>NZ_KV880769.1:0-1773677 GCF_001929405.1 Herbaspirillum camelliae
TACTTTCGTAACGAGGGTTCTTGGGAGTAACAAGCCTGACGATGACCTACTTTCACACTGGTTGCAGCACTATCATCGGCGCGAAGTCGTTTCACGGTCCTGTTCGGGATGGGAAGGGGTGGTACCAACTTGCTATAGTCATCAGGCATAACTTGTAAAGTCAGTTGCTCTCGATCGAGCAGCAACTAACCCAAACTGGAAGAAGTATTTAATAGATTCTTGGGGTGTGATGCACTAGGGCAAACACAATATATGCTCAACTTGTCTATAACAGAGCTAATGTTATAGGAACAAGCCGCACGGGCAATTAGTATCAGTTAGCTTAACGCATTACTGCGCTTCCACACCTGACCTATCAACGTCCTGGTCTCGAACGACCCTTTAGGGGAATCTAGTTCCCGGGAAGTCTCATCTCAAGGCGAGTTTCCCGCTTAGATGCTTTCAGCGGTTATCTCTTCCGAACTTAGCTACTCGGCAATGCCACTGGCGTGACAACCGATACACCAGAGGTTCGTCCACTCCGGTCCTCTCGTACTAGGAGCAGCCCCCTTCAAACTTCCAACGCCCACGGCAGATAGGGACCAAACTGTCTCACGACGTTTTAAACCCAGCTCACGTACCACTTTAAATGGCGAACAGCCATACCCTTGGGACCGGCTACAGCCCCAGGATGTGATGAGCCGACATCGAGGTGCCAAACTCCCCCGTCGATATGAACTCTTGGGAGGAATCAGCCTGTTATCCCCAGAGTACCTTTTATCCGTTGAGCGATGGCCCTTCCATACAGAACCACCGGATCACTATGTCCTACTTTCGTACCTGCTCGACTTGTCAGTCTCGCAGTTAAGCACGCTTATGCCATTGCACTATTAGCACGATGTCCGACCGTACCTAGCGTACCTTCGAACTCCTCCGTTACACTTTGGGAGGAGACCGCCCCAGTCAAACTGCCTACCATGCACTGTCCCCGATCCGGATAACGGACCAAGGTTAGAACCTCAAACAAACCAGGGTGGTATTTCAAGGTTGGCTCCACAGAGACTAGCGTCCCTGCTTCAAAGCCTCCCACCTATCCTACACAGATTGGTTCAAAGTCCAATGCAAAGCTACAGTAAAGGTTCATGGGGTCTTTCCGTCTAGCCGCGGGTAGATTGCATCATCACAAACATTTCAACTTCGCTGAGTCTCGGGAGGAGACAGTGTGGCCATCGTTACGCCATTCGTGCAGGTCGGAACTTACCCGACAAGGAATTTCGCTACCTTAGGACCGTTATAGTTACGGCCGCCGTTTACTGGGACTTCAATCAAGAGCTTGCACCCCATCATTTAATCTTCCAGCACCGGGCAGGCGTCACACCCTATACGTCCACTTTCGTGTTTGCAGAGTGCTGTGTTTTTATTAAACAGTCGCAGCCACCATTTTATTGCAACCCTTTTGTCCTTCTGGCGCAGGCCAGTCAAACTACTTGGGCGTACCTTATCCCGAAGTTACGGTACCAATTTGCCGAGTTCCTTCTCCCGAGTTCTCTCAAGCGCCTTAGAATACTCATCTCGCCCACCTGTGTCGGTTTGCGGTACGGTCTCGTTAGACTGAAGCTTAGAGGCTTTTCTTGGAACCACTTCCGATTGCTTCGCGAACAAGTTCGCTCGTCTCACACCCTTGAATTACGCTGCCGGATTTGCCTAACAGCCTTCTTCGATGCAAAAACCGACTATTCCAACAGTCGGACAACCTTCCGCGATCCGTCCCCCCATCGCATCTAACGACGGTGCAGGAATATTAACCTGCTTCCCATCAGCTACGCATCTCTGCCTCGCCTTAGGGGCCGACTCACCCTGCTCCGATGAACGTTGAACAGGAAACCTTGGGCTTACGGCGTGCGGGCTTTTCACCCGCATTATCGCTACTCATGTCAGCATTCGCACTTCTGATACCTCCAGCATCCTTTACAAGACACCTTCACAGGCTTACAGAACGCTCTCCTACCATATCCTTACGGATATCCGCAGCTTCGGTGACTGGCTTAGCCCCGTTACATCTTCCGCGCAGGACGACTCGATCAGTGAGCTATTACGCTTTCTTTAAAGGATGGCTGCTTCTAAGCCAACCTCCTGACTGTTTTAGCCTTCCCACTTCGTTTTCCACTTAGCCAATCTTTGGGACCTTAGCTGGCGGTCTGGGTTGTTTCCCTCTTGACGTCGGACGTTAGCACCCGGCGTCTGTCTCCCAAGCTCGCACTCATCGGTATTCGGAGTTTGCAATGGTTTGGTAAGTCGCGATGACCCCCTAGCCATAACAGTGCTCTACCCCCGATGGTGATACTTGAGGCACTACCTAAATAGTTTTCGGAGAGAACCAGCTATTTCCAAGTTTGTTTAGCCTTTCACCCCTATCCACAGCTCATCCCCTAATTTTTCAACATTAGTGGGTTCGGTCCTCCAGTGCGTGTTACCGCACCTTCAACCTGGCCATGGATAGATCACTTGGTTTCGGGTCTACACCCAGCGACTGAACGCCCTATTCGGACTCGATTTCTCTACGCCTTCCCTATTCGGTTAAGCTTGCCACTGAATGTAAGTCGCTGACCCATTATACAAAAGGTACGCAGTCACCCCTTACAGGGCTCCTACTGTTTGTATGCACACGGTTTCAGGATCTATTTCACTCCCCTTCCGGGGTTCTTTTCGCCTTTCCCTCACGGTACTGGTTCACTATCGGTCGATTACGAGTATTTAGCCTTGGAGGATGGTCCCCCCATGTTCAGACAGGATTTCACGTGTCCCGCCCTACTTGTCGCAAGCCTAGTTCCACACCATCGATTTCGCATACGGGGCTATCACCCTCTATGGCCGGACTTTCCATTCCGTTTTGCTATCGTTGATGCTAAATCTTGCAGGCTGATCCCATTTCGCTCGCCACTACTTTGGGAATCTCGGTTGATTTCTTTTCCTGTAGCTACTTAGATGTTTCAGTTCGCCACGTTCGCTTCGTTACCCTATGTATTCAGATAACGATGACCTTACGGCCGGGTTTCCCCATTCGGAAATCTGCGGATCAAAGCTCGTTTGCCAGCTCCCCGCAGCTTATCGCAAGCTACTACGTCCTTCATCGCCTGTAATCGCCAAGGCATCCACCATGTGCACTTATTCGCTTGTTCCTATAACGTTAGCCTCTTTTGCAAGAGCGTTATAAAGAAGCGTTGAGTTTTAGCGTTTGCCGTATTCCAAAGTAAGTCTTCTAATTGCTAAGATCACTTCGTAATACTTTGATTGATACAATCACACCCATTTTTACTTTCGCAAGAACCGAAGTCCTGGCGATCGTTTAAATGAATCTTTACTTCTTCCAGATTGTTAAAGAACAAAAACAGCCATTGATCGTAAAAGATCAAACCTAAATCACTACGTCTTGCGTTGGCGACGCTGACTTAGGTTTGATATTTCTTGGTGGAGGTTGACGGGATCGAACCGACGACCCCCTGCTTGCAAAGCAGGTGCTCTCCCAGCTGAGCTAAACCCCCGAAACCTTGGTGGGTCTGGTTGGGCTCGAACCAACGACCCCCGCGTTATCAACACGGTGCTCTAACCAGCTGAGCTACAGACCCGCTTGGATCAGTATCAGTAGCCAGTCGATGACGTTGTGTCACGGACCGCGCTTCACCAAATAACTGTTCTTTGAATTACAGCCGATAAGTGTGGACGCTTAACTTCGTGCGCACTCTAGAAAGGAGGTGATCCAGCCGCACCTTCCGATACGGCTACCTTGTTACGACTTCACCCCAGTCACGAATCCTACCGTGGTGAGCGCCCTCCTTGCGGTTAGGCTACCCACTTCTGGTAAAACCCGCTCCCATGGTGTGACGGGCGGTGTGTACAAGACCCGGGAACGTATTCACCGCGACATGCTGATCCGCGATTACTAGCGATTCCAACTTCATGGAGTCGAGTTGCAGACTCCAATCCGGACTACGATACACTTTCTGGGATTAGCTCCCCCTCGCGGGTTGGCGGCCCTCTGTATGTACCATTGTATGACGTGTGAAGCCCTACCCATAAGGGCCATGAGGACTTGACGTCATCCCCACCTTCCTCCGGTTTGTCACCGGCAGTCTCATTAGAGTGCCCTTTCGTAGCAACTAATGACAAGGGTTGCGCTCGTTGCGGGACTTAACCCAACATCTCACGACACGAGCTGACGACAGCCATGCAGCACCTGTGTGATGGTTCTCTTTCGAGCACTCCCAAATCTCTTCGGGATTCCATCCATGTCAAGGGTAGGTAAGGTTTTTCGCGTTGCATCGAATTAATCCACATCATCCACCGCTTGTGCGGGTCCCCGTCAATTCCTTTGAGTTTTAATCTTGCGACCGTACTCCCCAGGCGGTCTACTTCACGCGTTAGCTGCGTTACCAAGTCAATTAAGACCCGACAACTAGTAGACATCGTTTAGGGCGTGGACTACCAGGGTATCTAATCCTGTTTGCTCCCCACGCTTTCGTGCATGAGCGTCAGTGTTATCCCAGGGGGCTGCCTTCGCCATCGGTATTCCTCCACATATCTACGCATTTCACTGCTACACGTGGAATTCTACCCCCCTCTGACACACTCTAGCCGTGCAGTCTCAAATGCAATTCCCAGGTTGAGCCCGGGGATTTCACATCTGACTTACACAACCGCCTGCGCACGCTTTACGCCCAGTAATTCCGATTAACGCTTGCACCCTACGTATTACCGCGGCTGCTGGCACGTAGTTAGCCGGTGCTTATTCTTCAGGTACCGTCATTAGTAATAGATATTAGCTACTACCGTTTCTTCCCTGACAAAAGAGCTTTACAACCCGAAGGCCTTCTTCACTCACGCGGCATTGCTGGATCAGGGTTGCCCCCATTGTCCAAAATTCCCCACTGCTGCCTCCCGTAGGAGTCTGGGCCGTGTCTCAGTCCCAGTGTGGCTGGTCGTCCTCTCAGACCAGCTACTGATCGTTGCCTTGGTAGGCTTTTACCCCACCAACTAGCTAATCAGATATCGGCCGCTCCAGGAGCATGAGGTCTTGCGATCCCCCACTTTCATCCGTAGATCGTATGCGGTATTAGCTAGTCTTTCGACTAGTTATCCCCCACTCTAGGGCACGTTCCGATATATTACTCACCCGTTCGCCACTCGCCATCAGGAGCAAGCTCCTATGCTGCCGTTCGACTTGCATGTGTAAGGCATGCCGCCAGCGTTCAATCTGAGCCAGGATCAAACTCTTTAGTTTAATCTCTGTTTTGTGCCATTTCTGGCTACCCCGAAGGGCATCGCTCTCTCAAAATACTGACAGGTAATTTCTTGCGATCTTACCTATATTTCTTGTGAGCATTTAATGTTTAAAGTTTCCAGAACCGAAGTTCTGTCGCACTTCATTAAACGCCCACGCTTATCGGCTGTTAATTTTTAAAGATCTTGTCTGTCGCAAACGCGCTTGGCGCTGTTTGCATCGCTGCGAATCGTTTTGTTCGTCAGCAGCAGAGAAACGAGATTATGTAGCAGCTTGTTTATCGCGTCAACTACTTTTTTGCGATTCGTTTTAAATTTTTTCGTCTTCGCTGAACTTACCGCTTCGACTACTTCCATTTAAAACGCCCTACAAACTGCCCCACTACTCATTGCTTCGCCGACATCTGTCGCTTTGTTTTTCAACTTCGCTTCGTGTGTCGCGTCAGCAGGGGGCGAACTATAGCAACCCACCTGCAGCCGCGCAAGCCCTTTTTGAAAAATAATTGAAATAATTTAGAAAACAGCCCCGACACCCTCACCGTCATCGCTCGCAAATCCAGAAGAGACAAGGCTTTGCGGGCTGCGCTAGGGCCCACCTCCTCACAAAAAAATAATGGCCGCCCTGGCGGGCGGCCATTATCGATCACGGTAATCGATCAGGAATGCTTGAATACCGGCTGGCGTTTTTCCAGGAAGGCCTTCATCCCCTCCTTCTGGTCTTCAGTAGCAAAGCAGCTATAGAAGAGCGCCCGCTCATACTTCATCCCTTCCGAGAGCGTAGTCTCATAGGCGCGATTGACCGAGTCCTTCACCATCATGGCCACCTGGCGTGGCATCTCGGCAATGATGATCGCTGCAGCCATGGCTTCCTCCAGCAGCTTGTCCGCGGCCACGATGCGCGAGACCAACCCGGCGCGCTCGGCCTCCTCGGCATCCATCATACGTCCGGTCAAGGCCAGATCCATGGCCTTGGCCTTGGACACCGCACGCGGCAGGCGCTGGGTGCCGCCGGCGCCGGGCACGATGCCCAGCTTGATCTCGGGCTGGCCGAACTTGGCGTTGTCAGCGGCAATGATGAAATCACACATCATCGCCAGTTCGCAGCCGCCACCCAGCGCGTAGCCGGCCACCGCCGCAATCACCGGCTTGCGGATGCGGCGCAGGGTTTCCCAGTTGCGGGTAATGAACTCACCCTTGAAGACATCCATATAGTCATAGCCGGCCATGGCGCTGATATCGGCGCCTGCGGCAAAGGCCTTCTCGCTGCCGGTGATGATGATGCAGCCGATCTCTTCCTGCGCGTCGAAGGCCAGCAGGGCCTCGCCCAGCTCGGTCATGAGGCCGTCGCTCAGAGCATTGAGGGCCTTGGGGCGGTGCAGGCGGATCAGGCCGACCTTCTCGTGGGTCTCGACCTGGATATTTTCGTAGCTCATAGGGTCTCCTTCTTATCGATGAATCGGGTGGCGGTGACGGCGTGGCAGCAAACCGTCATGGCGAACCGCAAGAATAAGGCAAAAATCGGGAGGAAGTCCGACCTGGCGCAATGACTGTCCATAATTTCATGCAGGCGCGGCGGTGCAAGACTATATTTGAGTCATCCCATCAGCGTCCCCTGTGGCGCATCATTGATCTATATAAGGAGGCCACCATGTTCAAGACCATACTCGTTCCCACCGACGGCTCCGAACGCTCGGACAAGGCCATTGCCACTGCGGTGGACTATGCCAAAAACAGCGGCGCAAGCCTGATCGGCATCACGGTGGCCGAACCCTACCCCTTCTCGCCGCTGGCCGAAAGCTCCATGGCCATCGACCCGGCGCTCTACGAAGAGAACGTCAAGACCCTGGCCCAACAGCACATCAAGAAAATCACCGATGCCGCCACAGCGGCTGGCGTTCCCTGCCAGACCGAGATCGTCATGTCCTTCAATCCCGATGAGGAAATCATCAAGGCGGCGCAACTGCACGGCTGCGACGCGATCTTCATGGCATCGCACGGTCGCAGCGGACTCTCGCGCATCTTCCTGGGCAGCAAGACGCAGAAGGTGCTGACCCATTCGACCATTCCGGTGCTGGTGTTGCGCTAAGCAAAGCCGGCCGTCACCGCGACGCAAAAAAAGCCTGATCCCGGATGAGATCAGGCTTTTTCATTTCCGGGAAGAAATATCGATCAATTACCCGACGGCGGCGTCATTCCTTTGGGCAGCAACACCCACATCATCCCGCGCTGCTTCATCGAACCAGCGCGATCCTCGGCCTCGTCGCCAAAGCCCCAGAAATAGTCTGCCCGCACCACCCCACGGATGGCGCCGCCGGTATCCTGCGCCACCACCAGTCGCTGCAGGGGACGATCGCTATTAGGCAGGGTCGTAGCCAGGAATACCGGCGCGCCCAGCGGCACATGCTGCGGATCGATGGCGATGGAGCGCTGCGGCGTCAACGGGATGCCCTGCGCGCCCTTCGGCCCCTTCGAGGGATCAGGCAGCTTCTCTTCCTTGAAGAAGACATAGCTGGGGTTGGCGTTGAGCAACTCTTCCTTGCGTGCGGGATTGGCCTGGACCCAGGCCTTGATGTTCTGGGCCGAGGCCTGTGACAGTTCCATCTCCCCCTTGTCTACCAGATAACGCCCGATGGATTTGTAAGGACGGCCATTCTGATCGGCATAGGCCAGGCGAATGGTCTCGCGCGACTCGGGCAGATAGACACGGCCCGAACCCTGCACCTGCAGGAAGAAGGCCTCCACCGGATCATCCACCCAGACGATTTCCTTGCCGGCCAGCGCATTGCCCTGCATCAGCTCGGCCCGGGCGGGGTAAGGCACGACCTTGCGGCCGACCACCTTGCCGCGCAGGCGCAGGTTCTTCAATTCCGGATAGACGCTGGCCATGTCGATGGTCAACAGGTCGTCCGGGGCCTGGTACAGCGGTGTCTGGTAGGGGCCGCTGCGTCGGCGCGAACCGCGCAGCAGAGGTTCGTAGTAGCCGGTGACCAGGCCGGTATCGGTGCCGTCCTGGTTGTAGAGCTGGTAAGGCGTGAAGTAGGTCTCGAAATACTGACGCAGCAGGCCGAGGTCACTGCCATTGACCTGCTGGGCCGCACCGCAGGCGGCACGCCACTCCGGCTTGCGGATCATCACCGAACAGGACGATTGCACTGCCGGCCAGGCCTCGCGCAGGTCGTCATTGTTCCATCCTGGCAACTGCGAGAAGCTGGTGGCGCGCATGGCCGGGCCGGGCTGGGCCGTCGGGCGGGGTGAGGGCTGGCTCACGCCGGGCGTGGTGACGGGGGTGGTCTGGCAGGCCGCCAGCAGGACCGCGACCGAGATGGCCATTGCGGGTACACTGAGACGCCGGAGCGAAGAAAGCTTGGTGAAACGATTCAATGACATCGGAGACAGATTCATGTTGTGGTTGATCCTGGAGGCTTGCGCCGCCTTCTTCGTGCTGGTCTTCATCGTCTGGTGGACCATGTTCTCGGGCCGCAAGGAAAAGAATGGCAGACCCGTGGGCAGGCAACAGAAGACAGCGCGCGAGACCACAGACAGCGGACCGCGCTGAAAAATCCGCTGGCCTGCGCCAAACCCTGCACGTCAGTGCAGGGTGCGCGGCAGCGAGAGGACAAATTCTGGAATGCGCACGTCGAACTGCTCGCCATCCTCGGCCACGCAGAAGTATTCCCCGTGCATGCTGCCCTGGGGCGTCTTGAGCGAGGTGCCGCTGGTGTATTCGAACTGTTCGCCCGGCTGCAGGAAGGGCTGGTGCCCCACCACGCCCAGCCCGCGCACTTCCTCGACGTGGTTGTTGGCGTCGGTGATGACCCAGTGGCGCGAGATCAGCTGGGCCGGCACGGTGCCGGTATTGACGATGGTGATCGCATAGGCGAACACGTAGTGCGAACGCGATGGATCGGATTGTTCCTCCAGGTACTGGGTCTTGACCGTCACCGTGAACTCATACGCTGCCATGGAATTTCCTGTCTTGTGAATGTGGCTGGCCGCCCATCGATGAAGCATCGGGGCAGCCACCCCCGATTGCACACGAATTCCGCACCCAGCGCAAGCCGCCACGCCAGCCAAGCTCGTCAGGGGCTCGCGACAAGGTAGAATAACGCCTTTGCCGCCGGCGCCGCCGTCGATTCAGCCATCCTTTCTTTACAGCCATGCCGACCTACCGTATCGCCCCCAGCATCCTGTCCGCCGATTTCGCCCGCCTGGGCGAGGAAGTGCGCAATGTCGTCGCCGCCGGCGCCGATTTCATCCACTTCGACGTGATGGACAACCATTATGTCCCCAACCTCACCATCGGCCCGCTGGTGTGCGAGGCGATCCGCCCGCATGTGCAAGTCCCCATCGACGTCCACCTGATGGTCAAGCCGGTGGACCGCATCATTCCCGATTTCGCCAAGGCCGGCGCCAACCTCATCACCTTCCACCCGGAAGCCTCCGAGCACATCGACCGCTCGCTGCAACTGATCCGCGACAATGGCTGCAAGGCCGGCCTGGTGTTCAACCCCGGCACGCCGCTGCACTACCTGGATCACGTGATGGACAAGCTGGACATGGTCCTGATCATGTCGGTCAACCCCGGTTTCGGCGGCCAGTCCTTCATTCCCGAAGCCCTGAAGAAGATCGCCGAAGTGCGCCGCCGCATCGATGAGTCCGGCCGCGACATCCTGCTGGAAGTCGATGGCGGCATCAAAGTCGAGAACATCGCCGCCGCCGCCCGCGCCGGTGCGGACACCTTCGTGGCCGGCTCGGCCATCTTCGGCAAGCCGGACTACAAGGCCGTCATCGACGCCATGCGCGCCGAGCTGGCCCAGGTCTGATCGGCCTGCCCTTCCACGAACAGACGACAAGGTTTCCCAGGCATATGAGCAAGCTGACCAATATCAAGGCCGCCATCATCGACCTCGACGGCACCATGCTGGATACCGCCGCCGACTTTCACGTGGCGGTGAACCGCATGCGTGACGACCTGGGTCTCACGCCCCTGTCCCAGGAAACCATCGTCAACTTCGTCGGCAAGGGCACCGAGAACCTGATCCGCCGCGTGCTGGCCGTGGACTACGCCGAAGACGAGGCCGCGCAATACTTCCAGCAGGCGCTGACGGCCTATACCGAGCACTACCTGGCCATCAACGGCGACTATTCCTCGCTCTACCCGGGCGTGCTCGAAGGCCTGCAAGCCCTGCGCAGCAAGGGCCTGCGCCTGGCCTGCGTGACCAACAAGCCGCTGGCCTTTGCCGTACCGCTGCTGCAGAAGAAGGGCCTGCGTGATTTCTTCGAGATCGTCTACGGGGGCGATTCCTTCCCCAAGAAGAAGCCCGATCCCATGCCGCTGCTGCAGGTGTGCCAGGATTTCGCCCTCGAGCCGGCGCAGGTGCTGGCCATCGGCGACTCCAGCAACGACGCCCAGGCCGCCCGCGCGGCGGGTTGCCGGGTCCTCAATGTTCCGTATGGATACAACCACGGAGAATCTATACACGACGTCGATTCGGATGGTATAGTTTCGACGCTTGTAGAAGCAGCGCAGCAAATCTCGGTGGACTGACGCCCTGTCAGCCTGCCGGTCGATAGACCGAAGATCCAACCGCGACCCCACATCAATGTTTCGTAACAACAAACGAACCGCTCAACCGACAGCCGCCCCTGAGGCCTGGCTGTGGCGACGCTGGCAATTCCAGGCTCTGTAAATGAGGCCTGGACCTGGCCGCACCTGCGTGCCGGGTCGTTTGTTGTAGTACCCGCATCCCCCGTATTTTCCTTAACGACACCGCTGACGAGAGTCCGCCGCTGTCCACGGTCATCGTGTGCATCGCGCATTGCGCCTGCACACCGCCAGTGGGCAAGCCCGCGTACCCTACAATGGCGGTCTGGAGTGAAACATGACCGAACTCGAATTCAAATCGCTGGCCACCGAAGGCTACAACCGCATCCCCCTGATCGCCGAAGCCTTCGCCGACCTGGAAACCCCGCTGACGCTCTATCTCAAGCTGGCCCAAAGCCACCACACCGGCAAGAACACCTTCCTGCTGGAATCGGTCGTGGGCGGCGAGCGCTTCGGCCGCTATTCCTTCATTGGCCTGCCCGCCTCGACCAAGATCCGCTGCAGCGGCAAGCAGATCGAAGTGCTGAAGAATGACGTGGTCATCGAAACCGCCGAAGGCAATGCGCTGGAATTCATCGCCGAGTACCAATCCCGCTTCAAGGTCGCCATCCGCCCCGGCATGCCGCGCTTCTGCGGCGGCCTGGCTGGCTACTTCGGCTATGACGCCGTGCGCTACATCGAGAAACGCCTGGAAGACAGCGCTCCCAAGGATACGCTGGGCCTGCCCGACATCCAGCTGCTGCTGACCGAAGAACTGGCCGTCATCGACAACCTCTCCGGCAAGCTCTACCTGATCGTCTACGCCGACCCTACCCAGCCGGAAGCCTTCTCCCGTGGCCGCCAGCGCCTGCGCGACCTGCGCGCCATGCTGCGCCGCCCGGCCGATGCACCGGTGACCACCGGTTCAGTGCGCACCGAAACCATCCGCGAATTCCCCAAGGACGAATACCTCAAGGCCGTAGCGCGCGCCAAGGAATACGTGATGGCCGGCGACCTGATGCAGGTGCAGATCGGCCAGCGCCTCAGGAAATCCTATGTGGATTCGCCGCTGATGCTGTACCGCGCACTGCGTTCGCTGAACCCCTCGCCCTACATGTACTTCTACAACTTCGGCGACATGCAGATCGTCGGCGCCTCGCCGGAAATCCTGGTGCGCAACGAATCCATCGGCGAAGGACAGAAGAAGATCACCATCCGCCCGCTGGCCGGCACCCGTCCGCGCGGCTCCACCATCGAGCGCGATGAGCAACTGGCGCGCGAACTGCTGGCCGATCCCAAGGAAATCGCCGAACACGTGATGCTCATCGACCTGGCCCGCAACGACATTGGCCGCATCGCCACCACCGGCAGCGTCAAGGTCACCGACCAGATGGTGATCGAAAAATATTCCCACGTGCAGCACATCGTCTCCAACGTCGAAGGCATCTTGAAGCCCGGCATGTCCAACCTGGATGTGCTCAAGGCCACCTTCCCGGCCGGCACCCTCTCGGGCGCGCCCAAGGTGCGCGCCATGGAAATCATCGACGAACTGGAGCCGACCAAGCGCGGCATCTATGGCGGCGCCTGCGGCTATCTCTCCTTCGGTGGCGAGATGGATGTGGCCATTGCCATCCGTACCGGCGTCATCAAGGATGGCACGCTCTACGTGCAGGCCGCCGCCGGCATCGTGGCCGACTCGGTGCCGGAAATGGAATGGGAAGAAACCGAAAACAAGGCGCGTGCCGTACTGCGCGCTGCTGAACAAGTGCAAGATGGCCTGGACGGAGAAATCTAAATGCTGCTGATGATCGACAACTACGACTCCTTCACCTACAACCTGGTGCAATACTTCGGCGAGCTGGGCGAAGAGGTGCTGACCATCCGCAATGACGAGATCACGCTGGATGACATCAGGAAACTGAACCCCGAGCGCATCTGCCTCTCCCCCGGCCCCTGCAGCCCCAAGGAAGCCGGCATCTGCGTGGACCTGCTGAAGGAATTCTCGGGCAAGCTGCCCATCCTGGGCGTGTGCCTGGGCCACCAGGCCATCGGCGAAGCCTTCGGCGGCAACATCATCCGCGCCAAGCAGGTGATGCATGGCAAGACCTCCAAGATCGCCCACACCGGCGTGGGTGTCTTCAAGGACCTGCCCACCCCCTACACCGTGATCCGCTACCACTCGCTGGCCATCGAACGCGCCACCCTGCCGGATTGCCTGGAAGTGACGGCATGGACCGATGATGGCGAGATCATGGGCGTGCGCCACAAGGAGTTCGACCTGCAAGGCGTGCAGTTCCACCCCGAATCCATCCTCTCCGAACACGGCCACGCCCTGCTCAAGAACTTCCTGACCGGCAGCGCCCGCGGCTGAGACCACTACACGAGACGAGACAAGATATGTCCATCACTCCCCAAGAAGCGCTGCTGCGCTGTATCGAACACCGCGAAATCTTCCACGATGAAATGCTGACCCTGTTCCGCCAGATCATGAGCGGGGAGATGTCGCCGGTGATGATCGCGGCCCTCACCATGGGCCTGCGCGTGAAGAAGGAAAGCATCGGCGAGATCGCCGCCGCCGCCCAGGTCATGCGCGAATTCGCTACCAAGGTGCCAATGGCTGATACCTCGCGCCTGCTCGACATCGTCGGCACCGGCGGCGATGGCGCGCACACCTTCAACATTTCCACCGCCTCCATGTTCGTGGCCGCGGCGGCCGGTGCGCGCGTGGCCAAGCATGGCGGGCGCAGCGTGTCGTCCTCGTCCGGCAGCGCCGACGTGCTCGAAGCCCTCGGTGCGGACATCAACCTGCAACCCGAGCAAGTGGCGCAATCGATCGCCCAGACCGGCATCGGCTTCATGTTCGCCCCCAACCACCACGCCGCCATGAAGCACGCCGCGCCGGTGCGCAAGGAGCTGGGCGTGCGCACCATCTTCAACATCCTCGGTCCGCTGACCAATCCGGCGGGGGCGCCCAACATCCTCATGGGCGTGTTCCACCCCGACCTGGTCGGCATCCAGGTGCGCGTGCTGCAACGCCTGGGCGCGCAGCACGCCATCGTGGTCTGGGGCCGCGACAACCTGGATGAAGTCACGCTGGGCGGCGCCACCATGGTGGGCGAGCTCATCAATGGCGAAATCCGCGAGTACGAGATCCATCCGGAAGACTTCGGCCTGTCCATGTTTGCCAGCCGCAACTTGCAGGTCGGCAATGCGGCCGAATCGAAGGAAAAGATCTTCGAAGCCCTGCGCGGGGAACCCGGTCCGGTACACGACATCGTAGTCATCAATGCCGCCACCGCTCTGTATGCGGCCGGTGTTGCGCCCTCGATTGCCGAAGGCCTGCAGACCGCGCGCGCCACCATCGCCTCCGGCGCGGCGCGCGCCAAGCTGGACCAGTTCGTCCAGGTGACCCGCCAGCTCGGTGGCAAGCACTGAGCCGACATCCGATACCAGATACCCGATACCTGACAGGAGCCCCATGTCCGACATCCTCAACAAGATCCTCGACGTCAAGGCCGAGGAAGTCCGTATCGCCAAGAAAGAGCGCGACCTCGCCAGCCTGCGCCGCGATGTCGAAACCGACAGCGAGCTGCGTTCCGAACTGCGCAACTTCGAAGAGAGCCTGCGCGAGAAGATCGCCAACGGCCAGGCCGGCGTGATTGCCGAAGTCAAGAAAGCCTCGCCCTCCAAGGGCGTGATCCGTCCCGACTTCAAGCCCGCCGAGATCGCCGTGAGCTATGCCGAACATGGCGCGGCCTGTCTGTCGGTACTCACCGATGAACAGTTCTTCCAGGGCTCGCCGGACTACCTCAAGCAAGCACGGGCCGCCTGCGCCCTACCGGTGCTGCGCAAGGATTTCGTGATGGACCATTACCAGATCTATCAGGCGCGCTCCTGGGGGGCGGACGCCATCCTGCTGATCGTGGCGGCGCTGGACCATGGCCTCATGGCCGACATGGAAGCCTGCGCCCATGAGCTGGGCATGAGCGTGCTGGTGGAAGTCCACGACAGCGCCGAGCTGGATGCGGCGCTGAAGCTGAAGACGCGTCTCTTGGGCATCAACAACCGCAACCTGCGCACCTTCGAGACCACCCTCGATACCACCCTGAACCTGCTGCCGCGCATCCCGCCGGAAAAACTGGTGGTGACCGAATCGGCCATCGCCACACCGGACGACGTCAAGCGCATGCGCGACGCCGACGTGCATGCCTTCCTGGTCGGTGAGGCCTTCATGCGCGCCCCTGAACCGGGCGTGGAGCTGGCGCGGCTGTTCGCCTGATCCGCGTACACGCAACGAAAACCTCGCCCGGTGATTGCCGGCGCGAGGTTTTTTTATTCCTGCAACTCAGGCGATCAGGCCGAGAAACCACCATCAATCATGAGATTGGCGCCCGTGATGTAACCCGCTTCAGGGCCTGCCAGGTAAGCCACGAAGCTGGCGATCTCGTCGGCCTTGCCATAGCGCGGCAGCGCCATCAAGCCCGTCAGGGAGGCGGCGAAGTCACCGCTGGCCGGGTTCATGTCGGTATCCACCGGGCCGGGCTGGACATTGTTGACGGTGATGCCGCGCGGACCCAGGTCACGTGCAAGGCCCTTGGTCAGACCGACCAGCGCTGACTTGCTCATGGCATAGACCGCGCCGCCGGCAAAGGGAATGCGGTCGGCATTGGTGCTGCCGATGCTAATGACGCGGCCACACTCGCCCATGTAGCGCGCCGCCTCCTGGGTCGCGACGAAGACGCTGCGCACATTCACGGCCAGGGTGCGGTCCAGGTCTTCCAGCTTGAATTGGTCCAGCGGCCCCATGGCCAGCACGCCAGCATTGTTGACCAGGATATCGAGGCGGCCAAAGGTCTCGGCGGCCAAGCGGATGGCTTGTTGCAGGGCGGCAGCATCCGCGCTGTCGGCCTGGATCGCCAGGGCGCGGCCGCCCTTGGCTTGCACGCTGGAGACCAGCGCTTGCGCCTTGTCCGGCGAGCTGACGTAGGTGAAGGCGACGGTCGCGCCCTCGGCGGCCAGGCGCTGCACGATGGCCGCGCCGATGCCGCGTGAACCGCCTTGCACGAAGGCAACCTTGGAAACCAGGGTGGAGGGGGAAACGGCGGCTTGTTGGTCTTGCTTGCTCATGATCTTGCTCCTTGAAGGTGATGGGTTGACCCCGTCGGCCTGCGCCTGTGTGTTCTGTGGGCTGCTGTGTGCGTCCGGGTTGAAGCAAGTATCGGCGTTTGATTATGTGACGACTAGCCGGCAATCCCTATCTTCTTTTTAAACCATTGGTTTAGAATCGAGCGATGGAAACCATGACCCGCATTGAATGCTTCGTCGCTGCGGCCCACGCCGGCAGCTTTTCGGCGGCGGCGCGCCAGCTCGGCCTGACCTCGGCGGCGGTGGGCAAGAACGTGGCGCGGCTGGAGACTTCACTGGGCGTGCGACTGTTTCATCGCAGCACCCGCAAGCTCTCGCTGACCGAAGCAGGCGAACGCTTCCTGCAAGAAGTCGGCGGCGGCCTGCAAGCCATCCGCAGTGCCGTAGCCAACCTGGCCAGCGCGGGCGGGCAGCCGGCCGGCACGCTCAAGGTCAGCATGGGGACGGGGTTCGGGCGGCAATACATCGTGCCGTTGCTGGGGGAGTTCCTGGGGAGATATCCGGGCATCCAGCCGGACTGGCATTTCGAGAACCGCCCGGTCGATCTCATCAGCGAAGGCTTCGACGCCGCCATCGCCGGCGGTACCGAGCTGTCACCCGGCGTGGTGGCGCGTGAGCTGGCGCCGGCGCACCGGGTCTTGCTGGCGTCGCCCGCTTACCTGGATGCGCACCCACCGCTGCACTCGCCGGCCGATCTGGCCGAGCATGCCGGCATCCTGATCCGCTCGCCGCAGACCGGCCGCGTGCGGCCCTTCTCGCTGCGCGACCGCAGCGGCCAGCAGGCCCCGGTCACGCTGCAGCAACGCATGACGATGAGCGACGCCAATGCCGCCTGCGAAGTGGCCGAGGCCGGACTGGGCATCACGCTGGTATCGATGCCGCACGCCCTGCTCTATCTGGACCGCGGCACGCTGGTACGAGTGCTGCCGGACTGGTATGTCGACACCGGCATGCTCTCGCTCTACTTCACGGCAGCCAGACTGCTGCCGGCCAAGACCCGCGTCTTCGTCGACTTCGTGGTGGAGCACTTCCGCCGCGAGCGGCTGGCCGAGCGCTTTTCCGCACAGCGCTAGGGGCTGTTCAGCGCTTGCCCTGCGCGGCCCGCATGCCGCCGCCGATATTGCTGCCGGCATCGCGCGCCAGGCCGCGATAACCGAGCACCGATATCAAGGTCACCACGCCAGCCATGGCAAAGGCCCACTGGAAATCGCCCAGGGTGAAATGCGCACCGCTGGCATCGATCTCCTCGCCAC
Organism: Herbaspirillum camelliae; assembly: GCF_001929405.1. Taxonomy (NCBI): domain Bacteria; kingdom Pseudomonadati; phylum Pseudomonadota; class Betaproteobacteria; order Burkholderiales; family Oxalobacteraceae; genus Herbaspirillum; species Herbaspirillum camelliae. The sequence continues at coordinate 17,239 of NZ_KV880769.1, forward strand.
GCAGTGCAGCGGCGATGCGCAAGGCCAGCGCGCCGAAGGCGATGCCCATGCCGATGGTCATCTGCTGCGCCACGCTCCAGAGCGTGCTGGCCGAAGACTTGCGGGCATCGCTGATATCCGCATAGGCCAGCGTGGCCAAGGTCGAGAACTGCATCGAGCGTGACAAGCCGTAACAGAAGATCACGCCCAGGATCACCGGCAACGGTGTCGCGGGCGTCAACAAGCCGCAAGCGATGATGAGGCAACCCGCGATGGCGGCATTGTTGACCGCCACGCTGCGAAAACCGAAGCGCTGCAGGATGCGCGTGGTAAAGGCCTTCATGCCGAGGTTGCCCAGGGCGGTGGCCAGCAGCAGCAAGCCCGACTGGAAGGCGGTCAGGCCGAAACCGATCTGGAACATCAGTGGCATCAGGTAAGGCACGGCATCCACGCCGATGCGCGTGAGCGAACCGGTCAGCACCGTCACCGAATAGGTCGGGATGCGCAAGTTGGAAAAATCCAGCAGTGGATGTTCGATGCGCTGCATGTGACGCCAAGCGCCATACCCCAACACCACACCCAGCGCCACGAAGCCGAGCGCCACCTTGATGTTGGATTCCATGTGGCTGGCGATTTCGGTGCCATACAAGAGCGAGGTCAGCGCCGCGCCCGAGAGCAGGAAGCCGACCAGGTCCAGCGGTCGCTTGCTCACGCCATGTTCATTGCGCACCACCATCATCACCGCAGTGAAGGCAGCAAGACCGAACGGCACGTTCATCAGGAATATCCAGTGCCACGAGGCATAGGTGGTGATAAAGCCACCGATGGACGGCCCCACCACCGGCGCCACGATGGCCGGCCAGGTGATGGTGGCGATGGCTTTCATCAGCCTCTCCTTGCCGGTGCTGCGCACCACGATCATGCGCCCGACCGGCACCATCATTGCCCCGCCCAGCCCCTGCAGCACACGGGCGGCAGTGAACTCCCAGACGTTCTGGGAAAAGCCGCACAGGATGGACGCCAGCGTGAAGATGGCAATGGCCATGCCGAACACCGTGCGCGAACCGAAGCGGTCCGCCACCCACCCGCTGATGGGGATGAAGACCGCCAGCGTAAGCATGTAGGCGGTCATGCCCAGGCTCAGTTCGTTGGGGCCGACACCAAAGGACTGCGCCATCTGCGGCAGGGCCGTGGCGATGATGGTGGTGTCCAGGTATTCCATGAAGAAGGTCGCCGCCACGATGTAGGGCAACATGCGCACGCGTGCATCGGTCTGGCTGTTGTCGTTGGTTCCCACGTTGTTTCCGCCTCTGTCTTTTGGAAGTCCCATGCGAAACGCCGGCATGTGCCGGCGCTTGCATGAGGAGAATGATCTATATTCCCAAAATTATTTATATCAATATCAATAGAACTTCAGGAAGTGCACCAGCAGCTGGATCACGATGACACCACCAATGAGCCCGCCACCAAAATAGACGATCACACCCAGGAGCATATTGGTGCGCCGCTGCTCGGCCAGCAGCTTGCGGATCAGCTCGGTATTCTGCGGCTGGCTCTCGCCTTCGGTATAGCGCGTCAAGGCCTGATGCACCAGGCGCGGCAGCTCGGGCAGCAGGCGGCTGTAGCGCGGCACTTCCACCTTCAGCTGTTCGACGAAACCGCGCCAGCCGATCTGTTCGCTCATCCAGCGTTCCAGGTAGGGCTTGGCGGTCTTCCACAGGTCGAGGTCGGGATCGAGCTGACGACCCAGGCCTTCGACGTTGAGCAAGGTCTTCTGCAGCAGCACCAGTTGCGGCTGCACTTCCACATTGAAGCGGCGCGAGGTCTGGAACAGGCGCAACAGCACCTGACCGAAGGAGATGTCCTTCAAGGGCCGATCGAAGATCGGTTCGCAGCAGGCGCGCACCGCCGCTTCCAGTTCATCGACGCGGGTATCCTTGGGCGCCCAGCCGGACTCGATGTGCGCCTCGGCCACGCGCTTGTAGTCGCGGCGGAAGAAGGCCAGGAAATTCTGCGACAGGTAATCCTTGTCGAAATCATTGAGCGTGCCGACGATGCCGAAGTCCAGCGCGATATAGCGGCCAAAGCTCTCCGGCGCCACCGACACCAGGATGTTGCCGGGGTGCATGTCGGCATGGAAGAAGCCGTCGCGGAACACCTGGGTGAAGAAGATCTCCACGCCATCGCGCGAGAGCTTGGACAGGTCCACACCCTCAGCGCGCAGGCGCTCGGTCTGCGAGATGGGGATGCCATGCATGCGCTCCATCACGATCACCGAGGACGAGCAATAATCCCAGTACATCTCCGGCACCATCAAGAGCGTGGACTCGGCGAAATTGCGGCGCAACTGGCTGGCGTTGGCGGCTTCGCGCATGAGGTCGAGTTCGTCGTGCAGGTACTTGTCGAACTCACCCACGACTTCCTTGGCCTTCAGGCGCCGGCCATCGGCCCACAGCCGTTCCAGCCAGTCGGCGGCGACGTGCATGAGGCCGATATCGTGGTCGATGATGTCGCGCATGCCAGGACGCAGCACCTTGACGGCGACTTCCTTGCCATCCTTCAGGGTGGCGAAGTGGACCTGGGCAATCGAGGCCGAGGCCACCGGAGTGCGCTCGAAGGTGGCGAAGAGCAGGTCCGGATGCGCGCCCAGCGATTTCTCGATCTGCTTGACCGCCAGTTCGGAATCGAAGGGCGGCACGCGATCCTGCAGCAAGGTCAGCTCGTTGGCGATGTCTGGCGGCATCAGGTCGCGCCGGGTCGAGAGCACCTGGCCGAACTTGATGAAGATAGGACCGAGGTCTTCCAGCGCGCGACGCAAGCGCTCCCCGCGCGGCGCGGACAGGTCGCGCCAGAAGAAGATGCGGTTGATGATGCGGGCAATGCGCGGCGGCGCGAATTCAGAGGCGATGATTTCATCCAGGCCATAGAGAATGGCCACGCGGATGATCTTGAGCAGACGCATGGAACGCAGCAGCATCAGCGACGCTCCAGCTTCTCGATGCGCTTGGACAGGCGTTCCAGATCATCGCGCAGACGCACGACATCGGCGGAAAAGTCCTGCAACTGGCGGGGGCGGATCAGCATCGGTTGTTCTTCCAGGAAATACTCGGCAAGGTTTTCGGTAAGCTTGCGGCCGGTGGTGCGGGCCGCCTCGAACAGGCCGTGCGCGCCGGAGACGATGCGGGTGGCGGCGACGTCGCCGACCACGCGGGACAGGTCATCCTCGGCATCCCAGCGCAGCTTCTGGCTCAGTTGCGAGATTGCATTGGCGAAATCGGCATCGCCTTCCAGCTTGACGTAGGACACGGCGCGCTCGCGGTTGGCGGCGATCAGCGGCAGGTCGGAAAGCTTGATACGGATGGTGACATTGGCGGGCGCATCAGCGGGCACATCCTGCAGATAGCCATCGCCGGCCACTTTCAGGCGCAGCTGCATGACGCCGGTATCGATGCAGGCCACCTTGCCGGCATGGGCGATGAGCGTGTTGCGCGCCCACGGCTCCTGCGCCAGCAGATGGTTGATCGCCGCTGCGGCGGGTTTCATCGGGTCGAGGGCAAACGTGGCGGGATCGGGCAGCACGGACATGGATTCCAAAGGCGGGTTAGGCCAGATTCAATAACAAGGACAAAGACAAAACGCGGTCAGCCGGGCAATCAGCGCCGCAAAAACAAAACCGCCCGCAAAAGCCGGGCGGTTTCAAGTGTAACAGCTTGGCCGGCAGGCAAGGTTCGCACCAGGCGGGTTCCTTGATCCGGCACCGGCCACCAGCTACAGGCTACACCTGCTGGATGCCGGCCAGCACCCAGCCGCCGCTGCCGTTGAGCGGCTTGGACAGGTTCCAGATTTCGGCGAAGGGTTCGGCCGAGGCATCCGGGGCTTCCTTGATCAGTCCCTGGAAGCGCACCGTGGCCAGGTAATCGAAGGCCATGGTCTCGATGCCCAGCAGTTGCGCATCCAGCTGGACCACGTCGGTGGCATTGGGGGCGGGTCCCCGTTCGGTCAATTGCATGCGCAGCTCGGCAAACATCTCGGGGGTGGTGAATTCGCGGATGTCGTTGACATCGGCGCGATCCCACGCCGCCTGCAGGCGGATGAAATAGGTCTTGGCATTGCGCACGAAGCCGGCCGTATCAAACCCTTCCGGAATGCCCCATTGCTGGATCTGCGCTGGCTGGGCCGCAGTGCCATAGGCGTTGCCTTGCAGGGCGGGCGGCGGGTTGACGTCGCGCAGCCCGGAACCGATTTCGGGGGTCGCGCCGGCAGCGCTGCCGATCGGGCTCACACCAGGCATGGGCGTGGCATAGGCGGGATTATTGTTCTGCGCCTCACGGCCCCGGGCAAACATGCGGATCAGGAAGATCACCGCCGCGCACAGCAGCGCGATGGTCAGCAGCGAACCCAGCATGCCGCCCATGGCGCCGCCAATGCCGAAGTGCGACATCAGCGCACCCAGGCCAAAGCCCAGCAAGGCGCCGCCCAGCACATTGCGCCAGGGACTGGCAGGCTTGGGCATGGGCGCGCTTTGCGGCGTGGCCGCCGGCGTCGAAGGACGATACGGGGTGGCCGAAGGCTGGCTGTAGGAGGGCGAAGACGGCGAGGACGGCGCCGCCTGGCGCGAGTAATTGGACGATTGCTTGCCGAAGGAGCCGCCACCGCCCAGGCGCTTGGCCTCGGCGGGTGACATGATCAGGGATAGCGAGGTGATCGACAGCAGCAGTGCGAGCAGGAGTTTTTTCATGGGCTTGCCTCTTGTGGATGATGCCGAGATGGCGGGCGGCCAATGAAAAAGCAAGCCCGTCGATTCGGAGCGGTCATTGTCGCCGGGCAGAATTAAGCCAGTCTTAATGCCGCTGCGCCCAGCATTTCTTACATCTTAATGCCCGTATGCAGCGCGGCCACACCGGCAGTCAGGTTGAAGTATTGCACGCGCTCCAGGCCCACCTGTTCCATCATCTGCTTCAGGGTTTCCTGGTCGGGGTGCATGCGGATCGATTCGGCCAAGTAGCGATAGCTGTCGGCGTCGTTGGCCACCTTCTTGCCCAGCCATGGCAGGACCGAGAAGGAATAGACGTCATAGGGCTTCTTCAGCGGTTCCCAGACCTTGGAGAATTCCAGCACCAGCAGCTTGCCGCCAGGTTTGAGCACACGGCGCATCTCGGCCAGGGCGGCATCCTTGTGGGTCATGTTGCGCAGGCCGAAGGCCACCGAGACGCGGTCGAAGTAGTTGTCCGGGAAGGGCAGCTTCTCGGCATCGCACAGCATGGTGGGGGTGACGATGCCCTGGTTGAGTAGGCGATCGCGGCCCACGCGCAGCATGGATTCGTTGATGTCGGTATGCCAGACTTCACCGCTGGGGCCGGCCTGCTTGGCAAAGGCCTTGGACAGGTCGCCAGTGCCGCCGGCAATGTCGAGCACCTTGAAGCCAGGACGGATGCCAGCCTGGGCGATGGTGAATGCCTTCCAGATGCGATGCAGGCCCGCCGACATGAAATCGTTCATCACGTCGTACTTGGCGGCGACGGAGTGGAACACTTCCGCGACCTTGCGGACCTTTTCTTCTTCTTTGACGGTTTCGTAACCGAAATGGGTGGTGTTGGTCATGGCTGGGCCTGTAACGATGAAGACGACATTATAAGAGACGGGCCAGCGCAGAGCTTGCCCTGGATCAGCAGCAGGGCTTGAGGCTCAGTGCGAATGACCGCAACCGTGGCCGCCAACCGCCTCGGGCTGATGATCGCGCCCGCTTTCCCGCGTAAAACCGGCGGCTTCCAGTTTCTGCAGATAGGCTTCCCACATCGCGGCCTGGTCGCGGCCGAGCTGGTAGAGGTAATCCCAGGTGAAGATGCCGCTGGCGTGACCATCGGAAAACAGCGGTTTGACGCCATAGTTGCCGACCGGTTCGATGCCGTGGATTTCCACATCGCGCTTGCCGGTCTGCAGTACTTCCTGACCAGGACCGTGGCCGCGCACTTCAGCCGAGGGCGAATAGACGCGCATCAGTTCGAAAGGCAGCGCATACATCACGCCATCATCGAACTCGACTTCGACCACGCGCGAGAGCTTGCGCACCTTGAAGGAAACGGGAACCGGAGAAGACGGGGCGCTCATGGGCTCTCCCTTGTGAAATTCGTGAGAGGAAACGCAATCCCGGCCTGGTCATTCCAGACCGGGATTGCAGGTGCAGATCAGGCCGTCAAACCCGCCGCATCGAGCTGCCGGCGCACGGCTTCGCGCAACTGCGGCAGCAGCGCACGACGCGCTGCAATGCTGGGGGCGTCAGCGGGCCGGCGCGGCTCGGCCCAGACCGGGCTGGGGAAATGACGGTCGTCGGTAAAGCGCGGAATCACATGCCAGTGCACGTGCGGCGTCATATTGCCCAGCGTAGCCAGGTTGACCTTCTCGGGCTGCATGACTTCGCGCAGCGCAGCTTCCACCGCCCACACCGCATTGGCCATCAAGGTGCGCTGCGCCGGAGCGAGGTCGGTCATTTCCTTGACGTGCTCATGGCAGATCACACGGCAAAAGCCCGGGTAATCGGCTTCGTCCACCAGCACCACCCGGAAAGCCGGGTGCTGCCACAGCACTTCACCGCCGTCTCCGGCGCACAGCTCGCAGGCGGGGACCACAGATGCGCTCATGGCTTACACCAGGATACGTTCGATGCCGCCATTGTTGGCGCGCTCGACGTATTCCGGCATCCAGTTCTCGCCCAGCAGGTGACGCGCCATCTCGACCACGATGTAATCAGCCGTGGTACCGGCATCCTCGTTGTAGCGCGACAGGCCCTGGAAGCAGGACGGGCAGGAGGTCAGGATCTTGACGTCGCCGGTGAAGCCATCGGCGCGCACCTTGTCGCTGCCCTTACGCATTTCCTCTTCCTTGCGGAAGCGGACCTGGGTCGAGACATCCGGACGCGATACGCCGAAGGTGCCCGACTCGCCGCAGCAGCGATCGTTCTTCTCGATCTTCTGCGCATCCACCGTGGTGATGAGCGAGTTGACGGTCTTCAGCGGATCCTGCTGCTTCATCGGGCTGTGGCAGGGGTCGTGGTACATGTAGCGGGTACCGGTCACGCCTTCGAGCTTGACGCCCTTCTCCAGCAGATATTCGTGGATGTCGATGATGCGGCAGCCGGGGAAGATCTTCTCGAATTCATAGCCTTGCAGCTGGTCGTAGCAGGTACCGCAGGACACCACGACGGTCTTGATGTCGAGGTAGTTCAGCGTATTGGCCATGCGATGGAACAGCACGCGGTTGTCGGTGATGATCTTCTCGCCCTTTTCGAAGTCGCCGGTCCCGCGTTGCGGATAACCGCAGCACAGGTAGCCCGGCGGCAGCACGGTCTGCACGCCGACGTTCCACAGCATGGCTTGCGTGGCCAGGCCGACCTGCGAGAACAGGCGCTCCGATCCGCAGCCCGGGAAGTAGAACACCGCTTCCGTATCGGCCGTGGTGGTCTTGGGGTTGCGGATGATGGGGACGATCTTGTCGTCCTCGATATCCAGCAGCGCGCGCGCGGTCTTCTTGGGCAGGTTGCCCGGCATCTTCTTGTTGATGAAGTGGATCACCTGCTCCTTGACCGGCGGCTTGCCGACGGTGGCGGGCGGTTTCTGGGTCTGCTTCTTGGCAAACTTCTTCATCAGGTCGTTGCCCAGGCGCTGCGCCTTGAAGCCCCACTGCGTCATCACCTTGCGGGTGGCGTTGATGGTGGCCGGGTCAGTGGCGTTCAGGAAGAACATGGCCGCATTGGTGCCGGCATTGAAGGACTTCTTGCCCATCTTGCGCAGCAGGTTGCGCATGTTCATCGAGACATCGCCGAAGTCGATATCGACCGGGCAAGGCGTGACGCACTTGTGGCACACCGTGCAGTGGTCGGCCACGTCCTCGAACTCTTCCCAATGCTTGATGGAGACGCCGCGACGGGTCTGCTCTTCATAGAGGAAGGCTTCCACCAGCAGCGAGGTCGCCAGGATCTTGTTGCGCGGCGAGTACAGCAGGTTGGCGCGCGGCACGTGGGTCGAGCAGACCGGCTTGCACTTGCCGCAGCGCAGGCAGTCCTTGACGCTGCTGGCAATCGCACCAATGTCGCTCTGCTGCATGATCAGCGACTCGTGGCCCATCAAACCGAACGAAGGCGTATAGGCATTGGACAGGTCGGCTTCCATGCCGGGCAGGTTCAAGAGCTTGCCCTTGTTGAAGCGGCCTTCGGGGTCCACGCGCTTCTTGTATTCGCGGAATTCGCCGATCTCGTCTTCGGTCAGGAATTCCAGCTTGGTAATGCCGATGCCGTGCTCGCCCGAGATGACGCCATTGAGCGAACGGGCCAGCTTCATGATGCGCGCCACGGCGACGTGGGCATCCTGCAGCATTTCATAATGGTCGGAATTGACCGGGAGGTTGGTGTGGACGTTGCCATCACCGGCGTGCATGTGCAGCGCCACGAAGACGCGGCCACGCAGCACGCGCTTGTGGATGGCCTGGCATTCTTCCAGGATCAGCTTGAAGGCCGCGCCCGAGAAGATCTGGCGCAGCTGCGCGCGCACTTCCTGCTTCCAGGAGATACGCACGGTGCGGTCCTGCACCACGTGGAAGACCGCCGCTTCGGGCTGGTCGACCAGACGCTGCTCGAATACCGGCAGCATCTTTTCCAGGCCCAGTGCGGCCAGCTCACCCTTGGCTTGGCCCAGCGGCTTGTCCAGGTTGGCCAGCAGGTAGGACCAGCGCGCATGGGTCTGCTCCAGCAGGCTTTCGGCCTGGTGGACGCGGTCTTCCAGCATCTCGGCGGCGGGGATGTCATCACCCTCGGCGTCGTCGCTCTTGCCCAACGGCAGGCTGCCCTTGACGAAGAAGCTGTCCAGTTCGGCCAGCAGTTGCAGCTTGTTCTTGATCGACAGCTCGATGTTGATGCGCTCGATGCCGTCGGTGTATTCGCCCATGCGGTTCAGCGGAATGACCACGTCTTCGTTGATCTTGAAGGCATTGGTGTGCTTGGCGATGGCCGCCGTGCGCGAGCGGTCCAGCCAGAATTTCTTGCGCGCTTCCGGGCTCACGGCCACGAAGCCTTCACCCACGCGGTTGTTGGCCATGCGGATGACTTCCGAAGCGGCAGCGGCGACGGCATTCTCGTCATCACCGACGATGTCGCCGATGAGCACCATCTTGGGCAGCACGCCGCGCTTGGACTTGGTGGCATAGCCGACCGCGCGCAGGTAGCGCTCGTCCAGGTGCTCCAGGCCGGCCAGGATGGCGCCGCCCTTCTTGGTCTCTGCGTCCAGGTAATCCTTGATTTCCACGATCGAGGGAATCGCATCGCGCGCCTGGCCGAAGAACTCCAGGCAGACCGTGCGGGTCTGCTTGGGCATCTTGTGCAGGATCCAGCGGGCCGAGGTGATCAGGCCGTCGCAGCCTTCCTTCTGCACGCCGGGCAGGCCCGAGAGGAATTTGTCAGTGACGTCCTTGCCCAGGCCTTCCTTGCGGAATTTCTTGCCGGAGATTTCCAGGATCTCGGTCTTGAAGACTTCGGTCTTCTGGCCCTTTTCGCCGGGGTGCGACCACTCCAGCTTGAAGCGCGCCACTTCCACGTCGTGGATCTTGCCCAGGTTGTGGTCCAGGCGGGTCACTTCCAGCCAGTCACCCTGCGGATCGACCATGCGCCAGCTGGCCAGGTTGTCCAGAGCGGTACCCCACAGCACGGCCTTCTTGCCGCCGGCGTTCATGGCGACGTTGCCGCCGATGCAGGAGGCTTCGGCCGAAGTCGGGTCCACCGCGAAGACGAAACCGGCCTTTTCGGCCGCGTCCGAGACGCGCTTGGTGACCACGCCCGCGCCCGAGTAGATGGTGGCGTAGGGCTTGTCCAGGCCGGGCAGGATTTCCATCTCGACCGCGCCCAGTTGTTCCAGCTTTTCGGTATTGATGACCGCCGACAGGGGCGTGAGCGGAATGGCGCCGCCGGTATAGCCGGTGCCGCCGCCGCGCGGGATGATGGTCAGACCCAGTTCGATGCAGGCCTTGACCAGGCCGGCCATCTCGTCCTCGGTATCGGGGGTGAGCACCACGAAGGGGTACTCGACGCGCCAGTCGGTGGCGTCGGTCACGTGCGAAACACGCGAAAGGCCGTCGAACTTGATGTTGTCCTTGGCGGTAAAGCGGCCCAGGACCTTGGTGGCGCGGCGGCGCAAATCGTAGGTCTGGCGGAATTCTTCGGCGAAGTCGGCGATGGCCTTCTTGGCCGCCTTCAGCAGGGCTTCCACGCTGGCGCTGCGGCGCTGGGCCTCGGCGTCGCCGGCCTCGGCCTGGTCGGTGGCCAGGCGGCGCTTGTCGACTTCGCTCAGGCGATGGTTCAGCGCTTCGATCAGTGCGGCGCGACGCTTGGGGTTGTCCAGCAGGTCATCCTGCAGATAGGGATTGCGGCGCACCACCCAGATGTCGCCCAGGACTTCATACAGCATGCGCGCCGAACGACCGGTCTGGCGCTTGCCGCGCAGCTCGTCCAACAGGGACCAGGACTCTTCGCCCAACAACCGGATCACGATCTCGCGATCGGAGAAGGAAGTGTAGTTGTACGGGATTTCGCGCAAGCGCGGGGGCGTGGCGCCATGCGGCGCGTCTGTAAGCAAGGCCTGGATCTGTGCGGGGGCGTTCATCGATGTATGAGGTAAATCTGCTGCCGGAGGTGCATTTTAGCCTATTGGCAAAACTCGCGATGGCCGCTGCCCGTTTTGGCCGGGCTTGCATGAGCTTTGCGGGGCCTTGTGAGGCTGATCGGCGACGTTTGCGGCGACTAGCGCGGCGATAGGCTTAGCCAATTGAATTTATAAAAACAATCAATTTCTAATAATTGATTGCAAAAATCTATAATCCATCCAGACATCAGGGAAATGCCCTGAACCCATTCCCACAAGGAGGATCCCATGTTGCAGACCCTGATGACCGAATTCCTGGAAAACCTGGCCATCACCCTGGCCGACTATGCCCAATGCAAGGCCTGAAGCAGGCCGGATCACATACCAAGGAGATCACCATGCACACCGCCATCCTCAATGAAGACACCGGCCTGGCCATGAAGCTGAAGACGCGCCACTTCGCCGTACTGGGCGTGACGGCCACCTTCCTGGCCATCCGCCTGGTCGAAAGCCTGGCCCCGACCCTGGCAGGCTGAAGCCATCACCTGCACTGCAGACGACGACGGCGCCCTGGCGGCGCCGTCCTGCATTCTGCTGGCCGCAATCTACGCCAGCCAGTCACCCACCCGGTGCCAGAAGCCATCCGGCACATTCAGCAGCAGCCAAGTCATCAGCACGTAGCGGATGAACTTGCCGATGGCCATATAGACCACCGACGGCCAGAACGGCAGGCGCAGCCAGCCTGCCAGGGTACAGATGGGGTCGCCGATGCCGGGCAGCCAGGCCAGCAGCATGGTCTTGGCGCCGAAGCGTTCCAGCCAGTGGAACCAGCGTGTGGAGCGCTCCTTGGCGAAGGCCTGCTTGGCCCCATAGCCCATCCAGTAATCGACGATGCCGCCCAGGGTGTTGCCCAGCGTGGCGATGAGGATCACCGGCCAGAACATGTCCGGGCTGGCCTTGATGACGGCGAAGACGGCCGGCTCCGAGCCCAGCGGCAGCAAGGTCGCCGAGACGAAGCTGATCAGGAAGACGGAGGTCAGGCCCACCGTGGGAATGGCGAGGATGTTGAGCAGCCAGAGGACGGCGGATTCGATCATGCAGGCGGGAAGATAGATTGAAGGCTGGCCGCAGCCAGGCGAGTCGCCATCCCTCACACTCTGTCTGAAGAATGGCACAGCGTGCATTCTAGCTGGTGCCGCCGGGCCCGAATTCAAGAAGCGAAGGAAGTTTCACTCTCCCCCGCCCGCCACGCCCGCTTGCCGACGCCGCCCCCGGCTCCTTTATAATGTCCAGTTCCCCTGGCCCCGACCGGCTACCGCCCGACCCGGCCCAGCAGGAATCCCAAGCGGCTTACCCAGCCTTTTTTCCCTTTACCTGATTGCGATATGACCGCGCCTGAACCCGCTGCTGCTCGCCTGACTTCACTTCACTGATGACCAACATGAGTAACGATTATCTGAAAAAGATCCTGACCGCCCGCGTCTACGACGTCGCCCAAGAAACCCCGCTGGAACTGGCGAATACGCTGTCGCAAAGGATTGATAATCGAATTTACTTCAAGCGTGAAGACATGCAGAGCGTGTTCAGCTTCAAGCTGCGCGGCGCCTACAACAAGATGGCCCACCTGACGCCGGCGCAATTGAAGCGCGGCGTCATCTGCGCCTCCGCCGGCAACCACGCCCAGGGCGTGGCGCTGTCGGCCGCGCGCCTGGGGTGCCGGGCGGTCATCGTCATGCCCACCACCACCCCGCAGGTCAAGATCGACGCCGTCAAGGCCCGTGGCGGCGAGGTGGTGCTCTTCGGCGACTCCTTCACCGATGCCTACGAACACGCGCTGACGCTGGAAAAGAAGCAGAAGCTGACCTTCGTCCACCCTTTCGACGACCCCTACGTGATCGCCGGCCAGGGCACGGTGGGCATGGAAATCCTGCGCCAGCATCCGGACCCTATCCACGCCATCTTCGTGGCCATCGGCGGCGGCGGCCTGATTGCCGGGGTGGCTTCCTACGTCAAGGCAGTGCGCCCGGACATCAAGATCATCGGCGTGCAAACCACCGATTCGGACGCCATGGCGCGCAGCCTCAAAGCCGGCCGCCGCGTGGCGCTGCCGGACGTGGGCCTGTTCTCCGACGGCACGGCGGTCAAGCTGGTCGGTGAAGAAACCTTCCGCATCGCCAAGGAGCTGGTGGACGAAGTCATCATCGTCGACACCGACGCCGTCTGCACCGCCATCAAGGACATCTTCCAGGATACCCGCAGCATCGTGGAGCCTGCCGGCGCCTTGGCGGTAGCTGGCGCCAAGGCTTACGTGGAACGCGCCAAGGCCAGCAAGAAGCCGATCAAGGGTGAATCGCTCATCACCATCGCCTGCGGCGCCAACATGAACTTCGACCGCCTGCGCTTCGTGGCCGAGATGGCCGATGCGGGCGAGGCGCGCGAAGCGGTCTTCGCGGTCACCATTCCGGAAGAGCGCGGCAGCTTCCGCCGCTTCTGCGAAACCGTGGGTCCGCGCAACGTCACCGAATTCAACTACCGCATCAGCGACGCCAAGGCGGCGCACGTGTTCGTCGGCATCCAGGTGTCGGCAGCCGACGAGGCCGGCAAGATCGCCCGCAACTTCGAGAAGGCCGGCTTTGGCGTGCTCGACCTGACCCATGACGAACTGGCCAAAGTCCACATCCGCCACCTGGTCGGCGGCAAGAGCGACCTGACCGGCGACGAGCTGCTGTACCGCTTCGAATTCCCGGAACGCCCGGGTGCGCTGATGAAGTTCCTCTCCAGCATGAACCCGGGCTGGAACATCAGCCTGTTCCACTACCGCAACCAGGGTGGTGACGTGGGCCGCATCCTGATCGGCCTGCAGGTGCCGAAGAAGGAAATGAAGGAATTCCGCGCCTTCCTGGCGCAACTGGGCTATCGTCACTGGGACGAAAGCAAGAACCCGCTGTACAAGCTGTTCCTCGGCTAAGACCGGACGCGGCGCGCCACCCCAGCGGCGGCGCGCCGCGGCAGCATCACTGAACGTCATCAGCAGCACCGCAGGAGTATTCACATGGACCACACCAACCCGTCCGCATCCCCCGCCAGCCATTCGCCAGAAAGCTCGCCCCTGGGCAAGAGTTCGGAATATCCGACCCATTACGACCCCAGCCTGCTGTTCCCGATCCCGCGCGCGCCCAAGCGCGCCGAATTGCAGATCAGCGGCACCCTGCCCTTCTTCGGCGTGGATCTCTGGACGGCCTACGAAATTTCCTGGCTGAACCTGCGCGGCAAGCCGCAGATCGCCATCGCCACCTTCATGGTGCCGGCCGATTCACCGAATATCATCGAATCGAAGTCCTTCAAGCTGTATCTGAATTCCTTCAACCAGGAGCGCCTGGAAAGCGCCGACCAGTTGATCGACAAGATGCGCACCGACCTCTCCGCCGCGGCCGGCGCCCATGTGCAGGTGACGCTGACCGAACCGGCGCAGTTCGGCCAGTTGCAGTTCGGTGAACTCTCCGGCCTGCTGCTGGACCGCCTGGATGTGGAGATCGAAGCCGCCGCCAGCGGCGCTCATCCGGATGGCAACCAGTTGCGCGCCAATACCGAGGAAGCCACCGTGGAAGAAACCCTGGTGTCGCACCTGCTCAAGTCCAACTGCCCGGTGACCAGCCAGCCTGACTGGGGCAGCGTGCAGATCCAGTACGTGGGCGCGCCCATCGACCAGGAGCGGCTGCTGAAGTACATCATCGGATTTCGCGAGCACAACGAATTCCACGAGCAATGCGTGGAACGCATCTTCACCGACATCCTGCGTTACTGCAAACCACAGAAACTGGCCGTGTACGCCCGCTATACGCGGCGCGGCGGGCTGGACATCAATCCCTGGCGCAGCAATTTCTCCAGCGCCAAGCCGCCCTCGCAATTGCGCAACGCGCGCCAATAAGCCCTGGTCAGCAAGCAGCCCATTGCCGGTGCGCGGCCTCATCGAGGACCGCACACCGTCACAAAATTGTTAGCAAATCTTGCAAAAGCACGTTTGTCACCTTTGGCGGACTGCCGCCGTGCCGCATATTTGGTAACATCTTGCCCTTCTGCAATATGAAGGATAACGGGAAACTTTTGGCACAATCCCTGTCAATCCTGCATGGCCCATGCATGAGCTTGCCTGGGCGTGCAATGTCCCACCATCGTTTTTAGCAATCCTGCCATCGCCACGCTCCTGCTCCGCTTTACCGGAAGCGTGGGGCTTTAGCCCTGTAGTTGATAATAAATATGACAACCACCACCTCCTCGCATCCGCGCATCAAGACCGCTGCTTCGCCACTGCGCGCCTGCCGCCGCCTGGCGCTGGCGGCCACCGCCACCGCCGCCATCGCATTGGCCCCCGCCGCGCACGCCGAAGACAACCAGTACAGCCTGTGGCAACAGACCAAGGACCACGCCGCCAACATCTGGAACCAGGGTGAAAGCGAGCTGTATCTGTCCGGCGTCGCCCACCACGGTCGCGGCACCTACACCAAGGAAAAGCTCAACGAGCTCAACGAACATGCCTGGGGCCTGGGCTACGGCAAGACCCTGCGCAATGAACAGGGCAACGATGAATCCTTGTACGGTTTCGTGCTCAAGGATTCACATCGCCACCCGCAATACATGGCTGGCTATGCCTATGAATGGGTCTTCCCGATCGCCAAGACCGGCCTGGAAGTCGGGCTGGGCGGCACGGCCATGCTGATGAGCCGCCAGGATTACTTCCACAGCGTGCCCTTCCCGGTGCCGCTGCCACTGGCTTCCATCGGCACCAAGAAAGGCAAGATCATGTTCGCCTACGTGCCGCGCCTGTCGGCCAACAAGAACAACGGCGACGTACTGCTGATCTTCGGCCGCATCGAAATGTAATATCAGCGGGCATGGCGGGGCTCGCCCCGCTGTGCCGCCTGTGTGTCCGCTTGCATACACGGGGCTCTCGAAATTTTTCTAGAAAAGTCCTCAAAAAACACCGGAAACTGACTTGATTGGCAACAAGTTTCCGCGCATCATCGCCGCAGATGGCGCATCTTGCGGCAATTCCCTTCATTCAGCCCGAATTCACCTCCTGTTCGGCGTTTTCAAAGCGTTACCTGCCTCCCAAACAGGCCTATAATCCAGCTCAAAGCTTCAGCCTGTAGCAATTCCTTGAGCGTCATGACTAATCTTGCAAAAATCCTGTCTCCAGAAAACGTTGTTCTGGATCTGGAAGTCTCCAGCAAAAAAAGAGCTTTCGAACAAGCCGGCCTGACCTTCGAAAACAACAGCGGCATCGCCCGCTCCACCGTTTCCGAAAACCTGTTTGCTCGCGAGCGCCTTGGCTCCACCGGGCTTGGGCATGGCGTGGCCGTGCCGCACGGACGCATCAAGGGATTGAAGGCGCCGCTGGCGCTGTTCATGCGCCTGGCCGCGCCGATTCCCTTCGAGTCGCCCGATGGCCAGCCGGTCAAGCTGCTGGTGTTCCTGCTCATTCCCGACCACGTGACGCAGCAGCACCTGGAAATCCTGTCGGAAATCGCCGAGATGTTCTCCGACGATGCCTTCCGCCATGAACTCACCAATGAACCCGATCCTGCCGTGGTCCACGCCCGCATCGTGACCTGGCAGACGTCGATGGAAAAGGCCGGCTGAGGCCGCCCTCCTCCCTTCACCGCCACGCCAGTCAGACCGGAGCTCCATGCCCACCTATTCCGCGTTGTCGATCCAGCAGCTCTACGAAGAAAACCGTGAATCCCTGCAACTGGGATGGTTCGCCGGCTTCCCCGGCGGTGAGCGCCTCATCTCCGGCGACGCCGTCTCGGCCTCTGACCAGGTCGGCCACCTGAACCTGATCCACCCTGGCCGTATCCAGGTCTTCGGCCACCAGGAAATCGAGTACTACGACCGGCTCTCCAACACCTCGCGCGCCTACCAGACCGCCGAACTGGTGACCGGGGAGCCGCCGGCCTTCATCATCGCCCAGGGCTTGTCCACTCCGCCCGATATCCTGGCGGTCTGCGACGAAAAGAACATCCCGCTGTTTTCCACGCCGCTGCCGGCGGCACAGGTGATCGACTACCTGCGCGTGTACCTGTCCAAGAAGCTGGCACAGCAGATCACCATGCACGGGGTGTTCATGGATGTGCTGGGGGTGGGCGTACTGATCACTGGCGAATCCGGTCTGGGCAAGAGCGAACTGGGCCTGGAACTGATCTCGCGCAGTCACGGCCTGGTGGCCGATGACGCAGTCGAATTCGCCCGCATCGCTCCCAACATGATCGAGGGCCGCTGCCCGCCGCTGCTGGCCAACCTGCTGGAAGTGCGCGGCCTGGGCCTGCTGGACATCAAGGCCATCTTCGGCGAGACTGCCGTGCGTCGCAAGATGCGCCTCAAGCTGATCGTCCACCTGGTCCGCCGCAGCACCCTGGAAGAGAACTACGAGCGCCTGCCGCTGGACGCCCAATACGAAGAAGTGCTGGGCCTGCCCATCCGCAAGGTGGTCATCCCCGTGGCGGCGGGCCGCAACATCGCGGTGCTGCTGGAAGCCGCCGTACGCAACACCATCCTGCAGCTGCGCGGCATCGATACCTTGAAGGAATTCATCGAGCGCCAGCGCCGCGCCATGAACGGCGAATAAGCGCCATCCCTCCCGCGCACCGGGAATGGATGCGCGCCCTGCGAACAGCTCGCGCAATGCGTTATTATTGCCGGCATGCGAATCGTTCTGATCACCGGCATCTCCGGCTCCGGCAAATCGGTGGCACTGCACGTGCTCGAAGACGCCGGCTATTTCTGCGTCGACAACCTGCCCCCCGCCCTGCTGAGCGACCTGGTGCAGACCCGCATCCAGGAAGGCGCCAGCATGCTGGCCGTGGCCACCGATGCACGCAGTGCCGATTCCCTGGCCACCCTGCGCCAGGACATCGACCAGTTGCGCGCCGACGGCCACGACGTCAAGGTCTTCTTCCTGACCGCCTCCAGCGAAACCCTGATCACCCGCTTTTCCGAGACCCGCCGCAGCCACCCGCTGTCACACCGCCTGCTGCCGGGAGGCAATCCCAGCGACCGCCTGACGCTCTCCGAATGTATCGAACTCGAAAAGGAAATGCTGGCCGACATGCAGGATATCGGGCTGGTGATGGATACCTCGCAGTTGAGTTCCAACAAGCTGCGCGGCTGGATCAAGGACCTGGTGGACCTGGAGCGCTCGCCGCTGACACTGCTCATCGAATCCTTCGCCTTCAAGCACGGCCTGCCGCTGGATGCCGACCTGGTCTTCGACGTGCGCATGCTGCCCAACCCGCACTATGACCTGGCGCTGCGCCCGCTGACCGGACGCGACCAGCCGGTCATCGATTTCCTCGATGCCGATGCCGAGGTGGCGGAGATGTTCGACGACATCCGCCGCTTCGTCGAAAAGTGGCTGCCGTCCTTCAAGCGCGACAACCGCAGCTACCTGACCGTGGCCATCGGCTGCACCGGCGGCCAGCATCGTTCGGTCTACCTGGCCGAGCGTCTGGCCAGCCACTTCCGCGCCACCGAGCAGGTGGTGTGCCGCCACCGCCAGCTAGACCGCCGCCAGCAGGTCGTCGCTGCGCAAAGCCCCCAGCAGTAGTTTCTTGACCGGGGCCGGCAGGGGCGCCTCGCCCAGCCGCGCCACCGGATACCAGACCAGCCCGCCCTCGGCGATGCGCTGTCTGCGGCTCTGCATGGCAACCTGGAAAGGCGCCACATGCAGCTTGAAGTGGGTAAAGACGTGCGAGAACGGTTGCAGCTTGCGGCAGCCCTGCAGCTCGCCGTAGGGAGCCACCAGCGTGCGCACGGCAGTATCGAACTGCGCCGCAGCGCCCACGGCGATCTCGGGCAGCGACAACAACCCGCCCCAGATGCCACTGTCCGGACGCTGCTCCAGCAAGACATCCGCACCATGGGTGATGACCAGCATCACCGTCTCTCTTTCCGGGACCGCCTTCCTGGGCTTGCTGACCGGCAGTTCGGCCACGCGGTCCTGCGCCAGCGCCACGCAGCGCCCGGCCAGCGGACAGCGCTCGCAGGCCGGCTTGCCGCGCACGCACAGGGTCGCGCCCAGGTCCATCAGGCCTTGCGTATAGGATTCGATATCCTGGTCAGGCAGCAAGGCCACGGCCCGCAGCCAGAGCTTGTCTTCGATGGGCTTGGCGCCCGGATAACCATCGATGCCGAACACCCGCGCAAAGACCCGCTTGACGTTGCCATCCAGGATGGCGGCGCGCCGCCCATAGGAAAACGCCGCAATGGCCGCCGCCGTGGAACGGCCGATGCCGGGCAGGTCGGCCAGCAATTCGGGATCATCCGGAAAGCGCCCGCCATATTGCTCCACCACGCGCTGGGCGCACTTGTGCAGGTTGCGCGCGCGCGTGTAATAGCCCAGCCCGCTCCACAAGGCCATGACATCCTCGCTGGGCGCGGCGGCCAGGGCAAATACATCCGGGCAGCGTTCCAGGAAGCGCTGGTAATAGGGAATGACCGCGGCCACCTGGGTCTGCTGCAGCATGATCTCGGAGAGCCAGACGCGATAGGCGTCGCGGGTGTTCTGCCAGGGCAGCTTGTGGCGGCCATGCTGCTTTTGCCAGGCGATGACCGCCGCCGAGAAGGATGGGTCTTCATACTGCCCGGCCTCGTCCGAGGCTGGCGCCTTGCGCCGTGATTCGACGACACCCTTCATTTCTGGCAGCTCACGCAATAAAAAGTGGAACGCTGCCCCTGCTTGATCTGTCGGATCGGGGTGGCGCAGATGCGGCAGGCTTCGCCGGTACGGTTGTAGACGAAGTAATTCTGCTGGAAATACCCCGACTGGCCATTGACGGCAATGAAGTCGCGCAGGCTGCTGCCGCCCTGCTCGATAGCGGCGGCCAGGGTCTCGCGGATGGCTTCGGCCAGGCGTTCGTAGCGCGGCAGGCTGATCTTGCCGGCCGCCGTCTTGGGATTGATGCGCGCCTTGAAGAGGCTTTCCGAGGCATAGATGTTGCCCACGCCCACCACGATGTCGCCGGCCAGCAGCACTTGCTTGATGGGAGCACTGCGCCCCCGGGTCTGCTTGAACAGCTCGCGGGCAGTGAATTTTTCTTCCAGCGGCTCCAGCCCCAGGCTGCGCAGCAGCAGATGCTCTTCCACCGCACCATCGGCCAAGTCGTGCCAGAGGATGGCCCCAAAGCGGCGCGGGTCGGTCATGCGCATGACCTGTCCGCCGACTTCGAGGTCGAAGTGATCGTGCTTCTGCGGGGCGATGCCCGGCGGCAGGATGCGCAGGTGGCCCGACATGCCCAGGTGCACGATGAGCGTGCCATGGTCGAAATGGATCAGCAGGTACTTGCCGCGCCGGCCGGTGCTGCGGATGACGCGCCCGCGCAGCAAGGCTTCCAGGCCGACCGGAAAGGGCCAGCGCAGGCCGCTATGGCGCATGACGACGCCGCTGACGGTGCGCCCCTCCAGGTGGGGCGCAACACCGCGACGGGTGACTTCGACTTCTGGTAATTCTGGCATCTGGCTGTTTTGACGGGACGACTGGCAAGCATTGCCGGGAAGGCCCATATGATAATGCAGATGCCGAAAACAAGACCTTGGTGCAAGCATTGCAAGCTGCACAAGGCGGCTTGTCAAAGATGGATTACACTGCGCTGTCAGCATAGCCGCAGTTGTTGCGCGTAAAATCGAAACCCTCCGAATCATCAGGATGACATCTTGAAAAAAACCATCGCCCTCCTCACCAGTTCCCTGCTGCTGACGGCCTGCGCGAGCTTCCAGCCGTCCGGCGAGAAGGCGAGCGCCACGGCGGCCCAGGACCAGAAGAGCGCTTCGGCCAAGGCGGCCGCCCGCAAGAAGACGCCCAAGGCCAAGGTCCAGCAGCAGGAAGATGCGCTGCCGGCCGTCGAACTGAGCGAGGACATCCTCTACAAGGTGCTCACCGCCGAGATCGCCTTCCAGCGCGGCCAATGGCAGCCGGCCTACGTGACCATGCTGGCGGCAGCCCAGCAGACACGCGATCCGCGCCTGGCCAAGCGCGCCGCCGAGATGGCGGTGACGGCGCGCCAGCCCAGCGAAGCACTGGTGGCGGTGCGCCTGTGGACCGAACTGGCCCCGCATTCGGATGAAGCCCTGCAAAACTACCTGGGCCTGATCATGCTCTCGGACAGCGTGGACGAGATCGAGCCCCTGCTGACCCAGCGCCTGGCCGAGGCCGCTCCGCAAGCGCGTGGGCCGATGCTGCTGCAGATCCAGCGCCTGCTGGTGCGCGCCAAGGACAAGCAGGCCAGCTTCGCCATCCTGCAAAAGATCAGCCAGCCCTACGGCGACCTGATGGAAACCCACCTGGCCCTGGCCCAGGGCGCCTTCAGCGTGGGGGACTCCACCTATGCGCAGCGCGAGGCGCGCGCCGCCATGAAGATCAAGCCCGATTCCGAACTGGCCGTGCTGACCGCCGCCCAGGTCGCGTCGGACAACAAGGAAGCCACCAAGCTGGTCACCGAGTTCCTGCGCAAGTATCCGGATGCGCGTGAAGTGCGCGTGGCCTACGCCCGCACCCTGGTCGAGCAGAAGGATTACAAGGACGCCCGCACCCAGTTCGAAGCCCTGCTCAAGGAAGACGGCGAAGACCCGACCACCCTGTTCGCCCTGGGCGTGCTGTCGGCCCAGACCGATCAGCTCAAGGACGCCGAGTACTACCTGCAGCGCTACCTGCAGGTGCTCTCGGCCATGCCCGAGGAAGACCGCGATCCCAGCCAGGCCATCCTGCTGCTCTCGCGCATCGCCGAGGAGCGCCGCGACATCGATGGCGCGCTGCGCTACCTGGACCGGGGTGAACCCGGCACCGAAGGCTATGTGAACATCCAGGTCCGCCGCGCCCAACTGCTGGCGCGCAAGGCCGATATCGAAGGTGCGCGCAAGGCGCTGGAAGCGGCACAATCGGAATCGACCAACGACGGTGAGCAACTGCAACTGCTGCAGGCCGAATCGGCCCTGCTGCGCGACGCCAACCGCAACCAGGAGGCCGCCGAGGTCATCAAGGCCGGCCTGGAGCGCTTCCCCAACAATACCGACCTGCTCTATGACTACGCCATGGTGCTGGACAAGCTGGGCAAGTACGACGAGATGGAAGCGTCCCTGCGCCGGGTCATCAAGCTCGCCCCCGGCAACCAGCATGCCTACAACGCGCTGGGCTATTCGCTGGCCGATCGCAATGTACGCCTGCCCGAAGCGCTGGAACTGATCAGGAAGGCCGCCGAGATGGCGCCCGAGGACGCCTTCATCGCCGACAGCCTGGGCTGGGTGCTGTTCCGCATGGGCCGGCTGGATGAGGCCGAGACGCAGATGCGCCGCGCCTATGGCCTGCGCGCCGACGCCGAGATCGGCGTGCACCTCGGCGAAGTCTTGTGGACTCGCGGCAAGCAGGATGAGGCGCGCAAGGTCTGGCGCGAAGTCACCCTGAAGGACCCCTCCAACGAAGTCCTCAAAAGCACGCTCACGCGGCTCAATGTGAAGCTATGAGCCGCAGCCGCTTGCTGATGCAGGCCAGTGCGGCCTGCGTGGTTGCATTGCTGGCCGGTTGCGCCACGGTGTCGCAGGATGCCGTGCCAACCAACGCCTCGGCGCCCGCCTACCAGAACAGCATCGAGATCGATGGCCGCATCTCGGTGCAGTACGAGCAGGATGATCGTCCGCAATCGCTGCACGGCAGCTTCTTCTGGAAGCAGACTGCGCAGGAGCTGAACCTGGAGATGTTCTCGCCGCTGGGCCAGACGGTGGCCACCATCAACGTCAAGCCCGGCATCGCCACGCTGGTGCAGTCGGGCCGCGCGCCGCAGGTGGCCGCTGACGTCGATGCCCTGGCGGCGCAATCGCTGGGCTGGCCGCTGCCGGTCTCGGGCATGCGCCAGTGGCTGCAAGGCAGCGGCATCGATGCCACCGGCAAGCCTTTCGTGGCCAAGGCCGGTGACAACGACGCCAGCTTCGCCACCCGCGATGGCTGGCGCGTCACCTATGCCAACTGGGAGAGCGATGCCGCCAGTGGCCAGGTGCGGCCCAAGCGCATCGACCTCGTGCGCAGCACCACGCAGGCCGGCAAGGTATCGATCCGCATTGCTATCGACAACTGGAAGAAGCCCTGATTCTTCTTCATCCAGCATCACGTTTCACCCTCAACCGAACAATCCGCACTGCGCATGACCACCACCCTCACCGCCTGCCCGGCGCCGGCCAAGCTGAACCTGTTCCTGCATGTGACCGGCCGCCGACCGGATGGCTATCATCTGCTGCAATCGGCCTTCCAGCTCATCGACCGCTGCGACACCCTGGACTTCAGCCTGCGCGAGGATGGAAATATCCGCCGTACCAATGACGTACCAGGCGTGCCCGCTGAATCGGACCTGGTGATCCGCGCCGCGCATCTCCTGCGCGACGCCGCAGGCCGCCCGGAGCTGGGGGCGGACATCACAGTGCACAAGGTCCTGCCCATGGGCGGCGGAGTCGGTGGCGGTTCTTCCGATGCGGCCACGACCTTATTGGTCTTGAATCATTTATGGAAATGCGGCTACAATCGCGCCTCGCTGATGGAGATGGGCCTGAAGCTGGGTGCTGATGTTCCCTTCTTCCTGTTCGGCCGCAATGCATTCGCCGAAGGTGTGGGTGAAGAATTGTCGGTGCTGCATACCGCCGAGTGCTGGTATGTGGTGATCGAGCCGGGCGTATCTGTTCCAACTTCAATAATTTTTTCATCAAAGTTGTTGACAAGGGATACGCAACCCGTCAGAATAACGGACTTTCCTGATGCGACGAAACAAGTTGCTTCCAGCTTCGGGAAAAACGATCTGGAAATGGTGGCAACCGCGCATTTCCCCGAAGTTGCAGCAGCAGTCGAATGGCTGGGCAAATTCGGGAATGCAAGAATGACCGGATCTGGCGCCTGTGTGTTTTGTGCATTCGAACACGAACATCAGGCAGACGAAGTGCTCAAGCAATTGCCTTCGCGCTGGATCGGCTGGAAAGCCAAAGCGATGCAGGAACATCCTCTCGCCCATTTAGTGCAGTCGTAAAGAGAATTGAGAATTGGTTTGACGAAGACGCAGCGCCTGATGATGAGCGCGCCGGCACGGCAAACAGCAAGTTGCGTAGGGGAATCGCCAAGCTGGTTAAGGCACCGGATTTTGATTCCGGCATTCCAAGGTTCGAATCCTTGTTCCCCTGCCATTTAATTCGGACAGGCCTTCAGTTCAGGCCCGGGTCCAGTCAGAAAAATAAGCCGTCAATGTGAGACCGAACAAGTCAAGCATTGTCGGCTTTTCGACTTTTTAACGATTGCATTCAGGGATACCCACATGGCACTTGAAAACCTCATGGTTTTTACTGGCAACGCCAACCCCGAACTGGCGCGCGGCGTCGCTGAGAAACTCGGTATCCCGCTGGGCAAGGCCAATGTTTCCAAGTTCTCCGACGGCGAAGTCATGGTCGAGATCAATGAAAACGTTCGCGGCAAGGACGTCTTCGTGCTGCAGTCCACCTGCGCACCGACCAATGACAACCTGATGGAAATCATGATCATGGTCGATGCCTTGAAGCGCGCATCGGCCGGTCGCATCACCGCCGCCATCCCCTACTTCGGCTATGCCCGCCAGGACCGCCGCCCGCGTTCGGCGCG
Organism: Herbaspirillum camelliae; assembly: GCF_001929405.1. NCBI lineage: Bacteria > Pseudomonadati > Pseudomonadota > Betaproteobacteria > Burkholderiales > Oxalobacteraceae > Herbaspirillum > Herbaspirillum camelliae. The sequence continues at coordinate 41,497 of NZ_KV880769.1, forward strand.
TGTTGCGATCTCGGCCAAGGTCGTGGCCAACATGCTGCAGGAAGCCGGCGTTGAGCGCGTCCTGATCATGGATCTGCACGCAGACCAGATCCAGGGCTTCTTCGATATCCCGGTGGACAACATCTACGCCTCGCCGATCCTCTTGGGCGACCTGGTCAACAAGAACTACGACGACCTGCTGGTGGTCTCGCCCGACGTCGGCGGCGTGGTGCGCGCCCGTGCGCTGGCCAAGCGCCTGAACTGCGACCTGGCCATCATCGACAAGCGCCGTCCGAAGGCCAACGTCTCCGAAGTGATGAACATCATCGGTGAAGTCGAAGGCCGCAACTGCGTCATCATGGACGACATGGTCGATACCGCCGGTACCCTGACCAAGGCCGCTGAAGTCTTGAAGGAACGTGGCGCCAAGAAGGTCGTGGCTTACTGTACGCACCCGGTGCTGTCCGGCCCGGCCATCGATCGCATCGCCAATTCGCCGCTGGACGAACTGGTCGTCACCGACACCATCCCGCTGTCGCCTGCTGCACGCGGCTGCCCGAAGGTGCGTCAGCTGACCTGCGCCGACCTGCTGGCCGAGACCTTCAAGCGCATCACCAAGGGTGACTCGGTGATGTCGCTGTTTGCTGAGTAAGATTTTGCATTCGCCTCGCTGCGGCGTTGTTGCGTTGTAGTAGCTTGTAGTCGCAGCGAGGTTTTTTCGTATTCCCTGGTCGCGGGGAATATTTATCTCACGGGGCAACCGTCCATGGAATGATTCCACGACGAGCCCCGCCAACATTGGAGTTATCACATGAAAGTCATCGCCTTTCCGCGTAATGAACAGGGCACCGGAGCGAGCCGCCGCCTGCGTCGCGCGGGTCAAACCCCGGGTATCGTCTACGGTGGCACCGCTGCCCCGCTGAACATCGCTGTTGACCACAACGCGCTGTACCACGCCCTGAAGAAGGAAACCTTCCACTCGTCCATCCTGGACCTGGAAATCGACGGCAAGGTCGAGCAAGTGCTGCTGCGTGACTTCCAAGTCCACGCCTTCAAGCAACTGGTCCTGCACGTTGACTTCCAACGCGTGGATGCTTCCCAGAAGCTGCACACCAAGGTGCCCCTGCACTTCGTGAACGCCGAGATCTCGCCGGCCGTCAAGCTGCACGCCGGCATCATCAGCCACGTGGCTGCTGAACTGGACGTGACCTGCCTGCCGAAGAACCTGCCTGAGTTCATCGAAGTCGACCTGGCCAAGCTGGACGTCGGTCAATCGATCCACCTGGCTGACCTGAAGCTGCCCAACGGCGTGACCGCCGTGACCCAGGAAAACCTGACCATCGCCACCGCCACCGTGCCGGCTGGTCAAGTGGCCGCTGAAGGTGAAGCTGCTGCTGGCGGCGCTGAAGAAGCCAAGTAATCCGCTTTTTCCGCTGCAAGAAAAAACCCGCAAGCGCAAGCCTGCGGGTTTTTTTTATTGTGGAGAATGAACGACGGCGCGCGCTTCTGCGCGCCACGCTCACCGGACTTACTTCTGTGCCGCCTCACCCGCCACTGCGCCAGCAGTCGCGCTGCCCGAGGCCGCGCCCACCAGCGCGCCGGTCGTGGCGCCCTTGGCCAGCAAGGGCGTGACGTGATCGAGGAACTGTCGGCCCTCGGGCGTCTGGCTCAATGCCGCCAGCATGCCGGTCAGCTTGGTGCCGCCGGCCGGGGTGAACAAGTCGCCCAGGCTAGCCACGCCCTGCTGCATGTCGCCGGCGTTGGCGATCACCTTCAGGTCGGCATGCTGCATGGCGCGGGCCATTTCCAGGCCGACATCGCGGCCCACCTCGACCTGCTTGATGGTGATCAGGTATTGCTGGTAACCGGCATTGGCGCCGATCTCCTTGGCCAACTGGATCTGCGTGGTCACTGGCGCCATCAGCATGGCCTGCTCGGCAGCGGCTGCCGCCTCGCCACGGGCGCGGATACCATCGGCTTCCTTGAGCGCGGCGGCCAGGTCGCCTTCGGCCTTGGTGGTGACGGCCTGCTTCTGGGCATCGGCATTGATGACCTGCACCTGCTTCTGCGCATCCGCATTGACCACGGCCACCTGCTTTTCCTGCTCGGCCCGCACCGCCGCCACATCGCGGGCGATCTCGGCGCCGCGCACTTCCTGCACCTTCTTCACGTCCATATCGCGCTCGGTGGTGGTCTTGGCGGCCGCCTTGATTTCCTGCTGGGCCTGCTCGTTGGCGATACCGACCTGCTTTTCCTTTTCCGCCGTGCGCAGACCGATCTGCTGGGCTGCATCCTGGCGCTGCACTTCCACGGTCCGCTTGGCATCGATCTCGGCCAGCTCGGCCTGGCGCTGGTTCTCGGCGACCTTGACGCGGCTTTCCATGTCGATGCGCGACTTTTCCTTGGCCATCACATTGTTGATGACATTGCTGCCATTGGCGTCGCGCAGGTCCATGAACTCGATGGTCTTGACTGGCAGCACGCCCCATTGCGAAATCTGCTCCTGTACTTCCGCCGTGAACTGCGCGCCCAGCTCGGCGCGCGACTGCATGATGTCTTCCAGCGCATTGGTGGCCAGCACGCGGCGCACTGCACCCTGCAAGACGGCCTTGAGGTCGGTGTGCAAGGCGTCGAAGGTGGCCACGCGCTGGGCGGCCGTCTCGGCATTGTCGACGCGGAAGAAGGCCACGGCGTCGATGACGAAGGGCAGGCGCTCCTTGTCATAGGCTTCGTAGTTGTTCAGGGCGACCTGGAAGATGCTTTCCGGGAATTCGGTCACCGTGATACCCAGCTTGGGCACCCAGCTAGGCCAGGCATAGTAGGTGTTGCCGGCCGGCTTGCCACGGCCATAGGGGGTGCTGGAGTGCGACGTCTGGACGATGTGCACCATGTTGGTCGGCACGACGCGCCGCAGGGTGACGGCGATGATGAAGATCGCGATCAGCAGCAGGGCCGCCGCCGCGATCAGACCCAACTCCAGGATATTCAGATTATTCATACCTCTCCTTGTGGATGAAAGACGGATGAGCTTGGACTCATCCGGACGGCAGAAATTGCATGTACGCCAGACCTTCGACGAGGTCTTTCAGCATCAGCACAGATTCTGCGAGGCTCTCATCCTACAAGAAATTTTCTTTAACGCAATTCTCTGCCCAAAGAAGAAGCGAGGTATCCCGCCCAGGCGTGCTTATTTGCCCTGATGAAGCCAGGCCGCCCGCTGGCGCGCCGTGGCCACCGGCTTGGCCAACGCCTTGAGGCTGACCTGGGGAGCGGTATCGGCCTTGAGCCTGACGCTCAATTCCATCAGCTCGTCACGGCGGAAGGCGTGGATGCGCACGGTGTCATTGAGGCGATAGCGGGCCAGCAAGCCATCCGGCCCCGAGGCCGGCACGCGCAGGCCATCGATGGCCACCAGCTTGTCACCCGCCGACAGCCCTGCCTGCATGGCCGGACCACCCTCGTAGACAGCGGCCAGTTTGGCGTCGCCGCCCTCCTTGGCGATGCGCGCACCGAGCCAGGGCTTGGCATCGGCCGGCAGGCTCGTCTCGTAGCTCACCCCAAAGGCTGGCAGCAATTCTTCCAGCGGTACATCTTCAGTGCCGCGAATGTGCCGGTCATGGAAGCGCTTCAGGTCGGCGCCGCTCAATTCTTCGATCAGGGCGAGGATGCCCTCTTCCGGCACGCCCTGCTGCTTGCCGTTGTAGAAGTCGCGCCCATAACGGGTCCACAGGCCGCGCATCACATCATCCAGCGAACGGCGGCCACGGGTCTGCGCGCGTATCGTCAGGTCCAGCCCCAGCGCCACCAGCGAACCCTTGGTGTAGTAGCTGACGATGGCGTTGCTGGCGTTTTCATCCTGGCGGTAATACTTGACCCAGGCATCGAAGCTGGACTCGGCCACGCTCTGCTTCTTGCGGCCCGTGCCGCGCAGCACGCCGGTGACGGTCTTGCCGACCAGCTTGAGGTAGTTGTCGGTATCGATGACGCCGGTGCGCACCAGGAACAGATCGTCGTAATAACTGGTAAAGCCCTCGAAGAGCCACAGCAGCGAGGTGTAGTTCTCCTGGCTCAGGTCATAGGGGGCGAACACCGCCGGCTTGATGCGCTTGACGTTCCAGGTGTGGAAATATTCATGGCTGCACAGGCCCAGGTAGGTGCGGTAGCCATCGGTCTGCTCCGGCTTGCCCTTGACCGGCAGGTCGGCGCGCGCGCAGATCAGCGCGGTCGAGGCGCGATGCTCCAGGCCGCCGTATCCATCGCCCACGGCCAGCGTCATGAAGACATAACGATCCATGGGCGCACGCTTGCTGCGCGGCTCGAAGAAGGCGATCTGCGCTTCGCAGATCTTCTTGAGGTCATCGCACAGGCGCGCCAGGTCCAGATTGGGAACGCGGCCCGTGATGACCACGTCATGCGGCACGCCATGCGCCTGGAAGGTCGCCAGGGCGAAATCGCCGATCTCCACCGGATGATCGATCAGTTCGTCATAGTTCTGCGCCCCGTAGGTGCCGAAGCCATAGCGCTTGGCCTTGAGCTCGGACATGGCCGTCGCCACGCGCCAGCGCTTGAACTCCTCGCCTTCGGGGCGGACGATCTCCACTACGTGTTCACCCTGTTCGAAGCCATGTGCGCACAGGAAGACGCTGGTGCCATTGAAGAAGCCGTGGGTGCGGTCCAGATGCGCAGTGCGCACCGACAGATCCCAGGCATAGACCTGGTAGTGCAGCGTCAGTGCTCCCTTGCAGGGAGCGGCTTGCCAGGTGTGCTTGTCGAGCTTCTTCACGGCGACCTTGCGGCCATTGCATTCACCGCGCAATTGCACGATGTTCTTGCCGAATTCGCGGATCATGTAGCTGCCCGGAATCCAGGCCGGCAGCGAGAAGACCTGCCCCTCGACCGCTGGCGTGTCGACGGTCACGCTGACGTCAAAGAGGTGGGAGGCGGGATCGAGGGAAGTGATGCGGTAGCGGATCGGGGTTGCCATTGCGATATGCGGTAGGGATGGTGCCGGCAGGCGGCGATGGCCCATTTTACACGCGCGGCCGCAGCGCATGGCGCACCTGCCATGGACGAAAAAAAACCGGACCGACTTGCGTCGGCCCGGGTCCAGGGTCAAATGAAGCTAACCGTTTAACCGTTAAAGCGTTCTCATCACTCTAATCGCTCTAATCATTTAAATCATATAAATCGTTTTCAGCCATCCACACAGCGGATCAGCGCGGCAGCAGCGAGGAACCCATCAGGAATTCATCGACTGCGCGTGCGCACTGGCGGCCTTCGCGGATCGCCCACACCACCAGCGACTGGCCACGGCGCATGTCGCCTGCCGCAAAGACCTTGTCCACCGAGGTCTTGTAGCAGCCTTCGCCGTCGGTGGTGGCCTTGGCGTTGCCACGCGCGTCCTTCTCGACGCCGAAGGCATCCAGCACCTGCTGCACCGGCGAGACGAAGCCCATGGCCAGCAGCACCAGGTCAGCCTTGATCTCGAATTCCGAATCCGGCACTTCGACCATCTTGCCATCCTTGATCTCGACGCGTGCGGCGATGAGCTTCTCGACCTTGCCGCCCTTGCCTTCCAGGCGTTTGGTGGTCACGGCGAAATCGCGCTGGCAGCCTTCCTCGTGCGAGGAAGAGGTGCGCAGCTTGATCGGCCAGTAGGGCCAGACCAGCGGCTTGTTTTCCGACTCGGGCGGCTGCGGCATCAGTTCGAACTGGGTCACCGAGGCTGCGCCGTGACGGTTGGAGGTACCCACGCAGTCCGAACCGGTATCGCCACCGCCGATGACGACCACATTCTTGCCGGTGGCCATGATCTGGTTCTTCAGCTTGTCGCCGGCATTGACCTTGTTCTGCAGCGGCAGGAAGTCCATGGCGAAATGCACGCCCTTCAGTTCGCGGCCCGGCACCGGCAGATCACGCGGGGACTCCGCACCACCGGCGATGACCACCGCATCGAATTCCTTCTTCAGCTCTTCGGGGGTGACGCTTTCCTTGGACCAGTTGTTGACGGTCTCGGGGAATTCCTTGCCGACGAAGACACCGGTACGGAAGGTCACGCCTTCGGCCTTCATCTGCTCCACGCGCAGGTCGATGTGCGACTTTTCCATCTTGAAGTCGGGGATGCCATAACGCAGCAGGCCGCCGACGCGGTCATTCTTTTCGAACACGGTCACATCGTGACCGGCGCGCGCCAGCTGCTGGGCAGCGGCCAGGCCGGCAGGACCGGAACCGACCACGGCGACCTTCTTGCCGGTCTTGATGGCGGCCGGTTGCGGCACCACCCAGCCGTTTTCCCAGCCCTTGTCGATGATGAAGTGCTCGATCGACTTGATGCCCACGGCGTCATTGTTGATGCCCAGGGTGCAGGCCGCTTCGCAGGGCGCCGGGCAGATGCGGCCGGTGAACTCGGGGAAGTTGTTGGTCTGGTGCAGGGTGTCCAGGGCTTCCTTGTAGTTGCCGCGATAGACCAGGTCATTCCAGTCGGGAATGATGTTGTTGACCGGGCAGCCGTTGTTGCAGAAGGGGATGCCGCAGTCCATGCAACGTGCACCCTGGATCTTGGCATCGGCGTCGCTCAAGTGCAGGACGAATTCCTTGTAATGCTTGGTACGCGTGGCAGGCGCCTCGCTGGCCTCTTTCAGGCGCTGGTACTCCATGAAACCGGTTGCTTTTCCCATTTTCCTCTCACATTCTCGCTAAGGATTGCGGCGGGCTGCGCTCTCACTCTGGGTGGCGCCACGCCCGCCGGCGTGCTTGATTGACTAGTCCGATCACTGCCTGACGATGGATCAGGCAGCGACCTTTTCCTTCTTCGTTTCGGCAGCGGCGGCCAGTTCGGCCAGCGCACGCTTGTACTCGGTCGGGAACACCTTGACGAACTTGGCGCGCGACGCCGCCCAGTTATCCAGCAGGTAGCGCGCACGCGTGCTGCCGGTGTACTTGAAGTGGCGTTCAATCAAGCCGCGCAGGATGGCTTCGTCGGTCTGGCGTTCGCCACCGCGCAGCAGACTGTGCCAGATGTCGCGGCCCAGGGTCTGCTCCTGCTCGGTGTCGGACAGGACCTTCTCCAGGCTGACCATCGAGGTATTGCACTTGCCGGCGAAATCGCCTTCCGGGTCATACACGTAAGCGATACCACCGGACATGCCCGCGGCGAAGTTGCGGCCGGTGTTACCCAGCACCACCACGGTGCCGCCGGTCATGTATTCGCAACCGTGGTCGCCGGTGCCTTCCACCACCGCGGTGGCGCCGGAGTTACGCACAGCGAAACGCTCGCCAGCCACGCCGTTGATGAAGGCTTCACCGCTGATGGCGCCGTACAGGACGGTATTGCCGGAAATCATGTTGTCCACCGCACGGCCACGGAACTCGGTGTTGGGACGCACGATGATGCGGCCACCCGACAAGCCCTTGCCGACGTAGTCGTTGCCTTCGCCGACCAGGTCCAGGGTCACGCCCTTGGCCAGGAAGGCGCCGGCGGACTGGCCCGCAGTGCCTTGCAGCTGGATGTGGATGGTGTCGTCCGGCAGACCTTCGTCGCCGTAACGCTTGGCCACTTCACCCGAGAGCATGGCGCCGACGGTGCGGTTGAGGTTCTTGATCGGGGAGATGAAGGACACCTTCTCGCCCTTTTCCAGCGCGGTCTTGGCTTGCGCGATGAGCTTGTGGTCCAGCGCCTTGTCCAGGCCGTGGTCTTGGTGGTCGGTGTGGTACACCGGCAGCTTCGATTCGGGCTGATGGAAGATGCGGCTGAAGTCCAGGCCCTTGGCCTTCCAGTGGGCGATCGCCTTGGAGCGGTCCAGCAGGTCGGCGCGGCCGATCAGGTCATCGAACTTGCGGATGCCCAGTTGCGCCATGATCTGGCGTGCTTCTTCGGCGATGAAGAAGAAGAAGTTGACCACGTGTTCCGGCTTGCCGGAGAACTTGGCGCGCAGCACCGGATCTTGCGTGGCCACGCCCACCGGGCAGGTGTTCAGGTGGCACTTGCGCATCATGATGCAGCCTTCGACCACCAGCGGGGCGGTGGCGAAACCGAATTCGTCCGCGCCCAGCATGGCGCCGATGACGACGTCACGGCCGGTCTTCATCTGGCCGTCAGCCTGTACGCGGATGCGGTTGCGCAGGCCGTTCAGGACCAGGGTCTGCTGGGTTTCAGCCAGGCCCAGTTCCCACGGCGAACCGGCATGCTTGATCGAGGACAGCGGCGAAGCACCGGTACCGCCATCGTGACCGGCGATGACCACGTGATCCGACTTGGCCTTGGCCACGCCGGCAGCAACGGTACCGACACCCACTTCGGAGACCAGCTTGACCGAGATGGAAGCACGCGGGTTGACGTTCTTCAGGTCGTGGATCAGTTGCGCCAGATCCTCGATGGAGTAGATGTCATGGTGCGGCGGCGGCGAGATCAGGCCCACGCCCGGCACCGACACGCGCAGCTTGGCGATGTATTCCGAGACCTTGTGGCCGGGCAACTGGCCGCCTTCGCCAGGCTTGGCGCCCTGGGCCATCTTGATCTGGATCTGGTCGGCCGAGATCAGGTATTCAGCGGAGACGCCGAAACGGCCCGAGGCCACCTGCTTGATGCGCGAGCGCAGCGAGTCGCCTTCCAGCAGCGGGATATCGACTTCGATGTGTTCCTTGCCGATTTCCGAAGCCAGGGTCGCGCCTTGCTTGATGGGGATGCCCTTCAGCTCGTTGCGGTAACGGTTGACGTCTTCACCCCCTTCACCGGTGTTGGACTTGCCGCCGATACGGTTCATGGCGATGGCCAGGGTGGCGTGGGCTTCGGTCGAGATCGAGCCCAGCGACATGGCGCCGGTGGCGAAGCGCTTGACGATTTCCTTGGCCGGTTCCACTTCATCGATCGAGATCGCCTTGGAGGGGTCGATCTTGAACTCGAACAGACCGCGCAGCGTCATGTGGCGCTTGGACTGGTCGTTGATGATCTGGGCGTATTCCTTGTAGGTGTTGTAGCTGTTCGAACGGGTCGAGTGCTGCAGCTTGGCGATCGCGTCCGGGGTCCACATGTGTTCTTCGCCACGGATGCGGAAGGCGTATTCACCACCGGCATCCAGGGCGTTGGCCAGCACCGGGTCGGCGCTGAAGGCGGCGGTGTGCAGGCGCAGCGCTTCTTCGGCCACTTCGAACACGCCGATGCCTTCGACGTTGGACGCGGTGCCCTTGAAGTACTTGTCCACCAGCGCCTTGGACAGGCCGATGGCTTCGAAGATCTGCGCGCCGCAGTAGGACATGTAGGTCGAGATGCCCATCTTGGACATGACCTTCAGCAGACCCTTGCCGACGGCCTTCTGGAAGTTGTAGATGGCCTTCTCAGGCGACAGGTCGCCCGGCAGGCCCTTGGCCAGGTCGGCCAGGGTGTCCATCGCCAGGTACGGGTGGATCGCTTCGGCGCCATAACCTGCCAGCAGGGCGAAGTGATGGGTCTCACGAGCCGAGCCGGTTTCCACCACCAGACCGGTGGAGGTACGCAGCCCCTTGCTGACCAGGTGCTGGTGGATGGCCGAGGTGGCCAGCAGTGCCGGGATCGGCAGTTGCTCGGCATCGACCTTGCGGTCCGAAATGATCAGGATGTTGTGGCCCGACTTGACCGCATCGACCGCCTTGGCGCACAGCGAAGCCAGGCGGGCTTCGATGCCTTCCTTGCCCCAGGCGACGGGATAGCAGATGTTCAGTTCGTAGGACTTGAACTTGCCGCCGCTGTGCGCGCTGATGTTGCGCAGCTTGGCGATGTCGTCATAGTCCAGCACCGGCTGCGACACTTCCAGGCGCATCGGCGGGTTGATGTTGTTGGTGTCCAGCAGGTTGGGCTTGGGGCCGATGAAGGACACCAGCGACATGACCAGCGCTTCGCGGATCGGGTCGATCGGCGGATTGGTCACCTGCGCGAACAGCTGGCGGAAGTAGTTGTAGAGCGGCTTGTTCTTGTTGGACATGACCGCCAGCGGCGAGTCATTGCCCATGGAGCCGATGGCTTCCTCGCCACCGCTGGCCATGGGGGCCATCAGGAACTTGACGTCTTCCTGGGTGTAGCCGAAGACCTGCTGCAGGTCCAGCAGCTTCAGGGACGACGACGGCTGGCGCGGCTCTTCCTTCAACTCATCGAGCTTGACGCGCACCGAGTTGATCCACTGCTTGTAGGGCTTGGCGTTGGCGTAGGTGTCCTTCAGTTCCTTGTCGTCGATGATGCGGCCGGCGTCCAGGTCGATCAGGAACATCTTGCCCGGCTGCAGGCGCCACTTCTGGATGATCTTGGATTCGGGAATGGGCAGCACGCCCGATTCGGAAGCCATCACCACCAGGTCGTCATCGGTGACGATGTAGCGTGCCGGGCGCAGACCGTTACGGTCCAGCGTACCGCCGATGTGACGGCCGTCGGTGAAGGCCAGCGCAGCGGGGCCGTCCCACGGTTCCATCATGGCGGCGTGGTATTCGTAGAAGGCGCGACGGTTGTCGTCCATCGAGGTGTGGTTTTCCCAGGCTTCGGGGACCATCATCATCATCGCCTGCGGCAGCGGATAGCCGGCCATGACCAGCAGTTCCAGCGCGTTGTCGAAGCTGGCGGTGTCGGACTGGCCTTCATAGATCAGCGGGAACAGCTTCTTCAGGTCCGCACCCAGCACGGCCGACTGCATCACGCCTTCGCGGGCGCGCATCCAGTTGAAGTTGCCCTTGACGGTGTTGATTTCACCGTTGTGGGCGATCAGGCGGTACGGGTGGGCCAGCGGCCATTCCGGGAAGGTGTTGGTGGAGAAGCGCTGGTGCACCAGGGCCAGCGCGGAGACACAGCGCTCGTCCTGCAGGTCCTTGTAGTACACGCCGACCTGGTCGGCCAGCAGCAGGCCCTTGTAGACCACGGTGCGGGCCGACATCGAGGGCACGAAGAATTCCTTGCCGTGCAACAGGTTCAGCGCCTGGATGGCGTGGCCGGAAGACTTGCGGATCACGTAGAGCTTGCGTTCCAGCGCATCGGTGACCATCACGTCCGGGCCGCGGCCGATGAAGATCTGGCGGATCACCGGTTCTTTTTCGCGCACGGTCGGGGACATCGGCATGTCGCGGTCCACGGGGACATCTCGCCAGCCCAGCACGATCTGGCCTTCGGCCAGCACCGCGCGCTCGATTTCCTGTTCACAGGCGATGCGAGATGCGTTTTCCTTGGGCAGGAAGACCATGCCCACGCCGTATTCGCCGGGCGGCGGCAGGTCCACGCCCTGCTTGGCCATCTCTTCACGGTAATACTGGTCGGGGATCTGGATCAGGATACCTGCACCGTCGCCCATCAAGGGATCGGCACCGACTGCACCCCGGTGATCCAGGTTCTTCAGGATCAGCAGGCCCTGGTCCACGATGGAATGGGATTTCTTGCCCTTGATGTGGGCGATGAAACCGACGCCACAGGCGTCATGTTCATTTGCTGGGTCGTAAAGGCCTTGCGCGTGCATAACGGTGCTCCACCACTTTGACAGTAAGGATTTGAAGAATAGTGCACTGCACCCAATAGTTCAATGAAAATAAAAGGGGTCGGAGTGAAATTAAATTCCCTAAAATTTTCAGGATTTTAAAATTGGGGACACAGTGAAATCAAGCGCAGCCAAGTACTTGATTTCAAAGGATTATTTCAGGATCAGCAGTTACTCTTGCTGGTCGGCATCATCCTCGGTGTCGATTTCCGTCACGCCCAATGCTGGCCGGCCGCGCTTGGCCGGACTGACCCGTCGCCGCGTCACGCGCTCCAGGCCATGCTTGAATTCATCCGATCCCAGCGCCCAGCCCTTGAGGGTGGCGTCGGTGATGCGTTGCACCTCGGCCGACGGCAGGCCTTCTTCGGTGAGCTGGCGATAGGCGATCTCGCGGTCGAAGGGCGTGTTGCCAATCGACCAATACTGCGGGTGATCCGTGATCAACCCGTCCTGCTTGGCCCCGATGTGGTGCATGTAACTGGACCAGGGGTAGTCGCCGGGGCTGACGGTCAGCCCGCTGCGCACCGGATTGAGCTCGATGTAGCGGCACACCGGCAAGAGATACAACTCAGGATCGATGACGGTGGCGCGGTAACGCCCCTGCCACAGGGTGCCGCTGCGGCCATGCTTCTGGTTGAAATACGGGACATAGTGCCGCCCCACCCATTGCATCATCCGTGCCAGGCCCTGGTCGTCGCTGGGCGTGGCCAGCAGGTGCAGGTGATCGGGCATGAGCACGTAGGCATGCACGGCTACCTTGAATTGGCGCGCAGCATCCTTGAGCCAGCCCAGGAAGGCCAGGTGGTCGTCCGCATCGCGGAACACGAGCAGACCATCATGGCCACGCTGGATGATGTGATGAGGTTGATGAGGGACAACGAGACGGGGAAGGCGGGCCATGACCGATACGCTAGCAACCTGAAGAAAGGAGCGCACATTCTAATGCACTCCGTCCCCAATAAAACCATCCTGCCATCACCATGCCAATTTGGCATCGGAATGACGAAAAATGTGGACGGAGGATTTGGGAGGAAATCCGGATGAAAAAAAACCGGCCAGATTGCTCCAGCCGGGTAAGCCCCACGTTGAATTGTTGACAAGCGCCGATCAGGCGGCGGTGTTTTCCTTCTTCTTGTCCTTGCTCAGCGCCAGGCTGGCAATGATGGAGACCACCAGGATGGCACCCACGATGGACAGCGACCACACCACCGGCACATGGAACCAGTAGGACGCCAGCATCTTGCAGCCCACGAACAGCAGCACCAGCGCCAGGCCATACTTGAGCAGGTGGAAGCGTTCTGCCGAATCAGCCAGCAGGAAGTACAGCGCACGCAGACCCATGATGGCGAACATGTTCGAGGTGAAGACGATGAACGGATCCTTGGTGATGGCGAAGATGGCCGGAATGCTATCTACCGCGAAGATCACGTCGGAAATCTCGATCAACAGCAGCACCAGCATCAGCGGGGTGAAGTAACGCACGCCATTGACGCGGGTGGTGAATTTCTCGCCGTCGTAGTCATTGCTGATCTTCAGGTGGCCGCGCAGCCAGCGCAGCAGCGGGTTGTCGCCGAGGTCCGCTTCCTTGTCGGCGAAGATCAGCATCTTCACGCCGGTAAAGACCAGGAACGCACCGAACACGTACAGGATCCAGCTGAACTGCGCGATCATCCAGGCGCCCAGCAGGATCATCACGGCGCGCATCACGATCGCGCCGACCACGCCATACAGCAGCACGCGGCGCTGCATTTCAGGCGGCACGGCGAAGTAGCTGAAGATCATCAGGAAGACGAAGATGTTGTCCACCGACAGCGCCTTCTCGATCAGGTAGCCGGAGAGGAACTCGGCGCCTTTCTGGTTGGCGAACTCGCGCCCCACGTTGGCATCGAGATACCACCACATCAGGCCAGCGAACAGGAAGGCCAGCGACACCCACACCGCCGACCAGCCCAGCGCCTCCCTGGGCGAAACACGGTGGGCATTGCGACCGCCCAGAGCGAACATGTCCACCGCCAGCATACCCAGCACGAACAGGATGAAACCAGCCCACATGGGCCAGCTGGCAAAGCTTTCTACGCCATTCACGATTGACCTCTCTTCTTTGTTTTATCTATCCAGCTTGGTGTTGATGGCTTCCGGCGACGCCTTCAGTCGAAATCGAAGATCTCGCCCAGGAAACCCTTCTTCTTGCGCTTGGCATCGTAGCCATAGCCACCACCGTGATGATGGCTCTGTCCGTGATGCTCACGACGCTCGTAGCCCGCGTGTTCACCGCCACGACCGCCATGCCCGAAGCGCATATCCTGCGCAGGCGCCGCAGGACGCTGGGCCGGCACCGGTGCCGCTGTGGCTGTCGCCGAACGCTCGATGAGCTTATCGAGCTCGCCGCGATCAAGCCAGACACCGCGGCATTGCGGGCAATAGTCGATCTCGATGCCCTGGCGTTCCGAGATCAGCAGATGCTGGGATGTACAGACGGGACATTTCATCAGGCTTCTCCTTTCATGACAGTGGCCGTTCCGCTCCGATGCGCGGCGATATCGGCTGCGGACAATGGCGCTACTCTAGGTGAAATCGATACGAATGAAAATTCGAATATTCTGAGATAATCCATCGGAAAATCCGAAGTATCAGATTTGCGTGACATCACGCAAGCTTGCGCAAAAGGAATCCTGATGGCTGGCCTGAACTACAAGCACCTGCACTATTTCTGGACCGTCGCCAAGACCGGTGGCGTGGCGCGCGCCAGCGAGCGGCTGCACCTGACGGCGCAGACCATCAGCGGCCAGATCAGCCTGTTCGAAGAAAGCCTGGGCTACCCGCTGTTTCGCCGCGTGGGCCGCCGCCTGGAACTCAACGATGAAGGTCGCATGGTGTTTGACTATGCCGAACGCATCTTCAGCATCGGCGAGGAGCTGGAAGAGGCGCTGCGCCTGCGCCCGGGCGGCCGCGCCCTGCAACTGCGGGTGGGGGTGGCCGATGCGGTGCCCAAGGCGATTGCCTACCTGCTGCTGGAAAGCGCCCTGGCCATGGAGGACCCGATCCGCATCATCTGCCGCGAAGGCAAGCTCGATGTGCTGCTGGCCGATCTGGCGCTGCACAAGCTGGACATCATCATCGCCGACAGTCCCATGCCGCCCAATGTCGACGTGCGCGGCTACCACCACCTGCTGGGCGAATGCGACACCAGCTTCTTCGCCACCCCTGAGCTGGCCAGGCGCTACCGCAAGGGTTTCCCCGCCAGCTTCGATGGCGCGCCTTTCCTCATGCCCGGCGAAGATGCGGCCGTGCGCCCGCGCCTGCTGCGCTGGTTCGAGAAGGAAAAGATCCGCCCGCAGATCACCGGCGAATTCGATGACGGCGCCCTGCTGCTGGCCTTCGGCGACGCTGGCGCAGGCATCTTCGCCGCACCTGCCGCCATTGCGGCGCAGATCCGCAAGCAATACGGACTGGTGGAGATCGGCCGCACTGACGCCATCCGCGAACAGTTCTACGCCATCTCGGTACAGCGCAAGCTGACCCATCCCGCCGTGCTGGCCATCCAGTCGGCCGCGCGCGGCAATCTCATCGTGGGCAGTGTGCGCTGAGCCGCTGAAAGCAGGACGATGACTGCGCTGCCTGTAACAAGGGCGGGCCATTTTCCTAACAGATACCGTGATCAGACCAGCGTGAGAATGCATTCCCACACAACAGGACAAGGCTGACACCCTCAAGTTGACAAAACCCTGACAATGGACATTGGTGCGCCGCAAACCCAGGCGGGAAGCGGGCAAACGAGGAAATGAAAAGCGTCGGGAGAAAAGAAAAACCCCACGTCCATTGCTGTCCGTGGGGTAAATCCCATTCTCGGGGGGGAGAATGGAGGGGGAACTTCAATATAAGAAAATCAGACGTCCGAGGCAGCGCTTTTTACAAATGGTTACACCCTCTTCATATGCTGCAGGCATGCTGCAAAAAAACACATATTTACAACCGCCACTATGAATCAAATATATCAAACGCTGGCGATAAGTAAAGAACGCAATGCCAGGAAGGATGCACTGTAACGCTCGCGCCGGCTGATCAGGAAGGTGGTGATGCGGCCATCGCGACCCAATGAGTGGGTGGCGAAGCCGTGCGGCTCCATCTGCATGGCAATCACCGAGCGCGGCACCACGGCCACGCCCGCCCCGGCCGACACGCAGGCCAGGATGGCGTGATACGAGGCCAGTTCCAGCGTACGCGGCAGCTGGCGGCCGGCCCCGTGACCGGCAAACCAGGCCTCGGCATGACGGCGATAGGCGCACCCCTGTTCGAAGACGATCAGCGTATCGAGCATCACCTCCTCGGGCGCGCGCACGCGCCGGTGGCTGCGCGGCGTGACCAGCAGCAGCTCTTCCCGGAACAGCGGCGTGGCGTCGAAGGCCGGATCGCTCACCGGCCCGGCCACCAGCGCTGCATCGAGCTTGCAGGCGCGCACCTGGGCCATGAGCACGTCGGTGGGCGCGGTGGACAGTTCCAGCCGCACCTCCGGCCAGCGCTGGTGGAACTCGGCCAGCGGCCCCGGCAGACGGCTGGCGGCAGCACTCTCCATGGAACCGATGCGCAGACGTCCGCGCGGACTTTGCGGAGCCACGGCCTGCCTGGCCTCCTGGGCCAGGTCGAGGATGCGCTCGGCATAGTCCAGCAGCGCCTCGCCGGCAGCGGTCAACACCATGCGGCGGCGATCCCGCACGAACAACGGCACCCCCATCGATTGCTCCAGTTGCTTGATACGCGTGGTCACATTGGATTGCACCCGGTTGAGCCGCTCGGCCGCGCGGGTGACCCCGCCCTCGGCGACCACGGTACGAAAGATCTCCAGTTCGGCCAGTTCCATATCTATCTCCAATAAAGATGGATTCATCCTTATTATTCATTTTTTCGAATGATTGAAACACGATAGCATAGTCGCTCATTGTTCATGCCCAGCTCGCCATGCCCCAGTCTTCCACCGCCCCAGCCTCTTCCTTGCCGCGCTCGCCGGCGCAGCGCAACCGCCTGTCCTGGAAGGTCTGCCTGGCCGGCATGGTGGCCTTGTCGGTGGCGATGGGAATCGGGCGTTTCGCCTTCACGCCCTTGCTGCCGCTGATGCTGCACGAAGGCAGCCTGAACCTGCAGATGGGTGGGTGGCTGGCCACGGCCAACTACCTGGGCTATTTCGTCGGCGCCATGGCCTGCGCGCTGCATCGCAGCAAGCGTGGCGTGCGCATGCTGCGCATCGGCCTGGTGGCCACCATCCTGCTCACGCTGGGCATGGGCCTGCTGCAATGGAACTGGCTGTGGCTGATGATGCGTTTCCTCTCGGGCGTGGCCAGCGCCTACGTCTTCGTCTACACCGCAGGCTGGTGCCTGCACCAGCTCACGCAGTTGCAGCGTCCCGAGCTGGGCGGCGTGATCTTCTGCGGTCCTGGACTGGGCATTGCGCTCACGGGCCTGCTGACCGGACCGATGATCTCGGCCGGCTGGGTGGCCGCAGGCGGCTGGATCGCCTACGGCATCATCGCCTTGGGACTGACCGCCCTGGTCTGGCAGACCTTCCGCTTCGACGCCGGGCAGGGCCAGGCCAGCGCCACGGCGACCACCCCCGATGCCAGCGCACAGGAGTCCCCCCGACAGAAACGGGAAGTCACCGTGCAAGTCATTGCCTATGGCATCGCCGGCTTCGGCTACATCATCACCGCCACCTTCCTGCCGGTGATCGCGCGCCAGGCGCTGCCGGGTTCGGCCTGGCCGGATTACTTCTGGCCCATCTTCGGGTTGTCGGTAGCAGCGGGGGCCTTCAGCGCCACCCGCTTGTCGGTCCACACTGACCAACGCCTGCTGCTCACGGCAGCCTACCTGATGCAGGCAGCGGGCGTGCTGCTCTCCATCCTCGTCCCCAACGCCTGGGGCTTTGCGCTGAGTTGCCTGCTGCTGGGGCTGCCCTTCACGGCCATCACCCTGTTCGGCATGCGGGAGGCGCGTCGCCTGCGCCGCGAACAGGCCAGCAGCCTGATGGCCCTGATGACGGCCGCCTACGGCATCGGCCAGATCGCCGGCCCGCCGCTGGCCACTTCGCTGGTCCATGCGAGTGGCTCCTTCACGCCTTCCCTGTGCGTGGCGGCTATCACCCTGCTCATCGGCGCCGCGCTCTACTATCGGCTCACGCGCACCCACCGCCTGCCACGCCACTGAGTCCCGCCGCGTCCACCAAAAAATAACGCCCGCCACCCCGATGGGGTGCGGGCGTCAGCGACCATCAGCGACCACCAAGAAGCAAAGCGTCAGCGGAAGGCCGGCTCGGCGAAGCTGCGCAGCTTGCGGCTGTGGACCTGCTCGATGCCATTGTTGCGCAACAGCTCCAGCGCGCGGATACCGATCTGCAAGTGCTGCGCCACGCGCTGCTCGTAGAAGGTATTGGCCATGCCGGGCAGCTTGATCTCGCCATGCAGCGGCTTGTCCGACACGCACAGCAAGGTGCCGTAGGGAACGCGGAAGCGGAAGCCGTTGGCCGCCACCGTAGCGCTCTCCATGTCCAGCGCAATGGCGCGACTCTGCGAGAAGCGCAACAACGGCGTGCGATGGTCGCGCAGTTCCCAGTTGCGGTCATCCACCGAAGCCACCGTGCCGGTACGCATGATGCGCTTCAACTCATAGCCATCCAGCCGGGTGATGCTGGCCACGGCGTCCTGCAAGGCCAGCTGCACTTCGGCCAGCGCCGGGATCGGCACCCACAGCGGCAAGTCGTCGTCCAGCACATGGTCATCGCGCACATAGGCATGCGCCAGCACGTAGTCGCCCATGCGCTGCGAGGCCGACAGGCCGGCGCAGTGGCCCAGCATCAGCCAGCCGTGCGGACGCAGCACGGCGACGTGGTCGGTGACCGTCTTCGCATTGGAGGGACCCACGCCGATATTGACCAAGGTGATGCCGCTACCGTCCGCGCGCTGCAGGTGATAGGCCGGCATCTGCGGCTGGCGCGCCGGCGCCACGCCGGAAGCGGCGCGGGTCTCGGCGCCTTCCTGGTTGGCGCTCCAGGTGGTGACATTGCCGGGCTCGACAAAGGCGGTGTACTGGCGGCGATAGGCCAGCTCGTCCGGATCGTCGGTGGGCTCCATCAGGCGGCGGCCCAGGCGCACGAACTCATCGACATAGAAGGCATAGTTGGTGAAGAGCACGTAACGCTGGAACTGGTCCGGCGAGGTCGCCGTGTAATGGCGCAGCCGGTGCAGCGAATAATCGATGCGCGGCCCCGTGAACAGCGCCAGCGGATGCGGACCTTCGCGCCAGGCGCCGTTGTCCACCTCATAGGTCCCGTTGGCGATGCGGTCATCCATGGCCGCCAGGTCAGGCAGATCGAAATGATCCGGCAGCGTGCGCAGGTGTTCAGGGTCCAGGCTGCCCTCGACGTGGATGCCTTCAGGGAAGGCGAAATGCACGGGGATGGGCATGTCGCTCACGCCCACCTCCAGCGGCACTTCATGGTTCTGCAAGATCAGGCGGAACTGCGCCAGCAGGTATTGATGGAACAGCTTGGGACGCGTGAGCGTAGTCTGGTAGCAGCCAGGGCCGGCGACGAAGCCGAAGGACTGCCGGGTATCGGTATGGGTGGACTTCTCGGTCGTGATGCGGACGAAGGGATAGCAGGCCCGCACCCGCTGCTGATCCATCGGCTGTCCGCTGGAGAACTGGCGGAAGGCATCGCGCAGGATGGCCGTGTTGTGCTCGTAGATCTCCAGCACGCGCGCATAGGCGGCGTCGGGGTCGGTAAATTTTTCGGTGGCAAACATCATGATTCTCCATCATCGCCGCGCGCCGTACCCGGTGTGGCGTGCGCTGGCACGGCGCGGCCGGTCGTGGCCGGTCATTCATCGGAATTGCTGTGCGCAGCACCATCTTACCCGAGAGTGCAACTTCTCCGGCAGTGCAAGGCAAGGGCCGCACCAGAGCGCCGTCAGTGCCCTGTCAGTTGCGAGTCAGACAGCATCGGCACGCTCTGCAATGGTGCCGCAAAGGCTCATCAAGGTGCAGGCAATCCCGCTCCCGGTGCAGCTTTCTCACCCTCTAAAAAAACCTTTGATCCTCACGCGAGCCAGTGCTATCGTGTGGGCGCTGCGCCGTGGAACGGCTCATCCATCCAGGGCAGTAGCGGATCAGACCGGCTGGCGCAGTCCATACAACAATATCCAATCCACAGTCAGAGGCACACATGCTCATCAGAAAAATCTTCCAACCCTTCCTGGTCCTGCTCTGCCTGGTCGCCGCCGCGGCCGCGCAAGCGCAAAACCTGCCCAACGTGGTGATCCTGGCCACCGGCGGCACCATCGCCGGCACCGGCGCGACCACCACCACCACGGTCGGCTACACCGCCGCCAAGGTCGGCGTGGACGCCCTGATCGCCGCCGTTCCCGAGCTCAAGAAGGTCGCCAACGTGCGCGGCGAGCAGGTCATGCAGATCGCCAGCGAGAACATGAACAACGACGCCTGGCTCAAGCTGGGCAAGCGCGTCAACACCCTGCTGGCGCAGAGCGACGTGGACGGCATCGTGATCACCCACGGTACCGACACCATTGAAGAAACCGCCTACTTCCTGGACCTGGTGGTCAAGAGCAAGAAGCCGGTGGTGATCGTGGGCGCCATGCGTCCCTCCACCGCCATCAGCGCTGACGGCCCGATCAACCTGTACAACGCCGTGCTGCTGGCCGGCTCCAAGGAAGCCATCGGCAAGGGCGTGCTGGTGACCCTGAACGACCAGATCAATGCTGGCCGCGAAGTGACCAAGACCAACACCTCCACCCTGGATACCTTCAAGACGCCTGAACTGGGCTTCCTGGGCTACATCCAGGGCAGCAAGCCGTACTTCTATCGCCAGTCCACCCGCAAGAACACTGTCGACACCCCGTTCGACATCATGAACCTGGACAAGCTGCCGCAAGTGGACATCGTCTACGGCTACGCCAACATGAACCCGATCGCACTGAACGCCTTCGTGGCCGCCGGCGCACAGGGCATCATCCACGCTGGCGTGGGCGATGGCAGCCTGAACAACACCGTGGTGCCGTCGCTGACCGAAGCCCGCAAGAAGGGCGTCGTGATCGTGCGTTCCAGCCGCGTGGGCCAAGGCATCGTGGCGCGCAATGGCGAAGCTGACGACGACAAGCTGGACTTCGTCGTCTCCGACACCCTCAACGCCCAGAAGGCCCGCATCCTGCTGATGCTGGCCCTGACCAAGACCACCGACACCAAGGAAATCCAGAAGATGTTCTGGGAGTACTGATCCGGCCAGGCGCTGCGCGCGCCTGACGCATCACCGTGCTGGTCCCGGCCCGCTGCCTGTGCAGCGGGCTTTTTATTGGGCGGCCGCTTGGGTGGAACCAAGCTCCTCCATGCTCACTCTGTAGAGTTCGCCAGAACTCACCAGAGTCAATTTATCCCGGCCAGGCCGGCGAGCACGACCACAGGAGAAGATGATGACCAGCCGCCGCCGTTTCCTCAGCGCCACTGCCGGCGCTGCCGCCTTATCCGCCCTGGGCCTGCCGTCCGGCGCAGTGGCCGCGCAGGGCATGCAAACCAGCGCGCCCCAGCCCTTTTCATTGGCGCAGCTGATCGAACGCGCCCGCCAGATGGCGGCCACGCCCTACCAGCCAGCGCCTGCGGCGCCGGCGGCCATCCTCGACCGCATCGACTACGACGCCCACGGCAAGATCCGCTTCAAGCCCGACCGGGCCGCCTTCGCCACCGGACCAGGCCCCTTCCCGCTGACCTTCTTCCACCTCGGCAAATTCTTCCGCGTCCCGGTGCGCATGTTCCTGCTGGAGGGAGCGGGCGACGCCACGGCGCCAACCCAGGCGCGCGAGCTGCGCTACCGCGACGACTACTTCGACATGCCCGCCGACAGTCCCGCCCACGCCCTGCCCCCGGGCAGCGGCTTTGCCGGTTTCCGCTTCCAGGAAAGCCGGCTGGGTGACCAGCAGGCCAAGGACTGGCGCAAGAACGACTGGGTGGCCTTCCTGGGAGCCTCGTATTTCCGCGCCATCGGCGACCTCTACCAATACGGCCTGTCCGCGCGCGGCGTGGCCATCGACGTGGCCGTGGCCGGCAAGAGCGAGGAATTCCCCGACTTCACCCAGTTCTTCTTCGAGCCCGGCGCGCCCGGCAGCGATACCGTGGTGGTCTATGCCCTGCTGGACGGCCCCAGCATCACCGGGGCCTACCGCTTCGCCATGCAGCGCGGCCAGGGCGTGACGATGGAGATCGACAAGCAGCTGTTCCTGCGCCGCGACGTGGAACGGCTGGGACTGGCCCCGGCCACCTCCATGTACTGGTATTCGGAAACGGTGAAAGGCACCGGCGTGGACTGGCGGCCGGAAGTGCATGATTCCGACGGCCTGGCCATCTGGAACGGCGCCGGCGAGCACCTGTGGCGACCGCTCAACAACCCGCCGCGCACGATGGCCTCGACCTTCGCCGACCGCCAGCCGCGCGGCTTCGGACTGATGCAGCGCGACCGCGACTTCGACCATTACCTCGACGGCGTCCACTACGAGCGCCGCCCCAGCCTCTGGGTAGAGCCATTGGGAGATTGGGGCGAAGGCCAGGTGCAACTGATCGAATTGCGCACCGATGACGAGATCCACGACAACATCGTCGCCATGTGGGTGCCCAAGGCTGCCGCCCGGGCCGGAGACCGATATCACCTGCGCTACCGCCTGCACTGGCAGAGCGAGACGCCCTTCCCCAGCGCACTGGCGCGCTGCGTGGCCACGCGGCTGGGACGCGGCGGCCAGCCGGGACAGCCGCGTCCGCCGCAGGTGCGCAAGTTCATGGTCGAGTTCAAGGGGCCGCCGCTGCAAGCCCTGCCTTTCGGGGTAAAGCCCGAGGCCGTCATCAGCACCTCACGCGGCAGCATTTCCTATGTCTACACGGAAGCCCTGCCCAATGGCGTGCCGGGCCACTGGCGCGCGCAGTTCGATCTCACCGCAGAAGGAGAAGAGGCCGTTGAGCTGCGTCTGTTCCTGCGCCACCAGGGGCAAGCGCTGAGCGAGACCTGGCTGTTCCAGTACCATCCCTTCATTGCGCGCGAAGTGTATTGAGGCTGTTGAAGCGCTTGAAGATATTTTTTACCTGCCCTCGAAAAAATGTTTGTACTTTTTAGAAAAGCTCCTTATAATCTCGTTCTTTCGCGGCTGTAGCTCAGCTGGATAGAGTACTTGGCTACGAACCAAGGGGTCGTGGGTTCGATTCCTGCCAGCCGCACCATATGTAGTAAAAAAAGGGTCCATCGCAAGATGGGCCCTTTTTTGTTTTGCGCATCACCGCCAAGCTCATCCTCAATGTCTCGCGCTCACCGACGAGCGATTGCGCCGTCGTCCGACATGCGCAAACCGCCCCGCTGGCGATAATCAAGGCTCCCCTTCCCTCTACCTCTGTACAGGAGCCGCGATGAAAAAGCTCTCCCTCTTCATGCTGGCTGCCGGGTCATTGGCCATGCTGGCTTGCGCCCGACCCGTGAAGCGCCAGTACGACGACATCAACCGTCGCCGCCGCGCCGAGACCGACGCCGGCATGCCGCGTACCCTGGGTGAACAAGACATGCAAGCCGTCGCGCAGGAAAGCAGCATGGTCGCCCCTCCCGCCCAGCAGCACACGCCCAACAGCGCCGCACCGTCACAACCCGCCACGGCCGATGCCACTGCGCGCAAGGACGGCGATTTCGCGCCGCCCGTAGGAGCCTGAACTAGCGCTGTCCCAAGCACTCAGCGGCGCATCAGCCGCACTCAGTCACGCTTCTGCCCGGCCTGGCCATCCCAGGCCGCCGGCAGCATGCGCGTCAAGGTCGCGTCCTTGCGCACGCGGTGGTGGAAGATCGCCGCCGCCACATGCAGGGCCACGACCACCCACACCACCCAGTCGCCCAGGAACTTGTGGACCGCGAAGATGGGCGTCTCCACCTGCTCAGCCGTGAGCTGCCAGGTGCTGGCGATCCAGGCGAACAGCGCCGTCTCGCGGAAGGCCGGAATGACGAACAGCCCGAAATTGGTCGGATCGTAGGTATTGAGATAGCCCGTCAACGGCATGACGATCATGAACAGGTACAACGCCCAGTGCGCCAGCCGCGCCAGCAGGTGCTCCAGGGCGCTGCCCGGCACCGGCGCCGGTTCCACATTGATGATGCGCCAGATCAGCCGCGGCACCACCAGCACCCCGATGCTCACGCCCAGCACCCAGTGGATATTGAGCAAGGGAATCACCAGCGCGCCATTGGGTTCGATGCCGAACAAGGCCGGCTTGATGCTGGTCTCCGGATCGATGAACCAGATCACGTAATAGACCACGATGTAGGCCAGGATAAAGGCCGCAGCCATGGACCAATGGAACAGCTTGGCGATGGAACCGAAACGCTCGGTGGTGTTTTTCAGCATGATCTTCCCTCTTCTGCGCAAATGCGGCGCCAGTTTAATCCATGCGCAGCGAAGCAATGCGCTCGGCGGCAGTTGCCAGCGCCTGCGCCTTCTCGGTGTCGCCCATGGCCACCCCTTCTGCGCGCACCACGCTCACATCCACGATGCCGAGGAAGCCCAGCAGGTCGCGCAGATAACGCTCCTGATGATCCAGCGCCGCCTCGGCCGTGCCCTCCGCATATTGCCCGCCCCGCACCGAGGCGATGTAGGCGCGGCGTCCCTTGAGCAAGCCTTCCGGACCGGCATCGGTATAGGCGAAGGTAGTGCCGGCCACGGCCACGCGGTCGATCCAGGCCTTCAGTTGCGAGGGCAGCGAAAAGTTGTACATCGGCGCGCCGATCACCAGCAGGTCGGCCTGCAGCAATTCGTCCAGGCAG
Source organism: Herbaspirillum camelliae (assembly GCF_001929405.1). Lineage (NCBI taxonomy): Bacteria > Pseudomonadati > Pseudomonadota > Betaproteobacteria > Burkholderiales > Oxalobacteraceae > Herbaspirillum > Herbaspirillum camelliae. Next base: position 65,797 of record NZ_KV880769.1, read on the forward strand.
GCCTGGCCCAGCGCCAGGTCAGCGCGCAAGGCCGGATCTTCCACCTCGGCCCCACCGAAGGCGGCCAGGTGCTGTGTCGACAGGTGCCGGGGTGCAGCAGCGGCCAGGTCACGATAGATCACCTCCAGGTCCGGATGCAGGCTGCGCAGGCGCGCCACGATATCGGCCGAAAGCTGGCGACTTACGGAATGTTCACCCAGGATGCTGGTGTCGAGATGCAGGAGTTTCATGGTCATCCATCAATCAAAGAATTGAAATTATTTATATCGTTTATACCGTTTATATCGCTTATATCTTTTATGCAAAAGACGATGCGCAGCGTCTCAAGGCTTGGCCGCCACGCCTTCAACGGGCTTGAGCACGCCCTCCTTGGAAAAGGGCAGCACCTGCCCAAGGCGGTTCACCAGGATCGTCGTCAAGCCCTGCGGCGCACTCCACAAGACCTGCCAGGTCGCGCCCTCGTCACGGCTTTGCAGAATCTTGCCTTCCAGCGAGGAAGCAGTCAGCAATCCCTGCGTGGCCTGCACCCGCGTAATGGAGCCGCTGGTGGGCAGCGCCACGGTCTGCCACTGGCTGCCGCCATCGGTGCTGCGCAAGAGCTTGCCGCCCAGGCCGGCCACGATGAGCGCCCCCGAAGGCTGCACCACCGCCCCGCTCCATAGCGAAGCCTTGCTGCCGGTAGCCAGGAGGTCCCAGTGCTGGCCAGCATCGGTGGTGCGGAACAGCGTGCCTTGCTCAGCGGCCAGATAGAGCGTGTCGCCGCTGCCAGGGAAGAAGCGCAGCAGGTTCAGGTCGCTGCGCTTGCTGCCGGCGGCCACCGGCAGGTGCAGGGTGGTCCAGGTCTTGCCGCCGTCCTCGGTCTGCAACAGCAAGGACCACAAGCCCGCCGCCCAGCCATGCTGGCGGTCGCGGAAATAGACCGTAAACAAGGGCTGGTCCACATCGGTGGCGCTGCGCTGCAATTGCCAGGTCTCGCCGCCGTCGGCGGTATGGATCACCACGCCGCCATGTCCGACCGCCCAGCCCTCCTTGTCATCGACAAAGCTCACCGCGGTCAGCGTGAAATCCACCGGCACCTGGCGCGCCTGCCGCCATTGCCTGCCGCCATCGTCGGAGAGGATCACCTCCCCGCGCGCCCCCACCGCCACCACACGCTCGCCGGCCAGTGCGGCATCGAGCATCATGGCGCGATCGGCAAAGCGATCCGCCACGGCAGCACGCACCGGCACCGGCTCCATTCCCTGCGCCGCCGCCAGCGCGCTGCAACCCGCCAGCGCCAGCCACAGCAATGTCTTACAGACGTTCATCACATCGATTCTCCCGTGCATCATCATTTGCCCTGCCGCCTCAATGGTTCATCATGCTGTTGACCTTGATCTTGCCCTTGCGCGGGAACATCCGTTCCAGCACCACCGCGAAGGCCGGCAAGGCGGTCATGGCCATGATCAGGTTGACGATGAACATGAAGGCCAGCAGCTTGCCCATGTCGGCCTGGAACTTCAGCTGCGAGAAGGACCAGGTCGCTACGCCAATGGCCAGTGTGATGGCCGTGAAGATGGTGGCCACGCCGATCTCCTGGATCGATTTCTCCAGCGCCACGGCGATGGCTTCGCCAGCGGCCAGGTGCATCTGCAGACGACTATAGATGTAGAAGGCATAGTCCACACCGATGCCCACGGCCAGCACCATCACCGGCAAGGTCGCCACGGTCAGCCCGATCTGCAACTGCTTCATGAAGGCATAGCCGATGAAGGTGGCCACGGTGAGCGGCAGGCAGCAGGCCACAACGGCGCGCAGGTCGCGATAGACCGCGAACACCAGCACGATGATGGCGGCATAGACATACAGCATCATCGGCAGCTCCGACTTTTCCACCTCTTCATTGACGGCCGCGATCACGCCCGCATTGCCCGCAGCCAGGCGGATGGTCAGGCCCGGCAGCGGGTGCGCGGCGCGATACTGCTTGACCGCCGCGATGATGCCGTTGATGGTCGAGGCCTTGTGGTCGGTCAGGTAGAGGTGGGTGGCCAGCATGCTGCAATCCTTGGAGAGGAAGCCGCGCACCCGCCCGATCTCCACCGCCAGCGCCGCATAGTTGGCCGGGTCCAGCGGCACCGAATACATGCTGGGATTGCCCTCGTTGTAGCCTTCGTTGTAGATCTTCATCTGCTCGGCGAAGGAGCTCACCGACATCACTCCCGGCACATGGCGCATGGCCGCATCGAACTGCTCCTGGTAGCGCCCGAAGGCCACCTTGTCGCAGGAATTCTCGGGCGTGGCCAGGATCACCGAGAGCCAGTCCAGGCCAGTGTCATAGTTGTCCGAGATGGACTTGGCATCGAGGTTGTAGCGCGAATCGGCGCGCAGTTCGGGCGCCCCCGCCTGCAAGGTGCCCACCAGGCGATCGCTGCTGTACCAGACCGAGGCCGCAAACAGCGCCAGCGTCACCACCACGATCACGCGGGCATTGCGCGGATGGGCAGCGCGAGCAAACACCTGCAGCCAGCGCGCACGCTTCTGCTGGGCGCGCATGGCGGCGTCGGCATAGGCCTTGTTCACCTTCAGCAGCGAGGCCGCCAGCGGCAGCATGAAGAGGTTGGTGATGATCTTGTAGCCCACGCCGATGGAGGCGGTGATGGCCAGCTCCTTGACCATGGGTATGGGAATGAGCGTGAGCGTGATGAAGGAGACGAAGGCCGTCACCAGCGCCAGCACGCCCGGCACCAGCAGGCCACGGAAGCTGGCGCGCGCCGCCTCTTCGCAGCCCATGCCGGCAGCGATGCCGCGCACGATGTAATTGATCTGCTGCACCCCGTGCGACACGCCAATGGCAAATACCAGGAAAGGCACCAGCACCGCCAGTGGGTCCAGCCCGTAACCCAGCAGGTGCAAGGTACCGAACTGCCATACCAGCGACACCAGCGAACAGAGGATGGGCAAGAGCGTAAAGGGCAGCGAACGGCAATACCAGTACACCGCCAGCGCCGTCAGCAGCAAGGCCATGATGCAGAACTTGAGCACGCCCTGGGCGCCATCGGCCACATCGCCGATCTGCTTGGCAAAGCCGATGATCTGCACCTCGAAGTCGGCGTTCTCGTACTTGGCGCGCAGGTCGTTCAAGAGCTTGTTGTAGGCCAGGTAGTCGACCTTCTTGCCGTTGGCGTCGAATTCATTGATCTCGGCAATGATCATGGCGCTGTCCTGCTTGCGCGAGACCAGCGTCCCGACGAAACCGCCATTGTTGGCGCTGTCGCGAATGCTGGCGATGACCTCGGGCGTCAAGCTCTCAGGCGTGACAGTGCCCGCGATGACGGGATCGGCGCGAAAGCCTTCTTCAGTGATCTCGTTGACGAAGGTATTGGGCGTCCACAGCGACTGCACGCCCAGGCGATTGACGTTGGGCAGGAACATGACGGCCTGGGTCATGGCGTTCAGGCGCGTCAGCCCTTCCCTGGTCCAGATGCTGCCGTGGCGGGCGCGCAGCACGATGTTCAAGCGATTGGCCCCGAACAGTTCGTCGCGGTACTGATGCTGCGTGGCGACGTATTCATGGTCCGAGGGAATCTGTTTCTCGAAGCCGGCGTCCATGCGCAGTTGCAGCGAGAACACCGCCATGAGCGCCGTGAAGGCCAGCAGCGCCAGCAGGATGGCGACCCGCGCGCGGAACGCCAGCGCCTCCAGGCGCGCCAGGCTGAGAAAGCCGTTGAGAAAACGCATAGTGATCCTAGTCCAGCAGGAAAGACATGACACGACCGGAACGGACTACGCCCTCCGAGAGGGCGCAGTCCGACCGGGATCAGAAGTTGTAGGTCGCGGTGGCGCCCACGAAATTGCGACCCCGCAGCGGCTGGTCGAAGATCGTGTCGCCGCCCCAGAACATGGCGTAGTTGAGCGAGAACTGCCACTTGGCCGGGTTCTGGATGAAGCTGACGATGAAGTTGGCCGACTTCGCCCCCTGCATGAAGGTGCCCGCGAAGTTGGGCGTGCGTCCATGCAAGGCCTGGAAGTAGAAGATCTCCGGCACCACCTGCCAGCCCGGGATCAGCGAACCGTCATAGACCCAGCTGAAGTCCAGGTTGTAGCCATAGGAAAGCGCAGTACCGACGCTGGGCGGCGTACCGGCACCGGTGGCGCGCGCGTTGGCGGAGGTGTCGTAACCCCAGCCCCAGTTGCCGGCGGCCACCGGGATGCCCTGGTAGGCGCTCTTCATGTTGGGATAGTAGATCCCCACCGCTTCGGCCATCAGCGTAGCGGTATCAGCCCCGCCCAGTGCCTTCAGGATGGTCGGATTGTCGCTGGGCGTCATGCTCAACATGCCCGTGACGGCCAGCTGGTACTTGGCAGTCTCGACGTAGCAATTGCCATTGGCCAGGCAGCCGGTGCCGTTGGTGGTGGGGCTGTTGCCGGCGGTGGAGGTGTTGAGCGTGATCGGGTCCTTGGGGCGATACGACAATTCGGTGCCCACCGCCCAGTTACCCACCGGGAAGTTCATGCTGGCGCCGATCATCTTGCGGTCCTGCAGGTAGGAATAGCCGAAGCCCGACAGCGACGAGGTCGAGGTGGACATCACCGGCGACTTGTCGTGGTAGTTCATCAGGTACAGGCCGAAGTTCATCTCGCTGTCCTTGGGGCTATAGCGCAGCGCCACGCCATACTGGCCGCTGGAACGCGGCGTACTGGTGGTCGGCACGCCCAGCTCCGTCGCGCCGTTGCCGATGGTGCCAATCGACCAGTAACTGCCCACCGGCGGGAAGTAGTTGCGCTGCCAGCCCTGCTGCAGATAGGTCTCGATGCTGAAGCCCTTGCCCAGGCCGGTAGCAAAGTTGACCATCGGTGCGGGCAATACCGCTTCCTTCATCTGCGTACCCGGTTGCGACAGGCGCATCAGGTCCAGCGCGTTGGTCTGGTTGATACCGCCCGGGATGAACAGGCTCTCGCCCCAGTTGACCACCTGGTTACCCACACGCAGGCGGGCGCGCTGGTCACCGATGGAAAACTCCTTGCTCACCCACAGGTCCAGCAAGCGTGTCTTGTTGCTGACCTGGCCGGACGCATTGCCGGGGAAGGTGCTGCCACCACCGCCGCTGACATAGCCGGTGGTGCTGGTGGCGGCGGCGAAGTCGCGCATCCAGCTCACCCGGCCCAGAAACTTGAAATCGTCCGGCAGCTTCAGCATCAGCTCGTGGGTGCCCTTGAGATAGGTGGTAAAGGCGCTGCCCCGGTCATAGTTCAGGTTGCCCTGGTCGTTGTACTGCGACAGCGAGTCAGCACAGCCCGCCGGCGCACCGGCGCCGGTCGGACCGGAGGGCTGGCCGCCGTTGACCGTGCCGATGATGCTGCTGCAACCCGGCTTGGCGGCGCGGATGCCCACGCCCAGCGTGACCGTGGAGTCAAAGTTGCCCGAGACCGATTCGGTCTCGAAGGTAAAGGCCTGGGCGTTGCCCGAATACAGACAGGCCCCCATCAACGGCAACACCACCGGCAACATCCGTGGCAGCGCCGATCCCGTGCGCCGCAGCTTCTTACGCAATTGCATCTTCATGGTTTTCCCTTCCCCGTAAGGTATGTCAAAGAGCGGAGCGCTGGGCTCAGCGGTCGCTGATGGCGCGCAGGTTGTCGGCGCTATAGAAGTTGTCGCGCAGGCGCGCATTGTCCTTGGCCTCGGTTTCCCAGTGGATGTCCTTGCCGGTGCCGGCCGAGTGCGAATCCATCAGGTAGCGGCCTTCGGCCAGGTTGTACTGGGCAAAGCCGGCGAGGTCGCAGGCGCCGGTCTCATAGACCGGAATGATGTAACCCTCGCGGTGCTTCCACAGCTTGTTCTGGGCGTCGTAGTCATCGGAGAGCACCAGGTTCCAGCTATCCTCATCGACATAGAAGGTGCGCTTGGGTGCCAGGTGGCGCACACCCGGCTTGACCGTGGCTTCCACCACCCAGACGCGGTGCAGCTCGTAGCGGCGGGCGTTCTCGGCTACGAAGTCAGGCTTGGCGATGTCGTCGAAATTGGCCTTGAAGTTGTTGGCCCCGAAACTGTTGTAGGCGATATAGATTTCTTTTTTTCCGACCAGCTTCCAGTCGAAGCGGTCCATGGTGCCGTTGAAGACGGTCGGCTCATCCATGGTGTACTGGTTTTCCATGCCGATCTGCGGTGCATCGTAGGCATACGACGGCATGCGGCGCACGCGGCGCTGGCCAGGGAAGTAGTAGAAGGTCTCGGCGCCGGGGCGGTTCAGGTAGGTGGTCACCGTCAGCGCCTGGCCGGCCAGTGCGGTGGGCGAAGAATAGGCGACGTAGGTGTAGAACTCGACCCCGCCCAGCGTGGAGAGCTTGGTGCTGCCCTTGACGTTGGAGGGATAGAACAGCGTCAACTGCTGGCTGGCCTTGATCCACTCATTGCTGCCCTTGCGCGGCGAGACTGCCGTGATGGTATTGGGGAAGTCCACACCGATCCCGCGATAGCGCATCTTGCTGTTGTACATCACTTCCAGGCCGGTCTTGGGCAAGGGGAAAGGAATGCCCGGCACATTGGCTTCGGCCAGGCTCCAGCCGTCAGCGCCGATCTTGCCATCGGCCACGTTCTTCTTGGTGTTCTCGACCACGAAGTCCGGCGCCGCACAGTAGCGGTGGGTGGGATAGATATCCATCTTGTAGCCCTTGACCTGCTTGATCAGGGCCACCTGTCCCGGCGTGAGATGGTCGGCGTACTTGTCCACGTTGGAGGCATCGATGACCTCGGTGGGCTTTTCATCCTTGTACTTGAAATAGTCCTTGCGCAGCTTGCCATAGGACCAGCCCGGCAGTTCCACGTTTTCCGCCTTCCATTCCGGCACGCCCTGGCCAGCGGCCTTGTCGCCGCCCAGCGGTGTCAGGGTAGTGCCCAGATCTTGCACCGAAGCAGCGTGCGCCAGCGTCGCGCCCACCGCCAGGATGGACAAACCGAGGATCGTTCTCTTCATGACCACTTTCTCCAATTGACTCAAGCCTGTTGCGATTGATGAGGAATCCGGCAGGATGCCCGGCCCCGGCCCGGCATCCTGCCTGTCAGGTTCAGAGCGAAGCCAGACCCGCGCCGAAGATGTCCAGCCCCTTGAACATCAGCGAGCGCGGAATGGTCAGCGAAGGCATCACGCGCATGACGTTGGTATAGCGGCCGCAAGGAATCATCAGCACGCCATGACCGACCACGTAATCCATCAGCTTGCCCAGCTTCTCGCGCGAGAGCGGTTCGCGGGTTTCGCGGTTTTCCACCAGCTCGATGCCGATCATCAGGCCGCGTCCGCGCACCTCGCCCACCCAGGGGCTGTTGAAGCTGCGGATGCGTTCCTGTGCTTCCAGGCCCAGGGTGTGGGCGCGGTTGACCAGGTCCAGGCGCGGGTCTTGCAGGATGCTGATGTTGGTCAGCGCCACCGCCGCCGAGATCGAATTGGCGGCGAAGGTATTGGGCTGCGAACCGTCGGGGATCTTGGCGGCCAGGTCCGAGCGCATCACCAGGCCGGCCATGGGCATGTCGCCGCCGATGCCCTTGCCGAAGGTCAGCATGTCGGGCTTCACGCCCGAATGTTCCACCGCCCACATCTTGCCGGTGCGGCCAGCGCCAGCCTGCACTTCATCGACGATCAGCAGTGCGCCGCTGCGGTCGCAGGCTTTGCGCAGGATCTGCAGGAACTCCGGCGACGGCGGCACGTAACCGCCCTCGCCCTGGACCGGCTCGACGATCACGGCGGCCACGTCATCAGCCGCGGTATAGGGGGTGTTGAGCAGGTAATCGACATATTCACCGGCGATCTGCTCGGCGCTCTTGTTGCTGGTGTCGAAGGGGAAGCGGTAGGCGTAGGGATACGGCGCATGGATCACGCCGCCCATGAAGGGACCGAAGCCCTTGCGGTAGGCAGTGCCGGTGGTGAGCGCATTGGAGGCGTTCCAGATGCCATGGTAGCCGCCGTGGAAGGCGATGATCTGGTGCCGGCCGGTGACGCGCTTGGCGAACTTGACGGCGGCTTCCAGGGCATCGCTGCCGCCCTGGGTGAAGAAGGTGATGCAATCGCCGCGCAGGCCATCGGGCATGATCTCGGAGATCTTGGCGGCCAGCTCGGTGCGCTTGGAGCTGTTGACTTCCATCGAGTGCATCAGCGATTCGGACTGCTTGCGGATGGCTTCGACCACGCGCGGATTGCAGCGCCCCACGCTGCTCACGCCCACGCCAGCGGAAAGGTCGATGAAGGTATTGCCGTCCGGGTCCTTGAAGGTCACGCCGAAGGCCTGGTCCATGGCGATGGGCATGCGACCGCCGCCGCGCGCCATCGATTCGGTGCGTGCCGACAGTTCCAGCGCCGCTGCGGTCTTGGGACCGGGATAGTTGGGCGTTACCATCTTGGGAGCGTCGGCGAAGTTGAGCGACTCCAGTTCTGCTTCGATCATACAATTACCTTTCCATAGCGTTTTCGGGAGAGTGTCCGCCTGCGCCAGTGGCAAGCGAGATACCGGGAACCGCGCCGCGAGGAGGCGGACAATCTGCTCCTTGCGGCATGACTGGATTAAAACCCTTGCGCCGGATTAGCCATTAGCCCAAATGAGCAAGTCATCAAGAGCAGCCGGACGGGGACGGAAATAATTTGCGCCGGCCCGCCATCCCGGCCTCGGCGCACGATATCGGTGCAGCCTGGCGGCACGTGGCGGCGCTCTTCTCCGGCGAGAAATAAGCACAGAAAAAGGCCCGACAAGGCAAAAAAAATGACGGCCTAGGCCGTCATCAAAGGCACAGTCAAGCGCCGTGGACTCACATCCAACCACCAGAAATCATGTCATTGCGCCAGCAAGGGCAAGCCCGGAGTCATCGCCGGGAGCGTGTCCTGCACCGGGCTGGCGGCAATGCGGAATACCGACACCGTCCCCAGCAGGTTGCCGGCCTGCTGGCGCAGGCTTTCACTGGCCGCTGCGCTCTGCTCGACCAGGGCGGCATTCTGTTGCAGGGCGTCATCCAGTTGCCGGATGGCCCCTTCGACCTCGGCGATATCACCGCTCTGAGCCAGGCTGGCCTGGCTGATCTGGGCCACGATGGCCGAGACGCTGCGCACCGCCGCCACGATCTCTTCCATCGTCTGCCCGGCCTGGTCCACCAGGCGCGCACCGGTCTGGATGCGCGCCACCGATTCATTGATCAGGGTCTTGGTCTCGCGCGCGGCCAGCGAGCTGCGCTGGGCCAGCGAGCGCACCTCAGTGGCGACCACCGCAAAACCGCGCCCCTGCTCGCCCGCCCGCGCCGCTTCCACGGCGGCATTCAAGGCCAGGATATTGGTCTGGAAGGCGATCCCATCGATGGTGCCGACGATCTCGGAGATGCGCTGCGAACTGTCTTCGATGCCGCGCATGGTCTGCACCACCTGCTGCACCACCTGTCCGCCCTGCAAGGCCACGGCGCTGGCCTGCTGCGCCGTGCTGCTGGCCTCGCGGGCATCGTCGGCATTCTTCTGGACGGTGGCGTTGAGTTCGTTCATGGTGGCGGCCGTCTCTTCCAGCGCAGCGGCCTGGGCCTCGGTGCGGGTCGAGAGGTCGGCGTTGCCGGAAGCGATCTCGACGCTGGCCGTGGCCACGTGCTCGGCTTCGCGCCGCACCCCGGCGACGATGCCCACCAGCGCGTACTGCATGCGCTGCATGGCCGAGAGCAGTTGCGCGATCTCGTCACGTCCGTGGACGACGATGTCCTGGTCGAGCGCCCCTTCGGCAATGCGGTTGGCCGCCTCCACCGCCCGCCGCAACGGCGTGGCGATGCCACGGATCAACAGCCGCGCCAGCCCCAGCGTACACAGCAGCGCCGCCACGCTCACGGCCAAGAGCGCGCGCCAGGCGGAGCGGTAGGCCTGCTCGCCATCGACGACCGAAGCGGCGGATTCCTGCGAGACCGAATCGCTGATGAACTTGAGGATGCTGGCCATCTGCTCATAAGGCTGGGCGCTGTCAGCGGCCAGCATCAGGGCTTCCGACGACTGGCCAGCCTGGGCCAGCGCCACGGCCTTGCCGGCCAGTTCGCGATAGGCTTTCCAGCTGGCCACCAGTTGCCGGCTGGTGGCGCGTTCGTCGTCATTGCTGGCGAAATCGACCAGGATCTGCAGGTACTTCTCGGCATAGGCCAGGCCATCACGCCTGGCCTCTTCGGCGGCCTTGCCGCCGCTGCCATCATCGGGCAGCAGCGACAGCGTCACGCCCATGCGGTATTGCGCCATGCCGATGCGGATGCCCGAGACCGATTCCATGGCCGGGACATTGATACGCCCCAGCTGATCCACCTGGGTATTGATGCGGCTCATGCGGTCATAGGAAAAGACAGCCATGCCGATGAGCATGAGCAACAGCAGACAAAACGCCAGCCGCAACCTGGCGGCGATGCTGAACCCCGCGAACCACTGCCTCATGTTCCTTCCCCCCTGCTTGGATGCGCGTTGTTCAGGCTGGCACGTGGGTGATCTGGCTGATCATCTTGGTGATCAGGAAGCTCTCGAAACCTTCCGTCCCACCCTCGCTGCCGAAACCGCTCTCGCCGATGCCGCCAAAGGGTAGCTCGGGATGCGCCATGCCCGAATGGTTGATATTGACCATGCCGGCCTGCAGGTCGCGGGAGACGCGGTGCGCCGTGTCCAGCGATTGCGTGAAGACATAGGAAGCCAGTCCCAGCGGCAAGGCATTGGCCATGGCGATGGCTTCCTCCGGCTGGCTGAAGGGCGTCACCGCGGCGATGGGGCCGAAGGGTTCTTCCTGCATCACCCGCGCCGAGGGCGGCACGCCCGTAATGAGCGTGGGCGCATAAAAATGGCCACGCTGGCCGAGGCGCGCGCCGCCCGTGACCAGCTCGCTGCCCTGGGCCAGGGCGTCGTCGATCAGGCCCTGCACCGCCTCGAAGCGACGACCATGGATCAGCGGTCCCATCTGCACGCCGGGTTCATGGCCGGGGCCGACCTTGACCTGGAGCAGCGCTTCGGCAAAGGCCGCCACGAAGCGCGCATAGATTCCCTTCTGCACATAGAAGCGCGAGGGCGAAACGCAAACCTGGCCCGCATTGCGGGTCTTCAGCCGGGCCAGCAAACGGGCCGCTGGCTCCACCTCGGCGTCGTCGAACACCAGCACCGGTGCATGGCCACCCAGCTCCATGCTCATGCGCTTCATGTGCAGCGCCACCTGCGCGGCCAGCTTGCTGCCCACCGGCACCGAGCCGGTAAAGGAGATATTGCGCACCAGCGGCGACTCGATCAGGTGCTGCGAAATCTCCGACGATACCCCCGAGACGATATTGAACACGCCCGCCGGCACCCCGGCATCGTGGAACAGCTGCGCCATGAGCACGATGGCCGCCGGCGACTCCGACGGTCCCTTGAGCACCACCGTACAGCCCGCCGCCATCGCGGCGGCGACCTTCTTCATCGCCTGGCCGAAGGGGAAATTCCAGGGACTGATGGCCGCGCACACACCGACCGGCTCGCGCACCACCAGCTGGCGCACCTCGGGATGACGCGCCCCGACCACGCGGCCATACAGGCGGCGGCCTTCCTCGGCGTGCCAGTCCAGGTGTTCGGCGGCATTGATGATCTCGGCCACGGCGTCGGCCAGCGGCTTGCCGTTGTCCATGGTGATGGCCGGCGCCATGACCTGGGCACGCTCGCGCGCCAGCGTGGCGGCCCGGCGCAGGATGTCGGAGCGCTCCAGCGGCGACACCTGGCGCCACTGCTGGAAGGCGCGGTGGGCGGCCTGGATGGCCTCCTCGATATCGGCGCGCTCGGCCCAGGGCAGGCGGCCCAGCACGTCACCGGTGGCCGGATCGCGCACCTCCTGGTAGCGCCGGCCTTCGACGCCATGGAAACGTCCATCGATATAGAGCTGTAGATCTGGATACATGGGTATCACCTTGAAAATGGCAAAAAGAGGCGGCCTAGGCGGCGACCTGGTCGAGGTAGCGCGCCACCACCTGCGGCGCATCGCCGGCGCGGCCAGCGGCGGCGATGAAACGGTCAGGACGCAGCAAGACCCAGTCCACGCCCTTTTCCTTGAACCAGGCATTGAGCTTGTTCTCATAGTCCTGGACCACCACGCCCGAGCCGGCCAGCACCTGCCCACGCGGACCAGAACGCGAACGCACACCCTGCAGGTAATCGCAGCCAAACGCTTGCATGCGGCTGCGCAAGCCAGGTTCGGCCGCGGCCAGCACATCGCAGCGCCAGCTCAGCAGCACGAAGCGGCCGCCGCACAGGTCATCGAGCCGCATCACCTCGCCCGCACCGTTCTCCACCAGCGATTGCAGGAACATGCGTCCCACCAGGTCGTTGCGATTGCGCGCATCGTCCTGCATCACGGCCTGGCTGCTGAAGCTGGGCATGGGCTTGAATTTCATCTGCAGCACGTAGTCACGCACGCGCGGAATATCCTTGATGGCCAGGAAGAACTTGTCGCGGCACCAGGCCAGCAGGCGGTTCTTCTGCGACAGCACGGCACCGAACAGGTCGGCCAGGTCGATCATGGCCTTCACGTGGGCATGGCGCTCCTCGTGATAGCTGGCCAGCAGCTCGGGCTTCATCCGGCCCTGCAGCACCCAGGCCAGCTTCCAGGCCAGGTTGAAGGCATCGCGCAGACCGGCATTGAGCCCCTGCCCGATCCAGGGCGGCGTGATGTGGGCGGCGTCGCCGGCCAGGCAAATGCGTCCGCACACCAGCGAACCCGCCACCCGCGAATTGTGGGTATAGACCCGCGCGCGGATGATGTTGAGCGCATCGACATCGCGCACATGTTCACGCAGCAGCTCGCGCACCTTTTCCGGCGCCAGCATCTGCTCGCCATCCTCGCCGGGGAACAGCATGAATTCCCAGCGCCGCACGCCATAGGGCAGGGCCAGGCAGACATAGGGGCGCTGCGGCTCGCAGTGCAGCGCCGTATAGGGTGCATCCAGCGGATCGCCATCGCACTCGATGACCACCCACTTGGCCGGATGGGTCTTGCCCTCGTAGGGCAGCTTGAGGATCTTTTCGCGCACGGTGCTGCGACCGCCATCGCAACCCACCACGTATTGCGCGCGCAGCGTGCGCTGCGCGCCGTGTTCATCGATGATGCTCGCCTGCACGCCCTCTTCGTCCTGCACCAGGTCCAGCAGTTCGACGCCCGAACGCAGGCTGACGTGGTCAAAACGGCGCAGGCCCAGACGCAAGGTCGCCTCGCCCAGCGGCTGCGAGAACAGGTTGCGGCGATACCAGCCAAACTCGCGCGTGGTCGGCTGGATCTCGGCGAAACAGCGACGGTCGGCGGTGTACATGCGCATGGGCACGTTCTGGATCACGTCACGCACGATGGCGTCGGCCATGCCGGCGGACTGGAAGGTGCGCAGCGCTTCATCATCGATGCCGACGGCGCGCGGATAATCGAGCACATCGAGATTGCGCTCGATGAGCAGGGTCGAGATGCCATAGGTGCCCAGCAGATTGCCCAGGGTCACGCCGACCGGGCCGGCGCCGACGATGAGCACCTGCGCTTGCATGACCTGTGCTGGCACGGCCTGCTCCTGTGCCACTGCGCTCATGAAGCACTCCCGCCCGAGGGGGCCGGCGCACTGGTGAGCAGGCGGCTTTCCTGCTGCACCAGGAGACCACGCACCTGCTTGCGGAACTCGGCAAACTGCGGATCAGCCAACAGCGCGGTGCGCCGGCGCGAACGCTCTTCCAGGCTATCGAAGGCCCAGTGGTAGACCAGCTGGTTCAGGTCGCCGCTCTCGGGAATCATCATCGCCACCAGATTGCCCAGGATGCGCACCTGGTGCTCGCGGCCACATTCGTTGTAGATGCGCACGTAGTCGCGCACCCCGCCCGGCACCATCGTATAGGTCCGCAGTTCGTGGATCATGGGTTCTCCTCTACCGTCTCGTGTTGTTCTTGTGTCAGGAATTGCCGCACCACCTCGGCGAAGGCTTCCGGCTGGTCATCATGGATGTAGTGGCCGGCGTCGGCGATGGTGCTGGTCAGGATGCGCGCATTGAGCTGGCGCATCTCGGCCGCCATCTCGGCCGACAGATAGTCGGAGCGCTCCCCGCGCACCACCAGCGTGGGACACATCAGCGCCATGATGTGCGGCCGCAGATCGACCACGCGGCTGAGGTCCGGCGAGAGCCGCGTGCTGCTGATGCCGACGTGGTCATAGCGCCAGGTGTAGCCGCCGCGCTCGACCGGCTTGAGCATGTTGTGCAGGCGCTGCTGGCGCGCCTCTTCGGTGACCGACGGACGCAGCGCGCGCATGAAGGCGCTGGCCTCGTCCCAGTTGGCGAAGTGGCTGGGCGTGGTGGCCAGTTCGCGCCGGATGCGGGTAGCGCCAGGGCTGTTCTCGAAGGCGCCGGGACCGGCATCCTCGATGATGAGCCGACGCACCTTGGCAGGATGGCGGGCGGCATAGACGATGGCGTTGATGCCGCCCATGGAATGGCCGAGCAGGTCGAACTGGCGCAGGTTCAGGCGCGCCACCAGCGCTTCCATGTCGGCCACGTAGGCGTCGGTGTAGTAATTGGCGCCGGCGTCCCAGTCGCTCTGGCCGCGTCCGCGCTGGTCCAGGGCGATGCAGCGGTAGCCTGGCGGCAGCCGTTGCGCCAGGTCGCCAAAGGTCTCGCCATAGCCGCGGATGCCATGCAGCAGCAGCAGCGGAAAACCTTGCGGATCACCCCATTCGGTGATGTGGAAATTCAACCCCGACAGGGTCAGCAAATAATCTCTGCGCTGCATGATGGTCTCCGTAGCGGATGCGCCCAGGGTCCTCAGACCAGGCCGTCCTGCCCCTTCACCTCGGAAGCCTTCAGCCCGCCCAGGCGGGCGTTGAGGCGGCCACGGGTAGCAAAGGCCCAGATCAGCACCACTTCGTCGCGGTTGGGACCATCGTTGAACTGGGCGCTGACGGTGTCGTAATGGGAGCGCACATAGAGCGCATCCTTGTGCGCAAGCGGAATATCGATGATGGTGCCGGGACCGCCGCGCTTGCCCGTCGACGGCACCCAGGACTTGGCCCCGCCCACGCCTTCGCGCACCGGGTTGGCGGCCGGGTTGGTCAGCAAGGCATTGCCGTGTTCGTATTCACCATCCACCCCCACCAGGCAAGCCTTGCCATAGCTCTCGATGGCCTGGCCCTGGGCCGCCTCGCGGATGCGGCGGGCGAATTCCTGGCCCAGCAGCGGCGAAGGTTCGATCCAGGACGACAGGTCTTCGACATACTTGCCAGCGAAGGGATTGTGGAGGCAGGCGGCGATGACGATCTTGCGCAGCGGCGCGCCATCGGCCTCCTTGCCGCTCTCGCCGGCCAGGGTGTCTTCGATTTGCAGGAACCACTTGCGGATGTGGAAGTTGGCGAAATTGGGGCTCTTCATGGAATGTCCTTTGAACGATGCAATACAGTGCAATGGGATGCAGGAACGCGGATACGGGACGCGGCCTTACAGCGGATCCAGATGGAAGCTGTCGCTGGGCGCGTTGTACTGGCCCAGCAGGCGCTTGCCTTCTTCGTCGTCGTGCGTGGTCTCGAAGAAGAATTCGAAACGGTGTCCGTCGGGGTCGTGGAAATAGATGCCGTAGCCGACCTTGTGATCGGTGATCTTGAAGATCTCGATGCCCTTGGCGAGCAACATGCCGTAGAGGCGGCGGAATTCCTCCATGTCGCCTTCCACCTCCAGGCCGTAGTGCTGCATGTTGACCTCGCCGCGCACGGCCTGGCTGGGTTCTTCCACGCGGATGAGTGCGATGTCGTGGTGCTTCTTGCCGAAGGACAGGAACACCCAGCGCTCGGCGCGGGCCGTGACCGTCATGCCCAGCACGTCTTCGTACCAGGGCGCCGAGCCATGCGGGTCCTTGACGAACAGGGCCAGGTGGGTGCGGCGGATGCGCGGCTTGATCGCCGTAGCTGCAGCAGCGGTGGGGGTGGCGGTTGCGGACATGACGCCTCCTTTGTCTAGTCAATCGATTGCGGATGGGCGTGCACCGGCGCCACGAAGGGCGTCCACGCCACCGAGGTGATTTCGCTGAAGTCGCGCCATTCCTTGTACCAGCTGCGGCCGCCATCGGTGGAGCGCAACAGGTAGCCGTACTTGGTGCCAGCGAAGAGCAGTTGTGGGTCCGACGGATGGCCGCCAAAGGCCCACACCGTGGAATTGGGTGCGGTATGCAGCACGCTGGCCTGCCAGCTCTGGCCGCGATCCTCCGAGCGGTAGATGCGGGTGCGCGTGCCGGGCGTGCCGTCGCCGATGGCCAGCAGCAATTGATTGCCCGCTGGGTCCAGCGCCTGGATGGTGCGGGTGTAGTACATGCCGTCGAAGCGTTCCTTGGAGGCCTTGGCCGTGAAGCTGGCGGCATCGTCGGTGCTCTCGCAGACGGAGTTGACGGTCACTACCACATGCTTGACCGGCGCATCAGCGGTCGCTGGCAGCACGGTGATGGCGTGGATGTCGGAATTGTTGATGCCGCGGCCCGGGGTATCGATGCGGGTCCAGGTATCGCCTTCGTCATTGCTGCGCCAGGCACCGCCCTCTTCCACGCCGAACCAGACTTCCTGGGGCGCATCGGGACGCACGAAGATGGTCAGGATGCGCGGCTTGTGCACGCCCGAGCAGAATTCCGGCAACTCCACATCCAGCTGTTGCCACGACAGGCCGCCATCGCGCGAGCGATACATGCGGGCGCGCGAAGGTGCGCCGGTGCCGGCGAAGACCAGCTTGGGGTTGCTGGGGCTGAAGGCGATCGACCAGACGGTCTGGTCGTCAGCGGGAGAGGCGATGCGCTTGAAGTGCGCGCCGCCGTCGATGCTCAGGCAAATGCCCGCATCGGCGCCGGCCAGTACGCGGGCAGGATCAGAGGGATCGACGGCCAGGCTGCGTACCACGCCGTCGAATTCGATGGCTTCCTTCAGGCCCAGGCGGTGCCAGGTCGCGCCATTGTCGACGCTGCGCACGATGCCTTGGCCGGCGGTGCCGACCAGGATGGTTCCTTGCATGATGGTGTCCTCTTCAGTCATTCGGAATGTCGGTATCGGGTCAGATGTAGATGCCACGGGTGATGCCGCCATCCACCGCAATGGATTCGCCGGTGATGGCCGCCGCACGCGGGGACGCCAGGAACAGCACGACATCGGCGATCTCCTCCACCTGCAGCACGCGGCGGATCGGCGTGGCCTTGGCGTAGTTCTGCTCGACCTGCTCGGGGGTGAGGCCTTGCAGCTTGGCCTCCTTCTCGTAGAGCTCGTGGATGTGCGGCGTCTCGACCACGCCGGGATGGATCACATTGACGGTGATGCCGTCCGGACCCAGCTGGTCCGACAGGGTCTTGGTGAGATGGCAGATGGCCACGTTGCGCATGCCGGACAGTTGCTTGCTGCCGCGACCGGTCAGCCCGCCGATATTGATGATGCGGCCATAGCCGCCAGCACGCATGTGCGGGGCGACTGCCTTGGCAAAGCGCATGTAGCCGACCACCTTGATGTTGATGTCTTCGAGCAGGCCTTCGGGGCTGGCATGCTGGATTTCCGAACGCACCAGACCACCCGGATGGGCCGCGCCATTGACCAGGATGTCGATGCGGCCAAAGTGCTGCGCCGCCTGCGCCACGGCCGCTTCCACCTGTTCGGTATTGCTCACGTCGGCGGCCACGGCGATGACTTCGGTGCCGGTGCTCTGGCTGAGCTCACTGGCCACTTCTTCCAGCTTGCCCTTGCTGCGCGCCACGATGGCCACGCGCACGCCTTCACGCGCCAGCGCTTCGGCTACTGCCCGTCCGATGCCCAGGCTGCCGCCAGTGACGACGGCGGCCTTGCCTTGCAGTTTCAGTTCCATGCTTGCTCCTTGTTCAATGCCAGGTCATGCCTGTGATGAGGAAAATGATTTACAGCGCCATCTCGATGAGCGCAGGCCCCGTGCCGGCAAAGGCCGCCTGCAGCTGCTGCTGCAATTGCTGCGCGGTCTCGGCACGCGAGGCCGGCACGCCATAGGACTGCGCCAGCCCCACCCAGTCGATGCGCGGATGGTCCAGCGCCGTCATCTGCGCGGCGCGCTCACCCAGGGTGGCGCCGTCGCGGCGCAGTTCGTTGCGCAAGATCGCGTACTGGTGATTGGCGGCGATCAATACCACCACCCTGGCGTTTTCATGCGCCAGCGACCACAGGGTCTGGATGGTGTATTGCGTGCTGCCATCCGAGAGCAGGCCGACCACGGTGCGCTCCGGGCAAGCCACCGCCGCCCCCAGCGCCACCGGCAAGCCCTGGCCGATGGCCCCGCCGGTATTGGTCAACACCGTATGCGGACGGGCCGCGTCCGAGACGGCATAGAAGGGATAGCCGCAAGTGCCGCCCTCCACCGACACGATGGCGCGCTCCGGCAGCTCGCGCGCCAGCACGGCGGCGATCTTCTGCGGCGTCAGCTCGCCCTCGGGCAGCGGCGGCAGCGCGTGCTGCGGCGTCACGTAGGCCGGCGCACCCAGCGCATCGGCCAGTTGTTCTACGCGCCCGGCAGCAGGACGCCCCGGCAGGCTGATGGTCAGCAGACGCTCCGGCGCGACCAGGGCGCTGGGATGGCCGACATAGCCAAAGTAGGTGATCGGCGGCAGCGCCCCCACCAGCACCACCAGGTCCGCGTCATCGAGGACCTTGCGGGCCGGCTCGGGGAAATAGGGCAGACGGTCGAAGGAAGGCAGCCCCTGGCCGCGCTCGGCGCGCGCCGGGAAGGTTTCAGCGTAGACACTGCATCCGGTGTGCGCGGCGATGCGCGCCACGGCGCGCTGGGCGCGCGCGCCCAGGCCGCTCTCTTCACCGCCGCCGCCCAACAGGAAGACCACGCGCTGCGTGCCCTGGAGGCGCGCCAGCGCCTGGTCCGGTTGGTAGTCGTCGGCTTGCTGGGTGTCTTTTTCAGTGACCGCAGCAGGGCTCGCCGCCGCCATTTCCGCATACTGGAAATCAGCCGGGAAGATCAGCGTGCTGCCCTGCCCGCCAGCGGCCGTGCTCTGGCGCACCGATTCTGCGGCGGCCGGGGCGATGTCGGCGGTGCCGGTGATGCGGTGGACCCAGCCCGAGACCGGATGCGCCAGCGATTCGATATCCGAGCTCAGCGGCGCGTCGTAGGGCAGGTGCCAGCTGGTATGGTCGCCGATGATGTTGACGATGGGCGTGCGGGCGCGGCGGGCATTGTGCAGGTTGGCGATGCCATTGGCAAAGCCCGGCCCCAGGTGCAGCAGGGTGCTGGCCGGGCGGCCCAGCATGCGGCCATAGCCATCGGCCGCGCCGGTGCAGACGTTTTCCTGCAGCGCCACCACGCAGCGCAGCTTGGGGAAACTCTCCAGGCCACGGACCAGGTCCAGTTCGGTGGTGCCGGGGTTGGCGAAGCAGGTGTCCACGCCTTGGTCCAGCAGACCGGCCCATAGGGCGTGCGCTCCAGTGTATCGGGTCATCTCTCTTCCTTTGCCGCCAGCGGCCAGCGCCGCGCAGGCGCTTCTACGGGGTTGAACAGACCAGCCAGGCCGCTGCGGCAGGCTGGTTTGCGGCATCGCAATCAATCCGAAATAAAATCATGTATTCTCGTATAGACGAAATTTGTCCATAATTCGGCTTTTCCGGATTAATGATTTATTGCTTGATTTTGAATATAAGAGATTTGTGCAATAGGCTTGAGCCCAAATCGGCAATTGGTGGCCGCCGCGCGTTCCCGCGACGTGGGTGGCCGTACAATAGCCAGCCGCCGGCCTGCCGGTTGCCGCCCTTGCCCTTGTTGCCCTGTCGTCTTCACTGCCCTAGACCATGAATAGCCTGAGCCGCATGCTGGAAGTCCTGACCTTGTTCAAGCCCAGCCAACCCGTCATCGACATCGAACTCATCTGTGCGCAGCTGGGTTACACCCCAGCCAGCGCCTATCGTTATGTACGGGAGCTGGGCAATGCCGGTCTGCTGGTGAAGATGCCGCGCGGCTATGCAGTGGGGCCCAAGGTGATCGAGCTGGATCGCCACATGACGCAGTTCGACCCGCTGCTCTCGGCCAGCCGAGACATCGTCGGCGACCTGGTGGCGCAGACCGGGCTGGAGTTATTGATCAGCGAGTTGTATGGCTCGACTGTGATCACCATCCTGCAGGAGTCGGGCAGCAGCGATGCGCGCCTGAACTTCGGCCGCGGCACGCCCATGGACCTGTTCCACAGCGCCACCGCGCGCGTGATCCTGGCCTATCTGCTGCCGCGCCAGTTGCGCAAGCATTTCGACGGCGCCAGCGCCGAAGAGCTGCGGCTGGTGGGCAGCAACTGGCGCGATTTCTCCAAGGTGATGCTGAAGATCCGCAAGGATGGCTATTGCGTGAGCGAAGGCGAACTGGACCCCGGCAAGACCGGTATTGCCGCGCCCATCTTCGATGAGAAGCAGCGCATCCTGGGCAGCATCACGCTGGCCGGCAATACGGAACGGGTCAATGCCTTCAATCGGGAATTTCTGTCCGGGCTGATTACGGATGCGGCGCGCAAGATTACGGCGCGGATTGCGGGCTGAAGCGCACACAAAAAAACGCCGGTCCATCGACCGGCGTTACTGGCCTGGCAACAGGCGTTCCTACTGGAATATCTTCTGTGGCGCTCGCCGCGCCGTCTGCGACGGCAACTCCCCAAACAAGGCCTGATAATCCTCGGCAAAATGGCTGAGGTGGAAAAATCCCCAGCGTGAAGCGATGTCGCCAATCGAGGCTTCCTGGTGGGTGGTGGACAACAGCTCGCGCCGCACGCCGTTCAGGCGCACGCAACGCAGGTAATTCAACGGCGTGGTCTCGGCCACCGTCTGGAAACTGTTCTGCACCGTGCGCCGGCTCACCTGCAGGCGCTGGCAGACCTCGAAGATGCTGGGCACATTGGCGGCGTCAACGATGGTCTGGCGGTGCAGCTTCTCCACGATATAGCTGCGGGTGGTGCTCATCTGGCGCACGGGGTCGCAGTCGGGGGTGGAGAGCAAACCCAGCAGTTCGCCCAGCAACGACGACTCCAGCGCCTGCTCGCGCTGCAGGGTCTGCACGCTCGGCATATCGGCCTGGCGCGGGCCGTCGTCGAACTGCAGCATGGCATGCGAAAACAGCGTCAGCAGCCGTTCGCGGCAGGCGCGCAGCCCCTTGGGCGGGACCTTGATGACGGGCTGCTTGAGCAAGGCGACGATGCGGTCGGGATCGGGCATCTGGTGCAGATGCTCTTCGAACAGGTCGCGGTCGAAGGTCAGCGAGAGCAGGTCAGTGTCCATGGGCATGTGGAACATGAACTCCTCGCCGCCCTGCAGGAACAGGATGCTCTTGTCATCGGCTTCGCGTCCCTGCACATGCGCGGCACCCGGGGCGGCGATGGGGAAGGCAAAGCAGATCTGGTCCCTGGGCGCCTCGCCATGCTGCACGACGCGCTTGTTGATACGCTCGCGGAAGGCGTGGCAACGCCGGGTCGACAACTGCATCAGCGAACTCTCCAGCTTGCCCGCGGAAATCTGTGCATAGGTCTGCTTCCATGCGCCAATGGCGGCGGCATGCACATGCACGTCCTGAAAACGGTGAATGCTTTGCAACATGGTCTCTCTCCAAGTGAACCGCGCTTGCTCCCGGCTAGCGTGGCTCTGTCTCTATGCATTTAACGTGCCTGCATTTTTAATTGTTTTGCTTGTGGCCTGCATCGGTATCAAGAACCACGATGGCATCGGGTCCGGAGGCCGTGCGGCTTCTGCTTGTTTGTCTTCTTGCATATCTGTTTTGTGCAAATTTATCTCAAAGCCAAAATTTAGCAAATACTTTTACAATTTTCCAAGCTTTGGGGACGCACTTTTCAAAATAGTGCAACTTTAGTTTTTTATGCACAACATCAATGCAGGCCGGGCAACTATTGGGCAGTCAATCATTTCTGCGCAGCAATACCCCGCTGCTCCGCTGCGCCGAATTGCTCATTTGGGCTAACTGCGCCGCCCTGCACTCGCTACATTCTGGCTGCATGCAGGCGCATCTGCGTAACTCCCAGCGTAAGCGGCGCGCAAGCTGCCGCACGCCGTATCCCTCGACAACCGCCAACACGAGAATGAGCATGTCTCTCCATCTTCAGCACTTTATTGCAGGCGAGGCCACCGAGGCCTCCGACGGCCAGCGCATGAACCTGGTCAATCCCATCAACGAGGAAATCTACGCCAGTGCAGCGCAAGGCACGGCAGCCGATGTGACGCGCGCCGTCGCGGCGGCCAAGGCGCAACTGGAAGGCGGGGCCTGGAGCAAGCTCTCGGGCCTGCAACGCGGACAACTGCTGCACAAGCTGGCGGCCTTGGTCGAGCGTGATACCGAGCTGCTGGCCGACATGGATGCCCGCGCCATCGGCCGCTCGCCGATGGAGCCGCGCATGATGGATGTGCCCAATGCCATCAGCCACCTGCGCGCCGCCGCCGGCTGGGCCAACCAGATGGAAGGCCGCACCATTCCCACCGCTGGCTATATGGGCAAGCCCACCTTGTCCTATACGGTGCGCGATCCGATTGGCGTGGTCGGGGCGATCCTGCCGTGGAATGCGCCGTTGATGATCACCAGCTGGAAAGTCGCGGCGCTGCTGGCGGCCGGTTGCACGGTGGTGATCAAGCCGGCCGAGGAAACCCCGCAGTCGGCGCTGCACCTGGCGCGCCTGGCGCAGGAGGCGGGCTTCCCGGATGGCGTGATCAATGTGGTGACCGGCTATGGCAACAGCGTCGGACGCGCTCTGTGCGAGCATCCCGATGTGGCCAAGATCAGCTTTACCGGCAGCCCCGAAGCGGGCCGCGCGATCCAGCGCATTGCCGGTGAACAGTTCAAGCGCGTGACCCTGGAACTGGGCGGCAAGAGTCCGCAGATCGTCTTTGAGGATGCGCCCTTCGAGGACGCGCTCTTTGGTTGCACCCTGGGCCTGTTCGTCAACCAGGGCCAGGTGTGCGCGGCGGGGTCGCGCATCCTGGTGCAGCGCAGCCTGGCGCAGCGCTTCGCCAAGGCGCTGGCCGAGGCCGCCGCCGGCATCACGGTGGGCGATCCCAGCCAGCCGGGTGTGCGCATGGGGCCGGTGGCCAAGAAGGCGCAGTTCGAACGCGTGAACCGCTACATCCAGCAAGGCCTGGATGAGGGCGCCACGCTGCTGGCCGGCGGCGTCTCGCGTCCGGACAAGGGCTGGTTCGTGCAGCCGACCATCTTTGCCGACGCCAACAATGGCATGAGCATCGCCCGCGAGGAAATCTTCGGGCCGGTGGGCACCATCATCAGCTTCGATACCGAAGAAGAAGCCATCGCCCTGGCCAATGATTCGAAGTATGGACTGGCCGCCACGGTCTGGACCAACAACCTGGCGCGCGCGCATCGCGTGGCCGCGGGCGTGAAGGTGGGCGCGGTGGGCGTCAATTGCTGGAGCCCGCTGGACGCCAACCTGCCCTGGGGCGGCATCAAGGATAGCGGCATGGGACGCGAAGGCGGTCTGGCCGGTGCACTGGCCTACACCGAAGAAAAGACCGTGACCGTGTTGCTGGCTTCCTGAGCCTTGCCCTCTTCTTCCTCCTGATGGACGCAACGCGGTGCGAGCTGCGCTGCGTCCTTTTTTCATCCTTGCCCTGCTGCTGACATGTCCACTCATCCCACTGCCTCGCTGACCATCGACCTGCCCGCCATCGTGGCCAACTGGAAGACGCTTTCCGCACGGGTGGCGCCGGCGCGCTGTGGTGCGGTGGTCAAGGCCGATGCCTATGGACTGGGGGCGACCATGGTGGTGCGCGCCCTGTTGGCGGCGGGTTGCCGCGAGTTCTTCGTGGCCCTGGTCAGCGAGGGCGTGAGCCTGAAACAGACACTGGCCGATCATTGGCCCAAGGGTGCGCGACTGCACATCCTGAACGGAACGCTGCCGGGGGACGAACTGCTCTGTCTGCACTACGGCCTCACGCCCGTGCTCAACAGCCTGGAGCAGGTGCGCAGCTGGCAATCCTATGCCCGCCAACTGGACTTCCCGCTGGCCGCAGCGCTGCAGGTCGATACCGGCATGGCGCGACTGGGGCTGGCTCCGGCAGAAGTGGCGCAGCTGGCAGGGTCGCGCTTGGGGCTGGCGGGCATCGCGCCTACCTTCCTGATGAGCCACCTGGTCAGCGCCGAGGAAACTACCAATCCGCTGAACCGGCATCAGCTGGAACGCTTCCTGGCGATACGCCAGCATTGGCCCGAGATTCCTGGGTGCCTGGCCAATTCCTCCGGCATCTTCCTCGGTGCGGATTTCCATTTCGGCTGCGTGCGGCCAGGGGCGGCCTTGTACGGGGTGCATCCGGGCGGAGCGGGACCCAATCCCATGCGTCCCGTATTGCGCCTGCAGGCGCCGCTGATCCAGTGGCGCGACCTCCAGGCCGGCGAATCGGTGGGCTACAACCACACCTGGCAAGCCAGCCGACCGACCCGCGTGGGCACGATTGCACTGGGCTACGCCGATGGCTATCTGCGCAGCGCCAGCAATCGCGGCGTGCTGCGACTGGAGGGGGTCGAGGCGCCGCTGATCGGGCGGGTCTCGATGGACAGCATCACCGTGGACCTCAGCGCCATCGATCCGGCGCGCTTGTGTCCTGGCCTGCTCTTCGATGTGCTGGATGCGCAGCAAGACATCAACGCCCTGGCCGTGCAGGCCGGCACCAATGCCTATGAGATCCTGACCAGCCTGCGCCATCGCTATCGCCGTCACTACCTTGAGTGAACGCACGTTGGTGTGGATGCAGCAACAACAAGACGGGCCTTGAAATATTGAATTGCAAGGCCCGTCTTTCTTGTGACGACGCGGTTGGGCGCGCTTACAGCTTGTGGCTGCCCAGGGCGGCAAAGCGCAAGGGTGCACAGCGGCGCAGGCGCGTGGCCAGCATCACACCCAGCACGATGGCCAGCGGGATCATCGAACACAAGGCATAGGACATGGACCGACTGGCGCCGGTGAGGACATCGAAATGCAGGATCGCGGTGCTGAGGATGTAGAGCAGCGCCAGCAGCGACACGGCCGGCAGGATGCGCACGCGCCAGGCGCTGTTGCAGGCCTCGGGGCGGCGGCGGAAATAGCAGATCACGGCGGCCGAGGTCATGATCATGAGCAGCATCAGGCACAGCGCGGCCAGGCTGGAGAACCAGGCGAACAGGTGCAGGATGGGATGAGCGTCGAAGACCGCGAAGAGCGTGACGACCACCGCAGCAATCACGCTCTGCAGCGCGGACCCCATGTGCGGGCTCTGGTAGGTGCGGTGGGTGGTGCCCAGCAGGCGATGCAGCAGGCCATCGCGGCCCACGGCGTAGAAGTAGCGCGCAGCCGAACTGTGGAAGGCCAGCAGGCCGGCGTAGATGCTGATGACGAAGAGGATGCGGATGACGGCTGTCAATCCCGGTCCCGCGTAGTGATCCGACATCAGGTAGATGAAGGCGGTCGGGTCTTGCATGCCCTCGAGCAGCTTGACCACCTTGTCGCTGCCGGCGCCGATGATGAGCGACCAGAGCGAGATGCCGTAGAAGCCGCCGATCAGCAGCACCGAGGTATAGGTGGCGATGGGGATGGCGCGCTTGGGGTTCTTGGCTTCTTCGCCATAGATGGTGGTGGCCTCGAAACCGATGAAGGCGGCAAAGGCAAAGAGCAGGCCGATGGAAGGCGTGCCGCTCATGACGTTGGCGGGGGAGAAGGAATCCAGATTGACGCCATGATCGCCGCCCGAACGCAGGATACAGAAATCCAGCACCAGCACCGCCAGGTACTCGGCCACCACCACCACCGAGAGCAGCCGCGCCGACAGGTCGATGTTGCGATAGCCGAGGACGGCCACGCTCAGCATGGCCACGGCGGCGTAGACCCACCAGGCCAGGTGGATGCCGAAGATGTCCGAGAAGGTGGCCGACATCACGCCGCCGAACATGCCATAGAGCCCGATCTGCAGGATGTTGTAGGCGAACATGGCCAGCACCCCGGCCACGCCGCCGGCGATGCCGCCCAGGCCGGCGCTGGAGAAGGCGTAGAAACCGCCGGCATTGGTGACGTGGCGCGCCATGGTGGTGTAGCCCACCGAGAAGGCCAGCAACAGCAGCAGAATCAGCACCAGCAAGGCCGGCGTGCCGGCGCCGTTGCCCAGCATGATGCCGATGGGAAAACCACCGGCGATGACGCTCAGCGGACTGGCGGCAGAGACCACGAAGAAGATGATGAAACCCACGCCCAGGGCGTTCTTGCGCAGCGCATTCTCTTCTTTGTCTTGGGTAGTGCAATCGACCTGGCTCATCGGACCCTTACCTTATCTAAAAACACTTGCGTCTCGTCATCGCCGTGATCGTCTCGTGCTTGCAGCGAGGCAAGCGATCATCGGCGTCTTCCGCGCCCGGCGGGCAGCGTGAGGGGTGATGGCATTCTAGAGAGGTGCGGCTGTTTTCTTTAACCCAAATTGGCAGCTAGGTCGTGCCGTCCAGGTAGGGCCGCTGCATCAGTGCAAACGATTGTAGGGCGGAAGAAAACGGCGTGGCGCGGGGCCGATGAAGAAAATGCAAGAGCCGGCCCGCGCTGTGGCGGGTCGGCCTCAGTTGCTGACGCAACGCTGACGATAAGGAGGGAAAAACTCAGCCCGCCAACCGCCGCTCGATCAGTTCATAGGCGCGCAGGAGGCCGGCGATGCGCGCATGTTCGAAGTCGAGGTAGAGCGGGCTGTCCTGGCGATACCGCACCAGCCGCTTGCCCTCATGGAAGATGCGCAGGGCCAGGGTCCAGCCATTGAGGCCCTGGACGCCGATGACACGGATGTCATGCCCGCGATACTGTGCGTGATGGATCTGCTCGCGGTCGTTGAGCAGGCGCTTGCCATACAGGCGCAGGTCGGCGCGCGGGCACATCATCGCCCCTTGCGCGCCAGGCGCTGCGCAAAGCCCAGCACCAGCACAAAGAACACCGGCACGAACAGCACCGCCAACACCGTGGCGCTGACCATGCCGCCGAAGACGCCCGTGCCGATGGCGCGCTGCGTCTCGGCGCTGGCGCCCGAGGCCAGCATGAGCGGCACCACGCCCAGCGCAAAGGCCAGCGAAGTCATCAGGATGGGGCGCAGGCGCAGCACCGAGGCCTTGATCGCCGCCTCCACCAGCCCCATCCCTTCGCTGCGCAGCTGGCGGGCGAACTCGACGATGAGGATGGCGTTCTTGGCGGACAGGCCGATGACGGTGATCATGCCCACCTTGAAGAAGACGTCATTGGGCATGTCGCGCAGGATCACCGCCGCCACTGCCCCCACCAGGCCCAGCGGCACCACCAGCATCACCGACAGCGGAATGCTCCAGCTCTCGTAGAGCGCCGCCAGCACCAGGAACACCACCAACATGGACAAGGCCATCAGCATGGGCGCCTGCGCAGCCGACAGGCGTTCCTGCAGGGACTGGCCGGTCCAGGCCACGGCAAAGCCCGGCGGCAACTGCTGCGCCAGTCTTTCCATCTCGGCCATGGCTTCGCCGCTGGCTACGCCGGGGGCGGCGCTGCCGGAGATGCGCACTGCCGGGAAACCCTGGTAGCGCTGCAACTGCGTGGGCGCCTCGCGCCAGGAAGCCTTGACCAGTTCGGCCAGCGGCACCATGCCGCCGCTCTGGTTGCGCACATACAGTTTCATCACATCCTCGAGCTGCATGCGCGAGCTGGCCTGGGCTTGCAGGATGACTTGCTGCATGCGCCCGGCATTGGGGAAGTCATTGACATAGAAGGACCCCATGGCCGCCGACAAGGTATCGCTGATGCTGGAGAACGACACGCCCAGCGCAGCGGCCTTGTGGCGATCAATCTCCAGCTGGATGCTGGCGCCTGCCGGCAGGCCATCGGAATAGACGCCGCTGAGCTTGCGGCTCTTGGCCGCCAGCGCCAGCAACTGGGCCTCGGCCGCCTTGAGCGCGGCATAGCCCTGGTTGGCGCGGTCCTGCAGACGCATGGCGAAGCCGGAGGAATTGCCCAGCTCTTCAATGGCCGGCGGCAGCAGGCTCATGACCATGCCATCCACGCCGGACTGCATGGCCGCCTGCGCCGACATGGCTTCGGCGGCCGAAGTAGAGCCCTTGCGCTCCTTCCAGTCCTTCAGTTCGGTAAAGGCCATGGCCGCGTTCGGGCCTGAGCCGGAAAAACCGAATCCCAGCACCGACAGGTTCGCCCCGATATCCTCGCGCCCCTTCAGATAACGCTCGAACTGGTCCACGGCGCGCGCCGTGCGCTCGGTGGTGGCGTCAGCCGGCAGCTGGAAGGAGGTCATGAAATAGCCCTGGTCTTCTTCCGGCAGGAACGCCGAGGGCAAGGCCTGCATGCCCACCACCAGCAAGCCCGACAGGGCCGCATACACCAGCATCATGCGCAGACCGCGTGCGATCAGGCGGCCCAGCGCGGATTCATAGCGGGCGGTAAGCCGATTGAAAGCGCGGTTGAAGGCGCCAAAGAACCCGCGCTTGTCGTGATGACCGGCAGGAACCGGGCGCAACAGCGTGGCGCACAGGGCCGGCGTCAGACTCAGCGCCAGGAAGGCCGAGAACAGGATCGACACCGCCATGGCCACGGAAAACTGCCGGTAGATCACACCCACCGAGCCACCGGCCAGGGCCATGGGGATGAAGACGGCAGTGAGCACCAGGGTGATGCCGATGATGGCGCCGGTGATCTCGCCCATGGCCTTGATGGTGGCTTCGCGCGGTCCCAGGCCTTCATGCGCCATGATGCGTTCGACGTTTTCCACCACCACGATGGCGTCATCGACGATGATGCCGATGGCCAATACCATCCCGAACATGGTCAGCACGTTGACCGAGTAGCCGGCCAACTGCATCACCGCCAGCGTCCCCAGCAGCGCAATAGGCGCAACAATGGCCGGAATGACCGTATAGCGCACGTTCTGCAGGAACAGGTACATCACCAGGAACACCAGCACCATGGCCTCGATGAGGGTCTGTACCACCTTCTGGATCGAGATCTTGACGAAGGGCGCCGTGTTGTAAGGCAGCGAGAAGGCCATGCCCTGCGGCAGGCTGGGGCGCAACTCTTCCATGCGCGCCTGGATGGCCGCCGCAGTGCGCACCGCATTGGCCCCGGGCGAGAGCTGCACGGCGGCCACGCCCGCGGGCTTGCCATTCTCACGGTTGGCGAAGGCATAAGACTGCGCACCCAGTTCCACCCGGGCGACATCGCCCAGCAGCACGCGCGAGCCATCCGCCTTGGCCTTGAGCACGATGGCGGCGAACTGCGCCGGCGACTGCAATTGCCCCTGGACCGTCAGCGGCATGGCGATCTGCTGGCCGCGCACGGCCGGTGTGTCGCCCAGCCGGCCCGGGGCGATCTGGGCGTTCTGCTGGCTGACGGCCGTGCTGATATCGGTCACGGTCAGGCCGTAGGCGTTGAGCTTGAAGGGATCGATCCAGATGCGCATGGCCTGTTCGGCCCCGAACAGTTGCACCCGTCCCACACCTTCCGTGCGACGCAGTTCCTCCACGATGTTGCGCGCCAGGTAGTCGTTCAGGCGCACTTCGTCATAGCGGCCATCCACCGAGGTGAGGCTGACCATGAGCAGGAAACTGGAGGCCGCCGATTCCACCGTCACGCCGTTCTGGCGCACCGTCTGCGGCAGGCGGGCTTCGATGGCCTTGAGCTTGTTCTGCACGTCCACCTGGGCCAGCTCGGGATCGGTGCCGGGCTTGAAGGTGACGCTGATCTGGGCGGTCCCCGAGGTATCGGCCGAGGATTCGAAGTACAAGAGGTTCTTCACCCCCGAGAGCTCGCGCTCGATCAGGCTGATGACGCCGTCGTTCATGGTCTGCGGCGTGGCGCCCGGATAGGTGGCGTTGATCGAGACCGACGGCGGGGCGACCGAGGGATAGCGCGCAATGGGCAGCTGGCTCATGGCGATCACGCCGAAGAGCACGATGAACAAGGCGACCACCCAGGCGAAGATGGGACGGTCAATGAAAAAACGAGGCATGCAGAAACTCCATCAGTCAGGCACGCGGTAAGCGCCGGCTTCGGGGGAAGACAGCATTTTTGCCCCTTTGGGCAAGCCGACAGTACAATCGCGAGCGAAGGCGGAGTCTGGGCGATGAGCGTGATGATTGCGCGATACAACGATGGAGTTTTGATGGAGAAGGAAAGATTGTCCCCCCCCATGCACACCGGTGAACCGGCCCCGACCACAGCGCCCCCAGCGGCTGGCGCACTGATCCTCATTGCCGAGGATGCGCCCGAGATCGCCGAGATCCTGGCCGCCTACCTGGCCCGCAATGGCATGCGCAGCGTGCATGCCGCCGATGGCGCGAGGGCGCTGGAGCTGCACCTGGCGCTCAAGCCCGACCTGGTCCTGCTGGACATCCAGATGCCGCAGGTCAATGGCTGGCAGGTGCTGTCGCAGATCCGCCAGCGCGACAATACCCCCGTCATCCTGCTCACCGCCCTGGACCAGGACGTGGACAAGCTGACCGGCCTGCGCATCGGCGCTGACGATTACGTGGTCAAGCCCTTCAACCCGGCCGAGGTGGTGGCGCGGGTGGAGGCAGTCCTGCGCCGCAGCCTGCCGCGCGAAGAGCGCGATGACCGCCAGGTGCTGCGTGTTCCGCCCTTCGTGATCGACTTCGAGCAGCACGAGGTGGTGGCCGAGATCGAGGGGGTGAGCCATACCCTGGTGCTCACCCTGACCGAATTCAAGCTGCTGGCCCAGCTGGCGCGTGCGCCCCGGCGCGTGTTCAGCCGCGCCGAGCTGCTGGCCTCCTGCCTGCCCGAGGGCGATACGCTGGAGCGCACCGTGGACAGCCACGTCAGCAAGCTGCGCAAGAAGCTGGAAGACCTGGGCATCGCCGGCATCCCGGTGAGCATACGCGGCGTGGGCTACCGCTTCCAGCAAGGCAGTTGAGGAGAGGCTGGTGAAGCACGGGACCTTCTTCTCGATCTGGCGCAGCAAAGGACTGGCGCGCCAGATCGTCACCGCGGTCGTGGTCCTGGCGGTGGCCATCATGCTCATGGTGCTGCTGGGTTCGTATGCCTTCTATTCGACCATGTTCATCTTCTTCCCCACGGCCATGTCGGCGCCGGACAGCTGGCTGCCCTCGCCGGTGGAGTGGGGCTGGATCCTGGCCACCACCCTGATCGGCCTGTCCATCGCGCTGTGGGTGGCGGTGCGGCTGTCGCGCCGCATCCTCACGCCCCTCAATTCGGTGGCCACCAGCCTGCGCCGGGTCGCGCAGGGCGACCTGTCGGCGCGTGCCGCCGCCGAACGGCAACCGCTGGACGAGGCCTGGCAGCTCATCAATGACTTCAACGCCATGGCTGAGCGGCTGGAGCGCGTCCAGCAGGAACGCATCTTCTGGAACGCCGCCATCGCCCATGAACTGCGCACGCCGGTGACAATCCTGCGCGGCCGCCTGCAAGGACTGTCGGATGGCGTGTTCCAGCCCGAACCTGCGCTCTTCTCCAGCCTGCTGGCCCAGGTCGAAGGCCTGGGTCGGCTGATCGAGGACCTGCGCATCGTCGGCCTGGCCGAGAGCGGGCATCTGCGCGTACAGCTGCAGGAAACCGACCTGCAGGCCGACATCATGACCGTGCTCAAGGCCTGCGAACCGGCGCTGCAGGAGAGGGGCTTCCGGCTACAGCTGGAGACCAGCGTGCAGCGCAGCCGCTGCGATCCGGTGCGCATCCGCCAGGCGCTCCTGGCCTTGCTGGAAAACGTCTTGCAGCACGCCTCTCCCGGGCTGCTGCGCATCAGCACGCGCAGCCTCGCCGGCATGCACAGCCTGTGCGTGGAAGACAGCGGCCCCGGTATTGCCGCCAGCGATGCACAGATGATCTTCGACGCCTTCCATCGCGGCGCGCGTACCGGCGACGCCCAGCAGAAAGGCAGCGGCCTGGGGCTGGCCGTGGTGCGCGCCATTGCCAGCGCGCATCATGGCACGGCCGATTGCCGCTCCTCCGAGCTGGGGGGCGCTTGCTTCGAAGTGCGCTGGCCTCATTGAGCAATGATGTGTATATTTTCCTCAGGCAGTTGGCTTGAAGAATGAGCACATAAAGCTCACAAAGATCACAAAGTTCACGAACATCAGAGGGGTCAGACAAACTCGGCGGACCAAGGGGGGACACCATGCGCAGAGCCGGAGCAAGGCGGATGCTGGCGGGCGTGTTGTTGCTGTGTGCGTTCATGCAGGCCGCATGGGCGCAGGAGCGCAAGACCATCGCACTAGGTTTCACCGGCCGCTTGTCCGAGCCGATCGCCCAGAGCGCGCTGCAGGGCGCGCAACTGGCCATCGACGAGGCCAATGCGCTGGCGGCAAAGCGACGCTCGCCGCTGCGCTTCGAGCTGTTGCCGCAGGACGATCACGGCAACGAGAACTTCGCCGTCAATATCGCCCGCTATTACGTCAAGGAAAAGGTCGCTGGCGTCATCGGCCCGTGGAGCAGCGATGCCGCCCTGGCCACTGCCGCGATCTATGAAAGCGCACAGATTCCGCAGATCGGCTTTACCGCCACCAGCAGCCAATGGACCGGCATGGGCAACCGCATGCCCTTCCGTGTCGTGGGCGGCACCCGCGAGCTGGCCGCCACGCTGGCCGAGGTGGCCACGCGTTCGCTGCAGGGGCGACGCATCTTCGTGATCCAGAGCGACGCGGCCTATAGCCGCGCACTGGCCGATACGCTGGTCGGGAACCTGGGCGGCAGCGCCCAGCAGATCGCACTGGCGCGCTACCAGGTGGGCCGCCGCAGCACCGATTTCCATGCCGCGCTGAAGGCGGCGCAAGCGCACCAGGCCGATGTCATCGTCTTCGTGGGCCTGTATCCGCAGGCGCGGGCCTTCATCGACGGAGCCAACCGGACCCGCACGACGGCGCGCCTCCTGCTCACCGGCGGCGCCAGCAACCTGAGCCTGCCAGCGCCGCTGGAACTACGCCTGCATGTGCTGGAATACGAAATCGCCCGCCCCCATTGCCCGCAATGGAAAGCCATGACGCAGACCTACCAGCGCCGCTTCGGCGCCGCGCCCACGACTTACTCCTTCTATGCCTACGATGCCGCCAGCGTGCTGACCGCCGCCATTGTCCAGGCTGGCAGCGACGATGGCGACAGGATCGCCGCTGCGCTGCACCGGATGCGCCATGCGGGGCTGCATGGAACGCTGAGCTTCGACGCCGCTGGGGCCAATGCCCATCCGCGCTATACCTTGTTGCGCTACCAGGAACGTTGGCAGGCGGTGGAGTTCTTTGCGCCGGGCAGCGCCAATGCACGGCAGGTGGGGTGCAGTTAGCGTTTGGCCTCAGACATCCAGCGCACCCGGAAAAAAAGACAAATCCCTCGTTCCAGGAGGAAGCCAGGGGTTGCCTGGGAAGTGGACGTCATGCCGGGGGAAGGCCAAACTGCAGGGAACAGCAACCACGGACTTTTGGTAAATCAGCTTTGCTGCGTTAGTCAGTTTTGCAAATAACACAAGAAAAACAAGAAATCCTGCCCCAAGAGCATTGGGCATGCCGCGTGCTACATCCTGAAACTGTACCCTTGGTCATCGCGAACATCCTTGAGATGCGCTGCCATCCCCTTCAGTACGCCCCCCACTGTGCCCTTGAGATAATCTGCAAACTTCAGCTCACGCAATGTTCTGGCGATAGTTTCCGCATCAATAAACCTGATCATCTGATCGATAAAGGGCTTCCCGTCGATGAGGCCAGGTAGCCTTTCGATCGCATCATCAAGCAGCTGCTCGTAGTTCTCGATGTGGTAGTCCTCTATTTTGCGTTCAACGAGCGTTGGATCCAGCTTGGCGCCCTGCTGCATGAGCCACGCAATGTCCCAAATATCGCGGTAGCGGATGTTCTTTATCGATGCAGGGAATGCCACCAACTTGTCTGCGAGGATCTCGTCGATGGTCTCGGCATTAACGAGCACTGAGCCATAACCCAGTAGGAAATCGTAGTTTTGCCGCAAAGGAACGAGCTCGCTGGTGTGCGCTGGGACGTTTGCAATGTCAAGCTTAATCCGCTGGCGCGGCATGTCGCTCTGCTGAGGGGACGTCTCGACACTTACCTGCCACTTGTCGACACGTACATTTTCATAATTAGGAGAGGTGGCCATCTCCTTTGGCTCCTTCACTTCCACCACCAGGCCGTACCGTTCGCCGATGTGCTTTTCGATGCACGCTTTGATGGCGTCCATCTTCTGCGAAGTGAAGTCGCGTCCGCCAGCGAAATCAAGGTCCTCACTGAAGCGGTTGGACCCTCGACACAATCGCAACGATGTGCCGCCTTGGAAAACCAGGTCCTTGAGCAGACCTGCCGCGTCAAGGGCGTAGAAGATGTCGTAGTGAAGAATCTCCTTTTCCACCACAGGCCGCATGGCCGTACGGCCGGGCTGCTGCATCGCAACGTCGACGAGCTCTTTGAAGTCTTCAGGCATCGTCAAGCTCCTTTGTGTCGATCATGCTGGTATTGCGGCCGGCGCGCACCAGATCAGCGACTGCGGCCTGCTTAGTGGCAAGGCGCAGCGGCCGGCCTTTCACGGTGATCGTTCTCTGAATGAGCTCTGCCGGTCGACGTTTCGTGTGGGTAAATTCAATGGTGCCGTACGGCGTATCGTAAATACCATTCGCCCCCGTTGTCATGAGCGTGATGCGACTCATCGGTACTTGCGAAATAACCCCGTATTCGGAGAGCATGGATTCTCTCGTTACGTAGGAGTAATGGCCCCGGCGCAAAACCGCGGCGATATCCTCGATGACGTTGCCCTTCTTGGATCTCGCCAACGCATTGACGTAGATTCCCTTGGCCACTCGCTGCAGAATTCCATCGGCGACCAAGCGCTGCAGGGATTTCTCGAAAGCCTTTTCTTTCTCGTCCGGGAATGCCTTAGCTAGATCGCTCTTGGCAAGAACGTAAATCCCCATCCGATCTAGCGCGGCTAGTTTGTTGATGGCCTCCATTTTGTTCATCATGCAACTCCTTGGGCCTTACCCTGCAGTCCGGCGAATAAGTCAAAGTATAGCCTAATAAAATGTAGGGTATCAATTTACTTAATATGAAATGACTTGTGTTCGCATGATTCTGGTGTGCATAGCCCGCCAGCTCGAAGGCAGAGAGATTTCTCGTAAGATCGTACGATTTGCAGAATTTCGCTTAGCCATATGAAAAACCCCACAACTTCAATAAGTTATGGGGTTTTAATTACATCAACCTGCTTGGTATACCTCAGAACGGAATATCGTCATCCATATCCGAGAAGTTGGGCGCCGGACGCTGGGCCGGCTGCTGGCGCGGCGCACTGCTGCCGCCGCCACCACCGCCGCCACCGGCGCTCTGACGCGGGGCGCCGCCGCCGTAGCTGCCGCCACCACCACCACCACCACCGTAGCTGCCCTCATCCATGCCGCCGCCACCGCCACCCTGGCGGCTGCCCAGCATCTGCATGGTGTCGGCAATGATTTCGGTGGTGTAGCGCTCCACGCCTTCCTTGTCCTGCCACTTGCGGGTCTGCAGGCGGCCTTCGACGTAGATCTGCGAACCCTTCTTCAGGTACTGGCCGGCGATTTCAGCGAGCTTGCGGTAGAAGGTGATGCGGTGCCATTCGGTGAGTTCCTTCTTTTCGCCGGTGTTCTTGTCCTTCCAGCTCTCGGTCGTGGCCACGGCGATGTTGGTGACGGCTTCGCCATTGGGCATGTAGCGCGTTTCCGGATCGCGTCCGAGGTTACCGACGATGATGACTTTGTTGACCGATGCCATTGTTTCTCCTGAATACGTTTAGGCTGTTGCACCCGCCGCCGGCGCAGAGCGGCGCGGCAGGTTTTTCATGTTAGCCGCGATTATAAGCCAGGTCAGCGTGACCACAGCCGATAACGCAAAGACCTCCGAAATCCCGACATTTTGCTTGATCCATCCCCCCAGGGCGCCGCCGCAGGACAGTCCCAGCGCCTGCAGGGTGTTGTAGACGCCCAGGGCGGCGCCCTTGGCGGCGGGCGGTGCGATGCGCGACACCAGCGAGGGCTGCGAGGCTTCCAGGATGTTGAAAGCCACAAAGAACAGGAACAGCAGCGCCACCAGCATCCACCAGTGTCCCAGCGGATGGGACAGCACCGCCCAGAAGCCCAGCTGCACCAGCAACATCAGGCCGATGGCGCCCAGGAAGACCTGTTTCATGCGGCCATACTTCTCGGCCACGAAGACCGGCGGCAGCATCAATACGAAGGACGCCAGCACCACCGGCAGGTAGATCTTCCAGTGCTCGCCCAGCGGCAGGCCGGCCAGTTGCACCAGCGCGCCGGGCACCACCATGAACATCGCCACCTGGGTCAGGTGCAGCGTGAATACGCCGAAGTTCAGGCGCATCAGCTCGCCATGGCGCAGCACTTCCCTGAGCGGCACCCGCCGGGCCTGGACCAGCGGCGCGGCCGGTACGACCCATACCACCACGGCGATGGCGATCAGCGAGAGCACGCCGGTCAGGCCAAAGATGCCGCCCATGCCGATGGACTTGTAGAGCAGCGGCGAGGCCACCATCGAGACCGCGAAGGTCACGCCGATGGACGCGCCCACCATGGCCATGGCCTTGGTACGGTGCTCTTCGCGGGTGGAGTCGGCGATGAAGGCCGTGATGGCCGCCGAGATCGCGCCGGAACCCTGCAAGGCCCGCCCCACCAGCAGCCAGATCACGCTGGTGGCGGCGGCGGCGACGAAGGAGCCCAGCGCAAAGAGCAGCAGCCCGATCACGATGATGCGCTTGCGGCCATAGCGGTCCGAGGCGATGCCGTAGGGGATCTGGCCGAAGGCCTGGGCCAGGCCGTAGATGCCCAGGGCGATGCCGACCAGGGTGTCGTTGTCGCCGCCGGGCAGGCTGTGGGCGTGCACGGCAAAGACCGGCAAGACCAGGAACAGACCCAGCATGCGCAGGGAAAAGATGGAAGCCAGGGAGGCGCTGGCGCGCACTTCGGCGCGCGACATGCCGGCTTTGGCGGGCTGTGCGGATGAACTCGTGGCGTGAGACATACAGGTAAAGACTGGCGTTGGCGGCCGTGCCGCCTTTCATGAGGGCGGCACTGGCGAGCAAAGACGCTATGGTAACAGCATCGGCCAGCCCGCCGTCAGGTTGAGCTAGGACCGCCCGGTCGATTGTTCTCAGTGAATTGTGGTGCGTCAAACCAACACTTCAAGGGACGACAGGTTAACCATGGCCGAATTATGCTGGCATGAACTGACAAATTTGTCAGTGAGTAGATTCTTTATGCCAAAATATCGAACTGCTCATTTTTCCTGCCATTTCCTATAAAAGCTTGCGGCGTCAACGATTGACTTTTCGCAAAGCAACACACCCCGCCAAGAAAAATAAGCCGATCACGTGTATCGAGGGGGAGAAGACCCTGTTCGACGCAGCGAGCTAGACGCTCGTGCTACGTCGCCGCGGTTTTCCATATTGCAATTTTTCCCGCGGGCCCTCTGTTGGCTCGCATTCAGTGTCCAGTATGTTCTTGATCAAATCGCCCGCCATCAACAAGGTAGGCCCATCTGTTAGCGCAACGCCCGCATCGACCTACGGTGAACGGGCCACCTTCGCTCGCTTCGGCTGGCTGCTGCTGGTCTTGGCCGGCCTGGCCT
The DNA here is from genome assembly GCF_001929405.1 of Herbaspirillum camelliae. Classification (NCBI taxonomy): domain Bacteria; kingdom Pseudomonadati; phylum Pseudomonadota; class Betaproteobacteria; order Burkholderiales; family Oxalobacteraceae; genus Herbaspirillum; species Herbaspirillum camelliae. The sequence goes on from NZ_KV880769.1 coordinate 103,382, forward strand.
GGCTGCTGCCGGGCATCTTCGGACACGGTCCCTGGAAGCAGGACGAGACCTATACCTTCGGCGTCATCCATCACATGCTGGTCTCGGGCGAGTACCTGGTCCCCACCAATGCGGGCCAGCCTTTCATGGAAAAGCCGCCCTTGTATTACTGGACGGCCATGCTGCTGGCCAAGCTGCTCTACCCGCTGCTGCCCTATCACGAGGGTGCGCGGCTGGCCAGCGTGTTCTACAACCTGGTCACGCTGGTGTTCGTGGCGCGCATCGCCCAGCTGATGTGGAACGAGCGCCGGGTGCTGAGCCTGCCGGTGCTGGGGACGGTGGCCCTGTTTGCCGGCTCCCCGGGCATGATCAAGCACGCCCACGACATGTTCACCGATGTGGCCCTGGTCACCGGTGGCGTCATGGCCATCTATGGCCTGCTGGCCATTGCCCTCAATGAAGAGCGTGGCAGGCCGTCGTGGTCGGCCGCCTTCTGGTTCGGCCTGGGGGTAGGCATCACCGAGATGACCAAGGGCCTGTTCGTGCCGCTGACCTTCGCCGCCACGGCCATGGCCGTGGGTGTGCTGGTGCGCCCCTGCCGCAGCCTGTCGTACTGGAAGATGGTGGGTGCAGCCGTGCTGGTGTCGCTGCCCTTCTTCGTGGTCTGGCCGGCCTTGCTGGCGCAGCATTCGGTGCCGCTCTTCATGGAATGGTTCTGGGACAACAACGTCGGCCGCTTCTTCGGTTTCTCGGTCTACAAGCTGGGCTCGGACAACGACCACACGGTGATCCTGCGCGCCCTGATCGGCTTCGCCCTGCCGGGCTCGGTACTGGCCGTGCTGGCGCTGGCCACCGGCGACTGGCGTCAGACCGGCTCGCCGCGCGTGGCGCTGCCGCTGGCCTTTGCGGCCATCAGCCTGGCGGTGCTGCAAAGCTCGGCCACGGCGCGCCAGCTCTATCTGCTGCCGGTGCTGTTGCCGCTGGCCTTGCTGGGCGCGCGCGCCATCGTGCGGCTGCCCAACGCCTTCCACCTGGGCTGGGACTGGTTCTCGCGCATCGCCTTCGGTGCGCTGGCGGCGGCGATCTGGGCGATCTACGTGGTCTCGTCCCTGCCGGCGGCTGATCATCACTGGATCGACTTCATGGGCCAGTGGCTGCCGCTGAACTTCGTCACGCCCCTGCAACCACTGGCGCTGGCCGCCGCCGTCGGCATGAGCACGCTGTGGCTGTGGGGTCTGGGCCAGTTGCGCCTGGCCGGCCAGTGGCGCGGTGCATTGAGCTGGTTTGCCGGTATCACGCTGATGTGGGGCCTGGCCTTCACCCTGCTCTTGCCCTGGGCCGACTATGGCAAGAGTTATGAATTTGTCTACACCGACCTGAGGCAGCAGATCGCCGGCCAATGGCAGGACGGCGACTGCATGGCCAGCGAGAACCTGGGCGAATCCGAGGCGCCGATGCTGTATTACTACACCGGCATCCTGCACCAGCCCATCGATGGCGTCTATCAGACCCAGTGCCGCTGGGTGCTGCTGGAAACACCGGGCAACACGCCGCTGCCGCAGGGCCAGTGGAAGCTGTTCTGGGAAGGCCGCCGCGATGGTGACGATGGGCAACTGCTCAAGGTCTACCGGCGCGCCGACTGACGACAGCCATTGGCAACACTCCGCAAGCCGGCCTCGCGCCGGCTTTTTTCATGGCTGTGCTTTCATTTTTGACTGCCGTTCCCACATGGGATTTCTGCCACTGTGGCCGCGCCTGTCGGCCCTGCCCAGTCCTGTTATAGTTACATGTTGTCCCACCGCTGCTCCGCGCAAGGCGTCATTCCACGCGGCGGCAGGAAACCCCCTAGCTGAAGGCATCCATGGAAGAAATTCGCATTCGCGGCGCGCGCACGCATAACCTCAAGAATATCAACCTAGACCTCCCCCGCAACAAGCTCATCGTCATCACCGGGCTGTCCGGTTCGGGCAAGTCATCGCTGGCCTTCGATACGCTCTATGCCGAGGGTCAGCGCCGCTACGTGGAGTCGCTGTCGGCCTATGCGCGGCAGTTCCTGCAGCTGATGGAAAAGCCCGATGTGGACATGATCGAGGGCCTCTCCCCGGCGATTTCCATCGAGCAGAAGGCGACCTCGCACAATCCGCGCTCCACCGTGGGCACGGTCACCGAGATCCACGACTACCTGCGACTGCTGTACGCCCGCGTCGGCACGCCCTATTGCCCGGACCACCCCGAACATCCGCTGGAGGCGCAATCGGTCTCGCAGATGGTCGATGCCGTGCTGGCGCTACCGGAAGACACCAAGCTGATGATCATGGCGCCCGTGGTGGCCAACCGCAAGGGCGAGCATGCCGACCTGTTCGAGGAGATGCAGGCCCAGGGCTTCGTGCGCTTCCGCATCCAGAGCGGCACCGGCACGGCCAAGGTGTATGAGGTCGACGACCTGCCCAAGCTGAAGAAGACCGAGAAGCACACCATCGACGTGGTCATCGACCGCGTCAAGGTCAAGGCGGAGATCAAGCAGCGCCTGGCCGAGAGCTTCGAGACCGCGCTGCGCCTGGCCGATGGCCGCGCCATTGCGCTGGAGATGGACAGCGGCAAGGAACACCTCTATTCCAACAAGTTCGCCTGCCCCATCTGCGGCTATTCGCTGCAGGAGCTGGAGCCGCGCCTGTTCTCCTTCAACAACCCCATGGGCGCCTGCCCGGAATGCGATGGCCTGGGCCATATCGAGTTCTTCGATCCCAAACGCATCGTGGCTTTTCCCAACCTGTCGCTGGCCTCGGGCGCGATCAAGGGCTGGGATCGTCGCAACCAGTTCTACTTCCAGATGTTGACCAGCATCGCCGCCTACTACGGCTTCGACCTCGATGTGCCTTTCGAGCAGCTCGACGACAAGGCCCAGCAAGCCGTGCTCTATGGCTCCGGCCGCCAGACCATTCCATTTGCCTACGTCAATGAGCGTGGCCGCACCGTGGTCAAGGAGCACACCTTCGAAGGCGTGGTCAACAACCTGCAGCGCCGCTATCGCGAAACCGATTCGATGGCGGTCAAGGAAGAGCTGGCCAAGTTCATCAACGAGAAGCAATGCCCGTCCTGCCACGGCGCGCGCCTGCGCGTGGAAGCGCGCTATGTGAAGGTGGGCAGCGGCAAGCAGCAGCGTGCCATCTACGAAGTCGCTGCCACGCCCCTGCGCGAGACCCTGTCCTTCTTCGAGACCCTGAAGCTGACCGGCGCCAAGAAGGAAATCGCCGACCGCATCATCAAGGAAATCGTCTCGCGCCTGACCTTCCTCAACAACGTCGGCCTTGACTATCTCTCGCTGGAACGCAGCGCCGATACGCTCTCGGGCGGTGAAGCCCAGCGCATCCGCCTGGCCTCGCAGATCGGCTCGGGCCTGACCGGTGTGATGTATGTGCTGGACGAACCGTCCATCGGCCTGCACCAGCGCGACAACGACCGCTTGATCGATACCCTGAAGCACCTGCGCGACATCGGCAACACCGTGCTGGTGGTGGAACACGATGAAGACGCCATCCGCACCGCCGACTACGTGGTGGACATGGGCATCGGCGCCGGCGTGCATGGCGGCGACGTGATCGCCCATGGTCCGCTGGCGGACATCCTCAAGAACAAGAAGTCGCTGACCGCCAAGTACCTCAACGGTTCGCTGGAAATCGCCGTACCCAAGAAGCGCACGCCCTGCGACGAGTCGCGCATGCTGACCATCAGCGGCGCGACCGGCAACAACCTCAAGAACGTTGATCTGGAACTGCCGGTGGGCCTCTTGACCTGCGTGACCGGCGTGTCCGGCTCGGGCAAGTCGACGCTGGTCAACGACACCCTGTACCTGTCGGCGGCGCGCCACCTCTACGGCTCGCAGACCGAACCGGCCGCGCATGAAGCCATCGGCGGACTGGAGCACTTCGACAAGGTCATCGCCGTGGACCAGGCCCCGATCGGCCGCACCCCGCGCTCCAACCCGGCCACCTACACGGGCCTGTTCACGCCGATCCGCGACCTGTTCGCCACCGTGCCCATGGCCAAGGAACGCGGCTACAGCGCCGGACGCTTCTCCTTCAACGTCAAGGGCGGCCGCTGCGAAGCCTGCCAGGGCGATGGCGTGATCAAGGTGGAAATGCACTTCCTGCCGGACGTGTACGTGCCTTGCGACGTCTGCCACGGCAAGCGCTACAACCGCGAAACGCTGGAAGTGCAGTACAAGGGCAAGAACATCACCGAGATCCTCGACATGACGGTGGAAGACGCGCACGAGTTCTTCAAACCCGTGCCGCTGATCGCCCGCAAGCTGCAGACGCTGCTGGATGTGGGCCTGGGCTATATCAAGCTGGGCCAGAGCGCCACCACCCTCTCGGGCGGCGAGGCGCAGCGCGTGAAGCTGTCGCTGGAGCTGTCCAAGCGCGATACCGGCCGCACGCTCTATATCCTGGATGAGCCGACCACCGGCCTGCACTTCCACGATATCGACCTGCTGCTCAAGGTGATCCACCGCCTGCGCGACCAGGGCAATACGGTCACCATCATCGAGCACAACCTGGATGTCATCAAGACGGCCGACTGGATCATCGACCTCGGTCCCGAGGGCGGCGCGGGCGGCGGTCGCATCGTCGCCGCCGGCACGCCCGAGGACGTGGCGAAGAATCCGGCCAGCGTCACCGGCAAGTATCTTGCGCCGCTGTTGAAGAAGAAGTCGAAATAAAAAAAGAAGTCCGGACTTGCGCGTGCGCAAACGATACAGATTTTGCCTGCATCTGTATCTTGCGCGGCGCCGGCCATGGCATACAGTCATGCACCTGGCCGCCATCCGGCGCACAATGAAGGCCGTCCCGTCCACCAGGAGGGGGCTGCCGTGCAACCCCGAAAGTCTTCCATGTCCAAGCCGCTCTCACCCACCCAGGTCGCCTTCTTCCGCGAACAAGGCTACCTCCTGCTCAAGGGCATGGTCCCTGCCGATCTGCGCGAGCGCATGCTTGCCGTCACCCGGGACCACCTGCAACGCGCCGTTGCGCCCCTGGAATACGAAGCCGAGGTCGGCTACGAAGGCGCGCCCGCGTCGCTGGAGGCCGAGGGTGGCCGCACCGCCCGGCGGCTGCGCGCGGCCTGGCAGCGCGATCCGGTCTACCGTGAATGGGCCGGCAGCCGCGAACTGGTCGCCATCCTGCACCAGTTGTTCGAAGAGCCGGTCTGCATCACGCTGGCGCACCACAACTGCGTCATGACCAAGCACCCCGCCTTTGGCACGGCCACTGGCTGGCATCGGGACATCCGTTACTGGTCCTTCCCGCGCAATGAACTGATTTCGGTGTGGCTGGCGCTGGGTGCGGAAACGCCGGAAAACGGTGCACTCAAGTTCATCCCCGGCTCGCACAAGCTCAAGCTGCAGCCGGAGCAGATGGATGAACTGGACTTCCTGCGGCCCGATGTGGCAGCCAACCAGGCCCTGTTCGCGCAGGGCATCGCACTGTCGCTGGAGCCGGGCGACGTGGTGCTGTTCCATAGCGGTCTGTTCCACGCGGCTGGCCGCAACGATAGCGACCAGGTCAAGTGTTCAGCCGTGTTCGCCTATCACGGCGCGAGCAATCCTCCGCTGGCCGGCACCCGTTCGGCAGCTTCCGAAGACTTGCCGCTGGAGGACTGACCGGCCACGGGCGGCGCGCCCAGGCGCTCAACGCTGTGAGCGCTGCCCAGCCGGAATGCGCTCATGGCCACACTGAGCTTCTCGGCCTGATCTTCCAGTGCACGTGCGGCCGCAGCGGCCTGCTCCACCAGGGCGGCATTCTGCTGGGTCGAGCTGTCCATGAGCACGATGGCGCGGTCGATCTCCTGGATACCCTGGCTCTGCTCCTGGCTGGCCGAGCTGATCTCGCCGACCATGTCAGTGACCTTGCGCACTGCCGTCACCACTTCTTCCATGGTCTGCCCGGCCTGGTCCACCAGGGCGCTGCCCTTGCCGACCTTTTCCACCGAATCGTCGATCAGGTCCTTGATCTCGCGCGCTGCCGAGGCCGCGCGCTGGGCCAGTGAACGCACTTCGGCCGCGACCACTGCGAAACCGCGCCCTTGTTCACCCGCCCGGGCCGCTTCCACGGCGGCGTTGAGCGCCAGGATATTGGTCTGGAAGGCGATGCCATCGATCACTCCGATGATATCGACGATGCGCGTGGACGACTGGTTGATCGAGGTCATCGTATCGACCACCTGGCGCACCACCTCGCCGCCGCGCACCGCCACCTCCGAGGCCGATGCCGCCAGTTGATTGGCCTGGCTGGCATTGTCGGCATTCTGCTTCACCGTGGAGGTCAGTTGCGCCATGGCCGAGGCAGTCTCTTCCAGCGAACCGGCCTGCTGCTCGGTGCGGGCTGACAGGTCGAGGTTGCCGCTGGTGATTTCCTTGGACGCCGTGGTGATGGTCTCGGTGCCTTGCCGTACCACGGCCACGATCTGGTACAGCCGCTGGGTCATGTCCTTGAGCGCCTGCATCAGCTGGCCGGTTTCGTCCTGGCTGTGCACCTCGATTTGCCGACTCAGGTCGCCGCCGGCCACCGCCTGGGCAATACCCACAGCCTGGGTGAGCGGCTGGGAGATGGCCCGCACCAGCAGGAAGGCTTCCAGCACGGCCACGATCAGGCCTGCGCCCATGGCGAGCAAGGCCATCAGGATCAGTTGCCGGTAGTGTTGCTGTTCGTGCTCGTAGAGTTCGTGTCCTACGCGGATCTGCAGTTCCTTCAGTTCGGCCAAGGTCTGATGGACGGCCTCCCACTGCTTGCGCATGGCACCAGCGTAGATATCGTCAGCACCCTGGAAGCTGCGCTTGCGCAAGGACTCCACCGCCGGCATCACGCCTTCGTCGGCATAGTGCTGGCGTTGCTTGAGCAGACGCTCGACCAGGGTGGACTCTTCCGGCGTCAAGTAGGTGGCCTGGTAGCTCCTGATGACTGGCTCTGCCGTCGCCAGGTTCTTGACGATGAGGTCCAGGCGCCGGTCGATCTCGTTGGGATCCCAGCCCTCGCTGGAGTCCAGCGTGATGATGCCGTAGATGCCGGAGCGGGCCGACTCGAGGGTAGCATCGATCTTTTCCAGATAGGAATAGGCAACCAGCCGGTCCTCATAGAGCGAACGCATCTGCTCGTTGGTGGAATGGAGCGAGACCAGACCGACGATACCTGAGGCAAGCAGCATGATGGTCAGAAAGCTGATCGCCAGGATCAGCCGAATCTTGATCGACAGTTTGTTCAACACCCTCTCCTATGGTCGTGACATGGATGACCAAAGGAGTATTACTCAAGGGCGCGGAAAGCTTGCTGACATTTGCTGACCCATCCTGACGGGGCGACGCTGTCGGCTATTTGCTCAGCAGGCGTTTCTCGGCACGCAGCAGGCTTTCCGAACTGCCGCGCAACACCACGATGTCGCCGGCCATCAAGACGGCCTCTTCAGGTGGTTCGATACGCTGCTTGTTGCGCCGCAGGCTGGCCACTTCGGCGCCGCAGTGCGCGCCCAGGTCGATCTCGGCCAGGGTGTGGCCCAGCGCGCTGGCGCCACCGATCAGGGTCACCGCCTGCAAGCGCACGTTCATGCCGACGCCGTCGGCCTCGCCATCGGACATGCCGTGGAAGTAGCCGCGCAGGGAGGCATAGCGCTCGTCACGCGCCTCCTGCACCCGATGCACCACCCGCCGCAGCGGCACGCCCAGCATCACCAGCGCATGCGAGGCCAGCATCAGGCTGCCTTCGAGCGCCTCGGGGACGACTTCGGTGGCGCCGGCAGCGAGCAGCTTTTCCAGATCGGCATCATCGTGGCTGCGCACGATCACTGGCAGTTCCGGCTCCAGTTCGGCGGCATGGTGCAAGACCTTCAGCGCCGAGGGCGTGCTGGCATAGGTCACCACCAGCGCAGCAGCGCGGTGGATGCCGGCGGCCACCAGGCTCTCGCGGCGGGCGGCGTCGCCATAGGAGACATTGGCCCCGCCATTGCGGGCGTCCTGCACCAGCTCGGGGTCCATCTCGAGGGCGTGGTAGGCGATGCCTTCCTCTTCCAGCAGGCGCGCCAGGCTCTGGCCGCTGCGGCCGAAACCGGCGATGATCACGTGCTTCTGGACCCCCATGGTGCGCGTGGCCAGTTGCGTGAGGGCCAGCGATTGCAGCATCCATTCATTGGCCGAGAACTTCATGACGATGGCGTCGGACTTGGCCAGGATGAAGGGCGTGGCCAGCATGGACAGCACCATCGCCGCCAGGATCACCTGGATGAGCATGGGATCGACCAGCTTGAGGCCGCCCGCCTGGCTCAGCAGCACGAAGCCGAACTCGCCCGCCTGCGCCAGCCCCAGGCCGACCCGCAGCGCCACCCCGGGCGTGGACCCGAACAGCCGCGCCAGCGCCGCGATCAGGCCGAACTTCAGCAAGACCGGTCCGGTCAGCAGCAACAGCACCAGGAACCAGTGGTCGATCACGGTGCGCACGTTGAGCAGCATGCCGATGGTGATGAAGAACAGTCCCAGCAGCACATCGCGGAAGGACTTGATGTCTTCTTCCACCTGGTGCTTGAACTCGGTCTCGGAAATGAGCATGCCGGCGATGAAGGCGCCCAGCGCCAGCGACAGACCGGCCTTTTCGGTGATCCACGCCGCGCCCAGGGTGATGAGCAGCAGGTTGAGCATGAACAGTTCCTGCGAGCGGCGCTTGACCACGATGCGGAACCAGCCGCGCATGAGCTTGCTGCCGAAGAACAGCAGCAGCGCCAGCACCACCAGGGCCTTGGCTGCGGCCCAGCCCAGCGTGACCATGATGTTGCCGGACTCGTTGGCCAGCGCTGGCACCACGATCAACAGCGGCACCAGGGCCAGGTCCTGGAACAGCAGCACGCCCAGGATGCGGCGACCGTGCTCGGTCTCCAGCTCCAGCCGTTCGGTGAGCAGCTTGGAGACGATGGCCGTGGACGACATGGTCAGCGCGCCGCCCAGGGCAAAAGCGGCCTGCCAGCTGATATTGAAGAACTGCGGCAGGAAGGTCGCCGCGCCCCATCCCAGCACCATGGTGGCCGCAATCGTGGTGGCCACCTGCGCCACGCCCAGTCCGAAGACGATGTGGCGCATGGCCGAGAGCTTGGCCAGCGAAAACTCCAGGCCGATGGAGAACATCAGGAACACCACGCCGAACTCGCCCAGGGCGTGGGTGGTTTCATTGTCCTCGGCAAAGCCCAGGCCGTGCGGACCGATGACGATGCCCACCACCAGGTACCCCAGCATCGGCGGCAATTGCATCATGCGGAAGGCCACCACGCCGAGCACCGCGGCAGCCAGCAGGAATAAGGTCAGTTCCAGTCCGGAAAACATGTCTGGTTCAGTTTCTTGTAACGATGATAATTATTTTGACTGTTGCACGGCCGCCATCGCCCCCCCCCTTGCGGCTGCCGGCGGCACGCACCGGGATGAAGCGCTTTACTTCATCGCCAGTCCAGGTCGGAAGCATATTGCTTCATGCAACCATTGGGTAGCCGTCATTTTCGCAACGCCTTCCGGACGGCCTCGGCACGGTCGTCATCCACCGCTTCCAATGGCCGGCAATCCCCGGTGGCGCGCTGCTGCGCTGCGATGCGGCGGGGTGCCACGGACTCGCATGTCAGCATTTCCTTACATCTGGCCAGTTGTCTGGCAAGTTTTTTGCTTTGCTAATTCGTTTATACTTCGGTTATGAGTGTAACCGATGACAAAACCACGCCTGCATCTTTTTCGGCCGAGGCCGCCCGCCGCGCCATCGAACTGGCGCGCCAGACCCTGCAGATCGAAGCCGATGCCATCCTGGCCCTGAAGAACCGCCTTGGCGACGACGCCAGCGAACCGCTGGCCCAGGCCGTTCACCTGTTGCTGCAGTGCAATGGCCGCGCCGTTGTCTCGGGCATCGGCAAATCCGGCCATATCGCCCGCAAGATCGCCGCCACCCTGGCCTCGACCGGCACGCCCTCGCTGTTCATGCATCCGGCCGAGGCTGCCCATGGCGACCTGGGCATGGTCACGCCCAATGATGTGTTCATCGCCATCTCCAATTCCGGGGAAACGGGCGAACTCATGGCCATCATGCCCATCGTCAAGCGCATGGGCGCGGTGATCATCGCCATGACCGGCAACGACCATTCCAGCCTGGCGCGCATAGCCAACGTGCATCTGAACGTGGGCGTGGACAAGGAAGCCTGTACCCTCAACCTGGCTCCCACCGCCAGCACCACGGCCACGCTGGCCATGGGCGATGCGCTGGCGGTCTCGCTGTTGGATGCGCGCGGCTTCCTGGAAGAAGATTTTGCCCGCTCCCACCCGGGTGGCGCGCTGGGTCGCCGCCTGCTCACCCATGTGCGCGACGTCATGCGCAGCGGCGACGCCATTCCGGCGGTCAGCCCGGACGTCTCGCTGTCGCAGGCGCTCATGGAGATCACGCGCAAGGGCATGGCCATGACCGCCGTGGTGGATGCGGACTTCCGCCCCATCGGCGTGTTCACCGATGGTGACCTGCGCCGCCTGCTCGAACGCGGCCAGGACTTCAGCCAGTTCCGCATTGCCGAGATCATGCACGCCAATCCACGCACCGTGAACCAGGACCAGTTGGCCGTGGACGCAGTGCAGCTGATGGAAGAATTCCGCATCAACCAGTTGCTGGTCACCGATGCCCAGGGCGTGCTGACCGGCGCCCTGCATATCCATGACCTGACCCGCGCCAAGGTGATCTGATGACCGCGCCCTCCTTCGCCAGCACCCTGCCGGCAGCCGCCCTCGAGAAGGCCGCCGGTATCCACCTGATGATCTTCGACGTCGATGGCGTGCTCACTGACGGCGGTCTGTTCTATGGCGAAGAAGGCGAGGCCTTCAAGCGCTTCAACGCGCTCGATGGCCATGGCATCAAGATGATGCAGCAGTTCGGCACGGCCGCAGCCATCATCACCGCGCGCCAGTCGCCCTATGTGCTGCGGCGCGCGCGCGATCTGGGTATCGCCCATGTATTCCAGGGCGTGCATGACAAGCGCCAGGCCTTCGAACAGCTATTGCAGCACACCGGCCTCGACGCCAGTGTATGCGGCTATCTCGGCGACGACGTGATCGACCTGCCGGTGCTCACGCGGGTGGGCTTCAAGGCTTGCGTGGCCAATGGCCACCGCGAGGTCAAGCTGCGCAGTCACTACGTGACTCAGGCCAGCGGCGGCAATGGCGCCGTGCGCGAGATCTGCGACCTGGTGCTGGCCGCGCAGGGCAATTACGAGGCGGCGCTGGCGCCGTACCTGGCATGAGCGGGCGCAGCGGCGAACGTGCGGCCGACCGCATCCGCATCGGCGTGATCCTGGTGCTGCTCATCGGCGCTGCCCTGGGCAGCGTGTGGGTGTTGCAATCCATGCGCGCGGCGGGCGACCAGCAGGCCGCGCAACGTCCGCGCGGCAAGCCCGACTATTACCTGGAAAACTTCAGCTACGTGAAAATGGGGCCGAACGGCCTGCCGCGCTACGACATGTCGGGCGTGAAGATGGTGCACTACCCGACCGACGATTCCTTCGAGATCACCAAGCCGGTGGTCCACAATCTGGATCAGGGCAAGCCACCCATGGAGCTCTATTCCGATACCGCGCGCGTCACCGATGAGCAGACCCAGATCCATATGTACGGCAACGCCAACGCCATCCGCGCGCCCTACAAGGGGCGCGAACAGATGCGGGTGGTCTCGGACTACCTGCTGCTGTTGCCGGACGACGAGATCGTCAAGACCGACAAGCCGGTGGCCATGACCATGGGCACGACCCGCCTCAACGGGGTCGGCATGGTGGCCAACAATGCGACCCAGGTGGTGCAGCTGTTCGGCAATGTGCGCGGCTACTACGAACCGACCCCGAAGAAACGCTGATAACACCGATTCGCGCCCCCCGATATTCCGTCAGAACAATAACGCCAAGACCCGACCAGACAGGATTTTATGAAACGCTCATTCCTACTTCCGCTGCTGATGCTGGCTGCCCTCAGTGGCGTGGCGCGCGCCGAGAAGGCCGACACCACCAAGCCCACCAACATCGAAGCCGACCAGATGGTCTACGATGACGTGCGCCAGGTGAAGACCTTCACCGGCAACGTCGTCATGACCCGCGGCACCCTCATCATCAAGGCCGGCCGCGTGGTGCTCACCACCGACCAGTACGGTTATGAAAACGCCGTGCTCTACGCCGCCCCCGGATCGCTGGCGACCTTCCGCCAGAAGCGTGACGGCGGCCCCGACCTGTGGATCGAAGGCCAGGCCGAACGCATCGAATACTCGGAGCAGACCGAAGTCTCCAAGCTGTTCCAGCGCGCCCATATCCAGCGCATGGATGGCAAGCGCATCACCGACGAAGTCAATGGCGAATTCATCTCCTACGACAGTCGCGCCGAATTCTATTCGGTCAACAACACCGCCAGCGGCCAGAGCAAGCCGGGCGCGGGCCGCATCACCGCCGTGATCCAGCCGCGCAATGCGCCGCCGGCGCAGCCGGGCCAGCCCGCTCAGCCTGCCACCCCGCAGCCCACCCAGCCCGGAAAGGATCAGTAAGATGGCAGCAAGCTCGCTGGTCGTGCGCGGCCTGAAGAAAAGCTATGGCGCGCGCCAGGTGGTGCGCGACGTTTCCATGGAGGTGCGCAGCGGCGAAGTGGTCGGCCTGCTCGGTCCCAACGGCGCTGGCAAGACGACCTCGTTCTACATGATCGTCGGCCTGGTGCCTTCCGATGGTGGCGAAATCGATCTGGACGGAGAACCCATCTCGCGCCTGGCCATCCACAAGCGCGCCACGCTGGGCTTGTCCTACCTGCCGCAGGAAGCCTCGGTATTTCGCAAGCTGACCGTGGAGGACAATATCCGCGCCGTGCTGGAACTGCGCCAGGAAGACGGCAAGCCGCTCTCCCGCGACGAGATCGAAGGGCGCCTGAACAACCTGCTGCACGAATTGCAGATCGAGAAGCTGCGCGAGAGCCAGGCCCTGTCGTTGTCGGGCGGTGAACGCCGGCGCGTCGAGATCGCCCGCGCACTGGCCACCGATCCGCGCTTCGTGCTGCTGGATGAACCCTTTGCCGGTATCGACCCGATTGCCGTGATCGAGATCCAGCGCATCGTGCGCTTCCTCAAGGAACGCGGCATCGGCGTACTCATCACCGACCACAATGTGCGCGAGACCCTGGGCATCTGCGATCGCGCCTACATCATCAACCAGGGCACCGTGCTGGCCAGCGGCAACCCGGAAGAGATCATCGCCAACGAATCAGTGCGCCGCGTTTATCTGGGCGAGCACTTCCGCATGTAACCCAGGCACAGGCGCAACCGACCAGCACACCGGCATTGCAACCAGCGGGCCACGCCGCTTCCAGAAAGAAAGATGAAACAGTCGCTCCAGTTACGTACCTCGCAGCATCTCGCATTGACGCCGCAATTGCAGCAGTCGATCAGACTGCTGCAACTGTCGACGCTGGAATTGCACCAGGAGCTGGAGCAGATACTGAGCGACAATCCCCTGCTGGAACGCCTGGACGATGCGCTCGACAATTCGGTGCGCCTGCTGGCCGATGGCGCCGTCTCTTCCGCGCCCTCAAGCGGCGTGAGCGAGACCACCGGCAGTGAAGCCAGCAGCGAAGCCGCGCCCGCAGCGGCCGATGGCGAATCCAGTTTCGAGTACCAGGACACCGCCCCCGAGGGCGTGAGCGGCGACTCCGACTGGAGCTTCGACGATGTGGCCCGCAGCGGCAAGTCGCCCGATGACGAAGACGCCCGTCCCCAACTGGAAGCCCACGAGATCACGCTGCGCGAACATCTGCTGGAGCAGATCCGCGTCACCGCGCGCACGCAACGCGACCGCGCCCTACTGGAACTGCTCACCGATGCGCTGGACGACAGCGGCTATCTGGAAGAGCCGCTGGAAGACATCCTCGCGCGCCTGCCCGAAGAGCTGGGCGTGGACCTGGAAGAGCTCTCCATTTCACTGAAGCTGCTGCAAAGCCTGGATCCGGCAGGCGTAGGGGCGCGCAGCGCCGGCGAATGCCTGGCCCTGCAGATCCGCCGCCTGCCCAAGGTGCCCTTCGTCACGCGCCGGCTGGCGCTGAAGATCGTGGAAGATTACCTGCCGCTGTTTGCGCAACGCGACTTCAACAAGATCAAGAAGGCGCTCGATTGCGACGACGAAGACCTGCGTGAAGCGCAGGCCGTGATCCGCCAGTGCCGTCCGCACCCCGGCGCGGAATTCGCCCGCGATGCCTCGGACTATGTCGTGCCGGACGTGATTGTCAAACAGACAAAGAATGGCTGGCAGGTCATGCTCAACCATGAAGTCATGCCCAAGCTGCGCGTCAACGCCATGTATGCCAGCGCGCTCAAGCAGGCCAAGGGCGAGGGATCGCTGTCTTCGCAGTTGCAGGAAGCCAAGTGGCTCATCAAGAACATGCGGCAACGTTTCGATACAATTTTGCGCGTCGCGCAGGCTATTGTGGAACGTCAAAGAAACTTCTTTTCACATGGGGCAGTCGCCATGCGCCCCCTTGTGCTACGTGAAATTGCTGATACACTGGGTCTACACGAGAGCACTATCTCTCGCGTGACAACTCAGAAATACATGCTCACACCGCATGGCATGTTTGAGTTGAAGTACTTCTTCGGTAGCCACGTCGCGACTGAAACCGGAGGCGAAGCTTCCTCCACCGCGATACGGGCGCTGATCAAACAGTTGATAGGAGCCGAAAACCCGCAGACCCCATTATCCGATAGCAAGATTGCGGATATGCTGGCAGAACAAGGCATGGTGGTCGCGCGACGCACAGTCGCCAAATACCGCGAAGTGTTGAAGATTCCGCCAGTCAATCTCCGCAAGTCCCTCTGAGTTTTTCCTCAGTTTTTCTGTAGTACCGTTGCTGTGTTCCGGCAAGCATCCCGCTGATGCCCATGCCATCGGACACGAAGACCGTGCCCGTGGTACAGCTGCAGCAAGGATGAATTGCACGAACCTCCAGTGACTTCACGATAGGAGTCTTGTATGAATCTGACCATCAGTGGACACCACCTCGAACTGACCCCCGCCATCCGGGAATACGTGCAAAGCAAGCTGGCCCGTATCAAGCGCCATTTCGACAACGTGATCGACGTCAGCGTGATCCTGAGCGTAGATAAACTCACAGAAAAGGAAAAGCGCCAAAAAGCGGAAATCAACGTCCACATCAAGGGGAAGGATCTACATGCGGAAAGCATTGCGCACGACCTCTATGCAGCCATCGATGCGCTGATCGACAAGCTCGATCGCCAGGTCATCAAGCACAAGGACAAGTTGCAGGAACATCACTCCATGGCCAAGCGCCTGCCTGAAGAAGCCCCGGACGACGCGGTCGCCGGCGCGGCATGATGCCCTGATCTTCAACCTTTCATGAGCAAAGGGCGCGCAAGCGCCCTTTTTCATTTCTTCGCACCGGCGGTCATTTCCCGGCAGAAAATCCGCATAGGATATAAATAATTTCCCTCATCCATGGGACCGGCTTGAAGAAGCAGATGGCGGCCTTATCTTTTCCACAGCCCTTCGGATCAGGAAAATGATTTGATATAAAGCATTTCCCGAAAACAATATTTCCGCAAACGCAAGACAAGTCGCCCGTCCGACTCCAACGCGCGCGACGGCTTTTCCCTATAATGTCGGCAATCCCATTTTTAAAGGCATAGCCATGAGCGACGTCCAATCCTGGATCAAAGAAACCGTGACCCAAAACCCTGTCGTGCTGTTCATGAAGGGCACTGCGCAATTCCCGCAATGCGGCTTTTCGGGCAAGGCCATCCAGCTGCTCAAGGCCAGCGGCGCCGAGAACATCGTCACCGTGAACGTGCTGGAAAGCCCGGACGTGCGCCAGGGCATCAAGGAGTACTCGAACTGGCCCACCATTCCCCAGCTGTACATCAAGGGTGAATTCGTCGGCGGCTCCGACATCATGAGCGAGATGTACGCCTCGGGCGAACTGCAGACCCTGATCAAGGGCTGATCTTTTTCGCGCCTGAAGCTCCCGTGAGCGTTTCTTCCAGCCAGCCGCGCCAGCGCCTGATCGTCGCCATCACCGGCGCGACCGGCGCCATCTATGGCGTGCGCTTGCTGGAACACCTGCGCAAGCATGGCCAGATCGAAACGCATCTGATGGTCTCCGAAGCCGGCGTGCTCAATCTCCACCAGGAGCTGGACATGCGGCGCAGGGATGTGGAAGCGCTGGCCGATGTGGTGCACAACGTGCGTGATGTGGGTGCCTGCATCGCCAGCGGTTCCTTCGCTTCCACCGGCATGGTGGTGGCGCCCTGTTCGATGAAGACCCTGGCGGCCGTGGCGCATGGCCTGTCCGACAACCTCATCACCCGCGCGGCCGATGTGGTGCTCAAGGAACGCCGCCGCCTGGTCCTGATGGTGCGCGAGACCCCCTTCAACCTGGCCCACCTGCGCAACATGACCGCCGTCACCGAGATGGGCGGCGTGATCTTCCCGCCCCTGCCCGGCTTCTACCAGCGCCCGGCTTCCATGGAAGAGATGGTGGACCATACGCTGGGACGCGTGCTGGACATGTTCGGGATCTCCATGCAGCTTACGCCGGAGTGGCAGGGCATGAAAGGTGGAGCGGACTGAAACGCTCTGGGCCTGAGGCCATTGCTGCATCTCCTCAACCATGGACAAATGGAAGCCTTGATGGAAAAGCATGTGATGGACGACATCACCTCGCACTTTGCGGCATTGTCGTCCCTCATTCCGCTGCGACCGATCCGTACCGATGATGACTATGACCGCGCCGTCGTCACGCTGAACCAGTTGCTCGATGCCGGCGCCAGCAATGAAGGCCATCCCCTTGCGGACTTGGTCGACACCCTCGGTAGCCTCATCGCCGAATACGATGACAAGCATTTTCCGCTGAAGCAGGTCTCACCGGTGCAGGTTCTGCAGTTCCTGATGGAGCAACATCAGCTGACCCAATCCGATCTGCCCGAGATCGGCTCGCAAGGCGTGGTCTCCGAAATCCTGCGTGGCAAGCGCGAACTGAACCTGCGCCAGGTCAAGGCACTGGCCGAGCGCTTCGGCGTGGGGCCTGCAGTCTTCATCGACTAGCCAGCACCGGTTCCTGTTCTTCATCCCTCCATGCCAATGGCCACAGCTCGTCACTGCGGCCATCTGTTCATCTGGCAATGGCAAGCGCCATCAAGCCTCATCAAGTCCCATCAACCACGCCCGATATAGGGCATCTTGGTCGCCATCACCGTCATGAACTGCACATTGGCCTCCAGCGGCAGACTATCCATGTAGAGGATGGCGCGGGCCACATGTTCGGCATCCATGGTCGGCTCGACCTTGGTGGAGCCGTCGGCCTGCAGCGTGCCCTTCTTCATCAGCGTGGTCATGTCGGTGGAGGCATTGCCGATATCGATCTGCCCACAGGCGATATCGTAGGCGCGGCCATCCAGCGAAGTGGCCTTGGTCAGGCCGGTGATGGCGTGCTTGGTCGCGGTATAGGAAGCCGAGAACGGACGCGGTGCATGCGCCGAGATGGAACCATTGTTGATGATGCGGCCACCGCGTGGCGACTGCTCCTTCATGATGCGGAAGGCTTCCTGGGTGCACAGGAAGACGCCGGTCAGGTTGATGTCCACGGCGGCCTTCCACTGCTCCACGCTCAGCTCTTCCAGTGACACGGGCGGCGCGAAGATGCCGGCATTGTTGAAGAGCATGTCCAGACGGCCGAAGCGCTCGCGGGTCTTGGCGAAGAGCTGCTTGACCGACGCCGGGTCGGTCACGTCGGCGGCCACGACCAGCGCATTGGGGCCGTCTTCGCCGGCCAGCCTGACGGTCTCTTCCAGGGCATCCTGGCGGCGGCCGGCCAGGGCCACGCCGTAGCCTTCGCGCAGCAGCGCCAGGGTAATCTGCCGGCCAATGCCGGAACCTGCGCCGGTGACCAGCGCGATGCGTTTGGGTGCTTGGGGTGCTGCCATCGGGTGTACTCCTCAATGTGGCTCATGGACGGGGTGCATCACGAACGGCGATAAAAAAACCGCCTGTGATGCACAGGCGGTTTTCACTATAGCAAACACGCAGCACGACCAGATGAGAGATTTTCAATCCGGCCAGCCGTTGTTCATCTATCGGCCTACACCGTGGACGACAAGGGCTTGGCCGTATCGATACCCAATGTACGCGCTGCTTCTTGCAGCCGCGCACGATCATCACCCCACACTTCGCACAAGGCCGTATACGCAATCCAGCGCGCATCGATCTCGAAGAAGTCGCGCAGGTTCACCCGCGTATCGCTGCGGCCAAACCCATCCGTCCCCAGCGTCACATACGGCGCCGGCACGAAGGCGCGGATGCTCTCGGGCAAGGTGCGGATATAGTCGCTCACCGCAATGACCGGTGCTGGGCTACCCTGCAGCTGCTGCGTCACGTACGGCAACGCCTCGCTGCCCACCAGCCCCACCAGCCGCTGCGCACGTTGCGCGGCCACGCCATCGCGGGCCAGTTCGGTGTAGCTGGTCACGCTCCAGACCTCGGCCTCGATCTGCCAGTGCTGTTGCAGCAGCGCTGCCGCGGCCACGGCTTCCTTGAGGATAGGGCCGGAACCCAGCAGACGCGCCTGCGCCTGCGGCTTGCGCGCCAGGCAGTAGAGGCCGCGCAGGATGCCGTCCTGCACGCCTTCAGGCAGGCTG
Organism: Herbaspirillum camelliae; assembly: GCF_001929405.1. Taxonomy (NCBI): domain Bacteria; kingdom Pseudomonadati; phylum Pseudomonadota; class Betaproteobacteria; order Burkholderiales; family Oxalobacteraceae; genus Herbaspirillum; species Herbaspirillum camelliae. The sequence goes on from NZ_KV880769.1 coordinate 122,074, forward strand.
GGCTGGGCCTCGTTCTCGTTGGTGACGGTGATGTAGTAGAACACGTCATCACCGCGTTCCATCATGCGTCGCATGCCCTCATCCAGGATCACCGCGAGCTCATACGCATAGGCCGGATCGTAAGAAACACAGTTGGGAATCGAGGCCGCCGTCACCAGGCTGTTGCCATCCTGGTGCTGCAGGCCCTCGCCGCCCAAGGTCGTGCGACCCGAGGTGGCGCCGATCAGGAAGCCGCGTGCACGCTGGTCCGCTGCCGCCCAGATCAGGTCGCCGATGCGCTGGAAACCGAACATCGAGTAATAGATGTAGAAGGGCAGCATCGGCGTGCCATGCACCGAGTAGGCAGTGGCCGCGGCGGTCCAGGAGGAAATCGCTCCGGCTTCAGTGATGCCCTCCTCGAGGATCTGGCCATCCTTGGCTTCGCGATAGTAGAGGATGGAGCCGATATCTTCCGGCTCATACAACTGCCCCTGCGACGAATAGATGCCGACCTGGCGGAACAGGTTGGCCATACCGAAGGTACGCGCCTCATCGGCCACGATGGGCACCACGTACTGGCCGAAGTCCTTGTCCTTCAACAGGTTGCCGAGCTGGCGCACCAGCGCCATGGTGGACGACATCTCCTTGCCATCGGCTTCGAGCGCGAACTTGCTGTGCGCCGCCAGCGGCGGCACTGCACGTCGCGCCTGTCCCGCATGACGGCGCGGCAGGTAACCGCCCAGGGCGGCGCGGCGCGCGTGCAGGTGCTTCATCTCGGGACTGTCATCAGCCGGCTTATAGAAGGCCAACTCACGGCACTGTTCATCGCTCAGCGGCAGCTTGAAGCGGTCGCGGAATTGCAGCAGACTCTCTTCATCCAGCTTCTTCTGCTGGTGCGTGGTCATCTTGCCTTCACCGGCCGCGCCCATGCCATAGCCCTTCTTGGTCTGCGCCAGGATCACGGTCGGCTGGCCGCGATGCCGGGCCGCAGCCTGATAGGCCGAATAGATCTTTTTCATGTCGTGGCCGCCCCGGCGCAGGCGATTGATTTCCTCATCGGTGAGGGTGGCGCCGATGGCGCGCGTGCCCGGCGTCTGGCCGAAGAAATGCTGGCGGTTGAAGGCCCCATCGTTGGCGGCGAAGGTCTGCAATTGCCCGTCCACCGTGCGGTTCAGGGCATCGACCAGCTCGCCGTCCTGGTCGCGGGCGAACAGGCCGTCCCAGTCCGAGCCCCACAGCAGCTTGATGACATTCCAGCCAGCCCCGGCAAAGAGGGTTTCCAGCTCATCGACGATATGGCCATTGCCGCGCACCGGACCATCCAGACGCTGCAGATTGCAGTTGACCACGAAGATGAGATTGTCCAGCTTCTCGCGCGAGGCCAGCGAGAGCGCGGCCAGCGACTCGGGCTCATCCATCTCGCCATCGCCGAACACGCCCCACACCTTGCGGCCCTGATCCTGCAACAGGCCGCGATGCTCCATGTAGCGCAGGAAACGCGCCTGGTAGATGGCATTGATGGGGCCGATGCCCATGGAGCCGGTGGGGAACTGCCAGAACTGCGGCATCAGCCACGGATGAGGATAGGATGACAAGCCCTGCCGTCCCACCCGCTTGGCCTCGATCTCGCGGCGATAGTAGGCCAGGTCATCCTCGCTCAATGCGCCTTCGAGGAAGGCCCGCGCATAGATGCCGGGCGCCGAGTGCGGCTGGAAATAGACGACGTCGCCGGCGAACTGCTCATCGCGGGCGCGGAAGAAATGGTTGAAGCCGACCTCGAAGAGGTCCGCGGCCGAGGCAAAGCTGGCGATATGCCCGCCCAGTTCGCCATAGGCGCGGTTGGCGCGCACCACCATGGCCAGCGCGTTCCAGCGCATGATGCTGGCGATACGCTCCTCGATGGCCTGGGCGTCGGAGCCACCGGGGAAAGGCGGTTCCTGTTCGGGCCGGATGGTGTTGACGTAAGGGGTATTGCGCGCATCGCGCCAGTTCACGCCCCATTGCTGGGCTGCGGCCGACAGCCGCGACAGCAGGAAGCGCGCACGTTCCGGCCCCGCCTCGGCCAGCACGCTTTGCAGGGCTTGCAGCCACTCCTGGGTTTCCTGGGAATCGATGTCGATATCGCGCGCAATATCGCTGTCACTGGGGCGGGACATGTCCACTTCCTGTTCTCCTGTCTGTGCGCGCCGGGCCGGCGCATCGCGGTAGGCACAAAAACTGCAGCCACTGCAATCGCTGCTATGCAAAGAGACAAAAAGCCGGTAAAACACAGGCCGCGCCATCCGTCTCCTAGCGCCCGACGCCTTTTCGGTCTGATCTTGGTTGAGGGCTTGCTTGCATGATGGGACTATGGGACTACCGGACTACGATACGCCGGATGCTCCGGCATGAGTCACTTAAAACAGGAAGTTGCCTTACAATATTCAGCATCCAGTGCTGTAAAACTGAAACTGACAGAATTAAATTTCGATAATGGAACTCGATACCACCGATTTGCGCATCCTGAACATTCTTCAGGAGAACAGTTCGATCAGCAATCTGGAGCTGGCCAGCCGCATCAATCTCTCGCCCTCGCCGACCCTGGCCCGGGTCAAGCGCCTGGAATCGGAAGGCATCATCTCGCGCTACGTGGCGCTGGCCGATCCGCACCTGCTGGGCTTGAAGGTCAACGTCTTCGTCAAGGTGATCCTGGAGCGCCAGGGCGCCGAAGCACTGGCCCAGTTCGAGACGGCGGTGAGCGCCTTCGATGAGGTCATGGAAGTCTATCTGATGACCGGTGACGAGGATTACCTGCTGCGCATCGTGGTGCCGGACCTGCTGACGCTGGAACATTTCATTGTCGATCACCTGACCAAGATTCCCGGCATCAAGAATATCCGCTCCAGCTTTGCGCTCAAGCAGATCAAGTACAAGACCGCCCTGCCCACGCCCAAGATCAAGACGCGTCGATGAGCATGGGCAATGCTGGGCGGTAAACGATGAGAGCCTGTACCATCGAGTAACAATGAATCACGTTGAATTACATTGAATCGCGTTGCGCCCAAGAAAAATCGCCGCCCCGGATAAGCCGGCAGCGGCGATTTTGCCAACAAGCTGTTCTCACCATCATCAGAAACCGTTCGGACTGAGTAGGCCCTTGGGCCGTATCGAAGGCGCTTTTGAGCCTGGTAGTTGAAGCAGATACGCAGGCGTGCCTTCGATACGCGGCTACGCCGCTACTCAGGTCGAACGGTAGCCCGCAGTGGATAGTGGGTAGGCACTGGTCAGTAAAGCACTAAGGCGCCTACGATAAACGCGAGCGTTTCCCCCCTGGCGGCACGAGGTCATCGCGGCGACGGCGCGGATGACCGGGCAGGCCGTCCAACGCCTCACGCGTAAGCTCTTCCTGCACCGGCGCGACAGCCTCGCTGACATCGCACCAGCGCTCCACCATTTCCACCACGCAGCGCGCATAGCGCTCGCCATCGATGGGCTTGGGCAGGTAGGCCGTGGCGCCCGCATCCAGCGCCTCGCGTTCGCCATCGGTGTCATGGGAGGGGAAAACCACCACCGGCGCCTCTGCAAGATGGCTGCTGGCGCGCAACTCCCGCAACAGTTCCAGGCCATCGCCGCATTCCATGTCGGACTCCAGCAGGATCAGGCTGGGCGTGGCGCAATCGCCGCTACGCCGGCCGCTCAACAGGCAGCGGCGCGCCGTCGCCACATCCTGGCAAGCGCGGAAAGCGCAATGCAGGCCGGCTCGCCACAAGGCGAACCGCGCCAGTTCAGCCGCCTCCGGGCTGGGATCGATCATGACAATGCTGGGGAAATTCATTCTGCTAGGCAAACCCTGTCGTACCGCAACGGCCATGGCGAGCTTCGGCATGGCAATAGCAAACGTTTTACAGGACTGCCCGCTCCCTTGACATCGGGAAATTCCTGAGCCCCGCCAGAATTCCCCCAGGGCAATGTCCGCAGCGCCTGCACCTACTTCAGCGGCAGGTAGATATCGGTCAACAGCTCGCCCGGGGGCGTGTCGGGCAGCAGGTTGAGATAGTGGAAGTAGAGCGGAAAATCACGCAGCTCCTCGCCGCTCTCCGGCAGCCACTGGCGATACAGCGGGTAGATGCTGTCGCCCAGCCGCTCATGCGCGCCGACGTGCCGCACGCGCGCGCAGCGTCCACCCGGGATCAGCGATTCCACCACGCCTTGGACATTGTCCGGCAGATCGCCTTCGAGCTCGCCACAGATGCCGAAGCGGAACTGCTCCGGCGGGGTGGTATCAGGATTGTCCCAGGCCAGGCCGAAGGTGCGGCAACGGTCCACCGGCGACAGGCCCGACGCCTTGCGCCAGGCGATGAATTGCGCCACCGTGGCATTGAGCGCATTGACCGGCCCGCGATGGGCCAGCATGGCGATGCGGATGGGTTCTACTTGGGTGATGTCGACTTGCACGTCCACTTTCCTTTCAGGGATGCGGAATACGAAACGCTCGTGCCAGGAAGGCCAGTCCGGTGCGCGCCGGAATTGCGAAGGCGACTGACCGAAGGCGGCCCTGAAGGCGCGCGTAAAGGATTCCGGGTTTTCGAAACCGGCTTCGAGGGCGATCTCGATGATGCGCCGCTGCGGCTGGAAGGCCAGTTGCAGGCTGGCATGCTTCAAGCGCATCAGCAGGATGTAGCGCGCCACCCCCACGCCGGTGAAATCGGCAAACTGCCGCTGGAAATGGAACCGCGAAAAATACGCGACGCCCGCCAACTGCTCCACCTCCAGCGATGCATGGAGATGCGCCTCGATATAGTCGAGCACGCGCTCGAATCGAGCTTGATAGGCTTTTTTGCGGTCGTCACTCATGGTGTCCTCGGTTCACGGGACGTACTGTGCAAGAATTGGCGGCACAAATCCTGACCGAAACTGCGCATTCTGCTGCATCCTTGATGCCGGGGCTGGCCGCCGTGATGGTCGTCATGTTAAAACACCGGCTTTGCCGCCACCCGTCTTTTCGCCCATGCCTTCCTTCATCGTGCTGATGCTGGCCATCTGTGCCGTCTGGCTGCCGGCCTTGCGCCTCAGCAGCCGCCTGTCCATTCCGCCCTGGCTGCCGCTGCTGTTGCTGGCCGTGACCATGGGCTGGCTCGACGGCCAGCTCAAGGCCGTCGCGGTGCTGGGCATAGTGATACTGGGAACGCTGACATGGGGATCGACCCATGCGCCCCACGCATGGCAACGCCGCAGCCTCCTGGCGCTGGCGCTATTGCTGGCACTTTTGATGGCGCTGCATCGCTGGCCTGGCTTCATCAATACGCTGGTCGTGCCCGCCACGCGCATCACGACCGATGCTCGGCCCTTCATGCTGTACGCCAACTTCGACAAGGGTGTGGCCGGGCTGCTGTTGCTCGCCCTCTTGGCGCCACGCTGCCATGCGTGGAGGGAATGGCAGGGCGCGTTGCGCCTGACGCTGCTGCCGGGTCTGGCCACCATCGCCCTGGTGATGGGCCTGGGCTGGCTCATCGGGCTGGTCGGCCCCAACCTGAAGTGGCCTGGCTTCACGCCGCCATTCCTGGCCATCAACCTGTTGCTGACGGTGGTGGCCGAAGAAGCCTTCTTCCGTGGCGTGATCCAGCATCGCCTGCAGCAGGCCTGGCAGGGGCTGCGCGGCGGCGCGGTAATGGCGTTGATCTTGTCGGCTTTGTTATTCGGCGCGGCCCACCTGGGCGGTGGGCTGGCCTATGCGGCGCTGGCCACCGTGGCCGGGGCCGGCTATGGCTGGGTGTTCCAGCGCGCGGGCCGCATCGAGGCGGCGATCGTGCTGCACTTCGCGCTCAATGCAGTGCACTTCATCGGCTTTACCTATCCGGCGCTGGCCTGAGGCAAGCAGGCCTGACGCAAGCAGGCCTTGCGGGGCGATCCAGTGGCACTGTCATCGCCCCTCGCCGTGCCGACCTCAGAATGCGCCGACGTAGTTTTCCGCCAGCGCGGTCGACAGCGCCCGCGAATTGACCACGTTCTCCAGCTCGGCGCGCTGGATCTGGCGCTGGAAGGGCGAGGCATCCTCGAAGGTATGCAGCATGCTAGTCATCCACCAGGAGAAATACTCGGCGCGCCAGATGCGCTTCAAGGCCTGCTCGGTGTAGGAAGCCAGACCTGCCTCGCTGGCGCTACGGTAGAAGTCGTCGATGCCCTGGGCCAGACGCTTGACGTCGCCCACAGCCAGGTTCAGTCCCTTGGCCCCGGTCGGCGGCACGATGTGGGCGGCATCGCCGGCCAGGAACAGACGGCCATGCTGCATCGGCGTGGACACGAAACTGCGCATGCCGATAATGCCCTTCTGGAAGATCTTGCCTTCCTTGAGGCGCCAGCCATCGCCGTTCTCCAGGCGGGTGTGGAATTCATTCCAGATGCGATCATCGCTCCAGTTGTCCACGCTGTCCTTGGGATCGCACTGGAAATACAGGCGCTGCACCGTGGGCGAACGTGTGCTGACCAGCACGAAACCGCGCTCATGCTGGGCATAGATGAGCTCATCCGAAGAGGGCGGTGCTTCCACCAGCACACCGAACCAGCCGAAGGGATAGATGCGCTGGTAATCCTGGCGCTTGCTGTCGGGAATGGCCGGGCGCGAGACACCATGGAAGCCATCGCAACCGGCGATGAAATCGGCCTCCAGCGTATGCTGCTCGCCCTCGTGCATGAAGCGCACGCGCGGCTTGTCGGTCTCGACGCCTTCGATGCTGGTGCCGCTGACACTGAACAGCAACTGCCCCTGCGCCGCCAGACGTGCCGCCACCAGGTCCTTGATGACTTCATGCTGGGCATAGACGGTGATGGCCTGGCCGGTCAGTTCGGTGAGGTCGATGCGATGACGGCGGCCACCGAAGGCCAGTTCGATACCATGATGCAGCGCGCCTTCGCGCTTCATGCGCTCGCCCACACCGGTCTCGGTGAGGATGTCCATGGTGCCTTGTTCCAGCACGCCGGCGCGGATGGTGGATTCGATTTCTTCGCGGCTGCGTGTTTCCAGCACGACCGATTCAATGCCCTTGAGGTGCAACAGGTGGGACAACAACAAGCCGGCGGGGCCGGCGCCGATGATGGCGACTTGGGTACGCATGGTGGAGGTCTCCGGGTAAGGATCACATGCCGTCTCCGCTCTTCACGCCCGATTGCATGAGGCCCGGAAACGGCGAGAGGTCATTTGTTTTTTCTTGATCTGGCAGGAATCTTAGTCGCCAGCCGCTGAATAAAAAATGGATGATCCCGCCAAATACTTGTACTATTTTTACAGCGCACGACAACAAGACACGAGCCCCGCGCACAGGACGGAGACCCCATGCCCTTGCCCCGCAGCAAACCCCGCACCAGCGACGTGCCGCAATTCTCCTTGTACGGCGAGGCTTCCAGACCGGAGGATGCCGAGTCTGTCCATATCGAACTGATCGAGACGCGCAGCCGCGTGCACGACTGGCATATTGCACCGCACACCCATGCCGGCCTGTTTCAGGTACTTTTTTTAATGTCCGGCCATGTCAGCGCCTTGATGGAAGAGCAGGTCTGGGAATACGATGGCCCGGTGGTGCTCACCATCCATCCCTCGCTGGTACATGGCTTCGATTTTTCGGAACAGGCGGTGGGCTTCGTGCTGACGGTAGACCCGCACGTGGTGTTCTCAGCCGGGGCTGGCGAGGGACATGGCGAGTTGTTCTCGCCCTTGTTCCTGCGGCCCATGGCCATCGAACTGGGGCGCGTGCCGGAGTTGCGCGAGCGCATGGAAACCCTGCTGCGCCTGCTCATCGCCGAATCCGCCGCACCCCGCACCGGCCATACGCTGATGCTGGAATGGCTGGCGCGCAGCGTCATGCTGCTGCTGGTGCGGCTGGAGGCAGACCACCGCTCGGCCGAGCTGACCGGGCGCGGCGACTTTGAATTGTTCAGCCGCTTCCGCGCCCTGGTGGAGCAGCATTTCAAGCAGCAGTGGCAAGTCGCAGTGTATGCCGACAAGCTGCGCATCACGCCCAGCCGCCTCAACCGCCTGTGCCTGAAGCTGGCCGGCCACTCCGCCTTCGACCTGGCGCAGCAGCGGCTGATCCTGGAGGCCTGCCGCAAGCTCACCTATGTGCCCTCGGGCGTGGCCACCATCGCCTATGAACTGGGCTTCCAGGACCCGGCCTACTTCAGCCGGCTCTTCAAGCGGCACATGAGCGTGACGCCCAAGGAATATCGCCGCACGCATGTGGAGGAATGACTCTCCCTGCTGCCGCTAAAGCAATGCCCCCAATTCCACCTGTATCTTCAGCATCGCCGGCAGACAACGTTCGACCATGTCTTCCAGCTTCATCCGTCCCGCATGCACGCTGATATTCATGGCCGCCACCACCTCACCACGGAAATTGCGCACCGGCACGGCCATGGTGCGCAGGCCCAGTTCCAGCTCCTGATCCACCAATGCATAACCCTGCACGCGGGCGCGCGCGATTTCCAGTCCCAGGCGTTCGACATCGGTGATGGTATGGGCCGTAATGGCTTCCGGCTGGGCGCGTGCGAGGATGGCCTCCAGCTGCGCCGGCGGCAGGTTGGCCAGCAGGATGCGGCCATTGGCGGTGCAGTAGGCCGGTACCCGCGTGCCGGGCTGCAAGGTGGTCGAGACCAGTTGCCCGGCACTGACCGCCGCCACGCAGACCAGTTGGTCATGATCGAGCACCCCGCACGAAGCCGCCTCGCCCAGCGAGTAGGCCAGCCGGTACAGCAGCGGCTGCACGATGCGCGGCAGGCGCGCCGAATGCAGATACGACTGGCCCAGCCGCAACACCATGGGGGTGAGCGAGAAGGTCTTGTTGTCGTGCCGCATGTAGCCCAGGTGCGTGAGCGTGATGAGATAGCGGCGCGCGGCCGCGCGGGTGAGGCCCGTCAACTGCGCCACCTCGGCAATGGTCAGGCGCGAGCGCTCCTGGTCAAAGGCTTCGATGACCTGCAGGCCCTTTTCCAGGCCAGCGACCAGGTCGCGCTTGAGAGGTCCCTCGTCGGCATCGCCCGGCTCTTCATCGATACGCTCTTCTTGCATGCTTCCTTCCCTGCCCTGTGGATAAAACAAGCTGACTCAAACAAGCTGACCTGCGCGTTTCCCGTCTTATGCAGAAAATCGGCCATTTGTGCGATTCTCGCACAAAGCGTGCGCAGGGCGCATATGCTGCGCTGCGTCGGCCTTGAGAGCAGCGCATTGCTTGCCTACTATCTGTCCACACCCAAGCACGGCGCGCCAATCGCACATTCCGGCAAGCAAGGAATCCGAGGACGACGCCGCGTCATCACCACCGACCTGAGGAGACCTCATGCAATTCGATGCCATCGAACCCGGTGTCTATCCGGAACTGATCTATCCCCCCTACAAGTCCACCGTCAAACGCGGCCCCACGCAAGCGCCGCTGCGCGTGCGCGACGAGACCGCCACCGGCACCAACCTGTTCGCCTCGCCCAAGCTGATCCTGCCGCACGACATGGACCTGACCAAGCAGGGCAAGGGCGAGCCGCTCGGTGAAAAGATCGTCGTCACCGGCCGCGTGCTCGATGAAGATGGCAAGCCCGTGCGCAACTCCCTGCTCGAAGTCTGGCAATGCAATGCCGCTGGCCGCTACTTCCACAAGAAGGACCAGCACGACGCCCCGCTGGACCCCAACTTCACCGGCTTCGGCAAGATGCTTACCGATGATAACGGGCGTTACCGCTTCGTCTCCATCAAGCCAGGTCCGTATCCCTGGGGCAATCACCACAAGGCCTGGCGTCCGGCGCATATCCACTTCTCGCTGTTCGGCAACGTCTATGCGCAGCGCCTGGTGACGCAGATGTACTTCCCCAACGACCCACTGTTCGCCTATGACCCGATCTTCCAGAGCATCCCCGACGAAGCCGCGCGCCAGCGCCTGATCTCGCGTTTCTCGCTGGAAGAAACGGTGGACGACAAGATGCTGGGCTATGAATTCGACATCGTCCTGCGCGGCCGCAACGCCACGCCCATGGGCATCTGAGAACGAGGCAGGAGACCACATGAGCAATATCACCACTTCGCAAACCATCGGCCCCTTCCCGCACGAAGCCTGGGCCTGGGCCGTGGAACTGACCGCCCGCGTGGAGAGCAGCGCGCCGCAGGTCAAGATCAACGGCGCCATCCTCGACGGCGACGGCGTCCCCATCAATGACGCCTGGGCCGAAGCCTGGCTGCCCGGCAGCGCCCCGGTGGAAAGCGCACACGCCATCCCCGGCTACCGCCGCGTGCCCACCAATGAAGAAGGCGGCTTCGCCTTCTCGATCTCGCAGCCGCAGGCGCCGGCCGGCAAGCCGGTGGCCTACGTGACCGTGTTTGCGCGCGGCCTGGTCAAGCACCAGTTCACCGCCGTGTTCCTGGAAGACGATCCGGCGCTGGCGCAATCGGCCTTGCTGGAACAAGTCCCGCCAGCCCGCCGCGAGACGCTCATCGCCCGCAAGCAACCCGATGGCAGCTACCTGTGGAATATCCACATGCAGGGCGCCCGCGAGACGGTATTCTTCGACTACATCTGAACGCCCGATCCGGCGTGACGATCCTGGGGATCCACAGGCCATGGCCTGTCGGATCCCGCTTGCATTGGATCGCGCCGGGCGGGCAAGCACTGGAGACTTCATGAGCGTTTCGATCTTCGACAGCTTCCTCACCACTTCCGAGATGATCGCGGTGTTCGACGACCAGGCCGTGGTGCAAGCCATGCTGCGCTTCGAGCAAGTGCTGGCCGAGGCCCAGGCCGCCGAAGGCGTCATCCCCGACGCTGCCGCCCGCGCCATTGCCAGCGTCTGCCGCGCCCCGCTCTATGACATCCCGGCCCTGATCGTCGCCGGCCGCCGCGCCGGCGCCCTGGCCATCCCACTGGTCAAGGAATTGCAGCGCACCGTCGCCCTCTACAGCGAAGCAGCCGCCACCCACGTCCACTGGGGCAGCACCAGCCAGGACGTGCTCGATACGGCCATGGTGCTGGTCACGCGAGAAGCGCTGCGCCTGGTGGAGGGCGAACTGGACCAACTCTCACGCCGCCTGCTGGAGCTGGCGCAATCGCATCTGGACACGCCGGTGCTGGCGCGCACCCTGATGCAACCGGCGCAGGTCACCAGCCTGGGCTTGAAGTTCTGCAACTGGGCCGCGCCGCTGCTGCGCTCGCGCGCGCAATTGCAGGCGCTGGCCGAACGCGCCCTGCAACTGCAACTGGGCGGCGCGGTCGGCACGCTGGCGGTATTGGGCGAGAAAGGCCCGGCAGTGGCGGCCCGCATGGCCGCCGCGCTGGAACTGAAGACGCCCGACGCAGCCTGGCATACCCAGCGCGACCAATGGATCCGTCTGGGCGCCGAGATGGCCGTGCTGGCCGGCAGCCTAGGCAAGATCGCCACCGACCTGTCATTGATGGCGCAAGGAGAAATCGCCGAACTGGCCGAACCCTCGGGCAATGGCCGTGGCGGTTCCTCGGCCATGCCGCACAAGCGCAATCCGGTGTCTTCCATGATCGCGCTGGCCGCTGCCGCACGCGCCCCGCAACAGGCAGCCGCCCTGCTGGCTGCGATGTCGCAGCAGCACGAACGCGGCCTGGGCAACTGGCAGGCCGAACTGGCCGAATGGCCGGCGCTATTCCTGGGCGTGCATGGCGCGCTGCGTGCGCTCAACGATGCCTTTGCCGGACTGGTCATCGATGAAGCCCGCATGTTGCGCAACATCGATGCCTTGCAGGGCCTGGTCTTTGCCGAATCGGCCTCCATCTCTCTGGCCGGCGTGATCGGCCGTCCGCGTGCGCACAGCCTGCTGGAACAATTGACGCGCAAGGCCGTGGCCGATGGCGCGCAACTGGTCGATGTACTGGTCGATGCCGTGCAGGCCGATGCGCAGCTGCGCAAGGAAATCGACCTGCCCATGTTGCGCAGCCTGTTCGATCCGGTGCAGGCCACCCGCCCCGCCCGCCGCATCGCCGAAGGGCAGCTTGAGCATTTGCGCACAATGCTGGCGTACTGACCCGCTGCATTCTCCACCTCCACCCCCTACACCGAGACCAAGAGAACACACCATGAGCTACGATCCGCTGGACCACGATTTCGAGCGCGGCATGCGCAACCGCCGCAGTGTGCTGGGCGACCAATGGGTAGACCGCTCGGTGGCCAATGCCACCAACTTCAATGCCGATTTCCAGAACCTGATCACGCGCTTCGCCTGGAACGAGATCTGGGGCCGTCCCGGTCTGGACCACAAGACCCGCCGCATCATCGTGCTGGCCATCACCATTGCACTGGGCCGCTGGGAAGAATTCGAGCTGCACGTGCGCGCCGGCCTGACCGCTGATCCGGCTACACGCTTGACGCCCGACGAGATGAAGGAAGTCATGATCCAGGCTGCGGTCTATGCGGGTGTCCCGGCGGGCAATACCGCCTTCACGCATGCGCAGAAGATCCTGCGTGAAGTGGGCGAGCAGATCGGTTACGCAGTGGCGCCGCAAGCGCCTGCTGCGAGCGTGCATCCGGGCGTGGGTCGCGAGGGCCGGACGGCTTCCTCACCAGCGCTGCACTACACCGTGCGCGAACCGCGCAATGGCAAGGCGCCGCGTCATACGGTGGTGCTGTCGCATGCACTAGGCACTGACCTGATGATGTGGGATGGGCTGGCCAATCTGCTGGCGGCCGACTGCCGGGTAATCGCTTACGATCATCGCGGGCATGGCAGCTCGGAGAAGGCCGATGGGCTCTACAGCATGGCTGACCTGGCCAATGATGCGGCGCGGCTCTTGCGTGAGCTCGATAGCGGGCCGGTGGTGTGGGTGGGCTTGTCGATGGGCGGCATGGTGGGGCAGGAGCTGGCCTTGCGGCATCCGGGGCTGGTGCGGGCGCTGGTGCTGGCCAATACGACCTCGGCTTATCCTGAGGCGGCGCGTGAGGCCTGGCAGCAGCGCATTGCGACGGTGCGCGCGGAGGGGATCGAGGTGATTGCCGATGCGGTCATGGGGCGCTACTTCCATGACGGTTTCCGTTCTGCACAGGCGGCTACTGTGGCGCGTTATCGGCATCGGCTCGTCACTACCGATGCGGTGGGCTATGTGGGGTGCTGTCATGCGGTCGGGACGGTGGATACTGCGGCCCGGCTTGGGTCTATCCGGGTGCCGACGCTGGTCATTGCGGGGGAGCTGGATCAGGGGACGCCTGTGGCCATGGCGCAGGCTTTGGTGGATGGCATCTCCGGCGCGCGGCTGGAAGTCATTGCCGGGGCTTCTCATGTCAGTGCTGTTGAGCAGCCTGGTTTGTTTGCTGAACTGGTCTGTGGGTTTATTGATGGGCTTTGATGTTTTACCGTTTTTGGGTAGTCTGCACGGAATTTCTTCCTGCGCTCTAGCTTAATTCTTATCTTTCTCCGGTCGCAGCGGAGCGCCGGGGGCGGCCCGGCAGCCGCTCACTTTTCTTGTCTCGCCAAGAAAAGTAAGCAAAAGAAGGCGACCGCTACTGCCCCGCCCTCCTTCGGAGGGTCCCCGCGCCAGCGCACATAAAAACGGGAAAAATAGAGTCGCTTCGCTCCGACTATTTTTCTGATCCGTTTTTATGCGCGCTGACGCGGCGGGTCAGAAGCGGACGGCTGGTCCGGCTCGCCTTCGGCATCGCGCTTTGTACTATTCGCCTTCGGCTTCGGCTTGTTCCGTTTTGCTGCCCCCAATGTTCATTGATTCGATTGCAACGCATCTTCAAGATTGCCGCGCGCCTTCGCCTCATACCTCTCAAAGAACGTCGCCGTATTGAAAATCCTCGGTCGATTCAAAAATCCTCGCAGGATCTTGCTTCGCTCTTGCGTGAATAATGGCTGCGGTACGTATCCATATTCGGCGCGAATCTGTCGTTCGTATTCCCGAAAACGATCAGGCGGGGCGGCAAGGATAGACAGGTCGACATCCACCAATATCGTCGGATCCACATCGTCCCTCGTTTCATGACGCCGGGTCGCCATGATGAGCGTATGCACGCGCTGCGCCAGCTCTTCCGATGCTCCGGCTCCTCGCAGGCAGCGATGAGCCCACTGCGCGCTCTTCTCTTCGTTGTCATGACGCATGACGTCATAGATGATGTCATGGAACCATAGCGCCAATTCGACTTCACCCGGATGGCGCGATTGCGCACGCAACTCTTCCCATTTGGCAAAGCACTCTTCAAGATGCTGAACGGTATGGTAATGGCGATGCGGCTGGCTGTAGTTTTCGATGACTGAATCAAATAACCGGGGGTCGGGACAGACAAGACCCAGCTTGTTCCAGGTCGATTCCCAGCGTTCAGCGGTGATAGTCATGATGGAGTCCTTCGTGGAAACGGGCGCGAGTGATTATCTGCGCATTTGCGTTTCGGTGTAGCACTGCTCGACGACGTTGTTGCAATAACGACAAACAAATTGATATGCAACTTTATCCACTTCGCGTCATTCTGATAGGGGCCGCTGTCCAGCTTTCCCATTTTCCTGAAATCGTTTTCCAGAGAATCTCCCGACCATCGTGCGATCCCATTTCAAAAAACTTATTCCTTCCTTGCTGTTTCCGCTGATCTTATTGAGCGGTTGCGACGTGCATTTGCAAAAAGATGGATCGAAAGACAATGCCCCGATTGAATTAAGCGTCAAGCAGAATGGCAATGAACTTTTAAAAGAGCATCCCGGATTATTTACCGTCAGCAGCGGAAAGACCAGTCTGAGGTTTTTTAACGCCAACTGGAATAACGATGCGCGTGGCACGGTGATCATCGGGCAACCAGGTCATACCGTAACACTTCATGACGTATCCGGTGTAATGGGAAAAGAGGACTCCGCCTTTACCAGCGAACGTATTACTGATTGGAAAATTGCCACCGGCATCGCTCAAACAAGATTGATCGGTCATGACGAAGCCAGGCGGCGATTTTTCGGCATCCTTCAATCATTTCTCGATGCGGGATGGGTGCGTGCGATTCCCTTGGCTGATCCTCGGCTCAAGGGTGAAGCTGCGCTGCATTATCTGAAAACTCGATCTCCGACCTACACGCTTGACCCGGCTTATGTCTTACCGTTGGACGAGTGGATGGCATTGAAAGACAAAACGACGTGGAGCCTCTATGCAGACCGCGCATACCTTGACATCAGCATTACGCGCGAACGAACCCGGAACGATATAGACAAACCGGGCGCCTACTTGATCTTCTATTCATTCAGAAGTGAGGATGATAGGTTGAGAGCAATGATCGATCCCATGAAACGCTTGTACTGGAGATCTGAACTGGCCAACGTAATCAATGCGCAAAGGAAGTTGCGCAACCAGGCGGAAGATGCGCTGAAGAAGGAAAACGTTGCAATCGACGAGAGTTACCGCGATCCGCCTATCACCGGCTTCAGTGATTGATCGACGGTATCTTGTTGACCGCCTGATGGTTTCGGTGCTGGAGTTAGAATCTGAATTGCGACATGCCGACCCATTACCCCTTATCTTTCAGAGATAGTCAGTTATCGACCACTTCCAGATATCAACCATTGAGCATCAGATGCCTCGCCAATGTAGTGATCGGCTAAACCCAGCAGAGTCCGCGCTACGGCGCAATCACAACCAGAACTGGACATCCCGAAATCCGAAGCCGCAGGCGAGTAAGAGCCCCACGAGGCCGAAGGCGAGCCGTATCAGCCGTCCGCTTCTGACCCGCCGCGTCAGCGTGCATAAAAACGGATCAGAAAAATAGTCGGAGCGAAGCGACTCTATTTTTCCCGTTTTTATGCGCGCTGGCGCGGGGACCCTCCGAAGGAGGGCGGGGCAGTAGCGGTCGCCTTCTTTTGCTTACTTTTCTTGGCGAGACAAGAAAAGTGAGCGGCTGCCGTGCCGCCCCCGGCGCTCCGCTACGGCCGGAGAAAGATAAGAATTAAGCTAGAGCGCAGGAAGAAATTCCGTGCAGACTACCCCAAACCACAAAACATACGCCGCAGCCCAAAACAAAAAATAAAAACAAAGCAGCGGCTTGCAACATAAAAATCAAACCCCAGGATCCCGCACCTTCTCCACCTGATCAAACTCCACGTTATAGAACTCGGCCCCACGCAACTCAGCCTTGCGCATATAAACGGTCTGCACGATATCCCGAGTCGCCGCATCGATGGCAACCGGCCCCCGCACACTCTCCCAGTTCATCCCCTTCATCACCGCCAGCAGCTTGTCCCCATCCGCATCTCCACCGGTCTTCCTGAGGGATTCGTACAGGAGATGCATCCCGTCATAAGCCCCCACGGAATGGAAGTTGGCCCGCATTCCCTTGTTCGCCTTGGCCATCGCCTCCACATACTCCTTGTTGGCCGCAGAAGGATGCGCCGCCGAATAATGATGGCTGCTCACCACATCCTTGGCCGCAGCACCGATGCCCGCCATCAGATCATCATCGAGCACATCGCCGGTACAGATCAGACGAATCCCCGCCGCCGCCAACCCACGTTCGGTGAACTGCTTCAACACCGCCGCCCCCTCACCGGAAGGCACAAAGACAAACAAAGCCTGCGGCTTGGCGTCCTTGACCCGCTGCAGGAAGGGCGCATAGTCCGGATTGCGCAAGGGCACCCGCACACTCTCCATCACCTTCCCGCCGGCTTCACCAAAGGTCTTCACGAACACCTTCTCCGCATCCAGTCCCGGCCCGTAATCGGAAACAAAGGTCACCACACTCTTGATGCCATTCTTCGCCGCCCACGAGGCCAGCGGCGCAGTCACCTGCGCCAGCGTAAAGCCGGTGCGCACGATGTAGGGCGAACGCTGCGGGATGATCGAAGTCGCCGCTGCGGTCACGATCATCGGCACCTTGGCCTGCGTCGCAATGGGCGCAGCCGCCAGCGCCAGCGGCGTCAGGCCGAAGCCCATCAGCACCTGCGCCTTCTCGCGCGACACCAGCTCCTGCGCCAGGCGCTTGGTCACATCGGGCGAGACGCCGCCATCGTCCTTCAATACGATCTCTACCTTGCGTCCGGCCACGCTGTCGCCATATTTCTGCTGGTACAGCTTCACCGCCGCTTCGATCTGCCGACCCGTAGAGGCAAACGGCCCCGACATGGGCACGATCAGCCCGACCTTCAGCGCATCGGCTGCACGCGCCAGCAAGGGCGCTCCCCCTGCGGCCAGCGCAGTCCCTGCCAGCATCACATGGCGACGCCGGGTGTTGATCATCTCGCTCATCATGTCTCCTCTCGTTCTATTTGGTATAAATGATTTACAGCGTATTGCATCAGCTACAGATCCAGCACCAGCAAGGCACTTCTGGCGCGTGAACAGCAAGGCGTGAACTGGTCATTGGCGGCGCGCTCTTCATCGGTGAGGTACTGGTCGCGATGATCAGGCTCGCCTTCCAGCACGCGGGTGAGGCAGGTACCGCAGATACCCTGCTCGCAGGAGACCGGCACGTCCACGCCATGCTCGCATAGCACCTGGATGACCGTGCGCTCGGGAGGAATGGTGTAGACCTGGCCGCTGCTGGCCAGCTTGACCTCAAAGGTCCCATTGCCATCGGCCTTGACCGGCGCGGCGCCAAAGTATTCGAAATGCACCTGTGCGTCCGGCCAGCCGCGCGCGCGGGCGGTATCGACGACGTGGGCGATGAAGCCGGCGGGACCGCAGACATACAGATGCGTGGCAGGATCAGCCTGCGCGAGCAGCGCATCGAGATCGAGCTTCTGCGCCGCTTCGCCGTCGTCATAATGATGGACCACGCGGGCCGCAAATCCCGACGCGGCAATGCGTTCGCGAAACGCCTGGCGCGCGGGAGAACGGGCGCAGTAATGCATCTCGAAGGAAGCGCCGGCGGCGGCCAAGGCCTCGGCCATGCAGAGGATGGGAGTGACGCCGATGCCGCCGGCCAGCAACAGGCTGTGCTGCGCGGGGACCAGGGCGAACTGGTTGCGCGGCGCGCTGATGGTGAGGATGTCGCCGACCTTCAGTGCCTCATGCACCGCCGCCGAACCGCCGCGCGAATTGACATCGCGCAGCACGCCGATCTGGTAGCGGTGCTGCTCGTGCGGGGCATTGCACAGCGAATACTGGCGCACCAGTCCACCCGGCAGATGCACGTCGATATGCGCGCCAGCGGTGAAGGCCGGCAAGGCTGCGCCATCCACGGTGACCAGCTCCAGGCCGATGATGTCATGGGCTTCCTCGCGGCGCGCCGCGACCTTGACCTGCAATGTCGTCATGGCCGCTCCTTAGGCTGCGGCGGGCTGGCCGTCGCCGGCTTCGCGCGCCAGCCATTTGTCCAGCACCTTACGCGATTGCACGCCGCCGGCATCGATGTTGAGCGCCAGCAGACGGCGCTCGGGATGGCGCAGCAGATTGGCTTGCTGCAACTCCAGCATCTCGCGATCCTCGCCGAAGATCTTGCCTTGGCCTTCGCGGATGGTGTCGGTCAGCTCCTTGTCCTGGGGACGGAAATGCCGCGCCATGCCCCAGAAATACCAGTGCGAGGTTTCGGTCTCGGGGGTGATGAAGTCGACCACGATGGAAGAGGCCTTGTGTTCCGGCCCGGCTTCGTAACCGCCATGACCGGCATGGGCCACGCCGACTTCGATCATCACGTGGCTGGGCGGCGAGAAGCGGCAGATCTGCCAGCGGTCCACCGGCACATCATCGGCCAGGCCGTTGCCGCGCAGGGCCATGCGCCAGAATGGCGGCGGCATGATGTTGTCCATGAAGCGGCTGGTGATGACCTGCTCGCCCTCGACGCGGGTGTTGACGGGCGCTTCGTCGATTTCCTTCTGACCGATGCTGGAGGCGTGGACGTAGGTCTCGTGAGTGAGGTCCATGAGATTGTCGATCATCAGGCGGTAGTCGCAATTGATGTGATACAGGCCGCCGCCATAGGCCCACTCCGGATTGTCGGCCCATTCGAGATGATGGATCCGGGCCGGGTCGGCCTGTTCCTTGTCGCCGGGCCAGACCCAGATGAAGCCGTAGCGTTCTTCCACCGGATAGCTGTGGATGCAGGGAAAACCGCGCACCCGCTGTCCCGGCATGCTGATGGCCTTGCCGTCGCAGCCCATTTCCAGGCCGTGGTAGCCGCAGACCAGTTGGCCCTCGCGCACGAAGCCCAGGGACAGCGGCGCGCCGCGGTGCGGGCAGAAATCCTCCACCGCCGCGACCTTGCCTTCGGCGCCGCGATAGAACACGATCTTCTCGCCGCAGATCTGGCGGCCCAGGGGCTTGCTGTCGATTTCGTCGGGCGTGCAGGCGACGTACCAGGCATTCTTGGGGAACATGACGGTCTCCTCTTGGGTGAATTCCTCAATCGGCGCGTGGGCCATAGCCGGCGCCTTGATCAGTCTTCGGTCTCTCGATGTATCGAACTCTGTGTCGATCATTCCGCAGTTCTGTTGATCCAGATCCTGTCGGGTCTCTTGGTTTTTTGTTTTAATATTCAGTGCACTGAATGTACGAGAAAAGTATCCGCCAATCGGCGCTGCAAGTAAACTCATTCACACCGGTTTTTCGCTGTTTTTTCATTGCGCGCCGCATCAATTGATGCCCGGCAAGCGCAACGGCGGCAACGCTGTTGCGCATGCCCTGCCCGCGCCGCGCCCACCGCCCTACCCAGGCCCATGCACTGATCCTTGCCACCATGTCCAGACCTCCCAGCCACAGCGACGAAAGCCCCCTGACCGATCTCTACGAGCATCCCGGCCACTTGTTGCGGCGGGCGCAACAGATCTCGGTATCGATCTTCCATGACGAGATCGGCGGGGTGGTCACGCCGGTGCAGTATGCGATCCTGCGCATGCTGTCCAATCACCCCGGCATCGACCAGGTCACGCTGGCCGGACTGGTGGCCATCGATACCTCCACCGGCGCGACGGTCTGCGCCCGGCTGGAAGAAAAAGGCCTGCTGCTGCGCGAAGTGATCCCGCACAATCGCCGCCAGCGCGCACTGCGCACCACGGCGGCCGGCGAAGCCTTGCTGGAAGAACTGACGCCTGGCCTGCAGCGGCTGCGCAAGCGTCTCCTGGCCCCGCTCGATGAGGCCGAACAGCGGCAGTTCATGGCGCTGCTGGACAAGCTGGTGCAGTTGAACAATCCTCAGAGCCGCGCACCGCTGGCCCGGTTGCAGGACGAGCGCTGCGACGAGGACTGACACAGCACACGCTGTGTGCCGTCAGGGAACAGGGCGGCCGCCAGGCCACGCAACCAGGCATTGCCGGCATCCTTGTGATACTTGCGGTGCCAGTGCTGCTTCAGGTCCAGCAAGGGCATCTCGAAGCCCGGTTCGACCAGCCGGATCCCGGCAAAGCGCACGACAAACTCGCCGAAGGCGCGCGGCACCGTGGCGATCAGATCGGAGGTCGCCACCAGCAAGGGAATGGCCAGGAAGTGCGCGGTCGAGAGCACCACCCGCCGGCGGATCTTGCGGCGTAGCAGGAAGCGCTCGCACATGGGCTGGTCGCGCCCCTCGGCCTTGACCACGATATGCCCTGCCGCCTGATAGTGCTCCAGGCTGATCTTCTGCGCCGGCAAGGGATGCCCGGCGCGCAGCAGGCAGACGAAGTCTTGCGAGAACAAGCGCTGCTGGAAGAAATTCCTGTTCCTGAGGTCGGGAAAATAGCCAATCGCCAGATCCACCTCGCCACTCTCCAGCGCCGCCACCAGCTCGGCCGGCGCCATGGTCACCGTCACCACCGAGGCGTGTGGTGCTTCATCGCGGATGCGCTCCAGCAACGGGGGCAGCAGCAGCAACTCGCCGATGTCCGACAGCGCCAGCACGAAACGCTTGGTGGTGGTGGCCGGCGTGAACTGGTCGCTGGCCAGCACTTCGGCATGCACCCGCTGCAGGATCTCGCGGGTGGGCCCGATCAGGGTGATCGCCCGCGGGGTGGGTTGCATGCCGCGGCCGGTCTTCACGAACAGCGGGTCCCCCAGCGCAGTACGTAATTTGTTGAGCGCCACGCTCACCGCTGGCTGGCTCATGTCCAGCTTTCTTGCGGCCGCACTCACGCTGCGCTCTTCGAAGACCGCCAAGGCGATCGGCAGCAGGTTGAGATCGAAATTGGCCATCTCTCCTCCATTCCCCAGATGAAAGATGCCGAACATACCTCGCCTGAAAACGGATACCAATTCCAATATCGAATAAACGTTATTCGTAGTTAATGGATTTTCAAAAAAACTGATAAATGTATGATTACGCGATGTAGTTTCCGCATGGATACATTCCAGCATTGCGCGGCGACGCTCCACCACAAGCGCAGCCGCAACGGCCCGGCCAGGCCACCGCGAAATCCGGGCAACCAGCCGGCTCTGCAAGGCCACACGCACCCCGCCCTGCCGGCCAGGCCTTTGTTCACCAGCTACCCGCCGGGACTTCCTGTGCAGGTTCCGACAGATAAAAAAATGCTCAAGAAAATCAAGGTCGGGGACCTGGTCCTCGGAATGTATTTCTGCGGTTTCGAGGCCAGCTGGCTGGCGCACCCGTTCTGGAAGACCCGTTTCCTGCTCAGTCGCCAGGGCGATCTGCAGCGCGCCCGCGAGAGCGGCATTACCTATTGCTGGATCGATGTCTCACGCGGACTGGACGTGGCAGGCGCTGCGCTAGCAGATGGAGCAGTCACGCCGGCCATGCCGGACCAGAGCGCCGCAACGGCCGCAGGCGCCGAACCCGATCGGGCCAGCGCCGTGGCTCTGCGCGAGCATGCACGCGAAGTCACCCGCCAGATGTTCAACGCCGCCCGCATGGGCAAGATGGTGGAACTGCCGCAGTGCGTGGCGCTGGTCGAGGAGATCGCCTGCTCGGTATTGCGCGATCCGAACGGCTTGCTCAGCGTGTTGCGGCTCAAGCTCAATGACGAATATACCTACCTGCATTCGGTGTCGGTCTGCGCGCTGGTGATCGGCCTGGGCCGCACCCTGGGACTAAGCGAGGCGGCCTGCCGCGAAGCCGGACTGAGCGGCTACCTGCATGACGTAGGCAAGGCCTTCATCGATGACGAGATCCTCAACAAGCCCGGCAAGCTGACCGAAGAAGAATTCGCCCTCATCAAGCAGCATCCGGAACTGGGCTACCAATACCTGATCCAGACGCCGGACATGCCGGCCTATGCCAGCGATGTCTGCCGCCATCACCATGAGCGCCTGGATGGACGCGGCTATCCCGATGCGCTGCCGGCCGAGGCGATCACGCTGTATGCGCGCATGACGGCGGTCTGTGATGTCTATGACGCCCTGACCTCGGAGCGGCCCTACAAGCATGGCTGGGATCCGGCCGAAGCGATCTCGCAGATGGCCCGATGGGAAGGTCACTTCGACCGCCGCCTGCTGCTGGCCTTCGTCAAGACATTGGGGATCTATCCGGTGGGTTCGCTGGTGCGGCTGGAGTCGGGCGTATCAGGGGTGGTAATCCGCCAGAACCCGGCAGACCTGACACGGCCCGTGTTGAAGGTCCTGCATCTGCAGGGACCGCATGAGACCACCATCGGCGGCGTGCTCGACCTGATGGCCTGGCCGCGCACGGACACCATCATCGGACGCGGCGATGAAGAATGGACGCGCCTGCGCCAGCAGGATCCGGCCCATGCGCACCGACCGCGCGACGGCGCGACGACGCAGCGGACCAGCAGCGCTCCTGCTAGCCAACCCTAACTGCGGACCATCATCCGGTGGGCGCAGGCTACGGCGGCTCAGGCCACCGCGACCAGCCGGTCCAGCTTGTCGCCATCGGCCAGCAGGCTCTGGCTATCCGAGGCATGCACGATGCGTCCGCGATCAAGCACGATGGCGCGCTGGGTCAGCGACAGCGCCATGCGCGCATGCTGCTCCACCACGATCACCGACATGCCCTCCTCGCTGACCAGGCGACGGATCACCTTCAGCAGTTCCTGCACGATGATGGGAGCGAGCCCTTCCATCGGTTCATCCAGCAGCAGGAGGCTGGGGCTGACCATCAACGCGCGCGCAATGGCCAGCATCTGCTGCTCGCCGCCCGAGAGCTGGTTGCCCATGTTGTGGCGGCGCTCGTGCAGGCGCGGGAAGATCTGGTAGATCTTTTGCAGGTCCCATTTGCCACCGCGCTCTACCACCGTCAGGTGTTCCTCCACCGACAGCGAGGGGAACATGAAGCGCTCCTGCGGCACCCAGCCCAGGCCCGCATGGGCGCGCTTGTGGGTGGGCACGCGGGCGATATCGCCGCCGCGCCAGCGGATGCTGCCGCCATGCAGGCGGGTCAGTCCCATTAGGGTGATGAGCAGGCTGGTCTTGCCCACGCCATTGCGTCCCAGCAGGGCCACGCTCTCGCCCTCCTGCATCGTGAAGGACACGTCTTCCAGGACAATGGATTGGCCGTAACCGGCGCTTACCCTGTCCAGTGCCAGCAGCTCAGGCATGTTCGGCCTCCCCCAGATAGACTTCTCTCACGCGCGGGTCGGCCGCGATCTCGGCGGGCGTCCCCTCCACCAGCACCTTGCCGCCCACCAGCACGGTGATGCGTTCGGCAAAGCGGAAGACCAGACCCATGTCATGTTCGATGAAGACGATGGTGACCTCGCGCGGCAATTGCGCGATCACCTCGAAGAGCTCGCGGCTTTCCGCCGAGGGAATGCCGGCCGCCGGTTCGTCCAGCAGCAAGACCTTGGGCTGGGTCGCCAGCGCCAGCGCGATCTCGACCAGGCGCTGCTTGCCGTAGGCCAGGTTGCGGGTGAGGCTGTTGGCTTCCTGGGCCAGCTTCAATGACGCCAGCAAGGCCATGGCTTCGTCCACCACCTCGGTCTGGCGGGCCACGGTCTGGTACCACTTGTATTGCAGGCCGCGCCGTTCCTGGATGGCCAGCACCACCGACTCCAGCACCGTGAGACCGGCGAAGAGCGTATTGATCTGGAAGGTGCGGGTCATGCCGCGCTTGACGCGCTCATGCTGGGGCAGCGCGGTGATGTCCTCGCCACCGAACCAGACCCGGCCGCTGCTGGGCGCAAAGCCGCCCGTGAGCAGGTTGATGAAAGTGGTCTTGCCCGCGCCATTGGGCCCGATCAGCGCATGGCGCGCGCCGGGCGCAAACGTCAGCGAGATGTCGCTATTGGCCACGAAGCTGCCCCAGCGCTTGCTCAGGCCTTCGGTGCGCAGTGTGGTATCGGCCTGATGCTGCTTACTCATGCGCGACCTCCCTTGAAGAACTTGTCACGCAGCACGGCCAATCCACCCAGCAGGCCGCCACGTGCGAACAGCACGATCACGATCAGCAACAGGCCGATCCAGAATTGCCAGTAGGCCGGGTTGAGCCCGGACAGGTAATCCTGCGCCAGCATGTAGACCAGCGCCCCGACCAGCCCGCCATAGAGGCGCCCGGTGCCGCCCAGCACCAGGATGATGAGCAGCTCGGCCGAGCGCGGGAAACCCAGCACATCGAGTCCGACGAACTGCGTGGTCTGGGCCAGCAACGCACCGGCCACACCAGCAACCGCCGCCGCCACGGTGAAGATCACCACCAGGCGACGATTGACGTCGGCGCCGATGGCCGGCATGCGGCGGCCACCCTCGCGGATGCCGCGCAGGCCCAGGCCGAAGGGCGAATTCACCAGCCGCCGCAGGATCACGAAGAGCACCAACAGCACCGCAAAGCTGTAGCCATAGGCGACGCGGCCATTGAGATCGAACTCGAAGACGCCGAAGATCTTGCTCATCACCATGCCGGACAGGCCATCCACGCCGCCGGTGATGAAGGCCGCCTTGTTGGCTGCCTCGAAGAGCATCAGGCCGATGCCCAGGGTCACCATCAAGCGCGTCAGGTCGGCCCCGCGCACCACCAGGAAACTCACCAGGAAACCGGCGATCGCCGCCACCACGGCGGCCAGCAGCAGGCCGGTGATCGGCTCGCCCCAGCCATGCACAGCCAACAGGCCCGCTGTGTAAGCGCCCAGGCCGAAGAAGGCGGCATGGCCCAGCGAGACGATGCCGGCATAGCCCAGGATCAAATCCAGCGACACCGCAAACAGGCCCACGATCATGATCTGGCTGATCAGCACCAGGTAATCGGGGAAGATGAAGTAAGCCGCCACCGGCAACAGCCAGAAGACGATCTCCAGCGGCGTCCAGCGGTCATTGGGCAGCCGCAGCACAGGCTGCATGCTGGACGAGATAGGGGTGTTGACGCTCTTCATCCGCGCCTCCGCATCAGGCCGGCCGGGAACAGGATCAGCAGCACCACCATCAGGCCATAGATGACGAAGGCGCCGATCTCCGGCACATAGTATTTGCCGGCCACGTCGAACACGCCCAGGATCAGCGCGGCCAAGAGCGGCCCCTTGATGGTGCCGGCCCCGCCCACGGCCACCACCAGCAGGAAGTAGACCATGTACTTGACCGGGAAGGTCGGGTCCAGTCCCAGCACATCGATGCCCAGCCCGCCGCCGAGACCGGCCAGGCCCGAGCCGAGCGCGAAGGTCAGGCTGAACACGCGGCTGACATTGATGCCCAGACCGGCGGCGGCGACCTGGTTATCGACCGAGGCGCGGATCTGCGCACCGAAGCGGGTGCGCTCGATCAACAGGCCCAGCGCCACGGTGACGACCACCACCACGCCGATCAGGAAGACCCGGTACGCGCCCACATCCAGCCCCAGCAACGAGATCTGGCCGCGCAGCCAATCCGGCAGCACCACCGGTTGCTGGGTCGGCCCCCACTGCCAGGTCGCGCCGGCCACGGCCATGAAGGTCAGGCCGATGGAAAACAGCACCTGGTCCAGGTGGCTGGCCTTGTAGAGGCGGCGGTAAAGCGAACGCTCGAGCACCAGGCCAACGATGGCCGCAGCGATGAAGGCCAGCGGCAAGGTCGCCAGGAAGGGGACGCCCATGCCATTGAGCAGGGTCACGCAGACATAGCCGCCCAGCATGGCGAAGGCGCCGTGCGCGAGGTTGATGAAGTTCATCATGCCCATCGTCACCGACAGGCCCACGCTGATGAGAAAGAGCAGGCTGCCGTAGGCAATGCCATCGAAGAGGACGCCGAGGAAGTTGCCTAGCATGAGGCGTCTCCCCGGCAGCAAAGGCGAGAATGGGCGCGCGTACGCGGCGCGCCTTCATGATGCAGATGCATGATGCGGCTTGTCTCCTTCTGGCCTGCAGCTCTGTTTTTTGTGGCCGCTTGGTAATGGATATAAATTATTTCCCTATTGTGCTGCGTCTGCCTCACTCCATGCTTGATCAATTTTCACGAAGACATTGGTGATCTTCATCATCGGTCCATCACACGCGCTCGATCACCATCGCGATCCCCTGCCCCACGCCGATGCACATGGTGCACAACGCGTAGCGGCCACCGGTGCGTTCCAGCTGGTAGGTGGCAGTGGTCACCAGGCGCGCGCCGCTCATGCCCAGCGGATGGCCCAGGGCGATGGCGCCGCCGTTGGGGTTGACACGTGCATCATCATCGGCCACGCCCAGTTCGCGCAGCACGGCCAGGCCTTGCGAGGCAAAGGCTTCATTGAGTTCGATCACGTCCATCTGGTCGATGGTCATCCCCAGCTGCGCCAGCACTTTCTTGCTGGCCGGGGCAGGACCCATGCCCATGATGCGCGGCGCCACACCGGCGGTGGCCATGCCCAGGATGCGGGCGCGCGGCTTGAGCTGGTACTTTTCCACTGCTTCGGCGCTGGCCAGCAGCAAGGCACAGGCGCCATCGTTGACGCCCGAGGCGTTGCCGGCGGTGACGGTGCCGTCGGGCTTGACCACGCCCTTCAGGCGCGCCAGCGCTTCCATGCTGGTCGCACGCGGATGTTCATCCTGGCTCACGGTGATGGGGTCGCCCTTCTTCTGCGGGATCACCACCGGCACGATCTCCTGCGCTAGCGTGCCATTGGCTTGCGCGGCGGCGGCCTTGGCCTGGCTGCGCACGGCGAACTGGTCCTGGTCCTGGCGGCTGACCTTGAAGTCGACGGCGACATTCTCGGCCGTCTCGGGCATGGCGTCCACGCCATACTTCTGCTTCATCAGCGCGTTGACGAAACGCCAGCCGATGGTGGTGTCCTGGATCGCCGCCTGGCGCGAGAAGGCGCTGTCGGCCTTGCCCATCACGAAGGGCGCGCGGGTCATCGATTCGACGCCGCCGGCGATCATCAGCTGGGTCTCGCCGGACTTGATGGCGCGCGCGGCCGTGCCCAGCGCATCCATGCCGGAGCCGCACAGGCG
Source organism: Herbaspirillum camelliae (assembly GCF_001929405.1). Taxonomy (NCBI): domain Bacteria; kingdom Pseudomonadati; phylum Pseudomonadota; class Betaproteobacteria; order Burkholderiales; family Oxalobacteraceae; genus Herbaspirillum; species Herbaspirillum camelliae. The sequence continues at coordinate 149,198 of NZ_KV880769.1, forward strand.
GTTGATGGTGCTGCCCGGCACTTCCTGCGGCAGGCCGGCCAGCAGCAGCGACATGCGCGCCACGTTGCGGTTGTCTTCGCCGGCCTGGTTGGCGCAACCATAGATGACGTCATCGACGGCCTTCCAGTCCACCTGCGGGTTGCGCTCCATGAGGGCGCGCAGCGGCACCGCTCCCAGGTCGTCGGCGCGCACATCCTTGAGGGCGCCACCGTAGCGGCCGATGGGGGTGCGGATGGCGTCACAGATAAATACGTCTTTCATGCGTTCCTCACAGCGATAACGATACGGGTCACGGGATCAGGCCGCCGGACGCAGCGGCGCGCCGGTCAGCTTCTGCAGTTCGTCGAAGGACAGACCCTCTACGATCTCGCGCACCTGCAGGCCTTGCGGAGTCACGTCGATGACGGCCAGGTCGGTGTAGATGCGGTTGACGCAACCGATGCCGGTGACCGGATAGGTGCAGGCTTCCACCAGCTTGCTCTCACCGGTCTTGGTCTGGTGGTCCATCATCACGAACACCTGCTTGGCGCCGATGGCCAGGTCCATCGCACCGCCCACGGCGGGGATGGCGTCGGGCGCACCGGTGTGCCAGTTGGCCAGGTCGCCCTTGGCCGAGACCTGGAAAGCGCCCAGCACGCAGATGTCGAGATGGCCGCCGCGCATCATCGCGAAGGAATCGGCGTGATGGAAGTAGGAGCCGCCCGTGAGCAGCGTGACCGGCTGCTTGCCGGCGTTGATGAGGTCTTCGTCTTCCTCGCCGGGAGCGGGCGCGGGGCCCATGCCCAGCACGCCGTTTTCGCTGTGCAGGAAGATTTCCTTGTCCGCCGGCAGGTAGTTGGCCACCTTGGTGGGCAGACCGATACCCAGGTTCACGTAAGCCCCTTCAGGGATGTCCTGCGCCACGCGGGCGGCGATCTCTTCGCGGGTAAAGCGCTTCATTGCTGTGCCTCCTTGGTTTGCACGATCCGCTGCACGAAGATGCCGGGCGTGACGATGTTTTCCGGATCGAGCTGGCCCAGCTCCACCACGTCGCTCACCTGCGCGATGGTGCATTTGGCGGCCATGGCCATGATGGGACCGAAGTTGCGCGCCGTCTTGCGATACACCAGGTTGCCCCAGCGGTCGCCACGCAGCGCCTTGATCAGCGCGAAGTCGGCGTGGATGGGCGACTCCAGCACGTAGTGGCGGCCATTGATCTCGCGGGTTTCCTTGCCTTCGGCCAGCATGGTGCCGTAGCCAGTCGGGCTGAAGAAGCCGCCGATGCCCGCGCCAGCGGCGCGGATGCGCTCGGCCAGGTTGCCCTGCGGGGTCAGTTCCAGTTCGATCTCGCCGCTGCGGTAGAGGGCGTCGAACACTTGCGAATCGCTCTGGCGCGGGAAGGAACAGACGATCTTCTTCACACGCTTGGTCTTGAGCAATGCGGCCAGGCCGGTTTCGCCGTTGCCGGCGTTGTTGTTGACGATGGTCAGGTCGCGCGCGCCCTGGGCGATGAGCGCATCGATCAGGGCCGAGGGCATGCCGGCATTGCCGAAGCCGCCGATCATGATGGTGGCGCCGTCATGGATGTCGGCCACCGCCTGCTCCAGGGAGTCAGAAATTTTATTGATCACGTTGCTCTCACTTTAGATGCGGCGCGTGCAACTGCGCCTGCTGGATGCCCGTCGCACGCGTTCAGAAGGTGCAGCCAGGCGGGTTACGGGCTCGTCTGCGTCGGTGTGGGCGGCCATGCGCGGGCTGACTTTTTCTGCACCGCGATGTTCGATCACCGAACTAATGTTTGATTTTCGCACAAAAAGAGTTTAGCGATCCGGCTTGACGGCCGTCAAGAAAAACCCGCAGGATGTGTTCGCTTGCCGCACAAACCGTTAGAATCCTGACGCACTCTTGTCCAACTCCAACCTGAGCCCATCCGCGCCCATGCCCACCACTCCCGCCGCCAAGCCCCGCAAGAGCGCGCCCAAGCGCGCTGCCGCCGAGCCCGTCCGCAAGGCCCGCAAGCCGGCGCCCGAGCCGGCCGCCGAAGCTGAAGCCGAACGCGAGCTGACCATCGCCGAAGAGATCGACGCCCTCACCGATCCCAGCTTCATGACCTCGCTGGCGCGCGGGCTGGCGGTGATCCGCGCCTTCAGCGATTCGCGCCGCAGCCTGACCATCGCCCAGATCAGCCAGAAGACCGGCATCCCGCGCGCGGCCGTGCGGCGCTGCCTGCATACCTTGAAACAGCTGGGCTATGCCGATTCGGACGTCAACAATTTCTCGCTGCGCCCCAAGATCCTCACGCTGGGCTACTCCTACCTGTCGTCCACCCCGCTGACCGTTTCGGCACAGCCCTATCTGAACAACATCAGCCGCACCCTGGGCGAGTCCTGCTCGCTGGCGGTGCTGGACGACCATGAAGTGCTGTATGTGGCACGCTCGGCGGCCTCGCGGGTGATGTCGGTGGCGCTCAATACTGGCAGCCGCTTGCCGGCCTATTGCACCTCGCTGGGCCGGGCCATGCTGGCGCACCTGCCGGAGGATCAGCTCAAGGCCTATTTCGACAAGGTCAAGCTGCGCGCCCTGACCGAGAAGACCGTGGTGTCGCAGAAACGCCTGCGCGATATCCTGGCCGGCGTGCGCGCCAATGGCTATGCGGTCATCGATGAAGAGCTGGAAGTGGGCCTGCGTTCCATCGCCGTGCCGGTGCGTGGCGCATCGGGCAATGTGCTGGCCGCACTCAACGTAGGCGCACAGGCCGCGCGCGTCTCGGTGGCGCAGATGGAGGAGGAGATCCTTCCCGTGCTCTTGCGCGGCGCGCAGGAACTGTCGGTGCTGCTGCCCTGAAAAAACCGGTCCGGCTCCCCTGCGGCAGCCGGACCGAAGGCAAGGGCAGCGACTGCCCTTGCGATACTGCGGATGTCGGCGCACCCTCGCTGGCTTCCGGGTGCGCCATCCTCCTCAAGAGCGTTTCAGCTCAGACGCGCAGACATTCACGCCATCAGAAGGTGTGACGGATGCCCGTCATCACGCCCAGCTGGTTCTTGCCTGCACCGACCGTGCCGCCCGCATCGAGGGCGACGCTGGACGTGCCGCCATTCTTGATGTAGCCCAGCGAGCCATAGACTGCCGTGCGCTTGGACAGGTTGTAGGTCAGGCGCGCAACCGACAGGGTCACGTCGTTGGGGCTGTTCTTCACATCCAGGCGCGAGACCTGCGCATCCAGCACCAGCGCCACGCTCAGCGGATAGCTCACGCCCAGGTAGTAGAGATCGGAATCGGTATTGGTATTGGCCGCTGCACGGGTACGGCGGTCCACCACGCCGCCGCCGATCTTGACATCGCCCAGCATGAAGTAGCCGTTCAGGGTCACGCGCTGGTCGGTGTTGTCGCTGCTGGTCATGCCATTGGATGCACCGGTATTGCCGTAGAGGATGTCATAGGAACTGGTCACGCCCCAGCCCTTGCCATCGTAGCCGAGCAAGGCCGTGACCTGGCGGCAGGCCTTGCTGTTGCCGGCCACTTCGCCAGGGCAGTTGGTCGCCGCCGGACCAGCCGGACCCGCCGCGTCGCGCCCGAAGCTGTAGGTTGCGCCGACGGTGAAGCCGCTGAAGTTGCCCAGGTAGCCGATGGCGTTGTCGCTGCGCGCATTGGGCAGATAGGCGTCGATGCTGCCGATGGCGAAGAGGTTGGGGCCCATGACGTCGGTCTTCAATTGCGACAGATAGGTCATGTTGACTTGCCGGCCCAGCATCAGTTGGCCCCAGCTGTTCTTCAGGCCCACATAGGATTGCCGTCCGAACAGGCGGCCGCCCTGGCCCATGGCGCCAGTGTCAGGCGCAAAGCCGGACTCCAGCACGAACATGGCCTGCAATCCGCCGCCCAGGTCTTCGGTTCCCTTGAAGCCGATGCGCGACGGGAAGCTGCCGGTCAGCGAAGGCATCTTGAAGACCGAGTTGCCGTTGGCGTTGGCGTTGGTGGTATAGACCACGCCGGTGTCGATGATGCCGTAGATGGTCACCGAACTCTGCGCCATGGCCGAACTGGCGCACAAGGCAGCGGCCAAGGCTACTGCGTGCAAGCTGATTTTTCTTGTCATTACTGTCTCCTCCTGATTTCAATGAAAGATGAGTGGCTGGTCTGCTGCCTGCGCATCCCTCCTCATGACGCGCGGGCGATTCGCTGCTCGCCTGCCGGGTGGGCTTGGGTACGCCCACGCCTTCTGGTGCTGCTGATATTGCCTGTTGCGAATACCACGATGCCAAGGCGAGTGATATGGCAGGCGGAGGCCAAAGGAAGACCCCGCCCCATGGCTCAGGCCATCGGCATGCTTGCTGCCGCAACGCCAGTGGCGTCACGTCAAGAAAACGGATTGATCGACACCACAAATCAGGCGTCGCAGGATGAAGCGTCTCTTTGCTTATTTTTTATAACTTTTTATTGGCTGTTCGTTTATCGCACATCAGTTTGTTAACCGAACAGATGGTGCGATACTATTGTCCGCACCGAAGCTTTGTCAACAAGGCGAGCCAAGGAAGGGAAATCGATGCGTCGTCCGCCTGCAACAGTCGGACCAGCGATGAGACAATCAGGACGGCAGCAGAACCGCTCACTCATTGCTACACAACACAATCACAAAGGAGACTACAAACATGAGGTTCAAGAAGATTGCACTGCTGGCCGTGATGGCCGCGTCGGGCGGCTTGCTGGCGTCGCTGGCGCAAGCCCAGGAAACCATCAAGGTCGGACTCATCGCCGCCTTCTCCGGCCCCTTCGCCGACTACGGCAAGCAGATGGAAGGCGGCATCAAGGCCTACATGGCGCAGCACGGCGACCAGGTGGCGGGCAAGAAGATCCAGATCATCATCAAGGACACCACCGGCCCCTCGCCGGAGATCGCCAAGCGCCTGGCGCAGGAACTGGTGGTGCGCGAGAAGGTGGATTTCCTGGCTGGCTTCGGCCTCACGCCCGAAGCGCTGGCGGTGGCGCCCATCGCCGAGCAGGCCAAGAAGCCGATGATCATCATGAACGCCGCCACCTCGGTGATCACCACCAAGTCCAACTACATCGCGCGCTTTTCGATGACGCTGCCGCAGGTCTCCGGCCCCATGGCGACCTGGGCGCTGAAGAACGGCATCAAGCGGGTGGTCACGCTGGTGGCCGATTACGGCCCGGGCATCGACGCCGAGACCGCCTTCAAGACCAATCTGCTGGGCGGTGGCGGCCAGGTTCTGGAATCGATCCGGGTGCCGCTGCGCAATCCTGAATTCGCGCCGTACATCCAGCGCATCAAGGACGCCAAGCCAGAGGCGGTGTTCATCTTCGTGCCGGCCGGCGAGCAGAGCATTGCCTTCATGAAGGGCTATCGCGAACGCGGACTGGCCGAGGCCGGGATCAAGGTCATCGCCACGGGCGATCTCACCGATGACCACGTCATGCCCGCCATGGGCGAATCCACGCTGGGTGTGATCACCACCTTCCACTATTCGGCCGCGCATGATTCGCCGGAGAACAAGGCCTTCCTGAAAAGCTTTGCCGCCGCCAATCCGGGCGCGGGCCGGCCCAACTTCATGGCGGTGGCGGCCTATGACGGCATGAACGCGATCTACGAGGTCAGCAAGAAACTGAACGGCAAGATCGACGGCGACCGCGCCATGGCCATCCTCAAGACCATGAAGTTCACCAGCCCGCGCGGCCCGATCGCCATCGACCCGGCCACGCGCGACATCGTGCAGACGGTCTATGTGCGCAAGGTCGAGAAGATCGGCAATGAAGCCTACAACGTCGAGTTCGACAAGTTCGAGAACATGAAGGACACCGGCAAATAAACGCCCCTCCTTACTCCACGGAAACGCCGGTGATGCAGCGCACACCGGCGTTTTTGTTTGCGTCTGCGCCAGGCACGCGGGCCGACGCAAGCCTTCACCTCTGCAAGGCCGTCGATGCGATGCGGCGCAACATGGCAGCCCTGCTTTTTTTGTTCGGTTACCGCCCGGTTTTATTTTTATCGCACAGACAAAAACACAGATGGCGCTTGCGTTTACCGGACATTTACTTATACTGAAAAACAGTTCTAACTTATAACTAATTTCGAGACCGGTGACGACGCCACGACTGGCGACCTCCAGCATCATCAGAACAATCAAAGCCAACGACCAGAGACAATGAACCAGCCCAGCGAGCTCCTTGACATCCAGCAGCATGGCGCGATCGCCGAGATCACGCTCAACCGCGCCGCCAAGCGCAATGCCTTGAACGATCCGCTGGTGCGCGCCATCCGCGATTGTTTCGAGAACCTGCCCGAGGGCGTGAAGGTCGCCATCCTGCGTGGCCATGGCGAGCACTTCTGCGCCGGCCTGGACCTGTCCGAACTGCGCGAGCGCGACACCACCGAGTCCCTGCACCATTCGCGCATGTGGCACGCCGCCTTCGAACAGATCGCCTTTGGCCGCGTGCCGGTCATCGCGGTGCTGCATGGCGCCGTCATCGGCGGCGGCCTGGAACTGGCGGCGGCAGCCCATATCCGCGTGGCCGAACCGAGCACCTTCTATGGCCTGCCGGAAGGCCAGCGCGGTCTCTTCGTCGGCGGTGGCGGTTCGGTGCGGATCTCGCGCCTCATCGGCGTGGCGCGCATGACCGACATGATGTTGACCGGACGCGTGCTCTCGGCGGAAGAAGGCCATCAGGCCGGCATCCCGCAATACAGCGTGGACGCCGGCGCCGGCATGGACAAGGCGCGCGAGCTGGCCGAACGCATCGCCCGCAATGCGCCCATGACCAACTATGGCGTCATGCATGTGCTGCCGCGCATCCATGACCAGTCGATCCAGGACGGCCTGATGACCGAATCGCTCATGGCCGCCGTGGCCGGCAGCGATCCCGATACCAAGGGACGGCTGGCGGCCTTCCTCGACCTGAAGCAGAACAAGGTCAAGCCGGTCTGATCCCTGGGAGCGCTCAGGGCGCAGCAGGTCGGGCAGCAGGCATAAAGCAGTGAGCAGTGAGCATCGAGCATTGAGCAAGTCAGTAATACAGCGCAGCAGACAACAACACATCTCCCGGCAATGACCGGGAGAATCACACAACAGAGACATGTATGAACACTCCACCTCGCTATCGCAGCTTCAGGTTCGGCATCGGCGGTGTTGACGTCGTGCCGGGCGCCGACGGCGTCTCCATCGTCAAGACCCGCCAACCGCTGGACGCCTATCCGGCGCGCCTGACCGACAGACTGATCCACTGGGCCACGGTCGATCCCGACCGCACCTACATGGCCCGCCGTGACCAGGATGGACAATGGCGTCGCATCAGCTATGGCCAGGCGCTGCAAAGCGCGCGCCGCATCGGCCAGGCGCTGTTGCAGCGGGGCCTGTCGGCGGAACGTCCGCTGCTGATCCTCTCCGAGAACGACCTCGAGCACGCCATGCTGGTGCTGGGCTGCCACTATGCGGGCGTGCCGTATGCGCCGGTGTCATCGGCCTATTCGCTGCTGTCCAAGGATTACGCCAAGCTGCGCCACGCAGTGCAGTTGCTCACCCCCGGCCTGATCTTCGCCGCCCATGGCGAGAAGTTCGCCGCCGCCGTCAATGCGGTGGCTCCGGATATCGAATTCGTCGTCACCGAAGCACCGCCGGCCGGGCGCGAATGCACGCTCTACGCCGAACTGGAAGCCACCCGCGCCGGCGACGAAGTCGAGCGCGCCTTTGCCGCCACCGGTCCGGAGACCATCGTCAAGTTCCTCTTCACCTCGGGCTCGACCAAGATGCCCAAGGCGGTCATCAACACCCAGCGCATGATGTGCAGCAACCTGCAGATGATCGTGCAGACCTTCCCCTTCCTGGGCGAAGAGCCGCCCATCCTGATCGACTGGCTGCCCTGGAACCATACCTTCGGCGCCAACCACAACGTGGGCATCGTGCTCTACAACGGCGGCACCATGTACATCGACGAGGGCAAGCCCACGCCGCAAGGCCTGGCCACCACCCTGGCCAACCTGCATGACATCTCCCCGACCGTGTATTTCAACGTGCCGGTGGGCTGGGAAGGCATCGCCCACGCGCTGGAGAAGGACCAGGCCCTGCGCGAGAAATTCTACAGCCGCCTGCGCATGCAGTTCTATGCCGGCGCGGCCCTGGCGCAACCCGTGTGGGACAAGCTGCACGCCACTGCGGAAGCGACCTGCGGCGAGCGCATCGTCATGTGCTGCGGGCTGGGCATGACCGAAACCTCGCCCTCGGCGCTGTTCGTGGCCGATCTGGAGGTGCAGGCCGGCCAGATCGGCATTCCCACGCCGGGCATGGAAATCAAGCTGGTCCCCAATGGCGACAAGATCGAGATCCGCTATCGCGGTCCCAATGTGACGCCCGGTTACTGGCGCGCGCCGGAGCAGACCGCCGAGGCCTTCGACGAGGAAGGTTACTTCCGCTCGGGTGATGCGGTGCGCTGGCTGGACCCGGCCCATCCGGATCGCGGCTTCATGTTCGATGGCCGCGTGGCCGAGGACTTCAAGCTCTATACCGGCACCTGGGTCAGCGTGGGCCCGCTGCGCGCACTGATCGCGCACGAAGGCGCGCCCTATCTGCAGGACGCCGTCATCACCGGCCAGGACCGCAAGGAAATCGGCATGCTGATCGTCCCCAACATCGAGCGCTGCCGCCAGCTGGCGCGCCTGCCAGCGGAGGCGTCGCGCGCCGAGGTGCTCAATGCGGCGCCGGTGCGGGACTTCTTCCAGGGCGTGCTGGATCGCCTGCATAGCCACGCCACCGGCAGCTCCAACCGGGTGACACGGGCGCTGGTGCTGGTCGATCCGCCCTCGTTCGACCGCGGCGAAATCACCGACAAGGGCTCCATCAACCAGCGTGCGGTGCTGACCCATCGCGCCGCCCTGGTGGAGACACTTTACGCGGGTACCGATCCAGCCGTGCTGACCGTACAGGCTGCGCTCTCACCCGCTCATTGAGGAAGCATCAGACATGGCACAAGCAGCGTTCTACTCCAGCTTCAAGGACATCTGGCTCGTCGGCGGCGTGCGTACGCCCATGGTGGATTACTGCACCAGCTTCAGCCCGCTCTCGCCCACCGACATGGGCATCAAGGTGGCGCGTGAGGTATTGGCGCGCACCGGCATTGCCCCGGCTGACATCGGCTCGGTGGTGGCCGGCAACATGGCCCCCGGCGACGCCTACCAGTACATGCTGCCGCGTCACATCGGCCTGTATGCCGGGGTGCCCATCAGCACGCCGGCCATCATGGTCCAGCGCATCTGCGGCACCGGCTTCGAACTGATCCGCCAGGCCGGCGACCAGATCGAGCGCGGCTATACCGAGACGGCGCTGATCGTGGGCAGCGAATCGATGACGCGCAATCCCATTGCCGCCTTCGGTCATCGCAGCGGCTTTAAGCTGGGTGCGCCGGTGGAATTCCAGGACTACATGTGGGAGGCGCTGGTGGACCCGGCTCCCGGCATCACCATGCCGCAGACGGCAGAAAATCTGGCGAAGAAGTACGGCATCACCCGCGCCGAGGTCGATGAATACGCGGCGTATTCCTTCGAGCGCGCGCTCAAGGCGCAGGCAGCGGGCTTTCATGCGGGCGAGATCGTAACGGTGGTCAATGAGACCTTCCGTCTCGAGGGCTACAACGACCGCCACATCAAGCTGCAGGGCAAGATCAACGAGGCCGCCACCGATACCCATCCGCGCCCCTCGCCGGTGGAAGTGCTGGCCAAGCTGCGCACCCTCTATCCGGATGGCGTGCAGACCGGCGGCAACAGCTCGGCGCTGGTGGATGCGGCGGCGGCCACCATCGTCGCTTCCGGCGATTACCTGCGCCGCAATGACAAGGCGCCGTTGGCCCGCGTCGTCGCGGCGGCGGTCGCGGGCGTGCCGCCGGAGATCATGGGCATCGGCCCGGTGCCAGCCATCCGCACCCTGCTGGAACGCAACGGCCTGACGGTGGCCGACATCGGCTGCTTCGAGATCAATGAAGCGCAAGGCGCACAGATCGTGGCGGTGGAACGTGAGCTGGGCATCGATCGCGAACGCCTCAACGTCAACGGCGGCGCCATCGCCCTGGGCCATCCGCTGGCGGCGACCGGCGTGCGTCTGTCGATCACCGCCGCGCGCGAGATGAATCGCCGGGGTGCGCGCTACTGCGTGGCGTCGGCTTGCATCGGCGGCGGCCAGGGCATTGCGCTGCTGCTGGAAAATCCCTCGGCTTCCCACTGATCAACTCGTTCAACAAGGACAGACTTCATGCAACTGCAAGGACAAGCCGCCCTGGTCACCGGGGGCGCCTCGGGACTGGGTGCTGAGACTGTGCGCCAGCTGGTGCAGGCCGGCGCGCGCGTCTCCATCCTGGACGTCAACATGGAAGTGGCCCAGGCCCTGGCCGATGAACTGCGCTGCCATGCCGTGCGCTGCGACATCACCGACAGCGACTCGGTCGAGACTGCGCTGGAGGCAGCCCAGCAAGCCAACGGCGCACCGCGCATCCTCATCAACTGCGCCGGCATCGGCGGCGCCAAGCGCATGGTGGGCAAGGATGGCAAGCCGATGCCGCTGGAGGATTTCAGCCGCATCGTCAACGTCAATCTGATCGGCACCTTCAACGTGATCCGCCTGGCCGCCGCGCGCATGGCTGCCGCAGAACCGCTGGCCGAGGGCGAGCGCGGCGTCATCGTTGCTACCGCCTCGGTAGCAGCCTTCGATGGCCAGGTAGGGCAGGCCGGCTATGCCGCCTCCAAGGGCGGCATCACCGCCATGACCCTGCCGCTGGCGCGCGACCTGGCGCAATACGGCATCCGCGTGGTCACCATTGCGCCGGGGCTGTTCTTGACGCCACTGCTCTACAAGCTGCCGGAAGAGGTGCAGCAATCACTGGCGTCGTCCATCCCCTTCCCCAAGCGCCTGGGCAAGGCGGAGGAATATGCGCAGCTGGCCTTGCATATCGCCACCAATCTTTCGCTCAACGGCGAAGTGATCCGACTCGATGGCGCATTGCGCCTGGCACCGCGTTGAGCACCGAGGAGCACGCATGAGCAAAACCATCATTCATCCAGTGCGCGTGGAGTTCGGCGATTGCGATCCGGCCGGCATCGTCTACTTTCCCAATTTCTTCCGCTGGTATGACGCGGCCTCGCGCAACTTCTTCCATGAGTGCGGCGTGCCGCCGTGGCGCGATACCGAAAAGACACGCGGCATCATCGGCACGCCCGTGGTGGATATCAGTTCGCGCTTCGTGCGCCCGGCCACCTATGGCGACCGCATCGAAGTGCATTCCACCATCGTCGAATGGAATGACAAGACCTTCGTGATGAAGCATGAGATCAAGCGCGATGGCGAACTGCTGTGCGAAGGGCGGGATGTGCGCGTCTTTGCCATTCGTCATCCGGACGATCCTGCGCGCATCAAGGCCATTCCCATTCCGGAAGATATCAGGGAGATGTGCAGTTGAACAGCAACCCTCCTTCCGTTCGGACTGAGTAGGCCCGCAAGGGCCGTATCGAAGACGCTCCGGCGCATCTTCGGCGCATCTTCGGCGCGTCTTCGATACGCGGCTGCGCCGCTACTCAGTCCGAACGGGAGTCAAAGGATTGGTGGTACCAGAAAGTCAGCAGCAACCGAGGCAGGACATATAAGCCCTGCCCGTCATAAATCGAGCATTCGATACATAAATACAAAGGAGACGGAGATGAAGACGAAACTGGCAATCAAGGCAGGTGCGCTGGCAGCGATGCTGGCCTGTGCAGGCATCGCGCATTCCGAACTGACCATCGGGGTGGTGATGTCGCTGACCGGTCCGGGCTCGGGCCTGGGCATCCCGGCCAAGAACGGCTTTGCGCTTTGGCCCGAGACCATCGCGGGCGAAAAGGTCAAGATGATCATCCTCGATGACGCCACCGATCCGACCCAGGCCAGCAAGAATGCGCGCCGCCTGGTGGCCGAGGACAAGGTTGACCTCATCATCGGTTCGGCCGCCGTGCCGCCCACCCTGGCCATTGCCGACGTGGCGCTGGAAACCCAGACGGTGCAGCTGGCCATCTCCCCCATCGAGACCGCCGAGGGCAAGGATGCCTGGACCTTCCGCCTGCCGCAGTCCACGGCGGTGATGGCCGGTGGCGTGGTGAACCAGATGAAGAAGATGGGCGTCAAGACCATCGGCTTCCTCGGCTATTCGGACTCCTATGGCGAGAACTGGCTCAAGGAGGTGCAGCGCCTGGCCACTGCGGCGGGCATGAAGATGGGCACGGTGGAGCGTTTCTCCCGCGCGGACACCAGCGTCACTGCGCAAGCCCTGCGCGTGGTCAGCTCCAATCCGGACGCCGTGCTGGTGGTGGCCTCCGGCAGCGGTGCGGCCATGCCGCACAAGGCCCTGATCGAACGCGGCTACAAGGGCAAGATCTTCCAGACCCACAGCGCCGCCTCGCGCGACCTGATCCGCCTGGGCGGCAAGGATGTGGAAGGCTCCTACGTCATCTCCGGTCCTGCCGTGGTGCCCGAAGCGCTGCCGGACAGCAATGCGTCCAAGAAGCTGGCCATGGATTTCGTCACCCGCTACGAAAAGCAGTTCGGCGCGGGCAGCCGCAATCTCTTCGCAGCGCACACCTATGATGCCCAGTTGGTGCTGCAGAAGGTGGTGCCGGAAGCGCTGAAGAAGGCCAAGCCCGGCACGCCCGCCTTCCGCGCTGCATTGAAGGAGGCACTGGAAGCCTCGGGACCGATCCAGATCACGCAGGGCACGCTGAACTATTCGCCCAAGGACCACTTCGGCCTGGGTGACGACGCCCGCATCATGCTGACCATCCAGAACGGCAACTGGAAGGCGGTCAATCCGTAATCCGCCTTGTCCTGTCCGCGCGGCGGCGCGAGGTCTCCAGCTTGCGCCGCCGTTTTCCAGCCTGACGTTTTCTGCACCACACCCGAAACATGGACTCCTCCATCGCCGCCATCCTCACCCTGGATGGTCTGACCAACGGCATCGTCTATGGCTTGATCGCCATTGCACTGGTGCTGGTCTTCACGGTCACCCGCATCCTCTTCATTCCGCAGGGGGAATTCGTCGCCTATGGCGCGCTCACCCTGGCCATGCTGCAACAAGGCCAGCGCCCGGGTCCGCTGTGGCTGCTGCTGGTGCTGGCGCTTTGTGCAGCGGGCATGCAGACCGCCTCGCTGCTGCGCGCCGGCCAGGCGGCGCTGTTGCCGCGCGCGCTGCTGGGCACGCTGGGCGTGCCGCTGGTCATTGCCGCGCTGGTATGGTGGGCCGCGCCCCAGCAGTTTGCGCTGCCGGTGCAGGTACTGCTGACGCTGCTGCTCATCACCGCGCTCGGACCGCTGATGTACCAGGTGGTCTATGAATCGATGGCCGATGCCAGCGTGCTGCAACTGCTGATCGTCTCGGTCGGCATCCACCTGGCCATGACCGGCCTGGGGCTGGTGTTCTTCGGAGCCGAAGGCTTCCGCACGCCGGCCTTCTGGGATGACCGCTGGAACCTGGCGTCGTTGACGCTCAGCGCCCAGACCGTGGTGGTAGTGGTGGCCGCGGCCGCGCTGCTGGTGGCGCTGTGGTTCTTCTCCGGCCACACGCTGTATGGCAAGGCGCTGCGCGCCACGGCGGTGAACCGCCTGGGAGCGCGGTTGATGGGCATCTCCACGACGCTGGCGGGCAAATTGTCCTTTGCCGTGGCAGCGTTTATCGGTGCTCTGTCGGGCGTATTGATCGGTCCGATGAGCACCATTTTTTATGACTCGGGTTTCCTGATCGGTTTGAAGGGTTTCGTCGCCGCCACCATCGGTGCGCTGGCGAGTTTCCCGGCGGCCGCAGGAGGCGCGCTGCTGGTGGGCCTGCTGGAATCCTTCAGTTCCTTCTGGGCCAGCGACTTCAAGGAGGTGATCGTGTTCCTGGCGCTGCTGCCCATCCTGCTGTGGCGCTCGCTGGTCACACCGGCGCATGACGAGGACGAGGAATGATCATGAACAAACGAATCCCTCTCTACGCCCTGCTGGTGGTGCTGGCCCTGTTCCCGGTGCTGCCCACGCCGCAGTTCTGGGTGATCCAGGCCAACTACATCGGGCTCTACGCGCTGGTGGCCATCGGCCTGGTGCTGCTGACCGGCATCGGCGGCATGACCTCGTTCGGCCAGGCGGCCTTCGTGGGCATGGGCGCCTACACCACCGCCTATCTCACTACCGTGCATGGCGTGTCGCCTTGGCTGACGCTGCCGGTGGGCCTCTTCATCACGGGCGTGTCGGCCTATGTGCTGGGCCGCATCACGCTGCGCATGTCGGGCCACTACCTGCCGCTGGCCACCATCGCCTGGGGCATCAGCCTGTACTTCCTGTTCGGCAAGGTGGACTTCCTGGGCAAGTATGACGGCATCTCCGGCATCCCTGCACTGCAACTGGCGGGACTGGACCTGGCCAAGGAGCGCCACCTCTACTACCTGATCTGGGCCATCGTGCTGGCCGCTGCCTGGGTCTCGCTGAACCTGCTGGATTCGCGCGCGGGCCGCGCCATCCGCGCCCTCAAGGGCGGGCGGTCGATGGCCGAGGCCATGGGCGTGGATACGGGGCGCTACAAGATCCTCATCTTCGTCTTCGCCGCGCTGCTGGCGTCGGTCTCGGGATGGCTCTTTGCGCACATGCAGCGCACCGTCAATCCCTCGCCCTTCAGCCTGGCCATGGGCATCGAGTATCTCTTCATCGTGGTGGTCGGCGGCATTGCCCATATCTGGGGTGCGCTGCTGGGCGCGGGCGTATTGAAGCTGCTGTCGGACCAGTTGCAGGTGCTGCTGCCGGCGCTGCTGGGCGATGGCGGCAGTTATGAGAGCATCGTCTTCGGCCTGATCCTGATCCTGTTGCTGAAGTACGCAGGCGGCGGCCTGTGGCCGTGGGTGCGGGCGCTGTGGCTGCGCGCTTTCCCGACTGCACCGGCGCCGCTGCGGGTGGCCAGTGCGACGGCGATGGACAAGCGCGCCGCCGTGGCGCGCGGTGCGCCGCTGCTGGAGGTGGACCAGATCAACAAGCGCTTCGGTGGGCTGGTGGCGGTCAATGATGTGTCCTTCAAGGTCAAGGCGGGCGAGATCGTCGGCCTGATCGGGCCCAATGGCGCGGGCAAGTCCACCACCTTCAACCTGGTGACGGGCCTCTTGCATGCCAGCGGCGGACGCGTGGGCTTCAATGGCCGCGATATCGCCGGACTGCCGGCGCGGGCCATCGCCCGGCTGGGCATTGCCCGCACCTTCCAGCATGTGCGCCTGCTGCCGGGCATGACGGTGCTGGAGAATGTGGCGCTGGGCGCGCACATGCGCAGCCAGCAAGGCTTCCTGAAGAATACGGTCAACGCCATGCTGCACCTGGAACGCGCCGAAGAACAGGCGCTGCTGGATGAGGCCGCACGCGCCCTGCATCGCGTCGGGCTGCGACACCTGATGCATGAACAGGCGGGCAACCTGGCGCTGGGCCAGCAACGCATCCTGGAGATCGCCCGTGCCCTGTGCTGCGATCCGCTGTTGCTGTTGCTGGATGAACCGGCAGCCGGCCTGCGCCACCTGGAAAAGCAGGCGCTCTCCAAGGTGCTGCAGGAATTGCGCGCCGATGGCATGAGCATTCTGCTGGTGGAACATGACATGGAGTTCGTCATGGAACTGACCGACCACATCGTGGTGATGGAATTCGGCGCCAAGATCGCCGAAGGCACACCGCAAGAAATCCAGCGGCATCCCGCCGTGATCGAAGCCTACCTGGGTGGAATCGAATGAGTGAACTGGTCCTCGACGTCGCGCAACTGCGCGCAAGCTATGGCAAGGTGCAGGCGCTGCACGACATCCACCTGAAGCTGGAACGGGGCAGCATCGCCACCGTCATCGGCCCCAATGGCGCGGGCAAGTCCACGCTGCTCAACGCCATCATGGGCGTGTTGCCGGCGCAGGGCACGGTGCGTTATCAAGGCAAGCCGGTGGAACGCTGGAGCCTGGAACAGCGCGTGATGGCGGGCATCGCCCTGGTGCCGGAGCGGCGCGAACTGTTCTCCACCATGAGCGTGGAAGACAACCTGCTGCTGGGGGGCTTTCGCCGGCTGCGCTTGCGGCAGGCGCAGCCGCTGGATCAGTTGGCGACTGTCTTCGAGCTGTTCCCGCGATTGAAGGAGCGACGCAGCCAGCAGGCCGGCACGCTCTCGGGCGGCGAGCGCCAGATGCTGGCCATCGGTCGCGCCATGATGGCCAAGCCGGAACTGCTGATGCTGGACGAACCCAGCCTGGGGCTGGCGCCGCGCATCGTCAAGGAAATCCTGCATATCGTTTCCGAATTGCGCACGGCGGGGATCTCGGTGCTGCTGGTGGAACAGAATGCGCGCGCAGCCTTGCAGACCGCCGACTATGGCTATGTGCTGGAACTGGGCAAGGTCACCATGCAAGGTGAATCTGCGCAGCTGGCGGACGATCCGCAGGTGATCCAGGCCTACCTGGGATTTGGCAAGAAGGCGCAAGCCGAGGTGGTGGGGGCTTCCTGAGCCTTGGCGTTTTCTGCACCAGCGTATGCAAAAACGACATAAGAAAAATGCACTGCGAGAGAAATGACGATGAGCTATAGCCCTCCCCTGCGCGACTTCGCCTTCGCGCTCGACGAAGTACTGCAAGCGCCCCAGGTCTTGCGCACCCTGCCGGCGCACGCCGAGATCGATGGCGAATTGATGATGCAGGTGCTGGAAGAAGCCGGACGCTTCGCCGCCGAGGTGGTCGCGCCATTGAACGGTATCGGCGATCGCGAGGGTTGCCGTTTCGAAAATGGAACGGTCACCACGCCACCCGGATTTGAGCGCGCCTACGCGCAATTCTGCGCCGGCGGCTGGCCGGCGCTGGCCTGTGCGCCCGAGCATGGCGGCCAGGGCTTGCCGCATGTGCTCGACTGCGCGCTCTATGAAATGCTCAGTGCTGCCAATCATGGCTGGACCATGTATCCCGGCTTGCTGCATGGCGCCTATGCCTGCCTGGCCGCGCACGGTTCAGCGGCCTTGCAGGCGCGCTACCTGGACAAGATCGCCAGCGGTGAATGGCTGGCCACCATGTGCCTGACCGAAGCCCAGGCCGGCAGCGACCTGGGCCAGTTGCGCACGCGCGCCGTGCCGCAGGCCGATGGCAGCTATCGCCTTAGCGGTGACAAGATCTTCATCTCCGGCGGTGAGCATGACCTGACGCCGAACATCGTCCACCTGGTGCTGGCCCGCCTGCCCGATGCGAGCGCTGGCAGCAAGGGACTGTCGCTGTTCCTGGCGCCGCGTGTGCTGGACGATGGCAGCCGCAACGGCGTGCATTGCACGGGTATCGAACACAAGATGGGCATCCATGGCAGCGCCACCTGCAGCCTGCATTTCGAGCAGGCGCAGGCCTGGCTGGTCGGCGAGGCCGGACGGGGTCTGGCCGCCATGTTCGTGATGATGAATGCAGCGCGCCTGCATGTGGGTGCGCAAGGGCTGGGACTGGCGGAGGCCGCCTACCAGCGCGCCAGCGCCTATGCGCGCGAACGCCGCCAGTCGCGCGCGCCGGGCAGTTCCGGCAACGATCTCATCGTGCGCCACCCGGCCGTGCAGAAGCTGTTGATGGAACAACGTTGCCGCATCGAGGGTGCGCGCTTGCTGACGTGCTGGGCAGGGCTTCTGCTGGATCTGGCCGAGCATGATCCCGATGCGGCGCTGCGCAGCCGACACCACGAGCGCCTGGAATTCATCACGCCGGTGATCAAGGCTTTCCTCACCGATCAGGGATTCCAGTGCACCAGCCGCGCCCTGCAAGTCTTCGGAGGCCATGGCTATGTGGTCGAGACCGGCATCGAGCAGTTCATGCGCGATGCACGCATCACCATGATCTATGAGGGGACCAACGAAATCCAGGCCATCGACTTCCTGATGCGCAAGGTGCTGGGCGACGAAGGTCGGAGACTGGACGATTTCCTCGGGCTTGTGCGCGCTGACATTGCAGAGGGGTCAGGACTTGAAGAACAAGCGCAATTGCTGGGCGAGGCTGTGGATAAATTAAGGGCCTTTGCCTCGCGCATCGCTGCCGCCGCAGTGCAGGCGCCCGCGCTGCCCTATTACGTGGCCGACGAAATGCTGCGCCTGACTGGCCATGTCGCGCTGGGCTGGATGTGGCTGCGGGCGGGGCGGCGCGCGCGCTCGGTGATCGCGCAGGACCCGCTCTGGTACGGCGGCAAGCGGGATGCCGCGTGCTATCATTTCGCCTTTGTGTTTGCGGAAGTCCAGCAGTTGAGCAGCGTCATCGAAGCTTGCCTGGCCACCGGGCTGCCGCCTCTTCCCACCGACCTGGATCACCATGCTGCCCAAGAAGCCAGCTGATTTCGACTCCGACGACGATGCGGCGTCCAGCGCGCCGCTGGACCAGCAGCTGCTATTGAGCCTGGTCGGCTACAACTGCCGCCGCGCCTATATCACCATCATGCCGCTGTTTGAAAAGCGCATGGCCAAGTTCGCATTGCGGCCGGTGGACTTCACGGTGCTGAGCCTCTTGAAGGCCAATCCCGACATCAACCAGAAACGCCTGTCCAAGGCGATCAACGTTTCCCCGCCCAACCTGGCGACCCTGCTGGACCGCCTGGAGCAGCGCGGCCTGGTGCTGCGCCAGCGCAATCCGCAAGACCGGCGCTCGCAGGTGCTGGCCTTGACCACAGCGGGCCTGCGCATGTGTACCAAGGCCGAACAGACGGCCATCGAGCTGGAGCTCAAGGCCACCGAGATGCTCTCGGACGCTGAACGCGCCCAGCTGATCGGCCTGCTGCAGAAGATGTTCCTCCCGCAATAAGTCCCTGCACAGTCCCTGCGCGCTCCTGCCTCAGCGCAGGAAGACCAGCTCGGCGTAGCTGGGATTGGCGTGTTCGCGCTGGTAGCGCTTCAGATCTTCCAGCACCTGGGCGCGGGTGAGGCCGCCTTGAGCCGCGCTGGCCGTGACGGGCGCCGGGCTGGCCGGCGCTGGCGATGGTTCTGCCTGATTGGCGGCATGGGCAACGATGGCCGCCAGACTGAGGGTTGCGGCCAGGCCGAATTTCTTGATGCTGCTGTTCATGATCTGCTCCCGGAATGCCAGCGGATACGGCTTGATGCGTATCGCTTATCAATGCTTCATTCCTATGCAGCCATGTTATCGGTCTGGTCGTCCCGGAAAAACCGTCGCAACGGTAATGCTGTATTGCAGCAACCGAAAGAATCCTGGCGGCGGGGCCCAGCGGCGCAGCAGTGACATCGTTGTTCAGGGACGCACGGCCCCATTGACGGCCAGGTACACCGCATACAGCGAGGTCGTGGCCGTGATGAAGAGACGGTTTCCACGCAGTCCGCCAAAGACCACGTTGGAAACCACCTCGGGGATGAGGATCTTGCCCAGGAGCGTGCCGTCGGGCGCGTAGCAATGCACACCGTCACCGGCCGAGGTCCAGACATTGCCCTGGGCGTCGAGGCGGAAGCCATCGGCCAGGCCAGGATCGATGGTGGCAAACACTTCCCCGCCCTTGAGACTGACGCCATCGACCACGTCGAAGACACGGATGTGATGCGGACCACCGGCACGGTGGGTCAGTCCGGTATCGGCGATGTAGAGACGACGCTCGTCAGTGGAAAACGCCAGTCCGTTGGGCCGCTCCAGGTCGCTAGCGACGATGCTGATCTCGCCGCTGTCGCCGTCGATGCGGTAGACATTGCAGGCGCCGATCTCGCTCTGCGCCTGGTAGCCTTCGTAGTCACTGTTGATCCCGTAGTCGGGATCGGTGAACCAGATCGAACCATCCGATTTCACCACCACATCATTGGGTGAATTGAGCCGTTTTCCCTGCCAGTGCGAGGCCAGCGTGGTGATGCTGCCGTCGTGCTCGGTGCGCACCACGGCGCGCCCGCCATGCAGGCAGCCGACGATGCGTCCTTCACGGTCCAGCGTATTGCCGTTGTTGAAGTTGGAGGGCTGGCGGAACACCCCCGCACCCGCGCCCTCGGACCAGCGCATCAGGCGGTTGTTGGGGATATCGCTCCAGATCAGCTCCTGGGTGGCGGGCAGCCACACCGGGCCTTCGGCCCAGCGGCAGCCGGTGTAGAGGCAATCGACCTGGGCGGTGTCGATGACCATGCGGCGAAAGCGCGCATCGAGGTGCTGGAAGGGGGTCTCAGGCAGGGACATAGGATTTCCTCATCATCAGGTTGGAACGCCTCAACGATACTGGCGACGGCGGCCGGAGCACACGATCACCGCAATGATGATCAACCCCGACAGCACCGACCGCTCGCCAGCCGACAGGCCGACCACGTTCAACAGCGTATTGGTGAAATACAGGAACAGCGCCGCGCCCCAGATGCCCGCCACGCTGGGCCGGCCACCGGTGACGCTGGTGCCGCCGATGACCACCACGGCCACCGACATCAACAGATACTCATTGCCCATGTCCAGCGACGCGCCACCGGAAAAGCCGGCGATCAGCAAGGCGCACAACGCGGCAAACACCGCGCACAGCACATAGCAGAGGCAACGGATGCGCTCCACCCCGATGCCCGCCAGCCAGGCGGCCCGGGCGTTCTGCCCGACGGCCGAAAGGAAGCGTCCGAACAGGGTGCGTCCCAGGATCCAGGCCAGGCCCAGCGCCACGGCCAGCACCAGCCAGGCCAGCTGCGGCACATGCAGCAACCAGCCGGTGGCAAAGCTGGCCAGCAGTTGCGGCGGCGTGATCTTCAAACCCTGGCCCACGTGGATGGCCAGCGATTGCAGGATGAAGGACGAGGACATCGTCGCGATGATAGGCGGAATCTGCAACAGCCGGATCAACAGGTAATTGGCCAGGCCGATCCCGACACCCACGCCCAGCGTGACCACCAGGCCCAGCAGGATGCCGCCGTCCTCGCCACCCATGGTGCGCAAGCCCAGCGCACCGGCCAGGGCGATGGTGGAGGGAATGGAAAGGTCGATGTTGCCCGGGCCGGTGGTCACCACCAGCATCTGGCCCAGGCCCACCAGCACCATCAGCGCGCCGAAGGAAAACGCCGAGAGCCCGATGTTGACCGCCGCGTCCGGCCCCGCCACTGCCAGCGTGGCCAGCCACAGCAAGGCCGCGCCGAGGAAGGACCAGACCCAGGGACGCTGTTCCAGCGTGCTGCGCAGGCGGCTCATTGACGTTCTCCCCGCGCCGACAGCAGGATGCGCATGGACAGCACGATGATCAGGATCGCTCCCTGCAGGCCGATCTGCCACTTGGGCGCAATGTTGAGGAAGGACAGGAAGGATGCTGCGATACCGAGCGTGATCGCCCCCAGCGTGGCCCCGATGGGTGAGACCTTGCCGCCGATGAAGCTGCCGCCGCCGAGGATCACGGCGGCAATCGAGATGAGCGTATAGCGCTGGGCGATGTTGGCGTCCGCCGAGGTAGTGATGCCCACCAGGGTCAGCGCCGAGAGGATGCCCAGGACGCCGGCCAGGCCATACATCAAGGCCTTGGCGCGCACCACCGAGCCGCCGCTGCGCACGATGGCCTTGGGATTGCCTCCGGCGCCGCGCAGGCGTACGCCGGTGGAGGAGCGCATCAGGAACCAGTGCGCGCACAGGGCAATGAGGGCGGCATAGACGATGGGCGTGGGGATGACGGGAAGGGCCAGGTTCATCACATCCTGTATCCATTGCGGCGTGGCCCCGCCCGGCATGGGCAGCAGGATCAGCGCCCAGCCGCCCCAGACGAAGGACAGGCCCAGCGTCACCACGATGGAGGGCAGGTCAAACAATTCGATCAGCGCGCCGATGGCCGCATACAGCAGCACGCAGGCCACCAGTGCGGCCACGCCCTGCACCGGACGCTCGGGCAGCCAGGTCACGGCGATGCAGGAGACCAGGCTGATGAAGGCGCCGATGGACAGATCCAGGTCATTGACGGCAATGATGCACAACTGCGCCATGCTGGCCAGGATCATCGGCACGGCCAGGTTCAGCAGCAAGCCCAGGCCGAAGTAGCTCATGGTGTTGGGATTGATCCAGAAGATCGGCGCCAGCACCACGGCCAGGGTGGCCATGGGCAGCAGCAGGGTCTGGATCTCATGGCGGGACAGCACGCCCATGCGCCGCTGCGCAGTGACGGTGACGGCAGAGGTGGCGCTCATGCTCGGGCTCCTTCAAGGGGCGCCGTGGCCGCATCGGCGGCGGCGCGGGCATTGCCGAAGGAGGCGGCGATGATGCGCTCCTCCGACAGCTCATGACGGGCCAGCTTCAGGGTGACCTGCTGCTGGTAGAAGACATAGGTGGCGTCGCAGTATTCCAGCTCGTCGTTCTCGGTGGTGTACCAGACGAAGCTGCGACCGCGCGCGGCTTCGGCGCGGATGAGGCGATACATGTCGACCTTGGTGCCGAAGTCCACGCCGCGCATGGGATCGTCCATCAGGATCAGCTCGGCGTCGGAAGACAGCGCGCGGGCGAACAAGACCTTCTGCTGGTTGCCGCCCGACAGTGACAACATGTTGTTGTTCAGGTCGGGCGTGCGGATGGCCACGCGTTCATGCCACTGGCGACCCAGCTCGCGCTCGGCGGCGCGATCCACCACACCGCCGCGCGCCAGGTGCGGCAGCTCGCGGATGCTGAGGTTGCGCAGGATGCTCCACAAGGGGAAGTTGCCATCGCGGGCGCGGTCCCCCGCCACGAAGGCCACCCGCATCTTGCCGCGATAGCGTTCGAAGAGCTGGATCAGCATCTCGGTCTGGCCCTGCCCCGCCAGCCCCGACAGGCCGATCACCTGGCCTTGCCGCACGGCCAGGGTGCGCACCGCCGAGGTCGCGGGCAAGGCGATCTCCAGCAGGCTTTGCGCGGTGGATTCGACGTGCTCGACCTGCTGTTCGACCTGGCGCTCGATCTGCTTCTGGTCGGCGTGGCCCATGGCGTGGACCAGCGCTTCGCGGCTCAGGTTGGCGCTCTGGTCGCTCAGCACCAGCTGGCCATCGCGCATGACCGCGATGTAATTGCAGCAGTCGAAGATCTCGCCCAGCATGTGCGAGATGAAGACCAGGCTCATGCCGTCCTCGAGCCGATGGCGGATATAGGTGGTCAGGCGGGCTGCTGTCTGCGCATCGAGGCTGGAAGTCGGTTCATCGAGGATGAGCAGGCGCACCGGTGCATCGACCACCACGAAAGCGCAGGCGATTTCCACCATCTGGCGCTGAGTGATGCTGAGTTCGCCGACGATGCGGTCGGGATCGATGCCATGGCCGGGGAAGATCTCATCGAGCTTTGCCGTGACCAGCCGCCGCGCCCGGCGACGCCATCCCCAGCCCTCCAAGGACGGGTGGAACACGCACAGGTTCTCGGCCACGTTGAGGTTCTGACACAGCGAGAGCTCCTGGAATACGCAGCGCACGCCCAGGCGATAGGCCGTCTGCGTGGTATAGGCGGGCTGGGCCTGCCCATCCAGGACGATCTGGCCATCATCGCTGGCCAGCACGCCGGCCAGCACGTTCATCAGGGTGGACTTGCCCGCGCCGTTATGGCCGACCAGGCCCCAGCACTGGCCGGGGAGGATATCGAGGCTGACATCTTGCAGCGCCTTGACCGGACCAAAGGACTTGCGGATGTGCGACAGGCTGCACAAGGCCGCCGAGGGGGAATGACTGGCGTTCACGATGGATCACCTGTGTTCTGATGCAGTGGATGCGCCCGCAACGCCGGTGCGCCGCCCTCGGCGGGACGGCCACCACCGGCGGCGGAGCTGGACTTACTTGGACTTGGGCGCGTCGAGCAGCTTGACGGTATCGGCCTGGGAGAAGCCGATGTCGGCCACACCGCCCTGCGGGGTCTTGGCCAGGGCCTCAGGCAACTGCTCTGCAGTCAGGTAGAGCAGCGGCGCGACGATATCGACATCCTTGGGGATCTTCTTGCCGGCCAGCACCTGCTGCGCCACCCAGAAGGCCACCGTCACCGCGCCGGGCGGGTTGGAGGCCGAATAGGTCTTGTAGCCGCTGGGGATCTGGGTCTTCCACCATTGCAGCTCATCTTCGCGATTGCCCAGGATGATGATGGGCAGCTCGCGGTTGGCGGCCTTGAAGGCTTGCGCCACGCCGAAGCCGTCACCTCCCTGCGTGACCACGCCGTCGATCTTGGGCAGGGTCGGCAGGATGCCGGCCACGGCCTTCTGCGCCACGGTCTGGGCCCAGTCGCCATTGACCGAACCCACCACCTTCAGGCCCGGATGCTTCTTGAGGCCATCCATGATGCCGGCATGGATTTCACCATCCACGGAGACACCGGCCAGGCCACGGATTTCAAGGATGTTGCCCTTGCCGTTGAGGCGCTCGGCCAGGTAATCGATCTGGCGCTCGCCCATCTTGCGGAAGTCGAAGGTGACGCGATAGGCGCAGGGTTCGGTGACCACGCCGTCATAGGACACCACCACCACGCCCGCAGCGCAGGCTTTCTTGATGGTGCCATTGAGGGCGGTAGGAGACGCCGCATCCACCACGATGGCCTTGTAGCCTTGCAGGATCAGGTTCTGGATCTGCTGGGCCTGTTCGGTGGGCTGGTTCTCGGAGGTGGTGAAGGCGGGTGCGGCCGCCACCAGCTTGCGCTTGACCGCATCATCGGCGGTGGCCGCCCAGGTCTTGAGCATGGACTGACGCCAGGCGTTGGCAGCGTAGTTGTTGGACAGCGCGATCTTGGCTTGCGAGGTGTCGCCGGTGGCGACCTGGGCGCTGGCGGAACCAGCGGCGAGCATGAGGGGGATGGTGCTTGCTGCGATGGCCGCGAGTTGCAGCCCGACGCCGCGGCGCCGTACAAATGCGTTCATATTGTCTCCGTTGTTGGCTTTCAAAGCGGACATCCTGCACTTCCGCGTTTTCCTGCTTTTTGCTTTGTTTTTGCTTTATGAACCGCTCGAGCCTGGCGGGCGCACGCCTGCAGAGGTCAAGTTGTATGACGATTTATTCTAGAGAGCAGGTATGAAGATGTCAAATGGTCAGACCACATGAAGACGGCGGTTTGCCGATCCCCGGCATTGCATGTGACCAACAATTACCCTGAAATGGTGAGCACACTGTTCGGCAATGTGCGGCTAATCAGCGGCGATCTGTTTCTATATACTGCCAAGTCTCTCTATCAGCGTGAAGCTGCATTTATTTTGCTTTCCATGCAGGCTGACCAGCTGCAACCGCAGCCGAGACCACCTGACCTGACTTCTTTCTGCTGTCGTTTGCCGTGAGAGCACGAATCTCGATGGCATCTGCACGGCGGCACGGCGGCCATTTGCAACTCATCACTTCGGGACAACAAGAACAATGAAACTCTCCATCGTCAACCGGCTGTATATCCTCATCGGCGCCGTGATCATCGGTTGCGTCGTCCTCACCGGCGCCAACATGGTCAAGATGAACCGCACGTATACCGACGCCAGCTTCGCCAGCGAAAACGTGGTGCCCAGCCTGTTGAGCCTGGCCGCGATCACGCAGGGCATCAACGGCATGCGCATCGCGACCTGGCGTTATCTTGCGCTGACCGATTCGGTGGATCGCGGCACGATCGAAAGTAGCTTCAACAGCGCAAAGAAAAGGGTCGAAGACGCCCTGCAAAAGTATGAACAGGAACAGCTTGCCGACGAGACCGACAAGGAGTTGCTCCAGGCGGTTCGCGCGAGTTATCAGGAGTTCGACAAGTCGTTAGCCCAAGCGCTGAAGCTGGCCAGCGTAGGGCAGTGGAATGAAGCACGCGCCCTGCTGGGCAACAATCAGCCAATTGTCGACAGGTTGAACAAGGCATTAGCAGAACAACGTGCCTACAACGAAAAGATCAGCGAAGCCGGCGCCCACCGGGCGCAGGAGACCATGGCGGCGGCGCAACTGCACGCCATCCTGATCAGCGCGGCAGTGATTGCCGTGGTGACCATCATGGGCCTGCTGATCGCACGCAAGATCGCCCGCTCCCTAGCCGAAGCAGTAGAGCTGGCCGAAACGATTGCCGAAGGCGACCTGACCCGCGAGATCGACACCAGCAGCACCGATGAAATCGGCCATCTGATGGCGGCGATGGCCAAGATGAATCGCAACCTGGTCACCATCGTGGCGACCGTGCGCACCGGCGTCAACACTGTCGCGGCCGCTTCCAGCCAGATCGCCACGGGCAACATGGATCTGTCGGCGCGCACCGAGCAGCAGGCCAGCTCGCTGGAGCAGACCGCTGCGGCCACCGAAGAGCTGACCTCCACGGTCAAGCAGAACGCCGAGAACGCCCTGCAGGCCGATCAGCTGGCCAGCGCCGCCTCGGGTATTGCGGTCGAGGGCGGCGAGGTGGTGAAGCAGGTGGTGACGACGATGGAAGAAATCCGCAGCTCCTCGCTCAACATTGCCGACATCATCTCGGTGATCGACGGGATCGCCTTCCAGACCAACATCCTGGCCCTGAACGCCGCAGTCGAGGCCGCCCGTGCAGGCGAGCAAGGGCGCGGCTTTGCGGTCGTCGCCACCGAGGTGCGCAGCCTGGCGCAGCGCAGTGCATCGGCGGCCAAGGAGATCAAGCAGCTCATCGATGATTCCGTGAGCAAGGTCGAGAACGGCAGCCAGCTGGTCATGAGCGCCGGCAATACCATGCAGCAGGTGGTGGAGAGCGTACGCCGGGTAACCGGCGTGGTCACCGAGATCAGCGCCGCCAGCCGCGAGCAGAGCCTGGGCATCGAACAGGTCAACCAGGCCATCAGCCATATGGACCAGAGCACCCAGGAAAACGCCGCGCTGGTGGAAGAAGCAACGGCGGCAGCGCAGTCGCTGCAGGAGCAGGCGCGGCAGTTGGAGCGCGCTGTGAATGTGTTCAAGCTGCGGCAGGAAGCGGGAGCTGTTCTGGAGATGGACGACCGGAACACTGCGCATGCCTTGCCCAGCCCGGCATTGCCCAAGCTGCCCGCACCGGGGTGAGCTCCTGCAGCACTGGGATAAGTAAGGAAGGCGCTCCTTGCGGAGCGCCTTTTTCGTTCGAGTGCAGGCGACCGGCCTTGGACCCGCCCTCCTCCTTAGCGCCCAACGGTTCAGGCGGAAAGGGGCCGCGCGTCGATCTGCCTGACCAGCGTCGAAAGCTCTCAAACCCGCACATCAGCGGCCATGTTGAAGCAAGAATCGGTTAATGCTGCACGAGCACAAGCAGCATTGCCGGTCTCTCCGGGCTTCCCGTTGTCGCCACGTTGTATCCCTCCCTTCCGCCCCGTCCTCCGCTTTCCTGCACCTGCGCTTTTCGCTGTAACCGATCCCCAGCTCCTGTTAATCTAGGCCGAGCGGCCACAGTAGAAGCTTGCTGCGGCATACAGATCTGGAAAGCCCGTGAAGAAGGCTGCAGGTACACAAACGGCCACACGCGAGCTATTGCGTGATATGTAATCGCTTGTGGAACCATTTCGTTCCTGGGATCTGTGCGTAAAGTGCATTCATGTTCGACGGGGGGGAACAAAATGGGGCGGTTGCAGAAGTATCTGGCGCTCATCCTGGGCGTCATCATCATGATGGTTCTCACCATCTGTGTTGCTTCACTCTACGAGGGTTACCGGCAGACCCGCATATCGGCGATCACCGAGGCCAACAATGTCACGCTCATTGTC
Source organism: Herbaspirillum camelliae (assembly GCF_001929405.1). Classification (NCBI taxonomy): domain Bacteria; kingdom Pseudomonadati; phylum Pseudomonadota; class Betaproteobacteria; order Burkholderiales; family Oxalobacteraceae; genus Herbaspirillum; species Herbaspirillum camelliae. Next base: position 176,758 of record NZ_KV880769.1, read on the forward strand.
CAGCGCGCCATTTCCCGGAACATGGAAATCCTCGCATTGGCCATGGACACGCTAGCGTACCGCTATCAGCATCCGCTGGACCTTGCACACGCAAGCGACGAAGAACGTTATAACTACCTTTTCGGCAGCACCGCCGCCGCGCACCATATCACTGCCCTGGCCATATTGGACGCCGATGGCTATGTGCGCGTGACCTCGCGTCGCTCCGCTTCACCGAGTGTCGTCATCAATTACTCCGAACGCGCCTATTTCACAGTGCATCGGGACAGCGCAAACGCCGGCCTCTTCATCTCGCGTCCCATCAAGGCCAATCTAGGCAACGAGCTCCCGGTAGTTGTCCTGTCCAAGCGCCTGTCCCGCAAGGACGGATCGTTCGATGGCGTCGTACTGATGGCGCTGGACATGAGCTATTTCCGCGACTTGTTCACCGGGCTGACATTGGGCGAGGACGGCATCATGTCATTGTATTCGGATGACGGCGTGACCTACATGCGGGTACCCTACCACCCGTCCTCCATTGGTCGTGAAATCACCAACAACCCGAACTTCCAGCGTCTGCGCGCGATGCTCGTCGACAATGACGGCAACTTTTTCGCGCGCGCCCATACCGATGGGGTTGAGCGCCTCTATACGTTCCGACGTATTCCAGACGCCCCCTTGATTGTCCTTCTCCGGCGTTCTGAGCGCTTCATCTTCAAGACCTGGTACGACACACTCTATTCCGTGCTGCTGTTGCTGATCATCTTCACCGCACTGGCCGGCGTGCTGCTGATGCTGGTGCGCAGGGAGCTACTCAAGCGCGTGGCCGCTGAAAAGCAACTGGAAGACCTGGCGCGCACTGATGGCCTGACGGGCCTACTGAACCGGCGCAGCCTCGACGAAGCGTTGCTCGCTGTGTGGCAACGTAGCCAGCGCAGTCCCACCGTGGGTTTCTCGACGCTGTTCATCGATGTGGATTACTTCAAGCGCTACAACGATACCTATGGCCATGAAATGGGTGACACCGTCCTGCAGGCAGTGGCTGCGGTTCTACGAGAACATCTTCAGCGTCAGAACGACTTGGCAGGCCGCTATGGCGGCGAGGAATTCGTAGTGCTGCTGGAGCAGACCGATGAACAAGGTGCATTGCTAATGGCGCAGCAGCTGTGCGAGGCAATATACAGCCGAGGGATTCCCCACTCGGGCAGTCCGCTGGGGGTGATCAGCGTCAGTATCGGCGTTGCCACCATGAACCGCGCGCGACATCAGCGCATGGAGGATGTGCTCAATGCTGCCGATCATGCGCTATACATCGCCAAGAGAGAAGGTCGCAACCGCGTCTGCGTTGCGCATCCTGGCCAGAATGAACCAACGGCCTAAGGAGCTGTATGGGCGCGCTGGGGATATTATCGGGAGAAGATCAATAATGAAGAGAACAGTCGCCACCAGTTTTTTTACGGCATCTCGAACCGATGCACTCGGACTTCTGGGCGAGCATCCAACACCAAATCGGCAGCTTGTTTCTGCGGAATACGCAGCGGTTACATCGCCTTGAAAACGACGTGAAAATGAAAAAGGGATTGCGCCCAATCGAATGCAATCCCTTTTAAATACTGGTGCTGGCTGCAGGACTTGAACCCGCCACCCCCTGATTACAAGTCAGGTGCTCTACCAGATGAGCTAAGCCAGCAAAACTTCAGCCGGCGATTATAGCCTACTTGATACGGGTCAGTACAGGACGACCACCTTTTTTCGGTGGTTCAGGATCATCATCGCCCTTTTCCTCGCTGTCGGCGGACTTCTTTTCCGGCTCGGAGAGCGGCACCGAAGACAGTACCGGTGCGCTGCTCTCTGGTTCCTGCGGCGCGTCCGACTCCTGCACGGCTTCGGCAGTGGCCGGCGCGGGGGCCTCGAAGGCCATGCCCTGGCCGTTTTCGCGGGCGTAGATGGCGATGACGTTTTCCACCGGGATCAGGATGTCCCGCGACACGCCGCCGAAACGGGCGCTAAAGTGGATGTTGTCGTTCTCCATCTTCAAGCCGCTGGTGGCCTCGAAACTGATGTTGAGAACGATCTCGCCATTCTTGACGAACTGCATCGGCACACGTGTGCGGCTGTCGACGACCACGGCGATGTGCGGCGTATAGCCGTTGTCGGTGCACCATTCGTAGATGGCGCGCAGCAGGTAGGGCTTGGTGGAGACTTCTTGCATGACTGTGTCGTGTGCGATGCGCGGCATGCCCGCATCTGCCGGCTGGGCCGGGGTGGAACTGCAAATCGGACTGCTGGCGGAACAGGCCTGCTCAGGCTCGGGGCCCGATGCGCGGCCTGCTCCGGATGACGCTTAACGGCGCATCACCTTCTCGGACGGGGTCAGCGCCTCGATGTAGGCCGGGCGCGAGAAGATGCGCTCGGCATACTTCATCAGCGGGGCCGCGGTCTTGGACAGCTCGATGCCGTAGTGGTCCAGGCGCCACAGCAACGGCGCCAGCGCCACGTCCAGCATGGAGAACTCGTCGCCCAGCATGTACTTGTTCTTCAGGAACAGGGGCGCCAGCTGGGTCAGGCGGTCGCGAATCTCGTTGCGGGCCTTCTCCTGGCTCTTCTCGGCAGCCTTGGACTTTTCGTTTTCCAGCGTATGAACGTGGACGAACAGTTCCTTCTCGAAGTTGAACAGCATCAGGCGCGCGCGGGCGCGCATGAGCGGGTCGGCCGGCATCAGTTGCGGGTGCGGGAAACGCTCATCGATGTATTCATTGATGATGTTCGATTCATACAGCACCAGGTCGCGCTCGACCAGGATCGGCACCTGGCCGTAGGGGTTCATGACCGAAATGTCTTCCGGCTTGTTGAACAGGTCCACGTCGCGGATCTCGAAATCCATGCCCTTTTCGAACAGGACGAGGCGGCAACGTTGCGAAAATGGGCAGGTCGTGCCCGAGTAGAGAACCATCATTTTTTCAGAGCCCTAAAAACAAAAGGGGGGCGAGACGCATAACGCTCACCCCGATACGCAATTCCGCAAAAACTGCGCGGATACGTGATTGTACGTTTTTACTTGATGTTCTTCCAATAGGACGCGTTCAAACGCCACGCCAATACTGCGAAGATGCCAAGGAAAAGCAGCACCCAGACACCCAGACGCTTGCGCGTGTTCTGCGCCGGCTCGGCCATCCATTGCAAATAAGCAACAAGATCGGCGACATTGTTGTCATATTCCGCTGTCGTCATCTTGCCGGGCTTGACCTGCTCGAAGCCGGCAAACTTGTGGATGGTCTTGCTGGCATCATGAGGATCCTTCTCCTCGACGAACTTGGCCTTGCGGATACCTTGCAATTCCCACAACACATGCGGCATGCCGACGTTGGGGAAGAGCATGTTGTTCCAGCCGGTGGGGCGACTGTCGTCCGTATAATAACTGCGCAGGTAGGTATAAATCCAGTCCGGACCGCTACCCGCCTCCGATGCCTTGGCGCGAGCGATCACCGAGAGGTCCGGCGGCGCGGCGCCAAACCAGGTCTTGGCGTCTTGCGGCGACAAGGAAATCTTCATCAGGTCGCCGACCTTTTCCCCACTGAACATGAGGTTGTTCTTGATCTGGTCTTCGGTCAGGCCGATGTCGCGCAGGCGGTTGTAGCGCATCGACGAGGCCGAGTGGCAGTTCAGGCAATAGTTGACGAACAGCTTGGCGCCGTTTTGCAGCGAGGAAACATCCTTGGTGCGGTCAGGTGCGTGGTCCAGCGGGAAAGTCCCCTCGTTGGCGCAGGCCAGCGCCGGCAGCAACGCCAGCGCGGCAATCACTTTCTTCAGCAATGTCATGTTCTTGTCCTTTGGCGGCTGGCTTAGTGCGGATGATAGACGACGCGATCGGGCACCGGCTTGAAGGTGCCGGCTGCGCTCCACCAGGGCATCAACAGGAAGAAGCCCAGGTAGATGAAGCTGCACACCTGCGAAACGGTGGTGCCGATGGCCGTCGGCGGTTGCACGCCGAGGTAGCCAAGGATGACGAAGGCGATGCCAAAGACCAGGTAGACGTACTTGTGCCAGCTCGGACGGTAGCGGATCGACTTGACCTGCGACTTGTCCAGCCACGGCAGGCCGCCCAGGATCACCACCGACAGGCCCATCAGCACCACGCCCCAGAACTTGGCGTCGAAGATGAGCATGCCGCCGATGATGGCCAGGCCGATGACGATGGCGGCGATCTTGAGCTTGCTCGACAGGCGCGACTTGAACACCAGCAGGGCGACATAGGCCGCCACACCGGCGATGAGCCAGCCCATGAAGTCAGCCGTGGTCGCACGCAGGATGGAGTAGAACGGCGTGAAGTACCAGACCGGGGCGATGTGCGGCGGGGTCTTGAGCGAGTCGGCGGGAATGAAGTTGTTGTACTCCAGGAAGTAGCCGCCCATTTCCGGGGCGAAGAACACCACCGCCGAGAACACCATCAGGAAGATCGACACGCCGAAGATGTCGTGCACCGTGTAGTACGGATGGAACGGCACGCCGTCCAGAGGCACGCCCTTCTCGTCGGTCTTTTCCTTGATCTCCACGCCGTCGGGGTTGTTGGAGCCCACTTCATGCAGCGCGATGATATGCGCCACCACCAGGCCGATGAGCACCAAGGGAATGGCGATCACGTGGAAGGAGAAGAAGCGGTTCAGGGTGGCGTCGGAAACGACGTAGTCGCCGCGAATCCACAGCGACAGGTCCGGGCCGATGAAGGGGATGGCGCCGAAGAGGTTCACGATCACCTGCGCACCCCAGTACGACATCTGTCCCCAGGGCAGCAGGTAGCCGAAGAAGGCTTCACCCATCAGGCACAGGAAGATGCCCACGCCGAACAGCCACACCAGTTCGCGCGGCTTGCGGTAGGAGCCGTAGAGCAGGCCGCGCACCATGTGCAGGTAGACCACGATGAAGAACGCCGAGGCGCCGGTGGAGTGCATGTAGCGCACCAGCCAGCCCCAGGGGACGTCACGCATGATGTACTCGACCGAGGCGAAGGCCAGGGTGGCGTCGGGCTTGTAGTGCATCACCAGGAAGATGCCGGTGACGATCTGGATCACCAGCACCAGCAGCGCCAGCGAGCCGAAGATGTACCAGAAGTTGAAGTTCTTGGGAGCGTAGTACTCGGAAAGATGGGCTTTCCAGGTGGCCGTCAGCGGAAAACGCGAATCCACCCAGTTCAGCGCCTTGGCCGAGACGGGTGCATCGTCAGGCAACTTCTTTTCGTGGAATGCTCCCATGATCAGGCCTCCCCTTTCTCGTCCTTGCCGATGACGAGCTTGTTGTCGCCTTCAAACATGTAGCGCGGCACTTGCAGGTTGTCCGGCGCCGGCTTGTTCTTGTACACACGTCCAGCCAGGTCGAAAGTCGAGCCGTGGCACGGGCACAGGAAGCCGCCATGCCAGTCGTCCGGCAGCGAGGGCTGCGGGCCGCTCTGGAAGCGAGAGCTCGGGGAGCAGCCGAGGTGCGGGCAGATGCCCACCACCACGAGGATGTCCTTGCGAATGGAACGCCACTTGTTGCCGGCGTAGTCGGGTGTTTCGGAGAAATCAGTACGTTTGGAATCAGGATCGGCCAGTTCACCTTCGTTCTTGGCGAGGGAATCGATCATCTCCTGCGTGCGCTTGAGAATCCAGACAGGCTTGCCGCGCCATTCGACGGTGCGCATTTCACCGGGAGTAAGCGAAGAAATATCCACCTCAACCGGTGCGCCTGCTGCCTTGGCGCGTTCAGAAGGTTGCAGGGTGGAGACAAATGCTCCAGCGGTGGCCAACCCCGCTACACCTCCGGCCGCACAAGTCGCAACAAGCAAACCTCGCCGACTCGCGTCGACCTGATTCTCGTCAGTCATAAAGACCCCAATCTCCAAATGTAAGTTAGCGTGGACCTTCTAAGTGACCCTCATGCAACTTTTTGATTATATATAAGCTGAATAGGGTTTTGTAGCTAACGGCGGGTATGGTACAGACTTGCGAAAATGAACATTTGACGCAGCGCAACCCATTGTCAATCTGCTCTTTTTGTCGGTTATCTTGCGCTGCGGCGTCAGCGCCTGTCTGATTTACTTTTCAGGGCGGGCAGGATATAACCCGTTGTAAGATCGCCTCATATGTAAACTGCAATTGTCAAAGGAGAAACCAGGGATGAGCATGCTCAAGGACTTTCGCGCCTTCGCGATCAAGGGAAACGTGGTCGACCTGGCCGTCGGCGTGATCATCGGTGGTGCGTTCGGCAAGATCGTCAGCTCGCTGGTGGAAGACATTATCATGCCTATCGTCGGCAAGATCTTCGGCGGCCTGGATTTCGCCAACTACTACCTGCCGCTCAACGGCCAGGCCTACGGGCTGCCGCTGGCCGAGGCCCGGAAGGCGGGCGCGGTGTTTGCCTACGGCAACTTCCTGACCATCCTGATCAACTTCCTGATCCTGGCCTTCATCATCTTCCAGATGGTGCGCGCCATCAACAAGGCGCGCGACCTGGCCAGCAAGCACGAAGAGGCTGCACCGGCCGCACCGGCGCCGACCCCGGAAGACGTGCTGCTGCTGCGCGAAATCCGCGATTCGCTCAAGAAGCAGGGCTGAACCCTGCCTTGCGCTGCATCACACCGGGTTGTCGATATCGATGAAACGGTGTTCGATGCCGAAGTGGGCCGCCACATGCTCGCCCAGCGCCTGGATGCCGTAGCGCTCGGTGGCGTGGTGGCCGGCGGCAAGATAGACGGTACCGGTCTCGCGCGCCAGATGGACGGTGGGTTCGGAGATTTCGCCGCTGATGTAGACCGATGCGCCCGCTTCGATAGCCTGGCCCAGCATGCCCTGCGCCGCGCCGGTACACCAGGCGACCTGACCGACGGCTTGCTGGGGATCGCCGATCAGCAAAGGCATGCGGCCCAGGCGCTTTTCGATCAGCATCGCCAGGTCAGCAGCAGTCTTGACCGAGGGTGCGTGGCAGCGCCCTAGCCAGCCGATGTCGTTTTCACCGAAGCGGCCGGTGGCGTCAAAGTCGAGTCGCCGGGCCAGTTGTGCGTTGTTGCCCAGTTCAGGATGTGAATCGAGCGGCAGGTGATAGCCGAACAGGTTGATGTCGTTGGACAGCAGCAGCTTCAGGCGCCGCTGTTTCTGTCCGATCACGCGCATGTCCTCGCCGCGCCAGAAGTAGCCGTGATGGACCAGGATGGCGTCCGCCTGCCATTGCAGCGCGGCCTCGAGCAGGGCCAGGCTGGCGGTAACGCCAGTGACCACGCGCCCTACCGTGGCGCGCCCTTCCACCTGCAAGCCGTTTGGGCAATAATCGCGATATTGCGCGGCGTTAAGCGTCTGTCCCAGATATGCTGAGAACTCGTCCCTGTTGATGTGGCGGGTCATATCTTCCTCTATCCGATTTCAAATCAAAACCAAGAATTCTTTTATGCGACGTTTATGGCTGTTGTTTGCCCAGACCGTGACGGTCGGTCTGGCCTTGTGGTTCATTGTAGCGACCTTGAAGCCGGACTGGCTGTCCGGTTCCTCCAGTTCGCGCGCAAGGCCGGCCCAGTCCACGGTACAGATGCAGGAAGCGACGCCCAACGCGCCCGCCCTCGACTCCTACCGCCATGCTGCACGCCAGGCCATGCCCTCGGTGGTGAACATCTTCACCACCACCGAAGCGCGGCCGCAGAAGAGCCCGTTCCAGAACGATCCCTTCTTCCGCAAGTTCTTCGGCGACCAGTTCGACGAGCAGCAACAGGATGACAAGCAGTCCAGCCTGGGCTCGGGCGTGATCGTCAGCCCGCAAGGCTACATCCTGACCAACAATCACGTGGTGGAAGCGGCCGACAAGATCGAAGTGGCCCTGGCCGATGGCCGCAAGGCCAGCGCCAAGGTGGTCGGCATCGATCCCGAGACGGATCTGGCGGTCATCAAGATCGACCTGCCCAACCTGCCCGCCATCACCCTGGGCCATCCGGAGAACAGCTCGGTGGGCGACGTCGTGCTGGCCATCGGCAACCCCTTCGGCGTGGGCCAGACGGTGACCATGGGGATCGTCTCGGCGCTGGGCCGCAATCACCTGGGCATCAATACCTTCGAGAACTTCATCCAGACCGATGCCGCCATCAACCCCGGCAACTCCGGTGGCGCGCTGGTCGATACCAACGGCAACCTGCTGGGCATCAATACGGCGATCTATTCGCGTACCGGCGGCAACCTGGGCATCGGCTTTGCCATTCCCATGTCCACGGCCAAGACGGTGATGGAAGCCATCATCAGCCACGGCCAGGTGGTGCGCGGCTGGATCGGCGTGGAACCGCAGGACATCACGCCGGAACTGGCCGAGAGCTTCGGCCTGGGCAAGAAGACCGGCGCCATCATCGCCGGCGTGCTCAAGGGTGGTCCGGCGGATCGTGCGGGCATGCGTCCGGGTGACATCCTGGTAAGCATCGATGACAAGCCGGTCTCCGACACCACCGAGATGCTCAACGTCATCGCCCAGCTCACGCCCGGCCAGCAGATCGCCATGACGGTGCTGCGCAAGTCGCAGGAAACCAAGCTGAACATCACCGTGGGCAAGCGTCCGCCGCCGCCCAGGAACGATGATGCCGACGAAGAATGAGCCAGGAGAGCCAAGCCCATGCATGTGCGTGACCTGATCCAGTTCCTCGGGGAACTGTCCGAGAACAACAACCGCGCCTGGTTTGTCATGAACAAGCCGCGCTATGACATCCTGCGCGAGGAATTCCTGGCGCTGACCATCAAGCTCATCGCCGAGATCAGCAAGTTCGACCCGGCCATCGCGGGCTGCAATCCGAAGAAGGCGCTGTTTCGCATCAACCGCGACATGCGCTTCTCGCATGACAAGCGCCCCTACAAGACGCACTTCTCCGCCGCCATCACGGCCAGCGGACTGAAGAAGCCCAGCCAGGGCGGTGGTCCGGCCTACTACTTCCACATCAATGAAGCGGGCCAACTGCTCATCGCTGGCGGCGAATACATGCCGCCCACGCCGCGCCTGCGGGCCATCCGCAATCGTGTGGTGGAAGATGCTGCCGGCTTCACCAAGATGCGCAAGAACAAGAAGCTGGTGGCGACCTATGGCGACCTGCAGGACGAGGGCAAGCTGCAGCGCCCGCCCAAGGGATTTGATCCGGACACGCCCAATATCGAGTACGTGAAGCTCAAGAGCTTCATCGTCTGGAGCGAAGAGGATATCCGCAAGAAGATTCCGGCCGACCTCGGCAAGCGCGTGCTGGAAGGATTCAAGGACGCCTATCCGCTGGTGCAGTGGCTGCGGGATATTCCGCTGGTCCAGGACGAGGCCGAGCAATGAACGCCGCGCTGATCCGTGCGGGCAACTGAGTCCATGACGAGCAAGAAGACGCCGCCCAACCTGCAATTGCAGCAGGTGCGCATTTCGGACCAGATCGCCGACCACATCGTGCGCTACATCGCCGAGCACAAGCTGGAGCCGGGCCAAAGCCTGCCCAGCGAGGGGGAGCTGACCCGACTCTTCGGCGTGAGCCGCCCCACCGTGCGCGAAGCCACCAATGCGCTGGCCGGACGGGGGCTGATCGCGGTCTCCAGCGGCAAGTCGCCCACCGTGCTGCCCTTGTCCAAGGTGCCCTTTTCCAACCTGGCGCAGCATGGGCTGGCCACCCAGCAGATCACCCCGATCCAGATCCTGGAAGTGCGCCATAGCCTGGATCTGCAGGCCGCCGTGCTGGCGGCGGAACACCGCACGTCGGCCGACATCGACCGGCTCAACGCCATCGTGGCGCAGATGCCGGCGGCGCTGGGCAATGTCGAAGCCTTTTCGCCACTGGACGCGGCCTTCCACGAAGCCGTCGGGCAGGCCACCCAGAATCCCCTGCTGTCAGCCATCATCAGCGGCATCAGCCCCATCCTGTTCGACTCCACGCGCTCGGTCCATTCGCATACGCGCAACCAGCAGGAATGGGACTCGGTGCTGCTGAACCATCAGAACATCGCCGCGGCCATCATCAACGGCAATGCCTCTGCGGCCCGCAGGCTGGTCGATATCCATTACGTGGATGCCTACAAGCGCTACGACTGAGCGCTGCGCCCATACCACCTCAGCAGGCCGTCTTGCTGTGTTCTGAGGCCGCGTGCGCCGGACAGCACGACTGGCCCCAGTGCTGCTGCGTGCTGGTCAGGCCGATGCCGGGATTGAAGGAATTGGTCGGATCCAGGCGGCGATAGAATTGCTCCACCTCAGGTCCGGCATGATAGAGATGGCCGAAGTTGTGCTCAGCCGGATAACGCGCCCCACGCGCTTCCAGCATGGCCAGCAGGCGCTGCTTGACGGCGTCGCAGTCACGGCCCTTCTTGACCAGGTATTCCTGGTGCATCACATGGCAGAAGAAGTGCCCGCAATACATGGTGAACTCGATCTCCTCGGCCAGTTCCTTGGGCAGCACTTCGAACCAGTCATAGGTATTGCGCGGCAGGGCGACGTCGAGTGCAACGATGTCTTCGACCGTATCCTGATGCACGGCCCGGTAGCGATTGGCCGCATTGCCGATGGCGAAGCGGTTCAGGAAGGCCGCGCTGGCCTCCTCGGCATCGCATTCGATGAAGCCTGCCTGCTCCGTCGGCAATATCGCATGGAGATAGGCGCGCGCCTCCTCGATGCCCTCATCGCCCATCTTGAGCAGCAGATGATGGGCGTATCGGTCCCGCATGTCCTCCAGGCGCGGCGGCAGATGCGCGGGCAAGCGCTCAGCCAGGGCCTGCAGCAGCCGATCACTGAGGCTGCGTCCCAGCCCGAGCTTTTCGGTGATGGCGTCGAAGCGGCTCTTGAGCGCAAAGGCCAGCGGCACCTTGTCGGTACCGGCCTTGCGGATATAGAGGAAGAGGTCCTTTCCGTACTTCCTGGCCAGGTCATAGCCGGAGCGATGCATGTATTCGCCGGCAATGGGGAGCGCGCGGAAATTGGCCAGGATATGGCGGCGCAGGTCTTCCAGCACCGCAGGATCGTTGGCGCCGATGTAGAACACCTGGGTGACCTGATCCGCCGCAAAGGTGTCCAGCCGCAATGCGAACACGGCAATCTTGCCGGCCGAGCCCGAGGCTTCGTAGAGGCGACGCGGGTCGGCGTTGAAGCGGGCCGGGATGGGCGAACTGATATCGCGCACATGGTCGGCATATTCACGGTCCGAGGCCATCTGGCCTGGAACGTGATGCACCTGCGCCGGATCGATGCGACCGGCGTCGAGCTGTTCCAGGATGCTCTCCGGATCCTCGCCCAGGTCGATCCCCAGGTGATTGACCAGTTCCAGCCGTCCTTGCTCATCGATGCGGGCAAACAGCGCGTACTGCGTATAGGCGGGACCGCGCTGTATCAGCGAACCGCCCGAGTTGTTGCAGATGCCGCCGGTGATGGAAGCACCGATGCAGCTCGATCCGATCACCGAATGCGGCTCGCGGCCAAGCGGCTTGAGACGGCGTTCCAGCTGGTCCAGCGTCACGCCCGGCTGGGAGAGCACCTGCTGGCCCTGGTCGAGCAGTTCCAGACGCGTCAGGCGCATGGTATTGATCAGCACCACCGGGCGATCATAGCCCTCGGCAATCGGCGTGGAGCCGCCTGTCAGGCCGGTATTGGCAGCCTGGCAGAGGATGACCATGTTGGCCGCATGGCAGACCTGCAAGACGCGCCACATCTCCAGCAACCGTCCGGGGCGCACCACGGCCAGGACTTCACCACCGCCATAGCGCAATCCCTGGCGGAAACGCCGGGTCTGCGCATCGCCGGTCAGCACATGCTTGCTGCCGACGATGGCTTCCAACTTGCTGATCACATCCATCGTTCTTCTTTCCATCGTCATCGTGATCGCCACCCCGCCCGGCCCGACCCGGGCCGGTCACAGCATGGCTGCCGCCGTTCAGGCGCTGGCCGTCACCGCAGCGGGGCCACGCTTGCGGCCACCCAGCGCGATCAGCACACCGGCCAGGAACAAGGCGCCTCCCAGCATCATCAGGCCGTAACGGGGCGAGCCGAAGGCGGTGGTCAACGCACCCAGCAGGTAAGGCCCGACGAAGCCACCGAGATTGCCCACGGAATTGATGATCGCGATCCCTGCGGCAGCGGTGGCACCGGTGAAGTAGGCACCGGGGAAGCCCCAGAACAAGGCAATCGAGGTCAGGCTGCCGCCCACGGCGATGGCGATGCCCGCCAGGGTGATGTAGATGTTGTGCGGGAACAGCGTGCACAGCACCAGGGCCAGGCCGGCGATCATGGAGACCGCCACCGAATAGCTGCGATGCTTGCCCGCCTTCTCGGCATGACGGGTGATGAACACCATGGCGGTCGCGCCGAGAATGTAGGGAATGGCAGAGATCATGCCGATGTCGAGCACCGATTTCACGCCGGCGTCGCGGATGATGGTGGGCGCCCAGAAATTGATGCCGTAGCTGCCGATCATCATCAGCAGATACACCAGCGCCAGGAACCAAAGGATGGGCAAGGCGTACAGGCTCTTGAGCGGGACGTTGACCTTCTCCTTGTTCTCGGCGGCCAGGCGACGGGCCAGCTCGGCCTTTTCCTCCGGTGTCAGCCACTTGGCGCTGGCGATGTCATTGGAGAGCACGAACAGGATGACGATGCCCAGCAAGCAGGCCGGCAGTGCTTCGATGACGAACATCCATTGCCAGCCGGCCAGCGAGTCGCCGCTGCCCATGAACTGCATCAGCGCCCCGCTGATGGGACCGCCGAGGATGTAGGAAAAGGGATTGCCCAGCAACACTACCGCCATCACGCGGCTGTGCATGGCCGAGGGATACCAGTAGGTCATGTAGAGGATCACACCGGGGAAGAAGCCCGCTTCCGAGGCCCCCAGCAGGAAGCGCAAGGTGTAGAAGACCGTCTCGTTGCTCACGCCCAGCCACTGGGCGATGGGGGCCGTAAAGGCCATCAGCGAAGAAATCATGCCCCAGGTGATCATGATGCGCGCGATCCAGATCTTGGCGCCTACGCGATGCAGGATCAGGTTGCTGGGGACTTCGAAGATGAAGTAGCCCAGGAAGAAGATGCCCGCCCCCAGCCCATAGGCCGCCTCCGACATGCCCAGATCGCTCAGCATGGAGAGCTTGGCGAAGCCTACGTTGACCCGGTCGAGGTAGGCAATCACATAGCCCAGCAGCAGCCAGGGTAGGATTTTCCACGTCACTTTCTTGTACAGCCCGTCAAACTGCACAGCACTGCCCTGGCTTGAATTTGCCATCTGTTGTCTCCAGTCAATTTCTTATTGTCGATATCCAGCGCCCGGATCGCCCCGGCGGACGATCGGACAAAAGAGGCAGGTAGATAAACTTATCTACCTGTCAGACAGGTTAGCGGATTTGACGCGATTCTGCAACCGTCAGGGACGGTCAGGCCAGCAAGGGGCGCGGGAATGGCACGGTATAAGCGATGCGCGAAGGGACGACAGGCGCGGGTGGGAAGGTAGACAGGCAGGCCGGATCCGACCTGCCCTGCTGCATCAGCAGCGCTGTCATCAGTCCGTGGTCGAACTGCCCGCTTCGGTGGCGGGCGCCTGGGTGGCGCGTTCGAAGATAGGCGCCACCAGCAGGCCGACTTCGTAGAGCAGCACCAGCGGCACGGCCAGCATCAGCTGGCTCATCACATCGGGCGGCGTGACCACGGCGGCGATGATGAAGGCGCCGACGATCACATAGGGACGGATCTGCTTGAGCTTGGCCAGCGGGACCAGGCCCATGCGCACCAGCACGATCACGATCACCGGCACCTCGAAGGTCACGCCGAAGGCAACGAACATGGTCAGCACGAAATCGACGTAGCTGTCGATGTCCGGGGCCACCGACACCGACTTGGGGGCGAAGTTGTTGATGAAGGGGAAGACCACGCCAAAGACGAAGAAGTAGCAGAACGCCACCCCGGCCACGAACAAGACCGACGAGGAAATCACCAGCGGTGCGATCAGGCGCTTTTCGTGCGTGTAGAGACCCGGCGCGACGAAGGCCCAGAGCTGGTAGAGCACCCAGGGCAGCGAGACCAGCACCGCCACCAGCATGGTGACCTTGATGGGGATGAGGAAGGGCGTGATCACGCCGGTGGCGATCATCTTGCTGCCGGCGGGCAGCGCGTGGATCATCGGCGCGGCCAGCACATCGAAGATGTGGGCCGCAAAGGGCATCAGGCACAGGAACACCACCAGCACCACCGCAGTCGCCTTGACGATGCGGCTGCGCAACTCGATCAGGTGTGAGATGAAGGTGTCTTCGGCCTGGGTGTTTTCTTCAGCCATGGAATTGGAGCATTCTGATGAAGTGGGACGCGCTGCGCCAGATTAGAAGAACTAGAAGAAACCAGCCGACTTGCCCGCGCCCACCGGTCGACGGTACTTGGCCACCCGGGCCGAGGCCGAAATCACACGGGTCTTGTGGCCGCTCTGGTGCTTGTACCAGGCGGGCACACCGGTGGTGCGCGAGAGCTTCTTGCGGCGGAAGGCCTTGGCCTTGATGGCCAGCAGCGAGGGATCGGGTTGACGGGTCCAGTTGCCGGTGGCGGCGCTGTCCGAGCCGGAAGCATCATCGCCGCCGTTCCAGGCGTCATTGAGCGAGGCTTCGGTCTCGGCCATGCTCTTGTGGATGCTGCCGCTGACCTCGCTGGCGGCTGACTCCACGTCCTGGCGCATCTTGCGCAGCTCGTCGAGTTCCATCTCGCGGCTGACCTCCGACTTGACGTCGTTGATGTAGCGCTGGGCGCGGCCGAACAGGGTGCCGGCCATGCGCGCCACCTTAGGCAGGCGCTCCGGGCCGATCACGACCAGCGCGACCACGCCAATCAAGGCCAGCTTGGTAAGGCCGATATCAATCATGGGCTTGTGTGGACTTTAAGGACAAGGGCAGCAGAGCTGCCCGGGAGGCTGGACGTCCGCACCAGGCGCGGACAGCAAAACGGTGCAGCCCGGCGCAATATCGCACCGGGCGCTGCCTGATCAGGTGCCGGACTTGTCTTTTTCCTTGGCCTGCACGTCAATGGCGGCCGCGTCCTTCTTCTCTTCCTCTGCGCCCTTGACGCCATCCTTGAAGCCCTTGACTGCCTTGCCCAGGTCGGAACCCATGTTGCCGAGCTTCTTGGTGCCGAAGACCAGCATCACGATCACCAGGACAATCAGCCAATGCCAAATACTGAACGAACCCATTCTCTTCTCCTAAGCGGACATCCCTGCCCTGTGTACAAGTGTGAAACAGGCCAGCCCCCGGGCTGGCGAATCCTTATTGTTGCACGAACCGTACCCGCCACGGATGCGGGCCGCCGATGACATGCATGTGCAGATGGTACACCTCTTGGCCGCCATCCGGTCCGGTGTTGATGATGGTCTTGAAACCGCCGCTGGGCTTGCCCTCGCCGTCCAGGCCGTAGCCGCAGCCCTGCTCGGCGGCCAGGCGCGGCGCCAGGGCCAGCATCTTGCCCAGCACGGCGGCATGCTGCTCACCACAATCGGCCAGGGTCGCCACATGCTGGCGCGGCACGATCAGGAAGTGCACTGGCGCGGCCGGGTTGATGTCGTGGAAGGCGATCAGGTCCTCGTCCTCGTAGATCTTCTTCGAGGGGATCTGGCCTGCAGCGATCTTACAGAAAATGCAATTATCCAAAGCCGTACTCCTGGGGAAACAAGGGGGAATTGGGAGGGCCGGTGGCCGATCAGTCCTTGCGGGCAGCCTTTTCTTCCAGGCCGGAGAGGCCTTCGCGGCGGGCCAGCTCGTTGAGCACATCCTGCGGACTCAAGTCGAACTGCGCCAGCAGCACCATGGAATGGAACCACAGGTCGGCGCATTCATAGAGCACCTTGGACTTGTCGCCCGAGACGCGGGCATCCTTGGCGGCCATGACGGTTTCGGTGGCTTCCTCGCCGATCTTCTTGAGGATCGCGTCGTCGCCCTTGGAGAACAGCTTGGCGACGTAGGATTTCTCGGGATTGCCGCCGTTGGCCAGCTTGCGCGACTCGATGACCTCGGCCAGTCGCTTCAGGGTTTCACTCATGATGGGGTCTTGTCGCTGTCCACGGGCTTGGGGATGCTCTTGCGCACGCGCTTGGGCTTGGCTTCCGGCGCGGCCGCAGTCGCTGCAGGACCGCCGCCGGCACCGGGTTGCAGGTCCTTCAGGACCGGCTCGACGGTGACCCACTCGCCACTGTCGGCGCTGCCTTCGAATTTCTGGAAGAAGCAGGAATGACGTCCGGTATGGCAGGCAATGCCGGCCACCTGCTCGACCTTGAGCAGCACCACGTCTTCATCGCAATCCAGGCGGATCTCATGGACCTTCTGGAAGTGGCCGGACTCTTCGCCCTTGTGCCACAGCTTCTTGCGCGAGCGGCTCCAGTAGACGGCCTGACCGATCTCCACGGTGCGCGCCAGCGCCTCGCGATTCATCCAGGCGAACATCAATACGTCATTGGAGCCGACTTCCTGGGCGATCACCGGCACCAGGCCGACTTCGTCCCATTTGACCTTGTTGAGCCATTTGGCGCTGATGCTCATGCCAGCCTCATGGAAATGTTCTGGTCGGCCATGAAGCGCTTGGCTTCCTGCACGGTGTGCTGGCCATAGTGGAAGATGCTGGCGGCCAGCACCGCATCGGCCTTGCCCTTGGTGATCCCGTCGGCCAGATCCTGCAGGCCGCCCACGCCACCGGAGGCGATCACGGGGATGCTGACCGCTTCCGAGACCGCGCGGGTCAGGTCGAGGTCGAAACCGCTCTTGGTGCCGTCGCGGTCCATGCTGGTCAAGAGGATCTCGCCCGCGCCCAGTTGCGCCATCTTGCGCGCCCATTCGACCGCGTCCAGGCCAGTGGCCTTGCGACCACCGTGGGTGTAGACCTCCCACTTGCCGTCACCGGCGCGCTTGGCGTCGATGGCCACTACGATACATTGGGAGCCGTACTTGTTGGCGGCATCAGCTACCAGTTGCGGGTTGGTCACGGCCGAGGTATTGATGCCGACCTTGTCAGCGCCGGCATTGAGCAGGCGGCGCACATCTTCCACCGCGCGCACGCCGCCACCCACGGTCAGGGGGATGAAGACCTGCGAGGCCACGGCTTCGATGATGTCCAGGATCAGGTCGCGGCCATCGGAGGAAGCGGTGATGTCGAGGAAGGTCAGCTCATCAGCGCCCTGCTCGTCATAGCGACGCGCGATCTCGACCGGATCGCCGGCATCGCGCAGCTCCAGGAAGTTGACGCCCTTGACCACGCGACCAGCGGTCACGTCCAGGCAAGGGATGATGCGTTTTGCAAGGGCCATGTTATTTGCTGCCGGAGAGGCGGTTGGCTTCCAGTTCGCGCGTGAGTTCATCGGCGCGATCCTGGCCGCTGCGCAGGTCCAGCGTGCCTTCGTAGATGGAACGACCGCAGATGACGGCTTCGATGCCTTCATCCTCGACCCGGCACAGCGCCTCGACGTCGCCCACGTTGTGGACGCCGCCCGAAGCGATGATGGGGATGGTCACCGCCTGCGCCAGGCGCACGGTGGCTTCGATGTTGACGCCGCCCATCATGCCGTCGCGGCCGATGTCGGTGTAGACGATGGCTTCGCAGCCATAGCCTTCGAACTTCTGCGCCAGGTCCACCACTTCGTGGCCGGACAGCTTGCTCCAGCCATCGGTGGCGACCTTGCCGTCCTTGGCGTCCAGGCCGACGATGATCTGGCCGGGGAAGGCGCTGCAGGCGTCATGCAGGAAACCGGGGTTCTTCACCGCAGCGGTGCCGATGATGATGTAGGACAGGCCGTCGTCCAGGTAGCGTTCGATGGTATCGAGATCGCGGATGCCGCCGCCCAGTTGCACCGGGATTTCCTCGACTTCGTTTTCTTCGGCGAAGCTGGCCACCGCCTTGAGGATGGCCTTGACCGCCGCCTCGTTCTTGGGCTTGCCGGCAAAGGCGCCGTTCAGGTCCACCAGGTGCAGGCGGCGCGCGCCCTGCTTGAGCCAGTGCAGGGCCATTTCCGCCGGATCTTCGGAGAAAACGGTGGCTTGGTCCATATCACCTTGTTTGAGGCGTACGCAATGACCGTCTTTCAGGTCGATGGCGGGTATGAGCAGCATGGCTAGGGGATGACTAGTCAGTAAAAAAAGAAGGGTTGTCGAAGCTCAGCAGGGTGATTCTTGCCGTAAAGACAAAAATCAAGGTTTCCAGTGTACGAAATTCCGATACAGCTGCAAACCCGCCGAGGCACTTTTTTCCGGGTGGAACTGGGTTGCAAAGATATTATCGCGGGCCACCGCGCAGGCGAAGTCGCGGCCATACGGGGTCTGCCCGACCACGTGGGCGGTCTCGGCCGGCACGGCATAGTAGCTGTGGACAAAATAGAAGAAGGCGTTGTCGGCAATGCCTTCCCACAGCGGATGGCGGATGGTCTGGTGAACATGGTTCCAGCCCATCTGCGGCACCTTGAACAGGGAGCCATCGTCCTGGCGCATGCCTTCCAGGTCGAAGCGCACCACCTTGCCGGGCAGCAGGCCCAGGCCGGGGGTGTCGCCTTCCTCACTCCAGTCGAACAGCATCTGCTCGCCCACGCATACGCCGAACAGCGGCTTGGTACGCGATGCTTCGATGACGGCGTCCTGCACGCCCGACTCGCGCAGGCTGCGCATGCAATCGGGCATGGCGCCCTGGCCAGGCAGGACCACGCGGTCGGCGGCGCGGATATCGGCGACCTCGCCGGAGATGCGCACATCGGCTTCAGGCGCGACATGGCGCAGCGCCTGCGCCACCGAGCGCAGGTTGCCCATGCCGTAATCGACTACAACAATTTTATTCATGGCGACATTGAACGGCGCTCGCGCGCCGGAAAACCAGATGATTTAGCAATACCCTGCGTTTTTACAGGCTGCCCTTGGTCGACGGAATCGTACCAGCAGCGCGCGGATCAAGTTCGACGGCCATGCGCAGCGCGCGGCCGAAGGCCTTGAATACGGTCTCGGCCTGGTGGTGGGCGTTCACGCCCCGCAGGTTGTCCACATGCAGGGTCACCTGCGCGTGGTTGACGAAACCGTGGAAGAACTCGCTGGTCAGGTCCACGTCGAAGGAACCGATCATGGAGCGGGTAAAGGGGATGTGGTATTCCAGGCCGGGACGGCCGGAGAAGTCGATGACCACGCGCGAGAGGGCTTCATCCAGCGGCACGTAGGCGTGGCCGTAGCGGCGGATGCCCTTCTTGTCGCCGATGGCCTTGGCAAAGGCCATGCCCAGGGTGATACCCACGTCTTCCACCGTATGGTGGGCGTCGATGTGGAGGTCGCCCTTGGCGTGGATATCCAGGTCGATCAGGCCATGGCGGGCGATCTGGTCCAGCATGTGGTCCAGGAAGGGGACGCCGGTATCGAGCTTCTGCTGGCCGGTGCCATCCAGGTTGATCGCAACGCGGATTTGCGTCTCGTTGGTGTTGCGGACGACTTCCGCGGTTCTCGGTGTAGACATGGTCAGGGTAAGACGGAGTTCTATCGTTATGTAATGCGTTGTGCTGGCCTGGGCCTGGCCCTTGCTGGCCGCTCTACAGTTCGCGCAGCGCCGCCTTCAGGGCCGCCAGGAACGTGGCGTTTTCTTCATCCGAGCTGACGGTAATGCGCAAACAGTTTTGGAGCAATACGTGCATTCTACCGGCATTTTTCACAAGTACCCTGTGCGCCAGCAAGCTGGCGCAGACTTTATCGGCATCCGGGACGCGGATCAGCAGGAAATTGGCCGCCGAGGGAAACACCTGCACCCCGTCCAGCGCCGCCAGTTCGGCCGCCAGGGCGCTGCGCGCCTCGCGCAATCGTGCGGCCTGGGCCTGCAGTACATCCAGATGCTCCAGCACGAACAGCGCAGCGGCTTCGGTGAGCACATTGACGTTGTAGGGCGGTCGCACCTTGTCCAATTCGCGCAACAGCGCCGGCGCCGCTGACAGGTAACCCAGGCGGATGCCCGCCAGTCCCAGCTTGGAGACGGTGCGCATGAGCACCAGGTTGTTGTGCTGCGGCAATGCCGGCATCAGGGTGGAGGCGGCAAAGGGCTGGTAGGCCTCATCGACGACCACCAGCCCGTACGGTGCGGCGGCTTCGACGATGCGCAGCACATCGGCCATCTCATAGAGCGTGCCGGTAGGATTGTTGGGGTATCCCAGCCAGGTGATGACGGGCTTGTGCGTCTCCATGGCCGCCAGCATGGCCGGCAGGTCCAGGCTCAGGTCAGCGCGCAGCGGCACGCCCACGTACTCCAGCCCGGCCATCTTGGCCGAGACGCCATACATCACGAAGCCCGGCTCCGGCGCCAGGATGGTCCGGCCCGGCTGGGCGCAGGCCACCGACAGCAGGGTAATCAATTCATCCGAGCCATTGCCCAGCAGGACATCGTAGCCCGCCGGCACACCCAGGCGCTCGCAGATGGCGGCCTTCAGGGCAGTGTACGCAGGCACCGGGTAACGGTTGAGCTCCAGCGCGGCCAGGCGTTGCGCCAGTTGCTCGCGCAGTTCGGCGGGCAGCAGGTAGGGATTTTCCATCGCGTCGAGCTTGACCATGCCCTCGGCCGACGGCACGTGATAGGACTGCCAGCCGCGCACCACCGGGCGGATGACATTGGCGACCAACTGGTCGATGGACGCAGATTCAGGCTTGGGTACGGAGGGCTTCATCGTCTTGGTGGGCTGGCGCGAGGGCGTCGAGGCGCTGGCGGATCAGTTCGCAATAATCGGGATTGAGTTCAAAACCAGTGAAATGCCGTCCACAGCGCCGCGCCGCCACCGCCGTGGTGCCGCTGCCCATGAAGGGATCGAGCACCACGCCGCCCGGCGGACAGGAGGCCTTGACCATGCGTTCCACCACTTCCAGCGGCTTCTGCGTGGGATGGTCGGCACGCTCCTTGTGTTCGCGGTGCAGGCGCGAGACGCTCCACACATCCTTGGGGTTGTAGCCCATCTCCAGCCACTTCGCGCCCACGAAGATGGAGCGCGAGCGCGCCTTCTTGGTCTGGGCGTCGTAGGGGATGCGGATGGCATCGAGGTCGAAAAAATAATCCTTGGCCCGCGCAAAGAATCCGATGGTGTCATGCACCGACGAATAACGCCGGGTACTGCCGCCCATCGAGGGCACGCGGCGGTCCCAGATGATCTCGTTGATCATGGTCATGCGCTGCTTGAGCATCACGAAGATCTCCGGCGAATTGCGCCAGGTCAGGAAGATGTAGAGGCTGCCATTGGGCTTGAGCTTGGGCAGCGCGGCATCGACCCATTGCTCGGTCCAGGCTAGGTAGGCAGCGGTATCGAGCTTGTCGGAATCGTTGCCATAGTCCTTGCCCAGTCCATAGGGCGGATCGGCGATCATCAGATCGACGCTGCCATCGGGGATGCGCGCCAGGCCGGCCACGGCGGAAAGCGCATCTTCGCAAAATACGCGGTCCAGCCAGCCGGCGCCTGCGAGGGAGTCGGTGGCGGACCTCATCATCTTACTTCTTCAGCCGCAATTCGGCCGAGCGGGCGTGCGCCTGCAAGCCTTCGCCATAGGCCAGTTCAGCAGCGATCTTGCCCAACGTCTGCGCGCCCTCTTCCGATACGCGGATCACGCTGGAACGCTTCTGGAAGTCATACACGCCCAGCGGCGAGGAGAAGCGTGCAGTGCGCGAGGTCGGCAGCACGTGATTGGGACCGGCGCAATAATCCCCCAGCGATTCGGACGAGAAACGGCCCAGGAACATCGCGCCCGCGTGACGGATCTGGTCGGCCCACTGCTGCGGCTCCTGCGCGGAAATCTCCAGATGCTCGGCGGCGATCATGTTGGCGATCTCGCAGGCTTCGGCCATGTCGCGCACCTTGACCAGCGCGCCACGGTCGGTCAGCGAGGTGCGGATCACGTCCTTGCGCGGCATGTCGTCCAGCAGGCGGTTGATCGACGCCTCGACCTTGGCGATGTAGTCCGCATCCGGGCACAGCAGGATGGATTGCGCCAGCTCGTCGTGTTCGGCTTGCGAGAACAGGTCCATGGCGATCCAGTCGGGATCGGTGGCGCCATCGCAGATCACCAGGATCTCCGAAGGACCGGCGATCATGTCGATGCCGACCACGCCGAACACGCGGCGCTTGGCCGCAGCCACATAGGCATTGCCGGGGCCGACGATCTTGTCCACCTGCGGGATGGTCGCGGTGCCATAGGCCAATGCGCCCACAGCTTGCGCACCACCGATGGTGAAGACGCGGTCCACCCCTGCAATGGCGGCGGCGGCCAGCACCAGTTCATTCTTCACGCCATCGGGCGTGGGCACGACCATGATGACTTCCTGCACGCCAGCCACCTTGGCCGGAATCGCATTCATCAGCACCGACGACGGATAGGCCGCCTTGCCGCCAGGCACGTAGATGCCCACGCGGTCCAGCGGCGTGACCTTCTGGCCCAGCTCGGTGCCATCGGCTTCGCGGTAGAGGAAGCCATCGGAGCCGCATTCCTTCTTCTGGCGCTCGTGATAGGCGCGCACGCGGTCGGCAGCCGTCTGCAGCGCATGACGACGCGCCTCGGGCAGGCCGGCCAGCGCGGCTTGCAGCGCGTCCTTGCCGATCTCCAGCGCCGCCACGGAAGCGGCCTGCAGGCGGTCGAAGCGCTGCGTGTATTCCAGCACGGCGGCGTCGCCGCGCGCCTTCACATCGGCCAGGATGGTGGCTGCGGCGCGGTCGATGGCCTCGTCTTCGCTGGCTTCGAAGGCCAGCACGGCCGAGAGCTGCTCACGGAAGCCAGCGGCGGCGGAATCGAGTTTTCGGATGGCAATGCTCATGGTCTCACCTGCTCTGCGAGGAAATCTGGGGTCGTGGTCATCGATTACTTGGCCTTGGAGGCTTTTTCGAAGGCCTCCAGGATCGGTTGCAGGCGCTCGCGCTTCAACTTCAGCGCGGCCTGGTTCACCACCAGGCGTGAGGAGATATCAATGATGTGCTCGACTTCCACCAGCTTGTTGGCGCGCAAGGTGCCGCCGGTGCTGACCAGGTCGACGATGGCGTCGGACAGGCCCACCAGCGGTCCCAGCTCCATGGAGCCATACAGCTTGATCAGGTCCACGTGGACACCCTTGGCGGCGAAGTGCTCGCGGGCGGTGTTGACATACTTGGTCACCACGCGCAGGCGCGCACCCTGGCGCACCGCATTGGCGTAGTCGAAACCTTCCTGCACCGCCACCGACAGGCGGCACTTGGCGATGTTCAGGTCGATGGGCTGGTACAGGCCTTCGCCGCCGTGCTCCATCAGCACGTCCTTGCCGGCCACGCCGAAATCGGCCGCGCCATATTGCACATAGGTCGGTACGTCCGAGGCGCGCACGATGATCACGCGCACGTCGGGATCATTGGTGGGCAGGATCAGCTTGCGCGAGGACTCCGGGTCTTCGGACACGGTGATGCCGGCCGCCTTGAGCAAGGGCAGGGTTTCTTCGAAGATGCGGCCCTTGGACAGCGCCAGCGTCAGTTGTTGGGTCATGATGTTGTGCTTTTTCTCGAATCCGTAAACTTACTTGATACGCTGGATATCAGCGCCGATGGCCGACAGCTTGGCTTCCATGCGGTCATAGCCACGGTCAAGGTGGTAGATGCGTTCCACCACCGTCTCGCCCTGGGCCGCCAGGCCGGCGATCACCAGCGAGGCCGAGGCGCGCAGGTCGGTCGCCATGACCGGTGCGCCGATGAATTTTTCCACACCTGTGACGATGGCGGTATTGCCCTCCACGTCAATGGCCGCGCCCAGGCGGTTGAGCTCCTGGACGTGCATGAATCGGTTCTCGAAGATGGTCTCGGTGACGTGGCTGGTGCCTTCGGCGAGGCAGTTCAGCGCCATGAACTGCGCCTGCATGTCGGTGGGGAAGCCAGGATACTCGGTGGTGCGGAAGCTCACTGCCTTGGGACGACGCGCCATCTGGATGCGGATCCAGTCCTCGCCGGAAGTGAGGATGGCGCCGGCGTCGCGCAGCTTGTCCAGCGCCGCATCGAGCAGGCCGGCGCGGGTGCGCCGCAAGGTCACGTCGCCGCCGGTAGCGGCCACTG
The DNA here is from genome assembly GCF_001929405.1 of Herbaspirillum camelliae. Classification (NCBI taxonomy): domain Bacteria; kingdom Pseudomonadati; phylum Pseudomonadota; class Betaproteobacteria; order Burkholderiales; family Oxalobacteraceae; genus Herbaspirillum; species Herbaspirillum camelliae. Next base: position 200,750 of record NZ_KV880769.1, read on the forward strand.
CGCACAGGAAGGTGCCGGTTTCGATGCGGTCGGCGATGACTTCGTGCGAGGCGCCATGCAGTTGCTCGACGCCCTGGATGACCAGGCGATCAGTACCGATGCCTTCGATCTTCGCGCCCATCTTGACCAGCAGGTTGGCCAGGTCGCCCACCTCGGGTTCGCGCGCGGCGTTTTCCAGCACGGTCTCGCCGTCAGCCAGGACGGCGGCCATCAGCAGGTTCTCGGTGCCGGTGACGGTGATCATGTCGGTGACGATGCGCGCCCCCTTGAGGCGCTTGGCCTTGGCGTAGATATAGCCGCCTTCGATATGAATCTCAGCGCCCATGGCCTGCAAGCCCTTGATGTGCTGGTCCACCGGACGCGAACCGATGGCGCAGCCACCTGGCAGCGATACCTTGGCCTGGCCGAAGCGGGCCAGCAGCGGGCCCAGCACCAGGATCGAGGCACGCATGGTCTTGACCAGTTCGTACGGCGCTTCCGGGCGGGTGATGTCGTTGCCATTGAGCACCATCTGGTCGCCCTTTTCCTGCACGCGCAGGCCCATCTGCTTCATCAGCCCGGTGATGGTGACCACGTCCTGCAGGTGCGGCACGTTGGAGAGCACCAGGTCATCGGCCGTCAGCAGCGCCGCGCACAGGATGGGCAGGGCGGCGTTCTTGGCGCCGGAAATCGTGACATCGCCGGAGAGGCGCTTGCCGCCACGGATCAAAAGCTTGTCCATCGTCTTGCCTTATTTCTGGAATTCTTCGGGGGTCAGGGTCTTCATCGACAGCGCGTGGATTTCTTCGCGCATGCGGTCGCCCAGGGCGGCGTAGACCAGCTGGTGACGCTGGATCAGGCGCTTGCCGGCGAAAGCTTCGGCGACGATGACAGCGGTGAAGTGCTGGCCATCGCCCTCCACTTCCAGGTGCTGGCAGTCGAGGCCGGCGGCGATATAGCTTTTGACGAGTTCAGGAGTGGGTAGCATGTTGAGGCTCTTCACGGGAATGGGGGAGATGGCGGGGCGCAGCGTGTTCAATGCGAACCTGCGCGCAGCTTGTAGCCGCTCTTGAGCATGCGCACGGCCAGGGTGGACAGCGCCACGAAGAACACGGCGACGATGCCGAGGCTGGTCATGGGAGCAATGTCGGACTGGCCGAAGAAGCCGTAGCGAAAACCGTCGATCATATAAAAAAACGGGTTGAAATGCGATACCGCCTGCCAGAACGGCGGCAGCGAGTGTATCGAATAGAACACGCCGGCCAGGAAGGTCAGGGGTACGATCAGGAAATTCTGGAAGGCCGCCAACTGGTCGAACTTCTCGGCCCAGATCCCTGCGATGAGGCCCATGGTCCCCAGGATGGCCGCGCCCAAGAGCGCGAATACCAGGATCCACAGCGGCGCCACGAAGTCCAGATGGCCGAACCACACGGTCACCACGAAGACCCCGGCCCCGACCATCAGGCCGCGCACCACGGCGGCCAGCACGTAGCCGCCGAAGAGCTCCCAGTGCGACAGCGGGGTCAGCAGCACGAACACCAGGTTGCCGGTGATCTTGGACTGGATCAGCGAAGAAGAACTGTTGGCGAAGGCGTTCTGCAACACGCTCATCATCACCAGGCCCGGCACCAGGAAGCCGGTGTAGTTCACGCCAGGATAGACCTGCACACGGTCCTGCAGCACGTGGCCGAAGATCAACAGATACAGCAGGGCCGTGACGATGGGCGCGGTGATGGTCTGGGTGGCGACCTTCCAGAAACGCAGGATTTCCTTGTAGAACAGGGTACGGAAACCGATCATTTTTCATCTCCCATGATCTGGATGAAGACGTCTTCCAGATCGGCCTGCTGCAATTGCAGATCATCGATCTCGGCGCCGGCTGCGCGCAGTGCGGCCAGGATGGGTTCGACTTCCTGATAGTCGTTCACGCGCAGCGTATATTTGTTGCCCGACAACAGTTCTTCGGGATGCGTGACCAGAGACTTCAATCCCTCCGGCAGGCTGCCGCGCTTCAGGCGCAGCACCATCTGCGAGCCCGAGATACGGCGGATCAAGGCATCGGTCGAATCCAGCGCCACTACCTTGCCGAACTTGAGCATGGCAATGCGGTTGCACAGCGCCTGGGCTTCTTCCAGGTAGTGCGTGGTCAGCACGATGGTGTGGCCTTCGCGGTTGAGGCGACCGATGAACTGCCACAGGGTCTGGCGCAGCTCTACGTCCACCCCGGCGGTCGGTTCATCCAGCACGATCACGGGCGGTTTGTGCACCAGCGCCTGGGCCACCAGCACGCGCCGCTTCATGCCGCCGGAGAGCGCGCGCATATTGGTGTCGGCCTTGTTGGTGAGGTCCAGGTTTTCCATGACCTCGTCGATCCACTTGTCGTTGCTGCTGAGGCCAAAATAGCCGGACTGCATCCGCAGCGTCTCGCGCACAGTGAAGAAGGGATCGAAGACCAGTTCCTGCGGCACCACGCCCAGCTTCATGCGGGCGGCGCGATAGTCACTGACCACGTCGTGGCCGTGGATGGTGACCGAGCCGGAATCGGCGCGGTTCAGGCCGGCGATGATGGAGATCAGCGTGGTCTTGCCAGCCCCATTAGGGCCGAGCAGACCGAAGAATTCACCTTCCTCGATCGCCAGCGAAACGCCGCCCAGCGCTTGCAGCGACTGGTAGCGTTTCTTGATGTCATTGATTTGCAGAGCGGCCATTGCCTCGCCCGTTCGATTCGTTAATTGCGTCTGTTGCCAGAAGGAAATAAGGAAACAGCAAGCCCTGCGGGTCCACTGTCCACCTCGCCCTGGCCGCGCCGCCCTCCTCCTGCCTGGGAGATGGATCGTCACGCAGCCGTGTTGTGGTTGGTGCTATCGGGATAGCGATCGGTTTTGCCCGGCGACCGGGGCGCTGCATCCAGCGGATGGGAATCCGCTACACCACGCAGCGTGGGCGCCTGCAAAAACCTTCGATTATAGGGGAATTCGATTTTCCGGGCCGTGCGGCCCAGGGACGCGACCTGATCAGTGATGTCGGTCGGTGGCGGAAGTGGGAGCGGCGACGCCTTGCAGCAAGGCGGTCACGCCGTAGAGGTCGGCCAGGCTTTGCAGATTGGCCGGCAGCGCACCGAAGTCCAGCGCCGCACCGCGTTCGACAGCGGCGCGACGCCAGGCCAGCAGCGTAGCCACGGCCGAGGAATCCACGGTAGCGACCGCGCTGACGTCGATGCCGGTCTGGCCCGCGGCGATGGCCGCCAGGCCCTCGCGCAGGACGGTACTGGCATTGGTGAAAGTCAGCGAGGCGCCGGGCTTGAACATGGTGCGCTTTCCAGTGGGTCAGGTCAGGTTACTTCTTGCCATTGCCGCGAGCGGCCAACTGCTTGTTCTTGTCCGACAGCGCCTTGATCAGGCCGTCGATACCGCCCTTGTTGATCTCGTTGGAGAAGGTGCCCTTGTAGGCTTCCACCAGCCAGGCGCCCAGGACGTTGACGTCGTAGAGCTTCCAGCCATCACCCTTCTTTTCCAGACGATAGCTCAGCTGGATGGGCTCGCCGCCACGATCCGAGATCACCTGGGAATTGACTTCCACTTCGGTGTCGCCAGGCGCTGCGCGCAGGGGCTTGAAGACGATCTTCTGGTCACGCACCTGGGACAGCGCGCCCGAGTAGGTGAACACCAGCAGGCTGCGGAACTCGTTGACCAGCTGCGCCTGCTGATCCGGAGTCGCCTGGCGCCAGTAGCGGCCGGCGGCCAGTTGGGTCATGCGCTGGAAGTCAACGTAGGGCAGGATTTTCTCTTCCACCAGCTGCATGATGCGATTGTTGTTGCCGGACTGGATGTCCTTGTCGTTCTTGGCGGTATCCAGCACTTCAGAACTGATGCGCTTGACCAGCGCATCAGGAGCTTCCTGGGCCGAAGCGGCGCCGGTGAAGGCCAGAGCGTGAACGGCGAAGGCAGCGATTGCGAAAAGTTTATTGAGCATCTTCATAAGTCTTGTTCCATTCGAGTCAGCAGGAGAGGCCGGACCTTCGCGCCCGGGAGCGCAGACGAGACACGGCCATCTCTTCGAAGTGCGCCGGGGGCGGGGGTTCCCGCCCGGTCACAGATGGGCACAGGTGTTACAGATTGTGCAAATCAGGTTCTTTTCAAGACCGCCATGGCTGCAGAGGCAGCATGTCGGTCTTGCTTGCCAGCATCCGGCGATCAGGGCTGGATGGCGTTTTCCGGCCTGTCCTTGCCGCTACCGCCGGCGCCGTTGATCTGGCTCTGGCGGCGTTGCAGGTAGGCGTCACGCACGAAGTCGTACTTGTCCAGCGCAGCATCTTCCAGCAGGGTCGACGCATCCAGCAACTGGGCGCGGCGGTCGACGATGCGAACCACGGTGCCCACATTGCGCCAGCGGGTCGGACGCTTGTAGGTCCACAAGTCGCCGTAGAGGTCCACCGGCAAGCCGGCAGTGTCACGCACCGTAGAGGGGCCAAAGAACGGCAGCACCACATAGGGACCGGAACCCACGCCCCACTTGCCCAGGGTCTGGCCGAAATCGGACTTCTCACGCGGCAGACGCGCTTCGGTCGCCACGTCCAGCACGCCACCCAGGCCGAAGGTGGTGTTGATGGCCACGCGCATGAAGGTCGAGACGCCCTGCTCGATACGGCCCTGCAGCAGCTGGTTCACCGACGACCACAGGTCGCCGATGTTGCCGAAGAAGTTGCCCACGCCACGCTGGACCGGATTCGGGACCACCGCGTCATAGGCCTGCGCAGCCGGCTTCAAGGCCACCTTGTCGACCGTGTCGTTGAAGCTGAACATGGTGCGGTTGAAGCCTTCCAGCGGATCGTTGGGATTGTTGCTGGTGCTGGCGCAGCCGGTCATGACCGCAGCCGCCAGGGCGATGGCGCCCAGACGGCTGGCGTAGGCAGCGTTGATGGTTTTATTGTTCATTTGGAATCATCCTTTCCCTCTGCCGCTTTGCTATAGAGGAACTGACCGATCAGGTTCTCCAGCACGATAGCGGATTGCGTCATCTTAATCGTATCGCCCGACGCCAGGTTAGCAGTGTCGCCACCCGGCTCGATGCCGATGTATTGTTCTCCCAACAGACCCGAGGTGAGGATCTTGGCCGAGCTGTCCTTGGGGAATTTGTAGCTCTCGTCCATGTTCAGCGACACCACGGCGCGGAAGGTCTGGTCATCGAAGCGGATCGAATCCACCCGCCCCACCACCACGCCGGCGCTCTTGACGGCCGCACGCGACTTCAGGCCACCGATATTGTCGAAGCTGGCCTTGATGGTATAGGTCTTCTGGCCGAAGGACATCGAACTCATGTTGCCGGCCTTGAGCGCCAGGAACACTAGCGCCGCCACGCCCAGCAGGACGAAGATTCCAACCCAGGCATCCAGTGATTTACGTTGCATAGTTCAACCCTCTTTATTCATTGTCGCACCCAAGCCCGGGCGCACTACATTCTTTTGCCGCGATCAGCTGAACATCAGCGCGGTCAGCAGGAAGTCCAGGCCCAGCACCAGCAGCGAAGCGATCACCACGGTCCGGGTGGTGGCGCGCGCCACACCCTCGGGCGTCGGCTTGGCCTCATAGCCCTGGAACAGCGCCACGAAGGTCACCGCCACGCCGAACACGACGCTCTTCAGGACGCCATTGGCGATGTCGTTCCAGACATCCACCCCGCCCTGCATCTGCGACCAGAACGCGCCTTCATCCACGCCGATCAGCAGCACGCCGACCACATAGCCGCCGATCACGCCCACGGCGCTGAAGATGGCCGCCAGCACCGGCATGGCGATCACGCCCGCCCAGAAGCGCGGCGCCACCACGCGTTGCAGCGGGTTCACGGCCATCATTTCCATGGCCGACAATTGCTCGCCCGCCTTCATCAGGCCGATCTCGGCGGTCAGCGAGGTGCCGGCGCGACCGGCGAAGAGCAGCGCCGTCACCACCGGACCCAGCTCGCGCGTCAGCGACAGCGCCACCAGCAGGCCCAGCGCCTGTTCGGAACCGTATTTATTGAGAGTGTAATAGCCCTGCAAGCCCAGCACGAAGCCCACGAAGAGGCCCGACACGGCGATGATCACCAGCGAATAGTTGCCGATGAAATGGATCTGGTCGGTGATCAGGCGCGGACGGCGCAGCAGACCCAGCGAGGAACCCAGCATGCTGGCGAACATGCGCCCGGCAAAGCCCACGCCCACCGCGAATTCGCGGATGCTGCGGCCCAGGCCGCTGACGAGACCGGCGATCATGCGCCACCTCCCAGGCCCAGGTCCTCGGCCAGCGATTTGCCGGGATAGTGGAACGGCACCGGACCATCGGCCTCGGCATGCACGAACTGCCTGACGTAGGGGTCGGGGGAAGAACGCAGTTCTTCGGGCGTGCCCTGCGCCACGATCTTGCCGGCCGACAGGAAATAGACATGGTCGGCGATGGCGAAGGATTCGTTCACATCGTGCGAGACCAGGATCGAGGTCGAACCCAGCGCGTCGTTGAGACGGCGGATCAGGTTGGCGGTCACGCCCATGGAGATGGGATCGAGGCCGGCGAAAGGTTCGTCATACATGATCAGCGCCGGGTCCAGCGCGATCGCACGCGCCAGCGCCACGCGGCGCGCCATGCCGCCGGAGATCTCGGCCGGCTTGAGCGAAGCGGCATTGCGCAGGCCCACGGCGTTGAGCTTCATGAGCACCAGGTCGCGGATGAGCGTCTCGTCCAGATCGGTATGCTCGCGCAGCGGGAAGGCCACGTTGTCGAACACCGTCATGTCGGTGAACAAGGCGCCGTTCTGGAACAGCATGCCCATCTTGCGGCGCAGCAGGAACAGTTGTTTGGTGGCCAGGTCGGGGACGTTTTCGCCATCCACTTCCACCTTGCCCTGCTGCGGACGCAACTGGCCGCCGATCAGGCGCAGGATGGTGGTCTTGCCCGAACCGGAACCGCCCATCACCGCCACCACCTTTCCGCGCGGGAAATCCATATGGAGGCCGGACAGGATAGGCCGGTCGCCATAGCGGAAATGCAGATCGCGGATTTCTACGATATTAGGCAAGGGGATTCTGTGTGTTCTTTGGAAAAGCGACATTGTAGAGCAAATTTTACAAATCGCTTTCAAGAAGGCAATACAGCCTGTAAATGGCAAGCTGTAGAAAGCCTTGATTTTCACAAATTAACGACCGGTTCGCCGAAGATGTTCTCTATTTCCGGCAACCAACTAAATGACGATTCAGTCAGTAAAATATTGCCTGTGGAAGAAAATTTTCGTTCCGTAGCGTGTACACAACGGAATAGTTTCAAATAGGAAATTTTCCCGACACAAGGAGAATAAATGGGCAAACATTTGCAACAGCTCATCTGCTGCAATGCAAACCGAAAACCCTAACAAGACCATAAGCATAGGGTTGGGGCCTGCGGCTTGCTACAATGGCGGTTTTGCTTTCGGAAGAATCTGTCATGAGCCTCAAATGCGGCATCGTGGGTCTGCCCAACGTTGGTAAGTCCACTCTTTTCAACGCGCTGACCAAGGCTGGCATCGCCGCCGAGAACTATCCGTTCTGCACTATCGAGCCCAACGTGGGCATCGTGGAAGTGCCGGATCCGCGCCTGAAGGCGCTGGCGGAGATCGTCAAGCCCGAGCGCATCCTGCCGGCCACCGTCGAATTCGTGGATATCGCCGGCCTGGTGGCGGGCGCCTCCAAGGGTGAAGGCCTGGGCAACCAGTTCCTGTCGCACATCCGCGAGACCGACGCCATCGTCAACGTGGTGCGCTGCTTCGAAGACCCCAACGTGATCCACGTGGCCGGTCGCGTCAGCCCCCTGGACGACATCGCCGTGATCCAGACCGAGCTGGCGCTGGCCGACATGGGCACGGTTGAAAAGGCCATCCACCGCGAGCAGAAGAAGGCCCGCTCCGGCGACAAGGACGCCGCCAAGCTGGTGGCCCTGCTGGAACGCATCATGCCGGCGCTGGACGAAGCCAAGCCGGTGCGCGCACTGGGCCTGGATGCCGAAGAGATGCTGCTGATCAAGCCGCTGTGCCTGATCACCGCCAAGCCGGCGATGTACGTGGCCAACGTCTCCGACAGCGGCTTCACCGACAACCCGCTGCTGGACCAGCTGACCGCCTACGCCCAGGAACAGAACGCCCCCATCGTGGCCATCTGCGCCGCCATCGAAGCCGAGATCGCCGACCTGGACGATGCCGACAAGGCCGATTTCCTGGCCGACATGGGCATGGAAGAGCCGGGCCTGGATCGTCTGATCCGTGCGGCATTCAAGCTGCTGGGCCTGCAGACCTACTTCACCGCTGGCGTCAAGGAAGTGCGCGCCTGGACCGTGCCGGTGGGCGCGACCGGCCCGCAAGCGGCCGGCGTGATCCACACCGACTTCGAACGCGGTTTCATCCGTGCGCAGACCATTGCCTTTGAGGATTTCATTGCCTTCAAGGGTGAGACTGGGGCCAAGGAAGCGGGCAAGATGCGGGCCGAAGGCAAGGAGTATGTGGTCAAGGATGGGGATGTGATGAATTTCTTGTTTAACGTCTGATTCGAGCAAGCCATTTCAGGCGGTTGCATCTGCTTGCAGACGCATCACTGAAAACGACGCAAAGCCCCGTGGATACGGGGCTTTTGCATTTCAGGTCGTTGCATGGAATAACACTTGATAGCACTGCGCAAGTGAGCCATGAACTCTTGATGCGCCTGCTTGCCGAGGTTGCGGGTGTCAACCAGAAAAAGAATGCGTTTGGCCCCACCAAACTTCAGCAGACGATAGACCGATGTGATTGCGGTAAAAGTTTTGCCTGCACCCGTGGCCATGTGCACAAGTGCACGCGGCTTGTTCTGCGCCAGTGACTTTTCCAGACCAGTCACGGCCGTGATCTGGCAACCGCGTAGATCGAGCTCAGGCAACGCCGGCATTTGCTCAGCCAAACGGCGGCGCAAACTTGCTGGCTGGGCCAGCCATGAGGCCAGCGTTTCAGGCTTGAAGAAGTGGAAGATCTCGCGTGATCGCGGCGCAGGGTCGGCATTGTCAGTAAAGCGAACGATCTGGCCTGTGGCTTCGAACAGGAAGCGCAGCGGGCTGTCGTCCTTGCGCCACTTGAGGTTGGCGGTGGCGTAACGCTCGGTTTGGCTTTCTGTCGCAGTGAGGTTCTCGCCTGCAGTATCCTTCTTGGCTTCGATGACGCCCACGGGACTGCGGTTGACGAACAGCACGTAATCCGCAGGTCCTGTATCAGTGGGATATTCACGCACGACCACACCCGCGGCTGCACCGAGGTTGAGCTGCCTCATGTCTTGAATGACCCAGCCCGCTTGCTCCAGCTTCTGATCGATGTGTTGACGCGCTTTAGTTTCCGGTGTCATGCGTACCTCCCTGCCAAGCATGCGGGTCTATCGCCCACTTTCTATCGCCACTGGTCGATAGAAGTCTTTGATTCGAGCGACTGTTGCCAGCATATCGCCCATCCGCTATCGCCCATCTATCGGCAATAGAACGTAATTTGTCCGATAGGCGGCTCATGCCACTGCCCAATACCGCCGCCAGCGCTTGTCACCCTCAAAGCGGACGTCCCCGCGCTTGATCAGCTCTTCCAGTGCGCGCTTGACTTGCTTGAGGTGGATTTCGCCGCCGATGCGCTGGTGAATGGCACTAATGGCCGACCTGGGGTAGCGTTGCAGGTCTTCCAAGATCAGCGCGGCCAAGCGGTGTGGCTCAATGCGCTTGAGGGTGGTCTCACCGGTGAACTGGAGGCTGCGCAGCAGGCTGGGGTCAACAAAGTAGCGTGTTGCCTGGGTCCGTCCGGCGCTTTGCACCAACTGCCAATCCAGCAGGCGTTTGAGCCAGGGTTGCAGTGCTTCAACGGATGGCAGCTCAAGCGACGTTGCCAGCTCGCGTGCCGTCAGGGCATCGTGTTGCGCCAACAGGCCCAATGCGATCCGCTCGCGCTGCGTGAGCTGATAGGTCTGGTCTGCCTTCGCAATGAAGTCGATCACTTCGGGCTTGAGGATACGGCGGCGCACCGTCACCTGCACGCGGTCGTAGGTCTCGATCAATTCGGGAGCCGGGCGGCCTTGTGAGAGCAGCACCTCGAAGATCTTGTCGAAACCGCTGCCTTCGCGCTCCATCAGCTTCAAATCATGGAACAGGCGTGCCAGGTGTTCGTTACGGCGAACCGTGGTGTGGAGCACGTTCTGCGGCGAGACGCCCAGCGGTAGTGGTCCAGGGTTGACCACTTCCAGTCGGTCTGGATGCAGGTTCAAAAAGATGTCACCGCGCTGGGTATAAGGGCGGTGTACCAAGGCGTTGACCAACAATTCGCGCACAACGATTTCATCGAAAGCAGGCACGTTCTGGCGGTACAAGCCATCGGGCAGCTCGTAGCGCTCGCGGAAATCAGGCACCTCCAGCCAGACCGCCTCGATCAACTCCATCGGGCTTTTCGTGTGGTCGTCCCACACCAGCTTGTTGACCTTCTGCCCGTGCTCGTCGTATTTGATGAACTGGATGACCGGTGCTGTGGCCAGTTGAGCGCGATGATGCTGGCGCCCGAGACTGAGCACGCCCAGGTTGGTGAGGTGCGCCCCTTGCGCGAGCTGATAGTGATCGAGCAGTTCGTCGTCAGACTTCTCCTTCACGGACGGCTTGACCCGATCCGATGCGCGCAAGGCTGCAAGGAGCTTGTCGCGTTTGGCGACATCAATCTCGGCACGTGGAGCATGCAAGGTGGTTTGTGTTTCCCACGGCAGTGCGGAGCGCTCACTGGCCAGGCGCATCACGTCATCGCCCGTCACGGGCTTGCTTTGATCGGCTACGCGCAGGAAGTAGCGTCCATCCGTGGTGGATGCAACGGCCATGGCGCGCGGAATGCGCAATTCGATGTATTGGCCACCATTAGGCGCAATGGTGATATCCGGCAGCACCGTCACGTTGACCGTGCGCTCTGCCAACCTGCGACGCAATGTGTCAGGCAGATCAGGAGGGACACGCTGATCGGCAGGAGGCTCGCTCTGGCCATCCTCAATCCCTAGCAGCAGGCAGCCACCCGTTGCATTGGCAAAGGCAATGCAATCCTTAGCGATTTCGTTCCAGTCCACCGTCTTGCCGGTCACGGCCCGCAAGGACTTCTGGTCAAGGAGTTGCCCTTCCAAGCTCACGCGTCACCTTCCCCTGCTGCATTCATTTTTGTTGGCTCCCATCGCCCGATTCTTCATCGGCACCTCCCGCTCGCACCCACTCGTCCACTTCGGACAGCTGAAACTTCCACAGCCGTCCGACACGATGCGCGGGAAGCCCCTTGCGTTCCCTCCAGCGATAAACGGTGTCTTTGGCAACACCCAGATGCTGAGCAACGTCTTCGGCAGTAACCCATGGTTCAATGCTCATGTCGATGGCGCTCTGCCTTTGTTAGTGAAAATCGTTAAAAATCGTTTTAAGTCTACCAGAAGGGCGCTAGCAAAGCAGCTTTTCACTGTTGAGTGACGCCGGAAGGAATCAGCGTAGGGGGCACTCCATTCGGCAGATGGGTGACTCACTCGACCCGTACTTGGCTTCCAGCACCAGGACCCGCGCTTCCCTTGACAAGCGATTTTGGTACCGCTACCATTCACTCAATTAAATTTGGTAGCGCTACCAATCTAGCAAAAATACAAGTCGTCCGTCCGGCCTTTGTCCCGTTCCCCCGACCCCGGAACAGTATGGAAGCTAACGGCAGGACAACAAAAAAGTACCCCCTCAACAGGAGACAAATCTTGAAAACGATCAAGGGCTTGCGCTGGTGGATCATCGTGCTCGTTTGCCTGGGCACGATCACCAACTATCTGGCACGCAATTCACTGGGGGTGCTGGCCCCCACCCTCAAGGACGAACTGGGGATGAGCACCCAGCAATACTCCTACGTCGTGGCGGCCTTCCAGGTCGGCTATACGATCATGCAACCGGTCTGCGGCTTCATCGTCGACCTGATCGGCCTGCGCATCGGCTTTGCTCTCTTCGGCGTGCTGTGGTCGGTAGCCGGGGTGCTGCATGCGGGGGCCACGGGCTGGCTCTCGCTGGCTGGCTTCCGGGCGCTGATGGGCCTGACCGAGGCGGCGGCGATTCCCTCGGGGATGAAGGCCGTGGCCGAGTGGTTCCCGGACAAGGAAAAGTCGGTCGCCGTGGGCTGGTTCAATTCGGGCACTTCTCTGGGCGCAATGCTGGCTCCGCCGCTGGTGATCTTCCTGCAGATCCGCTACGGCTGGCAGTCGGCCTTCGTGGTGACCGGCATCCTCGGCTTCGTCTGGGCGGCGCTGTGGTTCGCCTTCTACCGCTCGCCGCGTGACCATGCGGCGCTCTCCGATAGCGAACGCGACACCATCATCAAAGGCCAGTTGCGCCCTGTCAGCGCGGTCCGGGGCAAGCGTCCCGTCAAGGATGTGGTGCGCTCACGCCGCTTCTGGGCCATCGCCCTGGCGCGCTTCTTCGCGGAGCCGGCATGGCAGACCTTCAGCTTCTGGATTCCCCTCTACTTCGTCAATGAGCGTCACCTGGACCTGAAGACCATCGCCATGTTCGCCTGGCTGCCCTTCCTGGCGGCGGACCTGGGTGGGCTGGCCGGCGGTTACCTGTCACCCTTCCTGATCAATCGCTTCCGCATCCCTCTGGTATGGTCGCGCGTGTGCGGTGTGGTGCTGGGCGCGGTGATGATGATCGGTCCGGCCTGCGTGGGCCTGGTGGCCTCTCCCTATGTCGCCATTGCCCTGTTCTGCGTCGGCGGCTTTGCGCACCAGATGATCTCGGGCCTGGTCAATACGCTCTCGGCTGATGTGTTCGATCCCGAGGAGGTCGGCACCGCCAGCGGCTTTGCGGGCATGTCGGCGTGGATCGGCGGCCTGGGCTTCTCGCTGCTGGTGGGCGCGCTGGCCGATACCGTGGGTTATGGTCCGCTGTTCGGCATGCTGGGCGCGTTCGATCTGATTGGTGCGGTGCTGCTCATCATCCTGATCCGCGGCCAGTCCACCGAAGAGCGCGCGGCGCGCTCGCTGCAATCATCTGTCTAGAGCTGAGGTTCCTATCATGTCCATGCTGCATCCCCCGCGCTTTGCGCTCCAGTCCTCCGAGGGCAACCATCTGTGCCTGAAGGCCGATACCGGCGCGGTCATCGAATTGTTCGTGCTGGAAGAAGACATCATCCGCGTGCTGGTGCTGCCCGAAGGCAAGCTGCAAGGCCCTGCCTCCTGGGCAGTGGCTCCAGGGGCCGAAGATGTCCCCTTGGAAGGGCGCGACCGGCGCGACCTGAGCGGTTTCAGCCTGCCTGCCTTCGCCCTGCGCGACACGCCCGGCCAGTTGCAGATCGAGACCGCGCTGATCCGCCTGAGCGTCGCATTGGACGGTGGTTTCTGCCAATGGGAGCTGCGCCATGAGGGACAGTGGCAGAGCGTGCTGGCCGATCGCCCGACCCAGGCCTACAACTTCGGTTACTGGGACGAGCAGGTCTACCACTACCTGCGCCGCCAATCTGATGAGATGTATTTCGGCCTGGGCGAGCGCGCCGGCGACATGAACCGCGCCGGCCAGTCCTACGAGATGCGCAACATCGATGCCATGGGCTATAGCGCCCGTAATACCGATCCGCTCTACAAGCACATCCCCTTCTACATCACCTGGCTGCCCAAGACGGGCGCGGGCTTTGGACTCTTCTACGATACCCTCTCGGATTGCCGGTTCGACATGGGCCGCGAGCTGGACAACTATCACGGCCACTACCGTTACTTCACGGCCCCGCATGGCGATCTCGACTACTACTTCATCGCCTCGCCCGGCACCCCGCTGGCCGCGACCCGCCGCTTCACCTGGCTGACCGGTCGTCCGGCCTGGATGCCCAAGTGGGGCCTGGGTTATTCCGGCTCGACCATGAGCTACACCGATGCGCCCGACGCCCAGGTGCAGATGGGCCAGTTCATTGCCAAATGCCGTGAACACGATATTCTCTGCGACTCTTTCCACCTCTCTTCCGGCTACACCTCGATCGGCCCGAAGCGCTACGTGTTCCACTGGAATACCGAGAAATTCCCCGACCCGCACGGCTTCGTGCGCAGCTATCTGGAGGCGGGCATCCACCTGTGCGCCAACATCAAGCCCTGCCTGTTGCGCGACCATCCCCAGTTCGAACAGGCCCGCCAGGCCGGTCTGCTGATCTGCGACAGCCAGGGCGAGCCGGCGTGGGTGCAGTTCTGGGATGAGGTGGGCGCCTACCTGGACTTCACCAATCCGGCCACGCTGGACTGGTGGCGCGCCAACGTCAAGCAAGCCCTGCTGGACTATGGCGTGAGCTCCACCTGGAACGACAACAATGAATTCGAAGTCTGGACCGGCGACGCCTACGCCCACGGCTTCGGCCAGCAATATCCGGTGCGCCAGGCCAAGGTGCTGCAGACCATGCTGATGATGCAGGCCTCGCGCCAGGCACAGCTGGAAGCGGCGCCGCAACGGCGTCCCTTCCTGGTGTCGCGGTCGGGCGGCGCGGGCATGCAGCGCTATGTGCAGACCTGGTCGGGCGACAACTACACCTCCTGGGAAACCCTGCGCTACAACCTGAAGATGGGACTGGGGCTGGCGCTGTCGGGCGTGTCCAACATCGGCCATGACATCGGCGGCTTCTCGGGTCCGGCGCCGGCACCGGAACTGCTGGTGCGCTGGGTCGCCTTCGGCGTGTTCATGCCGCGCTTCTCCATCCACTCGTGGAACGACGACAAGACCGTCAACGAACCCTGGATGTATCCGGAGGTAACCGCCCAGATCGCCGCGCTGATCAAGCTGCGCTACCGCTTCATCCCCTATCTCTACGAACTGCTGTGGCAATCGACCCAGGACTACCAGCCGGTGCTGCGTCCGACCTTTGCCGAGTTCCCGCATGACCGCCGTTGCCTGGACGAGTGCGACGACATGATGCTGGGCAGCGCCATGCTGGTCGCGCCCGTGGTCGAGCAGGGCCAGACCGAGCGCCGCGTCTACCTGCCCGCGGGCACAGGCTGGGTGTCGTACTGGAGCGGCGAACGCTACGAAGGCGACCAAGATATCTGCCTGCCCGCACCGTGGGACCAACCGGTCATGTTGCTGCGCGAAGGGGCCGTGATCCCGATGAACGTGGCGCAACAACACTTCGACGTGCGTGCCGATGAGCGCGCTTTCCTGGTCGTCCCCTACAAGGAACAGGGCGAAGCCAGCGGCGCCTGTGTCGAAGACGACGGCCACAGCCAGGCCTGGCGCGATGGCGAACAAGGGCGCTGGCAAGTCCGCGCGCGTTCCGACGCCGCCACCGTAACGCTGGAAGTAGTGCGCGAAGGCCGCCTGCCGGTGGCAGCCGAGACCATCGACATCTTCCTGCCCGCGAGCGAACAGCGCCCCGTGCAGGCAGCGCAGGCGCGCATCGTCAGCGAACAGCACAGCCAGGGCTGGCGACGCCTGACGCTGGCGCTGTCGGCCTGATGCCCCTGCATTGAACACGCCCCCACCACAACCCAATAACACCAGGAGACCCACATGCAAGCAAAAGACATTTCTCGCCAATCATCGGCCTTCAAGCCAGCCTGCCTCTGCGCAGCGCTGCTGGCAGCCGGCATCGCCCTGCCCGCGTCGGCGCAATCGTCCGTCACGCTCTATGGCACAGTCGATCTCGGCCTGGCCTACAGCAGCAACCAGGGCGGTGCATCCAATACCTACATGAACTCCGGCGCACTGGCGGCCAGCAAGCTGGGCCTGACCGGCACGGAAGACCTGGGTGGCGGCAATATGGCGCTGTTCCGATTGGAGAATGGTTTCAATGCCGACACCGGCGCCCAATCGACTGCCGGCGTGCTGTTCAACCGCCAGTCCTATGTCGGCCTGTCCAGCAAGGACTATGGCCAGGTCACCGTGGGTCGCCAGTACACGCCCTACTTCCAGTACGTCGGCGCGCTGGGCCCGACCAATGTGCTCACGGGCGCTACCGGTGCTCACCCGGGCGACATCGACGCGCTCGATACCACGCTGCGGATGAACAACTCCATCACCTACACCCTGCCCACGCTGGGCGGTCTGCAGGCGGGCGTGCAATACGGCATGGGCGAGCAGGCTGGCAGCGCAGCGAATGGCTCCAGCGTGAGCGCGGCCCTGCGCTATGACTACCAGGCCTTCTCGTGGAGCGCCGGCTATACGCGGCTCAAGAACCTGACCAACGGCAACACCGCCGGCAGCTTCGGCAACGTCGGCAGCTTCGCCAACAACTCGCCGGTCAATGCCGGCTATGCATCCGCCGACAGCACGCAACTGCTGGCCACCGCAGCGCGCTATACCCGGGGCGACCTGATGCTGGGGCTGAACTATTCCAACGTGCAGTACAAGGCGGGCGCGCTGTCGGCCTTCAGCCAGACTGCTGTCTTCAATACCGTCGGCCTCATCGGCAGCTACAACCTCAGCCCGGCGCTGGTGCTGGCAGCCGGCTACAGCTACACCGCCGAAAAGGCGCGCAACGGCATCTCCTCTCCGGCCAAGTACAACCAGCTCTCGCTGGAAGAGGTCTATTCGCTCTCCAAGCGCACCGCGCTGTACGCGATCCAGGCCTACCAGCGCGCCAGCGGACAGACACTGCGCGCTGGTGGCGTGGGCAGCAGCATCGTCAATGCGGTGGCCTCGGTGGGCGATTCGCAGAACGGCACGCCCTCCAGCGGCAGCGGCCAGTTCGTGGCCATGCTGGGGATCCGGCATTCGTTCTGATCCTTATCCTGATCCAGCATGCGAAGGCGGGGCGTAACGGCCCCGCTGATCCTTGCGTCGTGCGCACGCCGATGGCTGCTCACGCGCACCAGCCCCTCTCCTCCACGCTCTTCTGCGCGCTCCCGTCCCTGCTTCAACGCCTGCCGCTACTCAACTGCGGCGCCAGGAACGACTGCCTGAAATACTCCCGCACCGCCTCCATGGCCGGCGTGAACTCCACGCCCTTGCGCCAGGCCAGCCCCACATTCATGGCCGGCACGTGATCCATCAGCAGCAAGGTTTCGATCCGCAATCCCTCCAGCGACCAGGGCCGGTACACCAGGTCCGACAGGATCGCCACACCCGAGCCATTGGCCACCATGCTGCGCACGGCCTCGATGGAACTGGTGCGCATGAGGATGTTGGGCTTGCGGCCACTCTGGTTCCAGTAGCGCAAGGCGGTCTTGTCGGCCTCATCCACGGTCAGCAGGATCAGCGGCTCGCTGGCCACCTCGGCCAGGTTCACCACGGTGCGTTCATTGAACCGGTGACGCGCAGGCAGCCACAAACGGCGTACTGAACCGAACAAGGTCTCATAGGCGATCTCGCGATGGCGCAGGTTGGATGTGAGCACCACCGCCATGTCGATCTCGCCCTCGACCAGGCTCTGCTCGATCTCGGCGCGTTCCTTCTCGTGGATGTGGATCTTGATGCGGGGATAGGACTGCGACAGGCGCTGCAGGTGATGCGGCAGGAAATAGCCCAGCACCGTATAACTGGCCGCCACCCGCAGGCTGCCGCTGGCGGTGTTGTCCGGCAGCGGACTCTTCATCGCATCGTCCACGCTGCGCAGGATCGAATACGCATGATTGAGGAAATGCCGGCCACTGTCGGTCAGGATCATTCCCTGGGCTGACCGGATGAACAGCGGCACGCCCAGCAAGGCCTCCAGTTCCTGGATGGCGCTGGTGACCGAAGACTGCGAAATGTGCAGGTGGATCGCTGCCTGCGAGATCTGCCCGACTTCGGCGGTGGCGACGAAGTAGCGGATCTGTCGAAGGGTGATGGCCATGTTTGCAATCCTTCAAAAGCTATCGGATTTTTCGATATCTACCCCTCTGATAATACATCTGTCCAATATTGTTGCCGATTTCTATACTCATTTTCACGCGCTGACGATAGCAGCGCAGGAGATTTCAAGATGAGAAAAATCGACCTGAATTCGGACATGGGTGAAGGCTTCGGCCCCTGGACCATCGGCGATGGCGTCGATGCGGCCATCATGCCCCTGATCAGTTCAGCCAACATCGCCACGGGCTTTCACGCGGGCGATCCCAACATCATGCGCAGCACGGTGGAGCAGGCCCGGCAGCACGGTGTGGCCATCGGTGCGCACCCGGGCTTTCGCGACCTGGTCGGCTTCGGCCGACGCCATCTCAACGCCCCGGCCATCGAACTGGTCAACGACATGCTCTATCAACTGGGCGCCCTGCGCGAGTTCGCCCGCCTCAACGGCATGAGCCTGCAGCACATCAAGCCGCATGGAGCGCTCTACATGCACCTGGCCCGCGACGAAGAGACCGCGCGCGTCTTCGTGCAGACCCTGCGCCAGCTGGACTCGAACCTGCTGCTCTTCTGCATGCACGGTTCGGCCGTCTGGCGCGTCGCGCAAGAACTGGGGCAAGCGGTGGTCTGCGAGTTCTATGCGGACCGCGATTACGACAACAGCGGTTCCATCGTCTTCACCCGCCGCGTCGGCGCGCTCGATCCGCAACAGGTGGCCGCCAAGGTGCTGCGGGCCTGCCGCGACGGGGTGGTGCGCACGGTCCAGGGGCAAGACATTCCCATTGCCTTCGAATCCGTCTGCATCCATAGCGACACCCCCGGCGCGCTGGCGCTGGTGCAGGCCACGCGCAGCAGCCTGGAGGCAGCCGAGATCGCCATCGCCGCACCACGCTGATCCATTCAATTCATCAAGAAGGAGAGCAGTCATGGCAGTCCACGAAGTGCAGTCGCCCTTGCCCGGCACCTTCTATCGCCGGTCCAGTCCCGATGCCCCGCCCTATGCCCAGGCAGGTGATCACATCGAGGCCGGCACGGTGATCGGCCTGATCGAAGTGATGAAACAGTTTACGGAATTGCAGGCCGAGCACAGCGGCAAGCTGCGAGCCTTCCACGTCGAGAACGGCGACCCGGTCGAACCTGGTCAGTTGGTCGCCGAGATCGAGACCGACGACTGAGGACAGCACCATGACGACATCCCTGCGCAAGCTCCTCATCGCCAATCGGGGCGAGATCGCCGTGCGCATCATCCGCGCCGCCCAGGCCCTGGGTATCCCGACGGTCGCCGCCTGCAGCGAGGCCGATGCCGATTCGCTGGCCGCCCGCATGGCCGATGAAGTCCGCATCATCGGTCCGGCCCGCGCCGACCGCAGCTATCTCAACGTGGAAGCCTTGCTTAAAGCGGCGCGCGACAGTGGCGCCAACGCCATCCATCCCGGCTACGGCTTTCTCTCCGAGAACGCCGCCTTCGCAGAAGCAGTGACTGCCGCCGGACTGATCTTCGTGGGACCAGAGGCCGACACCATCCGCCGCATGGGCGACAAGGCCGAGGCGCGCCGTACCGCTGCCGCCGCCGGTGTGCCGGTGGTGCCGGGCTCGCCCGGAGAACTCGACGATCTCACCGCAGCGCGGGCCTGTGCCAAGCGGATCGGCTATCCCCTGCTGATCAAGGCATCGGCGGGCGGCGGCGGGCGCGGTATCCGCATGGCGCGCAACGCCGCCGAACTGGCGCGGGAATTCCCGATCGCGCAAGGCGAGGCCCAAGCCGCCTTCGGCTCGGGCGCCGTGTATCTGGAACGCTTCATCCGCCGGGCGCGCCACATCGAAGTGCAGATCCTGGGCGATGGTCAACGCGCCGTCCATCTGTTCGAACGCGAATGCTCGCTGCAACGGCGTCGCCAGAAGGTCTTCGAAGAAGCCCCCTCGCCCATCCTCTTGCCAGAACAGCGGCAGGCCCTGTGCGCGAGCGCAGTGCGGCTGGCCGAGCGGCTACACTATCGCGGCGCGGGCACGCTGGAATACCTGTTCGATGATGAGAGCGGCGAGTTCTTCTTCATCGAGATGAATACCCGCATCCAGGTCGAACACCCCGTCACCGAAATGATCACCGGCATCGACCTGGTCCAGGCCATGCTGCGCATCGCCGGCGGTGAGCCGCTGGGCTTGCAGCAAGCCGACATCCACATGCGGGGCGCGGCGCTGGAGATGCGCATCAATGCCGAAGATCCTGAGCGCGACTTCTTCCCCAGCCCCGGCACAGTGACCGAGCTGCACTGGCCACAAGGCGAAGGCATCCGCGTGGAGAGCCATCTCTATGCCGGCTATCGCGTTCCGCCTTACTACGATTCGCTGCTGGCCAAGCTGGTAGTGCATGGAGACGACCGGTGCGAGGCCATCGAGCGCGCCCAGGCCGCCGTCGCCGCCACGCGCCTGAGCGGTATGGCCACCACCTTGCCGCTGCACCAGTGGCTGCTGGAAGATGCACGCCTGCAGACAGCGCGCTTCGATACCGGCACCCTCGAAATCTGGCTGGCCGAGCGCGCAGCGACCCGCGCCGCGCAATTTGAGGAGGCCTGAGATGAATCGCCTACAGACCACGCCTGCCACGCCCATCCGCTACAGCATTGCGGGCGACGAACACCTCTTTGCGGAGGTCTCCGAATCGATGTCACTGGAAGCTTTCTTCCGCGCCATGGCCATCACCCGCGCAGTGGAGAAACTGGCCTTGCCCGGCGTGCTGGATGTATGCCTGGCCAATGCCTCCTTCCAGATCCGCTTCAATCCCGACCTGATCCATCCGCTCGCTCTGCTGGAACAACTCAAGGCACTGGAGAGCAGCACCACCGCCGAGCGCCGCATCGACACGCGCATCATCGAAGTGCCTGTACTGTATGACGATCCCTGGACCAATGAAACGCAGGCGCGCTTCCGCGACCGTCATCAGGATCCTGCCTCCACCGACCTGCAATACGCCGCGCGCGTCAATGGCTATGAGCAAGTGCAGTCCTTTATCGCCGCCCATAGCGGCACGCCCTGGTTCGTTTCCATGGTCGGTTTCGTGGCCGGCCTGCCCTTCATGTACCAGATGGTCGAACAGGACAAGCAGCTGCAAGTCCCCAAATACCTGCGCCCGCGCACCGACACGCCCAAGCTGACACTGGGCCACGGCGGCTGCTTCGGCTGCATCTACTCGGTGCGCGGCGCCGGTGGATACCAGATGTTCGGCGTCACCCCCGCACCCATCTACGATCCGCAACAGGGCCTGCCCTATCTGCAGGAATCGATGGTGTTCTTCCGCGCCGGGGATATCGTGCAATTCAAGCCCATCGACCGCACCGAGTATGACGCCGCCATCGCGGCGGTAGAGAGCGGTCGCTTCGACCTGCGCATCCGTCCCGCCAGCTTCGATCTCGATGCCTTCCAGGCCGATCCCCAGACCTGCATCCACGCTCTCAAGGAGGCCCTCCATGACCATTAAGGTGAAACAGCCCGGCCTGGCGACCTCGGTGCAGGACGGTGGCCGCGAAGGCTACTACCATCTGGGCATCCCGCCCTCCGGCGCGCTGGACCAGTACGCCCTGCGCAGCGCCAACCTGCTGGTGGGCAACGCCGCCGCCACCTCGGCGCTGGAATGCAGCCTGCTGGGACCGCAGCTGGAATTCCAGTGCGATGCCCTGGTGGCCGTCACCGGTGCGCGCATGCAGCCCCGCGTGGATGGCAGCGAACGCCCGCTCGATACCGCCTTCATGGTGCGCTGCGGACAGGTACTGAGCCTGGACTACCCCAAGACTGGCGCGCGCAGCTATATCGCCATCGCGGGTGGCATCGATGTGCCGGTGGTGCTGGAGAGCCGCTCTACCTACGCTCTCGGCGCGCTGGGCGGATGGCAGGGACGCAAGCTGGCCAAGGACGACGAACTGCCGCTGGGGCGCGCATCATCGAAGGCCATTGAAGGCCGCGCCCTGCCGCTGTCGCTGGTGCCGGTGTACGACCGCGAAGCCACGCTGCGCGTGGTGCCTGGGCTGTATATACGCCGTCTCACCGATGAGGCAGTGGAGCGCTTCTTTGCCGATACCTGGACCGTCGGGTCGGAAGCGGACCGCATCGGCTACCGCTTCAAGGGCGGCCAGGCGATGCAATTCAGGCCACGCGAACAACCCTTCGGTGCGGGCTCGGACCCCTCCAACATCGTCGATGCCTGCTATCCCATCGGCTCGATCCAGATCCCCGGCGGCCTGGAGCCCATCGTGCTGTTGCGCGATGCGGTCTCCGGCGGTGGGTACGCCACCATCGGCACCGTCATCAGCGCCGACCTCGATCTGATCGGGCAGCTGCAACCCAACCACAAGGCGCAGTTCGTCCGCGTGACGCTGGAGCAGGCGCTGGAGGCCAGACGCCAATACCAGCAGCGCTTCCAGCGTCTGGACCGTTTCCTGGACAACTGAGCCCGTCACCCCGCGCATCCAACCGTTGGATGTCCATCTCCCGGTGGCTGCCTGCCGGCACCCGCCGGGCAGGACGCGCCTTTCGCTGTCGCAGTTCGTCCTGGCAGTTACGTTTGCCTCTCATCGCCTCATCGACTCATCGCTTCAACGTCTCTGGAGAAACTGACATGGCCGGTCTATCACAAACACAGAACAAGGAAATCGATCTCTCCACCCACAGCCTGCCTGCCAGCGCGCGCATGGGCAAGCTCTCGCTGACGATGGCCTGGTGGGCCGTCTGCAGCGCGATCTTCTACATCGTCGTGGGCGCATCGCTGGCGCTGGCCTATGGGGCGCGCAATGCCTTGATCGGGATGGTCCTCTCGGTCATCAGCTATGGTCTCATCAATGCCTGCATCAGCCGTTACGCCATGCGCACCGGGCTCTCGGTGGCCTTGTTCTCGCGCATCCTGTTCGGACGGCTGGGCGCCTCGCTGGCCACGCTGATCTTCTTTTCCACGGCGATCTATTACGCCGTCTTCGAGGGTTCGGTGATCGCGGTGGCGCTGCATCACCTCTATCCCACTCTGCTCTATCCGCTGGCCGCGCTCATCGTGGTGCTCTACAGCGTGCCGCTGGTCTTCGGCAGCGTGCAGCACTGGCTGGACAAGTTCAATGGGGTGCTGCTGCCGTTCTACCTGCTGGGCCTGCTGATGGCGCTGGTGCTGGCGGTGAGCCAGTATGGCTACCAGCCGCAGTGGCTGGACTTCGGCCCGGCCATGCCGCCGGCCGATGGCTGGTGGAGCTGCTTCACGTATTACATGGGCGTATGGGTGCTGATGATGTTCACCTTCGACTATGCCCGTTTCGGCAAGCCTGAAGATGCGGCCTATCATGGCCGCTTCAATTTCGGCATGCCCTTCTACCTGGTCACCATCCTGCTCAATGGCGCAGCCGGCATCTACCTGGCCAGCAGCATTCCGCAGGATGGTCCCTTGTCCGAGGTCTCGGTGGTGATGGCCATTCTCAAGCTGATGGGCTTCTGGGGATTGCTCTTCGTCTGGGTCACGCAGACCCGCATCAACACCGCCAACTACTACCTGGCCACCGTCAACATGCAGGCCTTCGTCGGCAACCTGCTGGGCCTGCATGCATCGCGCCTGGTGTGGGCGATTGTCGTCGGTGCAGTGGTCTATGCGCTGATGCTGGCGGACGTGTTCTCCTACCTGCTCAAGGCCCTGGCCTACCAGGGCGTGTTCGTGGTGGCCTGGGTCGGCGTGGCGCTGGCGCATATCCTCACCGTGGGCGATCATGGCGCCGCCGCAGACGGTGCGCCTGGCATCAACCGCTGCGGTCTGGGCGCCTGGTTCTGCGGCGTACTGCTGGGCTTCGTGCTGATGGAGATGGCGGGCTTCTGGCAGTCACTGTCGGCACCGCTGACCTTTGTGGTGTCGATGGGGGTGTATGCCTTGTGGCAGCAGCGCGGGCGGGCGGGAAAGACTTTGCAGACAGCGGATTGATTCCGTTCCATCAACACACAAGGGCGCTCACGAGACGTCCTTTTTTTCACGAGGATGTTCCCATTTGGGTAGCGCAGCAAGAAATTCCTGTCCGCCAGAGCCGCTTTGCAGCCCCTTGTCTCTGCGGCGAATCCCCCGCATAATCACCGCATGAATAGCGGTGATTATACCTACCTCTGGCAGGCTCCCGATTGGCCCCATTGGCGCTACGACCTGGACATCCTGGCCGAGCCACTGGCCCAGGTGAGCCATGCGCAGGGTCTACTACTGGGCCGGCTGGCCGATGTGGGACTCGGGTTGCGCGACGAAGCCAACCTGCTGGCCCTGACCGATGACGTCCTGAAAACCAGCGCCATCGAGGGCGAGCAGTTGAATCTGGCCTCGGTGCGCTCTTCCGTGGCGCGCCGCCTGGGCGTCGATATCGGCGCGCTGGCGCCAGTGGACCGACACGTCGAAGGGGTGGTGGACATGATCTTCGACGCCACCACGCATCATCACAAGCCACTGACTGCCAAACGTCTCTTCGCTTGGCACGCGGCCTTGTTCCCGACCGGCTATTCGGGGCTGAGCGAAATCATCGTCGGCGACTGGCGCGATGACGCCCAGGGACCGATGCAGGTGGTCTCCGGACCACTGCACCGTCAGAAAGTCCATTATGAAGCGCCCCCCGCTCGACGGCTGGCGCGCGAAGTGACGCGCCTGCTCAACTGGATCAATACCGCCAAGCCCGCCGAGCCTGCCCTGCTGCGCGCCGGCCTGGGGCATCTATGGTTCGTCACCCTGCATCCTTTTGATGATGGGAACGGACGCATCGCACGCGCCGTCGGCGACTTGCTGCTCGCCCGCGCCGATGGCAGCCCCCAGCGCTTCTATAGCCTGTCGGCGCAAATCCAGCGTGAACGCAAGGCCTATTACGACATCCTGGAGCGCACGCAAAAGGGCGACATGGATGTCACCCCCTGGCTGCTGTGGTTCCTGCAGACGCTACTGGCAGCGGTGAACCAGGCCCATCGCACGCTGGATGGCGTGCTGGTGAAAGCGCGCTTCTGGCAAAGGATCGCCGGTACGCCACTCAATGTCCGCCAGGTCAAAGTACTCAATCGTCTGCTGGATGGTTTCGAGGGCAAACTCACCAGCAGCAAATGGGCGGCGCTGGCGAAATGCTCTTCCGACACCGCCCTGCGCGATCTCAATGAACTGGTTGCGCTGGATCTGCTGCAACGCTCTACCGCTGGCGGCCGCAGCACAAGTTACGAACTCACCCTGCGCTGAATCAGCTCCGCCGACTCCCGCCCGACCCCCAGATAACTTTCCACGATCCGCCTATCCTCCGCCAGCACCCCCGCCGGCCCTGCGCAGACGATCTCCCCCATCTCCAGCACATAGCCGTAGTCGGCCACCTGCAAGGCCGCCCGTGCATTCTGTTCCACCAGCAAGGTCGCCACGCCCGTACTGCGCAGCTGGCTGATGATGGAAAGAATCTCCCTGGTGATCAAGGGCGCCAATCCCAGGCTAGGCTCGTCCAGCATCAGCACCTGCGGCTTGGCCATCAGCGCGCGGCCCACCGCCAGCATCTGGCGCTCGCCGCCGGAGAGCGTACCGGCAGCCTGCTTGCGCCGCTCCTTCAAGCGCGGGAACAGCGTGTACACGAAATCCTGCTGGTCCAGATAGCCCGACTCGCCATTGCGACGCCGCTTGTAGGCCCCCAGCAGCAGATTGTCTTCCACCGTCATGCTGGTAAATAATTCACGCTTTTCCGGCACCAGCGACAGCCCGCGCGCCACGCGCTCTTCCACTTCCATCTGGCTCACGTCCTCGCCTTGAAAAGCGATCCGTCCGCTGGCCGCTGCGCCGCTGGGCAGCGCTCCCATCATGGCGTTGAGCAGGGTCGACTTGCCCGCGCCATTGGGGCCGATGACGGTCACGATCTGGCCGGCGCGCAGCGACAGCGCCGTATCGGTCAAGGCCGCTACCTTGCCATAGCGCGCCGACAGGCCGCTGACTTCCAGGAGCACCGGTGCAGTCGTGGCGCGCACCTCGGGCTCGGCGCTGGCATGGGGCATCATGGTGGCGACGGTCATCATTGGGCTCCTCCCAGATAGGCTTCCAGCACGGCCGGGTGGACCTGGATCTGGGCCGGCGTGCCCTCGGCAATCTTGGTGCCGAATTCCATGACCACGATGTGGTCGGTCAATTGCATCACGAAGTCCATGTCGTGCTCCACCAGCAGCACCGCCATCCCTTCCCCGCGCAGCTTGTCCAGCAAGGCGGCCAGCGCCTCCTTCTCTTTCAGACGCAGGCCGGCTGCAGGCTCATCGAGCAGCAGCAGGGCCGGATCGCAGCAGAGCGCGCGGGCGATTTCCAGAATGCGTTGCTGCCCCAGCGCCAGGCTGCCGGCAGGCCGGTCGACCAGATCACCGAGGCCGACGCGTTCCAGCTGCCGCCGCGCTTCGCTGAGGATGCGCGCTTCTTCCTCGCGGTTGGCGCGCAAGAGGCTGGCCAGGATGCCACGCTGCGGCGCGAACTGGCCGCGCCGGAATGCGCCCATGGCGGCGTTTTCCAGCACGCTCATGCCCGGCACCAGCCGCACGTGCTGGAAGGTGCGGGCGATGCCGCGGCTGGAGATGTCGCGGGAAGACAATCCCGCCAGCGACTGGCCACGATAATTGAGCTTGCCGCTGGTAATGGAGAGCACGCCCGTGACGAGGTTGAAGGTGGTGGACTTGCCCGCTCCGTTCGGTCCGATCAGGCCGACGATCTCGCCGGCCTTGACCGAGAAGCTCACATCATTGACCGCGACCAGCCCGCCAAACTGCTTGCGCGCCGCCTCGACCTCGAGGATCACTTCGCCGCGCGCTGGCTTGGCCATCTGCGCCAGCGGCGCGGCGTCAGCGGGCAGGCGGCGTGGCCGGCGGCGGCCAAAGCGCGCCTGCAGGCGCGGCCACAGTCCTTCGTTGGCGAACTGCAGGAAGATCACCAGGGCGATGCCAAAGACAATGGCTTCGAAATTGCCGCCCGTGCCGAGCACGCTAGGCAACCACTCCTGCAGGAAGTTGCTCAGCACCGCCAGCAGGCCCGCGCCCAGGATCGCCCCCCACACATGACCAGCACCGCCGACCACCACCATGAGCAGGTAGTCGATGCCATACTTCAGGCCAAATGGCGTGGGATTGACGGCCTGTTGCAGGTGGGCGTAGAGCCAGCCGGAGATGCCGGCCAGCACGGCGGCATAGACGAAGATGACGATCTTCAGCCGGGCCGTGTCCACGCCCATGGCTTCGGGCATCACGGTACCGAAGCGCAGGGCGCGCACGGCGCGACCCGCGCGCGAATCGAGAAAGTTGACCACCGAGACCAGCGCCAGGATCAGCACCACCCAGATCAACAGGTACATCGATGCGCCATTGCCGAATTCAACGCTGCCGATGGTGATGACGGGAATGCCGTTGATGCCGTCATGCTTGCCCAGTATCTCCAGGTTGCCGAACAGGTAGTACAAGGACAGGCCCCAGGCGATCGTGGACAGCGGCAGGTAGTGGCCGGAAATGCGCATGGTGAGCGAGCCGATCAGGAAGGCCGAGCATGCGGTCAGCGCAATGCCGGCCAGCAGGCCGATCCAGGGCGAGAGTCCGAACTGCGTCGTGAGATAGGCAGTGGTGTAGGCGCCAATGCCGACGAAGGCCGCCTGGCCGAACGAGATCAGCCCGGCCACGCCGGTGAGCAGCACCAGGCCGAGCGCGACGATGGCATACAGGCCGACGTAGGACAGCAGCGTCACCCAGAAGGGCGGCAGGCCCAGTTGCGGCAGGGCCAGCACGATGGCGAAAAACAAGGCCGGCAGCGCGGCGCGATGCGATGTGAATGCAGTCATGGCGGCGTCCTCAGGCTTCTTCGTCGATATGGTGGCTGGTCAGCGAGCGCCACAGCAGGATGGGGATGATGACGGTGAAGACGATCAATTCCTTGTAGGCGCTGGCCCAGAAGGAAGAGAAGCTTTCGATCAGGCCGACCGATACCGACCCCAGCGCCGCAATCGGATAGCTGGCCAGTCCGCCAAAGATCGCACCGACAAAGCCCTTGAGCGCGATGATGAAACCGGACTCGTAGTTGACGATGGTAAAGGGCGCAATCAGGATGCCGCACAGCGCCCCGATCCCCGCCGCCATCCCGAAGGAGAGCTTGCCGGCCTGGTTGATGCCTACCCCGACCAGGCGCGCCCCGAGCCGGTTGACGGCGGTGGCGCGCAGGGCCTTGCCGGTCAGCGTACGTTCGAAGAAGAGATAGATCACGGCAATGAGTGCGGCCACCGTGATCAGCACGATCACGCTCTGGCCCGAGACTGGACTCTCGCCGAGATTGAACTGCATCTCGGTGAACGGCCTGGTGTTGGTTCCTTCGGGACCGAACATCAGCAGGCCCAGGCCGACCATGGCCAAGTGCACGCCCAGCGAGACGATCAGCAGCACCAGCACGCTGGAGTGCGCCAGCGGCTGATAGGCCACGCGGTAGATCATCGGCCCCATCGGCACCACGATCAACAGCGCCAGCAGGATCTGCCATGGCATGGCCAGCGTCTGCAGGTCGAGATAGCGCGTCAAGGCAAGGATCGCCAAGGGCAAGCCGAGGTGCGTGGCCAGCAGCAGCGGCAGGCGGCGCAGCAGGCGCGCACGCGTCTGCGCCAGGCGCAGCGCGCTGCCGGTCTCGACGGCCAGGGTCACGGCGCCCAGGGCCAGCAGCAGCAGCGCCGTGCCGGGCGCCTGTCCGTTCTGGATGGCCGCCAGCGTCAATGCGCCGAAGGCGACGAATTCGCCCTGCGGCAGGAAAATCACCCGCGTGACTGAAAACACCAGCACCAGCGCCAGCGACAGCAGCGCATAGATCGCGCCGGTCGTGATGCCGTCCTGGATCAGCACGGTCAAAATGCTTGTATCCATGTCTCCTCCTGTTCGTTCCGGCTGCCGCAGTCTGTGCTGCGGCTGGCCGTGGATGTCGTTGGTCCTTGCTGAACCTTTTATATTTTTTAGATCATTTGGCGCATGATCCGGCCCACAGCATTCAGTCCAGGGGCTTCTTGGCCACCAACGTGAGGATGTCGTAGGAGGCCACCAGATCGCCGTCCTGGTTGCTCACCTCCACATCCCAGGCCACCACGCCCTGGCCCTGGCCATTGGCATCCTTCTTGTTGCGGTCGATCTTGCGCTTGCAGGTCAGGCGCGCCGAGATGGTGTCGCCGATGCCCACCGGCTTGACGAAGCGCAGCGTATCCAGTCCATAGTTGGCCAGCACCGGGCCCGGCGCGGGCGAGACGAACAGGCCGGCGGCCGCCGAGAGCACGAAGTAGCCATGCGCGATGCGCTTGCCGAAGGGCGACTGGCGGGCGGCGATCTCGTCGAAGTGCATGTAGAAATGGTCGCCCGAGAGGCAGCCGAAATTGACGATGTCGGCTTCGGTGACGGTGCGGCGATGGGTGCTCAGCGAGTCACCGATCTGCAGGTCTTCGAAGTAATGACGGAAGGGATGGATGCCTGATTCGCGCACCTGTGCGCCACGCACGTGCTCGCCCACGACGGCGGCCAGCATGGTCGGCGAACCCTGCACGGCCGTGCGTTGCAGGTAGTGCTTCACGGCGCGCGAGCCGCCCAGTTCCTCGCCGCCGCCGGCGCGGCCAGGGCCGCCGTGCTTGAGTTGCGGCAAGGGCGAACCGTGGCCGGTGGATTCCGGTGCGGCTTCGCGGTCCAGCACCAGCAGGCGACCATGCCAGGCAGCGGCCACCGGAATGGCGCGCGCGGCCACCGCTGGCGTGCGCGTGACCAGGCTGGCCACCAGGCTGCCGCGTCCGCGTGCGGCCAGGGCCAGGGCTTCGTCGAGATCGTCATAGGGCATGAGCGTGCTGACCGGACCGAAGGCTTCCACTTCATGCACCGGGCTGCCCGCCGCGGTATCACGGGCCAGCAGCAGCGTGGGCGCGAAGAAAGCGCCCTCGCCCACGCCCTGACCTTGCGGTGCGAAGGCGCTGCCGGCGCCGAGGATGACATCGGCGCTGTGCTTGAGCAAGGCCACACGTTCTTCCACATCGCGCTGCTGTGCGCGCGAGGCCAGCGGCCCCATGCGCACCGCTTCCAGTGCGGGATCGCCGACCACGATCTTCGAGAGGCGAGCGGCCAGTCTTTCGGCGACCGCATCGATGTGCCGGCGCGGCACGATGGCGCGGCGGATGGCCGTGCACTTCTGGCCGGCCTTGGTGGTCATCTCGCGCGCCACTTCCTTGACGAAGAGATCGAACTCTTCATCGTCGGCGGTGAGATCGGGGCCGAGGATGGCGCAGTTCAGCGAATCGGCTTCGGCATTGAAGGGGATAGAGTTGGCGATCAGGTTGGGGTGCGCGCGCAGCTTGGCTGCGGTATCGGCCGAGCCGGTGAAGGTCACCACGTCCTGGGCCTGCAGGCGATCCAGCAGATCGCCGGTGCTGCCGATGACCAGTTGCAGGCTGCCTTCGGGCAGCAGGCCCGATTGCTGGATCAGCTGTACCGCTGCCTCGGCCAGGTAGCTGGTGGCGGTGGCGGGCTTGACGATGCATGGCATGCCGGCCAGGAAGGTGGGGGCGAATTTTTCCAGCATGCCCCAGACCGGGAAATTGAAGGCATTGATGTGGACCGCCACGCCGCCGCGCGGCACCAGGATGTGGGTGCCGGCAAAGCGGCCCTGCTTGCCCAGCGGCATGGCCGGGCCTTCGTGGACCAGGTTGGACGAAGGAAATTCATTGGCGCCTATGCTCGCATAGGTGAACAGCGTGCCGCTGCCGCCTTCGATATCGATCCAGCTGTCGGCGCGGGTCGCGCCGGTATGGGCAGAGACCGCGTACAGGACTTCCTTGTGCTCCATCAGGTACTTGGCCAGGGCCTTGAGGATCGCGGCGCGTTGCTGGAAGTCCAGCGCCATGAGCGCAGGCAGGCCCGTCTTGCGGGCGTGTTCCAGCGCTTCGCCGAAGTCGATGGATTCCTGGTGGATGCTGGCGACGGTGTGGCCATTGACTGCGCTGTGCAGAGCCTGGGCCGGGCTTTCACCGAACCAGCGGCCGGCGATGAAACTCTGGAGCAGAGGGAGACGGGCGGTCATCGGGGACTCCTGATTTGCATAGTGGATGAGCTTTACAAAATTGGGCAGCGGCAGCTGCGACCCGCAACATAGGAATGGTTCAATGAAGCGCCGCGGCTATTACATCCGTCACCACCGGCCGTTCGACCTGAGTAGCGGCGTAGCCGCGTATCGAAGCCTGTCCTGAGCCCGTCGAAGGGGCGCTCCGGCGTGTGACCTCCGCAGCGCCTTCGATACGGCCCATAGGGCCTACTCGGGTCGAACGGTTTGCGGTGCGCGAGCGTATTCGTTTTGGGTGGTCAGGGCTGGTATTGCCAAGCCCCATCAACGATCTTGACCATCACCGCAGCGCGCTGGTCCAGCCCCAGGTGATCGGTGGAGGACATGGTGTAGACGCCATGCACGCCCGTGACTTCCTTGGTCGCTTCCAGTGCATCGCGCAGGGCGGCGCGGAATTCCGGCGTGCCCGGCTTGGCGCCCTTCAAGGCCACGGGGATGGCCGATTGCAACAGCACGCCGGCGTCCCAGGCGTAGCCGCCGAAGAGCGAGACGCTACCCTTGCCATGTGCCGCTTCATACTTGGCGGTGTAGTCCAGCGCCACCTTGCGGATAGGATTGGAGGCCGGCAGCTGCGCAGCGACCAGCACCGGGCCGGCAGGCAGCAGCGTGCCGTCGAGCATCTTGCCGCCCACGCGCAGGAAGTCGGCATTGGCCACGCCGTGGGTCTGGTAGATCTGGCCCTTGAAGCCGCGGTCCTTCAGGGCGCGCTGCGGCACCACCGCGGGCGTGCCGGAGGCGGCGATGAGGATGGCGTCGGGCTTGGCCGAGACCAGCTTCAACGCTTGCGCAGTGGTCGAACTGTCGGTGGGGGCGAAGCGTTCATTGGCCACCAGTTCCAGCTTCTTCAAGCCGGCGGCCTTCTTGAATTCCTCGTACCAGCCTTCGCCATAGGCATTGGAATAGCCAATGAAGGCGATGCGCTTGTAGCCGCGCGCCACCATGTCGCGGGCGATCGCCAGCGACATCATGATGTCGTTCTGCGGCGTCTTGAAGACCCATTTCTTTTTCGCATCCATGGGCTCGACGATACGCGCGGCAGCGGCCAGCGAGATCATCGGGGTCTGCGCGTCGGCGGCCACTTCGGTCATGGAGATCGAGTTGGGGCTCACCGAGGAGCCGATGATGACGTCCACATTGTTTTCGGACACGAAGCGGCGCGCATTCTTGACCGCCTGCGTAGTGTCGGAAGCGTCGTCGAGGATGATGTAGTTGATCTTCTGCCCGGCGATGGTCGCGGGCAGCAGTGCGATGGTGTTCTTCTCGGGGATGCCCAGCGAAGCCGCCGGACCGGTGGTGGAAACGGTGACGCCGACATTGATGTCAGCGCGTGCGGCAAGCGCGCAGCCGGCCAGTGCCAGCGCGAGCAAGGGGCGAGCAAACTGCATGGAGGTCTCCTTGATGATGTTGTCATTGTGGTGCTGCATGCCTGCAATGACGCTACCGATCAAGGGCTCACGTCATCGTTTCTTCTTTCCCGCGCCGTCCAGGCCCACGGCGCCGATACCACCGAACAACAGATCGGACACGACCACCGCCATGCGTTCATGGGTGAGCTCGCCATCGGGCTTCAACCACATGAACATCCAGTTGATCATGCCGAACAGCAGCATCGCCAACGGCTTGGCCATACGGCTGCGATCCAGCTCGGGCCGCACCGCGCTCATGGCGTCGGCCACGGCCTTGACCACCTTGCGCTCGCCGTTGAGGATGCGCTTCTGGTCTCCCGGTTCCAGGAAGCGCACGTCTTCGGTAAGCACCCGATGCTCGTTCTGCGCGTCGCGGTACTCCTCCACGAAACGCTGCACCAGCAGCCGCAAGCGCGGCTCCGGCGCCAGATCCTGCTGCGCCACCTCATCGACCAGCGCACACAGACGGTCGATGTGGTCTTCGCAGATATGCACCAGCAACTGATGCTTGTCGGCAAAATAGTGATACAGCGAGGCCTTGGACAGGCCGCAGGCCAGGGCCACCTCGTTCATCGAGGTGCCCACGAAACCATTGCGGGCGAACAAGGCCGCGGCCTGTTCGACGATGGTCTCGCGCTGGTTGTCGTATCCCGCCGCACGCTTCCTGGGCATATGCACGTCCTCTTCGATATTTCTGCAAAGTCATGATTGTGCCGCAAATCAAAACTCTTAAGAAACATCGGCCCTCTCTGTCCGTTACAGCCGCCCTGCTCTGTCCTGCTCTTTTTGCGATGCATCTTTGACACGGTCAGAAAAAACTTCGAAAACATTATTGACCAACCGGTCGGTCGAAATTATTATTCCCTAAAAAACAGCGACAGGCAAATGCTTTTTTTCCGGACTTATCCGACCAAAAGCAGCCCCTGCAACGTTGCCAACGACAAGGCAGGCCGCCCACCGGGCGGGCCTGCAAAAGGAGACGCGGTGCCTTGTTACTCGATAGAAGGCGTGATCCCGGTGGTGGACCCGAGCGCCTACGTTCATCCCACGGCGGTGCTGATCGGCGACGTCATCATCGGACCGGACTGCTATGTCGGGCCGACGGCCTGCCTGCGCGGCGACTTCGGCCGCATCGTGCTGCAGCGTGGCGCCAATGTGCAGGACACCTGCGTGATCCACGGTTTCCCCGGCCATGACACCGTGGTGGAAGAAAACGGCCACATCGGCCATGGCGCCGTGCTGCACAGCTGCACGGTGCGGCGCGATGCGCTGGTGGGCATGAACGCGGTGGTCATGGATGAAGCCGTGGTGGGCGAACAGGCCATCGTGGCGGCCTGCGCCTTCGTGCGCGCCGGCATGCAGGTGCCGCCGCGCACGCTGGCCGCGGGCCTGCCGGCCAAGGTAGTGCGCGAGCTGACGGCCGATGAGATGGCATGGAAGCAAGCCGGCACCCGCATCTACCAGGACCTGACCGTGCGTTGCCTGGCGAGCCTGCGCGAAGTCAGCCCTTTGTCCCAGATCGAAGAGAACCGGCCAGCGCTGGCCGCCCCCTTCGTCGAACCGCTGATTGCGGCGCGGCGGGCCTAGCGGGCCAGGCCGCCGATACGTCTTTTAGTTTTTGGATACACCCACCTGAAGCGGGCCAATGCGGCCAGGACCTCGTTCGCCCGTCGCTCAGCGTGCAACCCTTTGATGGAGAAGCAGCATGTACGCACAAATGGTAGAAACCGGCCTGTCCAAGGTGCGCGGCCTGGACGACATGTCGCCCGAAGAACGCGCCTTCCAGGCCCGCATCGAGGCAGGCGTGAAGATCGAACCCAAGGACTGGATGCCGGAGGCGTATCGCAAGACGCTGGTGCGCCAGATCTCGCAACACGCCCACTCGGAAATCGTCGGCCAGCTGCCCGAGGGCAACTGGGTCACGCGTGCACCGACACTGCAGCGCAAGGCCATCCTGATGGCCAAGATCCAGGACGAGGCCGGCCATGGCCTGTATCTCTACAGCGCCGCCGAAACCCTGGGCGTGTCGCGCGACGACCTGCTGGACGAACTGCACGCCGGCCGCGCCAAGTATTCCAGCATCTTCAACTATCCCGCCCTGAGCTGGGCCGACATGGGCGCCATCGGCTGGCTGGTGGATGGCTCGGCCATCATCAACCAGATCCCGCTGTGCCGCTGCTCCTATGGTCCCTATTCGCGCGCCATGGTGCGGGTCTGCAAGGAGGAATCCTTCCACGCCCGCCAGGGCTACGACATCATGCTGGCGCTGTGCCGCGGCACGCCCGAGCAGAAGCAGATGGCGCAGGATGCGCTGAACCGCTGGTGGTGGCCGGCGCTGATGATGTTCGGCCCCTCCGATGCCGAATCGGTCAACAGCGCGCAATCGATGCAATGGCGCATCAAGCTGTTTTCCAATGATGAACTGCGCCAGCGCATGGTGGACCAGACCATCCCGCAGATCGAATACCTGGGCCTGACCGTGCCGGACCCCGATCTCAAGTGGAACGAAGAACGTGGCCGCTATGACTTCGGCGAAATCAACTGGGACGAATTCCACAACGTCCTGCGCGGCAATGGCCCCTGCAATCGCGAGCGCCTGGCCACGCGCAAGAAGGCCTACGACGACGGCGCCTGGTTCCGCGATGCGCTGGTGGCGCATGCCGACAAGCGCGCCACGCGCAAGGCGGCCTGAAGGCCGAACCGCAATTTCCGAACCGCTTCATCTCACAACAATGCCAGTGGCCGCAGCATGGCGGCCCGCCAACAAGGAACACCATCATGAGCAAGGAATGGCCTCTCTGGGAAGTCTTCATCCGCAGCCAGCACGGTCTGGCCCACAAACACGTCGGCAGCCTGCACGCCCCCGATGGCGAAATGGCCATCAACAATGCCCGCGACGTCTATACCCGCCGCAATGAAGGCGTGGGCATCTGGGTGGTGCGCGCCGCCGACATCGTCTCTTCCAGCCCGGGCGACAAGGCCCCGCTGTTCGAGCCGTCCAACAGCAAGGTGTATCGCCACCCGACCTTCTTCCCCATGCCGGCCGAGCTGAAGAACCTGTAAGGGGAAGATTGTCATGACACAGAAAACCGATTACGTGCGACGCCTGGGCGACAACGTCCTGGTGCTCTCGCAACGCCTCACCGAATGGTGCGGCAAGGGCCCTGCGCTGGAAGAAGACATGGCTCTGATCAATGTCTCGCTGGACCTGATCGGCCAGGCGCGCCTGTGGCTCTCCTACGCCGCCGAGCTGGAAGGACAGGGCCGCAACGAAGACCAGCTGGCCTTCCTGCGCGACGCCCACCAGTTCCACAACCTGCTGCTGGTGGAACTGCCCAATGGCAGTTACGCCGACACGCTGGCGCGCCAGTTCCTCTTCGACGCGTGGCACTACTTCGTGCTCGAGGGCCTGTGCGACAGCAGTGACGCGCGCATTGCCGAGATCGCGCAGAAATGCTTCAAGGAAGTGACCTATCACGTGCGCCGTAGCACCGACCTGATGATCCGCCTGGGCGATGGCACCGAGGAGAGCCATCGCCGCATGCAGGCCGCCATCGACGCGCTGTGGATGTACACCGGTGAACTCTTCGTCGCCGATGCGCTGGACCAGGCCATGCAAGAGCAGGGTGTGGCCACTGCGCTGGGCGAAGTGCAGCAGAAGTGGACCCAGCATGTCACCGACGTGCTGCTGGAAGCGACCTTGAAAGTCCCGCCTGCGGGACTGTGGATGCAGAGCGGCGGCAAGGCCGGCCGGCATACCGAACACCTGGGCTATCTGCTGGCGGAGATGCAATTCCTGCAGCGCGCCTATCCGGGAGCGCAGTGGTGAGCGAGGCGCAACTGGCCCTGCAGGCCGGACCGGAGGCGCTCAAGGCGCGCATCTGGGACTGGCTGGAGGCCGTGCCCGATCCCGAGATTCCGGTGGTCTCGGTGGTGGACCTGGGCATCGTGCGCGAGGTCGAGATCGAGGCTGGCGCCGCTGTGGATGCCTGCTGCACCGTGGTGATCACCCCGACCTATTCGGGCTGCCCCGCCATGGGCGTGATCGCCGAGGACATCACCACCGTGCTGCAGGAAAAGGGCTTGGCGCAGGTGGCCATCCGCATCCAGCTCGCGCCGGCGTGGAACACCGACTGGATGAGCGAAAAGGGCCGCCACAACCTGCGCCAGTACGGCATTGCACCGCCGGCCCAGCAGGTCGTCGACATCCGCGGCATCCAGCCCAAGCGCCATGCTGCGGCCCAGGTGGACTGCCCGCACTGCGGTTCCTCCCATACGGTCTGCGTGAGCCAGTTCGGCTCCACCTCCTGCAAGGCGCTGTACCAGTGCAAGGACTGCCGCGAACCCTTCGATTATTTCAAGGCGCATTGACATCGGACATTGGACATTGGCCATTGAGCCCGGCTCGATGACCCCGAAAAAAGGCACAACATCATGAGCAAATTCTATCCACTGACCATCTCGGACGTGAA
The DNA here is from genome assembly GCF_001929405.1 of Herbaspirillum camelliae. Classification (NCBI taxonomy): domain Bacteria; kingdom Pseudomonadati; phylum Pseudomonadota; class Betaproteobacteria; order Burkholderiales; family Oxalobacteraceae; genus Herbaspirillum; species Herbaspirillum camelliae. The sequence continues at coordinate 237,477 of NZ_KV880769.1, forward strand.
GCAGGAAACGCGCGACACCATCGTGGTCTCCTTTGCCGTACCGGCCGAGCTGCAAGACACCTTTTCCTACCAGCAGGGACAGCACTTGACGCTGCGTTCCGAGATCAATGGCGAAGACCTGCGTCGCTCCTACTCGATCTGTTCGGCCGTGCAGGAGCGGCAGTTGCGCGTGGCCATCAAGCGCGCACCCGGCGGGCTGTTTTCGAACTGGGCCAATGAATCCTTTGTCCCAGGACAACGCATCGAGGTGATGCCGCCCATGGGCCATTTCAACGTGCCGCTGGAGGCCGGCAACCGCAAGCACTACCTGGCCTTTGCAGCGGGCAGCGGCATCACGCCGATGATGTCGATCATCAAGACTACGCTCTTGAGCGAGCCGCACAGCCATTTCACGCTGGTCTACGCCAACCGCGCCTCGTCCTCGGTGATCTTCAAGGAAGAGCTGACCGACCTCAAGGACGCCTATCTGGAACGCTTCAATGTGGTCTACGTGATGAGCCGCGAGCAGCAGGATGTGGAACTGTTCAATGGCCGCATCGACCGCGCCAAGTGCGACGCCTTCCTCGCCTCCTGGATCGACCTGAAGGATGTGGACGCCGCCTTCCTCTGCGGTCCTGAAGACATGGTGCAGGCCGTGGCCGCATCCCTGCAGGCGCATGGCTTGCCCAAGGCGCAGATCAAGACCGAACTGTTCGCCGCCAGCACGCCGCCGCGCACGCACGCCGCGCGTCCAGTGGTGGGCAAGCAGGAATGCGAAGTCACCGTCATCGTCGATGGCTATCACAACGTCTTCACCATGGACAAGGAAAAGGAATCGGTGCTGGAGGCTGGCCTCAAACATGGCATCGACCTGCGTTACTCCTGCAAGGGCGGCGTCTGCGCCACCTGCCGCTGCAAGGTGGTGGACGGCAAGGTGGACATGGATGCCAACTACGCGCTGGAAGACTACGAGATCGCACGCGGTTTCGTGCTGAGCTGCCAGTCCTTCCCGGTCAGCGACAAGCTGCTGCTGGACTTTGACCAAGACAACTGAGCCGCCGCACCAGGGAGAACATATGCAAACCGATTTCTTCAACCGCCATCGCGCCACGCTGGAGCAGGCCGTCAGCGCCCTGCAGCAGCGCGGCTACTGGAGCCCCTACAGCGAATCACCGAGCCCGCGCTTCTATGGCGAAGGTGCAGCCGAAGCCGGACGCGCCGCCTATGAAGCCAGGCTGGAGCGCCCCTTCGTCTTCACCACCGAGCAGGCCGGCAGCGACCGCTTCGTCGGCGCGGAAGTGTCTCCCTATGGACCCGCGCTGGGCATTCGCTATCCCGCACCGGACCTGGACCGCCTGTTGCCATCGATGCAGCTTGCCGCTGCCAGCTGGCGCGAGGCTGGCCCGCAGGTGTGGGCGGGCGTGGCGCTGGAGATTGTGCAACGGCTCAATGCGCGCAGCTTCGAAATCGCGCATGCGGTCCAGCACACCACCGGCCAAGCCTTCATGATGGCCTTCCAGGCCGGCGGCCCGCATGCGCAGGACCGTGCTCTGGAAGCCATCGCCTGCGCCTGGCAGCAGCTGCAACTCATTCCCGCCGAGGCGCAATGGGAAAAACCGCAGGGCAAGCATGCGCCACTGGTGATGCGCAAGTCCTGGCGCATCGTGCCGCGCGGCATCGGCCTGGTGATCGGATGCTGCACCTTCCCGACCTGGAACAGCTATCCCGGCCTGTTCGCCAATCTGGCCACGGGCAACGCAGTCATCGTCAAGCCGCATCCGGGCGCGATCCTGCCGCTGGCCATCACGGTGCAGGTGGCGCGTGAAGTGCTGGTCGAGGCCGGCTTTGCACCCGACGTGGTCACGCTGGCCGCGCATGATGCGAGCGATACCAGCCTGGCGCGCACGCTGGCCTTGCGCCACGAGATCGGGCTGATCGATTTCACCGGCAGCAGCGCCAACGGCAACTGGCTGGAAGAACGGGCGCGCCAGGCCCGGGTGTTCACCGAGAAATCCGGCATCAACCAGATCATCATCGACAGCACCGACAACCTGGCCGGCATGGCGCAGAACATCGCGCTGTCGCTGGCGCTGTATTCGGGGCAGATGTGCACCACGCCGCAGAACATCTACATCCCCAGGGAGGGCGTGCGCACGCCGCAAGGCCAGCGCAGCTTCGTGGAAGTGAGCCAGGCCATCGTGCAGGCCGTGGCGCACCTGACCACCGACAGCGCCAAGGCCGTGGAATTGCTGGGCGCGATCCAGAACGAGGCCGTCCTGCAGCGTATCGCGCTGGCCCGCAGCAAGGGGCAGGTGCTGCTGGAGAGCATGGCGCTGGTGCATCCGCAGTTCCCCCAAGCGCGCATCCGCACGCCGCTGCTGATGCTGGCGCACCGCAATGAAGCCATCAGCGAAGAATACTTCGGCCCCATCAGCTTCATCGTGCCGGTCGATGACACCGCCACCGCCATCGCACTGGCCCAGCGCATCGCCACCGAAGAGGGGGCGCTAACCCTGTCGGCCTACACCACCGACGCCTCCCTCCGGCAAGTGCTGCTAGACGCTGCCGCCGATGCCGGTGTGGCGCTGTCGCTGAACCTGACCGGCGGCGTGCTGGTGAATCAGTCGGCGGCCTTCAGCGATTACCACGGCACCGGCGCCAATCCTGCGGCCAACTGCGCGCTGGCCGATGCCGATTTCGTCGCCGCACGCTACCGCGTCGTGCAGACCCGCGAACCGGTCGCCTCCACCACAACTGCCTGATCCCCTGACCTCCCGATATCTCCTGACATGAGTTCCCCATCCATCCTCCTAGAGAACCGTGACGGCATCGCCGTCATCACCCTGAACCGCCCCGACAAGCTCAACAGCTTCACCGTGACCATGCACCTGGAATTGCGCGAAGCCATCGCCACGCTGCAGGCCGACCCCACCGTGCGGGTGCTGCTGCTCACCGGCGCCGGGCGCGGCTTTTGCGCGGGCCAGGACCTGGGCGACCGGGCCGTCAAACCCGGCGACGACGCCGTCGATCTGGGCGAGTCCATCGACAAATACTATGGCCCGCTGGTGAAGTCGCTGCGCGCGCTGCCCTTCCCGGTGATCTGCGCAGTCAATGGCGTGGCCGCTGGCGCCGGGGCCAATCTGCCGCTGGCCTGCGACATCGTGCTGGCGGCGCGCTCGGCCAGTTTCGTGGAAGTGTTCTGCAAGCTGGGGCTGATTCCTGACACCGGCGGCACCTACTTCCTGCCGCGCCTGGTGGGCACTGCGCGCGCCATGGGCATGGCGCTGCTGGGCGAGAAGATCAGCGCCGAACAGGCGGAACGCTGGGGCCTGATCTGGAAGTGCATCGACGACGACCAGCTAATGGAAGAAGCCCACGCGATGGCCGCCCATTTCGCCCGTGCTCCCACCAAGGGACTGGCCGCTACCAAGGCCACGCTGTATGCCAGCCCGGCGCACACCCTGCCCGAACAGCTGGACCTCGAACGCGACACCATGCGCGCCCTGGGCCGCAGCCGCGATTACCGCGAGGGCGTGACGGCCTTCCTGGAAAAGCGCGCGCCACAGTTCACCGGACAATGACATGAACAACCGCAAGCATCCGCACGCCCTGCCCCGCAACGCCATCGTGGCCATCATCGGCGGCGGCACCATGGGCGCAGGCATTGCCCAGGTGGCAGCCGTGGCCGGCCATCCGGTGCTGCTCTACGACAGCCGCGAAGGCGCGGCGGGCAAGGCCATTGGCGCCATCTGCACCCACCTCGACAAGCTGGTCAGCAAGGACCAGCTCACGCCGGCACTGGCGCAGGCGGCCAGCGAGCGCATCTCGGTGGCGCAGTCACTGGAGCAATTGCACCGGGCGGACCTGGTGATCGAAGCCATCGTCGAGCAGTTGGCGGCCAAGCAGGAATTGTTCGGCAAGCTGGAAGCCATCGTCGATACGCGCTGCATCCTGGCCAGCAATACCTCGTCGCTTTCCATCACCCATATCGCGGCGCCACTGCAACACCCTGAGCGCGTGGTGGGCATGCATTTCTTCAACCCGGTGCCGATGATGGCCCTGGTGGAAATCATCAAGGGCCTGGCCAGCGACGCCGCGCTGGCGCAGTGCCTGCATGACACCGCACTGGCCTGGGGCAAGACGCCGGTGATGGCGCGTTCCACGCCGGGCTTCATCGTCAACCGGTTGGCCCGCCCCTATTACGCCGAGAGCTTGCGCGTGCTCCACGAGGGCGGCGCACAGCCGGCCACGATCGATGCGGTCATGCGCGAGGCGGGTGGCTTCCGGATGGGACCGTTCGAGCTGATGGACCTGATCGGGCATGACGTCAACTTTGCCGTCACCCAATCGGTGTTCCACGCCTACTTCAATGATCCGCGCTTCACGCCCTCGCTGATCCAGCAGGAGCTGGTGCATGCCGGTTATCTGGGCCGCAAGAGCGGGCGTGGTTTCTATCGCTACGACACAGCCGCCGGGACGCCACGGCCCGATACCGAACGCGACTACCCGAAGCCGGCGGCCCCGCCGCAACTGTTTGGTGATCATCCGCTGGTGGAGATGATTCATACGCGCTATCCAGGCCAGGTGCAACGCCATCCGGCGCGTCCCGACCATTTGCTGATGAAGGTGGGCGTAGCATGCCTGGCCATCACCGACGGTCGCACCGCCACCCAGCGCGCCTGGGAGCACCAGGAGCCCGACTCGGTGCTGGCCGACCTGGCGCTGGATTACGCCGATGCGACCCGCCTGGCCCTGGCCAAGGCCGATCAGTGCCGCCCCCAGCGCTATGCAGAAGTGGCGGGCGTGCTGCAGGCCTGCGGCCTTGATCTCTCGCCGATGCAGGATGTGCCGGGCATGATGGTCATGCGCACCGTCTGCATGCTGGTCAATGAGGCCGCCGATGCGGTCAATCAGGGTGTATGCAGCGCCGCCGACGCCGACATGGCCATGCGCAAGGGCGTCAATTATCCGCGCGGCCCGCTGGCCTGGGCCAATGACATCGGCATCGACACGGTCACCCACGTGCTGCACCACCTCTGCACCGCCTATGGCGAAGACCGTTATCGCGTCTCGCCCCTGCTCCGACGTCTGTACGCTTCCGGGAGGAAATTCCATGAGTGAGACCGCATTGTCATTCCCATCGACCGAGATGGACCCACAGACCCTGGCCGAGGCCACGGTGCAGGCGATGTACCCGCGCGACAACGCTTCCCAGGCGCTGGGGATGAAGATCCTGGAGATTGCGCCGGGCCGCGCGCGCATGAGCATGCTGGTGCGCAGCGACATGCTCAATGGCCACGCCACCTGCCATGGCGGATTCATCTTCGCCTTGGCCGACAGTACATTTGCATTTGCCTGCAACAGCCGTAATCTCAACACTGTGGCGTCGGGTTGCAGCATCGAGTACGTCGCCCCCGCCCTGCGCAATGACATGCTCATCGCCGACGCGCAGGAGCGCTCGCTGGCCGGGCGCACCGGGGTGTACGACATTACCGTGAGCAATCAGGATGGCAAGACCATCGCGCTGTTCCGGGGCAAGTCCTATCGCATCAGAGGCGAGGTGATCAGCGGCCTGCAGGCCGCGCAGTGAGCCTCACGCAATAACAACAACACCAACATCAACAGAGACTGGAGACACCATGACCATCCGCATTCCCCAACCCGGCGACCTGGAACCCATCGAGACCGCCAGCCGCGATGAACTGCAAGCCCTGCAACTGCAACGGCTGAAATGGTCGCTCAAGCACGCCTATGACAATGTGCCGCACTACCGCAATGCCTTCGACCAGGCGGGCGTGCATCCCGATGACCTCAAGAGCCTGTCGGACCTGTCCCGCTTCCCCTTCACCACCAAGAAGGACCTGCGCGATCACTATCCCTTCGGCATGTTTGCCGTGCCGCGCGAACAGGTGGTGCGGGTGCATGCGTCCAGCGGCACCACTGGCAAGCCGACCGTGGTGGGCTATACGCAGAACGATATCGATACCTGGGCTACCGTGGTGGCGCGCTCCATTCGCGCAGCCGGCGGACGGCGCGGTGACATCGTGCAGATTTCCTATGGCTATGGGCTCTTCACGGGCGGACTGGGTGCGCACTATGGCGCCGAAAAGCTGGGCTGCACCGTCGTGCCGATGTCAGGCGGCCAGACTGAGAAGCAGGTGCAGCTCATTCGTGATTTCCAGCCCAGCATCATCATGGTCACACCCTCCTACATGCTCAACATCATCGAGGAATTCCAGCGCCAGGGCATGGACCCGGCCTCCAGTTCGCTGAAGGTCGGCATCTTCGGCGCAGAACCATGGACCGATGCGATGCGCCGCGAAATCCAGCAGCGCGCCGGCATCGATGCGGTGGACATCTACGGCCTGTCCGAAGTGATGGGGCCGGGCGTGGCCAGCGAGTGCATCGAGAGCAAGGATGGTCCGGTGATCTGGGAAGACCATTTCTATCCCGAGATCATCGATCCAGATACCGGCGAAGTGCTGCCCGATGGCGCGGAAGGCGAACTGGTCTTTACTTCGCTGTCCAAGGAAGCGCTGCCGATGATCCGCTACCGCACCCGCGATCTCACCCGCCTGTTGCCGCCGACCTCGCGCTGCATGCGCCGTATCGGCAAGATCACCGGGCGCTCGGACGACATGCTCATCATCCGCGGCGTGAATGTGTTCCCGACCCAGATCGAGGAACTGATCCTGAAGCTGCCGCAGCTGGCGCCGCAATACCAGTTGCAGATCGAACGCCACGGCCACATGGACAGCATGTGCGTCTTTGCCGAGTTGCGCGAGGATGTCTCCAATGAGCACGTGGAGGCGCTGGAGAAGGAGCTGCAACACAGCATCAAGACCTATGTGGGCATTTCCACCAAGGTCACGGTGGTGCCGGCGGGCATGATCGAGCGCACCTCGGTGGGCAAGGCCAAGCGCGTGATCGACCACCGCAAGAAGGCCGAGGCCGGCAGCCATGCCGCCCTTCCCGCCTGAGCCCTCTCCTCCACCACGACAGAAAGACCGCACATGGAAGCATTGATCTGTGACGCCATCCGCACCCCCTTTGGCCGCTACGGCGGCGCACTGGGCGCGGTGCGCGCCGACGACCTGGCCGCCGCGCCCATCCGCAGCCTGATGGAGCGCAATCCCGGCGTGGACTGGAGCTGCGTGGAGGACATCCTCTATGGCTGCGCCAACCAGGCCGGCGAGGACAACCGCAACGTGGCGCGCATGGCCGGCCTGCTGGCGGGCCTGCCCATCGCCGTGCCGGGCACTACCCTCAATCGCCTGTGCGGCTCCAGCCTGGACGCAGTGGGCATGGCCGCACGCGCCATCAAGTCCGGCGAAGTGCAACTGATGATTGCCGGCGGGGTAGAGAGCATGACGCGCGCGCCCTTCGTGATGGGCAAGGCCGAATCGGCCTTCGCGCGCAGCGCCGCCATCTTCGACACCACCATCGGCTGGCGCTTCGTCAATCCGCTGATGAAGGCGCAGTACGGCATCGACTCCATGCCGGAGACGGCCGAGAACGTGGCCACCGATTTCCAGATCAACCGCGCCGACCAGGACGCCTTCGCCCTGCGCAGCCAGCAGCGCTGGGCGAAAGCCCAGGCCGAGGGATTCTTTGCGGGCGAGATCGCGCCGCTGATGATTCCGCAGAAAAAAGGCGATCCCCTCATCGTCAGCACCGACGAACATCCGCGTCCCGATACCACGCTCGCAACGCTCTCCAGGCTCAAGGGCGTGGTGCGCCCCGATGGCACGGTGACGGCGGGCAATGCTTCCGGCGTCAATGACGGCGCGTGCGCACTGCTGCTGGCCTCGCCCAAGGCGGCCGACCTGTATCGCCTGAAGCCTCGGGCGCGCGTGCTGGGCATGGCCACGGCCGGCGTGGCGCCGCGCATCATGGGCTTCGGCCCCGCACCGGCAGTGCGCAAGGTGCTGGCCCAGGTCGGCCTGACGCTGGCGCAGATGGATGTGATCGAACTGAACGAAGCCTTTGCCGCGCAAGGCCTGGCCGTCATGCGCGATCTCGGCTTGCCCGACGATGCGGCGCACGTCAATCCGAATGGCGGTGCGATTGCCATCGGTCATCCGCTGGGCGCTTCCGGTGCGCGGCTGGTGACCACGGCCATCAACCAGCTCGAGCGTAGCGGTGGGCGCTATGCGCTGTGCACCATGTGCATCGGCGTGGGCCAGGGCATTGCGCTGGTGATCGAGCGGGTGGCGTGATGCAGGACACCGTGGCTTACGAAGACCTGCTGACGGCGCGGCATGGCGAGCATGTGCTGCATCTCACCCTGAACCGTCCGGCGCTGCGCAATGCCTTGCGCAACCAGAGCCTGCGCGAGATCGTGGCGGAGCTCGCGCGCGCAGAGGAAGATGACAGCGTGCGCGTGGTCGTCATCAGCGGCAACGAGAAAGCCTTTGCCGCCGGGGCCGATCTCAACGAGATGATCCACAAGGACGCCATCGCCACCCAGCTCGATGTGCGTGCGCAGTACTGGCGCGCCATTGCCCGCTTCCCCAAACCCATCCTGGCGGCGGTGAATGGCTATGCGCTGGGCGCGGGCTGCGAGTTGCTCATGCATGCCGACATCGCCATCGCCGCTCGCGGCGCCAAGATCGGCCAGCCGGAAATCAATGTGGGCACCCTTCCCGGCGCGGGCGGCACGCAGCGTCTCATCCGCACGGTGGGCAAGCCGCTGGCGATGAAAATGCTGCTCTCCGGTGAATTCATCAGTGCCGACCAGGCCCTGCAGGCCGGCCTGGTGGCCGAGGTGGTGGACGATGACGCCACCCTGGAACGCACGCTGGCGCTGGCCCACAGCATCGCCCAGAAATCACCGCTGGCGGTGCGTCTGGCCAAGGAAGCCATGCTGCAATCCTTCGAACTGGGGCTAGAAGCGGGCCTGCTGTTCGAACGCAAGTCCTTTTCCCTGATGGCCGCAAGCGCCGATCGCCAGGAGGGCATCACGGCCTTCCAGGAAAAACGCGCGGCGGTCTTCAGCGGCCGCTGAATCACGCTCGCCATCCGGGCTGGCGGCCCGGATCTTTGCAGCCTTGCAACAAGCCCTGCACGGCGGCGGCACTTCACGAGATTGACATCGGGATCGGGTAAAATGCCCGGCCACGGCTCGCTCCGCTTTCCATCGTTCATTTCCGCATCAAGAGACCGTTCGGACCGATGGAGGCCGATCTTGCCCCGATACCAACCCGCCGGCCTTTAGCGCCGGCCCTTCGCCAGTGCAGCACCATGAGCAAGCAAGCCCCCAGCGCCCCCGGCCGTCAGCCGAACCGGGGCAAACCCGCCGCAGAGAGCGCCCCGCAGGCGCATGAGATCCGTCCGGGCCAGTCCATCGAATTGTTGAAGGAACTGCACATCCTCACCCGCGATGGCAAGCTCAATCAGGACAGCCGCCGCAAGTTGAAGCAGGTCTACCACCTCTACCAGTTCATCGAACCGCTGCTGCAGGAAGTGCTCGTCGATCATCCCGATGTGAGCCTGGTGGACCATGGCGCGGGCAAGTCCTATCTGGGCTTCATCCTCTACGACCTGTTCTTCAAGGGACTGCCCGGTGCGCCGCACATCTATGGCATCGAAACCCGCGAAGAGCTGGTGCGCAAGTCCGAGGAACTGGCCTCGCGCCTGGGCTTTGGCGGCATGTCCTTCCTCAATCTGTCGGTGGCCGATTCGATCAGCTCGCCCAGCCTGCCGGAAAAGATCGATGTGGTCACCGCCCTGCATGCGTGCGACACCGCCACCGATGACGCCATCCATTTCGCCCTGGCCAAGGAGGCGCGCTTCATCGTCCTGGTGCCATGCTGCCAGGCCGAGGTCGCTTCGGTGCTGAACCGCAACAAGGGCAAGTCGCTGGCCAACTCGCTCACCGAGATCTGGCGTCATCCGCTGCACACGCGTGAATTCGGCAGCCAGGTCACCAATGTGCTGCGCTGCCTGCAACTGGAAGCGCATGGCTACAAGGTCAGCGTGACCGAGCTGGTGGGCTGGGAACATTCGATGAAGAACGAGTTGATCATTGCACAATACCGCGACCTGCCGCGCCGCCGTCCGGCCGAGCGTCTGCAGGAAGTGTTGCGCACGCTGGGGCTGGAAGAAATGGGCCAACGCTTCTTTGCCTCGCAGGCCGCCTGAGGCGCATCCTCGGGGCTGGGAACGTTTCTTGCACGGAACATGGCAGGCACACACGCAGGACGAGCGGCTTCAAGCTCGCGCCATTGCTGCCGATATAGTCGCATTGCAGTCCGGTTGCGCCTGAGCAAGACGCAACCGCAAGGAGACCGGGACCACCGGTTTGGGCGAGGGGCCGGCCATCCGCCGGAAAATGCACAAGACACATGAGATCCGCCATCGATAGTGAAGCACTGATTGCCGACAACGAGCAGCTACGCGCCGAATTGCAGGAGCTGCTGCAGCAGGCCCATATCAACCAGTCCATCATCGAACGCCACCAGGCCTTTGACCTCAAGCTGATCGGCGCAAGCGAATTCCGCGAACTTATCGAGGTCATGCTCACCGTCATGCCGGGGGTGTTCAGCCTGGAGACGGTGACGCTCTCGCTCATCGATGGCGACTACGCCATCCAGCGCATCCTGCGCGACCTGCAGATCGGCATCAATGAATTTCCCAAGCTGCTCTTCCTCAAGCAGGCGCTGGCCTTCCCCGACGACGACCTGCCGCGGGCCGATGAAAAGCCGCGCCTGGGGCCGTATGTCCCGGCCTTGCACGGCCCGCTGTTCCCGCATTACGAACCGGTGAGCGTGGCGGTGCTGCCGCTGGTGCGCCAGCATCGGCTGCTGGGCTATCTGGCGCTGGGCAGCGCCTATGGCGAGCGCTTCACGCGCAGCCTGGCCACCGATTTCATCGAACGCCTGGCGACCATCGCGGCGGTCTGCCTGGAAAACGTCATCAACAACGAGCGCCTCAAGCACATCGGCCTGACCGATCCGCTCACCGGCGTGAACAACCGTCGCTACATCGAGCAGCGCATGCAGGAAGAAGTGGCGCGCAGCCAGCGCGATCGCTCGGCGCTGTCTTGCCTGTTCATCGACATCGACCACTTCAAGCGCGTCAACGACCAGTTCGGCCACCAGAGCGGTGACGACGTGCTGCGCGAAGTGGCTGCGCGCATCAAGAAGGAACTGCGCCTGTCGGATGCGCTGGGGCGCTTTGGCGGAGAAGAATTCGTGGTGCTGCTCACCCACGCCACCCGCGAGGATGCGGCCCGCATCGCCGAGCGCATTCGCGCTGGCGTCTGCAGCCGGGGGGTGATGATCGAGGGCTCGCGCGATCCGCTCAGGATCACCGCCTCCATTGGCGCGGCCGCGCTCACCCCGCCCGACCGCAGCCGTCCTGCGGCCGAGGTCAAGCAGGCCATGCTCAAGGCCGCCGACCAGGCGCTGTACCAGGCCAAGGAAGCCGGCCGCAACCGGGTGATGCTGGCTGCGAGCGACTAGGCGCTCTGCGCCAGCGGTCGGGCGTCGCGCACCAGCCAGGGCGCGGCGATGATGAGGATGCCGCCGATGAGGTCCTGCGGTCGCAGTTCAGCCGCGCCGAACCACCACGCCGACAGGCTGGCCACCAGGATCTCGGCCAGCATGATCACCGAGGTGATGGTGGCCGGCAGACGCGCCACGCCATATTGCAGGCACAGGTTGGACACCAGGAACAGCAAGGCCCACACCCCCACCAGCGGCCAGGCCGTGGCCGGCACATGCAGCGGCCAGGCAATCGCTCCGGTCAACGCCAGCATCACTCCCAGGACGCCCGCCAACAAGCCGCTGCCGGCCAGCATGGCGACGGCGCGGGCGCTGTCGGAGAGGCCCTGCAAGCGGCGCAGCAAGACATTGGTGATGGCAAAGAGCAGCCCGGCGGCCACGGCCATCCAGTCCGGCAGGCTCTGCGGCAGCGGCAGCCCCAGCCGAGGCTGGTAGAGCACGATGAAGGCGCCGCTCAAGCCCAGCGCTACGCGCGTGAGCGAACGCGGCGTGATGGCTTCGTGCAAGACCAGGCGCGCCAGGATCACGGTCCAGACCGGCATCAGGTAGAACAGCAGGATCACCCGCACCACATCGCCATAGGCGACCGCGACGTTGAAGGTGGAGTTGGTCAGGCCCGTGGCCAGTCCCACCCACAGCAACGCCGGATGCCGCCACAGTTGCGGCAGGTCGCGGTAGCGCAGCGCCACCAGCAGCAGGGTGCACAGGCCGAAGATGGCCGCCGTGGTCCAGACCGGATGCAGGCCCATGCCTTCCAAGGCGCGGGTAGCGGTCCAGGAAAGGCCCCAGATGGTGGTGTTGACGAGCAATGCGGCGACAGCGGACTTGGGCAGGGCTTGCATGTTCTTCCGTTACAAATGCAAGATGCCGTCCGGCAGGGCGCCGGACGGCATCGGGACAGGATGTGGCCGAACCGGCCTCAAGAGCGCTTGGCCTCGGCTTGCAGGCGTTCGTACTTTTCCATCAACTGCTCGCGGCTTTCGCGCCAGGCCGGGTTGAAGGGGATGCAGGCCACCGGACAGACCTGCTGGCACTGGGGCTCGTCGAAGTGGCCGACGCACTCGGTGCACTTGTCAGGATCGATCTCGTAGATCTGCGGCCCCATGTAGATGGCCTCGTTGGGGCATTCCGGCTCGCAGACGTCGCAGTTGATGCAATCGTCGGTAATCATCAGCGCCATACGCCACCCTCACTTGCTTGAAACATCATGTTTTCCGCCTGGCCTCACTGCTTGGCGATTTTTTCCTTCAGCCACTTCTCGACCGAGGGAAACACGAACTTGGACACATCGCCGCCCAGTTGGGCGATTTCGCGCACGATGGTGCCCGAGATGAATTGATACTGGTCGGACGGGGTCAGGAACAGCGTCTCCACGTCCGGCAACAGATAGCGGTTCATGCCGGCCATCTGGAATTCGTATTCGAAGTCGGACACGGCGCGCAGGCCGCGCACGATGACGCGGGCATTGTTCTGGCGCACGAAGTCCTTCAACAGGCCGGAAAAGCTCTCCACCTGGACATTGGGATAGTGACCCAGCACTTCGTTGGCGATGGACAGGCGCTCTTCGAGCGAAAAGAAAGGCTTCTTGTTCTTGCTGTCGGCTACGCCCACGACCAGCTTGTCGAACAATCCGGAAGCGCGGCGGACCAAGTCCTCATGCCCACGCGTCAACGGATCGAAGGTCCCCGGATATACAGCTGTGACCATGGTGTCTCCTCACCGGCTATTGAATCAGAAGCCGCATTATGCCTCAATTCGTGCGCCGCTTTTGCGTTGCAATAAATGATAGAAGACCATGCCGGCCTTGTCGGCGCGCACCACTTCCCAGGCTTGCATCCAGTCGGGCGCCTCGGGACCGTCGAGGGGAAACTCGGCCTCGGCATAGACCAGGCCTGCTGGCGCCAGCAGTTGCTGGCAGGCCGGCAGCACCTTTTCCAGCCAGCCCTGGTGATAGGGAGGATCGATGAAGACCAGCTGGAAACCGCCCGGCTCGCGTTGTGCTGCGTTCTGCGCCGCCGCCAAGGCGTCGCCGCGCAGGATGGCCAGGGTGGCGGCCTTGAGCTTGTCGCGGTTGGCTTCGAGCTGGCGCACGGCGGGGCCGCTGTGCTCGACCATGACCACGCGGCGCGCGCCCCGGCTGGCGGCTTCGAAGCCGAGTGCACCGGAACCGGCAAAGAGGTCCAGACAGGACACCTCTTCCCAGTGGCCATCGATGAGATGGGTGATCCAGTTGAAGACGGTCTCGCGCACCCGGTCAGGCGTGGGCCGCAGGCCTTCGGCGTCCAGCACCGGCAAGGGGGTGCGCTTCCACTGGCCGCCGATGATGCGCACCTGGTGCGGGCCGCCATTGGCGGGCTTGCTGGGCTTGCCGGGCTTGGCCGGCTTGCCGCCGGGACGGGAGGGACTGCTCTTGCTCATGGAATTCCTTGCTGCTTGCAACTGGGTGGAACTAGGGGGCGCTTTCGCCGACGATGATGGTGGACAATTCTTCCGGATGCACATGCTTGCGGAAGGCTGCGCGCACTTCCTGCACGCTCACGGCGCGGATGCGTTCGATCCAGTGGTCCAGGTAATCCAGCGGCAGGCCATAGAAGCCGATCACCGAGAGGTTCTCCAACAGCTTGGCGTTGCTGTCGATGCGCAGGGCGAAGCCGCCGGCCAGGTTGTCCTTGGCCGCCTTGAGCTCGGCGGCAGTGGGGCCTTCCTGCATGAATTTGTCCAGCGTGGCGCGGGTCACGCGCAGGGCTTCGGCGGTCTGTTCCTTCTTGGTCTGCAGGCCGATCTGGAAGGGCCCGGGCTGGGCCAGTGGCGAGAAGCCGCTGTAGACGCTGTAGCTCAGGCCGCGTTTTTCCCGCACTTCATCGGTCAGGCGCGAGACGAAACCCCCGCCACCCAGCACGTAGTTGCCCACCGTGAGCGCGAAGAAATCCGGGTCGCCGCGCTGGATGGCCGGCGCGCCGATGAGGATGTGCGATTGCGAGGCGGGATGGGCAATGCGTTGTTCGCTGCTCTTGGGCGCTGCCACCGGCGGTAGCGCGGGCAAGGCCGCGCCTTGCGGCAGCTCGCGCGTGAGGGCGCTGGCGATGGCGCGCGCCTGCTCGAGATTGATATCACCGATCAGGGCGATGACCGCGCGATTGGCCACGTAGTGCGCCCGGTGGAAGGCCTGCAGATCCTCGCGGGTGATGGCCTGCATGCTGGCTTCGCTGGCGTCCATCGCATACGGGTGGCTGCCGTAGGCGGCATGCATGAAGGCCTTTTCGGCGATGACTTCAGGCTTGGTCAGTTCTTCCTTGATATTGGCAATGGCCAGCGCGCGGTCGCGCTCCAGGCTGGCCTGCGGGAAGCTGGGATGGGCCAGCATGCGCGCCAGCAGCGTCAAGGCGGCCTCCCGCTCGGCCGGCGAAGACAGCGTGCGCAGGCTCACGCCGGCGCGGTCCTGCCCGGCACCGTCGTGCTGCTGGGCGGCCACGTCGGCAAAGCCGTCCAGAATCTGCGCCTCGGTCAGGGTACCGCTGGCATCGGTCACGCCACGGGTGAGGCTGGCGACCGTCAATTCGGCCAGGCCGGCCTTGCCGGCCGGATCGCGGCGCCGGCCGGCGTCGAACTGCACGCTCACATCCAGCATGGGGATGGCGTGGTTGGGGACGAACAGCACGCGCGCACCGTCGGGCTGGGTCCAGGACTGGATGGCCAGGGCGGCGACCGCCGGCAGGCTGGCCAGCAGGCCCAGGGGCAGGATCAGGAGACAGAGGAATTTTTTCATGGAGATCGAGGATTGGACGGGCGCTTCAGTCGCCCTTGGAGTCAGCCTTGGGGCCGCCCTTGGTCTGGCCCACCCAGTCCAGCACCGGCTGCCATTGGTCGAGGTCGCGCTGCACGCGCGATGGGGCGACGTCCCAGAGCGTGAGGCCATGCGCGGCCAGTTGCACGTAGTTCTGCGTATCGCGCAGGTAACCCAGCACCGGCAGCTTGAGGCCCTCGATGAAACGCTGCAGCTGTTCGGCCGAACGGGTGCGCGCATCCACGCGCATGCCGACGATGCCCACATCGATCTCGCCGGCGCGCACGGCCTTTTCATCGGCCAGGCGGCGCAGGAAATCCTGGGTGGCGAGGATGTCGAAGATGGAGGGTTGCAGCGGCACCAGGATCTTGTCGGCCATCTTGAGGGCGTCGTTGAGCCGCCAGCCGTGCAGGCCGGCGGGGGTATCGAGGACGATGTGGGTGCTGCCCTTGGGGGGCTTGGCGACGTAGTCTTCGTTGATGTCCCAGGTGGCGATGGGGCGCGCCTGCTCGGGGCGGATGGACAGCCAGGCGCGCGAGGACTGCTGGCGGTCGATATCACCCAGCAGCGCGCCGTGGCCCTGGCTGGCGAAGTAACCGGCCAGGTTGGTGGCCAGGGTGGTCTTGCCCACGCCCCCTTTGGGGTTGGCGATGACGATGACAGGCATGGTTCTCTCCGGAAACGTTAATGCAGCAGCCCAGCCGGCGGCGGTGCGGGCTTCTTGCCCGCCAGCGGCAGCGGCACCAGGGTGGCGACGGTGAGGGTGTCGTCCTGGAAATACTGTTGCGCGACGGCCTGCACCTGGGCTGCCGTGACGCTCTTCAAGCGTTCGATGATGCGGTCGATGTTCTGCTGGCCCAGGCCGGCAGTTTCCATCATGCCGATTTCCATGGCTTGGCCGAAGACCGAGTCGCGCTTGTAGACCTGGGAGGCGATCAGTTGCGTCTTCACCCGCTGCAGCTCCTGCTCGGACACGCCTTCGCGGGCGATGCGCTCGACCTCGCCGCGCAGCAGGCCTTCGAGCTGCGCGGTCGTGACGCCCTCGGCGGGACTGCCTTCCAGCGTGAACAGCACCGGCCCGCGCGCCACGCCGCTGTAGCTGGCGCCCACCGCAGTGGCCTTGCCGCCGGTGCGCACCAGGCTGGCGCTCAGGCGGGCATTGTCATAGCCGTCCAGCACGGCCGAGAGCACGTCCAGGGCGTAGACGTCCTGGTCCTGCTCGACCTGGCGCAGGGCCGGCGTCTTCCAGGCCATCACCACATAGGGATTCTCGGCCGGGGCCTTGACGGTGACGCGGCGCATGCCCAGCTGCTGCGGCTCGTTCTGGGGCTTGCCGGCGGGCAAGCTGCGGGCGGGAATCTTGCCGAAATACTTGCGCGCCAGCGCCAGCACGCGCTGGGCGTCGACGTCGCCGGCCACGACCAGGGTGGCGTTGTTGGGGGCGTACCATTGACGGTACCAGGCGGCGATGTCCTGCACGCTCATGTGCTGCAGGTCGTCCATCCAGCCCACGACCGGGTGGTGGTAGGGATGGGCGGTCCAGGCGGCGGCGTTCAGGGCTTCGTTCAACAGGCCCATGGGCTGGTCGTCGGTGCGCCAGCGGCGCTCTTCCATGATGACGCGGATTTCCTTGGCGAACTCGGCGGCGTCGAACTGCAGGTTGGCCATGCGGTCGGCTTCCAGCGCCATCACCTTTTCCAGGTGGCTCTTCTCGATCTGCTGGAAGTAGGCGGTGAAGTCATTGGCCGTGAAGGCGTTTTCCTGGCCGCCCAGTTCGGCCACCAGGCGGCTGAACTCGCCGACCTTGTGGTTCCGGGTGCCCTTGAACATCATGTGCTCCAGCGCGTGGGACACGCCGGTGAGACCGTTGACTTCATCGATGCCGCCCACCTTGTACCAGACCATCTGTACCGCCGTGGGGGCGCGCCGGTCTTCCTTGACGATCACCTTCATGCCATTGCCCAGCACGAACTGGCGCGCCGGCTCGGCCTGGGCCAGCATCGGGCTGCTGGCGAAAAGGCCCAGCAGCGCGCTGGCCAGGAGGGCTCTGATCTTCAATTTCATGGGCTGTGCTCTGATAAAATGCTGGATTCATTGACCCTGGCGGCCACGCGCGGGTCTTGGGGATGGGGCATTGTAACCTGTCCCCTGCGGTTGTCAGGGTAGCCACGCCCGCCCCCATCCCGCCTTTCCGCCCGGCCGCAGCCCGAATCCAGCCTATCGCCACCCGATGTTCAGTTTCTTCAAGAGAAAACCCAAACCGGAAGCGCAGCCCGCGCTGCCGCCCCAATCCGAACCGGCGCCGCCAGCTGCGCCCGAACCTGCCGCCCCGGCTGCACCGGCCCCTGCTGCTGCCGCACCGGCGGTGACGCCTGCCGCGCCTGTTGCTCCTGCACCTGCTGCTCCGGTTGCTCCGGTCGCCGCCGTCGAGCCTGTGGCCGAGGTGGCCGAGGAGACCGAGGAAGCCGAGATCGTCCCGGCGCCCGCCCCGGCGCCCGAAGCCAAGCGTTCCTGGCTGTCGCGCCTGAAGGCGGGTCTGTCCAAGACCTCCAGCAACCTGACCACGCTCTTCGTCGGCGCGCGCATCGACGACGATCTCTACGAAGAGCTGGAGTCGGCCCTGCTGGTCTCCGATGCAGGCGTCGAGGCCACCCAGTGGCTGCTGGACGAACTGAAGAAGAAGGTCAAGGCCGAACGCCTGACTGAAGCGGCCCAGGTCCGCACGGCCCTGCGCACCCTGCTCATCGAACTGCTGCAGCCGCTGCAGCGTCCGCTGGTGCTGGGCCGCGACAAGCCGCTGGTGATGATGATCGCCGGCGTCAACGGCGCCGGCAAGACCACCACCATCGGCAAGCTGGCGCTGCATCTGCAGGCGCATGGCCAGTCGGTGCTGCTGGCTGCCGGCGACACCTTCCGCGCCGCCGCCCGCGAACAGCTGGCGGTCTGGGGCGAACGCAACAATGTCCAGGTGATTGCCCAGGAGTCCGGTGACCCGGCTGCGGTGGCCTATGACTCGGTGCATTCGGCGCAGGCGCGCGGTACCCATGTGGTGATGGTCGATACCGCCGGCCGCCTGCCCACGCAATTGCACCTGATGGATGAACTCAAGAAGATCAAACGGGTCATTGGCAAGGCGATGAACTCAGCGCCCCACGAAGTGCTGCTGGTCATCGACGGCAACACCGGCCAGAATGCCCTGGCCCAGGTCAAGGCCTTCGACGATGCGCTGGGACTGACCGGCCTGGTGGTGACCAAGCTGGACGGCACCGCCAAGGGCGGCATCCTGGCCGCCATCGCCAAGACCCGTCCGGTGCCGCTGTACTTCATCGGCGTGGGTGAACAGATCGAAGACCTGCAAGCCTTCAACGCCACCGAATTCGTCGACGCCCTGCTGAGTTGAAACGATGATTGAATTTACCCGGGTTTCCAAGCAATACGCGCGCGAGGTCTATGCCCTGCGCGACATCACGCTGTCGGTCAGGAAGGGCGAACTGATCTTCCTGGCCGGCCCCTCGGGCGCGGGTAAATCGACGCTGCTGAAGATGATCGCAGCCATCGAGCGCCCGAGCGCGGGCAAGCTGGCGGTGAACGGCACCGACATCGGCGGACTCAAGGCCTCCGGCCTGCCCTACCTGCGGCGCAACCTGGGGCTGATCTTCCAGCAGCAGAAACTCTTGCTGGATCGCAATCTTCTGGCCAACGTGATGCTGCCGCTGATCGTCACCGGTTCCTCGCGCCAGGACGCCGAAAGGCGCGCCCGCGCCGCGCTGGACAAGGTGGACCTGCTGGGCAAGGCCATGTGCGAGCCGATGGAACTGTCCGGCGGCGAACAGCAGCGCGTGGCCATCGCCCGCGCCATCGTCAACCGTCCGCAGATCATCCTGGCCGACGAGCCCACCGCCAACCTGGACCGGGCCAATGCCAACAAGGTGCTGGCGGCCTTGAAATCCTTCCATGGCGTAGGCGTGACCTGCCTCATCTCCACCCATGACGAACAATTCCTGACCGGCGCTGATCGCATCATCTACCTGGACCGTGGCCGCATCGTCGATGGCTGGCACAACGGCGTGGCCAATCCCGTGGAGGTGTCGCCATGAACTGGCTCCGACAGCATTTCGCCGCCATCGGCGACGCCCTGCGCCACCTGCTGCGCTCGCCCGGCAATTTCCTGCTGAACGTGCTGGTGGTGTCGATTGCGCTGGCCCTGCCCTTTGCCGGGCTGTCGGCGTTGGAGAATGTGCGTCCGATCTCGGACCAGATGTCGGTGGAACCCGAGATCAGCATCTTCATGAAGCCCGACGCCAGCCGCGAAGCCGCGCAGGCCCTGGGCAAGACCATCAGCCAGGTGCTCAAGGACAGCAACACCGTAGGCAAGGTCGAATTCATCCCGCGCGAAAAGGCCTTCGAGGCCTTGAAGAGCAAGACCGGGCTGGCCGATGTGCTCAACACGCTGGGCAGCAACCCGCTGCCGGACAGCTATGTGCTGCGCCTGCCGGGCTTCCAGAACGCCATGGATGCCGGCCGGGTGGACCAGATCGCCCAGCAGTTGCAGAAGCAGGCCGGGGTGGATACGGTGCAGATCGATTCCGAATGGGTCAAGCGGCTGGCGGCGCTGCTGCGCATCCTGCGGCTGGTGCTGCTGTTCCTGGGCATCACGCTGGGTGCGGTGGTGGTGGCGGTGGTATTCAACACCATCCGCCTGCAGGTGATGACGCAACGCGATGAGATCGAAGTCTCGCGCCTGTTCGGAGCAACCAATTCCTTCATCTATCGTCCCTTCTACTACACCGGTGCCCTGCTGGGCGTGTGCGCCGGGCTGGTGGCGCTGGGGCTGGTGGTGGCGGCACAGCAGCCGCTCAATGCGGCCATCCTGGATTTCGCCCATCTGTATGCCTCCGAATTCCAGCTGGCCCTGCCCAGCCCGATGGCCATCGGACTGCTGCTGGCGGTGAGCGCCTTGCTGGGCTTGTTCGGGGCCATGTTGTCGGTGCGCAGGCAGTTGGCGCGTGGGGCTTGAGTGCAACTACCTGCATCCCCTCAGAAATAGTAGCGGTCGATAATTCGCCGTTTTTGCCGTGCGCGCAAAGCGCTCAGGGTAGCCATGGTCCGGTTGGCCGGTGGGCGGGTCGCCTCCAGGAGACGGCGGTAAGTGCCAACTGCGCCCCCAAGCACACGATAAGTTGCCAGCGCCTGCCGTTGAAGCAGGACCTGCAGTGACCACCAGTGATCACCGTTTTGCATATATGCCGAGATGGCCGGATCGATCCAGCCGCCAAACCAGGAGAGCTTTTCCGCAAGCTTGCGCAGGCTGTTCAGGGTGTGCCGGGGCCGGCGGGGGATGTGTCCCAGTGCACCGAACACATTGAACTCCGGTGTGCTCCACAATGCCTCGTGATGACCGATGCGGTTGCGGACGTCGCGGATTCTCTTGAGCAGATTGACCAACCTCGTCCTGAAATCCTGGCTGCCGTAGGGGGTAGTCGCCGTATCAGGCGCGTAAGGAAAAGCCGCGGCCAGAATCGCCGCCTGCAAACCAGGCGGCTGGGAACGATGGGCCAGCCCGGCGATCAGCACTTCCCAGAAACCAAAGGGCAAGGCGGCGACGACATCATCCGGGCTCACGAGGTAGCCAGCCGGCTTGCGAGCCTTGACCTTCCCCATTGCCGACACCACGTCTTCGCGCGACTTGGGCGTGAGCTTGTGGACAGGTGGCAACTGAACAGGAGCCGCAGGATTGATGCCGTGGGCCGGATTGGGCCGGGGCATCATCCAGTCTGATGAATCGACCGCATGAAAATACTGGGATAAAGCGCGATGCAAAGCGTTTCGCAGAGAAACCTCGACATCAGCCAGAAGAGGCAGAAAGCCAGCGCTGACCGCCTGGTTCCAGGCATAGCATCCCAGCGCGTCGCGGTGCGAAGTGGTGAGAAAGAAGCGATCGATGGCCGCCAGACGCGGCGCCGAGAAGTGTTTCTGCATATGGGTTGAAAGCGCAAAACGCAGAGTGCTATACTTCGACGCATAGAGACAGGGGTTTTCCGGGCAACCGGTCGTGCCCCTGTAAATTGAGGACAAAGCCCGCAGCAGCGGGCTTTGGACTTTCTGGCGGGAAATTTTAGCGTTCGAACTGAGCTACAACAATAATTCCCCTGCCCGACCGTCTTCTTCGCAGGGATATTCTCGTCTGTTGACGAGTCTGTTTGCTGACTGTGGGCTGCAGACATGGCCTTCCCGCCCCTCATCCCCGCCCTTCCTTTTTTGCCACAAAATTTGTTACAAGTTTCTGGGCCGCAGTTGACCCGGATCGCAACTTTTGTCGCCCGAACACGACTAATATGGAGGGGAATGAATGCAATGATCATCGGAAGAGCAATAGCCAATAACTATTGAACCTTCACTTTCATGCTATTAGCACTCCCGGGTGACGAGTGCTAGAATACCTTATCGAAATGCTCCACTTTTGGGGCCATGCATCAAATCGCGTCGCCGCACGGACCAGTCTGGCTCTGGTGCGCGACTCTACTGCTTCATACTGTTTCCGTTAGGAACCAAGGAGAATCCATGAAAACTGCGTCTGCACAAACTGCACTCATGCCTGCCGAGTCCAATGCACTCGCGCTGGGTTTTTCCGGCAGCCTGGGCAACATCGACGCGTATATCTCGGCAGTGAACCGCCTGCCCATGCTGACCCACGAGGAAGAGGTCAAGCTGGCCCGCGACCTGCGCGAAAAGAACGATCTGGGCGCCGCCCAGAAGATGGTGTTGTCGCACCTGCGCCTGGTGGTGTCGATCGCCCGTGGCTATCTGGGCTACGGCCTGCCGCACGCCGACCTGATCCAGGAAGGCAATATCGGCCTGATGAAAGCCGTCAAGCGCTTCGACCCGGCCCAGAACGTGCGCCTGGTGTCCTATGCCATGCATTGGATCAAGGCCGAGATCCACGAGTACATCCTGAAGAACTGGCGCCTGGTCAAGGTGGCGACCACCAAGGCCCAGCGCAAGCTGTTCTTCAACCTGCGCAGCCACAAGGAAGGTCTGGACGCGATGACGCCGGCCCAGGTCGAGGCCCTGGCCAAGACCCTGGACGTCAAGCGCGAGGAAGTGATCGAGATGGAAACCCGTCTGTCCGGTCGCGACATCGCCCTGGAATCGCCCACCGATGATGAGGATGACAAGTTCGCGCCCATCGCCTACCTGTCTTCGGACAATTCGGAGCCGACCCGCGTGATCGAGGCCAAGCAGTACGACCGCCTGCAGTCCGAAGGCCTGGAAGCCGCACTGTCCAAGCTGGATGAGCGCTCGCGCCGCATTGTCGAGGCCCGCTGGCTGGCCAATGACGATGGGTCGGGGGCGACGCTGCACGAGCTGGCTGACGAGTTCGGCGTCTCGGCCGAGCGTATCCGCCAGATCGAGGCGGTGGCGCTGAAGAAGATGAAGACCTCGCTGCAGGCCTATTCCTGATCGGCTCCTGGCTGCTCAGTACGAGTCGGCAGTACCAACAAGAAAGGCGCCCTCGGGCGCCTTTCTTGTTATCCAGACCAACCAGACGATTGATATCGTTTCAAGCCATCAGGACAGCAACAGCTTGATGTCATGCGCCAGCGTCTGCGGCCCCTGGCCGTGCTTGACGAAGAGGCGGATACGACCCTGCGGATCGAACACGTAGCTGCCCGCGGTGTGGTCCATGGTATAGCTGCCCCGCTGCTTGCCCGGCACCTTCTGGTAGAACACCTTGAATTCCTTGGCGACCTTCTCGGTCTGCTGCTGGTCGCCGCGCAGGCCGAGGAAACGCTTGTCGAAGGCTGGGACGTATTGCGACAGCACTTCCTGGGTATCGCGCTCGGGGTCGACGGTCACGAACAGCACCTGTACCTTGTCCGCATCCGGCCCCAGTTCCTTCATCACATTGGACATCTCGACCATGGTGGTCGGGCAGACATCCGGGCATTGCGTGTAGCCGAAGAACATCACCACCACCTTGCCCTTGAAATCGGCCAGGGTGCGCGGCTTGCCGGTGTGGTCGGTCAGGGCGAAGTCCTTGGCATAGTCCAGCCCGGTGACATCGGTATTGTTGAACTTCAGCTCAGGCTTGGACGGCCCGCAGGCGGCCAGCAAGGTCGCGCATCCGGCCAGCAGCAGGGCCGAGAAGAATCTTTTCATGGGTTCAGTTTCAGAAGCTACGGAACAGGAAATAGTGATCCACCAGCAGCACCGCGAACAGGATGGACAGGTAGACGATGGAATAGGCAAAGGCCTTGCGCGCGATCAGGTCGGTGTAGCGACGGTACATCTGCCACGAATACCAGAAGAAGATCGCTCCCAGCACGACCGCCGTGCCCAGATAGATCAGCCCGCTCATGCCGATGGCAAAGGGCAGCAGGCTCACCGCGAAGAGCGCGATGGTGTACATGAGCACGTGCAGCTTGGTCACGTCCATGCCATGGGTGATGGGCAGCATGGGCAGGCCGGACTTGGCGTAGTCATCGCGGCGATACATGGCCAGCGCCCAGAAGTGCGGCGGGGTCCAGATGAAGATGATCATCACCAGCACCCAGGCTTGCATGGGCACGTCGTTGGCCATCGCCGCCCAGCCCAGCGCCGGCGGCATCGCGCCGGCCAGGCCGCCGATGACGATGTTCTGCGAGGTGGCGGGCTTGAGGACGATGGTGTAGATGATGGCGTAGCCGACGAAGGTGGCGAAGGTCAGCCACATGGTCAGCGGGTTGACCAGGTTGTACAGCACCCACATGCCCAGGCCACCGAGCACACCCGAGAACACCAGGGTCTGGCCTACCGTGATCTCGCCCCGCGCCATGGGGCGGCGGGCGGTACGGGCCATGCGCGAATCGATCTCGCGCTCGACCAGGCAGTTGATGGCGAAGGCCGCGCCGGCTAGCAACCAGATGCCCAGCGTGCCGAAGATGACCTTGTGCCAGTCCGGCAGATCAGGCGTGGAAAGGAACATGCCGATCACGGCACAGAACACCGCCAGCTGCGTCACGCGCGGCTTGGTCAGTGCCCAGTACTGGGCGATGCGGTTGGGTTGGGCGGTCAATGTGGTCATGGCGTGACGGGCCGGGCGGTGGCTGGTGGAGCAGCGATGGCCTGGCCGGAGGGTGCGTAACGGACCTTGTAGTTTAACATGACCATCAGGATCACCAGCAGCGCCGCGCCGCCGTTGTGGACCACGGCAATGGCCAGGGGCCAGTTCAGATAGATGGTCGCCAGCCCAGTACAGAGCTGCAAACCCAGCACGGTCAGGAGCCAGCGGCCGGTCTTGCGCAGCCCTTCTTCACGCAGGGCGCCGTGTGCCAGCCATACAACATACAAGATGACGACAAAGGCAAAGCTGCGATGCACCCAGTGGATCGCCGTCAGCGCCTGGAAAGGCAGGTAGTCGCCGCCGGAAGTCATGCCCAGGTGGCGCCAGAGCGTAAAGCCGTGCGCAAAATCCATGTCCGGCACCAGCTTGCCGTCGCACAAGGGAAAGTCGGTACAGGCCAGCGCGGCGTAATTGGTGCTGACCCAGCCGCCCAGCGCGATCTGCAAGCCCAGCAGCGCAGCGCCCACGGTGGCCGGCACGATCAGCGCCCGACCGGCCGGGGACACCGGCAGGTGCTGCTCCTGCCGCGCGGCCAGCCAGGTCAGCATGGCCAGCAGGTTCAGGCCCAGCAGCAGATGCAGCGTGACGATGATGGGCTGCAGCTTCATCGTCACGGTCCACGCGCCAAACGCGCCCTGCAGGCAAACGAAGCCCAGCAGCGCTGTCGGGAACCAGGGCCGGAACTGCAACTCGGTCTTGCCCGATCTGATCCAACGCCACCACGCCGCCACCATCAGCACGATGATCAGGAAGCCCACGGCCATGGCGAAATAGCGGTGGGTCATTTCGATCCAGGCCTTGGCCCAGGTGACCGGCCCGGTGGGCATGGCTTCCTGGGCGGCATTGATGTGTTCATGCGCCAGCAGGGGATTGGCGTGGCTGTAGCAGCCCGGCCAGTCGGGACAGCCCAGGCCGGAGTCGGTCAGGCGCGTGAAAGCGCCGAACATGATCAGGTCGAAAGTAAAGAACAGCGTCACCCACACCAGCTTGCGGTATTTGTTGGCCGCGCCCTGGGCGCGCCACACCACGGCCAGCGGAATGAGGGCCACCACGAGCCCGGTCAGGCCCAGTTGTATCAGCATCGTTGCAGTCATCTTGAATCAAACTTACGTCATCGCACAGCGCCCGCTGCGGCCCTCAGCCTATCGACGAGGCCCGCAGCAGCTTGGAAATGTCCTTCTTCATCTTGCCGGGATCAGGGTCCTTGGGGAAACGCATCATCAGGTTGCCCAGTGGATCGATCAGGTAGATATGGTCCTCTACCGAGGTCCCGGCATCCACCGGCAACCAGGACCTGAGCTTGCCGGCATCGACCCTAAGGATATCGGTTCCGTCGTATTCGCGCAGGAGCAGCGTCTCGATGGGCTGGCGATCCGTCACCAGCCAGACCCGCTCGATGCGCTCCATCTCCTTACCTTGCATCAGCCGCAGCTGGCGCAGGGTGAACAGTTTCTGCCGACAGGGTTCAGCACAGTCACCGCCATCGACCTGCAGCATCACCCACTTGCCCCGGTAATCGGCCAGCGTGGCCGGGCTGCCATCGATGGCGCGGCTGCCCAGGTCGGGGATCGGATACTGGCGCGGATCGATCAGCGCGCCATAGTTGTTGCGGCTCTGCGGCTTGATGACGTAATAGGTGAGATAGGACGCGATCATCGGCGCGGCGCAGACCGCCACCACGGCCAGCATCTTCCAGCGCCCCATGCGGCGGCGGCGAGCGGCCTCGCCCGGATCGGTCTTGCTGGGGGCATCAGGTTTTGTCATTACGGCCACGTCTGAATCCTGTCACGATGAAAAAGAGAACAGCCATCGCCGCCAGTGCATACCACTGCACGGCATAGCCTCGGTGCCGGTCGATGCCCAGCGAGGGCGCGGGCCAGTCGCGCAGCAGCCCGTCGCTCACGTCCCCGCCCTGCTCGATCACAAAGCCCGACAGCGGCATCCCGGACGCCTGCGCCAAGGCCGCCAGGTCGAGATTCTGCAGGATGGCGCCGGGCCTGGGTGCATCGGCCTGTCCCAGTTGCAGGACATGTCCGGCATCCCGGCGCAGCAGGCCTTGCACTTCGGTCGTCCCCTGCGGCGGCGGCGACTGTGGCACCCGGGTGCGATCAACGGCGTCACGCGGCGCCCATCCACGCGCCACTACCACGGCCTGCGCGCTGCCCTCCGGCTTGAACAGGGTCAGGACATGGAAGCCGACGGCTCCCTGGTGGGGACGATTTTCCAGATAGAGCGTCCATTGCGGGATGAACTGACCACGCAAGCTGACCTGGCGGAATTCATCCTGCAGCGATTGATCATCAGGAGGCAGCGCAGACAAGGGCGCCTCGGCGGCGCGGGCTTGCATGCGCGCTTGCAGGGCCTGCTTTTCCTGCGCGCGATGGGTCTGCCATTGCCCCAGTGCGATGCCGGCGGCGGCCACGATGAACATGGCGCAGAAAGGAATGATCCGGAAACGGAATCTGGTTGGCATTAGTTAGTTTGGACTTACAATGAACTAAGAAAACGCACTACAAAAACTAAGAAATCCAGGCAATCCACCGCAGCATACCGCAAGCTGCGCTACCGAGACAGGAAATCTGCCGCCATGAAAATCGTCGTCGCCATCGCCTTCATCCTGATCCTGGCCAGCCTGGCCTCGGCGCTGATCTTCCTCATGCGCGACAAGGGCAAGAGCAACCGCACCGTACAGGCGCTGACCTTGCGGGTAGGCTTTTCGGTGGCGCTGTTCCTGTTCATCCTGCTGAGCTACAAGCTGGGCTGGATACAGCCCACCGGCATCCGCTGAACCCCCTCCCCGGCCAGGCCGCATGAAAAAGCCGCACCTCGGTGCGGCTTTTTCGCGGGACAGCAACGCCGGCAGCGGCAGCCTTACAGCCAGTACACCACCACATACAGGCCCAGCCACACCACGTCCACGAAGTGCCAGTACCAAGCCGCGCCTTCGAAGGCGAAGTGATGGGTGGGCGTGAAGTGACCGCGCAGCACGCGATAGAGCACCACCGACAGCATGATCGCGCCCATGGTCACATGGAAGCCGTGAAAGCCCGTCAGCATGAAGAAGGTCGAGCCATAGATGCCGGAACTCAACTTGAGGTTCAGCTCGCTGTAGGCATGGATATATTCATAGGCCTGGAAGCCCATGAAGACCGCCCCCAGCAGGATGGTCAGGAACAGCCACACCGCTGTCTGCGTGCGATGGCCGGCGCGCATGGCGTGGTGCGAAATGGTCAGCGTCACGCCCGAGGTCAGCAGCAGCAGTGTGTTGATGGTGGGGATGGGGAACGGTCCCATGGTGGTGAAGTTCTCCACCGTGCCGGCCGGGCCGACATTGCCCCACTGGCCAGCGAAGTCCGGCCAGATCAGCTTGTGGTCGAGATCGGCCAGCCAGGGCATGGTGATGCTGCGGGCGTAGAACAGCGCGCCGAAGAAGGCGGCGAAGAACATCACCTCCGAGAAGATGAACCAGCTCATGCTCCAGCGATAGGACAGATCGATGCGCTCGCTGTAGAGGCCGGACTCGGACTCGCGGATGGCGTCGCCGAACCAGTAGTACAAGACCACCAGCACCATCAGGATGCCGAGGATGTTGACATAAGGGGCCCACGACACACCATTGACCCAGGCCGAGGCCCCGATCATGGTGATAAGCATGGAAATGCCCGCCATCATCGGCCAGCGTGACGGGCCTGGAACGAAATAGTGGGGCGCCTTGGCTTGCTGAGAACTCATGTTCTTCTCCCGGTACGAAATCCGATGGTTGTGGCCTGGTCCTGCACGCTTTGGCTTTCCTTAGTTTTTGGAAAGACAAAACTAACTTCCAGGTCTTCAATGACTAAATAAATTGCTACTCGATCAAGCTGATCATCTACCCGGCCAAGCGCGCCGATCATTGCCCTGTCGCACTGCCCACCACCAGCTTGACGATGATCACCAGCACCGCCACGAACAAGGCAGCGCCCAGGATGCCGGCGATGATCACGTGGACCGGATTCAACCTGGCCGCATCCGATTCATAATCCTTGCGCTTGCGCACGCCGAAGAAGGACCAGAACACCGCCTTCATCGTCGCCCCGAACGAGGCCTTGCGCTGCGCGGCCTGCTTCAGTTCATCTGTCAAACTGCCTCCTTGCAGAGCACTGCTGCTCAGCCTGCGGTCTTGTCCTTGCCATTGATCTCGAAGAAGGTATAGGACAGCGTGATGGTGGTCACGTCCTTGGGCAGCTTCGGATCGATATAGAACACCACCGGCATCTGCTTGGCCTGGTTGGGCCCCAGCGTCTGCTGGGTAAAGCAGAAGCACTCCACCTTCTTGAAGAACGCCGCCGATTGCTGCGGCGCGTAGCTCGGAATGGCCTGGGCATCGACGTTGCGCGATTGCGTGTTGACCACTTCGTAGGTCACCTGGGTCATCTCGCCGGGATGGACCTGCATGCTCGTCACCGTGGGACGGAAACGCCACGGCCCCTGGGCATTGCCGTCGAACTCCACGGTGATGGTGCGCGACTTGTCGATCTGGGTATTGGTGGGCGCTTCCACCGTTACGTCCTTGGGCGTGAGGAAGTTCACGCCGGTCACTTCGCAGATCTTGCGATAGACCGGGATGAGCGCGTAGCCAAAGCCGAACATCAACACCGCCACCACCAGCAGCTTGCGCAGCATCACGCGGTTCAGGCCGCGTTCTTCCTGGTCCTGCAGTGGATCATCGTGTTGGCTCATTGGGCAAACCAGATGCGGTTGATGAAGATGCCGATGAAGAAGGCCAGCGCCACCAGCCCCAGCAGCAGGCCGGTGCGCAGGTTGTTGGGTTTCTTGCGTGCAGTCATGGCGTCGGCCTTTGCTTCACGAGTGCTTGCTTGTCTATCTTATCCACAGCGGATCACTTCACCACCGGCGGTTCTTCGAAGGTGTGGAAGGGGGCCGGGCTGGGCACGGTCCATTCCAGGCCTTCGGCGCCTTCCCAGGGCTTGGCCTCGGCCTGCTTGCCGCCCTTGATCGACGGGATCACGACGAAGAACAGGAAGTACACCTGCGACAGCCCGAACCCGAAGGCGCCGACGGAGGCGATCATGTTGAAGTCGGTGAACTGCGCCGGGTAGTCCGCATAGCGGCGCGGCATGCCCGCCAGACCCAGGAAGTGCATCGGGAAGAAGGTGATGTTGAAGGT
The DNA here is from genome assembly GCF_001929405.1 of Herbaspirillum camelliae. Taxonomy (NCBI): domain Bacteria; kingdom Pseudomonadati; phylum Pseudomonadota; class Betaproteobacteria; order Burkholderiales; family Oxalobacteraceae; genus Herbaspirillum; species Herbaspirillum camelliae. The sequence goes on from NZ_KV880769.1 coordinate 267,017, forward strand.
GATCAGCGAAGCCCAGAAGTGGAACTTGCCGCGCCATTCGTTGTACATGAAACCGGTCCACTTCGGGCCCCAGTAGTAGTAACCCGCGAAGAGCGCAAACAGGGAGCCGGCCACCAGCACGTAGTGAAAGTGGGCCACCACGTAGTAGGTATCCTGCATCTGGATGTCGATGGGGGTGACGGCCAGGATCAGGCCGGTAAAGCCGCCCATGGTGAAGACGAAGATGAAGCCCACCGAGAACAGCATCGGCGTCTCGAAGGTCATGGAGCCGCGCCACATGGTGGCGATCCAGTTGAAGATCTTCACGCCGGTCGGCACCGCAATCAACATGGTGGCGTACATGAAGAACAGCTGCGCGGTCACCGGCATGCCAGTGGTGAACATGTGGTGCGCCCAGACGATGAAGGACAGGATCGCAATCGAGGCGGTGGCGTACACCATCGATGCATAGCCGAACAGCGGCTTGCGCGCGAAGGCCGGGATGATCTGCGAGACGATGCCGAAGGCCGGCAGGATCATGATGTAGACCTCGGGGTGGCCGAAGAACCAGAAGATGTGCTGGTACATCACCGGGTCCCCGCCGCCGGCAGCGTTGAAGAAGGAGGTGCCGAAGTGGCGGTCGGTCAGCGTCATGGTGATGGCGCCGGCCAGCACCGGCATCACGGCGATGAGCAGATAGGCGGTGATGAGCCAGGTCCAGCAGAACATGGGCATCTTCATCAGCGTCATGCCAGGGGCGCGCATGTTCAAGATGGTGACGATGATGTTGATCGAGCCCATGATGGACGATGCGCCCATGATGTGCATGGCGAAGATGCCCATGTCCATGCCCGTGCCCATCTGGGTGGACAGCGGTGCATACAGCGTCCAGCCGGCGGCAGTGGCGCCGCCCGGCACCAGGAAGGAGCCGGCCAGCAGCAACGCGGCCGGTGGCAGCAGCCAGAACGAGAAGTTGTTCATGCGCGCAAAGGCCATGTCGGAGGCGCCGATCTGCAGCGGGATCATCCAGTTGGCGAAGCCCACGAAGGCCGGCATGATCGCGCCGAACACCATCACCAGGCCGTGCATGGTGGTCAACTGGTTGAAGAATTCAGGACGGAAGAACTGCAGGCCCGGCTGGAACAGCTCGGCCCGGATCAACAGCGCCAGCACGCCGCCCGAGAGCAGCATGGTGAACGAGAACCACAGGTAGAGCGTGCCGATGTCCTTGTGGTTGGTGGCGAAGAGCCAGCGGCGCCAGCCGTGCGGATGGTCGTGCGCGTGGTCATCGTGAGCGTGCCCATGCCCGTGATCGTGGGAATGATCGGGGGCGTGATCGACAGTGGTAGTCATGTCCGGTTCTCCAAACGATTACTTGCGGGCGGCCAGCACTTCGGCGGGCTGCACGATGTTTTCCTGGGCCTTGTTGGACCAGCTGTTGCGCGTGTAGGTGATCACGGCGGCGATTTCGGTATCGTTCAACACGCCCTTCCAGGGCGGCATGCCATTCTTGCCGTTGAGCAGAATATGGATCTGGCCATCCTTGGGGCCGTTGACCACGGGGCTACCGTCCAGCGCCGGGAATGCGCCCGGCACGCCCTTGCCAGTGGCCTGGTGGCAGGTCACGCAGTTAGCGGCATAGACCTTCTCGCCGCGTTGCTTCAACTCGTCCACGGTCCAGGTCTTGTTGGGATCATCGGCCTTGGCGGCCATTTCCTTTTTCTTGCCATCGACCCACTGCTTGTAATCGTCTTCGCTGACCACGTTGACCACGATGGGCATGAAGGCGTGGTCCTTGCCGCACAGCTCCACGCACTGACCGCGATAGGTGCCGATCTTCTCGGCGCGGAACCAGGTGTCGCGCACGAAGCCGGGGATGGCGTCCTGCTTCACGCCGAAGGCAGGGATGGTCCAAGAGTGGATGACGTCATTGGCGGTGGTAACAATGCGTACCTTCTTGTTAACCGGTACGACCACCGGGTTATCCACTTCGATGAGGTAGTTGTCGTTCTTCTTCAGCGAAGGATCGGTAACCTGTTCGCGCGGCGTGGCCAGGTTGGAGAGGAAGGAGATGCCCTCGCCTTCGCCCTTGAGATAGTCATAGCCCCACTTCCACTGCATGCCGGTGACCTTGATGGTGAGGTCGGCATTGGAGGTGTCCTTCATCGCCACCACCGTCTTGGTGGCCGGCAGGGCCATGCCGATGACGATCAGGAAAGGCACCACGGTCCAGGCGATCTCGACGGCCGTGCTTTCGTGGAAGGTGGAGGCCTTGTGGCCGACCGACTTGCGGTGCTTGATGATGGAGTAGAACATCACGCCGAACACGGCCACGAAGATGACCAGGCAGATGATGAGCATGAGGATGTGCAGGTCATAGATCTGCTCGGCGATCTTGGTCACCGGAGGCTGGAAATTCATCTGCAACACGGCCGGTCCCCCCGGACTGTCCACCACTGCCCAGGCCGGCAAGCCGGCCGCCAGCAGCGAGGCACCAAGGATCAAGGATTGAAGGCGCTTCGCAAGTTTCATGGATTTCCTCTAAAGCCCAAAATTATAAGAATGAGAGTGCAGCCATCCCGCCGGCCCTGGCCGAGAGTTCGCGCTGGAGTTCGCGGGCGAACTCGCGGCGCTGGCCTTCGTTCATGAACCGCCCCACTTCCACGCGCTGCCCCCGGCTCTCCAGGGCCACCAGCGCCTGGCGGCCCACAGGATAGTCAATGCGCATGCCCTGCCACTGCAGCGTGCTGCGACTGGACCGGCTGCCCTGCGTCACCTCGACGACCAGGCCCTCGTCGGCCAGCCTTACCACTTCGCGATCCGTGGCGTGACGGGCGTAGACCAGCATGGCCGCGCCCACCGCCGTTGACTCAATGAATGAAAAAACCAGAATGATCCAGGCGCCGTGCAGCGTGAAGCCCAGTGCGACTGTCAGTGAAACCGTACAAAGGATTGCGAAGACCCACGCCAGCTGGCGTGGCGCAATCGAACAATTGCGCTTCAATATCCATTCCCGCGTCTCCATAGCACCTCGCCACCTGGATTGGGTCGAGCGTGTCTCTCTTTCGATCCGCAGCGGGATTCACTGGATGCGGCAATCGGTCCTGTACGGCTGGCTCGATCTGCCCGACAGGGGCGCTATCCGTGGCTATCCGTTTTGCGGTTTTTATTTATTCTTGCTATTTGTTCTTGCTGGAATTTCTTGCAGTGAATTTTTTTTCCTGATTTGAGTATAAGGGCTAACGTCGCCATGGATCAAGCACGCACCGCCGCATTGCCCATAGAGGTGTGGGCAGAGCTGCCCCTGGCGGTCCGCTGGAGTCCATCAGCGGCCAGGGGAGCGGCCTTGCGAGGCGCGCGGGGTGGCGCGGGGTGGCCGAGGGGCGTCACGATGACGCAACGCCAGGGCGGGCTGGTCAGCTTCCTGACCATCTGACTATCGTGGCGGACGATCGAAGCGGATGATGCTCTCGCCAGCCGCCGTGGTCTTGGGCACCGGACGGAAGGCATGGCCATAGATGATCTCGAAGGTCAGCGGAATCTTGCCATCGGGCTTGCGCATGGCGTCGAAGGCGGCCAACAGGCGCTGGTGCTGGTCGCGGCTCATCATGCTGCGCCGCCGTGTCTCCAGCGGGTTGCCGCCCCAGGCGCGCACATCCTCCAGCAGCCTTTGCGGGGTGTCGTAGGTGACGGTGATGGTCTCCATGTCCATGACTGGCGTGGAGAAGCCGGCATTGACCAGCATGTCGCCGAAGTCGTGCATGTCCACGAAGGGCAAGGTGTGCGGTGCAAGATCGATGCGCTCGAAAGCGCTGCGTACTTCGCGCAGCGTATCGGGACCGAAGCAGGAAAACATCAGCAAGCCCTCTACCCGCAAGACACGACGCCATTCAGCGAACACACGGTCAGGCTGGGGGTGCCAGTGCAGGGCCAGGTTGGACCAGACCAGGTCCAGCGCATTGGCCGCCAGCGGCAGCCGCGCAAAGTCGGCGCAGGCCAGCTCAGGACCGCTCAGGGCGGGGCCGGAACCCAGCCACTTGTTGATCGAGCCGAACAAGCGGTTCATCGCCGTCTGCGCCCCGCGCTGATGCTCGGCGGCCACGGCCAGCATGCCATAGGCGCCATCCAGGCCGATCACCTGGGCTTCCGGATAGCGCTTCTGCAAGACCGGCAGGTCCGCTCCTTCGCCACAGCCGGCGTCGAGCACTTCACGCGGATTGATCTTCACCAGCGCCAACCGCTCCTGCATGCGCGCCGACACCTCGCGCCGCAGGAAATCGGACTCGGCCACGCGCTGCGGATGACCGAAGCGGCGGCGAACCAGGGGCAGGTCGATGGGGGCGCTCAGCTTGGCGCTGGCGGAAGACGGCGGCAGGGACATGGGAGACAGACGGGTAGAAAGACGGATCGGGACCGTTTGAGGCTGGTTTGGGACTCGTTTGGGGCTAATGTGCAGCAACTCCACCGGAGCTGATGCGATAATGCGCGTAGTTTAGTCGAAATCCATTTTTACCGGGCGCACCACGCATGGATCGCACATCGCCGAAACCGGCCACGTCACGGGCCACTTCGCCGGCCAAGCCTGCCACCGCGGCCCCGGCCAAAGGAGCCAGCAGCCCAGGCTATCGCCGCGCAGCCGCGCCTGCGCCCAAGAAGAACAGCGGCCCCAACTGGCTAAAGCGCCTGCTGGCGCGCGTGCCGCCCTTGCTGCCGAGCGCCTGCGCACTGTGCGGGGCCGAAGGCCGCGAGATCCTCTGCGCGCCCTGCCACAAGCGTTTTTATACCCGCCAGCACCGCCGCTGCATCCAGTGCGCCATGCCCATGCCGGTCACCGGCAAGGAATTGCGCTGCGGCGCTTGTCTCAAGGACCGCCCGGCCTTCGACGCCACCATCGTCGCCACCGATTATTTCGCCCCTTCCGACCAGCTGGCGCTGGCGCTCAAGTTTGCGGGCGACCTGCGGCTGGCGCCCTTGCTGGCTCGGCTGATCCACGATGCCTCGCGCCGCAACCCCGTTCCGGGCAGCGATGTGACGCTGCCCATGCCCAGCCTGCTGGCCCCGGTGCCGTTGGGCCGCACGCGCTTGCAGGAGCGCGGCTTCAACCAGGCCCTGGAAATCGCCAAGCCGCTGTCGCAACTGATGGGCCTGCCCTTGCAACCACAACTGCTGGAGCGCAAGAAGGAAACCGAAGCGCAATCAGCCCTGCCGGTGGGCGCGCGCGCCCGCAACGTGCGCGCCGCCTTTGCCCTGCCCTTCGCGACCATGGACCAGGTGCGCGGCCTGCATGTGGGCATCGTCGATGACGTCATGACCACCGGCGCCACCTTGAATGAAGTGGCGATCGTGCTCAAGCGGCACGGCGCCCGGCGCGTGACCAACCTGGTCTTTGCGCGCACCCTGCCGGTCTGAGTCGGACCGGCCATCCTTTTTCTGCAGGAGATTTTTTTGTTCCACGTCGTCCTGGTCGAGCCGGAGATCCCTCCCAATACCGGCAACATCATCCGCCTGTGCGCCAATACCGGCGCGCAACTGCATCTGGTGGAGCCGCTCGGCTTTCCGCTGGATGACGCCAAGATGCGGCGCGCCGGACTGGATTATCACGAATACGCCAACATGCAGGTGCACAAGGACTGGGAGCAGTTCCTGGCGCACCGCCGCCAGGATCCGCTCTTCGATGAAGCGCGCATGTTCGCCATGACCACGCATGGCTCCACGCCCTTTGCGGGCCTGGCCTTCCGGCCGGGCGATACCTTCGTGTTCGGCTCCGAGACACGCGGCCTGGCCCCGGAGCGGCGTGAATCCTTCCCCACTGCACAGCGCATCCGCCTGCCGATGCGGCCGGGCAATCGCAGCATCAACCTCTCCAATACGGTGGCGGTGGTGGTGTATGAGGCGTGGCGGCAGAATGGCTATGAGGGTGGCAACTGATCTGCCGCTGCGCCCATGAAAAAACGGCTCCCGAGGGAGCCGTTTTCGTTGGCAAGGCCGATCAGCCCAGCAGCAGGGCGTCGTCCGAGAGTTTCTCACCCCGCGTCTGCTCGAACATCTTGAGCAGGTCCGGCACATCCAGCCCGGCGCGTTCCGGGCCGGACACATCCAGCACCACGCGGCCCTGGTGCAGCATCACGGTGCGGTCGCCATAGTCCAGCGCCTGGCGCATGCTGTGGGTCACCATCATGGTGGTCAGCTTGGCCTCGGAGACGATCTTGGCCGTCAGTTCCAGCACGAAGGCGGCCGTCTTCGGGTCCAGCGCGGCCGTATGTTCATCGAGCAGCAGGATGCGCGAAGGCTGCAGCGAGGCCATCAACAGGCTCACCGCCTGGCGCTGGCCGCCGGAGAGCAGGCCGATGCGGTCGGTGAGGCGGTTTTCCAGCCCCAGGTTGAGGATGGAGAGCTTCTCGCGGAACAGCTCGCGCATCTTGCCGCGAATGGCGAAATTGAAGCCGCGACGACGGCCCCGCGCCATCGCCAGCGCCATGTTCTCTTCGATGGTCAGCGCCTCGCAGGTGCCGGCCATCGGATCCTGGAACACACGGGCCACCATGCCCGCGCGATCCCAGGCCTGCTTGCGGGTGACGTCGGTGCCGTCGATCTCGATCTTGCCGGTATCGACCAGCAGGTCACCGGAGATGGCGTTGAGGAAGGTGGACTTGCCCGCACCGTTGGAGCCGATCACGGCCACGAACTGGCCGGTCGGGATTTCCAGCGAGAGGCCGCGCAGGGCCGGGTTCTCGATGGGGGTGCCGGGATTGAAGGTGATCTTGAGATCAGTGGCTTTCAACATCTCAGGCTCCCTTCTTCAGCAGTTTCAGCTTGCGCTTGCCCATGGGCAGCACCAGCGCCAGCATCACCAGCACGGCGGTGACCAGGTTCAGATCCTGCGCCTGCAGGCCGATGAAGTCGCTGTTGAGCGCCAGGGCAATGAAGAAGCGATACAGGATCGCACCCAGGATCACCGCCAGCGTGGTCCACACCAGGCGACGCGCCGGCAGGATGTTCTCGCCGATGATGACGGCAGCCAGGCCGATGACGATGGTGCCGATGCCCATGGAGATGTCGGAACCGCCCTGGGTCTGCGCAAACAGCGCACCGGCCAGGGCCACCAGCGAATTGGCCAGGGCCATGCCGGCCAGGGTGGCGCGGCCGGTGGCGATGCCCTGGGCGCGCGCCATGCGGGCGTTAGCGCCGGTGGCGCGCATGGCCAGGCCGATCTCGGAGGAGAAGAACCAGTCCAGCAGCAGCTTGGCGCCAATCACCACCACCAGCAGGATCAACGGCCGGGCCACGTAGTCGGGGATCGCGTCGGGCTGCAGGATGGTGAAGATGGTCGGCTCCGAGATCAGCGGCACGTTGGGCTTGCCCATGACGCGCAGGTTGATCGAGTACAGCGCGATCATCATCAGGATACTGGCCAGCAGGTCCATGATCTTCAGGCGCACGTTCAGCCAGGCGGTGGTGAAACCGGCCAGGGCGCCCGCCAGCAAGGCGATGAAGGTGGACAGGAAGGGATTGTAGCCAGCGGCGATCATGGTCGCGGCGACTGCGCCGCCGAGCGGGAAGCTGCCATCGACGGTCAAGTCAGGGAAGACCAGAATGCGGAAGGAGATCAGCACTCCGAGGGCTACCAGGCTGAAAATCAGGCCGATTTCCAGGGCGCCCAAGAGGGTATACAGCGACATAAAAGGACTTTCTTAAAAAACACATTCGGCACGGCGCGGTACGCCAATGCCGAATGTCTTCTGCGTTGCGCCGGCCATCCCACGGGTGATGGGACCGTCGGCGGTGCACGTCTGCCGGGGCGACCCAGGCCTTAGTTGAGGACCTTGGTCGCCGACTTCAGGAATTCAGGCGAGAGCGTCACGCCCTGCTTCTGCGCGGCCGACGTGTTGACGTACAGTTCCAGGTTCTTGACCGGCGAGGAAGGGATATCGCCGGCCTTCTCGCCCTTCAGGATACGCACCACCAGCTTGCCGGTCTGGCGGCCCATGTCGTAGAAGTTCACCCCCAGGGCTGCGACCGCGCCACGCTTGACGCTGCCGGTATCGGAAGCGATCAGCGGGAGCTTGGCATCGTTGCAGACCTTGGCCAGCGATTCGAAGACCGAGACCACGTTGTTGTCGGTGGTGGTGTACATCACATCGATCTTGCCGATCAGGCTCTTGGCGGCCGGAGCCACGTCCACCGAACGGGGAGCGGCAGCTTCCACCAGGGTCAGGCCAGCCTTCTGCAGCTCGCCCTTGAGGTTGTTCAGGGCCGACACGGAATTGGCTTCGCCCGGATTGTAAACCACTCCGACCCGCTTGGCCTCAGGCACGACGCGCTTGATGACCTCGACCTGCTTGACCGGGTCCAGCATGTGCGACATGCCGGTCACGTTGGTGCCGGACGGTTTCCAGTCCTTGACCAGCTGGGCGGCCATCGGATCGGCGATGGCCGAATAGACGATGGGGATGGTCTTGGTCGCCGCCACCATGGGCTGGGCCGACGGGGTGCCGATGGCGACGATCACGTCGGGATTGTCGCCCACGAACTTCTTGGCGATCTGGCCGGCGGTGCCCGCATTGGCCTGGGCGCTCTGGAATTCCCACTTCAGGTTCTTGCCCGGCTCGAAGCCGGCGGCGACCAGTTCATCCTTGGTGCCGTCGCGCACCGCGTCCAGCGCAGGATGCTCGACGTAGGATGTCACTGCGACCACCTTCTCGGCGGCCAGCGCCGAGGCGCACACAGCGCTCAGCGCCAGCGCACCGGCGATGGCGCGCAGGGATTTGGATAGGGCCAGCATGTTCATCTCCTCATTCATGGGTGGTCGGCGCCTCGGCCTGATGATCGCCGGGCAACCTGTTTATAGTGGGCGCGCTGGGGGCGGCGCCAGATGCGTCGATCCCGCCTGAAAGCGGGATCGACGCGGGGATTGCTTACTGCTTGATGACGGTCTTGGCCGAATTCACCAGTTCCGGCGACAGGGTCACGCCCTGCTTCTGGGCGGCGGCGGTGTTGACGAACAGCTCCAGCTTGCTGCTGGTGGCCGAGGGGATGTCGCCCGGCTTTTCACCCTTGAGGATGCGGCCGACCACCTTGCCGGTCTGGCGGCCCAGGTCGTAGTAGTTCACGCCCAGGGCGGCGATGGCGCCACGCTTGACGCTGTCGGTGTCGGAGGCCACCAGCGGGATCTTGGCGTCGTTGCCGACCTTGACCAGCGCTTCATAGGCCGAAACCACGTTGTTGTCGGTATTGGTGTAGATCACGTCGACCTTGCCGATCAGGCTCTTGGCGGCCGAACCGACGTCCACAGAACGGGGAGCGGCAGCCTCCACCAGGGTCATGTTGGACTTGGCCAGCAGTTCCTTCAAGGCCTTGACCACCACGGCGGAGTTGGCTTCACCCGGGTTGTAGACCATGCCCACGCGCTTGGCGTTGGGGACCACGCGCTTGATCAGGTCCACCTGCTTGTCCAGCTCCAGCAGGTCCGACACGCCGGTGACGTTGGTGCCGGAAGCCTTCCAGTCCTTCACCAGTTGGGCGGCGACCGGATCGGTCACGCCGGAGTAGACCACCGGGATGCTCTTGGTGGCGGCCACCAGGGCCTGGGCCGAGGGAGTGGCGATGGCCACGATGGCGTCGGGCTTGTCACCCACGAACTTGCGGGCGATCTGGGCCGCGGTGCCGGTATTGCCCTGGGCGCTCTGGTATTCCCACTTCAGGTTCTTGCCGGCTTCGAAGCCTTCTTCCTTCAACTCGTCCTTGACGCCATCCCGCACTGCGTCCAGGGCCGGATGTTCAACGATGGCGGTCACCGCGACCGACTTGTCCGCAGCCATGGCCGGGGCGGAGCAGACAGCTGCCAGGGACAGGGCGGCCACCATGGCGCGCAGTGTCAGCTTATTGTTGTAGGACATGCAGTCTTCTCCCTTGGAAAAAATGAATGGAATACCCGAAAAGACGCTAAGTCTAGCCTAGCGCTCCTGAACAATCAATTTGCATGGCGCCATTCCCGGGCAAGCCGATGGCGAGCGCCGGTGCGGCTTTCCGGAACGCAAGGACGGTTTGGCGGGACGCTCGCATTTGTCACCATACTGAGCAGGGAGGCAGGTCAATGAGCCTGACGATCCCGGTTGCTATAATCAGGCCCCATGTCTTCCCGCCCTTCCCTGCGCCGCCGTACCGTCCGCCGCCCCTGGCTGCAGGTGTGGCTGGGCCTGTCGCTGATGCTGGCCATGGCCGCCGCGCCCTGGTGGCAGCAGGCGCTGGCGCGCACGCTGCGCGACGTTCCGGCCATGGTCATCTGCAGCGTGGGCAATGGCTTGCCGGGCAATGCGCCGGTGCATCTGGCCGGCGGCCACTGTCCCCTGTGCTGCGGCAGCCTGGGCGTGGGTGTCGCCAGCGATGCCTCGCAGGCGCGCCTGGCCGCCGTGACGGATGGGACCAGCTATCCGCTGGTGCGCTCCGCCGGGCCGCTGCGCTCGGCCAGCCTTGCCCCGGGCAGTGCGCGGGCGCGCGCGCCGCCGGCCTGATCCTGTTGCGCCACTCCCTCCGCATACTGGCCATCCCGGCCTGAACGATCAGCACGGGTCGCTGCACCCGCACCAAAAAGGATACAAAAGATGAAACTGCAACATGTCTTCCAACGCGCTGCCGGCGCCGCCCTGGCCACCGCCCTGCTGGCGGCCGCGCCCCTGTCGCAGGCGCATGAATACAAGCTGGGCCAGCTGGAAATCGGCCATCCCTACGCACGCGCCACCGTGCCCGGCCAGCCGGCTGCCGGGGCCTACCTGAGCATCGAAAACAAGGGGACCACGGCCGATCGCCTGGTGGGCGTGTCCTCGCCGGCGGCCAAGTCCGGTGAAATCCACACCATGGCCATGGAAGGCAATGTGATGAAGATGCGCGAAGTCGATGGCGGCCTCGAGGTCAAACCCGGCCAGAAGATCGCCATGCAGCCGGGCAATGGCTACCACATCATGCTCATGGGCCTGTCCAAGCCGCTGCAGGCGGGCGACAAGGTCCCGGCCACGCTGACCTTCGAGAAGGCTGGCAAGGTCGAGGTAACCTTCAACGTCGAAGACGGCAAGGCGGCTGCCGCCGGCAAGGATGGCATGAAGGACATGAAGGAGCATATGCACCACTGAACAGGCCCGGCTGCCACAGCCGGTTCCTGAAACGCCAAGGCCGGCAGCGAGCGATGCTCCTGCCGGCCTTGTTCTTTGCGGCCCCCTGCGTCCTGCGATCAGCCGGCCAGCTTGCGCACCTTGGCCAGCAGCTTGGTGGTGGAGCGATCATGCTCGAAGGCGATCGACAGCACCTGGCCGCCATAGGCCGCCACGGCCTGGCCTTCGGGGATGGCGTGCATGTCGTAGTCGCCGCCCTTGACGTAGATCTCGGGGCGCGCCTGCTGCACGGCTTCCAACGCCGTATCTTCATCGAAGGGGACCACCAGCGCCACCGATTCCAGCGCCGCCAGCACCGCCATGCGGTCTTCGCAGGTATTGATGGGACGGTCGTCGCCCTTGCCCAGGCGCTTGACGGAAGCGTCGGTATTGACCGCCACCACCAGCGAAGCGCCCTGGGCGCGGGCCTGCGCTAGGTAGGTCACGTGGCCGCGATGCAGGATATCGAACACGCCATTGGTCATCACTACCGGCTTGGGCAGTTGGGCCACGCGCTGCTGGAGTTCGTCGCGGGTGCAGAGTTTGGATTCGAAGTCGGCCATCTTGATCGGGATCGGGTCGGGTGAACGGGGAATTGCAGGATGAAAAAAGCCGCAACCTGAGGTTGCGGCTTTTGCCATTGTACTGCCTTGCTGCCTTGCTGCCGGTGAAGGACCTTTCCTTCTCAGGCTGCGGCGGTGCCCGACGGCAGGATGCGCTGGGTCACTTCCTTGCGGTAGCGGTTCAGTTCCTGGACGTTGCTGAAGGTGCGTTCGAACAGCAGCGACATATTGTGCAGGATGCGGTCGACAACCTTCTTTTCCCACTCGCCATCGAACTTGATCTGGTTGTCCAGCCAGCGCTCCAGCCATTCCGGATCGGGCAGGCGGCTTTGCACGGTGTCGTTGGGGAACAGCGCCTGGTTCACGTGCAGGTTGGTCGGATGCAGCGGCTTTTCGGTGCGACGCGCCGAGGCCATCAGCACGCCGATCTTGGCGAAGGCGGCGCGGGCCTTGTCGCCCATTTCATTCAAGGCCTTCTTCATGTAGCGCAGGTAAGCGCCGCCGTGGCGGGCTTCATCCTGGCTGATGATCTTGTAGATCTGCTTGATGACCGGCTCGGTGTGCCAGTCAGCGGCACAACGGTACCAGTGGTTCAGGCGGATTTCGCCGCAGAAGTGCAGCATCAGGGTTTCCAGCGGCGGCGCCGGATCGAACTCGAAGCGCACGTTATGCAGCTCTTCTTCGGTCGGGCACATGTCCGGGCGGAAGCGGCGCAGGTATTCCATCAGCACCAGCGAGTGCTTCTGCTCTTCGAAGAACCATACCGACATGAATGCCGAAAAATCGCTGTCCCCGCGGTTGTCGCGCAGGAACATCTCGGTCGCCGGCAGCGCGGACCATTCCGTGATCGCGTTCATGCGAATGGTCTGGGCCTGTTCGTCGGTGAGCAAGGAAGCGTCGAACTTGTCCCAGGGAATATCCTTATCCATATTCCAACGGACCTGCTCTAGCGATTTGAACAATTCTGGGTACAGCATCTCTGTATGGGCCTATATGCGTTAAGTATCTGATTTTAACAAGATTTTCCCTGACTATCCTAAAACCGCCAGGTTTCGGCAGTGTGACAAGACCCCGGCGCGAACGCGCCCGGGGGGCCAGGCTCTGCCGTGGCGATGATCAGGGGGAGGTTGGCTTGCGGGAGGCTGGCTTCTTGTTTTGCCGGGATTGTACAACAGCCGTCCGGCCCGGCGCGCTCGTATTTGCGGCGCTGCGCGGCGCTTTCTTGACCGGTGGCTTCTTCGGCACCGGCTTGGCTGCCTTGCCTGCCTTGGGAGCGCCTGCTGGTCTGACTTTCGGCGCGGCCTTGGGCTTGGCGGCGACTGTCTTATTTTCGCTACGCTTGGGGGCCTTGGGCGGCTTGGCGGGCTTGAGCAACGGTTCCTGCTCAGGCTGGCCGCCGGCCAGGGCATTGCCGACGGCCTGCTTGAACTGGTCCTGCAGGAGATTCCACCAGGCATTGGGATTGGCCATGGCGGCCTGCAGGTCGGGCGCATCGGCCTCTGCGGCTGGCGCGGCGGCCTCTTCCGGCGGCTCTTCTTGCTCCTCAGCAACATCAGGAGCGTCAGCCGGTTCCTCGGTGGCCGCCTGCGGCTCTCCTGCCCCCGGCCACATCGGGAAGCCGAACGGGAAGGGCGACGCGGCCTTGCCCTCCTCCGGGGCGGCCTCGTCAGCCGGGGCCTGCTGGCTGGCCATGATGGCGCTCATGGCTTGCAGGGTGGACAAGGTCGCGCTTTGCACCTCCAGCGTCTGGATGGTGGCCTTGAGCATGTTCAGGTTCAGCTCCAGCCAGGAGGCCACCGTCTTGAGATCGCCGATCTTCTTGTTGATGTCCTCCACCGACAACGAGGGCGTGGCCATGGCAGGTGCGCCCATGCTGCTCCACATGTTCTTCATGAATTCGAGGGTGTCGCCCACCGAGCCTGCGCCCGGCATCTTGTCCTGGTTCAGCATTGATCGCTCCTGTTGTTGTGTCCTGCAAATCTGTGCGCCGGCCCTCAGCGCGGCGGCCGCTGCATCCGGCAACTGCTGGGCAGCGCAGTCTGCTCGGCCGGGATGAAGCGCTCGGTGCGGAAACCGTAGCCGCTGCCTTCGTTGTCGAAGCGGATGCCGCCGCTGTCGGCGCGCTGCATCTGCATCAGGTAGAGCGGCTGGATCAGCTGGTGATCCTGGGCGCGCATCGTGGCCGAGTGGAAGGTGCTCTGATATTGCGCGCCTTCCAGGGCATATGCAACCGCCTTGGGATCGACGCTGCCGGCTTTTTCGATAGCCTTGGCCAGCATGTCGATCATGACCTGCATGCGCAGGTAGAGATAATCGTCCTTGGGCTGGGGATAGCGCTGGCGGAATGCCTGGTAATAGGCATCGCTGGGCGAGCCCGGATTGCCGCCCGCATTGGGATGCCATTCGGCCACCGCCCGCACCACGCCCACGCCGGCCTCACCGATGGCGGCTGGCGCTCCTAGGCTGTTGGCATAGAAGGTGTAGAACTTGACCTTGAAGCCCGCATCGCGGGCGGCCTTCACCAGCAGCGTCAGGTCATTGCCCCAGTTGCCGGTGATGACGGCGTCGGCCCCGGCACTGCGCATCTTGGCGATGTAGGGAGCGAAGTCCTTGATCTTGCCGATCGGATGCAATTCGTCACCGACGATGGCGATGTCGGGGCGCTTGACCGCCAGTTGCTCGCGCGCCGCCTTGGCGACCTGGCGGCCGAAGCTGTAGTCCTGGTCGATCAGGTAAACCTTCCTGGTGGCGGGATCGGCCTTGATCGATTCGGTCAGCGCCTGCATGCGCATGTCGGCGCTGGCGTCGAAGCGGAAGTGCCAGAAGCTGCACTTCTCATTGGTCAGCGTCGGGTCCACTGCCGAATAGTTCAGGAACAGCACGCGGCGATCCGGCTCGCGCTGGTTGTGCTTGTTGACGGCATCGATGAGCGCGGCGGCAACCGCCGAACTGTTGCCCTCGATCAGGAAAGGGATGCGCTCATCGGTGAGCTGGCGGAACTGCACCAGCGAGTCTTCCACGCCCAACTTGTTATCGAAGGTGGAGAGTTGCAGCAAGTGCTTGCCATCAGGCAGCGTCACGCCGCCGCGTGCGTTGACGCGCTCGATGGCATAGCTGATGTTGCGCACCACGGCTTCGCCGGCATTGGCGAAGGGGCCGGAGAGGCCATCGATCATGCCGATGCGGATCGGCGCCAGAGGCGCAGCGGCGCGGGCCGGTGACAGCGCGAGGGGCAGCGCGATGGCAAGAGCCAGGGACAGAAGACGGGAGGACAGGCGTAATTTCATCGTTGCGTCAGCAGGTGCAGCACAAAATCCGCATTGTACGTTGTTTGAAAACCCGGCCCGGTACGCGCGGCCACGCCACACTGCCGGATTGATCCGATACACTGCCGGCATGACCGATGTTTCCCGCCCACCCCGGCGCTGGCCGCGCCTGCTGGTCCTGATCACACTGACCCTGCTGCTGCACGCCCTGCTGGTGGGCTGGGGGCGGCGGCACATCATCGCCATGCACACCCCCGCGTCGGAAAACGTCCTCACGGTGCAACTCCAGACGCCGCCCCCGCCGGTGGAGCCGGTGGCGCTTCCTGCCCCGCCCCCACCGGCCAAGACGCCAGCACCGCGCGCACGTCCTGTACGCGCACCACGGCGCGCCGCCGAGCCGAGCATAGCCCCGCCCGACGAACCCATCCGCGAGACCGTCGAACCCCTCTACACCGCCGCCCCCGAGGCTTCGCATGCCATGCCAGCCGCGCCCGGCGGCGCTGGCGAGGCAGGCGCAGCAGGCGAGGCTGCTCGCGCCAGCGCTGCCGACAAGAGCGAACCTGTTCCCACCGATACCAATGGCAAGCAATACCGCACCGACGCGCCACCCAGCGCCGTGCTGGACTACGACGTCACCGGCACCATCGACCAGAAGGCCAGCTATGGATCGGCCAGCCTGGACTGGCGCAACAGCGGCCAGCATTACCGGCTGGAGGGCGAAGTCACCGCCATCTGGGTCACCTGGCTGAAGTTCTCCAGCGAGGGAGAGCTGGATGCCTGGGGCGTTTCACCCACGCTCTACACGGAGAAGAAGAAATTCCGCTCGGCCACCAATACCCACTTCAACCGCAACGGGGACAGCATCAGCTTTTCCGCCTCCGAGACACGCTATCCCCGCCGTGGCGGCGAACAGGACCGCGGCAGCCTGATCTGGCAATTGGCGGCCATTGGCCGAGGCGATCCGGCGCAATTCCGGCCTGGGGCGGCGATCGACCTGTTCGTGGCGGGCGTGCGTGATGGCGAGGTCTGGCGCATGCAGGTCATCGGCGAGGAAGCCGTCAAGCTTCCCATCGGCACCTTGCAGACCTGGCACGTGGTACGCGTACCCAAGCCCGGCGCCTACGAAGACCGCATCGATATCTGGCTGGCGCCCCAGCATGAGTGGTATCCGGCGCGGCTGCGCTATACCGATCCCAGGCCCAATGGCGATGTCACGGAACTGAGCCTGTCGGAACTGCGCCGGTGAGGCCTGCCGTATCTGGCAGGCGCTGTCAAAATCGGAAACAATTACGCACAATTATGTGCGTACGCAGCAGAACCGCCGGGCCGAGCACTTGTCGTACCAGCAATATGGCACCGAGATGGCTGCCTCAACTTATCCACAGAGACTTTTAAAAAAGACCGCCATGAACCGCTTCTCCCTTGCTTCCCTTCCCGCGCTGGCGCTGGCCACGCTGACTGCCTGCGCGCCCGCCTGGGCCACCGATGGACCGCATCCGGTAGACAAGCGCCCCTACAACCTGCCGCCTTCGGCTGAACTGAACTATTCCATCCAGGCCAAGCAGAGCGGCCTGGACGTCAAGGGCCAGGGCCTGGTGAAGTGGACCCAGAGCAAGACCAGCTACAGCGTCACCAGCGAGACCCGGGCGATGCTGCTGGGCAAGATCCTGGAAGCCACCAGCGAAGGCGCGGTGGATGCCTACGGCCTGGCGCCGGACCGCTTTGTGGAAAAACGCCTGCGCCGCGAGCCCTCCACCACCACCTTCAACCGCGAACAGAACAAGATCACCTTCACCCAGTCCGCCGAGAGCTATCCGCTGCAGGGCGGCGAGCAGGACCGCACCAGCATCACCTGGCAATTCGTGGCCATCGCCCGCGCCAACGCGGCCAAGATGAAACCGGGTTCGGAGTGGAATTTCTTCGTGGCCGGCCAGCGCGACGCCGAGCAGTGGACCTTCAAGGTGGTGGGCCGCGAAAAGATCCGCACACCCCAGGGCGAGACCGAAGCGCTGCACATCTTCCGCGCCCCGCCGCCGGACGACCAGGGCCAGAAGCTCGATATCTGGCTGGCGCCGAAGATGGAGTGGTATCCGGTGCGCCTGAAGTTCACCGATCCTGATGGCGACTATATCGAGCAGACGCTGGATTCGCTCAAGAAAACCAACTAAGCTTGCCAACAGCCCGCACGGGGCCTGGACGGTAGCGATGCCGTCCAGGCCCCGTGCGCTTGCCCTTCTGGTTCACTGTTCTTCTCTTTGCCGCCATGTCCACCTCCTCCCCATCCCCTTCGCTGGCCCCTACCCTGAACACGCAGAGCGCCCTGGTGCTGTTTTCCGGCGGCCAGGATTCCACCACCTGCCTGGCCTGGGCCTTGTCGCGCTACCAGCGGGTGGAGACCATCGGCTTCGACTACGGCCAGCGCCACGCCATTGAACTGGCGGTGCGCCCGGCCCTGCTGGAACGGATGCGCGCCTTCTCTCCCGACTGGCAGACCCGCCTGGGTGAGGACCACATGATCGACCTGTCGCTGATCGGCAAGATTTCCGACACCGCCCTCACCCGCGATGTCGAGATCGCCATGCAGGACAACGGCCTGCCCAATACCTTCGTGCCAGGCCGCAACCTGCTGTTCATGACGGTCGCCGCCACCCTGGCCTATCGGCGCGGCCTGAACGTGCTGGTGGGGGGCATGTGCGAAACCGACTTTTCCGGTTACCCGGATTGCCGCGATGACACCATGAAGGCCCTGCAGGTGGCGCTGAACCTGGGCATGGCCACCCAGTTGAAGGTGGAGACGCCACTGATGTGGATCGACAAGGCCGATACCTGGGCACTGGCCGAATCGCTGGGCGGGGCGCCACTGGTGGAGCTGATCCTCACCGACACGCATACCTGCTACCTGGGTGAGCGCGGCGCACTGCACGACTGGGGACACGGCTGCGGGAAGTGCCCCGCCTGCGAACTGCGCGCCCGTGGCTATCAACAATACGCAGCGCGCAAAAGCCCCGTCTAATCGGGCACAATAGGCTCACCACGACAAGAACGAGCCTCATGCCCCACGCCCGCACCACCACCCTGCTCACCCGCAGCGCCGCCGCGCTGCTGGTGCTGCTGGCCGGCGCCGAGATCGGCCGGCGCATCGCCGACATGCCCAGCCTGCCGGCGCTGGTCGACCTGCAGTTCGACATCACGCCGCGCAGCCAGAGCTACAGGGTGTTCGAGGCCAATCCGATTGCGCGGTCCTCGCATCCGCGCCCCCTGCCCACGGCGCTGCGCCCGCTGGATATCGAGGTGCCGTGGAAGGATGGCCAGCGCCTGCCCCTGAGCGATTTCATCAAGACCACCGCCGCCCATGCCTTCGTGGTGATCCAGGATGGCAGCGTGATCTACGAGCGCTACATCGATGGCTACGACGCCAATTCACGCTTCACCTCGTTTTCGGTAGCCAAATCCTTCGTCTCCGCACTGACCGGCGTGGCCCTGCAACAGGGCAAGATCACATCACTTGACGACCCCATTGGCCGCTATCTCAGACCCGACGAGATCGCGCCGGACTATGCCGGCATCACCATCGGCCAGTTGCTGGACATGCGCTCGGGCATCGATGTCGATGAAAACTACGGCGGCTCGCTCGCCTCGCCAGTGGTGCGCATGTTCGTCAGCACCGACCTGCACCGCTTCATCGCCCGCAGCAGCGGCCTGCGCTTTGCGCCGGGCTCGCGCTTCGAATACCGCAGCGTCGATACGCTGGTGCTCTCGCGCGTACTGGCGCGCGCCACCGGCATGCGCCTGTCCGACTTCGCCCAGCAGGCGCTGTGGGAGCCGCTGGGCATGGAACAGGATGCCAGCTGGAGCATCGACAGCGGCCAGCACGGCGTGGAAAAGGCCTTCTGCTGCCTCAACACCACTGCCCGCGACTTCGCCCGCCTGGGCTTGCTGTATCTGGACGGCGGACGCATCGGCGACCAGCAGGTCGTCAGCCCCTCATGGGCTAACGAGCCGCGCCAGCCGGTCAACCATGGCGAGGTACTGGACTACCGCGACGGCTGGTGGATTCCTCCGGGCAATGCCGATGACCGCGACTTCTCGGCCATCGGCGTGTTCGGCCAGTACATCTACGTCAACCCGGCCACGCGCACGGTCATCGTCAAGCTGAGCGACTACGGCGTGGAGCAGGACGAAGTGCTGACCATGCTGGCCATGCGCAGCATCAGCCACTACGTGGCGAGAAAGAACTGAATCGCGCTGGCGCGTACGCCGCGCCCAAGAAAAAACCGCCGGTCTTGCAAGCGGCGGTTTTTTCCTGGAGTGCACGCAGACGGAAATGATATAAATCGTTTCCTTTCTGGCGGCCGGTCGGCCATGTCAGCTCAAATCTGATCTGATCTGATCAGATCAAATCAGAACAGCTCGTTCTTCATCTGCGTCTTGGCCTTCTCTTCCTCTGGAGACAAGCCGCTGCGGTCGCCCATGCCCAGGTCGCGCACCATGGCGCTGGGCGGATACTCGGCATAATAGTATTCACCGCCCGACTCGATCAGGCCGTCCGGCACCTTGCGATCCACATTGGGCACATCCTTGAGCGCCTTGGACATGTAGCTGATCCACACCGGCAGGGCCAGGCCGCCACCGGTTTCGCGATCGCCCAGGCTCTTGGGCTGGTCGTAGCCGATCCAGGCGATGGCAGTGAGACCCGGCTGGTAGCCGGCGAACCAGGCATCCATGGAATCGTTGGTGGTGCCGGTCTTGCCGGCCAGGTCGGTACGCTTCAGGGACAGCGCCTTGACCGCCGTGCCATGGCGCACCACGTCGCGCAGCATGCTGTCCATGATGAAGGCATTGCGGGCATCGATGACCCGGTTGGATTCATCGGCGGCAGTGGCCGGCTTGGCCTGGGAGAGCAGCTCGCCATTGCTATCGGTGACCTTGGTGATCAGGTAGGGATTGATCTTGTAGCCGCCGTTGGCAAACACCGAGTACGCGCCCACCATCTGCAAGGGCGTGACGTTGCCCGCACCCAGCGCCAGGGTCAGGTAGGGCGGATTCTTGTCGGCATCGAAACCGAAGCGGGTGATGTATTCCTGCGCATACTTCACGCCCACGCGCTCCAGGATGCGGATGGAGACCAGGTTGATCGACTTCTGCAAGGCCCGGCGCATCGAGATCGGACCTTCGAACTTGCCGCCGTAGTTCTTGGGCTGCCAGACCTGGCCGCCAGTCTGGGTGAAGGTCAGCGGCGCATCATTGATGATGGTGGCCGGGGACAATCCCTTTTCCAGCGAAGACGAATAGATGAAGGGCTTGAAGGACGAACCCGGCTGGCGCCAGGCCTGCGTGACGTGGTTGAACTTGTTGCGGTTGAAGTCGAAGCCGCCCACCAGCGAGCGGATCGCGCCATCCTGCGAGTTCACCGAGACGAAGGCCGATTCCACTTCAGGCATCTGGGTGATGATCCAGTTGTTGCCATCCTGGAATACGCGGATGATGGCGCCGCGACGGATCTTCTTCTGCGGCGGCGCCTTGTCGGAGAGCAGGTTGGCGCCAAAGCCCAGACCAGCGCCGGAAATGCTGATCTCTTCGCCGGTGGAGAGCATGGCGGTGATTTCCTTGGGCTTGGCTTCCAGCACCACGGCCGAGACCATATCGTCGCTGTCGGGGTGATCGGCCAGCTCCACTTCGACCGCGTCTTCCACCGCTTCCTTGGTGGCGTTCTCGGGCAGGTCCATGTAGCCTTCCGGCCCGCGATAGCCGTGCCGGCGCTCGTAGTCGATGATGCCGCGACGCAGGGCGATGTAGGCCGCATCCTGGTCGGTCTTGGTGATGGTGGTGAAGACGTTCAGGCCACGGGTATAGGTCTCGTCCTTGTACTGTGCATAGACCAGCTGGCGCGCCATTTCAGCCACGTATTCGGCATGCATGCCGAAGGCCGAGCTGTCGCCCTTGACCCGCAGTTCCTCATCCTTGGCGGCCTGGTATTGCGCGTCGGTGATGTAACCCAACTGGCGCATGCGCAAGAGGATGTACTGCTGGCGCGCGTGCGCCCGCTTGGGATTGACTACCGGGTTGTAGGCCGAGGGCGCCTTGGGCAGGCCGGCCAGCATCGCCGCCTCGGCGATGGTGAGGTCCTTCAACTGCTTGCCGAAATAGATCTGGGCGGCCGAGGCAAAGCCATAGGCGCGCTGGCCCAGATAGATCTGGTTCATGTAGACCTCGAGGATCTGGTCCTTGGTGAGGTTGTTCTCGATCTTCCAGGCCAGCGGGATTTCATAGAAGAACTTGCGCGTGGCCTTCTGCAGGAAGGTCGGCTCGTTGCTGGTCAGGAAGAAGTTGCGCGCCACCTGCTGCGTGATGGTCGACGCACCGCCGCCGCCGCCGGAGAGGTTGGAGAAGGTGGCACGGGCGATACCCTGGTAGTCGACGCCGCCGTGTTCATAGAAACGGTCATCCTCGATGGCCAGCACGGCCTTCTTCATGATCTCGGGAATGTCCTTGAAATGCACCAGGTTGCGCCGTTCCTCGCCGAACTCGCCGATGAGCACGCCATCGGCAGAGAAGATGCGCAGCGGGATCTTGGGACGATAGTCGGTCAGGGTGTCGAGGTCGGGCAGCTTGGGATAGGTCAGGGCGACGACGAAGGTCACGCCCAGCAGCACCATCACGGCCAGGCCGAAGATCGTGCCGATGAAGCCCAGGAGGATGCGCAGCGACCAGTGCATGCGCTTGCGCGGTGCTTTCTGGGCTGCCTTATCGACCGGGGAATCGGCCGCGGAATCGGCTTGGGATTTGGCAGCCGGGCCCGGTTTGCGTGGACCGCCGCCGTTGGAAGGTGAAGACATTCGAAATAAGCGTTAAAGCAGGCCGGAGCCGGATTGGAAGAAACAAGCCCGCATTATAGCGGCTCGCCCCTGTGGGCCGCGTGGACGGGTGTTGCAAATAGACCAAACCCGATCGGGCCGGGTTCCGGGCCACCCTGGCGGAATAGGCCGTACTGCCGTGATTTGGGCCGCTTTCTCCAGTTTTCTCAAGTTTTGGCGATTCCCGCATCGGCTTGCCCATCTGACAATCCCCCTTCCTTCCCACGATGAGGTCAGCGCATGGCCTGGAATCCCCTTCGCTGCTTGCGCCCGCGCTTGTGCATCGGCCTCGACCTGGCCCCGCAGCAGCTGCGGCTGGCGCTGGCGCACCGCCGTGGACGTCAGCGCGAAGTGCTGCGGCTGGCGCAGGCTGCGTTGCCGGATGGATTGCTGCAGGACGGCCAGATCACCGATCTGGACGCGCTGGCGCAAGCCTGCCGTGCGCTGCTGGACCCAGCATGCCCCGCCCAGGCAGCGCTGGTGCTGGGCATGCCGCGCACCTGCCTGCGCGTGCAGCGGCTGATCCTGCCCGCCGGCTCGAGCGACTGGGAAAGGCTGGCGCAGGTCCGCGCCGAAATGAGCGCCTACGGCCTGGACGCCGCCGATCACGTGATGGACTATCGCGTCGCCACTGCGCGGGCCGGCCAGGATGTGAGCCTATGGGCCTGGGCCGCCTCCTCGCTGGCGGTGGAAGACCGGCTGGCGCTGGCCGCAGCGCTGCACCGGCCACTGGCCGCGCTGCCGCCCGAGGACGAATGCCTGGGCGACTTCCTGCGGCCAGCCGCCAGCGCAGCCCACGACGCCCTGCTGCATCTGGATCGCGATGACAGCTGGCTGCTCTACGGCGACACACCCGCCCAGGGATTACGCTGGCGTCCTGCCGCCGCCGGCCCGACTGCGCTGCTCGCCGAACTCGCCCCCTTGCTCAGGCCCAAGCCGCAACGGCTGCTGCTGGACTGCCATCCTGCCGCGCTCCCGGCCCATCCCGCCCTGCCCATGCTGCGCGCTGCATTCGCACGCTATGCCGGCTTGCGCGCCCTGCCTGCAGCGCTCCCGGCTGACCTGATCCTGGCGCCATCGGCGCGACCGCCAGAGGCAAACGCACTGGACAGCTTCCACCTGGCCCTTGCGCTGGCCTGGAGAGGGCTGGCATGAGCAGCGTGATCGACTTTGCC
Organism: Herbaspirillum camelliae; assembly: GCF_001929405.1. Lineage (NCBI taxonomy): Bacteria > Pseudomonadati > Pseudomonadota > Betaproteobacteria > Burkholderiales > Oxalobacteraceae > Herbaspirillum > Herbaspirillum camelliae. The sequence continues at coordinate 289,998 of NZ_KV880769.1, forward strand.
CATCCACCGGCGCTGCGTCGGCGCAGGCGCGAACAGCGCTTCCATTGCTGGCTGTGCGCCGCCGCCCTGCTGGGCGCGCTGCTGGCGATGGCGCCGGGTCTGCGCATCCATCTGCATCAGGGCCGGCTGGCAGCGGCCAACGCCTTGCTGCTGCAGGAATCGCAAGCCCTGGCGTCGGCCACCAGACAGGCGGCGGAACTGCAGACACGCATCAGCGGATTGCAGCAACGACTGGCGCAACAGCAGCAGCTGGCGCGCCGCCGCACCCAGGCGGCCCTGCTGCTAAGGGGCGTCGCCCAAGCCCGCATCGCCTCAATCCAGCTGGAACGGTTGAAGCTGCACAAGGATCACGCCGAACTGCGCGGCCAGGCCGACAGCATGGCGGCGATCCAGGAGCTGCAGCGGGCGCTGGCCGCCGCCGGCCTGGAGGGGGCGCATCTGCTGGACCTGCGCACCCAGGCCGGCACGGCCGCCGAGGGCTATTCCTGGAGCCTGTCCATTCCGCTGCTGGCTGCCGGCGCGGCGACGCCCCCATGAGGCGGGCCCTGTTACGCGGGCATCCGGCACACTGGCCGCAGTGGGCCCAGGTGCTGCTATTGCTGGCAATCACCCTGCTGTGCGCCGGCAGCGGCCTGCTGCTGGCCGTCCAGGATCTGGAAGACCTACGCCAGCAAGAACGCCAGCGCCAGCAGGCCCTGCGCATCCAGTTGCAGGCGGCGCTGCGGCAGTCGGCCCAACTGGCCGGCCTGATCGCCCAGCAGCGTACGCTGGAGATGCAACTGCACCAGGGCCAGGAACAAGGCTGGAGCGCCGCCCAGGCCGAGGGCGACCTGCTGCACGCCAAGCTGGCGCGCCGCGCCGCCGAATGCGCGCTGGCGCTGGAAAGCTTCCAGCCCAATCCCGACCGGCAACGCGCCGCCATCAGCCTGCGCGGCCAGTACGCAGGACTGCTGTGCTTCGTCGAACTGGTCAGCCAGCCGCCGTTGCCCTTGCTGCTGGAAAGCCTGGAGATCGTCATCGATGCCCGCCCCGGCGATACGGCGCTCAGGATGAGCGCCCAGGTCTTCCTCCCCCCTGCCATCCCCTACAAGGAGAACCCTCATGACACTGCTGTCGCTGCTCCTGCCCCTCCTGATCCTGGCCGCGCTGGGCCTCGCTTACCTCCTGCGGCCCCTGCCCGATGAACTGGCGAGTACCCGTCAATGGCTGGCCGGTGCGCGCCAGTTGAGCAGCCAGGCTGGCGCTTCCTCCCCGCCAGCGTCAGTGGTCCAAGCCGCCAGCGAGACGCCCGCCACGCCACTGCCCGACGCGGAGATCGTCGATCCCTTCCGGCTACGACAAGGCGAGCCCGCGCCGCCGGCCGCCGCTGTCGAGCGCCCGCCACAGCGCGTGCGCCAGGACGCCAGCGAGGAGGAAGACGATGAGCCCGTCCCCTCGCCCCAGCCCACCGCGCCCTTGCCGAGGTTGCTGGGTACGCTACGCCAGCAAGACCTGATGCTGGCCTTGATCGACATCGGCGGCGCCACCCACCGCCTGCAGGCCGGCCAGCAACTGCCCGACGGACAGGGCCAGCTGCTGACCATCAGCGAGACACATATCGAGATCGCCGATCCCCAGGGAACCAGGCAGACTCTCTCGCTGGAAAGCCCGGCGCCACAGCTGGAGCCCTTACCCACCAGACGCGGCGCGCCACGGCGTGGAGCGAGACGATGAGAAGCCACCTGCTCCTGATGGGCGCGCTGATACTGAGCGCCCCCGCCCTCGCCGGTCCCCGCCTGCATGCGCTGGACATCGAGGCGCGCGACGAAGCCGCCACCCTCACCCTGCGCCTGGACCAGACACTTCCGCTATCGCAGATTCATCATTTCCAGCTGCTCGACCCGCCGCAACTGGTGCTGGACCTGCCCGACACCACGCTGGCCGCGGGCATGGCCCGCCAGTTTGCCGCCAGCGGCCTGCTCAAACGTGTCACCCTGGCCAGCGATGGTGAGCGTCTGCGCCTGCTGGCCACGCTGAAGCGACCGCTGCATTACCAGTTGCAGGTGCAGGATGAGCAAGTGAGGGTAGTGCTGTCGCCGCTGCCGCAGCAAGCGCCCACGGCGCTGGGCGGCATCGGTTTCCAGCGCGGCAGCGCCGGGGAAGGCCGGCTGGACGTGGACCTGGGCAGCACCGCCCCGGTGGTCCAGGTCCGCCAGCAAGGGCAACGGCTGATCGTCGACATCGGCGGAACCACCTTGCCCACCGGCTCAGCCCGCCAGGTCGAGGTGGGAGATTTCGCCACACCGGTAACGCAGTACCAGGCCTATCCCTACGAAAATGGCGTGCGACTGGCCATCCACGCGCAAGGCCTGTGGCGCTACCAGGCCTACCAGCGCGGGCAGCAGTTGCGCATCGATGTGCTGCCGGTCAGCGCCGATCCACACCGAGTCTCGCCGGACAAGGACTACCAGGGCGCCAGGCTGTCGCTGAACTTCCAGAACATCGAGGTGCGCACCGCCCTGCAGGTGCTGGCCGATTTCACGGGACTGAACATCATCGCCAGCGACGCCGTGACCGGGCAGTTGAGCCTGCGTCTGAAGGATGTACCCTGGGAGCAGGCGCTGGAAATGATCCTGCAGGCGCGCGGACTGGCGCTGCAGCGCAGTGGCGGGGTCTTGTGGATCGCTCCGCGTGAAGAGATGGCCGCGCGCGAACGCCAGGAACTGGAACAGAAGGCGCTGCTGGCCGACCTCGAACCCCTGCATGCCGAGACCTTCCAGCTCAACTACCAGCGCGCCGACAACCTGCGCCGCGCCCTCGGTCTGGGCGAAGATGGCACGCCCCAGGCCAACCGGCGTGCTTCGCTGCTGTCGCGGCGCGGCAGCGCCATGATCGACAGCCACACCAACCAGTTGCTGGTCACCGATACACTGGCCGCACTGGCCAATGTGCGCAAGCTGATCGAGCGTATCGACATCGCCGCCCGCCAGGTCATGATCGAGGCGCGCATCGTCGAGGCCGACGACAGCTTTGCCCGCAACCTGGGCGTCAAGCTGGGGCTGGCCGCCCGCACCCAGGGCGCGGCGCTCGGCAACAGCTATGCGAGCGTAGGCGAACTGAGCGGACAGACCCCGCCAGCGACCGGCACCTACCTGCGCGAACCGGCGCTGGGCCTGGGCGCGAGCGCCCTTGCCGGCAGCGCGCCGGGCAGCTTCGCCTTCACCCTCTTCAACGCTGCCGCCCAGCGCTTCCTCAATATCGAACTGTCTGCGCTGGAAGCGGAGGGACGCGGCAAGATCGTCTCCAGCCCGCGCCTGGTCACGGCCGACCAGCAGGCCGCCCTGATCGAGCAGGGCGAGGAAATTCCCTACCAGCAATCGATAGGCAGCGGCGCAACCGCCACCGCCTTCAAGAAGGCCAACCTGAAACTGGAAGTCACACCCCAGATCACCCCCGACGGCAACGTGATCCTGGACGTCGATGTCAACAAGGACAGCCGTGGCAGCGCCACGCCGGGCGGGCTGGCCATCAATACCAAGCACATCAAGACCAAGGTGCAGGTGGAAGACGGCGGCACGGTGGTCATCGGCGGCATCTATACCCAGACCGACAACGAGCATGAGACCCGGGTGCCGCTGCTGGGCGAGATTCCCCTCTTGGGAGCGCTCTTCCGCAGCCGCAACAAGGTGCGCGACAAGACCGAACTGCTGATCTTCCTCACCCCGCGCATCGTCGCCCCGCCGCGCCCATATTGAGCCCGCGCGGGGGGGCGGCCGGGATTTTTTCCCCGGCAGCCGGGCAAGGACGGTAAAATCGCTGTTCCAGGCCAGTGCCGGCGGGCGGCAAGTCCGCCGGCCAGCGGCCCGGACCTCGCCCGCCGGGCTCGGGTGACTGCGCCGGCAGATGCGCAGCACCATGGACATTTGCCAGTGGCGCACAGCGCACAATTCTGAGATATGACTGGAAGCATCTTCCTTGTCGGCCTGATGGGAGCCGGCAAGACCACCATAGGCCGGGCCCTGGCCAAGAAGCTGAACAAGCGTTTCATCGACTCGGACCACGAGATCGAAGCACGCACCGGGGCGACCATTCCGGTGATCTTCGAGATCGAGGGCGAGGACAACTTCCGCCGCCGCGAGGCCGAGGTGATCCGCGAACTGACCGCCCTGCCCGATATCGTGCTGGCCACTGGCGGTGGCGCGATCCTGCGTGCCGAGAATCGCGACAATCTCAAGAAGGGCGGCACGGTCGTCTACCTGCGCGCCAGCATCAACCAGATCCTGCAGCGCACCGGTCGCGACAAGAACCGCCCGCTGCTGCAGACTGCCGATCCGCGCCGCAAGCTCGAAGAACTCTCCCGCCAGCGCGACCCGCTGTACCGCGATGTGGCGGACTTCGTCATCGAGACCAACCGGCCCAACGTGCAATTCCTGGTGCAGACCATCATCAGCCATCTGGAGCTGTCGCCTCCGGACAGCAGCTGGCAGAGCGCGCCGGCCGCCGACGAAACCATCGTCATCGAACGCAGCAGCGCACTGGTGACCAGCGCCGCCGATGGCGCGGTGGTGGTATCGACCAGCCATTCCTCCCAGACTTTCCATGGCGCGGCCAGCGCCGAACCGACTCTTGCCCGCATGAACCAGAACACCGCTTCCGCTCCCGCGCCCATCACCCTCAACGTCGATCTGGGCGAGCGCAGCTATCCCATCCACATCGGCCGCGGCCTGCTGGACGACGCCGGCCTGCTGCCGCAATACGTCAAGGGCAAGCGCGTGGCCATCGTCACCAATGACAAGGTCGGTCCGCTCTATCTGGACAAGGTCGCCCAGCCGCTGCGCGCCGCCGGCAAGCTGGTGACCGAGATCGTGCTGCCCGATGGCGAAGAAGAAAAGAACTGGGCCAGCCTGATGAAGATCTTCGATCGCCTGCTGGCCGACAAGTGTGATCGCAAGACCACGCTCATCGCCCTGGGCGGCGGCGTCATCGGCGACCTGACCGGCTTTGCGGCGGCCTCCTACATGCGCGGCGTGCCCTTTGTGCAAGTCCCCACGACCCTGCTGTCGCAGGTGGATTCGTCGGTGGGCGGCAAGACCGGCATCAATCATCCGCTGGGCAAGAACATGATCGGCGCGTTCTACCAGCCGCAGGCCGTCATCGCCGATACCGCCACCCTGCACACCCTACCGCCGCGCGAGCTGTCGGCCGGTATCGCCGAAGTGATCAAGCACGGCGCCATCATCGATGCACCCTTCTTCGACTGGATCGAAACCAATATCGCCCAGTTGGTCTCCAAGGATGACGCCGCCCTGGCCTACGCCATCCAGCGCTCCTGCGAGATCAAGGCCGAGGTGGTGCGCCAGGACGAGCGCGAAGGCGGCCTGCGCGCCATCCTCAACTTCGGCCACACCTTCGGCCACGCCATCGAGAACGGCCTGGGCTATGGCCAATGGCTGCACGGCGAAGCCGTCGGCTGTGGCATGGTGATGGCGGCCGACCTGTCGCATCGCCTGGGCTACATCGACGCCGGCGCGCGGGATCGCGTGCGTGCGCTGACGGCTGCGGCCGGCCTGCCCACCGTGGCGCCGGACCTGGGCGTGGCGCGCTGGCTGGAACTGATGGAAGTAGACAAGAAGAACGAAGGTGGCCAGATCAAGTTCATCCTGATCCGGCCGCTGGGCAGCCCCCTGATCACCAACGTGCCGCAGGACTTGCTATTGCAAACCCTGGCGGCCTGCACCGGAGAATGACATGCACACTGAAGCGCCCGACCATCTCGCTCCCTATGCCGCCCACTCGGCAAGTTCGCGGGGCCGGCGCTTCAGTGAAACCCCACCCGGATCGCGCAGCGAATTCCAGCGCGACCGCGACCGCATCGTCCATTCCACCGCCTTCCGCCGGCTCGAATACAAGACCCAGGTCTTCGTCAATCACGAAGGCGACCTGTTCCGCACCCGCCTCACCCACAGCATCGAAGTCGCGCAGATCGCCCGTTCCTGCGCGCGCAACCTGCAATTGAACGAAGACCTGGTCGAAGCCATCTCGCTGGCCCATGACCTCGGCCACACGCCCTTCGGCCACGCCGGCCAGGATGAGCTGAACCACTGCATGAAGCATCACGGCGGCTTCGAACACAACCTGCAGAGCCTGCGCGTGGTCGATGAGCTGGAACAGCACTACGGCGCGTTCGATGGCCTGAACCTGAGCTTCGAGACACGCGAAGGCATCCTCAAGCACTGCTCGCTGCACAACGCCCGCCAGTTGGGCGAGATCGGCCTGCGCTTCCTGGAGAAGAAGCAGCCCTCGCTGGAAGCCCAGTTGGCCAACCTGGCCGACGAGATCGCCTACAACAACCACGACATCGACGATGGCCTGCGCTCGGGACTGCTGACCATGGAACTGATGAGCGAGGTGGATTTCTTTGCGCGCCATCTGCGCGAGGTGGAGCAAGCCTATCCCGGCATCACCGGTCGTCGCGTCATCCATGAGACGGTCCGACGCATGATCAATGCACTCATCGTCGACCTGATCCAGACTTCGCGCAGCCGCATTGCCGAAATCGCCCCGCGCGATATCGAGGATGTACGCAATGCACCGCAGCTCATCGCCTTCTCCGATCCGATGGCGGCAGAGGCGGCCGTCCTGAAGAAATTCCTGCGCGAAAAGCTCTACCGTCACTATCAGGTCAACCGCATGACGGCCAAGGCGCGCCGCATCATCGCCGAGATGTTCGAGGCCTTCGTCGGCCAGCCCAACCTGCTGCCGCCGGACTACCAGGTCCACGGCATCGCCGACGACGCCCTGCGCCAGGACAAGCAGGCGCGCAAGGTGGCCGACTACATCGCCGGCATGACCGACCGCTACGCCATCCGCGAGCACCGTCGCTTGTTCGTGATGGAATGAGCCGCCGCGTGCGCCAGCTCTGCCGGCCGCACTGAACGCAGCGTTCCGATACGCTGCGTTTTCCGCAAGCCGCTTTCGTTGCAGGCATGCAATGAAATAAAAGGAAATGAGCTCATCCTTCGCCGGACAGACATTTCGTTACATTTTTTCTGCAAATTATTTTCTCGTGACCAGACGCGAGACGGCCCGCACCGGATCGCCGCAAAGCCTTTCCGGAAAAGGCTTTGCAGCAGATTGCGCGGATGCAATGCCAAGACGGCAAGACACTCCCCGGCGAAACTGGCAGATGTAAATTTCTGTCAATATCAAGTCGGCTTCGCAGCCGCCGTAATGCAGGAATGGCGCGAACGTCATGCGACGCTGCCGCGCCAGCGGACCCTTCTTCCCCCTTTTGCTGCCAGGGTCCTCTTTCTTTCCAGGAGATCGTCATGGCTATCGGCAACACCAACGGCGTGGACACCAAGTCCCTGCTGCCCAGCACCAGCAACAACCTCCCCAGCGTCAGCGCAGGCTCTACCGGCGAGTCCGGCAAGCAGACCGGCAATGCAGGCAGCCCGGCCGTGAGCGACAAGATCGCCGAGGCCAGGAAGGCCAACCTGCTCACCGAAGCCGGCGCCAAAGCGCAGTTCAACCTGTCCATCGTGCAGGCCTCGCTGGAGGTCTCGCTGCAGACACAGAATGATCCGCTCTCGCTGGTCTACAAGACCGCCATCGAGAACATCAACGATGTGCTGCGCCCGCAACTGGGCGACAATGCCATCCAGAATACTGCCTCGCAGGACAATACCCCTGAGGCGACGGCGGGCCGCATCGTCTCCTTCATCACCAACATGTTCGACCTGTTCAAGAAAAGCAATCCGGACAAGGACGACAGCAGCAACATCGACGACTACATGAAGCTCATCTTCAAGGGCGTCGATCAAGGCTTCAAGGAAGCGCGCGGCATCCTGGAGAGCTTGAGCGTGCTGCAAGGCGATATCGCCGGCAACATCGACAAGACCTATGACCTGGTGCAGAAGTCCCTGAACGACTTCATCAACAAGGTCAAGGGCGCCAAGCCGGATACGGAAGAAGGCCAGGGCCAGAACGATGGCCAGGGTGGCACCGTGGTGGCCAGCGAGACGACGGTAAGTGTTTCGATATCGGTCAGCCAGACGCGAATCAGTACAAGAGCTTGACCGCCGGCAGTGCACGTTGAGAAACAGATCCTTGACGGTCGCCAACAGGCGACCGTTTCTTTTATCTATCTATCTTTCCGGTGCGCTAAAGTCATTGCACCGTCTCATGAACATCGCTGTTCTCCGCATGCACGCTGACCGCCTTAAACAACAGCCAGTGATAAACCAGTGAAAGTATCTGCGCCAAGAAAAGGAGTAACCATTTTCCCGGACCACTGGAAACATAAAACTCGGGCTCGAAGACAAAGAAGAAATACACCGCGCTCGCCAGTGCCTGGACGACGCAAAGAATCTTCATTACAACCTCGCCGATACGGCTAGGTTCCAGATAATGAATCCAGGGTACGACCCCCGTCACCATCAGCACCAGAAAATTAATACCGATCCATGGCTCATATGGCTTTCGAATCAAACCCATGATTGAACTGAGCGTCGAGAAAGCAATGAGCACGACCAAAGCCTTCAGCCGGCGGGGATGATCAAGTTGATACACGGGCTTTGATTCCAAGTCACACTCCTTGATATAAATTGAAGCAGGCGATTAACGTGGCCATTGCCATCGCTGGCCTCGGGGATGATGGTGTGCATCTGTGCTGGTGTCTCGCGCAGTCTGACCACGGCAGCTCATCTCTTCGATGACGCTTGCTATATCACTCGTGTGACACGCAAGGCTTGGAAAAGCAGCACATGGAAGAGCAACACACCCAGGGTCATGGCAATTATTTGAATCAGCAGTTGGATATGCGCCGAGTTCGAGACGAAGAGGTACCCCATCGCACCTTGAGCAAGGGAGAACAACCCCAAGAGCACAGTGAACACCTGAAGAACAATGGCGCCTCTGCGGGTCGGAAATCGGTAATGAAGGATAAGTGTGATATTAGGAATACTTGCAATGATCAGCGTTAGCCACCTATCGTCCGAGTCGTAGCTATTCGACCAATAGGCCACAGACACGAACTGCAACGCTATTGACACGCCGAGACATCCCAAGAGCAGGGCCGGGTAGTTGAGTTTGTATTCCGTCTGAAAGCGCATCGCAATTTCCTTTCCATGACCTTGAATCGCCGGCCCGCAAAAGGAGTGGAGCGAGACCTCAACTCTTCACCAAGCACAGACACGAGGGCAGCCATAGTAATTAAAAGCAATGCAAGCGCTCATAAACGCGATGGTTTAAGTTCCACAAATAAAAATAATTGGAGACGCAACACTTCCGCGATCTCAATTACGAACCGCGTAAAAAAATGGCTGCCCCTGCAAGGGGCAGCCATTTTCACTTTTCAGCTCTTTCAGCATCCGCCCCAACAAAAGCGAATGCGGCGGATAACACGATCAAGCGATCATATCAGCCACGCAGCTTGGCAAACGCCGCCGCCATCGCATTGTTGGCCGGAGCCTGCTCGCGGCCGCGCTGGTTCTGGTGCTGCGACAGGCGACGCGAATCAGTGCGGTCGCCACGCTGTTCGTTGCGCGCGCCCGGCGCCGGGGCGGTGTCGTTCAGGCGCATGGTCAGGGCGATACGCTTGCGCTTCTCGTCCACTTCCAGCACCTTGACCTTGACCACCTGACCGGCCTTGACCACCGTGTGCGGATCCTTCACGTAGGTGTTGGACAGCGCCGAGATGTGCACCAGGCCATCCTGGTGGACACCGATATCGACGAAGGCGCCAAAGGCCGCCACGTTGGTGACCACGCCTTCGAGGATCATGTCGGGGCGCAGGTCCTTGATCTCTTCCACGCCTTCCTTGAAGGTGGCGGTGGTGAATTCAGGACGTGGGTCGCGGCCCGGCTTGTCCAGTTCCTTGAGGATGTCGGTGACGGTGGGCACGCCGAACTTCTCATCGGCATACTTGGCCGGCGACAGGCCCTTCAACAGCGAGGTCTGGCCCAGCACGCTCTTGACGTCCTTCTTGATGTCGGCCAGGATCTTTTCCACCAGCGGATAGGATTCGGGGTGGACCGCCGATGCATCCAGCGGGTTCTCGCCATTCATCACGCGCAGGAAGCCAGCAGCCTGCTCGAAGGTCTTCTCGCCCAGGCGCGGCACCTCGCGCAGCGCAGCGCGCGAATTGAACATGCCCTTCATGTCGCGGTAAGACACGATACTCTGCGCCACGCTCGCGTTCAGACCCGACACGCGCGCCAGCAGCGGCGCGGAAGCGGTGTTGACATCCACGCCCACGGCGTTGACGCAGTCTTCGACGACGGCGTCGAGCGAACGCGCCAGTTGCGACTGGCTCACATCGTGCTGGTACTGGCCCACGCCAATGGACTTGGGATCGATCTTGACCAACTCGGCCAGCGGATCCTGCAGGCGGCGCGCAATCGAGACTGCGCCACGCAGCGACACGTCCAGGTCCGGCAATTCCTTGGAAGCGAATTCGGAGGCCGAATACACCGACGCACCTGCCTCGGAGACCACGATCTTGGTGAGCTTCAATTCCGGACGCAGCTTGATCAGGTCTTGCGCCAGCTTGTCGGTTTCACGCGAGGCGGTGCCGTTGCCGATCGAGATCAGCGAGACATTGTGCTTCTCGGCCAGTTGCGACAGGGTGTGCAACGAACCGTTCCAGTCATTGCGCGGCTGGTGCGGATAGATGGTGTCGGTGGCCACGACCTTGCCGGTCGCATCGACGATGGCGACCTTCACACCCGTACGCAGCCCCGGGTCCAGGCCCATGGTGGCGCGCGGGCCGGCCGGTGCGGCCAGCAGCAGGTCCTTCAGGTTGCGGGCGAAGACGTTGATGGCCTCGGCTTCGGCCTTCTCGCGCAGGTTGGTCATCAGCTCCGTTTCCAGGTGCATGAAGACCTTCACGCGCCAGGCCCAGCGCACGGTGTCGGAGAGCCACTTGTCGGCGGCACGGCCCTTGTTGGACACCCCAAAGCGCGAGGCGATGCGGCCTTCGCAGGGGTTGTGCGGGGCGTCCCACTTGGGCTTCTCTTCTTCGCTGTCCAGACGCAGGATGACGTTGAGCATCTCTTCGCGACGGCCACGGAACAGTGCCAGGGCGCGGTGCGAGGGGATGGTGGAGTAGGTCTCGGAGTAATCGAAGTAGTCGGCGAACTTCTCACCGGCATCCTGCTTGCCCTCGATTACCTTGGATTCGACCACGCCATGCTCGGTGATGTATTCGCGCAGGCTCTGCAGCAGTTCGGCGTCTTCCGAGAAGCGCTCCATGAGGATCTGGCGGGCGCCGTCCAGCGCGGCCTTGGTATCGGGCACGCCGGGGTTGTCGCCGTTGTCGGTGGTGAAGGCGGGCTTGATGAACTTGGCCGCTTCTTCTTCCGGGTTCAGGGTTGGATCGTTCAAGAGCGCGTCGGCCAGTTCGGTCAGGCCGGCTTCGGCGGCGATCTGGGCCTTGGTGCGGCGCTTGGGCTTGTAGGGCAGGTAGAGGTCTTCCAGGCGGGTCTTGTCTTCCGCGTGGGTGATGGCGTCCAGCAGCACGGGCGTCATCTTGCCCTGCTCTTCGATGGAGGCGATGATCGCAGCGCGGCGACTTTCCAGCTCGCGCAGGTAACGCAGGCGTTCTTCCAGCAGGCGCAGTTGGACATCGTCGAGGCCGCCGGTGACTTCCTTGCGGTAGCGGGCGATGAAGGGAACGGTGGCACCTTCGTCCAGCAAGGCGATGGCGGCAGCGACCTGAACCGGCTTGGCGGCGAGTTCAAGGGCGAGTCGTTGTTCGATAGAAGGCAGCATGGTGAAACCCAGTCAACAGTTAAGCAATTACGCAATTACGCAGTGATGCGGTGAGGAAAAACAAGCGATGGATGATACGCAATTCGGCCACCCGCGCCAATCTTGACATTGCCAGATTACACGGGAAGGCCGCCATAGCGGGCGCCATCGGGCCCGGCGGGGATTGGACGGCAGCCGTCAAAGCCGCGATAATCGCCGCTTCGACCTCACGCGTCCCCTCATTGTTGCAATATGTCCATCCGTCTCATCGTCGGCCTCGGCAATCCCGGTCCCGAATACGAACAAACCCGCCACAACGCCGGCTTCTGGCTGGTCGACAACCTCGCCGGCCCGGTGCGCCTGACGCGCGAGCAGCGCTTCAATGCATTGGCCGGCAAGACCAGCATTGCCGGCAGCGAAGTCTGGTTGCTCGAACCCCAGACCTACATGAACCGCTCCGGCCAGTCGGTGGGCGCGCTGGCGCGCTTCTACAAGATCAATCCGGACGAAGTGCTGGTGGTGCATGACGAACTGGACCTGCCTCCGGGTGCGGCCAAGATCAAGAAAGGCGGCTCCTCGGGCGGCCACAATGGCTTGAAGGACATCACCGCCGCCCTCGGCACCCAGGACTACTGGCGCCTGCGCCTGGGCATCGGCCATCCACGCACGCTGGGCTTGCAGCAGCCCGTGGCCGACTTCGTGCTGCACCGGCCGCGCAAGGAAGAACAAGCCCTGATCAACGAAGCACTGGACCAGAGCCTCAACGTCATTCCACTGCTGGTGCAAGGCAAGTTCGAACAGGCCATGATGGAACTGCATACCGGAAAGTGAGTACCTACCCACTGCGCTCACGCAGATAGACGAAGGGCGCCCGCAACGCGAGCGCCTTTTTTCTTGATCTGCTTACTTCAGCGAAGACAGCTTCTGTTCCAGCGACTTGGCGTCGACCGCCCCCGGGATACGCGAGCCATCGGTGAAGAAGATGGTCGGCGTGCCAGTGACCTTGAGCTTCTTGCCCAGCGCCAGCACGTCTTCATGCGGCGCATTGCAGGAGGTGGCGGCAGCCGGCGCTTCCTTGCCGTTGACCATCCACTCGTTCCACGCACGGCTTGGATTGGGCGCGCACCAGATGTTGCGCGACTTCACGATGGAGTCCGGCGAGAGGATGTTGTACTGGAAGGTGTAATAGGTGATGTTGTCCACTTCCTGCAGGGTCTTGTGCAGGCGCTTGCAATAGATGCAGTTGGGATCCTCGAAGATGGCGATCACCCGCTTGCCATTGCCCTTGACGGTCTTGATGGCCTTGTCCAGCGGCAGCCCCGAGAACGGGATCTGGTTCAGCGACTCGATCTTTTCCTTGGTGTAGTCGCGGTAGGTCTGCGAATCGACCACGCGGCCGATGAAGAGATACTGCGCCTTGGCATCGGTATAGATGACGTCGCCATCGATCTGGATTTCATAGAGGCCGGCATAGGGCGTCTTGGTGACGGCGTCGACCTTGGCATCCTTGCCCAGGCGCGGCTCGATCAGCTTCTTGATGGTGGCCTCGGTGCTGTCAGCGGCCTCGGCCTGCGCATGGGCGCTCACGCCCACGACGGTGGAGGCCAGCAGCAATGCCGCCATGCTCAGATGGCGCAAGGAGCTCGCACCTGCGGTCAAAAAATTTTTCATACTCGTCCTGATTCAAATCAAACGCGCATCCAATCTTTCGGGCATCGACCGCAAAGCCGCGCCAGCACTGGACTTGCAGATGTCTTTCAACAATGTAGGGGGAGGTGTTTTCCGGCCAAGCAGGGCATCGATGCCATCCCGGTGCCCTCTTGCTTGGCCAGGGGCCCTACCTTACCTGAAATCGCCGCTGCTTACTGCCCCAACGCATGGGCAATCAGTCGGCGTTTCAGGACGGGCAGGCGGTTGAGCAGGCTCATCCCGAGATTACGCACCAGGCGCACCGGCTCGGCCTCGGTCGAGAAGATCCGGTGCAGGCCATCGGTGGCGATCTGCATGAGCAGCACTTCTTCCTTGCGGGCGCGGGCGTAGCGGCGCAGCACGCGCTCATCGCCGCAGTCGTACTGGGGCTCGCGCTTGAGCAGGATATCGATGAGCGCGGCCACATCCCCAAAGCCCAGGTTCATGCCATGGCCGGCCATCGGGTGGACCACATGGGCAGCATCGCCGATCAAGGCCACACGCGACGCGATCATTGCATGCGGCTTGATCAGCCGCAGCGGGAAGGCCTTGGCCACCTCCGGCTGCAGCGGCGTGAGCGCGCCCAGCACCGGCGCGGCCCACTGGGCCAGGCGCTCGGCCAGGGCCGAGAGCGGGAGCTTGAGCAGTTGATCCGCCAGCGCCTGCGGCGCCGACCAGACCAGGGAGACGCGATTGCCCGGCAGCGGCAAGAGCGCGATCACCCCTTCGGTCGGGCTGAACCATTGATAGGCCACGCCCCGATGGGGCAATTCGCAGGAGAAATTGGTGACGATGGCGTTCTGGCCGTAGGCGCGGTAATCCAGGCCGATATCGCATTGGCCGCGCACCCAGGAATTGGCGCCATCGGCCCCGATCACCAGGGAGGCCGACAGCGACTGGCCGGATTCCAGCGTCAGGGTCGCGGTTTCACCCAGCACCGCCAGCGCGGTGGCGCGGCCCTGGACCACGCGGATGTTGGGCGCGAAGCGCAGCGCCGCGTCCAGGGCCTGGTCGAGGTTGCGATCCTCGACGATCCAGGCCAGGGCATCGGTGCGCGCCGCATAGGCATCGAAACTGAGCAGGCCTGGGCGGGCCTTGTCGGGCACACCGTCGCCGTGGACGGTCATGTTGTCGACCGCAGCAATACGTTCGCCCTCCATGGCATCCCAGACCCGCACCGACGACAGCAGCCGCTGGGCGGTATGGTTCAGGGCGTAGACGCGCACATCCCAGCTGGCCGTATCGGGCGGCGCAGCCTTGGGCGGCGGCGCCAGCAGCGTCACCTTGAAGCCAGCCTGCGCCAGCCCAAGCGCCGCCGTCTTGCCGACCGCGCCGTCGCCGACGATGCAGATATCAGTGCCGGCCCCGGCCGACGAAGAGGAATTGGGGTGTGCGTGGGTAGTCATGCTGGCGATTATAAACGGGGTGGCGAAAACTATTTTTCAAAAAGGACTTGCATAATTTTTCAAAGCGTCTATACTTGTCCGTCTTGGCCTGGTAGCTCAGTTGGTAGAGCAGAGGATTGAAAATCCTTGTGTCGGTGGTTCGATTCCGCCCCGGGCCACCAAGATCCGAAAGCCCGACCTGAAGAGGTCGGGCTTTTTTTGCTTTGGGCGCCCAAATATTGGGATTGGCGTAATGCCTCGAGGCCAATAATATGGAGGATTCGAGGCGCAAGCGCGTCAACTGCTGCAAGTGGACATGAATTCTCATTGGGTGAGTTTTGAAAGCCGCACCAAATGTGGCACAATTTAGCCCGTCTCAAAAGACACTACGTTTGATCAGCTTCCATTGGAACGCTGCCCTACTTGTGAGGCTCACCCATCGCGCTTGCTGACCGCACCACAGCACGGCGGTAGCCTGCCCGGAGCACTGGTACTCTCCTCGCGCTGGCGAATCAAAAGCCTGCTCGCCCCGAAGCTCGCTCTCCGTTTGGCAAAGCGAAGAGCAAAGGCTGGCCGAGATGACAGCCTCACGAGCCCCTTACGCATCAATCTCGACCTTTCAAGCCTGGCCGCGCCGCTCCTAGAGACGTCGGGGCTTGATTTTCTCGAACTGAAAAAGACGACAGTTCTCATGACTTCTGCAAATATCAAGTTGGCCGTCATCGGCCTTGGTTACGTTGGCCTCCCGCTTGCGGTTGAGTTCGGGCGAAAGCGCCCGGTGATCGGCTTCGACATCAATCAGCGCCGCATTGATGAATTAAAGAGCGGAAATGACTTTACTCTGGAAACCACCCCGGAAGAACTCTCCGCGGCGACAAAGCTTTCCTTTACCACCAGTCTTGAGGACTTGCGGACATGCAGCTGTTACATCGTCACGGTTCCAACCCCTATTGACGAATATAAGCGTCCCGATCTGACCCCCCTGATAAAGGCCAGTGAAACAGTTGGCAAGGTATTGAAAAAGGGGGACATCGTGATCTACGAGTCCACCGTTTACCCCGGATGTACCGAAGAGGACTGCGTACCGGTACTGGAACAGCACTCCGGCCTGAAGTTCAATGAGGACTTCTTCTGCGGATACAGCCCCGAACGCATCAACCCCGGCGACAAGGAGCATCGGGTCACCACGATCAAGAAGGTAACATCGGGATCCACGCCGACCGTCGCCGATATAGTCGATGCCCTGTATAACGAAATTATTATCGCCGGCACACACAAGGCCGAAAGCATCAGGGTCGCGGAGGCTGCGAAGGTCATCGAGAATACCCAGCGCGATCTCAACATCGCGCTCATCAACGAACTCGCCCTGATCTTCAACAAGATGGGGATCGATACAGAAGCCGTTCTGAAGGCTGCAGGCAGCAAGTGGAATTTCTTGCCTTTCCGCCCGGGCCTGGTGGGCGGCCATTGTATCGGTGTCGATCCCTATTACCTCACGCATAAAGCCCAGGCAATTGGCTATCACCCCGAAATCATCCTCGCAGGACGGCGACTCAACGACAGCATGGGGACCTATGTCGTAGCGCAACTGGTCAAGGCGATGACCAAGAAGCGCATACAGGTCGAAGGCGCCAAGGTGCTGGTGATGGGCTTTACCTTCAAGGAAAACTGTCCGGATCTGCGCAACACCAGAGTCGTGGATATTGTTGCCGAACTCAAGGACTATAACTGTGAGGTCGACGTCTACGATCCTTGGGTCACCACCGAAGAAGCCGAGCATGAGTACGGCATCACTCCGATCGCTGCTCCTCACCCCGGTAGCTACGATGCCATCATCCTTGCAGTGGCTCACCAACAATTCAAGGAAATGGGAGCACAAGCGATCCGCGCCCTCGGCAAGACCAGCACTGTCTTATACGACCTGAAATATGTGCTCAGCACGACTGAATCAGATTTGAGGCTGTAATGACAAGCGCTTACGAGACGTTGCAGCAAGAACTCCCCCTGGCCCCGCGAACCTGGCTGGTCACGGGTGTGGCCGGATTCATCGGCAGCAACCTGCTGGAGACGCTGCTCAAGCTGAACCAGCGCGTCGTTGGCCTCGACAACTTCAGTACCGGTTTCCAACACAACCTTGATGAAGTCAAAGCGCTGGTGACTCCGGAGCAATGGGCGAATTTCCGCTTTATCGAGGGCGACATTCGCAAGCTGGACGACTGCCGCGCGGCCATGCATCACGAGGCCCTCGACAGCAATACCGTTGAATATGTACTGCACCAGGCTGCACTAGGTTCAGTACCGCGCAGTATTGAAGACCCGATCACCACCAATCAGAACAATATCGACGGTTTCCTCAATATGCTGGTTGCTGCGCGAGATGCGCGCGTCAAACGCTTCGTGTACGCGGCCAGCAGTTCGACCTACGGTGACCACCCTGGCCTGCCCAAGGTGGAAGACCGGATCGGCAAACCACTCTCCCCGTATGCGGTTACGAAGTTCGTCAACGAGCTCTACGCCGACGTGTTCGCGCGGACCTATGGCTTGCAAACCATAGGTCTGCGTTACTTCAATATTTTTGGACGCCGACAGAACCCGGATGGAGCCTACGCTGCGGTGATTCCCAAGTGGATCGCTTCAGCCATCAAGGGTGAGCAGATTTACATCAACGGCGACGGCGAAACAAGTCGGGATTTCTGCTACGTCGACAATGCAATCCAGGCCAATCTGCTGGCCGCATGCACCCTCCAGGATGAGGCGGCCAATCAAGTCTACAACGTGGCTGTGGGTGATCGCACGACGCTCAAGGAGCTCTACGAGTTCCTGCGAGACAATCTCAGTGTCACCTTCCCTCATCTCAGGGACGCTCAGCCCATCTTCCGGGAGTTCAGAGCAGGAGACGTCCGACATTCCCTAGCCGACATCGGCAAGGGCAGGCGCCTGTTGGGCTATGAACCCAGCCACAGGATTGGCCGTGGCCTGAAGGAATCCATGAACTGGTACGTACAGCAACTGCGCAATCAAGGCGTAGAAAACCGATAGGCGGAGAAAAAGTTAATGAATAATTATCCCAAGATTACAGGCCGAAAAATCAGGATCGGTATCGTCGGCTGCGGTCGCATATCGAAGAACCATTTTGGATCGATCGAGAAACATGCTGATGAGATGGAGTTGATTGCTATCTGCGATATCGATCCGATCACCTTGGCCGAACATGCGGAAAAATACAATGTGCCGGCCTATAGCACCATGGAAGAAATGCTCGAAAAAGAGCAACTCGATCTGGTAGCACTGTGTACACCCAGCGGAAGCCATCCGGAACAAACGGTGCTGGCGGCCAAGCATCGTATCCACGTCATGACTGAAAAGCCCATGGCCACGCGCTGGAAAGATGGCGTGAGAATGGTAAAGGCATGTGATGAGGCCGGCGTTCACCTGTTTGTAGTCAAACAGAACCGCCGCAACACGACACTTCAGTTGCTCAAGCGCGCCGTCACCGAGAAGCGCTTCGGCAAGATTCATATGGTCCACCTGAACGTCTTCTGGACACGCCCGCAGTCGTATTACGACCAGGGCAACGGTTGGCGCGGAACCTGGGAGTTCGATGGCGGAGCGTTCATGAACCAGGCGAGCCACTATGTAGACTTGCTGGACTGGCTTATCGGCCCCGTAGAGAAAGTCCAGGCCATGATGAGCACCACCCGGGACATCGAGGTGGAGGACACAGGCGTACTCAACGTCAAATGGCGTAACGGCGCATTGGGTTCCATGAGCGTCACCATGCTGACCTACCCAAAAAATCTTGAGGGCAGCATCACCATCCTGGGCGAGAAAGGTACCGTACGGGTGGGCGGCGTGGCAGTCAATGACATCCAGCTGTGGCAATTCGAAGAACCCAGAGACTATGATCATCAGATCCAGGAAGCGAACTACGAGACCACGTCGGTCTATGGGTTCGGCCATCCTCTGTATTACAAGAACGTCATCGACGTCATGCGCGGATCGGCTGCCCCCGAAACCGACGGCCGTGAAGGGCTAAAGTCGCTGGAGTTGCTCATCGCCGCTTATTTGTCGGCGCGCGATGGAACCACGGTATCCCTTCCACTGGAATATTGATCTATGACCTATCAAGCTCATGAAACTGCGCTCGTTGATGAGGGCGCGCAGATCGGTGACGCAACACGAATATGGCATTGGGCGCACATCTGCTCTGGAGCCCGTATCGGAGAGCGTTGTTCGTTTGGCCAGAACGTCTTTGTCGGCAATGACGTTCTGATCGGCAACAATGTCAAAGTGCAGAACAACGTCTCCATCTATGATGCAGTCACCCTGGAAGATGACGTCTTCTGTGGGCCAAGCATGGTCTTTACCAACGTCAACAATCCGCGCTCGGCAGTCAGCCGCAAGCATGAGTATCGCCGGACACTGGTAAGGCGCGGGGCATCCATCGGCGCCAATGCCACCATCGTTTGCGGGCATGAGATAGGCGAATATGCCTTCATCGGCGCCGGAGCTGTCGTCACGCGTGACGTGCCAGCCTATGCACTGATGGTCGGAACACCTGCACGCCGCATCGGCTGGATGTGCCGTTGCGGCGAACGTCTATCCACTACGGAGAACGTAGCCATCTGCAGCGAATGCAACTCCCGATATCAAATCAGCGATTCCTCCTGCGAGCCACTATGAGCCAAAAGATCGACTTCATCGACCTGAAATCCCAATATCGCGCCCTGAAGGATGCGATCGATTCTCGCATTCAGAAAGTGCTGGATCACGGTCAGTACATCATGGGCCCAGAAGTTCGAGAGCTGGAAGCTGCGCTGGAAGCGCATACGGGCGCTAAACATTGCATTACCGTAGCAAGCGGTACAGAGGCGCTCCTGATTAGCCTGATGGCGCTCGACATCAAACCCGGTGATGAAATCATCACCACTCCTTTCACCTTCGTCGCCACCGCCGAAGTCATGGTGCTGCTGGGCGCCAAGCCGGTGTTCGTGGACGTGGAGCCGGATACGGGCAATATCGACGTCCGCCTGATCGAAGCCAGGATCACCTCCAAGACAAAAGCAATCATGCCCGTAAGCCTGTACGGCCAGGCTGCGGATATGGACGAAATCAACGCCATTGCGGCGCGCCACGGCAATCTCCCCGTCATCGAGGATGCCGCACAGAGCTTCGGAGCGACCTACAAGGGACGCAAGAGCGGGAATCTGTCCAGCATAGGATGCACCAGTTTCTTCCCAAGCAAGCCGTTGGGATGCTATGGAGACGGCGGAGCGATTTTTACCAATGACGATGCAATCGCCCTCGCTTGCCGTCAAATCCGCGTCCACGGGCAGAGTCAGCGCTACGTCCATACGCGCGTTGGCGTAGGTGGTCGCATGGATACCCTGCAATGTGCCATCGTACTAGCAAAACTCGAACGTTTTGACTGGGAGATTGAACAACGCCTTGCCCTGGGCAGCCGCTACAATTCGCTCCTCGATGCGGCAGGAATCGCGCGCATCCAACAGCGCCCGGACCGCGACAGCGTATTTGCTCAATACACTGTGCTGCTCGACAATCGTGAAGCAGTGCAGGCAGCGTTGCAGAGTGCAGGCATTCCAACCGCGGTGCATTACCCGGTCCCGCTGAACCGACAACCGGCGTACAGGCATCTCGGCGATCCCGACCAGACTCCAGTAGCGGATCAACTTGCCGCCCGGGTAATGTCGCTGCCGATGTCACCGGACCTTGAGCACACCGCGCAAGATTCCATCGTTGCTGCGCTGCGCAGCGTATAAATTCGACCGAATGCAGTTCAGCCTTCTCTGGCGCGCTGTGAGTAGCGCCAACTTCGTGATCACACTTTATTGAAGGGATACGTCAAATGGATTTGACTGGAAAGAAAATCGTTGTTATCGGCGGAGCAGGCCTCATCGGCTCCCACACGGTGGATCACCTGGTAAAGGAAGATGTCAAGGAAATCCTGATTTATGACAACTTCCTGCGCGGCAGCCGCGAAAATCTGCAGAACGCGCTGAAAGACCCGCGCGTCAAGATCTACGATGTGGGCGGTGACATCATGCAGACCGACATCCTGCAATCCGCGCTGGAAGGCGCGGACGGCGTCTTCCACCTTGCAGCGCTTTGGCTGTTGCAATGCCACGAATACCCCCGCAGCGCTTTCGATGTCAACGTCCGCGGCACCTTCAATGTCATGGAAGCCTGCGTGGCCAAGGGCGTCAAGCGACTGGTCTACTCGTCGTCTGCCTCGGTCTATGGCGACGCAGTACGCGAACCCATGGACGAAGACCACCCGTACAACAACAAGAACTTCTATGGCGCAACCAAGATCGCCGGCGAGACCATGCTGCGCTCGTTCCATCATCGCTATGGTCTGAACTATGTCGGTCTGCGCTACATGAATGTCTATGGCCCACGCCAGGATTACCATGGCGCCTACATCGCCGTGATCATGAAAATGCTGGACGCAATCGACAAAGGAGAAAGCCCGACCATCATGGGTGACGGTTCGGAAGCGTTCGACTTCGTCGCAGTGGAAGACTGTGGCCTTGCCAACGTATGCGCCATGAAGGCTGAAACTGCTGACCAGTATTACAACGTCGGCACCGGCAAGCGCACCTCGCTCAAGGAACTGGCCGAGTTGCTCCTCGAAATCACTGGTTGCAACAAGCCCATCACTTTCGCCCCGCGTAGCCAGGCCACCCTTGTGCGTAACCGCATCGGCTGCCCCAAGAAGGCCTCGTCGGAAATTGGCTTCACGGCTACCATCGACCTGCGCGAAGGCCTCAAACGTCTTATTGAGTGGCGTGCGAATCACAAGGCAGAAGTCGCCGTACGCCGCCAAGCAGTGGGGTTGTCCGCATGAGTACTCCTACCAAGATGAATGTCCCTATCGCACGTACCAGTCTCACCGAGGCCGAGATCCAGAGTGTATTGACGCCGCTGTCCAACGGTTGGCTGGTCCAGGGACCAAAGGTCCGCGAATTCGAAGAAAAATGGTCGGCCTTCACCGGTGCGCGCCATTCCATCGCAGTCACGTCCTGTACCACCGCTCTGCACCTGTCGCTGGCTGCACTGGGTTTTGGTCCAGGAGACGAGGCCATCGTTCCGGCATTCACCTGGATCGCGACAGCCAATGTGATCGAACACCTTGGCGGCAAGGTTGTGTTCTGCGACATTGATCTGAATACGTTCAATCTGGATGTGGCAGCCTTGCGCACGAAGATCACCTCCCGCACCAAGGCGATCCTGCCCGTCCACCTGTTCGGCCTGGCTGCAGAAATGGATCAGATCAACGAAGTCGCCAAGCAGCATGGCCTGTGGGTCGTGGAAGACGCAGCATGCGGCTTCGGCAGCCGCTACCACGGCAAGCACGTCGGCGTGCTAGGCGACACCGGATGCTTCAGCTTCCATCCTCGTAAAGCCATCACCACCGGGGAAGGCGGCATGATCACGACCGACAATGACGCCCTGGCCGAGAAGCTGCGCCGCCTGCGTGACCACGGCGCCGCCATGACCGATCTCCAGCGGCATCTGGGCGCTCGCCCGTACCTGCTGGCAGACCATCCTGACGCCGGCTACAACCAGCGCATGACTGATATCCAGGCAGCCCTGGGCGCAGCCCAGATGGAGCGGGCCGATGACATCATCGCAGAGCGCCGCCGCCTGGCCGAGCGCTATGATGCAGCGTTCGCAGACCTCTCCTGGCTCCGTACGCCAGCGCATGTGGAAGGCCTGGAACATGGCTACCAGAGTTATCCGTGCCTGTTCCAGCCTGAACCGGTCAATGCCGATTCCATCGAACGCATCAATGCCGCGCGCAATGCCTGGATGGATTCGCTTCAGCAAGCAGGTATTTCGACCCGACCTGCAACGCACGCGGTTCACATGTTGACCTTCTATCGCGAGAAGTACGCACTCAAGCCCGCTGATTTCCCCAACGCCTGGGCTGCCAATGATTGCAGCATCTCGCTTCCCCTGTTCCATGGCATGACGCAGGCGGAACAGGACTTCGTGATCGAGCAGGTACGGGGCCGTCAAATCTGATGTGCGGCATCACTGGCCTGATCAATTTCGACGGCAGCCCCGTCGCGCCCGAGGTACTGAAGCGCATGACCAACGCGATCATGCATCGCGGACCGGATGGCGAAGGACATTGGATTGAGGGCAATGTCGGGCTGGGGCATCGAAGGCTGTCCATCATCGACCTGTCCTCGGCCGGGCATCAACCGATGATCAGCACCGATCATCGGTTTCTGCTGACCTACAACGGGGAAATCTACAACTATCGCGAGCTGCGCACCGAACTGGAAGCCTTGGGCTACTGGTTCCGTTCGCAGACCGACACAGAGGTAGTCCTGCATGCATTAGCGTGCTGGGGACGCGACGCTCTGCTTCGTTTTAATGGCATGTTCGCCCTGGCGCTCTGGGACCGCAAAGAGCGCGAGCTCCTGTTGGCGCGAGATCGGTATGGTATCAAGCCGCTCTACTATGCGCGTCAGGCAGGCTGCCTGGCTTTCGGGTCAGAACAGAAAGCCATCACCGCGGTACCAGCCTTCCAGCGCAAGCTGGATCTGCCGGCGCTGCTCGAGTATTTCACGTTCCAGAACATCTTCACTGATCGTACGCTGCTGGAAGATGTACGCATCCTCCCCGCCGGCCATTATGCAGTTCTCAAGCAAGGCCAGAACGATCTGAAACTATTCAGGTATTGGGACTACCGGTTCCGCGAACCAGAGGTTGCAGCTGATAAACAAGCCTACCTGGAGGAGCTGGACCGCCTTTTCAAGCAGGCAGTCAACCGACAACTGGTCAGTGACGTCGAATTGGGCGCATATCTTAGCGGTGGGATGGACAGCGGATCGATCACCGCCATCGCATCAAAGTCCTTCCCGAATCTGAAGACCTTCACATGCGGCTTCGATCTCAGTTCCGCCTCGGGCATCGAGCTGGCCTTTGATGAGCGTACCAAAGCCGAAGCCATGTCTGCACGCTTCAAGACTGAGCACTATGAGATGGTGCTCAAGGCCGGCGATATGGAGCGCTGTCTCCCACGACTTGCATGGCACCTGGAGGAACCGCGGGTAGGACAGAGCTATCCCAATTACTACGCGGCAAAACTGGCTGGCAAGTTCGTCAAGGTGGTCTTGTCTGGTAGCGGTGGGGACGAGCTCTTCGGCGGCTATCCGTGGCGCTATTACCGTGCTGCCATGAGCCAGGACTTCGAACATTACGTTGATCAGTATTATCTTTACTGGCAGAGGCTGGTAGATAACCGGCACCTGAAGCAGATGTTTGCTCCAGTGAAGCAGCAGGTCGACGGAGTATGGACGCGCGACATCTTCCGTGACGTGTTCGCCACTCACGACAATGCGCTGGATCGTCCCGAAGACTATATCAATCATTCACTCTACTTCGAAGCGAAGACATTCCTGCACGGGCTGTTCGTGGTGGAAGACAAGCTTTCCATGGCGCACGGGCTGGAGAGCCGTGTTCCATTCATGGACAACGATCTGGTTGATTTTGCCATGCAATGTCCTGTGAACCTCAAGCTCAACAACCTCGCAGAGGTATTGCGCATCAACGAAAACGATGTCGGCGACAAGCAAACGGCCTTCTTCCAGAAGACCAACGACGGCAAGCAGCTGCTGCGGGACATGATGGCTCGCTATATACCCGACGACGTCACCAAGGCGGAGAAACAAGGTTTCTCCTCGCCAGACGCCAGCTGGTTCAAGGGCGACAGCATTGAATTCGTGAAACGCACACTGCTCAACGAGAACTCCGATATCTATGGGGTGCTTGACTATGGCGCCGTCAGGCCCTTGGTCGAGCAGCATCTGAAGGGCGAGCAGAATCGTAGACTACTGATCTGGTCTCTACTGAACGTGGATGAATGGATGAAGGTCTCTTTATGAGCACGTCAAACACCCCCGCAGACTCATCAACGCCATCTGCTCCCGATATGGGCCAGCCGTCAGATCTCATTTCTGATTTACGGGCTTTGTTCACCCGCGAAATGGAGGTAGTACGGAACCAGTGGAATCGGGCCCTGCCTTTCGCCGACTATATCGTAGACCGCTGGGAAAAAGCCCGCCTTCTTGGATTCGGTGAGGGTAGCAGCGTCTATGACAGCGCGCTGATCCTGGGAAATGTAAAGGTAGGAGCCCATACCTGGATTGGCCCATTTACCGTACTTGACGGATCAGGTGGCCTGGAAATCGGGGCATACTGCTCTGTCAGCGCGGGGGTACAGATATACACCCACGATACTGTACAGTGGGCTGTCAGCGGTGGGAAACGGGGACCTGAGCGCGCAACTGTTCGCATCGGAAACCGCTGCTATATCGGCCCCAACGTAATCATCAGCAAAGGAGTATCTATTGGTGACGGTTGCGTGATAGGCGCCAATAGCTTCGTCAATCGTGATATTCCCTCAGGTATGAAGGCATGGGGCAGCCCGGCCCGCTTGCGTGGGCCGGTCCCTCATCCAGAAGAAAGTTGAACGTGCTGCAAAATCCTGATATCAGCCAAGTCGATCTTAAAATCTGTTCTCGCTGCATCTACGATGAGCGAGTACCTGCCATCCACTTCGATGATCAAGGCGTATGCAACTATTGCCGCCAGGTAGAGAGCCTGATCAATCAGTACGGTACGGGCCGTCCGAAAGGTGAAGCCGAGTTTGCCCGCATTCTCGATGATATTCGCCGCGATGGGCGAGGCAAGCAATATGATTGCATCGTCGGCGTGAGCGGTGGTACAGACTCATCCTACCTTGTCCACCTCGCCAAGCAATGGGGCTTGCGACCGCTTGCGGTGCACTATGACAATACATGGAACTCCGCCATTGCCACCATGAATATCCACAAGGTCCTCGACGGCCTGGGTGTGGATTTATATACCCACGTGGTGGCCAACAAGGAGGCAGATGACATCTTCCGGTCGTTCTTTCTCTCCGGCGTCGCAGAAATTGAGGCATCAACCGACCTGGGTTATGCCTATCTGCTGCGCAAGGTGGCGGCCAAGTATTCGATCAAGTACATCCTGGAGGGCCACTCGTTCGTTGAAGAGGGCATCACTCCTCTGGGACGAAACTATTTTGACGGACGCTATATTCAGGCTATTCACCAGCAGTTCGGATCCATGCCGATGAAGACATATCCGCTGATGACGTTTTCGCGCTTCCTGAAGTCTGCATTGTTCAATCAGGTGAAATTCATCCGGCCGCTTTGGTATCTAAATTACTCCAAGGAAGACGCAAAGAAGTTTCTCTCCGAAACATTCGGATGGCGCTACTACGGTGGACATCATCTGGAGAACCGTATGACCGCCTTCTATCACGGTGTCTACCTACCGCAAAAATTCGGTGGCGACATGCGCAACAATACGCTTTCGGCGCGTGCACGAAACGGCAACATGTCGCGTGAGCAAGCATGGGCCGAATATAACTCGCCCCCGTTGGTCGAAGATGAACTGGTCAGCTATTTCAAAAAACGTCTCGGCCTGAGCGATAAGATGTATGAACAGATCATGCAAGCGCCAGCCAAGAACTGGACACAGTATCCCACCTACAAGAAACGGTTCGAGCGCCTGCGACCGCTCTTCTACATGCTTGCCAAGGCGAACCTCGTCCCGATGAGCTTCTATCTCAAGTACTGTTTCCCAGCCAAAGCTCCAACATGATTACCATCGTCAACTACGGAATGGGAAACCTTGGTTCCTTGCTGAACATGTTCAAGCGTATCGGGGTCAAGGCACGTATCGAATCCGATCCCGAGGCCGTCCGGGATGCAGAGAAGCTTGTGCTCCCAGGCGTCGGCGCCTTTGATGCGGCCATGCATAGAATAAATGAGACTCCAGGGCTGCGTGCAGCACTGGACCACAAAGCGCTGATAGAGTGTGTTCCTGTGATCGGCGTTTGCCTGGGGATGCAGTTGCTCACCCGCTCCAGCGAGGAAGGCAAGTTGCCCGGCCTTGGCTGGATTGACGGGGAGGCTATACGCTTCCCGCGAATTGATGGTCTCAAAGTACCCCATATGGGCTGGAATGTAGCGCATCCCGCCACGCCAAGTGCGCTCACCAACGATATAGGCATCGAGCCACGCTACTACTTCGTGCACTCTTATTTCGTGAAGGTCGACAATCCGGTGCATTCGCTGATGCGTACGCAGTATGGAGTCGAGTTCGATTCGGCGATTGGCCGTGACAATATTTATGGCGCGCAATTTCACCCGGAAAAGAGCCATCGCTTTGGCATGAAAATCCTACAGAATTTCGCGGAGCTCTGAATATGCTGCGTACCCGAGTTATTCCAGCGCTGCTGTTGCAACATGAGAGTCTAGTGAAGACCCAGAGGTTTTCTACGTTTGATTATGTGGGAGACCCCTGCAACACGGTCCGAATCTTTAACGAGCTCGAAGTAGACGAACTCTTTTTCCTCGACATCGCAGCTTCGCGCGAAAAGAAAGGGCCAAACCTTCAACTGCTGGCTGATATTGCCAATGAATGTTTCATGCCGCTCGGTTATGGCGGAGGGATCCGGAGCCTGGAAGATGCTCGTTCAGTCTTCAGTATCGGGTTCGAGAAAGTGGTGGTGAATACCCACGCCCTGGAAAATCCGAGCCTTATCAGCGAGATCGCAACCGAATACGGCAGTCAGGCCGTGGTCGTATCCGTCGATGTAAAGGGGGGCGTGCTCGGGGGCCAGACGGTGCGTAGCCACAGCGGGCGGCATAATACCGGGCGCGACCCCGTCGCTTGGGCGCAGGAAGCCGAACGGCTGGGCGCTGGCGAACTCTTTTTGACAGCCATTGACCGCGAGGGAACGTGGTCCGGTTTTGACATGGAACTGGTCAAGAAAGTCACCGATGCGGTCAGCATTCCTGTGATCGCGCATGGTGGAGCCGGCAGCCTCGCCGATATCGGCAAGGTGGTCAAGCAAGCTGGGGCGTCTGCCGTGGCACTTGGCAGTATGGTGGTTTACCAGAAGCAGGGGAATGGCATCCTGGTGCATTTCCCCGAAACAAAAGAGCTAGAGGCTACCCTGGCATGAAGGCGGAATTCGAATTTACATTTGCCAAGCTCGAAGCCCAATACCGGCAAGCTCTCGATGCTGGCTATGCATTCCTCACTTGTGAGCAATATGCCCGCGAAAAGGACTTGCTTCCTCCACTGACAGTGGTCAATAGAGTAGACATCGATTTTTCGGCGAAAAAGGCGGATCGTCTTAGGGATATATATGACCGTCTTGGTATAAAGGCCTCGTTCTTTGTTCGCCTGCATGCGCCCGAATACAATCCATTCTCCTTTGAAAACTACCGCGTACTCAAGGCGATCCGTGATAGCGGCCACGAAATCGGCTACCACAGCGAAATCGTAGATCAGTCGGCCATCTGGAATGAAGACGCATCGGCGTGCCTGCGGCGTGATATCGATATCCTCAATCGCATGCTGGACATCGACATTCAAGGCGTCGCCAGCCACGGTGGGATGACCGGGCTGAACAACCTCGATTTCTGGAAAAATCACATACCCGATGAGTTTAGCCTGAAGTACGAAGCCTACGACAACGGTGAACGATTCAATCTTTTCAATCGATCACTTTATATCAGCGACTCTGAATGGACGCGCTGGAAATGTTATGAGAACGGAATTCTCCGGGACGGCGACCGTCGCAGCTTCGGCGAACATGTTACCGAGCGGCCTCCACTGATTTATCTGCTGATTCACTCCGACACCTATTTCGACAAGCACTTCTATGAATGAATTGCGCGCGTCTGATATTGCCCGCGCTCTCGGCGCCGCACTGAGCGGGCCGGATCTGGTCATCAGGGGCGTATCGTCCCTGTCAAATCCTCGTGCCGGCACCCTCAGCTTCCGTATCAGCGATTGGGATGCTCGACATCTACCCCGTCCGATATTGATACTGGCGTCCGCAACGCCTTCTGGCGAGGCAGAGGGGCTCAGTGTCATCATCACTCCCCATCCGCGCCAGGCCTATGCGCACATCGTGGAGCAACTGCTGGCGCCAACTGTGCCCGGCATCGCATCAAGCGCGCTGATAGGAAACTCGGTGACCATCGCTCCAGGAGTAAGCATAGGCGAGGGCGTCATCATCGAAGATGACGTGCAGATCGGTGAGAACACGCGTATCGAGACCGGAGCATTAATTGGCCGTGGCTCACGTATCGGGGCCCGCAGCCGCATCGGCGCCCGCACCGTGATCGGCAATGAAGGCTTGGGCAGTTTCGAGACGGCCGATGGACAATTGCGCAATGTGCGCCATCTGGGCAATGTGCGCATTGGCGATGACGTGGAGATCGGCGCCTTGTGCGCAGTGGGACGTGGCACCATAGACGATACTGTCATCGGCAACAACACCCATATCGGTCCGCAGGTCAATATCGGGCACAACAGCGTGATCGGCGTGCGTTGCCAGATCGCTGGGCGCAGCCACTTGAGTGGAAGCGTCGTTATCGAAGATGAGGCTAAGCTATGGGCGAACTGCACGCTCAAGGACGGAGTACGTATCGGAGCCGGCGCAACCGTAGGCATGGGGGCTCTCGTCAATCATGATGTACTTCCGGGCCAGACAGTCGCTACGCTACCAGCGATCAGGTTGCAGAAGCTGGCGCAATTCGTACACAATTTCAAATGGGGACGCTAATGAGCATCCAACGATACCCTCTCACGCTGTCCTTCAAAGGTGAGCGTGATTATATTCAGGGACCCGATATATTCGACGCGGTAATTCAAGCGCTGTGCGCAGGTGCGGAAACGACCCGAGTTGCGCAGATTGATGTCGCGTTTCATCGACTGGCCCGTCACGCAGTGGAACTGATCAATGACGATCAGGGGAGCGCCATGGATCCTGTGGCGATATGTCAGTACAGTATCGACGGCGTACGCCGCCAGGCTTTCGTGGTCGAGACAGGGACAGAGATTGTCGAGCGCCATCCTTATCCTGAAGAAGACATCATCGAGCGGATGAGTATTGATACTGACCAGCGGACCTGTGCTCTCGACATTGATCTGCCTTTTACGGACATGGAGCTGTGGGTCTCCATGACCAAGGCGCTGCACAAAGCGCTCTTTCCAGAACTCAACGGCAAATGGCTATTCGTCCGCGCCCGCTTCGAGCACTATGCCCCGGATGCAAAAGGTTTTCGCACACTGGCATTCAAGTCCAACTTCAACAATAAACTGACCCGTTGCGAAGCAATGCGCGATGGCGTCAAGGTTGGTGAAATCTACTTCAGCATCGTGTGACGCCATGGCTATCGGAATCAAGGACATCGCGGCATATCTGCCTTCCGGACGGGAATCCAATCTCGATCTTGCAAGCCGGTTCGACGTAACAGAAGATTTCCTCGCCAACAAGATCGGTGTGGTCCATCGTACGACGCGCTCGCCGGGTCAAGAAACCAGCGACATGGCCTTTGAGGCCCTGGAACAGTTGCTGCGCCAAGGCAAGGTAGTGCGCGATGAAATCCAGGTCATGATCGTCGTGACCCAGAATCCAGATTCCCGCCTGCCCCACGTCTCTGGCTTGCTGCATGCGCGTGCAGCGCTGCCAAAACAGTGCGCGACCTTCGACCTTTCGCTTGGCTGCTCCGGATATGTCTATGGTCTTTCCGTATTGACCTCGTTCATGCAAGCCAACGGACTGGAGAAGGGTGTGCTGATCACCTGCGATCCCTACAGCAAGATCGTCGACCCCGAAGACAAGAACACCGTCCTGCTTTTTGGCGACGCCGCCACCGCTACCTTGGTGGGAGCCGACCCGGTGCTGGTCCCAGCCTCGTTCGACTTCGGATCACAAGGCGACGCCACCGGGGCACTTCACGAGCGCGACGGCCGCCTGCACATGAATGGCCGCGACGTATTCAACTTCGCTGCAACTGTGGTCCCGGGGAGCGTGACGGCCACACTTGAGAAGGCGGGGCTGGACCGTGAAGATATCGACGTCTATCTATTCCATCAAGGCAGTCGCTACATTGTTGAAACACTGACCAAGCGACTCAAACTGGATCCGGCAAAGGTCCGCATCGACATCAGCGACACCGGTAATACGGTATCGTCATCGATTCCCTTGCTATTAGCTAAAGAATTGCATAACACCAGCGCACAACGCATCCTGCTGTGCGGTTTCGGCGTAGGCCTGTCGTGGGCCAGCTGCATTTGTCAAAGAACGGAGAAAACTCATGGTAACCACTGAAACCATCATCAACATCATCAAAGAGTCGGGCCTGGCCCAGGATATTTCCGCCTTTGATCCCGAAAAAACGTTCAAGCAGAACGGCATTGATTCTCTCGATGTATTTACGGTGCTGCTGACGATCGAAGAACAATTGAACGTCAAGTTCTCCGAACAGGAGTCCAACGAAATCCGTAGCGCGGCCGATATCGTCAAGCTCATCAATTCGCGCTGATACTGTTGAAGACGGCTCTCGGCATCAACACGAATTACGAAACATATCCTCGCAGTCCTTGAACGGTGTTGCCGGCCTGCCCGCGCCGGCATCTTCGTTGTCTGAGCATCCCCCCCTTGAAAATCATCAATCCCGCCAAGCTTGCCCAACACGAACGTCTCTCCTTCCTGTTCAAGGATTCCGTCGTCTATGGCGGAGCCATGGCCGTCAGTCGCGCGTTCTCCCTGATCACGTTTCCTTTGGTTGCGCGCCACTTGTCGGTGGCCGAATATGGCACGCTGGACCTGTTTCTTGTGCTCGCGGGCTTCCTGGTAACCACACTGATCTTCGGACAGGATTCGGCGGTCGGACGTTTTTTCTACGACTATGAAGACTTGGAGCAGCGCAAGCAGGTCATCTCGCAATCCCTGGTGATCCAGGCTGTCGTCTGTCTCGGCGCCGTCGTGCTCCTATTCTTGCTGTCCGGTCGGGTCGCGACACTGGTCTCGACTGCCGACGGCTCAACACGCTACTTCAATATCGTCCTCGCGCAGGTGCCATTCACGTTGGCGATCAACTTCGCCCAAAACCTGTTGAAGTGGACTTTTTCGCGGCGCGCTTTCCTGATCATGTCGATCGGATATTCGGCGGCGCAGGCAAGTGGCCTGGCGATCGCCGTCTTCCTGTTCGATGTCAGCACGGAGACGGTATTGGTAGTCAACCTGATCACCAACATGCTATTTGGCGTGCTAGGGTTGTTCATGGTCCGCACTTGGCTGGTGCGGCCAAGGAGTCTGTATCTTGCCAGGGATTTGCTACGCTTCGCGCTTCCTATCGGCATCATCTGCATGCTGGGTGCAGCGGTTCCCATGCTGGAACGTCAATCGGTGGAAAAGCTGCTGGGTGTGGAAGGACTTGGACTGTATGCGGCCGGCTCCAAACTGGCGATGTTGCTGACCCTCGTCATTGGCTCCTTCCAGACGGCCTGGGCCCCTTTCTCAACAGCGATTCATCGCGAGCAGGATGCCGCACAGACCTACAACCTCGTCCTGGGTTTCTTCTCGCTGCTGGTCTGCGTCTTGACCATGATGCTTGATAGCGTGGCCACACCCCTGCTGACCCTGCTGGCCTCGCAACGTTATGCTGGCGCTACCGTGGTGGTGTTTCCACTGGCCATGGCAACCGCAGTACAGTCAATCAGCTGGGTGACGGAGATCGGCATCGGGCTGTCGAAGCGGACCTCCCGTAGCGTATATCCCCACTTGATCTATATCGCCGCCATCGCTGGCGCAATGTTACTTCTGATTCCATTGCTAGGATTGGCCGGTGCAGCGCTGTCAATGATGGTGGCGCAAATCCTGCGCTCCGTTACAGCCAGCTGGCTGGCACAGCGCGTCTATCCGCTGCCCTGGATCTATGGCTGGGTCGTCAAAGTGGTTGCCTGTACATTTGTCACCGGCCTTCTCGCGCACGGCGTCCTGGCAAGATGGATAGGATCGTGGAGTGTCGCGCCGCTCTACCTGCTTGCCAGCACGGCGTTGTGTGTCTACTTTTGGCGCAGGCAACTGAGCTCTTCGGCAAAGATGCGCATCGCCTCCATGCTGTCACGCGCCGACAAATAAAACTCCATCTAGTAAAGTACATCCCTCCGAATGAAAATCGGTCTTATTGGAAACATGAACAATAACAACTTCGCGTTGTTGCGCCATCTGCTGGATCTGGGTGCAGACGCTGAGTTGCTGCTCATGGCCGATGATGGGATCGGCGCCCTGGCACATTTTTCACCTGAAAGCGACACCTGGGACCTCAGCCGCTGGGCTGCGCGCATTCGACAGCTTGACGCTCCCAACCGGTTCATCTCGGCAATCGGAAACGAGTTTCCCTGGAACCTCATGTTCTGGGCGAAGCACGTACTGTCCGTGGCGCGCGGCAATTCCCACCCCGCACTAACCCGCCCGCTCTCTCCTTCCCGGCTGCGCAGATCGCTGCGCCCCTACGAGCGCCTAGTCGGCTCCGGGATAGCACCTGCGTTGCTGATGTCGGCCGGGCGCCGCCTGGACGTGTTCTACCCATATTCTTCTGGTGTCGAATGGGTCGGCGACCCCGACGTGACTGCATTGATGAAGGGTCAAGACCGGCTCAAGCGCGCCGGCGCTCTCCGCGTGCGCGACAAACAGATCGCTGGCATACGGGCCTCCAGGCATGTCGTTTCCAGCGACATCGGCTACACGGCCAACGTCTTTGCAGAGATGGGGATTTCCCCCCTTCTCATGCAATTGCCGATGCTCTACAAGGAAGCGTCGCCGGCCACTTACCCTCCGCAACTTTCTGCACTATTGGAGCAATTGAGTCATTACGACCTGCGCTTCATCTCGCATGCCCGACATCGCTGGTGCAATACCGGCGATTTCCCGGATGACGAGTGGGAATTCAGGTACTCGAAGCATAACAACTGGATCATCCATGCCTTCGCGCAGTTCCGGCGACAGCGTCCGCATGTGCGCTCAGTACTGGTCTTGCTTGACTATGGTACCGACGCGCCCAAGTCCAGACTGCTTTGCCAGGAATTGGGAATCTCGGATAACGTGCTGTGGATAGAACGTATGCCGCGCATGCAACTGCTGGAAGTCATCAATGCCTGTGATGTAGGAATCGGAGAATTTTATTCCATGCCTCGCATGATCTGGGGCGGCACAGCCCTCGAGATCCTGGCATGTGCAAAACCGCTGGTGCAGGGCTTTGTTTTTGACGACGGTGAATTCCAGTCTCTTTACAGCTCTGCACCACCACCAATGTGTGGCGTACGCACCCAGGAAGATCTGGCGCGCTGGCTACTGCAACTTGGCGACAGCCCCTCGTTGCGCTCGAGGCTAGGAGAAGAAGGACTAGGTTGGTTCGATAGCTACAACGGCCGCGGACTTGCCCGTCAATGGCTTGATCTGATCGCGGCTTAACCACGGTGAACGCGCCTAACAATCAACAAGTATGAGAGAGATTCACTTATGTGTGGAATAGCAGGCATCCTGATGAACCAGGCTGCGTTGCCCGACGTATCGGTACTGCGCGCCATGGCTGCCTCCATGGCATTCCGTGGCCCGGACGACGAAGGCATTCACGTCGCACCATCCATTGGCCTGGTGCATCGGCGTCTGTCAATCCGCGACCTCAGTTCTGCCGGCCACTGCCCCATGAGCACCGCCGATGGTCGTTATACCTTGGTCTTCAACGGCGAAATCTACAATTGGCGCGAACTGCGTGCTGAACTCGAGTCCATGGGACAGGTGTTCCATAGTCAGTCCGACACGGAAGTAGTGCTACAGGCTTATAACGCTTGGGGAACCGACGTAATAGCCAGGCTGGAGGGCATGTTCGCCCTCGCGGTCTGGGATGACCAGGCAGGCAGCTTGTTCCTGGCGCGTGATCGCATGGGCGAGAAGCCGCTGTACTATGCCCGGACTGACCAAGGGTTGGCCTTCAGCTCCTCGCCATCAGCCGTCCTGCACGCAACGGGGCCATTGCCGCTCGATCCGATGGGTATCGCCTGCCATCTTTCTCACACCTTCATACCGGCCACGCATACAGGCTGGGCCGGCCTGCGTGTGCTTGCTCCGGCCACCTGGCTGCTGGCGCATGCTGATGGACGCATCGAAGAGCGCCGCTACTGGGATTTCCCCCGGACATCGCCCAAGCCGATCGCCTGGGCAGATGCGCTATCCGAAGTCGAGTCTATTCTGGACGACAGTGTCCAGCGCACTTTGGACGCCGATGTCGAGGTCGGCGTATTCCTCAGCGGCGGCGTCGATTCATCACTGATCGCTGCCCTGGCCGCTCGGCACAACAAGCGGGTCAAGGCATTTTCGATTGGATTCGCTGAAGTCCAGTACAACGAGTTGCCTTACTCGGAGGCCGTCGCAAAGCATCTGGGTATCGAGCAGCACGTCCATATCGTCACTTGCGACGATATCATCGACGCCTTGCCTCATCTGGTCCGCCAATATGGGCAACCTTTCGGCGATGCATCGGCATTACCGACCTATCTGGTATCGCGGCTGGCGCGCCAACATGCAAAGGTCTGCCTCAGTGGCGATGGCGGCGATGAACTGTTCGGAGGCTACTGGCGCCTGCAGGCAGGCGTCTATGCCGCGCGTTATGGCGCCTTGGTTCCCGCGTGGCTGAGGCGCCATGCCGTGCCGGCCGTGGCTTCGCGTCTAGGCCGGCTCGGACAGCGCCTGGACGCGATGAACACCTTGTCCCTGGCCGAAGCCGGATCGGGATATACGAATTCGGAAAGCTGGTTCAATCATCTCCAGCAGGTCGCAGGTCCGAGCCTGTTGCCGGCCCTCGACATGGAGAAACTGGTCGCCGCACGAGTAGGCAAGGCGACAAATCGTCCCGAGGCCAGCATCGTGCAACGCCTGCTTTACGATGATATCCAGATTCAGTTCCCCGATGCCCTGCTGACAAAAGTGGATGTCGCCAGCATGGCGGCATCGCTGGAAGTACGCGAACCCTTCCTCACCCCGCGCCTGCTGGAATTCGCCTGGAGTCTGCCCGATCGCACCAAGCTGAAGTGGGGAAACCGCAAAGCCTTGCTCAAGGAAATCGCCGCCCGGCACGTACCAAGGGATGTCGTCTATCGCCCAAAGATGGGTTTCGCAAGCCCTCTGGACAAATGGTTCAAAGGGGAGCTGGGGGAGTACGGCGCCAGTCTGTTCGAACACAGCGTGGCAGTTACGTCCGGA
This sequence comes from Herbaspirillum camelliae, assembly GCF_001929405.1. NCBI lineage: Bacteria > Pseudomonadati > Pseudomonadota > Betaproteobacteria > Burkholderiales > Oxalobacteraceae > Herbaspirillum > Herbaspirillum camelliae. The sequence continues at coordinate 325,956 of NZ_KV880769.1, forward strand.
TATGTGGCCCCCGGGATATTTGAAACCACGCTGGCTCGGCACCGCCAGAGTGGTAAGGAAGCGACGCGGCTTTGGCTGCTGCTCTGGCTGGAGCTATGGTTCCGCACTCAACAGGCAGGCGCTGACGTGAAGGAAGCGTTGTGACCTCTCGGCGTCAGCGTCTTATCTATGTCGGCAATCTCGACTCCGTCCTGTTTCGCCAGCGAGTGGCCCGTGTTCAGGAGTTGCTCGGCCAGCCGTCCCATACGGTGCTTGATACCGGTCGTCGCAAACGGATTGATACGCTGCGATTCCTGATTGCCTGCGCCTGCCTGATGATCAAGGTCCTGCTATCTCCTGCGCCAGCAAAGATTCTCCTGCATGGCGCTTACAGTCCCGTACTGTGGTTGCTGCTGCTGCTGCGCAGAGTACACGTGGTTTCCATCCTGCAAGGCTCCGAACTCAATGTCGACTTCACCGGACTGCGCGCTCGCCTCATTACACTTATCTTGCGGCGCTCCGCGCTGGTGGTCTGCCGCAATGAGGCTCAACGCAAGCTCGCTGTCGAGCTAGGCGAAGCTCAACCCGAGCGCTGTGTAATCGTGAACTGGGGTCTTAAAGAGGAACTGTTCGACGTTCCTTTCCCGCCGCGCCAGGCAGAGCCTATCCTCATTTCCCCGCGCGCAACACAGCGCGAATACAATATTCAGGTCATTTTCGCCGCTGTAGCCAGACTCAAGAAGGAAGGTCAACGCTTCCGCTTTATCTACGTACGTTTCAATCCAACCTTTGCGCTGGACGACCTTAGTGCCGCAGACGAGGTTCTGGAAGCTCCGCCGCAGAATCTGTTGTGGACGAAAATAGCCCAAGCCGATCTATGCATCAGCGTACCGGACTATGACGGCTTGTCCAATACCATCCTGGAAACGCTGGCGCTTGGCTCGATGCCACTCTACAGTGAGCTTCCTCCCTACGCGTTTTTGAAGCAAGATGCCCGCCTGGGCATCAGCACGGAACTGGGCGACTCATTCGAACAGAATGTGCAGCGCTTACAAGAGACGATCAAGCACGCGCTCTCCCAACTTGACGAAATCCGCTCCGGCTCTCACTTTCGCCGCGACTTTGCTGAGACGCACTTCAGAACAGGCTCTGGGCTAGAACATATCATCGGAGCGTTACGTGTTTGAGCAGCGCAAAAAAGATGGCTGGCTGATGTTATGTCTGGCCACACTCGGCCTGGCGTACGCCTTCTATTCGTCCCTACCCATCCGGGATCCCTCCTCCGCGCTTTTTGGCAATGACGAGGGACTGTATCTTTCCTATGGCGCACGCGGCGCCATCATGTCGGAACTGAGGTACGGTCTGTTCTCACTGCTGGTCCGGATCTACTTCCTCATTGTGAGCGATCCATTCTGGGTGGCGGTGCTCCACAAGTCGCTCTCTCTGGCAGCATTCCTGCTCTTCCAACCCATGTTGGTGCGAAAGTATGGATATCGGCCCTTTGTACTCCTCTATCTCGCCTTCAGCTTTCTGAACGGGCATTTTTTACGCGATGGCCTGATTTTCCTTTTTGTCCTGCTGGCGGTCTCCTGTGCTGATTCAGGCAGCCTGATTCGCAGGTATCTCGCCCAGCTTCCGCTCGTACTGATTCGTCCCCAGGCACTGCTGCTCTTTTTCCCGCTTAGGATCTCGGTCATATTGGTGGCGTATTTCTTCCTGTTCATGCGCCATTTGTATGCGGCTGAGCATCCAGGAATCGACATGGCGTTATCAGAGGGCAATATTCATTTAATAAAAACAAGCACCCCTCTCACGCTGATCACCCTAGCCAATATCAATCCGCTGGCAAGCCTGAATTTTCATCTCAACAACGGAAGTTATCTGGAAGCCTGCCTGACGATATCTGGCTCGTTCTGCATGTTCCTTGTCTTCGCACAGATGACATTGGCGTTGCGTTGGACGCAATACCGGCACACCTATATTCCTCGCCTGTGGATGGGTGCGATTGGGATACTGATCATGTACGGTTCAATTGAACAGACAGTCGATAAGCGCGTTTTTATTTCGTTGTTCTCACCTTTTATTATCTTCGTCAATCCAACACTGATACGTGGACGCACCCTCGTCTGGCTGGTAGGTGTATGGGTCGCCATGCTGATCATCCGCATGCTCTTCGGAAATACCGGATAATTGCGGCCCGCGAAAACAACTGAACTCGATTATTTATGTGCGGCATAGCTGGCAGTTACTGGAAAAGCTCCGACCTCCAATCCAACATCAGGATGGAGCGCGCCTTGCAGATCATGCGGGAGCGCGGCCCCAATCACCAGGATTACCGCCGTCACGATATCGCTGGCGGTAGCGCCCTGCTTGGCCAGACTCGCCTGTCGGTCATCGATCTGTCGGAACAGGCAAGCCAGCCGATGTACTCGCCAGACGGCCGCTACGGGCTGATCTTCAACGGCGAAATATACAACTACATTGAATTGCGGGAAGAACTGGCGCGTTACGGCAGGAATTTCCACACTCAGTCCGACACCGAAGTCCTGCTTGCTGCATGGGAAGCATGGGGACAGGCGACACTACGACGTCTTACCGGCATGTTCGCCTTTGCCGTGTTCGACTTCCAGCTCCGGACCTGTACGCTCGTGCGCGATGCATTCGGCATCAAGCCATTGTTTTACGCATCCACGGGAGAGGGATTCTACTTTGCGTCGGACACCCGCGCCATGCGTGCGCTGGCCCCAAGCTCGCCAACCCTGAACTGGCAGCGTGCCTACGATTATCTGGTGCACGGTGAATACGATTTCGGCAACGAAACGTTCTTCAACGAATTCTCCAGTCTCAGTCCCGGACACCTGATCGAAGTGGCTCTGGACCAGACTCGTGCAATGTTACCGCGATGCTGGTGGAAACCCTCAATCGCCAAGGACTCCACAAGCTCCTTCGACGAAGCCAGCATGCAGTTGCGCGAGCTGCTGCTGGAGAGTGTGAAACTTCATCTGCGCAGCGATGTGCCTTTGGGCGCCGCATTATCGGGCGGTATTGATTCCTCGGTAATCGTGTGCGCCATGCGAGAGATCGAACCTGATCTGCCCATCCATACGTTCAGCTTCGTCGCCAGCGAGAGCGCCGTATCCGAAGAACACTGGGTGGACCTGGTCAATAAGCATGTTGGTGCAATAGCGCACAAAGTACACGTGACACCAGAAGAGCTTGCCCATGACCTGGAGAGTCTCATCGACACCCAGGGCGAGCCCTTCGGCAGCACCAGCATCTATGCGCAATACCGCGTCTTCAAGCTGGCACAACAGAACGGTGTCACCGTCACGCTGGACGGTCAGGGGGCCGATGAGATGATGGGCGGCTATAACGGCTATCCAGGACAGCGACTGCTGAGCCTGCTGGATAAAGGTGCTTATGTCCAGGCATTGACGTTCCTGCGCAATTGGGCAGCCTGGCCGGGAAGAAGCCCGATCGAAGGCCTCAAACGCCTTGTTGGCGCAGGTAGTTCGGGGCGATTTAACAGCATCCTGCGTCGACTCAACGGAATGCAGAACACCCCTGACTGGATACGCCCCGGGCCATTGCGCGAAGCAGGTGTACACCTGAGCTACCCGCAAGCGCAGCCAATTACGCCCAATCAAGGGCGCAGGATGATGGCGTTCCTGGCGCAATCCTTGACCGAGCGTGGACTGCTGGGACTTCTAAGGCACGGTGACCGCAATTCGATGCGTTTCTCCGTCGAAAGTCGCGTCCCGTTCCTGACGACTGGACTGGTTGAATTCATGCTACGCCAACCAGAAGAATATCTGGTCTCGCCCAGTGGAGAAACCAAGGCGCTGTTACGTGCATCAATGCGGGGCATCGTTCCTGATGCAGTGCTGGACCGCCGGGACAAGATCGGTTTTGCCACTCCCGAAAAAGCCTGGATGTTCAGTATGGCAAGCACCGTCCGCCAGTGGCTGGCCGACGACACGGGATTGCCTTTTCTTGATCAAGCGGCAATATGCGAACACTTCGAGCAGATCCTCGCCGGCAAACGTCCCTACACCTGGCAAGTGTGGCGCTGGATCAATTTCATTCGTTGGTATAAAGGCCTGAACTAGGTCTCTTTGCTTAGGGTTTTCCTTGCGCGTTCTTTATCTCCACCCCGCGGGCGCCTATGGCGGCGCCTCCAAGAGCCTCATCGAGCTGTTCAGCCTGATGCGTCAATCCGGGATTGACGGCACTGTACTGACTCCCGGCGGCAGCGCAGCCAGTGCATTCGCCGATGCCGGCATGTCAGTGGTTCCGGTTCGCGGCCTAAGCCAGTTTGACAATACTCGTTACGGGCATTACCGCCGTTTGCGCTGGATCATCCTCTTGCGCGAGCTGCTGTTCCTGCCAGGATCGCTGTGGACGCTATGGCGCATGCGAAAGGAGCAGTTCGATGTCATTCATGTCAATGAGATAACCCTGCTGCCTCTGGGAATCATCGCCAAGAAGATCTTCAGACTGCCGATGGTGATACATGTGCGCTCGCTGCAATGCGTCCCGCCCGGTAACTGGCGTACGCGTCTCGTCAACAGCTGGTTAGCACGTCATGCCGACGTGATCGTTCCAATCGATCATACCGTGGCGGCAACACTTGGCCGCGATCTGCCCTTGGAGATCGTTCACAACGGTTTGCGTGTGGATGCCGGCAAGCACCTCCAGAGAGCAGCGCAAGAAGCGCGCGGCCCGGTCAGGGTGGGGTTCATGGGCGTTCTGATCGCCCTTAAGGGAATTTACGAACTGCTTGAGGCAATGCGTATCATGAAGAGTCGGGGGGTCGCCATCGAGTGCATCATCGCTGGAGAAAATGCGCGAAACCTGCGAGGCCTGCGCGCCTGGGTCCTGCGCAAGCTCGGTTTTGCAAGAAATGTAAGGGCGGACCTTGAACAAATGATCCGCGACTACGGTTTGGAAGAACACGTCCAGCTGCTCGGATTCGTCAAGGACGTTCGCTCCCTTTATCCGACGCTGGATATCCTTTGCTTCCCGTCGCACCTGGATGCGGCAGGCCGTCCCGTCTTCGAGGCCGCGTTCTATTCCATTCCCAGCGTGGTAGCCGTCAAAGACCCGTTGCCTGACGCCGTGTTGCACGAACATACCGGTCTTGCCATCCCCTCTCCCGAACCCGAGCTGATTGCCGATGCACTGCAACGGCTAGCCGAGGACCACGTCTTGCGTCAGACACTGGGCCGCCAGGCGCGCGACTGGGCGATCAGTAATTTTTCCATTGAAAGCAGTGCCAGCACCATGATGGCGATTTATCGGCGACTGCGATCAAAAGACGAAAGAAAGCAGTAAAACAGTTATGCGTGTACTGATCGTCTCTCAATATTTCTGGCCTGAAGGCTTTCGCATCAACGAGCTGGCAGAGTCGCTCGTCCAACACGGCATTGATGTCGATGTGCTGACCGGCAAACCCAATTATCCCGAAGGCAAGATATACGAAGGATATAAGGCCGGTGGCTGCGTACGGGAATCCTGGCAAGGCGCCAATATTTTCCGGGTTCCGTTGTTTCCACGTGGTTTCAGAAGCGCAATGCGCCTGGCCCTCAACTATCTGTCGTTCATCTTCTCGGCCGCAATCGCAGGCACCTGGCAACTTCGCCGTATCAAGAGCGACGTCATCTTCGTATACGCCCCTTCCCCGCTGCTGCAAGCGCTCCCGGCCTTGCTCATCGGCTGGTTCAAACGCATCCCGGTGGTGCTCTACGTTCAGGACCTATGGCCGGAAAGCCTGGAGGCCACGGGCTATGTCCGCAACCGGCTTGCCATCCGCATGGTCGAGTGGGTGGTGAAGCTGATCTATCGCCGCTCCGATCTGATTCTGGTATCTTCGCGACCGTTCAAAGACTCCATACAACGATTTTCACCTTCGGCGGAGATTGTTTATTATCCCAACTCTGTGGATGCTTCCTTCTGCGACCCACAAAGCGGACTCAAACCGGATGTTCCCGCCCTGGATGAAGGCTTCTGCGTGATCTTCGCAGGCAATGTGGGCGCCGCACAGGCGGTACACGTCATCGTCGATGCGGCGCAACGACTGAAGCAACATCGCGATATCCGGCTGGTGGTGCTAGGTTCGGGAAGTGAGCTCGAGTGGATGCGTACCCAGATCGAAGAGCGGGAACTGGACAATCTGTTCCTGGCCGGGCGCTTCCCTGTCCAGGCGATGCCCAACCTGTTGTCCCGTGCCGACGCCCTGCTGGTCACGCTGGCCGACCGGAAGATTTTTGCTCAAACCGTTCCCAACAAGATCCAGGCATATATGGCCGTGGGTCGTCCGATCATCGCATCGATGAACGGAGAGGGAGCAAGGATTGTGCAGGAAGCCAACGCGGGAATCGCGGTTGCAGCCGAAGACGGGGCCGCTATGGCGGACGCGGTCCTGAGACTGCATGCGATGTCTCAAGCTGATCGTGATCAACTTGGCGAGAACGGCAAGCAATACTACCGTCAGAATTTCGACCATGAACAATTAGTGGATGACTTAATTGGTCATTTGACCAAGATGATGAAAGTAAACAAATGAAAGTACTGGTTCTCGGCGCCAGCGGCATGATCGGCCGCACCATGTTCCACGTCCTGTCGCAACGTCCCGGATGGGAAGTCTATGCAACCGTGCGCGCAAAAACATTCGAGGCTGGGGCACAGGTTGTGACAGGCATCGACCTGATCAACCAAGATCATATGGAACGTCTCTTTGCCCAGGTGCGCCCGGATGTCGTGGTGAACTGCGCAGGCCTGACAAAGCATTTGCCCGAGGGCAATGCCCACATCCCAGCCCTTACCATGAATGCCTTGCTCCCGCATCGCCTTGCGCAACTGTGCGACATTGCCAATGCGCGGCTGATCCACGTGAGCACGGACTGCGTATTTTCAGGCGACGCCGGCAACTACAAGGAGCAGGACGCAACCGACGCCACTGACGTATATGGCAGGACCAAAGCACTGGGCGAAGTGACAGGCGGCAATGCCCTCACCCTGCGCACTTCCACCATCGGACACGAGCATGGCACCCAATTCGGCCTGCTGGAATGGTTCCTGGCCCAGACCCGGTGCAAGGGATTCCGGCATGCCATCTTCTCAGGATTGCCATCGGTAGAATTCGCGCGCGTGGTAAGGGATATCGTCATCCCCGACTCCTCACTGAAGGGGCTATATCATGTCGGCGCCAGCCCCATCGATAAACTCAGCCTGCTACAGACAATCGCACGCATTTACAAGAGGGACATTGCCATCACCGTCGATGAAGAGTTCCGGATTGACCGGAGCCTGAATGCCGACAAGTTTGCGGCGGCGACGGGATATCGGGCGCCGGCCTGGCCGGTACTGATAGAGGCAATGTACAAAGACCACACTTCCAGGAAGCAATCCCATGTTTGACGACAGTGTTTTGATGATCACCGGGGGCACCGGCTCCTTTGGACAGACCGTGCTTAATCGTTTCCTGAACACTGGCGTCCGTGAAATTCGCGTATTCAGCCGCGACGAGAAAAAACAAGAAGACCTCCGCATCGCCCTCAACAACGAGAAACTGCGCTTCTATATCGGCGATGTCCGCGACCCGGACAGCCTCCGTGCGGCCATGAAGGGGGTTGATTATGTTTTCCACGCAGCTGCGCTGAAACAGGTGCCGTCGTGTGAGTTCTATCCCATGGAGGCGGTCAAGACCAACGTGATCGGTACTGAAAACGTACTTAGGGTCTCCTCTGAATGCGGAGTACGAAGGGTCGTGGTGTTGAGCACCGACAAGGCGGTCTATCCGATCAATGCCATGGGAATCTCAAAGGCCATGGCTGAAAAGGTCATGGTCGCAGCGGCACGAACGCAGCGGCAAGGCGAGACTGTATTTTGCGCCACCCGTTACGGCAACGTCATGGCTTCTCGCGGTTCGGTCATTCCCCTCTTCGTCTCACAGATCAAGGCTGAGAAGCCCATCACGATCACCGATCCGAACATGACGCGCTTCCTCATGTCGCTGGAAGATTCGGTAGACCTGGTGTTATATGCGTTCCAGCACGGCCAGCAGGGAGATATCTTCGTGCAGAAAGCGCCCGCATCCACTGTGGCAGATTTGGCATCGGCGCTCAAGGAACTGTTTTCCAGCGATACCGTGGTCAAGACCATTGGCACACGCCACGGAGAGAAGCTTTACGAATCACTCATCTCCCGCGAAGAAATGGCACATGCGCAGGATATGGGCGACTACTACCGTATACCCGCCGACAACCGAGACCTCAACTATGCGAAGTATTTCAGCGAGGGAGATCAGGATATTTCCTTGTTTGATGACTACACTTCGCACAACACCCGCCGCCTCAATGTAGAACAAATCAAGCAACTGTTACTGGGGCTGGAATTTATCAAGGAAGAACTCAATGCTTAAAGTCATGACCATTGTTGGAACGCGCCCTGAACTCATCAAGATGAGCAGAGTGATCGCGGAACTGGACCAGCACACCCAGCATATCCTGGTTCATACCGGACAAAACTACGACTATGAACTCAATCAGCTGTTCTTTGAAGATCTGGCGATCCGCAAGCCTGATCATTTCCTGGAAGCTGTGGGCGATAATGCAGCGCAGACCATTGCCCGCGTCATCGAAAAAGCCGATGAAGTCATGGAAAAAGAAAAGCCAGACGCAGTGCTGCTGTATGGAGACACCAATTCATGCTTGGCGGTCATCTCTGCGAAACGGCGCAAGATCCCCGTATTCCACATGGAAGCGGGCAATCGCTGCTTCGACCAGCGCGTTCCGGAAGAGCTCAATCGCAAGGTCCTGGACCATCTCAGCGACATCAACCTGGTACTGACCGAACATGCTCGCCGTTACTTGATTGCCGAAGGTATCCGCCCCGAGACCATCATCAAGACCGGCTCGCACATGCGTGAAGTGCTGGACCACTACATGCCGAAGATCCAGTCCTCTGACGTCCTGTCGCGCATGGGACTGGAACAGGGCCGCTACTTCATCGTCAGCGCTCACCGGGAAGAAAACGTGGACACGCCCGAGAATCTCACCGACATGGTGGAGACCCTCAACGCCCTGGCACAGCAATACCAGGTGCCGGTCATCGTTTCCACGCACCCGCGCACCCAAAAGCGTCTGGATGCGCTCAATATCGGCAATCTGGATAGCCGCATCCAGTTCCTCAAACCATTCGGATTCTGCGATTACGTCAAGCTGCAGATGGAAGCTCTGTGTGTCGTTTCAGACAGCGGCACCATCACTGAAGAAGGTTCCCTGCTGAACCTTCCCGCCGTCACTATCCGCAACGCACATGAGCGCCCGGAAGGCATGGACGTTGGCACCCTGATCATGGCTGGCCTCAAGAAAGAGCGCGTTCTGGATGCCGTAGCCGTGATCATCGCACAGTACCAGCGCGGTACGCGCGTGGTTGCTGCCGTCGAGGACTACGAAGCGCTGGCGGTATCGAAGAAGATTCTGCGTATCGTGCTCAGCTATACCGACTACGTCAATCGCACTGTCTGGCGCAAGCCTTCCTGAACCATGAGTTCCTTTGCAACCAGTTCCCTGCTGAGCGATAGGAAAGGCGGCTGCAAACGCAGCCCTCTGGCACCGGGGATTCAAAGATGAAACGTCTGTTCGACTTTGCAGTGGCCCTGGTTGCCTCAGTATTGCTTGCCATTCCCATTGTCATGGTGATGTTGGCTGTGCGCCTGACCTCCCCAGGTCCGGCGCTATACTGGAGTGAGCGCGTCGGGCGCCACAACCGCATATTCAAGATGCCGAAGTTCCGCAGTATGCGCATTGATACGCCGGCCGTGGCGACCCACCTGCTTCAGGATCCAGAGCAATGGCTGACACCGATCGGCTCATTCCTGCGCAAGTCAAGCCTGGATGAGCTGCCCCAATTGTGGAGCATCCTCTGCGGCGACATGAGCCTGGTCGGTCCTCGTCCAGCATTATTTAATCAAGACGATCTGATCACGTTGAGAACCAGCAAAGGTGTGCACGAACTGGTTCCAGGACTGACTGGCTGGGCGCAGATCAATGGCCGCGATGAGTTGCCCATCCCGGATAAAGTGCAGCTCGATGCCGAATATCTCCAGCGACGGTCGTTTCTGTTCGACCTGAAGATTCTCTGGATGACAGCCGTGAAAGTATTGGCACGGCAAGGTGTGTCACATTAAAAAAATAGACGACAAATTCGACGGCTCAGGACTCTGTGAACAGCATGCCATGAAACAACCTCTCTTCAAACTGGCCATACCCATACTGGCATTGCCTCGGGCCACAAAGCGCTTGGTTGCCGTATCAGTAGATATGGGCCTGTGCGTGCTGACCGTCTGGCTGGCCTACTACCTCCGGCTGGGCGAATTCGTGGCGCTGTCAGGCACTGCTCTGTGGGCAACCGGCGCCTCGGTCATGCTGGCCTTGCCCATCTTCATCGTCTCCGGGCTGTACCGGGCCATCTTCCGCTACAGCGGCTGGCCAGCCCTGCTGGCAGTGGCGCGGGCGGTGGGCATCTACGGCCTGCTGTATGCCTCCATCTTCACCTCCATCAGCGTGCCAGGTGTGCCGCGCACGGTAGGCATCATCCAGCCTATCCTGCTGTTGCTGTTCGTGGGTGCGTCGCGCGCGCTGGCGCGCGTGTGGCTGGGAGACCAGTACCTGAGCATCCTCAAGCAGGCCAGCCGCCCCAAGGTGCTTATCTACGGCGCTGGTAGTACCGGACGCCAGCTGGTCGCCGCCATGGCCAGCAGCCACGAGATGCAGGTGGTCGGCTTCCTCGATGATGACGACAGGCTACACGGCCATGTCCTCAATGGACAGCCCATCTACAACCCGGCCGACCTGTCCAGCCTGGCCTCCACCCTGAGCATCAGCAACGTGTTGCTGGCCATGCCCAGCCTGAGCCGCAAGCGCCGCAATGAAATCCTGGCGCAGATCCGCACCGCCCGAGTGGCCGTGCGCACGCTGCCCAGCGTCACCGACCTGGCCCAAGGGCGCGTGAGCGTCTCCGATCTGCGCGAGCTGGATATCGATGACCTCCTCGGCCGCGAACCCGTCATGCCCAACCACATCCTGCTGGCCATGAACGTACGCAGCAAGGTGGTCATGGTCACCGGTGCAGGCGGCTCCATCGGCAGCGAGCTGTGCCGCCAGATCCTGGCGGTGGGTCCGAGCAAGCTGCTGCTGATCGAGCAGAGCGAGTTCGCGCTCTACGCCATCCACCAGCAGCTCGAAGAAAAACTGGCCGACCGTGACATCGTGCTGGTTCCCCTGCTGGCGTCGGTGCAGGACAGCGAACGCATCCGCGAGATCATGTCGACCTGGCATCCGGATACCGTCTATCACGCCGCAGCCTACAAGCACGTTCCCCTGGTGGAGCACAACCCGGCCGAAGGCATCAAGAACAATGTCCTCGGAACACTGCGCACGGCCCAGGCCGCCACCGAGAACGGCGTGGCCGACTTCGTGCTCATCAGCACCGACAAGGCGGTGCGCCCCACCAATATCATGGGTGCCAGCAAGCGCCTGGCCGAGATGGTGCTGCAGGCCATCGCGGCCACCAGTCCCGGCACCAAGTTCAGCATGGTGCGCTTCGGCAACGTGCTGGGCTCTTCCGGTTCGGTGGTGCCCAAGTTCCGGCAGCAGATCCGTGATGGCGGTCCGATCACGCTGACCCACGCCGACATCACGCGCTACTTCATGACCATCCCCGAGGCGTCGCAACTGGTAATCCAGGCCGGTGCGATGGCCAAGGGCGGCGACGTCTTTGTGCTGGACATGGGCCAGTCGGTCAGGATCATGGACCTGGCGCGGCGCATGATCGAGCTGTCCGGCCTGACGGTCAAGGATGAGCTCAATCCGGAAGGCGATATCGCCATCGAGATCACCGGATTGCGCCCGGGTGAAAAACTGTACGAAGAACTGCTGATCGGCGACAACCCCAAGCCCACCTCGCACTCGCGGATCATGAAGGCGCATGAGGAGTTCATTCCCTGGGCCGAGCTGGAAGCCAAGCTCAGTGCGCTGGAAATGGCGCTGAATGTGAATGACGTAGGAGTCATCCGCCTGATGATGGAGAAGCTGGTCACCGGCTATACGCCCTCCGATGAAATCGTCGACTGGGTCTACCTGGAGCAGGAAGCAGAAGCGCAAGCGCTGGGCCTGGCCAGTTGAATCAGCAACATCTGCGGCAGTCACGAAAACGCCAACCCTCGGGTTGGCGTTTTTTTTGGGTGTTTCACTGGCGATGAGGATCGCCGGACGCGTAAGCGCTAGGGTTTCTGCGCACCGCTGACAAACCTCACCTCCACCCGCCGATTACGCTCATCACTGGCAGCGAGCCCCGGCAAGGGCTGCGAATCGCCATAGCCGGCCACGATCACGCGGCGCGCCGCCTCCGGGCTGCTGCGGCCCACCAGCAGCAGACGCGCCTGACGGGCGCGGGCAGCGGATAAGGTGATGTTGTCGTCGTAGACCGTGCAGAAGGCGCGTATGTCCGTGACCGGGGCCTTGACGGGCTTGTCGTCGGTATGGCCTTCGACGTAGATGCGACCGGCCGGATTCTGTTGCAGATACTCGGCAATGCGCTCCTCGACCTGGGCAAAGGCGGCCTTGGCCTCGGGTTCGACACAGGCGCTGCCGCGCCGGAACGCGCCTTCCTTCAACGTGATCTTGCCGGCCTCGGTATCCACCGCCACCAGACTGGCAGCCCCCTGTTGCGCAAACACCGTCTGCACCTGGCGCAACACCACCGTCAGGCCCGGTCCCTGTGTGCTCTCCTGCGGCGCTGATACAGCCGGGGCAGGCGCGCGCGCAGGTGCGGCCGCGACCGCAGCCGGTGGCAACGGCGGCGGCGCCGGAACCGGGGCGGCTGCGGCAGCCTGGGGCCGCGCCTGGGCTGCGCCCGCTTGCACAGCAGCCGGACCACCTGCCCGGGCGACCACCAGCAACACCGTCAGCACGGCCGCCACGGCGGCCATCAGGTTGGCCACGACCACCCATTCGCCATGCGCATCCTTCATGGCGCGACCTGCCGCTGCAAGGCATCCACCAGCTCTGCATGACGCACGTGGGCGCGTTGCGCCTCGGCCTGTTGCGCCGCCAGCAAGGCCTGGCCGTTGTGGCTGATGGCGTCGATCAGGCGCTGCTGCTGCGCCTGCTCGTGCTGCACCTGGCGCTGCGCCGCCTGCGCGGCCAGGGCGCCCAAGGCGGCGGCGCTCCAGGCCAGCCTGGCCTGCTCATGCGCGCTGGCCGCCCACCAGAGCCTGAGGATCAGGTAACTGAGAATGCCCCAGGCGGCAATGCGGAACTTGGCTCCCAGCGTGTCGAGCACGGCGGCCAGCACCGTGGGCGCCTGGGCGCCATCGAGTGCGCCGGAAGCTTCGCCCAGCGCCAGCCCCAGACCGATGAAGGTCCCCAGCAGGCCGACCATGAGCAACAACCCCGGCACCACCTGCGCCCAGCGTTCGGGGGCGGTGGCCACGATCTGGCTCAATTTTTCGGGAGTGATCAGTGAGGGCAGGCTTTGCGGATCCTCGCTCACGCCGGCCAATCGCTGTTGCCATTGCGCCGGTGTCGCTGCGCGGCGCACCAGCCAGGGCATGAGGATCAGCGCCAGCACGAACAGCAGCGCGAACACCAACTGCAGGCCGCCTTCTCCTGCGGCTTGCCATTGCGGCAGCAGGAAACCCAAAATCGATCTATCCATGACGTGCTCCCGCCTCCATTCCGATCTGCAACATCCCATCCCCTTTGTCAGAACCTGCGCCTTGCGCGCTGGCGAAGGATGAAGATTATCAGAAAGACCACAGCATCGGCCTCGGCCGGAAGGCCTGTCCGCATCAAAATGTGAAAACACGAAAAAAAACGCCAGGCGCGAGACCTGGCGTTCTGATCGCTTGCAAGCCACTTGTGGCTTGCTGCGCGGGGCTGCTGCTTACAGCGCCATATCGGCCGATGCGTTGGCCTTGGGCTTTTCCATGCTGCCCTTGGCGGCGTCCTTGCCGGTCGCCTTGGGTGCGATCACCGGCGGCGGGGCCAGTTGCAGCACTTCGCTGGTATAGGCCCATTCCTTGGCGACCTGGTCGGGATGGTCATTCAACTTGGTGCCATAGCTGGGCACGATCTGGCGCACCTTCTGCTGCCATTCGGGTGTGGCCAGCTTGTCCTTGAAGACCTTCTGCAGCACCGACAGCATGATGGGTGCAGCCGTCGACGCGCCCGGCGATGCACCCAGCAGGCCAGCCATGCTGCCGTCGGCAGAGGCAACGATCTCGGTACCCAGCTTCAGCACGCCGCCCTTGACGTCGTCACGCTTGATGATCTGCACCCGCTGGCCGGCTTGCCACAGGCGCCAGTCTTCCTTCTTGGCATTGGGGAAGTATTCCTTCAGGGCCGCGAAGCGCTCGTCGTCGGACAGCATCAGCTGGCCGGCCAGATATTCCACCAGCGGGTATTCATCGATACCGACGCGGGCCATCGGCCAGACGTTATGGGTGGTGGTGGCCGAGAACAGGTCCCACAGTGAGCCTTGCTTCAAGAACTTGGTCGAGAAGGTCGCGAAGGGGCCGAACAGGATCACGCGCTTGCCGTCCAGCACGCGGGTGTCGAGGTGCGGCACCGACATCGGCGGCGCGCCCACGGAGGCCTTGCCATAGGCCTTGGCCAGGTGGCGCTCGGCGATGGCGGGATTGTCGGTGATCAGGAAGGAACCGCCGACCGGGAAGGCCGCGTAGTCGCGCGCCTCGGGGATGCCGGACTTCTGCAGCAGCTTGAGGGCGCCACCGCCCGCGCCGATGAAGACGAACTTGGCGTCGGTCTCGGTGGTGCTGCCATCCTTGAGGTTCTTGTAGCCGATGCGCCAGGTGCCGTCAGCGTTGCGGGTGATCTCGCGCACTTCGCTGGAGAGCTTGAGCGCGAAGTTGGGACGACCTTGCAGGTAGGCGGCGAACTGGCGGGTGATCTCGCCGAAGTTGACGTCGGTGCCCAGCGGGGTCCAGGTGGCGGCCAGCTTCTGATTGGGGTCGCGGCCTTCCATCATCAGCGGCACCCACTTCTTGATCTGCTCATGGTCTTCCGAATACTGCATGCCGGCGAACAGCGGGCTGGCTTGCAGGGCTTCGTAGCGCTTCTTCAGGTAGGTGACATTGTCATCGCCCCAGATGAAGCTCATGTGCGGGGTGGTGTTGATGAAGGAGCGCGGGTTCTTCAGCACGCCGCTCTTGACTTGCCACGACCAGAACTGGCGCGAGATCTGGAAGGCTTCGTTGATCTCGATGGCCTTGGCGATCTGGATCTTGCCGTCCTTGTCTTCGGGGGTGTAGTTCAGCTCGGCCAGGGCGGAGTGGCCGGTGCCGGCGTTGTTCCAGCCATTGGAGCTTTCTTCGGCCACGCCATCGAGGCGTTCGATCATTTCCATCGACCAGCCCGGCTCCAGCTCATTGAGCCAGACGGCCAGGGTGGTGCTCATGATGCCGCCGCCGACCAGCAGCACGTCGACCTTCTTGACGTCGGCCGCCTGCGAGGCTGGCGCAGTGGCCAGCGCAACTACGAATCCCAGCAAGGCCAGGAAGGATTTTTTCAACATTGTCTAATCCGTTTGTGGTGGAGAGAGGGCTGCCTCCCCTGCATCAGCGGGGAGTCGGACAACCGGTGCGAGACGCATCGGACCACGCCTGCTGGTGGAGAGCAGACGCGAGACGAGACGCCGCGTGCCTTGCCTGCGCGCAACAAGCGCAACAAGGACGACCGGGCGTGGCCGCGCGGGGCCACGGCGCACAGGCCAGGTCATCTGCCTGGGCCATGCCTGCCGGATTCAACTGCCTGTCCGATACCTGTCTCCGGCATTTGGGGAATGCCTGTACAAATCGTCTCCGTCAGAGCGGACCGGGATCGGGTCATGTCGAGGGGGCGCAGCGTACCATGCGCCGATACCGCTGACGATTGCGGATATCCCTCATTCACGCCTGCCCGCGCGCCTGTTTCCGGCTAGGGAATTCCCCGATAGGCACAAAGCGATGGCGGGCTGACAATGCCCCCTGAACATAACAATCACCGTCTCTCACAGGGACGCAGACCAGAACCGTCAGGGGCGCACCATGCAGACCGTTGTCAACAAGCCGGAAAACTTCGCATCCTACGTCTATCACGACCGGGCCTTCGACTGCGCGACCGCCAAGATCCTGCCGGGCGAGTATTTCTATACCGGCGAAGACATGATGATCGTCACCGTGCTGGGCTCCTGCGTCTCGGCCTGCCTGCGCGACCGCGTCAGCGGCGTGGGCGGGATGAACCACTTCATGCTGCCCGACGGCGGCGGCGAGGCCGACAGTCCGGTCTCGGCCTCGATGCGCTATGGCACCTATGCGATGGAAGTGCTGATCAACGATGTCCTGAAGGCCGGCGCACGACGCGAGAACCTGGAATGCAAGGTCTTTGGCGGCGGCGCGGTGCTGCGCGGGATGAATGCAATGAACGTGGGCGAGCGCAATGCCGCCTTCGTGAGGAGCTTCCTCTCGGCAGAGAAGATCCGTGTGGTGGCCGAAGACCTCAACGACATCTGGCCGCGCAAGGTGCACTTCTTCCCGCGCACCGGCAAGGTACTGGTCAAGAAGCTCAAGGAGGCCGGCGCCGACCTGGCCAGCCGTGAGCGTGAATATGCTTCCAAGCTGCAGGCCAAGCCGGTGGGTGGGGAGATTGATCTGTTCTGATTTGAATCGAACAACGAAAAAAAGCGGAGCACATCAAACGTGCTCCGCTTTTTTATCTTGGCGCTGATACGAGATGGGGCTCGCTGTCTTCAGGTGCTGAGCTTGGTCAAACCCTGCTCCGCCAGCGCCTTCAACCACCCCAGCCCAGCCGAGGTCGCTCCGGCCGGGTTGTACTCGCAACCGATCCATCCCTGGTAACCCAGGGTATCGATCAGCTTCAACAGATACGGATAGTTCAGCTCACCCACGTCCGGCTCATGGCGCTCGGGCACACCGGCGATCTGGATGTGACCAATGCCGGGCATGTCGCGCTTGAGCTTCACGGCCACATCGCCTTCGACGATCTGGCAGTGGTAGCAATCGAATTGCACCTTCAGGTTGGGCGCGCCCACTTCGGCACAGATGGCTTGCGCATCATCCTGGCGATTGAGGAAGAAGCCGGGAATGTTGCGGGTATTGATCGGCTCGATCACCACGGTCAGGCCAGCGGACTCGGCCTGGTGGGCGGCATAGGACAGGTTGTCCAGATAGACCGCGCGATGCTGGGCGCGATCCTGGCCCGGCTTGATCAGGCCGGCCATCACGTGCAAGGTCTGGTTGCCGATCACCGCGGCGTACTTCAGCGCGGTCTCGATGCTGCGCTTGAATTCGTCCTGGCGGCCCGGCAGCGATGCGATACCACGCTCACCGGCGGCCCAGTCGCCCGGGGGTGCGTTGAACAGCGCCTGGGTCAGGCCGTTGGCCTCCAGGCGCGACTTGATCTCTTCAGGCTGATAGTCGTAAGGGAACAGGAACTCGACGCCAGGGAAGCCATCCTTGGCGGCGGCGGCGAAGCGGTCCAGGAAATCGTGTTCCACATACATCATGCTCAGGTTAGCGGCAAAACGCAGCATCGGGTTCTCCTTGGTAACGAAGGGACCAGTGTAGCGCGAACCCGCTCGGGCGCGTCCACACCGGCCATGGTGCAGAAAACGTCAAAGCCCGCAGGCACAGGCATGCGGGCTTTGGACGAGACATCGACTTACTTGTTGACCATGCCGGGCTTGGTCGCCAGCGTGGCGATGGAACCCACCACCAGCATCACCGCCAGCATGTACATGCCGGTGGCGTTGTTGTGGGTCAGGTCCTTGAGGTAGCCGATCAGGTAGGGGCTGACGAAACCGGCCAGGTTGCCCACCGAGTTGATGGCGGCAATACCGACGGCAGCAGCCGCACCCGAGAGGAAGGCGGTGGGCAGCGACCAGAACAGCGGTGCGCAGGTCAGCACGCCAGCGGCGGCCAGCGACAGCGAAGCGATCGAGATGGCGGTGTTGTCGGCAAACAGCGCCGCACCGACGAAGCCCACGCCGCCCATCAGGGCCGGGATCACCAGGTGCCAGCGGCGCTCACGCATGCGGTCGGCGCTGCGGCCGATCAGGTTCATGGCGATGATGGCGCAGCCGAACGGGATGGCCGACAGCAGGCCGATTTCCAGATTGCCCTTCACGCCGGTGGCCTTGACCAGGGTCGGCATCCACAGCGTCAGACCGTACTGGCCCATGACGAAGGAGAAGTAGATCAGGCACATCAGCCAGACACGCGCATCCTTCACGATGGCGCCAAAGCCGTGCTTGCTTTCCTTGCCCTTGGCGTCGCCGTCGATGTCGGCTTGCAGGCTGGCCTTTTCTTCGTCAGAGAGCCACTTGGCGCTCTTGACGTCGTTGTCCAGGTACATGATGGTGGCCAGACCGATCAGGACAGCAGGAATGGCTTCGATCAGGAACATCCACTGCCAGCCTTCCAGGCCGCCATTGTTGTGGAACGCATCCATGATCCAGCCCGACAGCGGGTTGCCCAGGATGCCGGCCACCGGAATGCCGGACATGAAGACCGCGATCACCTTGGCACGGCGGTGCGAGGGGAACCAGTAGGTCAGGTAGAGGATGATGCCGGGATAGAAACCGGCTTCCGCCAGGCCCAGCAGGAAACGCAGGATGTAGAACTGGGTGGCGTTCTGCACGAACATGAAGGCCGCCGAGAGGATGCCCCAGGTGATCATGATGCGGGCGATCCAGATGCGCGCGCCGACCTTGTGCATCAGGATGTTGCTGGGCACTTCGAAGAGGAAGTAGCCGATGAAGAACAGACCCGCGCCCAGACCGAAAACGGTCTCGGAAAAGCCCAGGTCCTGCGACATCTGCAGCTTGGCGAAGCCGACGTTGACGCGATCCAGATAAGCGATCACATAGCACAGCATCAGGAAGGGCATGATGCGCCAGAAGACTTTCTTGTACAGCCCGTCCTTGGATTTGTCGTTGACGTCGAGGCCGACGCCGGTAGTGCTTGCGGTGGTCATGGTGTTACATCTCCCTAAGAGTGGCGCGGCTGTTGGTGCAGCCACTGGTTGCTTGGCGCCCGTGGTCTGACGGGCAATTTGTGGATTCAATCGCAGCGTCCGCGCCTTTTCCTGGAAGAGGCGAACGCAGGGCATTGACGGGCCGGTCTGCTGCCGGCTTGGGTACCGCCTGCGCCCACCACCTTCCGTTGGGCGCAAGCGGGGCATGGCGGTCTGAATGCGACCGCCATGACGCGTTGTTGCTAAGGGTTGCTGAGGCTGCCTGAGACTGCTGCTGTCCTTACCAGCGCGCCTTGAAGGTAGCGCGCAAGTCCTGCAGCGCGGGCTCTTCCAGGGGCGTGGCGCGGCCACCGGCGAGGTGCCAGAGCTTGGCGGTTTCTTCCAGCTCTTCCAGTGCAAAGGCGGCCTTGGAGACCGAGCTTTCCCACACCACCGGGCCGAGCCGCTCCAGCAGTACGCCACGCACCTGGGTGGCGATCTTGGCTACCTGCTCGGCCACTTCCGGTGCGCCCGGGCGGGCATAGCGGATCAGCGGGATGTGGCCAACCTTCATCACGTAATAGGGCGTAATTGGCGGTAACACGTCCTGCTCGCTGTAGACGCCATTGATGGTCAAGGACACCAGATGCGTGGAGTGCGTATGCACCACCGCATGCATCTCGGGATTGTTGTCGTAGATGGCGCGATGCAGGACCAGTGTCTTGGAGGGCTTGTCGCCCGAGACCCATTCACCGGCTGCATCGACCTTGGCGATGGCGGCCGGATCGAGGAAACCGAGGCAGGCGTCCGTCGGCGTGATCAGCCAGCCATCCTCCAGACGGGCGCTGATGTTGCCCGCCGAACCGACCGTGTAGCCGCGCTGGTAGAGCGAGGCGCCGATGCGGCAGATCTCTTCGCGCAATGCGCTTTCGTTGGTGTGGCGGCTCATGCGGTCTTCCCGTCGAGAGTGCGCAGCGCCTTCTCGAAGAAGTCCACGCTGCCGAAGTTGCCCGACTTCAGCGCCAAGGCGACCGGCTGGTCATCCAGGGTGGCGGTTGCCGGCACGCCCGGATCGATCTGCGGACCGATGCGCAGTGCGCGCACATCCAGCGCCTGCACCACCGCACCGGAGGTCTCGCCGCCGGCCACCACGAACTGGCGCACGCCGCGTTGCTTCAGACCTGCGGCAATCGATGCCAGGGCCTGTTCGACCAGATGGCCAGCCTTGGCCACGCCCAATTCCTTTTGCACCGCCTTGACTTCATCGGGGGTGGCGGTGGCGTAGATCAGCACCGGTTCGTTCTTGATGCGTTCATCGGCAAAGGCCAGCGCCTGCGCCACCACATCTTCGCCACGGGCCAGCGCCAACGGGTCGATGCGGAAGGCAGGACGCTTGGCCTTCCATTCGGCCACCTGGGCATTGGTGGCCTTGGAGGCGGAACCGGCCAGCACCACCGAGAGGCCGTCGACCTTGGGCAGTTGCGCGGCTTCACCCACGGCGGTGAGCAGGCCGGCGCGGCGGAAGTTCTCCGGCAGGCCCAAGGCCACGCCGGAACCGCCGGTGATGAGCTTCATTTCTGCGCAGGCCTCGCCCAAGGTGAACAGGTC
This sequence comes from Herbaspirillum camelliae, assembly GCF_001929405.1. NCBI lineage: Bacteria > Pseudomonadati > Pseudomonadota > Betaproteobacteria > Burkholderiales > Oxalobacteraceae > Herbaspirillum > Herbaspirillum camelliae. The sequence goes on from NZ_KV880769.1 coordinate 346,580, forward strand.
CTTGTCGGAGACGGCGTCGGCGATGGCCATCTTCACGCCTTCGCTACGCAGCGCGGTGAAACGCTCCTGCGTAGCGGCAGCGCCGCGCGCCACGGTGTCATAGCGCACCAGGCCGACCTTGGACTCGGTCTGGCGTTGCAGCACGCGCACCAGGTTGGCGTCGGTCATGGGCGTGAGCGGATGGTTTTCCATGCCCGATTCGTTCAACAGCGCATCGGCCACGAACAGGTAGCCGCGATAGAGGGTGCGGTCGTTTTCCGGGAAGGCCGGGCAGGCGATGGTGAAGTCCACGCCCAGTTCCTTCATCAACGCATCGGTGACCGGACCGATGTTGCCGGCGTCGGTGGAATCGAAGGTGGAGCAGTACTTGAAGAAGAACTGCGTGCAGCCCTGCTGTTGCAGCCAGCGCAGCGCGGCCAGCGATTGCTCGATGGCCTCTGCAGCGGGAATGGTGCGCGACTTCAGTGCGATCACCAGCGCATCGGCGGCCACGGCGGGCATTTCAGCCGGTACGCCGATGGTCTGGACGGTGCGCATGCCGCCGCGCACCAGCATATTGGCCAGGTCGGTCGCGCCGGTAAAGTCGTCGGCGATACAGCCGAGCAAGGGACGGGATGTGGACATGGAAACTCCTCGATTCAGATGCAGGGACGACGCTGGTTACTTTGCCTTGGCCGGCGGCAGGTCGATGCCAGGGAATATCTTGATGACGGCCGAATCATCCTCGCCGCCATGACCGGCGGTGGACGCCATCATGAACATCTGATGGGCAGCCGCCGACAGCGGCAGCGGGAACTTGCTGCGGCGGGCGGTATCGAGCACCAGGCCCAGGTCCTTGACGAAGATGTCCACGGCCGACAGCGGGGTGTAGTCGCCATTGAGGATGTGCGGCACGCGGTTCTCGAACATCCAGGAGTTGCCGGCGCTGTGGGTGATGACCTCGTAGAGCGCATCCGGATTGACGCCTTCGCGCAGGCCCAGGGCCATGGCTTCGGCGGAAGCGGCGATGTGCACACCGGCCAGCAGTTGGTTGATGATCTTGACCTTGGAGCCGATGCCGTGGGTGTCGCCCAGGCGATAGACCTTGCCGGCCATGCCAGCCAACACGTCTTCGATCTTGGCGTAGACCTCGGCGGGGCCGGAGGTCATCATGGTCATCTCGCCGGAAGCGGCGCGGGCGGCGCCACCGGAGACCGGTGCATCCAGCAGCAGCAGGCCCTTCTCGGCCAGGCGCTTGCCCAGTTCGATGGCGAAGTCCGGCGCCACGGTGGCGCTGGAGATCACGACGCTGCCAGGCTGCATCGCAGACACCGCACCGTTGTCACCGAAGAGCACCGTCTCGGTCTGGGCGGCGTTGACCACCAGGGTGATCACCACATCGACCTTGCCGGCCAGTTCGGCCGGATTGGCGCAGGCCACGCCACCGGCGGCGGCGAACTTGTCCAGGACTTCCTTGCGCACATCGCAGGCATGCACGTTGAAGCCGGCACGCAACAGCGAGCTGGCCACGCCATAACCCATGGCACCCAAACCGATCACACCTACATTCCTGGACATAATTGCCTCCGCATTGATGGCGCCGCTGCCCGATGGTGATGGCAGGACCTTGCGCCGGGTTGATGATGCAACGCCGGCAGGGGCCGGCGTCGGAATTTCAAGTTACGTAAATCGCTTAAATCTTTTAAATCTTCTAAATCCGATAAATCATTTAGATCATTTACTGCCATTCAAGCCTGGGCCGATCCTGTTCAGGATTGCCCCTGGCTCAAACGCCGCGCTGCATTGAACATGTGCGTCTGCGCTGCATTGCGCGCAGCCATCTCATCACCGGCGCGGATGGCCTGGACGATGGCCTCATGTTCTTCGCGCACCTGGCGCGAGAAATCCTCATAGCGCGCTTCATTGCCGCGCGTGACCGCCGTGGCCGCCTCCAGATACTGGGAAAGAAACTCCAGCGTCTTGATGAAGTAGGGATTGCGCGTAGCCTGGGCCAATGCGCGGTGGAAGGCCACATCGGCCGCCACTCCATCCCCGCCTGCCGCGACATCCACACCGATCTGCGCCAGCGCCGCCTCGATGGCCTGCAGGTCTTCAGCGCTGCGGCGCTTGGCCGCCTGCGCCGCGACTTCGGCTTCGATGGCGCGACGCAGCTCGACGATCTGCAACACGGCCTCGGGTGAACTGACCTCGGTGTAATCGATGCGCAAAGGCTTGATGCCTGCCTGCTCGGTCACGAACACACCGCTGCCCTGGCGCGGTTCGACCACGCCTTCATGCTTCAGTCGGGCGATGGCTTCGCGCACTACCGTGCGGCTCACTCCGAATTGCTGGGCCAGCACCGCTTCGGTGGGAAGCTTGCTGCCTCGGGGGAAAGCACCGGCATCGATGTTCTCCAGCAATTGCCTGGCTACAGTGTCGCTGAGCGCCTGTGCGGGGATCTTCTGAAACATGCTGTCTCGCGGTCGTTATCGTAAAGTTATCCGGTCATCATACAAATTTATTTTGAGGCCGGCAATCCGATTTTTTGTCTTTACGCGGAGTAACAGCCTCATTTGATGAAAATTGGAAGCAGATGAAGACATTTGGAATGATATATGGCGCAATTCGCTCCAGACATCAAGAATGCGAATATCTGCGGCAAGGCTGCGCCAGCGTGCCGGGGGCTCTACAATCATGGCTTTCCCGCCATGGATGTGCCGCATGCCCTACGATCTCTCCGACAAGCTGGTCATCGGGATTTCTTCCCGCGCCCTGTTCGACCTCGAAGTCGAAAACGCCATCTACGACCAGCAAGGCGTGGACGCGTATGCGCAATACCAGCGCGACCACGAGAACGATCCGCTGCAGCCCGGCACGGCCTTTCCGCTGGTCAAGGCGCTGCTGCAGTTGAATGAACTGATTGCGGATCGCCGCCTGGTGGAAGTGGTGGTGATCTCGCGCAACACGCCCGACACCGGGCTGCGCGCCTTCAACGCCATTGCCGCCCACAAGCTCGACATCAGCCGCGCCGCCTTCACCGGTGGCGGGCCCACCGCGCCCTATCTGCAAGCCTTCAAGATCGACCTGTTCCTCTCGCGCGATACCGGCGACGTGCAGGAAGCCATTGACGCCGGCGTGGCCGCTGCGCAGCTGTACGCCGCCCCGCTGGACTACAGCGCGCCGGACAAGCAGATCCGCATCGCCTTCGACGGCGACGCCGTGCTGTTCTCGGCGGAGTCCGAGCGCATCTTTGCGGAGAAGGGGCTGGAAGCGTTTGCCCGCCACGAACAGCGCCACCGCAAGAAGGCCATGAAGGAAGGCCCGTTCGCCAAGCTGCTGCTGGCCTTGTCGGCGATCCAGAAACAGTTTCCGCCGGCGCAATGTCCGGTGCGCATTGCCATCGTCACGGCGCGCAACAGCCCGGCGCACCAGCGTGTGATCCATACATTGCGGACCTGGAATGTGACGGTCGATGAGGCCTTCTTCCTGGGTGGTCTGAACAAGGCCGAGGTGCTGCAGGCCTTCGGGGCGCACATGTTCTTTGATGACCAGGAAGGTCATGTGCAGAAGGCAGCCGTGGTGGTGCCGTCCGGACGGGTGCCTTACAAGGGCGGCACGCTCGAAGGCGCGCGCGGGGCGCGCATGCGGACCGGCAAGTCCAGCACGCCATGACGCGGCAGGGGCGTCATTCTTTCTCGCCGCCGAACGGCTGCAACGGCTGCAGATTCACGATGAACGCCCGCGTGGTGAGATAGAGCACGATACTGTTGGCAAGATGCCAGAACATGTGCGTGCCGATACTGACATAGTGGCACACCGCCATATCCGCCGAGCGGAACGCCAGCGAGAGCGTGAACACGCCCAAGGCCAGCAATAATGTCATCGGCTCGTGCTTGCCTTGGCGCCAGTGATACACCCCAAGGCCGGCGATGAACAGCCAGGCCGAGCCGTATGACGACAACGAACCATTGAGCCATTGATCGGGCAGCATGCCCATCCCGTACGAGGTCGCAAAGAAGGCCAGGAGCCACGCCCCCACCACCGCCAAGGACAGCCGCGCCACCTGGCGCAGATAGAACGCCAGGAACAGCACCTGGTAGATGGAAATCGGAATGACATCGGCCAGCAATGCCCAGCGCACGGCCACGGTGTGGAAGAGGAAACTGCCGATGCCGATCACGGCGATCATCAGCGCCAGGATCCCGGCCATCGAAGAAGTCCGCATTCCCCGCGACTTCAGCAGACGCCATACGCAATAGGCCGCGACAATGAACCCCAGGTTCGACAAGGCATTGACGGGCTCAGCCCAGAACGCGGGGCTGAGCCGTTCGCAGTAGAGATCCACGGGGACGAACAGCGAGTCATTCATGATGGGCGGTCAAGGTATGGTCAAGGGTGGCGGAAACAGCCTCCCATGATCCGACAGCCCGGCCTTTTTTACCAGCACTGCCGCGCCCCTCGACTGCCCAAGCTGCGACTGTTCAGCGGAGATAGCGGCACACGATGATCACTTCACTTCGGCGGCGCCCCGATCACCCTCCCTGGCCGCCCCGCCAGCCATCCCAGCAGTCCCATCAACACCGCCCCGCCGGCGCACAAGGCCAGCACCAACGTCCATCCCCCGCTGACGTCATGCAGCCGTCCCATCACGATGGGCCCGGTAGCGGCCAGCAGATATCCCACGCTCTGCGCCATGGCCGACAGCGCGGCCGCCTGCGGCGGCGTCGACACGCGCGTGCCGACGAAGGCCAGGCCCAGGATCAGCACCGCGCCGGTGCCAAAGCCAAACAACGGCACCCACACGAGAGATGCCTGCGGCCAGGCGATCAAGCCGATCAGGCTCAGCACGGTGGCGGCCGACATGCTGACCGCGACTGGTCGATGGTCGCGGATGCGCGGACCCAGCGGCACCAGCAGCAGGCCCGGCAAGGCCGAAGCCAATTGCATCAAGCCATGCAGGTTGCCGGCCTGCACTGCGCTGTAGCCATTGGCCGCGAGGATGGAAGGCAGCCAGGCCGTGACCACGTAGTACACCAGTGAATTGGTGCCGAGAAAGAAGGTCACCTGCCAGGCCAGCGGCTGCCGCCAAATCGACGCCGCCCGCGCAGGAACGGTGGCTGGACGGGTATCACGCTGCAACTGCGGCAACCAGGCCAGCAGCGCCACCAGCGGCAGGGCGATAAAGGCCGCCAACGCCCAGGCCCAGCCCAGGCGGGCCGCCAGGGGCACGGCGCAGACCGATCCCAGGGCCGACACGCTGTTCATGGTCAGGGCGTAAATGGCTGTCATGCGGGTGAGGTCGTCGGCAAAGTCGCGCTTGAGCAGGCTGGGCAACAGCACATTGCCGCCGGCGATACCGCAGCCGATGATGCAGGTCCCTGCCAGCAAGCCCGCCACCGTGCCGGAAGAACGCAACAGGATGCCCGCGCCGATCAACAGCAGGGCCAGCAACAAGGTGCGCTCCAGCCCCAGGCTGCGGGCCGTGCGCGCGGCCAGCGGCGAGACCAGCGCGAAGCACAGCAGCGGCAAGGTCAGCATCAGTCCGGCCGCGCCGGCCGACAATGCAAAGGTCTGTTGCAGCAAGCCCATCACCGGGCCCACGGCGGTGACCGGGGCGCGCAGGTTGGCGGCAATGAGCAGGATGCCGACGATCAGCCAGAGGCTGCGATGAACAGGGCGGACCTCATGGGGGTGGGTGGCGGGCGTGGGAAGCGTCATCTGGGCGAAGTTTGATCTGGGACGATAAGCCCTCAGCTTAGCCAGTCGCGGCCTGCGCGTATTTGGCTACAATGCCAGGATATTGCTAAAAACGGTCAACCCGGACGCCCCTATGGCCACCCTCTACGCCAGCCTGGTCGAACACGATCCGGACCGCCTCGACGCCGCGGTCACGGCCCTGCGCGTCCACACCAGCCAGGACGAGCGCGAAACGCCCTTGCACAGCCATCGCAAGGGCCAGCTGGTGGTGGCCTTGCACGGCGCGGTCACCTGCGAGACGGCGCAAGGCATGTGGATCGTGCCGCCGCAGTCAGCAGTGTGGATTCCGCCGGGAGTGCCGCACAGCAACCGCGTCACGCTGGATGGCCAGTTGTGCTTCCTCTTCATCGCCCCGCAGGCGGCCTGCATGCCGGAGCAGTGCTGCACCCTGGCGCTGTCGCCGCTGCTGGTGCAGATGATCTGCCACCTGGCCGAGCAGCGCCAGGACTACGCCCCGCACGAACGCACCGCGCGGCTGGCGGCGGTACTGGTGGAGGAACTGGAACACAGCCAGCGCCACGCCCTGCCCTTACACCTACCGGCGCCGCAGCATTCGCGCCTGCGCGCCATCGCGCGCCACCTGGCCGAGCATCCCGCTGATCGCAGCACGGTGGCAGAATGGGGGCAGCGCCATGCGATGAGCGAACGCAGCTTTGCCCGCTTCGTGCAGGCCGAGACCGGCATGAGCTTCGGCCGCTGGCGGCGTCAGATCCACCTGATGCTGGCGCTGCAGCGGCTGGCCTCGGGCAGTTCGGTGCAGCGCGTCTCGCAAGACCTGGGCTATGACTCGGTCAGCGCCTTCATCACCATGTTCAGGAAGACCCTGGGCAAGCCGCCCGCGCGCTATATGGCACAACGGCGGGCGCAACGGCAGGCCTCGCCTGCGGCTCATTCCCCGTCCACGCCGCCTGCCCGCGCAGCGGCGCCCTACTTCCAACCGACACGGCACGCCTCATGGAAACCGAACTGAAACTGCTGATCGCCCCGGCCCACACCAAGGCCTTCATCCGCCATCCGCTGATCAAGCGCTATGCGCTGGCCGCACCGCGCATCAAGGACCAGACCGGCACCTACTTCGACACGCCCGACCTACTCTTGCGCTGTAACGATGCCGGCCTGCGGGTGCGCCGCACCGGCAAGGAATTCATCCAGACCCTCAAGGCCGGCGGCGGTGTCACCGGCGGCCTGCACCAGCGCAATGAATGGGAGTCGCTGGTGGAAGGCGAACAGCCTGACCTGGCGGTACTGCGCGAGCTGGTCGACAGTGACGCGCCCTGGGCCAGGAAGGTGTTTTCCAGACAGACCGCCGCCCGCCTCACGCCCATCTTCAGCACCCGCATCCAGCGCATGGTGTGGGACCTGAAGCTGGATGACGGCGCTGAAGTGGAGTGCGTGCTGGACCAGGGAACGGTGGAGCACGGCGCCTTGCAGACGGAGGTCTGCGAGATCGAGCTGGAACTCAAGAGCGGCGAGGCCACCTCGCTGTTTGGCTTCGCCTTGCGGCTGCTGCAGGACCTGCCCCTGCGCATCGGCATCCAGAGCAAGGCCCAGCGCGGCTACACGCTGTTCCACCAGGCGCGCCAGGGCGACGCGGCAGCGAGCTCTTCGGCCACGCGCGCCCAGCCCCTGCAGCTGACCCGCAAGATGCCGGTGGAGCAAGCCTTCCTGGCCGTCATCGGCAACTGCGTTGCGCAGATCCAGGCCAACGACATCGCCGACCAGGACAGCGGCGACATCGAGCGTCTGCACCAGATGCGCGTGGGTCTGCGCCGTCTGCGTTCGGCCTTTGCCCTGTTTGGCCAGGTGATCGCCCTGCCCGCTGCGCTGGAGAGCGAATTCGAATGGATCGCCGAAGCCATCGGCACGGCGCGCGACTGGGATGTGCTGGCCGCAGAGACCTTGCCGCAGTTGAACATGCCGGCAGCAGCCGGCGTTGATCTGGAGGCTGTACGCAAGGCCGCCCTGATCCAGGCCGGCAAGGAACATGCGCTGGCGGTGCATGCAGTAGCATCACCGCGTTATACCGTGCTGGTGCTGCAATTCAATCGCTGGCTGCTGCAGAGCGGATGGCGCGAAGGCCAGGGCCAGGACCAGGCCGACCAGCCAGCGCTGACGCAGCCACTGGCGCGCTTTGCCCGCCAGATGCTGCAACGGGACCAGAAGCGCCTGAGCAAGCGCGGCGCCCATCTGGAAGAGAGTGACCGCGCCCGCCATCGCACCCGCATCGCCGCCAAGAAGATGCGCTACGACGTCGAGTTCTTCCAGGCCCTGTATGGAGAGAAGAACAGCCGCGCCTACCTCAAGGCGCTGGCCCGCCTGCAGGATCATCTGGGCCAGCAGAACGATCTGGTGGTGGCCGATGCACTGCTGCAGCAGCTCCAGCAGGGACAGACGCGGCACGCCGCCAGCATCGCCTGGGTGCGCGGCTTCCTGGCGGGACAGACGCGCGATGGCCATGCGCATACGCGGCGCCTGTGGAAGAAATGGCAGGCGCAGGAACTGCCCCGATAAGGCAGGGCAAGGCTGGACAAGACAGGAGAGGGCCGCCGGCGCGGCGGCGCTCACTGCAGCATGAAGGTCTCGTATTCGAGCAATTCCAGCTTGCGCGAGAGCAGCACGCAGCCCGCCAGCACCACCACGAACACCGCCAGCGCGAACCCGAAACCGTAGAAGGTCGGCCCCAGTTGCAGCGAGATAGCGGTGAAGGCGACGTTGAGCACCACGAAGGCCGTGCACAGGCCCAGTACGATGCGGCGCTTGTCCAGGTAGAAGAACACATTGAGCACGCCCAGCAGCACCACCTGCAGGCTGGCGGCGATGACGTCGATGTACAGCAGCGGCAGGTATAGCGTGGAAATACCCAGCCACTTGAGCAGTGATTCGCCGGCCACCATCACCACCAGGGTGGCGATGGCCTGGATCTTGATGATCTCGAACAGGCCCAGGCGCACCGTTTCCACCATGCCGTTGCGATGCTTCTCGATGGTTTCCAGCGAAGCGCCGCTGCGCACCGCTTCGTAGAAGGCGTCATAGTCTTCGACGAAGTCGGTCTCCATGCGCAAGAGGAAGATCGCCATCCCCGGAATGATCGACAGGTAGGCCAGGAACACCGGCAAGTCATAGATCACCGAGGCGCGCAGCGGACCGATGATGGCCTGGCTGGTCTCGGCGGTGTACCAGAACATGGCCTTGTCGATCCAGATCGCCAGGTTGTAGAGCAGGCCGATGGCCATGAGCGAAGGATAGAGCTTGCGGCGGTCGAAGAATTCGTAGGAGATGAAACGGTCCGAGGGAAAATTGCGCAGGATCAGCGCCATCATCGCCATGAGCAGCACCGCCTGCCCGATCACGAAACCGCCCATCAGGCCTTCCAGCCCCAGCGGGCGCAACAGCAGCGCCGCTGCCACGGTGATGGTATAGCCCAGTGCATAGATCCAGAAGATGGCCTGGTATTGCTTCATCCCCGAGAGGAAGATGGTGGCAATCCAGATATTGCACATGATGATGAAGGCCGCCAGCAGCAACAACCGGTACAGGGCGCTCTGGTGCGGGAACAGGAAGGCCACCGCCGCCAGCCCCAGCACGCCGCCGACCACCGTCACGGTCAGCGAGACGGCATGGAAGTTGGGCAGGATGGCATGGTTGTCCTTGACGAACAGACGGTCGGCGGCAAACCGGGTCAGCGCCAGCTGGAACACGCCGGTGAAGATCAGCGACAGCGAAATCACATAGGTGATGCTGACCTGGAACTGCACGATCACATTCTTGGGCGTGATCACCGTATAGCTCAGCATGCCGATGACCAGGATGCCGACGATGGACATGATCCATGGTCCCGAGCTGATCAGCGCCGCATAGGAATAGGCCTGCATCAACGAAAGCAGGCTGTCGCGCTTCAATATCTTGCGCAGTTCGAAACCGATACCGGCCATGTTCTTCCTTGTCAGTGCTCAGTGCTGCACCGGGCAACGCAGCGCGGTGGCAGCAGCACCCGCCGCCGCCGCGCCCTGCTCTGCCAGTGCGTTGTCATACAGTTCGCGGTAGGCGCCGAACATCATCTCCTGGGTGTAGTAGCGCTCCACCCGGGCGATGCCGGCGGCCTGCGCGGCGTACCAGCGCTGCGGATCGGTCAGCAGCTTCAGGGCCGCCTGCGCCAGCGCCTGCGGTTCGGCGATGCCCACCACGTCGCCCGCCGCGCCCAGCGCCTGGTCTTCTTCGGACAGGCCGTAGATCAACTGGCGGCAGGAACCGACATCGGTGGCCACACCCGGCACGCCCGCGGCAAATCCCTCCAGCAGCACCAGCGGCAGCGCCTCACTGATGCTGGAGAGCACAACCAGGCCGATCTTGGGCATCAACTCATCGATCTTCTGGTAGCCCAGGAACTTGACCTTGTCGACCAGGCCCAGTCCCTCGGCAATGGCGTGGCATTCCTCTGCATAGGCGGTATCTTCATCCTCGGGGCCGGCGATCCAGGCTTCGGCTTCGGGATATTGGTTGACCACCGTGCGCATGGCGCGGATGAAGGTCTTCACATCCTTGATCGGCACCACCCGACCCAGCAGACAAAGGACCGGCGGGATCTTCTCGCTGCGCTGCGCGCGCAGCGCCGACAGGCGCGGCAGGTCGATGCCATTGGGAATATTGCGGGTACGCTCCGGCGGCGCGCCGTCGAAGATCTGGCGCAGGCGGTTGGTCTCGTAGAGCGCCACGATCTGGTTGGAGGCCTGGTAGCACATCCGTCCCAGGGCCTCGAAGAAGCGTATCCACATTTCGCGGAAGTAGGGAATCTGCGAAGCGTCCTTTTCAAAGACATTGCGGTTGTCGCGAATCCACTCGCTCTGGAACAGGTCGATCTTGCGTTCCTTGGTATAGATGCCGTGCTCGGAGAGGATCAGCGGACGGCCCGTCTGCATCTTCATGAGACTACCCAGAAAGCCCGCATAACCGGTCGAGACCGTGTGATAGCAGCGCGCCGGAATGAGATTGCGCGCCACCCGCGCCAGCGTCCAGACAGGCTGGTGCATGATGCGCACGGTCCAGAAATAATCGACGAAGGACGGGTCGGTGCAGAAGATGCGGTATTGCGCGGTCAGGTAGTCCCACGATTGCTTGCTGAACAGGAAGGCGTCCTGGTCCAGCTTGCCGCCGTCGGCCATCATCGGGATCAGCTCGGCCAGCTGGGCCGCCAGTGCCGAATGCGAAGTACTGTCGCTGCGGTCATAGGCGCGGAACATGCTGTGCAGCTGGCCCATCATGGCGAAGGCCTGGGCGTCGCCGCGTGAGCGCACGACCTGCGTGGCAGACAGGTTCTCGTGGATGTAATGGGTCTCCAGATGCACCACATTGTCCGGCAACGCATACTTGGGCGCGCCATAGTCCTGGCGCCGGCTACCGATGAAGCAGAGGCCAAAGCGGAGGTGCGGGAAACCACGGATGATCTGGTTGACCCAGCTGGAGACGCCGCCGCTGACATACGGAAACGTGCCTTCGAGCAGCAGCATGACATCGCAGGAGTCGGCGCGGCGCTGGTAGCGATCGGCATCGGCCTGGGACGGGGAAGAAGAAGTGACTTGGCTCATGAACGGGCTCGCGGCAAGGAATCGGGCCGATTGGCAATGGTGCGCCGGCCATGCCGCCAATAGCGGTGCAGTTGCGGCTGCGAAGAAACACTGGGGTCGTACTGCATCTCGATGAAGAGCTTGCGCACCTGGTCGTAGTCATGCTCCAGGAAACTGAGCTCGGCCAGGTAGGGCAGCAGACGCACGCGCGAGAAGCCATGCTCGTAGGCCTGCCGCAAGGCCTCGGCTGCGCCGGGTGCATTGCCGCTCATCAGCTCCAGCCGCACCAGCATGAACCACAGGCCCGGCTGCCCTTCATCGATGGCCAGCGCAGCGCGCGCGTGCTCACGCATCTGCGTGCAGGAATACTGCAACAGGTCGCCCTGCACCAGATTCTGGTAGATCAGTTCCTGATACAGCTCGGCCACTTGCTGGTGCAGCACAGCCAGGGTCTCGGGATCGGAGACGGTCTTGAGATGATGGCGGATATCGACGATGCGCTGGGTGATCTTCTTTTCCTTGTTGTCCAGGATGCCATAGGCCAGCAGGCGCACGTCATCGGCCGGATCGCCCAGCAGGCTGCGCAGGGACGCACCGCTGGCGCGCGTGGGCGTGCTCTGGATGGCCACCAGGGCATTGAGGCGCTTGTCCAGGGGCGTGGCCACATTGCCCAGCTGGGCGCGCACGCGATTGCCGGAAAAGCCGCTGCCCTCGCGCCGGCGCGCGGTCACGAAGGCGGGCGCTTCGGCGGTGTCGAAGTAATCCTCGGTCTGGTCCTTGGGCCAGAACATGGCCACCAGCAAGGCCGAGAGCATGCACAGCGCACCGCCGACCGGAATGAAGAAATTGAAGCAGAACAGATAGCCCAGCAAGCCCGCGCGAGGCCGCTGGTAGCGCTGCGGCGCCACCAGCGCGATGGCCAGCGCGAACAGGGCCGAAGAGGCCATGTGCAGCAGCAGATAGCCGCCCAGCACGGCCAGGCCGTTGCCGCCATCGAGCAGCAAGGCAATGGAGGCGACCTCGAAGCTCAGGCCGGCAAGGGAGAATTTAAGCAGCACAGCGTTCCACCAGGTTGGGCAGCAATCGCGACGGCTCTTCACCGCCAATGGCTGCGGTATGGATGGCCGCATAGTTGGCCAGCGACTTGGCGCCGAACTGCGCCTGCGAGGCCGCCTCCACCCGCATCAGATATCCGTCCACGGCGGCCGCGCCGGCCAGCGGCAGAAGCGTCATCAACACATTGCGGCCACCGGCCTTGTAGGTCCAGACCACATCGGCGGCGCGCTTGAGGCGACGGATCTGGTCGAACATGTCGCGCGAGAGTTCGTCGTCGCCAAACACCAGCGCCACCAGGGACGAATCGATGTCGGTGCTGCGCTTCAAGCGATGCAGACGCACCACGTCCACCGCCAGTTCCGACGGGCAGGTCGGCAGTTGCTGCAGGATGGAACGGGCGGTGCCGCCGACCTCGATGCCGTCGGCGTAGTAGTCGATGAGCACCGACATGAGCTGCAGCGTATCTTCGTTGAGCGCCATGAAAGGCAGTTGCTCCACCACCACCAGGCCGAACAGGCGGCCATCGAAATTGAGCAGCGGCGCGCACACCAGGTAGCGGCTCTGGTTGCGCAGGTTCTGGTTCAGGCTCTCGGTCTGGATATGCCCGAGCTTGCGCTGCGCCAGGCAGTACCGCACCAGTGCATCGTCGGCGGCCAGTTCGCTGACCTTGCCCACGCTGGCGGCCGGCTCAGGGGTGATGTGGCCGGCGGCGTCGCACACATAGACCGCTGCCGAGGCGACCTGGCAGCTTTGCGCCAGCAGCTGCAGGAAGGCGTCCGGCGCGGGCATGCGCGACGGGTCCAGCAGGATCTGCGTGAGCGTGAGCGCACGCATGCGGTCCAGCGATTCGCGCAGGGTCAGCGGCTTGGACAGCAGATCCTGCTCCAGCCGCTCGTGCGACAGGCGCAGCAGGAAGTGGTTCTTGGTGAGCATGCTCAGGCGCTCATCCAGGTAGGCATTGATGGCGCGCAAGCGCCGGCTGCGGGCGTTCCAGACTTCGGCAAACTGGCCGCACAGCAGGGTCAGCACCAGCCCGCCCAGGAAATAGGATTGCGGGAAGGCCTGGGCGGCGGCCGCCACGGCGTCGGCTTCGCTGCTCTGGTGGCCATGCACCAGCAGATACCAGCCCGCCATCATGGTCGCCACCGCGACCACCCCGAGGGTGCTGCCATAGCGCATGGCCAGGATGGCCGGTACCAGCCACAGCCAGGGAAACTGGGCGCGAATGCCCAGGGGATCCTCGGGCGCCACCCAATGGGCGAACACCAGCGCGGCCACCACCAGCGCTACGGTCTCGACGATGCGCAAGGCGGCCTTGCGCGGGGAGCCGCTGTCGGTATCGAAGCGCGTGAAAAAGCGCGACCAGAATTTCTGCCGCTTCTGGCCGGCCGTCAGGGTGGTGCTCATGCCAGCGGCCCAGGGGCGCTGGGGCGTGGCGCCGCGGCCCTGCCTTGGAGTATCGCTCACGTCATCATCCTCATCGCTGGCCTATCAGGCCCCGCCGTTGAACGCCGAGGGCGCACCGGTCGCCGGGACGGCCGGCGTGGTATCGGAGATCGTAGAACTCAGCGGCGCCAGCAGCGTGCGCGCCAGCTTCTGCGCAACCGCCGAGAGCGCCTCGCGGCTCCAGCCGCTCTTGGCGCCAGCGGCGGCCCACACCACCTTGCCGGTGGCCACTTCGATCAATTGCAAGGTCATGCCCACTGCCGGCTCGCCATCGATACCGACCTTGTAGCGCCATTCATCGACGCTGCCGGTGAGGGCATAGGCGATGTTTTCGCTGCGCGCCCATTGCAGGGCGGCGTCGAGCTGCTTGCGGTCCATCGGCTCGAACAGGGTTTCATTGTTCAGCGAGGCCGGATAGTGCTGCAGCTCGGTCATGCCATTGGTGCGCAGGATGGTTTCGGAAATTGCCTCGGCGCGCAGGCCGGCCTGCGGCGTCTCGGTGTGATTGGCGAAGGGTAGCAGGCCCCAGCGCGCATTGGCCGGCAGCGTGGGGGCGTTGCCGATGTCGGTGGTGGAGCAGGCGGCCAGGCCCAGGGCCAGGAGGGCAGCCGCGCCCAGGCGCAGCAGGCGGGAGAAGGTCAGTTTTTTCATCTTGGTCACCGTGTCATGCAATGGTTAGCGATAAGGTAAAGAGGTCTTGCTGCGATTCATGTTGGAGGCTAGTAGAACCATCGGTACAGCACATTCAATTCAAACCCGCGCTGCGGATTGTTGGGCGTGGCGGCGGTGCTCTGCGCGCCAATGGACAACACATCCTGGCCGACCACGCTGCCGGCGATGCCGGCGCGCAGGTTGCGGCCCCAGCCGATGTCGGAGGTGCGCGTCATGCCGAACTCGGCATAGGGACGCCAGGCCCGCGTATAGGCGTTTTCCACCACCGTGCCCGCGCCCAGCGCAGCACCCCAGGAGCGCGAATCCAGCGGCATGTAGCGAAAACTTGCCGGGTCCGTTCCCACCGGCACCAGCCGCGCGATCAGGCTGTCGCTGTTGCCGTAGTCGGTGAACTTGGCGTCGTTGACGAAAGCGCGCAGGGTCAGGTTGGGATACTCCACCCGGAAGTGGGTGCCGACCTCGGCATTGAGGGTGCGGCCCCGGCCCAGGGAGGTGCCGGACTGGCTGGCGTAGTGTTGCAGACCACCGCCCAGGCGCAGGTATTCGGTGCGGCTCAGTTGCACGTTCAGGTTGAGTTCACCGCCATCGCGCTTGGCGCCCACGCGCATGAAGGCCGAGTCGGTCGCGCTCAGGTTGATACCGCCATTGCCCGACAACGTCAGCTTGGGCGTGAGCTGGCGCGAGAATTCCAGGCGCAGGCCGTTGAAGCTGGTCATCGCCTGGCGATGCTGCAAGGCGGCGCTGACGAAGCCATCCTCGATGCGACGACGCAGGGTAAAGGAATACAGCCGATCCACCGCCGGCACATCGCCCAGCAAGGTGCTGTCGTCGACGCTCTGGCGCCGTTCGATATAGCCGAAGTCAAAGCGCGTGCCAGGCGTGAGGTTCACGCCACTGCTGAGCGTAAAGAGCTTGCTGGCCAGCGGGAACTCGCGGGTGGCGGTGTAGCCGGCGCTGAACTTGGCCGGGTCATCGGTGACCAGGCCCGTGAGGCGGGCATGCAACTCGTCGTCGCCCGGCAGGCGTTGCAGCTGGTCGAAGGCCAGCGTCTGCGCCAGCGGCACCCGGCCAGCCACGCGGGCGGCTTCGATGCGGTCATACATGGGCAGCCAGTCGGCCAGGTTGTCGAGCAGGCGATTCAGGCCCTGGCGGTCATCATTGCCCAGGGCCATGGCCAGCTCGCCCCACAAGGGCTTGTCCAGCTGCGTCGCAAAGCGCGTGGCCAGCCAGGTGCGCGCCAGGTCGGAGTTCCCTTGGTTCATCGCATAGGCCAAGGCCAGCTCGCGCGCACTGGCCGAGAGCCGGGCATCGTCGCGCGGACGCTGGCCGGTGTCGGCAGTGGGGGCGAACAGCCCCGCCGGTCCGCCCGTGAGGCGCGCCGACAAGTCCTGGTCCTGGGCGCGCTGGCTGGCGTCGCTGCGAGCGGCGGCCTGCATGACCTTGAGCAGGGCCGGGCCGTCGGCCGGCGGCGCCACTGCATCGGAACGCACCAGGCGCGTGACATCGCTGTCGAGCAGGGCGCGCAAGACCTTGTTGCTGGCGTCGGCCGGCATGAACAGGGGCGCCAGCGCGGCCAGGCGATCGCGCCATTCGCGCAGCTGGGCCGGCGGAATATTGCGCAGCCGCGCCGGATCGCGCAACTCGATCCAGGCGCGGCGGCGGATGCGCCACGCCAGGTCAGGCTGGCCACTGGCGTCCAGCGCCTCGGCATAGCTGAGCAGCCACAGGTAATCGTTCTGAGGAAAGCCCGACTTGCGGAACCAGTGCAGCGCCACGTTCTGGCGGTTCAGCGAGATGTTGGCCGCAGCAAACGGCCCCCATAGTTGCGGCGCGGTCTCGGCATCGGCGGCCCACAGGGTCAGCGCGCGGTTGAGCAGTTCGGTATCGCGGGTGGCGATGAGGATCCAGATCATTTCGGCGCGCACCTCGGCCGAGCGCGGACTGAGCGACAAGGCCAGGCGCATGTCGGCACGCGCGCCGGCGTAGTCGTGCTTCATCTGGCGGAAGGCCGAGCGCACGCTCAGGTAAGGGACGTACTTTTCCAGCGCCGCATTCTGCTGCGGGGTGATGCTGTCGAGGAAGCGCTGGCCACCGTCCAGGTCATTGAGGCGCATGCGGTAGGTCAGCGCCTGCACGGCGAAGTTGGCCACGCCGGTACGGCGGAAGCCGAACTCGGCCAGCTCAGCGGCGGCGCGCGGTTCGTGCTCCTGGATCACCACCATCAGGTTGCTCATGTCGCCTTCGGCGGCCTGGTTGGTGGCCAGGAGCTGGTCATAGCCCCGGCGCGCTTCCTCATCCAGGCCCAGGTAGCGCGCCAGTTCTGCATAGGTGCGCCAGAAGTCGGCGTTGCCGGGCGGCGCCACCGGCGCGGCCTGGCGCAGCAGTTCCAGCGCCTGCTCGCCGCGCCCGCGCAGGTAGAGCAGGTTGGCGGCCATCAGGGCATTGGCGGCCGAGGGGCCGAATTCCTGGCGCTGGCGGACCAAAACGGCGTTGGCCTCATCATCGCGGCCCATGCGCAGGTAGAGCTTGGCCAGTGCATCCATCTCGCCATTGCGTTCGGTGGCGGCGTTGGCGTTGGCGTTGGCGTTGGCGTTGGCGTTGGCGTTGGCGTTGGCGTTGGCGTTGGCGTCGGCTGGCCGGCTCTGGCGCAGGCGCGCTTCCAGCAGTGCGGCGGCGCGCTCGGGCTGGCCGACGTTTTCGTACTGCGCCACCAGCAGGTTGACCCACTTGGGGTCGCCCGGCTCCACCTGCATCTTGTGCTGCAAGGCTTCGGTGAGGATGTCCTGTTCGAAGGTGCCCGCGGCGATGCGCATGACGTTATCCCAGGCGCCCTCGTCATTGGTCAGGCGCGCATAGGCCAGCCAGTGCGGGGTGGCCTGTTCCGGCACGCCGCTCCATTCCGACACCTCGGCCAGGCGCTTGCGCCAGACCGGGTCATCGGGACGCTGGCGCACCGCCGATTGCGCCAGCAGACGTGCATCGGTGAGGTTGCGATTACCCAGGAAGACGTTGTAGGCCAGGGTGTAGATCTCGTCATCGAAGGGCAGGTGCGCCAGTTCGCGGCTGGCGTTGACCTCTGCCGCTGGCGGCTGCGAGGGATCGGCGCCGGCCACGCGGATGACGCGCGCCTGGCGCATCGCCATCTGCATGCGCTGCTGCAATTGGTGCAATTGGTGCGGCTGCTGCAATTGGTGCAATTGGTGCGGCTGCTGCGGCTGGAGCAGCAAGGCCTGGGTCAGGCGTAGCGAGCGGGTGAATTCACGCAGCTGCTGGAAATGCACCGTCGCCAGCGCGCCGCTCCCCTGCCCTGCCCGCGCCAGCGTGGCGGCGGCGCGTCCCATGGACAACTGCAGCAGCTGGCGCACATAGCGCTCGGCGGCCTCGGGGCGGTTGGCCGCCTGCGCCAGCCGGGTCAGGAACAGCAGCGTGGCCTTGTCGTTGGCCAAGGGGCCCAGGTTGGCGTCGGCCACCTCCAGCGCTTCCTGGTACAGGCCACCGGCCTGCAGGTTGCGCAAGGCGGTGATGAAATTGTCGCGGCGCGCTTCCAGCGAGCCGGCATGCTGCATCGCCAGCAGGTAGAAGGAGGCGCTGCTGCGGTAATCGCCCATGCCCAGGCTCTGCTGGCCCAGGCGCACGGCCTCGCCATAGGGCAAGTCGCGGGTGGAGCGCTCGGCCAGCAGGCGCTCAAACGCTACCCGCGCGGCCTCCACGTCACCCAGCGCCAGGGCGTCCTGGGACAGACCCAGCCACTGCTGTGCGCTCAGGGGATAGGTCATGAGCTGCTGCAACTGGATGCGCAGCTCGGCCAGCAGGCGCGTGCGCTCGGGCGACGTCGCCGGCAGGGCAAAGGCTTCCTGCTGGCGGATGCGGTATTCCAGCCAGGCCGCCGCCAGCCGTGCAGCCGGCTCGGTCCCCATCTGCAGGAAGGCCAGTTGCTGGCGCGCCTCGGCGAACTGGCCCAGGTCGATCATCTGCTTGACCAGTTCGGCGCGCAGCACGGTATTGCCCGGCTTGGCCTTGAGGAAGACCTTCAGGTACTCGATGGTCAACTGGTCGCCGCGTCCGCTGGCATTGGCCACTTCCAGGCGCTGCTGCAGCGACACCTTCGGATAGACCAGGGCGAACACGGTCCCGACCGCCAGCGCAAAACCGGCGATCGTCCACGGCGAAAACAGCCTCAGCCGTTCATAAGGTGCATTGAACGAGTACCAGGTGCCGTGTTGTCGCGAGTTTGGCGGTTGAGGAGCCGATGTCATATTGGTGAACTGCAGACTTTGCGGTGAAATTCTTGAACCAGGATTGCCCAGTGATGCTGACCGACTTGCCCGCAGGCAGCGCCGCGCCATCGGCCGAGGCGCTGCAGCTGCGCGCGCCGGCCACGCTGAAGGTGGACGGCCCATTGGCCAGCAGGCTGAAGCGCAGCTCGACCTTGTTGCCATTGACGCTGCGCTGGAAGTCGCCGACCTGGCCGCCGGCTTCCAGCAGCATCGGCAAGGCCTGCGCGGCAGGCTGCGCAGGCGGCTTGAGGCGCACTTCGGCGGCCGAGGTGATCAGGTAGCGTCCGCTCGGCCCCGGGGCGATGCCGGCGATGCCGGGCGCACTGAGGTCATAGTCGGGCGTGCCAGGCGGCAGGCGCAAGGTGCGCAGATGCGCGCCGGTGCGATAGACCAGGGCGCCGTCAGCGGTGCGGGCGATGCTGGTGTTTTCGAAATCGATCACCTTGCGGATGTATTGCGAGACATACAGCCGCGTGAACGGCTGCGCCTGCGCCCAGCGATGGATCTTGTGCAGCGCCGCCACCGAGGCGGGCTTGGTGCCGGCGTAGAAGTGATAGTAGATATCGACCGCCTTGAAGCGGACCGGCTCACCGGTCAGTTCATAGCTTTCGATGGCGCGCTCGAAGCCGTAGAAGGGGCCGGTCCAGTTGCCGGTATAGACGTTCTCGTCCTGGTTGGGCGCGAACACCTGGTACCAGCCCTGCTTGCGCACGCCCTGGGCGGCGATGTCGGTCCAGGTGTTGCGACTCTTGGTGATCATGGTGTCGCCGCCGTTCATGTTCAGATAACCGTCCAGATAGGTCTGGGCGATGGCCTCGGGCGGCGGCACGCAGTTGCCGGTCCACAGGAAGACTTCGGCCTTCTTGCCCGGCGGCAGCAGGGTGTTGTTGATGTAGTCCATCGAGCCCTTGATCTCGCGCTGCAGATTGAACTTGTAGTTCGGAATTTCCAGCGTACGCGAGGCATCGCCATCCATCTGGGTGATGTCGGCGGTGCGGGTGTCATGCATGGCATCGGCCCAGTTGAACGGATGCGAGAAGGAATGGCTGGCCGGTTCGATATAGGGCAGCGTGAACATCTTGCGCGCCAGCGCCGTGGTCTGCGCCGACAGTTGCGGATAGACGCCCTGCGGGCTCAGCTCACCCTCCACCACCGAGACCGTGACGGGGAAGCGGTAACGGTCCCAGATCTCGCGTTGCAGGACTTCCACCGCGAAGGGCGAGCCCGGATATTCGGCCTTGGAGGGGAAGCCATCGCCATCAAGGTGGCTGGTCTGGATGCGACGGCCGCCTTCGGTGGTGACATCGGGGACGGCAATATCGGGCAGGCGCAGCGCGCGCTTGAGGAAGAGCATGGGCTGCAGCACCCAGCGCGGCGGATCGATCACCGGGGCCGTCGTGATGGCGAAGGGCGCCAGCGCAAAGCCGCCCCAGGGAGTGATGGCGGCGGCGTCATAGGTGTTGTCGCGGCCATCCTTCATGCGCAGCAGGACCGGCGCGGCGGGATCGCTCAGGCGCACGTTTTCCAACTGGGTGCGGTCCACGCGCGGACGCGTCTCGAAACCCATCAATTCGGGATCGTAGTGGGTCACATCCAGTTGCTCCGGAACCGGCGCGGCAAAACTGGTCAGGCCCAGCATGCCCGCGCTGAGCTTGGTCATCTGGAAACCGAAGGCGCTGAAGATGGCCACCGGCACGCCCTCCTTGATGCGCTGGCCTATCCATGGCCCCAGCGGCTGATGGTTGGTGCCGCTGCGGAACCAGGTCACCACCCCCGCGTAACGTCCGGCCAGCGGCTCGGTGGGCAGGCCTTCGCGGCCGACATCGCGGAACTCGTAGCGCAGGCCCAGGTGATTGAGCTGGATGCCCAGGAAGCGCTGCGCCTCGGTGGTATGCAAGTCGTCGCCCTCGGCCACGTCCAGCAGCACCAGCACATTACGCGGCACCAGTTCGACGCTGGAGACGCCCATGGAGACCAGGCCGCCATCGGCCACCCAGGGAATGAAACCGTCGGCGCTGATCTTCTGCGCCGTCTCGCGAGCCAGCGTACGCGCACCGCTCTGCTGCGGATCGACGTAGTCGATGGCGATGACCGGGAGGTGATAGCGGTCACGCGCTGTCTGCATCTGGCCCATCAGCCAGGCGCGGTCATTGTCCTTGACCGGGCCATAGCTGCGGCGGCCGGCGTCATAGCCGCGATACAGGGATTCGGCCGCCACCGCATAGGTCAGCGGCGCGATCTCGGGCAGGAGCTCGAAGCCGCGATTGAGGATCAGCTTGGCCTCGGGATAACGGCGCTTGAACTCGCGCAGGGTCGCGATCATGGCCTGGGTCTGCACGGCGCGTTCGGCGTCGGTCTTGGCAAAGAGCTGGTAGGAATCCAGGGTATCGAGGAAGAAGCCGCGCCAGCCCTGCGCCCACAGCGGGGCAATGATCTTGTCGAGGAAGAAATCACGCCAGCCCGGGGCGTTCTGGTCGATCACCCGGCTGCCCCAGGCGGCATTGTCGCCGCGCAGCAGGCCCGGCGGCAGTTGCTTGTAATAAGGGCGGGAGGGCTGGACTTCCCCCAACGACACATAGGCGAACAGCTGGTGCATGCCATCGGCCGCCGAACGCGTACGCGCAGCGGGATTGCGGACGAACTCCGGTTCCACCACGGCCACGTCGAACGCCTGCAAGTCGGCCAGCGGCGGATTGACGCCGTAATAGAAAGCCACCGAGGTGGGCGCGCTCGCTGTCCCCGCCGTGCCCTGGGCAGGGGCCGAGCCGGTCAGCAGTGCCGCGGCCGCCGCCGCCAGGGTCCAGACGAAAGTGCGCACCATGCGCCAGGCCGAGCTTGGCCGGATGACTGTTTTCTTGTTGCCCATCGCCGCCGCCATGCGCGCTCCTAGATGACTGATCGCCAAGCCGCATGAAACCACAGGGCCTGCAGGACCGGTATCCGGCGTTCCCCTGGCAAAAGAAAGAGGAAAAAACAGGCCAGATGCCGCTTAAAGAGAAGTGTTAGCAATTTGTATCAAATTCTAACGAGATTCACTGGGTAAAGTTTTCCTTTGCCCAATTTTTTGCACATTCTGACAACTTTTAGTGAGTTAAAGTGAGCTCGCGTGAGTTAGCGTGAGTTAGCGTGAGCTTATATAGTTAATAAAACAATAACAAACAATTCACCGTAATGAACCGGCCCGGTGTCGGCATCTGACCACAATTTTTCATCCTTCGCACAAAACAGGTGCATGAACGTCCGCCCTGGTCTGCACCAAAAGGCCACAGGCAGCGCCCCAGCCCGGGGCCAGCCGCCCGTTTGCTGCGCCGCATGCGCGTGGCACCCGCACCCTGCGCCCGCCGCCTGGCGTGCGCAAGCCTTGCCAGACAAGGCCTGGGCCGCCAATAATCGTTGCCAGATGTTGTATGCCAATCTTGTATATCAGCGTGGCACACAACTTGCTGATGAGAGGCCATGAGCACCCATCCTTCCCCCAAGTCGTCGTCGCAGATCGCCGTGCGCATCACCGAGGCCATCCTCGCCAAGCAATTGGCGCCGGGAACCCGCCTGGGCGAGCAGCAGCTGGCCGATCTCTTCAAGGTCTCGCGCACCCAGGTGCGCGAAGCCCTGACGCACCTGATGGCGCGCGGCATCGTCACCGTCAGCGCGCGGCGCGGCTGGTTCGTCATCGAACCCACGCCGGCGCAGGCGCGCGAAGCCTTCGAGGCGCGCCGGGTGATCGAGCTGGGGCTGTTGCGCCAGGCCCGCCTGCGTCCGGTGGGCGATACCGCCATCGGCCAGTTGCGCCAGCACATCGCCCGCGAAGAAGCGGCCATCGCCGGGGCCGATGTGGGGGTGCGCAGCTATCTGCTGGGCGACTTCCATGTCTGCCTGGCCGAATGCCTGGGCAACTCGCTGCTGGCCGAGACGCTGCGCGACCTGACCGCGCGCACCACGCTCACGGCGATGCTGCACCAGTCCTCGGAGCAGGCAGAGGATTCTTGTTCGGAACATGTCCTGATCGTCGAGGCGCTGGAACGCGGCGATCTGGAACAGGCAGAGCAACTGATGCATGACCACCTGCAACATGTGGAATCAGGGCTCAACCAGGTGCGCAGCAGCGATCCGCTGGAACCGCTGCGACAGGCGCTGGCCTCGGTATCGCTGCAGGGGGCTGCGAGCGACGCCAAGACCGTGCGCCCGCCTGGCAAAGGGCCGTTGTAAGCGCCGGCAGCATGCGCAAGCCCACTCATCAACGTCGTCAACCCTAGGGAAACTGCTATGAAACTGACCAAACTCCTGCTCGGCCTGATGGCCGGCGCCATGATGTTCTCTGCTTCGGTCGCCCGCGCCGACGCCCTGGACGATATCCAGAAGCACGGCACGCTGCGCGTGGCGGTGCCGGCGGACTTCCCGCCGTTCGGCTCGGTGGATGCCGACCTGAAGCCCCAGGGCCTGGACATCGACGTGGCCACCTTGATCGCCAAGAAGCTGGGCGTGAAGGTGGAACTGATCCCGGTCTCCAGCGCCAACCGCATCCCCTACCTGAGCACCAAGAAGGTCGACCTGGTCATCTCCAGCATGGGCAAGAACGCCGAGCGTGAAAAGGTGATCGACTTCTCCGCCGCCTATGCGCCCTTCTTCAATGGCGTGTTCGGTCCGGCTGACCTGTCGGTCAAGAGCGCCGCCGATCTGGCCGGCAAGACCATTGCGGTGACCCGTGGCTCGGTGGAAGACCTGGAACTGAGCAAGATCGTCCCGGCCTCGGCCACCGTGAAGCGCTATGAAGACAACAACAGCACCATCAGCTCCTTCCTCTCCGGCCAGGTGCAACTGGTCGCCACCGGCAACGTGGTGGCAGCCGCCATCATCGCCCGCAACCCGCCCAAGAAGCCCGAGACCAAGTTCCTCATCAAGGATTCGCCCTGCTTCATCGGCCTGAACAAGGGCGAGAAGAAGCTGCAGGACAAGGTCGACGCCATCCTGGCCGAATCCAAGAAGGATGGCAGCCTCAGCGCCATCTCGCAGAAGTGGCTGGGCATGCCGCTGCCGGCTGGCCTGTAAATTGCTGCAGTGACCGCACACCTGCAAGGGTGTGCGGCAATACAGTGGCAGGTGTATTCCAATACAGTATCAAGCTGACATCGACCACTGGCACTACAGCACCAATACAGTAGCAATACAGCAGCAATACGGTTTCACCAAGGCGGCACGCAGGCGGACACCCGGCAAACGCAGCATTTCCAAGGCAGGGCAGACACGACATCATGGCTTATCAATTCGATTTCCTTTCCACCTTCGACTACACCGACGTCATCGTCAAAGGGGTAGCGACCACCATCGAGCTCATCGCCATCGGCGGCGTGCTCGGCGTGGCCGTGGGCATCTTCGGCGCCTGGGCGCGCACCCAGGGGCCGGGCTGGCTCAAGCCGGTGGTGAGCGGCTATGTGGAGATCATCCGCAATACGCCCTTCCTGGTGCAGTTGTTCTTCATCTTCTTCGGCCTGCCCTCGCTGAACATCCACATCAGCGAGATCACCGCCGCCATCTTCGCCATGGTGATCAACCTGGGCGCCTACAGCACCGAGATCATCCGCGCCGGCGTGCAAGCCATTCCGCGCGGGCAGATCGAGGCCGCGCAATCGCTGTCGATGTCGCGCATGCAGATCTTCCGCCACATCATCCTGCGCCCGGCGCTGCAGAAGATCTGGCCGGCGCTGTCTTCGCAGGTGGTCATCGTCATGCTGGGTTCGGCGGTGTGTTCGCAGATCGCCGTGGAAGAACTGTCCTTCGCCGCCAACTTCATCCAGGGCCGCAACTTCCGCGCCTTCGAAGCCTACATCGTCGCCACCGCCATCTACCTGGTGCTGGCCATCCTGCTGCGCCAGGTGCTGCGCCTGATCGGCCACTACTTCATCACCGCCCGGAGGACCGCATGATCACCTTCACCACCTGGGACATCGTCCGCAACCTCATGCTGGCCTGGCGCTGGACCATCGTCCTGTCGCTGGTCACCTTCGTGCTCGGCGGCGCGCTCGGCCTGGTCATCCTGTTCATGCGCACCTCGCGCCAGAACTGGCTGCGCCAGGTAGCGCGCCTGTATATCGAACTGTTCCAGGGCACGCCCTTGCTGATGCAATTGTTCCTGGTCTTCTTCGGCATTGCGCTGTTCGGCATCGAAGTGCCGGCGTGGCTGGCGGCAGGCCTGGCGCTGATGTGCTGGAGCGCCTCCTACCTGGCCGAGATCTGGCGCGGCTGCGTGGAAGCCATTCCCAAGGGGCAGTGGGAAGCCTCCTCGGTGCTGGCCATGGGTTACTTCCAGCAGATGCGTTACATCGTGCTGCCGCAGGCTTTGCGTATCGCCATCGCACCGACGGTGGGATTTGGCGTGCAGATCATCAAGTCCACCGCCGTGACCTCCATCATCGGCTTCATCGAATTGTCCAAGGCCGGCACCGTCATCACCAACGCCACCTTCCGCCCCTTCACGGTGTTCGCCATCGTGGGCGCCTTCTACTTCGTGCTTTGCTGGCCGCTGTCCAAGTACAGCCAGTCTCTAGAAAGGAAATACAATGCCGCTCATCGCCATTGACAACGTCAAGAAACGCTTCGGCGACAACGAAGTCCTCAAGGGCATCAGCCTGGACGTCGAACCCGGTGAAGTGATCGCCATCATCGGCAAGAGCGGCTCGGGCAAGTCCACGCTGCTACGCTGCATCAACGGCCTGGAGAGCATCGACGAAGGCAACATCAGCGTGGCCGGCGCCAAGCTGGGCGCCAGCGAACTGGAACTGCGCAACCTGCGCCTGAAGGTCGGCATGATCTTCCAGCAGTTCAACCTGTTCCCGCATCTCTCGGTGGGACGCAACGTGATGGTCGCGCCGATGATCGTCAAGGGCGTCAGCGAAGCCGAGGCCATGAAGACGGCCAAGGCCAACCTGGAAAAAGTCGGCCTGGGCCACAAGTTCGACGCCTATCCCGACCAGCTCTCCGGCGGCCAGCAGCAGCGCGTGGCCATCGCCCGCGCGCTGTCGATGAGTCCGCAGGCATTGCTGTGCGACGAGATCACCTCGGCGCTGGACCCTGAGCTGGTCAACGAAGTGCTGACCGTCATGCGCGGGCTGGCCAAGGAAGGCATGACGCTCCTGATGGTCACCCACGAAATGCGTTTTGCCCGCGAGGTCTGCAATCGGCTGGTGTTCATGCACCAGGGCAAGGTGCATGAGATCGGCCCGCCGGAAGAACTGTTCGGCAATCCCAAGACGCCGGAATTGCAGCAGTTCATTGGGATGACGCAAGGGGCTTGAGGCTACTGCTGACTGCGGTCCAGTCATGCTGTAGTGCTATGGCGGGATGACACCCCAGGTCTGGAAGATTTTCCGGGCCTGGGGTGTTTTTATATCTAATGACGGCAATTACCCCGGCAAGGCGCTATTTATGCCTCTTTGAAAATATCCCCTAGTCGGATATAAAGAGCTATCCTGCTTAATCTGGAGCACGCTATAACCACGTAATTATCCTTTACCTAGCCAGATCACGACATGGACCCAATTAATACCACAAAGCTCATTCCCACAGAGGTATTGAAAGAGGCATACAAAGATGCGCTATCTCCGGCATTTAAACAGCTCGGAGAATTCGGCGAAGATGTGATTAAGACCGTCCGGCTTGTATTGTTTCCAACTCAGTACACGGCTACGCTACAGGACCGCCTGGCAAAACATCTTAAGAAATCCATTGAGCAAGTACCACAAGATAATCGCATTCCTCCCATCGAATCCCTTGCGCTCCCCATCGTAGAGCAGTTGAAGTACCACGATGACACAAGCTTAGCTGGACAGATGTTTGTGAATCTTCTTTCGCGCGCAATGGATAAAGAAAGGATAAGCGAAGCTCATCCTGCTTTCGTGCAGATTATCGGACAGTTGGCACCGGATGAGGCGGTTTTGATACGTCAGATTGGAGCACATAAAAATCGCCCTGCTGCGTACCTTCGCCCTCTTCAAAAGGGATCGAATGTATTTCTGGAGAGCCAGCGAGTAAACCTCATTAGCCAATCCGAATTGGCCCATGCCGCAGCGGAAATTCTTCTTGCTGTCGCCGTTCAACCTGAAGAAATGGCACAGCCAGATTTGCTGTATACATACATTGAGCATCTGGTCTCTCTTGGTCTGGTCGCCTATACCAACCAGCCATGGGAGCGTGAGTTCAGAAACGGAAAGCCGGCTTCTTTCGATTTTTGGTTCATCGAATTGACTGGAATCGGTAGGTTATTCTGCAAGGCTTGCTTACCGTCGATATAGTTAAAGCTACACATGGAGTCAGTGCCGCCTATTTCACAGGTCGCGCACTTTACGCAATTTCCAAAACTTCCAATCATTCGAGATGGCCAAATACATCATCAACGGGGAATCCGCAGACTTTGCAACACTGAGTGGCAGTGAAATTCAAAGAACGTTGGGCAAGCATCATGAAGACAAAACGAAGAAGAGCACAATTCATTGCGGATGTCGTCCGGCCGAAAAGCTCGTACTTCACACCTTCAATCGAAATGGAAAATTTTATCTGCGAAAAACGTCTGGAACAGGAGAAACGCATAAAATTGGCTGCCGACACCGCTCACTAAATGCAGAGACTGCTGCCTTTTTCGGTTATTCGCTGGAGGCCATTCGTACCGATGATAATGACAATCTGGTTATCAGCCTCTCAGTCCCGCTGAAACGATCTCAGACGGCTCCTTCACTTACTCAAACCTCTCACACATTTAAATCGAATGATGGCAAATGCACCACCGCGCGGAAAATCTCTAATCGCGTTACGGAGCTCGGAGCCCTTCGTCTTTTGTGGGCTCGTGCCAACTTAACCTCACATGAACCGACCATCCTAAACAAGGAACCTTGGTCAGCAATTCGCGGCGCGGCCAAGTTCCTTAAGCTAAATCATGGACTTGAGCTATCGAAGATGCTTTTGCTTCCGCATTTCTCTGACGACGATAAGCAGGGCGGCCGCAATTGGTACGCGCTGAAAAACGCGATCAACAAGCACTATGTAATTTACATCGACATTATTGATGGAGATGAATACAAGTCCATGTTAGTCACTCTAGCGGCCAAGCAACCTTACGTTTTCAGTCACAGCACTAAGATCGGAGGCACTACCAACCGATTCAAGGTGAAGGTCGGCGTGTATAAGGAAGAGGCGATGGATATTTACAATAACTTGACGCACCAGTTTCCGAATTTCAGCAGTCAAGTCAAAGATAATGCCAAGGTAGTAGTCTTTGGACGCGCAGAAGTCTGCGTTATGAAGGCTGATTCAAAGGAACAAAGCGATACCTATTACTCCAAGGTTCGCTCGATGGTTGCGATGCCTGTGACATCACAACTTATTCCATTTGAATCCAGTTATGAACACCAACTAGCCAACCACTTGGTAAATGCAGGACGCCATTATGAGAAGCCATTTTCCTCCGAAGCTAGCATTGATGACCGTCTATTTCCCGACTTCATCCTACAAGATTGCTCTCCCCCGGTCATGATTGAAGTCTACGGTATGAACACCGAAGTTTATCTAGCCCGTAAAAAAGAGAAACGCGCTATTTACGCAGCCGAATACCCTGGTCAATATTGGGAATGGCACGCCGACAGAGAAACCCTACAAGATGCACTGCAACGCCAACAGCTTCCAGCACCGTGAAAAAGGTATAGGGAGCGAGGATTGCCGGCTGAGTAACGCTGGTAGAGCTTAAATGCAAGAACGGCCAAGAAAACATTAGGTGCGCCAACTAGCGAATTGCAGCAAAGTTCGAATACTCTCGCGCCCTAATTCGGTAACAACGAAACCCCATGCTGAACGCACGCGCCGGCAATCCTTCGCGAGCAGGAACCATAATCAGCGATTTATCTCACACACCTTCCGATCATTCTCATAGAACACCACCGGCCCAGTCGTATACCGATCCTTGGGAATGGACACCATCAGGTAATCCTTGATCCGATAAGAAGCCCCCGAAGCCGGGGCGCGATAGAGGTAGTTCAGCCGCAGCGTGCCATCGCGCAGGCGCACCGACAGCGGCGTGAAGACGTGGGGACGTTCGGCGGCATCCGGGGCGCTCATGGTGCGCGCTACCAGCAGGTATTGCTTGCGCTCGAAGTGATCGGACGAGGGACCGGTGGGGCGGCGGTCGCCCATGGTGGGGGCTGGCTGCATCCACTCGTCCCACTCGGCGCGGCTGCGGATCAGGGTGCAGAAGACTGGCTGGCGCTGGTCATCCCAGTTCTTCACGAACCCCTGGTAGGAACCGCTGAGCACGGTCTTGAACGGGATCACCGTGGGATCTTCCTGCTCGCTCCACGGCATCATCGAACAACCACCGGCGCTGACCATCGTGGCGGCCGCCAGCATCCACTGCATTGAAACCCTGATCGTCTTGCGCATGGTATTTCCCCCAAGAAGCTTGGCATTTAATCATGCCTTTGCGGCGAGAAGCGAAAAATCATCGAATCTTTACCTTCCTCCCATCCGGCGGGATGCTCTCCGGCCGGGCTGTAGCTCAGAGCACAATGCGCCTCAATGGTTCAGCCAGGCGGCACGCGCTGGAGGGGCGGGCCCGAATTGCGGGATAATGCCGGGTCCGGGAGGGGCGCGATGCGCCAAGGCGGTCTGCCTGCCTCCCTTGTCTTTACCGTTCTCGCCAATATTGAAGGGTCGTCGCCATGAACACTGCTGTCACTCCCTCTTCCGCATCCGGCGCTGCGCTGGATGCCTTCATCGCCGGCATGCCCAAGACCGAATTGCACCTGCACATCGAAGGCACGCTGGAGCCCGAACTGATGTTCGCGCTGGCCCAGCGCAACCAGATCGCCCTGCCCTACGCCTCGGTGGAAGCCTTGCGCGCTGCCTACAACTTCAGCGACCTGCAATCCTTCCTCGACCTCTACTACGCCGGCGCCAATGTGCTGCGCACCGAGCAGGACTTCTATGACATGACGGCCGCCTACATCGCCCGCGCGCAAGCCGACCAGGTGCGTCATGCCGAGATCTTCTTCGATCCGCAGACCCACACCGAACGCGGCATTCCGATGGCTACCGTGTTCGCCGGCATCGCCGCTGCCCTGCGCGATGCGCGCCGCCGCGATGGCTTTGGCAGCGTGATGATCATGTCCTTCCTGCGCCATCTCTCCGAAGAAGACGCCTTCGCCACGCTGGAAGCGGCCCTGCCGCTGCGCGAGCAATATGCCGACCTGTGGCTGGGCATCGGCCTGGATTCCTCCGAACGCGGCAACCCGCCGGAAAAGTTCGAGCGCGTCTATGCCCGCTGCCGCGAACTGGGCTTCCGCCTGGTGGCCCACGCCGGTGAAGAAGGCCCGGCGGCCTACGTCATCGGGGCGCTCGACACCTTGCACGTGGAACGCATCGACCACGGCGTGCGCAGCGAGGAAGACCCGGCCCTGATGCAGCGCCTGGCGCAACAGCGCACGCCCCTGACGGTGTGCCCGCTGTCCAACCTCAAGCTGTGCGTGGTCAAGGACATGGCCGAGCACAACCTGGCCCGCCTGCTCGACGCCGGCCTGGCCGTCACGGTCAATTCCGACGATCCGGCCTATTTCGGCGGCTACATGAACGCCAACTACCACGCCGTGGCCCGTGCGCTGGACCTCTCCCGCGAGCAGGTGCTGCAACTGGCCCGCAATGGCATCGACGCCTGCTTCCTCGCCGATGAAGAGAAGGCCACCCTGCATCAGGAGCTGGAGCAGTACGCGGCCGCGCACTGAGCCGCTCCAGGCCATACGCTGCACCCAAGACGCCCGGCCCGCCCGGGCGTCTTACTTTTCCGTCAACAATCCCCAAGCACGTTTCTTGCATGATGCAGTGGCAGGATTGGCAACGCGCCGCCCATCCGGGCAAGACGACAAAGCTCGGCGCAGATTGACGACAATTT
Source organism: Herbaspirillum camelliae (assembly GCF_001929405.1). NCBI lineage: Bacteria > Pseudomonadati > Pseudomonadota > Betaproteobacteria > Burkholderiales > Oxalobacteraceae > Herbaspirillum > Herbaspirillum camelliae. The sequence goes on from NZ_KV880769.1 coordinate 377,251, forward strand.
CTGGAATTAAGATTACGCAACGCAACAGCCTGCCGTCTATTGGCAAAACGGGCGATTCCCCAGGAAGGACGCTGCATTGCAGCACCGAAACCTGGTGAGACGGTGACCCAAAGCGGGACACGCCCCGTCTTTTTGGTGCAGAATGAGCCCCATTTTGTTGCAAATCGCTTTCCGGATTGTTGACGATCGTTGCAGTCGGTTGTTGACCAGTCATGCCTCTTCCAACCTGAATCCGTAGAGCACGAGCCTCATGAACAAAGCCAACAAAGCCAGCCGCCCCGCCCCTCCTGCCCGCGCGCCTGCGCGCGAGCGCGACAACGCTGTGGCGGTGGAGGAAAGGATGTATCAGGACATCTATGACGCCATCATGGAACACCGGCTGCCGCCGCGTACCAAGCTGACCGAACAGACCCTGTGCCAGATCTACGACACGGCCCGTCATACCGTGCGCAAGGTGCTGGCGCGGCTGGCTGCCGAAGGCATGGTGGACCTGGAAGCCAACCGCGGCGCCTTCATCGCCAGCCCCTCGCCGGCCGAGGTGCGCGACATGTTCGAGTTGCGCAACATCCTCGAACATGCGGTGCTGGAGAAGCTGGGCCGCACCGCCGGTACGCGCCAGATCGCGGGCTTGCGGCGCATGGTGGAAGAAGAGCGGGACTGCTACCTCAATGGCGACCGGCCGCGCTGGATCAGGCTGTCCGCGCAGTTCCACCTGGCCCTGGCCGAGCTGACCGGCAATGCCCTGTTGGTGGAGACGCTGCGCAAGCTGGTCTCGCGCACCACCCTGATGATCGCCAAGACGGAGGCGCCGGGCCACAACGCCTGCTCCTTCGACGAACACGAAACCGTGCTGGAAGCCCTGGAAAAAGGCGATATCAAGGCCGCCCAGGCGCATATGGCACACCACTTGCATTTGTGCGAGGACCGGGTACGGCCGGATGCGGATGACCAATTCGATCTGCGCGCCGTGCTTGGCAAGGGACTGTAACCACAGGCCGGCGCGCACGCTGACTTTTCGCCACCGGGAAAGTCAGGAGATAGAAAGAAACTGGAAACAGAAGGGCCATGTCGCGCGGCTCGCAGCAATACCGACCGTGTGACCACCACCATGCCGCCAAGAGCATGCAGGAAGTCCATCGAACTGCCCGGCCGCCGCCGGATGCGGTTCGCTTCACCCAACCTTTCTCTCTGATGGAGACCGGCCATGACTACCGACTCTTCCCCCGCAGCCAGCAGCTACCTGGCCGGCGCCGATGACGCCCGCCTCACCAATGAAGACCTCGCCCCGCTGAAGAAGCAGACCTGGGGTTCCTACAACATCTTTGCCTTCTGGATGTCCGACGTGCACAGCGTGGGCGGCTACGTCTTCGCCGGCAGCCTGTTCGCGCTGGGCCTGACCAGCTGGCAGGTGCTGATCTCGCTGCTGATCGGCATCAGCATCGTCTACCTGCTGTGCAATCTGGTGGCGCGTCCCAGCCAGGCGCATGGCGTGCCTTATCCGGTGATGAGCCGGCTGTCCTTTGGCGTCCTGGGCGCGAACGTGCCGGCCATGATCCGCGGCCTCATCGCGGTGGCCTGGTATGGCATCCAGACCTACCTGGCCTCGGCGGCCTTCGTGGTGGTGGTGCTGAAGTTCTTCCCTGAATTGAAGCCCTATGCCGATGTCCACGTGCATTCCTTCGCGGGCCTCTCCACGCTGGGCTGGGGCGGCTTCCTGCTGCTGTGGGTATTGCAGGCGCTGGTGTTCTGGAACGGCATGGAGACCATCAAGAAGTTCATCGACTTCGCCGGACCTGCGGTCTACGTGGTCATGTTCATCCTGGCCGGCTGGATGATCTACAAGGCCGGCTGGCAGAACGTCGGCCTGAACCTGGGCGAGATCAAGTACAGCGGCTGGGCAGCGGTATCGGTGATGATCACGGCCATCTCGCTGGTGGTGTCCTACTTCTCCGGGCCGATGCTCAACTTCGGCGACTTCTCGCGTTACTGCCACACCTTTGCCGATGTGAAGCGCGGCAACTTCTGGGGCCTGCCGGTCAACTTCCTGGCCTTCTCGATCGTCACCGTGGTGACCACTTCGGCCACCATTGCGGTCTTTGGTGAGCTGATCACCGATCCGGTGGAAACGGTCTCGCGCATCGACAGCACCACTGCCGCGGTGATCGGCGCGCTGACCTTCCTGACCGCCACCATCGGCATCAACATCGTGGCCAACTTCGTCTCGGCCGCGTTCGACTTTTCCAACCTCTCGCCCAGCCGCATCAGCTGGCGCGCCGGTGGCATGATGGCCGCGACCGCCTCGATCTTCATCACGCCCTGGAACCTGTTCGGCAATCCCGAAGTGATCCACTACACGCTGGATGTGCTGGGGGGCTTCATCGGTCCCTTGTATGGCATCTTGCTGGCCGACTACTACCTGATCAAGCGCCGCGAGGTCAAGGTGGAAGACCTCTACACCATGCGTCCCGAAGGCCGTTACTGGTACACCAACGGCGTCAACCGCGACGCGGTCAAGGCGCTGGTGCTGGCCGCCGCCGTCTGCGTGGCCTGTGTGATGCTGCCTCAGCTGCGCGCCGCTGCCGACTTCTCGTGGTTCATCGGCGCAGCGCTGGGCGCGATGTTCTATCTGATGTTTGCGCGCAAGGGCTGAAGCTGAGGCTAAGGCTGAGCACGGCGACATCGTATTGAAGGAAAAGACATGCGTATCAAGCTCATCAATCCCAACACCACTTGGTCCATGACCGAGGCCATGACCGCCTGCGCCCGCCAGGTCGCAGCGGCGGGAACCGAGATTACCGGCGTCAGTCCCGAGATGGGGCCGGCCTCCATCGAAAGCCACTACGACGAAGCGCTGGCCGTTCCCGGCCTGTTGCAGGAAATCGAACGTGGGGAGCGGGATGGTTACGACGCCTACGTCATCGCCTGCTTCGGCGACCCCGGCCTGTCGGCCGCGCGGGAGCTGGCGCAGGGGCCGGTGATCGGGATTGCCGAAGCGGCCATGCACATGGCCAGCCTGATCGCACCGTCCTTCTCGGTGGTGACCACGCTGGCGCGCACCAGCGGCATGGCCTGGCATCTGGCCGAGCGTTACGGGATGCAGCGTTTCTGCCGCAATGTACGCGCTTGCGAGATTGCCGTACTGGAGCTGGAAGACCCCGCCTCCGACGCCCGCGCACGCATCATCGACGAATGCCGGCGCGCGCTGGCCGAGGATGGCGCCGAGGCCATCGTACTGGGTTGTGCTGGCATGGCCGAGCTCTGTGCCGCGATTGGGCGCGACATTGGCGCACCGGTGATCGATGGCGTGACCGCTGCGGTCAAGCTGGCCGAATCGCTGGTGGCGCTGGGGTTGGGCACGGCCAAGCGGGGCGAGTTGGCAAGGCCTTTGCCAAAGGCTTACCATGGCTTGCTGCGCGAGTTTGCGCGCAGTTGATTTCCGATGCAGCGCCGGGCGCAGGCGCTGCGTTTTTCATTTTTGACCGTTTATTGGGCCTATTGAGGCTATTGAAGACCCTATGTCACAGCAACAGACCTATCCACGCGACCTGGCCGGCTATGGCCGCAATCCTCCGCACGCACGCTGGCCCGGGCAGGCCAGGGTGGCGTTGCAGTTTGTCCTGAACTATGAAGAAGGCGGTGAGAACTGCGTGCTGCATGGCGATGCGGCTTCCGAGCAGTTCCTTTCCGAGATCGTGGGGGCAGCGGCCTATCCGGCGCGGCACATGTCGATGGAATCGATCTACGAATATGGTTCACGCGTGGGTGTGTGGCGCATCCTGCGCGAGTTCGAGAAGCGTGGCTTGCCGTTGACGGTGTTTGGTGTGGCGATGGCGTTGCAGCGCTCTCCCGAGGTCACCCAGGCGTTTGTGGAGCTGGGGCATGAGATCGCTTGTCATGGCTTGCGCTGGATTCACTACCAGAGCATGGATATCGAGACCGAGCGCGCACACATGCGCGAGGCGGTGCAGATCTTCCGTGAGCTGACGGGGAGCGCGCCGCTGGGCTGGTATACGGGACGGGATTCGCCCAATACGCGGCAGCTGGTGGTGGAGCATGGCGGCTTTGCCTATGACTCTGATTACTACGGGGATGATCTGCCGTTCTGGACGGAGGTGGAAACGGGGGCGGGGGTGAAGGCGCCGCATCTGGTGGTGCCTTATACGCTGGATTCCAACGATATGCGCTTTGCTACGCCACAGGGGTTCAATACCAGTGAGCACTTCTTCCAGTATCTGAAGGATAGCTTCGATGTGCTGTACGAAGAGGGAGAAGAGGCGCCCAAGATGCTTTCCATCGGGATGCACTGCCGCTTGCTGGGGCGGCCTGGGCGGTTCCGGGCTTTGCAGCGCTTCCTCGATTATGTGCAGTCGCATGACAGGGTCTGGATCTGTCGGCGCATTGATATCGCTGAGCACTGGAGGAAGGTGCATCCTTATTCGGAGCGCTGATTTTGTTTTTGGTTACGGTAGGAGATGGGGGTGGGCTCCCTTGGGTAGTCTGCACGGAATTTCTTCCTGCGCTCTAGCTTAATTCTTATCTTTCTCCGGTCGGGAGAACGCGCCGGGGGCGGCCCGGCAGCCGCTCACTTTTCTTGTCTCGCCAAGAAAAGTAAACAAAAGAAGGCGACCGCTACTGCCCCGCCCTCCTTCGGAGGGTCCCCGCGTCAGCGCACATAAAAACGGGAAAAATAGAGTCGCTTCGCTCCGACTATTTTTCTGATCCGTTTTTATGTGCGCTGACGCGGCGGGTCAGAAGCGGACGGCTTGTCCGGCTCGCCTTCGGCATCGCTGGGGGCTCGCTGGCGCTTCGGCTTTCTTCGATCACATACTTTCCGTACTTTTTAGTTTTATCTTCCTCTTCCTCTTCCTCTTTCGCTCTCCTGCCTTTGTTTTTCTTCTAAATAATTCCCCCCCGTTCGGACTGAGTAGTCGCGCAGCGACGTATCGAAGGCGCCCCGTCCCAAGCCAAAGCCGAAGGCGAGTAGGAGAAGTGCGAGGCCGAAGGCGAGCCCGTTCAGGTTTTTCCCCTTAGAGCCAGCCGCCGCAGTGGAGCGAAAAGTGGATCAGAAAAATAGTCGGAGCGAAGCGACTCTATTTTTCCCACTTTTCGCTTCACTGCGGCGGGGACCCTCCGAAGGAGGGCTGGATCTTAGGGGTCGCCTTCTTTTGCTTACTTTTCTTGGCGAGACAAGAAAAGTGAGCGGCTGCCGGGCCGCCCCCGGCGCGTCCTCCCGACCGGAGAAAGATAATAATTAAGCTAGAGCGCAGGAAGAAATTCCGTGCAGACTACCCAGGAGCGCAACAAAAAAACCCAAGCCCAAATAGCCCGCCCCCGGCAAAACAACAGACCAGAAAATAATTAGATAAATAATTATTTAACAGCAGCCCCAGCCTCGAACCATTTCCCGATAACAGCCCGTTCCTCCTCGGTAATATGGGTCATATTCCCTAGAGGCATAGCCCTCTGCACAACAGCCTGTTGATAGATTTGCTGAGCATGTTGAGAGATATGTTCAGGCGAATCGAGCAGAACGCCCTTACCCGGCACAGGCATCAAGGTAGGTTGAGCCGCATGACACTGAATGCAGCGCGCCTGAATAACCTGCTGCACCTGAGCAAACGCCCCACCCTCAGAGGAGGAAGAAGAGGAAACAGAAGAAGCAGCAGCCACCACCGGCCTGGCCTGCATCAAAGGACTCATCCAGACAATCACCCCCAGCAACAACCCCACCGCAATCCCCGGATACCACCAGTTATAGACCCCCTTGTGCCGCAACACAAAGAACTGCCGGATCAACGCCCCCGCCGCCATGATGACCAACAGCACCACCCAGTTATGCGGCGCGTTATAGGTCATGCTGTAGTGATTGGACAGCATCGCAAAGAGCACCGGCAACGTAAAGTAAGTGTTATGGACACTACGCTGCTTGCCCCGCTTGCCATGAATCGGATCAGGCGCCTGCCCCGCCCGCATCGACGCCACCATCTTGCGCTGCCCAGGAATGATCCACACCAGCACATTAGCGCTCATGATCGTCGCCAGCGACGCCCCGCTGATCAGGAAAGCCGCCCGCCCCGAAAACAGATGACAGGCCGCCCACACCGACACCACCACCTGCAAGCCCACCAGCAGATTGACCAACCGATCCGCCCCCGGCCGATCGCCGATGGTGCTGCAGATCGCGTCATAGATCAGCCAGTTGAAGATCAGGAAGGCAATCGCCGCCCCGCCCGCCATCGACGCCGACATATCGAACACATTGCGATCCACCAGAAACACATTGGCATTGAACAGATACAAGAGCGAAAACAAGGCAAAGCCCGACAGCCAGGTGCTATAGGATTCCCAATAGAACCAGTGCAGATGCTCCGGCAAGACCTTGGGCGCCAGCAGGTACTTCTGCGGATTGTAGAAGCCCCCGCCATGCACCGCCCACAACTCCCCGCCCACCCCCTTCTCCTTCAACTCCGGATCGGTGGGCGCCACCAGGCTGTTGTCCAGCCAGACGAAATAGAAGGAAGAGCCAATCCAGGCGATGGCCGTGATGACGTGCAGCCACCGCAGCAGCAAATTGAGCCAATCAAGAATATAGGCTTCCATGTCCGAAATACGTCCTCTAGGTTGTTGTCTGGTGATGAAACGGGTTCTAGCATAAATGATGCCGGGCGAGGCTCCTTCTGCGCATGCACGCTCGCCAGCCACGCACAGCCGATCGAGCACAATACCAACAAAGCCTGTCAACAATATTCGCCAACGCTGATACCCGACAGTGGCCCGACCAGATAAGCCACAAGCCGCCACTGGCACGGCCCGCCGGCCGGCATCGCTTTTAGTGCAGGCGGCCAATTCAGTGCAGCCCAGCACCAACTTGTCGCAAATGCGCAGAAATCATTGTCAACAAAATGACATCACGTTGGCGACAAGCAACGCCCCTCGATTATCGAAGCCCTGCCGCCCCGCCCTATTACCCGCTACCACCGCCAGCCGGCAGCACCGCCCATGCCGCCCGCAAAGCCGCACCAGCACTGGCATTGCGCAGCATCCCGAAGAACCGCGCCAGGCCTTGCCTGCACCGCTGCGCCCAACAGACCACCCTGCGCACTCACGCCACGGAACAACGCGGACAAAACCATTTATTCGCCGGGATGGCATTGGCACGATATCTGCTAAACATGCTGCCTGAATTCGCACGGCCAGCGGCACGGGAGAGCAGCAACACCGCCAGCCATGCGAAACATGGTGAAACCGCCGGGCAATCCGCCCGGCGCCCATTTTTTTCAACAAGGGGAGCGTAATGAAGAAAACTCGTTTGGCACTGGCATTGGCGTCCTGTATGGTGGCTGGCAGCGCAATGGCGCAATCGTCGGTCACCGTCAGCGGCCTGGTGGACGCCTACGTCGGCAGCATGAAGAACAGCGGCGATACCGGTAGCAAGGCCTCGGTCGGCTCCGGCGGCATGACCACCTCGTGGATCGGCTTCAAGGGTGTTGAAGACCTCGGCGGCGGCCTCAAGGCCGAATTCGCCCTGACCTCGTTCTTCCAGGCCGATACCGGCGCCTATGGCCGCTTCGGCGGTGACAACCTGTTCTCGCGCGACGCCAATGTCGGCCTGGCCGGTGACTTCGGCCGCGTCTCGCTGGGCCGTGGCCTGGCGCCGAGCTTCCTGCCCACCGTGCTGTTCAACCCCTTCGGCGATTCCTTTACCTTCTCGCCGCTGGTGCTGCACGTCTACACCCCGTCGGGCAGCTTCGGCTCGCGCACCTGGACCCAGGCCAACGCCGCCGACAGCGGCTGGAGCAATGAAGTCGTCTACACCACACCCAAGTTCGGCGGCCTGCAAGCCAACGTCCACTACCAGTTCGGCGAAGTCGCCGGCCAGAGCGGCAAGAAGAACATTGGCGTCAACGCCCTCTACTTCAACGGCGGCCTGGCCCTGACCGGCCTGTACTTCGACGCCCAGGTCAGCAACCCGAACTCGGGCGCGGCCATCATCGACGCCACCTCGCCGTTCTCCAGCATCACCCGCCAGAAGACCTGGATGCTGGGCGCGACCTATGACTTCCAGGTGGTCAAGCTCTACGGCACCTACCAGAACAGCAAGGACACCACCGCCGGCAATCCGCAAGCCAAGGACAAGCTGTTCAGCCTGGGCCTGTCGGCGCCGGTGGGCAATGGCTCCATCCTGGCCGGCTTTGCCCGCACCAAGCGCAGCGGCGACCTGCTGGCCGGTGGCGATGTGTCGCGCAATACCACTTCGGTGGGCTATGACTATTTCATGTCCAAGCGTACCGACCTGTACGCCATCGTCATGAACGACAAGATCTCTACCCAGAGCAACGCCGTTTCCTTCGGCCTGGGCATGCGTCATCGTTTCTGATTGCATGAGATCGGCTTGCGCGCTGCGCCCCCAGGCCAGCGCCCAAGCGGAGTCCGGCGCGCCCATCTGGGCGCTGGTCTCCGCGCACCGGCTGCTGTAGCCGGTCTGCATCACCCGCTGTACGCGGCCCGGCGACTCCTTCTAGCCGGGACGTGGTCTTGAGTCTGTGTTCGGTGGGAACCGCCTTACCGGAATGCGCCGCATGCGTGATGGCGCCATCGGCCTGGCATGTGCGCATTGCGGTTTCCACCCTCTTTTTAAATCACATCGCTTTTCGGGAGATCTCCCCATGCGTTCTTTCCGCTTCCTCGGCTGCTCGGCGGCACTGCTGCTGGGCCTGGTATCGGCTTCGTCCACCTTCGCCCAGGACACCCGCATCAAGTTCCAGCTGGACTGGCGTTTCGAAGGTCCGGCAGCCCTCTTCCTGGTGGCCAAGTCCAAGGGCTACTTCGCCCAGGAAAAACTGGACGTCACCATCGATGCCGGCAATGGCTCGGGCAATGCGGTCAATCGCGTGGCCTCGGGTACCTATGACATGGGCTTTGCCGACATGGCCGCGCTCATGGAATTCACGGCCAACAATCCCGATGCACCGGGCAAGCCGGTGGCGGTGATGATGGTCTACAACGACACGCCGGCCGCGGTGTTCTCGCTCAAGAAATCCGGCATCAAGAAACCGGCCGACCTGGCCGGCAAGAAGCTGGGCGCGCCGGTGTTCGACGCTGGCCGCCGCGCCTATCCCATCTTTGCCAAGGCCAATGGCCTGGATGCTTCCAAGGCGCAGTGGACCAGCATGGACCCGCCGCTGCGCGAAACCATGCTGGCGCGCGGCGATGTGGACGCCATCACCGGCTTCTATTTCACCTCGCTCTTGAACCTCAATGCGCGCGGCATCAAGGATGAAGACATCAACGTGATGATGTATCCGGACTACGGCGTGCGCCTGTACGGCAATACCATCATCGCTTCCGACACCATGGTCAAGAACAAGCCGGAGGCCATCAAGGGCTTCCTGCGCGCCTTCGCCAAGGCCAGCCGCGACGTGATGGCCAATCCGGAAGCGGCCATCAAGGTGTTGAAGGAACGTGACGGCCTCATCGACGAGAAACTGGAGCTGCGCCGCCTGAAGCTGGCCATCGCCAGCGCCATCGCCACGCCCCACGCCAGGTCGGAAGGCTATGGCCAGGTCTACGGTCCACGCCTCACGCTCATGGCCTCGCAGGTCTCGGACGCCTATGGCACCAAGACGCGCGTGAATGCCGACAAGATCTGGAACGGCAGCTTCCTGCCGACCAAGGCCGAGCTGGACGTGTTCCCCAAGTAAATCCTTTATTTCATTTATATCGTTTATACCTATCCATCCCCGGCAGGCCGGAAGCAGCGCGGCCAGCCGGGACCGGTAGCCCCAACCTGAATGCATTCATGAGCGAACCCTTCGTCGATTTCCGCCACGTCTACCTGGCCTATGATGACGCCGCCGAGTTTGCGGTGGAAGACATCGACCTGCAGACCCGCGCAGGCGAATTCATCGCCATCGTCGGCCCGTCCGGCTGCGGCAAGTCCACCTTCATGAAGCTGGCCACGGGCTTGAAGCAGCCCAATCGCGGCAGTGTCGTCATCGACGGCCAGACCGTCACCGGCCCGCTGAAGTTCGTCGGTATGGCCTTCCAGGCGCCGACCCTGCTGCCCTGGCGCACGACGCTGGACAATGTGCTGCTGCCGCTGGAAATCGTCGAGCCCTACCGGCGCGACTTCAAGCAGAAGAAGGCCGAGTACACCGAACGCGCCCTCAGTCTCTTGAAGACCGTGGGCCTGGACGGCTATGCCGACAAGTTCCCCTGGCAACTCTCGGGCGGCATGCAGCAGCGCGCCTCGATCTGCCGCGCACTGATCCACGAACCCAAGATGCTGCTGCTGGACGAGCCCTTCGGCGCGCTCGATGCCTTTACCCGCGAAGAACTGTGGTGCGTGCTGCGCGACCTGTGGGCGGAGCGCCGCTTCAATGTCATCCTGGTCACGCACGACCTGCGCGAGGCGGCTTTCCTGGCCGACACCATCTACGTGATGAGCAAGCGCCCCGGCCGCATCGTGGTGCGGCGGGAAAATCCGCTGCCGCGCCCCTGCCCGCTGGAAACCACCTATACCGACGGCTTCAATGCGCTGGTGCACGAACTGCGCGAGCACATCGGCCACGTGCGCAATACCTGACGACCGCAAGCCCGATCAAGGAAACTCATGAAAACTCCCTTCCAAGGCAAACTCAACCGCGCTGCCACCACGCTGGCGCCCTGGTTCCTGCTGCTGGTGATCCTGGGTGTGTGGCAATTCATCTGCAGCGTGTGGCAGGTCTCGGACTTCATCTTCCCCAGCCCGGCGTCCATCCTGCAGGCCATGGTGGACTATGCCGGCCCGATCACCGAACATGCGCTCTCCACCTTCTGGGTCACCATGGTGGGCTTTGCCATTGCCGTGGTGGTGGGGGTGACGCTGGGCTTCGTGATCGGCTCGTCGCCCATGCTGTATGCCGCCGCCTACCCGCTGATGACGGCCTTCAACGCCCTGCCCAAGGCGGCGTTCGTGCCGGTGCTGGTGGTCTGGTTCGGCATTGGCGCGGGGCCGGCGATCCTCACGGCCTTCCTCATCTCCTTCTTCCCCATCATGGTCAACATCGCCACCGGCCTGGCCACGCTGGAGCCGGAACTGGAAGACGTGCTGCGCGTGCTGGGCGCGCGCCGCATGGATATCCTGCTCAAGGTGGGCCTGCCGCGTTCGATGCCCTATTTCTTTGCCTCGCTGAAAGTGGCCATCACGCTGGCCTTCGTGGGGTCGACGGTGTCCGAGATGAATGCATCCAACCAGGGTATTGGCTACCTGCTGGTGTCGGCCGGTTCCTCGATGAAGATGCCGCTGGCCTTTGCCGGACTGGTGGTGATCGGTGCGATGGCCATGGCCATGTACGAGCTCTTCGCCATCATCGAGAAGCGCACCACCGGCTGGGCGCACCGCGGAAAATGAGATAAATCGGTCTTTGCGGCGCAGTGCGGGTGGAAAACCCTGCAAAAGCGGTATGCGGCGCAGCCCAATTTGACTATCATGTCGCGCGTGCAAGCCGCCTGGGACGCGCTTCTGGCGGCAGGCCAGCGCCAGCGCAGACCGCCTTGCAATCCGACATGACGATACATCACACCACAGGGAAATCACGTGAGCGCAGTTCCACTCCGTCTTGAAATCAGCCATGTGCGCAAGGCCTATCCGGGCGTGCTGGCCAACGACGATGTCAGCCTGGCGGTGGCGCCCGGCGAGATCCACGCCGTGCTCGGGGAGAACGGCGCGGGCAAGTCCACCCTGATGAAGATCATCTTCGGCGCGGTCAAGCCCGATGCGGGCGAACTCCGCTGGAACGGCGAGGCAGTGCAGATCGCCAACCCGCAGGTGGCGCGCAAGCTGGGCATTGCCATGGTGTTCCAGCATTTCTCGCTGTTCGACACGCTCACCGTGACCGAAAACATCGCCCTGGGCCTGGACGCCAAGACCGATCTGAAGGAACTGGCCGAGCGCATCACCCGCACCGGCGAGAAATACGGCCTGGAGCTGGAACCGCAGCGCCACGTGCATACGCTGTCGGTGGGCGAGCGCCAGCGCGTGGAAATCGTGCGCGCCCTGCTGACCGAACCGCAATTGCTGATCCTGGATGAACCGACCTCGGTACTGACACCACAGGCGGTGGAAAAACTCTTCGTCACCCTGCGTCGCCTGGCCGACGAGGGCTGCAGCATTCTCTACATCAGCCACAAGCTCGACGAGATCCGCGCGCTGTGCCACAGCGCCACCGTCATGCGCGGTGGCCGTGTGACCGGCAACTGCGATCCGCGCAATGAAAGCAGCGCCAGCCTCTCGCGCATGATGATCGGCGACGAACTGGTGCGCCTGCAACGCGAACGCAATCCGGAGTCCATGCGCAATGAGCGCAAGCTGCACGTCAATCGTCTCTCGCTGCCCAAGGCGCATCTGTTTGCCACCGAACTCAAGGACATCGAATGCGAAGTGCGGGCCGGTGAGATCGTCGGCATCGCTGGCGTCTCGGGCAATGGCCAGCAGGAACTGCTGGCGGCGCTGTCCGGGGAAGACCAGCGTGCCGCCCCTCACATGATCATGCTGGGCGGCAAGGCCGTGGGCGACCTCTCGCCCAACCCGCGCCGCGCGGCGGGCCTGGGCCTGGTGCCGGAAGAACGCCTGGGACGCGGTGCGGTGCCGACCCTGTCGCTCACCGCCAATATGCTGCTGTCGCACCAGAAGGCGCCTTATGTGAAGCGCGGCATGATCGATTTCGGATTTACCCGTCGTGCGGCGGCGTCCATCATCGAGCGCTTCAAGGTCAAGGCCGCTGGTCCCGATGCGCCGGCCAAGAGTCTCTCGGGCGGCAATCTGCAGAAATTCATCGTTGGCCGCGAAATGGAACGCAAACCCGCTGTCTTCGTGGTGGCCCAGCCGACCTGGGGCGTGGACGTGGGCGCAGCCGCCCAGATCCATGGCGAAATATTGAAACTGAAACAGGAAGGATGTGCAGTGCTGGTGATCTCGGAAGAACTTGACGAACTATTCGCATTATGTGATCGCCTGCACGTCATCGCCAAGGGGCGTCTGTCTCCTTCCATTCCCATCGAGCAGGCCACGCGTGAGCAGGTGGGCGTGTGGATGAGCGGCTTGTGGGACGAACCGGTGGCATTGGACAAAGGGACGGAGGTGGGCAATGGCTGAGCGCTTGAGCTTCCCGTTGCGTCTGGAACTGCGCGGTGCGCCGTCCCGGACCATGACCTATCTGTCGCCGGTGATCGCCATCGTCGCCACGCTGTTGCTCGGTGCACTGCTGTTCCTGGCGCTGGGCAAGGACCCGCTGGCGGGGCTGAAAGTCTTCCTGATCGATCCCTTCAATGGCAAGCGCGCCATCAGCGAACTGCTGCTGAAATCGGTGCCGCTGATCCTCTGTGCGCTGGGGCTGGCGGTGTGTTTCCGCGCCAGCATCTGGAACATCGGCGCAGAGGGTCAATTCACCGTCGGCGCGCTGTGCTCGGGGGCCATGCTGGTGTGGCTGGATGTGCCGGGGCACGGCATCTCCGGCGGCATGGGGCTGGTGCTGATGATCGTGGCCGGCGTGATCGGCGGCGCACTGTGGGCGGCCATCACGGCCTTCCTGCGCGACCAGTTCAACGCCAATGAAATCCTGGTCTCGCTGATGCTGACCTACGTGGCGCAACTGCTGCTGATGTGGGCCGTCAATGGCCCGCTGAAGGATCCCAATGGCATGAACTTCCCGCAGTCCAAGGTGTTCTCCAGCGAGTTCATGCTGCCCATGCTGATGTCGGGCACGCGTCTGCACATCGGCTTTGCGGTGGCCATCGTGGCGGCGGTGCTGATGGCCATCTTCATGATGCGCAGCCTGCGCGGCTTCTCCCTCATGGTCGGCGGCGTGGCCCCGCATGCGGCGCGCTACGCGGGCTTTTCGGCGCGCTCGGCCTTGTGGGTGTCGCTGCTGATCTCGGGGGCTTTTGCCGGACTGGCCGGAGCCTTCGAGATCGCCGGTCCGATCGGTCAGTTGTTGCCCTCGGTGTCGCCGGGCTATGGTTTTGCGGCCATCATCGTGGCCTTCATTGGCCGCCTGCATCCCATCGGCGCGATTCTGGGCGGACTGATCATGTCGCTGCTGTACCTGGGCGGCGAGCTGGCGCAGTCGCGCCTGGGGCTGCCCTCGGCGATCACGGGCGTGTTCCAGGGCATGCTGCTGTTCCTGCTGCTGGCCTGCGATACGCTCATCGATTACCGCCTGGTGTGGAACAAGAAAGTCTAAGGAATCAGGACAGGACATGGAACAACTCGCTCCTCTCATCGCAGCCTCCATCAATGCCGGCACCCCCTTGCTGCTGGCCGCCATCGGACTGTTGATCAATGAACGCTCCGGCGTGCTCAACCTGGGCGCCGAGGGCATGATGCTGGTGGCCGCCATCGCTGGCTTTGCGGTCGGCTATACGACCAAGAGCCCGCTGCTGGGCTTCATGGCAGGCGCGGTCTGCGGCATGCTCATGGCCACGCTCTTCGCCTGGCTGGCGCTGCGCCTGGCCACCAACCAGGTCGCCACGGGGCTGGCGCTGTCGATCTTCGGTGCGGGCCTGTCGGCCTTCGTGGGTCAGCGCTTCGTCGGGCTGGCGCTGCCGGCGCAGGCCACGTCGGTGCCGCTGCTGGGCGATCTTCCCTTCCTCGGCCAGGCGCTGTTCCATCAGCACTGGATGAGCTATGTGGCCTTCGCGCTGTGCCTGGCCAGCATCTGGTTCCTGTATCGCACGCGCGCCGGGCTGGTCTTGCGCGCGGTGGGCGAGTCGCCCGAATCAGCGCATGCGCTGGGCTATTCGGTGCGCGGCATCCGCTATCTGGCGCTGCTGTTCGGCGGCGCCTGCTGCGGCCTGGCGGGGGCCTACATGTCGCTGGTCTACACCCCGATGTGGGTCGAGGGCCTGGTGGCTGGACGCGGCTGGATCGCGCTGGCCCTCACCGCCTTCGCCACCTGGCGTCCGGCACGGGTCTTGCTGGGATCGCTGCTGTTCGGCGGCGTCACCATCGCCCAGTTCTACCTGCAAGGCATGGGCGTGACGGTGCCGTCGCAGATCCTGTCGATGGCGCCGTATCTGGCCACCATCGTGGTGCTGGCGCTGATCTCGCGCAACCCCGACTGGATCCGCCTGAACATGCCGGCCTCGCTGGGCAAGCCGTTCCGTCCGGGCGCTTCCTGAACTATTTATATCATTTATATCGTTTAGTCCGTTTTTGTAGCTGCACTTGCATTTATCCACTGACCTTGAGGGAGAACACAATGAAGATTTCGCGCAGGGCATCCTTGACGATGCTTGCTACCCTGGCCGCTGCAACCCTGATCGGTTGCGGCAAGAAGGAAGAACCTGCTGCCGCCGCGCCCGCTGCTGCGCCGGCTGCCGCTGCGCCTGCCGCCGATCCGCTGAAGGTCGCCTTCGTCTACATCGGCCCGGTTGGTGACGCTGGGTGGACCTTCGCGCATGACAAGGGCCGCAAGGCAGTCGAAGAAAAGTTCGGCGACAAGGTCAAGACCACCTTCGTGGAAAACATCCCCGAGTCGGCAGCCGATGCCGAGCGCGTCTTCCGCCAGTTGGCCACCGATGGCAACAAGCTGATCTTCGGCACCACCTTCGGCTACATGGAAGCCATGCTCAAGGTCGCCAAGGAATTCCCGGACGTGAAGTTCGAACACGCCACCGGCTTCAAGACCGCCGACAACCTGGCGCAATACGATGTGCGCACCTATGAAGGCGCATACCTGGCCGGCGTGGTCGCGGGCAAGATGAGCAAGTCCGGCAAGCTGGGCGTGGTGGCCTCGGTACCGATTCCTGAAGTGATCCGCAACATCGACTCCTTCACCCTGGGCGCGCGTTCGGTCAACCCCAAGGCCACCACTGCCGTGGTGTGGGTCAACAAGTGGTTCGATCCGGGCAAGGAACGTGAAGCCGCCACCACCCTGATCGGCCAGGGCGTGGACGTGCTGATGCAGAACACCGACTCGGCCGCCGTGGTGCAGACCGCGCAGGAAAAGGGTGTCTACGCCTTCGGCTGGGACAGCGACATGACCAGCTTCGGCCCCAAGGCCCACCTGGCCGCTTCCATGATCAACTGGAGCGTGTACTACAACGCCCGCGTGCAAGCCGTGCTCGATGGCTCCTGGAAGACCAGCACCAGCTGGATCGGTCTGAAGGAAAACGGCATCGATCTGGGCGCCTTCAATCCGGAACTGCCGGCTGATGTGAAGACCCTGGTGGAAGAGCGCAAGAAGGGCATCATCGATGGCTCCGCGCCGATCTGGAAGGGTCCGATCAAGGACAACGCCGGCAAGGAAGTGCTGGGCAAGGACGCCGTGGCGGATGACGGCTTCCTGCATGGCATCAAGTTCTACGTCGAGGGCGTGGATGGCAAGGTGCCGGGCTGATCCCCGGCTGCTTGCAGGCGCGGCTTGGCGCGCCTGATGCATGGATGGATGTTGCTTGAAGACCGCCGGCGCGTTGCAGCGTCGGCGGTTTTTTGTTGTGCTCAGGACAGCCCTGCACGCTGCATCCATGTCAAAAAGATCCTGCAGATAGCCTTCCCGCTGATCTGTGCGCCAACGCCCCTGATTTGCCATTTGGCAACACGATGTATTGCTTCATCTCACGTTTCTGCTACTCCACCATCCACCGCCGAAAACCCCGCTCCAGCGCTATCACAGCCGCATCCTGCCTGTATAATGCACAGCCAAACCGGGCGGAGAAATGGCGTTTTCGTTCACTTTCCGCCGCATTGAACTACAGGATTTATGCAAAAAGCGCGCAAACCGATCGACATAAAAATTTCCACAGTGGTTGCCATTTCGGCAATTCTGCATGAAACCGATCCGACTTCGCTGGAACAGGCCCTGAAGGAAATGACGGGCGGGGTGGCGGATTTCTTCGAGGACGAATTCGCCGTGCTCGACATCGGCACGCTGGAGGCCGACGCTGCCGCAGGCATCGACTGGAGCGCCGTGGTGGCGCTGTTCAAGCGCTTCCGCTTGAATACCGTGGCCGTGCGCAATGCTCCGCAGGAGTTGCACGAGGGCATCGTCGCCCATGGCCTGGCCATCGATACCTCGGCTGTAGCGGGTGCGGGCGCGGCCAATGCCCGCGCGCAAGAAGCCGCCGCCCAGGAAGCTGAACCGGCGCCGGTCCAGGCCGCCGCCCCGACGCCCGCCCCTGCCACTGCGGCGGCCCAGCCCGCTGCTGCTGCACCGGCCGCCAATACGGTGGTCATCGACACCCCGGTGCGCGCCGGCCAGCGCATCTATGCGCGCGGCGCTGACCTGGTGGTGTTGGCGGTGGTCAACAATGGCGCCGAACTGATCGCCGACGGCTGCATCCACGTCTACGCGCCGCTGCGCGGGCGTGCGCTGGCCGGCGCTTCGGGCAATACCGCGGCGCGCATCTTCGCCACATCACTGGAAGCGGAACTGGTTTCCATTGCCGGGGTCTATCGGACCTTCGAGAACGGTCATGCTCCGGAGCTGGCAGGCAAGCAGGTGCAGGTGCGCCTGCAAGGCGAACGTATCGACGTGCTGCCGATGTCGTCGTGGTAAGCCTCGGTGTAAATCATTTAAAGCATTTAAACGAATCCAGCCGGACCAAGCCGGCGTACTGTTCTTCTTAAGGAGTTTTTCGTGGCAAAAATCATCGTTGTGACTTCGGGTAAGGGCGGCGTCGGCAAAACGACGTCCAGCGCCAGTTTCGCATCGGGCCTGGCCATGCGCGGCCACAAGACGGCCGTGATCGACTTCGATGTCGGTCTGCGCAACCTGGACCTGATCATGGGCTGCGAACGCCGCGTGGTCTACGACCTGATCAACGTGATCAACAAGGAAGCCACGCTGAACCAGGCCCTGATCAAGGACAAGCACTGCGACAACCTGTTCATCCTGCCGGCCTCGCAGACCCGCGACAAGGACGCCCTGACCGAAGAAGGCGTGGAGCGTGTCCTGAACGACCTGTCCAAGATGGACTTCGAATACATCATCTGCGACTCCCCCGCCGGCATCGAGCACGGTGCCGTGATGGCCCTGACCTTTGCTGACGAAGCGGTGGTGGTGACCAATCCGGAAGTGTCCTCGGTGCGCGACTCCGACCGCATCCTCGGCATCATCCAGGCCAAGTCGCGCCGCGCTTCCGCCGGCGGCGAGCCAGTCAAGGAACACCTGCTCATTACCCGCTACTCGCCCAAGCGCGTGGAAGACGGCGAGATGCTGTCCTATACCGACGTCCAGGAAATCCTGCGCATTCCCCTCATCGGCATCATCCCGGAGTCGGAATCGGTGCTGCAGGCGTCCAACCAAGGCTCTCCCGCCATCCACCTGAAGGATTCCGACGTGGCCCAGGCCTACCAGGACGTGGTGTCGCGCTTCCTCGGCGAGACCGTCGAACTGCGTTTCACCACCTACGAAAAGCCGGGTCTCTTGCAGCGCATCTTCGGAGGTAAGTGACATGTCCCTGCTTTCTTTCCTGTTCCCCAGCAAGCCCAAGAGCGCGGTGGCGGCGAAGGAGCGGCTGCAGATCATCATCGCCCGCGAACGATCCAATGGCCGCCAGGGGCCGGACTTCCTGCCGGCGCTGCACAAGGAACTCATCGAGGTGATCTCCAAGTACACCAAGGTCAACGCCGACGACATCAAGATCTCGCTGGACCGCCAGGGCAACCTGGAGGTGCTGGACGTGAACGTGGTGCTGCCTGACAGCGACGTCCCGGCCGCCTGAGGCCGCCTGCGCGGTGGCCTGATCTCTCGGCAAGGGCAGCCCCGGCTGCCCTTTGCTTTGTCTGCCGCTATTGACGTTATTCCCCCTATTTCCGTTATTTCCGCTCTCCCTTGCCCGCGCTTGCCGCCATGAAGATAGGCCTGTTCAGTTCCGATGCCGATACCGTGAGCCTGGTCAGCCAGTTAGGCTATCCGCATGACTGCACGCGCTGCGCCAGCCTGGAAGATCTGACCTCGCTGAGCGCCGCAGGGGCGCAATTGCTGGTGCTGGACCTGGATGACCTGCTGCCGCAGGCCGACGCACTGGTCGAGCTGGTGCACCGCCTGCGCCGGCCGCTGGCGACGCGGCCAGCGCAGGCCGTGCTGCTGCTGGCAACCCCGGCGCACCAGGACTGGCTATGGGCGCTGCGCCAGGCGGGCGCGGATGAGGTGCTGGTCAAGCCAGTGCGGCGCCAGGACTTGGCCTTGAGGATGGACCTGCTGCTGCGTGCAGCCCAGCCGGAAGAGGCGCTAGTGAGGGTGATCGCCGCGGGCGGCTTCCTGGTTGACCTGGCGCGACTGCGCGTAACCCATCCGCAGCGCCCTGAACTGGAGGCCAGCCTGACCCGCAAAGAGGCCGAGCTGGCGCTGCTGTTCCTGCAGAACCTGGGCCGGCCCTTGTCACGCGCCTTCCTGCAGGAAAAGGTGTGGGGCGCCGAGCCCGAACTGCCCACCCGCACCATCGACACCCATGTCTCGCGGGTGCGCACCAAGCTGGGCCTGCAACCCGGCCACGGCTACCGGCTGGCGACCGTCTATGGCTATGGCTACCAGCTGGAACGGCTGGACTGACGCCCCGCAGGGTGTTGCAGCAGCGCCATGACGCGGGGCGCAACACTGATCCATATCAGGGACAACGATGCTTTCTCCCGCACCGGCCCCAACCGGGAATCGGGCAAAGAGTATAATTGTTCCCAAAACCGGGGCTGAATCTGTCCATTTTTCCGCCCGAATCTGCACCATCCCTGCTCAACGGCCCTGCTGCCGCGTACTCCATGCATTTGCTTGCCGTCGGACTCAACCACACTACCGCGCCGGTCTCGCTGCGCGAGAAAGTGGCGTTCCCCGCTGACCAGATCGGCCAGGCGGTGGCGTCGGCGCGCGCATGGTTTGGCGGCCACGACAAGATCGTGGCCTCGGGCGAAGCCGCCATCCTGTCCACCTGCAACCGCACCGAGCTGTATGCAGCCGCGGCGGCCGGCAAGGATGGCGTGGAGTTCGCCATCGACCGCACTGCGCAGTTCCTGGCCGATTATCACCACATCCCCTACGCCGATCTGCGTCCCTACCTGTATTCCCTGCCCCAGGACAACGCCGTGCGCCACGCCTTCCGCGTGGCCTCCGGACTGGACTCGATGGTGCTGGGCGAGCCGCAGATCCTGGGCCAGATGAAGGATGCCGTGCGCCAGGCCGATGCCGCTGGCGGCCTGGGCACCTACCTGCACCAGCTGTTCCAGCGCACCTTCGCGGTGGCCAAGGAAGTGCGCAGCACCACCGAGATCGGCGCGCACAGCGTGTCCATGGCGGCGGCGGCGGTGCGGCTGTCGCAACGCATCTTCGATACGATCTCGGGCCAGCACGTGCTCTTCATCGGCGCGGGCGAAATGATCGAGCTGTGCGCGACCCACTTCGCGGCGCAGAATCCCAAGACCCTGACGGTGGCCAACCGCACCATGGAGCGCGGCGAAACCCTGGCCCATCGCTTCAACGGCAAGGCCATCCGCCTGGCCGACCTGCCGGCGCAGCTGGCGCAGTTCGACATCGTGGTCTCCTGTACGGCCTCGTCGCTGCCCATCATCGGCCTGGGGCTGGTGGAACGGGCGGTGAAGGCGCGTCGCCACAAACCCATCTTCATGGTGGACCTGGCGGTGCCGCGCGACATCGAGGCCGAAGTCGGCCGTCTGGACGACGTCTTCCTCTATACCGTGGACGATCTGGCTTCGGTGGTGCAGACCGGTGTGGAAAACCGCCAGGCGGCGGTGGCCCAGGCCGAAGCCATCATCGAGACCCGGGTGCAGTCCTTCATGCACTGGATCGACAGCCGCGCCATGGTGCCGCTGATCCAGGACCTCAACGAAACCGGCGAGGCCCTGCGCCTGGCCGAACTGGAACGCGCCCGCCGCATGCTGGCCAAGGGCGAGGATGTGGAAGCGGTGCTGGATGCGCTCTCGCGCGGCCTGACCGCCAAGTTCCTGCACGGCCCGCAACAGGCCCTGCACCACGCCCAGGGCGAACAGCGCAGCCAGCTGGCGGCGCTGCTGCCGCAGCTGTTCCGCGCCAAGCGTTAGCGGTTCCCCTCTCGTCGGCCACCGCGCGTGGCCGGCCCCCTGCGCCGCAACTTGCCGGCCGCCGTCGTCCTCCCTTGTTCTCCCCTTGCTACCGGATTCGAATACCCATGAAACCATCGATGCTCGCCAAACTCGACCAGCTCGCCGAGCGGCTGGAAGAGCTCAACAGCCTGCTGGCCCAGGAAGACGCCACTGCCAGCATGGACAACTTCCGCAAGATGACCCGTGAACATGCCGAACTCGGCCCGCTGGTGGCGCTGTATCACGAATATGTGCAGGCCGCCGACGACATCCGCACGGCCCAGGAACTGCTGGCCGATCCCGACATGAAGGCCTTCGCCCAGGAAGAGATCGACGGCGCCAAGGCGCGCATGGAGGGCCTGGAGCTGGACCTGCAGAAGATGCTGCTGCCCAAGGACCCCAACGACGAGCGCAACATCTTCCTTGAAATCCGCGCGGGCACGGGCGGCGACGAGTCGGCGCTGTTCGCCGGCGATCTGCTGCGCATGTACACCCGCTACGCCGAGCGCCAGCGCTGGCAGGTCGAGATCGTCTCCGCATCCGAATCCGAACTGGGCGGCTACAAGGAAGTGATTGCCCGCATCGTCGGCCTGGGTGCGTACTCGCGCCTGAAGTTCGAGTCGGGCGGGCATCGCGTGCAGCGCGTGCCGGCTACCGAAACCCAGGGCCGCATCCATACCTCGGCCTGCACGGTGGCGGTGATGCCCGAGGCCGACGAGGTCGGTGACGTGGAGATCAACCCGGCCGACATCCGCATCGATACCTACCGCGCCTCCGGGGCCGGCGGGCAACACATCAACAAGACCGATTCGGCCGTGCGCATCACCCACCTGCCCACCGGCATCGTGGTGGAATGCCAGGATGACCGCAGCCAGCACAAGAACAAGGCCCAGGCCATGAAGGTGCTGGCCGCGCGCATCAAGGACGTACAATTGCGTCAACAGCAATCCGAGGAAGCGGCCACGCGCAAGTCGCTGATCGGCTCGGGCGACCGCAGCGAGCGCATCCGCACCTACAATTTCCCGCAGGGACGCATGACCGATCACCGCATCAACCTGACGCTCTACAAGCTGGACTTCATCATGGACGGCGACCTCGATGAACTGACCAATGCCCTCATCACCGAGCACCAGGCCGAGCTGCTGGCGCAACTGGGCGACGACTGAAGCCAGGAACCAAGGCCGGCACAGCGGTTCAGAGACTCGTACGCGGACCCAGCGGTACTGCCTGAGGGGGCAAGATGCAGCCGGGACGGGTGTCTACTACAATCCCGTCACGGCCTGACTGGCGGTCGGGGCTATTCCCATTGACGAAAAAGACAGAGAAAGAACATGAAATCATCCAAACCGGTTTTCCTGCTGGTCGCCCTGGTCTGCATCGCCCTGCTGGGCTTTGCCATGTACCTGCAGATCGTGGAAGAAATGCAGCCCTGCCCGCTGTGCGTGATCCAGCGCTACATGTTCGTGCTGGTCGCAGCCTTCGCGCTGATCGGCGCCTTCCTGCCGGAAGCGGCGCGGCGCGCCAGCGCGGCGCTGGCCGCCCTGGCGGCGCTGGGTGGCGCAGGCACGGCGATCTGGCATCTGTATGTGAAGGCGCATCCGGGCGTCTCCTGCACCACCGATCCGCTGGAAACAGCGCTGAACCAGCTGCCCACGGCCAAGCTGTGGCCGCAGATGTTTACCGCTGACGGCTTTTGCTCGGCGCCCTGGCCGCCGGTCTTCGGATTGCAGATCCCGACCTGGTCGCTGATCTGGTTTGTGGTGCTGGCGCTGGTGCTGATCGTGCAGATGCTGCGCCCGGCGCCACGCACCACGATCTGGAAGTAATGCCCATCCTGCCCTCCTATGCGGGCTGCACGCTGGCCACGGTACTGAAGACCGCACCGCTGGATCCGCTGGAAAACCGCATCCTGCTATGCCACGCCCTGCGCCTGACGCGGGTGCAGCTCATCACCCAGTCCGAGCGCCAGCTCAGCGCCGCCGAAGCCGAGACGCTCGCAGCGCTGCTGGCGCGGCGTCTGCGCGGCGAGCCCATCGCCTACATCGTCGGACAGCGTGAATTCTATGGACTGGATTTGCGCGTCTCGCCGGACGTGCTGATCCCGCGCCCGGATACCGAACTGCTGGTGGAGCTGGCGCTGGAACGGCTGCCCCAGGGCGGCAGCGCCCTCGATATGGGGACCGGCTCCGGCGCCATCGCCGTGGCAATCGCCCATACGCGCCCGGACGCCCAGGTCACGGCGCTGGACGCCAGCCCCGCCGCCTTGGCCATCGCAAGAGAAAACGCCAGCACGCATCAGGTGCGCGTGCGGCTGCTCGAAAGTGACTGGTATGGCGCGCTGGAAGAAGCCCAGCCATTCGACCTGATCGTCTCCAACCCACCCTACATCGTCGCCGGCGATATCCACCTCTCGCAAGGCGACCTGCGCTTCGAACCCGTCGATGCGCTCACCGATCACGCCGATGGCCTGTCCGACCTGCGCACCATCATCGAAGGCGCACCGGCCCATCTCAAGGCCGGCGGCTGGCTGCTGATGGAGCACGGCTACGACCAGGCCGCCGCCGTACGTGCCCTGCTCACCGGCAGCGGCTGGCGCGAAGTGCAAAGCTGGCGCGACTTGGCCGGCATCGAGCGGGTCAGCGGCGCCCGCCTGGGCTGAGCCACCGGCTACGCTCAGGCAGCTTGCTGGCCGCCTCCTGGCGGTGATTGCGGCTGAGCTTGTGCCGTTCCCTGGCCGAGTTGCGCCAGCAGGGCCGCCTGCTTTTCCATGGCGGCCTTCAGGTGGCGTTCCTTGACGTGACCATAGCCACGGATCTCTTCCGGAATGCGGGCCACGGCGGTGACCTGCTCCAGGTTCTCCGGCGTGAGCCGATCCAGCAAGCGCGAGAGCGTCGCACGATACTCGGTGATCAGCGCACGCTCCTGCCGACGCTCCTCGGTATAAGCAAAGGGATCGAAGGCCGTGCCGCGCAGGAAGCGCAGCCTGGCCAGCACGCCGAAGACCGGCATCATCCAGCTGCCGAAGGCTTGCTTGCGCAGATGGCCCTTGTCATCGCGCTTGGCCAATAGCGGTGGAGCAAGGTGGAAGCGTAACTTGTAGTCACCTTCGAACATGCCGGCGATCTTGGCCCGGAAGGCCGGATCGGCATGCAGGCGCGCGACTTCGTATTCATCCTTGTAGGCCATGAGCTTGAAGAGATAGTTCGCCACGGCACGACTGAGCTTGAGAGCACGTCCCGCTTCGCCCAAGGCGCTTTCCCGGGCACGCACCTGCTCGACGAAATCGCGATAGCTGCGCGCATAGGCGGCGTTCTGGTAGTCCGTCAGGACGGCCACGCGGCGCTCCACCAGTTCATCCAGGCTAGGCGTGCGCTTGAACTCGATCACCTGCGCGCTCATGCCATTGCGGCCAGCTGCGGCCAGCACGAACGCCACATCATGGGCGGCGGTCCGTCCCCAGGCGAAGGCCTGCTTGTTGAACTCGACCTGCAAGGCGTTGCGTTCGATGGCCCGCAGCAGCGCCGCTTCCGACAGCGGCACCCAGCCCTTTTGCCAGGCATAGCCCAGCATGAACATGTTGGTCGCGATGGCGTCGCCCATCAAGGCCGTGGCGATGCGCCCAGCATCGACCAGCGACAGGTTGTCACGCCCGCAGGCGCGCGCAATCTCGCCCTCGCTGGAGGCGGTGGGGAATTGCCAGTCGGGATTGCGCACGAAGGCCGCCGTCGGCATCTGGGTCGAATTGACGGCTGCGTGCGTACGTCCTTCGCCCATGCGCGAGAGGGCATCGCGGCTGGCGGTGACGATCACGTCGCAACCGATGACCAGATCGGCCATGCCGGTTCCCACCCGGGTCGAATGGATGTGCGCCGCATCCTCGGCCACGCGCACGTGCGACATCACCGGGCCGCCCTTCTGCGCCAGGCCGCTCATATCCAGCACCGAACAGGCGCGTCCTTCGACGTGCGCCGCCATGGCGATGATCTGGCCGATGGTGATGACACCGGTACCGCCGACACCAGTGACCAGGATGCCATAGGGCTGCGCCAAGCCCGGCAGCACCGGCTCGGGCAGGCTGGGCAGGGTCGGGCCAGCGTCAGCCTTGGCGCGGGCCGGCTTCTTCAGTTGCCCGCCTTCCACCGTCACGAAGCTGGGGCAGAAACCATTGACGCAGGAATAATCCTTGTTGCAGGACGACTGGTTGATCTGGCGCTTGCGGCCGAATTCGGTTTCCAGCGGTTCTACCGACAGGCAGTTCGATTGCACGCTGCAATCGCCGCAGCCTTCGCAGACGGCCTCATTGATGACGGCGCGCTTGGCGGGATCGGGATAGGCATTGCGTTTGCGGCGACGGCGCTTTTCGGAGGCGCAGGTCTGGTCATAGATCATGGCTGACACGCCCGGCTGTTCGCGCAGCTCGCGCTGCACGGCGTCGAGTTCGCTGCGATGGCGGATGGTGACGCCTTCGGCCCATTGGGTCCCCGCCGGATACTTGTCCGGCTCGTCGGTGACCACGATGATGGGGCGCACGTTTTCCGCCGCCAGCTGGCGCGAGATCATGGCCGGGTCGAGCGGCCCATCGAACTCCTGCCCGCCAGTCATCGCCACGGCGTCGTTGTAGAGGATCTTGTAGGTGATGTTGACCTTGGCTGCGACTGAAGCGCGCACCGCCAGCAGACCCGAGTGGAAGTAGGTGCCATCGCCCAGGTTGGCGAAGACATGCTTTTCATCCGTGAATGGCGCCTGGCCGACCCAGGTCACACCTTCGCCGCCCATGTGGGTGAACAGATTGGTCTCGCGATCCATCCAGGTCACCATGTAGTGGCAACCGATGCCGGCCAGGCCACGGCTGCCCTCGGGCAATTTGGTCGAGGTATTGTGCGGGCAGCCGGAGCAGAAATGCGGGATGCGGTCCTTGTCGGGATCAGGCTTGCTGCTGATGTTGAGCGTGGCTTCCTTGGCTTCCAGGTAGGCCACGCGGGCGCGCACCTGCTGCTCCACGGGGTGGCCTGCAAAGTAGCGCGAAATGCGGGTGGCGATGGCGCGGGCGATCTGCGCCGGATTCAATTCATAGGTCGCGGGCAGCAGCCAGTTGCCGTGGCCTTCGCGCTGCGAACCGCTCCACTCGCCAGTGTCATCGAACTTGCCGACCACGCGTGGACGCACGTCGTCGCGCCAGTTGTAGAGTTCTTCCTTCAACTGGTATTCGAGGATCTGGCGCTTCTCCTCGACCACCAGGATTTCATCCAGGCCCTGGGCGAATTCGCGCACGCCCTCGGCTTCCAGCGGCCAGGTCATGCCGACCTTGTAGAGGCGGATGCCGATGTCGCGTGCGGCCTGTTCATCGATGCCCAGGTCTTCCAGCGCCTGGCGCGTATCGAGGTAGGACTTGCCGGCGGTGATGATGCCGATGCGTGCGCGCGGACTGTCCCAGATGATGCGGTTCAGTTTGTTGGCGCGGGCATAGGCCAGCGCAGCGTACCACTTGTAGTTGATCATCCGTGCTTCCTGCCCTAGCACGGTATCCGGTTGGCGGATGTTGAGGCCATCGGGCGGCAGTTCGAAATCCTGCGGCAGCTGGATCTGCACGCGCTCCGGATCGATCATCACCGACATGCCCGACTCGACCAGGTCGGTCACGCATTTCATCGCCACCCACAAGCCGGTATAACGGCTCATGGCCCAGCCATGCAGGCCGTAGTCGAGATACTCCTGCACCGAGGACGGATAGAGCACCGGAATGCCGCAGGCCTTGAGGATGTGTTCGCTCTGGTGCGCCGCGGTGGACGACTTGGCGGCATGATCATCGCCGGCGATCACCAGCACGCCGCCATGCCTGGAGGTGCCGGCCATGTTGGCGTGTTTGAAGACATCGCCGCAGCGGTCCACGCCGGGACCCTTGCCATACCATAGCGAGAACACGCCATCGTATTGCGCGCCCTTGAAGAGATTGACCTGCTGCGTGCCCCATACGCTGGTGGCGGCCAGGTCTTCGTTCATGCCGGGGTGGAACCTGATCTGCTTGGCTTCCAGGTATTTGCGCGCCTTTTCGGCGGTCTGGTCGACCGCGCCCAGGGGTGAGCCGCGATAGCCGGTGATGAAGCCGGCGGTGTTGAGGCCGGCGCGCTCGTCATATTGCCGCTGCAACATCGGCAGGCGCACCAGCGCCTGGATGCCGGTCATGAAGACGCGGCCGCGTTCGAGGGTGTACTTGTCGTCCAGGGATACATCGTCCAGCAGCAGGCGCTGCCCGGCGGGTAGGGGTGCGTTCATGTGGTCTCCGTGCCAAAAATCTTGTTTTTGCCTGCACATGCTCCCGGCAGACTTTCCTGTCGGGATGGGGAACACCTCAGCCTTGTGGGCCGGGTCTTCTTCAGGTTGTACTTCAAGTTAGCACAAGGGTGGGCCACCCGCTACGCGCGCCGCAGCAGGGTTTCCGGGCGTTTTTGGCATGCAGGAAACACTTTCCGCAAGTCCTGCGGCGTTTATGCCCGGGCAGAGAAGAAAATGCCGGAAAGACAAAAACAACAATATTTCCGGCTGAAAAAAAAGAGCTGCAGCCAGCTCAAGTGTTACAAGCAAGACGCGAATGTAACATCCAGTAAAAGCCATTGGACCCGCTTCGACGCTGACGTTTAATAGGCCTCACTTGAACAGCGATTGATTGGTATCCGTTACTGTGCAAGGTTCCTCCCCTCTAGTGTTGAAAGCACCACTAGCTCGCGGATCTGGCTCCCCCTGTCAGATCCGCTTTTTTTTCGCCGATTGCGTTTCAAGGATGACCAAAGGGTTGCGGACGCGGTGTGTTCTCGGCCGAGGGCGGCAAGACCGGCAACTGCAAGCGCGGCTGCTCGCCAGTCAGGGTCTTGAGGAAGGCGACCACCTTGGCGTTCTCCTCGGCGCTGAACTGCCTGCCCAACTGGATGCGCGCCATGGTATCGACCGCTTCGGACAGAGTGGCAGCGGCGCCATCATGGAAATACGGATAGGTCAGCTCGACGTTACGCAGGGTCGGCACCTTGAAGTGGAAGCGATCGGCCTCCTTGCCTGTCACGTCGGCGCGCCCCTGCGCCGGATTGCTGGTCTGGTAGGGCGCCACCAGGCCCATCTTCTGGAAGGAATTTCCGCCCACGGCAGCGCCATTGTGACAGGCGACGCAACCGGACTCCTTGAAGAGCCGGTAGCCTTCCAGCTCCTTGCGCGTGAGCGCGCGCCGGTCGCCCTTGAGCCATTTGTCGAAGCGGGAATCGGGCGTGACCAGGGTTTCCTCGAAGGACGCAATGGCCTGCGTCACTTCGTCCATGCCCAGCCTGTCGTTGCCAAAGGCTTGCTTGAACGCGGCGACATAGCCCGGAATGGACTGCAATACTTCCACCGCCAGCGCATGCGAAAACGCCATCTCCTTGGGATTGGCGACCGGACCACCGGCCTGGGCCTTCAGATCGGCAGCGCGTCCATCCCAGAACTGGGCGGCATTGAATTTCGCATTGAGCACCGTCGGCGAATTGATCGGACCTTGCTGCCAGTTGTGGCCGATGGAGCTCTTCAGGTTATCCGTCCCCCCCATGGAAAGGTTATGGCAGGAGTTGCAGGAGATGAAACCGGATCTGGACAGGCGCGGATCAAAAAACAGCTGCTTGCCCAGTTCCACCATGGCGGGATTGCTGACCCGGGCCGGCTGGATGGGGATAATCGGCTCCTGGCCGGCTGCATTGGCGGGCAGGATGAACTGGGTACTGGCGGCGAGCAACAGGATGCTCAGGATGGGCTGGCATGACATGGCGGGCTCCTAGGTGGCGGACAATGAAGCGTTTCATTGTCCGCAGACCAGGTGGGGCCCTCTTGACTTGCATCACCCATGTCGCCATCAGTCAGCAAACTGACCACAAACATAGCGATGATTCGATGCAGGCGCCAAGGATTGCGCGTTCAGGCCGAGCGCTTAGGCCCCAGATTCGGTTCGCCTGGCAGCAAGGTATGGGCCGGTAAGGGCTCCTGCTGTTTCAAGCGCTCATAGAAGGGCGTGAAGTCGGGCGCGGTATCGTTGAAGAGTTGCTCGAAGTCGCGAATGACGAAGTAGGTTTCCTGGTAGGTATCGATCTTGTAGAGCGTGCGCATGATGCGTTCGACCTGGAAAGGCACGCGGCGCGGCGTGTCGCTGGAGAGGCAATATTCCACCTCGCCACCGGACGACAGGATGCCCGCGCCGTAGATGCGCAAGCCGGCCTCGCTCTGGATCAGGCCAAACTCGATGGTGTACCAGTACAAGCGCGCCAGATAGGCCAGGCCGTCGAGCTTGAGGGCCTTCAGGCCGCCCTTGCCGTATTCCTGCAGGTGATTGGCGAAGACCGGATTGAACAACAGCGGCACGTGGCCGAAGAAGTCGTGGAAGAGATCGGGTTCGACGATATAGTCGAACTCATGCTCCTCCCGCAACCATACCGTGACCGGGAAACGGCGGTTGGCCAGGTGTTCGAAGAAGGTCTGGTCCGGCACCAGACCCGGCACGGCCACCAACTCCCAACCAGTGGCCTTGTAGAGGGCGTCGGTGGTGCGATCGAAGCGCGGGATGCCTTGCGAGACGTCGAGGGCCTTCAGGCTATCGATGAAGACATCGCAGGCGCGGCCGGGAATCAGCCTGGCCTGGCGCTCGTAGAGGCGTCGCCACAGCGCGTGCTGGGCCGGCGTGTAGCCTTCCCAGTTCTGGGCCACGACGTAGTTGGCGTCGGCCTGGCTGTAGTCGCCGCGCAAGGCTCCGCTATCGGACTTGGTGGCGACGGTGGCGAAGAAATCATCGGTGTTGGGATTGGTGCTCATGGCATACCCGTTATCAAAGTGAGGCGCATATTATGCGCCCCCTCGCCCGGATGGTCATGTGCGCTTGCGCAAGAAGCGCGTCAGGCGGCCGGAGGCGGTGCGCCGTCGTCCTTCTTCCTGGCGCCGAGGCCGGTCACGCGTGCGCCCCATTTGAGCAAGGCCTTGAAGTTGGCCTTGACGATGTAGTCCAGCATGGCGACCTGCTCTTCCAGGGCTTCCTGGAAGACCGTGGCCGAATTGGCGGGCTTGATCTTGAGGTAGGCGTCGGCCTCGCCATAGTCGCGGTGGATTTCCATGCCGGCCTTCTTGGCGATGTGCATCATCACCTTGTTGGACGAGAGGCAGTGCATGTACAGCGTATCGACATCGGCATTGCGACAGTGCATCGAGGCGCGCATGAACAGGCGCGTGCCTACACCCAGTCCGCGCGCCGCCGCCGAGACCGATACGCCGAACTCGGCCACCACCGGCTTGATGGTCGCGCCGCTGATGCGCGTGGCTTCCTTGGGCGCAAAGGCCAGATGTCCTACGCCCAAGAGGCGCAGGCGACGGTCGTAGACGCCAAAGACGGTATCGCGCTCGAAATTGATACCCTCGACGTAGCGCGTGACCATGTCGTCGGACAGCTTGGAGCCGAAGCGCAGCAGACGATCCTTTTCTTCCAGCGCCAGGAAGTGGCGCAGCAGGTGGCGGCGCGAGCGCGGCGACAGTTCCTTGACGAACACGTGCGGCTTTTCCTGTCGTGCGTCCTGCTCCGCTTTGCCGCCGCGCAGGCGCCGGATCAGCCGGGCCAGAGGATTGCTCATCGTCGCTCCTTGCTCATGGCTTGCGCACCGTGCTGAACGACGAAGGCCGCCACCTGCTCGGTACGCGCTGCCTGGATGGCCTCGGGAATGCGTTGCGGCTGCGACTGCGCCTGGGCGATCGCGCCGGCATCGATCTGCTGCGCTGCCTGCAGCGCGCCTTCGAGGTAGGCAGCCTGCGGGAAGGGCTGCTGCTCCAGGCCGGTGCGACCGCGATGATCGCACTCGGCCGCACGCAGCATGTCGATGAAGCGCTGCGGCTTGCGGAAGGCGTCGCAGCGCGAGAAGAACTTGACCAGCGTATCCGGGCGCATCTCGAAGGCGCGGCCGACGTTGCCATGCTCGCGGGCCGTCATCAGCGCGAGATCGCGACATTCGCCGGGCACCTTCAGGCGCGTACAGACCTGTTCGGCCAGGCGCTCGCTGCGCGCTTCGTGGCCATGGTGACGCGGCCACATCTCGGGTGGCGTGGTCCCCTTGCCCAGATCATGCAGCAAGGCGGCAAAACGGACCGGCAAGGCAAAGCCCTGCGCCGCCGCCCAGTCCACCACCAGCATCACGTGGATGCCGGTATCGATTTCCGGATGCCACTGCTCCGGCTGCGGTACGCCCCATAGCGCATCCAGCTCAGGCAGGATGCGCTGCAATGCGCCACAGACGCGCAAGACCTCGAACATGCGCGAAGGCTTCTGCTCCATCAGGCCGCGCGAGAGCTCTTGCCAGACGCGCTCCGGCACCAAGGCATCGACTTCACCTTGCTCGACCATGCGCTGCATGAGCGCATTGGTCTCGGGGGCCACCGTGAAATCGGCGAAGCGCGCCGCAAAGCGGGCCACGCGCAGGATGCGCACCGGGTCCTCGATGAAGGCCTCGGAGACATGGCGGAACACGCGCGCGGCGATATCGGCGCGTCCATGATAGGGATCGACCAGCGTGCCATCTTCATCCTGCGCAATGGCGTTGATGGTCAGGTCGCGGCGCGCGAGGTCGTCTTCCAACGTCACATCGGGTGCAGCATGGAAGGCGAAGCCCTTGTAACCGGGCGCGGTCTTGCGCTCGGTACGGGCCAGGGCATATTCCTCCTGGGTGTGCGGATGCAGGAACACCGGAAAATCCTTGCCCACCGGGCGGAAACCCAGCGCCAGCAACTGCTCCGGCGTCGCACCCACCACCACGTGGTCGCGGTCCTTCACCGGCAGGCCCAGCAAGCCGTCGCGCACTGCGCCGCCGACGGTGTAGGTCTTCATCGGCTGCGCCTCACTTGTGGTCCGGAAGGATTTCCTTCTCGGCCAGCGCTTCGGCGATCCAGCGCGCCACGGCCGGGTGTTCGCGCACGCGGTCGGCATAGGCTTGCAGCGCCGGGGCCAGTGGCACCTGGTAGCTGATGAAGCGCATCACCACCGGGGCGTAGAAGGCGTCGGCGATGGAGAAATCACCGAAGAGGAAATCATGGTGGCCGAATTGCGAGAGGCATTCTTCCCAGATCTCGCAAACGCGGGCGATATCGGCCTGGGCTGCAGCGGTACGGCCCTGGCCCGGGTAGCGGCCACGGATATCCATGCTCATGGCGCTGCGCAGGCCGCTGAAGCCGGAGTGCATCTCGGCGCAGATGCTGCGTGCGATGGCGCGCGCATCGGTGCGCGCCGGCCACAGGTGGCGGTCGGGGAATTGCTCGGCCAGGTATTCGCAGATGGACAGCGAATCCCAGATGGCGATGTCGCCATCGAGCAGCACGGGCACCCGGCCCGAACCGGTGTAGCGGGCGATCTCGGCGGCAGTCTCGGGCTGGTCCAGCAGCAGTCGCACTTCCTTGAAGGGAATGTCGAAGGCTACCATGGCGACCCACGGACGCATGGACCAGGACGAGTAATTCTTGTTGGCGATCACCAGCGTGGGTAGATGGCGGCCGGCTTTTTGCAGCGTTTCGGACAATACCGGATCAAGTTCAGTATCTTGCATGTGGGCTCGTTTCTTGAGGATCGGAAGGCGCGGCGAAGGACATCGCCGTCAGCGCCGCGCCGTGCTGCGGAAGAGATCAAACTGCTGTTGCGGACTGCGCGGACAGAGATAGCCAGGCACCACCTCTTCCACCGACTTGGGCGTGAGCCGCAGTTCGGCGGCCAGGGGCGCGTGCAGCACATTGTCCACCTGCATGGAAGCGACGTTGTCGCGGCTCATCAGCTTGCCCGGCAGGTGTTCCAGGGCGAAGGCCTGCAGCCAGCCCAGCGCATCAGGCAGGCCGACGATGGGACGCGGATGCCCGCTGTACCATCCTGACAGGCGCACCAGTTCACGCAGCGTGTACTGCTTGGGACCGCCCAGCTCGAAGACCTTGCCACCCAGGCGCGGCAGCGCCAGGGCATTGACGAAGGCCTGCGCCACGTCGCCCACGTAGACCGGCTGGAAGCGCGCATCGGGGCTGCCCAGCGGGATCACCGGGAACATGCGGTTCAGGCCGGCGAACATGTTGAGGAAATTGTCGCCCTCGCCGAACACCACCGAGGGCCGGAAGATGGCCACATCCAGCGACGGCGCCGACAAGGCTTCCTGCTCACCGGCCGCCTTGGAGCGCAGGTACATCGACGGTCCCTTGGCATCGGCGCACAGCGCGCTCATGTGCAGGTAACGCTTCACACCCTGCTCTACGCAGGCGGCGACGATGCGGCGCGGCAGCAGCACATGCTGGCGCTCGAAATCGGGACCATAGGCTGCGCCGCCGCGTGCCGGACGCGATTGCAGGATGCCGACCAGGTTGATGACCACATCGGCTTCGGCGACCAGTCGCGCCAGGACTGCATCGTCATGGATATTGGCCTGCACCACCGTGACCACGGGCGACACCAGCAGGTGCTTGGCGCGCTCGTAGCGGCGCGTGGGGACCATGACACGGTAATCGGTGCTGCTGCCCAGCAGCTCCACCAGGCGTGTGCCGATGAAGCCGGAGCCACCGATGACGAGGATCTTCTTGAATGCCATTTGTCACTCTCCGATTTCCGCCTGGTCGCCATGCGAGGAGCGCGGCCAGGCGGGCATGGGAATCAGGGCAGGTCGGTGGCCACGTTGGAATTGGGCGCCACGGTCCCCATGCGTTGCTTCAGCGATTGCGGACGGTTCTCGAACATGGCCGCATAGTAAGTCGCATTGGACATCACGTTCTTGACATAGCCCCGGGTTTCATTGAAAGGAATGATCTCTGCGAAGATCGCTCCTTCCACCGGCCTGGGCAAGGTCGCGCGCCAGGTGCGCGGGCGGCCGGGGCCGGCATTGTAGCCGGCCGTGGCCAGGGTCTCCGAACCTTCCAGGTTGTTCAGCACCATATCGAGATAGCTGGTGCCCAGCAGCAGGTTGGTATTGATGTCGTTGACCTGGTCGGCGGTGAATTCGCTCATGCCGATCTTGCGGGCGACGAACTTGGCAGTGGCCGGCATCAACTGCATCAGGCCGGACGCGCCCACATGCGAGCGGGCCGACTTGATGAAGCGCGATTCCTGGCGGATCAGGCCATAGACCCAGGCGTTCTCCATGCCCAGGGGCTTGGTGGCGGCGTTCATCTCCGGCAGGTGCGGCGCGGGGAAGCGCTGGGTGAAATCGAACTCGCTCTTGGTGCGGTCGGAGGTGTTGACCATGCGGTCCAGCACGTCGTTCTGGCGGGCGTATTCGGCAGCAGCCAGCAACTGGCGGTCGGTCATGTTGCGCAGTTCCCAGTTCCATTCGCGGATGGCTTCGAAGCGCAGGTTCAGCTGGTAGAACTTGAGCGAGCGCTTGAAGCCGGCATTCTGCGAATACAGGGCCACTTCGCCCGCACCGGGCGGGGTCGGGCCGGGTGGAATGGTGATCTTCTGGCCCAGCTCTTCCAGCGCCAGCTGGCCATAGAAGCTGAAGTTGGGCGCGATGGATTCGAACAGGCGACGGGCGGCTTCATGCTGGCCGTCTTCCTTGAGCGCGCGGCCCAGCCAGTAGACCCAGGCGGTATCGCTGCGCAGCGGCGCGGGCATGGCTTCGATGGTCTTGCGCACGGTCTTCCAGTCGCCATCGCGCAGGGCCATGCGGACCTTCCACTGCATGGCGTCTTGCGTGAGCGGCGTATCCTTGGCGCGGCGCCAGTAATCCGAGGCTTCCGGCGCCAGCTTGTAGGATGCGGCCAGGGCGATCTGCGCCCACGCCTGCGTGGCTTCCTGCGCGGTGAGGTTGCGTCCGGCGTCATTGAGATAGGTGGCGGCCTGGGCCGGATTGCTCTTGGCGATGCGGCCCAGTGCGATGATGTAGAGCTGGTGGTTGGCCACGCCCTTGCCCGGTCCCTTGGCCAGCATCAGCGCCGGACGGTCCATCACCTGGGTCACGCTGACATCGCCGCTGTCAACCAGCACGGCAGCGCGGCGGGCCACGGTGGCGTTGCCGTTCTCGGCGGCCTGGCGGATCTGGAACCAGACATCGGCCTGGCTGAACTGCCCGTTCTGCGCCAGGGTGGCGATGAGGTCGCTGCAGCCCTGGCCGTAATCCTTGGGATTGGTGAGCAGGGCGCGCGCTTCCTCGGCCACGTTCTCGCCCTTGAGGGCGCGCGAATTCAGCGCGAAGCATTTGACCTGGGTATCGTCGTTGAGCACGAACTTGGGATATTGCTCATCGAAGACGGCCCAGTTGCCGGTCTTGCCCAAGGCCAGCAGCCAGTCATTGCGCAGGCGATCGACAATGGCCTGGCCGTCCCAGCGGGCCAGGAAATCACGGATTTCCTGCTCGCTGGCGCTGTAGTCGCGCACGCGCGGCTTGAGGCGGTAGTAATCGACATAGGACGCCAGTTCATAGCCCGACAGGCGCGACGCCAGGTCTTGCGCCAGCGCCGCATTGTCGGTGGCGGCGGCCTGGCGCAGGGCCAGGAAGATGTCGTCGGGTGCGGCGTCCGGGGCCAGACGCTTCTGCGCCTGGGCGGCCGGTGCAACGGCGAACGCGGCCACGCCTGCCAGGGCCAGGGGGAGCGCCACGGAGGCGGCCAGCGCGCGCAGGCGCTGCTTGAACGGATGATTCTTCGGACGCATACTCATGCAAGCTTCTTCATACAGATTGATGAAACAGATAATGAACCCAAGCATAGCACGCGACACCCCAGCCCCGTCGTCGGAAACAGCCAGTCTTGTGCTGCACAAGCAGCAGTTGCGCACAGCGCTGCTGGCGTGCCGCAAAACGCTGGACGTCCGAGAGCGCGAGCGTGCCGATGCCCGCATCAGCCAGCGCGTGCTGGACTGGACGATGCGGGCCGGCGTGAGCAGTCTGGCGGTCTATCAACCGATCCGGGGCGAGCCCGACCTGGCTGCCGCCTATAACGCGCTGGCCGCGCGTGGCGTGCACCTGTGCCTGCCGGTGGTGGTGGACAAGGACGCGCCGCTGCTGTTTCGCGCCTGGCAGCCAGGCGATGCGCTGCAAAAGGATGCGCTGGGTACCTTGACGCCCCTGCCCTCGGCGCCGGAGGTCCAGCCGCAAGCCCTGCTGATTCCTTGCGTAGGTTTCAATGCCGCCGGTTTCCGGCTGGGGTATGGCGGCGGCTTCTATGACCGTACCCTGGCGGGCCTGCCCCGCCCCCGGGCGGTGGGTGTGTGCTACAGCTTCGGCCTGGCGGCCTTTGAGCCGCAGGCGCATGACATGCCGATGGAGGCCATCCTGACCGATGCTGACTGAACAATAAAAAAAGCCGGACCACGTGGGTGTCCGGCTTCCTGGAGGCTTGCCTGCCCTGTCTCTTTACTCCACCAGTTGCTGCCAGATGGCCTGGGTCGGCCCGGACTGGTTGAGTGAATAGAAATGCAGGCCCGGTGCGCCGCCGGCCAGCAGCCGCTCGCACAGTTGGGTGACCACGTCCAGGCCAAAGGCGCGGATCGATTCGGTATCGTCGCCATAGCTGGCCAGCTTCAGGCGGATCCAGCGCGGAATCTCGGTGCCGCACATGTCCGAGAAACGCATCAGCTGCGAATAGTTGGTGATGGGCATGATGCCCGCGATCACCGGCACGTTCGCCCCCAGTTTGGCAGCCTCGTCCACGAAGCGGAAGTAGGCGTCGGCATTGTAGAAATACTGGGTGATGGCGGAGTTGGCGCCGGCCTTGACCTTGCGCGCGAAATTCTGCGCATCGTCCTGGGGCGAGCGCGCCTGCGGGTGCATTTCCGGGTAGGCCGCCACTTCGATGTGGAACCAGTCGCCGGTCTCGGCGCGGACGAACTCGACCAGCTCGTTGGCATAGCGGAATTCGCTGGAGGCCTGGTCCATCGCGCCATAACCGCTGGGCAGGTCGCCGCGCAGCGCCACCAGGCGCTTGATGCCATTGGCGCGATAGTCTTCCAGGATGGCGCGCAGGCTGGCGCGGGAGCTGCCGATGCAGGACAGGTGCGGCGCGGCTTCATGGCCTTCGCTGACGATTTCCAGCACGGTGTCGCGCGTGCCCTGCTGGGTGGAACCACCCGCGCCGAAGGTCACCGAGAAATACTTGGGTTGCAGCGCGGCCAGCCGGGCCCGGGTGGCGCGCAGTTTTTCCGCGCCTTCGGCGGTCTTGGGCGGGAAGAATTCGATACTGAAATTATGTGTACTTGTACTCATTGATTCGGACCCGATTTCAGCAACAGCGTCGAGAGCGCCCAGGAGACGATGCTATAGAGCAGCGCGCCGCCTACAGCCGACCAGAATCCGGCCACATGGAAACCGCCCACCAGTTGCGCGACTACCCAGAACATCAGGCCATTGATGACCAGGATGAACAGGCCCAGCGTCACCACCGTCACCGGCAGGGTCAGCACGACCAGCACCGGGCGCACGATGGTATTGACGAAACCCAGGATGAGCGCGGCCAACAGGGCCGAGCCGAAGCTGTCGACCTGCACCGAGTGCATCAGGTAGGGAACGGCCAGCAAGGCCAGGGCATTGATGAGCCAGGTCAGCAGCAGACGCACGGAAAATCCTTTCGACCCCGTCGGGGAATGATGACGCCACCCGCAGAGCTTGCATCACCGGCAACGGCAATGCAAGTGCACGGGCGGCAGACGATGCTGAAACTGCCGGGCCGACACAGGGCCGGCCCGCACAGGGATCAGTAACGGTAATGCTCAGGCTTGTAGGGGCCTTCGACCTTCACGCCGATGTAGGCAGCCTGTTCTGCGGTCAGTTCGCTCAGTTGCGCGTTGAGCTTCTTCAGTTGCAGACGGGCGACCTTTTCGTCCAGGTGCTTGGGCAGCGTGTAGACGCCGACCGGGTAGTCCTTGGTGTTGACGAACAGTTCGATCTGCGCGATGGTCTGGTTGGCGAAGGACGAGCTCATCACGTAGGACGGGTGGCCGGTGGCGCAACCCAGGTTGACCAGGCGGCCTTCGGCCAGCAGGATGATGCGCTTGCCATCGGGGAAGATCACGTGATCGACCTGCGGCTTGATGTTTTCCCAGGTGTACTGCTTCAGGGCGGCGACTTCGATTTCATTGTCGAAGTGGCCGATGTTGCAGACGATGGCCTGGTCCTTCATCTTCTTCATGTGCTCGTGGGTGATCACATGGTAGTTGCCGGTGCAGGTGACGAAGATGTCGCCGTGTTCGGCGGCGTAATCCATGGTCACCACGCGGTAGCCTTCCATGGCGGCCTGCAGGGCGCAGATCGGGTCGATCTCGGTGACCCATACCTGCGCCGACAGCGCGCGCAGGGCCTGGGCCGAGCCCTTGCCGACGTCACCGTAGCCAGCCACGATGGCGACCTTGCCAGCGATCATCACGTCAGTGGCGCGCTTGATGCCATCCACCAGGGATTCGCGGCAGCCGTAGAGGTTATCGAACTTGGACTTGGTGACCGAGTCGTTGACGTTGATGGCCGGGAAGGCCAGCTTGCCTTCCTTGTGCATCTGGTACAGGCGGTGCACGCCGGTGGTGGTCTCTTCGGTCACGCCCTTGATTTCCTTGAGGCGCTTGGAGTACCAGTTGGCGTCCTTGGCCAGATAGCGCTTGATGGCGTTGAAGAGGCACACGGCTTCTTCGGAGTCGGGCTTGTCCAGCACCGAGATATCGGCCTCGGCACGCGAACCCAGGTGCAGCAGCAGGGTGGCGTCGCCGCCGTCATCCAGGATCATGTTGGAATAGCCACCGTCGGTCCATTCGAAGATGCGGTGGGTGTATTCCCAGTATTCATCCAGAGTCTCGCCCTTGATGGCGAAGACCGGAGTGCCGTTGGAGGCAATCGCGGCAGCAGCGTGGTCCTGGGTCGAGTAGATGTTGCA
The DNA here is from genome assembly GCF_001929405.1 of Herbaspirillum camelliae. Taxonomy (NCBI): domain Bacteria; kingdom Pseudomonadati; phylum Pseudomonadota; class Betaproteobacteria; order Burkholderiales; family Oxalobacteraceae; genus Herbaspirillum; species Herbaspirillum camelliae. The sequence continues at coordinate 416,159 of NZ_KV880769.1, forward strand.
GGAAGCCCAACGCACTTGCGCGCCCAGTGCTTCCAGGGTCTGGATCAGCACGGCGGTCTGGATGGTCATGTGCAGCGAACCGGTGATGCGCGCGCCCTTGAGCGGCTGGGAGGCGGCGAATTCCTCGCGGATCGCCATCAGGCCCGGCATTTCGGTTTCGGCGATCTTGATTTCCTTGTGGCCCCAGTCGGCCAGCTTGATGTCGGCGACGATGTAGTCTTGTTGATTCGTTTGAGTAGTCATGGCAATGGCGCTGTTCACGCCCTCCTTTCATGAAAAAGCCAGAAAAAAAGTAACGTGAGCGCAGTTGCCAGGCGACGTGCGCCTGTTCACCGCTTCAAGCCTGGCAGGGGATGTCCCTGTCGCAACGCTCCTTGCAGCGGTGAGGCATTGTGAGATTCACGTGCCAGACGCAATGCCAACGTCGGTACGGTTCGTGGCCCTGAAGCCACGGGAACAGCATTGTAGCGCGGGACGGGCGTTAGTCAATCCTCCGAACAGGCTGGGAAATCGGGTTCCCCCCGCCCATCACCCGGCCCGCGCCGGATGGCCTTGATTACAGACCGGCCGAAGCGCGCAGGGCGGCGACCTTGTCGGTACGCTCCCAGGTAAATTCCGGCTCTTCGCGGCCGAAGTGGCCGTAGGCGGCGGTCTTGGCGTAGATCGGACGCAGCAGGTCCAGCATCTGGACGATGCCCTTGGGGCGCAGGTCGAAGTGTTCCTGCACCAGTTGCGCCAGCTTTTCATCGCTGATCTTGCCGGTGCCGAAGGTGGTCACCATGACCGAGGTCGGCTTGGCGATGCCGATGGCGTAGGACACCTGGATCTGGCAACGCTCGGCCAGGCCGGCGGCGACGATGTTCTTGGCCACGTAACGACCGGCGTAGGCGGCCGAACGGTCGACCTTGGACGGGTCCTTGCCGGAGAAGGCGCCACCGCCGTGGGGCGCTGCGCCGCCATAGGTATCGACGATGATCTTGCGGCCAGTCAGGCCGCAGTCGCCCTGCGGGCCGCCGATGACGAAGCGACCGGTGGGGTTGATCAGGAAACGGGTGTTCTTGAGCCACTCGGCCGGCAGCACCGGCTTGATGATTTCCTCGATGGCGGCCTCATGGATGGCCTTCTGCTCCATCTCGGGCGAGTGCTGGGTCGACAGCACCACGGTATCAATGGCCACCGGCTTGCCATCCACATACTTCAGCGTGACCTGCGACTTGGCGTCCGGACGCAGCCAGGGCAGGCGGCCATCCTTGCGCAGTTGCGACTGGCGCTCGACGATGCGGTGCGCGTAGTAGATCGCGGCCGGCATCAGTTCCGGGGTTTCATTGCAGGCGTAGCCGAACATCAGGCCCTGGTCGCCGGCGCCTTGTTCGAGGTCCACGCCACGGCCTTCATCCACGCCCTGGGCGATGTCCGGGGATTGCTTGTCGTAGGCCACCAGCACGGCGCAGCTCTTGTGGTCGATGCCGAAGTCGGCATTGTCATAGCCGATGCGCTTGATGGTCTCGCGGGCCACATCGATGTAGTCGACATTGGCGCGGGTGGTGATTTCACCGGCCAGCACCACCAGACCGGTGTTGCACAGGGTTTCGGCGGCGACGCGGGATTGGGGGTCCTGGGTGAGGATGGCATCCAGAATGGCGTCCGAGATCTGGTCGGCAACCTTGTCGGGATGGCCTTCGGAGACGGATTCGGAGGTGAAGAGATATTCGTTGGACATTGCAAGCCTCTGACTGAAAACGATTTAGCAACATGTCGCGGCCCATCGTTAGTCGTGCCTGCGACGCTTTAGCGATATTTGTACCCCGTCTCGCAAGTTGTCATTAACTCGACGGCTTGTGCTATTTTACGCCTCTTGCAATTTTCTGCAATTTGGCGGCGGACGCACCCCGCCCAACCGTTATCGGCAAGTATGCTCGTTTCTTTATTCCGCCTGCTCTCTTTCCTGCCCTTGCCAGCCTTGCATGCCATCGGCGTGGTGGTGGGCTGGCTGGTGTTCCTGCTCTCGCCTTCCTATCGCCGCCGTCTGCGCAGCAACATCACGCAGGCCGGGCATGGTGCCAGCCTGTACCGGGCCGTAGGCGAGGCGGGCAAGGGCATGTTCGAGCTGCCCTTCATCTGGTGTGCAAGTCCCCGCCGGGTGCTGCGCACTGCGCGCATCGTCAATTGGGAGCTGGTCCAGCAAGCGCTGGAAGCCAAGACCGGGGTCATCTTGCTGACACCCCATCTGGGTTGCTTCGAGATCGCGGCCCAGGTCGTGGCCCGCCACACCAGCCTGAGCGTGCTCTACCGTCCGCCCCGCAAGGCCGCCCTCAAGCCCCTGATCGAAGGCGCCCGCGCGCGCGCCAACCTGCATCTGGCCCCGGCCAACCTGGCGGGCGTGCGCATCCTGTTGAAAGCCCTCAAAACCGGCCAGGCCATCGGCCTGTTGCCCGACCAGGTGCCGCAGAATGGCGAAGGCGTCTGGGCCGACTTCTTCGACAAGCCGGCCTACACCATGACGCTGTCGGCCAAGCTGCAGCAGATGAGCGGCGCGCCCCTCCTGCTGACCTATGCGCAACGGCTGTCCTGGGGCCGCGGCTATGCCATCCACTACGTGCCCTTCGAGGGAACGCTGGAAGGTACGCCCGAGCAACAGGCCCAGGCCATCAACGCCGCCATGGAAGCCCTGATCGCGCGCTGTCCGGCCCAGTACATCTGGAGCTACAACCGCTACAAGACTCCGCCCGGGGTCAGCCGTCCCGGGGAGGCCTCGGCATGAGATTCCTGCTGGCCATCATGTGGCTGCTGCACTGGCTGCCCCTGCCCATTCTGGGCCGACTGGGAGAAGGCATCGGTTCGCTGCTCTATCTCTATATGCGGCCCCGGCGTCACATCACGCTGACCAACCTGCGGCTATGCTTCCCCGAGAAGACCGAAGAAGAGCGCGTACGCATTGCCCGCGAGCACTTCCGCCTGTTCGCCCGCAGCGCCCTGGAACGCGGCATCCTCTGGTGGGCGCCGGTCTCGCGCCTGCGCCGGCTGATCCAGGTCGAACCGGGCATGCCGCTGGACACCTTTGCCAAGGGACCCACCATTCTGCTGGCCCCGCACTTCGTCTGCCTGGAAATTCCCGGAGCGACCCTGGGCGTGTTTTCGGAATATTCAGCCTGCACCATCTATACCAAGCAGCGCAACGACGTCATTGACCGCGCCCTGCTCAAAGGCCGCCTGCGTTTCCGCCCGGCAACGCTGCTGGCGCGCGAGCAAGGCGTCAAGCCCATCATCCGCGCCATGCGCAAGGGCCTGCCTTTCCTGATGCTGCCCGACATGGACTTCGGCATCCGCGATGCCGAGTTCGTCCCCTTCTTCGGCGTACCTGCCGCCACGCTCACCGCCACCGCCCGCATTGCCGCGGCCACCGGAGCTGCCGTGGTGCCGGTGGTGTGCACTTTCCTGCCCGACTACAAAGGCTGGAAGGCCACCTACTACCCGGCCTGGACCGACTATCCGGGCGAGGACATCGTCGCCGCGACCCGGCGCATGAATGCCTTCATCGAAGACCGCGTGCGCGAACATCCGGCAGAGTACTTCTGGGCGCACAAGCGCTTCAAGACGCGCCCGCCCGGCGAACCCGACGTCTACGGCCGCAACGACGCCTGAGCGTGGGCCTGGCGCCCTCTCCGCCCTCTCTTATAATGTGTCCATGAAAATCAAATTCACCAAGATGCATGGCGCGGGCAACGACTTTGTCGTCCTCGACGCCATCAACCAATCGATCTCCCTCAGCCCGGCGCAATGGCAATTCATTGCGGACCGCCGCTTCGGCATTGGCGCCGACCAGATGCTGGTGGTGGAGAAGGCGCATGGCGAGGGGGTCGATTTCCGTTATCGCATCTATAACGCCGATGGCGGCGAAGTGGAACAGTGCGGCAATGGCGCCCGCGCCTTCGTCAAGTTCGTCACCGACAAGGGCTTGACCAGCAAGCGCGCCATCCGCGTGGAAACCATGTCAGGCGTGATCGAACCGCGCCTGGAAGACGATGGCCAGATCACGGTGGACATGGGCGCTCCCATCCTCACCCCGGCCGACGTTCCCTTCGACAGCCACGGCCTGCAACACCGCAACGAAGCCGAGGACACGCTGTGGCCGCTCGAGGTAGGCGGCAAGACCACCTGGATCTCGGTCGTCTCGATGGGCAACCCGCACGCAGTACAGGTGGTGGAGGACAGCGAGGCAGCCCCGGTGCTGACCGAGGGGCCGCTGATCGAGCGTCATGAACGCTTTCCCAAGCGCGTCAACGCCGGTTTCATGCAGGTGGTGGATCGCCACCATGTGAACCTGCGGGTCTATGAACGCGGCGCGGGCGAAACCCTGGCCTGCGGCACCGGCGCCTGCGCCGCCGTGGTGGCGGGCATCCGTCGTGGCCTGCTGGACTCCCCCGTGGCCGTACAGACCCATGGCGGCGTACTGAACATCGCCTGGTCCGGCCCCGGCGAAGCGGTCATGATGACCGGCCCGGCGGTCTCGGTGTATGAAGGCGAGATCGAGCTGCCCGATCAGCTCTGAAGCGCCCTCTTGCAAGCGCAATAAGAAACGGCTTGCTGGTCGGATGACCCAGCAAGCCGTTTTTCTTTCCGGAGCCCTCGAACTCAGGCGGCCAGATCCTGCGGCTCTTCGCGTTCATCTTCCTCGGCCGACTGCGGCAGGACCGTCTTGAGGCGATACAAGCGCTGCCGGTAGTTGCCTTCGGGGCCGCTGGGCCCGCAGTCCACGTCTTCGAACAGGCGGCCGATGCGATTGAGGGCACCGCGCTGCTCGCCATTCTCGACCATGATCAGGCGACGCTTGCTGCGTGCGTACTGGCTGCGGATATCCACCATCAGGCAATGACCGCGATCGGCCTGCTTGAGGTCGATCAGCAGAGCCTCGGGACGCGTGAGCCCGAACAGTGTCGCCAGTTCGATGCGCGCAGCCAGGAAGGGATGGGCATTGACCTGTTCGCGGGTGAGCTGGGCACGCGCCAGCACCGCCCAGGCAGCCGCCTGCGGGCGGTCGGCCACCTTGTCCAGCAAGGCCTGCGCCTGCTCGTCACCCTGGCTGGCGGCCTTCTGCAACCAGTACAAGGCGCGCACATCATTGCCGGCATCGTCCCGGCGATTGCGCCAGGCGCCGATGCCGCATTCCAGCTGGGCGGCGACATGGCCCATCTCGGCCGCCCGTTCCAGGTAATGCTGCACATCGGCCAGATTGCGCTGGGAAAACTCGGGCTTGAGATAGATGCGCGAAAGTACGTACCAGGCCGCCGCCATCCCCTGCTCACCGGCCAGGGTCAGCCAGCGGATGGCCTTCTTGTAATTGGCCGAACCCAGGCCGGGGAAGCAGCGCACGCCCTGCTCGTCCAGGCGTCCATACAACAGGCCCAGCGCCAGTTGCGCATCGCGGTCGCAGGCCAGCGCGGCCAATTCCAGCAATTGCTGGGCCTGTTGCAGGTCGGCGCGCTTCTCGCCCAGATGGACCTGGGCCAGGCGGCGCAGCAGGACGATATTCTGCGGCCCAAGCACATTGGCCAGCGACTCGGCCGGCCCGTTCAGTTGCGCTACCAGCGCTTCGTATTGGCGCAGCAGCTTGTCGGCCAGCGGTTGCGCGCGCTGCCGGAACTGCACCAGGTCGGCCTGCTGCCAGGCGGCGTCGGCCAGCGCATGTTGCGCCTGCTCGATCCCTGCGTCAGCGGCCTTCTGTGTCCATTGCCGCAGATCCTCGGCTGGCGCCTGCGGCGCGGACTCCACCGGAGCCACGCCGGCGGAGGGATCGGCAGGCTGGCTGCCCTGGCGCGCCAGCAGCCACTGCGCATCGGGATCGCCCTCGCGCGCCACCACCTGCAGTACACGTATCGCTCGGGATTTCAGTTCGGCATCAGGCTCGCCTGCACTTTCCAGCACCAGGCGAGCAAACACCAGCCCCGCCTTGTTCATGCCGCCCTCGAAAGCGCGCTCATACCATTGCGCCGCTTCTTGCGGGCGGGTCAGCGTGACGACAACTTCATACGGAATATGCTCGGCAATAAGCATCCAGGCATCCGCCAATTCCTGGCGCGCGGCGCGCTCCAGCCAGTGGAATGCCGTGCTCAGGCTTTGCGGCAAACCATTGCCGCCAAACAGGTAACGCTTGCCCAGGGTGAGTTGCGCGGCGGCTTGTCCGGCGCGCGCGGCGCGGATGATTGCGAGGTCTTCGCGATTGGCCATCAGCTCTCCACGATCGGTCAGAAAGCCAAAATTATGCCCCACAATCGACATTTTTTTAAAATTGTCTCGAAATCCAACGAAATGCATCGTTTTAACAACAGGCGCATTGACGAGACGTGCCGGATCAAGTTTCTGCACTTGTGGCCGATAATAAGTGACGGGTTGCAAGCCTGATTTCCCGTCGGGGACCGATGCGCCCTCGAAAACGTTTGAAAAAAACAACACTAGCCGTGCTGTTTGACGCTTTCAACCAAATTTCCCGCCTCCACGTGACCAATCTGCGGCCACGCCAAATGAGAACCCTTAATGTCTCACCATCCGACCAGAAGTACGGATCCTCAAGACTATTTTTATAGAAGGATGTCAAATGAAAAAATCTCTGCTGGCACTGGCCGTCCTCGGCGCGTTCGCAGGTGCTGCTCAAGCACAAAGCTCCGTTACTATCTACGGTATCGTTGATACCGGTGTTACCTACACCAGCAAGGCACAAACCCCAGCTGGCGGCACCAACACCGGCAGCAAGTTCGCCATGAACTCCGGCGTGATCCAAGGTTCGCGTATTGGTTTCAAGGGCGTTGAAGATCTGGGTGGCGGCCTGTCCGCAGTGTTCAACCTGGAAGCCGGTTTCAAGAACGACACCGGCGCTCTGGATGACTCCAAGAGCACCAACACCCTGTTCCGCCGCAAGTCCGTGGTCGGTCTTGCTGGTGGCTTCGGTACCGTCCTGCTGGGTCGTCAAACCGACTTCGCTGACACCATCTCCGCTTACACCTCCGTCGCTGACTTCGGTGGCGTTGTGCAGAACTCCGGTTCGGCTCTGAACCGTCTGCAAGGCACCCGTACCAACAACTCGGTCAGCTACACCACCGCTAACCTGAGCGGCTTCACCGGTAACCTGATGTACGGTTTCGGCGAAGAAGCTGGCAAGACCTCCGGCGGCCAAGCCTTCGGTCTGGGTGGTAAGTACGACAACGGTCCTCTGGGTCTGGGCATCAACTACTACCAGTCCAAGCAAGGCTCGACCCCGGCTGACACCAGCCTGCTGGTTGGCACCACTGGCCAAGGCGTGGCTGCTTCCACCGGCAACACCGCTGCTAAGGTCCTGAACGTGGTTGCTTCCTACCAGTTCGGCCCGGCCCGCGTGTACGGTAACTGGTCGCGCGTCAAGCAAGACCTGAACACCGCTGCTGCAACCGGCCTGACCGCTGCTACCCGCACCACCGCTGCTACCCTGGCCCTGTCGCAAAAGGCTGACATGTACGAACTGGGTACCGCCTACTCCCTGAGCCCGTCCCTGAAGCTGCTGGGTTCGGTTCAGTACACCCGTGCTGACTTCGCTGGCCTGGATGGCAAGGGCAAGCTGACCCAGTACAACCTGGGTGCTGACTACTTCCTGTCCAAGCGCACCGACCTGTACGCATTCGTGTCGAACCTGCGTGCTACCGACATGAAGAACCCTGGCGTCGCTGGCGACACCACCGGCAACGATGCCAGCCAAACCGCTGTCACCGTTGGCGTTCGTCACAAGTTCTAATTCCAGGACCTGAAGCCGGTATACAAATACCGGCCACAACCTGAATTGAACCGATTCGGGCTTGCATGAGCAATTATGCAAGCCCGTTTCTCTTTCCGGACTGCAACAGCGATTGTCAGCCTGTCCGATAGCGAGGATAATCTCGCCCAACTTCCGGCCTGCCAGCCAGGCGCTGTGCCGGCCCGTCCTTTTGCCCTCGACAAATTCACGATGAACACCGAACTGGATTCCGACCTGATCGCCGAATACCTGCTGGAACACCCTCACTTCTTCGAGGAACACGCAGAACTGCTTTCGACCGTCAAGTTGACCAGCCCGGTCATGGGCCGCGCCGTCTCCCTACAGGAACGGCAGATGGAAATTCTGCGCGAGAAGATCCGCGTGCAGGAACTGCGCATGGCAGAGCTGATGCGCATCGCCCAGGAAAACGACGAAATCACCAACAAGTTCCAGGCCTGGAGCCGCGCCCTGCTGCTGACGCGCGATGCCGAGGACCTGCCGGCCGTGCTGGTGAAGCAATTGCAGGATATCTTCCACGTCCCGCAAGTGACGGTGCGCCTCTGGAACCTGGGCGCTGCCCATGCGGACAACTGGGCCGTGCAGGAAGTCACGGACGACGCCCGCATCTTCGCCAATGGCCTGTCGGCACCCTTCTGCGGTCCCAACAAGGATTTCGAGGCGGCTACCTGGCTGGACGACGCCGCCACCGTCAAGTCGGTAGCCATGCTGCCGCTGCGCGTGGGCGCTGCACCGGAAGCCTTCGGCCTGCTGGTGCTGGGCTCCCCCGATCCCAACCGCTTCACCTCCGACATGGGCACCGACTTCCTGACCCGCATCGGCGAAACTGGCAGCGCGGCGCTGGCCTGCCTGTTGCGCTGAAACGCGCCCAGGCCCGTCCTCGCTGCCCGCGTCCCGTCTCATGGAGCACAACGTGGAAAATGCGACCACCGGCCTGATCGGGCAATATCTCTCCTTCCTGCGCACGCAGCGCAAGCTCTCGGACCATACCGTCGAACACTACGGGCGCGACCTGCAGGAGCTGCGCACCCTGCTGGCCCCGGCCGGTGAGGAACATGCCGACGTCGACCTGCGCAAGACGACCCAGGTACAGATCCGCAAATGCGCCGCCCGCCTGCATGCGCGTGGCCTCAATGCACGCTCCATTGCGCGCAAGCTGTCGGCCTGGCGTGGATTTTTCGGCTGGCTGTCGATGCAGATGGACCTGCCGGCCAACCCGGTCGATGGCGTCAAGGCCCCCAAGAAAAGCAAACCCCTGCCCAAGGCCCTGGCTGCCGATGACGCTATCCGGCTGGTCTCCCAGCCTGATCCCGTGCGCGATCCCGCTTCCACCCTGGCGGCCTGCAACCGGGCCATGTTCGAACTGCTGTATTCGAGTGGCCTGCGGGTCTCGGAGCTGGTGGGGATCGATGTGGCCGATGTGCGCGAGGACGCCTACGAATCAGCCGGCTGGGTCGACCTGGAAGAAGCAGAAGTGACCGTGACCGGCAAGGGCGGCAAGAAGCGCAAGGTCCCGGTAGGCCAGGCCGCCCGCGCTGCCCTGGCCGACTGGCTGCCCTTGCGCGCCAGGCTGCGCAAGGCCGATGGCGGCCCCGACGGCCACGCCCTGTTCCTCAATGAACGCGGCGCGCGCATCTCGTCGCGGGTGGCGCAGTTGCGGCTCAAGGCCCACGGCCGGGCGCTGGAAATGGCCAGCGACGTCCATCCCCATATGCTGCGCCACTCTTTTGCCTCGCATGTACTGCAAAGCTCGGGCGACCTGCGCGCCGTGCAGGAAATGCTGGGCCACGCCTCCATCACCGCCACCCAGGTCTATACGGCGCTGGATTTCCAGCGCCTGGCCCAGGTCTACGACCAGGCCCATCCGCGGGCGCGCAAGAACGGCGGCAAATAGGATAGGGGGGCCTGGGCAAGCGCGGCGCGAAAGCAAGGGCGGCATGGGCTAAAATAGGGCGTTCCGCTATCCTAGGAAGCGCAAGCCACCGCCCTTCCCCCCGTGAATGTCCCTGCCCATGCCCATCATGAAAGTCAAAGCCACCGCCACTCCCGCCAGCAGCAATGCCCAGGCCGCCGCCATGGCCGCCCTGGCCGAGGCGCAACTGCGGGAAGCCGGCGTGCGCGTGACCCAGGCGCGGGTCAATGTGCTGGGGGCCTTGCTGGAAACGCGCAGCGCGGCCTCGCACCAGGACATCCAGGACCGTTTTGCCGACATGGACCGGGTGACCCTCTATCGCGCCCTGGACTGCCTGACCGAAGCCGGACTGGCGCACAAGATCTCCAGCGACGACCGCATCTTCCGCTACAGCGCCGGCACCGACCATGCCGAGCATGGCCTGCATGATCACAGCCATGGCAAGCAGCACCAGCACGGCCATTTCAAATGCACCCGCTGCAACCGCGTGTTCTGCCTGGATGCCAGCGACGGTACCGACTTCCTGGCCACCGTCCTTCCCCCCGCCGAAGGCCACCACTCCACTGCCGCCCAGTTGCAGTCGGCGCTGCGCAGGACGCTGGGCAAGGGCTTCCAGAGCCACGAGGTGGAACTAACCATCAAGGGCTGGTGCGCCGACTGCGCTGACTAAACGCTTAACTTCCCGCGCCGAGCGCCGCCAGCCGGCGCGGCAACTGCCGCACCGAGCGCACCTTCACATCGACGAACGCAGGCCGGCGGCTCAGCACGCGCTGCCCGCCGATATGGCCCAGCAAGGCCTGGCTGCCGCGCAGATATTGCGTGACCCAGGCCGTGCGCACCCCCAGCTCCCGTGCGGTCTTCAGGTTGTCCACCGTATCCTCGACCAGGATGCAACGGCGTGGCGTGGCCTTGTGGCGCGCCAGCAGCTTGCGCAGCATCAGGCGCGAGGGCTTGGGCCGCAACTGGCGATGCACATGCATGGATTCGATGGAGATGTGATGCGAGAAATGCCTGTGCAATCCCAGGTGGCGGACCAGCTCGCGGGAGTAGCGGCGCGGTGCATTGGTCAGCAGGATCTTCTGGCCCGGCAAGCGCTCCAGCCACCGGCCGATGCCGCGCTCGGCGCGCACCATGCCGGTCAGATCGTCGAACAGGTGCGCCTCATGCAGGAATTCATCCACGCCCACGCCGTGATGACGCACCAATCCCAGCAGGGTCGCGCCATAGAGTTTCCAGTAGTGCCGCCGCATATGGTTGACCGCTGCCTCGTCGCTGGGCAGTCCATCCTTCTCCAGCACGCGCTGGATGATGCGGTTCATGTTGGCGTTGATGGCCGGAAAGATCGCGTGGGAGGCGTTGTGCAGGGTATTGTCGAGGTCGAACAGCCAGAGCGGTGTAGTATTGGACGCCATAAATCGAGGGTGCACACAGCGGATCTGTCCGTGGGCGCATGAGCAAGCAAGGAATGAATGAAAGGCCAGCAGTGACCGGATTGATGCAACGACTGATTATAGTGAGTTTGACCTGGCTGTCCTGCCTGAACTGGCTTTCTCCGGCGCAGGCTGGCGAGACCGCCACCGATGCCCCGCCCCGCGGAGCGCTCTATGAAGTCTCCGACGGCCGCCACACGCTGCTGCTGTTCGGCACCATCCATGTGGGCGCGCCCGATTTCTATCCGCTCGAACCGCGGCTGCGCCAGGCGCTGGCCGCCGCCCCGGTGCTGGCGCTGGAGCTGGATCCGCAGAATACCGCGGCCATGCAGGAAGCGGTCCAGCGCCATGGCCTCTATCCGCCCGGCCAGCATCTGCTGGACCAGCTGGCGCCACCGCTGCGCCAGCGCACCATGGCGACCCTGCAGCGCCTGGGTCTGCCGGAGCAAGGCGTGCAGAACTTGCGTCCGTGGATGCTGGCCCTGGCTCTGACCGTTCAGGAATATGCCCGCCACGGCTACCAGAGCGCACTGGCGGTGGACAGCCACCTGGCCGCCAGCGTACGCGCCCATGGCGGCCAGATAGTGGAACTGGAGAGCGCAGAGCGTCAGATGCACCTGTTCAGCCAGCTCAGCGACGCCCAGCAGGTGCAGTTCTTGGACGATACCGTGCAAGAGCTGCAGGACAGCCAACTGAACCGCCGCATCGATACCCTGGTAGACGCCTGGCGGCATGCCGACAGCGCCGGCCTGGCCGGCGCGCTGCGCGAGCTGCAGGAAGACGACAGCTTCACCAGCCGTTTCACGCTGAAGAACCTGCTGCAGGATCGCAACCCGGGCTTGGCCACCGGCATTGCCGCCCTGCTGCGCCGGCAGGACAAGGCGGTGGCCGGCATCGGGATCCTGCATCTGACCGGCCCCGACAGCGTACCGGCCTTGCTGGCCAAACAAGGCTTGCAGATCCGGCAACTTTACTGATCGGTCGCGCCAGCATGCGCTAAGCGTGCGCTACACCAATGCAAAAAGGGATGAGCGCGCTCATCCCTTTTTGCTTGTCCTGCCTGGTCCTTGGTGGATCAGTGCGAACGAATCATGGTCCCGAAGGCCTGCTCGGTCAGCACTTCCAGCAGCAGCGAGTGCTCGATGCGGCCATCGATGATGTGCACCGTGTTCACGCCCGACTTGGCGGCGTCCAGCGCCGAGGAGATCTTGGGCAGCATGCCGCCGGAGATGGTGCCGTCGGCGAACATCTCGTCGATCTCGCGCGCCGACAGGTCGGTCAGCAGCTTGCCTGCCTTGTCTTGCACGCCGGCGATGTTGGTCATCATGATCAGCTTTTCGGCATGCAGGATCTCGGCGATCTTGCCGGCCACCACGTCGGCATTGATGTTGTAGGCCTGGCCGTCGTCACCAAAGCCGATGGGCGAGATGATGGGGATGAAGGCGTCGTCCTGCAGCGCCTTGACCACCGCCGGGTTGATCGCCTCGATCTCGCCCACGTAGCCGATATCCAGGAAGGCGCCCGGATGTTCCTTGTCCGGCATCTGCATCTTGCGCGCGCGGATCAGGCCGCCATCCTTGCCGGTCAGGCCCACCGCCTGGCCGCCATAATGGTTGATCAGCATCACGATGTCCTGCTGCACTTCACCGCCCAGCACCCATTCGACCACTTCCATGGTTTCTTCATCGGTAATGCGCATGCCCTGCACGAAGGTCCCCTGCTTGCCGATCTTCTTGAGCGCGGCGTCGATCTGCGGGCCGCCACCGTGGACCACCACCGGGTTCATGCCCACCAATTTCAACAGGATCACGTCACGGGCGAAGCCGTGCTTGAGGCTTTCCTCGGTCATCGCGTTGCCACCGTACTTGACCACGATGGTCTTGCCGTGGAATTTGCGGATATACGGCAGCGCCTCGGCCAGGATTTCGGCTTTGATCTGGGGGGCTACGTGGGTCAGGTCGGTGGTCATGGCAATGTCCTGTGGGTCGATGGGATGGGGATGCGTTTAGGGACGGGATTTTACATGGAAAGCCGCCCGGCTTCGCAGCGCAACATGCAGCGTGTGCGATCCAGGCAACGTCGGCCCGCTCAGGCGCTGCAGGCGCGGATTTCCTGATCGGGGAAGGCGCTCTTGATGTTGTCCAGGGCGGTGCGCGCTTCCGGGCTCAGGTCGCGCAGCTGGAACACCTGCTTGCCAGCGCCAGAACGGCGCGCAATGATGCGCGCGCTGCGCACCCCGCGCGAGATCAACTGCCCCACGTAGGCCTTGGCCGCCTCTTCGGTACGGAAGATGCCCAGCGAGACGCCGGAACGCAGCGCCGGATTGGGGAAACTGTCAGGAATGACGTAGAAATCACCGATACCCAGCCGGCGCAGTTCGGCAATGCGCCGCTCGGCGCCCTCGCGGCCATCCTGGGGAGGGATGTAGACCATATGGCTGGTCACATCCTGGGTCAGCTTCTGCGCCACACGGTCGCCCAGATTGAGGCTGGCCAGTTGTTCCGAGAAGCGCTTGGCATCGGCGACGGTGAAATTACCCACTTCCGTACAGGAAGGGGTGACCGCCGCCACCTGGGCGGCGGGCAGCTGGGTCGCCGGGGCAGCGGCGTTGGCCGCGGCAGCCGGCTCGCCAGCGGCGGGAGCGGCAGTTGGGGTAGTCGGCGCAGATGCGGGCGCCTGCGAGCGCGTCTGTGAGGCTAGCTTCTCGCTATTGGCCGGCAGCACGCTGAGCAGTTCCGGATGCAATTGCTCGGCCAGGCGCTGCGGTTCGCGGCGCTCGGTGGCATTGGCGCCAAAATAGCCGCGCGGCAATCCGAACAGGATCACATTGCCCACCAGCAACAGCCAAAAAAGCAGTTTCAGCTTCATCCGCGCCTTGTCTTTCCTTGCCTGTGTTGACTCTCTTGCATCGATGGACCTGCGTCAGCCCGCATGGTTCATGGCCGTATGCAAGCCGATGAGCACCAGATTATCCACTTTTTCCAGCGGCGTTTCGCCCAGCACCAGATAGGGCGCCAGCACCAGTCCCGCGCCTCCGGCCAGCAGGCAGCGGCGCGCAGTATGAGGATGGGCGCGCTGACGGGCCGCCAGCGCATGTTCGATCGCGCCCACCTGGGCGGCGATGCAGCCCGAGACGATCGCCTCTACCGTATTGTCGGCAAAGATCCCGGCCAGCGGCGTGACCTCATCGATCTGCGGCAACTGGGCGGTATTGAGCGCCAGCGAGGTCGCCATGGTGCCAAACCCGGGCAGGATCATCCCGCCCTCGAAGACACCCTGGGCGCTGACCACGTCGATGGTGGTGGCGGTTCCGCAGGTGGCGACCAGCAGTTCCTCATCCGGGTAGAGTGTACGGGCGCCGATGGCGGCGGCAAAGCGGTCACAGCCCAGGCGGGCAGGATCACGATAGCCATTGCGCACCCCGGCGCGCTCCAGGGTGGAGGCGAACCATTCGATCACCGGGGCGCTACCGAAGACCTGCTGCAGGAGCTGCTGCAGGCTCTCCCGCAGGGCTGGCCCGGCTACATTTGAAACGCAGATGCGCTGCGGCCTGTCCAGCGCGGCCCAGGCCTGCACTAGGGACTGCACCTCTCCCCGCGCCACCGCGCCCTGTTGCCGCCAACGGCCCTCGCGCTGCGGATGGTCCGACGGCACAGCCCACTTGATGCGGGTGTTGCCGGCATCGATGAGCAGCATCATCCGTCCTGCAGGCGCAAGGACAGGTCGCCGACCATCACCGCGACCTGCCCGGCCTCGGTATCGAGCAGGAAGCGGCCCATCATGTCCACGCCCACCGCCGTCCCCTCATGCAAGAGACGGCCGTTGTCGACGATCTTCACGGCCTGGCCGGCATAGGCATGGAAGGTTTCCCAGCGGCGGACGAACGCGCCAAAGCCGCGCTGTTCGAATTCGGTCAATACCTCGGCCAGCGCGCTGGCGATGATGGCCAGCACGGTCTCGCGCGGCGGCTTGCGCAGTTCGGGGACGGCGGCGATGGCGCGCTGCAGCTCCTGCTCCAGCCCTTCCGGCACACCCAGGTTCAGCCCGATCCCGATCACGGCCCAGGTGGCATCGCCACGACGGCCATCGGACGCCGTCTCGATCAGGATACCGGCCAGCTTGGCGCCCTCGCGCAGCACATCGTTGGGCCATTTCAGCTGGGGCCGCACGCCGAACACTTCCAGCGCCTCGGCCAGCGCCACGCCCACTGCCAGCGGCAAGCCCAGCAGGGCATGCATGGGCCGTTCGAAGCGCCAGGCCAGGGAAAACGTCAGCGAATCCTCGGGCGCAGCACGCCACGGACGACCGGCGCGACCACGGCCCGCAGTCTGGCGGTCGGCTACCAGCAACAGCGGACGGGTCAGCGAAGTCACGCGCTGCATCAGGTCGACGTTGGTGGAACCGGTGCAGGCCACCGCCTCGACATCGATGCGTTGCTGGCCCTGGCTGTCGGAACCGGCCAGCAGCATGCCGATGCGTTCGGGACGCACCAGTGGGGTATGTTCATCGGCCATCGCGGCAAAGTCGTCCAGCGACGGGAGCGGCCCGGTGGGCGAGCGAGAAGTCATGGTCATAGCGCGCATTGTAAGGCAGGCAGCGCGCTACGGGCGGCTTGAGAGGATCAGGTTCGCTCTGCCCACCGGCAACCATGAGCGAAATCGGTTACCCTCTGGCCCATGCCAGCCCCGCCAGACTCCCCCACCGCCGTCCCTGCCGCCGCGCCGCCCGGCGCCAGCACGGGCTCGGCCTTTGCGCGCGTGAGCCTGCTGGTCTATGCACTGCTGATCGTCTATGCCAGCTGGTATCCCTTCTCCGGCTGGCGCGACCTGGGCATCAAGCCCTTCGACTATCTGTGGGCGCACCTGCCCTATTACTGGACTGGATTCGACGTCTGGACCAATGTGGCCGGCTATGCGCCGCTGGGCCTGCTGCTGGTGCTGGCCATGCATCCGCACATCCGCCCATGGTGGGCGGTGCTGCCGGCCACGCTGGCCGGAGTGCTGCTGTCGGCCTGCATGGAGGCGGGCCAGACCTACCTGCCCACGCGCGTGCCCTCCAACCTGGACCTGCTCACCAATGCCGCCGGCGTGATGCTGGGCGCCTTGCTGGGCGCGGCCTGCAGCCGCACCTTCCTGCACGAGAGCCGCTTCCTGCTGGTGCGGCAGCGCTGGTTTCCCGCTGAAGCCAGCCGTGGCCTGGCCGTGGCCGGGCTGTGGCCGCTGGCGCTGATCTATCCGCAGAACCACCTGTTCGGGCTGGGCAACCTGGTGCCGCCGCTGTCGGGATTCTTTTCGGACCTGCTCGACACGCCCATCGACCTGGCCACGACCTGGCTCAACAATGCCCAGTTGAGCGCCGAGCAATACTGGCTGGCCGACGTCATCGTCACGGCCTGCGGCCTGACCGGTGCAGCCTTGCTGGTGCTGCAGCTCCTGCGCCGCCAGGCGCCGCGCCGGCGGCTGGTGGCGCTCTACCTGCTGGCCTGCATCGCCGCCAAGTCGCTGGCCTGTGCGCTCTTCTTCGCTCCGCAGAATGCCTTCGTCTGGATCTCGCCCAGTGCCGTGGGCGGCATCATGCTGGGGACCATGATGATTGCCGGCCTGTCCTGGGCGCCGCCCACGGCGCAACGGCACGTGGCCGGGCTGGCGCTGTTCCTGAGCCTGGTGGTCACCAACGCGGTGCCGGCCAATCCCTATTACCTCTCCACGCTGGAGACCTGGGTGCAGGGCAAGTTCCTCAACTTCGATGGTGCCGCGCAGTTCCTGTCGGTGATCTGGCCCTTCCTGGCACTCTGGGTGCTCTACCATCCGGCGCACCGGAAACAAAGCTGACCGGGGTGTATCATTGACGCTTTGCCGGCCAGCCCCGGCCGGCGTGTCGCCAACCTCCACCGGTCATCCCCATGAGCGATCAACCCTACTACGAACACCACGTCTTCTTCTGCCTGAACCAGCGCCAGCCGGGCGAGCGCACCTGCTGCGCCGACAAGGGCGCGCAGGCCGCCCAGGAACACGCCAAGAAACGCATCAAGCAACTGGGCCTGTCCGCCCCCGGCAAGGTCCGTATCAACAAGGCCGGCTGCCTGGAGCGCTGCGAGGAAGGCCCAGTCGTGGTCATCTACCCGCAAGGCACCTGGTACACCTACGTGGACAAGGAAGACATCGACGAGATCATCGACAGCCACATCGTCGGCGGCAAGGTCGTGGATCGCCTCAAGATCTGAGTTTCCAGCTTCTCCCCTCTTCCCAGTACATGTTTCGCAAGCCATGAATGCACACACCCAGAATTTCATGATCACCGGCGCCGTCGGCGCGCTCGAATGCGCACTCGACCTGCCCGATCCCGAGACCTTTTCCACGCCCGTCGGCCTGGCCCTGGTGGCCCATCCGCATCCGCTCTTCGGCGGCACCATGGACAACAAGGTGGCCCAGACCCTGGCCCGCACCTTCCTGGCGCTGGGCTATGTGGCGGTACGCATGAATTTCCGCGGCGTGGGCAAGTCCGAAGGCGTGCATGATCATGGCGCCGGCGAGACCGACGACATGGCCCTGTTGCTGCAGCACATGCGCAGCCAGTATCCCGACCTGCCGCTGGCGCTGGCCGGTTTTTCCTTCGGCACCTTCGTGCAGGCCCAGTTGCAACAACGCCTGCTGCAACAGGACCCCGCCAGCGCCGCCGAACGCCTGGTTCTGGTGGGCACGGCCGCCGGCAAGTGGCCCATGCCGCCAGCCCCGGCCGATACCATCCTGATCCACGGCGAGCAGGACGACACCATTCCGCTGACCGCCGTGCTCGACTGGGCCCGTCCCCAGGAGCTGCCGGTGGTGGTGATCCCAGGCTCGGATCACTTTTTCCACCGCAAACTGCAACATATCAAGAACGTCGTGGTCCAAAGCTGGCATCGCCGCCCGGCCCAGTTGCCGGCCTGAACACCGCAACCGACGGCGCAACGATGCAAACGCCGGCATGCAGGCTTCGTGAGGGGATTTTCCTGGGGTGAAGATCCATTCAATTGGGAACGAAGCCGTACACGTTTATAATTCAGTCCGAGCAGCCAGCCAGGCCCCTTGCGCGCCTACGCCACGCTGTCCTCACAGACTGACCCGCCCGGCCTCGATCTCTTTTCAAACCCACAGCAACGATGTTCCCCCGTGCTGGCAATTTTTCTTAGGCACCGATGAAAAAGCTTCTCGCGGCGCTCGCCGCAACCGTCCTTTCCATTTCCACCCTCACCGCTTCCGCCCAGAGCCTGCCGCCGCCGACCGTGGCCGCCAAGAGCTGGCTGTTGCTCGATGCCTCGGCCAACCAGGTGATCGCCTCCAGCGACCCTGACACGCGCGTGGAACCGGCCTCGCTGACCAAGCTGATGACGGCCTACCTGGCCTTCGCCGCCCTGCGCGACAAGCGCCTGAGCCTGGAGCAGGAAGTCAGCGTCTCGGTCAATGCCTGGAAGGTCGATCCGAGCAGCTCCAAGATGTTCATCGAACCCAACAAGCCGGTCTCCATCGACAACCTGCTCTACGGCCTGATCTCGGTCTCGGGCAACGATGCTGCCGTGGCCGTGGCCGAAGCGGTCTCGGGTACCGAAGACGCCTTCGTGCAGCTGATGAACCGAGAAGCGCAGCGCCAGGGCCTCACCAACACCCACTTCAGCAACCCGCACGGCCTGCCCAGCCCGGACACCTATACCACCGCGCGTGACCTGTCCATCCTGTGCCGCAACCTGATCAACGATTTCCCCGAGTACTACAAGCGTTATTACTCGGTGAAGAAGTTCACCTACAACAACATCACCCAGCCCAACCGCAACCGCCTGCTGTGGCTGGATCCGACGGTCGATGGCATGAAGACCGGCCACACTTCCAGCGCCGGCTACTCGCTGATCACCTCGGCCCACCGCCCGGTGCCC
Source organism: Herbaspirillum camelliae (assembly GCF_001929405.1). Lineage (NCBI taxonomy): Bacteria > Pseudomonadati > Pseudomonadota > Betaproteobacteria > Burkholderiales > Oxalobacteraceae > Herbaspirillum > Herbaspirillum camelliae. The sequence goes on from NZ_KV880769.1 coordinate 435,187, forward strand.
AACGGCGAGCGCCGCCTCATCTCGGTGGTGATCGGCACCGTGTCCGACCAGGTCCGCACGCAGGAAAGCCAGAAGCTGCTGAACTGGGGCTTCCAGAACTTCGACGCCGTCAAGCTCTACGCCAAGGGCCAGCCGGTCGATACGCCTGATGTCTGGAAGGGTTCGCAGGGCAAGATCAAGGTGGGCTTCAAGAACGACGTCTACATCACCATCCCCAAGGGCACGGCTGACAAGGTCAAGACCAAGCTGGACCGCAATGATCCGCTGATCGCCCCGATCGCCGAAGGCGCCAAGGTCGGCACCCTGAAGGTGACCATCGACGACAAGACCGTGACCGAGCTGCCGGTAGTGGCGCTGGAGTCCGTCGGCCCGGCCGGCTTCATCGGACGCGCCTGGGATTCGCTGCGCTTGATGTTCAAGTAAGCGCCAGCCGCTCCGTAGTAAGGCTTCAAGGAAAACGCCATCGGATCAACACCGATGGCGTTTTTTCATGGACTCTGCTTGATGCTTGGCCTGCCTGGCCAGCGGCAAGCACCGCACAAGAAAACGATACAAACAAAAACGCCACCGGTTGATGAGACCGGTGGCGTTTCCGCTTCTTGCTGCCAGCGCTGCTAGCGCCTGCTAATACTGCTGATGTACGGCTCAGGCGGCCACTGCTTCCTTGGTCGCAGCCGGCGCCACGTCATCGGCCGACGAGCGGATCAGGTGATCGAAGGCCGACAGTGCCGCCGTCGCACCTGCACCTACGGCGATGACGATCTGCTTGTAAGGCACGGTGGTCACGTCGCCAGCGGCGAAGACACCCGGAATCGAGGTCTGCCCCCTGGCGTCGATCTCGATCTCGCCATGCTTGGACAAGGCCAGCGTCCCCTTGAGCCATTCGGTGTTGGGCACCAGGCCGATCTGGACGAACACGCCTTCCAGCGGCACGTGCTTGATCTCGCCGGTCTCGCGTTCCTTGTAGCTGATGCCATTGACGCGCTGGCCGTCGCCGGTGATCTCGGTAGTCTGCGCCGAGGTCACGATGGTCACATTGGGCAGGCTCTTCAGCTTGCGCACCAGCACCGCATCGGCCTTCAGTTCGGCGGCGAACTCGATCAGGGTCACATGGGCGACGATACCGGCCAGGTCGATGGCCGCTTCCACGCCCGAGTTGCCGCCACCGATCACCGACACGCGCTTGCCCTTGAACAGCGGACCGTCGCAGTGCGGGCAATAGGCCACGCCCTTGTTCTTGTATTCCTGCTCGCCTGGGACGTTGACATTGCGCCAGCGCGCACCGGTGGACAGGATCACGGTCTTGCCCTTCAACACGCCGCCGTTGGCCAGCTTCACTTCGATCAGCTTGTCGCCCGGCACCAGTGCTTCGGCGCGCTGCACGTTCATGATGTCGACGTCATAGGCCTTGACGTGCTGTTCCAGCGCGGTAGCAAATTGCGGACCTTCGGTTTCCTGCACCGAGATGAAGTTCTCGATGGCCAGGGTATCGAGCACCTGGCCGCCGAAACGCTCGGCCACCACGCCGGTACGAATACCCTTGCGCGCTGCATAGATGGCAGCAGCTGCACCGGCGGGGCCACCGCCGACGATGAGCACGTCATACGGCTCCTTGGCGCTCAGTTCCTCACCCTTGCGTGCAGCAGCGCCGGTATCGAGCTTGGCGAGGATCTCTTCCACGCCGGTACGGCCCTGGCCGAACACTTCGCCATTCATGTAGACGGTCGGCACGGCCATGATCTGGCGTTGCTCGACTTCGCCCTGGAACAGCGCGCCATCGATGGTCACCGACTGGATGCGCGGGTTGATGATGGACATCACATTGAGCGCCTGCACGACTTCCGGGCAGTTCTGGCAGGTCAGCGAGACGTAGGTCTCGAAGCGATAGTCGCCGTCCAGGTTCTTGATCTGCTCGATGACCTTGTCGTCGAGCTTGACCGGGTGCCCGCCCACTTGCAGCAGCGCCAGCACCAGGGAGGTAAACTCATGGCCCATCGGGATCGCGGCGAATTCGACGCTGATATCGGTCCCGGGGCGGTTCAGTTTGAAGGACGGGGTACGTCCCTGGGCATCGGCACCGCGTTGCTCGACCAGCTTGATGCGGTCCGACAGCAGCACGATGTCTTGCAGAAGTTCCTGCATCTCCCGGGACTTGGCGCCATCATCGAGCGACGCGACGATCTCGATCGGGTGGCTGACCTTTTCCAGATAGGCCTTCAGTTGGGTCTTGAGATTGGCATCCAGCATGATGATTACTTCCTCGTTGAGAGATTCAAAGTCGTCCTGACCACGGCCTAGCCCTTGTGAGGGTCGGCCGCTTGCCCGGGGGAGAGCCGGTCGGGACGGGTACTACAGGGGGATCGTTGCAGTCGCGCCGGGTTGCCGGCGCGACGTCTTGCTTGCTCGGGCTTAGATCTTGCCGACCAGGTCCAGGGACGGCTTCAGGGTGGCGGCGCCTTCTTCCCATTTGGCGGGGCAGACTTCACCCGGGTGCGATGCGACGTACTGGGCTGCCTTGACCTTGCGCAGCAGTTCCGAAGCGTCACGGCCGATGCCGTTGTCATGCACTTCCATGACCTTGATTTCGCCTTCCGGATTGATCACGAAGGTGCCGCGCAGGGCCAGGCCTTCTTCTTCGATCAGCACTTCGAAGTTGCGTGCCAGGGTGGCAGTCGGGTCACCCACCAGCGGGTATTGCACCTTCTTGATGGCTTCCGAGGTGTCGTGCCATGCCTTGTGAGCGAAGTGGGTGTCGGTGGACACGCCGTAGATCTCAACGCCCAGCTTCTTGAATTCAGCGTAGTTGTCGGCCAGATCTTCCAGCTCGGTCGGGCACACGAACGTGAAGTCGGCCGGGTAGAACACGAAGACGGACCACTTGCCCTTCAGGGTGGCTTCGGTGATGTCGACGAACTTGCCATCGTGGTAAGCGGTTGCCTTGAACGGCTTGATAGTGGTGTTGATCAGGGACATTGTCGATTTCCTTTAAAAGGGGGGTTGAGTGAAGCGATGGGTTGAATAGTAGAACGCCAAACAAAATAGATCAATTTTATTTAATCAATGTTTTTGATTGGATTTAACTATCGGTCTTGAGGATCAGGCTATCGGCAGCGCCGGTGATCGCAGAACGGCGCGGTCACCCGGAATACATGGCGCCGGCTGGCGCAGATGCAAGCACGGCGCTGGCCAACATCCGACCGTGATCGCTTAAGATGGAACACTTCCGGCCACGCCACGGCGGGCGCGATCGGAAGTGGGAGCAATGTTACTGCAAGCAAGCCGTTCTTGTGCAGTCGCACAAGCCGATCCATCCTGACCTCGATGACCCGATGAGCGAACCCCGTCCCCAACCCGGCCGTCGCGCCGATTTCCTGCATTTCCACGCGATCCCGACGCGCTGGATGGACAACGACGTCTATGGCCACGTCAACAACGTCGTCTACTACAGCTGGTTCGATACCGCCGTGAACCACTACCTGGTGCAGCAGGGCGTGCTGGATATCGAGCATGGGGAAGTGATCGGGCTGGTCATCGAAACGCAGTGCAACTATTTCGCCTCGGTGGCCTTCCCCGACCTCATCGAGGTGGGCGTGCGCGTGGCGCATCTGGGGCGCAGCAGCGTGCGCTACGAGCTGGGCATCTTCAAGGCCGGGGAAGAGAGCGCTGCCGCGCGGGGCCATTTCGTGCATGTGTACGTGGATCGCGCCAGCCGCCGTCCGGTGGCGCTGCCTGAAGCGCTGCGCGCGGCACTCATGCCGCTGACCCTGCTGATGCCGGGTTGAGGCCCAACCGGTAGCGCAAAAGAAAGCGCCTGCCGCATCGCTGCGGCAGGCGCTTCCTGTCTACTCCGAGCCGGTCAGCTTAGGCTGCCAGCTTCTTCTCCAGCTTGTCCTTCACGCCCTGCAGTTCGGCCGGCAGCTTGTGCTTGAGCTTGTCGAACAGTTCGGCATGCAGCTCCAGTTCCTTGGCCCAGGCGGCCTTGTCGATGGAGGTGATGGTAGCGAACTGGTCGGCGCTGAAGTCCAGGCCTTCCCACTGCAGATCCTCGAAACGCGGAGTGATGCCGAACAGGTGCTCGACACCGCCGGTCTTGACGCCTTGCGGGTCTTCGATGCGGTCCAGCATCCACTTGAGCACGCGCATGTTGTCGCCGAAGCCAGGCCAGACGAACTTGCCATCGGCATCGGTACGGAACCAGTTCACGCAGTAGATCTTGGGCAGCTCGGCGGGCGAGGCGGCGATCTTCTTGCCGATGTCCAGCCAGTGCTGGAAGTATTCGCTCATGTTGTAGCCGGCAAAGGGCAGCATGGCGAACGGGTCACGGCGCACCACGCCCTGCTGGCCAACGGCCGCAGCGGTGGTTTCCGAACCCATGGTGGCGGCCATGTAGACGCCTTCGACCCAGTTGCGGGCTTCGGTCACCAGCGGCACGGTGGTGGAACGGCGGCCGCCGAAGATGAAGGCCGAGATCGGCACGCCAGCCGGATCATCCCAGGCCGGGTCGATCACCGGGTTCTGGGTCGCGGCCACGGTGAAGCGGGCGTTCGGGTGCGCTGCCTTGCGGCCGGTTTCCTTGCCGATTTCCGGGGTCCAGTCCTTGCCCTGCCAGTCGATCAGGTGCGCCGGGGCTTCCTTGGTCATGCCTTCCCACCAGACGTCGCCATCATCGGTCAGCGCCACGTTGGTGAAGATGGTGTTGGCCGAGACCGAGGCCATGCAGTTGTAGTTGCTCTTCTCGTTGGTGCCCGGGGCCACGCCGAAGTAGCCGGCCTCCGGGTTGATCGCGTACAGGCGGCCATCGGCGCCCGGCTTGATCCAGGCGATGTCGTCGCCGATGGTGGTGACCTTCCAGCCGCCAAAAGCCTTGGGCGGGATCAGCATGGCGAAGTTGGTCTTGCCGCAGGCAGAGGGGAAGGCGGCTGCCACGTAGTGCTTCTTGCCTTCGGGCGATTCCACGCCGAGGATCAGCATGTGCTCGGCCAGCCAGCCCTGGGCGCGGCCCATGGTGGAGGCGATGCGCAGGGCGAAGCACTTCTTGCCCAGCAGTGCGTTGCCGCCATAGCCGGAACCATAGGACCAGATCTCGCGGGTTTCCGGATAGTGGACGATGTACTTGGTGGCGTTGCACGGCCAGGCCACATCCTTCTGGCCAGCGGACAGCGGTGCCCCCACGGTATGCACGCAAGGCACGAACTCGCCATCAGTGCCCAGCACGTCATAGACGGCCTTGCCCATGCGGGTCATGATGCGCATGTTGACCGCCACATAAGGCGAATCCGACAGTTCCACGCCGATGTGGGCGATGGGCGAACCCAGCGGCCCCATCGAGAACGGCACCACGTACAGGGTGCGGCCGGCCATGCAGCCGTCGAAGAGGCCGTTCAAGGTCTGGCGCATCTCGGCCGGATCGGTCCAGTTGTTGGTCGGGCCGGCGTCTTCCTTGTTCTGCGAGCAGATGAAGGTGCGGTCTTCCACACGGGCCACGTCCGACGGGTCGGAGCAGGCCAGGTAGCTGTTGGGACGCTTTTCCGGGTTCAGCTTCTTCATGGTGCCGGCGGCGACCATCTCGGCGCACAGGCGATCATATTCTTCTTGGGAACCATCGCACCAGTAAATGCGAGCCGGCTTGGTCAGCGCGGCGATTTCGGCAACCCAGTTGATCAGTTTCTGGTGTTTGACGTGGGCGGGAGCATTCACTGCGGGAATGCCTGCCATGAGGGGTTGGTTCATATGCTACCTCCAATGCCACAAGTTGATGAATTCGGTTGGCACGGCAGGATCGTCGTTGCTCGGAACCGGCGGGCAAAACACGCCACCAGCCAGCAATACGGCGGTCTTGTCGATAGCGGCGACCTCGCAGAGGCCCGACCGCCTTGCCCGTCACCGATGCTGGCGGCGGGCATTACGCACTCTTCGACAGGCGAGAGTGCAGGAAAGTGGCAGGGATTGTACCCCCATTGCCGGGAATTTACTAAAATTTGTAGCGAAAAATACCCGACTTATGTAGTAGGTAATTACAAATCAAAAAAAATCTGTTTTTTCATTACCATGGCGCATAACAGCATTTTCAGCGAAAACCGCATTGATAGTGGATCTGCGCGGGATAGCGGGGTTTTTGTCATTCACCATATGAATATCACAGACAAAAAACGAACAGAATTTTTCATCTGACCCGCTCAGCAACAAGGGTTGTCACTTTGCTGACATCGTCTGACAGCGAGCGGCGCATTCGTCGCCCTCCACTCTTCCTACAGATGCGAGTGATATGTCATTTCATGAGGCCGGCGCACCGCCGGTCCGCAATCGATTTATGATGACGCCGATGCGCCGCCGGCCTACCCGGACGGCACCCGGCCCCCTACCCGCCACGGAGACCCAGATGAAGATCGCCATCCTCGACGACTACCAGGACGCAGTGCGTCACCTCGATTGCTTCAGCCTGCTCGACGGCCACGACGTCAAGGTATTCAACAACACCATCCGCGGCGTCGGCCAGCTGGCTGCGCGCCTGTCACCCTTCGACGCCGTGGTGCTGATCCGCGAACGCACCGCCCTGACCCGTCCCTTGCTGGAAAAGCTGCCGCTGCTCAAGCTGGTGTCGCAGACCGGCAAGGTCAGCGGCCATGTCGACGTAGCCGCCTGCACCGAGCGCGGCATCGCCATCGTCGAAGGCGTGGGCGACCCGACGGCGCCGGCCGAACTGACCTGGGCGCTGATCATGGCGGCCATGCGGCGCGTGCCGCAATACTGCAGCGCCCTGCGCGCCGGCGCCTGGCAACAGGTCTCGCCCACGCCCCACCACAACCTGATCGGCACGGCGCTCAAGGGCCGTACGCTGGGCATCTGGGGCTATGGCAAGATCGGTCGGCTGGTGGCTGGCTATGGCCGGGCCTTTGGCATGCAGGTGCTGGTCTGGGGACGCGACGCCAGCCGCGAGCAAGCCATCAAGGATGGCTACCAGGCCGCCGCCAGCAAGGACGAATTCTTCTCCCAGGCCGATGTGCTGAGCCTGCATCTGCGGCTCAATGACGCCACCCGCGGCATCGTCAAGGCCAGCGACCTGGCGCGGATGAAAGCGACCGCCTGCTTCGTCAACACCAGCCGCGCCGAGCTGGTCGAGCCTGACGCCCTGGAAGCCGCACTCACCTCAGGCCGCCCCGGCCTGGCTGCGCTGGACGTCTACGAGCGCGAACCGCTGCCGGTGGAGTCGGCGCTATTGAAGATGGATAACGTGGTGGCTACCCCGCACCTGGGCTATGTGGAGAAGGATGGCTATGAGCTGTACTTCCGCGCCGCCTTCCAGAACATCGCGGCCTACGCGGCCGGCGCGCCCACCAATGTCCTCAATCCTGAGGCTCTGGGGTGATGCGGTGGATGGTGCGCACAGGCGGGTTGTAGGCCTGCTGGGGCATCGGCCCCGCGCCCTTCCACAGCTGCCGCCATCCGGGCGGCCAGGGTAGCGGCGGCCCGGCATATTCAGGCACATTGCGCCGCACCGGGATCACCGGCAGGTGCTCCGGCATGACGCCGTTGTAGTGCCAGCCCAGGCTGAAGGCATAGTCGGGCAACAGCGTGGCGCAGACCAGTTCGAACCAGTTAGCGTGCTCCTGGTCTTCGCCCAGCGCCTGCGCCAGTCCCTGCGGATCGAACTGCGCCAGCAGACGCGCCAGCTCCTGCGGCGACGAGGAAGGCACATCGCCCCAGCCCATGACCGGATTGAAGTTGTAGTCCGCGCCCGAGCCATACCAGCCCTCGCGCCACGGGCGCTCGATCCAGTTGCGCGGACCACCAAACAGATGCCAGCGCCAGTGCAGTCCGGACGGTTTGGGCCAACTGTACAGGTAAAGTTTCTGGTAACCGGCCCGGTGCAGTTCGCGCACCATCTCCATCAAGCGTGCATGCGGCATGCGGTCAGGTGGCGTGCGACGGAACAGGATAGGTGTACCGTCGGCGTGCTGGACTTCATCCGAGGACAGGTTCAGGTCCAGGGTACGCACTTCGCTACCGAAGCGCGCAGAAATCCACCCCGTCAACAAGTTGACGAGCACGATCACGCCATAGCCGCGATGGCGATGAAAGATGACGGTGCCGGGTGCCAATGGTTTCATATCCAGCCCATTATAAATGTCCTTGCGTAATCGCTCCGGCGTCCGCCTCACGCCCCCCGAAAACCGCCACCGCTGCGTGTAAGATAGCGGCTATCCCAGCGGGGAGGCTACGCGCTTGGCATCTCGGGCCGCCCGCATGTCGTGCATTTTTTACAGCATCTACAGTAGGAAGATAGGAAACCCATGAGCCTGCGCATCATCGCCACCGGCGGCACCTTCGACAAGCACTACGACGAAATCGCAGGCCAGCTTGGCTTTGGCGAGAGCCACCTGCCCGACGTCATCGCCCGCGCCCGCATCACTGCGGAGGTATCCCTGGAAATCCTGCCCCTGCTCGATTCGCTGGAAATGCAGGACGGCGACCGCCAGCGTGTGCTGGCAGCCTGCCAGGCCGCCTCACAGCAAGCCATCGTCATCGTCCACGGCACCGACACCATGCAGCAGACCGCCCAGGTGCTGGGCCAGGCGCTGAGCGGCAAGACGGTGGTACTGACCGGTGCGATGATCCCCTATGAAATCGCCAACTCGGATGCGCTGTTCAACTTCGGCTTCGCCTGCGGCGTGGCGCAGGTGTTACCTGAGGGTGTCTATGTGGCGATGAATGGCCGCATCTTTGCCTGGAACAAGGTGGCCAAGAACCGCAGCGCGGGCGTGTTCGAGCCGCTCTGACGAGCGCCTCGACGCCATCTCAACCCGGCTGCTGGCGCTGTGCCCAGGCGCGGCAAAAACCCAGCAGCGCGCCCAGGCTGGGCGAAGGGGCACGGTGGCGGCTGACCACCATGTAGAAATGCCGGCGCAAGGTCGGTAGCGGCGTATCGAGCTCGACCAGCTTGCGCGACTCGATCATGTCCTCGACCACCGCGCGCGAGAGGCAACTGATCCCCAAGCCTTCGGCTGTGGCGCGCTTGATCGCCTCGGAATTGCCGAACTCGAAGGACGAGGGCAGATGGTGCAGGTAGGGAATGAGCGCATGCTCGACCGCCTCACGCGTGCCGGAACCGGCCTCGCGCAGCAGCCACTCGGCTTCGCGCAGCCGCTTCAGGGTGATCTTGCGGCCCGACTTCACCAGCGGATGACGGGGCGCCGCCACGACGATCAGTTCATCCATCATCCACGGCTCCACCTCGACATCATCGGCGTGGCAAGGCCCCTCGATCAAACCCGCATCGACCTCGAAATTGACCACCGCATCGACGATGTCAGCCGTATTGGCCACCAGCGCGCGCACCCGCGCACCCGCGTGATCCTTGCGGTAGGCCGCGATCATGGCCGGCAGCATGTAGCTGCCGATGGTGGTGGAGGCGCCGATATGCAATTCACTGCCTGCCTCCGGATCACTGAACTGGCGCTCGATGGTCTGCGCGGCGTCGAGCATGTGGCGCGCCTGCGGCAACAGCTGGCGGCCGCTGTCATTGAGCACCAGGCGCTTGCCCACGCGATCGAACAACTGCACGCCCAGCAGATGCTCCAGCTCATTGAGCGCCGCACTGGCCGCCGACTGCGACAAGGCCACCAGGTTCGCCGCCGCGGTGGTCGAGCCGGACTGCGCCACCGCCAGGAAGATCTGCAACTGCCTCAATGTGATTTTCATGTCCTGCGCTCCGGGAAGACAACTCGATCTACCAATTCAACAGGTAGATATTAGCAAAATAACGCGTTTTTCTTTTATAGCCGCCACGCGTACAGTGCAGCCATCGACAGCACCTCATCGCGTGGAGAGCAAGATGCGCACCGCAACCCAAACATCCCCCCTGCATCCGGCCCTGGCCGGCCTGGCCCTGTCCGGCGCGGTCGCCTGGGCGGCCATGAGCCTGGGCAACATCGGCTGGCTGCAGGACCACGGCTTCTCGGCCCTGACGGTGGCCATCGTGCTGGGCATCGTCCTAGGCAATACGATCTACCCGCGCCTGGGCGCCTCCTGCGGCGAGGGCGTGCGCTTTTCCAAGCAGACCCTGCTACGCGCCGGCATCATCCTCTATGGTTTTCGCCTGACCTTCCAGGACATCGCCCACGTCGGCCTGGCGGGCGTGGTGATCGACGCGGCCATGCTGCTGTCGACCTTCGGCCTGGCCTGGCTGGTCGGCACCAAGGTCTTGAAGCTGGACCGCGATGCCGCCCTGCTGATCGGGGCCGGTAGCTCCATCTGCGGCGCAGCGGCGGTGATGGCCACCGAACCGGTGCTGCGTGCGCGCAGCGAGCAGGTCACCGTGGCGGTCTCCACGGTGGTCATCTTCGGTTCGCTGGCGATCTTCCTCTACCCACTGCTGCATACGCTGCAGGCCGAGCCGGCCTGGGGCCTGCGCCTGCCGGACTTTGGCGTCTATATCGGCTCCACCGTCCACGAAGTGGCCCAGGTGCTGGCTGCAGCCCGCTCCATCGACCAGCATACGGCCGACGTGGCGGTGATCACCAAGATGGTCCGCGTGATGATGCTGGCACCCTTCCTGCTGATGTTGTCGATGAAGGCCGCGCCCACCACCTCGGGTCACCAGCACCAGCACAACAAGCTGTCGATTCCCTGGTTCGCCTTCGCCTTCATCGGTGTGGTGGTGTTCAACTCCTTCTTCCCCCTGCCCGCTGCGCTGAACCAGCTGCTGCTGCAGGCCGACACCCTGATGCTGGCCATGGCCATGGCCGCGCTGGGCCTGTCCACCCACCTCTCGGCGCTGCGCAGCGCCGGCATCAAGCCGATGATCCTGGGCGCGGTACTGTTTGCCTGGCTGGTGGTGGGTGGTGCGCTGGTCAATGGCGCGCTGGGACGTCTGCTGGCCTGATACGCCATCCATAACGAAAAAGCGCGGACCAGACGGCCCGCGCTTTTTTACGTGAGAACAGCGCCTGTCGGACTCAATGCAACTCGCCGCGCTGGGTCAGTTCCCGGATGATGCGCACCGTATCGATATCGGCTTCCTGGTAGGCCGAGCGGCGGAAGTTGTCATAGAAGGCCTCTTCGCCGGTGACATCCTCGGGCTGCCCATCGTCGTACTCGAAGCGCACGAACAACACCTCGGCCTGCGGCTCCTCGATGGTCATGCTCATGCGCGAGGGTGGAATCTCGCCCTGCGCCGGCACTTCGTAGAGCACCTGGATCTGCGGCAGGTAAGTCACCTTGTCGATGATGACCAGCTCGCCATAACGCAGTTCGCGGCGCACGCTGTCCAGGCTCTTCTCGGACAGGCGGCAGTCGTCCAGGTGCGGCATGAACAGGCGCGGCGACTCGGCGCGCATGACCAGGCCGCGCCACAGTTGTTCGCGGGTCAGGGAATCGATCAGCGGGTTCAGCGGATCGTTGATCTGGATGAGGTGATTGAATTTCATGATTGCACTCGCTTAGTCCGGCCGCCCCAGGCGGCCCCATGCGCGCATTGTCCCACAGGGACGTCCGGTGGGTGGAGCCGGGCTGCTACAATGACGCCTCTTTCCTTCCCCTGCCGCCGCCGATTCCATCCGTATGTCCGCCCCCTCCTTCGGCCTGAACAAGCCGCAAAGCGAAGCCGTCCACTACATGGCCGGGCCCTGCCTGGTGCTGGCCGGCGCCGGTTCGGGCAAGACCCGCGTGATCACGCAGAAGATCGCCCACCTGATCGAGAACTGCGGTTACGAATCGCGCAACATCGCCGCGCTGACCTTCACCAACAAGGCCGCGCTGGAAATGCAGGAACGCATCGCCAAGCTGCTCAAGGACCCCAAGCAGGCCAAGCACCTCACGGTCTCGACCTTCCATTCGCTGGGCGTGAAGATATTGCGGCAGGAGTCCAAGCATCTGGGGCTCAAGGACCGCTTTTCCATCATGGACAGCGACGATTGTTTTTCCCTCGTGCAAGAACTGGCGGTGACGACCGACAAGGCCATCATCCGCGGCATCCAGAATGCCATTTCGCTATGGAAGAACGGTCTGGTCGATCCCGACCTGGCCGAAAGGAATGCCCGCACCGAGGACGAAGCCCAGGCCGCGCGCATCTATCGCAGCTACGTGGCGACCTTGAAGGCGTACCAGGCGGTCGATTTCGATGACCTGATCCGCCTGCCGGTGGAGCTCTTCCGCAGCAACGAGGAAGTGCGCGACCGCTGGCAGCGCAAGCTGCGCTACCTGTTGATCGATGAATACCAGGACACCAACACCTGCCAGTACGAACTGGTCAAGCTGCTGGTCACCGGCATCGGCAAGAAACCCATGTTCACCGCCGTGGGCGATGACGACCAGGCCATCTATGCCTGGCGCGGCGCGACCATCGAGAACCTGAAACTCCTGGGCGTGGATTTTCCCAACCTGCACCTGATCAAGCTGGAACAGAACTACCGCTCCAGCACGCGCATCCTGCAGGCGGCCAACGCGGTGATCTCCAACAATCCCAAGCTGTTCGACAAGACCCTGTGGTCCGAGCACGGCCTGGGCGATCCGATCACGGTCATGGCCATGGACGATGAGGAAGCCGAAGCCGACCAGATCGCCATCACCCTCTCGGCGCACCGCTTCGAGCGGCGCGCCAAGTTTGCCGATTACGCCATCCTCTATCGTGGCAACCACCAGGCGCGCATCCTGGAAAAATCGCTGCGGCGCGAACGTATTCCCTACGTGATGTCGGGCGGCCAGAGCTACTTCGACCGCGCCGAGATCAAGGACATCATTGCCTACCTGCGCCTGATCGCCAACCAGGACGATGACCCCGCCTTCATCCGCGCCGTCACCACGCCGCGCCGTGGCGTGGGCCAGGCAACCCTGGAAGTGCTGGGCACGCTGGCCGGGCAGTGGCAGTGTTCGCTGTTCGAGGCGGTCTACAAGGGCGGCCTGGAAGACAAGCTGACCGACCGCCAGCTGCTGCCGCTACGCAAGTTCTGCGACTTCATCAACGCACTGGAGTCGCGCGCCACCCGCCCCGGCCCGTCCGGCAGCGGCGCCGAGGCCGGCAAGGTGCTGGACGACATGATGGAAGCGATCAACTACGAGTTCTACCTCTACGACAGCTTCGAGGAACGCGCCGCCCAGGCGCGCTGGCAGAACGTGGTGGACTTCATCAACTGGTTGAAGGAACGCGCCTGCGGTGGCCGCGATGGCGACGGCGAAGAAAAGAACCTGCTGGAAATCACCCAGATGGTGGCGCTGATGAGCATGCTCGAAGGCCGCGACGAGGAGCAGGATGCGGTGCGCATGTCCACCCTGCATGCCTCCAAGGGACTGGAGTTTCCGCATGTGTTCCTGGTGGGCGTGGAAGAAGGCATCCTGCCGCACAAGGGCGACCCCGATACGCCGCCCGAGGAAGCGGCTGCGCGGGTGGAAGAAGAGCGCCGCCTGATGTATGTGGGCATCACCCGGGCGCAGCGCTCGCTGCACCTGTCCTGGTGCAAGCGCCGCAAGCGCGCCAAGGAAGTGATCGAATGCCAGATCTCACGCTTCGTCAAGGAGATGCGCCTGGACGAAGGCGAGGCGGTGCCGCAGGAAAGCGAGAAGATCACGCCCCAGGCGCGCCTGGCCAATCTCAAGGCGCTACTGCAGAAACCGCGCCCGACGGCGGAAGAAAACTGAGCAGCAGCGGCCGCAAAGGGCCGCACCGTGGCAAAAAAACGGCTTGCACGCGCATTTATTGTGCGATTTGACCACGAAATGCGCGCCCCGACCGCATCGCGGTTTACAATGCGGCCTGCAAAAAAATCCCCGAGTTTCACCGGAGCAATATTGGTCGCCACACAAGCCGCGTGACCAGGCCTGTTCCGCCCAACCATTCCAGACAAGGAAATCCACAAGATGATCAAGATGTTCACCCGTCACGCCCGCGCGCTGGCGCTGACCGCCGGCTTCGTCGGCATGCTGGGCCTGGCCGCCTGCGGCAAGCAGGAAGACAAGAGCACCGCCGCTGCCGCACCGCAGGCCGCCGCACCGGCACGCGTCTACGTGGTCGGCGTGGAGTCGGCCTATGCCCCCTTCTCTTCGGAAAACGAACAGAAGGACGTGGTCGGTTTCGACATCGACATCATGAAGGCGCTGGCCAAGAAGATCGGTATCGAAGTCAAGTTCGTGCCGACCCCGTTCGAAGGCTTCTTCAACTTCCTGGCGCAGGGCGACCGTGACCTGCTGATCTCGGCCATCACCATCACCGACGAGCGCAAGAAGTCGGTGGCCTTCTCCGAGCCCTACTTCGTGGCCACCCAGACCATCGCCCTGCCGGCCGCTGACACCAAGGTCAGCAAGATGGAAGACTTGAAGCCCCTGACCGTGGGCACCCAGAGCGCCACCTCCGGCGACGAGCTGGTGCAGCAGGTGCTGGGCAAGAACAGCGCCAAGATCAAGCGCTTTGATTCGACCCCGCTGGCCCTGAAGGAACTGGAAAGCGGCGGCGTCGATGCCGTCGTGGCTGATGAGCCGGTGGTGAAGAACTACATCGCCAACAACCCCAACAGCAAGCTGCGCACCGTCACCGATCCCAGCTTCCCGAAGGAAGACTACGGCATCGCCGTGCGCAAGGATGATCCGGAACTGCTGGCCAAGATCAACAAGGGTCTGGCCGAGATGAAGGCCGATGGCAGCTTCGCCGCCATCAGTGCACAATACTTCGGCAAGTAAGCCGGCAAGCAAGCAGAAAATGGGCAGGCACCAGGCTTGCCGAGCCATGCGCCCGGCATGACACCAGGACGGCGGCGGATGCCGCCGTCCTGTCTTTGCAGAAACTGATTTTTCCACCCACTCCCACCAATCGAGTCCGACATGGATTTCCGCTGGAGCATCATCCAAGGCTATGCGCCGTTGTTCGCCAAGGGCGTTCTCATGACCTTGCAGGTGTCCCTGATCAGCATCCTGATCGGCACCGTGATCGGCCTGCTGGTGGGAATGCTGCGACTGGCCGAGGTGCAGCATGGTCCCTGGAAATGGCCGCTCAAGGGCATGCGCTGGCTGGCCGGTTTCTACGTGGCCTTCTTCCGCGGCACGCCCTTGTTCGTGCAGATCATGCTGATCCACTTCGCGGTCATGCCGGTGCTGGTGCAGCAGGAACATGGCCTGCTGATCACGGGCGAACTGGCGCGCACCATCAAGCAGGACTACGGCGCCTTCCTCTCCGGCACCGTGGCGCTGTCGCTCAATGCGGGCGCATATATCTCTGAAATCTTCCGCGCCGGCATCCAGTCCATCGAGCGCGGCCAATCCTATGCCGCCGCCAGCCTGGGCATGAACTATGGCCTGACGATGCGCTATGTGGTGCTGCCGCAGGCCTTCCGCCGCATGCTGCCGCCGCTGGGCAACGAAGCCATCACGCTGTTGAAGGATTCCTCGCTGGTCTCGGCCATCGGCCTGGCCGAACTGGCCTATGCCGCGCGGACCGTGGCCGGCACCTATGCGCGCTACTGGGAACCGTATATCACCATCTCCGTGCTATATTTCTCCATGACCATCTGCCTGGCGCTGGTCGTGGCCCGGCTGGAGAGCAAGTACAGCACGCCGCACCGCCGCTGATCCCCTCACCGCGCACGCGGCCGCAACTGGCGCGTGCGCTCACCGCAGGCCGGCGGTATCATCCCGCCCATGACACAGATGCAGACCCCTACTCCCTCCGCCACCGGCTGCCCGCGCGTGGCCGTGATCGGCGCCGGCCCGGCCGGACTGATGGCGGCCGAAGTACTGGCCGCCCATGGCCTGGCCGTGGACGTCTATGACGCCATGCCCTCGGCCGGCCGCAAGTTCCTGCTGGCCGGCAAGGGCGGCATGAACATCACCCATTCCGAACCGCAACCGGATTTCCTGCCACGCTACGGCAAGCATCGCGAGCAGGTCGCGCCCTTCGTGCGCCGCTTCGATGCCGACCGCCTGCGCGCATGGATCCATGACCTGGGTATCGAGACCTTTGTAGGCAGCTCCGGCCGCGTCTTCCCGCGCGAGATGAAGGCCGCGCCCTTGCTGCGCGCCTGGTTGCACCGCCTGCGCGAAGCCGGCGTACGCCTGCACATGCGCCATCGCTGGCTGGGCTGGCAGGAAGACGGGACACTGCGCCTGGCCCATCCCGACGGTGAAACCAGCGTGCGCGCCGATGCAGTCGTGCTGGCCCTGGGCGGCGGCAGCTGGCCGCGCCTGGGTTCGGATGGCAGCTGGGTGCCGCTGCTGCAGGCGCGCCAGGTCGAAGTCGCGCCGCTGCTGCCGGCCAACTGCGGCTTCGAGCTGGACTGGAGCGAGCATTTCCGCGAGCGCTTTGCCGGCGCGCCGGTCAAGCCGGTGGTGGCCAGCGTGGCGCTGCCCAGCGGCGGCATGCAGAACCGGCGCGGCGAATTCGTCATCACCGCGCAGGGGATCGAAGGCGGGCTGGTCTATGCCTTGTCTTCGGCGCTGCGCGAGACCATCGCCAGCGAAGGATCGGCGCGCCTGTACCTGGACCTGCTGCCGGACTGGACGCTGGAGAAGGTCAGCGCCGAACTGTCTCATCCACGCGGGGCGCGCTCGCTCTCCAGCCATCTGCAAAGCCGCCTGCATCTCAAGGGCGTCAAGGCCGGGCTGCTGCGAGAGCTGCTGGACAAGGACACGTTCGCCGACATGGACAAGCTGGCCCGCGCCATCAAGGCGCTGCCGCTGACGGTCCTGCGCCCCCGTCCGATTGCCGAGGCCATCAGCAGCGCGGGGGGCGTCAGCTTCGAAGCCCTCGACGATGCGCTGATGCTGCGCGCCCTGCCTGGCGTATTCTGCGCCGGCGAAATGCTGGACTGGGAAGCCCCCACCGGCGGCTACCTGCTCACCGCCTGCTTCGCCACCGGCCATGCCGCCGGCCATGGCGTGGTGCAATGGCTCAAGGCCGAGGGCCAACAGGCTGGCCTGAACGCCTCGCAAGAAGAAAGACAACCATGAACCAAGAAGACCGCCTCATCGACATCGAGATGAAGATCGCCCACCAGGAAGACCTGGTGGAAGAACTGAACCGCACCGTCTATCGTCAGGAAAAGAAGATCGAGGAACTGGAGATGCTGCTGCATGCGCTGGCCAAGCGTTTCAAGGAATTGTCCGACACCAGCCAGGACCGCGCCGCGGCCAACGAGAAGCCGCCCCACTACTAAGTCCTCATCACGCCCGGCAAGACCATGGCTAACGACCGCCGCATCGCCCACCTCGACATGGACGCCTTCTATGCCTCGGTGGAACTGCTGCGCTATCCCGACCTGCGCGGGCAAGCGGTGGTCATCGGCGGTGGTTCGGCCACGCGTCCGGTGGAGCTGCCCGACGGCACGCGCCAGTATTTCCGCATGCGCGACTATGCCGGGCGCGGCGTGGTGACCACCTCCACCTATGAGGCGCGCGCCCTGGGCGTCTTCTCGGCCATGGGCATCATGAAGGCGGCCCAGCTGGCGCCGGACGCCATCCTGCTGCCGACCGACTTCGAGGCCTATCGCAAATACTCACGGCTGTTCAAGGAAGCGGTGCGCAACATTGCACCGCTGATCGAAGACCGCGGCATCGATGAAATCTACATCGACCTCTCGGCCTGGTCCGACACCGCCCCTGAGGTGGCGCGGCAGATCAAGGACGCCGTGCATGCGGCCACCTCGCTGACCTGCTCCATCGGGGTAGCGCCCAACAAGATGCTGGCCAAGATCTCTTCCGAGCTGGACAAGCCCAACGGCCTGACCATCCTCACCCCCGCCGACATCGAGCGCCGCATCTGGCCGCTGCCGGTGCGCAAGATCAATGGCATCGGCCCCAAGGCCGCCGAGAAGCTCAGCGCGCTGGGCATCGACACCGTGGCCGACCTGGCGCGTGCAGCGCCGGACATGCTGCGCGCCCACTTTGGCCGCAGCTATGCCGAATGGCTGGGCCGCGTGGCGCAGGGCGTCGATGACCGGCCCGTGCAGACCTATTCCGAACCCAAGTCCATCAGCCGCGAGACCACCTTCGAGCGCGACCTGCATGCACGTACTGACCGGGCGCAACTGTCGGAAATCTTTACCGCGCTGTGCGTAAAGCTGGCCGCCGACCTGGACCGCAAGGGCTATGTCGGACGCACCATCGGCATCAAGCTCAAGTACGCCGACTTCCGTGGCGTCACCCGCGATGTCACCCTGCCCTCGCCCACGGGCGACGCCGCCGTCATCCGGCAGGCCGCAGGCGAATGCCTCAAGCGCGTACCGCTGGACAAGAAACTGCGCCTGCTGGGCGTGCGCGTGGGCGCGCTGTCGAAGAAGGATGCGCTGGCCGCCGCAAGCCATGCTGTGCAGGCGGAACTGCCCTTTGCTTCCTGAGCAAGTTGCCACACTGCAGGAGTGAAAAATTTAAGTCCCGGCATGGACAATCCGACATCGCTTGCACAGGGGCGGACGTGTAGAATCTCCCTTTTTGCACCCTGCCCCGGAAGCTTATGTGGTTTAAGAATCTACAGATCTATCGTCTGCCCGCACCGTGGGCCATCAGCGCCGACGAACTCGAATCCCATCTCGCACCGCAGGCCTTCACCGCCTGCTCCAGCCTGGACATGCAGAGCCAGGGCTGGGTACCGCCGCGCAACAATGAAAAGCTGGTGCACGTGGTCAACCGCCAGCTGCTGATGAAACTCGATACCGAGAAGAAACTGCTGCCCTCGACCGTCATCAACCAGGTCACCAAGGCCCGTGCTGCCGAGCTGGAAGAACAGCAAGGCTTCCCGCCCGGCCGCAAGCAGACCAAGGAATTGAAGGAACAGGTCACCGATGAGCTGCTGCCGCGCGCCTTCTCGGTGGTGCGCAGCACCTGGGTCTGGATCGATCCGGTCAATGGCTGGCTGCTGGTGGACGCCGGCTCGCCCTCCAAGGCCGAGGAAGTGCTGAAGCTGCTGTTCAAGGCCATCCCCAAGTTCCCGCTGGAAACGCTGCGTACCGTCATGTCGCCGGCAGCGGCCATGACCGACTGGCTGGCCAGCGACGAAGCGCCCAACGGCTTTACCGTGGACCAGGATACCGAGCTGCGCTCCACCGCCGAGAGCAAGGCCACCGTGCGCTACGTGCGCCATACGCTGGAAGCGGAAGACATCCGCCGCCACATCGAAGCCGGCAAGCAATGCACGCGCCTGGCGCTGACCTGGGCCGACAAGGTCTCCTTCGTGCTGACCGAAAACCTGTCGGTCAAGCGCATCGCCCCGCTGGATGTGCTCAAGGAAGACAGCGAGATCGCCGGCAAGAACGACGATGAACGCTTCGACGGCGACTTCATGCTGATGACCGGCGAGCTGGCCAAGCTGCTCACGGCCCTGGTCGATGCACTGGGCGGCCAATTGAAGGAAAACGACGGAACACTGGCGCAGGCTGCCTGAGCGGCGCTGCGCATCCCCGTTGATGCAGGATCAGAACGCCGCGACGGTCCGACCGTCGCGGCGTTTTCTATTGGCTCAATCGCGCCGGATCAGATTGCGCACGATATGTTCGCCGATGGCCAGCGACGAGGTAGCGCCCGGTGAGGGTGCGTTGCGGATGTGGGTGACGCGACTGCTCTGACGGATCACGAAGTCATCCACCAGGCGGCCATTGCTTTCCATGGCCTGGGCACGGATGCCGCGCACGGCCGGCGTAACGCCCACCTCGGCCAGCGCCGGCACATAGCGGGCGGCTTCCCGCACGAAGATGCGCTCGCTGACCACGGTCTTGAGTTCGCGCAAGGTCGCCGGCACGTTGCGGCTGGCGAACTTCCAGAAACCGGGATAGGACAGGTAGTCCGCGATGTCACGCAGGCTGAACCGGTCGCCGTGGTAATTCTCGCGGCCCAGCGAGATGAAGGCGTTGGGGCCGATGGTCATCTGGCCGTCGATGCGTTTGGTGAAATGCACGCCCAGGAAGGGGAAGCGCGGATCAGGAACGGGATAGATCAGGCCCTTGACGTGCGACTTGTAGGCCTCGTCGATCACGTAATACTGGCCGAAGAAAGGCACGATGCGCGGGGTGGCGGCATCACCCGACTGCTGCGCCAGGCGGTCCGATTGCAGACCGCTGCAGGCAATGGCCGAATCGAATGCCTCGGGGTGCATCTCGCCGCTCTGGAGTTCGATATGGACCTGGTCGCCCCGTTCGATGACCCGCCGCACCGGCGCATTGAGGCGGATCGTACCGCCGCGCTCCTCGATCTCCTGCGCCATACGCTGGGCGATCTGGCCATAGCTGACGATGGCGGTGCGCGGCGAATACAGCGCGCGCAGGCCGACGCAATTGGGTTCGATCTCGCGCAGGCGCGCCGCGTCGATCATCTCCACATCCGGCACGCCATTGGCCAGCGCCTTGCGATAGATGGCGTCCAGGCGCGGCAGCTCTTCCTCATTCAACGCCACGACCACCTTGCCGCACTCGTCATAGGGCAGCGCGTTCTGCTCGCAATAGCGTTTGACCAGCTCCACGCCGCGCCGGCACAAGGTGGCTTTCAGGCCCCCGGGTTCGTAGTACAGCCCGGCATGCACCACGCCGGAATTGTGGCTGGACTGGTGCCGCGCCACCGCATCTTCCTTTTCAAAGACGGTGACGCGCACGTCGGGATCATCCAGCAGCAGTTGACGGGCCACGGCCAGGCCGTTGATGCCGCCGCCAATGACGGCGTAACGCAGAGGTTTCATGTTGTCGGTGGAAGGCCGGAGCCAAAGCGAAGAATTAACCGAATGTTGCCGCAAGGCCCAGGTTTGGTAAAGCCGAATATCAGCGTGCGTCCAGCAGCACACTCTCCAGCGGCAGCATGGCCGGACCGAGTGTGGCGGCCAGGCGCGCACTGGAGACGCCGTCCCTTGCCCCCAGGGCCAGCCCGTTGAGAAAACTGGTGTAGAAGTCCCCCAGGGCGGTGACATCGGCATCGGCCCTGATTTCCCCTTCCCGCTGCGCCTGCAACAGCCGTGCGCGGATTTCATTGCGGCGCTTGTGCCGACGTTGCGAGAGGGCGTCACTATGCTCGCTGTTCTCGGGCGCGCAGTTGATGGCTGAAATCACGACCATGCACCCCTTTCCCGCCGGCAAGCCCGGCACCGTGGACTTGCCCGAATACATGCGCACACTGGCGCGCAGCATGGCCTGCAAGTCTTCGCGGATACCCTTGCCGGCCTGCAACAGGCGCAACGGTTCTGCACTCACGGTGCGGGCATAGACCTCCACGACTTCGCGAAAGAGCGCATCCTTGTCGCCGAAGGCGGCATAGAGGCTGGGTGCCTTCACGCCGATGGCCTCGCTCAGGTCAGCCATGGTGGTGCCTTCGTAGCCCTTGCTCCAGAACACTTGCATGGCCTGCTGCAGCGCCTGGTCGCGGTCGAAGCTGCGCGGGCGGCCGCGGGTTCTTATCATCGGTTTCCTTTGCGGGGTATTACCCTTGGCGGTAATGGTGTTGTCGGGCAGTGTAGTTTATTTTAATCGGCGTTACAAAAATAAATCGTCAGCCCTTGAATATTGACGATGACATTCCTATTATCTAATGCTCATTACATAAATAAGGATGTAATGAGCAAAATTGACACTCTGTTATCTGACCAACATATTGAACGCTTGAACCTGAACTGAACCAAGCATTTGACGGCACCCATCGAAAGGACATGCCATGAGCCGCAAGACCCGAATAGAAAACTACCGCAACATCGGTATCAGCGCCCACATCGACGCGGGCAAGACCACGACCACCGAGCGCATTCTTTTTTATACGGGTGTGAACCACAAGATCGGCGAAGTGCATAACGGTGCGGCCACCATGGACTGGATGGAGCAGGAGCAGGAACGCGGCATCACCATCACCTCGGCCGCCACCACGGCCTTCTGGAAGGGCATGGCCGGCAATTACCCCGAGCATCGCATCAACATCATCGACACCCCCGGTCACGTGGACTTCACCATCGAGGTGGAACGCTCCATGCGCGTGCTCGATGGTGCGGTGATGGTGTATGACTCGGTGGGCGGCGTGCAGCCGCAGTCCGAGACCGTCTGGCGCCAGGCCAACAAGTACAAGGTGCCGCGCATTGCCTTCGTCAACAAGATGGATCGCATCGGCGCCGACTTCTTCCGCGTGCAGAAGCAGATCGAGGAACGCCTGAAGGGCAAGGCTGTTCCCATCCAGATTCCGGTGGGTGCGGAAGACCATTTCTCGGGCGTGATCGATCTGGTCAAGATGAAGGCCATCATCTGGGATGAGGCCAGCCAGGGCGTGCTGTTCAAGTATGAAGACATCCCGCTGGAGCTGGAGGACACCGCACGCCAGTGGCGCGACCACATGGTCGAGCAGGCCGCCGAGGCCAATGAGGAGCTGCTGGAGAAATACCTCTCCGGCAATCCGCTGACCGAGGACGACATCAAGCGCGGCCTGCGCCTGCGCACGGTGGCCAACGAGATCGTGCCCATGCTGGCTGGCAGCGCCTTCAAGAACAAGGGTGTACAAGCGATGCTGGATGCAGTGATCGACTACCTGCCCTCGCCCGTGGACGTGCCGGCCATCGCCGGGCATGGCGAGGATGACAGCGAGATCGAACGCCATCCTTCGGACGAGGAACCGTTCTCGGCGCTGGCCTTCAAGATCATGACCGATCCCTTCGTGGGGCAGCTGACCTTCTTCCGCGTGTATTCCGGCATCGTCAATTCGGGCGATACGGTCTACAACCCCGTCAAGGGCAAGAAGGAACGCCTGGGCCGCATCCTGCAGATGCATGCCAACGAGCGCAAGGAGATCAAGGAAGTGTTTGCCGGTGACATCGCCGCCGCCGTGGGCCTGAAGGACGTGACCACCGGTGACACGTTGTCGGACCCGGAGCATCCCATCATCCTGGAACGCATGATCTTCCCCGAGCCGGTGATCTCGCAGGCGGTGGAACCGAAGACCAAGGCCGACCAGGAAAAGATGGGCATCGCCCTGAATCGCCTGGCGCAGGAAGATCCGTCCTTCCGCGTGCATACCGATGAGGAATCGGGCCAGACCATCATGTCGGGCATGGGCGAGCTGCATCTGGAAATTTTGGTGGACCGGATGAAACGCGAGTTCAACGTCGAGGCCACGGTGGGCAAGCCGCAGGTGGCTTATCGCGAAGCCATCCGCAAGGCCGTGGAAGATGTCGAGGGCAAGTTCGTCAAGCAGTCCGGCGGACGCGGGCAGTACGGCCACGTGGTGATCAAGCTGGAGCCGCAACCGGCCGGCAAGGGGTATGAATTCGTCGATGCCATCAAGGGTGGCGTGGTGCCGCGCGAATTCATCCCGGCGGTCGACAAGGGCATCCAGGAGTCGCTGAAAGCTGGCGTGCTGGCGGGTTATCCGGTGGTGGACGTGAAGGCCACGCTGACCTTCGGTTCGTATCACGACGTCGACTCCAACGAGAACGCCTTCCGCATGGCCGGCTCCATAGCCTTCAAGGAAGCGATGAAGCGCGCCGGCCCCATGCTGCTGGAGCCGATGATGCAGGTCGAGGTGGAAACGCCCGAGGAATTCATGGGCAACGTGATGGGCGACCTGTCGTCCCGGCGCGGGATGGTGCAGGGCATGGAAGACATGGTGGGCGGCGGCAAGCTGGTGCGCGCTGAAGTCCCGTTGTCGGAGATGTTCGGCTATTCGACCACGTTGCGCTCGCTGTCACAGGGGCGCGCGACCTACTCGATGGAGTTCAAGCACTATGCCGAGGCGCCGCGGCAGGTGGTGGAGCAGTTGTCGGGGGGTAAGGCGAAGGGTTGATAGCGCTTGCAGGATGAGGGCAAGATTTCCCCTCTCCTGCTCAATCTGGAGCCGTTCGGACTGAGTAGGCCCTTAAGGGCCGTATCGAAGACGCGCCGACGGTGCGCCCCTTCGGCAAGCTCAGGACAGGCTTCGATACGCGGCGCTGCCGCTACTCAGGACGAACGGGAGCCAAAGCGCAAAAACAAAAACGCCCCATTCTTACGAATGAGGCGTTTTATCTGGCGCAGCGGCAGGGGCTCCCCTACACAAGCGCAGGCCGCGGAATCGCTTGCAAGCGATTCCCTTCTCGCCCCGCCGTGAGCCGCGCAGGCGGCTCCCTCCACTCCGCAGTTCTTGCTGCGCAAAAACAAAAATGCCCTGTTCTTGCAAACAGGGCATTTTATTTGGCGGAGCGGACGGGGCTCGAACCCGCGACCCCCGGCGTGACAGGCCGGTATTCTAACCAACTGAACTACCACTCCTAAAACCGTTTCAGCTGTCGTTGCTTGCTGAAAGAACGCTATTATAGGAGAGCATTTTTCAAAAAGCTAGGCCTTTTTTATAAAACTGCGAAATATTTTACGGCCAGCCGTCACGCCTTGAATTTGCCTTCGAAGGCCAGCTTCGACAGCGGCTCGCGCGGGCTCGGTACTTCGCGGGCCTGCAGGCCTTCCGGCAGCACGGACTTGTCACCCAGCTTGCCAATCACGACCATGGCTTCCACCGCAAACTCGGCCGGCACATTCAGTTCAGTGCGCGCCTTGTCCTTGTCAAAGCCGGCCATGCCGTGGGCGTGCCAGCCCGACAGCGAAGCCTGCAGGGCCAGGTAGCCCCAGGCCGAACCGGTGTCGAAGGAGTGCGTCGGCGCAGGGACGACCTCGGTCGCGCCCGGCGGCAGCATCACCGTGCGCGACAGCACGACGATCAGCACCGATGCGTTGGCGCACCAGCTGCGGTTGAATTCGTTCAACAGGCCCAGGAGACTGTCCCACGCCGGCGTGCCACGACGGGCGTAGACGAAGCGCCAGGGCTGGGCATTGTAGGCCGACGGCGCCCAGCGCGCGGCTTCCAGGAAGGTGAGGACGGTTTCTTCGGAAATCTCGGCGCCGTTGTAGGCGCGCGGCGACCAGCGGTTCAGGAATTGCGGATCGATGGGATAGTCGGCGTTACGCGGATTGGCGGACATGCTCTTTTTCCTGTGAAGTAGGTGGACGGGCGAATTCAGACAGCAGGCATATTAGCAGCGCAGCCTGTTTCCTGCAGAGCGGGCCGGAACATCACTACAGGCATAAAAAAACCCGCGCACCTTGCGGCGGCGGGTTAAATCCAATTCTCAGGGGTGATGAATTGGAGGGGGAGGACCTTCAGAATAACCATCCCCCGCCGCCACCTCCAAGCTTTTTACACGCTGTAACATCCGTTGCCAATTTGTCGCTTAGTGACGACTTCTTGTCAGGATGCCTCACGAACAGACGTTTACTTGCCAATACAGAAGCGCGAGAAGATCACGCCCAGCAGGTCATCCGGCGTGAACTTGCCGGTGATGCTGGAGAGGCGCTCTTGCGCCAGCCGCAGCTCTTCGGCAAACAGGTCCAGCGCGTGTTCGCCGGCCTCGTTGTCCAGCGCCGCATGGGCGGCGGCGTGGGCCAGGTGTTCGTCGGCCGCCTTCAGCGCCAGCAGATGGCGTTCACGCGCCAGGTAGCGCGACTCCACCGTCTGTTGCCAGCCGGCGATGCGCAGCAGTTCGGCGCGCAGCAGGTCCACGCCCTGCCCTTCGGAGGCCGACAGGTAGACGTGGGTGGCGTCGGGCATCTTGTCCACCGCCGCCTTGTGGCCGGAACGGTCGATCTTGTTCCAGATGCGGATAATGGGCACGCCGTCGGGGAAACGTGCGGTGATCTTTTCATCTTCCAGGGTCGGGCCACGATCGGCGTCGAGCATGTGCAGGATTACGTCGGCCTTGGCCACTTCGGCCCAGGTGCGTTCGATGCCGATGCGCTCGACTTCGTCCGGACCGCTGCCATCGTCACCCGCCTCGCGGATGCCGGCGGTGTCGATGATGTTCAGCGGCATACCTTCGATCTGGATGGTCTGGGTGACCTTGTCGCGGGTGGTGCCGGCGATCGGAGTGACGATGGCGACATCGGAGCCGGCCAGTACGTTCAACAGCGATGACTTGCCCACGTTGGGCTTGCCGGCCAGCACGGCATTGAGGCCGTCGCGCAGCAATGCGCCCTGGGCGGCGTGCTTGAAGACCTCTTCCAGCGTGCTGCGGATGGTGGCCAACTGGCCACGGGCATCGCTTTGCTTGAGGAAGTCGATCTCTTCCTCGGGGAAGTCCAGGGTCGCTTCGACCAGCATGCGCAGGCGCGTGACCTGGTCCACCAGCTCGTGGATGACCTTGGAGAAGGCGCCGGAGAGCGACTCCGAGGCCGACTTGGCTGCTGCCTCGGTGGTGGCTTCGATCAGGTCGGCCACGGCCTCGGCCTGGGCCAGGTCGATCTTGTCGTTGAGGAAGGCGCGCTGGGTGAATTCACCCGGCTCGGCCAGGCGCAGGCCGATCTCGCCACCGGCCTGCACGCAACGCGCCAGCAGCATCTGCATCACCACCGGGCCGCCGTGGCCCTGCAGTTCCAGCACGTCTTCGCCAGTGTAGGAATGCGGCGCCGGGAAGTGGATCGCCAGGCCCTGGTCGATGGCGCTGCCGTCTTCGTTCAGGAAGGGCAAATAGGTAGCGTGGCGCGGCGCCAGGCTGGCGCGGCCGCACACGGCCTGGATCACCGGCGCCAGGTTCTTGCCGGAAAGGCGGACCACGCCGATGCCGCCGCGTCCCGGGGCTGTGGCGATGGCGGCAATGGGGGAAGAATCGAAAGTCATCTGCGTCTGCTTTTTGTTGTGATGGAAGAGCGCCGCATCCCCCTTCGGGATGGGCCAGCCTGACAATGGTAAACCTGCCTGGCCGCTACGACCGAAAAAAACCCGTGGAATCCACGGGTTTTTCCTTTGATGGCGGACCTGTGGGTCTTAC
This sequence comes from Herbaspirillum camelliae, assembly GCF_001929405.1. Lineage (NCBI taxonomy): Bacteria > Pseudomonadati > Pseudomonadota > Betaproteobacteria > Burkholderiales > Oxalobacteraceae > Herbaspirillum > Herbaspirillum camelliae. The sequence continues at coordinate 461,906 of NZ_KV880769.1, forward strand.
TTGGTCTTGCCGCTCTCGATGTTGCGGGTGATCACCCATTGCTGCGCGATCGACAGGATGTTGTTGGTCACCCAGTACAGCACCAGGCCGGACGGGAAGAAGAAGAACATGAACGAGAACACCAGCGGCATGAACATCATCACCTTGGCCTGCACCGGATCCGGCGGGGTCGGGTTCAGCTTGGTCTGCAGGAACATCGAGGCAGCCATGATGATGGGCAAGAGGCCAATGGGCATGTTGAAGTACGGGATGGTGCCGAACAGGCGGTCAGGCGCGGTCAGGTCATGCACCCAGCCCAGCCAGGGCGCGCCGCGCATTTCCACCGACGCCAGCAGCACCGAGTACAGGGCGATGAACACCGGGATCTGGATCGCGATGGGCAGGCAGCCGCCCAGCGGATTGATCTTCTCGGTCTTGTAGAGCGTCATCATCTCGCGGTTCATCGCCTGCGGATCGCCCTTGTGACGCTCGCGGATGGCTTGCATCTTGGGCGAGACCGCCTTCATCTTGGCCATGCTGCGATAGCTGGCCGCCGACAGCGGGAAGAAGATCAGCTTGATCAGCACGGTCAGCAGGATGATGGTCCAGCCCCAGTTGCCGACGATGTTGTGGATATGGGTCATCAGCCAGAAGATGGGCTCGGCGATCACGGTCAGGTGGCCGTAGTCGCGCACCAGGTCCAGGCCCGGGGCAATGGCTTGCAGGGTCTTGGAGACGGTGGGGCCGGAATACAGCTGGCTGTCCATGGTCACGCTGGCGTTGGGCGCGACCGTGCCCAGCGGCAGGATGGAGCCCACGGCGTACAGGTTGTCGCCCACCTTCTTGCTGAAGACGTCGCGCTGCGCGTTCTGCGGCGGGATGAAGGCCGACACGAAGTAGTGCTGCACCATGGCGATCCAGCCATTGTCGGTCTTGTTGACGTGCTGCTGCTTGCCGTTGGCGATCTTCTCGAAGTCCAGCTTCTCGAAGTGCTCGCTGTTGCTGTAGACGGCCGGACCGGTGAAGGTGCTGTAGAAGTGCGATTCGCCGCCCGGCTTGTTGCCGTCGCGCACCAGTTGCAGGTACAGCGAAGGATTGATGGCCGCGCCCGTGGTGTTGGTCACGGTGTGCTTGACGTCGATCAGGTAGCTGTCGCGCTTGAAGGTATAGGTCTTGGTCAGCTTCACGCCGCCCTGGTCGGCCACCAGCACCAGCTGGATTTCATTGCCATTGTCCAGCGTACGCGGGCCGGCCTGGGCAGTAAAGATGGTCTTGTGGTTGGGGAAGGGACCGCCGATCAGGCCCGATTCGGCCAGATACATGTGACCTGGTTCGGAATCGAACAGCACGACGTTCTTGGTCGGATCGACCACGTCGGGTTGCTTCAACAGTTCCAGGCGCTTCAATTCACCGCCCACGGTATCGATGCTGGCCTTGACCAGATCGGTGGTGATGACGATGGTTTCGCCCTTGGTGGCGGTGGCGGCGACGTCAGCCCCCGGCACGACGCCCGGCGCCGGCGTACCTGCCTGCGGAACCGGGGAGCCATTCGGGCTGGCCGTGGGCGCGGCCGGATTGGCGGCGGCTTGCTCCTGAGTCGGGTTGGCCGACGGGAAGAACATCGACTGATGTCCGTTATGGCGCATCCAGCCATCCCAGAGCAGCAGCAGGGAGAAGGAGAATACAACCCACAGGACGGTACGTTTGATATCCATATGCGTATTGATGAGTTCAGGAGTGGCTGCAACCGTCAGCGGCCACAGGGGGAGAAACCCGCGCAGCACCGGGCTGCGTCGAAGGAATCGGAGAATTGGACGAACAAGACGAATCGGACGAGCAAGCGCCGCCAGACTGGGCCATCGCATGCGCACGCGCCTCGGGCGAACCTGGCACCAGGTCCAGCCCGCCGGGATGCCAGGGGTGGCACTTGCACAGGCGCTTGCCAGCCAACAGGCTACCCTTGAGGGCGCCATGCACGCGCACCGCCTCGGCGGCGTAATCGGAACAGCTGGGATAGAAACGGCAATTCTGCCCCAGGAACGGGCTCACTCCCAGCTTGTAGGCACGTAACAGCAGGAGCAAAGGCGTTTTCATCACTTCCTGTTTCCTGGCTATTTCCTGGCGAACGCGGGGGCGTTCGGCAAGAAGGCGAACAACTGCCTCAGTTCGGCATGCAACATCGCCTTGAGGGCGGCGCTGCGGGCCGGGTCGCGCCTGCCATTGACCGGCCGCGACAGGCGCACGATGCAGTCCACGGCGGGCAGCTCGGCCTGGCGGAACAGCTCGCGGGTGGCGCGCTTGATCGTGTTGCGGGTCACCGCACGCGGCGCCAGCCGCTTGGCGGCAACCACACCCAGGCGAGCCTGAGCCAGACTGTTGCGGCGTGCATACAACACGAAATGCTCGGTACGATGCACGGGGCGCAAACGAAAAACGGATGAAAACTCATCCGTTTTAACGATTCGCCGATCGCGTGGGAAGTCGCCTGCTTGACGTGCTGGTAGCGGTAAACGGACGTCCGTCACACGAAACGGCAGCGCAGATGCGCTAGCTTAAACTGCAGCCAGACGCTTGCGGCCCTTGGCGCGACGGGCGTTGATCACGGCACGGCCGCCACGGGTTGCCATACGGGCGCGGAAACCATGGGTACGCTTGCGACGCACGACGGAAGGTTGGTAAGTACGTTTCATGTTGGACTCGCTAAGTTGGGCTGCCTTGGAGCAAACAGCAAAAATAAATCGGAATTCTGGAACCGCTTTCGGTGTGCCTGTTCCGCATCACCGATGCCCTGCCGCCCAATAAGCCGGCAGCCCCTGCATCGCTGACACCATTTGTTGGCCTCTGCCGCCTCCCGGTGGTATACCTGGGTAATCGACCGGTGGGCAACTGAAACAGCACTGCGTCGGCACCGCGCGCAATTCTTCAGATGGTGAACCCTGAATTAGACTGCATTTTCTACTTAGCTGTCAATGACTTATGCGCTTTACAGGGGCGGCACGGCGGCCCATGGCTGCATTTGATGCCAGAGCGTGGCAGATTTGCCATGCCGGCCCGCCGGCTAGGCCTGAAAATTGCCACGCAGACATCTTTCACCCTCCCCTCCCCTCACCCGGCACCGCAGCCAGACAGGAACATGCGGCCACGGAAAAGCAAATGCGTAAATCATCTAAAGCATTTTTTCAGCGGCGCTGCACGTTGTTGCGCGACCAGCCGGCAAGGCAGAGGGATGAGGCAGATCAGCAACACCACCGCCATCCATGGCGCACCGTTACAAAATAAATGCGCCATCCCCGCAGCACGAGCAAAGAAGTCATACCGGCCTGGCACGATTCCAGCTATAAGGAGGTCAGGGGCTGCCAGGAAAGATACCGTGCACCGCGCGAGGGACGCTGGACACATAAGCGGCAGGGCCGGCAGAGGATGGGGGCGCACAGTGTCTGCGGGTTTAATCGCGATGTGCATCAGGTTTTTCATGATAGCGCTCTGCGCGAAAATGGCGCACCGTGAAGTCAACCGCAACCAGCACCTGCACATTGAACGATCAGGAGGTTGATCAGCTTGCCCCGCTACGCTATCTCGAAAGGTGGGGTCGGAAATGAACCATACTGCAGATAGGGGCTCACTAAGGTGAAGTAAAGCGTGGGCAAAAAAAGGACTAGAATAAAAACAGGATTTCAAAAGATCTTCGCATCGCGCTGTTGATGCTACGGCTTTCAAAGAACACACCGGCAATGACGCAACCCAGAGTCACCGACGCGTTCTTTGATAACCGCAGATGGCAAGTCCAGACATATGAATCTGTTTCGTACTTTTTTGAGAGCGACGGAGGTGGTATGGATATCTACAGCAGCTTTGCAAGCCGGTTCGACAAGACCAGAGAAGAAGAATTATCGCTTGAAGAGTATCTGAATCTTTGCAAGAACGACCCGGCGGTCTACGCATCGGCTGCCGAACGGATGCTGATGGCCATCGGCGAGCCGGAAAAGGTCGATACCCGGGAAGATCCGCGCCTCTCGCGCATCTTCGCCAACAAGGTCATCAAGGTCTATCCCGCCTTCAAGGAATTCTATGGCGCGGAAGAAGTAATCGAACAAGTGGTCTCCTACTTCCGCCACGCCGCCCAAGGCCTGGAAGAGAAGAAGCAGATCCTCTACCTGCTGGGCCCGGTTGGTGGCGGCAAGTCCTCCATTGCCGAGCGCCTCAAGCAACTCATGGAACAGGTACCCTTCTATTCCATCAAGGGCTCGCCCGTCAACGAATCCCCGCTGGGCCTGTTCGACTACGACGAAGACGGCCCCATCCTGGAAGAGCAGTACGGCATCCCGCGTCGCTATCTCAAACCCATCCTCAGCCCCTGGGCCGTGAAGCGCCTGCACGAGTACAACGGCGACATCCGCCAGTTCCGCGTGGTCAAGCGCTATCCGTCCATCCTGCGCCAGATCGGCATTTCCAAGACCGAGCCGGGCGATGAAAACAACCAGGACATCTCCACCCTGGTCGGTAAGGTCGATATCCGCAAGCTGGAACAGTATTCGCAGGACGATGCCGACGCCTACAGCTATTCGGGCGGCCTGTGCCTGTCCAACCAGGGCCTGCTGGAATTCGTGGAAATGTTCAAGGCGCCCATCAAGGTGCTGCACCCGCTGTTGACGGCCACGCAGGAAGGCAACTTCAAGGGCACTGAAGGTTTCGGCGCGATCCCCTTCGATGGCGTCATCCTGGCCCACTCCAACGAATCGGAATGGAAGGCCTTCCGCAACAACAAGAACAATGAAGCGCTGCTGGACCGCATCTTCATCGTCAAGGTGCCGTATTGCCTGCGCGTGTCCGAAGAAATCAAGATCTACGAAAAGCTGATCCGCAGCTCCTCGCTGGGCAAGGCCACTTGCGCGCCCGGCACGCTGAAGATGATGGCGCAGTTCTCAGTACTGACGCGCCTGAAGGAACCGGAAAATTCCAGCCTCTTCTCCAAGATGCAGGTCTACGACGGCGAGAACCTCAAGGACACCGACCCCAAGGCCAAGTCCTACCAGGAGTATCGCGACTATGCCGGTGTCGACGAGGGCATGAACGGCATCTCCACGCGCTTCGCCTTCAAGATTCTGTCGCGGGTATTCAACTTTGATACCACCGAGGTAGCGGCCAATCCGGTGCACCTGATGTACGTGCTGGAACAGCAGATCGAGCGCGAACAATTCCCGCAGGAGACCGAGCAGAAATATCTCTCCTTCGTGAAGGACACGCTGGCCTCGCGCTACGCCGAGTTCATCGGCAAGGAAATCCAGACCGCCTATCTGGAGTCGTATTCGGAATATGGCCAGAACGTCTTCGACCGTTACGTCACCTACGCCGACTTCTGGATCCAGGATCAGGAGTACCGCGATCACGATACCGGCGAAAGCTTCGACCGTGCGGCCCTGAATGCGGAACTGGAAAAGATCGAGAAGCCGGCCGGCATCAGCAACCCCAAGGACTTCCGCAACGAGATCGTCAACTTCGTGCTGCGCGCGCGGGTCAACAACGGTGGCAAGAATCCGCTGTGGACCAGTTACGAAAAACTGCGCGTGGTGATCGAGAAGAAGATGTTCTCCAACACCGAAGACCTGTTGCCGGTGATTTCCTTCAACGCCAAGGGCTCCACCGAGGAAATGCAGAAACACGAAGACTTCGTCAATCGCATGGTCAGCAAGGGATACACGCCCAAGCAGGTGCGCCTGCTGTGCGAGTGGTACCTGCGCGTGCGCAAGTCCTCGTAAGCGCCGCTGTTGCGCATCGCCCGCCGCTGGCGCGGCGATGTGCGCAGCGACCCTTCGGCGCCGTGCGCCTGGCGCACCGCCGACCACTAGCAGGAGAACCGAGTGCTGCATCAGATCATCGACCGCAGGCTGGCTGGCAAGAACAAGAGCATCGCCAATCGGGAGCGCTTCCTGCGGCGCTTCAAAGGGCATATCCAACGTTCGGTGGCGGACGCGGTGCGCGACCGCAGCATCACCGATCTGGAAAAATCGAAGAGCATCAGCATCCCCCGCAAGGATGTCTCGGAGCCCTTCTTCCATCACGGCAAGGGCGGCAAGCGCGAAGCCGTGCATCCGGGCAACCAGGACTATCTGCAGGGTGACCGCATCCCGCGCCAGAACGGCGGCAGCGGCGGTGGTGGCGGTAGCAGCGCCAGCAATGATGGCGAAGGCCAGGACGATTTCACCTTCGAACTGACCCGCGAAGAATTCATGCATTACTTCTTCGAGGATCTGGAACTGCCGCGCCTGGTGGAAACCAACCTGCTGCAGGTCCCCAACTGGAAGAACCAGCGCGCCGGTTATTCGGTCGATGGTTCGCCCAACAATATCGACGTGGTGCGCTCGCTGCGTTCCTCGCTGGGTCGCCGCATCGCCCTGGGCGGACCGCTGCAACGGCAACTCGATGCGGCCGAGGAAGCGCTGACCGAGATGAAGCGCAAGCCGGAGGAGCATGGCGCCGACATCAAGTTGCTGGAAGAAGAAATCCGGCACTTGCGCGCCCGCATCCTGCGCATTCCCTTCATCGATCCCTTCGACCTGCGCTACGTGAACCGCGTGCGCCAGCCGCAACCGTCCAGCCGCGCCGTGATGTTCTGCGTGATGGACGTGTCGGGTTCGATGGATGAGCAGCGCAAGGATTTGTCCAAGCGTTTCTTCATCCTGCTCTACCTCTTCCTCACGCGTAACTACGAACACATCGAAGTGGTCTTCATCCGCCATCACACGCGCGCCGACGAGGTCGATGAAAACACCTTCTTCCATTCGCAGGAAAGCGGCGGCACCGTGGTCTCCAGCGCCCTGGAGCTGATGCACGACATCATCACCAAGCGCTACTCGCCCAGCGAGTGGAACATCTACGGCGCGCAAGCCTCGGACGGCGACAACTGGAACGACGATTCGCCCAAGTGCCGCGAACTACTGGAATCGTCCATCCTGCCCCTGACGCGCTACTTCGCCTACATCCAGGTGGCCGAGCCGGAACAGAACCTGTGGACCGAGTACATGCAGCTCATCGAATCGCACCCGCACTTCGCCATGAAGAAGGTGCAATCGGCCGCCGAGATCTACCCGGTCTTCCGCGAACTCTTTGAAAAGCAGGTGCACGCATGAACAGCCGCTTCAAGCATGACCCGCTGCCTTGCCCCTCGGACTGGAGCTTCGAGCTCATCGAGCGCTACAACGAGGAAATCGCCAGGGTGGCCAAGGGTTACGAGCTGGACATCTACCCCATCCAGCTGGAGATCATCTCGGCCGAGCAGATGATGGACGCCTATGCCTCGCACGGCATGCCGGTCAATTACCGGCACTGGTCCTACGGCAAGCATTTCATGCTCACCGAGCGCGACTACAAGCGCGGGCAGATGGGCCTGGCCTATGAGATCGTGATCAACTCCGATCCCTGCATCGCCTACCTGATGGAAGAGAACACGATGACCATGCAGGCTTTGGTCATCGCGCACGCGGCCTATGGTCACAACTCCTTCTTCAAGGGCAACTACCTGTTCCAGTTGTGGACCGATGCCAGCGCCATCATCGATTACCTGGTGTATGCGCGTAATTACATCGCCGAGTGCGAAGAGCGCCATGGCTTCGAGCGTGTGGAAGAGTTGCTGGACTCTTGCCATGCGCTGATGAACTATGGCGTGGACCGCTACAAGCGTCCGCAGCGCCTGTCGCTAGCGCAGGAGAAGGCGCGCCAGCGCGAGCGCGAGGCCTACATGCAATCGCAGGTCAACGAACTGTGGCGCACCCTGCCGGCGAAAAAGGAAATGACGGCCGCCGCCGTGGAGGGCCGCTTTCCCTCCGAACCGCAGGAAAACCTGCTCTATTTCGCCGAGAAGAACGCGCCCCTGCTGGAACCCTGGGAACGCGAAGTCATCCGCATCGTACGCAAGGTTGGCCAGTATTTCTATCCGCAGCGCCAGACCCAGGTGATGAACGAAGGCTGGGCCACTTTCTGGCATTACACGCTGCTGAACACGCTCTACGATCAAGGCCGCCTGACCGATGGCTTCATGATGGAATTCCTGCATTCGCACAGCAATGTGGTATTCCAGCCGCCCATCACCAAACCCTATTACAACGGCATCAATCCGTATGCGCTGGGCTTCTCGATGATGAGCGACATCCGCCGCATCTGCGAGAACCCCACCAATGAAGATCGCGAGTGGTTCCCCGACATCGCCGGACGTAACTGGCTCGATACCCTGCAGTACGTGATGCGTAACTACAAGGATGAGAGTTTCATCGCGCAATACCTCTCGCCCAAGCTCATGCGCGACATGCGCATGTTCGCCGTGCTGGACGACGAATCCCGCAGCGAGATCGAAGTCTCGGCCATCCACAACGAGCGCGGCTTCCAGTACGTGCGCCAGGCCCTGTCCCGGCAGTACGACATCAACCACCGCGAGCCCAACATCCAGGTGTGGTCGGTCAACACGCGTGGCAATCGCAGTTTGACCCTGCGTCACTTCCGCAGCGATGGCCGCTCGCTGGGCGACAGTACCAATGAAGTGCTGCGCCACATGGCGCGGCTGTGGCAGTTCGACGTCTATCTCGAAAGCGTGGACGACAATGGCTACATCGTGCAGCGCTATGAATGCGTGGCCGAGAACCGGTATGCTCTGCGTTCATGAGTGAGAGCTTCCAGGAGTGACCATGCCCGCCGCCCCCGCCACCCCGCGCCCGCCGATCTCGGCCCAGACCATCCCGCTGTTTCCGCTGGCCAGCACGCTCTTTCCCGAAGGGCGGCTGCCGCTGCAGATCTTCGAGGTGCGCTACCTGGACATGATAGGCAAGTGCATCGCCGAGGGCAGCAGCTTTGGCGTGGTCGCGCTCACGCAAGGCGCAGAAGTGCGCCGCCCCGGGCAGAGCGAGCGCTTCGTCGGTGTGGGCACGCTGGCGCGCATCCAGGAATGGAGCACGCCCTCGCCCGGTCTCATGCGCATCGCCTGCCTGGGCGGCGAGCGTTTTCGCATCGTCCAGGCCGAGCAGCAGAAACATGGGCTATGGACTGCCCAGGTGGAAATGATGGAGGGGGACCGCGCGGTCAGCATCCCGGAAGAACTGCGCAATACCACGCAGGCGCTGGAGAACCTGCTGCAATCGGTGCTGCGCCAGGGCTTGCCGGACAGCGAGGTGCCCATTGCCGCGCCTTACCGGCTCGATGATTGCGGCTGGGTGGCCAACCGCTGGGCCGAGATGATGCCCATCAGCGTGGAACTCAAGCAGAGCCTGCTGGCGCTGGACAATCCCGTGCTCAGGCTGGAGCTGGTGCAGGATGCGCTGGATGAGCTGGGGTGGTTGAAATAGTTAGTTTTTACTCTGGAGAAACTAAGTTTTTCACGTTTCAATTCTAAATTCCTGAGATATCCGCTCCCCGGTTCATCTCCACCCGTTCGGACTGAGTAGCGGCGCAGCCGCGTATCGAAGATGCACCTTCAGAGCGTCTTCGATACGGCCCTGGCGGGCCTACTCAGTCCGAACGGGAGTCTGAAATCCCGAACTCTTCAATCTTCACGGCGCCACCCCACTGATCCCCGCCTCGGCCAGCAAGGCCGACATGCCCGACCAGAAGATCTGGATTCCGATGCACAGCAGGATGAAGGCCGACAGCCGCAGCACCACCATGGTGCCCAGGCGGCCCATCAGATGGACCAGCTTGTGCGCATAGTTGTAGCAGAGGAAGATCACCAGCGCCGTCAGGGCCGCGCCCAGCGCGGCGCTACCGACCGAAATCACCCAGTCCAGCAGGCGCGTGGGGGTATTGGCGCCCAGCGTGATGGAAGCGGCAATGGTCCCCGGCCCCACCGTCAGCGGAAAACTCATCGGATAGAAGCTGCGCGCCTTGATCTCATCATCGGGCAGGTCTTCGTCATAGGTCTTGGCGACCTGGGTCGGGATGGAACTGTCCTGGCTGTTGTCATTGAGCAGCTTCCACCCCGATACCGCCACCAGCAGCCCGCCGCCCACCCGCACGATGGGCAGCGAGATGCCGAAGAAGGTCAGTACGTGCGAGCCGATGAAGATGGCCGCCACCAGCATGAACCAGCAATTGATAGCCACCTGGCGCGCAATACGCTTTTCGGTGCTGCGGCTGACATTGCCCAGCAGGTTGGCGAACACCGGCGCGATGCCCAGGGGATTGAGGATGGGCAAGAGCGTGACCGGGATCAGGACGACGGCCTTGAGAAAGAGGATGAACATGGCGGATGAGCGCGGGTAGCAAGCATTGATCGGTTGAGCCGGCAGCGTAGCCGAAAGCCGCTACGCTGCCAACCACGACCGCACGCACCAGCTCAGGCAGCGCGCAGATGCAGGCTGCGCACGCGGGTGAGCAGGAACAGGGCAATGGCCAGGTTGAGCAGGTTCCAGCCGATGCCATTGGCAAAGGCAGCGTGGTAGGAGCCGGTCATGTCGAAGATCTTGCCCGACACCCAGCCACCCAGCGCCATGCCGAACATGGTGGCCATGATGACTGCACCCACGCGCTGGCCAGCCTCGGCGGCGGGGAAGTACTCGCGCACGATGATGGCATAGGAAGGCACGATGCCGCCCTGGAACAGGCCGAACAGCGCCGAGATCAGGTACAGCGAGGCCAGGCTGTCGAAGGGGATGAACAGCAGCAGCGACAAGCCCTGCAGCATGGAGCCCAGCAACAGCGTGCGCAGGCCGCCGATACGGTCGCAGATGGCGCCCGAGACCAGGCGGCTGACCACACCGCAGGCCAGCATCAACGACAGCATCTGGGCGCCGCGCGCCGGGCCATAGCCGAGGTCGCCGCAATAGGCCACGATATGCACCTGGGGCATGGCCATGGCCACGCAACACGCCACCCCGGCTACGCACAGCAGCAGTTGCGCCGCGCCCGGGGCCAGTCCGAAGGGACGCGGACCGCCGCCCGGGCGGGCGCTGGCGGCGCTGCTGTCCTGAGCCGGCGGACGCGCGCGCATCAGCAGGGCCAGGCTGCACATGATGAGGCTGCAGGCGATACCCATGCCGATATAGGTGTGCTGCCAGCCGACGCTGTCGACGAAGTGCTGGATGATGGGCGGCCACAGCGCGCCGCCCAGGTAGTTACCGCTGGCGCACACCGCCACGGCGATGCCGCGCCGCTTGCGGAACCACAGCGAGGTATCGGCCACCAGCGGCGAGAAGGTACAGGCCGTGCCCAGCAAGCCGATCAGCAGGCAGTGCGCGGCCATGAAGAACCAGATGTTGGGCGCCATTGCCGCCGCGATGAAGCCCGCGCCCAGGCAGGCCCCGCCCAGCAGCAGCGGGCGCGTGATGCCGGAGCGGTCGGCCATGCGCCCCATCAGCAGGCCGCCTACGCCCACGCCCAGCATGGTCAGGGTATAGGGCATGGACGCCAGCCCGCGATCCACCTGGAAATGCGCCTGCACTGCCGGCAGCACCACCGCCATCACGTACATGCCGCTGGCGCCCACGATCATCAGGACCAGGGTGATGCACAGGCGCATTACAGCGTAGGGGGAATCGACCTGGAGGCGGTCGACGGGAGGGGACTGCGGGGGTGAGGTAGGGGGCATGGGGTCTCCGGATTAATTTTATTGGGGTATAACCGTCTTCTCAGTGCTCATCGCGGTGACAACGCAAAAGGTCTAAGACATTCTTCCCTGTCAAACTTCCTTAGAACTCATTTCATAAATGGGCATGAGATGCGTTCTAGGGTTGATCGACCAGCTTTCGATCCAACAGACAGTCGATGAACGCACCGAGAAGGGCTGGCCGATGCTGCCTGTTAGGATAGTAGAGGAACAAGCCTGGGCGCGAAATCGACCAGTCCGCCAAGACCTGAACCAGTCGTCCCTGGCCCAACAGTTCACTCACGCCATCGCGTTCGAAGTGATAAGCAATGCCGAGCCCACCAAGCGCTGCAGCGACGCCGATGTCAACATGATTCGTGATGATGGGACCGTCCACCGCAACCTCGAGTTGCTGACCTCGTTTCTTGAACTCCCAGCGATAGTGCCTGCCGTCCATCTGCAGGCGCCAGTTGATGCATATATGGTCATGCAAATCTTTGGGGGACCTCGGTACCCCTCGACGCGCGAGATAGTCCGGCGATGCCACGGCAACCATGTTCAGGTCCGGCGTCAGACGGATAGCTACCATGTCTTTCTCGACTCTGTTACCCACGCGAATACCCGCATCGAAGCGGCCAGCCACGATATCCGTCAGCGTATCGTCCACCACGATGTCGAGAACCACGTCAGGGTGCGCTTGATGGAAGCGCGCAAGCCGCGGCGCGATGATGGTTCTCGCAGCAATCCCCAGGGTGTTGATACGTAGCCTGCCGCTCATCTGTCCTGTGGCCTCACTTGCTTGAGCAACAGCCGCAGCCATTTCCCGAAATAGCGGAGCCACACGCCTGTAGAGCAGTTCTCCATTGGCCGATGGCGCGACGCTTCGCGTCGTGCGATTCAGAAGGCGTGCGCCAATACGGTCTTCGAGCTGCCGGATCGTCTGGCTAAGCGCCGATGGCGACAGACCCAGATGCTCTGCCGCCCGGACAAAGCTCTGGCGCTCCACAACGGCCACGAATGCTTTGAGTTCGTTAAATTCGGATCCACGCATTATGTATTTCCTGCTACATAGATCATGACGATTATATGATATTCACTAAATTCAACCTGACGCGCATCCTAGTGCCTTTACTGATCGCATGGAGCCAACAACATGAACACCTTGCCCCTTCCTGAACCCATCGCCGCGTACTTCGCGGCCGAACATGACCCTGCAGCCCTGGCACAGTGCTTCACGGCGCAAGCTGTCATGAAGGATGACGGTCACACCTATACGGGAGTCGACGCCATCACGACCTTCTTGGCCAAGGCATGGGCCAAGTACAGTGCGACGAGCTTGCCGTTCGCCATCGAGCGGGAGGACAGCGTCCAACTCGTGCGCGCCAACGTCACCGGCAACTTCCCTGGCAGCCCGATTGTCATGTCTTACCGCTTTCGCCTGGAACGTGGCCTGATCGCATCGTTGGAGATCACGACATGAGCTTTGACCTTCACCTCAACGGCCTGCGGGCTGTGGTTACCGGCGGCACGCAGGGCCTTGGCGCAGCAGTCGTGAAAACCCTTGCGCAAGCAGGTGCAAGGGTGGCGACATCGGCTCGTAGCTTGCCTCTGCAGTCTGTCGAGGGCGTCACCTACTTAGCTGCTGACCTGTCGACAGCGGAGGGCACGCATCACTTTTCCCAGACAGTCTTGAAGGATTGGGGCGGCGTCGACATCCTGATCAACGCGCTCGGCGGATCAAAGACACCCGGCGGTGGTTTCGCTGCAATCAGTGATGAGCACTGGTTCGCCGAATTCAATCTGAACCTGATGCCTGCCGTACGCATGGATCGTGCACTGCTGCCGAACATGCTGGCCCAAGGGTCGGGGGTCATCATTCACGTCAGCTCTATCCAGCGTGTGCTGCCTTTGCCCGAATCAACGACCGCCTATGCCGCTGCAAAAGCAGCCCTCACGACCTACAGCAAGTCACTGGCAAAAGAGGTGACATCCAAGGGTGTCCGCGTCCTCAGCGTTGCACCTGGCTGGATCGAGACCGAGGCTTCGGTAGCATTTGCGCAGCGCACGGCTGCACACGCCGGAACAGACTACGAAGGCGGCAAGAAGATCATCATGGATTGGCTGGGAGGAATTCCCGTGGGTCGCCCCGCAAAACCACAAGAGGTCGCCGATTTGATCGCTTTCCTGGCGTCCCCGCGATCCGCGTCGATCACCGGGACCGAATATCGAATAGACGGCGGTACTGTTCCTACCGTGTAAGCAGGCGCAGCGAGCGGCGTTCTATAGAAAGCCGGGCAACCTCAGCCCACGTGATAAAGATGCACCGGCCGAAAACCCAGCCGCTCCTTGTGCCGCGCAATCTTCTGCAGCATCCGCAAACCCTCCTCATGCCCGGCCACCACCACCCGGCGCACCGCGCTGCGGCCTTCGATGCCGTCCCAGGCTTGGGTGAGCACCCAGTCGCCCAGCAGGTCCTGCACCAGGTCCACGGTAAAGATGGCGCGCGTCTTGCCGTCGGTGAAGTGCAGGCGCGTGGCCACGGTCACGGGCAGTGCATGGGTGACGTGGTCAGCGGAATCGATCATGGCAAAAGCAGGGCTACGGAACGGCGGGCGTGGATGATAGCAGGACGGCGGCGGAATACAAGGACCAGCGGCAAAGGTACAGAAACGAAACTCATCGTCCGGCAGCAGGCCGGACGATGACCCGTAAATTATTTACAGATTAGGCGCCAGCCAGCGTTCCACCTCTTCCTTGGGCACATGGCGGCGCTCTGCCATATCCACGACTTGATCTTCGCCGATCTTGCCGACTACGAAGTACTTCGACTGCGGATGGGCGAAGTAGAAGCCCGACACCGAAGCACCCGGGAACATGGCGTAGGACTCGGTCAACTGCATGCCGATCTCGTCGCACTGCATGGTGCGGAAAACGTCAGCCTTCACGGTGTGCTCGGGGCAGGCCGGATAGCCGGGTGCGGGGCGGATGCCGAGGTATTTTTCCTTGATCAGGTCGGTGCTGCTGAGGTTCTCGTCAGCGGCATAGCCCCACAGGTCCTTGCGCACGCGCTCATGCAGGTATTCGGCAAAGGCTTCGGCCAGGCGGTCGGCCAGGGCCTTGAGCATGATGGACGAGTAATCGTCGTGGGCATCCTCGAAGCGCTTTTCGTATTTCTCGATACCGAGGCCAGCGGTCACGGCAAACATGCCGATGTAATCCTGCACACCCGAGTCCCTAGGCGCGATGAAGTCCGAGAGACACTGGTTGGGACGGGCGACGCCGTCCACCACCGGCTTCTCGGTCTGCTGGCGCAGGCCGTAGTAGGTGAAGGCGACCTGGCTGCGGCTGTCGTCGGTGTAGATCTCGATGTCGTCGTCGTTGACGGTGTTGGCCGGCAACAGCGAGATGACGCCATTGGCGGTGAGCCAACGGCCATCGATGATCCTCTTCAACATGGCCTGGGCTTCCTGGAAGACCTTGGTGGCGGCTTCGCCCACGACTTCATCGGTGAGGATGGCGGGATACGGGCCGGCCAGGTCCCAGGTCTGGAAGAACGGGCCCCAGTCGATGTAGTTGGCCAGCAAACCCAGGTCCACATTCTTGAACAGACGGCGGCCGATGAACTTGGGCTTGACCGGGGCGAATTCCAGCTTGGTCTTGTTGGCGCGGGCGGCGGCCAGCGAGAGCATGGGCGCGGCCTTCTTGCTGGCGTGCTGTTCGCGGATGCGTTCGTAGTCGGCGTTCAGGTCGGCCACGTACTGCGTCTTCTGCTCGTCGGCCAGCAGTGATTGCGCCACCGAGACGGCGCGTGATGCGTCCGGCACATAGACCACCGGACCTTCGTAGTTGGGCGCGATCTTCACTGCCGTGTGGGCGCGCGAGGTGGTGGCGCCGCCGATCATCAGCGGCATCTTGAGACCCGCGAAATATGGATCGCGCTGCATTTCCTTGGCGACGTAGGCCATCTCTTCCAGCGACGGGGTGATCAGGCCCGATAGGCCGATGATGTCGGCCTTCTCTTCCTTGGCCTTGGCCAGGATCTCGGCGCAGGGCACCATCACGCCCATGTTGACCACTTCGAAGTTGTTGCACTGGAGGACCACGGTGACGATGTTCTTGCCGATGTCGTGCACGTCGCCCTTGACGGTGGCGATCACAATCTTGCCCTTGGGCTTGGCCACTTCGCCGGTGGCGATCTCGAGCTGGCGCTTCTCTTCTTCGATGAAGGGAATCAGGTGCGCCACGGCCTGCTTCATCACGCGCGCCGACTTGACCACCTGCGGCAGGAACATCTTGCCCTGGCCGAACAGGTCGCCGACCACGTTCATGCCATCCATCAGCGGACCTTCGATCACGTGGATGGGACGGCCGCCATCGGCGGCGATCTGCTGGCGCACCTCTTCGGTGTCTTCCACGATCCATTGCGTGATGCCGTGCACCAGCGCATGCGAGAGGCGCTTGGCGACCGGCAGGTTGCGCCATTCCAGGGTGGCTTCTTCCTTCTTGTCGCCGGCCTTCAAGGTGGCGGCGTATTCGATCATGCGCTCGGTGGCGTCTTCGCGGCGGTTCAGGACCACGTCTTCCACACGCTCGCGCAGCTCGGCCGGCAGGTCGTCATAGACGCCGATCATGCCGGCATTGACGATGCCCATGGTCATGCCGGCCTTGATGGCGTGATACAGGAAGACCGTGTGGATGGCTTCGCGCGCCGGGTCATTGCCACGGAAGCTGAAGGAGACGTTGGAGACGCCGCCGCTGATCTTGGCGTACGGCAGGTTCTGGTGGATCCAGCGGGTGGCTTCGATGAAGTCGACCGCGTAGTTGTTGTGTTCCTCGATGCCTGTTGCGACTGCAAAGATGTTGGGGTCGAAGATGATGTCTTCGGGCGGGAAGTCCAGCTTGTCCACCAGCAGGCGATAGGCGCGTTCGCAGATCTCGATCTTGCGGGCAAAGGTGTCGGCCTGGCCCACTTCGTCGAAGGCCATGACGATGACGGCCGCGCCATAGCGGCGGCACAGCTTGGCTTCGCGCAGGAATTTCTCCTCGCCTTCCTTCATCGAGATGGAGTTGACGATGGACTTGCCCTGCACGCATTTCAGACCCGCTTCGATCACTTCCCACTTGGAAGAGTCGATCATGATGGGCACGCGGGCGATGTCGGGCTCGGAGGCGATCAGGTTGAGGAAGCGCGTCATGGCGGCGACCGAATCGAGCATCGCCTCATCCATGTTGATGTCGATGATCTGCGCGCCGTTCTCGACCTGCTGACGCGCCACGGCCAGGGCTTCGTCGTACTGTTCGTTGAGGATCAGGCGGGCGAAGGCCTTGGAACCGGTGACGTTGGTGCGCTCGCCGACGTTCACGTAGAGCGACTGGTCATTGATGGTGAAGGGCTCCAGGCCCGACAGGCGCATCTCGTGGGTGGGCTCGGGGACCTTGCGCGGCGCGATCTTGGCGACCGTCTCGGCAATGGCCTTGATGTGCGGCGGCGTGGTGCCGCAGCAGCCACCGGCGACGTTGACGAACCCGCTCTCGGCGAATTCCTTCAAGAGGGCCGAGGTGACATCCGGGGTTTCATCAAAGCCGGTGTCGCTCATCGGATTGGGCAGGCCGGCGTTCGGGTAGATGCAGACGAAGGTATCGGCGATCTTGGACAGCTCTTCCGCATAGGGGCGCATCAGGGCCGCACCGAGTGCGCAGTTCAGGCCGACCGTCAGCGGGCGCGCGTGGCGGATGGAGTTCCAGAAGGCCGTCACGGTCTGGCCCGACAGGATGCGTCCGGACGCATCGGTGACGGTGCCCGAGATCATGATGGGCAGGCGCTTGCCGCTTTCCTCGAAGAAGGTATCGATGGCGAAGAGCGCGGCCTTGCAGTTGAGCGTGTCGAAGATGGTCTCGACCAGCAGCACGTCGGCGCCGCCTTCGACCAGCGCGCGGGTCTGCTCCAGGTAGGCGGCGACCAGTTGATCGAAAGTGACGTTACGGGCGGCGGGATCGTTGACGTCCGGCGAGATCGATGCGGTCTTGGGCGTGGGGCCGAGGGCGCCGGCCACGAAGCGCGGCTTGTCCGGGGTCGAGTACTTGTCGCAGGCGGCGCGCGCCAGGCGCGCCGACTCCACGTTCATCTCGTAGACCAGGTGCGCCATGTGGTAGTCGTCCTGGGCCACGCTGGTGGCGCCGAAGGTATTGGTCTCGATCAGGTCGGCGCCGGCGGCCAGGTATTGCTCGTGGATTTCCTGGATGATGTGCGGCTGGGTCAGCGACAACAATTCGTTGTTGCCCTTGACGAACAGGTCCTTGCCGGGAACGCTGAAATCGGCAAAACGCTGGCCACGGTAATCCTCTTCGGTCAGCTTGTAACGCTGGATCATGGTGCCCATGGCGCCATCGAGGATGAGGATGCGCTGCGACATCAGGTCGCGCAGCAGCAATTCGGTCTGGCACAGTTCGTTCGGCTTCATCTGGCGTTTTTCTCTGGTTACGGCAACAATGCAGAGCCTGCCACCGCGAGCAACGCAGTTGCGGATAAAAAAACCGGCCAGAAATGGACCGGTTTGACAGGCGAAAAGTGAGCCCGATTATACGCCAAAGCGCCCTTCTCCCGCCCCCGGGAAGCCTTTGCGGGCGGCGCCTCGTTGCAAACCGTTAACTATTTACACAGATGCCAGATCAGCAACCCATCCTCATCCTGACCGCTCTGGAAAGCGAACTCAACGCCGCGGCTGCCCCGGCGGACGTCAAGGTGGTCTATTGCGGCGTCGGCAAGGTCAATGCCGCCCTGCATACCACGGCGGCCATCCTGGCTCACCGTCCGCGCGCGGTCATCAATTTCGGCACGGCCGGCAAGATCGATCCATTGCATGATGGGCTGCTGGAAGTGGCCGCCGTGATCCAGCGCGACATGGCGGCCATGCCGCTGGCGCCGCGCGGAGTGACGCCGTTGGTGAACCAGGAACAGCAGCCGGCCCGGCTGGAATCGGGCTATGCCGGCGTGCTCTGCGGCACCGGCGACAGCTTCGTGACGGCTGCCGACGAGTGGCTTCTGGAGCAGAAGGTGGATCTGGTGGATATGGAACTGTTTGCCATCGCCCGCGTGTGCAAGCACTTCGGCGTGCCGTGGCGCGCCTTCAAGTTCATCACCGACGGCGCCAATGATGACGCCGCCGATGACTGGCAGGCGCGCGTGCATCTGGGCGAGGAACTGTTCTGGCGGCACCTGCCGCACGTTCTCAAGCCCTACGCCTGAGGCGAACGGATCAGCGCAGCTCAGGCCAGGCGGCCGCCTTCCATCGGGAAACCCTTGAGGAATTCCGCCGCCGGCAGGCGCTTGCCGCCGGGTTTCTGCAATTCGGTCAGCAGTAGCGCGCCTTCGCCGCAGGCCACCACGATGCCGCCCTGGGCATCGGCCGACAGCACCTGGCCGGGTTCGCCCTGCTGCGCCACGCTGACCGGACGCGCCTTCCAGAGCTTGACCACGGTATCGCCGAAACGGCCAGTCGCACCCGGGAAGGGATTGAAGGCGCGGATGCGGCGTGCCAGTTGCTCGGCGCTCTGGCTGAAGTCCAGCGCGGCTTCTTCCTTGGCGATCTTGGCGGCATAGTTGGCGCCTTCTTCCGGCTGCGGCGTGGCTGGCAGGGCGCCCTGCTCCAGCTTCTCCATGGCTTCCACGATCATCTTTGCGCCCAGCGCGGCCAGCTTGTCATGCAGGCTGCCGGTGGTGTCCTCGTCAATGATGGGCAAGCTTTCGATGAGCATCATGGGACCGGTGTCGAGGCCCTCTTCCATCTGCATGATGGTGATGCCGGTCTCGGCATCGCCCGCCTCGATGGCGCGATGGATGGGGGCGGCGCCACGCCAGCGCGGCAACAGCGAGCCGTGGATGTTGATGCAGCCGTAACGCGGAATGTCGAGCACGCTGCGCGGCAGGATCAGGCCATAGGCCGCCACGATCATCACGTCATGCGGCGTCGATCGCAGCAGCGCATGCGCCTCTTGCGCCACCTCGGGATACTTGCCATCCAGGCGCAGCGAGACCGGCTGCGCCACCGGCGTGCCATGCTTGAGCGCGCACTGCTTCACCGGCGAAGCCTGCAGCTGCATGCCGCGCCCGGCGGGGCGGTCGGGCTGGGTCAGCACCAGCGTGATCTCGTGGCCGGCGGCATACAGGGCTTCGAGGGCGACGGCGGCGAACTCCGGGGTACCGGCAAAAATGATCTTCATGAAAAACTCCAGGTGCGGCGCGGGCCGCGACGGTTAGGGCTTGCGTTGCTTGTGCGGGGCGCGGGCGAAGGCCATATCGTAGAGCCAGTTGGGCAGCAGGCGCAGCAGCTTGGCCACCACCCCCATCTGCCAGGGAATGACGCGATAGCTGACGCCCGCGTCAATGGTCTGCACGGCGCGCGCGGCAAAGCGCTCCACCGGCATCAGGAAGGGCATGCGATAGGTGTTCACGCGGGTCATCGGGGTATCGATGTAGCCCGGCGCGATGGTCACGACCTTGATGCCGCAGGCGCGCAATTCCACCCGCAGCGATTCGCAGTAGCTGATGACGGCTGACTTGGAGGCGCTGTAGGCGCCCGCTCCGGGCAGGCCGCGTATGCCGGCCACGCTGCCGATGCCGACCAGGCGGCAGCGGCGGCGCTGGGCTTCAGGCAAGGCCTTCATGCGCGCCACGAAGGGCGTAAAGGTGGCGAAGGTGGCCGTGACGTTGACCGCCAGGATGCGTTCGAAGGCCGCCAGGTCTTCCTGGAATTCGGTCAGCGTGCCCTGCGAAATGCCGGCATTGGCGATGAGCACATCAGCGCCGCCAAACTCATCCATGAAGGAGGTGGCCGCCGCGGCCAGCGCGGCGTGATCGGTGACGTCGAGCGCATAGACGCGATGGCGCTCAGCATGCGGCAGGGCCGCGCGCAAGGCCTCGAGCTCGGCAGTGCGCCGCGCCACCAATCCCAGCACCGCGCCCTGGCTGGCATAGGCGCGCGCCAGGGCCATGCCCAGGCCGCTGGAAGCGCCGGTCAAGAAGACCCGCAGCGAAGCACCGACGATGGGAAGGGATGTCATGCCAACTCCTTTAGCTTGCCAGCAGAGCGCACCGGCGCCGTGCAAATGAAAACGGTCCGCGACCTCGCGGACGCGGACCGTCGACGAAGGGTCTTGCTTACTTCTTCTTGGCCTTCTCGGCGGCGGCCTTGGCCACCAGGTGATCCATCACCTGCAGAGCGGCGGCCTGCTGCATGGACTCGGGCTGGTTGGCCAGCGCCACGCCGACCACGGCCGGCGAGGTCACGTAGCGGCCATCGATGGCGATCATCGGCACGCCGTCGACCTTGTAGGCTTCCTGCAGCTGGGCTGCGCGGCGGGCCTTGGTCTGGATGCCGAAGGAATTGTAGAGGTCGAGGAATTTCTGCTTGTCGATACCGGCCTTCTCGATGTAGGCGAGGATGGTCTTGTCGGTATTGATGCGCTGGTTCTCGACGTGGATGGCGTGGAAGATCTTGGGGGTCAGCTCATCGGCGCGGCCCATGGCTTCCAGGGTGTAGTAGAGCTTCTGCTGCGGCACGAAGCTGTCGCGGAAAGCGACCGGCACCTTCTTGAAGCTGATCTTGTCGCCCTGCTTCTTGACCCAGGCCGTCAGCGAGGGATCCCAGGCGGCGCAGTGCGGGCAGTCGAACCAGAAGAATTCGGTGACCTCGACCTTGTTGCCGGAATCGGTGGGCTGGGCCTGCTCCAGCACACGATAGTCAGTGCCTACCTGCGGATTGGCCGGGGAGGCCGAGGCGCCAACGCTGGCGGTGAAGGCCAGCACGCCGAAACTGACGGCAGCCAGCAGCTTTTGATGGAAACGCATGGTATTACCCTCTCTGATGGATAGTCGGTCGGGCCGGCCTGTGCCGGCCTGCACACCGTCGTACCGGCCGGCCATCCCCAGCCGCCGGCATCCACGGTGAAATCGGATTACTTGGGAATGCGCACGATGGCGGCATCGACCCCGTTGTCGGACAGCTTGCTGCGCGTACGGTTCATTGCCTCGGCATGGGCGAAGGGGCCGATGCGGACCCGGTACAGCACGCCGCTGTCGGCGGTGCGTTCGGTGACCTTGGCCTCGAAGCCCAGCAGGGCCAGCTTGGCGCGGGCGCTTTCGGCATCGGCCTGGTCGCGGAAGGCGCCGGTCTGCAGGAAGTAGGTCCACTTGTCGTCGTTGGCGTCGTTCTTGGACGCGCTGGCCGGCGGCGTGCTGGCCGAGGGCTTGGCGTCCGCCGTCTTGCTGTCGGGCTTGGCGGCCGGCGCAGTAGCCTGCGGCGTCGGCGCCACGGGCGGGACCGGCTGGGCGGCGGCGGTATTGGGCGGCACCGGCGTCTGCGACTGCTGCTGGTCGCGCGCTGCTTCGCGGGCGATGTCGCGGTTGCCGTAGAGCGGACGGTTGGGATCGGCTGCCTGGGCCGGCGTCGGATCGGCGCGTTCGGGGCGCGTCACCTTGTTGACGAAGGGGATGGGCGACTTGGTGATCATCAGGGCCACACCCACGGCGATGCCCAGGCCGACGATCAAACCCAGGATCAGACCGAGCAGCGTGCCGCCGGCCTGCTTGTGATATTTCGCGTTCAACGGTTTCACGTTTCTCTTTAGCTGCTTGTTTTACATTCTGGCCGGAGCCGATACGCCCAACAGCGCCAGGCCGTTGCGCAGCACCTGGCGGGTGGCGGACAACAGCGCCAGGCGCGCGGACCTGGTTGGGACATCGTCGACCAGCACGCGTTCCGCATTGTAGTAGCTATGCAGTTCGCCTGCCAGATCGCGCAGGTAGAAGGCGACCTGGTGCGGTCCCAGTTCCTGCAGGGCATGCGCCAGCATGTCCGGATACTCGGCCAGCTTGGCCAGGAGCGTTGCTTCGCGCGGCGCGGTCAAGAGCGACAGGTCGGCGGTGGTCTTGAGCGCCTCTTCGTCCACGCCCGACTTGCCCAGCACGGTGCAGATACGGGCATGCGCATACTGCACGTAGTAGACCGGGTTTTCATCGGACTGCGCCAGCGCCAGGTCGACATCGAAGACGAACTCGGTATCGGCCTTGCGCGAGATGAGGAAGAAGCGCACCGCATCGCGGCCACGGGTGAGGTCGCGTTCCTGACCCTCGACCGGCTCACCGGCCGACCATTCGATGAGGTCGCGCAGGGTCACGTAGGAACCGGCGCGCTTGGAGATCTTGACCTCTTCGCCATTGCGCATGACGGTGACCATCTTGTGCAGCACGTAGTCCGGATAGCCCTGCGGAATGCCCACGCCAGCAGCCTGCAGGCCGGCGCGCACGCGCGCGATGGTGCCGTGGTGGTCGCTGCCCTGGATATTGATGACCTTGCCGTAGCCGCGTTGCCACTTGTTGATGTGATAGGCGACGTCGGGCACGAAGTAGGTGTAGGTGCCGTCGGTCTTCTTCATGACGCGATCCTTGTCGTCGCCATAGTCGGTGGTGCGCAGCCAGAGCGCGCCATCCTGCTCGTAGGTCTTGCCGGCGGCAATGAGCGCCTCCACGGCGGCGGCCACCTTGCCGTCGGCGTAGAGCGAGGACTCGAGGTAGTAATTGTCGAACTTCACGCCGAAGGCCTGCAGGTCGAGGTCTTGCTCGTGGCGCAGGTAGGCCACGGCGAAACGGCGGATCGATTCGATGTCCTCGACGTCGCCGCTGCCGGTGACGGGTTCGCCATCGCTGGCCGAGACGGTCTTCTTGTCGAGGAAGTCGCGGGCGATGTCGGCGATGTAGTCGCCGTTGTAGGCCGACTCGGGCCATTGGGCGTCACCCGGCTTGAAGCCGCGCGCACGCGCCTGCACCGAGGTGGCCAGCGTGGCGATCTGCACGCCGGCATCGTTGTAGTAGAACTCGCGCAGCACATCGTAGCCCTGCACTTCCAGGAGCGAGGACAGCGCATCGCCCAGCGCGCCCTGGCGGCCATGGCCCACGTGCAGCGGACCAGTGGGATTGGCCGAGACAAACTCGACCAGCACCTTCTTGCCAGCACCGGCGCTGCCACGGCCATAAGCCTCGCCCTGTTCATGGATCACCTTGACCACCGCCTGCTTGGCCGCTGCGGCCACGCGCAGGTTGATGAAGCCGGGGCCGGCGATCTCGACCGACTCCACCAGGCCTTCGCGGGCCGGGTCGGCCATGACGGCGGCCACGATGGCCTGCGCCAGCTCGCGCGGATTCTTCTTCAGCGGCTTGGCCAGCTGCATGGCGATGTTGCAGGCGACGTCGCCGTGCGAGGCATCGCGCGGACGCTCCAGGGTGATGGTCGGCGTCAGGCCGCTATCAGCCAGCAGCGGCTGCAAGGCGGACGAGAACAGGTCGGAGATGCGTTGTTTCTGTTGTGCGAGCATGGGAATGAGGGGGTAAAGCAGAAGCGGCCGGGGCGCTGGTCTGGCGTGCCGCGCCGCGCGGAGGGATCGCTTGCAATTGGTTGAGCAGCCGAGATTATACCGGCTAGGCGCACCGTGTTGGCGGCCCCGGCAGGCAGCTTGCGTCGGAGCAAGCCTGCCACCAGGACAAAGATGCAGGAATCACAACAAAATCGAGGCGCACGTCCGATCCGGTCAGATATCAACCGGATCGACTTCCAGCGACCAGCGCGCCCGTGTCTTCACCGGCCGCAACAGGGCCAGCCACTGCTTGAGAAAAGCCTGCAGCACCGGACGCGAAGCGCATTCGATCAGCAATTGCGCCCGCTCCACATTGGCCACCCGCATCAGCGTCATCGGGATCGGTTCGTTGATGGTGATGGCCGGCGCCTCCAGCAGCGCGGCGGCGTCCTTGAGGAAGGCCATGGCGGTGTCGAGCTCGCGCGCTTCGGCGCGCAGCAGCGCCTGGTACATGAAGGGAGGGAAGTGGGCCTGACGGCGCTCCTCCAGCAACTCTCCGGCAAAGCCGTCGTAGTCATGACGGATCACCGCCTGGTACAGCGGATGATGGGGATAACGCGTCTGGATCAGCACCTCGCCCGAGCTGCCATCGGCCGACAGGCCGGCCCGTCCAGCGCGCCCGGCCACCTGCATGAGCTGGGCGAAGAGGCGCTCGCTGGCGCGGTAGTCGTGCGAGAACAGCGCGGTATCGGGATTGAGCACGCCCACCAGCGTCAATTTTTTGAAGTCATGGCCCTTGGCCACCATCTGGGTGCCGATCAGGATATCGACCTCGCCCCGGTGCACGCTATCAAACGCGCTCTGGGCCGAGCCCTTCAGGCGGGTCGAATCGGCGTCGATACGCAGCACGCGGGCCTCGGGGAAGATCGCCTGCAAGCCCTCTTCAACCCGCTGGGTGCCGCGTCCCAAGGGTTGCAGGTCAACGTTGCCGCAGGTCGGGCAGGCGCGCGGGATGTGCAGTTCCAGGCTGCAATGGTGGCAGCGCAGGCGGCGCTCCGGGCGATGCACCACCATGAAGGCGTCGCAGCGCATGCAATTGCTGATCCAGCCGCAGGCGTCGCAGGCCAGCACCGGGGCATAGCCGCGCCGGTTCAGGAACAGCAGCGATTGCTCGCCCTGCTCAAGGCGCTTGCGCACGGCGGCAATGAGGGTGGCGGTCAGGCCATCGACGGGCTTGTCGCGCTCCAGGTCGATCACCTTGACGGTGGGCAGCACCGCCTCGCGGGCGGCGCGCTGGCGCAGTTCCAGCCGGCGGTAGCGTCCGGCCTGGGCGTGCTGCCAGGTCTCAAGAGAAGGCGTGGCCGAGCCCAGCACCACCGGGATGCCGAGCTGGTGGGCGCGCCACACGGCCAGGTCGCGCGCGGAGTAGCGCAAGCCTTCCTGCTGCTTGTAGGAAGGATCGTGCTCCTCATCGATGACGATGAGCTTGAGCGCAGGCAGCGAAGCGAGAATGGCCAGCCGCGTCCCCAGCACGATCTGCGCCTGCCCCAGGTGCGCCGCCAGCCAGTTGCGGGCACGCTCGCCCTCGGCCAGGCCGCTATGCAGGGCCACCACGTTCAGGTGCGGGAAGCGTGCGCGGATATTGCCTTCGAGCTGCGGCGTGAGATTGATTTCCGGCACCAGCACCAGGATCTGGGCGCGCTCGCCCGCCTCGGCAGCGCGGCGCAGGATGGCCGCCGCCGCTTGCAGATAGACCTCGGTCTTTCCGCTGCCAGTGACGCCGTACAACAGCAGCGGCGCAAACGCATGGGCGGCGGCAATGGCGTCGGCCGCCTCCTGCTGGGCGGCGTTCAGAGCGGGCGCCTGGGCGAACTGCATCGGATCAGGCTGGGTGGCGTCGGCAGCCGCAGTCTCTTGCTGCGCCTCGTCTTCGGGATGGGCGCGCGCTTTGGAGCGGGCCTTGGATTTCTTCGGCGCGCTCAGACGGCCCAGAGCCTTGAGGGCCTTGTCCAGCGCTACCGTGGTGAGGGCGCGCAGGTTCTTGGGCAGCCCGGGCAGCATCACCTCGCCCAGCGGGCGCTGGTAGTAATCGGCGGCGAAACCGCACAGGGCCAGCCAATGGGCCGACAGCGGCGGCAATTGGTGACGCACGGCAATGACCTGCTTGATCTTGCCCTGCTCCAGCGCGCTTTGCTGCACATGGCCGACCACCACCCCGACCGCCTCGCGGCGGCCAAACGGCACCACCACCAACTGGCCGATGGCGGGCACAGGCTCCCCCTCGACCTGGGCTTGCCAGGCATAGTCAAAGACCGTGTGCAGGGGGGTATCGAGAGCGACCTGGAGGATGCGTTGTTCCACGAACTTAATGTAAATCCTGAATATGCGGGCTAAGCCACGGTTTAATCGCCGTTTTTCGAACTATCCACACCGCCTGTGGATAACTTTGGGGACAAGTGCCTCTTGACATGCCCTCATGCAGTCTGGATGCGGCTTCCAGCGAGATGCTCAAATCCGGGTCAAAAAATTAGTCCTTTTAAATCAATGAGTTGCAAGCGCACCTCGATCATCGAAAAAAAAATTTGCTCATGCGGATTGCGCAGACTCCGAAAGCTTTTCATGTGCATAAGTCGACTTTCGATTCCGCTCGGCTATCGATTTGTCAAGAGCTCGCCGACAAAAAATGAAAGGCTTTTTCTGGCGGGAAATGTCGCCGCCTGTCCTACAAACTTAAAGTAAACCTTCAAACACGCCGGTAAGCGACGGTTTTGTAAACGCTTTTACGCCTTATGCACACGCCCTGTGGATAACTTTGTTGACAAGTGGGGCTTGACAAGTCCGAGAGCCACGGCAGCAGCGGCTCCCAGCTCATCCAACGTCTGTCGGCAGCAAAATTAGGCCAATAAAATCAATGACTTAGAGCATCAACCCGGCTGCAGTTTTCCAACGCCAATAAATTTTATTCTCAATTGGAATACTGGCCAGTATGTGCATAAGTCGGGCCAGGTATGCAAGAACGTTCACATTGTTTTGGCGTCGCGCACAAATGCGAACAGATAACGACAAATACGCGCAAACTCAGGCGCGCAAGCCGCGACTGATCTCATGCACGGCCTGGACCAGGGTCGTGACCGCCTCGGGCGGGGTGTGCTGGGAGATGCCGTGCCCGAGGTTGAACACATGGCCGCTGCCCGCTCCCGGACGACCGAAGGACTCAAGCAGCTTGCGCACCTCGGCGCGGATGGCCTCGTCGCCGGCGAAGAGCACGTTGGGGTCCAGGTTGCCCTGCAAGGCCACCTTGTCGCCCACGCGCTGGCGCGCCTGGCCGAGGTTGACGGTCCAGTCCAGCCCGACGGCGTCGGCGCCGATGGCGGCGATCTGTTCCAGCCACAGCCCGCCGCCCTTGGTGAAGACGATCACCGGGACCTGCTGACCACCCTGCTCGCGCTTGAGCTGGCTGACCACCTGCTGCATATAGGACAGCGAGAATTGCTGGTAGACGCCATCGGCCAGCGCACCGCCCCAGGTATCGAAGATCATCACCGCTTGCGCACCCGCATCGATCTGGGCGTTGAGGTAGGCGGCGACGGCCTCGGCGTTGGTCTTGAGGATATGGTGCATCAGATCGGGGCGGCTGTAGAGCATGCTCTTGACCAGGCGGAAGTCATCCGAACCGCCGCCTTCGACCATGTAGCAGGCCAGCGTCCAGGGACTGCCGGAAAAGCCGATCAACGGCACCCGGCCATCGAGCTCGCGGCGGATCTGGGTGACGGCCTTGAAGACATAATCCAGGTTGCCCAGGTCGGGCGCACGCAGCGCCTTGACGGCGGCCTCGTCACGCAAGGGACGCTGGAACTTGGGGCCCTCGCCCTCGGCGAAGTACAGGCCCAGGCCCATGGCGTCGGGCACGGTCAGGATGTCGGAGAAGAGGATGGCGGCGTCCAGCGGATAACGTTCCAGTGGCTGCAACGTCACCTCGGTGGCGTAATCCGGGTTGGTCGCCAGGCCCATGAAGGAACCGGCGCGCGCGCGCGTGGCGCGGTACTCGGGCAGATAGCGGCCGGCCTGGCGCATCAGCCACATCGGGGTGTAGTCGGTGGGCTGGCGCAGCAAGGCGCGCAGGAAGGTATCGTTTTTGAGCGGAGCGAAGGTGGACATAGAAGAAGAAGACATGGTCGGCCTGCAATACGATCTGACGGCAAAGCGGCATTATCGCATCCTGCGACCTCGGCTTTCCGGCTAATTGTCGCTGTTGGCCTGCGCGGACATTGACGCAAGTCGTGGCAAGGCAAAACGGCGGCGGCAGGCGCGGCTTTTGCTATGATCTGCGCACTGCATGAACGTCCATGCAGCCGGCATTCCCTGTCTTCAGATCAACAAGAAAACCGCCGCCCTACCCATCCACGAGGAGATTGCATGACTCGCTTCATCCGCGCCGCCCTGCTGGTCGGCCTGACCGCCCTTTCATTGTCCCTGTCACTGTCGCCGGCCCTGGCCGATGACGCCGCCGCAGCGCCAGCCTCCCGCCTGGACCAGGTCATCAAGGCGGGCAAGCTGCGCATCTGCATGACGGGTGACTACAAGCCCTTCACCTACTACCGGCCCGACCACAGCTTCGAGGGCATGGACGTGGAGCTGGGCCAGGCCCTGGCCAAGTCGCTGGGCGTGGAAGCGCAATTCATCAAGACCACCTGGACCAACCTGATGAATGACTTCATCGCCCAGTGCGACATCGCCATGGGCGGGGTCTCCATCACCCTGGACCGCGCACGCAAGGCGGCCTTCTCCGAACCGACCATGGTCGACGGAAAAGCCCCCATCATCCGTTGCGCCGACAAGGACAAGTTCCGCAACTTCGACATGATCGACCAGCCCGGCACGCGCGCCATCGTCAATCCGGGCGGCACCAATGAACGCTTCGCCCGCGCCCGCTACAAGCGCGCCACGCTGACGCTGCATCCCGACAACGTGACCATCTTCCAGCAGATCGTCGATGGCAAGGCCGACGTGATGGTCACCGACGCCAGCGAGACCCTGTGGCAATCCAAGCTGCATCCCGAACTGTGCCCGGTCACGCCGGACCAGCCGCTGCAATTCGCCGAGAAGGCCTATCTGCTGCCGCGCGGCGACGTCGCCTTCAAGGCCTATGTCGATACCTGGCTGCACCTGGCCAAGGCCACTGGCGAGTATCAGCTGATCTTCGACAAGTGGCTCAAGTAAGCTGAGCCTGGCTGGCCCGGCCCCGGCTTCAGTCGAACTTGAGATTCTTGAGTTCGGGCTTGGGATCGGGGAACTTGAGCTTGAGCTTTTGCAGTGTCTCCAGGACCACATTGGCCACCACCAGGTTGCGATGGCTCTTGGAGTCCGCCGGCACCACGTACCAGGGCGCATGCAGCGTGCTGGTGGCGCGCAGGACTTCCTGATAGCGCGCCTGGTAGGCATCCCAGTGCTCGCGCTCGGCCAGGTCCTGGGGATCGAATTTCCAGTGCTTGTTGGGATCATCGATGCGCGACTGCAAACGCGCCTTCTGCTCGGCCTTGGAAATGTGCAGGAAGAACTTCAACACCACCGTCCCGGTTTCCCACAGCATGCGTTCGAAGTCGTTGATATGGCGATAGCGGCGCTGGCATTCCTTGTCGTCGATCCAGTCGTGCACGCGGGTAATCAGCACATCCTCGTAGTGACTGCGGTTGAATACGGCAATCTCTCCCGCCACCGGCACCTGCGCATGCACGCGCCAGAGGTAGTCGTGCGCCAGTTCGATGGCCGTGGGGCCCTTGAAGTTGGTGATGCGGATCCCCTGCGGATTGACGGCGGCAAACACGTCATTGACGGTGCCATCCTTGCCGCTGGTATCCATGCCTTGCAGCACCACCAGCACCTTGTGCTTGTGGCCGGCGTAGAGCATCTGCTGTTGCAGCCCGATGAGGCCGGACAGGCGCTGCACGTTGGCGCGATCCTTTTCCTTGTCGCCGCTGGAGAGCGGCTTGGTGGTGGCTTCGGTTTCCTTGAGAACGAATTTCGGATGGACGAGGAATTGCGGGCCGATCTTTTTTGCCATGTTGTCTCGCTTTATCGTTATGAGAAAGGACCGGCTTGCGCCAGTCCCGGGGATTACAACACGCCGTGGAACTGCCCCATGGCGTGTTCGATCTTGATGCACTTGTCCATGATCACCTTCAGGCCGGCCAAGCGTGCGAGTACGGCCGCTTCCTCATTGACGATGTCGAGCTGCATCCAGACGCAATCGGCGCCGATGGCAATGGCCTCCTCGACCACCGGCGGGATATCGGCCGACTTGCGGAAGCAATCCACGATGGAAATGCGCAAGCCTTTGCGCGCCAGCATGGCACCGGCCTGAGCCAGCGAGGCGTGGCAATACTCGCCCAGAATGGTCTGTCCGGAATACATGGGATTGACGGCGACGATGCGATAGCCCGCCGCCTGCAGATAGGCCGCCACATCGAAGCTGGCCCGCTCGGGGCGATTGGACAAGCCAACCACGGCAATGATGGGCTTGCCGTGAACGTGTGAAGGAAGGGAAGAAGTGGACGACGGCGCAACGGCTGAAGACATGTCTGCTCCTGCTGTGGTGGGCAAATACACTAAATGATTTACGCCAGCGGGTGAGCCTCACACTGGCGTGTCGAAGGACTCACTTTACCCGATCAGCGCGAAGGCGGCAGGCGCGCATGCAGTTCGGTTGATGCAGATTAATGATGAGCTGCGCTGCAGCTTGGCCTTGGTCGAGCACGGGTCAGCCTTTGTCAGCAGATGCGTCGCGAGTCAGTGATACGCGGACTGCACTGATGTTCCATCGCAGCGCCATCGCTGCCGCTGCGACCCGCACGGGCAAGAAAAAAGGCAGCCGAGGCTGCCTTTTGATTTACTGCTGTCGGCCCTGCCGAGGCAAGGACACGCCGAACGATCAGCGCTTCTGACGCAACTTCTGGATCGCTGCCAGCTGTGCCACAGCGGCGGCCAGTTCGGCCTGGGCTGCGGCGTGGTCGATCTTGGAGTCGCGGTTGACCAGCGCTTCCTCGGCCAGACGCTTGGCTTCAGCAGCCTTGGCTTCGTCCAGGTCGGCACCACGGATGGCGGTGTCGGCCAGCACGGTCACGGCGTCGGGCTGCACTTCCAAGAGGCCGCCGGCCACGAACACGAATTCCTCGTGTGCCTGACCCGGGACCTTGATACGGACAGCACCTGGCTTGATGCGCGTGATCAGCGGGGTGTGACGGGGATAGATACCCAGTTCACCCGCTTCGCCCGGCAACGCGACGAATTCTGCCTCGCCGGAGAAGATTTCCTCTTCCGCCGAGACCACGTCCACGTGAATAGTATGTGCCATGTCGTTTCCTAGTCGATTGACCGCCCCTGTGAACAGGGGCGGCGCCAATGAATCAATGATTACTTACCTGCCATGGCCGCATCCGGTTGTGCACCGGTTATCGACCACGGCGTGGTCAGTCTTAGTTGATCTTCTTGGCCTTTTCGATTGCTTCGTCGATGGTACCGACCATGTAGAACGCTTGTTCCGGCAGGTGGTCCAGTTCGCCGCTGGCGATCATCTTGAAGCCCTTGATCGTGTCCTTCAGCGAAACGTACTTGCCCGGGGAACCGGTGAACACTTCGGCGACGTGGAAGGGCTGCGACAGGAAACGTTGCATCTTACGAGCACGTGCCACGATCAGCTTGTCTTCCGGAGCCAGTTCGTCCATGCCCAGAATCGCGATGATGTCACGCAGTTCCTTGTAGCGCTGCAGGGTACCCTGGACCGCACGGGCGGTCTCGTAGTGTTCCTGGCCGACCACTTGCGGGTCCAGCTGGCGCGAGGTCGAGTCCAGCGGATCGACGGCGGGGTAGATACCCAGCGAGGCGATGTCACGCGACAGAACGACGGTCGAGTCCAAGTGGGCGAAGGTGGTTGCCGGCGACGGGTCGGTCAAGTCATCCGCAGGGACGTACACGGCCTGGATCGAGGTGATGGAGCCAGTCTTGGTCGAGGTGATACGCTCTTGCAGGCGGCCCATTTCTTCGGCCAGCGTCGGCTGGTAGCCCACGGCCGAAGGCATACGGCCCAGCAGCGCGGACACTTCGGTACCGGCCAGGGTGTAACGGTAGATGTTGTCGACGAAGAACAGCACGTCCTTGCCTTCATCACGGAAACCTTCCGCGATGGTCAGGCCGGTCAGCGCCACGCGCAGACGGTTGCCCGGCGGTTCGTTCATCTGGCCGTAGACC
This sequence comes from Herbaspirillum camelliae, assembly GCF_001929405.1. Lineage (NCBI taxonomy): Bacteria > Pseudomonadati > Pseudomonadota > Betaproteobacteria > Burkholderiales > Oxalobacteraceae > Herbaspirillum > Herbaspirillum camelliae. The sequence goes on from NZ_KV880769.1 coordinate 494,040, forward strand.
ATGGCGACCTTGGAGTTGGTCGGGTTTTCCAGGTCCACCACCTTGGCTTCTGCCATTTCATGGTAGAAGTCGTTACCTTCACGGGTACGCTCACCCACACCGGCGAACACGGACAGACCGCTGTGCGCCTTGGCGATGTTGTTGATCAGTTCCATCATGTTCACGGTCTTGCCCACACCGGCGCCACCGAACAGACCGACCTTACCACCCTTGGCAAACGGGCAGACCAGGTCAATGACCTTGATGCCGGTTTCCAGCAGCTCTTGCGAGGGCGACAGTTCGTCGTACGCGGGAGCCTTGCGGTGGATCGACGCGGTTTGCTCGTGCGAGACCGGACCGCATTCATCGATCGGGTTGCCCAGCACGTCCATGATGCGACCCAGGGTCGCGGTACCGACAGGCACCGTGATGGGCTTGCCAGTGTTCGAGATGGTCAGGCCGCGGCGCAGACCGTCCGACGAACCGAGCGCAATGGTACGAACCACGCCGTCGCCCAGCTGCTGCTGGACTTCCAGGGTCAGATCCGAACCTTCCAATTTCAAGGCATCGTAAACCTTGGGCATCGCATCGCGCGGAAACTCCACGTCCACCACAGCGCCGATACACTGAACGATTTTGCCATCAGCCATTTTCGTTCCTTCAATAGATAAAATTTAAATTCTGTTTCGCTGCGCTACGCCAGCTGATCAGCCGACCGCAGCCGCACCGGCGACGATTTCCGACAGCTCTTTGGTAATGGCGGCCTGACGAGTCTTGTTGTAGACCAACTTCAACTCGCCGATCACGCTACCTGCGTTGTCGCTGGCGGCCTTCATCGCGACCATGCGCGCCGATTGCTCGGAGGCCATGTTCTCGGCGACGGCTTGATAGATCAGCGCTTCGACGTAACGCACCAGCAGTTCGTCCACCACGGATTGCACATCGGGCTCATAGATGTAGTCCCAGGAGTGCGTACCCTCGTCAGCCTTGAGCTTGTCGCTGGTCAGCGGCAGCAGTTGCTGCAGGGTGGCTTCCTGCTTCATCGTGTTGATGAACTTGGTGTACACCAGGTACACCGCGTCCAGCTTGCCTTCCTGGTAAGCGTCGAGCAGCACCTTGACGGGGCCGATCAGCTTTTCCAGGTGCGGCGTATCACCCAGTTGCGTCACGTTGGCGGCCACACGGGCGCCGATGCGATTCAGAAAACCCAAACCCTTGTTGCCAATGGCGACGGATTCGATAGCCTTGCCCTGGCCTTCCAGTTCACGGAACTTGTTGGTCAACAGACGCAGCGAGTTGGTGTTCATGCCGCCGCACAGACCCTTGTCGGTCGTGACGACGATGAAACCAACGCGCTTGGCCGTATCCTGCTGGACCATGAACGGGTGCACGTACTCCGGATTGGCCTGCGACAGGTTGGCCGCAATGTTGCGGATCTTGTCGCTGTACGGGCGGGCTGCGTGCATCCGGTCCTGCGCCTTGCGCATTTTGGATGCCGCGACCATTTCCATCGCCTTGGTGATCTTCTTCGTATTTTCTACGCTCTTGATCTTGCCACGTATCTCTTTACCTGTAGCCATGAGTAAGACTCCTTATAGCTTCAGTAAGAATTAGTACGCGCCGGATTTCTTGAAGTCAGCGATGGCGGCTGCCAGGGCTGCCTCAGCATCCTTATCCAGTTGCTTGGTGTCTTCGATCTTCTTCAGCAGGTCAGCGTGGCTGGTCTTCATGAAGTTGTGCAGAGCCGACTCGAAGGCCAGGATCTTCTTCACTTCGACGTCATCCATGTAGCCCTTGTTGACGGCGAACAGGGTGACAGCCATGATCGAGATCGATTGCGGGGTGTACTGAGCCTGCTTCAACAGTTCGGTCACGCGCGCACCGCGGTCCAGCTGCTTGCGGGTGGCTTCGTCCAGGTCGGAAGCGAACTGCGCGAAGGCGGCCAACTCACGGTACTGCGCCAGGTCAGTACGGATACCGCCGGACAGGCCCTTGATGACCTTGGTCTGGGCAGCGCCACCGACGCGCGACACCGAGATACCGGCGTTGATCGCAGGACGGATACCGGCGTTGAACAGCGAAGTTTCCAGGAAGATCTGGCCGTCGGTGATCGAGATCACGTTGGTCGGAACGAAGGCCGAAACGTCACCTGCCTGGGTTTCGATGATCGGCAGTGCGGTCAGGGAACCGGTCTGGCCCTTGACTTCGCCGTTGGTGAACTTCTCGACGTAGTCGGCGTTCACGCGCGCAGCACGTTCCAGCAGACGGCTGTGCAGGTAGAACACGTCGCCAGGATAGGCTTCACGGCCCGGCGGACGGCGCAGCAGCAGCGAGACCTGACGGTAGGCCACGGCTTGCTTGGACAGGTCGTCATAGACGATCAGGGCGTCTTGACCGCGATCGCGGAAGTATTCGCCCATGGCGCAACCCGAGTAGGCCGACACGTATTGCATCGCTGCCGATTCGGAGGCGGTCGCGGCCACGACGATGGTGTATTCCATCGCGCCGTGCGCTTCCAGTGCGCGCACCACGTTCTTGACCGACGAAGCCTTCTGGCCGATCGCAACGTAGATGCAGGTCATGTTCTGACCCTTTTGATTGATGATGGCGTCGATCGCAACAGCGGTCTTGCCGGTCTGGCGGTCACCAATGATCAGCTCGCGCTGACCACGGCCAACAGGCACCATGGAGTCGATCGACTTCAGGCCGGTCTGCATCGGCTGCGACACGGACTGACGCGCGATCACGCCCGGAGCGATCTTTTCGATCGGGGCGGTCAGCTTGGCGTTGATCGGACCCTTGCCGTCGATCGGCTGGCCCAGTGCGTTCACGACACGGCCCTTCAGTTCAGGACCGATCGGCACTTCCAGGATACGGCCGGTGCACTTGACGACGTCGCCTTCGGAAATGTGTTCGTATTCGCCCAGGATAACGGCGCCCACCGAGTCACGCTCCAGGTTCAGCGCCAGGCCGAAGGTGTTGCCCGGGAATTCCAGCATCTCACCTTGCATCACGTCGGACAGACCATGGATACGGCAGATACCGTCGGACACGGAAATGACCGTGCCCTGATTGCGAATCTCAGCGGTATCGCCAAGGCCTTGGATCCGGCTCTTGATCAGCTCGCTGATTTCAGATGCGTTGAGTTGCATACTAACTCCTAAAAATTGTTCTTTCGCTTAGCCAGGCAGAGGCATTTACGCGGCCAGAGCAGCTTGCAGCTGCTGCAGCTTCGCGCGCACGGAGGTATCGAACACTTCGTCGCCGACCACGACGCGCACACCGCCAATCAAGCTGCTGTCGACCGTCACGGAGGGATTCAGCTTGCGGCCGAACTTCTTCTCCAGTGCCGAGACCACATCCTTGACCTGGGCGTCGCTGAGCTCAAAGGCACTCACGATGTTGGCATCGGCCGCACCTTCCGCCGTGTTCTTGAGCACGTGGAATTGTTCGGCGATCTGCGGCAGCAGGACCAGGCGGCCGTTGTCGACCAGGGTCTTGACGAAATTGGTCGCCTCGACCGACAGCGGGGTCTTCAGGGCAGCGGCAAACACTTCTGCCAGCTTGTCATGCGATACGGAAGGGTTCTGCGCCAGGGCCTGCACCTCGGGATGCGCCGCCACCTGGGCCATCTCGTCGACGAGATCGGACCAGGCTGCCAGGCTGCCTGCCTTGGCCACACGGAACAAGGCTTCGGCGTAAGGACGAGCGATCGTTGCGAGTTCGGCCATATTACAGCTCTGTCTTCAGTTGATTCAGCAAGTCGGCGTGAGCAGCCGCATTCACTTCGCGCTTGAGGATCTGTTCCGCGCCCTTGACGGCGAGCGTTGCGACCTGGCCGCGCAGTTCTTCACGCGCCTGGTTCACTTGCTGTTGAGCGTCCGCCTTTGCGTTGGCGATGATGCGGGCAGCTTCTTCAGCGGCCGTCTTCTTGGCTTCTTCAATGATCAGCTGAGCGCGCTTTTCGGCTTCGCCGATGCGCTTCTGGCCTTCATCACGTGCCGATGCCAGTTCGCCCTGGATACGCTTTTCGGCGGCGGCCAGATCGGCCTTACCGCGGTCAGCGGCTGCCAGCCCGTCCGCAATCTTCTTGGCGCGTTCGTCGAGCGCCTTAATCAACGGCGGCCACACGAATTTCATCGTGAAGCCGGCGAGGATGAAGAAGACCACGAACTGTGCAATCAATGTTGCATTTAAGTTCACGGTAATTTCCTTCTCAGAATAACGAGTGCCGGAACCAATCGTCCGGCAGATGAGAATCGGCTATGAAGCGCGAATTACTTGGCGATGAACGGATTTGCGAATGCGAACAGCATGGCGATACCAACGCCGATCAGGAAGGCCGCGTCGATCAGGCCAGCCAGCAGGAACATCTTGGTTTGCAGGGTGTTCATCAGTTCAGGCTGACGTGCGGATGCTTCGAGGTACTTACCGCCCATGATCGCGATACCGATACAAGCGCCGATAGCACCCAGGCCAATGATCAAACCGCAAGCCAGAGCAACGAAAGAGACATCAGTCATGACAATTCCTTAAGAAAAGTTAAATTAAATACAAAACCAAAAAACAAACTGAAAAACAGGTACTGCAAGCCTTGTGTTAGTGCGCTTCGTGCGCCTGGCCCAGGTAAACCAGTGTCAACATCATGAAGATGAATGCTTGGAGCAACACGATCAGGATGTGGAAAATTGCCCAGATAGAACCGGCGATCACATGGCCGATGAAGCCGAATGCGGTCGCGGTCGATCCCAGCAATGCGATCAGCAGGAACAACAGTTCGCCTGCATACATGTTGCCGAACAGTCGCATGCCCAGGGACACGGTCTTGGCGGCGAATTCGATGATGTTCAGCAGCAGGTTGAACGGAGCCAGCCAGATGCCGAAGGGTGCTGCAAACAGTTCATGGATGAAGCCGCCGGCGCCCTTGATCTTGACGCTGTAGTACAGCATCAGGGCCAGCACGCCCAGGGCGATGCCCAGGGTGCCGTTGAGGTCGGCGGTGGGGACGATGCGGTGGTGCATTTCACCCAGGCCGAACAGGCCCAGGATGCCGGAGGCCAGGTCCACCGGCAGGAAGTCCAGCGAGTTCATCAGGGCCACCCAGACGAACACGGTCAGCGCCACCGGGGCGATGAAGGTACGGTCGCCGTGGACGATGGCCTTGGACTGGTCTTCCACCATTTCGACGACCATCTCGACGAAGGCCTGGAAGCGGCCCGGCACACCCGAGGTCGCCTTGCGGGCGGCCAGGAACATGAAGAAGCAGGCGATGACACCGCAGAACACGGACCAGAAGATGGTATCCACGTTCAGGATCGAGAAATCGACGATCTTGGTCTGATGCTGGGTGGAGAGGTGTCCGAGGTGGTGGACAATATATTCAGAGGCTGTGGGCGCGTGCTCTGCGGCTTCTACGGTCATGGTCGGTGTCTAAACAGTAAAATGAAATAACTCTTAAGCACCACGATGAAGCTCAGCAAAAATGCGAGCCAGTGAACACCGTGGTACAACCAAACGATCGCGCCCATGAGCGCAAAAGTCGTAGCAATCTTGATAAATTCCCCGAAGAAAAACGTCATCGGGTTGGTACCACCGGGTTTCTGCGCACTGACATGAAGTCGCAGTGCAAACAGGGCATTGGGAACGACACAGCAGACGCCTCCCAACAATGCGGACCAAAGCGCCGGAAGTCCGCCCAGCATGCCCGCCACCAGGGTGACGACGGCCGTGGTTACGAGCTGCAAGAGAATGATGCGCAGCATATCTATCCAATATCGTGCATGCGCCGCACTCTTTACGAGCAGACGGCAGCTTAAAAGCCCGGCGATTATAAAGGTTCGTTTTCCGGTAAGTCAAACCTTTTGCAGCCAGATCAAGGCCTTATCTCAGGCACTTGCAGGGCATTTGTGGCAAATAAGCAGCCAGTTTGATTTTTTGCAGCGCAACAGGAAATTGTACTGCCGCCCGCCTGAGCTGCACCGCTTTCATCCGCTCATCTGATGAGACAGGATCAGGCAGACCCGAGAGGGAGACGAAAAAACTCTCAGTTGTAGTAAACGTTTTCTGAACAGGCGCCAATTTAATCAAAAAGAGTCGCAAGCGCCAGATAAATATCCCGCAAATTCAAGGATTTACGCCCACAACTATGACGCTCGCAATCCATCCGGAGACAAACTGACATTTTGTCAGGAAAGTACCTGTCGTCTGACAACTGGACTCGCTTTTGGAAAGAATTGCTGCAACACAGCGAAACCGGCTCAAAAATGAGCCGCCCATCTGGGCAGGTCCTGCGCAGGGTCGCCCTGCCGTAGAACTACGGCATCAGATCAGCCCCAGGCTCAAACCCTTCAGGGTGGCCGCGGCGCGAGTGGAACACTGGAGCTTGCGGAAGATGCTCTCGACATGGGTGCGCACGGTGGACGGGCTGATCTGCATGGCGCGGGCAGCTTCCTTGTTGCTCTCGCCCAGGCTGATGCGGCGCAATACCTCGGCCTCGCGCTCGGAGAGCAAGCGCCTGGGCAGCGACGGCGCCGCCCCGCCCTGTCCGGCCGCAGCCGCCACGACCCACTGGACCGCCTGAGGGTCGAACAGCCCGGCCTGGGCGTCGGCCTGCAATTGCTGGCATGCATCGAGCTCGCTCATGGCGCTGCGCCAGGGCCGCGGCGCGCACAAGGCGGCCAGGGCCGCCGCTGCTGCCAGCAGGCGCGCGGGCATCGCCAGGCTGTCATGGTCGAGATTGCGGAAATAGCCGCTGCCGTCGAGACGTTCATAGAGACGGGAGGCGAGCTCGGCCTCATCGCGCAGGGCCGGAATCAGCGCGCCGGCGCGGGCGGTCCAATAGGGTGCCAGGCGGATACGTTCCCAGTCGGCGGCGCTGGGCCGGCCCGGGCGCTCCCAGATGGTGTTGGAGACCGAGGCGCGGCCAATGCCGTGCAACAGCGCGGCCCGTTCCAGCCGCTGCCCTTGTTCCGGGTCCAGGCCGGCCAGGGCGGCTGCGCGCACTGCCAGCTCGGCGACACGGCGCGAGTAGCCGGTCAACCAGGGCAGCTTCAATTCAATCAGTTCGGCCACGATGCTCAGCGCCACCGGATGCGCCGGCAGGTCTGCATCGATATCGCCAGCCTGCTCCAGCGCAGCCAGCAGCGCAGGCGCATGCGCCACGGCCAGTTGGGCCATGGCGCTCGGATACTTGACCCCGCCCAGTTGCAGGATCATCTGGCAGGCCGCCGAAACGGGATGGGTGCGCGAGAGGATTTCCAGGTCACCGGCCAGGCTGGTGAGATAGACCACCGGCGGGATCGCTTCGTGCGTGAGCTGGCGCGGCGCACCGCTGCCGTCGTAGTGCTCCCAGACATGGCGCAGGCCGGTCTCCACCGGGCCGGGCAGCCCCAGCAGGGCGGCCACCTCGCCGGCCACTTCGCAATGGATATGCGCCAGCGGTGCGATATTGGCGAAGTTCAAGGGATGCCCCTCGGGCAAGCCCTGGCGCAGCATGGCCTCGCGCCCACCGACATCGTCTCCCAGGAGCGTGGCGAAACCGGCGGCGTTGGCCGTGCATCCCGACCAGCGCAGCAAGGACACCAGCGCCGCATGCCTGGCGGTGGATTCGTCGGCGCCCTGCAGTTGCGCCAGCCGCACCGCCAGACGCGCCGCTCGCACTGACTGGTCGGGTGGCTGCCCCATGCTCAGGTCGCCAGCCAGCGCCAGCGCGCGCACGGCCACCTGGGCGGGAACAGTGGGCGAGGAAACAGGGGCGGCAGGGTGAATGGCGTCGGGCATCCCGACACTTTAGCGGTAAGCGGCACGCACGGGCAATCAACCATTCGTGTAACTGGGCGGGCCCGGTGCGCTCGACCACAATGCGCGCACATCCAGTCCGCCACAAGCGGGTCGGTCAATTGACCGATACCGGGGCCGGATGGCCATTCCTATACTGGCCTGGCTGACATCAACAAGGTCACAGGACACCCCCTCATCACTTCCAACAGGAGCACATCATGCAAGCATCGTCCCGCCTCTTCAACCTCAAGACCGCCCTGGGCGCACTGGCCGTCGCGGCCGCCTTCAGCGCCGCCGGCCCCGCCAGCGCAGCACCGGCCGAGCAAGCCTCGGTGGTGATCGTGCACGGCGCCTTCGCCGATGGCTCCGACTGGGCCAAGGTAATCCCCCTGCTGCAAGCCAAGGGCGTCAAGGTCACCGCCGTGCAGAATCCGCTGACCTCGCTGGCCGATGATGTGGCCGCCGCACGTCGCGCCATCGACAACCAGCCCGGCAAGGTCGTGCTGGTCGGTCACTCCTGGGGCGGCACGGTGATTACCGAAGCTGGCAACCATGACAAGGTCGCCAGCCTGGTCTACGTGGCCGCCTTCGCTCCGGATGCGGGCCAGGCCACCGGCGACCTCGGCAAGGATCTGCCGGTGCCGCCGGGCATCGCCAAGCTGTCGGTGGACAAGGCCGGTTTCGCCAGCCTGCCGCCGGCTGCGCTGGCCGCCGATTTCGCCCAGGACGTGCCAGCCAAGCAGGCTGCCGTGATGGCGGCCACACAAGGTCCGATCGCCATGAAGGCCTTTGGCGACAAGGTGGAAACGGCAGCCTGGAAGACCCGTCCGAGCTGGTACATCGTCAGCACCAAGGACCGCATGATCCAGCCCGCGCTGGAGCGCGCCTTCGCCAAGCAGATCAACGCCAAGACCACCGAACTGCCGGCCAGCCACGTGCCGCAGCAATCGCGTCCGGCTGACGTGGCCAAGGTGATCCTGGAAGCCGTGGCGGCGAGCAAGTAAGCCTGCTCGCAGGCTCTGCGGACGCTACCGCGTCCCTGTCCTCTCTAGAGGCCAGGCGTCGGCGTGCCCGACGTCTGGCCCTGCCCTTCCCGCTGCGATGGCGCGTGCAGGCAGCGCTCCAAGGCCTCTTCCCAGGTCGGCAGGGAAAGGGAAAACGCCCGCCTCAGCAGGCCGGTATCGAGACGCGAATTGCGCGGCCGCTGCGCGATGGCCGGATAGGCGTCGCTGGCGATCGGGCGCACCAGGGCCGGGTCCAGCAGTGCTGTCTCGCCCTGCGCGCGCAGCAATTGCAGGATGCGTTGTGCAAATCCATGCCAGGAGGTAGCACCACCAGCGCTCAGATGATAAAGACCGGTGGTATCACGCACGCTCTGCTGTGCATCCGCGCCATGAGCGAGCATGCACGCCAAGGCATCGACAATGGTATGCGTCCAGGTAGGAGCACCGATCTGGTCGTCCACGACAGTTAGAAATTCCCGCTCACCTGCGAGACGCCACATCGTCTTGAGGAAGTTTGTACCGTCGAGTCCATACACCCAACTGGTCCGCAATATCCAGTAGGCATCACAATGCGCGGCGATGCCCTCTTCGCCCGCCAGCTTCGTGCGGCCATAGACGTTGAGCGGACCGGTGGGATCGGTCTCGACGTAGGGCCGCGCCGACTTTCCGTCGAAGACATAATCAGTTGAAAAATGCACCAGCGGCGCGCCCAGCATCTGCGCTTGCTGCGCCAGGATCATGGGAGCAAGGGCGTTGACCGCCTCCGCCCGGGCCACATCGGACTCCGCCTTGTCCACTGCGGTATAGGCGGCGGCATTGACGATCAACCCCGGCCGCGCCTGCTGGACGAAAGACTGCAGCGCCTGCCGGTCAGCAAGATCGAGTGCACGACTGGAAGGCGCCAGCAGCTCGCCATGTTGCGCCAGCATGGGCTGCAATGCCTGCCCCAGCTGTCCCGATGCGCCCGTAAGTAGAATCCTCATGCGAAACTCTCTGCCGCACAGCGCAGCCGTTCTTTAAGTGGATGGTCAACAGGGACGGTTCCGTCCTTGCGCTGACTACGGATTACCCGTGCCATGACGGTATCACAAGCGCCCACGCCAACACCCCGACCTGGCCCGATAGTGGACCGCAGTGCACGGCGCCGCCATCTCCGCTCAATCAATGCCATCAATGCCGTCCCGCTGCCCGCGCAATGAGGGCGTTGAGAAAGGCCCTTGCCGCATCGGGCAAGGTGCGTCCGGCCAGTGACTGAATTTCCAGTTGCAGCGTATTCATGTCCTTGTCGCGGATGGGCAGCGCCGCCAGCTTTCCCTCGCGCACCAGCTTGCGGATCGGCAAGGCTGCAGAAAAACCGATGCCATGGCCGGCCATCACGAAACACAGCAGCGCGCTGATCGAGTCGGCCGCCAGCGTGGGTTCCAGCAAGACATTGCGGCGGCTGCAGCAGGCATCGATGAGGCGGCGCATGGTGATGGTCTTCTTGGGCATCGCCAAAGGATAGGGCGCCAGTTCGGACAGGCTGACCTGCTTGCGATGGGCCAGTTCATGCGCTGGATGCATGACGGCCAGGATGGGTGCACGCTGGGCAAACTCGACCTTGATGTCGGCGTCAGGCGCCATCGTGAAGGTCAGTCCCAGATCGACCGCGCCTTCGCGTATCTGCTGGGCCACGTGCATCGCATTGCCCACCGAGAGCTGAAAGCGGATGCCTTTGTGCTGACGGCAGAACTGCTCGATGGTGGCCGGCACGAATTCCAGCGCGAAGCCCTCGGTGCAGGCCAGCTTGACCTCGCCGCGCCGCAATCCCTTGAGGGCCGCCAGTTCATTGCCGATGCGCTCGGCCTCGAGCTGCATGCGCAAGGCGTGCGCGGCCAGCAGCTCGCCAGCGGCATTGGGACGCATGCCACGCGCCACGCGTTCGAACAGGGGCGTATCCAGTTCCGCTTCGAGCCGCGCGATCTGCCGGCTGATGGCCGACGAGGCCACATTGAGCGTATTGGCCGCCTCGGTGATGGAACCGCGCCGCACCACCTCGAGGAAGTAACGCACCGCAGTCTCCTGCAGTACGCGGGTGTGAATGGTAGTCATGGGGGCATTGTAGAACTCATCGCCAAGCTCGGCATAGCTTCGCAGCGGGACGAGGCCCGAAAACGGTTTGCCGATTCGGCAATGACTTATTCGAAAACTTCTACTTGCCGCAAACCTCATGCAGGCTTAGCATCGGTCAACGAATCGACGGGGCAGGCCCGTCGTCGCACCGGAAGGAATCGCTTCATGGATGCTGCGGTAAGGAAGGGGAAATACAAATACCTGGTACTGGCCTTGCTGTATCTGGGCTGGTGCGTCTCCTACATCGATCGCGCCGCGATCACCTTCGCGGCCACGCAGATCGCCAGCGAATTCCATCTGAAGCCGTCCGATCTGGGCATCCTGCTGTCGAGCTTCTTCCTCGGCTATTCACTGCTGCAACTGCCCGGCGGCTGGCTGGCCGACCGCTACGGGTCGCGGCCGGTGATCGTCATTTCCATCCTGCTCTGGTCGCTCTTCACCGGCGTCACCGGCATGGCCTGGTCGGTCACCAGCCTGGTGATGATCCGCTTCATCTTCGGCCTGGGCGAAGGCGCGTTTCCGGCGGCCAGCGTCAAGGGCGTGGCCGAGAACTTCAGCCGTGACGAGCGCCCCAAGATGTCCTCGCTGCTCATGTCGTCCAACTATATCGGCAGCATGCTGGCGCCGCTGTTGATCGCCCCGCTGATCCTGCATTACGGCTGGCGCGCGGTGTTCCACTACATTGGCATCGCCGGCGTCGTGTTCGCCCTGGTCTACTGGTTCTGCGTGCGACCGGTGCGCCCCGGCGTGGGCGGTGCAGGGGCCATCAACAAGCAGGCCTTCATGGCGCTGATGAAGATGCCGCTGATGTGGCAGATCGTGGCGGTGTGGTTCGGGCTGTCCATCATCAACAAGGGACTCGACACCTGGATGCCGACCTACCTGATGACGGTGCGCGGGCTGAACCTGAAGGCGGTCGGCCTGCTGCTGCCACTGCCCTACATCATGGCCGGACTGTCGACCGCCATCGGCGGCTGGGTGATGGTGCGCTTCTTCGATGGCCGCGAGAAACTGCTGCTCATCGGCAGCTCCCTGCTCACAGCCGTGTTCGTCTATTGCATGTACAGCGCGGCCAGCGTCGAAGGCGTCATCGCCTGGCAATGCCTGGCCTATTTCTTCAAGTCCTTCGTGCTGGCCACCTGCATCGCACTGCCCACCAAGATGCTGCAAGCGCAGCTGGTGGGCAGCGGCGTGGGCATGGTCAACCTGGGCGGCCAGCTGGCGGGCTTCATCTCGCCGCTGGTGATCGGTTTCCTGGTCAGCGCCTTCGCCAACTATGACTACGCCTTCAGCTTCCTCATCGGCGCAGCCTTCTTCTCGGTGCTGGTAAGCCTGTTCATCCACACCAACAAGAGCGACAGCCAGATGCAGCTCGCCTGATCCACCACAAGGACTTTCCATGCAAGACAAGCTCGTTGAAAAAAGCGCAGTCGAACTGCGGCAGCTGATCGGCAGCAAGCAACTGTCGCCGGTCGAACTGCTGGAAGCCTGCATCGCCCGCATCGAAGACATCAACCCGCACATCAACGCCGTGACCGCCACCTGCTTCGAACGCGCACGCAGCGAGGCGCGCGCCGCCGAGCAGGCCGTCATCGATGGCAAGCCGCTGGGTCTGCTGCACGGCCTGCCCATCGGCATCAAGGACCTGGAAGAAACCGAAGGCCTGCTCACCACCTATGGCTCGCCGCTCTATCGCGGCAATATCCCGGCCCGGGATAACGCCCTGGTGGCGCGGCTGCGCGGCGCCGGCGCCATCGTCGCCGGCAAGACCAATGTGCCGGAGATGGGTGCCGGGGCCAACAGCCGCAATGCTGTCTGGGGCGCGACCGGCAATCCCTTCAATCCGCTGCTCAATGCGGGTGGTTCGTCGGGCGGCTCGGCGGCAGCCCTGGCGACCGATCTGTTGCCGCTGTGTTCGGGTTCCGATACCGGCGGTTCCTTACGCATTCCCGCCGCCAAGTGCGGCGTGGTCGGTTTCCGCCCTTCCCCGGGACTGGTGCCCAGCGAGCGCAAGCTGCTGGGCTGGACACCGATTTCAGTGGTCGGCCCGATGGGCCGCGACGTAGCCGACACCGTGCTGCAATTGCGCGCCACCGTGGGCCTGCATGCCAGCGATCCACTGGGCTATGCGGTCAGTGACGGCGAGTTCGCCAGCTTGCCGCAGGTGGATCTGGCGCAGTTACGTATCGGTTACACGGAAGATTTCGGCGTCTGCGACGTCGATAACGGCATCCGCCAGGTGTTCCGCGACAAGATGGCCGCCATCGCCCCCTACGTGAAACTGTGCGAGCCAGTCGACGTCGAGATGGGCGAAGCCCACCGCGCCTTCGACGTCATCCGCGCCGAAGCCTTCGTGGCCGGTTTCGATGCGGCCTACCGCCGCGATCCCGCTTCGCTGGGACCGAACACGCGCGCCAACTATGAGATGGGCGCGGCCATGAGCCTGCTCGACTGCGCCTGGGCGCAGAGTGAACAGACCCGTATCTTCCGCCGCTTCCAGCAACTCTATGAGCGCTACGACCTGATCCTCTCGCCCACCACACCGGTGTCCCCCTTTCCCTGGAGCGAGCTGTACCTGAAGGAAGTCAATGGGGTGGCGCTGGAGAACTACTATCGCTGGCTGGCCCTGACCTACGTGGTCACGCTGGCGACCAATCCGGCCATTTCGCTGCCCTGCGGACGCGATCATCGCGGCATGCCGTTCGGTCTGCAAGTCACCGGACCATTCCGTGGCGACGCCCGCCTGCTGGCCTGCGCCGCCGCGCTGGAACAGGCCTTTGTCGGCAACGAGACGCTGTGCCGGCCAAGGCCTGACCTGGCCAAACTCAAGACGGTACATGCCCCGCTCACTTCCATCGTCACCGATCCGCCGCTATTGCAGGGCCAGGGGACGGAGCAGTCGGGCGGACCGGCCGTCTGATAGAGCCGCATCAAATTTATATTATTTATATTTTTTATTATTTTTAACTTCGAGAATTCTTCCCGCTCACGATGAACAAGATTGAACGCTTCAACACCAATGCCCGCATGAGCCAGCTGGTCATCGCCAATGGTTTTGCCTTTGTTTCCGGCCAGGTGCCGGGCCATGCCGGCGCGCCCATTCCCCAGCAGGCCGCCGAAGTGCTGGCCAAGATCGACGCACAGCTGCAGGCACAGGGCATCGGGCGTGAGCGGATCGTGTCGGCCAATGTCTGGCTCTCGAGTCCCGAGCACTTCGCCGCCTTCAATGCAGTGTGGGAATCCTGGGTGCCCGCCGGCCATGCGCCCACCCGCGCCTGCGTCCAGGCGCTGCTGATGCTGCCCGGCCTGGATGTGGAAGTGGCCGTCGTGGCGGCCGTCTGAAGTCCGAGTCAAGACCAGGAGCCTGCCCATGAGTGACCACACGCGCGTCGACTACCTCATCATCGGCGCCGGCATTGCCGGCGCTTCCATCGCCTACTGGCTGGCGCAGCACGGCAGCGTGCTGCTGGTGGAGCGCGAATCGCAACCGGGTTATCACAGCACGGGCCGCTCGGCCGCGCTCTACATGGAGAGCTATGGTCCGCCGCAGGTGCGTGCGCTGACCTGCGCCAGCCGCGCCTTCTTCGATCATCCCCCCGAGGGTTTCGCCGAACATCCGCTGCTCACCCCGCGCGGGGCGCTGTTCTACGCCAACTCGGCGCAGCAGGCGCAACTGGACGAGCATGAGGCCCTGGTGCGCTCGGTCTCGGACAAGGTACTGCGCCTGGATGCACAGCAGACCCGCGCGATGGTGCCGGTGCTGCGCGCTGAAGACCTGATCGGCGCGGTCTACGAAGAGGATGCCAGCGACATCGACGTGCATGCCTTGCATCAGGGTTTCCTGCGCGGCGCACGTGCGGCTGGCGCACGCGTGCTGTGCCATGCAGAGGTGCAAGCCATCACCCGCGACGAGGGTAGCCAGACCTGGCGGGTACACACCAGCCAGGGCGAATTGCTGGGCGGCGTGATCGTCAACGCCGCCGGTGCGTGGGCCGATGAGATCGGCCGCTTGGCAGGGGCCGCACCGATCGGCCTGCAACCCAAGCGCCGCTCGGCGTTCACGTTTGCAGCCCCGGCTGGCAGCGAGCACTGGCCGATGTTCATGCCGGTCGATGAGTCCTTCTACATCAAGCCCGACGCCGGGTTGCTGCTGGGGTCGCCGGCCAATGCCGATCCGGTGCCGCCGCAGGATGTGCAGGCAGAGGAACTGGACATCGCCATTGCCATCGACCATATCCAGAACGCCACCACGCTGGAGATCCGCCGCCCGGCGCATGTCTGGGCGGGCTTGCGTTCCTTCGTGGCCGATGGGAGTTTCGTGGGCGGGTATGACCGCGAATTGCCGGGATTCTTCTGGGCCGCCGGCCAGGGTGGCTATGGCATCCAGTCTGCGCCTGCTGCTGGCGAGACCTACGCGGCGCTGGTGCGCGGCGAACCGGTGCCGGCACATATTGCGCGGTTTGGGGTGGAGGCGGCGGCGTTGAGTCCGGGGCGACTGGGCTGAGGCCGGCAAGCAGATGGACAGGGGACCGCCAGCGCGGTCCTTTTTTTCGCCTATTTCGTGTGATGTCGATGGGTGCAGCCGGCTGTCAGAGGTCGGCGGTCTGTGCCAGCCAAGTGATTTGCTGGCGAAACGGAAAGAGATCCCCGGCGAGGCCGGACGGCTCCCCCCATGGAGTCATGGCTTCACATGCGCACCAGCTCGCAACTTAGTGTTGTCATTGTGCTTCCCACTCTGTCTTCTGCCGAATTTTCATAACTATTTTTATTGATAACGGGGAATCTAACGAACTTGTCACATTCGTTCATTACGATGTGGATGAATCCGGTATTCCGGTCACCACAATCGTTTAAACCCAAGATGGAGCATTGATGAGCTTGAGGAAGATTCTCGGCCCGGTTCTCGCCGTACTGGTACTGGCTGGCGTTGCCGGCGCCGTCTATGTATCCCACACCCGGCAGGTCGAATCAGATGCACGGACAGCGGCCCAGGCGGCCATCATCCACCTGAAAGGCATGATCGGGTCTGAAAAGGAGTCATTCTTCAACGATCCATCTGTTGTCAAACTGCTAGCCAAGCATGGCTTTGAGCTGACGGTCGAGAAGGTCGGCTCGCGCGAAATTGCTTCGCGCGACCTGGCCGGGTACGACTTTGCATTCCCGGCCGGCACGCCTGCGGCGATCACGCTTCAGAACAAGATCAAGGCAAAAGAGGTCTTCACGCCGTTCTTTACGCCCATGGCGATCGCCAGCTGGCGCCAGCTCATACCGGTGCTCGAACAGTCAGCAGTGGTGAAAAAAGGCGCGGACGGCTCATGGTATGTCGTCGACATGGGGAAATTGCTGTCCATGAGCGAAAAGGGACTGCGCTGGAAGGATCTTCCCGGGAACACCGTTTTCCCCACCGGGAAGACCATCCTGATCAGCTCAACCGACGTGCGCAAATCGAACTCGGGCGCAATGTACCTGGCGCTGGCCTCCTATGTGGCCAACGGCAACAACGTCGTGGACAACAATGCGCAACTGAACAAGGTGCTTCCGTTCGTGACCTCGCTCTTTGTCCGCCAGGGCCTGCAGGAGTCGAGTTCCGCCGGCCCCTTCGAAGACTTCACGACGATGGGCATGGGCAAGGCGCCGCTGGTCTTTATCTACGAAAGCCAATTCCTCGAATACCAGTCCAAGCGGGCCCAACCCAATGCGGACATGGTGCTGCTTTATCCCCAGCCGACCCTGTACACCAAGCACACCTTGGTGCCTTTCAACGAAAACGGCCGGCGACTGGGCGAGCTGTTATCCACCGATGCGCAATTGCAAAAGCTCGCCGCCGACTATGGCTACCGCACATCGTCGCCAGACCTGTTCGCTTCGTTCCTGAAGCAAAAGAAACTCGAGGCGCCGACGATCCTGACCGACGTCATCGATCCGCCGTCGTATGAAATCCTCGAACGGATGATCAAGTCCATCGAAGCGAAATTCCAATAAACCACCTTTGAGGAACGCATGGAAACCCAAGAGCAGACAAAGAAATTTACCCTGACACCTCCGGATGTCCTGGAAGAGGTGCCAGCAACGCAGGCGACTGATTCGGTGGAGTTGGCTCCCCAGGTAAAGACGCAGGTGGAAAACCAGGTAACGTCGTTCGTTGAAGCGCTGCTCAAGGAAGACGTCCAGAGCGAATCATTCCAGAAGAACCTGGATGCGGCCTTCCGCCTCGGCCGGGAACAGATCTCCAACGCCGCCGCGCTGATGAGCGGTCGGTTCATGGAACGCAATTTTACGGGTATCGAAGAATCGTCCGCCTTCAAGGCCATCCAGTCCATGCGCGCCCAGCTCGATGAGCTCAACCCCGGACGGCAAGGGGATCTGATGGCGCCGCGCAAGATTCTGGGGCTCATCCCGTTCGGGAACCAGTTGCAAGCCTATTTCCGCAAGTACCAGAGCGCCGGCGCGCAGTTGAAATCGATCATGGCGCAGATCTACGCGGCCAAGGATGATATGGCGCGTGACGAGATCGAGATCAAGCAAGTGCGCGCCAGCCTGTGGCAGGCCATGCTCAAGCTCAAGGAAGCGATTCACTTCGCCGAGCAGCTCGATGCCCAGCTGGCCGCCAAGACCGCCTCGCTGCAGGCGACCGATCCCGCGCGCGCCAAGGCCATCGAGCAGGAAGTCCTGTTCTATACCCGCCAGAACTTGCAGGATATGCAGACGCAGATGGCCGTGAATGTGTTCGGTTACTTGTCCACCGATATCTTGCTCAAGAACGCGCGGCAGATGATCAACGGTTGCGATCGGGTGGCCACCACCGGGATGTCGGCGTTGGCGACAGCGCAAACGGTGGCCCGCGCCACGGGCAACCAGATCGAAGTCATGAACATGCTCAGCGGAGTGAGCCAAAGTATCGGCAACCTGGTCTCCGACACTGCAAAGCAACTGGATCAGCACGTTCAGAAGACCGGCGAGTTCGCTGCCAATCCACTGATCGGGATTCAGGTCCTGCAGGAATCCCTGGATACGACCTACAAGGCGATGGACGCCATGGACAACTTCCGCTCCGCTGCGATCGAGAACATGGGCAAGAACAACCTGGTGCTCAGGAACCTGCTGAGCAAGTCAGAGCAATACATTGACCGCAGCCGTGCCCAGGAAGCCCGCCAGGCCGGCGCCACGACTTCCGTCATCGACGGTCCTGTCAATCTCTGAGGAAGCTGCCCATGTTGAAACATATCGCACGCGTTGTGGTTCTCGGTCTGGCGCTCCTTGTCGCCGGCTGCGACAGCAGCACGACCGCATCGGATTCCAGCAACGGCAATGTGCTCACCGTGATGGCCGGCTCCGAGCTCAAGGACATCGAGCCCATGCTGCCGCAGATCGAAAAGGCGACCGGCATCAGGCTGCAGCTCAATTACGCCGGCACGCTGGAGGCGGTGGAGCGCTTGCAGGCGGGTGACGCCACTGATCTTGCCTGGCTGGCCAACAATCACTATGCGATGCTGGTGCCGGGGGCCAAGTCCAGGATCATCGCCTCGGAGCGGACCATGCTCACGCCCGTCGTTCTGGGTCTCAAAGCCAGCAAGGCGAAAGAACTGGGATGGGAAAACAATCCTCAGTTGACCTGGAAGGACATTGCGGTGGCCGCCGAGCAAGGCAAGTTCACCTTCGGCATGACCAATCCGACCTCGTCAAACACCGGCTTCTCCGGTCTGCTTGGCTTGGCCAGCGCGCTCTCGGGCAAAGGGGATGCGCTCGAAGAGAAAGACATCGACTCCAAGCGCCTTGCCGCCTTCTTCAAAGCGCAGCGGCTTACGGCGGGCAGCTCCGGCTGGCTTTCCGACGCCTTCATGAAAGAGCAAGGAAAGGTTGACGGCCTCATCAACTATGCGTCCACGCTGCAGTCCATGAACAGGAGTGGTGACCTGGCCGAAAAGCTGGTCCTGATCTATCCGCGCGATGGCATCGTGACGGCAGACTACCCGCTGATGCTGATCAACCCGCAGAAGCGCGCCGACTATGACAAGCTGGTGGCGTACATCCGCGGGGTAGAGTTCCAGCGGGAGATGGCCAAACAAACGCTGCGCCGGCCAGTGAACCCGGATGCCATCAGCCCGGACGACGCTATGCCGGCCATCGCTGAACTGTCGTTCCCGGCCAAACTTGCCGTTGTTGACGCCATCCTCTATGCCTTCGACAACAACGTCCGCCTGCCCACAGACAGCACCTTCGTTCTGGACACCAGCGGTTCCATGTCAGGCCAGCGTATCGACAGCCTGAAGACGACCATGCTGGGCCTGGCTGGCGCGGATAGCTCCATCAGTGGCCGGTTTGCCAAGTTCCGCAACCGCGAGCACATCACCCTGGTGCCATTTAGCGACCATGTCCTCTCCAGCGTGTCCTTTGCCATGGGCGATGACGCCAGCATGAACCAGCAAACGCTCAAGAGCCTGGAACGCAGCGTGAACTCATTGAGTGCGGGTGGCGGCACTGCGATCTACTCGGCCACCCAAACGGCCTATCAGAGCGCGGTCGAGCGCCGTAAAAAGGATCCCGCAAGGTTCTATTCGGTGGTGGTGATGACCGATGGCCAGAATGGCGACGGCATCAGCATCGACCAGTTCGCCAGCTGGTATCGCTCCTTGCCGCCACAGGATCAAGGCATCAAGGTCTTTACGGTCATGTTCGGTGAAGCCAGCGCCAGCGACCTGAAGAAACTCGCTGAAATGACCGGCGGACGCCTTTTCGATGGTCGCAAGTCAGGGCTGCAGGCTATCTTCAAAGAAATACGCGGATATCAGTAATGGGGAGCCCATCGTTCAAGCTCCGGGCGCTGCTTTTCTTGTACAGCACCCGCAACCTGGCCGGCTGCGTCCTGGCGCTGGTCGGCTTGGGCTGCTTCTTTGCGGGCTTCATCAATGACTGGTGGTACGCGATCGTCGTGGCACTGTACGTGGCGGGATGGCTTGGAGCGCCGCAAGACAGGGAGCTGAACCTGGAAATACTGCAGGAGGAACGCGAGAACCAGATGCGGGAAACGATTGACCAGTTGCTCTCGCAAGCCGGGTCCAGATTGCCGAAGGAGGCAATCCAGAAGCTCGGGAAAATGAGGGAGACGGTCGCAGATCTGGTGCCGAAGATTCAGGAAGGCAAGGTAGCCATGCAACATTCCATCGTGCTCATCAATGCGGTGACACGAGATCTGCCTCAGACCGTGCGCAATTACCTGCAGCTGCCGCCGGCGTTTGCGGCTGTCCACACGGTGGAGGGCGGCAAGACATGCAAGCAGTTGCTGCTCGATCAGCTGGACATACTCGCCAATCAGCTGACCAAGCTTTCTGAATTGATCAACAAGGACGACGCCGAGGCGCTGATCAAGAATGGGAAGTTTCTGCAGGAGAAGTTCCAGCCGGTGTCCTTCATCTGAGCTCGTCACCGAATTCGGGAGAACACACCAGGGCCTTCGTCAGGAATTGATATCGCGCGAAGTATTCGAACGCTGGCAAGTGCGCGCGCATCAGCGAAGTGAAGTCCCATATCATTACTCCCTCCGCCTGCTAACGACGGTATGTACCAGCGATGCCCAAGCGAGATGGGTTTTGGATGCATAGCGGTCATGTTGAAATGGCCAGGACCGAATTCGGTGCTGGTGGCGTCGCGTGAGGCGCCCTTGAGGAGACACTGTTGAGTTGCATCGAGAACTGATGGCCCTGATGCGCTCTGCAATAGTAGCTTGAATACCAACATTTACCCACAGCCGCTCGCCTATTGGGCGGGCATTGATGGGTAAAGCAGCCACTAACTGAGTCACGGCAATCGCGGCCTTACGTTTCCATCAGGTGCACTGCATAATATGACACCATGCATGCTGGCCGGCGGCGCTGAACTCCGCCCCGGGCGGCTGCCTATCTCGCCCAGGAGCCACCATGCGCAGCCATGCCGACAAACAGCACCAATCCCGCAGCGAAGCCAAAGAGCCCGGTGAAAGCGCCTTGCAGTTCAACGACCGCCGGCCCGAAACCGCCGCCTTGAAGGGGCTGCAAGTGCTGGCGGACGCCGGCCCGGCAGTTTCCCAATTGCGCGCTTACCAAATCATGGCCGATGTCAGCCCGCAAGGCGCCCAGGCTCGCACCCTGCAGGGTATGCTGGACTCCAGCACCCGGATGGCCGACGCCGCCCGGTTCAGCGCCATGCAGAGTGCGCCTGCCCAGCGCTCCGAGGCCAACGACGACGAGGTCCGACTTCAAGCCGCCGTTACGCCGCAAGCCCCCCTTCAGAAGGTCGAAGCGCTACCGCGCCACAACAACACCGGCCTGCCGGACAACCTCAAGAGCGGCATCGAGTCGCTGTCCGGCGTGTCGATGGGTTCTGTCCGGGTGCACTACAACTCATCGCAGCCTGCACAGTTGAACGCACTGGGTTATGCGCAGGGAACAGACATCCATGTTGCGCCGGGGCAGGAGAAGCATCTGCCACATGAGGCTTGGCACGTGGTACAGCAAGCGCAAGGGCGAGTGAAACCGACCACGCAGATGAAGGGAATGGCCATCAATGATGACGCGGGGCTGGAGACTGAGGCGGATGTGATGGGAGGCAGAGCGGTCTCCGTTGGAACGATGCAAGCGAAACAATCAATGGTGGCTGCTCCCATTGATTTTTTTACTTCGCACGGACAGCAGACGATACAAAGAGCGCGCGTAAAGGCCGTCGGGCAATCCAAAATCCCAACCAAACTTAATAAGGCGTTTGATAGTGCCCATGACTACTTGCGTCGAGGCATCGAGGCAATCGACGCTTCTATAGAACGTATTCAGCAATACTTTCACGAAGATAATTTATGGGACGTCAAACCTCGACTGGAAGCGATGCTTGAAACGCTGACGCTTATTAAAGGAAAGCCGGTAGAGGTCAATAATGAACTAGCTGAGGATATCGAAAGAGAATTGACAGGATACAGAGTGTTAAACATCGACGAAGGAGATGGTAATGCCTATACCCAAGGTTCCGGAGAAACGGCATTAATAACGTTTTTGCCAACGGGTCTTAAGCATAGCGATTTCAATTTGGCCATGACAATTATTCATGAAATTGCCCATGCCACTCCAGGTGTCGACGCCGAAGATATCGCCTATGGCCAGCATCGTTTCTTCAATTTTATAAATGAATTTCCTGCTATGGCCATTAAAAATGCGGACTCATTTGCATTTGCCGTGGCTGCACTCAATGGGCAGGATTTAAAGAGCAGCAGGGCGGCCGATAACATCGAAGAGGTACCCAATTACTTCGAAGGAAGCTTTTTTACAGGGGAAGAGAAAGTCGTTCCGCCAATTATATTGAAAGTAATAAAAACCATGGCGTTTGCCGAGCAGATGTGGAACCAATCCGCATACCAACTGGTAGTCGCACAAGCCGAACTAGCCGCAGTCAAAGAAAGTAAAATCCAGTTAGAAAAGACCCGTTTGTATCAATCTCTGCCATTTAGAGATTTAACGGACTTTGATAATAATGAAAAAATCCTTAATCGTGTTCAGATAATGGGGTTGGCTGTAGCAGAGATAACCAATAACGTTGCATTTTATAGCAGGCAAACAGGTGTGGAATTTGTTGTAAAGAAGGGGGTAAAGGCGGATCGATTAATCATTGGAGATGGGTTTGAAAATGGTCCCCAGCCTAGACAATTATTCTGGGAATGCTCAGGTATAACTAAAAAACTTGATTTTTTGTATCTTTGGGAGATATTTGTTCGTCTCAGTGGAAAATCTTTAGTGGTACCGGGTTAAAGAGCTTGCGGATCGTTAATGAATGACCAATTGGATCAGGACCTCGCATGGATGGGGGGCCGACTCGATGGAATTGTTAATTTGGCAGTTAGCTTTGTCACCATCCCCAATTACAGAAGAAATCCAACCGCCCGCCTGCCCCACCTCTCGGCCCCCCACCGTCCATGACACGCAATCGTTCACGGCAACAAGCGCTCGAAATCATCTGCGCCGAAGAGCGCTGATTGCGACCTTTACCTAGAGAATCGACAAATATCCAAAGAACAGGCAAGACCCATGGTGAGGAATTGATATCGCGCAAGGTATCTATCGGCCAACACCTGCATACTGTTTCCCAGCAGAATACGTTGCTGTTTTTGCAATTTTGTATCGAGCCTGGCACTTGGTTGGTAGAGAAGACCGGCTCGCGCCTTGCACCTGCATTGAAGGTGGACGCCCATTTATGCCACAGTGAGTTGGAAGCATAAGGCTGCCAAACGGCGGACTTATCCTTCCGTTTTGACGTTGAGTCGGACGACGACTAGTGTAGATGGAAGCATCGTGCTGCCGCCATGTAGAACCTTAATTCTGCCGGGGTCACGTTCTCCTGCCTGTCATAACGAGTTATAGGGACACAAATCCGCCTGCTCGCCTGCGCTATTCAGCCCCGCACTTGCATACAATGGAACCATCCAACTGCCGCAGTGAAATTCTGGAACCATCCAACTGCCGGCTCAAACTCCCGGCTGCATCGATATTAGATCGGATCCTTGCCCAGCTAGGATCACGTGAAGTCGGCAGGCCGAACCCTAAGATTGACGCGTGGGGCCTCAAACTCCACATCAGAATCGCCTGGCATGGCTAGGCTGCTAGCAATGCTGCGCTTCTGCGCGAGTAAGCGTTGATAATCCGCGTAACTAAGTAATACATGTGTTGGCGTGCCACTGTCAGCTATAAGAACCGGACCATTCTCGGTCGCACTCATCGCTTTAAATACATCCTGGGAAAACTCTTCTGTGGATAAGGAAGTAATTGCCATTGCAAACTCCTTTAATGCTGATTTGCCTAGAATGGAAAATTGATGCCGCCAATCACGCGCGCTTGCTACTTTCAGGAAATTGCTCGGGTATTTGGCCTTCCTTCAGCATAGCCCACAAAAAAGCGGTCATATACCTGCTTGGTGTGCTTGAGGACAAGCGGGCAAAGCCTTCCGGTGGCTGCCTCCCCCTCAAGACAAACGAAATTTTAAACGGCCCACTTTGGTGGGCCGTTTTCTCTTTGGTGCGCAAAACTCGGAATGTGCATCGACAGCAAAGTACACTCCCTGTGGCTCTTTGGAAACCATTTTTCTCGTTAAGTGAGATTTCGCTTTACTTTTAACCACTGATATTTAAAATATCAGTGTCTTACTAGTCGAATCCCCTCGTCGGCGCTAAACTTCGGGAAAATTTGGATAAAACTCGTCCGGGGGGTACGAGTCCAAGGAAAAGAAAATGGCTAACGGCGATCAAATCAAGGCGATGCTTCGCGCCTATAAGGATGCGGACGAGAATCAGTTCATGACTCTCGCGCTGCAGATTGCTGCGCGCGAAGCGAAGGCCGGCCATGGGAAGTTGGCGGGTGAGATTCGCGACTTGGTAGACCAGGTCAAAGCCCGTAATCCAGAAGTCGTCGTTACCGCCACGCGCAAACCAACTCCAATTCGCCAACCGAAAGGCGAGCTGGCCGACCTGGTTCATGTCACCTACCCCGAAACTCAGCTCGACGATCTCATTCTTGAGCCTGACACTCGTGAGCGCCTAGACAGGCTGCTTCGCGAACAGCGTCAATCCGCGCTTCTCGCCGAACATGGTCTGGAAGCCCGCCGCAAGGTTCTCCTCATCGGTCCGCCGGGCACCGGCAAGACGATGACCGCGGCAGCTCTGGCATGCGCCTTGTCGCTGCCATTGTTCACGCTGCGTTTGGATAGCCTCTTCACTCGCTATATGGGCGAGGCTACGGCGAAACTACGCTTGATTTTCGACAGCATCCAGCAAGTACGTGGTGTGTATCTCTTCGATGAGTTCGACGCCATTGGGCAGCAACGCGCAACGAACAACGACATCGGGGAGCTGCGCCGGATCCTGAACGCATTCCTGCAGATGGTTGAACAGGATGCCTCCCAAAGCGTCATCGTTGCGGCCACAAATCATCCCAAAATCCTCGACGAAGCTCTTTTCCGACGCTTCGACGACATTCTCCAATTCTCACTCCCTACAGCCGATGAATTCATCGAGCTGATGCAGCGTCGCACTCCAAAAAAATATCGTTCAATCGCTTGGGATTCGATCGCACCACTGGTTGAAGGTCTCAGCTATGCCGATGGCAAACGCGCTTACGACGACGCTCTCAAAGAAGTCATTGGTAGTGGCAACCGAGCCATTACGATTGAAGCACTGACCAAAGCAATCAAGCAACGCATCCAAGATAAAAAAACCTTTACCAACAACTAAAAATAGTAGCGGGGGTATATGGCTGGGGAAGTAGAACGTCTGCCACATCTGTGGCTGGGAGATCGCTCGACCATCGAACAGGGATATCGCCGCCGACCAGGCGGTCCGATGGGCGAGTTCGAAGTTGCCAATGTAGACCGTAAGGTGCACGGCAGAAGGCTCAAACGCACCTTGGAAGAAGTCATCTTGCCTGTTCTGGTGGAGCGACAACGAGAATTTGCTGCGCTCCAGATTCCATCGTCCCCTGGCATTATTTTGGAGTTTGAGAGCTTTCCGGAGCTTGAATTGGCATTGCCACGCCTTGACTCGGGCCATGGCCATATTCAACTGCTGAACGTCAGAAAGGTAGAGCACAAGATGTACGCTACCTGCTTCATCCCAGACGGAAAAATCAGCTCGTTGATTGCGAAGATCGATGACTACATCAACGTTGATACCGGAAAAACTCGCGAGCCAAGAAATAAGGAGTTGGCACAAAGTATTCAATCCATCGGTGTCGCAGCGTTCGAAGCATTATGGACCGATGTGGGCCCGATCCCCGCAGACAATGATGTAGTCTGGTGGGAGCTCTGGTTACGTTCCGAGAAATTGACTCCCGCGGCCGTCTATAACCGGTTCCACTTCGCAGCGCAGAAATTCGAAATCCATCTCGCCCAGCAACGACTTGAGTTTCCAGAGCGCATTGTCGTCCATGCGCGCTGCAGCAAGGCCCAGCTTGCTCGCTCTTTCGTCGTCCTAAATATGATCGCAGAGATCCGGCGAGCAAATGAACCGCTAGCCGTTCCTGAAAATATGACGGTGCATGAACACGATGCGATCGTAGAGGCTCTCGAGGACCAGATCACAGGAGCCGACGATGTTGCCGTTTCCGTGTTTGATACCGGAATTTTGAGAACACATCCATTGCTGGAACCCGCGTTGAAGCCCACCGACATGCTTTCCGTAGACACTGCGTGGGGTACTGCAGACCACGACGGTCACGGCACAAAGATGGCGGGTTTAGCGCTTTATGGATGCCTTCATACTGCTGCAACGCGTCCCGATCCAGAACAAGTCGAGCATCGGCTTGAATCAGTGAAGATTATGGCGCCGCCCAATTTTGACGCAGCGGTCGATCATGAAGTACTGGGCCAGGTTGTTGCCCAGGCAGTAGCGCGCTGTGAAATCGCTGCGCCACACCGCCGGCGTGTCATCTGCAAGGCAATTACCACCAGCTCACACGAATCCGGCGAACCATCCGCCTATTCTGCTGCACTCGACCAACTTGCCTTCGGCCATTCGCTCGCAGATGGTGCCACTGCGGGAAATAGACGATTGTTCGCTATCAGCGCCGGCAACGTTTCCCCCGACGACAGATGGTTGGGGTATCCGACGTCAAACAGAGATTACATGGTTGAACAGCCGGCTCAAGCATGGAACGTGCTCACTGTTGGAGCTTACACCGATAAAGTGTCGTTACCTGCGTCTCCTGATTACGCTGGCTGGCAAGCCCTAGCCGGCCGCGGCGATCTGAGCCCTTTCAGTTCGACATCTTTTGGTTGGAGCCGCGAATGGCCGGTCAAGCCAGAGGTATTGTTTGAAGGTGGAAATTTGGCTGTCGATCCAACAGGAACGGAAACAAGCCAACCGCACACCTTGCAAATGTTGACGACCAACCGGGCTCTAACATTCCGCCCAACGGTCACATTCAATATGACAAGCGCAGCCACTGCGTTGGCGTCGCGACTGGCAGCTCAGATCATGACCCAGTATCCGGATGCCTGGCCAGAGACTGTTCGCGGCCTCATTGTCCACCACGCGAACTGGACAGAATCACAAATTGCGCGATACCTCACCGACAATTCTCAGGTGACTAAGCGTCGGATGCTGCAAACAGTCGGCTATGGCGTCGTATCTCCTGAAAGAGCCTTAAACAGCGTGCGTGATGGCGTGACGATCATGGTTCAGTCGTCTCTCCAACCATACCGAATCGAGAAATCGAGCGGAAAAATGAACAAGCTGCGATTGTTCGAGCTCCCTTGGCCTAAAGAGGTGTTATTGGGTCTGGCAGAACAAACCGTTCGGTTGAAGATCACGCTTTCGTACTTTGTAGAACCGAGCCCTGGGAAGCGGGGCTGGGAAAAAAAATACCGTTATGCGTCCCATGGCCTTCGGTTCACCCTGCGGCGATGGGACGAGAGCGCGCAGGCCTTCAATCAACGCATCAACCATGCCCTGCTAACCGACAAAGAAGATGTTCCTGAAGCCAACCAAGATACTGGCTGGACATTAGGTGCCAAGCTTCAGGCTCACGGTTCTATCCACTCGGACACTTGGACTGGCACTGCTGCCGAACTGGCCACCCGCAATATTCTCGCAGTCTATCCAGTAATTGGATGGTGGCGAGAACGTCTCAAGCTGAAACGCGTGCTTACCAACGCCCGCTTTGCATTGATTTTCTCACTCGAGGCTCCAGGCGCCGACCTAGATCTCTACGAGCATCTGCAAAATCAGATCGACGTCGGTCCCATTGATCTCGCAGGCTTGGTTGAAGGGGAGCTGCAGCTTGGCAACGAAGAGTAAGCGCGCTGTTGAGGTACTAACCAGTTGGGTAGACCGCTATGCCGGCACACCCAACACTTGCCGCGCCTATCAGCGCGAGCTCGAACGAGTACAGGCTTGGCTACTTGGACAAAAGCTCACTTTCGAATCTGTAACCCAAGCAGATCTTGAACGCTATCTCCACGCATTCGCTTCGGGAGAAACGCTGGCCACGCGACCAGGCACGAAGAGCCTTCGCACGCTATCGTTCACTCGCGATGTCCTTCTCCGTATGATGGCTGAACTGGAACGCCACGGCATCCGTATCCCGCGGACCTCTATTGAGCTCAAGCTTCCCACAGATAGCCCCAAAGCTCCCTCGTTAACGGCCCCATCGCAACAGGAAGTCGATGAATGGGATGCCCTTCGACAGCAATGGCATAACCGCCCCCAACTCAAAGCAGGTTCTCGCGACCCGTTGGAACGGCAATTCTTCGTGGCGGAGTTCGTATTCTGCATGGCGTTGTCGTCCCAAGAACTTGCCGATGGCGTCATGTCAGACTTTCTGGCACTCGACGGCATCTGGCAGCTTCGGGTTAGACAGAAAAATATGCCGACAGAGAAGTATGTCCACGTGCCGGCGCCGGCAATGGCGATGCTCAAACGATATCGAGAATCAAGAGGTCTTTCGAGCTACCCCGACGCCAGTGAAACCGCCGTGCCGATCGTATCAAGACTGCGCAGTGAGCGCAGGGTCAACGGTTGGGCCATTTCAAAATGCCTGAGTCAGCTATCGAAATCGCCCGATGTGGATTCGGCAGTGCACCGCATCCGCATTTCAAGCCGCCTCTTGAGACGCTACCTCATCGTCAGAAGCTTACTGAAGAAGGTGGACGAGCGCTCGCTGCGCAAGCATGTGCGCTCTGACTATGCTGTGAATGCGGTGTCTGCAGTGATACGGGAAAGCGGCAATAGCCTGGCCCAGTCCCTGGTCATGTAGAAACAACGCGTTCAGGGTGTCGCGCTACCTTCTAGGCGCGTCATAAAAAATCGATACGTGGCAGCCAGATCTTCTCGCACCAGGGCCAAGCCATGCTCGCTCAGTTTCTTATCCACAATGCGTTTGCTGGGTCGGATGCCATTTTTCACAAGATTAACCAAAATTTCCTCGAGGATCTTGTTGCGACCGCTCTTTGCAAGAATGGCCTCCTGCATACGAAACGCACGATATCGAGCAACGAGCTGTCGGTGTAACTCCGGGAACCAGTATTTCAAGGCAGACCTCCTGATATCCAGTGCCTTGCCGATTGCATTGAGCGATCGTGGTGTCGTACTAGATAGCTCATTGGCCAGTTGCTCAGCGATACGCTGACGGTCCTCGGTCGCGAATTGTGGCCGAGCTTTCCTCACAGCCTTCCGAAACTCAATACCAGGCAGGCACTCAGCATCCTGGACATCAAGCATTGGCTTTGTGAACAGTGCTGGAATCGAAATATCGTGCCTGAGGCTTAATGCAGCCAGCCGTTGGAGGGTCGGACGTTGGCCTTTTAGAAGCCATGCGTTGGCGGCCCACTGGTCCCATCCAAGATCGGCACAGAATCGGGCTTTATTACCATCCGCGCGCTGGTGAATCAGCAAACGCAAGTTTGTCTTAAACGCTTCCAGCGATGGCTCCTCACTCAAGGAGCCCTCAAGCATTTCCCATAAAGAAGCCTCCAACTTGAATTGCGTTGCATCAACGTTTTCGGCCGGAATGCTGGAACTGAGAGTAAGAAGCGATGCCCCGCAATACACGCAGTGCCCGAGAACAGGGACGGAGGGAATAAAGGGCTGCACGTTGTCGCACCGCGGACAATGATCTTGCAACGGTCGCTGATGGCGCCAGCATGACTTGTAAGGATCCAGCGACCAAATCAGTGGGCGATAGTTGAAGCCCAAGATCAGCGCCTGCTCGGCAAGACACCCTGAGCACCATCTCACATGCTTGGCCGTCATCGCTTCGCCGTTCTCAGGAAGAACATGCTGCCACGGAAGCATGGTCAGCGCATCAAGACTGCCATGCCCCGTCAGCTGACTCGTGATCTGTGCGAACAGCCGCCCGTATTCACCCACCGCATTAATGGTCCGGCTATCTTTTACGTAGAACCGATTCTTTAGGATCCTGGCCATTTTTGGCTCAGCTTCGCAAAAAACCTTTTGAATCAACAGTCGGGGATTGACCGAATGAGCGCGACTTAGTCTTACGATGAAGGAAATCAGGCCTTCACGCCCCCATGTTGGTTCGTTCGCTGGAACAAGACGATACAAACGTGTGAGATTTTCCGGTAGGTCAGGTGCTGACCAAGAAAATGCGTCGTTCTCGCTGCCCGCGTCAAGCATTGGACGCTCCTACGGGATCTCGATTCGGCTTACGACGCCCTGGAGGCGGTCGCTTCCCTTTTGCATTTTGCGTTCCGTCCGGAATTTCAGGGATTCCCTCCATATATAGTTTTCTCAGTTCGTCCTCGGAGATGTCCGCAAGCTTCTCTTCTCCCAGCAAGGCTTCAGTGGCAATCGTACGCAGCGCCTTATTAGCAAGCGCATAACCATCGATGAAAGCATGATCGAACGCCGGCCGTTTCTCGGACTGATAGTAGCGATTCAAGGCGCGTACGAGCCAATCCTTCAAAATCCCCACCTCACCACAACATTTGTTATAAAAATGATCTAGATCTCGATTGACCAGAAATGGGTGGGAAATTGGAAGCGCTGCCAGGAACTGCTTAAGCACGACGGAAAATTGCTTACGCTGGTTCTGAATCCGGGCGTCGTAGCGAGGGAAATGAATGATCTCGCTGCGTCGGATTAGCTGACCACTAAGATCCCTGATGTCTAAGAGACGATAAGTTCCGATGAGAACGATCGTCGTCTGCGTTTCCAACGCTAAGGATTTAATGGCTTCAAACTGGAACTCCAAGGTCGACCTATCGCTCTTGTTTTTTACCATCAGCATATGATGGGCTTCGTCTATGATTAAGGTCCGTACCTTTCTCTCACGCAAACAATTCTCAAGTGCGATCCGCAGCGCATCCGTAGTCGAATTTTCTTTGAATCGGGCCAGCGGCAGATCAGCGAAGAGATTCTGTTGCCCGGCAATAGCCAACTTCTTGTCAGTCAGAGGCTCGTTTGTTCGAGTAAGCAATCGCGTGATGAAGTCTTTCCAGCTGAAACTAGCGCCCAGGGTGGCCACGGCATTGCCAAATAGCACGGGTATCTGCTCTGGGCTGCTTACAGATTCAGTCTCATAATCCTCCCTGAGTTGTCGATAGAGTGATTTTGCAAGACGGGTCTTGCCGACACCGGTCGGGCCCGCGATGATGACGACTTGAGGGCTATGGTTGGCCCCGCGGATAGCGTCCAATGCCGTGCGATAGGCCCTTTCGATATGCGGATGGTTAGCCGTATAGGCAACGAACTTACGTTCCGCCTCGATCTCCGCCGCGTTCATTTAAATTCTCCGTAAGAATCAATGTCATCGTCGTCGATCAATTGGCTAGGGTCGGCCTCCGCCTGCGCCTCACCCGCAACTGGTGAATGAGCGGCAGGTGTTTTCTCGGAGCTGGTTCCGGAAATCTGTTGTTCCCGATCACGCTTCTCTTGCATCAGTCGCTGTTCTGTTTCATGGGCGTCCAAGATGGCTTTACCGCGCTTGATGTTGTTGTACATCTCGACAGCTGCATCCGACTTCAGCGCTCCCATTTCAAGCGTCATCATGCGGACTTCAAATGCCGGTCTGTTAGCAAGCTCCGAAATAGCAGGGCAAGAGCATGGAAGCCAATGGTCCCCGACTTTCGCGTAAATCACGCCAAAGTCAAAAGGGTCATATCGAACAGGCACCTTGGTATCTATCAGCGCCGGCTCTGACATTCGAGGGTGGTAATAATAAGTGCCTTGCCACCAGATACCGCGGCCAGCGAAGATTCGCTTTTCTCCACCTTTTACATCCGGAAGGCAGAGCAACGCTAGGCTTGGGTTCCAGGTGAGCAACCGGACATGCCGCGTCCCAGAATTTCTCAGACTCACTTCTTCGGCCAGCCGCGGTGTCACACCCAGTGCCGGATGTTTGAGTTCGGAGTAAGTCTCTTCGAGATATTTCTCGAATTGCACCGTCAGCTCGGCAAGCGTCCATATGGCCTTCTTGCGAGGATCATGAGATCCGGACATGGCTCTGGGGTTCTGCAGCGGAGTGTTGTTTCCCGACAGCTGATGAAGAAAATCGGTATTGAACTTGCCGAAGAGACGTTCGATCACTGAGCCATATCGGCCTTTCGCCGTGGGCCGGGTTTTCTTCGTGACATTCAATCTTGCCAATAAGACTTCCCAGTAAGTACTGAAAAACTCGCTCCCTTTGTCACACACGATATTTGCCGGCACGCGATGGTGAGCACGGATGCATTCGCGCATCACGAGCATGCAACTTAGGTAGCTAGGCTTTCTTAACGTGATCACAAAAGCCAATACCTTGCGAGTAAAGGCATCCATGAGGACCGTCAACCAAGGTTTCCCGATAGGCTCTCCATAAATACTATCCACGAGCTGCACATCCATTTGCGTATGGTCGATGTGTGCAATTTCAAAAGCACGGTCTCCATGCGCTGGAACCGCATTGTCCAATCGCCAGTGAACAATGTCGGACAGCGCATAGGCGGCTTTAGGGCCAAAGCGAGCGCGCACTTGCGCATGTACAGTTGCGACTTTCCGGATCTCCTTGCCGAACGTCTTCCGGCTAGGGGCGATAAGACCTGCCTCGTCGCACTTTGCGCATAAGATGGCATAGCAGGCTTGTTTCGTTTTGGACGAAGTTCCCAAGAGAAATTCGCGTATCACCAACTGAATCAGCTCCAAGACGGCTGGTGACAGGCGCCGGTTCCAATTCCCGCAAGCACGGTAACGCGAGATAAGTCCCACAAAACCGTTCCCCAGCAGTTGGTTGCTGTAGCGCATTCGCGATCGCCAGGTCCGAAGAGTTCGTTCGCACTCCTTGGGTGTCTTGCCGGCCTTCATGTCGTCCAATACCTTGGCTCTGCGATCGGCTTCACGCAGATCCTCTTCTGATGCCAACGCAATGATCTGGCTAACCTCATCGAAGGTTGATGGTTTGGAGAAACTTTCCCCATGAACCTCGCCGGACTTCACAAGATTCAGCAGTTGCGCGCGGGTCAAACTCTGCATCAGGCCTGATTCGTCTTTAATCGAGACTTTGTCCTGGCCGGCGTTGATGATGGTCCACGGCTTGCCATCCCACGTAAAACTAGTTCCCGTCTCGATATAAATCGCCGAAACGGTTTCGATTTCACGCTGGGCTACTTCTTCATGCCGCGTGAGCCGAAACGCGTCAGCAGTGCGCTGATCGCGGAAGACGTGAGCAAAGGGTATGTCGACCAAAAGCTGAGACTCAAGATTGGCATAGAGCCGGCCATCAGCGATGAGCTTGTAAATGGGTGCAGCAAGTGCTCCATTGTCCAAAGCCAACAATTTCGCCAATGGCGCGAAATTTTTTCCGTCGAAAGCATCATGAATCTGCCGCTCAACAATCGGCTCAACTTGTGGACAATCCTTATCATAAAAGTCGGCGAGGAAATTCACGTTTCGCAGCCAGATCTGATTGATATTGGTATCAATCATCCCTTTGAACCGTAACCCGAACTGCTCAGCATATGCTTCGGCGGAAGCGCATCGCCATAGCCCATCGACTTTCGCCCAAAGTGTGGAATTAACCGCCCGAGCTTCGAGCGAGGTCTCTGCTTTGCACTCGACCCAGCCAACGTATTCTTCTGAGATCAGAAAGAAATCGGGCGTAAGGTAGTGGCCACGACCCTTGCCCGCCTTATCCTTATAGCGCAGCTTTATCTTTGGGCATTGGTCGTAGAACTCATAGACGCTGTCATCGTGTTCCCACGGGATGATTGTGGCGAGCTCGCAAGTATGGCTCTCAGCCTGAATAACTTGCCCCATCTTTTTGCTGGGATAACGGCAGGCAACATTTACAGCCCCGCTATCGGCCCGTCGGGACGGGCCAGAAGCCCGTATGTGCTTAATGACAGCACGCGCCTTTTGATTTAGTCCATGTTTGTCCATCAGCGATTCAAGCTCAGCATCGGTCAGCATTTTTCTCTTCCCTCCCGCGAAAACACCTCGCGGCAACACGCAACTCAAAGACGAGACGACATGCACGGTGTATTCGGCCTCGCGGCCTGTGCAAATCATCGCGTCACCTGAGATTCATGCTATGAGGCGTTCTGCCGTGCGCAATAGTAAAATAATAACTTAGTGACTTACATGCTTAACTTATTGTTTTAATTGGATTTTTATAATGCAAGGAAGGCCTGAGCGCTCACGGTTTGAGCCGACACGAATAAAAATTTGGAGCTTGGCCGTACATCTTCAGGTGGCCGCCAAAAAGAGATCATTAGAGAGTCTGCTAGGAGAGGATGGGAAATGGGATTCCATGTGGGCCCGATACACGCGTGGTCTCGTTGCTCCGTCCGGAGCCAGATTGAATCGGATCGAGAAGGTGCTCAAAGGGACCGCTCAGTATTACCGCAGTCCAATATGGTGCCTCTATTCTCCGAAAAAATGGACGCGGCTAGAGTTTGAGTTGGCGATTAGAGAACTAGACCCCTTGTTTCGCCACGCCTTGCGTCCGCGGCAAGGGAAATATCGCCTGACCTCTCCAGGTGCTGAGCGCGCAGAAAAGAAAATTGCTCGAAGTGAACGAAGGCGTGATCGGCGGCGAGGCAAGAGGCCTCCGCCACCGCAAGATATGTTTTCGGTCCAGGAACCAGAGCCAGAAGAGGCGCCGCCATCTGAGCCACCCCCACCAAAAATGCGGTTCTACTTTTCCGTCATCCTTACAAGAGCGCTGGAAGCGCTTTCAGACCCAAAACTCGGGATGAGTGCCCTCAGCACGATTTTTCTGATGCTGATCGAGCTGCATAAACTCAAAAACAGAAGCTTCTATTACGTTATGTGTCTGGGCTGGATTGAGGCTGAAAAACTTCGTCACCAGCACCCACTACTAAAGCATCTTCCACTTGACCTTTTTCATCGAGCCTTAAACCCGGCAATTAAACTTCTTACATCCAAGTCGCAGGAAATGATTCGGACCGGCCGAGATATGTCCTCTGGTGAGCCTATCGACGGAAGTGACGTGTTCTGGTTTTTCAGTAGCGAAAAAAGTTGGAAAGATAGAGCCAGGGAATTTGATTTAATTCGATAATTCATAAGACCGGCGTGTTGACTTGTACGCTCCTGATAAGAACGCTGTCGTCATCGCTTCCCTCTCGCCCTAGCATTCTCGTGAGGTGAAGATAGATGGCTTTGAGCAAAATGGCATCCAATAGGATGTCCCTGACGTGGTTTGGGAAGCCAATGGTGCCTTCGCTAAGATCCACCACCACATGAAAGACGCTGCCCGAAAAATCACGACAATTAATCAACACTGCTTCATCGTCCGCTCGGGTCAACACACATTGTTCATAGCGCCGAGATGATCGGTCATTCAAGCGCACCTTCAATGTAGTGCCTCGCTCAATTTGGAACAGCTGATGCATTTCAGCAGGAATCGTTTTAGGTGCAGTAATTGGCATGTTGAATTCCTCATTTTGAAGACTTAGCCTTCGTGATTCATGATGAATTCTTTATATGACACCCTAGCTAGGTCGCAAGTTTTTTTGATCAGCGAAGGAGTACTTCTTGGTCATGAATTTTCAATGGGACACGGATCAGCTTCCGGCCAATTTCTGCCGTTCCCAGAAAATCCGATAGTGACGCGGTCCTGCAAATAGTGATGCGTTTGAACTGCAACCAAATTGGTGCAGACGCAATACCTAGGGCAAGTGTGTACAAATATCGATTTTGCTGTGCGATGCGAATCAGAGATTCGGCAATTGGGGAGAATTCTGGCAAACTGACCCGCGGTAGACTTGATGCTATTACCTCATTTCAAAAATCGAGGTGATGGGGCGATCGAGGTAGATGTGCTCTAAGTGCGCCTTATATGTTGACTGGGTAACGGAAATTTGATGATGATCGACACAAATAGAGATATTCAGGCCGCGACCAGGGCGATTGAAGAGATGGCCAATGCAACAGACCTATCGGATCTGAAGACCGCCTGGGAGTCTTTCCTATTTCGCGTAGAGCGATCATGGGAGAGGACAGAGCGGTTTGTGCAAAAGCTTCCGGGCGGAGCCGCCCAATCTTGGTTGAGGGCAAATGCCAAACTTCGTAGAGCCGATCCGCTTTTACAGTATTTGAAGCAGGCGCGTAATGCAGAAACTCATACAATCGCATCTACCATTGAGTCTGATCAGATCATCTCTATATCCGACAAATTCGGGCGTCCATTCTCGGTCAAAGACTTCAAAGTCTTCATTGACGGTAATTCTCTTGTTCTTGATTTAAACAGTCTCGATATTGGAATTGACTGGGTGGGAAACGTTGAGCCCGCAACGCCAAAACTTCAAAGAATTCTCGTCAGAGGGAAAAAGTACGATCCGCCGGTAAGTCATCTCGGCAATAGGATAGGCAGTGCTCATCCGGTTTTCGTTGCGACATTGGGACTTAATTTCTACAAAGGTGCCTATGCAGCTATCGAGCCCATTCCAACGTAGATAGGCAACTATTTTTGCTTGAGTGAGCTTGAAATGGACTCGTACGGATCGCCCCAAGGGACAGCCCTCATCGGTGATGTAGACGAGGGAAATAAACCAGTAGATCGCTCAGCTTCCGCACTATTCCGAAGCTACTGGGTCTGTTCCTCCACTGACCACACCAGACTGAGTAAGCTTTAGTCGAATTAAAAATGGCTTCACCTAGTCAAAAGCAAGAATTCAGGCTTATTTTCTCATTCCTTCTACACGATAACTAATTGGCGCGAATGAAAAGCTTTTTGTCGGCTGCCGATGTGGCGATGCACCTAGTGGCCGATTCATCAGATCCGTACGCAGTAGTTCAGACAGATTTTCAAGGTGAAATAGAGGGCACCGTTGCTTCGCTCTCATGGAAGGTTATCCAAATAAAGTCAAAAGGAGGCCGCCGACAACAGAAAATCGTACTGGCTATTCGGAAGGCCTTGGACAATTCGAGAATTGATGTCGCTGCGTTCGAGATTTATGACTTCGACATTCCCGCGCGGCGCATCGTTTCCATGACGGGAAAAAAGGGAAATTGCTTTGTCCGGGTCACAGACGGCTATCTGCTGATCGAGAATCGGAACATGCGCGGGCTGGGTATTGGCACGGTATGTTTTAACGAGGTGATCCGCTGGGCATTGACCAACCATCCTGAAGAGCTCCTGCATCCCATTCAAGTCTTTGAACATCTGGCCAGTGAATTTCCCCCCGATGCCCGAGACCGTTGGTATGGTGGTTTCGGATTTGTTTTTAAGTATGAAGAGGGGCGTTCCCACCCCAAAGCGCAAGGCGAGTCAGTCAATAAGTATGTGAAAGAGCTAAACGTGAAAGAGAAGAATATCAAACAGTTTCCGCTACTCCAGTTCCTGTCGGAGACGGAGACAGCAATGAAGCAGGCACAACAGGCTCGTGATGAGGCAGAAGATTACGTCAATCGACACCATGCGAAGGTCAAGGCTCTTTCATATGCCACAGGGTTACTGTTTGCCGCTCTGATACTGTCCTTGATGTTCAACGCCGGCCTGCTTCAAAGGCTGTTCGGAGGCTAGGATCACGCATCCTTATCTTTAAGCCACGCACCGCCATCCAAAAGGCCGTGGTACGGCATGTGCATAGCAATGTGCAATCCCAGATACAGGCACTGGTCAGCGAAAACTCAAGTGCTTGCCTGAAGGCGAGTTTATGCGCAACGGCCTTCGTTTATCAGAGTTCATGTCTGAATACGACGCATTAGCCTTGGCGGAGAAGACGCGATGTGAGGGTGAGAACGACATATCTGAGGGATGGCCGCAATCGGCCGAGGCTGTGTAAAAACAGAGGCTCAGCCTACTTTACTCAGTTCTTGGCCGACTGACCTATTACAGAGGTCTCGATAGCGTTCTCATGCGGGAATGAATGAAGCTCAATCGGAGCGTTGATAGCAAGATGTTAAAGCGCTTACGCGCTCACTACCTTCAACAGCGATGCCACGCCGAGTATATTCATCATCCGCTTCATATTGTAGTCCAGCACATGCGAACTCATCCCCGTGCTCACACGAGCTTTTGTTCTGGTCAGGAAGTGAGTTGCGCCCATCCAGAATTTGATCGTGCCAAACGGGTGTTCGACGGTCCGGCGGCGTATGCGCATTGCGTCCGGTGTCTGCTCCAATCTTTGCTGCATCTATTCCAAGACGGCTTCGTGCTCCCAGCGTGTCACACGGCGTTGAGGGCTTGGGGTGCAGTTGGTTTTAAGGGCGCATTGTTGGCAGTTCGAGCTCCAATATCGATGCAGATTTAATCCTTTCTCTTTGCTCATAAAGCGCCAGGTGAGACGCTCTCCTGCCGGGCATTGGTATTCGTCGGTTTGTGCGTCGTAGATGAAGTCGGCCTTACCGAAACGGCCTTCAGCGGTCGCATTGGAAGTGACATTCTTGGGCACGATGACGTCGATATTTTCCATTGAGCACGCAAGGATCTCTTCGCCCTTAAAGTAGCCACGGTCGGCCACCACTGTTAGTGACTGGACTCCCATCGCCTGTTTTGCCTGCCGGCTCATCGAGAGCAATTGATCCCGGTCACTTCCGACGTTGGTGACTTCGTGTGCCACGATGAGGTGATGCTTGGCATCCACCGCTGTCTGCACGTTGTACCCAACAACGCCGGTCCCACGCGTCTTCATCGAACGCGCATCAGGATCGGTTTGAGAAACTTGCTGGTCAGGCGCTTGTTTGAGCTGTAAATCGATGCTTTGCAGATGTTGCATTTGGGCTTTGAGGGCGGCGATATTCTCGCGCAGCCTGTCTGTTGTGAGTTGCTTGCGCTCAGGTTCATATCGATCTGCTGTGTCGAGTTCGGTCAGGTAGCGATTGATGTTTGCCGTGATCTCTTCCATGCGCCGCTGCAGTTTGGCGCTCGTGAAGTTACGGTCACGGCCATTGACGGCCTTGAATTTACTACCGTCGACTGCAACCAGCGCATCGGCGAACAGACCAAGGCGCTGACACAGCAACACAAACTGACGGCATACACTGGTGATGGCGGCCCCGTTGTCCTTGCGGAAGTTGGCGATGGTCTTGAAGTCCGGTTTCAAATGGCCGGTCAGCCACATCAGTTCGACGTTTCGCTGTGACTCGCGCTCCAGACGGCGGCTTGACTGCAATCGATTGAGATAACCGTAGATGTATATCTCGAGCATCACTGAGGGGTGATAACCAGGTCGGCCCGTTGCTGCGGGCATGATGGCGAAGCCCATCTGGACCAAATCCAGTTCATCGACAAAAACGTCGACCACCCTTACTGGATTACAGTCGGTGACGTAGTCGTCTAATTGCTCGGGTAGTAGAATCTGCTGATTACGATCCCGCCCCTCGATGAAACGCTTCATGGCATGCCCTGAACGATGAACTGCTGATTGGACAGGATTCGCTTCGGAACGTTTACTTCAAGTGGCGGCAAGTCTTTTTACACAGCCTCGGCCGGAAGCAGACTTTGAGTAGACATTGCCTAGATGGCGGGCGTTGGCTGGATGTACCCTTCTTTCCTATTGCGCCCCAACTTCAAGCGAATCGATATCCAAGACGTCGTCTGGCCCCCATGTCTCGGGCACAGCCCAGTTCGCCTCCCGCAACGAGCCCTGTACCAGGCCGTCAACGCCAAGAATGGTAGCGAAGATAGCCATGCGAATCGGCACGCCATTGTCGGTCTGACGGAAGATCGCCAAGCGTGTATCTCCGTCCAGGTCGATATTGAGGTCATAGGCGCCCGGTCGGCTGTCGCGCGGCAGAGGATGCATCACGATGACGTCGTTCTTGCAGTATTGATTGACCACCTTTTTGTTGATTTCAAAGATGGACAGAAAGCTGTCAATGGTCTCTCCGGTCAGGCGTTCGCGCTGGATGCGGGTGGTGTAGATCACGTCTGCGCCTTGCAATGCACGCTCCAGCGAATGCGATACTTCCACGTCATGGCCACGCAGGGCGATCAGCTGCGTGATCTCTTCAGGCATTTCCAGGGACGGTGGCGACACCAGCGTGAAACGCATACGTCGATATAGGGACAGCATCTGAACCAACGAATGGGCGGTGCGCCCATATTTGAGGTCTCCCGTGATAACAATATGGCTGCCGTCGATCAGTTTGCCCAGGCGTGAGAACTCGCGCTGAATCGTGTACAGGTCAATCAAGGCCTGGGTTGGATGCTCACCCGCGCCGTCACCACCATTAATTACCGGCACATGGGTGGCGCTGGCAAACTGCGCCACCGAGCCCTGCTCAGGATGTCGTACCACGAGTACATCGGCGTAACCGCTGACAGTACGACTGGTGTCGCCGATAGACTCTCCTTTCGCCATCGAGGAATAGGTAAATCCGGTGGTATCACAGACGGAGCCGCCCAGGCGCATGAAGGCCGAGGCAAAACTGAGGCGAGTACGAGTGCTGGCTTCGAAGAACAAATTTGCCAGTACCGCACCTTCCAGCACACGGCTGACTTTGCGCCGCCTGGCGATGGGTTGCATGATGTCGGCAAGTGCAAATAAGCGCTCGCCGGACTCGCGGCTGAACTGTGCCACCGACAGCAAATGGCTCAAACGACCGAAACCCCGGGGCGGCATCTCCTTGCCTCGCAGTGCTGAAGACCCAGACTCTTCACGTCTGGCACGGAGATCGCCGGCCGCCAGAATCTCCGAAATAAAACGCCTTGCCATCTCAGGCATGGCCCGGAACTCACTCGACTCGTCGGGCAATAGCCAAGTATCCAATGCACGCTTGGTGCAACCAATGCGTTGGGAAAAGGATTCCCGAGTCATATTCAGAATGCGCATTGCGTCGCGCAAAAAGACTTGTTGAGGCATATTCATCACCAAATAATATACGCATTGAGTACTTTAATCTACCAATATACGCTTTGCGCTTTTAACTTAATATCTCAACAAGCTTACAAACGGAACAATGGGATAGAACAAAGCCCCTGGGATACGCAGCGACAATTTCGACGCCCCTAGAAGGAAAACCAAGGGGGGGAGCGATCGCGCACGGCTGAGCCTGAATACTCTTCTTCGCGAGAAACTTTCTTCGTATTCCTGTAATCTGATAAGCGACTTTTGATGAGCTTTCTGCCTCATCGCTCTGCTGTCGTGTCAAAAAATTAAAACTATTGCAATTGGGAGCGCCACCATGGCGACATCATTCGTTTCCGCGTCCACCGGAGCCGCGCCATGAATCTGGCCGACGCATTGCAGGCCTTCGCCTCATCCGCCTTAAACCAGAGCAACCGGGCCATCCGGCTGCATTGGGGGAAGGCGCAAAGCACGCTCGAGCAAGTGCTGGTTGTGCAGCGTATCGATATCAGGGAAGGCCTCTACACAGGCATTGAAGGAAACCTGACCTGTTTGTCCACCCGTTCGGACCTGCCTTTGAAGGCCTTCCTGGGCGTACCGGTCTCCGTCCAGCTGGTCACGGATCGCGGCGCCCTGCATGAGATCTGCGGGCTCATCACCGACGCCCGGGCCGGCCAGTCCGACGGTTCGCTCGCCACCTATCAGCTAACGATCCGCGACGCCTTGTCCGTATTGGAAAAGCGGATCAACACGCGCATCTTCCGCAGCAAAAGCGTGCCCGACATCATCGACACTTTGTTGAAGGAATGGCAAACCAGAAGCCCTGCCCTGGCGCGGGCCTTTGATTTCGACCTGTCGGCCACGGATCGCAGCCGCTATCCCGTGCGTGAAATGACGCTGCAGTTCAACGAATCCGATGCTGACTTCATCCGCCGCCTGTGCCGACGCGAGGGCATTGCCTGGTTCACGGCAGCCGACAAGCGTGGGCCGGAGAGCGAGTCCAGCTTGCCGATCCACACGCTGGTGTTCTGCGACGATCCGATGAAGCTGCCCCAGGCCAGCGCCGGCATCGTGCGCTATCACCGCGAGGCCGCGACCGAAGAGCGCGACGGAATCACCCTGTGGTCGGCGTCGCAGCACATCGTCTCTGGCAGTGTCCAGCGCGCCAGTGCCGACTACAAGCACGGCGCGATGGATCAGTCATCGCAGGTCAGCATCCTCGACCAGGGCGAGGCAGGCAACGACCTGGCCCAACTGCTCTCCGACAGCTTCATCGATGTCCCGCATGCCGCAGACTCCAGCGAAGACTATCAACGCCTGACCACCGCCAGGATGCTCTCGCACGAACTGCGGGCGGCCAGTATCGAGGGCACTAGTGGCGTGCGTGACCTGGCCGTGGGCCACTGGTTCGAACTGACCGGCCACCCGGACGTCAGCCAACTGCCGCTGGAACAACGGCAGTTCATGGTCACGCGGCTGCATCATCGCGGCCAAAACAACCTGCCCAAGGCACTCAACGAGCGGGCGCAGATGCTGTTCGACAGCAGTCGCTGGAGCAGCGGCCTGCCGGATATCGTCACCCAGTCAGCCCCCTCTGCCACGGAAGAAACCCGTTACCAGAACAGCTTTACCTGCGTGCGGCGCGGCGTTGCGCTCACACCGACCTATGATCCACGGATCGACCTGCCGCGCGTCCATCCGATAACGGCAAGAGTAGTCGGTCCGCAGAACGAAGAGGTGCACTGCGACGAGCTCGGTCGCATCAAGGTTCAGCTTCAGGGGCTGAACCCAGCGGATCACGTGCACGCGCAGGGCGCGGGCGCCACCGGAACGGACGCGGACAGTGCCTATGTGCGCGTAAGCAGCAGTTGGGCCGGCAATGGCTATGGACACGACACCTTGCCTCGCGTAGGCATGGAGGTTGCGCTCGATTTCCTCAACGGCGATCCGGATAAGATGTTCGTCACCGGCGTCTTGCACAATGGGCCAAACATGCCGGCCACCTTCAGCCATGCAGGCGGCTTGCCGGGCAACCGTTTTCTGTCGGGGATGAAGACCAAGGAGATCAAGGCTAATCGCTACAACCAGTTGCGCTTTGATGATACGCCCGGCCAGATCAGCAGCCAGTTGGCCAGCGAACACGCGGCCAGCGAACTGAACCTCGGCTATCTGACCCAGCCGCGCACCGATGGCAACGGCCAGGCGCGCGGAGAAGGCGCAGAGCTGCGCACTGATGCTGCCGCCTCGCTGCGGGCAGCACAAGGCATCCTGCTGACCACCTACGCCCGCAACAAGGCTGCCGGGCAGATGCTGGATCGCGAAGAACTCAATGAGCTGCTCGGGCAATGCACCGAACTCTTCAAGTCTTTGGGAGACTATGCGGGCCAGCATGGCGGCCAGGCTGCTGACGGCGCCGGGCAGAATGCGCTGGCCGGCGCTTTCAAGAACTGGAATGCAGGAAGCAATAACAGCGGACAAGACAGCGGGGCCTCTACCGCCACTGCCGGGCAGGCCATCATGGCCTTTGGCGCGGCCACGGGGTCGGTGGCGGTCACGCCTAAGACCCAGTTGACCTATGCCGGGGAAAACATCGACCAGGTCGCACAACAA
This sequence comes from Herbaspirillum camelliae, assembly GCF_001929405.1. Taxonomy (NCBI): domain Bacteria; kingdom Pseudomonadati; phylum Pseudomonadota; class Betaproteobacteria; order Burkholderiales; family Oxalobacteraceae; genus Herbaspirillum; species Herbaspirillum camelliae. The sequence goes on from NZ_KV880769.1 coordinate 537,275, forward strand.
CATCTGCAACTAATGAGCGGCCAGCGCTTCAATGCCACGGCGGGCAAGGGGATGCAGCTGTTTTCTCGCGGCACTGGCATCCAGGCGATTGCCGGCGAAGGGCCAGTGCTGCTGCAGGCGCAGAACGAAGCGCTGACCGCCAATGCGCAGAAGGGCGTGAAGATCAGCACCAACGAGAACGAGGTCTTGATCACGGCGCCGACCATACGCCTGGTCGCTGAAGATGGCAGCTACATCAAGATTGGTGCAGGCGTGACCATGGGAACCCAGGGCGACATCAAGCTGCTGTCGGCATCCCATCAGTGGGGCGGTCCCTCGACGCAGCAAGCCACCAAGGCCAGTTTCAGCAATGCGCCGACGGATCAGCGTTTCCGTTTGCATTATCCGGGCGAATCCGCCGACACCGCGCCTGCTGCGGCTAATCAGTCTTACCGCATCATGCTGGACGATGGCCGTGTGATCGAGGGCAAGAGCGATGCGAACGGGCTGACCGAATTGGTCAAGGATGATGCCATGCGTATCCTCAAGATCGACATTCTGAAACCTGCGTTATAAAGAAGAACAAGGATCATCATGGCCGATACCGACAGCCAATTCAATAAAATCGGGGAAGGTGCTGCCGTCACCTGCAGCGACCGGCCCAATAATCGCAATGTCGCCGTACCAGGTGATCTGCCTGGGATCGTGATTTTCATTCATGGCGTCAATGATCCGGGGGCCGTCTATTCTTTTGTTGAGGAAGGCCTTTGCCAAGGGCTGAATGAGAGATTGGATCGTCGGGATTTGAAAGCTGGGAGCTACGGAACTGAATATCGACGCGTAAAAGCCAAACCAAAGGCAGAAAAGCAGGAGCGCGATATTCTAGCCGACCCTGATACCTATCTATACAGACGTGAAGAAATCACTGGCGCGACAAAAAGTATTTTTATCCCTTTCTATTGGGGATATCGTGCGCGCAATGATGAGATAGCGCGTTTCGACTCCAAAGGGAAAAGCAATACCAAGGAAGTAAAGGGCGGCGTTGACGATGGACGAGGCTTCCAAACAATCCGCGGTCAGTATCAGGATATCCATGGAAACCGGCTTGATCAGCATTTTGGTAAAGCTGGAGGTTTCTTCGCCAATGCCACAAACAATATTCCAGACATGTACGGAAAAGGGTTTCGGGCTGACTGGATCACAAACCGCGTGACCAAGAATAGTCTGGGCGGGGCTTCGCTCTATGCCGCTGCAGCGCCTGAACGGCGCTACTTCATTCTAGCCGCTACCCGTCTGGCTCATCTGATTACCACTATCCGTTCTGTCAAGCCCTCTGCTCTTGCGGATGCTCATGGAATGCAGCCAGAGAATGAGACGATTACCATCATGGGGCATAGTCAGGGCACCATCCTGACTCTGCTTGCCCAAGCTATTTTGAAAAAGAATAAACAGCGCTGTGTTGATTGCATCATCATGGTGGATAGTCCCTACAGCTTGTATGAGACCAGTGACTGTAGCCAGACTGGTCACGCCAAACTTCAGACCTTGATCAACATCGTCAACGCAGTCACTGCCGATCCTTACGACATTAACGATCTGGCGGAGTTAATGATCAACCACTGCAACAGTCGTGGCCGGGCGGGTGCGAAGTGGAGTAAAACCAACGGCCAGCGACTGGACAAGAGCGGGAAGCAATGGATCACTTTTGATGAGCGCGACAACCGGGGCAAGGTCTACCTGTACTTCTGCCCGGAAGATACGGTGGTCGGCCTAAGAAGCGTGCGAGGCATTGGCACCTTTGGGGTACCGGATGAAGTCCCGGCAGATGGCGTAGCTGCCAAAGAAGGGAAGCCCATGAAAGCCATGGCACGCTTGGAGAAATTGAGATTTTTCCAGAGAATGTGGACTCGCATGGAACGTCCTGATTCGGCCACCGGAAAATGGAAGAAGGTTCTCGTTGGCAACACAGTCGGACGTTTCCCGGTACGCGATCAATTCGAGCGTTTGGCACCCGGTCCGGATGCCGGGGCGAGCAACTTCGCCATCAGCACGGCGCTACAAAAAGATTTCAAACGGAACGACATTCGCTATATCAACGGTGAAGTATTAAAGCCCCCTTGCGAGCCCGATCTGTATGGAGGTGAGGTCAAGGGAATGACCGGCGGCCCCAGACCAGGGCATGCTGACCAAGCAGGTAAGGTTGCGCCGGACGACGTCACAAAAAACGTCATGCTGGGAAACCAATATGCCAGCTTCAAGTGGGAGACATATGAGCGAACGGTGAATCCGTTTTATGACCTGGATAAAGCGAAGGCAGCCTTTAATGCCGGCAAGCCACTGGACGAGCAGTCACACAACTGGCGCATCAGGCCTGGCCTTCCGCCGACCATTCCGGGAGTAGGTGCGGTGTTCTATATCGTGGAGCATGAAGAGACCCCTAAGCGTGCGAGAGAACGTATGCAGACTGACGAAGAGGTCTACGAAGACAACAACTATCATTCGGGTATTTTGCACTCCACCGAGAATCACCGCTGGGTTACTGCGATGGATGTTGCAATCAGACAGGCAGTAACGCTTGATGATCCGGTTTGGCGTGATCTCTTCATACGTATTGCGGACTGGAAAATGGATCCTACGGCATTTGTCAAAATTACGCAGAACAAGGCCTTTACTGATCGCCTGTCCCAGCAAGATCGAGATTTCATTAAGGCGTGTGCTGATTACTATCAGACAGGTGCATTTCCCGGAGAGCAATTTGTTTCGCTGACGATGCCCGATTTAGTGACAAGCGAACTAACCGCAAAGGCGTCTCAAGCCATTAGAGAAAAAGAAGCCCAAGAGCGAATGATGGAAATGCGCACTTATCAAGATCTGGCCAGCAAGAACTTTAATCAATTGGGCAACATACGATGAAACCGCGTATATGGCCCTATGTGGCCACATTCCTGGTCGGAGCAGCGTTGTGGACCGGATATATCATGAACGAGGACTACCATCAGTGGCAGTCAACAGGACAGGAGACAGTGAATATGGGAAGCGGTATTCGAAACGGTGTATTGGTCGCGCTTGGAATTGCAGCCTTGGCTTATGCCGGGAGTTGGGTCTGGCTTCACCGCTCATCGAATGCCGCCGAAGGGGCAAATGCTCAACAGCAGCCTTCGCCTGCGGCGATTGAGACGCACCATTCAGTGAACCACACGATGCTAGCGCAGACCGGACAGAAGTTTGTACTGGAAGTCCGCGGAATGGGACTCGCTATTGCAAAAAAAAGTGATGAAGAAATTTGGGACGCAATCGAAGAAAAAGCCAATAACCACACTAGCTACCGTTCGCTGAATCCAGACGACTACACTAATAGTGCAAGCCAACGGCTGACCGATCTAAGCGTGGCAACAGGCTTGGTTTTCAGAGAAGGCGCACGCAATGCGGTCGATCAGTGGCCTCTTCCGGTGTTCATTTTTTATCCACCAAAGTCGAAGCAAACCTCTCGTCCCGCCGGAGATCTTGCTGGTCTACGTCAACAAGCGGGCCTGGGCGTGACGCTGCTGTTATGGCAGGAAGACGCCAACACCTATGACGGTGCTGAAATGATTGAGAAACTGTTCTCCTTCTTCGATACTCACCCCGACGTGCCGGCAGCGTTGATATTTAGCGCGGATGGGTCAATGATGCGTTCCCTGATGCAGACACCAGGCAACGTAGATACACCTGAAGTAGGCCATGTCATTCCCGCCATGCCAGACAGTGTGGCGGCATTCCTAGTCAGTAGATCAGATCGCGTCGATAAACTGATCAAGCCTTTTGCCGTGCAGCAGCGGTCGAACATCAACAAGAACGACACCGAATATGACATCGTCAAGCTGTGGAATTTCTTCTGGAAAAAAAATGATGATCGCGGCTCCGATAGTTTCAATACCCTTTACGACAAGCAGGAAAAAATGGCAGGAGTAGGTACACCGTCTCCAGGCGTAATGATGTCGGCAACCTGGTGGCAAGCCCAACTCCCCGAGCTATGGAAAACCATCAGTAACCAGGGCCCAGGTGACTTCAAGCCAACACCATATATTCCTGTTCGCTGGACCGATTGGCAGCTGAAGCAATACGACAGCGCGCCCCTGCTGGGCTACTTACACCGTCCAGTCGATGTGAAGCTCACCGATGAAAAAGGCCAACCGCTGAAGACCGCACTCCAAGCAGCCGCGCTGAAAGCGGGCTGGGAAGCTGCCACCTCGGCACTACCTGAAAACACCGAACCCAAACGCGTCTTCTACGACACCACCGGCAACAAGCAATGGGTCATCCCGCTAAACCAAGCTTTGATGCAGATGGGCACCTCTGCCCCCCATCCAGACGAGGTCAAGGAAGGCTACGACATTGGCGCGCGCGTTGGCGACACCGGCACCAGTTCACCCATGGTGCAAATTGGTCTCGGACTGATCGCCAGCTACCACCAGGGCGGCTCCAGCGCGACGGTGAACCGGCGTCCGAACGGCATGGCCAGTATCATCATGGTCAGCCCGCCGGACGACGCGCTGAAGGCGACATGGGCGAAGAATCACGGCAATAGAAGCCCGTTCGAATAACGCCAACGGTAGCCAGGAGAGTGTATGCGGGGAGTCATTCGGTTGGGTGACGCCACCAGCCACGGCGGGAGGGTCGTGACCGGACAAGAGAAATCGATCGTGATGGGACGCGCCGTTGCCTGCGTCGGCGATCAATGCAGCTGCCCGATAGCGGGTCATCATGATTGTGTCATCGTGGAAGGCGATCCGAAGGTACTGATTGAGGGCAAGGCAGTTGCATTTGAGGGCCATAAAACCTCTTGTGGCGCCACGCTGATTTCCAGCATGGCAACGTCAGGACGGACGTGATATGCGAAGCGGTATTCGAAACGGCGTATTGGTTGCGCTTGGAACGGCAGCCTTGGCATATGCCGGAAGTTGGGTCTGGATGCATCGGTCTTCGAGTGCAGCAGAAGGTACACGCGCGGAGTAGCAGGCCAAACCGATGATCACGCAGTCGCATCCGCTACTGGTAGACATATGATGCTCGAACAGATGGGAAAAAAGTTCGTGCTCGAAGTACGAGGGATGGGTGTCGTCGTTGGACAAGATACTGACGAGGAAATATGGCGAGCGCTTGAAAAGAAGGCAAACTCTCACAAGAGTTATCGTTCACGAAATCCAGAAGATTATACAAATAGTGCCGATGAACGCCTCTCCATGTTTGACACGATTACAGATGTCTCATTTGGTCGAGGCGCAGGCAATACGGTCGATCAGTGGCCTCTTCCGGGAATCGAAGCGAAGGCCGACCTAGCCGCTCATGCCCATGTTGGGTGGTCATTGCAGGTGAATACCGTTAATGGCCGCACGATACCTGGACGTCGAATGTCAACCTTGGTGATGCCTTGGGCGAATAACTCCAATGGAAAGGATGTATGAGTCAATCTCATATCGAAGATAACAGCAGCCACTTCAGCCCCCTGCAAGGAGGACCGCCGGATAAGCCGCTCAAGGGCGTGCGCGGATGGTTGTTATTGCTGGTGCTGGCGCTGCTTCTGGGAGATCCGCTGGGCTGTGTCTGGCAGGTGATCGACATGCACCGGACGCAGACGGCGTATCCTGAGTTGCTGGACATGTCGCAATGGCAAACCTACCGCCTAGGAATGTATGCCACGTTGTCGATTTGGTCCGCACTCAGCATTAGCGCGGGCCTGCGACTGTGGAAAGATCACACTCCCGCTGCAGTGCATTGGGCACGTCGGGTGCTGTGGGTGACTTGTATTGTCGGCATGGCCGCCGTTTACCTAATTGTTCCCTGGATTGCCTTCGGCGAGCTGACCGCGTTCGAGGTGGTGCAAGCGGCAGTGGGGCTATTGCTGGGTGGCGCCATCGCGTTTGCATGGACGCGCTATCTGGGCAAGTCGCGCCGAGTGCGCAACACTTATTTTTCTGACTCCCTGCCGGTGCAGGACGCGTCACGATGATGCGGGCGAAGCGATGGAGCGACCGGAAGTGTAGCGGGTGATGGAAAATCCGCCGAAGGATGCACAGGCTTTCGGAAAAGCCCGGTAGTCAGCTAATGGCGTAACCCGCTATTCGCCAAGCGTGGCGGCCGATGATAGAGTGCGGTGCATCGTGTCCGCAATCGGCCAGAAACGGACGTTCCAGATCAACCTGATAAAGTGAAATGATGGGCTATTTAAGACTCATAAGACTTGAAGGCAATGCACTACCTGCGATTAAAGAGCAAGACGAGCTACTGGCAATGCTCGTTAATACTCCGGGAGTTTTGAGTGCCAAAATCGATGGTGCTCATTCGAAGGGAGGCTATCGCGTCAACTGCGATATAGCAATGGAACATTTTGAAAGGGCTTTGGCAAATATTGAAGCCAACGGCTGGATGTCTGCAATATGAGAGAAGTATCGGGCGTCTGTTGCCGGCCAGAAGCAGCCTCTTTCTACTGATGTTGGTCATCGGGGAATGCCTTGACTACGCAGCCGCAAAGGTCTCAACATGATCAAGATAAGACGTGCCCAACCTGGAGACGCGACGACGCTATACCGCGCCGAGTGCACGACGAGCCGGACGCCTGGCTTGCTTGTCTCTGATCCCGAGGAGCTTTCCGAAAGCTCCTTCTACGAAAAGATCCTTTGGCTGGGAGAAGCCGGAATTTATGTCGTCGCCGAAGTCGACGGGGCTCCTGCCGGGCACGCCTTGCTTGAGCCTGGCGCTATGCGTGCCACGGCGCATGTATTTTCGCTAACCATCGTCGTTCACCCGGGAAATACGGGCCGCGGCATTGGCACTGCGCTTATGGAGTTTCTGCTTGCTTGGGCTGCCGATAATCATGTGGTCGAAAAGATCGAGCTACGCGTCAGGGAGGGAAATCTGGTGGCGAAACGACTGTATGATCGCTTCGGTTTTGTGGAAGAGGGCAGATTTTCGAAGAGGATAAGACTTCCCGACGGGTCCTACCTTGCCGACATTTCAATGGCAAAGTTCCTGACCACGTGACGGCCTCAAGCGACCATGAGCAGCCCATATAATTGTTGTCCACCGCCCATCATGTACGAACAAGTTCACAGCATCAGATGCTCGACGAACATATAGTGCGCTCAATAATCGATATGTTTATCTTCCTGGAATTTACGGACGATTCGCATATGAATGGAGACACGGCGATTTCTCAAATGGAAGCGCTTGCGATCCAACTACAACGGGCGTCGGAGCCAACTCAGCTAAACCTTGCTACTCAAATCCGGGACCTCGCATCTAGTTACGGGGAACGTTCGGATTTTGTGCGAGAGTTACCGCAGTTGATTGGCCTTGAATGAATGGCGACCGATGTCCGTAAGCGTCCGGAAGCAGTCTGTCTAAGATGAGAAAACGGTCTGTTTTAAGTTTTCTAAACCCATGCAAATCATGCACTTATCTCAATTTATCTCTGCGATAGAAGACACCCCTCTTTCCAGCTGGAAGAACCTCACCCCGTGGCGGCTTACCGGCCAAAGCGAATCTATCGTCAGGATGATGATGGAGGATCTCGACCGGTTTCAATTCAACATTGAGAACGAAGTAGCCGTTCATGTAACGGCTACCGTTGAAAAAGGCGTAATCCTGAAAGGGCCAGCCATAATCGGCCCAGGCGTCTTCGTCGGAGCCCATGCCTATATCCGTGGTGGGAACTGGATTGATGAACGCTGCAGTATTGGGCCCGGGTGTGAGCTCAAGTCATCCTTCGTTTTCGCAGAATCCAGATTGGCGCATTTCAATTTCGTCGGAGACTCGATTATCGGACGCGATGTCAATCTCGAGGCGGGCAGCATAATATGCAATCATCGCAATGAACGGGTCCACAAAACTATCTCTGTACGCGCCGATGGTATTCTGCTCAATACTGGCATTGAGAAGTTTGGCGCCCTGGTCGGAGACCATAGCCGCCTTGGGGCAAATTCTGTAATTGCGCCTGGCACACTGATTCAGCCGAGCACTGTCATTGAACGAGGTGCTTTGCGGGACGATGATTCCACTGAAATTTAAGTGTTGACGCTTGTTATCGGCCAACGACAAACATCGGTCAACTAAAAAACACCTGCGCAGCGGTGCGCATAGGAGGATGCCATATGCCATATGAACTTAGGTTTTTTGGAATGGAGCATTACTCCGAAGCTCGGCGACTATGGAGTGAATGTGATGGAGTCGCCTTGAGCGACGCAGATTGAGGCGGGAACGATAAAGCTGCCGCGCCTTGAAACGATATGTTTGCCACCACCCAAGCGCCACCGCCTTCGCAGCACTGAATGTCCTCACACTACATCGCGCTCTGCACCCATCAAAGCTAAAGTCAAGGAACCGTAACTTTGCCACGTTCAGAAAGTTGATGCATAACCTTGCCGTTACCCGCTCACTCAGTCTGAGTGCCCATCCCAGCCAGCCGAAGCAGCCCTCTAGCCCTCCAAGATCACCGCAAAAATGCGAAAGCAGGCCCTTTCCGACACGGATTAGGTGCCCGAGAGACTAGGCCGACAAATTTTTGATGTGAGATAGGGAAGCCGACAGATGTCGGCCTTTCTGCATTCAGCCCAGCATGGTCAGCTGAAATCTGCTGGTCGGAGAGTTATATTGATGCGTGGAATTTCAAATTCGATATCAGCCTGTTCAGGCATAGCTAGGCTATGCGCAATGTTGCCCTTGCGTGCGAGTAAGCGCTGATAATCGACGTAACTGAGTAAGACATGCGTGTCTATGCTGCAGTCCGTAATATAGACAGGACCGTTTTCAGTCGCACTACATGCCTTATGTACATCCAGCGCAAACTCTTGCATAGGTAAGGAAGTAATCGCCATAGCAAGCTCCTTTTTGGGCCGACTTTCGCGGCGCGTCAGATCGCCAATGGATTCCGCATTCCCCAAAAAACGACAATACTCTCGGGAGAATACTTTCGCAGAGGCCGCACCGAGGACTTACGATTTTATGGTAGCGGAGATCGCACGAAAACACTACGCTCCCCGTAAAAGCTCACCTTTTGGTGACGCCTCACTCCGCGACTGCCACTACGGCGTAGTATAAAGTCTGAGTGCTGCGCCGCCTATTGCCAAGTCCGTTGCCGTTAAGCTCTTGCAGGTATTAACGGTGTTCATCTGAAGGTGGACTAGCAAACCAACCTGAGGATGAAATAGCCGGCTAAGTCGCCCGTCTATTTTTTCTGGAAATTTAACTCAAACTCCTCGATACTCCGAAGGTGCTGCTGATCGGCCTCGGTTAATTGTGGTACTCGATACGAGAATTTGTATTTAGGATTGTATGCCCCCGTAAACATCTCAACGGTTCCTTCCTCTCTGTCCCCGAGTGCCCGAAAGCCGTTCGCCAAATGCCAATCCACTGCCTCTGGTGCTGCGAAAGAATGGAAATCCGCACCGCCAAGTCTCGCCTCCGCAAATAGCCGCCGAGCGACACCTCGGCGACGGTAGCTATTTCCCACCCATATAGACTCCAGTCGCCGAATCGTTCTGTCGGATGTCTTGGTGGTCACAATCATTCCTACAGGGCTTCCCGCTTCGGTTTCAGCCATGTACATCCTGGACTCACCTGCTGCCAACATGGACTGTGCCTGAAGCATCTGCCGAAACCGCTGCTCTGCACTCCAACCAAAGGCCTTGGCCATCTCAACGCCATAGAATCCTGCTAAGAATGCCTGTGCAAACATGTTCTGCTGAAACTGACGAACTACTTTAATTTGGATTGATAGTTCTCTGTTTTCCAACGGCATATTCATGCATCTTCCCCAGTAATAAACGACTATATTTTTTAGCTAATATCCATCTCAATTGTAGAAGAGTGACTTCAATTCCGAAGTGAAACCGGATAGTAACCATATCTATTCGGCTTCAAATGTTTATCAAGCTTCACGCACAGACTCTGACCACAATACATGTAGTCGATTCTGCTTAAAATCTGGTAGTTCTGTATTTGCTCAATGAGCAAATCTCGCTCCTGCCGTTTCTGCTGAATCGCATCAAGGCTTTGAACGTAAAACACCGCGCTTGCAAAGATTACTGCACCGAATAACGCCAACCCTGCAATCGCAAAAAGCATGACCTGTTTCGGTCCAGCCTGAATTGATTTCTCATAAGCTTTTGCCGCCTTAATAGCAGTCAGGTTTGCAGCAGAAAATTTTTCTACAATTTTGTCTGCAGCATTATTTGCAGCAGCCTGCATTTGTTGCTCGACTTTTTCTGAAACCTTTCTCGGCAAATCTCTAGTTTCGGCCTCAAGTGCTCTTAACGTGGTTCTCAGTTTCGCCAGCAGTGCATCTGCAGTTTCTTGATTGTGAACTGCGGCTTCGATTACGGAGGTAGCTGCTTGCAAAACATCGTCCGCGTCTAGATTCTTCTTAGCCATTATCTTGGCCCATATTGGATTTCATGTTCGTATTCTTTCTTTTTCTCCTGCAGCTGTAATCGTTCGAACTCCTGTCGCCGCAATTCTGATGCGTGGCTCGCTCTCCCCCTGACAAGGTCATGATATTTATCAAGATGCAAATCCAGTTCATGAAAATGCTCCACTGCCACATAGCGAAGTTCCCCGCATTCGCTCATAAAAACGATCATGGCACCAGAGCCGGTAGATTGTTTCTTGCTAGTGAGAATCAGAAGATTTAGATATTGCTTGAATAGTGCAGAACGCGAAGGACCGTCGCTACTCAATTCATCCGCAAAGTTCGAAATCATCTCTTGAAAAGTCGGCCCTACTAAATGAGATCTATGTTCGAAATCGAGATAAGGGCAAATTGTGAAATCCAATTTGCTCACTGAATGCGAAGATTCAATGTACCAATGCACCTGACGTGACAATTCAGCCAAGGGCTTCCACTGCTTATTACCCAGGATGGCCTCTAACGCACGCCTCTTGGACGCCTCCTTCTGACTACTATTCTCTGCGCGCTTAAACTCGAGAATCCGCATCGCACGGCTACCCTGCAAAAGAGCGTCCCCCAGCATCGGATCCAGCGGTGTTTGCTGAAGCAGGTTTATTGAGACCGGCGGTTGAATGTTAGTTCTTGCACGCGCCCCCAGCGCCATACCCAGTCCAAAAAGAAAGTTTCCGATGACGACGTTCTCATAGATGCTCAACTCCGCTCCTGTTCAAATTCACTTACATGGGATGCTTAGACGCAACTATCCATCCAGCCCTAAACGGACAAGCACTTTCAAAAATGAAGGGGGATATCTGCTAGCAGACGCAGCAAAAAATAGCGGCTGCGCCGGCTTATTCCATTACACCAACGGCACGCTCCGCCTTTCTCCTTCTCGGAGCAGGCGAGGTTGCAACAGGCTCTGGAAACTGCATTTGGTGCGATACGGCCTGGTTGATCCGGGTCTCCGCAAGCAGGACATTCTTAGTAATCAGCTCAATGCCAACGAACGACCTATCTAACTCTTTACACGCGACACCGACAGATCCCGAGCCTGCAAAAGGATCAAGAACAAGGTCTCCCGGGCGTGTGCTCGCCATTAGGCACGGTTTCACGAGCTCCAACGGGAAGGGTGCGGCATGTCCCGAGATGCCTGTATTCACGGAAGCGGCCCATACACTTCTACTAGGACGCAGCCGCTGTGAGTCATACTGTTTTAGCGCGTTCCAATCGAAGAAGTACTTTGCAGATTTACTAAGCAAAAATATATGCTCATGGCTCTGATGTGGGCGATCCTTTACCGACTCCGGTATCGGATTGAGTTTGTGCCAGATACTTTCAGAGCGCAAATACCAGCCATCAGCCTGTAAGCGAAATGCGACTCGCCATGGCAAGCCAAGCAAATCCTTAGGCTTTAGGCCTTTCGGTGTTTTCGGACGCGTTGTCATTTCTCGATGCACATGCAATCTGTCAGCATCTCGATATCGCCGGTTTCCAGAAGTGTATGAATCGCCAATGACGAGCCAAACCACCCCGTCATCGCAAAGCACTTCTTTTACGGCATTGAAAACGGCACTGACGGCATCTAGGTATTCGTCAATCGTAGCTTCTGCGCCGATTTCACTTTCTGCCCCGTAAGACCTAAGTCCCCAATATGGTGGTGATGTGACGACAGACTGTACAGACTTTGGTAGCAACTCCTGGACGAGGTCGCGGGCATCCCCCGCGAACACGGTATAGGACAATTCAGAGAGGGATTCCGAGGTAAGTGCTTTGGCGACCTTACTTTTCTTCGTTCGTATTTGAGTCACTGAAACGCCGCTTCGAATGACCGAACGAGATCTATGACACTTTGCTTGAAGGTGTGATCCGAGGACTCTCGAGCATAGACAATCAAACAAGACAATACTTCTTTAAAGTCCCGATTAGCTCTCTCAACTTGAAAAGTCCCAGATCTCGTTCGTTTTAACGCCAGCCCGATAGCTCTAGTTGTACTAACCAACTCCTGTGCCATCTGCGAATTGAAAGAACTCTTGAATTCTTGCGCTAACGCACCTGCCCGCTTAGAGAGCTCGTACAGAATCGACGCTGCGGAGACATCGTCATGCACACTGGTAGCTGCAGCGAAAACGCTATCGGCCAATTGAACAAAATTACTTTGAAGCGCGGACAATGCCGGGCTCATAAAAACCTGGGGGAAATTTGCCGAGGAAGGGGTATTGAAGAACCATTCCAACGAGCTCTGCTTTGTCGTTTTCATTGCTTCTCACCTCCCTCATCAAGTCCTTGCGTATGTTTGCCTATTGTATCTTGCTGGCCCTGATTTTGCGTATCCGCTAAAGGATTTTCTCTCTGTCCGCTACTGCTATCAGCTCCAGCAGATGATTTTGGGGATTTTTGTTGCAATAATTGCAACATTTCATCCAGAGCAACATCCGGATCTTGCGAATTTACGCCTGACGTGGATCTTGATCCAGCCTCGGCAGCTCCCACTGACTCACTAACCTTACTCAGGGCAGTTAAAACATGCTCCAACGTCCGCGCTCCTAGTAATTTGCTAATGCGTAAAGCCATTGCTAAATTTTTTGCGCGCGGGCTCTTCCAATCTTTATTTGCATATAAGAGTTCCATATCCGTCTTTAGCTTCTCCAGAACGTCCTTGGAATGCACTTCCGTAGCTGTGATAGCAATCAATACAAGATCCGGATAAAAGAGATCTGGACTTATTGTGTCAAGAAGCTTCGAAACCTCGAGTACAGCTGCGGCACTACGCGCTTTATCGATTTGAAAGTCTAGATATTGATTTAAAACATTGATAATCTGCGCAGGTCCGACATCGACCTTTGATTGTCCTTCCTTGTTCCCCACCGCAAATAGGCTACTGCGCAGGACAAACATGGCACCGACCGATACTCCCACGATTTTGATAATTGCCTCGCCAGGATGGCTGCCGTAGAGTTCAATCAGCTTTGTCTGCTCCAATGATTCCGAAACAAACAGCCCTATTGCGGCAGCCGCACCATTAATTAGATAGTAAATAGCTTGGGGAATCCCCCAAAGAATCCAAGAGGGTTTATTGCCTGAACCGTAGCGGCTCAATAACTCCACAACAGCCACGGCAATCCCAACTATTGCTGCCACCACATAGCAGAAAATCACAATCCGCTCCCCATATATCGCTTTTATTAGTAGGTTCAAACAAGTCATGGATTAATTTTGAATTTCTGACTAGCTTCTTGAAATGCTGCGATCTCCCAGTCACTGAACTGCTGTGTTTTGTTGTGACTCAACATCCCCCGATATTTAGTACCAGACATCCTCCCATACGGCGTTCGTGGTGCTCTCATCAGTTTGAAGAAACGCAGCTGCGCAATTCGCATTCCAGGATAAAGTTTGATTGGAAAATTTCCACAATTCGCGATCTCTAAGGTCAAGCACCCATCAAATCCAGCTTCTACCAAATTGGCGGTCATATGAATCTGTAGCCCTAATCTGGCAAAGCTTGAGCGCCCCTCAATTTGAGCAGCAACGTCAGGAGGCAGCTTAATGTATTCCAAGGTGTGCGCCAAAATGAACTGCCCCGGCCCAATAGAAATACTTTTAAGGAAATCAACGTCCATTTCCATCGAATCTGCATCTGAGAGATCACCGTCCAGACTCTCGCTAGTTCTACTGTAGTTCAGTGGATCAACCTGTCCATGTACGTTTGAGAAAAATATTTCGAAGTTATGGCCCAAACGTAGATCGATGACACTACCTGACACTTGGCGGTCCGCATCAATCAGAGGAATCACACGAAGCACCCGCTTCTCCAGCAGTGCATTGATCTGAATATCAGGTAACAAGCCAACAAAATCAGTTGATCTAACTTCGTCGACTTTATCGTCGCTACCACCATCCAACGATACCGAGCCAAGGCTTTTAGATGATGCGGCATCTTGCTTAGCACGCTCATCGAGTATCTTGAACCACTCCGCCATCTGCAATGATCGCTTTAGACTTTCATCTGCACGATCAACCTTTGCTCTAAGTTGCCGAATGAGATCGCTAAAGTCGACCATTTTTTCAAACCAAGGAGCAATAGTCTCCAAGAAATCTTTACGATAGGTCGAACTTCGATGCATCCAACCCGCCAATAAGATTTCCGCTGGGTTAGCTGCTTGCTGAGTCCTAATGTCACTCGATGAAATAGCAGGTATGGGAAGCCCCTTACCAATATCGTCCACGAGGTGATTAAGCGCCTCGGAAGAAACATTTGCAGTAGAGGGCCAATTTTCCCGTGGAAACTGACGCCGGATGAAATCTCGAAAAATATGCAGAAGTTCGAATAACTCACTCCTGGATCTCTCATCGACGTCAAAAATTGTGTAGAAGATGTCTTTCTCACGCGACATATGTGCGCATATATTCGCGCGCGCGGCATCATCTTCTAGCTGCAACCGCGCCTCCGAAAGCGACATTAGTAAACGCAACCGAAACCAAGCGGGCGGGTAAAGGCTGCCTTGTTCCCGTGTAGAGAGATAATTTCGGGGGCTTCCAAACAGGAATGCATGGAACTGCGCAAAGTATGCGGAAGGACCCGCGTTCACGACGGCATACGCATCGCACCAGCATTCATACAACCATGATCTCAGTTCATGATCAATCGTACCGCCGTCAGCATCAACGGACGAACTTTCAATACACTTTCTGGCGGCCACTAATTGAACACCGTCGCGATCCGCGCAAAAATCCGTCCACACTTTCTCTTCGTCCAGCCGAAAATGCCCGATTTCATGCAAGAGCGATGGCCAACGACATGGGTTCCCCAAATCTACCCGCGGCAGTGAAACATAGTTGAAATCTTTTCTTCTAGGCGCAGACTTCTTATTAATGAAGTCTTCGGCCTTGTCTCCAATATCCTCATTGGCCAGCATGAATTGCCTAACCTCTCTCCCTCTCTCAATGGTCTCCTCAAGCACGGAGGCATCTAATACTCCACGATTCAGCCAATGAGCTTGGTCGCCCAATGTCTCGCTAGCGAAAATGTCAGGTATGGTGATCTCTTCGTCGGAATCTGGTTCAAGATGACTGAATAGGATTTGACGAAGATAACTAATGATTTCAATGGGCTCATGCGGCCTTGGCACCGCCACCAAAAATCGCGTGTGAATCTCTGCAAGACTCTCTAGATCATTAATGAGATTCGCAATCCTATGCTCGGGAGCTGGAACGTCTCTATATCGTTTGAGCGACTCATTGATATGCCGCTCAAGAAGCTTCTGTACTTCTCGAGAAATTCTGACTTGAGCGGTTCTACGCGCACCAGGGCGAGATACCACCTTACAAGAACGATCAACGTGGCTGTGAAGTCGAATTGCACGCTCAATTACCTCGAAAAGCAAGACCGATGCACGCTGCTCATCATTCATTTTTTCAGAAATATCAATCATGATCACCCTGGAAACGTATAGGTCTTCTTAGGCATGGCTGCATCGCCATCATCGTGAAACCCATATGTCTCAATTCTCAAAGCGATGGCATTCTCTACACAGTAGCGATTAAGGCGCGCCACAATCTCCGCCGGTTTATCTTTTGCAGTACATTCCAACTGCTTGGATATTTGGAACAACAGCGAAGCCATAGAATCTGCCGCCCCGAAGTCTATGCTCAACTTGAGTATCAATTCTTTCTCATTTAGGGAAGATGATTCGCGGAGTGTCTTTAACGCCGAATCGAGAAAAATTGCTGTATTCGAATACTCCAACCAGCACTTCCGTAAATCAAGAACGATGTTCTCTACCGCAGGACTTACGTCCGCCTCAATTCTGTTCGCCAATTGTGATGCCGAACCGTATTCATCTAGATCAACCAATCCCAACTCATGAGCTGCGATTGACATTCTTATGCTCGCGTTTGTCATATTTGATATTCCAGCTCTCCAGAAAACATCATCAAAGATCCCGCATTTGTGGCGATTCCATACTTGCGAATATCTGCGTGGCTAGAGCTCTCCATGGATGTCAAATGCCACACGCTATCGGCGTCCTTAAGTGCCAGACGCATTCCACAATTTTTTGCGCCATCAACAATCAGCATTAGGCCTAACCCGAAATTCACGCCATTCCCTGACTTTGTCGAATTCCCCGGTTGCATGGCCCAGTGAAGGATGTCAGAAAATCCCCCTTTGACTTTTAATCTTAAGAGCTGGGGATTCTCACCAGAGGCATCTGCTTGAATAAATTGACGGATGCTTTTACCAATGCCCTGCCCTGTGTCACAGTACGAAAACTGCAACGACCCTTGCCCGCTGCGCTCCGATACCGTCAATGCAAGATATGCAGTCTTTCCGGAGTGATCGAGCGTATTTTTTACCATCTCGAGAAAGATGATCATCAACTGTTCTTGAGCAAAAATCCGCCCCTCATTTCGCTGGAAGAAGTTCTTTATCTTACTTTTTGCCTGAGCGATCGTAGCGCCGCGCCCCTCGCTTGGCCTAATCACGATGCATAAGTCCCTCTCCCCGCTAGAAGCGTCATCCCTCATTCGGCCATCCGTCATCGCCGCCAAGTCGAGATCGAAGAGATCTCGCTCCTTCTTCGGCTTGAGGTTTAGCTCGCCAATCAACGAAAGTAAATCAATCTGCTGTAAGCGATCTCTTATGTCCTGCTTGTCAGGTAGCGTCATGAAATAGGTGACCTCTTCAGCCTTCTCAATAAATTGAGATACTCGCGCGAGGTAAATTGACAAACCAATCGAGTCTAGTTTGTGGACTTGAGACAGGTCCAAATGCAGATGTATAGATCGACCTCGAGGGCTTTTCCCGAGGTCTGCCAGCAAGGGAACCAATCCCCGCAATTCTGGCCATGCTTTAATTTGATGAGGTTTTGCAGAAGTAGTCATACCGCTCGGCATCAATCATTCGGTCAGTCAGGCGCTATCCAATCGTCTGCCAGTGACTTGCCGCCGAATATATTTTTTGGGATTCGTTGAACGCAGGATAGCGATTTCTCTTTTCTATTAGCACAGCCGGCCAAAAATCCAAGGCCTAATAATTGCCCTTCACATTAGGCGGCAATCAATCCGAATCTAGGTAATAAATCGCTAAGAATATAGAGACGATGCACCTGTAAAGCATCGTGGAATTTCTTCCAATTGCTGGTGCTGAAACCTTCAGTGAAGGTGTAGGGATTCTCATCGCGATCGCTTGCAGTCGTGGCAAGAGCAGCGTATTTCCATGATCCACCCCCCTTTGGAACATAGCCCACGGAATCTGCAAAGGAAAATTCTCCCGACGCTATTTTTTTCAGCCGCCTTGCGTGACGTACTTCGGCGTTTTCATCATCAATTTCTTCGATGCTCTTTCTAACTGAATGAAAAGCATCCGGAAGGAGATAATTATTGTCGAGGGCGCCATCACCCTCCGTACGGTAGTCCAAATATCGCCGAAACATCGCATAAAGGTTCTCAGCCGCCGCATTGAAGTCTTGAGGATTGTTTCGTTCAATACGATCTCCGAGCCCGTTCGTGTATGTCCATCGCAGATAGGGGCGATCTGGATAGCTCAGTGCAGCGCCGTGACCTAGTGACAATACCCCTCCCACAAGTTCACTTTTGGCTGAATCCCAATTCTCTCGGAAAAATTCTTTAACTTGCTCACGGAAGCCCATACGATGCTTTTCATCGTTGGCGACAATATCCTTTACTACATTAACGTCATGTTGGAAGCCAACGAAACCTTGGTGCGCCCAAGTATCGAAGTAAACGTGACTAGCAATTCCCAAACGATGAAGGGCATAGGGGCGATCTTGTTGACGAATGACATCAAACATCATTCGACGAGCGACATGGCTATCTGGCCGGCAAGTGCATCGTCGTATAAATTCGTCGGCACTATGTACAGGCGGATTTTCGCTCTCCGTCTCGCCAGCATTTCCAGGTAAGAAATGGAAAGGTAGCCATACACGATGAGCAGCCAAGTCACTCATGTTTCGATAATCCAGCATCTTATGCGCAGATGCTATGCGACTATAGATGGCCCCGTTGTCAAAATTGATCTCGCCACCGTTGGTGGCATCATCTACGTACTGCGCACTATAGGCGATGATCTCAGCCTCTTCACCACCAAAGCCGGCCAACCGTGCACAGATATACGTAACCCCATGATGAAAATCTATTTGCACCTTGTACCCCCGTACCTGATGGATTTTTTTATAGGGGGAACATTAATTGATTTGATTCAGTCCGGCAATGTCTCAACACATAAAAATTACGCCGACCCCGTAATTTCCTGAAAGCAATATTTCGCCATCTTTCCTAGCAAAATCGTTTCTGCCACATCCCAAAGACCGTTGCTGCTGCCCGCGTCGTCTATCCAGCAATAGCCACGGTCGGCATCGAGGTTTAGCTGAGATTTGGAAGCGATCGCATGGCGGTGTATTCAGATATCCTTCGTATGTGGCATGCACCGGGACCATCCAGGACCGACTTAACACATTATTTTTCTAAGCTGTTGAGTTGCATCGAAAATTGACCCATTTCCCTGGAAATTTGCATCCTAAGTTGACCCATGTTTAGACCACAATCCTGCTCATGACAGCGAGCGGGAGCACGGAGTGATAGACGTGGCCCTACTTGGAATTATTCGACGCTGGTACATCAGAGACCGCATCTCAATTCGGGAAATCGCCCGCAGGCTCGACATTTCCAGCAACACAGTTCGCCGCCACATCCGATCCGATGTCAGCGAACCTGCTTATCCAGCAAGGCGTTCGCCAAGCTCGCTCGATGACTTCACCGCCAGGCTCTCCGCTTGGCTCAGCGCAGACGCGGTCAAATCTCGGAAGCAAAGAAGGACCCTGCAACAGATGTTCCTGGACTTAAGAGAACTGGGATACGAGGGGTCGTATGACCAGGTGGCTGCCTTCAGCAGGCAATGGAAGGTGGGGCAACTGGAGAGGGTCAATTCTGCGAGCAAATCAACACTAACTATGGAGATTTCCCCAGTATTGAAGATGACTATCAATTCCCGAACCGAGAAATTGAGAAAAAGTCCTCCACGGGTTCGTGGGGCTTTCTTGTCCTTCAAAGAACTGCATTACCGGGGGATCGTCTTCGGTAGAAAGAAAATAATTTATTTCATATCCCTGATGCATACAAAAAACTTTTGCGCACGAGGAAAGAATCGAACTTTTCCCAAGTTCCGCCAGCAGGTCCATCGCCTCGGATTGAAGCTTTAGAACACGTGGGAAAAAGATATCTGTCCCTTTAAACAATGACCCCGCCCCTTTTCCAGCAAGCGACATGAATTCCCGATATGCACCCGGAAGCCGAAATTGGAAATGCGCTTCTAACTCTTCCATCTCTAGCTCGTTACAGCCATGTAGCTCTTCAGGAAGCAGCAATCCTTGCTTTATCAATTCATCAAATAGAACGAACACTTTGCGGTTCATTAGGGCTTTCCTGTTGTTACGTTGAGAACAATATTGGGGAATTTCTGCCGAAACTGATCAATTACTCCGCTACACGAAACGCAAACGGGTAGCTCTGAATAGAGGTTGACAACCCCTTGAGAAGCCGAGTTTAGTTTAGTCGCAAGATAAGACAATATCTTATATTCAGAATCAAGAGTCCGAGAATTATTTCCGGTTTGTATTGTTTCAAATATCTGCTGAGCAGGTGCATCAACCGTTCCTGGCCGCGCCGCCTGTCCACTTACGCCGACCAACTCTCCAGTTGCACCGTCAATAGAATATTGGGCCACAGCTACGTTTCTGCCTCCGCCGATATTCAGCTCAGCACGAATTTCGGTCGCTCGATTCGCCAGATCAGGAGCTGGCCCACTGGAACCTCGAATTTCCTTCGGTGCCTGCGCAGCCTCCGAAGACGGAGTAGGTTTGGAAAGAGAGACTCCACGTAGAAGTGTGGTTATCTTCGACAGTGCGGCCCCAACCATAGCCCCTATTGCAACGGTTGCTCCGGTACTCACCGCCACACAACCAGCCGTCTCACATGTCGAGGAAGCGGACAAAACAGTGCTAATACGTTGCAATTCGTTACGCAGAGACATGAAATCGTCTCGAGCTTGCTGACATGATGTGGATTCACCACCTGTGCAGGCGGTCTGCATATCGGCCTGCGCAGTTTGATACATCTGCGTGATCTTTTCTCCCGATGTCGTCAGGCATTGCAGCGAATCACAATTCCTACTAGAGATAAGAGCTTTTTTTACAGGGTCAGAAAGCGAGTTATTGAGGGCTTCATTTACTGCACCATTGGCAGCAGCGCTTGCACTGGCGCCTAAGGCGATTGCCAATCCTCCGCCGGCTAGTGCGGACAAAGCTGCAACAGTCGCATTGTTAGCAGCGTC
Organism: Herbaspirillum camelliae; assembly: GCF_001929405.1. Classification (NCBI taxonomy): domain Bacteria; kingdom Pseudomonadati; phylum Pseudomonadota; class Betaproteobacteria; order Burkholderiales; family Oxalobacteraceae; genus Herbaspirillum; species Herbaspirillum camelliae. The sequence continues at coordinate 558,022 of NZ_KV880769.1, forward strand.
GTTGTAGTGCAAAGCATCAGTACCATATACTCCATCGCGGACAAAAGGTGCCACTAATGCACCTGCTATGCCGCCAACAGCCCCACCTGCACAATCGGCACCACCGAGAGCCGCTGCTGCACAACCAAGCAGTGCGTGTCCTAATAAGTTCTGGAGCGAATATGCATCCGTCACTCCCCCGATTCCGTTAGCGCCAATTGCAGCCGCATCAGCCACGACTCCATTCAAGAATGCCGTACCAAAACTTCCGCCATAGACTGCCGAGTTAATTGCAGCGCTTATGCCGCTACGAATCGCCGTGTTAGCCGTGTACGTACCCGGATGGCTCACGAAGTCTTCCCAACTTCCCTTGCTCAGCTGGGTCGCCGCACCGCTGCTTGGCGTAACAGAGCTGGCGCTATTGGAGGCGCCCTCGGTAAGTCCAGATCCAGAGGGCGTTCCAGGAGCATTGCCAAGCACGCCTGCAGTCAGACCCGCAACCACGCCAGAGACAGCACCTGATTTGAGAGCAGCCCCCAAATCCACACGTCCCGTAGTGATAACCTGGGTTGCAATACTAGAGAGCGTACCGACGATGGCCGCGTTGATACCGGCTGCAACAATAGCTGCAGCCGAACCTGCGGCAACTGCGCTACCGGTGATGGTCTGCATTACAGCCAGACCAGCCGTCCCGCCGGTCATTACGGATAGGGCTACTGCGATCGCAATTGCGATTACCTGACCAAACGCCCCCGGTCCGCTCGTGTCCTTGATGAAATCTGTATGGATATTGTCGTGAGCAGCGATCTCGGTGAAATCTCCTCCGAGTTGCTGCCTCAACGAATTGAGTAGAGCATTGGTTCCTGTCACGTCATGGGTGCCGTCTGCATTGACAACCCGGAAGGCATCCCCGATGGCAGTGATCCGATCGGCCTGGACGTTCAGGTTGACCGCCGACATGAAGCCGCCTGGTTGCAACTGCGTACCGCTGTATTCGACCCAGCCACCCTGGACCTTGTAATCCGAAACGCCAATATCGACGCTGCGCTGTTCGTTGGTCAGGCTGGCTGTTTTTACGGCAAGGTTTGTAGCCTGGATGATGCCGGTATTGGTGATGCTTTGACTAAAGCTGAGCTTGACGTCGCTGCCACTAATGACTCCTCCTGCTGTTCTCCCCACATAGTTGGGCGGGAGATACACCTGCGGCATCAGAGCAGTGATATTGCCGCACTTTGTGCTGCCGAACGAGCACGACGGATCCGGAACATTTTGTTCTGTATACCACAGCATCGGCTTATCTAATGCAGCAACCTGATCCGCGGTCAGCGGCTTTCCTAGTTGCAGATCGTGCTCGGTGGCATATTGGATCGAATTGTTATAGAGAATAGCCTTCTGCTGATCGTCAATGCTCAAACTACTCGTTGAATTCCATGCCACGCCTTTGACGAAAGTACCACTTCCAGTTTGGGTAATAGCCGCTTGGCGGATTAGATTACTTTCCGTGGAAGCGTCGTAGTAGAACAAATTGGTGCCCGGGCGCAGATTCGAGGGCAAATTCGAAACCAGTAAGCTGGGACCGAATGAGGCCAATAGATCACCGCCTGCCACGGCGTAGACCGGTGCTCTCGGGTCAGGTGCTCCACCAGAATCAGTCACGCCGCCAGTTGGTCCGATGGCGATTAACTGCGGAGCCACTGTGGATGTTGCAGTAGGTTGACGAGAATCAGTGATGCCATTGACCAATGTTGAACCGGAGAGAGAAACATCTGTTCCGTATAGATTTCCGGTGTTCAGAACATTGCCATTAGACACTAAGGTAAGCACGCTGCCGGCTTGAATACCTGCAACCTGAATGCCGTCGGCAATTACCCCGTTTGTGTAGTGCTCCTTGTCGCTACAGAACCAGCAGGTCTCCTCTGTCCAATGCCCTTGCCAATACGTGTTCAAGGACACTGCGGCGTTGACCACAGAATTGCTGATGTTGATCTTGGCGTCGGCACCTGCCGTAATCAGGCTGCCAGTATTAACTAGATGATCACCATCGATATTGACGTTTCGGGCCCCACTTATAACAGCAGCGGCACTGGCTTGGTTTTGCTTATCGACGTTGCATTCGCTGCCTTTGTACGTTCCTCCGCCATTACATCCAGCTGCAAATTCAGGATTGACGTTGCCATAACTAACATGAGTAACAACAGGACTGACGACACGATTGATGATGCTGGCGGCCGCGATGTTGACATCGCCACCGCTGGAAAGAATCGATCCCGCAAGGTTATCAACACTGCCAGCACTCAAATTGACATTGCCGCGTGCTGAGAGAGTGCCGAAATCATTGGCTATAGTTCGCGCCGTAACGGTTAAGCTTCCGCCTGCTACTACGTTATTGGATGTCTGTTGGTAGGCAAAAGTATCAACATGCGCGTTGTTCTCGCGGCATGTGATGCTGGGCAAGCATCCAGGTCTTGTCGTGAAAGACGATTGATAGGTCCCTTGATTGATAAAGTTGCCCGGCAACGCGATATTGATGTTATTGCCCGCGACCAGGTCGCCGGCATTGATCAGATTACCTCGACCGTTCAGAGAGACATTTGTACCTGCAGCTAGCACTCCTCGTGTTCCCAGTACTCTGGTCTCCACCACACTGGACGGAGGAGAGTAGCTATCAGCCGCGACATAGCCAACTAGAAGAGAAAAATATGGCTGGTTGGTTCTTGCAAACTCTGTCAATGAGGCAAGATTGACGGTGTCACCGGTGCGCGAGGTAATGACCGTATCGGAAGAACCATTTTGTAGATCATCCAGATTAGCCGTCAATTCCTTAGCGGCAGTAACGACACCACCGCGATTTGACAGCGATCCGGCGTTGATCAGTGCGTTGTTCCCTGCAAGTATTTTCCCTGCGGCCCCCTCTTTTTGCTGGAAGTTGATTCGATCAACCTTGGGAAGGGCATAGGTTAGAACTTTCCCCTGTTCCCCAATGACAGTGAAAGTTCCGGCGCCAGTGTCGATGCTATTGGCTTTGGCCAAAAGATCTGATAAATACGCGTCAGCTACCGTATAGGTAATGACATACGGCACATTGGGGTTGTAGTTGTACGGCACCTCAACCTTTTGCTTGCCGATTTTAGCCGTCCTGACCAATGCCACGTTGATCGCCTCTTCGCTCGTCGACGCAATCGTAATAGGTGCGGCGCGGTCATTATTAACGATGCTCGCCTGTATTGCTACATCCCCTTGCGCCGCGATGGTTCCCGCCACATTGGTTAGCGTTCCGATGCTACTGGCCGAAAAATTTCGATTGGCTTGAATGGTGCCGCCGCTGTTATCGAAGTTAGCCCCTTGCAGAGCAACGTCATTCAGTGATTCGATTGTCCCGGCATTCCGTCCCCCACCGGTCAAGACGGCGTTCCTCTCAGCATGCACCGTGGCGCCAGACAAATTGTTAGTCGAACCGTTGACCGTCAGGTCTCGGCCGGCCACGACCACGCCCGCATTCGCAATTGTTGCTCCAGATGACAATGAAAGGTCTCCGGAGGTTTGTATTACTCCCTGATTGCTTATTCCGTTAGTTCCCGAAAGCGAAACGCTGCTGCCTCCAGCTAACCAAGCGCCGCTGTTGTTGAGCGTACCAGCCCTAATCGACAGAGGCCCAGCGCTATTGAGCCGCCCGGAAAGCGCTCCCGACAGGTCCATGGTGGAATTCGTAGCATCAATACTCAGTCCATTACCGGCGGCGATCATCCCTCCAAGATTATTGAGGCTGTTGCCGCTACCGCTTATCGTCAAACTCATGTCACCTGCAGGCACAGAGTTTGCTGCGGCGTTCGGATCGCCAACGTATATTGTCCCGCCCAAATTGCTGTACAAGGAATTTGCACGGGCGACCAAAGCAGACTTGGAAAGGAGGCTGCCAAATGAGTTATCAAGTCGACCAGACAATGTTAGATCTACGGCACCTCCATAGAGAGTCCCATAGTTGCCCAAATCGCCGGCGACAACCTTTGTAGCGTTCAATCCGACCATCTGTGCTGAAGTGGCATTGACCACGGTCGGAGCAGAAATCTCTACAGTCGCGCCAGCAGTCCACTTTCCTGAATTCGCGAACAACGTTCCAGCAGAAAACTTTGCGTTTCCGGCAACCGCCCCCGACTGATCGGTTGAAACGTTTTCCACGCCGGCCGCGACCAAGTTTCCACCGACCATTGCGTTGGCTATCGCTATGTTTTTGCCAGAAATATCGATATCATTCGCAACCGTCATTTTTCCGATGGTGACGTCTGATCCCGCCGCAACGCCTGCATTTCCATAACTAGTTATACTGTTCGCTGCAACTTTTCCTGTCGCGCGGAAGCTCGTAGCTTGGTTACCATAAACGTCTCCAACGCTGAGATCGCCATTTGCGTCGATCGAAACATTCCCGCTATTGGCATTAAGCACGGCAGCCTTGACTCCAAGTCCTTCGGCCGTTGCGACAATCTTGATTTGTCCTGCATTCATCGCACCGAATGCTGTGGCATCGATCTGCACGCCCGGGATAGGACCACTAAAATTCAGCGCGGAGCCGTTCGAGGTGACGTTATAGTCGCTACCGGCCTTTCCTTGCCCTGCCACTGCTTCGGACACCAACTGCTGGCCAGAAATGACGTTGATCTGGCGTCCGGCATTGACGGATGCGTTAATCCCGACACTGCCACCGATCAAGTCGATGACGCCGGCACTTCCCTCTATCCCCGCTCCTGGCACTCCATTGGCACCAGCCAATCCTTCGATTTGGATATGACCGCCCGTTACGTTGTACGACAGCGCGGCCGCCGTATCGAAGCCACTGGCAGCACCGCCGCGTGTGGCCAGGAATTGGGGCTCACCGGTTGTCATGACCACCCGTGGCGTGTTGATGAAGCCGCAGGCGGTGCAGGTGATTCCATTCGGATTAGCGATGATCACATCAGCCTGCGCGCCGAAAACTTCGATGGTGCCGGCGATGCGACTCGGACTTCCTTGCGTGGTGACCTGGTTGATGATTTGCGACGCGGTCCGGCCGTCCAAACCAGAATTGGCGGCCACAGTGCCGCCCAGGGTTGTGCCGCCACCAATCAGGCTGTTATTGAGGATCAGGCCAATCGCGTCAACGTTGAACTGGCTGTATTGATTGAGGGATATCCCGGCAGCATTCGGCGCCGTGATATTGATGACCGGAACACCACCGCCTGGTCCTGAGCTGGTTGTGACAGTAGGCTGAAATCGTATTGGTGCGGAAGGGTCGGCAATCGGTGCAGCCAAGGCAGCACTACCGAAGCTGACATCGGGAAGCCGGTCCCGTATCGGTCCCAGTGCGACCTTTAGATATCCCGGCAGCCGCGTCTCAATGAGAGTTAGAACGGGAATCCAATTGCCATCCAGCTTTGCTTTTGCAAGCTCATCCTTCACTTCGGAGGCAAATATACCCCATGAAATGTAGCCCTCACGCGCTGCGTAAAGGTCTGCTCCGACGCCGATTTGAGCTGCCGCGCCTTTGGCATCCGTCCATATGAACTGCAGCGGACCGAACCACAACACGAACGCCAATACACAAGACATCATGCGCTGCCATAGCGGCCGCGACTTGGGCCCGGTCGCAATCGTCAAGGTCGACAGCTTGTCGACGGCAACTTTTGTCCGGGCGGAATTGTTGATGAAATCGAATGTGGATGGCGTGGCGCGTCGCATGGGGTGCTCCCAATTTCTATTTCTTCTTTGCTTACTATTTCCCGCATGCACTCGCGCATGCGTCTATTTTTATTGCTGAATCTTCGCTGATTTGGTCAGCTCTGATACCAGCTTGATCGTGGCCTGTTCAAGCGCCTTCCGCTCCATGGTTTGGCGCAGCGCAGATTTGACGTCGTCATACTGTGGCACCTGTGTCGGACGCAACTGATCGAGACGAATGATGTACTTCTCGTTATTCCAGACGACCGGAGTCTGTGTGACGCCACCCGGAACGAGCTGGGAAATAGCTTGTGCAACGGGCAAAGGTAAGTTCTGGGTCTTGCCTTCCTGAGCCGGTAATTTGAAGCTCACCCATTCCAGTTCGCCTCCTTTGGCTTTGTTGGCCGCAGTGCTGTATTGCGCAGCCAATTTTCCGAAGTCGCCACCAGCCTTGATCTGCTCCAAGACCGATTTTGCAGTGGCATCATCTTCCACCTGGATCAGGCGTGCTTTGTATTCATTGGGACCAAGGCTTGCGACGATTGCGTTGAACTGCTCCCGCACCATGTCATCGGTGATGCGCTCGGGCTTGATCGAGTCGCGCAGATAGATCTGGATGACAGCGGCATCCTTAGCGTCTTGCATGGCCTTCTTTACCTCTGGGCGATTTTCAAGAGCAGGGGTCTTTGCCGCTTGCTGCCGAAACAGCTCGCGCGCCACCAACTGGGATCTGATTGCATTACGCAACTCCGCCGAATCGGGCAGACCCGTCAGCTTGACGGTCTCCTGAACTTGAGATTCTGGGATACTCTTCCCATTCACCACTGCCACTACACCGGCGGGAAGATTGGCCTTCTGTACCGTCTGGGCAGTCGCCCACGCAGGCGCAGTCGCGAACAGGGTGCACAAAAAGATGGAAGCAACATTCTTCGCAAACTGTTTTTTCATTGTTTATTCTCCCTATATAAAAACTCGAGATATCTGATTGAAGGTTTCAGTACGACCAATTCAATGTCGCCAATAGCAAAATTTCTTTCTGGGGAAGGAAGTCAGGTTGCTGAACCGGTCGCCCCAATGTGATTTCGCTGGTCCAGGCGTGCTTTCCGGCTTGCAGTTGCATGCGCAGCCCAGCTCCGATACCGGATAGCTTTCGCGTGTGTCGCTCGGCGATCAATTCGGTCATTCCGAGGTCAAAGAAAACATAGGGTTCCACACGCACATCGCTCGCAGCCGGTGCGTTGGACCAAATGAGCTCATTTCTCGCATAGGCTCCGCGATCGCCGCTGATGCCGCTTTCACGGAAGCCTCGCACCGACGACATGCCGCCCACGAAGAGTTGCTCCGAGCCGAATAGCGCCTGCCTTGTCCACTGGGCGTTGAATTGCATCCGCATGGCGAGCTGGAGCACATCTGGAGATGGCAATGCGAATGAGAGTGCGGCATTGCCATCGACCTTCGTAAACTGGCTATGGGCTTCGCTATCCGTGATCTGAGGACTATCTTTGTTAGCGCCAAAGGCATTCAGCCCTTTTGACATCCCTACTTCAAGCGAAAGCGTGGCGGGCCGTTGCTGCGCCAGGAAGCGCCATAACGCGCTGCCGGCGACGCGTAACACGGTCAATTTCTGCGGATCAAGAAGAAGATTGTTGATGTCGCGGTCTGCCTTGCGCAGAGACAGAGTCACATCCAGCGCCGTCCTTATGGCTTGGCTACGGGACAAGACGCGATTCCACCCCCAGGTGCTGGCTACAGTCTTCCCATAGAGAAGCGCGGTATCGCTGATCAAGGTCTGATATTCAGATAGCGAGTTCGTATAGCTGAATGTGTTATAGCCAAACGGAACGGAAGCCGAGGCAACCAGCGCATTGGTTTCACGGCTACCGCTATAGTTGAACGACAGAATTTCCTGAAAGCCCAAGAGGTTGTCCGCTTCAATACCGAAGCGCGTCCGGTTCAATCCGGTTTGTTTGCTGCCGTAGTTATCGATACCGGCGCTATACCAAAGCCTGTCGCCTGGCTTATTCGTGATCCCGATCACCGAGCCTCCCGGCGTGCTGCCAGGAAGAATCTGCATTTCCGCCTTGTTGCGGCGCATGCGGTTGATCTGCTCCACCCCCTGCTCCAGGTCAGCCAGCTCGAGCGTGCTCCCAGGTGCGGTGGGAATAGCCATCTTGACGCCAATATCGGTAAGCAAGCCGCCGCTGTCGGGCGAGGCAGACGCATCGGCTGGCGAAAGCTGCTGGTCATTCAGCCTGATCGCCTCAATTTTTCCTGGAACAAAGGTGATAGCCAGTACACCAGACCGCAGATTCTGCTCACCGAGATAAGCACGGGTCGTTATCAATCCCTTATTCACAAATGCTTCCGTAAGGCGGCGCAACAGAAGATTGATACGCGCGCCACCCAAACGCTTGCCCAGGAAGGGACGTGTCACGTCATCCAACTGCGCCTGAGAAAGCACGGTGTTTCCAGTGACGTCGATGCGATCAATCTGAAACACCGGTCCCGGCTCCGGCACTTGTTCGACGTCAATAATCAAATCCGTCCCAGCAGGAGGGGCCTTGGGAATTTCGATCTGCGAAGGCGGACGCTCGGCATCTCGCTGGCGTTCACGTTCGCGCTGCTCTTGCAACAGCCGTTGAGCGGGATCCTGTTCCGGACGAATGTTCTGTGCATATACCGCTTGCACAGCAGCAAACGAGACCAATGCGATGGACATGGCCATACCCGCTTTTAGGCGCCTCTTCCGTTCCATGTGGCAAACAAGGTCGGAAAGCAATTCCGACTTCACCATATGCCGCTGCCCAATCCCAAGCTATTTTCGATTGATACTTGACCTCGCTGCGGTGTGCGCAAAGTCACGATGCCGTTGTTAGCGATCAGTTCCGCCATCCCGGTAAAACTGCCGCCATCAATGATGCCTTGGCCATTGAGCTTCAACTTGTTGGCTGCAAGCCATGAACCGCCAATATCGGTGGCATACAGACGCGCCCAGCTACTGCCAAACCAGGTCTTCATCCCGCTTTGAGAATAAGCACGATAGCCGGTCACGCCTTGCGCGTAGATGACCGGAGCGGTAACCGTCAAATTTCCTAGGGCCAGCACGTTGCCGCCTATATTTGCCGCCTCTTGTCCTGCATTGATATTGATATTGCCGCTTGCCGACAAGCTTCCACCATAGGTGGTGACGTTACTGGAGGCGCTGGCACTACAAAAGATCATGCAACTGCGCTTGAAATGCGCACTGCCGGTGAGTAGCGCTTCGTTGCGGAATTTATTCGTGACGGCGATATTCATGTCCCCGCCATTTACCAAGCCAATGCCGCCTTGATTGGCAAAGTTCGCGGCGTGCACGTCCATGCCGCTTTCCGCAACTAAGTAAGCCAGTTGGCTAGGCATCGTCACTTGCCCGTAATCGACGTCGAAACCGATGCTGCGTTCTGAGAAGACAAGCCAGCGTGTGCTAGTTCCGGAGTAGCTTGACGCCTGCTCGCCGCGAGCACCTGGAATCTTGTCGATGACGTTGTAGACGGCGCCGCCGGCCGCAAGAGAAAGCCTTCGGTTACTAATGATGCGAGCATTCCGGTTCTCGATATCACTGCCCGCATTGAGCACCACGTCATCCGCCTTACCAAAGATGGCGCCAAGCACAGCTTCTGAAGGTGATCGATTGAAGATCCTGCCGGCCGCTGTCAATGTCACCGCGCCCAGCGACCCCGTATTGCCTGCTATGCGGCTATTCCCTTGGAGCAGGCTGCCAATGCTTGAAATGTCTGCGCTGCTATTCACAATCAGGCCACCTGTCGATGCGACAACGGTGGTTCGCTGGCTTCCCTCATTGGCTGAGGAGAATCCGCCATTCGCCAGAAGAACATTGTTTGCAGCGAAGAGATCAGTCCCAGTCAGCGAAGTGCCTTGCGTGGTCGATATGTTGACGTCTCCGGCCAGCGACTGGATAGCGCTCTTGGAGACACTCCCACCGCCGGCGTAAGCCGTGGCGCTGAAACTGCTGGCATTGATTGATACTCCTGCGGCACCGCTAACCGCTGCGCCAGCCAAGGTCGCCGCCGCCGAGCTATTGAGCGTCACAGTTCCGGTTTTGGAGATGATGCTGGCCGCACCAGCCGAACTGGTGAAGGCAGATAAATCACCCGCCTTAAGAATGATGTCCTGCTCGGCAGCCAATTGATTGCCGCCCAAAGACATAGACTGGCCTTGATTGTAGAAAGCAATCCCGCCAGTGGCATCCAGCTGCGTACCGCTCAGGGAGATCGCACTCAGTCCAGGCACCCCATCGGTTCCGATCAGCACGTTTCCTCGCTGAAGCACGACCAGGTTGCCGCTCGCGTCAGCAGCGCGAGTCCCTGCGCTGATGGCGGCGTCAAAAAATGCAATATTGCCTGCCTGGATATCGACCGTACGGCCAGCTTGAATAGATGATATTGCTGCCCCTGCTTGGCTATCTACCGAAGCATTCGCAATGACCACATCATTGACCGCCTTGATGTGGCCGCCGTCGACATGGAGATCGCCATTTCCTGCAATGCTGAAGTCACCGACGTTGGCGTAGATGGAACCTGCATGGCGAACGCCGGCGCCTTGTTCGGTGATGATCAGTTCCACCCGCCCCGCGGTCAGACTACCCAGTGAAGTGATATCGAGCGCCGTTGTCCCGGCCGCGCTCGTACCCGGTGCAGTATGACCAATCCAGGTGCTGAGCAAGTCGGTCGGCGAGACACTACCGTCGATTTCCGAATGACTAGCGCCCGCAACTGTCCTGATGCGCGCCGCATTGTTGGTAACGCTATTGAGTACCGGGCCATTGACTGTGATTTGCTTTGCGATCAGTTCAAGATCGAGGATGGCACCGCTCAACCCGGCAGCTCCGATAACAATCTGGCCGTTGGACGTGTTGAGAACTACATTTCGTTGGACGTTACCCGGGGACAAGGTGATGTCGTTGAAGGACACCACGCCTGTCGTCAGAGCCACATTACCGGTATTGATGAAGCTACCACCGTTGACGGTAATTCCGTTGGGATTGGCGATCACGACGTTGGCCCGCGAGCCTATCACCGTGATATTTCCCTGAATCAAGCTCGGATTGGTGCTCGTGACTTGATTGATAATATTGCGCGCGTTGACGCCAATATTGTTCAGCGACACGCCGGCCGTCCCGACATTGAAGTCCGTATACGTGTTGTGAGACACGCCGGACACCGCAGGCGCGATATTAATAGTCGGCCGACCGCCGCTCATTGTTACTGTAGTTGCTGTTGTCCCGTCAGGTGTAATACCTGCGCCGTACGCAGGCAACACTGCTCCAACGATCCAAGCCGCAAGTATCCATTTCCCCTGGATATTGTGGATGGCCCACATTTTGGCGTTCCAATTATTGTGTTTTATACGTCCCGGCTCGAGACAGTGTCCCAATACCGTCTCGAACCTGAGGGGCTAGTATCCCTTAACGAGTCTTTACAGTTCGGCTGTGACTTTACGGGATTATTTGCCAAGTGGAAATGCTGTAAAAGACAACTTTTTCTCGTTTCATGAGATATTTTTGCTTGTGCTTAAAGTTGGCTGATGGAATGTGGTGTTGATTTGCAACAGAGTGAGCCCAAACAGATCGCTACTGCCATCAACCAGATTTGGAGCATGGATTTCGTTGCCGATGCGTCGTTCGACGGTCGTGTCGGCGCTTGCGCGCACTGATATCATAGTTGGTGATAACATTAGCCAACAATTAATTAATTCGATCAGGGAAAATGATTGAACAAATCCAATTCAGAAGATTTGCCTATCAGGGCCAGAAGCCATGGTGTTGATTTGCTCGCAGAATTGACCCTGTCCATTTGACCCACCGTCCATTGCCTACCGAAGGCTGCCACGCGGTCATACGACCCTTCATATCCCAGCTCCCTTAAGTCCAGGAACATCTGTTTCAGGGTTCGTTTCTGCTTGCGCGATTTGAGCGCCTCAGCGCTGAGCCAGGCTGAAAGTCTAGGTGCGAATTCATCTATTGGACTGGATGATTGCCTAGATGGGTAGGAAGGCTCGACCGCTCCCGATCGGATATAGCGACGAACCGTGTTTCGCGAGATGTCCAGCCGGCAAAAGATTTCCCTGATCGAGATGCGATCACGGATGTACCAGCGCCGAATAATTCCAAGTAGGGCTACGTCTATCACCCCGTTCTCCAGCTCGCTGTGATAAGCAGGATTGTGGTCTAAACATGGGGCAACTTAGGATGCAAATTTCCAGGGAAAGTGGGTCAATTTTCGATGCGACTCAACATGCGTGCAACAAATCGTCCTCCCGAATGAATAAAAAGAACCGAAAAAATGACAAAAAATAGTCTCTCTTCAACAACGCAACCACTTACACCCACTGAACAGAAGGAACTCGCACAAGCCGAAGAAGCTAGGGCAAAGACGCTCGCGACCCAGATCGATATGACCTGCAAGCTTGTCCCTGCGGTTCTGATTGGCTATGGAATTGTTTTATCGTTCCTCTATTTTTCCAGAGCGTTAAACTTCTTCCCGTCAGGCCTGAACGTAGGTGACACGCTACTCCTTGTCTTCATTACACTCGGCTACACGCTATTTTTCTGGGCGATCGCCGGTAGCGGAATGATCTTGCTGATCCCGGCATCAATATTTAAAGAACGCGTAGATGTGCGTACCAAGGGCCTTGCCGCAGCAAAGACGCCCCTCGAAATTATTTTCTACGTCGTTTTAGGCCTGACTCTTCCAATCGTCTCTGGAAAATATGTTCTCGAAGATACAGCCAACGAATTTAATTTCTATCTGCGTCTAATCGCCGTGGTCACTATTGCTATCTTGCTGATCGGGATAGCTCGATACCGTGGGAACAAGAGAGGGCATGAAATTCAGAAGAAGCATCGTTCCGCACAGGTTTCTACCGAAGGCTCCCAGCAGCCTCCAGTTTCAGCTAAACAGCAAGAAACTATTTGGGCGGCTACGGCTGATGTGACACTAAAGTCGATTACTTACGTTCTTGGCTTATTGTTCGCCATCATCGCAGTCCATTACGGACGTGACGCAGGAGTACTGCTGGTAATCAGCGCTTGTGCCTCCGGTGTAGTTTTGGCGTTGGCCGCGGATAGTCTGGATCAGAAACCTAATCAGAACGCCGGGAAAGTCTTTAGATACAGGTTGGTGCTGCCGCTGTTCCTGGTCGCGATTGCTAGCTCCATTCCGCTTTACTGGGACGGAACACAGGGGCAATACCGGCTGACAAAAAGCGTCTTCAATTGGATCGGATTGAACAGTGCGGATGCCACGGTGATACTCACTGGTGGAGCTCTCAGGGCCCTAGAAGACCAGAATGCCGAATCCGAGCTACGTCTGGATATTTGTAACAACGGGGTTGGAAGCGCTACGGTTTCTGGAATTGATATCCTTTGGCACGGGATGGGGACACGCTCTCTCATTCGCCTTGGAGAGAAGGGCAAACCAGAAATCGAAGTCAACTCCAAAGAAGTTGCACTTGTGAGAAACATTGGTCGTCGCTGTCACGAACTCAGTAGCACCGTACACTTTCCTTCAGGGAAGACAGACCCCACAAGTAAAGAGCAACTAGAAAACCTTCGGGCGGAATTTAAACAGGTGGTGTCTTCAAAGTCGGCTCCTTGGAGGCTGACACAGATTAATTTTGTAGGCTATGCCGATCCCCTTCCGCGCGAACAAGGGAATCAAAAGCTGTCACTCGCGCGAGCTCAGCGCCTCAGAGATGATCTTGAACAAGATATCCCAGGAAATGATATTTCTATTAAGAAGAAGCTGGTTGCAAACGGGGCAAGAACGACAGATTACGCCAAATGCGCTGCAATAGCAGATCCCAAGCGGCTCTCTGAATGCTATGAAGTGAATCGCCGCGCGTCAGTGAAGTTGTACTTTGAGGTGCCTAAGGCGGAGACAGATACACAAGAAAAATGACTGTTCAATAATGTAGGGAATGACTCTAGTAACCGAACACTCATCCAATGGCCCTAAATCCCTACTTCACCGCCGCCATATTGAAAGCGGCGGTATATTTCCGAGACATCAGGCCTCGCCAGAGCCAATCCATTCTCTCGCAGGAGTTTGTCAATATGACGGCGTGTAATACCGTCTCCGCGGCGGATGGATTCTTCGAGCAATTTGGCCACAAGCTTCGCACGGCCCCTTTTGGCGTTCATCCCCATTTCGGCTTTGTATTGCAGATATTTCTGTGATATCTGCTCGCTCTCCTGAGAACACCAATACTTCAATGCAGAGCGCCTGATATCCAGAATTCTCGCGATTGCATTTAGCGTTAAAGGCGGGCTGATCTTCAAAAAGCCCGCTAGAATTCGCCGCAAGTCCTTCACACGAGTGGGACTTAACTTCGGTCTCGTTGCCCGCCCCCGTCGAATAGAGCAGGCCTTCTGCTCGGGAGCCGACAGAGGAAGGGACGATTGGACCAGGTTCTCGGAACACATAGCGGCAACGGGCACCTGGCAATGGAGGTTGATATCGAGTAGGCGCCGTAGCGTCGGCTTCCGTCCCTTCTGCAGCCAAGCATTTGCTGCCCACGAATCCCATCCAAGCTCTTTACAGAAAAGAGATTTGTTGCCGGCTGCACGATCTTGAATAAGCCGAACCAAATTTGACTTGAAGTCGCTAAGAGATGGCCGCGTCGCGGCATTTCGCAGCATTTCTTCTATGGTTTCTTCTAGCACTACCTCGCTTGGACGAGCTTGCGGCATCTGTTCTTCAGAGAGACACAAAGACGCACCACAATGCCCGCAATGCCCAATGTCGGGGAAAGCTGGAATAAACGGTTGTGATCGTCCGCATCGGGGACAGGCCTCCGCCAGCCGCACTCCGTGCCTAGGACAACGACGATACAGTTCGAGAAACCAAGCAAGTGGCAGGTAGGTATATCCGATGGATAGCGCCTGCTCCGCAAAACAAAAAGGACACCATTTAGGTGCCCTCGCTATTAGCGCTTCTCCATTTTCTGGCAATACATCTTGCCAGGGAAGCATGGTTAGCTGCTCGATGTCGTCCCGTCCGGTCAGCGTTCCAACCACTCCTGCAAACATCCGGGCATATAGCCCAAGAGCATTAATTGTCCGTCCATCCTTTGTGTAGAAGCGATTGTTAACCACATCTTCTATTCGCTTGTCCGCCTGCGCAAAAATCTTCTGGACCAGGATACGCGGATTGATCATATGGCGACGACTTAGCCTGACGATGTATGAAGTCAGCGCTTCACGACCGCCTATATTGGCTGGCTCGACCTTATACAACCAGGTCCTGCCGGCCGGCGCCTGGAAATCCCCAAGCTCAGATGAGGACAAATCATTCGGATCAGGCATAAGCCCCTCCAACTGGATCTCGTACAGGCTTGCGTTCACCAACACGCCCAGCGCTCCGTCCTCTCTTGCTGGGGGCTATCGCAGAACGCGGAACATCTCCCATAAGCAATGCTTCAAGATCCTTCTCATCGATGTCACGGAGCTTTTCCTCTCCTTCCAGAGCCTCCAGGATGATCCGACGAAGCGCTTTATTGTCCAAGGCGTATTGATCGACAAAATCCCGATCGAACTTCTTGGCGCCGACTTGATAAAAACGGTCCACAGCGCGCACAAGCCAATCTTTGAGAATACCAATCTCACCGCCTGTTTTTACGTAGAAATGCTTTGCATCTTTCTCGCCATTCAGTTTGTGTGCAACCGGGATCTTTTCCAGCAGCTCCAATAGAGCCGTCTTGAATTTAGCCACGTCGGATGGAGTATTGACGTCGTACCTGGGCAGATGAACGATCTCGCTCCGACGCACCAGTTGTCCGCTCTGATCCCGGATATCCAATAATCGATAGGTGCCTACCAAGACAATGACGGCCCCAGTCTGAATAGCCAAGGACTTGATAGCTTCAAACTGGAATTCAAGTTTCTTTGGATCGTTCACCATCAGAATATGGTGAGCTTCATCAATAATCAAACAACGTACCTTCCGCTCTCGCATGCAAATCTCAACGGATTGGCGCAGCACGTCTGCGGTTTCATTACCACGGTATCGCGCAAGTGGAATGTCTGAGAACAGCTCTTGCTGGTGATCGATATCTAGTTTGCGCTCCACCAATGGTTCTCCAGATCTCTTCAGGAGACGGGAATAGAAGTCCTTCCAGCTGAAGGATGCCCCCTGCGCGGCTACTGCGTTTCCGTAGAGGATAGGGATCTGCTCCGGATTCTCGTCGATGATGTCCTGGTAATCCGCTTGTAGATTTTGTCGAAGCTTCCGAGCCAGCGTTGTCTTCCCCACGCCAGTCGGTCCCGTCACGATCACAAGGCTGCTCCCAGCGCCTCCAGCCCGCACTGCTGCCAATGCAGCATCAAGGGCGGCTCTCATATGTGGATGTGCGACTGTGTAATTGATGAATCCGATCTTCTGTTGCTGCATTTCTTGCTTTTTCATTTCAATTCTCCGAATCGCTCAACAGCTTTCACATCGAATGGATTAGCGGCCTTGTTTGCCTGCTCCTCCGGCTCCTTGCCAGATCCTTCCAGAAGGTTCACGATGCCTAATGCATCCTCTGCGGCACGCACTTCAGCTGCCTTCTTTTGATGAAGCAGCAACTTTTCTTTTGCATCTACAGCCAGCAGATTCCGACCGTGCACCACTCGATTGCCACGATCACGTTGTGTGGCCGCGCCTTGACGCGTCCGGGCCTCATGAGAGATCAGCTGAATTTCTGTTTCAGATCTACCAACAAGCTGTGCCGACTCCGGGCAATCGCATCGA
Source organism: Herbaspirillum camelliae (assembly GCF_001929405.1). Classification (NCBI taxonomy): domain Bacteria; kingdom Pseudomonadati; phylum Pseudomonadota; class Betaproteobacteria; order Burkholderiales; family Oxalobacteraceae; genus Herbaspirillum; species Herbaspirillum camelliae. The sequence goes on from NZ_KV880769.1 coordinate 574,479, forward strand.
ATCCATTCCCTTCCAACTTGGGCGTACACGTATCCCAGATTGAAGGGGTCGTATTTCACTGGAACCTTGGTATTAGCCAATGCTGTTTGCCGGAACATTGGATTGAAATAGAAGTTCGCTCCGACCTTGATTCCGCGGCCGTGCGCAATGCGCCTAACTCCTCCACGCACATCTGGCAGACAAAGAATGGCTAGTTCTTCAGACTCCGTAATCATCCTCATGTGACGAACACCAGTGACTCGGAGACTGTGGTCAAAGGCCTCACGGGGTGATACGCCAAGTCGGCTATGTTCCAGCCGTGAATAGGTATTCTCGATATAGTCTTCGAACGACAGCGCGATTTCCTGCAACGTCCATACAGCCGTCTTACGCGGATCGTGTGTCGACGATGTGGAGCGCGGCTTTTGCAGGGGCAGGTTGTTACCCTTCAACTGATGGAAGAACTGCTGATTCGCGATACCGAAAAAGCGCTCAATCACCGATCCATAGCGCCCCTTTGCGGTGGGCCTGGTCTTCTTGGACACCTTCAAGCAAGCCAGGAGAATTTCCCAATAGCCACCCTCAAATTCACTTCCTTTGTCAGTCACGATCGTGTCTGGAACGCGTCGGTGTCGTTGGATGCAGTCTCGCATGAGCAACATGCACGTCCGATAGCTGGGGCGTTCGTAAGTAATCACAAACGCTAAAACCATGCGCGTATTGGCATCCAGCATGACTGAGAGCCAAGGTTTGCCCATCGATTTCCCAAATACACTGTCAACTAGCTGCAGGTCCATTTGCGTGTGATCGACATGTGCGATATCAAAAGCACGCTGGCCATGCACAGGGGCTGCATTATCAAGCCGCCAGTGAACAAACTCTGAGTACTGATACGCACCCTTGTCACCTTGAACGGCCCGTTTGCGATCACCTATCGTTTTCTTCTTGTTTATCTCTGCACGGAAGGTCTTTATGCTTGGTCCGGCAATACCCATCTGGTCACAAAGTGCCAGCAATATCGAATAGCAGGCCGAGATTGATTTAGGGGACTCTCCCACGAGGTGTTCATCGATGACGGCGTCAATGAGCTGAATGACCTCGTCGCTTATCTTTCTTTCGCGATTTCCACGATCTTTGACCCTAGAAATGAGGCCAACGACACCATTTCCTAGCTCTCGCTCAGCGATTGTTTGTTTCCGCCGCCACTCGCGGAGTGTGCGTTCTGGAACGTTTTTAAGCGGCGTGCCATTAGCCAGCGCCTTCAATATGTCCATGCGCGCAATTGCCGTATCCATATCGGATGCTGATGCGCTGAGAAGTCGCCGCTGGACTTCATCAGCCAGATCAACAGATGCAACCAGCTCCCCCGAAATATGACCGTCGCTGATCAGGCTTTGAATATCAGCAAGCGGCATGCTCAAAATAGGGCCGCTCGCAGACTTAATAAATACTGATTCGGTGCCGGCGTTGACGACTTCCCAGGGCTGACCATCCCAAAGAAGCTTCTGGCCCGCATCGAGGGTCAAAGTCCGAATCGCAGGGAGGCTTGCGCTCACTGTTCTTGGAGTACCAGCAATCTGGCTGTACGCCACCATGACTCGCTCGTCTCGGAAGATTCTTGTGAAACGTGCTTCCACAATTGAATCGACGTCCCAGTTAAAGAACAGCTTTCTATCTGCGATAAGTTTGTAAATCGCTCCCGATCGGATACCGTCAAATGTGCCAATCAGGTCTTTCAACAAGATAGCGTTGGCGCCCTCAAACGCGTCATATATTTCCTCCTCCGTCTGGGAAACAACTGCCGGCGCATCTACATCAAGAAAGTCAGACAGAAATTTGACGTTCGCTAGAAATATCTGGTTGACGCTGGTATCCACCCATACGGAGAAATTCAATCCGTATGCGGCCGCAAAAGCTTCCCCAGGAGGGCATCGCCATTTCTGGTCGGTATAGGCATAGACATTGGACTCTTTAATCTTCTGATGCAGCCAAGACTCGGTCTTACACTCGACCCATCCTATGTAGTTTTCTGCAATAACAAAGAAGTCAGGAACGGTGGTGTAGCCACGCCGGACACCATTTCTATCGACATAGGGCAGAGAGATCTTTGGGCACTGGTCATAGAACTCATAGACCTCCTGCTCGTGCTCCCAAAGAATGATGGCCGGCAACTCACAGGTATGGCTTTCTGCTTGGATGACATGTCCCATCTTTTTGCTAGGGTATTTGCAGGCCACACTGCCCGGGCCGCTGCGTACCCGCCGACTTGGCGGCGCGCTACGAATGCGTTCCACCACGGCACGCGCCTGCGGGCTTAAGCCGTGGCGAGTCATCAGTGCATCAAGCTTCTCTTGCGTAAGCATCATTCCCTGCCTTGAAGACGACTTGTCGTCCTCGGTGTTATTTATCTCATCCAAGCTCCTGCATACCTATTGCACGGCGGCACGCATGAATTTGGCACTCGTGAATTCATAATATTTGGTAGCATTCTTCGGGCAAGAAAAAATGAAATTAAATGTACAAGTTATTGATTTAAATGATAAAAACAAAGAAAGGACGTCCTTTTCGAGGACGTTTCGAGGCGACTAGGATCAAAATTTGGACCTTGGCGGCCCTTGAAGAGGCAAATCGGCGGGCAAAGTCCGTAGAAGAACTCTTGGGCTATGACGGCCAATGGCACGGCATGTGGATTCGATACTGCCGCGGAGTCGTTGCGCCTTCTGAGTCTAGGCTAAACAGAATTGAAAAGGTGCTGCCAGGAACGGCACAGTATTACCGCTCGCCAATATGGAGTCTCTATTCACCTAAGCGCTTCGATGAACATGATCTTGACCGCCACATCGCCAAGCTGGCGCCGTCTTTTAGATCAAGACTACGTTGGGACTTTGAGGATTATCAGCACCTGCCACCTTGGCTGGAGCCGATTGAAGACGAATTGGCCGAATTTGACGAGGACGGTAAGTTTGAGTCAGATATAGTTTTCTACTATCGAGAACTGCTTGAAGAGGTCATATTGAAGATCCCGGATCCGAAGCTGGGTATGAGCGCCTTGAGCACTTTATTTTTAATGCTTCAGGAACAACTATTACGGGCCAATACAGCTGGCGTGGAAACATTGAGTATCGCGTGGACAATGGCTGAGGAGCTACGCCACCGGCACCCGCTGCTCAAACATCTTCCCATCGATATCTTTCATCGAGCGCTCATACCGCTGACGGATCTTATGTCTTGGACACTCAAGGGACATGGAAATATGTCGCTGTTCAAAACAAAGCAACCTGACACGGCATGGGAGAGCTTATTTGAGCACCTCTCTCGGCAACCTCATTGGCTACCTACAGCGCAGCACCACGGGTTCGTTCCGCCGCCTCGCTATTTAAAGTGAGAGACTCGCCGACTGCAGACTAGGAGAGTCGACATTAACGTTCATCTGAAAGGTGACGACATGCGCGCCTTCCGGATCCCGCTCTTTGAGCAGCAATTCCACAACCTTCCTGAAATGCATCTCCAGTAGCTCGCTTGCCAATGAGTTTTCCATTGACTCAGAAACCAAGCGAATTGTGTGCGCTTTAAGGTCTACCTCTAATAGGCAGGTACTTCCCGAAAAATCACGGCGTACCACCTCAACCAGCTCCGTGTCTTCCCTACACAAGACACATTCCTGAAAGCGTTGAGTAGCCACTTCGAGTTCATGCGCGCGGTAGACACAACGACGATCGATCTCAAAAAGAGGGCGATAAATTTCGGGGACAAGAAATTGTTGGATCAACGCCATATTGGGCCTTCTAACTTGGTGATGAACAGTGCACCGTCGCACCTCATGACTTAGTTATAGCTGCAATATAAGTAAGCGCAATTTCCCAATTCATCAAATCAGCCCACCGAATCATCAACTAATCATCTCGTTTGGATGACGGGCGGCCACGCCGAGGAGTTGGCTGCTCAGTTGTCGACCGCAGCTCTTCTTCGTAGATTTGTAATGACCCACTAAAAACCTGCTCAGTAGATAATCCTAAAAGGGAATCAAAATGAGCAAGGTCATGGAAGAAGAATTCAAACGTTGGACAGCCAAGCGCAAAGCGGCGCTGGTGATGGAAATCATCCAGGGAAAGACGACGGTAGCCGAGGCTAGCCGGTCGTTTGATATCCCGCCATCCGAGATCGAAGAATGGGTCGATGAAGGCCGCAAAGGGATGGAGAACGCCCTGCGCGCCAAGCCGCTGGATGTGAGAGAACAGTACGAGCGGCAACTCAAGGAGCTGCAGGAAGCCTACGGAGAAGCCATGCTGGAGCTGCGCGCCAGAAAAAAATTGGCGTCCCTGTTGGGCGAGGAAGACAAGTAATCGAGACCATCCGCCAGGGACTCAAACAAGACGGTTTCGATGTGGCTGTCAGCAAGATATGCGCGTGGTTTGGGATTGCCAGGCGCAGCGCTTACTACAAGCCGGTGAAGGCTGAGCCCAAGGTGCAGGAGCGCTTTGCCGAACCCATTCGCAAGATGATCCTGGAAGAGCCGTCCTTCGGCTATCGCACGGTGGCTGGCCTGCTCGGGTTCAATAAGAACACGGTGCAGAGGATCTTCCAGATCAAAGGTTGGCAGGTCAAGAAGCGTCCTATTGGTTTCCGGCCCAGGGTGAAGGCCTTGCCGTCGGTAGCCACAGGACCAGACCAGCGCTGGGCAACCGATCTGTGTCGGATCTGGACAGGGCGAGATGGCTGGGCGGTGCTAGCCTTGGTGATTGATTGCCACACGCGGGAATTACTGGGCTGGCATCTGTCGCGTTCGGGCAAGTCGAAGACGGCAGAGTCGGCCTTGGAGCAAGCGCTGATCGCGCGTTATGGCTCACTGGGTCGCGTGACGGCGCCGTTCTTGCTGCGCTCAGATAACGGCTTGGTGTTCACCAGCCGTAGTTACACCGCGTTGGTCCGCAGTTACGGGCTTCAGCAAGAGTTCATCACGCCGCATTGCCCACAGCAGAATGGCATGGTCGAACGCGTCATCAGAACCCTAAAGGAGCAATGCGCTCATCGACATCGCTTCGAAACATTGCAGCACGCCAGTCGCATCATTGGTGACTGGATCGGCTTCTATAACCACCGCCGGCCGCATCAGGCGCTGGGCATGAAGACACCGGCTGAGGCGTTTGCTTTAGCCGCATAACTTGAGCAGGTTTCGCTGGGTCATTACAGATTTGAAAGAGATCCAACAACGAATGATTCAGCGCAGCTGCAATCTTCTGCAACGTAGTAAAAGACGGATCCTTATGGGCAAGCTCAATAGAGCTCACGTAGCTGCGCTCCAGGCCAGCCTCAAATGCTAAATCTTCTTGAGTAATAGCGGCCTGAATCCTGAGGCGGCGCACAGCACGCCCCAAGGCCTTCCTAAACTTCAGTTCCACGGCACGCCTTAATTCTGTCAAAAGACAGAATTTCGCGTTTATAATTTGTTTTGTATTCGTACTATAGAAGTCATATATGAGTGATGCAGAATTCATCAAAACATTCGCTCGCTCATGAACTCCACACGTAGAAAAGCATGAAAGGAAGTTTGGATGAATGCTGGAAACGCAGTCCGGATCTTGGCTGTATTCATATGCTCTACGCTATCTGCATGCGACAAGAGCACATCTGAGGAAGTGAAATCGCTGGCCTACTACAAAGACCATTCCGCGGAAGCCAATACTGTGTTCGGTAGGTGCCAGGAGTTGCAGAACAATGAGCTTAGCCGGATGGCTCCTGCACAACGCCTGGAGTGGGAAGGAACTCCACAAGGGATCAATTGCAAGAATGCATCCGACGCCCGATCGGAAAGTAATTACAAGCAATATCAAGAGCGTATGCGTGAAGAGGCGAAGAAATACAAATAATGCTTCGAAGCAACATTTTTAACTATGGCATGCTCACCCGCGCCACGCGATCCTCCTCGGCACTGCAAAGCCCCGATTATGGCATTTGAAATACTGCCAAACCTAGCCCGTACGGTTGAGACCAAGCGGATCAAGCCTTTGGGTAAGGGCTTCCCCCACAAGACAACCGAGATATACAGAACGGCTCACCTAGGTGAGTCGTCGTTCATTTCTGATCATAAAACCGAGTACGAGACTCTAATTGATATTGCGCAAAGCATATCAGGTGAAACGACACGATAATATTTCCCAGCGGAATACGTTGCAATTTAGTTAATTGCGTTGGTTTTTCTTTGTACGCAACAGGATCGGTATACAGTTGCCACGCCTTGATTGAAGTGGAAGCATATTTTTGCCGTGGTAGTTTGGAAGCATAACGCTGCCAAACGGCAAACTTATGGTTCCGTTTTCAACTAGATGGAATGGGACGGGATGAAATGGCGCGGCTGGCGGGGATCGAACCCACGACCCTTGGCTTCGGAGGCCAATACTCTATCCACTGAGCTACAGCCGCGCTGATGGGGCGAACCCCGAGAAGGCCTGAAGGATACCGTCTTTCCATCGGCACGTCCATGGCGCTGGCGGTTTTTCCGTGTCAAACGGAAAGCATTGTGACTATAATCAAGAGTTCGGCGAGAGAGCGCAATGAAAGCCCTGCCTGATCCTAGTTCCACGCAATGCCAGGCGATACAAAGGGAAGCGACGTTTTCCGCCCCAATTTCGAGGAAACATTACGGAGGGACGCCAATGAGCTCAGCTCAGCATGAACACGAGTCAGCAATCAAGACTCCCAAACAATTGATCGCAGCTGTGGTCGCAGGTTTTATGGTCCCCATCGTGTGCATCGTGCTGCTGGTGCAGTACGTGACCAATGGCCCCAAGACCGGCGCCGGTTCCGACAGCCAGACCCCTGACATGATCGCCGCGCGCATCAAGCCGGTCTCCGACGATGGCTTCACCTTCCGCGACGCCAACGGTCCCAAGCAACTGCTCTCCGGCGAAGAAGTCTACAAGACCACCTGCGCCGCCTGCCATAGCGCTGGCGTGGCCGGTGCGCCCAAGGTGGGCGATGCCGCTTCCTGGCAAGCCCGCATCGCCCAGGGCTACGACACCCTGGTCTCGCACGCCATCAACGGCCTGCGCGCCATGCCGGCCAAGGGCGGCAACCCCGACCTGGATGACGTGGAAATCCAGCGCACCGTCGTCTACATGGCCAACCAGTCCGGGGCCAAGTTCAAGGAACCCGAGGTGAAAGCACCGGCTGCCGCACCCGCCGAGGGCGCAGCCCCCGCTGCCGACGCCGCTGCAGCCAAGTAATTCGTACCCGGCCAATCTGGCCGGCCCATGAAAAAGCCCCGATGGCGTCGCCTCGGGGCTTTTTCATTGCTCGTTGCGGCGCTCCCGCGCCGTCTAACCGTATCAGTAACGCTGCGGTTGAGGCGGCGGCGGGTAGTTGCCCGGGGCGTAGCCAGCCGGAGCCTGCTGCGGTGCTGCGGCCTGCTGCTCGGCCACGAAGATTTCCACGCGGCGGTTGCGAGCGCGGTTGGCGTCCGAGGTATTGGCCACCAGCGGCTCATGCGATCCGCGTCCCTGGATGCTGAAGCGATTGGCCGCCACGCCGCGCGAGCTCAGGTAGTCGCGGGTACGGCTGGCGCGTTGCAGCGAGAGCGGGTCGTTGATGGCGTCGCTGCCGGTGTTGTCGGTGTGGCCGACGATGGTGACCGTGGTGGCCGGGTTCTCGACCAGCGTGGCGGCAAAGCGGTCCAGCACCGGGCGCATCTCTGGCTTGATGTCGGCGCGGCCGGTGTCGAAGGAGATGTCGCTAGGGATTTCCAGCTTCAGGCGATTGTCTGCGGTCTGCGAGACCTGCACGCCAGTGCCTTGGGTGGCCTCTTCCATGGCGCGCTTCTGGTTTTCCATGCGATTGGACCAGATGTTGCCCGCCACCGCGCCGATCGCGCCGCCGATGGCCGCACCGCCCAGGGCGCGTCCGCCGCCCCCGCCGCCAGTGGCGGCGCCAATGATGCCGCCCAGGCCCGCACCAATGCCCGCGCCGGTCGCGGTGCCGCGCTGGGTCGGGCTCATATCGGCGCAGCCCGACAGGGCCAGTACGCCGGCGATGGCTGCAATGGAAAGTTTCTTCATGTCACGTCCTTTCTGCCTTCTCATGTTGTTGTCCAGGCCCTAGGCCGGTGTTCTTCAGAGCGACTTGCAGCGAATATGTTCCTGATGGGCTTGCCCAAATGACAAAGGCATCCGGAAAACGGATGCCTTTGTGTCTGCCCTGCCCACCATTGCCATTAGCCATTGCCTTACGGCTCGGGCGGTCCTTCCAGCGGCAGCTGCTCCTGCTCTGCCGCTGCGCCGCGCTGGCTGAAGTAATAAGCCAGCCCGCCCGCCACGGCCACTACGCTGCCCAGCATCAGGGGCTTGCGCAGCCAGCGTCGCGACAGCAGGGAAGCGCCCGTCATCAGCAAGGGCGTCACTGTCTGCAGGTTCAGGTTGCCCAGACCGCCCGCGGTGAGGGACTTGATGGATTGCACCGTCCTGCCGCCGCCGAAGAGCGAAACGGCAAAATGGCCCACGCGGCTCAGCGCACCCTTGGCCAGTGATTCGGCGCTGAGGTTCTCGCGCACCACTTCGCGCGCCTCCATCACGCCCAGCCGGTACAGCGCGCCCTGCGCCAACACCTTGCGCTTGCGCTCCTCGTGGGTCATGCCGTGATCCTGGTCTGTTGTCTGCATGGCTATCCTCGAAAAATACTTAGAGCAGCGCGTCACGGTCCTTGCGCAGCTCGGCCATGGTCTGCGGCAGCGACAGCTTGCCCTGCAACAGCACCGAACGCGCATACCAGACCAGGCCGACCGTGGCCACGGTAAACACCATGCCCAGCAGGGCCAGGATCTTCCAGCCCCAGGTATCCCAGGCGAGCATGACGATCAATATCGACCAGAAGGCGATGGCGAACCACAGCCCCACCGCCGCCAGGACGAAGATGACGGCGAAACGCACCAGGTTGGCGCCGATCTCCGACATCTCCAGCGAGGCCAGCTCGATGCGGCTGATGATCAGGCCGAGCAGGTTCTTGGCCAGGCCCAGCAGGCCTGCCGTCAGCCCGGGATGGGCGGCCGGGGCGGGTGCGCCCTGGCCTTCCTTGTGGGGATTGGCCATCGCTGCAGCGCTTACTTGCTACGACCGATGACCAGGCCCACCAGCAGACCCAGGCCGGCCGAGATGGCCACGGCGCGCCACGGATTCTCATGCACGTAGTCATCGGTCTTGGCGGCGACTTCCTTGCCCTTCTCGATGGCGGCGGCCTGGGCGCTCTGGGCGGCTTCGGCTGCGGCTTCCAGCAGGGTCAGGCCGCGCGCGCGCAGCTCGTCGGCCTTTTCACCGGTCGCGGCAGCCGCCTCGGCGAACAGGGCCTGGGCGTCCTTGACCAGCGTTTTCATGTCGTTGCGGACGGTCTTCAGTGCGGGGGATTGAGGCATTTAAATTCTCCTTTTTAGCCGGTTCAGGGAAAAGACAGGCAGTGCTGTCAGTGCTGGCTGTCCACAGATGCTGCAATGCAGACATGAATGATTCTACCTAGCCTGCAGCACTGCGGATAGCTGCCTGCAGCTGGCTTGCGCCAGCGCAAACCAGTTCGATGGCGCATGCAGGCATTAGTTTCAGGCAATTTTCCGCGCGATGACAGCCGACTTGCAGCCCATCAGAAGCGGGTCTCGCGCGCCGCCCGCAGGAAACTGTCGAGCACCGGCGTGCAATCGAGCAGTTCGGGACTGCCGGCGCGGTGGAATTCCGGGTGCCATTGCAAGCCCATCACGAAGGGCGCCTTGCGGTAGCGGATCGCTTCGACGATCTGGTCGGGCCCCGAGACGGCCTCCACCGACAGATCGCGCCCCAAGTCGCGCACGGCCTGGTGGTGGATGGAGTTGACCACGGCATTCTCGGCCTTGAGCAGATTGGCCAGCGACGAACCCTGCGGGAAATGCAGGGTGTGGTAATTGCTGTCGTATTGCTCGTTGACGTGCGGGATGGCGGTGGGAACGTCGGTGGCGATGTCCTGGTAGAGCGTGCCGCCAAAGGCCACGTTGATCAGCTGGCAACCGCGGCAGATGCCCAGCACCGGCTTGCCCGCCTCGATGAACTCATGCAGCAGCTCCAGTTCGTACATGTCCCGCACGCGGTCGCCGCTCCATTCGGGACGGGTCGCCGACTGCGCATAGCTCTGCGGCGAGACATCCGCGCCGCCTTGCAGGACCAGCCCGTCCAGATGCTTGGCGTAGTCGCGCAGGCGGATGTTGCTGGGGTGGACCAGGCCGTTGGTATTGACGGTGGGGATCATGAAGACCAGCACGTCGCGCGACATGACCCATTGGGCGATCGATTCTTCCAGGTATTGCAGGGTCTTGCTGCGCAGGCCCTTGGCGCCCGCCTCGGGGTGGAAGATGCGGGCCGATACGCCGATCTTGAGCGTACGCTGCATCACGCGGCGACCCGCCTTGTCCGACAGTTGCCGCAAGCGCGCCGTCAGGAAGCGCCAGGTCTGCGCCCACGGCGCGTCACCGGCATGATGCGGCGGCGGCACGGCCGAGTAGTAACTGTGGGCAGACTGCTGGGCCTGGCCGGTGGGCGCGGCTTCGGGACTGGGCTGGGCTGGCGGTACGGCTGGCGGGGCCGCCGCTGCGACCGGGGCCGGAGCGGCAGGAGAAGCAGGAGCAGCAGCAGCCGGCGCAGGAGTCTGGGAGGCGGCCGGTGTGCCAGAGGCGTCGGCGGAGACAGACTGGGCCGGGGTGGAGGATCGGTCGGGCGGCAGGTTGGCTTCGGAGTCTTGGATGTCGGACATGGCTGCAATCAGGGGTCAATAGGGGGCACTGCGGCGAGCGTCATCCTCTGCCGCGCGAGGCTGCGGCGGAGAATCCGGGGAGTGGCTGAGTATAAGCGCATTGCCGGGCTTTGGACACCTGCCCGAGGGCAGGCGTTTTCCGGCAAAACGCCGTGACGCCATGGCAAGCAGTTTCGTACAAGCCGGGCGCGTGCTTTCGTGGCAAACTCCTTGCGCTCACCAGAGCAGACAACACCAGGCCCGCCCATGTTCCGGCCAATTTTGCTGGTCCGCCTTTCTCCACCGCCCGACTCCCCATGCCTAAGGCCCTCATCCTCTACGCCCATCCCACCGCCGAGCTGTCGCGCACCAATCGCCTGCTGCTTGATGCAGCCGCCCGCCTGCCGGATGTGCAGATCCATGACCTCTACGAACACTACCCCGACTTCCACATCGACGTGGAACACGAACAGCAATTGCTGGGCACGGTCGAACTGGTGGTGATGCAGCATCCCATCCACTGGTACAGCATGCCGGCCCTGCAGAAGCAGTGGCTGGACAGCGTCCTCACGCGCGGCTGGGCCTTTGGCCACGGCGGTCACGCGCTGCATGGCAAGCGCTTGTGGCTGGTGGCCACCACCGGTGGAGAAGACGCCGCCTACAGGCCCGAGGGCCGTCACGGCCACCCCTTCGCCGACTTCCTGCCGCCCTATCAGCAAACTGCCGCGCTGTGCGGCATGCAATGGCAGGAACCGCTCATCCTGCATGGCGCGCACCATATCCCGCCGGAGCAATTCCAGCACCATCTGCAGCATTACCTGGCGGGCCTGCAAGCATGAGCCCACGCCTGCCCCACCTGCCCTTCTTCACGCCCACGACTGGAACTGCCCATGGATGAACAACTGCTCATCGCCCTCGTCTATCTGCTCGCGGCGGTGGCCGCCGTGCCTATCGCCAAGCGCCTGGGGCTGGGCGCCGTGCTGGGCTACCTGCTGGCCGGCATCGTCATCGGTCCGTGGGGGCTGGGGCTGATCACCGAGGTCAAGCACATTCTCGAATTCTCGGAATTCGGGGTGGTGCTGCTGCTCTTCCTGATCGGTCTGGAACTCGACCCCAAGCGGCTCTGGGCCTTGCGCCGTTCCATCTTCGGCTGGGGCAGCATCCAGGTCGCGGCGGTCTCGCTGGCCTTGCTGGCGGCGGCGCTGGCCGCTGGCGTGCCCTGGCGCATCGGCCTCATTGCCGCGCTGGGGATGTCGCTGTCGTCGACCGCCATCGCCCTGGCGACCCTGGGCGAGCGCAAGCTCACGGCCACGCCGGCCGGTTCAGCGGCCTTTTCCATCCTGCTGTTCCAGGACATCGCCGCCATCCCCATGATGGCCGCCGTGCCGCTGCTGGGCGTGGCGGCCAGCCAGGGCAGCGGACAGGGCTGGCTGCACGCAGGCCAGGTGGTGCTGGTGATTGCGCTGCTGATCTTCGGCGGGCGCGTGCTGATGCGCCCCATCCTGCGCATCATCGCCAAGACCGACATGCGCGAGATCTTCACCGCCTTCGCGCTGCTGCTGGTCATTGCCACCTGCCTACTGATGCAATCGGTGGGGATGTCGATGGCGCTGGGGACCTTCCTGGCCGGCGTGCTGCTGGCCGATTCCGAATATCGCCACGCGCTGGAAAGCGATCTCGAACCCTTCAAGGGCCTGCTGCTGGGCCTGTTCTTCATTGCCGTGGGCATGTCGGTGGATTTCGGCGTCTTCTTCGCCCAGCCCTGGCGCATCCTCGGCATGGTGCTGAGTTTCCTGGCCATCAAGACCTGCGTGATGTGGGCGCTGGGACGCTGCTTCGGCATCCCGCGCGGGCAGCAATTGTTCTTTGCCTTCCTGCTCTCGCAGGGCGGGGAATTTGCCTTCATCGTCTTCGGCGCGGCAGTCACGGCCAAGGTGCTCACGCCCGAGACCTCGTCGCTGCTGGTGGTGGTCGTGGCGCTGTCGATGCTGGTCACGCCGCTGCTGTTGCTGGTGCATGACCGTCTGCTGGTGCGCTGGATGGAAGGCGGCAAGCGCCGCCCCGAGGACAAGATCGATCCCCAGGACCATGCGGTCATCATCGCCGGCTTCGGCCGCTTCGGCCAGATCATCGGGCGGTTGCTGGCGGCCAATGGGATCGGCGCGACCGTGCTGGACCATGATCCGGACCAGATCGATTTCCTGCGCAAGTTCGGCTTCAAGGTCTTCTATGGCGACGCCACCCGCATCGACCTGTTGCGCACCGCCGGGGCGGACAAGGCGCGCGTGCTGGTGATCGCCATCGACGATGCGCAGGCGGCGCTGGAGATGGTGGACAAGGTCCGCGAGGAATTCCCGCACCTGCAGATCGCCGCCCGCGCCCGCAATGTCACCCACTACTACGACCTGATGGATCGCGGCGTCACGGTGCTGGAGCGCGAGACCTTCGAGAGCGCCCTGCACATGGGCCGCCAGGTGTTGCAGCAGCTGGACTTCGGCGCCTATCGCGCGCGCGAGGCGGCCATGAAGTTCCGCGCCCACAACCTCAAGACCCTGGAGGCGCTCTATCCGCATTACAAGAACCAGGCGCAGATGGTGTCCATGGCCGTGCAGGCGCGCGAGGAACTGGAAGCCATGTTCGCCGGCGATCGCCAGGCCATGGAGCGTGAGCACAGCCATGACCAGTGGCGCGGCGAGCCGCCGCAATAAAAAATGTCCGGCGTCAAGCATTTTGTGATCATCGCACTTTGGCGTAAACCCGTGACGGGATAACCGATTGACTCTACCTTTTGCCGTTTGGGACGAGGACGCCCACATGGGCTAGGTGCCGCATAGGAGCGTCGGGAGCGCAAGCAGGAGCGCGTTGAAGAAGACGTAAACAAACAGCACTTGCCGCGTCCACTTTGAGTTTCGCAATAGTTCAATGCCGGGGTCAGCGAACGTTTCACGATCGAACGCCGATTCTTGGTGATGAGCTTCGTGAACTCACTGCTGAGGCTTTAGATTCGTCTGCAAGAGCGCCAGACATAAGCATCATCATCCCTCCGAACTGGCGCGCGGCTTACCGGTTCGCACGCTGGTGCGTGACCTGTCACGCGTGCACCGGTTCCCATCGGCGCAAGTCGAATGGGTGGAAGCGGACCTCGACGACGCCGACGCCGGCGCGCTACGCCCCGCCAATAGTAGCGTTACAACACTTCCAGTCCACCGACATGGAAGCCTGGTTGCACCTGCATCGGCACGACTTTCTGGGTACGAGCGGCGGCAGGTAAACGCTCCGTCGCGGTGGCCTTGCGCTCCCGGCGACCCATTGCCGGCTGACGTGCGTGCAGAGCGGTGTCAACGAATGCGTGGCGGGTCGGTCAGCCGGTCATCGCGTCCATCACTTGCCTCAGCGCATCGCCGAACGTGTCGAACGCGTTCTGCTCCAGGCCGGACACCGTAATGCGCAGGCCATGCGCCGGTGTCTCGATCCCGAAGGCATCCCCGGCTCGCACCAACCAGCCCCTGAGCGCCATGGCCGAGACCACGGCCTGGCCACTGTGCGGCAGCGGTAACCACAGGTTGAGCCCATCGGCGGGCAAACTGCACCGTAATCCCCGTGCCTGTAAAACTGCCGCCATCCCCAACCGGCGCCGCGCGTAGTCATCCCGCGCCTGCTGGATCTGCGCGCCGACTTTGGCTGACGACAGGCAGGCCGACACCGCGTCCTGCAACAGATGGCTGACCCAGGTGGTACCGCCGGACAGTCGCAGACGCAGTCGGTCCGCGGTCTGTCCGTCACTGCCCACGAAGGCCAGCCGCAGATCCGGCCCGAGCATCTTGGACACCGACCGCACCAGCGCCCAGCGCCTCGCGTTCGCCGGCAGCACGCTGTAGTACTCCATCGTCGATAGCAGCGAAAAATGGTCATCGACGATCACCAACACGTGCGGATGCTGGGCGAGTACCTCGCGCAGCGCCTGCGCGCGTTCCGGGCTCAGACTGCAGCCGGTCGGGTTCTGCGCGCGGGGCGTGACGATGACAGCCTGCGCCCCTTGCGCCAAGGCGCGCTCCAAGCCCAATGCCTGCATGCCTTCGCCATCCATCGGCACCCCCACCGCCTGCAGGCCCTGCGTGCGCAAGGTGTTGATGCTGCCCAGAAAGCAGGGGTCTTCCACGGCCACGCGGTCGCCGGCCACCAGGTAAGTGGCCAGCAGCCGCTCCACGGCATCCACGGCGCCGTGGGTCAGGTTCAAGGCCAGGCCGTCCCGCGAATCGGGGGCCAGCCAATGGTGACCCAGGGTGTCGAGTGCGGGGCCGATGGGCGGCTCGCCGTACAGGCGTGACTGATAAACCCGACCGGGCATCGCGGCGCCAATGTCCGGCAGCCAGGCCGGGGCCGGGTTGCCACTGGACAAGTCCGCCAAGGGAGAGTCGGGAGGCACGCCCTCTTGTTCGTCGGAACCGGCCGGCTCACAGATCACCGTACCCAACCGCCCTTGGGTCACAGCCACCCCGGCCGCCGCCAAGCGCTGATAGGCCAGCGACACGGTGTTGCGATTCACGCCCAACGTCGCAGCTAGCGAGCGCACCGTGGGCAGGGCCTGCCCCGGCAACAGGTCGCCGCCGCGCGCCAGGGCACGCACGCTGTCGAAGATGTCGGATGCGGTCTCACCTTTAATTTGCATGAATGGCTCCCGGCATGATAAATTTGTCCTAGGACAAATTGTAGAATATTTTGACGATTTCTCACATGACTTGCAGCTCTCATCCCCATACCGCCGATGCGGTGGACGGCCTTCGGCATGGACGCTGGCCTCGCGCAGAATCGGTGGAAGACTTCCGGTACAACCTCGCTGTCGTGCGAGACCGCATTGCCGCCGCCTGCGCCCGCGTGGACCGCGATCCTGCCAGCGTTCGACTGCTGCCGGTTAGCAAGACCGTGGACGTGGCTCGCCTCCGGGTTGCCTATGTGGCGGGCTGCCGCCTGCTAGGTGAAAACAAGGTGCAGGAGGCGCATGGCAAGTGGGAGGCGATGGCCGATCTCTCCGATCTGCGCTGGTCGGTAATCGGCCATCTGCAGACCAACAAGGCCAAGCGGGTCGCACGCTTCGCCACGGAGTTCCAGGCACTGGACAGCCTGCGCGTCGCCGAGGCGTTGGACCGCCATTTGCAGGCCCAAGGCCGGTCGCTGGACGTGTTCGTGCAGGTCAACACGTCGGGCGAAGCCAGCAAGTTTGGACTGGCCCCGGACGAGGTGCCCGGTTTCCTACGGGCCTTGCCGGTCTTCGGCGCGTTGCGGGTGCGAGGGCTCATGACACTAGCGGTATTCTCAGCAGACACCGCCCGCGTACGCGCCTGCTTCGCGCGGTTGAGCACGCTGCGCGACCGGCTACGGCAGGATGTCCCCCCCACTGTCGGTTTGGATGAGCTGTCCATGGGCATGTCCGGCGACTTCGAGGTGGCGATCGAAGAAGGCGCCACCGTCGTGCGGGTCGGCCAGGCCATCTTTGGTGCGCGCAGTACTCCCGACAGTGACTACTGGCCGGGTGCTTCTTCCAACCCCTCTTTTGAAAGTACAAACCCATGAATCGCACGGTCCTCGCCATTCGGCACGTCCACTTCGAAGACCTCGGCACGCTGGAGCCGCTACTGCGTGAACGCGGCTATGCGGTGCGCTACGTCGATGCGGCGATCAATGACCTCGCGTCGCTGGACGTGCTGTCGCCCGATCTAGTGGTGGTGCTCGGCGGACCGATCGGCGCGTTCGACGATGCCTGCTATCCGTTCATTGCGAACGAGGTCGAGTTGATTCGCCAGCGCTTGGGTAGCCAGCGCGCTATGCTGGGTATCTGCCTGGGTGCCCAACTTATCGCCCGGGCACTGGGTGCGCGTGTCGCGCCGATGGGCATCAAGGAGATCGGCTTCGGCGCGTTGACGCTCACCCCCGAAGGCCACTCCTCCCCGCTGACGGCGCTAGACGGCGTACCAGTGCTGCATTGGCACGGCGACCAATTCGACATCCCCAACGGGGCCTTGCATCTGGCCCGCACGCCCACGTGCGCGCACCAGGCCTTCTCGATGGGTAACGCCGTACTGGGCCTTCAGTTCCATCTGGAAGCCGATCCGGCAGCGCTGGAGCAATGGCTGGTAGGCCATGCCTGTGAGCTAGGGCAAGCGCAGATCGATCCACGCGAGTTACGCGAAAAGGCACAGGCGCACGGCGTGGCCCTACGGCGTGCCGCACGTGACGTGATGTCGCGCTGGCTGGATGGGGTCGAGCAGACGGGTGTGCGAACCGGGTGATGCGGCTGTGCACGTCCGGCGGACCAGCGCTCTCGTGATGCACCTTGGGCACCGGTGCCCGGTGGCGGAATGACGCAGAGCCCACTCGAATGGCAATGGCTGGCGTTGAGCCAGGAAGACATCGGAGGACACGCTCCTGATCACACATTAGGTCGGAGTCCGGCTGCAAGCGCGGCCTTTTCTTTTTTATTGAATCCCCGATCGCCCGCGATGAACGCCTCCAGCATGTGCGGAATCAGTGTCACCGCATCGACCGTTTCGCCATAGGCCTGCGCATGCAGCGCGGCGTAGCGGTCGAGGTTGGCCTTCAAGCTGGCCGGGCAGGCGAAGGTCAGCTTCGTGGACTCCAGCTTGGGCAGCGGCCCAAGCCGCAGTTTCTTGGTTGTGCTCATCGCATCGCCCCCTTGTTGAAGAACAGTGGCTGGTACGGCCGCAGCACCAGATCGCGATTGACGATGATGCGAACCGGCAGGCCCGGTCGCTCGGTCAACGTCGGCTGGATGTTCATGTTGCGCCGGGTCATCTCCTGGCCGACCTGGTTAACGCTGTCCTGGGCGCTGTCGCGCCCGGCGATGACGATGCGGTTGCCGTCCTGGCGGTTCTCCGGGGCAACCAGCTCGGCGCCCACGCCCAGCAGCGTGGTCAGCACCGCGCCGGCGACGATGCGGTTCCAGTGGTAGTCCACACCGTCTTCCAGTCCGGAATAGCCGGCCGGATCAGTGCCAGCCAGGTTGTCGAGCGTCAGCGAGGATGTGTCCGGCAGGATGATGCGGTTCCACACCACTTGAACCCGGCTCTGTCCATAGCTGACCTGGCTGTTGTATTTGCCCAGGAGGCTTGAGCCTTGCGGGATCAGCAGGAACTTGCCTGTGGCCGTGTCATAGACCGGCTCAGTCACCGTGGCGATCACGTCGCCCGGCAAATCCGACTTGATGCCCGTCACCAGTGCGCCAGCGACTACCGTTCCGGCCATCACCTGATACGGCGAGGCAGGCATTTGCAGGTTGCCGGAATTACGGGTTTCCTTAGAACCGCCTTTCAGGAAAGTTTCTTTCTGGTCTTGCCTGTTTTGCGTGGCGGTTGGGTCGGTGGGCTGGGCCGCCGTTGAGGCCGGCCCGGCCGCCAGCGGGTCGAGGCCCGCCAAAGCGTTGCCGGGCGCAGCCGCAGCTACTTGGGCTACGGCCGGGGCTGCCGCCTTGCCCTGCTGGCCCGAGCGGAAGAACACCGATGACGCCGCCGCCGCGTCCGCCTCCTTGCGCAAGGCATCCTCGGGATCATGGCCTGGCGGCGCATAGGCCGGTGTCACCGGCTGCTGCGAGGCCACGATGGCCGGGCCGAGATCGCCCGGCAGCGGCGGCCCCAGCTCGGGCACCTTGGGCGGCAGCTTCGAGTAGTCGGCCGGCAGCGCGTCCAGCCCTTCAGACTTGGAGACGCGATCGACGTTGTAAAGCTCGGTCTGCTCGCCCGCGCCGCGTCGGTGTGGTTGCAGCGACCAGATCGTCGCACCAAGCACGGCAACCGATAGGCTGCCTACCAGTATCGCCAGCGTGCGCCGGTTCAATCGAGTCACCGAGCGCGGCTGCGCGCGCAGCGCCACCGACTCGGGCGCGACCTTGCCCGCATGGGGCGCAGTGGGGTCGGGGATATCGTTCTGGCTCATGCTCAGTTCCTCCGCGCCACGCCATCCGTGCGCTCGATCCGCACCACATCGCCCTTGTCCCCGCCCAGGCGCAGTTCGGCCGCGCCGAACAGGCGATCGACGATGGTGTACGGCGAGCGGAATCGGTAGTTCACCAGTTGTCCGTCGCCCTGCGCACCGATCACGAACAGCGGCGGTAGTTCGCCTTGTGCAATGCCCGCTGGGAACTGGATATAGACCTTGTCGCCGTCGTCGAAGGCGCGCAGCGGTTTCCACGGTGGGTTGCTGCCGCTGATCGCGTAGCGAAAACGGATCTTCTCCAGTGACAGCCCTGAGTCCACTGGTGCAGCCGCGCTCGCGGCCTGCGCCTGGCGCTGCAAGGCCAGCATCTTGTCCTTGGGGTATTCCCAGGACACGGAGGCCATCCATGTCTTGTCGGTCGAGGTCAGCTCGAGCAGGTAGGTGCGCCGACTGGTCGTGACGACCAGATTCGTCTTCAATCCCGAGCGGATGGGTTTCACCATCACATTGACCCGCAGCGCATCGCCGCTGCCGCTCGATGTGTCACCCACGATCCAGCGCACCGTGTCGCCGGCGGCCACCGTCACCAGCTCCTCGCCCGGCTGAAGCGCGATCACGGTCACGCGGCCCACGGCCGCATAGACCTGATACAGCGCGCCATCGGTGAAGGGCCAGACCTGAATCGCATTGACATAGCCCTCCCGCGTGGGCGCGACGCGGGCCTCCGTATTGGCCCGCGCAACGCGCACCTTCTCGTCGGCCGGTTCCGGTACAGCCTTGGCGCCTTCACCCTCGGGCAATGGCTTCAACTGCGCCGGCAACGCCAGCGGCTCGGGCACGTTGACCACTTCCACCGGTGCGGGCGGCTCCGGGATCGGCTGGGCCTGCACGGGTTCATCGAGCGAGATGGACGGTGGCGGCGTGCCCTGCGAGGCGCAGCCTGCCAAGGCAAGCAGGATCAACGGCAAAGCGGATTTACGGAAAAGTATTTTCATGGCTTGGCTCCTTCAGAAGAATCCAGTTCGCGGCTCCACGACAGCCCGTTGACGTAGATGCCCAGTGGGTTCTTGCGCAGGCGCTGTTCGGTGCGTGGGGTCTGCTGCACGATGGACATCACCGCGTTCCAGCGCTCGGTGCCGGCGGCGGCGCCGTTGACGAAGCGCTGCTCCGTCCAGCGCACGTTGAATGACGTGTCACTGGCGCGGGTCACGCTGGTGATTTGCACCGTGACCGACTCCTTGCCGATGCGCGCGAACGGGTCATGGGTGCGGGCGTAGTCGTTGAGCACCACGGCGCCCTTGTCGGTGGTGTAGTCGTAGGCGTCGAGCCAGTTCTGTCGGACGACGATCGGGTCGATGGACAGCGAGCGCACCAGGCCGATGAAGCGGCCCAGGTGATAGGCCACCTGGGCATCGCTGGGCCGGTACGGCGTGGCGGCTTCGCCCACGGCGCGCACTTGGCCTGCGTTGTCCACCTCCACCACATAGGGCGTGACGATGGACTGCGCCGAGCGCCACACCAGCCCGCCGGCCATCAGCAGCGCGAGCGTCAGGCAGCCGAAGGCCATCAAGCGCCAGTTCTTCGCCTGCACGCGGGCAGAGCCGATACGCTCGTCCCAGACCTGGGCGGCGGCTTGATACGGGGTGGCAGGTTGCGGTGTGTCGGCATAGCGCACCTGCGGTCGTTTGAATCGCATGAGAGTTCTCCTTGACGATCAGGCATCGGCATCACGCAAGCTCGGCCCCTGGCTTGCGCTGCCGCCGTCACCCCCGCGCAGCGTGTGGGCGGCGGTTGTGGCGGCGTGGGTGAGCTGCTGGCGTCGGCGCAGGCGCTTGGCCCAGGCCGGTTGCTCCTGGGGGGCTGCTGGCGGCGTATCGCCGCCGGGGGCAGCGCTGCCTGTTGTGGGCGCGGATGCAGGCGCGTCGGCGCTGAACGCGGCGGCAGCGCGGTCTCGGATCGAGCGCGCACCTTGCGCCACCTTCTGTCCGGCGGCCTGCGCGCCGGTCTTGGCGACATGGCCCACGCCAGCGGCAGCGCCCTTGAAGCCGCCGCCAGCCGAAGCGGAGCCGGTCTGGAACGCTGATTTCGCGCTGCTCGCGGTCCCAGCGGCGGCCCGTGCACCACTGCCGGCCAGCTTGGCCGCCGCCGGTGCCATGCGCGCGCCCGCCGCAACGGCGCTGCCGACGCCCGTGGCCGCCGCGCCGATCGCCACGGCAGTGCCAGCCGCGCCCAGTGCAGCCCCAGCCATCGCGCCTGCGCCGAGCTGCGGGCCGCCCGATACCAGCCCGGTCGCAATGCCCGGACCGAAGATGCCCAAAGCCAACAAGGTCAGCGCGGCCAGCATGACGACGAGCGAATGGTCGATGGACGGCTCGGCCGGCTGCACCTGGAACTCGGCAAACAAACCAGAACCGATGCCCACGATCACCGCCAGCACCAGGACCTTGATGCCGGAGGACACCACGTTGCCCAGCACCTTTTCGGCCAGGAACGCGGTCTTGTTCCAGAGTGCGAACGGCACGAGCACGAAGCCGGCGAGCGTGGTCAGCTTGAACTCGATCAACGTGACGAAGAGCTGGATCGCCAGCACGAAGAAACTCAGGATGACGATCAGCCAGGCGAGGAACATCACGACGATGGGCGTGAGGTTCACGAACACCTCGGGAAAGCCCGCCATGTTGCTGATCTGCTGCAGGATCGGGGCCCCGGCGTCGATGCCGACCTTGGCCAGCCGACCCGGCTGCAGGAAGTTCCCCATGCTTAAGGTCGAGCCGCTGGCCGTGAGGCCAAGGCCCGCGAACGAGCGGAACACGATGCCTGCCAGCCCGTTGAAATTGCCGATGATGTAGGCGAAGGCACCGACGTACAGCACCTTGCGGATCAGCTTGGCGATCACGTCCTCACCTTGGCCGGCAGCATGGCCCATTGCCCAGAACAGCCCGGCGATCGTCATGTCGATGACGATCAGCGTGGCGGTCAGAAACGCGACCTCGCCGTGCAGCAGGCCAAAGCCCGAGTCGATGTAACGCGAGAAGGTATCGAGGAAGCGGTCGATGACCGTCACGTCGTTCATGGCGAGTCCTTCTGCCCAGGCAGGGCCATTGCGTCACTGCCATCGGTGGGTTCATCGAAGCTGGGCGGGATCGGCGGCAGGTCAGCCAGCGTCTGGTACTCGCCGGGGCCGGCATTGCCGGAGAGAAAGCGCCGCAGATCCGCCTGTGCCACCTGCGCGCAGAACGCGCCGTCGTGCTCGCCTGCGCGGCATTGCACGCGCAGCGTGTGCAGCCGGGACGGATCGGCAGCCAGTGCCTCCACCGACAGCGGCCGGTCGCAGCCGGACAGCAAGGACGCGAAAGCGAACAGGACAGGTGCGTACTTCATGGCCGCACCTCGTCAGTGGTTGTAGAAATCGACGGACTGCGGCGTGTACGGCGTGCCACTGCCCAGGAAGCGGCGGGTCACCTCTCGCCCACGCTCCGTGGCCGCCGCCTGCCGCGCCAGCTCCAGTGCGGCGGCCCGATCCTGCGTGATCTGCAGCCGCTGCGACTGGATCGACTGCTTGGCTTGCAAGGCCAGCAACTGGTTCATGGCCTGCATCGCTTGCAGTGAGCCTTGGGCCGACTGGCTCTTGCGGACGAGGTCGGCTAACACGCTTTCGTCTTCGCTCAAGTTCTGCGACACCTGCGCCTGCATCCGCATGGTGGTCTGCAAGCCGTTGAGCGTGTTCTTCCACCGCGCTTGCGTATCGCGAACCATCTGATCGCCGCTCACGGTGGCGGCGTACTGCTCGGGATACAGGCGCGCGAATTCCTGATCGAGGTTCGTCACGTCGTACGCCAAGCCACGAGCCTGGACGATCAGCCGCTCGGTTGTAGCCAGGTTGACGCGCAACTGGCTGACCACACTGGACGGCAGGCTGGCAAGGTTGCGGGCCTGGTTCATCAGCATCTGCGCGTCGTTCTGGAGCTGGCGAATCTGGTTGTTGATTTCTTCCAGCGTGCGAACGGCGGTCAGCGTGTTCTGCACGAAGTTGGCGGGGTCGAACACCGTGATGGCGGCTGCGGACTGCACGGTCAGCAGCGATACCGACAGCGCGACGGCGAGCGACATGGAAAGCGCACCGATCTTCATGGCCGGTTCTCCAGGGGGTGGTCAGTGGAACGGAAGGAGCCCGGCGTGAAGCCGGGGAACGATGGCAGCAGGTCGGCTGCCCAATCGAGACCGCGATGGCGCAGCCAGGCGCCCGCGAAGCCGGGCACGCCGGCATCCAGCAGTACGCTGTCGATGTCACGCTGGTCCTGCGGCGTGGAAGCGCCCGCAAAGGCCAGCGCCGCCGGCCCCAGGTCGAGGTCGAACAGGCGATTTCCGAAACGGGATTGGTAGTAGTAGTCGCGCTTGGGCTGCGCCGTGGCGACGATCTCGATCTGGCGCGAGTTCAGGCCAAAACCCTCGTAGATCGTGCGAATCTGCGGCTCGGTCGCCTGCGGGTTCGGCAGGAAGATGCGGCTGGCGCAGCTTTCGATGATCGCGGGCGCGATACTCGAATCCTTGATGTCCGCGAGCGACTGCGTGGCGAAGATGACGCTGACGTTCTTCTTGCGCAGCGTCTTGAGCCACTGCCGGATGCGTGCGGCGAATACCGGGTCGCCCAGGAACAGCCACGCTTCATCGAGGATCAACAGTGTGGGCGCGCCGTTAAAGCGCTCATCGAAGCGCGCAAAGAGGTAATGCAGCACCGCCATGACGGCGGCCTTGCTGTGCATCAGCTCTTCCATCTCGAAGCACTGCACCGAGCCGGCACCCAGACGGTCGGAATCCGCATCCAGTAGCTTGCCGTGGGCGCCACCGAGCACATACGGTGCGAGCGCCTGGCGCAGCGCGTTCGATTGCAGCAGCACGGACAGTCCCGTCATCGTGCGCTGCTCCACCGGTGCACCGGCAAGGCTGCCCAGCGCCGACCAGATGGACGCTTTCTCGTCCGGGCCGACCACCACGCCTTCGTGTCGCAGACGGCCTTCAATCCATTCGGCGGCCCAGGTGCGGTAGCCCTCGCGGTCGATGCGTGCCAATGGCTGGAAGGCGATTTCGCCATCCATCCCGAGGTCGTAGTGTTCGCCGCCCAGCCCGAGAATCGTGGCTCGCATCGAGCGCCCCATGTCGAAGGCGAAGATGCGTGAGCCGCGATAACGGCGGAACTGCATCGCCAGCGTGGCGAGCAAGACCGACTTGCCCATGCCAGTCGGGCCCGCGACCAGCGTGTGGCCCACGTCGCCGATGTGCGTGACCAGCCGGAACGGCGTCGCGCCATCGGTACGCGTGACGATCAGCGGTGGGCCGTCAAAGTGGTCGTTCTTCTCCGGGCCAGCCCACACCGCCGACACCGGCATCAGGTGCGCCAGGTTCAGCGTCGAGACGATGGGCTGGCGCACGTTGGCGTAGGCATTGCCGGGAATGGACGACAGCCACGCATCCACGGCGTTGAGTGTTTCAGGGATGGTGACGAACCCGCGTCCCTGGATGGCGCGCTCCACCCTGCGTAGCTTTTCGTCGGCCACGGCGGGGTCGGCATCGAGCACCGTAACCGTGGCGGTGAGGTAGCCGAACGCGACTTGATCGCTGCCCAGTTCCTGCAAGGCGGCATCGGCGTCTGCGGCCTTGTTGTTGGCGTCGGTATCGACCAGCGGGCTTTCCTGCTGGAAGATCGTCTCTCGCAGCAGTGCGATGACGTTCTTGCGCTTGGCGAACCACTGACGGCGCAGGCGGGCGAGTTCCTTTTCCGCCTCGGCTTTGTCCAGGCACAGAAAGCGCGTGCTCCAGCGATATGCAAAGCCCAGGCGGTTGAGGTCGTCCAACATCCCCGGCCAGGTCGAAGTCGGGAAACCCCGTACCGACGCCACCCGCAGGTGCTGGTTGCCCAGCATAGGTGCCAGGCCACCGACCAGCGCGGAATCGGTCAGCAGCGTGTCGATGTGGAACGGCACCTCGGGCACGCCCACGCAATAGCGCCGCGTCGAAATGGTCGCGTGCAAGTAGGTCAGCGTCAGGCTGTCATCAAGCCATGCGATCTCAGGCATGACGCCATCGAGCAGGTCGAAGATGCGATCCGTCTCTGCCACGAAGGCCGTCTGGCGCTCGCGCCAGTCCACGCCTTCGGTGGGTCGATTTTCGTACAGCATCCCTGCCGCGCGGACGCGCGACTCCTCGGGCGGCAGGTACATCAATGTCAGGTGATAGCCGCTCTCAAAGTGATTACCCGATTCCTCGAATGCTGCGCGGCGTTCCTCGTCCACCAGCCAGGACAGCGGCTCGGGAAACTCGGCGTGCGGATAGTCGGCGGCCGCGCGACGCTCGGCCTCGATGAACAGCGCCCAGCCTGAACCCAGACGGCGCAGCGCATTGTTGAGCCGCGCCGACGTGGCGATCAGCTCGCTCTGCGTCGCACTGTCGAGGTCCGGCCCACGAAACCGGGCCGTGCGCTGGAAACTGCCGTCCTTGTTCAAGACGACACCCGGTGCCACCAGTCCGGCCCAGGGCAGCCAGTCGGCCAGCAACGCGGGTCGCTGGCGGTATTCGGCAAGGTTCAGCATGGCGGCGTCTCCCTACACGTCCAGCAGCGGGCGATGTTTGATGTGCCGCGCGAAGACGGGTATGAACTGCGGATCGACACGCGCCCCCCAGACCGCGAGCGAATGGCCGACGATCCAGAGCAGGACACCCGGAATCCACAGTTGCAGGCCCAGCCCGACGGCGGCGGCCAGCGTGCCGTTGGCGATCGCCACGGTGCGCGGTGCGCCGCCCAGCAAGATCGGCTCGGTGAGCGAGCGATGCAGCGGCACCTCGAACCCGGCCGCGAAGGTATCCGGCGCGCTCATACGACCGCCCCGCCGGAGAAGCTGAAGAACGACAGGAAGAACGAGGAGGCGGCGAACGCGATGGACAGGCCGAAGACGATCTGGATCAGCTTGCGGAAACCACCCGAGGTGTCACCGAAGGCCAGCGCAAGCCCCGTCGAAATGATGATGATCACGGCCACGATGCGCGCCACCGGCCCTTGAATCGATTCCAGGATCGACTGCAAGGGGCCTTCCCACGGCATCGAGGAACCGGCGGCCTGCGCGGTGCCCGCCAGCAACAGCAGTAGCGCGGCCAGCAACAGTCCCTGCGCCGCAGGGCGAGCCAGGCTGCGCAGTCGCACGAGGCCGGACAGGTGGGAAAACGGATGTACGCAAACACGGAAAGCAGGAACGTATATCTGCGTCATAGCAGTTCTCCAGGGTGGTTGAGGGACAGGGAAGAAAGGTCGGACGGCGATGGCAGCGCGGGAAACAGCGCGCCCAGCGCATCCGCCAGTTGGTAGCCCGCGCCGTCGAAGCCGATGACGCAGGCGATGCTCTCGATGCGGCGCTTGCGTCCGCGTCCGCCGATGTGGATCACCACGTCCACCGCCTCGGCGATCAGCGCTCGGGGCGGGTTCATTGCCACTTCGAGAATCAGTTGTTCCAGGCGCAACAACGAGCCGAGCGCCGAGCCGGCGTGGATCGTGGCAATGCCGCCGGGGTGGCCGGTGCCCCACACCTTGATGAGATCCAGCGCCTCGGGGCCGCGCACCTCGCCGACGACGACGCGATCCGGCCGCAGACGCATGGACGAGCGCACGAGCTCGGTCATCGACACCACGCCTGCACGCGTACGCAACGGCACGTGGTCGCGGGCCGCGCATTGCAGTTCCACCGTGTCTTCGAGCACCAGCACGCGGTCGCCCGTGGCGGCGATTTCCGCGAGCAAGGCATTGGCGAGTGTGGTCTTGCCGCTGCTGGTGGCACCAGCGATCAGGATGTTTTTGCGTTCGCGCACGGCACGCACCAGGAAGTCCGCCTGGGCGCGGGTCATCATCCCGTCAGTGACGTAGCGCTCCAGCGGGATCACGCCGATGGCCCGCTTGCGCAAGGCGAAGGCCGGCCCCGGTGCGGCGGGCGGCAGGATTCCCTCGAAGCGTTCCCCCGTCTCGGGTAGCTCGGCGGTCAAGAGCGGCTTACCGCGATGCACTTCCGCGCCGACATGGGCTGCGACCAGGCGAATGATGCGTTCGCCATCGGCCATGGGCAGTTCGATCCCCAGGGGCGCGCGGCCCGAGGACAGTCGATCCACCCATAGGGTACGGTCGGGGTTGAGCATGATTTCCACCACGTCCGGGTCTTCCAGCGCGGCGGCGATCAGCGGCCCCATCGCCGTGCGCAGCATCTGGATGCGGCGATCCATCGACGCCGCAGCGGACGAACGCAGCTCGGGCGAGGATTGCCTACCTGGGGCAATGTTGGCGTTCATGACGCACGCTCCCGCGCCTCGGCCGCTGCCTCGGCGTCCTCCATGCGCATCGGGTCGGGATGCAGTTCCTCCACCACGTCGCGCACCAGGCTTCGGCCCCGCAGCAGGTGGCGGCCAAGCTGCTCGGTGAACTGCTCGAAGCGCGCTTTGCCCTGGGCACGGGCGGCGTCTTGGTGCGCCTCGGGAACCGGCGTGCTCACGGTCAGGTAGTAGCGAATGAACAGCGCCAGCGTTTCGATGGCGATGTTCTGGTCGCGCTCCAACCGTTCGGCCTGGCGTGACAGCCGATCCAAGCGCTTGGTCATGGCCGCCTCGCGCTGGTCACCCGCGTCGGGCGACAGCCAGGACGCCAGCGCCGCCGCGACGATGGACGACTTGGACACGCCTTTCTTGGCGGCCAGCTCTTCCAGGCGCTGGGCATGCTCGTGCTGGATGAACAGATTCAGGCGGTAGTGGCTCATAAGTCGATTCCGTCGTTGGGATCGAGGGACGCCAGCCGGGCCGTGCGCTGCATGGCTGGATCGAACTGGCGAGGAAGGGAAAGTGGGAAGTCGTCGTCATCGAGCAGCGACACGTCGCCGCCCGATGGCGCCACGTCCGGATCGAACTCGGCGACTTCGGAAAGCTCGCGTTGCCGGCGCGGCCCACCGTCATCGACGGAAGTGGCGAAGCCTTCGTCCGCATGGGTGGTGGGTGCTGCCGGCACGGTGGGAATCGCCAAGCCGCTCCAGTCGTCGGGCCGCGAGGGAGGGACGTCGGCGTAACGCCCGGCAGTGAGAACAGGCGGTGGCAACACGCGACGCTTGAAATTGGCGTCGGTGTAGTAGCGCAACTTCTTGGCCTTGATCGGTGCCACGCTGGAGACCATCACCACGGCCTCGTCCGGTGGCAGTTGCATCACTTCACCGGGCGTCAGCAGTGGCCGCGCGGTTTCCTGGCGCGACACCATTAGGTGTCCCAACCAGGGCGCCAGCCGGTGGCCGGCGTAGTTGCGCTGCGCACGCAATTCGGTCGCGGTACCGAGCGTTTCGGAGATACGCTTGGCGGTGCGCTCGTCGTTGGTGGCGAACGTCACGCGCACATGACAGTTGTCCAGAATCGAATGGTTCTGGCCGTAGGCTTTGTCGATCTGGTTGAGCGACTGCGCGATGAGGAAGCTGCGGATGCCATAGCCAGCCATGAACGCCAGGGCCGTCTCGAAGAAGTCGAGCCTGCCCAGCGCCGGGAACTCGTCGAGCATCAGCAGCAACTTGTGGCGCCGCGCGATGCCGTCCGAACCGTCGAGCGATTCCGTCAGGCGTCGCCCGATCTGGTTCAAGATCAGTCGAATGAGGGGCTTGGTGCGGCTGATGTCCGAGGGCGGCACCACCAGGTACAGCGACACCGGATGCCCGGAAGCAATCAGGTCGGCGATGCGCCAGTCGCAGCGTGACGTGACTTCGGCCACCGTAGGGTCGCGGTACAGGCCGAGGAAGGACATGGCCGTGGACAGCACGCCGGAACGCTCGTTGTCGGACTTGTTGAGCACTTCCCGCGCGGCCGAGGCGACCACCGGATGGGGTGCATCGCCCAGATGCTTCGTCGTCATCATCCGGTGCAAGGTCAGCTCGAACGGGCTGGCCGGATCAGACAGGAAGTTGGCGACGCCGCGCAGCGTCTTGTCCTCGCCCGCGTAGAGCACGTGCAGGATGGCGCCGACCAGCAGCGCATGGCTGGTCTTCTCCCAGTGGTTGCGACGTTCTAAAGCACCCTCGGGGTCGACCAGGATGTCGGCAATGTTCTGCACGTCGCGCACTTCATGCGCGCCGCGCCGGACCTCCAACAGTGGGTTGTAGGCGGCCGATTTCGCATCGGTCGGGTTGAACAGCAGGCAGTGCGAGAAGCGCGAGCGCCAGTCGGCGGTGATCTGCCAGTTCTCGCCCTTGATGTCGTGGATGACGGCGGACGCCGGCCAGGACAGCAGCGTCGGCACCACCAGGCCCACGCCCTTGCCCGAGCGCGTGGGGGCAAAGGTCAGGACGTGTTCCGGGCCTTCGTGACGCAGGTACTGGTCATCATGCCGGCCGAGGAATACGCCGGCGGGCTGGGTGAGCCCTGCTTCTCGAATATCGGCCGCATCAGCCCAGCGTGCCGAACCGTAGGTGGTGACCAGTTTCGACTGCCGCGAACGCCACACCGACATGGCGATGGCGACCACCACGGCAGCCAGGCCGCTGCCGCCTGCGATCAGGCCGCCGGTGTCGAAGATGCGCGGCGCATAGGCGTCGTAGAAGAACCACCACTCGAACAACCGCCAGGGGTGATAGATCGGCGTCCCCAAGAGATCGAACCAGGGCGAGCCCAGGCGTAGCTGGTAGCCCAGGGCGGCGGCTGTCCATTGGGTGGCGGACCACACACCGACAATCACAATGCCGAAGACGACACCGATTTGCCCGAACAGGACCCCTTGACCTTGCATGCCGACCTCCCAACGCTCCCGCAAAATGAAGCCCAAGAAAAGCAGCACGGGGACGTGCCGCAGTCGTCAGGTTCGGTGCGGGATCAGGGCCGGTCAAAGGCCGTTGTGGCGGGAATTAAGGCAGAAAAAGCCGGACTTCTTGCGGGGGCGAAGCCCATAAAAATGCCGCAGGCACGAGCGTGCTGCGGCGTGGCAAGCAAATCGATAGTGAATCCGTCGCGACTGTGCGACAGCAGACGTTTGGCGAACTATTGGGTGTGCTGTTCGGGGCGGTCGCCGAAGAAGCGTCGTTTGGCAGCTTCAGCCGCACGCAGGCACAGCTCGTCCGAGACCTCTGAGCGATCTTCACGGCACAGGCGCTGGATTTCTTTGATGCGCTCGGGATGAGCGGTCAGGAACTCCACCGAGTCATTGGCGGGCGATGGGCCGCAGGCCGACAGCAAGCCGGCCAAGGTGAGTACATGAGCGGTTCGGAAAGATGTGTTCATCAGGAATCCTCCAGTTCATCGGAAGGAGCGTCGCCAGCAGACACATGTTCCTTGCTGGTATCGGCTTCCAGTCTGCCGACGCGGGCAACAAACCGACTCAGTGCTTCTGACGGATCGCTATCTCGCCTTAGCAGGTAGGTGGTGAGCATTGGCGAGCCACCGGCCAGTGGGCGTGCAACGATGTTGGACTCACGGCTGGCGGCAATCTGCGAGGCACCGACCAACGCCAGGGCGAACCCGGCCGCGACCAGCGCCATCATCAAGTCGAAGGACATTACCCGTTCGGTCACCAGTGGCTCCTTGTCCAGCGCACGCAGCACCCGTTCGATCTGGTGGTTGTAGCCCTCGCAAACCTGCGGGTCACCCATTACCAGCGGATAGCGCAAGACCTCGTCCAGAGGAATGCGTGCATGCACCAGCAAGGGATGGCGCGCCGGAATAGCGACCCGCAACGGATCGCGCCAGGCGGGTTCGGCAAGAATGCCATCGCCGACATCGGCGGACTGGGCAAATCCCACGTCGTACAGATCGTCGTGCAACCCCTTGATCTGCTGGGTGAGCGGGACTTCATCGAAGTGGATGGCGATCTCTGGGTCCTCCTCCCGGCACAGTGCCATGAGCGAGGAAAAGCGTGCCGGGGCAATACCGTCGGACAGCGCGATACGCAACTGACCGTCATAGCCTGCGGCGGCCGCGCGCACGCTGGCGCGGGCTTGATCCAGTGTCGCGAACACGCGTGGCACGTGTTCGAGCAACAGCTTGCCTGCCCGGGTCAATCGGGTGCTGCGCGTGGTGCGCGCGAACAAAGGCGCACCCAGATCTTCTTCCAGCTCCTTGATCGTGCGCGAGAGGGGCGACTGGTCGATATGCAGCCGTTCAGCGGCACGGGCAAAATGGAGTTCTTCCGCGACAGCCAAGAAACAGCGGAGGTGGCGAAGCTCCATGTTTCCTCCTCAAGATAAAGGCTTCTTACGCAATCCACCGCTTGCCGAGAACGGCCAAACCGAGAGCAGCAACACCAATGGCAGAGCCCATCCAGCCGACCGCTGAAAGTCCATGACCCAAGCTGATCGGTATCCCGGCCAGTAGTGGTGCGAGTGTCAGGCCAGCCTGAAAGGCCGACGAATTTGCCGCTCCCGCCAGCATCGGAGCGTCGGGAGCGACCGCGTAGACTCGGCCCCACACCGCCGGATTCAGCAGGAAACCCGCGACGCCGAGCAGAAACACCAGCGCGACAGTCGTTCCCGCATCCGATGCCAGCAGAGCGATCGCGCCGGAGATGAGGACCAGCCCAAAGATTCCGACCACCAGTGTGGTGAACGGGCGACTATCTGCCGTTCGACCACCAATGGTCAATCCGATGAAGGCGCCCACACCGAACAGGGTCAGCACAGCCGGCAGCCAGTGCGAGGGCAGTCCGCTCACGTCGAGCAGCAAAGCCCCGAGATAGCCGAACGTGCCCATGTAGGCCGCTGTAGTGGTTGCCGTGGTGGCAAATGCCACCCAAAGGACGGGACGCTTCATGGCGCGCAATTCGATCTTGAGATCGGGCTCCTTTGCCTCCCCGGAGGTCTTCTCAGGCAGAACGAGAAATCCGGCAACCGCTGCGATCGCCGTGACTGCTGCCACCGCCCAGAACCCGCCGCGCCAACCGGTGATGTCACTGATGAAAGTCCCCACGGGACCACCCACGATCATGGCTACGGTCAGGCCGCTGACCACAATGGAAAGCGCTTTGGCGCGACGATCAGGAGGCGAGAGTTGAACGGCAGTCGATGCTGCAGCAGCCCAAAAGCAGGCATATGCCAGCCCCATGGCAAAGCGTGCGGCAAGCAAAGGCCAGTAGCCTTGTGCAAGCAGACTGACCGCCGTTGCGGCGACGAATGCAATCTGACTGGCTACCAGTGTGGTGCGTTTGGGCCACTGCAGCGTCAGGATGGCGAATGGCAGCCCACCGATCAGCGCGCCGATTGCAAACGCAGAAATCAAGGTACCGGCCATGGGCAGTGTGATCTGCAAGTCGGTTGCAATCATTGGGAGAATGCCCCCCATCAGAAACTCAGCGCTGCCCATTGCAAACAGGCTCAGGGCGAGAAGATAGATGGCCGGCGGCATCGACCTGACATGCTTTCTCATGTTCATGGTGTGGTTCCTCATTTCGTTCACGGTGGTGGTCTCTGGTACGTCCCTTACGCCCAAACGAGCCTGAGCACGGTGGCCGACAGATAGAGACCGCATCCAAAAATGGCGTGGGTTGCCAAGCTGCGCAGACCGTTCTTCAGGGGCGTGCGCGTGCGCGACCCTGCAATGCCGGCACCCATAGCCGGTTGCATCACGAACAGGGGAAAGGCAATCGTCGCCACGCCCACAGCCAAGGCCGAACCCAATGCAGGATCGCGTAGCCACTCAATACCGCAGATGCCCATCAGCAGCATCGCAAACGCGATGCCAACTGCGTAATGGATGGCCCAACCCAGCGGCAACTCGCCTTGTATAGGCGGGGACTTGCCGATGCTGGCGTGTGCAAGACGGCCATAGCGCAAGTGGCCTGCCCACCGACCCAAGAGTGAGTAGTCGAGCGTAGGGACACCCAGACCTTTCAGGATCGCTGTCCATACATCCATCACCATGGTCGCGCCAATGCCGACTGCGACCATCCTTGTCACTTCGTCCACCGATGCCATCGATCACTCCTTGCATTGCTGAAAACCAGATTTGCAGGCATGATAGAAGTTGAAGTCAACTTCAAGTCAAGGATATGCTATGGACATTTCTGAAGTTGCCCGTCACACGGGCGTGCCTGCCTCCACGCTGCGGTTTTACGAAAAGAAAGGTTTGATCTCAGCAACGAGCCGCTCCGGCGAACGGCGGAACTTCGCGCCAGATGTGCTTGATCAGCTTGGATTGATTGCGTTAGGGCAAGCCGGGGGGCTCTCTTTGGACGAGATTGGCGCCATGCTTACTCCCGCCGGCGTCCCCAAAGTGAACAGGAGCGTGCTGATGGCCAAGGCGGATGAAATCGACGCTACCATCAAGCGCTTGCGAGCTATGAGCGAGGGCCTGCGCCATGCAGCGGAATGCACCGCTCCCAGCCATGCGCAGTGCCCGACGTTTAAGCGCTTGGTCAAGGTCGCTGCCGCGGCCCGATTGAAGCAAAGCCGGGCGCCAAGCATCAGTACAGGCCAACGAAAGTTAGGGCAATTTCCATAGTGACGCTGCAAGACTGGCGTTTGTGAGGTAAGACCCGTGCGTGCCCATTGCCAATGACACGCTACCGCCGCTTGCCGTCGCGGTGATCTTGTGGCCCGTTGCTGCTCAATCACCGGCTTCCATAGGATCAGGCTGAACCCATACCGTCATCGAGCATTGCGTAACGCTCGCGGGCGGGTATAACGCTGCCCCGGTAGATGCAGGCCACGCGCGGTCCGAAGGTCACGGGCAGATGCTCAAGGCCCGTTTCGGCGGCAATGTCCTTGGAGGCTTGTGCGAGCTCCCGGTTGCGCCATATGCCCAGCAGGTTGCGCGCCAGGATCACACGCTGCCCGCGCCGCTCGGTCAGCCCCTATTCGATCAGGCTGTCAGCGTGTTGCTGCGTCGCTTGCTTGACGTCGCTGCCAAAGCCCAAGTCGCGCAAGTTCTTGCCGCCGCCGATCACTATTGATCCAGCAAGGTGGTGCCAATGACGCGTGCTTGGCGCTCGATGGGCAGGTGTGATTAGTTCCACCGCCACACCTCCTAGGCGTTGCGCGTGGCACTGCAGACCACGTTCCAGCAGGTTGCCCGCATCTGTCATAGCCCTTTCGCCACACGTGTCCACGATGGTGACCTGGCGCAGGGGTTTCCCACCGACGGAAGTGGGCCGCCGTAACCTCTTTCGGATCGATTGGCGCGGCTTTGCTCAATGGCTCGGTGGCGGCGGCAGCCCAATCGTGCTGCGGGGTGATGAGCTATTCGGGAGTAAATCCGTCGCGACTTTGCGACAGGAGACGTTCGGCGAATTACTTGGCGGGCTGTTCGGGTCCGTCGCCGAAAAAGCGTCGTTTGGCAGCTTCAGCCGCGCGCAGGCACAGGTCATCTGAAACCTTTGAGCGCTCTTCACGGCACAGTCGCTGGACTTCTTTGATGCGCTCGGGATGGGCGGTCAGGAACTCCACCGTGTCATTGGCGGGCGATGGTTCGCAGGCCGACAGCAAGCCGGCCAGGGCGAGTGCATGAGCAGTGCGGAAAATGGCGTTCATCAGGAATCCTCCGGTTCATCGGAAGGAGCGTCGCCAGCATGCACATGTTCCTTGCTGGTATCGGCTTCCAGTCTTCCGACGCGGGCAACAAACCGACTCAGTGCTTCTGACGGATCGCTATCTCGCCTTAGCAGGTAGGTGGTGAGCATTGGCGAGCCGCCGGCCAGTGGGCGTGCGACGATGTTGGGCTCGCGGCTGGCGGCAATCTGCGAAGCGCCGACCAGGGCCATCATCAAGTCGAAGGACATCACGCGTTCGGTCACCAGCGGCTCCTTGTCCAGCGCACGCAGCACCCGTTCGATCTGGTGGTTGTAGCCCTCGCAGACCTGCGGGTCACCCATCACCAGCGGATAGCGAAATACCTCGTCCAGGGGAATGCGTGCATGCGCGAGCAAGGGATGGCGCGCCGGAATAGCGACGCGCAGCGGATCGCGTCATGCGGGTTCGGCAAGAATGCCGTCGCCGACATCGGCGGACTGCGCAAATCCCACGTCGTACAAATCCTCGTGCAGCCCCTTGAGCTGGTGGGTGAGCGGGACTTCATCGAAGTGGATCGCAATCTCCGGATCTTCCTGCCGGCACAGTGCCATGAGCGAGGAGAAGCGCGCCGGGGCGATGCCATCGGACAGCGCGATACGCAGTTGACCGTCGTAGCCTGCGGCGGCCGCGCGGACGCTGGCGCGGGCTTGATCCAGTGTGGCAAACACGCGTGGCACGTGTTCGAGCAACAGCTTGCCGGCACGGGTCAATCGGGTGCTGCGCGTGGTGCGCGCGAACAAAGGCGCACCCAGATCTTCTTCCAGCTCCTTGATCGTGCGCGACAGAGGTGACTGGTCAATATGCAACCGTTCGGCGGCACGGGCGAAGTGGAGTTCTTCGGCGACAGCCAAGAAGCAACGTAGATGTCGCAGTTCCATGGCCGTCTCCTTCGCTCAAGTTGCTTCGCCGGACTGCGTGGCGCTCACCGCCTTACGCGGCAACGTAAGCGCTACCAGCAGTCCCAAGACCATCCCTGCTGCCGCTAAATAGAAAGCCTGCTGTGCGCCATGCGCTAGGCCGCTGCGCAGCGGTTCGCCGTGCAGACCGGATAGCCCGGCGTTCGCCAGTGCCACCAGCACTGCTAAGCCAATCGCGTTGCCCACGTTGAGTGTGGTCGAGGCCATACCCGAAGCGATGCCTTGCTCGTGATGGGCCACGCCCGAACTGGCCGCGATCCACATCGCTGTCCACACGATGCCTTGGCCAATGCCGGAGATCACCAGCCCAGGCACGATCAACACATAGCCCGCGCCCACAAAGGTGGCCGGTGCCATCGCAAGCGTGCCTGCGATGCCGACCAAGCTCCCCACCACCAGCGTGCCGCGTGTGGACAGCTTGTTTGCCAGCCGCGCACCCACCTGTGTTCCCGTGAAGATCGCCACCGATGGCACGATGAAAGCCAGGCCGGTTTGCAGCGCGGTATACCCATGCACACTCTGGAACAGCACCGTCAGGAAGTACGGCAGTGCGCCGAACGTCCCCATGTAGATGAACGTGATCGTCATACCTGCTACCAGGCTGCGATTGCCGAACAGCCGCACCGGCATCAGTGGATCGCGGCTGCGTGACTCGATGATCGCAAAGGCCAGCAGCAACAGCATGGACAGCACCAGGGATGTCACGATGGACGTGGCACGCCAGCCGTCCTCCGGACCCTGCACCAGCGCATAGACCAGCAGCGTGGCACCCGCCGTCACCGTCAGCGCACCCGGCAGGTCGAAACTGCGACGCTCGGTTCTGGGTGCATCTTTAGGGATTAAGAAGAACGCTGCCACGATGGCAATGCTGGCGAGCAGCACGTTCACGAAGAACACCGAGGGCCAGCCGAAAGCGCTGGTGAGGAAACCACCTGCCAGTGACCCCAGCGTCAAGCCACTGGCCCCCGCACCGCCCCAGATCGCCAACGCGCGGTTGCGCGGCGCGCCCTCGGCAAACAGCCGGTTGATGAGTGACAGTGTGGACGGGAAGAGCAGCGCGCCGCCGATGCCTTGCACCGCTCGTGCGGCGATGATGACCTCGGGATTCCAGGCCAGCCCGCCGAGCATTGACGACAGCGCATAGAGCCACAGCGCGAAGATGAAGACGCGCCGCTGTCCCAGCAAATCGGCGGCCCGTCCACCCAGCAGCAGGAAGCCGCCGCAGAACACCGTACAGGCGCTGACCACCCATTGCAACGTCTGCTCCGAGAAGCCCAGACCCTTGCCGATCTCCGGTAGGGCCACAAACACGATGTTGATATCGAGCGAGATGATGAGCTGGGCGAATGCCAGCAAGGCCAAGCTCCAACCGAGAGAGCGATGGGTGCCGGGTGGTAGGGGGATAGAGGACATGGGATGCGTACTCCAGGGCAAGGTGATCGAAAGTACGAATAAATACGAACAGTTATACTGTACGCGTATATTCGTACATTTGACAAGCCCTTGCACCTCATCCGACCCATGCCACAAAGATAGTTTGACTGTCCTCGTACTATTGGATAAATTATTGGGATGACTGCCAACCATCC
The DNA here is from genome assembly GCF_001929405.1 of Herbaspirillum camelliae. Taxonomy (NCBI): domain Bacteria; kingdom Pseudomonadati; phylum Pseudomonadota; class Betaproteobacteria; order Burkholderiales; family Oxalobacteraceae; genus Herbaspirillum; species Herbaspirillum camelliae. The sequence continues at coordinate 611,193 of NZ_KV880769.1, forward strand.
TGACCGTGATCAGATTCGTCTGGAAAACGTGCTTACCGCTTTGGGTAACCCGTTGCGCCTGACTGTGATACGGATGCTGGCCCAAGGTGGTGAGCATGCGTGCAGCGCCGTGCTGCACGGCATCCCCAAATCCACACTGACCCACCACTGGCGGGTATTGCGTGACAGTGGTGTGATCTGGCAGCGCCCCGATGGTCGTGAGAACCTGTTGTCGTTGCGCCGCGAGGATCTGGATGCCCGGTTTCCGGGCCTGCTCGACTCGTTGCTTCTGGCCGTACGGGAGGATTCGCTCACAACCGAAATGACGGCGAAGAATCTGCCCAAGTGTTGAGTAAATCTTGGCTGGTGCAGACACCGTTACTATTAAAGAATCACTCCACACTGCCTCAGTCGCGGTGCCCTGATCTACTTCATCAAACTGGGCAAAGCCCATGTCATACAGATCGTCGGTGAGTCTTCTGAGTTGCTGCAACTGCTCGATATGCAGTTTCTCCGCTGCGCGGCCGAAGTGGAGTTCTTCGGCTACCGCCTGGAAACAGCGTAGGTGGCGCAATTCCAAGGTATTGCTCCCTTTATCAATGCTTCGATGAGCAATTACGAAAGAGTCAGCATTTGTTCCGGAAAACTCAAACTTCTGGATCGAGCCGCTACGCACATCTCGCCTTTTTCATTGACGATACTGCCTTCAAGCTCGATCACGTCTCCGCCATATTTCGCAGCCGACTCCATCGCGACAATCTTCCATTCCGCGGTGAATGACTCTCCAGCGATGACCGCTTTCTTGAACTTGAAGTCGAACTCCAGGCCAAGGCCAACGCGCCTAGCGGTTAGAAACGTGGCCACCATCCCCATCATCAATGCGGACAGTTGGCCGCCACTAACGATCAAGCCGCCGAAGCGAGTCGATGATGCGAACTTCGCATCGTGATGCAACGGGCTCATGTCCCCTGTAGCGACTGCAAATGATCGAATAGCTTCAGCATCGAAAACGGCCATTTTCGATACCGACTCGCCAACTCTGAAAGGGGATGTCATCTGTAAGTCCTTCAATGAACGCACGCTCATAACTGTTGATCGTTCGGCTGTTTAAGCGCCCACCTCTGTAGTCCGTTCCGGGGTAATGCGATTCACCAAGACCATGCCAATGGCTGTCCACCACTCGCTAGCCGCCACATTCCCCATACGTGCCTCGTCTTCGGCGATCAGTTTGTATTCGGCGCTGCGAAGGAAATCCTCCAGATCGTTGACGCTGGCAAAGTTCATCAGCGTTACGCCGTCGATATTTCTGGCCTGCGGGTGGTAGAACGGCTGCCCTGGGTCCGTCGGCCCAATGTTGTGGAGTTGCACGTAGCGCTTCACCCAAGCGCCGATCTTTGCCGCCGCCAGTGGCGCATGCTCATGCAGCCACCAATGCTGGAAAGCCTCGCGGCTGACTGACTCCACCCGACCATGCAGTTTGACGAGCGTGACGGCCTCGTTGCCAGTGGCACTCGGTACGATGATGAATTGGCGCGACAGTACCGGTGCAATGTCGCGGAAGATTGCCTGATCTTCGGGCAGGATCTTCTCGCGCACACGGGCATTCGCCAGCACGACAGCAATATCCTCGGGGTCGGCGAAGTTCAGGTAAGCAATGCCATCCCAGCGTGGGCGACGGTAGGCTTCGATATGTCCGATGACGGTGGGCCAGAGTTCGCCCCGCGCATCGGCAGGTGCGCGATACGGCGGTGCATCGGTATGCGTCGGCCCAGGGGCGAAGCGGTGCAACTGGTCGTAGCGCAGAAGCCGTTCCAGGCTGCGGTCGTCCGCTTCCTCGGCATGGAGGAAGCGCACACCATGCACCTTGCGCCAATATTCGCCCCAATGCTCGAAGTTGAGGTTCGGATTGCCCTCGAAAGCATTCACGCTGGCGTCGGTAGCCGGGTCGGCAATGACGTTGCCGGCATGGTCAAGCACATGGCCGTCGGCGCGGCGCCGCTCGGCCAGCGGCGTGTTGTCGGCACGCGAGAGCAACGAGCACAACACGGTGAGCGGCCGGTCGCTGCCGGATTGGGGTTGTAGGTAGGGGGGGCGGAACAGCCGTTCCTCGACAGTTTTAGTCATGGGGATGTTCTCCAGGGAGATGGTGAAGGAAGGACACGGCCAACGCCGCCAGCCCGGCCGCTACCGCAAAGCCATAAAGGCTCAGCGTGCCCGCATGCGCCCACAAGGCGCTGCCGATGGCGGCACCTGCCGCCACGCCAACCATTGCGCCGGTCATCAGCAGGCCATTGAGGCGGCTGCGGGCCTGCGGGTCCAGCCCGTTGACGATGGCCTGGTGCGAAACCAGCGCCGCCATCACGCCCAGATCGAAGACCATGGCACCGACCGCCAGGCTCCAGAGGCTGGGTGGCAGGATTCCCATGCCGAGGAACGCCACAATCACCAGCGCGCATCCGAGGCGGATGGCGGGCAGCGGCCCGTGGCGGTCGTTGAGTCGGCCGAACCAGGGCGCGGCCAGGGCACCGGCCGCGCCGGCGATACCGTAGGTGCCCGTTATGCCAGCGCCCAGGTGGAACGGCGCCGCCGCCAGCACCAGGGCAAGCGTGGACCAGAACGCGCCCAGCGTTGACGCGAGCAGCGCCTGTGCCAATACGGCCAAGCGCACGGTCGGGTACTGCCGCCAGAGCGTCCACAAACTGGCGATCAGCGCGCCGTAGCGACTGCGGCTGGCGGGCGGCAGGTTCGGCACGGTGCGCCAGGCGATCACCATCACCCCCAGCATCAGGCCAGCCGCCACGAACTGCATGGCCCGCCAGCCCAGGGACTCGGCGACCCAGCCGCCCAGGGTGCGCGACAGCAGGATGCCGCTGAGTAACCCGGTCGTCACGGTGCCCACGGCCCGGCCGCGCTGTTCGTCGGGGGCCAGTTGCGCGGCGATGGGCACGAAGTCCTGGCCGATGCTGCCCAGCAGGCCGACGGCGACGCTAGCAATCACCACCCAGCCGAGGCCGGGGGAGATACCGGCCGCCAGCAGGGACAGCACCAGCAGCGCCGCTTTGACCAAGATGAGCCGCCGTCGCGGCACCACGTCCCCGAGGGGAGCCAGCAACAGCATGCCCAGCGCGTAGCCGATCTGCGTCAGGGTCGGCACCCAGCCGGCCTGTTCCGGGCTGGCGCCGAACTCAGACTGCACCTGGGACAGACCCGGTTGAAGGTAATAGACGTTCGCCACGCCCAGCCCAGCGCAGGTCGCCAACAGCAACAACGCGCCATCCAGGCGAAAAGCAGACGTAACGGCGGGTTGTGGCATCAGACCCTCGCAGAAAGATCGACGGTCCGAACGAACCGTCCTTGCGAGATATCTTATTGGCGAATAGTAGTTTGATATATCACTTGAAAATCGTAATATAGTTGACTGAGATTCGCCAATAGGTGCGCCATGAATACCCCAGACCCTTTCCAGGGCATCGCCGTCTTCATGCAGGTCGTGCAGGCCGGCAGCTTCACGCTGGCGGCCGAGCGGCTGGACATGAGCAAGTCGGGGGTCGCCAAGAGCATCGCCCGCCTGGAAACCACGCTGGGCGTGCGGTTGTTCCAGCGGACCACGCGCCGCCTGAATCTGACCGAAGAAGGCCGCCAGTTCAGCGACGGTTGCCAGCGGGCCTTGGCGGAGTTGGAGAACGCGCAGGCGCTGGCGACGACGCAACGGCAGGAACTGGCCGGGCGCCTGCGCGTCGATCTGCCCGTGGTCTTCGGCCGGCACTGGGTGCTGCCGGCGCTGTTGGAAATCGCCACGCAGCACCCCGCGCTCGAACTGGACGTGAGCCTGACCGATCGCCGGGTCGATCTGGTCGAAGACGGCATCGACCTGGTGATCCGTATCGGGCCGCTGCAAGACAGCGCCACGCTGGTCGCCAAGCCCTTGGGCGTGCAGCAGGCGGTGCTGGTCGCTAATCCTGACTACCTGACCCGACACGGCGAACCGCAAACCCCGGACGACCTGCACCGGTACGCCTGCATCACCTTTGGCAGCGGCGGGCAGGCGCGGCCCTGGCACTTTCTGGATCGCAACGGCCGCAGTCAACCGCTGGCGGTGCGAGGGCGGCTGGGCCTGAATCACAGCGAAGCCATCCTGGACGCCGCACTGGCCGGGCATGGCATCGCGCTGCTGTCCGACTGGTTGGTTGCCGAGCACCTGCGCGCAGGAAGGTTGCTGCGGGTATTGCCCAAGGTCGGAACCCAGGGATTTCCGATCCATGCGGTGTGGCAGAAGAACCGGCACCTGTCGGCCAAGGTGCGGCGCGTCGTGGATCTTCTGGCTGAGCGGTTTCTTCCGAAGCCTCCTTGGGAAGCCAAACCGGCTGCACGGTGACAACGCAGTTTTAGCATAAGTCATCTTGGGCTCTGCTCTTGTAAGCTTGAACGCCTGCAGCAAACGCGGCTTCTCGATCTGTAGCCGCCCTCCCGCGCGGACGAAGTAGAATTCTTCGGCAACGGCCAGGAAACATCCGAGATGCCGAAGTTCCATCGCTCCCCTACCCTTGAAGTCTTGTTCCGAGGAATGCGGGACGTCGCATCTGCCGCCGCATCCACATGATCCCCAAGCCCACGGCAACCGCGCCAACCCAGGCGGTACTGGTCAAGCCCATGGCTTCGAGGCTTGCACCACCCAGCAGCGAACCCAGTGCGATGCCGCCATTGAACCCAGCGATGTTCAAACCAGCCGCCACCGCTGGCGCTTGTGGTGCGTGGACATGCGACAGGCCGATCACCCGCGCCTGTAAGGCCGGCACCGCCGCGTAGGTCAGCGCGCCCAGCAGTCCCGTCAACAGCACCATCAGTGGCAACGAGGGCGCCGATGCCCAAATCGCCACCAACACCACGGCCAGGCCGACCAGTACACACATCACCGCGAAGTCCGCGCCTTTGCGGTCGGTCAATCGTCCGCCCCAGATGTTGCCGATAGCGGCCATCACGCCATAGCCCAGCATCAGCAGGCTGGCAGTGCTCTCGCTGACATGCGTCACGTGCAGCAGGATCGGCGAAATGTACGTATAGAGCGCGAACGACCCCGCATACGCCAACACAGTGATGCCAGCCCCGGCCAGCAGACGTGGATTGAACATGGCTTTCAGGCCATCCATCGCATTGGCCTGTGCCGAGGCATCGTTGCGATCTGTCGGCATCAGGGCCAGCAGGCCGACGAACCCAATGGCACCACTTGCGGCCACGGCCATGAAGATGACCTGCCAGCTCAACACGCTGCCCAGGTAGGTGCCGAGCGGTACGCCCAGCGCCAGTGCCATCGTCAGGCCGCCGAACACCACGGCCACCGCCGCGCCGGCGCGATGCCGGCCCGCCAATTGAGTCGCCACGCTGGAGGCCACAGCCAGGAACACGCCATGTCCCAGCCCCGACGCGAAGCGAGCGACCAACAGGGGCGTCAGCGCATCGGACATGCTGACCACCGCGTTGCCCACCGTGAACAGCCCCATCGCCACCAGGAGCAGGCGCTTGCGCGGCCAGCGAGTTGCAAGCGCCGTCAGGCCCGGCGCACCAATCACTGCGCCCAGCGCATAAGCTGTGACCGCCGTGCCGACCAGACTGACGCTGGCATTCAGATCTGCGGAAATGGTGGACACTAGGCCGATGGTCACGAACTCGGTGAAGCCCAGGGCGAACGCGCAAAGCGCGAAGACGTAGATGACGAAAGGCAGGCGCTCGTTCATGCCTCAGGCCCGATCCGTGGATGCCGCCGCCAGCAGCGGCAGCATCGCTTCGGCCACGCTCTTGGCCGAAGCGGGGTTCTGACCTGTCACCAGCCGCTCGCTCACCACCACCTGCGCCTGAAAATTCGGCGCGGGAACGTGCCGGGCACCGCGTTCCTGCAAGGCATCGGCCAGCAGGAACGGCACCGTGTCGTACAAGCCAACTGCACGTTCCTCGTCGTTGGTGAAGGCCGACACGTCCTTGCCGTCGACCAAATAGCTGCCATCGGATAGCTTGACGTTCACCAGCCCGGCCGGGCCGTGGCAGACCGCCGCGACCACGCTGCCGCGCTCGTAGATGCGCGCCGCGATGGCGGCCAGTTCGGTGTTGTCCGGAAAGTCCCACATCGTCGCGTGGCCACCTGCGTAGAAGATCGCGGCGTAGGCATCGGGATCGACCTGCGCGGGTGCCAAGGTGTTCTCGGTGGCGCTTCGCAGCGCCCCATCGTTCCAGAACGCCGCGTTGATCGGGTCGTCCAGATCGAGTCCATCGACATGCGCCTTGCCGCCCTTGGGGCTGACGAAATCGACCGCATAGCCGGCATTGGCCAGAACCCGGTAAGGATGCGTGACTTCGGAGAGATAGAAGCCGCTGGGCGCGGCGTCGGTGGCACCGGACGGTCCTTTGCGGTCGTGGCTGGTCAGGACGAAAAGAATACGTTGAGTCATCAGTAGCTCCTGCAAGCGAATTGAGCACGCCGTCATACGCTTCCCGAGGGTGCGCGCACGTTGCGACATGAAGTGCTAGGAAAGTCATTCTGATGAATTTGGTGTACCCTTGAAATGACCAAAATAGACAAACACTTTCTACGGAATGGCCCAAATGGCTTTGCGCAATCTGGATGACCTGGTGGTGTTCGTGCGTGTAGTAGAGCGCCAGAGCTTTTCGGCTGCCGCACGCGACTTGCACCTCGCGCCCAAGACGGTCAGCAAGCAGATCGCGCGGCTGGAGCAGGCGCTGGGCACCACGCTGTTCGAGCGCAATACCCGTAACCTGCGCATCACCGGCGAAGGCCGCGCCATCGCCGAACGGGCGCGGGTCGCCCTGGCGGTGCTGGAGGAGGTGCAGGAACTGGCGACCGGCAGCAGTCAAGAACTGAGCGGCACCATCCGCCTGACGGCACCCGCGCCATTCGGGCGCAAGTTCGTGGCCCCGGCAATCCACGACTTCTGCCGCCTACACCCCCGCGTTGCCTTCGACCTGCGCCTGTCCGACCAGGTACAGGATCTGTACAGCGGCGACCTGGACTTGGCGATCCGCATGGGCGAGTTGGCCGACTCGCGGTTGATAGCGCGGCGCGTGGTCGACAACCGGCGCATCCTGGCGGCGTCTCCCGCCTACCTGAAAGCACATGGCAGTCCTGCGCAGCCGGAGGAGCTGGAACGGCACAACTGTCTGGTGTTCGCCTATCCGGGCTTGCTGCAAAGCACCTGGCCGCTGCGCAAGGGCCGCCGGGAGAAGCCCATTGCGGTCAGCGGTACGCTGTGCAGCGACAGTGGCGACGTTCTGCATGCGTGGTGCCTGGCCGGTATGGGCATCTCGCTGCGCGAAACCTGGGACATCCACGAGGAATTGCGCAGCGGACGGCTGGTGCGCGTGTTGCCGGAATGGGAAGCCACGCCCTCGAAAATCAGCATTGTGCGGGCACGGCGCGAACCCGTGCCGTGCCGGCTGACAGCCTTCAGCGATTTCCTGCTGGAACGGTGGCAGAACGCTCCGTGGGAGGAGGTCTGACGATCCGGCATTGGCAGGCAGACCGACTGGCAACTTGACGAAGCACTTACCCGCTTTTGGCCGTGGCGGTGCCCTCATCATGGTTTGGCCCATGTTGCCTCCTCGCCTCGCAGCGATCGCGTACCCGATGGCGCAGCACTTGCTGGGATGGAAAAACCTGCGCGCAACTTGGGAGCGGTAATGTGCAGATCAGCTCGATTCCGCTCATCAAGAAAAGCACGGACTTGGGGATGTGGTGGCATGGGAGCCCGCCTCATTCCGATGCCATGGGGGCATCGAGCCGCATGGCCGGCGAGCCTCGCTGCCACAGTAAGGTGAGAACGGCCAACATCGCAAAGGCCAGTCCCACCCAAGCCAAGCTGGACAGTCCCCAGCGCGCAAGCGCGGTTGCGCCCAACATCGAGCCCACGACCACGCCACCGTTGAAGGCGGCGATGTTCAAGCCCGACGCCACGTCGAGTGCCTGTGGCCGGTGCCGGTGCGCCAGTGCCAGGATGCGCGACTGCAATGGTGGGATGGCGCCATAGGTCGTCAGTCCGAGTGCCATGATCAACGCCAGCATCAGCGAAAAATTTGCCTGGCCTATGCCAATCAGGGCCAGCACCGTTGCAATACCAACCAACAGCCAGAGGGAGGCGCGATCCATGCCCATGCGATCGGTCATCCGCCCGCCCACGACATTGCCGACCGCCGCACCAATCCCATAAGCCAGCAACATCGCGCTCGCACCTCGAATATCGGTGAGGGTGACTTGCAGAAGCAACGGCGTGATGAAGGTATAGAGTGCGAACGAACCGGTATAGGACAGCAACGGCAAGCTGGCTCCGGCCAGCAAGCGCCGATCGAACAGCACCGGCAACTGCCGCCAACCTGCACCGGCCTTGTCGAGGTCGCCTGCACCGGCGGGCATCCACCAAGCCAGCCCCAGCGCGCCGATGAGGCCACAGCCAGCGATCAAGGCAAAGATCCACTGCCACGGCAGTACGCTGCCCAACCAAGTGCCCGCAGGCACGCCCAGCGCCATCGCTACGGTCACCCCGCCGAACACCAGTGACAGCGCCGCGCCTGCACGCTGCGGCGCCACCAACCGAGTCGCGACGCTGGAGGCGACTGCGAAAAACACGCCATGTGCCAACCCCGACAGTAAACGTGCGGCCAGCAGTAGTGGCAAATGCGTAGCCAGCGCCGCCAAGACATTGCTGGCGGTAAAGGCCAGCATGGCGACCAGTAGCAGGCGCTTGCGCGACCATCCCAACGCCAGTGCGGTCAGGACCGGCGCGCCGATCACCACGCCAGTCGCGTAGAGCGTAACCGCCAACCCAACCTGAGCCGTACTGGCCTTCAGGCTCTCGGCCAAAGACGCCGCCAGGCCAATGCTGATGAACTCGGTAAAACCGATGGCGAATGCACAGAGCGTGAAAACGTAGATTACGACGGGCATCGAGCAACTCCAGAATAGGACCTGCGGCGACGAACCATCTCGAGCGGACACAGGCAAGGGAAACAACCGTCATTTTTGGGGTGATGGAGGTTTCCGAAAAGGAGTAAATTGGCGGAATACTTATGCTGATATGGAACAAGTGATGTTGCGCAATCTCGATGACCTTTGTGTATTCCTCAAAGTGGTGGACTGCGAGGGCTTTTCGTCTGCGGCGCGGGCACTGAACTTGGCTCCGGCCAATGTCAGCAAGCAGATCGCGCGTCTGGAAGTGGCTTTGGGCGCACGGCTGTTCGAGCGCAGCACTCGGCGTTTGCGCATCACCGATGAGGGTCGAGCCGTCGCTGAGCGGGTGCGGCCGGCACTCGCCTTGCTTGATGAGGCAGCCGATGTGGCCCGACAAGGTGCGCAGACCTTGACTGGGATGTTGCGCGTGACGGCGCCAGTGGCGGTAGGGGTGCGTTATCTCGCGCCCGTCATCGCTGCCTTCCGTGAGCGTCATCCCCAGGTGGGCTTCGATTTGCAGTTGAGCGACCATGTGGTCGATCTCTATGACAGCAATATCGACTTGGCTGTGCGCGCCGGCCACCTCGCAGACTCCCGGTTGGTCAGCCGCAAGCTGACCGACAGTCGACGAATTCTGGTAGCGGCCCCGGCGTATTTGCAGCGTATGGGAACTCCCTCGCATCCCCGCGAGTTGCCCCAGCACCAATGCTTGCTGTTTGCCTATCCCGACCTCAGGCAGAACCGTTGGACGCTCAAGCAAAGAGGCCGAAACGGCAGAACCGAGGTGGTGGACATTGTGGGAGATCTGCGCAGCGACAACGGCGACGCCGTGCGTGCGTGGAGTGTTGCCGGGATGGGGGTCACGCTGCGCGAGACTTGGGATATCCACGCGGAATTGGGTGACGGGCGGCTGGTACGCGTGTTGCCAGAATGGGAAGCCACGCCCTCGACGATCAGCATCGTGCGGGTGCGGCGTGATCCGCTCCCGCGCCGGGTTGGCGCCTTCGTGGAGTTCCTGGTCGAGCAGTGGCGGCAGGCACCTTGGGAATCCTGACATTCTCATCCCTCCGTGTATTCATGCAGGTTTGAGCGCCACGGCTTCCTGGCGAGCACGGCAGCCATCGCCAACGCCGCGAACAACCAGCCGCTCCAGACCGTTCCCCGCATCCCCACGGCGTCGATGAAACCGCCGCCAGCCGACGCCCCCAGCACCACGCCGAGGTTGGCCGCCGAGACATAGAGGCTGGTGGCGAACTCGGGCGCGTCCGGCGCCGCCGAGGTCATCCACATCTGGCTGACGATCAAACCGCTGGTGTGCGCCGCGCCCCATAGCAAGCAGATCGGCAGCATGGCCGCGAACGACGGCGAAGCGAACAGCAGCAGCACGCCATAGGCGATTGCCAGCACCAAGGGATAGCCCAGCACGGTCCAGGCGAGCCGACGTCCCAGCGCACGCCCGGCCAGCAGGTTGCCCAGCACGCCGCCCACGCCGAAGACCGCCAGCAATACGCTGATCGCCTGGCCGTCCAGGCGCGCCTGCCGCGCCAGGTATTCGGCGGCATAGCTGTAGACGGAGAACATGGCGGCGAACACGCACACCGCCGCCATGATCGACAGCCACACCGCATGTCTGCGCAGGACCGCCAGAGCCTGTCCCGGCGCGCTGGTCCTGGCCTCGTGCCTGGGCGGAAGCATGATCCACAACCCGATTGCGGCCGCCAGATTCACCATGGCACAGAAGTAGAACGCCGCCTCGTAGGAAACCGTCGCTTCAATCCAGGTGGCCAGGGGTACGCCCAGCACCAGCCCTAGCGTGGTGCCAAGAAATGCCATCGAGGTGGCGTGCGCGGCACGTTCCGGCGGGTACAGTGACACAGCCGCAGCGAAGGCCACCGAGAAGAACACCGGGTGCAGCAGCGCCGACGGCACGCGCAGCGCCATCAGCACCCCGAAGCTGGTCGCCCAGGCCGACAGCAGGCTGCACAGGCTGAAGACCAGCAGCGAGGCAGCCAGCACCTTGCGCCGGTCGAAGCGCGACAGCCACAGCACCATGGCCGGCCCGCACACCGCGACCACGCCTGCGAACAACGCAACCAGCCAGCCGGCCTGGGCCACGCTGATGCCGTGACGCTGGACGATGGCCGGCAGGATGCCGACCACGCCGAACTCGACGGCATACAGGCCGAACAGCCCCAGTGCGATGAAGAACAATGGCCGGATGCCGTTCATGGCCGCGTCTCGGTCTTTCGATCGGGCGTCGTTGTCGGGCATGACCCGGCCGCACCCACCGGAGCGGGAAAGCCATGCCGCCTGGCCGCCCACACCACCACCAGCGTCGCCACCAGCAATACCAGCAAGGCCGGGGCGAACGCGCCGACGCCCAGCCGTTCGAGCAGCACACCGCCCACGATGCCGCCACCGGCAATCGCCGTATTCCAGGCGGTGACCAGCATGGACTGGGCAACGTCCGCCGCTTCGCCCGCCGTCTTGGCCAACGCCGTCTGGAACAACGTCGCCGCACCACCGAAGGCTAGGCCCCAGGCGGCCACCGCCGCATAGACCACGGCAGGCGCGTCGCCCGCCACGCCCAGCGCCAGCGCGGACATCCCGAACACGACGGTGCTGGCGAGCGTCAGCGCACGCAGATAGCGGTCGATCAGCACACCGACGATCCAGATGCCCAGCAGCGAGGTCACGCCGAACACCAGCAGTACCAGATCCGTCCGCTCGGCAATGCCCGCCGCCGCAAGGAACGGCGCGATGTAGGTGTAGAGGATGTTGTGCGCCAGCACGAACGCCAGCACCACGAACAGGACCGGGCGCACGCCGGCGATGGTGAAGACACGCCCCAGCGAGAGCCGATTGCCCGCTGCCTGCCCGGCGAAGTCCGGCACCTGGACGCGCACCCACACCATGAGCACCAGCGCCAGCGCGCTCATGATGCCGAAGCACGTCCGCCAGCCGACCAGGTTGCCGAGAAAGGTGCCGGCCGGCACGCCCAGCGACAGCGCCAGCGGCGTACCAACCATCGCAATGGCGATGGCGCGCCCCTTCTGGTGCTCGGGCACCATGCGCGCGGCATAGCCCGCCAGCAGCGCCCACAGCAACCCGGCCGACAGGCCCGCGAGGAAGCGGGCCACCATCGTCAGGACATAGCTGCCGGAGAACGTCGTGACGGTATTGGCGACGACAAAACCGGCGATGGCCGCCAGCAGCAACGGGCGGCGGCGCACGCCCTGCGTGGCGGCGGTCAGCGGAATCGCCGCCACCAGCGAACCGATGGCGTAGATCGTCACGGTCTGGCCGACCCAGGCTTCGGATACCGCCAATCCCTGCGCCATCTGCGGCAGCAGTCCGGCCGGCAGTGCTTCGGTCAGGATGGTGATGAAGGCCGCCATCGCCAATGCCAGCAACGACGCCAACGGCAGGCGGTCATCGGCAGCGGCGCTCATCGTCCGGCCTCTCGCACGAGTGGCGCCGTGTCGTCCGGCGTGCGGGCCACGACAACCTTGCCGGCAACACCACCGCCTTCCACCAACCGATGGGCCTCGATCAGGCGGGGTGAGTCCAGCGGATGCAGCACGTGGCTGGCAGTCGAGCGCAACACGCCCGCGTCCACCAGCGCGGCCACTTCGTCGAGGATACGGTGCTGCGCGACCATGTCCGGGGTGCGATACAGCGGGCGCGTGAACACCATCTCCCAATGTAGCGACACGCTCTTGGCCTTGAACGGCGCCGCGTCAAGCGTGTCGTGGTCGGTGATGATCGCCAGCCGGCCCTGCGGCGCGATCAGTTCCACCAGCTCATGCAGATGCTCGGCGGTGTGCGACAGCGCGGCGATGTGGGTGACCGGTGGCGCCGGCAACGCGCCGACCTGCGCCAGCAGCGGCTGCCGATGATCGATGACATGATGCGCGCCCAGGGCGAGGCACCAGTCGCGGCTTTCTTCGCGCGAGGCCGTGGCGATCACCGTCAGGCCGGTCAGCCGCCGCGCGAGTTGGATCAGCATGGAGCCGACGCCGCCGGCACCGCCCAGCACCAGCAGGCTGCCAGCATCGGCCGGCTTGCCGGGTGCCACGCCCAGGCGGTCGAACAGCAGTTGCCAGGCCGTCAGTGAAGTGAGCGGCAGCGCCGCCGCCTCGGCGAAGCCCAAGGTCTGTGGCATGTGGCCGACGAGGCGTTCGTCCACCAGGTGGAACTGGGCATTGCTGCCGCTGCGATCAAAGGAGCCGGCGTAGTAGACCTTCTGACCCGGCTGGAACAACGTGACTGCTTCGCCGACGGCTTCGACGATGCCCGCGGCATTCCAGCCCAGCGAGCGGACGCCATCGGGCACCGCGACCCGGCCGGCCCGGATCTTGGTGTCCACCGGATTGACCGAGACGGCATGAACCGCGACGCGCAAGTCGTGCGGCCCCGGCTCGGGACGCTCGGTGTCGACATCGGTTAGGCAGTCGGGGGCGTCCAGCGTGGAACCGCGGCGAAACGCGATGGCGGCCATGTGTACGGGTGTCGTCTTCATCACCGCACCTCCAGCGCGCCATAGACGGCATCGCGCAAGTCGGTGACGAAGCGACCGGACATGCCTTCGTACAGCGTGTTGGTGAAGGCGACGACACTGAGGCCCTGCGCCCGATCCACGGACCAGGAATGGCCGTAGGCGCCGCCCCAGCGCCAGGTGCCCACCGATTCAGGGGAAGCGGCCAGCACCGGGTCGCGCAAGACCGAGAATCCCAGTCCGAAGCCGAAGCCCGGCGCATCGGGCAGTTCCCGACCGGCCGTTTGATCTCGCGCCATCTCCGCGATCCATTGGTTGGGCAGGAACGCACCGCAGCCCTGGCGCAAGGCTTCCAGCAGGCGCAGCAGGTCTTGCGCCGTCCCCGCCATGCCTGCGCCGCCCGAAGGAAATGCCTGCGGATCGAAGATGCGGGAGGGGCTGTAGGTGATGCCCACGGCGCCCTCGAAGGCCGAGACCGTCTCCCCCTCGGCCAGCCGATGCGGCTGCGGCGTGTCGTTGACGTAGGCGGTCGCTACGCGCTGGGGATAGCGCGCGGCGAAGCCCGTATCGACCATGCCCAGCGGGTCGGTCACGAGTTGGCGCACCGTTTCGTCCAGCGGCGTGCCGTGGACGCGCGCGATCAGCGCGCCCAGCACGTCCGTCGCCAATGAATAGCCCCAGGCCGTGCCCGGTTCGTACAGCAGCGGCACGCTGGCAAGGCGGCGCAGGTTCTCCTGCAGGCTGATGCCGGAAGCATCCATGCCATCGGAGACGCCGGCCCGCGCATAGGGGCCGTCTGCGTCGGCCTCGAAGAAGCGGTAGCCGAGGCCGGCCGTATGGCTGAGCAGTTGCCGCACCGTGATGCGTGCCGAGCGGCCGTCGGCCAGCCGGGGTTGGAATTCGGGCAGCCAGCGCTCGATGCCCGCATCCAGGTCGAGTCGGCCTTGCGCCACTAGCACCAATGCCGCCGTGGAGACGATGGGCTTGCTCACCGAGGCCAGCCGGAACACCGCCTCCAAGGTCATCGGCCGCCGGCTTTCCCGGTCGGCAAAGCCGGCGGCCTGTTGGTGGATCAGTTCGCCGTCACGCGCCACGAGGATGACGACACCGACCAGCCGCTGGTCGTCGAGCGCCTGCTGCACGGTGTTGTGAATGCGCGTGCTGAGGTGCGCCGGCGGAACGCCTTGGCGCAGGGAAAGTGGGGGATTCGTCATGGCAACTCGCTCGCCTCAATGAGTAAAGCCTTGACGATAGACACCCTGCGATTAAAGAAAAAGTAGGCTACAGTTCCTGTTTGTGCGGAGCAATGTGTCCGTAATTGAGGTGTGGAATGGACAGCTTGAACGGCTTCGTGGTGTTCGTGCAGGTGGCCGAGACGCGTAGCTTCGTCGCCGCCGGCCGCTTGCTGGGCGTGTCGGCCTCAGCCGTCGGCAAGAGCGTGGCGCGACTGGAGGAGAAGCTGGGGGTGCGCCTGTTCCACCGCAGCACGCGCAGCGTCACGCTGACCGCCGAGGGCACGCTGTTCCTGGAGCGCAGCCGCCGCATACTCGCCGAGATCGAGGCGGCGGAACTGGAGTTGTCGCAAGCCACCGCAGCACCGCGCGGGCGCCTGCGGGTAAGCCTGCCGCTGGTCAGCTCGCTGGTGCTGCCGGTCCTCGGCGAGTTCATGCGCGAGTACCCCGAGATCGAGTTGGACCTGGACTTCACCGACCGGATGGTCGATGTGATCGAGGAAGGTTTCGATGCGGTGGTACGCACGGGCGAACCGACCGACTCTCGCCTCACTGCGCGCAGGTTGGGCACCTTCCGCTCGGTGCTGGTCGCCTCGCCTGGCTACCTGGAACTGCGGGGGACACCCCAAGTACCTGCCGATCTTCTGCTGCACACCTGCCTGCATTACCGCTTCCCCAATAGCGGCAAGCTGGAGACCTGGGCGTTGCGACAGGAACCTGGCGCGCCGGAACTGCAATTGCCCACCTCGATGATCTGCAACAACATCGAGACGCGCGTGTGCTTTGCACTGCAAGGATTGGGGATCGCCTATTTGCCGGATTTCGCCATCCGCGAGCCATTGGCCGACGGCCGGCTTCAACCCATCCTTGCTGACCATGTGGAGCGCGGCGGCGTCTTCCACGTGCTTTGGCCGGCGAGCAAGCACCCCTCGCCGAAGGTGCGGGCGCTGGTGGACTTCCTGAGCGCGAGGGTGTTTCCGGCCACGAAGAGCAAGGCCCCGAGCCCCGGAGGTCAGTGCAGTCGGTAACAAGACGTGGCCCATGCCGCCTCCAAAGTTCAGTGCTCTCGAACAGCGTTCGAGAGCACTGAACCTGCATCCGTCTCTTTGCGGTCCAGCCATCCGCTCCACAGGGTTAGCAGAAGGCCCACGCCGACCATGAGGGCGCCGACCCACGGCGTCGCACCCAAGCCCAGGCGGGAATCCGCCACCAGCCCGCCGATGAAGGCACCAAGCGCGATACCGGCGTTGGCGGCCGACACGTTGATGGTGGAAGCGATGTCCACGTTGCCAGGCCGATGGCGCTGGGCGAGCTGTACAACGTACAGTGCAAGACCAGGCACATTGCAGAACATGAGCGCACCGAGCACGCCGAGCGTCAGGATCGAGCCGAGCATTGAGGACGCGGCGAAGGTGAAGATCAGCAGCACCACCGCCTGCGCGCCGAGCATCAGCGCCAGCGCCGGCACCACCTTCTTGTCGGGGACGCGCCCGCCAAGGAAATTGCCGACGATCACCGAGACACCGTAGAGGGCCAGCATCCACGCAACACCGTTCGGGCCGAATCCGGTGATCTCGGCCAGGATGCTCGGCAGATAGGCGAAGGCGACGAAGGTGCCGCCCCAGGCACAGAAGTTCATGCCGAATGCGATCAGCAGGCGTCCGCTGCCCAGCACCTTGACCTGTTCGATGAGGCTTCCGGCCGGTGCGATGTCGATTTTGCGCGGCAAGGTGGCTGCCATCGCCAGCAGCGACACCAGACCGATGGCCGCGACGAACCAGTAGGCCATCGGCCAGCCCAAGCGATGGCCGATGACGGTCGCAATCGGCACGCCAGCGGCGACCGCGATTGTCAGCCCGCCAAACACGATCGCCACGGCCGAGGCCCGCCGGTCTTCCCCCACCAGACTCGCGGCGATCGCAGCACCGACGCCGAAGAAGATGCCGTGTGGCAAGGCGGAGACGACGCGCGCAACGATGAGGAATTCGTAGCTCGCGCTCAACGCAGCGGCCGCATTGGCGAGGACGAACAGGGCCATCACCGCCAGCATCAGCGTCTTGCGCGACAGGTTGCCCGTCAGCGCCGCGAGGATCGGCGATCCGACGCTGACGCCTAGCGCATAGCCGCTGACGACCAGACCGGCCCGCACCAGGTTGACGCCGAAATCGTTGGCGATCTGCGGCAGCACGCCGACGCTGGCGTATTCGGTGGTGCCGATGGCGAAGCCACCGACCATCATGGACAGCAAAGCCGGCAAGGTGCTGCGTTGCTTGGAAACAGCCCGCATGAAAACGCTCCGGATAGGTCTGATTGATCGACCTCTCAGAGCATAGATGAAATAGATATGATGAAATAGATGCGTTAATTCAATTCACCATTGAAATGGATTCATCCTATGTCACGGCAGAACATCAACCGCGCCTTCGAGATGGAAGTGTTCATCGCGGTGGTCGCCGCCGAAGGCTTCACTGCCGCCGCCGAGCCGTTGGGCATGACGGCCTCAGCCGTCAGCAAGCTCATCCATCGGCTGGAAACGCGCCTGGGAACGAAACTGCTGCATCGCACCACGCGCAAGCTGCAACTCACGCCCGAAGGCAGTGCCTTCCATGAACGCTGCCTGCGCATCCTGGACGACATCGATTGCGCCGAGCACGAAGCCGCACAGGTGGGATCGCCGCGCGGGTACGTGCGGGTCAACAGCCATGTGGCCTTCGGCGTCCACTACCTGCTGCCGCGCCTGTCGGAATTTCTGGAACGCTACCCGCACGTGCAACTGGACGTGACGCTGAACGACATCGTGGTCGATCTGCTGGACGATCGCAGCGACGTGGCCATCCGCACCGGGCCGCTGCCCGATTCGCGTCTGACCCAGCGCCGGCTCGGCGCCAGCGGCTTGGTGGTGGTCGCCTCGCCGGACTATCTGCGGCGCGCCGGCACTCCCGAGCGGCCCGAAGACCTGCACCAGCACCGGCGCCTGGGCTTCAACTACGCCCGGCATGTGGATGCCTGGCCCTTTGTCGGCGGTGATGGCGCGCACATCGCCATCGCACCGTCAGGCGACCTGCGCCTCGGTGATGGCGAGAGCATGCGCCAGATGGCGCTGGCTGGCGTTGGCGTGGCCCGACTGGCGCGCTACCACGTCGGCGCCGATCTTGCCGCCGGCCGGCTGGTGCCCTTATTGGAAAACCACGACTGCGGCGCCGTGGAAGACATCCATGCGGTCTTCGTCGGCTCCGGCCGCCATGTACCGGCCAGGGTCAGAGTGCTGCTCGATTTCCTGGCCGAACGGGTCGCGCAGGATTTGGCTGAACCATCAGCAGGACGGCCATGCGCCCACGGTCAGAACGTGGGCGGATTCGCCGGCGGCGTATAGGGCACCTTGCCGTCACCATAGAACCGTTTGCGCGTAGCCTCGGCCACCCGGTTGCACAGCACGTCGCCTAGCGTGGCGCGATCCGTCTTGCACTGTTGGCGTAATTCTTTCAGGCGTGCAGGATCGGAAGCCAATTCTGCAACGGTTGGCACGCCGGCCTGCTTGGAAGTTTCGGATTGTCCGCAGGCGGTCAGCACCACTGCCAGTAAAAGCGACATTGCCTTCCTCATGGGTTCGGTTCCTCAGAGGGGGCAGGGAAATAGCCTGGCGCGGAATGACCTAAATGGCGTTGCGCAATCTGGATGACCTGGCTGTATTCGTGCATGTGGTGGAGCGGTAGAGCTTTTCCGCTGCCGCCCGCGCTATCGTCGAGCGGGCGCCGGTTGCCCTGGCGGTGCTGGATGAAGTGCAGCAACTGGCGACCCGCGGCAGCCAGGAACTGAGCGGCATCATCCGCCTGACAGCACCCACGCCGTTCGCTCGCAAGTTCGTGGCACCGGTGATTCACGACTTCTGCCGCCTGCATCCCGAGGTCGGCTTCGACCTGCGCTTCTCCGACCAGGTGCAGGATCTGTACAGCGGCGATCTGGACTTAGCGATCCGCACGGGCGCGCTGGCCGATTCGCGGCTGGTGGCGCGGCGCGTGGCCGACAACCGGCGCATCCTGGCGGCGTCTCCCGACTACCTGAAAGCGCATGGACTGCCGGCACAGCCGGAAGAACTGGAGCGACACAACTGCCTGGTGTTCGCCTATCCGGTGCTGCTGCAAAGCACTCGGCCGCTGCGCAAGGGCCGTCGCGAGAAACCTGTCGCGGTCAGCGGCACGTTGTGTAGCGACAGCGGTGACGTGCTGCATGCGTTTTGCCTGGCCGGGCTGGGCATCTCGCTGCGCGAAACCTGGGACATTCACGACGAGCTGCGCGACGGGCGGCAGGTGAGCGTGTTGCCGGAATGGGAAGCCACGCCCTCGAAGATCAGCATCGTGCGGGCGCGACGCGAACCCGTGCCGCGGCGGCTGACGGCGTTCAGCGATTTCCTGCTGGAGCGCTGGCAGAGCGCGCCGTGGGATCGCTGAAAAGATATCGTCGCTAAGTTTCTCTTCTTTGTGCTGTGGATCGAGCAGGCATCCGGGCATCTTTAAATGCGCCGGATAACGTCGCGAGCGAAATAGCTGATGATGAGATCAGCACCGGCTCGCTTCATCGCGCCTAGCGTTTCGTGCACGGTGAGTGCTTCGTCGATGGCACCTGCCGCCGCCGCGAATTTGATCATGGCGTATTCACCCCCTACTTGATACGCGACCAGGGGCAGCAAGGTCTGCGCGCGCAGCCGGGTTAGCACATCCAGATAGGCCAGCGCTGGCTTAACCATCAGCATGTCGGCACCTTCGACTTCATCCAGCAGGGACTCGCGCAAGGCTTCGCGTCCGTTCATGGCATCCATTTGGTAGCTGGCCCTGTCGCCTTGAAGGGAGCAGCCGGCCGCCACACGGAAGGGGCCATAGAGCGCCGAGGTAAACTTTGACGAATACGCCATGATTGGCACCTGCAGATGGCCTGCGGTATCCAACGCCTCTCGAATAGCCCGAACCTGACCATCCATCATCGCCGATGGTGCCACCATGTCCGCGCCTGCCTGTGCCGCGACGACAGCCTGCTGACCGAGCAGTGCCAGCGTGGCGTCGTTGTCCACGCTGTCACCCGTCAGTACACCGCAATGTCCGTGGTCGGTGTATTCGCAGAAGCAGTTGTCGGTGATGACGACTAACTCGGGCACCGCCGCCTTGGCGATGCGCACCATCCTCGCCATCAAACCGTTCTCCCGGCATGTGTCGCTGCCGGTCGCGTCCTTGTGATGTGAGATGCCGAAGAGCAGCACCGCCCGCACACCGTCACGGGCGACGGCCTCCAACTCGCTGGTCAAGTGGCGCTCGGGAATACGCAGTACACCGGGCATGGTCGAAATCTCCTGTGCGACTTCGATGCATTCCTCCACGAAGACGGGATAAATCAGGTCGTCGGCGTAAAGACGCGTTTCACGCACCATGTCGCGCAGCAAAGGGGTTCGCCGCAGCCGGCGTAGCCGCATGGATGGCAGAGTGAAAGGGGATCTCACGAGGAAGTCTCCAAGGAAGCGGTGCGGCTGGCCTGCCGCGCGGTCGGCGTCCGGGACAGCAACACGATGCCGACGGCGATCAGCACACCTCCCGCTAGTTCATGGGCCGAGAGCATTTCGCCACTGATGGCGAAGGTGATCACGGCGGCAAAGAAGGGGCACAGAAACAGGAAGCCGCTAGTGCGCACGGCACCACCCTTGTGCAGCGCCGCGAACCACAGTCCCATTGCGCCTGTTGATGCTGGGATAGCCAGCCACAGGAACGCGACTGTAGTATGGGTTGGCAAAGCGAAAGATTCACCACGCCAGGCTGCCAATAGCGCCAGCGCGACCGCGCCAATGAGCATTTGCCAGAACGCCAGGGTCCAGGTGTTGACGGCCAAGCGGAAGCGCTTGCTGACCAACGTAGCGAGCGCCCAGCAGGCCGAACCCATCATCACCAGCACTTCCCCGTGGCCGATCGCACCGCTCGCCACCGATTGCGCGCCGATGCAGACCACCACACCGGTGAAGGCCAATGCCAGGCCCAGCCAGCCGAGGGGGCGCACTCGCTCCTTGAGCAGAATGCCGGCCAGTAATGCCACCAGCAGCGGATTGCTTGCCATCAGAATCGCTGCCTTGGATGCGGTCGTTTGCGTCAGGCCCATCGTCAGGAACGCCATGACACCCGCCGTCTGCAACAGGCCGATGATGATCAGTTGCAGCCAGGGAAAAGTGGTGACCGGAAACGCCGTACCGGAGGCGATCCGCGACCGGCAATGCAGCCACGGCAACAGCGACAGAGCCGCCACGAAAAACCGAAGCGCCGCCAGCCATAGCGGCGCCAGCTCGGTCAGGACAACCTTGCTGGCGACGAAAGATGAGCCTTGGAGAAAGGTGGAGCTGAGTATCAGCAACAGATAGCGGCGTTGCTCTACACGTTGGTTCATGCATGTCCTATCGAGCGTGGCGGCGAGCGATATGTCGCCGGATTACCCGATAGTGTGTTTCTCTGTCGCCGGTCGCGCTTCGCGTAGAAAGACAACTTCTACGTCAAACAGGACAGGCCACTTCAACCGGACTTTGGAAAATAGCGGCTTGGCGACATCCCAAGCAACCGTTTAAACATGGCCGAAAAGGCGCCCGGCGTGTCATAGCCCATCTCCAGTGCCACTGTCGTCACGGGTTCTCCTGAGGCCAGACGCGGCAGTGCCGCCATCACGCGTGCCTGTTGCCGCCATACTTGAAACGGCACTCCCAGTTCGGATGTGAACAGGCGGGATAAGGTGCGCGCGGTCGCACCATGCTGGCTGGCCCATTCGTCCAGCGTACGGTTGTCCTGTGGGCTGGCGAGGATGGATTCGCAGATCGCCGCTAAGCGCTTGTCGCGTCCCGTCGGGAGGCGCAACCCGAGTTTTTCGGGCAGCCACGCGATCTCTTCGAGAATTAAGGCAAGAATTCGGGCGTCGCGGCTATCGCCGGAATAGTCCAAGGGGATGTCGGCCCCACGCAGAACGAGTTCGCGCAGAAGGCCGGAGACTTGTGTAATAGCGGGTTGACCAGGCGCATCGCCTGGGCGGCAATCCGAACGGATGTAGCAGGTGCGCAAAGCCACTGAACTGCTGCGGGTTCGCATGGCGTGAGCAACGCCTGCCGGCATCCACAAGGCGCGTTGAGGCGGCACCAGCCACACCCCCGCATCGCTGCGGATCTCCATCACGCCGGACACTGCGTAGATGAGTTGCGCGCTAGGATGGGTGTGGTACGCCACGGCATGCCCCGCCGGATAGTCTTTGGCCATGACCACGACGGGGCCGCTGGGGCTCTCGTAGTCGCGCCTATCTACGTTCTTCTTCAATGCCTGCATTCCGATAATGCGCTCCTTGAGGTTATGAAAAAACCGCTGCGGATTTCTTCCCGGGAACAGCTACCGCACCATGAACAAAGCACTGGGTATTTTATATGCTGACGATATTTGGCAGTGAAGGCTTTAACCACCGCCCCGCACCGTCGCGGCGATCTGTTGCCTCAGACGCTGCTCGATCAATGGTCGCCACGGTACCAGCGAGAACCCCATGTCGTCATCGAGCATCGCGTAGCGTTCACTGGCGAGCATGATGGAGCGCTGGTAGATACCGGCCACGTGCCGCCCGTCTGTCGTCGGGTGATGCTCTAGGCCGGTTGCGGCGGACCTGCACCAGTTCCCGATTGCGCAGCGTCCCCAGCAGGTTGCGGGCGAAGATCACCCGCTGCACGCGCCGCTGGGCCAATCCCTGTTCTTCGAAGAAGTTGGCGCGCTGCTGCAAGGCTTCCTTGGCCTCGGCACCAAAGCCCAAGTCGGGCCGACGCCGCGGGCCTGCCTCTCAATGGGCAGGTGCGATTTCAGCTCCACGGCCACGCCGCAGAGCCGCTGCTGCGTCTCAACGAAGTGCGCCGCCTGCTACTCAACATCACCCAGCGCATGCTCACCGATCAATTGCGCGAGTTGGAAAGCGACGGGCTGATCGCGCGGAAGGTTTACCCCGAGGTGTCGTCCAAGGTTGAATACCGGTTGATAGCCTACGGCCAAATATTGAAGAAGTGGGGCGATGCCCATGTGGAATGAAGCACGCAGAAGACTGAGACCGCAACCCGCTGATATAGCGGACGCGCGAAGGTTCAGTGCGTACTCTTCTCAACCTCCTGGCGGAAAAAGCCGATAATCGACCAGCATGGGTCATTCACCCGCTGAAGGCTCAAGCCCATAGCGGACTTCCCCGCCTTGCCACTGGTTGCTTCGGAGGAACATCTCCCAGGTCAGCGCGCCGGGATCAACCTTGCGACTCCATTCTAGGTCGCGTCCGGGCGCGTAGTAGCCGTATTCGACTGCGTATTGCGTCATGCCCACCAGCTCACGCACGAGGTACTCGTTCTGACCGAACGTGGGAAAGTGCTGCAACAGTTCCTCGCGCGTGTACGCCGAGGCGTAGTGCGCCTTCTGTCCGGTCACACGGACGAACGTGTCCACCATCTGCCGCGCGGTCAGCACCTCGCCGATCACCGGCACAGACTTGCCCAAATAGGTCTCCGGATGGTCGAACATCTCCAGCACCGCCGGCCCGGCAGCGGTCAGCGGATCGACGAACGGCATGGGAATGTCGGGCGGCAAATAGATGGCGAAGGTCAGACTGCCATCAGCGCCACGTTGGGGAACGTAGTACTCCAGAAAGTTGCTGTAGAAGAACGCCAGGTAGATGAAGGAACTGCGCACGGGCAGTGTGCGGATGTAATCCTCAACCAGCGCCTTCTCGGTGAAATGAGGGACCCACAACGCACCAGCGGTACGCGCCTCGACGTTCTCCAGGCCACTCCACACGACATGCTGAACACCCGCAGCCTGCGCCGCATCGGCAAGCTCGCGGCCGAGCGCCAACTCGGGCTGGTCGGGCGGCGGAACCGGCGTGGTCGGTGGCGTCATCAGATAAGCGCCATGTGAGCCACGAAGCGCGGCAGTGAGTTCGCCCTGGCGGCCCAATTCCAGCGGAGCCACCATGACTTCGGCACCCAGCGCTGCCAATTGGCGCATCGGTGCGCTGTCAGCGCGCCGGCCCAGCGCACGCACGCGGTAACGACCGCTGGCCAGCAAGGCCGTCGCCACGCTGCGCCCCTGCTTGCTGGAAGCACCCGCCACGGTGATCAAGGGTTTGACTGAGGCGATGGACATACAGTTTCTCCGGATGGGCACGGGCAAAATGCCCGTCATGAAGTCCACAGTCTCAGCCGACACCATGTATATGTGAAATCACTATTTTTATGATCTACTATCCATGTAATGGATACCAAAGACATAGATCTCAATCTGCTGGTCACGCTGGAGGCTCTTCTGGCCGAACAGAACGTGACCAAGGCGGCCAATCGCCTGCACCTCAGCCAGCCGGCGGTCAGCGCGCAGCTCAGCCGCCTTCGCGACCTGTTCGACGATCCTCTGCTGATTCCGGCACAGCGAGGCATGACCCCTACAGCCAAGGCCCTTGAACTGCTCGATCCGCTGCGCCATGCGCTGGACCAGATTCGCGCCACGCTGGCCGAGCACCGCCATTTCGACCCGGGCAATGCCAAGCTCACCGTGGCCATTGCCTGCACCGACTATCTCCAGGCCGTCGTGGCCCACCCTTTGGCGGTGGCGCTGCGCAAGCAGGCGCCCGGCGTGCGGATTGCCTTGCGCCATCTGGACCCACCGCAGCTGGAAGCGCAGATGGTACGGGGGGATGTGGACTTGGCGCTGATGACGCCTGAGCAGGGCCCAGGCAGCCTGCGCGCACGGCGTCTATTCGATGAACGCTATGTACTCATCGGTCGAAAACACCACCCCGGATTGCGGCGCGGGCTGACGGTAGAGGAGTTCGCGCGTCTGGATCACGTCATCGTCTCGCTGCGCGGCGGCGACTTTACGACTCCGGTGGACGATGGGTTGGCAGCACTGGGCTGCCAACGCAACGTGGCGCTGTCTGCCGCGTCGTTTCTGATCGTGCCTGAGATCGTCAGCCACTCGAACTTCGTGGCCCTGGTGCCGGAACGGCTGGTGCGCGATCGTCGCGATGCACTCAAGATCGTCGAGTGTCCTTTCCCGGTGCCGGGCTTCACCGTGAGCATGCTGTGGCATGAGCGAAATCATGGTCACAGCGGTCAGCGCTGGGTGCGCGAAACCGTGATGGAGGTGACGGATTCACTGTAGTTCGGCGAACGGCGTGCTAACCAATTGACGATCCACGCTGGCGCCCTATCTCCCACGACACCGCGCCGCCGCGCACCGTCGCGGCGAGTTGTTGCCCCAGCCGCTGTTCGATCACCGGCCGCCAGGGCACCAGGCTGAATCCCATGCCGTCATCGAGCATCGCATAGCGATCGCTGGCGAGCATGACCGAACGCCGGTAGATGCCGGCCACGCGCTGACCGTCGACGACGGGCCGATGCTCCAGTCCGGTGTCGGCGGCAATGTCCTTGGCGGCTTGCGCCAGTTCCCGAGTGCGCAGCGTGCCCAGCAGGTTTCGGGCGAGGATCACACGCTGTCCCCGCCACTCGGCCAGCCCCTGTCTGGCCAAGAAGTCGGCGCGTTGTTGCAGGGCGTTCTTGACCTCGCCGCCAAAGCCCAGGTCGCCCAGCCCCTTACCGCCGCCGATCAACTGCTGATCCAGCCATGTCGCGCCGATGACGCTGGCCTGCCGCTCGATCGGCAAGTGCGATTTCAGCTCCACCGCCACGCCGCCCAGCCGTTGCGTGTCGTACTCGCGGCCACGCTCGGCTAAATCGTCCGGTACCTTCCACAGCCCCTCGGCCACACGCTCCACGATGGCGGCCCGGCGCAAGGCTTCCAGCCGGCGGACGTGGGCCGCAACGACTTCCTGCGGGTCACGTCTTGCCTTGGCTCGGCCTTGCTCGATCGCCAAGTGGTGATCGGTGCGGTACAGGCCATCGCTCGCCAACGAGGCGATGTTCTTGTCGGCCGCCCGCGCCTCGGCGGAACCACGTACCTCCACCACGGCTCCGGTGGGATAGTTCGCCAGCTCGTCGCGGGCGTTCAAGGCGACGTAGTGGGCCTTGCCGTCCACGCCGTCGATGACCAGATAGCCGCGGTCGTGCAGCTCGTCGGCCAGTCCCTTGGCGGCCACGCGGCCGATGACGCTTCGGCCATCCTCGCCCGGCTCGAACACCGCCAGCTCGCGCGGCTCGCCGCTCATGGCGCGCTGCATGGTGCGGATGATGTCGCCACGCTCGCCCAGGGCGCGCAAGGTCTTCTCCGCGTCCGCATGGACGGCCCAGGCGCCGGGCTTCGTCTCGTCGGCCAGACCCAGGCGCTGCAAGCGTTGCAGGCGGCCCATCAGCAGCAGGCGCTGGCGTTGGAGCCGGGGTTCGTTGAAGCGTTCGATTTGCACCTTGCCATCGTTGATGGCCTCGCGTTGGAGCGTCCGGTCGAGGCTCGTCCACCGCTCCTGTTCCACCTCGCGTCCCAAGGTCTGCCGGATCTCCAGTTCGGTGCGCGGCCCCAGCCAGTCGGTCGCCAGCTCGGCGGCGCGATGGCGGAAGCCGTGAGCGATGTAGTCACCGGCGATGATGAGGTCTTTGCCGGTGTCATCGCGTCCACGCACGATCAGGTGGGTGTGCGGGTTGTCGGTGTTCCAGTGGTCCACTGCCACCCATTCCAGCTGCGTGCCCAGATCGGCTTCCATGCGTCCCATCAGGTGCCGGGTGTAGGTGCGCAGGTCATCCAGTTCGACCCCGTCCTCCGGGGAAACGATGAAGCGGAAATGGTGCCGGTCGTCCTGGCAGCGTTCCTTGAAGGCGTCCAGGTCGGCGGTATCGGTCTGGGGCCCGTAGGCACGGCCCGGCTCGCCATCCTGACCGGCACCGTCGCGTTCGATGTAGCGCAGGTGCCTGGCGAGCGACTGCGGGCTGGCGTTGCGCTGGTTGACTAGCAGCGTCTTGATGGTCACGCGCCGCGACATGGGCGTCAGCTTCGCCCCCGCGAAACGCACCGCCGTGTGGCCGCGCCCCAGGCGTGAGCCGGGCCGCTGGCCGGCGCGCTGGCTGTTGCCGCCAGTGGCAGGACGGCGCACCGCCGACTTGCCGCCGCTGGCCTTGCCCGCCTGCTTGAGCACCTTGGAAACGAAGCTCTGGCCCTGGCCCTTGCCCCGGTTCTTCGGGGCGCTCGGACGCACCCGGAAATCATCGTCGCGGCGGTCGGTCATGGCTGCGCCTCCCGCAAGCTACAGCGTGTCCGCTCGTGCGAAGCACGCGGACATGCCTGCATTGGCTGGCCCCCCGCGCCCCACGCGGCACGGCGGCAAAGCCGCTCTGTGCCGCGCCACCCCCATGTGCAGACTGGCTTTCGACGCGGCCCGGTGCCGCGTCCTTTTGTCTTGCCTTCCTAATCGGCGTCAAGGGTTCCGTGCGGGGTTGCATGGCGGATCTCTTGGGTGACGACCATCTGCACATCGGTTCCGTCTCTGTCGGCATGCTCGCGCACGGAGACGGAACATCACATCAGTCCACACCACGAGGGCGTCGTGTCCTTGGCAAACCGAGCGGGGATGCGCCGTGCATTCCTCCGCGCTCACCGACGGGCGAATGGGGCCGCGGCCGTAGAAGACCACGGCAGGCGAATCGTCGGGGCGCATTACGCGATCGGTCTGACGGCGCCACATCACAGGCATTCGAGCGTGGTCGGCGTACGCCGCCACAGGCAAGACATCGTGCGTGCCGTCGGTCCAGGTCTGCATCATCGCTACGGTGTTCACAAGGAACGCGTTGACCTCATCAAGGTGTTCAGTGGCTGGGCTTAAGTCCAGCCAGGCTCACGCCAAGGCGGCGCCCAGCAACCGCCTTGCCTTGTCGTGGTGGTGCCGGGCACGCGCCTCATCGCTAAGCGTCGCGTCGCCGATATAGACCGTGCCGTCCCGCCACATGGCGTGCATGAGGACGGCCAGCTTGCGGGCCACCGCCACGGCCGCCTTGTGATGACAGCTTTTGCGCGCCAGTTGCAGGCCCCACTCGCGGATCTTGTCCTGGCCGCGATAGCGTTTGAGCATCACGGTCGCGGCTTCGTAGAGCGCACGGCGCACGTCCGGGTCGCCCGCCTTGCTGATGCGCCCCTGGATGTCGATCGAACTGCCCGACTGCCAGCGTTTGGAGGTCAACCCGAAGTACGCGCCGACGTTGCGGCTGCGCCGGAACCGGGACGGATCCTCGACGGCGGTCAGGAAACTCAACGCGGTCACCGGACCGACACCGGGGATGGCGAGAAACTGGCGACAGACGGGATGCTGGGCGACGTATCGCACCACCAGCTTGTGCAGGCGCAGGTACTCCTTCCAGAGCGCCGCGCGCGCCGTGAGCATGCTGTCCATCAGCTCGCGGGTCAGCGCGTCTTCGGCCACCGCCTCGCGCACGGCCGGCTCGAAACCGGCCCGCCCGACCTTGTGCAGGCGGATGCCAAACGCCTTGAGCGAGTGGCGAATGGTGTTCTCCAGGTCGAGGAACTTGCGCTTGAGGTTGCGCCGCTGCGTGAGCAGCAGGCGCAATCGATAGGTACTCTCCTGCTTGATGTGCGCCGTGCCGTACCAGCCGGTGCGCACGATGTGCGCAATGCCCAGCGCATCGGCCGCGTCGGTCTTGTTACGCTGCGCCGACAGCGCGGCACGCACGCGTCGTGCTTCCAGGCACACCGCCGGTAGTCCCTGGGCCAGCAGCGCCGGATGCAGCCACGGCGACAGCGCGCCGGCTTCGTGGCCGACCCGGCCCAGGCGCTTGCGGTACGGCGCCAGCGCCGTCGCGATCGCGGTGGGTTGCGTTGCGACGGTCGTTTGCATCAGCACGTGTCCGGCGTCGTCGATGACGCACACCGCGGTCTCCTGGATGGAGACGTCCAAACCGGCAAAGAGAGGGTGATCCATGTTCGTGCTCCTTGGTGTCAGTGGTGCGTTAAGAGGCTTTCATGGTAGTCGCGTCACGAACGCACCGCCGCGCGCTACCGCCTTGACGACGATTACAGCGGCACAAGAGCGCGAAGTCTACAAGTATCAGGCCTGGCCGCGCATCTTGCGCAGGTCTTCCACGGTGCGGATGCAATCGCGTCCGGCCGACCTGGCCATCGCCAGCGATTCTTCGGCCTCGCGCAAGACGGTCTCGGGTTCATCGACCTGCCGTTGCGGGGCCACCGAGGAAATGCCGATGCTGATGGTCACGCGTCCGGTCGGGCTGGCGCTGTGCGGGATGTCCAGCAGTTCGATCGACTTGCGGATGCGCTCGGCCACGATCAGCGCCCCGTCCAGGCGCGAGCCCGGCAGCAGCACGGCGATCTCCTGCGCGCCAAAGCGCGAGAGCAGGTCTTCCGGACGCACGTTGGTATCGCGAATGGCGCTGCCGACCCGGCGCAGCACCTTGTCGCCAGCCATACGGCCATAGCTGTCGTTGTACTCGTCGAAGAGATCGATGTCGATCATGATCACCGCCAGCGAGAGGCTGGTGCGGGCGGCGCGGTTGAATTCTTCCAGCAGGCCGCGCTCGAACTGGCGGCGGTTGGCCAGCCCGGTGAGCGCATCTTCCAGGCCCACGCGGGCCAGGGTCTTTTCCATTTCTTCCAGGTGGACGCGGGCGTCATCGCGCTCTTCCACCAGTTGCACGCGTTCCTGCTGCAAGGCCTGGAGATTGGCTTCCAGCCCGGACAGCGGCCGCAGCAACTGGCGCAACAGCAGCCAGGACAGCAACGCCGCCGCCAGCACCAGCGCGATGGCGGCGACCACCATGCTGGCCGGCGCGGTCGTGGCAAGCGCGGTCAGGACGGCGGCGGTCAGCAGGACCATGGCCGCAGTGGCCAGGCTCAGACGTGTTTGGAGCGTTTGCGACAGGGACATAGGCTAAACCGATTTTTCCGTTGGAACAATTCCGGCGCCCGGGCTGCTGGCGCGGCAGTGATGGCTGGCAATGCGGCCAGCCGAGATGCTACAGGCTCGCACGCTGCGACGCAACGCGCAGATGCCGGGGGCAGCGCCAGTCACGTCCTGACTGCGCCGCCAACCGCCTTCAAACCACCCCCAGGGCCTTGAGCAAAGGCAGCCGGGTGCGGGCGAAAAGACGCGCCTGGGTCGCCAGCTCGGCCAGGTTCTCGGCCTCTCCTTCCAGGCGCACGCCCTCGCGCAGCAGGCGCTTGCCCTGCGCGGCGATATACCGCCACACCTGCGCCGCCCACGCATCCACGTCATCGCCGCAGGATTGCCGCGCCAGCAAGAACAACTGTTCGACGCGTTCGACCCGCACGCCACCGCCGATGACAGGGCTGCTCAGATGGGTGATCTCGCCCTCCTCCCCGTGCTCGCCCGCCGGCGAGGCCAGGGCGGCGCGCTGCAGCAGCCAGGCATTGAGGTCGCCGGTGCGACGCTCGATCTGGGCGCGGGTAGCGGCATCGGGCTCGGCCGGCAGCGGTGCGGCGTGGCCGGTGCCGATGAGCATGAGCACCGAGTCCAGCACCTGCGCCAGGTTCAGGTTGCGATGCGCCAGCGAGGCCGCCAGGTCCACCAGCGTATGCGGCTGGTAATCCGACAGGGCCTGCAGGATGGGTTCGTAGATGAGACGGTTGAGCGTGATCTCGGAGGCCACGTTCTGTATCGTCAGCGGCACCTTGTCAGGTTCGGTCAGCAGGATCACGCTTTGCAGGGCCAGCGCCTGCACCCGCTGCCGGTCATCGAGCGCTTGCGCGCCGCGTACCCAATAGTCACGCCGGAACTGCTGGTTGACCATGAAGTCACGCACGCTCTGCTGCAGCACCGGATCGCTGATCTCGTAGAGCTGCTGGCGCTGCGCCGGCGTCAGGTTGGCCATGTCCAGGTGATCGACATAATGGGCCGGACAGGCAAACTCCAGCCCCGCGCCGCTGAACCGGCGATGCATGTCGGCAAAGGATTCGACATGCCAGTCGCGATTGAAATACTCGTGCGCGAGATAACTGCGACTCTGCTGCTGCAAGACCTTCAGGCGATCACGCATGAAGGGATTGGCCTGGGCATAGACCGGATCGGCCTCGAACAGGCGCGCCGCGAAGGCCAGCGCGGCATCGATGCGGGCCGCGGTGGGCAGGCCCTGCTCCTCGTTGCCGGACTGTTGCGTGTGCTGCACCAGCAGCGCGCGCAGCGGCATGAAGGCCGCCCACCCCGGCTGGGTGTTGTAGCTGATGTAGAGCACGCCGCCCGGCTTGAGCTTGCGGTCGATGAAATCGAAGATGATGTCGCGATTCTCCTGCGACACCCAACTCCAGATGCCATGCAGCGCAATGAAATCGAAGTCCGGCAAATCATCACGCCGGCAGAAGCGCGAGAAGCTGGAATCCTCCAGTTGCGCGCCGCTGCCGCTGGCGGCCGCCAGTTCCTGGGCAAAGGCGGCCTGGCGCGGATTGAAATCATTGCCCCACCAGCGCGTGGTGGAGGCAGCGGCGTGGATGTTGCTCGACAGCCCCTGGCCAAAGCCCAGTTCGCAGGCGGTCTGCACGGCCGGCGCCTGCAAGCCGTGGAAGGCAAAGGCCAGCGGCAGGCGCGCCGGGTTCATGCCCGGGTAGTAGCCATAGGTGTAGGCGATATCGACAACGTAACCGTCATTCCAGTTGTTCAAGGCGGGCTCCCGGGCGGGTGGCGTGGGCGAATCAGAAATGGAAAAGGGCAGGCGCGCTCTAACGATCGCCGCCGCAAGCGGATGTGGCCGATGCAGCGCCCAGCGTGGTGTATTTGTCTGCCTTGCCGCGCGCCAGTTCGACCGGATACTTGCGGGCATTGAGCTCCATCTTTTCCAGCACGGCGCTGCGCAGGTCTACGCCGGTGTGGTCGGCCAGCTGGATCAGGTAGACCAGCACATCGGCCATCTCGTGGCGGATTCCCTCGCGGGCGGCGGCATCCAGTTCGTGATCCGCGCCGGTGGGCAGCCACTGGAAATGCTCCAGCAGTTCAGCGACCTCGACCGACAAGGCCATGGCCAGGTTCTTGGGCGTATGGAAACGCAGCCAGTCCCGCTCGCTGCAAAACTGACGGATCATCGCGCGCAGTTCGTGGAGGTCCGAGACGGGAGCAGCGGAGGTGGCATCATTCATAGCGTGGCATCGGGCAGAGGTGTTATCAACATCGTACTTTATCACCAACCCACACAAGCGCCGGCACGGGCTTGATCTGGAACAGCCTGTACGAACGTGCCATCATGCACAATGTCATCAAACCGCAACCTCAGGACCACCATGCCGACTCCGAGACCCTTGCCTTTCCCGTTGCGCCGGCCCGTGCCGACCCTGCTGCTGGCGGCCTTGCTGGGCCTGCCCTCGGCGCTGCTGCTCAGCGGCTGCGACCGCAGCATCGACCAGCAACTGGCCGCGCACGAAGCGGCGCAGAACACCCTGGGCGTGACACCCAAGGAGTTCGCAGGGCGCTTCAACAACCGCCTGCGCGATGTGCTCACCGAAATGCAGGTCGATGACCCCGAGCATATGGCCCATCTCTACATGCTAGACGCCAGCCGGCTGCATCCTGGCCAGTATGAATACGTGCTCGATACCAAGGTCGGCCCTTCCCAGACCACCATCATCGGCACCCTCAACAAGAGTGGTCAGTTACGCAACGTCGGCGTCATGCTGACCAACAAGACCCCGGGGGCGCGCGAGGAATTCCTGGTCTGCGCCGCCAGCGCCGCGCGCAGCTTCGTCGACGCCGGTCAGGAAAAACTGTTGCCGTTGATCACCCGTCTGACCACCGTGGCGCTGGACAATCCCGGCCAGCGCATGAGCGAAGTGGTGGCCGACCAGTTGCTGTCGGTGGAACTGGTGCCGCAGGGCGTGCTGTTCCAGGTACAGCCGCGCCAGTAGCCGCCGTTAGGCCCTTGGTCAGATGCTGACGCCAGACAATATTTCCCGGCATCAAAAACCTGCATCGTCCCCTTGGCCGCGCATGTGCAAGCAACATGAAATGCCGCCTTTGCCCCGCCTGTTTCGCGGATTAAAGCGGCGCCCGGCAGTATAGATTCGGTACCGAGTGTTTTTCCGCATTACCGAAAACAGGCCGACCACAAGGCCAGCGGTAACGCAGGGCGTTGAGAATCACGTACGTCTTTTTCAACCAGGGGAATTCCAGGCGGGCGCAACATGCGCCCGCCCTGAAATCGGGGCTGCAACGCTTGGGAAAGAAGCAGCGCAGCTTTCATCAAAAAAAGGCTAAGGTCAGCGCTGGTAGCGCCGGCCCGACCAGGCAACGGGGGCTTGCATGCGCAAAAATCTACCAATCACCACCAACGAACGGCTGCTGGAGGATGGCAAGTCCATCGTCTCCAAGACCGATCTCCAGGGCAACATTCTCTACGTCAATCCCTACTTCATCGAGATCAGCGGCTTCGAGGAAGAAGAACTGATCGGCGCGCCGCAGAACATCGTGCGCCATCCGGAGATGCCGCGCGAAGCCTTCGCCGACATGTGGGCCACGCTCAAGGAAGGCCTGCCCTGGAACGGCCTGGTCAAGAACCGCTGCAAGAATGGCGACTACTACTGGGTCCAGGCCAATGTCACGCCGGTGCGCGAGAATGGCCGCGCCGTGGGTTACATGTCGGTGCGCACGCGCCCCTCGCGCGAACAGGTGCAGGCTGCCGAGGCAGCCTATCGCAAGTTTTCCGCAGGCCAGGCGCGCGGTCTGCGCGTGCATCGCGGGGCCGTGGTGCGCACCGGCCTGTCGGGCTGGCTGCAGGGCTTGCGCGAGATGCCGGTGGCGCGCCGGCTGGGCTGGACGATGGGCGTGCTGACCCTGATGTTCATCCTGGGTGGCGCGGTGGCGGGCAATGCCGTCATGAACGCCGGTGGCAGCCCCTACGCGGTCTGGCTGGGAACGGCGGCGGGCGCGCTATTGCTGCTGGCCTCATGGGCCATGCTGCACGCCAGTATCGTGGCGCCGCTACAAAGAGCCATCAAGGCCGTGCATGGCCTGGCCGGCGGTGACCTCGATTCACACATCGATACCACCGCACGCGGCGACATGGGATTGCTGCTGCAGGCGCTGCAGCAGCTCAACGTCAACCTGCGCGCCATCATCGGCGACGTGCGCCGCAACGTCGAATCGATGACCATCTCCACCGGTGAGATCGCCAACGGCAACATGGACCTCTCTGGACGCACCGAAGCACAGGCCTCGGCGCTGGAAGAGACCGCCTCCAGCGTCGAAGAATTCGCCGCCACCGTACGCCAGAACGCCGACTCCGCCGCCAACGCCGATCGCCAGGCGCAGTCGGCCTCGGCCATCGCGCAGCGCGGTGGAAACTCTGTACAGCGCATGGGCAAGACCATGGAAGAAATCGACGCCGCCTCGCACAAGATCGTGGACATCATTGGACTGATCGATGGCATCTCCTTCCAGACCAACATCCTGGCCCTGAACGCCGCCGTCGAAGCGGCCCGGGCCGGTGAGCAGGGACGCGGCTTCGCCGTGGTCGCCTCCGAAGTGCGCACGCTGGCGCAGCGCTCGGCGGCGGCCGCCAAGGACATCAAGGGCCTCATCGACGATTCGCGCGCCAAGGTGGAAAGCGGCAACCAGCTGGTGCGCGAAACCGCGCAGGCCATGGGCGAACTCGGCGGCGCTGTGGAAAACATGGCTGTCACCATGGCCGAGATCACGGTGGCCAGCAATGAGCAGAGCGGTGGCATCGAGCAGTTGAACCAGGCCGTCAACGCCATCGACGAAACCACCCAGCAGAACGCCGCCCTGGTGGAACAGGCTGCCGCTGCCGCCGAGAACCTGCGCGACCAGGCCGTCAAGCTGAGCCAGGCCGTGTCAGTGTTCAAGATCAGTTACGCGGTCAGCCGTGCATCGAATGTCGCGCCGGATAACAGCCTGGCCCTGCCGCCTGCCAGCCAGGAACCTCGCAAGCTGGCCTTGGCGCGATAGTGCAGAAACGGTCAACGACGCTTGATCTGCACATGAGCGTACAAAAGCAGTCCGCACCGCTTTACAGGGAATTGCAAATCTTTACCCGTTTGTGGCGGTGCGCGCCTTTTGCTTGATACCTGTGTTCCTTATGATGAACATCCGGTCGCCCATCCAAGATGGAGCGACCGGTTTCATCGTTAATTACACAGGGGTCCATCATGAGCATCTCATCCGTCTC
The DNA here is from genome assembly GCF_001929405.1 of Herbaspirillum camelliae. Lineage (NCBI taxonomy): Bacteria > Pseudomonadati > Pseudomonadota > Betaproteobacteria > Burkholderiales > Oxalobacteraceae > Herbaspirillum > Herbaspirillum camelliae. The sequence continues at coordinate 645,968 of NZ_KV880769.1, forward strand.
TTCCGGCAACAGCAGTTTCTACAACAGCGTCGTGCAACCGATCAAGAACGTCGTCTCCGAAGTCGGCGACGAAATCGGTGATGCCTATGACGCCACCGCTGATGCGGTCTCCTCTGCGGCGCACGCGGTGGCTGACAGCGTTTCCTCGGGCGTGAAGGCGATCGGCAACATCATCGACACCAGCGCCTGAGTCTGTGCAAGGGATGCCTGGCATTCCTTGCGCGCATGGCAGTCATGCAATAATCGCGGCAATCCGACTCTCCCGGCCTGCCCGGACCTGCCATGCTGCTGCACACCATCTACCTGATCGCCATCTGCGCCGAAGCCATCTCGGGCGCCCTCATGGGCATCCGCAAGGACATGGATATCTTTGGCGTCTGCCTCATCGGCACTGTCGCGGCATTGGGCGGCGGCACCGTGCGCGACATCCTGATCGGTCACTATCCGCTGGGCTGGGTGGCGCATCCCGAATACCTTGCCTTCACCATCTGTGCGGCAGTCGTCGCCGCCGTGGCGGCGCGGGCGCTGCATCATTTCAAGTCGGCCTTTCTGGTGGTCGATGCCCTGGGCCTGGTGGCCTTCACCGTCATCGGCTGCGATATCGCGCGCGGCTTTGCCGACTTCCATCCCGCCATCGTGGTGATGCTGGGCATGGTCACCGGGGTCTTTGGCGGCCTCCTGCGCGATGTGCTCTGCAATGAAATCCCGCTGGTGCTGCGCCGGGAAATCTATGCCAGCGTCTCGCTGCTGACCGGCGCGACCTATGTGGGCGTGCTGCATCTGCAGGTCGATCCGCGTATCGCCACGCTGAGCTCGCTGCTGCTGGGTTTTGCAGTACGCCTGCTGGCCATCCGCTTCCATTGGGAGTTGCCGCGCATGGACAAGGAGCGCGTGCGCGGTTTCGACTGAGCAGCATGCAAGAAGGGGACTGCGCCACTTCTATTTCCAGGTGCGCCATCAAATTTGATTGATGGCACATCTTTCTTCCGCCTGCGATTTTGACCTAGGACATAATCCATTTTGTCTTAGAATATCAGCCGAAGTCATCCCATCCACCTTCTGCTGATGAGCATCCCATGAAAGAAGCCATTGCGCTGCGCCACGTCCATTTCGAAGATGTCGGCATACTTGATTCCCTCCTCGCATCACGCGGCTACCAGCTGCGCTATATCGACGCCACCATCGAGAAACCGGATACGGCAGCTGCCGAACAGGCAGATCTGCTGATCGTTCTCGGCGGTCCCATCGGCGCCTATGACGAGGCCCTGCATCCCTTCCTCGTCAGGGAGCTCGACCTCATCACCCGCCGCCTGCAGCAGCAGCGGCCTATCCTGGGCATCTGCCTGGGGGCGCAGCTGATCGCCCGGGCGCTGGGGGCGGCGGTGGCGCCAATGGGGCTCAAGGAGATCGGCTATGCACCGCTCGACCTGAGCACGGAAGGCCGGCTCTCGCCCCTGGCCGCGCTGGAGGGGCAGCCCGTACTGCATTGGCACGGAGACCAGTTCGATATTCCGCCCGGCGCCACCTGCCTGGCCAGTACGACGGTGTGTCCGCATCAGGCATTCTCGCTGGGCGCCCATGTCCTGGCGCTGCAATTCCATCTGGAGGCCGATGCTGCGCGTATCGACCAATGGCTGGTCGGCCATGCCTGCGAGCTCGGCCAGGCCGGCATCGATCCCCGCCAGTTGCGCGAACAGGCGAAGCGTTTCGGTGCTGATCTACGCAGCGCGGCGCACGCGGTCATGTCGAGCTGGCTGGATAAGCTGGAAGCATCCCGGCGCCCAATCTCCTGAGAACTTCGCCTCCATGAAAATCCACGGCAAGACCGCAGCAGAAATCTTCGAGTGCGTGCGCACCCTGGTCCAGACCCAGCGCCTGCTTCCCGGACAGCTATTGCCTCCGGTGCGCGAGCTGGCCGAGCAGCTTGGCGTGAATCGCAATACCGTGGCAGCGGCCTACCGCCGCCTGTCCACGGCGGGCATCGCCAGCACGCAGCGCCGGCTGGGAACGAGCATCCGCAGCTTGCCTGCCCCTGGAGAGCAGGAAGGCAGCCAGCCGGGCACGGCGCTCATCGACCTCGCCCACGGCAATCCCGATCCGCGCTGGCTGCCTGATCTGGCCGCGCTCTGGCGGGGCCGGTCGTATCAGCCACGGCTGTATGGAGCCGATACGGTCAATCCTGCGCTGGCCAACTACATCGCCCAGTGGTGTGGCCCGGATTGTCCTGCGGGATTCGAGGTCGATCTGGCGCACGGCGCGGTCGATGCGATCGAACGCCTGCTCGTTGCCCATCTTCGTCCCGGCGACAAGGTGGCCGTGGAGAACCCCTGCTTTCTTGCCAGCATCAATCTGATCCGGTCCTCGGGACTGGAGTCCGTCGGTGTGAGCGTCGATGCCGAGGGCATGCGGGTGGACGAACTGCGCTCAGCGCTGGCCAAGGGCGTACAAGCCGTGATCCTGACACCGCGCGCGCACAATCCCACCGGCTGCGCGCTGAGCGCAGCGCGCGCGCAGGCGCTACGACGGCTGCTGGAAAAACATCCGCATGTGCTGGTGATCGTGGATGATCACTTTTCCCTGGTCTCCACGGCGCGGTATCACTCCGTCATTCCTGCGGCTGCGCCGCGCTGGGCGCTGGTGCGCTCGTTTTCCAAGGCGCTGGGCCCGGACCTGCGGGTGGCGGCAGTGGCAAGCGACACCACCACCTCGCAACTGCTGCGTACACGCCTGAGTCCTGGCGGCAGCTGGGTCAGTCATTTCCTCCAGGACAGCATCGAGTCGGCCTTGGGCAGACCGGATACTGCCAGGTTGATACAACAAGCGCGTGCCGACTACGCGGCGCGGCGAGAACGGCTGGAGCGAGCGCTGCACAAGGAGGGTATCCCATGCGCCACCGGCGGTGATGGCCTCAATCTGTGGATCGCGCTACCCGACGATGACCAGGCCGTTGCCCTGTCGATGGCGCGCCTGGGATGGCTGTTGCGGCACGGCGAAGCCTTTTCCGTGCAGCAGCGCGTGCACGGTTTGCGTATCACCCTTTCGGCGCTGGAGGCTGACGCCGCCGACAAGCTCGCTGCCGATCTACGACGCAGCCTGCGCTGAATGCAGCGCTGATTCAGCGGGCCATCGCCCTGGAACACCCTGCGGCGTCAGCGTTCGGGTGACGGCCAATAATGGGAATCCGGCAAGGCGCGGGCGCCGAAGAGCGCCTGTCCCACGCGTACCACGGTGGCGCCCTCTTCGATGGCGACCTCGTAGTCACCCGACATGCCCATGGAAAGTTCATCGAGCTGCGCGCCTGCCGGCACGTCCTGCCGCAGGCGTTCGCGCAGGTTTCGCAACAGGCTGAAGCAGGGCCTGACCTGCGCCGGGTCGGGCGAAAACACGGCCAGCGTCATCAGCCCGCGCAGGCGCAGCGCCGGATAGGCCTGCAATTGGCGCAGGAATGGCGCCACCTCCTCGGGCGCCAGACCATACTTGCTCGGTTCGCCGGAGGTATTGACCTGGACGAAGACATCCAGCCCCCGTCCTTCCTGCTGCAGGCGGCGCTCCAGCGCCTCCGCTACACGCAGGCTGTCCAGCGCCTGGAACTCGGAGGCGAAGCGGGCGACCAGCTTGGCCTTGTTGGTTTGCAGATGGCCGATCACCGACCATTGCAGTGCGCTCAGGTCTTGCGTCGCTTCCCATTTGTGGCAGGCTTCCTGCGGCTTGTTTTCACCGAGCAGACGACAGCCGGCGGCATAGGCGAGACGGATGCTGGACTCCGGCTTGGTCTTGCTCACCGGCAGCAGCCGCACGCTGGCGGCGGGACGCCCTGCGCGTTCGCATGCCGCAGCAATGCGCGTGCGCACTGCCGCCAGGTTGGCGCGAAATTCATCCAACGACGCTGCTGCCGGCCAGCGACCGTGCATGTCATGACGGATTGCGGTGCTCTCGTCTTCAGGGAATTGCGAATCGCTCATGATGACCTCATCCATTCCGTACTTTGTCCTAGGACAAAATATAGCACAGTGGTGTGGCCGGACCATTGGCCGGACCATTGGCCGGACGTCATCGACCGCAGCGGTGATGGCTAGGCGCTTTGTGCACTTTGTGCAAGCTGCGCCCCAGAACGCAAAAAGCCCGCCTTGGATCAGGCGGGCCGTTCATTGATTACACTGGATTGGCCCAGGCCCACGCTATCTGCGCAGTGCCGCTGGCCTGACGTACCCGGCCTATCTGGACGGTGCCGTCGTCATGCAGTTGTTCGTTTTATTGTCCTGCCGCCGTTGTGTTGACGGGGGGAGCGACACTGGTGACGAACCATAATTAACTATTTGCTACACGGGACAAACCCGTGAGCGGCTGGCTTGCACACTCCCTGCTGCATGCCCGCGCTATCTGCACGGCCACATGCGGCCTGGCGGCTACCTGCCGCGTCCGGCGTGCCGGAAGAATCCCGACGCACGCAAGACTCGCCTCACCTTCCTTGTCCAGAATGACCGGCCCTTGCTATCTGCAAGATGACAGTCTGCGGCTGACCGTCTGGAACAGGTCGGTGAGGCTTGTTGCTGCCTGCCTGCGTGCTGGAGCGTATGGAATTCCAGCACACTGCCAGGCAAGGGCAGCGAGGATGTTCGGTAGCTTAGGCGATGACCTTGATGTTGGTCGCCTTCTCGCCCTTCGGACCCACGCCGCGGTCGAAGGACACGCGCTGGTTTTCCGACAGGCTGCGGAAGCCGTTGGACTGGATGTCCTGGAAGTGGGCGAAGACGTCTGCGCCACCTGCATCAGGGGTGATGAAACCGAAGCCCTTGGCATCGTTGAACCACTTGACTACGCCGGTTTGACCGCTCATGTTTATTTCCTTTGAAACGTGTTGAGGCAACATGCCTGGAGGGCACTTGAGACCAAGAACTGAAACCGAAGGAAAGAAAACAGAACGACCGAGGAAGGAACGACAGTCAGGCGGAATTGGAACCAACAAGAATACAACTTGATGCAAGTACAAACCGAATTATACACCACCACAAACAAGATGACGAAAATTAGTGACTTTTGTGTGGCATTTCGTCCAATCTCGCCTCTGGCAGGGGCCAGGGCGCAGGCGGGGCGGGCTTAACCGCTTTTTTCACCGTTGGCGTAACTGCGGCCAGGTCATCAATACGGTATATTGCTTGCAGCAAAAGACCGGGTCCTGTTTTGCACAGGTTGGGGCGGCAAACGGAACCACGGTTTCCCTGCATGCCCACCTACCCTTGCGTATCCATGCCACTTTTCAGACGTTCTCCGCGCTCGTCCTTGCACGCCCCTTCCCGTGATCTGCGCAGCACTGGCCTGCCAGTCAGGTTCGGCATTTCCGCGCTGGTAATGGCAGGCATGATCCTGCTGGCCGTGGTGCTGGTGACGGTGGGCTGGTGGGGTGCGCGCCAGGTCTTGCTGGACATGGCCGAACGTTCGGCCCAGGACGCCGGGCGCATCATGACCGAGCGCTCGCGCCGCATCATCGACCCGGCCGTGGCGACGCTGCGCCAGCTGGCCTTTGATCCCATCACAGAGACCAAGGACCTGGATACGCGGCTCACCCGCATCGCGGCGTTTTCGGCGGACATGGTGGCCAATCCCCTGGTGTCGGCCGTCTACGTAGGCTATTCCAATGGCGACTTCCTGCTGGTACGTGCCTTGCGCGGGGCCGAGCAGCGTAGCTTCTTCAGCGCTCCCGAGGCGGCGCGCTTTCTGGTGCAGAGCATCACCCGCAGCGCCAGTGGGCAGGAGCACGGACAGTATCGTTTCTATGACGACGACCTGAGGCTGCTCTCGCTGCGCGAGCAACCCGACTATCACTTCGATCCGCGCACCCGCCCGTGGTACGCCAGCGCCAACCGCGCACTGATGCCTTCGATCTCTGCGCCCTACGTCTTCTTCACCACCCGCCAGATCGGCATCAGCCTGTCGCAGCGCGCCCATGCCAGCGACGCCGTGGTGGCCATCGACATGACCCTCGACGATCTTGCCACCAGCCTGGGCAATCTGCGCCTTACGCCCCACAGCGAACTGGCGTTGGTGGACGATGCCGGCAAGGTCATCGCCTATAGCGACATGAGCCGGGTGCTGGAACAGGACGGCGACAGCTTCCGCTTCCGCTCGCTGGACGAGCTCAACGTCCCGACCCTGTCACGGCTGTCCGCGCGTGCACGCCGCAACGAAACCAATGCGCTCTATCACGTCGATGGCCAGGAATGGCTGGGGCTGTCGCTGCCCTTCAATGTCATCGACGACCATCCCCTGCATCTGCTCATTGCCGCGCCCGGTGGCGAGCTGCTGGGCCAGCTCGAACGCAATCGCAAGACCATGGTGCTCATCGCCTTGTTCCTGGTGATCGCCTTCCTGCCGCTGGGCTGGTGGGCCGGCCGCGCCATTGGCCGCAGCATGGAGCGGCTGGCCGCGCGCGCCCGGCGCATGTCGCGCTTCGACTTCCGCAAGCAGGGCAAGACCTCCAGCATGCTGCGCGAGGTCAACATGCTCACCGAGATGGTGGACAACGTCAGCCTGACCGTGGAAGCCTTCCTCGACATCAGCGCCATCCTCAGCACCGAGACGCATGTGGAGCAGATGCTGCAACAGGTGCTGGAGAAATTCGTACAGGCTACCCGCTGCCAGGCTGGTGCGGTCTATCTGTGGCAGAGCGAGGGCCGCACGATGCAGCGCGCCGCCTGGTACGGCGCTGGCCATGATCTGGCCGAGTCCTTTGGCCATGACGGCGAGTCGACCCCCTCCACCAGCACGCGCGCGCTGCCCGATGGCAGCTTGTGGGTAGAGCTGGACCTGCGCGGACGCAATGGTGCGCTGGAGGGCTTGCTGGTGCTGGTGCATGCGCACGACATCGCGCACGGCGATCCGCGTTTCCTGGCCTTTGCCCGCAGGTTGTCGGGGATGCTGGCCGTGGCCATTGAAACGCGCCAGTTGATCGCCTCGCAGAAGGCGCTGCTGGAGTCGCTGATCCGCCTGATGGCCGACGCCATCGACGCCAAGAGTCCCTACACCGGCGGCCATTGCGAGCGCGTGCCGCATCTGGCGATCATGCTGGTGGAGCGACTGGCGCAGGAGCGCGAAGGCCCGTATGCCGGCTTCAGCCTGACTGAAGACGAACGCTATGCCTTCCGGCTGGCCGCCCTGCTACATGACTGCGGCAAGGTCACCAGCCCCGAGCACATCGTCGACAAGGCGACCAAGCTGGAGGTGATCCACAATCGCATCCATGAAGTGCGGATGCGCTTTGAAGTCTTATGGCGCGACGCCGAGCTGGCGCTGCTGCATCAGTTGCCGCAGGCGCTAACGGAGCAGCAGGCGCAGGCGTTGGAGGCGCAGCGTGCGCGGCTGCGCGAGGACTTTGCCTTCGTGGCCCAGTGCAATGTGGGCAGTGAAGCGATGTCCGAGGAAGCCAATGCGCGCCTGGCGCGCATTGCCACGCAGACCTGGGATCGCCATTTCGATGACAGCCTGGGCCTGGCGGCAGAGGAAGCGCGCCGCCTCGCCACCACGCGCCAGGGACAGGCCGCGCCGGTCTTGCCGGTGACAGAACCTTTGCTGGCCGATCGTCCCGACCACATCGTGCCCTGGGATGAAGAGCACCGTCCTGCGGTGGAGCGAGGCGACCCGCGCAATACCCTGGGCTTCGACATGACATTGCCGCGTTATCGGCAGAACATGGGCGAGCTGCACAACCTGGGCATCCGCCGTGGCACGCTGACACCCGAGGACCGCTTCGCCATCAACAATCACATCGTGCAGACGCTGGTGATGTTGAAGAGCCTGCCCTGGCCGGAGTCGCTCAAGAGCGTGCCGGACACGGCGGCCAATCACCACGAGAAGATGGATGGCACCGGCTACCCGCGTCGGCTCAAGGCCAGCGAGCTGCCCTTGCAGGACAGGGTGATGGCGCTGGCCGATGTATTCGAAGCGCTGACCGCAGCGGACCGGCCCTACAAGCCGGCCAAGACACTCTCGGAGTCGCTGCGCATAATGGCCAATATGTGCCGGGAACGGCATCTGGATACGGAATTGTTCCGCTATTTCCTGCACAGCCGCTTGTGGGAGGTGTATGCAGGGGAGTTGCTCAAGGAGGGGCAGATTGATGCGGTGGATATTGTCGAGATCGAGGCGCTGACCGGAACCGCTGCTCAGTGACCGGTGTAGCGCCAAAGCTTGATCCGCCGCAGCTGCTCACAAAACCAGGTGGCTGCATCCCATGGGCTGGCCGACCAGCTCGCCGATTGCCTGCGCCAGTCGCATGGTGCTGTCCTGGTCCAGCCCTTCCAGCCGAACCATCCGGAATCCAAACCCGAGGCTGTATTGCCAGTCCAGCTCCAAGAGGTGATAACGCTGGCCGGTTTGTTCGCAATACCATTGCACGCTGGGGTCCTCGAACGCTGCCCCGATGAAGTCGACATGACTATCGAAGGGAGGCAGCGCCTCCAATGGTTCATCGCTGCCGGGCAGGCAAGGCGGCTCAAGGTTTTCGCCAACGCGCACCGACGGCTCGAGACCATCGTAGGCCAGCAGCATGAGATAGAACATGTCGGGATATTGCTTGTAGTATTGCGCACCTTCTTCGCTCAGCAGCGCCAGTGCAGCGGGTCCGAGTTTGTAGGCCGGGCTGTGCCAGGTGCAGTGGTCCGACTCTTCCTTGATCAGAGGACAGATGTCGTGATGCGCCAGCAGTTGCAGCGTCTCGGCCATCGTCATGTCATCGCGGATGGGCAAGCCCTCGGGCAACGCGCCCGCGCCAACGTAGTCACGCAGCACGTCGCCGGTGGTCTGCGCTCCCTCCCGCCATACCAGCTGGCAATCCAATGCCTGGCACAGCCAGTGGCGCAGCTCATTGAGCGCCCAGGCAGGTACATCGCTGCCGCGCGGTGAAATGACAAAGCCCTTTTCCAGCAACAGCGCGTCGAGCGCTGGCCAGTCGGGCGGCGGCAGGTGGGGCTGGAGCGGGAAGATGTATTGTTCGTGCAGGGACATGGTGACGGCCTCCGATGGCTGAACCAGGGAAATGACGAGGAGATAGACTGGGGTGTCGTTGTTCAGTTCAGCCGGTGAATGCGTTGGGCAGGGTCCTGGGAGTAAGATAGGGTCCACCAGCCAACCATCCCCAGCAGGAGCCAGGCATCATGAGCGAGCGTCGCGTTCCCCCTGTCAGTCCAGTCCGTGGCATCCGGCCGCTGTCGGAGGTTAGCGTCAAGAGGACTTATTTCCGGCAATTGAATCAATGGCGGAAGATGTCGGAGAAATATGCCAAGGAGAGGAAAGCGCGGGAGGCTGAGGAGAAGGATAAATGAGCTGGGAACTGGATTTGCCCAGGATTTGAATAGCAAATTCGATAGCTCCCGGGGGAAATCCGTCGTCCGATCTCGCCCCGCCCTACCCCGCCTCCGGTTGGTTCGAAAAGTACAATCCCGCGGAAAGCTCAGGCTCTCTCCGAGCCGATAGCCGTAGATGCGAAGGGAAAACCGCCCGCAAAATGGAGATCGCCACGGCAATCTACCCGCGCATGCAGAAGAATAAAAACCTCACACGCATGGAATTCATCGATGAATTCGTCAAGGAGGCAAAGCTCTCGAAAGCTGGCGCATCAACTTATTATCAGCTGATCAAGGCCAAACACAACAATTAATAGAAGCGGATGCGATTTCCAAAGTGCTTTCGCCGTTCGTCATCCCCTGCATCTCCACCATCTAATTCTGCGAATGCTACTTCGTAAGATTCACGTACACCGCCAAAAAGAAACTACGTCATCGCGGCTAGAGATGAAATCAAGTACGCCTCTGTGACTGTGCTGATGGAGGCCTAGTCATGAAGAAATCGAGATTTACGGAAGAGCAGATTATTGGAATTTTGAAGGAAGCCGATGCGGGAATTGAATCGCCAACGGCCCGCCATCGAAGCGAGCCGTTGGAAGGTACTCGATGCCACATCGAGGTCAGAGAAATTTACTGCAGCTTGACCGACGTGATGGATGCCTTTCCTTTGCCGGAAGTGCTGATCAACCCGCGCACCACAGCAAAACCGTATTGCTGCAAAAAGACGAATTGCTGTTTGGTATCCAGATTTCCGTTAAAAGACATCTCGCAATCGACATCCACCGCGTTGCCGGCAAATGCCGAATGCACGGTATTGGCCGCATATACTTTACCGGTGGTGCAGGTCTGCTTCCTGTCAAAAAAATTCACAATCTGCACCGACGTACCGCCGGCCCAGTCTGCTTCGTATCTGGTGTCTGCTTGCAGATTGGTGAAATTCTTGTCAATAGATTTAAAATGTTTGACTTCCATGATCATGTTGGCAAAGCGATTCACGTTGATTACGCGCTGGGAGCGCAACGGTACTAGGCCACCGTAACGCAATTCGTAGCTGGTTGAGACCGGAATGCCATTATTAAAATATTCGGCTAGCTCGCGGATGACACCGTTACCCAGATCTTCGTACTGAATGGTTGCCGATTCAGTTATTTTTTTCTCGCCCAGATTGGTCTCGAAATCGAACTTGTATTCGATCGTGGCCTTGCGGAAGCGCGGCGCAATCTTTGTTGCAGCAATGGTCTTGCCGACATCTGCCGGAAGAAGCGCGGGCGTAAAGTTCTTTTCAAGATAGCCGGTACGGTCGGCAGTGATGTCCTTTACTTCCATCGGTGCGCAACCTGTCAGGGCTACGGCCAGCAATGCGACGATCAACAAGGGGCGAAAAGTTGTGGCCATTGTTTTCTTTCTTTATTTATTGTTTGCTTTGGTGGATCAGACAACAGACAAATACAGCGGGGAGGTGCAAGGCTGGCTGACAATTTGATGACGGATGCGAATCGCACGCACGTATGGCTCATGCCAGTAGATACTCCATATCGGTGCGACGATCTTTGGCTTCATTGTTCTTGTTTATCATTTTTGTATTAAATTTAGTCAAAAATTCTAAGCGAAAAATCAACTTCCCGAACACCTGCAAGTCAACTTTTTTACAATCGGACATAATGTCCGACTGCGATCTTATGTTAGCGGACCTCTCATCCGACAAGATAACTCTCCACTTGACGACATACATTTCTGAACTGCCCCGTTATGCGCCCGGCAATTTCCAACGTGAGAAATAACCGCCCGTAACCCGGTATAATCCGTACCCAACGCGGGTGTAGCTCAATGGTAGAGCAGAAGCTTCCCAAGCTTAAGACGAGGGTTCGATCCCCTTCACCCGCTCCAGCTCGCATGCCTGCGACCGCTTCCAGCCCTGCCTGGCAAGATGCTTCCAGGCCGCTCCTCACCGTTTCTCGAGTCATCCATGTCTGAAAACAAATCCGGCAAGCCGCTGTTCTATGATCCCAGCGAGCGTCGCATCCGTAGTTTCGTTACCCGCGCCGGGCGCGTGTCGGTCGCGCAAGGGCGCGCGCTGGAAGAACTGGGGCCGCGCTTCCTGCTGCCCTACGACAAGGCGCCGCTGGACCTCGAAGCAGCCTTCGGACGCAAGGCGCCGACCATCCTCGAGATCGGTTTCGGCATGGGGGAGACCAGCGCCAAGATTTCCGCGCTGATGCCGGAAAAGAATTTCATCGGGGTGGAAGTGCATACCCCCGGCGTGGGCAGCTACCTGAAACTGATCGGCGAAGGCCATCTGGAAAACGTGCGCATCATCCAGCACGATGCCGTGGAAGTGCTGACCAACATGATCGCGCCCGATGCGCTGGCTGGCGTGCATGTGTTCTTTCCCGATCCGTGGCATAAGGCGCGCCATAACAAGCGTCGCCTGATCCAGAGCCCGCTGGTGCAGCTGATCAGCTCGCGCCTGGCGCCGGGTGGCTATCTCCACTGCGCCACCGACTGGGAAGAATATGCGATCCAGATGCTGGACGTGCTGTCGGCCGAGCCGACGCTGAAGAATACGGCGACCGATCCGTCCGGTTATGTGCCGCGTCCGGAATACCGCGATACCACCAAGTTCGAAAACCGCGGCCTGCGGCTGGGGCACGGGGTGTGGGACCTGGTGTTCGAGAAGCGCGCCTGACGCCGGTCCTCTCTCGCCCTCACGTCAAAACGGCATGCCCCTTGCGGGACATGCCGTTTTTTCATGGGCGATGCAATGAGGATGGTGCAGAAAACGTCAGGCGCGCCTATCAGGACTGCAAGGACTACGAGGACTGCGCGGACTGCATCTCGGCAATCAGGGCGATGATCTGCGCACCATAGGTCTCCAGCTTCTTCTCGCCCACGCCGGTGACGTGGCGCAGGTCGTCCAGCGACTGCGGGCGGGCCTTGGCGATCTCGCGCATGGTGGCGTCGTGGAAGATGACGTAGGCGGGGACGTTGTGGGCGCGCGCGGTTTCCACGCGCCACCAGCGCAGCTTTTCGAACAAGGCCTGCTCGTCGGTGGACAGATCGGTCTCGACGAAGCTGGAACGCTGCGAACTGCGCTTGGCCTTCTCGGGCTTCTGGTAGCGGCGCAGTTGTACGGCCTGCTCGCCGCGCAGGACCGGGCGGGCGGCTTCGGTGAGCTTCAAGGCGCTGTAGTTGTCGGCGTCCACCGTAAGCAGGCCCAGCGCGATCACCTGGCGCAGGATGGCTCGCCATTCGGCTTCGCCGCGATCGCTGCCGACCCCGAAGACGGAAAGCTGGTCATGCCGCCACTGCTTGACGCGCTCGCCGTCGATGCCGCGCAGAACCTCGATCACATGGCCGGGGGCAAAGCGCTGGTCGACCCGGTAGACGGTGGAGAGCAGCTTCTGCACTTCGACGGTGGCGTCGAAGGAGACCGGCGGGGTGAGGCAGGTGTCGCAATTGCCGCAGGGGGCGGACTTCTCGCCGAAGTAATCCAGCAGATGGACACGGCGGCAATGCAGGGTTTCGCACAGGGCCAGCATGGCGTTGAGCTTGGTGCCGAGGACGCGCTTGAAGGTCTCGTCGGCGTCGGATTCGTCGATCATGCGGCGCTGCTGCACTACGTCCTGCAGGCCATAGGCCATCCAGGCGTTGGCGGGCAGGCCGTCACGACCGGCGCGGCCGGTCTCCTGGTAATAGCCTTCGACGCTCTTGGGCAGGTCGAGGTGGCAGACGAAACGCACGTCGGGCTTGTCGATGCCCATGCCGAAGGCGATGGTGGCGACCATCACGATCTTGTCTTCCCGCAGGAAGCGCGCCTGGTTGGCGGTGCGCTGGGCGTAGTCCATGCCGGCGTGATAGGCCAGGGCGTTGATGCCTTCACTGCGCAGGAAGTCGGCGGTCTCCTCGACCTTCTTGCGGGAGAGGCAATAGACGATGCCGGCGTCTTCGGGATGTTCGCTCTTGATGAAGTCCAGCAGCTGCTTGCGGCCATTGGCCTTTTCGACGATCTGGTAGCGGATGTTGGGACGGTCGAAGGACGAGACGAACTGACGCGCATCTTCCAGCTGCAGGCGATGGATGATCTCTTCGCGGGTCTGCTGGTCCGCGGTTGCGGTCAGGGCGATGCGCGGCACCTGCGGGAAGCGCTCGTGCAGCACCGACAGCTTGATGTATTCGGGGCGGAAATCGTGGCCCCATTGCGAGACGCAGTGCGCTTCGTCGATGGCGAAGAGCGAAATGCGCGCCGACTCCAGCAGCTCCAGGCAGCGCGGCGTCATCAGGCGTTCGGGGGCGACGTAGAGCAGGTCGAGGTCGCCCTGGCGCAGGCGGCGTTCGATCTGCATGGCTTCGTCGAAGCTCTGGGTGGAGTTGAGGAAGGCGGCGCGCACGCCCACTTCATCGAGGGCGTCGACCTGATCCTGCATCAGCGCGATCAGCGGCGAGATCACCACGCCCGTCCCTTGCCGCAGCAGGGCCGGGACCTGGTAGCACAGCGACTTGCCGCCGCCGGTAGGCATGAGCACCAGAGCGTCGCCGCCGCCGGCGACGTGCTGGACGATCTCGCCCTGGTGGCCACGGAAGGAGGAATAGCCGAACACCGTCTCCAGCACGTGCAGAGCGCGTTCTTGCGGAGGGGCGCCGGCGGGCAGGGAATCGAAGTCGACCATGGAAGAAGAGCCTTGATGCTGTGTGCAGCGAAGGCGCTATTTTATTGCAGCCAGCCCTGCGCCACCGCAACCAGCAAAAAAGCACCGAGAACAGCTCGATAGACAATGAAGGGCCATGTCGAGAAACGCTCCAGGAATTTCATCAATCCCCAGATCGCGGCAAAGGCCGACACGCTCGCCACCAGCAGGCCGAACAGCAGTACGCCCCAGGCTTCCAGAGGGATATGCGCATGCAGCAGAACGGCCAGTTCCTTCAGGCCAGCCAGGGCGATGGCGGGCAAACCCAGCAGGAAGGAAAAGCGGGCCGCCTCTTCGCGGCGGAAGTTGAGGAACAGCGCGGCGGTGAGCGTGGAACCCGAGCGCGAGACGCCCGGAATGAGCGCCCCCACCTGGGCCAGCCCGACAATGAGGGCATCGCGCAGGCGCATCTGGTCGACGCTGCGGCGGTGGCGGCAGACCATCTCTGAGATGGCCAGCAGGATGGCCATGCCCACGCAGGACCAGCCGATCACGGTGAGGCTGCGCAGCGGCGAGCCGCAGGCGTTGAGCACGTGCGACAGCGACAGGCCGGCGATGCCGATGGGAATGGTGGCCAGGATGATGGCCACGGCCAGCCGGAACATGGGATCGTTGAAGTCGCGCCGGCGCCAGGCGGCCAGACTACCGCCAGTGACGGCGCTGACGTCGCGCCGGAAGTAGCTGATCACGGCGGCCAGCGCGGCCAGCTGCATGGCGGCCGAGAAGGCCGAGCCGGGATCATGCCAGCCCAGCAGGGCCGGCACGATGCGCATGTGGGCGGTGGAGGAAATGGGCAGCAGTTCGGTGATGCCCTGGACGATGCCCAGCAGACCGATCTGGGCGTAACTGAGGGAGGCGAAGCCGATATCGAGACCGGCGCTGCAAACATTGGCCATGGGGATGTGCTCTGGATGGGATTGGCGAGGATGGATGGTTCTGAGGAACCGCCGCCGGCAGCGAGGCCGGCGGCGGGGTGCTGCAGTGTAGCGCGGCAGGGTTGCCGCAGGCTGACAAATGGCTGAATACCCGGCCGGATTACTCGACCCAGGCCACCACGCCGGTGTAGGCCGTGACCAGCACGATGATGCCGAAGATGATGCGATACCAGGCAAAAATGGTGAAGTCGTGCGAGCTGATGTAGCGCAGCAGCCAGCGCACGCACAGGAAGGCCGAGACGAAGGCGGCCACGGTGCCCACGGTAAAGAGCGGCACATCGGCGGCCGACAGCAGCGCGCGCTCCTTGTAGAGCGAGTAGATGGTGGCGGCAAACAGCGTGGGGATGGCCAGGAAGAAGGAGAATTCGGTGGCCGCCTTGCGCGACAGGCCGAACATCATGCCGCCGATGATGGTGGCGCCCGAGCGGCTGGTGCCGGGGATCAGGGCGAAGGCCTGGGCGATGCCGACCTTGAGGGCGTCCAGCGGGGTCATGTCATCGACCGTTTCCACGCGGGCCGAGGCCATGCTCATGCGGTCCTTGTTGCGGCGTTCCACCCACAGGATGATGAGACCGCCGACGATGAAGGCAATGGCCACCGAGACGGGGTTGAACAGCACTTCCTTGATGCGGCGGCTGAACAGGAAGCCCAGGATGGCGGCCGGCAGGAAGGCGATGATGAGGTTCACGATCAGGCGCTGGGCCTTGCGGTCGGTGAACATGCCGGTCAGCACGGTGGCGATGCGCACGCGGTATTCCCAGCAGACGGCCAGGATGGCGCCGGCCTGGATGACGATTTCGAAGACGTCGGCCTTTTCCTTGGAGAGATCAGGGCCGGTGAATTGCAGCAGGCTGTTGGCCAGGATCAGGTGGCCGGTGGAGGAAATGGGCAGGAATTCGGTCAGGCCTTCGACGATGCCCATGATGAGCGCCTTGAGCGCGAGGAGAGTATCCATACGGTGGCTGGGTGACTGTTTATGTGAGGGGGTTGAAGGAAATAAAGGAAATAAAGGAGGATAAACAAGGAAAAATAGCGAGATGACTGCTGGCAAGCCGGTCAAAACCGGCATTTTGACTATCTCCGGCGTCAAAGGTGCAGTGCAATAGGGCGAAATTCTACCGCAAGCCCTCTGACAAGCCTGTTTTGCGGGGGTAAATCCGCGCTACCATGCGGTTTTTGGCCGATTTCGGATGCTTCGCAAGATTGTGAACGATTCGGATGTCAACCGCGCACAGATCAGGATTCCCCATGAGCAACATCACCATCTACCACAACCCCAAATGCGGCACCTCCCGTAACGTCCTGCAAGGCCTGCGGGACGGCGGCGTCGAGCCGACCGTGGTCGAATACCTGAAGAATCCGCCTGACCGCGCCACGTTGGAAAAGCTCATCCATGACATGGGTGTGCCCGTGCTGGAGGTGGTGCGCACCAAGGAAGCGCTGTACACGGAACTGGGGCTGGACGCTGCCGGCGTGAGCGATGGGCAGTTGATCGAGGCCATGCTGGCGCATCCCATCCTGATCAACCGCCCTATCGTGGTGGCACCCAAGGGGACCATGCTGGTGCGGCCCAGCGAGCGTCTCAAGGAAATCTTTCCGTAAGCACGTCCGCCGCGCCCGGCCTTGACTCAAGGCTTATGGCGCGGTGGCCTGCTCCAGCGTCTGCAACCAGATCAGGGCGGCGCTACGACTGTCGCCGCACATGTCGGCCGCTGGCTGCAGGCCACCGCAGAAGGCCGGCCGCTCGGGGCGTCCGAACAGCCGGCAACGCATCTCTTCATCGAGCTGGATGCAGGGCACGCCGGCCGGCTTGCCCTGCGGCATTCCCGGGATCGGACTGGTGATGGACGGCGCGATGCAGCAGGCGCCACAACGATCGCGGCATTGCATGGCGGCTCCGGGTTGTGTCTGGACGGGCGCATTGTAGACCAAAGCCGGCTCTTGACCGGACTTTGGCGGCGACCTGATCCATCTCCTTGACGCCGCGCGCGCTTCGCACTTACATTGCCCACTCCCGGTAATCTAGTTTCTCATGTCTGCATCGGCCAAAGAACCGCGTTGGGAACGACGCAAGCAGGACCGCCCGCAAGAACTGCTGGCGGCGGCGCTGCAATTATTCGTCGAGCGCGGCTATGCCGCCACCCGCCTGGAAGACGTGGCGGCGCAGGCCGGCGTTTCCAAGGGAACGCTCTATCTCTATTTCGACAGCAAGGAAAGCCTCTTCAAGTCAGTCGTGCGCGCCCATATGCTGCCGCTGCTGGACGAGGCCGAAGCGCGCGTGGACAGCCACGACGGCCACACCGCCGACCTGCTGCGCGAGCTGATCCTGGGCTGGTGGCAAGGCGCCTCCCGCTCTGGGCTCAAGGGCATCGCCAAGCTGATGCTGGCGGAGTCGGGCAACTTCCCCGAGCTGGCGCGCTTCTACCATGAAGAAATCACCTCACGAGGCGACGCCACCCTGGTGCGGGTGCTGGAACGCGGCATGGCCCGTGGGGAATTCCGCCCTCTCGACGCCCACGCGCTGAAAAAGGTCATCGCCGCGCCAATCATGATGCTGATGCTGTGGGATCAGTCGCTGGCTCCTTGCGCCATCGCGCCCATCGACAGCGATGCCTACCTGGCCAGC
This sequence comes from Herbaspirillum camelliae, assembly GCF_001929405.1. NCBI lineage: Bacteria > Pseudomonadati > Pseudomonadota > Betaproteobacteria > Burkholderiales > Oxalobacteraceae > Herbaspirillum > Herbaspirillum camelliae. The sequence continues at coordinate 663,552 of NZ_KV880769.1, forward strand.
CTGATCGACCTCTGCGTCCATGGGCTGAAGGCATGAGCGCCGCCCGCCGGAGCACTTTCTCCGAGGAAAACCCGCAACACAGGCCCATTGGCAGCCCTGTTCCCCGCGCAGATGGGCTGATTAGCTCGTCGGTGTTTGCTAAAATGCTGCCTTTCCGTCGCTATTAGATTAGATCGAGCCCACCGCCATGAATATCGAACAAGCCCGCTTCAACATGATCGAACAGCAGATCCGCCCCTGGAACGTGCTGGCGCAGGACGTGCTGGACCTGCTGATGGTCGTCAAGCGCGAAGAATTCGTCCCGGCCGCCCATCGCAGCCTGGCCTTCTTCGACACCGAAATCCCGCTGCCGGGTGGCGAGAACATGCTGGCGCCGAAGATCGAAGCGCGCATCCTGCAGGAAGCCAACGTCAAGAAGCATGAATACGTGCTGGAAATCGGCGCCGGTTCGGGCTACATGGCGGCGCTGCTGGCGCACAAGGCGCGTCACGTCACTACCGTCGAGATTTCGCCGGAACTGAAGGCCCTGGCCGAGCGGAACCTGTCGGACTACGGCGTGGCCAATGTGGATGTGCAGCTGGGCAATGGCGCGCAAGGCTGGGTGGGCGCCGATGGCAAGGCGGCTGAATATGACGTGATCGTCATCTCGGGCTCGCTGCCGGTACTGCCCGAAGCCTTCGGCAAGCAACTCAAGATCGGCGGTCGCCTGCTGGCCATCGTCGGTTCGCTGCCGGTGATGGAACTGCAACTGATCACCCGCACCTCCGAACACGCCTTCGAGACCGTCAACGTGGTGGAAACCCTGGCCAAGCCGCTGCACGCAGCCCTGACCCCGTCCCACTTCACCTTCTGATCGCACAGGAAAGCGCACCATGGAGCACATCTCTGCCACGGAACTGGCCGCGTGGATCAATGATCCGGACCGTCCCACCCCGCTGTTGCTGGATGTGCGCGAGCCCTGGGAACACCAGACCTGCCACATTGCCGGCTCGCAGCTGGTGCCGATGAACACCATCCCCGGCCGCTTCTCGGAGCTCGATGAAGAACAGCCGGTGGTGTGCATCTGCCATCACGGGGGCCGCAGCATGCAGGTGGCGGCCTTCCTGGAGCGCCAGGGCTTTACCAAGGTGATCAACCTCAGCGGCGGCGTGCATGCCTGGGCCGGCCAGGTCGATCCCGGCATGCCGACCTACTGAGCTGAGCGCAGCCAGCAAGCCGGCTAAGGGCATCATCGGGACAAGCCCGGATGCATATTCAAACGCGAGTCAAGCGCGGATCAAGCGCGACAGTCTTGCCTGATTCTCTCTGGCCGAGCGTATCTTGCTGACCACAGCTTGCTTTGCCGCTTCTTAACGCGCGCTTACAATGATGGTCCATAACGAGTCCTGGAGAAGGCCATGCAATGGTATCTGGTGCATACAAAACCCCGACAGGAAATCTGTGCTCAGCAGAATCTTGAGCAGCAAGGTTACGAGTGCTACCTGCCATTGTTGCATAAAGAGAAAGTCCGCCGCGGCGCCTTGACGCTCAGCAGCGAGGCCCTCTTCCCCCGCTATCTGTTCATCCGCCTGGGTGCGGGCCTCACCAGCAAGAGCTGGGCGCCCATCCGTTCGACCAAGGGCGTGAGCCGGCTGGTGACTTTCGGCACCGAACCGGCCAAGATCAGCAATGAACTGGTACTGGCCCTGCAAGCGGCCCAGCAGAGCGAGGCAGCCCCTGTTGAGCGCGCCTTCACGCCCGGCCAGCGCGTGCAGCTGGTCGAAGGCGCCTTGTCCGGCATCGAAGGCATCTTCCTCGAAGCCGATGGCGAGCGCCGGGTCATGGTGCTCATCGAAATGCTGAGCAAACCGGTCTCGGTCGCTGTGGCGCCTGGCTCCCTGCGCAAGATCCTCTGAGCCGCCTGCATCGGACTGACTGACTCAGCGACGTTGCAGCGACGGCGCGGTCTTCAGCGCGTGCATGGACGCTGCCAGCACCCGCTCCCCTTCGCTGACCAGGTCGAAACTGTCCGGTGAAAAGAACCAATCCGTCAACAATCCACTGAAGGTGGCGTGCGCCATCAGGCAGGCCAGGCGAATATCCAGCGTGGCCGGCAACTGGCCGCGCGCTACGGCATTACCCAGGATCTGCTCCAGCCGCAGCATGCCATCCACATGGCATTCGCGCTGGCGAATCAGGATGGGATCGTGGGCATCAGCGAATTCGCATTTGTTGAAAATGATGTCGAACACCCGCCGGCAGCGCTCATCGGTGGCGGCCATGGTCAGCACGTAGACGCCGCTGCGCAGGAACTGCCCCAGCGGGTCCTCCACCTGGGGACTGGCGTTCTCTTCCAGCACCGCTTCCATCGGCAGCCGCACCCGTTCGCACATGGCGTCAAACAGGTCGCTCTTGTTCTTGAAATGCCAGTAGATCGCCCCGCGGGTGACCTCGGCGGCTTTGGCCACGTCGGCCAGTGAGGTCTGGGAGACGCCACGCTCGTGGAACACCTGCTCGGCAGCATCCAGGATGCGGGAGCGGGTCTCGAGCGCTTCTTCCTTGGTGGAACGGGCCATCTCAGCACTCCTCGCCTGAGACCGGCGATGCGAAGCAGGAGACAGCGCTATGCGCCGAATCGCCCGATGCATACGCATGCTGCGCGCGCACATTGGCGGCGCCCTCGGGCGGCGACGCAGCGGTCGAGCGCTCTACTCCACCCTCGGGCCAATGAAAGACTGGCGAAGTCACAATATCTGAGGTGCTCATTCGTCTTGCCCTGCGGCCGGTATGAAATTGATCCAACATGGAAGAGCTCGGTTTTCCTGGCGGTGAAAAGGCGTTTTCGCGGCTTTCGGACGAAAATGCAAGGAATCACTCATATTTCGCTACGCGGTTTCAGCCAAGTTTGCTAAATTACGATGATGTTCCGTAGAAATACATACATTCATGGATGTATGTATAATAGCATCCGCTTCAAGATCCTGCCGTACCCCACCTGCAAAAATTTTCAGCGCCCTTGCCGGGAAGCGGGCGGTGGCTTTTTGCATCGCAGCAACGCAGTTCACTGCCATCGGGCGAGCCCCGTGGCGATCGATATCGACGATGCTGCATCGTCGTGACCGGTGTATCCGAATTCGTTTCATCGCCGCTGCTGGCGGCTTCAACTTTACTTTCGTGCGAGATATCTATGAGCTCAGTCAGTCGTTTCACGCGCCTCACCATGACCGTCGCAATCGCCGCCGCTCTGGTCGCCTGCGGACAGAAACCCGCCGCCCAGGGTGGTCCGATGCCGCCGTCCGAGGTTTCGGTGGTGACCATTGCCCCGCAACGCGTGGCCATCACCAATGAACTGCCGGGCCGGGTAGAAGCCTTCCGCGTGGCGCAGGTACGTGCGCGCGTGGCGGGCATCGTCCAGAAGCGCGTCTTCAAGGAAGGCAGCGAGGTCAAGGAAGGCCAGGTGCTGTTCAAGATCGATCCGGCCCAGTACAAGGCCAGCCTGGAAAGCGCACAAGCCACGCTGGCGCGCGCCCAGGCCAACCTGACCCAGACCAGCCTGACCGCCCAGCGCTACAAGCCGCTGGTGGAAGTCAACGCGGTCTCCAAGCAGGAATATGACAACGCCGTGGCCGCGCAGAAGCAGGCCGAGGCCGACGTCGCCTCAGGCAAGGCTGCGGTGCAGACTGCCAGCCTGAACCTGGGTTACGCCACCGTGACTTCGCCCATCTCGGGCCGCATCGGCCGCGCGTTGGTGACCGAGGGTGCGCTGGTGGGCCAGGGGGATGCGACCCAGTTGGCACTGGTGCAGCAGCTCGATCCGGTCTATGTGAACGTGACCCAGTCCAGCGCCGACCTGCTCAAGCTGCAGCAGGCCATGGCGGCCGGCCAGCTCAAGAGCGTGGGCGAGAACAAGGCCAGCGTGACCCTGGAGCTGGAAAATGGCCAGGCTTATCCGTTGCCGGGCAAGCTGCTGTTCTCGGACATCAGCGTGGATGAAAACACCGGTTCGGTGTCGCTGCGCGCCGAGTTCCCCAACCCCAAGCGCCTGCTGCTGCCGGGCACCTATGTGCGCGCCAAGATCGAACAGGCCGTCGATGAGCAAGCGCTGCTGGTGCCGCAACAGGCAGTGGTGCGCGATGCCGGCGGTTCGACGGTGATGGTGGTCAATGCCGAGAACAAGGTCGAACCGCGTCCGGTCAAGACCGGCGGCGCGCGTGGCAACAACTGGCAGGTCCTCGATGGCTTGAAGGAAGGCGACCGCGTGATCGTGGAAGGCCTGCAGAAGGTGCGTCCGGGCGCCACCGTCAAGCCGGTGCAATGGAATCCCGCGGGCGCTCCCGCACAAGCGTCTGGCCAACCGGCCAAGCAAGAGGCGAGCGCCCAACCGAAAGCTAACTAAGAGGCTGCCAGATGGGAAAGTTCTTTATTGATCGCCCCGTATTTGCGTGGGTGCTAGCGATCTTCATCATGTTGGCCGGCGCGCTGGCCATCACCGGCCTGCCGGTGTCCCAGTACCCCAACATTGCGCCGCCGACCATCGTGGTCACGGCCACTTATCCGGGTGCGACCGCGCAGACCCTGGACGATTCGGTGACCAGCCTGATCGAACAGGAAATGAACGGCGCCGATGGCCTGCAATACATCGAGTCGCAAAGCCAGGCCAACGGCCAGGTGCAGATCACCATCACCTTCTCGCCGGAAACCAATCCGGACCTGGCGGCGGTGGATGTGCAGAACCGCCTGAAGCGCGTCGAAGCACGCCTGCCGGCGGCGGTGACGCAACAGGGTGTGCAGGTGACCAAGTCGCGTTCCAACTTCCTGCTCTTCATCGGCCTGTCCTCGACCGATGGCAAGCTTGATCCGGTGGCGCTGGGTGACTATCTCTCGCGTAACGTCCTCAACGAAATCAAGCGTGTGCCAGGCGTGGGCCAGGCGCAGCTGTTCGGTACCGAGCGCGCCATGCGCATCTGGATCGATCCGAACAAGCTGATCGGGCTCAACCTCACCCCTGCCGACGTGACTGCCGCCATCCAGGCGCAGAACGCCCTGGTGGCCGGTGGTACGCTGGGTGCACTGCCCAGCCCGGGAACGCAGCAGATCGCCGCCACCGTGGTGGTGAACGGCCAGCTGACCTCGCCTGAGCAGTTCGGCAATATCATCCTGCGCGCCAACGCCAATGGCGCCACGGTGCGCCTGCGCGATGTCGCCCGGGTCGAAGTGGGCGGCCAGAGCTATGACACCTCCGGCCGTCTCGATGGCAAGCCCTCCTCCTTCATCGGTGTGCAGCTCTCCCCTACCGCCAATGCGCTGGGTACCGCTACGGCCGTGCACAAGAAGATGGAAGAGCTGGCCAAGTACTTCCCGACCGGTGTGAAGTACACCATCCCGTACGACACCTCCAAGTTCGTCAAGATCTCCATCGAGGAAGTCGTCAAGACCCTGATCGAGGCGATCGTGCTGGTGTTCTTGGTGATGTTCCTGTTCCTGCAGAACATCCGCTACACCATCATTCCTACCATCGTGGTGCCGGTGGCGCTGCTGGGTACCTTTGCCACGCTGCTGTTGTTCGGCTTCTCGATCAACGTGCTGACCATGTTCGGTATGGTGCTGGCCATCGGTATCCTGGTGGACGATGCGATCGTGGTGGTGGAAAACGTCGAACGGATCATGAGCGAGGAAGGTCTCTCGCCGGCTGACGCCACCCGCAAGGCCATGGGACAGATCAGCGGCGCGCTGATCGGTATTACCCTGGTGCTGATCGCGGTGTTCATCCCGATGGCCTTCTTCGGCGGTGCCGTGGGCGCGATCTATCGCCAGTTCTCGCTGTCGATGGTGGCCTCCATGGTGTTCTCGGTGCTGATGGCCTTCACCCTCACGCCGGCGCTGTGCGCGACCATCCTCAAGCCTGTGGAAAAGGGGCACCACCACGAGAAGAAGGGTTTCTTTGGCTGGTTCAACCGCAAGTTCAACAGCACTGCCAGTGGCTACCAGGGCATTATCGGCGGCATGCTCAACAAGGCTGGCCGCTACATGATCGTGTATGTACTGATCGTGGCCTGCGTGGGCCTGCTGTATGTGCGTCTGCCGGCCTCCTTCCTGCCCAACGAAGACCAGGGCTACATCATCACCAACGTGCAGCTGCCGCCTGGCGCCAGCACTTCCCGCACGACGGCCGTGGTCAAGCAGATCGAAGAGTACTACCTGAAGGACCCGGCGGTGGAGCATGCCATTGCCGTGCTGGGCTACTCGTTCTCGGGTAACGGTCAGAACGCTGCGCTGGTGTTTACGCCGCTGAAGGACTGGTCGCAGCGCGACAAGTCGCAGTCCGCTGACGCCATTGCGGGCAAGGCTTTTGGCGCCTTCTCGCAGATCAAGGATGCGATCGTGTTCCCGCTGAACCCGCCGCCGATTCCGGAACTGGGTAATGCGACCGGTTTCACCTTCCGTCTGCAGGATCGCGCTGGCCTGGGGCACACCGCCCTGGTGCAGGCACGTAACCAGATCTTGGGCATGGCTGCGCAGAGCAAGGTGCTGGCAGGCGTGCGCCCGGAAGGTCTGGAAGATGCCCCGCAGCTGCAACTGGACATCGACCGCGACAAGGCCAATGCGCTGGGCGTGCCGTTCTCGACGATCAACAGCGTGCTCTCCACGGCGCTGGGCTCGTCCTATGTGAACGACTTCCCCAATGTCGGACGCCAACAGCGCGTGATCGTGCAGGCTGACGCCAAGCGCCGCCTGCAGCCGGAAGACCTGACCAACCTGTACGCCCGCAATTCCAGCGGCACCATGGTGCCCTTCTCGGCCTTCGTGACCGCCAAGTGGATCAACGGCCCCGTGCAATTGATCCGCTACAACGGCTACCCGGCCATGAAGATTGCCGGCGGCGCAGCCCCTGGCCGCAGTACCGGTGAAGCCATGGCCGAGATGGAATCCTTCGTGGCCAAGCTGCCGCCGGGCTTCGGTTTCGAATGGACTGGCCAGTCGCTGGAAGAAAAGACCTCCGGCAACCAGGCTCCGGCCCTGTATGCCCTGTCGCTGATCGCGGTGTTCCTGGTGCTGGCTGCGCTGTATGAAAGCACCTCCATTCCGCTGGCGGTGATGCTGGTGGTGCCGCTGGGTATTCTCGGCGCACTGCTGGGCGTGACGCTGCGCGCCATGCCCAATGACGTGTACTTCAAGGTGGGCATGATTGCGGTGGTGGGTCTGTCGGCCAAGAACGCGATTCTGATCATCGAGTTCGCCAAGGATCTGCAAGCGCAAGGCAAGGGCTTGATCGAGGCCACGCTGGAAGCGGTGCACCTGCGTTTCCGCCCGATCATCATGACCTCGCTGGCCTTCATCCTGGGCGTGCTGCCCTTGGCCATCGCCTCTGGCGCCGGTTCGGCCAGCCAGCGCGCCATTGGTACCGGTGTGATGGGCGGCATGATCACGGCGACGGTGCTGGCGGTGTTCCTGGTGCCGATCTTCTTCGTGGTCGTGCGCAAGATATTCAAGGGCAGCGAGCGTCAGCGCAAGTTCGACGCCGAGCACTCGCCCAAGATCAATAGTGGAGAATAACAATGGCTAATCTGTCGATGCCGCGCTCGCCTCGCCTGCTGCACATGTGCGCAGCGCTGGTGGTGGCCGGCGTACTGGGGGGCTGCTCGCTGGCTCCCACCTATGAGCGTCCGCAAGCGCCGGTGGAATCGTCCTACCCGGCCGACGCCGCTGGCCGTGCCGAACTGCAGGCTGTCAACCTGGGCTGGCGTCAGTTCTTCCCGGACCAGCGTTTGCAGCAGCTCATCGCTACGGCGCTGGAAAACAACCGTGACCTGCGCACCGCCGTGCTCAATATCGAGGAGGCGCGCGCACAATACCAGATCGCACGCGCCGATCTGCTGCCCAACCTGAACCTGTCGGGCAATGCGGCGCGTACCCGCACCGCCGCCAGCCAGTCCCTGACGGGACAGCCGACCATCAGCAACAGCTACCAGGTCGGCCTGGCGGTGCCTGCCTACGAGCTGGACTTTTTCGGCCGCGTGCGCAACCTGAAGGACGCGGCGCTGGCCAGCTACCTCTCCACCGAAGAAGCGCAGAAGTCCGCGCAGATCAGCCTGGTGGCGCAGGTGGCGCAGGCCTATCTGGCCGAACGTTCCTATGCCGAGCAGTTGAAGCTGGCCGATGAGACCCTCAAGTCGCGCCAGTCCAATCTCGAACTGGCGCAGAAGCGCCTGGATGTGGGCGCCAGCACCGCGCTGGATTTCCGCCTGACGCAAACCTTGGTGGAATCGGCCCGGGTCGCCAAGACCCAGCTGGAGCGCCAGCGCGCCCAGGCAGAGAATGCCCTGACGCTTCTGGTCGGTAAGAAGATCGGCGAGTTACCGCCGGCGCAGTTGCTGTCGGATGAAAAGATCGTGACCGACATTCCCGCCGGCCTGCCTTCGGACCTGCTGACCAATCGTCCTGACATCCGCTCGGCCGAGCAGAGCCTGCTGGCTGCCAACGCCAATATCGGCGCGGCGCGCGCGGCATTCTTCCCGCGTATCTCGCTGACCGGCAGCTTCGGCAGCGCCAGCAGCACGCTGGGCGGGTTGTTCGAAAGCGGTTCTGGCGCGTGGAGCTTTGGTCCTTCGCTGTCCTTGCCGATTTTCGATTTCGGCCGTAACAGCGCCAATCTGGACTTGACGGAAGTGCGCAAGAACAAGGCCATCGTGAGCTACGAAAAGGCCATCCAGACTGCATTCCGCGAAGTTGCGGATGCCCTGGTGGCGCGTGGCAGCCTGGATGAGCAGGTCAAGGCGCAGGAAGCTTTCGTAGCTGCTCAGCAGGAGCGTCTCAAGTTGACTGACCTGCGCTTCAAGAATGGGATAGCCTCGTCGCTGGATCAGCTGGATGCGCAGCGCGACCTGTTCTCGGCGCAACAAGCCTTGATCCAGGCGCGGCAGCTGCGGTTGAACAATGCCATTGATCTGTACAAGGCATTAGGAGGCGGCTTGAATGAAAACACGGTGAGTGTGGCGGCCAAGCAGTAAGTCATACCGGGCCGTATAGAAAGAAGGGCGGATTATCTGCCTTGAGATGCCGTTCAGTGAAAACTGAACGGCATTTTTGTTGGCTGGAGCATTGATGGTTACAGCAAATGTGGTGATGGTTGAACCAGAAAGTTGGAGTTTTTGCCTGTGCATAAATTAACTGCGGCACCCGAGAGCTGAAGCAGCTGCGCATAAGACTAAATCTCTGTTCACTGCGATTGTGCGCTATAGCGGCTTTCCAGCAACTTTGGCTGCCGAGCCCTAACAGATTTGGGAATAACGGAAGTAACGCAATCGGTCCTGTCTCGATGGACGTTGTGCATAAAACCAAATAAATATTGGCCACCGCACATTTGCATCGTCATTCAATAGCGACAAGCTGCTATCTGGAGTTCTTGGTTGTCCTGCTGACAGAGGATAGAAGAGTGGAGCGAGGATATTGAAGCCGATGGCAAGGCCTCGAAGCAGGAGGATCTAGAACCGGATCGCCCAAAGCAAAAACCCTCGCTACTTTCGTAACGAGGGTTCTTGGGAGTAACAAGCCTGACGATGACCTACTTTCACACTGGTTGCAGCACTATCATCGGCGCGAAGTCGTTTCACGGTCCTGTTCGGGATGGGAAGGGGTGGTACCAACTTGCTATAGTCATCAGGCATAACTTGTAAAGTCAGTTGCTCTCGATCGAGCAGCAACTAACCCAAACTGGAAGAAGTATTTAATAGATTCTTGGGGTGTGATGCACTAGGGCAAACACAATATATGCTCAACTTGTCTATAACAGAGCTAATGTTATAGGAACAAGCCGCACGGGCAATTAGTATCAGTTAGCTTAACGCATTACTGCGCTTCCACACCTGACCTATCAACGTCCTGGTCTCGAACGACCCTTTAGGGGAATCTAGTTCCCGGGAAGTCTCATCTCAAGGCGAGTTTCCCGCTTAGATGCTTTCAGCGGTTATCTCTTCCGAACTTAGCTACTCGGCAATGCCACTGGCGTGACAACCGATACACCAGAGGTTCGTCCACTCCGGTCCTCTCGTACTAGGAGCAGCCCCCTTCAAACTTCCAACGCCCACGGCAGATAGGGACCAAACTGTCTCACGACGTTTTAAACCCAGCTCACGTACCACTTTAAATGGCGAACAGCCATACCCTTGGGACCGGCTACAGCCCCAGGATGTGATGAGCCGACATCGAGGTGCCAAACTCCCCCGTCGATATGAACTCTTGGGAGGAATCAGCCTGTTATCCCCAGAGTACCTTTTATCCGTTGAGCGATGGCCCTTCCATACAGAACCACCGGATCACTATGTCCTACTTTCGTACCTGCTCGACTTGTCAGTCTCGCAGTTAAGCACGCTTATGCCATTGCACTATTAGCACGATGTCCGACCGTACCTAGCGTACCTTCGAACTCCTCCGTTACACTTTGGGAGGAGACCGCCCCAGTCAAACTGCCTACCATGCACTGTCCCCGATCCGGATAACGGACCAAGGTTAGAACCTCAAACAAACCAGGGTGGTATTTCAAGGTTGGCTCCACAGAGACTAGCGTCCCTGCTTCAAAGCCTCCCACCTATCCTACACAGATTGGTTCAAAGTCCAATGCAAAGCTACAGTAAAGGTTCATGGGGTCTTTCCGTCTAGCCGCGGGTAGATTGCATCATCACAAACATTTCAACTTCGCTGAGTCTCGGGAGGAGACAGTGTGGCCATCGTTACGCCATTCGTGCAGGTCGGAACTTACCCGACAAGGAATTTCGCTACCTTAGGACCGTTATAGTTACGGCCGCCGTTTACTGGGACTTCAATCAAGAGCTTGCACCCCATCATTTAATCTTCCAGCACCGGGCAGGCGTCACACCCTATACGTCCACTTTCGTGTTTGCAGAGTGCTGTGTTTTTATTAAACAGTCGCAGCCACCATTTTATTGCAACCCTTTTGTCCTTCTGGCGCAGGCCAGTCAAACTACTTGGGCGTACCTTATCCCGAAGTTACGGTACCAATTTGCCGAGTTCCTTCTCCCGAGTTCTCTCAAGCGCCTTAGAATACTCATCTCGCCCACCTGTGTCGGTTTGCGGTACGGTCTCGTTAGACTGAAGCTTAGAGGCTTTTCTTGGAACCACTTCCGATTGCTTCGCGAACAAGTTCGCTCGTCTCACACCCTTGAATTACGCTGCCGGATTTGCCTAACAGCCTTCTTCGATGCAAAAACCGACTATTCCAACAGTCGGACAACCTTCCGCGATCCGTCCCCCCATCGCATCTAACGACGGTGCAGGAATATTAACCTGCTTCCCATCAGCTACGCATCTCTGCCTCGCCTTAGGGGCCGACTCACCCTGCTCCGATGAACGTTGAACAGGAAACCTTGGGCTTACGGCGTGCGGGCTTTTCACCCGCATTATCGCTACTCATGTCAGCATTCGCACTTCTGATACCTCCAGCATCCTTTACAAGACACCTTCACAGGCTTACAGAACGCTCTCCTACCATATCCTTACGGATATCCGCAGCTTCGGTGACTGGCTTAGCCCCGTTACATCTTCCGCGCAGGACGACTCGATCAGTGAGCTATTACGCTTTCTTTAAAGGATGGCTGCTTCTAAGCCAACCTCCTGACTGTTTTAGCCTTCCCACTTCGTTTTCCACTTAGCCAATCTTTGGGACCTTAGCTGGCGGTCTGGGTTGTTTCCCTCTTGACGTCGGACGTTAGCACCCGGCGTCTGTCTCCCAAGCTCGCACTCATCGGTATTCGGAGTTTGCAATGGTTTGGTAAGTCGCGATGACCCCCTAGCCATAACAGTGCTCTACCCCCGATGGTGATACTTGAGGCACTACCTAAATAGTTTTCGGAGAGAACCAGCTATTTCCAAGTTTGTTTAGCCTTTCACCCCTATCCACAGCTCATCCCCTAATTTTTCAACATTAGTGGGTTCGGTCCTCCAGTGCGTGTTACCGCACCTTCAACCTGGCCATGGATAGATCACTTGGTTTCGGGTCTACACCCAGCGACTGAACGCCCTATTCGGACTCGATTTCTCTACGCCTTCCCTATTCGGTTAAGCTTGCCACTGAATGTAAGTCGCTGACCCATTATACAAAAGGTACGCAGTCACCCCTTACAGGGCTCCTACTGTTTGTATGCACACGGTTTCAGGATCTATTTCACTCCCCTTCCGGGGTTCTTTTCGCCTTTCCCTCACGGTACTGGTTCACTATCGGTCGATTACGAGTATTTAGCCTTGGAGGATGGTCCCCCCATGTTCAGACAGGATTTCACGTGTCCCGCCCTACTTGTCGCAAGCCTAGTTCCACACCATCGATTTCGCATACGGGGCTATCACCCTCTATGGCCGGACTTTCCATTCCGTTTTGCTATCGTTGATGCTAAATCTTGCAGGCTGATCCCATTTCGCTCGCCACTACTTTGGGAATCTCGGTTGATTTCTTTTCCTGTAGCTACTTAGATGTTTCAGTTCGCCACGTTCGCTTCGTTACCCTATGTATTCAGATAACGATGACCTTACGGCCGGGTTTCCCCATTCGGAAATCTGCGGATCAAAGCTCGTTTGCCAGCTCCCCGCAGCTTATCGCAAGCTACTACGTCCTTCATCGCCTGTAATCGCCAAGGCATCCACCATGTGCACTTATTCGCTTGTTCCTATAACGTTAGCCTCTTTTGCAAGAGCGTTATAAAGAAGCGTTGAGTTTTAGCGTTTGCCGTATTCCAAAGTAAGTCTTCTAATTGCTAAGATCACTTCGTAATACTTTGATTGATACAATCACACCCATTTTTACTTTCGCAAGAACCGAAGTCCTGGCGATCGTTTAAATGAATCTTTACTTCTTCCAGATTGTTAAAGAACAAAAACAGCCATTGATCGTAAAAGATCAAACCTAAATCACTACGTCTTGCGTTGGCGACGCTGACTTAGGTTTGATATTTCTTGGTGGAGGTTGACGGGATCGAACCGACGACCCCCTGCTTGCAAAGCAGGTGCTCTCCCAGCTGAGCTAAACCCCCGAAACCTTGGTGGGTCTGGTTGGGCTCGAACCAACGACCCCCGCGTTATCAACACGGTGCTCTAACCAGCTGAGCTACAGACCCGCTTGGATCAGTATCAGTAGCCAGTCGATGACGTTGTGTCACGGACCGCGCTTCACCAAATAACTGTTCTTTGAATTACAGCCGATAAGTGTGGACGCTTAACTTCGTGCGCACTCTAGAAAGGAGGTGATCCAGCCGCACCTTCCGATACGGCTACCTTGTTACGACTTCACCCCAGTCACGAATCCTACCGTGGTGAGCGCCCTCCTTGCGGTTAGGCTACCCACTTCTGGTAAAACCCGCTCCCATGGTGTGACGGGCGGTGTGTACAAGACCCGGGAACGTATTCACCGCGACATGCTGATCCGCGATTACTAGCGATTCCAACTTCATGGAGTCGAGTTGCAGACTCCAATCCGGACTACGATACACTTTCTGGGATTAGCTCCCCCTCGCGGGTTGGCGGCCCTCTGTATGTACCATTGTATGACGTGTGAAGCCCTACCCATAAGGGCCATGAGGACTTGACGTCATCCCCACCTTCCTCCGGTTTGTCACCGGCAGTCTCATTAGAGTGCCCTTTCGTAGCAACTAATGACAAGGGTTGCGCTCGTTGCGGGACTTAACCCAACATCTCACGACACGAGCTGACGACAGCCATGCAGCACCTGTGTGATGGTTCTCTTTCGAGCACTCCCAAATCTCTTCGGGATTCCATCCATGTCAAGGGTAGGTAAGGTTTTTCGCGTTGCATCGAATTAATCCACATCATCCACCGCTTGTGCGGGTCCCCGTCAATTCCTTTGAGTTTTAATCTTGCGACCGTACTCCCCAGGCGGTCTACTTCACGCGTTAGCTGCGTTACCAAGTCAATTAAGACCCGACAACTAGTAGACATCGTTTAGGGCGTGGACTACCAGGGTATCTAATCCTGTTTGCTCCCCACGCTTTCGTGCATGAGCGTCAGTGTTATCCCAGGGGGCTGCCTTCGCCATCGGTATTCCTCCACATATCTACGCATTTCACTGCTACACGTGGAATTCTACCCCCCTCTGACACACTCTAGCCGTGCAGTCTCAAATGCAATTCCCAGGTTGAGCCCGGGGATTTCACATCTGACTTACACAACCGCCTGCGCACGCTTTACGCCCAGTAATTCCGATTAACGCTTGCACCCTACGTATTACCGCGGCTGCTGGCACGTAGTTAGCCGGTGCTTATTCTTCAGGTACCGTCATTAGTAATAGATATTAGCTACTACCGTTTCTTCCCTGACAAAAGAGCTTTACAACCCGAAGGCCTTCTTCACTCACGCGGCATTGCTGGATCAGGGTTGCCCCCATTGTCCAAAATTCCCCACTGCTGCCTCCCGTAGGAGTCTGGGCCGTGTCTCAGTCCCAGTGTGGCTGGTCGTCCTCTCAGACCAGCTACTGATCGTTGCCTTGGTAGGCTTTTACCCCACCAACTAGCTAATCAGATATCGGCCGCTCCAGGAGCATGAGGTCTTGCGATCCCCCACTTTCATCCGTAGATCGTATGCGGTATTAGCTAGTCTTTCGACTAGTTATCCCCCACTCTAGGGCACGTTCCGATATATTACTCACCCGTTCGCCACTCGCCATCAGGAGCAAGCTCCTATGCTGCCGTTCGACTTGCATGTGTAAGGCATGCCGCCAGCGTTCAATCTGAGCCAGGATCAAACTCTTTAGTTTAATCTCTGTTTTGTGCCATTTCTGGCTACCCCGAAGGGCATCGCTCTCTCAAAATACTGACAGGTAATTTCTTGCGATCTTACCTATATTTCTTGTGAGCATTTAATGTTTAAAGTTTCCAGAACCGAAGTTCTGTCGCACTTCATTAAACGCCCACGCTTATCGGCTGTTAATTTTTAAAGATCTTGTCTGTCGCAAACGCGCTTGGCGCTGTTTGCATCGCTGCGAATCGTTTTGTTCGTCAGCAGCAGAGAAACGAGATTATGTAGCAGCTTGTTTATCGCGTCAACTACTTTTTTGCGATTCGTTTTAAATTTTTTCGTCTTCGCTGAACTTACCGCTTCGACTACTTCCATTTAAAACGCCCTACAAACTGCCCCACTACTCATTGCTTCGCCGACATCTGTCGCTTTGTTTTTCAACTTCGCTTCGTGTGTCGCGTCAGCAGGGGGCGAACTATAGCAATCCACCTGCAGCCGCGCAAGCCCTTTTTGAAAAATAATCGTAAATAATTAAAAACGATCTTCCGCTCACCCTGCCGAATAATCACACGCCCCGCTCAGCCGCGGCTGAGCAGCCCGATCAGGGCGTGATGATAAGATTTGCCCCTCTTCATTTCAGCCGTTTCCTATCCATGCATATTCTTGTCACAGGCGCCTCGGGTTTCGTAGGCCGAGCTTTGCTCAGCCGCCTGGCCTCGGAAGGACAACACGTTCTGCGAGGCGCATTTCGCCCGTCCTCCCAAACAGTCATGGATAAGGAGCGTATCGAACGCACCGTCATTTCAGGCCTGGATCCTGAAACAGACTGGTCAGCAGCCTTGCACAATATAGAGGCGGTAGTCCATTGCGCTGCCCGGGTACATGTGATGAACGAAACGGCCAGCGATCCACTGGCCGAATTCCGGCGCGTCAATCTCGAGGGCAGCCTTTCCCTGGCGCGTCAGGCGCAACAGGCTGGGGTGCAACGTTTCATTTTCATCAGTTCCATCAAGGTCAATGGCGAACAAACCCGTCCTGGGCAGCCCTTTACCCCCGATGAGAGGCCTGCTCCGACCGACCCCTATGGCATTTCCAAGATGGAGGCTGAACAGGCATTGCTTGAATTGGGCCGCACGGGAAAGATGCAAGTGGTGATAATACGGCCGGTGCTGGTCTATGGCCCGGGCGTGAAAGCTAACTTCCTGAGCATGATGCGCTGGCTGGACAAGGGAATACCGCTGCCCTTGGGCGGCATCACCCACAACCGGCGTAGCCTGGTGGCGTTGGACAACCTGGTGGATTTGATTACCGTCTGTCTCGCTCACCCGGCCGCAGCAGGCCAGATATTCCTGGCATCGGATGGGGAAGACCTGTCCACCACCGCAATGCTCCAGCGGCTGGGCCAGGCCCTGGACAAATCACCCACCCTGCTGCCGGTACCTGCATCATGGCTGACACTGGCGGCGCTCCTGATGGGCAAGAAAGGAATCGCGCAAAGACTCTGTGGCTCATTACAGGTCGACATCAGCAAGAACCGCGAATTGCTGGGCTGGTCGCCGCCTATTACGGTAGATGCCGCCTTCAGGAAGACCGTAGAAGCCTATCGGCGCGCATGAGCGTGCTCCAGCAGAGGGGCCAGCAGCACCAGGCTCCGATCGGTCGCTCCCTGGTGGCGCTGGGCAAATGACAGCGCAACCTGTGCCATCTCATCAATACGGTCGGGTTCTGCGATGAGGATGGACCACTGCCGCAGCAACTCCACCGCATCCCCCACCCGCACCGCCGCCCCATCGGCCACGGCCTCCTCGGTAATCCGCAGGAAATTGAAGGTGTGCTCGCCAATCAGCACCGGCTTGCCCAAGGCCAAAGCCTCGATCAGGTTCTGTCCGCCCAAGGGCAACAGGCTGCCGCCGATGAAGCTGACGTCGGAGAGGGCATAGTAGGCGAACATCTCTCCCATCGAATCGCCCAGCACCACGTCCACATCTTCTACGGCAAAGCCCTGCGCCAGTTCGGAACGGCGGCGCAGCCTCAGCCCACGGGCGCGGATCAAGGCGGCGACCTCGTCGAAGCGCTGCGGATGACGCGGCACGATGACCGTGAGCCAATCCGCCTGCCCCAGCTTGGCCAAGGCATCGAGGATCAGGACTTCTTCGCCCTCACGGGTACTGGCGCACAGCAAGACCTTGCGCTCGCCTAGCGCGCGCTTCCATTGCCGGCCCCGCTCAACCACTTGCATGGGCGGCTGCACATCGAACTTGAGACTGCCAGTCACTTCCACGTGACGAGCGCCAAAGGCCCGCAAACGCTGGGCATCCCCATCCGATTGCGCACCGACGACGTCGATGGCCTCGGCAGCCGGTCGCAACAGGGAGGCAAACCGCTGGCCGCGCCGCAATGAACGCTCCGACAACCTGGCATTGGCCAGCATCACCGGCACATCATGACGCCGGCACTGCCGGATCAGGTTCGGCCACACCTCGGTTTCCATCAGAATGCAAGCCATCGGCCTGAAATGGCGCAGAAAACGACCGCACATCCATCCCGTGTCATACGGAAGGAAGCTTTGCACCACCCGCGCGCCATACTTGCCGAACACCTGCGCGCCGGTCGCACGACCTGTGGCAGTCATGCAGGTCAGCAGGATCTTGCAGTCCGGGTAGCGGGAAAGAAGGGCGTCCACCAGCGGCTCAGCGGCACGGGTCTCGCCCACGGACACGGCATGCACCCAGATGAAACGCGCCTGCGGATCAGGCAGGCGCGGATAGAACCCCAGCCGTTCGGCCACATGGGCCCGATACCCGGGCTCCTGGCGACCGCGCCGCCACAGGCGCAGCAGCACCAGCGGCATGGCAAACCACCACAATGCACTATACAGCCAGCGCATCAGACCAACGGATGGCCGACCAGGCGCGTCAGGATGGCCAGCGGACTGGATTGCGGATCGTACTGCCGCTCCGGAGCCAGGTGCAGGGTCTGCTCCATCATGTACTGGCCGGACATCACCGCGTGGGAAGCCTGGTCCGAGAAACAGATCCAGACCGAGCCGGCGGCAAAGGGCATGCTGACCTGCTGGGCGTCCTGCTGGTACTGCATGTCGCCCTTCATGCCGTCATGCAGTTGCAGCATCAGGTGGTCGTACTCGCTGCGCAAGGACTTGGTGACATGCAAGGCCTTCAGCGCACTGGCCTGCCAGCGCACATAGGGCTTGGCGCGCGGCAGGAAGCGCCGGGCCACGGTTTCGAACGGCTCGCCGACGCGCCAGACCCGCGGCACACCGTCGGGATTGATATTGGTGAACACGCGCAGGATGCGCTCGCCATAGTTGGGACGGGAGGGAAAGGCATCCACATGCATGCGGCGGTCATCGGCACGCCAGGACTGAGCGCGGGTCTCGACCTGCATCGGGCGGTAGCTGGTGGGCGCCACCCGCAGCGCGTCGCTGTATTTGGGCAGCAGGGAATGCACCAGCCCAAGCGCCTGTTCGCGGAAACGTCCGACCATGGCGGCCAGCGCCAACTGCTGCTCGGCGTCGCCGGCGGCGCCCTTGATGTGGCCGCGGGCGTCCAGGCTGATGTTGCGGACCTTGGGGTCGCGCACAGCCGGATCCAGCAGCGCGCGCTCGGACTCCAGCAACTGGAAGCCAAGATGCGGGAAATACAGCACCTTGCCGGCTTCCAGCGCGGTGATCCACTCCTGATGGGGATTGTCAGCCTGCCATTCGGTCAGGCCGATCTCGATAATTTGTGATTCCATGGCCGGTATTATGCCCGCAAGCGCCAGCCCCGTATATTGGCGCAGCACCGCAAAAAAACCGCGACAGGCCCGCCCCAGGCGCTCTGGCGGCGCTTCCGACAAGTTTGCTGATGCGGTTTGATCTGCTTCAACGCATCGGATGATCGGCCAACGCGGCGCTCATGCCAGCAGTTGCAGGGCGGCTTGCAGCACTTCGTCTTCCCTGGGCGGGCTGCCCAGATCGCCCAGGTTGATGATGGAGGGCGACCAGTTGCCCTCGGTCTTCCAGCGCGGGGAATCGCAATACAGCTCGATGGTGGGCTTGCCGCAGGCTGCGGCGATATGCGTGAGCCCCGTATCCAGGCCCACCACCAGCCTGGCCTGCTGCACCAGCGCGACAGCCTGCATCAGGGGCAAGGCCGGCAACACGGTCGCACCGGCAATGGCCTGGGCCAGTTGCTGGGCGGCCTGCTGCTCGCGCTGGCTGCCCCACGGCAGCAAGATGGGCAAGCCGCGCGCGGCCAGCGCCTGGCCCAGCCTGATCCACTGCGCCTGCGGCCACTGCTTGGCCGCGCGCGCCGTACCGTGGAAGAACACCACGTAGTCTTGCTCGGGCATCCATGGCCAGCGCTGCTGCGGCGCCGCCTGCAAGGCGAAGTCGGGCCGCGGGTCCAACTGGTAGCCCAGTGCGCCAGCGGCCACCAGACGCGCGCGGGTCACCGCATGGGTGCGCCGGTCCACGGCAATGCTCTGGTCATGGAAGATGCGCGAGAGCGGTTCATAGCCCGAACCCTCGGTGGCATTGGCCAGGCCGATGCGGCGACCATTGTCCGACAGGCGCGCCATGCGCATGACGACGCTGGTCTTGAGCAAACCCTGGGTATCGAACACCAGGTCATAGCGCTCGGCACGCAGTTGCCGGCGGAACGCGCCGATCTCGGCGCGGGTGGCGGCCGACCACAGGCTCTTGCGCCAGCGCCGCAGGGCGATGGGGATGATATTGCGCACATGGGGGTTCAGGCCGACCAGGCCGGTATAGGCCTCCTCGACCACCCAGTCGATCTGTGCATCAGGGAAATGACGATGAATGTCCGCGACCATCGGCATGTTATGGACGACGTCGCCTAGCGAGGAGACGCGGACGATAAGGATTTTCAAGGCTGACCCACTCTGGCGTTATCTGTGGGCCAGCATCTTACCCCATCAGAACGGCAATGCCACGTCCGGACGCACCGCCAGGATGGCTTTGCGGAACTGCGCCTGAATGCGCGCCAGCGCCTCGGGGGTTTCCGCCTCGAAGCGCAGCACCAGCACCGGCGTGGTGTTGGACGAGCGCGCCAGGCCGAAACCGTCCGGATATTCCACGCGCAGGCCGTCGATGGCGATGATCTCCTGGGCACCGTCGAAACTGGCTTCGCCTTGCAGCTTGCCGATGAGCGCCACGTTCTCGCCTTCCTGCAGCTTGAGCTGCAATTCGGGCGTGCTCACCGACTGGGGCAAGGCATTGAGCACCGCCGACGGATCGGCCTGGCGCGCCATCAGCTCGAGCATGCGTACGCCGGCATAGAGACCATCATCGAAACCGAACCAACGGTCCTTGAAGAAGATATGGCCGCTCATCTCGCCGCCTAGGGGGGCGCCGGTCTCGCGCAGCTTGGCCTTGACCAGCGAATGCCCGGTCTTCCACATCAGCGGGCGGCCGCCGCGCGCGGTGATCCAGGGCGCCAGATGGCGGGTGCATTTGACGTCGTAGAGGATTTCCTTGCCCGGATGGCGGGTCAGCACGTCTTCGGCGAAGAGCATGAGCTGGCGGTCCGGATAGATGATCTGGCCATCCTTGGTCACCAGGCCCAGGCGGTCGCCGTCACCGTCGAAGGCCAGGCCGAGTTCGCAGTCGGTCTCGCGCAGGCAGCGGATCAGGTCTTGCAGGTTTTCCGGATGGGCCGGATCGGGATGATGATTGGGGAAGGTGCCATCGACTTCGCAGAACAGCTCGGTCACCTCGCAGCCCAGCGCCCGGTAGATCTCGCCGGCAAATGCGCCGGCCACGCCATTGCCGCAATCCACGGCGATCTTCAGCGGGCGCGCCAGCTTGACATCGGAGAGCATGCGCTCGATATAGGCGGCCTTGATGTCATGAGTGGCGTAGCCGCCCGCGCCCTGCGGGAAGTCGCCCTTGACGATGGCGTGGTAGAGCGCCTGGATGGTCTCACCGTGGATGGCCTCGCCGGCCAGTACCATCTTGAAACCGTTATAGTCCGGCGGATTGTGGCTGCCGGTGACCATGATGCCCGACTGGGTGTCCAGCACATGGGTGCCGAAATAGACCATGGGAGTGGCCACCATGCCCAGGTCGATCACATCCACGCCCACTGCCTGCAGCCCGCGAGCCAGCTCGGCAGCCAGCTCAGGCCCCGAGAGACGACCATCGCGACCGATCACGACCTTCTTCTGGCCCTTGGCCAGGGCGGCGGCGCCAAAGGCTTGGCCGATGCGGTACGCTACCGTGCCATCGAGCGTCTTGCCGATGATGCCGCGGATGTCGTAAGCCTTGAAGATGGATGGCGAAAGTGATGTCACAGTATGATTCCTTCATTGATAGGAGAACCGGAAGGCGTCTGCCTGACGCTACCCGCTTGTGATCCGCTTGACGCAAAATGGTTGCGCATTGCAGCATTCAGCCCCGCCGCATTTCATTCCGGCAACATTCAGATGCATTGAACGGGCCACATCTTAACATTTGAACATCGGCGCCCGCGCCCAGCGCAAACGCTCCCAGCCAGAATTGTCCAGCCTCATGCAAGAGACTCATCATTACGTCATCGGCGACCTCCAGGGTTGCCTCACCCCGTTCCTGGATCTGCAGCGCCAGCTGCCGCTGAGCGCAGACGCGCAGCTCATCTTCGCCGGCGACCTCATCAACCGCGGCCCGCAATCCCTGCAGACCCTGCGCACCATCATGCAGATGGGCCAGCGCGCGCAGGCGGTGCTGGGCAACCACGACCTGCACCTGCTGGCGGTGGCCTGCGGCATCCGCCCCGCCCACCGTGACGACACCCTGGCCGAGATCCTCCAGGCTCCCGACCGCGAAGAACTGATCCACTGGCTGCGCCATCGTCCCCTTGCCATCCATGAACAGGGCCACCTGATCGTGCATGCCGGGGTACTGCCGCAATGGGACCTGCAACAGGCGCTGGCGCTGGCCGGTGAGGTGGAAAGCATGCTGCGCAGCGACCAGTGGATCGCCTTCCTCCGCCATATGTATGGCAACCAACCCGACCGCTGGAGCGACGACCTGGCCGGCTACGATCGCCTGCGCTGCATCATCAATGCCTTCACCCGCCTGCGCTTCTGCCAGGCCGACGGGACGATGGATTTTGCAGTGAAGGAAGGCGCGGCAGCGGCGCCGGCAGGCTTGATGCCCTGGTTCGATGTGCCGGGCCGGCGGACCGAGGAGGTGACCGTGGTCTTTGGTCACTGGTCCACGCTGGGATTGGTGATGCGCCCCAAGCTGATCGCCCTCGATACCGGTTGCGTCTGGGGCGGCCAGCTCAGTGCGGTGCGACTTGAGGATCGGGCGCTGTTCCAGGTGCAGTGTCCGCAGGCGCGCCGGCCGGGCTGAGCGAGGCCAGCGAATAGCCCAGTCCGGTGGCAATGACCTCACGCGTGCTGCGCGCGAGGTCGCGCCGATGTGCGCCTTCGGTGCTGATGAGCGGCAATTGCTTCAATTCTGCCGTCATGCCGCGCGCCTTGAGGATGGTAAGGATGCTCTCGGCGATGGACATCTCGCCGATGAAGTCAGCCGCTGCATGCAACTGCCCATTGGCGTCCACATAGCGCAGCGCATAGGGTTGCACCGGCGCCTTGGCATCGATGGCAGCCTCGAACAGATTGGCGTGGAACGGCAGCAGCGTGCCTTGCGCAGCCGTGGTGCCCTCCGGGAAGAAGGCGACGTGTTCGTCCTTCTCGATGCTTTCCACCAGGCCCTTGAAGATGCGGCGCACATCGCTGGCCTTGCCGCGCGAAATGAAGATGGTGCCGGTCTTGGCGCACAGCCAGCCGATCAGGGGCCAGTTGCGGATCTCGGACTTGGCCACGAAGCGGCAGGGCTGCAATGAATTGACCACGAAGATATCCAGCCAGCTCACATGATTGGACACCAGCAGCGAACGCTGGATCGGCAGCGGACTGTCGATGCGCACGTCGATGCCGCAGATGCGCAGCAGCTTGCGCGACCAGCGCCGGATATGCGCCTCGCGGCCCTTCTGGGACGTGAATGGGAACAGGAAGGCACAGACCGCCATGCCCTTGAAGAGATGCGCGATCAGGCGCAGCAAACGGAAAACGAACATGGCGTAATCGGGTCGTGATCAGGTCGTCGTCGACGGAAAAACGGCTTAAGTAGAAAACAAGATCGGAGTTGCCTAAAGGAAACTATCGATCAAGCAAGAGTCAAGCTGCAGCAATCACCGCTCGAAGGCGATATGCCCCGACACGATGGTGGCCTTGACCACGCCCGGCAGCTCGTAGCCCAGGAACGGGGTGTGCTTGCCCTGGCTGGCCAGCGCCGCACCCTGCACCTTCCACATGGCGTTGGGATCGAACAGGCAGAGGTCGGCCACGCTGCCCACGGCCAGGTTGCCGGCCTTCAGGCCCGCCACCTTGGCGGCGCGGTGGGTGACCTTGGAGATGGCCTTGGACAGCACCTCCTTGCCCTCTCCTTCGGTCTCCAGCGCCCACTTCAGCGACAGCGACAGCAGCAGCTCCAGGCCGGTCGCGCCCGGCGAGGCTTCGCCGAAGGGCAACAGCTTCTCGTCGTCATCGACCGGAGTGTGATCGGAGCAGACCGCATCGATGGTGCCATCCAGCAGCGCCGTGCGGATCGCTTCGCGGTCACGCTGGGAGCGCAACGGCGGGGTCATGCGGGCATTGGAATCGAAGAAGCCGATGTCCAGATCGCA
Organism: Herbaspirillum camelliae; assembly: GCF_001929405.1. NCBI lineage: Bacteria > Pseudomonadati > Pseudomonadota > Betaproteobacteria > Burkholderiales > Oxalobacteraceae > Herbaspirillum > Herbaspirillum camelliae. Next base: position 686,981 of record NZ_KV880769.1, read on the forward strand.
CAAGTGGATGTGGTGCACGCCCACATCGCAGGTTACCGGCAGGCCTTCGCTCTTGGCCTGGCGCACCAGCTCCAGCCCGGCGGCCGAAGACATGCGGCAGAGGTGGACACGGGCGCCAGTGGCGCGCATCAGTTCGAACAGGGTATAGAGCGCAATGGTCTCCGACATCACCGGCACCCCCGACAAACCCAGGCGCGAAGCGGCCGGGCCGCTGTGGGCGATGCCGGTGCGGCCCAGGTGCGGGTCCTGCGGACGCAGCCAGACGGTGTAGTTGAAGGTCTTGGCGTATTGCAGCGCCGACAGCAGCACGGTGGTGTCGGTAATCGGCTCTTCGGCCTGCGAGAAGCCGATGCAACCTGCGTCGGTCAGCTCGGCCATCTCGGTCAAGGCCTTGCCCTTCAGGCCGGCGGTCAGCGCGCCCAGCGGGTAGACGTGCGCCTGGTTCAGCGAACGGGCGCGGTGCTTGAGCATTTCCACCAGGCCAGGCTCATCCAGTACCGGATCGGTGTCAGGCGGGCAGACCAGGCTGGTCACGCCACCCTGGATGGCGGCCTGCATCTCGGACTCCAGCGTGGCCTTGTATTCGTAGCCGGGCTCGCGCAGGCGGGCCGACAGGTCCACCAGGCCGGGGGCCACGATCAGGCCGGTGGCGTCGATGGTCTTGTTGGCCACGAAATCGGCCGGGGCCTGGCCCACGCCTACGATCTTGCCGGCGGCCACATACACATCCTGCTGGGCGTCGATGCCGTTGGCCGGGTCGATCAGGCGGCCGTTCTTGATATGCAGTTTCATCAGTTCTTGTCTTCTTAACGGATCGTTCAAAACGTCGCGGTGATAGTCGTCGTCAGCCTGGAATTCAATTACCGGCCACGATGCTCATGACCGCCATGCGCACCGCAATACCGAAGGTCACCTGCGGCAGGATCACCGCCTGGGCGCCATCGGCCACGGCGGAATCGATTTCCACGCCGCGGTTCATCGGGCCGGGGTGCATCACGATGGCGTCCGGCTTGGCCAGGGCCAGGCGTTCCGGAGTCAGGCCATAGCTCTTGAAGAACTCCTGCGCCGAGGGCAGCAGGGCGCCGCTCATGCGCTCGTTCTGCAGACGCAGCATGATGATGACGTCCACATCCTTCAAGCCCTCTTCCATGTTGTGGAAGACGCGCACGCCCATCTGCTCCAGGCCGCTGGGCAGCAAGGTGCGCGGGCCGATGGCGCGCACTTCCGGCACGCCCAGGGTGGTCAGCGCATGGATATCCGAGCGCGCCACGCGGCTGTGCAGGATGTCCCCCACGATGGCCACGCGCAGGTTGGTGAAGTCCTTCTTGTAGTGGCGGATGGTGTACATGTCCAAGAGACCCTGGGTCGGGTGCGCGTGGCGGCCGTCACCGGCGTTGACCACGTGGACATGCGACTGCTTCGTATCGATCAGGTGCTTGGCGATCAGGAAGGGCGCGCCCGATTGCGCGTGGCGCACCACGAACATGTCGGCATGCATGGCCGCCAGGTTGTCGATGGTGTCCAGAAGCGACTCGCCCTTGCTGGTGCTGGAAGCCTGGATGTTGAGGTTGATCACGTCCGCCGAGAGGCGCTTGGAGGCGATCTCGAAGGTGGTGCGGGTGCGCGTGGAGTTCTCGAAGAACAGGTTGAAGACGCTCTTGCCGCGCATCAGCGGCACCTTCTTGACTTCGCGGTCGCCGATGCTGACGAAGGAGGAAGCGGTATCGAGGATGTGCGTGAGGATAGCGCGCGGCAGGCCCTCGATGGTCAGCAGGTGTTGCAGTTCGCCGTTTTTGTTGAGTTGGGGATTAAGCATGGACCACCGTAAGGGAGAAGCGGCCGTCATCGGCGCGTTGCAGTTGCAGGTTTTCTTGTTTGCTGAGTTCGACCGAGGCCGCCACGAAATCGGCGGCGATGGGCAGCTCGCGGCCGCCGCGATCCACCAGCGCCGCCAGCAGCACGCGCGCCGGGCGGCCATAGTCGAACAGTTCGTTGATGGCCGCGCGCGTGGTGCGGCCGGTGTAGAGCACGTCGTCGACCAGCAGGATGGTGGCGCCCTCGACATCGAAGGGAATCTGGCTGGGCTTCACATCGGCGCGCAGACCCTTCTCGGAAAAGTCATCGCGGTAGAAGGAAACATCGACGAAACCCAGGCGCTCGCCCAGGTCCAGTTCAGCGGCTAGGCGTTCGGCCAGCCAGGCGCCGCCCGAGTGGATGCCCACCAGCGCAAGCTCGGTTGCGCCCTGCAGGCCGGCCTTGATCTGCTGCACCAGGGTCTGGTACAGCGCTTCTGCATCAAGCTGGGAAGGTGTTGTGCTCATGAATGTGCGTCGTCAAAGTATTGCTGCAAAATGATGGCGGCAGCCTGGTCATCGATCTGTTCACCGCGCTGGTGCTGGATGACCGCCGAACTGTAGCGTTCATCCACCAGCACGACCTCGACGCCGTAGCGGCCATGCAACTGGTTGGCAAAGCGGCGGCAGCGCACGCTCATCTCGTGCTCGGCGCCGTCCGGATGCAAGGGCAGGCCGACCACGCAGCGTGCCGGTTGCCACTCTTCGATCAGGCGCGCGATGGCGGCGAACTTGCCGTCGTTGGTCGCTTCGCTGATCACGGCCAGCGGCTGCGCCTGCTTCAGGCCAGTGTTGCCCACGGCCACGCCGATGCGCTTCAAGCCGAAGTCGAAGGCCAGGATGGTATCCAAGCGTCCCTGCCCTCTCAGGCCCGTCCGGCGTCGCCGGAGAGCATCACCGGGTCGATGCCCAGCAAGGCCAGGGCCGCCGTGAAGCGCTCCTCCACCGGCAGCTCGAAGATGATGGAGGGGTCGGCCTTGACGGTGAGCCAGCCATTGCGGCCGATCTCGCCTTCCAGCTGCCCCGGGCTCCAGCCCGAGCAGCCCAGCGTGACCAGCACGCGATCCGGGCCATTGCCGTGGGCCACCGCTTCGAGCACATCCTTGGAGGTGGTCAGGGCAACCTCATCGGTGACCTGCAGGGTCGAGGAATACTTTTCCGAGGTCGAATGCAGCACGAAGCCGCGCTCCACCTGCACCGGACCGCCGAACATGACCGGGCGGCGATACAGTTCCGGCATGGCGTCAGGGGTATCGGGCTTGATCTCGAGCTTGAGGTTGATGCGGTCGAACAGCACATCCATGGTCATGTCGGTGGGCTTGTTGATGACCACGCCGAGCGCGCCGTTATGGTTGTGTTCGCACAGGTAGACCACGGTGCCGCCGAAGATCGGGTCCAGCATGGACGGCATGGCGATCAGGAAATGATTGGTCAGGTCCAGCTCCAGCGGGGGGCGGTCCTCGTCTGCCGCGGCATCGTCGCCTTCGGCGCGCTTGCCGGCATCGGTCGCAGCAGCCTGGCGGGAGGTGGAGTCAGAATGGAAAGGGTCGAAAGCGCCAAAGGAATCCATGGATTCGTCGAAATCCTCGGCTGAGAAACTGAAGGGAGAATTGCGTCTCTTGGTCATCCCGGCATTTTAGCAGTTTTGGCCGGGATCCCATGTGGCTCATGGGGAAGCGCCGGCAAAGCAGGCCCCGCCAGGCCTGCTTTGCATGTCTTCAGTTGCTTCTCAGCATTTTTTTGACTGCCTGCCGCGCCTGCGCGCCCAGCTCGGCCAGGTCCACGCCGGGGATGGCGTCCTCGCGCACCACGGCGCGCCCGCCGACCCACATTGCCTTCAGGAAAGGCCGCCCGCCCGAGGCCACCGGGCCGATGGCCGGGTCATGCAGGCCGAAGTAGCGCGGATCGTCGAGGCGGTACAGGGCAATATCGGCCTGCTGACCGACCTGCAAGCCATCCAGCGCACCCAGGCCCAGCACGCGCGCGCCGCCGGTGGTCCCCCAGCGCACCACGTCTTCCACCGTCGCGGCGTCGGCGCCTCCTTCGAAGTGACCGCCGCGGAAAGACGGCGTCGCCTCCTGGCCGCGCCGGGCGCGTTGCATCAGCCAGGCCGCATGGGTCTCGGAGATCATGTCGGCCGCCTCGTTGGAGGCCGCGCCATCCACGCCGATGGAGACCGGCACGCCGGCCGCCTCCAGCGCCCGGATCGGGGCGATGCCGCTGCCCAGCCGGCCGTTGCTTTGCGGACAATGGGCAATACCTGTCCCTGTGCCGCCCAGCAACTGGATTTCCTCGGCATCGAGCTTGACCAGGTGGGCAAACCACACGTCCGGCCCCAGCCAGCCCACGCGCTCGCAGAATTCCACCGGACGGCAGCCGTGCATGGCGTGCGCACTGTCCTGATAGCCGACCGTTTCCGAGAGATGACTGTGCAGCCGCAAGCCCATGGCCCGCGCGGCCACCGCTATCTCGCGCAACTCGTCGGGAGCGGCCGAATAGAGTGGCGTGGTCGGCGCCATCACCACGCGCCGCATCGACGCCGGCGCGGGATCATGGAAGCGCCCGGCCAGACCTTGCATGTCTGCGAGGAAGCCATCGAGCGTCTCCGGTCGCAGCGCGCTGGGCAATTCCGCTTCCAGCTGCCGCGTGCGGGTGGCAGTGCCTCGGCACAGGACGAAGCGCAGGCCCAGTTGCTGGGCCTCCTCGAAGAGGATCTCCGAGGTATCGAAGGGCATGCCGGGGTAGTACAGGTAATTGTGATCGGCGATGGTGCCGCAGCCCGAACGCATCAGTTCCACCATGCCAATGCGCGCCGCAAGCCGGAACAGGTCGGCGTCGAAGCTGGCGCGATAGCGATAGGGCGTAGCCGCCAGCCAGGGCGTGAGCGTGGCGTTGATGCCCAACGGATCGCCCTTGAGCAGCGACTGGAACAGGTGATGATGGGTGTTGACCCAGGCCGGATAGGCCACGCAATCGCTGGCATCGATGAGGTCTTCGCCCGGCAACGCATCGAGCTGGCCGATGGTGGCAATGACGCCATCGCTCACCCGGATGTCGGGGCCGGCGTGGCGCGCGGCGGCGCCGGGCAGGCCGGTCATGATGGCCTGCAGGTTCCTGATCAGAAAAGTACTCATGAAAATTTGGCTCCCTGGATGAGCATCATCATGCCATCTCGCTCTCATGCCAGCCGGCCAGCATGGCGCGCGACAGCGCACTCATCAGCCAGAACAGCAGGATGCCGGTCAGCGTGATCAGCAGCAAGGCCGCAAACAGGCGCGGAATATTGAGCTGGAAACCCGCCTGCAGGATCTGGTAGGCCAGTCCCGACCCGGTGCCGCCGGTGCCCGCCACGAACTCGGCCACCACCGCCCCGATCAGCGCCAGCCCGCTGGAGATGCGCAGGCCGCCGAAGAAATACGGCAAGGCGCTGGGAATGCGCAGGCGTCGCAAGGTCTGCCAGCGCGAGGCCTTGTTCAGCCGGAACAGGTTGAGCAAGCCCGGATTGACGCTGCGCAGTCCCAGCGTGGTGTTGGAGATGATGGGAAAGAGCGCCATGATGGTGGCGCAGACCGTGAGCGCAGCGGTGGTGTCCCTGACCCAGATGATGATCAGCGGGGCGATGGCGACGATGGGCGTGACCTGCAGGATGATCGCATAGGGGAACAGGCTGATCTCGATGAAGCGACTCTGGACGAACACGAAAGCAATCGCCACACCCAGGACCACCGCCAGCGCGAAGGCCAGGAAGGTGATCTTCAAGGTCACCAGCAGCGACGCCATCAGCATGCTCCAGTCGGCCGCCAGGGTCTTGACGATCAGCGCAGGCGTGGGCACCAGGTAAGGTGGCACCTCCAGCAGCGTACAGACGATCTGCCACATCAGCAGCAGCGCAATGCCGATGATCAACGGCGCCGCCACGCGCCAGAAACCGGGGCGATTGACCAGCGGATCAGTGTTGGGCTTCATGGCCGTCTCCCTGCTGGTTGGCCAGCGTCAGGTAATCGGAAAGGGTCTTGCAGTACTGCATGAACGGCGCCGACATGCGAAAGGCCTCATCACGCGGACCCGGCGCATCGATGGCCACATCGGCAATCACCCGCCCGGGACGCGCCGCCATCACGATCACCCGCGAGGACAGGAACACCGCTTCATAGATGCTGTGGGTGACGAACACCACCGTCAGGTCCTGCCGGCTCCAGATGTCGCGCAGGTCGGCGTCGAGCTTGTTGCGGGTGAATTCATCAAGGGCGCCGAAGGGTTCATCCATCAGCAGCAGATTGGGCGAGGTGGCCAGTGCGCGTGCAATCGAGGCGCGCATCTGCATGCCGCCGGAGAGCTCACGCGGCAGCACCTTGTGGAATTTTTCCAGCCCCACCCGCTTCAAGGATGCAGCTACCCGCGCATCAGCCTGGGCGCGCGGCACGTGGCGCAAGTCCAGCGGCAGGCGCACATTCTGCTCCACCGTGGCCCAGGGCATCAGCGTGGCTTCCTGGAATACCATGGCCAACGTGCGCTCGGGCGTGCCGACCGTGGCCAGGTTGCCGCCCCACCAGCGGATATGCCCGTGGGACGGCTCTTCCAGCCCGGCGAACATCTTCAGCAAGGTGCTCTTGCCGCAGCCCGATGGGCCCAGCAGCGAGACGAACTCGCCCCGTCCGATATCGAGCCTGACCTCATCAAGCGCGTGCGTGCCATTGCGATAGGTCTTCTCCACCCGCTGCGCCGACAGCACCGGGGCCGCTACTGCGGCGGCACTCTGCTGCTCCCAGGCTGCGGCCTGCGACATCGCGTGTTCATCTCTGTCCATGGAATCTCCTGGGGGGTTCATGCAGCGGGGTAGAGGCGGAACACTTCAGATTCGCCGTGCTCTTCCAGCAACTGCAGCAGCATGCGGCGCATGATCAGGCCCGGCCGGTCCGAGGCCATGTGGAATTCCTGGCGGCGGCGCACGTCGATGCAGGCATCGGGATCGGTGGCTTCGAGGATCTCGCGGTCTTCCACCAGGATGGGCGCATCCCAGGCGATGAGCTCGGCTTCGGAACACTGTTCTTCGGTGTCGTTGCGATACAGCCATTGCGACAGCATGATGGAACCATCATCGATGGGCGTGGCGCAGTTGTAGATGATGTGATGCCGTCCGCTCTCCGGATAGGTGCAGCCAAAGCGGCGCACGAAGGGCAGATACCAGCGGTTGAACATGTGGCGCACCGTGGTGTCGGCGGTACTGCCGGTGACGCGATGGCTGGCCGGCACGTTCTTGATGGGTACGCGGGTTTCGGCTTCGAAACCGTAGTCGGTTTCGGCGATTTCGTATTTCTCCGGCTTGGGCTGGTCGTACAGGCCGAAGGTGGCGCGATGTACGTAACTGAAATGCGAATTGTCGAAGGAATTTTCCATCATCCGCAAGGCACTGGTCTCCCAGCGCTCGTAGAACTGGAAGATGCGGCGATAGCCCGGCGCACCCTCTTCGGGAAACTCCGGAATATCGCGCAGCGGTTCTTCCAGCGCCACCCACACGTAACCGTAACGCTCCTTGCAGAAATAGGATTTCACACAGGCCCCCGCCGGCACGCTGCCATCCGCGCTCTGCGGCACGCGCACGCAGGCCCCTTCGCCATTGAAGGTCCAGCCGTGATAGCCGCACACGATGTTGCCGTTTTCCACGAAACCCTTGGACAGCTTCGCCGTACGATGGCAGCAGCGATCCTGCAGCGCGGCGGGCGAGCCGTCTTCCTTCAACCACACCACCAGCTTCTCGCCCAACAGCGTGAAGGGCTGCGGCCCCTCCTTCAACTGAGAGACCGGCATGAGCGCGTACCAGAACCTGCGCAAGACTTTTTGTTGGGTTACCAGCATGATGCTGCTCCTTCTGCTTGGACTGCGAACACCATGGTCCGCAGTAGTCCGGCCGGCGTGCCAACATGGTCGCCTTCGCCGGAAAGAAACGCTGCTCCCGTGCATTCACCGAGAGTGAATCCCGTCAGGAAAGTCAGGGCATGACCTTCATGTCCTTGACGAACTGGGTGGTGTAGGCCTTGTGATAATCGGTCCCCGCCTTGAGCAGGCCGGTGGCCACCATGACCTCGTAGGTCTGCTTCCATCGCTCGTCGGTCATGACACCGATACCCAGCCTGGCCGCATCGCCGCCGGTGACCACCTTGAGCTCCTTGAGCTTGCCCAGGGCATAGGCCAGTTGTTCATCACCCATGTTCTTGTTGTCGGCCTTGATGAGGGCATTGCCCGGCGCTGGATCTTCCAGGTAGCTCTTCCACCCTTCCGCCGTCGCCTTGACGAAGCGCTGCACCAGGTCAGGCTTGGTCGCTACCGTCTTCTGCAGCGTCACGATGGTGGTGCCATAGGGCGGGTAGCCCTCGCTGGCAAAGAGGAAGAACTTGCTCTTCACGCCGGCCTTGTCGGCCTGGAACAGCTCGGAGGAGGGATAGGCCTGCTGCGCGATGTTGGGATCGGCAAAGAAAGGTTGCAGGTTGAAGGTATAGGCCCGGGACTGCGCATCGGTATAGCCATACTTGGCCTTGAGCCACGGCCACCAGCTCGACTGGCCCGAGCCGGCCACCAGGATGGTCTTGTTCTTCAGGCCGCCCAGGCTGGCGACATCGTCATGCGTCATCATCCCCTGCAGATCGGACTGGAAGGAAGTGCCCACCGTCACCAGCGGCAGGCCTTGCTCGACGCCCTTCATCACCGTGAAGTCGTAACCCATGCTGAAGTCGGCCTGCCCCGCCACCAGGATCTGCATGTTGTTGACCTGCGGGCCGCCCATCTTGATGGTCACGTCGATGCCGTATTTCTTGTAGATGCCCTTGGCCACGGCCTGGTAGAAGCCGCCGTGCTCGGCCTGCGCATACCAGTTCGACAGCAGCGTGACCTTGTCCTGGGCCTGGGCCAGGCCCGTGATCGACAGCGCGGCCGCGCCCAGCCACAACACCGCTGCACGCCGCAGGAACGTACGCTTTTGCATCGATTGCTTCTTCATAGCCTTCCTCTCCAGGTGGGTTGAACTTGCACTGACAAATCTCGACGACGGTGTGACAGACCTCACAGATCCAGCACCAGCCGCGTACCCGCACAGCGCGACACGCACGGCAGGATGCGCCGCCCGCTGGCGCGCTCGGCGGCCGAGAGCACACTGTCGCGATGCCAAGGCTGGCCTTCCAGTACGGTGCTCTCGCAACTGCCGCAGAAACCTTCGCCACAGGAGGTGCCGATCACCACACCCACTTGCGCTGCCGCGGCCACGATGCTCTGGCCGGGCAGCACCTGGCAGCGCAGGCCGGAACGCTGCAGCACCAGCTCGAAAGTGCTGTCTGGCGCCTGCGCCGGGCGGGCCGGATCTGCGTCCGCCGTCGGCATGGCCGGTGCGGCAAACCGTTCGAAGTGGATGTCCTGCTCGCGCCAGCCCGCCAGTTGCGCATGGCGACGTGCGGCGTCGATGAAGGGCGAAGGTCCGCACACGTAGAGCGGTGAAGAACGCGGCGCCGCCGCCAGGGCGGCCGCGATGGCGTGCTCGGTCTCGGCGCCATCCAGCCCCAGGTGCAGCGACATGCCTTGCGAACCCGCGGCCAGCTCATGGAAGAAGGCGGCATGCGCCAGGCTGCGTGCAAAGTAATGCAGACGATGTCGCGTACCTTGCATGGCCAGCTCGGCGGCCATCGCATGCAGCGGCGTGATGCCGATGCCGGCGGCCAGCAACAGCGGGGCGCGCGCATCGGCGATGAGGGGAAAGGCATTGACGGGAGGCGATGCGCTGATGGTCATCCCCTCCTGCACCTGCTCATGCAGGAAGACGGAACCGCCGCGTGAATCGGGCTCGCGCTTGACCGCAATCAGATAGCAATCACGCTGTTGCGGCGTATTGCAGAGGGAATAGGCGCGCACCAGGCCGTCGTGCAGATGCAGGCGCAGGTGCGCGCCCGGGGTCCAGGGTGGCAGCGCAGCGCCGTCCTGCGGCGCCAGTTCAAAGAGAAGGATCCCTTCGGCCGCGCGGCGCACTGCCCTCACCCGCAAGCGCAGCGTGGTAGCGGCGCCGCCATTGAAACGATCAGTGACGGCGTTCATCGCGCACCCCGGTCATCATTGCCGAAAATGGAATCAATCGTGGGCGATGTTGCGAAAAACGGTAACGCAGATAGAGAGGGCGCTCGGGCAATGTGCATGGTCTCGTGTCCTGTCAAAAGAGAGGGGCCATCGGAAGGCTCCGATGGCGTCACGAGCAATGCCCCGCAAGAAGGTAAGTGTCTTGGTTACCGACTGCTAGCCGCTTCTACTCACGGGCTTGTTTAGCAAACGGCGTGCCAAGGCGCGATGCGCCGTAAACCCATGTGTTCTTTCTGGACATCAATGAAAAAGGGACGGAAGACTCCGTCCCTTCGCATGCAGGCCGCACATCTTGGTGCGCCCTGCCTTGATCTGCATCAGAAGCGCACCAACACGAAGCTCGTGCTGCTTATCGCATCGGCATCAGGCCACACCGTGCTGCTTGAAGAAGGCCACCACCTTGCTCCACGCATCCTTGGCATCGGCCTCCACATAGCTGGGACGGTAGTCGGCGTTGAAGGCATGACCGGAATTCATGTACACATGGAATTCCGATTTGTTGCCCGCCTTCTGCAGCGCTTCCTTCATCTGCTCCACGGTCGAGACCGGGATGCCCTGGTCCTTGCCGCCGTACAGACCGATGACCGGCGTCTTCAGCGTAGGCGCGATATCGATGGGCTGCTGCGGGAACAGCTCGCTCTTCTCGCCCACCAGGCGGCCATACCAGGCCGCACCGGCCTTGACCTTGGGATTGTGGGCGCTGTAGAGCCAGACGATGCGGCCACCCCAGCAGAAGCCATTGATCCCCAGTCGCCGGGTATCGCCGCCGTTTTCGCCGGCCCATTTCACGTAGGCGTCGATATCGCCCATCACCTGGGCGTCGGGCACCTTGGAAATGATGTCCTTCTGCAGCTCGGCAATGGAGGTATAGGCCATGGGATTGCCTTGGCGCACGAAGAAGTCCGGCGCAATGGCCAGATAACCCAGCTTGGCGAAGCGGCGCGCGATGTCGGCGATGTGCTCATGCACGCCGAAGATCTCGGAGACCACGATGATGACTGGCAAGCCGGTCTTGCCCTCCGGCTGGGCGCGATAGGCCGGCACGCGCTGGCCGTTGACCTCGATGGACACCTCGCCTGCGGTCAGGCCCTGGGTATCGGTCTTGATCATGGACTGGGCGCACACCGGCAGCACGGCGGCCGCAAAGCCGGTGCCCAGGGCGGTCTTGAGGAAGGTGCGGCGGTCAGCGTTGCCGGACAGGGAGCTCTGGCCCAGCAGGCTGTTGAAATCATTGCGAAGGTCGTTCATCGGGTTCTCCATCTTGGGGGGCGCTTGGCCTCATTGTGGTGGAAGGACAAAGACAGAACGGATCGGGCCGGCCCATGAAAAAGCGGCCTTGGCAGAACGCTTGGGCCGCTTCTTGCGTCATCCGGACGCGCTCCGACCGATCTCATGCCGGAGTCTAACCGCAATTGCGCCAGCGCGTCGGAGCAGCAGCGCGCTGACGCCGCCCTGCGATTCAGCCCTGCACCGCCAGCACGTTACCGCCGGCCGGCAGCTCCGGTGCACCGGGTGTCACATCGATGACGCGCTCGACCGCCGCCGGGGCATGGGCCGGCGCGGCGGCATGCCCATGCGCCTGCGCCGCATCCAGGCGGAACACGCTCACCAGCTGCTGCAGCCCGGCCGCCTGCTCCTGCAGCGAGCGCGCCGCCGCTGCGGCCTGCTCGACCAGCGCGGCATTCTGCTGGGTCATGTCATCGATCTGGATGATGGCCTCATTGACCTGTTCGATGCCGCTGCTCTGCTCGCGGTTGGCATGGTTGATCTCGGTCATCACATCGGTCACGCGGCGGATGCTGGTGACGATGTCGTGCATGGTGCTGCCGGCCTGCTCGACCAGCTTGCTGCCATTCTCGACCTTGCCCACCGAATCACCGATGAGCACCTTGATTTCCTTGGCCGCCGAGGCCGAGCGCTGGGCCAGCGAACGTACTTCGGAGGCCACCACCGCGAAGCCGCGTCCCTGCTCGCCGGCGCGGGCGGCTTCCACCGCGGCGTTCAGCGCCAGGATGTTGGTCTGGAAGGCAATGCCATCGATCACGCTGACGATGTCGGCCACCTTCTGCGACGAGGCATTGATGGACTGCATGGTCTCCACCACCTGCGAGACGATGCTGCCGCCCTGCACCGCCACATCCGAGGCGGCCAGCGCCAGGTCATTGGCCTGGTGGGCGTTTTCGGCGTTCTGCTTGACGGTGGAATTCAACTGCTCCATGGAGGAGGCGGTCTCTTCCAGCGCACCGGCCTGCTGTTCGGTGCGGGCCGATAGGTCCAGGTTGCCGCGGGCGATTTCCGAGGACGCCGTGGTGATGGTTTCGGAACCCTTGCGCACCTCAGCCACGATGGCCGCGAGCTTGTCGCGCATGACGCGCATGGCGGCCATGAGGCTGTCGTGGTCGCCGGCGCGGGTATCGATGACCACAGCCAGGTCGCCCTCGGCGATCTGGCCAGCGATCTGCACCGCATAGTCAGGCTCGCCGCCGAGCTTGCGCAGCAGGTGACGGGTCAGCCAGAAAGCGGCCAGGACGGCGGTGACCACGCCGATGGCGCTGATGAGCAGCATCAGCATGCGTGCGCGCGAATAGGCCACGGCGCTGGCCTCGGCGGCATCCTTGTTGAGCTGGTCTTCCAGCGCAGCCAGGGCCTTGAGCTCGACCTGCCAGGATTTCTGCACCGGCAGGTACTGTTCCTTGAGGAATTGCGCCAGCTCATAGGCCTCGCGCCGCTTGCCGAACTCCACGGCTTCGTTGATCAGCTTCTCGGCCTTGCTGGCCTGGGCGGCGATCTTGGGCAAGGCCGCCTTTTCTTCATCGCTGGTGTCGCTCGATTCGGCAAAGAGCTGTTGCAGCTTCTGGGCCGCCATCTTGTATTTCAGGGATTGCGCTTCGATGTACTGCGCTTCGATATCCACGTCCTCGGGCGCGGCCGGCAGCATCAGGTTGCGCAGCGAGATGGAACGCTCGCCCACCGTCTCCAGCATTTCCTTGACTAGCGCGCTCTCGGGATTCTTGACCTCGACCACATGGGTAAAGCGGCCCTGCACCTGGTGCATGTTGAAGATGCCAAAGCCGGTCACCAGCACCAGCAACAGCACCACCCACGCAAACCCGAGTCCCAGGCGCGTGCCCATCTTCATTCCTGACTTCATGACGTCTCCTCCGTGTAGTCGTCGGAGGCCGGACGGAAAAACCGGAGAGCTGCGCGCGTCATACGTCCATGCCCTGCTGGCACGCTGCCTATCTGCTGTCCCCTGATCGTCTCCCTGCCACAGCCTCTGTTGCACCGGACCAGGTCCGGTCCCACTCGGCGCGTCGTCCCGTCTTTGACTACTGCGGTTGCGACGGCAGCCTGTCTTTTTTTCTACGTTCTAAGTTCTAAGTTCTAAGTTCTAAGTTCTAAGTTCTAAGTTCTAAGTTCTAAGTTTTAACTTTTAAGCACCAGGTGCCGATGCCAATTTGTTATTGTTCTCGCGCTGACTTGTTATTTCGACAGCTTGTTGAATCGCCAACGCCTGCTTGTCCAGCATGGCCACCTGCCCCGCATCCCAGGCGGGGCGGGCATCACGTTCGCATGACAAGGACGCATGCGAACCGCGCCCCTGTTTTGCCCGAATGACCAATTAGTGTGCTTCGTCCCAATTCTTACCGATTCCCACCTCGGCAAGCAAGGGAACTTTCAGCTCCGCAACATTTTTCATCAATGCAGGCAGCTTTTCACGCACCACCTCCAGCTCTTGCTGCGGCACTTCCAGCACCAGTTCGTCATGCACCTGCATGATCATGCGGGTCTGCATGCTGTTCGCTTCCAGCCAGTCCTGCACGGCAATCATGGCCATCTTGATCAGGTCGGCGGCAGTGCCTTGCATGGGCGCATTGATCGCCGCCCGCTCGGCGCCCTGGCGGCGCGGACCGTTGGGCGAATTGATCTCGGGCAGCCACAGGCGGCGACCGAAGACGGTTTCCACATAGCCGCGCGCCTTGGCCTGCAGGCGTGTCTCATCCATGTAGCGCTTCACGCCCGAGAAGCGCATGAAGTACTTGTCGATATACATCTGCGCAGCCGCACGCTCGATGCCCAGGTTGCTCGCCAGGCCGAAGGCGCTCATGCCATAGATCAGCCCGAAGTTGATGACCTTGGCGTAGCGGCGCTGCTCGGACTCGACCTGCTCGGGCGCGATGCCGAAGATCTCGGCGGCGGTGGCGCGGTGGATGTCTTCGTTGTTGGCAAAGGCCTTCAACATGTTCTCGTCTTCCGAGATGTGCGCCATGATGCGCAGCTCGATTTGCGAATAGTCGGCCGAGACGATCACGCTGCCTTCGGGCGCGACGAAGGCTTCGCGGATGCGACGGCCTTCGGCGGTGCGGATGGGGATGTTCTGCAGGTTGGGATCATTGGAGGACAAGCGCCCCGTCACTGCCACGGCCTGCGCATAGTTGGTATGCACGCGACCGGTGGTCGGGTTGACCATCTTGGGCAGCTTGTCGGTATAGGTGGACTTGAGCTTGGCCAGGCCCCGATAGTCCAGCAACACCTTGGGCAGCGGATAATCCTCGGCCAGCTTCTGCAGCACTTCTTCATCGGTGGACGGCGCGCCGGAAGCGGTCTTCTTGACCACCGGCAGTTCCAGCTTGCCGAACAGGATCTCGCCCAGCTGCTTGGGCGAATTCAGGTTGAAGGGCTGACCGGCCAGGTCGTAGGCCTGCTGTTCGATCTCCAGCATGCGTTTGCCCAGGTCATGCGATTGCTGGCCCAGGCGCTCGCTGTCGATCAGCACGCCGTTGCGCTCGATCTTCTGCAGCACCACCGAGGTGGGGACTTCGATCTTCTCGTAGATGAAGCGCAGCTTGTCGTCGTGTTCGATCTGCGGCCACATGGCCTGGTGCAGGGCCAGCGTGACCTCGGCATCTTCGGCGGCGTATTCAGTAGCGCGCTCGATGGCCACTTCGTTGAAACCGATCTGGGAGGCGCCCTTGCCGCAGACCTCGGCATAGGTGATGGTCTTGCGCTCCAGGTGGCGCGCGGCCAGGCTGTCCATGTCATGCGGACGATGCGACTCGAAGACGTAGGATTCCAGCAGCGTATCGTGCTTCACGCCGCCAAGGTGGACGCCATAGTTGGCGAAGATGTGGCTGTCGTACTTCAGGTGCTGGCCGAGCTTGGGCTTGCTGGCGTCTTCCAGCCAGGGCTTGAGTTTCTCCAGCACATGCTCGCGCGACAATTGTGCAGGCGCATCCTGGTAGTTGTGCGCCACCGGGATATAGGCAGCACGGCCCGGCTCGCAGCACAGGGAGATGCCGACCAGCTCGGCCTGCATCGCTTCCAGCGAGGTGGTTTCGGTATCGACGGCGGTGAGTTCCGCGGCGTTGATGGTGGCGATCCACTGGTCCAGTTGCGCATCGGTGAGCACGGTCTCGTACTCGACCTTGGGCGCGGCCGCGAACAGGCCGCCTTGCGCCGGCGCTTCCAGCGCGGCCGCTGCCGATGCTCCCACCATGGGAGCCTTCGCTGCGCCCGTCTCGGCGCCATCGCTGAGCTCGCGCAGCCAGGTGCGGAAGTTGTAGCGGGTGAAGAGTTCCTTGAGCGCATCCTTGTCCACCGGTTGCATGGTCAGCGATTCGAGGATGGACTTCATGTGCGCGGACAGGTCGCAATCGGTCTTGACGGTCACCAGCACGCGGCCTTGCGGCAGCCAGTCGAGCGCACGGCGCAGGTTCTCGCCGACCACGCCGCTGATCTTGTCGGCATTGGCCATGACGCCATCGAGCGTGCCATAGGCGCTGAGCCATTTCACGGCGGTCTTGGGACCGCACTTCTCGACGCCGGGCACGTTGTCCACGGTATCGCCGATCAGGCTCAGGTAATCGACGATGCGCTCGGGCGGCACGCCGAATTTTGCAGTCACGCCGGCAATGTCGAGAACTTCATTGCTCATCGTGTTGACCAAGGTAACGTGTTCATTGACCAGTTGGGCCATGTCCTTGTCGCCGGTGGAGACGATGGTGTCGAGACCCACGGCGGTGGCCTGTACCGAGAGCGTGCCGATGACGTCATCGGCCTCGATGCCCTCGACCATCAGGATCGGCCAGCCCAGCGCGCGCACGGCGGCATGGATGGGCTCGATCTGCAGGGCCAGGTCTTCCGGCATGGACTTGCGGGTGGCCTTGTAGTCGGGGTACAGATCATCACGGAAAGTCTTGCCCTTGGCGTCGAACACACAGGCAACGTAACTTGCGGGATAATCGTTGCGCAGTCGGCGCAGCATATTGATGATGCCGTACAGCGCACCGGTGGGCGCGCCTTCCGCGTTACGCATATCGGGCAATGCATGGAAGGCACGATAGAGGTAACTGGAACCATCAACTAACAACAAGGTTTTTTGCATATGGAACAGAGAGGAAAAAATGTCCCGCGTCTGCGGGAGGTGGGGGACATCGAACGCGCGACGGCCAAGAAGGCGCGCGAGTCGTGGCATGTACTCACGATTATGGCAGAATTCATCGAATCGACCGAACGTCTCTCTGAGCTGCGTCCTGCCGTTTCCATCTTCGGTTCTGCCCGGATCAGGCCCGACAATCCCCATTATCAACTGTGCGTGGAGATCGCCCGCCTGATCTCCGACGCCGGCTACGCCGTCATCTCCGGTGGCGGCCCCGGCATCATGGAGGCGGCCAACAAGGGGGCCTACGAAGGCGCATCCCCTTCGGTGGGCCTGAACATCGAACTGCCGCACGAACAGCACGGCAATGCCTGGCAGGACATTTCGCTGTCCTTCCGTCATTTCTTTGCGCGCAAGGTGGCCTTCGTCAAGTATGCCGATGCGTACGTGGTCCTGCCGGGCGGCTTCGGCACCCTCGATGAACTCACCGAAGCACTGACCCTGATGCAGACCGGCAAGTCGCGCATGATGCCGGTGATCCTGGTGGGCAGCCAGTTCTGGGCTGGCCTGGTGGACTGGATCAAGACCCGCCTGGTGGACGATGGCATGATCTCGCCCAAGGACGTGAACCTGCTGCAGGTGATCGACGAACCGGCCGAGGTATTGGCGGCGATCCAGAAATTCCATGCCGAGAAGGCCAAGCCGGCCGAGACCCAGCAGGAGGCGGAGCGGCAGAGCGGGATGTATCTCTGATATCTCCCCTTCATCACTCCGATCAGGCCGGGCGGCAGAAATGTCGCCCGGCCTTTTCATTTATTCCCCCGTGAACCGCATCATTGTCACGAAAGGCGGATAACTGTTCACTTTTCATCACCTTGGTACGATTTAAAAACCCCTGTCGCAACTTCATGATGAAAGGCAACCAGATGAACCATTTCACCTTGTCCGCCTTTTATCATCATGCCGGTCGCCAAAGCCTATCTCACCCAGCTCTTCCTGAGCACGCTCTACACGCTCGCCCTGTTCGGCAGCATCATGGCGGCCCTGCTGACGCTGCCGCTGGTCGTGCCTGCGTCCCTGGAGCAGCAATTGGGCGTGCAGCCGTGGATGGACCAGGCCACGTCGGAGCCGGGTGACCTCTACTGCATCCTGGGAGCGATACTGGCCTGCGTGCTGGGCCTGTTCTATCGTTCCATGAACCGCGTCGTCGCGCCCGCCAAGGCCGGGCCCAGGCTCAACTACCAGACCGCGACCCTGCTCTACATGCTGGCGATGAGCTATGGGCTGGCCATCTTCGTCACCACCGGCCTGGCGCCGCAATACCGCGACTGCGAGACCTATACCCAGAAGCTCAACGGCGGGGTGCGCCAGTATCGCGGCCTCAGCTTCCGCGTCGAGCTGTGCGGGGCCGGACCGCGGGAATCGGACCGGCTGGACCGGGTGCGGCTGCGCATCTACGACGAAAGCGGCGACCTGCGCGCCGTACGCTACTTCGGCGTGCAATGGGGACGGGATTTTCCGGCCCTGCTCGAATACTCGCGCGATCACCTCAGCTACTTC
Organism: Herbaspirillum camelliae; assembly: GCF_001929405.1. Lineage (NCBI taxonomy): Bacteria > Pseudomonadati > Pseudomonadota > Betaproteobacteria > Burkholderiales > Oxalobacteraceae > Herbaspirillum > Herbaspirillum camelliae. Next base: position 704,888 of record NZ_KV880769.1, read on the forward strand.
GACGCCGGCGATGAGGAAGACTTCGCCCGCGTCATCGCCATGCCGCCCACCCTGTCTGACTGGGTCCAGACCCGCATCCCCCTGCTGGACTAGCGGCCAGCAGGCAGGTGCAGATAGGAAGGGATGTTGTTACTCTGACCATTCCCCCGAATAAACGCGGGGGGCGGAGCACAATGGTTTGCTACAATGAAGCAAACAACACCCCCTTTTTCCTGCATACATCATGAAACCATCCCACCCCTGGTTCAAAGAGTCCCTGGCAGCCGTGCTGCTGTGCGCATCGGCCGGTCTGGCCGCACCGCTGGCAGTAGCACAACCGGCCCCGGCCGGCGTGGCCGCGCAGCCGGCGCCGCCGCCGCCCGAGCTGGAAAAGCTGGAAGAGGGCGAACCGCCGGCCGTGACCATCCGCAAGCCGGGCGAAGACAGCCGCAACCAGGGCAACAGCATCAAGGAACAACGTGACCACGGCCAGGTCAAGGAAATCGAGGTCAAGTCCGGCCCCAGCACCTACTACCTGCGCCCGAACCAGAACGTGGGCAGCTCCACCCCGGGCGACACCCAGAGCGGCCCGCCGACCTCGGCCCAATGGAAGGTCGGTGAATTCGACTGGGGCGTGAAGAAGCCGCAGCAGGAAGGTCAGACCGAGGGCGCGACCAAGAAGTAAGCCATACCGGCCCGGCGCCCAAGCGGTATACCGGGCCAGCGCCCCCCAGACCTGCCGCCCGGCGCGGCAGGTCTGAAAGGGTCGGGAGCGGGCCTGGCGCCGTCCCGGCCCTCCTCGTTCATCAGGTTTGCCAACGGCCACCGTGGCCGGGCAAGCCCCTCAGCATCCCACTTTCGATTTCGTCATGGCAGTCTTTACACCGGTCAGTCTGGAACAACTCTCCGACTGGCTCAAACATTTCCCGCTCGGCGCGGCTACCTCGATCAAGGGTATTTCCTCGGGCATCGAGAACAGCAACTTCTTCATCGGCACGGAGCGTGGCCAATACGTGCTGACCCTGTTCGAAAAGCTGCACATCGAACAACTGCCCTTCTACCTGGAACTGATGCGCCACCTGGCCGACCGCGGCATCCCGGTGCCCGCGCCGGTGGCCAATGACAAGGGCGCCATCGTCAGCCTGCTCAACGACAAGCCGGCGGCCATCGTCAGCAAGCTGGAAGGCCAGTCGCAGCTGGACCCGCAACCGGTGCACTGCGCCGCGCTGGGCGATATGCTGGCGCGCATGCATCTGGCGGCCAAGGATTTCAAGATCCTCCAGCCCAACCTGCGCGGCCTGGCCTGGTGGCTGGAAACCACGCCCACCGTGCTGCCCTTCCTGCCGGCCGAACTGGGCCGCCTGCTGGCCGACGAAGTCCAGTACCAGAAGGACTTCGCCGCCACCGCCGACTACCGCGCCCTGCCGCGCGGTCCGGTGCACGCCGACCTGTTCCGCAATAACGCGATGTTCGTCGGCGAACAGCTCTCAGGCATCTTCGATTTCTACTTCGCCGGTTGCGATACCTGGCTCTTCGACCTGGCCGTGACCGTCAACGACTGGTGCGTGGACCTGGACACGGGCGTGCTGGACCAAGCCCGCACCGACGCCATGCTGGCGGCCTACCGCGCCGTGCGCCCGTTCTCGGAGGCCGAACACACCGCCTGGCAGCCCATGCTGCGCGCGGCCGCGCTGCGCTTCTGGCTCTCGCGCCTGTACGACTTCTACATGCCCCGTGCAGCCGAAATGCTCACGCCGCACGATCCCACCCACTTCGAACGCATCCTGCGTCTGCGCATCGCAGAAACGCCGCCGGCGCTGTCCTGACTGGAGCTATGGAAAAGATCCCCGCACATACCGGCTGGTCCTGGGTCAAGCAAGGCTTCGCGCTGTTTCGCAAGCAGCCCGCCGAGATTTCCACCCTGTTCCTGGCCTACATGTTCCTGATGCTGGCCCTGGGCATCATCCCGGTGCTCGGCCAGATGCTGCCGCTGATCCTCATCCCGCTCTTTGCCATGTCCTTCATGCAGGCCTGCGCACAGATCGAAAAGGGCGAGCGCGTCTATCCCAACCTGCTGCTGGTGGGCTTCCGCAGCCCGGCGCGCAATACCCTGCTCAAGCTGGGCCTGCTCTACCTGCTGGTGGCCACGCTGGTGGTGGCGGCCTCGGCGCTGGCCGACGGCGGCGCCTTCTGGAAGGCCATGATGGGGGGCGGACTGTCCACCAAGGAACTGGAAAGCGCCGCCGGCAGCATGCGCATCGCCATGCTCGTGGCCGCCGCGCTGTACGTGCCGGCTGCGATGGCCTTCTGGTACGCTGCGCCGCTGATCATGTGGCAGCAGATGCCACTGGGCAAAGCGCTGTTCTACAGCTTCTTCACCGTGCGCCGCGCCGGCGGGGCCTTCCTGGTCTATGGCCTGGCCTGGATCGTGATCGCCATCGTGGTCCCTTCCGTCATCAGCATGGTGATCACGCTGCTGACCGGCAGCTTCAGCGCAGTGTTCTTCATCCTTCTGCCCATCTCGATAATATTGACGGTGGTCATGTACTGTTCGTTCTATCCGACTTACACTACCGTCTTCGGAAAGCCCCGCAGAGGGTCCGACAGCCCACCGCACTCCGGAGACAATCCCCCCGTCTGACCATCGTCGGACATGGCCCGCGTCAGGTTGTCGTTCCTGCCTGGCGCGCGCGGTCACAGCATTCGCACGGGGAGCGATTGCCCTGGCCGCCGCACCTCTCCTGCCGCCGGCCGGCCCTTTCCATCACTAGTCAACGCGAGGGTAAAAGATGCGCATGAACATGCCGGTCACGGGCCAGGAGCGTCTACTGATCGACGGCAAGGCGATTGTTTCCAAGACCGATCTCAAGGGCAATATCACCTACGTCAATCCCTACTTCATCGAGATCAGCGGTTTCGAAGAAAACGAATTACTGGGCGCGCCGCAGAACCTGATCCGCCATCCCGATATGCCGGCCGAAGCCTTTGCCGACATGTGGGCCACCATCAAGGGCGGCACACCCTGGACCGGCCTGGTCAAGAACCGCAGCAAGAACGGCGACCACTACTGGGTGCGCGCCAACGTCACGCCGATCCGCGAGAACGGCCAGATCGTCGGCTACATGTCGGTGCGCACCAAGCCCGAGCGCGACGCCGTGGCCGGCGCTGAAAAGCTGTACGCCAGCATCCGCCGTGGCCAGACCAAGGGCATCGCCCTGCATCGCGGCGAAGTGGTGCGCACCGGGCTGGCAGGCTGGTTGGGCAAGCTCTCGCGCATGCAGTTGAATTCGCGCCTGAACCTCTCCATGGGCATCATGTTGACCATCCAGCTGGCCGTCGTGGTCGCGGGCATGGCGGCCTTGCATCAATGGTGGATCAGCGCCCTGGCGGCAGCCGCAGCGCTGTTGTCCATCGTGCAATGGATCGCCCTGCGCAACGCCCTCATCAAGCCGCTGCACCAGGCGCTGGACATCACCCACGCCATCACCGGCGGCGACCTCTCGGTGCGCATCGAGACGACCCGCCACGATGAACTGGGACGCCTGCTGCGCTCGCTGCGCCAGATGAACGTGAACTTGACGGCCATCATCGGCGACGTGCGCTCCAACGTCGAGACCATCACCCTGGCCACGCGCGAAATCGCCACCGGCAACCTCGACCTGTCGCGCCGCACCGAAGCGCAAGCCGCCAACCTGGAAGAAACCGCTTCCAGCATGCATGAGCTGGCCTCCACCGTGCGCCAGAACGCCGATCACGCCGTGCAGGCCAACGACCTGGCCGGCACCGCCTCGGCCATCGCCATGCGCGGCGGCGACGCGGTCGCCAGCACCGGCACGACGATGAACGAGATCAGCGAATCCTCGCGCAAGATCGTGGACATCATCGGCCTGATCGACAGCATCGCCTTCCAGACCAACATCCTGGCCCTGAACGCCGCCGTGGAAGCGGCCCGCGCGGGTGAGCAGGGCCGTGGCTTTGCGGTGGTGGCCTCCGAGGTGCGCTCGCTGGCGCAACGCTCGGCGGCAGCAGCCAAGGAGATCAAGCAGCTGATCGATGCCTCGGTGGAAAAGGTCGACGTGGGCAACCGTCAGGTGGAACAGGCCACCAGCACCATGCGCGATATCGTGGAATCGGTACAGCGGGTCTCGGGCATCATGGGCGAGATCAAGGAAGCCACGCAGCAGCAGAGCGCCGGCATCAACCAGGTCCATGAAGCCATCACCCAGATGGACGCCAGCACCCAGCAGAACGCCTCGCTGGTGGAAGAGGCCGCGGCTGCAGCGGGCAGCCTGCAGGAGCAGACGGTGCGCTTGTTGCAGGCGATTTCGGTGTTCAAGTTCAATCGGCGCTGATCCACGACCACCTGGACGCCTTAGTGGTAGCGACGGGCTCGCTCATGGCTGGCCAGGCGCATCCAGCACCTGGTGATAAGTAATGTAGACCTGCTCCCGCTCATAGCCCAGCGCTTCGTAGAGCCGCTGGGCGGTCGTGTTGGTCGTGGCCGTATCGAGCGTGATCCTTTGCGCTCCCCGCGCTCTGAAGTGATCGCGCAGGTATTGCATCAGGTGGCGGCCATGGCCTTGCTGGCGCGCGCTGCGGATGACATACAGGTCGGAGAGATACTGGTAAGGGCGCATGCTCAGTGAACAGGTGGCGGGATAGCACTGCGCGAAAGCGACTGCGTTTCCCCCGTCATCGGTGAGCAGGAACATCGAGGAACGGCGCAACCGCAGGTTTTCTTCCAGAAAGTCGCGACACGCCGGCAGGTCATCCTGATATCCATAGAAGATCCGGTAGTCGTTGAACAGGGCGGCCAGGATATCAAGCTGGGGTTCACTGCATTCGATGACCTGCATATCTCTCCTCTGATTGAAGTTAATGGCCCTCCCCGTACAAAGGCGCAAAGGGCGCATAGATCGCCCGATAGCGCTGCAGGCGCGCCTGCAAGGCCGCGTGCCGCGCAGGGTCGGGCTGGTACAGCGCCTGCTGTGCCGGCTTGCGGCAGACCTCGGCCTCATCGCCGCCGTCGGCCAGCCAGGCCAGGCGCGCCGCGCCCAGGGCCCCGCCTGCTTCGCTGCCGACGTGGGTGACGATGCGCACCTGCAGCGCATCGGCCAGCAACTGTGCCCAATAAGCACTGCGCGCGCCACCGCCGACCAGCGACAATTCGGCCACATCGGTGCCCGCCGCACGCAGCGCGTCCAGGCCATCGACCATGCCGAAGGCGACGCCCTCGAGGACCGCATAGCCAAGCGCGGCACGCTGGTGCTCCGGGGTCAGCCCATGGAAGACGCCGGTGGCGTAGGGATCGTTGTGGGGCGTGCGTTCGCCCGAGAGGTAGGGCAGGAACAGCGGCGCATTGTTGCACGCTTGCTCATCCAGTTGTTCGATCTCGGCCAACAGGCTCTTCTCGTCCACCGAACACAAGCGGCAGAACCAGCGCAGGCAACTGGCCGCCGACAGCATCACGCTCATCTGGTGCCAGCGTTGCGGCAAGGTGTGACAGAAGGCATGGATGGCGCGTCCGGGATTGGGACGGAAGCGGTCATTGACCACGAAGAGCACGCCCGATGTTCCCAGCGAGAGGAAACCATCGCCCGGCTTGACCGCGCCGATGCCCACCGCACTGGCCGCGCCATCGCCAGCGCCGCCGGCAACGATGACATCGGACCTCAAGCCCCAGGCCTGCGCCACCTCGGGCAGCAGGCTGCCCGACACCGCGCTGCCATCGACCAGCGCCGGCATCTGATCGCGCCGCATGCCCGAAGCCGCCAGCAGTTCGTCGGACCAGTTGCGGCCTTCCACGTCCAGCCACAGCGTGCCAGCGGCATCGGAAGGGTCGGAGACCTTGCGGCCCGTCATCTTCAGGCGCAGCCAGTCCTTGGGCAAGAGCACCGTGGCGATGCGCGCGAAGAGCTGTGGCTCGTGCCGCGCCACCCACAGCAGCTTGGGGGCGGTGAAGCCCGGCATGGCGAGGTTGCCGGCGATGCCATGCAGGCGCGGCGCACGGCTTTCCAGTTCGGCGCACTCCGGGGCGCTGCGCGAATCGCTCCACAGGATGGCGGGACGCAGCACTTCATCGCGCTCATCCAGCAGCACCGCACCATGCATCTGTCCAGACAGGCCGATGGCGCGGATGCCACCGAAGCGCTCGCTGCCCAGCTGGGTGCACAGCTTGGCCACGGTGTCGCAGGTGGCCTGCCACCAGTCGGCCGGCGCCTGTTCGGACCAGCGCGGATGCGGGCGCGAGACGTTCAGGGTGCTGCCGGCCAACGCCACCAGGCTGCCCTGCTCGTCGATGACCACGGCCTTGACCTCGGACGTGCCCAGGTCGATCCCAAGATACATGGTGCTCCTCGTTATCGGTATTTGAACGGCAATTCTATGACGCCTTGGGCCTTGCTGGCCTGCTTTAGTTTCCTGCGCCCAGCCATTGCCGGACGCGCTGCACCGCCTCGCGCACCAGCTTGATCAAGCGTGCATCGCCGGCCAGTTCCCCCCACAGCACGGCGTCGGCGCAGAAGGCCTGCACCGGGTCGGCTGCCCCCAGCATGGCGCGCACGGCAGCGGGGTCGAAGATGCCGTCCTGGTATTCATAGGGCAGTTGTCCCGCATTCCAGCGCTGCAGGAAGACCAGGAACAAGGCCGGCAGCATGGCCGTGGCGCGCGGATCGCGTCCCGCCGCCAGGCTCTCCTGCAAGGTCGGGCGGATGAAGCCGGGGATCTTGGAATAGCCATCGGCGGCCACGCGCTGGTTGGTGTCCTGGATGGCCGGATTGGAGAAGCGCGCCAGCGTGGTATCGCGGTAAGCCGCCAGGTCGATGGGGCTGGGCGTCAAGCAGGGGATCACATCCTGGGTCACGTAGTCGTGCGCCATCTGGCGGATGTCATCGCGCAGCGTGCCTTCGTGGATGTATTGCAGCCCGGCCAGCGTACCGGCCCAGGCGATGCAGCTGTGGCTGGCGTTGAGGATGCGGATCTTGGCCTCTTCATAGGGCAACACCGATTGCACCATTTCCACCCCCGCCTCTTCCAGGCGTGGGCGCCCCGCCTTGAAATCATCCTCGATCACCCACTGGATGAAGGACTCGCCCATCAGCGCGCAGGGATCGTCGATGCCAGTGGCTTCTTTCACCCGCTGCGCCACCGCTGGAGTGGGACGCGGCGTGATGCGGTCGACCATGGCGTTGGGGCTGGTGGTGTGCGCTTCCATCCACGTCACCAGTGCGGTCTCGCCGCGCAGCGTGAGGAACTGGCGCAGGCCGTCGCGGAAGCGTTCGCCGTTGTGGCGCAGGTTGTCGCAGTTCAAGAGCGTGAGCGCCGCTTGCGGATGCGCCTGGCTGCGCGCATGCAGGATGGCGGCGATGGCGCCGTAGATGGTGCGCGGCGCACCGCTGCCATCGAGGGCGCAGCGCAGGTCATCGGCCAGGTCGGCGTTGCTGGTATCGAGCTGGTGCTGATGATCAAGGTAGTAACCGCCTTCGGTCACGGTGAAGGAGATGATGCGGGTGCGTTCTTCGGCACCGGCTTCGATCAGTTGGGTGAGTTGCGCATCCCAGGGCAGGATGCGGCCGATGGAGGCGATGCGCTGGTAGCTGCGCTGGCCCTGGGGCGTGACGGTTTCCAGCGTGTACTGGCCTTGCTGGCGCGCCAGCGCCTCCAGCAGTGGGCTCATGTCGGCGCGGATGTTGGCCAGCGCCAGTTGCCAGCGGCGGTCGGCGCCGCTCTCGCGCAGCGCGTTCAGGTAGACCGCCTGGTGGGCGCGGTGAAAGGAGCCGGCGCCGATGTGCAGCCAGGTCAGGCTGTCGGCGGCGTCCTGGTCGATGGAAGTGGCGGTGCGGGTCATGCCTGGTCCTTGTCGAGGAGATTGAAAGTGGGGGCAAATTTTGCCGAGCCCTTGGAACACTGTGGTGAAACATCTGAGACCGTTCGGACTGAGTAGGCCCTTCAGGGCCGTATCGAAGGCGTACAGACGGTGCGCCTTCGATACGCGGCTACGCCGCTACTCAGGACGAACGGTGAACAGCCAAACAACGGCTTCAAAAGCGCTTCGTCGACAACTTCAATGCGGGCGCGGCGCCGCCACGCTCGACGCCAGGCGCGGCAAGGCCTGGCCATCGGCGCCGAACAGGTGGCAGCGCGCCGGATCGGCGGCCAGCGGCAATACGCTGCCGTGTGGCGGATCGAGGCTGTCGGGCACGCGCAGGATCAGCGCATCCTCGCTGCCTTCATAGGCCGCATACAGGTAAGAGAAATCCCCCAGCAGTTCCAGCGCCGTGCAGCGTGCCTGCAATGCGGCCTGCCCCTAGGCGATGTTGAGATGCTCGGGACGCACGCCCAGCGTGACCTTCTGGCCAACCTGCAGCGCACTGCCATCCACCGCGGCCCATTGCAAACCGCCACCGGGCAATTGCACCTGCACGCCATCGGCCTGTATCGCTGCCACCGTGCCATCGATGAAGTTCATCTTGGGCGAACCGATGAAACCGGCCACGAAGCGATTGGCCGGATGGTGATACAGCTGCTGGGGCGAGCCGACCTGTTCGATGCGGCCCTCGGAGAGCACTACGATCTTGTCGGCCAGGGTCATGGCTTCGATCTGGTCGTGGGTGACGTAGATCATGGTGGTCTTGAGGTCGTCATGCAGCTTGGCGAATTCGAGTCGCATCTTCACGCGCAGCGCCGCGTCCAGGTTCGACAGCGGCTCGTCGAAGAGGAACACGCTGGGCTGGCGCGTGATGGCGCGGCCAATGGCCACGCGCTGGCGCTGGCCGCCGGAAAGCGCGCGGGGCTTGCGGTCCAGCAGGTGATCGATGTGCAGGATCTTCGCTGCATGCTGGACGGCGGCATCGATCTCGGCCTTGGACTTGCCGGCGATCTTGAGGCCAAAGGCCATGTTGTCGTACAGGCTCATGTGCGGATACAGCGCATAGGACTGGAACACCATGGCCACGCCGCGCTTGGAAGCGGGCACCTCGTTCATGCGGCGCGTGCCGATGTCGAGGTCGCCATCGCTGATCTCTTCCAGGCCCGCGATCATGCGCAGCAATGTGGACTTGCCGCAGCCCGAGGGGCCGACGAAGACGACGAATTCGCCATCCTCGATTTCCAGATTGATGTCGCGCATGACTTCGTTGTCGTCATAACGCTTGGCCAGATTCCTGATGCTCACGGCTGCCATGGGGTTCTCCTCGGTTCTCTTGTAGGGGGACTGCGCGCACGATGCTCAGCGCAGCCAGATCAATTCACTCACCAGTTGCGGAAACAGCTTCATGTCCTCGAAGACCTGATGCGCACCGGCATCCTTCAACTTGCGCGCCATCGTCTTGCGGTCATGCGCCACGCCGGTAAAGCCCAGCACATGCATGCCGGCGGCCACGGCCGCACGCACGCCGGTGACGCTGTCATCCACTGCCACACAGCGTGAAGGATCGACACCGAAGCCGGCGGCTGCGGCCAGATACACATCGGGCGCCGGCTTGGGATGGGCCACATCGTGACCGCTATAGATGCGGCCCGCGAATTGCGGATACAGGCCGCAGCGGCGCAGGCCCGCTTCGATGCGCGGCGCATCGCTGTTGCTGGCCACCGCGCGCGGCAATCGGATGGCCTGCAAGGCCTCGACCACGCCCGGCACCGGCAGTGCTTCGTCACCGCAGGCCAGCGCCACGGTCTGGTGGATGCGTTCGGCCTGGGCGGCGTCCAGGCCCAGTTCGAATTCCATATCGACTTCGCCCAGCAGGATGTCGGTGTACATGCCCAGGCGATGCGCGATGGCGGCATGCAGGGCGGCGCTGCGCTGCTCTTCCTGCTCGCCATCATCGGCGCCACCGGCCCCGCTCCAGGCCGGCAGCAGCGGCAACAGCTCACGATGCAGCACGCGCAGGGCGATGCTCTCGCTGTCGAGCAGCACGCCGTCGCAATCGCAGATCAGATGGGTGATCGCCTGACGCGTCATCATCACTTCACCGCTCCGAAGGTCAGGCCGCGCACCAGCTGCTTCTGCGCCAGCCAGCCCAGCGCCATGATGGGCGCAATGGCCAGCAGCGAGGCGGCCGACAGCTTGGCCCAGAACAGCCCTTCGGGATTGGAATAGGAGGCGATGAACACCGTCAGCGGCGCGGCATTGACGCTGGTCAGGTTGAGGCTCCAGAAGGCTTCATTCCATGACAGGATGACCAGCAGCAAGGCCGTCGAAGCGAGCCCCGGCATGGCAGTGGGCAAGAGCAGGTAAATCATTTCCTGCCAGGCATTGGCGCCATCGATACGGGCCGCTTCCAGGATTTCCTTGGGCACGTCATTGAAGTAGGTGAAGGCCATCCACACCGCGATGGGCAGGTTGATGAGCGTATAGATGATGGTCAGCCCGGTGACGGTGTCGAGCAGGCCGGTATTCTTGGCCATCAGGTAGATGGGGATGAGCACGCCCACGGCCGGCATCATCTTGGTGGAGAGCATCCACAGCAGCAGCTTCTGCGTGCGGCCGGTCGGGAAGAAGGCCATCGAGTACGCTGCCGGCACGGCCAGCAACAGCGACAGCAAGGTCGAGCCCAGCGAGACGATCAGCGAGTTCTGCACATAGCCCAGATAGTGGCTGCGGCTGAAGACTTCGCGGAAGGTCTCCAGCGTCGGCAGGAACACCAGCGAAGGCGTATAGGCCTGGGACTCGGTCTTGAAGGCCGTCACCGCCACCCAGAAGATGGGGAAGAACAGCACGATGGCGCAGGCCCAGCCCAGCACGGCCACCCACAGGGGGCTTTTCTTTGGATCGCTCATTTTTCGTTGACTCCCTTGAGGTTCCTGGCCAGCATGCGCACCAGGAAGAACGAGACGATGTTGGCCAGCACCACAGCAAAGATGCCGCCCGCCGAAGCGATGCCGATGTCGAATTGCTGCAGGCCGATGGAATAGACCAGGAAGGTCAGGTTGGTCGTGGCCGTGCCGGGGCCGCCCGCCGTGGTGGTGAAGATCTCGGCGAAGACCGAGAGCAGGAAGATGGTCTCGATCATGATCACCACCGTGATGGCGCGCTTCAGGTGCGGCAGCACGATGTAGAAGAAGATGCGCACCGGCCCTGCGCCATCGAGCTGGGCGGCTTCCTTCTGGTCGGTATCCAGGGATTGCAGGGCGGTCAGCAGGATCAGGAAGGCAAACGGAATCCACTGCCACGCCACGATGATGATGACCGACAGCATCGGATACTCGGCCAGCCAATCGATCGGCTCCAGCCCCAGGTGGCGCATCACGTAGGCCAGGATGCCGTAGACCGGGTGCATGATCATGTTCTTCCAGATCAGCGCGGCCACGGTGGGCATCACGAAAAAGGGACCGATCACCAGCAGGCGCGCAATGCCGCGTCCACGGAAAGGCTGGTCGAACAGCACCGCCAGCAGGGTGCCGCCGATGACGCTGATGGCCAGCACCGACCCGATCAGCAGGGCAGTGTTGCCGATGGAGGGCCAGAAGGCCGGATCCTGCAACAGGAAGATATAGTTTTCCAGACCCACGAAACCGGTCTGGTCAGGGGCCATCAGGTTGTAGCGATTGACCGAGAAATAGATCGTCATCGCCAGCGGCACGATCATCCAGGCCAGCAGGATCAGCACCGAAGGTGTCTGCATCAGGCGGATGGGATTGAAGCGCTCCTTGCGCGGCGGACTGGTCTGCTGCCTGCGGGGAGCAGGCTGGGAGGTGCTCTGCATCATCGGTGAGGTGGACGACACCTGGGTGGAGTGGAGGGTGGACATGACGGCCTCGGCATTTCAGTCCCGCCGCCACGCACGTGCGGTGCGAGCGGACGGGCAGGACGGCGCGGATGCGGACCGGCATGCGGACATGCCTGCCTCACCGCGCACGGGGCATGCATCGGAATGCATGCCATCGGAACGGCAGCCTCTATGGCTTACTTGGCTTACTTCGCTTGCTTGGATTACTTGATGTAGCGACCCTGGCGCATCATCCGCACCGCCTGCGCCTGGGCGGCATCCAGCGCCGCGTCGGACGTGGTCTTGCCCGCCAGCGCACCAGCAATGGCCTGGCCAGTCACGGTGCCGATGGACTGGAACTCGGGAATGGTGGCGAACTGCACGCCGGTATAAGGCACCGGCTTGACGGTCGGCTTGTTGGCGTCGGCCGTCTGGATGGCGTCGAGCACGAAGTCGGAGAAGGGCGAGACCTTCTTGTATTCAGCCGAAGCGTAGGTCGAGTTGCGCGTACCCGGCGGCACCAGCGCCCAGCCCGAATCCTTGGCCACCAGGTTGATGTATTCCTTCGAAGTGGCCCAGGCGGCGAACTTCTTGGCGGCGTCCTGCGACTTGGAGGACTTCGGCACGGCCAGCGACCAGATCCACAACCAGTGCGAACCCTTGTCGGTCACCTGCATGGGAGAGGGCGCGAAGGCGGTCTTGTCGGCCACCTTGGAGTCCTTGCCGTGATAGAGCATGCCGGCGGCCACCGTGGCGTCGACCCACATGCCGCACTTGCCGCTGGAGAACAGCACCAGGTTTTCATTGAAGCCGTTGGAGCTGGCGCCGGGCGGGCCGTACTTGCGCATCAGGTCGACATAGAAGGCCACCGACTTCTTCCACTCCGGCGAAGACAGTTGCGGCTGCCATTGTTCATCGAACCAGCGGCCACCCCAGGCATTGGCCATGGTGGTGATGATGGCCATGTTCTCGCCCCAGCCGGCGCGACCGCGCAGGCAGATACCGTAGACGCCCTTGGCCGGATCATGCAGTTGCGCGGCCAGCTTGGCGATCTCGTCCCAGGTCGGACGCTGCGGCATGGTCAGCTTCTTCTGCTCGAAGAGGTCCTTGCGGTAGTAGGTCATCGAGCTTTCGGCGTAGAACGGCAGCGCATAGAGCTTGCCATCCACGCTCAGGCCCTCACGCACCGGCTTGATCAGGTCGGCCTCGTCGTAGTCGGCCGGCAGGCCGGTCATCGGCGCCAGCCAGCCCTTCTTGGCCCAGATCGGCGCTTCATACGCACCGATGGTCATCAGGTCGAACTGGCCGCTGTTGGTGGCGATGTCGGTGGTCAGGCGCTGGCGCAGCACGCTCTCTTCCATGGTGACCCAACGCAGCTTGATGTCCGGGTTGGCCTTCTCGAAGGCCGGCGCCAGCTTCTGCAGTTCGATCATGTCGGGATTGTTGATGGACGCGATGTTCAGCGTCACCGGCTCGGCCTGGGCCAGGCCCGCAGCGAACAGGGTCGAGATGGCCGCAGCGGCCAGGGTGAAGCGAACGCGGGTAAAGCCGGACGCACAGGGGCGCACGAGTTTGGACATGCTGGTCTCCGAATGTTATGGGCCGCCTGCACGCTCTTCCCGGGTGGCATCGTCAAACGCCTTGCGTACGTGCGGGTGGGGCCGGTTGTCTTGAACAACTTTGAGCAAATATTATTTTTATGAGCAAATAATCATCCATTCCCAAAAACATGTCAAGCATTTGCTTTTTGATTGAGCAATTGCCCATATTTGGCAATAATGAGGATGCCAACTCGCCGTAAAATGGCCCACCGCCATTGAGCATTGAGCATTGAACAATGAGCATTGAACAATGGGCAATGCAGTAATTCAGCCAACCGAATCAGAGACAGCACAGGCCCCGACGCATGCGCGCCGGCGGCTGGCGAGGAGAACATGTCGAGCAGCACCTCCAAACTGGACCTGGCGGCCCGCGCCGCGTGGATGTACTACGTGGCCGGCAACACCCAGAACGAAATCGCCGAACGGCTCGGCATCTCGCGCCAGATGGCGCAACGCATGGTGGCCTATGCCGCCGACGCCAACCTGGTCAAGGTGCAGATCACGCATCCGGTCTCGTCCTGCCTGGAACTGGCGCAAGGCCTGCAGGAGCGTTACGGCCTGGACGTCTGCCGGGTGGTCCCTGGCGCGGGCGGGGCCGGCAACCCCAACGAATCGCAGGAAGTGCAGCAGATGCTGGCCGTGGCCGGCGCGGAACTGATGGAGCAATACCTCGGTTCGGAAGCGCCGCTGGTGGTCAACGTCGGTTCCGGCCGCACGCTCAAGGCCGCCATCGAACGGCTCTCCGAACTGGAGCGTCCGCAGCACCAGATCGTCTCGATGATCGGCGCCTTCGCCTCCGATGGTTCGGCCAACCGCTATGACGTGGCCCTGCAGGCCGCCGAAAAGCTGGGCGCGCGCTTCTACCTCTTGCCCGCCCCGCGCGTGGCCGAGAGCGAAAGCGACCGCCAGCAGTGGTGCAACCACCGCGCCTACAAGATCGTCACTGGCCTGGCCGAGCGCGCCGATGTGACCTTCCTGGGCATCGGCACCATCGCCTTGCAGGGCGCGATGCACGAAGACGGTTTCATCGACGACGGCGAAGTGGCCGAGTTGCAGCGCCAGGGCGCGGTGGGAGAAATGATCTGCCACGCCTTCGACATCAATGGCGTGATGCTGCCTTCCTCGCTATCGGCGCGGGTGACCACCCCGCCGCTGACGCAAAGGCCGCAGCGTCCGGTGATCGCCTTCTGCGGCGGCAGCAAGAAGGCCGAGGCGGTGCGCGCAGCGCTGCGCGGCGGCTGGCTCACCGGCCTGGTCACTGACGAGGTCTGCGCACGCCACGCCTTGCAGGATTGAATGGCCTTCGGCCCCGCCACTACACCAGCACAACAACGACCTGATACAACGGAGACCAGCATGACCCAGAGCGCCGCATTCGTCGTCTTCGGCGAAGCCCTGACCGATTTCATCCGCCAGCCCGACGATCAGTGGCGCGCCATTCCCGGCGGCGCCTGCTGGAACGTGGCGCGCGCAGCCGCCCGCCTGGGCGTGCCCACCGGCTATGCCGGCAGTGTGAGCACCGATGTGTTCGGCGCAGAGCTGTACGCCCTCACGCAAGCGGCCGGCCTGGACATGCGCTTCACCCAGCAATACGCCAAGGCCCCGCTGCTGGCGATGGTGACCTCGACCACCCCGCCCGACTACTTCTTCATCGGCGACGACAGCGCCGACCTGCACTTCGACCCGCAGCGCCTGCCGGCGGGCTGGCTCGATGATGCCCAGGTGCTGCACTTCGGCTGCATCAGCCTGACCCGCGAACCGCTGGCCTCGCGCCTTCTGCAGATTGCGCAGGAAGCGGCGCTGCGCAACAAGAAGATCGCCTTCGATCCGAACTGGCGCAAGCTCATGGACAGCCCGTCCTATCGCCTCCTGTTCCAGCAGCTGCTGTCCTTGTCGCATTACGTGAAGGTATCCGACGAAGACCTCGAACGCCTCTTCCCCGGCGACACCAATGCGCTGGCCACACTGCAATCGCTGGCCCCGCAAGCCGAGATCCTCTACACGCTGGGCGCCAAGGGGATGCAGTGGATCAAGGGTGAGCAGGTCATCGACCAGCCCGCCTATCGCGTGGAGGTCATCGACACCGTCGGTTGCGGCGACGCCTCCATGGGCGGCTGGATCGCCAGCCAGTTGCGCCAGCCGGATGCGCCGGCCCAGGTCCACCTGCAATGCGCGGCGGCGGGCGCGGCCATTGCGGCCTCCAAGGCCGGCGCCTATGCGGCGACCTGGGACGAAGTGCAGGCGCTGATCGCCCGCACCTGAAGGCCGTCCCCCCCACCTTCTCACCATGAGCGGGAGGCCTGCCCTCCCGCTCGCCTGCTGCATCACGCGCCGGCCAGTTCCTTCACGAAATCCTGGTAAGTGCGCAAGGGTCGGCCCAGCAATCCTTCCAGCACCTGCACCGCACCTGGGCGGCCATGCATGCCGTGGCGCTGGATCTGCGCCGTCATCAGCCGCAGGTCGAAGGCCATCCAGTCAGGGACCTGGGCAGCCAGTTGCTGCTCGAACGCATCCAGATCATCGCCACCCGCCTGGATGGGCCGTTGCAACACCTCGCTCCATACAGCCGCCGCCTGCGCCCCGGTGAAGGATTGCGGACCGACCAGGTCCAGCGTGCGTGTTGGCAGCGGCTTGTCCGCCCGGTCACGCGCCAGCAGTTCGGCCACCGCAATGTCGGCGATGTCGCGCACGTCGATCATCTCCACGCCTGAGGGGCCGATGGGCATCGGATACACGCCGTAGGACGACACCACCGGCAGGAGCGGCACATCGTTCTGCATGAAATACGCCGGGCGCAGGATCGTGGCATGCAGGCCGCTGCCTTCGATCATGCGCTCCACCGTGTGCTTGCCGGTAAAGTGCGGCACATCGGTGAAGCGATCCGCATGGATCACCGAGAGATAGACGATGCGCTCGATACCCGCCTGGCGTGCCAGGTTCAGCACATTGAGCGCCTGCGTCAGTTCGTCAGGCACCACGGCGTTGAGCACGAAGAGGGTGCGCACGCCATGCAGGGCGGTGCGCAGCGAAGTCACCTCGCGCAGATCGGCGACCACTTCCTTGACACCTGCGGGCAACGCCAGCTTGCCGGGGCTGCGCACCAGTGCGCGGACCTCGGCGCCAGCGGCGGCCAGACCTTGCACGACCAGGGATCCAACGGCGCCGGTAGCGCCAGTAACGAGAATGCTCATGATGTTTTCCTTTGTGGATAAGTTAAAAACTCTGCTTCGATGAAAGGTTCAGGACTTGCATCACCTCGATGCAAAGCAAGCACCGGCTAGCAGGGCTAGGCATCGCTTGCACGCTGCCGTTGCGGGTCGGTGGTTGATGGAACACACGATAATGGGTATCGCATTCGAAACACAGACGCTAAAATCGAGACTATCCGGATCATTATTGAGACACCATGGACATCAATGCCCTAGTGGATTTCCAGCTGGTCGCCGCCCATGGCAGCTTTGGCCGCGCCAGCCGCGAGAGCGGACGCGCCAAGGCCACGCTGTCGCGCCGCGTGGCCGAGCTGGAAGAAGAACTGGGTGTACGCCTGGTTGAGCGCGGCACGCAACGCCTCACCGTGACCGAGGCTGGCGAGTTGCTGCTGCAACGAAGCGAAGGCCCGCTGCGCGAACTCGAGGAAGCCATGACCCAGGCCCGCGAAGGCAGCAGCGCGCCGCGCGGCCGTCTGCGCGTTGCCGCACCGCTGGTGTTTTCGCAACTGGCGCTGGGGAGGCTGGTGGCCTTGTTCCATGCTGCCTACCCGCAGGTCGAAGTGGAAGTGGCGGCCGAAGACCGCTTGGTGGACCTGGTGCAGGAACACTTCGACCTCTGCATCCGAATCAATCCCGGCGAAGACGGCAACCTGGTGGGCCGCTGCTTCGCTCGCGACAGCCTGGCCCTGGTGGCGGCACCCACGCTATCCATGCCGCGCGCACGGGTGGGCAAGTCGCACCCGGTGCCGGCGGTGGTGATGCCGACCTTCCGCGACAGCGATATCTGGTCCTTGCGCGAAGGCAAACTGCTGATCGCACCGCAACCGGTGCTGCGGCTGTCTTCGCTGATGATGGTCAAGGATGCGGTCTGTGCCGGAGCGGGTGCGGCGCTGCTGCCATGGTCGGTGGTCGGCGCGCTGGTAGAAGCGGGACAGCTGAAGCTGTGGGGCAAGCTGGGTGGCGAAGTCGAGCTGTGGGTGCTGCATACTTCGCGCCGCTTGCAGAGTCCCAAGGTGCGGGCATTCGTGGACTTCATGTGCCAGCAGTATCCTGATGGCCGCTTCGCCGTCTGATCGCGCAGCAGCGGCTGCGCTTGTGGGTCGCTGGCCGAATGGCTAGAATCCGCCACCGCTCAATCCGTTTCTCTCCATGAACAAGCCCACGCCCCACGATGTCACCCTGGTCAACGGCCAGTCCGCTACCCGGCTGTCACCGGCGCAAGAGCAGTTCAATGCGCTCATCGACGCCATCGGCGCCCGCCGCGCGCGGCTCAAGGAATGGGAAACCGCCAGCGACGAATTCCACAGGAAATACGCGGCCCAGTACGTGCCGCTGGAACAGGAACTGCTGGGACTGAAGCGCCAGGCCGTCTACCGTCTGCACGAAGCCTGGGCGCACAAGGCACTGGGCAAGGGGGAGCGCATCACCCTGTCGGGCCTGATCGCCGACATGGCGCAAGCGCTGCTGCAACGTAGCGCGGATGCCGAGCTGGCGCTGATCTACCAGCAGCACGCAGAAGAAGAGGACGCCGAAGAGATCGTCCACGCGCCATCATCGCCTGCCGGGAACGAGACCATTGCCGAGGACGACTTCACCACCGGCACGCCCGAGGAAATCATGCAGCGCATGGAGGCCATGCTGGAGCGCCAGGAGCGCGAACGCCAGGCCGCCGCCCAGGCGCGGGAAGCCGGCCGCGCCAGCCGCAAGAAGCCGCCCAAGCAGCGCGCCGCCGAACACCAGCAGCAGGCGCAGCGCAGCGAACTGAGCCAGTCCATCCGCGCCGTCTACCGCCGTCTGGCCAGCGCCCTGCATCCGGACCGCGAACCCGACGAAGACGAGCGCACCCGCAAGACCGCGCTGATGCAGCAGGTCAACCAGGCCTACGAAAAAAATGATTTGTTGAAGCTGCTGGAATTGCAGCTGGAAATGGAACACATCACCCGGCATCCCCAGACCGAGGTGAGTGAGGCGCGGCTGGCGCATTACAACCAGATCCTGCAGGAACAGGCCGACGAGCTGGACCAGGAAATCAACCACGTCGAACGCCAGTTCCGGCGCGCCTATGGCCTGCCTTCCACGGCAAGGCTGACGCCCGAGAAGATGATGCGCTACCTGAACCGGGGCATCACCGCGCTACGCCAGGAAGGTCAGGACCTGCGCGCCGCGCTGGCGGCGTTTGGCGATATCGAACAGGTCAGGAGCTGGCTCAAACATGCCCGCCGCCAGCGCGCCCAGGGGTGGGAAGACGCTTGACCGGGGCGCGGTCACGCCGCGTCACGCGTCAGATTTTCTCCAGCTTGGCCACCGACAGATCCAGCAGTTTCATCCCGAACTTGCCGAAGTTGATCTGCGCCCGCGCCGCCCCGCCACCGCCTTCGATATTGACGATGACGCCCTCGCCGAACTTGGCATGCGACACGTTCTGCCCGATGCGCCAGCCAGAATCGGTCTGGCGCGTAAAGCTCTGGGCGATCTTGTTGTTGCCCGCCTCCGGCACTTCATCCCAGGCCGACTTGGGATTGGCGAACCAGTGATGCTGGGCGATCTTGGGCGAGAGCCACTTGATCGATTGTTCCGGCATCTCATCGAAGAAGCGTGAGCGCATGTTGTAGCGCGTCTGGCCGTGCAGCATGCGGGTCTGCGAGAAGGTCATGAAGAGGCGCTTCCTCGCACGCGTGATGGCCACGTACATCAGGCGCCGTTCTTCTTCCACCCCACCCTCTTCCTTGGCGCTGTTCTCGTGCGGGAACAGGCCTTCTTCCATGCCGGTGATGAAGACCGCGTCGAACTCCAGCCCCTTGGCCGAGTGCACCGTCATCAACTGCAAGGCATCCTGGCCCGCCTGCGCCTGATTGTCGCCAGCTTCCAGCGAGGCATGCGAGAGGAAGGCCGACAGCGGCGACATGATGGTCACCAGCGGTGCATCGGCGTCCAGCACTTCCACGCCATCGGCGGTGGTGAGGGCGGTGCCGGCCGAGGCCTGCGCCTGCGGGCCGAGGAAGGCCGGTGCATCCAGGCCATAGCCTTCTTCCGAGACGAAGAGGGTCGCTGCGCTGACCAATTGCTCCAGGTTCTCGATGCGGTCTGCGCCTTCCTTCTCGTTGCGGTAGTGGGTCATCAGGCCGGACAGGTCCAGTACCACCTTGACCATTTCCGGCAAGGGCAGATGCTGGGTCTCGAAACGCGCGCCTTCGATGAGCTTGATGAAGGCATTCAACGAAGAGCCCGCCTTGCCCGCCACGTAAGGCACGGCGGCATAGAGCGAGCAACCGTACTGGCGCGCCGCATCCTGCAATGACTCCATGGCCTTGGCGCCGATGCCGCGCGTGGGGAAGTTGACCACGCGCAGGAAGGCCGAATCATTGTGCAGGTTGTCCATCAACTGCAGGTAGGCGATGGCGTGCTTGATTTCGGCGCGTTCGAAGAAGCGCTGGCCGCCATAGACGCGATAGGGAATGGCCGAACTGAACAGCGCATGCTCCAGTACGCGGGATTGCGCATTGGAACGATAGAGGATGGCGATCTCGCTGCGCGCCCAGCCTTCGGCGATCAGGTCCTTGACCTGTTCGATGATCCATTGCGCTTCCTGCAGGTCGCTGGTGGCTTCATAGACGCGCACCTGCTCGCCGTGACCGGCATCGGTGCGCAGGTTCTTGCCCAGGCGCTTGCTGTTGTTGGCGATCAGCTCGTTGGCGGTATCGAGGATGTGACCATGCGAGCGATAGTTCTGCTCCAGCTTGATCAGGTTCTGCACATGGAATTCCTGCTCGAAGGCCTGCATGTTGCCCACGTTGGCGCCACGGAAGGCATAGATGCTCTGGTCATCGTCGCCCACCGCGAAGACCGCGTTGTGCTGGCCGGCCATGAGCTTCAACCACTTGTATTGCAGGTCGT
Organism: Herbaspirillum camelliae; assembly: GCF_001929405.1. Classification (NCBI taxonomy): domain Bacteria; kingdom Pseudomonadati; phylum Pseudomonadota; class Betaproteobacteria; order Burkholderiales; family Oxalobacteraceae; genus Herbaspirillum; species Herbaspirillum camelliae. The sequence goes on from NZ_KV880769.1 coordinate 725,276, forward strand.
TGGTATCCTGGAACTCATCGACCAGGATGTGGCGGAAGCGGCTCTGGTAGTGCTCGCGCAGGGGCTGGTTGCGCGAGAGCAATTCATAGGTGCGCAACAGCAGCTCGGCGAAATCGACCACGCCTTCGCGCTGGCATTGCTGGTCGTAGAGCTCATAGAGTTCGACGAACTTGCGGTTGTAGTCGTCGTAGGCATCGACGTCCTTGGCGCGCAGGCCCTGGTCCTTGGCGCTGTTGATGAAGTACATCAGGTTGCGCGGCGGATACTTCTCATCGTCCACGTTCATCTGCTTCAACAGCCGCTTGATGGCCGAGAGCTGGTCTTGCGTATCCAGGATCTGGAAGGTCTGCGGCAAGCCCGCATCCTTGTGATGCGCGCGCAGCAGGCGGTTGCACAGACCGTGGAAGGTGCCGATCCACATGCCCCGGGTATTGATGGGCAGCATGCCCGACAGGCGCGCCGTCATTTCCTTGGCGGCCTTGTTGGTGAAGGTCACCGCCAGGATGCCGGAAGGCGAGACCTGCCCGGTCTGGATCAGCCAGGCGATGCGGGTGGTCAGCACACGGGTCTTGCCGGAACCGGCGCCCGCCAGGATCAGCGCCGATTGCGCGGGCAGCGTCACGGCGGCGAGCTGCTCTTCGTTGAGGTTGTGGAGAAGATTTTGCATCCCGCGATTATAAAGGGCGCGTGCCCTGACCGGGCGAGCAGGGGCGGCGCTATACTGCGGTGCCTTGATTTATCCACAGCCTTTCTCAATCGACGACTCTCCCGCCCATGCGCCGCCTGTCCTCCTCCTGCCTTCCGGCCCTCGCCCTGATCGCCACCCTCTTGCTGAGCGCCTGCGCCACCAGCACGCCACCGGCCGCGCGCAGCGATGTCGAGCAATTGCTGAGCTTGCAGAAGACGCGTCTGGACGTCGCCGCCCCGGTGGCGCGCAGCAAATGGAATTCGCATGCGCCCATTGATGATCCGGCGCGCGAGGCGGTGATCCTCGACGATGTGGCCGCCCGGGCGCAGAAGCTGGGCCTGGATGCGGCGTGGACGCGGCGTTTCTTCCAGGACCAGTTCGAGGCCGGCAAGATCGTGCAGCGCGACCTGCACCGCCAGTGGCGCGTGGAGCAGCGCCCACCTTTCGCCAATCCGCCGGACCTGGCGCTGCAGGTGCGCCCGGTGCTGGACCGCCTCACCCCCGACCTGCTGGCTGCGCTGGCGCGCCTGAACGGCCACTGGTGCGAACCCGCCGTGCAGCGCGACCTGGCCGAGCTGGATGCGGAGATCCTGGGCGCGGACTATCCCCCGGCAGTGCGCGAACGCGCCACCGAAGCCCTGCGCTGCCAACGCTGAAGGCCGTCTTGCCATCCGGATAACGTGGCAGAAAAGCGACTAAGCGACTGAATCGACAGGAAAAAATCTTTTGCTGTCCTGCAGCATTTTTCTGGCGGGAGTAAAATCCGGCATGTTGTTCACGCGCACATCCGCGCCTGCGACACCTCATTCCGAACTCCCCCGCCATGTCCGACGATTCCTGTAGTCCCAGTCCCTCCGCCACGCCTGTGCCGGCCGCGCCGCCGCGTCCGCTGACGCCGGCCAAGGTCACCCGGCAGATCATCGCCACCGCCTTCTTCACCTTCCTGGTCTATCTGGCCATCGGCATCCCGATGGCGGTGCTGCCGGGCTACATCCACCTGGACCTGGGCTATAGCTCGGTGATGGCCGGCCTGGGCATCAGCGTGCAGTACTTCGCCACCTTCGTGAGCCGCGCCAATGCGGGCCGCATGATCGACACCGTCGGCGCCAAGCAGACCGTCATGCGCGGCATGCTGCTGTGTTCGGCCAGCGGCGCCTTGCTGCTGTGCTCGGCGCTGGCCCAGCCGCTGCCCTTCCTGTCGCTGGTCCTGCTGTTTGCCAGCCGCGCCTTGCTGGGCCTGGGCGAGAGCCTGGTCGGCACTGGTGCCATCATGTGGGGCGTGGGCCGGGTGGGTTCCGAGAACACGGCCAAGATGATTTCCTGGAACGGCATCGCCACCTATGCGGCACTGGCCATCGGCGCACCGCTGGGCGTGGTGCTGGACCGCTCGCTGGGCTTTGCCATGATCGGCCTGTCGGGCATGCTGCTGACCGTGCTGGGCTACGTGCTGGCGCGTGGCGGCCCGGTCACGCCGGTGGTGCAGGGTGAACAGCTGTCCTTCAAGCTGGTGCTGCGCAAGGTGTTCGCCTATGGCATGGGGCTGGCCTTCGGCACGATCGGTTTTGGTTCGATCGCCACCTTCATTACGCTCTATTACGCCGACCTGCACTGGAGCGGCGCGGCCTTTGCGCTGACCGCCTTCTCCAGCGCCTTCGTCGGTGCGCGCCTGCTGTTTGCCAATGCCATCACGCGCTTCGGCGGCTATCGCGTGGCCGTGGTCAGCTTCCTCACCGAAGCGGTCGGCCTGCTGCTGCTGTGGAGCGCCACCACGCCCGAACTGGCGCTGCTGGGGGCAGGCCTGGCCGGTTTCGGCTTTGCGCTGGTGTTCCCTTCGCTGGGGGTGGAGGCCGTCAACCTGGTGTCGCCGGCCAATCGCGGCGCGGCGCTGGCGGCCTATTCGGTCTTCCTCGACCTGGCGCTGGGCATCACCGGCCCGCTGGCCGGGGCCATCGCGGGGCAGCTTGGCTATGCGCAGGTATTCCTCTTCGCCGCCATTGCCGCCATCGGTGCGGTGGCCTTGTCGCTGTCCTTGTATCGGAGTGCGCAGCAGCGCGGCAAGTCTTGATCTGCACGATCTGAACGCTGACTGAACATGGGGCCGATAGGTGTTTATCTATCGGCCCCATTGATTTATTGCGCAGCGGTGCGCTGAAAAATCGGTTGAAATAAGGAACGTCGTCCCGACTCTCTTATCAATACTTGCGTAGCCGCAGTTTGTCCCTGCGGATTTGCAATAGAATCGCGGAGTTGTGTAACCGCTTACGAACAACCGAACAGCTAAGGAGCGAATAATGGCAAAGAAGAATGTGGCAGCCCCCTCGATCAACATCGGCATCAACGACAAGGACCGCAAGAAGATTGCCGACGGCCTGTCCAAGCTGCTGGCCGACACCTACACCCTGTACCTGAAGACCCACAACTTCCACTGGAACGTGACCGGTCCGATGTTCAACACCCTGCACCTGATGTTCGAAGGCCAGTACAACGAACTGGCGCTGGCCGTGGACCTGATCGCCGAACGCATCCGCGCACTGGGCTATCCGGCTCCGGGTTCGTACAAGGAATTCGCCAAGCTGTCCTCGATCCCCGAAGCCGATGGCGTGCCCAACGCCCAGGAGATGATCGCCCAGCTGGTGGCCGGCCAGGAAGCCGTGACCCGCACTGCCCGTTCGATCTTCCCGACCGTGGATGCAGCCGCCGATGAACCGACCGCCGACCTACTGACCCAGCGCATGCAGCTGCATGAAAAGAATGCATGGATGCTGCGCAGCTTGCTGGAAGGCTGATGCTGACCTGAAGTTGATCCACGAAAAAATGGCCGGCAGATCATTCTGCCGGCCATTTTTCCTGGCTCACAGCGAGATCCCAGGATCGGGATCCCGCATCTTGATTATTTGCTCAGCACATAATCAAACTTGCCTGGCTGAACCAGGAAGAACAGGCAATCGGTGTCCGAGATGCACTCCGTCACGTGTGATTCTTCACCACGTTGAAACCAGTAGGAACCTACCGGAAGCGGAACGACTTTCCCACCCTCCTGATAGTTCGCACCGACACCTTTCAAGACCACTGCATAGTAGTCCTCGGTATGCGTATGCGGCGCGCTCTTGAAGCCGGCTGGCGCACGAACGAATGTACCGTGGCGTCCATTGGCGAGATTGCCGTAGGCCGGTCCTGCCTTGAGTTCCTTGCCGTCCGAATTGACGCCCGTATCAACGAATTTGATTTCGTTGGCGGGAATGCTCACCGAGGGACCTTCGTGCATCGGTTTCTTGTCTGCAGCGCTTGCGGCTGCAGAGAGGCTGATGGTCAGGCCCATCGCGAGGGCCACATGTCTTGTCTTCATGATGTTTGAGTTGAATGATGTTGATCGACCGTGACAGCCGGAGATCATGCTGATGATCCACGCGGCGGTCGATGAAGGCGATATCCTCCATCAGACCGTGTCACCTTACTTCTTCAAAAGCTCTGCCACTTGGGCGACGCCAGCCTGCGCACACACTTCGTCCTTGTCACCACCAGGCGAGCCTCCCACGCCGAGCCCGGCGATGGTTTCCTCTCCCACCTTGAACGCCACACCGCCGGGCAGCGCCGTGACATTGGGTGTGCTTGCCAGCGATTGCGCTAGCAGGGGCGGATACTTCGACAGCACCCCGATATAGCCGCTGGTGGTGTCGGCATGAAAGATCGGGCCCATGGTCACTACCGTATAGGCTTTCCGGAAACTGCTGTCCTTGGTGTGAATGACCGCATGGTCGCCCCGCAGGACCACCTGCGGCGTGCCCGATACGTCAACCACGGTGGCCGTGACGTCATAGCCGTTGGCTTTGCAGGTATCCACCGCCGTTTGCGCGGCGATGATGGCCGTGCTCAAGGGAAGTGTCCTTCCACTGATCGATACCTGCGCCTGGGCCGGTACCTGGGACATCACGCCGATAGCTATTGCCATCATGGCCAGCGCTGAGGTGATCGGTGCGGCTTTCGCTGTTGGCGCGCCTGCATTGCCTGGGCTGCGCGCAGCTTTGTGCATGGTCTTCATTTCGTTTATCTCATCTTGGTTGATTGGAGTGGCAGAACGACCGCCAACCCACAATGCGAACCGGGATCTGTCTGTCGGTCCATCGATTCGGTCATCTGTCTAAGCTGATCATTTCGCCTGAAAGAATCATGCGCCTGCCAAATTCAAAACAGAATCACCCGACAGCGAGAAGCATCTGACCAGGAAATGATGAAATAGGGAGGAGAATGCAGCGCGGTGGAACCCATCCAACCCGGGCCAGGGCTGGCCAGGTTCTCCCTGATGGAAAAAGGGAAGACGACGAGAACGGCAATCTGCGCGCAGTACGCGGAGGTACGACAATCAGCGCAGCGACCTGTGCGCCTGTCGTGGGCGAGCATGATCGGGAAGAACTTACTCGGAAGGAATGCGCCCGAATTCAGCGAGCAATTGGCGAAGTTGCGGCACGGCATAATCGATGAATCGCCGTAGCTTCGCGGGGACGGCATCTCTGGAGAGATAAACCACATGGATCGGGATGGGCTCGACTTCAAACGATGGCAGGATGGTTTTGAGCTTTCCCGCGATGATCGCATCATGAACATCGTGCTCGAGCACAAACGTCGCACCGATTCCGGCGATGGCCGCGTCCACGGCAGCGTCCGGCGACGAAACGAGCAGTCTCGGGGTGTCGGCCACGGTAAAGGTCTGGCCCGTATGGTGGCAGACATAGCGCCAAGGGGATAGGCTGGGACTGTCGAACACCACACATGGCCGATCACGCAAGTCTTCCGGCGTTTCGGGACAACCATACTTATCCAGAAAGGCCGGACTGGCTACCGTCACCACGCGCAATGCCCCGACCCGGGTGGCGATGAGGCTGCTGTCGCGCAAGCGGCCGACGCGAATGGCGACATCCGCGCGGGCATCCACCAGGTCAATGACCCGATCAGACTGGATGAGCCGAATGCGGATCTCCGGATGCAGGGCGAGAAACTGGTTGATGACTGGCAGCACTCTCAGGCGTGCTACCTGCACGGGAGAGGCGACCACCAACTCTCCTCGTGGTGTCGTGAATTCGCCGGCGGCGCGTCTTTCCAGTTCATCCACTTCTTCGAGGATACGTTTGGCCACCACCACATATTCATCGCCTGCATCGGTCAATACCAGCTTGCGCGTTGTCCTGACCAGCAGCCGCGTGCCTACCAGCGCTTCGAGGTCATTGACGTTGCGTGTGAGCGTGGCCACCGGGATGTTCAGTTTTCTGGCAGCCGCCGACAAGCTGCCTTCCTCGACCGAGGCCACCAGCATTGCCATTGCTTCTAGTCTGTCCAATTGGGGCTCTGAAAAAATGGGTGAGGGAGCAATTCTAATTCGGTTCGCCGAAATGATCGCAGCCTCCATCCAAAGGATGGAGGCTGCCCGGATTGCTGCTTGCTGATTTGAGGCGTCAGAACTGGGTCAGGCCACCATCCACCACCAGCTCCGTACCGGTGGTGTAGGAGGAATCTTCACTGGCCAGGAACAGGGCGGTCTTGGCCAGTTCCTCGGCATTACCGAAACGCTTGAGGGCAACCTTGTCGGTAATGCTTGCGGCAACCTGGGCCAGCACGTTTTCAGGCAGGCCGATCTTGCTGTAGAAGGGTGTGGCGATCGCCCCTGGGCTGACGGCATTGACGCGAATGCCGCGCGATGCCAGTTCGGCACCCAGGGTACGCACCAGGGAGCGGGTCGCAGCCTTGGTGGCGGCCAGGATCGACAGGCCCGGGTAGCCGATCGTGTTCAGGAAAGAGGTCGTGACGATCACGCTACCGCCCGCTCGCATCAAGGCAGCGGTTTTCTGGATCGTGAAGAATGTGCCCGTGAAGTTCAAGGCGATGTTGTCGTTGATGTACTCCTCGGTGACTGCATCAAGGGGGGCGACCTTGCTGGCGCCGGCGTTGGCAAACACCACGTCGATGTTGCCGAACTTGCGACGGGTCTCTTCGACCGCACGTTCGATGTCGGCGACCTTGCGGATATCGGCCTGGATCAACAGAGCCTTGCCATGGAGTGCCTCGCCTGCTTCGGCCAGGCGTTCAGCGTTCGAACCGACCAGGACAATACTGGCCCCTTCCGCCTGGAACAGCTTTGCGGTTTCCAGGCCGATACCCGATGTGCCACCGGTAATGAATGCCACCTTGTTGTTGAGTTTCATGATTCGTTCCTTCCCATAGAGATGAATAGCTGGATCGCAATGCACTAGCTGGCAACACATTGCTGCGCAGCTTTTTGTGTTGAATGCCTTGCTTGGAACGAATATTAGATCTCACTACTTTTCGGCGGAATCCACTAAATCTGGCTAATATCTAATCAAAAAATGGCGAAGTCCCCACGCTTGGTACTCACGGAAAAATTCGTCATCCGGATAAGTCGGGCGTCAGATCCGATGGATGGCGGCCTCAACCAGGCCGGCACTGCTTGCCAAGACAATTACCTGCTCCACACGAACGGCGTCTTTTCCAGTCACCGTTCGCACTGAGTAGCCGCCCTGCGGCGTATCGAAGGCGCGGCGATGCTTGCGCCACCGCTGGCGCGCCTTCGATACGACCCTGCGGGTCTACTCAGTACGAACGGTGTTGGCGGAGGATGGCATGCATCAGTGATAGAGGTCGGCCAGTTGCCGCGTCTTGCGTTCTTCCACCGGCACAAGATAGACGCTGCTGATGACGGCCACCATGTCGGCCCCCTGCGCCACCAGCGGCGGTGCATTCTCCAGGGTGATACCGCCGATCACCACCACCGGCAAGGCAATCTCGCGCTTGGATTGCGCAATGATTTCCGGTGCAGTGCGGAAATCATATTTTTTCACGCGCGACGGATAGAAGCCGCCAAAGGCCACGTAACTCGCGCCATCACGATAGGCCGCATGCGCCAGCTCCAGCGTGCCATAGCAGGACGCGCCCACGATGCGGTCCGGCCCGACGGCCTTGCGCACCTCGGCGATGGAAGCGTCGGTGCCACCGACGTGGATGCCATCGGCATCGATGTCCAGGCACAGGTCCACATGATCGTTGATGATCAGCGGCACCTGGTACTGCCGGCACAAGGCCAGCAGTGCCGAGGCTTGCGCCTGCCGTTGCTGCGCGCCGGCCGTCTTGTGGCGGTACTGTACCAGCGCAGCACCTTGCTGCAAGGCCAGCTCGGTGGCCGCCAGCAATTGGGCGGTGTCATCCCAGTCGGGTGTGACGATGTAGAGGCCGCGCAGACGCTTTGCATACTCGGGTTTCATGTCAGGCTCCTGCCGCAGGTGCGGCATCAACAACAGGTTCGAAGGCAGGCACGCGGTTGGGAATGCGCTGCCCGTCGGCAATGGCATACGAGGTAGCGAGCGCATGCTGGGTGTAGTGCTGGGCCAGCTCGATGGCCTGGCGCATCGGCAGGCCCCGCGCCAGGCAGGCCGACAGGGCCGCCGCCAGCGTGCAGCCGCTGCCGTGGAATTCATCGGGCAGGCGGGTCCAGCGCCAGCGCGCACTTTCAATCGCTTCTTCGGCAAACTCGGAACGGAACAGCTGTCCATACCAGCGATTGATCACATCCTGCTCCTGCGGACCATGACCGCCCTTGAGCAGCACATGCGCGCAACCCCGCGCCATCAACTGCGCCGCCTGCTGCGTAGGCTCCACCTCGCCGCACAGCCGGCGCGCCTCGTTGAGATTGGGCGTGATCACTGTAGCCAGCTCGTACAACGGCTCGATCACACGCGCCGCATCATCACGCGACAGCTGGTCTCCCTTGCCGTTGGCCAGTACCGGATCAAGCACCACCGGCAGTTGCGGATTGCGCTCGCGCAATTGCCGGATCAAGGCCGCGATGACCTCGGCATTCTCACGACTGCCCGCAATGCCCAGCTTGACCGCCGCGATGTCGAAGCGGTCGATCAGCACCTGGGCCTGGTGCCGCACCAGTTCAGGATCGAGTGCATGCACGGCAAAGACGCTGACGTTGTCCTGCACCGTCAAGGCCGTCGGCACCGACAAGGGATGGCACCCCAGCGCCGTGATGGCCGGGATATCGGCCTGCATGCCGGCCCCGCCGCTAGGGTCGGAGCCGGAGAAGACCAGCACGCAGGGTGGCGTGCAACGATAGGCCGCCTGCATGCTTACGCCACACGACCCGCCATCGGCGACGACGGCGAGGCGGCAAACTTGCGCGGGATGCGGCCAGAGAGGAAGGCTTCGCGACCCGCTTGCACCGCCAACTTCATGGCGCGGGCCATGCGGATGGGATCGCGTGCACCGGCAATGGCGGTGTTCATCAGCACACCATCACAGCCCAGTTCCATGGCGATAGCGGCATCCGAGGCAGTGCCGACGCCCGCATCGACCAGCACCGGCACGCGGGCCTGTTCGATGATCAGCGAGAGATTCCAGGGATTCAAGATGCCCATGCCCGAGCCGATCAGCGAAGCCAGCGGCATGACGGCGGCCACGCCCAGGTCTTCCAGCATGCGCGCCTGGATGGGATCGTCGCTGCAATAGACCATCACATCAAAGCCGTCCTTGACCAGGGTCTCGGCGGCCTTGAGGGTTTCTGGCATGTTGGGGAACAGGGTCTTTTCATCGCCCAGCACTTCCAGCTTGACCAGCTTGTGGCCGCCCAGCAGCTCGCGCGCCAGTTGCAGCGTGTACACCGCATCGGCCGCGTTATAGCAACCAGCGGTATTGGGCAGGATGGTGAATTCGGAAGGCGGCACCGCGTCCAGCAGGCTGGGCGCATTGGGGTCCTGGCCGATGTTGACGCGGCGGATCGCCACCGTGATGATCTCGGCGCCGCTGGCCACCGTCGCCGCGCGGGTCTCGTCGAGGTCCTTGTACTTGCCGCTACCCACCAGCAGGCGCGAGCGATAGGTCTTGCCAGCAATGGTCAGGCCCTTGTCCTCGTTCACGAGGGGGGCGTCATTCATGTTCATGTCGATTCCTTGTCTTGGGATGTGCGCAGGCGGGCGGATCAACCGCCGCCAATGGCGCGCACGACGTCTACCTTGTCGGCCTCGGCCAGTGTGCGCTCAGGCCATTGCGCGCTGGGCACCACCTGGCGGTTCACCGCCACCGCCACTGCACGGCCGGCCAGAGAAAGGCCGGCAATGAGCTGGTCCAGCGTGGCGCCGTCAGGCAGCGGGTGAGGCTTGCCGTTCAGTTCGATCTGCATGGTGGCCGGCTCTTACTGCTTGGCATAGATCTCGGCGCCCATCTTGACGAACTCGACCGACTTGACCTGCATGCCTTGCTTCAAGGCGTCGATCTCGGAGATGCCTTCCTTGGCGGCGTAGTCGCGCACTTCCTGGGTGATCTTCATGGAACAGAAGTGCGGGCCGCACATGGAGCAGAAGTGCGCCACCTTGGCCGAATCCTTGGGCAGGGTCTCGTCGTGGAATTCGCGCGCCTTGTCCGGGTCCAGGCCGATGTTGAACTGGTCTTCCCAGCGGAATTCGAAGCGCGCCTTGGACAGGGCGTTGTCGCGGATCTGCGCACCTGGATGGCCCTTGGCCAGATCAGCGGCGTGGGCGGCGATCTTGTAGGTGATGATGCCGTCCTTGACGTCGGTCTTGTTGGGCAGGCCCAGGTGTTCCTTGGGGGTGACGTAGCACAGCATGGCCGTGCCATACCAGCCGATCTGGGCCGCGCCGATGCCGGAGGTGATGTGGTCGTAGCCGGGCGCGATGTCGGTGGTCAAGGGGCCGAGGGTGTAGAACGGCGCTTCGTGGCACTGCTCCAGTTGCAGGTCCATGTTCTCCTTGATGAGATGCATGGGCACGTGGCCGGGGCCTTCGATCATGACCTGCACGTCGTGCTTCCAGGCGATCTGGGTCAGCTCACCCAGGGTGCGCAGCTCGCCCAGCTGGGCTTCGTCGTTGGCATCGTAGATGGAACCGGGACGCAGGCCATCGCCGAGGCTGAAGCTGACGTCATAGGCCTTCATGATCTCGCAGATCTCTTCGAAGTGTTCGTAGAGGAAGGATTCGCAGTGATGCGCCAGGCACCACTTGGCCATGATGGAACCACCGCGCGAGACGATGCCGGTCATGCGCTTGGCCGTCAGCGGCACGTATTGCAGACGCACGCCAGCGTGGATGGTGAAGTAGTCCACGCCCTGCTCGGCTTGCTCGATCAAGGTATCGCGGAAGATTTCCCAGGTCAGGTCTTCGGCCTTGCCGTTGACCTTTTCCAAGGCCTGGTAGATCGGCACGGTGCCGATGGGGACCGGCGAATTGCGGATGATCCATTCACGGGTTTCGTGGATGTTCTTGCCGGTGGACAGGTCCATGACGTTGTCGCCGCCCCAGCGGATGGCCCAGGTCATCTTCTCCACTTCTTCGCCGATGGAAGAGGTCACGGCCGAGTTGCCGATGTTGGCGTTGATCTTGACCAGGAAATTGCGGCCGATGATCATCGGTTCCACTTCCGGATGGTTGATGTTGGCGGGGATGATGGCGCGGCCACGAGCCACCTCATCACGCACGAATTCCGGGGTGATCTCGGCGGGAATCGACGCACCGAAGGACTGGCCCGGATGCTGGCGGCCCATCAGGTCGGCCAGCTTGTTGCCCATAGGGCCGGAAGCCTTCAACTGCTCCAGGTATTCCTTGCGGCGCAGGTTTTCGCGGATGGCGATGAATTCCATCTCGGGCGTGATGATGCCACGGCGCGCGTAGTGCATCTGGGTCACGTTGGCGCCGACCTTGGCGCGGCGCGGCTTGCGGTGCAGGTTGAAGCGCAGCTCGGCCAGGGCCGGGTCGTTCAGGCGCTGCTGGCCGTATTCGGAGGTCGGGCCGGGCAGCTCCTCGGTATCGTTGCGCTCGAGGATCCAGGGCAGGCGCGGGGTGGACAGGCCGGCGCGGATGTCGATCTTCACGTCCGGGTCGGTATAGGGACCAGAGGTGTCGTAGACGTAGATGGGCGGGTTCTTTTCCGAACCGAACATGGCGGGCGTGTCGGCCTGGCTGATCTCGCGCATGGGCACGCGGATGTCCGGGCGCGAACCGGTCACGTAGATCTTGCGGGAATTCGGCAGAGGCTGGACGGCTGCCTCATCGACGGTGGCCGTCGCGGACAGGAATTTCGGGTTGGCATTCATTTCGGCTCCTTTGCTTGATGACTCATGGCTCGGAGCCAGCAAAGGAGGTTGCGGAAGAGGACGGACGGCGGGAGGGTGATACAGGCCGTGGGTGCGTCAAGCTGCCGGTTGCTTCCCTTCGCTGGCATTATCCAGATCAGGTTCAAGGGTATTTCTCACCCGGCTACCCAAGCATGAGCTTGAGCGCCAGGACCCCTAGCGGTGCGACGCGGGCCGCTTGCGCGGTCTTTGTCGTGGGCCGGATTCTACACCGATGGCCAGCGGAGACAAGCTCTGCATAGAAAATCATCATTCCCGCGTTACGAGACCCGCGCAAAAAAAAACGAGATAATTACCGAAAAATAAGCTAGCCATTTAACTAGAAATCAAAAAACTTTTGATCCCGCTAAACGAGAAACTTTCCGCGTGGTATATTTTCCGCCGGAAAAGGGATTGCAAAAGAGCAAGCATCTACTAAGCGCTAGCCGCTGCAGTGAACCCTTCCCGGTCCCGCCGTCAAGGCGGGCGCAGAAAGAAATGAAAGGCAGCCAGGCACAGGGGCCAGAAATGCCGGCTGCCACCGCAACACCAGACGACGCTTAGCACCCGACCGGGGGCATGCTGGGGGGCATGCGCGACTGGCAGGAAAAAACACGGCGATCCCGCTGCGCCGTCAGCAAACCTGAATCATGACACTGACACTTCGTCGCAAGACGCTGGTGGTGCGCACGCTCGTGGCCGCCATCGGTGCAAGTTTCGCATCGGGCTGCGCGGTCGATCCGGCCACCGGCAAACCCTCCTTCAAGGAAACCTTCGCCAGCGATGATCCATGCTCGCAGAACGCCCGCAATATCGGCATCGGCGTAGGCGTGCTGGCCGGAGCGATACTGGGCAAGCAGGTAGGCGGCGACAACAAGGGCCTGCTGATCGGCGGCGCACTGGGCGGACTGGTCGGAGGTCTGATCGGCAACGACATCGACAAGCGCCGCTGCGAACTCTCCAAGATTGCCAAGCAATATCAGCTCGACGTGCAGGTGACGACCCTGGATACCCAGGGTGAAGCGATCACCGGCGCCGACAGCGCCAAGGCCAAGCAGGAGACGGCCGGCTCGGTGGTCGAGATCCGCGACCCGGCTGGAGCGGGCGGACATTTCGAAAGCAACTCCGACCAGCTCACTGCACGCGCCCGCGACTACTTCACCGCCATCGCCGCCACCTACGACGTGCGCAAGAGCGCCGCCGATATCCAGGACCCCAACCTGCGCAAGCAGTACCTCGAGAAGATGGCCCAACGCAAGCTGCTGCTGGTGGGCCATACCGATGACACCGGTTCGTCCCGCCTCAATGCCGATCTTTCCGAACGTCGCGCCCGCGCCGTGTCGCGCTTCATGCAGGAGCACGGTGTCGCCGCTGGCTCGCTGTATTTCCAGGGGGCCGGCGAGTTCTACCCGGTGGCCAGCAACGAGACCGAGGAAGGACGCGCGAAGAACCGGCGCGTGGAGATCGCGGAACTGAGCGACAAGGCCAGCTTCGACAACTACCTGGCCGCACGCCGTCCACGAGTGGAGTTCTATCGCCAGGACAAGGGTGACGCCACCGAAACCACGGCCACGGCCGGCCAAGCTACCAGCGGTACAGCCGCAACACAGGGCGGTGTCCGCGCCCGTAATACGCGTACGGCGCGCCACGGCACCAGCAACAGCGATGGTGCAGCAACGACGTCCACCACCAGCACCAGCGCCTCCACCGCTGGCAACACCAAGGCCAAGGCAGGCGCCGTCGCCACAGCACCTGCCGAGACGACGCCAGCATCCGCACCAGCAGCTGCCAAGGCCGCTGCCACCGACGGCGGCAACTGGATCGACTTTGGCGGCGCCCCGCTGGTGGCATCCATGCAAACGGCTGCGATCGGCAAGGTCGAAAGCAAGCGTCCCTTCTTTTCGCTGATCAGCCCGGCCTATGCCGATGAACCGCCGGTGCTGGCCGACTGCACGCGCGACCGCCCGCGTGCTTCCCACAGCGTCAAGGCGCTGGCCGACGGCAAGACCTACCGCACCAGCGAACATATTCCTGGCCTGTATGGCAAGACCTGGACCGACCAGGTCAATGGCCATCAGGTGGTGGTCAACCGTATCGCCGTGCTGGCCAGCGACGGCAGCCTGTCCAGTCCGCCGGAGTTCAAGGTCTACAAGAACTACGATGCGTCGCGGCGTAGCAATATCAAGCCCGACGTGGCGCTGCAGCCGGAGGTCAACACCTACCTCGGCAGCAAGGGCCTGCTGTATCGCATCTTCCTCAAGGGGCAGGCCGGCCTGCAGTGCGCCGACATCGTCTTCGACAGCAATGGCGGCAGCGCGGCCAGGGCCGGACGCCTGGTGTACCTGCGCGCCAACACGCCCTATGCGGCCGATTTCAAACCCAAGATGTACCAATAACGATCAGTACCACATCCTTACACGGGGAACCCCTCTATGAAAGAAGTCTTCGAAACCTATCCGCTGGCCGCCTGGAGCGTGGTGAGCGTACTGCTGGCGGCCATCGTCATCATGACCTTGTGGGAACAGGTGAAATGGTGGTGGTTCAACACCTGGGTGCGCTTCCCTCTGGTAGGCCGCATCGCCCGTCTCTCGCGCGACCTCAACGAGGATTCCAGCCTGCCCGGCTGGCACAAGGGCGAAAGCACGCTGTGCCTGGAATACAAGAAGTTCATCCACATCCAGGATGAACATGACTTCAACGAAAAGGTCACCTACCTGACCAGGGCTGGCGACAATGGCCGCAAGGCTACGCCCAACTGGATCTGGCTGCTGACGATCTCGATGGTCTTCGTAGAGGCGATGGGTTTCTCCTATGTGCTGGCCGGCTACACGCTGCCGGGCGCCAGTGAGAATCTGCAGCAGACCGGCGCCTACGGCATCGCCTTCCTGATCTCGGTGATCCTGGTGGCATTTACCCACCTGGCCGGGCACGAGCTGTACAAGTCCGAGCGCGTGAACCTGGCGCGCCGCCAGTGGAACGAGACCGGACGCAAGCAGGAGCTCTTCACCGGCACCATCCCGCTGGCCCGTCCGCAGTCCGGCGACGACCACCAGCCGACCTTCACCCAGTTGTGCAACCGCGTGGGCTCCCATCCCAGCTACAAGTACACGGTTGCGACCGTGATCTTCGTGCTGCTGGTGGCCAGCCTGTCCACCTACGTGCGCGGTCAGGTGCTGGAGCGCGAGCTGGAAGCCCGTGTGACCCTGAGCAGCAACCAGGCCGGCAATGCCGCCCGCTCGGCCGCTGGCAGCCTGGATATGTCGGCGACCAACGTGCGCCTGCCGGCTGACGATGATGCCGCCAACCGCGCCGCCGACCGCAAGGCTGTCTCCGACGAAGCCGACATCGATCGCCACGGCGGCTGGGCCACCTTCATCGTGCTGGCCTTCGTCTTCGTGTTCCTGCAGATCCTGGGTGTGATCTTTGGCTATCGCTGGGGCTTCGCCGGTGAAAACAGCCAGGAAGCCTATCGTGATATCGGCAGCGGCCGTTACTCCAGCTACAGCGCCGTGCGCGAACACTACCGCCGCATCGCCGACACGGCCCAGGCCAGCCTGGCCACGCTGCAACAGAAGATGATGATGCACAACAGCACCCATGGCACCTCGGGCCAGCATCTGAGCAAGACCTTCCGCGACTTCATGCAGCAGACCCGCCTGGCCGATGCAGCCGAACGCGAGAGCGAACGCACCTATGCCCAGACCGTTGCCGCACAGCAGGCCCAGCCCCTGCACGTTCCCGCAGCGCCGGCGGCGGTGGCCGTAGCCGCAGTGGTGCAGGTCCCCACAGCAGCCGCCCCCACTGCTCCCGTGACGGTCGTCACCGACAGCCTGCAAGACGTGATGGCCAGGCTGGACGCCCTGGGTGAAGACAAGGAAGCCAAGAAGAAGCTCATGGCGCAATTGCCTGAGGGCCTCAACGCCAGCGTGCGCGACGAACTCAAGCGCCGCAAGGAAGAGCGCGAACGCAAGGCCCGCGAAGCCGACGCCGAGCTGGAGGACCTGCTGTGATGAAGTGGTCCGTCCTATTCCTGGCCGCTGGCCTGTTCAGTGGCAGCGCCTGGGGTGGCGCCATCGACGCCATCCCGACCTGCTACGACAACAAGATGGTGGGGAACCCCACTGGCGTGCTCGATACCGAGCTCTTCGTCGCCATTGACCAGACCACCCTGCTCGACGGTGGGCTGAAACAGTCGGTGGCCGACAATCTGAAGCCCTTCCTCAGCCCAGGCAATGGCTTCCAGATCGTCACCTTCTCTGCTTACACCCAGGGGCATTACACGGAAGTGCTGGCCTCGGGCAAGCTGGACGCTCCCATGGAAACCAACCGCCGCAACGACGTCTCCAAGACCGCCCTGGCCAAGTTCGACCAGTGCATGGGCCGCCAGCCCCAGCAGGCCGCGCAGATTGCCGGCGGCGCCTTGCGCACGGCCTTTGACGGCACCAGCGGCGAGATCGCCAAGTCCGATGTGCTGGCCAGCCTCAAGGCCATTGCCGATCTGAGCCGCAAGTCCAAGGCGCGCAACAAGATCGTGCTGCTGGTCTCGGACATGCTGGAAAACTCCTCGGTCTCCAGCTTCTATGCCGACCGTGGACATAGCGTGCGCAAGATCGATCCCGCCAAGGAAATGCAGTTGGTCGAACAGAACCAGCTGCTGGGGGATTTCGGCGGTGCGCGAGTATATGTGATCGGCGCCGGCCTGCTCTCCGAAGATGGCAAGAAGAGCAAGAGCTATCGCGATCCCAAGACCATGCAGGCCCTGGCCACGTTCTGGAAAACCTATCTGGAGAAGTCTGGCGCCCAGTTGGTGGAGTTCGGCCAACCGGCGCTGCTGAGCCCGATTCGTTGAGCTAGCCAACGATACCGGGTCGTCAGTTGCCACGCGTGAAGGTATAGTACGGCTCGCCACATTTTCTGATATGGCGAGAAAATCAACCTCAAAAATCCAAGAATCAGGGGAATCATGAATCAACTTCAGATGTTCAAAGCCGGCGTCCTGCTGGCCGTTTCCATCGTACTGACCGGTTGCGCCACCAGTCGCAGCGAAATCAAGCTGAGCGAACCATCCACCGACGCTGCCACCAAGGCCGCAGTGGCATCCAAGAACAAGACGGTACTGCTGCGGGAAGTCCTGGATGAGCGCGTCTTCGAAGATGCCCCCGTGTCGCCGAGCACGCCTTCGCTGGGCTTCGAGGGCTCTGCCAAAAGCACCGCCGAGGTCAAGGCGCGGGCGATCGGTCGCAAGCGCAACGGCTTCGGCAAGGCGCTGGGCGATGTGCTGCTGGAAAATGGCATGACGGTGAGCCAGGTGATGCGCAAGAACATCACCACCAGCTTGCAACAGGCCGGCTTCAAGGTGGCAAACAGCGCCGCGGACGCAGGCGAGGCCCCCATCGTCATCGATGCCCATGTGAAGAAGTTCTGGGCCTGGTTCACCCCTGGCTTCTGGGCCGTCAGCGTGGGAACGCAGATCTCGACCGATCTGGTGGTGCAGAACAAGAGCATGCCCATCGTGATCAACATCGAGACATCGGAAAACCATATGGCGGTCACCGAAGGCGTCTGGATCGAGGACATCGACAAGGCGCTCGTGAAGTACCGCTCGGAGGCCACCGGCCGGTTCATGGACATGAACTGAACGACAGCAGCAGCAACTGCAGCTGGTTGAACAACGGGAGTCTTCGGACTCCCGTTTTGTTTCCAGAAAGAAAAATGACTGCCTATCAGCGCCCCGGCCAACGCTACGCTTGGCCGGTTTGGCGCGCCGTTCCCTTATAATGGATGGTTTCGCAAAAACACACGTCAAATCATGGAATTAGCCAAGTCGTTCGAGCCCGCCGAGATTGAGAAATTCTGGCGCGAGGAGTGGGAAAAGCGCGGTTACTTCGCCGCCACCACCGACGCGGAGAAGCCCTCGTTTTCCATCCAGCTGCCACCGCCCAATGTGACCGGCACCCTGCACATGGGTCACGCGTTCAACCAGACCATCATGGATGGCCTGACGCGCTACCACCGCATGCGCGGCTACAACACCGCCTGGATCCCCGGCACCGACCACGCCGGCATCGCCACCCAGATCGTGGTGGAACGCCAGCTGGATGCGCAAAAGATCTCGCGCCACGACCTGGGCCGTGAAAAATTCGTCGAGAAGGTGTGGGAGTGGAAAGAAAAATCCGGCTCCACCATCACCGGCCAGATGCGCCGCATGGGCGCTTCCACCGACTGGGCCCGTGAATACTTCACAATGGACCCGAAGATGTCCAAGGCCGTCACCGAAGTCTTCGTGCGCCTCTACGAACAGGGCCTGATCTACCGTGGCAAGCGCCTGGTGAACTGGGACCCGGTGCTGGGCACCGCCGTCTCCGACCTGGAAGTGGTGTCGGAAGAAGAAGACGGTTCCATGTGGCACATCAAGTACCCGCTGGCCGATGGCAGCGGCCACATCGTGGTGGCCACCACCCGTCCGGAAACCATGCTGGGCGACGTCGCCGTGGCGGTGGACCCGACCGACGAGCGCTACGCCGCGCTGGTGGGCAAGATGATCAAGCTGCCGCTGGTGGGCCGCGAGATCCCCATCATCAAGGATGAATACGTCGACAAGGAATTCGGCACCGGCTGCGTGAAGATCACCCCGGCGCACGACTTCAACGACTACCAGGTCGGCGCACGCCACAACCTGGAAATGATCAGCGTCTTCACGCTCAAGGCCACCATCAACGAGAATTCGCCCGAGAAGTACCAGGGCCTGGACCGCTTCGAGGCGCGCAAGCAGATCGTGGCCGATCTGGACGCACTGGGCCTGTTGGAACAGGTCAAACCGCACAAGCTGATGGTGCCGCGTGGCGACCGTACCGGCGTGGTGATCGAGCCGATGCTGACCGACCAATGGTTCGTGGCCATGAGCAAGCCGGCGCCGGAAGGGACCTTCTTCCCCGGCAAGTCGATTGCCGAGACCGCGCTGGAAAAGGTTTCTTCGGGCGAGATCAAGTTCGTGCCCGAGAACTGGACCAATACCTACAACCAGTGGCTCAACAATATCCAGGACTGGTGTATCTCGCGCCAGTTGTGGTGGGGCCATCAGATCCCGGCCTGGTACGACGAGGATGGCGGCATCTACGTTGCCCACACCGAAGAAGAAGCGAAGAAGCAAGCCGGTGGCAAGTCCGTCAAGCGCGATGAAGACGTGCTCGATACCTGGTTCTCCTCGGCGCTGGTGCCCTTCTCCACCCTGGGCTGGCCGGAAGAAACCCCGGACTACAAGCTGTTCCTGCCCTCCTCGGTGCTGGTGACGGGCTTTGACATCATCTTCTTCTGGGTGGCGCGCATGGTCATGATGACCACGCACTTCACCGGCAAGGTGCCGTTTGATACCGTCTACGTCCACGGCCTGGTGCGCGATGCGTCGGGCCAGAAGATGTCCAAGTCCAAGGGCAACACGCTGGACCCGATCGACCTGATCGATGGCATCGGCGTGGACGAGCTGGTGGCCAAGCGTACGGTCGGCCTGATGAATCCCAAGCAGGCGGCCAGCATCGAAAAGGCCACCCGCAAGGAATTCGCCGACGGCATCCCGGCCTTCGGCACCGATGCGCTGCGCTTCACCTTCGCCTCGCTGGCGACCCTGGGCCGCAACATCAACTTCGACCTGAAACGCTGCGAAGGCTATCGCAACTTCTGCAACAAGCTGTGGAACGCCACCCGCTTCGTGCTGATGAATACCGAAGGCCAGGACTGCGGTTTCGACGGCCACGAGAAGGGTGTCTGCGACAAGGAAAAGCTGCAGTTCTCCAAGGCCGACCGCTGGATCGTGTCGCTCTTGCAGCGGACCGAAGCCGAAGTCGAAAAGGGCTTTGCCGACTACCGCTTCGACAACATCGCCACGGCCATCTACAAGTTCGTCTGGGACGAGTACTGCGACTGGTACCTGGAAATGGCCAAGGCCCAGATCCAGAGCGGCAATGAAGCGCAACAGCGCGCCACCCGCCGCACCCTCTTGCGCGTGCTGGAAAGCGTGCTGCGCCTGGCGCATCCGGTGCTGCCCTTCATCACCGAACAGCTGTGGCAGAGCGTGGCGCCGCTGACCGATCGCAAGCCCGATCCGGCAGGCGATTCCATCATGCGCCAGGCCTATCCGCGTCCGGATCTGGAGAAGATCGATGTCGAAGCCGAAGCCTGGGTCGCCCAGTTCAAGGCCTACACCGACGCCTGCCGCAACCTGCGCGGCGAGATGCAGCTGGCGCCGTCGCTGCGCGTGCCGCTGATCGTGGAAGCCGCCGATGCGTCGGCCGTGGAATCCTTCCTGCCTTACCTGCAAGGTCTGGTGCGCCTGTCGGAAGCCACGGTGGTGCCGCAACTGCCGGAGTCGCCGGCGCCGGTGGCCATCGTCGGTGAAGTCAAGCTGATGCTGAAGGTGGAAATCGACGTGGCCGCCGAGCGTGAACGCCTGGGCAAGGAAGTCACCCGCCTGACCGGCGAGATCGCCAAGGCCAATGGCAAGCTGTCCAACGAAAGCTTCGTGGCGCGTGCGCCCGAGGCGGTAGTGGCGCAGGAGAAGGAGCGCGTCGCCAACTTCAGCGCTACGCTAGAGAAGGTGAAGGAACAACTGGCCAAGCTGAAGTAAGCCGGCCCGCTTCCTCAAAAAAGCCGCCGTCCCGATACCGGGCGGCGGCTTTTGTTTTTGTACTTGCCTTGTGCAGCGGGCTTGTCTAGACTGGATCGAATAAATTAGAACAATCGTGCTTTTTTGTGGCATCCGAATTGATAACAGGAGACAACCATGCCCCGTATTTCCTCCCCTTCCCGCCTGCTCACCCTGTCCTTGCTGGCCGCCAGCCTCTTGACCAGCGCCGCTGCCTGGGCCGACGGCTCGCCGGTCGGCCTGTGGAAGAGCATCGATGACGCCACCGGCAAGCCCAAGGCGCTTATCCGCATCAGCGAGAACAATGGCGAACTGAGCGGCAAGATCGAGAAGCTCTTCCGGGCGCCGGAAGAAGACCAGAACCCGGTCTGCCAGAAGTGCGAGGGAGACCTGAAGGACAAGCCGGTCATCGGCATGACCATCCTGTCGGGCCTGAAGAAGGATGGGGATGAGTACAGCGGCGGACAGATCATCGATCCGGCCAATGGCAAGGTCTACAAGAGCAAGCTCTCCGTCGTCGATGATGGGCAGAAGCTCAACGTGCGCGGTTATGTCGGCATGCCCATGCTGGGGCGCACCCAGACCTGGCTGCGCGAACAATAAGCGCAGGGCGCTCAGGCCGGACGTGAGGCCTTAAGCACATAGCGGTCCAGCTCACGGGCGAAGGCGCGGCCATCGCCCGCGCTGAAGGCGGCCGGGCCGCCAGTTTCCACGCCGCTGCTGCGTAGCTTTTCCATGAAATTGCGGGTGCTGAGGTGATGGCCGATGTTCTGGGCCGTATAGAGTTCACCGCGCGGATTGAGCGCCAGCGCGCCCTTGGCCACCACGTCGGCGGCCAGCGGGATGTCGGCGGTGACGACCAGGTCGCCGGGCGCAACCTGGCGGGCGATCTCGCGGTCGGCCACGTCGAAGCCGGCGGGCACCACCATGGACTTGATGTAGCGCGAAGGCGGCGTGCGCAAGGGCCGGTTGGCCACCAGCGTGACAGTGATCGTGGTGCGGTCGGCCACCCGGAACAGCATGTCCTTGATGACGCCCGGACAGGCGTCGGCATCGACCCAGATCGCCATCAGCGCAGCAGGTCCCGGCTCAGACGAAGGAGACGGTCAGGCCCGGCAGGGTCACGCCGGAGAAGGCCGTGGTCCAGGTCTGGCCCGGCTCGATGGGACAGGCGTCGGTCCAGGTGCCGGTGGTGATGATCTCGCCGGCCTGCAGCTTGCGGAAGCGGGTCTGCTTCTGCAGCAGCTGGTGCAGGTGCCACAGCGCATGCAGGGGGCTGTCCATCTCGTCATTGCAGAAACCGGCGGCGCGCAGGACGCTGGCGGACTCGGTACTGCAGGACAGGGACACGCTGGCGCTGGCCAGGATCTGCGGCAGGTGATGCCGGCTGGCCGAGGACAGCACATGCGGCTCGCCCACGATCAGGGTGCCATGCAGGCCGAAGGCGGCAATCGAGTCGGCCACGGTGAATTCCCATTTCGGGAAGGGGCAGACCACGATTTCGAAGCCGTGCGCCATCCATTCCAGGCAATCCGCCAGTTCTTCCAGCGAGGCATCCGGTGCGGGCGTCTTGCCCAGCTTGAAGACGATCTCCGGTTCGATGCGCGGTTGCACCGCGCCGGTCAGCGACTGCAGACCGTGATTGTCTTCGGCGAAGCGCACGGTGCTGTCATACATCGGCGCCCAGGTCGGGATGCGGGCATCGTCGATGATGCCGTAGCGCTCCCAGTTCTTGCGCACCACAAAACCGATCTTGCGGCCGATGGGCTGCTCGCCCTGGGCCACGCGGATGTTGCGGATGTTGTGGGCAATCTCGTAGGCGTCTTCTACCGACAGCGGCTCGGACTCGGAGATGCGCGGGATGACCTTGGACTGGGCGCGGGCATCCAGCAACTGATGCGCGTATCGAAGGGCTTGGCTCGACATTAGCATGGAGGGCTCACATCGAAAGATAGTGAATAGCTATCCATTGTCGATGACGATTAGTTTTTGCACAAGCAAAAACTCGCTTTTATATGATGTCTGACAAAAATTTCATCAGTCCAGGCGGCACTGCGCCACGCTGCTGTTCAGTTGCCGGGACAGGCGGGGCCATGCAGGCGAGCAACCGTCTTCAGCCACCCCACAGATCGCCATTGGGACTGGTGCGCGGAGCGGTCACGCCGAAGTGCTGATAGGCCGCGCCGGTGGCGATACGACCACGGGGGGTGCGCTGCAGATAGCCTTGCTGGATCAGGTAGGGTTCGAGCACGTCTTCGATGGTGTCGCGTTCTTCGCCGATGGCCGCCGCCAGGTTGTCCAGCCCGACCGGGCCGCCGCCGAACTTGAATAGCACGGCTTCGAGCAGCTTGCGGTCCATCAGGTCGAAACCGACCGGGTCCACGTCCAGCATCACCAGCGCGGCATCAGCCATCTCGCGGGTGATACGGCCCTGGCCCTTGACCTCGGCGTAGTCGCGCACGCGGCGCAGCAGGCGGTTGGCAATACGCGGGGTGCCACGGCTGCGGCGGGCGATTTCCAGCGCACCGTCCTCGACGATGGGAGCATTCAACAACCCGGCGCTGCGGGTAACGATGCGGGCCAGCTCGGGCGGGGTGTAGAACTCCAGCCGGGCGACGATGCCGAAGCGGTCGCGCAGCGGGTTGGTGAGCATGCCGGCGCGGGTGGTGGCGCCCACCAGGGTGAAGGGTTGCAGGTCCAGGCGCACCGAACGGGCGGCCGGGCCTTCGCCGATCATGATGTCGATCTGATAATCCTCCAGCGCTGGGTAGAGGATTTCCTCCACCACGGGCGACATGCGGTGAATCTCGTCGATGAAGAGCACGTCATTGGCTTCGAGATTGGTGAGCAAGGCGGCTAGGTCGCCGGCGCGCTCCAGCACGGGGCCGGAGGTCTGGCGCAGGTTCACGCCCATCTCGCGGGCGATGATGTGGGCCATGGTGGTCTTGCCCAGGCCGGGCGGACCGAACAGCAGGGTATGGTCGAGCGGCTCGCCGCGCTTGCGGGCAGCGGAGATGAAGATTTCCAGCTGGGCGCGCACCTTTTCCTGGCCGACGTATTCGTCCAGCTGCTTGGGCCGCAGGGCGCGCTCGACGGCTTCCTCGTTGGCCGAGGCCGGCGTGGCGGAGATGATGCGCTGTTCGGAAAAATCGTCGGTCTGGATGCTCATGCTCTAATCCTTGTCTGCCGCTGCCTTTGCATCAGCCCTTGGAAAGCGCCTTCAAGGCCAGCTTGATGCCGTCCGAGACGGTACTGTCCTTGGGCACCTGCTTCATGGCCAGGGTCGCTTCCTTGTCCGAATAGCCCAGCGCCAGCAGGGCGTTGAGGATGTCGGCGCTGGCGTCGCTGTGGACCACGCCGGCCACCGCGCCCAGATCGGCGCCGAGCTTGCCCTTCAACTCCAGCAGCAGGCGTTCGGCGGTCTTCTTGCCGATGCCCGGCACGCGGGTGAGGCGGCCTGCTTCCTGCAGGGTGACGGCCTGGGCCAGGTCGGCCACCGACATCCCCGAGAGGATGGATAGCGCGGTACGCGCACCCACGCCCGAAATCTTGATCAGCTCCTTGAACGTATTGCGTTCTTCGGCAGTCCCAAACCCGAACAGGATGTGCGCATCCTCGCGGATGGCCAGGTGCGTGAGCAAGGTGACCTTCTCGCCCAGGGCCGGCAGGTTGTAGTAGGTGCTCATGGGCACGGCCACTTCATAGCCGACGCCCTGGCAGTCCACCAGCAGGTTGGGGGGAAGTTTTTCGAGAAGGATTCCGGAGAGGCGACCGATCATGGCGTCAGTGGTGTGCGTGAGGTGCAGCTTCTGTGATAATCCCGGGATGATACAGCACTGTTCGGATAAACAGTATCCAAGCCCCCCTCACAGAGAGAAGACAAAGGAAAAACATGGCCGGCAGCGCCTTTTTTGCATTGATTGACGACATCGCCACCGTTCTCGACGATGTTTCCCTGATGACCAAGGTCGCGGCCAAGAAGACCGCCGGCGTGCTGGGCGACGACCTGGCCCTCAATGCCCAGCAGGTCGCCGGCGTGCGCGCCGAGCGTGAACTGCCGGTGGTGTGGGCGGTGGCCAAGGGCTCGCTGAAGAACAAGGCCATCCTGGTGCCCGCCGCCTTGGCCATCAGCGCCTTCATCCCCTGGGCGGTGACGCCGCTGCTGATGCTGGGTGGCGCTTTCCTGTGCTTCGAGGGCTTCGAGAAGCTGGCCCACAAATACCTGCCGCACGACGAAGAGCATCACGAAGTGGCCGCTACGGCTGCCGAGGACGTTGATCCGCTGATCTACGAGCAGGAAAAGATCAAGGACGCCGTGCGCACCGACTTCATCCTCTCGGCCGAGATCATCGCCATCACGCTGGGCACGGTCGCCGGTGCGTCCTTGCAGCAGCAGATCACGGTGCTGGTGGGCATCGCGCTGATCATGACGGCGGGGGTCTATGGTCTGGTGGCGGGCATCGTCAAGCTTGATGATGGCGGCCTGTACCTGGTGCAGCACGCCAGCGCCAGCGCCTGGGGGCGCGTCAAGGCCGGCATCGGTCGCGCCGTGCTGGCGGCCGCGCCGAAGATGATGCGCAGCCTGTCGGTGATCGGCACCATCGCCATGTTCATGGTCGGTGGCGGCATCCTGACGCATGGCCTGCCGTTCGCCCATCACGCCATCGAAGCGGCAGCGGTGGCAGTCGAGGGCGTGGCGGTGATCGGCCCGGTACTGGGCGCGATTGCCCCTGCGGTATTGAATGCGCTCTTTGGCGTACTCTCCGGGGCGGTGGTGCTGGTGATCGTGAAGCTGGCGCAGCGGGTGCTGTCGCTCTTCAAGAAGAAAAACTAACCGACCAGGCGCCCGCCGCGCATGCGGATGCCCTTGCGCGCCAGCGCCGGGGCCAGCGCGCCGAGGTCGGACAAGACCCCGCCCCCATGCGCGTGGCAGATCGCCACGCCCAGGGCGTCGGCGGCATCGGTGCCGGGCAGCCCGGGCAGCTTGAGCAGCCGCGCCACCATTTCCTGCACCTGCGCCTTCTGGGCGCGTCCATGGCCGGCCACGGCCTGCTTGACCTGCAGGGCCGTGTATTCGGCCACCGCCAGGTCAGCCGCCACCAGCGCACAGATCGCCGCGCCACGGGCCTGTCCCAGCAGCAGCGTGGATTGCGGGTTGACGTTGACGAATACCTTTTCGATGGCGGCACAATCAGGCGTATAGGACTTCACCACTTCGCCCACGCTGGCCAGGATGACCTTCAGGCGTGAGGGAAGATCGCCGTCCGGCGTCTTGATGGTGCCGGAAGCGATGTAGGACAGCGTGTTGCCCTGCTTGTGGATGACCCCGAAACCGGTGGTGCGCAAGCCTGGGTCGATACCGAGGATTTTCATGCCCGCCAGTCTAACCGATCAGGCGCTCAGGCAGGCGCTGGAACAGTACGCGGTCACGACGCAAGAAATGTCAGCGGCGCTCCCGGCGCATAACCCATCGCTGGAGGGCCGGACGCAGGCGCAGGAAGATGCGATAGCTGCGCTCCATCAGCCACAACATCCCTGGCAGTCGCGCCAGACGCGCCAGCCAACGCCAGCCGGGCAAGGTCCGCCACAGTTGCACGAAGGCCTCGGCGCCACTGAAGACCGCGCCGTCGTCGCGGCGCACATGAAAGCGCGCCAGCAACTGGGCGCGTGTGAGGCCCACGGGAAGTTCATCTGCCGGGATACAGGGCTGGCTGATATCACAGAAGCGCAAGGGCGCATCCTCGCCAATGCGCTGGTACAAGCCGATCTCCCGGCGGCACAGCGGACAGCTGCCGTCGTAGAGCACGGTCAGCTCGCCCCTGGAGGTGCTGCTGTCATCGCTCATCACGCCGTCCTTCGGCTGCCAGCAATTGCGCAGCCGTCTGCAGACCCTGGGTGCTGCGCCGCCACCATTGGGTAAACAGGTCGCAAGGCTTGTCCACTGGCGGGAACAATGCCGGCGGGTTCTGGCATTGCGCCCACAGCGGCAACCAGGGGGCGAGGTGGGGATCAAGCTGGCAGCGCACGCTGCGCGCTGCCTTCAAGGCGCGTCCGACGCTGGCGGCGTCGCCATGCCAGCGCAGCGCCGTCAGCTCACGCATGCGGGCGCCGACGAAGCGCCAACGGCGCTGGTCCCAAGGCCAGAGCAGGTGGAAGTCCGACAGGTACAGCCCCACCACCACGGTATCCGGGCCAAGCGTGGCGGGCAGTTCGCCCAGGCTCCAGGGATGGACCAGCCAGACATCGCGCCCCGCGACGGCCTGGGCATCGGGTGCGCAGGTGTCCAGGCTGCTGGGCGGCTCGGCCAGCAGGGCCGGTTCCTGGCAGCGCACTAGCCTGCGCACGCCCGGTTCAGCCGGAACCGGATCAGGCTGCAGAGCCAGCTCGCCCAGCGCCTCATAGCTGACGTCGAGGGCCGTGCCCGGACTGTGCCACTGCGGCGGCGCGTACTTGGCCACATTCTCGGCATTGAACAGGTAGGGCTTGTGGCTACCGGTCCCGGCCACCCATTGCCAGCTCAGGTGATTGCTGGCCAGGTCGCCGTCCAGCAGATGGCCCACCATCCAGTCCGCGCCGGCGCGCCAATGCACCTTGCGCAGATGCACGACATAGCTGGCCAGCCACATGCGGGCGTGGTTGTGCAGGTTGCCAGTGGCGTAGAGGGTGCGCACGGCCTGGTCGATGACCGGCAGGCCGGTCGCACCGGCGCGGATGTCATCAGGCAGCTCGCGCGCATAGGCGGCCTCGGGCAAGGGGCCGGCGTGCAGCGAGTCGAAGATGCGCGCTCCCCGGCGTGCCCAGACATCGCGATAGAAAGCGCGCCAGCCGAGCTCATAGACGAACTTGTGCTGGATCTCCAGCGGGTAGCGCTGGCACACCCCAGCGAGCACCTCGCGCAGGCTGACCATGCCGTGCGTCAGGTAGGGCGATAGTCCAGTGACTGCACCATCCAGGCTGTTGCGGGTGCGCGCATAGGCGCCGGGCCGCACGGCGGCAATGCGCTCGCGTGCGGCGGCCAGGGTGGGCAGCGGGGTCAGCAGGGCAAAAGAGGTCGGGGAAGCAGGGGAGGCAGAGGACACCAGAGCAGCAGGCTCGACCGCCTCCTCAGCCACGACCGTGTCGAGCAACAGATCGAATTGATGTTTCCGATACATGACGGCACTCCTCAAGGATCAGGCTGGACGCTGCGGCGGCGACGACAGGCCTCTGAACAATATTTCACCTCGTCCCAGTTCCGCGCCCAGTTGCGCCGCCAGCTCATGGGCTGACCGCAGACCGCACAAAGCTTGCTGGGCAGGTAGGACTTGTTGCCGCGATGTCCTTTGACCTGGGTTTTCGGTTTCATGACTCAGGATTCTACAGAATTATCGATTCACACTTGACTCATTGACGCAATATTGTGCGTATAATCTGCGTCAAACTTGATTCACATTGAGATCATGACCGAGCCCATCCCTACCGCCCTCACCTCTTCCACTTCCTCGTCCGATGAAAAAGGCACTGCCCCCCTGCGCCGCACCGGCGCCGTGGCGCGCATGCTGCGCATGCCGGTGGCCACCCTGCGCGTGTGGGAGCGCCGCTATGCGCTGACCCAGGGACAGTTGTCCCCCAGCGGACAGCGCCTGTATTCGGAAGCGGATGTGCGCCGGCTGGCGCTGATCCGCCAGTTGACCGAACTGGGCCATGCCATCGGCAGCCTGGCCGGGCTGGACATGGAGCAATTGCAGCAAGTCGCCGCCACCCACGCCGAACTGCACGCCGGCCGCCCCACCCCGCCGGAAGCAGTACAAGGGCGCTGGCGGCTGGCCGTGATCGGCTCCACCCTGGCGCAGCGCCTGGACAAACCCGGCCTGCTGCAACGCCTGGGGCGTCCGCTGCAATTGCTGGGGCCGTTCGAGAACATCGAACAGGCGGCGATGGCCTTGAAGCGTGACGAAGTGGACGCCCTGCTGCTGCACGAACCGCAACTGCATGCCGGCTGGCTGGGTGCACTGGAGAGTTCGGCGCCGGCATTGAGCGGACTACCGATGGCGGTGCTGTATGGATTTGCCAGCGAAGCGGTGTGCGAGACGCTGGCGGCGGTGGGCATCAGCCTGCTGCGCGCGCCGCAGCCGGACGTGGTGATCCTGCAGTGGCTGCGCGGACTGGTCGCCCTGTCTTCTCCCGCGCGCGAGGAGACAGCTGCCGGTACGGTGCTGCCACCGCGCCGCTGGAGCGACAACGAGCTCATCGCCTTCGCCAACCAGTCCACCACGGTGGCCTGCGAATGCCCGCGCCACGTCGCTGAACTGCTGATGCAGCTGTCGCAGTTCGAGCGCTACAGCGCGCAGTGCGCCAACCGCAATGTGGCGGATGCGCAATTGCATCAATACCTGCAACAACTGACCTCGGAATCGCGCCAGCGCTTCGAGATGGCCTTGACGCGGATTGCCGAGCATGAAGGCTTGATCGCAGCGGGTGCGATATCCGCCGAGCTGGGTTGAGGCACTGCGCCTTGGCCGTGCCCGGTCCGAACGGGAATCATCGCGCGGACGTGGAAAACAAAACGCCCGGCACGAAGCCGGGCGTTTTGTCTGAGCGATCGGAGATCAGTGACGGAAGTGACGGGTACCGGTCAGCAGCATCACGACATCGCGCTCATTGGCGGCATCGATGACTTCCTGGTCGCGCATGGAACCGCCCGGATGGATGACGCAGGTCGCACCCGCATCGACCACCACGTCCAGGCCATCGCGGAACGGGAAGAAGGCGTCCGAGGCCACGGCCGAACCCGCCAGGGTCAGGCCGGCGTTCTGGGCCTTGATCGAAGCGATGCGGGCCGAATCGATACGGCTCATCTGGCCAGCGCCCACGCCCAGGGTCATGCCGTTGCCACAGAAGACGATGGCATTGGACTTGACGAACTTGGCCACGCGCCAGGCGAACATCAGGTCCTGCAGCTGCTGCGGGGTCGGCTGCTTCTTGCTGACCACCTTCACATCGGCCAGCAGCACGTTCTTGGCATCCGGCGACTGCACCAGCAGGCCACCGCCGACGCGCTTGAAGTCATAGCCATTGAGGCCTGTGCCCAAGGGGATTTCCAGCAGGCGCACGTTCTGCTTGGCGGCGAAGATCTGCTTGGCCTCGGCGCTGAAGGAGGGGGCGATCAGCACTTCCAGGAACTGCTTGGCCACGGCTTCGGCCGCTGCGGCGTCCACTTCACGGTTGAAGGCGATGATGCCGCCGAAGGCCGAGGTCGGGTCGGTCTGCAGGGCCTTGCTGTAGGCTTCCAGCGGGTTGGCGCCGATGGCCACGCCGCAGGGATTGGCGTGCTTGATGATGACGCAGGCCGCTTCGGTGGCGGGGTCGAAGCTCTTGACGCATTCCCAGGCGGCATCGGCGTCGGCGATGTTGTTGAAGGACAGTTCCTTGCCTTGCAGCTGGGTGTAGTTGGCCAAGGCGCCATCGACCTTCTTGATGTCGCGGTAGAAGGCGGCGCTCTGGTGCGGGTTTTCGCCGTAGCGCATGTCCTGGACCTTCTCGAAGTGCAGGTTCAGGGTCGACGGATAGGCGCTGCGGGTGCTGTGCTGCTTGTCTTCACCCAGCGCGGTGAAGTAGTTGGTGATGGCGCCGTCGTATTGCGCGGTGTGGGCGAAGACCTTCTTGGCCAGCGCGAAGCGCTTTTCGTAGGGCAGGTCGCCGCCGGACTTCAGCTCGGCCAGCACTCCTTCATAATCGGTCGGATCGCAGATGACGATCACGTCCTTGTGGTTCTTGGCCGAGGAACGCAGCATGGCCGGGCCGCCGATGTCGATGTTCTCGATCGCGTCTTCCAGCGAGCACTCGTCCTTGGCCACGGTCTGCTGGAACGGGTACAGGTTCACCACCACCATGTCGATGGTGGGGATGCCGTGCTGTTCCAGGGCGGCGACGTGCTCGGGGAAATCACGACGGGCCAGGATGCCGCCATGCACCTTGGGATGCAGCGTCTTCACGCGGCCATCCAGCATTTCCGGGAAACCGGTGTAGTCGGCCACTTCGGTGACCGGCACGCCATTGTCGGCCAGCAGCTTGGCGGTGCCGCCGGTGGACAGGATGTTGACGCCCATGGCGGACAGCGCGCGCGCGAAATCGAGCACGCCTGCCTTGTCGGATACGGAAATGAGTGCTTGTTTGATCATGGTAGGCAAGACTGGAAAAGGAAGGGAAACCTGAAAACCGTGAAAAGGAAGCTGCATGACCGGCCGCGCCCACCCGCGTGGACGCCGGCCTGGCCGGCTACAGCAGGCCGTGCTGCTGCAATTTCTTGCGCAGCGTGTTGCGGTTGATGCCGAGGATTTCGGCGGCCTGGGACTGGTTGCCCTCGGCGCGCGCCATCACGGTCTCGAAGACCGGCTTTTCGACGGTGGCCAGCACCATGTCGTAGACATTGGTGGGAAGCTGCTCACCAAGATCCCGGAAATACTTTTCCAGGCTCTTCTTGACGACATCCTCAATACTTTCTTTGCTCATTGCGTTGCTGCTTCTGTTCTTGTCGGCACTGCCCCGTGCTTGCCAAGACGTCCCGTATTTCCCCTGAGACGCCTGTCATCGTGGCCCTGCCGTGTGGTTGATCAATTGCGCACTGCGCGCATCCGATACCCTCTTCCTGCCCTGCTCCTGCCCTGAGTGTCGCGCCGGCGTCCGGTTCAGGCCGCCAGTGCTACCTCATCAATGGCCAGGCCATATTGCAGGCGCTCGCCGAAGGCTGCCTGGCTAGCGAAGAACTGCCGCACGGCCTGCAACTGCTGCGCGCAATCCTCGATGCGGTTCATGCTGCGGCGGAATGGCTCGCCGCCCGGCAGGTCGCGCACATACCAGCCGATGTGCTTGCGCGCCGTACGCACGCCGAGGTAGTCGCCGTAGAACGCGTAATGGGCTTGCAGGTGCTCAGCCATCAGGTGTTCCACTTCGCTCACCAGCGGCGCGGGCAGGTGCTCGCCGGTGCGCAGGAAGTGATCGATCTCGCGGAAGATCCAGGGGCGTCCCTGGGCGGCGCGACCGACCATGACGGCGTCAGCTCCGGTCAGGCGCAAGACCTCACGCGCCTTTTCGGGCGTCGTGATGTCGCCATTGGCCACCACCGGGATCTTCACGGCTGCTTTCACGGCCGCGATGGTCTCGTATTCCGCCTCGCCGCTGTAGCCGTCGGCGCGGGTGCGGCCGTGCAGCGTGAGCATGGCGATGCCGGCCGCTTCGGCGCGGGCGGCGATCTTCAGGGCGTTCTTGTTGGCGCGGTTCCAGCCGGTGCGGAATTTCAGCGTCACCGGCACATCCACCGCCGACACCACTGCATCGAGGATGCGCGCCACCAGTTCCTCATCCTGCAGCAGGGCCGAACCGCACCAGCTGTTGCAGACCTTCTTGACCGGGCAGCCCATGTTGATGTCGATGATCTGCGCGCCGCGCTCGACGTTGTACTTCGCGCAATCGGCCAGCATGACGGGATCAGCCCCGGCGATCTGCACCGCCTTGGGTTCCATCTCGCCATCGTGGTTGATGCGGCGCGAGGTCTTTTCGCTCTGCCACAAGCGCGGATCGGACGCTGCCATCTCGGAGACGGCATACCCTGCCCCCAGCTGCTTGCACAGCTGGCGGAACGGACGGTCGGTCACACCCGCCATGGGGGCGGCGAACACGTTGTTGCGCAGGGAATAGGGCCCAATGTTCACGACGTGGATCAGGGGGAGGTTCGGGAAAGGGCGCTATTTTAGCGCGATTGCCGGCCCCGCCCAACAAGAATCGGGCGTGGTTACATCTTTGGCGGTTGATTATTTATTGGGCAGCTTTGATTGTTGGCGAAATACCAATATCGAATATCACTGTGCAGGAAATAGCATGCTCGAAGCCGGGATGCAGACCGATCGCGTTGCCGGCAGACAAGACGACGGCTATCGATCCACCTCATCCAGCGTCTCCCGCTGCAGGTGCCCGATCTCGCCCCAAGAGCGGATATGCGCCCGCTCGCCATCCCAGTGCAGGCGGTTGACACTGGCATTGAAGATGTCGAAGGTCCGCGGCTGGGCGAAGGAAGTCTGGCTGGCCCAGTGGTGGACGCACTCCAGCACGCCGCCGTGGGTGACGATGGCCACCTTGCGATAGCGGCCCGAGGCCAGCACCCGCTGCATGGCCTGGACCGAGCGCTCATAGAATTCGCGCATGGTCTCGGCCACGCGCTCGCCGGCAGGGTAGCGGAAGTCGGGCTCGCGCGCCTTCCACTGGCGATAGGCGTCGGGATAGCGCGCCTCGATCTCGGTGTGGCGCAAACCCTCGAAGGCGCCATAGCAGCGCTCGCGCAGACCGGCGTCGATCTGCACCGTCAATCCCGCCGTCCCGGCCACGGCTTGCGCGGTATCGCGGGCGCGCTGCAGGTCGCTGGCGAAGACG
Source organism: Herbaspirillum camelliae (assembly GCF_001929405.1). Lineage (NCBI taxonomy): Bacteria > Pseudomonadati > Pseudomonadota > Betaproteobacteria > Burkholderiales > Oxalobacteraceae > Herbaspirillum > Herbaspirillum camelliae. The sequence continues at coordinate 758,138 of NZ_KV880769.1, forward strand.
GCGTCGATGCCCTCCGCAGCCAGCGCCTCGCCCAGCGCCAACACCTGGCGCTGGCCGGCGGCGTTCAAGCCGATGTCGATATGCCCTTGCAGGCGCTTGTCCACGTTCCAGTCGGTTTCGCCGTGGCGGATCAGCAGGATCTCGGTCATGCAGGCAGTTCAGCTACGCGGTACCGCGTTGGGGTTGAGGGTGTAGAGGCCGGTGATGGAGGCCTGCTCCAGTACATGGTCGCGCAGCGCGGTCACTACCACCGAGCCTTCCAGGTTGCCGGCTACCGGCAGCTGCTCCACGTCCAGCGCATAGAGGGTGAAGATGTAGCGGTGCACCAGCGCATCATTCCACGGCGGGCAGGGGCCGTCGTAGCCGAAGTAGTCGCCGCGCATGTCGCCGTCGCCGGCAAACCAGCCGGTGTAGTCGTTGATGCCCTGGCGCGCACCGGGCATGACCTCGCCCAGCACCGCCGGTCCCGGCTTGCCGCGTGCGGTCACGCCATTGCTGAACTGGCCGGCCTTGATCTCGGTGACGCCGGCAGGAATGTCCACCAGGGTCCAGTGATAGAAATCGACGCGGGGCAGCTCCAGCGGCACGGTCTTGCCTTCCTGGTTCACGTCGTCGCCGCGCGAAGGAACGTCCGGATCATGCACCACCAGCGCCAACGACTTGGTGCCGGCGGGCAGCTCGCTCCAGGCGAAGTGCGGATTGCGATTGCCCGACAGGGCAACATGGGTCTTGGGGTCCATGACCGCGAAGGCGAATTCGCCGGGGATGGTTGCGCCGTCCTTGAAAGAATCGCTCCAGAATTTCATATCACCTCCTAAAGTAAGGCCACATTCAACACGCTTTACGAATTCATTTGGGGACGCACGGCCAGGCTTCAATGCCGGGCCGGTTTTTATTGCATCGCCACCGCTGGGGCCTTGGGCTTGACCTGCAGCCAGAAGGTCACCGGTCCGTCGTTGGTCAGCGACACCTTCATGTCGGCCCCGAAGCGGCCGGTGCCGACCTTGTCCTCCCCGTGGCTAGCGCGCGAGCGCGCCACGAAGTGATCGAACAGTTGCCGCCCCAGTTCCGGCGCGGCCGCCGGGGTGAAGGACGGGCGCGTGCCGGAGTTGGTGTCGGCGGCCAGCGTGAATTGCGGGATCAGCAAGAGCCCGCCTTGCACGTCGGCAACACTGCGATTCATCTTGCCGGCCTCGTCGGCGAAGACGCGATAGGCCAGCAGTTTCTTGAGCAAGGCGTCGGCTTCGGCGGTGGTGTCGTTCCGCTCGGCGCACACCAGCACCATCAAGCCAGTGCCGATGGCGCCCAGCGTCTGGCCATCGACCACCACCGACGCCTGGCTGACCCGCTGCAACAGGGCAATCATGGACGCCCCAGCTTACGCCAGGGTGACGCGGGCGAACTTGCGCTTGCCCACCTGTACCACGCACTGGCCGGCCTCGACCTTGAGGCCCTTGTCGCTGATGACGGTGCCGTCGATGCGCACGCCGCCCTGCTCCACCATGCGCAGCGCTTCAGAGGTGGAAGCGCACAGGTTGGCCTGCTTCAACAACTGGCCGATGCCCAGCGGGGCGCCGGTCAGCGAAACTTCCGGGATGTCGTCCGGGATGCCGCCCTTGGAGCGGTTCACGAAATCGGCCAGCGCATCTTCGGCGGCCTGCTGCGAGTGGAAGCGGGCGACGATTTCCTGGGCCAGGGCCACCTTGATGTCGCGCGGGTTCTTGCCGGCCTCGACCTCGGCCTTGTAGCCGGCGATCTCGGCAATCGAACGGAACGACAGCAGGTCGTAGTAGCGCCACATCATCACGTCGGAAATGCTCATCACCTTGGCGAACATGGTGTTGGCCGGCTCGGTGATGCCGATGTAGTTGCCCTTGGACTTGGACATCTTTTCCACGCCATCCAGACCTTCCAGGAGCGGCATGGTCAGGATGCACTGGGGCTCCTGGCCAAAATCCTTCTGCAGTTCGCGGCCCACCAGCAGGTTGAACTTCTGGTCGGTGCCGCCCAGCTCCAGGTCGGACTTCAGCGCTACCGAGTCGTAGCCTTGCATCAGGGGATAGAGGAATTCATGCACCGAGATCGGCGTGCCTTCCTTGAAGCGCTTGGTGAAGTCGTCGCGCTCCATCATGCGCGCCACCGTGTAGCGCGAGGCCAGCTGGATCATGCCGCGGCTGCCCAGGGCGTCGCACCATTCGGAGTTGTAGCGGATCTCGGTCTTGGACGGATCCAGCACCAGGCTGGCCTGGGCGAAGTAGGTCTTGGCGTTGATCTCGATCTGCTCGCGCGAGAGCGGCGGGCGGGTGGCGTTGCGGCCGGACGGGTCACCGATCATGGAGGTGAAGTCGCCGATCAGGAAGATCACCTGGTGGCCCAGGTTCTGCAGCTGGCGCATCTTGTTCAACACCACCGTATGGCCCAAGTGCAGGTCAGGGGCAGTCGGGTCCAGGCCCAGCTTGATGCGCAGCGGCTGGCCGCTTTGCTCGGCGCGCGCCAGCTTCTGGGCGAATTCGCTCTCGATGAGCAGTTCGTCAATGCCGCGCTTGGTGATGGCCAATGCCTCCAGGACCTTGTCCGAAAGGGGCATTTTAGAAGGGGCGGCGTTAGGGGTAGACTGGTCTGCGTTCATCGATATAACTAAAAAATAGGCGTTTGTAGGACAGGACCGCGAAATCGTGTTGCTATAATTCCGACTTTCGTTTTTCTGCTGGGCGCCACGACGCCGCCTCAAAAAGCTCATCAGCAGAAAGGATATTCAACACCGTGCGTTGGTCATTCATACTACGCGGGCGTAACACGGCGAGGGGACAGGAAGCGCCGCGTTTCAGCTACACGCACACCCGCTACCGACCACGGAAACGTCAGATTTTAACGTATTCGGTTTGCATGTTCCCACAAGATAAACACAAGCACTTCTCGTCCCTGTGCTTCTCCGCGTTGCAGTCCTGCCACCACAAAGTCGCCGCCTCCTCGCCCAAGACCCGCATCATCGGCGCCAGCGCCCTGTTCCTGGCCGCCTTCACCATTGGCGCAGCCGGCTTCGCCCCGGCCGAACCGGACATGAAGGACGCCCCGGTCAACCCGATCTCCAAGGAACTGGTCTTGCCTGACCTGCAACATCAGATCAGCGCCCTGGAAGAGCAATCGCAGTACTACGTCAACGAAGAGAAGGTGCGCAGCGGCGACACCCTTGCGACCCTGCTCAACCGCCTGGGCGTGGATGACGACGAGGCCGTGGCCTTCATCAAGTCCGACACCCTGGCGCGTTCGGTGATGCAATTGCGCGCCGGCAAGCGCGTGGTGGCGCAGACCGATGACAGCGGCGAACTGGTCAAGCTCTCGGCCACCCTGGATGACGGCAGCGACGCGCCCAAGAACCTGGTCATCTCGCGCCACGATGGCAAGTTGAGCGCCGAAGCGCAACCGGCCGCGCTGGAGCGCCGCGTGGAAATGCGCTCCGGGGTGATCTTCTCCTCCCTCTTCGCCGCCACCGATGCGGTGCAGATTCCGGACGCCGTGGCCATGCAACTGGTGGACATGTTCGCCACCAACATCAACTTCGCCTCCGACCTGCGCCGCGGCGACCGCTTCAATGTGGTCTATGAAACCTTCTGGCAGAACGGCGACCTGGTGCGCACCGGCCGCGTGCTGGCCGGCGAATTCGACAACGCCGGCAACCGCTACCAGGCCGTCTGGTTCAGCGATCCGGCCAGCAAGACCGGCGGGGGCGGCTACTACGCCTTCGACGGCAAGTCGTTGAAGAAGGCCTTCCTGAAGTCGCCACTGGCCTTCACCCGGATCTCCTCGGGCTTCTCGATGCGCCTGCACCCCATCCTGGGCAAGTGGAAGCAGCATACCGGCGTGGACTTCGCCGCGCCCACTGGCACGCCCATCCATGCGGCCGCTGACGGCGTGGTCGATTTCGTCGGCAAGCAGAATGGCTATGGCAACATCGTGGTCATCAAGCACTGGAGCGGCTATTCCACCGCCTACGGCCACATGAGCCGCTTCGCGCCCGATATCAAGAAGGGCATGAAGGTCAGCCAGAACGATGTGATCGGCTTCGTCGGCATGACCGGCTGGGCCACCGGCCCGCACCTGCACTACGAATTCCGCGTCAACAACCAGCCGCGCAATCCGCTGTCGGTGGATGTGCCCAACAACCAGGCGCTGACCGGCCCGCAATTGCAGCGCTTCCGCACCGTGGCAGCCGACATGCAGCACCGCATGGCCATGCTGCGCGTGCCGGGCGCACCGGACGTGAAACTGGCCTCGGTCAAGTAACACCACACACCGGCATCCTTGCCGCATGCGCCGAGGGCGGCCGCTGTAGAATCAGCGACCGCCCTTTTCTTTTGCCCACTTCACCGGACCTGCCTGCCATGAGCGCACCTTCCACCTTGTATATCGGCCTGATGTCCGGCACCAGCCTCGACGGCGTCGATGGCGTGCTGGCCGACTTCCAGGGCCAGTCCGTCTCGGCCACCCTGGCCGCGGCCTATGTGCCCTTCCCGCCGCACCTGCGCGCCGACCTGATGGCCTTGCAGGCCGCCGGCCCCAACGAGATCGAGCGCGAAGCAATGGCCGCCAACGCGCTGGCCGTGCATTACGCCGATTGCGTGGCGCAGCTGCTGCTGCAGACGGGCAAGTCCGCCGCCGCTATCCGCATGGTGGGCGTGCATGGGCAGACCATCCGCCATCGCCCCGAGCTGGGCTTTACCCGCCAGACCAACAATGCGGCGCTGCTGGCCGAGCTGAGCGGCATCGACATCGTCGCCGACTTCCGCAGCCGCGACGTGGCCGCTGGCGGCCAGGGCGCGCCGCTGGTGCCGGCCTTCCATCGCGCCCTCTTCGGTGATGCAGCGCAGTCGCGGGTGGTGGTCAATATCGGCGGCATTGCCAACATCAGCATCCTGCCGGCCGGCAAGGAAGAGGCTTATGGCTTCGACACCGGCCCCGGCAACGCCCTCATGGATGGCTGGATCCACCTGCACCAGCAGCGCAGCTACGACATCCATGGCGACTGGGGCGCCTCCGGCCAGGTGCATCCGGGACTGCTGACGCAGTTGCGCGAAGAAGTCTTCTTCCACGCCCCGCCGCCCAAGAGTTCGGGCCGCGACCTGTTCCACCTGGACTGGCTGCAGGCCGCGCTGCTGCGCACCGGCCAGCCAGTAGCGCCGGCCGATGTCCAGGCCACCCTGGCCATGCTCACCGCCAGCACCATCGCCGACGCCATCAAGCTGCATGCCGCTGACGCCGGCCAGGTGTATGTCTGCGGGGGCGGGGCGGAAAACGCTTTCCTGATGCGGCTCTTGGGTCAGCAGCTGGAGGGTCGCGCAGAGGTCGGGTCGACCGCTGCGCTGGGCGTAGCGCCCCAGCATGTGGAAGCACTGGCCTTTGCGTGGCTGGCGCATCGCTTCGACCAGCGGTTGGCGGGCAACCTGCCGGCGGTGACCGGTGCGCGCGGCCCGCGTGTGCTGGGGGCGCTCTATCCGGCCTGATCCTGCCGTTGTCCATCAATTGCCCAACAAAAATCCCCGCTGCTGGCGGGGATTTTTGTTCCGGCGTAGGGGCTTCAATAACGGGAGATGCGCCCATTATCCAGCCGCACGCGATCACCCACCCGGAAATCGGTATTGTCTTCCTGGGCGAAGGTCTGCATCGAACCATCATCCATGCGCACGCGGATGTTGTAGACTTGGCGGCCTTCCGAATTGTTACGCTGGATCTTGTTACCGGCATAGGCGCCACCTGCGGCGCCGGCCACCGTGGCCAGTACCCGTCCGGTGCCACCGCCGATGGCATTGCCCACCAGCCCGCCGGCCACACCGCCGACCACGGTACCGGCCACGCCGCTGCTTTCCTTGTGGGTCACTTCGATGGCCTCCACCACACCGGTGCCGGTATAGGAGGCAACGCGATCATAGTTCTGGGACTGCGGGGCGGCGCCATACGGCTGCTGCTGCGGACTGGCGCAGCCGATCAGCAGACCGGCGAAACTGAGGCTGACGATGGCCAGCGAGGCATAGTGATGACGAACGGACATGGGGTTCTCCTTGCGAACTAGGCGAGATGGTGCCAGTGTGCCGCGCCGCGCGCGGCGACGGCATCGGAAAAGCCCCGGAAAGAATGTCGGAAAAAGGCCGACGTCGCCGTGTGCAGACAGGCCTGGATCGACCCTCAGTTCAGCCAGCCGCGCCGGCGGAAATACCAGAAGGGCGCGATGGCCGAGCCGATCATCATCAGGATGGCCAGCGGATAACCGATGGCCCAGTCCAGTTCCGGCATGAGCTTGAAGTTCATGCCGTAGATGCTGGCAATGAGCGTGGGCGGCAGGAAGGCCACCGAGGCCACCGAGAAGATCTTGATGATCTTGTTCTGGTTGATGTTGATGAAACCGACCGTGGCGTCCATCAGGAAGTTGATCTTGTCGAACAGGAAGGCGGTGTGGCCATCCAGCGATTCGATGTCGCGCAGGATCTGGCGGGCGTCCTCGAACTGCTCCGAACTGAGCAGCCGGCCGCGCATCAGGAAACTGACGGCGCGGCGGGTATCCATCATGTTGCGGCGGATGCGGCCGTTCAAGTCTTCTTCATGGGCGATGGTGTTGAGCACTTCGGCGGCGTCCTGGTCGGACAGGCTCTTCTTGAGCACGCTGGTGCTGACCGCTTCCAGCTTCTGGTAGATGCCTTCCAGGGCGTCAGCGGAATATTCGGCATCGGTCTCGTAGAGGTCCAGCAGCACGTCGCGATAGTCGCCGATGGAACCGGGCCGTGAGCGTGCGCGCATGCGCACCAGGCGGAACACCGGCAAGTCTTCGGCATGCACCGAGAAGAGGATGTTGCGGGCCAGGATGAAGGCCACCGTCATGGTCGAGGACGAATCGTCGTCGCCCTCGAAGAGGAAGTCGGTGCGCAGGTGCAGGTCACCGTTCTCAGCCTCGAAGTAGCGGGCCGAGGCTTCGATGTCGCTGAACTCGTCCTCGTCGGGCAGGGTCACGCCGTAGATGCTCTTGACCCAGGCGCGCTCCTCGTCGTTCGGCTCGGTCAGGTCCACCCAGACCGGCGCGGCCTGTTCCAGGTCGGTACGGCTGTCGATATTGACCTGGCTGAGTCGGCCGTTTTGCAACACGAATACATTGATCATGGGCTCTCGCTGGCTGGAACGCGGGGGAATGAGGGTGAATGCTGGCCGCAGGCGGCATGGCAGCGGCGCCACCGGGAGGGACGGCGCGGCACGCTGCGCGAAACGTGCGCAAGTGTACGTTCAAGCCCCGCCGCAGGCAAGCGCGACGCGTGTGCCTGTGGTGCTCAGGCGCCTTGGTGCGCTGTCATGCTGCGGTCATGGCGCAACGTCCTATTTGGCCACGGCCGGCAGGGTCGCGGCGTTCATGCGCCGCAGGATCAGGCTGGTGCGGGCGGCCAGGTAGCCGGAGCCGCGATTGCGGTCGTAATAGCGCGGACGCGGCAGCATCACCGCCAGCCGCGCGGCCTGCTCGGCCCCCAGGCTAGCGGCGGGGATGCGGTAGTAATGCTGGGCGGCCGCCTCGGCGCCGAAGACGCCGTTGCCCCACTCGACCACGTTGAGGTAGATCTCGAAGATGCGCTGCTTGTCCAGCAGGAACTCCAGCATGTAGGTGATGATGAATTCCTGCCCCTTGCGCAGGTAGCTGCGCTCGCCCGAGAGGAACAGGTTCTTGGCCAGCTGCTGGGTGATGGTGGAGCCACCGGCCACCACCTTGCCCTTCTTCTCGTTCTTCTCATAGGCCTTCTGCAGCGCCTCCCAGTCCACGCCATCGTGGGAAGAGAAATTGGAATCCTCCGAGGCGATGATGGCGCGCTTGAGATTGTTGGAGATGCGGGTGTACGGCACCCAGCGGAATTGCAGCTGGGCCTTGGGGTCCTTCTCTTGCAGCAGCGCCAATTGCTGGCGCATGAAGCTGGTCGATTCGGGGTTGTGATCCCGCCACCACCAGATCTGCACGAAGAAATACAGTTGCATCAGCAGCACCAGGACCAGGGGCAGCACGACAATCCAGAACAGCAGCTTGCGCAGGGATTTCATGGGACGGCTCTTGCGGGTGGATCGGCTCACTACGACAACTGCTGGCGCAGGCTGGCGAACACCTCGGCGGTCGCCGGACGCACGCCGCGCCACCACTGGAAGGCCTCGGCGGCCTGCTCCACCAGCATGCCCAGTCCGTCGCGCACGTGGGCGCCGTGCTGCTGGGCGCTCTGCATGAAGACGGTGGGTCCGCGTCCATACATCATGTCGTAGGCCAGCGTCTCGCTGCCATAGACCGACGGCGGCAGCGGCGGCAGGTCGTCGGACAGGCTGGCCGAGGTGGCGTTGACGATCACATCGAAGGCTCCCTCAATCCCGGCAAAGGTGGCGCTACGCACCGGGCCATAGGCGGCGAATTGCGTGGCCAGTTCCTCGGCCCGAGAGGCAGTGCGATTGACCACCACCAGTTCGGCCGGGCGCTGCTGCAGCAAGGGCAGCAAGGCGCCGCGCGAGGCGCCGCCTGCGCCCAGCAGGAGGATGCGGCGGCCCTGCAGGGCCTGGCCGGCATTGACCATGATGTCGGTGACCAGGCCGGCGCCATCGGTGTTGTCGCCGAGGATGCGGCCCTGTTCGAACTTGAAGGTATTGACCGCACCGGCCAGGCGCGCGCGCTCGGTCAACTGGTCGGCCAGGGCATGCGCCTCCAGCTTGAAGGGCACGGTGATGTTGGCGCCGCGTCCGCCACGCCGCTGGAACACCTGCACCGCCGCCTTGAAACCGTGCAGCGGGACCAGCAGGCGCTCGTAGCTCAGCGACTGGCCGGTCTGGGCGGCAAAATGCGCATGGATATCGGGAGATTTGCTGTGGGCAATGGGATTGCCGATGACGACGTATTCATCCATGTTGGTTCGCCTGTTCGCTGTTGGCTGTTCGCTTGTTGTATGTTGTCTCGGTCCGATGCCGTTGCGGCTGTCCGGTGCTGCCCCTGGGCAGCCCTTCAACCGCCTCCCAGTTGCGCCTGCAAACCCTGGTCACGCGTGAAACGGAAGCGCGTGATGATTTCCCAGACGTCATCGCGCCCGCCCGTGCGCATATTGTCGGGGAAGCGGCCAAAGGGCGCCGAACGGCGCACGATGGCCACCGCCGCCTGGTCCAGCGCGGCATTGCCGGAGCTGGACTTGACCACCACGCCGCCATCGCGCTCGTAGATGCTGCCATCCTGGAAGACCGGAATGACGATCAGCAATTCGCCGTAGAGCTTCTTGCCATCCTTGGTGGGGAAGTTCAGCGTGCCGACCTTCTCGATCTTGTCCTGCAGGGTCTTGTAGTACTGTGCATAGCCCACTTCACGGGTGCTGGGCGTGATCTGGGTTTTCTTCGGGCGCTTGTTGTATAGCTCGATGTCGCGGGCCACCTCGGCCTCCATGCGGGCCATGGCGCGTGCGGTCTCGATCATGTCGCGCGCGTTGAGCTGCGGCGCTTCGGTCTGCTTCTGCTGCTCGGCGCTGGCCACGTGCTGCTGTGACTGCTTGAGCTGCGCCATCATACGCCGTTGCTGCTGTTCCAGTTCCACCACCTTGCGCTGCGCCGCCTTGACGCTGTCGCCGCTGTCGACCCGCTGCATGTCCGGCAGCGGCGACCTGGCGCGGCCCTCCTCGGCGTTGCCGCCGCCGTCCAGATTGGCCTGCGCCAGCGCCTGGGCATTGACCGGTTTCTTGTCGTGCTTGGCGTTGACCAGGATGACTTCGAGATCCGGGTCGGAAGGCTTGAGGCGGAAAGCATCAGGCGCGGCGAAGTGCACGGCCAGCATCAGGCCATGCACCAGCAGCGAGACGCCCAGCGCCACGCTCAGCAGACGATGTTGGGCAAACAGATTCACGGATTCACAGCGGGAAAGAAAAGACAGCTGCGCACAGCGCAAAGTGCAATTCTACGCCAGCAGCGCATCATTGGGCCGCCTCAGCGGGCGGGTTCTCATCGGCTGCCAGCGACGCCGCCGGCTCCTCTTGCGCCGGGGTCTCTTCCTCGCCCAGCGACGCCATTCCGTCGAGCAGGTCTTCGTCTTCCTCGCCCAGATCGGCATCCACGGCCTGGGCGGCAGCGGCCGGCACTTCCAGCAGGCGCGCCTCCACGTTCAGGTCGACCTCATCCCAGCGCAACAGGTCCAGCTTGACCTGCAGGCCGCGCGCCAGTTGCGGCAGACCCGGCATGCGCAGCACCAGGGGGATATCGACCAGGCGCAGGATCTCGTCCTTCAGCACCACGGCGTCGACCACGCGGGCGTTCTCCTGGGCCAGCCAGCGCAGGCACCAGTAGCGTTCCATGGTGGACTGGAAGTCGGCATAGCCGGAATAGGCGGCATCGAAGCCCGAGACGATGGAGAACAAATCGGCATCGCGCGGCTTGAAGGGCGCCACCAGGGGCGCGGTCACGCCATGCTCGATGCAGGCCAGGATCTGCCACTGGTTGACCAGGTCGGTATAGCGGCGCAGCGGCGAGGTGCTCCAGGCATATTGATCCACCCCCAGGCCCTGGTGGGGTGCGGCGTGGGTCACCATGCGCACCTGCATCTTGGCGGCCCAGCCGCCGGCGCCGCCACCCTGGGCGCGGTAGATGCCGGGCACGCCATGGTCGGCCATGAGCTTGCCCCAGGTGCTGTTGGCGAAGATCATCAGTTCGGCCACGATCTTGTCCAGCGGCGCACCGCGACGGCGGCGCACGATGCTGACCACGTCGTCCTCGACGTAGAAGTTGAAGTCCACGCGATTGTTCTGTTCCGGCCGCAGGCCGAAGCTCTCGCGCTTGGCCATGCGGCCCTGCTCCAGCAATTGCACCCATTGCCACAGCAGCGCGATCTCATCCTTGTGCGGATACTCGCCGCGATTCTCGGCCAGCGCTTCCTCGGTGACCAGGTCGTCGAGGTCGTTGTGGCGCAGGTTGGCGGTGATCGGCACCAGTTCGGCGCGGGTCTCGGTGCCCAGCACGGCCCAGTTGGTCGCATCCAGCGTGGCATAGAGCGACAGCGCCGGACGGGCCGCGCCGGCGTCCAGCGTATAGGCGGCCACCAGCTCGTCGGGCAGCATGGTGATCTTTTCGCCCGGCATATAGACGGTGGACATGCGCGCACGGGCAATCGCATCGATGGCGTCGCCGCGCTTGATGGCCAGGCCCGGGGCGGCGATGTGGATGCCCACGCGCAACTTGCCGTCAGGCAGGCGCGTGACCGAGAGCGCATCGTCGATCTCAGTGGTGGTGACGTCGTCGATGGAGAAGGCCTGCACGTCGGCCGTGGGCAGGTCCGTCGGCGGCGCAGGAATGTCGATGGCGGGGAAACCGGTGCCACGGGGGAAATGCTCGAACAGGAAGCGCGCATAGTGCAGATCCTTGGGCGAGGCGACACCGCCGGCGGCCAGCATCAGGCGCTGCGGCGTGGTCTGCATTTCCTTGGCGGCGGCGTCCAGGGCCTTGAATTCGATGCTGTTCTTGTCGGGCTTGAACAGCAGTTGCAGCGCGATCGGGGCGAACGCCTGCGGCAGCTTGTGGGCCTTGAGTTCGTCCACGTAGGCCGCTTGCGCCAGCAGTTGCTGCTTCTTCTTTTCCAGCCCGGCCAGTGCGGCCTGCAGGGAGGCTTGCGGGGCGGCCTTGTAGCGGCCGCGGCCCTTTTTGTAGAAGTAGATCGGTGCATTGTGCAGGCGCAACAGCAGGCCGGCCGCCTCCGGCGGCAGCGGGGCATGACCGAAGTAGTCGGTGGCCAGTTCGGTGAAGCCGAATTCTTCCTCGCCGGCCACTTCCCAGAGGAAGTCCAGGTCGATTTCCTCGGCGATGGCCTGGGCCTGTTGCAGCAGTTCCTGCGGCGCCGGGGCGGTGAACTGCAGCAGCGCGTCACGCGCCTTGACCTTGGCGCGCTTGCCGGAGGCCATCTCGACCTGGTAGGACTCGCCCTGCTGGGTCATGATGGAGCCGGCCTTGAAATCGCCGGATTCTTCGAACAGTAAATTCATCTGCGTCTATCGCTTTTCAATCTGGTGCATGGGTCGGCCGGGAGCGCATCAAGGGCTCCAGCGCCGGCAGGAAAACATCGGTAACCATCAGCACGCCGCCGCGCCGGGTAAACAGGGAGCGGCGCGCCAGGAGGCTGGACGGCAAGGGCAGGCCAGGCAGGGCCTGCACGATGCGGCGCATCAGCGGGTGATCGGCTGCCAGGCGAGCATACTGGATAGGGCTGCGCCCGACCAGCGGATCAAAGAACAGGTTGACCCCCAGCGGGGTGTTGCCCAGCTTGCTGAAGAAGGGCCAGTCGGATTTCACCGAGGTCGTTGACAACACGGTATGCCCGAACACCACCGGCTGGCCGTCGCAATGCAGGATCACATCGCGCTCGACCACCCGGCTGCGGGCCGGCACGCCCAGTGCGGCATGCTCGTCGGCCAGGATGGGGCCGGGGCGCTGGCGCAGTAGGCGCACCGTGAACTGGCCGGTGCGGGCCTTGAGCTTCAAGGTCATGGAACCCGGATCGGACAACCAGGCGCGGGTACGCCGCGCCAAGCCGCCCTGGCCGGCCAGTTGCCCTGCCAGCGCCTGCGGGTGCGCCATCCAGCGGGCCCGGCCCACGCCACGCGGCATCAGGACACCGCCTTGCCGTGGGGATCGACGTCGCAGAAGGCCAGCACCTCATCCAGGTAATCGGCAAATTCGGCAATGCCGTGGTCACTGCCCTGGATCACGGTCTGGCGCGCCAGCGGGTAGTGCGCCACCATCTCGCGCCAGTCCAGCACCTCGTCGCCGGTGGCGGCGATGAGGAAATAGCGCTCGGGCCGGGTGATGGCCGGCACGACCAGCGCTTGCAGCTCGGCGATGTACTCGCGCTTGAATTCGAAGGGTTCGTCGGAGTGGTACTGGGTGCTCACGCCCACATACGACTCCAGGTCACGCGGCGGCTTGACCGCCGGGTTCAGCAGCACGGCGCGGCAGCCCAGCCGTTCGGCCAGCCAGGTGGCGTAGAAGCCGCCCAGGGAAGAACCGACCACGGTCAGTTGCGCCGGTTCCACGTCCGCCACCATCGCGCCGGCCAAGGCGATGGCCGCTGCCGGCGAGGCCGGCAATTGCGGGCAGAGGTAGTGGTCCTGCAACCCCAGGTCGGCCATGCGCTGCCCCATCAGGCGCGCCTTGTACGACTGCGGCGAAGAGCGGAAACCATGCAGGTAGAGAATCATGCCAGGGCGTCCAGCAGCTTCTGGTGCACGCCGCCGAAGCCGCCATTGCTCATCACCAGCACATGGTCGCCGGGCCGCGCCGCAGCCTTGACGGCCTGCACCAGCGCAGCCAGGTCGTCGAAAGCGGCCGCCTTGCTGCCCAGCGGGGCGAGCGCCTCGCCCAGATCCCAGCCCAGCGCATCGCGCCCGGCGTGGGCGCCGAAACCGAAGACCAGGTCGGCGTTGGCCAGGCTGCCCGGCAGGGCTTGCTTCATCGTGCCCAGCTTCATGGTGTTGGAGCGCGGCTCCAGCACGGCCAGGATGCGCGCCGCGCCGACCTTCTTGCGCAGGCCGGCCACGGTGGTGGCGATGGCGGTGGGATGGTGGGCGAAATCGTCGTAGACGGCCACGCCATTGACGCTGCCGCGCAGTTCCATGCGCCGCTTGACGCTCTGGAACGCGCCCAGCGCCGCGATGGCCTGGGCCACCGGCACGCCCACGTGACGGGCAGCGGCAATGGCCGCCAGCGCATTCATGCGGTTGTGCTCGCCGGTCAGCTGCCACTCCACGGTGCCCTGCGGCTGGCCCTCGAAGAAGACATCGAAACGGCCATCTTCATGGGTCAGCAGCGACCAGCCCGACTGGTCCTGGGCCACGCCGAAGTCTTCGCGCTCGCTCCAGCAGCCACGCGCCAGCACGCGCTGCAAGGCCGGCTCGCGGCCATTGACGATCAGGCGGCCGATGCCGGGCACGGTGCGCACCAGGTGATGGAACTGGGTCTCGATGGCGGCCAGGTCGGGGAAGATGTCGGCGTGATCGTATTCGAGGTTGTTCAGGACCGCCGTGCGGGTGCGGTAGTGGACGAACTTGCTGCGCTTGTCGAAGAAGGCGGTGTCGTACTCATCGGCTTCGATGACGAAGAAAGGCGCAGGACCGCCCTGGCCATCGCTGCCCAGGCGGGCCGAGATGCCGAAGTTCATCGGCACGCCGCCGATCAGGAAACCAGGTTGATAGCCGGCATGTTCCAGCACCCAGGCCAGCATGGCCGAGGTGGTGGTCTTGCCGTGGGTGCCGGCCACGGCGAGCACCCATTTGTCTTGCAGGATGTTCTCGCCCATCCATTGCGGACCGGACACATAGGGCAGACCGCGATTGAGGATCTCTTCCATCAGGGGATTGCCGCGCGAGACGACATTGCCGATGACGAACAGGTCGGGCTCGAGCGCCACCTGGGCAGCATCGAAGCCCTGGGTCAGCGTGATGCCCTGGGCTTCGAGCTGGGTGCTCATCGGCGGATAGACGTTGGCGTCGCAGCCGGTCACCGTATGGCCAGCCTCTTTGGCCAGCACGGCCAGGCCGCCCATGAAGGTGCCGCAGATGCCGAGGATATGTATATGCATAGCGAATCTTGGGGTGTAATCCCAAGATTTTACCTGAGCCGGCGCCTCCTCCCTATCCCCGGCCACGCGGCGGGCTCAAGCGACGCCCTTGTCCTGGCTGCGCAGGGCGGCCGGCAGGTCCTCCGGCTCCAGCCCGGCCTCACCCGTGCAGCAGCGATCCGGCCCGAACGGTCGCCTTATGTGCCTGAGCACCTGCTCGGCGTGGCGGGCGGCGCTGGTGAGGCGGTTGAGGATCAGCCGCAGGCTTTCCCATTCATCCGGTTCCAACGGCTGGTCCAGACCATCTCTGACCACGCTGGCCCGGGTGATGAGGGCCGCCGCCTTCCAGGCGGCCTCGTGGTAGACCTCGGCCAGCTCACGCCGGATGCGGTCCAGCTCTGCCTTGTCGGGCTTGCTCATCGCTGCCTCAGAAGGTTTCCCATTGTTCATCCGGCCCCTGCGCCACAGCCAGCGCGGGCGCAGCCGCCAGCGCGGTGCCTGCCACCGCTGGGCGCCGCGGCGTGTGGGCGGGCGCCGCCGTGGCCACGACAGCCACCTCGGGAGCTTGCTGCCGGGCTGCGCCAGGCAGGCGGAACACCCCGACCAGCTCTGAGAGTCGCTGGGCCTGGTGCGACAGCGACTGCGATGCCGAGGCCGCCTCTTCCACCAGGGCGGCATTCTGCTGGGTCACCTCGTCCATCTGGGTAATGGCCTGGTTGACCTGCTCGATCCCTTGGGTCTGCTCGCCGCTGGCCGCCGAGATCTCGGACATCACATCGGTGACCCGCTGCACACTGGACACCACCTCGGAAATGGTCACCCCAGCCTTCTGCACCAGCCCGCTGCCCAGGCCGACCTGCTGCACCGAATTGTCGATGAGGGTCTTGATCTCCTTGGCGGCGGTGGCCGAACGCTGGGCCAGCGAGCGCACTTCGGTGGCGACCACGGCAAAGCCGCGCCCCTGCTCGCCGGCACGGGCCGCTTCCACCGCCGCATTCAGCGCGAGGATATTGGTCTGGAAGGCGATGCTGTCGATCACGCTGATGATGTCCACGATCTTCTTGGAAGACGCATCGATGCTGCCCATGGTCTCGATGACCTGGCTGACCACCTTGCCGCCCTCCTCGGCGATGGTCGAGGCGCTCAGTGCCAGCTGGTTGGCCTGGCGCGCATTTTCGGCATTCTGGCGCACGGTGGACGTCAGTTCTTCCATGGCCGAGGCGGTCTCTTCCAGCGAACTGGCCTGCTCTTCAGTGCGGCTGGAGAGGTCCAGGTTGCCGCTGGAAATCTGGCCCGACGCGGTGGCGATGGTGTCGGTGCCGCTCCTGACCTGGCTGACGATGCGACGCAGGCTGGTATTCATGGCTGCCAGTGCAGCCGTCAGTTGCCCGGTTTCATCCACGGAGCGGGCGGTGATGTCGGCGGTGAGGTCGCCGGCGGCGATGCGATGGGCGAACTCGCCCGCGCTGCGCAGGGGCGTGGCAATCACCCGGGCGATGAACAAGGCCAGGGCCAGACCTGCCAGCAACGCGCCGATCAGGATGGCCACGACCCACACCTGCGCCTGGTCATAGGTGGTCTCGGCGCTATGGGTGGACTGGACGCTGCCGTCCAGGTTGACCTGGGCCAGCTTGTCGAGATCATTGAGCAGGCTCAGGTAGTTCTCGAAGGCCGGGCCCAGCAGCAGGCGCTTGGCCTCGTCCAGCTTGCCGGCCCGGATGGCGGCCAGCGTGTCGCCGTGCAGCGCAATGAATTTGTCGATGCGCTCATTGACGCCAGGAAACAGTGCTTTTTCACCTGGCTCGGAGATCTGGCTCGTGTACTGCTTGCGCGCCGCCGCCAGGGCTTCCAGGTTCTTGTTCATGAGGCCGATGACTGCGCCGCTCTGCTTTTCATCACCCTCGTAGAGCGCCAGCTGGGCCTGGTTGGCACGCACGCGCGAGAGCGCCACTTTCATGTCATTGAGCGAGCGGATGCTGGGCAGCCAGTTGGTGGCCAGCTCCGTGGCCGACTGGTTTACCTTGTGCAACTGGACAATGGAAAAAATGCCCAGTACGCCCGTCAACAGCAGTACGCAGGCAAAGGCCAGCAACAATTTTGTGGCGATCCTGCGATTGTAGAACCAGTTCATGACTTCCCCTTTTCATAGTCGGATGCGCAAGAAAAGTACGCCCGACCCCATGGCCAAAAACGGTCTGCTGCGTACGCGATAGACCGAACTTAACCGCTTCCTCACAAAGGTTCCGGCGCGCCGAAAAATTCCTGCGCATTTTTTCGGAGCGCTTCGTTTCCGTGGAAGGAAGCTCCAGGGCTTGAGAGAGAATCACAGGCAAAACTTACATATTCATTAAACATTTTCTGACTTAAATCGACATGCTCCCTGTCTTGATATGCCCTGGATGCAACAGAAAATGCCGCTGAGTGCTTTTCTCATTGAAAGCCGCATCAAGAACCAAACCTCTTTTTCTGCCCTGGGCTCAAGCACCAAGGTCGATCTGTCCGACCCGCAGTGTGCCGACACCTTTCTACGCACCACCGGCGTCAAGATCGAGAACCCGAATGCGTCGCACGGCGCAGTCCAATATGAAGGCGAATATTTCCTGCTGCCGGAGGGGGGGCTCTATCGTTCCACCACCCCGTCCGGATGGGTCATGCTCAGCATCCCCGAGGCCGAGGGCTACAGTCTCTACATTCCGCGCAGCGGCGAGTTGCACTGGCGCGCGGCCGAGGGCCTGATTCATTGCCGCAGTGGCAGCGCCATCATGCTGGATCTGGCGCGGATGCAGCAGCTCGCCAGCCTGGACTCATCCTCGGGCACGGGCTTCTTTTTCTCCATGCATTGCATGACGCACAATCTGTCCCAACTGCTGGAGGCGCCGGTGCACCGGCAATTGCGTTTCCAGTCACCGTTGGTGCACGACGCCCATGTGCTGGCTCCCCTGGCCTCCCTGGGCGAACTCATCGCCGAAGGCCTGGGTGGAACAGCGCCGCTGAAGAATGCGCCGCTGGCCATGGCCAATCTGCTGCAGGCGGCCTCCTACCTGATCCTGCACAACCTGCCGCACAATCATTCGCACGCCCTGACGCGCCGGCCGCCCGCGCCCGCGCCGCGCCAGATCAAGCGCGCCGTGGAGTTCATCATGGCCCGGCTGTCCGCACCGATCACCCTGGCCGACATCGCCGCGCACGCCGCCATCAGCGTGCGCTCGCTGCAGTCGGGCTTTCGTCGCTACAAGGAAATGACGCCCATGGAGTTCCTGCGCACCCAGCGCCTGGGCCGGGTGCGTGAAGACCTGCTGGACCCGGCCGTTCCTGCCGATATCCAGCACATAGCGCTGAGTTGGGGCTTCACCCATCTCTACCTGTTCATGCGCTATTACAAGAAACAGTTCGGCGAGAGCCCTCAGGCCACCCTGGCCAGGCGTACGGTCAAGTGGACCGGTAGCTGACCAGTACCCGCACCCACGACGCAGCCATGCCGCGCAACAGGTATCATGTGGCCCATGTCTGAATTCACCTCCCCCACCGAGCAAGTGCGCGCCGAGATCGCCGCCGCTGCCGCCCGCATGATCGCCGAAGATGGCGCCGACTATGGCAGCGCCAAGCGCAAGGCGGCCAGGCAGATTTTGGGCAACCAGAAAGTACGCGGCGAGATCATGCCCGATAACGAGCAGATCGAAGAGGAAGTGCGTCTCTACAATGAATTGTTCTTTGCCGACACCCAACCGGCGCGCCTGCTGCACCTGCGCCAGGTGGCGCTGCAGGTGATGCAGGACCTGCAGGCCTTCAATCCCTATATTACCGGCGCGGTCTGGAACGGCACCGCCGGGGAGCATTCCGACATCCATCTGCAACTGTTCTCTCCCAGCGCCAAGGATGTGGAAATCTTCCTGCTCAACAAGAACGTGAATTTCGAAGTCGGCGAGACGGCGCACTTCCGTACCGGCCAGCCGGTGGAAACCCTGAGTTTCCTGCTGCCCCAGCGCGGGGCCGATCCGGAACTGGCCCACCTGACCCTGTATGAGGAGGACGATCTGCGCGGCAGCCTGCGCTCGGCGCCCGGCAAGCGCGCCGAACGCGGCGACGCGAGCGCCCTGGCCGCCCTGATCGATGAGACCTGCAAGGAAGAAGACTGATGAAAAAGCTGCGAAATGTGATCCTGTTGGCCGTGGTTGCCGTCGTTTGCGTGGGTATCGGCCTGTATGCCAGCCATCGCGCCCATCCGGCCGACTCCCCCGAGACCCAGGCGCTGAAGCACCTGCTGGCGCAGTCGCTGCCTGACGCTACCGGGCAGATGCAGTCGCTGGCGCAGTATCAGGGCAAGCCGCTGATCGTCAACTTCTGGGCCACCTGGTGCGGCCCTTGCGTGGAGGAAATGCCCGAGCTGACAGCCCTGCAGCAGGAAATCGCGCCGGTGCAGATCCTCGGAATTGGCGTCGATAGTCAGGAAAATATCGGCAAGTTTGCGCAAAAGTACCAAATCCGCTATCCTCTCTTCGTTGCCGGAACCGGCGCCACCGATTTGCTGCGGCAATTCGGCAATCAGGCGGGCGGTCTTCCGTTCACCGCTCTGGTGGGCAAGGACGGCAAAGTCAAGAAGATCTACCTGGGTCGCCTGAAGTTCGACGAACTGCGCCAGGACCTCTCCCTACTGTAAATTCGAGAAAATCTGCGAAAAGAAAGTTTTTCTTGCCAATTGATGGCATTTGACGGCAAAATGCGCGCATCGTCGTCAAACGGAGCTTAATCTCCATGGCAAAACAGCTTCTCCTGCTCAATGGCCCGAACCTGAATCTGCTCGGCACCCGGGAGCCGGAAGTCTACGGTTCCACCACGCTGGCCGATATTGAACAGCGTGCGCAAGAACAGGCCCGCGCCGCTGGCGCTACCCTGGTCGCCTTCCAGAGCAACCATGAAGGCGCGCTGATCGACCGCATCCATCAGGCCCGCAGCGAGGGCGTGGACGGCATCATCATCAATCCGGGCGGACTGACCCACACCAGCGTAGCCTTGCGCGATGCGCTGGCCGGGGTGGCCATCCCTTTCGTGGAAGTGCATATCTCCAATATCCACCAGCGCGAGGAATTCAGGCATTTTTCCTACCTGTCCGGCATTGCCCGGGCAGTCCTGTGCGGCTTTGGCGTGGATGGCTATCGCATGGCCATCGACCATTGGCTGCGTCAATCCTGACGGCCTTGCGGGCCGTTTGCCGGCCTGCGCCCATGGATCGCTTCACCGACTGCATCATCTGACTGGACCCGCCGGCCGCAGCTCGCGCCGGCGCTTCTTTTAACACTACTCAATCTACATTCCGAGGGATTCAAATGGATTTACGAAAACTCAAGACGCTCATCGACCTGGTTGCTGAATCGGCCATCGAAGAGCTGGAAGTCACCGAAGGCGAAAGCAAGGTCAGAATCGTCAAATCGTCCCCGAATACCCAGAATCAAGTCGTGATGGTGCCGCAACAGCAAGCCTACGCACCGGCAGCCGCCCCCGTGGCAGCCGCCGCACCGGTGGCTGCTGCCGCGCCGGCTGCTGCTCCCGTGCCGGAAGGCTATATCGTCAAGTCGCCCATGGTCGGCACCTTCTACCGTTCCTCCGCCCCGGGCGCACCGGCCTTCGTGGAAGTGGGCAAGGAAGTCAAGGAAGGCGACACCCTGTGCATCATCGAAGCAATGAAGCTGCTCAACGAGATCGACACCGACAAGGGTGGCGTGGTCAAGCAGATCCTGGTGGAAAACGGCCAGCCGGTGGAATTCGGCCAGCCGTTGTTCGTGCTGGGCTGATCGCGCATCGTCCCCGGCCTGGCCGGATGCGGCCGCCCGCAGCGGCCTGCTTCCGGAACCTATAACGCTTGATCCTAGCGACGCTTCAATCCTTTATGTTTGAAAAAATCCTCATCGCCAACCGTGGCGAAATTGCCCTGCGTATCCAGCGCGCCTGCCGCGAATTGGGCATCAAGACCGTGGTCGTGCACTCCGAGGCCGACCGCGAAGCCAAATACGTGAAGCTGGCCGATGAGTCGGTCTGCATCGGTCCGGCTCCGTCGGCCCTGTCCTACCTGAACATGCCGGCCATCATCAGCGCCGCCGAAGTGACGGACGCCCAGGCGATCCACCCCGGCTACGGCTTCCTGTCGGAAAACGCCGACTTCGCCGAGCGTGTGGAAAAGTCGGGCTTCGTCTTCATCGGCCCGCGCGCGGAAAACATCCGCATGATGGGCGACAAGGTCTCTGCCAAGCAGGCCATGATCCGTGCCGGCGTGCCCTGCGTGCCGGGTTCGGAAGGGGCGCTACCGGACAATCCCAAGGAAATCGTCCAGATCGCCCGCAAGATCGGCTATCCGGTCATCATCAAGGCCGCTGGCGGTGGCGGTGGCCGTGGCATGCGCGTGGTGCATACCGAAGCCGCGCTGATCAATGCCGTGACCATGACCAAGACCGAAGCCGGTGCCGCCTTCGGCAATCCGGAAGTCTATATGGAGAAGTATCTGGAAAATCCGCGTCACGTGGAAATCCAGATCCTGGCCGACGAGCACAAGCAAGCCGTCTGGCTGGGCGAGCGCGACTGCTCCATGCAGCGCCGCCACCAGAAGGTGATCGAGGAAGCGCCAGCACCGGGCATCCCGCGCAAGATCATCGAGAAGATCGGCGAACGCTGCGCCGAAGCCTGCCGCAAGATGAACTACCGTGGCGCCGGCACCTTCGAATTCCTGTACGAAAACGAAGAGTTCTACTTCATCGAGATGAACACCCGCGTGCAGGTGGAACACCCGGTGACCGAAATGATTACCGGTGTGGACATCGTGCAGGAACAGATCCGCATCGCCGCCGGCGAAAAGCTGCGCTACCGCCAACGCGACATCGAGTTGAAGGGTCACGCCATCGAGTGCCGCATCAACGCCGAGGATCCGTTCAAGTTCATCCCCTCGCCGGGCCGCATCACCGCCTGGCACGTGCCGGGTGGTCCTGGCATCCGCGTCGATTCGCACGCCTACTCGGGTTACTTCGTGCCGCCCAACTATGATTCCATGGTGGGCAAGGTGATCGCCTATGGCGCCACCCGCGAGCAGGCCATCCGCCGCATGCAGATCGCACTGTCGGAAATGGTGGTCGAGGGTATTTCGACCAACATCCCGCTGCACCGCGAACTGATGGTCGATGCGCGCTTCTTCGAAGGCGGAACCAATATCCATTATCTGGAACATAAGTTGTCGGAACGTCCGGCTTCCGCGGAAGCGGACAAGGTCGTCAAGAAGTAAGCAATACTGCAGCAACACCTCATCAGCAAAGGCAGGCGAGCATGGCTTGGGTAGAAATCGTCATCGAAGTGGCGCGGGAAGAGGCGGAGGCATTGTCCGACGCCCTGATGGAGTCTGGCGCCCTGTCGGTGTCGGTGGAAGATGCGGACGAAGGGACCGACGCCGAGCGTCCACTCTTCGGCGAACCCGGCATGGAGCCGGAAGAAGCCGCCTGGGATCGCAGCCGCGTGGTGGCGCTGGCCGGCAAGGACGCCGACCACGCCACCATCGTCATGGATGCGGCCAAGGCCATCGGCCTGGACTATGCCCTGCCCTTCTCCACCCGCGTAGTGGAAGAGCAGGACTGGGTGCGCCTGACGCAATCCCAGTTCGAGCCCATCCATATCGGCAAGCGCATCTGGGTGGTGCCGAGCTGGCACGAAGCCCCCGCCGATCCGGACGCGCTGGTGCTGGAGCTGGACCCCGGTCTGGCCTTCGGCACCGGCAGCCATCCCACTACCCGGCTGTGCATGGAATGGCTGGAAGCCAATGCCACCCAGGCCGGCACCCTGCTGGACTACGGCTGCGGCTCGGGCATCCTGGCGCTGGTGGCGGCCAAGATCGGCGTGCCCCAGGTGATCGGGGTGGACATCGACCCGCAGGCGCTGGAAGCTGCGCATCACAATACCGAGCGCAATCACTGCACGGCCACCTACTACCTGCCTGAAGCCTTCGCCCAGGCCCATCCAGAGGGTGAACGCTTCGACGTGGTGGTGGCCAACATCCTGGCCGGCCCGTTGCAACTGATGGCCCCCATGCTGGCTGGCCGCGTGCGCGCGGGCGGTTCGCTGGTGCTCTCGGGCGTGCTGGAGCGCCAGGCGCAGGAAGTCATCGCCACCTATGCACCCTATATCGCCCTGACCGTGTGGGCCGAGCATGAGGGCTGGGTGGCGCTGGCAGGCCGCCTGCCGGAGTAATCGATGGCGTTGGCGACCCAGTGTCCGCACTGCCTGACCATCTTCAGGGTCGTCAGCGACCAGCTCAAACTGCGCGGCGGCCTGGTCCGCTGCGGCAGTTGCCGCCAGGTCTTCAATGGCAATGACTATCTGGTCGAGGCCAGCGTGGCCGACGGCCATTACCAGCCCGCACCGGGCAGCAAGGCCCAGGCCGGCGTGATGACGCCCAGCGCTGCTGCGGTCGCTCCCACGCCAACACCGGCACCGTCGCCGGTGGCCGCCAGCCCGATGGCGACGCGCGGACCGGCGCCACAGCCGTCTGCACCCGTTCAAGCCCCCCCCGCTTCCATCGTCACAACCCCGACCAGCACGAGTCCTGCGCAGCCGCTGCAAGTCCCCGCCGCACCGATGCCCGCAGCCATCCCGGTGGTTGCCGAGCCGAAGGTATTTCGCTCGCCGACCAGTCCCGGCTACATCCCGGACCTGGGCGCACCGCTGAAGTCTTCAGCGGCTGTGGATAAAGAGAAGCAGGATGAAGCAGCCGCATCGTCTCCCTTCCCCGTCACCGACGAGGCCCCAGCAGCGCCCGAGGAGGGCGCCGGCCTGTTGCGCCGCTCTTCCAGCGCGGCCGACGAGATAGTCAGCGCAGCCGATATCGACGCGGCCTTCGGCCCGGCCACACCGCGTCTGGACGAAGAGGATGAGGAGGATGTGCATCACCTCCGCAGTCATGACAGCGAACCAGACCAGCTCTCCGCAGCCGACGACAGCGAAGACGACGCCGAACTGCCCGGCTTCGTCAAGCGTGTCGAACGCCGCGAGCGGGCCAAACGCGTGCTCAAGGTCATCATGATGATCCTGGCCGGCGTAATGGTGCCGGTGCTGTTGCTGCAATCGCTCTATTACTGGCGCAATCCGCTGGCCGAAGCCCTGCCGCCTTTGCGCCCCATGCTCAATGGCATGTGCGTGGCCCTGCATTGCAACGTGGGCCTGCCGGCCGAGATCGATCGCCTGTCGCTGGAAGCCAATGAGCTGCAGGTGGTGCCGCCCAACCAGAATGTCTATGCGCTGACGGTCGTCATGCGCAATCGCGGCCCCGGCGCACAAGCCTGGCCGCACCTGGAGCTCACGCTCAACAATGATGACGAGAAGGCGGTGGTGCGCCGGGTCTTCCGTCCGCGCGATTACCTGGCTGACGCCCGCCAGATCGATCGCGGCATCGCCGCCGACAGCGAACAGCAGATCAAGCTGAATTTCGAACTCAAGGATGCCCTGGTCTCGGGCTACCGGGTCTACCTGTTCTATCCCTGAGCCAGCCTTCCCGCTCGCGCCAGCTGCTCGCAAAAACCAGCCTGAACACCGCTTTTCTTCTACAATGCGGCATCAGTCACTTCTTGCGTCCACTCCCATGAGCTCTCTCATCTGCGGTTCCCTCGCCTACGACAACATCATGCAATACGAGGGCCGCTTCGCTGAAGCGCTGCTGGCCGACCAGTTGCACAAGGTCAATGTCTCCTTCCTGGTGCCGACCATGCGCCGCGAGTTCGGCGGCTGCGCCGGCAACATCGCCTACAACCTCAAGCTGCTGGGCGGCGATCCGGTCATCATGGCCACCGTGGGACTGGACAGCGCACCGTACATGGAACGCTTCGCCGAGCTGGGCATTTCCACCCGCTGCGTGCGCCAGATCGACAGCTCCTTCACCGCGCAGTGCTTCATCACCACCGACGCCGACAGCAACCAGATCACCGCCTTCCACCCGGGCGCGATGACCTGGTCGCACGAGAACAAGGTGGCCGATGCAGGCCCGGTCAAGTTCGCCATCGTCGCCCCGGATGGCCGCGACGGCATGCTGCAGCATGCCCAGCAGGCGGCCGAGCTGAACATCCCGCTGATCTTCGATCCGGGCCAGGGCATGCCCATGTTCGATGGCGACGACCTGAAGAACTTCATCGACCTGGCCACCTACGTCGCCGTGAACGACTACGAAGCCGAGCTGCTGACCGCACGCACCGGCCTGTCGCTGGCGCAGATCGCCGAACGTACCAAGGCCCTGATTGTCACGCGTGGCGAACTGGGCGCTGAAATCTTCGAGGGTGGCAAGAAGTTCGACATCCCCTGCGTCCCGGCCGACCGCATCGCCGATCCCACCGGCTGTGGCGATGCCTTCCGTGCGGGCATGCTCTTTGGCCTGACCGAGGGCTATGACTGGGAGACCACCGGTCGCCTGGCCAGCCTGATGGGCTCGCTCAAGATCGCCTCGCAGGGTCCGCAGAATCATGCGCCGTCCAGGGCGGAAATCGAAGAGCGCTTCCACGCAGCCTTCGGCTATCGCTTCGCTTGAGTCTCGCCCCGCTAACGCTGTCCGCTTCAAGGAGATTGATCATGCTGCACCGTTCATTCCTGGTCTTGCCGTCACTGTCCATCTTGCGTGGACTGGCCGCTGGCGCTGCGCTGCTCGGTGCAATGCTGGCCAGCCCGGCGGCGCTGGCAGCGCTCAAGCCGGGCGAGAAGGCGCCGGAATTCTCGGCCCCGGCCTCGCTGGGTGGACAGGTATCGACCTTCACCCTGTCGGAGGCGCTCAAGAAAGGGCCGGTGGTGCTGTACTTCTACCCGGCCGCCTTCACCTCCGGCTGCACCATCGAAGCCCATCTGTTCGCCGAAGCGGTGGACCGCTACAAGGCGCTGGGAGCGACTGTCATCGGCGTGTCGGGCGACGATATCGAGACGCTCAACAAGTTCTCCGTCAGCGAATGCCGCAGCAAGTTCGCAGTGGCCGCCGATGTCGACAAGAAGATCATGAAGGCCTATGACGCCCAGTTCCTGAAGGTGACCGGCTACGCCAGCCGCACCTCCTACGTCATCACGCCGGACCATGCCATCCTCTACGAGTACACCGACATGAATCCGGAAAAGCATGTGGAAAACACCATGCAGGCGCTGGAGAAATGGTCGGCTGCGCAGAAACGCTGATGCGTGGATGCCCAGGCTGAGCCAGGACAAAAAAAGAGCCGGACGATGAAGTCCGGCTCTTTTGCCATGACGACGGCACCCGGCAGATCCGGGCCAGCCTGCCGTCAGAGCAGGGCGAACAGCAGCGTGCTGATCACGCGCACGGCGATCTGCAGGAGGATCAGCAGCACCAGCGGCGACAGGTCCACACCGCCCAGCGGCGGGATCACGCGGCGCAGCGGACGCAGCAGCGGCTCATTCAAGGCCCGCACGAAAGGCGCCAACGGCGCGTAGGGATTGACCCAGCTGAAGATGGCCTCGATGATCAGCGTGGCCATGAAGCCGTAGCAGATCCACTCGAAGAAGCGCTCCAGCGAGAGCAGGAAGATGATCTTGAAGTCGAAGCCCGACTGCAATCCAACCGCGGCCACGGTCGCCAGCACCACGATCAGGAAGGCTCCCAGCAGGCTGGCCCAGTCATAGGCGCCGCCAGGCAGCACGCGGCGCAACGGTTTGACCAGCCAGTCCGAGAGCTGGTAGACGAACTGACCGACCGACTGCGGCGGACGCACGCGCACCACCTGCATCCAGAAACGCAAGAGCATGACGCCGGCCAGGATGCTGGCCACGGCATTGACGATCAACATGAAAATACTATGCAGCACAGGGTTCTCCATCAGTGAGAGGCAGCGCACATACTAGAGCGCATTGGCGCAATCGCCAAGCCGTGGATGCGGGTCAGACCCGCTGCTGCCCATATTGTGCCATTGCGCGGCATTGCCAGAGCCATGCCGGCATCAACAAGCGCCGCATGCAAGCGGGCAGACATAAAAAAACCGCTGCATGGCATAAAGCCACACAGCGGCATTTTCGCCTGAACGAATCAGACTAGGCGTGCACCGCGATTACGGACGGTTGTTGCCAGTCGGGAACGGCCATGCGGCTGCCGGGTTCAGCACGGTCTTGGCGGCCGGTGCTGCAGGCGCTGCCGGCTTGGCAGCTGCCTTCTTCGGTGCTGCGGGCTTCTTGGCGGCGGCGGCCTTGGGGGCTGCTGCAGCCTTGGGAGCGACTGCCTTGGGAGCAGCGACCTTCTTGGCGGCGGCCTTGGGGGCGGCAACCTTCTTGGCGGCGACCTTGGGAGCAGCAACCTTCTTGGCGGCGGCCTTGGGAGCAGCAACCTTCTTGGCGGCAGCGGCCTTGGGAGCAGCAACCTTCTTGGCGGCGGCAGCCTTGGGAGCAGCGACCTTCTTGGCAGCGGCCTTGGGAGCAGCAACCTTCTTGGCGGCGACCGGCTTCTTGGCGGCGACTGCCTTCTTCGGTGCTGCTGCCTTCTTGGCGGCGACCGGCTTCTTGGCAGCGACTGCCTTCTTCGGTGCTGCTGCCTTCTTGGCGGCGACCGGCTTCTTGGCAGCGACTGCCTTCTTCGGTGCTGCTGCCTTCTTGGCGGCGACCGGCTTCTTGGCAGCGACTGCCTTCTTCGGTGCTGCTGCCTTCTTGGCGGCTGCCGGCTTGGCGGCGGCCTTGGTTGCCACGGCCTTCTTGGGAGCAGCGGCCTTCTTCGGCGCTGCAGCCTTCTTGGCGGCTGCCGGCTTGACGGCGGCCTTGGCCACGGTCTTCTTGGCAGTAGCCGCGACGACCTTCTTGGTGGTTTCCTTGGCGGCTGCCGCCTTCTTTGCCGCCGGCTTCTTGGCCGCGGTCTTCTTTGCTGCTGTTGCCATTTTGTTTCTCCTTCTTCACGTGAATGGAAAAAATCAAGCTTGATATAAGCAACCCGCACGCGACATCGCGATGACGCGGGCGAGCTATTCATCGGCACAAGCCGCCTGTGGCTTGCGCTAATGAATTCGGCACCAGCTGAACTGCTGCATCCCCTCACCTATGCAGCGCTTCAGCTATCTTGGCGACGCCCCTCCGGTAGTGCCCGCGCAATGGCGCAGGAAGACTTCGACTACGGGAGCAGGCGCGACACCAAAAAAAACGCCAGCGTGTTCAAACGCTAGCGTCGGAATCGCGTTCCTGAAAAACCTCGGTGTTTTTCAAAGGAAAAGCCGCCTGACCCGACAAGATGGGGTTAAGCGGCGATAACAGAGAAGATTGATTCGGTCTCTGACTGTTCATTAATTTGGCGTAGGCCTTTTCCGTTTCAAGAGCCGGGCATCTTGCAAGCTACCCGACTCCTGTTGTGCATCACGTCTCGATGAAGAGAACTTCGAGACTGCACATCATTCCCAACTCAGTGCGCCCCCGGTTTGGTATTCGATGACACGGGTCTCAAAGAAGTTGCGCTCCTTCTTCAAGTCGATCATCTCGCTCATCCACGGGAACGGATTTTCTTCTTGTGCGAACAGCGGGTCCAATCCGATTTGCTGTGCGCGGCGGTTTGCGATGAATCGCAGGTAGCCCTTGAACATGGTAGCGTTCAACCCGAGCACGCCTCGCGGCATTGTATCCTCTGCGTAACGATATTCCAACTCCACCGCGCGTAAAAACAACGATTTGATTTCGTCGCGGAACTCCGGAGTCCACAGGTGCGGGTTCTCCATCTTCACGGTGTTGATCAGGTCGATGCCGAAGTTGCAGTGCATCGATTCGTCACGCAGGATGTACTGGTACTGCTCGGCCGCGCCCATCATCTTGTTCTGGCGACCCAGTGCCAGGATCTGCGTGAAGCCCACGTAGAAGAACAGGCCTTCCATGATGCAGGCGAAGACGATCAGCGACTTCAACAGCTTCTGGTCATTCTCCATCGTGCCGGTCTTGAACTCGGGATCGGTCAGCGTATCGATGAAGGGAATCAGGAACTCGTCCTTGTCGCGGATCGATGCGACCTCGTGATAGGCGTTGAAGATCTCGGCTTCATCCAGGCCCAGCGACTCGACGATGTACTGGTAGGCGTGGGTGTGGATCGCTTCTTCGAAGGCCTGGCGCAGCAGGTACTGGCGGCACTCCGGCGCGGTGATGTGGCGATAGGTGCCCAGCACGATGTTGTTGGCCGCCAGCGAGTCGGCGGTGACGAAGAAGCCCAGGTTGCGCTTGACCAGACGACGCTCGTCTTCGGTCAGACCGTTCGGGTTCTTCCACAGCTCGATGTCGCGCTGCATGTTGATCTCTTGCGGCATCCAGTGGTTGGCGCAGCCAGCCAGGTACTTGTCCCAGGCCCACTTGTACTTGAAGGGCACCAGTTGGTTGACGTCGGTGTGGCCGTTGATGATGCGCTTGTCGGCGGCGTTGACGCGACGGGTGGTGTCGACCTGCTCGCTGTTGCCGGCCATCAGCGCCGGGTTCAGCGCGGCGTTGGATTGGCCGAAGGCCGGTTGCAGTTGCGGCTGCAGGTTAGGAGTGCGCGGCGCCTGGGCCGGCTGCTTGGCTTCATCATCCCAAGAAAGCATCTGTGGTTCCTCTTTACTTTATCGGTCGCTGCCGGCGGGTCGGATGACCGTGGCGCGGCGGGTGTCTATCAGGTGACAACGGCGCATCCGGTGAAGTTCACCGCGATGCGCCGGCTAGGGTGGGCAGGACGTTGACAGTGTAGCTGCCGTCATCTCGGATGACCTTGATCATCCTCATCAGCAGGCCATCTCGGCCCTGCCCGGATTACTTACATTTACTGGCAGGCCTCGCACTCTTCGAAGCCGGCATCGCCCGGACGCATGGTGCAGACCGGACCATCGGCTTCGATCGCCGCGCCCGGATTCGGCATCACGTAGGCCGCCGAAGCAGCGGCAGCCGAAGCGATCGGAGCAGCCGGCACGGCCGTACCGGAGGCCGAGGCCATGGCGCCGGCGCCGCCGTCAACAGCCACGGCGTTCAATGCACCCGCACGGGAAGTGGACTTCTCGGTGTGGGTCGCGCCGATGGTGCGCAGGTAGTAGGTGGTCTTCAGACCGCGCAGCCAGGCCAGCTTGTAGGTCTCGTCCAGGCGCTTGCCGGAAGCACCAGCCATGTAGATGTTCAACGACTGGGCCTGGTCGATCCACTTCTGGCGGCGCGAGGCGGCTTCCACCAGCCAGGACGGATCCACTTCGAAGGCGGTGGCGTAGATGTCGCGCAGGTCTTGCGGGATGCGGTCGATCTTGGCCAGGCTGCCGTCGAAATACTTGAGATCGGCGACCATGACTTCATCCCACAGGCCACGGGCCTTCAGGTCGCGCACCAGGTACTCGTTGATCTCGGTGAATTCGCCCGACAGGTTCGACTTCACGTACAGGTTCTGGTAGGTCGGCTCGATGCAAGCCGACACGCCGATGATGTTGGAGATGGTCGCCGTCGGGGCGATGGCCACGCAGTTCGAGTTGCGCATGCCGTGTTCGGCGATGCGTGCACGCAGGGCGGCCCAGTCCAGGGTCTCGGTGCTGTCGGTTTCCAGGTAGCCGCCGCGTTCCTGCGCCAGCAGCTTCAGGGAATCCTGCGGCAGGATGCCGCGATCCCACAGCGAACCGCGGTAGGAAGCGTAACGGCCGCGCTCTTCGGCCAGTTCGGTCGAAGCCATGTAGGCGTAGTAGCAGACGGCTTCCATGGAGCGGTCGGCAAATTCGACCGCGTCCATCGAGGCGTAGGGCACGCGCTTGATGTGCAGGCAGTCCTGGAAGCCCATGATGCCCATGCCCACCGGACGGTGACGCAGGTTGGAATCACGCGCCTTCTTGACGGCGTAGTAGTTGATGTCGATGACGTTGTCCAGCATGCGCATGGCGGTGCGGATGGTCTTTTGCAGCTTGGCATGGTCCAGCTCGCCATTGACCAGGTGCGCCGGCAGGTTCACCGAACCCAGGTTGCAGACCGCGATCTCGCTCTCGTTGGTGTTGAGCGTAATCTCGGTGCACAGGTTGGAGCTGTGCACCACGCCCACGTGTTGCTGGGGCGAGCGGATGTTGCAAGGATCCTTGAAGGTGATCCACGGGTGGCCGGTTTCGAACAGCATCGACAGCATCTTGCGCCACAGGTCGTTGGCTTGCACCTTCTTGAAGAGCTTCAACTCGCCACGGGCGGCCTTGGCTTCATAGGCGGTGTAGGCTTCTTCGAAGGCACGGCCGAACTTGTCGTGCAGGTCCGGGGTGTCGGAGGGCGAGAACAGGGTCCATTCGCCCTTTTCCATCACGCGCTTCATGAACAGGTCGGGAATCCAGTTCGCGGTGTTCATGTCGTGGGTGCGGCGGCGGTCGTCGCCGGTGTTCTTGCGCAGTTCGAGGAATTCCTCGATGTCCATGTGCCAGGTTTCCAGGTAGGCGCAGACCGCGCCCTTGCGCTTGCCGCCCTGGTTGACCGCCACGGCGGTATCGTTGACCACCTTCAGGAACGGGACCACGCCTTGCGACTTGCCGTTGGTGCCCTTGATGTGAGCGCCCAGGGCGCGCACCGGGGTCCAGTCATTGCCCAGGCCGCCGGCGAACTTGGCCAGCAGGGCGTTTTCCTTGATGGCTTCGTAGATGCCGTCGAGGTCGTCGGCCACCGTGGTCAGGTAGCAGGAAGACAACTGCGAACGCTGGGTACCCGAGTTGAACAGGGTCGGGGTCGAGCTCATGAAGTCGAAGGACGACAGCAGGTCATAGAACTCGATGGCGCGGGCTTCGCGGTCGATTTCGTTCAATGCCAGGCCCATCGCCACGCGCATGTAAAAGGCCTGCGGCATTTCGATGCGGGTGCCGCCGATGTGCAGGAAGTAGCGGTCATACAGGGTCTGCAGGCCGATGTAGCCGAACTGCAGGTCGCGCTCGGGCTTGATGGCGGCAGCCAGCTTGGCCAGGTCGAACTGGGCCAGCTTGGTGTCGAGCAGCTCGGCTTCGATACCCTTCTTGACGTATTGCGGGAAGTATTCCAGGTACTCGGCCGGTGCATCGGCCTGGGCCACTTCCTTGCCGAACACTTCCTTACGGATGGTGTGCATGAGCAGGCGCGAGGTCACCTGGCTGTAGGCCGGGTCCTTTTCCATCAGCGCGCGGGCAGCCAGGATGGCGGACTTGTACAGCTCTTCGACGGGCACGCCGTCGTACAGGTTCTTGACGGTTTCGGACAGGATGGCATCGGCATCGACGTGCGATTCCAGGCCGACGCAGGCAGCGGCGATCAGGGAACGGACTTCGTTGATGTCCAGCGGACGGCTCTGGCCGTCTTCGGTCACGTGCAGCTGCGGGGCGGCCACTTCGGTCTTGGTGGCGGCGCCTTGCTGGGCGCGCTCTTCCATGCGCTTGGCGCGGTAGAGCACGTAAGCGCGGGCCACGTCATGCTCGCCCGAACGCATCAGGGCCAGCTCGACCTGGTCCTGGATGTCTTCGATGTGGAAAGTTCCGCCGGTGGGCTGGCGGCGCACCAGCGCCGAGACCACGTTGGTGGTCAGTTGCTCGACCATCTCGCGCACGCGCGCCGAAGCCGCACCCTGGCCGCCATTGACGGCCAGGAAGGCCTTGGTCACGGCGATGGAAATCTTGGAGGGTTCGAAACCGACCACCGCGCCATTGCGGCGGATGATGCGGTATTCGCCCAGGCCAGCGGTCTGGGAAGCAACGGCCTGGCTGTCAGCGGAGCCTTCCAGCTCGGCGGAAACGCCATAGGCGGCAGGAGATTTGACGGAAATTTCTTGGGTTGAGCGCACTTAGCCTCCTAGATACATGAGTGGAGCAACCGACACGGCTGCCCCAGTTGCTAAATCAGAATCCCGAACTGCACGGGATTGGCGAACGACGACTGCGTCCCACAATGACTATCCCTTGCATGGATAGTCATGCTGACGCAAAAACTGCTTGAAACTGATGAGCGAAACGACGGAATAAGAAGGGAGAACCGGGGCGATTTCGTACTTGTTGCTTGGTACTTGGTGACTGCCTCGCGGGATCTTGCGCCTTCTGAAGCACTGCCAGCCGGGCCATCTGTGGATGAAGTCCCGTGTACAAAAATAAGCTCACCTGGACACTACATCTAGTATCAAAACATCGATTGGGACTAATTCTAGTGGCGGGTTAGGGAGGATGCAACCGCTATTTCGAGAATTTTTCTGCCCCTCACGCTTGACTTTTGTGAAGGCCAGAAGGGAAGCGCAATTGCGCCGGGTTAACAATTTTCATCATTTCTTCGCGATAGCGCTGCCAGTCGAAGAAGGGGCCGGGATCGGTCTTGCGCAGCGGGGCGATGTGCTCGTGACCGGCCACGGCGCTCAGTCCGTAGCGGCTGACCAGGGCCTGGGACAAACCCAGCAGGGCGTCGTACTGGGCGGGGGTGAAGGGCGTGAAGTCGGTTCCCTCCAGCTCGATGCCGATGGAAAAGTCATTGCACCGCTCCCGCCCTTCGAAGCTGGACACGCCGGCATGCCAGGCGCGGCGATGGGCGGGGACGAACTGCACCACCTCGCCATCACGGCGGATCAGGAAATGCGCCGACACCCGCAAGGGACGCAACTGGTCGAAATAGGGATGGGCGTCGAAGTCGAGCCGGTTGCAGAACAGGTCTGCTATATAAGAGCCGCCGAATTCACCGGGCGGCAGGCTGATGTTGTGGATCACCAGCAATTGGCTCACCACGCCCTCGGGCCGGTCGTCGCAATTGGGGGAAGGCTCGCGGCGGGCGCACTGGCACCAGCCCTCGCCATCGATGCTCCAGGCGGCGGGATCAGTCACGGCGGCAGTCATGGTTCAGAAGGAGGCCAGGCGGCGATGCTCTTCCGAGCAGTACATCGCACCTGAAGCATGCACCACCGCTTCGGACACCGGGAAGTGGATGCCACAATGGGCGCATTGCACCATGGTCTCGGCGCCCGGTTCGGCGCTGCGGCGCGCCGCACCCATCTTGGGACGAGGAATGCCCGACTCCGGACGCGCCTCGGGACTGTTGTCGTTACCAGCCAGCATGGATTTCTTGGCGCGCTGGAACCACACCACCACGGCCAGCAGCACGACCAGCCAGATCAGATATTTCATGTCAGAACCCGATGCAGCACGACTTCAAGCACGAACCGGCTGCCCACATAAGCCAATAAAAGGATGGCGAAGCCGGCCAGCGTGAAGCTGAGCGCAGTACGCCCCCGCCATCCCTGCCAGCGGCGGCCGGCCAGGAGCAGGCCGAACAGCAGCCAGGACAGCATGGTGAAGATGGTCTTGTGGTCCCACTTCAACGGCGTCCCGAACAACTGCTCGGAGAAGACCACGCCCGAAAGCATCGTCAGCGTCAGCAAGGTGAAGCCGAAGGCGATCAGGCGGAACAGCAGTTTTTCCATTGTCAGCAGCGCCGGCAGCCGATCCAGCGCCAGGCCGAACCAGCCGGACTGGGTCGCCGGACCCGGACGGGTATGCAAGCGCGACTCCTGCAATACCATCAGCACCGCATGGAAGGCGGCGATGGTCAGGGTGCTGTAGGCGAGGATGGAGATGGCGATGTGCGCCAGGAACCAGTCGGACTTGCCGGTCAGCGCCACCATGTTGCCGGGGAAGATGCTGGGCAGCACCACCGCCAGCGCCGCCACCGGCAGCACCAGCACGCGCATGCTATCAAGCGAGAAATTGCGATTTTCCAGCCAGTAGGCCGCCACCGAGATCCACAGCGTGGAGGACAACATCACCGCAAAGCCCACCCGCAGCGCGTCCGGAGCGAACATGTCCGAGAGCAGCGCACCGCCATGCAGCACCCAGCCGGCCACGATGCCCAGCGAGATCGGCATGCGCCGCTGCGAAGGCATGAAGGCGCAGACCAGGTAGAGCAGCGCAGCCAGGATGAAAAAATAAGTTTGCATCGTCCAAGTTTACACTATCTCGGCCGCTCGCCCGCTTGGGGAAGATCAGACGAGGCTGCGATCATCGCTCCACAATGCGACACGGCAGGACCTGCCTGCCGTGTCCGGGTGCCGCCATGTGGACTTTCCCGCCTCAGTCCACCGCCGCCGCCTTCATCTCGGCGTTGTGATGGCGTTGCTGCTCTTCCATCACCAGCTGGCCCAGTTCCCGCTTCAAGGCATTGAACTCCGGATCGGCCGGGTCCCGCAGGCGCGGCAGGTTGACCAGCATGTCGCGCTTGACCGTGCCCGGCCGGTAGGTCATCACCACGATGCGGTCGGCCAGGTAGATCGCCTCCTCGATGCTGTGGGTGACGAAGACGATGGTCTTCCTGAACTCGTCCCAGATGCGCAGCAGCTCATCCTGGAGGTTGCGGCGAGTGAGCGCATCGAGGGCGCCGAAGGGTTCGTCCATGAGCATGATGGGCGAATCCAGCGCCAGCACCCGGGCAATGGCCACGCGCTGGCGCATGCCGCCCGAGAGGTCCTTGGGGAAACGGGTGCGGAAGTCGATCAGGCCCAGCTTGTCCAGCAGTTGCGTGACGCGCTGGTGGATCTCGGCCTTGGGTGTTCCCTTGATTTCCAGGCCGAAGGCCACGTTCTGCTCCACCGTCATCCAGGGAAACAGCGCATATTCCTGGAACACCATGCCGCGATCCGGCCCCGGCTCGCTGACCACCTTGTCGTCGGTGAGGATCTGCCCGGACGAGGGCAGTGCAAACCCGGCGATGGCGTTGAGCAGGGTCGACTTGCCGCAGCCGGAGGGACCGAGCAGGCAGACGAACTGACCATCGGGGATATCGAGGTTGATGTCCTTCAGGGCCACGACTTCGCGGTCATCGGTCTTGAAGACCTTGTGGACGCCCTGTATACGTATGCGGGGGGACGCATTTGTCTGGTTCATCTCAGTTCTCCAGTCCACGATGCCAGCGCAGCATGTAATTGTTGAGGCGGCTCATGCCCAGGTCGATGGCCAAGCCCAGGAGGCCGATAGTGATCATGCCGGCGATGATCTTGTCGGACCAGAAATACTCGCGCGCCTCCATGATGCGGAAGCCCAGCCCATTGCTCACCGCGATCATCTCGGCCACGATCACCACGATGAAGGCCGTGCCGATGCCGATGCGCACCCCCGAGAGGATGTAGGGAACCGACGCCGGCAGCATCACCCGCAAGAACAGCGTGGACTGGCTCGCCCCCAGATTGCGGGCGGCGCGCAGGTAGATGCTGTCGACCTGGCGCACCCCGGCGATGGTATTCATCAGCACCGGGAAGAACGCCCCCAGCGAGATCAGGAACAGCGCCGGCGGATTGCCCAGGCCGAACCAGAGGATGGCCAACGGGATATAGGCGATCGGCGGAATCGGCCGGATCACCTGGACGGTGAGGTTCATCAGCCCGTAGATACGCTGGCTCGATCCCATCAGCAAGCCCAGCGGCAAGGCCAGGCCAGCGCCGATCAGGAAACCCGCCACCACCCGGTAGAGGCTGCCGATGGCGTCCATCACCAGCTCGCCCGAGAAGGCCCAGGCCAGCCAGCTGCCCGCTTGCGGATCATAGGGTTTCAGCGGGGTGGCGTATTCCACCCACTTCTTGAGCACCGCCCAGGGCGAGGGCAGGATCTGCGGATTGATCCAGCCGGCCCGTGACGCCCCCTCCCACAGGGCGATCACGATGATCGGCACCAGCAGCCCCTGCAGGAAGCTGCCCTTGTTCTTCTTAGCCATGCGAGATTCCCCCTGGGCTTACTTCAGGTTCATGCTCTTCTTGGCCTGCTCCAGCAGATCGGTCTTCACCCAATCCTTGGCCACGGGCGGCTTGGCCATCTTGCCGGTGCCGTACTTGGCCATGGTGTCGGTGGTGATCTGGATGTGCTCGGCCGTGATGTCGTAGGCGTAGGGGGAGTTACCGATGGCGTCGTAGAAGTCTTCCTTGCTGATCTGGTTCTTGAAGATCACTTCACGTACGTACTTCTCGGCCACTTCCGGCTTGTCGATGAAGGTCTTGGTCGCCTCCAGGAAGCAACGCATGAATTTCTCGGCCAGCGGACGCTTCTCGTTGTAGAACTTCTCGGTCATCACCATGGTGCGATAGGGCTCGCCGATGGGGGTGTCGTAAGGCTTCATCACCTCCACGCCGAAACCCTTGTTGATGGCCTGCGAGGATTGCGGCTCGCTCTGCATCATGGCGTCGATGTTCTTGCCCAGCAGGGCTTGGTTCAGGTCGGCGAAGGCCAGGTAGACGATGGTCACGTCCTTGGCGGAGAGGCCGTTCTGGCCCAGCTCGGCGTCCAGCAGCACTTCATGGATGCCGCCACGGGTCACGCCCACCTTCTTGCCCTTGAGGTCCTTGACCGACTTGATGCCCGAGTCCTTGCCCGCCACCAGGCGCGCGCCGCCCTTGGCGAAACCGGCCACCACGTAGATCGGCGCACCGTTGGCGCGCCCCGAAATCGCCGCCTCGGAAGCGGTCGTGCCCACGTCCAGCTCACCGGCCAGGATGCCTTGCATCACGTCAGGCCCCTTGGCGAAGACCTTTTCATCGACCTTGATGCCACACTTGGGCGCGATTTCCTTGATGTAGGAGACCGCACCATAATGGGCGAACTTCAGATTGCCCAGGCGGATCACGTCATCGGCGGCATGGCTGGCAGCCGCGAAGCCGGCGCTTGCCAGCAGGGCCAGGGCGATCAATTTCTTTTGCATTTCCACTCTCCTCTTGTGTGTATCGTTCTTGTTGCGGCAAGCCGACGGCGCGGGTGCAGGGCCGGCTGTCTCGATGGCGTTGGCGAAGGCCTCGTGGGCGGAACGCCTTGATTATTATTTGCGCTTGGAAATTCAGCGCCCATGTATACACAAAGAGCGCGGGCTGTACAAGCTGTTAATTTTACGTAGCGTCCCCATCTGTGCCGGGCGGCGCCAACCAGGGCGCGCCGGGGCTGATCGGTTAGAATGCGGGATTGCCCGCCGCCCTGCCCCACCGGGCCAGCCCTGTCCGGCGGCCATCCACTCATTTGCAGATATCACCATGCTAGACAACCTGACCCAACGCCTCGCCAAAGTCGTCAAAACCATGCGCGGCGAGGCGCGACTGACCGAATCGAATACCGCCGAGATGCTGCGCGAAGTGCGCCTGGCCCTGCTGGAGGCCGACGTGGCCCTGCCGGCCGTGCGCGAGTTCATCGCCAAGGTGAAGGAAAAAGCCCTGGGCGAGGAAGTCATCGGCTCGCTCACCCCCGGCCAGGCGCTGGTGGGCGTGGTGCAGCGCGAGCTGGCCAGCCTGATGGGCGCCGACCTCGGCCCGGAAGCCTCGCAGCTCAATTTCGCCACCCAGCCCCCAGCCATCATCTTGATGGCGGGTCTCCAAGGCGCCGGTAAAACCACCACCGTCGGCAAGCTGGCCAAGTACCTGCGCGAGACCACCAAGAAGAAGGTACTGACCGTCTCGGCCGACGTCTACCGCCCGGCCGCCATTGGCCAGCTGGAGACCGTGACCGGCCAGGCCGGCGCCGATTTCTTCCCCAGCCAGGCGACCGACAAGCCGGTCGATATCGCCCTGGCCGCGCTGGACTACGCCAAGAAGCACCACCACGAAGTGCTCATCGTGGACACCGCCGGCCGCCTGGGCATCGACCAGGCCATGATGGATGAGATCCGCGCCGTGCATGCGGCCATCAAGCCCATCGAAACCCTGTTCGTGGTCGACGCCATGCTGGGCCAGGACGCCATCAACACCGCCAAGGCCTTCAGCGACGCCCTGCCGCTGACCGGCGTGGTGCTCACCAAGCTGGACGGCGACTCGCGCGGCGGCGCGGCGCTGTCGGTGCGCCACATCACCGGCAAGCCCATCAAGTTCGCCGGCGTGGCTGAAAAGCTGGATGGCCTGGAAGCCTTCGATCCCTCGCGCATGGCCAACCGCATCCTCGGCATGGGCGACATCCTGGCGCTGGTGGAAGAGGCGCGCAAGGGCGTGGACATGGCCGCCGCCGAAGGCCTGGCCAACAAGATCAAGGGCGGCGGCAAGTTCGACCTCAACGACTTCAAGGCCCAGCTGTCGCAGATGAAGAAGATGGGCGGCCTCACCAGCCTCTTGGACAAGCTGCCGGCGCAGATGCAGGCCGCCGCCGGCAACGCCAACATGGACCAGGCCGAAAAGCAGGTGCGCCGCATGGAAGGCATCATCAATTCCATGACCCCGCAGGAACGCGCCAAGCCCGAACTGATCAAGGCCACCCGCAAGCGTCGCATCGCCGCCGGCGCGGGCGTGCAGGTGCAGGAAGTCAACCGCATGCTGTCCCAGTTCGAGCAGATGCAATCGATGATGAAGAAGCTCAAGGGCGGCGGCATGATGAAGATGATGCGCAACATGAAGGGCATGCTGCCCGGCGGCATGCGCTGACCTCGTCGCCCGCAAAGCCTTGCCGGCGCTGGCCTTGCGGCCTGCGCCGGATTCTCCGGCGGCAGTCCTGCCGCCGCCAGACCTCCCCCCTTTTGCTTCCCGCCTTCCCCTTTTTCAGGCTGCTCCGCCAGGGCCGGATCATGTCCTTCCGTCATCTCTCCCGGTCCCTTGCCGGGGGTCTGCAGACATTGCTCCAACGAACCTGGCCGATCCGCCGCGATCCCTTTGCTGGCGCGGCTTGAGGCGGGATCGCGCAGGCTCGTTGTTTCCTGGTTCTTTCGGGTGGAAATCCACTAAAAAATACTTGCACGGCAGTGCAAACAGCACCACTATTAGCGGTGCGTAAATCGACGCATTCATCTCATTCTTGTGAGGAGTCTTTCAGATGGCCACAGCAAAAAAAGCAGCAGCCGCAGTAAAGAAGCCAGCAGCAAAACCCGCCGCCAAGGCAGCCGCAAAGCCTGCGGCGAAGGCGACCGCCAAGGCCGCAGCCCCCAAGGCCGCCGCTAAGGCAGCGCCCAAGGCAGCCGCCAAACCGGCCGCCAAGCCTGCAGCGAAGGCAGCTCCAAAGGCAGCGCCCAAAGCCGCTCCGAAGGCAGCCGCCAAGGCAGCACCCAAGAAAGCCGCAGCCAAGCCGGCAGCCAAGAAGCCCGCCGCCAAGCGCACACCCAACGCCGCCTTCATGAAGCCGCTGACCCCGTCGGCAGCCCTGGGCGAAGTGGTTGGCGCCAAGCCGCTGCCGCGCACCGAAGTGACCAAGAAGGTGTGGGAATACATCAAGAAGAACAAGCTGCAGAACGCCGAGAACAAGCGCAACATCGATGCTGATGACAAGCTCAAGGCGATCTTCGGTGGCAAGAAGCAAGTCACGATGTTTGAAATGACCAAGCTGATCTCGGCTCACCTGAGCTGATCGACGCCCGCGGTTTGCAAGCGACTTGCAAACAAAAACGCCCGCAGATGTCATGCGGGCGTTTTTGTTTCCGGATGTTTCCGGGCGCGACGGGCGACCCTGCCTGATCGGCAGGTTTCCTCTTGTCTGACGCCCACTGGCGAGCTTCTCTGATGCCGCTCAAGGCGACACCTGGCTATCCTGCCTATTCTGCATGACGTGTCGGCGCTGTCCTTGCAGCGACGCTCAGCTTCCCTCCCGTAGAACTGAAGTAAACAGAACTGAACAAGCATCAGCAGGTCTATTACCATGCCATCCAATGATGAGCTTGCGCGCTCATTGCCAAGAGAAAGGAAATGACATGCCCCATCCAACCGCATCCCTGCGTCATCAACTGCTGCGTTCGACCAGCGCTCTCGTGATCGGCCTGGCGGCCCTGGGCGGCGCTTCGCACGTGTTCGCTGCCGGCAAGACGGACAATTCTGATTACCAGCAACAGGTCGCCGCCTGCAAGAATGGCAGTTCCAGCGAAGACCGCGCCACCTGCCTGCGCGAAGCCGGCGCTGCACGACAGGCCGCCAGCCGCGGCAATCTCACCGACCCCGGCGCGGCCCAACTGAAGGAAAACGCCATGAAGCGCTGCGAAGGCCTGCCACAGTCGGATCGCATCGACTGCGAGAAGCGCGTCAACGGCGAGGGACGTGTTGAGGGCAGCGTGTCTGAAGGCGGCATCCTGCGCGAGACCGTGACCATCGTTCCAGCCACTGC
This sequence comes from Herbaspirillum camelliae, assembly GCF_001929405.1. Classification (NCBI taxonomy): domain Bacteria; kingdom Pseudomonadati; phylum Pseudomonadota; class Betaproteobacteria; order Burkholderiales; family Oxalobacteraceae; genus Herbaspirillum; species Herbaspirillum camelliae. The sequence goes on from NZ_KV880769.1 coordinate 798,677, forward strand.
CAAGTAAGTCAAAGCAAGTATCACCGCAGTCCCAAACAAAAAGGCGGGCGCCGATGCATGGCGCCCGCCTTTTGTCTTGTTGCCGTGCCGAATCAGGCCGCCAGCTTGCCCTGGATGAAGGCCAGCGCCTCGGCCAGCGGCACCTGGGTCGCCTCGGTATCGCGACGACCCTGGTACTCGATGTTGCCATCCTTGAGGCCCCGGTCGCCCACCACGATGCGGTGCGGCACGCCGATCAGCTCCCAGTCCGCGAACATCGCGCCCGGACGCTCGCCACGGTCGTCCAGCACCACGTCCACGCCGGCCTCGCTCAGTTGCGCGTAGAGCTTGTCGATCTCGGTCTTGACCGCTTCGCTGCGGTCATAGCCCATCGGGCAGAGCACCACTTCGAAGGGCGCAATCGAGGTCGGCCAGATGATGCCGCGGTCATCGAAGTTCTGCTCGATGGCCGCACCCAGGATACGGGTCACACCGATGCCGTAGCAGCCCATCACCAGCGGTTGCGGCTTGCCGGCTTCATCCAGGTAGGTCGCCTTCATGGCTTCCGAATAGGTGGTGCCCAGCTGGAACACGTGGCCCACTTCGATACCACGCTGGATCGCCAGCACGCCCTTGCCGTCCGGGGAAGCGTCGCCTTCGACGACGTTGCGGATGTCGGCCACCAGCGGCTCGGGCAGGTCGCGACCCCAGTTGGCGCCGGTGTAGTGGAAGTCGGCTTCGTTGGCGCCGCAGACAAAATCAGCCATGTTGGCCACCGTGCGGTCGGCCACCACCTTGACCGGCTTCTTGGTGCCGATCGGGCCGAGGTAGCCCGGCGGCGTACCGAACCATTCGACGATCTCGGCTTCGTTGGCGAAGCGGTAGGTGGACAGGCCGGGGATCTTGCTGGCCTTCACTTCATTCAATTCATGGTCGCCGCGCAGGAGCAGCAGCCAGATTTCCTTCTTGGCCGGGTCTTCGTTGTCCACGGCCAGAACAATCGACTTGACCGTACGCGCCAGCGGCAGGCCCAGCAGCTCGGCCACGGCTTCGCACTTGGACTTGGCCGGCGTGGCAGTCTTTTCCAGGGCCTGGGTGGCGGCGCCACGGGTGCTGTCCACCGGCAGGGCCTCGGCCGCTTCCATGTTGGCGGCGTAGTCGGAGGTGGGGCAATAGACCAGTGCGTCTTCGCCGGTGGCGGCGATGACGTGGAATTCATGTGAACCGGAACCGCCGATGGCGCCGTTGTCAGCGGCCACGGCGCGGAATTCCAGGCCGAAGCGGGTGAAGATGCGCACGTAGGCGTCGTACATGGCCTGGTAGGACTTCTTCAAGCCATCGACATCGCGGTCGAAGGAATAGGCGTCCTTCATCGTGAATTCACGGCCGCGCATCAAGCCGAAACGCGGACGGCGCTCGTCGCGGAACTTGGTCTGGATGTGATAGAAGTTGACCGGCAGTTGCTTGTAGCTGCGCAGCTCGGAGCGGGCCACGTCGGTGACCACTTCTTCCGAGGTCGGCTGGATGGCGAAGTCGCGGCCATGGCGATCCTTCACGCGCATGAGCTCGGCGCCCATCTTGTTCCAGCGCCCGGTCTCCTGCCACAGCTCGGCCGGCTGCACCACCGGCATCAACAGCTCGACGGCGCCAGCGCGGTTCATTTCCTCGCGCACGATCGCCTCGACCTTGCGGATCACGCGCAGACCCATCGGCATGTAGGTGTAGATGCCGGCGCCCAGACGCTTGATCATCCCGGCGCGCATCATCAGCTTGTGGCTGACGATTTCAGCGTCCGAAGGGGCTTCTTTCAGGGTGGAAATAAAAAAACGTGAGGCGCGCATGACGGTCGGTTCTTTTTAAAAAGAGGAGGGTTATAATCATTCCAATTTTAAAGGATTAGCTGGCTGATGCGCCCTTTCTTTGCAGATTTGCTCCTAGTTACAATGACATCCGTGCATCGATGTGATTGCTCCTGACACGCCTGGCGCGCCGGCATCGGCCAGCGCTCGCACAGTCGCATGAGCCTGCCTGAAGGGGACTTCCAGCCGCAGAAAGTTTGAGGATCACCATGCTGGATCGAGAAGGCTTCCGCCCGAACGTCGGCATCATCCTGCTCAACGCCAACAACGAGGTGTGGTGGGGCAAGCGCGTGCGCGAGCACTCCTGGCAATTCCCGCAAGGCGGCATCAAGCACGGCGAGACCCCCGAACAGGCGATGTTCCGGGAACTGGAAGAAGAAATCGGCCTGCGCGCCGAGCACGTCAAGATCATTGGCCGCACCCGTGACTGGCTGCGCTATGAAGTCCCCGATCATTTCATCAAGCGTGAAGTGCGCGGCCATTACCGTGGTCAGAAGCAGATCTGGTTCCTGCTGCGCATGGTCGGGCGCGACTGCGACGTCAACCTGCGCGGCACCTCGCATCCCGAATTCGATGCCTGGCGCTGGCATGACTACTGGGTGCCGCTGGACGTGGTGATCGAGTTCAAGCGCGAGGTCTACCAGCAGGCGCTGCAGGAATTGTCGCGCTTCCTGAACCGGCCCGGCCAAGGCGCGCGCCGCCATGAGCCGACCGCGCGCGCCCTGCCCGCCCACAAGAAACCGGCCGCCAGCGGCCTGCCCCCCAATGCGGCGCCTGCGCCCGAACCCAAGTGAGCCACATGTCTTTTTCCGTGCAATCCGAACAAGCCCGTTCCCTCCTGAGCCTGCGCGGCCTGCGTCGCGCGGCGCTGGCCTGCTCGCTGCTGGCGGTCTGCGCCAGTACGCTGGCGCAGAGCTTCGACGAAGAATTCGATGATGAAGCCAAGCCCTGGCAGGAAATCGCCGTCCACCTGCCGCCTGCGCCGCAGCAGCAGAACCTGGCGGAGTTCTACCTGAGCCCGAACGCGACGATGAAGGCCTATGTCGATACCAACTCGGTCTCCATTGGCACCGACAAGGTGGTTCGCTATACGGTGGTGACCCGCACCGAAGGCGGCGCCGTCAACACCCTCTACGAAGGCATGCGCTGCGAGACCTGGGAAAAGAAGACCTATGCCTTCGGTCATCCCGATGGCAGCTGGTCGCGCTCGCGTCGGGACAAGTGGCAACCGATCCGTGACATTGGCGCCAATCGCATCGACGGCGCGCTGTTCAAGGACTATTTCTGCGAAGGCAAGATGATCGCCGACAATGAAAACCTCAAGAGCATCATCGGCCGCCTGAAAAGCCAGACCCGGATTGACCCGGTGCGTCGCTAAGAGCGGGCGCTGCCAAGACCGTCAGGCAATAAAAAACGCGGCCAGGCCGCGTTTTTTATTTCCTTTATATTCTTTATATCGTTTTGATCAGAGCAGCACCAGGTTGTCCCGGTGCACCAGCTCCGGCTCCTCCACGAATCCCAGGATCGCCTGGATTTCGGAGGAAGGGTGACGGATGATGCGGCGCGCATCCGAGCTGTTGTAGTTGCTCATGCCGCGCGCGATGGCGCGTCCGTTCTCGTCCACGCAGGTGATGACATCGCCCCGGCCAAACTCGCCCGAGACCTCCACTACGCCGATGGGCAGCAACGACTTGCCTTCCAGGCTCAGCTTCTGCACTGCGCCGGCATCGAGCACGACGCGGCCGGCGGTCTTCAAGTGATCGGCCATCCATTGCTTGCGGGCGGTCAGCTGCGCGGTCTCGGCGTTGAGCTGGGTGCCGATGGCCTCACCGGCGGCCAGACGCGTCAAGACCTGCTCTTCGCGGCCCCAGGCGATCACGGTATGCGCGCCGGACGTGGCGGCCCGCTTGGCGGCCAGGATCTTGGTCAGCATGCCGCCGCGGCCAATGCCGGTGCCGGTGCCGCCCGCGATCAGTTCCAGCGAGGGGTCGCCGGCGCGCGCTTCGGAAATCAAGGTCGCCGTCGGATCCTTGCGCGGATCGGCGGTAAAGAGGCCAGGCTGGTCGGTCAGGATGATGAGGGCTTCGGCCTCGATCAGGTTGGCCACCAGCGCGCCCAGGGTGTCGTTGTCGCCGAACTTGATTTCGTCGGTGACCACCGTGTCATTCTCGTTGATGACCGGCACCACGCCCAGTTGCAACAGGGCAAACAGGGTCGAGCGGGCATTGAGGTAACGTTCGCGGTCGGCCAGATCGGCGTGGGTCAGCAGCACCTGGGCGGTGTGCAGGTCGTGCTTGCGGAAACTGGTTTCGTAGATCTGCGCCAGGCCCATCTGGCCCACGGCGGCGCAGGCCTGCAGGTGATGGATGCCGGTCGGGCGCTTCTCGAAGCCCAGGCGCTGCATGCCTTCGGCGACTGCGCCGGAGCTGACCAGCACCACTTCCTTGCCGAGCGCGCGCAGTTGCGCGATCTGTTCGGCCCAGCGGGCGATGGCGTTGGCGTCCAGGCCCTTGCCATCATTGGTGACCAGGGAAGAGCCAACCTTGATGATGAGTCGCTTGGCGCGTTGAATGACCGATTGCATAGTGTTCCGGGTTCTGATTCTTCTGGGGGCGGGCGGAAAATCCGACAGGCTGAGATGATAGCCCGAACCGCCCCCGCGCGCAGCCCCGAGAAGGGACGGGGCCGCGCACGCGTGAATCAGTCCAGGACCTTGAAGCGCGGATCGTCCGGATCGATGCTGGAGATGGCGCGGGCTTCCTCGGTCATCTGCGTCTCTTCCGAACGGTGCTCTTCGGCGCGCTTGGTTTCCAGATACTTGTAGATCTCGTTGATGAGCTCTTCGCAGCCATCACGGTTCAGGGCCGAAATCTCGAAGACCGGCCCCTTCCAGCCGAAGCGCTTGACGAAGTCCTTCACGCGCTTGGCGCGCTCGGCCTCGGGCACCACGTCCAGCTTGTTCAGGACCAGCCAGCGCGGCTTGTCGAACAGGGACTGGTCGTACTTCTTCAGTTCCTGGACGATGGCCTTGGCTTCCTTGACCGGATCGACTTCCTCATTGAAGGGCGCCAGATCGACGATATGCAGCAGCAGACCGGTGCGCTGCAGGTGGCGCAGGAACTGCACGCCCAGACCGGCGCCATCGGCCGCACCTTCGATCAGGCCGGGAATGTCGGCGATCACGAAGCTCTTCTCGTGGCTCACGCGCACCACACCCAGGTTCGGGTGCAGCGTGGTGAAGGGATAGTCGGCGATCTTCGGACGGGCATTGGAGACGGCCGTGATGAAGGTCGACTTGCCCGCATTGGGCATGCCCAAGAGGCCCACATCGGCCAGCACCTTCAGTTCCAGGCGCAGTTCGCGGCGCTCGCCTTCCTTGCCCTCCGTCTTCTGACGCGGAGCGCGGTTGGTGGAGGTCTTGAAGTGGATGTTGCCCCAGCCGCCCTCGCCGCCCTTGGCCAGCATCACGGTCTGGCCGTGGAAGGTCAGGTCGGCGATATGCTCGCCGGTATTGATGTCGACGATCAGCGTGCCCACCGGCATGCGCAGGTAGACATCGTCGGCACCCTTGCCGTAGCAGTCCGAGCCGCGGCCGTTCTCGCCGCGACCGGCGCGGTGCAGCTTGGCGTAGCGATAGTCGATCAGGGTGTTGACGTTGCGGTCGGCCACGGCCCAGATGGTGCCGCCCTTGCCGCCGTCGCCGCCGTCGGGACCGCCGAAGGGGCGGAATTTCTCGCGGCAGAAGCTGGCGACACCGTTGCCGCCATCCCCCGCCACGACTTCAATACGTGCTTCGTCGATGAATTTCATGATTTGGACGCCTCATGGGTCATGGGAGCCGCTAACAAAACGTCGATGCATCCTCGGTCCTGGTCAGGACCCACCCCGGCGCTTCCGACGGAAGCCTGGGCTCGGCGCTTTGTTGACGGCTCTTCAAAAATCAAAAAGGCTCCACCAGCCGGCAGAGCCTTTTTTATGCCTGGTTTCCGGGCAAACCCGGATGACAGGAACGCTTACGCCGTAACGACGGTAGCGTATTGACGCTGTTGCAGGCCCTTGACAACGAACTTGACCTTGCCGTCCTTCAGGGCGAACAGGGTGTGGTCCTTGCCGACGCCGACGTTTTCGCCAGCGTGAACGCGGGTGCCGCGTTGACGGACGATGATGCCGCCAGCGTTGATCACTTGGCCGCCATAAACCTTGACGCCCAGGCGTTTCGATTCTGAGTCACGGCCGTTGCGCGTAGTGCCGCCGCCTTTTTTGTGTGCCATTTAAAACTCCTTGATGACTTTGGATGAGCAGTTCGTTTGGGTCAACGCTTAGGCGTTGATCGAGACGATTTGCAGTTCGGTGTAGTTCTGACGATGGCCTTGACGCTTTTGGTAGTGCTTGCGACGACGCATCTTGAAGATGCGGACCTTGTCATGGCGACCTTGTGCTACCACAGTAGCCAGCACCGTAGCACCTGCGACCAGCGGCGCACCGAACTTCACGGTTTCGCCTGCGCCCACTGCGAGCACTTGATCCAAAGTGATTTCGGAGCCAATGTCAGCCGGTATCTGTTCTACTTTGAGTTTTTCGCCAGCAGCAACTTTGTATTGTTTGCCGCCGGTTTTTATGACCGCGTACATGTGAAACCTCACGAATGAATGAATAAGAACGATTTTCCCCTGCCGAAACAGGAAAACCGCAAATTATACAGGCACTTAGCTGCTCGGTCAAAAGGCTTGACACTTTGCCCGACCGCTGTACAACACAGTTTCCGCCCGGACAACGACGACGCCAGCCATTCTTGCCGGACGAGCAAGCTATCCATCCGACGGGAATTTCACCACAGCAATGCACCTCGCCCACGCCTGCCTGCAAACACGGTCTTTGGCGTGGGCCTGCCTTGTCATCGTATAATCCCGGAAATAACCCTTTTTCACAGGTTCCGCCTTGTCTGCCGCCGTACAAACCGCTTCGCAACAAACCATCCTGCAACCGATCGTCGCCGACATGGAGGCGGTCAACGCAGTCATCCGCCGGCAGCTGTATTCGGAAGTGCCGTTGGTCAACCAGGTCGCCGAATACATCATCAGTGCGGGCGGCAAGCGCCTGCGCCCGGTTCTGGTGGTGCTCATCGCCAACGCCTTCGGCTACAAGGGTGAACACCATCACTCGCTGGCGGCGGTGATCGAATTCATCCACACCGCCACCCTGCTGCATGACGACGTGGTGGACGAGTCTTCCTTGCGGCGCGGCAAGCAGACCGCCAACGCCATGTTCGGCAACGCCGCTTCGGTGCTGGTGGGCGACTTCCTGTATTCGCGCGCCTTCCAGATGATGGTCGCCGTGGGCAATCCCCGCGTGATGGAAATCGTGGCCGACGCCACCAATGTCATCGCCGAGGGCGAAGTGCTGCAGTTGCTCAACATGCACAACCCCGACGTGGACGAGAACGGCTACCTGCAGGTGATCCGCTCCAAGACCGCCAAGCTGTTCGAAGCCGCCAGCCAGATCGGCGCGCTCATCGCTGGGGCCGACGAGGACGGCATCGAAGCCGCCGGCGAATATGGCCGTTCCATCGGCACCGCGTTCCAACTGATCGACGACGTGCTGGACTATTCCGGCAACAGCGCCGAGATCGGCAAGAACGTCGGCGACGACCTGCGCGAAGGCAAGCCCACCCTGCCGCTGATCTGGCTGATGCAGCACGGCACGCCGCAGCAACGCGAGCTGGTGCGCACCTGCATCGAGAATGGCGACGAGCAGCATTTCGACGAAGTGCTGTCGGCCATCACCCATTCCGGCGCGCTGGCCTACACCCGCGAACAGGCGGAAATCGCCGCCCGCCGGGCAGCTGACGCAATTATTTCACTTCCGGATAGCCAATTCAAAAAATCCCTGTTAGAATTATCGGCTTTCGCAGTAGATCGAAATCACTGACTTAGATCTCACTCGACGGGGTGTAGCTTAGCCTGGTAGAGCGCTACGTTCGGGACGTAGAGGCCGGAGGTTCGAATCCTCTCACCCCGACCAGAATTATTTCCTTGCACATCAAGGACAAAAAAGCCCAGCTGCGATGCTGGGCTTTTTCATTTCCACTTCTCCACTTCCGTCTGCTAGACAGCCTCGACCAGCCGTCCGGGATCGAGGTTGTCGATCACCGCGCGCGCCCAGCCCATCCCGCGCTGCACGGCGTGGTCGGCATCAGGAGATTGTCCCGGCAAGGCGCGCCTGGGGAAAAGCGGCGCGAGCGTATCGTTGCGCACGATGGTGATGCCGGCCACCTTCCAGAGGCCACCGCGCTGAATGCAGCTCAGACTGACCTGGTAGCCATGGTAATGGTCGCAGTGATCGATCGGACTTTGCATATTGTTCTTCTTTCGCAATACCGACCTGATGAGGAGAAAGCACCGCCGGCGCACTGGCGGCGGCTCTCCAGAGGGCGCAGGAAATGCACCCGGCAATGCCAGACCTGTTGCTAGCGGCGACGGAAGCCCGGACGGGGACCGGTCGGACCACGGTTTTCGAGGTGACGGAAGATGATGCGGCCCTTGTTCAGGTCATAGGGCGACAGTTCCAGCGTGACCTTGTCACCGGCCAGGATCTTGATGAAGTTCTTCTTCATGCGGCCAGCGGTGTAGGCGATCAGCGAATGACCATTGTCCAGCGCCACGCGGAAACGCGAATCGGGCAGGACTTCGGAGACTTGTCCTTGCATTTCAATCAGTTCTTCTTTTGCCATTTTCTCTTTCTTTGACGTGAGCACGCGACCTCCAGCGAGGAAGGGCTCGGGGATTTGCAAACTCTGGCTTTGACGACTGGCCACGCAGCAGGGAGGCCGGGAACGTAAAGGTCGGAGGACATGCGAACGCGCTTGCGGTGAGGCCGACAGCGTTCAGTAACTCGGGGAAGCGGATGGAGATGCGAAGCACGAGGATTGCGTCGGCAGCAACACTCATGGAGATCGGGATTTCCGCTCTTTTCATGAGCGATCCAGGCATTATACGCCCACTTCGCACTTGTCGCCATCGCCAGCATGCCCGCTTGCGGGATACTCCCCCATCGTCTAGACTTTGGCGCTCCCTGGCCGCCCTGCGCTGCCTGCCTTGCCGGCAAGCAAACAGGCCCGCCGCCTCCCTCCGCTGAGGGTAATCAACCTGACGGCAACGTTTGGAAACCGTACCCATATGGGTGCAAGTTCTTGCACTCTTCATCCTGATCCTGCTCTCGGCCTTCTTTTCCATGACCGAGACGGCGCTGATGGCCGCCAACCGCCATCGCCTGCGGCACCTGGCCAAGCAGGGCAATCGCGCCGCCATCACCATCCTGTGGCTGCTGGACCGCACCGAGCGGCTGCTCTCGCTGGTCCTCATCGCCAATACCGCCATCAACGCCCTGGCCACCGCCCTGGTGACGGCCCTGGCCATCGCCGCCTTCGGCAACCACCAGCGCGTCATCACGGCGGCCACGGCCTGCGTGGCGGCGCTGCTGATCATCTTCGCGGAAATCGTGCCCAAGGTGATCGGCGCCACCTATCCCGAGCGCATCTCGCTCTTTACCGGCTTCATCCTCAAGCCGTTGATGCGGGTGGCCAAGCCCTTGATCTGGTTCGTCAACCTGTTCGTCTCGGCCATTCTCAGGCTGCTGCGCATCAAGACCGGCGCGCGCGCCGCCGAACAGCGCATCTCGCCCGAAGAGCTGCGCTCCATCGTGCTCGAGGGCGGCAGCTTCATTCCGCAAAAGCACAAGAGCATCCTGCTGAACCTGTTCGACCTGGAAAAGATTTCGGTCGAAGACGTGATGACGCCACGCTCTCAGGTCGAGGCCCTGAACCTGGCTGCGCCGGTCGATGACATCCTGCACCAGCTGGCCACCTGCTACCACAACAAGCTGCCGGTCTTCGAGGGTGAGATCAATCACATCGTCGGCATCCTGCATGTGCGCAAGACGGTCTCGCTGTTCCGCCGCGAAGAGGAGATCAGCCACGATGACATCCGCGAGTTGCTCTCGGCGCCCTACTACGTACCGGTGGAAACCGACGTCTTCACCCAGTTGCAGTACTTCCAGGAAAACCACGAGCGGCTGGGCGTGGTGGTCGATGAATATGGCGAGGTGCAAGGCCTGGTGACGCTGGAAGACATCATCGAAGAGATGATCGGCGAATTCACCACCTCCTCACCGGGCAGCTCCGGCGAAGGCTTCGGCTGGGACAAGGACGGCGCCTGCCTGCTCGAAGGCAGCACCACCCTGCGCGACATCAACAAGCGCCTCGGCCTGCACCTGCCGCTGGATGGCCCCAAGACCATCAACGGCCTGTTGCTGGAATACCTGCAGGACATCCCCGAAGCCAGCGTGGCCGTGAAGATGGATGGCTGCGTGATCGAGATTGTCCAGGTGCAGAACCAGGCCATCCGCATGGTCAAGCTGATCGCGCTGGCGCAGACGTCGGGAGCGGCGTCCTCGATGCCCGACTAAAGGTAGAGTGAGCCCGGCGAACAAGGCCTCGAAACCCTTCGTCGAACTCTGCCGACTTCGCCGCAGCCAATAGCGGCCCTGCTTTCCTCCGCGCAAACCCGCATGGGAGACTGCCTGCCCCCGGTCGCCGCCTCCGTCGGCGACCTCGCGCGCGAGGTCATCCATGCAAGCTTCCGAGACTCCCCTGGCCGACGACGTTCCCGTCGTGCGGCTCTTGTACAAGCTCTTGGCCGATGCCGTCAGCATGGGCGCATCGGACCTGCATTTCGAGCCCTTCGAACATTATTGCCGGGTGCGCCTGCGCATCGACGGGATCCTGCATGAACTGGCGCAGCCGCCGCTGAGCCTGAAGGACAAGCTGGCGACCCGGCTCAAGATCCTGGCCCGGCTGGATATCGCCGAAAAACGCCTGCCCCAGGACGGCAAGATGCGCCTGGCCCTGGAAACCCGTACAGTGGACTTCCGCGTCTCGACCCTGCCCACGCAGTTCGGCGAAAAGATCGTGCTGCGCATCCTCGACACCGAGCAGGCCGCCCTCGCACTCGAACAACTGGGTTACGAGCCGGCCCAGTTGCAGGCGCTGCAACAGGCCATCGCGCGGCCGCATGGGATGGTGCTCATGACCGGTCCCACCGGCTCGGGCAAGACGGTCTCGCTGTATGCCTGCCTGCAGCGGCTGAACCGTCCGGGCATCAACATCGCCACCGCCGAGGACCCGGTCGAGATCAATCTGCCCGGCATCAATCAGGTCAGCATCAACGAACGCGCCGGCCTGAACTTCGCGGTGGCGCTGCGGGCCTTCCTGCGCCAGGACCCGGATGTGCTGATGGTGGGCGAGATCCGCGACCTCGACACCGCCGACATCGCCATCAAGGCTGCGCAGACCGGCCATCTGGTGCTCTCCACCCTGCATACCAATGACGCCCCGGCCACGCTCACGCGCCTGCTCAACATGGGCGTACCGGCCTACAACATTGCCGCCTCGGTCAGCCTGATCGTGGCCCAGCGGCTGGTGCGCAGGCTGTGCAGCTGCCGCCGCCCGGCGCGCGATGCGTCGGGCAGCTTCGTGCCGCACGGCTGCCCGGCGTGCAGCCATACCGGCTATCGCGGCCGCACCGGCATCTACCAGGTCATGCCGGTCAGTGCCACGATGCAGTCGCTGATCCAGGCCCAGGCCGGCACCCAGGATATCGCCCGGCAGGCCCGCGCCGAGGGCGTCATCGACCTGCGCCGCGCCGGCCTGCTCAAGGCCTTGCGCGGCGACACCAGCCTGGGAGAAGTCCTTGCCAGCACCTGAACGCAGTCAGGACAGCCGCTTCCGCTGGGAGGGCCTGGACCGCCAGGGACGGCCGCAGCGCGGCGTCCTGCAGGCGCGCGACGCCACTGCCGCGCGCCAGGCGCTGCGCCAGGCTGGCGTACGGGTGGCACGACTGCAGCCTGCCGACACCGCAGTTGCGGCACCAGCGCCGGGTACCTCGGCGCGCAGGGGCCGGCGTCGCATCACCGACAAGCAGATCGTGCTCTTCACCCGGCAACTGGCCACCATGCTGCAAGCCGGGCTGCCGCTGTTGCAGGCGCTCGATATCGCCATCCGTGGCGCCGGCGCCGATGCCCTGGGCGGGCTGCTGGCCACCATCCGCCAGGATGTGGCGCGCGGCGACAGCCTGCATGCGGCGCTGGCGCGTCATCCGCAGCGCTTCGATGCACTGTTCTGCCAACTGGTCCGGGCTGCGGAAAGCGCCGGCGTACTCGACAGCATGCTGGCCCGCATTGCCAGCTACCGCGAGAAATCCCTGGCCCTCAGAGGCAAGGTGCGCGCCGCACTGGCCTATCCCTGCGCGGTGGTGCTGGTGGCGGTGGCCGTGACCGTGGTGATCATGCTGTGGGTGGTGCCGGCCTTCGAACAGATGTTTCGCCATTTCGGGGCTGAGCTACCCCTGCCCACCCGTATCGTGATGAGCCTGGCGCACGCGCTGACACAGGCGTGGCCCTGGCTGCTGCCGGGGCTGGTGATCGCGGCCCTGGCAGGGCTGCAGGCCTGGCGACGCTCGCTGCCCCTGCGCCAGCACGCCCAGCGTCTCTCCTTGCGCCTGCCCTTGCTGGGCGGCTTGCTCAGGCAGGCCGCGCTGGCGCGCTGGAGCCGCACCTTCGGCACCCTCTTGGGCGCGGGCATCGCCCTGGTGCAAGCGCTGGAGACGGTGGCCGGCGCGACCGGCAATGTGGTCATCGGCCAAGCCAGCCTGGCCGTGCGCGATGCGGTGCGCAATGGCGCCTCGCTGCATGCGGCCATGCAGGCCACAGGCGTCTTCCCCGACCTGGCCGTCCAGATGACCGCCGTGGGCGAGGAGACCGGCACGCTCGACGCCATGCTCATCAAGATCGCCGAACTCAACGAGCGCGAAGTCGATGACACGGTCACGGCACTGACCAGCCTCATGGAACCGGCTATCATGACGGTCCTGGGCCTGGTCATCGGCGGCCTGGTCATTGCCCTGTACCTGCCGGTGTTCCGCATGGGGTCCGTCGTCTGACGAACACCCCGATGCCCGATCCACGATTGCCACGATGCCCTTCCTGGAAGCCTACGCCGTCCCTGGCGACCCCATCCTCTGCGCGCTGGCGGCCCTGCTGGGCTTGCTGGTGGGCAGTTTCCTGAATGTGCTGATCCATCGCCTGCCCATCATGATGCTGCGCGAAAGCGCCAACTTCGTGGCGCAAGAGCGTGGTGAGACGCCGCCCCATCACGACCGCTACGACCTCTGGCTGCCCGCATCGGCCTGCCCGCACTGCGCGACTCCGCTGCCCTGGCGCCACAAGCTGCCGGTGCTGAGCTGGCTGCTGCTGCGCGGGCGCTGTGGCCACTGCCAGGCCGCCATCGGCCTGCGTTATCCATTGGTGGAGCTGTTGACGGCGGCACTGTTCGCCGTCGCGGCCTGGCGCTTCGGCCTGGGCGTAACAGGCCTGGCCGTGATGGCCTGCACGGCCACGCTGGTAGCCCTGGCCTTCATCGACGCCCACACCATGCTGCTGCCCGACGACCTGACCCTGCCGCTGATGTGGCTGGGCCTGCTGGTGAACCTGACGCACCGCCTGGTGCCCTTGCAGGATGCGGTGCTGGGTGCTGCGGCCGGGTATGGCGTGCTATGGCTGATCTTCTGGCTCTTCAAACTCATCACCGGCAAGGATGGGCTGGGCTATGGCGACTTCAAGCTCATGGCCGCGCTGGGCGCCTGGCTGGGCTGGCAGGCGCTGCCGGTGATCCTGCTGCTGGCCTCAGCCATGGGCGCGGTGCTAGGGTTGGCGCTGATGGCGGCTGGCCGGCATCGCCGCGGCCAGGCCATTCCCTTCGGGCCTTGCCTGGCCAGCGCCGGCCTCTTGGCGCTGTTGCAGGGACTGGACTGGCTCTGGCGGGGACTTTACGACTACTGACCTGGATTCGCATGACTGCACTTTCTGAACGCTTCACCATCGGCCTGACCGGCGGCATCGGCAGCGGCAAGACCACCGTGGCCGAACTGTTCGGCGCACTCGGCGCGGCGCTGGTCGATACCGACGCCATCGCCCATGCCCTGACTGCGCCTGACGGCCTGGCCATCGCACCTATCATCGAGCACTTCGGCGCGGACTTCATCGATGCGCGCGGCGCCATGGATCGTCCCCGCATGCGCCAGCACGTCTTCGGCAATCCCGAGGCGCGCCACGCACTGGAGGCCATCCTGCATCCCCTGATCCGCAGCGAGACCCTGCGGGCGGCCGAAGTAGCCACCGGCCCCTACGTCATCTTCGTGGTGCCGCTGCTGGTGGAATCGGGCAACTGGGTCGGACGCGCCGACCGCATCCTGGTGGTCGATTGCCCCGAAGAAGTGCAGGTCGCTCGCGTCATGCAGCGCAATGGCCTGCGCCGCGACGAGGTGGAAGCCATCATGGCCGCGCAGGCCAGCCGCCAGGCGCGATTGGCCGTGGCCGATGACGTCGTCGACAACGGCGGCGCCGCCGACAGCCTGCCGGAACGGGTGCGCAACTTGCATTCACAATACCTTGCGCTCGCAGCACAGCGCTGAGCCTGCTTGGCGCTTCATTTGATGCGGCATGCATTTGTAATTTTCTGCTGCATGGGTCAGAATCACAGACATCGCATTGTTGACGAGGTTTTTGCACCCGCGGCCTGTCAGCGGCCTAACAAGTCCGGCTCAACCAATAAAGGGATCATGCTTTGATCGTCTACGAATACCCTTTCAACGAGCGTATTCGCACGCTGTTGCGACTGGAAGACCTGTATGAGAAGTTCGTCTTCTTCCTGCATCAGGAAAGCCCGCATCAGCATCACATCGCCCTTGCCACCATTTTTGAAATGCTGGAGGTCGCCGGACGCGCCGACCTCAAGTCCGACCTGCTGCAAGAGCTGGAACGGCAAAAGCAGATCCTGCTGGCCTACCAGTCCAATCCCAATGTCGAGCCCGAGATGCTCAACGCCATCCTCGCCGAAGTGGACCAGGCCAGCAGCGCCCTGGCTGCCGCGCAAGGCAAGACCGGCCAGAACATCCGCGACAATGAATGGCTCATGAGCATCCGCGGCCGCACCATCATCCCCGGCGGCGCTTGTGAATTCGACCTGCCCACCTACTACGCGTGGCAACAACATCCCTTCGAGCGCCGCTTCCAGGATATTTCCAACTGGTTCGCTCCGCTGATCCCACTGTTCGACGCCATCGCCATCGTCATGCGGCTGCTGCGCGAATCCGGCCATGCGGTGAAGATCAATGCCGAAGGCGGCAGTTACCAGCAGATGCTGCAAGGCAAGGTCTACCAGATGCTGCGCTTGTCACTCGACATGGAGCTCGGCGCGATTCCCGAGATCTCGGCCAACAAGTACATGCTGTGGGTGCGCTTCACCCAGCAGGATGGTGACGAGAAGCCGCGCTCCTTCGAGGGCGAAGTCCCCTTCGAACTGGCCCTGTGCGGCTTTTGAACTGATGTGATGGAAGTGAAGTAGAAAGTATGGCTACGATCGTTGACTGCCCCACCTGCGGGGCCAAGGTGGAATGGAGTGAAAAGAACAAGTTTCGCCCCTTCTGCTCCGAACGCTGCAAGCAAATCGACCTGGGCGCCTGGGCCGAAGAGAAATACACCATCCCGGCCGTGAACCTGCCGCTGGAAGACGAAGGCGACAAGCCCGTGCAGTGATCACGGACTTTTTCGTTCATCCTCGCTCAATTTCCTGCTCAATTTACCGTTTTTCGCCGTATCTCAGCTGATCCAGCCATTCGATCAGCGGGATCGTGGCCGGCAGCAAGGGCGCCACGCCCACGCTGCCCTGCCAGGCGAAGGCCTGGCCTTCCAGGCTCTGCGGCTGGCCGCGCCACTGGCGGCTGATGTAGAAATGCAGGCGGACATGGGCATGCGGATAGACGTGCTCGACACCACACCAGGGCTCGCCGTCGAGCACCTCGATGCCCAGCTCTTCCTTGAACTCGCGCTGCAGGGCGGCGAAGATGCTTTCGCCGGCCTCCACCTTGCCGCCGGGGAATTCCCAGTAACCCGCATAGGGCTTGCCTTCCGGCCGCTGCCCCAAGAGCACATCGCCGTTGGGCTGCATCAGGATGCCTACGGCCACGTCGATGGGCTTGCCAATGGGCTTGCCAACGGGCTTGCCGCTAGGCTTGGACTCAGCGCTCATCAGCCCTGCGCCTTGCCGGCGTAGTCGCGCGCGAACTGCCAGGCCACCCGGCCCGAGCGCGAACTGCGTTGCAGCGCCCAGCGCAGCGCATCGGCGCGGGCCTCGGCGATCTGGGCGTCATTGCAGCCGAAGTGGCGCAGCCAGTGCGCCACGATGTCCAGGAAATCGTCCTGCTTGAAGGGGTAGAAGGTCACCCACAGGCCGAAGCGCTCGGAGAGCGAGATCTTTTCTTCCACCGTCTCGCCGGGATGCAGGTCGCCATCCTCGGTGTGGGTATAGGTGCTGTTGTCGGAAAGGCGTTCCGGCATCAGGTGGCGACGGTTCGAGGTGGCGTAGATGAGGACGTTATCGGACTGGGCGGCGATGCTGCCATCGAGCGCCACCTTCAGCGCCTTGTAGCCACCCTCGCCTTCTTCGAAGGACAGGTCATCGCAGAAGACGATGAAGCGTTCCGGGCGTGCCGCCACCAGTTCGACGATGTCCTGCAGATCATGCAGGTCGTCCTTGTCCACCTCGATCAGACGCAGGCCGCGATCGGCATACTGGTTCAGGCAGGCCTTGATCAACGAGGACTTGCCGGTGCCGCGTGCGCCCGTCAGCAGCACGTTGTTGGCCGGCCGGCCTTCGACGAACTGGCGGGTGTTCTGGTCGATCTGTTCCTTTTGCGGGCCGATATTGTGCAGGTCCGACAAACCGATCTGGGAGATGTGGCCGACCGCCTGGAGGTAGCCAGGGCGCTGCGCAGTGGCGCCACGCCAGCGGAAGGCAACCGCGGCATTCCAGTCCGGTTCGCGGGCCGCGGCCTGGGGCAGGATGGCTTCGACGCGCGCCAGCAAGGCTTCGGCGCGCTGCAGGAATTGGTCTAGCTGGGTCATGGAGGCGCTCAGGAACGATAGTCGGCGTTGATGGACACGTAGTCGTGCGACAGGTCGCAGGTCCAGATGGACGCCTTGGCCGCGCCACGCGCCAGCTTCACGCGCACCACAATCTCCGCCTTCTTCATGACGCGCTGGCCATCTTCTTCGCGGTAATCCGGATTGCGGCCACCGTCCTTGGCAACCCACACGTCATCCAGCCACAGGTTGATCCTGGACACATCCAGGTCATCGATGCCGGCATAGCCGATGGCGGCCAGGATGCGGCCCAGGTTCGGGTCGGAGGCGAAGAAGGCGGTCTTGACCAGCGGCGAGTGGCCGATGGAGTAGGCGATCTGGCGGCATTCCTCGACGCTCTTGCCGTCTTCCACGGCCACCTCGATGAACTTGGTGGCGCCTTCGCCATCGCGCACGATCTGGTGCGCCAGGTGCTGCGACAGGTCGGTGACGGCGGCGGCCAGCTGCTTGTATTCCTCGCTGTCGGCGCTGGTGATTTCCAGCTCGCCGGCGCCGGTGGCCATCAGGATGAAGGAATCGTTGGTCGAGGTATCGCCATCGATGGTGATGCAGTTGAAGGAGTGGTCAGCGGCGTCCTTGACCAGCTGGTTCAGCAGGGCCTGCGGCAGCTTGGCGTCGAAGGCCAGGAAGCCCAGCATGGTGGCCATGTTGGGCTTGATCATGCCGGCGCCCTTGCTGATGCCGGTCATCACCACTTGCTTGCCACCGATGGTAAGGGTGCGCGAGGCCGCCTTGGGCTGAGTGTCGGTGGTCATGATGGACTCGGCCGCGTTGAACCAGTTGTCGGCCTTGAGGTTGCCGATGGCCTGCGGCAGGCCGGCGATGATGCGGTCGGCCGGCAGCGGCTCCAGGATCACGCCGGTCGAGAATGGCAGGATCTGCTGCGCTTCCACGCCCATCTGCTGGGCCAGGGCGGCGCAGACCGACTTGGCGCGCTGCAGGCCTTCCTCACCGGTGCCGGCGTTGGCGTTGCCGGTGTTGATGACCAGGGCGCGGATGGGCTTGCCGGCGCTCAACTGGGCCAGATTGGCCTGGCAGATCTGCACCGGGGCGGCACAGAAACGGTTCTTGGTGAACACGCCCGCCACGGTGGCCGTCTCGGCCAGCTTCATGACCAGCACGTCCTTGCGATTGGCCTTGCGCACACCCGCCTCGGCATGGCCGAGTTCGATGCCAGCGACGGCTTTCAGGTCAGAAGGAACGGGAATCGGGGAATTGACGGCCATGGCGAGCTTTCAGCGTAAAAATCGGAACGGGTATTTTAAACACTTTCCGTCACCGGCTGATGACGCAGGAACTCGGTTTCGATGATCTCGGCGCTCATCCTGGCCCATTGGGCGTATTGGCCAGGGCCGGGATGGAAGCGGTCGATCGCCATTTCATGAGGGAGCGTCCATTGCAGCGAGCAGTAACGCAGGGCGGGCTCGGTGCTGATCCAGTCGCGCAGGGCGCGGTCCAGCTTGCGGGCATAGCGCCCCAGGTACCAGCGCAGTGGCTGCGGCGCCACCGGCAAGAGGTGCATGGGCGGCAAGCCCGAGAAGACGATGTGCTGCACGCCCGCCTGCGCCATCAGGCGCTCGCACAGCAGGCGCAGATTGGCCAGGTAGCGCTGCGGCGGCATCTGCGAAGTGACGTCATTGACGCCCAGCGCCACCACCAGCACCGCCGCCGGACCGATCTCGTGGCGCGCCAGCAGGTCCAGCGCTTCAAGCGAATTGACGCCGCTTTGCGCCACCAGCTGCCAGGCGACCGGACGGCCCGTGCGCCCGGCCAGATGGCGCGCCAGCGGCTGGGCCAGCGCCTGCTCCTGGTGTTCCACCCCCACGCCTGCCGCCGATGAGTCGCCCACCACCAGCAGGCGCAACGGCGCGTCGCTGCCCGCCGCAGTGGCTGGTGCTGGCTCCAGCCCAGCACGCGGGCCGGCAGCTTCCGGCAGACGCAGGGCCGTCCTGCGCAAGCGCCTGGCTTGCGCCAGCAGCAGCGGCCCCAGCAACAGCTTGGCGAGGATCAGCATGCCGCTACCCTCATCAGGGCAGCAGATTCTTGACCACGACCAGCCACGGCCGCGCCGCAATCGGCTGCGCCCGCCCCTGCCCATCCACCGGGATCAGCGATTCCGACACCGAATTGAAGACATTGCCGCCAATCACCCCGGCCCAGCCATCATCGGCATGCACTTCCACCACCACATCGCAATGACCGGCCAGGCCGGGGCGGATGTCATCGATAGACGTGATGTTGTTGTTGCCGCGCGGAGCGCAGATCAGGTCACCGGCGGCGATGGGCTCACTGTCCGCCGGGCGCAGCAGGAATTGCGGCGAGGGCCGGGACTCGCGGTCCTTGAGGAAGCTCAGGTAATTGAAGTGGGTTTCGTTGGGCGCGAAATCCTGCGGCGGCACATTGGTGCTCACCATCAGCCAGGAAATGAAGGCGGCCGACCAGGCTTGCTGGCAGTCAGCGCCAGTCAGGTTCTTACCCACCGCATGCCAATACTCGGCCACGCGCTGCACGGCCTCGCCCTCATCCTCCAACAAACCCAGGCGTGGCGCACTGAAGGGCTCGTGGCGCATGTCGATCTGCTGGTTGCCAAAGAAATCCCACTCGGCCTTGGCCGCCTCCACCAGCGCTGCCCGCGTGGGCGGAGCGGTGCTGATGGCCACTGCGGGCACGGCGGTATTGGTCACCGGGATGGCGGGCGTCACCGGGGCGTAACCGGCATTGTCGCTGTCGCGCCATTGCGGCAACGGCGAGGAAGCGCAACCGGCCAGCAGAACGGCAGTGGCTGCAGCAACACAGGCCAGACGGGAGGATGAAAAAGACAAGGGCAAAGCGCGGACCAGCGTGGCGAGGGACATCTTCTTGTTCTCCTGGGCGGCAGACGATGGCTGCCGGAGCGCCCATGATAAGGCCAGCCGGGCGCTTCATGCAGAAGCCTTCATGCGCCGCGCAGAAAAAAGGCCGTCCACCCTGGCAGGTGGACGGCCTCTTCACATCGGGCTAGGCGGCGATCAGGCCAGCTTGCCGTGGCACTGCTTGTACTTCTTGCCGCTGCCGCAGGGGCAAGGGTCGTTGCGGCCGACCTTGGCGTATTCCGAACCGTCGTCATCGGAACCGGCCTGGGCGGTCGGCGCCAGCAGTTCTTCCGGCGCGGCTTCGGGGTCGAAGTCGGCGTGCTGGTAGTTGACGTTGATGGGCGAGCCACCGGAAATGCTTTCCTCAGCCGCTTCGATTTCTTCGCGGCTCTGGATGCGCACCGTCATGACCACCTTGATCACTTCGTTCTTGATCAGGTCCAGCATCTGGGCGAACAGCTCGAAGGCTTCGCGCTTGTATTCCTGCTTGGGATTCTTCTGCGCATAGCCGCGCAGGTGGATGCCCTGACGCAGGTGATCGAGCGCGGCCAGGTGTTCGCGCCAGTGGTTGTCGATGCTCTGCAACATGACGCTGCGCTCGAAGCCGGCGAAGGCTTCCACGCCGACCACGGCCACCTTGGCGTCGTAGGCGTCCTTGGCCGCCTTCAGCAGATGCGCCAGCAGGTCGTCGTCGGCCATGTCAGGCTCGGCCTTGAGGGTGGCTTCCAGGTAGACGTCGAGCTGCCATTCGTTCTTGAGCACGGCTTGCAGGCCGGGGATGTCCCACTGCTCTTCCATCGACTCGGCCGGCACGTATTGGCGGAACAGGTCGGTGAAGACGCCATCGCGCAGGGAGGCGATCATCTCGGCCATCTCGCCCGACTCCAGCAGTTCATTGCGCTGCTGGTAGATGACCTTGCGCTGGTCGTTGGCGACGTCGTCGTATTCCAGCAATTGCTTGCGGATGTCGAAGTTGCGGGCTTCCACCTTGCGCTGGGCCGATTCGATGGAGCGGGTCACGATGCCGGCTTCGATCGGTTCGCCTTCGGGCATCTTCAGGCGGTCCATGATGGCGCGCACGCGGTCACCGGCGAAGATGCGCAAGAGCGCGTCATCCAGCGACAGGTAGAAGCGCGAGGAACCCGGATCGCCCTGGCGGCCGGAACGGCCACGCAGCTGGTTGTCCACGCGACGCGATTCGTGACGCTCGGTGCCGATGATGTGCAGGCCGCCGGCATTGACCACGTGATCATGCAGGGACTGCCATTCATCACGCAGCTGCTGCGACTTGGCGGCCTTGTCGGCGTCGGACAGGGATTCGTCGGCCTCGATCAGCTGGATCTGCTTGCCCACGTTGCCGCCCAGCACGATGTCGGTACCGCGACCGGCCATGTTGGTGGCGATGGTGATCATCTTGGGACGGCCGGCCTGCGCCACGATCTCTGCTTCACGCGCGTGCTGCTTGGCGTTGAGGACATTGTGCGGCAGCTTGGCCTTGGTCAGGATGCCCGAGAGCAGTTCCGAATTCTCGATCGAAGTGGTGCCCACCAGCACGGGCTGGCCGCGCTCGTAGCAGTCCTGGATGTCCTTCAACATCGCCATGTACTTCTCTTGCGCGGTCTTGTAGACCTGGTCCTGGCGGTCCTTGCGGGCATTGGGACGGTTGGGCGGGATCACCACGGTTTCCAGGTGATAGATTTCCTGGAATTCGTAGGCTTCGGTATCGGCCGTACCGGTCATGCCGGACAGCTTGGCATACATGCGGAAGTAGTTCTGGAAGGTGATCGAGGCCAGGGTCTGGTTCTCGTTCTGGATCTTCACGCCTTCCTTGGCTTCGACGGCCTGGTGCAGGCCGTCGGACCAGCGGCGGCCCGTCATCAGGCGGCCGGTGAATTCGTCGACGATCACCACTTCGCCGTTCTGCACCACGTAATGCTGGTCGCGATGGTACAGGGTGTGTGCGCGCAGGGCAGCGTACAGGTGGTGGATCAGGGTGATGTTGGCGGCGTCATAGAGCGAAGCGCCTTCGGGCAGCAGGCCCATCTGGGTCAGGATTTCCTCGGCCTTGTCGTGACCGGCTTCGGTCAGCAGGACCTGGTGGCTCTTCTCGTCCTTGGTGTAGTCGCCGGGGACTTCGACCTTGCCCTTGCCGTCCGGCGTCTCTTCGCCGATCTGCTGGGTCAGCAGCGGCGGCACGGCGTTCATCTTGTGGTACAGCTCGGTGTGGTTCTCGGCCTGGCCGGAGATGATCAGGGGCGTGCGCGCCTCGTCGATCAGGATCGAGTCCACTTCGTCGACGATGGCGAAGTTCAGTGCGCGCTGCACGCGGTCGTCGGCGTCGAAGACCATGTTGTCGCGCAGGTAGTCGAAGCCGAATTCGTTGTTGGTGCCGTAGGTGATGTCGGCGGCGTAGGCTTCCTGCTTGACGTCGTGTTCCATCTGCGACAGGTTCACGCCAGTGGTCAGGCCCAGCCAGCTGTAGAGGCGACCCATGTCTTCCGCGTCGCGCTGGGCCAGGTAGTCGTTGACGGTGACCACGTGCACACCCTTGCCGGCCAGGGCATTGAGGTAGGCCGGCAGCGTCGCCATCAGGGTCTTGCCTTCGCCGGTGCGCATTTCGGCGATCTTGCCGAAGTGCAAGGCCATGCCGCCGATCAACTGGACGTCGAAGTGGCGCATCTTGAGCACGCGGCGGCTGGCTTCGCGGCAGACCGCAAAGGCCTCCGGCAGGATCGCGTCCAGAGCCTCGCCGCCGGCGATGCGTTGCTTGAATTCGGGCGTCTTGGCTTGCAGTTCGGCGTCGGTCAGCTTCTCGACCGAGGGCTCCAGCGCATTAATCTGGCGGACGATTTTTTGATATTGTTTGAGCAGTCGCTGGTTACGGCTGCCGAAAATCTTGGTCAGGAATGACATGCTTGGATTCTATAAAAGCGCCGATGAACGATCCGGCAGAGTGACGTTGGGCTCCCGGCTGCGCGATTCCAGCCGACAACGCCCGAAAATAAACCATGGATTCTAGCACGCAGGCCCGTGCCAATGGCTTTCGCGCCCGTGCAGATGCTGCATGGGCGTTAGATCGGGCGCGTTGGCCAGGTTTCAATGGGCTGCTGAAAAAGCTGCAGGAGGCCGCGGCGAGCTGCCGGGCCAGGAAAAGCGGAAACTACGGAAGCTACGGGAGCCGCGAGATCAGCGACCGGCCACGAAGACCGGCATCTGCTTGGGCTGGTTGCCGCCATTGGCGCCCAGCGCCAGGAACTTGCGCGGGTCCTGCGCGATGCCGCGGATGCGCACCTCGAAATGCAGGTGGGCGCCAGTAGAGCGGCCGGTAGAGCCGACGTCGGCCACATGCTGGCCGCGCTTGACGATGTCTCCCACCTTGACGAACAGGCGCGAGGCGTGGGCGTAGCGGGTGATGATGTTGTTGCCGTGGTCGATTTCCAGCATGTTGCCAAACTGGTAATGATATTCAGAGGCAATCACCACTCCGGCGGCGGCGGCCACGAT
The DNA here is from genome assembly GCF_001929405.1 of Herbaspirillum camelliae. Lineage (NCBI taxonomy): Bacteria > Pseudomonadati > Pseudomonadota > Betaproteobacteria > Burkholderiales > Oxalobacteraceae > Herbaspirillum > Herbaspirillum camelliae. Next base: position 821,904 of record NZ_KV880769.1, read on the forward strand.
GCGAGTGCCCACCGGCGCGGGGAAGTCCAGGCCTTCATGGAAGGCGTTATGGCCGGTGAAGGGATCCAGCCGCCAGCCGAAGCTCGATGAGTTGTAGGCAACATTGACCGGCTGGTTGGTCGGCAACAGGCGCGACTTGATCTTGTCGCCCATCAGCGTGGACTCAACCGCGTTGAGGTAGTCGGTGCGGTGACCGGCATCCACGGCCAGGTTGTCCAGCATGCGGCGCAGCTCATCGAGGCCGACATCGCGGCCGGGGCCGGCCAGGCTGGAGACTTCCGCGCCACCTCGGCCGGGCGGTTCCTTGAAGTTGAATTCCTCGGGGCGGATGCCGGCCAGGCCCTGCACCCGCTCGCCCAGCGCATCCAGACGCATCATCTGGGCCTGCATCTCGCCCACCTTGACGGCCATCATGGCCAGGTTTTCCTTGACGAATTTTTCCTTGCGGTCGTCCTCTTCCTGGCTCATCGACGCCGCCAGCTTGTGCAACATGGGCGACGCCTCGGGGTCGCCGGCCTGGCGCAGCATGAGATAGGAGATCAGCATCGAGCAGCCAATCACCGAGCCGATCAGCAACAGCAGGAGGAGCAGCAGGTGACGCGTACCGAGCGTGATGGAACGGGCTTTGGTGAAACGGGGGTGCAACAGGATAATTTGCATCTTTGCTCCTTGGTCTCCGGCCGGTCAGACACCGGATGTGATAAGGTTTAAAGATGAAGTACCCATCTACGTTCACCCCTTATCGGCCTGCCCCCACGAGCGCTCAACGCATGGCGAAGAGCACGAAGGGAGCCGCGGATTTCTTGCGGTCGAATTCGACAATGGCAGCGCTCTTGCCTGCCCTGGCTCGCATGGGCACGCTGCAGCAGTCGGTGGCTGCGGCGCTGCCGGCGATGTTTGCCGCGTGTCAGATCCTGCATTTCGAGGCAGGCGTGCTGGTCATGAGCGCGCCCAACGCAGCACTGGCGGCCCGGTTGAAGCAACAGCTCCCCCGCTTGCAGGACCGCCTGCTGAAGGACGGATGGCAGGTTAATTCAATCCGAATCAAAGTGCAAGTTGGCCGGACCGAGCCTCCGCCCGCCCCGAAACGGGTGCTGGAATTGACCGAAGACGCCCTCTCTTCCTTCGCCGAACTCAGCAGCAACCTGGCCCGGGACCCGCGCAGCCAAGGCCTCAAGGATGCCATTGACGCCATGTTACAGCGGCGCGAACGGCGCCGATTGGCCAAACAAGCGGGAGAAGCGCCGCCATTTCCAGAGGGAAAGTAGTCGGTTTCCGAGATTTCACTAAAAAATTGACAAGGATTTCCTCGTCGCATGCCGAAAAAGCAAACGCCCCGGTCAACTCAAATTGCCGGGGCGTTTGCTTTCTGGACGGGGACTAGCCTCAGTTGAGCGCCCACTCCTGCTTGGCCTGCATGACATAGGTCTGCGGCGCCTTCTCAAGCGTATCGAAGCTGACGATCTCGTAGGCATCCGGCTGCGCCAGCAGTTCGCGCAGCAAGAGATTGTTCAGGCCGTGGCCGGACTTGTGGGCGTCGTAGCTGGCCAGCAGCGGATGGCCGATGATGTAGAGGTCGCCGATGGCGTCGAGGATCTTGTGGCGCACGAACTCGTTGTCGTAGCGCAGGCCGTCGGCGTTGAGGATGCGGTACTCATCCATGACGATGGCGTTCTCGAAGGAACCACCGCGCGCCAGGCCCATGCCGCGCAGGGTTTCCACGTCCTGCATGAAACCGAAGGTGCGCGCGCGGGCGATTTCCTTGACGTAGGAATCGATGCCGAAATCGACCTCGGCCACCTGGCCGGTGCCGTCCACGGCCGGATGGTTGAATTCGATGAAGAACTTCAGGCGGAAACCGTCATAGGGTTCCAGGCGCGCCCATTTTTCCTTGTCGCCGCTGCCCTCGCGCACTTCCACGGGCTTCTTGACGCGGATGAACTTCTTGGGCGCTTCCTGCTCCTGCAGGCCTGCCTGCTGCAGCAGGAAGACGAAGGACGAGGCCGAACCATCCATGATGGGAATCTCTTCGGCGGTCAGGTCGATGTAGAGGTTGTCCAGTCCCAGGCCGGCGCAGGCCGACAGCAGGTGTTCGACGGTGGATACCTTGGCGCCATCCTTGGTCAGGGTCGAGGCCATGCGGGTGTCGCCCACGCCGGTGGCCATCATCGGCAGCTCGACCACGGGATCGAGATCGATGCGACGGAAGATGATGCCGGTGTCGGGTGCGGCCGGACGCAGGGTCAGCTCGACCTTGGTGCCGGAGTGCAGACCCACACCGGTGGTCTTGACCAGATTCTTGATTGTGCGCTGTTTCAACATCCAGGCATTATAGCCAAGATGCCCCTGCCCCGCCCCGACGGGCGCGGCTTTGTTGCAAATCGTTCCCATCTGCAAGCTGGCGTCAGGATCATGTCAGCAGGCGCAGCAATGCAATAAAACATTTACGCCAGGAAAAACGGCATGCCGCAGCATGCCGTCTTCTTGATGCCTGGCAGCAATCAGCCCAGCTGCGCCAGCAAGGTCTCGGCGTTGGAGACCTCGAACTTGCCCGGCGCTTCCAGGTTCAGTTGCTTGACCACGCCGTCTTCGACCAGCATCGAATAACGCTGCGAACGCACGCCCATGTTGCGCTCGGTCAGGTCGAACTCCATGCCCAGCGCCTTGGTGAAGGTGGCGCTGCCGTCACCGAACATGCGCACGATGCCAGTGGCCTTCTGGTCGCGGCCCCAGGCGCCCATGACGAAGGCGTCGTTGACCGAGATGCACCAGATCTCATCCACACCCTTGGCCTTGAACTGGTCGGCCAGGGCGATATAACCCGGCACATGCTTGGCCGAACAGGTCGGGGTGAAGGCGCCTGGCAGGGCGAACAGCGCGATCTTCTTGCCCTTGACCAGGTCCGACACCTTGAAGGCGTTCGGGCCCAGGCTGCAGCCTTCGGTCTCGGTCTCGATGAATTCGGTCAGGGTGCCTTCGGGCAGGCGGTCGCCGATCTTGATGGTCATGGTGTTTCCTCGTCTGGTTGTATAGCTATGAATTGGGGGGAGTGCATCGGTGCTGCGACTAGCTCGGTGACGCCTGTCAGGCGCAATGAAGCCAGCCACGAGCCGCCGGCGCGCGCATGAAAAACGCCGCGCACCAGGCGCGGCGTTAGTATGCCTCGGATCGGTCCGGCCTGCTGCGACTGTGCAAGCAGGACCATCCAATGCAGCGACGTTCAGTCCGCCTGCTTGCGCAGGAAGGCCGGGATGTCGTAGGTTTCCATGCCGTTCTTTTCCAGCGCGCGCACGGTGTCGGAGGCCGACTCGCGACGCCATACCGCCGGCGCCTTCAGGCCGCCAAAGGCAGGCGCGGCCTGTGCACCGCCTTGCGGCGCGCCGCCAACGGCCATGATCGGCTCGTTGTGGGTGCCGGTGCGCATGACCGGAGTCTGCACCAGTTGCACGGCCTTGCGGGCGCGGCCCAGGCCGGTGGCCACGACGGTCACGCGGATCTCGTCGCCCATGCTGTCGTCGTAGGCGATGCCTTGAGCGATGGAAGCGTCGGGCGCCGCGAAGGCGCGCACGGTGGACATGACTTCCTTGATTTCCTTACCCTTGAGGCTGCGGCTGGCGGTGACATTGACCAGCACGCCGCGCGCGCCAGAGAGGTCGATGCCATCCAGCAGCGGCGAGGCCACGGCCTGCTCGGCCGCCACGCGGGCGCGGTCCACGCCGGAAGCGGTGGCGGTGCCCATCATGGCCTTGCCCTGCTCGCCCATGATGGTCTTGACGTCGTTGAAGTCGACGTTGATGTGGCCCGGCACATTGATGATCTCGGCAATCCCGGCGACGGCATTGTTGAGCACGTCATCGGCGTGGGACAGCCATTCGATCATGCTGTCGTCTTCGTAGATCTCTTCCAGCTTCTCGTTCAAGATGATGATCAGCGAATCGACGTGCTGGGACAGCTCTTCCAGACCAGCGTCCGCGATGTCCATGCACTTCTGGCCTTCGTAGGAGAACGGCTTGGAAACCACCGCCACGGTCAGCGCACCCAGCGACTTGGCCACCTGCGCCACCACGGGAGCCGCGCCGGTACCGGTGCCGCCGCCCATGCCGGCTGCGATGAAGACCATGTGCGCGCCACGCAGCGAATCCTCGATGCGGGCACGGGTGTCCTCGGCCAGACGGCGGCCGACGTCAGGCTGCATGCCAGCACCCAGGCCGGTATCGCCGATCTGGATGACGTTGTGCGCCTTGGATTGCTTCAACGCCTGGGCGTCGGTGTTGGCGGCGATGAATTCCACCCCCGACACTCCCTTGTTGATCATGTGCTGCACGGCATTGCCGCCAGCACCGCCTACGCCCACGACCTTGATGATCGTACCCAGCGTAGCATTGTCGACCATATCGATTTCCATGATGACTCCTTTAAATATATGTGTCCTGCAGCTGGCAGTTGATAGGCATCACGCGGTGTGACGACTAGCAACTGATCACTGCTGTCTAAACGTTGATTCGTTGACTTCGTTAATTTGCTTGCCTGCTTACTGCCAATCCAAAAACTGTCCTGCCCATTTGCTGCCTTGCTGCCATTTGCTTCTGTTTTTTTTCATGCTGCACCGTACCGCTGTTGAATCACTGACGGCCAATGCTTTTACATCCTGATGCACTCGGCGCTCCTGCCAGCTCACGCCGTCTGCATCGTTCAGAAATTACCCAGGAACCACTCCTTCATGCGCTGCCAGACCGCCTTCACCGAACCCTCCTGGCGGGTCACGATGTAGCCGCGCAGGTACTGCTTCTTGGCTTCCTGCAAGAGACCCAGCACGGTCGAGTAGCGCGGACTGCGCACCACGTCGGCCAGCTGGCCGCTGTATTCGGGCGTACCCAGGCGGGCGGGCTTCAAGAAGATGTCCTCGGCCAGCTCGGTCATGCCCGGCATCATCGCCGAGCCGCCGGTCAACACGATGCCCGAGGACAGCACCTCTTCATAACCCGATTCACGCACCACCTGGTGCACCAGCGCAAAGAGCTCCTCCACGCGCGGTTCGATGACAGCTGCCAGCGCTTGGCGCGACAGGGTGCGCGGATTGCGGTCACCCAGGCCGGGCACTTCCAGCGTCTCGGTCGGGTCGGCCAGGATCTGCTTGGCCACGCCATAGCGCAGCTTGATTTCTTCGGCTTCCAGCGTCGGCGTGCGCAGGGCCATGGCGATGTCGTTGGTGATCTGGTCGCCAGCAATGGGAATCACGGCGGTATGGCGGATCGCCCCTTCGGTAAAGACGGCCACGTCGGTGGTGCCACCACCGATATCGACCAGCACCACGCCCAGCTCGCGCTCGTCGGTGGTCAGCACCGAATCGGCCGAGGCCATCGGCTGCAGGATCAGGTCCGACACTTCCAGGCCGCAGCGGCGCACGCACTTGACGATGTTCTGCACCGCAGAGACCGCGCCGGTGACGATGTGCACCTTCACTTCCAGGCGGATGCCGCTCATGCCGATGGGCTCGCGCACGTCTTCCTGGTTGTCGACGATGAATTCCTGCGGGACCGTATGCAGCAGTTGCTGGTCGGTCGGGATGTTGACCGCCTTGGCGGTCTCGATCACGCGGGAGACGTCGGCGGCGGTCACTTCCTTGTCCTTGATGGCGACCATGCCGCTGGAATTGAAGCTGCGGATGTGACTGCCGGCGATGCCCGTATAGACATTGCGGATCTTGCAGTCGGCCATGAGCTCGGCTTCTTCCAGGGCGCGCTGGATGGATTCGACGGTGGCCTCGATGTTGACCACCACCCCCTTCTTGAGCCCCTTGGATTCGGACTGCCCCAGCCCGATCACTTCATGGCGGCCGTCGGGCAGCACCTCGGCCACCACCGCCACCACTTTCGAGGTGCCGATGTCGAGACCGACGATCAGATTTTTTGCGTCTTTTGTCATATCGTTCCGCTTATTTCTTTTTCCCGTTCATTGCCGCCAGCACCATTCCATCCGCCTTCAAGGCCATCCCGTTGGGATAGCGCAAGTCGACGCTTTCTATCTTTCCTTGCAGCCTGTCCAGCAGTTGCGGATAGACCGCCACCAGCCGCGCCACACGTTCCTTCAACACCGCATCGCCCTGGTCGCGGCCCAGCTCGACCGTCATGCCATTGTCCAGCCGTATCGTCCAGGCATAACGGTTGGACAGCACCAGCGACTCCGGCTCCAGCTTGATGGGCGCAAACCACTGGCGAAACTGCGCCAGCCGCGCCACCACCTGCTTCTCGCTGCCGGGCGGGCCATCAAACTCCAGCAGGTCGGTGTCGTCCTCGGCCTCGGCCAGGTTGGCGGTAAACACATCGCCCTTCTGCGACAACAACTTGCCATCTTCGCCCCAGGTCCCCAGGGCCTTGTGTTCCTCGATCTTCACCACCAGCCGGTCCGGCCATTCACGCCGCACCATGGCCTTGCGCACCCAGGGCACCGCCTCGAAGGCCGCCCGCACCGCCGTCAAGTCGGCGGTGAAGAAATTGCCATGGATGCGCGGCACTGCAGTGGCCCGCACCGTCAACGCATTGACCTTCTCCAGCGGCAACTCGCCCGCCGACTCGATACGTATCGTGTGCAGCGTAAACATCGGCCGCTGCGCCACCCACCACAAACCCGACGCCACCAGGGCCAGCAGCACCAGCGCAAGGAGCGCACTGCTGATGGCGTTGAGCATCTTGACGTCCTGCCACATCGACGCGCGCGCTCCCTTAAACCCGAACCATCACGACTGGCCCGCCTGCGGCGTCCAATCCTTGGAAGGCGTCATGTCCAGCGCCGCCATCTGCAGAATCTCGCAACACAGATCCTCGTAGCTCATACCCACCGCCTTGGCCGCCATCGGCACCAGCGAATGGCCGGTCATGCCGGGGGAGGTGTTGATTTCCAGCAGGTAGGGCTCGGCCTTGCCATCGACTTCGCGCAACATGAAGTCGACCCGACTCCAGCCACGGCAACCCAAGGCATTGAAGGCCTGTACCGCCAGATTCTGCAGATGGCGCGTCAGTTCCTCATCCAGCGGGGCCGGACACAAATATTTCGTGTCGTCGGTGAAATACTTGTTCTGGTAATCATAGTTACCCTCCGGCGCCCGGATCTCGATGACCGGCAAGGCGCGCGCAGCGCTACCCGTGCCCAGCACCGGCACCGTCAGCTCGCGGCCACGGATGAACTCCTCGGCCAGCACCACCTTGTCGTAGCGGGCGCAGAGGTCGAAGCCTTCCTGCATGTCCGAATAACCGTTGACCTTGGCGATGCCGATGGTGGAGCCTTCGTGCGGCGCCTTGAGCATCAGCGGCAGGCCCAGCGTATCGGGCACCAGTCGCAGCTGTTCGCGGGTGGTCGCCTGGGCGTCCAGGGTCAGGAAGCGCGGCGTCGGCAGCCCATGCGAGAGCCAGATGCGCTTGGTCATGACCTTGTCCATGGCGATGCTGGAAGACATCACGCCTGGCCCGGTGTAGGGCAGGCCCATCTGCTCCAGCGCGCCTTGCAAGGTGCCATCCTCGCCATAGCGGCCATGCAAGGCGATGAAGACGCGATCGAACTTCTCGGCCTGCAACTCACCCAGGCTGCGCTCGGCCGGATCGAAGGGATGGGCGTCCACGCCCTTGCTGCGCAAGGCCTGCAAGACACCGCTACCCGACATCATCGACACTTCGCGCTCAGCCGAACGGCCACCGAAGAGCACGCCGACGCGGCCAAAGGCCTTGATCTGGTCCTGGCTGATCATGCTGCCCCCTGTTCATTCTTCACATCGGCCTGGGCGGTAAGGCGGCCCGGCACCGCCGAGATCGAACCCGCGCCCATGGTCATGACGACGTCGCCATCGCGCACCACATTGCGGATGGTCTCGGGCATATCGCTGATATCGTCCACGAACACCGGCTCCACCTTGCCCGCGGCGCGCAGCGCATGCGCCAGCGAACGGCCATCGGCGGCCACGATGGGCGCTTCGCCAGCGGAGTACACCTCGGCCAGCACCAGCACATCGGGTGAAGACAAGACCTTGACGAAGTCTTCGAACAGATCGCGGGTACGCGTATAGCGATGCGGCTGGAAGGCCAGCACCAGGCGGCGGCCCGGATAGGCGCCACGGGCGGCCGCGATGGTGGCGGCGGTCTCCACGGGATGGTGGCCATAGTCGTCCACCAGGGTGAAGTGACCTGCCGGCTTGCCTTCGGCGTCGAACAGCGGCACCTCGCCATAGCGGGTGAAGCGGCGGCCCACGCCGTTGAATTCGGTCAGCGCCTTCTGGGTGGCGGCATCGTCCACGTCCAGCTCGCGCGCGATGGCGATGGCGGCGCAGGCGTTCTGCACGTTGTGCATGCCGGGCTGGTTCAGGCTCACCTGCATGGGCGCGTAGCCGTCCTGGATCACGGTGAATTCCATCTTGCCGTCCACCGCCTTGGCATCGATGGCGCGCACATCGGCGTCCTCGTGGAAACCATAGGTGAGGATGGGCTTGGAGACCATGGGCATGATCTCGCGCACATGCGGGTCATCCAGGCAGAGCACGGCCACGCCATAGAACGGCAGGCGCTGGGTGAACTCGACGAAGGCCTGCTTCAGGCGCGCGAAATCATGGTTGTAGGTTTCCATGTGATCGGCGTCGATATTGGTGATGACTTCGATCACGGGGGTGAGGTTGAGGAAGGACGCATCCGACTCATCAGCCTCGGCCACGATGAATTCACCGGTGCCCAGCTTGGCATTGGCGCCCGCGCTGGTGAGGCGGCCGCCGATGACGAAGGTCGGGTCCAGCCCGCCCTGGGCCAGGACGCTTGCCACCAGGCTGGTGGTGGTGGTCTTGCCGTGGGTACCGGCAATGGCAATGCCCTTCTTCAGCCGCATCAGCTCGCCCAGCATCACCGCACGCGGCACGATGGGGATGTGCTTCTTGCGGGCCGCCAGCACTTCCGGATTGTCGCCTTTGACGGCGGTGGAAGTGACGATGGCGTCGGCACCTTCGATATTCTCGGCCGCATGGCCATAGCGGATGCACGCGCCCAGCTGCGCCAGGCGCTGGGTGGCGGCGTTGCTGCCGAGGTCGGACCCCGAGACGCCATAGCCGAGGTTGAGCAGCACCTCAGCGATGCCGCTCATGCCGGAGCCGCCGATGCCGACGAAATGGATATTCTTGACGCGATGCTTCATGGTGTTACCAGTCCTTCCAGCACGCGCGCGATCGCCTCATTGGCGTCGCGCCGGCCTTGTTCGTACGCCGCCTGCGCCATCTCATGGCATGCAGCGCGGTCCAGTTTCTGCAGCAAACCGGCCAGGGCGTCCGGGCTCAGTTCGCGTTGCGGCAGGTGAATCGCCGCCTTGTTCTTGGCCATCCAGCGGGCATTTTCGATCTGTTGCGAGGTCGTCGAGACGACCAAGGGCACCAGCACGCTAGCCACGCCCGCTGCCGTCAGCTCGGACACCGTGATCGCGCCAGCGCGGCAGATCACCAGATCGGCCTCGGCATAGCGACGCGGCATGTCGTCGATGAAATCGAGCACGTCGGCCTCTACGCCAGCAGCCTCATAGGCCGCACGCAGCGCGACGATATTCTGCTTGCCCGACTGGTGCGTCACCTGCGGGCGCTGCTCGACCGGCAACTTCGCCAGCGCGGCCGGGACCGTCTCGTTCAACACCTTGGCGCCGAGGCTTCCGCCCACCACCAGGATCTTCAGCGGGCCAGTACGACCGGCATAACGCTGGGCCGGCGGTGGCAAGGCGGTGATTTCCTGGCGCACCGGATTGCCGGTCACCTCGGCCTTGCCGGCGGCCTTGCCGAAATCCGCCGGGAAACCGAACAAGACCTTGTCGGCCAGCGGCGCGAGCGCCTTGTTCGACAGCAGCAGCGCCGCGTCCGCATTGACCAGCACCAGCGGCTTGCCGCGCAGGCGCGCCATCGCTCCGCCCGGCACGGTGACGTAACCGCCCATGCCCAGGACCACATCCGGACGGCGACGTCCCAGGATGGCGAAGCAATCGAAGAAGCTCGCCACCAGACGCCACGCGCCCTTGACCGTATGCATCAGCCCCTTGCCGCGCAGGCCGGCGAAGACGATGCTGTCCATCTCCACGCCATGGCGCGGTACCAGCTCGCGCTCCATGCCGTGGGTGGTGCCCAGCCAGCTCACCTCCCAGCCGCGTGCGCGCATGGTGTCGGCAATGGCCAGGCCGGGGAAGATATGGCCGCCGGTGCCGGCCGCCATGATCAGCAACTTGCGGGGCGCGCTCATAGACGACCTCCGCGCATCAACACCCGGTTTTCATAATCGATGCGCAACAGGATGGCCAGGCCCACGCAATTGAGCAGCACGCCCGAACCGCCATAGCTCATCAGCGGCAACGTCAGCCCCTTGGTCGGCAGCAAGCCCAGGTTCACGCCCATGTTGATGAAAGCCTGCACGCCCAGCCAGATACCGATGCCCTTGGCCACCAGGCCGGCAAAGGTCAGGTCCAGGGCGATGGCCTGGCGGCCGATCTCGAAGGCATGCTTGACCAGCCAGTAGAACAGCAGCACCACCACCAGCACGCCGACAAAACCGAGTTCCTCGCCGATCACCGCCAGCAGGAAGTCGGTATGCGCCTCCGGCAGGTAATGCAATTTCTCCACGCTGCTGCCCAGGCCCACGCCGAAGAGCTCGCCGCGCCCGAAGGCGATCAGCGAGTGCGACAGCTGGTAGGCCTTGCCCAGGGCGTTTTCTTCTTCCCAGGGATTGAGGTAGGCAAAGATGCGCTCGCGCCGCCAGGGTGAGGTCACGATGACCAGCGAGAACACGCCGACCAGGGTCGCGCCGATGCCGCCGAACCAGACCCCATTGATGCCGCCCAGGAACAGGATGCCCATGGCGATGCAGACGATCACGCCGAAGGCGCCCAGGTCAGGCTCCAGCAGCAGCAGCAGCCCGACCAGGCCGACGGCTGCGGCCATGGGGAAGAAGCCCTTGACCAGTTTGTGCATCACCGCCTGCTTGCGCACCGTATAGTCGGCTGCGTACAGGACGATGAAGAGCTTCATCAGTTCGGACGGCTGCAGGTTGATGATCTTCAAGGACAGCCAGCGCTTGGCGCCATTGACGCCCTTGCCCACGCCCGGCACCAGCACCATCAGCAGCAGGACCAAGGTGATGCCGAACAGGTAGGGCGCCCACTTCTGCCAGGTCTCGATGCGCACGCGGAAGGCCAGCGCGCCCGCGATGATGGAGAGCACGATGAAGATGGCCTGGCGGATCAGGAAATGGTAGTTCGAATAGGAGGCGTACTTGGGCGAATCCGGCAAGGCCACCGAGGCCGAGTAGACCATCACCATGCCGAAGAGCATCAACAACAGGACCACCCAGATCAGGGGCTGGTCGTATTCCATCATGCGCGAACGCTGCTCGAAACCGACGCTGCCCGACGCGCCGCCACGGCCACTGCGGGCGCGGCCGGCCGCCACCGGAGTGGCTTCCTTGAGGCCGCCCAGCCAGCTGCGCATCGATGACAGGTTCAGTTTCATCCCAGCACCTCACCGCGCGAGAGCGCCAGTTCGCGCACCGCATCGACGAAGACTTCGGCGCGGTGGGCGTAGTTGCGGAACATGTCCAGGCTGGCGCAGGCCGGCGACAGCAGCACGATGTCGCCGGCGGTAGCGATCTCGCCCGCCTTTTCCACGGCCGCTTCCAGGCTGGCGCAATCGATCAGCTCGACACCGCTGTCGGCCAGCGCAGCACGCACCGCCGGCGCATCGCGACCTATGAGCAGCACCGCGCGCGCATATTTCTGCACCGGCAGGTCCAGCGGCGAAAAGTCCTGGCCCTTGCCATCGCCACCAGCGATCAACACGATACGATTGGGACGCCCACCCAGGCCCAGCCCGTTGAGCGCAGCCACGGTGGCGCCGACATTGGTGCCCTTGCTGTCGTCGTAGTAATCGACCTCCTGGATCACGCCCACCAGCTCCACCCGGTGCGGCTCACCGGTGTAGTCGCGCAGGCCGTGCAGCAGCGGCGCCATCGGCAGATCGATGGCGCGACACAGGGCCAGCGCAGCCAGCGCGTTCATGGCGTTGTGCGCGCCGCGGATCTTGAGGGCGTCGGCGGGCATCAGACGCTTGAGGGTGACCGGCGGCGGCAGCATGTCCTTCTGCTTGCGGCGGCGCTTGCCTTCGGGCACTTCGTCGTCTTCATGGACGAAGGCATTGGCCAGCCACAGCATGCCGTTGTCATTGACCAGGCCGAAACTGTTGGGCGCGGTCGGCTCATCCAGTCCGAAGGTCGAGAGCGCGCTACCGGCAGCGGCCATCTCCATGACCAGCGCATCGTCGCGATTGAGCACGCGCACGGTGTGCTGGCCGAAGATGCGGGCCTTGTCGGCGGCATAGTGTTCCATGCTGCCGTGCCAGTCGAGGTGATCCTGGGTCAGGTTCAGCACAGTGGCGGCGTCGGCCTGCAGGCTATGCGTGGTATGCAGCTGGAAGCTGGACAACTCCAGCACCCAGGCCTGCGGCATGGAACCCCGATAGGTCGGCTCCGGCGGCGGTGGTGGCGGCACTTCGACCAGCGCGTCTTCCTCGGCCTTGCGCGAGACTTCCATGAAGTCGCCCAGGTTCATGGCCTCGCCCGTGGTGGCGGGCGCATCCGGCTGGGCTTGCGGGACTACGTCGGAAGCCACGTCCAGGGTCGCGGCGGCGGCGGCGGCGGACGCATCTTGTGCTACCGCGTCAGCCTCATCGGTGGCCACCCTCTCGCTGGCGCCCGGCTCATCGGCAGCACTTGCATCGGCCTGGCTGGCTGCCTCTGCTGCGCTGGGCGATACGTCGGCGGCGGGCGGCTGGTGGTCCTGCGCATGCTCCCCGGAGGCGTCGGCAGCGCCCAGCAGATCCAGCTGCGGGGCCGGCTCCTGTTCAGGTTCGGATAGGGATGCTGGTGCAATGGGATGCGACTGCAGCACCGGCACCGCAATGGCGGCCGCCTCTTCGATGCGGGCAGCGGCACGGCGGTGTTTCTCGGCTTCGGCCTCCTGCTGCGCGTCCAGCACGGCCTGCTGGGCGGCCTGGGCCTCGGCTTCGGCGGCAGCCTGGGCCGCGGCCAGGGCGTCCTGCTCGGCCAGTTCGGCCAGGAAGACCTTGTCCCTGATCACGGCTTCGCGCAGCACATCCAGTGCAGCCGGGCTGATGTTGCCGGCCACCTGCACCGACAGGCCGGCGCGCTGGCACAACAGGCCGGTCAGGCGCGTCACGGTAGTCTTGCCATTGGTGCCGGTGATGGCCAGCACCTTGGGTTGATACAAGGTCTCTTCGCGCAAGGCGACCAGCGCCTGGGCAAACAATTCGATCTCGCCCCACAGCGGCAGGCCGCGTTCGGCGATGGCGGGCATGAGCGGCGCCAGTTCGCCCTCGGGAGCCAGGCCCGGGCTGACGGCGACGAAATCCACGCCCTCCAGCAAGGCCGGGGACAAGGGCTGCCCCAGCACGGCCTGGGCCTCGGGCGCATCCGCGCGCAGCGCGGCCAGGCGCTCGGCCAGCGCTGCTTCGCCACGGGTATCGGCCACGCGCACGCTGGCGCCGCAGTAGACCAGCCACCGCGCCATTGCTAGGCCGGACTCACCGAGTCCGAGCACCAGAACGTGTTTGCCCGAATAGTTCATCGTCGTTTCCAAACTCACTTCTTCAAATCTGCCTGCTACAAAAGCGCCGCCTGGCCACATGGCAAGGGGGCGCGTATCTTTTCTGGCTTCCGGGTCAGCGCAGCTTCAGCGTCGACAGGCCCAGCAGCACCAGCATCATGGTGATGATCCAGAACCGCACCACCACCTGGGTTTCCTTCCAGCCCTTCTGCTCATAGTGATGATGCAGCGGCGCCATCAACAACACGCGTCGACCGGTGCCGAAACGCTTCTTGGTGTACTTGAAATAGGCCACCTGGATCATCACCGACAGCGTCTCCACCACGAAGATGCCGCCCATGATGAAGAGCACGATCTCCTGGCGCACGATCACGGCGATGGTGCCCAGCGCGCCACCCAGCGCCAGCGCGCCGACGTCGCCCATGAACACCTGCGCCGGGTAGGCGTTGTACCAGAGGAAGGCCAGGCCGGCGCCACCCATGGCGCCGCAGAAGATCAGCAATTCACCGGCACCCGGGATATGCGGGATGAACAGGTACTTGGCATAGGCGGCATTGCCGGTCAGGTAGGCAAACAGGCCCAATGCTGCACCCACCAGCACGGTGGGCATGATGGCCAAGCCATCCAGGCCATCGGTCAGGTTCACGGCGTTGCTGGTGCCGACGATGACGAAATAGGTCAGCGCGATGAAGCCCCACACGCCCAGCGGATAGCTGACGGTCTTGAAGAAGGGGACGATCAGGTCGGCCTTGGGCGGCAGGTCCAGGCTGAAGCCGGAACGCACCCAGGCCACGAACAGGTCGAAGACCTTCATGTTGCTCACTTCCGAGACCGAGAAGGCCAGGTAGAAGGCGGCCACCAGGCCGATCAGCGATTGCCAGAAATACTTCTCGCGCGAGCGCATGCCCTGGGGGTCGCGATAGACCACCTTGCGGTAGTCATCGACCCAGCCGATGGCCCCAAAACCGAGTGTGACGATCAGCACGATCCAGACGAAACGGTTGGACAGGTCCGCCCACAGCAGGGTGGAAATGCCGATGCCGATCAGGATCAGCACGCCGCCCATGGTCGGGGTGCCGGACTTGATCAGGTGGGTCTGCGGACCGTCGGTGCGCACGGCCTGGCCGACCTTCATGCGGGTGAGCATGCGGATGACGGCGGGGCCGGCGATCATGCCGATCAACAGCGCCGTCAACGTGGCGAACACCGCGCGGAAGGTGATGAAGTTGAACAGGCGCAAGAAGCCGAAGTCCTGTTGAAAATTCTGTGCGAGCCAGACCAGCATGCTAATGGGTCTCCTGTTGATGTTGCGTGAGTGATTCAACGTTGACCAGATGCTGTACAACTCGCTCCATCTTCATGAAGCGTGAACCTTTTACCAAAACGGTCGCGCCTTGCGGCGCGGCCTGCTCCACCGCCGCATTGAGTGCGGCGATGTCGTCGAAATGCAGGGCCTGCGCAACACCTTGCAGTGTTGCGCCATAGGCCGTGACGGCGTGTTTCGTCAATTCGCCCAGGCCGAAGAAGAGCGGGATGCCACGGTTGCGCGCATAGGCGCCAATCTCGGCGTGGAACTGCGGTCCCTGGTCGCCGACCTCGCCCATGTCGCCCAGCACCAGCACGCGGGGTCCGGCGATGGCGGCCAGCACGTCGATGGCGGCGCGTACCGAATCCGGGTTGGCGTTGTAGGTGTCATCGATCACCAGCGCGCCGCTTCTGGCCTCTTTGCGCTGCAGGCGGCCATTGACCGGGGCGAAGCTCTGCAGCCCGCGCACCACGGCCTCGACAGCGATACCGGCCCCGAGCGCGCAGGCGGCGGCGGCCAGGGCATTGCGCACATTGTGCTCGCCCACGGCGGCCAGCTCGACCTTGAATTGCGCCGGCGGCACGGCCAGGCCCTTGACGGTGACCTGCAAGGTGCTGCCAAAGGCCGTGGCCTGGTAGCTGGCGCTGACATCGGCTTGCGCATTCAGGCCAAACGTCAGCACGCGGCGGGCACCAGCCTCTTCGCGCCAGAGCGCCGTGAAATTGTCATCCGCTGGGAATACGGCTACGCCATCGGCCGGCAGATGGCGGATCACCGCGCCGTTCTCGCGCGCCACCGCTTCCACGGTGGCCATGAATTCCTGGTGCTCGCGCTGGGCATTGTTGACCAGGCCCAGCGTGGGCGCGGCGATGCGCGAGAGCACCGCGATCTCGCCCGGATGGTTCATGCCCATCTCGATGACGGCGGCCTGGTGCTGTGCGCGCAGGCGGAACAAGGTCAGCGGCACGCCGATCTCGTTATTGAAATTGCCACGCGTGCCCAGATAGCCCTCCTCGCCAAAAGCTGCTGCGAGGATGGCGGCGATCATTTCCTTGACGGTGGTCTTGCCATTGCTGCCGGTGACGCCAATGACCGGAATCTGCCGCTGCATGCGCCAGCCATGGGCGATCTGGCCCAGTGCGGCGCGGGTGTCGGGCACCACAATGGCCGGCAGCGTCAGCCCCGGCGGTACGCGTTCGACCACCACGGCGGCAGCGCCCTGGCCAGCCACGGCGTCGAGGAAGTCATGGGCATCGAAACGCTCGCCGCGCAGGGCGACGAAAACGTTGCCGGGCTTGACCGCGCGGCTGTCGGTGACGACGTCATTGAGCGCCAGCAAGCCGGCCGGCGCATTGACCACGCCCGGCACGGTATGCGCGGAGGCGGCTGCTTCGGCGGTGCGCAACCATTCCAGCATCTGGCGGAAATCGAATCGCATCATGCGCCTCCCATCATGGTCGAGCGCGCAGCCAGCGCCAGCGCGACATGGTCGGCATCAAGGAAGGGCAATTTCTTGCCGGCGATTTCCTGGTAGGACTCATGGCCCTTGCCGGCCAGCAGCACCACGTCAGCCTTGGTGGCATGACGGATCGCCCACAGGATGGCGCCGGCGCGGTCCGGCAGCACCACCGGTTCGACGCGGCTCATGCCGGCGCGAATCTGGCCGATGATGGCTTGCGGGTCTTCGCTGCGCGGGTTGTCGCTGGTCAGCACCACTTGGTCGGCCTGCTCGGCGATCTGGCCCATCTGCGGGCGCTTGCCGGGATCGCGGTCGCCACCGCAGCCAAACACGCACCACAGCTGGCCGCCCCGCTGGGTGGCCACCTGGCGCAGGGCAGAGAGAGTCTTGTCGAGCGCATCAGGCGTATGCGCGTAATCGATCACGATCAGCGGCACGTCGGGGCCGCCGAATTGCTGCATGCGGCCCGGCGCGGGAGTCAGTGCGGCGGCCGCAGCGACCACGGCATCCCAGGCCACGCCCTGCGTGAGCAGAACGCCCATGATGCCCAGCACATTGCTGACGTTGAAGCGTCCGACCAACTGTGTCTTGACTTGCCCGCTGGCAAAGGGTGAATCGACATGGAAGACGGTCCCGGTGTGGCTGCTGCGCAGCTGGCTGGCGCGCAGGGTCGGCACGCCGTGCGGGTCGCCGCCCTGCTCGTCGGCAATGGCGTAGCCGATCACCGGCACCTTCCGCTCGGCCAGCAGCGGCAGCAGGCGCTGGCCCATGTCGTCATCCAGGTTGACCACGGCGTGCTTGAGGCCCGGCCACTGGAACAGCTTGCGCTTGGCGTCTTCGTAGGTCTGCATGTCACCGTGGAAATCCAGGTGATCGCGGGTGAAATTGGTCAGCAAGGCGACATCCACGTGCATGCCGTTCATGCGACCCTGCGCCAGTCCGATGGAGGAGGCCTCGATGGCCAGCGCACCCACGCGACCCTGCGCCAGCTTGGACAGGCTGCGTTGCAGCAGCACGGCGTCCGGCGTGGTGTAGCCAGTGACATCGAAGCCTTGCGGCTTACCGTTGACGAAGCTGCCCACGCCCAGGGTGCCAATCACGCCGGCGGCGCTGGCGCCAGCCAATCGCGAGAGCGCGATACCCAGCCAGTAGGCGCAGGAGGTCTTGCCGTTGGTGCCGGTGACGGCCACGGTCAGCATGCCCTGGTCGGGCTGGCCATACCAGGACGCGGCAATCTCGCCGGCGCGCGACTTGAGGTCGGCCACGGCCAGGTGTGGCACGTCGATCTGGGCCGGCCAGGTGAAGCCGGTCGCTTCATAGACCACGGCGGCGGCGCCACGCTCGACCGCGTCGGCAATATAGGAGCGCCCATCGGCATCGCCCACGTAGGCGAAGAAGACATCGCCGGGCACCACGCGGCGCGAGTCCGATGTCAGCTGCGCAGACGGTGCGGCCTGGCGCAGCCAGGCCTGGATGTCTTGGAGGTCCAGAACACGCTCGGGCATCACATGCTCTCCTCAAGCGGTTCTTTGGGAATGATGATGTTGGTCACGCTGGAGTCCGGCGGAACATTCAGCGCGCGCAAGGCGTTGGCGGCCACGTTGGCAAACACGGGACCGGCCACCGGGCCGCCATAGTGCTGACCTTGCGGCTCGTCGATCATGACCGAGATGATCAGGCGCGGGTCCGACATCGGGGCGATGCCCGAGAAGGACGCCACATACTTGCGCACATACTTGCCACCCTCGATCTTGTAGGCCGTCCCGGTCTTGCCGCCCACGCGATAGCCCGGCACCTGCGCCTGCGGCGCCGTACCGCCCGGAGCAACCACGGTTTCGAGCATGCGGCGCATCTGCAGGGCAGTATCGGCCGAGATCACGCGCTGGCCGATGGGCGAATCGGTGACCTTGGTGAAGGACAAGGGAATGATGTCGCCATTGCGGGCGAAGATCAGGTAGGCGTGCGCCAGCTGGATCAGCGACACCGAGATGCCGTGGCCGTAGCTCATGGTGGCCTGCTCGATGGGGCGCCAGGACTTGTACGGACGCACCCGGCCAGCCACCGCGCCCGGGAAGCCGAACTTGGGCTGCTGGCCGAAGCCGACCGTGGTGAACATTTCCCACATCTCTTCCGGCGGCATGCCCAGGGCGATCTTGGCGGTGCCGATGTTGGACGACTTCTCGATGATCTGCGCCACCGTCAGCGGACCGTGGGCGTGCGAGTCGCCGATGGTGGCGGTGCCGATGGTCATCTTGCCGGGGGCGGTCTGGAATACGGTGGAGGGCGTGACGCGATGGGTGTCCAGCGCCAGCGCCACCGTGAAGGGCTTCAGGGTCGAGCCCGGCTCGAAGGTGTCGGTCACGACTCGGTTGCGCAGCTGCGCGCCGGTCAGCACCGAACGGTCGTTGGGGTTGTAGGTGGGCAGGTTGGCCAGCGCCAGCACCTCGCCGGTCTTGGCGTCGACCACGATGATGCCGCCGGCCTTGGCCTTGAACTTGTCCACCGCTTCCTTCAACTGGGTGAAGGCGATGTACTGGATCTTGCTGTCGATGGACAGGGTCAGGTCGCGACCATCGTGCGGCTCGCGGATGGACTCGATGTCTTCCACCACGCGACCCAGGCGATCCTTGATGACGCGGCGGCTGCCGGTCATGCCGGCCAGGGTCTTCTGGGCGGCCAGTTCCATGCCGTCCTGGCCGGCATCCTCGATATTGGTGAAGCCGACCACGTGCGCCATCACCTCCCCTTCGGGATAGAAGCGCTTGTATTCCTTGCGGGTCTCGATGCCGGGGATGCCCAGCTTGACGATCTTGTCGGCGGTATCCTGCTCGACCTGGCGCTTGAGGTAGACGAAGCTGCGGTCGGAGTCGAGCTTCTTGCGCAGGTCGGCGTCGCTCATCTCCAGCAGCCTGGCCAATTGCACCAGCTTGTCCTTGGGCGCGGCCTGGACATCTTCGGGGATGGCCCAGATGGCCTTGACCGGTACGGACGAGGCCAGCACCTGGCCGTTGCGGTCGGTGATCTTGCCGCGCGTGGCGGGCAGCTCCAGCGTGCGGGCATAGCGCGAGGCGCCCTGCTTCTGCAGGAAATCGGTGGACACACCCTGCAGCCACAAGGCGCGCAGCACCAGCGCGACAAAGGCGACGAACAGCACGAACAGCACGAAACGCGAGCGCCAGGCCGGCAGCTTGACCTGCAGGATGGGATTGGAGGAAAACGCCACGCCCTTGGAAGCAGCCACACGGCCGCCGGACAGGTTGGTGCGGGGAGGCATCTTGGTCATGGCGCCCCCACGGTCAGGTATTGGGTACGGGCGGCCGAGACCGGCACCATGCCCAGGTCACGCCGGGCCAGTTCCTCGATGCGGGCGTTCTTGCCCAGCGTGGACTGGTCCAGCTGCAATTGCGCCCAGTCCACGTCGAGCTGGCGGGCCGCGCTCTGGGCGCGCTCCAGTTCGATGAAAAGGCTGCGTGCCTTGTATTGCGCGCTCACCACCGACAGCGCGCACGCCACCAGCAGGATGGTCAGCAGGAGGCACAGGCGGCCGGTCACGCCGAGGCTCCTCGGGCGGGGGCGGGCGCGGCCACGATCAGCTCCAGGCCGCGCATGACGGCCGAACGCGCGCGCGGGTTGGCCTCGACCTCGCCGGCGCTGGGCATGACCCGCGGCAGCAGGCGCGCCGGCGCCTGCGGCAGGTCGACTGCACGAATCGGCAGGCGGCGGTCGGGCTGCGGCGCATGTGCCTTGGAGGCCATGAACTGCTTGACGATGCGATCTTCCAGCGAGTGAAAGCTGATCACAACCAATCTCCCGTGCTGCGCCATCTGGGCAAAAGCCTTCTCCAGTCCTACTTCGAGTTCTTCAAGCTCTTGATTGACGAAAATCCGTACAGCCTGAAAGGTACGAGTGGCCGGGTCTTTGCCTTTCTCGCGGGTTTTGACGGCTTGTGCCACGAGCGCGGCAAGCTGTCGTGTGCTTGAAATTGGCTCGACTGCCCGGCCAGCAACAATCTTCTTTGCAATCTGAAGAGCAAACCGTTCTTCCCCATAATCTCGTATCACCTTTGCAATCTGCTGTTCATCCGCCGTTGCCAGCCATTCCGCTGCCGACACGCCGCGTGTGGTATCCATGCGCATGTCCAGCGGGCCATCGAGCCTGAAACTGAAACCGCGCGCAGCGTCATCCACCTGCGGCGACGAAATACCCAAATCCATCAACACCCCGTCCACGCGGGCAATGCCGCGCTCGGCCAACGCCTGGTCCATGGTCGCGAAGCTGTCATGCACGATCTCGAAACGCGGATCGGCGATCTTCTGCGCCGTGGCGATGGCCAACGGGTCCTTATCAAATGCGATCAAACGGCCCTGCGGGCCCAACCGGGACAGGATGGCGCGGCTGTGACCGCCGCGACCAAAGGTTCCGTCCAGAAAAACGCCATTGGCGCGCTCGCCCTCGATGGCCAGCGCGTCCACGGCTTCTTCCAACAGCACGGTGCGGTGCTGCAGCTCGGGCACCGGTTGCAAATTCATCTTGTCCGGCCGTCAGAAGGAAAAATTACTCAACACATCAGGCATGCCGCCCGCCACAGCCTCGGCTTCGCTTTCGGCCAGCTTGACGGCATCCCAGATTTCGAAATGGCTACCCATGCCCAGCAACATCACGTCGCGCTGCAGGCCCACGGCCGCGCGCAGTTCGGGCGCGATCAGGATGCGACCGACGCTGTCGAGCTCCACGTCCTGGGCGTTGCCCAGGAAGATGCGCTGCCAGGCGCGAGCCGACATCGGCCAACTGGCGATCTGCTCGCGATGCGTCTCCCAGGTCGGGCGCGGGAAGAACAGCAGGCAGCCATGCGGATGGCGCGTCACGGTGGCGCGCCCTTCGCACTGCACCATCAGGGCGTCACGATGCTTGGCCGGAATGGTCATCCGTCCTTTGGCATCGAGATTGAGTGCTGACGCGCCCTGGAACACTGTGTTTTCCTTCGCCTGTGGCGAGTGAGATTACTGGGATTGCTGATCGGGGTGTCTTGTCGCGAAGGGCAAATGCAAATGACTTTGCAAAAACGCCCCACAAAAAAACACTTTTTGACACTGCCGCCCACTTTAGAGGATGCACTATGGCAGGTCAAGCGGTATACGCAGGGAAAAACGGGGATTTTGCTAATAAAGTCAAAGACTTAGCGCACTTCCTTAACACACCGTTGCGAGAAGTTTTTCGAACTAAATGAAGGACTTAGCATTTACATTGAAGGTGCAACCTGAGCTTTACACATGTGTTTCGCGTCAGAATTGCGTAACGACGGGCATTTGCGCGGAGTGGACGAGCTTGCCTGCACCACCAGAAGGCAACGATAAGAGACCACAATAGAAGAGGGTCGGCACGACCTGATTTGCGAGTGCCGAGAAAGATCGACATGGATTTTGCAACGCAACTTTAGTTCATCGCAGCGCGGCAAATTCCTCCCGAATCGTCATCAAATGGGGGGGCAACGCGTTTTTGCTTTGACTTCCGCGCCGCCCACCTTTTACTATCCGTGTCTTTGGGAAGATCGAAGCGCCAGTACGGATATTTTCCGGGCTGCTCGCCAGCGTCGAAAGACCGGTCGATTTTTTTCAATCAAGGCTGGATGCGTCCAGGTCAAATCGGCTCAAAACGCAGATAGGGCTTGCGAATCCGGCTCATTCCAGTGCTAAAATCTGGGCACCTTAACAGTGAAAGGAATTTTCAAGTGAACAAATCTGAATTGGTTGACGTTATCGCCGCCGACACCGAGATCTCCAAGGCAGCAGCCCAGCGCGCGCTGGACTCCGTCATCGAGAACATCATCAAGGCCGTGACCAAGGGCGATACCGTGCAATTGGTTGGCTTCGGTTCCTTCTCGACCGGCAAGCGCGCTGCCCGTACCGGCCGCAACCCGCAAACCGGCGAAGAAATCAAGATCGCCGCTGCGACCACCGTCAAGTTCTCGGCTGGCAAGGCTTTCAAGGAAGCCGTGAACAAGAAGAAGAAATAATTCCGCATTTGAATGCCATGAACCAGGTTCATGGCATTCAAATCGAAAGCCGGCCCCTCCAGGCCGGTCCTTCTCCCGCAATAAGCCGCGCAGCACCTCCCCTCTCCCGCTTTGCCCCTCCGTTGACAACCGCTTCAGACCTTGGCTGTGGCTCTTGCTTTGGCTCGTCCATCCGCGCCTGGCGGACCAGCCCGGCTTGTCCGAGCCGAGCCTGTGAACGGACTCAGCGGCCCAGGTCGGCCAGAGGATGGCCACCCTGGGCCCAGGGATCAGCGAAGAACCCTTCCACCCACGCCGGCGTGGCCTGCTTCAGCGAGGCCGGATTCCATCGTGGTTTCTGATCCTTCTCGATGATCAGCGCGCGAATGCCCTCGACGAAATCGGGCCGCGCCGCGCAATGCAGCGAGACCACGAATTCCAGCCGGAACACGTCGGCCAGCGACAGCGGACGCACCTTTTTCTGCAGCGCATACCCCAGCCAGGCCGAACCGGGCGCACCAGCGCGCAATGTCGCCTGGGCCTTGAGCAACCAGGTGTCATCGGTCTGCACAACCAGGATGGCGTCAACGATCTCCGGCAGGGTCGGCAGGCGGCACAGCGCCTCGATCTGGTCGAAATGGGAGCGCAAGTTGGACGGCGCAAACGCCGCCACCCCCTCCCGCCGCGACGCCGCCTGGGCGCCGGCCAGGACGCGGTCGAGCAACTCGGCGTCGCGTCCCTGGCCCCAGGGCTGCGACAGCAGCGCATCGAACACTGCTGCCTTGGACGCATGCGCCACGCCATAGTCGGCCAGCCCCGCGAAAAGCGCGTCATGGGCATTCAGGTTGGCCCCGGTGAGCGCCAGGAAAATCCCGGTCTTGCCCGGCATGCGCGCCAGGAACCAGCTCCCGCCCACATCCGGATACAGGCCGATGGATATCTCGGGCATGGCCAGGCGCGACTTTTCGGTGACCACCCGATGGCTGCACCCGGCCATGAGACCAATGCCGCCGCCCATGACGATGCCATGTCCCCAGCACAGGATGGGCTTGGCGAAGCTGTGGATAAGATAATCCAGCCGGTATTCCTGTTCGAAGAATTCGGCCGCATAGCGATTGGCGCGGATATCCTCGCGCGCCGGCGAGGCATGATGCTCGCGCATGGAGCGATAGAGCTGCTGCAGGTCGCCGCCGGCGCAGAAGGCCTTCTCGCCCTGCGCCTGCAGGATCACCATGGCCACGTCCGGATCGGCCTGCCATTGCTGCAGTTGCGGCGTCAGCAGCCGCACCATCTCCAGCGAGATGGCGTGCAGCGTCTTTTCGGAAGCGAGGGTGGCGATGCCGATGCGGCGGCCATTGGCGGCCGTCAGTTCTTCGAATACCACGGGGGCGGCGGCTTGGTTCATGGGTCTCCTGGGGTCGCTGGCGCGCCCGCAGTGCCCACGGGCCGCAGTGTTGTTATGAACGGATCGAATTCAATGAAGCAGGCCGGTAGGCCGGATTCTGTTACGGCGGGAAACCCGCTATGACAGCCATTCCTCTAGGCGACGGATTGCTCCGCCGCTCAAGCTTTCTACCCGCACGCTCCGCGAGCCACATCAACGCGTGCCTATTTGAAATTGCTCCAGGTGGAGGTTACCGCGTTTCACCGTAACTTAATACGCTCGTCTCTGTGGCCCTGTTCCTCGCCTTATACCGGCTTGCGCCGGCTTTCAGCGGACGGCCGTTAACCGTCACCCTGCTCTGTGGAGTCCGGACCTTCCTCCCGCCGCCTCCTTGCGAAGGCGGCCAGCGGCTGTCTGGCCTGCATCGGGCGCTATTGTAGCGCAGCATGCACCCGCCCCGGCGATTGCCATGCGCAAAACGCTTGTGCGCACACGCAAAGCTCATGCCGATTCGGCATGTGACACCTGCGCGGCTCTTCGGTAGTCTGATGCTGATCCGCTGCAGGCCACGCGCCACGCGGTTCTTCACAGACTTCGACGAAACACCATGCATATTTGCGTCATGGGCGCCGGCGTGATCGGCGTTACCACTGCCTACCGATTATTGCAGGATGGCCACCAGGTCAGCCTGATTGATGAACGCGACCAACCCGGCGCTGGCACCAGCCAGGGCAACGGCGCACAGCTGAGCTACTCCTATGTGGCGCCGCTGGCCGATCCTTCGGTCTGGTCCAAGTGGGCCTACTACCTGTTCAGCAAGGACTCGCCGCTGACCTTCAAACCCACACTGGAGGCCGCCCAGTACCGCTGGCTGGCCGGCTTCCTGCGCTGCTGCAACGCCGGCAGCGTGCGTCAGACCACCATTGATCTGCTGCAACTGGCCTTCTACAGCCGCGATCAACTGACCCAGTGGAATGGCAGCCTGAAGCTGTCCTTCGACCACCAGCGCTCCGGCAAGCTGGTCATGTTCACCGATGCCCAGGGCCTGGAAGCGGCGGCCGGGCAAGTGCAGTTCCAGGCCCAATACGGTTGCCAGCAGGAAGTACTGGACGCGGCCCAGTGCATCCGCATCGAACCCGCGCTGGGCCGTTCGCAGCGCGACTGGGTCGGCGGCGTCTATACACCCAGCGAAGAGGCCGGCGACTGCCCCGCCTTCTGCCGCGCCCTGGTCGCGGCCATGCAGGCGGACCCGAATTTCCGCTTCATCGGTGGCGCCAGGATCACTGCCGTGCGCCGCCAAGGCAGCGCGCTGAGCGCGGTACAGGCGGGCAATGAATGGATCAGCGCGCAGCGCTTCGTGCTGGCACTAGGCGCAGACAGCGCCGACTTCGCGCGCCAGCTCGACCTGCGCCTGCCGCTCTATCCACTCAAGGGCTACAGCATCACCGTCCCGTTGGAAGATGAGGCCAGCCGCGCGGCCGCCCCGCAGGTATCCATCACCGATATCGCCAGGAAGATCGTCTACGCCCGCCTGGGCCAGCGACTGCGCGTAGCCGGCCGCATCGAACTGGTCGGGCAGGACCGCAGCATCCCGCCGCGCGCCATCGCCGAACTCAAGCAGGGCATGCGCGAACTCTTCCCGGACTGCGTGCTGGGCGAGGACGCCCGGCTGTCGCCGTGGATGGGATTCCGCCCGGCCACTCCCAGCGGGGTTCCCACTGTCGGCGCCTGTCCTGTGGACAATCTCTATCTCAACATCGGCCAGGGCGCCCTGGGCTGGACGCTGGCCTGCGGCAGCGCGGCGCTGATCGCCGACCAGATCGCCGGCCGGCCATGCAGCATCGACGACACGCCCTTCCGCTACCGCGCCTGAAGAAGTTTCATGCCTTAGCCGCCCATTCAGACTTACCATGGAGCCTCGCCAGCCTCTTGCTGGCCTGATCCATGGGAGACGAAAGATGCGGGAAAACCGGCTGCGCACCCTGTTCGCGCAACAGCAACTGGCCCTCTCGGGCTGGGTATCGATGGGCAACGCCCTCCTGGCCGAAGTGATCGCGCACAGCGGCTACGACGCCGTGACAGTAGACCTGCAGCACGGCCCCTTCTCCATCGACGCCGCGCTGCCCATGCTGCAGGCCATCTCCAGCACTCCCGCCGTGCCGCTGGTGCGCTGCTCCGAAAACAGCCTGGGCGAAATCAACAAGCTCCTCGATGCCGGCGCCTATGGCGTGATCTGCCCGCTCATCAACACCGCGGCCGATGCCGAGCGCTTCGTGCGGGCCTGCCATTATTCGCCGCGCGGCGGGCGCAGTTATGGTCCGGCGCGCGGCTTCCTGTATGGCGGCGCGGATTACTTCACGCATGCCAACGCCACCATCCTGACCCTGGCCATGATCGAGACCCGCGAAGGCTATGCCAACGCCGAAGCGATCCTGCTGACGCCCGATCTGGACGGCATCTTCATCGGCCCCAGCGACCTGGCCATCGAACTGGGGCTGGCGCCGGACGCCTACGACGATGTACGCCTCAACGAGGCCATCGATCATCTGCTGGCGCTAGCGCGCAAGCTGGGCAAGTACGTGGGAATCTTTGCTGGCACCATGGAGATGGCCCAGCGCATGAAGGGCATCGGCATGGACCTGGTGGTGCCGGGGACGGATATCCAGCAGATCAAGGCGGAGGGGGCGCGGCGGGTTGGGGCGTTGCGGTAATGCGCGGCCAGGATCAAAAAAATCGGCAGGCATTGCGCCTGCCTAGTCAGTAGAACTTATCCAGCGAAACTGATCTGCGGCTTCAAGCCTAGCTTGCCCGCCAGGGTAACGAGCATATCCAGGCTGAAATCTTCGACCTTGCCTTTCATCAGCCGGGAGACTCGCGGTTGCGTAATACCGAGCTCCTCAGCGGCCTTGGCCTGGGTCCACCCCTTTTCCTTGAGTCGCTGCGAAGTTTGCGCCAGTACCTTCACGCGCATGAGCATGACTTCAGCCTCGGCAGGCTCGAAGCCCAGGTCGATGAACACGTTGCCGCTGCCGGGGATGCTGCTCTCGTCGCTCCAGCGGGGATCAGTCGTTTGCATTTTCACCCTCCTATCATTCTGTAACGTCTTGCTGCCAGATCGATATCCGCCTTTTCGGTTTTTTGCGTTTTCTTCTGGAAGGCGTGAAGCACATAGATGGCTTCAGCAAACTTGGCCACATACATGACACGAAATGGGCCACTAGCCTTGTCCCTGTAACGAATCTCATAGACGCCTGCACCCACCGTCGGCATCGATTTGAAATCGCTGGGTTCGAGACCGAATTGCACACGCGCCAACTCGCCGCCCAATGCCCGCCGGACATCGTCCGGCATATCGCGCAGGTCGCCCAGACTGGAACCGAGAAAACGGAGTGGCTTCATCCGGGAATAATACAAGTACTTACATATTTATGCAAATACCTGAATATTCCTCAACACTCACTCTGCTTAAGTCCGCACCAACCGCCCAAAGAACGGATAGTTGGGATCGTTATACCCATGGGTGGACGCATGCCCCGGCGTCACCAGCGAATCCACCAGCGCCTCTTCCTCGGCACTGATCTTCAATTCCGCCGCATCATAGTAATCCTCCATCTGCGCCAGCGTACGCGGCCCGGCGATGACGCTGCTGATGGCCGAGTTGGCCAGCACCCAGGCGGTGGCGAACTGGCCCAGCTTGACGCCGCGCGCCTCGCAGTGCTGCTGCAGGCGCTGCGCGATCAGCAGCGACTCATCGCGGAACTCGGTTTCCATCATGCGCTTGTCGCCGCGGCCTGCGCGCGTATCCTGCGCGGGCTTCTGGCCGGGCTGGTACTTGCCGGTCAGCACGCCGCGCGCAATCGGGCTGTACGGCACCACGCCCAGGCCATAGTGGGCGCAGGCCGGCAGGATTTCCACCTCGGGCTGGCGGTTCAGCAGGTTGTAGTAGGGCTGGCAGACCAGCGGCAGCGGTACATTGTTCTTCTCGCACAGGCGCACGATCTCGGCGATGCGCCAGCCCCGGAAATTGGAGACGCCAAAACCACGGATCTTGCCCGCGCGGATCAGGTCGCCCAGCGCCTGAACGGCTTCTTCCAGGTTCTCGTCCTGGTAGTCGCGGTGCATGTAGAGGATGTCGAGGTAATCGGTATCGAGCCGCTTGAGGATGCTCTCGGTCTCGCGCACGATCCAGCTGCGCGAGTAGTTCGACTCATTGGGCTTGCCGCTCATGGCATTGCCCAGCTTGCTGGCCAGCACCCACTCGTGGCGCTGCCCGGCCAGTAGCTTGCCGACGATTTCCTCGGACTTGCCCTTGGTGTAGACGTCAGCGGTATCGATGAAATTGACGCCGTGCTCACGCGCCGAGGCCACGATGCGGCCGGACTCCTGCAGGTCGGTCTGGTCCCCGAACATCATGGACCCCAGGCACAGGGCCGATACCTTGAGATTGCTCTTGCCGAGGCGACGATAGTGCATGCTGTCTCCGAATCAAAAATGGGTGTGGATAAGTTAACTGCTGGCAGCCGCTCATTCTAACGTCCGGCGATCCCTGAGGCTGGCGCTACAGCACCGGCGCTTCCTCTTCCTGCCAGCGGCGCTTGTCGCGCAGCGGCGGCGCGCCGAACAGGCGGCTGTATTCGCGACTGAACTGCGATGAGCTTTCATATCCCACCCGATGCGCGGCGGTAGCCACGCTGGCGTCGGCGGTGAGGATCAGCTTGCGCGCTTCCTGCAGCCGCAGGTTCTTCTGGTATTGCAACGGACTCATGGCGGTCACCAGCTTGAAGTGGTGATGCAGCGACGACACGCTCATGTGGACATCGCGCGCGATATCGTCGATACGCAGGGCCTGATCGTAGCCGTCCTTGATCAGGCGGATGGCCTTGGCCACGCGGTTCATCTGGCTGTCCTGCAGGACGGTCTGGCGCAGCAGTGCGCCCTGCCCGTTCATCAGCAGGCGGTAGAGGATCTCGCGCCGTATCATCGGCGCCAGAATGGGCACGTCGGCCGGTCTCTCCTGCAGGCGCAACAGCCGCAGCACGGCGTCGAGCAGATCCACATCGAGGCGGTTCACATACAGCCCGCGGGCGGCTCCTTCGCTGGCCTGCGCTGCCGCAGGCAAGTTCTCGTCGCCGATCAGCTCGCCGATCTCCTGGGTATCGAGCTCCAGCCGCAGACCCAGGTAAGGCTCATCGGGACTGGTCACCATGACCTTGCCCACCACCGGCAGGTCCACCGAGGCGACCAGGTAATGCATGGGATCGTATTCGTAGATTTCATCACCCACGAAGATGCGCTTGGAACCCTGCGCGATCACCGCGAAGACCGGCTTCTGCACCGCATGCTTGGGGCCGCTCGGACAGGTGATGCGATAGATTTCCATGTTGGGGATGGCCGTCTCCAGCATCCCCTCCACGCCAGTGGTGTAGTGCTCCAGCAGTTGCAGCAACTCCTGCTGCATGGCCTGGAAGCGCGCATCCTCGGCTGCCGGTGCGGGCGCGGGGGCGGTGTCATGCGCTTCAGGCAACAGCAGCGTAGCGGCATCCTCGATGGTGTGCAGATCGAGCTCCATAAGCTTCTCTCTTTCGAAAAACAGATGCAACTTTAGCGCGGACCGGCAATTGCACTATCCTCCGCCATCAATTGCCAGAGGATCAGGCAAGAAGTTTGCAGAATCAGGTATGCCACAACACGAATGAGCGCAGCAATGATGAGGCCATCATCCCGCAACACCCTGCCCCAGCGCGAATCCACCTGAAACTCCAGTCACAACAGGCAGAGGATCAGGCAAGAAATCGGCAGCTTTCGGCACGTGCAAAACACGCCTGGCCCTGCATAATCCTCGCCGAACCCAAGCAGACATCAACGACCTCAGAACACGCTCTCGGCGATGTTGTATTGCTCCACCACGTTGCGCACGGTAGTGGTCTCGGCTTTGTCGACGAAGCGGCATTCGCTCTCTTCCATGCCCATGGTGCAGGCCTTGTGCAGCGGACAGGTGGCGAACAGCTCGGCCACCCAGTCCACGAAGGCGCGCACCTTGGGCGAGAGATGGCGGTTGTGCAGGTAGACCACCGAGATCGGCATGGGCGCCGGCTTCCATTGCGACAGCACTTCGACCAGGCGGCCTTCATCGATGTGGCGCGTGACCATGTACAGCGGCGCCTGCACCATGCCAAAGCCCTGCAGCGCGCATTCGACGTAGGCATCGGCCTCGTTGACCGCCAGCTTGCCGTTCATCTTCACCTCGCGGGTGACGCCTTCGACCACGAAATCCCAGTCGATGGTGCGACCGGTGCGGCTGGAGAAGTAATGCACGGCCTTGTGCTGCTGCAGGTCTTCGATGGTATGCGGCACGCCGTGCCGTTCGAGATAGGCAGGCGCAGCGCAGGTGACGGTCTGGAAGGTGCCGATGCGGCGCGCCACCATCGACGAATCCTGCAGCTCGCCGATGCGGATGACGCAATCGACCGCTTCCTGCACCAGGTCCACGGGGCGGTCGCCCATGCCCATCATCAACTCGATATCGGGGTAGCGGGTATAGAAATCACACAGGTTGGGCAGCAGCATCAGCCGCCCGACCGAGGCCGGCACGTCGATGCGCAAGCGCCCCTGCGGACCGCGGGTGACGTTGCGGAAGGACTGCTCGGTCTCGTCCAGGTCAGCCAGGATGCGTACGCAGCGCTCGTAGTAGGCCGCACCATCGGGCGTGAGACTGATGCGGCGCGTGGTGCGGTTCAGCAGCCGCACCTGCAGCATGCTTTCCAACCCCTGAACCAGGGTGGTGACGGTAGTGCGTGGAAGGTTCAGGTTGTCGGCAGCGCGCGTGAAACTGTTGGCATCCACCACGGCGGTGAAGACCTGCATGGCCTGGAAACGGTCCATTGCTCTCTCCTTGAGGCCGTCTTCCCGGCAAGACCGGGGCGGCAAACGGGGCAAAAACGGGGGCAAGGATACAGGTGGCACAGGTGGATCAAGCCCGCACCGCCCCCGGCGCGCTGGCCTGCCTTGATCGGAGAGCCGCTCCGCCCAGCCGGGCAGATCTCTCCAATTTAGCTCAAATTTCAGCAATTAACAGCATTTAATACCAAATCTGCATCATCGCCCTTCTACGTGCAGCATCGCATGAAGGCCCGCCGGCGCCGTCACCGGCACTTTCGATCTCATCACGGAGTGCAATTGTGAAGGAACTTATCACTGCGATTGTTCGGCGCAACCGAACAGTGTTGTTGGATTATAGGTGTTTATTCGTACCCCTGCTGTGGCGCACAATCCGCTCCATTCTTGGACCAGTGGCTCATGCCCAGGCGCACATCATGCAAGGCTCGTCTTCACTCGATATCCGCGATTTCTTCGTTCCCGGCCCGCTGGGGCGCATTCCCGTGCGCCTCTACCTGCCGGTCACACCCTTGGCGCGCGGCCAGAAGCGCCCGCTGGTGATGTACTTCCACGGCGGCGGCTTCGTCAGCGGTTCGCTGGAGGACGCCGACACCCCGGCGCGCTTCATCGCCGAGCATGGCCAGTTGGCCGTGCTGTCGGTGGGCTATGCGCTGGCCCCGGCCAAACCCTTCCCGGCTGCGCCCGAAGACGCCTTCGCCGCCGCCACCTGGGCGTGCAAGAACGCCGCTGAACTGAAGGTGGACCTGGACCGCATGGTGGTGGCCGGGGACGACGCCGGCGGCTGCCTGGCCGCCAGCCTGACGCTGATGACCCGCGACCGCTGCGGCAAGCCGCTGGCCGCGCAGGTGCTGATCAGCCCCATGCTGGACCCGAGCATGCGCCTCTTGGGTGACGCCGCCCGCCTGCAATCGGACCTCACCGCCGAGACCTGCGCGGCCAGCTATCGCCAGTACCTGCCGCAGACCATGCAGCGCCTGCATCCCTATGCCGCGCCGCTGGAAGTGAGTCGCCTGGCGGGCTTGCCGCCGGCCTTCATCGCCACCGCCGAGCGCGACGTACTCTGCCCCGAGGCCGAGAAATACGCCTCCAGCCTGATCCGCGCGGGCGTACCCACGCAGGTCTCGCGCTTTGTCGGCATCACCCATGCGGCGCTGCGCACCCACCTGCCGCTGCTGACCGAGATCGTCAATTTCCTGCGATGTCGCTTCGCCAAGTTGCAAGGCAATGCACTGCACCCTGAATTCCTGCCCAACAAGCTCCAACCCTCCACACCATTCTGAGGATAAGAAAATGCAAACTCCTGCTCCCCTGCGCAAGCGCTTCGCTCTTACTGCTACGGTCCTGGCCGTCATCGCCCTGTCGGTCGGTGGCGCGATCTCGGTCGTGGGCCTGTCGGCCAACGCCACCACCGCGCCCAGCGCGGCGGCGGCCGGCGCTCCGGTCGATGTGGCCGAGGTGGTCCAGCGCCAGATCATCGACTGGCAATCCTATTCGGGCCGCATCGAAGCGGTCGATCGCGTCGAGGTCCGCCCGCTGGTCGGCGGCACCCTGACCGCCGTCCACTTCAAGGATGGCGCCCTGGTCAAGAAGGGCGACGTGCTCTTCACCATCGATCCGCGTCCGTATGAGGCCGAAGTGGCGCGCGCCGAAGCGCAACTGGCCGGCGCCGAAGCGCGCGCCGGCTATACCGCCTCCGACCTGGCCCGTGGCCAGCGCCTGTTGGGCGACAACGCCATTGCCAAGCGCGATTTCGAAGAGAAGCAGAACGCCTCGCGCGAAGCGTCGGCCAATGTTGCCGCCGCCCGCGCGGCCCTGCGCGCCGCCCGCCTGAACCTGGAATACACCCGCATCACTGCTCCCGTCTCGGGCCGCATCTCGCGCGCCGAAGTGACCGTGGGCAATGTGGTCAACCCGGGTGCAGCCAATGCGCCGCTGACCACGCTGGTATCGGTGGCCAAGGTCTATGCCTCCTTCGACGTGGATGAACAAAGCTTCCTGAAATACGTGAACCCGGCCCGCGCCGCCGGCGCCACCGTACCCGTGGAACTTGGTCTGGCCAATGAAGACGGCTATTCCCGCAAGGGCCGTGTCGGCTCGGTGGACAACCGTCTGGACATCGCCTCCGGCACCATCCGCGTGCGCGCCATCTTCGACAATGCCGACAGCCAGCTGGTCCCGGGACTGTATGCCCGGGTGCGACTGGGTGGCGGCGAACCGCACCAGGCCGTGCTGATCGACGAGAAGGCCATCGGCACCGACCAGGACAAGCGCTTCGTCATGGTGGCCGACAAGGACAACCACGCCAACTATCGCCAGGTGGTGGTGGGCGCTGGCCACGACGGCCTGGTGGTGATCGAAAAGGGTCTGCAGCCGGGTGAACGCATCGTGGTCAATGGCCTGCAACGCATCCGCCCGGGTGACGCCATCACCCCGACCGTGGTGCCGATGCAGGTGCAGACCGCTGCTGCCGCGCCTGCCGCCGGCAAGGCCTGATCCGACACCAGAGCGCTCTCGCATTCAAGGAAGAACAAGTCGCAGGGACTGCAAGGCCCCTGCAAGGGCATTTGCATCCTGACGACTGACAAGGAACCTACATGAATATCTCCAAATTCTTTATCGACCGCCCGATCTTCGCGGGCGTGCTATCGGTACTGCTCCTGCTGGGCGGCGTGCTGGCCATGCTGCAGTTGCCCATTTCCGAATATCCGGAAGTGGTGCCGCCCTCGGTGGTGGTGCGCGCGCAGTATCCCGGCGCCAACCCCAAGGTGATCGCTGAAACCGTGGCTTCGCCGCTGGAAGAGCAGATCAACGGCGTGGAAAACATGCTCTACATGCAGTCGCAGGCCAACAGCGACGGCAACCTCACCATCACCGTCAACTTCCGCCTGGGCGTCGATCCCGACAAGGCCCAGCAGCTGGTGCAGAACCGCGTCTCGCAAGCCCTGCCGCGCCTGCCGGAAGATGTGCAGCGACTGGGTGTGACCACGCTCAAGTCCTCGCCCACGCTGACCATGGTGGTGCACCTGACTTCGCCCGACAACCGCTACGACACCACCTACCTGCGCAACTACGCAGTCCTGAACGTCAAGGACCGCCTGGCGCGTATCCAGGGCGTGGGTGAAGTGGGCCTGTTCGGCTCGGGCAACTACGCCATGCGCGTCTGGCTCGATCCCAACAAGGTGGCCCAGCGCGGCCTGACCGCCACCGACGTGGTGCGCGCCATCCGCGAGCAGAACGTGCAAGTGGCCGCCGGTGTGATCGGCGCCTCGCCCAGCTCGCCGGAAACACCGCTGCAACTGTCGGTCAACGCCCAGGGTCGCCTGAAGACCGAAGGCGAATTCCGCGACATCATCCTGAAAGCCTCGCCGGACGGCGCCACTACCCGCCTGGGCGATGTGGCCCGGGTGGAACTGGCCGCCTCCGAATACGGCCTGCGCTCGTTGCTGGACAACAAGCCGGCCGTGGCCATCCCCATCTTCCAGGCGCCGGGCGCCAATGCGCTGGAGGTCTCGACCCAGGTGCGCGCGGCGATGAAGGAATTGTCGGCCGACTTCCCCAGTTCGGTCAGCTACAGCATCGTCTATGACCCGACCCAGTTCGTGCGCGCCTCCATCGAAGCGGTGGTGCATACCCTGCTGGAAGCCATTGCATTGGTCGTGATCGTGGTGATCATCTTCCTGCAGACCTGGCGCGCCTCCATCATTCCGCTGTTGGCCGTGCCGGTCTCCATCATCGGTACCTTCTCGCTGATGCTGGGCTTTGGCTACACCATCAATGCGCTGTCGCTGTTCGGGATGGTGCTGGCCATCGGTATCGTGGTCGATGACGCCATCGTGGTGGTGGAAAACGTCGAGCGCAACATCGGCGCAGGACTCTCGCCACGTGACGCCACCTATCGCGCCATGCAGGAAGTCTCCGGCCCCATCATCGCCATTGCCCTGACGCTGGTGGCGGTGTTCGTACCGCTGGCCTTCATGACCGGCCTGACCGGCCAGTTCTACAAGCAGTTCGCGATGACCATTGCGATCTCCACCGTCATCTCGGCCTTCAACTCGCTCACGCTCTCCCCGGCCCTGGCCGCCCTGCTGCTCAAGGGCCATGGCGAC
This sequence comes from Herbaspirillum camelliae, assembly GCF_001929405.1. Taxonomy (NCBI): domain Bacteria; kingdom Pseudomonadati; phylum Pseudomonadota; class Betaproteobacteria; order Burkholderiales; family Oxalobacteraceae; genus Herbaspirillum; species Herbaspirillum camelliae. The sequence goes on from NZ_KV880769.1 coordinate 856,662, forward strand.
AAGCCGGACTGGCTGACGCGCCAGATGGACCGTTTCCTCGGTGGCTTCTTCATCCGCTTCAACCGCTTCTTCAACCGCGCCTCGGACAACTATGGCCATGGCGTGACCGGTGTGATCAAGCGCAAGGGCGCCACCATGGGCGTGTACGTGCTGCTGCTGGCGGCCACCCTGGGCGTGTCGTACATCGTCCCCGGCGGCTTCGTGCCGGGCCAGGACAAGCAATACCTGGTGGCCTTCGCGCAATTGCCCAATGGCGCTTCGATCGACCGCAGTGAAGAAGTGATGCGCAAGATGAGCGACATCATGTTGAAGGAACCCGGTGTGGCCAGCGCCATCGCCTTCCCTGGCCTGTCCATCAATGGCTTCACCAACAGCTCCTCGGCCGGTATCGTCTTCGTGGGCCTGAAGCCCTTCGATGAACGCAAGAGCAAGGACCTGTCGGGCAATGCGATTGCCGCTTCGCTGAACAAGAAATTCGGCAGCATCAAGGAAGCCTTCACCGCCGTCTTCCCGCCGCCGCCGGTGATGGGCCTGGGTACGCTGGGTGGCTTCAAGATGCAGATCGAAGACCGCGATGCACTGGGCTACGCCGAACTGGACAAGGCTGCGCAAGCCTTCATGAAGGCCGCCGCCAAGGAACCGGCGCTGGGCCCGATGTTCTCCAGCTACCAGATCAACGTGCCGCAGCTGGACGTGGAACTGGATCGCGTCAAGGCCAAGCAGTTGGGCATTCCGGTCACCGACGTCTTCAACACCATGCAGATCTACCTGGGTTCGCTGTACGTGAACGACTTCAACCGCTTCGGCCGCGTCTATCAGGTGCGGGCACAGGCTGACGCGCCCTTCCGCGCCAAGGCCGAGGACATCGCGCAACTGAAGACCCGCAACGATGCCGGCGAAATGGTGCCGCTGTCCTCGGTGGTGAAGGTCAAGCAGACCTTTGGTCCGGAAATGGTGGTGCGCTACAACGGCTATACCGCTGCCGACATCAACGGTGGTCCGGCCCCGGGCTATTCCTCGGACCAGGCGCAGGCCGCTGCCGAACGTGTGGCTGCAGCGACCCTGCCGCGCGGCATCAAGTTCGAATGGACCGACCTGACCTACCAGAAGATCCTGGCAGGCAATGCCGGTGTGTGGGTGTTCCCGATCAGCGTGTTGCTGGTGTTCCTGGTGCTGGCGGCCCTCTATGAAAGCCTGACCCTACCGCTGGCCGTGATCCTGATCGTGCCGATGAGCATCCTGGCCGCCTTGACCGGTGTGTGGCTCACCCGTGGCGACAACAACATCTTCACCCAGATCGGCCTGATGGTGCTGGTGGGACTCTCAGCCAAGAACGCCATCCTGATCGTGGAATTCGCCCGCGAACTGGAGATGCAGGGCCGTACCGCCGTGCAGGCCGCCATCGAAGCCAGCCGCCTGCGTCTGCGCCCGATCCTGATGACCTCCATCGCTTTCATCATGGGTGTGGTGCCGCTGGTGACCTCCTCCGGCGCCGGTTCGGAAATGCGCCATGCGATGGGCATTGCGGTGTTCTTCGGCATGCTGGGCGTGACCCTGTTCGGCCTGTTCCTCACGCCCGTGTTCTACGTCCTGCTGCGTACCATCGACCGCCGCGCACTGCACTCGGCCTCGCATCACGAAGCCCCGATGACCGCCGGCACCCACATCGCCCATGCTGCACCGGGCGCACAGGATGATCGCTGATCTGCGGATCAGCCCATGAATGGAGCAAGAAAAATGATGACCCAATCTCTCTCGATGAGCCGCCTGTTGCGCCCCGTGCGCATCGGCTCGGCCCTGCTGGCTGCGCTGCTGGTGCTGGCCGGTTGCTCGGTGGCCCCGACCTATGAACGTCCTTCGGTGGACACCCCGGCCGCCTTCAAGGAAGCCGCCCCCGCCACGCAGACCGGCGAGAACGGCAGCCAGTGGAAGACCGCGCAACCCGCCGAAGACATCACCCGCGGCGAGTGGTGGAAGATCTTCGGTGACGAGAAGCTGAACGCCCTCGAAGACAGCGCCCAGCAAGCCAACCAGGACCTCAAGGCCGCCGCCGCCCGCCTGGGCCAGGCGCGTGCCTTGACCCGCGATGCGCGCTCGGGCTACTTCCCGCAGGTCGATGCCGGCATCGGCGCGACCCGCCAGCGTCCTTCGCCCGCCTCGCAAGGCCTGCCGGCCGATGCCGACACCCGGCCCAACACGCTCTACCGCGCCCAGGCCAATGTCTCCTATGAAGTCGACCTGTTTGGCCGGGTCGCCTCCACAGTCGACGCTGCCACCGCCGACGCCCAGCGCAGCGAAGCGCTGTTCCATTCGGTGCTGCTGGCCTTGCAGGCGGACGTAGCGCAACAGTATTTCCTGGTGCGCGAACTGGACGCGGCGGCGGCCCTCTATCGCGGCACCGTAGACCTGCGCCAGGAATCGCTGCGTCTGGTGCAGCGCCGCTTCGATGAAGGCGATATCAGCGAGGTTGATGTGGCCCGCGCCCGCGCCGAACTGGCCTCGGCGCAATCGGAAGCGCTGGGCATCGCCCGCCAGCGCGCCACCGCCGAGCATGCGCTGGCCATCCTGCTGGGCCGCACCCCGGCCGAGTTCTCGCTGCCGCCGCAGCCGCTGACGCGCCTGGCCGTCTCGGTGCCGGCCGGCCTGCCCTCGGCGCTGCTGGAACGCCGTCCCGACATCGCCGCGGCCGAGCGCGCCATGGCCGCGGCCAATGCCCGCGTGGGCGTAGCCAAGTCGGCCTTCTTCCCCAGCCTGAACCTGACCGGCGGGTTGGGCTATGAATCGGCGCAGCTGGGCGACCTGTTCAACTGGTCCAGCCGCACCTTCCTGCTGGGTCCGCTGGTGGGCACGGCCTTGTCGATGCCGATCTTCGATGGCGGCCGTCGCCAGGCTGGCGTGGATCGCGCGCGCGCCAGCTATGAAGAACAGGTGGCCAGCTATCGCGGCACGGTCTTGAACGCCTTCCGCGAAGTGGAAGACAATCTGGCCAACCTGCGTATCTTGGATCAGCAGAACCGCGCCCAGGATGAAGCCGTGGCCGCCTCGGCACGCGCGGCCACGCTCTCGCACACGCAGTATCGCGAAGGGGCGGTCAGCTACTTCAGCGTCATCGACGCCGACCGCACCGTGCTGCAACAGCAGCGCGCCTCGGTCACCCTCGATGGCGAACGCGCCCGCTCCACCGTCAACCTGATCCGCGCGCTGGGTGGCGGCTGGGGAGTCCCGGCCGAGCAACTGTCCTCGGCCAGGTAAGATGTTCCTGCTGCCGAGCGCAGCAGGAACGCCGCGCCCTTCTTTCCATCCACCGACGCAATATAGAGAACACCATGTCCCTCTCCCTGTACCAGGTCAGCATCCCGATGCTGATCCACGGCCTCGATACCCTGTCCACCCTGCTGGAAAAGGCCGAGCAGCACGCCGCGCAACACCAGCTCGATCCCAACGAACTGCTCGCAGCGCGCCTGTACGAAGACATGTACGCCCTGAGCGGCCAGGTCCAGCGCGCCAGCGATACCGCCAAGGCCACCGCCAGCCGCCTCTCCGGCGTGGCCGCACCAGCCTTCGCCGACGACGAAGCCAGCTTCGACGACTTGCAGGCGCGCATCAACAAGACCATCGTCTTCCTGGAATCGATCCCGGCCGACGCCATCGACGGCCAGGAAGAACGCGCCGTGACCATGAAGCTGCGCGGCGAAGAACGCAGCATGACGGCCCAGCACTACCTGACCACCTTCGGCCTGCCCAACTTCTTCTTCCACCTCACCACCGCCTACGGCATCCTGCGCCACAAGGGCGTCAAGCTGGGCAAGATGGACTTCCTGGCCTTGGCCTTGTAGGACGCCTGCGAAAACGGCCCGCATCCTGCGATGCGGGCCGTCCGTGACAACTCGTTTCCCGTGGTACTTTGGCCCGCCTCGCTCCCCCGAGGGCGGGCCTTTTTTCTTCAGGCGACCTGTGGCAACCCAGCCCGCTGCAACAACTGGCGGCACCGTTGCGACAAGGCCACCACGCGTAATTGCTTGCCCATCCGCGTATAGCGCTCGGCCAGGGTCTGCACGGCGGCAATGGCGGAGTGATCGGCCAGGCGCAGATGCCGGCAATCCAGGGTGACCTGTTGTGGATCATTTCCGGTATCGAACAATGCGAGGAAATGCGTGGTGGAGGCAAAGAAGAGCGTGCCATGCGGCACATAGGTGCGGCTGCCATCGTCCTCATCGCGCACGTCCGAACGCACCTCGCGCGCATGCTGCCAGGCGAAGTTGAGCGCGGCGATCACGATGCCGCACAGCACCGCTACCGCCAGATCGGTCAGCACCGTGATGACCGTCACCGCAATGATGACCAGCGCATCGCTGCGAGGCACCTTGCCCAGCACGCGCAGCGAACCCCAGGCGAAGGTCTCCTGCGCCACCACGAACATGACGCCGGCCAGCGCCGCCAGCGGGATGCGCTCGATGGCCGGCGACAGGAAGAGGATGAACAACAGGATCATGACGCCCGCCGCCACACCGGACAGCCGCGAACGACCGCCCGAGCCGAGGTTGATCATGGTCTGGCCGATCATGGCGCAACCGCCCATGCCACCGAACAGGCCCGAGACGATATTGGCGGCGCCCAGCGACAGGCATTCCCGGTTGGGCTGGCCACGCGTGGCAGTGATCTCGTCGGTCAGATTGAAGGTCAGCAGCGTTTCCAGCAAGCCGACGATGGCCATGAGGACGGCGTAGGGACCGATGATGCGCAAGGTGTCCAGCGTCATCGGCACGCTGGGCAGGTGCAGCGGCGGCAGGCCGCCGGCGATCTGCGCCATGTCGGCCAGCGTGCGGGTGTGCAGGCCGCTGGCGTACGTCACCAGACCGACGCCGAGGATGGCCGCCAGGGCCGGGGGCACCGCCTTGGTCACGCGCGGCAGCAGCCAGACGATGAGCATGGTGGCCAGCGTGAGCGCGATCATCACCCACAGCGCTGATCCTTGCAGCCACTGCGTGCCGGCCGCCGTCGCGATGCGGAAATGTTCCAGCTGCGACAAGGCGATCACGATGGCCAGGCCATTGACGAAGCCCAGCATCACCGGATGCGGCACCATGCGCACCAGCTTGCCCAGCCGCAACACCCCGAAGGCCAGCATGATCAGCCCCGACAGCACCACGGTGGCCAGGAAATACTGCGCGCCATGCTGCACCACCAGCGCCACGATCACCACCGCCATCGATCCCGCCGCACCCGAGATCATGCCGGGCCGTCCGCCAAAGAGCGCCGTGATGGTGCAGATGAAGAAGGCGCCATACAAACCCATGAGCGGATTCAACTGCGCCACCAGGGCGAAGGCGATGCATTCCGGCACCAGCGCGAAGGAGGTGGTAAGGCCGGCCAGTACATTCTGGCGCAGGTCGCGCAGGCGCGAAGTCGGTGTCGTGATGGTCGTCATGGGCAGCAGCTCGGCCTGCACGCTGGCGCAGGGAGGCGATGGAAAAGGCGGTGCTTCAGGGGGAACATGCCAGAGGGACAGCGGTGCAAGGAACCGGCGTCGGCATGCAGTGAAGCCCGCATTTTACCGCATTGCAGCAAACACCCCCGGCAATGAAGGCCGGTTCGCCCGCCTCAGTTGCGCGAATACAGCACACGCAGCGCCACCCGGCGCTCCGGCGGCGGCAGCTGGTTGACCGCGCGCAGGTAGGCGATGGAGGCGTCGCAGGTGGCCTCAGGATCGGCCTGGCGGCGCAATGGTGAAGACAGCAGCTTGAGCTGGTCCTGGGTGAGCGGGGCGAGCGCCTGGCGGATCACGCGAGTGCGCTCGGCCAGCGTATAGCGACCGGCATTGGCCGGATCGGCATCGCGCAGCAGATGCTGGGTCATGCGCTGTTCGCGGTTGGCGAATTCCGGCGGCAGCACCGCCTGCGGCGCTTCGCGCCCGGCGGTGGCGTCCTCGCGCGAACGCGGATAGATCAGCTCGGTGCAGGCCGCCGCGCTGATGCCGCGCAGGGCCACGGCCTGGTCCAGCAGCAATTGCTGGAACTCGGCCAGCGAGGCATCGGAGGCAATGGGTAGCAGACGGCGGCTGAGGATGCCGATCTGCTCGCGCCCCACCGCCAGGATCTGCGCATCCGACGCATGGGCCTGCACCTGCGCCCAGGCCAAGTCGATGGTATGGGCGAATTCCTTGGGGTGATAGCGCGCCATGATGTCGAACAGCGCACCCTTCTTGAATTCGGCTTCGAGGATGTCGCGCGAGGTGGCGATGGTGGCCAGTTGCGCCGTTTCACCACCCGGGGCCAGCCGGGTCAGCACGCCCGCCTGCAGCAACTGGCCCAGTTCCGGATACCAGCTGCTGCTGGCAGGCGTGTCGGCGATGCGCTCAATGAATTCGTGCGGCAGGCCCAGCTTGCCGTAGGTATCGAAGGTCAGCTTGCGGTCGAAGCTCTTGTTGATGCGGTCGTCGCCGCCCACGGTGTAGAGGGTGTGGAAACCGATGTGCGCGCGTGGGTCCATGGCGCGGTCGCGTCCGGCCAGGAAGGCCAGGGTGCAGGAGGAAGAGCACTCCTGCTCCACGTAGGTCGCCAGGCCGCGCTGGCGGATCACCTCGCCGACCAGCTTGCCCTCGCGCACCCAGCCGCCGGCCGAATACAGCACCACGGTCCCCACCGAAGGATGCTGATCGAGGATGCGCGCCAGGCCTTCGGCGGCGCCATCGTTCATCCCGCCCTGCAGCAGCACCGACTTGCCATCCACGCGCAGCTGGTAGACCACCGGCGGCCCCAACTGCTTGCCCAGGGCGATCTCGAACTGCTCGCGCAGCGAATGGGCGGCGCGCCAGGTGCTGGTGGCCATGCTGATGACGCCGCACAGGATCAGGAACTTGACCGCCAGCTCGGCCCAGCGCCGACCGCCCCGCGCCACATGGCGACTGGCCGAGCGCCAGCAGCCGCACACGCCCCAGGTCCAGGCCAGGTAGCTGAAGGCAGCGATGAAGAGCACCCCGCCCATGCCATAGCGGGCCGGCATGTCATTGGTCAGGCGCGCCAGCAAGGGGATCGCCAGGGCCGGCGTGAGCGAGGTCAGCAAGACCGTATGCAGCCAGTAGGAACGCGCCAGCGAATAGTCGCCGCGCCAGTGGCGACGCAGGAAACCGGGGCGCGGGGAAACGGCAGCCCGGGGCGCGGAATGGGAAGGACGGGTTACAACCTCAGACACGTGATGCTTTTCCTCGATGCGCTACGGTAGGGGCCCAACCCGCACCGTTGTGACGCGCTCATTTGCTTGGACAGGCTCAAGCATACCCCAGCCGCTGCCTCCGGTCAGGCCCCGAAGCCGGGAATGCGTGACAGGTCGACCGCGTCGATCTGGCTGGGATGCATGAATTTCTCGGCGTACTTCTCGTAGATGCGTTCGCGCACGAACAGGTCGAAGAGGTCCGGATCGATATGGTCGCGCGCCTTGAAGCCGGCTAGGATCTCGACGGCCTCGTTGAGCGTATTGCCGCGCTTGTAGGGGCGATCGGCCGCGGTCACCGCCTCGAAGATATCGGCCACGGCCATGATGCGCGCCTGCACCGACATCTGGTCCCGCGTGAGTCCCTTGGGATAGCCCTTGCCATCCATGCGCTCATGATGGCCGCCGGCGAATTCGGTCACGCGCGCCAGCTGCTTGGGCCACGGCAACGACTCCAGCATCTTGATGGTGATGACGATGTGGTTGTTGATGATCTGCCGCTCGGCGTCATTGAGGGTGCCGGCGCGGATGCGCAGGTTGGCCGATTCCTCCTCGTCCAGCAGCGGGCGCAGCTGGCCGTCCGGACCGCGCCAGCTGCGCTGGGCGATTTCCAGGACGCGCTGCTGGTCTTCCGCACGCATACCCTCGGTGCCCACATTGATCTTGCGCATAAAGGCGCGCTCCAGATCAAGCTGGGCCAGCTCGGCGGCCAGGCCGGCGTCCAGCTCGGCGGCGCGCTGCGCATCCAGCGCCGCGCCCAGCGCCAGCTTTTCCTGCAGGACGCGGATCTCGGCGTCGCGCTTGAGCACCTCGATGCGGGTCTCGACCAGGTGGATGCGGTCGAAGATGGTCTCCAGCTTGGTGGCCTTCTCGACGATGTGGGTGGGCGTGCTGATCTTGCCGCAGTCATGCAGCAGCGCCGCCAGCCACAGTTCGCGGCGATCGGCCTCGCTCATCTGGAAATCGGCCAGCGGACCTTCGGTGGCGTTGTGCGCGGCCTCGGCCAGCATCATCGCCAGTTCCGGCACCTGCTCGCAGTGGCGTCCGGTGTGCGGCGATTTTTCGCCGATGCCGATGTTGATGAGGCGGATCAGGCTTTCGAACAACTGCTCCAGGCGCTGGATCAGTTGCTGGTTGGTCATAGCCATGGCCGCCTGCGAGGCCAGCGCTTCGATGAAGTGCTGGTCGGTCTCGGAGAAGGGCACCGGCACACCGGTGACCGGATCGATGGCATTGATGAGCTGCAGCACGCCCACCAGCTCGCCCTCATGATCCTCCATGGGCACCGTCAGGAAGGACTGGGACTTGTAGCCATACTTCTCGTCGAAGAGCCGCATGCCATTGAAATTGAAGCCGCTGCTGACCTGGTAGACATCGGCGATATTGACCGACTTGCGGGTATTGGCGGCATAGGCGGCCACCGCCGACAGGTTGGGCTGGCCATCGGGCAAGCGCAGCGCGATGTCGGGAATGGAGATGGCTTTTCCGCTGCTGCCGCCCTGGTGCATCTTGAGCGTATCGTTGACCGAGATGTAGAAGCGCAGGCTGTCGCCGCCTTCATTGATGCGGTAGAGGGTGCCGCCATCGGCCTGGGTGATGTCCTTGGCCGTGAGCAGGATACGTTCGAGCAACAGGGGAATATCGCGGCTGCTGCCCAGCTCGCGGCACAGCTCGGTGAGCCGTTCCAGGCGATAAGCAATGTGGCGGTGGCGCTCCGCTGCCGGGATGTGCGAAAACGGGCTCATGCTGCCAGGCTCCCGGCACGGGCGAGTGGATTGACGGCTGACAACATGCTGCTCCCTGATGCGTTGGCGTGGAAGATGGACGCGATTCTGCGGATGCTCTGATGGCATCCTGGCGATTCTAAGAGGCCCCGCGACGCGACCTTGCGGCGAGCTTGTGGGGAAATAACCTGCAATTCTGCGCTTATGCAGCAACGGCATGGGCGCGCGGGCCAGGATCAGGGATATCCCGATTGATTTAGCGTCCCGAATCCCTTACCATCGCCCCTGTTGCAATCTTTGCCACATATCGCGCAAAGCCGGATCCGGCGGGGGTTTCCGGGCTGCAACGAAAGTCCGCCCTGGACTTTTCCTGACCGCATGACCAAGACCACAGACAATAGAGCGGCAATGACGATGCATGTAGAAATTCTCGGGTGCAGCGGGGGAATCGGTGGCAATGGCATGCGCACCACGTCCCTGCTCATCGATGACGATATCCTGATCGACGCCGGTACCGGCGTGGGCGATCTGACACTGGAACGGCTGCAGGCCATCGACCATGTCTTCATCACGCACGCCCACCTCGACCACATCGCCTGCCTGCCCCTGATGATCGACAGCGTCGGCGACCTGCGCCAGACGCCCATCACCATGCACGCCACCCCGGCCACGCTGGAGATCATCCGCAAGCACATCTTCAACTGGCACATCTGGCCTGATTTCAGCGTCATTCCCAGCGCCGAACAGCCCTTCCTGCGCTTTGCCACCATCGAACCCGGCCAGACCGTCGCGTTGGGCCAGCGCAGCATCACCGCGCTGCCCGCCGAGCATACGGTGCCGGCAGTAGGTTACCAGGTCAGGAACGATCGCAGCGGCGCGTCGCTCGCCTTCAGCGGCGACACCACGGTGTGCCCGCCGCTGTGGCAGGCGCTCAACCGCATCGAGCAGTTGCGCTATCTGATCATCGAAGCCGCCTTCGCCAACCGCGAACGCGAACTGGCGCTGCTGTCCAAGCATCTCTGCCCGGCCCTGCTGCTGGAAGAGCTGCAGCATCTGCAATCCCGCCCGGACGTGCTGGTCACCCATGCCAAACCCAGCCAGGTGCAGGAGATTGCCGCCGAGATCGCCGCCGGCGGCACGGCGCACCGTCCACGCATGCTGGCGACGGGGACCATCCTGGAACTCTGAAGCCTTCTCCGCCAGCCAGGAAAAAAGGGCGCTCACCCCACGGTGCAGCGCCCTTTTTCCATCGGCAACGAAGCAGCTTTAATGCACCACGCAATCAGGCGCGCTGGCCGCACCGAGCTTTTGCATGCCATTGTTGGTATTGCTGCTGATGGCCGGCGGCATCGTCACCGGCACGCCGATGTTGGCCGGCACCACTACCGGCGGCTGCAGGGGCCCGGAGACATAGCCGAACTGCCCGGCGTTGAACAGCTGCGCGCCGCCCGCATTGCTCACCAGGATCGCGCCCGAGGCCACATCCACATGCAAGCCATCGGCGGGAGCTTGGCCACTGGGCGTGGGGATCGCGCCGCAATCGGCCTGGCAGAACAGCGCGCCGAAATGGGTACCGCGAATACCGATGGTGGCCGTGGGCGTATCGAAGTTGACGGCTTCATGGTTGCGCTTGCCCACCAGTCCCGTGACGGCCCGCAACCCACCCTTGACCAGGCCGATGGCCACGGAGTCGTTCTCGGGTTTCTTTTCGTCGTAGATGTACTTGTTGACGGCCACTTCGGTGCCGGGCCTGAGCACGATCTCGGCGTTGTCGACGAACTTGACGCGGGTATAGGTCTCGCGCTCGGTGATGAGGGTGTCGCCCTGCAGGATGGCCGACTTCACCGACAGCACCGCGCGCGTGCCGTCGGCATGGCGCGCCGTGAGCACGCCGGAAAGATGGGTCACCTGGCCCACCACCTGGGCCTGCACCAGGCCGCTGGCCGTCAGCAAGAGCAGCAGCAGGCCCAGCCAGGCCAGCCGACGCGGCAGAAGCGCCGGCAAGGATTGAAGATGCGATGTCATGGTCATGGCTAGGTCCAGGTTATCAGGTGCACATCGGCAGGGCTTTGCGCGCTGCCTTCGGATCGCCGCCGCTGTCATCGCCGAAGCTGCCTGCGGTGCCGCCTACGGTCTGGCCGCCGCCGCTGCTCTGCTGGACGGGATTGCCGGCGGACTGGGCATTGGGATCGGAAAGCCGCGCGCTGTTGACGGTGGCCTGCAGGTTCTGGCTCTGCTGGTTCTGCTGCTGTTGCACTGCCTGGCTGGTCTGGGTATTGCTGCCAGCGGAACTGGTCGCACTCGCGGGCAGCGGAATGCGGGTGCCATTGACATCAGTGATGCGCACCCCCTGGGCGTAACCGATCACCGCCCCCGAGTCCACCGAGAGCAGGGCCACGCCAGGTGGCGAGGTCGAGATATTGGCGTTGATGGTCATGGAATCGCCCGCAGCGAGCGTGATGTTGCCGCCCAGCGAGACCAGCACGCCATTGACCACCAGCGTATCGTTGCTGCCGGCCGACGCGCTGGCGGTCAGGATGATGTCACCAGTGGCGCTGACCCCGCCCGCCCCGATGGCCATGGGGCTGTGCGTGACCATGGTCACCGCACCATTGTCGGTCTTGACCTGGCCGTTGGTATTGCTGCTCATGCCCAGCATGGCCAGCTTGGCGGCGGTAGCTGGTGGATCGCCCGCTGTGCTGGAAGGCAACGCCCCGAGGAAGCTGGCGCTGTCGCCCAGCGCTGCCGTGCGCATGCCGCCGGTATTGTCGATGTTGATATCGCCATGGACGGTGTGGACCCCATTGATGGTGACCACGCTGGCGTCGGCAGTATTGAGCCGGTTGATCAGCCTGATGCTGCCCGTGCCCTGGTTGTTGGCGGCGAAGCCTGCGATCTGGTTGCCGGTCTCGGTGAGGGAAATGCCGTCCGTGGCCGAGGTGATCAGCTGCTGCTTCACGTGCAGCGCGCTGCCGGTCTGCTGGAAGATGTTGGCCGACTGAGCTTCCAGCACCAGGTTGTTGGCCGTGATGTTGCCCACGATCAGACTGCCATTGGTCTGGGACAGCGCCGCATCGGCCAAAGTCAGATTGCCGCCGGTCTGCTGGAAGGACTCCGCGACCACCAGGCGCGAACCGATATTGCCGGTCACATTGCCCTGGGTGACGTTGAGCGCAGCCAGGCGCACATCACCGCCCAGGGTCAGGTTGCCGCTGTTGATGTCGACGTTGAGGCTGGAGTGCGAGGCATTGGCGATGGTCACGCTGCCGTTGCCGAAGGGCATCGCCGAGAGCTGGTTGCCGCCCTCATCGTTTCCTTCTTCCTGCACCCTTGTACCAAGGGTCAGACGACCGTTACCGCCGGTCACGCCGCTGAGCGTGACGGTGCCGCCATTGACCGAGAAATTGCCCGCCAGCGTGGTGCCGTTGCTGGTAAAGCTGCCCCCGCTCACGTTAGCCGAACCGTCGATGACCGAACCGCTGACCACGGTCAGCACACCGCCGGTCTGGTTGAACTGGCCAGTGCCCTTCACCAGGAGACGGTCGATCTTGTCGCCCACGCCATCGCTGAGCGTGACGGTATTGTTGGAATCGATCACCACCGTATCGATCTCGGTGGGCAGGTAGGTACTGCTACCGCCGCTCCAGGTCTCGCGGGCGCCCCAGTAGCTGTTGCTGCCTGATGCATAGAAGGTGGTGCTGCGCATCATGGTCAGGCGCAACGGACCGTCCGTATAGTTGGCCTTGAGCATGGTCTTGATGCCATCGACATTGCTGACGTCGCCACTGACGTAGCGGAAGTAGCTGTCGCCCAGCGACGCCCCCTGGAAGTTGAACGGCGTGAAGTTGCTGCCCTCGGCCACATCATTGACGTTGCCCAGCACGTGCGTCTTGAGCATGCCGCCCAGATGCGCAAAGCCGCCGCTGAAGACGACATTGTCGTTAGTGCCGGCCGGGGTCACGTCGATGAGCATGGTGCCGGTATCGCCCTGGGTATAGTTGCCGGCGATGGTCAGGTTGCCGATGATCCCGTCACCGCCCGGGGCCAGCACGCCATTGTTGACCACGCCTGCGGCCGCCACCAGGCTGCCGCTGCCGAGGATGGTCGCGTTCTGGTTGTTGGTGATGCTGGAGAAATTGAGCGTGCCGTTGCTCAGTGTCACCGTGCCGTTGTTGCTCAACGAGGTGCTGCTGGCCATCAGGCTGGTACCGTTGGCCAGAGTGAGGTTGCCGTTGTTGTAGACCCCGCCATCGCTGTAGAGGCGGCCGCTGGCGTTGACCTGGATGGTGCCGTTGTTGATCAGCGCATCATTGAGCGTGACCGAGCTGTTGCCGCTGGCATAGACGAGCGAGCCGCCGCCATCGAGCTGCAGACGGCCCGCGCGCAGCGTGCTGGTGCCGTCGAGCCACACCGAGCCATTGCTGATGAGCAGGTTGCCGCGGCCTTCGACGCCATCCATCGCGTAGAGATCGCCACCATTGAGCGAAATGCGCGCGCCATTGCCGACGGTGCTCTGGCGCGCAGCGCTGAAGTCAACGCCCTCGCCGGCCCCGGTGTGCAGCGTCAGGGTCAGCGCTCCGCTGGTGCTGCGGATGTCGGCATTGATGCTGATATTGTTGGCGGCATTGAGCGTGAGCGAGGCAGCGCCGCCAGCCTGCTTGACGATGGCCGAACTGACCGTGATATTGCCGGCCTGGCTGCCATTCGCGCCGGTAGCAAGCGTGACATTCACCCCGGCTTCGAGCTGGCCGACGATGGTATCGGCGCCGATCTGTGAACTGCTGCCGTTGGCGCTGATGGCATAACTGCCATTGCCGGTGCTGGTGGACACGGTGCGCGAGCCACCCGACACCACTTCCAGGTCAGAGGGATCGATCAGCCAGTTACCGCCTGCGCCCAGCGTAGGCGCCTTGACCACATCGAGCCGCTTCAGACCCGAGGTCTCCACGAAGCCACCCTGCCCCGGCGCTCCGGTGGCCGAGACATCGCCATCGATGAAGGCCTGGTCCTGCGCCACCAGGGTGATATTGCCGCCCCGGGTACCGTCCGCGTGGATGCTGGAACTGGCGCTGGTGTTGAGGTTCTGGCTGGCGCGCAAGAAGATGCGCCCACCCTCGCGCACCACGCTGGAGGCATTGATGACGCCGCTGTTGTTGATCAGGCCGGCGGCCACGCCAATGCGCCCCGCCTCGGCCGTGATGCTGCCCAGGTTGGTGACATTGCCCGCGCTGCCGGTGACATTGACGGTCACGCCGGGCGTGGCGGTATCGGCCAGGGTCACGGTTTCGCCCGCCGCCAGGATCACTTCACCCTGCGCGCTCTTGATGATGCCGCTGTTGGAGACGCTGCTGCCGATCAGGTAGACGCTGCCGCCGGTGGCCGACTGGATCTTGCCCTGGTTGTCCACGACACCGGCATTGCCCTGGCGCGCGAAGTTGAGCTTGCCGGCCAGGAAGTCGCTGTCGCTGATGGCCAGCGAGGTGGCGATGAAGCGGCCGGCATCGATGCTGCCGCTGGGGCCGATGACCACGCCATTGGGGTTGTACAGCACCACCGTACCGGTGGCCGAGAGCTTGCCGTAGATCTGCGAGATATCGCCGCCGCTGACCTTGGCCAGCAGGGCCGCCGCCGCACTGGGCTGGTTCACGTTCACCGTCGCATCCGCACCGATGCTGAAGGACAGGAACTGCGCAATGGCCTGCGGCGAGAGCTGGTTGATGTTGAGGATATTGCCGTTCTGGGTGAAGGTGACATTGCCATTGACCACGCTCCAGCCGGTGGGCAGGGTACCGGGCGCTGGCGCGGCCGCCAGCACGGGCGCCTGCCACGCACCGCACACCGCCGCCGTGGCCACCGAAATGCGCAGGGCCGGGGCCAGCAGGCGCGTCCAAGAACGTCGCAGCAAGCCGGCCAGCAATTGCGGCAAGGGCTTGCGGGCGCGCCAGCTCAGCGTCAGGCGGCGACGTCCCACCCGCACCGTCAGCGACGGCGGCAGCAATTCGATGGCCGGCCGGGAAGAGCCTTGGGCAGAAGCGGAGGTAGTTGTCATGTCAGAACCCCAGGGTTGCGCTCAGGTGGGCGTTGAGATCGCCACGTTGTTCGGTGATGGAATTGCCGTTGAGCAGGACCCGCGCCACATCCAGGCGCAGGTTGAAATCGCGTCCCAGCGCATAGCGCAGACCGGCGCCGATACTAGCCAGCGTCAGCGTGGATTGCACCTGGGAGCTGGACGTCACGTTATTGTTGGCGCCACGTCCGGCATCCACGAAGGCCAGCAAGCGCATGCTTCCCTTGAGCTCGCTCTTGGCCAGCAGGTCAGGCGTATAGAGTTCGCTGTTGAGCACCACGCCGCTGTCGGCCGAGACTGCGCGCTCGGTGAAGCCACGCACCGCCGTCGCCCCGGCCAGCCCGAATTGCTCCACCGCCGGCAAGGCGTGCGGCGAGAGTTGCAGGTTGCCGGCCAGGCGCATCTGCCAGTCGCTCTGGAAGGCCTTGAGCCAGGACGCGCCGCCACGCACGGCAATGAAGTTGTCCATCGACTGGCGGCCATTGGTAAACAGCGAATAGCGATCCGTGACCTGCAGTGCATCGTTGCGCCGGGCCTCGCCCGTGGCCATGTTGCGGGCCACGCCGATATTGGCGTCGATCACCTGGCCCACGCCCTGGCGCTGGGCGCTGTAGGTCAGCGACAGCGGCAAGGTCGAATAGGGCAGGCAGGTATTGAGGGTCGCTCCGTTCAGCAGACCGCCATTGATGGCGCAGGATGAATCGACCTTCTTGTAATCCGCACCCAGCACCAGCTTGCTGCTCCACTCGCCGTTGCGGGCAAAGAAATGGTTCCAGCGCAGCGCATAGACTTCCCCGCGCCCGGTGATGTTGAGGGTGGAATTGAGCGCCAGGGTCTGGCCCGAGCTGACGCTGGACTTGCCGTAGATGAAGTCCAGGCTGTCGCCCAGCGCATACAGCGGCAACCGGTAACCCAGCGAATACAGATCGACCTTGGAGCCCGAGGGGCTGTCAGGCGAAGTGGTATAGGCCACCGTGGCGACGTGGTCGCGGTTGAACAGGTTGGAATGCTGGATGGCCACCCCGGTGCGCCAGCGGCCGGTATCGGCGCTGCCGGTATTGTCGAGGTTGAGCATGACGCGCAGCGGATTATCGTCCTTGACCTCGATCTTGGCGTCGATCTGGTCACCCGATTCAGCCGCCGAGAGCGTGACATTGACTTGCTTGGCCGGATTGTCGTTGGCCAGTTGCACCGACTCGGAGATGCGGCGCAGGTTGGGCGAGACGCCCTCCTTCAGGGCCGGGATGCTGGCGCGGATATTGGCTTGGCTGAAATGGCGGTTGTCGCTCACCTGCACCTTGCCCACCACGGTTTCCACGACATCGATGCGCACCTCGCCCGAGCTCAGTTCCTGCTCCGGCACATGGACTTGCACGGCGGTATAGCCGGCGCTGCGGTAGAGGTTTTCCAGCGCTTCCAGCGCCTGCTGGATATCGCCGTAGACCCGGCCCTGGCCGGTGAAGGGCGCGACGGCGGCCTGTACCTGGTCCTCAGTGAGCAGGGTATTGCCGGCCACGACGAAGCGGCGGATCTCGAAGCGTTCAGTGGCCTCGGCCGCCGCCGGCGCAGGCTGCGCCACGGCCGCCGCGGCCGTGCCCAGCAGCGCGGCTGCCATCACGTAATGCTGCAAGCATCGTTTCATTTTTTCTGGCCGCGCCCCTGCGGCCCTCCCTGATATGTCATGCACTGCCCCTGCACCTCCGCACGGACACGCGTGCGCAGACCGCGTGCGCACGCTCACCGCCCGGCACGCACACAAGCCGTGCGCATGCCGCCGATCTACACAAGTCGAAGGAACCCCTGCTGCTGAATGGATGAGCTGCGAATCGCCCTTCTTAAGGGAGGACTGATTCCCGGCTGTCCGGCGACGCCGTCTTTCCCGACGGCATCGCTTCTTGATACCTGTAAAGTATACTGACTCGTCCTGACCGCGTCGATAACAATCGCCGAAAAACCGCTTGCAGCGGGCTTTTGCGCGACGTCAGGCGGAAATGATTTCCATGCGGAAATGAATCAAGGGTCGAATGGAAACAATTTCACAGCGCCCGAAAACGCAAGAACATTTGCTCAGCCTGACGGGCGCGCAATAGGAAATGCAGGGAAGACTGTGCCTGCGCTCTCGAAGAGCCGTTGGCATAAGGGAGGGGATCAGGCAGATGCGCCGTACCGGACCGCCACCCGTGGCCGCCTTGGCAAAAGCCGGCCAGCGGGGTGGCGCCTGCGTTGCTGCGCGCAGGAGGGGATGGAACTCAGACGTTGCCGTAGCGGGTGTTCTTGATCATGGCGTAACCCTTGATCAACTCACGGATGCCAGCATCCAGGCCCACTTGCGGCTGCCAGCCGGTGGCTTCGAGCTTGGCGTTGGAGACCACGTAATTACGCTGGTCGGGGTCGGTCGCCAGCGGTGCTTCCATGACGACGAGATCCGGAATGTGCTTCTTGATCCAGGCGCACAGTTCGGCCTTGGAGACGTTGGCTTCCGACAGCCCCACGTTGAAGATCTCGCCGCGCATGGTGTCGAAGTTGTCGATGCCGTGGAGGAAGGCCCTGACCACATCGGTAACGTGGATGTAGTTACGCTTGAAGTGCCCCTCGAACAGCACGATGAAGCGATCGTACACAGCCCGGTAGACAAAATCGTTGACCAGCAGATCGATGCGCATCTTCGGCGCCATGCCGAACACCGTGGCCAGGCGGAAGCTGATCGAGTTCTGGCGCTTCATCAGCTCTTTCTCGATGGCGACCTTGTCGATGGCGTACTTGGAGATCGGGTTCAGCGGCGAATTTTCATCGCAGAAATTATCCTTGTCTCCCGATCCATAGGCGCTGTTGGTGGTGGGCATGAGCACCTTCTGGTCATCACGCAGCATGCCCAGCATGGCCATGATGGCGTCGTGATTGACGGTCTGGGCGCCGGTCTTGTCCTTGTTGCACAGCGGCGCGCCCACATACGCGGCCAGCGGGATGATGATCTCGGCGGCTTCGTAGTAGGGACGGATGAAGTCTTCATGACGGATATCGCCATTGACCACATTGAAGTTGGCGTAACCGCAGCAGTGATTGAGACTGGCCTGGCGGAACATGAAGTTATCGACCACCGTCACTTGGTGACCCAATTTCAGCAGTTCCGGGACCAGCATGGATCCGATATAGCCCGCACCGCCTGTAACAAGAATCTTGCTCGACACTGTATTCCTCGATCTGGTTAAGTTAATGTCAAAAAAACCGCTGGACGCCTGTTGGCTCAACGGGCGATGGAAGCGGCGAACTCGCGGATGCTGGTGAGCACCGCCTGGGGACCGATGCCGACCTCTTCATGCAGCTCGGTGCGGGTGCCCAGTTCGAAGCGATAGACACCGTCCACGCCGATATTGAGCATCCTGGTCTGCAGACCGCGTCGGGCGATGAATTCGAAGAGCATGGAATCCATCCCGCCGCGTCCGCGGAAACCTTCTTCCAGCGTGGCGATGCCGGCGTAGGACTGCAGCGCCTCCTGCAAGGCGTCGGCCGAGAAGCGGGCCAGATCGAACAGGTCGATGACACCGACCTCGATGCCTTCGGCGGCCAGCACCTCGGCTGCCTGCAGCGCGGTGTGCAGCATGTAGCCGGTGGCGACCAGACCGATCTTGCCGCCGCGCCGGTGGATGTGGAAACCTTGGGCCAGATCGGGAGCGCCGTCACCGTAGATCACCGGCAGCACTTGCGCATCGAAACGCAGGTACTTGGGACCCGTGCTATTGCTGCAGGTATCGAAGAACGCAGCGGCGGTGACATGATCGGCCGCAGAGAGCACCTGGAAATTGGGCAAGGCGCGCATGAGCGTGATGTCTTCGTAACACTGATGGGTGGGACCGGAAACGACGTAGCTGTAACCAGCGCCCACACCGATGAGATTGACGTTCATCGGACGAACCTCGGACAACAATGCCAGGCTCACCCGCACCTGCTCATAGCAGCGCATGGTGATGAACGGCGCAATCGCGTAGGCGAAGACCTTGTAGCCCTCCAGCGCCAGGCCGGCAGAGACGTTGATCAGGTTCTGCTCGGCAATGCCGACATTGACGAAACGATCCGGGAAGTCCGCGCGGATCTTGTCGAGCACCGGCGAACCGAAGTCGGCGCAGGTGAAAAAGATCTGCCTGTCTTCGGCCATCGCGCTCCAGATGCGCTGGAGCAAGGCGTCGCGCATGGCCATGGGTTTGATAGTCATCGATTCTTCTCCAGCAAGTCGTCGATCAGCTCCGGCTTGGGGTTAATGATGTGGGAAAGCGGCGCGTTTTCCAGACCCGGGACACCATGGCCTTTCAGGGTTCTGGCAATGATGGCCTTGGGCTTGCCGGCGGCATGCGCCTTCTGTTGCAGCAGCGCGGCCTGCACGGCCAGCACATCGTGGCCGTCGACCTCCATGCAGTCCCAGCCGAAGGCGCTCAGGCGCGCGGCCAGCTCGCCGTGCGAGACGATATCCTCGGTGTAGCCCAGCATGCTGATGCGGTTGTCATCAACGATCAGATGCAGGTTGTCCAGCTGGTGCTGGGAGGCAAACATGATGGCTTCCCAATTGGCGCCTTCATGGAGCTCACCGTCGCCGGCCACCACGAAGACACTGCGGTCGCTATCCTTGCGCTTGAGGCCCAGCGCCATGCCGGTAGCCACGCCCAAACCATGGCCGAGCGAACCATTGACGGTCTCGTAACCAGGAATGACGGGGTCCGGAATGCCGCCGAGGAAGCTGCCTGCCTCGCAGACATGCTGCAGCTCTTCCATCGGGAAATAACCCAGGTCGGCCAGGATGGGATACATGCAGATGGAGCCATGGCCCTTGCTGATGACGCAACGGTCGCGGCCGTCATCGCGTGGATCGGCGGGGTTGAAGCGCAGGACGCCGCCGTAATACAGCGCCACGAAAATATCGATGGACGACAGCGAAGACGCCAGGCGCGTCTCCGGCGCGCGGCGGTGGATGGCTAGCGTCTCGCGCCATACCCAGTGCGCCTTGGCGCGTAAATCGACGAAATCATTCTTCATGTTCGTCCTCCTTTGATAAGCATGCTGTGACGATGTGGCACAGACAGAGGTGAATGGAGTACGGCAGCCAGCTCAGCGATCAGTTGGGATGGCCGACCCCGGCGCTGATGCTGATGCTGATGCTGACAATCAGTCTCCCAGCAACTTGCGCTTGAGGCGGATGCTGGTCATGTCCTCGACGTTCTTCCTCTCCTGCTCGCCGAAGCGGCGCTCCACCAGACTCAGATAATCGGGATTGGTGAAGTAGGTGCGCCAGGCCTCGTCGCGGAATTTCAATACCTCTGCCGCACTCATGTACTTGGTCGGCAAGGGCTGGCTTTCATAGGAAAGGAAGGCGTAGCCCTCGTAGGAATCCGGCAGGGCCCAGCCATTCTTCTTGGCAGTGTAGTACATGGGGCTGCCCGGCAATGCCTGGCAGGGATACATGTTGGCCATTTCGGTATTCAGTTCCAGGGCCAGATCGAGCGTTTCCTGCATGGTCTCGCGTGTGTCGTCGGGGAAGCCGAAGATGTAATTGCTGATGATGTTGATGTCGGCGTCGTTGATGACCTTGCAGACATCGCGGATGTTGACTTCCTTGAAGGAGCCCTTGGAGACTTCCTGGCGCACCATCTGGTTGCCCGCCTCCACGCCCAGCGCCAGCCAGTTCACACCGGCGCGCTTGAACAGTTCGAGCGCATCGCGGCGCACCGTGTCCACGCGCGAGTAGGTCCACATGTTGAAGCCGAAATCCTCATCGATGGCTTGCTGGAGGATGGGGGTGTAGTACTTGCGGTTGAGGAAGAACATCTCGTCGCTGATCCGCAGCGTGCGCACGCCCAGGTCGGCCAGCTTGCGCATCTGCCTGGCCACCCAGGCCGGGCTCCAGAAACGCATGCCGCGCGATTGCGCCGCGCTCACGCCATCACTGCTGTCGACCCGGTTGACGATATTGATCATGCAGAAATCGCAGCCGAACGAACAACCCAGCGAGGTGTAGATGGCCGCGAAGGGGGTACGTTTTTCGTGACTGAACTCGGCGTGCCAGAAATGGGCGCGATACAGATCGAGCGGCTTTTCACGGTAGGGCAGCAGATCCCAGGCATAGCCGGGCAAGTCCTCATCCATGCGCTCTTGCGGAACGATCGACTGGGGCGCATTGAGCGTGGGCATGGCAAAGCCCGCCGGTCCCTGCTTCTTGTAGCCGATGCCCTTGATCTGGGCCAGGTCATCGGCCAGATTGCTCTTGAGCAGGTTGTGGAGCGCATAGACGCCCTCGTTGAGCAGGACGATATCCACGCAATCATGCGACAACACTTCCATCGGCAATGCGCTGGTATGCGAGCCGACGAAGCAGACCTTGGTATCGAGCTGCGCCTTCTTGATGGCCTTGGCCAGCGCCAGCGCACCGATCATGCTGGTGGTTCCGGAATTCGGATTCTGGCCGTAGACCACCAGCACCACCAGCCGCGGTTTCAGGGTTTCGATCCTGACCAGCGACTGCTCCAGCGTAAGCCTTTCCGCATCGCAATCAAGAATGGCCACCTCATGTCCTTTTGCCCGGCAGGACTCGGCCAGCAGCAGCGACCAGGTCGGAGGTTCAATGGCCGAATAGACCTTCGCCAGACCTTGGTAGGCTTGTACTGAAGAATCCGGATTTACAAATAGCGCATCCATCAAATTGCCCTTTCGAAAATGGCACACGAAGCCATAGCGCAGAGGCTCACTTTAGAAATTGGAAATAACTGCTGCCGCCACGAATCCGCTTGCGTAGTGCAGAAATTTTCAAAAGTCGATACTGCTGCGTTACCAGTGTCAAGCTGACTGAGGCGTGATTCATCCACCGTCGTCACCTGCAAAAAAACCCCGCTCGCAATGCGCAGATAGGCTCAGGCGCGTCCGGATTCGGGGAAGATGGTGACCAGGGAATGGCGGCCTCCCTATGGGCCGCAGACTGACTTAATAGAGATGCATAGTTGTCGTTTGATTATACCTTTACGGTCGATCAACCCCAATTCCAGCAGGCAACACGGTGCCAACCGTCCTGCCCGCCAAGCCCTTGGTCTTCGCCCTTTTTCCTGGCGAATCCAGGGAATTGCGAATCGGCAACATTGATTCAGGTGCGGCCGCACCCTCGCGAGAATAATGCACCAGGCCAGGCAAAGGAAAAAGCCGAATAAAACCCTGATTTCGCTCGGTGATCGCTCTCTAGCTTGCGATTTTCCGCAAAATCGAAGGCAGTTGAAGGCAATTGGCAGGGCGGCGGCCTGTCCCCAGGACTCACTTGGTCTCGAAAGTCGTGACGCCATCCCAATCCGCAGGCGGCGGGCTCGCCCGATAGTGTGCAATGCGCTCCAGGTAGAGCGCATACAGAGCGCGCGCCTGGGCCGCCTGCAAGGCTTGCAGCGCAGCCTGCGCCGCGTCCCATTGCTGAGTCCGCACCAGCGCCAGCGCCGCATGCCACTGCGCCACTTCCTCGCGCAGGCTGGCGTCGAGTTCCTGCTCCAGCGCCAGCGGCTCGTAGATCGGCACCGGCTCATGCTTGCCCTTCACCCGCACCCGGTCCAGCTCACGGTAGGCAAACTGCGGCGCGGCCTCGCGCGTGGCCGCGCCCACCAGCACGCCCACGCCATAGACCTTGGTAATGGACTCCAGCCGCGAGGACAGATTGACCGCGTCCCCCATGACCGTATAGGCCTTGCGGATGCGCGAGCCCATGTCACCCACGCGCATCTGGCCGGTATTGAGGCCGATGCCTATCTTCAAGGGGGGCCAGTTGCGGCGGGCGAATTCCTCGTTGAGGACCAGCGCGGTCTGCTGCATCTTCAGCGCCGTGGCCACGGCGCGCGCGGCGTGGTCGGGCAGCGCCAGCGGCGCGCCCCAGAAGGCCATGACGGCGTCGCCGATGTACTTGTCGAGCGTGCCGCGATTGCCGCGGATGTCTTCGGACATGGCCGTCAGGTAGACATTGATGTACTCGCGCAACTCGTTGGGCTGCAAGCTCTCGGAAATGGTGGTGAAGCCGCGCACATCGGAAAACATCACGGTCAGCTCGCGGATCTCGCCCTCCATGTTGTAGCTGGCGGGGTTGGCCGCCATCTCGGCCACCAGCTCCGGGGCGACGTATTCACCGAACAGGTTGACGATGGCCTTGCGGTTGCGGTACTCGAACAGGTAGCCCCAGCCCAGGTTGCAGATGAACAGCGACGCCACCAGCAACAAGGCCGTGGCCAGCGGCAACACCATGCCGGCGCTGTCGTAGAGCCAGAAGTTGAGTCCGCCCAGCCCGGCGGCAGTGGCCAGCGTCAGGACGATGGACCACAAGGGACTCAGCATGGGCAGCAGCAGCCCTAGCAGCACACCCACGGCCAGTACCTGCAGCAGGTCGTAGCCGACGGCAAAGTCGGGCCGCGCCTTGAAGTCGCCATCGATGATGGAGGCGATCAGGTTGGCATGGATCTCCACGCCCGGATAGACCGGATTGACCGGGGTCGCGCGCAAGTCATTCAAGCCCGGCACGGTAGTGCCCACCAGCATGATGCGGCCATCGAGCTGGGCGTGCGGATAGGTGCCGCGGATGACATCCACCGCCGGCACGTAGCGGAAAGCGCCGCCGTTGGGGCCGCCCTTGCCGCGATAGCTCACCAGCGTGGTCAGATGCCGCTCCACCGGGATGAACAGCGGTTGCGGCCGCGTCTCCACGGCGATGCCGGCCAGTGCGCCATAGTCGCGCAACTGGCCTTCGAAGAGCACGTCCTGACTCTGGAGGAAGATGGGCTTGATGCGGCGACCCTCCAGCGCCACCCGCGCGGTGGCCAGCGCCAGCGATTCATAGAAGTGCTCGCCCACCTGGGCCATCAAGGGAACGGCGCGGATGAGACCATCGTCGTCCGGCACCGGATTGAAGAAACCGCCGGCGCGCGCGGCGGCCTGCAACTGCGGCAGGTTGGCGCCGTAGGCGCGCCAGTGGGTCACATCCAGCGCCCGTCCGCCGAGGTCGGCCACCGAGAAGGCCGGCGGCGGCAACTGGCCCTTGGCGATGGCGCCAGCTTCATTGGAGAGGTTGTAGCCCATCACCACGGGCTGGCCGCGCAAGGCCTCAGCCAGCCGGGCGTCGTAATCCATCTGCGGCTTCAAGGCCTGCAGCTGGCGCGCAAATTGCGGCACGTCCTTCAGGGGGCCGTCGGCCAGCTGTTCCAGACGGCCATAGCCGGAGCTGGTATCGGGCTCGGCGAAGACCACGTCGAAGCCCACCGACTGCGCCTGGTAGGTCTGGGTCATCTGCCGCACCAGTTGCGCGATCACATCGCGGCTCCAGGGCCAGCGGCCGAGTTCGGCGATGCTTTTTTCATCGATGTCGACGATGACGATGCGCGGGTCCAGGTCGGGCTTGGCCACCCGCATGCGCAGGTCATAGAAGAACAGGTCCATGCGCTCGACCAGGCGATTGGGCAGCAGCGCCATCACCTGGGCCGTGGCCAGGCCGGTCAGCACCAGCGCCAGCAGCCAGCGCGCCCAGTAATTGGCAAAGGCAGTTCGCAAACGTCGCAGCATGTTTCCCCCGGATTTTTTCTTGGCTGCGATCATGCCAGTTGTTGCGCGCCGCCACAATTGCGGCGCGGGCGGCGGCGACACAGTTTCCCTGCGGCATCATGGGCCGCCTTGCGCAGCAGGATGAAGCGCCGGCGAAAATGCGGTCTAATGATTGCCCGACCACCCACCGGAGATCCTGCATGAAACCCATCCCGCTCTTGAGCCTGCGCAATGGTCAGTCCGTCCCGGTCCTGGGCCAGGGCACCTGGAACATGGGAGAATCGCCGGCCCAGGCCAGCGCCGAAGTACGCGCCCTGCAAGCCGGGCTGGACCTGGGCATGAGCCTCATCGATACGGCCGAGATGTACGCCGAGGGCGGCGCCGAGCGCATCGTGGCCAAGGCCATTGCGGGCCGGCGCGAGCAGGTCTATCTGGTCAGCAAGGTCTTGCCGCACAATGCCAGCAAGCGTGGCACGATCGCTGCCTGCGAGGCCAGTCTCAAGCGATTGGGAACGGACCGCATCGACCTCTACCTGCTGCACTGGCGCGGTACGCACCCGCTGGCGGCGACCATCGAAGGCATGGAGGCGCTGGTGTCACAGGGCAAGATCGGCGGCTGGGGCGTGAGCAATTTCGACACCGACGACATCAATGACTTGCTGGAGCAAGCGCATGGCGAACACTACCTGTGCAACCAGGTGCTCTACAACCTCTCGCGCCGCGGCATCGAGTACGACCTGCTGCCGCAGGCGCAGCAAGCGCGCATCGCGGTGATGGCCTACTCGCCGATCGAACAGGGGCGCATCCTGAAGCATCCGGCCTTGACGGCGCTGGCGCAGGCGCACGGGGTGACGCCAGCACAGATCGCGCTGGCGTGGGTGCTGCGCCAGCCGGGCGTGGTGGCCATTCCCAAGGCCGCTGATGTGGCGCACGTCCAGGCCAACCGCGCCAGCCTCGACATCAGCCTGAGCGCCGCCGACCTCAAGACCCTGGACGAGGCCTTCGCTCCGCCGCGCCGCAAGCAGCCGCTGGCGATGCTGTAGAAGCGGGACTCAGCCGAACTTGCGCGCCGCGTCGATGGCCAGGCCGCTGCCGATGCTGCCGAACAGGTCCCCTTCCACATGCCGGGCCTGCGGGGCGAGCGCGCCGATGCGCTCGCGCAGCAGGCGCACCCCGCTGGAACCGCCGGTGAAGAAGACGCTGTCGATGTCGTCAGGCCCCAGTCCGGCTTCTTTGAGCAAGGACAGCACGGTCTGCTCGACCGACTGCACCAGGTGCTCGACCGCCAGGTCGAAGTCGCGGCGCTCCAGCGACAGTTGCTCGGGATTGCGCAGGCGCTCCAGGTCCAGCAGGGTCTGGTCGGCGGAGGACAGGGCGATCTTGCCGGCTTCCACCTGCAAGGCCAGCCAGTGGCCGCAGCGTTGCTCGACCACATCCAGGAGGCGCGCAAAGCGCTCGCGGTCGGCCACTTCGCGGCCGACGTCCTGCAACTGTTGCCATACCTTGCGCGTGTAGAGCTGGTTGATGGTGTGCCAGGTGGCCAGGTTGAAGTAATAGCTGGAGGGGATCTCGGCATTGCCCTGCAAGCGCCCACCCAGGCCCAGCAAGGGCATCACGCAGGACAGGCTGAAATACTTGTCGAAATCGGTGCCGCCGATGTGGACGCCGCCATTGGCGAGGATGTCGTCGCGCCGCTCGGCACGCTGGGCGCGCTGCGGCGAGAGCCGCACCAGCGAGAAATCGGAGGTACCGCCGCCGATGTCGACGATCAGCACCAGCTCTTCCCGGTCGATGCGCGATTCATAGTCGAAGGCGGCGGCGATGGGTTCGAACTGGAAGGCAATGTCCTTGAAGCCGACATCGCGCGCGATCTGCTCCAGCGTATCCTGGGCCAGCTGGTCGGCCTTGTCATCGTCATCGACGAAGTGCACGGGGCGCCCCAGCACCACGCTGGAGAAGGACGTCCCGGCGGCGCGCTGGGCGCGCATCTTCAGCTCGCCGATGAACTGCGACAGCAGGTCACGATAAGGCAAGGCGCGCCCGCCCACCTCGGTCTGGCCATCGATGGCCCCGGAACCCAGCAGGCTCTTGAGCGAGCGCATCAGGCGGCCTTCATAGCCGGCCAGGTAATCGCTCAGGCCGGCGCGGCCATAACTGAACTGGTTCTCGTCGGCATTGAAGAACACTACCGAGGGCAGCGTGGCCTTGCCGTCTTCCAGCGGCAGCAGCAGGGAATCCGGGGCGTCCGGACGCAGCCAGCCGACCGTGGAATTGGAGGTGCCGAAATCCACACCGCACGCGTTCGCCATCGATCACTCCTTCTTTTTGGGCCGGCAATCATATAGAAAAGCACCGTGCTTGTCTGCACGGCGTCATGGCGGCGTTTGAAGCAAACAACATGCCGCCATGAAATCATTACCGATTCGGCAATGGCAAGATGATAAGCCAACGAAAAAAGGCACCGCCAGGCAGGGCTGCCCGGCGGTGCCGTCAGATCGAACTGGCTGAAAACGGCTGTGGAAAACTTAGAATTCCTGCGCCACCGGGCGCAGCACCACTTCGCTGATATCCACATTCGCCGGTTGCTCGATGGCATAGGCAATGGCGCGCGCCACCGAATCGGACGGAATCTGGTTGGCCTCATACCAGGCCAGCAGGGCTTCCGAAGTTTCCTTGTCGCTGCTGTGGGTCTTCAGTTCGGAATCCACCGCCCCCGGGGAGATGATGGTGGTGCGCACACCGTCCGGTGCTTCGGTGCGCAGGCCTTCGGTGAGGGCGCGCACGGCGAACTTGGTGGCGCTGTAGACGGTACCCATGCCGGCGAAGACCTTGATGCCCGCCACCGACGACACATTGATGATGTGGCCCGAGCCCTGCGCAGCAAAGCGCGGCAGCGCGGCGGCGACACCATAGAGCACGCCCTTGACGTTGACGTCGATCATGCGGTCCCACTCCTCGACCTTGAGCTTGGCCATCGGGGCCAGCGGCATGATGCCGGCATTGTTGACCAGCACGTCGATGCGGCCGAAGTGCTGCTCGCCTTTGGCGACCAGGGCTTCCACATCGTCGCGGCGCGCCACGTCGGTGGTCACGGCGATGGCCTGGCCACCGGCGGCGGTGATGTCGGCCACCAGCTTCTCCAGACGCTCGGTGCGGCGTGCACCCAGTACCAGCTTGGCACCCAGTGCAGCCAGGTGGCGTGCGGTGGTTTCGCCCAGGCCGCTGCTGGCGCCGGTGATGACGACGACTTTGTCCTTGATGTTGTTGCTCATGATGAATTCCTTTCCAGTGATGGGGTTGGCTTGCGGTTGCTGCGTGTCGATGGAAGGATTATGGGTGGCGCCACTATGCCAAACAATGGAAATGATAAGATTACAGAATTCCATTTTAAGGAATCATCATGCTCAACCGACTGGAGATGCTGCGCATCTTCTGCGCTGCCGCCGATACGGGCAGCTTCAAGGACGCCGCCATACGGCTCGGCATTTCACCGCAGGCGGTCACTCGCGCCATCCAGGAACTGGAGCGCCTCCAGGGCGAGATGCTGTTCCACCGCAATACACGCCAGGTGCGCATCACCAGTTTCGGCGAGGCCCTGGCCGAACGCGCCCGTGCCAGCTTGCGTGATCTGGATGGACTCTTTGAGACGGATACTGCCAGCCCGGCCGACGAGATGAGCGGACTGGTGCGCCTGGCCGCACCGTCGTCGCTGGGACGCAGCCGCCTCTTGCCCATCGTCGAACGATTGGCGCAGGCGCATCCCGGCTTGCGCTTCGACCTGCGCC
Organism: Herbaspirillum camelliae; assembly: GCF_001929405.1. NCBI lineage: Bacteria > Pseudomonadati > Pseudomonadota > Betaproteobacteria > Burkholderiales > Oxalobacteraceae > Herbaspirillum > Herbaspirillum camelliae. The sequence goes on from NZ_KV880769.1 coordinate 884,984, forward strand.
TGACCGATCAGCGCGCCGACGTGGTGGGAGAAAAGATCGACATCGGCATCCGCGTGGGCACCGTGCCAGATAATCGGTTCGTGGTGCGGCGTCTGGGCAAGGTACGCTTCCACGTGGTGGCCACGCCGCGCTTCCTGCGCCGCCATGGCACCCCGGAAGACACCGAAGCCCTGCGCGCCCTGCCCTGCACGGCCATGCTGGACCGGGGCACGGGCCGGCCCTGGCCCTGGCTATTCGCGCAGGAGAACCAGTGGATGGCCGACCATGCCCGCTTCCTCTGCGATGATTCCGAGGGGGAATATCTGTTGGTGAGAAGTGGCGTGGCCATCGGCCAGATCGCCGGTTTCCTGTGCGAGGACGACATCGCCGCCGGGCGCCTGGTGCCGGTCATGACCGACCACGAACCCGATCCCTGGGACATGTACCTCTACCGCCCGCAACGCGGGCCGGTGCCGCCGCGCCTGCGGCTGGTGTTCGATACGCTGGTGCGTGAATTCGCCGAATGAACGTGCAGGCTTACCAGCGGCAGTCGTGATCCATCAGCACTTCGGCGCTGCCCTGCTCCTGCAGGTCGAAGTTGACCGGCATGTTGACCAGGAAGAAGCCGGCGCTGCCATCGGCAAAGCGCGCACCGGTCAGCAGCAGCGATTGCGAGGCCATGTTGGCCGCGGCATAGGCGCTGCGGGCGGCAGCCAGCTTGAAGGGATCGTGCTGTTCCAGCGCCTCGGCGGGCAAGCGCATCACCCAGTAGCGATGCCCCTCGAAATGCCAGGGCCGCCACTGCTGCAAGGGATCATCACGATGGGCGGCGAGACTGGCGGCGACATCGCGGCGCATGCAGTCGATGTGCAGATGCAGGTGCAACTGCGAACGTCCGGCCGCCGAATTGATTTCCACCCCCAACTGCTCATCGCTGAGCGCACGGCCCAGGGTCTGCGCTACCCGTGCGCGCTGCTGCCAGGCGTAGGCCCAGTAGTTGGGCGCCTGCGGCTCCAGCAGCTCGGGACTTTCGATGCCGGTCAGGCGGCGTGTCGGCATGAGCAGGTACTGCGCCGGGCCCACCAGGTCCTTGAGGATGACGAAGCCGCGCGCCAGGTCGACCATGGCGCAAGGTTGCGGCTGGCCGCTGGCTTGCATGTGGGGAACGCATTGCTGGCTGGTGATTTCCCACAGCTTGTGCGGGTCGGCCGCCATGGCCGGGCGGGGGGCGCTACCCAGCCAGAGCGCCAGCAGCGGCAGGACAGTAGCAAGACAGAAAGGAAAGCGTAAAAGCCGTCGCATCGGAACCACCTCGGACAATGGACTGCACGGCGCACCGGGCGGCGCAGCAAAGGCGCCGAGTGTAGCGGACCGGTGTGTCGTGACGATGACAGCCACGCTGGCGGCTGCAGGGTGATGGCCTGGGATCGTTCGATTACTTGTCGCGCGTGGCCTGCACCAGGCACTTGGAGAGCTTGTCGAAATGCAGCCAGGCCGCCTGGCTCAGCTCGACCTGCTTGCGGCGCGGGTCTTCGGTATCGGCCAGCACGATCCAGCCTTTCTCGCGCATGGATTTCAGGCGAGTATGCAGCATCGCCGGCGAGCCGAATTCGCTCTGCGCCATCAGGTCGCGCACCGACAGGCGTTGCTGTTCCTGCCCGGCACGGGCGATGAAGGCCAGGATCCGGTCTTCGAGCGGATCCAGCGACGGTAATGCAGGCAATCCCCGTAGTGCTTCGGCCAGTTGCAGAAATCGCAGGTAGATATCTGCCGGCCGCTTGTTTTTACCCATATGGCGATGGTGTTGGTTGTTGTGGTACCCATCAGGAACGTACCGCCAGCGTAACTCCCGCGCCCGCTCATCGTTCCAGAATTGATAGCGAATCATACGCCGGGCCCGCCCGGGAATGCAATCCTTGCCCCCATGTCGGCCTGCGATATCTGCGCCAGAGGCGTTTGCGCGCCGATTTGCGAGGCTGGCGCGCCACACTGATGAAAATTGTTGAGGTGCAGCGCTCCCGCTTAATCGGTAACATACGCGCCGTTGAGCATGTCACCCCCCTCCCGCCATGCAAGCCTCGTCCGAATTCCGCTCCGCCCTGCGCACCCACCTGGCCGCCGTTGCTGGCACGGCGCTGTGCTATTTCCTGTTCTATTCCATCAACGAATGGCTGTTCCGGCGCACCCAGTTCACCGAGGGCATCGCCTGGATCTACCTGCCCGCCGGGGTGCGCCTGATCTGCACCCTGCTCTTTGCCGAAGCCGGCTGCGTGGGCCTGCTGATCGGCTCGCTGGCCACGGCCGCGACCTACCAGCTGTTTCCGCAAGACCTCATTGCGGTGGCCGGCTACTGCCTGATCTCGGCAGGCGCGCCCTACCTGGCCTACCGGCTCACGCTCTCCGGCCTGGACCTGGGGCGCAACCTGAGCAATCTCACTACCACCCGGCTCATGGCCTGCATCCTGCTCTACGCGCTCTCCAATCCCCTGCTGCAGCTGATCTGGTTCGTCATGCGCGGGGTCTATCCGGATTTCTGGAGCGGTCTCATCGTCATGTCCATCGGTGATCTCTCCGGCTCGCTGATCGTGGTCTATCTCTGCAAGCTCTTGCTGTCGCTGCTGCCGCGCCTGCCGCTGCCACGTCCCTGACCGCCACGCCGGGCGCTGTCGCCGCCTGGCGTCACCCACCTCTGCATCGCGCCTTGCACCGGCCCTGGTCGGCAACAATTTCTTCACGGCTCTTAACCTCAACCTGCATGGTGTAATACGCACGACACATTTCCTCGCTACGCTGCGCATCGCTATAAAAACTATAGCGCTACAAATCGTATAACGAAGCTTCGAGGAGTGTGGCATGCGCAGTTGGGACGAACCCAAGAAACGGAAGGCCCGCGTCGAGATCATCCCGATGATCGATGTGATGATGTTCCTGCTGGTCTTCTTCGTGCTGATCAGCCTGAACGTGATTCCGGCCCTGGGCCTGAAGACGCAGCTGCCCAGCTCGTCCACCGCCCAGGACCTGAAACCGCAGACCAAGGCGGTCATCACCATCGCCAAGGATGACGTGCTCCAGGTCGATGGCGAGAACACCACCCTGGACGCGCTCACCGCGCGCCTGGACAAGCTGCGCCGCGACGGCGAGAAGCTCAATCTCATCATCAACAGCGACCGCGGCGTGGAAGTGCAGCGCCTGGTCGATGTGATGGATACGCTCAAGAAGGGCGGCTTCGATTCCATCTCGATCGCCACCCGCAAGCCGTGATGATGAACGCTCCCGTCCTCTTCCGTTTCCGCGAGCCGCTGGCGACCTTGCCCTCGCTGGTGGTGCTGGCGGTGCTGATCATCGCCGGCGTGCAGAAGGCCACCGAATTGAAGCGCAAGGAAGATCCGCAGCCGGTACAGATCTCGCTGATGGAATTGCCGCCACCACCGCAGCCCAAGCCGCAAGTGGAGCCGCCACCCAAACCGGTGGAGCCGCCGAAGAAGCAGGAAGCGCCCAGGCCGGTCGCCAAGCCAGCGCCGGTCAAGCAGGCCCCTGCACCTGTGGACCCTGCACCACCCTCGGCCAACGCACCGGTCCTGCCGGCCCCGCCCAGCACGCCCGCCGCACCGCCAGTACAGGCTGCGCCAGTGGCACCGCCAGCGCCGCCGCCAGTCAACACCGCCCACATCGAACAGACCTATGTGGGCCAGCTGCGCTCGCATCTCAACAGCATCAAGCGCTACCCCACCGGACGCGAAGCCAGCACGCTGCGTCCGCAAGGCAAGGTGCGCGTGTGGTTCGTGCTCAGGCGCGATGGCAGCGTGGTCGATAGCGGCATCGAGAGTTCGTCCAATTCCATGCTGCTCGATGACGCCGCCCGCAAGACCATCAACCGCGCCGCCTTCGCACCCTTCCCGGACGACACCTACAAGGGTGAAAGCACGCACCGCTTTACCGCTGATCTGGATTTCATACCCGTCTGAAGTGGAAGTGGATCTCGGCAGAGCTCCGCGCTCCAGGCGCAACGATGTCAACACGTAGTCCAACATACCCAGGGGAACACGACATGCAATGCAAACTCACCCGGCTGTCCTTGCTGATATCCGGGCTCTTCATGGCGGGCGCACCGGCCTTCGCCCAGACCACCACGAACGTCGGCACCGTGACCGTGCAAGGCGGCAGCAGCGCCAGCGCCGGCACGGCCGCCGCCACCGGCCTGATCCAGGCCGAGGATTCGCCCAAGGCGCGCAGCTCGGTCAACCGTGAGTACATCGAGAAGCAATCGCCCACCAGCAATCCCTACCAGATGATCAACCTGCTGCCGGGCGTGAACACCTACGACAACGACGGTTCGGGTCTGTTTGGCGGCAATATCCGGGTGCGCGGTTTCAACAGCGATCAGCTGGGCTTCACCATCAACGGCGCGCCAGTCAATGATTCGGGCAGCTTCGCAGTCTATCCGCAGCAATACACCGATCCCGAGAACCTGTGCGATGTCTTCGTGACACAAGGATCGACCGATACCGAAGCCCCGCACGTCGGCGCCAGCGGCGGCAATATCGGCATGGCCTTCTGCGCCCCGGAAGACCAGCAGCGCATCCGCGTGACCAATGCCTTCGGCTCCAATAGCCTGTGGAAGCGCTATGTGCGCTTCGACTCGGGCAAGCTGCTGGACAATCGCTTCAAGTTCTTCATCTCCTATTCCAAGACCACCGCCGACAAGTTCAAGGGATCGGGCGGCGCCATCAAGGATCACGTCGACATCGGCACCAACTTCGACCTCGGCCAAGGCAGCTTCATCAACGCCAACCTGCTCTACAACCGCCAGCTCAACAACAACTACCGCTCGCTGACCAAGACCCAGATCGCCCAGCTGGGCCGCAATGCCGACTTCGGCAGCATTGCGCCACAGCACCAGCCGGCCGTGGGCGGTACGGCCCAGAATGACACCACCTATGCGCCCAATGTGGCGGCCAACATCGCCGCCAATGGCTACTACGCCTACAGCCTCAATCCCTTCGAGAACTGGCTGGGCACCGTCAATGCGCACTTCCAGCTGAGCCCGACCGCCAGCCTCGATATCGACCCCTACTTCTGGTACGGCTTCGGCACCGGCGGCAACCAGCTGCAGACCGTGCGCGAAGGCGGCGTGGCCGGGGCCAGCCAGGTGGGCGGCGGCGCCGCCGACATCAACGGCGACGGCGACCGCCTCGATACCGTCTACGCCTACCAGGGCAGCCGCACCCGCACCTACCGTCCCGGCGTGACCTTCAAGTTCAACCAGCAGCTGGACAACCATCGCCTCCTGGCCGGCTACTGGGTCGAACGCGCGCGCCACCAGCAGACCGGGCCCTACAGCCGTGTGGACAGCAACGGCAACATCGCCAACCTGTGGCAGGACAACTCCGACCTGTGGCTGCGCAATGCCGATGGCTCCATCCTGCAAAACCGCGACACGCTGACCGTGAGCACGGCTCAGTCGATCTTCCTGCAGGACAGTATCAGCATGATGAACGACAAGCTCAACGTGCAAGTGGGCGGCCGTTACTCCTCCATCGAGCGCGACTTCACCAACTACCCCAGCTCCGGCGCTGCCAACAATGCCAGCGCCGGCTTCTACAAGGTCAAGAAGACCTACGCCGACTTCCTGCCCAGCCTGGGTGTGCGTTTCCAGCTGGATGACGCGCAATCGGTCTTCTTCAACGCCGCCAAGAACTTCAAGGCGCCGGGCAACTTCTCCTACTTCGGCCTGCTCTCGGGCGGCACCATCGTCAACGGCCAACTGGTCGGCGCGACCCAGCGCGAGGTCCCGGTGGACAAGGAAACCTCCTGGAACTACGACCTCGGCTATCGCTACAACACCGAGAAGTGGATGGCCTCGGCGTCGCTGTTCTACATCAATTACCACAACCGCATCGCCAGCGCCTACAACCCGGACACCGGCAACAAGACCGACTACAACGTCGGCGACGCCACCTCGCACGGCATGGAACTGGAAAGCGGCTATGCCTTCACGCGCAACCTGTCGATGTATGGTTCGCTGTCCTACATCAAGAGCAAGATGAAGCAGGACCTGCGCAACAGCTCGACCCAGTTCCTGCCCACCTCCGGCAAAGAATTCCCGGATACGCCGAACTGGCTGTCGGGCCTGTCGCTGCAATACCAGCAGGACGGCTGGTACGTGTTCGGCCAGGCCAAGTACACCGGACGTCGCTACACCACGCTGGTCAACGACGATGCGCTGGGTGGCTACACCCTCTTCAACGCCGGCGCGGGGATGACCTTCGCCTCCACCACCTGGCTCAAGAAGCCGACGGTGCGGCTGAACGTCTACAACCTCTTCGACAAGCAGTACCTCAACCTCAACGGCGGCAGCGGCAGCCAGTTCACCACCAACGCAGTGGCGGTCAACGGCATCCCTGGCACCGATCCATCGCTCTACATCGGCGCCCCGCGCACCTTCACCGTCACCCTGACTGCGGATTTCTGATCGTGGTCTGAACCGGGCGGCGCGCCCTGCAAGGCGCGCCGCCCCTCACTGCAAGAGAGGCAAGCATGAACATGCAATTACTCCACGAAGTGGCTTTCTACCTGATGTATGCCTGCGCGGCCCTGGCCATCTTCGTCATCGTCGAACGCGGGCTGTTCTTCGGCTACACCATGCGCCAGGCGACCGGCCTGGAGCGCGCCATGACCCACGCCGTACAGCACCTCAAGGAACTGCCGGCCGCACTGACCGCCCGCCCCAGCCTGCCGCTGGCGCTGGTCTCGGACATCCTGGCCGAGAAGCATCATCTGACCACCGAGAAGGACCTGGAAGACTTCAGCGAATCGGTCTACATTGCCAAGCGCGGCGAAGTGCAGCAGCGCCTGTGGATCCTCGATACCATTGTCACGGCGGCACCCTTGCTGGGCCTGTTGGGCACCATCCTGGGCATCATCGATACCTTCAAGGCGCTGGCGGTGTCGGGTGTCTCCGATCCGGGCCAGGTGTCGCAGGGCATCGGCACGGCCTTGTATGCGACGGCGCTGGGCATCGGCATTGCGGTGGTCGGCATGTTCTTCTTCAACCTGTTCCAGGAACGCATCGAGCGCATCAACGATCATCTCAAGGTATTGATGCTGCGCGCCTGCGTCGGCCGCGTGAACCAACCGCCGCAAAGCAAGCTGCACATCGCCTGACCAGCCTCTCACTTTCCCATCGCCAGCACATGAAACCTGCTCCTCGCCGCTTCCTCATCCGCCTTGCTGCGGCCATCGGCACCGCCCTTGGGCTGGCCGGTCCGGCCCATGCCGAGTTCGCCATCCCCGGTTTCGAACTGGTCCACACGGTGCCGCGTGAAACCACCCTGGCCACGCCCGACCTGCGCGACGCGGCGCTGGTGTGGAAGGAGATGTTCGACGCCGCGCAGCGCGAGATCGTGTTCGGCCAGTTCTACGTGGCCGGACAGGATGGCGAGGCGCTCGACGACATCATGGCGCATCTGGAGGCGGCGGGAAGGCGTGGCGTGAAGATCCGCTTCCTGATGGAAAAGAAGGGCGAGTTCGCGTCGGTGCCGGCCACTATCGACAGGCTCAAGCGCATTCCCAACCTGGAATTCCGGCAGATCGACTATTCCCGCATGACCGGCAACGGCATCATCCACGCCAAGTATTTCGTGGTCGATGGCCAGAGCGCCTATGTGGGCAGCCAGAACTTCGACTGGCGCTCGTTCTCCCACATCCACGAGACCGGACTGAAGATCACCGACCCGACCGTGGCCGCGCAGGTGCAAGCCATCTTCGAGATCGACTGGGCCGCGCAGGCGGCCATCGCCGCCGGCCAGACACCGGCCGTGACCAACCACGATGTGGCGGCGGCCGATGTGGCGCGTGGCAACTACCTGGTGGCCAGCCCGAACGCCTTCAACCCGCCGGGCGTAGGCGACTCGCAGAGCGAACTGGTGCGCCTGATCGGACAGGCGCAACGCGAGATACGAGTGCAGCTGCTGGACTATGCGCCGCTCTCCTATGGCCCCAACCATACCCGGCCCTATTACGCGGTGATCGACGACGCCCTGCGCGCAGCGGCCACTCGGGGCGTGAAGATCAAGCTGATGGTGTCGAACTGGAACACCGAGGCCCCGGCGATCCGTTATCTGCAAAGCCTGGCCCTGCTGCCCAATGTGGAGATCCGTATCGTCACCCTGCCGCAGGCCAGCAGCGGCTTCATTCCATTCGCGCGGGTCATCCACACCAAGGCCATGAGCATCGATGGCCAGCTCGCCTGGATCGGCACCAGCAACTGGGCCGGCGGCTACCTGGACAACTCGCGCAATCTGGAAGTGGTGCTGCACAACGCCGCCATGGCGCAACGCGTGGCGAGCCTGCATGAGCAGACCTGGAATTCCGTCTACGCGCAGCCTATCGATGTGCTCAAGGTCTATCCCAAACCAGCCAAGGGCAAGGAAAACACCGAATGAGGCAGCGCTGATTTCTAGTGCTCGGGTTCGGCGGCTCTCACAGAGAGGCCGGGGACGTTTTCCTCAATCTGGACGGAATGTCTAATTTTAGATAAACTGTCTAACATGAAATCCCGCCCCCGCAAGAAACGCGTCCCCGATCGTCCCGACCACGCCCTGCTGCTGTCACAGCTGCAACAGATCGCCCAGGGTCTGGGCGATACGTTTGCCCCCTTCTGCGAAGTCGTGCTGCACGATCTGCGCCATGCAGATCATTCCGTGGTCGCCCTGTACAACAACCTGTCCGGGCGCGAAGTGGGCGACCCCACCACCGAACTGGGACTGGCCCGCATCGCCGACGAGACCTATCCGCAAGTGCTGAGCAACTACGCCAACACCTTGCCCGATGGCCGCCAGACCAAGAGCACCTCCATCGGCATCAAGGATGTCGATGGCAAGTACGTGGCGGCGCTGTGCCTGAACATCGACCTCACACTCTTCGGCGCCTTGCAGGGCATGCTCAACCAGTTCGGCCACACCGATGGCGCAGTGCGCGTGGCCGAGTCGCTGGAGCCGGCCGGCGCCGACGCCCTGCGCAACCACATCGATGCCTTTGCCGCCCGGCTCTCGACCACTCCGCGCAGCCTCAAGACCGAGGAACGCCGTGCGCTCATGCGCGAGCTGCGCCAGAACGGCGGCCTGGAAGTGCGGCGCGCTGCCGAGATCGTGGCAGCGCATCTGGGCGTCTCCCGCGCGACTGTCTACAACGACGATAAAGAGTGAGGCTGCGCTGGTGATTGCGTAGCCTGTTTTTGCTTCCCCCGTTTTGCTGCCCTGTTTTGCTCCCTTCTTCCCACCTCACCAAGGATGCCACCATGATCCCCGTTTCCAGCGCCACCGAATTGCCCAGCTTTGCCGATGTCCTGCTGGCGGCCGAACGCATCAAGCCCTGGGCGCACAGGACGCCCGTGCTGCGCTCGCGCACTGCCGACAGCGAGCTGGGCGCGCAGCTTTTCTTCAAGTGCGAGAACTTCCAGCGCATGGGGGCCTTCAAGTTCCGTGGTGCGATGAATGCGCTGGCGCAGTTCGATGCGACCCAGCGCAAGCATGGCGTGATCACCTTCTCCTCGGGCAACCACGCGCAGGGCACGGCGCTGGCTGCGCAACTGCTGGGCATCCCGGCGGTGATCGTGATGCCGCAGGATGCGCCGGCGGCCAAGGTCGCGGCCACCCGTGGCTATGGTGCGGAAGTGGTCACCTATGACCGCTATACCGAAGACCGCGAAGCCATCGGTGCGCGCCTGGCGGCCGAGCGCCAGATGACCCTGATCCCGCCCTACGACCATCCCCACGTCATGGCCGGACAGGGGACGGCCACGCTGGAGCTGTTGCAGGAAACCGGTCCGCTGGATGCGCTCTTCGTCTGCCTGGGCGGGGGCGGCCTGCTCTCCGGTGCGGCGCTGGCTGCGCGCGCGCTGTCACCGGCGTGCAAGATCTATGGCGTAGAACCCGAGGCCGGCAATGATGGCCAGCAATCGCTGCGCGCCGGGCAGGTGGTGCACATCGATACCCCCAAGACCATCGCCGATGGCGCCCAGACGCAGCACCTGGGCAAGTACACCTTCGGCGTCATCCGCGAGCTGGTCGATGACATCCATACGGTGAGCGATGAGGAACTGGTGGCGGGCATGCGCTTCTTTGCCGAGCGCATGAAGATGGTGGTGGAGCCCACCGGCTGCCTGGGCTTTGCAGCGGCCCGCAAGTTGAAGGACCAGCTGCAGGGCAAGCGCGTGGGGGTAATCATCAGCGGGGGCAATGTGGACCTGGGCAAGCTGGCCACCTTCCTGGCGGGCTAATCATTTACCCCTATACCGTCTCGGGAGAATTTGGCCTACAGTGCCAGTACATCCCAATTGACCCACCGCACAACGAAAAGGACTACGATCACCATGCCCCATCTCGTCATGGAATATACCGGCAATCTCTCCATCGATGTCCAGCCAACACTGCTGAGGCTGAACCAGGCGCTGGTGGCCAGCGGCCACTTCGAAGAGAACGCCATCAAGGCGCGCGCAGTACGTCTGGAACACTACCTGGTGGGCACCGATACGCAGGCGCGGCGCGCCTTCATCGCGCTGCGCCTGGCCATCCTGACCGGCCGCTCGCTGGAGGACAAGAAGCAGATCTCCGACCTCTTGGGCGCAGCCATGCGCAAGGACCTGACGCTGGTGGCCGACACCCAGGTGCAGATCACGGTGGAAGTGGTCGACATGCAGCGCGAGAGCTACTACAAGGTCAGCCTGCCGTAAGTACGCACGCCGCCAGAAACGAGAAAGCCGTCCGGCAAGCGCCGGACGGCTTTTTTCATGGGGAGGAAAACGCTCAGGACGCCAGGGCCACTTCCGGCAGCGCCTCGCGGAACTGCACCACGTTGCCTTCCGGATCGTAGCCGTCGCAGGCGCGGAAATCGGGACCGTTCCATTCCCCTTCCGGACTCTTCATGCCACCGCCCATCTGTTGCGTGGCGAACCGCGCATGGCTGAGCGAGCGCACCGGAAGGAAGAGCTTGACCGGCACATTCTCGCGCAGCACCGGCGGCGTGCTGATCTCCACAGCGTCGCCATGCGGCGCGGCGATGGCGTGGATCACGAGCAGGAAATCAGCGCTCTCGATGACCACCTTCTCGGCCTGGGCGTGTTTGGGAACCACTGCCAGCACCTGCGCATAGAACGCGGCGAGGCGGGCTACATCTTTGGCGAACAGGACTGCGCCTGCTTTGGGCTGGGTCGACATCTCTGCTTTCAAAAACGTTGAACGGATCAGACAAGGAACGGCAGAGTTTATTTTCGAAGCACGCGCTTGGCAAGCCTTAATCGTCACCCTGTGGCGACATCGTTGTGTCGCCCTGCGGCGACGCCATTCTGTCGCCTGTTGCGGCGCAATACCGACATGCGCTGACAAGCAAACACTGCTCTGTCTGATGTCGTGATCGTGCGCGTTGAAGTACCCTTTCACAATTGCTCAAAGGTGGCTGTTGAAATACCAATTGTCAGCATGATCAGCGAAGTACTTTTATTGTGATCGGATTGGCATTGTTTGCTGCGCGAGGGCGATTAAATTGTAAAAGGATGTTCCAAACGCCGTCGTGCCGGAACCTGATCTGCTAACGTAATGTCGCAGGGCAACAGGATGTGCTTGAGACGAAGAAGAAAAACAATCAGCCGGGCACTCGACCTGCAAGCTCGTTCTCCTGATGTCACCGCTGCATGTGCAAGCTGTTCAGGACAGACCCAGTCCAGACGAATTCGAACCATCGACCAAGATCGTATCGCGCCATGACCATTCGAAACTTTTTTCCTCCGACCCAGCCCGAGCGCGCCCGCTCCCAGCGCGGCCTGAGCGGCTCCCGCATCGACCTGGCCAATGGTGGCGGCCAGGCTGACGCCTGGCTGGAGCCGACCCTGGCGGACTTCATCTCGCTGGCCACCAGCCTGTGCAGCATGCCCATGGGCATGGTCAGCCAGCTGCACGCCGACATCGGCATGCAGCATCCCTTCGTTTCCGTCGTCAATGGCCGTGGCGACCGCCGCAACCAATGGTGGCGCTTCCCTGGCCAGAATGGCGTGGCGCGCACCGTGGTGGACTTCTCGCTGTGCGAATATGCTGCTCGTCGCCCGGGTCAACTCACCGAGATCAGCGACCTGCAGGCCGACCAGCGCTTCCGCGATAGCGCCCTGGCCAATGGCAATCCGCGTGTACGCTTCTATGCGGCAGTGCCGCTGGTGTCGTCCAATGGCGACATCTTCGGCACGCTCTGCGTGATGGACCGCGAAGCGCGCGTGCTCACCGCCGCCCAGCGCGACGCTTTCCTCAAGCTAGGCCGTCAGCTCGAAGGTCAGCTGGAAGCGCGCCGCGCCATGCAGAAGCTGGAGCAACAGACACTGACCGACGCGCTCACCGGCATCGGCAATCGCCGCAGCTTCGACCTGCGTCTGCGTGAAGAATGGACCCGCCATCTGCGCAATGCCCGCCCCTTGTCGCTGCTGATGGTGGACGTCGATTACTTCAAGCAGTACAACGACACCTACGGCCACCCAGCTGGCGACGCCCTGCTCACGCAGCTGGGACGCGTCCTGCGTGCGCCGCTGCGCGCCAGCGACTTCCTGGCGCGCTATGGCGGCGACGAATTTTCCCTGATCCTGCCCGACACCGACGAGATCGGCGCCCTCCAGGTGGCCGAACGCATCAAGGCTGCGGTGGAGCAGGCGCATTGGGAGCACTGCGATATCGAGATCAGCCTGGGCGCCGCCACGGTGACGCCCTCGGAGATGTGCGACTTCAGCGCCTTGCTGCAGGCCGCCGACCAGGCCATGTACCGGCGCAAGCATGGGCGCGAACCGCGCCACACCTGAGTCGCACCAGCCACTGCACTGCCCAGGCGTCGCCCATCGCGGCGCTTTTTTTCATCCGCGCGCTGCGCTCTGCGGACTGGTACGCATCAGGCCAAGGGCTACCAATGCAGCCAGCGCCACCATGACGGCCCCCAGCAGGTACACCGCCTCCACGCCCCAGGCCTGGGCCAGCGCACCGGCCAGCGGGCTGGTGATCCCCAGCGAAAGATCCAGGAAGGCCACATACGCCCCCATGGCCAGCCCCCGCGTCTGGGGCGGCGCGCGGCGCATGGCTTCCACGCCGAAACCGGGAAAGGCCAGCGAATAGCCAAAGCCGGTCAGGGCCGCGCCCAGGTAGGCCCAGTGCGCCGCGCCAGCCTGCCAGATCAGCAGTTGGCCCGCCGCTTCGATCAGCACGCATACCAACGCAACGCGCGCGCCGCCGAGCTTGTCCGGCAGGTGGGCAAACAACAGCCGCGCCAGGATGAAGGCCGCACCGAATGCGGAAAATGCCAGTGCGGCATTGCCCCAGGCACGCGCGGCAAACAGCAATGCGATGAAGGCCGTGATGACGCCAAAACCGACGCTGGAAAATGCCAGCCCCAGCCCCGGACGCCACACCGCACCCAGCACCTGGTAGAACGGCGTGCGGCGGTGGGCGCTGGGCGCGATGGCGCGCAGCGGAGCAATCAGCAGCAGTGCTGCCAGCGGCAGGCCCACGCTGGCCAGGCTGATGCCGGCAAAGCCATAGGCCTGGCTGATCGCCACGCCCAGGGGCGCACCCGCGCCGAAGGCGGCGTACAACGCGATGCCCAGCCAGGCCATGACCTTGCCGCCATGCTGCGGGCCGACCAGGCCGATGCCCCAGCTCATCGCGCCGGTCACCATCAGGCTCTCGCCCAGCGCCAGAACCACGCGCCCCAGCAACAACACGGCCACCGACCAGTCCGGCCGGCCAAGCACGGCCAGCGAAGCCAGATACACCAGCCCCGACAATGCGGCCGTGATGAAACCGGCCATGACGGCGCGCTTGGCGCCGCGCAGGTCGGCATAGTTGCCGGCCCAGGCGCGCGAGACCAAGGCGGCAGCGAACTGGGCGCCGACCACCACGCCCACTACGGTGGCGTTCATGCCCAGCGCGTCTTTCAAGTGCAAGGGCAGCACCGGCAATTGCAGGCCGATGGTGAGGAAGGCGACGAAGACGGCCAATGTGATCGGCGCCAGTTTGAGGAAGACGGCGATGCCGGGACTGGCCAGCGGCGTCACCCGTGCGGGCTTGCCGGTAGAGGAAGAAGACATGGAGAATCCTTGGATCAGTGAGAAGGAGGAAAGCAGCGAAAAAGGATGTCGCCATCACCAGACCGGCAGCTCGCAGGAAACCCAGGCCGCTTGGACATGATGATCAGGACATCGTAGAATGCGACGAATTCGTCACATCCAGCGAAATCCAGTATGCGACGAATCCGTCAGATTTTCCATTCGCATTCTTTTCCACCGGTCTCGTCACCATGAAAAAGCCCCGCCGCCCCAATATCTCCCTGCGCAAGGAGCCGCAACAGGCGCGCTCCACCGATCTCGTCAAGGCCATCCTGGAAGCTGCTGTTCAGGTTTTGCTGCGCGAGGGCGCGGCCCGCTTCACCACGGCGCGGGTGGCCGAGCGGGCTGGCGTGAGCGTGGGATCGATCTACCAGTATTTCCCCAACAAGGCGGCCATCCTGTTCCGGCTGCAGTCCGATGAATGGGAACAGACCACCGAGATGGTGCGCGTATTGCTGGAAGACAGCCGCAAGCCGCCCCTGCTGCGGCTGCGTGCACTGGTGCATGCCTTCCTGCGCAGCGAGTTCGAGGAAGCGGCGGTCAGGCTGGCGCTCAATGATGCCGCGCCGCTGTATCGGGATGGCGAACAGGCACAGGCGCTGGCGCATGCCTGGGATGGCATCATTGCGCGCTTCATGCACGAGGCCTTGCCGACGGTGTCACCGCGACGCCGCAAGCTGGCTGGCGAGATGGTGATGAGCACGTTGACCACGATGGGCGAGCACCTCTCGCGCACGCCTCGTCCGGACAGCGAGATCAAGCGTCACGCTGACGCCATGGCCGACATGTTCGCGGCCTACCTGGACAGTCTCGCGACCGCCTAGCGCTTGCGCGGAACAGCGGTGGAGGCGCGCTCCACCAGTTGCGGCGCAGCGGTGACGTGCATGACGGGCGAGGGGCTGCGCCGTTCGATGAGCGCCAGCAAGAGTTCGATGGACATGCGCGCAGCGGCTTCGGTGGGTACGGCCACGGTGGTGAGCGCCGGGCGCGAGACGCGCGCCCATTGGATATCGGTGATGCCGGTGACCGAGATGTCGCGCGGCACGTTCATCCCCATGTCGGCGATGGCATTCATCGCCCCCAGCGCAGGCAAGTCATTGCTGGCGAAGATGGCGGTCACCTGCGGATGTTCGCGCAGCAGTTCCAGGGTGGCGCGGTAACCCGACTCGACCGTGTCCTTGATATAGCGTGTGCGCTGGGTCGGATGCGGGTGCCCGGCCGCCTTGCAGGCGCTGGCAAAACCGCGATAGCGCTCGGCATGGATGCCGCTCTTCTTGCTGCCCACCAGCGCGGCAAAGCACTGATGCCCCAGGCCCAGCAGATGCCGGGCGGCAATCGCGCCGGCCTCGAAGAAGTCCACTGCGATGCAGGGCAGCTCGGGCGGCGCATCCGGCTTTTCCCACATGCACAGCACCACGGGTGCGCCGCGCTGCTCGGTCTTCCTCAGCTCATCCATGGGCAGGTTGGCGTTCATGATCAGCACGCCGTCCGACAGCGTGCCAGCGATCTGGTCGAGATAGGCGCGCCCCGTATCGGGATCATCGTTG
The DNA here is from genome assembly GCF_001929405.1 of Herbaspirillum camelliae. Classification (NCBI taxonomy): domain Bacteria; kingdom Pseudomonadati; phylum Pseudomonadota; class Betaproteobacteria; order Burkholderiales; family Oxalobacteraceae; genus Herbaspirillum; species Herbaspirillum camelliae. The sequence continues at coordinate 900,641 of NZ_KV880769.1, forward strand.
GTATTGCAGACGATCAGAAAACGCCCATGCTCGCGCGCCGTGCGCTCGGCCGCCAGGGCGAACTCGGGATAGAAGGGGTTGGCGATGCTGGAGACCACCAGCGCCAGCGTAGGTGCGCGTCCTTCGGCCAGGGCGCGGGCGGTCAGGTGCGGGCGGTAACCCAGCTGGGCCACGGCGTCGAGCACGCGCTGGCGGGTCTGCTCGCCGACCTTGCCGCGCTGGCGCAGGACGTTGGACACAGTGGCCGAGGTGACACCGGCCAGTCGGGCGACTTCGGATAAGGTGGTCATGAGGCGATGGAGTTGGAAGCCCTCGCATTCAAACCGCTTATGCCTGGCTTGTCAACGCAGACGGGCTGCAGAAGAGCGCACTGAGCCGCGCTGGCTGACAATTTCCTGTCGCCTGCCGTTACAGGATTGTTGTTGCATGGCCCATGCAAGATGGGTATGATCTTTCCACACTATTGGCCGCCCCGATGCGGCAACACGATCAGAACAACGACGTGGAGACAAACCCGATTGCACTCAGGACACCCACCCAGGCGATCTTTTTTTTGGGTGATTTGATTAAGCGCTTAACCTGACGCCAGCCCTGCCTTTGCGGCGGCCTGCCTGGCAATCTTTCTGACAGGAAAATGTGATGGCCAGCATTACCTTGCGTGCAGCACAAAAAGCCTACGGCGATGCACCGCCGGTGATCCGCAATGTCGATCTCGACATTGGCGAACATGAATTCTGCGTCTTCCTGGGTCCGTCCGGCTGCGGCAAATCCACGCTGCTGCGCAGCATCGCAGGACTGGAAGATCTCACCAGCGGCGACCTCTTCATCGGCGGCAAGCGCGTCAACGATGTGCCTTCGGCGCAGCGTTCGGTGGCCATGGTGTTCCAGAGCTATGCGCTGTTCCCGCACATGACGGTGTACGAAAACATGAGCTTCGGCCTGACCCTGGCCAAGCTGCCCAAGGCCGAGATCGAACAGAAGGTGCGCGAGGCCGCCCGCATCCTGCAGCTGGAAGAACTGCTGCAGCGCAAGCCCAAGGAACTCTCCGGCGGCCAGCGCCAGCGCGTGGCCATCGGTCGCGCCATCGTGCGGCGTCCGGGCGTGTTCCTGTTCGATGAACCGCTGTCGAACCTGGACGCCACCCTGCGCAGCCAGACCCGTATCGAGATCGCCCGCCTGCATCGCCAGTTCGAGCAGGCCAGCGTGGTCTATGTCACGCACGACCAGGTCGAAGCGATGACCCTGGCCGATCGCATCGTGCTGCTGCATGCCGGTGCCGATACCCAGCGCTTCGGCAGCATCGCCCAGGTCGGCAGGCCCATAGAGCTGTATCACCATCCGCGCAACCGCTTCGTGGCCGGCTTCATCGGTTCGCCACGGATGAATTTCCTGCCGGCGCAAGTAGCGAGTGTGCAAGAGAACGGCATCCTGGTGCGCCTGTCCGGCAGCGAGGAAACCCTGCTGGTGGCCGCGCAAGGCGCGCTGCAGCCAGGCCAGATGGTGACCGTGGGTGTGCGCCCCGAGCACATGGAAATCGGCAGCCAGGGCCAATACGGTATCCACCGTGAAGTGGTGCTGGTGGAACGCCTGGGCGAGCAGACCTATGTGCACCTGGACGAGCCCGCCGGCCAACCGCTGGTGGCCAAGGCCGCTGGCGACGCCTGCATCGCCCGTGGCGAGCGCGTGCGCGTGGCCATCGCACCGGCCTGCGCCTATCTGTTCGACCAGGACGGGCTGGCGCTGACCCGCACGCAAGTCCAGGGCGGCCTGGCCGTGGCGGCCTGAGTCCGAAGCCCGCCGCCCTCTTGTTTCATCCTGAATCCGCTTCACTACCGCTAAGGAATCACGACCATGTCGCTACGATTGGGAGTCTGTTACTACCCCGAACATTGGCCCGAGGCCATGTGGGACAGCGATGCACAACGCATGAAGGCGCTGGGCATCAAGCAGGTGCGCATCGGCGAGTTCGCCTGGAGCCGCATCGAACCTTCGCCCGGCGAGCTGCGCTGGGACTGGCTGGATCGCGCCATCGAGGTGCTGGCCAGACATGGTCTGGAAGTGGTCATGTGCACCCCGACGGCGACCCCGCCCAAGTGGCTCATCGACCGTCATGATGATGTGCTGGCCGTCGACGCCAATGGCCGCCAGCGCGGCTTCGGTTCGCGCCGCCACTATGATTTCTCGTCGGATTCCTACTTCGAGGAATCGCAACGCATCGTACGCCTGCTGGGCGAACGCTATGGCCAGCACCCGGCCGTGACGGCCTGGCAGACCGACAATGAATACGGCTGCCACCAGACCGTGGTCAGCTATTCGCCGTCGGCGCAGCGCCGTTTCCGCCAGTGGCTGCGCCAGCGCTATGGCAGCATCGATGCGCTCAACACGGCCTGGGGCACGGTGTTCTGGAGCATGGAGTACCGCAGCTTCGACGAGATCGATGCGCCCATCGGCACCGTCACCGAAGCCCATCCCTCGCACCGCCTGGACTATCGCCGCTTTGCGTCCGACGAAGTGGCGCGCTACAACCGCATGCAGGTCGATATCCTGCGCCCGCTCTCGCCGGGCCGGCTGATGGTGCACAACTTCATGCAGATGTTCCTGGAGTTCGATCACTATCCGGTCGCGGCCGACCTCGATGTGGCCACCTGGGACAGCTATCCGCTGGGTGCGCTGGAAGTGATGTGGTTCGACGACGCCACCAAGGCGCGCTGGCTGCGCACCGGCCATCCCGACTTCGCCAGCTTCAACCACGACCTGTATCGGGGCATGTCGGCCCAGCCCTTCTGGGTCATGGAACAACAGCCGGGGCCGGTGAACTGGGCGCACTGGAATCCGCATCCGCTGCCGGGCATGGTGCGCCTGTGGAGCTGGGAAGCCTTTGCCCACGGCGCGGGTTGCGTCTCCTATTTCCGCTGGCGCCAATGCCCGTTCGCACAGGAACAATTGCATGCCGGCCTGAATCGTCCCGACAACCGCCTTGATGTAGGCGGCAGCGAAGCCGAACAGGTGGCGCGGGAAATCATCGCCGTCGAACAGGCGCAGGGTGCGCTGGCGCAGCCGCGCGGCAAGGTGGCGCTGCTGTTCGACTATGACGCCAAGTGGCTCTTCGACATCCATTTCCAGGGCATCGATTTCGAATACCAGCGCTTTGCCTTCCAGTACTACTCGACCCTGCGCGCACTGGGCCTGGATGTGGACATCCTGCCGCTGCACGCCAAGCTGGATGGCTATGCCATGATCGTGGTGCCGCCCCTGCCCATCCTGCCGGACGACCTGCCCGGTCGCATCGCCAAGAGCGGCGCGCTGTCGGTATTCGGCCCGCGCAGCGGCTCCAAGACCCGCTCGCTGCAGATTCCCGAGACGCTGCCGCCAGGCCCCTTGCAGCAACTGCTGCCCATGCGCGTCTGGCGCGTGGAATCGCTGCGCCCCAACGTCACCGAGCCGGTGCAGTTCGGCGCGCACAGCGGCCAGGGCGCGCACTGGCGCGACCTGATCGAAGCCGATGGCGAGGGCTTGCAGACCCTGGCGCAGTTCGGCGATGGCCACCCGGCCATCGTGCGCAAGGACCGCACCCACTACCTGGCCGGCATCTTCGATGATGCGCTTACCAGCGCCTGTTTCGAGCAGTTGGCCCGCGACGCCGGACTCGCCCCGCAACGCCTGCCCGAGGGCCTGCGCCTGCAAGAGCGCAGCGGCCTCTGCTTCGCCTTCAACTACAGCGACGCACCGATCACCCTGCCGCAAGCGCAAGGCGCGCAGTTCCTGATCGGCCAGGCGCAGCTGGAACCGCAAGGCGTGGCGGTGTATCGCACTGGCCAGCATCCGTGATCAGGCAATAGCAATAGCCAGCCTCACTCTGGAAGAAAAACGTCGCGGCGGCGCTGTCCGCCGTGGCCCAAGCAGGCGGCAGAACCTGCGCAGCGTAACAAGGACCAAGCTGTTTTGAACCCACATTCGGAGACAACAATGAAGAAGATGATTCGCATGGGCGTGATCGCCGGCTGCCTGGCCGCCACGGCCGCCTGGAGCACCGCTGCCACCGCCGGCACCCTGGCCATCAACATCGCCTACAAGGGCGCGGTGCAGCGCGCGGTGTGGCAATCGACGATGGATGAATTCAAGAAGGCCAACCCGGACGTGGACATCAAGCCCTCCTTCATCGAGGAAGAAGCCTACAAGGTGCAGCTGCCGGGCTGGCTCTCGACCCAGGCGCCGGACATCATCAACTGGCACAACGGCGAGCGCATGGCCTTCTACGCCAGCCGCGGCCTGCTGGAAGACGTGAGCGAAGACTGGAAGAAGAACGGCTGGGACGCCACCTACGCCTCCACCAAGGAAGCGTCGTCCTGGCAGGGCAAGCAGTATTCGGTACCGACCGTCTACTACTCCTGGGGCATGTTCTACCGCAAGGACCTGTTCAAGAAGGTCGGCATCGCTGGCGAACCCAAGACCTGGGATGAATTCCTGGACGCCTGCAAGAAGCTCAAGGCCGCCGGCATCGCCCCCATCGCCGTGGGTGGCCGCGACGCCTGGACCCTGGCCGGCTGGTTCGACTACCTGGACCTGCGCATCAACGGCAATGCCTTCCACCAGCAGTTGATGGCCGGCGACATCGCCTACACCGATGCGCGCGTCAAGAAGGTCTACACCGCCTGGAAGAGCCTGATCGACAACAAGTACTTCATCGACAACGCCCTCTCCTATGACCTCGACGGCGCCCAGCCCTTCCTGTTCCAGGGCAAGGCCGCCATGATGTTGATGGGCACCTTCATCGCCAAGGGCTTCCCGGCCAAGCTGGCGCCGGAGATGGGTTACTTCCAGTTCCCCATCATCGATACCAATGTACCCACGGCGGAAGAAGGTCCGACCGAATCCATCCACATCCCTGCCAAGGCCCGCAACAAGGCCGATGCGCGCCGCTTCATCGCCTTCGTCGGCACCCCGGCCATCAGCGCCAAGCTGGCAGAGGGACTGGGTTCGCTGCCGGCCAACAGCAAGTCGCCCGCACCCACCGAACCGATCTCGCGCATCGGCTTCGAGATCCTCTCCAACGCCAAGGGCGGCATCTCGCAGTTCTATGATCGCGACATGACCAAGGAAATGGCCGATGAAGGCATGAAGGGCATGCAGAAGTTCGTCAGCGATCCGACCAAGATCGATGATGTGCTCAATGAGCTGGAGCAAAGCCGCAAGCGCATCTACAAGAAGTCCTGATGGCGGTTGATGCGGTAGTAGTTAAGTAGTGGTCAAGCAGCAATCAAGTTGCAATTAACTTGTATTTGATAGTTATTAAGCAGCAGTTCAGTAGTAGTCCACCCGGGCCATCGTGCTTGCCCGCACGATGGCCCGCAGAAAAAGAAGGAGACCCCGCCATGCTCGCGCCCACATCCGCCGCGCAGCCGCCTGCGCCCCCCGCCGCAACCGCGGCCAGTGGTCCTCAGCGCAGCGCCGCCCGCCGCAACCGCGCCGCCTTCTGGTTCCTGGCGCCGGCCTGCGTGATGACGCTGGTCTATGTGCTGTACCCGATTCTCTATACGATCTATCTCAGCTTCTTCAGCTGGGATGGCATGACCGCGCCCACATTCGTGGGCCTGGCCAACTACGTCGAGCTGTTCCACGCGCCGACCTTCTACACGGCCATGAAGAACAATGTGCTGTGGCTGCTGATGTTCCTGCTGGCCCCGCCCATGGGATTGGCCATCGCGCTGTACCTGAACCAGAAGGTGATCGGCATGCGCGTGGTGAAGTCGCTGTTCTTCGCGCCCTTCGTGCTCTCGGGCGTGGTGGTCGGCCTCATGTACAGCTGGTTCTATGACCCCAGCTTCGGCCTGCTCTCGCTGCTCTTCGGCCAGGGCGTGCCGGTGCTGGGCGATGCGCGCTATGCCACCTTCGGCATCATCTTTGCCGCCCTGTGGCCGCAGACGGCGTATTGCATGATCCTCTTCCTCACTGGCCTGACAGCGCTGAACCACGACCAAGTGGAAGCGGCGCGCATGGAAGGCGCCAAGGGCTGGACCATGCTGCGCTATGTGATCCTGCCGCAATTGCGCTCGACCACCTTCATGGCCTTCGTGGTCAGCATCATCGGCGCGCTGCGCAGCTTCGACCTGATCTCGGTGATGACCAGCGGCGGTCCCTATGAGAGTTCCACCGTGCTGGCCTACTACGCCTATGACCAGGCCATCAAGTATTACCGCCAGGGCTATTCGGCAGCGGTGGCGGTGACGCTCTTTGCCATCATGCTGGTCTACATCGTCTATCAGCTGCGCCGCATGCTGCGCGCTGAACGCTGAACGCTCAAGAAAGGAATCCTCATGTTCCCGATGCCGATAGAAAAATGGAAGCCCATCCACCGTGCGCTCTACCGCGCCTCGCTGCCGGTGGCGCTGCTGATCTGGCTGTTGCCGATGCTGGCCGCGCTGGTCACTTCGATCCGCTCCAACGATGAACTGATGGCCGGCAACTACTGGGGCTGGCCGCAGGACTTCGCCATGCTGGAGAATTACCGCGAAGCCCTGACGGCGTCGCCGATGCTGCATTACTTCTGGAACAGCTGCCTCATCACCATCCCCTCGGTGATCGGCGCGATCTCGCTGGCGGCCATGGCCGGCTTTGCGCTATCGACCTACCAGTTCCGTGGCAATACGCTGCTCTTCGCCACCTTCGTGGCCTGCAACTTCGTGCCGCAGCAGATCCTGATGATCCCGGTGCGCGACCTTTCGCTGTCGCTGGGCCTGTTCAACACCATCACCGGGATGATGCTGTTCCACATTGCCATGCAGACCGGCTTCTGCACCCTCTTCCTGCGCAACTTCATCAAGCAGTTGCCCTTCGAGATGATCGAGGCGGCGCGCATCGAGGGGGCCAGCGAATGGACCGTGTTCTATCGCATCGTGCTGCCGCTGATCCGTCCTGCGCTGGCGGCCTTGGCGGTGCTGGTGTTTACCTTTGTCTGGAATGACTACTTCTGGGCGCTGGTGCTGACCCAGGGGGATGACGTGGCCCCGATCACGGTCGGCGTGGCGGCCCTGCGCGGCCAGTGGACCACTGCCTGGAACCTGGTCTCGGCCGGCTCCATCCTGGCGGCGCTGCCGTCGGTGATCCTGTTCTTCGTGATGCAGAAGCAGTTCGTCGCCGGGCTGACCTTCGGGGCGAGCAAGGGATAAGAAACTAAAAGATAAGAGATCCGCGCCCTGTCCCCACAGGAACAGGGCGACGGCGTCAGGGTTGTGCTGCCTGCGGTGCAGCGGCCGGTGCGGCCTCCAGGCTCACCCCCATGGCCTGGAACAGCGTGGCCGTGGCGTTGAGGCGGCTGGCGGTGGCACGCGCTTCACTGAGGTGGGCATTGAGATACTGGCGCTCGCCACTGCGCGCCGCGCTGACCGGCACCGCACCCAGGGCCATGCGCCGCTGGGCATTGCGCCAGCCCTGCTCGCTGGCCTGACGCGCCGCTGCTGCGGCGGTCTGGGCATCGGCGTCATGGCTCAGGGCCACCAGGCTATCGGCCACATTCTGGAACGCATTCAACACGGTCTGGCGATAATTGGCCTCGGCCGCCAGATAGGCCTGCTCCGCCGCTTCGCTCATGGAACGCAGCGCGCCGCCATGGAACAGCGGCTGCGTCAGCGACGCCCCCAAACCCCACACGGCACCCGCCGCACCGGTCGCCTTGGGCCAGGTAAACCCGGACTGCCCGAAGGATGCGCTGATGGACAGGCTGGGGAACATCTCCGCCGTGGCCTGGGCCTGCTGGGCCGCCGCCACCTTCAGCGCGGCGTCGGCGGCGAGGATGTCGGGCCGCTGGCGCAACAGTTCCGAGGGCACTGCCATGGGCACATCGGCTGGCAGCCGCAGGCTGGCCAGGTCCAGGTCGGCGGGCGCCTGGTCGGGCGTGCGTCCCATCAGCACGGCCAGGGCGTGGCGTGCGGCCAGCCACTGTGCCTGCAGGCCGGGCAGGCTGGCGCGCAAGGACTGTGCATTGGCGCGGGCGGCCAGCAGATCGTCCTGCGAGGCCGCACCCAGCTCGGCGCGACGCCGCACTTCACTGGCATCGGCCTCGGCCAGCGCCACCAGGCGTTCGGTATCGCTCACCTGCACGCGCAGCGCAGCGGCATTGATGGCGCTGATGACCACATTGGCCACCAAGGCGCGGCGGGCCGCATCGAACTGGTAGGACTGGGCATCGACCTGGGCGGCCGTGGCGGCGTTGGCGTAGCGTTCCGTGCCGAACAGGTCGAAGGTATAGCTGGCGCGGATTTGGCCGGCGAAGACGTTGTAGAGGTTGGTGGTCGGGCCGATATTGGGCAGGCCCAAGGCGCGCTGGCGCTGGGCCTGGCCGACCGCATCGACGGAAGGCCACAGCGACTGGTCGACCTGGGCGCGCAATTGCAGACGCGCGCTGGCCAGGTTGCGTTCAGCCTGGGCCAGCGAATGATTGTTGCGCAAGGCCTCTTCCACCCAGGCCGACAGCTCGGGCGAACCATAGGCCTGCCACCACTGTGGCACGGCGCGCTGGCCCAGCACGAAGCGCTGGCGCGCCCCTTCGGGCCCGACATCTGCGGACGTGGCCTGGGCCGCATAGTGTTCGGGCTGGGGCATGGCCGGCGCTTCGCCGGTGGGGCCAAGGGCGCAGCCCGACAGGGTCAGCACCAGCAGCAGGGCCAGCGGCAGGGGATGTTGGACCTGGCTCATCAATGGCTCCCTTGGGCGGCAGTGTCGCGGTGATGGGTTTCATCCGGCTTGACCCGGTAGCACAGCGCATACAGCGCCGGCAGGTAGAACAGGGTCAGGATGGTGGCGATGGTGATGCCGCCCATGAGGGCGGTGGCCATCGGGCCGAAGAAGTTGCTGCGCAACAGCGGGATCAGCGCCAGCACGGCGGCGGCAGCGGTGAGCGTGATCGGGCGGAAGCGCCGTACGGTGGCGCCGACGATGGCGTCGAAACGGCCGCGTCCGGCGGCGATGTCCTGCTCGATCTGGTCCACCAGGATCACCGAATTGCGCATGATGATGCCCAACATGGCGATGGTCCCCAGCATGGCGACGAAGCCGAAGGGCTGGCCGAACAGCAGCAGCGCGCCGACCACGCCGATCAGGCCCAGCGGGGCCGTCATCACCACCATCATGGTGCGGCCAAAGCTTTGCAGCTGCACCATCAGCAACAGCAGCACGGCAATCACCATCAAGGGCATCTGCGCCGAGATCGAGGATTGCGCCTTGGCGTTTTCTTCCACCGGGCCGCCCACGTCGATGCGATAGCCCACCGGCAGCTCGGCGCGCAGGGCGTTGAGCTTCTGGTTGACGTCATTGGTGACGTCGATGCCCTGCACACCCGGGCGCACATCGGCCAGCACGGTGATGGTGGGCTGGCGGTTGCGCTCCCAGATCACGCCATATTCCAGCGTGTTGTTGAACTGGCCCAGCGTGGCCAGCGGCACCGGGCCATTGGCGGTGGGCATGGACAGCGTGGCCAGCCGCGCCGGATCGACGCGCTCACTGCGCGGGGCGCGCAGGTCTACGCTGATGAGCTTGTCGCGCTCACGGTATTGCGTGATGGTGTAGCCGGACAATTGCATGGCCAGGAAATTGGAAATCTGCTGGCTGGTGAGACCCAGCTGGGCGGCGCGCTTCTGGTCGATCTCGAAGGACACCGAACGCTGCGCCGGTTCATCCCAGTCGAACTGGATGTTGGTGGCGCGGCTTTCCTTGCGCATCTCGGCGGCGACCTGTTCGGCAATGGCGCGCACCTTGGGAATCTGCTCGCCACTGATACGGAACTGCACCGGGAAGCCCACCGGCGGGCCGTTCTCCAGCCGGGTCAGGCGCGTGCGCGCGCCGCTGAACTGGCGGCGCAGCGGCTCTTCCAGCGCCCGCGCCAGGGCTTCGCGGTCTTCCACCGACTTGGCCGTCACCACGAACTGGGCGAAGTTGGGGCTGGCCAGTTGCTGGTCCAGCGGCAGGTAGAAGCGCGGCGCCCCCACGCCGACGAAGCTGACGTAGTGGTCGATCTGCGGACGGTCCTTCAGCAGCGCTTCCATGCGCACTGCTTCGCGCTGGGTGGCTTCGAAGGAAGCCCGCTCGGGCAGGTGCAGGTCGATCAGCAGTTCGGGCCGGTCGGAGCTGGGGAAGAACTGCTGCGGCACCAGCGCAAAGGCCGCCAGCGAACCGATGAACAGCACCGTGGTGGCGATCACCACGCGGCCCCGGAACGCCACGCACCAGGCCACCGAACGGCGCAGCCAGGTATAGATGCGGGTCTGGTAGATGGGATGGTCGTGGTCTTCCTCGTCGTGGCCGGCGTGCGGATTGGCGGCGATCTGCTCATCGGTGAGCGCGCCCGGCTTTTCCTTGAGCATGTGATAGCCCAAGAGCGGAATGAGCACCACCGCCGCCAGCCAGGACAAGAGCAGCGCAATGGCCGAGACCTCGAAGATGGAGCGGGTGTATTCGCCGGTGCCGGACTTGGCCAGGGCGATGGGCAGGAAGCCGGCCACCGTCACCAGGGTGCCGGTGAGCATGGGGAAGGCCGTGCTGGTATAGGCGAAGGCGGCGGCGCGGCGGCGGTTCCAGCCCTGCTCCAGTTTCACCGCCATCATTTCCACGGCGATGATGGCGTCATCCACCAGCAAGCCCAGCGCCAGCACCAGGGTGCCCAGCGAGACCTTGTGCAGGCCGATGTCGAACATGTACATGAACAGCGAGGTCACCGCCAGCACGATGGGAATGGAGATCACCACCACCATGCCGGTGCGGATGCCCAGCGAGACCAGGCTGACCACCAGCACGATGGCCACGGCCTCGGCCACGGCTTCGAGGAAGTCATCCACCGATTTTTCCACCGCATGCGGCATGCTCGAGACCGCCGTGAGCGTGAGCCCGGCCGGCAGGCGCTTGCGCAGTTCCTCGGTGCGCGCATCGAGGGCCTTGCCCAGGCGGATCACGTCGCCGCCCGGCTGCATGGTCACGCCGATGCCCAGCACCGGCTGGCCGTTGGCGCGCATGGCCTGCTCCTGCGGTTCGTCGTAGCCGCGCGTGATGGTGGCGATGTCGCCCAGGCGGAAGCTGCGGTTGTTGATCTGGATGATCTTCTCTTCCAGCGCGCGCAGGTTGTCGAACTGGCCGGTGGGGCGCACGTAGACCCGGTCATTGCCGGTGGTGATGAGGCCGCCCGGCACCACTGCATTCTGGCCGCCGATGGCGTCGGCCAGTTGCTGCGGGCTGATGCCCAGGCGTGTCATGCGGGCATTGCCGATGTCGATGTAGATATGCTCGCTGCGCTCGCCGAAGTAATCGATCTTGGCCACGCCCGGCACATGCAAGAGTTCGCCGCGCAGCTGGTCGGCGTAGTCGCGCAATTGCGCCGGGCTGAAGCCGTCTCCGGCCAGGGCATAGATATTGGTGTAGACGTCGCCGAACTCGTCATTGAAGTAAGGACCCTTGACCCCTTGCGGCAGCGTGGCGGCCATGTCGCCCACCTTCTTGCGCACCTGGTACCAGGTCTGCGGCACCTGCGAAGCCGGGGCCGTATCCTTGATGGTGAAGAAGAGCTGCGACTGGCCCGCCCGTGAATAGCTGCGCAGGAAGTCCACATCGGGCGTCTCCTGCAACTTGCGGGCGATGCGGTCGGTGATCTGCTCCTGCACCTGGCGCGCGGTCGCGCCCGGCCAGTCGGTCTGGATCACCATGACCTTGAAGGTGAAGGGCGGATCTTCGGACTGCGACAGGCGCGAGTAGGAACCGATGCCCAACAGCGTCACCAGCGCCAGGATGAAGGTCACCAGCGCCTGATGCTGCAAGGTCCAGGCAGAGAGGTTGAAACGGCCAGGCGCGCTCATAGGGCGAAGTCCTCGGCATGCAGGGGCGCGACCGGCTTGACCTTTTCACCGGCCGTCAGGGTATGCACGCCCTGCACCACCACCTTGTCGCTGGCGCTGACGCCCTGGCTGACGCTGATACTGCGCTCGCCGTAGGCGGCCACGGTCACGGGCCGCAGTTCCAGCTTGCCCTGCTCCCCCACGATCCACAAGGCTGGCTTGTCAGCCTGGTGGAACAGCGCAGTGGCGGGCAACAGCAGCACCGGCGCAGCCGAGCTGGCTGCCGGGGTGATCGCGACCTCGCCAGTCATGCCCAGGCGCACGGCGGCATCGGGCTGCTCCAGCGTGACCTTGACGCGGTAGGTGCGGCTCTGCGCATCAGCCGCCGGGCTGACTTCGCGCACCTTTCCCTTGAAGGTCTTGCCCGGCAGCGCGGCCAGCGTGACCACGGCGGCCGCACCCGGCTGCAGCGCGGCGACCTGGCGGTCGGCCACCTCGGTGACCACGTCCACCTGGCCCGACCAGGCCAGCGAATAGACCGGCTGGCCGGCAGCGAGCACGTCGCCGGTATTGGCCTGCTCGGCGCTGATGACGCCGTCATGCTGGGCCATCAGGGTGGTGTAGTCGCGCTGGTTGCCCGCCACGGCGGCGCGCGCCTGGGCGGCCTTGAATTGCGAGAGCGCAGCGGCGTGGGCGTCCTGGCTCTGTTCGAGCTGCTGGGCGCTGATCAAGGCTTCGCGGGCCTGCTGGGCGTCACGCTGGAGTTGCTTCTCGGCGGCGTCCAGGTGCTGGCGCGCCGAGGCCAGTTCGGCCTGGGCGGCGCTGGCGTTCTGGTTGGCGTCAGCCGGGTCCAGCCGCGCCAGCACCTGTCCCTTGCGCACCACATCGCCCAGATGCACGCGCCGCTCGGCCAACTGGCCGGCGATGCGGAAGGACATGCTGGTCACGTAGCGCGACTGCACCTCGGCGGGCAGGTGCAGCGTGCCGGCCTGGCCGCGCTCCTGCGCCTGCAGCACCACCACTTCACGCGGCGCATCGGCTACCGTGGCCGGCTTGCTGCAGGCCGCCAGGGCGATGACCAGCGCCAGCAAAGGATAGACACGGCGGCGGGCGCGCCCAGGGGAAACGGACGGAGAGACAGGCTTCACGGCTTTCCTTTCAGGAAGTGGGCGTCAGCACGCAGGGCGTACGCTTCCCCTGGAGCATTGCGATCTAAAGTGGACAGATTCTAATGCATACCCGAATTCAGATGCAACACTGTATTTGAATACGGTGGTGTTAGAATCTCGCCCTATGACACGCCAACGACTCAGCCGCGAGCAAAGCCGGGAGCAGACCAGGGAAAGGCTGCTGGAGGCGGCGCACGCGGTTTTCATGCAAAAGGGATTTGCGCTGGCCAGCGTGGAGGATATCAGCACGGCTGCCGGGTATTCGCGCGGGGCGTTCTATTCCAACTTCGATGACAAGACCCAGCTCTTCTTCGAGCTGCTGCGGCGGGAAGGCGAGAGCATCGACCGCGGCTTCCAGCGCATCCTGGAAGCGCCCATGACGGACGCGGCGGCGCTGGAAGATGAACTGGCCGCGCAGTATTCGCGCCTGTACCGCGACGACAAGTGCAGCCTGTTGTGGATGGAGGCGCGCATCGTGGCGCTGCGCGACGAGAAATTCCGCGCCCAGCTGGACGGCTTCCTGGAAGAGCGCTACCGCCAGATCACCGGCTTCGTCGAAGCCTATGGTCACCTCACCGGGACGGCGCTGTCAGCGCCGCCGCGCGAGATCGCCATCGGCCTCATGGCCTTGTGCGAAGGGGTGAGCTTCTCCTATCGCTGCGTCCCGCACATCGTCGATGGCAAGACCGCCGAATCGGTGCTGTCGTGGTTCCTGAAGGCTTCCATCGCCGTCCCGCCCGCCCCTGCTGCTGCTGCCCCTGCGCCTGCGCCAAAGAAGCCGGCCGGACGCAAGCGCGCTGCCTGAGCAGGCGACCAGCTCAGTCCGGCTGCACCAGCCAGGCCGCGATCTGCGGCCAGACCTCGGCCAGCGTGCGGCTGCCCATGAACAATCCGATATGGCCGCCCGGCACGATCTTCTGCGTGATCTGCGCGGCGGGTGTGCCCACCAGCCCAGCGGCGTTGAGCACCTGCTCGGGTGTGGTGATGTCGTCGCGCTCACCGGCCAGCAGGTAGAGCGGACAAGTGATCTGCCTGAGATCGAGCTGCTGTCCCAGCGCTACATACTTGCCGCGCGCCAGCAGGTTGTCCTTGAAGATGTGGCCGATGGCCTGGAGGTACCAGCGCCCCGGCAGATCGACCGTGGTTTCGTACCAGGCGGCAAAGGTCTCGCGCTTGGCCAGGTAGACCGGATCGTCGATGTGCTGGAGCAATTCCAGATGCTCGTTGAAGTAGTGCTCGTCGGGATGCATGTTCTTCCAGCCCTGCAGCATGAAGCTGCCGCGCATGAGTCCGCCGCCGCTGCGCACCAGGTCTTCGTAGAAGTGCATCGGCAAGCGCTGGACCATCTGCTTCAACGGTCCCTCTCCGGCGCCCGCATCGATGGGCGAGCCGGCCAGCACCAGCCGCGCCACCTTTGCCGGGAACCGCGCGGCGATCATGGCCGAGATCCATCCGCCCTGGCACAGGCCCACCAGGCGCACGCGACCACCCAGCTCGTCGATGACCACGCACAGGTCGGCGAGGTAGTTGTCGATTTCCAGGTCCTTCATGTCGGCGCTGGCGCTGTGCCAGTCGATGAGCAGCACATGCTCCACGCCATGTCCCAACAGCGTCTCCACCAGGCTCTGACCCTGGTCATAGTCGGCGATGACGGAGGTGTGGCCGGCGTAGGGCGCCACGACCAGCGTGGGTGGAGTGGCCTGGGCGGTATCGGCGCTGCCGTATTCACGCAGGGTCAGCGTACGCAGGCGCAGGCGTTCGCGGTGGCGCGTGGCCATGCGGGGATGGTGGACGGCGTGCAGCTTGGCTTCCTCTTCCAGGAAGCGCAGCTGCTTGTCCATCATCTCCTGTCCCTGCTTGAACGCCTGGGCGGCAAAGGCCATGGGCCAGAACAGCGGGACGCTGCCGGCTGGAGTGATCGGCAGCACAGTCTCTGTAGCGGTGCTCATGAAGGTTTTCCTGTCGTGGAAGTGAGCAGGAGCCTGGCCGCGTCATCGGCGATGACCTGCTCTTCATTGGTGGGAATGACATAGACGCAGACAGCACTGTCGAGGCGGCTGATGCGACCGGCATGGGCGGCGTTGGCCTGCGGGTCCAGGCGCACGCCCAGCCAGGCCAGTCGTTCGCAGATGGCCGCGCGCATGGCGGCGTCGTGCTCGCCGATGCCGGCCGTGAAGACCAGGGCGTCGATCCCGCCTAGGGTGGCGGCCAGGCGCGCCGCTTCACCGGCGCAGCGCAGGGCGAACAGGTCCAGCGCCTCGCGGGCGGCGCTGTCCTGACTCTGCTGCAGGCTGCGCACATCCGCGCTCAGGCCGGACACACCCAGCAAGCCGCTGCGGTGATAGAGCAGGTCTTCCAGTTCATCCAGCGACATCCCCTGACGCAGCAGGTACAACAGCACGCCGGCATCGAGCGCGCCGCAGCGCGTTCCCATGGGCACGCCATCCAGCGTGGAGAAACCGGTGCTGGCGTCCACGCTGCGCCCCTCATGCAGGGCGCACAGGCTGGCGCCATTGCCCAGGTGCGCCACCACCACGCGGGCATGGGCCTCGGGCAGCGCCCGGCGACGCATCTCGGCGGCCACATAGCTGTAGGAAATGCCATGGAAGCCATAACGCAACACGCCCTCTTCATGCAGTCTGCGCGGCAGCGCGAAGCGGCGCGCCAGCGCATCCTGGCTGGCGTGAAACGCGGTGTCGAAGGATGCTGTCTGCGGCAAATCCGGACGCAGCCGCGCAATGGCGCGGATCAGGCGCAGGTTCTGCGGCTGATGCAGGGGCGCCAGCGGGGCCAGGTTTTCCAGTTCGGTCTCGATGGCGTCATCGAGCCGCACCGCCTGCGCCAGATGCAGGCCGCCATGCACGACGCGATGGCCGACGGCGCACAGCTCGCCTTGGGCGTGTCCCACTTCCAGCTGGTGCAGCACCTGTTCCAGCACGCGGTCCATGGCGGCAGCGGGATCGGCGTCGATCTCCACGGCTGAACGTTCGCCGTCGATCTCCAGGCGCAGCTTCAGTGGCGTCAAGTGCAGGTCCAGCTGCCCCTGGCCGATCTTGCGGGCGCGCGCGCCATCGAGGCGGAACACGCCCAGCTTGATCGTGGACGAACCGGCATTGAAGGTCAGCAGCAGACGGTTCATGCCAGCTCCCGGTCCAGGTCTTGCAGCCGCTGGCGCGAGGCCACCAGGCGCGCCAGCGCCGACGAGGCCAGGCGCACACGCAGGCTGTCGGCGCGGCTGGTGAGGATGATGGGCACGCGCGCGCCCAGCACCAGCCCTGCTGCATCGGCTTGCGACAGGTAGATCAGTTGCTTGGCCAGCATGTTGCCCGCTTCCAGGTCCGGCACCAGCAGGATGTCGGCGCTGCCGGCTACGGGCGAGACGATGCCCTTGACGCTGGCGGCTTGCAGGCTGATGGCATTGTCGAAGGCCAGCGGCCCATCGACCAGCGCGCCCGTGATCTGGTGGCGCGTGGCCATGACGGTGAGGGCCGCCGCATCCAGCGTGGAGGGCATGGCCGGATTAACCGTTTCCACCGCCGCCAGCACGGCGACATGAGGACGCGGCACACCCATGACATGCAGCAGGTCGATGGCGTTCTGGCAGATGTCGCGCTTGTGCGCCAGCGTGGGCGCGATATTGATGGCGGCGTCGGTGATGATGAGCGGCTTGGGATAGGCCGGGATGGCCATGGCGTAGACATGGCTGATACGTCGTTCGGTGCGCAATCCCGAGGCCCCGCCCACCACCGCGCCCAGCAGTTCGTCGCTGTGCAGGCTGCCCTTCATCAGCGCGCCCACCTCGCCGGCCACCGCCATCTCGACGGCGCGCGCGGCCGCGGCGTGGCTGTGCTCGGCAGCCACGATGGGCAGGCCCTGCAAGGAAATGCCGGCGGCCTCGGCAATGCGCCGGATGCGTGTTTCCGGGCCGACCAGCACCGGATCAAAGAGGCCTTCGTCACGCGCTTCCAGCGCGCCTTGCAAGGCCTCCGGCGAACACGGATGGACCACTGCGACGCGCATGGGCTGCGCACCGAGGGCGTCGCGGATGAGTTGATCGTAGCGCTCGGCCGGGGTGGCGTGCACGGATTGCAGCATGTGGTTCTCCTCGTGGGGAAGGGCTGGCATGCAGGTTCATGCCGTGTTGCAGCATAACTTCCCCAGGGAGCGGCTTCAATTGCCAGGAGGGTGGAGCTTTGGTCAGATCGCGCAAAGCTTGATCTGCTTCAACATTGCCAGCGGCGGTCATGTTGCTGACATCTGCGTGCTCTTCAGGCCTGCGCCAGCGCCTCGATACGCGCACGCGCCTGCGCGGCCGGCATGGGCGGGGCAAAGTAATAACCCTGCATCGCATGGCAATGCATGGCTTGCAGTGTCTGCAAGTCCTCGGCGCTCTCCACGCCCTCGGCAACGACCTGGAAGCCAAAGCTGCCGGCCAGTTGCAGCACTGCCGACACCAGCGCCTGGTTCTCGGTCTGGTCGGCCAGGCCGGTGACGAAGCTGCGGTCGATCTTCACGCGTGAGACCTGCATCTGGCGCAGGAAGCCCAGCGAGGAATAACCCACGCCGAAGTCATCAATGGCAATGCACACGCCCTGCATGGCCAAGGTCACCAGGGTCTGGGTGGCGGCTTGCAGGTCCAGCGCGGTTTCTTCGGTGATCTCGATTTCCAGCATGCGCGCCGGCAGATGGTGCGCCTTGAGCATGGAGATCACCAGCTCATCGACCACCAGGCGCTCCATTTCACGCGGCGAGATATTCATCGAGATGCGCAGGTCGCTGCGTCCGCTGGACTGCAGGAAGGCAATCATGCACGCCACCTCTTCCAGGACGAAACGCAGCAGCTCTTCGGACAGGCCGGCCAGCGCGGCGATCTCGATCAGGTCAGGCGCAGCGATGGCGCCATGCCTGCCATGCTGCCAGCGCAGCAGCGCCTCGAAGCCATCCAGGGTCTGTCCGTCATGCTGCACGATGGGCTGGAACCACACCTCCAGTTCGCGCCGCGCCAGCGCCCCGGCGAGGTCGCGCTCGACATCGCGCTTCATCTGCAGATGGGCGTTGAGCGTTTCGTTGAAGACGCAGAACTGGTTGCGGCCACGGCGCTTGGCCTGGTACATGGCGGCGTCCGAACAGACCAGCATTTCGTCGATATCGTCGCGGTCGGACAAGGTGATGCCCAGGCTCAGGCCGATATGCCGGTGCGCCAGCCGCGCAAAGGGCTGGCGCACCGCATCGATGAGACGCCGCGCCAGCACCTCGGGCAGTTCAGCCTGCGCATCCAGCGCATAGAGGATCACGAATTCATCCCCGCCCAGGCGGGCCAGCGTGACGCCCGCGGGCAGGCAGCCCTGCAGACGCCGCGCCACTTCCACCAGCACCTGGTCGCCAGCCTCATGGCCATAGGCGTCATTGATGACCTTGAAGCCATCCAGGTCGAGGAACATCATGCACAGCACCTCTTCGCGCCGCGCCGCCATGGCCTGCGCCGCCGCCATGAAGCCGGCCCGCCCCAGCAGGCCGGTCAGGAGGTCGTGCTCGGCCTGGTAGCGCATGCGCTCGGCGAACTGGTGCAGGTCGCGGTGTGCCACCTCCAGCGCCTGGCTGGCGGTGGTGGCTTCGTTCTTGAGGGCGCTGGCATGCGAGACCAGGCCTTCGCTGACCTTGGAGCCACGGATGAGTGCGGCCAGGTAGAGCAGCACGGCAGCGGCCAGCGCCACGCGGGTGGTATCGGGTTCGACCAGCACCAGGCTGGCGATGATGGCCAGCAGGGGTGGCGTGATGAAGGCGATGGGAATGCGGGCATAGGCAAAGCCGTGCGTGACCGCACCGGCCGTGATGCCGCACACACAGGTGAGATAGAAGAGCGTACCGGGCGCGGTATAGCCCGCGCACAGCAAGGCCACGCCGGCCCACACCAGCCCCGAGCACAGCGCCAGCATCCAGTGCACGCGCAGGTTCAGGTCGATGACGCCGACGCCGGGTGCAGCGATGCGCCGCACAAGCGCCGCCACGCGCTGCACCGGCAGGCGGCAAGCCAGGATGCGCAGCAGGTTGACCACCCCCGAGCAGGCCAGCCAGAGCAAGGCAATGGCCAACTGGCCGGAACGCCACGCCACGAAGGTGCAGATCGCTCCCAGCACCATGTTGACCGGAATGGACAGCAGCACAGTCTGACGCAATGCCGCCAGTTGGTCGGCGCGGATCAGTTGCTGCAATGAAAGCTGAGCGGCGGGTGCTTGCACTCCGGTCTGCGGGGTGGGGGTGTGAAACATCTTCATCCTGAACATCATTTCCTGTTGCCGGTCGGCAAGCCTTGTGCAGCCTGCCTTTCCGTCCGGGATAGTACGTGAGTACCGAGTCATTATCCAAGCAACAAGAAGAATTCTCATCAAAAGCCGGGCGCGATTGCGGTGCATCAACGCGGTATTGGCAAGAAAACGACAAGCTTGCCTCTCCGCAACCCCGCAAGGAGCCCTACGATGAACCCGGACAATGGAAACTGGCTATCGGCCGAACAAGCCGTGTTGCCCGACGGCACGCTGCGCGAGAACCTGCCGCTGGTGAAGAAGAAGCTACCCTTGTTCTCGCCCCAGCAGGCGCAAGCAGAGCAAGAGGGGCAGCCCGACAATGACGAGAATGTGGCGCAGCCGCCGCGCCAGGACTGAGAGCCGCGCCAAAAAACGCCATCGGATAGCAAGTCGCCGCACGCCTAGGGCTACAATAACGCCGCGTCATCACGACGCGGCATTGCAGTGCGCTTCCTGTCCATGGCTCTTGATCCTTCCACCCTCCTCATTCTCACCATCGCCCTGGCGGCGGCCGCTTCACTGTACCTGACCGTAGAATGGAGCGTGGTGCGCGAACGCTCGCTGCTGCTCTGGAGCAGCGGCTTTGCCATCATCACCGTGGGTTCCTTCCTGGCGCTGCTGCGCTCGCGCGGCTATCTGCTGGTGGGCATCTGGTTCGCCAATGGCTTGCTCATCGCTGCCCATGCCTGCTTCCTGGCGGGGGTGGCGGGCTTCATGCGCACCCGGATCTCGCGCGCATGGTGGCTCATCGCGCTGCTGTGGCTGCTGATGCTGCTGTTGCCTACGCACGCCTGGTGGTCGCGCGTGATGCTGGGCCTGCAGTCGCTGATGATCGCCGTGCTGACCTTGCGCGCCAGCAGCCTGCTGCGTCCGCACGGCGCTTCCCTGAGCGTGGGCGCGGTGCAGTTGCGCTACGTATTGCTGATCCATGGACTGTTCTATCTCGCCAAGGCGGTATCGGCGCTGGCGCTGGGCGCCTTCGTCGATCTGGCCGCGTTCGGCGGCGCCCTGATCCAGATTTCGCTGGTGGAGGGATCGATGGCGGTGATGCTCATTGCCCTGTCGATGACCGGCACCGAGCGCCATCGCCGGGAAGAGCGCATCGGACAACTGGCCGCGCGCGACCCGCTCACCGGCCTGCTGAACAGGCGGGCGCTGCAGGCCAGGGCGCCGGCGCTCATTGCGCAAGCCAGCCAGGCGCATCCCGGCGCGCTGATGCTCATCGATATCGACAACTTCAAGCAGGTCAACGACCTGCACGGCCACGCCGCCGGCGACAAGCTGCTCGAAGCCCTGAGCGCCCTGCTGCGTGAGGTCTTGCCGGGCGATGCCCTGGCCGCACGGCTGGGCGGCGACGAGTTCGCCATCCTGTTGCCGGAGGGACGCCAGGCGCAAGTGGCGCACATCGGCGAACAACTGCGGCAAGCCTTTGCGCATGTGACGCACACGGCCGTGGCCACCCCGGAGGCAGTAAGCCTGAGTGTGGGCGTCAGTCTCTACTGCACGGCGGCGCACGATCTGGCAGGCCTGATGGCGCTGGCCGATGCGGCCCTGTATGAGGCCAAGCGCGCGGGGCGCAACCAGATCGTCATCACCCCATCCAATGCCACATAGCCTGGCATGGCCTGCGGCCAGCCGCGCATGCGAAGGTGCTTAGGACCAGCGGCGCGGCGATGGCTGTGTTCAATCGATCCTGAAGCGTGCGATGGTCGCGGCCAGCACATTGGCCTGCTGCTGCAAGGTGGACGAAGCCGCCGCCGATTCTTCCACCAGCGCCGCGTTCTGCTGCACCATGCCGTCGAGCTGGATGACGGCCTGGTTCACCTCCTGGATTCCTCGCGTCTGCTCGGTGGTGGTGCGCGCAATATCGGCGATGACTGACTGCACATCGGCCGTGTGCGCAACGATGTCGCGCATGGTGCCGCCGGCCTGGCGGACCTGCTGCGACCCTGCAGAAACCCGCGAGATGGTCGCCTCCACCAGATCCTTGACCTCGCGTGCAGCCCCGGCGCTGCGTTGCGCGAGATTGCGCACCTCATGGGCCACCACTGCAAATCCGCGCCCCTGCTCCCCAGCGCGCGCCGATTCGACCGCTGCGTTCAAGGCCAGGATATTGGTCTGGAAGGCGATGCCATCGATGACGCTGATGATGTCGCCGATCTGCGCCGAGACCTTCTCGATCTCGCCCATGGTGGCCACTGCATCGCTGACCACCTTGCCGCCCTGGGAGGCGATCCCGGTAGCGGCGCTGGAGCGCTGGTCGGCCTCGTGGGCGGCCGTAGCCGAGCGGTCCACGGTGGACGAGATCTCGGCCATGGAGGCGGCAGTCTGCTCCAGGCTTGCCGCGGCCGATTCGGTACGGACCGACAGGTCGTGATTGGCTGCGGCGATCTCGTCGGACGCCACCCGCACGGTTTCGCCGGCATCGCGGATATCGCGCATGACACTCTGCAGCTTGGCCACGAACGCATTGAAAGACTGCGCGATGATGGCCACTTCGTCGCGGCCATGATCCGGCAGGCGCTGGGTCAGGTCGCCGCTGCCGGAGCCAATGGCCGTCATGGCTGCGCTGATCTGTCCCAGCCGGCGAAACGCCGTGGCCGTGACGGCCGCGCCGATCAGCGAGGCCGCAATCACCACCGCCACCAGAGACACCAGCGATGAAGCCAGCAACGAACGTACACCCGCGCTGGCTTCCTCCTGGTCAATGGCCACCACGATGTTCCAGTCGGTGCCCGGCACGGCCTGCACGCGCACCAGTTTCTCGCGCCCATCGACGACGATATGCACCGGCGGCTTGCCCGGACCGGCGTTGGCGACGTTGAGGTCGCTGAACTGCGGCGCCAGTTCGCTGGCCTGCTTGAAGCGCAGCTGGGCGTCCGGATGCGCAATGATGCGCCCACCCTGCTCGACCAGCATGCCAAAGCTGGAGGGTGTGGGGTGGATCGACTTGATGTTCTCCACCACGCTATCGAGCGCCACATCGCCGACCACCACGGCCTTGAGCACGCCATCGCGCATCACCGACCGCGCCAGCGCCACCAGCAACAGCCCGCTGGTGCTCACATAGGGAAGAGCGACCGGCTTGCCCGCCTGCAGCACTCCCTTGTACCAGGGCCGCGTAGTCGGATTGTAGGTCGCCGGAATGTTGGGCCAGTCGGTGAACTTGGCGCGCTTGTCCGGATAACCCACGCCGACGTCATAGAAGCCACCCGCCACCTAGATCTGCTTGAGCATGGCATCGGGGTCGTTGGTCAGGGTGATGTCCTCGAGCGAGGCGATCATCTTGCTCTTGCCCGCGAGCCAGTCGCCGATGACGGTGGCATGCTGGTCGACGGCGCTCGCAAGATCATCGTCGGTCGCGGCATTCAAGCCCTTGCGGGCAATGAGATAGTTGGCCGCAGTGCTGATGAGCACTGAGGAGATGACCAGCAGGATCAAGGCGCAGATGACGCGCGCACGCAGGGAAGAAAGCATGATGGGTTGGGCAGGCAGAGATAAGGTTTGAGCAAAGTACCAGCGGCTATCGCCGCTGTACCGGAAAAGAGCATTACCGATGCGGTTCAGGTCGCAGCCTGTCCGGCTGACCTGATGAGCCGGCAAGTCATCGCAATCTGTCCTTGAGCCGGTACCAGGCTCCCACGAAAGGAAGAAACCACGGCTTGCCAAAGTGACCCGGAATGGCGGGCCAGTCAAAATCCTTCCATGGATTCAGGTCGGCGTGGCCGTCCATGATCTCCGCCATCAGGGTTCCCATGAGCGTGGCCATATGCGTGCCATGACCGCTGTAGCCCATGGAGTAATAGAGACCGTCGCGCTGGCCAGCGCGAGGCAAGCGATCAGTGGTCATGTCGACCATGCCGCCCCAGCAATAATCGATGCGCGTCTGCGCCAGCGCGGGAAAGACCTCCAGCATCTGGGCGCGCAGGATTTCGCCGCTCCTGACGTCGGACTGCGGGTTGGAGACGGCGAAGCGCGCGCGGCCGCCGAAGAGCAGGCGCTGGTCCGGCGTGGCGCGGAAATAGTTCACGAAATTCTTGGTGTCGGTGTACATGCGCTGCGTCGGCAACAGTTGCTTGAGCAACGCATTAGGCAAAGGCTCGGTCACGATCAGGAACGCACCCACCGGGACGATGCGGCGGCGAATCCAGCCGAACGGGCCGACCTGGGAGATGCCGCTGGCCAGCAGCACCTGCCCCGCATGCAGGACGCCAGCCGGTGTGCGCACCTCGTAGCGGCCACCCTTGGCCTCGATGCCCAGCACCGGGGTCCGTTCCAGATAGAACGCGCCGCGTCGCTGGGCCGCCTGCGCCAGCCCGCGCACGTAGCAGCCGACGTGCATGCCGGCGCTCTTGTGCATCAGCAGGCCGCCGTGGTAGCGGTCGCTGCCCAGTTCGTCGCGCAGTTGCGCCCGGCTCAGCAGACGCGTGTCTCCGTCAACGTGGCGGGCCAGCAGTTCCTGGCTGCGCGCCAGCTTGTCGGCATGCTCCGGTTTGGCGGCGAGCTTGAGCTTGCCATGACGCGCAAAGCTGCAATCGATGGATTCTTCGCGCACCAGCCGCTCCACCGTATCGACGCCGGCGTCGAAGGCGCGGTAGAGCCGGTTGGCCCATTCGGCGCCGAGGCGCTGCGACAAGGTGGCGTAATCCTGGGCGAAGCCGTTATTGCACATGCCGCCATTGCGCCCTGACGCCGCTCCGCCGACGATGTCCGCCTCGCACACGACGACCCGCGCACCCTTGCGCGCCAGGGCCAACGCTGCGGCCGATCCGGTGATGCCGCCGCCGACCACGACGACGTCGCAAGCACCCTCCGGCAGCGTCCGGGTCTGACTGACGAAGGCGGGCGAGGTATCCAGCCAGTAGGACTTCAGTTGCATCATGGCCTGTCCAGACGAATGAGCGGAGGAAACATGGAGCGTGTTCCTGGTGGCTAGATTGGGATGACGAAGAAAAAAGATGGCGGGCGGCGCCTGACCTATCGGTAGGTGAAATCATTATGCGAGTGCAGATTGCGCTAATGATTAAGCCGTCTTTAATGCTTCATTAAATATAATTTAACGTATTCCATGACGTCCAAGAAGCCAGGTTACGCGAAGGCTGAAGCACTTCATCCACCCTTTTTTCCACGCTCTTCAGGGCTCTTTCAAAATACCGCAACGCCTTTACCATAGCGGCTTACAGGCGATCTATAAAGTTCATCGCCAAGAAAATAGTCCTGCCCTTCTCCATCGAAAATGCCAGAAAGCCGGCGATAAAAAGCACAAGCTGCTTTAATCCGACAGCAATAAACATTTTCCGATGGGCGGCGACGACCATACTTCTTCCATCCCCAACGAAGGAGTGCGATCCCATGATTTTCAAGCCCAAGTTCATCAGCTTTGACTGCTACGGAACCCTTATCAACTTCGAGATGGGCCCGACCGCCCGCACGCTCTTTGCCGACCGCGTCGATGAGAAGCGCATGCCTGCCTTCCTGGACAGTTTCCGCTTCTATCGCCTCGATGAAGTCCTGGGGGCCTGGAAGCCCTTCTTCGATGTCGTGGACAACGCCATCCGGCGCGCCTGTCACGCCCACGGCGTGGAGTGCCGGGCCAGCGATGCGCAGGCGCTCTATGCCGCCATCCCGACCTGGCAACCGCATCCGCACGTGGTGGAAACGCT
Source organism: Herbaspirillum camelliae (assembly GCF_001929405.1). NCBI lineage: Bacteria > Pseudomonadati > Pseudomonadota > Betaproteobacteria > Burkholderiales > Oxalobacteraceae > Herbaspirillum > Herbaspirillum camelliae. The sequence continues at coordinate 925,591 of NZ_KV880769.1, forward strand.
GGAAAAGATCGCGCCCCATATCCCGCTGGTGATCCTGTCCAACTCCATGATCGACCTGATCCCGCACAGCGTGGCACACCTCAAGGCGCCCTTCCATTCCGTCTTCACCGCAGAGGAAGCCCAGGCCTACAAGCCGCGTGGACAAGCCTTCGAATACATGTTCGACCAGCTCGGCTGCGGCCCGCAGGAGATGGTGCATTGCTCATCGAGCTTCCGCTACGACCTCATGACCGCTTCCGACCTCGGCTTCATGGGCAAGGCCTTCATCGACCGCAATCACGAACCCAGCTTTGATGGCTATGGCGTGAACCGGCTGACGGACTTCCGCCAGCTGGCCACGCTGGTGGGTCTTTGATGATTCACTTGTCACGCACGCGAACCGGAATCCATGATGCTTGAAACAGCTTCGACCGATACCGCCGCCTTGAGCACGGCTGCACCTGATCTCTCCCCGGCTGCACTGGAAAGACTGGCGGCGGCCCGCTATGGCATCGAAGGTGTCGCCACTGCACTGGGTGGTGAACGGGACCAGAACGCCTGCATCGAGACTGCCGATGGCGCGCGCTATGTGCTCAAGATCAGCAATCCCTCCGAACAGAGCTCGGTGGTGGATTTCCAGATCGCAGCCCTGGATCACATCGCGCAACGGGCGCCGGATCTTCCGATTCCGCGTGTGTTGCGCACCCTGGACGGCGAAAACACCGCGCATCTGACATTGCCGGATGGCAGTCTCAGCATGGTACGCATGCTGACCTATCTCGATGGCGTGCAGATCAAGCACACCGAACGCACAGCCGCTCAGCGGTGCGCCATGGGTAGTGGCCTGGCCAGGCTGGACCTGGCGTTGCAAGGCTTTGACCATCCTGGCGCGCATCACGATCTGCTGTGGAACGCCTCCGCCGCGCATCGGCTGCGCGACAAGATGGAGAGCCTGCCCGACCCGGCAAAGCAGCAGCTGGCGCGGCGCTTCATGGCGCGCTTCGAAGAGCACGTGCTGCCGCGCCTGCATGAAGTGCGCACACAAGTGATCCACAACGACTATCACCTCTACAACGTGCTGGTGGCCTCTGCAGAACAGGAACGCGTCACCGGCATCATCGACTTCGGCGACATGCTGCATGCGCCGCTGGTGAGCGAAGTGGCCACGGCGGCGGCCTTCCACATGACAGGCAGTGACGATCCCTTCGCCGGGCCGGCGCAGTTCGTGGGCGCCTATCAAGCCATCCTGCCGCTGACACCCCTGGAACAGGACATCGTCGCCGACCTGATGGCCACGCGCCACCTGATCACGGCGCTGATCTCCGAATGGCGCGCCGTGCGCTATCCCCATAACCGCGCCTACATCATGCGGCACAACCCGGCCGCCTGGGAGGCGCTCGGCCAGCTGGCCGACCTGCCGCGCCAGGACGCGCGTGACCGCCTGCTTTCCGACATCCGACACAGGAGCATTGCATGACCACCACGACCGACCTCACCATGGTCAACGCTTACATCCCCGGCCGCGCCGATGTCGGGCCGGTGACCGAGGCCCTCATCGAACGCCGCAACGCCCTGCTGGGGCCGGCCTATCGCCTGATGTACGAGCATCCGCTGCACATCGTCCGTGGCGAGGGCGTGTGGCTGATCGATCCGCAGGGCCGGCGCTATCTGGATGTCTACAACAACGTCACCTCGCTGGGCCATTGCCATCCGGCTGTCACCGAGGCAATCTGCCAGCAGGTGCAGACGCTGGCGACCAATACGCGCTATCTGCATGAGACCATCCTGGAGCTGGCCGAGCGCCTGCTGGCCACCGTCCCCGACACCGCGCTGGCGCATCTGATGCTCACCTGCACCGGCAGCGAAGCCAACGACCTGGCCTATCGCATCGCCAAGGTGCGCACCGGCGGCGTGGGCGTGATCGTGACAGAGACCGCCTATCACGGCATCACTGATGCGGTCTCGCAGTTCTCGCCCTCGCTGGGCAGCAGCGTGAACCTGGGGCCGCATGTGCGGCTGGTGCCGGCGCCGCGCGCCTATCATGCAGAGGGGCAGGACCTGGGGGAACGCTTCACCCGCGACGTACAGGCCGCCATTGCCGATCTGCAGCGGCACGGCATCCAGCCCGCCGCCCTGATCGTGGATTCACTCTTCACCAGCGACGGCATCCTGCCGGGCGCCGCGGGCTTCCTCAAGGGCGCGGTGGCGGCCATCAAAGAGGCCGGCGGCATCTTCATCGCCGACGAAGTGCAACCGGGCTTTGGCCGCACAGGCGAACACATGTGGGGCTTCCAGCGCCACGGCGTGACGCCGGACATCGTGACCATGGGCAAGCCGATGGGCAATGGGCAGCCGGTGGCCGGCCTGCTGGCCACGGCCGATGTGTTGCAGGAGTTCGGACAGCGCTCGCGCTACTTCAATACCTTCGCCGGCAACACCGTCTCCTGCGCCGCCGCGCTGGCGGTGTTGAACACCATCGAGCGCGAAGGGCTGATCGCCCATGCACGCCAGGTCGGGGCTGTGCTGCTGGAGGGCATTGGCGCGCTGGCCGGACGTCACGAAGCCATCGGCGAGGTGCGCGGTGCAGGCATGTTCGTGGGGGTGGAACTGGTATCGGACCGGGACAGACGCACGCCAGCCCGTGCGCTCACCAGCGAGGTGGTCAACCGGATGCGTCAGAAGGGCGTGCTGCTCAGTGCCTGCGCGATGGGTCACAACGTACTGAAGATCCGGCCGCCGCTGGTGCTCACGACGGAGCAGGCAGGCATGGTGATCGAGGCGCTGGACGCGTCGCTTACCGAGGCCAGGACGGCAGCGGCGCGGCGCTGAGGTCGAGGCTGATGATGCGGTGCTATGATCGATCCATGCGACCCACCGACCCCATCGACCGCACCGACATCAAGATCCTCGAGCACTTGCAGCGCGAGGGACGCTGTTCGAACGTGGAACTGGCCGAGGCCATCAATCTGAGCCCCAGCCCTTGCCTGACCCGCACCAAGCGCCTGGAAGAAACCGGTGTCATCGCCAGCTATGCCGCCCAGGTTGCGCTGGAAAAATTGGGCAGCCACGTTGTGGTGTTTTCCGAGATCACGCTCAGCAGCCATCGCCCTGCGGACTTCCGCAAGTTCGAACAGGGTGCGGCCAGGTATGCGGAAATCGTCGAGTGCTACAACGTCAGCGGCGGTTACGATTACCTGCTCAAGATCATCTCGCCCACGGTCGGGATGTTTCAGGAACTGATGGAGCGTCTGCTGGAGGATGAGATCGGCATTGAGAAATTCGCCAGCCGGATCGTGTTGCGGCATCCGTATGAACGGCGCGCAGAGCCGGTAGAGGTGATTGCGTCGGGCAAGCGCAGCTGGAAATAGCGGCGGACAATCTCCGCCGCCCAGCCCGCTCAGGCGAACTGCGTGAAATCCGGCTTGCGCTTCTCGAAGAACGCCGTGAATGCCTCCTTCGCTTCGGGCGCAGTCAGCATGCGCGAGAAGTGCTCGATCTCGGCCACCATCTGCTGCTCGGTTGCCGTGACGCGATTCTTCTTCATCAACTGCTTGGTCACGCGGATCGATGCTGCCGGCAGCGCAGCCAGCTTGGCCGCCTGCTGCTGCGCATACGGCAGTAACTCCTCCTGCGCCATGACGCGATTGACGAAGCCCATCTGGCAGGCTTCGTCTGCGCCGAAGGCTTCGCCCAGCAAGAGCTTCTCGGCCGCGCGCTGGTAACCGGCGATGTGCGGCAACAGCAGCGAAGACGCCGCTTCCGGACACAGCCCCAGTTGCGTGAAGGGCATAGAGAACTTGGCATTGTCGGCTGCATACACCAGGTCGCAATGCAGCAGCAGCGTGGTGCCGATGCCGACCGCCACGCCGGAGACCGCCGCCACGATGGGCTTGCTGGCATGGCTGATCTGCCACAGGAACTGGAACACCGGCGCATCCTGGGTCTTGGGCGGATGCTTCAGGAAGTCTTCCAGGTCATTGCCCGCCGAAAAGGCTTTCGGCTTGCCGGTGAAGAGGATGGCCCGCACCGCGCTGTCGGTCTCGGCCTCCCTCAACGCATCGGCCAGCTGCTGGTACATGGCGGCGGTGATGGCGTTCTTCTTGTCTTCACGGTCGAAGTGGATGGTCAGGACGCCATCGGCCTTGCTCAGTTGGATATCCATCTGGACGGGTCTCCTCTTATTTTACAAATGATTTACATGCATCATTGAAAAAAAGCCGCACGGCATCAGCAGTGCGGCTTTTTGTTCAGGCCTTGCGCGCGCGGATCAGACGCGCTCGAAGATGCCCGCTGCACCCATGCCGGTCCCCACGCACATGGTCACCATGCCGTACTTCAGGTTCTTGCGGCGCAGCGCATGGATGGTGGTAGCGGCACGGATCGCACCGGTCGCGCCCAGCGGGTGGCCCAGGGCAATCGCACCGCCCATGGGGTTGACCTTGCTCGGGTCCAGGCCCAGGTCACCAATGACGGCCAGCGCTTGGGCCGCGAAGGCTTCGTTCAGTTCGATCCAGTCGATCTGGTCCTGGGTCAGGCCACCGGCCTTCAGGGCCGCAGGAATCGCTTCCTTCGGGCCGATACCCATGATTTCCGGCGGCACGCCGCGCACGGCGAAGGAGACGAAACGCGCCAGCGGGGTCAGGTTGAATTGCTTCAGGATCTTTTCCGAGACGATGATCAGCGCGCCTGCGCCATCGGAGGTCTGCGAGCTGTTGCCCGCGGTGACGCTGCCCTTGGCGGCGAAGACGGGTTTCAACTTGGCCAGCGCGGCCAGGTTGGAATCGGCGCGCGGGCCTTCATCCAGGCTGACGGTGCGGGTCTTGATGTCGATCTCGCCGGTGGCCAGATTGGGGAAGCGCTCGACGATCTCGAAGGAAGTCATCTCATCGGCGAATTCACCGGCCTCTTGGGCGGCGATGGCCTTCTGGTGCGAGGCCAGCGAAAACTCGTCCTGGGCTTCGCGCGAGACCTTCCACTGCTGCGCCACCTTCTCGGCGGTCAGGCCCATGCCGTAGGCCATGCCGACGTTCTCATCCTTGAAGGCATTGATGTTGATGGAGGGATGGAAGCCCATCATCGGCACCATCGACATCGACTCGGCGCCGGCGGCGATCATCACATCGGCTTCACCCACGCGGATGCGGTCGGCCGCCATGGCGATGGCAGTGATGCCGGAGGCGCAGTAGCGGTTGATGGTGACGCCGCCGATGGTGTTGGGCAGGCCGGCCAGCAGTACGGCATTGCGCGCCATGTTCAGGCCCTGTGCGCCTTCGGGGAAGGAACAGCCGACGATGGCGTCCTCGATCAGCTTGGGGTCCAGGCCCGGCGCCTGCGCCACGGCGGACTGGATGGCGCGCACCAGCAGGTCATCCGGGCGGGTGTTCTTGAACATGCCACGCGGCGCCTTGCCGATGGGGGTGCGGGTGGCGGCGACGATGTAGGCGTCTTGCAGTTGTTTGCTCATTCAAAATCTCCTTGGACTCTCCCTCCCCTTCAAGGGGAGGGCTGGGGTGGGGATGGGTTCAACGCATTCCAGATTGCCTGAACGACCACATCCGTCTCATTCAATACTTCGTTATTCCAAAACCTCAGCACCGTGAAGCCCGCCTGATTCAATCTCGCGGTCCGCTTCTCATCATCCGGATTGCCGGCGTGCTGCGAACCATCTACTTCAATCACCAGCTTGCGTTCCAGACAAACGAAATCGAGTACGTAATCTTCATAGGGGTGCTGACGGCGAAATTTCACGTCCAGTTGCTGGCCGCGCAGACGGTGCCATAGCCGTTGCTCGGCATCGGTCATGGTCTTGCGTAACTGCTTGGCCGCAAGTTTGGTGAACGTGTTGGTCTGCCCTTTCATTTCAACCCATCCCCACCCCAACCCTCCCCTTGAAGGGGAGGGAGCTTTCTTTGCTCGCGCTCTCCTCAGGAAGAAGGGGGCGTTCTTTAATTGCGCACAGGCTTGCCGGTTTGCATCATGCCCATGATGCGTTCCTGGGTCTTGGGGTGGTTGAGCAGCTCCATGAAGAACTTGCGCTCGATGTCGAGCAGCCATTGTTCATTGACGATGCTGCCCTCTTCCACCTCGCCGCCGGACACCGTCTCGGCGATCATCTTGCCCAGCTTGAAGTCGTGCGCCGAGATGAAGCCGCCATCACGCATGTTGACCAGCTGCGCCATGATGGTGGCCAGGCCGTTGCGGCCGATCACTGGCACCTGCGGCGGCAGTTGCGGACGGTAGCCGGCGTCGAACAGCGCGCGCGCCTCGACCTTGGCCACGTGCAGCAATTCATAGGGGTTGAAGACGATCACGTCATCCTCGCGCAGGTAGCCCAGCTTGCGCGCTTCCAGTGCGGACTTGGAGACATTGGCGGTGGCCGCGGCCAGCATGTATTCCTTCAGGAAGGGCAGGATGTCGTTGCCCTTGGCTTCGCGGGCGGCGCGCACAGCGGCTTCCTTCAGGCCGCCACCGGCGGGGATCAGGCCCACGCCCACTTCCACCAGGCCGATGTAGGACTCGATGGAGACCACGCGCTTGGCGGTATGCAGCAGCAATTCGCAACCACCGCCCAGCGCCAGGCCGGCCACAGCGGCGATCACCGGCACGCTGGCGTACTTCAGGCGCTGGTGCGCCTGTTGCAGCTGGTGCACCACCGGCTCGATGGCCTTGACGCCGCCGGACATGAACAGCGGCAGCATCGACTGCAGGTCAGCCCCGGCCGAGAAGGCGCCGCCTTCGGCCGCGTCCGGATGCCAGATCACCAGGCCCTTGAAGTTCTGTTCGGCTTCGGTGACGGCCTTGTTCATGCCATCGATCACGCCTTGGCCGATCACGTGCATCTTGGTCTTGAAGGACAGGATCAGCACATCGTCGTTCTGATGCCAGATGCGCACCGATTCGTCTTCGAAGAAGGTGGTGCCGGCGCTCTTGCCATCGGCTGCACCTTCGCCCACCAGCGGAGCGCGGAAGGCCTGGCGCTGGTAGACCGGCAGCTCGGAACGGGCGACGTCAGCCTTCTTCGAGGGCGAGTACGAACCCTTCTCCGAATGCACGCCATCACGGCCATCGAAGACCCAGTCGGGCAGCGGTGCATTGGAGAGCGCCTTGCCGGCCTCGATGTCTTCCTTGACCCATTGCGCGATCTGCTTCCAGCCGGACGCCTGCCAGGTCTCGAAGGGACCGACGCTCCAGCCGAAGCCCCAGCGCATGGCGAAGTCCAGGTCACGGGCATTGTCGGCCACCGATTCCAGATGCACGGCGATGTAATGGAAGGCATCGCGGAAGATGGCCCACAGGAACTGGCCTTGCGGATTGGTCGAATCATGCAGCGCCTTCATGCGCTTGACCGGATCCTTTTCCTTGAGGATGCGGGCGATGATGTCATCGGCCTTGGCGCCGCCCGGAACGTAATCGCCCTTGGCCGGATCGATGCGCAAGATGTCCTTGCCCACCTTCTTGTAGAAACCGGCGCCGCTCTTCTGGCCCAGTGCGCCCTGCTCGACCAGCTTGGCCAAGAGCGGCGGGGTGGCATACGAGGAGAAGAAGGGATCGTCCTTGAGGTTGTCCTGCATGGTCCTGATGACGTGGCCCATGGTATCCAGGCCCACCACGTCGGCGGTACGGAAGGTGCCGGACTTGGCGCGGCCCAGCTTGGCGCCGGTCAGGTCATCGACCACATCGACGGAGAGGCCATACTTCTCGGCTTCGATGATGGTGGCCAGGATGCCGAACACGCCCACGCGGTTGGCCACGAAGTTGGGGGTATCGAAGGCGCGCACCACGCCCTTGCCGAGGGTGGTGGTGAGGAAGGCTTCGAGCTGGTCGAGGATGTGCGGTTCGGTAGACTGGGTCGGGATCAGCTCGACCAGGTGCATGTAGCGCGGCGGGTTGAAGAAGTGCACGCCGCAGAAGCGCGCCTTCAGGCCCGCCTCGAAACCTTCGGAGAGGGCATTGATCGACAGGCCCGAGGTGTTGGAGGCGAAGATGGCCTTGGGGCCGATGTGCGGGGCGACCTTCTTGTAGAGGTCGTGCTTCCAGTCCATGCGCTCGGCGATGGCTTCGATGATGAGGTCGCAGCCTTCCAGCACGGCCAGGTCATCCTCGTAGTTGGCGACCTGGATCAGGGCCGCGTCATCCTTGTTGCCCAGCGGAGCGGGGCTGAGCTTCTTGAGGTTCTCGATGGCGCGTTGCACGATGCCATTCTTCGGGCCTTCCTTGGCCGGCAGGTCGAACAGCACGACCGGTACGCGGGCATTGATGCAGTGGGCGGCAATCTGGGCGCCCATGACGCCGGCGCCAAGCACTGCCACTTTTTTGACGATGAAATTGGACACGCAACTCTCCTTTTGCTGGTGCTGCAAACATGAAACACGAATTCGGGGCCAGGCCAGCAGCGCTGCCGCGCTACCACGCTACTGCAGGTGCGAACGGCTACTGTACGCCTTCTTGCAGAAGGTCACAGCATGCCTCGCAGGGGTGACACGAACATGACGCCCTACCGGGCCGGATTGCGCTAGATCAACGCCGCACGCCGGCGCTGGGCCCGCGTGCGGCAGGGTGTTGCGCTCAGAACAACTCTGCGTCCAGCGCCATCAGGTTGCCTGCGCCCGAACGGGCCTGGCGGATCAGCATGGCGGTCTCCGGCAGCAGGCGCGCGAAGTAGAAACGCGCCGTGGCCAGCTTGGCGGTGTAGAAGCTGTCGCCGCTGTCCTGCTTTTCCAGTGCGATCTTGGCCATGCGGGCGAACAGATACGAGAACACCAGATGGCCCACCACGCGCAGGTAAGGCACGGCGGCAGCGCCGGCCTCGTCCTGATTGGCGAAGGACTTCATGCCGATTTCCATGGTCAGCTTGGTGACCTTGTCGCCGATGTCGGCCAGCGGAGTGATGAACTCGGACATGGACTCATCCGTGCCATGCTCTTCCACGAAGGCCTGGATCTGCGCGCCGAATTTCTTGAGCTTGGCGCCGTTGTCCATCAGGATCTTGCGGCCCAGCAGGTCCAGCGACTGGATGGTGTTGGTGCCTTCGTAGATCATGTTGATGCGGGCATCACGCACGTATTGCTCCATGCCCCACTCGGCGATGTAGCCGTGACCGCCGTAGACCTGCAGGCACTCGGAGGTGGCCGTCCAGGCATTGTCGGTCAGGAAGGCCTTCACCACCGGGGTCAGCAGGGCGACGATGTCGGCGGAGTCCTTACGCACTTGCTCGTCGGGGTGGGTCAGTTCCTTGTCCAGCTCCAGCGCGACATAGGACGTGAAGGCGCGGCCGCCTTCGGCGAAGGCCTTGGCGGTCAGCAGCATGCGGCGCACGTCGGGATGCACGATGATGGGGTCGGCCGGCTTGTCGGCGGCCTTGATGCCGGACAGGCTGCGCATCTGCAGGCGGTCCTTGGCATACACCAGTGCGTTCTGGTAGGCCACTTCGGTCAGGCCCAGGCCTTGCATGCCCACGCCCAGGCGGGCCGCGTTCATGAACACGAACATGGCCTGCAAGCCCTTGTGCGGCTGGCCGATCAGCCAGCCGGTGGCGCCGTCCAGGTTCATCTGGCAGGTGGCGTTGCCGTGGATTCCCATCTTCTCTTCGATGGCGCCGCAGAAGATCGGGTTGCGCGCGCCCAGCGAGCCGTCGGCATTGGGCAGGAACTTGGGCACCAGGAACAGCGAGATCCCCTTGGAGCCTTCCGGCGCATCCGGCAGGCGCGCCAGCACCAGATGGATGATGTTGGCGGACACGTCGTTTTCACCGGCGGAGATGAAGATCTTGTTGCCGGTGATCTTGTAGGAACCGTCCGCCTGCGGCTCGGCCTTGCTGCGCAAGAGGCCCAGGTCGGTGCCGCAATGGGCTTCGGTCAGGCACATGGTGCCGGTCCATTCACCCGAAACCAGCTTGGGCAGGTAGAGCTGCTTCTGTTCGTCCGAACCGTGCGCATGCAGGCACTCGTAGGCGCCGTGCGACAGGCCGGGGTACATGGTCCAGGCCTGGTTGGACGAGTTCAGCATCTCGTAGAAGGAGTTGTTGATCGTCAGCGGCAGGCCCTGGCCGCCGAATTCCGGGTCACAGGACAAGGCCGCCCAGCCAGCTTCCACGTATTGCTGGTAGGCCTGCTTGAAACCCTTGGGCGTGGTCACGGTCTTGCTCTCGCGGTCGTAGTGGCAACCCTCGCGGTCACCCGAATGGTTCAGCGGGAACACTACCTGCGCAGCGAACTTGCCGCCCTCTTCCAGCACCTGGTCCACCAGCTCACGGTTGGTGTCCGCATGCGGCGGCAGTTCCTTGAAGACTTCCTCGACATTGAGCAGCTCGTGCAGCACGAACTGCATGTCGCGCAAGGGGGCGTTGTATTGGGGCATGAATGTCTCCGTACGGGTTTAGGCTGCCTTCCTGGCGGCCGATTTTGAATGCTTGGCGGGCGTGCTGCTGAGGCTGTCGCTGCCCTGCGGGCGATAGCTGCCGATCAGACGGCGAAAGCTCGCCTCGGCGCGTTCGACGCTGCCGGGGATGTGCAGGAAGCGCGCATCATGATGCAGGGCCAGGATCAGGCCATACATCTCGTAGACCATCTGGCTGACATCGACTTCCGGGCGCAGGTGGCCGGCTTCGATGGCCTGCTGGATGCAGCGCTCCAGCGCATCGCGCCAGGCCTGCACCATGGCCACCAGGTGGTCGCGGATGGCGCCGGGGCGGTCGTCGTATTCGACGGCGCCGCTGATGTAGATACAGCCCAGCGCGATTTCCACCGTGACCTGCTTGATCCAGCGCGCGAACATCGCTTCCAGGCGCGGCAGGCCGCGCGGCTCCTTGATGGAAGGATAGAAGACGTCGGCTTCGAAACGGTTGTGATACAGGCGCACGACCTCGATCTGCAAGTCCTCGCGCGAGCCGAAGTGGGCGAAGACGCCGGACTTGCTCATCTTCATCTTCTCGGCCAACAGGCCAATGGTGAGGCCTTCCAGGCCGTCGCGGCTGGCCAGCTCCAACGCCACGTCGAGGATGGCGGCGCGGGTCTGCTCACCCTTGCGCAGGAACTTGGGGCGGGCGGGCGCGGTGGTCACCTTGCTTGTCTCTGTCATCGTTATCTCTTTGCTATCCGCCCCCGGGCGGGACGGGAAGGAACCGTGTCGACGGGCGCGGCTTGCGTGGCCACTGCCTCATGAACGCATGAATTATCCTTCATGCGGAATTTATTCGAACGATCGTACTATTATTCATCGCGCCACAAAAGTCAAACAAAAAATCGGGCAGCCTTGCGCGCTTGCCACGCGGGCTTTCCTGGCGACAAGCTAGCGTGGCGAGGCGGGCGGCGGCGTGGTTGCACCCAGCAGGTCGTGGGCGTCCAGCAGGGCGTAGACGATGGTGGGATTGTTTTCCAGGCACTTGCGGATGGCGGCCGGAATGGTGTCGCGGGTCTTGCGGCACAGGCCCGGTTGCTCGGCCAGATGGATCTGCAGGCCGCGCACGGTGCGCACCTCGTTGGGGCCGGGGCTGATGTGCAGGTGGATGCCGAGGTTCTTGCGCATGAGGGCGCCCACATGCAGCAGCTCCTCATAGCTAGCGATGCGGAAGATGCGTTCGATCAGGCGCTTTTCTTCCTCGCGGGTCAGCATCAGGATCCGCGCCTCGGGCGCATGCAGGCATTCCAGCAGCGCTTCGCGCTGGCAGTCGCAGGCGCCGGGCGGGCATTCCTTGCGGATGGGCCGCGCCGCCGGCATGGGCTGCATGGAGTCGGAAGAAACAACCTGAGACATCTGCACCTTCGCACCTACGTTGGAGAAAAGACAGGCCTGGGAGATCGGCCCTCATCTTACAACGAGCCCAGGCTGCGGTGGCAGTGCCTGCGCTCAGGACGAGGAACGGTCCAGCAGACGGCGGTCGCGCTTGGTGGGGCGGCCCTTGATCTCGGCCGAGGGTTCGCGGAAGAGGCGATGGCGCTCGGCCTCGGCGGCGCGGCGGGCGACGCTTTCTGCGGTTTCCTGGTAGAGGGTGGCGGCAATGGCCGCCGAGCCGCGCTTGTCGGCGATGCCGGTGACCAGCACTTCCCATTCGGTGGCGCCGTTGTCCACGTCGAGGCGATCGCCGGCCTTGACGTTGTGGGCCGGCTTGGTGCGTTCGCCATTGAGCCGGATGCGGCCGCGCTCCACGGCTTCGGTGGCCTGCGAACGCGTCTTGAAGAAGCGTGCGGCCCAGCACCATTTGTCGATGCGGGTGGTGTCCATCCTGTCCTCTTGCTGTCCTTGTGCGTAACGTCCCACGTGGGCCGGTTCAATTCAATTGCTTGCGCGTCATGGTGCGCTTGAGCGACATCTTCAGATGGCGCTGCATGGCCGCCTGCGCCTGGATGGCATCGCGCGCTTCGATGGCCTCCAGGATTTCGCGGTGCTCATGCAGGGCAGTGAACCAGCTGTCTTCAGGTTCGTAATGATCCAGCAGCTTGGCCGAGATCGGGTCCTGGCGTTCATCGTAAAGCCGGGCGACGGTCTGCACCAGCACGTCGTTGCCGGTCATCCGCGCAATGCGGATGTGGAAGTCGCGGTCGGCCACCGCAGGACTCTGGCCGGCCTGGCATTCGCGCTCCATGGTGTCGTAGATGGTGCGCAGCGCCTTGATATCCCTGGGCTTGGCCAGCGGCGCGACCAGCGCCGCGATGGCGCCTTCGAAGATGGCGCGCGCGCCCATGATGTCGCTCAGGCTGTTGCCCATCTCCTTGTCCGTTGCCGGCGCTTCCTGCAAACCCGGCGGCGGCGTTTGGGTGAGGTAGACGCCCGACCCCATACGAATCTCCACTCGCCCTTCCAGCTCCAGCGCGACCAGCGCCTCCCGTATCGACGGACGCGACACCCCGAGTTGTTCGGCCAGCGCGCGCTCAGGCGGCAAGCGGCCATGGCTGGTGAAGCCGGGCTGATACATCACGGTGCGCAGGCGGTCCGCAATCTGCAGGTACAAGCGGCGGGAATCGGTCGATTTCTGGCTGGCCATCGTTTGAGCAGGGATCTGGTGATGCCTGACAACCTGACCTTTGGGACAGGTTGCCAAGGATTTGTGGGCGATTGTCTCATAAGCACGGATCTACGATTGGCTTTACCAATTTTCAAATAATAAAAATTATTTGCTTTTGGCCTTACCAGTTAATACACTGCCGAGCAGGCCATGCCATGCCGCCAGTCAACAGGATGTCCACGCAGTCCCCATCGGGAGAGTCGAATTGAAACGTCGTCTATACACCGGGCCGGAGGTGCAGCGCGCCCAGAGCATCGAAGAACTGCGGGCCATGGCGCGCAAGCGGGTACCCAATTTCTGTTTCGAATACGTCGAGGGCGGGGCCGAGGAAGAAATCAGCCTGCGCCACAACCGCGAGGTGTTCACCCGCATCGGTTTCCTGCCGCGCACGCTGGTGGATGTCTCGGTGCGCCGACAGGCGCGCAAGCTGTTTGGGCAGGACATCGCCTCGCCCTTCCTGATCGGCCCGACCGGCTTCAGCGGCCTGCTGGCGCGCGAGGGGGATGTCGCCATGGCCAGCGCAGCGGCCTCCGCCGGTGTCCCCTTCGTCTTGACCAATGTATCGACCACCTCGCTGGAAGAGGTGGTGCGCCGCTCGGGAGCGCAGGTGTGGCAGCAGGTCTACCTGTACCGCGACCGCGCTTTCGTGGCCAGCGTGGCGCAGCGGGCGCAGGCAGCCGGCATCGGCGTGCTGGTGCTGACCACCGATAGCGCCGTCTATGGCAAGCGCGAATGGGATGTGCGCAACTTCAGCAGCCCGCGCCGCCTGGACTGGCGCAACAAGCTCGACGTGCTGCGCCATCCGCGCTGGCTCATCGACATCCTCTATCCGCATGGCTTCCCCCGCTTCGCCAACCTGGGCGACCTGCTGCCACCCGACCAGACCAGCGTGCGCGGTGCGGCCGCGTCCATCCTGGGCCAATCGCTGTCAGCGGCGCTGGACTGGGCTGATGTGCAATGGCTGCGCGGCATCTGGCCGGGCAAGCTGGTCTTGAAGGGCGTGATGCAGGTAGAGGATGCGCAACGCGCCGCGGCGCTGGGGGTGGATGGCATCGTCCTCTCCAACCACGGCGGGCGTCAGCTCGATGGCGCGCTCTCGACGATGGATGTGCTGCCCGAGGTGGTGGCCGCCGTGAAGGGACAACTGACCGTGATGCTCGACGGCGGCTTCCGGCGCGGCGCCGACATCGTCAAGGCCATTGCGCTGGGCGCTGACGCCGTCCTGCTGGGGCGTGCCACCACCTATGGCCTGGCTGCGGGTGGGCAGGCCGGCGCGGCGCGGGCGCTGGACATCTTGCGCAGCGAAGTGGATCGGGTGCTGGCCCTGCTGGCCTGCCCGGATATCGACCAGCTCGATGCAAGCTACCTGCGCCGCTTGCAGTCCTAGGCATCGCCCTATCATCCGAGCGAGGAGCAGACATGCATTACGAATTCGATTTCGCCAGCGTAGCTGCCCACTGGCCGCTATTGCTACAGGGCGCCTGGACCACGGTCCAGCTGTCCTTCCTGGCCACGCTGCTGGGTTTCGTGCTGGGTGCTGCCTGCGCGGTGGCACGGGGCAGCCGGTATGGCTGGCTGCGAGCGGCCGTGAGCGGCTATGTGGAGCTGATCCGCAATACGCCGTTGCTGATCCAGTGCTACTTCCTGATCTTCGGCCTTTCCTCGGTGGGCGTGACCATGCCCATCATGGCCGGCGCCACGCTGGCGCTGGTCATCAACATCGGCGCCTATAGCTGCGAGATCGTCCGCGCCGGCCTGGAGTCGATCCATCACGGCCAGCTTGAAGCGGCCAGCTGCCTGGGACTGTCGCCGGCGCAGGTGTTCTGGCACGTGGTCCTGCTGCCGGCGGTGGAGCGGGTCTGGCCGGCCCTGACCAGCCAGTTCGTGCTGATGATGCTGGCCTCCAGCATCCTCTCGTCGGTGGGTGCAGAGGAATTGCTGGGTGTGGCCAATCGGGTGCAGTCCGACACATTCCGCAACTTCGAGGTGTTTCTGCTGTTGTGGGCCGCCTACCTGGCGCTGGCCTGCCTGATGCGGGCCGGATTCTGGCTGCTGGGGCAACTGGTCTTCACGCGTCGGCGCAAGCTGGGTACACCGCTCTGAAGGAGCCAGGCCATGTCTGAAGAACAATTGCTTTCCTTGCTGCAGGGGGCGTGGGGCACGGTCCTGCTGTCAGGCCTGACGCTGCTGCTGGGCGGGATTGCCGGTCTGGCGCTGGCGCTGGCCCGGGTCTCTGCGCTGCCGCCCTTGCGGCGGCTGGCCGCCGCCTGGATACAGCTGATCCAGGGCACGCCCTTGCTGGTGCTCATGGGCGTGTGCTTCTATGGTCCGGCGCTGGCCGGCGTCGGCACGGTCGAGGCCTTGCCGGCAGCCGCCACGGCGATGCTGATCTATGCCAGCGCCTTCCTCGGAGAAATCTGGCGCGGCTGCATCCAGTCGGTCCACAAGAGCCAGTGGGAGGCCGCCGAATGCATAGGCCTGAGCCGCTGGCAACGCATGCGCATGATCGTGCTGCCGCAAGCCCTGCGCATGGCCACGCCGCCCACCGTGGGCTTTGCGGTGCAGGTCATCAAGAACACCTCGGTGGCGTCGCTGGTGATCGGCTTTGCCGAACTTTCCTATAACGCCAAGGTGCTCAACAACTCCACCTTCCAGCCCTTCCTGTATTTCGGCAGCGCCGCGCTGCTGTATTTCGCCATGTGTTATCCCCTGTCGCGCTGGAGCCGGGCGCTCGAAAGGAAACTCCATGCACACCGTCGTTGAACTACAAGGCGTCCACAAGCGATTCGGCAGCAACACCGTGCTGCGCGGCGTCTCCTTTCAGGTGGCGCGCGGCGAGGTGGTGGCCATCATCGGCAAGAGCGGATCGGGCAAGAGTACCGCCCTGCGCTGCATCAACCGGCTGGAGCAGATCGACGCCGGCCAGATCAGCGTCTGCGGCCATGCCCTGCACGCTGCGGGGCTGGACCTGCGCGGCTTGCGCCGTGACGTCGGCATCGTCTTCCAGGGCTACAACCTGTTCCCGCACCTGACGGTGCTGCAGAACATCACACTGGGTCCGACGGCGGTCAAGCGCATGCCAGTCGGTCAGGCGCAGACGCTGGCGCAGCAGGTGCTGGCGCGGGTGGGCCTGGCCGACAAGGCCGAGGCCTATCCCGAGCAATTGTCGGGCGGCCAGCAACAACGCGTGGCCATCGCCCGTTCGTTGGCATTGCAGCCGCAACTGATGCTGTTCGACGAGGTGACCTCGGCGCTTGATCCCGAGCTGACCGGCGAGGTGCTCAAGGTCATGGAGCAGATGGCCAGCGAAGGCATGACCATGATCCTGGTGACGCATGAGATGGCTTTTGCGCGCCGTGTCGCCGACCAGGTCATCTTCATGCATCAGGGCCAGGTGTGGGAACAGGGCGGCCCCGAGATTCTCGATGCGCCCGTCACGCCGGAACTGCGCAGCTTTGTCGGCACCGGTCTATGAGCTTTCTCTTCCCCGCTGGCGTTCTACCCTAACACTCATCAAACAAGGAGCGAGACATGCATTCCCCCTCATCCCCTGCGCGGCGTGTACCGATGGTTTTATTGGGCCTGTTGCTGCTGGGCGCCGGTGCGGCGCAGGCCGACCAGCTCGATACGATCCTGGCCGCGAAGAAGCTGCGCGTGGCCATCGACCTGGCGGTGCCACCCTACAGCATGAAGGACGACAAGCTCAGGCTGATCGGCTCCGATGTCGAGACGGCCCAGTGCATGGCCAAGGACTTTGGCCTGGAACTGGAAGTGGTCCCCACCACACTGACCAATCGCGTGCCCTATCTGCAGACCAACAAGGCCGACATCGTCATCTCGGCTTTCTCGATCACACCCGAGCGCGCCAAGGTCATCGATTTCTCCGTCCCGTATGCGCCCATCCTGGTAGTGGTGGGAGCGCCGAAGAGCATGAAGATCACCAGCCCGGCCGACCTGGCCGGCAAGAAGCTCATTGCCACGCGCGGCACCACCAACGACCAGGAACTGACCAGGATCGCGCCATCCTCGGCCACCATTACCCGTTTCGATGATGACGCCACCTCGATGACCGCCATGGTCAGCGGCCAGGCCGACATCTGGGCGACCTCGCCCATGCTGCTGAAGGTGGTCAATCAAAAGAATCCATCGCGCGACATCGAAAGCAAGCTCACGCTCAAGGCCAATCTGCTGGCGGTAGGACTGCGCAAGGGA
The DNA here is from genome assembly GCF_001929405.1 of Herbaspirillum camelliae. NCBI lineage: Bacteria > Pseudomonadati > Pseudomonadota > Betaproteobacteria > Burkholderiales > Oxalobacteraceae > Herbaspirillum > Herbaspirillum camelliae. Next base: position 942,782 of record NZ_KV880769.1, read on the forward strand.
GAGCCGCGGCTGAAGGAAAAGATCGACGGGTGGATCCGCACCAACCTGAGTAATGGAGAACTCAATACGATCTACAAGAAATACCACGAGGCGGAGTTGCCGCAGGAAATCCTCCATCCGGCCAGTTGAAGTGGTGCGGACATAACACCCCAAAACTAAAAAAATAAAGACCTAAAAACTAAGAAAAATAAAAACGCCGGCTCGCAAGCCGGCGTTTCCTCATTGCAACAAGCGGATCTACAGACTCAACGCTCCACCGCCAGCGCCACGCCCATGCCGCCACCGATACAGAGGCTGGCCAGACCCTTCTTGGCGTCACGACGCACCATCTCGTGCAGCAGGGTCACCAGCACGCGGCAGCCCGAGGCGCCGATGGGGTGACCCAATGCGATGGCACCGCCGTTGACGTTGATCTTGCTGGTGTCCCAGCCCATCTGCTTGTTCACCGCAATGGCTTGCGCGGCGAAGGCTTCGTTGATTTCCATCAGGTCCAGGTCCTGCGGGGTCCAGCCGGCCTTCTTCAGGGTCAGCTGCGACGCCGGCACCGGGCCCATGCCCATGATGCTGGGGTCCAGGCCGGCCGAGGAGTAGGCCTTGATCTTGGCCAGCACCGGCAGACCCAGCTCAGCAGCCAGCTTGGCCGAGGTCACCACCACGGCGGCGGCGCCATCGTTGATGCCCGAGGCGTTGCCGGCCGTCACCGTACCAGCCTTGTCGAAGGCCGGGCGCAGCGTGGCCAGGGATTCGGCGGTGACACCGTGCTTGACGAACTCGTCGGTGTCGAAGACCACGGTTTCCTTCTTGCCCTTGATCTCGATGGGCACGATCTCATCCTTGAACCTGCCGGCCTTCTGGGCGGCTTCTGCCTTGTTCTGCGAAGCGGCGGCGAAGGCGTCCTGCTCTTCGCGGCTGATCTCGAACTTCTTGGCGACGTTCTCGGCGGTAATGCCCATGTGGTACTGGTTGTAGACGTCCCACAGGCCGTCGACGATCATGGTGTCGGTGAGCTTGGCGTCGCCCATGCGGAAGCCGTCGCGCGAGTTGTTCAGGACGTGCGGGGAGGCGCTCATGTTTTCCTGGCCGCCGGCGATGACGATCTGGGCGTCGCCGCAACGGATGGCCTGGGCCGCCAGTTGCACGGCCTTCAGGCCGCTGCCGCAGACCTTGCCGACCACGAAGGCCGGGACCATGTCGGGCAGGCCGGACTTGATGACCGACTGGCGCGCCGGGTTCTGGCCCAGGCCTGCCGTCAACACCTGGCCGAGGATGACTTCGCTGATCGCTTCGGGCTTGATGCCGGTCTTGGCCAGCAAGGCCTTGATGACTTGCGCACCCAGATCGGCTGCCGCAATCTTCGACAAGGCTCCGCCGAATTTGCCGATCGCCGTTCTCTGTGCTGCGACAATGACCACATCATCCATAACTCGCTCCTTTTATTAGAAATTGACGGGAAGCCGCTGGGCTCCCCGCCGGAAACCGGAGCGGTCATCTTATTCCATTTCAGCGGGGAATGCGATACGGTGAATTTTCGGTAAATCAAACGGACGCCAAATATATCTCAAGCATCTTTTCCCAGCGTGATGATGTGAATTACCGTCCGATAAAGGAGGAAGGCAGCACCATAGGCTGCGCGCTTGTACCAGGGCACGTGCATGAAGTCGGCCAGGTGCACCACGCGGCCCTGGGTGGCGCCCGCTTCGATCTCCTGGCGCAGGAAGCCGGCGAAGGCCGGGTCCTGGACCACCACGTTGGCTTCCTGATTAACAAACAGGGACAGTCCATCGTAGTTGCTCGACCCGACCGTGGCCCACTTGTCATCGACCACGGCCACCTTGGCATGCAGTTCGGTGCGGGTATATTCGATGATGCGCACGCCCGCGCGCAAGAGCTTGGGATAGAAGGAATGGGCCACGGCATCCTGCATCATGAACTGGCCCACGCCCAGCAGCAGGGTGACCTTGACGCCGCGCATGGCGGCCTCTTCCAGCGCCCGGCGCATCTTGCGACCGGGGGCGAAATAGGGATTGGCGAGGAAGGCGCTCTCGCGGGCGCGGCCCAGCGCCTGCAGGTAGGCGCGCTGGATGGTGCGGCGGTTGCGGAAGTTGTCGCGCACCACCAGGGCGGCCTGGGTCTGGTCATGCACGGGGCCGCTATGGCCGTGGCGCAGGCGCTTGAAGTTGCGCCACCGCGCTTTGAGCTTCATGTGGCCCACGCGCAACCATTGTGCCTGCACTTCACGGTAGATATCCTGCACCAGCGGCCCCAGGATGCTCACCGCGAAATCCCAGCGCGGGGCCGGCAGCGGCGTCATGTGGTCGCGATCAGAGACCATGTCGTCATTGATGTTGAGCCCGCCCACAAACGCCACCTGGCGATCCACCACGCACAGCTTGCGATGGCTGCGCGCCACGCCGCGCCGGAACCAGGGATTGAACGAACGATGTTGCACGCCCGCCGCGCTCAGGGCGAGATGCAATTTGTTAGTATTTTCCCTGCCGGTTCCCAGCCAGTCATTGATGACATAGACCACGACACCCCGTCCTGCGGCCCGTTGCAGGGCATCGCAGACCAGCACGCCGGTGTCGTCCAGCGAGAAAATATAAGTTTCGAGATAGATCTCGACGCGCGCCGCATCGATGGCGCTGATCAGGGCGGGATAGAAGCCCGCGCCGCTCTGCAGCAGCGCGATCTGGTTGCCGTCGGTAAAGGTGAGGTGACGCAAAATCAGGCCAGCTGCAGTTCGGTGACGATGGGGGCGTGGTCGGACAGACGCGCCCACGGTCCGTCCTTCAAGACCTCCGCGGTTTCCACGCGGAAACCGCGCACGTAGATGCGGTCCAGCCGCAGCCACGGCATCATGGCCGGGAAGGTGCGCGCCGGGCGGATCGGGGCCGACAAGCCACCGAGTCGCCGCAGGCCCTGCATCACGCCGCGCGCCTTGGGTTGCGGCTGGTCGAACACTTCGGTCACGCCCAGGTTCTGGTAGAGCGTGCGGCTCAACTGGTTGGTCCAGTCGTTGAAGTCACCGGCGATCAACAAGGGCGCATCAGGGGGCGAAGAGGTGCTGACGGCCTGGATCAGCGCATCGATCTGGCGGCGGCGGCCACCCGCGAACAAGCCCAGGTGGATCACGTAGCAATGCACCTCCACGCCCTCCACCGGCACCACGCAGTGCAGGATGCCGCGTGACTCGTAGGCGTGGTCCGAGACATCCTGATTGCGGATGGAAGCGATTTCAAAGCGCGAGATCAGCGCATTGCCGTGGTGCCCGTGATCATAGACGGCGTTCATGCCGTAGGCGGCATGATGGGTGTCGCCGGCCAGGTATTCGTGCTGGCCTTGCTGTGGCCAGTTGGAGGCGTGGCGCAGGGCGTTGAGATCGTGGCGGCCCTGCACTTCCTGCAGGAACAGGATGTCCGGGTCCAGTTGCGCCAGCGCCTGCTTCAACGCCAGGATGCGCGGGCGGCCGGCGAACGAGGTCACGCCCTTGTGGATGTTGTATGTGGCAACACGCAGCTTCATCGATGCAACCTTTCTCTTGTTCTTGTCCGGCGCTGGTCTCGCGCAAGGCGCTGGCTACATGGCGAGGTAGCGCGGCAACTGCAGGATCGCCTCGGCATTGGAGGGCGAGAAACAGCGGTCGGCCGCTTCGCGATAGGGCAGCCAGACATGGCGGGTATGTTCGCGCGGGGCCAGCGTGACCGGAATGTCGCGCGGCACCAGGAGGCCAAAGACGTGCTCGGTGTTCCTCGTCACGCCCGGTGCATAGCGGTGCCGCCAGACCGGATAGATGTCATAGATGTTGGAAAGTTGCCAATCACGCAGATGCGTCAGCGGGACGCGGTTTGCCTCACCATGGGCAGAGTCTACGCCGACGTCGGCCACCACGATGCCGGTTTCTTCCTCGACTTCGCGTCGGGCGGTCTCCGACAAGGGCTCATCCAGGCTGTCCTTGGAGCCCGTCACCGACTGCCAGAAACCGGGCTGGTCGGCGCGCTCGATCAAGAGCACATGCTGGTCGGCGCTGTGGATCACCACCAGCACCGATTCGGGAATCTTGTAGGGCTTGGCTTGCGTCATGGCCTGTCCGTGATGCGGGAAAGCCGTCATTGTATCGGGATGGGGAGGTTTCAGAGCAGCGAGGTTTCGCTCTCCGCCACCAGCCAGTTGCGGAAGGCGCGTGCGGCGGCGTGTTCGATGCGCTCGCGCGGCCATACGGCATAGTAGCCGCCGCCCAGGCTGGCGCTGGCCTGGCAGGCGCGTACCAGCAGGCCGTGCTCCATGCAGGCATCGATCATGTGACGCCAGGCCAATACGATGCCCTGCCCTTCCATGGCCAGCTGCAGCAGCACCGGATATTGATTGGACAGGATCTGGTGTTCGATGCGCACGTTCGGCATGCCATTGTGCGCCATCCAGTTCTGCCAGGACATCCATTGACGCTGGCCATCTTCGAGCGTCAGCAAGGTCTCGTGGCACAGGTCTTCTGGCTCCAGCATGCGTCCACCAAGGTAGGCCGGCGAGCAGACCGGGAAGACCTCCTCGTCATACAGCCGGCGCACGGCCAGGCCTGCTGGCGGTCCGTCGCGCAGGAAGTAGATGCCCATGTCGAAGTCGGTTTCCGAGAGCTGGGCCAGGCTGTCGTTGACGACCAGGCGCAAATGACAATCCGGATGCCGGGCGCGAAAGCGCGCCAGACGGGGCGTGAGCCAGAGCACGGCCACGCCCTGCGAACAAGCCACCGTGAGTTCCTGGTGGCCCTTGCGCTTCATGATGTCTTCGGTGGCTTCGGCGCAATCGACCAGCAGGCGCTGCACCAAAGCGGCATAGCGCTGCCCGCTGACGGTCAGGCGCAGCGCACGCGGCTCGCGCAGGAACAGCTTCTTGCCGAGGAAGCGCTCCAGCTGGGCGATCTGGCGGCTGATGGCGCTTTGCGTGAGGTGCAGCTCGGCGGCGGCGCGGGTAAAGCTGCCATGGCGCATGGCGGCCTCGAAGGCGATCAGCGAGGGCAAAGGGGGAAGTGGCGATATACGCATGGTCGGCGCTCCGGCTCGAAAGGTCTCCAGTCGAGATGGTAGAGCGAAAAGCATGCCCGCCGCAGCTTTCCTGTTGCTGGCGGAAAGCCGCGACGAAAACAGACGCTGCGCCGGGAATCAGCGGCTGCGGTGGATGTGGCCTGCCTGCATGACCAGGCAGAGGTGCTCGCCCTGGCCGGTGAGGAGCGTGATGTCCTGCAGCGGGTTGCCGTCGACCACGATCAGGTCGGCCAGCGCGCCGGTGCGCACGGTGCCCAGCTCGCCTTCGCGCTGCAGGATGGCCGCAGCAATCGAAGTCGCCGAACGGATGGTTTCCAGATTGCCCAGGATCTCGGCGCGGATGATGAACTCCTGTGACTGGTCCTGATGCATCTCACCTAGCAGGTCGGAACCGAAGCCCATCTGCACGCCGTGCTCGGCATAGATGCGCAGCGAGTCGCGGCCAGCCTGGCGCACCGATTCGATCTTGGCCACCGAATCTGGCGGCAGCCCCAGGCGGGCGCCATCGCGCGCCAGCGAATCGTAGGTCACCAGCGTAGGCACCACGAAGGCGCCGTGTTCGTGCATGACGCGAGCGGCCTGGGCATCGACCAGGTTGCCGTGCTCGATGGTGCGCACGCCGCAACGCACGGCGCGGGCAATGGCGCGGCCGGTGTAGGCATGCGCCATCACATAGGTCTGCGCGGCTTCTGCCTCGGCCACGATGGCGCGGATTTCATCTTCGCTGTATTGGGTATTGCCGATGGGATCGGTGGGCGAAGCGACACCTCCCGAGGCCATGATCTTGATCTGGGTCGCACCCTTCTGCAGTTCTTCGCGGGCAGCCAGGCGCACCGCATCCACGCCATCGGCCACGCGCGCAATGGCGCCGGCACGGAAGGCGCAGGAACAGGGTTCCAGCACATCGGAGCGCGGGCGGAAGTCGCCATGGCCGCCGGTCTGCGACAGCGCCTTGCCCGAGGGGAAGATACGCGGCCCCGGCACCAGGCCGATGGCGATGGCCTGCGCCAAGCCCCAGTCCGCACCGCCTGCATCGCGCACGGTGGTGAAACCGCGATTCAACATGGCTTCGACGATGGGCAAGGCGCGGATCGAGGTCAGCGAGCCGGGTTGCAAGGCATTCAGCCCCAGGTTGGCCAGCGAAGCCAGCACGTGCACGTGGCAATCGATGAGGCCGGGCATGACGGTCTTGCCGGTCACGTCGATCACGCGTGCGCCGCTGACCTCCAGCGGGGTGGCGGAGACATCGATGATGCGGTCTTTGTCGATCAGGACATCGTGGCGCGGGAACAGGCTGCCCAGAGCCGGGTCGAGGACGTTACCGCCCTTCAGGAGAATCTTGGTCATGGCGAAATTCAATGTTGTTGCAGGTACTGCGGCTCACGCACGAAGCGGGTGCCGACGAAGCTGATGGCGGCGGCGATCATCACGTAGAAGGCCGGGGCCATGTTATTGCCGGTGGCTGCAATGAGCCAGGTGATGAAGAAGGACGCAAAGCCACCGAAGATGGTCACGGCCAGGTTGTAGGCCACCGACAGGCCGGTGGAAAGCACCTTGGCCGGGAACAGTTCGGAGAAGGCCGCCAGGATGGGGCCGGTATAGGCCGCAATCAGGGTGCCGAAGACCAGCTGGAAGATCAGCAGCGTGGACAGGCTGGGGGCGCTATTGATGTAGGCGAACATCGGATAGGCCAGCACCAGGATCAAGGCCGCCGAACCGGAGAGCAGCGGACGGCGGCCGATGCGGTCGGCCAGACTGCCGACGATGGGGGCCAGCACCATGATGCAGAGTCCACCGACCATACCGGCGATGAAGCCGGTGGTCTGCGGCAGCTTCAGGACCTTCACCGAATAGGTCGGCATGTAGAACAGCAACACGTAGGTACAGACCGTCCACAGGATCACCATGGAGAAGCTGGCCGAGGTCTCGCGCGGGAAGTTGCGGATCACTTCCTTCAAGGGCGAATCGGTCTTGTCCTTTTCTTCGAGGAAGGTCGGGGTTTCTTCGAGATGGTTACGGATGTAATAGCCGACCGGGCCAATGATGATGCCCAGCAGGAAGGGCAGACGCCAGCCCCAGCTGGCCAGCGCTGCGGCGTCCAGGCTGGCGGTGACGAAGGTGCCGACGGCCGCCCCCAGCAGCACAGCCACGCCGATGCTGGCCTGGATCCAGCTGGAGTAATAGGCGCGCTCGCGCTCGGGGGCGTATTCGGTGAGGAAGGCGGTGGCGCTGCCCATCTCGCCACCGGCCGAGAAGCCTTGCAGCAGACGCGCCACGACGATGATCAGCGGGGCGAACAGGCCGATGCTGTCATAGGTCGGGGCCAGGCCGATCATCGTGGTGCCCACGGCCATGAGCAGGATGGTGACCGACAGCGCGGCCTTGCGGCCCACGCGGTCGGCGTAGATGCCCAGCAGGATGCCGCCCACCGGACGCATGAAGAAGCCGACGCCGAAGGTGGCCACGGCCAGCAGCAACGAAGTCAGGTCATTGCCGGTCGGGAAGAACAGCTTGGCGATGATCACCGCGAAGAAACTGTAGACGGTGAAGTCGAACCATTCGAGACCATTGCCGATGACAGTGGCGACGATGGCGCGTCGGCGCTGCTGATTGCTGACCGACACAATCCCGTCGGCTGGTAATGTACTTGCCTGCATGCTCTCCCCTCATATTGGACGTTGGATATTCGGCCGATGATAGGGTGAGCGGGAGGCGGGCGGAAATGATATCTGTGCATGCTGCCATGACCGTATCGCATGCGTGTGCAAACAATATGCAGGCGGCATTCAGGCCGTCCGCACCTATTCATTTAAATTATTTATATTATTTTACAAACAAAAAAGCGCGTGCATTTCTGCACGCGCCTTTCGCTGAGCTGATCGAAAAAATCGATAAGCCGCTCAGGCCTTCACCACCGGCTCAGTATTGCGCAAACGAATATGCAGCTCACGCAGCTGCTTCTCATCCACTTCCGAAGGAGCATGCGTCAACAGGCACTGTGCACGCTGGGTCTTGGGGAAGGCGATCACGTCGCGGATCGATTCGGCGCCGGCCATCATGGTGACCAGGCGGTCCAGGCCGAAGGCGATGCCGCCGTGCGGGGGCGCGCCGTATTGCAGGGCGTCCAGCAGGAAGCCGAACTTCAGGCGGGCTTCTTCGTCATCGATCTTCAGGGCGCGGAACACCTTGCTCTGCACGTCGGCGCGGTGGATACGGACCGAACCGCCGCCCAGTTCCCAACCGTTCAGGACCATGTCATAGGCCTTGGCGATGGCTGCACCCGGGTTGGTCGAGATGAAGTCTTCGTGGCCATCCTTGGGCGAGGTGAACGGGTGATGCAGGGCAACCCAGCGCTGGCCGTCTTCGTCGTATTCGAACATCGGGAAGTCGACCACCCACAGCGGACGCCATGCGTCGTCGAACAGGCCATTCTTCTTGCCGAATTCGCTGTGGCCGATCTTCACGCGCAGCGCACCGATGGCGTCGTTGACCACCTTGGCCTTGTCGGCGCCGAAGAAGATCAGGTCGCCGTCTTGCGCGCCGGTCTTCTCGATGATGGCGTTCAGGGCCGCATCGTGGATGTTCTTGACGATGGGCGACTGCAGACCGTCACGGCCCTTGGCCTTTTCATTGACCTTGATGTAGGCCAGGCCCTTGGCGCCGTAGATGGCGACGAACTGGGTGTAGGCGTCGATTTCCGAACGCGGCATTTCTGCACCGCCCGGCACGCGCAGGCCGACCACGCGGCCGCCTTCGCTGTTGGCAGCGCCCGAGAAGACCTTGAAGTCGACGTCCTTCATGACGTCGGTCAGTTCGGTGAATTCGAGCTTGACGCGCATGTCCGGCTTGTCCGAACCATACATGCCCATGGCGGTGGCGAAGTCCATCACCGGGAAGGGGTTGGGCAGGTCGATGTCCAGCGCGTTCTTGAAGACCAGGCGGATCATGCCTTCGAACAGGTCACGGATTTCCTGTTCGTTCAGGAAGGAGGTTTCGCAGTCGATCTGGGTGAATTCGGGCTGGCGGTCAGCGCGCAGGTCTTCGTCGCGGAAGCACTTGGTGATCTGGTAGTAGCGGTCGAAGTTGGCCACCATCAGCAGCTGCTTGAACAGCTGGGGCGACTGCGGCAGGGCGAAGAATTCGCCGGCGTTCACGCGCGAGGGCACCAGGTAATCGCGCGCGCCTTCCGGGGTGGACTTGGTCAGCATCGGGGTTTCGATGTCGATGAAGCCCTGGGCGTCCAGGAACTTGCGCACTTCCATGGCGACCTTGTAGCGCAGGCGCAGGTTGTTCTGCATCTGCGGACGGCGCAGGTCCAGCACGCGGTGGGTCAGGCGGGTGGTTTCCGACAGGCTGTCGTCATCCAGTTGGAACGGCGGCGTCACCGACGGGTTCAGCACTTCCAGTTCGTGGCACAGCACTTCGATCTTGCCCGACTTCAGGTTGGCGTTGGTGGTGCCTTCCGGACGGTTGCGCACCAGGCCCGTGATGCGCAGGCAGAATTCGTTGCGCACCGATTCGGCGTTCTTGAAGACGTCGGCACGATCGGGGTCGCAGACCACCTGGACCAGGCCTTCGCGGTCGCGCAGGTCGATGAAGATCACGCCGCCGTGATCGCGGCGACGGTGCACCCAGCCGCACAGGCTGACGGTTTGGCCGAGCAGTGCCTCGGTAGTGAGGCCACAGTATTGGGTTCGCATGGACATGGTTGTGATTCCGTTGACAGTGTTCTTGTTGGATTCGAAAGAGAAGACGCTAAGGGCGAAGGCGGGGCTGGCCGGGCAGCGGACTGCCGGCCGCCCCGTCAATTCTTCGGCGCCGCCGCGTCGGTGATGATCTTCTTGTCGGTGACCATCTCGGGGGCGACCACGCCCATGGAGACGATGTACTTCAGGGCTGCATCCACCGACATCTCGAGCTCGATGGCATCGGCACGCGGCAGCATCAGGAAGAAACCGGAAGTCGGGTTGGGGGTGGTGGGCACATACACGCTGATGAACTCACCCGGCAGGTGATTCTTGACCTCACCACCGGGCGCGCCGGTCAGGAAGGCGATGGTCCACGAACCCTGGCGCGGGTACTGGATCAGCACGGCCTTGCGGAAGGCGTTGCCGGAGGGCGAGAACAGCGTGTCGGAGACCTGCTTGACGCTGGAATAGATCGACTTCACCACGGGAATGCGGGTCAGCAGGCCTTCCCACAGCAGCACCAGGCGGCGGCCGATGAAATTGCGCGCGGCCAGGCCGGTGAGGAATACGATCAACAGCGTCAGGATCGCGCCCAGGCCGGGGATGTTGTGGCCCAGCCAGTGCGCCGGCCGCCAGGCCTCCGGCAGCAGCAGCAGCGACTGGTCCATGGTACTGATGATCAGGTTGAGCACCCACAGCGTGATGGCCAGGGGAACCAGGATCAGCAGACCCGTGATGAAGTATTTGCGCATGGGGGAAAGGAGGACCTCGTTAGCTGGCGCTGGGGGTGGACGGGGCCGCCGCTGGGGCAGCCGCCGCCGGCGCCGAAGCGGGCGCAGCTGCAGCAGCAGCAGGTGCTTCGGCAGTCGCAGCGGGGGCGTCAGCGGTAGCGGCAATGCCGGTGCCATTGGCACCCTTGCTGTTGACCGTGCCACTGCCATTGCCCCGGAAATCGGTCACGTACCAGCCCGAACCCTTCAACTGGAAGCCGGCCGCAGTCAACTGCTTCCGGAAACTGTCCTTGTGACAGGACGGACAGACGGTCAACGCATCGTCAGAGATCTTCTGCAAGACATCCTTGGCAAAACCACACGCTTCGCAGCGATACGCGTAAATTGGCATGAAAACTCCGCAAAAAACTTCCAAAGCCCTGAATTATAAAGGCTTTTGGCGGAGTTTTAGTGAACCTGCCCGCGTGGGCGATGCGCTGGCGCGACGGCATGCACCGCCGCGCCAGGCAAATACTTGCTTTCTGGAAATCTTCTTCGCCACCCTGCCCTTCCGGCGGGGCCCTCCCGGCTCAACTCTCCACCGGAGCGGCGCGGCTGCTGCGCAGGGTGTCGAGGAATTCCCGGCACCACCAGTGTACGTCGAACTGGCGGATGTTCTCCATCAGCGCGGCATGGCGCTCGCGCCGTTCGGACTGCGACATCTGCAGCGCCTGCTGGATCACCTGGGCGGTGCCGTGGGTGTCATAGGGGTTGATGATGAGCGCGGCCTTCATCTGCTCGGCCGCACCGGCAAAGCGCGACAGCACCAGCACGCCGGGATCGTCCGCATCCTGGGCGGCGACGAATTCCTTGGCCACCAGGTTCATGCCATCGCGCAAGGGCGTCACCAGCGCCACCGCGCAGGCGCGATACAAACCCGGCAGGCGGCGGCGCGCTACGGTGCGGTGGATGTAGCGGATCGGCATCCAGTCGAAGTCGCCGAAGTCGCCGTTGATGGAGCCGCACAGGCTTTCCAGCTCGCGCTGGATGTCACCGTAGGCTTCCACGTCTTCGCGGCTGGGCGAGGCGATCTGTAGCAAGGTGGCGCTGTGGCGGTTTTCGGGATACAGGCGCAGCAGCTCGCGAAAGGCGCGGATGCGCTGCGGCAGGCCCTTGGAGTAATCCAGCCGGTCCACGCCGATGAGCAGGCGCCGGCGCGAATATTCGGCCTTGGTGCTTTCATAGGTATCGCGCGCTTCCTTGGCCTGGCCCAGGCGCTGGAACTCGGCCACGTCGATGCCGATCGGGAAGGCGTTGGCATGCACCGTGCGGTTGAAGGCGCGGAACTGGTTGGGACCGACCGGCTCGGCGGTCGCTTCGGCCTGCACGTACTGGGCGAAGTGCTGCAGGTCGGCGTGGTTCTGGAAGCCCACCAGGTCGTACGCAAACAGCGCGCGCATGAGCCATTCATGCGAAGGGATGGCGGTGAGGATCGGCGGCGGCGGCAGCGGAATGTGCAGGAAGAAGCCGATGCGCGCCTCGCAGCCCATGGCGCGCAGTTCGGCAGCCAGGGGGATGAGGTGGTAATCGTGGATCCAGACGATGTCATCGCGCTTCAACAATGGAAATAATTTACGCGCGAAGAGTTGATTGACCCGGCGATAACCGCCCAGGTGGCCGGCCTCGAAATGCGCCAGGTCCAGGCGATAGTGGAACACCGGCCACAGCACGCCATTGGCGTAGCCACGGTAGTAGGCGTCATGGTCTTCCTGCGACAGGTCCAGTTCGGCCAGGGTCACCGGGCCGGCCTGGTTCACGCGCAGCTCGCCCTCGCCGGGCGTGCCGTTCTCGATGACCTTTCCGCTCCAGCCGAACCACATCCCGCCGGTCTTCTTCAAGGTCTCGCCGAGGGCGACGGCCAAGCCGCCCGCAGCAGGCTTGCGTGGATCGGCCAAACGATTGGAAACGACGACGAGTCTGCCCATCAGATCACCGCCTCCCACGATGCCGACAGGCGCATCGCACAGTTGATGATGCCCACCATCGAATAGGTCTGCGGGAAGTTGCCCCACATCTGGCGCGTGACCGGATGCGTATCCTCCGACAGCAGGCCCAGGTGGTTGCGGGCGTCCAGCATGGCCTGGAAGATCTCGCGCGCCTGCTCCTTGCGGCCGATGCGCGAGAGCGCGTCGATGCGCCAGAAGGTGCAGATGTTGAAGGCCGTCTCGGGGCGGCCAAAGTCGTCCGGGGCTTCGTACCGGCGCATATAAGGGCCGTCGCAGAGCGACTTCTCCAGCGCTTCCACGGTGGAGATGAAGCGCGGATCGGTGGGCGAGATCAGGCCCACTTCCACCATCAGCAGCACGCTGGCGTCGAGGTCGCGGCCACCGAAGCTTTCGGCATAGGCCTGGCGCTGTTCGTTCCAGGCTTCGGTGAGGATGCGGTCGCCGATTTCCTTGGCGCGGTCGCCCCAGTAGCGGGCGCGCTCGGGCAGGTCCACGCGCGCGGCGATCTTGGCCAGGCGGTCGCAGGCGGCCCAGCTCATCAGCGCCGAGGAGGTGTGGATGCGCGAACGGGTGCGCAGCTCCCACATGCCGGCGTCCGGCTGGCTGTAGACCTCGTAGGCGCGTTCGCCCACGGCTTCCAGATGCTGGAAGTGCTCGGCCCCGGCGCGATGGTGCAAGCGCATGTCATGGAAGGCCTGCGCCGCGCCCAGCACGATATTGCCGTAGACGTCGTGCTGGAAGTGTTCATAGGCCTGGTTGCCGACCCGCACCGGCTGGTGGTGCTGGTAGCCCGGCAGATGATCCAGGATCTGTTCGGGCAACGCCTCTTCCAGCCCGATACCGTAGAGCGGCTGCACATGGCCGCCACCGGAACGCACCACCACATTGGTCAGCCAGCGCAGGTAGTCTTCCATGGTGCCCAGCTCAGAGAGACTGTTGAGTGCGCGCACCACGAAGAAAGCGTCGCGCAGCCAGCAATAGCGATAGTCCCAGTTGCGCTGGCTGCCCGGTGCTTCGGGCACGCTGGTGGTCATGGCGGCGATGATGGCGCCGGTATCTTCATAGACCGACATCTTCAGCGTGATGGCGGCGCGGATGACGGCGTCCTGCCACTCCAGAGGCGTGGCCAAGGCGCGGCTCCAGTTGCGCCAGTAGGCGGTGGTCTCTTGTTCAAAATCGCGGGCGGTGTCATTGATGCCGCCATGCAGGGTTTCATCCGGGCCGAGGATGAAGTTGTAGGGACGGCTGACCACGAAGGCAGTCTCGCCGACGATGTAGCTGATGGGCGCATCGGTGTTCAGGCGCAGGGTCTGTTCCTGGCCGACGTAGCGGATGTGGTTGCTGCCGCGCGTCTGCAGCGGCTCTTCACGGCCCCAGTCGAACTTGGGCCGCAGCACCACGCGCATGCGCGGCGCGCCCGAGAGTGGATGGATGCGGCGCACCAGTTGCAGCGGACGGAAGAAGCGGCCACGGCTCTGGAAGCGCGGGGCCAGGTCGGTGATCTCGATGCCCTGCCCCAGCGTGTCGTAGAGGCGGGTGCGCAGCACGGCGGTATTGGGTTCGTACCACTGCTCGCTGTGGGAGAAATTCTCCAGCTGGAAGGCCCACAGCGCGCCATTGTCGGTGGGGTCCAGCAAGGCATTGAAGACCGGATCGCCATCGAAGCGCGGCAGGCAGCACCAGACGATGCGGCCCATCTTGTCCACCAGCGCCGAGAAGGCGCAATTGCCGATCACGCCCAGCTCCAGCGAGGACGTCGAGGGCATGTCGTGGGCCTGGGCGGCCAGGTGCGGTTGTTCGGAATGCTGCGTCTGGGAGTGCGGTTGCGGTTGCGCTTCTTGCTGCGGATCGGGGCTGGGCTGGCTCATGGTTCCTCGTGCTCTGTTCTGTGGATCAGATTTCTTGATGGAAGGCGATGTGCTGTGCTGCGCACGGCAAGTTTGCCGGCAATACGGCTATCCGGAGGTGCTGCGCACCTCCACGCTCTGGCGCAGCAGGCCCAGCACCGCAGCCGGATCGGCCAGGCGCTGCAAGGCCTGCGTGGGACCGGCGCCGATCTTGATGCCCAATCCGCCGAAGACTTCGCCCTGGGCGATGGCAAATCCGGCCTCATCGGTCACGTCGTCACCGATGAAGACCGGGCGGCGGCCGCGGAACGGGGCTTCGTGCAGGAAGGCGGCGACGGCATCGCCCTTGTTGATGTGCGGCTTGGCTTCCACCACCATCTTGCCGTGCAGCAGGGTGAAACCGGGTTCGTGGCGCAGCGCCTCCATCATGGCGTCCACGCAGCGCTGCTCGAGATGGGCGGCGTGGCGGTAATGCAGGGCCAGCGCGCCGCGCTTGAGTTCCAGTTGCAAGCCGGAATGGGAGTCGACCAGCGGCAGCAGGCGCTCGCGCAGGTGCTGCACGTCCGGCACCGGCTGCTGCAGGATGCGGCCATCGGCGGTGCGGCGCTCGGCGCCATGCACACCAGCAGCCGGCAGGCGCAGCGGGGCCAGGAAGAAGTCGAGCTGGTCCAGGGGCCGGCCGCTGACGATGGCCAGCGCGCCGTCCGACTCCTGTTGTATCTGCTGCAACAGCGTGATCAGTTCTGGCGGCACCACGATCCCGTCGGGCTGGGGCGCCAGGTCGACCAGAGTGCCGTCGAAATCCAGAAATAAGGCGTCGGCAGCCATATCGTAGGGGCGAGTTTGCTCAGTCATACCTTTTGAGGTTGATGGAAGGCAAATAAGTTCCGGTTGTTTCTCGATTTCTTATCAAGAAAGCATCGAACAACTTCGAAAACCGGGCGTGGGCAATGCTTTGACAGCCCCTGTCCCAGCAGTTCTGACCAAGCCGTCCAAAAAGGAAAAACGGCCGCGCGGCAAGGCCGGGCGACCGTTTCACTGGAGCAAGAATGATCAGGGCTGGGCGCTGCCCTCGGCGGGCGCCGGCATCATGGGCGGCATCGGCGCCAGCACCTGGGGCATGAGCGAACCGACCACCATGCCGCCGATGGAGAACAGCAGACCGGCCAGTTGCGGCGGCCAGAAACCATCCGGAGCGACGTATTCCAGCGTGATCCACGACACCAGGCCCAGCACCATCGCCATCAAGGCGCCCTGGCGGGAGGCGCGCGGCCAGTAGACACCGAAGGCCAGCGGTACGAAAGCGGCTACGAGGGTCACCTTGTAGGCGTTCTCGACCATTTCATAGATGCTGGACTGGCTGTTCAAGGCCAGCGAGGTCACACCGATGGTGAAGACCAGCACCACGGCGCGCATGGAGAAGAGGAATTCACGGTCGCTCCTCCAGGGACGGATTTCCCTGAGCACGTTCTCGGTAAAGGTCACCGACGGGGCCAGCAGGGTGGCGCTGGCGCAGCTCTTGATGGCCGAGAGCAAGGCGCCAAAGAACATCACCTGGGCGAACACCGGCATCTTTTCCATGATCAGGGTCGGCAGCACCAGCTGGGAGTCGGTTTCCAGCAGGCGCGAGACCATCTCGGGATCGATCAGCGTGGCCGAATAGGCCAGGAAGATGGGGATGAAGACGAAGAAGAAATAGATCACGCCGCCCAGCACCGAGGCATTGCGCGCCACGTTCTCGTTCTTGGACGACATGACGCGCTGGAATACGTCCTGCTGCGGGATCGAACCCAGCATCATGGTGATCCAGGCGGCAAAGAACCACAGCACATCCTTGAGTTCGGCGGCCGGCCAGAAGTTGAACTTGCCAGCCTCGGCAGCATGGGCGATCACCACGCCGGGGCCGCCGACCATGCCGGAGACCTCATAGCCGATGTAGAGCATGCCCACCACCACGATGATCATCTGCAGGAAGTCGGTGATGGCCACGGCCCACATGCCGCCCATGAGCGTATAGATGAGCACGCTGCCGGCGCCGATGATCATGCCCCAGTGCATCGGGATATAGCCGCCCGAGACGACGTTGAAGACCAGCCCCAGCGCCTTGATCTGCGCAGCCACCCAGCCCAGGTAGGAAATGACGATGCAGATGGTGACCAGCATTTCGGCGGCGCGGCCGAAGCGCTTCTTGTAGTAGTCACCAATGGTCAGCAGGTTCATCCGGTACAAGCGCTTGGCGAAGAACAGGCCCACCAGGATCAGGCACAGCGAGGAACCGAAGGGGTCGGCCACGATGCCGCCCAGGCCCTCCTTGAGGAAGGTCGAGGACACCCCCAGCACGGCTTCCGATCCGAACCAGGTCGCAAAGACGGTCGCAGTCACCACCGACATCGGCAGCGAGCGGCCGGCGACGGCGTAGTCCTTCGAACTCTTCACGTAGCGGGTGGCATACAGGCCGATGCCGACCGAGACGACCCAATAGAGGACGACGAACCAAAGCAGTGCATTCATGCCATTTCCTTGCGGGGGGTGGAGACGAAAAACGCGCATTATAGCGGCAAGTTCTGCGCGCAAAGCCGCTTGCGGCAAGACTTTTCACCTGTCGCGACGGGACCACAGCTGTGCTGCCGCAAGTAGCCCGGATCGGGGTGTCGTCAAGCAAGAATTGCTCCTGCCAAGGGGCAGGAGTGTCAGTGCTTTGTCAGGGAATATCGGCTGGCGGAGCCGCCAGCCGGAGGTGGACTCAAGCGCCTTCGTTGTTGCGCTCGTAGGAGGGGCAACCGTTCTTGCCCCAGTTGCCGCTGCAGAGTTTCCAGAGGCAGCTTTCGCGGGCGAACACGGACAAGGTCTTGCACTGGGCCACCTGGTCTGCCAGCGAAGGGGCGGCTGGCGCTGCGGATATCGCGGGTGCGGCCACGCTGCTGGCCTGGGCGCGCTCGGCCTTGGCGCGGGCCTCGGCCAGTTGCTGCTCGGCCTGGCGGCGGCGTTGTTCACGCAAGGCCTGGGCCGCATCCTCACGGCGATGACGCGCTTCGGCCACGGCGCGCTTGTGCGCCAGCATGCGCGCTTTTTCTTCGGATTCTTCTTGCAACAGGGCGATGGCGTCGGGACTGGGGGCCTCGGCCACGGTAGCCGGCGCGGTGCTGTCCAGCGCCTGGGCAGGCGCGGCGGCGCTGGCCGGTGCGGCAGCGGGCTGGTTCAGGGTCGGCAGCTGCGTCACCATGGGCTTGAGCCCGCGCTGGGGCCACTGCTGTCCCACCCACAGGGCCGCGGCAATGATGACCAGGGTCAGCAGCGACACCCGCCATGCGCCTCGCTGGGATGGCTGCGATTGCGTCGTGGCCGCCTCGGCTCCCTGCAAGCCGCGCGGCTGCCTGGCATGCGCCGCGGCAGGCGCGCTGGCGGCCTGGGCGTCGCGGAGTTCTTCAGGGGCTTCAGCGGCGGTCACCACAGCGGCCGTAACGGCCGCTGCAGCCACGGCGGCAGCGGTGATGTGGGAGGCGCGGATGGCCAATTCTTCCTCGGCCTGCGCCGACAGCGCCATGCTGCCGGAGGGCGAGGCGGACTGCCCAGAAGCGTACTCGTAGGCATGCGCGTGCGCGGCGGAGTCGGCATGGCATGCCCCGCGCTTGTCGCGATCTTCCCCTGTGCGTTCCAGAACTTGCATGGAATTCCCCTGTGTTGCGTTACCGACCGCCGTCCCGGCGCCCGGTTTCCCGCTGACGTCCCCTTGTTGTCATGGCCCGGTCTCCGGGCGCGGATGAGCTCGCGCTACGGGCCTGCTGGCAGTCGGCTGCCGGTATTTTCTGGACGGACGGCTATTTTGCTCCCAAATTTCTGAAAGGCAAAATAAAGAATGCGGCTATGCAAAAAAAATCCGCATCCCAGCACCGGCGCATGTTGCCGGGCAATCAACAAAAACAAACGGCAGCCGCGTTTGGGCGGCTGCCGTGATGGCAAAACGTCAATCGATGGACCGCAATCAGCTGACGATCTTCTCCAGCGCAAACAGGTCGGCCGGGTTTTCACGCGCACGGATGAGGTGGGCGCGTTCGCCATCGACCAGCACCTCGGCCGCGCGGCCACGGGTGTTGTAATTGGACGCCATGGTCATGCCGTAGGCGCCCGCCGACATCAGGGCCAGCAGGTCGCCTTCGCCGATGGCAAGCTCGCGCGAGCGCGCCAGCCAGTCACCCGATTCGCAGACCGGACCGACGACGTCATAGATGCGCGGCTGGCCGGCGTTTTCCTTGACGGTCTTCACGCCGTGCCAGGCTTCGTACATGGCCGGGCGCATCAGGTCGTTCATGGCGGCGTCGACCACGGCGAAATTCTTGCCTTCGCCATGCTTGAGGTATTGCACCTCGGTCAGCAGCAGGCCGGCATTGCCGACCACCGAGCGGCCCGGCTCGAACATGACCTGGATGGGACGGCCCTGGTACTTGCTGGCGCGCCAGGCATCGACACGGGCAAACACGCGCGCCAGGTAGTCGCCGACGGCCACCGGCTGCTCGTCGTCGTAGCGGATGCCGATGCCGCCGCCGATGTCGAGATGATGGATGGGGATGCCCTCGGCTTCCAACGCATCGACCATGTCGATGATCTTGTCCAGCGCTTCCAGCAGCGGCGAGTCGTCCAGCAACTGCGAGCCGATGTGGCAATCGATGCCGACCACGTCGATGTGGGGCAGGGCTGCGGCGGCGCGGTAGCAGTTCAGCGCATCTTCATAGGCCACGCCGAACTTGTTTTCCTTCAGGCCGGTAGAGATGTAGGGGTGGGTCTTGGCATCCACGTTGGGGTTCACGCGCAACGAGATGCGGGCGCGCTTGCCCAGCGCACCGGCCACTTCGTTCAGACGGGCCACCTCGGGGATGGATTCGACGTTGAAGCAGAGGATGTCATGTTCCAGGGCCAGCTTCATCTCGTCGCGGCCCTTGCCCACGCCCGAGAAGATCACCTTGCGGGCGTCACCGCCGGCCGCCACTACGCGCAGCAGTTCACCGCCGGAGACGATATCGAAGCCCGACCCCAGTTGGCCCAGCAGGTTCAGCACCGCCAGGTTGGAATTGGACTTGACCGAGTAGCACACCAGCGCCCCGCCCTTGCCGCCCTCTGCGCGGCCCGCCTGCTGGCAGGCATTGGCGTAGGCGGAGAAATTCTCGACCAGGGCGGCCTTGGAATAGACGTACAGGGGGGTGCCGAACTGCTCGGCCAGAGTAGCGAGGGAAACCTGTTCGGCGTGCAGGACGCCATTGCGATAGGAGAAATGAGACATGGTGTCGGGTGGCAATGCGGTGATCGGAGCCCGCTGCGCGGGCCTGCGGTGAAGCCGGAGTTACTGCTTGCCGGCGGCGGGATCGGCCGGGCGCTTGCCCTCGGAGGCAGCAGCCGGTGACTCGGCCGGTTTGGACTGGGACTGGGGCTGAGTCTGCGCGAACGGATCGGGCGGCGTCTTGGGCATGAACAGCGGGCCCTTCTGGCCGCAGCCGGCCAGCATCAGGACGGCGCTGCAAAGGGCCAGGGCGGCGCTGCGACGGGCAAGAGAAGAATGTGACTTCACGATAAAATGGAGGATTACATCGAAATCTTAGAATGCCTTGGAGTGTAGCATGACCGAATCGGAATTCCTGGACCTGGCCGACGCCACCCTCAACGCCATCGAGACGGCTCTCGAGGATGCCTGCGACGCCAGCGACCTGGACGTGGAATGCAGCCGCAGCGGCAACGTGCTGGAAATCGAGTGCGTGGACAACGGTTCCAAGATCATCATCAACAGCCAGGCGCCGATGCAGGAGATGTGGCTGGCGGCCCGCTCCGGCGGCTTCCATTACAAGTACGACGGCCAGCACTGGCTCAACACCCGCGACGGCACCGAACTCTACGCCACCCTCTCGGAGGTGGTCAGCAGCCAGGCCGGCGTGCCGGTGACCATCCGTCCCTGAGCAAGCACAGCGGGCAGCTCGCCCGATGGCGCATGTCGCCTTTTGGGCGGCTGCGCGCTTATACTTGCGTGTTTTCCAACCCATCGCCGATTTGAAGCCAGCAGCATCCATGCGCCGTTCTCTCCAGCCCTCGCGGCGACATCCTGCTTTCCTGTTCCTGCAACGGGGCCTGGCGCGGCTGCGCTGGATCCTGGTGCTGACGGTGCTGGCCGTGGCGGCGGCCCTGCTGGTGCCGCCGCTGGTGACGCGCTTCAACCACGATCACGGTCCCCAGGCCCTGGCCGCCGAGAAGGACATGAAGGCCATCGCCGCCGGGCTGGAACGTTACCGCCAGGACAATGGCCGCTACCCGAGCACCCAGCAAGGCCTGCTGGCGCTGGTGATCAGGCCGGCACGCGAGCCGCTGGCCAATGGCTGGCAGTTGGGCGGCTATGTGGAACGCCTGCCGCGCGACCCCTGGGGCAATCCCTACCAGTACCAGGCCGATGACGACGGCACCAGCTATGAACTCTTTTCCTTCGGCCAGGCCGGCCCGGATGGCGGCGACGATGACGAGCGGGTAATCAGTCTGCACTAGGGCCTGCATCGGGCGCTTCGCCGCCCTTCTTCTTCCTTCCATTTCTTCACCTCCGCCCTTGCCTGCTGGCAATAGGGTGCCGCATCCTTGCGTCTTCTCATCCTGTCAGATGAGAAGAATCCTGAGGTCAGCTTCTGCAGATTTACATTTACTCACAAGTGTTATTAAATACGAATAATAATTATTCTTATTAATATCCAATCCTGTGAAAAAATCCATCAACTTGCGCCTCTCCCCGCTGCACCTGGCCGTACTGGCCACCTGTTCGCTCTCCCCTCTGGCCATCCTGCCCGCCTGCGCCCAGCAGGACACCACCACGCTGCCCGCCATCGAGGTCAGCGGTGCGCGCGCCAACGATGGCTACGTTGCACCGACGGCGGTGAGCGGCACCAAGAGCGAAGCGCCGCTGCGCGATATACCGCAGACCATCAACGTGGTGCCCGCCCAGGTGATCCGCGACCAGAACGCCAGCTCCCTGCAGGACGTGCTCAAGAACGTGCCGGGCCTGGGCCTGTCCACCGGCGACGGTCAGCGCGACCAGGTCTTCATCCGTGGCTTTACGGCCATCGGCGACCAGTTCGTGGATGGTTTCCGTGACGATGCGCTGTATTTCCGCGACCTGTCCAATGTGGAAAGCGTGGAAGTGATCAAGGGACCCGCCGCCGTCCTGTATGGCCGGGGTTCGTCGGGAGGGCTGATCAACCGGGTGACCAAGAAGCCTGGGGTGGATGTCAGCGATGTCAGCTTCACCGCCAACAGCACCGCAGGCCGCCGCGCCGAGCTGGACCTGGGACGCGCCGGCGAAGGCGCGCTGTCGTGGCGCCTGACCGGCGCAGTCGAGCGCGGCGACGGTTTCCGCGCCCAGCAATTCATCGACCGCACGGCCATCGCGCCGTCGGTGGCGCTGCGCTTCTCGGCCGATACCAAGCTGTTGCTGCAGATGGATTATCTGGAAGACCGCCGCATGATGGACTTCGGCATTCCCTCCTATCGCGGCCGGCCGGTCGATGTCGATCCCGGTACCACCTATGGCGCACGCAACGCCCGCGACGCCGACTTCGTGCAATCACGCGTGGCCTCGACCACGGCGACCTTCACCCATCGTTTCAACGACGAGTTTTCCTTCCGCAACGGGCTGCGCTACTACGATTACCACCTCAACCGGAACAACACCAATGGCGGCACCGTCAATGAGGCCACCGCCACGACGACCCTGAACCACGCCAAGCTGGTGCGGGATGAAAACGGCTGGTTCAACCAGAGCGAGCTGACGCAGAAGCTGCAGTTGGGATCGATCCGCCACGAGATTCTCTACGGCCTGGAACTGGGTAGCCAGAGCAAGGATTCCAGCCAGTCCAGCGGCGTCGTCAATTTCCCTGGCATCTCCATCTTCAATCCCGTGCTGCCGGTGGTCGACCCCAATCGCCTGAACCCGCCGACGCTGACCTATGGCACCTACGACACCTTCGCCACCTATCTGCAGGACAGCCTGAGCCTGAGCGAACAATGGAAGGCGCTGGTGGGCCTGCGCTATGACCGCTATCGCCAACAGTCACGCATCCTCAACCTGAATAACGGCAGCACCGCCGATCTCCAGCGCACCGACACCGCCACCAGCCCGCGCGCCGGCCTGGTCTGGCAACCCAGCCAGACGCAATCGTATTACCTGTCCTGGAGCCGTTCCTTCCAGCCATCGGGAGAAAGCTTCGCGCTGGCCACCAACAACGCCGACCTCGCACCGGAGCAGACCCGCAATACCGAAGCCGGCGCCAAATATGATTTCTGGGAAGGCCGCGCCAGCGCCACCGTCTCGGTGTTCCGCCTGGAGCGCGACAACATCAAGTCGGCCCTGCCCAGCGGCGTGATCATCCCGGTAGGCAAGCAGCGCACCGACGGCGCCGAACTGAGCTTCAGCGCCGATCTCAAGCAAGGCTGGAAACTGCTGGCCGGCTATGCCTGGCTCAATGCGGTGATCACCGAGTCTTCGTCGCTGGACAATGGCGTCCCCTTCAAGGGCAAGAACGCCACGCTGACCCCGCGCCATAGCGGCAACCTGTGGCTGACCCGCGAGCTGGGCGAGGGACTGGTAGTCGGCGGTGGCGCCAACGCAGTAGGCGCGCGCTTTGCCAATCCGGGCAACACCGTCACGTTGCCCGGTTACGTCACAGTCGATGCGATGGCGGCCTATCGCACGCCCAAGTATGAAGTGCAGCTCAACATCGGCAATCTCTTCAATACCGGGTACATCATCTCCGGCCACGGCACCAACCCCAACCTCAGCATGCCGGGTGCGCCGCGCAACGTCGCGCTGACGCTGCGCTACCACATGTAAGCCTGCCCTTATCCGAGGTCGGGGAAGGTCGTGCGCAGCCGGTACTGGCGCTGGCGGTAGTTGCCCTCCAGTCCGTCGAAGCCGCAATCGACATCGCCGAACAGGCGTGAGACGCGGTTCAGGGTCGCGCGCTGGGCGTCGGTCTGGATGGCAATCAGGCGGCGCTTGCTGCGCGCATGGTGGGCGCAGATGTCCACCACCAGACAGTGGCCATAGTCAGCCGCCTTGATATCGATGAGCAGCGCCTCGGGCTTGGTCAGCCCGAAGGTGGCCGCCAGTTCGATGCGGGCGCTGAGGAAGGGACTGCTGTTGCGCAGCTTGTCGGTGAGCAGCGCCTGCGCTTGCAAGGCCCAGCCCTGGGCATGCGGCTGCGCGGCGAAAGCTTCCAGCGCCGCCTGCGCCGTCGGCTCGCCCTGGGCCGCAGCCTGCTGCCACCAGTACAGCGCCTTGACGTCATTGAGCGGATCATCGCGGCGATGACGCCAGCACATCTGCGCCAGTTCGCATTGCGCCTCCACCAGTCCGGCCTGGGCCGCCTTCTCCAGATATTGTTGTGCCACCTGCAGATTGCGCTGCGAATAGATCGAGCGCGAATAGATGCGCGCCAGCGCATGCCAGCCCTGCGCCACGCCGGCTTCCCCAGCGCGCTCCAGCCAGTGCAGCGCCTTCTTGAAGTTGGCCAGTCCATGTTCCATGAAGATGCGCTCGCCCTGGCGATCGATCTTGGCGCACAACAGGCCCAGTTCCAGACAGGCTTGCGCATTGCCGCCCATGGCCGCCAGTTCGAACAGGATCTGCAATTCATCCGGATCCGGGGCCTGGCCGCGCAGGCGCCATTGGCCATAGCGCAACAGCAAGGTGGCTTCCTCATCGCTGAGCTGCACCGTACCGTGGATCTGCCCATCCTTCTCCAACTGCGCCACGGCGTTGGCATGACGCGCCAGCAGGCGTTGCGTGACCCGTTGCGCACCGCGCGCAAAGCTGGCCTCGTCACCCTGCTGCCAGGCCTTGTCCAGCACGGCGTACTGGGCTTCCTCGATGCCGGCGCGGGCCGCCTCCAGCATCAGCTTGTCTTCGTAGGCGGGCGAAGCTGCCGCCGCACCCGGCAGCATGGGCTGGCCGTGGCGTTGCATCTGCTGGGCCAGCAGCCACTGCGCCTCGTGGTCATCGCGACTGGCCAGCAGCGACAGGGCAGCGATGGCGCGCGCATGGGTGTTGCTGTCGAACTCGCTGGTATTGTCCAGCACCAGACGCGCGAAGATCAGGCCAGCCTGCGGCACGCCAGCCTCGAAGGCCTTCTCGTACCAGACGGCGGCTTCCCTGGGCGGCGACAGCTCCTTGACCTGTTCGTAGGTGATGTTGCGACCGATGATCATCCAGGCGTCATCCACGCCCTGCTGCGCTGCGCGCCGCAGCCAGTAGAAAGCCGTGCCTTTGCTGCGCGGCAGGCCGCTGCCACCGTTGAGATAACGTCGTCCCAGCGCCAGCTGTGCGCGTGACTCGCCCGCACGGGCAGCCTTGATGACTGCCAGTTCTTCTCTTGTCGCCATGTGATTCCTTTCTCTTGCACTGCCGGATGCACTAAATCCGGACAAAAGACTTCCCCTCCGCTGTGTTAGAAAACACAGCAGCACGATGTGCCAACGGGGCGATGTTCGGTGGATGAATGCAGCAGCGGATGAGCACTGCGCGCACCGATTTATATGGTGTCTATTAGAGCAGTCCGCAGTGCAAAAATCCCGCTGGGAAAGCGCTTATTACTATTCATTTACAAACGTAAAGATCGGCCACCAGTCAGGGTTTCGTCAGGTTTTTGCAGCACAAAAGCGAGCTTTGCAAAAGTTACAAATGGAGACGCCAGCGAGGGCTATCAGGTCGCTTGGGAAAGCGGTCGCAATGGGAATGCGAGATCATCATCCGGCTCGCATTGATGAAAATATTTTATAAGACGAGTGAGGGAACTTCCCCAAAAAAACTAACAAAAAAAGCGCCGCATGAAACTCATGCGGCGCTTTTTCTTCTGCACCAGAACAAGCATCGTCGTAGCGACGATGCTCATCAGGACATGCTTAGAACTTGTGACGGATACCCACGGCCACAGCACCTTGGTTGCCATCGGTGCCGCTGCTGTCAGCCACGCCCGGGTTGTTCAGGTCGGTAGCCTTGCTGTAGGCCAGGAAGGCGTACAGGTCGGTGCGCTTGGACAGCCAGTAGTCGGTGCCCAGGCTGACCTGGGTCAGCTTGGCCTTGCCGGAGACGCCGTCGAACTGGGCGCGAGTGTGATCCACCGCAGCCAGCAACTTCAGCGACGGGCTCAGGGAGTAGGCGGTACCGATTTCGTAGATGTCAGCCTTGTTGGAGGCTGCCAGAGTACGGTTGCTGATGGTCGCCAGCGAACCCACGCCAGCGGCGGTCAGGTTGGCCTGGGTGTTGAGGTCTTGCTTGACGCGCGACCAGTTACCGTACACACGGGCCGGACCGAACTGGTAGGACGCTGCCACGTTCAGGACCTTCTGGGCAGTGCTGCCAGTGTTGGCGCCGTTGGTGTACTGGTTGGTGCCAGTGGCAGCCAGCAGGGAGGCATCCGCCGGGGTCGAGCCAGCCTTGGACTGGTAGTAGTTGATACCCAGACCCAGAGGACCATTGTCGTACTTGCCGCCGATGCCGAAGGCTTGACCAGCGGAGGTCTGACCAGCGGTTTCGCCGAAGCCGTACATCAGGTTACCGGTGAAGCCATTCAGGTTGGCCGTGGTGTAGCTGATGGAGTTGTTGGTGCGGGTGCCTTCCAGACGATCCAGGTTGTGGCCTGCAGCGCCGGTCCAGCCACCGAAGTCTTGCACCGAGGTGTAGGACGAGATGGTGTCAGCGAAGTCGGTCTGACGACCCAGCAGGACGCTACCGAAGTTACCGGCCAGACCCACCACCGACTTGCGGCGGAACAGGGTGTTGCTGGTCTTGGAATCATCCAGGGCGCCGGTATCATTGGAGAAACCAGCTTCCAGGTTGAACACTGCGGAGAGGCCGCCACCCAGGTCTTCAGTACCCTTGAAGCCGATACGCGAACCCTGGATCACACCCGAATTCAGGCTGAACTTGCTGCCGGTGCCGCCGGTGGGGGTGGCAACCTTGCTTTGGTAGACAACACCGGTATCGACGATACCGTAGATCGTGACGGAGCTTTGCGCTTGCGCTGCGCCTGCGAACGCGCCCAGAACGGCGAGTGCCAGCAGAGATTTTTTCATGTGACGTCCTTCTCTAAAAATAGTCTTGAGGATCCGCACTTGCAGTCGGATGGACAGACATTAATGCTTCTGCTCGCGCATGACTGCACCTTGGTCGATAGCAGACATTTTTTAGACGGGAGCCGATGATTGAATTGGCTATTGTTGTATTTTTTTATCGCCTTATTTGCATCGGCTACACTCTGCTGACAGACAAGAGGAAGGCAAAAAAAGAAAGCGCCGATGCAGACACCGGCGCTTTCCAAAGACTAACAATTTGTTACACGATGCCCACAAGCAAGCGCGCAAAGCGCGGCGATTGTTTGCTCAGGACCTCACCTGCCTACTTTTCCTCATCACCATCGATCAGCTTCTTCAACAGCGCCGAACGACCCTGCTGGCGCTGCGTGGATTCACTCTTGCGATGCGACCCGGCGCCGCCGGCGCGCTGTTGCGCGGCCAGCGCCACCGGATTGCGGGGCTTGGATTGCGAAGGCTCGATGCGATAACTCAGCTTCTGCCGTGTGCCCAGTGTCTTGTTGGCCATCGCATGCTCCCCGCAGTTGCGCTTACAGCACGTAGCGCGACAGGTCTTCGTCCACGGCGAGCTCACCCAGGCGCTCGTTGACGTAATCCGCATCGATCAGCAAGCCCTCCACGCCTGCTTCACCGGCCGTGAAGGAAATCTCTTCCAGCAGTTTTTCCATCACGGTGTAGAGACGGCGCGCGCCGATGTTCTCGGTCTTCTCATTGACCGAGTGCGAGATTTCCGCCAGACGCTTGATGCCGCTGTCGGCAAACTCGATCTTCACGCCTTCAGTGGCCAGCAGCGCTTCATATTGCTTGGTGAGGCAGGCATCGGTGCCGGTGAGGATGCGCTCGAAATCGGCAATGGACAGCGAATCCAGTTCCACGCGGATCGGGAAGCGTCCTTGCAGTTCCGGGATCAGGTCCGAGGGCTTGGACAGGTGGAATGCACCCGAGGCGATGAAGAGGATGTGGTCGGTCTTGATCATGCCGTACTTGGTATTGACGGTCGTGCCTTCCACCAGCGGCAGCAGGTCGCGCTGCACACCGGCGCGCGAGACATCGGCGTTGCCGTTCTGCGAGCGCGTGGCGATCTTGTCGATCTCGTCGAGGAAGACGATGCCGTTCTGCTCCACATTGGCGATGGCCTTCTGCTTGAGTTCTTCCTCGTTGACCAGCTTGGCGGCTTCTTCTTCGATCAAGAGCTTCATGGCTTCCTTGATCTTGATCTTGCGCGCCTTCTTGCGCTGGTTGCCCAGGCCCGAGAACATGGACTTGATCTGCTCGGTCATCTCTTCCATGCCCGGAGGCGCCATGATCTCCATGGAAGGCGCGGCCTCGGCCAGTTCCAGTTCGATCTCGCGGTCATCCAGCGCCCCTTCGCGCAGGCGCTTGCGGAAGGTCTGGCGGGTGGTGTTCTTGTCGTCCTTCTCGCCACTGTTGTTGCTGCCATCGGGCGTGAAACCGAAATCGCGCGCCGGCGGCAACAGCACATCGAGGATGCGGTCTTCGGCGGCGTCTTCGGCGCGGGTGCGCACCTTGCGCGTTTCCAGCTCGCGCGTCTGCTTGATGCCGATATCGACCAGGTCGCGGATGATGGTGTCGACGTCACGGCCCACGTAACCGACTTCGGTGAACTTGGTGGCCTCGATCTTGATGAAGGGTGCATCGGCCAGCTTGGCCAGGCGACGCGCAATCTCGGTCTTGCCCACGCCGGTGGGGCCGATCATCAGGATGTTCTTGGGCGTGATCTCGTGGCGCAGCGGCTCCTCGATCTGCTGACGACGCCAGCGATTACGCAGCGCGATGGACACGGCGCGCTTGGCGCGGGCCTGGCCGACGACGTGCTTGTCGAGTTCGGAGACGATTTCCTTGGGAGTCATATTCATGGTGGTGATCTTTTCGCTGTGACGATTCATCAGGGGAATGGGTGCAAAACCCGCGCCGCGTGGCTTATTCCAGCGTCTCGATGATGTGGTTCAGGTTGGTATAGATGCACAGCTCGCCGGCGATGGTCAGTGATTTCTTGACGATCTCGGCCGGTGACAGTTCGGTATTCTCGTAGAGCGCCTTGGCCGCCGATTGCGCATAGCTGCCGCCGGAACCGATGGCGCCGATGCCGTCATTGGGTTCGAGCACATCGCCATTGCCAGTGATGACCAGCGTAGTTTCCTTGTCGGCGCACAGCAGCATGGCCTCCAGGCGACGCAGCATGCGGTCGGTGCGCCAGTCCTTGGCCAGTTCCACCGAGGCGCGCATGAGATTGCCCTGGTGCTTTTCCAGCTTGGCCTCGAACAGTTCCAACAGGGTGAAGGCGTCCGCCGTGCCGCCGGCGAAACCGACCAGCACCTTGCCGTGGTAGAGCTTGCGCACCTTGCGCGCACTGCCCTTCATGACGATGTTGCCAAGCGTCACCTGGCCGTCGCCGCCCAGTGCGACCTGATTGCCGCGACGGACGGAAAGGATGGTGGTGCCGTGAAATTGTTCCATGCTTGCCTCTGTTCAATATGTGCCTGGGAGCAGCGGAGGGACGTGCCGGATCCGCGTTCCTGTCGAGATGGGGCTGGCTGGCCGGATTGCAAGTCATGCCATCGGGCCGCCGCTCATTGAGGCCGATATTGTACGCCTGCAAGAAAAACAGGCGCCGGGACACGAGGTCCGGGCGCCTGTTGCAGGGGACGGGAAAGCTTAGACGGAAATCGTCATCAGGCTGGCATTGCCGCCCGCTGCCGTGGTGTTGACGCACAACGCACGCTCGGCCAGCAGACGCCACAGCGGAATGGTCGTGTCTTCACCGCACAGGATCAGCGGCACCAGCGCCCCTTCGCGGGCGGCCAGCCGTGCGCGCCAGTCGGCGGCCTGGTGGCTGTCCACCAACGCCGCCTGCAGCGGCTCGGCATCGAGCTGGCTGGCGCGACGGATGGCGGCACGCACCGGCGCAGGCAAGCCTGACGGCAAGAAGGCCGCGCTACGCTCATCGACCAGCACGGTGTTACCGGTGGCAAAGGCCGCCGCCAGCTGGTTCAACAGCGTGCCCACGCTGCCGGCGGCGCACAGCACCAGGCCGCGTGGCGCGAAGCCCAGGGTATTGCGTTCACCGGTAGGACCGGGCAGCACCAGGCTGCGTTGCAGCAGGCTGTCACGATGATAACGCTGGCCGTTGGCGGCCAGGCGCTCATGGCCGTGCGTGCGGGCCCAGTCCAGCAGGCTGTCCAGCAAGGCATTGGGCACGTCGGCGGGTTGTGCGCGGGTCAGCTCTTCATGCAGTTGCGCATGGCGTTGCAGACGCTTCAGATAGAGCGGGCCGCCGGCCTTGGGACCGGTGCCGGACTTGCCTTCGCCGCCGAAGGGCTGCACGCCCACCACGGCGCCGACGATATTGCGATTGACGTAGATGTTGCCCACGTGCGCACGCTGGGCCACGAACTCGATGGTCTCATCGATGCGCGAATGCACGCCCAGGGTGAGGCCATAGCCGGTGGCGTTGATGGCGTCGATCAACTGCGGCAAGGCATCGCGGCGATAGCGCAGCACATGCAGCACCGGGCCGAAGACTTCGCGCTGCAGTTGCGCCAGGTCGTCGATCTCGATGACCGTCGGCGCTACAAAGGTGCCGTGCTGGCATTCTTCGCCCAGCGGCAGCTGGTGCACCGCGCGGGCGCTGGTGCGCATGCGCTCGATGTGGTCCAGCAGGTTCTGCCGAGCCTCGGCATCGATGACCGGGCCGATGTCGATGGAGAGGCGATCAGGACGACCCACGCGCAACTCGGCCATCGCGCCTTTCAACATCGCCAGGGTGCGGTCGGCGATATCTTCCTGCAGGCACAGGATGCGCAGCGCCGAGCACCGTTGTCCGGCGCTGTCGAAGGCCGAGGACAGCACGTCCTGCACCACCTGTTCGGCCAGCGCCGAAGAATCCACGATCAGTGCATTCTGGCCGCCGGTCTCGGCGATCAACGGCACCTCGCCGTGCTCGCCGCTGCCATCGCCATCGTCATGCTGGCGCTGCGCCAGGGTGCGGTTGATCAGTTGCGCCACTTCGGTGGAGCCGGTGAAGATCACGCCCTTGACGCGCACATCCGAAGTCAGCGCCGCGCCGACGGTCTCGCCACGGCCCGGCAGCAATTGCAGGGCCGCGCGCGGCACGCCGGCCTCATGCAGCAATTGCACGGCGCGATGGGCGATCAGTGCGGTCTGCTCGGCCGGCTTGGCCAGCACCACGTTGCCGGCGGCCAGGGCAGCACTGACTTCGCCGATGAAGATGGCCAGCGGGAAATTCCACGGGCTGATGCACACCACCGGCCCCCAGGCCAGCACGTTGCCATCGTGGCGCGAGGCGATGGCGTAGTAGCGCAGGAAATCGACCGCCTCGCGCACTTCGGCAATTGCATTGGGCAGCGACTTGCCGGCTTCGCGCACGGCCAGCGCCATCAGTTCGGCGATATGCGCTTCCAGCAGGTCGGCGGCGCGCTCCAGCATGGCGGCGCGCTCGGCGGCGGGGGTGGATTGCCATTGCGGCGCGTACTCGGTGGCAGCGCGCAGCGCCGTATCGACATCGGCCACGGTGGCTTCGCTCACCTGCCCCACGACTTCGCGATGGTCGGCGGGATTGCGTACAAGTTGTGCAGGCCGCGCTGCAGTGTCAGCGGCCAGCAGCGGTGCGGCCTGCCATTGGCGATCCGCCATGGAGATGAACAGTTGCCCCAATTGCTGCAGGCGATCTTCGTTGGAGAGATCGATGCCGGCCGAATTCTTGCGCTCCTCGCCATAGAGGCGATGCGGCACGGCGATGGCCGGATGCGGCAGGCCACCCTGGGCGCGCACGGTCTCGACAGGGTCGGCCACCAGGCGATCCAGCGGCACGGCCTCATCGACGATCTGGTTGACGAAGGAAGAGTTCGCGCCATTTTCCAGCAGGCGGCGCACCAGGTAGGCCAGCAGGGTCTGGTGCGAACCGACCGGGGCATAGACGCGGCAGGCCTTGCCCAGATTGTCAGGGCCGACCACCTGGTCGTAGAGCGTCTCGCCCATGCCGTGCAGGCACTGGAATTCGTAGTTGTCGATCTGGTGCTGTCGGGCCCAGTGATAGATGGCCGCCAGCGTATGCGCATTGTGCGTGGCGAACTGTGGATAGATCACATCGGTGGCGGCCAGCAGCTTCTGCGCGCAGGTCAGGTAGGACAGGTCGGTATGGACCTTGCGGGTATAGACCGGATAGCCTTCCAGGCCATCGACCTGGGCGCGCTTGATTTCGCTGTCCCAGTAGGCGCCCTTGACCAGGCGGATCATCAGGCGGCGGCCGTTGCGGCGCGCCAGATCGACCAGGTAATCGATGACGAAGGGGCAGCGCTTCTGGTAGCCCTGCACCACGAAGCCCAGGCCTTCGAAGCCGGCCAGGTCGGGATCGGCCACCAGCACTTCCATCATGTCCAGCGACAGCTCCAGGCGGTCCGCTTCTTCGGCATCGATGTTCAGGCCGATATCGTATTGCTTGGCCAGCAGCAGCAACTGCTTCAGGCGCGGCAGCAGTTCGCTCATCACGCGTGCATGCTGGGCGCGCGAATAGCGCGGATGCAGGGCCGAGAGCTTGACCGAAATGCCGGGGCCATCCTTGATGCCGCGTCCATTGGAGGCGCGGCCGATGGCGTGGATGGCGGTCTCGTAGGACTGGTAATAGGCATCGGCGTCGTGCATGGTCAGGGCCGCTTCGCCCAGCATGTCATAGGAATAGCGATAGCCGCGCTTTTCGTTCTCGCGGCTGTTTTCCAGCGCTTCTTCAATGGTCTGGCCGGTCACGAACTGGTTGCCCAGCATGCGCATGGCCAGGTCCACGCCCTTGCGGATGAGTGGCTCGCCGCCCTTGCCGATCAAGCGCGTGATGGCTTGCGTGAGGCCGCTCTCGCTGCTGGTGGAGACCAGCTTGCCGGTGATCAGCAGGCCCCAGGTAGCGGCATTGACGAACAGCGACGGCGATTCGCCGAGGTGCTTGCGCCAGTCGCCCTTGCTGATCTTGTCGGCGATCAGACGGTCGGCGGTCTGGCGGTCGGGGATGCGCAGAAGCGCTTCGGCCAGGCACATCAGCGCCACGCCCTCTTCCGAGGACAGCGAGAATTCATGCATCAGCGCATCCACGCCGGAAGAACGGGTACGCTTCTCGCGCACCTGCTGCACCAGCTTCCTGGCCAGTTGCTGGGTGGCGTCCTTCCAGGGCTGTTCGCCCTGCACCTGCTGCAGCAGCCATTGCACGGCCTCGCGCTCATCGCGGCGATAGGCGGCGGTGATGGCGGCGCGCAGAGGGCTGGGGGTGGGCAGCAGTTCGGCCTGGAAACCGCCGAAGGGGGCCGCGACAGCGGCAGAAGCGACGTGGGTCATGGTCTGGAGCAGGAAAATGGGTGGATTTGGGCAAGCGGATTCTATGTGCTAACAACCAATATTAATTCTGTATTTCATCTATATAACCAATATTAAATTCGGCAATATTAATTTATAACATTTTATATTTTCCACAAGGACACGATGCGGCCAGCTCATCCAGTCCCGGCGCGCCTGGGCGGGCAGTGCAGCGCCGTCGAAAAAAACGCCGCAGACCTTGCGGTTGCGGCGTTGTGCGGCCCGGGCTGCGATACAACTCAGCCTTCACCGAGATAAGCCGCCTTCACCCGCGGATCATCCAGCATCTGCTGCGCCTGCCCCTGCATGGTGATCAGGCCCGACTCCATCACGTAACCGCGATGCGCCGCCTCCAGCGCCAGCTTGGCGTTCTGCTCCACCAGCAGGATGGTGATGCCCTGCGCCGACACATTGCGGATCACCTCGAAGATCTTCTCCACCATGATCGGCGACAAGCCCATCGACGGTTCATCCAGCAACAGCAGCTTGGGATGACTCATCAACGCCCGCGCCATCGCCAACATCTGCTGCTCGCCGCCCGAGAGCGTGCCCGCCATCTGCGCCGCGCGCTCCTTCAGGCGCGGGAAGACCGCGAACCACTTGTCGATATCGGCCGCGATCTGGCCCTTGTCGTCGCTGGTGTAGGCGCCCATCAACAGGTTTTCCTGGATGCTCATGCGCGTGAAGACGCCCCGCCCTTCCGGCACCATCGCCAGCTTGTCCTTGACCAGCTCGAAGGACTTCTTGCCCTTGAGCGCCTGGCCCAGGTACTCGATATGCCCCTCGACGCGGCTGGCCGGCAGCGTACCGGTGATGGCCTTGAGGGTGGTGGTCTTGCCCGCGCCGTTGGCGCCGATCAGCGTGACCAGTTCGCCTTCGTTGACCTCCAGGTCAATCCCCTTGACGGCCTGGATGCCGCCATAGGCCACGCTCAGTTGTTGGACTTTAAGAATGTTCGTTGTCATGTTCTATGCTCTCTCACTGCTTGGAGGCTGTACTGAAATCAATCCACTACCGTTCGTCCTGAGTAGCGGCGCAGCCGCGTATCGAAGGCCCGCAGGAGCATCTTCGATACGCGGCAAAGCCGCTACTCAGTCCGAACGGTGCGTAGCGGTGCAAACAACATCGAAGCCGCCCTCACTTAATGTCCCGCACCCAAATAGGCCTCAATCACCGCCGGATTCTTCTGCACATCGGCCGGCACGCCTTCGGCAATCGGCTTGCCGTAGTCCAGCACCGTGATGCGGTTGCACAGGCCCATCATCAGCTTGACGTCGTGCTCGATGAGCAGGATGGTCTTGCCCTCGGCCTGGATCTTCACCAGCAGCTCGCGCAGGCCCAGCTTCTCGGTGGCGTTCATGCCGGCGGCCGGTTCGTCCAGCGCCAGCAGTTGCGGATCGGTCGCCAAGGCGCGGGCGATCTCCAGGCGGCGCTGGTCGCCATACGACAAGTGCCGCGCCGTGCGCTTGGCGAACTGGCCGATGCCCACGAAGTCCAGCAGCTTCTG
This sequence comes from Herbaspirillum camelliae, assembly GCF_001929405.1. Lineage (NCBI taxonomy): Bacteria > Pseudomonadati > Pseudomonadota > Betaproteobacteria > Burkholderiales > Oxalobacteraceae > Herbaspirillum > Herbaspirillum camelliae. Next base: position 977,065 of record NZ_KV880769.1, read on the forward strand.
CGACTTCTCGCGGATGGCCGCTTCCTCTTCACGGGCGGCCTTGTGGCGGAACACCGCACCGAAGACGTTCTGCTTGGTGCGCACATGGCAGCCCACCATCACGTTTTCCAGCACGGTCATCTCGCCGAACAGGCGGATGTTCTGGAAGGTGCGGGCAATGCCGGCCTTGGCCACTTCATGCGGGGCGCTGGGCGAATAGGGCTTGCCGTCCAGTTCGAAGGTGCCGGTGTCGGGTTGATACAGGCCAGTGATGACGTTGAAGAAGGTGGTCTTGCCCGCGCCATTGGGGCCGATCAGGCCATAGATCTGGCCGCGTTCGATGGTGATGCCCACGCCGTTCAAGGCTTGCAGGCCGCCGAAGCGCTTGCTGACGTCGCGGATCTTGAGCAGTGTCTGGCTCATCTTGTTCTCTCCTGCTTAGGCTTTGACTTCGCCGGTCGTGCCGACTTGGGTATGGTCCGCTTCGGGGCGGTCTTCATGGCGCGGCGAGGGCCACAGGCCGGCCGGGCGGGTCAGCATGATCACCACCATGGCCAGGCCGTAGAGCAGCTGGCGCAGCACTTCGGCATCGATCCAGACCTTCCCGAAGAGGGCCATCTGCACCGGCTCCACCACGTGACGCAGCACTTCCGGCAGCGCCGCCAGGATCACGCCGCCCAGCACCACGCCAGGAATGTGGCCGATGCCGCCCAGCACCACCATGGCCAGCACGGCGATGGATTCGGTCAGCGAGAACGATTCCGGCGAGACGAAGCCCTGGAAGGCGCCGAACATGGCCCCGGCCACGCCGCCAAAGGACGCGCCCATGGCGAAGGCCAGCAGCTTGACGTTGCGGGTGTTGATGCCCATCGCCTTGGCGGCGATCTCGTCTTCGCGAATGGCGACCCAGGCGCGGCCCAGACGCGAATCCTGCAGCCGCACCGAGAAGAAGATCACGCCGATGCACAACAGCAGGAACAGGAAGTAATAGGCGTTGACCGAGGGCATGCTCATGCCGAAGACCTGGACCATCGAGCCCGAGCCGGGCTCACCGGCCAGCGAGACGCCGAACACCTTGATCGGATCGATCAGGTTGATGCCCTGCGGCCCGTTGGTGATGTTGACCGGGGCGTTGAGGTTGTTCATGAAGATGCGGATGATCTCGCCAAAGCCCAGCGTCACGATGGCCAGGTAGTCGCCGCGCAGCTTCAGGGTCGGGGCGCCCAGCAGCGCACCGAAGAGCGCAGCCAGCAAGGCCGAGATCGGCACGATCAGCCACAGCGAGAGGTGGATGCCGTTCTGCACGATCTCCGGGCCGCACAGCCACACCAGGAAGTTGCCGACGCTGGGATAGGTGTTGACGAAGGATTCGATGACCGCCGCAAACTGCGGCGAAGCCAGCAAGCCTGCGGTATACGCGCCGATGGCGTAGAAGGCGATGTAGCCCAGGTCCAACAGGCCAGCAAAGCCCACCACCACGTTCAGGCCCAGGGCCAGCATGATGTAGAGCAGCGCCACGTCCATGATGCGCACCCAGGAATTGCCGAACTGCTGGGCCACGAAGGGAAACACGATCATCAGGGCCAGCAGCAGCAAGAGGCTGGTGCGGGCTTGCTGCGGATTGCGCTTCATGTCGAAAGTTAGGAGAGCCATAGGTCTTCTCTTCTGGTTCTGTAAAGGTGTGGATGACTAAAGGAGTAAGGGGCTCAGGCGCGGTCAGCGACGCGCTCGCCCATGATCCCGGAGGGGCGCAGGGTCAGCACGATGATGAGCACGATGAAGGCAAAGATGTCCTGGTAGTTGCTGCCCAGGAAGTTGCCGGTGAGGTCACCGATATAACCCGCGCCCAGGCTTTCGATCAGGCCCAGCAGGATGCCGCCCAGCATGGCGCCGTAGATGTTGCCGATGCCGCCCAGCACGGCGGCTGAGAAGGCCTTCAGGCCCGGTACGAAGCCCATGGCGAATTGCGCGGTGGAATAGTTGGCCGCCCACATGACCCCGGCAATGGCCGCCAGGCCCGCGCCGATGGCGAAGGTGACGACGATGACCTTGTTGGCGTCCACGCCCATCAAGCCGGCGATGCGTGGGTTCTCGGCGGTGGCGCGCATGGCGCGGCCCATCTTGGTCTTTTCCACGATCAGCACCAGGCCCACCATGGCCAGCACGGCCAGCGCCAGCAGCATGATCTGCGTGGGCGAAATGAGGGCGCCGGCGATATGCACCGGGTCCGACGGCATGACCTGCGGGAACGGCAAGGGGCTGCGGCCCCAGATCATCATGGCCAAGGTCTGCAACAGGATGGACACGCCGATGGCCGTGATCAGCGGGGCCAGGCGCGGGGCATTGCGCAGGGGCCGGTAGGCGATGCGTTCGATGAGCAGGCTCACCACGATGCACACCGGAATGGCGCCGACGATGGCGATGACCAGTTGCACGATGCCCGGCAGGCCAGGCGCCACCTGCTGCACCACTTTGAGCAGCGACAGGCCGACCATCGCACCCACCATCAGGATGTCGCCGTGGGCGAAGTTGATCAGGTTCAGCACCCCATACACCATGGTGTAGCCCAGGGCGATCAGTGCGTACATGCTGCCTAGCACCAATCCGTTGATGATCTGCTGGATGAAAATGTCCATGAAGCGGTGTCTCCTGTGGGACGGTGATTTATAAGAAAAAGCAAAAAGCAAAAAGCAAAAAACAAAAGCAAGAAGAGCAGAAAGAAGAAAACCGGCGGATAAAAAAAGAGCGCGATCTCTCGCGCATCCGGCTTGGTATTACAGGCCCAGCGTCGCTCGCATCACGCGGGCAGCGGCCAGGTCCCAGGCGGCCTGGCCGACGGTCTTGAAGACCGGCAGCGCAGCGCCGCTGGCCAGGGTGGCCGCGGGCGGGCGGCCGGCTACCACATCGGCGATGGCCACCACGCTGGACCAGTCCACGCCAGCCTGGATCAGGTCCCCTGCTTCATGGTGCGCACCGGCGAGGTTATCGACCACGATGCGGCGCGCATGCAGCAGGCTGGCGGGAAATTCCACCATGTCCGGCTTGAAGGCGCCCACGCCGATGGCCAGCGTATCGGCCGCGATTTTTTCGGGGATGACGGCGCTGCGCGAGGTGGTCAGAGCAATCACCACATCGGTATGCGGCAGATCCTGTTGCAGCATCTGCGCCGGCAGCGGACTGGCCACGGCCTGCGGATGGCGTTCGCTCAAGGCGCGGCAGAAGGCCTGGGTGCGAGGAAGATCGCGTGCGGCGATCCAGAACTGGTGCACGCCGAAGAACTCCACCAGCGCATCGGCATGCGCGGCTGACTGCACACCGGTGCCGATCAGCAGCGCCGATTGCGGCTTGCGCGGCAACAGCGTGCGAATGCCCAGCATGCTCATGGCGGCAGTGCGGCGAGCGGTGACGGTGGGGCCATCCATCAGGGCCAGGCGGCGACCGGTCTGCGTCTCGAAGGCAATCACCTCGCCCTGGATGGCGGGCAGCTGGTGGCGCGCGTTATCGGCATGCACCGTGATGAGCTTGGTCACGGACAGGTCATCGGCAATGGCGGGCATGCCCAGCAGCACGCTGGCGGCATCGATGGGAAGCACCTGGCGCTCGGGGGCGCGGATGCGGCCATCGGCCAGTTCCTGCGTGGCGCGCGCCAGCGCATCGACAAGGGCGGCGTAAGGCAGGGCCTGGGCGGTCTGGCGGGGATCGAGGATATGCATGCGTGGTCCTTTAGGTCAGCGGTCAGCGCAGGAAGAAACCGGTCGGGAAAGGATCGGATTGTTCCAGCACCCACTGGTTGGTGCTCATGATGTGAGCGTAACCGCTGACCTCGGTGAGCGCGCCCTCGAAGGGGCCGACCTGGGTGGCGGCGGTCACGCGCACGCCGAAGTTGCTGCCGACGATGCTGCCATTGACGTAGGGCTGGTTCAGCGCCAGCTGGCCGCGCAGGAACAGCTGGGCGGCGCGGCCCGAGGTGCCGGTGCCGGTGGGTGAGCGGTCCACTTCGCGGTCGGCGAAGATGCAGACATTGGACTGGTCGGCGCCGGGGAAATTGGGTTCGCTGTCGATGATGGTGCCGTACAGCGTGTTCAGGCCCGGCTCCAGCGGATGGGCGATGGCGACCTTGGCCATGACGGCGGCCTTGGTTTCGGCCCCCAGCTGGATCAGCTGGCGCACCAGTTCGGGCTTGACGGTCAGGCCGGCCTGGGTGGCGTTGATGTAGTAGTAGAAGGCGCCGCCAAAGACGATGTCGCCGGTGATCTTGCCAAACCCGGGCGTATCGACTTCGACGTCGCGGCGATAGATGAAGGCCGGCACATTGTTGAAGCTGACCTTGCCGGCGCGCTCGCCATCCCACTCGACGAAGGCCTCGATGAAGCCGGCCGGAGCGTCGAAGCAGATGCGCGTCTGCGGCGAGGTGCGCTCGACATAGCCCATCTCCACCAGCACCTTGCCCAGGGCGATGATGCCGTGGCCGCACATGTCGCTGTAGCCTTCGTTGTGGATGAAGATGACGCCGAAATCGGCGCCTGCCGTGACCGGCGGCAACAGGTAGGCGCCATACATGTCGGCATGGCCGCGCGGTTCGTTCATGAGGAAGCAGCGCAGGTCGTCGCGATGTGCGCGCAGCCAGGCGCGCTGCTCGAGGATGGTGCCGGGCGGGATCTTGGGCAGGCCCGACACCACGATGCGCAGCGGTTCGCCGCCGGTGTGGGCATCGATGGTCTGGACGGTGCGGGTATAGCTGAGCATGGACTTCCTTACGGTACGGCACGGTACAGCGCGGGCCGGCAAAGCGGGAAACACAGGGTACACCACGGCCACGCAGCGCGCGCGAAAGTTGCAGCCAGCCGCTCCCCTGCGGCCAGGCCGCAGGGAAGGGCTTGCAAAGCGATCGTGAAACGAGGTGGGGAGGCCAGCGCACACCCGCCGGTTGGCGGCAAGCGTGCGCTTCAGGCCCGATGCGCAGGCGCGAGCAGCGATCAGTAGCTGGTCAGCGGCACCGGCAGGCCATCCTTGAAGCGATAGACGGTGACGGGCGATTGCTTCAGGTCGTGGTTGGCGTCGAAGTCATACTGGCCGGCCACGCCCTTGTAGCTGATCTTGGCCAGGGCCGGGCCGAACTGCTTGGGGTCGACCGAGTTGGCCTGCTTCATGGCCTGGGCGATGAGCATCATGCCGTCGTAGAAGGAGACGGCATAGGTCTCGGCGGGACGGTTGTATTTCTTCTGGTATTCGTCGGCGAAGACCTTGCCTTCCTTGGCCTTGTCCAGCATGGTGCCGCCCTGGGTGCAGTAGACCGATTCGCCGATGGCGTCGCCACCGAGGCGGCCCATTTCCGGCGAGCAGATGCCGTCGCCGCCCATGAGCGGCACATCCACGCCCAGCTGCTTCATCTGGCGCTTGATCGGGCCGCCTTGCGGAGCGTAGCCGCCCAGGAACACGGCGTCGGGCTTCTTGCCCTTGATCGAGGTCAGGATGGCGGTGAAGTCGGTGGCCTTGTCGTTGGTGAAGTCGGTGCTGACCACGTCGATGCCGTTGGCCTTGGCGACCTTGATGAATTCCTGCGCCAGGCCCTGGCCGTAGGCGGTGCGGTCATCGATCACGGCCACGCGCTTGAACTTCAGTTCCTTGGCGGCGTACAGGGCCATCTTGCCGCCCAGTTGGCTGTCGCTGGCGGCCACGCGGAACAGGGTGGCGAAGCCCTGCTGGGTGATCTTGGGGTTGGAGGCCACGGTGGCTACCACGATGCCGGCATCGTTGTAGACGCGCGAAGCGGGGATGGTCACGCCCGAGTTGTAGGGGCCGACGATGGCCTTGACGCCCTGGTCCGCCAGCTTCTGGGCCACGCCCACGCCCGACTTCGGATCGGCCTGGTCGTCTTCGGCGATGACGTCGAACTTGATCTTCTTGCCGCCCACGGTAATGGGTTGCGCATTCAGACGCTCGATGGCCATCATCAGGCCGCCCTGGTTATCCTTGCCGGCCGAGGCCTGGGGGCCGGTCAGCGGGCTGGAGAAACCGATCTTGACGACCTGGGTCTCCTGCGCCATGGCGAAGGCGGGGATCAGGGCCAGCGAGGCGGCGATGATGTTGAGTCCGGAGACGCGCTTGAACATGGGGTGTTTCCTCTCTTCTAGAAAGTCAGACTGCGGTTGGGTGATTGCATTGAAAACGCTGAAAAGCAGGATTTGCGCCACCCTGCATTCCTTGTGAGAGGCAGGGCATGGCAAAACAACATTAGCCAACAGAATAGCCGGTGTTACTGCTGTCATCCGTGCAGCGGCGCTCGATTGAGCCCGCTGCCCGCATTACGTTATGTTTTTTATGAGGGAGGATTCTATTGACTCTTCCTTGATATTAGGCGCGTTTATTGCCTTTATAATCAGAATAAAATTCTCTAAATATTTTTTTCACTGAATAAAGTTCAGAAACCATGGCCGGACTCGACAAAATCAGCAAGAAAATTCTGGCGGAGCTGCAAAACGATGGCCGCATCAGCAACGTCGATCTGGCCGCACGGGTGAACCTGTCGCCGGCAGCCTGCCTGGAACGGGTGCGCAAGCTTCAGGAGGCCGGCTACATCCTGGGCTATGCGGCGCAACTCAATCCCGAACTGCTGGACGTATCGCTGCTGGTCTTCATCGAAGTGGTGCTGGACCGCACCACGCCGGACGTCTTCGCCGAATTCAAGAAGAGCGTGCAGAGCATTCCCGAGATCATGGAATGCCACATGGTGGCCGGCGGCTTCGATTACCTGGTCAAGTCGCGGGTCAAGGACATGAACGCCTATCGTGAATTCCTGGGCAAGTCGCTGCTGCAACTGAAGGGCGTGCGCGAGACCCATACCTATGCGGTGATGGAAGAGGTGAAGAACACCATCCGCCTGCCGATCCGCTAGCGCCGCCACCTATCGTTTCTCTTCTATTGCCGCTCTTCGCCTGCTGCACGCGCCTGGCGGCGGTATGCCCCCGGCCCCATGCCGCTGTATTTGCGGAAGACCCGATTGAAGGCCGCCTCCGACTGATATCCCACAGCTTCGCCGATCTGCGCCGTGGCTTGTTTGCTGTAGCTCAACAAGCGCGCGGCCTGGGCCATGCGCAATTGCAGCAGCACCTGGGCGGGCGTGCTGGCGCCGACTTCTGCGAAGCGCCGGATGAAGGTCGCCCGCGACATATGGCACAAGGCCGCCAGACGCGGCAGTGACCAGTCTTCGGCGGGCGCCTCCAGCATCGCCTGCATGGCCTTGTGCAGCAGCGGGTGCGCGAGCAGGGCCAGCAAACCCGGCGTGGGTCCGGACTGGGCCAGCCAGGCGCGCACGGCCAGTCCGAATAGCGCCGCCGCCAGACTGGCCACCACGGCCTGGGCGCCGGGCCGGGCCTCGATACCATCGATACCCTCACTGCCGCCGCATTCGTCGCGCAACAGCGTAGCCAGGGTGCGCAAGCCATGGCCCTCGGGCAGCTCGGCCCCGCGTATCCAGAGCAGGTCGGGCAAGGCCTGCATCAGGGCGTGGGAGTGCGGTGCATCGAAAGTGAATTGCCCACAGAGGAAATCGGACAAGGCAGGTCCGCCCTCTCCTGCTTGCCCGTTGACATGCAAGGCCACGGGCGCGGTCGTGCTGGCCACCCGCACCGCCGCAGCCTGCGCCGCCGGGGCGGTGAACAGGCCATGCGCCGCACCCCGCACCAGCACGACCAGGTCGCCGGCCTGCAGCGCCAGCGGCTCGCCATCGCCCCATTGCAGCTGCGCCTGCCCCGCCAGGATGAAATGGTAGGGCGCGATCCCCTGCGGCTGGGCGACATGCTGCAGATGCCAGGGCTGGCCGAAGCGACAGCGTATATCCAGCGCGGCGCGCACCGGGTGCAGGAACAGCAGGTGACTGAGGGCATCCATGCTCAGGGCTCACGGGACAGGATTGGAATTTTTGAGCAATTTTATGTCATTTCTGAGCATTCATCGTTTCCTTCTCCGGGACTACAGTACATCCATGCGCAACACGGTCAGGAAGGCAATCCCGCCCCACCGCCCTGCGTCCACCCGTTCAAGGAGAACACCATGTCCCGTCTCACCATTGCCCCTCTCAGCGAAGCCAGCGGCCAGGCCGCCCAACTGTTTGCCGCCATCAAGTCGGCCGTCGGCATGGTCCCCAATGCCTATGCGGGCATTGGCACGCTCAGCCCGGTCGCGCTGGAGTCTGCGCTGCACCTGGATGGCGCCCTGCGCAAGAGCAGCCTGTCAGCCAAGGAAATCGAGGCCGTCAAGCTGGCCGTAAGCCAGCAGGCCGGATGCGACTACTGCCTGGCCGCCCACACACTCATGGGCAGGAAGGCCGGGCTGGACGCCCAGGCGATCCAGGGTGTGCGTCACGGCCAGCCCTCCGGGGACGACAGGCTCGACGTGCTGGCGGACTTCGTACGTGGGCTGGCCGGCACCAGCGGCACCGTGGCAGCTTCCGTGGTCGAGCGCGTGCGCGCAGTCTACAGCGATACCCAGATCGTCGATATCCTGCTGGCGGTGACGGCCATCACCTTCACCAACCTGTTCAACCGCGTCAACGATACCGTGCTGGACTTCCCGCCCGCCCCGTAATGGCGTCATGACGCCCTGCCCTAGCGGCAGCGCGAAAAAAAAGCCCGGCGCCCCCTTGCGGAGGAGCCGGGCAAAACCGTGCTGGAGCGAGGTGCAGGCTCCCTCCAGCACTGGGGGGCCGGTCAGAAACTGGTGCGCACACCCACGATGAAATTGCGCCCGCCCAGCGGCACGGTTTCGCGCAGCACCGAGGTGGACAGGCGGATGTCCTGGTTCAACAGGTTGCGCGCCAGCGCGAACCAGGTCAGCTTCACGCCATTGAGCTTCTGGGTGTAGGACAGGTTGGCATCGACCTGGGTATAGGACGGCGTGGCATAGGTCTCGAAGGACGCCAGCCGGTCCTGCCGCTGCGCCCGCAGCACCTTCATGCCGCTGGCCCAGGGGCCGGTCTTGTAGCCCAGTTCGACGCCATAGCGGGTGGCTGGCTGCAGGGGGATGTTGCCCAGGTTGTCCAGGGTGCCGCGAGAGGTATCGGCAAACAGGCGGCCCGACATGCCTTCGCCGTTCCAGTTGTAGCTGACCTCGGCTTCCGCACCACGGATGGTGGCGTCGGCCTGCGACCAGAAGCGCTGGGTGAATTCACCATTCGGATCGGCCGCGCCGCTGTCATCGACCTGGCCATTGGTGCGGCCGTAGATGTAGTTGTTGACCTTGTTGCGGAACAGGTTGCCCTTCCAGCGCACCAGGCCTTCGGTCTTCTGCAGGCTCAGTTCGATGTTGTGGGAGGTTTCCTTCTTCAGCTGGCTGCTGCCGATGTCGAAGGTGGAAGTCGATTCATGTGGACCATTGGAATACAGCTCCTCCACCGTCGGCGCACGCTGCGCCAGCGAGTAGGTCAGGCCCAGGCCATAGCCGGGCTGGAAGGTCCACAGCGCGCCGGTGGACCAGGACAGGAGGTTGAAGTCGCGTCCCTGCCTGCCAGCATCCGGACGGCGGCTCACGCTCTCGCCGCGCAGGCCAGCACTAGCCAGCACCTGGCCGAACTGACGCTCTTCCACGAGGAAGCCGGCAAACGAGGTCGAGCGGGTCGGCGGGGTCAGCTCTGCTGCGCCGGTGGCAGCCGACAGGGCCGAGTAGTTACCCTGCTCGGTCTGCACGCCGAAGGTGCCATGCCATCCTGCCAGGGGCGCATGCGTCAGCTCCCAGCGAGTCTGCACGGCGCGATTGGAAAACACGGTATCGGGCGTGCCGTCGCGCTTCTTTTCGATGTGGGTGTAGTCGGTGTAACCCAGGCGGACGCGCAGTTTCTCGATGCCGACGAAGGGCTGGTTGACCACCGTATCGATGTCGTAGCGATTCTGGTGCAGGTCGATGAAGGATAGTTCGCTGGTGGGGATGCCATAGTGATCGTCCAACGTAGCAGCGGAGACGCCTACATAACCCCAGTTGGTCACATAGGACGCGCCCAGGCCGACGCTGGATTCATGCGTAAACGAATTGGGCAAGCGACCCGAGGCCGTGCTGCCGTCGCCCTGGCGGGCATTGCCGGGGATCTTGTAGTCGCTGGTATCGCGATAGTTGCCATCCAGGTGCAGGCCGATCTGGCCGGCCGAGGTGTCCAGCGAGAAGGAAGTATTCTTTTCGCCATCGACCGTGCCGTAGCGGCCTTCGACGGTACCGGTGGGCTTGCCCACCAGCTCGGTGGGGATACGGTCATTGACCACGTTGACCAGGCCGCCGATGGCGCCCGATCCATAGAGCAGCGCCGCCGGACCGCGCAGGATCTCGATCTGGCGGGCGGTCGCCGCTTCGGTGGCAACTGCGTGGTCATTGGAGACGGTGGAGACGTCAGAGACACCCATGCCGTTCTGCAGGATCATCACGCGCGGACCTTCCATGCCACGGATGATGGGACGCGACGCAACCGCGCCAAAGGCCGAGGCCGACACGCCCAGTTCGGAGGACAGCGTCTCGCCCAGCGAGTTGCCCAGCTTGTTGCGCAGCTCGTCGCCGGCAATGACCTTGGCCGGGGTGAGGACCTGGACATCTTCCTGCGATCCGAAGGGGGTGGCGGTAACGACGATGGGTTGCAGCGCCGGCTGGGCGGCCGCGGGAGCAGCAGGAGTGACCGAAACAGCAGGGTCAATAGGTGCAGCGGGCGCAGCGGTCTGGGCCGAGACCGCCAGCGACCAGGTAGCCAGTGCGGAGAGGACCGCAGTGGCGATGAGTTGGCGTTGGATTGCCATGTGAATTCCTTGTTGTGCAGAGGCGCAGCCCGTCATGTGAGGGTGGGACAGGCGGCGCGGATACACCGGCCGTCAACACGCGCCCGGGCCGCGCTGCCTGCGGTCGACAAGACCAGGTCAGCGGCGGCCGGATGCGCGCGGGACAACCGGCAACCAGTCAGAAGCTAGCAGGGGGGAGGAATTCAGCGCGGCGGCGCGCGCGAGGAGAAATGGCAGTTGAGCGGCGGATCCCAGGAGGCGAAGGCCTGCCAGAGAGCCAGTACCCGCACCGGCGGCATCAGGGGCAGCGGCGGGAAATCGAAGTGCGCGCCGGCCGACAGGGCGGCGGCATCGTAGGAAACGCAGGAGTGATGCGAGTGGTCGGCGTGGACGTGGGCGGGGTCCTCGCCCTGCTGCTGTCCACCATGCACATGCGCAGAGGCGGCATGGTCGTCGCCCTCGCCCTCATCAAAGAGCGCATCGCTGATGAGCGAATGCACGGTCCCCGGCGCCCAGCCGGCGTGGGCGATGCCGTGCACGAAACCCAGCATCTGCGCCAGCAGCAGCGACATCGCCAGGATGGCGACGAGAGCTGGAGTATGCAGACAACGCAGGCGGTGCAGAGGAGTCATGGCCGGTGTAGGGCTCGCAGGATGGCAGGGATTAGACAAGGCGCCAATGGCGCAGGCCCGGATCGACGGGGTCAGTCAGCCAGCACCGGCAGGCATTGCCGGCGCCGCACCTGGCCGCCACGCGGCACAGGCTTCATCCTGCAGTGGCGGGATCAGTCGCCGTAGAGCTTTTGCTTCAGTTCGCGGCGTTGCTGCGCTTCCAGCGACAGGGTCGCGGTCGGGCGCGCCAGCAGACGCGGGATGCCGATCGGTTCACCGGTCTCTTCGCACCAGCCGTACTCACCGTTGTCGATGGCCACGATGGACTGCTGCACCTTCTTGAGCAGCTTGCGTTCGCGGTCACGGGTGCGCAGTTCGAGGGCATGTTCTTCCTCGATGGTGGCGCGGTCGGCCGGGTCCGGCACCAGCACGGTTTCGCGCAGGTGTTCGGTGGTCTCATCCGCGTTCTTGAGCAGATCCTTTTCCAGTTGCTGGAGACGGGCCTTGAAGAAAGCGAGCTGCGCTTCGTTCATGTAGTCCTTCTCGTCCATCTTGAGGATTTCTTCCTCGGTCAACAACTGCGCTGCAGGGGTAGTTTTGGGAGTTTTGGTTGCCACTTCGCTTACTTTCAATACTACGGGTTTTTCAACTATATCCATTATCCCGGCTCATGCTTGGCTGCCGGAACAGGTCGCTTGTGAATCCACTTCCCTAGCCGCGTTGGCACCTCTTCGATTGGCGTTCACGCCGTCCCCCGGCCCGATGGGTTCCCTCCTGGCGGGCCGCGACTTGCCGATAGCGTACGCTTTTTCGCGGTCAAGGATTGTACACCAACGATTCCGGATGCCAAGCCCCGGGCTCAAGGGCCGGCACACGGCCGGCTGCGGGCTGGAAAACCGTTTCATGGAGCGGTTCACGACGTCCCCGGTTGCGGGCAAATGCAGGGCGGGCTGATCGCGCTTATGAATTGTCGTCGTTCCGAACATCAGCCTGGCTCGATGTGCATGCTATTTGCATTGCAACATCCAAGCGTGTTTATACCAGAAGAACGGGGGCAGATGGAAGCGGAAGGGTTGCCAGTATGGCAAGTATGGACTGTCAGGCGTGGCGCTGCGCACACACCGGGCACTGCATGTCGCGGCCCACGGTAATCGAAGTCCACTCCATCTCGCGCGCATCGAGGATGAGCAGGCGTCCGGCCAGCGAACGACCGACCCCGGCCAGGAGCTTGATCGCCTCGGCCGCCTGCATGGTGCCGATGATGCCCACCAGGGGGGAAAACACGCCCATGGTGGAGCACTGCACCTCCTCGAACTCGCGCTCGGGCGGGAACAGGCAGGCATAGCAGGGACTGGCGTGCTGGCGCGGGTCGAACACGCTGACCTGGCCATCGAAGCGGATCGCCGCGCCCGAGACCAGCGGCACGCCAGCGGCCACGCAGGCGCGGTTGACGGCATGGCGGGTGGCGAAGTTGTCACTGCAGTCCAGCACCACGTCGGCCTGGGCGACCAGCGCCCGCAGCCGCTCTGCGTCCACGCGCTCGGCCAGGGCGGTGACCTGCACGCCGGGATTGATCTGCTCCAGCGCCTGGCGCCCCGATTCCACCTTGGGCTGGCCGACCCGGGCCGTGGTGTGCATGATCTGGCGCTGCAGGTTGGTCAGGTCCACCGTGTCGTGGTCCACCAGAGTGATGCGGCCCACCCCGGCGGAGGCCAGGTACATGGCCGCCGGCGAACCCAGGCCGCCAGCGCCGATCACCAGCGCATGTCCTTGCAGCAGCCGGGTCTGTCCGTCGATGTCGATCTCGTCGAGCAGGATGTGGCGCGAGTAGCGCAGCAGCTGTTGATCATCCATCGTCGTGAGCCTCGTTCCCGTGAAAATGACAAAGGGCCGCTGGCAAGTGCTAGCGGCCCGATGTGCCTGCCCGCGAGGGCGGCGGATTACTTGGTGGTGTCGATCTTCTCGGCCGGCGCCTTGTTGTCGCGGCGCTCGTCCTTCACCGGGGTGTCGTTCTTGCCTTCTTCGTTGCGCACTTCCGGCTTGGCGTTGGAGACCTTGACCGGCAGACCCTTCAACTGGTTCAGGGCCTGCATCAGCTGGAAGTCATCCTTGCTGCCGAAGTCCAGCGGCTTGCGCTTCTTCTCGGCGGCGATCAGGCGTTCTTCCGCCTGTTCATCCATCGACTTGGCCTTGACCTCGGCGGACTTGTCGGTGTCGTTGGTGAGGTGCTTGGACAGATCGGCTTCACGCAGACGCAGGCCGTTCAAGCCATCGCCATCGGGGTATTCATCCACCATGATGTCCGGCACGATGCCGCGCGCCTGGATGGAACGGCCCTTGGGCGTGTAATAGCGGGCGGTGGTCAGCTTGACGGCGGTGTTCTTCTCCGGCGGCAAGGCGATCACCGACTGCACCGAACCCTTGCCGAAGGATTGGGTGCCCATGATGGTGGCGCGCTTGTAATCCTGCAGGGCGCCGGCCACGATTTCGGAGGCCGACGCCGAGCCGCTGTTGATCAGGACCACCATCGGCACCTTCTTGATGGCGTCCGGCAGGCGCGACAGCGGGTCCGACAGCGGGTTGGACGCGTAGTACTCGCGCTTGGCGTAGAAAGTCTGCTTGGAGCTGGGCAACTGGCCATTGGTGGACACCACCACCGAATCTTTGGGCAGGAAGGCCGCGGCCACGCCGATGGCGCCCGGCAGCACGCCGCCCGGGTCATTGCGCAGGTCCAGCACGATGCCCTTCAGGTTGGGTTCCTGGGCGTAGATGGCGGCCAGCTTCTTGGACATGTCGTCCACTGTCGGTTCCTGGAACTGGGTCACGCGCAGCCAGGCGTAGCCAGGTTCGACCACCTTGGACTTGACGCTCTGCACGCGGATCTCCTGACGGGTGATGGTCAGGATGATGGGCTTGTCTTCGTCCTTGCGGGCGATGGTCAGGGTGATCTTGGTATTGGGTTCGCCGCGCATCTTCTTGACGGCTTCATCCAGGGTCAGGCCCTTGACCGGGGTGCTGTCTAAGCGGGTGATCAGGTCACCGGCCTTGATCCCGGCGCGGAAGGCCGGCGAATCCTCGATGGGCGAGATGACCTTGACGTAGCCATCTTCCATGCCGACCTCAATGCCCAGGCCGACGAACTTGCCCATGGTGCCTTCGCGCAGTTCCTTGTAGGCCTTCTTGTCCAGATAGGCGGAGTGCGGGTCGAGCGAGGCGACCATGCCGGAGATGGCTTCGGTCAACAGCTTCTTGTCATCGACCTGCTCGACATAGTCTGACTTGATGAGGCCGAACACGTCGGCCATCTGGCGCAGCTCCTCCAGGGGCAGCGACGCCGTTGCATTCTTTTGCGCGATGGCGTCGAACTGAATCATCGCAGTGGCGCCTGCCACCATGCCCAAACCGATCAAACCGATATTCTTGAGTTTGCTGCCCATGTGTCACCTAGAAGTTACCCACCCCTGTGGGTCGAATGCGCGGCCTTGATACCGCATTTCAAAGTATAAACCCGATTGCTCGTTACCGCCGCTATTGCCTGCTGTGGCAATGGTGTCGCCTGCCTTGACCAGATCGCCGGCGCGCTTCAATACCGACTGGTTGTTGCCATAGATCGTCATGTACTGGTTGCCATGGTCCACGATGATCAGATTGCCGAAACCGCGCAGCCAGTCCGCAAAGACCACCCGTCCGGCCGCCACCGCCCGCACCTCCGCACCTTCCTGGGCGCGGATGAACAGACCCCGGCTGGTCGGTCCGTCACCGCGGCGGCTGCCGAATTTCGCCGTCAAATCACCCCTGACCGGCAGATGCAATTGTCCGCGCAGGCTGGCGAAGGGCTTGCCGAAGTTGTCCGTCTGCGGCTCCGGCACCGTGTCATTACGGCCCAACGATGCCTGTTGCGGCGGTTCGTCATCATCGATGGCGTCGGCCGGGTCCGGCATCTTCGGCGCCGGCTTGCCCTCCTTGGCGGCCTTGGCCGCTTCGGCGGCGCGCTTCTCGGCGCGGGCGCGCTGCTCAGCCAGACGCTTCTCACGTTCGGCCTTGGCTTTGGCCAATTGTTCCTGGCGACGCTTCTCGCGGGCCTCGGCTTCGGCCTTTTTCTGTTGCTCGATGATCTGCGCCAGCTTGTCCACCAGGCTGGAGAGGCGCTGCTGGTCCTGCTCGATGCGGCCGGCTTCCTGGCGCTGGGCGTTGAGTTTGGTGGAAAGCTGCGACAGCAGGGTCTGGCGGCGGCCTTTTTCGCGCTCCAGCACCTTTTTCTGCTCCAGCTCTTCCTGGGCGATTTCTTCTAGTTCGAACTTGGCGTTCTGGGTATCGGCCTTGTTGGCGCGAATGGCCTGCTGGTTGGCGCGCAGCGTCTCGATCAGCTTGGCCTGGGCTTGCGATACATAGCCCATGTACTGCAGCTCGCGGTTGATGCGATTGGGATTGTCACCCGAAAGCAGCAGCTTGATGCGGTCTTCATTGCCGGCCACGTACTGTTCGCGCAGCAGCTTGGAGAGCTGCGCCTGCTGGGCGTTGACCAGCGCGGTCAGTTCATTGAGCTGGCGTATGAGCTGGTTCAGGCGCGCCTCGGTCTGCTGCTGCTCCTGCGCCAGGTCGCGCAGGGAGCGGTTGGCCTTGGAGATGGCCTGCTCGGAGGCTGCCAGCGCATCGGCGGCATTGTCCTTGGCGGTCTCGGTATGGTCGATGTCGCGCTTGAGATTGGCCAGGCGCTGCTGCAGGTCGGCGCGTTCCTTCTCGGCGGCCTGCTTCTGCCGGGCGCGCTCGGTGATCGGCTGGGACTGCGCAGCTGCCGTGGCCAGCAATAGCGCCAGCCCCGCCAGCCAGGGGCGAATGCCTCCCCGCGACACGCCGGAGAAGCCTCCGCAACGCGCCTGCGTGGTGCACTTGCCTGGAAAAGACGCCGCCTGTGCGGCCGGCGTCTCGCGGAAGGGAGACCGTTTTATGTCGACTTCCCTTGGTTGGCCACGGCCTTGAGCGCTGCCTCGATGGCCGACTGGTCGCCCAGGTAGTAGCTCTTGATGGGCTTGAGGTCGGCGTCCAGTTCATAGACCAGCGGCTGGCCGTTGGGGATGTTCAGGCCGACGATGTCGTTGTCGCTGATGCCGTCCAGGTACTTGATCAGGGCGCGCAGGCTGTTGCCGTGGGCCGAGATGATGATCTGCTTGCCGGCGCGGATGGCCGGGGCGATAGAGTCATTCCAGGCCGGCAGCACGCGCGCCACGGTATCCTTGAGGCACTCTGTCAGCGGCACCTGCTCACGCGACAGGCCGGCGTAGCGCGGGTCGCCAAAGGCGTCGCGCTCCTCGCCCGGGGTCAGCGGGTTGGGCGGGGTATCGTAGCTGCGGCGCCAGACCAGCACCTGCTCGTCGCCGTACTGGGCGGCGGTCTCGGCCTTGTTCAGACCCTGCAAGGCGCCGTAGTGGCGTTCGTTCAGGCGCCAGTCGTTCTTGATGGGGATGTACATCTGGTCCATTTCATCGAGCGTGGTCCAGAGGGTGCGGATGGCGCGCTTCAACACCGAGGTATAGGCCAGATCGAAGGAGAAGCCGGCTTCCTTGAGCAGCTTGCCGGCCTGGCGGGCTTCAGCCACGCCCTTCTCGGTCAGATCGACGTCAACCCAGCCGGTGAAACGGTTGGCCAGGTTCCAGGTCGATTCGCCGTGGCGCATGAATACGATTTTGTACATAGCAGGACTAGTTTCTGATGATGGATAAACCGATGCGGCTGCCCGAAGGTCGCATACGCGGAACCGGGCGCAAACCTTAGACTGTTCTCATGCAAACCGCGAATGCTTCTATTTTATAATGCCGGGATTCAGTAAACTCATTGGACTGCCGTGAAATTCATCATCGACAATATTTTCCTGATCGCTCTGGCCTTGGTCTCGGGCGGCGCCCTGCTGGTTCCCTACCTGCAGCAACGCGGCAACAAGCTCAGCCTTCTGCAAGCCACGCAGATGATCAACCAGGGCAAGGTGCTGGTGCTGGACGTGCGCGAGGCCGAGCAGTTCGCCGCCGGCCACCTGCGCGACGCCCGCAACATCCCGTTGAAAGAGTTGCCGCAGCGCATCGGCGAACTCGACAAGCTCAAGGGCCGTGCAGTCATCGTGGTCTGCCAGACCGGCACCCAGGCCAACCGCGCCGAGGCGTCCCTGAAGAAGGCCGGCTTCAACGAGGTCTACGGCCTCAGCGGCGGTATCGCTGCCTGGCAAGGCCAGGGCCTGCCGCTGACCACCAAGGAGGCCGCCAAGTGAGCGCCCCAGTGAAGATGTACTGCACCGCCGTGTGCCCGTATTGCATGATGGCCGAGCGCCTGCTCGCCAGCAAGGGGATCACGCAGATCGAGAAGATCCGCGTCGATCTCGACCCTCAGCAGCGTGAGCTGATGATGCAACAGACCGGCCGCCGCACCGTGCCGCAGATCTACGTCGGCGACACCCATGTCGGCGGCTTCGACGATCTGAGCGCGCTGGACCGCGCCGGCAAGCTGGACCCGCTGCTGCAAGCCTGAGGCCAGGGCAGCACCCTTCCCCTTATCGATTCACCGAACCTGAAAGAGATCCATGTCGGAACAGAACCAAGAAGCTCAGCAGCAACCCGTTTTCCAGATCCAGCGCGTCTACCTCAAGGACCTCTCTCTGGAACAGCCGAACTCCCCGGCCATCTTCCTGGAGCAGGAAGCCCCTTCGATCGAAGTCTCGGTGGACGTCGGCGCTGAAGCGCTGGCCGAAGGCGTGTTCGAATCGACCGTGACCATCACCGTGACCGCCAAGGTCAAGGACAAGGTCGCCTTCCTGGTCGAGGGCAAGCAAGCCGGCATCTTCGAGATCCGCAACGTGCCGGCCGAACAGCTGGACCCGCTCCTGGGCATCGGCTGCCCCAACATCATCTACCCGTACCTGCGCGCCAACATCGCCGACGCCATCACCCGCGCCGGTTTCCCGCCGGTACACCTGGCCGAGATCAACTTCGAGGTGTTCTACCAACAGCGCCTGCAAGCGCTGGCCGAGCAACAGGGCGCGACCCTGGTCAACAACGGCTCTACCGCCGTCAACTGATCCACGCAGCCCACCTGTCCGCCTGCCGGGCGGCCGCGTCAGCGCGGTCGCGCCCGGCATGACGCCAAGCCGCCGCAGCAGCCGCTGCGGCGCTTTCCCTTCTGCGGAGACTTTTTCCATGACACGCCTGCCCCTGATTCTTTCCGCCACCCTGCTGGGTGCTTTCCTGGCCAAGGACGCCCTGGCCCTGGACTTCAAATCGGTCGGCGCCGCCCCCGCCATCATGTACGACGCGCCTTCCGAAAAGGGCCGGCGGGTCTATGTCGCGCCGCGCGGCATGCCGGTCGAAGTGGTGCTGACCTATGGCGAATGGAGCAAGGTCAGGGACGCCGCCGGCACGCTGTCCTGGATTTCCTCCAAGGCACTCACGCCCAAGCGCATGCTGGTCGTCTCGGCAGCCAATGCACGTGTCTACAATGCGGCCGACGAGAGCAGCCCGGTGGTCTTCACGGCCGACAAGTCGGTCTTGCTGGAAATGCTGGAAAGTCCCAACAATGGCTGGGTCAAGGTGCGCCACCGCGACGGCCAGACCGGCTTCGCCAAGGCCGGCGATGTCTGGGGCGACTGAGGCAGGACCACCATGAAGATCACCATCCTGGGCGCCGGTGCATGGGGCACGGCCCTGGCTATCCCGTTGGCGCGCAAGCATCAGGTCACGCTGTGGGGACGCAATGCCCAGGCCATGCAGGCAGCTGACCGGCAGCGCGAGAACAGCCTCTACCTGCCCGGTTTCCCGCTGCCCGAGGGCCTGGTCGTGACCGCCGACTTCGACGCGGCGGTACGCCACGTCTGCGACGACCCTGCCGATTCCCTGCTGATCGCCGCGTCGTCGGTATCGGGCCTGCGCGAGCTGGCCGGTCATCTGCGCGCCTATCCCATCCCCAATCTGGTCTGGCTGTGCAAGGGACTGGAAGAAGGCACCCGCCTGCTGCCACACCAGGTGGTGCAGGACGTGCTGGGACCGCAACTGGCCGCAGGCGCCCTGTCGGGCCCCTCCTTCGCCCAGGAAGTGGCGCGTGGCCTGCCCTGCGCGCTGACCATCGCCGGCGCCGATGCTGCCTTGTGCGAGCGCGTCGTGGCGGCGGTCCACGGCAACAACATCCGCATCTATTCCAGCGACGACCTGATCGGGGTGGAAATCGGCGGTGCGGTCAAGAACATCCTGGCCATTGCCACCGGCGTGGCCGACGGGCTGGCCTTGGGGCTCAATGCCCGCGCCGCCCTGATCACGCGCGGCCTGGCCGAGATCACCCGGCTCGGGGTGGCGCTGGGGGGACGTGCAGAAACCTTCATGGGACTGTCCGGCGTGGGCGACCTGATCCTGACCTGCACCGGCGACCTCTCGCGCAACCGGCGGGTCGGCCTGGGGCTGGCGCAGAACAAGAAACTGGACGATATCGTGGCCGAACTCGGTCACGTGGCCGAAGGGGTGCGCTGCGCCCAGGCGGTGCGTGCGCTGGCGCGCGAAAAAGGCGTCGAGATGCCGATCACCGATGCGGTGGCGGCGGCCTTGTTCGACGGCGTGTCGGTACAGGAGATGGTGGCGCGGCTGCTGGCGCGTGATGCGCGCGAGGAAAGCCTGTAGCGCCAGCTGCCGGCCTGGCAGCAAGGTTCACCAAACCTCACCGCAGGCGACAGCGGAGAAAATGACAGCCGGAGCGAACCGCCTCCGGCTGTTTCTTATCGTGCGAGCATCAACCCTGAAGCAGGGCCGGTTCAGCGCGCGATGATGTCGCTTTCCATCTTGGGCCGCTTGAAGTGCTGGGGCGAGCCCCCTTCGAGCGCGTCATCCATCTGCTTGGAGATCTTGTCGTAGCGCGCATGGCAATCGTCGTCCTGATGGGCTGCTTCGGCGCTCTTGAGGCGCTTGGACAGGCGAGTGCTGCGCGCTTCCCCGCCCATGACGTATTGTTGGGCGGCGCGGCCGGCGTGGTGATTGTTCGTGGTCTTGTTGCGTTGTATGGCTTGCATCGTATTTCCTCTTACGTCGCTGACGCTCAACGTTCTCCCGTCCTGAGTTTTTTCGGAAGAACCCGCAGCGCCCCGGAAGATGTTGCTCACTGCCTTGATCCCGGGAAACTGCTCCAGATACACAAGCGCGGCCTTTCTTGACAGCGCTTTAGGTATGTAACGCCCGAGCGGCGATTTGGAATACGCGAAAAGTCAGTATTTTGTCAGCCAAATTGAAATTACTTTGAGGAAACGTTTTATTGCGGCTTTGCAAAACTTCGCCAAACCCGCCTCCATCAAGGCTGACAGGCTTGTCAGTGGGACTGCGATTGTGCACTTTTCCTGAACAAAAAGACCGCAAAAAAAGTGTTGCGAAAAGTATCCATCTTCACTTTTCCGCTCCAAAAAACGACGGAAGATTAGCTCGCAGGAATCTTTATCAGCCACTGCGAAAGCTCAGCAATGCACCGGCACAGGCCGTCCCAGGTCGGCAGGAATCAGCGAAAAGACCTTGGCATCCCGCGGCTCTCCATGAAAGACCAGGCGATTGCGCGCCAGGCATTCCAGCGTCGCCCCGGTCTTCTCGGCCACGCGCTGGCTGCGCAGGTTGCCGGCCTGGGCGACGATCTCCAGGCGGGTCAGCCCGGTATGGGCAAAGGCGAAGACCGCCGCAGCGCGCGCGGCCACGGCGGCGATGCCGCGTCCGGTATAGCCCTCGCGTATCCAGTAGCCCAGGTTGGCCATCTGGTTCAACGCGCTGACCTGGTTGATGGCCACCGACCCGATCACCAGCCCGCGCGCCCGGTCGACGATGTTGAAGTCATAGGCCGCCTCGGCCTGCCATTGCTCGATGGCGCGCTGGAGGAACAATTTGGCATCGGTCAGGTTGTAATCAGGGGTGCACCAGGCTTCCCACTGGCTGATGGTGTGGATGGACTGATGCACCGCGTCGTACAGCGCCGGTGCTTCGCGCAGCCCGAGCGGGCGCACTTCGATGTCACGGTCGCAATAGATGATTTGTCGTTCGCGGTCGATGGCGTGGTGCATGGCGGCCCGGGGTCGTGTGCTTGGCTCCATCTTAGCCAAATCGCGGCGCCTGCGGCCAGCCCTTCAGGCCAGATGCGGATGCAATTGACCCAGGTGGGTGATGACGGCGACCTCCTCGGGCAAGTCGGGATGCACGCCATGCTCTTGCAGGGCGATCACCTTCATCCCCGCCGCCAGGCCGGCCTGCACGCCTGGCAGGCTGTCTTCCACCACCGCGCAGCGCGCGGGCGGCACGCCCAGGCGTTCGGCGGCAAACAGGAACAAGGCGGGATCGGGTTTCCAGCGCTGCACGTCGTAGGCGCTGAAGATGCGTCCCTGGAAATGCGGCAGCAGGCCGGTCACCCGCAGGCATAGCTCGATCTTGTGGTGAGGGGCGTTGGAGGCCAGCGCGAAGGGGATCTGCAGCTGCTCCACCATCTCCAGTGCGCCATTGATAGGCTGCAGGTGCTGCTCCAGCATCACGCCCATGCGCGTGCGCAGCTCCTGCTCGAAATGCGCCGGCAGCGCCTGGCCGCGCAGTTGCGCGACATGGGCGATGCACCAGTTCATGCTCACGCCCCGAAAGCGCGCCAGGGCGTCCTCGGGGGTGAGCTGCACGCCGTAGGTGGCTACATATTCGGACCAGGCCCGGGCCGCGACCACTTCGCTGTCCACCAGGGTGCCGTCGCAGTCGAAGATGACCAGTTCGGGCGAGGTGGCGAAATCGTTCATTGCTGCTCCTTGTCTACAGGGCGAGGCCGCCCTCTCCAAGGAGCCGCCAGCGCCGTCAAAGTTCGCCGTAGGAATGCAGTCCCGAGAGGAACATGTTCACGCCCAGGAAGGCAAAGGTCGTCACCAGCAGGCCCACCAGCGCCCACCAGGCCGCGGCCTGGCCGCGCAGGCCCTTCATGAGGCGCATGTGCAGCCAGGCGGCATAGTTGAGCCAGACGATCAACGCCCAGGTTTCCTTGGGATCCCAGGACCAGTAGCCGCCCCAGGCTTCGGCGGCCCACAGCGCACCCAGGATGGTGGCAATGGTGAAGAAGGCAAAGCCCACGGCGATGGCCTTGTACATCACGTCGTCCAGCACCTCCAGCGAAGGCAGGCGGTCCGCCAGGTAGCCCTTCTGCCGCAGCAGGTAGGCCACCGCCACCATGGCCGCCAGGGCGAAGGTGCCATAGCCGATGAAGTTGGCCGGTACGTGGATCTTCATCCACCAGCTCTGCAATGCCGGCACCAGGGGCTGGATCTCGGCGGCATCCCGCGAAACGGTATACCACATCAGGAAGGCCACTGCTGCGGTGATCACGGTCAGCACGAAGGCGCCCAGCTGGCGGGTGGCGTAGCGCTCTTCGTAATACAGGTAGAACAGCGCCGTGATCAGGCAGAACAGGACGAAGACTTCATACAGGTTGGAAATGGGGATGTGCCCCACGTCCGGCCCGATCAGGTAGGACTCGTACCAGCGCACCATGAGACCGGTGAACCCCAGCACCACGGCGGCCCAGCACAGGCGCGAACCGATCGCGTTGCCGGTGCCGGCGGTGGTGGCCAGGCCGCCCCAGTAGAACAGCGTGGACAGGCAGAACAGCGCGCTCATCCAGAGGATGGCGGACTGGCTGGAGAGCATGTACTTGAGGAAGAATTTCTTGTCGGCCAATTCCAGCGCGCCGCCATACATGGCGATGGCGCCCAGCGAGAGCACGGCGATGACCAGCATGAGCAGACGCACCGGTTTCCAGTGCCAGCCCAGCCAGGCGAAGGTCGGCGCAGCCAGCAGCAGCACCGCCTTTTCGTAGTAATCCATATAGCTGCCGAAGCGACCGAAGGCGTACAGCGAGCCCGCCACCAGGGCTGCTGCGTAGATCCAGTCGAGCACGCCGAGGCGGCGGAAAAAACCTTGCTCTTCGGCGTAGGCCTGGTTGTGTTGCGTCAGTTCCATTGCTTTCTCCACTGCTGCGAGGTCGGCGATACCGGCGATACCGGCCAAGACAGCACAGTCATTCATATATCCCGGATGATAACCGTCATCGTCCGGCTGCAAGCGCTTGTCATGCAGAGGGCGGCGGGGCGGCGTTGCCGGACACCCTGGCCTTCATCTGCTCGAATTCCTTGTCAAAGTCCAGCGTACGGCGCTGGGTACTCATGGCCAGCAGCGCCTGGCTGCCCTGGCCATCGGCGGCCGGCTTGATCCAGATCCACAGGCGGCGCTCGCGGATGTACAGCATCGCGAACACGCCCAGCACCAGGAACAGGCAACCCAGATAGACCACCTTCTTGCCCGGCGAGCGGGTCACCTGCAGCACTGAGGCCTTGATTTCCTCGAAGCTGGACAATTGCAGGAACACCGGCGCCGGGTAGAAGGCCGCATCGGCCAGCGCATTGATGGCCAGCTGCAGGTAGCGTCCATGCGCCTCGTCGCTGGCCACCGGCTCCAGGCCATCCTGGGCGCGGGCGGCTTGCCACAGTTCCCACATGCTGCCGTTGAGGATCTTCATGAAGATGTCGGCGGCCTTCTCCTGCTCGGCGGCGGGCAATTGTTCCAGGAAGCGTGTCACGGCAATGTAGCCGGAGACCTTGCCGTCACCGGCGAAGATGGTCAGGCCGCGCAGGGCCGATTGCTGCAACTGCTCGCGCAATACCGGCGAAGCCTCGCGTCCGCTGCTGATGGCCTGGCGGGCATAGCGGCGCGCCGCTTCCTCGCGCAGGGCCGGATTGGCCAGGGCCGCGCGCAGGCGCATCCATTCGGCCACGCTGTCATTGTCGTCGGCTGGAATGCGCAGGTAGCGGAAAGGCTGGTCAGGCTGCTCGCGCATGCCGGCCAGGAAGACATAGGCGCCATCGATGGGCAGCGACTGCATGTAGTTGAAGTATTCGCGCGCCTGGCCGGTCTTGTCGCGCAGCTTGTACTGCACACTCGGACCGACGTTCTTGAAGTCCTTGCTGTTGGCGTTCTTGGCGCTGGAGCCCAGATGCTTGTCCAGGCTATCCATGAGGCCACGATTGACGCTCTTGCCCACATTGACGGCCCGCGCATCCCCCGAGGTCGAGCCGCCGCCAGCGCCGGACGCCTGCATGTTCTCCACGTTGAAGGGGCGGAAGCCGCTCCATTCGATGGTGTAGTCACCCAGGCCCGCCGGCAGCGCGGTGCTGCCATTGACCACGCCGGACAGAGCGAAGTGGCTGTTGGCCCCGCCGCGCATGGGATAGCCGACCAGCTTGAGCTTGCTGCCGCCGTCCTCGAAGCTGGACTGGTAGATCGCCACCCCCTTGTAGATCAGCGGTTCGTTGACCTTGATGGTGGCGGCGGTCTCCTTGCCGGTTTCATGGTCGCGCACCACCACCTCGCTGGCAAAGAGCTTGGGCATGCCGGTCGAGTAGAAGTCGATGATGAAGCGCTTCAACTGGATGGTGAAAGGCAGGTCCTGGATCATCACGCCATCCTTCTGCGGGATGATGGCGGTGCTGCTGCTGGCGCCTTCCGGAATGAGGGTGTTGCCACGGAAGGTCGGATTGTTCAGGCCCAGGCGATAACGTTCGGGAATCTCGGCGATGATGCCGTTGCCGGCAAAGGCCGACTTGCCATAGAACCATTGCTGGAAGCGGATCGGCAAGTCCGAATCGAGCAGCCCGCCCAGGCAGATGATGACGATGGCCGCATGCGCGAAGATGTAGCCCCACTTGTTGGCCGCTCCCTGCTTGGCCGCCAGCAGCGTGCCGCCTTCCTTGTCGGCCAGGCGGGTCTTGTAGCCGCGGGCACCGACCTGGCGGACCAGCCGCGCAGCGGCCTCGGCCGGCGCTTCGGCGGTGTGCCACTCATGCTTGTGATGGAAGTTGCGCAGCGACTGCTCGCGCACGTTGTCGCGCCAGCTCTTGACGTCGCGCAGCATCTTGGGCGCGTTGCGGGCAATGCACAACGACGTGGACAGCACCAGGAAACCCATGATCAGCAGGAACCACCAGGCCGAATAGACGGCATACAGCCCCAACTTGCCAAACACCTCGAACCAGAACGGTCCGAACTGGTTCACGTAATTGGGCATCGGCTCGTTCTGCTTCATCACCGTGCCGATCACCGAGGCGATGGCGATGAGGGTCAACAGGCTGATGGCAAAGCGCATCGAAGAGAACAGCTCGACGGCTTCACTCAACCATCGCTGCCGGGTCCTGATCTGGATTCCTTGGGTACTGCTGCCCGTCGTCATATTCCTGCCTTACCGGGCCCGCGCTGGCGGACCCGCTTACCTGGGGGGATCGCCCTGCCGGACGGCAAGGGATGCGAACCCGGAATTCTACCGCTCCCGGGGAAAGTCCGTGACGCCAGTCTGCGTAGCACGTCCATGCCGGCGCTCATCGGTCGTGGCGCTGGTGCGGCAAGGCAGCATCATGAGGGCTGCCGCGCCGGACTGCCACGACCTGCGTCAACCCTCATGAAAAAAGGCGGCACGCCGGCCGCCTCTTCCCTGCCCTGCCGCATGGCGGCCCGGCTGCTTACTTCAGGCCGGCGATGTAGTCGGCCACGGCCTTGATTTCCTTGTCCGAGAGACGCTCGGAGATGGTGGTCATCTGCACGCTGTTGGTACGGGCGCCGCCACGGAAATTGGTCAGCTGGGCCACCGTGTAGTCCTGGTGCTGGCCGGCCAGACGCGGATACTGGGCCGGGATGCCAGCGCCGTTGGGGCTGTGGCAGCCAGCGCAGGCCGGCACGTTCTTGGCGGCGATGCCGGCGCGCCAGATGTGCTTGCCCAGGTCGATGGTGTCCTTGTTCTTGGCTGCGCCCGGCTTGGGGGCCTGGGCGGCCAGGAAGGCGGCGACGTTATGGATGTCTTCGTCCGACAAGGCCTTGGCCATCGGCGACATGACCGGATTGTTGCGGTCGGGGGTGCGGAAGTTCAGCAGCTGCTTGGCGATGTAGGCCTCGTGCTGGCCTGCCAGCTTGGGGTTCTGGGTGATGGTCGAATTGCCGGCCGCACCGTGACAGGATACGCAGGCCACGATGTTGCGGGCGCTGTCGCCATTGGTATAAAGGGCTTCGCCCTTGGCCGGGTCGGCCTTGACCGCGGCTTTCTTGTCATCAGCCGCGTGGGCTGTGCTGGCCACTGCCAGGAAGGCAGCAAAAACGGAGTACAACAGTGGGGAAAAGGCACGGTTCATTCGTCACCCTAATACTTATTGTGGAATTGAGAGATTTTGCCCGTTCGGCGGCTAGCTGCCCCTAAACCAAATGCCTGTTGTTTGACCTGTCTCCAATGGCCGCCATATTTTTTACTTGCCTGGCGTCAACGAGGCGTTGGGTTTCGGGCCATTGTACAATAGCTTCTCCGCGTTTTTCCCTCCTCTTTCGGATTTCCCCCCACCATGTCGCAACTTTGGCAAGCCCGTTTCTTCACCACCGTCAATCACCTGCGGGATCTGCCCAAGACCAGTGTGCCGGAAATCGCCTTCGCCGGTCGTTCCAATGCCGGCAAGTCCAGCGCCATCAACGTGCTGTGCAACCAGAAGCGCCTGGCCTTTGCCTCCAAGACGCCGGGCCGCACCCAGCACATCAACTATTTCTCCATCGGCGGCGCCCACGTGGGCCAGCACCGCAATGACGAGGCGCGCCCGGACGATATCCGCGCCATGCTGGTGGACTTGCCCGGCTACGGCTACGCCGAGGTGTCGGGCTCGGCCAAGCACCACTGGCAAGCCCTCTTGGGCGACTACGTGCGCCAGCGCGAACAGCTGGCGGCGCTGGTGATGATCGTCGATTCGCGCCGCCCCTTCACCGACCTCGATATCCAGATGATCGAGTGGTTCGCCCCCACCGGCAAACCCATCCATTGCATCCTCAGCAAGGCCGACAAGCTCAACCGCAACGAATCCACCAATGCCCTGCGCCAGGCCCAGACCTACCTGCAAAGCTATGTGGATGAGAAGGGCCAGCCCTTCCCGTTCACGGCGCAACTGTTCTCGGCCCTGAAACGCACGGGCCTGGAAGAAGCCAACGACAAGATCCTGGAACTGGCCGGCCTCACGGCAGAGGCCGACCCGGCGCAGGTGGCCACTCCCGCCGCCGCGGCCGGCGACGCTGCTGCTGACGCAGCACAGCAAAGCTGATCGCCGACAAGGCGCATCGGCTCAGCCAGGAGTAAAAAGCATGGACAAAAAAAACCCCGGAGAACAGGGATATTCTCCGGGGCCGAATGCCTTTCGCTTGCACGATCGGCCCCGCTCAGGGAGGGAAGGGGAAGCGGGGGGTGAATGAATCACCCGCAGCTAAGGTAAAGTATCTCGAGGGAAAGTTGTTCATCCTGTAATTCAAAGGAGGCAATTTTCCGAAGATAACGATGAATAGCTCGAAAATATTCCAAGATAACGTCAAACATCATCTATTTTGAAAGAATGCCCATGTCTTTGACCGACTTCAGTTCCAACGCCGGCTACCCCGCCCTGCGCATGCGCCGCATGCGCCGCGACGCCTTCTCGCGCGCCCTCATGGCCGAAAACGTCATCACCAGCGCCGACCTGATCTATCCCGTCTTCGTCCAGGAAGGCCAGAACCTGCGTACGCCCGTGGCGTCGTTGCCGGGCGTGGAACGCCTCTCGCTGGATGCGCTGCTGCCGGTGGCCGAAGAATGCGTGAAGCTGGGCGTGCCGGTGCTGGCGCTGTTCCCGGTGATCGACCCGGCCCTGAAGACGCCCGACGGTATCGAAGCCACCAACCCCGACGGCCTGGTGCCGCGCGTGGTGCGCGCCCTGAAGGACCGTTTCCCCGATCTGGGCATCCTGTGCGACGTGGCGCTGGACCCCTACACCAGCCACGGCCAGGATGGCGTGCTGGACGAGACCGGCTACATCCTCAACGATGAAACCTTGGCGCTGCTGGTCAAGCAGGCGCAAACCCAGGCCGATGCCGGCGTGGACGTGGTCGCCCCTTCGGACATGATGGATGGCCGCATCGCCGCCATCCGCGCCATGCTGGAAGCCCAGGGACACATCTACACCCGCATCATGGCCTACTCGGCCAAGTACGCCTCGGCCTTCTACGGTCCCTTCCGCGACGCGGTCGGCTCGGCCGCCAACCTGGGCAAGGGCAGCAAGGCCACCTACCAGATGGATCCGGCCAACAGCGACGAAGCCCTGCGCGAGGTGGCGCTGGACCTGCAAGAAGGTGCCGACATGGTCATGGTCAAGCCTGGCATGCCCTACCTGGACATCGTGCGCCGCGTGAAGGATGAATTCCGCGTCCCCACCTTCGCCTACCAGGTCAGCGGCGAATACGCCATGATCAAGGCCGCCGCCCAGAATGGCTGGCTGGACCACGACAAGACCATGATGGAAGCCATGATGGCCTTCAAACGCGCCGGTGCCGATGGCGTGCTGACCTACTTCGCGCTGGACATCGCGCGCAAGCTCAAGCAAGGCTGACACCGCCCGGCACCAGGTCAAGACCGATGACGGACGACCTCGCGCTCGCCCTGTTCACACAGCACCGGCCGCGCCTGTTTGGCGTGGCCTACCGCATGCTGGCTTCGCGCAGCAAGGCGGACGACGTGCTGCAGGACGCCTGGCTGCGCTGGCACGCCCAGGACAAGGCCGTGCTGGACTCGGCCGAGGCCTGGCTGGTGACGGTGGTCACGCGCCTGTGCATCGACCGCCTGCGCCAGCTGCAGCAGGAACGCCAGCACTATGTCGGCCACTGGCTGCCGGAACCGCTGGTGGACCTGGCCGAGCCCGGCCCCGGTCCGGACATCGACCTCTACGGCCAGGCCGGCCTGGCCCCTTCCCCCGAACAGTTGCTGGAACAGCACAGCGACCTCTCCTTCGCCTACCTGTTGCTGCTGGAACGCCTCAAGCCCGAAGAGCGCGCCGCCTTCCTGCTGCGTGAGGTGTTCGACAACGACTATCCCGACATCGCCGCCATCCTGCAAAAGTCCGAAGCCAGCTGCCGCCAGCTGGTGCATCGCGCGCGCGAACGGCTGGCGCGGCAGGAACACCAGGCCGACCCGCTCAGCCCAGCAGTGCGGGCCGCGTCCAGCCCGGTGACGCGGGAGACCCATGCGCTGTTGCTGGAAAAATTCATGCAAGCGCTGCAAAGCGGCCAGCGTGAGGCCATGCTGGGATTGCTGGCCGAGGATGCGCGCCTGATCGGCGACGGCGGCGGCAAGGTGGCGTCCTTCCCGCATCCGCTGGAGGGGGCAGAGCGCATTTCCTGGCTGTACTACGCCAATGTGCGCCGCTTCGGCGCGCGCATCGTCTATCAGGCCGCCTGGATCAATGGTGCGGCCGGCCTGTTGCGCTATGTCGATGGCGTGCTGGAATCGGCCCAGGCGCTGCAATGGCAGGCCGGGCGCGTCAGTGCGATCTACGTCGTGCGCAACCCCGACAAGCTCGCGGCCATCGCCCGGCAACAGCTGGCGGTGGACTGAATCTTTCGGTTTTTTTCGCAGACCTGTCACAACAGGACATCCCGCTCCGTCTAGTGGAGGAACACCGGCGAATGGCGCCGTTGTCACCTCACCCTCGATGGAGAACTCCCATGTCCGATTTCAAGCAACGCCTGCCCCATGCCAAGCTCGCCGCCCCGGCCTTCAATGCCCTCCTCAAGGCCAGCGAAGTGGTCCACCAGAGCGGCGTCGATCCCAAGCTGCTGGAACTGGTCTTCCTGCGCGTATCGCAACTGAACGGCTGCGCCTTCTGCGTCGACATGCATTCGCATGACCTGCTGCAGAAGGGCGAAGACCAGCAGCGCCTCAACACCCTGGCGGCCTGGCGCGAAATCCCCTTCTTCACCGACGCCGAGCGGGCCGCGCTGAACTGGGCCGAGCGTTTCACCCATCTGCACCAGCCGGATGCCGACAAGGAAGACGCCGCCTTTGCCCAGTTGCAGCAGCACTTCAATGACACCGAGATCGCCAACCTGACGTTCGCGGTGGCCATCATCAACGCCTGGAACCGCCTGGGCGTGTCGATGCGCCCGCAGGTACCGCGCCGCGCCTGATTGGATTCCTGGGATAAGGCCGAAAAAAAACGCACCCCGGTTGCCCGGGATGCGTTGAACATGGTCCGATCCACATCAGACTTTCTGCTCAAAATCTGGCCGGCGGTGTCTTGATGACGCCGTCCGGCTTGTCGGTTCAGCGTGCGTTCATTTCCACAACGCGCACTTGGATTCCGCCTTGGTCATGTAGGCCTGCTCTCCGGGAATGGTCTGCACCAGCTTGTAGTAATCCCAGGGGCGCTTGGATTCGGAAGGCTTCTTCACTTCCATCAGGTACATGTCATGCACCATGCGTCCATCAGGACGCACCACGCCGTTGCTGGTGAAGAAATCATTGATGCGATTCTTGCGCAGGTAATCCATGACCTTGTCGGCATCGGTACTGCCCACGGCCTTGACGGCCTTGAGGTACTGCCCCACCGCCGAGGCGTCGCCGGCCTGGAACATGGAAGGCATCTTCTTCATCTTCATGAAATAGCGATTGGCCCAGGCGCGGGTCTGGTCGTTGAGGTCCCAGTACCAGCCATCGGTGAGGTACATCCCCTGGGTCAGCGGCAAACCCAGCGAGTGGGTATCGTTGATGAAGATCAGCAGGCCGGCCAGCTTCATGGTCTTGTTCACGCCGAATTCATTGGCCGCCTTGATGGCATTGATGACGTCGCCCCCCGCCACGGCCAGGCCCAGGATCTGCGCCTTGGAGGATTGCGCCTGCAACAGGAAGGACGAGAAATCGGAAGTCGCCAGCGGCACCCGGGTCGCGCCAACGACGTTGCCGCCATTGCTCTTGACGACTTCGCTGGTGTCCTTTTCCAGCGAGGTGCCGAAGGCGTAATCGGCCGTCAGGAAATACCAGGACTTGCCGCCCTGGCGCGTGATGGCCGCGCCCGTCCCGCGCGCCAGCGCGGTGGTGTCGTAGGCGTACTGGATGGTGTAGGCATTGCACTCTTCGTTGGTCTGGCGCGTGGTGCCGGCGCCGACCGAGATGAAGACCTTCTTCTTCTCGCCCGCGACCTTGCCCATGGCCAGGCTGGCTGCCGAGTTCACGCCGCCCACCAGCATGTCCACGCCATCGCGGTCAAACCATTCGCGGGCCTTGTTGGCGGCGATATCGGCCTTGTTCTGGTGGTCGGCAAAGACCAGCTCCACCTTTTTGCCATTGATGGCGCCGCCGGCATCGGCAATGGCCATGCGGATGGCTTCGACGCCGCCCTGGCCGTCGAAATCGGCATAGGTGCCGGACATGTCGGTGATGAAGCCGATCTTGATGGTATCGCCCACCGCTTGGGCGGATGGCAGGATGGCTGCGCCCAGCAGCGCGCAGGCGGTAGCCGACAGCGCGGCGCGCCGGATGAATGGGGTCATGGGGTCTCCTCCTCTCGGGATCTTGGAATGGGGTTCTTGTTGCGACCCCGCAATCGAGTGCGGGGAAGGTCTTGCAGGACCGGCCTTGCCAGATGGCTGGGACCGGTCCGGATCATGCAGTGAGCAATATCAGCCGACGGTAGCGCGGGTCTGCTCGCCATCGACCAGGCGCATCAGGCCCAGAGGATTGGCATTCTGCAGCGCCGCCGGCAGCATCGCGTCCGGGTAGTTCTGGTAGCACACCGGACGCAGGAAGCGTTCGATGGCCAAGCTGCCCACCGAGGTGCCGCGGGCGTCCGACGTGGCCGGGTACGGGCCGCCGTGGACCATGGCGTCGCACACCTCGACACCGGTCGGGAAGCCGTTCAACAGCAGGCGACCGGCCTTCTGTTCGAGGATCGCGATCAAGTCCTGGTTGCCTTGCAGGTCGCCGATCTCGGCTTGCAGGGTGGCGGTCAGCTGGCCGTTCATCTTGGCGGCGAAGTCCAGCAGCTGCTCACGGCTTTCCAGCTCGACAATGACGGTGGAGGGGCCGAAGACTTCTTCTTCCAGCGGTGCTTCCTTGGAGAACAGCAGCGCGGCATCGGCCTTGAACAGGTGCGGCACGGCCTGGGTGTAGCTGGTGCCGCCGGTGGCGATCACCTTCACGCCCGGCAACTGGGTCAGGCGCGCCACACCGCCGTTGTAATGGGTCAGGCCGCCGCTGTTGAGCATGGTGGCCGGGTTGGTGCCGCCGAAGGC
Organism: Herbaspirillum camelliae; assembly: GCF_001929405.1. Lineage (NCBI taxonomy): Bacteria > Pseudomonadati > Pseudomonadota > Betaproteobacteria > Burkholderiales > Oxalobacteraceae > Herbaspirillum > Herbaspirillum camelliae. The sequence goes on from NZ_KV880769.1 coordinate 1,009,531, forward strand.
CGCCGACAGCTTCTCGATGAAGGCGGTCAGTTCCGGCGAACGCACGCCCAGCAGCAGACCAGGGCTGGTGCACAGCTGGCCCACGCCGACGGTGACCGAACCGGCCAGGTCCTTGGCGATGGCGTCGCCGCGCAGCTTCAGCGCTTCCGGCATCAGGATGATGGGGTTGATGCTGGACATCTCGGCAAACACCGGGATCGGCTGCGGACGCGCTGCAGCCATGTCGCACAGGGCGCGGCCACCGCGCAGCGAGCCGGTGAAGCCGACCGCCTGGATGCCGGGGCTCTTGACCAGTTGGGCGCCCACGCGGTCACCGTAGATCATGTTGAAGGTGCCGGCGGGCATGCCGGTCTTCTTGACGGCGCGCTCGATGGCGTCAGCCACCAGTTCGGAGGTGACCAGGTGGCCGCTGTGGGCCTTGAACACCACCGGGCAGCCGGCCGCCAGAGCGGCAGCGGTATCGCCGCCGGCCACCGAGAAGGCCAGCGGGAAATTGCTGGCGCCGAAGACGGCCACCGGACCTACGCCGATCTTGTACTGGCGGATGTCCGGGCGCGGCAGCGGCTGGCGCTGCGGCAGGGCGGTGTCGATGCGGGCGCCGTAGAAGTCGCCGCGACGCACGACCTTGGCGAACAGACGCATCTGGCCGCTGGTGCGGGCGCGTTCGCCAGCCAGGCGCGGTGTGGCCGGCAGGGCGGTTTCGCGGGCCACGGCGGCGAGGAAATCATCACCCAGGGCGTCGATCTCGTCGGCGATGGCTTCCAGGAACTGGGCGCGCTGCTCCGAGGTGGTTGCGCGGTAGAGCGGATAGGCCTGCTCGGCGGCGTGGACGGCGGCGGCCACTTCCTTGTCGGTCGCGGTCAGGAACGGGGTGTCGAAGAGCGCACCGGTGGTCGCGTCGACGCTGTGCAGGGCGACGTCGCCCTGACCACTGCGCTGGCCGCCGATGTAGTTGTGTCCAAGGATGTTAATGCTCACGTTGTGCTCCTGCTGGTTTCGTTGGCGCCTGCGCCGTTGGCCGGATCAGGCATAAAGGCCGCGCCCGCGTGAGCGGGAGCGGCTGCTGGGTTACTGGTCTGGGCAACTGGCCACGCGGGGCGGGCCGGTTGCGCCGTCATTGTCGGCCATCACATGGATTGCTGCAGCATGTGCAGGTAATCCTGTTCCGAGGCCTCGCGCGGATTGGTCTTGTGGCTGTGGTCCGCCAGCGCCCCCTGGATGATCTGCGGGAACATCGATTCGGTCACACCCAGCTCGCCCAGTCCTGCCGGCAAGCCCAGGCGGCGGCTCATGTCGCGAATCGCCGGGCCGATCTCGGCGCCGTTGCCCAGGCCCATGGCGTGGGCCATGCGGGCCATCTTGTTGTCCTTGACCATGCTCGCCGCACTTTCGTTGAAGGCGATGATGGCCGGCAGGAAGATGGCGTTGAGGGTGCCGTGGTGCAGCCGCGGATTGATGCCGCCCAGCGAATGCGACAGGCTGTGCACGCAGCCCAGGCCCTTCTGGAAGGCCATCGCGCCCTGCATGGAAGCGCTCATCATGTTCAGCCGCGCTTCGCGGTCGCCCGGCTCGCGGGTGGCGCGCTCGATATGCGCCCAGGCGCGCCACAGGCCATCCAGGGCGATGCCGTCGGCAGGCGGGTTGAAGGACGGCGCCATGAAAGTTTCCAGGCAGTGGGCGATGGCGTCCATGCCGGTGGCCGCTGTCATCAAGGGCGGCAGGCCCAGGGTCAGCTCGGGGTCGCAGATGGCCAGCTTGGGCACCAGATAGGGCGAGATGATGCCGACCTTGCGGCCATCGTCGAGGATCAGGATGGCGCCACGGCCGACTTCGCTGCCGGTGCCGGCGGTGGTCGGGATGGCGATCACCGGCGCGGTCTTGGCGGTGATGTTGGCCAGGCCGCCTTCGATAAGCGCGAAGGATTTCAGCGGACCCTCATGGGTGCCGCACACGGCCACACCCTTGGCCAGGTCGATGGACGAACCGCCGCCTACGGCCACGATGCCGTCGCAGCCGTGCTGGCGGAACAGCGCGACCGCAGCGCGCACCGCGCCTTCGTTGGGATTGGGCGGGGTCTGGTCATAGACCACGGCGCCGACGCCCTCCTTCAACTGACCCAGGACCTTGTCCAGCAGGCCGGCATTGCGGATGCCCATGTCGGTCACCACCAGCGGCTTCTTGATGCCGAGGCGGTCGCATTCCTGCTGCAGGAGCGCCAGCGCGCCGTAGTCGAACTGAACCTGGGTGATGTAGTTGATAAGTGCCATTACATAGCCTTGATTTATAGATGTCGGCATCGGGGGCTGCTGTGCCGCCAGTCCTCCCGAATCTGCCGAAGCCAGCGCTTCCCTCTGGCTTCCTGCATTGGAAAGCCAGACTCTAAGCCATCGCGGCCCCCTTGGCTAATGAGAGCTGTTGATATGGGTATAACCAAGGCTCATACTAAGGACTTCTTTGAGGATGACCTTCATGCACAACACGCTGCCTTCGCTGGCCTCCATCACCTCCCGCCTGCACTTGCGCCAGTTGCGCCTGCTCATCGCCCTGTCCGACCATGGTTCACTGCTCAAGGCCGCCGAACAGGTGGCGCTGACCCAGCCCGGGGCCAGCAAGGCCTTGCAGGAGATCGAGAGCACGCTCGGTGCGCAATTGTTCACCCGCACCAATCGCGGGCTGGAGGCCACCGAGCTGGGCCATTGCGTCATCCGCTATGCGCGGCTCATCCAGACCGACCTGACCCATCTGCGCGAAGAGATGCTGGCGATCATGCAGGGCCATGGCGGCCGACTGGCTGTCGGGACCATCATGGGCGCGGTGCCCTTGCTCACCGATGCACTCACGCGCTTGCTGGAAGCCCATCCGGCGCTGTCGGTGGAAATCGTCGAAGACACCAGTGCCCGGCTGTTGCGCCTGCTCGACCAGGGCCGCCTGGATCTGGCGATCTGCCGCACCAGCATCAGCCAGCGTCCGGACCTGTATGACGCCTTCAATATCCACGATGAAGAGCTGGCCGTGGTGGCCAGTGTTCAGCACCCGCTGGCCGATGCGCCCAGCCTGCAGCTGGCCGACCTGGCCGATTCGCGCTGGGTGGTCTATTCGGCCAACATGCCCATGCGCATGACGCTGGAGCGCGAATTTCACAACGCCGACCTGCGCTTCCCGCTACACCTGATGGAAACCACCTCGGCCTTCACCACCTTGTCGCTGCTGCAGAAGAATCCGCACTTCGTGGCGCTGCTGTCGGTGGATGTGGCGCAGTTCTGCACACGCTTCGGCATGACGCGCATCCTGCCGCTGCGCCTGCATACCCGCAGCGAGCCTTACCAGCTGGTGACGCGGCGTGGCACCATGCTCTCGCCGGTGGCGCGCCTGTTCCTGGACGACTTCGCGCGCACGGTGGCACAGCCAAGCTGAGGCGCAATGCTGAGAGGCAAACAAAAAGCGCTCCCGCAGGAGCGCTTTGGTGGAACTGGGCAGCGAGCCGGGATTACTTGTTCGGCTGCGGCGTGATGCGCAGGTAGGGGCGCGGCGCCTTGTAGCCCTTGGGATACTTCTGCTTGATGGTTTCCTCGTCCTTGATCGACAGCGGGATGATGACGTCGTCGCCATCCTTCCAGTTGCCCGGGGTGGCCACGGTATAGCCATCGGTCAGTTGCAGGGCGTCGATGACGCGCAGCACTTCGTCGAAATTGCGGCCGGTGCTCATCGGGTAGGTGATGATGAGGCGCACCTTCTTCTTCGGATCGATGACGAAGAGCGAACGCACGGTGGCGGTTTCGGACTGGTTGGGGTGGATCATGTCGTAGAGACCCGCGACCTTCTTGTCGACGTCAGCCACGATGGGGAAGCCGACCACGGTCTGCTGGGTTTCCTCGATGTCCTTGATCCATTGGTTATGGGCCTCGGCGCCGTCCACGGAGAGCGCGATGGCCTTGACGTTGCGCTTGTCGAATTCGGGCTTCAGCTTGGCCGTCAGGCCCAGCTCGGTGGTGCAGACCGGCGTGAAATCGGCCGGGTGGGAGAACAGCACGACCCAGGAGTCACCCGCCCAGTCGTGGAATTTGATCTTGCCGATCGAGGATTCTTGCTCGAAATCCGGTGCGGTATCGCCCAGGCGCAGCGTCATGATGGTCTCCTTGGTGGACAGAATGAAAACAGAAGGCTGACTATAACGCGAGGCCAGCCTCAGGCCAACGACTATAAAGTGCTTTTCAAATTACATTGCGACATGTGGAACTACAGATTTTGCAGAGTAGAAATGAACCTGTCAGCATCCTGATAGCCGATCACGCGGCGCTGCGCCAGTTCCCGGCCATCGGCATCGAAGAACATGATGCCGGGCGGACCGAAAAGATTGAAGCGCTTCAACATGGCGCGGTCATCGGCATTGTTGGCGGTCACGTCGATCTGCAGCAGCAGCATCTGGCCAAAGCGCGCCTTCACGCGCTCATCGGTGAAGGTGAAGCGTTCCATTTCCTTGCAGGAAACGCACCAGTCGGCATAGAAATCCAGCATGACCGGGCGGCGCTCGCCGGATGCGTTTTCCTTCAGGGCCGCATCCAGCTCAGCGCTGGAGCGGATGCGCACGAAGTCGGTGGCCTGCGCGGCGGCTGACTGCCCGCGCAGATGCGATAGCGGCGCCAGCGGATCTCGCCCACCGGTGGCCACGCTCACCAGTTGCAGCAAGCCCAGCGTGACCACCACCAGGCCGAGTGCCCGGGACATCCATCCAGCCGGACGCGTCCACAGCAGGAAAGCGCCATAGCCGATGCCCAGCGCCGCCCAGCCAGCCACCTGCAACCATGAAGGGATCACCGGCGACACCATCCACAAGGCCGTGCCCAGCATCAACACGCCAAAGAAGCGCTTGACCGCATCCATCCAGGCACCCGCGCGAGGCAACAAGGCACCGGCGGACGCGCCGACCAGCAGCAGCGGCACGCTCATGCCCAGTGCCATGGAAAACAGGGCACTGCCCCCCAGCACCACATTGCCGGTCTGGCTGATGTACAGCAAGGCCCCGGCCAGGGGAGCCGCCACGCAGGGGCCCACGATCAGCGCCGAAATCGCGCCCATCAGGAAGACACCGACCCATTTGCCACTGCCTCCGCCGGAGGCTGTGGATAATTTGGATTGCAACGAGGCGGGGACTTGCAGGGTGTAGAGGTCGAACATCGACAATGCCAGCCCGGCCATCAACACGGCAAACGCGCCCAGCACCCAAGGGTTCTGCAGATAGGCCGACAAGCCCTCTCCCAGCATCCCGGCGGCCACACCCAGTGCCGTGTAGACCAGGGCCATGCCCAGCGAATAATCGACCGACAGCAGGAAGCTGCGCCCGCGTCCACCGCCGGCGCCCGGCTGCTGCCCGACAATGATGGAGGACAGGATGGGCAGCATCGGCAACACACAGGGCGTAAAGGACAACCCGATGCCAAGCAGGAAGAACAGCGAGAGGATGCTCCACAGCTTGCCGCTCTTGAGCACGGCGGCAATGCCATCGATATCGCTGCCGCCAGCGCCACCTTGGATTGCCCCCTCGCTGCCAGCCGGGCTCACACTCTGGCCGATGGCCTGCGCCGACATGGTCAGCTTGAGCGTCATCGGTGGATAACATAAGCCCTTGTCGGCGCACCCCTGCGAAACAGCCAGCACCACGAACTTGTCCACCGCCCCACTGACCGGCACGCGCGCCGTGACCGATTGGTGATAGGTCTCCACTTCCTGCTGGAAATTCTCGTCGTACTTGCGCTTGCCGGCCGGGAACCGGGGCTCGGCCAAGGTCGCCCCCTCGGCGCTGAAGTGGAAGCGGTCACGATACATGTAGTAGCCATCGGCAATCCGATAGCTCAGCTCCAGCGTCTGTGCATCGACCATGCGGCCGCTGAGCTGGAAGGCTTGTTCGGGCGGCAGGTAATCCTCAGCCGCCTGGGCGGCCTTGGCGGCCAGCAGGCCCAGCAAGGCCAGGATGGCGAGCCAGATCAACAAGGGCAGCCTCGGCAGAGGCTTGCGCGGGTCGGCAGAAATGCGCGGGGTCATGCGGTTCAACGGTATTCCTTGTCTGAAGTGCGGGGGCGCCTATACGCGCAAGGGACGGGCGGTCGCATCCTGCATCCATGCCAGGTAGGCAGGCAGGCCCGCCGTGATCGGCAGGGCGATGATCTCGGGCACATCATAGGGATGGGCTTGCAGGATGGCCTGCTCCAGCTCCTGGTAGCGGGCCTGCGTGGTCTTGATGAGCACGGGGACTTCGGTGTCGCGCTGGACCTTTCCTTGCCAGCGATAGACCGAGCGCACCGCAGGCAGGATGTTGACGCAGGCGGCCAATCCCTGCTCGACCAGCGCGTCGGCGATGCGTTCGGCCAAGGCCTGGTCCGGCAGGTTTGCCAACACCAGCAGCGGTTGGTTCAACAGGGAAGCAGACATCGGAAGATCTCCTTGCAGATGCCGTATTCAACCACATCCTGACCTGCTGCGTGGCCATGCAAGACAAGGACAAGCGCGAAAACCGGCGTGGCAAACAAAAAAGCCAGGCAATGCCTGGCTTTTCTTGGAGCAGCTACGTCCGTGAGATTACTCAGCGGTCGGCGCGTCTGCAGCGTCGGTGACTTCCGGACGATCGACCAGCTCAACGAAGGCCATCGGTGCGTTGTCGCCTTGACGGAAGCCCATCTTCAGGATGCGCAGGTAGCCGCCGTTACGGGCAGCGTAGCGCGGGCCCAGTTCGGAGAACAGCTTGCCGACGATTTCGCGATCGCGCAGGCGGTTGAAGGCCAGGCGCTTGTTGGCCAGGGTGTCGGTCTTGCCCAGGGTCAGGATCGGCTCGACGACGCGGCGCAGTTCCTTGGCCTTCGGCAGGGTGGTCTTGATGGCTTCATGACGCAGCAGCGAAACAGTCATGTTGCGCAGCATGGCCAGGCGGTGGGACGAAGTACGATTCAGTTTGCGGAGACCGTGACGGTGACGCATGGTAATTTCCTTTCAGGTTACAGTTTTGATCCAGTTCTTCTATCGGCAGGCCAGCTGGGCTGTCCTGACCGCGGACCGGTAAATATCGGATAAAAGTTCTTTGCTGCGAATACGACGGGTACTTCAGATACAGCCTCAAGTCAGCCTGGCGGCGCGGCTTGCACCGCAGCCCGCCAGGTGACATGAATTACTTTTCCAGACCAGCCGGCGGCCAGTTTTCCAGCTTCATGCCCAGGGTCAGGCCACGCGAAGCCAGGACTTCCTTGATTTCGTTCAGCGACTTGCGACCCAGGTTCGGGGTCTTCAGCAATTCGTTTTCGCTGCGCTGGATCAGGTCGCCGATGTAGTAAATGTTCTCGGCCTTCAGGCAGTTTGCCGAACGCACGGTCAGTTCCAGGTCGTCGACCGGACGCAGCAGGATAGGATCGACCTGCGGTGCGCGCGACGGTGCTTCTGCAGTCGCTTCGGTGCCTTCCAGGGCAGCGAACACGTTGAGCTGATCGACCAGCACGCGAGCCGATTGGCGGATCGCCTCTTCCGGCGTGATGACGCCGTTGGTCTCGATGTTCATGACCAGCTTGTCCAGGTCGGTACGCTGTTCCACACGAGCGGATTCGACCGCGTAGGACACGCGACGCACCGGCGAGAACGAGGCATCCAGAATGATGCGGCCGATGGTCTTGTTGGTGTCTTCGGACAGACGACGCACGTTACCCGGCACGTAGCCACGGCCCTTTTCGACCTTGATCTGCATGTCCAGCTTGCCGCCACCGGTCAGGTTGGCGATGACGTGATCCGGATTGATCAGTTCGACGTCGTGCGGCAGATCGATATCGGAAGCCAGGACGGCGCCTTCGCCTTCCTTCTTCAGGGTCAGGGTGACTTCGTCACGGTTGTGCAGCTTGAAGACCACGCCCTTCAGGTTCAGCAGGATGTCCACGACGTCTTCCTGCACGCCGTCCAGGGACGAGTATTCGTGCACCACACCAGCGATGGTCACTTCGGTGGGAGCGTAACCGCTCATGGTCGACAGCAGCACGCGGCGCAGCGCGTTGCCCAGGGTGTGACCGTAACCACGTTCGAACGGCTCCATCACGACCTTTGCGTGACCGGGGGCCAGGGTTTCCACTTCGATGATGCGGGGCTTCAACAAACTGTTTTGCATGAATTGTCCTTTTCAATACCCTCGGCTCGTTACACCGATAAGGCTGATGGCAGTTCGGAAAAATGCCCACCATGAGGTGGGCACAGGGGTACGGCGGTACTACGAATTAACGCGAGTACAGTTCGACGATCAGCGATTCGTTGACGTCGGCAGCGATTTCGGTACGGTCCGGCGACGACTTGAAGGTGCCTTCCAGCTTCTTCGAATCCACGGAAACCCACTGCGGGAAACCGTTCGACTCGGCCAGCGACAGGGCTTCGGCGATACGCACTTGCTTCTTGGCCTTTTCACGGATGGCGATGACGTCGCCAGCCTTGACGGAGTACGAAGCGATGTTCACGACTTGACCGTTCACGGTCAGGGCCTTGTGGGACACCAGCTGACGCGCTTCAGCGCGGGTCGAGCCGAAGCCCATGCGGTAGACGACGTTGTCCAGGCGCGATTCCAGCAGCTTGAGCAGGGTTTCGCCGGTGTTGCCCTTGCGGCGGTCGGCTTCAGCGAAGTAGCGGCGGAACTGGCGCTCGAGGACGCCGTACATGCGCTTGACCTTCTGCTTTTCACGCAGCTGGTTGCCGTAGTCGGAGGTGCGGGCGCCCGAAGTGCGGCCGTGCTGACCCGGCTTGGAATCCAGCTTGCACTTGGAATCCAGCGAGCGGCGTGCGCTCTTCAAGAACAGGTCGGTGCCTTCGCGGCGGGAGAGTTTTGCTTTCGGTCCGATATAACGTGCCACGGTATTTCCTTTATCAATGACGTCCCATGTTGCCGGACGCTAGTCTGACCTGCATGCGGCCAGACAGTGGTCTTAAGAACAAAACCCGCCAAGGTGATTGGCGGGTGATTTGCCTGCGCTTTTGCCTGACGAACAGGCGAAAGCGCAAGATTATACTACAACTTAGATGCGACGGCGCTTCGGCGGACGGCAGCCGTTGTGCGGGACCGGAGTCACGTCCTGGATCTGGGTGATCTTGATGCCCAGGTTGTTCAGAGCGCGCACTGCGGATTCACGGCCCGGGCCGGGGCCCTTGATACGCACTTCCAGGTTCTTGATGCCGCATTCGATGGCAACCTTGCCGGCGCTTTCAGCGGCGACCTGGGCTGCGAACGGAGTCGACTTGCGCGAACCCTTGAAGCCAGCACCACCCGAAGTTGCCCACGACAGAGCGTTGCCCTGACGGTCGGTGATCGTGATGATGGTGTTGTTGAACGAAGCGTGAACGTGCGCGATGCCTTCAGCAACGTTCTTCTTGACTTTCTTACGAACACGCGATGCTGCTGCGTTGTTGGGGGACTTTGCCATAATTTCTTCCTTGAATCCGACCAGTGCTTGCGCCTGCCGGGATTATTTCTTCAGCGATTGAGCGGCCTTGCGCGGACCCTTGCGAGTACGGGCGTTGGTGCGGGTACGTTGACCGCGAACCGGCAGACCACGACGGTGACGCAGACCGCGGTAGCAACCCAGGTCCATCAAACGCTTGATGTTCATGGACAACTCACGGCGCAGATCGCCTTCCACGACGAACTTGGCGATTTCGTCACGCAGCTTTTCCAGCTCGTTATCGTCCAGGTCCTTGACCTTCTTGTTGGTCGGAACGCCGGTAGCAGCGCAAATGTCTTGTGCGCGCGGACGGCCAATACCATAGATGGCGGTCAGGCCGATTACGGTGTGCTGATGGTTGGGGATGTTGACCCCTGCAATACGTGCCATTCGTTATTCCTCGATCAATAACGTTAAGTTAACCCTGGCGCTGCTTATGGCGAGGTTCGGTGCAGATCACACGAACGATACCATTGCGCTTGATGATTTTGCAGTTGCGGCAGATCCGCTTGACTGATGCGAGCACTTTCATTGTGGCCCTCTTTCTTTCAATGTTTCACTGTTACTTGGTTCGGAACACGATACGTGCCCGGCTCAAATCGTAAGGCGTCAGTTCCACCGTTACCTTATCGCCGGGCAGGATACGGATGTAATTCATGCGCATCTTGCCGGAAATATGGCCGAGTACAACGTGACCGTTTTCCAACTTAACCCTGAATGTCGCGTTGGGCAGATTTTCAAGAATCTCGCCCTGCATCTGAATAACGTCGTCTTTTGCCATTCCGTGTCTTCTTCCTTGGAGCATGAGCCCGCTTATCGCGGTGTCATGCCACCCTTGAAATTAGCTTTGCGGAGCAACGATTCATACTGCTGAGACATCACATAGTTCTGCACTTGGGCCATGAAATCCATCGTCACGACCACAATGATCAGCAGCGATGTGCCACCGAAGTAGAACGGCACCTTCCAGCGTGCGATCAGGAACTCTGGCAGCAGGCACACCAAGGTGATGTACACGGCGCCGGCCAGGGTCAGGCGCATCAGGATCTTGTCGATATAACGCGCGGTCTGGTCACCCGGACGGATACCCGGAACAAAAGCACCACTCTTCTTCAGGTTGTCTGCCGTTTCCTTGCTGTTGAACACCAGTGCGGTGTAGAAGAAGCAGAAGAAAACGATAGCTACCGCATACAGCAAGGCATGGATCGGTTCGCCTGGTGCCATCGATGCCGCCAGATCCTTCAGGAAACGAATGAAGGGGTTCGACGTGTCACCCGATGTGAACCAGCTGGTGATCGTGGCCGGGAACAGAATGATCGACGATGCAAAGATCGGCGGAATCACGCCAGCCATGTTCAGCTTCAGCGGCAGGTGGCTGCTCTGGCCACCGTAGATCTTGTTGCCGACCTGACGCTTCGCATAGTTCACCAGGATCTTGCGCTGACCACGTTCGATGAACACCACCAGGAACGTCACCAGAGCCACGATCACGCAGATCAGGATTGCCGACAGAGCGTTCATCGAACCGGTACGGACCAGCTCGAACAAGCCACCCAGAGCATTCGGCAGACCTGCCGCAATACCAGCGAAGATGATGATCGAGATGCCATTGCCCAGGCCACGTTCAGTGATCTGTTCGCCCAGCCACATCAGGAACATCGTACCGGTAATCAAGGTCACCACCGTGGTCAGACGGAAGGCCAGACCCGGATCCAGCACCAGGCCGGCTTGCGATTCCAGCGCCACCGCAATGCCCAGCGCCTGGAAGGTCGCCAGCACCAGGGTGCCGTAACGGGTGTACTGCGTGATCTTGCGACGACCGGCTTCACCCTCTTTCTTCAATGCTTCCAGCTGCGGCGAAACCACCGACAGCAGCTGCATGATGATCGATGCCGAGATATACGGCATGATCCCCAGTGCGAAGATCGTAAAGCGCGACAGGGCACCACCGGAGAACATGTTGAACATGCCCAGAATGCCGCCCTGATTCTGCTTGAACAGCTGCGCCAACTGCGTCGGATCAATACCCGGAACCGGGATATGTGCACCGATGCGATAAACGATCAACGCCCCCAGCAGGAACCACAAACGACCCCAGGGGAATCCTTTTGCGGCACCTTTTGCTAATTGAGGAGTAGTTGCCAATTAATGCTCCGGGACCGGATCACTCAGCGATGGAACCACCGGCAGCTTCGATAGCGGCCTTGGCACCAGCGGTTGCGATCAGACCCTTGACGGTTACCTTCTTGGTCAGTTCGCCAGCCTTGATGATACGCACGACACGAGCCAGTTCCGACACGAGGCCGGCTTGCTTCAGTGCCAGCACGTCGATCTCGGCGACGGGCAGCTTTTCCAGGTCGGACAGGCGGACTTCAGCCTTGTAGGGCGTCGCCAGCGACTTGAAACCACGCTTGGGCAGACGACGTTGCAGGGGCATCTGGCCGCCTTCAAAGCCGACCTTGTGGAAACCGCCCGAACGCGACTTCTGACCCTTGTGGCCGCGACCAGCGGTCTTGCCCAGGCCAGAGCCGATACCACGACCGACGCGACGCTTAGCGTGCTTGGCGCCGTCTGCGGGTTGGATAGTGTTTAATTGCATGATTCGCTCCGTTCGCAAGCCGAGGCTTACGACACAACTTTCACAAGATAGGACACTTTGTTGATCATGCCGCGCACCGACGGGGTGTCTTCCAGTTCGGACACCGAGTTGACGCGACGCAGACCCAGACCGCGCACGGTAGCGCGGTGGTCCTGACGAGTACCGATCAGACCCTTGACCAGTTTGACTTTGATTGTGTTAGCCATCTCGATCACCTTAGCCCAGGATTTCTTCGACCGACTTGCCGCGCTTGGCAGCAATTTCAGCCGGAGTGTTCATCTTCGACAGACCGTCCAGGGTGGCACGGACCATGTTGTAGGGGTTGGTCGAACCGGTCGACTTGGCCACCACGTTGGTCACGCCCATCACCTCGAAGATCGCGCGCATCGGACCACCGGCGATGACGCCAGTACCGTCCTTGGCCGGCGAGATCATCACCGACGAAGCGCCGTGCTTGCCGATGACGGTGTGTTGCACGGTACCGTTCTTCAGGGTCACCTTGATCAGCTTGCGACGGGCTTCTTCCATCGCCTTCTGCACGGCCACGGGCACTTCCTTGGACTTGCCCTTGCCCATGCCGATACGGCCATCGCCGTCACCGACCACTGCCAGCGCTGCGAAACCCATGATGCGGCCGCCCTTCACCACCTTGGTGACGCGGTTGACCGCGATCATTTTTTCGCGCATGCCGTCATCTGGCTTGTCGCTTTGCGTTTTCGATTGCATTTTTGCCATGATCGATAATCCTTAGAACTTCAGGCCGGCTTCACGCGCAGCCTCAGCCAGCGCCTTGACGCGACCGTGATAACGGAAACCGGAGCGGTCGAATGCGACTTCAGTCACACCGGCCTTCAGAGCCTTCTCCGCCACGCGCTTGCCGATCAGGGCAGCAGCGGCAGCATTGCCGCCCTTGCCGGTCTGACCTGCCAGCTGGGCGCGGACTTCTGCTTCCAGGGTGGAAGCGGAAGCCAGCACGTTGGCGTCGGGGCCGATGACGCTGGCGTAGATGTGCGTGTTGGTACGGTGCACAGCCAGACGATTCACCTTCAGTTCTGCGATCTTGGCGCGAGTCTGAGTCGCACGGCGCAGGCGAGATTGTTTCTTGTCCATCGTCAACCCCTATTACTTCTTCTTGGTTTCTTTGAGCGTCACCACTTCGTCAGCGTAGCGCACACCCTTGCCCTTGTAGGGTTCGGGTTCGCGGTACGCGCGAATTTCAGCGGCGACCTGGCCAACCACCTGGCGATCGATACCCTTGATCAGGATTTCGGTCTGGGTCGGGGTCTCAACCTTGATGCCGGCGGGCATCTGGTGAACGATGGGGTGCGAGAAGCCCAGCGACAGGTTCAGCTTGTCGCCTTGTGCTTGAGCACGGAAACCCACGCCAACCAGGTTCAGCTTCTTTTCGAAGCCCTTGGTGACGCCGTTGACCATGTTGTTGACCAGAGCACGCAGGGTGCCCGACATCGCGTTGGCTTCGCGGCTGTCATCAGCCACTTCGAAGCTCAGCGAGCCATTGTTGTTGACCACCTTGACCTTCTTGGTCAGCGGTTGGGTCAAGGAGCCCAGCGGGCCCTTGACGGTGATTTGCTCTGCAGTGATGGTCGCTTCCGCGCCATTCGGCAGTGCAACAGGCATTTTACCTACACGAGACATCTTGCACTCCTTAGGCCACGTAGCAAATCACTTCGCCACCGACACCGGTTGCGCGTGCTTTGCGATCAGTCATCACGCCGCGCGGCGTGGACACGATTGCCACACCCAGGCCGTTCATGACGTTGGGGATATCGTCCTTGCCCTTGTAGATGCGCAGACCCGGACGGGACACGCGCTCCAGGCGCTCGATGACCGGACGGCCAGCGTAATACTTCAAACCGATTTTCAATTCAGCCTTGCCATCAGCGGCAACAACGGCGAAATCTTCGATATAGCCCTCGTCCTTGAGGACGTTGGCAATGGCGACCTTCACTTTGGAAGACGGCATGACGACGGTAGTCTTGTTCACGCCTTGCGCATTGCGGATACGGGTCAGCATATCGGCGATAGGATCGCTCATACTCATTGCTTCTTCTCCTATTACCAGCTAGCTTTGGTCAAACCCGGGATTTCGCCGCGCATGGCGATTTCACGGACCTTGATACGGCCCAATCCGAACTTGCGGAAAGTACCACGGGGACGGCCAGTCAGCGCGCAACGGTTGCGCTGGCGGGTCGGAGCGGAGTTACGCGGCAGAGCCTGCAGCTTCAGGCGGGCTTCGTAACGCTCTTCTTCCGACTTCGATTGGTCGTCGATAATAGCCTTCAACTCGGCGCGCTTGGCAGCATACTTCTTCACCATTTCTGCGCGCTTCTGTTCACGGTTAATCAGTGCCAGTTTTGCCATGGCATCCTCAGTTTCTGAACGGGAATTTAAATACGGCGAGAAGCGCCTTCGCTTCGTCGTCGGTCTTTGCAGTCGTGGTGATGCTGATGTTCATGCCACGCAGTGCATCGATCTTGTCGTACTCAATTTCGGGGAAGATGATCTGCTCTTTCACACCGATGTTGTAGTTGCCACGACCATCGAACGCACGACCCGACACACCACGGAAGTCACGCACGCGCGGCAGGGCCACGGTGATCAGACGATCCAGGAATTCGTACATGCGGGCGCCACGCAGGGTCACCATACAACCGATCGGGTAGCCTTCGCGGATCTTGAAACCAGCGATAGCCTTGCGAGCCTTGGTCACCACGGGCTTCTGACCAGCGATCTTGGTCAGGTCGCCAACGGCGTGCTCGATGATCTTCTTGTCCGCAACTGCTTCGGACAGACCCATGTTCAGGGTGATCTTCAGGATGCGCGGAACTTCCATCACCGACTTGTACGAATACTTCGTAGTCAGATCGGCGACGACCTTATCTTTATAAAACTGTTGAAGACGTGCCATGATGTTTAAACCTTAACGACTTCGCCGTTGGACTTGTAAGCGCGGACCTTCTTGCCGTCCACTTCCTTGTAAGCCACACGATCTGCCTTGCCGGTCGCAGCGTTGAACAACGCGACGTTCGACACATGAATTGGCATCAGCTTATCGACGATGCCGCCAGTTGCACCCGTCATCGGGTTCGGACGGGTCGCCTTCTTTGCGACGTTCACGCCTTCCACGATGACATAATCGGCGTCCACACGAGCAGTCACGACACCGCGCTTGCCCTTGTCTTTGCCGGTCAACACGATGACTTCATCGTTTTTACGAATCTTTGCCATGACTACTCCTTACAGAACTTCAGGCGCCAGGGAGACGATCTTCATGAAGCGCTCTGTACGCAGCTCACGAGTCACCGGCCCAAAGATACGGGTGCCGATGGGCTCCAGCTTGGCGTTCAGCAGGACGGCAGCATTACCATCGAACTTGACCAGCGAACCATCCTGACGACGCACGCCCTTGGCGGTGCGAACGACGACAGCGTTATAAATTTCACCCTTCTTGACGCGACCACGCGGTGCTGCGCTCTTGACAGTAACCTTGATCACATCGCCAATGCCCGCATAGCGGCGCTTGGAACCACCCAAGACCTTGATGCACAGAACTTCGCGCGCACCAGTGTTGTCGGCCACTTCGAGCCGGCTTTCAGTTTGAATCATGATATTTTCTTTCCCAACTTAATCCGCTTCGCAGGATGCGCTGGCGGTCAGTCTTGGTCCTGTTAGCAAGCGAACTCGCTAGTTAGGGGACGAATAGAGCTACTCTTGAGCCTTCCTCTGCAAACTTTGTTTTGCAAAGAAAGAGCTCGATATTATGTCAGCATAATATCGAGCACGCAAGTACTACATTTACTACTTAGACGATTTGTGCTTCCTGTACCACACGGGTCACAGTCCACGACTTCGTCTTGGAGATCGGACGGCTTTCGGTGATTTCCACCACATCGCCGGCCTTCGCCGAGTTTTGCTCATCATGCGCGTGGTACTTCTTGGTGCGCTTGATGATCTTGCCGTACAGCGGGTGCTTCATTTGACGCTCGATTTCGACAGTGACGGTCTTATCCATCTTGTCCGACACAACTTTGCCAATCAGCGTGCGCTTGAGCGCTTGTTTCACTTGATCGTTCATTGTTGGCCATCCTTCGAGTTGATCACAGTTTTCACACGTGCGATGTCGCGACGTACCTTCTTCAGCTGTGCGGTATTGTTCAGTTGCTGGGTCGCAATTTGCATGCGCAGGCTGAACTGAGCTTTCAACAGCTCGCCCAGTTCCTTTTCCAGTCCTGCCTTGTCCTTACCGCGGAGTTCAGATGCTTTCATGTTCCGCTCCTAATTATTGACCGACTTGGCGAACAACGAAAGTCGTCGACAGCGGCAATTTGGCAGCAGCCAAACGGAACGCCTCGCGCGCCAGGGCTTCGTCCACACCGTCCATCTCGTACAGTACCTTACCCGGCTGGATTTCAGCCACGTAGTACTCCGGATTACCCTTGCCGTTACCCATACGCACTTCTGCGGGCTTCTGGGAAATTGGCTTGTCCGGGAAAACGCGGATCCAAATACGACCACCGCGCTTGATGTGACGGGTCATCGCACGACGAGCAGCTTCGATCTGGCGGGCAGTGATACGGCCGCGGCCGGTTGCCTTCAGACCAAAATCGCCGAACGAGACGGCGGTTCCGCGGGTGTGCGAAATGCCGGTGTTACGACCTTTTTGTTCTTTACGATATTTTCTACGTGCTGGTTGCAGCATGATTATTCTCCTGCTTTCTCAGCCGATACACCGGCATCGGCAGCTTGAGGACGACCACCGCCACGCTTTGCACCGGCGCCAGGAGCACCAGTCTTGGAGCGGGGACGTGCACCCGGCTTGCCGTCGTCACGACGGGGACCACGACGCTTCTTGTCGTCTTCCAGTTCGCCGACCAGCACCGGCGATTCGCCGTTTGCCAGGCGATCGCCCTTGTAGACCCACACCTTCACACCGATGATGCCGTAGGTGGTTTCAGCTTCGCCGAAGCCATAGTCGATATCGGCGCGCAGGGTGTGCAGAGGCACACGGCCTTCGCGGTACCATTCGGTACGTGCGATTTCGATGCCGTTCAGACGGCCCGACGACATGATCTTGATGCCTTGAGCGCCCAGACGCATTGCGTTCTGCATCGCACGCTTCATGGCGCGACGGAACATGATGCGCTTTTCCAGCTGCTGGCAGATCGAGTCAGCGATCAGCTGAGCATCGGCTTCCGGCTTGCGGATTTCTTCGATGTTGACGTGCACGGGCACGCCCATCAGCTTGGCCAGTGCCGACTTCAGCACTTCGATGTCTTCACCCTTCTTGCCAATCACAACGCCCGGACGGGAGCTGTAAATGGTGATGCGGGCGTTCTTGGCCGGACGCTCGATGACCACGCGGCCAACCGAAGCGTTCTTCAGCTTCTTCTTCAGGTAAGCGCGGACCTTCAGGTCCTCGTTGAGCATGTCGGCAAAGTTGTTGTTGCCTGCATACCAACGCGAGCCCCAGTTACGCGTAACCGCCAGACGGAAACCGGTTGGATGAATCTTCTGTCCCATCGTGACTCCTTAGTTTCCGACGGTCACGTAAATGTGACACGACTGCTTGGAAATACGATCACCACGGCCCTTAGCACGCGCCGTGAAGCGCTTGAGGACCGCACCCTTTTCCACATAAATGGTCTTGACTTTCAGCTCGTCAATGTCGGCACCATCGTTGTGTTCGGCGTTCGCGATAGCGGACTCCAGAACCTTCTTGATGATGACCGCGCCCTTCTTGGGGCTGAAGGCCAAGATATTCAGTGCCTGATCAACTTTTTTACCGCGGATCAGGTCTGCAACCAGGCGGCCTTTCTGGGCCGACAGGTGCACACCGCGCAGAGTAGCTTTAGTTTCCATCATAGGACCTTATTTCTTAGCCTTCTTATCGGCAGCGTGACCCTTGAAAGTACGGGTCAGCGCGAATTCGCCGAGCTTGTGACCAACCATGTTTTCCGACACATAGACCGGCACGTGTGCCTTGCCATTGTGCACGGCAATCGTCAGGCCGATGAAGTCCGGCATGATGGTCGAACGACGCGACCAGGTCTTGATCGGCTTCTTGTCCTTGGTAGCCTGGGCAGCCTCAACCTTTTTCACCAGGTGGGCGTCGCAGAAAGGACCTTTTTTCAATGAACGTGTCATGTTTTATCCTTTATTTCTTGCCGCGACGCGAGACAATCATCGAAGTCGTACGCTTGTTGCTACGAGTCTTCTTGCCCTTGGTCTGCTGGCCCCACGGGGAAACCGGGTGACGGCCAGCGGCGGTCTTGCCTTCACCACCACCGTGCGGGTGATCCACCGGGTTCATGACAACGCCACGAACGGTCGGACGCACACCGCGCCAACGGGTTGCACCGGCCTTACCGATCTTGCGCAGGTTGTGCTCGCCGTTACCGACTTCACCGATGGTGGCGCGGCATTCGATGTGAACGCGACGCACTTCACCGGAGCGCAGACGAACCTGAGCGTAGGTGCCTTCACGTGCCATCAGCACGACAGCGGCACCCGCGGTACGGGCGATTTGCGCGCCCTTGCCCGGCAGCATTTCCACGCAGTGGATGGTGGTACCGACTGGGATGTTGCGGATCGGCAGAGTGTTGCCCGACTTGATCGGAGCTTCAGAACCGCTGATCAGCTGATCGCCAACCGACACGCCCTTGGGAGCGATGATGTACTTGCGCTCGCCGTCCACGTAGCACAGCAGTGCGATGTGCGCGGTACGGTTCGGGTCGTATTCGATACGCTCAACCTTGGCAGGGATACCATCCTTGTTGCGACGGAAGTCGACAACACGGTAGTGCTGCTTGTGACCACCGCCGATGTGGCGGGTGGTGATGTGGCCGTTGTTGTTACGGCCGGCGGTCTTGGACTTCTTTTCGACCAGCGATGCCAGCGGACGGCCCTTGTACAGGTCGGGATTGACGACCTTGACCATGCCGCGCCGACCGGGCGAGGTCGGCTTCACTTTTACGAGTGCCATTATTTAGCCTCCTCGGTGAAGTTGATTTCTTGACCCGGCTTCAGGCTGACGAAAGCACGGCGGGTGTGGTTGCGGCGGCCCATACCGTTGCGCGAGCGCTTCTGCTTGCCCTGACGGTTGGCGACTTGCACCGATTCCACTTCCACCTTGAACAGCAGTTCGACGGCGGCCTTGACTTCCAGCTTGGTGGCGTCCTTGGCGACCAGGAAGACGACTTGCTCGTTCTTCTCGGCGACAAAGGTTGCCTTTTCGGAGATCACCGGTGCCAGCAGCACCTTCATCAGGCGCTCTTCGCTATGTTTCACGATTGCGTTCATGCCAGCAACTCCTCAATCTTTGCCAGAGCCGGCTTGGTGATCAAGACATTCTTGAAGTACACCAGCGACACGGGATCAGCTTGACGCGGCTCGACCACCAGCACGCCCGGCAGGTTGCGCGAGGCCAGCAGCAGCTTTTCGTCCAGGCTGTCGGTAATAACCAGCACCGATTCCAGACCCATGCCCTTCAACTTCTGGGCCAGCAGCTTGGTCTTCGGGGCTTCGACGGCGAACTCTTCGACGACCGACAGGCGGCCTTCACGAGCCAACTGGGACAGGATCGAGCAGACACCTGCGCGATACATCTTCTTGTTGACCTTGTGGGTGAAGTTTTCGTCAGGCGAGTTCGGGAAGATACGGCCACCACCGCGCCACAGAGGCGACGAGGACATACCGGCACGTGCACGGCCAGTACCCTTTTGACGCCAAGGCTTCTTGGTGGTGTGGCTGACTTCTTCACGATCCTTTTGCTTGCGATTGCCGCTACGCGCGTTGGCTTGGTAGGCAACCACGACCTGGTGGATCAGGGCTTCGTTGTAGTCACGACCGAAAATGGTATCCGGTGCGGCGACGTTCGAAGCAGCTTGACCTTGGTCATTCAGGAGCTTCAGTTCCATTATTAAGCCCCCTTCTTCGCTTTGACTTTGACTGCCGGCGAAACGATCACTTGACCGTTCTTGGCGCCAGGAACGGCACCCTTCACCAACAGCAGCTGACGCTCTGCGTCCACACGGGCGATTTCCAGGTTCTGGACGGTGGTCTTGACATCACCCAGATGACCGGTCATGCGCTTGCCGGGGAACACGCGGCCCGGATCCTGCGCCATACCGATGGAGCCAGGAACGTTGTGCGAGCGGGAGTTACCGTGGGTCGCGCGACCCGACGAGAAGTTGTAACGCTTGATGGTACCGGCGTAGCCCTTACCGATCGACACGCCTTGCACGTCGACTTTCTGACCAGCTTCAAACATGCCGATGCCAACGACGTCGCCAGCCTTCAGTTCGGCAGCCTTGGAAGCGTCAACACGGAATTCTTTGAGGACAGTACCTGCCTCGACGCCAGCTTTGGCGAAGTGGCCGGCGGCGGCTTTCACCACACGCGAAGCGCGGCGTTGACCGAAGGTCACCTGAACAGCGGAATAACCATCCACTTCAGGCGTTTTGATTTGAGTCACGCGGTTGTTGGACACGTCCAGCACGGTCACAGGGATCGAATCCCCATCTTCCGTGAAGATGCGCATCATACCAACCTTGCGACCAACAAGGCCCAGGCTCATTGTTTTCTCCATTCCCGCCTGCGATTGGGCGGGGCTGATGTTCGTACTACCATAAATTATGGGCCTTGCAGACGCAAAACCCACATCGAAGCCGAGCATTATAGCCCGTAAAACAAAAGCGCACAACCGAGGTTGTGCGCTTTTCCAACACTATGCCAGCTGATTACTGCAGCTTGATTTCAACATCAACGCCAGCGGGCAGGTCCAGCTTCATCAATGCGTCAACCGTCTTGTCGGTCGGATCGACGATATCCATCAGGCGCTGATGGGTACGGATTTCGAACTGATCGCGGGAAGTCTTGTTGACGTGCGGCGAACGCAGGACGTCGAAGCGCTGGATGCGGGTCGGCAGGGGAACCGGGCCCTTGACGACAGCGCCGGTACGCTTGGCGGTGTCAACGATTTCCAGTGCGGACTGGTCGATCAGACGATAGTCGAAAGCTTTCAGACGGATACGGATTTTTTGGCTAGGAACCGACATGATTTTCCTTTAAAGAACGAACCGGGGATGGGGATCATCCCCGGCGATGTTAAAAATGCGACTAGTGTTACTGGGTACTGCTACTGCTGATCCGACGATTAGTCGAAGATCTTGGCAACCACGCCAGCGCCGACGGTACGGCCGCCTTCACGGATAGCGAAGCGCAGACCTTCTTCCATGGCGATCGGGTTGATCAGTTGCACGGTGATCGACACGTTGTCGCCCGGCATGACCATTTCCTTGTCCTTCGGCAGTTCGATCGCACCGGTCACGTCGGTGGTACGGAAGTAGAACTGCGGACGGTAGTTGTTGAAGAACGGGGTGTGACGGCCGCCTTCGTCCTTCGACAGAACATAGATCTCACCGGTGAAGTGCTTGTGCGGCTTGATCGAGCCCGGCTTGGCCAGAACCTGGCCACGCTGCACGTCTTCACGCTTGGTGCCGCGCAGCAGCACGCCGACGTTGTCGCCAGCCTGACCTTGGTCCAGCAGCTTGCGGAACATTTCCACGCCGGTGCAGGTGGTCTTCTGGGTGTCAGCGATACCGACGATTTCGATTTCTTCGCCGACCTTGATGATGCCGCGCTCAACGCGACCGGTCACCACGGTGCCACGGCCGGAGATCGAGAACACGTCTTCCACCGGCATCAGGAAGGTACCGTCAACGGCACGTTCCGGGGTCGGGATGTAGGTGTCCAGCGCTTCGGCCAGGGCCATGATCGCTTGCTCGCCCAGGGGACCGGTGTCGCCTTCCAGCGCCAGCTTGGCCGAACCCTTCACGATGGGCAGGTCGTCGCCAGGGAACTCGTACTTCGACAGCAGTTCGCGGACTTCCATTTCCACCAGTTCCAGCAGTTCAGCGTCGTCCACCATGTCAGCCTTGTTCAGGAAGACGATGATGTAAGGCACGCCAACCTGGCGCGACAGCAGGATGTGCTCGCGGGTCTGGGGCATCGGGCCGTCAGCGGCCGAGCACACCAGGATCGCGCCGTCCATCTGGGCTGCGCCGGTGATCATGTTCTTCACATAGTCGGCGTGGCCTGGGCAGTCAACGTGCGCGTAGTGACGGTTCGCGGTTTCGTATTCGACGTGCGCGGTGTTGATGGTGATGCCGCGGGCCTTTTCTTCAGGCGCTGCATCGATCTGGTCGTAGGCCTTCGCTTCGCCGCCGAACTTCTTCGACAGAACGGTTGCGATTGCAGCGGTCAGGGTGGTCTTGCCGTGGTCAACGTGACCGATGGTGCCGACGTTCACGTGCGGCTTGGTCCGTTCAAACTTGCCTTTTGCCATTTTAGATTTCCTTCAAAAGAACGATATGTTCGATGTTCAATATTCAATGTGTGGCTGGTGATCCAGCCAGCGATCCCCTCCACTCGGAAGGGATCGCCATTCCTGCAACTTACTTGGCCTTGGAGGTGACGATTGCGTCGATCACGTTCTTGGGCGCTTCGGAGTAGTGCTTGAATTCCATCGAGTAGGTTGCACGGCCTTGGGTGGCCGAACGCAGCGTGGTCGAGTAACCAAACATTTCCGACAGGGGCACTTCAGCCTTGATGATCTTGCCACCACCGCCGGCGATTTCATCCATGCCCTGGACCATGCCACGGCGGGAGGACAGGTCGCCCATCACGGTACCGGCGTAATCTTCCGGGGTTTCCACTTCGACAGCCATCATCGGTTCCAGGATGACGGGGCTGGCGCGGCGGCAACCTTCCTTGAAGGCCATCGAGCCGGCCATGCGGAAGGCGTTTTCGTTCGAGTCCACATCGTGGTACGAACCGAAGAACAGGGTGACCTTGACGTCAACGACAGGGTAACCCGCCAGCACGCCGGTGTTGAGGGTTTCACGCACACCCTTTTCAACGGCGGGGATGAATTCGCGAGGAACGGTACCGCCCTTGATCGCGTCGACAAACTCGAAGCCCTTGCCGGCTTCTTGCGGCTCGATCTTCAGCACGACGTGACCATACTGACCACGACCACCCGACTGCTTGACGAACTTGCCTTCGGATTCTTCGCAGGTCTTGCGGATGGTTTCGCGGTAAGCCACTTGCGGCTTGCCGACGGTGGCTTCGACGTTGAATTCGCGCTTCATGCGGTCAACGATGATGTCCAGGTGCAGCTCGCCCATACCGGCGATGATGGTCTGGCCCGATTCTTCGTCGGTACGCACGCGGAACGACGGATCTTCAGCAGCCAGGCGGTTCAGGGCCAGGCCCATCTTTTCCTGGTCGGCCTTGGTCTTGGGTTCCACAGCCTGCGAAATCACCGGCTCGGGGAAGACCATGCGCTCCAGCACGACCATTGCCTTGTCGTCGCACAGGGTGTCACCGGTGGTGGTGTCCTTCAGGCCCACGACGGCGGCGATGTCACCGGCCATCATTTCCTTGATTTCTTCACGCTGGTTGGCGTGCATCTGAACGATACGGCCGATACGTTCCTTCTTCGACTTCACCGAGTTCAGCACGGTGTCGCCCGAGTTCAGGGTACCGGAGTAGCAGCGGATGAAGCACAGCTGACCAACGAACGGGTCGGTGGCGATCTTGAAGGCCAGGGCGGAGAACTTCTCGTCGTCCTTGGCTTCGCGCACGACCGGCTCGTCGTCTTCGTTCAGGCCCGGAACCGGGGGGATGTCCACCGGCGACGGCAGGTACTCGACCACGCCGTCCAGCATGGCTTGCACGCCCTTGTTCTTGAAGGCGGTGCCGCACATCATCGGGACGATTTCGCCGGAGATGGTGCGTTGACGGATCGCGCCCTTGATTTCGGCTTCGGTCAGGTCGCCTTCTTCCAGGTACTTGTTCATCAGGTCTTCCGATGCTTCAGCAGCGGTTTCGACCAGGTTTTCGCGCCACTTCTGGGCTTCAGCCTTCAGGTGCTCGGGGATGTCGCGGTAGTCGAACTTCATGCCCTGGGAAGCGTCGTCCCAGTAGATCGCGCGCATCTTGACCAGGTCGATCACGCCTTCGAAGTTTTCTTCGGCGCCGATAGGCACTTGCATCGGGATCGGGTTGGCCTTCAGGCGAGCGCGCATCTGCTCGTAGACCTTGAAGAAGTTGGCACCGGTACGGTCCATCTTGTTGACGAAGGCCAGACGCGGGACCTTGTACTTGTTGGCCTGACGCCACACGGTTTCCGACTGCGGCTGCACGCCGCCCACTGCACAGTAGACCATGCAGGCGCCGTCGAGCACGCGCATCGAACGTTCGACTTCGATGGTGAAGTCAACGTGACCCGGGGTGTCGATGATGTTGATGTGGTGGGCCGGGAAGTTGTTCGCCATGCCCTTCCAGTAACAGGTGGTCGCAGCCGAGGTGATGGTGATACCACGCTCTTGTTCCTGTTCCATCCAGTCCATGGTGGCGGCGCCGTCGTGCACTTCACCGATCTTGTGGTTCACACCGGTGTAGAACAGCACGCGCTCGGTCGTGGTGGTCTTGCCAGCATCGATGTGCGCGGAGATACCGATGTTGCGGTAGCGCTCAATGGGGGTCTTGCGAGCCATGATTTATTCCTAAGTCTTTAATGCACGAAACCGAGCGTCATTTTTTTCAAATAAACGCTCGGCTCGAACCAATTTTAAGATGCAGACCCAGGCTCTTCATCATCACAAAAGCCCAGGTCCAGTCTTGATTAGAAGCGGAAGTGCGAGAACGCCTTGTTCGCTTCTGCCATGCGGTGCACTTCATCACGACGCTTCATGGCGCCGCCACGGCCTTCGGCGGCTTCCATCAGTTCACCACCCAGGCGCTGCGGCATCGACTTTTCGCTGCGCTTGTTGGCGGCTTCACGCAGCCAGCGCATCGACAGGGCCATACGGCGCACCGGACGCACTTCAACGGGCACCTGGTAGTTGGCGCCACCGACGCGGCGGGACTTCACTTCCACCATCGGCTTGCAGTTGTTCAGGGCTGCAGAGAACACTTCCAGCGGGTCCTTGCCCGACTTGGTCTGGATGTAGTCGAAGGCGCCGTAGATGATGTTTTCAGCGACGGACTTCTTGCCCGACAGCATCAGCACGTTCACAAACTTGGCGACTTCAACGTTGCCGAACTTCGGATCCGGCAGAATTTCCCGCTTGGGGACTTCACGACGACGTGGCATTTCGATTCCTTTCAATCTTCAGTTGAGTGGGCGAACCCTGCTTCAACTTCGCCTGCACTCGCGGAGAGCCATCATGGCTTCCACTTACTCGGCCCGTCCTGGACCGACTCTGAGTCTGTTCACACGACGCGCGAGCGTCATGATAAACACCAATTATTACTTCTTCGCTGCCTTGGCGCGCTTGGCACCGTACTTCGAGCGAGCTTGCTTACGATCCTTGACGCCCTGGGTATCCAGTGCACCGCGAACCATGTGGTAACGCACACCCGGCAAGTCCTTCACACGGCCGCCGCGGATCAGCACGACGCTGTGTTCTTGCAGGTTGTGGCCTTCACCGCCGATGTACGAAATGACTTCGAAACCGTTGGTCAGACGCACCTTGGCCACCTTACGCAGCGCCGAGTTCGGCTTCTTCGGGGTGGTGGTGTACACGCGGGTGCAGACACCGCGCTTTTGCGGGCTGTTTTCCAGCGCCGGCGACTTGCTCTTCACGATCGCGCGGACACGTGGTTTGCTAATCAGTTGATTGATGGTTGGCATCGTTTTAATCCAACAAAGTACAACATTGAAAACAGGTTCCGGAATCGGTTGCCCGGAACCACACAGGAAACTCTTGTGCGCAAGACAACGCGCAAATCGGATTTAAGACCGGAAGGGAGGATAGCGTCGCAGAAGCGATGTTTCAGACCAAAGAACGCATAAGCCCGGGAGAGCCTAAATTCGAGAACTCGCGAGTGTACGCCTGAATGTCCAGCGGGTCAACCCGGAGCTAGCTGCAGCGCCGATTTGACGCGGTTTATGGCCATTTCGCCACGCTTTTGCAGTGGCGAAATGGCAATGTTTTCCTGAATGCAATGACTGCCCATTGCTCAACTGCGTGGCAGCGCCTCCGTCATGCGCCGCCACTGGGCCGTCTCGGGCTGGCCCCGATCGCGGCGCGAAAAGAAGTTGACCAGTTGGCGCCCGGCTGCGTCATAGAACTCCACCGAGGTCACCATGCCATGGTCGGTCGGGCGGCGCACCACCCAGCCGTGGTCGATGGCCGCACTGCGCACCTTGAGCCGGAAATCCTCGCCCAGCACCTCGTACCATGGTCCGTTATTGCTGCTCGCGTCGATCATGCCGCTATAGATCTGGGTCATGCCGCCCTGGCTGACGAAGGCCATGATCGGCTGGCGCCGGGCGCGGGCGTCGTCCATCAACAACTGCAGGCCCTGCGCGCTGATACGCCAGGCCGAATCGCCGCCGATCAGCTCCAGCGCCTGTTCGCGGCTGAGCTTGAGTTCGCGCAGCAGACGAGGAAACTGGTGGACGTCGGTCAGCTTCGTCCATGCCTGGCGCAGCTGGGCCACGTCAGCAGCGGATGGATTGCTGCGCACGCCGGCGGCTGGCTGCACCGGGGCTGGCAGCACATTCAAGGGGGCAGGCTGCCCGGCGATCCTGAACTCGGCCACCACGCGTTCATAGGCGGCGACGTGCTCGTCGTTGTCCAGGTAGATCTTGTGGATCGCCTGGCCATGCTGATCGAAGAACTGCAGGCTGCGCAGGGTCTTGCCATCGCGGCCAGGCTGGGCGACGGCAAAAGCGCTGCTCCACTGGACGCCGCCGATACGCAGGTCGATCGGGCCGCCCGCCAGTCCGGTCCCCGGCACCACCCTGCCCTGTTCATCGCGGCGCACCGGCGTCACCGCGCCAGTGCGCTCCAGCATCACATCGTCGTTGCGGATGACGGCCTTGATGCGACCCAGTTCAGCCAGCCGGTCATAGAGAACCTGGATATCCTGGGCGTCGGATTTCAGACGCGTGGCCTGCCAGTTCGCGCCGCTGGCCAGGAGCTCTGCCTCGGACACGCCCAGCTGGCGCGCAGCCTCGCGCAGATGCAAGCGGGGTTGGGCCTGCTGCAGCTGGGTCCAGCGCTGGGAGAGCGTGGGTGGATTGGCGGCGCATCCGGCCAGGGTCAAGGCGAGGGTCAATGCGGCTGGCAGCAGCGTACGGGCGCTACGGTGTTTCATGGAAATTCCTTTCAGGTGGCTGCGTTGATCAGTATTCGATTTTCAGGCTCAGGTTGAAGCTGCGGCCGGGTTCGGTATAGGCGTCCTTGTTGACCGCACTGTCGGCCAGCGACAAGCCGCGGATGTCGGTCCAGCTCCAGTACTTGCGATCGAACAGGTTGCGGATGCCGGCATAGAGCGTCATGTTGCGGTTCAGGTAGTAGCCGCCTGAGATGTCCATGACGAAGAAGGCGGGTGAGACGAAATTGGTCGCGGTAGGAATGTCTTCCTTCTTCTTGGCCGCGTTGTAGACCAGGTCGCTCTGGAGGAACCATTGCTGGCTGCGCTCATAGCGCAAGCCGGTCACCACCGACAATGGCGCCACCGACTCCAGCCCGCGCTCGACGCCGTTGCTGGTGGTGCTGCCCTTGGTCCAGGCAAAGCCGCTCTTGAGCGAGAAGCCGTTGTCCATCTGGTAGTCGAGCCGCCCTTCCAGCCCGTGGATCTCGGCCTTGGCGGCATTGCGATACTGGAAGATGGTCGGGTTGGCCACCGTCAAGTTGCCGCCGACCGTGACCAGGTCGATGAAGTTGCTGTAGTTTCCCTTGTAGGCGGCAGCGCTGTAGCGCAACGCCCCCGCACCCAACGCAAGCTTGCCGCGCAGTCCCAGCTCGACGGTATTGCTGGTCTCGGGCTTGAGATCAGGATTGGACACCTGGCGGTAGACCGTATTGTTGAAGAAGGAATTGACCTCCTGCGCCGAAGGCGAGCGGAATCCCCGGGCGTACTGGATGTACGGGATGAACGCCGGCGTCACTTCATACAGCAAGGCCAGGCGTGGCGACAAGGCGCTGTCGCGACTGGACACCGCAGGCTGGCCATTGGCGATGGCCTGGGCGTCGTACTTGGCGCTGGCCTGCGGCTTGAGCTCGTAGCTGTCGTAGCGCAGGCCGGCGATGGTGGTCAGGGCGCCGGTACGCATCTCATCTTGCAGATACACGCCCAGCAGGTTCGATTCGGTCTTGGGGAAATACTGGCAATACTGGGTGCCGGTGCAAGTACTCCAGCCAGTGCCGTTGGCATTGACCTGTAGGGTCGACAGGCTCAGGTCCATCCCATAGACCAGCTTGTGCCGCCAATAGTCTGGCCCGAAATTGCTCTCGGCCAGCAGGCTGCCTGCGCTCATGCGGTCCTGGTACGCCACCGCCCGGAAGCGCGGGCGCACGATGCTGCCGGCGCTGGCCCCGGCCTCATAGGTATATTGGTCGGTGTCGGCATTGCGATAGGTGAGGCTGGCCTTGATCTTCTGCACCCAGGGATGTTCGGCATCCACATGCTCATAGGCGAAGGTGGCGCGCTGACCGGTGGATTTGCTGCTGGTGTGGTACTGGGTCACGCCATTGGTGAGCGCCGACAGGCTGTCGCCACTGTCCCGCTGCTCGGTGGCCTGCAGGGTCAGCTTGAAGAGGTCCACGCCATTGGGCCGGAAGACCAGCTTGCCCAGCGCTGAACGGGTGTTGTAGTGCATCGGGTCCGGTGTGGTGCGCGCCGTGCCGAATACGTCGTTGCTGCCCTTGTTGTCGGCTTGGCTGCCGTGGCGCGTATTCAAGATGAGCATCCCCTGCCACTGCTGGCCGCCCCAGGCCGCGCTGGCGCTGGCGCCACTGCTGTGGTCGCCGGAGTCATAGGAAGGCTTGAAGGAAAAATAGCTGCTCTTGCCGAACACCGCCAGCAGGTCGGCAGGATCCTTGGTGATGAAGTTGACCGCGCCTGTGAGGCCATCGCTGCCATAGAGCGAAGAGGCCGGCCCCCGCAGCACCTCGATGCGGCGATACAGCTCGGTATCGGTGGTCGCCCCGCGCCCGACGCTGGCCACGCCCTGGCTGAAAGAGCGCGGCATGCTGATGCCGTCTTCCAGCATCAACACACGATTGCCATCCAGCCCGCGGATGCTGATGCCCTCGTTGCCGCCCCGTCCGGTGGTGGCGCCCGGCCCGGTAATGCCGGACATGCGGTAGACCGAGCGCTTCACCTCCACGCCTGGCTCGTAGCGCAGCGCGTCCTTGATGTCGCGCGCGTTGTGTTGCTCGATCTCTTCCGAGCTGATGACCGACACGGTCGCCGCCGCGTGGTCGGTATCGCTGCTGCCAGAACGATTGGCCGTGACGACCACCTCCTGCAGCTTCTTGCCACTGGCCTGCGCCAGCACGATGGAAGGATCTGATGGACTGGATTGAACGGATTGCGGCTGATCCGCTTGCGCATAGGCGCCGACGCATAGCCACTGCTGCAGCGCCAGGAACACGGCTGCCGCACACCTCGATTTGCATGGAGACACTGTAACCACCCCTTGATTGGATCGGTTACTAGCGACTGCTGGCTACCTCTTGGAAAAGAAACGACCTGCATACGCAGGCCGCCATGAATGCTGTCTTTCACTCACCCTTGCCGCACACAGATGAGAATCATTATTATTTGAAGATGATAGGAGATTCGCTCTTCGTTGGCAATGCCTGCGCTGCGTTCCCCCTACGCCCTGCAAGGACAAAGGACCTGCAGGACGAAAAAAAACGGCGCCGGAATGACTTCCGACGCCGCTTCTCTTGCAGCTGCTAGCTGTTGCCGTGTCGGGTGGCCGAAACAACCAAGCCACCCGGGCGATGCGAGACTTACGCTTCGCCTTCGAGACCACCGATGGATTCGGTCGAGGAGATTTCCTCGTCGCCGAACTCGGAGCGGGAGGCACGTTCGGCTTCGAGCAGTGCTGCGCGCTCTTCGGCTTCCCATGCATCCTTTTCCTTGCGGGCGCGGTGGAAGGCCAGGCCAGTACCAGCCGGAATCAGGCGGCCGACGATGACGTTTTCCTTCAGGCCGCGCAGGCCGTCCTTCTTGCCCATGATCGCGGCTTCGGTCAGCACGCGGGTGGTTTCCTGGAACGATGCGGCCGAGATGAAGGAGTCGGTCGACAGCGATGCCTTGGTAATACCCAGCAGCACGTTTTCGTAGGTCGCCGGGATCTTGCCTTCGGCGGTCACGCGATCGTTCTCGTCCAGCAGCTCTGAGCGCTCGACCTGCTCACCGGTGATGTAGTTGGTGTCGCCCGGCTCCACCACTTGCACGCGGCGCAGCATCTGGCGCACGATCACTTCGATGTGCTTGTCATTGATCTTCACGCCCTGCAGACGGTACACGTCCTGCACTTCGTCCACGATGTAGCGGGCCAGCGCTTCGATACCCAGCAGACGCAGGATGTCCTGCGGATCGGCCGGACCGTCGACGATCATTTCGCCCTTGTTCACCACCTGGCCGTCGTGCACCAGCACTTGCTTGTCCTTGGTGATCAGGAACTCGTGCTTGGTGCCTTCCATGTCGGTGATTTCCAGACGCTGCTTGCCCTTGGTTTCCTTGCCGAAGGCAACGGTACCAGTGACTTCGGCCAGCATGCCGGCATCCTTGGGCGAACGGGCTTCGAACAGCTCGGCCACGCGCGGCAGACCACCGGTAATGTCACGGGTCTTCTGCGATTCGGTCGGGATACGGGCCAGTACTTCACCCACATGCACTTGCTGGCCGTCCTTGACGGTGATCAGCGCGCCGACCTGGAAGCCGATGGTCACCGAGTGTTCGGTGCCGGCGATCTTCACTTCTTCGCCTTGTTCGTTCAGCAGTTTCACCTGCGGACGCATGACCTTGGACGACGGACCACGACGCTTCGCATCGATGACCACCAGGGTCGACAGACCGGTGACTTCGTCGATCTGCTTGGCCACGGTAGAGCCTTCTTCCACGTTCTCGAACTTCACGGTACCGGAGTACTCGGTGATGATCGGACGGGTCAGCGGATCCCAGGTAGCCAGGGCGGTACCGGCCTTGATAGTCAGGCCATCCTTGACGATCAGGGTGGCGCCGTACGGCACTTTGTGACGCTCGCGCTCACGGCCCAGGTCGTCGGTGATCAGCACTTCGCCGGAACGGGAAATGACGATCTGTTCGCCCTTGCCATTGGTCACATAACGCATCGTGGCGGTGAAGCGCACGGTGCCGTTGGACTTGGCTTCCACCGAGGAGGCCACCGCTGCACGCGATGCCGCACCACCGATGTGGAAGGTACGCATGGTCAGCTGGGTACCCGGCTCACCGATGGACTGCGCAGCCACCACACCAACCGCTTCGCCGGAGTTCACCAGCAGGCCACGGCCCAGGTCGCGGCCATAGCACTTGGCGCACAGGCCATAGCGGGTGTCGCAGGTCAGCGGAGTACGAACCTTCACTTCGTCGATACCCATGCGTTCGATCTCTTCGACCTTGTCTTCGTCCAGCAGGGTGCCGGCTTCGTACAGGGTGGCTTGATCTTCCGGGTTGACGATGTCGGTCGCAGCCACACGGCCGAGGATACGGTCGCGCAGGGCTTCGATGACTTCACCGCCTTCCACCAGCGCCTTCATGGCCGAACCGTTGGAGGTGCCGCAATCGTCTTCGATCACGACCAGATCCTGGGTCACGTCCACCAGACGACGGGTCAGGTAACCGGAGTTCGCAGTCTTCAGCGCGGTGTCGGCCAGACCCTTACGGGCGCCGTGCGTCGAGATGAAGTACTGCAACACGTTCAGGCCTTCGCGGAAGTTCGCGGTAATGGGCGTTTCGATGATGGAGCCGTCAGGCTTGGCCATCAGGCCGCGCATACCGGCCAGCTGGCGAATCTGGGCAGCCGAACCACGGGCGCCGGAGTCGGCCATCATGTAAATCGCGTTGAACGATTCCTGGGTGGTCTTCTTGCCTTCGCGGGTGATGACGTCTTCCACCTTCAGCTGGTCCATCATGGCCTTGCCGACTTCGTCACCGGCCTTGCCCCAGATGTCCACGACCTTGTTGTAGCGCTCGCCTGCGGTCACCAGACCCGAGGAGTACTGCTGTTCGATCTGCTTGACTTCCGATTCGGCAGCCGCGATCAGGGTAGCCTTTTGCGGCGGCACCAGCATGTCGTCCACGCAGATGGAGATACCGGCGCGGGTCGCCAGGCGGAAGCCCGACTGCATCAGCTGGTCGGCAAACACGACGGTGGCACGCAGACCGCACTTGCGGAAGGACGTATTGATCAGCTTGGAGATTTCCTTCTTCTTCAGCGCGCGGTTCAGCACCGAGAACGGCAGGCCCTTAGGCAGGATCTCCGAGAGGATGGCGCGGCCGATGGTGGTCTCGTAGCGCTTGACGGTACGCACGAATTCGCCGGTGACCGGATCCTTCGGGTGTTCCACGATACGCACCGTGATACGGGTAGCCAGCTCGACTTCCTTGTTGTCGTAAGCGCGGATGACTTCCGACACGTCCTGGAACATCATGCCTTCGTTCTTGCCGTTGATGGCTTCACGGGTGGCATAGTACAGACCCAGCACGATATCCTGGGACGGCACGATCGACGGTTCGCCGTTGGACGGGAACAGGATGTTGTTGGAGGCCAGCATCAGGGTGCGGGCTTCCATCTGCGCTTCGATCGACAGCGGCACGTGCACGGCCATCTGGTCGCCGTCGAAGTCGGCGTTGAACGCCGCGCAAACCAGCGGGTGCAGCTGGATCGCCTTGCCTTCGATCAGGACCGGCTCGAACGCCTGGATGCCCAGACGGTGCAGGGTCGGCGCGCGGTTCAGCATGACCGGGTGTTCGCGGATGACTTCTTCCAGGATGTCCCAGACCACCGGCTCTTGCGCTTCCACCAGCTTCTTGGCGGCCTTGATGGTGGTCGACAGACCCATCAGTTCCAGCTTGTTGAAGATGAAGGGCTTGAACAGTTCCAGGGCCATCAGCTTGGGCAGGCCGCACTGGTGCAGCTTGAGCTGCGGGCCCACCACGATGACCGAACGGCCCGAGTAGTCCACGCGCTTGCCCAGCAGGTTCTGACGGAAACGGCCGCCCTTGCCCTTGATCATTTCGGCCAGCGACTTCAGCGGGCGCTTGTTGGCGCCGGTCATGGCCTTGCCGCGACGACCGTTGTCCAGCAGCGAGTCCACCGCTTCCTGCAGCATGCGTTTTTCGTTGCGCGTGATGATTTCAGGAGCACGCAGCTCCATCAGGCGCTTCAGGCGGTTGTTGCGGTTGATGACGCGGCGGTACAGATCGTTCAGGTCGGAGGTCGCGAAGCGGCCGCCATCCAGCGGCACCAGCGGACGCAGTTCCGGCGGCAGCACGGGCAGCACTTCCATGATCATCCACTCGGGCTTGATGCCCGAGCGCTGGAACGCCTCCAGCACCTTCAGGCGCTTGGCGTACTTCTTGATCTTGGCTTCGGACTTGGAGTCCTTCAGTTCCTGGCGCAGGGTTTCCGCTTCGCGGTCGATATCGATCGAGCGCAGCAGTTCGCGGATACCTTCGGCGCCCATGAAGGCGATGAAGTCGTCGCCGTACTCTTCGTACTTGGCGGCGTAGTCGTCTTCGGACATGATCTGGCACTTCTTCAGCGGGGTCATGCCAGGATCGGTCACGACGTAGGCTTCGAAGTACAGCACGCGCTCGATGTCGCGCAGGGTCATGTCCAGCACCATGCCCAGACGCGATGGCAGCGACTTCAGGAACCAGATGTGGGCAGTGGGGGACGCCAGTTCGATGTGGCCCATGCGCTCACGGCGCACCTTGGCCAGGGTCACTTCCACGCCGCACTTCTCGCAGATCACGCCGCGGTGCTTGAGGCGCTTGTACTTGCCGCACAGGCACTCGTAGTCCTTGATGGGGCCGAAGATCTTGGCGCAGAACAGGCCGTCGCGCTCAGGCTTGAAGGTACGGTAGTTGATGGTTTCCGGCTTCTTGACTTCGCCGAAGGACCACGAGCGGATCTTGTCAGGCGAAGCCAGACCGATCTTGATCGCGTCGAATTGTTCGTTTTGCTGGACTTGCTTGAATAGATCGAGCAGTGCTTTCATGTATCACTCCAGGTTGGCGTGAGAAACTAAATTTACGTGTGGCCGGTTCACCCTGCTTAACCCTGTTCGCATCGGCGGGAGAGCCAGCGAAGCTTCTGCTTCGTGGTGCCGCTCGATACCGGGACAGACCTCCCCAGCTTACTGCCGTACTTCGCTTGAATCTCTTGAATCTATTGATTCGTTCACATCGCCCGTGGAGCGATGCGTCAATACTGAATTCTTCAATTCTTGGTTCGCCGGAAAAACCGGCGGGGTGCGCAGCCTGCGCCGCGCACCCCTTTACATCATTCGCGTTCCAGGTCGATGTCGATACCCAGGGAGCGGATTTCCTTGACCAGCACGTTGAAGGATTCCGGCATGCCGGCGTCGATCACGTGATCGCCCTTGACCAGGTTCTCGTACACCTTGGTACGGCCGTTCACGTCGTCGGACTTCACCGTCAACATTTCCTGCAGGACGTAGGAGGCACCATACGCTTCCAGTGCCCACACTTCCATTTCGCCGAAACGCTGGCCGCCGAACTGCGCCTTGCCGCCCAGCGGCTGCTGGGTCACCAGCGAGTACGGACCGGTGGAGCGAGCGTGCATCTTGTCGTCGACCAGGTGATGCAGCTTCAGGTAGTGCATGTAGCCGACGGTCACGGTGCGCTCGAAGGCTTCACCGGTACGGCCGTCATACATCGTGACCTGGTTCTTCGACGGAGTCATGCCCAGCTGCTTGGCGATCGGGTCCGGATAGGCCAGATCGAGCATGCGGCGGGTTTCTTCTTCATGCGCGCCGTCGAACACCGGGGTCGCGAAGGGCACGCCCTTCTTCAGGTTTTCCACCAGCTCGATGATTTCTTCATCGCTGAACGTATCCAGTTCTTCCTTCTTGCCGGATTCGTTGTAGATGGTGGTCAGGAACTTGCGCAGTTCCGCAACCTTGGC
This sequence comes from Herbaspirillum camelliae, assembly GCF_001929405.1. NCBI lineage: Bacteria > Pseudomonadati > Pseudomonadota > Betaproteobacteria > Burkholderiales > Oxalobacteraceae > Herbaspirillum > Herbaspirillum camelliae. The sequence goes on from NZ_KV880769.1 coordinate 1,044,590, forward strand.
TTGCGCCTGCACCATCTCACCCAGACGCAGGCCCAGACCCTTGGCGGCCCAGCCCAGGTGAACTTCCAGCACCTGGCCGACGTTCATACGGGACGGCACGCCCAGCGGATTCAGCACGATGTCGGCGGGGGTACCGTCGGCCATGTGCGGCATGTCTTCGATGGGCAGAATGCGCGAAACCACACCCTTGTTACCGTGACGACCGGCCATCTTGTCGCCAGGCTGCAGGCGGCGCTTCACGGCCAGGTAGACCTTGACCATCTTCTGCACGCCCGGCGGCAGTTCGTCGCCCTGGGTCAGCTTCTTGCGTTTCTCTTCAAAGGCCAGGTCGAACTGGTGACGCTTCTCGGCGATGGATTCCTTGATGGCTTCCAGCGCGTTGGCGATGTCGTCATCGGCCGGGCGGATGTCGAACCAGTGGAACTTGTCCAGATCGTCCAGGTAGGCCTTGTCCAGCTTGGTGCCCTTGACCAGCTTCTTGGGGCCGCCGTTGGCGACCTTGCCGATCAACAGACGCTCCAGACGCTGGAAGGCGTCGCCTTCCACGATACGCAGCTGGTCGTTCAGGTCCAGGCGATAGCGCTTGAGTTCATCATCGATGATCTGCTGGGCGCGCTTGTCACGCTGGATGCCTTCGCGGGTGAACACCTGCACGTCGATGACGGTGCCGACCATGCCCGAGGGCACGCGCAGCGAGGTGTCCTTCACGTCGGAAGCCTTCTCGCCGAAGATCGCGCGCAGCAGCTTTTCTTCCGGGGTCAGCTGGGTCTCGCCCTTCGGGGTGACCTTGCCGACCAGGGTGTCGCCGGCTTCGACTTCCGCGCCGATGTAGACGATACCCGACTCATCCAGACGGGCCAGCTGGTTCTCGGCCAGGTTGGAGATGTCGCGGGTGATTTCTTCCGCACCCAGCTTGGTGTCACGTGCGACGACCGACAGTTCCTCGATGTGGATCGAGGTGTAGCGGTCATCGGCCACGACCTTCTCCGAGATCAGGATCGAGTCTTCGAAGTTGTAGCCGTTCCAGGGCATGAACGCCACCAGCATGTTCTGGCCCAGGGCCAGTTCGCCCATGTCGGTCGAGGCACCGTCGGCGATCACGTCATGCTTGGCCACGCGGTCACCGATCTTCACGATCGGGCGCTGGTTGATGTTGGTGTTCTGGTTGGAACGGGTGTACTTGATCAGGTTGTAGATGTCCACACCGACTTCGCCCGCTTGCGCTTCGTCGTCGTTGACGCGGATCACCACACGGCCTGCATCGACGTAGTCCACCACGCCGCCACGCAGGGCTTGCACGGTAGTACCCGAGTCGACTGCCACGGTACGCTCGATGCCGGTGCCGACCAGCGGCTTTTCCGGACGCAGGCAAGGCACGGCCTGGCGCTGCATGTTGGCGCCCATCAGTGCACGGTTCGCGTCATCGTGTTCCAGGAACGGAATCAGCGAGGCTGCCACCGACACCACCTGGCCCGGGGCCACGTCCATGTACTGCACGCGTTCCGGCGAGACCAGGATGGTTTCGCCAGCTTCACGGGCCGACACCAGTTCGTCGGACAGCTTGCCTTCGCCGTCGATGGTCGCGTTCGCCTGGGCGATCACGTAACGACCTTCTTCGATGGCCGACAGGTAGTCGATCTGGTTGGTGACCTTGCTGCCCTCGACCTTGCGGTACGGGGTTTCCAGGAAACCGTATTCGTTCAGGCGGGCGTACAGCGCCAGCGAGTTGATCAGGCCGATGTTCGGGCCTTCAGGCGTTTCGATCGGGCAGACGCGGCCGTAGTGGGTCGGGTGCACGTCGCGCACTTCGAAGCCGGCGCGTTCGCGGGTCAGACCGCCAGGGCCCAGGGCGGAAACGCGGCGCTTGTGCGTGATTTCCGACAGCGGGTTGGTCTGGTCCATGAACTGCGACAACTGCGACGAACCGAAGAACTCACGGATGGCAGCCGAGATCGGCTTGGAGTTGATCAGGTCGTGCGGCATCAGGTTGTCCGCCTCGGCTTGGCCCAGGCGTTCCTTGACGGCGCGCTCCACGCGCACCAGACCGGCGCGGAACTGGTTCTCGGCCAGTTCGCCCACGCAACGCACGCGACGGTTACCCAGGTGGTCGATGTCATCGACTTCGCCACGGCCGTTACGCAGTTCGACCAGGATCTTGATGACGGCCAGGATGTCGTCATTGGACAGGGTCATGGTGCCGGTCAGCTCATCGCGACCCACGCGACGGTTGAACTTCATGCGGCCCACGGCCGACAGGTCGTAGCGGTCTTCGCTGTAGAACAGACCGTTGAACAGCGCTTCCACCGACTCTTCGGTCGGCGGTTCGCCAGGACGCATCATGCGGTAGATCGCCACGCGAGCGGCGGTCTGGTCGGCGGTGTCGTCGGTGCGCAGGGTCTGCGAGATGTAGCCGCCCTGGTCCAGGTCGTTGGTGTACAGGGTCTGGATGGCCGAGATGTTGGCTTCGCGCAGCTTGGCCAGCAGTTCTTCGGTCAGCTCGTCGTTGGCGCTGGCCACGACTTCACCGGTTTCCGGATCGACGATGTTCTTGGCCAGCACGCGGCCCAGCAGGTAGTCCTCAGGCACGGAGATGTGCTTGATGCCGGCAGCTTCAATGTCACGCACGTGCTTGGCGTTGATGCGCTTGTCCTTGGCGACCATCACCTTGCCCGACTTGTCGGTGATGTCGAAACGCGCGACTTCACCGCGCAGGCGCTCGGAGACGAACTCCATGTCCGCGCCTTCGGCGTGCAGGTTGAAGTTGTCGAAGACGAAGAAGTTCGCCAGGATCTGCTCGGAGGTCATCCCGATGGCCTTGAGCAGGATCGTCACCGGCATCTTGCGGCGGCGGTCGACGCGGAAGAACAGGATGTCCTTCGGGTCGAATTCGAAGTCCAGCCAGGAGCCACGGTAAGGAATGATGCGGGCCGAGAAGAGCAGCTTGCCCGACGAGTGCGTCTTGCCGCGGTCGTGTTCGAAGAACACGCCCGGGGAGCGGTGCAGCTGGGACACGATCACGCGCTCGGTGCCGTTGATGACGAAAGAACCGGTGGTGGTCATCAGGGGCAGTTCGCCCATGTAGACTTCCTGTTCCTTCATTTCCTTGACGACCGGCTTGGTGGGCGATTCCTTGTCCAGGATCACCAGGCGCACCTTGGCGCGCAGCGGGGACGCGAAGGTCAGGCCACGTTGTTGGCACTCTTTGACGTCAAACGGCGGAGCGCCCAGCACATAGGAAAGGAATTCGAGACGCGCAAAACCATTGTGCGACACGATGGGGAAAATCGAGGTGAAAGCCGATTGCAGGCCTTCGTTCTTGCGCTCCGATGCTGCACGTTCGGGTTGCAGGAAATTCTGATACGACTCGATCTGAGTCGCGAGCAGGAACGGAACGTTGTGGACGTTTGCGCGTTTCGCGAAGGATTTGCGAATGCGCTTCTTCTCAGTAAATGAGTAGTGCATGGACACTCCGTGAGTGACAGGAAGGATAGAGAATTCAAGATTCGATCAGACCGCGCGACTTGCCGGCAAAGCAGTCCGGGCCATCGGCACTCAAATCTTCAAATGTCTACCCTAGTTTTTTGCTGCGATCGCGCTTAATATTCCCGACAACGAATACTGCAACGCATCAACATCACCAGCAAAAATAAGAAACGACAAAGGAGCCAAAGCCGAATCCCTTTTTCAAGGGATTCTGCACTTTGACTCCGGAGTAATGACTCGCCTTGGTAGGCAAGAGAATTACTTCAGTTCGGCCTTGGCGCCAGCTTCTTCCAGCTTCTTCTTGGCAGCTTCAGCGTCAGCCTTGGCGATGCCTTCCTTGACCGGCTTCGGTGCACCGTCAACCAGATCCTTGGCTTCCTTCAGACCCAGGCCGGTGATTTCACGGACGGCCTTGATGACGCCGACCTTGTTGGCGCCGACTTCAGCCAGCACAACGGTGAATTCGGTCTGTTCTTCAGCAGCAGCAGCACCGGCACCAGCACCGCCACCAGCGGCGGGAGCGGCCATAGCGGCAGCGGAAACACCAAACTTCTCTTCGAATGCCTTGACCAGGTCATTCAGTTCCATCACGGACAGCGCGCCAACGGCTTCCAGGATGTCTTCTTTGCTAATTGCCATTTGAAACTCCTAAATTTATTTCGGTAATAACATCAGATTGGTAGTGACGCGAAAGCGTCGAAACTGCAGAGCGAGGCCGCTTCAAGCGGCCCTGCCTCATGCGGCTTCGGCTTCCTTCTTGGCTGCCAGGGCAGCCAGAGCGCGCGCAAAGCCCGACACCGGAGCCTGCATCATGCCCAGGACCTGGGCCAGCAGAACTTCGCGAGACGGGATGTTTGCCAGCGAAGTCACAGCAGCCTTGTCCAGCTGCTTGCCTTCGTAGTTACCTGCCTTCACAACCAGCTTGTCGTTGGTCTTGGCAAAGTCGGACACGACTTTGGCAGCGGCCACGGCATCTTCCGAGATCGAGTAGATCAGCGGACCGGTCAGTTGCGGGGCGAGGTCGGCAAACTTCGTGCCTTCGATGGCGCGACGAGCCAGCGTGTTTTTCAACACGCGCAGGTACACGCCTTGGGCACGCGCTTGTGCGCGCAGTTGCGTCAAGGAACCAACCTGGATGCCACGGTATTCGGCCACGACGATCGTTTGCGCAGATGCAACCTTTGCGGAAACTTCGGCGACGACGGCCTTCTTGTCATTCAGATTGAGACTCAAGATCAACCTCCAAAAATAGTACTCGGCCACTACACAGGCCACTGCCTGCTTGCCTTGCACCGGTTCGAACACGGCGTCCGACGTTTAGGAGTTCACTGCAGCATAGGGCAAAACTGAATATGCTGCCTGAGACTACGAAACTTGCTCGGGTTCACCATCTGCGTTGGGTTCACTGGACTTGCGACCAGCGTTTTTAACTTCATCCGGCTTGCTGCTGCCGGCTTCCGCCCAACGGTCTTTGAAGGCCTGCCGCAATCCATCACTGATTGCGTTGAACTGCGACAGCCCAAAGAGATGCCCCGCCTCCTCTCGGAAACGGGGACTGTATTGCTTGCTTAGGCAGCCAGGGAAGCCTGGTCCACGCGAACGCCAGCGCCCATGGTGGACGACAGAGCGATCTTGCGCAGGTACACACCCTTGCTGCTGGCCGGCTTGGCCTTGTTCAGGGCATCGATCAGGGCCAGCAGGTTGGCCTTCAGATCGGCGTCTGAGAACGACTTGCGGCCGATGGTGGCGTGGATGATACCGGACTTGTCGGTACGGTATTGCACTTGACCAGCCTTGGCGTTCTTGACGGCAGTTGCCACGTCCGGGGTCACGGTACCGACCTTCGGGTTAGGCATCAGGCCGCGAGGACCCAGGATCTGACCCAGGGTACCAACGATACGCATGGTGTCGGGCGAAGCGATGACGATGTCGAACGGCATGTCGCCGGCCTTCACGCGCTCTGCCAGATCTTCCATGCCGACCACGTCAGCGCCAGCTGCCTTGGCAGCTTCAGCCTTGTCGCCGGAAGCGAACACGGCCACGCGAACGGTCTTGCCGGTACCGGCAGGCAGCACCACCGAACCACGGACCACTTGGTCCGACTTCTTCGCGTCCACGCCCAGCTGGACAGACACGTCGATCGATTCGTTGAACTTGGCGGTTGCGAATTCCTTGATCAGGGAAACGGCGTTGTCGAACGGATAGGCCTTGGTACGATCGACCTTTTCCTTCATTGCCTTGACGCGCTTGGATACCTTAGCCATTACAGACCCTCCACCGTGATGCCCATCGAACGTGCGGAACCAGCGATGGTACGCACGGCAGCTTCCAGATCAGCAGCGGTCAGGTCCGGCTTCTTCTGGGTTGCGATCTCTTCCGCTTGCTGGCGGGTGATCTTGCCGACCTTGTCGGTATGCGGCTTGGCGGAACCCTTCTGGATACCAGCAGCCTTCTTGATCAGGATGGTCGCCGGCGGGGTCTTCATCACGAAGGTGAAGGACTTGTCCGCGAAGGCGGTGATCACGACCGGAATCGGCAGACCGGGTTCGACACCTTGAGTCTGGGCGTTAAAGGCCTTGCAGAACTCCATGATGTTCAGACCGCGCTGACCCAGGGCCGGGCCGATCGGGGGGGACGGGTTTGCTTTACCAGCTGGCACTTGCAGCTTGATAAAACCAATAATCTTCTTTGCCATGACGGCTCCTTATTGATTGAGTTGTAGCGCCGACTCATTCGCCTTGCGGCTCCTTACTGCGGCTCCTCGGATAGCTGGATGAGTGGACGATGACTTGTCCGGTACGCTCCAGCGGGCGTTGAAAACTTGACAGGGAAAGGCGGGATTCCGGAGGGCGGGATCAGACTTTTTCCAGTTGGCCGAACTCGAGTTCCACCGGGGTGGCGCGACCGAAGATGGTGACCGAGACGCGCACGCGCGATTTCTCGTAGTTCACTTCCTCGACGTTGCCGTTGAAGTCGGTGAACGGGCCTTCCTTGATACGGACCATTTCGCCAACTTCGTAGAGCACCTTTGGACGGGGCTTCTCGACGCCTTCTTGCATCTGGCGGAGCAGCGAGTCCACTTCGCGCTGCGGCAGCGGAGTCGGACGATTCGACTTGCCACCGATGAAACCGGTCACTTTGGCGGTGTTCTTCACCAGGTGCCAGGTTTCGTCCGTCATTTCCATCTCGACCAGGACATAGCCCGGGAAGAAACGACGCTCGGTCACGGACTTGTGACCATTCTTCATATCAACGACTTCTTCAGTCGGCACCAGGATCTGGCCAAACTGTTCTTGCATGCCGGCGCGATTGATGCGCTCGGTCAGCGCGCGCTGCACGCTCTTTTCCATGCCGGAATACGCATGCACCACGTACCAGCGCTTGTTTCCGGCGCTTGAAACGCTTTGCGCACCAATCGGTGCGCTGTCTTGCGTGCTATCGCTCATGTTATTTCCAGCCCAAAATTACGTCGTACAACAGGAACTCGAGCAACTTGTCCGTACCCCAGAGGAAGATGGCCATGATCAGCACGAAGGCGAAGACCACCGCCGTGATCTGCATGGCTTCCTTGCGGGTGGGCCAGACGACTTTCTTGGTTTCGCGCACGGATTCCTTGGCGAAACCGACGAAGCCGCGGCCTTGTGCAGACGTCCAGGCAAACGCCACAGCCACCAGCAGACCGGCGACCAGGGCGACAGCGCGCACCGGAGTCGGCTGATCAGACAACACAAAAAAACCGACCACGCCTGCAACCACAGCCACGATCGCCAATGCGATCTTGATCTTGTCGTTGGAGGTGTTGACGGTTTGAACTGGCTGGCTAGACATATTTACTTTCAGTACCCTGCACCAGATTCGGTGGCAGGGGCGGAGGGCATCGAACCCCCAACCTTCGGTTTTGGAGACCGACGCTCTGCCAATTGAGCTACGCCCCTACAAAAACTCGCGATTGAGACACGAATGCCGCGATACGTTACGCACCGCGGCAAAGTGTTTTACAGCTTGATCTTAGTCGAAGATCTTGGCAACCACGCCGGCGCCGACGGTACGACCGCCTTCACGGATAGCGAAGCGCAGACCTTCTTCCATGGCGATCGGGTTGATCAGTTGCACGGTGATCGACACGTTGTCGCCCGGCATGACCATTTCCTTGTCCTTCGGCAGTTCGATCGCACCGGTCACGTCGGTGGTACGGAAGTAGAACTGCGGACGGTAGTTGTTGAAGAACGGGGTGTGACGGCCGCCTTCGTCCTTCGACAGAACATAGATCTCGCCGGTGAAGTGCTTGTGCGGCTTGATCGAACCCGGCTTGGCCAGAACCTGGCCGCGCTGCACGTCTTCACGCTTGGTGCCGCGCAGCAGCACGCCGACGTTGTCGCCAGCTTGACCTTGGTCCAGCAGCTTGCGGAACATTTCCACGCCGGTGCAGGTGGTCTTCTGGGTGTCAGCGATACCGACGATTTCGATTTCTTCGCCGACCTTGATGATGCCGCGCTCAACGCGACCGGTCACCACGGTGCCACGGCCGGAGATCGAGAACACGTCTTCCACCGGCATCAGGAAGGTACCGTCAACGGCACGTTCCGGGGTCGGGATGTAGGTGTCCAGCGCTTCAGCCAGGGCCATGATCGCTTGCTCGCCCAGGGGACCGGTGTCGCCTTCCAGCGCCAGCTTGGCCGAACCCTTCACGATGGGCAGGTCGTCGCCAGGGAACTCGTACTTCGACAGCAGTTCGCGGACTTCCATTTCCACCAGTTCCAGCAGTTCAGCGTCGTCCACCATGTCAGCCTTGTTCAGGAAGACGATGATGTAAGGCACGCCAACCTGACGCGACAGCAGGATGTGTTCGCGGGTCTGGGGCATCGGGCCGTCAGCGGCCGAGCACACCAGGATCGCGCCGTCCATCTGGGCTGCGCCGGTGATCATGTTCTTCACATAGTCGGCGTGGCCTGGGCAATCAACGTGCGCGTAGTGACGGTTCGCGGTTTCGTATTCGACGTGCGCGGTGTTGATGGTGATGCCGCGGGCCTTTTCTTCAGGCGCTGCATCGATCTGGTCGTAGGCCTTCGCTTCGCCGCCGAACTTCTTCGACAGAACGGTTGCGATTGCAGCGGTCAGGGTGGTCTTGCCGTGGTCAACGTGACCGATGGTGCCGACGTTCACGTGCGGCTTGGTCCGTTCAAACTTGCCTTTTGCCATCTTAGACTCCTAAATTTGATGAGAATGTCCAGGCAACACGCCCGACTGATTACTGACTTGTCAGCGATACGACGAGAAACTGGTGCCCTTGACGTGGATTGAACACGTGGCCTCTCCCTTACCAAGGGAGTGCTCTACCACTGAGCTACAAGGGCATTTTTCCGACTGCACAACAACCAAACATGCAACCGGACCAAAACTTGGAGCGGGTGAAGGGAATCGAACCCTCGTCTTAAGCTTGGAAGGCTTCAGCTCTACCATTGAGCTACACCCGCGAGGAAACAACCTTCACTTCACAACCGCCGCGTCTTTCGATCGCGTATGTACTGCAGGACTGCTTTGACTCCCGGCCTAATGGTGGAGAGGGCTGGATTCGAACCAGCGTACTCGTAAGAGGGCAGATTTACAGTCTGCTGCCATTAACCACTCGGCCACCTCTCCGTGCAGGGAACTCAAAACTATAGAGGAACATCTCTAGACTGTCAACCAAATTTTCGCTTCGGGGCAAAATATTTTATCAACTGCCGGATATTGCTCAGAGGAACGACCCGCGACGTTTTTTCGAATCTTCAGGCTTTTTGTGTCTGCGACTCAACCGGCTTTTCATTCCAGGGCGCAATTCTAGGCAACATCAGCATTCCAGGCAAGGCCAGAACGAAACAAATCAGAAAAAAATTTAGCCAGCCGGTGTCGGCCACGATATACCCCACAGAAGAATTCACAAAAGTTCGAGGCACGGCCATCAAACTGGTGAACAAGGCAAACTGGGTGGCGGTATAGCGCGGATCGGTCTCGCGCATGATGTAGGCCACGAAAGCCGTCGTCCCCAGCCCCACACCAAAGGCTTCCAGCCCGATCACCACCGCCAGCACCGGCAGGTTGGCGCCGACATGGGCCAGCCAGGCAAACCCGAGGATAGGCACGGCCTGCAGCACCCCGAACACCCACAGCCCGCGATTGATGCCCAGCCGCACCATCCAGATGCCGCCGATGATGCCGCCGGCCACGCTGGCCCACAGGCTGGTCGTCTTGGAGACCACGCCGATCTCGGTCATCGAGAAGCCGAGGTCGATGTAGAACTTGGTGGCCAGGGCGGTGGCCATGCTGTCGCCCAGCTTGTAGAGGAAGATGAAGCCCAGCACCCACAGCGCATTGCCCCAGCCGCCACGGGCGATGAATTCGCGGAAAGGCAGCACTACGGCTTCGGTCATGCTCTTGGGCGGAGTCCCGTACACCTTCGGTTCCTTCACCACCAGCGAGCACAGCAGCCCCGGCAGCATGAAGGCCGCAGTGATCCAGAACACGGTCGGCCACGGCATCTGGTCGGCCAGCACCAGCGACAACGCGCCCGGCACCATGCCGGAGAGCTTGTAGGCGTTAACGTGAATGGCGCTGCCCAGGCCCAGCTCGGCTTCGGGCAGGATCTCGCGCCGGTAGGCATCGATGGCGATATCCTGGCTGGCCGAGAGGAAGGCCACCACCGAAGCCATGAAGGCGATCGTGCTGACATCCGACAGCGGATCAAGCATGCCCATGCCACCGATGGCGAGAAACAGCAGCAGCTGGGTGGACACCATCCAACCGCGCCGCCGCCCCATGCCACCGAAGTGGAAGCGATCCATCAGCGGCGACCAGACGAACTTCCAGGTGTATGGGAACATCACCAGCGCAAACAGCCCCAGCGTCTTTACGTTCAGGCCCGATTTGGCCAACCACGCCTGCAACAGGCTCAGCAGGATGAACAAGGGAAGACCGGAAGTGAAGCCAAGGAAGACGCAGATGAGCATGCGCCGGTTCAGGTATTGACGCCAGGAAGCGGCAGGTGCGGTCATGGGCAGGCCGAATCGAAAACAGAGGGAGAAATGAAAAACGCCGGCGGCCAGCGATGAGACGCGGCCAGACCGGCGTAAGCAGAGGCAAAGTCAGTGGCGCCCTACTTCTTGCGCAACCTGAACACCGCCAGGCTGCCGCGCCAGTTGGGCAGGTAGCGCACCGGCTTGCCGTCCTTCAGGGCCACGCATTCCAGCACTTCCAGCCCCAGCTCGTTGGCCAGCGCCTCGAAGTCCCTGATCGTGGCGCAGCGCAGGTTGGGCGTATCATACCACTGGTACGGCAGGCTCCTGGACACTGGCATACGTCCCCGCAGCAGCGCCACGCGGTGCGGCCAGTAGGCGAAGTTGGGGAAGGACACCGTCACCTCGCGCCCGACCCGGGCGATCTCGCGCAGCGTTCCTTCGACATCCTTGACCATCTGCAGCGCCGACAGGCACAGCACGGTATCGAAGGCATTGTCCTCGAACATGGCCAGCCCGCCATTCAAGTCCTGCTGGATCACCGACACATTGCGCGCCACGCACTTGGGAATCTGCGCATCGTCGATTTCCACACCATAGCCGGAGCAGCCTTTGTCGCTCTGCAGGTAATCCAGCATCACGCCATCGCCGCAACCCAGGTCCAGTACCTGCGACTTCTCGCGCACCCAGTGGGCGATGAAGGCCAGATCAGGGCGCAGCGCGCTCAATTGTTCGAAAGTCATGCGCGGCCCTCCTGCTGCAGTTCAGTCCAGATGCTTCCATAGTATTCACGCACCAGCTTCATGTAGCGCGCATCGTCCAGCAAGAAAGCGTCATGCCCGTGCGGGGCGTCGATTTCGGCATAGCTCACGCGACGCTTGTTGGCCACCAGCGCCTGCACCATCTCGCGGCTGCGTTCGGGCGAGAAGCGCCAGTCGGTGGTGAAGGACACCAGCAGGAACTTGGCCTTGGTGCGCGCAAAGGCGCGGGCCAGGTCGCCGCCGAATTCGCGCGCCGGGTCGAAGTAGTCCAGCGCCTTGGTGATGAGCAGATAGGTATTGGCGTCGAAGTAGGTCGAGAACTTGTCGCCCTGGTAGCGCAGATAGGATTCGATCTCGAAATCCACCCCATAGCCGAACTGATATTGCCCGGAACGCAGATCACGACCGAATTTCTCGGCCATGTCGTCATCCGACAGATAGGTGATATGCCCGACCATGCGCGCCACCCGCAAGCCATTCTTGGGCACCACGCCATGCGCATAGAAGTCGCCGCCGTGATACTGCGGGTCGGTCAGGATGGCCTGCCGCGCCACGTCGTTGAAGGCGATGTTCTGGGCCGACAGCTTGGGCGTGGAGGCAATCACCAGACAGTGGCGCAGGCGGTCCGGATACATCATGCTCCAGGCCAGCGCCTGCATGCCGCCCAGCGAGCCGCCCATGACGGCGGCGAAGCAGGTGATGCCCAGGCGGTCCGCCAGGCGGGCCTGGGCATTGACCCAGTCTTCCACCGTCACCACCGGGAAGTCCGCGCCGTAGGGCTTGCCGGTGGCCGGATTGGCATGCATCGGGCCGGTGGAGCCGAAACAGGAACCCAGGTTGTTGACGCCGATGACGAAGAAGCGGTCGGTGTCCAGCGACTTGCCGGGGCCGACCATGTTGTCCCACCAGCCGACATTGTCAGGATCGTCGGCATAGACGCCGGCGACGTGATGCGAAGCATTGAGGGCGTGGCAGACCAGCACGGCATTGGATTTGTCGGCATTCAAGGTGCCGTAGGTTTCATAGGTCAGCGAATAGTCCGCCAGCGCAGAGCCGCCCTGCAGCGGCAAGGGCTCGGCGAAATGCATGACCTGGGGCGATACGATTCCGATCGACATGATAGTCCTGCGTAAGTGACTCGGGGCCGCGTACAGCGGTGGCCTGGCCGCAAACCGGCTGGGAGCTTCAATGCCGCGGGCAAGAAAAAAGCCCGGAAGCAATGCTTGCGGGCTCACTCATCGATGGGGCTGGGGCAGTCTTGGGAGGAACAGCTGATCCAAGCTCGCTTTAGCCGCATTTAGATGGGATCAGTATCCCGGCGCCCGCAAGCTGAAGTTGGTCAAACCGTTCAAATCGGCGCAGTGGCGTAAGAATACCCAACTCGGGCAGGCCCGTCAAACCACCCTGCCGCCTTCGTCTGCGCCCGGCCTCAGCGGCGGCGCGCCACCTTGGCCTCGGTCACCACGGGCTCGGCCTGCAGTGCCTGCAATTGGGTCATGGCCGCAGTGATGGCGGCGGGTTCGGTGGCGCGCAGCACCTTCTTCACCTGCGGCTCCAACAGGCGCAGGTCGCTGTTGAGGATCTCGTTCTTCACCGACAGGATCTGCGAAGGATGCATGGAGAACTCCAGCAGGCCCATGCCCAGCAGCAGGCGCGTCCACTTCAGGTCGCCGGCCATCTCGCCGCAGACCGAGACCGGAATGCCGGCCTTGCGGCCCTGCGCGATCACCGTCGACAACAGGAACAGCACCGCCGGATGCAAAGGATCGTAGAGGTGCGCCACCTCGTGATCGACGCGGTCGATGGCCAGGGTGTACTGGATGAGGTCATTGGTGCCGATGGAGAGGAAGTCGAGCCGCTTGACGAACAACGGCAGCGCCAGTGCGGCAGCCGGGATCTCGATCATCGCACCTACCGGAATCTCTTCATCGAACTTCTGCTTGCGCTCGCGTAGCTGCTGCTTGGCCTGGTCGATCATGGCCAGCGTCTGGTCGATCTCGAAGGCATGCGCCATCATCGGCACCAGCAGCTTGATCGGACCGAAGGCCGAGGCCCGCAGGATGGCGCGCAGCTGCGTGAGGAACATCTGCGGCTCGGACAGGCAGTAGCGGATCGCGCGCAAGCCCAGGGCCGGGTTCAGGGCGGTTTCTTCATCCTCGTCCAGCGGCTTGTCGGCGCCCACGTCCAAGGTACGGATGGTCACCGACCGGCCCTTCATGGCAATGACCGCCTGCTTGTAGTGCTCGAACTGCTCATCCTCGGAAGGGAATTTTTCCAGATGGCCAGCGCGGCCCATGAAAAGAAACTCCGACCGGAACAGGCCGATGCCCATCGCACCTGCTTCGAAGGCGGTGACCGCGTCGCCCGGCAATTCGATGTTGGCCAGCAGCGTGATGGGTTCGCCATCCTGGGTGATGGCCGGGGTCTTCTTCAGGCGCGAGAGCTTCTTGCGCTCGCGCAGCAGACGCTCCTGGCGGGCACGATACTGCGCCAGCACCAGCGGCGAGGGATCGACGATGACCACGCCGGCATCGCCATCAATGATTAGCACATCGTCGTGCTTGACCAGCACCGAGGCGTTATGCATGCCCACGGCAGCCGGAATGGCCAGGCTGCGGGCGACGATGGCGGTGTGGGAGTTGGGGCCGCCCAGGTCGGTGACGAAGCCGGCGAAGGCACTCTCGCGGAACTGCAGCATGTCGGCCGGCGAGATATCGTGGGCGACGATGATGATGTTGGCGGCGGCTTCGCCGCTGGGCGGAAGGTGGGTGGCGCTGCCGGTGAGCACCTTGAGGATGCGTTCGCCGACCTGCTGGATGTCGGCCTTGCGCTCGCGCAGATAGGGGTCCTCGATCTCGTCGAACTGTGCCGACAATTCCTCGATCTGCGTCACCAGCGCCCATTCCGCGTTGTAGTAACGGTGGCGGATGATGTCTTGCGGCACCTCGGCCAGCATCGGGTCGGACAGGATCAGCGAATGGACGTCGATGAAGGCCCCCAGCTCGGGTGGGGCCTCCCTGGGCAACTCGGAACGGATCGTATGCAGTTCCTGATGCACCGCCTTGACGGCGCTCTTGAGGCGCTCGATCTCGGCCTCGACCTGGTCGGCGGCGATCAGGTAGTGTTTGACGTCCAGTGCCGCCGGCGCCATCAAGTGGGCGCGGCCGATGGCGATGCCTTGCGACACCGCGATTCCATGTAAGCTGAATGAAGCCATCGCGTATCTCCTGCTAGTCTTTTTATAGTCCGCCGTGTTGCCAGCGCGCGGTAGCCAGGAGCAAGTTACCGAACAAAGTACAGTTTGGCAATCATTGCCATGGGCATCCGTGGAAGACTATAAGACCAGCAGCGTATATGAATATTGTTTCAGTCTGCACGCGACGCGTGCAGACTTTGACACATCGCAAGAAGCATTCCAGCCAGGCTGCCGTGTTGCGACGCAATACCGCAGGCGCCCTCAGTCAAGCTCAGCAAACATCACTGGCCTTCGCCGAACTTGTCCGCAATCAGCGCTTCCAGCGCGGTGAAGCATTCCTGTTCATCGGCGCCATCGGTTTCCAGGGTGACGATGCTGCCCTTGCCGGCGGCCAGCATCATCACGCCCATGATGGACTTGGCGTTGACGCGGCGCTTGTTGAAGGTCATCCAGACTTCGCACTTGAACTTGCCGGCCAGCTGGGTGAGCTTGGCGGAGGCACGTGCATGCAGGCCCAGCTTGTTGACGATTTCGAGTTCTTTTTGAATCATGTTCTGCTTTCGTTTTTATCTTGTTGGCGCGATACCGGTCGTGACTCCGTGAGGCGCCTCAGGCCGAGGCCGCCACGCGGATACGGTTGTCGATCCGCACCGCACCATTCTGGCCCCCTGCCAGGGCCATTTCTACCACCACATCCAGCGTGTCGTTACGATAGGTCAGCGCCCGCAACAGCATGGGCAGGCTGATGCCAGCAATCACCTGAACGTTGCCCAATCCGCACAGGAAGCCCGTACAGTTGGAGGGCGTACCGCCCATGACGTCGGTGATGACCAGTACGCCGCTGCCATCATCGAGGCGTTCGACCGCCTCGATGGCCAGTTTTTGCACTTCCGCCGGGTTCTGGTCGGCGATCACGTCGATCGCCTCCATTTTTTCGGGCCGGCCACGGAAGACGTGCGTGGCGGCGGCTACGAAGGCTTGCCCCAGCGGGGCGTGCGTCAAGAGAAGAATACCAACCATGAAATGTTTGCCATCTGATGCGACGCGCTTTTCCCCGAGCAGCCCGTCATGCTCCGTCGATCCCATTATCCGACCGACCCCGTTGTCTCTGCTGCCCCTGCGGCTGCCTCCAGCGCATCCACGAACATCGCCGCCACGTCAAACCCGGTCTGCTGGGTGATTTCCTGGAAGCAGGTCGGGCTGGTCACGTTGATCTCGGTGAGATAGTCGCCGATGGCGTCCAATCCTACCAGCAACAGGCCACGTTCATGCAACACCGGCCCCAGTGCTTCACCGATCTCGATATCGCGGGCCGACGCCGGCTGCGCACGGCCCAGGCCACCGGCGGCCAGATTGCCGCGCACTTCATTGCCCTGTGGAATGCGTGCCAGCACATTAGGCACCACCTTGCCGCCGATGAGCAGGATGCGCTTGTCGCCCGCGCTGATCTGAGGAATGAAACGCTGCGCCATGATCGTGCGTTGACCGTTGTCGGTCAGCGTCTCGATGATGGAACCCAGGTTCATGCCATCGGCCTTGACGCGGAAGATGCCCATGCCGCCCATGCCGTCGAGGGGCTTGAGGATCACGTCCTGGTGCTCGGCGTGGAAGGCGCGCAGGCGCTTGGCGTCGCGCGTGACCAGGGTCGGCGCGGTGTATTGCGGGAACTGGGCGATGGCCAGCTTCTCGTTGTGGCTGCGGATCGCCGCCGGCTTGTTGAACACCCGCGCCCCCTGCTTCTCGGCCAGCTCCAGCAGGTAGGTCGTGTAGATGTACTCCATGTCGAAGGGCGGATCCTTGCGCACGATGACCGCATCGAATTCAGACAGGAAAGAGGACGCCGGCTTGTCGGCCCGATACCAGTCATCGGCCTCGCCCGTGAGCGTGACCTTGCGGACGTTGGCCGTCACCAGCCCGCTTTCCAGCACCAGGTCGGCCTGTTCGAAGGCGTAGAGGACGTGGCCACGGCGCGCGGCTTCGCGCATCATGGCGAAGGTGGAATCCTTGTACGTCTTGAACGTATCCAGTGGATCGGCGAGGAAAGCGATTTTCATGAGGCTAGGGTCCTGTTGAGCCTGGCGAAGGCCCGATATTAATAAACTTCCGGGTTGGGATCGGTCTTTTCCATTTCCACCGACGCCGCCAGCAGCGCCAATCGCGCCACTACGCCATACATGTAGAAACGGTTGGGCGCTGCCGTGCCCGGCTTGGCATGCATGTCCGGCAGGGCGTGCTGCTGGGCGAAGGCCAGTGGTACGAAATGCGCGCCGGGTGCGTTGAGGTTCTCGTTGACGTCACGGTCGGCATGGACGCGATAGAAGCCGCCCACTACATAGCGGTCGATCATGTAGACCACCGGCTCGGCCACGGCCTGGTTGATGCGCTCGAAGGAATGCACGCCTTCCTGCACGATCACCTCCGACACCTCCAGCCCTTCCTTGCCGGCCGCCAGCATGCCGGTGCGCTGCTTGCGGTTGAGGTCCTTGATCTCGCTGGCGTCCTTGACCGTCATGATGCCCATGCCATAGGTGCCGGCGTTGGCCTTGACGAAGACGAAGGGCTGCTCCTTGATGCCATATTCCTTGTACTTCTTGCGGATCTTGGACAACAGCGAAGACACGCTGTCGGCCAGCGCATCGGTGCCGGTGCTTTCCTGGAAGTCGATATCGCCGACCTTGGCGAAGAGGGGATTGAGCATCCAGGGATCGACCTCGACCATCTTGGCAAACTTCTTGACCACCTCATCATAGGCGGCGAAATGGTTGCTCTTGCGACGCATCGCCCAGCCGGCGTGCAGCGGCGGCAGCACGCTCTGCTCATGCAGGCCTTCCAGCACCGATGGAATGCCGATGGACAGGTCATTGTTGAGCAGCACCGTACAGGGATCGAAATTCTTCAGCCCCAGGCGGCGGCCATTGGCCGAGCGTTCCAGCGGCTCCAGGGTGATGGTGGTGCCGTCGGGCAATTCGATCGGCTTGGGCTTGTTCACGCCCGGCGCCAGGGTACCCAGGCGCACGTTCAGCCCGGTCTGGCGGAAGATCTGCATCAGCCGGGCGATGTTTTGCAGGTAGAAGGTGTTGCCGGTGTGGTTTTCCGGGATCAGCAGCAGGTTGCGGGCATCGGGACAGTATTTCTCGATGGCGGCCATGGCCGCCTGCACCGCCAGCGGCAGCATCTCGGGAGAGAGGTTGTTGAAACCGCCCGGGAACAGGTTGGTATCGACCGGCGCCAGCTTGAAGCCGGCGTTGCGCAGGTCGACCGAGCAATAGAAGGGCGGCGTGTGTTCCTGCCACTCCATGCGGAACCAGCGTTCGATGGCCGGCGTGGCGCCCAGGATTTTCTTCTCCAGCTCCAGCAGAGGACCATTCAGAGCGGTGACGAGATGCGGGACCATAAGAGACCTTAACGATATGTAAATGCCGGCAGCGAGGAACGATTTTAGCGGATTCCTGACATCGTGTTGCGACGCGACACGAGCCACTGTTGCCATTCCGGCAAAGCCCGGGCCCGACGACGCACGCTGCGAAAGCGTCGCTGGGAGTGTTCAGATGGCGATGATGGGAGGATTTTAAAGAGTCCGACTCAAATAGTCGGGAATTATCCGGGGCCGACGCGCGAATGCCACAGAAAAGCGGCTTGCATCAAGGCAATGAAAAAAGGCGCCCGAAGGCGCCTTTGAAAGAGGCCGTTGCCGGCCCCGAAGGAATACTGCAGACTCAGTCGATCAGTACGGCAGAGGCTTAGTGGTAAGCCGATTCGCCGTGGCTGGAGATATCCAGGCCTTCGCGTTCTTCTTCCTCGGTCACACGCAGGCCGACGACGACGTCAACGATCTTGTAGGCGATGAAGGAGACCACACCCGACAGGACCACGGTGGTCAGCACGCCCTGGAACTGGATCCAGACCTGGCCGCCGATGGAGTAGTCAGGCGCAACAGCGTTGGTCACGTAGTCGTAGATGCCGGTGCCGCCCAGGCTGGGGGCTGCGAACACGCCAGTCAGGATGGCGCCCAGGATGCCGCCCACGCCGTGCACGCCGAACACGTCCAGCGCATCGTCGGAACCCAGGATCTTCTTGAGGCCGCTCACGCCCCACAGGCACAGCAGGCCAGCGATCAGGCCCATGACCACGGCGCCGATGACGCCCACGAAACCAGCCGCCGGGGTGATCGCCACCAGACCTGCCACCGCGCCGGAAGCTGCACCCAGCATCGAGGGCTTGCCCTTGCCGATCCATTCGCCGAAGCTCCAGGACAGCACAGCAGCCGCCGTGGCCAGGATGGTGTTGACGAAGGCCAGGGCAGCAGTGCCGTTGGCTTCCAGACCCGAGCCGGCGTTGAAGCCGAACCAGCCGAACCACAGCAGCGAGGCGCCGACCATGGTCAGGGTCAGGCTATGGGGCTTGAAGGCTTCCTTGCCGAAACCGATACGCTTGCCGATCACATAGGAACCGACCAGGCCGGCGATAGCGGCGTTGATGTGCACCACCGTGCCGCCTGCGTAGTCCAGCGCGCCCTTCTGGAACAGCCAGCCCGAGATGGCAGTGGCCTTTTCACCGGCAGCAGCGTCGGTGAAGGCGTCCGGACCCGGCCAGAACCAGACCATGTGGGCCATCGGCAGGTAGGAGAAGGTGAACCACAGGATGGAGAACAGGATCACGGCCGAGAACTTCACGCGTTCGGCGAAGGCGCCAATGATCAGCGCCACGGTGATGGCCGCGAACGCACCCTGGAAGGCCACGAAGACCAGCTCCGGAATGACCACGCCCTTGCTGAAGGTGCCGGTGTTGGAGTCACCCGTCAGACCATGCAGGAACAGGCGATCGAAGCCACCGAAGAAGGCATTGCCCTCGGTGAACGCGATGCTGTAGCCGTAGACGAACCACAGGATGTAGATCAGCGAGAAGATCATGAAGCACTGCATCAGCACCGACAGCATGTTCTTGCTGCGCACCAGGCCGCCGTAGAACAGGCCCAGGCCCGGCAGGGTCATGAGGATGACGAAGGCGGTGCAGACCAGCATCCAGGCGGTATCGCCCTTGTTGGGGACCGGTGCCGGAGCGGCAGCAGCAGCCGGAGCGGCCGGGGCAGCAGCTGCAGGAGCGGCAGCTTCCGCCTTGGGTGCAGCGGGAGCCGCAGCCGGGGCCGCTGCAGCAGCGGCTGCGGCTTCAGGCTTGGGCGCATCCTGCGCCTGGGCCGGAGCAGTAAAACTGACTGCAAACAGCAGCGCGCCAATGGCGAGCGCGCCGGAAAACATTTTCTTCATGCTCATTAGAGTTCCCCTTTTTTTACAGAGCGTCTTTGCCGGTCTCGCCGGTGCGGATACGGATCACGTCCAGCAGGTCCTGGACGAAGATCTTGCCGTCGCCGATCTTGCCGGTGCGGGCAGCGGTCTCGATGGCTTCGAGTGCGCGTTCGACGATGGCGTCGTCCACCGCCGCCTCGATCTTGGTCTTGGGCAGGAAATCGACCACGTATTCCGCGCCGCGGTACAGCTCGGTATGGCCCTTCTGACGACCGAAGCCCTTGACTTCGGTCACGGTGATGCCTTGCACCCCGATCGCGGAGAGGGCTTCACGCACCTCGTCCAGCTTGAACGGTTTGATGATCGCTGTGATCAGTTTCATACGAACCTCTTGTTAGAAAGTTTTGCTGAGGGAGAAAACGAAGCCGTTCTTGCCGACGTTCTTCAGGCCATCCGAAGCCGGAGTGGTGGTCACGCCATCCTTGAGGTCGGTGCCGACATAGGCCAGGCCCAGGGTGATGCCGGCCAGATCGTCGAAGGTCTTGGACACGCCGACCTTCCAGTCGGTGTAGCTGAACTGGTTGGGGTTGCCGCGCACGTTCTGGTGACCCACGTGCAGGCCCAGGATGACGCCGTAGTAGGTCTCGATGTTGGCGCCCAGGTCGAAGTACTGGCTGTACTTGCTGTTGGCCGCGCCAAACAGGTTGGTCAGCGATTGCGAATACTTGAAGTAGCCCGGACCGTAGCCGACCTGGCCGTACAGTTCGAAGGTGTTGGCGTTCTTGGCGCCGCTGTCGGCCAGGGTGTTGCCCGGGTAATAGTAGTACAGGCCGCCGACGTCATAGGTGAAGCCGCCGCCGATGTCGCCGCGCTTGCCGCCATAGATGTCCCATTCGATGTCGCCCTTGGTGTTGACCGGCGGGCTGGCCACGGCGCCAGCATCCTTGATCCACTTGATGTTGGTCAGCCAGGTGCCGGCGTACAGGCCGGTGGGATTGTGGGTGTAGTCAGCACCGACTTGCAGGGCCGGGTCGAAGCGGGTCTGGGTCAGGCCGCGGTAGCGGTAGTCGCTCACGACAGCGGCGTTGAAGCTGAACTCATTATCTGGTTTGGCGTCTTCTGCACGGGCCACGGTAGAAACGAAGGATGCGGCGATGGCTGTTGCAAGAATCAGTTTCTTCATGACTTTCCCTCTGGTTTGTGTTTGAACAATAAAAGTCGTTTTTTTGTGTTTGCTCAAACCCTGTAGCAGGAGCCGTGCCATGTTCTTTCGGCAAGGCAGGCTTGTGTTTTTAGGTGAAACCGGAGATTGGTCACGTTTTTTTTCTAACTTCAGTTCAAAATAGTGCAGACCAAGGGAAAATGCACGTGATTGGTGCGATATTGCTTGTTTTTTGATAACCCTGCTTCCATTCCGGCAATCACATTTTGGTGCGCGGCCAGCAGGGGCGTTCCGGATCACCAAGACGGCGCATTTCCTGAAGGAAAAAACTTCACAGCGCGCACTTGGCGGTAAAAAAGCGGTCTTACCCAGGCAAGGCGGTTTGAGGATGGGCAGGAAACCGCTAAACTTGCATTCCAGCTATAGCTTATCTGCCAAGGAGATCCGACATGGACAAGCCCCCGTTTTTTGAAGACCTGCAATCCAAGATCAACAAGGCAATCGAAAACTCCCCGGCCAAGGACATCGAAAAGAACGTCAAGGCCATGCTCAGCCAGGGCTTTGCCAAGCTCGACCTGGTCACGCGCGAGGAATTCGACATCCAGGCCCAGGTGCTGGCCAAGACCCGCGCCCGCCTGGAAGCCCTGGAGGCCCGTGTGGCCGAGCTGGAAGCCCAGCAAAAACAGACTCCATGATCCTGGCGCACCTACTTTCACTTCGATCACACTCTCTTCTCTATATAGGTAACAGGCAGCCAGGCCCATCGCGATGAGCCTGGCGGTCCTGCGCAGCCGCGCCCTGGCCGGCATGAACGCCCCACCGGTCACGGTGGAGGTGCATCTGGCCAATGGCCTGCCCTCCTTCGCCATCGTCGGCCTGCCCGAGGCCGAGGTGAAGGAAGCCCGTGACCGCGTCCGGGCGGCATTGCAGAACGCCCGCTTTGAATTCCCGGCGCGGCGCATCACCGTCAACCTCGCGCCTGCCGACCTCCCCAAGGAATCCGGCCGCTTCGACCTGGCCATCGCGCTGGGCATCCTGGCGGCTTCCCAGCAAATCCCCGGCGACCGGCTGGACGACTATGAGTATGCCGGCGAGCTATCACTGTCCGGCCAGCTGTTGCCCATCCGCGGCGCCCTGGCGATGACCTGCGCCATGCAGCACGGCGCCAGCGCCGACGAACGGCGGCGCGCCTTCATCCTGCCCGCTGCCAATGCCGACGAGGCCGCGCTGGTGACGCAAGCCGAGATCGTCCCGGCCCGTTCCCTGCTGGAGGTCTGCGCCCACTTCTCCGGCCGCGACGAGAGCACCCGCCTGGCGCGGCACAGGCCGCAGCAGGACGCCATCGCACCGGTGTATCCCGATTTCAGCGAGATCAAGGGGCAATTGCTGGCGCGCCGCGCCATGGAAGTGGCGGCGGCAGGACGGCACAGCATGCTGCTGGTGGGTCCACCCGGAGCGGGCAAGTCGATGCTGGCCACGCGCTTTCCGGGCATCCTGCCGCCGATGACCGAGGCGGAGGCGCTGGAATCGGCGGCGGTGCGCTCCCTCACCGGCGGCTTCGACCCCGCGCGCTGGCGCCAACGCCCCTTCCGCGCGCCCCACCACACCGCCTCGGCGGTCGCACTGGTGGGCGGCGGCAGCCCACCCCGGCCAGGCGAGATCTCGCTGGCCCATCATGGGGTGCTGTTCCTCGATGAAATCGCCGAATACCGGCGCAGCGTGCTGGAGGTGCTGCGCCAGCCCATGGAATCCGGACAGATCACCATCTCGCGGGCAGCCCGCCAGGCCGATTTCCCGGCGCGCTTCCAGCTGCTGGCGGCGATGAATCCCTGCCCCTGCGGCTACCATGGCCAAGCCAGCGGGCAGTGCCGTTGTTCGCCCGAGATGGTGCGACGTTATTGGACATCACCAAAGTTAGCCTCACGAAAAATCAGAGTAAGACTCAAAATTCGAACTTCTCGCTATCCCGCGCCTGCTCTAGGCCGCGTCATTCCCCTTCTTGTGTAGACAAGATGCAACACCCCACTGGCCTAAGTTATCCATAGAGTTATCCACATCGCGCCATTAACTTTCCAGCCCTAAAAGTAGAACGTTAAATGGCTCGAAAATCGCAAATTCGAATTTGTTGTGATTAGGAAACAAAATTACAAGCGCGCCGGAAGTGCCGATAAGACCGTTCGAGAATTTGCGAGTTGCTTGACAAATGCGAGTTTAACGTTATACCAATGGCGTAAATCAGTTACTATTATTATGATATCTACATTCGCTGCTGGCGAAAATCAGCTCGTCCCTATTGCTCGGATTTTGTGCATTCAGACACATTTCCCCAGTAGGCGTCGCCCAACAATAACTCTTGCACTCGATAGGTTCTATGCCTACACTCGATTCACCTTCATGTCATAAGGCCTCATTTAAAATGCGAGTTAACTTCTAATCAGTTCACCTCCTTTGAAATATTGCCGCTCAGCATGTGTGGCTTACTATCCACACCTCGACCCTCCATAATTGCATAATAAACAATTTATATTGCGATTTAGAAACTCCATCGATTGAAGCTGGCGAAAGAAATGCACTCCGATTGCGGAGAATATTTCTTTATAGCAATCTCCACGATTAAAACTCAAAGGAATGAATTGCCCCTTGGAGGGGTGAGCTACGTCCGTCCGTGATTGCATATGCGGCCGCGCGAGGGGGAGCTTCGCGCCTGCGAATGGCGCCAGGTCTAGCCTGCAATGATGCGCCTGGAGGAAAAGGTGCCGGGTCTTAGAGAGCCGGCGTTGAACAACAGAAGAACTGCATAGAAAGGAATGGGAATGGAACACGCCCAGGAAATGAAAAAGCGGCGAATTACATAAGAGTAATTGCCGCTTTTGACTATGAGAAGTTACCTTCGCACAGGCTTGAGAACCTTGAAGGTAGCTTCCCGCCGTCCACTGGTCAAGTACCGGTGGCGTCACTTTGCAAGTTTTCTAAGCGCTGTTTGCGCAGAGAAAGGGAAAGTTATGCGAGTTTCAAATCATCAAATGGGCACCGAAGCATGGGCCCAAGCCGTTTTCGGCTCCAATCCAGCCCGCGAGCTTAAGGGCCCCTCACGCTGGACCCAAGCCCACGGCTACAACTCTCCGCTCCTCGGCCCCTTGCAAGTTCAGGGTCGTAACGAGTTCTGCTCTGCCTTGGCTATCGAGTACCTCATGAATCTGGGGTTCATCAAGCATGCCAAACCGCAGCCATTCCAAACGACGATTGAAGAGTTCGGCCGCCAGATTTGCCCGGACTTCTTGATTCAGGTGCCGAGCCTGACAGAAATCCGCCTTTGCGTCATCGAAACGAAGGCACACCGCTTCATTTCGCCGGCGAAGCAGTGGGAGCTTGATGACCTGCGAGCCAAGTTTGCGGAGAAGAACATCGCCTACATCGTATGGACGGATGCCTCTCCATTGAGCCATCCTGTGCGGCAGCACCTCATGCACATGCGCATGTCCAGCAACGCGCAAGTCTCGACGACCGAAATCCGAGAGTTGCTCGATTGGGTTGACACGAAAGGGCGAGGTGCCACAGTCGGCAAGCTGCCCACTGATTCAACTTTCGACCGAGACACCATCTATGCCGCGGCGTGGCAAGGCCTGGTGCATTTCCCGCTGACGAAGCCCCTCACGCTGGACACCGTCATCGCGCCAACTGAGCAAGACAACATCATCGGCATGTTCTTGGGTGACAACAAGTCAGCTGATGCTTGGTGGTCGATGCTGACTAACTACTAAGCGGAGGCTGACATGAATGCTATTAATCCGTCGCAATTTGCGATGGAAGCAGGCGCTCGTCTGCGCATGGGGAACATTGTCTTCGAAATCACCGAAGTAAAGGGTAGCCGCCTGGCCATCGAACATTGCCTCACTCACGAGCGAAAGTGGATGAATCAGGATGCCTTCTGGGCTGCCTACACCAGGGGGGATTTGGTTCCATATCGCGAGACTGCGTCTATTGCGCCGGAAGACCTGCAGGAGCAAATGCAAGATATCTGGAAAGGTCTGGAGACGACTGGCGGCATGCTGGCCTTTGGCGAGAAAGCGCGCTCCGTTGGCTTGAGATGCATTGCCTATATCCGAGAGATGAATAAGCTCGGCCATACCACTATGCGGCCGACAAACATCAAGGAAATCGACTACGACCGGCTGACTAAGCAGAAGGGAGATGTCCATCCTCCTAAGCTATCGACGCTGTATTCCTGCGAACGGAAAATCGAACGCGCTGGTGGTGACTTGCATGCGGCCTTTCCGCAGTTCTCACGAAGGGGCGGCGGCGGAAAGAGTCGGATTGCAAGGGTAGTGAAGGACGCAATCGACAAAGTCTTGAGAAGACTCGCCGGCAAGAACACGAAAGTTCGATTCACAGAGGTGCAGAAAGATGTTCAGCACGAATTGAACGAGACACTTGGCCGCGAGAAGGCGCTGGCGCTGCAACCATCGTTGACGACAGTGACTCGGGAGACGAAACGTTGTCTGGGTGAGTTTGAGCTCTGCAGGCGAAATAAGAGTCTCGAGGTGGCAAAGCAAAAATTCCGGGATTGGTATCCGCGAGACCGAGCAACGTTCACCGGCCAAGTTGTTGAATGTGACGACAAGGACACTGGAGTGTTTGCCGTTGACTCGAGGACGGGGTTGCCTTATGGACGGATTTGGGTTACCTCAGCGGTTGAGCAATTATCAAATGTTCCGACTGGGCTGAAGCTTGGCGCAAGTGCGCGAAATACCGAGTCAGCTATCGGTGCAGTAATTAATGCGGTGATGCCGAAGGTCAGGGGAAGTGGCGACTATGCGCAAGTCAGCAATGAGATTCCGTACATGGGGATGCCGTCGCTCTTCATTTTCGACAACACGCGGTACAACCACTCATTGAGGCTCTCAGCAGCGGTCATTACCGTATCAAACGCGGCCATCGAGTTTGCTCGTCCCTGGACGCCGACTGAGAAGACGACCATGGAGAACTTCAACGGGATGATGTTGAGGTACTTGGAAAATCTGCCGGGATATGTCGGCCCGAAGAAGCACGTACGCGACACGGTCGAAGAAGGAATGAACAGCGCAGTCCTGACGACCGACCAGTTCAGACAGGGGTTCATGAAGTGGGTGTATGACGTTCACTGCCATACACCAGGAATTGATGGTTTCACACCGCACGAAAGGTATCTGCGTGGAATGGAAGGAAGGCGTGCGCGCTTGCCAAGCAATGTGCACGACATCGAGTTGGCAGGACTGCGGCCACATTCGGTGCAACTGCGGCCAGTGGGAGTCGAGTTCTACACCGGGCTCCGGTACCACCATGCAGTGTTTGCCATCTGGCGGAAAGCTTACGGCGAGAAGTTGCGTGTTGAGTTCCGCTTCAACCCCGATGACTTGAGTTTCATCTGGGTGAAGTATCCCAAGGGAGCTCAGGAAGTGGCCGACAATCCGCATATGCCGCGCTGGCTGCGGGCGGAAAGTACGAATCTGGCTTACTCGACCGGCCTGACGCTGTTCCAGCACAAGTTGATTGTCAAGATGGCTCGTGCCCGGCGCAATGGACACCCCGGGATGGCGGACATGCTGAAGAGCAGAAATGACCTGATTGTCCTGACGGAGCAGATGAGCACTTCCAAAAAGCTGCGTGAGCGCAAAGTTGCTGCAAATGTTGGCGATTTGCCGGCTATGCCTGATTCCGAAGAGAGCACGACAGCTGCGGAAGAAGCGCCGGCGATGGTGGATAAGATGATGACCGACATTGAGGCGAAGCTGCGGGAAATCGACCAGGTGACGCTGGCCCCGGAGGATGAGGACGAGTGGGCCCAGTCTGGTGAAACGTCATCGGCCTTTGCGTAGCGTAATCGCTGAACCGACATGCATGCCATCCTGGCTGGCCATGGGTGCCGCTGGGATGGCGGGTCGGGCTTTTCGCCCCTCCCATACCTACCGAACTCAAGGATATAACTATGAACTCCCCTACTTCTTCTATCGAACAGAAAGCAATCAGTGCGGCGGCCGCTGCTAACTCAGCACGCGAAAAATGGTACGGCGTAGACATCACGGCGCGACGCCTCCACATGGCGGACTCACACTTCTTCGTCAGACATTCTCAATGCGCCTCTGCAATTACCGAAATCCGCCGCAACGCTGAAAAATGCAAATTGGAAAGAGCGGGAAGAGGCCTTCTGACCATGGGTGGCTCTGGTGCGGGGAAGACTTATCTGGCCAACCATATCAGCAACCTTATGCCTCGCGATGATACCGGTGATGTAAGCAAAGTCCCTACGGTCTACTTCAAGATTCCGTCAGCACCTACTCAGCGCGGTCTCGCGGCTGCTCTCCTCACAGCTCTGGGAGACCCCCGGCCAACAGGCAGTGCTGGCGAGATGTCGAAGCGGGCAGTGAAACTGCTTGCTATGGTCGGGACGGAAATCATCTTCATTGATGACGTTCAAGATATTCCGGAAAAGCGTGGTCAAAAAGGTGTGGTTCAACTGGGCAATTGGATTCGAGACCTCATTGATGCGTCTAAATGCCTCGTCGTCATGTTAGGCACATTCGCTGCGATTGACGTGGTCCGCGGCAATGACCAACTGAATCGACGCGCGATGAGAAATCAACGCCTCGAATATTTCTCGATGACCGGCTCGGAGAACATCCGTCTTTCCTTGCGTTTCCTCGACAACTTGGACAAAGCACTGCCTTTGGCCGAATTGTCTAAGCTCACCGCCCCCGAAACTGCTTTGAGATTCATCTATGCAACGAATGGAGTTACCTCCCTGATGCTGGATGTAGCGAAAGAAGCCGTGTGCATCGCTGTCAAGAACGGCAGGGAGCAACTGCTTCTGCAAGATTTCGCGGAGGCATTCGAACTCCTCTTCGGTGAACATCTGCACGATACCAATCCATTCCTCGTCAGAATTCCTCGCACCCTCACTAAGAAGGATGAATTGTTCCACCACTGGTTCGACACTTCCAACCCGGAGAAAGAGCCGGAGCAGCAACCGAGCCAAAAGGCGCCCGCAAAGCCGAAAGTGAAAGCGGCAAAAAAGTCCGCCACGAAAGCCCCGGAGACTGTCCCGGAAGGCGTCCCTGAGCAGGCCCCAGACCCGACCGCGAAAAGCGCAGACGTGACCGCAACCGAGATGACCACGGCCTAACCGCTCTACATAAATCCAGGTCCACTCATGGACCGGCACTCGAATCCCTCATCCAGCCACGACCCTGGATGAGGTATCGGAACACAAAAAAATTAGATGAACACGAAAGCAACGGCACCAACACGTCTATTAGTACGCCTCAACGCCAGCCATTATCCGAATCGACAGGATTTCCTCATGCGATTAGCTGCCGCCAATCTACTCGTGGTTCACGAACTCCCAAAGGTCCTGGGGGTACCCTATTACATGTTGGTTCGTATTGAAGCAGAGGAACTTAACAGCCTGATGCGTGGTGAACCCCTCTTGAAGAAATACAACAAGAGTGGCCTACGCGAGATGGGGAACAATGCACGCATATGTCCCGAGTGCATCGCTGAGGACCTGCCGGCAACAGCAGCGATGAGCTCACACCTGCCGATTCCTTGCGACAGACATAATCTGATGCCCGTCGACGAGTGCGGACACTGCAAGGCACCTCTGAGCTATAAGCGGCGTCAGATTGAATCCTGCAATTGCGGCTTCCCACTGGCGAGCTCGGAGAGGATTGTCCCACCAACATGGCTTCCGGAATTCTTCCGTAAATTTTATAGCGGCGGGAAACCAGCAGCAAAAGAGTTTAGCGAAGACGACAAGAAAAGCTGCCACCGAACGGCGAATGTCGTACGCGCACTTTTGTCGTCTTCCGAAGCTGCGATTCCTTATGGTTGGATTTCGCTGACAGAGTTTTTGTCGTTCGAGCGCTTTGTCACAGATTGGCCGGTGACCTTGAGGAAATTCATTCATTCGCTCCCTCGGCAGGAAAGCAATGCACACACCAATGCCGTAACAGGCCGCATATGTAGATTGAAGAACGCCACACTTGCCAAGGCGGTCCACAGTATCTGGGATGAGGTGCGGACTGATTTGGACGCCACCACGCGGCTTGTCATTCAGCAAGACACGCCCACAGAGACCGTCTCACTTGAAGAGGCGTCGGAGATTCTGGGCACCGATATCAACTTTACGTTGCATCTATGGTGGGCTCGCTGGTTCCATGCGGCAGAACTTGAGGACGACTTGTGGACACCTCGCTTCGACCGGGACCATCTGGCGGATACCTTGAGTGTGTTGCACAACCGTTGTCGGCCTGGCCGCGACTCAGAACCCAATCTGCGCCACACATGGCGCGAATTCCGAAAAATGGCAATCCGGCCCTGCGCCCACCTCAGCAGAATGGTAAAGAATCCGGCTGACTGGCCTCTCTATTCCACAGTGGCAAATCCCAAGATTGATGACATGGCTACGCGTGTGACTAAGTGGACAAGTCTCCCTGCCGAGCTTCCCATCGCTGACCGTCTTTTCCATGCTGCGGTGAAATAAGATGTTTCTCGCCCGGCCAGCTCCATTTCCTGACGAATCGCTATCCTCATGGCGACAGCGTAGCGGTATGGCCAACGGTTTCAGACTTTACCCTCGGCCGAACTCATCCTCCTATGCTCTGGAACCGGACCAATATCCGAAGGACGACGAGCTGCATTGGTTGAGCGATGCCAGCCGCTTATCGGAAGAAGCTGTTCAATCGCTATGCCTTGATGACATCGGGTGCCGAATATCCGCGAAGTTTAAGCAGGCCGGTCGGCGGAGATGGGTAGTCCCCTGCAGAATGAATTCTTCCGTTAGCAACAGAAGTACCTGTTGCCCCATGTGCCTTACGGGCGATGCCATCCCGTATTTCCGGCTTGCGTGGCGGTTTGCTTTCGTTACCCACTGCCCTCTCCATGGCTGCGCGCTGATTGAGACTTGCGCTTCATGTGGCGGCGGTATGTGGCCGACGTCCCAGCGCGCCCTTCTTGAACGAGTTCCGTCCGAATTCTCAAGATGCCAATGTTGTGGGGAAATGCTTGCCGGCACCAGCAGTGCTGACAGTGAGATGCAGGAAATCGCCAAGTCTCTCTGGCTTTGTGCGACGGCCGGTACTGTTCCAAGAGAGATGCGGCAAGCGGCCAACGCTCAAGAGGTGTTTGATGCCCTTTGGGTGATGGCTCAGCTGCTCATGCGGTCGGGTGCCCAGCAGATTTGGAGCGTATTACCAAGCTCTTTGCGCAGCAGCGAACCTTTCACTATTCATGCGCACAATGTTGAACAGCTTTCGTCGCCACAGCGCGCCAAGATAATCAACGCCGCTTGCTGGCTACTTTCTTCCTGGCCAGCCAACTTCCATCAAGCCACGAGCGCAGCAAAAATAACCAGATTTCACTTCTCCGTTACCTGGGACATCCAACCAACCTGGCTTTCAAGCTACATCCAAGAAAATCTATCGGCAAAGCGACACGGAATCACAGAAGGTGAGGTGCGTTCGGCCATCAGTCAACTCGAGGATAACGGCCTTGCTGTGACGAAATCCAGCCTACGGCGTGCCTTGAAAGTCACCGAATCGAAGGCCATTCACGCCCTGGTTAAGCACAGGCACCGCGCGACGCGCGAAGAATTCACGACCTTCTGTGGTTTTGTTGAACAACGAATCGCAGCAGCGCCACGGTCCAGGGACCAGAAAGCTACATTGAGCCGTGACTACCTGATTCTGCTGCTCAGCGTATTGAGCGACGAAAGCATCGAAACTGTATGCAAGATGACCCGCACGGAAGTCGCTTTTCTACTTAAGCAATTGCGTAGCCAGAGCGTTGGCAACAATATGCCGTCAGAGTTTCGTGCCGCATTCGAATGTGCCCAGAATCTGGCCGAACATGAGGAACCTCTAATCTGCGGCCAAAATGCAGCATCGAAGCAACGCTTTATTAGTCGATTTGGGGATGAACTTGCCGGCCACACGGTTCGCGACCGATTCGCCAAGATGATGAAGTTAGAGCTGGACCGGAACCTTTGGAACAGCGTGGATGCGTTCTTGGGGATTTATCCCGGCTTGGACGCATGAAGAGCCGTCATCTCACTACGCCTCACCGTCTCTCTCACGCACTTGCATATCCATGTCATCTCCCAATTAGCATTGCCCTTCGCGGTGCATTATCCGTCCGCCATTTCTCCCATCTTTGCCCCTTCTCATCCCGCGATAAATAAAAAACAAGTATATTGTTGAGCTTACAAACTGCTGACGCAGCCAGCACTGGGGAGTGCTACAGAACTGGCTAAGCGGTGTGGTCGCGACAATCGGATACGCATGCCTCATGCGGGAAATTTTGATGTGACTAGCCTTGGGAGGAGGCTGTATTACTTGCCAACAACCTCGGAAGCCATCCAAATAAGGAAAACAAATGGGCTGGGGATTTCGCAATTCAATCACGAGTGCACCAGATGCATCCCTCCGCATCAGCGATAGAGGGGCCAGTCGCTCATTGGCATCTATAGCGCCATAACCCTCGCGCCACTTCTTGGCAAACCACCGTACCGACAAAGACATAGGACCTTACGATGACATCGACTCGATGGCTGCGCTGCGACCTTCAGGTTGCCACACCAGCTTGGGACTTCAAATTTCCCCAAGGTTCGAACTACAACATAGGAACTCCTGAAGGACGCATCACATTCCTAGACGACTACATGTCAAAGCTGAAAGCCAAGGGCATCGATGTCATCGCGCTCGCCGACCACAACACCGGTGATTGGATTGACGAAGCTAAGGCTGCGGGGAAACGGCATGGTATCGTCGTGTTCCCTGGCTGCGAAATCACTACCAATACGGGAGCCGATGGCGTCCACCTTGTCATCATAGGGGACTTGAATAAGTCGACTCGGGACTATCAGGAACTGCTATTCGGCTCCCTTGGATTCAACCACGAACATCCTCCCTTCCTAGAGCAGGGGGGGAGACGGTTCCCGGGTACATCACAGAAAACACTTCTCCAGATTCTGGATGACTTGCCAGACGGTTTTCTGGCGATTGCTCCCCATGCCTTAAGCCAAAACGGAATCGCCTCTGCCAATACAGCAAAAGGTGAAATTCGATGGCGAGCACTACATCACGAGCGGCTGGTAGCGATTGACCCGGGCGACTGCAAGGGCGAGTTCATAGCAGGTGATGCATTCAATGCCAAGTTTAGGCGCCGGGAACTCGGTGATTTTCCATGCCTTCAAAATATCCCATTTATCGCGACCTCTGATGCGTACTCGATGGACGACCTGGGCAAGCGATTCACTTGGATGCGCATGGGAGAAGTCAACATCGAAGGCCTGAGACAAGCCTTTCTTGACCGGGAATCACGCGTATTTCCCTATTGGGACGACGCGCTCGACGCTTTCCCTGAGCGAAACCCCAACTTGGTTCGACACGCTTGGATTTCCTCCGTGAAGCTCGGTGGTACCTTGTCGAATACTATTCGCCCACTAGAAATACCACTACACCCCAACCTGAATGTAATCATTGGTGGCCGCGGGAGTGGAAAATCCACTATCGTTTCTGCTTTGCGGCAGCTCTACTCAAACACCAACACGCTACCCAAGCGCCTCAAGGACGATGCGGACTCCTTTATCGATGCTGTCTTCAAGAGAGCTGAGCTTTCAAGTACATTCCTCGTTCAGGAGTCCCAGGAGAAGAAAACGGCCGTTTGGAAATCAGATACCGGTACGCTCGCAATCAGCGGCGACCAAAGACTCCCACTGACTGACTTTCCTGTCACGGTCATCAGTCAGAAAGAGCTATTTGAAAGAGCTGCCGGCGATAAAAACGACCCGTACCTGTCGTCACGTAGCCTTCTGGCTCTAATTGATACCAGCCTAGGCTTCTTTGCGGATTCGAAAGAAGTATCCAGTTATGGTCGGGCACTTGAAGATGCCCGCCTGCATTGGTCGAATAAAGTCCGCAACCATGTTCTTTTGGTTCAAGACTTGGCTCATCTTCCCGGCTTGCGACAGCGACAGAATACCCTCCAGGGCCAAGTAGCTGCGTTTTCCTCTCCAGAAGTTCTTGCTCGGCTCCAGCGAATTGAAACCCGCCAGCGGGAAATGGATTATGTAACGCGCCTGCAAACTAAGGTAGATAACGCTCTCACACAAATGAAGCAGATATCAACCCACCTTCGAGAACCGAACAATGGCGACGTCCAGGTCCCTGAGCCGTTCTCGGCCGACTTCTGGAAGGCAGTTGGCGAGGTCCAGCACATCATTTCAAACCTGGCCGACAAGCTGGACTCTGCAACCGGGGAAACTTACAAGCTCATTACGGATTACTCAGATAACGCGGCAGGAAATACCTGGAGAGCGGACGCAGCTGAAGCTCTTGCTGATTTCACCGCCTACAAAGAAGGTTTAGCAGCTCAAGGCCTGTCCACAGCAGAATTCTCCCGGCTCCAAGAAGAATTGGGAAAAACCACAGAGACAATTCGCGCACTAGAGTCACGTATTCTTGCTGAGCGCGAACTTCTTGAAGACGCAAATGACGCTTGGCATGCATTCCATGAGCTCCTGATTGTCCGGCGGACATCACGTCAAGCGCTTCTGGATGACGTACAACGTCGAAGTGGGCGACTTAGATTCAAAGTAAAGCCACTCAATGACACGGCCCCATGGATAGAATTGATTCGCTCCTTAGCAGCCTTTAGGTCTGATGCCTATTTAGATGACATGCCAGCATTGTCAACATGGCTTTGGAATGGTGAGAGCGAAACCTTAGAGGATAGACGGAATACTTGGGTCTCTGCACTTGTCACCGGGGACTTTGCCGAACTACGTGGAGCCGCCAATCTCCGTCCAGCGTTTACTGAACGCTTGGCGGGGATTGACGAGACCATCAGGTACCGGATAGCGAGCATCATGCCTGACGACGTGGTGATGATGGAGTTCCTCCAAGAGGATGGCGCCCCCGACAATGACGCCGCCTGGCAATCAATCACTCAGGGTTCGCCCGGCCAACGTACTGCAGCAATGCTTGCTTTCGTACTCCATCACGGGCACGAGCCCCTAGTTCTCGACCAACCTGAAGATGACCTCGACTCGGAATGGATATCGAAGCTAGTCGTCAACGAGCTTCGCCATAGCCGATGGCACAGGCAGCTGATAGTTGTCTCTCACAACGCCAACATCCCGGTCCTCGGTGATGCAGAGCACGTCATCGCCCTTGAGAATCGTAACGGTGCATTGTCCATCCGTTCAACTCCAAGCGTCGATGACGCCGACGCGCATCGTGAAAGCCCTCACATTGGCCCTGTAGAGAATGAACATGTGCGTAGCGACATTCAATCCATCATGGAAGGTGGCATTGCTGCTTTTGTTCGCAGGGAAAAAAAGTACAACAATGAAACACGTCGCTACAAATAGTCGCTTCACAAGATGACAGACCCAACAAAGCCCGTCGACCGAGAAACCCTATATGAGGAGATATGGTCGGAGCCAGTCTCCGTGGTCGCCCCGCGCTATGGGCTCTCGGACGTCGGCTTGGCGAAGATATGCCGGAAACTGGCCATACCGCTCCCGAGTCGTGGCTATTGGGCCAAAATCAAAGCCGGACGTATCATGTCACGCGCCCCTTTACCAAAATTGAAGGGTTCGCCTTCACCGCTTGTTGCTCCAACCAAGCTCTCCGCAGAGCGCCAGGCGTCCCACAAGGCAGCGAAGGACATAGAGACCCAAACACGGCAACGAGTGGCGCAAGCAGCCTCGGCTGTTCAGGTTGATACATCGCCAACGTCTATCCACCCTTTAGTGAAGACAACCCGAAAGAGACTCAGCCAAAAGTCTGGGTGGGGAATATCTGACGTACGGTGGGCGCCCAAGGAGGTTCTCAACATTTCGGTCTCCGAAGTCACTCTCGAGCGCGCCCTTGTCCTCGCAGATAGATTGCTGACCACTGTGGAGAAATTGGGCTTCGAGGTGAAGATTGATTCACAGGATGGAAAAACCCAGATTCACAACAAGGAAACTGGCGTCAATCTCGAGTTCACCCTGAAAGAAAGCGTAAAGCGCTCGGCCCACGAGGACACCCCCGCCGAACAAATGGCCCGGCAGCGCTACGCCATGAAGGCCCGCACAAACGTCCATGCTCAGCCTCCCAATATTCCCTTCTATGATTACGTTCCCACAGGCATCTTGACCCTGGAGGTTGGGAAATGGCCATCAAAAACATGGAAGGACACTCCTCGGACTCCTCTCGAGAATCGCATCGATGAACTTGCGACAGGAATCGTGCTGGTTTCTCAGCGGGCGTACGAACATGAGCAGGAGCACAAGCGACGCCGGCTCGTAGAGCAACAGGCCCAGGAGCGACGTGAATTCCTATCCAAGCGCCGCGAAGCCGAGCTTGCGCGACTTCAGAAAGTTGAAGCCCAAGCGTCCAATTGGGAGCGGGCCACGAAACTACGAGCGTTCGCGGAGGCCTACGAGCAGCAAGAGAGCGCCCGTGGCAACCTCTCCGCCGAGCAGCTCGAGTGGCTTTCCTGGGTCCGCGCGAAGGCGGACGGTCTGGACCCACTGACGCCTATCTGTGACCCCATTCTCGGCGCACCCGAGCGGCCTAGATATGGATATTAGCGGCTCCCGTAAGTAGGATTTCAGTTCAACTTCTTGCAGCTTAGATGATGAATCTTGGCATCGATAACGAGGACAGGGCGCCAGTCCTTCCTTAGATGAGAAGAACACCCGGACCCGGATACGGCCCGTGTTCAACATTGGAGTCCCTAGTCACTAAAATATTGGCAAATTACGTATCCAAAGCTTGAATACGATGCACACTCCAACAAAGAGAAAAAGATATGGCCAGCGATGTGAGAAGTGACAATCAGGGGGCACCAGCTTCAAATGCCGGCGACCGATTTCATGAGCTATGGGCACTTAGGAAGGCACTTTCCTTGGTCAGCCCTGAACCACAATACCAGGCGATGACTGTAGAAGGTGTTCCGTTCGCAGACGCCATCGCAAAAGACGGCAACTGGGATGCGGTGGACGTCTGCCTCCTGAGCGGTGGTGAAACCTTGACGGAAGCGGTTTCCGTCGTATTTTCGCAGTTGAAGTATTCCACCACAGCGCCAAACGACAACTGGACCGTTTCCAGACTATGCAAAAACGACTCCAAAAAAGGAAACAACTCTCCATTTCGAAAGTTGGCGGATTCATTCAGAGCGGCTGAAAAGGCAAAAAAAGACGGCAATGCCAGTCTGCAATACAAAATTCAATTGGTAAGCAACCAGCCAATCAGCAAAGAGGTGCTGCTACTGTGCGGGAAAACTCCTCCCGCAGACTCTGTAGACGCCGCTGATACGGAAACAGAATCCGAAACGGAAACACAGAAAAAGCAAACGCTCCGGACAGCCACGGGCTTAACGAAAGCCGATTTTGCGAAGTTTTGTGAGCTCCTCGATTTCTCCGAATGTGGCTCTGCTCCCCTATTGGTGCAAGAAACCCAAGCCATTTTTGCCCTTGAGAAGCTCATTGCCGGCAATAGCGAATTTCCATACCTCAAGTTGCTGCACTACATCAGCAACGAAATGATGCCGGAGCGCTCAAGAAATCCCATCACCGAAACAACAATCTTGTCGCGGCTGGGTATCTCGTCCAAAGACGCAATTTATCCATGCCCTGCGCGCATCAAAGACACAACTTCTGCGGTCCAGCGTCAATCGGTGAAAGATACTGCACAAAAGCTTGTCGCTGGCACACAGTACCTTCTCGTGCATGGCGGCGCGGGGTGCGGAAAGACCACAACAGTGAGCCTGTTGGGAAGATACCTTCCCTCTGGAAGTATCAGTATCGTCTACGACTGTTATGGTGGCGGCAGCTATCTCGATGCTAGCAATCCAAGGCATCGCCCCCAGGAGGCATTCATTCAGCTATCGAATGAAATAGCATCGCGAATCGGTGTACCACGCCTCTTGCGAGTGCTCGAAGAAGAAAATGCGATTAAGGCATTCCGTCAGCGTCTTGTCGACGCTGCCGACATCCTTCATAAAAGCAACCCGGCAGCAATTCTGATGATTGTCGTTGATGCGGCCGACAACGCCGTCGCTGCAGCCCAGCGAAATGGCGAACAGTGTTTCGTACACAGCTTCGTTACGCTGCAAGATTTACCAAACAACGTCCGAATTGTCGTCAGCGCTCGCACCGCAAGACGAGACCAATTGAAGTTGCCGCCAGACTTCGTTCAATCAGAAATATTGCCGTTCTCCCAACCCGAGACCAAAGAATATCTACGGTTAAAAGGTATCAACGAAGAAGAAGCCTGGATAGATGAATTTCATAAGCTTACCGGCGGCGTTCCACGTATTCTCTCCTACGCCATTGAACTTCCAGGGGGACCAGCCTCGGCAATAAGCTATCTGCTACCGGAAGGAAAAAACCTTAGCCAGATTTTCGAGCTCACGGTAAGAAAAGCTTGGGAGCAAGGAGGTGGTGACGCCAACTCAATATCAGCGATGTGTGCAGCATTGATTGCACTTCCACGCCCTGTTCCCATGGAAGAGTTGGCCTACGCCATTGAGCTTTCTATAGGACTGACGAAAGACTTATGTGCCGACTTGTCACCCACCCTGCGTGTTGACTCACAGCTTGTGTCGTTTGCGGACGAAGACTTTGAAGATTACGTAATTGCTCGTGGAGACGAGAAACTATCACAGGTTCGGACCAGGATAGCTACCAGGATGTTGGCCAACGCAGAGACCGACCCATATGCAGCGCGGCATGTAGTTTCTTTGCTTATTGACGCTCGCATGGAGCACGAAGCACTCCAGGAGGCAATGAAAGAACCAAGCGACGTCCTCTTCCCTGACCCAGTCGTGCGTCGTCTATGCCAATTGGAACGCATGCATAGTTCATTGCGATTATGCAGTCGGACAGGCAACGGTAGTGAGGCCCTGTCTATCTTACTGATAGGAGCGGAAGGACTTCGCACCAGTGAGGCAATTACCAGCATGTTGACCAAGAATTTGCTACTCGCGACCAGATTTTCCAGAGGCGCAGTAGAAAAGCTTGTTCTGTGGGACCCCAAAAATTTCTCTTCCCAGGGTCCTGCCTTATGTCACTACATGGCAGAAGACGCACGAACCGGACAGATTTCTCGTGTCACGGCATCTAGGAAGGCATTCTCTGCATGGCAAGATGATATGCGCGAGGGCCGCAACCACGGAGATACGTCGAATCAACTAACAGTTGCCGATGTAGCTGCGTATTGCTACGCGCAATTGAAAATTGGCGGCAATAGCGCGCTAGACAAAGTTCTCACAAAGCTCAAAGATAACCGCCACAAAGTATTCATCGCTCTTGTTGACCATCTTCTCGACGAGCGCGCGCCCTCTCTACTGACCGAACTGCTTTCCCTCAACACCATCCGCATCGAGGAGAGGGTATGCGTCATTTCTCGACTACTTAGACTTGGGAATGAAACCGACGCTAACACTGTTAGGTCACTTCTCCTGAACCTATCCTCAACGGGGCTACTTAGCATCCCCAAGGCAGAGGTAAACTCCGAGTCAGGGGAGCTACAAAGTGACGCACTAGAGCTTTGTGAATATTTACTTCATCTTGCTTCATCAACGAACGACCTTTCGTCGCTGTTGAAGGCATGGGCCGAGTCATCGGCCCGGCAAGAGGAAAGTCAGAGCTATTACCACCCCCCTCATCCGCTCTCATTGAGGGTCGCGTGTCTATTAGCTGCTCTCCAAGGCAAAGAAATAAAGGCGCACGAGTTTCTTGGCCTCGAATCGCCGCCAGCAAGTCATTGGACAAATGAGTCCAAAATATCCAAGGAAGAACACTCACGCCAAGCGGAGTCACATAGCTATTATTCAGCCGTAATTCCCTTCTATATTTCTCGAGCGAAGTTCATTGTCACTAGAAATCTTGACGACTTTCTTGGCGAAGGAAGCTCTAGTTGGCAACAAAAATTACGCTCCTATGTTCAAAACGAACGCAAACCTGAACTACGCGGAATTGCTATAGATGTCGTTCGCGCGGCAGCTTCAACGGCTGCAATATCGGAGGACAAGGCGGCTCATTTATTCGAGCATGTTCGAGCACTCTTAGACTCCAAACTCTACCCATTTTCAGCCGAAAATGTCTGTTCCATGCTTCAACCCTTCACATGGAAGACGCCAAGCCACGGGCCATTAACTGCATACGCAAACGGTTGGCTAGAGAAAATCAACGCCGAGAGGAATTCGTCTTCTTCCAAGGCTAGTTCTTACTTAGCGTTTGCACAATTGCTAATGACAGTTTCGCCTCAAACGTCGGCATCTTTCTTTTCCAAAGCCTTTGTGGTGCTAGAGGAGATTGACTACCACGAGATGTTTTTGCTCAGCATTTTTGACAGACTAAGCAGCGTCGTCGAAAACACTATCACCGATGTAGAAGCTCGCTCTGCAGCATATGCGCTCGCCTCCTTTGGCTCCGACGTTGCCGTAAAGTTGGAGGGATACGACCACTTCCCCTGGGAAAAACTGTCTCGCGCGATTGCACGGTTGAACGTGCCCATAGGTTTTGCACTTGCATCGCGATGGGAAGACGAAGGTCGGGGCATTGACACGGAGACCCTTCAGGTGATGCTTAGCGAAGGCGTCCGAAATTCTAAAATTCCGGCGACCTATGCGACAGCTGCGAGATACCTCTCTGAAATGGCCAACGATGACTTAGTTTCGGCAGTTGTCGCAGCGGCTCGAGAGGAAGAACCGGGGAATCAGGTCTATATCCGCGAAATGTTGGCCGAATGCGAGGCGCAATTAATTACATCGGCTCCGCAACTTAAACGAGATGAAGCTCTGATAGCGATGTCGCCAACGGCGCCCCTGCAGCGCTGGACTCGCTACATCAAAGAGCGAGCAGAGTTTCTTCGCCACTTGCCTGACCCACTTCACGAAGACTCGTCCACAAGCGAATATGGTCGCGATAGGGAACGTCAACGACAAGACTTTATTGAAAGTCTGAGCTGGAGCACCTATGTTTTCGACTCTGCCAAAGCAATATTAAACTTCGTCAACGAAGCAACTGCAAAAAGTCGCGAAAAGCAAATCTCTTTCTACTTCGACACGGAGATATATCTACGGATTCGAGGTCTAGTCGCGGCTAATCATCAAACGGAATTTCTGGATTATCTTGCGCAGGAAATTCTGGAATCTGACTCAAACCTCATTTTCGCTGAAATACTCGCTAACTCGGTAACCGAATGGCTAGGGTCGTCACCAATAGTTCAAGACTGGTGCCTCTCTAACATTCCGAATATTCTGTCCAAGCAACTGGCCATATTCGCGATAAGAATTTCAGGAAAGACGCCCGTAGAAAAGCTAATTGATAGCGCGTGCGTGACAGACGAGAAATTTTACAAAGCACTTTTGGCAGGCCTCGCTGAAATAGAAAACCTCGACGCCCGACTTGCGTACGAGCTTATTCAAACAATCGCGAGAGTCATTCCACCAAACGAGGTTAACACTTCACTCAATAGCTATCTAGCACGTCTTCTTGCTAGAACGGAACCAAGCGACAGGCTCGAGTTAGACGACCTTCCCAAGGAAGTTCCAGATGCCTTCGCACGGCTGCTATATGCCAATCTTGGCGATGCTTTCTTGGCAGTGCGCTGGCGGGCAGCCCACGCAGTACGTGCATTGTTTGCACTGGAATGTGCGGACGTCGTTGACCGGCTCGTGGTTCGCTATGCGCAACATGACGAGGTGTCATTCCGAATTAAAGGCGCCCCCTTCTATTGGTCCGCCGCACGACTTTGGTTGCTTATCGCCATCTCCCGCGCTTGCGACGACAATCCTGCATTTGCAGCTCGCTATAAAGACTTTCTTTTGTCGGTTCTGGCCGATGAAAATTACCCCCACCTGCTTGTGCGCAGATTCGCTCAAAAGGGACTTGAACGACTCTCCGCTGCAGGCCTTATCGAGCTCTCAGCGGCCCAATCCCTGAAGGTTCGCAACGCGTTTAAGTCTCCCTTTAAGAAGCAAAAGCGTAGCAAAAGGTCTGCACGTAGCGATATTAGAGAAAATGCCGGCGCTAAAGAACGGCGTTTCCACTTTGACTCAATGGATACCATCAAAAACTGGTATGCCCCCCGCGCCGACCTCTTTGCCGACGTATCGACTGCTGAATTTACAGACGAAGCGGAAAAATGGATTGTCGAGAAATGGGGAATCATCAATGCTCCATGGCAGTGGCTCGATGAGCCGCGACGGCACAAGCTTGAACGACACGGAGGCCGTACCTACCATAGCCAAGGAGTGATTCCCTCTGCTGAGCGGTATTCAACACACCTTGAGTGGCACGCTATGTGGTGCGCTGTTGGGTCTTTAATGTCCACGCATCCACTAAACCAGGGGGACTGGGAAGAGGACCCACTTGAGGAGGAGCTCCTTAGCTCAACCGTTACCTGCACGCCAAATGTATGGCTTTCCGACTTGCGCTGCCCCAAACCGCTTGAAGCGCGATTTTGGACATATTCGAAGCTTGATACGCCATGGCTACGAGGACCCAGGTCTAGCGAAGTGCTCTCGATACTAGGCTTGAACAAAGAGACCGGGTG
The DNA here is from genome assembly GCF_001929405.1 of Herbaspirillum camelliae. Classification (NCBI taxonomy): domain Bacteria; kingdom Pseudomonadati; phylum Pseudomonadota; class Betaproteobacteria; order Burkholderiales; family Oxalobacteraceae; genus Herbaspirillum; species Herbaspirillum camelliae. Next base: position 1,086,015 of record NZ_KV880769.1, read on the forward strand.
GATTTTGGCGAGCGGCAGCTATTATTGCTATTGGAAGACGTACGAAGAACGCATCGAAGTCTCCTCATGCCTAGTGAGCGCAGATACATCCCGAGCGCTTCTTCGTGCCCTACAGACCTCAAATGATAGCCATGCTCACTATCTTCCAACCGGAGAAGGAAGAGATATTGACGAACCACCGTTCATCCTAGAGAGCTGGCTCGCAACGTCCAAAGGACACGAGGGTCTGGATGAGTATGATAATGTCGGCGAACCCCTTTCTGCCCGGGCATCTCGCCCCAACGAAGCTGTCGTGGAACTTTTGGGCTTATCGCCCAGCCCCCTTTACGCTGCTGGCTGGCAGGTATCGTTATCCGCAGAATTGGCGTTCTACTCTGAAAAATGGACAGAGAAAATTCCAGAGCAAAGAGCGTACAGAACCTGGGATTGGACGCGCTCTGTTGGAGAACGCTTGCACTGCAAGCGCAATATCCTTGATACGGTGCTCAACACCTCACAGCGCAATCTTCTCGTAAAAATCAACACTCACAGGAAGCAAGATGAAGACCGATTCGAGAAAAGGGATGAAGAAAGCCAGTATTTCGACAACTATCTCCTCCTCACTCACGACGGAGTTATCGAATCTATTGAAGGACCCATTGGAACTTGGAAAGCTGTTGGTTCGGGAAACAATGGTGGACAACTATGAGAACACGCTCGCTGTCTGGATGGCTCATTACTTGGCAGAACTCATAGCCAAAGCCGAACTCGAGGGCGATTCACATGTTGGTCAGCTGGCCAGGAGCGAAGCGTGCTCGCTGGTTTTCAGATTATGGGCAAATCGTGCTGAGCTCTCTGGCCGAGCCAATCCGATGGCTAAACTCGAAGACGCAGTAAATCAGCTCAGTGCTATGGACGCTGATGGGCACTTTTTGCGAGGAAGGCAAAAGGGAACACATTCTCCCCTGGCAGAATTTCAGGAATCAGCGAGCAAGCTCTTTGCTTCGATGTTTTTACTCACCCTACCCTCGGAGATAGCAACCGGAGATATCGCCGAACAGAACCTCAGTTCGGTAGAGCAGAAGCTAATCCAAAAGCTCGACGCTGAACGGCACCTTCGATTTATCGGTAGATTCAACCGGTCGTCGCAACACCAGATTGTTGAACAGATTTTAGATACTCGTCCAGTGCTTCGGCCGGTGTCTTCCAACCAAGCGTTTTTCGAGGTCTGGAGTTGAGTGTATTAGCAACGGCCTGGATCTCGCGAACGCTCCACCGAGACAAGTCGGTACCCTTTGGGAAGTATTGTCGCAAAAGACCGTTCGTATTTTCGTTTGTGCCACGCTGCCATGGACTGTACGGGTCGGCAAAAAATACCTTTACCCCGGATTCGACCGTGAAGCGGGCGTGATCAGATAGTTCTTTGCCACGATCCCAGGTCAATGATTGCCACAAAAGAGCAGGCATGTCAGCCACTGCATTTCTGAGCGCATTAGCCATCGTAACAGCTCCGTAGCCAGCCAGCGCAGGACCATTTTTCGTCCTTGGTATCAATCCGTAGCCTTCCTCGCGCGGTAGGTGGACGAGCATAGTGAATCGGCTTGATCGCTCGACCAGCGTCCCGATTGCAGACCGGTTCAGGCCAATGATCAGATCCCCTTCCCAATGCCCTGGTACGGCACGATCTTGGGCTTCTGCAGGACGGTTAGTGATCATTACATCCTCGCTAACGTGCGCCCAAACTTTGGCTTGTGCTCTAGCCCTCGGCACGCGCAACGCCCGACCAGTGCGCAGACAGCTAACTAGCTCTCGCTTAAGAGCTCCTCGACCCTGGATATAAAGTGCTTGGTAAATGGCTTCGTGAGAGATTCGCATGGACTTGTCATTCGGAAAGTCGATTTGCAGCCGGTTGGAAATCTGCTCAGGCGACCAACCATTGACCCATTTACGGTCACCGCGATGCGGCTTGTTTCTGCCTATGAACGGCGCTTGCCGAGGACCAGAAACGTCACGGCCATCAGCACCGCGAACCTTGCCCTCCAGACGGTCTTGGACGTAATCGTGCAACCGTGGATTAGTTACTAGCTTCGAAGGCTTGGGTCTCTTTGCGACGAGTTCAGTCTTCCACTGCGCCACCGACGCTCGATACTCAAGTCGACCAGCACGAGTTGCAACGTTGCGTTTCAGCTCCCGGGAAACCGTCGACGCGCTGCGCCCAATACGGCGAGCAATCGCTCTTACTCCGATGCCTTGGCACGAAAGAAGTCCGATCTCTTCTCGCTCTGAAAACGACAAGTATCTCCCGGATAACGGGCTTAACATAGAAAGTGGCATACCACCATTGTGACGGAACCAACGCGTCCCTACTGCCGGTGACACACCGACCGCCTCAGCAGCCTTCTCACTCGTAATACCTGTTGCGATTTGCTCCCAGAATCGCCGCTCGGTGTCCCGGCGATGCGACGGCGCACCTGGTGATCGCATCGCCCCTCGCCCCGTCAACTTGTACATCCATCCCACTGGTCGTCCCATAAACACCTCTTTGATTAAAGGTGTTGCGACCACCGATTGAATCTGCCTATCATCCGATTCACTTCTGACGAAAAAACTGACCCGAAGGAAGAAAGGAAGAAAGAACTACGCGAAGAAATCGCCCGTGTGCGTGAGGCGCTAGTGAAACTTGAGGGAGAAGTCGACGCAATGGTCGAGGCATTTAACGACGACGATGACGTCCAGCATCAAGCGGCCATCGTGAGAGTTTTGCGCGATGCAGTTTAAGCAGACATGTAGCGTTACTATTCGAGAAATGCAACGGAGCAGCCAGCCTGCACCTCCCCCTCAAAACGTGGCCAGGAGCGACTCATGAAGAGAGACTGGGATTTAATCCGCCAGCATCTGACCGATATTGAAGAAGACCGCGACATCTTCGCTGGTATTCCACAGTCCCCCCGATGGTTGGATGATGAAACTGAGGAGCAGTACAAAAAGAAGATTGGCGAATACTTCGACACATCGAATCGAATATGCGGGCACGTAGAACTTTTGACCGAGGCCGGCTATGTCGAAGGCATCAAGATAATTCGCGACTCAACAGGGGAATGCCACTGGACAGTTATGACGCCGAGGCTGACCATGGCCGGCCACGACCTGCTCGACACCATGCGCTCCAACACGGTGTGGACTACAGTCAAGGATATGGCCAAGAAGAAAGGTATCGACCTCACGTTCGAGGTCATCAAGCAGCTAACTGGTGTAGCTCTAAAGCAGGTTCTGGGCAGCTGATTTTTAGGTGCGCCCTTTCTGCTCAATCGGCGACGTTGGTCGACCTATTTGCTGGAGCAGGTTGCCTTCTTCGTAAAGGTGCAAGCCGCCAACGACAACCAGAGTCTTCTGCGGAGACTTGCAGAGCTCATTTACGCCGCTTGCCCAAGACGCATTGCGGCCGGTCAGCACTGCGTGACGGAGGGATGGGATAGTTACGATGGCCTTCTTCTGAATGCGCCGGAACATCGTAGCGAGGTCGCGCTTAACCCAATCAGCGTACAGCCCTTTGAAAGACTTGTCGTTCTCAGGGAAGTTTGCAATGGCTTCTCTTAGCGCGCGCTCGATGTCCACAGGCGGTATGGCCTTCATCATCGAGTCGAATTGTGGAGCCGTCTCCAGGAAGTGAAGCGGCTTCCCATCCCGCTCGGCGAAGGCCCGGATATGCAAGTCGAGACCGGGCTGCAGCTTCACACCAATTTGTGCGACCTGGGTGATGACGAACCAAGCCGGCTTACGCCCCAACTCACCATATGCAGGCGGCCAATGTGCCTCCAACCAAGTCCAGACATCGGCCGGCACCTGGTTAGCGAATGACTCCCCTTCGGGCAAGCTGAACAAATCACCGACATTGCTCCAATCAACCTCCAGGGCAATTTCCTCTGCCCAGTCGTACGCCTCAAGCGCCCACCGAGGCACCCCTGGCACATTCTCTGGGAAGAAGTGAATCGAGCCAAGCACGCGAACATTGGTGTTATCGATTTGAAAGTACATGACTACCCTCCTGGCACGCCAGTATGGCACGGCGAATTGGCAAAGCCCTCCCTCGCCGTACAGCTACTCTTGTGCCAAACGAGACGCCCCATATCGTCTCAAATTTATTTTTTTATTATTTCTACATGGAAAACATATCCATGCGGCAATTCGCTATTATTCTCTGGCCTGTTGCGCGTTGCCAGTATTTAAGAACTCCAAAGGCCCTCCCACAGGCCGAATCGTTTTCCTGTTCACAATTAAATATCAGAAGAGAAATATGGCTGAACTCGCACATTCATTAATATCCCTCGCCACCAGTCTGATTCGTTTAGTTGCAGCATTGATTGGCTTGAAGAAGAAGGATGCCCCTCCTGAGCGGCTCCTAACGTCACGCATCGTCGAATCAGGCATCGTGGCGGAATTCCCCAAGCACTATCCCTTAAAAATCGTGGACAAGGATGGGAAGCAACACTCCGGCATCTACATCATGCGGCTGCTGATTTGGAATCGTGGGACGAAGACGATTTCACCAACCGATTTCATGGATGGTGCCCCTTTGCGCATCGTCCTGAGTAAGGATGCTGAAATCGTCGATGCCACGGCAGTGTCGGATTCGAAGGAGCTCGAGTACGAAGTTTTGAAGCGCGGCGAGCGCTCTATCTACTTCGATTTTGATGGAATTGGGCCATCGGACTACCTTTCGATAGCTATCGTCTACAGTGGCAATCCGATGGCGCGGGTGCAAATCCGCGGACGGGTGCGTGACCAAGCATCGAGCCTGGACCACGAGGCCGAGGATTCGAAGGCGGGAATTGGCGAACGATTGAGCAACGGCTTCATTCTATTCCTAATTCTCAACATGATTTTTGGCACGCCCATCTCAGCTGGAATCATCCACTATATGTACGGCTGGCAGGCGATGCTAAAGCAACATCCAGACATCCCCATCGGCCTCGTCATGTCGTTCTCGTTTGGCGTCATGCTCTTGATGATAACCATCATGACCAAAGTGATGGCATATTTCGAGCGACGCAAGTACCCGCCCGGCTTTCCGCTGCATCTGGATTTCGAGCCCCCATTCTGGCAAGGCATCAAGTACATGTGCAGTGCATTTTTTCTGGGCGAAAAACATCGCTTCTCAACATCACTCTTTGCATGGGCGAAACCGGTTCACAGCCGTCTTATCAAGATGAAGCGTACGACGAAAGAGGACTGGGACGATTAAATTGAGAATGACTCAATTCATCGTTAAGAAATGCAGAAGCCCCGACTAGCGGGGCTTCTGGTCCATCGGGTCCGATTCCTCTTACCTAGCGGTTGCTAGACCAAGCAAAACTTGGCGGGCGACCTCTCGAGTCGGCTGAAGAAGTCCTTTAATATAGGTTATCAAGCCAGAGCTTACGACGCAAATATCAATGCAGCCAGGGAGCGATGCTGTCTACATATCCCCACAGATGTTGAAGTACCACTTGGTTAGCGGCGCCATAACTTCACCCAGCGCGTTCTCTACAGTGCCGGCAGGATGAGCTAACACCTCCTCACCGCTGCAAATCTCAGCGTCTGTTGTTGCCTGAATCGTTTGCATAAATCAGCATTCAATGCCAGTTTATGCGAATGATTCAGGACAATTCCCACCCTCCAAATGCCTTGGCTATGCCGTCAATGCTCGATTTCACGAACATCAATGCAACCAGGGCGCAAAGCCATCGACGTGTTCAAGCACGTAGCATCCCAGCACAGCTCGCTATGAAGTTAAGTTTACGAATCATGGTGACGGATGAAATTTTAGAACAAAAACCTCAATAAAATCATCAACTTAGGATTTAAAATTGCGTAAGATAATTTTAATTACCTTATGGAGATTCCATGTCGGATTCGCCCTGCGCGTGGCCGCGTCCGATGAAGGGCGTTGCTGATGGATGTGACCTGCTCCCCGACTTTCGCAAGAGGCCTTCCAAGTCGACCTCGACGTGCGGGTTGGCCTTCTCAATTTATTCTTGGGTCACCATCAGAAATCCAGCTCGTCAAGCGCGGCTTTGCCGAGCGGCCGAATGCGCTGAGTGAGCTCGCGGGTACGCAGCGCAGCCAAGGATGGGTCAGATTCCTGAAACAACGCCAAGAGTGTGAGGCCAGGCGCGATTGCCTCTAGGTACCGCAGGATTTGCGCCTGCGTACGGCGGATGTCACCCTTTTCAATGAGTGCGGCCGTCGAGCGGGCCAAACCGGCGCGTAAGGCAGCATCGGCTTGCCGCAAACGCCGCGCCTTGCGGAGCCGGGCTAGCTTTTCACCAAGCTCGCGTGCTTCCATCAACCTAGCAGGCGATAGCAATGGGGTTTCATCTCGCTTCATGTCCGCAATCACGGACACAATACAGATAATGCATGCGATTGCGGACATCAGCTGTTTTCCAGGCCAGCCGAGGACATGTCATCCCAGCCTTTGACACGCGGCAGTCCTTGCGGCATGTCTGCCATCAGGTCGGCCTGCTTGTATCGTGGGTGGGCGACGCTTCTATTCCAAAGTGGACACTCTTCCCCGCTCGCAACAGCATGTCGACGAGAGAATCGATGGTGATATTCTGAGGATTCATCCTGGTAATTTCGTACACCCGCGCAGGCTTCACTCCAAATGTTTCTGCGGCGCCGGCGTACGTGAGCTGATTCGAGTTAATCCAGGCGGTTAGCTCGGTCATCAGGCCCTCCATGATGGCCAGTCTCACCATGAGGGCCTCGTCCACGTCCTCTTCGTTGTTCTGAACCTCCGTCGAATACAGCACCGCCATCGGTATGGCGCTCTTCACGTCCGCTACAGCAATACGAATTGCTTGTTGCAGAGAAGTAGCACTGCGCGCGAAATCGAGAACGATTTGTCCTGGCGCACCTATCCCAACGAGAGCATCTATGCAGCCAGCATCGCCGAGCCGTTCGAGGATACCGTCCACATCACTCGCGGCGTCGGCCGGGTCTAGTCGGTATCGAAGGATAAATTCGTGTTCCATGGCGAACCTATTGAGAATGATGTATTCAGTTTAGGCGGCGCCAGAATGGACGCGAGCCTAGCAGCACGATTCCAACTCGCTCACCCCACATGTCTGAAACCTATGGCGATTGGTTCAGGCTTGTCCGAAAACCACTTCGATTTATGGTGTGCTTGTCCGAAAAGTACGTGGATTTTCAGATTGGTTTCCGAAAGCGCATCGCTCGGCCGTCGTTATCCAGAATTATCCCGAGTCGGGATAATTATCCGAAGTTGGTATAACGCGGTATAACGCCACTCCCAACTAGCTTTCAGCGGGCCTCCCTCTAAAATAGTATCGAGAGAAGAGGGATGCCAATGAAGCCTCCGCGCCATTATTCCCACTTATGAGACCCAATTGCCTTGGCGCCGCCAGGCAGCGTCATTAATCACCGAAGGTTGGAATTATGGGAAGGACGATAAAGACTGCGGAAGAGGAGAGTCATCCACACGCATCAAGCATGGAGGCGCTGGGTCGGATACTCCGCCATCGCAGAACCAGCGGTGGCATCAAGCTTATTGACGCCGCTGACCAGCTCCGCATTTCCAAGAGTGCGCTCTCAAGATTGGAGAACGGGAAGTCGTCGAACATCGAATTGCTGTTCACCGTGCTTGAAGGATTGGGGCTGAATCTCCTTGTGACCGACAAGGCGGAAACCAGGGAAGCGCTGGAAGCCGTCCAAAACTGTCGCGACACGAACGAAGATATGAAGCTTGCCCGCGCTTACGGAAAGACATGGCCATCAAAGTAGGATATTTCGAATAAATCCTACTTTGTTGCGCATCACTGAACTGAGATTTCAGAGACATCTATGCGAAACCTAGGAGACATCGCCACTCTCATGCGCGATGCAATGAAAAAACAGAAGGTAACGCAGCAGGACCTGCGGGAACGTGCCGGTATTGCCAGGCGGACGCTGACCGGGGTTCTTAGCGGGGAGTCGGATTACAAGGTCACCACCTTGATGGCGGTACTCGACCGACTGGGTTACGAGATGGTCATCGTGCCCAAGGCGGCCGCACATGCGGTTCCGGCAGAGTGGGAGCCCACTGAGCCGACTGTCAAAACGAAGGTGCAGATTGCGATTGAGAAGTTGCAGAAGTGAGAACCGAGCCCAGCGAATCAGTTTGAGTGTGTAAATCCCTGCGAGAAAATCTGGGGCATATCGAATATCCCGACCAGTGCTGGAAGCACGCTCAACTCAGCCGAGTTCTTGAAGACATTGTTCAATGTTCCATCTGCCTGTTCAAAAATCATCCAACTTGTTCCAAGAACAGGCCACGACTCAATAATTTTCGGTAGTCGGCTTTCGCCAATCGTTGCCCATCCCTCGGCATTACTCTTTTGGCCCGAAGAGATGAAAGCTGGAAACGAAGTCGCCGTCTTCTTATACGTGTACGTTGTACTGACTGCCACTGGTGGTTTTTTCTTCTTGGGACTGTTATTACGTTTAACCAAATCACGGTTGTACCGGCCATCGCAGAAGCTACGTATCGACTCCAAGGGCGTGACCAAGGCATCGTTATCTTGACGTCGCCAGACAGCATAGTGCGCATAGGAGTGCTTATGGCCCTTAGCTTTCCGACTATTATTCAGGTCGACATCACGCAATTTCGCATCTAAGATGGCAAGCTTCATGATTTGATGATGCGAATTTGCTTCGGCCTCACTCACATTTAGTTCGCCGGTTACCACCCATTTTCTCAAAGCTGTATCTGCCTTTCCCTTTACCGCGGCGGCGCTGTATCCAGAGGGCGGCTGTGATATCTTTATCTGAACCTCGTTTGATTTAGCTCTCTCCAATTCCAACTTCGCTTGGAAAAAGGCGACGTTATACAGTCTCTCTTTAGGCTTGCGCGGATTTTTTTTAATCTCTATCACCACACCAAAGTCTGCTCCGTTCCGCGCCTCTTGGGTTTTTGTGGTTGCCCCCCATTGACACTTAATCGATACGTCCTTCCCTGCTAAATCGCCTATAACTCGGTACCAACCTAGATGAGCCGAGATTAGACCCATCAGTGCTGACGTCCTGTGCTCTTCACCATTGTTCACTTCGGAATCCACCTCCATCACAGGTGAAATGCTATTGCCGCCTTTCATTTCTACGAAGAGCTTACGGAAATCCGAGTGTCCGTGAAATAGTCCACAATCCAATACAGTTGGGTTACGGGGAAACCCACTAGACTTGAATTTAATTCGTAAACCGGCAACCAAAGTGCTGTATAAGGTGACCGGCTTTTTCGCAGGCCCTTGTACTTTTTTTGATTGCATTTTTCGATAAGCCATATGAGATAACTGTCAGATTATTTGGGTAGAGCGGACGCGAACATTTCCGCCGTCAGCAATTACTTCAATCCAAGTAGCGATAGTAAGCCAGGTATCTTCAAAGTTGCGATAGGCCCAAATACGACCATCGCGGCTATGCCCATATTTTTGATATCGCGGGCAACGAGCGCAATCAGCCGATAGCGGTCATCTTTGAAAGCAAGGTACGGACTCTGCTTATTCGGAGGTGGAGTCCGAGAATGGCGTTGAATTGTCATGATTTTTTCCGCGCCTTCTTCACTGGCGGCTCAGGCATCTTTGTCTTTTTCAGCGCCGGAGCGGGTCCAGTGCGAACTGGAGCTTTTGGTGCCAGCGTTTTTTTGACAGCGGCATCTGATACAGCCTTTTGAGCCGTAGCTCCTGTACTACCGCCGCCAGCCTCTTCAGCGGTAGCCTGCAGGTCTTCTCGTTGTGTGCGCCAGAAACTTTGGATTTCCGAAAGCTCACCTGCGGCGCCAATATCATCGAGCCTATCCCGGAAGCGGTTGTACAGCCCCTCCTGAATCAATCCGCATTCATTCATGTACTCCATAGCCGCATTCGGATTCAGCAGCAATACATAGTGAAAGTCGCCTGAAGTACCCTTTTTAGTCATGATGAGCTTCAAGTCGACAAGCTGCTTCATGCGCCGTCGCCAAGTATTCACCGCACGCTCGCCTACATAGCCCGCCTCGGCCGCGAAGGTGGCTGGATTTTCGATGGTGATAAGCGGGTGGTCTGGCGACCGAGCCCAAAGACAGAAGAGCGTGTGACCAGCTGGCTGCCCGGACTTGCTTTGGTCATCAATAGCTTGCATCACCAGTGGCAGCGTCCTGGGCAGCGTCGTGAAGCCAATGTTCGCCGTCCGAATCCAGAGCCAACTCGGTTCGAAGTCCGGGAAGTGCCTTTCAAGTTGCTGCTGCGCCCGCTCAGCCATTTTCATGCGCTTACGTGTTGCTTGTACTTTCGTTGCCATGGTTGCTTTCCGAAGAGTCGCTAACAGACTGAATTCTCACCTCGGGGGCTACAACAATCAACGTGTGAGTTAGCACCAAATTAATAACTCTCATACGTGAAATCGAAGCACTCTATGCTTCTAGTGTTATCTAAATCACGTATCTGACTTTCTTTAGTTGAGTGATTTCACTCCTTTTTCTGGTAAAGACCCGCCATAGGCGTGGCTTTGGCGGCGAAGTGCGGTGCTCATTGTGCTGTCGTACTCTCGGTTCTGTTGTCCTCACCGTTATCCTGGGTTGAGGGGTTATAGGAGGTACAGAACCGCCTAGATTTTCCACTCTGGAATGGCTTACTTCAGCCCAAGGAAGGTCCGAGCTTCTGCCGACAATTTCTTTGTGTCTATGCCAAGGTCGTTCTTATATAGAGCGAGCAGCGTCTTTTGCTCAATATCTTCTAGGTTGTTCTTCACCTCATCGACGTTCTCGCACAAATCGTAGGCAGCCAGGAAACCGTTGCTTTTGGCGGCCAGGACCTGTCCAAGGTTCTTGAGCGTGATGCCCTGTGAGAGCAGATTTGCGGCGCTCCCCATACTCAACATGTCTTCTCTGATGGATTGGATTTGCTTCTGAGAGAGGCGAAGCGAGTAAGAACCTCTGTGCGGTGCCAGCTCCAGCCCAAGAAATTCCGTTGGCTCGGCGGGAGCGCATATAAAGGATTTGGTGTCCGGGGCATCCAGGGCAGGGATGCTCAATCCGAGTTTGCGCAACTCGGTATGGCAAAACTCTGCGGCCGCTTCGCATTCCGTGCGGCTGTTGCCGAAAAATATGAGGTCGTCGGCATATCGCACGGCGCTGAATCTTTTCTTCTCGATGGCGGCATCAAAATCGTGGAGGAGCAGATTCGAGAACAATGGCGACAGCGGCATCCCCTGGCGTATACCCTGGCCCGCCTTTATTCCCTGTTCCTTCACCCGCTTCTTTACGGCCGGCCGTGAATCGTCAATCTCGCACGCCATCGCCTGGAACAAAATTCCATGCAGCGACCTGTCCTTCACAAACCGCTCAATAGCAACCCTCAGCGTATCCCGCTGAATATTGTCGAAGAACGCCGTGACGTCCGTCTTAAATACCCAGGGATGCGCCTTCCTCATGGCCACCGCATTCTGCGCAGCCTGCTTTACCGACCGCTTCTTAATAAAGCCGTAGCTGATGCTGTTCGCCAGCTTCAATGCGTACTTCTCAGAAAGGAAGTTCACCAACGCACGCTGAACAATCCGGTCCCTCACAGTCGGGATAGCAATTACCCGCTTCTTACCGTTCGTCTTCGTAATCGTCACCGGCTTAAGCCGCTGAAATTGGAATTCTTTTGACCGCAGTTCGCCCGACAGCCTACGTATGGCCGCCGATGCGTTCTGGTCAAAATCATTGATAGAGGTGCCGTCAACACCCTCTGTTCTTCGAGAGGCCGCTGAGGATTTGGTCAGCATGTCCTTCCAAGATGCGTGCAACGCATCCACGGACAATGCTTTGTAAAAGGCATTCGTCATTAGGAGAACCGCAGGCGTCTGAAACCCCAAGACCTGCGACCATAAGCTCCGTCGGCTGCCCGGTTCCTGACTGCCTCATACGAGGTCAGGCGCTCACCGCGGTTTCCGCCGATGACGCACTCGCGATTGCTCGCTTGGGCGACATTTTGCAGCAGGGTAACGCGCAGCGCAACCAGCAGAGATGCATGCTGGTCCACCCCGTCCACCTCAGCCGCCGCCGAAATGTAAATGCTTCTCATTCCATCGCCCTCCATTCCGATATTCATCGAAAATACGACCAGAATCGCGGCAGCCACCCTGCGCAGAGCGCGAAAGTAGCCAGAAAGGCGCGTGGGCGTGTCCTTACGGCACGTCGACGTTTCGGGCGCACCCGCCTCCCCGCGCACCGGCCGCCCTGCGCGTTTCTTATTCGCCTTCCCGACAATCCTTGGGGAAGAAGGCGCCCTTTGGCCTACGTCGGCTGCCCGGTTCCTGACTGCCTCATACGAGGTCAGGCGCTCACCGCGGTTTCCGCCGATGACGCACTCGCGATTGCTCGCTTGGGCGACATGTCGCAGCAGGGTAACGCGCAGCGCAACCAGCAGAGATGCATGCTGGGTGCTACCACAGCTCAACTATAGCCTGACGTGGATGAGTTTATCTGAGCGGAATGTCAACTCTTACATCCAGCAACACTTCTGCACGTCCGTATGTGCAAATGTTTCCTCTGAGACATCAAAAAAAAGTGGCGCGAAGGCTAAAACGGCGGTCCTTCACTCAAATACCGGAATTTGACTGGGGTCGCCGACACATTTGAGTTCCGGGAAATCCGTACGCTTGTCCCGTGGGCAACATATTCCCACTTCCTCAAACTTTGGAAAGAATCATGACAACACAGCAAAAACACACCGCTACTCCTACCGCCACCAATCCAGCACCAAAGCCGCCTACAGGCCCGAAGCGCAAACTCCCGAAGACCTCGCATCTCACACTCGCACTGGCGTTAGTCTCAGCTATCGCGTCAATGTTGTACGTCGCCGGGGAACTGCTGTACCAAAATGCCTTTAGCCGGGCGCAAGCTGAGAAGGCACAAGAGGTGGCGACTCTGACTTCACAAGTGGGAAAAGAGCAATCCAGGGCAGAGCGGGCAGAAGTCATGCTGAAACAAACCGGCGAACAACTGGCAGCCAAGAGTGCCGAGCTCGCAGATGCACGGAAGGATATCGAGTTGCTCCGAGCCAGCGCCGATGCAGCACCCAACTGCGTCTTCGCCAAAAAGCGTCTCCATCTGGTCGATGAGGATATCGCCAACCTCACCTACGTCCGTGAGTACCGGGTAGATGACAAAGAAACCATTGCCCCGGCTCCGGAAAAGGTCGAAAAGCTCGCTGCCCTGCGAAAAGAACAGGAGTTCCTTCTGAAACAAGTGTCGACCTGCCGATGACCTGTTGACCAAACGCGGCTCAGATGATGGGCCGCGTTTGCTTTTCGAAGGATGCTCCCACCAAAAATGTGTCAGCGGAAGGTTGAAGCAGTGGAAAGCGGAGCCAACGAAGGGAAATAAGGCTTGCCAGGGCTTGACGCACATCCACTCCGGTAGAGTAGATTCATTCCATGAACACCCGAGTCAAAGATGTCGTCGCCAAGCTGTACCGTCCGCCTACACAAGGCAGACGGATATTCGCGCTGGGTAGAGGTGATGCCGAGCGAATCCCCCTAATACCAGGCGTAGCCATGATTTCCATCACTGCACCTGAAAAAGGCCCAGCCCAGCTACCGGAGTATGAGCAGCTCCTGAGGCTTAGCTTCGCAGACGTCGATTTCCTCGGGGAGCTCTCCGCACGGGCAGCTGAAAAGCTTCCGGACGCCATGACCAAGGAGGATGCGGAGGGGATTCTTGAGTTTGTGAAAGCGCTTCCACAGACTGTACACACCTTAGTGGTCCACTGCGAAGGCGGATTCTCCAGGTCGGCCGGCGTTGTGAAGGCATTGAAGGAACTGTACGGCTATGAGGCTGAGGACACCAGGCTGGTCCAGGCCAATCCCAGTGTCATGAAAACACTCCTTGCAGCAGCAAAGAGCGTCGAAAAGAAGAAAAAACGTAAGAACGGTTGAGCCGTGAACGATGGCACCGAAAAACATAAAAGAGCCACCTGGGGATGCACCTCACATCTCCCTATACGCAACGTAGGGCAATACAGGGAACCAGGCGCCGAATAGCCGAAAAATCGGGCTATTCGGACACAATTCTCAGTTCAGTACAAAAATCAGCGCAACTGTGGCGATTTCGGCCGATTTTTCATTAAGCTCACGCCCCTTAAGTCCCTGATTTATTTCGTTTTAGGCGTTAGTTTAATTTTGGTGATGTCCAGTTATCAGGAGCGCCTGTCAGGGCCCCTGCTGGACCGCATCGACATGCAATTGCAGGTCGCCGCCCTGAGCCCCGGCGAATTGGCCGCCCAGGCCAGCGGCGAATCCAGCGCCCTCATCGCCGCCCGCGTGGCCGTGGCCTTCGAGCGCCAGATCAGCCGCCAGGGCAAACCCAACAGCGCCCTTGCCGGCGCGGAGATCGACCGTCATTGCCAGCCCGGGCCCGACGCTGCGCAACTGCTGCAGACCGCCATGCTCAGGCTGGGCTGGTCGGCGCGCGCCTATCACCGGGTACTCAAGCTGGCCCGCACCATGGCCGACCTGGCCGCCTCCGAACGGATCGACCGGCAGCACGTGGCCGAAGCCATCCAGTACCGCCGCGGTCTATCCATGGAGTAACAATGTGCAGGTTATTTCATGTTACCTTGACCCTCAACGGGAACAGAAGAGCTGCCGGCGTGGACAAAGGCAGAGCGCCCGCGCACAACAAGAACTAGGTCCAGGCCCTAAAGCAAAACCTATAACAACGGACGATCGCATGCCTTTCCCACACCCTCACTCCCTTCGCCTTGCCACAGGTGCTGCATGATCAGCATCTATCAACTCAAACCGCGCTTCCAGGCGCTGCTGCGGCCCATGGTGGCCGCCCTGGCCGGCGCGGGCGTCACCGCCAATGCCGTCACCGTGCTGGCCATGCTGGTGTCGCTAGCGCTGGGTGGGTTGTTGTGGCTGGAAGGGGCGCAACGACCGGCGCTGTTCCTGCTGCTGCCGCTGTGGATGTTCCTGCGCATGGCCTTCAATGCCGTGGATGGCATGCTGGCGCGCGAATTCGGCCAGCAATCGGCGCTGGGGGCCTACCTCAATGAACTGACCGATGTCTTCTCCGACGCTGCGCTGTACCTGCCCTTTGCCCTGGTGGCCCCGTTCGGCTGGGGCAGCGTGGGGGCGGTGATCTTCCTGTCGGCCGTCTCCGAGATGACCGGCGCGCTCGGCCCGATGGTGGGCGCGCCGCGCCAATACGACGGCCCCATGGGCAAGAGCGACCGCGCCTTCCTGTTCGGTGCGCTGGGCCTCTGGCTGGGCCTGGCCGGTGCGCTGCCGGACTGGATCTTCTGGGCGCTGCCGCTGGCGGCAGTGGCCATCCTCCTCAATATCGTCAACCGTATCCGCAGCGGCCTGGCCGCGCTCCCTCGCCCATGAACCGACCTGTCCAGGAACACCAGTTCACCACCCACGACGACCAGACCCTGTTCTATCGCCGCTGGCCCGCGACCGCCACCGAACGGCGCGGCGCCGTCGTGATGTTCCATCGCGGCCATGAGCATGGGGGCCGCATGGCCCATCTGGTCGATGAACTCGACCTCCCCGACTTCGATTTCTACGCCTGGGATGCGCGCGGCCACGGCCGCTCACCGGGACCACGCGGGTATTCGCCCAGCTTCGCCGATTCGGTGCGCGACGTGCAGACCTTCATCGGCCACCTGCGCCAGCAATGGCAACTGGCCGAGGAAGACCTGGCAGTGCTGGCGCAAAGCGTGGGCGCGGTGCTGGTATCGACCTGGGCGCATGACTATGCCCCGCGCGTGCGCTGCCTGGTGCTGGCCTCGCCGGCCTTCAAGGTCAAGCTCTACGTCCCCTTCGCCCGACCCGGCCTGGCGCTGCAGCAGAAGCTGCGCGGCAATTTCTTCGTCAACAGCTACGTCAAGGCCAAGTACCTCACCCACGATCCGGCGCGCCAGGCGTCCTACGACAGCGACCCGCTGATCAGCCGGCCGATCTCGGTGAACATCCTGCTGGCGCTGTACGAGGCGGCCGAGCGGGTGGTGGCCGATGCCCAGGCCATCACCATCCCGACCCAGTTGCTCATTTCCGGCGCGGACTGGGTGGTGCATCACGGTCCCCAGCACGACTTCTTCGACCGCCTGGGAACGACGGCCAAGGAAAAGCACGTGCTGCCCGGCTTCTACCATGACACCTTCGGCGAAAAAGACCGCAAGATCGCCACCGACCTCGCCCGCGACTTCATCCGGCGCCAGTTCGCCCAACCCTGGTCGCGCCCGGACCTGCGCCAGGCGCACCGCCACGGCCCCACCTTCGACGAAGCCCAGGCGCTGGCCGCGCCGTTGCCGGCCTTGAGCCCCAAGGGACTGTACTGGGCCGGCTATCGCGCCAACCTCAAGCTGGGCGGCCTGCTCTCGGCGGGGGTGGCGCTGGGACACCGTACCGGCTTCGATTCGGGCAGCACGCTGGACTACGTCTATCGCAATCGCCCCGAAGGCGCAGGGCCGCTGGGACGCGCCATCGACCGCCAATACCTCGACGCCATCGGCTGGAAGGGGATCCGCCAGCGCAAGCTGCATATCGAGCAATTGCTGCGCCTGGCGCTGGCGCAGCTGCAAGCCGAGGGCCAGCCGCTGCGGGTGCTCGACATCGCAGCCGGCCATGGCCGCTACGTGCTCGAAGCCCTGGAGAGCGGGCCCCGGCCCGAATCCATCCTGCTGCGCGACTACAGCGAGCTGAACGTACGCCAGGGCAGCGCCCTGATCGCCGAAAAGGGCTTGGGCGAGATCGCCCGCTTCGTCCAGGGCGACGCCTTCGACCGCGCCAGCCTGGCGGCGGTCACGCCGCGCCCGACGGTGGGCATCGTCTCGGGGCTGTATGAACTCTTCCCCGACAACGACGCCGTGGCCACCTCGTTGGCCGGCATGGCCGATGCGATTGCCCCGGGCGGCTACCTGATCTACACCGGCCAGCCCTGGCATCCGCAGCTGGAAATGATCGCCCGCGCCCTCACCAGCCATCGCGGCGGCCAGGCCTGGGTCATGCGCCGCCGCACCCAGGCCGAGATGGACCAGCTGGTGGCCGAGGCCGGCTTCGAGAAGATCGAACAGCGCATCGACCAGTGGGGCATCTTCACGGTCTCGCTGGCCCGGCGCAAGGTTTCATGAGCCAGGCCGAGCACCTGCCGGCGACCGTCGCACCCGCCGCACCCGCCGCACCCGCCGCACCCGCCACGTCGCTGCCCTGGAAGCGCGGCGTGGCCTGGCTCCTGCTGCTGGGGCCGCTGTTCTTCCTCAGCTATGGCTGGGCCAACCATGCCGCCGCCGCACGCGCCAGCGTGCCCAGCTTC
This sequence comes from Herbaspirillum camelliae, assembly GCF_001929405.1. Classification (NCBI taxonomy): domain Bacteria; kingdom Pseudomonadati; phylum Pseudomonadota; class Betaproteobacteria; order Burkholderiales; family Oxalobacteraceae; genus Herbaspirillum; species Herbaspirillum camelliae. The sequence continues at coordinate 1,103,314 of NZ_KV880769.1, forward strand.
TTCTATGGCTGGGAGCGCCACATCCCCTTCCTGCCCTGGACCATCCTGCCCTACTGGTCCATCGACCTGCTCTACGGTTTTTCCTTCCTGTGCTGCCGCACGGCCCGCCAGACCGATCGTCACGCGCTGCGGCTGCTGACCACGCAGGTGATCGCCGTAGCCTGCTTTCTGGCGTTCCCGCTACGCTTTGCCTTCGAACGCCCGGCCACCGACGGGCTCTTCGGCGCGCTCTTCGCCTCGCTGACGGCCTTCGACCTGCCCTATAACCAGGCCCCTTCTCTGCATATCGCGCTGCTGGTGCTGATCTGGGTCCAGTTCGCCCGGTTGCGCGCAAGCTGGCCCTGGCGCTGGCTGATCCATGGCTGGGCGCTGCTGATCGGCCTGTCCGTGCTGACCACCTGGCAACATCACTTCATCGACATTCCCACCGGCGCCATGCTGGGCCTGTTCTGCCTGTGGCTGTGGCCGGACGAAGGCCCCACGCCGCTGCAACGCGACGGCCAAGGCAGTCCGCGCCGCACGCGGCTGGCGCTGGCCTATGGCCTGGGTGCGGTAGTGGCGCTGGGACTGGCCTACGGCGTACGCCCGCTGACCGCGCCGCTGGGCTGGCTGGCCTTGGCGCTGGCCATGGTGGCGTGGAACTATGCCTATGCCGGCGCCGCCGGTTTCCAGAAGCGCGACGGCCGTCGCTCGCTGGCCGCCGCCTGGCTGCTGGCGCCGCATGCACTGGGCGCCTGGCTCAATGCCCGCCTGTGGACGCGCCGCCATCCTCAGCCGGACGCCATTACCGATGACGTCTGGCTGGGCCCACTGCCCGGCAACGCTGGCATGTGCGCAAGCCGCTTTGCGGCCCTGTGCGACCTCTGCGCTGAATTGCCCGCCCCGCGTGGCCACTGGCGCTACGCCGGCCATGCCTGGCTGGACCTGGTCACCCCCGAGGCCGATCAATTGCTGGCCGCTGCGCGCAGCATCGAATCCCTACGCGGCAACGGACCGGTGCTGGTGGCCTGCGCCCTTGGCTATTCGCGCAGCGCCGGGGCGGTGGCCGCCTGGCTGTGCCTGAGCCGGCGCTGCCCCGACATGACTTCCGCCCTGGCCCTGCTGGCCGAACGCCGGCCCGCGGTGGTCATCAACGCTGCGCTGCGCGAACGTCTGCAGGAGGTGGAACAGCGCCTGCTCAAGGAGAATCCCATGCCCGACCTGCGCCAGGGCCCCAGTGGCGATGCCGCCAACGACGCGGCCCATCACGATGTCCCACATGCAGACCCACAGGCCGCACGGAAAGCCGCATACCAGGCCGCCCATCAGGCCGAGCTCACCGCAGCGCTGCTGGGACTGAGCCGTCCGCTGGACGCCACCAGCCGGATGCTCACCATCGCCGCCCTGGTGGTGCTGATCCTGCTGGCCACGCAGCCGGAAGCGCCGTCGCTCTGGATACCCCTGACGATGTCCATCCTGTTCGGCATCGCCGAATACGTCTTTGCCCTGCGCTGCGCCTTCGATGCGCCCCTTTTCGCTTCCTGGGCGCGCCGCTGGGAGCAGGGCATCCCGCCCGCGGACGATCTGGCGGCCTTTGACGTGGCCATCCGAGAGAGCGGCCTGGGCCAGCAACCCGAGCCTACACGTCCCCTGACCGACCGTACCGCCGGAGCGCGCCGGCTGTTGCGCTACCAGTGCCGCTGCCTGGCTGGACAGATCGGGGGCTGGCTGGGTGCATTGGGCGTGCTGTTTATCTTCTGATCCTGGATTGCCGACTTTTATGCTGATCGACCGCCTCTTCGCTTCCGCCATCTGCACATTCGCCCGTGTACTCACCGGCGTGCGCGCCCGCTGGTTTGCCGCGCCTGATCCGGACAAGCTGCGCGTCTACTACCCCAACCATCGCAGCCACGGCGATTTCGTGCTGGTCTGGAGCATGCTGCCACGCGCCATGCGCAAGCGCACCCGGCCGGTGGCCGGCGCCGACTACTGGCTCAAGGGCGCGCTGCGTCGCTATGTCATCAACCGGGTGTTCCGGGGCGTGCTGGTGGACCGCCAGGCCGGGCGCAGCGCCGACCCCATCGGCGTAATGGGCCAGGTGCTGGCGGGTGGAGAGTCGCTGATCCTCTTTCCCGAAGGCACTCGCAATCTGGACGATGGCCTGCTGCCGTTCAAGAGCGGCCTGTATCACCTGGCCTGCGCCCATCCCGAGGTGGAGCTGGTGCCGGTGTGGATAGAAAACCTGGGCCGCGCCATGCCCAAGGGCCATCTGGTGCCGCTGCCCCTGCTGTGTACCTTGAGCTTCGGCGAACCCCTGATGCTGCAAGCCGGTGAAAGCAAGGAGCAATTCCTGGCGCGCACCCGCCAGGCGCTGCTCGACCTGGCGCCCATCGCTGAATGAATCTGCACGGATCGACCATGACTGCCCAAGATACCCTCATCGCCCTCTTTGCCGGTGTATTCGCCGTCCTCGCGCTGGCCAGCTCGGTCGGCGGCCTGCTGCGCTGGCGTCTGGCCGGACGCAACAGCAACGTCGTCGACAACCTCAATGCCCGCATCAAGGCCTGGTGGTGGATGATCGGCGCGCTGGCGCTGGCGTTCTGGATGGGCAAGACCGGCGTGGTGGTGCTGTTCGCCTTCATTTCGCTGCAGGCGCTGCGCGAGTTCATCTCGGTGACCTATACCCGCGTGGGCGACCATCGTGCGCTGCTCTGGTGCTTCTTCGTCTTCCTGCCGCTGCAATATGTGCTCATCGGGAGGGACTGGTATGGGCTCTTCTCCATCCTCATCCCGGTCTATGCCTTCCTGTTGCTGCCGATCTCGGCCTCGCTGTCGGCCGATACCAAACACTTCCTGGAGCGCGCGGCCAAGGTGCAATGGGGCTTGATGATCTGCGTGTACTGCATCTCGCATGTGCCGGCCCTGCTGACCCTGGCCATCCCCGGCTTCGAGGGACGCAACCTGCAATTGATCGTGTTCCTGGTGCTCACGGTGCAGTCCAGCGACGTGTTCCAGTATGTCTGGGGCAAGCTGTTCGGCAAGCGCAAGCTGGCGCCGCAGATCTCCCCCTCCAAGACGCTGGAGGGGCTGGTGGGGGGAGTGCTGACCTCCACGGCGGTAGGCGCGGCGCTCTACTGGATCACGCCCTTCAATGTCTGGCAGGCCGCGCTGGTGGCGTTGACCATCAACATCCTGGGGTTCTTCGGGGGATTCGTGCTGTCCGCGATCAAGCGCGATCGCGGACTCAAGGACTGGGGCGCGATGATCGAAGGCCACGGCGGCATGCTGGACCGGGTCGATTCGATCAGCTTTTCCGCGCCCATCTTCTTCCACATCCTGCGCTATTGGTGGGTCCCCTGAGCCCGGCCCGGTGGGCCAGGCGCAGTTGCCGGCGCAATCTCAGCGCGCCGGCATGATCCGGCGCGCAAACGCCAGCAGGATCAGTGCAAAGGCCGCCAGCCCCAGCCACTGACCGATGGACTCGAAACTGCCCGACACCAGCGCCAGCGGCGCATCCTTGCCGGTAAAGCCGATCACTCCAGCCAGCACCACGCCCACCAGGCTCTCGCCGACGATCAGGCCCGAGGCCACCAGGATGCCGCGCTGGCGCGGCTTGTCGGCATAGGCCGCGACATCGGCGCCGGCGGCCAGCGCGCGACGACGCAGCGCACGCTCGATGAACCAGCCCAGCAGCGCCCCCACAAACAGGGCACTACTCACCACGGGCGGCAGATAGATGCCGATCCCCACCGCCAGCACCGGCAGGCGCGCCACGCCGCCGCGCCGCGCCAGCAGCCAGTCGATGACGATCAGCACGATGCCCAGCACCACGCCCACGGTCAGCATGGTCCAGTTCAGCTCACGGGTGAAGATACCGGTGGCGATGGCCGTCATCAGGGTGGCCTGCGGCGCGGCCAGGGCCTGGGCCGCGTCCATGCCGGCGCGCGGCAGCGCACCGGTGAAGCCATAGGCGTTATACAACAGGGTCAGCACCGGCGGGATCACCAATGCGCCCACCACGCAACCCACCAGCAAGGCGACCTGCTGACGCCAGGGCGTGGCGCCGACCAGTTGGCCGGTCTTGAGGTCTTGCAGGTTGTCGTTGGCGATGGCGGCCACGGCGATGATGGCGGCGGTCACGAACAGGGCGATGGCGATGGCCAGCTTGCCGCCCTCGGGGGTGGCCAGCAGCGTATCGACCATGCCCGAGGCCAGCAGCAGCAGCGACACCAGGATCACCGCGACGATACCGATGCCCGAGATCGGGCTGGAGGACGAGCCGATCAGGCCGGCCATGTAGCCGCAGGCGGCCGCCACCAGGAAGCCGAACACGAAGGCAAACACCACCGCATAGACCACCAGCCCGGCAAAGAGCGCCGGCGACACCGGCGCTCCCGCCAGGAAGGAGGCGAACACCACTGCCAAGAGGCCGATCATGGCCAGGCTGATGATCACGATCCAGCGCGGCGACATGTCCTGGTCGGTGCGCTCGGTGCTGCCCTGCTGGCGGCGCGCCAGCGTGGACAGCGACGCCTTCACGCCCTGCACCATGGGGCCGAACAGGGTGGCCAGGGTCCAGATCGCGGCCACGCCGATCATGCCCGCACCGATGAAGCGCACCTGGCTTTTCCACAGACCGTTGGCGAAATCAGCCAGGCTGACGTCGGCCGCATGGGGCGTGACAGCGGTCAGGTAAGGCACGGCCACGCCCCAGGCCAGCACCAGCCCGATCAGGATGGCGATGCCGGAGACGATGCCGATCATGTAGCCCGCGCCCACCAGCGCCAGCGAAAATCCCATGGTCAGCCGCACCGCCGAGGCGCCCGCGGCGAACCACAGGCTCATGCTCTCGGCAAACACCTTCAGGCCGCTGGCGACCACGCTGAAGCCCGCCGCCAGGGCGCCGCCGAAGAGGATGTCGCGCAGGCCACGGCGGCTCTCTTCACCGCCGTCGGTGTCGGCGCTGCCCACGCGCAGGATCTCGGCTGCCGCCACGCCTTCCGGATAGGGCAGCTCGCCCTGCACCACCATCACCCGGCGCAGCGGGATGGAGAACATCACCCCCAGCATGCCGCCAGCGGCGCAGATGCCCAGGGTCTGCAAGAAGGGGAAGCCTTGCCAGTGGCCCATCATCAACAGGCCCGGCAGGATGAAGATCACCGAGGACAGCGTCCCGGCCGCCGAGGCCTGGGTCTGGACCATATTGTTTTCGAGGATGTTGGCGTTGGCGAACAGGCGCAAGACCGCCATCGAGATCACCGCCGCCGGAATGGCCGAGGAAAAGGTCAGGCCGACCTTGAGCCCGAGATAGACGTTGGAGGCCGTGAAGACCACCGTGATCAGGGCCCCCAGCAGCATGCCGCGCAGGGTCAGTTCCGGCAGGCCGGCTTGGTTGTCGTTTTGCATAGATCAGTCCAGGGAATGCGTTGGAATGGCTTCTTATACCGCAAGAATTGCCGGAGAGCCATCAGACAACAGCGTTTTTTGTGGCCTGCGGCGGCTTTGTTATGATGGCCCCTCCCTGGCCACGCCTTTATCCCATGCGCCGCTTACCCGCCCTGTCCGCTTCCCTCTGCCTGGCCGCGCTGGCCGCCATCGTCTTGCAAGCCTGTTCACCGCGCTACAACTGGCGCGAAAGCAGCGACAACGGCGCGCATTTCGTGGTGCTGCTGCCGGCCAAGCCCAGCAGCGTCACCCGCGAGATCGACCTGGACGGTCCCCGGGTGGAGATGAGCATGACCGCGGCCGAGGTCGATGGCGTCACCTTCGCCGTGGGCACCGCCGAACTGCCCGACGCCGCCGCCGCCGAGCGGGCGCTCACAGCTATGCGCACCGCCCTGCTCAACAATATCGCCGGGCAGGCCCAGGGTGCGCCAGCCTGGCCGGGCAAGCCGGCGGGCCTGGACCACAGCGTGGACCTCGAGGCCCGTGGCGTGGCGCGCGGGCGGCCCCTGCGGCTGGCCGCGCGGCTGGCCAGCCGGGACCGGCGGGTCTACCAGATCCTGATGGTAGGTGAAGAAAAATCCTTCACTGATGAGAATCTGGAAACCTTTTTCAGCTCATTCAAACCAACGTGAACGGTCCCGCTGCAAGATGACAAAGGCGGCGTGACCGGGGTATTCTTGGGCTCGCCCGCGACTCCAGACGGGCGTCCCGCAGGAATGCGGATGCTTTGCAGCGCATTTCCACCAGGCCAGGCCCGTCCGGCTGCGCCCAGAACATTTTCAATCAAAGACCCAGAGGAAATATGCTGATCACATTCAAATCAAAAGCGGCTGCCGATGTGGTGATGTATGAATCGCACGCCAAACCCATCCTGGACCTGTTGCACAAGGACCCCGCGCGCGGGGTGATCACCGCTGCCGAAGCCGGCGAAGCCATCGCCGCGCTGGAACAGCAGATCAACGCCAGCAAGGCCCACGAAGCCGCCGAAGCCCTGGCCCGCGATGTCAATGCCCATCACAACGCCGATGTGGACGACCACAACCACGAAAAGATCGAGGCCGTCAGCTTCTCGGCCCGCGCCTATCCGCTGCTGGACATGCTGCGCGAAGCCAAGAAGGGCGGTTACGACATCCTCTGGGGCGTCTGATACCGTCGGCAAGGCCATCGCCGCATCACGCACCACCTGAAACGGCTGTCGCGATCATCCACCGCGACAGCCGTTTTTCCTGGGCGCTCCCCCCGGACGGGCTGTTACACTGACGGCCCGCGCCCGTGGCCACAGAAGTTTCCCCCGCGAAACGCCGCCCGCGCCCCCTCTTGAGCAAGCAAACGACGTGATCCAGATTTCCCTTCTTCCTCCCGGCGCCAAGGCCGATTCCCTGGCCTACCAGCTGGCCTACGCCGCCCAGGCGGTGGCCGCCGTGCGGGCCGGCCACGCGCTACCGCAGGCGCTGGCGCAGATCTTCAGCCGCAGCGATGCGCCAGCACCGGCGCGCGGCGCCATCCAGGATCTCAGCTACCGCGCCATGCGCAGCCTGGGACTGACCGAGAGCCTACTGGGCCTGCTGGCCAACCAGCCGCCCCAGCCGGAAGTGCTGCATGGGCTGCTGGTGACGGCGCTGGCGCTGCTGGTCAACGAAGAGGAAGCCGGCTACGACAGCTTCACCGTGGTGGACCAGGCCGTGCAGGCCGCCGCCATCAGCACCGAGATGAGTTTCGCCAAGGGCGTGGTCAATGCCATCCTGCGGCGCTTGCTGCGCGAACGCGCCACCCTGATGCCGCAGGCGACCAAGACCCCGCCCGGCACCTGGAACTACCCGACCTGGTGGATCGACCGTCTCAAGGCGGCCTATCCCGAACAATGGCAAGCCATCCTGCACGCCGGCAACCAGGCCCCGCCGCTGACCCTGCGGGTGAACCGCCGTCGCGCCACGGTGGCGCAATACCTCGACGCCCTGCAACAGGCTGGCATGGCCGCGCGCCAGGTCGGCCCGGCGGCGGTGCGGCTGCAACGGCCGGTGCCGGTGCAGCAGCTGCCCGGTTTTGCCGAAGGCGTGGTGTCGGTGCAGGACGCCGCCGCCCAGCTGGCCGCGCCGCTGCTGGACGTGGCCGATGGCATGCGGGTGCTGGACGCCTGCGCCGCCCCAGGCGGCAAGACCGGCCATCTGCTGGAACTGGCCGATCTGGACCTGCAGGCGCTGGACCACGACGCCCGCCGCCTGCAACGCATCGCCGAGAACCTTGATCGACTCCAGCTCAAGGCGCGCCTGACCACCGGCGACGCCCGTGCCGACGACTGGTGGGATGGCCAGCCCTTCGACCGCATCCTGGCCGACGTGCCCTGCACCGCCTCGGGCATCGTGCGCCGCCACCCGGACATCCGCTGGCTGCGCCGCAAGACCGACACCGCGCAGCTTGCAACACTTTCCGCTCAAATTCTGGACAAGCTTTGGCAGATGCTGCGACCCGATGGTAAATTGCTGCTGGTAACCTGCTCGCTGTGGCCCCAGGAATCGGAGCAGCAGGCAGTCGCCTTCGCGCAAAAGCACAACGCCATCCGGTTGCCCGCACCCGGCCAACTCCTGCCCACCGCCAGCGAGACGGCCGACCATGATGGTCTGTTCTATGCGCTGTTCCAAAAACCTGGTGCATGAATTTGACGCAATCGGACTTCGCCCCTTCCCACCGGCAAAGCGCACGGCCCGCTGCGGCCTTGGGCCGCCCTCCATCACGGCTGCTGGCGTGGCTGCTGCCGCTGCTGGCGCTGCTGCTGGCGCTGGCCTGGCATCCTGCCCGGGCCGCCGAAATCACGGTCAGCCAGGCCAGCATCGAGCATAGCGACGAGGGCTACCGGCTGTCGGTGTCCTATGACTTCGATCTGAACCGCGGCCTGGAAGACGCCCTCTCGCGCGGGGTGCCACTCTATTTCACCACCGACGTGCAACTGACCCGGCGCCGCTGGTACTGGTTCGACGAAAGCAGCGTGTCGGCCACGCGTACGGTGCGCCTGTCCTATAACGTGCTCACGCGCCAGTACCACACCGCCATCAGCGGCCAGCTGCAGCAGAGCTTCACCAACCTGGATGACGCCCTCACGCTGATCCGCCGTCCGCCGCGCTGGCTCATCGCCGACAACAATACCCTCAAGACCGGCGACAACTACAACGTCGGCCTGCGCATGCGGCTGGACGTGGCGCAACTGCCCAAGCCCTTCCAGGTCAACGCGCTCAACAACAGCGACTGGCGGCTCTCCTCCGACTGGATCGAATTCACCTACAAACCCGAATGAGCCGCACCTTACGCTATCTGCTGGTGGTCGGCGGGGGCGTCATCAGCATCCTGCTGTTCCTGCTGGCCTCGGCCTCCGAAAATTCCGCCCTCTTCGAGCAGCACTACCCCTGGCTGCTGTTCCTGAACGGCCTGGCCGCCATCTCGCTGCTGGGGCTGGTGCTGCTGCTGCTGGGCCGGCTCTACAAGCGCTACCGGCGCGGCAAGTTCGGCTCCCGACTGCTGGCGCGGCTGGTGCTCATGTTTGCGCTGGTGGGCATCCTGCCGGGGGCGGTGATCTACCTGATGTCGGTGCAGTTCGTCTCCCGCTCCATCGAGTCGTGGTTCGACGTGCGCATGGAAGCGGCGCTGGAATCGGGCCTGAACCTGGGCCGCAATGCGCTCGACTCCTCGCTCTCGGACCTGGTCTCGCGGGCGCGCGGCATGGCCCAGGAGCTCTCCGACATGAGCGACTCCGAACAGGTGACCTATCTGTCGCGCCAGCGCGACCAGAACATGGAAATCACCATCGTCAACGGCAGCGGCCAGGTCATGAGCACGGTGGGCGGCTCCATCGGCTCGCTCACGCCCATCCTGCCGAGCACCCAGGCGATGCGCCAGGCGCGGGTCTCGCGCGCCTTCTCGGCGGTGGAAAGCGATGACAGCCGGCCGCCCAGCGGCGGGTCCGACGCCGAGGGCAACCTGCGCCTGCATGTGGTGGTGCTGGTGCCGGCCCCCAGCCGGGCCCTGGCGCTGCAAGGCGAGACGCGCTACCTGCAGATCCTGCAACCGGTGCCGGACTACCTGGCCAGCAACGCCGAGACCCTGCGCCTGGCCTACAACGAGTACCAGCAACGTTCGGTGTCGCGCTCGGGCCTGCGCAAGATCTACCTGGTCACGCTGACCCTCACGCTGCTGCTGGCCATCTTCGCGGCCATCGCCAGCGCCTTCCTGATCGCCAGCGACCTGGCCAAGCCGCTGCTGCTGCTGGCCGAAGGGACCAAGGCGGTGGCCGAAGGCAACCTCTCGCCCCGGCCCATCGTGAGCACCTCCGATGAACTGGGCACGCTGACCCAGTCCTTCAACATCATGACGCGCCAGCTACTGGAGGCTCGCACCTCGGTGGAAAAGAACCGGGCCGAGCTGGAAAACGCCAAGGCCTACCTGGAGTCGGTGCTGGCCAATATGTCAGCCGGGGTGATGGTGCTGGATGGACAATTCAACATCCTCAGCGCCAACGACTCGGTACGCCGCATCCTGGGCCATGACTTCTCGGCCGAGATCGGCACGCCGCTGCAGACCATCGAGGCCCAGGCGCCGTTCGCCCAGGCGGTCATCCGCGCCTTCTCCGAACAACTGGCCCAGCACAGCAGCGATACCACCCCGGACGGGCTGCACTGGCAGCGCCAGTTCGAACTCTCGCGCCAGCCCGGCGCGATGTTCGACGACGGTGACGAGCAAGGCGGCAAGCCGGACCACGACAAGCTGACCCTGCTGGCGCGCGGCTCGCACCTGCCGGTGGAAAACGGCGTGGGCTATGTGGTGGTGTTCGATGACATCAGCAATGTCATCTCGGCCCAGCGCTCCATTGCCTGGGGCGAAGTGGCGCGCCGCCTGGCGCACGAGATCAAGAACCCGCTCACGCCCATCCAGCTCTCCGCCGAGCGCCTGCAACACCGCCTCTCGGACAAGCTCATGCCGGCCGACGCCGCCATCCTGGACAAAGGCACCACCACCATCGTCAACCAGGTCACGGCCATGAAGCGCATGGTGGACGATTTCCGCGACTATGCCCGCACACCGCCGGTCAAGCCGGTGGCGCTGGACCTCAATGCGCTGATCGAGGAAATCCTCAACCTCTACCTGGCCGGCGACGGCCGCGACGCCATCCACGCCCGCCTGGCGCCCTCCATGGCCAAGGTCATGGGCGACGCCACCCAGTTGCGCCAGGTCATCCACAACCTGCTGCAGAACGCCCAGGACGCCGTCGCCGACGAAGGCGAGGTGGCGCCGCGCATCGACGTGCTGACCGAACAGATCGACATTGCCGGCCCCGACGGCCAGCGCCAGCCGGCGGTGCGCCTGTCGATCATGGACAATGGCCCCGGTTTTTCGGCCAAGATCCTGGCGCGCGCCTTCGAACCCTATGTCACTTCCAAGAGCAAAGGGACGGGTCTGGGGCTGGCGATGGTGAAGAAAATCGTCGAAGAACACGGCGGTCGCATCGATATCCAGAACCGTACCGATGGGAGAGGCGCAAAAATTGTAATTTTGCTGGTAAAGTTAGCATCTGTTGATTAAATGCGACACGACTCAAGATTCGAAGGCGCTAGGCGGGGGAACCGGCAGTTCATCAAGACGCTCACAGTATCGGGCAGAGCGGCCGGAAGGGATCGAACACTTGGACAATGAACTAGCAGCGAGGAAAGCAGCACATGGCTAACATCCTGGTCGTCGATGACGAAATGGGTATCCGCGAATTGCTCTCAGAAATTCTGGGCGATGAGGGACATGTCGTGACCACTGCGGAAAACGCGCAGCAGGCACGTGAGCTTCGCCAGGCCGGCGTCCCCGACCTCGTGCTGCTCGATATCTGGATGCCCGACACCGACGGCGTGACGCTGTTGAAGGAGTGGCAGCGCGATGGCCTGTTGACCATGCCGGTCATCATGATGTCCGGCCACGCCACCATCGACACCGCCGTCGAAGCCACCCGCATCGGGGCGCTCAATTTCCTGGAAAAGCCGATCGCCCTGCAGAAGCTGCTCAAGGCCGTGCAGCAAGGCCTGTCGCACAGCCGCGAAGCGGTGCGCCCGGCGGGTTACCGGCCGGCTCCCGTGGCCGCCGTGGTCAATGGCACGGTCGACAGCCTGCACACCCCGGAACATGCGGCCCCGGTGGCGGCCTACGCCCCGGCCCTGGGCGGCGAACCGCTGCACCATGGGACCACGGCCAGCACGCCCTTCGGCCAGGTCGCCGACAATGCCGCCAACATCTCCTTCGACCTGCCGTTGCGGGAAGCGCGCGACGCCTTCGAGCGCGCCTATTTCGAGTACCACCTGGTGCGCGAAAACGGCAGCATGACCCGCGTGGCCGAACGGACCGGCCTGGAACGCACCCACCTCTACCGCAAGCTCAAGCAGCTCGGCGTGGAACCGGGCAAGCTGGCGCGCAAGAATCACTGAGCGCGACAGCATCGTCATAAAGACTCACGGGACCTTCAAGGTCCCGTTTGTTTTTGGCCTGCATGTCATCCGTCAGAAATTTCCTGATAGTCATCCGGCGCCCATCGCGGCATTCTGGACACATGCCAGCTTGCCCTGCTGCAATGCGCAGCCTGGCCGGCGGGGAGGTCGATGAACTTCCAGGAAAGGATTTCATCTACTCTTGGCAGGTGACATGGCAGCAAAGGAAATGGCAGGCCGCCCAAAAGTTCCGTCCGGCCCTGCCGTAACCAGTATCAGGAGCGTCCGCCACGTGGGCGCTCGAAGCGGGAGCTGTATCGAGGTAGCAGAGATGCACATGCGGCGCGGCCCTTCAGGGTCTTGAAATTCTTGGTGAAGGCGCCACTTCCTTTTCGAAGCAGTATTCCAGCATAAGGAGTCACTATGAACCTGATTTACAACAGCGAGCAGTACAGCGTCGTCGAATTCGGTGCCGATACCGACCACGAAGCCCTGCGTTTCGGCGGCTACGAGATCATGGACAAGTCCGGCCAGCGCGAGATCTACATCGACGGCCCGGCAGCCGAGCTGTTCCGCAAGGACGTCCAGGAACTGATTGCCTCCGAGCCAACCATGGATGACATCGACAACTTCCTGAGCCGCTACGATGTGATGATGCGCCATCCGATGACGCTGCATTGACACGCCAGCACGTCTTCGTCAGGCACGCCGCGCCCACAGCGCGGCGTTTTTTTTGGGCGTCAGCAGGATGACGGCAAGCTGTCGGCATCGTCCGTTAAAATGGCGGTTTGCCGTCCATCCTCCGCTCCGTGAATTCGTCTCCCATCAGCAGCGCCCAGACCGGCGTGCATGAACAGCTGGCCGGCCTGGTAGCGCGCCACGCCGCCCATCCTTTCAGGAAGCCCGTCACCGACTACAACCTGCGCGCCTTCGAGGCCAGCATGGCCGCCTGGCGCGCGGCCGGCCAGGCGCCGCTGATCCTGGACACCGGCTGCGGCGTAGGACTGTCCACCTTGCATCTGGCGAGCCAGTATCCGGATCACTTCGTCATCGGCATCGACCAGTCCGCCGACCGCCTGGCGCGCAATACCCAATGGGACGGCCCGGAACCGGAGAACCTCTGCTTCGTGCGCGCCGACCTGGTCGATTACTGGCGGCTGGCCTTGCAGGCGGGCGTACGTCCGGCCCGGCATTACCTGCTCTATCCCAATCCGTGGCCGAAGATCGGCCACCTGGCGCGGCGCTGGCAGGGTCACGCAGTCTTTCCCGCCATCGTCGCGCTGGGCGGCCAGATCGAATGCCGCAGCAACTGGCGTATCTATGTCGAGGAATTCGCTGCCGCCCTGAGCCAGCTGAGCGAACAGCGCATCCAGGCCGAGGCGTGGATGCCCGAGAGCCCCATCACCCCCTTCGAACGCAAGTACCTGGCCTCCGGTCACGCGCTCTGGCGCTGCCAGGCCGATCTGGATGCGGTGCGCACCGCATGACTATCGCCGTCATCGCCCTGGTGCTGGCGGCAGCCCTGCTGCACGCGTCCTGGAACGCCTTGCTCAAGAGCAGCCATGACCGCCTGGCCTCGCTGGCGCTGATGACCCTGGGGGCGGGCATCGGCGCGATTCCGCTGCTCCTGTGGCGGCCCTTGCCGGAACCGGCCAGCTGGTTCTACATCGTCCTCTCCGGCCTGCTGCACACCGGCTACAACCTGTTCCTGATCCGTGCCTACCGGATCGGCGACTTCGGCCAGTCCTATCCGATTGCGCGCGGTTCCTCGCCGCTGCTGGTGGCGCTGGGTGCGGCCGTGTTCGCCGGCGAGCAGCTGGGACTGTACACGGTCATCGGCATCCTGCTGGTCTCGCTGGGCATCGTCAGCCTGGCCGACCTGCGCGCCATGCGCAGCCGTGAACATCTTGCCGGCCCGCTGGCCGCCTTCGCCACCGGCGCCTTCATCGCCGCCTACACCATCACCGATGGCATCGGAGCGCGCCTGGCGGGCGATGCCATGAGCTATGCCGGCTGGCTGTTCGTGCTGGACAGCATTGCGCTGGCCGTGATCTACCAGCGCCGGCATGGCCGCTGGCCGGTCGCGCTGGAAAGGCGCGAAACCTGGATCGGACTGGGCGGGGGCGTGATGTCGCTGCTGGCCTACGGGATCGTGATCTGGGCCGTGACGCTGGCGCCCATGGGCATGGTCTCGGCGCTGCGGGAAACCTCGGTGCTGTTTGCCCTGCTGATCGGCGCACTGTTCCTGGGTGAACGGCTCACGCTGCGGCGCGTGCTGTCCGGCGTGGTCATCGTGGCCGGGACCATCGTGCTGGGTACGCACCACTGAGCCGCAAGCACCATGAAAAACGCCGGGAGTGATCCCGGCGTTTCTCATCGGCGCTGACGCTTACAGCACCTTGCGCAGGAAATCGCGCGTGCGTTCATGATGCGGGTCCCCCAGCACCTGCTGCGGCGGCCCTTCTTCCATGATGACGCCTTGGTCGATGAACAAGACGCGGTCCGACACCTCGCGGGCAAAACCCATCTCGTGCGTGACCACGACCATGGTCATGCCTTCTTCAGCCAATTGCTTCATGACGGTGAGCACCTCGCCCACCAGTTCCGGATCCAGCGCCGAGGTAGGTTCATCGAACAGCATCACCTTGGGTTCCATCGCCAGCGCCCGCGCAATGGCCACACGCTGCTGCTGGCCGCCCGAGAGCTGGTTGGGGAAGGCATCGATCTTGTCCAGCAGGCCCACCTTCTGCAACAGCTTCTCGGCCACCAGCACGGCCTCGCGGCGGGACAGCTTCTTAACCTGCATGGGCGCCATGATCAGGTTTTCCAGCACCGTCATGTGCGGGAACAGGTTGAAGCGCTGGAACACCATGCCCAACTCGGCACGCAGCGCATTGAGGTTGACCTTGGGGTCATTGAGCTTGACGCCTTCGATGAAGATGTCGCCATCGCTGACTTCTTCCAGGCCATTGAGGCAGCGCAGGAACGTGCTCTTGCCCGAGCCCGAGGGGCCGATCACGCACACCACTTCGCGGGCGCGGATCTCGCAATCGATGCCGCGCAGGATGTGGGCCTGGCCGAAGCGTTTCTGTAGTTGATGGACCTTGATCATCGTGCTCATCGTGCATCTCCCTTGCCGTAACGCGCTTCCAGATGGCGCACCAGCGCCGACAGCGCCAGCGTGATGAGCCAGTAGATCACCGAGATGGTGAGGTAAGGTTCCCAGTAGCGCGCATAGGCGCCAGAGACCGTGCGCGCCGCATAGGCCAGTTCGGCCAGCCCGATGGCCGAGGCCAGCGAGGAATCCTTGACGATGGCAATCGCATTGTTACCCAGCGGCGGCAGCATGCGGCGGAAGGCCTGCGGCAGCACCACGCGGCGTAGGGTGGCCAGGTAGCTCATGCCCAGCGAACGCGAAGCCTCGCTCTGGCCGCGATCGATGGACTGGATGCCGGCGCGGAAGATTTCCGAGACATAGGCGCCCGAGTTGAGGGTGATGGCCAGCACCGCCGAAGCGAAGGCACCGTAGTGCGAGCGGATCTCGCGCGCCAGGTCGCCCGACAGGATCAGGCCGCCGCTGGGATTGATCAGCATGGGCATGAGGGCGAAGTGGATCAGCAGGATCTGCACGAACAAGGGCGTGCCGCGCAGGAAGCTGACATAGAAGCGGATCGGCCACTGCACGCAGTAGCAGAGGAAATATTTCCAGAAACCATGGCGCGCTTCGGCCAGGCGGCCGACGCCCAGCACCAGGCCCCAGCAGGTGCCGGCGATGACGCAGATGATCGCGGCCTTCAAGGTCATCCAGGTGCCTTCGACGAACAGCGGCGCGTATTCGCCGATGATTTCCCATTGGAAGAAGGAATGCATGATGAATCCGTTCAAACGGAGAGGTTAAGAAAAGCAGGGAACGCGGAAAACGCGAAACAAGCAGGACAGGCAGCGCGCCTCGCACCCCGGCGGAGCGGCGCTCAGGCAGGCGCCCGGCCACCAGGGGCCGGGGCCGGAAGGATTACTTCAGCGGCAGGGTCGGCACGTCGCCGTCGAACCAGGTCTTGTAGATCTTGGCATAGGTGCCATCGGCCACGATCTTCTTGAGGCCGGCGTTGATCTTGTCCAGCAGTTCCTTGTTGCCCTTCTTGACGGCGATGCCGAAGTACTGGCGCACGAACTTGCTGTCGCCGACCACCTTGAACTTCTTCTCGGGATGGCTCTTGATGTAGAACTTGATGACGCCCACATCCCCCACGGCCGCATCGACGCCGCCGCGATACAGTTCTTCCAGCATCAGCACGGTATTGTCGAAGCGGTGGATGGCGGTGCTGGCCTTGCCCAGTTCTTCGGAGACCACGATGTCACCGGCGGTGGAATTGACCACGGCCACCTGGCTCTTCTTCAGGTCCGACAGCGCGGTGATCTTGGCGTCGGCGTTGGTGATGATGACCTGCTCGGCCGGGAAGTAAGGCAGCGAGAAGTCCACCATCTGGGCGCGCTTGTCGGTGATGGTGATGCCGGAGATGATGATGTCGCGATCACCCTGGCCGAGGGTGGCGAAGATGCCTTCCCAGGGTGTGCTCACCAGCTGGATCTTGAAGTTGGACGCCTGCGAGATGGCCTTGATCAGGTCGATGTCGAAGCCCACCAGTTCCTTCTTCGGGGTTTCGAATTCGAAGGGACGGTAGGTGCCGCCGGCGCCCACCACATAGGTCTGGTCAGCCGCCAGGGCAGTGCCGGCGGCGCAGGACAGGGCCAGCGCGCTGGCGGCGGTGGTCAACAATTTCTTGAGGGACATGATGTCTTCTTTCTGATGGAGGATGAAGCAGGAGAGCAAGATGCGTGCGCACCGTCGCTGCGCTCCCGCAGGGAAACCGTTCCTGGCTGGCGAGAATGGCCGGCGCTTGCCCTACCCCATCCCGCCGCACGCGGAAAAACCCTGAATGATCCGGCATTGTCCGCAATCCTTCAACCTCGAATTGCAGGCTTCAGCGAATCAGTGTGGATTTCCCGAACAGGCTTTCCACCAGGTCCACCACCAGTTCGGCGGTCTGGTTACGCACATCGCAGGCGGGATTGAGTTCCATCACGTCCAGCGAGGCCAGCGCGCCGGTGTCGGCGATCATTTCCATGCACAGCTGCGCTTCCCGGTAGGTGGGACCGCCCGGCACCGCAGTGCCCACACCCGGGGCCAGCGCGGCGTCGAGGAAATCCACATCGAAACTCACATGCAGATGGGTCTGCGGACCCACCCCGGCCAGCGCCTCTTCCATGGTCTGGCGCATGCCGTACTCGTCGATGTGGCGCATGTCGAACACCCGCACGCCCAGTTCGCGCAGATGGCGCTTCTCTTCGCGGTCGACGCTGCGAATGCCGACCTGGCAGATCTGCTGCGGCTGCAAGGCTGGCGTCTGGCCGCCGATGGCCGTCAGCGCCGCCGGTCCTACCCCCAGCAGGCAGGCCACCGGCATGCCATGGATATTGCCGGTCGGGGTGGACTGGCTGGTGTTGGCGTCGGCGTGAGCGTCCAGCCACAGGACGCGCAGCTCCTTGCCCTGGTTGCGGCAATGCGCCGCCACGGCGGCAATCGAACCGACCGCCAGCGCATGGTCGCCGCCCATGAGCAGCGGCAGCTCGCCCTCGGCCAGGCATTGCGCCACGGCCTCATGGACCGTCCGGTTCCATTGCACCACCTGTTCGAGGTGGCGCAATCCCTGCACCGGCGGCTGCTGCGGATTGGCCGGTCCCGCCAGGTCACCGCCATCGATGACATCCAGCCCATGCTGCTGCAGGCCGCGCTGCAATTCGGCCACGCGCAGGGCCGCCGGGGCCATCGATGCACCACGCCGGCTGGCGCCCACGTCGGTGGGCGCGCCCATCATCCTGATCCTGTTCATCGCTTGCTTGTTCATGCGTTCGCCTGCTCCTTCCAGAGGGTGGCCGGGACGGCCAGACCGTAGAGGTCCTTGGGGTCGTCCATGGCAGGAATCAGGTCGAGCTGCCGCGTAAAGCGAGCATCGACCTGCTCGTCGAGATAGCGCAGCGCCGCGAAATCCTCCAGCGCAAAGCCGACCGAATCAAAGACCGTCACCTCGGCAGCGCTGCTGCGACCGGGCGCGTGCCCCGCCAGTACCTGCCACAGTTCGGTCACGGGAAAATCCGCCGGCATCTGCTGCACCTCCCCTTCGATGCGTGATTGTGCCTCGAATTCCACAACCACCCGCGCTGCCTTGAGCACATCGGCATGCAGCTCGGTCTTGCCGGGGCAATCCCCGCCCACCGCATTGAGATGCATGCCCGCTTCCAGCATGGCCGGCGTGATGATGCAGGCGCGCCGCTTGTCGGCGGTAATGGTGGTGACGATATCGGCGCCGCGCACGGCCTCGGCCGCGCTGGCGCAAGGGATCAGCTGCAGACTGCTGCAGCCGCCCAGATTGCGCATGAGCCTGGCGGTGGCGGTGGCGTCGGTATCGAACAGGCGCACTACCTCGATGCCCATCTGGTGATGGAAGGCCAGCACCTGGAATTCGGACTGCGCCCCGTTGCCGATCACGGCCATGACGCGGCTGTCGGAGCGCGCCATCTGCCGCGCCGCCAGCACCGAGGTGGCCGCCGTGCGCAAGGCCGTCGTCAGGGTCAGCTCCGAGAGCAGGCGCGGATAGCCGTTAGCCACGTCGGCCAGCACACCGAAGGCCGTCACCGTCAGCAAACCCTGGGCAGTGTTGGCGGGATGTCCATTGACATACTTGAAGCAATACTGCCGCCCATCGGAAATGGGCATGAGCTCGATCACTCCCTGCGCCGAGTGGCTGGCCACACGGGCAGTCTTGTCGAACTCGCGCCAGCGCAGGTAGTCGTGTTGCAGGTAGGCGAGCATGCCGCCGATGACCTGCGGCAAGGGATGGGTGGCCAGATAGGCCTGCAGATCGCGGGTACCGATGTACTTGACCATGATGTGCCAGCCCTCGTGAGGCTGCCTCTGCTGTCAATGCGGATGGGGCTATCTTATCCCCAAGCCCGGCAGAATGCCCGCCGCACTGCCGCACATCGTGGCGGAAAAGAAAAATGCCGTCCAGCGTACGGCTGGACGGCATCCTCATGCGGGACTGGCAGAGGACCTCGTCGCGATCAGATCTCGACCTTGGTCCCCAGCTCCACCACCCGGTTGGCGGGGATGTGGAAGAAGTCCGAGGGCTTGGCGCCGTTCTGGTACATCCACGCAAACAGGCGCTCGCGCCACAGCGACATGCCCAGCAGCTTGCTCGGCACCACCGTGTCGCGCGCCAGGAAGAAGGAAGTATCCATCAGGTCGAAGTGATGGCCGAACTGTTGCTCGGTCAAGGTCATGACCTTCTGCACTTCCGGCGCTTCCTTGAAGCCGAAGGCCGCGCGCAGCAGGTAGACGTCGCCGCCCAGCTCCTTCATGGTCAGGCGCTCGCTGTCGGCCACGTAAGGCACGTCCCAGATGCTGATCTTGAGGAAGAACACGCGCTCATGCAGGATGCGGTTGTGCTTCAGGTTGTGCAGCAGCGCTACCGGCACGGTAGCGATATTGCCGGTCATGAAGACAGCCGTGCCGCCCACGCGATGGGGAGGATGGGCCAGCAGGCCTTCGATGAAGGGCTCGATGGGAATACCGTCATCCTTGATGCGCATGCGCAGCAGCATGCGGCCCGAGTACCAGGTCATCAACAGGAAGAAGGCCGCGCCGCCGATGACCAACGGGAACCAGCCGCCCTCGGTGAGCTTCAACAGGTTGGCCGCGAAGAAGGCCACGTCCACCACCAGGAAGCAGCTGATGGCGGCCACCACGGCCGGCATGCGCCACTTCCAGATATGGCGCATGACCACGCCCAGCAGCATGGTGGTGATCACCATGGTGGTGGTCACGGCCACGCCATAGGCCGCAGCCAGGTTATCGGATTTCTTGAAGGCCAGCACCACGGCCACCACCACCACCAGCAGCATCCAGTTGATCAGCGGAATGTAGATCTGACCCTGCTCGTCCTCCGAGGTGTGCAGGATGCGCATGCGCGGCACGAAGCCCAGCAGGATGGCCTGGCTGGTCAGCGAGAAGGCGCCCGAGATCACCGCCTGCGAGGCAATCACCGTAGCGCAGGTGGCCAGCACCACCATGGGCAGCACCAGCGGATCGGGGATCATCAGGTAGAAGGGGTTCTTGATCGCATCCGGATTGGCGATCAGGTTGGCGCCCTGGCCGAAGTAGTTGATCAGCAGCGAGGGCATGACCGTGAAGAGCCAGGCATAGCGGATCGGCTTGATGCCGAAGTGGCCCATGTCGGCATACAGCGCCTCGGCCCCGGTCAGCACCAGCACCACCGAGCCCAGGACGATAAAGGCCTGCAGCGAATGCTCGGCCATGAAGTGCACGGCGTAGTAGGGATTGATGGCCACCAGCACTTCGGGAGCCTTGACGATGTTGTAGAGCCCCAGCAAGGCCAGCGAGAAGAACCACAGGAACATCACCGGCCCGAAGAAACGGCCCACCACGCTGGTGCCATGCCGCTGGATCAGGAACAGGATCACCACGATCACCAGCGTCAACGGAATGACCGCATGGGCCGTCTGGGGGGCAGCGATCTCCAGCCCTTCCACCGCCGAGAGCACCGAGATGGCCGGCGTGATCACCACGTCGCCATAGAACATGCAGGCGCCAAAGACGCCCAGCATCATCAGCAGCTTGGCGCGCGGCGAGCCCGATAGCGCCGAACGCAGCGACAAGGCCATCAGCGCCAGCACGCCGCCTTCGCCATTGTTGTCGGCGCGCAGCACGAACATCACATACTTGATGGTCACCACGATGGAGATGGACCAGAACAGCATCGAGATGATGCCCAGCACCGCGCCCGGGGAAAAGGCGATGCCGTGGTCGGGGCTGAAACATTCCTTCAATGCGTACAGCGGGCTGGTTCCGATATCGCCGAACACCACGCCCAGCGCCGCCAGGGTAATGAAGTGGAATTTGCTCGATCGGAGGGAAAGGCTTGGATTGGTGTGAGATGAACTCATCTTGCTCCCTTTGCTTCTTCAAATGAGTGCCGGCGGACAGGGCTCTGGCAACAGAAGAGATCACCAAGGGGGGTGATCAGCCGTCTGTCCGGGCAGGAGGCGTACTTTATCGCACTCTACCCGCAGTGCGCTCAAATTGCCGCTGACGCACCCCTGACGTTGCGCCGCTGCCTCTTCCTCACCTCGCCGAACTTGACAGCCGGGCAATGTCGCGGTTGGGAATCCATTTCGCACCAGACTACCTTTTCCGCCGCAAACCCTTTACAGTCACAGCTTCGCACGCTATTCGCAGCCGCCATCCGGTTTTGCAGTGATCGCATTTTTCTTTTTCCACTGCCCTTTATATACTTCCGAAGAATAAAGAGCTGTGCCTTTCTAGCAAAGTGGTTCTAAGCCATCCCTTGGCGGATATTGCGCGCCAGGTCTCCTGGACCGAGGTATTGGCCCGATTAGCCATGGTGATCCTGATCGGCCTGCTGGTGGAAAACCTGGTCTTCAATACGCTGGAACGCGTGACCGTGAAGAAGTGGGGCATGCAGCGCTGAGAAAATGATTTATATCATTTACAGCAGTGACAGCTGATTGGGATCTTCCCGCCGCCGCGACTGCGCCTTGCGGCGCGGATCGATGATCTGGCCGATATCGCGGCCTTCGGTAGCGATGCCCTCGATGGCCAGCAGCAGTTTCTTGACGTGCAGCCCGCCGGCAAAGCCGGTCAGTTCGCCGCCGGCGCCGATGACGCGATGGCAGGGTGCGATGATGGAAATGGGATTGCGTCCATTGGCCGCGCCCACGGCGCGCACTGCCTTTTCGTTGCCGAGCTGGCGGGCGATGTCGAGATAGGTGCGGGTCTGTCCGTAGGGAATGTCGAGCAGCGCCGACCACACTTGGCGCTGGAACTCGGTGCCTTCGAAATGCAAGGGGATGTCGAAGCTGTCGCGTTCACCGGCAAAGTATTCGCGCAGCTGATGTTCGGTCTCGATCAGGACCGCACGGTCTTCATCTTCCACCATCTCACCCAGCCGCACGCGCAGGGCGTCATCGTCTTCCCACAGGATCGCAGCCAGGTGATCCCCCTTGGCCACCAGCTTGAGCACACCGGCCGGGGAGGCCATCCGCTTGTAGGCATATTCCATTGGCATCTCTTTTGTTGCGTTGAGGGGGCCGATTCTACTGCGTTAGCGGTTCAAGTCGTCAAGCCTGTTCCAGAAACTTCTATTTCGTTGAGGGCAGTGTCGCGAGATCATCGACACTTTGCAATGCCCTGCATAAAACACTCATGGACCATACCTCTCGGCCAGCCCCATATCGCGACACGCTAGCGTTGGACCCATTCGGGCTTTGGAAATCCATTCCCCGCGCCGACGTTGATTATCAGCAAACCTTACGCACGGAATGGGACGGACGGGATGCGGTCAATGCCGAGAATAAAAAAGGCGCCGAGAAGTTATCGGCGCCCGCGTCAAAATAAGGAACTGCATCACACCGTCAACACCGAATACCCACTGTCATTGAGCGCATCATAGACCCGGGTGCACACCCGGCAGAACAGATGGCTGCGCTTGACATGCCGGTGCCGCAACACCAGTTGCAGCGCCACGCCTTCGCAGTGCGGGCAGGCCTCGCGCATGGGACCGACCGGGATCACGTCGGCGGTGAGATATCCGCCGGGCGTCATGATGCCGTCGATCACTTCACGCGGATCCAGTTCGACCAGCGTCAACAGCAAGGGGGTGGTGCGCTGCTCGTAGCGCGGGCGTTCGGGCAGACGCGAGGAAGGGCTCAAGGGCGGTAACGGGGATGGCCTGACATCCGGGGGCCGGGTGGCGATGCTCATGGTGTCTCCTTGATGAGAACGGCTGAGGCTGAGGTAGCTGCGCGAGGGGCGAGGGCGCACGGCCCTTGCAGGTGTCGCTTCCACTGGGGCAAGAGTCTCAGGCGGTGGCGCGACGAGTCTTCACTCTAGTCGCCACATCCACCGAGTGCAATGGTGGAAACAAAAGAAATTTGATGTTGATGACCTGGCAATCCAGGCTACCCTGCCGAGCGCTGCAACAACATCGGTGGCCCCGATTTTTTCATTTTTCCAAGTTCGTCAGCATCCACATTCGATTTATCGCCATCCTCGCGACCTGCTTGCATGAAGTGCTACAAAGCGGTGCATTCGCTCTACAATCGCAGCATGACAACGCTCAACGATATCGAAGCAGCCGCCCGCCGGCTGCAAGGCCAGATTCTGGAGACGCCCTGCGTGGAATCGCGCACGCTGTCCCAGATCGTCGGCGCCCAGGTCTTCCTCAAGTTCGAGAACCTGCAATTCACCGCGTCCTTCAAGGAGCGCGGCGCCTGCAACAAGCTGGTGGACGTCGCTGCCAGCGAGGGCGGGGCGCGCGGCGTGGTGGCCATGTCGGCCGGCAACCATGCGCAAGGCGTGGCCTATCACGCGCAACGGCTGGGCTTGCCAGCCACCATCGTCATGCCGCGCTTCACGCCCGGCGTGAAGATCGAACGCACACGCGGTTTCGGCGCCAATGTCGTGCTGCATGGCGACACCCTGGAAGCCGCGCGCACCCATGCCTACGAACTGGCCGAAAAGGAAGGGCTGACCTTCGTCCACCCCTACGACGACGAAGCCATCATCGCCGGCCAGGGCACGGTCGCGCTGGAGATGATGAAGGCGGTGCCGGACCTGGATTGCCTGGTGGTCTCCATCGGCGGCGGCGGGCTGTTGGCCGGCATGGCCGTGGCCGCGCGCGCCGTCAAGCCGGAGATCGAGATCGTGGGCGTGCAGACACGACGCTTCCCGACCATGTTCAATGCCGTCAAGGGGACCGAGCACCCGGTGGGCGCGAGCACCATCGCCGAAGGTATCGCGGTCGGCACACCCGGCACGCTGACCCGCGCCATCATCGCCCGCGAAGCCGATGAGCTGCTGCTGGTCGATGAAGGCGATATCGAACAGGCCGTGCTGATGCTGCTGGAAATCGAAAAGACGCTGGTGGAAGGGGCGGGCGCGGCCGGATTGGCGGCGCTGGTGCGCTATCCGGACCGCTTCCGCGGCAAGCGCGTGGGACTGGTGCTGTCGGGCGGCAACATCGATCCGCTGCTGCTGACGGCCATCATCGAGCGCGGCATGGTGCGCGCCGGACGGCTGGCGCGGGTCAAGGTCAGCTCGCGCGATGTGCCGGGCACGCTGGCGCGCATCACTGGCATCGTCGCCGAGGCGGGCGCCAACGTTGACGAGGTGCATCACCAGCGCGCCTTTACACTGCTGGCGGCGCAGAACGTGGATATCGAACTGGTGCTGCA
The DNA here is from genome assembly GCF_001929405.1 of Herbaspirillum camelliae. Lineage (NCBI taxonomy): Bacteria > Pseudomonadati > Pseudomonadota > Betaproteobacteria > Burkholderiales > Oxalobacteraceae > Herbaspirillum > Herbaspirillum camelliae. Next base: position 1,127,523 of record NZ_KV880769.1, read on the forward strand.
GACCCGTGGCCGTCCGCATCTGGCCCAGGTGCTGCAAGCCCTGCGGGCGGCGGGCTTCGAGGCCGAAGAGCTGCACTGATCGGCAGCGCTGCTCTAGATCAGCGGCGGCGGTGGAACTGGATCTTCTGTTCCAGCGGCGGCAGGGCGTCGCCGCTGTCGCCACAACCATCACAGGCGCCGCCGCCACAGCCCCCGCCCTTGGCGGGCGGCAACCAGCGCCGGCCCAGCGCCTGCCACATTCCCGCACGACGCCCTATCAGCCAGCTGGCCACGCGGGCCTGCCAGCGCCAGCTCGCCGCAGGCGCCAGCTTGCGCAGCATGTAGAGGGTGCTCACCGTCACCAGCGCGGCAATGACCGCGTATTGCCACCACAGCGCGTGATTCATGCCAGCCACCTTGCGACATTGTAGGTCAGGAAGGACGCCGCATAGGCCAGCACGAACATGTAGCCGAAGGACAGCGCCACCATGCGCCAGGACTGCGTCTCGCGGCGGATGATGGCCAGCGTGGACATGCACTGCGGTGCGAAGGCGAACCACACCATCAAGGACAAGGCGCTGGCCAGCGAGATATGCGAGGCCAGCGCGCTCTGCAAGGCCGCGCCTTCTTCGCCGCCGACCGCATAGACCGTGGCCAGCGTCGCCACCGCCGTCTCGCGCGCCGCAAAGGCGGGAATCAGCGACAGGCTGATCTGCCAGTTGAAGCCCAGCGGTGCAAACAGGTATTGCAGGCTATGGCCGATATAACCTGCGATGGAATAGTCGATGGCCGCGCGCGTGGCCTCCGCCGGCGGGGCAGGGAAGGTGCAGATGGCCCACATCAGCACCGTCAGCGCCAGCATCACGCCAGTGAGCCGCTTGAGGAAGATCGCACCGCGCTCCCACAGGCCCAGTGCGATGTCGCGCCAGTTCGGCAAGCGGTAGGAGGGCAGCTCCATCAGCAGCGAGCGTTCCTGGCGCGCATTGCCGATGCGCTTGGCGACCCAGGCCACCAGCATGGCCGCCGCGATGCCGGCCACGTACAGGCAGAACAGCGCCAGTCCCTGCAGGTTGAACACGCCCAGCACCGGCCGGTGCGGAATGAAGGCGCCGATCAGCAACGCATAGACCGGCAGGCGGGCCGAACAGGTCATCAGCGGTGCTACCAGGATGGTAGCGAGCCGGTCACGCGGATCGGTGATGCTGCGCGTGCCCATGATGCCGGGAATGGCGCAGGCGAAGCTGGAGAGCAGGGGAATGAAGGAGCGTCCCGACAGCCCCACCGAGACCATCAGCTTGTCCAGCACGAAGGCTGCGCGCGGCAGGTAGCCCGATTCCTCCAGCAAGAGAATGAAGAAGAACAGCACCAGGATCTGCGGCAGGAAGCCCAGCACCGTCCCCAGTCCGGCCACGAGGCCATCGGTGACCAGCCCGCGCAGCGGTCCCTCCGGCAGCCACTCGCCGACCACGCCGCCCAGCGTACCGAAACCATCGGCGATGGCGTCGGTCATGGGCTTGCCGATGGCGTAGACCGCCTGGAATACCAGGAACATGGTCAGCGCCAGCAACAGCACGCCCAATACCGGATGCAGAGCGATGCGATCGATTGCGTCATCGCGGCGGTCGGTGGGGGCGGGCATGACGACGGTATCGGCCAGCAGGGCGCGCACTTCGACGTGCAGATCATCGATATCCGGCACGGCGGGTGCGGCCACCGGCTCGCCGCCGTCGATGGCCGCCACCAGCGCGCGCGCACCACCGCGCTTGACCGCCACGGTTTCGATGACGGGCATGCCCAGGCGCTGCGACAAGGCGTCCACATCGATGCGGATGCCACGCCGCGCAGCCGCGTCCATCATGTTCAGCGCCAGCACCATGGGCCGGCCCAGGCGCCGCACCTCCAGCACGAAGCGCAGATGCAGCCGCAGGTTGGTGGCGTCGGCCACGCAGACGATCAGGTCCGGCACGGCCTCGCCCGGATAGCGCCCCTGCAGCACCGCCTGGGTAACGCGCTCATCGGGGCTGACCGATTGCAGGCTGTACGCCCCGGGCAGATCGACCACGCGCACCTGGCGGCCGGACGGAGCGGTGAAGCTGCCGGACTTGCGCTCCACCGTCACGCCGGCATAGTTGGCCACCTTCTGGCGCGCTCCGGTGAGCTGGTTGAACAGCGCCGTCTTGCCGCAATTGGGATTGCCCACCAGGGCGATGTTCAAACCGGCCGCGCTCATGCTGCACCTCCCTGAGCCGCCTGCAGCGTGACCCGCTGCGCCTCGGCGCGGCGCAGGGCAAAGCGCGTGGAGCCGATCTGCACGACGATGGGGTCGCCGCCCCAGGGCGCGGCCGCCACCACCCGCACCGGCTCGCCAGGCACGAAACCCAGGTCACGCAGGCGCGCCGCAACGGCGTCGGCGCTATGTTGATCAGTCACGTGGTCGACGATGGCGGCCACGCCCTTGGCGAGTTCGGTCAGGCGCATGAGCTTCTTGGGAAAAGATAAGGGAATCGATAAGCATTCTCATTATATTGCTTCACCTTCGCGCAAAGCTGACCGATTCCTGACAAGCAGGGCCTGCTGCGACGATTTGCCGCACGAAAACCTTTGAATGAAGGACGTTGGAGCGAGAAGTAAAAAAAAACAAAGACATGAATGAAACGCAACATCTGCCTTTTCTTTTATTATCTGAACAATATTTCCGGAGAACACTGTGGCGTCTACGTTGAACGCGGTCGAAATTGTCATGCGTAAATTTTTGCACCGCACTATACTTTGCACTGTTTCCGTAGGGAAATTCACGCCCATTGCTTCCCGCGATTCGCAGGGCAAAGGCAAGCACGCAAGCCGACGGTTCATCCGCGTGGGGGCGGCCCTGTCGGTCCGATCGATTCACGCAGGCGGTCTGAGCAGCTCCCAAATTGCCTGAGCAACAAGAACAACATGAATCCACTACCAGCCGGCCCAGCCGGATCGGACATGCCGGAACAGATGCCACTGCGCTCCTTGCTCGCCGAGATCAGCGCGCTGACCCTGCATGTGCAGCAACTCAGTCGTATGGCGGGGGAGGCCAGCGCACTGATCGGGAATGCGCCGGCCAAAGCACCGCGCCAGCCATCGCCACCTGCGCCGGACGCCCCTGGCAGAAGCCTGCGTAGAGAACTGGAAGCAGCGATCATGCGCATCTTCGATGAGTCCTTCGGACCGCGCACTGACACGCTGGAGCGTCAGATGAGCATGAGCCTGATTTCCGATATCGGTCCGGTCGCCTTCGTGCAGAAGGTGCTCTGGGGCGAGGAAATCAGCGACATCGCCCTGACCATCGCACTGGAACGCATGCTGCCCGCGCTGGAAACACTGGTAGAACAATACCCAGAGGCTTTCCTGCAACAGGCCAACTCGCTGCTGCGTCGCTTCAATCCCAACCAACACTGATTTCATCGACAGACTTGAACGGCTGGCCTCTCAGGACGCCCGCCGCAGCGAACGCTGCAGATGGACGGCAAAGCGCGAGGCTGCAATCGACTGGCGGTGATAGGCCAGCGACAATTGCGCACGCGGCGCCGGCTCGACGATCTCGACGTAGCGCACCTGCGCCAGCTGCACCTGTTCGATGGCTTCGGGCACGATGGAGATGCCCAGGCCTGAGGCCACCAGATTGATGGCCGAGGTCAGTTGCGGTGCCAGCTGGATCACCTGCGGATCGAAGCCGGCAGCCTGGCAGGCGCTGAAGATGCTGCCGTACAAGGCCGAACCTTTGCCACGCGGCACCATGATGAAATTCTCGCTGGCCAGGTCCTGCAAGCGCAGCGACTTGCATCGCGCCAGGGGATGCGAACGTGGCAGCGCCACCTTCAGTTTTTCCGCCGGCAATTCCACCACGCCCAGCGCCGCCGACGGCGTGGTGACGATGCGCACGAACGCGGCGTCCAGCTGCGAGGCCGCGATATCGGCCAGCAACTGTTCGGTGATGCCTTCGCTCAGCGAAATTTCCAGCTTGCGATGCCGTTCGCGGAACTGCTGCAAGGCATGCGAGACCAGCGGATGGAATACCGCCGAGGAAGTGAAGCCCATGCGCAGCAATCCAGTCTCGCCGCTGGCGGCCTGGCGCGCGGCCCGCAGAGCCTGCTCGGCCTGGTCCACGGCGCGCTGCGCATGCGGCAGCAGCACGCGTCCGACCTCCGACAATTCCACCCCTTGCGAAGTGCGCAGGAACAGCGCTGCGCCGACTTCCTCTTCCAGCGCCTTGATCTGCATCGACAGCGGCGGCTGGCCGATGCCCACCTTTTCTGCGGCACGCGTAAAGCTGCGTTGCTCGGCGACGGCGAGGAAATAGCGAAGATGGCGGAGTTCCATGAACAGTCCTGATGAGTTGACGGTGACAGGGCGTCTGATGTGTCCCCATCTGTTTTGTAGATGGGCCACCCCTGTCCCATATATTGGACAATATAACGGATTTCTTCCAGACTGCCTGTTCACCCACTCATCCACTCTACGGTGACGGCAGGCCCGGCGCCCTCCGTCGCAAGGAATCCTCCATGCAGTCCCTGTCCGACCCGGCCGCCCGCGCGGCCAACGCCGACGCTCCGGTGCCCCCGGCGCCGAGCGCGCCAGAAGCCGCGCCCCGTGGCGCGACCCGCGGCAGCGCCGCCTATGCCCGCATCGTGCTGGCGCTGTTCTTCTCAGGCTTCGCCACCTTCTCGCTGCTGTATTGCGTGCAACCCTTGCTGCCCATCTTCGCGCAGGAATTCGGCATTGGCGCAGCCAGCGCTTCCCTGGCCCTGTCGTTGTCCACGGGCTTTCTGGCCGTGTCCATCGTGCTGGCGGGCATGCTGTCCGAACGCTATGGCCGCCGCGAACTGATGTTCGCCTCCCTGGCCACGGCGGCCTGCTGCAACCTGGCCGCTGGCGTGGCGCCGGACTGGCATCTGCTGCTGGTGGCGCGCACCCTCGAAGGCATCGCCCTGGGCGGGGTGCCGGCGGTGGCCATGGCCTACCTGGCCGAGGAAATCGATGCGACCGGACTGGGCTTTGCCATGGGCCTCTATGTGGGCGGCAACGCCTTCGGCGGCATGGCCGGACGGGTAGCCATGAGCGTGCTGGCCGAACATCTGGGCTGGCGCGCCGGCATGCTCATCATCGGTGCGCTGGACCTGGCGCTGGCGGTGGCCTTCGTGATGATGCTGCCGGCCTCACGCCACTTCGTGCGCAATAGCAGCATGCGGCTGGCCGACCACTTCGCGCTCTGGCGCGGCCATCTGCGCCACGCCCGCCTGCCGCTGTGCTTTGCCATCGCCGCGCTGAACATGGGCGTGTTCGTGACTTCGTACAACTATGCCGGATTTCGCCTGATGAGCCCGCCGTTCTCGCTCTCGGCCACGGTCACCGGCCTGATCTTCAGCGCCTATCTGTTCGGCATGCTGTCCTCGTCCTGGGCCGGTGCGCTGGCCGACCGCTATGGCCGCGCCCCCCTGGTGGCCGTCGGCATCGGCATCTCCTGCCTGGGCCTGCTGCTGACCTGCACCTCATCGCTGGTGCTGGTGATCGGCGGCATCGTGCTGCTGACCATCGGCTTCTTCACCACCCATTCCGCCGCCAGCAGCTGGGTCGGGCGCATGGCCCGCCAGGGCAAGGGGCACGCGGCCTCGCTCTACCTGCTGGCGTACTACCTGGGCGGCAGCATCCTGGGCTCGGTGGGGGGATGGTTCTGGGAGCATTCAGGATGGAATGCCGTGGCCGGCTTCATGCTGCTGCAAGTGATGGGTGCGGCCTGGGCGGCGCGTTGCCTGTGGCGGCAGGGGCGTAATTGAAGCTGTTTTATGGTGTTGCGCGGCACCTGTTTCGGATAAAAAACGGCTCAGAAAACGTGAGTCGTTTACCGTTCCGATGACGTCGAAAATGAGATTGACGAAGCGTTTTCCGATGGTCTTTCGGCAACTTTTCTGCTGGTCAATGTTGTTATAGTTTTTTTTGACGGCACTAACATTGCTTTTCTTCATTTATAACAAAATGAACGCGCGGCGAGCAGATGAAAAAAAGCCCCGATCCAGCAGGACCGGGGCTTTCATCACGGAGTAACGCTGCGTTTGAAGATCAGTGCGACTTGTCGACCGGTGCAGCAGGGGTTGTCGCCAGCGCCTCATTGCGCTGCGCGGTCGATTCCTGGCGCTCCTGTTTCAGCTGCGCCTTGGCTTGGGCGCGATCCTGCTTGTACTCTTGCTTGGCGGCCTTCTTCTCGGCCTTGTACTGCGCCTTCGCATCGGCATCGGCCTGACGCTTCTGCACGAAGGGATCGTTCGAGGGAGCGCCATTGGTTGCGGTGGAAGAAGGTGCAACCGGTGCGCTGCTCTGCGCCATTGCACCGCCAGCCAGGGCCATGAACAGGGACGAAATCAGAATATGGCGTGCCTTCATTTTGTTACCTCCTTACACTTTTCGAGTTAGAAACGCGATTGTTGAAACTAACAATCCGTGCAAGCACTGTAAGCGATCGTGGCGCCGTTTCCGTGTCAGACAAGGACTGATTCTGAGCTTCCCGGATCACGGAAATTGCCGCGCTGCATTGCAACGTCGGCGTTGGCCGTGCTTGCCTGTAGTCTGAACGTCGATTGCGTGGGTGGTTCGAGCAAAAATGCAAGCGAACGTGAGCGCTTGAAAGCATTGGTAACAGGATGGAACTACCACCCTAAGCTTGCCCAGGGGGTGGAAAAAGGGGGAGGGCTGAAAATGCGGGCTGGAAAAACGGCCTAGGCGCTGCGCCTGTGTTCCTCGCTGCCGTCCAGGCCCTCCAGGCTATGCAGCCAGTCCTGCCAGAAGCGTCGCGCTGCCTCCTCGAAGCGGCGTCCATATTGCTGGGCGTCTGCGCGCAGCCGCGCCAGGCTGATATTGCGGGTATGGGCGATCTCATGGGCATGGCCCAGCATCCATTGCTCGACCGTGCGCACGTCCACTTCGGGGTGGAATTGCAGCGCCAGGCAATGGCGACCCCAGGCGAAGGCCTGGTGGGGATACATGTCGGAAGAAGCGAGGTGGCGCGCCCCGCGCGGCAGGTCGAAGGTGTCGCCATGCCAGTGCAGCACGCGGGTTTCCGGGTCCACCAGCTGGCGCAGCCAGGCATGCTCGTCCAGGTGCGGGCCGGCCTGCAGGCGGCTCCAGCCGATTTCCTTGCCACAACTGCCGGGATAGACGCGGGCATGCAGCGCCGCCGCCATGAGCTGCGCACCCAGGCCCAGACCCAGCGTGGGCAGGTCTTCCAGCAGGCGCGCACGCAACCAGGCGATCTCGGCGCGCAGCCAGGGATAGGCCTCGGTGTCATAGACCGCAATGGGACCGCCCAGCACGATGAGCAGGTCCGCATCCAGAGGCGAGAGCTGGTCGAAACTGTCTACGCCGACGTCGAAATGGCGCACCTGGTAGCCATTGCGCGCCAGCAGCGGCGCCAATTGGCCCAGATCTTCGGAAACGACATGGCGCAGGGCGAGGGCGGTCTTGTTCATGGGCGACGATAGGTTCGTGGGAGGAAGGAGCAGGGCGGGGCGGCCCGCTTCGCTATATCTTAGCGTATACAACGAAGCCCTGAAAAACTTGATCAAATAGTTTGAACAAGTCATTGGCATTTTGTATCGACCCGATAGAATTCGCTTTGCGGCATCGCAAAGTCGATGCGGGGTGCGGTGGCCGATACCACAGCGAGATACCGCCTACTTCCTATAATAATCAACAGCTTATCTTTAATAATGCCTTGGTGCCTGGCTCTTCCAGCATGTGCAGTTGCAGCGAAAAAAGCCAAGTACAGCATCGAAAAAACTGATTGTTCGCGTTTCTGGAATGATGTATTCCGGTTTGTCGGCTTTTTCTCGGCCAGCCCGATCCCTACACTTGGTTCCACGATGACAGCACACAACGACTGATCCACAAGCGTCGGGCCGGGTTGCAGTGCTCATCCTTATCTCTCACAAGGAACGATCATGAACACCAAGAATATTGCCAAGAACCTGTTCGCCGGCCTGCTGCTGACTACCGCCGTGGGCGCCGCCATGGCCGAAGCCCCGTATCCCGTGGAAAGCAAGTTCGTCTCCACCAAGACCCGCGCCGACGTGATTGCCGAACTGCAACAGGCACGCGCCAACGGCGAGATCCTCGTCACCGACCAATATCCGATGGACCAGCCCGTGGTCTCCACCCGTACCCGCGCTGAAGTGGTCGCAGAACTGAAGCAAGCCCGCGCCAATGGCGAACTGCTGGTCACCGACCAGTACCCGGTCGACAAGCCCTTCCACTCGACCCTGACCCGCCAGCAAGTCCAGCAGGAATTGCAACAGGCCCGCAACCAGGGCACTGCCGTGAGCAACGCCCAGGACCGCGCCCTGTAATCCAGTCATCCCTGTTGAATCGAATCGTTGCCGATGAGCGTGCCGCCGCCCTGCGCGGCGCTCATCAGCCCCATACCAGAAAGGAAAGATCATGAACACCAAGCATCTCTTCGCAGCCCTGCTGCTGAGCACTACCGTTGGCGCCGCCATGGCCGAAGCCCCGTATCCCGTGGAAAGCAAGTTCGTCTCCACCAAGACCCGCGCCGACGTGATCGCTGAACTGCAACAAGCCCGCAGCCAGGGTCAGTTGCTGGTCACCGACCGCGACCAGGGCCTCAACGGCGCCGACACCCGCGCCGTGGCACAGAACGGCAAGACGCGCGAGCAAGTGCGTGCCGAACTGGCGCAAGCCCGCGCCAATGGCGAGATGAAGGTCACCGACCAGTAAGCGCCTTGCGCCTGCGGCACGCTGCACGACAGTTGCCGCAGGCCAGACATGACAAGGGCCTCGTGATCCGAGGCCCTTGTCACATCCCCAGCGCCTGCGCGGCGGCAAGCGCGCTCAGGCCTTTTGCGTGGGCGGACCGTCGATGATGCTGTCGATCGCCTCGGGATCGTTGCGCGCCTCGACCTCGGCGCGCAGGCGCGGCAGCGCACCCGGATAGTTGCTGGCGATGAAGCCGATCATGTGTTCGCGGATCTGGCAGCGCAGGTCGAAGGCGCTGCCCGAATCCTTGGCCGAGACCAGCAGGCGCACCTGCATCGTGCGCTCGCTGACATCGGTGACATGCATGACGCAGACACGCTTGTCCCACAACGGCAGGGTCTTGCAGACGCGTTCGAATTCGTCGCGGATGGCCTGCGTGGGCACCGAGAAATCCAGCCACAGGAACACCGTACCGAGGATGGTAGAAGAGGTGTGGGTCCAGTTCTCGAAGGGGTTCTCGATGAACCATTGCAGCGGCACGATCATGCGCCGCTCGTCCCAGATGCGCACCACCACGAAGGTGCCGGTGATCTCTTCCACGCGGCCCCATTCGCCCTTGACGATGAGTACGTCATCAATGCGGATCGGCTGCGAAAACGCGATCTGCAACCCCGCAAAGAAATTGCCCAGCACCGGCTTGGCCGCAATACCGGCGACGATGCCGGCCACCCCGGCCGAGGCCAGCAGGCTGGCGCCGAACTGGCGCGCGCCTGGCAGCGTCAACAGCACGAAGGACAGGCCCAGCATGGCGATGATGAAATAGGCGCTGCGCGAGAGCACGCGGGTCTGGGTGAGGATGCGGCGCGCCTTGAGGTTGTCGGCCACGTCATAGGGATTGAGATTGATGACGGTCAGGCTGACCGACTTGACGCAGCGGATCAGGAACCAGGTCAGCGCCAGGATCAGGGCGATGGAGGTGAGGTAGGAAATGCTGGTCAGCCCGGGGGTATTGTCCGGCGCGCCAGTGAGCACCAGGCGCAGCATGAACAGGATCACGCAGGTGCGGCTGGCGCTGAAGGTGACCTCGGTGGCGGTGGTGGTGAAGGAGCGCCCACGCGCCAGCCGCCGCACCACCGCGATGCCTATCCGGTGCAGGAACACCGCCACCACCACGGCCACGAGGGCCACGCCCAGCACGATGAGGCCGGAGCGCAGCGGGCCCTCGTTCATGTTGTAGAGAAAATCCAGGTCGAAGCTCATCCATTCCCTTCCATTGGCATGTTGTCGAAGCGGCACGCCGAAGCGTTTTTCCGGTTCGAACAGGGAAGGGCGATTTTGTTTCCGCTTATTTTCCTGCAGGCATCGCACGGTCTGCCTCGAGCGTGGCCACCAGCAGGCAGGCGGTCTCCACGGCAGCGGCCTGAGCCAGGTGCATGGGGGCGGGACGATGGCGCAGCAAGTGGTGCAGGGCGCTGCTCTGATGCGCCGACAAGGCCGCAGCCAGCGCGCGCAACCAGGCCAGCAATTCCGGTGACGCCGCCTGCGGGTGCGCCCAGATGTGGCTGGCCGCCGCCGCCAGCCGCCGCGACAAGGCCACGGCGGTGCGTCCGCGTCCATGATCGCGTTCGGGCCAGCCGCGCTCGCGCGCCACCCGTTGCAGCAGCAGGCCGGCTTCCACATTGGCCACGCAGGCGGCGCGGCGGTGGGCATGCAGCATGGCCATTTGCGGCGCGGCCTGCGTGGCCAGGGCCTCGATCAGATAGGCCAGGTTGAGCTGGGCCATGCGCTGCAATTGCGCCTGCGGATCCTCGGGATGACGGCGCGGCCAGAACAGGTAGCTGGCCAGCACCGCCACCACTGCGCCGATGACATTGTTGCCGGCGCGCAGGGCCGCATTGGCCAGTTCGTGCGCAGGATCGCCGCCCACATCGGCCACCAGCACGAACACCGGTGTGAGGAAGGTGGCGTACAGCCCATAGCTGACCGGCTTCAGGGCCATGGTCAGCACCGTGAGGGGGAACACCAGCAAGGCCAGCGCCAGCGGCGAATGCACCACCAGGCAGAGCCCCACGGCCAGCACGCCGCCCACCACGCTGCCGACGGCGCGCTCCATGCTGCGCGACCAGCTCTCGGCAATGCTCGGCTGCATCACCAGCATGGTCGCCATGGTGGCCCAGTAACCGAAGGGCAGTTCCAGCAGATGCACGATGAGGTAGGTGGCGCCGGCCGCTGCCGCGCAACGCCAGGCGTGATGCCACTCGGCCGAGCCGGTGGCCGCATGCGAGGCGGCCTTGCGCCACAAGGCTCGCACGCGGTGCAGCAGGATCGCCGGCATGGCACGTGCGGGCGCAGCGGTGCGGGCCATCTGCTTAAGTCCGGTCGGGTCGTCGCTGCCCACGGCCAAGGGCGTATGCACCTGTTGCAACAAGCGGCCTGTGCCGCTGGGCAAGCGCGCCACCAGCTGGCGCAGCCGCGCCATGATGCGCACATCCTCGTCGGCGGCAATGGCTTCGCCCTGGCTCATGGCGGCCTGCATGGCCTGCAGCTGGCGGGCGATGCAGGCCAGCACCCGCGCCGTGCGCTGGCGCGCGCGGGGTTCCTGATAATGCGTCAGTTGCAGGTCCACCAGCAACGTGACGCCGTCGAGCAGATCGTCAGCGCGGGCCAGCCGCACCAGCAGGTTGTCGTAGAGGCGGCGCGATTCGGTACGTTCGACGGCCACGGCTTGCAGGGCGCGACGCGCGGCGGCGATGTCGAAACGCGCATGGCGGCGGGCATGCGCGGCCAGGTCGGCGGCGTGGCTGGCATAGGCCGGCTCGTCCAGGCCGCTGGCTGCGGCGACGGAGGCCAGCTCGGCCAGCGTGCCATAGGCGCGCGCCACAGCTTGCCGGGCCGGTCCGAAGGGATGGATGCGCCACACCGTCAACCCCAACAGCAGCGCCCACAGGCAACCGCCAAAGTAGATCAGCACGTGGCTCTGGCGCAGCGGCCACAGGATCACCGGGGCATCGGCCATGATGGCCGAGACGCCCGCGGCCAGCATCAGCACCAGCCCGGCAGCGGCGCCATAGATGCGCGAAAAGCCCGCCACGCCAGCGCAGGCCATGATGGTCAGCCAGCCCAGTTCCACACTCAGGGACGCGGCGCTGGCGGCGACCATTCCGCCCAGCGTGGAGGCCAGCGCGAAGCCGCCCATGGAGGCGAGGCGGGCGCGGTTGGAACCGGCGCTGTCGGCCAGGCAGGTGAGGAAGGCGCCGATGGCGGCCCACGAAAACAGGGGATTGCCCAGCCATTCGCCCAACAGCAGCATGGCCGCCGCGCTGCAGGCGGCGCGCAGGCCTTCGGAGAGATTGGCGTGACGCAGGGGGAATTGCGCGCGCCAGCGTTCCACGCGGGTGCGGCAGCGGCGGCAATGGGAGAGCAGGAGCAGGCGGTACAGCGAGAAATACTGGGAAAAACGCGGCGTCAGGAGCGGCGGCATGATCACGTGGGCGGAGGGAGGCGGCTGGCGTGGAGTGCCGACACCTGCGCGCTCATGGCCGCAACGACGTCATTCCGGTTCCGCCGGCGCGGATGAAGAGGGGAGGCAGGTATCGGCCTGATCAGTATAGGAATCCGCTGCATGCACGGTATGACTTAAGTTCCGATATTGCATTCCCTCTGTGCATGGATGCTTCAGCTCGTGCTCTTGCGCAGCTTGCCGCCCGCGAAGAGTTGCGCCGAGACCGCCATCCAGGCATGCGCCGCATGGGAGAGATAGCCGCCCCGGGTGACGTAGGCGACCTTCCACTGCACCTCGGGCTCGACCAGGCGCACGGCCTGCAACTGCTGGGTGGCCAGGCGGTGGATGAAGGGCTCGGGCAGCAGGGCCGTCCCCATGCCGGCCAGGGCCATGGCCACCAGCCAGTCCCACTGGGCGCTCTGGGCGACGATCTCGGGCTTGATGCCGTGTTCGCGGAAGACGCCGCGCAGGCTGCGGGTCAGGCCGAATTCATTGTTGAGCAGGACCAGCGGCATGCCATCGAGCTGGGCGCAGCGCAGGCTGGCGCGGTTCTTCTGGAAGCTGCCGGCCTGGGCCACGGCCCACATCGGATAGCTGGCCACCGGCAATGTCTCCAGCCCTAGTTCGGGATCGGCTGGGAGCACCGTCATGCCGATCTCCAGTTCGCCATTGGCCACGCGCTGCTCGATCTGCGGTCCGGTATCTTCCTGCAGGACCACGGCAATGTCGGGATGACGTTCGCGGAAAGCCTTGAGCACGGGGGTGCAGAGGATGTTGATCATGGGCGGGATGCCGATCTCCAGGCGGCCCGAGCGCAGCGCCTTGGTATCGCGCACCTCGGCGTGCAGGCGCTGCATCGCGGCCAGGATCTGCTGGCCCTGCTCATAGACCACGCGGCCGGTATCGGTGAGCTGCAGACGGCGGCCATCGCGGATGAGCAGAGGCGCATCCACTTCTTCCTCGAGCTGGCGCACCATCTTGCTGACGGTGGACTGGGTGACATGCAGGGCGTCGGCGGCGCGGCTGAAGCTGTTGTGGCGTACCGTTTCGGTGAAGTAGCGCAGGGCGCGGATATCCATGGCGAGGGACTTTCGGCGGGGTGGAGAGCTATGCGTTTTATGACTGGAAATCGGGAATTTTAATCATACAGTGCATAGTACGCGGCTCCTATACTGGGACAAAAAAGAATGCAAGAAGTCCGTCAAGGATGCACTTCTCACCCCCTAAAGAACCCGAGCAGGAGCACACTCTCATGGATAGCCAGCGCATCCGCCAGCCCGCCTTGGCCGGCAAAGTCATGTCCGCCGCCGAGGCGGCCACCTTCTTCCACAATGGCATGACCATCGGCCTGAGCGGATTCACCCGCGCCGGCGACGCCAAGGCCATGCCGCGTGCGCTGGCCGACCGGGCGGCGCAGGAAGAACTGCATTTCACCGTCATCACCGGCGCCTCGCTGGGCAATGGCAGCGACGGCCTCATGGCCGAAGCGGGCCTGCTGGCGCGACGCCTGCCTTTCCAGGTCGATCCGACCCTGCGCCGCAAGATCAATGCGGGTGAGGTGATGTTCATCGACCAGCATCTCTCGGAGACCGCCGAACAGCTGCGCAGCGGCACGCCCTCGCGCATCGACATCGCCGTCATCGAAGCCGCCGCCATCACCGAGGAGGGCATCGTGCCGACCATGTCGGTGGGCAATTCGGCCAGCTTCGTGGAGCAGGCCCGGCAGATCGTCATCGAACTCAATACCAGCGTGCCGCTGGCGCTGGAAGGCTTGCACGACATCTACCTGCCGGCGGCCCGTCCGGCGCGTGAACCGATCCCGTTGACGGTGGCGGACCAGCGCATCGGCAGCACCACCATCCCCTTCGATCCGGCCAAGGTGGTGGCCATCGTGCTCACGCAGACGCCCGACAGCCCCTCGTCGGTCTTGCCGCCCGATGACGAGACCCGCGCCATCGCCGGTCACGTCATCCATTTCCTCGAATGCGAAGTGGAAGCGGGTCGCCTGCCGCATACGCTGGCGCCGCTGCAGGCGGGTATCGGCACCATTGCCAATGCGGTGCTGCATGGACTGGTGGAGTCGCCCTTCCGCAACCTGGTGATGTATTCGGAAGTCTTGCAGGACAGCGCCATCGACCTGCTCGATTCGGGCCAGCTGGCTTTTGCGTCGGCCTCGTCGATCACGCTGTCGCAGGACAAGTATGCGCATTTCCTGGCCAACATCGACCGTTACCGCGACAAGGTGGTGCTGCGTCCGCAAGAGATCAGCAACCATCCTGAACTGGTGCGCCGGCTGGGCATCATCGGCTTGAATACGGCGCTGGAGTTCGACCTCTACGGTAATGTCAATTCCACCCACGTGGGCGGCACCCACATGATGAACGGCATTGGCGGCTCGGGCGACTTTGCGCGCAATGGACAGATCTCGATCTTCGTGTCCAAGTCGGTGGCCAAGGATGGCGCCATTTCCAGCGTGGTGCCGATGGTCTCGCACGTGGACCACAGCGAGCATGATGTGGATGTGCTGGTCACTGAATGGGGCCTGGCCGACCTGCGCGGTCTGGCGCCGCGCGAGCGGGCGGTGAAGGTCATCGAACAGTGCTGCCATCCTGACTATCGCGCCCAGCTGCGCGACTACTTCGAGCGCGCCTGCCAGGCTGGCGGCCACACCCCGCACCTGCTGGGCGAGGCCTTCTCGTGGCACCAGCACTATGCCCAGCATCGCACCATGCGACTGGACCAGCGCGCCGGCTAGACGCAGCGCAGGACGATCAGGGCCGCAAGGCCCCCCAGCCCACAGCCTGATGCACCACGGACGGCATGGCCTCTTTCATGGTGTCGATGAAGTGGCGCAGCCGCGCGGGCTGGAAGCGGGCATAGGGATAGAGCAGGCAGACTGGCAGCGGGGCCGGCTGCCAGTCCGGCAGCAACTGCACCAGTCGGCCCGCGGCCACATCTTCATTGAGCACCCAGGACGAACCGACGGCCACGCCCAGTCCCTCGACGGCGGTATTGCGCAGGGCGTACAGGCTGTCGGTGACCAATTGCGGACGGAAGGAGACCTGGCGCTGCTCGCCCGTGTGGGCGTGGGTGAGGGTGACTTCGCGGCGGTAGAAGGCGGGAATGGCAATCCAGGGCAACTCGGCCAGGTCGGCGGGTTGGCGCGGCATGGGGCGGCCAGCCAGCACCGAGGGCGCCGCCACGGTCATGCGCGGCACTTCGGCCAGGTGGATGGCCACCACCGAGGGATCGTTGACCTCGCCGACCTGGATGGCGCAGTCGATGCCCTGGCTGATGAAATCGGCGGCGCGGTCATGCAGCAGCCATTCCACCGTGATGCGCGGATGCTGGCGCATGAACTGCGCCAACGGTCCGATCAGCTGCTTCTGCCCGAAGGCATGCGGCACCACCACGCGCAGCGAACCCTCGGCATGCTGGCGCGCACCGCGCAGCTCGTTTTCGAAATCATCCCAGCCGGCCAGCAATTCCTTGGCGCGCTCGTAGCAGCGCTCGCCGTCCTCGGTCATCTTCATCGCGTGGGTGGAGCGTTGCAGCAGGCGCACGCCGAGCGAGCGCTCCAGCGTCTGCAGGCGGCGGCTGATGGTGGGCTGGGTGGTGGCCAGTTGCGCGGCGGCGGCCGAGAGGCTGCCGGCTTCGACGATGCGCACGAAGATCTGCATGAGCTCGATGCGGTCGGTCAGGCCGGTGGCCGAGAAGGCGGGGGAGGCTGGGGCAGAGGGCTTGGTCATACGGCTAACGTATAACAATTCTGCCGCCGGCGCTACTACCGCAACCCCGCCGGGTAGCGGAAAATCCGTTCCAACGCTGGCAGAGAGGGGATTTCCCGGGCCGGCAGCACGACTACCTGAACGGAGTTTCCACCATGAATACCATTCAAAAGACGCATACAGGCCACACCGGCGCACAGTCGGGCGCACCGGCCCATGGGCTGTCTTCTTCGCTGATCCTGTTGCTGGCCTCGGGGGCCGGCCTGGCCGTGGCCTCGCTGTATTACTCGCAACCCATGCTGGGAGTGCTGGCCGATGACATCGGTGCCTCCGAACGCGCCGTCGGCATGGTGCCCATGTCCACGCAGCTCGGCTATGCGCTGGGCATCCTGTTGCTGGCGCCGCTGGGCGACCGGTATGACCGTCGCCGCATCATCCTGATCAAGGCTGCCATCCTGACGGCGGCGCTGCTGCTGGCTGGCGCGGCCTCGGGCGTGGGTGCGCTGCTGGCGGCCAGCCTGGCGGTGGGGCTGACAGCCACATTGGCCCAGGATATCGTCCCGGCGGCGGCCAGCCTGGCGCCGGAACAAAGCCGGGGCCGCGTCGTGGGCACCGTCATGACGGGCTTGCTGCTGGGCATCCTGCTCTCACGGGTGGTCAGCGGATTCGTGGCCGAGCACTTTGGCTGGCGCACCATGTTCGTGGCGGCGGCGGCCAGCATCGCCCTGATCGGGGTGGCGGCGTGGCGCGGGCTGCCGCGCTTCCATCCGACGACGCACCTGTCGTATGGCGCGTTGATGGCTTCGCTGGCGACCTTGTTCAAGAAGCATGGGGCGCTGCGCCGTGCCGCGCTGGCGCAAGGCTTGCTCTCGATCGGTTTCTCGGCCTTCTGGTCGACCCTGGCGGTGATGCTGCACGGTGCGCCGTTCCACCTCGGCAGCGCAGCGGCCGGTGCATTCGGCCTGGCAGGCGCAGCTGGTGCACTGGCCGCACCGTTGGCAGGGCGCATCTCGGACAAGAAGGGCCCGGAACTGGTGACCCGTCTGGGCGTGGGCCTGGCCATCGTGTCCTTCGGCGCCATGGCGCTGTCGCCGTGGTTCTCGACCCAGGGGCAGCTGGTGCTGCTGGCGGTGGCTGCGGTGGGCTTTGATCTGGGCGTGCAGGCTACCCTGGTGGCGCACCAGACCATCGTCTACAGCATCGAGCCCGGCGCTCGCAGCCGCCTCAACGCCATCCTCTTCGTCGGCATGTTCATCGGCATGGCCGCTGGTGCAGCGCTAGGCAGCCTGGTGCTGGCGCAATGGGGCTGGATTGCCGTGGTGGCGCTGGCAACGTTGGCAGCTGGCTTGGCGCTGGTGGTGCGCCTCTGGCCGGGCGCTGCGCAAGCCCGCTGATGCGGGGACCGCTACGGCGGTGAAGATGCAGCAAGCAACGGTCTCGACTTTGTCGAGGCCGTTTTTTTTTTTATATTTTTCCAGCGGGCGGGGAAATAACCCTGCTGATGAAATCATCAAATGACAATCATTCTCATCTATAATCGGTGACCGTTCGTCGTGACGCAGCTCCTGCGGCCCGACGTGACCGCAAGGGAGACAAGACATGAACGAAGAAACACAGCCCACACAGCCCACACCAGCCCCCGACCCTGCGTCGATGGAACACGCTATTCTGCTGCGCCACCTGGCCGCCGTGCAGAAGCGCTGCAGTGAACTGCTGACGCAGCAGGCGCAGGAAATCGCCCGCCTGCGCGGCCAGACCATGCAATTGCGCGCCCAGATCATTGCCCGGGACAGCGCCCTGGCCTGGGCGCAGGCCGACCGCGCCGCGCTGGAAGCGGCCGCGCCGGACCTGGCGCCGCGCGTGCGGCTGGCGCGCAAGGTCAAGGAGCTGCATGCACGGCTGCAAGACCTGATGCGCGAGAAATTGCAGATGCCGATCTCGGCCAGCCTACCCTCGGCGGCCGAGCCCGACCTGTCGGAACTGGAGGCCGGCATCGTCGCGGCCGACCTGGTGATCTGCCAGACCGGGTGCTTGAGCCACGGCGACTACTGGCGCGTGCAAGACCATTGCAAGCGCACCGGCAAGACCTGCGTGCTGGTCGAGCAACCAGAACACTACCGGGTCGTGCGCATCCACCAGGTCCACGAGGCGCTGCAGCTCGACAGTGACGGCTGAGGAAGGGCAGGCCGGCGGTAACGGCATTGTTAATGGTAATCACTATCATTTATACTGGACACTTTGCAGCCTTTGCTTGCCCTTCTGCCCACCTGTCCAGGGATGCCGGTTCCCATGTCTATCGAAGCCCTCTATTGCGACCACCATTCCTGGCTCAAGGGATGGCTGCAGCGTCGTCTCGGCAATAGCGAGCAGGCGGCGGACCTGGCGCAGGACACCTTCCTGCGCCTGCTGGGCAGCGAGCGGGTGCCCAGCGTGATCCATGAGCCGCGCGCCTACCTGACCACGGTGGCGCAACGGCTGGTATCGAACCTGTGGCGACGCGAGAAACTGGAGCAGGCCTACCTGGAGGCGCTGGCGCAGGCCCCGGTGGCGCTGGCGCCCTCGCCGCAGGAGCAGGCCATCCTGCTGGAAACCCTGCTGGAGCTGGACCAGTTGCTCGACGAACTGCCTTCCATCGTGCGCCGCGCTTTCCTGCTCTCGCAGCTCGACGGCCTGACCCACGCCCAGGTCGCAGCCGCCCTGGGCATTTCCATCCCGACGGTGAAACGCTACCTGGTCAAGGCCTTGCAGCGCTGCTATTTCGCCGACATCTCCTTCAGCGCCTGAAGAGCCGGGGCAGGCGTTGGCGCATTCATCCTGGTACCAGCCCACCGCCGACGCCGCCGGGGTGCCGCCGCAGGTGGCCGAGCGGGCGGTGGAATGGCTGCTGGAGCTGCAAACCCAGCCGCTTGCGCCCGCCACCCTGGAAGCCTGGGAGGCCTGGCGGCGCGCGCATCCCGACCATGAGCGCGCCTGGCGACGCATCGAATCGGTACGTGGTCGGCTGCAAGGGCTCGCCTCGCCGGTCAATGCCGCCATCGCCCAGGCCGCGCTCACACCCGCGCCCTCCGGAAACCGCCGCCAGGCCATCAAGACGCTGGCGCTGCTGGTCGTT
The DNA here is from genome assembly GCF_001929405.1 of Herbaspirillum camelliae. Taxonomy (NCBI): domain Bacteria; kingdom Pseudomonadati; phylum Pseudomonadota; class Betaproteobacteria; order Burkholderiales; family Oxalobacteraceae; genus Herbaspirillum; species Herbaspirillum camelliae. Next base: position 1,146,577 of record NZ_KV880769.1, read on the forward strand.
GGCGGCAGCGTGGCCTGGGGACTCAGTCGCACCGAACCCTGGCAGCAATGGCGCGCCGACCTGCGCACCGGTATCGGCCAGCAACGCCGCCTGGTGCTGGAAGACGGCAGCCAGTTGGCGCTCAACACCGACACCACCGTCAACCTGGCCTTCAGCGCCGAGGAGCGCCGCCTGCGCCTCATCAGCGGCGAGCTGCTGGTGACGACCGGCAAGGCCGGCGGCGGCCGGCCTTTCCTGGTGGAGACGGCGCAAGGCCTGGCCTACGCCCTCGGCACCCGTTACGCGGTGCGCCAGCGCGAGGGCCGCACCGAGGTCAGCGTCTGGGAAGGTGCGGTACGCCTGGTCCCGCGCCAGGCAGCGCAAGAAGTGCTGGTGTTGCAGGCCGGCCAGCAGGCCGCCTTCAGCGCGCAAGGCGTGGGCGATGTCACGACAGCCGATGAGACCCGCATGGCCTGGACCGATGGCGTGATCGTGGCGCGCGGCATGCGGCTGGACGCCTTCCTGGCCGAACTGGGCCGCTATACCACCGACCGGCTCAACTGCGCGCCGTCCGTGGGCGGCGTGCGGATCTCGGGCTCCTATCCGGTGGCCGACAGCGACGCCGTCATCGCCACCCTGGCCGCCGCGCTGGGGCTGCAGGCCCAACTGCGTCAGCGCTTCTGGGGGGGCCGCCAGTGGTACCTGGCGCCGTCGCCCGATGCTTTCTGACCCGACCTGGAACCAGCGTATCGACATGAGGCAGGCAAGCAAGGCAGGACAGTGGCGGCGCACAGCAGCGCTGCTGCTGGCGCTGTCGGGCAGCGTCACGGCGCAGGCCCAGGCGACATGGCGCAGCTACGCCATCCCGGCAGGCAAGCTGGAAGACGCGCTTGCCCGCTTCGGCCAGGAAGCCGGGTTGTTGTTGTCGTTCCGGCCCGAGCAGACGGCCGGCATGCACAGTGAAGGACTGGCGGGGCAGTATGAGAGCGAGCAGGGCCTGGCTGCGCTGCTGGCCGGCACCGGCCTGCAAGCGATACGTCAAGCCAATGGCAGCTATCTGCTCAGGCCGGTCGACACGGTGGCCAGCACGCCCCTGCCGACTGTGACGATCCGGGCGACGGCCGATACCTCGGCGTATGCGGGGGGTTACCTGGCCCGCGGCGGCGCGCTGGGCGTACTGGGCAATACGGCGGTGATGGATATCCCGCTGGCGACCCTGAACTACACCAGTGAACTCTTGCAGGACCAGCAGGCCCGCACCGTGGCCGACGCCGTGCTCAACGATGCGTCCATTCGCATGCTCACCTCCACGGGCGGCTTTGGCGAGACCTACCAGATCCGTGGCTACGGGCTCACCAGCGGTGATGTGGGCGTCAATGGGCTGTTCGGACTGGCCTCCGGCAACCGCATGCCGGCGGTAATGATCGAACGGGTGGAAGTGCTCAAGGGGCCGGGTACGCTGTTGCATGGCATCAGCCCCGAGGGCAGCATCGGCGGCAGCATCAACCTGGTGACCAAGCGTGCCGAGGACGAGCCGCTGACCCGTTTGACTGTGCTCTATCAGAGCCGCCGCCAGCCGGGCGTGCAGGCGGATCTGGGCCGTCGCTTCGGTGCGCAGGACGCCTGGGGCATCCGCTTCAACACCGTCTTGCGCCGGGGCGAGGCCAGCATTGCCGGCGGCCGCCAGGACGTCGGTGCCGGCGCGCTGGCGCTGGACTACCGGGGCCGCGGATGGCGCTGGTCATTGGATGCCTACCGGCAGCGCGAGAACAGCAGCGACTTCCGTCCGCAGGTCGGCTTCTTGCCGGGTGTGACGGCGCTGCCGGCCCCGCCTGCGGGGGACCTGGATTTCTTTTCAGGCAACCAGCTGAGCTTCCAGGACGATGCACTGCTCATGCGGGTGGACGCCGATCTCAGCGAGCAGCTCAGCGCCTACGCCGCTGTGGGCCAGCGACGCAGCGCCACCCAGCAGAACCTGCCCACCGGCTCGGTGGACGCCAGCGGCGCTGGGAGCGTGCGCAATGCCTATTACGACACCGCCAGCCGCACGCTCAGCGCCGACGCCGGGCTGCGCCTGCAAGCGGCCACCGGAGCGGTGCGGCACGGCGTGTCGCTGGGTGTCACACGGCTCAGGCAGCAGGCCGGCAATGCCTACCTGGTCTCAGCCGACAGCAGCGCCTACAGCCTGTATGCCCCGGCCATGCTGCCCGTCATCAGCGGGGCGCGCACTGAACCGCGCAAGGCCTATGACATGACGCTGGACAGCCTGTCGCTGACCGATACGCTGCGGCTGCTGGATGATCATCTGCAGGTTCTGGTGGGCGCGCGTCGCCAGTCAGTGCGTTATGACAGCTTCGATACTGTCAGCGGTGCGCAGGTCTCTTCCTATGAGGCCAGCGCCATCTCCCCCCTGCTGGGCTTGGTGCTCAAGCCCGTGGCGGGGCTCTCGCTCTATGCCAACACCACCTCCGGGCTCACGCGCGGCACCATCGTTCCCACCGGCATGGTCAATGCCGGCCAGGTGCTGGCGCCCTATCGCTCGCGCCAGCTGGAGGCGGGGGCCAAGCTGGACTGGGGCAAGGTGATGACGCAAGTAGCGCTGTTCCAGATCGACAACCCCAGCGCCGTCATCACCACCCAGGCCGGCACACCCGCCGGCAGCTCCTACGGCTATGATGGCCGCCAGCGCAATCGCGGGCTGGAACTGTCGGCCTATGGCGAGGCCGGGCGTGGCCTGCGCCTTCTGGCTAGCGCCACGTTCTATGACGCCCGGCTGCTGCGCACCGAAAATGGTCTCAACGATGGCCGCGTCGCCCCTGGTGTGCCGCTGCATACCGCCAACCTGGGCCTGGACTGGGACGCCCGGTGGCTACCCGGGCTGGCCTTCTCGGGCCGCATGATCCACACCGGCCCGGTCTACTACGACGCCGCCAACACCCTGCGCCTGCCCGGCTGGACGCGCTGGGACCTGGGCGTGCGCTATGCCAGCGGCCAGGGCGAACACCCGATGGTCTGGCGACTCAATGTCGAGAACCTCTTCAATCGCAGCGCCTGGCTGCTGGACAAACCCTACGTCACGGTGACTGCGCCGCGCACGGTGTTGTTGTCGGTGCAGCTGGACTGGTAAGGCCAGGGTGGGGGAGCCCCGCGCTACGCATTGACGGCACAGGCTTTCCTCTTTATTATTTCTGTCACGACAGAAATTAGAGAAATCTCTCATCATGGAACTAGGACCGACCGCGCAGCAATATGTGCTTCACTGGGGCGAGATGGGGACGCGCTGGGGCGTCAACCGCACGGTAGCGCAGATACAAGCGCTGTTGTTCCTGGCCGACCAGCCCTTGCACGCCGAGGAAATCTCGGAAACCCTCCAGGTAGCGCGCTCCAACGTCAGCAACAGTCTCAAGGAGCTGCAGAGCTGGGGACTGGTGCGCATCACCCATATTGCAGGTGACCGGCGCGACCATTTCGTGGCCTTGCAAGATGTGTGGGAAATATTCCGCGTGATCGTGGAAGAGCGCAAGCGGCGCGAAATCGACCCTACCCTCACTGTGCTGCGCGACTGCGCCGCCGGGGCATCAGACGACCAGACCCTGAGCCGCGCAGCCCAGGCGAGGATGGATCAGGCGCTGGATTTTCTGGAAATGCTCACCTCCAGCTATGAAGACTACAAGCACCTGCCGCCCACAACACTCAAGCGCTTCCTCAAGATGGGCGGCAAGGTGGCGCGGCTGTTGAGCAGTGACGAGAAAAACTAGGCAGTGCGCTCTGCACCCGGATTGCTTGGCATTCCGGGTGTTTTTTTGGACACCTATTTCTGTTTATTCAGAAATTACAGACAATATTCCTCCTGGAGTTGCCATGAAAATCCTGGTTCTCGGCGCCACCGGCGCCATTGGTGCGTCGGTCCTGCGCGCACTCACCGATGCGGGGCACGAGGCCATCGCCGGCTCCCGCCAGCGCCGGGGACCCTCTGAGGGCAGGCGCATCGATTTTGCCGACCTGCAGAGCTCAGCACAGTGGGACCGCGAGCTCGTCGGCATCGATGTCGTGGTCAATTGCGTGGGGCTGATCACTGAAGAACAAGCTGGGCAATTCGACCTCGTACATCACCGCGTCCCGCAGGCGCTGGCAGCCTCCTGCGTGCGGGCCGACTGTGCGCTCATCCATGTATCCGCGCTGGGCAGCGACAGCCGTTCCGAGGCGGGCTACTGGCGCAGCAAAGGCTTGGGCGAAGAAGCACTGGCGCGGCAAGACCTGCACTGCACCATCCTGCGGCCCTCGCTGGTGTTCAGCCCGCAAGGCGCCAGCAGCCAGCTGATGATGCGGCTGGCGACGCTGCCGCTGATGTTCATCCCGGGTGCACAGGTGCCGGTACGCCCGGTGCATGTGGACGATGTAGCGGCGCTGGTGGTGAGACTGGTGAAGATGAGGGGCGACGATCAGGCCTGGCCGCGCCGCATTGAGGTGGCTGGCCCGCGCACCATTTCCCTGTCGCACTATATCGCGCTGTTGCGCCAAGGGATGCAAGCGCCCTCGGGCTGGCTGGGCAGCCTGCCATTCGCGCTGACGCAGCCCCTGGCAAGGATGACGACAGGGTTGAGGCTGCCCTTGCTGGCAGCCGAACCGCTTTCCATGCTGGCCGCCAGTGCAGACGGGCGGCTGTGCCCCGACACCCCGGTGATGAACCAGCTCTTGCCCCGGCCCAGCCGCGATCCAGCGCATTTCTGTACGCCCGACATGCGTGCCGGGGCCACGCTGGGCTGGGGATACCCAGCCTTGACGCTGGTCATTGCCCTGCTCTGGCTGAGCACGGCCTATGTATCGTGGTTCGCCTGGCCGCACGCCGTGAGCCAGATCTGGCTGGCGGCGTGCGGTATTCCAGCTGCCTTGCAAGAGCCCGTCCTGCTGGGCGCGAGCATGCTCGACGCCGCCATCGGCATCGCACTGCTGGTAGGCCTGGTTCGCTCAGCCCGCTGGCTGAGGTGGTTGTGGCCGCTGCAGGCGGCGCTGGTGGCGGCCTACACGCTCATGATGAGCCTGTGGCTGCCGCAATTCTGGGCACATCCCTTCGGCCCCTTGTCCAAGAACCTGCCCCTGCTGCTGCTCTTTTGCGTCATGTGGCGCCTGCGTTGAAAGGAAAGAAAATGGACTACCTCAGCATCAAATGGCTGCACATCCTCTCGGCCACCTTCATGTTCGGCACCGGATTCGGCACGGCCTTCTACATGTTCTTCGTCAACCGCAGCCACAACGTGCAGGCCATCGCTGTGGTCACCCGCTGGGTGGCGCGCGCCGACTGGTGGTTCACCACGCCCTCGGTGATCATCCAGCCGCTGTCTGGCTTCTGGATGATGTATGTGGCCGGCTACCCTTTGCAGGCGAACTGGGTGCGCTGGTCCCTGGCCTTGTATGCGCTGGCCGGGCTCTGCTGGCTGCCAGTCGTCTGGCTGCAACTGCAGATGCGCGACATGGCCAATGCGGCTGCGCGCGAGAATCAGGCATTGCCTGCCCGGTACTGGCGCTACGAGAAGATATGGACGGCACTGGGTTTCCCCGCTTTTGGTGGACTGCTGGTGGTGTACTGGCTGATGGTCCACAAGCCAAGCTGATCCGCAGGTTTTCTGCCGGGGAACATCACGTGCAACACCCAACGTTACGGTCACATCTTCTATAATCGTCGCCAGGAGACAACCCATCGCCAGCAGTTGCCAGACAGATATCGCGCCGATCCGGCACGGTACGCGGCGACGATGCAGCGAGCAACGCACGGTGAACGGCATGGCACTGTATTTCAAGAACAAGCGACACAAGACTTTCCTGGGCGCCCCCGTGGGCTGGCCGTTGATGTTCCTGATGGCCATCGACCTGTGCATTGCCACGCTGATGTTCCTGTCGGATCATGACTGGAGCGGCCTGATCCTGCTCTATCCCCCGGTGGCGCTGGCCTTGGCCATGCTGGCCGATGCCCGCAAGGAAAAGCAGGCCGCCGAGCAAGCCCAACGTCAGGCTGCACGCCGCCAGGGCCGCTGACTACGCCGCCAGGCCCAGTGCGTCAGCGCTGAGCCGGCCTCCCCGAATCGCCACGCCTTGCCCCGATGACCCAAGCCTCCAATCGCGCCGCGCTGCTGCTGGTATCCCGCCTGAATTTCTCCTATCCCGGCCTGGACCTGTTCCAGGATTTCTCGGCCCGCGTCGTTCCCGGCGTGACCTTGGTGCGCGGCGGCGATGGTCGTGGCAAGACCACGCTGCTCAACCTGCTGGCCGGGCTCATGCCGGTACGCGATGGCGTGCTGGAACTGGATGGTCTGCGCCTGGACAGCGAACCCGAGAATTACCGGCGCCAGGTCTTCTTCATCGATCCCCGTACCGAGGCGTATGAGCAGATGACGCCACCGGAAGTCTTCGCCGCCCTGGCCGAACGCTATCCGCATTTTGATCACGGGCGCTTGCCGGCGCTGACGGAAGGCCTGTCACTCACGCCGCATCTGGAGAAGAAGCTCTTCATGCTCTCCACCGGCAGCAAGCGCAAGGTCTACCTGGCCGCCGCCTTCGCCGCGCAGGCCATGCTGACCTTGCTGGACGATCCCTATGCCAGCCTGGATCGCGCTTCCATCAACTTCGTTGCGGCCACGCTGGATGCACATGCTGAGGATGCGCGGCAGGCGTGGGTGGTGGCCATGTATGAAGCGCCGCAAGCTATCAGGCTGGCCGGGACTATCGATCTCGGGGACTGAGCGGCAGTCTTCGAAGCCGTTGCCGCATGGGCTGCGGCATCTGACCTCACCCCATCTTTCCTCGCATCCAGATTCCTCGTGTTGCGTGCACGGGCAGCTCGCCTTCGCGTGCGCAGCCGCGCTTGGTTTCCTCCCGTCCGTCACCTATGCTGAAACGGGCGGGATGCAACCTTGCGCCACGCTTGGGTTGTTTTTCGGTTACCGCCACCAGCTTGCCTGCTGACAACCAACGATAACTGGGGGAATTCCATGCAACTATCCAACGTGACCATTCGTGTACGCCTGTGGCTGGGCTTCGGACTGCTGATGGTGCTGATGCTGGCCATGGCCGCCAGCGGCATCGCCCGACTGGGGCAGCTCAACGCGCAGATGAAGGATGTGATCCACGACAAGTATCCCAAGACCGTCGTGGCCGGCGATATCGTCGACCAGCTCAACCTGATCGCCCGCTCCGTACGCAACATCCTGCTGCTGAAACGCGAACCGCAGATCAAAAGCGAGTATGAACGCATCAGCGGTGCCGACCGCGCCATCCGCGAGGACCTGGCGCAGCTGGACAAGCTGCTCACAGATGGGGACAGCCGCGCTGCCCTCACCACACTGGTGACGGCCCAGAATGCCTATTTCGAGAAACGCGACAAGGTGCTGGCGATGGTGCAGCAAGGCGGCAAAGAGGGGGCGATCGATATGCTCATCGACGAAGTGCGACCCGTGCAAAGCGCCACCATGAACGCGGCCGAGGCCCTCATCAAGCAGCAGCACGAGATGATGAAAACCGCCGGTGACGAAGTCGAAAGCAACTACGCGCAGGCGCGCACGTTGTTGCTGCTGTTGGCCGCCGCCGGCCTGGCCGCCGCCGCCGTGATTGCCTGGATGATCACACGCAGCATCACTGCCCCTCTGGATCGCGCCGTGCGGGTAGCCGAGACGGTAGCGGCCGGCGACCTGACCTCGGCCATCGATGCGCACGGCCGCGATGAAACCAGCATGCTGCTGCGTGCGCTCAAGAAGATGAATGACCGCCTGCTGGACATCGTCAGCCAGGTACGCATCTCGACCGATACCATCGCCACGGCCAGCAGCGAAATCGCGCGCGGCAATCTCGATCTGTCCTCGCGCACCGAAGAGCAGGCGGCATCGCTGGAGGAAACGGCTTCCTCGATGGAGCAGCTCACCGCGACCGTCAAGCAGAACGCCAGCCATGCCGGCCAGGCCAGCCAGCTGGCCGGCTCCGCTTCGGACATTGCGCGCCAAGGGGGAGAGGTGGTCAGCCATGTGGTCGAGACCATGGGCGCCATCGACGCCTCCTCCAAGAAGATCGTCGACATCATCGGGGTCATTGACGGTATCGCTTTCCAGACCAACATCCTGGCCCTGAACGCGGCCGTGGAAGCAGCCCGCGCAGGCGAACAGGGACGCGGCTTTGCGGTAGTGGCCGCTGAAGTGCGGGCGCTGGCCCAACGCTCGGCCACCGCCGCGCACGAAATCAAGGCCCTGATTGCCGACTCGGTGGCGCGGGTAGGCAATGGCAGCAAACTGGTGGAGCAGGCCGGGCGGACCATGCACGAAGTGGTGCAGAGCGTGCAGCGGGTCGGGGAAGTGGTCAACGATATCAGCAGCGCTGGCCAAGAGCAGAGCGCGGGCATCGAACAGGTCAACCTGGCCATCGTGCAGATGGACCAGGTGACGCAACAGAATGCCGCACTGGTGGAGCAGGCAGCGGCTGCGGCGCAAGCGCTGCAGGACCAGGCAGCGCAACTGGCGCGGATGGTATCGATATTCAAGCTGGAGGACGCCGCGCCGGAACCCAGGCGCGTGGCAGCACCGGCGAGGCCTCGACTGAGCTACGCCTGATACAGTTGTGTTCGGGTTGTGGGCTGGCGTGACGTTGCAGGGTCAGCGTGCTGTGAAGTTGTCCGTGCTGGCGCTGTAGATGGCCAGAACGGACAGGCAAGTGACGCGAACTATCGAACCTCATCCCAGGCCAGCCCGAAACGCGCCAGGTATTTCTTGAGCCGGTCGGCATCGTTGGGCTTGGCCTTGGCCTCGCGTGAGATCGCGAAGAGTCTGCGCCCGGCCTCCGACAGCGAATCCGACTGGCGACAGATGGCGACGACCGAACGCAACTGCACCGCGTCGAACAGGTCGAGTTCGTCTGCGCGGGCACCCAGCAGGGCGTCGAGATCGACTTCGTCCGTACCGTGCGCCGGATGCGCCGCGCTGCTGCGCCACTGGCGCTGCAGGCGCTGCATTTCTTCTTCCACCAGGGCATCATTGATGCGCCCGGCGTCCGCCAGGGTGGCCATGCGCATCACCGAGGCCGAGAGGTCGCGGAAATTGCCGGGCCAGACGGCAGCGGCGGAGGCGGCGAAACTGAGGTAGCGCATCCGCGCCTCCTTGTTGAAACGCACCACCTGGCCGTGTTCGGCGCTGAATCGCTCAAGCAGGTAGTCAAGGTTGGGCTCGATGTCCTCGCGGCGCTGGGCCAGCCCCGGCAAGGCATAGCTCCACAGGTTGATACGTGCGAACAGGTCTTCGCGGAAGCGACCGGCTGCAACTTCGCATGCGAGATCGCGATGGGTGCCAGCAATGAGCTGGAAGTCACTCTCCGCTTCCACGTCGGCGCCAACCGGCAGGAAACGCTTTTCTTCGATGGCCTTGAGCAACATCGCCTGCTCATCCAGCCCCAGCTCACCAATTTCGTCCAAGAACAGCAATCCCTTGTGCGCCGAGCGCAGCAAGCCCGGGCGGTCATGCGCCGCCCCCGTGAAAGAACCACGCACATGCCCGAACAGGGTCGATGCAGCGCCGTCGCCTCGCAACGTGGCGCAGTTGATGTCAACGAAACGGCCCTCGACCTGACGACGTGATTTTTTCAACTCGTAGATGCGTCGGGCCAGGAAGGACTTGCCCGCACCAGTCGGCCCCATCAGCAGCATGGGTGCGCGGGAGCGGATGGCCACCCGCTCGATCTCCTCGATCATGTGGTTGAAGGCGGCATTGCGAGTGGCGATACCTGACTTGAGCAAGGCCAGCGCGTCCCGCTGCTCGCTGGAGAAGCGCTGCGCGATCAGGTCGTAGCGCGACAAGTCCAGGTCGATCAGGGCATAGCTGCCCGGCGAACCCACTACCTGCCGCCGCGGAGGCGAGGTCTGCAGCAGGATCCCGGGCAGATAGCGTGCCTCGGTCATCAGGAACAGGCAGATCTGCGCCACGTGTGTGCCGGTGGTGATGTGGATCCAGTATTGCTCGTTGTCGGTATCGAAACGATAGCTGCGGGCGAAGTCGAGCAGATTGGCGTAGACCTCGCCGAAATCCCAGGGGTCCTGGATCGGCAAGTCATGCGGCCGCACCGTGGTCTGGGGAGAGACGGTGGCAATATCGCGCACGATCTGGCCGACCAGTCCCTCGCCACGCTCACCGATGTAGAGCAGTTCGAGACGATCGATGACCACGTCCGGATACTGCGTGAGGGCGATGGTGGGACGCCACTTTCCCCAGCGGGGAGCGCCACGTCCGTGATCGAGCTGGGTCCCTACGAAGCCGATGACGACCGTTTTCTTTGCCATATAAATTTATAAGTTTTTATCTATATAGATAAATTATCTCCCTTTCCATGGAAAGGAGCAAATCATCCAAAACACGGAAATTCACAATTTTATCCTTTCAATTCAATTACTTGAAAGCAGACTCCAGGTTTCCCACAAGACCTGGCACAGCCGTTGCAATACAGGGAGCAGATACAGCAATAAAACGAGGAAATGAAAATGGCGAATATGCAACTGTTCAAGTCCCTGAAGCGCCGCCTGCTGCCGGCTGCCGATGCGATGAACCATAGCGGTGCTTCAGCCTACGCCCTGAGCAAGGAACACTGCCTGACGCAGTATGCCGCCACCGGCTGCCTGAACCGCACCTTCTATGCCAGTGCCCAGGCCCAGCTGGCTACCGTACTGGAATTGAGCCAGGAGATCACCCCTCGCTTCATCGCTCAAACAGCACTGTATGCCCGCCGCCGTAGTTACATGAAAGACATGCCGGCGCTGTTGCTGGCGGTGCTGGCCGCACGAGGCGCCGAGGAGCTGGTACCGGCGTTCGAGGGCACGATCGACAATGGCAAGATGCTGCGTAATTTCGTGCAGATCCTGCGTTCCGGCGTGACGGGCCGCAAATCGCTGGGAAGCCGTCCCAAGAAGCTGGTACAAGCGTGGCTGAACCAGGCCACCTAAGAACAGTTGCTGCACGCTTGCGTAGGGCAGTCACCGTCGCTGGCCGATGTGGTCAAGATGGTCCATCCCAAGCCGGCCGAGCCGTGGCGCGCTGCCTTCTTCGCCTGGCTGATCGGACGGCCGTATGACGAAGCCGCATTGCCGCCGTTGACACGCGCCTTGTGCGCATACCAGCGTGATCGTGCGCAACCCATCCCGCAAGTGCCATTCCAGTTGTTGACGGCGATGCAGCCCAGCACCGAAGAATGGACGCAGATGGCTCGGGATGGTGGCTGGCACATGGTACGGATGAATCTGAACAGCTTTGCACGCCACGGTGTGTTCGAGGTGCCGGGCATGACCGAGCTGATCGCCGCCAGACTGTGCGATGCCTCAACCATTGCGAAAGCGCGTGTGTTTCCGTACCAGTTGATGGCCGCCTGGAAGGCCTGCGACGAGACAGTACCGGTAGCGGTAAGGGAAGCCCTGCAGAAAGCGATGGAAATCGCCCTGGCCAATGTGCCGACGCTGGAAGGAACCATAGTGATATGCCCGGATGTATCGGGATCGATGTCCAACCCGATCAGCGGTGCACGCGCCGGTGCTACCAGCGCGGTACGTTGTATCGATGCGGCTGCGCTGCTGGCGGCAGCTATCCTGCGCAAGAACGGCCAGTCGCGTGTGCTGCCGTTCGACCACCGGGTGGTCAGTTGCCCACTGGCCCCCAGCGATACGGTCATGGTCAATGCTGCACGTCTGGCCCGTATCGGCGGCGGAGGCACCGATTGCAGCGCACCGCTGCGCTGGCTCAACGAGCACGGGCAGCGGGCCGATCTGGTGATACTGGTCTCGGACAACGAGTCCTGGCTGCGCAACCACACCAGTGGCGCGACGGAAACCCTGCGTCAGTGGCAGCAGTTCAAGCAGCGCAACCGCAAGGCGAGGCTGGTGTGCATAGACCTGGCGCCGCATGCAAGCAGCCAGGCTCCGGAGTCGGAAGACATCCTCAACATCGGCGGATTTTCCGATGACGTCTTCCGGCTGCTGGCCAGCTTTGCTGCAGGACAGATGCAGCCACAGCACTGGGTGGACGAGATCGCGTCGATGTCACTTTGACGTTTCACAAGACAGTGCCATCCGCCCCGAATGCGGTAGCGATTACATTCCAGGATCGCACGATTTCTGGTCGGGACAGGATGGTTCTGATCATTCCGAATGCTGGCAGGATTACATCGGATATCCCGGTTCAATCCCGGGTCACCGGATCGCAAGATCTGGTGCAGATCCTGCCGATCTGGTCGGAATGAAGCGGGCGGCCCGGGATTGCCGGGCCGCCGAGGGGCGGTATGCCCACTTTTTCGGTGAAGCGCGAATGCGCCAGCGACTACCTTATCGGACCCACGTCGCCAGCAAACTCGTCGCGCGTCACCCCCTGATTTTTCGGATTGAAGGAGCAAGAACATGGAACAACAAGCTAGCTACGACACCCTGGCCGTCGAACAGGGAGCGCCTGTGAAGATGTGGACCCGCGGCGTACCCGTGGAAGCCGAGGCCAAGGTCCAGCTGTCCAACACCGCCAAGATGCCGTTCATCTACAAGCACATCGCCGTGATGCCGGACGTGCACGTCGGCAAGGGATCCACCATCGGCAGCGTGATTCCGACCCTGGGTGCGATCATCCCGGCGGCAGTGGGCGTGGATATCGGCTGCGGCATGATGGCCGCCAAGACCACCCTGCGCGCCGCCGACCTGCCGGACAATCTGGGACCGTTGCGCAGCGCCATCGAGCGCGCCATCCCGCATGGCTCCGCGCCGCGTACCCGTCACCATCGTGGCCGCGATCAGGGTTCGTGGGAAAACCCGCCGACGGCGGTCGACACGGCATGGCAGACGCTGCAGCAGGAATTCGAAGTGCTGTGCCAGAAGACGCCCAAGCTGGAGAAGACCAACCACTACAAGCATCTGGGTACGCTGGGTTCAGTTTCCCAGAATAACAACACTTTTCGAAAAAGTTGTCAGTTTCATGCCCCGTGCGTGCAATGTAGGCGGGTTGGTTGACTTCGATTTCTATATCGACACTTGGTGGCCCACAGCTCCTGCGACATAATAATTCCACGACTACCTCCGAGCAATCACGCCCGCATGGACCCAATCGAGTACGCAAAAGCGTTCTATCTTCAGCATTACACTGTGCTGAACATGTGGAACATCACGCCTGGCGTTAGGGTGGTCCTCGGGAGTGGCGACCCGCAGGCGTGTCGATTTTGCCAGAGACAGGCACCCGAGGTTACTTTCAGGTTGAAGGCTCACGCCATCCCCGAAGCATTGGGCAATAAGGGAATGCTGTCCCGCTACGAGTGCGATGAGTGCAACAAGCACTTCGGCAGCACGATTGAAAACGACTTGGGAAACTGGTCGCTCCCGATGCGAACACTCCTGCGTATCTACGGGAAAAACGGCGTGCCCACGCTGAAGAATAAGCGCGACGGTTGGCGCATCGAGTGTGACGACGGAACCGAATTGAGGGTCAGTCACAATCGCATTGATTCTGTGTTTGAAGTCGACGAGGCGCAGAAGCTCATTCGGTTCAATCTGAAGAGGGGGCCGTTCGTTCCGCTGGCCGTTCGCAAAGCGCTCGTCAAGATTGGGCTGACACTGCTGCCGGAAGTTGAGGTGCCGAACTTCGCGGAGGCAATCAGGTGGATTCGTGACCCAGAGCACCCTAATGAACGAATGGTTCGGATGCCCGTCCTTCGGACTTTGAGGCCAGGACCAATGAATGGCCAGATGATTTCGGCCGCAGTGTTGCGTAGAAGCGAGCACAGTGGCGGCTTGCCGTACGCGTTTCTTATCCTGTCGATTGCGAACGAGACCTACCAAGTGATGCTTCCGAGCCCACAACTGGACCCGCCATTGGACGCGGCACCGATGCAAATGCCGGTGTTTCCTGCCGGTCTGGGTCAAAACCGCGATTCGATTTGCGCCGCTTTGAATCTCTCCGAGAGCGAACGCGTGGTAGACGAGGCTCTGTCGGCCGTCATGTCGTACGGCGCCCGAATCCCGAGATAGGTCGTCCACGGACCGTCAGTCTCTAACGTGCCTACTCAGGTGCTTTCAGTAGCTCGCCGAGTTCCGACGCCGCCGCGTCAACAACCTCAGCCAGTGAAATGAACACGGCGGATGTAAGTTTCGGCGCACGAAACTGCACGCTATAGTCCCTGAGCATGAGTTGCAGGGATTGCACAACTCTCTTCGCCTGAAGGAGGTCCAGCGTCTCCTGAAAATTCGACTCAGCTTCGAAGGCTAGGTGGATGTAATGGTCGAGTGCCTCGAGACTACTGTGGCCCGTCCATTCCATCACCTTCGCTTTAAGCGTTTCTGTCGAAAGCAGTGCACGTCGGAGGTCGCTTGGATTTTGAAAGTGGTGCGTTCTGATGAGGTCCCTGAAGATGTTCGTGATATAACGATGGCGAAAGGCGTGCATGCAGGCCTCTTCGTCGTCAATGCCTGCGGCCTTGCGAAGGACATAAAGCTCAGCTCCGAGTGTGTCGATTTCGAGGTGATGCCCGGTTGTTTCCGCGATGAAAAGGAAGTCGTGGTCACTTGCCGCTCCAATGGTATTGCGTATGACCCGGTGGCGGTAATGTTTGACGAAGGAGAGAACATCGCGAAGGTCGGCTTGCGCTACCGGAACAAAGCGAAAGGTGTCGTCACGGCGTTGCTTGGCGGTGTATACCTTCAACTCGCCCGTCCGCGCGGCCGCTTCAAGGTCCGATACCTTCACCAAGGAGACTTCGATTCGACGGCCGCCCGTTATTTCAAGAAGGCGGAGCATGATGTATCGCCTACGCGAAACGAAGACCGATGCCTTGACGGCCGCGTTCGCCTCATATAAACGATTGACCGCTGAAGTCGAGATAGGCTTGCGCCGACGAGTACGCCGGTGCCGTGGGACGTGCTCATGAACCCAGGCGGTTCGAGTGATGGGCCGTCCGCCACGGCTATCGTTAACTTGAAAGGTTTTCTTCTCTGCGCGAATGCGTCCGGCGGGCCCGAGGAGATTCAGCTCGGGCATCCGGCCGTCGACGAAGGCAAGGAAGTTGAGGACCGTGGAGCAGATGTTGGATACCTGCTGCTCACCGCGCTTGTTTTCTGAGACGCGCTCCTCGTCCTTCTCCATCAACAGCGCATTCACAAACATCCTGAAGTGGCTATCAGTCAGGTCTATGAAGTCAACCTTGTTTTGATAGCACCACCTCACTAAATGGCTGAGGTTTTTGGCCCAGGTGAGCAGGGTCCCCCCTTTGTTCTTCCTGGAACGCCCCTTCCGATAGCCACTCAGGAGGTAAAGGTTGACCAGCCAGCAGACCGTCCCGTCAGGCCAGAATAGTTGGGGTATATCGTGCGCCGGGTAATGGCTCACGCCGCTAGAGGTAACATGTAGCGGTAGCGTGCAGTCTTCCGTCGTAACGGAGTAAAGTTTCGGGGAAGCAGTCATGCCGTCTTGAACTTCCTAAGAAGCTCGGACCTGCGCTTGTGAAACTCCGTATTCAGGCCAGCTTCTTGAGCGAAGTGCTGGGCCAAGGCTAGGACCTCGTCGAGCTGTTGGCTCATCAGGGCGATTTCGTTTGCCACACGATTTAGCTTCGCGGTCTTGTCGGCAAGCTCGGTCTTGTACCAGTCAATTGTTCCGCGTCCTGGTTTCTCGGCGTGTCGGACAATGTCCCTAAGCTTCTCCAGGGCAGCTTTGCGGTAGTCGTTCAATGCTGCGTATCGGCCGAGCAACTCCTCGTCTGCAATCGCCTTGTGGGTGTTCAGGGACATGCCGACGATACCAATTTCTGGGAGTTCTAACGCAGCGAGAGCTCCTTGAGACGCCAAGGCTGGCAGGAGCGCGTCACGCAGTGGCTCTGCTATCGACCCAGGATTTTTCACGACATGCTGGAGAAGCTCGAATTGCTTCCTGACCGATGCCGTCTTCGGACGAATCTTTGCGTCTACATCTTGTGCCACTTCACGCCTCCTCACGTTGCCGAATCACGCGATATAGCACCCGATATTCCTCACCCTTGGGGCCATTGAAGAACTCAGGCTCGACCTCGGCTTCACCCGACAAAATCAGGTCCTCCACGTAGTCGACGACATCGCGCTCTGGCAAGATATGAAGCTCGTTGAGAGAAATGCCGTAACGTTCGCAAACCAATTGTGCCAACTCCGCGGTGCCGGGATGGTCAACCTTGATAAGGTCCTTCGCAACGGTCGCCTTCACACGGCGCAGGACTTTACCGGACACGGCCTCAGTGACGTATCGGTATGTCATGGACGGTTTGGAGTGCCCAAGGAAGTAGCGCAGCACTTCGATTCCTCCAAATGAACCCTTCCAGAAAAACAGCATGGCAAAGTTGCGCCGAAGCTGATGTGCACGGACGTAGTACCGTCGGCCCTGCTCGTCTTGAGTAGTTTGGTGAAAGTCGCAGAACCGGTCGAAGCATCGGCGCAGGTCCGGCTGACACGTTCCGTAATACAGCTGAGCGCGGTTCCAGGCACTGTAGGGCACCTCAAACAAGCGGCCTTCGTTCGGATACCCCAGCTCCTGCAGTGTGCGCGACAGCTTCGCTAAAAGCTGCAACGCTTCGGCCGCAATGTCTGGCAGCGGACGAAGAACACGTTTCCTGTGTCTCCCGACATTTGCTTTCCGCAGGTAGATTGCCAGGAAATATGCGCCATGTTCCTCAACGATGCTGTCAGCCGTAAGTTCCTCTAGCTCCGATACTCGCCTGGCCATCAAAGTATTGACCATGACGGCGATTGCACCAAGAAGCACTTCAAGCATATTGAACAAACTTTCGCCACGACGAAGCTGGTGGAAGAACTCATCTGGAGCGCTCGCGTTGGACCGCCAGGCGACGATGCCCAATGTTGTAAGCTTGGTGGGAACCGGGCAAGTCATCTCACGTATGTCATCGCCCTTGCGTGCCAACGTAAGGTAGTAGTTGACAAGCGGCTCGCCATATTCCAAAAAGAAGCCGATTGACTGCGATAGCAAGTCGTTCGCGAGAGAAAAGGGAAGGGTCGTGAAACGCGCCCGTTCCTTAGTGCGCTCTTTGAGCAGTAACTCTGCTCCGTCAAGGGCCGCAAGCGCTTGTTCCGAAAGAAGGGAAATGCCGTACTGTCGGGCGACCTGCATGCCTCTCAAAACAGCTAGGTACTGGCTCACATACTCGACGGCTGCCCGCTCGTCATCCAAGAGGTTATTGACGGGAACGGCGGTCAATTCTTGCGCAAACCAGCGCGATGGCGCCACATCAAAGCCCGGAAGCCTGAGCCCATCGAATTTGAGTTCCGTCAACACATGTCCGCCGATGACCTTGGCCAGCAGCCTCTTGCGCGTCACGCGGTACCGGTACTCTGTTACGGTGCCGTGATTTGCGGGCTGGTAACAGTCATTGAGTTTCAGCCAAGCCCTCGCGATGAGAGTTTGGTCGCATGGAAGTTCCAGCTCCTCGCCCTCCGTCAACTCGAAAAGGTCTGGATTGGCAGCGTGCACCCGGGCGAAATCGCGTTCTGACACACTGACCTCCGCGAGGTACCTCAACATCCGATGTTTGGGTTCGTAAATGCTATTTTTGATTGAGCGACGCGAAGTAAGTGCGTCAATGAAGGCAATCACGTCGTTGGCAGTGATGAGGCGGAATCCGTTGGCCGCTACCCCAAACTGGTTACTGCGAAGCAGGAAGTAGTCAAGTGTGTGAAGAGCTTGGGCTACGCGAGCGCCGGCTGTGTTCGGCGCAAGAACCACGCTGCCGGTGAGGACCGGATGTGTCTGGAGACACAGGAATCGTTTGATGTCCTCCAACAGACGTAGATTCTTGCTGTCCGTCAGCAGGCTTCCATCGTCGATAGTCTTCCGGAAATCGATAGTTCTTCGTGTCGTTCCGAACACACATTCCCATACGTCGGCGCTGAACTCGCTGATGCGCCATGAAGCGTGCTCGAGGGTGTTGTGGTTCAGCCGGAACTGGTTTATGAAGTCCAGCTCCTTCGGCAACGCGCTACGCACAAACCACCTCTTCGAAGTTCGCCGGGTCCAAATTCGTCGAGGCTGTGGCCATCATGCGCTTGATGCTTCTGTCGTGAAAGACGTCGCTCTCGATATATGCCTTCAATCGTTTGGTGAACTCGGTCCAATACAGCGCCTGGGGCGCCAGCTCACGTCCAGCCTCTTCTGCCTTGCCGGCGGCGGCTGAGATTGATAGCAGCGTTGCAAACAGGCCTGGACTTGCCGCGACCATGACCTCGCTCACGCTCCGCTCACTGGTGGCCGTCTCCGATTGGGTTTCGTCTTCAGGTATGAGCGGAGTAAGGGCGTGGTTTTGCAAGAACTCGTCCATCTCGGCAGCACTCCGGAAGTGAAGAGCGCGCTGCATATACGGCGCGCCCTTTGTCGCTTCGACAATCAGAAGGTTCTGGAAAATCCTCAGCCATCGGGTTGCGAAATAGTCCCATAGCGAGTCTGGCAGGTAGTGCCTCAAAGAGGTTTCGCTGTTGTTACCCAATTCTCGCGCCATTCTCGATAAGTCCATGGTCTCCAGGAATACGAGAACACCGCGCGTTGACCTGATGCGCGGGATGGTGACCTGTCCGGCGAGAGTTCCCAGATGTTGCTCGTTAGCGGACGCGAACTGGCGGAAGGCGCTGTGGAGATTGCTGGCGCGATTGAAATGTCCTGGAGCGCCCAATGGATTGCCAACATACACGAACAGGTTTCGCCAACCTTTGATGCGGTGCTGACGCATGTGAGTTCGCAGTGGTTCGGTGAGTTGAATCCAACGGCGGACGTAACCGGCCGCCTCTCCCTTTAGAATCACATCGTGCCATCCATCGCCGGCATCGCGCTCCTTCAGCACGGTGAGCGTCAAACCCGCATCGGTTTCCACGGCATTGATGCGCTTACCGTTCACGTCTAGCAGTGGTGCGGCGGACAAGGAAGATTCGGAGAACCGGCCGTCTTGTGACGCCAAGAACGCCATGAGCGCCATGGCTTCGCGTCGAGATGGTAGCCCTAGGTAGCGAGAGACCCGCTCCTTGGGAGGGCCATCGCGTGCCGAGAGATTGGGATAGATAGGCGTCACGAATTTGGAGGTGTCGATGTAGCCGCCGTGCTCAGACTTGAAATACTTGACCGCGAACACGATGCTCGCAGACTCCTTTCGCTCTAGGCGGACCACGCGTTCCAGTTCAGGGAGCGGCGGCAACGATTCCACCGCGTCCGCGAGTGCAACACCTCGGTCATGGTCTGCAAAGAACCTGTCTAAGTGCTCACGTAGCCAGGATTGCACGGTGTTAAAGTCTGTTTGGAGCTGCTTGAACAAAAGCTGAGTGGCCTCTTCGTCGGTGACGTGCAGCGGTACAGGCACAATGAGCTTCTGAGTGACAATGGTCGAGGTTCCGTCGGACGCGTAAACCATCTTTCGATGTCCTACAGCGTTATCGGCGAGAAGCTTTGGGTTCCCAGCAGGGAACGCGCTCGCGGGCGCTGCGAGAACTCCCTTGTTGGCCAGGGCCGTCCAGTAAATCCGATAGCGACTCCATAACTTTTGGAGGGACGCCAATGTTCCCTCTTGCACTGGGGACTGGCGGCGTACCATCTTCATGAAGTGATGCTCCATGAAGTCAACTAGCCACGTTTGCACGAACGATGGGTCGCGGAGAAGGTCGGCGGTAAGGCTCTGTCCCAAGGATGCTTGATGCTGAACGAACCGAGAGAACGTTGTGCCGAAGTCGCGCAGAGCCGTGTCTTTTGCCTTCGGCCTCGCAATCGCACGTAAGCCCTCGTGGAACGATGCGGTGAATTCCTCACCCAAAACCGGTAGCATGTCCCCAAGCAGCACGTTGTACTCGAGGCCAGATTTGGCTGTCAGGAGAAAAGGCCGCAGCCGTTTAACCTCTTCGCTGTTGAGTTGAACCCGCTCGAATGCCTTCACGAGCTCTTCAGGAATCGCCGCCTTGTAGGTTTGGAGGTGGTCCGACAAGGTCACAGGCGTTCTATCACTGAGTTGCTTGACCAGGGTGCAGAAGGTGTGAGCCCAATCAATCCGTGTCGCAGTCGACACATTGATAAAGCGTTCGGAGCCGAGTGCTCCGTAGAACAAGGACTGAAGCGACTTGAATCGAGGGGAGGCGAACGCAATGGGCGAAGAAAGGTCCGGCTCGCCAATGACTCGCAGCATGCAGTCCAACAAAAGCAGCACCCGTAGGCATCGTTCACGGGCATTAGGAACAACGTCAGAAGCGGCCAGCAGCTCGTCCAATGCGCCGCCTCGGATGCGGAGAAACTGCTCATCTGGAGTCCCCCAATCCTCAGCCGTCACCCGGAGTAGTCGACGACTGACAATTGTCAGTTCTTGTTGCTCGGGTTGTCCCACCACCTCCATTGGCGATACCCCTTATAAATATGTGCTTGCCATGGGAAATTCTCAACAAATGACAAGATATTGTCAATCAAGGAAAGGTCGGGCAACCACTTCATCGAGGTCTGCCTGGACGAGGAGGGCGCTGTCTGGTTCATGCTGCACTCCGGCTCGCGCGGTGTAGGCAATGCCATCGGCACACATTTCATCGAGCTGGCCCAACAGGACATGCGCACCCACATGGTCAACTTGCCCGACCGTGATCTGGCTTACCTGAAGGAGGGTAGCAAGCACTATGAGGACTATCTGCAGGCGGTGGGATGGGCCCAGAAATTTGCCCGCACGAACCGCGAAGTGATGATGCACAACCTGATCGCTGCCGTACGCAGTGTCATTGCCAAACCCTTCCAGACGCATGTGGAGGCGGTGAATTGCCACCACAACTACGTGCAGAAGGAGCAGCATTTCGGCCAGGATGTGCTCGTTACCCGCAAGGGCGCGGTATCTGCACGGGCGGGCGAGCTGGGCATCATCCCTGGTTCGATGGGCGCGCGCAGCTTCATCGTCCGGGGCAAGGGCGAGGCCGAGAGCTTCCACAGCTGCAGCCACGGAGCCGGACGCACCATGAGCCGCACCGAAGCCAGGAAGCGCTTTAGCGTCGAAGACCACATCCGTGCCACCGCCGGCGTGGAATGTCGCAAGGACGAGGCAGTCATCGACGAGATTCCGATGGCTTACAAGGATATCGATGCGGTGATGCAGGCGCAGCACGAACTGGTGGAAGTGGTGCATACGCTCAGGCAGATCGTTTGTGTGAAGGGATGAGTCGCAAAGCACCTGCGGCGGCACCAAGATGCAATCAAGGCATGCAAAAGGCTTCCACATTAACTTCCCTTTGCTCCTGATCCAAGCTGCATTTCGATTATTTGACCTTAATTGGGTGCATCCATTGTGATCGACAGATTGATGGCTCAATAATCGCTGTCCTACCGGAAGAGGGGGAAGTCGCTCTGGTGCCGCAGTGGTTCGTTTCAGGCATGAATGCCTTCATCTCCCGAAGCTCTGCGGCCAGATAAATCAGTACTTCGCCTTTCATTGCCTGCGTCCACGAACAGTGTCACGGAGCACCTCGTAGACATCGATGCGGCGCATGGACCACCGCATGAGCATCCATTACAGGAGCACCAAAAGAGCAAAGGGAAATACCGATGAAGCACAAGAGCAACAATGCTGCTGGCCCACAGATCCGCGCCACAAGTCATACCCGGACCATCCTGCTACCGTTGCTGGGAGCAGTCTCGGTGCTGGCCGGCCTGCAAATCTCGACCCAGCTTTTTGCCCACTGGTTCGGCTATCAAGAAGTGCTGGGCGCGCATCTGGGTCACGTGTATGCCCCGTGGGCGATTCTGCAATGGGCTCATTCCTGGCGCGACCAGTTCCCTGACGAACTGACAAGGGCTGGCAGCATCGGCATGGTGGCCACGGTCATGGGGTTGGTGGGCGTCGCGCTGGCCAAGGTTGTGACCTCCAATACCGCCAAGGCGGATGAATACCTGCATGGCTCGGCACGCTGGGCCGACAGAAAGGATATCCAGGCAGCCGGGCTGCTGCCGCGCGAACGCAATTTGCTGGAGATCGTCACTGGCAAGGCTCCACCCACCACAAGCGGCGTGTATGTGGGTGGCTGGCAGGACAAGAAAGGGCGCTTCTTCTATCTGAGACACAGCGGGCCGGAACACGTACTGACCTATGCTCCCACGCGTTCGGGTAAAGGCGTAGGGCTGGTGGTACCCACGCTGTTATCCTGGGGCGCCAGTACGGTCATCACCGATCTCAAGGGTGAGCTATGGGCGCTGACCGCTGGCTGGCGACAGCAACATGCCCGCAACAAGGTGCTGCGCTTCGAGCCGGCCAGTGCTTCCGGCAGCGTCTGCTGGAATCCGCTGGATGAAGTCCGCCTCGGCACCGAGCACGAGGTTGGCGACGTGCAGAACCTTGCGACCCTGATCGTGGACCCGGATGGAAAAGGTCTGGATTCACACTGGCAGAAAACCTCCTTCGCGCTTCTGGTCGGCGTGATCCTTCACGCACTCTATCTCGCCAGGGACACTGGCGAAACGGCGACGCTGCCCTCGATCGATGCGATGCTTTCAGCACCCAACCGGGACGTTGGACGACTTTGGGCTGAGATGGCGACCTATGGACACGTACTTGGCCAGAACCATCATGCCGTTGGTTCGGCTGCACGGGACATGATGGATCGTCCTGAGGAGGAAGCCGGGTCCGTGCTATCCACCGCCAAGTCCTACCTGTCGCTGTACCGAGACCCAGTCGTGGCACGTAACGTCAGCCGGTCAGACTTCCATATCAAGCAGTTGATGCATGAGGACGCTCCGGTTAGCCTGTATCTCGTGACTCAACCCAACGACAAGGCGCGCCTGCGACCGCTGGTCCGCATCATGGTGAACATGATCGTGCGCCTGCTGGCCGACAAGATGGACTTCAAGGAAGGGCGCCCGGTTGCTCACTATAAACATCGTCTTCTGATGATGCTGGACGAATTTCCGAGTTTGGGAAAACTCGAGATCATGCAGGAGTCATTGGCCTTTGTCGCCGGCTACGGCATCAAGTGCTACCTGATATGCCAGGATCTGAATCAGCTCAGGAGCAGGGAGACAGGCTACGGTCCGGACGAGAGCATCACATCGAACTGCCACGTGCAAAACGCCTATCCCCCCAACCGCATCGAAACGGCAGAACACCTATCGCGGCTGAGCGGCCAGACAACGGTAGTCAAGGAACAGATCACGACCAGTGGCCGCCGCACCGCCGTGGTCATGGGTCAGGTATCACGCACCATGCAGGAGGTCCAGCGCCCGCTGCTGACCCCCGACGAATGCCTTCGCATGCCGGGTCCCCGCAAGAACGCGGCAGGCGAGATCGAGCAAGCTGGTGACATGGTGATCTATGTGGCGGGATATCCGGCGATCTACGGAAAACAACCCTTGTACTTCAAGGATCCCATCTTCCAGGCCAGGGCTGCCATTGCCGCTCCTACCGTGAGCGACCGACTCAACGCAGCACCTCCGGCAGAGTCTGACCAACCGGACAGCGAATCATGAGGCGTACCTTGCACCACATTCTGAAACGGATTGCAGCAGGCATCGCCATCGCTGGGGCAGGCATGTTGCTGATCGCTGCGACTGCCTACTTCGCGGGCGCAAGGATAAATATCTCTCGGAGCATTCCGCTAGGTCTTTACTGGACCAGTAGCGCACCATTGGAAAAAGGCGCCTACGTACTCTTCTGCCCGCCACCTGTTGGCGTATTCGATGTTGCCAGGAAAAGGGGTTACATCGGTTACGGCTTCTGCCCAGGAGGTTACGGCAATATGATGAAGCGCGTGGCCGGCATTAAAGACGATGTGATAAGCGTTACCGATGATGGCGTACGCGTCAATGGCAATTTGCTGCCATTAAGCACTCCCGTTAAAAAGGACAACGTCGGACAGGAACTGCCACGCTACCAGGGCAACCTCTATACCCTCGGCAATGTCGAGCTGCTGCTGATGTCCGATGTGAGCGCCACCTCCTTTGACAGCCGCTATTTCGGCCCCATCCATCGGGCACAGATCAAGACGGTGATCCGGCCTGTGATTACCTGGTGAGTAATCACAAGCTCGGTACTGTGTGCAGGGATTACGTTGTCAGGAGTATTTTCGGAATGGCTGTGAGAGTATCTCACTGGTTGAATCTGCATTGTTGTTCGCTTGCTGGCCTGCCGCTTGGTATAACAGGCCACAAGGCCACTAGCTGGCACTTCCATGGGTACGCATGTAAGCAGGCGCAAGTGGTAATGGAGCAAGCGCCGGTTGGCGATTGCGGACGATCAGAAAGTGGCGTCGCTAAGGAAGACGACGCACTCTCGCACATTGCCGAAAGTAATGTTAGTGATGACACCAGTGACGGTAACAAACTGGCCTTTAGAGACAAGCATGGCGTCTGTCCGTCTTTTCGCCACCGCCGATAGCTCAACTGACCTCGCTTCAATTGGAGTCAAACTGAGGAAAAAGTCTCCTTGGACATTATCTGCATACTCCACTACTGCTCTGGCAGTGACGACCTTCCCTCTGAAGCTGCCATTGGCGCGAAGGCTGTTCTGGCCATAGACTTTGCATACCTCATCTAAAGACTCAACAAGCGCAGGTTTCGCAGGTAGGGCAGGTTGCGCAGGAGCGATTTTTATCTTTTTCGCCTCGTTGGCAAATTTCTCAAGCTCAGCGCAACCACTCAGAGCAAGTACAGGCAGCAGAACCGAAAGACGCTTCAATAGTTTCATCACTTTTAGACCTCATATGGTTGGTTGAAAATACCTAATAAATTAGCTGGAACTGAACGCGGCTCGACTTCAGCAACAGTGGCCTAAACAGATCAATAGTCATTCACGTTCGTATAGAAGGCCGGCGAACCTACTGGCAAGCTTCTCCGAGCCAGAACGCACCGTCGATAGATCCTATACACGTGCAGATCGCAGTCGGATGGTCGGTGCAGCAAGGTCCGACAGCGCCAAGAAAAGATTCAGAGGCAAGCGAGCGTCAACAAAAGGGGCAAGAACGATGGATGATGGCCAAGCCAAAATTCAGTAGCACCCCGGCCACAATTTCCCAGAGCCCTCAACCTCCGCCCATCGCTTCACAGAGCGCGCTGGCAAGACGGCGTGAATCAATGCGGAACCTAGCCTTTTCTTTTACTTCCCCTTTGCCCCCCTGCTGGTTAGCAACATACGGGGAACATACGCAGGCGCCGATATCGTTCCGCCAATGCGCGCCGAATATCCTTTCGGGAGAAGCGTCGCCCCTCCTGACGCCGCCGGAATTGTCGCGACCGATTCTGATCTTTTGATATCCGACATAGGAAACCGAGATTCCAGCCAATCAGCCCATTTCGATGCCTTGCGCATCAGATCCACTCGATATGCTGCGTTGTGCCGCGCAGTGCGGGAGTGGTAGTTTGCAGCCCTGGTCCAGATATCCCCACGATCCTTGCTGATGTGCTGCCGCAAGCGCCAGGCGGCAAGCTCATACGAATAACAACCAGGGGCAGCCACATCGGCTGCCGTAATACGGTATCTTGCCAAGTCGTTCAGATAGGCCGTATTGAACTGCATGGAACCGACGTCGTAGCTTCCATTTGAATTACGGCTCCAAAGACCCGGCTTACCCGCCTCCTTCTCCGCGACGGCCAGCATGATGTTGGTCGGCACATGGTATTTCACGCTTGCGATGACAGAACATGTGACGCGTTCCTGAATTGGAAGCGGTAGATCGGCAAGAAATAGCATGGAGAGACTTTCGCTCAGTTTCCATAATATCGATAACGCCGTCTCTCATCTTCGCGGCGCACACGTTCGGTATATGCCGCCAGCGCTTGGGCATATTCACTTTCCTGGACCCAGGAACCTCCACGTTCAGGAAGACCCACGTAGCGCGGCAACGTGCCACTACTTTTGAAGTCGGTATAGGCGTGGCCGACATAAGACGTACAATGACCGGGCATTTGATCGCTGATATAGGTCTCGTATACACCTTTCGAGTTGAGGCGCCACATGACGAGCGTTTTGTTAAGTGATCCAGGATCGCAGCGACCGGCGCCGTCCGAGATGGCAGCGACCAAGGACTGCATCTCTGGTGTCTGATTCGAGACCGGACACAGGCGCAGGAAATTTGCCCGCTCTCGGATGGTGTCGGAGAACTTGCGCAGATTGATTGAGAAATAGCGATTCAGAGAGGGCAGGCACTCGGTCGGGCGTGTACCGGAAGAGAGGCACAGGATTGCCTCACAGGCTAGCCTGGTGTCGCCGGTCAGCACGTCCTGCGCGGCGGCCGAGGTGCTGATTGAGCCGAAAGCCAAAGATAGGCTGGCCACGATAAAGGATCTGTTCATTTGGTGTCGCCTCCAGGTCTGGATTTCTCTTCGGGAGCATCGTGGTCCCGCTTTGCAAAAGCCTCGACTTCATTATTCGAGTCAACAGAAGATTCTGCATCTGGAAGGCTGGGGGCTTCAGCCTTTCCTCTATCTGCAGTACGAGCGGCAACATCGGAAGCATCAGCAGCATTACCCACAGACACAGCTGCTGAGCGCTTGGCATCAGCGTCGGAGGACGACTGCTGCGAGTCCCTGCTCACTCCCGCTGCGCTCTGTCCTCCACTTTTACCCTGGCTAACGGCACCAGATGACGAATCGTCGCGCCCCCGCGTGCCACTTTGCGATGACACCTGTCCAGGTTCCACATGAGTTTGGCCAGAACCGCCGGCCTCGGAAAGTGCGCCAGCACCACTGGCGTCGCTGCTGGAGGCATCAGCTGCGTTACTACCGGATTCAGACGCTGAAGAGCTGCCTTCCTCGTCGGAGGAGGACTGCTCTCCACCATTAGTACCGCCGGCGGCAGGCCGTTCGCCGCGGTCATCCTGACGGCCGGCATCAGATGATGATTCGTCGGGTTCCTTCTGCGCACCGCCTTGTGAAGACCCTTCTCCGGGTTCCGCGTGCGCCTGGCCAAAACCGGCAGCCTCGGAAAATGCGCCAGCGTCATTACCGTCATCGCTGGAAGCATCATCAGCATTACTGCCAGATTCAGACGCTGAAGAGTTGCCCTCCTCGTCGGAGGAGAACTGCTCCCCATCGCTATCGCCACCTCCCGAGGCTCCGCCGCTGCCATCATCCTCGCTGCCAGCAGCAGATGATGAGTCGTCGGGTTTCTTACTCGAGCCAGCTTGCGATGATGCGACTCCGGGTTCCGCATTGGTCGGGCCAAAACCGGCTGCCTCGGAAAATGCACCAGCGTCATTACCCCCGCTACCACTGCCAGGGAACGACGACATGGCGGCGGTACCCGCCGACATACTCTGACCTGCTTTTGAGAAGGCCCCCAACAAGGCCGATGCATCTCCGGCCATCCCGGCCACGCCGCGCGTCAGGGCAGAGGAGAATTTTTCTACGGCAGAGGTAGCCGATCCAAGGGCGCCGGCAATCTCGCTGGGGCCGTGACTGCCGATACCGCCCGCGTTGCCAATTGCCGCCCCGGTCAAAATACTTGCAACCAAGGGCGGAAGTTTATTGACCATCATCATCAGTACTGAACAAAAAACGAGCATTACGGCAAGTTCCTCAAAATTGACGGCTCCCGGATTCATAGCGACGTAAAATTCGATCAGCACCTCATTGCTGATACCTGTGAGCAGCACGATGGTCATGATTTGGAGTCCGATGCCGAACAGCGTCTTGTAGTAGTTGAGCGCAATGTCCGAGGTCCATCGCGAACCCCCGAAGCCCAACAGAAAGATACCGGCATACATCAGCAGCACCGCGGCCACCACGAGCAACATCAGATTGACCGCGGCCGTCGTCAATACCATCATGATTCCCAGGCTGAGCGTCATGCCGATGGCACTTTCGACCGGTGACCAGTCCGCCAGGCTGAGAAGTGATCGCTGCAGGATCAGAAACCCGACATCAACGATCCCCGTGGGAGTGGCAGAATCAAGGCCGGAGGCTCTTTCGCCCATTTCGCGCATAGACAAAAGGAGGTCCAATGTGTAGTCAGGTCCGTGTTGTAGCAACCACAAAAAGAAACCCAAGAACAGGGAAAACCTGATGAACTCAGCAAAGAATTCACCAATATCGGCCTTGCGCAATGCCATCAAGCCAAAGGTCCACACCAGCGAAATCGTTCCGAGCGCCCAAAATAGAATAGTGGCCTTTTCCATCATATATTTTCGCCAGTGGAGCGCATGACTGACGAATTTCACCACCACGCCCTCAAGAATTCGCTCGCTTACAAGCGCTGCGCAGACACTCGGTGAGTAAAACGCAAGCATCAGCCCAAGCATCAAAAAGGAATGGCGCGCTTTCATGGCATACCAAGCAAGCTTTTCGATTCTTCAGGCCCAATTAAATTGAACCAACTCTTTGCTTCATCCTGAAGCGAGCCTTCCTCTTTACGAATCGGTCTTGGCGCGCAAGCTCCAGTGAGTGCCTTGCAGACATCGATATCTGTAATTTTCTCGTTCGTTTCCGTCGAGCGGCTTTTTTGCGCAATAGCGGCCGCTGATAACGGCAGCAGAGTGCTTATACGCATGATGTCTATTTCCTTTTCAGGTCACGAAGCAAGTTAAATACGTTCAACGGCTTATCGGTTTTCTTAATTCTTTGTTCTAGTGCGGCAGACCGAGCTGCTTCCTGACGGGCTTCCTTTGCCGCGTCGGCCTGTATCTTCGGGGCGAGCGCGGCATGCTGAACCAGCAACATGCGGCGGATCTGCAATAGCTGTTGTGCCTGGTGCCCTGCAAGCTGGTTCGCAATTCCAAGGGCTTCCATCTGACCTCTAGCGCCTTGCGCACTCGATTGAAGCTTTTCCAACGTTTTCGTGTTTAGGCGTAGGGCGGTGTCCTGTTCCCTCAGGGCTCTTAGAAAGGCAGCATTCGCTTCCCTTTGGGCTGTACTGGCAAGCTCACGTCCCTTGTTGATCTCAGTCATCTGAGCTTGTGTACAACCGCTTGCTGAGAAGCATGGCGAAGCCTTGTAGTAATTGATGTCCTGAAAATTTGTGATATAGCTGTCAAAGTCCCCTAGCAGGTCTTTGTAATAGCCCAATACATTTGTTGCACCGATCAAACCGTCGAGGGTCGACTGGGCTAGGTCCCATATGTACGCAGCGGGCGCCAGAGAATTCCGAAGCTGATCCTCATATTGCTTAAGCTGCGTTTCAATTTGCTTGACCTGATTAACCGTATGCTCCACCGACTCCTTCACAACGAGGATGTTTTGCGCCAGATTGGTAACATCAAGCGTAGGGATACCAGTAGCTAGGACTGGAGAGCTCAGCGGCCAACATACTGCAACCACAAGAACCCATCGATTCAGAATCAGCCGCCTTTTCATATCACTCTCCTTTAAACCTAGTAATCAAATGAACGGTAGGGCTTTGAAAACGCCATATCCTTCGTGACCACCACGTTGAAGCGATAACCCGGACGAATCTCCAGCGTCGGAGCTATGTTCATGTTCTTTGCGATGAGTTGAGCCGTAACCTGACCCAACTGCTGACCAAGTGCCTCGCTCAATGCACTGCCAGCGCTGGGAGGTCCAAGCTGATTTCTTCCCTGGTCCTGCCGCTGGCTGTAGGTAATGCCGGCCGTCACGCCTGACATGAGAATGGCCGATCCGAACAGCCGTAGATAATGGTTGTTGACCTGGTCAGTGAATCCGGCATAACCCGCACTGTCAGCACCGGGCATGGCGCCAATGTCCAGCGCCTTGCCATCGGGGAAGACAATGCGCTGCCACGCAATCAAGACGCGTGCCTGGCCATAGATAATGTCGCTGGAATACGATCCCAGCAGCCGTGATCCTTGAGGCAGCAACAGATATTTCCCCGTTGGCGTGTCGTACACGTCCTGAGCGATTTGAGCCATGATCTGGCCGGGAAGCTCTGAATTCACCCCTGATATCAACGTTGCCGGCACGACAAATCCAGCGCGCAGCTCATAGGGCGAGCGGGGCGGTTCAGGCTGTGCGTCCAGCTTCCAGCGATCACCCTGCTTGCCCTGACCGAATTGCGACATGCCAGTAGGATCGCTACCAGAGCTAGCTGTCTTCAGAAGCTCGGTTTTCCCGACCACCCCGGCACCGCCGAATGAACCACCCTCCTCATTGAGACTCGCGCGGACCTGGGCCAGGCGGGCCTGATAGGCCGCCGTTGGATCGACACTGCGCTGAGCCGCAATTTGTTGTTGAACCGCTGCGATACGATTCAACATTTCTTCACGGGTTTGTGGCGACGAACCTTGATAGCTGACGCCCCCGGGCGCAGATCCGCCACTGCGGGGAGCTTCCACCCGAACGGCTGTCCTGGCCTTCACCGCTTCACCAAACATCTGCATCTTGGCGATATGGACGCGTTGTGCTTCGTCATCGGTAGCCGGTGCCCCGGCTGACTGTAGATCCGAGGGCGCATATCCGCGAAGAGAAGGTGGCACCGGTGGCTGATCCGCACTCTCGGGCCCAGCGATGGTCATTAATGGAGTGGATGGTTGCGATGGACCTGGCTTCGCGGCACCGATCAATGGGCCGGCGGACTGGATCAGTCCGCCGGTCTTATCTCCGGCCAATGTCTTGGCAAAGATTGTCGCGTTGCCCGCCTTTTCCTGCTGGGTCGCCGCGGGCGCATTCTGCTTGGCGGCGCGATCAGCCGCCACCAGTCCCATTATCAACATGAACGACAGCACTACACCACCGATGATGTACATCGGCATGTTATTGACGCGACGAACTCCGGCTTTCTTGGAAGTTTCACCTGGCGATGCATCGGGTGACATGAGGTCGGATTTTCCAGACATGGCATCACTCCTTGCGTACCCAGTATCCAGCCGGGCTGATTACACCGTCTTGCACGAGATAAGGCCGGGCCACGGTTTGATTGCCAATTTGCAAGCTGACGTGATAGAGGTTCCCTCCCATGTCGCCCGCGCGGTCAAGTACGTAGCGCAACGGAAGAGCGTCGGTCGAAGACGGCTTTCTCGCGGTAGCCGTATCCGGGGGTGCATACTCGGATACAGCGTAGCCGTCAGCGCGTAAAGCCTTGACCAAGGCCTGTCCGAATGGATCGGGTGTGGCCTGTTGCATATCAATGCGCGTGTGCGCCGGCGCATAGAGCACGATGAGTTGTCGCACGACATCTTCCGCTAACTTGCCCTGATCGAAAGGAGCCGGTGCAAGAAAATTACCGTATTGCCTTGTCGTGCAAGCGCTAGTGAGCGTGGCGAGGGATAGCAACAGCATGAGGAAGATCCTGTTCATGATCATTTCCTCCTGGTGATGGTCACACGATCTTGACTGCCACCCACCCCTGAGATCAGGATCGCGCGGTCAAACACGGTGTCCACTATGTATCGGCTTCCGTGGACGCGGTAGTTCACCATGACAGTTTCTTCTTCGCTGAAGATTCCCGCATCCTTACGGATCACAAGAAGCGTGGGAGCCTCCGTTTGCTGCATTGCTGCGGGCATCTCAATGATGCTTTTGCGCCCGTCGTTATACACACGCACCGGCTTCCAGTTAGCAGAACCTTCCAATTCGTAGTCAAACGACAAATCTCCCAGATATTCGCCGGTGGGGGCAATGGTCTTTTCGATGCGTTCCTCTTTCTCCCGCCTACGTATCGCTTCCCACTTTGCTTGAGTCTCTTCCGGATAACTAAACGAAACGACTGGCATGTAATCGGTACGATGCGAGCGCAAACGCAAGTGGTAGCTGCGACGGTTGGTGGTAACGATGAGACTGGTATCCAGACCTACATCCATGGGTTTGATGATCAGATGCTGGACCTCAGTCGCGCCGCTCCCGGTGATCGCTGGCTCCACCGTCCAGCGAGCTGTATCGCCGAGATTGATGGAGTTGACCTGTTCGCCCGCCTGCAAGGCCACGTCGCATACCTGCAGGACTGCACACACGATGCTGGGCTGCTGTGCGCCATAGACAAACTGAACTGCGCCATGAGCACCAGCAACCGGTCTGACGCCGGTCACCGAGTCTGCCGTCCACCGCTTGGCAATGGCCAGTCCCGCGCGCTCCTGAGCTGTCAGCGAAGGATTGGCTTTGCTGAAATATCTGTCCGCAATGTCATCGGTCGCGCCGTACGCTGGCACGACGGCCATAAGAGCAGTGCAGATCAGAAAAGCTTGTTGTGTTTTTGCCATGATGGTTGACTTTCGAATCAGCGGACACGCGACCAAGAGAAATCGCGGACATAAATACTCATCGGGTTGCTGCGCAATTGCTCTTCCGTCGTGCCAGGGAGAACTTCCGCAATATAGGTAGTTACCAGCGCACGCCATACAACAGGCTCACCGGAGATCGTGCCCTGGCGATCTCGAGTGACCTCGTTCCACTCGACTTGCCAGGTATCAGGCGTCTGAGGAATCGCGCTCTTGATCTCGATACTCACCATTTCGGTTTCGGCGCGCTTAAACGGGTTGGACTCCGCAGTTCCGTTGAGCCATTCGTTCATCTTTACCGTTGCGGCATCATTTGGCGCCAGCATCGAGTAGACCTTGAATACACAATTGCGCTGGACCGCAACATCGGGAGAGACCATGCGAGCGCAGCTCATCCAATCGGTGACAGCAGCATGAATGACGCGCGGATCAGCCTTGGAGGCCGACTGGACCGGCCCGGCTGCCATGGTGTTTCCCAGCTTATCGACTTCGATCACATAGGGAACAAACCTGGACTGGCTGCCGATATGGATCACTCCGCCTACTCCCGCCAAGGCGATGAGCATCGACAGGATGCCGATCAGCTGCCACGTCTGACGCTGTGAGACGAGCGATCCGACATGCTCATTCCAGGTACGGCGTGCGGCGAGATAAGGATTCTCCGAGTCCGACTTCTCAATGGCATGAGATTTCTTGACGACCAGGTTCTTGATTCTTTCGGAAATGTTCACGCTCCCTCCAGATAGTCATTGAGATTGAGTCCTCGCTCGGCCAGCCACTGATTCACCCAGTCCGCGCCGAACTTGATTTCAAGGCTCTTGATGGCCGCTACGGACTCCTTGTCGGAGGCGCCGACAAATGCCAGCGCCAGTGGGCCAAGAGCGAGGTCGTAGAGGCGGCGGCCGTTTTCTGAGACGTAGTAGTACTGCCGCTTCGGCACTGCCGAGGCAAGGATTTCGATTTGGCGGGAGTTCAGACCCATGCGCCGATAGAGCGCCGCTGTGTCGTCGTCGCGTGCGTAGATGTTAGGCAGGAATATCTTGGATGCGGTGGACTCCACAATCACATCCAGGATGCCTGAGTTGGCTGCATCAGAGAGGCTTTGGGTCGCCATCAGTACCAGGCAGTTGGCTTTGCGCAGCACCTTGAGCCATTCTCTGATCTTCGCGCGGAACGCCGGATGTCCCAGCATCAACCAGGCTTCGTCCAGAATGATGACAGCTGGCTGTCCCTTGAGCGCGCACTCGATTCGACGGAAAAGGTAAAGCAACACGGGCAGCGCAAACTTCTCGCCCAGGTTCATCAATTCCTCGATCTCGAAGACCGTGAAATCTGACAGTGCCAGACCATCCTGTTCGGCATCCAGAAGATGTCCCATCGAACCATCGACGGTGTATTGCTTGATGGCCTCACGAATCGCGCCGTCCTGAATCGTCACCGAGAATTCGGAGAGCGTTCTCGCATTGCTGGCGTGCATGCTCATGATGGCGTGGCCGATCTCATTGCGCTGCCCTGGGGTAGTGACAACCCCGTTCAGGGCCAGGATGGTATCGATCCATTCCATTGCCCAGGCTCTATCGCCCTTGGTTCCCAGGAACTGGAGTGGACAGAAAGCGAGCCGATCGTCGTCAGAGGCGACGGTGAAATGGAGACCGCTTTGCCCTTTTGTGGCAGCCCGTATGCCGGCGGACAGTGGATACAAGGACATCCCTTTGTCGAAGGCATAGATCGACATACCGGCATAGCGCCTGAACTGGGCGGCAAGAATGGCCAGGTGCGTCGATTTACCCGCGCCGGTAGGCCCAAACATGAAGGTATGTCCCAGATCCCTTACATGCAGATTGAGACGGAAGGGTGTCGCCCCCACGGTCACGCAATGCATGAGCGCAGGCGCCAATGGGGGAGACATGGGGCAGGGAGCTGTTGCGCTACCCGTCCAGATTGAGCTGGTAGGGAGCATGTCCGCCAGGTTCATCGTATTGATGAGCGGCCGTCGGACGTTCTCCACGCCGTGCCCCGGGAGACTGCCTTTATAGGCATCCATCGTGTTGATCGTCTCGACCCGTGCTGCAAAGCCATGGCGATTGATGGCTTTTTCCACCAGTAGCGCAGAAGCAGCCAGTCGCTCCCGGTTCTCATCCATCAACACGACCACGCTGGTGTAGTAGCCAGCAGCTATCAGGCCGCTGCTAATCTCGGCGATAGCCGCTTCGGCGTCAGACACCATGCTGGCGGCGTCCTGGTTGATCGACCCCGTATTGGTATTGAACACCTGATCGAAGAAACCTCGTACCTTCTGCTTCCACTTCTTCCGGTACTTATCCATCTGGTTAAGCGCCTCATGCTGATCCATGAAGATGAAGCGACTGGACCAGCGATATTCGCAAGGCAGCTCGGTCAGGGCCGTGAGAATGCCCGGCGTGGATTCCAGCGGAAATCCTTCGATGGCCACGACCTGGATGAACTTGCGACCAATTTTCGGTACCACGCCAGTCCACATTTCCTGCCCGCCGATAAGGGCATCGAGATACATGGGATGGCTGGGCAAGAGGACTGGATGACGCACACCGGTCACACAGAACTGCAACCAAGCCAGAAAATGGTCGTGCGTTACTTCTCTTCCTTCTTCAGTGATAATCTTCTGCGCGCGCAGCCGGGTCAGCTTGAGCGCCGCTGTGAGGCGCCCCTCGAGGCTGGCGATCTCCCTCTTGAATTGCCCGATAAGATCCATAGTCCGGGCCGTTTTGTCGGGTGTCACGGCATCGTCGTCAAACATCAGCTCGACGAACTTGCGCTGCGCCAGCACAGGAGGAAACCAAGTAACAGTGAGCACGAAGCAACCTTCGAACATTGCCCCGAGACTCTCGAAGAGCCGACGACGTTCTTCATCGATGCCAAGGGATATGGCATCGGGGAACGACGAGGTACCTCGACTGGAATAGTTCGGTGCGTGACGGCGATCGGCATCGACATGCAGCATCCAACCATTACCCAGGCCGGCAAGCGCCTGATTGATCCGGAATGAGACCATTTCGCGCTGCTCTTCCGTGCTGCTGGCGTCGTCGTCGCCCTTGTAGAGCCAGGCGGCCATGAAGGCGCCGTTTTTGCAGACGACTACACCATTGTCAACGACAGCGGCGTAGTTGAGTTCATCCGCCAAAGCCGCATCTTTCGAGCGATGTTTCTTGAGCTGGAGCTCTGCATCAAATGCACGCAGCCGCGCAAAGAGCATCAGCAGCAGTACCGCGCCCAGTCCTGCAACAGCAAATGCGGCAGCCTCAATCATTGGTATAGCCTCGTCTGGCTCGATGTGTTTTCACGAAACGGCGTGCTACGCGCCGGATAATAGGAGCGATAGCGGCGCTGGCGAAGATAGACATGGCGCATCTTGGGATCGGCCTTGGCCATAAGCCTGAGGATGAACAGCGCAGCGAACCATAAGCTGATGCCAAACACGGTGGCTCTGAGTTCCTGAGCGCTAAACACCAGTGCGCCGGCGATCAGCCCGGTAAACATCACCAATTCACGGTCACCTCCCATGAACAGGTTTTCTCTATTTCCAGCGCGGTGGATGGGTATCACTCGCAGGCTCACGGTTCACCTTGCAATCGCGGTGAAGGCCCGCTCAGCTGCAGGATGAGTGGCGGCAACCGGGTTACTGTCCAGTGCCACAATCTCAGCACCTCGTCCAAAGAAGGTTCCCATCATGTTCTGCGCACCGACCAGCAACGCCATGACCAGCACGATGAAAATCAGCGTCCTGAAGAAGCCATTGAGTTCGCCGCCAAAGATGAGAACACCGCCAGCCACCACGATACCGATGATGGAAAGGGAGAAAGCAACCGGGCCGGTGATAGAGTTGCGCAGGTTAGTGAGCCAGTCTTCATACGGTAACTTGCCCCCGACGCCTTCAGCAGCCATTGCCGTTTCAGGCGTGATCAGCAGCGCGGCCAATGCGATCAGGCCCAGCATGAAAATGAGGTTGTGGATGGAATAGCGTGTATGCATGACAAGGTTCCTAGTTAGAGTGTTTCGGTGATGTAATGGCCGTTGGCAAATCCGTTGACCTGGAGGATGCTCTGGATGCGGCGTGCGCCGTCGACTCTGGCGATATGGACCACCACATGAACGGCGTCGCCAATGAGGGGTTCGATCGGCTTGGGCGAATCGGGATGCATGCTCACGAGCATCGCCAGCCTGTCCAGACCGGCTTTGGCATTATTGGCGTGCAAGGTGGCCGCGCCTCCTTCGTGCCCGGTATTCCAGGCCATCAGCAGGTCCAACGCCTCCGGACCGCGCACCTCGCCTACCAGAATACGGTCAGGACGCATACGCAGAGTCACCTTGAGTAGCGCCGTCATGCTCACCTCGGCGCTGGTGTGATATTGGACATAGTTCTGCGCGGCACACTGAATCTCGCCGGTGTCTTCGATGATGAAAACGCGCTCGCTCGGATCCTGGATCACCATCTCGTTGATGATGGCATTGACCAGCGTAGTCTTGCCGGAACCGGTTCCGCCGATCACCAGGACGTTGCGGTGCGCGCGCACGGCCGCTACCAATACGTCGCGTTGCGCGGCTGTCATGATCCCGCGTTCCACGTATTGATCGAGCGTGAAGATCGCCACGGCCTTTTTCCGGATAGCGAAGGTCGGTGCGGGAACGACGGGGGGAAGCTGACCAGCGAAGCGACTGCCATCGAGCGGAAGCTCACCTTCCAGAATGGGGCGACTGCGGGTAACTTCCTTGCCATGGAAACCAGCTATGGTTTCGATGATGGCCTGGGCCTGGGCAGTTCTCATCGAGCCAATGCACGACATGGGTTCACCCAGCCGCTCGAGCCACAACCTGCCATCGGCATTGAGCATGATCTCAACGGTGCGGGAGTCATTGAGGTGAGCCAGTAAGCGCGGCCCCATGTCGCGCTCCAGCTTTCTCTTCGCTCTCTCCCTGACGGTATTGAGTTCGGCATGTTGATCGGTCATTCGGCATCCTGTTCTGATATCGCTCTCAAGCGGTCAGACGATATAGAGGACCTCACGCCCCATCAACACAAGCAACAATATGCTGCGCGCGGCTCCAAAAATGACGACGAGAAAGATGGAGGCCGGCATGGTTGCAATTTCCAGCGGCGAACCGGGCTGAACGGACGTCAGCGTTATAGCTGCCCCCGCGCGCCGCTCTGGACGCCAAGGAGGCTATGATATGCACACAAGCGATCCCCCCTGCAGGCACCGCCACCAGAACATTCACAGGAGACCAGCACGTGAGCATGCCCACGCCATCACGCAGCCCGATCACGGCCGCGCATTACCACCCGACACAGCCGGCGCCCTATCCATGGGACATCCCCACCCACTTCAACATCGCCCAGGCCGCCTGCGACCGCTGGGCCGATGGCAGCGGGCGCACGGCCATCATCTGCGAAGACGCCGATGGCAGCGTCACGACCTACAGCTACGACCAGCTCAAGATCCTCAGCGACAAATTCGCCAATGCCCTGCGTGCAGCTGGCGTCGAGCGCGGTGACCGGATCGGCATCTACCTGTCGCAACGCATCGAAACGGTCATCACCCATCTCGCCGCCTACAAGCTGGGCGCCATCACGGTGCCGCTGTTCTACCTGTTCGGGCCGGACGCCATCGCCTACCGGCTCGACAACAGCGGCGCGGTCGCGTTGGTGACCGATGCCAGCGGGATGGAAAAGGCCACGCTGGCGGGGGAACTGCCGGCGCTCAAGCTGGTGTTCTGCGTGGAATCATCGGACCTGGTGCTGCCGCAGACCACCGACTTCTGGGACCGCCTGCAGGCCGCCCCTGCCGAGCTGGAACCCGTGCTGACGCTAGCCGATGATCCTGCCATGATCATCTACACCTCCGGCACCACCGGCAAGGCCAAGGGCGCGCTGCATGCACACCGCGTGCTGCTGGGCCATCTGCCGGGTGTGGAGGTGTCGCACGACAGCTTCCCGCAAGAGGGCGACCGCTTCTGGACGCCCGCCGACTGGGCCTGGATCGGCGGCTTGCTCGATGTGCTGCTGCCGTCGCTGTATCACGGCGTGGCCGTGGTAGCGCGGCGTCTGGAAAAATTCGATGCCGCGGAGGTATTCGGACTGCTGGCGCGGCATCAGATCCGCAACGTATTCTTCCCACCGACGGCGCTGAAGATGCTGCGCAGCGCCAACCCTGCGCGCGCGCAGGGGGACTTCTCGCTGCGCAGCGTGGCCAGCGGTGGCGAGACGCTGGGCGATGACCTGATCGCCTGGGGGCGAGAAGCACTGGGCGTCACCATCAACGAATTCTACGGCCAGACCGAATGCAACCTGGTGGTCTCGTCTTCCTCGCATTGCTATCCATCGGTCTCCGGCAGCATGGGGCGCGCTGTGCCGGGCCATGTGGTGCAGATCGTCGATGAGCAAAGCCAGGTGCTGCCGCACGGCGCGGTCGGCAATATCGCCATCCGCGCTCCTGATCCGGTGATGTTCCTGCGCTACTGGCGCAACGAGGAAGCCACGCGCGAGAAATTCGCCGGCGACTTCCTGCTCACGGGTGACCTGGGCAGCATGGACGAACAAGGCTATATCCGCTACCTGGGCCGCAACGACGACGTCATCACCAGCGCCGGCTACCGCATCGGCCCGGCCCCCATCGAGGAATGCCTGATGCGCCATCCGGCCGTGCGCATCGCCGCGGTGGTGGGCGTCAAGGACGCCTTGCGGACCGAAGTGGTGAAGGCCTTCGTGGCGCTCAAGGATGGCATCACGCCAGACGAGACCATGACGGCCGAGTTGCAGCAGCACGTACGGTCGCAACTGGCGGCGCACGAGTATCCGCGTCTGATCAGTTTCGTGGAGGCCTTGCCCACCACGGCGACCGGCAAGATCATGCGCAAGACCCTCAAGGAGATGGATCAGTAGGCCGCCAGTGCAGACGTGTTCAAGCGCCGTGCACCAGCCATTGCATCAGCGCTGAGAGGCCAAACAGCACGGCGCCGATCAGTGCGCCCACGAGGGTGCCATTGATGCGGATGAACTGCAGGTCGCGGCCGATATTGAGTTCGACCTGGCGCGACAGCTCGACCGTGTCCCATTGGCGGATGGTGTCACTGATGTGACGCGAGAGCAGCTGCGCCAGCTCGGGACTCAAGCTGGCGACGGCGTGCTCGAGATGGGTGTTGAGCGAGGCCCGCAACGCGGCGTCGTCCTGCAGCGCCTGGCCTATCCATTGGGTGGCGTCTTGGGCGTGGCGACGCAAGACCGAGTCGCTACGCTCCAGGTCGGCGCGCAGCCATTGCCGCAGACTGTCCCACAGCCCGCCCACGTAGGCATGGACCGCTTCGCCTTCCAGCAACTCGCGCTTGAACGTTTCGGCACGCTCGCGCAGGGCAGGGTCTTCCTTGAGGCGGACGATGAATCGCGCGACCTGCTCGTCGAAGGCGCGGCGCAGTGAATGCTGGGGGTCCTCGGCGATGCCGGTCAGCAGCTTGTCGAGGATGTCGGCCAGGGTCTGCGCGGATTTCTCGCCTATCCACTGCAAGGGAAGGATCTTCTCGATCTTGGGATATTCCTGGCGCAACCAATCCACCATACGCTCGGCGATAAAAATCCGGGTCTGCTCACGGTTCAGCAAGGCGGCCAGTTCGATGATGGCGCGGTCGAGCAGTTGCTGGTGCCGGCCGTCCAGGGTCAGCGTATCGAGCACGGCGGCCAGGGAATGCGACAGGTCCAGCTTGCCTACCGCCGCATGCAAGCCCTGGCGCAGAAAAGACTGGATGCGACGATCGTCGGTGAGCATGAGCACGCCGCCCACCGCGCGCGCCATGTAGCCGCCCAGGCGTGCGGCGTTGTCCGGCAGCGCCATCCATCGGGCCAGGTGCTGCGCCGGATCATGCCGGCGTATCAGCGTGACCAGCGACTGCGGGCTGAGGAATTTTTCTTCCACGAAGAGGGCGAGGTTGTCGGCGATACGCTCCTTGTTGCGAGCAATGATGTCGGTATGGCGCGACAGCAAGGGCAGGGGAATGCGACGGAACAATGCACTCACAGCGAACCAGTCCGCCAGCGCCCCCACCATGGCGGCCTCAGCCATGGCGCGCAGCAACCCGCTCCACCAGGACGGCGGGGCCAGCGAGGCGACGATGAAGAGGGCGGCTGCCGCGAGCAGACAGCTGAATGCGAGCCTCTTGGTCCGACGAAGTGCGTCTTGCTTGTCCATGAGAATCAGAAAAGAATCAGAAACAAAAATTTCACTCGCTCTACGAGAACTACCGATTCAATCTCGGTGGAATTTCCCAAATTTATCGAGCACATACTGAAAATATTTCGATAAATGACTCGCTCAAAGACTGAAGTTATTCTCGATAAATTTCGATTAAATACAGAGAGATTCGCGAGTATAACTATCATGTCACCGATAGTAGGTGCCTTAGTAATTGTAGCTAATCGACCGTCGTTACTAGCCGCCTGATCCTTGCGCTCATGAAAACCACAGAGACTCCACCGAGCGCCCGGCTCATCTTTGGACAAAACGTTCGCAGAGTTCGCCGGCTTAAAGAGATGTCGCAAGAAGAGCTTGCCTTCCGGGCAGACATCAGTCGCACCTACCTGAGCGAAGTTGAACGCGGGGAAAGAAACATCTCCGTGGACAACATGGAAGCTCTGGCAGAGGCACTGGAAATGGAATTGCCTGACCTTCTGCGACACACACTGCTGGCGCTGCCCAAGGAAGAGCACCGGGCGTCCGATTGATATTGCACCACCCGCCGGCAGCGCTGATGCGGGCCTACGCTGACGTCTACACCGCACTGCGACCTGGGAATCGCAGGCTGAACACCGTCAGCTGGCCGGGCGAGCTGGTCACCGAAGCTTGCCCACCGTGCAGCATCATGATCGAACGCACGATGGCCAAACCCAGCCCGCTGGAACCGCCCGCACTGCTGCGCGAGGGATCGGCGCGATAGAAGCGGTCGAACAGGCGTTCCAGCTGTTCGGCAGGAATACCCGGGCCTGGATTGGCAACGCTGATCTCCATGCCATCCCCGGCCGCTTCGGCCTGCACGGTGATCACGCCATCTGCGGGGGTATAGCGGATGGCGTTGGCCACCAGGTTGCCCACCGCGCGGCGCAACAGCGTGGCGTCAGCGCGCAGACGTCCGGCGCCGCGCACGGCCAGCCGCACATGGGCCTCGTCGGCAATCCCTTCAAAATAATCCGCAATGCGGGTCAATTCCTGCGCCACATCCAGTTCCTGCCACTGCAGTACCACGTGGGCGTTCTCTGCGCGCGCCAGGAAGAGCATGCT
Source organism: Herbaspirillum camelliae (assembly GCF_001929405.1). Classification (NCBI taxonomy): domain Bacteria; kingdom Pseudomonadati; phylum Pseudomonadota; class Betaproteobacteria; order Burkholderiales; family Oxalobacteraceae; genus Herbaspirillum; species Herbaspirillum camelliae. Next base: position 1,187,980 of record NZ_KV880769.1, read on the forward strand.
CTCCATCATCCGCGACAGTCTTTCATACTCTTCGATATTGGAGCTGAGCAGGGCCTGGTACTCATCGATGCCACGGGGCTTGCCCAGCGCCACCTGGGTCTGCACCATCAGGTTGTTGAGGGGGGTGCGCACGTCATGGGCGAGGTCAGCGGAAAACTGGCTCAGTTGCTGGAAGCTGCGATGCAGACGATCCAGCATCTCGTTGAAGGATTCGACGATCTCATGCAGCTCGCGCGGCGCGGCCTGCAGGTCCAGGCGGGTATCGAGACGGCTGGCGGACACCGCCCGCGTCTGCGCGGCCATGGTCCGCAAGGGCCGCAGGCCGCTGCGCACCAGGAAGTAGCTCATCAGGATGGCCAGGAGCGCGCCCACGCCAGCGGCCCACCAGACATCCGACCGGTAATCCGCCAGCAACAGCATGCGATCCGAGGCCGTGCGCACGACCAGCACGACGGCTTGCTCGCCCGAGCGTGTCACGGGCTTGCTGGCGACATAGCGGGCGCGCAGATCCCCCAGCTTCCAGGACTGGATGCTGTCCCAGGCGCGAATGTCTACCTGCGAGAGATCGATGCCGGGCGGCGTACGGGTCGGGTCGTGGCTTTCCAGGAGGGTGCTGCCATCGGCGCGGGCAATGCGCACCAGCAGTTGGTCATGGCCAGTGAGGGTGTCCAGCACCAGATGGCGACGCGCCAGGATATCCTCCAGCGACGCCGCATGTTCCACCAGGTGATTGATGGAGCGGCACTTGCCGGCCAGCTCCTCGTCATCGCGGCGCTCCAGCTGCACGTGCAGCGAATGCGACAGGTAAGTCCCCAGCGCCGCCAGGATGACCATCGCCAGCATACCGAACAGCACCACCAGCCGCAGGCTCAGCGAAGCCGGCGCGAAACGCCTCATGGGCGCCCCTCGCCCACCTCACGCACCTCGCGCACTTCGAACACGTAGCCCATACCCCAGACCGTATGCAGCAGCTTCTTCTCGAAACCCTCATCGAGCTTGGCGCGCAGGCGGCGCACGGCGACGTCGACCACGTTGGTGTCGCTGTCGAAGTTCATGTCCCAGACCTGGGAGGCGATCTGCGGACGCGAGAGCACTTCGCCGGGACGGCGGATCAACATGTGCAGCAGCGCGAATTCCTTGGCGGTGAGGTCGATGCGCTGCCCTGCACGGGTCACTTTGCGGCGCAGGACATCGAGCACCACATCGTCGTATTCGATCAGATCGACTTCGCGGCTGGGACCACGGCGCAACAGGGTGCGCACGCGCGCCAGCAGTTCGGTGTAAGCGAAGGGCTTGACCAGGTAATCGTCCGCACCCAGTTCCAGGCCCTTGACGCGGTCTTCCACCTCGTCGCGCGCGGTCAGGAACAGCACGGGCGTGTCATGCGTACGGCGCAGTTCGCGCAGGATGTCCCAGCCATTCATGCCAGGCAGCATCACATCCAGGATGATGAGCTTGTAATCCAGCGTGCGTGCATTGTGCAGGCCATCGACGCCGGTCTGCACCCAGTCCACCACAAAGCCGGACTCGGTCAAGCCACGGCGCAGGTAGTCGCCAGACTTGGGTTCGTCCTCTGCCAACAAGATATGCATGATCGGATTCCTGACGGATAAGCCGGTATTCTGAACCAGCACCGCGCCGGATTCATTACAAATCTGTAATGACTGGGCAATCTTTCTGTGCGCAGCGGCTCCCTAGAATGGCTTCCAACGATACCCGCCGCAGCGACGGGATCGACAGGACGGCCGCGCAGCGCGGCTGACGTTTTTTGCACATCCCCTCTAGGAGCCTCTCATGAAAACTTCCCACCTCATCCTCGCCGGCCTGGTCTCTGTCTGCTCGATGTCGGCCTTCGCCCAATCCACCGTCAGCACCGACGCCGCCCGCGACAAGGCCAACCTGACCGCCGAGAGCAACTATCCGGTGGTCACCTTCAAGAGCAGCAAGACCCGCGCCGACGTCATGGCCGAACTGCAAGCCGCGCGCGAGGGCGTGCCGATGCCGGCCCAGGCCGCCAAGCCCTCGATGAAAGGCAGCACCACCCAAGGCCAGGCCGCTGACGCTTCGCTGTACAACGGCGCATAAGCACCACATAAGCGACGCATAAGCCGGCGCCGCCCCGATGCGATGACGCCTGCCGCACGGATCAGCGGAAACGACCCGGCGTATTGAGCAGATCGGCAAACTGCTCGCCCGGTATGGGCTTGCTGTACCAGTAGCCTTGGTACAGCAGGCAACCCTGGGCATGCAGGAGATCGCGCTGCTGCTGCGTCTCCACGCCTTCGGCGATGATGGACAGGTTCAGGCTCTGGCCCAGCATGATGATGCTGCGGATGATGCTGGCCATGGCCGCATCGCGCTGCATCTCGCGCACGAAGGCCTGGTCGATCTTGATCTGGTCGATGGGGAAACGTCCGAGATAGGACAAGGACGAATAGCCGGTCCCGAAATCGTCCAGCGAGATCGAGACTTCATTGGACCGCAAGGCCTGCATCTTGGTGATCACATCTTCGATGTGATCCACCATCATGCTCTCTGTCAGCTCCACCTTCAGCGAATGCGTCGGCACGTGGTGCTCGCGCATGATCTCGCGGAAGCGATAGACAAAATTGTCCACCTTGAACTCCTGCGCCGATACATTGATGGCCACCACCAGATCAGGCGCCAGCCCTTCGCGCTGCCAGCTCTCCAGATCAGCACAGATGCGACGCAGCACCTGCCTCCCGATCTCGTCCATCAAGCCCATTTCCTCGGCCAGCGAAATAAAAGTCGCCGGCGAGACGATACCCTGACTCGGGTGCTGCCAGCGCACCAGCGCCTCCGCGCCAACCACATCACCATCGTAGGTGACCTGGGGCTGGTAATACACGATGAACTGACGCTGCGCCACCGCCTGGCGCAGCTCGGCCTCCAACTGGCTGCGCTGGCTGGCCAGCGCCTGCATGGTCGGATCAAAGAACCGGAGGGCATTGCGACCGGCCGCACGTGACTGCACCATCGCCAGCTCGGCCTGCATCACCAGCTCCGAAGCGCCATATTGTTCATCGCGTACGATGTTGATGCCCAGGTTGACCGAACAGGGAAAGCGCGCCGCGCTCAGGCTATGCGGATCGGAGAAGGCAGCGATGATACGATGGGCCAGCGCTTCGCAATAGCGGATGCATTCAGCCAGTTCATTGCTCTTGATTTCAGTACCCAGCGCGAACTTCTCACCATCCATCCGCGCCACCGTCTGCTCGGCCGTGATGCAGCTTGAGAAGCGGCGCGCGCATTCGATCAGCAGCTGCTCCATCTCATCGGCCTTGACGCTGCCGTAGGAGAGATCGGCGCGATGGATTTCCATCACGAAGACCGCACCCGCATGACCAGAAGCGCGCCGCCGGTCCAGGCCACGACGCAGGCGATCCATGAACAGCTTCTTGTTGGGCAGCTGCGTGACCGGGTCGTAGAAGGCCAGCTGGTCGATACGATTCTCCGCCTCCAGCCGCGCACTCACGTCGATCACCACCCAGATCTGCTCGGCCGGACGGGCCGGATCGATCAGGGAGGTATGCAGTTCTGCAGGGAAGCTGGCGCCACTGGCGTTTCGCAGCAGCACGATCTCGCCAGCCGCACCGCTGGAGCGCGCCACGGCCCTGGCCACATACACCGCCTGCTGCACCGATTCCACGAACAGATCTTCGGCCGCCATGCCCACCAGCCCGCGATCATCGCGCGCCAGCAGCGCCTGCGCCGCCTCGTTGCCGAAGACGATCTTGCCCTTGCGCACGAAGAGCACGTCGGCGGGGATATTGCCCAGGATCGCCGCCTGTTCATCGAAGAGCGTCTTCAGGCTGGCCTGCATGGCTTCCATATGACGCGCCAGTTGGCCCATCTCATCCTGCTGCGGCAGGTCGATGCCTTGCTCGAAGCTGCCGCGCTGGATACGTTCAGTGGCCTGCGTGAGCTTGCCGATGGGCGCCAGGATGCGGCGGTAGACCACCAGGCCGATGATGAGCAGGGACACGATCGCCTGCGCCAGCAGCACCAGGGTATAGAAACTCTTGTCAGCAGCCAGCTTTTTCTGCAACTGCTGGTCGGACACCACGATGCGCAGGCTGCCCAGGCTTACATCCTGCTGGTTCTGCTGCATCACCAGTGGCGCGGTGCTGCGGATGAGACGGCCGCCGCTGCGCTGCGGCTCCTCCATCCTGGCCAAGGATTTTTCTTCCGGATCGATGACCTCGACGGAGACCACCTGCTGGTCCAGCATCGCTCCCTGCAGCAAGGCCATGATGTCGGACTGGTCCAGGTTCCAGACCGGCAGGACCAGAGCGTGGCGCAGCATGTCGACCTTTTCATCGACCAGCTTGTTGATGTCCGCGCTGATCTGTTTTTCGCGCGTGCCATTGAGGACGGTCAGCGCCACCACCACGGGCAGGCTCAGGGCGAGCAGGGTGGCCAGTGCGATGTAGATGGCCAGGCTGTTGAATTTCTGATTCATGGTCGTACCAGTACAAAAGGTAGGGCAATCCGGTCTGCTACTTGAACCAGTCCAGCTTGTAGGTTTCCAGGGCTTCGCGTTCTATCGGGGTCAATCGTTCATTGGTCAGCGCCAGCACCCGCGCCTTGCCCGACTTCATGGCCAAGCGTGCGTTGCGGGTGGAGCGGTGGTTCTGGATCAGTTCGGCCAGGGCGCCGTTGCGCTGGATCTTCCTGAGTCCATCGAGCAGCGCATCGCGGATATCGTCGCGGCCTGGCGTGGTGTAGAAGAAGAGATCGGAAGGGTAGTAGAGGATGAGATCGGGGACGATCGCCAGTTGGTGCTGGGGATCATAATTTTCCAGCTCACTGGGCGCCTCGAAGACGGAGCGGCTATAGAAATCGAAACGCTGCGCCTTGAGCATCTCGAACAGGTTCATGTAACTGCTCTGCACGACGGTCAGGCCATTGGCCTGCATGATGCTGGTATCAACCCAGCCGGCTCCGGACCCGATGCGGAACTTGCGCAGGTCGTTGAGCGAACGGATGGTGGTGGCTGCTTCCAGGCTCTTGCGATGGGCCAGCAGCACACGAATGCCGCCGCCGCCGAGGTAGATGGGGAAGGGAATGGTTTCCAGCCCGCGCGTCAGTTCGCCGCCAGCGGAGGTGGCCATGAGGTTGCAGTATTGGCCGGCCTGTATCAGCTGGACATAGCGCCGATCGGAGGTGCCCGCCTCGGTGATCTGGCAGCCGGTGAGGGTGTAGGATTTTCCGCTGGCTTTCATGGCCAGTTCGATGACGGCCTTGCGATAGCTGATGAGGGGATTGTCGTCATTGAGATCGGCGAGCTTGATCTCGATGGTGGATTCATTTCCTGCAGGCGCAGGTGAAATCGTGGTCGATTGAGCAATGGCAGGGCGGGCGCACACCAATCCCATCGTGACGACGAGAGTGCTTGCGACTACGCTCAGGACGCTCGTCTTGAAGGTGTGCATGGTTGCGATCCGCTCTAATGTTTTTTTTTGATGGTATTGAAGGGGTGGGGGAATCGCAAGGAAGTTGTGGTGGGCTTTGGGTGAGCCGTGGCGAGTGGCGGGGTTACTAGTTGGTAGGGTGCAACAATGTTTGGGACGGTGAGGATTGGGGGTGAGGAAGTGAGATTTTGCAGAAGATGGATGAGGACCTTAAACGAAGATTATTTGAGTAGATGAGGCTCCTTCAGTGGCCTGAAAATCAAATAAAAAATTTAATTTGATTAAGCAGGCAACGGAGGGGGCGATCAAGTCTGAGAGCAAATCAACAATATTAATTGTGTTACATTTATTTCATTAAATCCACATTGGGGCAGGGGATGTCAGATCAATCTTTTAGCCGTAAGACACTCGAGCGAGTACTGCGCAAAAGTGATTTTGATCACAGGCTTTCAAAAAGCCAGATAGATACCTTTCGCGAACAACAGGTGGTCGACGCATTAACCTCGGCGAATACATACTTCAATAGCGCGTCTAACCCTCTAGACGTATTTTCTCTAAAAGGTAGGTGCATCTACCGCTTCAAAAATCTTTCGGCAGATCTGGTCGGCCGAAAACTCTGCTTGAATCTTCGCCGCTTAACGAGGAAATCAAATCAGGGGCGAACGCAAATAGTCGAATGCCTTAGTATGCTACTGCAAGAAGGAGTCCCTTTTCGAGTTTATCGATTAGACATTAAGGGCTTCTATGAGACGTTCGATAGCGATTTTGTTAGGTCGGCGATACAAAGGATTACGCGTCTGAGCCCTCATAGTAAATTGTTGCTTGCATCCTTGTTAGAGCACCACTCTGCATTGGGCGGATCTGGGATCCCCCGCGGGCTTTCAATAAGCGCGGTCCTTTCCGAAATCCTAATGCGACCGTTTGATATCGCACTTCTGCAGCAACCCGCCGTCTATTTTTACGCTCGATATGTTGACGATATGATCGTAATAACCTCAGGAAAAGAGAATCAGACAAAGTTTCGGGAGTGGATCCAGTCGACCCTACCATCAGGGCTTAAATTGAACAGCGAGAAGGAGAAGGTTCGAGAAGCGGCCAAGCGTGTCGCCCCGCTTAAACCGGGATCCTCACCATCCGAGCTATTTAATATCGACTATCTTGGTTACGCGTTTTTAGTCCGCGAACCCAATGCACAAAAAAACACGCCTCCTGGTGCTCATCACAGAAAAGTGGTGGTAGATATTGCCGAGAGAAAACTGAAGAAAATAAAGACGCGCATCGTTCGATCGTTTATTGACTATACGAAAACCGGTGATTGGTCTCTCTTGCGAGATCGACTTAAATTCTTACGTCAAAATTTTTCGGTACACAATCCTAAAATAGGGGCCAAAAAAGTAGCAGGCATATTTCACAGCTATCCAGCTCTTTCGGAAGATGCGCAGGGTCTTATTAAACTGGACAAGTTTCTCAGAAATATCGTTTTGGGTCAGACCGGTAGGCATTCTTCCCTAATATCTCCGCGACTAAACTCAAAACAGCGAAGTGAGCTGCTCTCACAGAGTTTTGTGGCTGGGCATCGTAATAGGTCCTTTGTTCATTTCTCTGCGACAAGAATTGGGAAAATTCAAGACTGTTGGCGGTATTGAGGGGGCCGTATGAAGAAACAAATTAAAATTAAAAAGACTGATTACAACCGCATTCTGATAACTGAGACTCTACCTTATGAAACGCCCATAATCTTCTCTAACGACGGGATTTACGACCGAATAAACTCGGTCGGGTCCTCGGACTCTGTTCAGAGAATAATTGTAAGAACGTTGATTCTAGGCGAGGAGCATCCCTCGAACATCCACTCGACGATCCCATACTCTTTTAAGATCAAAAAGAACTCAACTGAGTTTAGGCGATTAGCGCTCCTTCATCCGTGTTCTCAATGGAAGGTGAAGCAATTCTATGAAAAGTATGAGCGCCTTATTCTTCACTATTGCTCGGAGAGTCCTGCCTCTATACGAGCGCCTCAAAAAGTAGCTAGTACGTTCTATAACAAGAGCTCTTGGGAAAATGTTCACCAATATAAGAGCGGCTCCGTCTCTCTAGCAGCTTCTGACCGATATGCTAAACACGCACCATCATATTTCTCTTATCGAGGCTTCGATCGTCTCTATAAATTTTTCAATTCTCGCGAGTACTTCTCTCTAGAAAAGAGCTTTTCTGTGCTCCGGACGTTAGATGTTGCGAAGTGTTTCGATAGTATCTATACCCATTGTCTTTCCTGGGCAGTCAAAGACAAAGCTTTTACTAAAGAGTCTGTCGCTGTTTCCTCGACGTTCGCGCAAGAATTTGATCAGACAATTAGACATGGGAATCATAATGAAACGAATGGCATTCCAATAGGACCGGAGTTCAGTAGAATTTTTGCCGAGATTTTATTCCAGAAGATTGATCGCCTTACCGTCGCTAAACTTAAAGACCTGAGATTTGGTATCAACTACACTTTCAGAAGATATGTTGATGACGTATTCATTTTCGCAGATAGCGAAGCGACTGCGAACGCAGTTTACGAAGTCTACGCCGATCAGCTCATGGCCTTCAATCTCCACGGAAACAACGCCAAATCGATTACTTATCAGAGACCTTTTGTCACGCCCAAATCGCGATTAATTCATGAAGCTGGTCGACAAGCAAATGAATTTATTGAGAAATTTTTAGAAGATAACAGCATGGGAGTGTTCTCACCGAAGCCAATTAGGTCTCCCTGGAATTTGACTAAAAATTATATCGAGTCGGTCAAATCTCTTTGTTCCTATAGCGCAGCAGATTACGATGAAGTTGCGTCATTTTTAATCTCTGTCTTTACCGAACGGGTTAAAAAACTAGTGGGAATAGATTCAATCAGTGAGACAGATGAGACATCGGAGAATCTATACCTACATGCTATCGAGGTTCTCCTTGACGTCCTCTTTTTCCTCTATAGCGTTGCACCATCTGTCCGTGCATCATATAAATTGAGCACGGCACTTATCCTTTCTATTCGATTCTTTAAGAAAAATTGCCGAAATCTCCTTCCGACAATATCGGAAAGAGTATATGAACTCTCATATACTTTGCTGCTTGACCAGTGCGACCGCTCTCACGCAAATAGGGTTGATGGATTTGTCCATTTAGAGTGCCTAAACGTGGCGCTGGCAATGCGCGAACTGGGAGGCAATTACTTGCTGCCGGAGGAAGTAATTAGGAAGTTATTTATAGATGATAAGCATTTGAGCTATTTCACTATTGTTTCTTGCCTCTATTACTTCCAAGATGATCCACGATATACCTCTCTCAGAGGCACGGTCCTTGATCGCGTGAAAAGCGAATTGACTGATCTTTCTGACATTCTCGTAAACAGTGAACGTGCGTATCTATTTCTTGATATGTTAAGTTGCCCGTCGATCGCCCAGATAGAAAAGGAGAATTGGATTAAAAGCTATTTTGCGGTGATAAAGAAAGCACCACCCTCCAGAACCGACTTGAACGCCTTTTTCACGGTAACAGGTAAATCGGCATGGCAAGTCTCTTGGACAGATGTTGACCTTTTGAACTCCCTTGAAAAGAAAGAGTTGAAGCAAGCTTATTGATGAGCTAAGCTTCTAGCTGAAAAATGGTGAAGACCTCCTCGTGCATCGGGCTGTTACTGATGCTCGCAACAAGTCTCCGTAAAAAGAGACTTTTCGGTTTTCGGGTTTTCTATTCTCAGCGCCTGAACTGGCGAACCCAAAAACTTGAATGGTAATCTTCGATTGCCTACACACTCAGCGTGTCTTCCCATTTTTCACCCTTCTAAATTTTATCCAAGCATTCGATAGAGTAAACCGATGCGATTCCTTCCGCTCTTAAGTACAGCTTGTACTCCGGTCGAGGAATTGGAAGGCAAACTCACCTGTCGCTATTAACAATCTACTTACCAAGTCCGCATACTGGCGATCCAAACTCCAAATGCAAAAGCCAACCTCTAGGTTGGCTTTTGCATTTATTACGGCACAGATTTTCACTTATCTGGCACTTTGGCCGTTATCTATGTCACCCGACATGTAGGGTCTCAGAGTATGTGAAAACCGCTACGCTTGATTCATAAGGGAATTTTCGATCCTATGAGATAACCTCCATGCTGGATTATTTCAAATCTGATGAAAAATCCCTATATTTTCTCAAACTATGTGAAAAGCGAGATATATAAGCTAGACGCGACCCAGAATTGAATCCGGTGGACAGACACGTCACCAGTTCTCAATCAATAGGCTCGGAAAGCAGGGCCTTAGTTTGTCGATTCCATTCTACGAACATATCACAGCCATTAAGGGGATCGCATCAGATATTCCATTAGGAGATTTTTATGGGGTAGGTGCTTACCCTTTTTCCTTATTGAGAACAGGGGGGACCTAATTGAGCCATTCGGCAACTGAATCGGTAGACGATCTAAAAGAATCAACAAAGAACGCGCCTCATTGGTCGTCGGGACAATCGCTGCGACGTCACTAGCCAGCCATACATATAATTCATTGGCGGTCCTCGCATGAAGTACTTTGTTATTTACTTGCGAGTTGGATAATTCCTTTAAGAATCTCTTCGATCGCTTGGTCTCTATCAATTTTTTGACGGATGCGACTAAGACGATGAGGAGCATTAGCGCAAAAAGAATTGGCACCAGCTGTTTAGCGTAATACGTTACCAGCAATATTCCTACCGAAATCAAAAGTACGGCGACCATAAGGATCCATCCACTTTTGGTCGTTAACAATTCTTTTAGTAACTTCGCCCCACTTCTCCACGCCGCGCTGATTACAAAGAAAGGCGTCACCGAATTCGGACAGTCTCTCCATCCAAGCTGACAGGCGATCGTAAGCGTCGCGAGGCTCACGAACCCTGATAAGCATTTAATCCAAACAGAACTAGTAATGAAAAAACCGAAAATCGAAATAGCGAGAACGCTAAAGAAAATTTGAAACGTAAGTAACTTTACAGCCTCTCTTCGAACTCCACTTTCCTCAGAAATTGGTGCGCCGGCTTGAGCACTAATAATTTTTATGGTTTTCACAACCAAATCCAATGGCCACTTATACGATTTGTATAAGACAAGTCTCAAAAATTTATTTCGATTAAAAATTCTTTGAACCCCTAGTTCCGCAGGCAGACGGGAGACGAGGAAATCTAGCTTGCTTAACTCAATTGAATCGGCGGCAACCAATGTTTCGTCGGCTATCCGAATCCGAACCCAATTTGCTAACCCAACAGGAACTTCTCGCAGGAAAGAGATTTTTTCAAACGATGCTCGCTTTAACAGCTCAATTCCTGAGTCAATAGCCTGCACAACACGAGCTTCAAGTGCAGCGGATGGAACAAGCCCGCCCAATGTAATAGACATTAGCCGATCATAAGCATCTCCATTTTCCCAACGTTTCTCTACAAGAGACTCTATTGATTTGGATAATTGTGGGGGCACGTCCTGACTTCTCAAAACCATACCTTCCTGGAGAAGATTCAGAAGATGGACCTCTTGCTCTAGATCCCATTGAAAATATGCTCCCTCATGTATGAAGATGGCTTCGCTTGGCGTAGCGTCGATTTCGATCCACTCATCAATCTTTTGCGTCGCAAAATCAAACAGAGGTTGGCACACTTCTATTGGCTGAGACTGAAGCATAGCGACAGCGTATTCACGCCATTTTGGATTTAACAATAGATTTTCAATTGAGATGATATTTGGGTTGCCTACCAAATACCGGACAAAGAGCGATTCTTGATATCGCCGATGAGAGAATGCAAAACGTTTATCTCCCTGCCTAGCTTCTTTCACATCATTTCTTCCGATCTTCACATAAAGAAGGGCTGTAAGTAAGTTAAACGTCTGCTCTTCTGCATAGCCCATTGGCAAAAGCTTTCTTGCCAATTCGTTGAATGTCGGAGCAAGTCCAATCTCCTCTTCTTGAGCTAATATCGCCGCTATCTTCTCGGCACCAATTAACAAATCATTTGGCCAAAGCCTTGTATTTTTTTCTATCCAATCACGATCCCGATCGGCTAACTCAACTATATGATCCATTAACAGTGCATGGCTATGCTCAGGAGCTTTTTCGTGGTCTTTAACGAAACGACAAAGAAGCGAGAGAAACAGCGGATTTTTATATATGCCTGCTTGTGAGTTTCCCAGTTGAGTTCTTACGATCGTGGCTTGGACATTAGTTAACTCCGCATTGCGGATCAGCTCAAGCTGGCGCCTATTGTCTAAGGCTAGAAGTCTCAGCTTTTGCCATGGGATAGATTCTGGCCCCTTGAACTCTCGTGAAGCCACTAACCCTTGGCATTCACTCATCCCACTCATAAACTGTCGAATAGCTTCGGAGTACGTTTGAATAACACCGCTCCCCTTTTCAGCATGAAGTACTGCTGGAATTTCATCAAATGAATCAAATAGAAAAAACCAGATTCCACGTTGCAGAAAATCGTCCCAATTTTTCTTAAGGTATTGAGAGGTATTAGAGTCACCTCGACGAAAATTCTCCAAAATGAAGTTCTTTATCCCATCCGCGGTTACCTGCTTAATATCGTCAATCAGCAACTCTCTCAAATTAATGTAGAGGGGAATTTTTATATTCCTCCCTTTTGCGTAGACACCAATCTCAGCGAGCTGCGATGCAAGATGCCTTAGAGCGACACTTTTCCCACTGCCAGGATCTCCGATAAGAAGCATGTGCCGCTCAGTTGTCCTCGTGATTGCAGTCATTAAAGATGGCTCTTTCCGATATCCACTACTACCTTTCCTAAAGAACTTGTGCAAATACGATTGATAAAAGCGCCCCTCAGCTTGTACTTCTGCTTCGAGATCCGTAAACCATTGATCATTCCAGTTCTCGCTATGGGAAATTTGCTCCAGATCAGCGCGAATTACTCTGCAAAAGTATTGCCGCTGCTTTATTTCCAACCTTTTATTTCTGGACAAAGAAAAGGAAAAGCCAAGCTTTTGAGCAGCCTCTGTTAGCGACACAATCCAGGCGAGAATTTTGGTGCTGCCAAAAACCAGAGCCGCTAACATCAAAGCGGAGAGAAATACTCCTACGAGAACCCCATAGGCAGATTGCCACTCATTAAAGTTTTTAATCCATTCGAACAAGCTAGGAATAATTTTTGTAAGGTCGATTTTTTCAAATTCTATGGTCATACTATTTTTAGATTGGCTGTTTTAGATATTGTCTCTATTTGCGCTGGTCCCGTCACAAATTGAGATTACTAACTTTCCAATATTTGAAATCCTTAAAAGGACTGCAAACAATGAGCCCGCCTGCTCGCATCATCCTTGCACCGAACCTCCACTATGGGCAAAGTGACCTGCCTGATTTCTTCGGACCAATTCAATCTTGGAGAACGGTTTCAAGTTGACCAACTTACCCTGACCGCAGCGATACGTTGTTTTTCACATAAAAAGACGATACGGATAAATATTCCCGGGCAGATCCGGCGCATTCGCAATGGTCCTAGCCAGCCTCTGTGAGTACCTAATACTGACGGGCACCTGGTCATAGAGTGCATCGTTGTTCCAGTTCATCTTGGTCAAGGCCAGAGTCTCTGCCGCCACCAACTCGAGCGGCCCGCGCCCGGCATGCCTGGTCAGAACCAACGGCCTGGGGATGCTCTTTCCGCCTTGGAAAAAGTTGCCTTTGTCTGAAACACCTGGTGCATTGCCAGCTGCCCAAAGCAATGCGGACGTCCCCGAGCGCACAACGACCGTCCCACGCGGAACTGGATACATGGCAGGAACGCTCTTCGGCGCCTCTCTCTTTGAATCGAGCAGCCATACCCCCCGCCAAGCTGTATGCGTACCCACCTCAATGCACTCAACCTCCGGAATACCGGCGAGCGCATCAAACGCCCCATCCAACTCTTCGGGCTTGAATGCTGTCGTTTTATGGATAACAAGCCGCCGCGGCAGCGATCCGCCGTTACGCTTCTGATAGAGCTCAATACTGCGCGCCAGCACAGCACGCATGTCATCTCTGCTCAGGAACGGATTGCGCCTAGCCTCAGATGGGTCGGCGACCGGGTCTCGAGCCTCGAAGGCAACGAACTGCATACCGCCGCCATCCCTGTCGAATACCTGTGAACAGCAGGTTACAAAGTGGGCGTTCTGAGGGTCGCCCCGCAGCGCATAAGCTAATCCTATGTAAGCCGTATCGTCAGGAACACCCTGCATGCCGGCAAGCTTCCACGGAATTCCGCCGGCTTTCACATATAGAGCGATGGCAAGGCGCCACACAATCGATGCACGGTAACCGAAGGTGAAGGCCCGGTCATTCAGTACCTGGGTCGGAATTCCGTATTTGGCTCCGAGAGCCTTCAGAACATCGTGCGCATCAAAGAACTGCGTGCGGGTTGCAGATGCCCAGGAGTCAGGAAAGTGCACGAGAGCGACGTCAAAGGCTTCTCGAACTGCATCCAGCTGAGCCAAGGCGGCATTCATCGCCGCATAGATTTTCTCCTCGGCGGCGCCGTCGCCAGGAAGTTGAGCAATTGTCTCTGGCCACCGAATGTGCGTTCCCTTTGGCGAGCCCACTAGGCCGACATGAAAAACATTCTCAAAGCCAGGGTAGTGCGGAACATAGTCCTTACGGTCGCCAGGCGCATGCTGGCGCAATAGCTCCTTCATCAATTCGCCGCGGCGCATGAAAGCGCTATCAGGGCCAACTGTGGCAACTCGAATCTTTGGCGTATAGCCTGCAAACGAGCCCTTCGAGAAGGGGCCAAACTTGGTCAGACCGCGCAATGGATGAATATCGAGCTGGGCATCCTGCGGCGCAAACGCCAGAAGCGGCTCGTCGAGCAAGGTAAATGGGGGTAGCTTGGAGGTCGCGCTGGCCATTACTTGGTCCTATCGAAATAGCTGTGGTTATGGGACGGACGACTCCATCCCGTCCTTGGATGCAGCTTAAAGATAGCGTCCATGCCCTCATCCTTTTGCAATCCGATGGTCGAAACTGTATTGTCATTGCCACTGGTGAGTATGTCCTGCCAAGCTCGCATGATGGTCGCCCACGTCCCGTTGTAACGTCCCTGCCATCGCTCTCGCCGCCAGTCGGCTGAAGCATCGGGCCGGCGAGCAGACCGCTCCACTGGCTCATGTTGCCCATCATGACCTTCAACCCGGGCTTCTCTCGGAATTTCCACGTGCGTAAAGGGCTCAAATCCAAACCACCACCGGTCATCGACTTTTTCGAGTTTGATTTCGATACCTTCGGTGAATAAGTAGCCCAGCTTAGGTACACGCCCCACCAAGTCTCGGTAGGCTGACCTAAGCTGCGTCAATTCTGCGTATCTTTTCTTCTTCAATTCAGTGCTATCGCCTTCCCTGTCCGCTGCCACTAGCAAAATGTGTCCAGTGCGCTTCAGGTGGGGAAATAGCGGCCGTCCTCTAGCGAGGGCGCGTGTGAGGGCGTCATAGATAAGTCCGAGCGCCCAGCTTTCGGACTCTGGCTGTAGCTGAATGGTCCCCTCCAATCTGGCACCAAACTCAGCGAATGCCTGAAGGAGCTCGTTGTCTCGCCCAAATACCGCTAGTTCACGGCCACGCGCTGCCACGACGGCCCGGCAACCATGTGCCTTGAGCACTTTGCGTGCTTCCTCGGTGGTGAGTGGACGTTCAATCGCAATTCTCCGAGCATGCGTCGGTATTACCTCCACATAGATGGCGGAATACTGAAGAACCGGGAATGGGAGGGCATCCAAAGTGTTGAGTGGGACAGACTGGAGGCGCTCTGCCACCTTGTGCAGCTGTACATGCTGGCGGAGGACATCTGGTAGTTTTATCTGCGAGACCAAATCACCAGCAAGCTCGTCGAACGTCTTGCACTCAACGATGGCGACTTTGACGCCGGCCATCGATGCGTGCTCCAAAAACGTTCTGACAGCAGGGAACAGCCGCTTGGCGCTTGAAGTTACCCAATAGAATCCAGCTGGATAGGCAGACGGGTCACGTAGGACATGCTCGAACGCCTCAATGATGGAAGCGTCCCGGCCGCTGTAACCGACCACGACGAGGCCATATCGCTGGCTAGCATTAACCAGAACACGCCGCATCTGGTCGTCCTGCTTTTCCAACTCGCTGTTCGTGTTCTTGATTTTAGAGGACTTGTAGTCTCCATGGAGCTTCGCGACCAGCGGCCAGTCGCTCTCATCCAAACAGCGCTGGGCGCGCTCACCTGAATCGATCGCAGCAACTGTGGCGTTAGCTCGTTGGTCGGCTGAGAGCAGGTCGTCGCTGATGGTCACGGACCGCTCGACTAGGGCGTCGAAGTTGGTTGTAAAGACGCAGTCCAGCTGCCGGCTCGACATGAGGGCAGCCAGGACGCGGTGGCCGTAGCAGGGGGTTCCTTGGCGGACCGCGTCATCTATATATTGCCGACGCAGCTTCTCGGTCGGATAAACCGCTTCAAACGCCGCCGAATACTCTTCAGGGTCGCCGTCTGGAGGAAGAATGTTCGTGCGCTTGAAAAATTCATCAATGCGCTCCGCCCATAGCGGGTCACCCGAGTCGACTTCCTGTGGGGAATATTTATTTTCTTGGCAAAAAATCTGCTTCTTGAAGTCGCGAATCATCGAATAGCCAGTGGGAATGCCCGACGCAGCCGATGCCCCGGCCCCCAAAAACCAAGCAAATGAGTTTGGCCTTAACGAGAACGCACGTGCGAACTCCACCCCCGACATGGTCGGTATTTCTACTTCCAAGGCCCCCTCCTTGACGTGTAGTTAACAATTGTGAGTAATTTGAAAGTTATCACATCGCAGGAAGCTCGTCATTCAGAGCTCTGCATTAAAATGATAAGAAAATCAACATTTGCATCTCGAGTGCATTGGGGGAGTAATGCTGCCAGGTCATTTGCTAGGTTTGAAGCAATGTGCTTTCGACTTGACTACTGCCGAAGGTAAAACTATTCAAATCTGGGAATTTAGGGTTCCTACCGATACGAGAGTCCTCGACGACTGGGCACTGCACTTCCGTCGTCAATACTGCTCCGACAACGAACTCCCCATCCTAATGGAGGGTACTGGTATGTCCATTGAAGAGTATCTCAATGCGCATGTTTTCCCCCATCGTACAACCCCTCCAGGCCCCTCAATACGCTCCGGCGATTTTGCTGAATTTCTCATTTCAGACTACCTCGAGCATTCGCTAGGCTACTGGGTGCCCCGAGGAAAATATTCCGATAAAGCGAGCAAGGATGAATCCGTCAAAGGAGTGGACGTTCTCGGTTTCTATCAAGTAAACCAAGCGTCCGCAGCACCAGAAGACACTCTGTTCGCAGTGGAAGTCAAAGCGACCCTATCTGGTGCAGCGTATAAAGGGCAGCTCCAACAAGCTGTAGATGACGGCTCGAAAGACTTATATTTGCGACAAGCATTCACACTTAACGCTACTAAGCGCCGTCTTTTACGAGATGGAAACGTGCAGGGTGTCAGCCGAATTTCTCGGTTCCAGAACAGAGCTGACAATCCCTTCAAATACTACTCCGGCGCCGTCGCGGTGGTCTGCCCGGCGGCCTTTAACACTACAGAGCTGATTAATACGGTAGTAAGTCAGCATACCAATCAAGAAAATCTTCTACTGATGGTGGTTCACGCAGATTTGGTGATGAAGTTGGTTCATGAATTGTATGAAAGGGCTTGCAAATGAAGGCCGGATATAACAGCCAACAGCTCTTTGGCCTCACCCGTGCAAAAGGAAAGATGTATGAATTTGGGCTTCATGAGTCTCAACATCGACCAATCCCTCAAGGAGCGGACCCGTTACAACTCTTCCTTCTCACCGTTGGGACCCTCGGCGATATCAGTAGTGCACTGGCTGTCGACGCCAATCCATTGCTTCCGCTCCCCGCAGACTTACAATCGGAACTGAATTTCTCCGCGAGCTTCTTCGATGCAATCCTTGATTCACAATTTGCCAGTCAGCTAGAAAGGCCTACGCTCCTTCTCGCTGCAGCCGCCTACTATATTGCCCGACGACCTGGTAGCAGCTTGGTTTTAGCGCGCCGCGTGGCCCCTAAGGAAGGAGACAACAAAGTAGAAAACCTTCTGCAATGGCTTCTTCGAGGCGAATGGGGGACATATTGGCGCATCGACGATGAACGTTATGAATCATCGCTGACCGCGATTTCAAGCGCTGTCGCCAACTACTTTTCGTTCGGCTATGGAATTGAAAATATTCTTCAGCTTCTAAATCGCCTTCGGCAAAACGCTTATCGCTTTGGAACACCTGAAGAATTGCTATATGCAGACATGGCAATTGCGATTTGCCGCATGCGTCTGTCTGCATCGTCCTGGTCGACTTTACCTACTTTCACGGGCTTGCCCGCTGATAGGTGGGGACCAACAATCCAAAAGAACGGTTTCCCGAAAGAGCTTTGGCCCTCGCAACTACTGTTGGGGAACAAAGGGATTTTCATGGGAGCATCTGGCCTAATTCAGATGCCAACCAGTGCTGGAAAAACTCGTTCTGTAGAAATAATTCTGCGGAGTGCCTTTATGTCAGGCCGCACAAAACTAGCGGTGGTTGTTGCCCCGTTCCGGGCTCTTTGTCACGAGATTGCAGTCTCATTCAAACAAGACTTTACTGGCGAAGACATTAAAGTCAATGAGCTTAGCGATGCTCTTCAAATTGATTTTATAGAACAAATATCCGAGCTTTTCGGCAGTTCTCCTCCAAGTACTTCGTATGTTCTAGTACTCACACCAGAGAAATTCCTCTATGTTCTACGCCAGGCGCCAAATGCACTGAAACATGTTGGCCTGGTAGTCTACGACGAGGGGCACCAATTCGATACCGGTGGTCGAGGTATCACATACGAACTACTTCTTACGGAAATTAAGGAGGTCCTCCCAGAACACGCACAAACCGTTCTGATATCTGCAGTTATGCAAAATCCGGACGCAATCGCGAAGTGGCTTATGGGGGAAGATAAAGCACAGGTAATTGATGGTGCTGCGTTACTTCCGACGAGTCGTTCAGTCGCCTTCGCCAGTTGGACTGAGTCGCTTGGTCAATTGATGTTCTACGAAAACGGCTATACGCGGCAAGACTATTCGGTACCCAACGTAATCGAATCAGTAGAACTTCTAGGCTTGGAACCTGATAAAGCCCAATTCCCAAGTCGGCTCAGCTCTACTGATATCTCTCTTTATCTCGGGTTACGTGTAGCAAACCAAGGCGCCGTGGCGATTTTCTGCGGCACGAAAGTAATCGCGAACGGCATCGCCAAGCGTGCGATGGATATAGCCGATGCTGGGTATCACACCGCGTGGCCCGTAACCTATGCAAATCGGACCGAAGTTGCGGCACTTAGCTGGATTATTTCTGGCAATTTCGGCGAGGACTCCCAACAAGCAAAAGCAGCAAAACTTGGCATATACACCCACCACAGTAATACCCCGCATGGACTGCGCCTGGCACTTGAGTACGGGATGCAAAAGCGACTAATCAATTTCATTGCCTGTACATCTACGCTTGCTCAAGGTGTGAATCTGCCTATTCGCTACCTCATCGTCCATGGCGTCAATCAAGGATCCACGCGCGTGAAAGTCAGAGACTTCCAAAATCTCATCGGGAGAGCTGGCCGTGCCGGTATGCACACAGAGGGAATTGTTCTCTTCGCTGATTCCAAAGTTTATGACACAAAGCTACAGAAGAATGAGGCGTGGCGATTCAGGTCGGCGGTAGATTTACTTTCCCCCGACAGAGCCGAAGGTGTTACGAGCTCCCTTCTGATGTTACTCGAGCCACTCACAATCTATGGACGCCATGAGTGGAGTTTCTCTAATGAGACTTTGCTCGGCTTGATGGACAACGAATCCGCTTGGGAAGCTTGGTCTAATGACCTAGTGCGACCGATTTCGCGCATAGACGCGTCGAAAAAAACTCAGCTTGCCAAGGACCTACGTACAGCCTTGGCCTCCAAGCGAGATATGACTCACACTGTTGAGAGTTATCTCATGGCTAATTGCTCGAAAGAAAATCCTGAAGAGTTTATACAACGAGCTGGCGAACTTTCATTAGGCACCTTGGCCCACCATTTAGCCACGCCTGATCAAGCCAAAAAATTGGAAGACTTCTTCAAGCTAGTAGCGGCCAGAATTATTGCTGTGGAGAAGTCCCCGGAAAAACAAGCGTCTTTTGGAAAGACTTTGCTCGGAGCAAAACACGCTCAAAGAATTGAAAATTGGGTCAATGAGAACAGGGGCACTCTTTTACCCTTAAGTTCAAATGAAGAATGGCTAGCTGCAGTCTGGCCTCTATTTTCAGAAATTTGTGACAATCGCTTCTTTCGTAGCGTCGAACCAAAGCACGCCGGCTATGCGTTAGCCTTATCGTGGATTCAAGGAACTGATTACGGTACGTTATTTAAACAAGCTGCAGCTCTGGGTGCGAAGAAGAAATCCAATAAACGCAACTTGAAAGTTAGCGACGACGATGTATTAGATTTTTTAGAAAGCGCCTTGGCCTTTGATTGCGCTCTAATCCTAGCCGCACTCGCACAATTCCTCTTCACTCCTATGGAAATAGTCGGCCAAGAAGGTTCCGTATTGGCTCAATTCCAACGAAGCCTCAAGAACGGCTTACCTGACACGCTATCGCTAAGCGCTTATGAAGCGGGATTTTCAGACCGATTTATCGCTCAAGCTATGCGTGATGTTCTTCGTTCCGATGGCTACGATGGCGATTATTTTGGAGCAGCCAAGGAATATCATCTTGCTGCCATGCGTCAGGTAGCCAATCAAACTCCAGCATATTTTCATCAGATTTTAGGGATCTGACGAGCGTTTTAGTCTCGCGCATCTCGTGCGCTAATCCACTCATTTGATGCCGTCGCTCTATCCGGCCGACTTGATGAATGCCTGGGTACTTTCCTCTATTAGCAGTGTAGATAGCATATAGCGCTTCCATATAAAGGGTAGGTACTCGCGATAAAGTGGTGGGGGATGAAACCTGAACCGCAAAAAGCTCCTACCTGAGGAAACTGGCTGCATGTAACATTAATGGAGCATTCGATATTTCATGTAAGAGGAAGGCGGCCAACATGTCACACGTCAAATCACGAGTTCAAAAGCAACGCGATGCCCTGCGCAAGACCGGACTTCGCCCAGTGCTAATTTGGGTACCCGATACGCGCCGCCCGGGCTTTGAAGAGGAATGTCGCCGCCAATGCCTTCTTGTGGCTCAGGCTGATAGCACAGACATGGCCATGCAGCAGTTCATGGACGAAACCTTACCGGACGTAGAAAGCTGGACAGAATGATGCGCGGCGACTTCGTGAACAGCTCCTCAGAACCGGAGCGAGATATAGGCTGAAGTGATGCTCTGATCTATTTACTGTTGTGCTTAGTCACTCGCTTTGACTTTGCATTAATAAAAGAACGAGCTAGCGGCTCCGGCATGAGCCGTGTCTCATAATTTCGGCTTCCGAACTCTCTGCCGACTGAAATAATATTTTACCAGAGCAGATCTTCAGCAAGCATGTGCTGCCTTATCCGAGCCAGAGAACGAGCGTACAAAGACTTCTTTTTGGTTTGATTTTTCATAGAGCAATGCCATACGAAACGTTCCGGACGTCGCACCTATTAAAAAAATACTGCCTGCCTGCATCTATCTGCGGACCAGACACTGGCTCTACCCCTTGAGTCTGCAAAATTTGCAATACTGCTTTTGGCGACGTGCACCAGTGGGTAGCCAGTTCAACGGCAGAAATATAGGTAGTCTTGAAATGCGCGAGATCACCGACACTCACTCGCCGGCATCGTCTCTTTCCCAAGGTACTATTTATCGATGGAAGAAGACCTATATGCACCAAATGGTAAGCCACCTGCTCCTTTACACCAAGTTCTCGAGCTGCAGCAGTGATCGTTAGAAGATCAGACCTCACGGTAGCTCTCATTTCACTACGCCACAGATGAAATTCCGCGCGTAGAAAACCTAACGCACCGAAGCCGCTTTTGAGCGGAGATACGCATACAGATTGCAACCGCCGGGCAATGACGGCAGCAAAAAATGAACAGAATTCCCTTTCCGAAGCCAGATGAACTTTCAGTATCGTCGATGTAGTTAATAAATCTTCTTCATCCGAGGGTTCGCGGCGGCCGGCAGAAAGCCTCTTTACAAATACGGCCACTTCTTTCCGAGAAAATAACCTGGCTTGCCTGGATCCTTCAGTTCGTGACGTTTCAGTTAGCAATCCACAAGCGACGAGCTCGTTGATTCGCGCTCTCGGCAGCCCGAGGAGTGCTGCCACCGCTTTTAACGGAATGTAATCATCAATCAGGTCTCCGGCGTCAATAAGAGAACTTCGCTCGATGACGGTAAATTCGCGCTCGTGCGGAGTCTTCTTCACATATCCGCGAAGTATATTTTTATCAAGAAGTTCTTTGACTCGATGACGCGAAATGTGCAGCTGTCGAGTTACTGCCGCTGCGGGTATGTACCGCTGCTCGTCATAGCCGAGAGGACTCATCCATTTGCTTCGGCGGTCCAATACTCGATGCCAATTCTCAACTGCAAAAGACCTAAAGGCCGCCATCACGAAATCGAGCCCTGGGGAAGCAAAATGTTTCCGCAGACATTTGGCGAGGCTTACGAACTCCGGCTTCGGGTCAGAACGCATGACGTCCGTTTCCCCATACCCTCCTAGCTCTGCCAGAAGGAGATGAAACCTATTTGGCCAAGAAGTAAGTATTTCCGCAGCAACGCGGACGAGACCCGGGGCCTCATTCGGATTTACTTTATCTAACCAGCTGCGCGATTTTGTGCCTACCCCTGAAGCACCATGGCTACCGAATATACAGATGAACCTTATAAGGTCTTGAGTTTTTATGTTACTAAATAGGTTGTCATGCTCCGTCGCTTCGGTTGATACCATCCGTCCAGCCTCTCTCGCCATAGACACAGCAAGTCGAGCACACAATTGCCTTTCCGCTACTGAGACGTTTTTACCTTTAGGCCAGCGCGTAATATCTGAACCACAACTGCAATGAAGAAGGTCTGATCGGGACCACTCCAGAGACTGCGAACAATCGGGACAATTGACGGACATTGAGCGTCCATGGCGATGGCAAGCTGTGTAAAAGACTTGTTCCCATTCAGCAGGCCAATACCGCAGTTCATCTAGGCATTCGGGACAGCACCTCGCAAACTTTGTCATTAGGCAGGATTCAAGTCGCCCCTTTGAAGGAACTCTCCAGCCATATATTTTTATAAGCCATGGCGGAAGTCTTCCTTGCAGCGTAGTTCCGATCATCGGTCGTAGCCGCTCCATCTCATCAGTTGCCTGTTTGAGCCACACTAAATTGGATACGCAATTCGCCTCCGCAAGCCTCATGAGAAACCCACGAAGACTTTCACCGTCGATCGGTTGCGGTCTGAACATCAATGAACGATTCACCGGGGATTCCTCCGGGCCATTTCTCTGGGCGTAATCATTGATATTGCAAACGGTTCCCCGGGCTTATCCAGGCGCCGAAACTTAAAAGCGGCATTGAATGGATTGAGCTCTCGCATACCTTCTCGCCAAATCACCTCCCGAAAAGCTTGTTCAAGTATGCTAGAAGTTAGTGTCCGATGATTCTCAATCAACATCAGTTCGACGGCGCCGGTAATTAACTTTCGCAGATATCCCAACAGTCCATTGCTAGCGAAATGAAGTCTTCTAGCAATATTAACTTCAGCCAGGCCAGATAGCGTTTGAGTAGGTAGAGCCTTATCTATCTCGTTTAATATCGTCCGAAATTCTATTTCGTCTTGCTCGCTATCAATCGAGAAGATTGGCAACTCTAATCTAGACGAAAAGCGTCTTCGTAATTGCTCATTTGCCTGGAGAATTGCTTCACATCGCGGCAATCCCATTAGCACACAAGGTATCCGAGCATCATCTATAAATCTCTTTAGCCAGTCAGTTACAGCTATGAGGGAGTCATGTTTAGCGTGATCCAGAAAGTGGTGAAATTCGTCAAAGAAAACGAGTTCGACTGCAGATTTCTTAAACAGGCCCAACGCTCGCTCTCGCTTTTCAAACGCGTTCCCTTTATGACTAAGCGGATCACCCAGGGCCAACAATATTGCCTCGCCAAGTCCCTTCAATGTTGGTGATGATGGCGTTGGTACCAGCAACACCGGTTTCGAACTGCCGTGAGTCCTTACCTCCGCTGGATAAAGCGAAGCGAAATATTCTGCTAACCAGGTCTTTCCTGTCCCCGCTTCCCCTGTTAGAAATGCGTTCCTCGGTTCCGCGCCGCGCCTAGCTATCTCTATTGATCGCTGCAGTCTAGCGACGGTATTTTTGAATTGTGTGTGGGGGATCAGTATCTCCTCAGTCGCTTTTAACCGATCATAGAAATCCGTGTCGGATATGTCTTGTTTGAGCATACTCATAGTTCCGCCGATTTTGGCACGCGAGAAAAAGTAAGCGAGCCCATATCGGGAAGCTCCTTCGAATCAACTTGCAGGGATAGAGGAGGAGAATTTTCGATACCCGCGGCCGGTATATTTTGTGTGGCAGTAGACTCCTTTTTCTGTGTTTGTTTGACCCCCTGTAACTTCGCAGCACGTTGACGTTTGCGCTGTAGCTTACTAAGAGAGAGTTCGTGTGTTATTTCCCGAATTTCCGATTTAGCTCTTGCAATACTCGAAGTATTAATCGCTCCCTTGTTGATCTCCCGCGCGCGAGCACAGATCAAACGATGCTGCTCGATAGAGAGCCCACGAGCATAGGCTTGATCTAGCGCTGGCACCGGAATAGCGTTTTGGGTGATCGGATCGATCACATGGATCAAAGAAATATCATCAAAGTAGTAGCGAATTTGGACCTTAACCTGCTCTCCCAACTGCCGTCGTATAGCGAGGAGAGCAGGGTCGTTGTATCGAAGATTGTGTAACTCTATGCCGTAGTGGAACAACGTGCGCTCGCACGAACGCCCCAGTGTGATATCTAAACGATCTAAATCGGCTATTAGCCTAGGGGGCTCCTGCAATGCATTCTCCGACCATTTCCGATAAGGCGAACTGTTGATTCCGCGATGTAGTCTCTGCGCATAGACGTCAATTAGCCATCTGTGCAAGTAACGCATCATCTGGTCAAAAGTGATGACCGCATCCTTTAATGGATCATAGTCTTCGCGGTGGAACCATTTTGCGAAGCTATGTCCTGGCAGCATGCGAGCGAACTGGAAATTTAAAGACTTAAGAAAACGCTCAATCGATCCCTTGTAATACGCCTGGCGTTTCGGACAAAACACTATCTGCGTTCCTAGCTCAAGCGCAACTCTCTCGAGTTCGTGACTATGGAATTCAAGCCCGTTGTCACACACCAGTGTTTCGATATGGCCATAACATGGCCAATCATTTTCTATCTCTGGATAGGCATCCTTAACATATGTCTTCGGCAGAAGCGCGTGTCTTATGCAAGCAAAGACCGCTTCAATAGATGGTCCGGAAAAACCAATATGCATTCCTACAGGCATTTTTGAATATGCATCGATCGCCAAGGTCACTGTAGGGCGCCCTTGTGGAAGGTCCGTTGTTTCGTCAATCACAAACAAATCAAGAGGTGTGTG
The DNA here is from genome assembly GCF_001929405.1 of Herbaspirillum camelliae. Classification (NCBI taxonomy): domain Bacteria; kingdom Pseudomonadati; phylum Pseudomonadota; class Betaproteobacteria; order Burkholderiales; family Oxalobacteraceae; genus Herbaspirillum; species Herbaspirillum camelliae. Next base: position 1,213,035 of record NZ_KV880769.1, read on the forward strand.
ATCTATCTCAACTCGCTGCAAAATACGCATTTGTAACTCCCCTAAACCGCTCGTCCTAAACTTCATATCAGCGATGCGCTTTCCAAACCGCGCGGCCATCTCGTCATATCTATCGAGATTTGAAAGAGCGCGATAAATGGTGGCGCGGCTTGGTATTGCGAGCCTCCTATTGCGCTGTTGAAATTCATTCCATTTGTTGATTCTCGTAATAACCTCGGCATGCACCATGTCACCAGAATTCCGCTGCTCAGAGAGATACACCTCATCAATTACGGCCGTTAGAATCTCCCTGACATCCTGATGAAGCCGGCATCCGTGGCCACCTTTTCGATCATGCCGCGCTATTAGCGACCGATAGTCGCCTTGGTGCATAGCTAGCTCTCGGTTCCAGCGGTAGACAGTTATCGGGCTAGGGGGTGTAGGATCTCCAAGTCTCCGCGCACATTCTTCAATATGTATTTGAAGTGTTCTTGGCGTAGAAACAAAGCGTCCCTGATTTTGGATAAAGTCGAGATACGCCTTTTTTCGAATGGCGTTTTGTTGGACAGGTTGCGAAAATGTGGAGAGAGGACGGCCTAAAGAAATCGATCCTGGCTCATTATCTGAATGACTATCGCTAAATCGCAGATTTCTTTCAGCGTAGTGCTTAAGCAGCTCTTCGCAAGTGGTGTTTGATAGGGTCCCATCAACTTCTGCTTCTAGCTGAACACGTCCATCAACAATTATTCGTGCAATACGAAATCGTTGTTGTTTTATCGTGATGAGTGCACCCACCTTAAAAATATAGTTCTTCATTCCACCCCTCCCGAATGCCTGTGAATAGGACTGTTTTTTCAGTGACGGGGTGTCGCAAATCGCAGAACAATAAATTCTCGGCTATCAAAATCCATACGAGACTTTTCGCGCCTAACAGCACCGTGGCGTCACCGAAGGTCATCTCTCCGGCAACGCGGATTTGTTCGCTGAATTTTCGACGCTCAAATGGCGATAGCTTTGCTTCTCTATATCTGAACACCATTTGTAGATTGGCCAGAAGGTCTCCAGGCCGAAGCTCAATTTCGGTAAGAATGCGATAAGCACTACCTGTTTCGGCAAAATGTTCAGCAATCCGTCGGAGTCGCGTGCTCTCTTTAGGATCGAGTAACTTCTCAGAGGGCTTCACTTCTATCAGAACTACTTCTCCCGTAAAGAGGGTGATCTCAAAGTCAGGTGTGTATCGACGGACCTTTCCGTCGAGCGCATAGTACGTCGTCAGCGGCTGCTCTCTATACGAGATAACACCTCTGGAAAACTCAAAAAGAATTACCGCATCTCTTTCTAATTGACTCTCCCAATGAATCATTCGCCCGACCTTTTGTGAAGGAAACTTCCCTCGGATTAATCCAAAAGACCGACTTATTGGCTCGCGAGCCCTGAGTTTGTTCGGCAGGTTTCTGTTGGTTTGGGCAACGGAATGCCCTTGCCCGACAGCACTTAGCTGTGGACTTGTATGTGGGTAAGGCATAGTGGTCCCTCGGACGCCGAAAATTGACCAAAAGTGGTCCACTCCGCGGCGAACATCAGTTCATCGAAGATGGTAAGGGGGAGCTTTATGGGGTTGACCGCTGAGGGAAAGAGGCTGATACTTCGATTACCAAGTCTAGTATCAATCAGTTCTCTACAGCGGGACAGGCCCTAAAAAGCTTGTCCCGTTTGTTTTTTCTAAACATTCCTTCGTTAAATTTCTCCTTATTAGCGGGAGAGGCAAGCTCGGAATTCAGAGCTTTAGGGCCTCGTTCATGATGTTGATCTGAGCTGCCTTTAACTTACCCAACGAATCCATAATTCGACATACAAGCTCATATTCCTCCGGATTTGCATGAGCGGGTATCTGATGTCTCATCTTGGAGAATTTGATCGCTGTTCGCAGCCGTAATTTCTCTTCTTCAGACAGTGCGAACCTTTCTTCGATTCTCTCGGCTATTGAATTCCCGAGCGAGTTCTTACGACCATTAATAATTGCGCTCAGGTATGACGGATCAACTCCGATATGGAAAGCGAACTCTTTCTGACGCATTCCACGTGAGCGGCAAAAGTCATGTAAGAAAGCAGAGAATGGAGTCACGAGGAGCCATCTTTTTTGAGCAAATTAATGTTCCATATTTTAGGCGCTTAAGCTCAATACATCAATAAATCCTTAAAAATCAAATACTTATCTATACAAAGTATATTTATCATACAGTTTTCCGCTATCTATCCTTTTGAAATCAAGGTCTTAACGCAAGATTTCCCGAGTCCCGCCCGAAAGTATTTTGAGTCTGTAGCAAAATTCCGAACATAAAAAAAGCCTCGGGCTAACCGAGGCTTTTTCTGTCGAATTTACTTAAACTTCTCGCAGTTAAATCGGCACGATGTGACGTAGGGATTTATCAAGAAGACAGAGATTTAATTGTCATACGAACGAGACATTTTTCATATTCTCTGAGACCCTACACGACACCATTACACGTCAATATTCCCCGCCTGCAAAGCATTAGACTCAATAAACGCCCGACGCGGCTCCACATCATCCCCCATCAGCGTCATGAAGATCTGATCCGCAGCAATCGCATCCTCGATCTGCACCTTCAACAAACGACGCACCGTCGGATCCATGGTGGTTTCCCACAGCTGCTCAGGATTCATCTCACCCAGACCTTTATAGCGCTGCTTGTTGACGCCACGCTCGGCCTCATCACGCAGCCAGGCCATGGCCTGACGGAAGTCGGTGATGACCGATTCCTTGCGCTTCTCACCCTGGCCACGCGCAACGGTAGCGCCCTTGCGGATCAGCCCCTTGAAGGTCTCGGCCGCAGTCGAGAGCACCTGATAATCCGGGCCGCTGGCGAAGTCGGCGTCGATCACGGTTGCCTTGATGTTGCCGTGCTGGCGACGGTGGATGTGCAGGGCAACCTTCTCGCTGTGCTCATCCACGCGAGCTTGCACGTCGATGTTGATGTCGTTGATGGCCTTCTTCAGTTCCTCGGCGGTGGCGGTGGCCTGCTCGAGGTTGTCCATCTTCAGGGCCACGCCGCCGGTCATGATGGCGTCCAGCGCCGATTCATCGATGGCGCGCGTCAGGCGCATGATGATGGCGTTGGCGGTGTTGTACTGGCGGGCCAGTTCGACAAGTGCTTCGCCGGTGATCGCGGGCGCATCTTCGGCGGGCTTGATCTCGGCGTCGTTCAGGGCGATCTGCATCATGTATTGCGCTTCCTCGAAGTCGTCCTTGAGGTAACGCTCGTCCTTGCCGGCCTTGACCTTGTACAGCGGCGGCTGGGCGATGTAGATGTGGCCGCGTTCGACCAGGGCCGGCATCTGGCGGTAGAACAGCGTCAGCAGCAGGGTGCGGATGTGGGCGCCGTCAACGTCCGCATCGGTCATGATGATGATGCGGTGGTAGCGCAGCTTGTCCGGGTTGAATTCGTCCGCGCCGATGCTGGTGCCCAGGGTGGCGATGAGAGTGGTGATCTGTTCGGACGACAGCATCTTTTCGAAGCGCGCCTTTTCCACGTTCAACACCTTGCCGCGCAGGGGCAGGATGGCCTGGAACTTGCGGTCGCGGCCTTGCTTGGCAGAGCCGCCTGCGGAGTCACCCTCGACGATATAGAGCTCGCACAGGGCCGGGTCGCGTTCCTGGCAGTCGGCCAGCTTGGACGACAGACCCAGGCCGTCCATGACGCCCTTGCGGCGCGTCAGTTCGCGGGCCTTGCGGGCGGCTTCGCGGGCGCGGGCGGCTTCGACGATCTTGCCGCAGATGATCTTGGCGTCGTTGGGTTTCTCGGCCAGGAAGTCGGTCAGGGTCTTGGCGACGATTTCTTCGACGGGGCCGCGCACTTCGCTGGACACCAGCTTGTCCTTGGTCTGCGAGCTGAACTTGGGTTCGGGCACCTTCACCGACAGCACGCAGGTCAGGCCTTCGCGCATGTCGTCGCCGGAGATCTCGACCTTGGCCTTCTTGGCCAGGTCGTTCTCTTCGATGTACTTGTTGATGACGCGGGTCATCGCGGCGCGCAGGCCGGTCAGGTGGGTGCCGCCGTCACGCTGCGGGATGTTGTTGGTGAAGCAGAGCACCTGCTCGTTGAAGGCGTCGTTCCATTGCATCGACACGTCCACCGATACCAGCGTGCCCTGGTCGGAAAGCTTCTCGCCGGTGGCCTGGAAGATGGTCGGGTTGAGGATGCTCTTGTTCTTGTTGATGTATTCGACGAAACCACGGGTACCGCCTTCGAAGGCGAAGTCCTCTTCCTTGCCGGTACGCTGGTCGGTCAGCTTGATGTGCACGCCATTGTTGAGGAAGGACAGTTCGCGGATGCGCTTGGCCAGGATCTCGTAGTGGAATTCGACGTGGGTGAAGATTTCTTCGTCGGCCCAGAAGTGGACTTCGGTGCCGCGCTTGTCGGATTCGCCGATGACCTTGATGGGCGAGACCTGCACGCCATCGACCATCTCCAGTTCGCGGTTCTGCACGATGCCCCTGGCGAATTCCATGGCGTGCACGCGGCCATCGCGACGGATGGTGAGCTTCAACTTCTTCGACAGGGCGTTCACGCAGGACACGCCCACGCCGTGCAGGCCGCCGGAGACCTTGTAGGAGTTCTGGTCGAACTTGCCGCCGGCGTGCAGTTCGGTCATGACGATTTCGGCCGCCGAACGCTTGGGTTCGTGCTTGTCGTCCATCTTCAGGCCCGTGGGGATGCCGCGGCCATTGTCGGTGATGGAGATGGAATTGTCGGCGTGGATAGTGACGTGGATCTCGCTGCAATAGCCGGCCAGGGCTTCGTCGATGGAGTTGTCCAGCACTTCGAAGACGAGGTGGTGCAGGCCGGTGCCGTCAGAGGTGTCGCCAATGTACATGCCGGGACGCTTGCGCACCGCTTCCAGGCCTTCCAGGATCTGGATGGAGGAGGCGCCGTAACTTTGTTGCGCGGAATTGGTGTTGTCTGCGGGGCTGGTGGACATGGTTACCTTCTGAAATTGCTAGCCTGTGGACTAGGGAACTGCACAAAACGGAATTCGCGGGACGAATCTTTGGAATTCTTAAAAGCAACCGAGGGGCCGTCTCGGACGGCCCCTCGTGCGCGTGGAGCGGTGCTGCTCAGATCCGCATCGGCATGACGACGTACTTGAAGTCGGCGTTGTCAGGGATGGTGATCAGGGCCGACGAGTTGGCATCGCCCAGGGCGATGTTGACGTAGTCGTTCTTGAGGTTGTTGAGCACGTCGAGCAGGTAGCTGACGTTGAAACCGATGTCGACGGTGTCGCCGCCGTAGTCGATTTCCAGCTCTTCGACCGCTTCTTCCTGGTCGGCGTTGGTGGAGCTGATCTTCAGGCTGCCGGGAGCGATCACCCAGCGCACGCCCTTGAACTTGTCGCTGGTCATGATGGCGGCGCGTTGCAGCGAGCGCAGCAGCTGGTCGCGACTGATGGTGAAGCTGTTCTTGTAGCCCTTGGGCACCACGCGGGTGTAGTCGGGGAACTTGCCTTCGACCAGCTTGGAGATCAGTTCGATATCGGCGAAGGTCAGCTTGACCTGGTTGTTGGCGATCTGCAGTTGCACTTCCTCGTCGCTGTCGTCGAGCAGGCGTTGCAACTCGATGATGGTCTTGCGCGGGATGATCACTTCCTGGCGCGGGAAGTCTTCTTCGGTCTCGACCTGGCAGAAGGCCAGGCGGTGGCCGTCGGTGGCGACCGCAATCACGTTCTTGCCTTCGACCACCAGCAGCAGGCCGTTGAGGTAGTAACGGATATCCTGCTGGGCCATGGCGAAGTGGACCATGTTGAAGAGGTGCTTCAGGGTCTTCTGCGGCAGGTTGACCTGGGCGTTGTAGTGTTCGGCCTGGGCGACCGTCGGGAATTCCTCGGCGGCCAGCGTCTGCAGGGCGAAGCGGGACTTGCCCGATTGCACCGTCAGGCGCTTGTTGGAGAGCGAGATCGAGACTTCGCCGGAATCAGGCAAGGCGCGCAGGATATCGAGCAGCTTGCGGGCGGCCACGGTAGTGGCGGTCGCCTCGCTGCCGGAGCCGACGTCGGCGTGCGTGGTGATCTGCACTTCGATGTCGGTGGACAGGAAAGACACCTTCTCGCCGTCCTTGCGGATGAGGATATTGGCCAGAATCGGCAATGTGTGCCGACGCTCGACAATACCACTCACGATCTGCAGAGGACGCAGGAGCGTGTCTCTTTGGGTCTTCACCAATTGCATAGTCAATTTGTCCTTGCTAATAATGGTTTAAAGGATGCCGTCGGACGGCTCGCCATCATGCCCATGTTGCGCGTGTTCCTCCTCGGATGAAAAACGGTTGTCGCCTTGCTACCGCCCTGCAACCTGCCTGACTACGCTGCGCTACTGCATCTGCCTGGATGGTGAGCCCCGTTCCGGGACCCGTTCCCGAATAAGCTGGTGATAGAGCGTGCGGACATCGACCAGCCTGGGCTGACAATGCCGGCAGCCGGAACCACTTGGCTACACGTTTGGAACATTTGAATACAAATACCGACATTTAAGAGGTAGATATTCGATGTTTCCTTGCTACTTCGCGGATTTCCTGCTCCGTGGCCGGCCCTTGCGTCCGCCTGCGAAATAACGCCGTCCATTGTACCAATCATCACCCCTTCAGAGTAGCCCGTGAGGGGTGGCGAGGGTCTTGTTGGGGAGAAAAAGCGATGATTTTCGGGGACATGCGGATCACGCGGTACGGCGGCGGGGCCGGGGTTTTCAAGTTGTCCACAGGCTGGCCCGCCGCGCAAGAAAAATGCCGCCGATACACTGGTATCGGCGGCATTGTCATCTTATCCACAGGCCGGCAGGGCGCGGGGGCAAGACGTCAGCCCTTCAGGGTCTGCTCCAGCACATGCAACTCGTGGTTGCATTCCGGGCTCTTGGCGCGGTCGGCGGCGATCTTGCGCACCGCGTGCAGCACCGTGGTGTGATCGCGGCCGCCGAAGAGGTCGCCGATTTCCGGCAGGCTCTTCTGGGTCAGCTCCTTGGCCAGGTACATGGCGATCTGGCGCGGACGGGCGATGTTGGCCGGGCGCTTCTTGGAATACATGTCGGCGACCTTGATGTTGAAGAAGTCGGCCACCGTCTTCTGGATGTTTTCCACCGAGATCTGGCGGTTCTGCACCGACAGCAAGTCCTTCAGGGCTTCCTTGACCACGTCGATGGTGATGTCCTTGCCGTGGAAGCGGGAGTACGCCAGGATCTTGCGCAGCGCGCCTTCCAGCTCGCGCACGTTGGAACGCAGGTGCTTGGCCACGAAGAAGGCGACGTCATCGGACAGCACCACGTCTTCGGCGGAGGCCTTCTTCATCAGGATCGCTACCCGCATTTCCAGCTCGGGCGGCTCGATGGCCACCGTCAGGCCCGAGTCGAAGCGGGAGATCAGGCGGTCATCCATGCCGCTGATTTCCTTGGGGTAGGTATCACTGGTGATGATGATCTGCTTCTTGGCCGCGATCAGGGCTTCGAAGGCGTAGAAGAACTCTTCCTGGGTACGGCTCTTGCCGCCGAAGAATTGGATATCGTCGATCAGCAGCAGGTCCAGGGAGTGGTAATAACGCTTGAAGTCGTCAAAACCCTTGCGCTGGTAGGCCGTGACCACGTCGCGCACGTACTGCTCGGCGTGGATGTAGCGGATTTTCGCGCCCGGGTTATCCACAAGCACCTGGTTGCCGATGGCGTGGATGATGTGGGTCTTACCGAGGCCCACGCCGCCGTACAGGAACAGCGGGTTGTAGGACGTGCCGGGATTGTTGGCCACCTGGGTGGCGGCGGCGCGGGCGAGCTGGTTGGCCTTACCGGTGACCAGGTTGTCGAAGGTCAGCACCGGGTTGATGCGCGACTGCTCCTGGCGCGGCGCGACGGCGCGCACCGGCTGGGCCGGTTCGGGGTCCAGGTGCAATTGCTCGTGATTGGGCAAACCCAGGCCGTTGGCGCCATTGCCGGCTGCGGCGGCCGTGGCCGGACGACGTCCCTGGTTGCCACGCGGATCGAGCACGAATTGCACCTCGGTGGGCGCGTCCCAGTACTCGCAGGCCAGCGCCGTGATGCGGTTGGCGAACTGGGTCTTGACCCAGTCCAGCTTGAACCGATTGGGCGCGGCCACGCGCAGCAGCCCGTCTTCGTAGTCGAGCGGCACCAGGGGCTTGATCCAGGCGCTGTATTGCTGGGGTGTCAGCTCCTGCTCAAGTTTTTGAGAGCAGGCCTGCCAAAAGTTTTCCATGAAGCTTTCTTATCGGATGAGTGCGGCGCCCGCCGGCCACGTCGATGGGACGGGCCTTGCTGGACGAAGTCGTCCGGGCGCGAAACGAGGGACGCATTTTACTCTGGTAAACCCAAGTTATCCACAGGCGAATGCGCAAAAAACCCTGAAAAAAATGATCTATCCACAGGCTGCGCAGCAGCTGGCTTGTTCCGTTCGCGCAACACTGCGGGCTCACGTGGGCGATAGGGGGACAGAGTCAGCGGCTTGTCGATGCGGCAATCCCGGCCATGGGGACAATGTTTTTTGTAACAGTGTCCGTGCGGAAGGAAAGCGAGGGCGACGGGCGCTCTTTTTTGTTGTCTGTGGATAAAGTGAACTGGTTTGCGCGGCGCCTGTGGACAAGACCATCGCCCCAGAAAGCGGGCTTACTCCACCACGGCCCCATCGACAAAGACCTTCATTTCGCCGGACTGGTACTGCGTCCACACTTCATTGTCGGTCAAGGGCTGGGTGACGATGACGGCGACCCGGTCGTTGCTCGTGGTGACTTCGGAAAAGTCCACCGACAGGTCTTCATCGGACAGCTTGGCGGTGGCAAAGGGATGCTGGCGCACGATGTAGTAGAGGTGGGTGGAACAGTGGGTATAGAGCGCCGAACCGTCCGAGAGCAGCAGGTTGAAGGTGCCGTGGCTGGCGATGTGATCGACGATCTCGCGCAGGGCCGCGCGCAGCTCAGCCAGCAGGGGCAGGGTGTCGCCAAAGCGCTTGCGCATCTCCTGGAGGATGTAGCAGAAGGCCAGTTCGCTATCGGTGGTGCCGACCGGGCGGTAGGGGCCATCGAGTTCGGGAGTGAAGTTCTTGAGGTCGCCATTGTGGGCGAAGACCCAATAGCGCCCCCACAGCTCGCGCACGAAGGGATGGCAGTTGGCCAGCGTCACGCGCCCCTGGGTGGCCTTGCGGATGTGGGCGATGACATGCTGCGACTTGATCGGATAGCGCTTGATCAGCTCGGCCACCGGCGAATCCACCGCCGCCTGGTGGTCCACGAAGGTCCGCACGCCCGAATCCTCGAAGAAAGCGATGCCCCAGCCGTCGCGATGGTGATCGGTAAGCCCGCCCCGAGTCGCGAAACCGGTAAAGCTGAAGACGATGTCGGTGGGGGTGTTGCAGTTCATCCCGAGGAGCTGGCACATGATCTCTTGTTCTCTTCTTCTCTTGCGGCGAGGCGGTGGTAATTTGCAGGTGGACAAGTTATCACGATTGCCGCGGACAAAGACGCCGGCTGTGGACAAAAAAAGCCCCGCGAGCTTGCGCTGGCGGGGCTAATCCTTCCTAAAGAGGGAGGAGGAGACACAGTACGTACTACAAAACTTCAACTACACGACCAGAAGCCGGTGGGGCCTCGAACTGCCTGGCGGGGACGGGATCGGCGGATCAGTCGCGCGCGGCCATGTTGCGCAGTTCGGCGGCGAAATTGGGCTGGGTCATGCTGTATTCATTGGCCATGCGGTTGAGCATGCGCTTGCCGCTGAACTTGTGCGCCAGGATGCGTTGCTCCAGCGACTTGCGCGGCTTGACCAGCAGGACGGCCGCTTGCGCCAGACCCAGGATCAGCGGCTTGAACACCATCACGAAGGTCACCAGCGCGCCCAGACCCAGGGCCGGACGGACATAGGCTGCCAACATCCCGATAAGGGTCTGTGCAAACGGCATTGCAGCTTCTGCGGGAAAGGCCAGGTTCAGGAAGGACATGATATTTCTACCTCTGATAATCATGCCGCGACACGATTGCGCGGCGTTCAATCTCACTGTTGTTGCGTCGCAGTATGCCGAGGTGCCGGCTGTATGACTACTTTAGAGTTCTCATATCAGATATGGACTTTGTGAATAACGACTCCCGATACCGTCTCCAACTCTCCTCGTGAGGCGCAAGTGTTCGCCGGACAAGGGTTTCAAGCTGATCGCGCAAAGTTGCCTGACGGGCAATCACGCCAGATCAGCTGCCTCTGACGTAGAAAAACAACGCGATTTGACGCTGGCGGCAGCGCCTGTGAATATCTTGCACCGATGGGCAGGAGCAGGAGCGCGGCGACCGCTCGCGGCCAGGGACGAAAAAAAACCCCACAGGCATGGCCTGCGGGGTTAATCCTTCCTAAAGAGGGAGGAGGAGACAACGGATCGGTGTCCTGACGCGTTGATCGAATCAGCGTCAACATAAGCGCCGTACGCGCCGGGAACTACCGAAATCCTTCACTACCGGCGCCGCCCTTGAAGGCCTGGCGCCAAGGTCACGCAGAAGTCACGCGTAACCGGTAAAACTTGAATCAGGTGAAACAGAAACCTTCGATCAGCCGCGCGAAGCGATGAAGCGCAGTTCAGCAGCCAGGTTGGGCTGGGTGGCTTCGAACTTGTCGGCCATGCGGTTCAGTTGGCTGGCGCCGGTAGCGCGATCCTGTTCGGCGGCGACCAGAGCAACGGCTTGCAGCTCATGGGCCTTGACGAAGTGGATGAAGATGTTGCGCATGACGGCAGCGAACTTGCTCTTGAAGGTGCTGTTGGTGCTTTGTGCGATGGTTGCCATGATTCGATCCTTGACGTTGTGTGTTATGTTGCATTGCAGTGTAGTGAACTCACATTTGTTTGACCACTTTCCGTTTCGGATATCAGTTATATTATCTGTGAATAATATTTCTGCCGGCGATCACCGGCGTCCATACTGCCTCTCCTTACCGCCACAAAGGCCCGCACTATGAGCTTTCTCACCCTGGACCTGAACCTGTTGCGCGTATTCGACGCCGTCATGACCGAGCAGAACCTCACGCGCGCGGCCAATCTGCTGGCCATGACGCAGCCCGCGGTCTCCAATGCCCTACGCCGCCTGCGCGACACGCTCAACGATGATCTGGTGATCCGCACCGCCCATGGCGTCAAACCCACGCCGCGCGCCGAAGAGCTGTGGCCGACCGTGCGCCGGGCTCTTTCGGAACTGGAAGCGGTGATCGCGCCGGAGAGCTTCGACATCTCGCGCGCCCAGAACACCTTCCGCATGGCCATGGTCGATGCCACGGCCGCGCTGTGGCTGCCGTCGCTGGTGCGCACCATCATGCGCGACGCCCCGCGTATCAAGATCCGGATGATGCCGCTGACCACCCGCGACCCGCGCGCCATGCTGCTGCGCGGCGACATCGACCTGGCCGTAGGCTTCTTCCCCGGTGTGACCGCCCAGCTGGCCGATGGCCAGGGCATGGCCAAGAGCCAGATCAGCCATGCCCGGCTCTACACCGGCCAGTACGTCTGCGTGATGCACAAGAACCACCCGCTGGCGGCCCAGCCGCTGACGCTGGACAGCTATTGCAGCGCCGACCACCTGCTGGTGAGCCTGTCGGGCAAACCCCATGCGGTCATCGATGATGTGCTGGCGGGCATGAACCGCGAGCGCAAGATCCTGCTGACGGTGAACCAGTTCTTCACTGCGGGGCGCATCGTGGCCAGTTCCGAGCTGATCACGGTGCTGCCGCGTCATCTGGTGGCGGCCACCGGCATGGCTGAGGTGCTGGTGGTGAAGGAGTTGCCCTTCCAGACCCCGGAAGAGCATGTGGACATGCTCTGGCACGAGCGCGATGCCCGCAATCCCGCGCACAAGTGGCTGCGCGCACATTTGTCTGCAACAACCCATGACGAATTCGGTCGTATCAACATGAAGCGCTGATGCGGCGCTGGCAGGGCGGCATCGGCATATGTTGAACATCTCAATGGCAAGCCCAACCGATGCCGCGCCTGACAAAAATACTCCTCTGGCTCTGCGCCAGCCTGATCCTGCTGATCACTGCAGCGGTCATCTTCATCCTCAGCTTTGACTGGAACCGGGCCAAGCCCTGGATCAATGAGCGCGTCTCGGCCTCGATCGGGCGCGAATTTGCCATCGATGGCGACCTCTCGCTGCATTGGCAGCGCGCGCAAACCCTCCCCGGCGCGGCCCCGCCCGGCTTCTGGGAGCGCTGGCTACCCTGGCCCCGCTTGCAGGCCGGGCAGCTGCGCATCGGCAATCCCCCCGCCTTCAGCCAGGCCGGCCAGATGGCCACCATCGGCCAGGTGACGTTCACCCTCAATCCTTTGCCACTGCTGGTACACGACATCGCGCTGCCGTCGCTGGAAATCCGCGATCCCTCCGTGAGCCTGCTGCGCAATGCGCAGGCGGTGAATAACTGGACCTTCAAGAGCAACAGCGAGGGCCCGTCGGCGTGGAAGCTCCGGCTGGGCCGCATCATCCTGCGCCAGGGCAAGCTGAGCCTGGACGACGCTGTGGACAAGATAAGACTCAAGGCCGAGATCGATACCCTCGATCCCGCTGTGGAAAAGATCTATGGCCTGGGCTGGAAGCTCAGCGGCAGTTTCAATGGCGCGCCGGTGTCGGGACAAGGCAAGGCCGGCGGCGTGCTGTCGCTGCAGAATGCGCAGCAACCCTATCCGCTGCAGGCGCAGGTACGGGTGGGCAAGACCGCCATCGGTGTGCACGGCACGCTGACCCGGCCAGCGGCGCTGGCGGCGCTGGATCTGCGGCTGTCGGTCTCGGGGGCCAGCATGGGCAACCTGTATCCACTGACCGGCGTGTTGTTGCCCGAGACGCCGCCCTTCGCCACCGAGGGCCGGCTGATCGGCAAGATCGATGCGGGCCATAGCCAGTGGGACTATGAAGACTTTCGCGGCAAGGTCGGCCAAAGCGATATCAATGGCAGCCTGCGCTACGCCACCGGCGCAGGAGCGGCGCGTCCGCAATTGACAGGCTCGCTCACCTCCGAGGTGCTGCGCTTCGACGACCTGGCGCCGCTCATCGGCGCCGATTCCAATGCCGAGAAGGCCGAGCGCGGCGCGCAGGAGCGCCAGCCTGGCGACAAGGTGCTGCCGGTAAAAACCTTCAGCACGGATGCCTGGGGCGCGCTGGACGCCGATGTGAAGCTCACGGGCAAGCGCATCATCAAGCAGAAGGACCTGCCCATCAGCGACCTGCAGGCCCATCTGATCCTCAAGGACAAGGTGTTGACGCTGGCGCCGCTGGATTTCGGCGTGGCCGGCGGCAACCTGCGTTCGACCATCCGCCTGGACGGACAGGCTGCGCCGATGAAGTCGGAGCTGACCCTGTCGGCGCGCCGGCTGAAGATACAGAAGCTCTATCCACAGCTAGACGCTTCCCGCACCAGCTTCGGCGAGATCAACGGTGACGCCCGGCTCAGCGCCACCGGCAATTCGGTGGCGGCGATGCTGGGCTCGTCCAATGGCGAGGTGAAGACGCTGGTGACCCAGGGCGCGATCAGCAAGTTCCTGCTAGAAGCGGCCGGGCTGAACCTGGGCAATGTGGTCATCAGCAAGCTGTTCGGTGACAAGGAAGTGAAGCTTAACTGCCTGGCGGGTGACCTGCCCGTACGGGAGGGGGTCATGACGGCGCGCACGCTCATGCTCGATACCGAGGATGCACTCATCTCCGTGGATGGCACCATCGACATGCGGCGTGAAAAGCTGGATCTGCATGTACATCCCAAGAGCAAGGGGCTGCGCATCATCTCGCTGCGCTCGCCGTTGTATGTGGCGGGGACCTTCAAGCAACCGGATGTCGGTGTGGACAAGGGCATGCTGGCGCTGCGCGCCGGCAGCGCGGTGGCGCTGGGCCTGCTGGCGCCGGTGACGGCCATCCTGCCGTTGATCAATGTCGATGGGGACGAGCAGGCCGATTGCGCACATCTGCTGGAAGAAGCCAGGAAGGCGCCCCGTGCGCCGGCGGCCGGCAAAACATTGCCTGCGGAACGTTCGCCTAAAAAATAGGCAGCAGAAAATGCGGCGCAAGACAGACGCGGGGGCAGGGGATAACTTTCCTGACCCCGCGTTTTTTTGTGCTCTGTTTCGTCCAGGCATGGGTGGACGCAATTCTGCGCAAGCTCACGAAGGGGTAGGAAATAGGGGCTATTTCTTAGCTCAAAGCCTAAATCTGGCCTTGATCCGCAGCAAATTGACCGAATTCACTAGCTTTAACAAAAAATCTCCCCTGCACAAGCCAATTCATCAAAACCGCGCCAGCCTGTGGATAAAGTTCTGAATAACTTTTTCATCGATTGGGGAAAACTCGAAAAGTTATCCAAAGGCGAATTTTTATCCACGATTTGGAATCACGTCATACAGGGCTTGCCCAAGGGCTTATGCGTCGCGCAAGCGACTGATTTCTTGGGAGTAAACCAGGTTATCCACATGTACATGCGGACGTTAACCATTACTACTAATTTTATAAACAGCTTAACTATAAAGCTGAAGTGCGCGCGCCCTCGCTGCCAAACCAGCAGGCCAGCTGGCAGATTCTTCGGACAAGCGGTCCTGGACTGAACGACCTGAAGACAGGAAAGATCGGGATCGCCTGGAAGACGGCAGGAAGCGCCTGCCACGCCAGTGGACAATGCGAAGGGGAGTCCCATCAGGTGTGGACAAGAAAAGCCGTCAGTGACTCAGGAGCTGCCCTGACGTCGATTTTTTATCCACAGCGACCTGGAGGGTGGAGCGGCGACGGCGGAGGAGCTTGTCCGGTGGACAAGTTCAGCGCTTCAGTTCGACTGCATCAGGCACCAGCAACTCAAGATCGCTGGCAGCCTCGGCCACGCACGGAAGTATCCAGCCTTCGGCCTTTTCTTCGCGCGTCAGTCCGGGCCATTCGATCTGGTAGTCGATCTGGCCTGTGAACAATTTGCACATGCAGGTCCGGCAGGTCCCGTTGCGGCAGGAATTGGGCAGACGGATGCCCGCCGACAAGGCCGATTGCAACAAGGAGCGTCCGGGGACTTGCTCGAACTGCAAGCCCGAGGGCTGGATGCGAACAAGAAAGCGGGTTGAGCTAGACATGCCTGTTTTTCAAGGGTTTGAAGCCGGCTGTGGATAAGTCTTTGCATATCCGCTGCGCGGTTTGGGTATATCTTCGGTTTTTATCCACCGCCGAAAAATTGTCCAGAAACTGTGCCTGCGCAATGCAGAAGCTTACCAAGCGTTTATCAGAAAGCTAAATCCTTGATTTTTTTCGCGTAAACCAAGTTATCCACAGTTTTTGGCGACGTTAACTACTACTACTATTTATATATATCCACATCTGAATTAAAGAACCGGAAGAGCGTGCGCGGTGGACATCTTTCCAAAAAAAGCGCCAGAATCCGAAAAAACGGCTCAAAAGCGCTTGGCAAGCACCAGATGAACCAGAACGGCCCTTTAGGTTCGGCAATACGACGGCGAATCAAGCTTGCTTAGAGGAAATATTCGATCTCAAGCTGTTGTCTTGAAGGCAATTCAGCTTTGCCAGATTTCCTGCAAGAGACGGAAAACTGCCTGTATCACAGGATCGTGCTGCCGCTTGTCCAGGCAGATGAAACTCAGCTGTGTCGACAATTCCACCGCATCAGCAATGACCAGACCATGAGCGTGCGCCTGGTTGAGCGCGATGGAGGCCCGCGCCAGCGACAGTCCGACCCCGGACTTGACCAGGTCGAGCATGGAAGACTCTTGATCGACCAGTGCAACAGTATGCGGTTTTACCTGATGTTGAGCGAAGATCCTGCTTAATAGACGATGATGTGCCGATTCCGGCGGCGTCCATATCCAGGGCAGTCGTGACAATTCTTTCCATTCTTTGCCGGAGACGCGGTTTTTCCATCCCGCCGGCGCGATGACCTTGTAGGTGAACGAAGTCAGCTCCATGGACTGGAAGCCTTGGCCAGGGGCGCCGAGGAAGAAGCCGACATCGAGCTTGCCGGCGCGGATCTCGTTCAGGACCGAACCCGACATGTGATGGGCGAGCTGGGTCGACAGCTGCGGATGGCGCTCGACCAGCAACTTCAGGAAGCCGCCCAGGCGGATGAATTCCGGATCGAGAATGGTGCCGATGGCCAGTGAACCCGACAATTCCCCCGTACTGGAGCGGAAATCGGCGGCGTGACGGCGCAGTTCCTGCACATCGGCCATTACGCGCTCGGCCAGCGGCAGCAATTTGTTGCCTTCCGCGGTCAAGACCATCCCCGCTGCACTCCGATTGAACAGTTGCAGGCCCAGGCTTTCTTGCAGCCCCTTGATCTGCAGGCTCACCGCTGGCTGGGTCAGATGCAGCTTTTCAGCGGCCCGGGTCAGGTTGCCTTCATGGGCGACAGAGATAAATGCACGTAATTGGGTCAGATCCATCGTCAACTTCCGCGATTGCTGGTCATTTCACGGGATGGGAGATGTGGATAAACCCGTGGATATCCTGGTGGACAGGCTGTGATTAGCCTGTGGGCAGGGTGTGCGTAAGGATGGAGGCATTATAAGGAGTTTTTATATTGCTCTTGATAATTCCTCATTGGATGAGCTGGCGCAGGGAGACTATTCTTGCCATTCATCGCCGCTGCTGCGTGGCCGGTCTGACATACCCCGGGACCAGGAGACGGGTCCCGTTGCCCTCATCGAACACATCCAAAGGAAACCTTATGAGCCTCCCGCATATCGATCACTTCATCAATGGCCAGATTTCGCGCTCGGAGAGCGGCCGCAGCCAGGACGTCTTCAATCCCGCCACTGGCGCTGCGACCGCCAAGGTGGCGCTGGCCTCGGTGCAGGAAGTCAATGCGGCCGTGGCAGCGGCCAGTGCGGCCGCGCCGGCCTGGGCGGAGACGGCGCCCTTGAAGCGCGCCCGGGTGCTGTTCAAGTTCAAGGAACTCATCGAGCAGAACCACGATGCGCTGGCCAAGGCGATCACGCTGGAACATGGCAAGGTCTTCTCGGATGCGAAAGGGGAGGTCACCCGCGGCCTGGAGATCGTCGAGTTCGCCACCGGCATTCCGCAGCTGCTCAAGACCCAGTTTACCGACAACATCGGCGGCGGCATCGACAACTGGAACCTGCGCCAGCCGCTGGGCGTGACCGCCGGCATTACGCCGTTCAACTTCCCGGTGATGGTGCCGCTGTGGATGGCCCCCATCGCCATCGCCACGGGCAACAGCTTCGTGTTGAAGCCCTCCGAGCGTGATCCTTCGCCCTCGCTGATGCTGGCCGAGCTGTTCAAGCGCGCAGGCTTGCCCGATGGCGTCTTCAACGTGGTCCAGGGCGACAAGGTTGCTGTGGATGCGCTGCTGGAGCATCCGGAGGTGCAGGCCGTGTCCTTCGTCGGTTCCACCCCGATTGCGGAATACATCTATCGCAAGGCCACCGAGCGTGCCGGCACCTTCCCGCTGCGCGCCCAGGCCCTGGGCGGCGCCAAGAACCACCTGGTGGTGATGCCCGATGCCAATCTGGACCAGGCCGTCGATGCGCTCATCGGTGCGGCCTATGGGTCGGCGGGCGAGCGCTGCATGGCCATCTCGGTGGCCGTGGCCGTGGGCAGCGTGGCCGACAAGCTGGTGGAAGCCCTGGTCCCGCGCGTGAAGGCCTTGAAGGTCAAGAATGGCATGGAAGACGACGCCGAGATGGGCCCGCTGGTGACCGCCGCGCACAAGGCCAAGGTCGAGGGTTACATCCAGAGCGGCGTGGAGGCCGGCGCCAAGCTGCTGGTCGATGGCCGCGGGCTGAAGGTGCCCGGCCATGAAGACGGCTTCTTCATCGGCGGTACGCTCTTCGACAACGTCACCACCGAGATGAATATCTATCAGGAAGAAATCTTCGGCCCCGTGCTGTGCGTGGTGCGCGTGCCGGACTTCGCTTCGGCGGTGCAACTGATCAATGCGCATGAATACGGCAATGGCGTCTCGCTCTTCACCGCCGATGGCAATACTGCGCATGAATTCTCGCGCCGCATTCAGGTCGGCATGGTGGGCATCAACGTGCCGATTCCTGTGCCGATGGCCTGGCATTCCTTCGGGGGCTGGAAGCGTTCGCTCTTTGGCGATACCCATGCCTATGGCGAAGAGGGCATCCGCTTCTATACGCGCTACAAGTCCATCATGCAGCGCTGGTCGGCCACGATCGGCAAGGGCGCCGAGTTCACCATGCCGGTGGCGAAGTAAAGCAGGGTGGTTAGCATGACTACCGTTCGACCTGAGTAGTCGCACCGCGACGTATCGAAGGCGCGCCGTCGGCGAATCTTTGCGCCTTCGATACGCGCCTGCGGCGCTACTCAGTCCGAACGGGCAGTGACAGAGCAAGAACCAAGAACAAGCGCACAGCGGAGACACCATGCAATCGGCAGGGCAATACGACTACATCATCATTGGCGCCGGCACCGCCGGTTGCGTCATGGCCAACCGGCTCTCGCGCAAGACCGGCAAGAAGGTGCTGCTCATCGAGGCGGGCGCCAAGGACGACTACATCTGGATCCATATCCCGGTGGGCTATCTCTACTGCATCAACAATCCGCGCACCGACTGGATGTTCCGCACCGAAGCCGATGCCGGCCTGAACGGGCGCAGCCTGATCTACCCGCGCGGCAAGGTGCTGGGGGGCTGTTCGTCCATCAACGGCATGATCTACATGCGCGGCCAGGCGCGGGATTATGACCATTGGGCCGAAGTGACGGGTGACGACAGCTGGCGCTGGCAGAATGTGCTGCCGCTGTTCAAGAAGAGCGAGGATTACCATCTCGGGGCCGGCCAGTTCCACGGTGCGGGCGGCGAATGGCGCGTGGAGAAGCAGCGCCTGCGCTGGGACATCCTCGATGCCTTCCGTGATGCGGCCGCCGAGAATGGCATTCCCAAGGTCGAGGACTTCAACTGCGGCGATAACGAGGGCTGTGGCTACTTCGACGTCAACCAGAAGCGCGGCGTGCGCTGGAACGCTTCCAAGGCCTTCCTGCGGCCTGCCATGAAGGATGGCAACCTCACCATCATGACCGGCTCCCACGTGAGCCGCTTGCGCATGGAGCAGGGCGAGCAGGGGCCGGTCTGCACCGGCGTCGAATTCACCGGGGGCGGCAGCGCCTGGTTTGCCGAGGCCAAGGAAACCATCCTCTGCGCCGGTGCGATTGGGTCACCGCACATCCTGCAGATGTCGGGCATCGCCGATCCTGCGTTGCTGCAGCAGCACCAGATCCCGGTGGTGCATGCGCTGCCGGGCGTGGGCGAGAACCTGCAGGACCATCTGCAGATGCGCATGGTCTTCAAGGTCAATGGCGCCAAGACGCTCAACGCCATGGCCTCGACCCTGGTCGGCAAGATGCAGATAGGGCTGCAATACCTGCTCACGCAAAGCGGCCCGATGTCGATGGCGCCCTCGCAGCTTGGGGCCTTCGCCAAGTCCGATGCGCAGCAGGCCAGCGCCAACCTGCAATACCACGTGCAGCCGCTGTCGCTGGAAAAGTTCGGCGATCCTCTGCATGCCTTCCCGGCCTTCACCGCCAGCGTGTGCAACCTGCGTCCGACCTCGCGCGGCCGTGTGCGCCTGGCCTCGGGGGATCACGCGCTGGCGCCCAGGATCACCACCAACTACCTCTCCACCGAAGAGGACCTGAAGGTCGCCGCCAATGCGCTACGCCTGACCCGCCGCATCGCCGCTTCGCCGGCGCTGTCGCGCTACCGTCCGGAGGAATACAAGCCCGGCGCGCACTATGAGACAGAAGAGGATCTGTATCGCGCCGCCGGTGAGGTGGGCACCACCATCTTCCATCCGGTGGGCACCTGCCGCATGGGCCGCAGCGATGATGCGATGGCCGTGGTCGATGCCCAGGGACGCGTGCGCGGGGTAGGTGGCCTCAGCGTAGCCGATGCCTCGGTGATGCCCTCCATCACCTCCGGCAACACCAATTCGCCGACCGTCATGATTGCCGAGAAAGTCGCTTCCAGCCTGCTTTCCCGGGCATAGGAGAGAGAATTCCCAGCCGCTGGAGGATACGGTACTTATACGTATTGTATGAATGGTACGAACGGGCTACTATGCGCCAAATATTAAAACGAGCTTCTCGATTCGCCAGGTAAATACGGCGGTTCCTGGATCCAAAAGATCCAGGCCATCCGCAGCAGGCAGGCCTTGACGACCGGATCAACCGGCGCGGGCATCAAAGGGAAAGAAGAGACCATGACAGACGTCATTCTGGAGACAAGAAACCTGACGAAGGAATTCAAGGGTTTCACGGCAGTAAGCGCGGTCAACCTGCAAATTGAGCGCGGTCACATTCATGCCTTGATCGGCCCCAACGGCGCCGGCAAGACCACTTGCTTCAACCTCTTGACCAAGTTCCTGGTGCCGACCTCGGGCCAGATCCTGTTCAACGGTCGCGACATCACCATGGATGCTCCCGCGCAGATCGCGCGCCAGGGCATCATCCGTTCCTTCCAGATTTCCGCTGTCTTCCCGCACATGAGCGTGCTGGAAAACGTACGCATCGGCCTGCAACGCAAGCTCGGCACCTCCTTCCATTTCTGGAAGAACGGCGAGAGCCTGAAGCAGCTCGACGAGCGCGCCATGCAGTTGCTGGAAGAAGTGGACCTGACCAGCTTTGCGCACACCACCACGGTGGACCTGCCCTATGGCCGCAAGCGCGCGCTGGAGATCGCCACCACCCTGGCCATGGAACCGGAGCTGATGCTGCTGGACGAGCCCACGCAGGGCATGGGCCACGAAGACGTGGACCGCGTGACCGCCCTGATCAAGAAGGTCTCGGCGGGCCGCACCATCCTCATGGTGGAACACAACATGAGCGTCATCGCCGGCATCTGCGACCGCATCAGCGTGCTGCAACGGGGCGCGCTGCTGGCCGAAGGCAGCTACGAAGAAGTCTCGCGCAATCCGCAGGTGATGGAGGCCTACATGGGCAGCACCTCCGCCGAACTGCAAGGTGCGCACTGATGAGCACCGCCACCCTGAATGCCGACGCCATGACGACTTCTTCTTCCTCCGCGCCGCTGGTGCTGCAGATCAGCGATCTGCAATCCTGGTACGGCGAATCGCACATCCTGCACAACGTCAACCTCAACGTCCACCAGGGCGAGGTGGTCACGCTCCTGGGCCGCAATGGTGCCGGTCGCACCACCACGCTGCGTTCCATCATGGGCTTGGTCGGCACGCGCAAGGGATCGATCAAGATCAACGGCCAGGAGACCATCAACCTGGCCACCCACAAGATCGCTCACCACGGCGTGGGGTACTGCCCGGAAGAGCGGGGCATCTTCTCCTCGCTCTCGGCCGAAGAAAACCTGATGTTGCCGCCCTTTGTCTCCAAGACCGACAAGGGCATGTCCATCGACGAGATCTACGAGATGTTCCCGAACCTGAAGGAACGTCGCAACAGCCAGGGCACGCGCCTGTCCGGTGGCGAACAGCAGATGCTGGCGGTGGCCCGCATCCTGCGCACCGGTGCGCGGCTGCTGCTGCTGGACGAGATCTCCGAAGGCCTGGCCCCGGTCATCGTGCAGGCGCTGGCGCGCATGATCACGACCCTGAAGGCCAAGGGCTACACCATCGTGATGGTCGAGCAGAACTTCCGCTTTGCTGCGCCCCTGGCCGATCGTTTCTATGTGATGGAACACGGTCAGATCGTCGAGTCCTTTGCGTCCTCGCAGCTGGAAGCGAAGATGCAGACCCTGAACGAACTGCTCGGCGTCTGATCGGCCCTGGCTTGATCGGCAAGCGTGATTTTTCCGTAGCACCTGCTTCACCAGAACAAGAAGTACTGCTTAACAAGTACTGAACACTAATACGTAAGCATCAGTGACGGGGGAGCGATCCTCCGCTGCATCAGTTCAACTCGCACCACTATCACAAGCGGGCTTCATAACAGAGGAGATGACAATGAAACTTAAGGCAATGGCACTGGCGATCACCGCAGCAGCGGCGGCATTCGCGTCGGCATCGGCATCGGCCCAGATCTCGGGTGATGTGATCAAGATCGGTTTCATCACCGACATCTCGGGCGTGTATTCCGACATCGACGGCCAGGGTGGTGCGGAAGCCATCAAGATGGCCATCGCCGACATGGGCGGCGCCATCAATGGCAAGAAGATCGAACTGCTGGTGGCCGACCACCAGAACAAGGCCGACGTGGCCGCCAGCAAGGCCCGTGAATGGTTCGACCAGCAGGGCGTGGACATGCTCATCGGCGGCACCAACTCCGGCACCGCCCTGGCCAGTGCCAAGGTGGCCTCGGAAAAGAAGAAGGTCTACATGCAGATCGGCGCCGGCTCGGCCCGTCTGACCAATGAAGAATGCTCGCCCTATACCGTGCACTACGCCTACGACACCGTGGCCCTGGCCAAGGGGACCGGTTCGGCGGTGGTCAAGCAGGGCGGCAAGAGCTGGTTCTTCCTGACCGCTGACTATGCCTTCGGCCATTCGCTGGAGTCCGATACCGCCAACGTCGTGAAGGCCTCCGGCGGCACCGTGGTGGGTTCGGTCAAGCACCCGCTAGGCGCGTCCGACTTCTCCTCCTTCCTGCTGCAGGCGCAGAGCTCCAAGGCCCAGATCATTGGCCTGGCCAACGCCGGTGGCGACTTCATCAACTCGGTGAAGGCGGCCAACGAGTTCGGCATCACCAAGACCGCCAAGCTGGCCGGTCTGCTGGTATTCATCAACGACGTGCACTCGCTGACGCTGAAGAATACCGAAGGCCTGTACCTGACCGACAGCTGGTACTGGGACGCCAATGAAGAAACCCGCGCCTTCGCCAAGCGCTACTTCGCCGTGCGCAAGAAAATGCCATCCTCCCTGCAAGCCGCTGACTACTCGGCAGCGTTGCAATACCTGAAGGTGGTCAAGGAAATCGGTACCGACGACTCCGACAAGGTCATGGCGGCGCTGCGCAAGGCCAAGTTCAACGACATGTACCAGAAGAACGGCTACCTGCGCGCTGACGGCCGCGTGATGCACGACATGTACCTGTACCAGGTCAAGGCCCAGTCGGAATCGAAGTATCCGTGGGACTACTACAAGCTGGTGCAGACCATCCCCGCAGAGCAGGCCTGGACCACCAAGGCCGAATCCAAGTGCGCGGCCTGGAAGTAAGCAAGACGTAGCAGTAAGGCCATCGCACAGCCCAGCAAAATCTGTCATTTCTGTTCACGCGGGGATGGCAGATTTTTGCTGTAGGGCGGCTGTAGGCGATGGTGATCTTCACCCATCTGGATGAACGGGTTTTTATGGAACTATTCGGCATACCCCTGCAAGCCTTGTTGAGCCAGCTGCTGCTGGGACTGGTCAACGGCTCCTTCTACGCCATGCTCTCGCTGGGCCTGGCGGTGATCTTCGGCTTGCTCAACGTGATCAACTTCGCCCACGGCACGCTCTACATGCTGGGCGCTTTCCTGGCGTGGATGGGGCTTTCCTATCTCGGCCTGAACTATTGGGTCATGCTCATCGTGGCGCCTATTCTGGTGGGTGCCTTCGGCATCGTCATCGAGAAGACCATGCTGCGCTGGCTCTACAAGCTGGACCACCTCTATGGCCTTCTGCTGACCTTCGGTATCACGCTGATGATCGAGGGTATCTTCCGCTCCATCTATGGCGTCTCCGGCCAGCCGTATTCGGTACCGGACCTGCTGCAGGGGGCGACCAACCTCGGCTTCATGGTGCTGCCCAACTATCGCGCCTGGGTCGTGGTGGCGTCGCTGATCGTCTGCTTCGCGACCTGGTTCGTGATCGAGAAGACCCGCCTGGGCGCCTATCTGCGCGCCGGCACCGAGAACCCCAAGCTGGTCGAAGCCTTCGGCATCAACGTGCCGCTGATGGTGACCCTGACCTACGGCTTCGGCGTGGCGCTGGCGGCCTTTGCGGGCGTGCTGGCCGCCCCGGTGATCCAGGTCTCACCGCTCATGGGCTCCAACCTGATCATTACCGTCTTCGCCGTGGTGGTGATCGGCGGCATGGGCTCCATCCTCGGCTCCATCATCACGGGCCTGGTGCTGGGCTTGATCGAAGGCCTGACCCGGGTGTTCTACCCGGAGCTGTCGGCCACCGTGGTCTTCATCATCATGGCCATCGTCCTGATGGTCCGTCCGGCCGGCCTGTTCGGCAAAGAGAAATAATCGGAGACCGGCATGAACAAGAAAATCGGAATTGCTGTTTTACTAATATTGTTGTTGGCGGCGCCGTTCGGTATCTACCCGGTGTTCCTGATGAAGATGCTGTGCTTTGCGCTGTTCGCCTGCGCCTTCAACCTGCTGATCGGCTACACCGGCCTGCTGTCCTTCGGCCACGCGGCCTTCCTGGGCTGGGCTGGCTACATGTGCGGCCAGGCCTTGAAAGTGTGGGGCCTGCCCACTGAACTGGGCCTGATCGTCGGTACCCTGACCGGGGCGCTGATCGGTCTGGTGATGGGCCTGCTGGCGATCCGCCGCCAGGGCATCTACTTCACCATGATCACGCTGGCGCTGGCGCAGATGCTGTTCTTCGTAGCCTTGCAGGCGCCCTTCACCGGCGGCGAGGATGGCTTGCAGGGCGTGCCGCGCGGCAAGCTGCTGGGCTTCCTGAACCTGGAAAGCGACATGACCCTGTACTACGTCGTGCTGGCCATTGCGGTGGCGGGCTTTGCGCTGATCGTGCGGACCATCCATTCGCCCTTCGGCCAGGTCTTGAAGGCCATCAAGGAGAACGAGCCGCGCGCGATCTCGCTGGGCTATGACGTGGCGCGCTACAAGCTGCTGGCCTTCGTGCTGTCGGCCGGGCTGTCAGGGCTGGCAGGCGCTACCAAGACACTGGTGCTGGGCTTCGAGACCCTCACCGACGTGCACTGGAGCATGTCCGGCCTGGTGGTACTGATGACGCTGGTGGGGGGCCTGGGCACCATCCTCGGACCCATCGTGGGTGCGGTCATCATCATCATGCTGGAGAACAAGCTCGGTGATATCGGCACCTGGCTGGCCAGTGTCACCCATATCGACTGGTTCAATACTCTGGGCGATTCGGTGACCATCGTGACGGGCTTCATCTTCATCGTCTGTGTGCTGGCCTTCCGCAAGGGCATCGTCGGGGAGATCCTGGCCTTGACGCGGAAAGGGCAGACCAGCGGGTCGCACTAGACCGAACAGATCAACAGAGCCGGGAACGTCGGCGACGACGATCCCCTTGCCGCCGGCAATCACCTTTTCGGGTGATTTTCCGGCGGTAATTTTTTGTGCATGCGGAACAGATGCCCGGTGTTGCGTAACAGAGCCAGGGACAGGTTCAAAAATAGGCCCAGGCTGGCTTCATCTGTTGCTGATGCAGCGGCGGGCTGGGCGGTAGAATGTGGGCCGGTCAGGGGAGGGCTACGATGGTGCTGCCGGTTCGGCTTCTTCTTTCCGGCTTTCGTCATCCACCTTTGCTTCCGATTCCATGTTCCGTTTCCGCGCTTGCTGCCGCTGTTGCTGTATGTCTCCCTCGTTGTCTGCATCCTGCTCCAGAGGGGAGGGCGGCCGTGCTTGATTACTTCATCCTCTGCGGGGCGGCCTTCGTCGCCGGTCTGATTGATGCGGTGGTGGGCGGTGGCGGCCTGGTGCTGGTGCCGACGCTGTTCTCGGTCTTCCCCACAACCACGCCAGCGACCTTGCTGGGGACCAACAAGGTTACGGGCGTCATGGGGACCAGCGCCGCGGCCATCAACTTTGCCCGCAAGGTGGCGGTGCGCTGGAGTACGGTCACCCCGGCGGCCATGGCGGCCTTTGCGTTTTCCTTTTTCGGCGCCTATGTCGTCACCCATATCCCGACGGACCTGATCCGGAAGGCTTTGCCTTTCGTCTTGATCGCTGTGGCGCTTTATACGCTGAAGAAGAAAGACTTCGGCACTACCCATGCACCTACCCTGAGCGGAAGCCGCGAGATCATCTACGCGGCGTTGATCGGTGGAGCAGTGGGGTTCTATGACGGCGTCTTTGGTCCTGGCACTGGCAGTTTTCTGGTCTTCCTCTTTGTACGGGTATTCAGCTACGATTTCCTGTCAGCCTCGGCGGCAGCCAAGTTCGTGAATGTGGCGACCAATCTTGCGGCCCTGTGCTGGTTCGGCTATAGCGGGCATGTGATCTGGCAGCTGGGTTTGCTGATGGCGGTGTTCAATGTGGCGGGTTCGCTGATGGGAACCAAGTTGGCCATGAAGCACGGCAGCGTGTTTGTCCGCAAGTTGTTCTTGGTGGTGGTGGGCGTGCTGATCCTGAAGTCCGGGTATGACGCGTTCTTCCGATGATGTTTCACGTGAAACAGTCGAGGTAGCTGAAAGTTGATGTTGAAATTGAAGCGGAGCCAACCTATGGCTCCGCTTTTATTTTGACGCGCATTGTTTCACGTGAAACAGCCCAGCGAATGTTTCATTGATCAGCTCTAGCTATCGCTTTGTGAAAGTAATAGCAGGTCGCAGGGTAGGGAAGTGCGGTAAACCAACAGCCTTGGGAGCGGCATCCGACCCGCCCGGATAAAAGGTCTTATAATCTCGCCTCTGTTCTTACCTCTCCGCGAGGCGCGCATCATGCTATTTCCCACACAATTTGACGTCATTGTCGTTGGCGGCGGTCACGCCGGCACCGAAGCTGCACTGGCCGCAGCACGCATGGGCCAGAAAACCCTGCTCCTGACGCACAACATCGAAACCCTGGGCCAGATGTCCTGCAATCCCTCCATTGGCGGGATCGGCAAGGGCCACCTGGTCAAGGAAGTGGATGCCATGGGTGGGGCGATGGCCATTGCCACCGACGAAGCCGGTATTCAATTCCGCATCCTGAATTCCTCCAAGGGACCGGCTGTGCGCGCCACGCGTGCCCAGGCCGACCGCATCCTGTACAAGGCGGCGATCCGTTCGCGCCTGGAAAACCAGCCCAACCTGTGGCTGTTCCAGCAGGCAGTGGACGACCTGATGCTGGAGGGGGATCGCGTGGTGGGCGCCGTGACCCAGGCCGGAATCCGGTTCGCGGGCAGGGCAGTGGTGCTGACCGCAGGGACTTTCCTGGATGGGAAGATCCACGTTGGTCTCAACAACTACTCCGGCGGCCGTGCCGGTGATCCGCCGGCGGTGTCGCTGTCGGCGCGCCTGAAGGAATTGAAGCTGCCGCAAGGGCGCCTGAAGACGGGCACGCCGCCGCGTATCGATGGCCGCAGCATCAACCTGGCTATCCTGGAAGAACAGCCGGGCGACCTGGACCCGGTGCCAGTGTTCTCCGTTATGGGCAATGCCGCCATGCACCCGCGCCAGATGCCGTGCTGGATCACCCATACCAACAGCCGCACCCACGACATCATCCGTGGCGGGCTGGATCGCAGCCCCATGTACACCGGCGTGATCGAAGGTGTGGGCCCGCGTTACTGCCCCTCCATCGAAGACAAGATCCACCGTTTCGCCAGCAAGGATTCGCACCAGATCTACCTGGAACCCGAGGGCCTGACGACCCACGAGTTCTACCCCAATGGCATCTCCACCAGCCTGCCCTTCGATGTGCAGCTGGAACTGGTGCGCTCGATGAAGGGCATGGAAAACGCCCACATCCTGCGTCCCGGCTATGCCATCGAATACGATTACTACGACCCGCGCGGCCTGAAGTCCTCGCTGGAAACGCGCCAGGTGCAGGGCCTGTTCTTCGCCGGCCAGATCAACGGCACCACCGGCTACGAAGAAGCCGCCGCCCAGGGCATGCTGGCCGGCATTAACGCCGCCCTGCAGACCCAGGGCCGCGAAGCCTGGACCCCGCGTCGTGATGAAGCCTATCTGGGCGTGCTGGTCGACGACCTGGTCACCCAGGGCGTGCAAGAGCCGTATCGCATGTTCACCAGCCGCGCCGAGTATCGTCTCTCGCTGCGCGAAGACAATGCCGACCTGCGCCTCACCGAAATCGGCCGCGAACTTGGCTGCGTGGGTGATGCGCAATGGGAAGCCTTCGACAGGAAGCGCGAAGCTGTTTCACGTGAAATGGAGCGCCTCAAGTCCACCTGGGTCAATCCGCGCATCCTCGCCGCCGCCGAAGCCGAGCGTGTGCTGGGCAAGGCCATCGAGCGTGAATACAACCTGCTGGACCTGCTGCGTCGTCCCAACGTCAGCTATGACAGCCTGATGGGCCTGACCGGTACCGAAGGCCAGGCGCTGGCCGGCCCCGGCATCGAAGACGGTCCGGTGCGCGAACAGGTCGAGATCCAGGTCAAGTACGCCGGCTACATTGCCCGCCAGGCCAACGAGATCAGCCGCCAGGATCACAATGAAAACCTGAAGCTGCCCGCCGATCTCGACTACATGGACGTCAAGGCGCTGTCCATCGAAGTGCGCCAGAAGCTCAACAAGCATCGTCCGGAAACCCTGGGTCAGGCCTCGCGGATTTCGGGCGTGACGCCGGCCGCCTTGTCGCTGCTGCTGGTGCATCTGAAGAAGGGCGGCCTGAAGCCGACCACGGCCACCGACAATCAGGCGGCATGAAGAAAAAAGCCGCACACCCTTCCCGAACCAGATCAATACCAAGGCATCACGGATGAGCAACACTGCAGACCTGAACCATCTGACCCGCACCTTGAAGGACGGCGCCGCGGCCATGGGCCTGACGCTCTCCGACGCCCAGCTCGACAAGCTGATGGCCTACCAGGCCTTGCTGGCCAAGTGGAACAAGGTCTACAACCTGACGGCCTTGCGTGACCCGGCGCAGATGGTGACGCACCACCTGCTCGATTCGCTCTCGGCCGTCTCGGCCTTCACCGGCGCGCAGCGCGTGCTGGACGTGGGCGCCGGCGGCGGCCTGCCGGGCATCGTGCTGGCCATCTGGGCGGCCGAGGCGCAGCCGCAGATGAAGATCACCCTGGTCGATACGGTGCAGAAGAAGACGGCCTTCCTCAACCAGGTCAAGGCGCAATTGCAGCTGGGCAATGTCACGGTCGTGCATGCCCGTGTCGAACAGTTGCCCGTCGAGCAACAATACGATGTCATCACTTCACGCGCCTTTGCGGAACTGAAGGACTTCGTCACATGGTCGAACCACCTGTTGCAGCAAGGCGGCAAGTACATCGCCCTCAAGGGGGTGCTGCCGCAAGAGGAAATCGACCGGTTGCCGCCGGGCTGGGCCGTGCAGCAGGTACAGCCCTTGCAGGTGCCGGGCCTGGATGCCGAACGGCATCTCATCTTCATGGAAAGAACGACCTGATGAACAAACTCAAACAGGCCCTGGTGGCCGCCATGGTCTTGCTGGCAGTCGGAAGTGCTGCCACTGCCCAGGAAGTCAAGACCGTCCCCTCGGTGGATCTGAAGCGCTACGCCGGCAAGTGGTACGAGATCGCCAAGATCCCCAACAGCTTCCAGAAGAAATGCCTCTCCAGCACCAGCGCCGACTACGCGCCGCGCGCGGATGGCATGATCGATGTCACCAACCGCTGCCGCACCGCCGATGGCGTGGACGAGGCCAAGGGCGTGGCGCGAGTGGTGGCCGGCAGCAACAACAGCAAGCTGGAAGTGCGCTTCGCACCGGCCTGGCTGTCGTGGATTCCGATGGTCTGGGGCGACTACTGGATCATGGATCTCGACCAGCAATACACCCTGGCCACCGTGGGCAGCCCCTCGCGTGAATATCTCTGGATACTCTCGCGCACCCCCACCATCAGCGACGAGCAGTACGAGAACGCGCTCAACAACGCCACCAAGCAAGGCTTCGACACCTCGCGCGTGGTCAAGAGCAAGCCCTAAGCACACCCCAGCGGCCCGTCCCGGGCCCTTGCGCACACAGGAGGCGGCATCATGCAGGCGCTGTTTCATTCCCTCGGCATCACCGATATCTGGCAACTGATCGCCGCCACCATGGTGTTTCTGCTGCTGCCCGGCCCCGGCACGTTCTGCATACTGACCTGCGCGGCCAAGCGCGGCCTGCGTGGCGGATTTGCGGCACAGGGCGGTGTGATGCTGGGTGACGTCGTGCTCATGTTCCTGGCGGCCGCTGGCGTGGCCGCGCTATTGCATGCCAATCCCTTGCTGTTCCACGGTCTGCAGTACCTGGGTGCGGCGTATCTGGCCTACCTCGGTGCGCGTCTGTTGTTTGCAAGAGGCGAGGGCGGTGGTACAGTCGTACCCTTTTCCAACGCCGCAGAATTCCGGCGCGGCTTTCTGGTCACCTTGTTCAACCCGAAAGCCATCGTGTTTTACATGGCGTTCTTCCCGCTGTTCCTGGATCCCGCCACGCAACAAGGCGCGCTGACCTTCATCACGATGGGCGCCGTGATCAGTTGCTGCACCTTCCTCTACGGCAGCGTGCTGGTCATGGTCGGCAATGCCGCCGCCCGCCGCATGGCCCGCAATCGCACCATCGCCCGGTTGGCCTCGCGTGCGGCAGGGGTGTTCCTGATCGGTTTCGGCATCAAGTTGACCACGCAATAACGCTCACATAACAAAGATATGGCAAAAATATTTTGTGTCGCCAACCAGAAAGGCGGCGTAGGCAAGACCACTACCGCCGTCAATCTCGCCGCTGGCCTGGCGCAGCTGAACCAGCGCGTGCTGCTGGCCGACCTCGACCCGCAGGGCAATGCCACCATGGGGGCCGGCGTGAACAAGGCCACCCTGGAAGCCTCCATCTATGAAGTGCTGCTGGGCATGTCCGACATCCGCACCGTGCGCAAGCGTTCCGAAGCCGGCGGCTTCGACGTGCTGCCGGCCAACCGCGAGCTGGCCGGCGCCGAAGTGGAAATGGTCGAACTGGAACAGCGCGAAGCGCGCCTGAAGAACGCCTTCGCCCAGGTCGCCGACGACTATGACTTCATCCTCATCGACTGCCCGCCGGCGCTGTCCATGCTGACCCTCAATGGTCTGTGTTCGGCGCATGGGGTCATCATCCCGATGCAGTGCGAGTACTACGCGCTGGAAGGGCTGTCGGACCTGGTCAACACCATCAAGAAGGTGCACGCCAAGCTGAACCCGGAACTGAAGGTCATCGGCCTCTTGCGCGTGATGTTCGACCCGCGCATGACGCTGTCGCAACAGGTCTCGGACCAGCTGGAACAGCACTTCGGCGACAAGGTCTTCAAGACCGTCATCCCGCGCAATGTACGGCTTGCTGAAGCGCCCTCGTATGGGGTGCCGGGGGTGACCTTTGATCCCTTGTCCAAGGGTGCGCAGGCCTATATCGCGTTCGGCGCGGAAATGGTCGAGCGCATCAAGACGCTATAACTCGCGCTGTAATCACGCATCGTTTTCATCAGGCAATCGCATGGCAACTCTACCGAAAAAATCCAAGGGTCTGGGACGCGGACTGGACGCGCTCCTGGGCGGTTCATCCGACATCACCGAAGAAGCCCAGGCGCAGGCCGCTGCCCAGGGCCTGCCCACGGTCATGCCGGTCACCGAACTGCAGGCCGGCAAGTACCAGCCGCGTACCCGCATGGACGAGGGCGCGCTCAATGAGCTGGCCGCCTCGATCAAGGAACAGGGCCTGCTGCAGCCCATCCTGATCCGCGCCATCGGCCAGAAGAATGGCCGCGATACCTACGAGATCATCGCCGGCGAGCGCCGCTTCCGCGCCGCCAAGATCGCCGGCCTCACCGAGGTGCCGGTGCTGGTCAGGAACGTGGACGACCAGACCACGGCGGCCATGGCCCTGATCGAGAACATGCAGCGCGAGGATCTCAATCCCCTCGAAGAAGCCCAGGGCATCCATCGCCTCATCACCGATTTCGCCTTCACCCATGAACAGGCCGCCATTGCCGTGGGCCGTTCGCGCAGTGCGGTGTCCAACCTGCTGCGTCTGCTCAACCTGGCCAAGCCGGTGCAGACCATGCTCATGGCCGGCGATATCGACATGGGCCATGCCCGCGCGCTGCTGGTGGTCGATTCGGCCACCCAGATCCAGCTGGCCAACCAGATCGTGGCCAAGCGCATGTCAGTGCGCGACGCCGAGAAGCTGGTCACCCGCGCCTCCGCCGAGCAGGCCGCCAAGCCGCGCGAAGGAAAGGAAAAATCCCGCGACATCGCCCGGCTGGAAGAAGAACTGTCGGACCTGCTGGCCACCCAGGTCAGCATCAAGACCGGCGCACGCAACAAGGGCCAGCTGATCATCAGCTTCAACGACCTCGATGCGCTCGATGGCGTCATCACCCGTTTGCGCGGGGAGTCGGTGGAGAGCTGATCGCACCCATCCTATGCACCAAAGAAAATGGGCTGCCCGATTCGGAGCAGCCCATTTTTTATTGATATAAATAATTTATAGAATAATAGTTTTTTCCAAATACTCATTGAGCACTTATTGAGCACTCATCCTACCGTTCGACCTGAGTAGGCCCTTTCAGGGCCGTATCGAAGGCGCGCAGCAGCTTAGAACGTCCGCTGCACATCCGAACGCGGCGGCAACTGATAGCTCCAGGTCTCGGTCAGCGGCTTGCCATTGGCGCTCAGCGCAGCGCGCAACTCCACCGCCTGCGCCACATTGCGGATCTTCACCCGCAGCGTCAGCCGCCAGCCATTGATGGCCGGATTGGGCTGCAGCTGCGCATCGATGAGTTCGCCATTGTTGGACACGCTCACCTGCGGCTGCACCGGCGTGCCCGCCGGCAGCGAGCCCAGCGGACCACCGGTGAAGTCCACCAGCAGCGCCGTGGTGCCATCGAAGGCGCGGATCAGGTTGGCCTGCGTGAGCTCGCCATCGGTATGGAAGGTCTGCTTGACCCAGCCCACTTCATTGTTGAGGATGGCCGGCTCGTCCATGGTCCAGTGTATGCGATAGTCATAGGCCAGCGGTGTGCCGCGCGCGGGCAGTTGTGCAGGCAGCCAGTAGGCCACGATGTTGTCGTTGGTCTCGTCGGCGGTGGGAATCTCGACCAGCTGCACGGCCCCCTTGCCCCAGTCGCCCTTGGGTTCGATCCAGGCCGAGGGGCGCAGGTCGTAGCGGTCCTTCAGGTCTTCATAGGCGGAGAATTCGCGACCACGCTGCAACAGGCCAAAGCCGCGTGGATTGCTGACTTCGAAGGAACTCACTTCCACATTCTGCGGATCGTTCAACGGCCGCCACAGCCATTCGCCGTTGCCGGTATGGATGGCCAGGCCATTGGAATCGTGGATGGCCGGACGGAAGTTGCGGCGCGAGGATTGCTGGTTGGGGCCGAACAGGAACATGCTGGTCAGCGGCGCAATACCCAGGCGGCCCACTTCACCGCGCAGGAACACACGGGCCTGCACATCGAGCAGGGCGTCCTTGCCCGGCGTGAGGGTG
The DNA here is from genome assembly GCF_001929405.1 of Herbaspirillum camelliae. Lineage (NCBI taxonomy): Bacteria > Pseudomonadati > Pseudomonadota > Betaproteobacteria > Burkholderiales > Oxalobacteraceae > Herbaspirillum > Herbaspirillum camelliae. Next base: position 1,246,297 of record NZ_KV880769.1, read on the forward strand.
AACTTGTAGGCGCCGGTGGCGCGTGGCGAATCCAGTAGTGCGAAAAAGGTCAACTGCTTGTCGCCCGGCGCCGGGCGCTGGATCCAGAATTCGGTGAAGTGCGGGAATTCCTCGCCGCTCATCATGGCCGTGTCGATCGCCAGTCCACGCGCCGAGAGGCCATACACCTGCCCCTTGCCGATCACGCGGAAATAGCTCGCGCCCAGCACGCTCATGACCTCGTCTTCCTTGTCATCGCGATTGAGGGGATAGACCACGCGGAAGCCCGCATAGCCCAGGTGCGCGGTGCTGTCCTTGGCCAGGTTCAGGTCACCGAAGTTGAAGCGGTCGGTGCTGTAGCCCACGTCCTGCACCCGGCCATCGATGATCTCGTGGATCGCCACCGGGGCGTTGAACTGCATGCCCTGGTGATAGAAGGCCAGTTTGAAGGGCGTCTTCTGGTCGCGCCATTCGAACTTCTCGCTCTTGGGCTGGATCTTCATGTAGTCGGCGAACTGCATCGCCGCAAAGGTCGGCGAGAGATTGCTCACCGGCTTCTGGTAGGGTTTGGCGGCCAGGTCCTTGGCGCGCGCCACGGCCTGGTTCAGGTCGAAGCCCTGGCTGGTCTGCGCCTGCGCCGAGGCGCCCAGCAAGGAAACCGACAGCGTGGCCGATACCATCACGCTGTGCAGAAAACTCCATTTCAATCCATGTCTGATCAATGCATTTCTCCACAAAGATGCGGCATTCCAGCCCCATCGGGCTGTGCGCCGCCATGCGCCTGCGTGTCCGGCAGGCATCAAAACAGAATAATATAGCGAACCGTCCGGCTGGCCATGCATCAAAGAACCCAAGCAATAAGTGCTCCCGCCGCCCGGCTGCTGTCCCGCTTGTGCAGGTCACAGAGTAGAGGGCAGACTGCCGCCAAAGTTTAAAAAAGAGAGGAAACCCGTGTCCCACAAGCTTACCAAGCGGCAAGCCGCGCCCGCGCGCCGTCCCCGCCTGGCCCTGGCCATCACCCTGTGCGCCCTGGCCTGTAGCGCCGTGCTCACCGGCCCGACCGCCCATGCGCAAGCCAATCCGGCCTTGCTCGGCGACAAGACCGCCTTTATCGACGACCTGCTGCGCCAGATGACGCTGGAAGAAAAGATCGGGCAATTGCGCCTGATCAGCATCGGCCCTGAGATGCCCGCCAAGAAGCTGGCCGAGGAACTGGCCGCCGGGCGCGTGGGCGGCACCTTCAATTCGGTGACCCGTCCCGAGAACCGTCCGCTGCAGGACGGCGCCATGCGTTCGCGCTTGAAGATCCCGATGTTCTTCGCCTATGACGTCATCCACGGCCATCGCACCACCTTCCCTATCGGCCTGGGCCTGGCCTCCAGCTGGGACATGGACGTGGTCGCCCGCGCCATGCGCGTCTCCGCCGAGGAAGCCGCCGCCGACAGCATCGACATGACCTTCGCGCCGATGGTGGACATCAGCCGCGATCCGCGCTGGGGCCGCACCTCCGAAGGCTTTGGCGAAGATCCCTATCTGGTCTCGCGCATCGCCGAGGTCTCGGTGCGCGCGCTGCAGGGCGACACCAAGCCCATCGCCGCCAATCGCGTGATGGCCAGCGTGAAGCACTTTGCGCTCTATGGCGCCGTCGAAGGCGGACGCGACTACAACGTCGTCAACATGGACCCGCAGCGCATGTACAACGACTACCTGCCGCCGTATCGCGCCGCCATCGATGCCGGCGCGGGCGCGGTGATGGTGGCGCTCAATTCCATCAACGGCGCCCCGGCCACCTCCAACACCTGGCTGCTGCAAGACCTGTTGCGCCGCGACTGGGGCTTCAAGGGACTGACGGTGTCCGACCATGGCGCCATCACCGAACTGGTCAATCACGGCGTGGCGCAGAACGACAGTGAAGCCGCGCGCCTGTCCATGAAGGCCGGCACCGACATGAGCATGGCCGACCAGGTCTACATCAAGCAATTGCCGGAGCTGGTGCGCTCGGGCAAGGTCTCGCAGCAGGAGCTGGACAATGCCGTGCGCGACATCCTCGGCGCCAAGTACGACCTGGGCCTGTTCAAGGACCCGTACGTGCGCATCGGCCGCGCCGCCGATGATCCGCCCGACGTCTACGCCGACAGCCGCCTGCATCGCCGCGATGCGCGCGAGGTCGCGCAGCAGTCCATGGTGCTGCTGGAAAACCGCAATGCCGCGCTGCCGCTGAAGAAGAATGCGCGCATCGCCCTGGTCGGTCCGCTGGCCGATTCGCACATCGACATGCTGGGCAGTTGGTCCGCTGCGGGCAAGGACAAGCAGACCATCACGCTGCGCCAGGGGCTGAAGGCAGCGCTGGGCGGAGAGGGCAAGCTGGTCTATGCACGCGGCGCCAACATCACCGAAGACAAGCACATCGTCGATTACCTCAACTTCCTGAACTGGGATGATCCGGAAGTGGTGCAGGACAAGCGCAGTCCCAAGGCGATGATCGATGAAGCGGTCAAGGCGGCGCGCCATGCCGACGTCATCGTGGCCGCCGTGGGCGAGTCGCGCGGCATGTCGCACGAATCTTCCAGCCGTACTTCGCTGTCGCTGCCGCAGAGCCAGCTGGACTTGCTCAAGGCGCTCAAGGCCACCGGCAAGCCGCTGGTCCTGGTGCTGATGAATGGCCGCCCGCTGGATCTCAATTGGGCGCGCGAGAACGCCTCGGCCATCCTGGAGACCTGGTACACCGGCACCGAGGGCGGCAATGCGATTGCCGACATCCTCTTTGGCGATGTCAATCCGTCCGGCAAGCTGCCCATCACCTTCCCGCGTTCGGTCGGCCAGATCCCCAGCTACTACAATCATCCGCGCGTGGGCCGTCCCTACACCGAAGGCAAGCCGGGCAACTACACCTCGCAGTACTTCGATGAGCCCAATGGTCCGCTGTATCCCTTCGGATACGGCTTGAGCTATACCGAGTTCAAGCTCTCGGAGGTGAGTCTGTCGCAGCCGAGCATGAGCGCCGACGGCAAGGTAGTGGCCAGCGTGACGGTGAAGAACGTGGGCCGCCGCGCCGGTGCGACCGTGGTGCAGCTGTATATCCGCGATGTGGCCGCGTCAGTGGTGCGTCCGGTCAAGGAGTTGAAGGATTTCCGCAAGGTGATGCTGCAGCCGGGTGAAGAAAAGCAGGTGCAGTTCAGCATCGATCGCAAGGCGCTGTCCTTCTACAACGCCAAGCTGGAATACGTGGCCGAGCCGGGCGAATTCCAGGTGCAGATCGGGCTGGATTCCAAGGAGGTGAAGACGGCTTCGTTCAATCTGCAGTAAGTTTTCTGGAAGAGGGCAACATGACTCCCGTTCGGACTGAGTAGCGGCGAAGCCGCGTATCGAAGGCTCGCCGTCGTGCTTTTATATGTTCGACAGCCGACGGAGCGCCTTCGATACGGCCCCGAAGGGCCTACTCAGTCCGAACGGTTGGAGATATAAATTGTCGTTGGATGAAGCAACGAAAATGGGCGCACTCGACAGTGCGCCCATTTTTTTGCTGCCGCCATAAATGATCTAAATCATTTATAAAAATCAGGCGTTACGCCATCACGGCGGCATCCTCTTCCTCTTCACCGAGGAAGCCGCCACTTTGATGCGACCACAAGCGCGCATACAAACCATTGGCCGCCAGCAGTTCAGCGTGCGTGCCTTGCTCGACGATACGGCCCTGGTCCAGCACGATGAGCCTGTCCATGGCCGCAATGGTGGAGAGGCGGTGCGCAATGGCCACCACGGTCTTGCCTTCCATGAGCTTGTAGAGCGAAGTCTGGATGGCCGCTTCCACTTCCGAATCGAGCGCGCTGGTGGCCTCGTCCAGCAGCAGGATGGGCGCGTCCTTCAACATCACGCGGGCAATGGCGATGCGCTGGCGCTGACCGCCGGAAAGCTTCACGCCGCGCTCGCCGACATGCGCGTCATAGCCGGTGCGACCCTTGGCGTCGGCCAGTGTGCCGATGAAGTCATGCGCCTCGGCGCGTTCGGCGGCGTGGGTCATCTCGGCATCGCTGGCGTCGGGACGGCCATAGGTGATGTTCTCGCGCACGGAACGGTGCAGCAGCGAGGTGTCCTGGGTGACCATGCCGATCTGCGCGCGCAGGCTGTCCTGCGTGACGTGGGCGATGTCCTGGCCATCGATGGTGATGCGGCCACCCTCGATATCGTAGAAGCGCAGCAGCAGGTTGACGATGGTCGACTTGCCCGCGCCGGAGCGGCCCACCAGGCCGATCTTTTCACCGGGGCGGATCACCAGGTCCAGCTTGTCCACCACCGGGCGCGGCGCCGCGCCGCCATAGCTGAAGCTCACGCCTTCGAAGCGCAGTTCACCCTGGCTCACCTTGAGCGGTTTGGCGTCCGGCGCATCCTTGACGTCATGCGCGCGCGCCAGGGTGTTGATGCCATCCTGCACCGTGCCCACGTGTTCGAACAGCGACGACATTTCCCACATCACCCAGTGGGCGATACCGTTCAGGCGCAGCGCCATGGCGGTACTGGCCGCCACTGCACCCACGCCCACCTTGCCCTGGGTCCACAGATACAGCGACACCCCGGTGGCGCCGATGATCAGCACCATGTTCAACAGGTGATTGACCACTTCGAAGCCCGAGACCAGGCGCATCTGCTGGTTCACCGTCACCAGGAATTCACGCATGGCGCTGCGCGCATAGTCGGCCTCGCGGCCGGCGTGCGAGAACAGCTTGACGGTGGCGATGTTGGTATAGGCATCGGTGATGCGACCGGTCATCAGCGAACGGGCGTCGGCCTGGTTGCGCGCCACCGCCGACAGGCGCGGCACGAAGTAGCGCAGCGCCACCGCGAAGGCGGCCAGCCAGATGAAGAAGGGCGCCAGCATCCAGAGGTCGAAGCTGCCCACCACGCCGATCAGGGTGGCGAAGTAGATGGTGATGAAGACCAGGATATCGCCCACGATCATGCAGAAGTCACGCACCGCCAGGGCGGTCTGCATGACCTTGGTGGCGACCCGTCCGGCGAACTCGTTCTGGTAGAAGCTCATGCTCTGGCTCAACATGAGGCGATGGAAATTCCAGCGCAGCAGCATGGGGAAGTTGCCGGCCAGGGTCTGGTGCTTGTACATGGTCTGCAAGGCAATGAGCAGCGGGCTGGCCGCCAGGATCAGCATCAGCCAGGTCAGGGTATGGCCTTCCTGCGACCACAGATGTGATGGCGCGATCTTGGCCAGCCAGTCGACGATGCGCCCGAGGGCGGCAAAGAGCAGCGCTTCGAACACGCCGATGATGGCCGTCATCAGGGTCATGGCGGCGATGTAGGGACGCACGCCCTTGGTACAGAACCAGATGAAGCGCATGAAGCCGCGTGGCGGCGGCAGGGGGTGGTGTTCCGGATAGGGGTGGACCAGTTTTTCGAACCAGCTGAACATGCAACAAACTCCAAGATCGGGTGGCGGGCGACGGTGCTGCGGTGCGCTCGCAAAGGGCGGCAGCCACGGCAGCGGCACGGTCGGACGTCTTTACTCCGGCATATCGGAAGAGCGCCCTGTGGGGGCGGATACACCGGTTCATGCGCGCTGGCGGATCGCTGCGGCAGCAAGGCCGCTATCGTGGTTCCGGGGCAGGGTCGCGAGAAGATGGAAGCCGCATCATCTCACATGCAGCGCCCTTGCGTGTATCAGAGCCCGGGAAAACACTTGTCGGAAAATCGGAATGATGGGCTGGACGGGCTGCCGCCATGATCGGCCCTGATCGGCGATACTGCCGCATTGACATCGATTTCTGCCCGCCACTCATGACGCTTGCCCAGACCGCCGCCGCCTTCGCCCCGCTCGACACCCTTGCCGCCGACCTGTTGCCCCATGTGATGGACGACGCTGGCGACGGCTCGCACGACCTGTCGCACCTGTTGCGGGTCTGGAACAATGCCTGCCGCCTGCAGAAGGAAGAGGGCGGGGATCTGCGCATCCTGCTGGCCGCCGTGCTGTTGCATGACTGCATACGGGTAGAAAAGAACTCGCCCTTGCGCAGCCAGGCCTCGGCCTTGTCGGCGCAGCGTGCGCGGGAGATCTTGCGCGACCTGCGCTGGGATGAGGCCGCCATCGAGGCGGTCGCTCATGCGGTGCAGGCGCACAGCTATTCGGCGCAGGTCACGCCGCAATCGCTGGAGGCGAAGATCGTCCAGGACGCCGACCGGCTCGATGCGATCGGCATGATCGGCGTGGCGCGCTGCTTCTATGTGGCCGGGCGGATGGGGTCGTCGCTGTACGAACCGCTCGATCCGCAAGCGCAGGCGCGCCCGCTGGAGGATGGCCGCTATGCGCTGGATCACTTCCCGGCCAAGCTGCTGCGCCTGGCCGAGGGTTTCCAGACGGTTTGCGGCGCACGCCTGGCGGAGCAGCGACAGGCCAGGATGCGCGATTTCCTCGCCGGCTTCCTGGCCGAATTGTGAACCCGGCGCTCAGGCTGCCCGTGCGTCCATCGCCAGCGCGGGGGCGGCCTTGACGTTGATGGTGCGCAGCACCGGCGAGTGATCCGGCCGTTCCAGCTGGAACACGCCCACCGCCTGGTTCAGGTTCACCGCCTGCTCCTGCAGAGTGGCCACGGCGGCGCTGGCCTGTTCCACCAGCGCTGCATTGTGTTGCGTGACCTGGTCCATCAGCCCGATGGCCTTGTGGACTTCCTCGATGCCCAGGCTCTGCTCGTGGCTGGCCGAGGAAATTTCGCCCATCACATCAGTGACCTGCTGCACGCTGGCCACGATCTGTTCCATGGTCTGACCGGCCTGTTCGACCAGGTGCGTGCCGTTCTCGACATTCTGGACCGAGTCGTCAATGAGCTGCTTGACCTCCTTGGCGGCGGCCGCACTGCGTTGCGCCAGGTTGCGCACTTCGGTGGCGACGACCGCAAAGCCGCGTCCCTGCTCGCCTGCACGAGCGGCTTCCACCGCCGCGTTCAGGGCCAGGATATTGGTCTGGAAGGCAATGCCGTCGATGACGCCGATGATGTCCACGATCTTGCGCGAGGACACATTGATGGCCGCCATCGTATCGACCACGTTGTCCACGATGGCGCCGCCCTGGCGCGCGATCTCGGAAGCGTTGCGGGCCAGCTGGTTGGCCTGGCGGGCGTGGTTGTCGTTCTGCTTGACGGTGGCGGTGAGCTGTTCCATGGCCGAGGCAGTCTCTTCCAGCGAAGCGGCCTGGTCTTCGGTGCGTGCGGCCAGGTCGCGGTTGCCGGCGGCGATCTGGCTGCTGATGGTGGCCACGCCGTCGGCAGCGTCGCGCACGCGGGTGACGGTGTGGCGCAGGTTGCCGCTCATTTCGGAGAGCGTGGCCATGATGCTGCGCGCACGCGTCTTGCCGGCCAGGGGCAGCGCCGCTGCGTGATACAGCTCGCCACGGTCGACCGCCAGCGCCAGTTCCTTGACCTCGTCAGGCTCGGCGCCCAGCGCGCCACGGATGGAGCGGGTGATCAGCATGGCCAGCACCGTGCCGGCCACCAGGGCGGCTGCCAGCAGCACCAGCATGAAGGCCTTGAACTCGCGCGCCACCGTGCGCGCCTTGGCCGACTCGGCCTGGCTCATGCTTTCTTCCATGTCGATGAAGTGATTGATGGCGGCCAGCCACTCGACGAAGGCGGGCTTGGCCTGGCTCAGCATGAGCTGGCGCGCGCCGTCGATATCGCCGCTGCTGCGCGCGGCGATGACCTTGGCCGCCAGCGGCATGGCGCGGGCTTCCACGGCCTTGATGTTGTCCAGGCTGGCGCGTTCTTCCGGGCGCACCTGCATGCCGGCAAACATCTCGTCGAGCAGCTTGGCCGAACGCTGGTAGTCGGCGTCGAGCTTGCTGATGAGGGCGCTCACGTCCTTGAACTCGGCATCGCCCACCAGGGTCAGGTCGCGCAGGGCGATGGCGCGGTCGTGCACGCTGCCGCGGAAGTTGATGGCGTAGCGCTGCTTGACGTTGTTGTCATCGCTGACGGTGGTCAGGCTGTCGTTGATGGCGTTGACCCTGGAAATGCTGACCACAGTCAGCACCAGCATCATCGCCAGCACCAGGGCAAAGCTCAGCGCCAGGCGCGTGGCGACCGAGAGCGAGGCGGGTTGGTCGGTGGCGGATTTCATGGTGAGGCTCCCTGCTAAGGGCCGGTGGGCCGGCCTGTATGGTTGATGTGGGGAAATTGATGTGCAGCAATATACTTCAGATGAGGCAGTATGATGGCTTTCCAAGCCAGCTCAGCCATTGAATGTTTTGATGGCGGCAATAGCCGCGCTGCCGCCGCTGGCCAAGCCGCCGGCCTGCCGGACCGCCGGAACTTAAGCCTGTCTTAAGTCTGGCGCGGCAAGCTGCATGCCAAGCTCATCCTCCACCATTGCGCCATGACCGATCCTCACGCCAAGTCCGCCACGCCGTCTTCCCCCAATGCCCTCGATACGCCCAATCGCGCCAGCCGCGCCGAGATCTGGGCCCTGATCCGGCCCTTCTGGGTCTCGGAAGAAAAATGGAAGGCCTGGGCGCTGCTGCTGTCCATCATTGCCCTGAACCTGGGCATGGTCTACATCAACGTGCGCCTGAACTCCTGGAACCGCGACATGTACGACGTGCTGCAATCACGCGACTATGCGCAGTTCAAGGCGCTGCTGTGGCAGTTCTCGTGGCTGGCGTTCATCTTCGTGGCCATTGCCATCTACAGCGTCTATCTCAAGCAGGCGCTGCAGATACGCTGGCGCTACTGGATGAGCCAGCGCTATCTGGGCCGCTGGCTGGCCCACCGCGCTTACTACCGCATTGAGCAAGGCCAGCAGGGGCGGCTCTCGGACAACCCCGACCAGCGCATCGCCGAAGACCTGCAGGCGCTCACCTCCAGCACCCTGTCGCTGGTGCTGGGTTTCATCTCCAGCAGCGTGACCCTGTTTTCCTTCATCCATATCCTGTGGGCCGTGAGCGGGCCGCTGACGTTTTCTGCACTGGGGCAGTCCTGGGTCATTCCGGGCTACATGGTCTGGTTCGTCATCGCCTATGCCGTCGTGGGGTCCGGCCTGGTGTGGTGGATCGGCCGTCCGCTGGTGGGCCTGAGCTTCCACCAGGAACGCTTCGAGGCCAACTTCCGCTTTGGCCTGATCCGCGTGCGCGAACATGCCGAAGCCGTGGCCCTGTATCGCGGCGAACCGCAGGAGCACGCCCAGCTCACCGCGCGCCTGGATGACATCCGCCGCAACTGGTGGGAGATCATGCGGCTGACCAAGATGCTCAACGTGGCCGTCAATTTCTATGGCCAGTTTGCGGTGATCTTCCCCATGCTGGTGTCGGCGCCGCGCTACTTCTCCGGCGCCATCTCGCTGGGGGTGCTCATGCAGATCAGCAATGCCTTCGGGCAGGTGCAGGATGCGCTGTCCTGGTTCATCAACGCCTTCACCACGCTGGCCAGCTGGAAGGCCAGCATCAATCGCCTGGCCGGCTTCAACGCCGATGTCGAGCGCGCCGCCGGCATGCCCCGCCACATCGATGTCGCGCCCCATGCCGGCAGCGCTGTGACCCTGCAGGGCCTGCAATTGTCCTTCCCCGACGGTGCGCCGATGATGCGCACCCTGAATGCACGGGTGGAATCCGGCGAGCACGTCCTCATCAGTGGACCCTCCGGTTGCGGCAAGTCCACCCTGATGCGCGCCATGGCCGATATCTGGCCTTACGGCCAGGGCAGTATCCAGTTGCCGCAGGACGCCCCGGCCATGTTCCTGCCGCAGCGCAGCTACCTGCCCATCGGCACACTGCGCGCCGCATTGTCCTACCCGGCGGCCGAGGGCAGCTTCGACGATGCCTTGATCACGCGCTATCTCGGCCTGTGCCGCCTGTCGCACCTGGCCGACCGGCTGGATGTGGCGGCCAACTGGAGCCACGCGCTGTCGCCGGGTGAACAGCAGCGCCTGGCCTTCGTGCGGGTCTTCCTCAACCGTCCGCGCCTGGTGTTCCTGGACGAGGCCAGCAGCGCCATGGATGGCCAGACCGAAGAAGTCCTGTATGCCGCCTTGCCGCGCGAATTGCCGGGCGTGACCGTGATCAGCATCGCGCACCGCGAAACGCTGGCGCGCTTCCATGACGTGCGCTGGCATTTCGTGGCGCCGGGCGAAGGCGAGGGCGGCGGCCATCGGGTCGAGATGGCGCCGATGTGAGGTCGGCAGGGCAGGGGACGGTTATACCGTTTTTGCATGGGTTGGCGCGGGGCTGCATGCCAGAATGGATTCATCGCGGACATGCCACCGCGCCCCGACTCTCACCATCCACATTGGAAAGCCCACCATGAACGATCCTATCGTCTACCTCAACGGCGAACTCACCCCTCTCTCCGAAGCCCGTGTGCCGGTGCTGGATCGCGGTTTCATCTTCGGCGACGGCATCTACGAAGTCATTCCCATGTATGGCCGCAAGGCGTTCCGCGGCAAGCAGCACCTGGCGCGCCTGTTGCGCAGCCTCGCTGGCATCGGTATTCCGAATCCGCATGACGAAGCCGGCTGGATGGCCTTGATCGACCAGGTAGTCCAGGCCAATGGATTGCAGGACCAGATGATCTACCTGCAGGTCACCCGCGGTGTGGCCAAGCGTGCCCACGCCTTCCCCAAGGAAGTGGTGCCCACGGTGCTGATCATGACCAACCCCATGGCCCTGCCATCGGCAGCGATGCTGGAAAAGGGCGTGGCCTGCGTGACGATGGAAGACCGCCGCTGGCTGAACTGCCAGATCAAGTCCACCTCGCTGCTGGGCAATGTGCTGGCGGCGCAGTTCGCCGCCGAGAACGAAGTGACCGAGGCGATCCAGTTCCGCGACGGTTTCCTGTCGGAGGCGTCGGCCTCCAATGTGTGGGTCGTCAAGGATGGCAAGATCTCTGCTCCGCCCAAGGACAACCTGATCCTCGAAGGCATTCGTTACGGCCTGATGGAAGAGCTGTGCGCCGAGCAGGGCATCGCCCTGGAATCGCGCCGCATCACCCGCGAGGAAGTCCTGGCCGCCGACGAACTGATGATTTCCTCGGCCAGCAAGGAAGTGTTGCCCGTGGTCACGCTCGATGGCCAGCCAGTCGGCAGCGGCCGGCCTGGGCCGGTGTTTGCGCGGGTGTATGCGGCCTATCAGGCGGCCAAGGCGCGGCTGTAACGGTCGTGGCCGTTGGCTAGGCGGGGGCGTAGGAAGACTGCGCGGTGTGCGCGTCTTCCCGCAGCAGGCTCATCTGCTGTTCCCTTGAGGACAGGGCTGCCATTTTCTTGCCCAGGCCGATCCTGGCCTCCGCTTGTCGCCGAGCTGAGGGCGTCATGTATTCAATCAAGGCTTCCAGCGCCGCTGCTCCCTTGACGGCGTGGAAGACCTGCTGCGTATCGACGAAGGTCCAGCAATACTTCTTGCGGTCGAGCAGTTCGATCACATTGCTGAGCGTACCGCTGCTTCTTGCGTCCCAGATCATCAGGCCGGAATCGGCGGCCTCGGCCATGGCCAGATCCTTGGCGGTGAAGTAAGCGCGGGAGCCCGGCGCATGACGGCTGGCCACGGGCTGCACCGGCCAGTTGCCGAGCTTGTTGCGCGGCGCGTTTCCGGTACAGAAGAGGGTCACACGCGGATACTTCAGGTCCTGGAGGAATTGCTGGATCAAGGTGTCGACCCCGTCGGCATCACCGACGACGATCTCGAAATCCTGGCGCACGATATTCATGATCCGCTCTTGCACCTTGGGCGCAAGTTGCCGGATGCTGATGGAGCCAGCAATAAAAACGGTTGTCATCGGCTTACCTCCAGGTCAGCGTGGCCACGTAGATTTCGTGGATTTTCTCATACGTGCGCAGTACATCGGTGGCGGCGTCAAGAGAGGCTCCGCTGTCGTACAAATCGTCGAGCAGCAAGATATTCCAGCCACCGGGGCCTGCGACGAGACGGTGCAGTTTCAGTAGCCCTGCCAGCGCAGCGTCCTTGTCCGCCCGCCGAGACAGAGCCTTCAATGGGTACTTGCCCACTGACTTGCTGAGCAGCCGGCACACGGGTTTGCATGCGAGCGTCGCCAATGCGTGCGCCAGCGCCACCACAGGCTGTCTGGTCCGCAGGGTGGACGCCGGCATCGGAACGATCAACCGGAAGTCCGGCAGCAAGGGCAGGATGTGCGATTGCACGGCCTGCGCCAGCGGCATGACGTGTTGATGCTGTGACCGGTACTTCAACTGGTAGAGCGCTTCGCCCACCTCGCTACGTCTGGTATTCCATTGCAGGTGGCCAAACGCATCATGCCCGCGCGGCGTGCTCAACAGGGAATGCTTGTCGAGGGCGTAGCCACGGTCGAATCGGCCCTGTAGCGCTTTGACATTGACCCGCATAGCCCACCGCTTGTTGTTGTGCAAGCAAGCATTCTTGGGCTGTGACGGGAGCGTCATCAATCGCTGTGTGTTGGTTTTTGCTCCCCTTTTTCGTCGGCAGTGCTACAGGGGGGGGCAGGTGCGGCCCTGACGTTTTCTGCACGTCAGCCCGCCCGCATGGCGTAGAATGCAGGCATTCCCCACCCGTACCACCCGCTTGAAGCCTGCCGGTTCATCCCCATCTGGGAGCATTGAAACCAGGAGCGCCCGGGCGGACAACGCCAAGGCGGTTTGCCATGACTATGCCCACTATCTCCCCTGAAGAATCCCTGATCGAGTATCCCAGCGACTTTCCCATCAAGGTGGTCGGGATCACGCACGACGCCTTTGCCGAGACCATTGTCGCCATGGTCGTCGAGCACGACCCTGAATTCCATGCCGGCAAGGTCGAGATGCGTCCGTCCACGCAGGGCAAGTACCTGTCGCTCACGCTGACGGTGCGCGCCACCAGTCGCGCCCAGCTCGACAACATCTATCGCGCCTTGTCCACCCACGAGATGGTCAAGTTCGTGCTCTGATGCTCTGATCCTCCGCTTCGGCAGATAAGAAAACCGGCGTCGCCCTGCCAGGCGCGCCGGTTTTTTCATGGGCGGCCAGACCGCTCTTGTGTCGTTCAGCCAGGCCAGGCCGCACTGGCGTGGAACAGCCGCATCTCGTCGAAGATCCATTCCTTGAACGCCGCCACGCCCGGCTTTTCCAGCCCCTCGGGCAGGTGCACGAAGTAGTGCGCATCCTCGCTGGGAACGGCCACGTCGAACAGCCGCACCAGCTCGCCCGTGCTGATCTCCTGCGAGGCAATCACATGGCGCGCCAGCGCCACGCCCTTGCCGTCGGCGGCCTGGCGCAGCGTCAGCGAGGAGTCTTCCACCAGCAGGCCGCCGGTGGGTTCGGGCAGTTCCAGCCCGGCCTCGGCCAGCCACGGCTGCCATGACTCGCGTGAGTCCACCCGCAGCAAGCTACAGTGCGCCAGGTCAGCCGGACGCGCCAGCTTCTTGCTGCGCTTGCCCCGATAGTTGGGTGCGGCCACCGGATAGTAGTAGTCATCGCTGAGCTTCTCGCTGACCAGTCCGCTGTAGTTGCCGCGACCAAAGCGCAGCCCGACGTCGATGCCGTCCAGGCGCAGGTCGTTGAGATGCGCCGCCGATTGCAGCACCACCTCCAGCTCCGGATGCGCATCGATGAAGCGCCACAGGCGCGGGGCCAGCCAGCGCGAGGCGAACGAGGGCGTGGTCGAGATCACCAGCCGCTGCTGGCGGTTCTGGCTGCGCAGATGCTCGGCGGCCAGCGCGATCTCCGAGAGCGACTTGCGGATCGTGGCGGCAAAGCGCTGCCCGGTCTCGGTGATGCTGATGCGCTTGCCATGGCGCAGGAACAGCTGCAGGCCCAGGTCTTCTTCCAGCGCCCGCACCTGGTGGCTGATCGCCCCCGGCGTGACGTGGACTTCCTCGGCCGCGCGCGAGAAGCACTCGTAGCGCGCAGCAGCATCGAAGGCGCGCAGCGCGGCCAGATTGGGCAGTTTGCGGAGGTCGGCCATGGGTTGTCCTTGTGAATTTCATTCGCAATGACGCGCAATATATATCGTTTTGTTGCGGCTGGGCAGCTTCCTACAATGGAAGCACATTCAACCACATCTCCGGCATCGCCCCTCCAGGCCGACTTCCTGACTGGCAGGACGGCAGGGGAGCGGCTTGTCCGGCGCAAAAGGAGGATTTGCAGTCATGTCAATTCCATTCGCAACCGAAACCACCACGATCCGGCTCGCCGCCGGCCAGACCCATGCACTGGTTCTGCATGGCGCCGCGTGCATCCGCGTCCACCAAGGGCTGGTCTGGCTGACGGTGGAGCAGGGCGGGGCCGATGTGTGGCTCAGCGCCGGGCGCAGTTTCGCTGTCCCTGGACGTGGCCTGGCGGTGCTGGAAGCGGCGCACGGGGCGGCCGAGGTCGACGTGCGGATGCAGCCCGGCTGGGGCCGCCGCCTGCTGCGCTGGCTGCGCGGGCCGGGCCGCTCGCCCGTGGCCTCATCGACCTCGTCGGCCACGTCGCCGACCTGTGGCGAGACGGTGCGTATCTCCAGGCTGCTACCGCATGGCCTGATCCGCTGGTTCTGAAACAGGCCACAGGGAATTTCGCTACACTGGCGGGCATGCAAACCGCACTACCACCCGCCAGCGCCACGCCTGCTGGCGCCCGCCGGCCCGAGATCGTCCGGCGCGGCGTCGAGCCCTACGAGGCCAGCTTCGCCGCCATGCGCGCCTACACCGATGCGCGCAGCGCCGACACCCCCGACCAGCTCTGGATCGTCGAGCATCCCCCTGTCTACACGCTGGGTCTGGGTGCCGACCGCGCCCATGTGTTGAATCCGCACGACATCCCGATTGTCCAGACCGACCGTGGCGGCGAGGTCACTTACCACGGCCCTGGCCAGGTGGTGATCTACCTGCTGATGGACCTGCGCCGCAACCGCAGCGGGGCGCGGCTGTTCGCCCGCGAATTCGTCCACAACATCGAAGAGGCGGTCATCGCCACGCTGGCGGCGTATAATCTGGCCGGTGTACGCAAGGAAGGGGCGCCCGGCATCTACGCCGCCGACGGCCCCTGGCAGGGCGCCAAGGTGGCCGCGCTGGGCTTGAAGATACGGGGCAACGGCTGCACCTACCATGGTGTCTCGCTCAATGTGGCGATGGACCTGGCGCCGTTTTCCTGGATCAACCCCTGCGGCTACGAAGGCCTGGCCACCGTGGACATGCAGACCCTCGGGGCTGCCAACGCCCGGCTGGCCGATGTCCAGGACTTGCTTGCCGACCAATTGATCGCCCGCTTCGCGGGCATGGCTTGAGCCCCACGCGCCGCGTGCGCCCGGGGCCGGAACGACCGACATGACGACCGAACTCACTCCCGCAGCAGATTCTTCCTCCAACGCCACCGGCTCGGCCCGCGCCAATCCGCTGGACAAGCAGAAGGGCGCCGGCAAGACCGCCTGGATCCCGATCAAGGTGGTCGCCGCCGAAAAGCTGAAGAAGCCGGACTGGATTCGCGTCAAGGCCGGTTCGCCCACCACCCGCTTCTACGAGATCAAGGACATCCTGCGGGCCAACAACCTGGTGACGGTCTGTGAGGAAGCCTCCTGCCCCAACATCGGCGAATGCTTCGGCAAGGGCACCGCGACCTTCATGATCATGGGCGACAAGTGCACCCGCCGTTGCCCCTTCTGCGACGTCGGCCACGGCCGCCCCGATCCGCTGGACCCCAACGAGCCGGAAAACCTGGCCAAGACCATCGCCCAGCTGCGCCTGTCCTACGTGGTCATCACCAGCGTGGACCGCGACGACCTGCGCGATGGCGGCGCAGCGCACTTCGCAGCCTGCATCCAGCGTGTACGTGAATTGTCGCCCGAGACCCGCATCGAGATCCTGACCCCGGACTTCCGTGGCCGCATGGACCGCGCGCTGGAAATCCTCAAGATGGCTCCGCCGGACGTGATGAACCACAACCTCGAAACCGCACCGCGCTTGTACAAGGAAGCGCGTCCGGGTTCGGATTACGAATATTCGCTGAGCCTGTTGAAGCGCTTCAAGGACCTGCATCCGGAAGTGCCGACCAAGTCCGGCATCATGGTGGGCCTGGGCGAGACCGACGAGGAAGTGCTGCAGGTCATGCGCGACATGCGCGCCCACAACGTGGATATGCTGACCATCGGCCAGTACCTCATGCCCAGCGGCGACCACCTGCCGGTGCGCCGCTACGTCCACCCCGACACCTTCAAGATGTACGAGGAAGAGGCCTACAAGATGGGCTTCGTGCATGCCGCCGTGGGCGCGATGGTGCGCTCGAGCTACCATGCGGATCAGCAGGCGCACGGGTTGGTCTGACCGGCTGCTGCTTCCGCTTCCATCCCACCTCAGCGAGCGATGCTGCACCGTCTCTGGCACCAGGCGATCGATGCCGACAAGGCCAGGCTGGATGCGGCACGCCCGCTGCCGCAACACACGGTCGCCTCGCTGCGCGACAAGCTGGTACTGGAGTGGACGTATCACTCCAATGCCATCGAGGGCAACACTCTGACCCTGCGCGAAACCAAGGTGGTGCTGGAAGGCATCACCGTCGGCGGCAAGTCGCTGCGCGAGCACTTCGAGGCCATTAATCATCGCGACGCCATCCTGCTGGTGGAACAGATCGTCGCCGGCAACGAGCCCTTGAGCGAAGCGCACATCAAGGACATCCACAGTCTGGTGCTCAAGGGGATCGATGCCGACGAGGCGGGCCGCTATCGCCGTGAGAACGTGGTGATCGCCGGCGCCAGCACCACCCCGCCCGATTTCCTGCATCTCAACGATGAAATGCGCGCCTTGCTGGCGTGGTATCAGCAGGCCGGCAGTCTGCATGCGGTCGAACGTGCAGCGCAATTGCATACGCGCTTCGTGAAGATCCATCCCTTCATCGATGGCAATGGCCGCACCGGCCGCCTGCTGTTGAACCTGGAGTTGATGAAATCCGGCTATCCCCCTGCGGTCATCCGCAAGGAAGATCGCCTGGCGTATTACGACGCTCTCGATGAGGCCTGCGTCAGCGGTGACCATGCGGGCATCGTCGCGCTGGTGGCCGAAAGCGTGCAGCGTTCGCTGCGCTTGTATCTGGATCTGCTGCCCGCGCCCGGATGAGCGGCATCAGCTCAATCGCCTGATCAGTCCCAACACCCACTCAAACGTCTTTCCATAAGGCGGATGCAAGAGCGTCCCGCCGTTGAAGCGCGCCTGCCGGAACACCGGCTTGCGCTTGCTGAAGGTATCGAAGCCCCAGCGGCCATGATAGGCCCCCATGCCGCTTTCGCCGACGCCGCCAAAGGGTTGCTCTTCCTGCACCAGATGCCACAGGCAGTCATTGATGGTCACGCCGCCCGCATGGGTCTGGCGCAATATCTGCTCGCGCCGCGCCGCATCCTCCCCGAACCAGTACAGCGCCAGCGGGCGCGGTCCCTGGCGCACCTGGGCGATGGCGTCCTCCGCTTGATCGTATTCCAGGATCGGCAGCACCGGCCCGAAGATCTCTTCCTGCATCACCCGCATCGACGAGGTCGCGCCCAGGATCAGCGTAGGTGCGAGCTTGCGGCTGTGGCCCAGCTCTTCCCCGGCCGGGTTGACTTCGATCACCTGCGCACCGCCGCCACGCGC
The DNA here is from genome assembly GCF_001929405.1 of Herbaspirillum camelliae. Classification (NCBI taxonomy): domain Bacteria; kingdom Pseudomonadati; phylum Pseudomonadota; class Betaproteobacteria; order Burkholderiales; family Oxalobacteraceae; genus Herbaspirillum; species Herbaspirillum camelliae. The sequence goes on from NZ_KV880769.1 coordinate 1,263,825, forward strand.
TTCCTCCACCAGCGTCTGCAGACGCGCACGATGGCGCGGGCTGATGATGGCGGTGTAGTCCGGGTTGTCGTGCAGGCGCGGATAGAGCCGGCCCATGGCCTGCGCCAGTTGCTGCGCCACGCCGGCGGCCTGGCCGCGTGGGACCAGCAGGTAGTCAGGGGCCACGCAGGTCTGGCCGGCGTTGAGCAGCTTGCCGAAGGCAATGCGTTGCAGGCTGCTGTGCAAACGGCAGGAGGGATCGAGGATGGCCGGGGACTTGCCGCCCAGTTCCAGGGGCACCGGCGTCAGGTTGGCCGCCGCCAGTTGCGCGATCTGGCGACCGACCTGGGTCGAACCGGTAAAGAACAGGTGATCGAACGGCAGTGACGCAAAAGCCTGCCCGATGCTGGCGTCCCCGGTGACCACGGCCATTTCCTCCGGGGCGTAGTAACGCGCGACCAGCTCGGCCAGCAGGCCCGAGAGCCGGGGCGTGAGTTCCGAGGGTTTGAGCAGCACCCGGTTGCCCGCCGCCAGTGCCGCCAGCGCCGGGCCCAGCGCCAGTTGCAGCGGATAATTCCACGGCGAGATGATGCCGACTACCCCCAGCGGCTGCGCCAGCAGGCGGTTGCTGCCGGGCAGGAAGTGCAGGGCGGTGGCCACCCGCTGCGGACGCATCCACTGCTTCAGATGTGCTTGCGCATGACGGACCCCGGCGCGCAGCACGAACAGTTCGGCCATGCGCGTTTCATGGTGCGAGCGGCCGCCGAAGTCGGCATCGATGGCGGCGATGAACGCCGCTTCGTGCTCGCCCATCAGGGTTTGCAGTCGGGCCAGCCGGTCCATGCGCAAGGCGTGGGAGGGATCGCTGTCGGCGGCGAACGCCTGCTGTTGCACGGTGAAGAGGTGCTGCAATTGTGCAGTGGTGGTGTCAGTCATTGATGCATCCTTGCATTGTGTCATCGGGCAGTATCAGGCCGCCTCGGTGCGGGCCTGGCTGGCCCGGATCAGGTCAGCCGCCTTCTCGGCAATCATGATGGTCGGGGCATTGGTGTTGCCGCTGACCAGCGTGGGCATGACCGAGGCGTCCACCACGCGCAGGCCTTGCAGCCCATGCACGCGCAATTGCGCATCGACCACGGCCATCGCGTCCTCGCCCATGCGGCAGGTCCCGGCGGGGTGGTAGATGGTGTCGGCGCGGTGGCGGATCATGGTTTCCCATTGTGCGTCATCCATGTCGTCGCGCCCACCGAAGAGCTCGCGCCGGCAGTAGTGGCGCAGCGGTTCGGTCATGACGATCTGGCGTGCGATGCGGGCGCCCGCGATCATGGTGGACAGGTCACGCGGGTTGGAGAGATAGCCCGGATCGATCAGTGGATCGGCCATCGGGTCGGCCGACTGCAATCCCACGCGTCCGCGCGAATGCGGACGCAGCATGCACATGTGCAGCGAGAAACCATAACCGGCATGCAGCTTTCTTGCATGGTCATCCACGATGGCGATGCAGAAATGCAGCTGGATGTCGGGCCGCTCCAGTTCAGGCCGGGTCTTGAGGAAGGCCGCACCCTCGGCGAAGGGCGTGGCGATCAGGCCTTCGCCGTGTCGCTTCCAGGGCAGCAGCTGGCCCAACAGGCGCAGGCCGCCGACCACGCCCAGGCCGAAATTGTCGGTGTCGCGGGTGGTCCAGCCCTGGGTGAAGTCGAGGTGGTCCTGCAGGTTCTGGCCCACGCCGGGCAGCGCGTGATGCAGGGCGATGCCGTGCGGGAGGATGTCCTCGGGCCGGCCCACGCCCGACAATTGCAGCAATTGCGGTGAACCGAAGGCGCCGGCGGCGACGATCACTTCGCGGGCCGCGCGTACCTGGGCATCCCCCTGTTGTTGCCGGTAGGCCACGCCGACCGCCCGCTTGCCCTCGAACAGCAGGCGCTGCGCGCGCACCTGGCGCAGCACGGTCAGATTGGGACGCTGCCCCATCACCGGATGCAGGTAGGCCGCGGCCGCCGAGCAGCGTTCGCCGCGATGGGCGGGCGTGTGGAACTGCGTGACCTGGTACAGGCCCACGCCTTCGTTGTCGCCCGTGTTGAAGTCCTGGCACAGCCGATGCCCGCGCGCCTGGCCGGCTTCGATGAAGGCGCGGGTGATCGGGCGGGGCCGGTTCTGCTCCGACACCTGCAAGGGGCCGCTGTCGCCATGCCAGGCATCGGCCCCGCGTACATTGTTTTCGGCGCGTTTGAAGTAGGGCAGCACGGATTCCCAGTCCCAGCCGGGGCAGCCGGCCTGCGCCCAGCCGTCGTAGTCCTGGCGCTGGCCACGCACATAGAGCATGGCGTTGATGGCCGAGGAGCCGCCCAGGGCCCGCCCGCGCGGCTGGTAGCCGCGGCGGCCGTTCAGGCCGGGCTGGGGCGTGGTCTGCAAGGCCCAGTTGTTGAGCTTGCCATAGCCGGGCAGCATGGCCACCACGGCAGCGGGCGTTCGCACCAGCAGGCTGTCGCCCTGGCCGCCGGCTTCCAGCAGGCAGACCGAGACGCGCGGATCTTCCGACAGGCGCGCGGCCAGCGTGGCGCCCGCCGAGCCGCCACCGACGATGACGTAATCGAACAGCACGGTTGTCTCCCTTTTTTATCGTTGTCCGGCTATCAAGGGTGGCGCTGCCTGCAGAGGTTGGCGCCGCTCCGGTGTCTCCCGGCTTGAGGGGCATTATGACCCGGCAGGCGCGGCCTGTTCAAATTCCCTGCATGAATTGCACAATTGCCTTCACCGCTGCGGGTGCGCGCTGAAATAAACGCGGCCGCAAGGTAAGATACGCGGTTCTGAGCATTCGATTCGAAAGCAGGTTGTCATGTCCTCACCGATCGCACCGGTCGCCGTCGCGCCGGAAGAAAAACTGGTCTTCGTCAGTTCGTGCAAGTTGCCCATGCCCTGGGCGACCTTCGAGCTGCACGCCTTCTATGATGAAGTTTCCGGCAAGGAACATCTGGCCCTGACCCTGGGCGAGGTCGGTGACGGCCAGCCCGTGCTGGGCCGCGTCCATTCCGAATGCCTGACCGGCGACGCCCTGTTCTCCCAGCGCTGCGACTGCGGCGCCCAGCTGGAAGCGGCCTTGAAGAAGATCGCCAAGGAAGGCCGCGGCGTGCTCTTCTACCTGCGCCAGGAAGGCCGTGGCATCGGCCTGTTGAACAAGATCCGCGCCTATCACCTGCAAGACCAGGGCGCCGATACGGTGGAGGCCAACGAACGCCTGGGCTTCCCCGCCGACATGCGGCGCTACACCATCGTGCTGCCCATGCTGGCGCACCTGAAGATCACCAGCCTGCGCCTGATGACCAACAACCCGCGCAAGGTCAAGGCGCTGGAAGAGAGCGGCATCACCGTGGCCGAGCGCATTGCCCTCATTGCCAACCACAATCCCTTCAACATCGGCTACCTCGGCACCAAGGCGCGCAAGCTGGGCCACCTGCTGCCCGGCATGGGCAAGGTCGAGGAGGCGCCGGACAAGGTTCCGCTGGACGCCCACGACAACGAGTGAGGGCCTACACCTTGGTACAGGCGGACGGACTTCGGTCCGTCTTTTTTTTTGCCCGTCGCGGTCTGCCTCCTTGACGCATCGGTTAGCATGGCGGCTGGATCGTTTATTCTCATCCCGTCTTTACAACATGAACCCATCCGTACCCGCCGGTGATGCACCCATCCCCGTTTCCCTGCTGACCGGTTTCCTGGGCAGTGGCAAGACCACGCTGCTCAATCACCTGATCAGCCAGCCCGAGATGAAGGACACCCTGGTCATCATCAACGAGTTCGGCGAGATCGGACTGGATCACCTGCTGGTGGCGCACAGCCAGGAAGAGACCATCGTCGAGATGAGCAGCGGCTGCCTGTGCTGCACCATCCGTGGCGATCTCAAGAAGACCCTCAAGGACATCACCTGGCGCTTCGCCGAGGGCGGGCGGCGCAAGTTCAATCGGGTGGTCATCGAGACCACCGGCCTGGCCTCGCCTGCGCCCATCCTGCACACGCTGATGACCGATGCCTTCATCGCCGAGCGCTATCGGCTCGATGGCGTCATCGTCACGGTCGATGCGGTCAATGGCATGTCCACCCTGGATCACCATGAAGAAGCCGTCCAGCAGGCCGCCGTGGCCGACCGCCTGCTGCTGACCAAGACCGACCTGGCCGACGCCGCCACCCTGGCGGCCCTGCAGGCGCGTCTGCGCACGCTCAATCCGGGCGCGCGCCAGCTGCAGCCGCAGGTGGGCCAGATCGCCGCGGCCGAACTGCTGGATGCGGGCCTGTTCAAGCCGGGCGAGAAGATGCCTGACGTGGCGCGCTGGCTCAATGAGGAAGCCTTTGCCGAGCAGGCCCGTCATGAGCAGGCGCACCATCATGCCCATGACCATCACGGCCACGGTCACCACCACGGCCATGACCACCATGGCCATGACCATGAACACGACGTCAATCGCCACGATGACCACATCCGCGCCTTCTGCTTCACCTTCGACGAGCCCATCGATCCGGTGCTCTTCGATGAATGGCTGAGCCTGCTGGTGGGCTTCAAGGGACCGAACATCCTGCGCATCAAGGGCATCCTCAATCTTAAGGGCGAGGCGCTGCCCACCGTCATCCACGGCGTGCAGCACATCTTCCATCCCACCGCGACGCTGCCGCAATGGCCCTCGGAGGACCGTCGCAGCCGCATCGTCTTCATCACCCGCGACGTCGAGCGCGCCACCATCGAGCGCTCCTTCGACGCCTTCATGCAGGCCCAGGCCATCGAGCGGGAGGCTCGCGAGAAGAAGGCCGCGCCGTCGTATTGAACGGGGACTGCGCAGGCATTCCCGTGCGGCAACATCGGGACGGGCCTGGGAAATATTCCTGGCCTGTTGCGTAAAAATAAATCCGGCACGACCGATAACGAGAGATAGACCGGATATGATCGGCCTCTCATTGGGATAGAACGATTCGTTTATGCAGCGTGTGATCAACAAGCTGGGGGCAACGTTGTCGGCATCACTCACGCTGATGCTGGGCCTTTGCGCGACCGCCACAGTGTTCGTGGCCACCAGCCATCTGGAAGAGGATGCCGTCAGCCTGGACTTCGAGCGTCGTGCCGGCCTGCGCGCCTTTACCATCCAGCGCGGGCTGGAAGAGGCGGTCCAGGTGCAGTCGGTGGTGAACCACTTCTACGCCACCGTGGGCGATCCCACGCGCGACCAGTTCGAGAACTTCACCCGGCCCTTGCTGGAGCGTTATCCCTACGTACGCGCCTTCAGCGTGCAGCGCTTCGTCTCGGATGAGGATCGTCCCGTCTTCGAGGCCTTGCGCCAGGGCGCCCGGCCGGGCTTCCAGATCACCACGCTGGCCGAGGGCAAGGTCGAACCGGTCCCGGCGCCGCAGCAGCCGTCCTACCTGGTGGTCGATTTCATCGAACCGGTGCCGGGCAACGAGGCCGCGCTGGGGCTGGATGTCTCCCGCAACGCCGAGATCATGGGCGCGCTTGGCGCCGCGCTGGCCAGTGGTCGTCCGGCTTCGACGCCGCCACTGCGGCTGGCCCAGTTCGGTCCTGATGAGCGCGGCCTCCTGGTGATCCAGCCGGTCTATCGCGGCGGCGTGCAACCGACCGACCAGCTGGCGCGGCGCGCCCTGCTGGTGGGCGACACCACGGCGGTGCTGGAATTGAACGGGCTGGTGCGCAAGATCCTCGACAGCGCCGGCCTCATGGCTGACCACGACATCGGCCTGCGCATCTACGTCGGCGCCCAGGCCGAGGGCAGCAACCTGGTCTATCGCCATGACAGCGCCCCGCAAGAGGCGCACTGGCTGGATCATGTGCTCAAGCCGGGCTCCCTGTTCCGCCATCCCTCCACTACCGTGAGCAGCTTCGACATCGCCGGCCAGACCTGGCACCTGGAGATCAGCGTACCGCCGCGTTCGCTCTTCGCCGACCATTACGGTTCGCTGCTGATCCTGCTGGTGGGCGTGATCGCTTCGCTGCTGGGCGCGGCCTACATGCGGGCGCTGTCGATGCGCTCGCACCGCATTCAGCAACTGGTGGAAGACCGCACCGCCGAGCTGCGCACCACCAATGCCCTGCTGTCGGACGACATCAAGGCGCGCCGCCTGGCCGAGCGCGCGCTGCGCCTGCGCCACCAGGCCATCGAGGCCAGCGCCAACGCCATCCTGATCCTCTCGGCCCAGGAGCCCGACTACACCATCGAATACGTCAACCCGGCCTTCGCCCGCATCACCGGCTACAGCAGCACCGAGGCGGTGGGCAAGAGCATCCGTTTCCTGGAAGGGCGCGACAGTGATCCGGAGGGCTTTGAGACCGTCTGGATCGCCATGCGCGAGCAGCGCGAGCACAACGTGGTGCTGCGCAACTACCACAAGGATGGGTCGGAACTGTGGAACGACTTCTACATCGCACCGGTGCGCGACGAGAGCGGCGAGGTCACGCATTTCGTGGCGGCGCTCTACGACATCACCTCGATGAAGCGCTACGAAGCCGAGCTGGAATTCCAGGCCAGCCGCGATACCCTCACCGGGCTGATCAATCGTCATATGCTGCGCCACCATTTGGAGCAGGCCATCGGCGTGGCCGAGCGGCAGAAGCAGGCGCTGTGGGTGGTGTTCGTGGACCTGGACCGTTTCAAGTTCGTCAATGACACCCTGGGCCACAAGGCCGGCGACACCTTGCTGCGCACCGTGGCCGGCCGCCTGCGCGCAGCGGTGCGCGAAGCGGATACGGTAGCGCGCCTGGGCGGTGACGAATTCATCATGATCCTGCCCGAACAGGATGAGCTGACCCTGGACACCCGCAGCCTGCAGCGCATCATGGATGCGGTGGCCGCACCGGTGACGCTGGGCGGCCATACGCTGTTCATGACCTGCAGCGTCGGCGTGGCCTGCTATCCCAACGACGGCACCGATGGCGAGACGCTCATCAAGCACGCCGACATCGCCATGTATCGCGGCAAGCAGACCGGCCGCAACAACTTCCAGTTCTATACCCCGGCCATGAACGAGCAGGCGCTGGAACGTCTGCGCATCGAAGGCGACCTGCGCAATGCGCTGGACCATGGCGAATTCCTGCTGCATTACCAGCCCAAGGTGGACCTGGCCAGTGGCCGCGTCATCGGCAGCGAAGCGCTGATCCGCTGGCAGCATCCGCAACTGGGCATGGTCTCGCCGGCGCGCTTCATCGGCCTGGCCGAAGAGACCGGCCTGATCCTGCCCATCGGCGCCTGGGTGCTGCGCGCCGCCTGCACGCAATGCCGCCAGTGGCAGCTGGGCGGTTACGCTGACATCAGCGTATCGGTCAACCTCTCGGTGGGCCAGTTCCTGCAGAAGGACCTGGTCTCGTCCATCGCCGATGTGCTGGAAGACACCGGCCTGCCGCCCGAATCGCTGGAGCTGGAGCTCACCGAGAGCCTGATGATGACCGACGTCGAACACGCCATCGGCATCCTGGCCGGCCTCAAGAAGCTGGGCGTGCGCCTGTCCATCGACGACTTCGGCACCGGCTATTCCTCGCTGGCCTACCTCAAGCGCTTCCCCATCGATGTGCTCAAGATCGACCGTTCCTTCGTGCGCGATATCACCATCGACGCCGATGATGCGGCCATCACCGCCTCCATCATTTCGCTGGCGCGCCACCTCAAGCTGCGCGTCATCGCCGAGGGCGTGGAAACCGACGAGCAGCTGGACTACCTGCGCCACTATGGCTGCGACGAGATCCAGGGCTATCTGTTCAGCCCGCCGGTGCCTGCCGACAAGTTCGAGCAGATCCTGCGGCAGGACCGGGTGATGACCTGATCCGGGTTGCGCAGGAAGCAATGAGGCCGCGCGGCATCGCCGTGGCGGCCTTTTTTCATGGGCCTGTCGATGGACTCAACGATGCGCGATCCAGGCCAGGATCAGCGCAATGGTGGGCAATGACAGCGTGGTGGAGACCAGGATGGCGCGCGACATGGCGGTGACTTCGCGCTGGTACAGCTCGGCCAGCATGAAGGGACCGGTGCCGATGGGCATGGCCGAGAGCAGCACCGCAGCGTCCGCCCACAGGCGCGGCAGCGGCAGCAGCCAGTAGGCCAGCACCGCCGTGATGGCCGGCTGCAGCAGCAGCTTGAACGCCACCAAGAGGCTCACCGAGGCGCCCTGGCGGTCCTGCACCGGCTGCGCCAGGAACAGTCCCAGCGAGACCAGCGCGCAGGGACCGGCGGCCCCGCCCAGTATCTTGAACAATTGCTGCACGCCGCTGGGAACCGGCAGGCCGAACACGGCCACGATGATGCCCGCCACCGGCGCGATCATGATGGGATTGCGCAGCAGCGAACGGCCCACCTTGGCCACCGTGTGTGCCAGCCCGGCCTGGGCGTGCAGGCAGGTCTCCAGCAGCACGATGGCCACCGCGAAGAGGAGGCAGGCCGTCATCACCATGGCGATCACCGAGGGCGGCAGGCCATCATGACCGAAGGCCAGATAGCACAGCGGGATGCCGATGAAGCCCACGTTGGCGTAAGAACTGCCCAGGCTGTCGATGATGATGTCGGCGGCAGCGGCCCGTTGGCGCCAACGCAGCCAGGCCGTCAGCAGGAACACCAGCGCCACGCTCAGGGCGAACACGGCGATGAAGCGCAGGTTGGCGAAATCGGCCGCGCTCAGGCGCGACATCGAATCGAACAGCAGCGCTGGCAGCGCCAGCCAGATGACGAAACGATTCAGCTCCGTGGCCGCGCCGGCAGAGAGGATGTTGCGCTTGCGGCAGGCCCATCCCAGGAAGATCAGCGAAAAGACCGGAAAGACGATGTTGAAGATGGCGAGCATGGCGGTGCGCAGCCGTGCTGCGTCCTGGTGGGCGGTGGGGCGGAAGGACCGCAGGGCAGGGTTCAGGCCTGCCCTCTCTTGTCGGCGTAGTGCGCGCTGGTGAGCACGCGCGCCAGATGTGCGGCGGCGCTCTCGGCATGCTGGCGCGCCAGCTTGTCGGCCAGCGCCGGCCTGCCCTCCAGCATGGCCTGCAGGATGGCCTCATGTTCCTCCCAGACCGCCAGGTGCGAGCGCACCTCCGAGGAGAGGATCGCCCCCATGGCGCGCCGGATGTGCTGCCAGTGCAGCGCCGTGGTCTGGCCGATCATGGGGTTGCCGCAACTGCGATAGATGAACTGGTGGAAATCCATATCGGCCAGGATGCGCGCCGACAGGTCGCGCATATCGGCCAGTGCGCGGCCCGCTCCGATCAGCGCCCGGCCCTCGCGTTCGCCCGCTGCGCGCAACGCGGCATCGCTCTTCCATTGTTCGGCAGTGCTGCGCGCCGCCAGGCCATCGAGCACCGCGCGCACCTGGTAGAGCTGCATCAGGCGCTGCGGATCGAGCGCCGTCACCATCACGCCCTTGCGCCCGGCATCTTCGATGAAGCCCTCGCGCTTGAGGATCTGGAAAGCCTGCAGGATAGGCTGGCGCGACACCCCCAGCTGTTCGGCCAGACCCTCCTGGGTGATCTTTGCATTGGGGGCCAGGGCGCCGGTGCAGATCGCATCCAGGATGGCATGGTAGACCTGCTCGATGAGCTGGGCCGGGGCGTCGATCTTGTACATGGGCGGGTATCGTGGTTTCTGTGTTCTGTATGCAGATTATGGAGGCGCTACGGCTTTGTCAAGGCGCAAGGTCGGGGCTGGCTGGCGGCGTAGAATGGCGGCCTTGATCGATGCCGTCCAAGGGAACCATGCCTGCCCGTCCGCTTCAACTTGCTTCTTCCGAACTGCTGGCCGCCTGGCGCGCCGACGCTGCGCAACACCAGCGCCTGCTGGCGCTGCCTCCGGACTGCCTGCGCGAGCAGCAGGCGGCCACGGTGCTGGACCTGCATTTCGGCCTGGGGCAGAACTTCTTCGCCACTTGGCGCGCTTTTGACGAACTGCGCGGGCAGGGTGGCACACAGCGCCTGCATTACGTGGCGATCCTGCCGCATCCACCCGCCCCGCAAGAGCTGATCGACGATTCAAGTTATGCACAGGCCTTGCGCGCCGCCTGGCCATTGCCCTTGCCGGGCACGCACCGCCTGCTGCTCGATGAGGGCCGCATCACGCTGACCCTGGTGTGGGGCGCGCTGGAAGAAGAACTGGCGCGGCTGGAAGCGCCGGTGGACCTGTTCTATCTGCATGCTCACGTCCAGGCCTTCGACCCGGATGCGCCCGTCTGGCAGGCCCCGGCCTGCAAGCGCCTGGCGCGCCTGGCCTGGACCGGGGCGCAGGCCGTGGTGCTGGGTGGCGCCGGGCGTGATGACCTGCAGGCAGCGTTGCGCCAGGTCGGGTTTGCCGGCCAGTCCCGCGAGAGTGCGCTGCACCTGCGCTATGCCCCCGGCTGGGCGCGTCCGCCGTCCCATGTGGCCACGCGGGAAACGCCCTTGTTGCGTTATCCACAGGCCACTCGCCACGCCATCGTGATCGGCGCCGGCCTGGCCGGCACCGCTGCTGCCGAGCGTCTGAGTGCACGGGGCTGGCGCATCGACCTGATCGACGCCGGCCCGGAACCGGCCACGCGCGCCTCAGGCAACCACGCCGGGCTGTTCATGCCCGCGCTGGCGCGGGACGACAGCCCGCTGGCGCGCCTGACGCGGGCGGCCTTCCTGTTTGCGGCGCAGCGCTGGCAGGCGCTGGGCGGGGTGGGGATGGAGGAGGGCGCGGCCATTCTCGGGGAATGCTGCGGCATCCTGCAGTTCGGCCGTGATCCCAAGAAGGCCCAGTCCTTCGAACAGGGTGCGCGCGAATGGGATTATCCGGCCCGCTATGCGCGCTGGATGTCGGCGCTGGAGACAGCGGATGCGCTGGGCATGCCCACCATGGGCGGCGGTTATTTCTTCCCCGAGGCGGGCTGGCTCAATCCGCCCTCGGTGTGTCGGCGCATGCTGGCCGTGGCCAGGCAAAGAAATCTTGTCCACAGCCATTTCGGCCGCACCGTCCATCGGCTGCAACGGGAAGGGGGGCAATGGCAGGCGCTGGATCAGGCCGGCGAGTCCATCGCCCAGGCTCCTGTGGTGATCCTGGCGGCAGGCGCGCAGGCCAGCGCCTTGCCGATAGCAGCAGCGCTGCCCCTGAACGCCGTGCGCGGCCAGGTCACGCATCTGCCTGCAGAAGGCTTTCCGCGCCTGCCCTTCGCTTTATGCGGCGACGGTTATCTCACCCGCGCCCATGGCGGCCTGGTCTGCATGGGCGCGACCTATGACCGTTTCCAGGACCCCGCCTTGCGCGTGGACAGCCATGCCGAGAACCTGGGCCGCCTGCAGCACATGCTGCCCCAGATCGCCGCCCACACGCGCCTGCCGCAAGCCAGCGAACCCGGCCTGCAAGGCCGTGTCGGCCAGCGCTGCATCGCCCCGGACCGCTTGCCGCTGGTGGGCGCGCTGCCTGGTGAAGCGGGCCTGTACGGCCTGCTGGGCTATGCTTCGCGCGGCCTGATCTGGGCGCCGCTGATGGCCGAATTGCTGGCCGCCATGCTGGAGCGCGAACCGCTGCCCTTGCCGCGCGACCTGGTCGCCGCACTCGATCCGGCGCGCTTCCGGACTACTGCTGCGTCAGACCTGGACGTACCCACCGAGCTGGAATGAAGGCTTGCAGCGCAGGCCATTGCGCTCAACGCTTGTGCGCCGGTCGCAGATAACGCTGCTCCACCACGCGGCTGCCCCATTGCTCGCCGGGCGATTCCTCGGCCAAGGCAAAGCCAGCCTCCAGGTAAAGGTGACGCGCTGCATCCAGCCCCTGGAAGGTCCACAGATAGCATTCGAAATGATGGGCATCGACAAAGGCCATGGCCTGCTCCAGCAGCCCCCGTCCCACGCCCCGTCCGCGCAGGCTGTCGTCCACGATGAACCAGCGCAGGTGGGCCAGGCCGCTGGCCACATCGCCATCGATGATGATCGACGCCAGGGTGCGGCCGTGTTCCCCATGGGTCCAGATGGCCTTGCCAGGGGCGGGTAGGGACTGGACGAAGGCGCCCAGTTCGCTGGCCACCTTGTGTTCGAAGTAGACGCCGAACCCGGCCGCCTCGGCATAGTAGCGGGCGTGCAAACTGGCAATGTCGCCGATGCAGCCGGGCTGGTAGCCATGCGCGAAGGGCGCCTCGGCTGAGCCCTTGGCAGCGCCTGTCACGGCATTGGGATTGTCGCGCGACAGCGCCTCCGAATACAGCGCCAATGCGCGCACCAGGCCCTGCTGGTCTTCCGGCATGATCCGTCGCAAGGCGGCGGAGACCTGGTCGGTGGCGAACTTGTCGATCTTCTTGCGCAGCGCCTGACCGGCCTCGGTGAGCGCCAGGCTGAAGGCGCGGCCATCGCCGGGGACCGGGCTGCGGCGTATCAGTCCCAGCGCTTCCAGCTTGGCGAGCTGGCGGCTGGTGTTGGACTTGTCCAGATACAGGACCTCGCCCAGCTCCCGCGCCTGCAGACCGGGCCTGAGCCCGATCTCGATGATGGCGTGCACCGCCGAGGGGGCCAGGTCGCTGCCGGCCAGCGTGCTGCGCATGAAACCCAGCTCGCGCACCAGCTTGCGCGAAAGCTCCCGCAACTGGCGGATGGTCTGTTCACGCGGTGGGGTCTGCAGTCCGTCGAAGTCCATGGCGGCTCTCATGATGGTTGCGAAGTGCAATCAATTTAACGCAGGATGATTGCGAACCGCAACTTTCTTCACCTTCATACGGATGCGGGCCGACGCCGCTGTCTCGCCCACGCAACTAGCGCCAGGCCAGAAGCGGTTGGGAGGGCATGCCCGGCTGGAGTAGAATGTCGCCTTTCGCGCTGCCCGCACCGTGACCGCACCGGCCGCCGTGGCTGCGCCGCCTCCTGCATCCCCAGTCTTGTTGAAAGTCTCCGCACATGTTGCGCATCTCTGAGCTCACTCTTCCGTTATCCCATACGGAAGACCAACTGCACGCCGCCATCCTCGACCGCCTGGGCATCCAGGCCGATGAGCTGCTGTCCTTCACGCTGTTTCGCCGCAGCTACGATGCCCGCAAGAAGTCGGCCATCACCCTGAACTACACCATCGATGTCGAGCTCAAGGATGAAGCTGCGGTCCTGGCGCGCCACGCCAAGGCGCGCAATGTCGGTCCCACGCCGGACACCTCCTATCACTACGTCACCCGCGCCCCGGCGACGCTGAAGAAGCGCCCGGTGGTGATCGGCTTCGGTCCCTGCGGACTGTTCGCCGCGCTGATCCTGGCCGAGATGGGCTTCAACCCGATCGTCCTGGAACGCGGCAAGACCGTGCGCGAGCGCACCAAGGACACCTGGGGCCTGTGGCGTCAGCGCGAACTCAAGCCCGAATCGAACGTGCAGTTCGGCGAGGGCGGCGCCGGCACCTTCTCCGACGGCAAGCTCTACAGCCAGGTCAAGGACCCCAAGCATTACGGCCGCAAGGTGCTCACCGAATTCGTGGCCGCCGATGCGCCGCCGGAGATCATGTACGTCAGCAAGCCCCACATCGGCACCTTCCGCCTGGTCAAGATGATCCAGTTGATGCGCGACAAGATCGAGAAGCTGGGCGGCGAATTCCGCTTCGAGCAGCGCGTCGAGGATGTGCTGATCGAAGACGGCAAGATTCGCGGCCTGACCCTGGCCTCGGGCGAGCAGATCGAGGCCGACCACGTGGTGCTGGCCATCGGCCACAGCGCCCGCGATACCTTCGAGATGCTCTACGAGCGCGGCGTCTACATCGAGGCCAAGCCGTTCTCCATCGGTTTTCGCGCCGAGCATCCGCAGTCGCTGATCGACAAGTGCCGCTTCGGCCCCAGCGCCGGCCATCCCATCCTGGGTGCGGCCGACTACAAGCTGGTGCACCACGCCTCCAATGGCCGTTCGGTCTACAGCTTCTGCATGTGTCCGGGGGGCACCGTGGTGGCGGCCACCTCCGAGCCGGGCCGGGTGGTCACCAATGGCATGAGCCAGTATTCGCGCAATGAGCGCAATGCCAACAGCGGCATCGTGGTGGGCATCTCACCGGCCGACTATCCGGGCCATCCGCTGGCCGGCATCGCCTTCCAGCGCGAGTGGGAAAGCCGCGCCTATGAACTGGGCGGCGGCAACTACAACGCGCCGGGGCAACTGGTGGGCGACTTCATCGCCAACCGTCCCTCGACCCAGCTGGGCAGCGTGGAACCGTCCTACAAGCCCGGCGTGAGCCTGGGTGACCTGAATCCCTCGCTGCCCAAGTACGCCATCGACGCCATCCGCGAAGCGCTGCCGGCCTTCGACAAGCAGATCCGCGGCTATTCCATGCACGACGCCGTGCTGACCGGCATCGAGACACGCACCTCCTCGCCCATCCGCATCAAGCGCGATGACCATACCCTGCAGAGCTTGAACACCAAGGGGCTGTATCCGGCCGGCGAGGGCGCCGGTTATGCCGGTGGCATCATGTCGGCGGCCATCGATGGCATCCGCGTGGCCGAGGCGCTGGCGCTGGATATCGTGGCGCAGTCCTGATGGTCAGGTCCGCAGCGCGGGCCGCCCAATGCAAAACGCCGCTCCGGTTGCCCCGGGGCGGCGTTTTGTTTTGAAGCTGGCTGGCGCGGATTACTTCTTGGCGCGGGTCGAAGCGACCGTCTTTTCAGCCGCAGCGGTGAATTGCTTGGTGGCGTTGGCCAGGTTGGCTTCCAGGGTTTCCACGGCTTGCTTGGAGTTCTTCGACAGTTGCTCGTAGGCAGCGTTGGCGTTGGTCAGGGTGGCCTTGAGGATGGAGACCGCCTGTTCCGAACCCGGAGGCGCGTTCTTGGTGATCTCATCGATCAGGGCCGACAGCTTGCGGCTGGTTTCAGCGATCTGGGCTTCGGCTGCCTTGGTGAATTCAGCCTGGGTCGAGGACACGATGCCAGCCAGGTGGCGGCCATAGGCAGTCGCCTTTTCAGCGCCCGGCTGGGCCTGGGCGGTGGCCAGCGACAGCAGTTCCTGGGGATCCTTGGCGCCGGCCAGTTGCTTGGCGGCGGCAGCGGCTTCTTCCAGGGTCGCCTTGGTGGCCGACAGGTTCAGTTCGACGATCTTTTCCACGCCTTCGAAGGCCTTGGCGGTGAGACTGTTGATCAGGTCGAGGTGGGCTTGCAGATTGGCTTTGGTAGCGGCGGAAAACTGGTCTTGGTACGAGAACATGGTCATCTCCTTGGTAATGGGCAATAAAGCAGCCGGAATCGGCTTTGGGGAGCGGCTCGGACCAGAATCAATCAGACTGCAAGTGATTTGTGCGCCGCAACAATTCCTATTTTATGCACTTCTTTGGTGAAATCAAGAGGTATTTTGTGCATTGCACAAAATAATTTGCAACCCGTCTGAATTATGCGACGGCCCGCCCAGCCTGGCTTTGCGGGGAATCAATCCGAACGTTCGGTTCTTTTACCCGGCGGCGACATGGGTCTGTCCACTGGGCAGGTCATGGACCACGATGCCGGCCTCGCTCTGGCCGAAGGAGTCTTCCTGGCTCAGGGCGATGCCGCGCAGGGCGTCCTGGTAACCCTGTTCCCAGCGCCACTGTACCGAGCCCCGGGCGAAGTTCACGTCCTTGGAAGCCATGTTCCAGTCGCGCCCGGCATAGGCCAGGCGCACGATGTGGATGGTGGTGTCGGCGTCCAGCTCGGCCATCATCTGGCGGTCCTGCTGGGTCAGCATCTTTGGCGGCAGGCGCTTGTACAGATCATGGGCGGCGCGGCGCAGGCGGTATTGCTGCAGATAGGCATCGATATGGCGCTGCGAGCGCGAGGCGAAGGTGACGTCCTTTTCGCGGGTGACCACCTCTTCCAGCGTGCGCGGTTCGGGCCCGTCGGCATGCCACAGGTCCACCATCAGGCAAATCAGGTTGCTGCGCGGCGCGTCATTGAGCACCACTTCCAGCGGGGTATTGGAATACAGCCCGCCATCCCAGTACAGCTCGTCCTCCACGCGCACCGGCGCAAAGCCGGGGGGCAGGGCGCCGCTGGCCAGGACGTGTTGCGGCCCCAGCGCTTGCTCGCGGCTGTCGAAATTGACCAGCGTGCCACAGGACACCTTGACCGCCGAGACCGTCAGGCGGATCCCCGACTGGCCATTGAGATAATCGAAATCGACCAGCCGCGACAGGGTCTGCTCCAGCTCGGCGGTGCTGTAGAAGCTGGCCTCTTCGGGCGGCACCGGCAGGCCCAGTGCAAAGGCGTTGAGCGGACGCGGCCGGAAGAAGCCGGGGGTGCCGCGCAGGAAGGTGTCCA
This sequence comes from Herbaspirillum camelliae, assembly GCF_001929405.1. Lineage (NCBI taxonomy): Bacteria > Pseudomonadati > Pseudomonadota > Betaproteobacteria > Burkholderiales > Oxalobacteraceae > Herbaspirillum > Herbaspirillum camelliae. Next base: position 1,280,013 of record NZ_KV880769.1, read on the forward strand.
TGGTGGTCAGCCGGGTGGCCCAGGGGCGCAGCGTGTCCGGCACCGTGCGCAGGTCCAGCAGGTCGGGGTGGGCGACGGTTTCCCAGAATTCGCGCAGGCGCTCGATGCGGGTTTCGCGTGGATTGCCGGCGATCAACGCGGCGTTGATCGCGCCAATCGAGGTACCCACGACCCAGTCCGGCGTGAAATCGTGCTCATGCAGCGCCTGGTAGACGCCCGCCTGGTAGGCGCCCAGCGCGCCACCGCCCTGCAAGACCAGCGCCACGCGGGGCTTCTCGGCCACAGGGGCGGCAGCGGCCTTGCGGCGACCGGACGGGGGCGTTTGTTCGGGGGCTTTGCGCATCGTTCATCCTTTCAGGGAGTTCCCTGGCTGATCCGTCTACGGCGGGAACGTTCAGAAGCAGTCTAGGATAACGCGCTTACGGCAACGTGACGATGAAGAGATGGCGCTGGCCGGCGATCAACTGGCCAGCCAGGCCTCGATGAGCTGGCGCGCCTGGGCGTCGATCTGTTCGAGGTCCACTTCATGGCGGCGATGGAAGATCATCATTGCGTACAGACCCGCCAGGGCATTGACTTCGGGGGACAGTGCACACTCCTCTCCGCTGGCCGGGCGCTGCTGGCGCCAGTAGTTGATTGCATCTTCGAGTTCGGTGAGGGTGAGCATGGCGGTGTTTCTTGATAAAGACGTAAGTAAAACGTCGGCGCATTCTAACCCATTTCAGGTCCCGATACTGGTTGAAAACACAGTGTGGATGGGCTTGCCGGGCCCTCATGCAGTTTCTGCATAAGCATCTGCGCCCTGCGCGGCATGCAAAAACCAAGCAAGCACATGCGCAATGCTTCGTTCGGATTCACAGCCCGCTTTGCTCTAATGAGACCCCTCGCGTGCGCCGATGAGCGCCGCCCGCACTATCCATCAGGAGTGGTCATGTCCGCGCACATCCCCGAATCCACCCGCCGTGCCGGCCAGCGCCCGGCCCAGCGCATCAGCAGCGAGTCGCACGCCTTGCAGGTGGCCGCAGAACTGGCGGCCGAGTTCGCCCCGAGCGCAGCCCAGCGCGACCGCGAACGCATTCTTCCCTTCGAGCAGATCGAACGCTTTTCGCAAAGCGGGCTGTGGGCCATCACCGTGCCGCGCTCCCATGGCGGTATCGGCGCGTCGTGGCAGACGGTGGCCGAGGTGATTCGCCTGATCTCCGCCGCGGATCCTTCCATCGGCCAGATCCCGCAGAACCACTTCGGCAACCTCAACCTGATCGCCAGGCTGGCCAGCCCCGAGCAACAGCGCCTGTTCTTCGCCGAAGTGCTGGACGGCGCGCGCCTGGGCAATGCCGGCCCCGAGCGCAACGGCAAGAACGTGCTCGACGTGCGCACCCGCGCTACGCTCGACCGTGCGGCAGGCGATGGCAGCTACCTGCTCAATGGCACGCGCTTCTATTCCACTGGCGCGCTCTATGCGCACTGGATCCCCAGCCGCGCCCTCGATGACGACGGCCAGCCGCTGGTGGTCTACACCCGCCGTGATGCGCCGGGTGTGCGCGTGATCGACGACTGGTCCAGCTTTGGCCAGCGCACCACGGCCAGCGGCACGGTGGTGTTCGACAACGTGCGCGTGCCGGCTGCCCAGGTGCTGCCGTTGAAGGACGTGCTGCAACAGCCCAACAACATCGGCCCGGTATCGCAGCTGATCCAGGCCGCCATCGATGCCGGCATCGCGCATGCCGCCGTGCAGGACACCATCGCCTTCGTCACTACCCGCTCGCGTCCCTACGTGGACAGCGGCCTGGAACGCGCCAGCGATGATCCCTACATCCTGCGCGACATCGGCAACCTGAGCCTGCGCCTGCACGCCGCCGACGCCTTGCTGGAGGACGCCGCCGCGCTGCTCGACAGCCTGCCGGCGCAGCTGAGCTTCGAGCAGATGGCGCAAGCCTCGGTGGCGGTGGCCGAAGCCAAGGTGCTCTCTACCGAGCTGGCCTTGCTGGCGTCGGAAAAGCTGTTCGAACTCTCCGGTTCGGCCGCCACCCTGGCCAGCCACAACCTCGATCGCCATTGGCGCAATGCGCGTGTCCACACCCTGCATGACCCGGTGCGCTGGAAGTATTTCGCCGTCGGCAATTACGCCCTCAATGGCACACCGCCGCCGCGCCACTCCTGGAGCTGAGTCCAGGTCCGTGCTTTCCCTCATCGTCGAACGCCCATCATCATGACCCAGACTGCCGCCGCCCACGCTTCCATCACCACGCTGGATTCATTCCCGCCGCCGCCCTCGGGCACGCCGCCGCGCCTGGTAGCGCGTATCCGCGATGACGCCGAAGCCATCGCTGCGGCCCGCAAGCTGGCCGAGGATTTCAGCCGCGAAGCCGCATTGCGCGACCGCGAACGCAAGCTCCCCTGGGACGAGCTGGAACGCTACGTGCGCTCGGGCCTGTGGGGCATCACGGTGCCCAAGGAATATGGCGGAGCCGGGGTGAGCTACGGCACCCTGGCCGAAGTCATCGCCACCATCTCGGCCGCGGACGGTTCCATCGGCCAGATTCCGCAAAACCATTTCTATGCGGTGGAACTGATCCGCGTCAACGGCAGCGAGTCGCAGAAGCGCTTCTTCTTCGAACGTGTGCTGCAGGGCGACCGCTTCGGCAACGCCCTGGCCGAACTCGGCACCAAGACCTCGCACGACCGCAAGACCCGGCTCACCCGCGATGAACATGGTCCTGGTTATCGCATCCATGGCCGCAAGTTCTACGCCACCGGCGCGCTCTACGCCGACTGGGTGCCGACCTCGGTGATCGACGACGACGGCGTGCAGCAATTGGCGATCGTGCCGCGCCATGCACCGGGCCTGACCATCGTCGACGACTGGTCCGGCTTCGGCCAGCGCACCACCGGCAGCGGCAGCGCCGTGTTCGAGAACGTGCATGTGCCCGCCGATGCGGTGATCGGGTTTGCCACGGCATTCTCGCGGCCCACGCAGATCGGACCGATGGCGCAGATCCAGCACGCCGCCATCGACCTCGGTATTGCGCGTGCCGCCTATGCAGACCTGCTGACGTTCGTGCGCACCCGCTCGCGTGCCTGGGTGGACAGCGGCGTGGAACGCGCCGTCGACGACCCGCTGACCATTCGCGAAGTGGGCGACCTGACCATCCAGCTGCACGCCGCCGAAGCACTGCTGCGCCGGGCGGGCCGCAAGGTCGATGCTGCCGCCGCCGCAGCGGACGAAGACAGTGTCGCCGCCGCCTCCATCGCCGTGGCCGAGGCGCGTGTGCTGACCACCGAAGTGTCGTTGGCCGCCGGCAGCAAATTGTTCGAACTGGCCGGTTCGCAATCGACCCTGGCCGAACACAATCTGGACCGCCACTGGCGCAATGCCCGCACGCATACGCTGCATGATCCGGTGCGCTGGAAATACCACGCCATCGGCAACTACGTGCTCAACGGCAAGAAGCCGCCGCGCCACGGCGCCATCTGAGTCTGAGGAGCGCGCATGGCCAAGAAGGAAATCCGTCTCAACGCATTCAACATGAATTGCGTCAGCCACATCAACCACGGCCTGTGGACGCATCCGCGCGACCGCTCGCAGGACTATACCGATATCGCCTACTGGACCGACCTGGCGCGTCTGCTGGAGCGCGGCAAGTTCGATGGATTGTTCCTGGCCGATATCGTGGGCGTCTACGATGTCTACCAGGGCAATACCGATCTGACCCTGCGCGAGACCATCCAGCTGCCCGTCAATGATCCGCTGATGCTGGTCCCGGCCATGGCCGCCGTGACCGAGCACCTGGGCTTCGGGGTGACCGCCAACCTGACCTACGAAGCGCCGTTCCTGTTTGCGCGCCGCATGTCCACGCTGGACCACCTCAGCAAAGGTCGCGTGGGCTGGAACATCGTCACCGGCTATCTCGACAGCGCCGCCCGCGCCATGGGGTTGCATGAACAGCTGGAACACGACCAGCGCTATGACCGCGCCGATGAATTCATGGAAGTGGTCTACAAGCTTTGGGAGGGCAGTTGGGAGGACGGCGCCGTAGTACGCGACCGTGCGCGCCGTGTCTATGCCGATCCGGCCAAGGTGCACAAGATCGCGCATCACGGCGACTACTACCACGTCGAGGGCATCCATCTCAGTGAACCGTCGCGCCAGCGCACGCCGGTGCTGTACCAGGCTGGCTCGTCTGGACGCGGGCAAGCCTTTGGCGCGCGCCATGCAGAGTGCGTGTTCATCTCCAGTCAGAGCAAGGACGCTACCCGCAAGCTGGTGCAGAGCATCCGCGACGGCGCGGTGCGCGAGGGACGTGATCCGCATGCGATCAAGATCTTCATGGGCATCACTGTGGTGACGGGGCGTACCGAACAGCAAGCCCAGGAGCGTTACCGCGAATATGCCCGCTACGCCAGTCCCGAAGCCGGCCTGGCGCATTATTCGGCGGGCACCGGCATCGACTTTTCGCGGTACGAACTGGACGAACCGATCCGGCCCGCCAAGACCAACGCCATCGAATCGCTAACCAAGGTGGTCACGCAACCGGAGCTGAACTGGACCAAGCGCAAGCTCTTGCAGCAACTCGAACTGGGCGGCCGCTACGCCAGCATCGTCGGCGCGCCTGACCGGGTGGCCGACGAGCTGGAGAGCTGGGTGGCCGACACCGGCATCGACGGCTACAACCTGACCCGCACGGTCACGCCAGAGAGTTTCGAGGACTTCGTCGGGCTGGTCATTCCGGTGTTGCAGGAGCGCGGTTCCTACAAGCACGAATATGCGCAGGGCACGCTGCGCGAGAAGCTCTTCCAGCGCGGCGCGACCTTGCCGCAGGAGCATGTGGGGGCGGGCTTTCGGGCCGGTGCGGCAGTCGAGCACGCCTGACATCGGCAGGAAAACGCGTTCGGATGATGTGTCTGGGGCAAGCGCTCGGGGTTCAGATGCTTCGAGCAGGTAAAATGCTGGCTCCATTCACTGGCCAGCGTCCCTCGTGCCGCCGGTCTCGACACGACATCCGAACCGAACATGAGCTACACCCCCAGCCGCCCCATGGGCTACGGCTGCCTGATCCTGAGCATGTCCCTGGTCGGCGCTTACGTAGCGTTGACCAAGCCGCTGGCGGCGATGCTGCCGGTGTTCCTGCTGGCCTGGCTGCGCTTTGGCATCGGCGCCGTGGCCATGCTGCGCTGGCTGAAGAAACCGGCATCTGAACAGCCGCTCTCCACGCAATCGCGCTGGCTGGTCTTCCTCGAATCCTTCCTCGGCAATTTCCTCTTTACGCTGAGCATGATTACAGGCGTGTCGATGACCAATGCGGTCTCGGCAGGGGTGATCATGTCGGCCATCCCTGCTGTGGTGGCGGTGATGAGCTGGATCTTCCTGAAGGAAAAGATCAGCCTGCGCGTCTGGGGCGCGGTGGCCTGCGGGGCGATTGGCATCGGCTTGCTGTCGCTGGCCAAGGAGAGCCATGGCGCTTCAGCGGCCAGCGGTGGCCAGTATGTCTGGCTGGGCAATGGGCTGGTCTTCTGCGCCGTCCTGTGCGAGGCCGCCTATGCCGTCATCGGCAAGAAGCTCACCGCTGTGCTGACACCCAAGCGCATCAGTGCGGTCATCAACCTGTGGGGTCTGCTGCTGATGACGCCCATGGGTCTGTACACTGCTTTGCATTTCGATTTCGGCGCGGTGCCGGCCAATATGTGGTTGCTGCTGCTGTTCTACGGGCTGGCCGCCAGCGTCTGGACGGTCTGGTTGTGGATGACCGGACTGAAGGTGGTGCCGGCGGCCCGCGCGGGCGTCTTCACCGTCATGCTGCCGGTCTCGGCGGCGCTGGTGGGCGTGCTGGTGCTGGGCGAAAGCCTCTCGGCACTGCAGGCCGGCGCCTTCGCCATCGCACTGGCCGGCATGCTGCTGGCCACCTTGCCCGGCCGCGCCGCCGCTGACAAATTACCGCTGAACTGAGTACCGCTGAACTGAGCGAGGACATCACCATCATGAACGAACCCAAGCGCCCCTCCGGCAATCCGAACAAAGCGCCTAAGCCCAACAAGACCGGCAAGCCCAACGCCCCCAAGCCCGCCGCCGCACCTCGTGCGCAAGTGCAGGGTCCGGTGCGCGACAAGCCCAAGACCCATGTCGCCACCGAAGCGTCGCGGCGACGTCAGCACAACGCCCATGCCGCCTCGGCGTCGATGGATGAGGATGAGCTGCGGGTGCAGCAGATGGTCGCGCTGGCCACCGCCGTGGCCGCCAGCGCCGTGGATCGCCAGGGCCGCCGCGTCGGTCAGGATGAACTGGAACGCATGGTGCGCCACGCGCTGCGCCAGCGCGACGACGACACGCTCTATGAAGCGCTGGAACAATTACGCTATGACGACGCGCGTGGGCACAGCTTCCTGCGCGAGGTGGTGGAGGAGAGCGCCGACATCGTCGTCCTGCGCCGCGGCGAGAAGGAAATGGAGATCAATGCCTTCCTCATTCCCATGCTGGTGCGCACACGCGGCGGCCTGCGCGAGGAGCAGGCCCTGGCCGATGGCGAGGCCTTCGACGCCCTGCGCGAGAGCCTGCAGCAGGCCGGTCTGGAAAGCCCGAAGGCGCGCGTGGTGCTGGTGCATCACCTCTATCATCCCGAGGAGATCAATGCCCTGAGCTTCAGCGAGGTCGAGGCCATGAACCGCGACGCCTTCGCCTCGCTGACCGACAAGAAGGTCATGAGCGTGCCGGCCATCGAACGCAGCATGCGCGGCTGGCCCGCCGCTACCTTCAGCGCCGACGACGAGGCGCTGGAGTTGCGCTTCCTGCTGGGCTTTGCGCTCAAGGATCTGGATGATCCCTTCTATGTCGTGCCCGCCGATGAAGCCGCTGCCGACGCCTACTTCGAGCAGCGCGCCGAGCGCTTCCGCCAGTGGAGCCAGCAGATCACGCCCTTGATGCAGCAATGCCTGACTGGCCAGTCAGGTGAGGGGGCGCAATGCCAGTTGCACTTCCTCTACCAGGACCTGTTGCACGGCGCCAAGCGTACGGGTAATGCCGAGTACCGTACCCTGCAGATGCTCTCCGAGCTGGAGCAGGGCCTGGCCGCCGCGGGCGTCGAACCGGCCCAGGCCACGGCAGTGGTCGCGCTCGAGGAAGAGGACGACGAGAGGCGCCTGCTGGTGGTGTTACGCGGCACGACCGGCGTACTGGCCCGCAGCGAGCTGAGGCTCGACGACGATGGCCAGGATGCGCTGTGGGAAGCCGCCGATGCGCTGGCCTCGCTGGGCGTGGCCGGGGTGCGGCTGGCCGATGGTTTCGATGCGTCCGGCCAAGCCCTGCGCGAGCGTGATTTCCCCGCGCACTGAGCGCGCTTGCCGTACCTGCTTTCTAGTCCAGCAGCGCTTGCAGGCTGGTGCCTTCGGGCTGGCAGCGGAAATACAGTTCCACCTGCATCGGCCGCCAGCCGCGTACCAGCTGGCGCAGGTCGGCCTTCATCTTCTGCTTGCCGCAGAAGTCGTAGGCCTTTTCCTTGGCGGCGGCAGTGAGCGCCGGAATGGACATGGTGTAGCTGACCCCGGTGGCGGCGACCATGAACATGTCCTGTTCACCGACCTGGATGTCGCTGGTGCTGGCGCAACCCGCCAGTGCAGCCATGGCCAGGCAGGCCGTGAGCGCGCCTACGCGCAGGTGCGCGAAGTTTTCCGATGTATGCATGAGATCCCCCTCCCTCTACCCGTGATGCCGCTGCGCTCATGACAGTGTTGCCTTGTGGCATGACAGCGGCAAGCAAAGCGTAACTGCTGGTCTGTGAGGCGAGGAGTGTGCTTACCCGGTTTTACGCCAATGCCGTGGCTGTAAAAAGGGTCTTCACCTGTGTGCCCTCAGTGATCGAACAGCGCATCCACATCGGCGCCATTGCTGAAGGTGCTCACCGCCCAGCCGGTGGGGGCCTTGTAGAAGATGAACATCCAGGGGATGGCCTGGCGCTCGGTCTTCTCGATATAGGTCAGCTTCAGGAGGGATTGGCCGACTTTCTCGGAACGGATGAATTCATAGCCCACCGAATTGCCCACCAGCGCTTCGATGGCCATGCGTGAACTGCGGGCCTGGGTGCGGGCATTTTCCAGGGCGCGGATGTCCACCAGCGAATAGGGCGACAGCAGACCATAGGCATCGTCGGTGCGACCGGCGCCAGCTTCGGCCATGACCTTGTCGGCCAGGGCGCGCACTTCGGTCTCGGTCTTGAGGGTGTCGGCCTGCGCGCTGTGCAGCACGCCGCCCAGGGCCAGTGCCGCGAGCAAGGGGGCGAGGAAGCGGGAGCAGGGACGGGGATGATGGCGTGACATGGTGGTCTCCTTGAGGGAACGGGGGATGCGTCTATTGTGCCAGCAGCGCCATCGCCCGCCCAGTATTGCTGACGTATTCAGTTACGCTGTAAAGAGTTCTGCGCGTGAGCGTAAATGAAGGTAAAACGGCACGGGCGCGTGATTGCGCGCCGCTATGATGGGCAGCCTGTGATCCGTGACTCGACAAGACGGGTCCTGCTCGGGGGAGAGCATCATGCGCACCATCATCACTGCAGCCTTGCTGGCGACGTCGCTGTCCGGCTGCATCGTCACGTCGGGAAACGCCCTGATGGACGCGGTCGGCCTGGTCGGTTCGGCGGCTTCGGGCGTAAAGGCGATGACGCCCAATACCACACAGAATCCCATCGTCCTGAACAAGGATCCGATCCGCGATGTCTGCATCGAATGGAATGGCTCGGTAGCCCTGAGCGATTTCGTGCCGGGGCTGCAGGGCGAGCTGCTCAGGCATGGCGTGCAGAGCCGCGTCTATGACGCGGGCACGCAGGCGCTGGCCTGCCCGGTGACCTTGTCCTATGTGGGCTACGTCAAGTGGGACACCAAGGCCTTCACCGAAGCCTACACACCCTATCTCACCTACGCCGCCTTGACCTTGCGCCGCGATGGCCGCGTGCTCGGAATGGCGCAGTATCGCTTGGGCTCATTCGGCCAGGACAAGTGGGCTTCACCCGGGGACAAGCTGGCCCCGCTCATCGATGCGCTCTTCCCGGGCAATCCCATCGTGGCGGACAATCTGCCCGACAACCAGCGCAATGGCTTCAGCGGCTACTAGCGGATGCAGAGGCTGAGGCCAGTGTCATTGGCCGCCCCGGCAGAAGGCGATGGAAGACGATGAGGAATGAAAAAACGGCAAGCGCGCTTGCCGTTTTTTTTCGTCCGCTTCCCGATCCGGCTTACCAGATCGTCAGCAGGCGGCGGAAGAAGTTGCCATCGGTGCTGGCGTCGGCGATGGAGCCGCCGCCGACCTGTTCCAGACGCGCGTCGGCCACGTTGGAGGAGGCCACGATGCCGCCCCGGATATCCCGTGTACGCACTACACCCGAGAAGCGCAGCGTGTTGATGTTGCCGTTGACGCCGATGCGTTTTTCGCCGGCCACCACCAGATTGCGGTTGGGCAGGACCTCGACGATGGAGACCATCAGCGTGCCGCTCATGGTGTTGGTATTGCTGCTGTCGCCCGATCCCTTGAAGGTGTTGTTGCCCGAGGCCGAGTAGTCGGCGTCGTACAGCTGCGTGAACAGGCCGCCCAGCGGTGCTCCCGAACCCGGCCCCTTTTGCTTGAGCGAGCTGTCGCGGCTGTTGTTGGTGGAAGCCTTGTTGCTGCTGCTGATGGATTCGGAAATATCGATCTTGATGATGTCGCCCACGTTATAGGTGGTCGGTTCTTCGAACAACTGGGCGCTGGAGACGCGGAAGATGGCGCCATTGTTTTCCACGTTGGCGACCTGGTAGGCGGGCCGTACGCTGGTCGGTCCATTGACCATCGGTGCTGGACTGTTGCAGGCTGAGAGCAAGGCGGCCAGCGTGCAGGCGCCGGCAAGACGAGTTTGGATGTGCATGGCAATTTCCCCCTGTGGCGGCCCGGCTGGATGCCTGGCGCGACGCGACGCCGCTGGCGGTGCCTCGCGCGCGGTTGCGTGTGCATGGATGATGGGTGGGAAGCATGTAAGCAGCGGTTAGCCGCATGTAAAGAGCGGAAAACAAACATCAATGGCAGTTAAGTGAGCGCATCCGGAAGCAGGCGCAATGACCCCGGGTTGACGCGGGTTGACTCCTGCTGCTGCCGATACACCGCGTCGTTTCCGGGCATAATGGCGCTCATTCCCTAACTCGGCGGTCGCCTTTGGCGCGGCCGCATTCCATCATGGCAACAGAAAAAAAACCGGCCCAGGCCATCCAGGATGTGGCTGCACCCAGCGTGCATGAGCAACTGGTGTCGGCCCGCATCCGCCAGCGCATCAAGGCCGCCGGCGTGCGCTTCCACGCCAATGACAACATCTCCGCCTTCATCAAGGATGGCGAGCTGGCAGAGCTGCAGGCCGAAGTGCAGGGCAAGCTGGCCGCGGTGCTGGAGAGCCTGGTCATCGATGTGGAGAGTGACCACAACACCCAGGACACCGCCAAGCGCGTGGCCAAGATGTATCTCAATGAAGTCTTCAAGGGCCGCTATCAGGCCGCTCCGCCGGTCACCGAGTTTCCCAACATCGAGCGCCTCAACGAGCTGATGATCGTCGGCCCCATTACCGTGCGCAGCGCCTGTTCGCACCACCTGTGCCCGATCATGGGCAAGGTCTGGGTGGGGGTGATGCCCAACGAGCATTCCAACCTGATCGGCCTGTCCAAGTATGCACGCCTGCTGGAGTGGGTGATGAGCCGCCCGCAGATCCAGGAAGAAGCGGTCTCGCAGGCCGCCGACCTGCTGATGCAGAAGCTGCAGCCGGACGGCCTGGCCATCGTCATGGAAGCCGATCACTTCTGCATGCACTGGCGCGGCGTCAAGGACATGGATTCGAAGATGATCAACAGCGTCATGCGCGGCTCTTTCCTGCGCGACGCCAACCTGCGCCGTGAATTCCTGGCTTTGATCACCCAACGTCAACGAGGTTAATCATGCTGGTTCGCCTGATCTATGCAAGCCGCGCTTGCGCCACCATCTCCCATGAGACCATCGACGGCATCCTCGCCAGCGCGCGCCAGCGCAATCCGCAGCAGGGCATCACCGGGGTGCTGTGCTACAGCGATACGATCTTCGTGCAGGTGCTCGAAGGCGGGCGTGACCAGGTCAATCGCCTCTATGGCCGCCTGCTGCGCGATGAGCGCCACCAGGACGTGATCCTGCTGGCCTATGAGTCCATCGATGAGCGCCAGTATTCGTCCTGGACCATGGGCAAGATCCGGCTGGACAAGATCAACCGCTCGCTGCTGCTGAAGTATTCGGTCTCCGGCGAACTCAATCCCTACGATGTGTCGTCCTGTTCCACCGTGGCCCTGCTCAATGAACTGGCCTCCACGGCAGCGTTCGCGCAGCGTGACTGAGCGTAATTTCTGGTGACGTTGCGGTGCGGTCGTGATCCCGCGCGCCGTCCACCATGTACCATGCAGAACGGCGCCTTGCGGCGCCGTTTTTTCGTTGGTCTTCCCTTGGCTTTGTCGTTCTGTTGCTTTGTCGCGGTGTCAGCGTGTCACAGCAATTCGATGCTGGGCAGGTTGCGAATGCCCCACTTGGCCGGATCGGCATAGGCCGTGATCTTGTCGGTGCTGTGGGAGAGATCAATGATCTCGCTCTTGAGCGGCATGCGGTTGGCGGTGGAGTAGAACACCTTCACGCGCGGTGTGAGCAGGTGGTCCGGACGCTGGTCCACCACCACGCCCAGCCGTCCCGATTGCAGCATCACGCAGGAGCCGGAGGGATAGATGCCGATGGCCTTGACGAAGGCTTCCATCGTACTCGGGTCGAAATGGCCGGCGCTGGAGGCCATGTGGCGGATCGACCGGGCCGGGTCCCAGCCGGCCTTGTAGGGGCGGTTGGAGGTGATGGCGTCATAGACGTCGCAGACCGCGCCCATCTTGGCCATGATCGAAATGCTGTCGGCCTTGAGGTTGAAGGGATAGCCGCTGCCGTCGATCTTTTCGTGATGATGCAGCGACACATCCAGGGGTACCTCGCCGATGCCCTCGATCTGCTGCAGGATGCCGTGCCCTTGCACGGTGTGCAGACGCACCGAGGCGAATTCTTCCTCGGTCAGCTTGGCGGGTTTGTTGAGGATGTCCAGCGGCACGGCCATCTTGCCCACATCGTGCAGCAGTCCGGCCATGCCGGCCTGCTTGGTCTGCTGCGGCGTCATGCCCAGCTGGTTGGCCAGCGAGATCATCATGGCGCAGACCGCCACCGAATGCAGGTAGGTGTAATCGTCAGTGGTCTTCAGGCGCGCCAGGCTGATGAGGGCATCGGCATTGCGCGAGACCGAGGCCGTGATCTCGGTGACCAGTTCGGCTGCATCCTTGACGTCGATGGCCTTGCCCATGCGCGCTTCCGAGAACATGTGCAGGACGGTGGACTTGGAGGACGAGATGATGCGCTGCGCGCGTTCGCGTTCGATGGCGGTATCGGTGCGGCTGGCGGGTTTGGGGGTGGCAGGATCGGCCGGCGGCGCGGCGGGAGCGTCCGCGTCCTGGTCCGCGTCGTCTTCCTTCACGTCTTCGCGAGTGACGTCGCGTCCCTTGGCGGTGTCGATGGTGACGGTGTCGATAGGGCAGTCGCGCAGGGTTTGCAGGTCTTCCAGCGTCTCGACCTTGAAGGACTTGCGCCAGAACGGATGACTGATCCATCCACCGGGGATGGAATGGATGTACATGCCCAGTCTGAGCTGGTCCAGGGCGATGGATTTCAACATATCGACTTCAGGCTTGACCCGTGGCTGGTTGCCGTACTGGGAGCGTTTGGATTTCTTTTGATGAAATGGACGCCGTTAATTGTTGGATGCTGCATCAGACCATCCAGCTTGCATGGATGAGTTGTCTGTTTTTTATCGTATCAGAATGCGTTTTCCTTTAGCTTGATTGATGGTCCACTTTTGAGACTATATTTCGTGTTTTTCTCTTAACTGTTGACGCGCAGAAAGTTAATGACGGCGAGCATTGGCAGCTTGCACAAGCGTGCGCTAACGCAGCCACCGCCTGAGAATCCGTCGAGTGGCGCTGTTGCGGAGGAACGCGAAAAATTATTTTTTTGGCGGCGGCGCGTAGGGGTTGCGCGTGAGCAGGCGCAGGAAGCTGGCGATGCAGGCTGCACCGGCGAATGCCGCACCGAATCCCAGGGCCAGGCGCGAGCCCTGGGTCTGCGACAGGTTGAAGCACAGCGCCACCAGCGCGGCACCCACACTCTGGCCCAGCAGGCGCGCGGTGGCCACGATGCCGGATGCACCGCCGCTGCGATGAGGTGGCGCGCTGGTCATCAGCGCCTTGAGGTTGGGCGACTGGAAGAAGCCGAAGCCCATGCCACAGAGCAGCATGCGCCAACTGATTTCCCATACGCTGGGGCTGGCAGGCATGAAGGTCATCGACAACAGGCCCGCGCACAGCAAGGCCAGCCCGACGCCACCCAGCATGCCCACCGGGTAGCGGTCTGACATGCGACCCGCAATGGGGGCCATGATGGCCACGGCCACTGGCCAGGGCGTCATCAGCAGGCCGATCTCGACCTGGCTGCGGCCCAGGTCATGATGGAAGAAGAAGGGCAGGGAGACAAAGGCCAGGCCCTGCGCGGCGAAGGAGCACACCGCCGTGACCGCCGAGAGCGAGAACATGGGATGGCGGAACAGGTCCACTGGCAGCATGGGGGCAGGATGCGACAGTTCGCGCTTGAGCAGGAACAGCCCGCACAGGATGGCCGCCGCCAGTTCCAGTCCGACCACGCTGGCCTGGGCCTGGTGGGCGCCTTCGCCGATGGCCAGGATCAGCAGCCCGAAGGCCGCCGCATTGAGCAGCGCACTGCGCAGGTCGAAGGCGTGCCGGGCCAGGCTGGTATGGGGCAAGGACGGCACGGCCAGCACCACCGCCAGTACACCCAGCGGGACATTGACCGCGAACAGCCATGGCCAGGGCGCAATGGCCAGGATGCCCGAGGCCACCGAGGGGCCGACGGTGAAGGCGATGGCCACGATGAGGGTATTGAGCCCGACCCCGCGTCCCAGCGAGCGGGTCGGGTAGATGAAGCGGATCAGCGCCGTGTTCACGCTCATGATGCCCGCGCCCCCCAGTCCCTGCAGGAAGCGCGCCATCACCAGCGTGGGCAGCGACCACGCCACCGCGCACAGCAGCGAGGCGGCGGTAAAGAGCACCAGTCCCCAGATATAGATGCGGCGATAGCCGATGATCTCGCCCAGCGCCGCCAGGGGCAGCAGGGCCACCATCATGGCCAGCTGGTAGGCGGTGACGATCCATACCGAGGCCGCCGGCGTAGTCTGCAGGTCCAGCGCCATGGCGGGCAGGGCGGTGTTGGCGATGGCGGTGTCGAGCGTGGCCAGGCCCACGGCGATACCCAGCGCCAGGATGGCGCGGCCGCGTTGTTCCGGCGGCAGGCCTTCGCCGGCGATGACAAGGTGAGGGCTGGGAGCGGCGGTGCCGGGGGCGGTAGGCTGCGAGGACATGGTGGTTCTTCTGGATTTTTGATGGGGGCGCAGCAAGGCGCACGGGCGCGCGGGCCGGCAAGGTCTGCCGTCACGCACAGGGCGTCACAGCCGCTCAATGATAGCGGGGAACGCCGGCGCATGCTGGCTGCGGTCACCTGGCGTGCCGGCTGCGCTATGATGCTGCTTTGCGCCGGCGTGGCCGGCCTGTTGATGATGGAGTCGTGAGCATGTCCAAAGAGCAGTTGTCGCAGCGCCTGTGCGCCTGGATCGATCAGCATTTCGACGAAGAGGTCGGGGTGTTGCAGCAGCTGATCCGCATCCCCACCGATACCCCGCCGGGCAACAACGCCCCGCACGCCGATGCGGTGGCCGAGCTGGTCGCAGGCTGGGGCTGGGCGGCGGAAAAGCATGTGGTGCCCGCCCAGCAGGTGGCCGACTATGGCATGCAGAGCATCACCAACCTGATCGTGCGTCGTCCCTATGGCGATGGCGGTCCGACCGTGGCGCTCAATGCGCATGGCGACGTGGTGCCGCCGGGCGAAGGCTGGACCCATGACCCCTATGGCGGCGAGATCGCCGATGGCCGCATCTATGGCCGCGCAGCGGCCGTCTCCAAGAGCGACTTCGCCAGCTACCTGTTCGCCACCCGCGCACTGGAAGCGGTGGGCGCATCGCTGCACGGCGGCGTCGAGCTGCATTTCACCTATGACGAGGAATTCGGCGGCCTGCTCGGTCCCGGCTGGCTGCTGGAGCAGAAGCTGACCCGCCCCGACTACGTGCTGGCGGCCGGCTTCAGCTACAACGTCGTGACCGCCCACAATGCCTGCCTGCAGTTCGAGGTCACCGTGCATGGTCGCGCCACCCATGGCTCCATGCCCGAGACCGGCCACGATGCGCTGCAGGCGGCCACGGCCATCCTCAACGCCATCTACGGCGCGCTGCCGGGTCTCAAGGAGATTCGCTCGGCCATTCCCGGCATCACCCATCCGACCATGATCGTGGGCCGCATCGATGGCGGCACCAATACCAATGTGGTGCCGGGCAAGGTGGTGCTGAAGATGGATCGCCGCATGATTCCCGAGGAAGACCCGACCGAGGTCGAGGCCGGCGTGCGCAAGCTGATCGAGGATGCGGTGGCGGGCCTGCCGGGCATCCGCGTGGAGATCCGCCGCCTGCTGCTGGCGCGCGCGCTGCGCCCGCTGCCGGGGCACGAGAAGCTGGTCGAGAGTCTCTTGCGCAATGCCCGCGAGGTCATGGGCGAGACCCTCACCACCAACGGCTCGGCGCTCTATACCGACGCCCGATTGTATGGCGAGCAGGGCATTCCGGCGGTGCTCTTCGGCGCCGGCCCGCGCACCTTGATGGAATCCAATGCCAAGCAGGCCGACGAGAACCTGGCCCTGGACGACCTGCGCAAGGCCACCAAGGTGGTGGCGCTCATGCTGCTGGACTTCCTCGGCCCGCAAGGCTGAGCTGCTGCGGCAGGGCCGATGTCCTGCAAGGCGGCAACTTGATTACAATGTGTGCCCGCAAGACGGTGTCCGATGTTTCCCGTCGGCATCTTGCGGGCCGGACTGCCGACCCTGGCAGTCCGGATAGAGAAGCAAGTCTTGAGGGACCGAGATCAATCGCATGTTGAACGCCATCGAGCATCATCCTACGCCGCACGCCGCGCCGGCACGCCCGTCGGGCTATCTTGGCCTGTCTTTCCGGCAGCTGCTGCTGGCGGCCTTTCTGTTGATTGCCGCCTTGCTCAGCGGCACGTCCATCCACGCCCTGTTCACGCTGGACCGGATGTCGGCCAACAGCCGCGAGACCGCGCGCCAGGCGGTGCAGTTGACCGAAGCCGCGCAACGGCTGGCCGAACGCACCGTGGCCATGGAGCGCAGCGCGCGCCAGTACCTGGTGCTGGACGACGCGGCCTTCCATGACCGTTTCAATGAAGCCCGTGACCAGGCCCGGCAGGCGCTGGGAGAACTGGCCGATTCGCTGCCCAAGGCCCCGCGCGAGCTGTTCGGGCAATGGAGCGTGTACGTGGATGAAGCCGCCGGCGTACTCGACGCCGACAGCCGCAAGGACAAGGGCGAGCAGGCCAGGCTGTTCCAGGATTTTGCCCGCCTGCCGGCCCTGAACGAACGCATCGCCCTGGAAAGCCGGCGCGAGGTCGACCGCCGCAACAACGCCTTGTCGGCCGCGCTGGAACAGCAACGCCAGATGCTGACCGCCCAGGTGGTTGGCGCCATCGTGCTGGCGGTCTTGCTGGCGTTCTGCTTCGGACTCTGGCTGTCGCGCCCGATGGCGCGGCTGGAGCAGGCCATCGGGCGCCTGGGCGACAATCGTTTCGACCAGCCCATCGATGTGCGCGGCCCGGCCGACATCCGCCGCCTGGGCCAGCAGCTGGACTGGCTGCGCCAGCGCCTGGCCGACCTGGAGGCGGAAAAGTCCCGCTTCCTGCGCCATGTTTCCCATGAACTGAAGACCCCGCTGGCGGCACTGTGCGAAGGCGCGGCCCTGCTCGACGATGGCGTGGCCGGCCAGTTGACCGACAGCCAGCGCGAGATCGCCCGCATCCTGCGCCAGAATACCCAGTCCCTGCAGACCCAGATCGAAGACCTGCTGCGCTACAACGAAGTCTCCTTCGACGCCCAGCGCATCCATCCGGTGCCGGTAGACCTGCGCGCCTTGCTGCACAAGGTGATCGACGACCAGCGGCTGCAATGGCTGGCGCGTGAGCTGAAGGTAGAGATCGAGGGGGGGGCTCGTACCGTGGTGGTCGATCCGGAGAAGATGGCGATCGTCCTGGCCAATCTGTTGTCCAACGCCGTGCGCTTCAGCCCCCAGGGCGGCTTCATCCGCTTCCTGCTCTCGGAGGCGCCGGGCCTGGTGCGGGTGGAGTGCGTGGATCAGGGGCCGGGCGTGGCGCCCACTGACGCGGCGCGTATCTTCGAACCCTTCTACCAAGGATTGAACCAGCCCACCGCCGCGCGGCGCGGTAATGGTATTGGTCTGTCGGTCGTGCGCGAGTACGTGCAGGCGCATAGCGGCAAGGTGTATCTGGTGCCCCGCGAGGGCGGGGCGCATTTCCGAATCGAGTTGCCTGATGAAAAATAAGATCCTGATCCTGGCCTCGTGCCTTTTCCTGTCGGCTTGCGCTGTGCAGCCTGATGCACCGACTTCCACCGTCAAGCTCATCCACGCCTCGAGCAACATCGACGAGTTGCTGGCCTATCACGCCCAGTTGCGCAAGATGACGTCGGCCGAGCTGGGCCGTGAACTGCAGCGCATCAACACCTATCCTGCCGGTCCGGCCAATCTGGTCAGGCGCGCCATGGCCCTGGCGCTGACCCGTGACGGCATCGATCTGGCCAAGGCCGAAGCCCAGCTATGGAACGTCATGGCCGATAACAGCGTCGAAGCGGAGAAGCTCAAGCCTCTGGTGCAATTGCTGGTCGGACAATACGCCGATCTGCGCCGCCTGGCCGACAGTGCCGAGAAGTCCTCGGTGCAGGCCAAGGAAGCGCAGCGCAAGGTCGACCAGTTGAACGACAAGCTGGAGGCGCTCAAGAACATAGAACGGACCCTGCCGGCCGGCGGCAAGTAAGACCATTCGCCATCGCCGTCGGGGCCGTTCCTTTCATGGAACTGGAGTCCCGATGGGAAAGACTGCCCCCCTGATGCTGGTCGATGATGATCCCGACCTGCTTCGCCTGTTGACGCTGCGCCTCAATGCCAGCGGCTACCGCATCCTGGCCGTGGAGAGCGCCGAGGCCGCGCTGGCTCAGCTGGCCATCTCGCTGCCGGCCCTGGTGATCACCGATGTGCGCTTGCCCGGCATGGATGGGCTGGCCCTGTTCGCCGAGATCCGCAGCCGCTATCCGGCCTTGCCCGTGATCCTTCTTACCGCGCATGGCACCATCCCTGATGCAGTGGACGCCACCACCCAGGGCGCCTTCGCCTACCTGACCAAGCCCTTCGACGCTCATGTGCTGCTCGACAAGGTCGCCCAGGCGCTGAGTCTGACGGCGCCAGCGCCGCTGTCGCCGGACCAGTCGTGGCGGGCCGACATCCTCAGCCGCAGCCAGCGGGTGGCCGAACTGCTGGCCGAGGCCCGGCTGGTGGCGGCCTCCGACGCCAGCATCCTGATCCGGGGCGACAGCGGCACTGGCAAGGAGCTGCTGGCGCGCGCCATCCATCGCACCAGCCCACGCGCCGAGCAGCCTTTCATCGCCGTCAATTGCGGCGCCATCCCGGAGCAGTTGCTGGAGTCCGAGCTGTTCGGCCACGTCAAGGGGGCGTTCACCGGCGCGGTCGAGCATCGCGAGGGACTGTTCCAGGCCGCCCATGGCGGCACCCTGTTCCTCGACGAGATCGGCGACATGCCCTTGCCCCTGCAGGTCAAGCTCTTGCGGGTATTGCAGGAAAAGACGGTGCGCCAGGTCGGTGCCAACCAAGCCGGCGAGGTCGATGTGCGCATCATCTCGGCCACCCATCGCGATCTGGAAGCGGCCATGCGCGAAGGACAGTTCCGCGAGGATCTCTATTACCGCCTCAATGTGGTGACGCTGCACCTGCCGGCGTTGGAAGAACGGCGTGAGGATATCGCGCTGCTGGCCAATCACTTCCTCAAGACCATTGCGGCCAAGTATCCCAAGCGCCTCACCGGGTTTGCCCCCGACGCGCTGGAGATATTGAGTCTGGCGCACTGGCCGGGCAATGTGCGCCAGCTTTATAACGTGGTCGAGCAGGTCTGCGCCTTGTCCACCGCGCCCTTGATCCCGGCCTCGCTGGTGCAGCGCGCCCTGCGCACGCCGACCCTCGATCTGTTGCGTTACGCCGAGGCCAAGCAGAAGTTCGAGCGGGACTACCTGATCCGCTTGCTCAAGTTGACCGACGGCAACGTGTCTGACGCCGCCCGGCTGGCTGATCGCAACCGTACCGAGTTCTATCGCCTGTTGCAGAAGAATGGACTGGATCCCCGGCGTTTCCGTGGTGGGGAAGAGGCTGTCGTCGCTTGACGACAAGAAGAAGGGCTTTGAAATCAGGGACTTAATCTCTTCAACGGGGGGAAATTGTCCTCCCTCGGCGACAGAAAAGCGGTTTGGAGCGGGTCATTCAGAGGCCCATTTTCTTTGCGAGATCGCCAAGTTATTGAATTCATTGAGGAAAATTCCTGCTGGCACGGGCTTTGCGATACCAGTGGCAGAGGCGCCTATATAGAGAGCAATGTTCTTTCGCTATATAGAGCGCTGCCACGATGACTGATCAATAAGGAGATAGACCATGAAAAAGACCACCTTCGTCGCCCGCCTGCTGGCTGCCAGTCTTTTGGTAACTGCGGCTGCTCCGGCAGTTCAGGCCGCTGATCGCGCGGCACCGGTGACCGCCCAGAAGGCGGGGGCCTATATTGATGACTCTGTCATCACCGCCAAGGTCAAGGCCGCCCTGGTGGAAGACAAGCAGGTTTCGGCAATGAAGATCAACGTCAGTACCAAGGACGGTGTGGTCACACTGAAGGGATCGGTGCCTAGCGCCGAACTGGGACAGCACGCCTTGCAACTGGTCGCAGGTATTGAAGGTGTACGGGACGTGAAGAGCGATCTGACGGTCAAGGCAGCTTAAGCGCCCCGCAACACCCGGAAGAAATGAAACCGGGCCGTCCCGTCAGGGGCGGCCCGGTTTCATTTTGCCTTTGAAGGTAATGGGTTTCCTGCTGAAAGCCTTGTCCCTTCTGGGTTTGCGAGCGATGACGGTGAGGGCGTCGGGGCTGTTTTCTAAATTATTTCAATTATTTTTCAAAAAGGGCTTGCGCGGCTGCAGGTGGGTTGCTATAGTTCGCCCCCTGCTGACGCGACACACGAAGCGAAGTTGAAAAACAAAGCGACAGATGTCGGCGAAGCAATGAGTAGTGGGGCAGTTTGTAGGGCGTTTTAAATGGAAGTAGTCGAAGCGGTAAGTTCAGCGAAGACGAAAAAATTTAAAACGAATCGCAAAAAAGTAGTTGACGCGATAAACAAGCTGCTACATAATCTCGTTTCTCTGCTGCTGACGAACAAAACGATTCGCAGCGATGCAAACAGCGCCAAGCGCGTTTGCGACAGACAAGATCTTTAAAAATTAACAGCCGATAAGCGTGGGCGTTTAATGAAGTGCGACAGAACTTCGGTTCTGGAAACTTTAAACATTAAATGCTCACAAGAAATATAGGTAAGATCGCAAGAAATTACCTGTCAGTATTTTGAGAGAGCGATGCCCTTCGGGGTAGCCAGAAATGGCACAAAACAGAGATTAAACTAAAGAGTTTGATCCTGGCTCAGATTGAACGCTGGCGGCATGCCTTACACATGCAAGTCGAACGGCAGCATAGGAGCTTGCTCCTGATGGCGAGTGGCGAACGGGTGAGTAATATATCGGAACGTGCCCTAGAGTGGGGGATAACTAGTCGAAAGACTAGCTAATACCGCATACGATCTACGGATGAAAGTGGGGGATCGCAAGACCTCATGCTCCTGGAGCGGCCGATATCTGATTAGCTAGTTGGTGGGGTAAAAGCCTACCAAGGCAACGATCAGTAGCTGGTCTGAGAGGACGACCAGCCACACTGGGACTGAGACACGGCCCAGACTCCTACGGGAGGCAGCAGTGGGGAATTTTGGACAATGGGGGCAACCCTGATCCAGCAATGCCGCGTGAGTGAAGAAGGCCTTCGGGTTGTAAAGCTCTTTTGTCAGGGAAGAAACGGTAGTAGCTAATATCTATTACTAATGACGGTACCTGAAGAATAAGCACCGGCTAACTACGTGCCAGCAGCCGCGGTAATACGTAGGGTGCAAGCGTTAATCGGAATTACTGGGCGTAAAGCGTGCGCAGGCGGTTGTGTAAGTCAGATGTGAAATCCCCGGGCTCAACCTGGGAATTGCATTTGAGACTGCACGGCTAGAGTGTGTCAGAGGGGGGTAGAATTCCACGTGTAGCAGTGAAATGCGTAGATATGTGGAGGAATACCGATGGCGAAGGCAGCCCCCTGGGATAACACTGACGCTCATGCACGAAAGCGTGGGGAGCAAACAGGATTAGATACCCTGGTAGTCCACGCCCTAAACGATGTCTACTAGTTGTCGGGTCTTAATTGACTTGGTAACGCAGCTAACGCGTGAAGTAGACCGCCTGGGGAGTACGGTCGCAAGATTAAAACTCAAAGGAATTGACGGGGACCCGCACAAGCGGTGGATGATGTGGATTAATTCGATGCAACGCGAAAAACCTTACCTACCCTTGACATGGATGGAATCCCGAAGAGATTTGGGAGTGCTCGAAAGAGAACCATCACACAGGTGCTGCATGGCTGTCGTCAGCTCGTGTCGTGAGATGTTGGGTTAAGTCCCGCAACGAGCGCAACCCTTGTCATTAGTTGCTACGAAAGGGCACTCTAATGAGACTGCCGGTGACAAACCGGAGGAAGGTGGGGATGACGTCAAGTCCTCATGGCCCTTATGGGTAGGGCTTCACACGTCATACAATGGTACATACAGAGGGCCGCCAACCCGCGAGGGGGAGCTAATCCCAGAAAGTGTATCGTAGTCCGGATTGGAGTCTGCAACTCGACTCCATGAAGTTGGAATCGCTAGTAATCGCGGATCAGCATGTCGCGGTGAATACGTTCCCGGGTCTTGTACACACCGCCCGTCACACCATGGGAGCGGGTTTTACCAGAAGTGGGTAGCCTAACCGCAAGGAGGGCGCTCACCACGGTAGGATTCGTGACTGGGGTGAAGTCGTAACAAGGTAGCCGTATCGGAAGGTGCGGCTGGATCACCTCCTTTCTAGAGTGCGCACGAAGTTAAGCGTCCACACTTATCGGCTGTAATTCAAAGAACAGTTATTTGGTGAAGCGCGGTCCGTGACACAACGTCATCGACTGGCTACTGATACTGATCCAAGCGGGTCTGTAGCTCAGCTGGTTAGAGCACCGTGTTGATAACGCGGGGGTCGTTGGTTCGAGCCCAACCAGACCCACCAAGGTTTCGGGGGTTTAGCTCAGCTGGGAGAGCACCTGCTTTGCAAGCAGGGGGTCGTCGGTTCGATCCCGTCAACCTCCACCAAGAAATATCAAACCTAAGTCAGCGTCGCCAACGCAAGACGTAGTGATTTAGGTTTGATCTTTTACGATCAATGGCTGTTTTTGTTCTTTAACAATCTGGAAGAAGTAAAGATTCATTTAAACGATCGCCAGGACTTCGGTTCTTGCGAAAGTAAAAATGGGTGTGATTGTATCAATCAAAGTATTACGAAGTGATCTTAGCAATTAGAAGACTTACTTTGGAATACGGCAAACGCTAAAACTCAACGCTTCTTTATAACGCTCTTGCAAAAGAGGCTAACGTTATAGGAACAAGCGAATAAGTGCACATGGTGGATGCCTTGGCGATTACAGGCGATGAAGGACGTAGTAGCTTGCGATAAGCTGCGGGGAGCTGGCAAACGAGCTTTGATCCGCAGATTTCCGAATGGGGAAACCCGGCCGTAAGGTCATCGTTATCTGAATACATAGGGTAACGAAGCGAACGTGGCGAACTGAAACATCTAAGTAGCTACAGGAAAAGAAATCAACCGAGATTCCCAAAGTAGTGGCGAGCGAAATGGGATCAGCCTGCAAGATTTAGCATCAACGATAGCAAAACGGAATGGAAAGTCCGGCCATAGAGGGTGATAGCCCCGTATGCGAAATCGATGGTGTGGAACTAGGCTTGCGACAAGTAGGGCGGGACACGTGAAATCCTGTCTGAACATGGGGGGACCATCCTCCAAGGCTAAATACTCGTAATCGACCGATAGTGAACCAGTACCGTGAGGGAAAGGCGAAAAGAACCCCGGAAGGGGAGTGAAATAGATCCTGAAACCGTGTGCATACAAACAGTAGGAGCCCTGTAAGGGGTGACTGCGTACCTTTTGTATAATGGGTCAGCGACTTACATTCAGTGGCAAGCTTAACCGAATAGGGAAGGCGTAGAGAAATCGAGTCCGAATAGGGCGTTCAGTCGCTGGGTGTAGACCCGAAACCAAGTGATCTATCCATGGCCAGGTTGAAGGTGCGGTAACACGCACTGGAGGACCGAACCCACTAATGTTGAAAAATTAGGGGATGAGCTGTGGATAGGGGTGAAAGGCTAAACAAACTTGGAAATAGCTGGTTCTCTCCGAAAACTATTTAGGTAGTGCCTCAAGTATCACCATCGGGGGTAGAGCACTGTTATGGCTAGGGGGTCATCGCGACTTACCAAACCATTGCAAACTCCGAATACCGATGAGTGCGAGCTTGGGAGACAGACGCCGGGTGCTAACGTCCGACGTCAAGAGGGAAACAACCCAGACCGCCAGCTAAGGTCCCAAAGATTGGCTAAGTGGAAAACGAAGTGGGAAGGCTAAAACAGTCAGGAGGTTGGCTTAGAAGCAGCCATCCTTTAAAGAAAGCGTAATAGCTCACTGATCGAGTCGTCCTGCGCGGAAGATGTAACGGGGCTAAGCCAGTCACCGAAGCTGCGGATATCCGTAAGGATATGGTAGGAGAGCGTTCTGTAAGCCTGTGAAGGTGTCTTGTAAAGGATGCTGGAGGTATCAGAAGTGCGAATGCTGACATGAGTAGCGATAATGCGGGTGAAAAGCCCGCACGCCGTAAGCCCAAGGTTTCCTGTTCAACGTTCATCGGAGCAGGGTGAGTCGGCCCCTAAGGCGAGGCAGAGATGCGTAGCTGATGGGAAGCAGGTTAATATTCCTGCACCGTCGTTAGATGCGATGGGGGGACGGATCGCGGAAGGTTGTCCGACTGTTGGAATAGTCGGTTTTTGCATCGAAGAAGGCTGTTAGGCAAATCCGGCAGCGTAATTCAAGGGTGTGAGACGAGCGAACTTGTTCGCGAAGCAATCGGAAGTGGTTCCAAGAAAAGCCTCTAAGCTTCAGTCTAACGAGACCGTACCGCAAACCGACACAGGTGGGCGAGATGAGTATTCTAAGGCGCTTGAGAGAACTCGGGAGAAGGAACTCGGCAAATTGGTACCGTAACTTCGGGATAAGGTACGCCCAAGTAGTTTGACTGGCCTGCGCCAGAAGGACAAAAGGGTTGCAATAAAATGGTGGCTGCGACTGTTTAATAAAAACACAGCACTCTGCAAACACGAAAGTGGACGTATAGGGTGTGACGCCTGCCCGGTGCTGGAAGATTAAATGATGGGGTGCAAGCTCTTGATTGAAGTCCCAGTAAACGGCGGCCGTAACTATAACGGTCCTAAGGTAGCGAAATTCCTTGTCGGGTAAGTTCCGACCTGCACGAATGGCGTAACGATGGCCACACTGTCTCCTCCCGAGACTCAGCGAAGTTGAAATGTTTGTGATGATGCAATCTACCCGCGGCTAGACGGAAAGACCCCATGAACCTTTACTGTAGCTTTGCATTGGACTTTGAACCAATCTGTGTAGGATAGGTGGGAGGCTTTGAAGCAGGGACGCTAGTCTCTGTGGAGCCAACCTTGAAATACCACCCTGGTTTGTTTGAGGTTCTAACCTTGGTCCGTTATCCGGATCGGGGACAGTGCATGGTAGGCAGTTTGACTGGGGCGGTCTCCTCCCAAAGTGTAACGGAGGAGTTCGAAGGTACGCTAGGTACGGTCGGACATCGTGCTAATAGTGCAATGGCATAAGCGTGCTTAACTGCGAGACTGACAAGTCGAGCAGGTACGAAAGTAGGACATAGTGATCCGGTGGTTCTGTATGGAAGGGCCATCGCTCAACGGATAAAAGGTACTCTGGGGATAACAGGCTGATTCCTCCCAAGAGTTCATATCGACGGGGGAGTTTGGCACCTCGATGTCGGCTCATCACATCCTGGGGCTGTAGCCGGTCCCAAGGGTATGGCTGTTCGCCATTTAAAGTGGTACGTGAGCTGGGTTTAAAACGTCGTGAGACAGTTTGGTCCCTATCTGCCGTGGGCGTTGGAAGTTTGAAGGGGGCTGCTCCTAGTACGAGAGGACCGGAGTGGACGAACCTCTGGTGTATCGGTTGTCACGCCAGTGGCATTGCCGAGTAGCTAAGTTCGGAAGAGATAACCGCTGAAAGCATCTAAGCGGGAAACTCGCCTTGAGATGAGACTTCCCGGGAACTAGATTCCCCTAAAGGGTCGTTCGAGACCAGGACGTTGATAGGTCAGGTGTGGAAGCGCAGTAATGCGTTAAGCTAACTGATACTAATTGCCCGTGCGGCTTGTTCCTATAACATTAGCTCTGTTATAGACAAGTTGAGCATATATTGTGTTTGCCCTAGTGCATCACACCCCAAGAATCTATTAAATACTTCTTCCAGTTTGGGTTAGTTGCTGCTCGATCGAGAGCAACTGACTTTACAAGTTATGCCTGATGACTATAGCAAGTTGGTACCACCCCTTCCCATCCCGAACAGGACCGTGAAACGACTTCGCGCCGATGATAGTGCTGCAACCAGTGTGAAAGTAGGTCATCGTCAGGCTTGTTACTCCCAAGAACCCTCGTTACGAAAGTAGCGAGGGTTTTTGCTTTGGGCGATCCGGTTCTAGATCCTCCTGCTTCGAGGCCTTGCCATCGGCTTCAATATCCTCGCTACCCTCTTTTATCGTCCATCAGCGACGCTGGCATTCCTCACATAAATCAAGTTATCCCCTTTATCTTCTCTTTGAGTAGTCACCGCCAGGCCGATGACAGTCAGGGGGATATACCTCTTCATACTAAAGAGCAGTAAAGTTGGCCCCAGAGAGCAATATTGAATTGTGCACAGGCCATCGGATCAACATCAGCTTGCCCGGATCATTTTCCCATGCGAGGCTTGCGACAGATGATCTATTCACAGGCTCTTTTGCTCTTCACTGCCCTGCTCTCAAGCCAATAGCTAAATCATTCTCTAACAGTGCTGAAGCGCTTGGAACAAGCCCAAACACGTCTGGAAAATCTAAAAACTCGGGTTTTCTAACAGTTTTCGCCCGAAGAGCGCCGTCAACGCAAGCGGGCTAACCTACCCAAGTCACCCGTCCCGTGGGGCTTCTAGCTATCTTACCCACAGGCTAATTCGAAAAGCAGCACTTCGCAGAAAACTTATGCACGAGAGTCCGTATCAATCATCGAAATACGTGCGATACAGTATCAGGTCGATCGAAAAACTAAGTTTTCCACACCTTTCGTGCCGCAGACCGACGATCAATTTCCCATCACCAGTGGCAACTATCCGTATTGCTGCGAACTCATGTACATGCCTACGGCAGCCGCATGCACGCGCTGCTGAAAGGAATGAAGAACCTGGGAAAGGTGGGGAGAAGGGCGCTTGGCGGACTTAATGCCGCCGAGTTGCATACCTGGCTGACCGCGCGCAGCGGTCAGCAGTCAGGTTACGAGCAACGGGATAAGATGGGCAAAGCAGGTCAAAGCAGGAAAATGGCTCAAGCCGCCAGCAGGTAAGCCCCCACGGCGGCAATGCCTACACCGCCAATGCGCACCACGCGGTCGGCCATCTGCTGACCGGCGATGAGTCCAATGCCCAGGCCGGCGGCGTGCAGCAGTGCGGTGGCGGCGATGAAGCCGGCACCGTACAGGGCGGCCGAGCTGCCGTGCGGCAGTTCAGCGCCGTGTGCGTAGCCATGGAACATCGCGAAGACCGACACCACCAGCGTGCTGCCCCACAGCGGCAGACGCACGGCGAAGGCGATCAGCAAGCCCAGCACGGCCACCGAGGCGGCGATACCGGTCTCCACCGCTGGCACCTGCAGGCCGGCGAAGGCCAGCAATGCACCTGCCACCATCATCAGCGGGAAGGCCAGCGGCAGCACCCACAGGGCGCGCTGCTTGTTCTGTGCCGCCCACAGGCCCACGGCCAGCATGGCCAGCAGGTGGTCGATGCCCGAGAACGGGTGGGCGAAGCCGGCCGCCATGCTGGCCGAGGCATCCATGGTGGAACCCGGATGGCCGGGGTGTGCCAGGGCAGTGCCGGCCGCCAGTGCGGTGACGGCCAGAACGCCCAGGCGGGCGCGGGTCTTGGTCGAGAGGGTCAACATGTTTTCTCCTTGGGCTGATACGGCAGATTCTTGATCGGGGAAGTGACGGGGTTCAGGTTCAGTTCTTCGGCTTCTCGTCCAGCAAGCCCTGCTTGCGGATGTATTCGATGACCTTTTCCACCCCGTCGCCACTGCGCAGGTTGGTGAACACGAAGGGGCGTTCGCCGCGCATGCGCTTGGCATCGGCCGCCATGATATCCAGATTTGCGCCCACATAGGGAGCCAGGTCGGTCTTGTTGATGATGAGCAGGTCAGAACGGGTGATGCCGGGGCCGCCCTTGCGCGGGATCTTCTCGCCGCCGGCCACGTCGATCACGTAGATGGTCAGGTCTGACAGTTCCGGGCTGAAGGTGGCGGCCAGGTTGTCGCCGCCGGACTCCACCAGGATCAGGTCCAGGTCCGGGAAATCGGCGCTCATGCGGGCAATCGCTTCCAGGTTGATGGAGGCATCCTCGCGGATGGCGGTGTGCGGGCAGCCGCCGGTCTCCACACCCATCAGGCGTTCTGCCGGCAGCGCATCGGCGCGCAGCAGGATTTCCATGTCTTCCTTGGTGTAGATGTCATTGGTGATGACGGCCATGTCGTAATGGTCGCGCATGCGCTTGCACAGCATTTCGCACAGCGCCGTCTTGCCGGAACCGACCGGGCCGCCGATGCCCACGCGCAGCGGATTGGAAGTGGAGTTGCTCATGGTTGGTCTCTTGATCTCTTGGTCGTGTTGGAACAAAAACGATATAAACGATTTCAATAATTCAGCAATTAAGAACGATAGATGCGGCTGTACTGCACCTCATGCTGCATCGACAGCAGCGACAGACCCGGTGCCCAGTTGCACAGCTCGTCATCCTCCAGCGTCAGCGCGGTGGCCGCGGCCTTTTCCAGTTCAGGCTGCAGCGACAGCAGGATGCGCTGCCCCGCCACCTGGCCCAGCGGCACGGTCTTCACGCAGGCCAGCACTTGGTTCTCGGCCCAGGCGAACAGCATGCCCAGCACCGCCGCCTCGCGCGGCACCTGCAGGGCCACCGTGGCAAACGCCAGCGAAGTGGGCAGTGGCAGTTCCGGCTGCGCCTGCAGGATGGCCAGCAAGGCCTCGTCGCCCAGCTTCAGGTCGGTCGCCAGTTTGCCCAGCGAATAGCCCATCTGAATGGTTTCGGCGCGAAACTCGGACGTGTCGCGGGCCGCGATGAAGCGCTCGGTCCACAACGTGACCTTTTCTGCATCACGGGCCTCGAAGGCTGCCACCAGCCGCGCAAAGATAGGGGCCTCGAAACGCGCTACCACTTCATGCAGCGCATGGCCGATCCAGGCGCGCGCGGTGGCTTCGCTGCAGACGCGCCCACACTCGATGGCCGCCTCCAGCCCTTGCGAATAGCTGTACGCACCTATCGGCAAGGACGGGCTGCTCAGTTGCAGCAGATGCAGCAAGGCGCTGGCTTGCATGGGGTCAGCCCTCTTCCTTCTTGTCGCCGGGACGATGGATTTTCTGGCGCAGCGGAATCGGCGCCAACGGATTGTGGTGATGGTCATCGCCATGATGGTGATGGCCGCCGCCATAGGCCCCCGCTTCCGGCTCGAAGGCCGCCAGTTCTTCGGAGACGCGCGCACCCAGCCCTTCCAGCATTTCCTTCAACACCGGATCCTTGCGGATGCGCAGGAAACCGACGCTACCCTCGTGGCCCACATGCGCCTGAGTGTGACGATTGCCGAGGTGGAAGGCGCAACGCAGCAGCAGGTGCGCATCAGCCGCATCGACGCGATAGGTCGCTTCGGCCTTGGCGATGATCCTGACCACGCGGCCATCATCGCCGCGCAGCAGGTCGCCATCGCGCAGCACCGTACCGCGCACGGTGAACACCGCCACGTCTTCCCCCGAACGCAGGGTGGCACGCAGGCGGCTCTTCTCGCGCTGGTCATAGGGCAGTTCCAGTTCGCCGTCGATCTGCTCGGCCTGGGCTATCTTGGTATTGAGAGTGAGCATGAAAAAATCTAAAGAAAATCAGAACAGGAAATAACGTTGTGCCAGCGGCAGCGAGACCGCCGGTTCGCACACCAGCAGCTCGCCATCGGCACGCACTTCATAGGTCTCGGAATCGACTTCCATCTTCGGCGTGGCACCGTTGTGGATCATGTCGCGCTTGCGCAGGTTGCGCATGTTCTTCACGGCCACCACCGGCTTGTTCAGTTTGAGCTGTTCACCGATGCCGGCATCGAAGGCCGCCTGCGAGACGAAGGTCATCGAGGTCTTCAGGCCACCGCCATAGGCGCCGAACATCATCCGGTAATGGACCGGCTGCGGGGTCGGGATGGAGGCATTGGGGTCACCCATCTGGGCTGCCGCGATCATGCCGCTCTTCAGGATCATCGAGGGCTTGGCCCCGAAGAAGGCCGGCTTCCACAGCACGATGTCGGCGATCTTGCCCACTTCCAGCGAGCCCACCACGTGCGAGATGCCGTGGGTGATGGCCGGGTTGATGGTGTACTTGGCGATGTAGCGCTTGATGCGGAAGTTGTCGTTGCGCGAGCTATCTTCCTTGAGCGAACCGCGCTGCACCTTCATCTTGTGCGCGGTCTGCCAGGTACGCAGGATGACTTCGCCCACGCGGCCCATGGCCTGCGAGTCGGAAGACATCATCGAGATCGCGCCGATGTCATGCAGGATGTCTTCGGCGGCAATGGTCTCGCGGCGGATGCGCGACTCGGCAAAGGCGATGTCTTCGGCGATGGCCGGGTCCAGGTGATGGCAGACCATCAGCATGTCCAGGTGTTCGTCCAGGGTATTGACCGTGAAGGGACGCGTCGGGTTGGTGGACGACGGCAGCACGTTGCCCTGGCCCACGGCGGCGATGATGTCCGGAGCATGGCCGCCGCCCGCGCCTTCGGTGTGGAAGGTGTGGATGGTGCGATCCTTGAAGGCCGCCAGCGTTTGCTCCAGGAAGCCGCCCTCATTGAGCGTATCGGTGTGGATGGCCACCTGGATATCCATGCGGTCGGCCACCGTCAGGCAGTTGTCGATGGCCGCAGGCGTCGAGCCCCAATCCTCGTGCAGCTTCAGGCCGATGGCGCCGGCGCGGATCTGCTCTTCCAGCGGCAGCGGCAGGCTGACGTTGCCCTTGCCGAGGAAACCGAGGTTCATCGGGAAGGCGTCCGCTGCGGCCAGCATGGAATGAATGTGCCAGGGACCGGGCGTGCAGGTGGTCGCCGCCGTGCCCACGGCAGGACCGGTGCCGCCGCCCAGCATGGTGGTGACGCCGCTCATGAGCGCTTCCTCGATCTGCTGCGGACAGATGAAGTGGATGTGGCTGTCGATGCCGCCGGCGGTGACGATCATGCCTTCGCCAGCGATGATCTCGGTGGCGCCACCGATGGCCATGGTCACGCCAGGCTGGATGTCGGGATTGCCGGCCTTGCCGATGCCGGCGATCTTGCCGGACTTGATGCCGATGTCGGCCTTGACGATGCCCCAGTGATCGACGATGAGCGCATTGGTGATGACGGTATCCATCACCTCGGCATGGGGGCGCTGCGACTGGCCCATGCCGTCGCGGATCACCTTGCCGCCGCCGAATTTCACTTCCTCGCCATAGACCGTGTAATCCTTCTCCACTTCCAGGAACAGTGCGGTATCGGCCAGGCGCACGCGGTCGCCGACGGTGGGGCCGAACATCTCGGCATAGGCCGAACGGGAAATCTTGCTCATTGGGTTTGCCCCTTCTTGAGGTTGCCATGCTGGGCCTTCAGCTTGCCCATCACCAGTGCATTGAAGCCGTAGACGCGGCGGTCCCCTGCCAGCGCCACCAGTTCCACCGTGCGTTCCTGACCGGGCTCGAAGCGCACCGCCGTACCGGCCGCGATGTTCAAGCGCATGCCATAGGCCGCTTCACGTTCGAAGCGCAGTGCCGGATTGGTTTCGTAGAAATGGAAGTGGGAGCCGACCTGGATGGGACGGTCGCCACTGTTGGCCACCGTCACCGTCACGGTGGGGCGGCCGACGTTGAGTTCGATGTCGCCGGGTTCGACCAGCATTTCGCCTGGAATCATGACGCGCTCCTCAAGGAATCGGATGGTGGACGGTGACCAGCTTGCTGCCATCGGGGAAGGTGGCTTCGACCTGGATGTCGGGGATCATCTCGGGCACGCCTTCCATGACATCGTCGCGGGTGAGGATGGTGGTGCCCTCGGACATCAGCTCGGCCACGGTCTTGCCATCGCGCGCGCCTTCCATGATGGCGGCGGTGATCAGCGCCACCGCTTCCGGATAGTTGAGCTTGAGGCCACGGGCCTTGCGGCGCTCGGCCAGCAGGGCGGCGGTGAAGATGAGCAGCTTGTCTTTTTCTCTTGGTGTCAGTTCCATGTTGGCTCCTGGCCGTTGGGCGGCCTTCAGGTTCTATAACGCAGGGCGAGGCTTGATTCAGTTTTCCTGATGCAGCTTTTTTACGTCGTGTTCATGTATTCCAGATGCGCGGAATGGCCGCTTGCTTGCCGGTGACCGCCGGGCGCAGCACATGCCAGGCCGCATGCAGCCACTGCCGCGCCACCAGGCTGGATTGCCCCATGTAGCGCGCGATCAGCACCTGCTTCATCAGCGTGGCGCCGCTGCGTCCTTCCAGCTGCAGGGCGCCGATGGCCTCGCGCAGCCGTCCGAGCAGTGCCGCATCCATGCCATCGCCCACGGCGATCAGGGTGCCGCAGATGGTCTGCCCGTCCAGCGCCAGCGGGCCTTGCATGGCACCCGCCTCGGCCTGCAGGCGGCCCTGCTCGAACCACACCAGCTTGCCGCCACGGCGGATGCTGGTACGCTGGCTGACGGCACCGGTGTTGAAGGTTTCGCCTGAGGCGGTGCGGCCGAAGCAGAGGATTTCCGCACCCAGGTAAGCCGCGTCGGCGGCCAGGGTCACTTCATGTTCCATGCGCACGTCGGCGCCATCGAAAAAGATGGTTTCCTGCGGCAGCCATTCCAGTGTGGCCCCTGCTACAGCGTCGAGCTTGACGGCCTGGCGCGAGGACTGGCCATTGGCGCGATACCACTTGCCCGCACCGGGCGTGGTCAGCAGCGCATGGGCGCGCTCGCCCACCTCGGCGGTGATGGAGAGCTGGTCGCCACCGACGATGCCGCCCGGCGGGTGGACGATGATGGCGTGGCAGATGGAGGGATCTTCGGGATAGAGCGGCTTCTGCACGCGCAGGGGGCCGAAGTGCTGGCGGCGCATGAGGCGCGTCGTACCCTTGTCGTCGACAAAGCCCAGCGCCAGGCGTGCCTGGTCCGGCGCATGCCGCAGGGGCGCGCCTGGTGTCGCGGGGGCCGGCATGCTGGCGGGTTCCGGATGGCCGGGGAGTCGTTTCATACCTGGTTCTTCATTGCGTGGAAGGCGGCGTGTGCAAGCGGACTGCCTGGCCGCGGACATGCGACTTTATAGCAGACCCGCTGCAAACGCGCAGCCTTCCTGTGCGACGGCCTCAGACCGCCAGATGCTTCTTGACGTCCTCGCCATCCATCTGGTCCTGGGTACCGGCGGCGACCACTTCACCGCGCGACATCACCACGAAGGTGTCGGCCAGTTCGCGGGCGAAGTCGAAATACTGCTCGCACAGCAGGATGCCAATGTCGCCGCGCTGGCGCAGCAGGCTGATGACGCGGCCGATGTCCTTGATGATGGAGGGCTGGATACCCTCGGTCGGTTCATCCAGGATGATGAGCTTGGGTTCGGCCAGCAGTGCGCGGGCAATGGCCAACTGCTGCTGTTGACCGCCGGAAAGATCGCCGCCGCGACGATGTAGCATTTCCTTCAACACCGGGAAGAGTTCATAGACCTCGCCCTTGATGGTGGACGCACGGCGACCCGACAGCGTAGCCATGCCCATGAGCATGTTTTCCTCGACCGTCAGGCGCGCAAAAATCTCGCGTCCCTGCGGCACGTAGGCGATGCCCAGCTTGGCGCGCTGGTGCGGCTTGAGACGGGTGATGTCCTGGCCTTCGAAGCTGACGTTGCCCTTGGCCACCGGCAGCACGCCCATCAGGCATTTCAGGAGCGTGGTCTTGCCCACGCCATTGCGGCCCAGCAGGGACAAGACACGGCCCTTCTGCACATCGAGCGAGACGCCGCGCAGCGTATGCGCCGCGCCGTAGTACTGGTTCAGTTCATTGACTTGCAGCATGGATGATGGTCTCCGCTCTTATCGTCCCAGGTAGACTTCGATGACGCGCTCGTTGGATTGCACCTGGCGCATGTTGCCTTCGGCCAGCACCGATCCTTCGTGCAGCACGGTCACCTTGCCACCTTGGGCGATCTCTTCGACGAAGCCCATGTCGTGTTCCACCACCATGATGGAATGCTTGCCGCGCAGCTCGTTCAACAGCTCGGCGGTGCGCGCGGTCTCGGCGTCGGACATGCCTGCCACCGGTTCGTCCAGCAACAGCAATTGCGGTTCCTGCATCAACAGCATGCCGATTTCCAGCCATTGCTTCTGGCCGTGCGAGAGCAGGCCGGCGATGCGATGTTCCTGGCCGTTCAAACGGATCAGCTTGAGGATTTCCTCGATCTTGCCGATCTGCTCCGAGGACAGGCGCGCAAAGAGTGTGGTCTTGACGCGCTTGTCCATCTTCATCGCCAGTTCCAGGTTCTCGAACACGGTGTGCTGCTCGAACACGGTCGGGCGCTGGAACTTGCGGCCGATGCCGGCATGCGCGATCTCGTATTCGGTCATCTTGGTCAGGTCGATGGTCTGGCCGAAGAAGGCGGTGCCGGCGGTAGGCCGGGTCTTGCCGGTGATGACGTCCATCATCGTGGTCTTGCCCGCGCCATTGGGTCCGATGATGCAGCGCAGTTCACCGACCGAGATATCCAGGTTCAGGTTGTTGATGGCCTTGAAGCCATCGAAGGACACCGTGATGTTTTCCAGATAGAGGATGGCACCGTGGGTGGTATCGACGCCCTCGGGTTTGATGCGCTCGTAGGACGTGCCATGGTCGGCGCGGGGCGTATCGACGTTGCCGCCCAGGCCGCCGATACCTACCGGGTTTCTGCCGGGTTCGACTGCGCTCATGCTGCCTCCTTGGATGCGCTGCCTTCAGCGGCAACGGCATCGCGTTTCTTGAATTTCTGCACCAGGCCCAGGATGCCCTGCGGCAGGAACAGCGTGACCAGGATGAAGATCAGCCCCAGCGCATACAGCCACAGGTCAGGGAAGGCCGCAGTGAACCAGCTCTTCAAGCCATTGACCGTGAAGGCGCCGATGATCGGCCCGATCAGTGTGCCACGGCCACCGACGGCCGCCCAGATCACCATCTCGATGGAGTTGGCCGGCGACATCTCGGAGGGATTGATGATGCCCACCTGCGGCACGTAGAGGGCACCGGCGACGCCGCAGATCACGGCCGACAGCGTCCACACGAAGAGCTTGAACCACAGCGGGTTGTAGCCGATGAACATGAGGCGCGATTCGGAATCGCGCACGCCCTGCAGCACGCGGCCCAGCTTGGAGGTGACGATCATGCGGCACAGGACCAGGGCAGCGAACAGCAGCGCCAGCGTCACCAGGTACAGCACCGCCTTGGTGGTCGGTGCGGTAATGGTGAAGCCGAGGATGCGCTTGAAGTCGGTGAAGCCGTTGTTGCCGCCGAAGCCGGTATCGTTGCGGAAGAACAGCAGCATGAAGGCGAAGGTCATCGCTTGCGTGATGATGGAAAAATACACGCCCTTGATGCGCGAACGGAACGCGAAGTAGCCGAACACGAAGGCCAAGAGACCCGGCACCAGCACCACCAGCAGCATGGAGAACCAGAAGTGGTCGGTCATCCACCAGTACCAGGGATAGGCCTTCCAGTTCAGGAACACCATGAAGTCCGGCAGGTCGCTCTGGTACACGCCATCACGGCCGATGGCGCGCATCAGGTACATGCCGTGGGCGTATCCGCCCAGTGCGAAGAAAACGCCATGCCCCAGCGAGAGGATGCCCGTGTAGCCCCACACCAGGTCCAGCGCCAGCGCGGCCATGGCGTAGCACATGAACTTGCCGACCAGGGCTACGGTGTAGGAGGACACGTGCAGTGCGCTATCGGCCGGGAACAGCAGGTTGCAGACTGGCAGCAGCGCCAGCACGATGGTGCAGATGACGATGCCGGTCCAGGACGGGCGATTGAACAGCGAGGGGCGCATGATCATGGTGCTCATTCCACGCTCCTTCCCTTGAGTGCGAAGAGGCCTTGCGGACGCTTCTGGATGAATACGATGATGAAGACCAGGATGGCGATCTTGGCCAGCACGGCGCCGGCCATCGGTTCGAGGAATTTGTTGACTTCGCCCAGGCCGAAGGCTGCGATGACGGTCCCGGCCAGCTGGCCCACGCCACCCAGCACCACCACCATGAACGAGTCGACGATGTACCCCTGTCCCAGGTCGGGACCGACGTTGCCCAGCTGCGAGAGCGCCACGCCACCGAGACCGGCGATGCCGCAACCGAGACCGAAGGTCATCATGTCGATCTTGCCGGTGGACACGCCCACGCAGTCGGCCATGCGGCGGTTCTGCGTGACGGCGCGCACGAACAGGCCCAGGCGGGTCTTGTTCAGGATCAGCCACACCGCAAACACCACGAACAGCGCAAAGAACACGATCACGATGCGGTTATAGGACAGCACCAGCGAACCCAGCACGGTCACGCCACCCGACATCCAGCTCGGGTTGGCCACTTCGACGTTCTGCGCACCGAAGATGGAGCGCACACCTTGCATCAGCATCAGGCTGATGCCCCAGGTGCAGAGCAGGGTTTCCAGCGGACGGCCATAGAGCCAGCGGATCACCAGGCGCTCCAGCGCGATACCGACGGCGGCGGCGACGATGAAGGCCGCCGGCAGCGCCACCACGAGATACGCATCGATGGCGCCGGGGAAGAACTTGCGGAAGACCAGCTGGCACACATAGGTAGTGTAGGCGCCGATCATCAGCAGTTCACCATGGGCCATGTTGATGATGCCCATGAGGCCGAAGGTGATGGCCAGGCCGAGCGCGGCCAGCAGCAGCACGCTGCCCAGCGAGACGCCATAGAACAGCTTGCCGGCAAAATCCACGATGGCCAGGTGCCGATCCAGCGCCGACAGCGTGCGCACGGCTTCCACGCGCACGCCTTCATCGGGTTCGACGTAGGAGCCATCGGGATTCTTGGCCAGCATGTTTTCCAGCACCGGCTTCAACGAGGCATTGGTGGTATCGGCCAGTTTCTTGACGGCGGCGCGGCGTGCCGCCGGGTCGGGCGAATGCAGGTTGGCGGTGGCTTGCACCTGCTGCAGCACGTCCTTGATCTGCGGATCGCTTTCCTTGGCCAGCGCCTTGACGATCAAGGGGATCTGCGCCGGGTCGGCGTTCTTGAGCAATTCATTGGCGGCCGCCAGGCGCTGGTCGCGTTGCGGCGAGAGCAGCTTCAGGCCCGAGAGTGCGCCATCGACCGCACCGCGCAGGCGGTTGTTGACGGTAATGCCTTCGGCGTCATCAGGTGCGGGGCCGGTCTTGTCGGTGGCCGGGTTGAAGGCCTGGCCGGCGTCATCGACGATGAGTACATCGCCGCCCGGGGTGACGTAGAGCGCATCGCTGTTGAGTGCATTGAGAATCTTGAGCGCGTCATCATTGGCCAGCGCCGCAATCTGGTTGACGGCGTCGATGCGCGCGTCGGGGTCGTCTCCGCCAAGGGGCTTGAGCAAGGCCGGATCGATGGCTGCGAACGCCCCTAGGGCATGGACGCAAAGCCAGGTCGCGAGCAGCCCGCGTAGGAACTGGATGGCTGGTTTCATGGTCGGTGTGCGCCTCGAAGCGCGGGCCGGGCACGATGCTGTGGCCGGGGCGAGTCGTCGGGCGGTTTTCTTGTGGAGGGGGATGCATCGGGGCGGACGGAGCGCCTTCGATACGCCGCGCTGCGGCTACTCAGTCCGAACGGGTCTTTGTTGCACAACCCACGAACCGTTCGTCCTGAGTAGCCGCGCCAGCGGCGTATCGAAGGCGCTCCGAAGAACGCCATCAACTACAACAACAACCGCAAGCTTAGTTCTTCTGCTTGCCTTCGTTGCCCGGGATGTACGGGCTCCAGGGTTGCGCGCGGATGGTGGTCTTGGTCTTGTAGACCACGTTGAACTGACCGTCCGCCTTGATTTCGCCGATCATCACAGGCTTGTGCAGGTGGTGGTTGGTCTTGTCCATTTCCAGCGTGTAGCCCGACGGCGCCTTGTAGGTCTGACCACCCATGGCGGCGATCACCTTGTCGGTGTCGGTGGACTTGGCCTTTTCCACGGCCTGCGCCCACATGTGGATGCCGACGTAGGTGGCTTCCATCGGGTCGTTGGTCACGACGGTATCGGCGTTGGGCAGGTTCTTGGCCTTGGCGTATTCCTTCCACTTCTTGATGAAGGCGGCGTTGACCGGGTTCTTCACCGATTCGAAGTAGTTCCAGGCGGCCAGGTGGCCCACCAGCGGCTTGGTGTCCACGCCGCGCAGTTCTTCTTCACCCACCGAGAACGCCACCACCGGCACGTCGGTCGCCTTCAGGCCGGCGTTGCCCAGTTCCTTGTAGAAGGGCACGTTGGAGTCGCCGTTGATGGTCGAGATCACGGCCGTCTTGCCACCTGCGGAGAACTTCTTGATGTTGGCCACGATGGTCTGGTAATCGGAGTGACCGAACGGGGTGTAGACCTCGTCGATGTCGGAATCCTTCACGCCCTTGCTGTGCAGGAAGGCGCGCAGGATCTTGTTGGTGGTGCGCGGATAGACGTAGTCGGTGCCCAGCAGCACGAAGCGCTTGGCGCCGCCGCCTTCCTTGGACATGACGTATTCCACGGCGGGAATGGCTTGCTGGTTGGGCGCCGCACCAGTGTAGAAGACGTTCTTCTCCAGTTCTTCACCTTCGTACTGCACCGGGTAGAACAGCAGGCTGTTCAATTCCTTGAAGACCGGCAGCACCGACTTGCGCGACACCGAAGTCCAGCAGCCAAAGACCACCGACACCTTGTCCTGCGAGATCAGCTGACGCGCCTTTTCAGCGAACAGCGGCCAGTTCGAGGCGGGGTCGACCACCACCGGTTCCAGCTTCTTGCCCATCACGCCGCCGGCGGCGTTGATTTCGTCGATGGTCATCAGGGCCACGTCCTTCAGGGACGTTTCAGAGATCGCCATGGTGCCCGACAGCGAATGCAGGATGCCGACCTTGATGGTGTCGGCAGCGAAAGCCGAAGGCAGCCAGGAGGATGCGGCCAGTGCGAATGCGCCCAGAGCGGTGGCTTTCAGTACGGTACGACGTGACATGTGGTGCTCCCTCGAGAAAAGTTTTGGAAGATTTTTTTCACTGCCCAGTCGCTTTAGCAGGTTGCGTGCCAATCCCCGGAAATGGGCGTGGCGCTGCATCAAAGCGGGGCGAAGGGGAGGGGAGCGGCGACGCAGTGACTATCGGTCACCGCTGATTGCGCACCAAAGGCGGGCGCAATCGTCAACAATTTAATGGCGGGATGGCAATATTCACCAAGCTGGCGCTTGCCTCCGCCCGATCTTGGGGCGTGCCGCAAAGCCGCTGCAGGAGCGGCTTTGCGGGAGAGTGCGAGACTGTTGGTGAGTGTTGGCGAGGTTTCGTCGATTGTCAGCAATCCACATGGCGAAAAATCCGCCCGGCCTGCGCCAACTTGGACGGGTCAGCGCAGCAGCACGTGCTGCATGAATTGCCGCAGCGGGAATTCGATCATGTGCTGCAGACGGATGGGCAACTCCAGCGGCCGCATGATCATCTTGATGGTGGTCTCGGGCTTGAGATTGACGCGCACCGTGCGGCTCATGCGCGAGGACAGTTCCTTCATGCGCGCCGGATCGGCCGCCAGTTCGGGTTTGTAGACCATGGCCACATGGCGGATGGCGCAATCGGCGTCTTCGTTCTTCAGCTCCAGGGTACGACGGCTGAGGGTGCCGAAGACGCGCGAGCGGCCGATGTTTTCCTCGCGGCGGTAGCGGCGGAAGTAATGGTAGAAGTGCTTGTAGTGGTTGACCTCGTCATTGGCGATCAGCCCGGCCAGGTGCTTGAGGACCGGCTCGTCGGTGGCGCGCGCCAGCGCCCGGTAATAGGCCGAGGTACCGGTCTCGACCACGCAGCGCGCGGCCAGCTCCTGGGCGCGGGTGGGTTCGAGCAGTTCGACCTTGCAATACTGCGAGTACTCGTCCAGGAAGCCCTGATAGGCGTGCTGCCAGTCGAATTCCGGCCAGACGTGCTCGACATAGGCGCGCAGGGCTGCGCCGTGCTGCAGCTCTTCCTGTTCCCACTGCTCGCGCAGCCAGGTCTCGACCTCGGCGTCGCCTTTGTAGTATTCGACCAGGTTGTGGGTGTAAAGATCGGAACCGCTCTCGACGAAGGAGGCGCAGGCCACCAGGTAAAACAGGTCTTCATCCTGTCGCACCCGCGTCACGTCGATGCGGGAGAAGTCGATGTCTTCAATGGTCCAGTGTTGTTTTTCTTGGCGGCTCGAGCTCATCTTGCTATACCTTTCTCAGTCAGGAACGGGTTGGCATAGCGGTATGATGCAGCGCACCGGCATTGGTTCAGGGCTGTCAGCGTGGCGTCAGGAAGGACGGTCTAGATGCCCCGGGTAGCGTCGCTGCCAAGCACGACGCGGTTGCGGCCCTGGTACTTGGCGTGATACAGCGCCTGGTCGGCGATGCGCACCATCTGTTCGGGCGCGGTATGCTCATCGGGCAGCAGCACGGCCACGCCGATGCTGGCGCTGATGTAGCCGAAGGGCGAATCGGCATGCGGCAGCTTCAGTTCGAAGATGGCCTGGCAGATGTTCTCGGCCTGCTGCAGCGCCTGGGTGGTATCGCATTCGGCGATGATGACGCTGAACTCTTCGCCGCCGTAGCGCGCTACCAGGTCGGTAGCGCGGCGCGAACTCTTCTGCAGCACCCGCGCCACGATGCGCAGGCATTCGTCGCCGGCCAGGTGGCCGTAGCGATCGTTGTATTTCTTGAAGTAATCCACGTCCAGCATCAGCAAGGCCAATGACTGGCCGGAGCGCACCGCGCGCCGCATTTCATTGGCCAGCGCCTCGTCGAAGCGACGCCGGTTGGCCACGCCCGTGAGCCCGTCGGTGGCCGAGAGCGCCTCGAGCTTGCGGTTGGCGCGCTCCAGTTCGCGGGTGCGCAGTCGCACCTGCTCTTCCAGCACTTCCCTGTTCTGCTGCAGCTTGCCGGCCATCTCGTTGAACTTGCGGGAGAGCACCGCGATCTCGTCATTGCCGTGCTGTTCCACCCGCACCGTGGTGTCGCCGCTGCCAGCCTCCTTCATCGCCGCCACCAGCCGTTGCAGCGGCAAGCTGATGCTGCGCGAGATCAGCGCCGAGAGCAGCAGCGAGACCGCAAAGCAGACCAGGCCGATGGCGATGATCTTGTCCCGCACCGAGCGCGTATCGGCATTGAGGCGATCGCTGGGCGTGATGCTGGCCACCCACCAGGAGGTGTGCGGCAGCCGTGCGATGGCGGCGTAGTAATGGGTCTTGTCAGCACCCACATAGGCGATGAAGTCGCTGTCGCGGCCTTGCGCCAGGCTCTCGGTGATGCCGCCCAGCAGCGCCGCATCCGCCTGGCTGGCGGAGGATTCCCGGCTCTGCACCACCACCGCGCCATCGCTGGCGTCGACAATCGAAATGCTGGAGCCATAGCCCAGGTCCGCGCCACGGAAGATGTCGAAGAAGTAACTCGGATGCACGCCCACGAAGAGCACCCCGGCAGGCCGGTTGTTGGCGGTGAAGCGCACCTCGCGCAGCATGGCCAGGCTCTTCTG
This sequence comes from Herbaspirillum camelliae, assembly GCF_001929405.1. Taxonomy (NCBI): domain Bacteria; kingdom Pseudomonadati; phylum Pseudomonadota; class Betaproteobacteria; order Burkholderiales; family Oxalobacteraceae; genus Herbaspirillum; species Herbaspirillum camelliae. The sequence goes on from NZ_KV880769.1 coordinate 1,321,323, forward strand.
GCCATGGCCGGCGTGGTAGAGCGTCCACCAGCCGCGCCCGGTCAGCTCGGGCGCCTCTTCGGCCACCCGGCCGATGCTGCTGGCCAGCGGCGCAAAGATTTGCGGATCGATGACCTGGCGGTCACGGTCCAGCAAATACTTCTGGTTAACGTAAGTCAAGGCGCCATAGGTATCGAGCAGCACACGCGCCGCACTGCTGCGGGCCGCTGCGCTGGCGTCGGCGTCGCCGCTGTAGTAGTCGGCCAGCAGCCGCTGCATCTTCTCCGACAGCGCCAGCGCTTCGCTGGTGTCCTCGATCTTTTCCATGCGCAAGAGCAGGTTCTGCGAGATCTGCCGGACCACCTGCACCGAGTAGGCGCGCACCTTGTCCTGGGTCGCGCGGCTGGTTTCGCCATAGGCCAGCAGGCCCGAGATCAGCAGCGGCAACAGCGAGACCAGGATGAAGGCGCTGATGAGCCGATAGCCGATCGCAATGCGGCGCAGGAAATGGCGGGAGAGGAAGTCCAGTCGCTTGCGCATGCTGTGGCCTCGGTCCTATTTTCCGCCCACGCGGGCTTGCGCGCTGATGGACTCCTGCAGCGCGCGGGCCGCCTGCACTGGCGTGGTCTTGCCCGACAGCACCGCCGGCAGCAGGGCATGCAGCACGTCGATGGTATTGACCGGCAGGTAGGAGTAATACAGTCCCGGCGCGCCAGTGGCCGCGGCGTCGCGCGCCATCCCGGCCGCCAGCGCGAACAGGGCGGCATCGCCCTTGGCGGTGGGGTTGGGCGTCTTGAAGGGCAGGATATTCTGGCGCTTGCCTTGCCAGACCGGCAGGCCCGCGCCGAACAGGTAGTCCAGGAAGCGCGCCGCCGCCTGACGATGCCGCGCACTGCTACGCTGGGCGATGGCAAAGCCGGTTTCGCTGCCGATGACGGCCTGGCGCGGTTGATCCTTGTCATTCCACGGCGGCACGAACACCCCCACCGGCTGGCCGCGTCCGTGCATCAGCACGCCGGCCGCCCAACTGCCCTGGAAGGTCATGGCGGCGCGGCCCTCGGCGAACTGGCGCAGGGTGGCGTCGTAGCCGGCGCGCAGGCAATCGGCTTGCACCAGTTGCCGCGTCATCAGTGTGCGCAGACGGCTGAACACGGCCCAGCCCTGGGCATTGTCCAGTTCCAGCGTGCCGTTGGCGATGTGCTGGCGCCAGTCCGGCGTGCTGCTGGCCACCAGATTGGCAAAGCCGTAACTGAAGGGCCCGTTGCCCAGCATGTTGGGAAAGCCGCCCGACAGCGCCAGCGGGGTGATGCCGGCCCGGCGCAGGGCTGCGCCGGTGGCCAGGAATTGCTCGAAGTCGTCCGGCAGCGCCTGGATGCCGGCGCGTTCGAACAGGTCGGGGTGGTAATAGATCAGCGTCGTGGCCACGCCTGAGGGCAGCCCGAAGCGGCATCCGCCCGGCGCCGTCCACTCGCGTTGCAGGATGTCCAGCAGGCTGTTCCAGCTGCGCGTCTGGCCCAGGTCGGCCAGCAGGCCCTGGTCCGCCAGGCGGGCGGTGTAGGGGCTGGCGTTGACCGAGACGATGTCGGGCAGGCTGTCGGTGGTAGCGCGCGGCGTGAGGTTTTCCTCCACCGAATTGCCGATCATGAATTGCAGGTTGATGCGCACCCCAGGATACTCGCGCATGAAGCCATCGCAGACCCGCTGCATTTCCTCGGCCCAGTCCGGGGCCCAGACCAGGGCGTTGAGCACCAGCGTTTCCTGCGCCGACGCCAGCTCATCTGTTGCGCTTTCCTCTTTGTCCGCACGCTCGCAGCCCAGCAGCAGCGAGGCTGTCGCGGCGGCGCTGGCTAGCAGCCATGTGCGCCGCGAGCACGCAGAATAAGCCGAATCCGCAGCGCAGGCGGCGAGCGCGCCTGCTTCATCTGTTGATCCTGCAATGCTGCTGGATGGCGTGGATCGTCCATGCATCGATTCCCCCTGCGGCAATGAGTTTTGTCTGTGTTTCCTGGCGTCATCGTGATACGGTGCGCCTCCTCGCCGCTCGCTGCACTGTTGCCTGGCTGTGAGCTCTGTGGAAACGAGTGTGCCAGTTTTTGTACGGTCGTGCACGAATCCGGGGAGAGATGGCCTGCCATTTCCTTGTCCAGGCTCAGGTTTGCTGCTGGCGTTGACGCTGGGACTTTGACCTGGTTGCCTGAAGCAAATTGCGCACCGATCTATAATGGCGGCCTCACGCCATCAGGCTGCCCCGGCAGCTGCCTCATCATTTCCACATGCAGAACAACGACACATCGCTCTCGACGGGCAAATTTCCCGCATGGCTGGCCGTATTGGCCGGCCTGACCGCCATGGGCGCGCTGGCCATCGACATGTACCTGCCCAGCTTCACCGCCATCGCCCAGGACCTGGGCGTGGGGACCAATCAGGTCCAGCTGACGCTGGCGACGTTCTTGATCGGCGTGGCCGTGGGGCAGATGTTCTACGGCCCGTTGTCGGACCGCTTCGGCCGCAAGCCGCCGCTGTTCTTCGGCATTGCGCTGTACTTCGTCTGCTCGCTGCTGTGCATCTTCGCCCAGAACATCGAGACGCTGATCGTGCTGCGCCTGTTCCAGGGCCTGGGCGGCAGCGCCGGCATGGTGATCCCGCGCGCCATGGTGCGCGACCGCATGGGGGCAGAAGGCTCGGCCAAGGCCTTCTCGATGCTCATGCTGGTGTTCGGCCTGGCGCCCATCCTGGCGCCCTTCATCGGCGGCCTGATGCTGGTCTTCGCCAGCTGGCGCGGCATCTTCGTGGTGCTGACCCTGTTCGGCCTGCTGTGCATCCTGGGCACGCGCAAGTACCTCACCGAAACCGTGGACGTGTCCCGCGCCGAACCTCTGCACCTGGGCCGCACCCTGCGCCAGTACTGGGGTTTGCTGCGGCACCGCCAGTTCATGTCGTATGTGCTGTGCGGCGGCCTGGTGCAGGCCGGCATGTTTGCCTACATCGCCGGCGGCCCGTTCGTGGTGATCGAGTTGCATGGGGTCAAGCCGCAGTATTTCGGTTTCGTCTTCGCCTCCAACGCCATCGGCCTCATCGCCGCCTCGCAGGTTAATGCGCGCCTGGTGGTCAAGCGTTCGGCCGAACGCGTGCTGGGCAAGGTGCTGTGGGTGCCTGCTGGTCTGTCGCTGACGGTCGCGCTGTTGGTGCTGGCCGGGCTGGAAACGCTGCCGCTGCTCTTGTTAGGTTTCTTCGGCTTCCTGACCGCCTATGGCTTCACCGGCCCCAACGCTACCGCCATCGCGCTGAAGCACCAGGGCCGCCAGGCCGGCACCGCCGCGGCCCTGATGGGCAGCCTGCAGTTCGGCATGGGCGTGCTCTCCGGTGTGGCCATGAGCCTGTGGCATGACGGCACGGCCTTGCCGCTGGTGTCGGTCATGGCAGTCTGCGGGGTCACGGCCCTGCTGGTGTATCACTTCGCGGCCAAGCATGCGCCGGCGGTGTCGCCGCAATGACCACGCCGATGGCCTGACCGACCATGCTCTACGCCGTCTCCGCCTCCATCCTGTGGGGCCTGTTCCCGCTCTACTTCAAGCTGTTGAAGGAGATCCCCTCCTTCGATATCGTGGTGCACCGCCTGTTCTGGTCCTGCGTGTTCCTGGTGGCCGTGCTGGCCTGGCGGCGGCAATGGCGCTGGGTCGGGGAGGTCGTCAAGCGGCCCATGGTGGTGGGCGGCTTCCTGCTCTCGGCGCTGCTGCTCACCGGCAACTGGACCCTGTATGTCTGGGCCGTCAACGCCGGGCGCATCGTCGATACCAGCCTGGGCTACTTCATGAGCCCGCTCATGAGCGTCTTCATGGGCTACCTGATCCTGAAGGAGCGCATGCGTCCCCTGCAATGGCTGGCGGTCTTCCTGGCACTCGGCGCCGTGATCTGGCTGACCCTGGCCAACGGCAGCCTGCCGTGGATCTCGCTGCTGATCGCGGTGAGCTTCGCCTTCTATGGCCTGCTGCGCAAGACTGCACACCTGGGCGCACTCGAAGGCCTGTCGCTGGAAACCTTGCTGATGCTGCCGCTGGTGCTGGCCGTCCTGGGCGTGGATACCTTGCGTGACAGCAATGCCTTCACCCACGCATCGACCTCGGCCAAAATTCTGCTGGCCCTGTCCGGCCCCATCACGGCGGTGCCGCTGCTGCTCTTTGCCCATGGTGCGCGCCGCATCCCCTTGTCGATGCTGGGCCTGATGCAATACATTTCGCCCACCATCCAGCTGCTGGGGGGCGTGCTGATCTACGGCGAGCCCTTCACCGGCGCGCGCGCCATCGGCTTTTGCGTGATCTGGGCGGCGCTCGCGGTATACTCCGCCGAAGGCTTGTGGCGCTACCTGCGCAGCCGCGCGCAAAGCTCGGCAGAGCCCAGCGCCGGCGGCGCCTGAACGCTGCCCTATCGTTTCCCTCTTACTGGCAACTCATACCATGGCCCAATACGTCTTTACCATGAACCGCGTCGGCAAGATCGTGCCGCCGAAGCGGCAGATCCTCAAGGACATCTCGCTGTCCTTCTTCCCCGGCGCCAAGATCGGCGTGCTCGGCTTGAACGGCTCGGGCAAGTCCACCCTGCTCAAGATCATGGCCGGCATCGACAAGGAAATCGAGGGTGAAGCCATCCCGATGCCCAACCTGAACATCGGCTACCTGCCGCAGGAACCCCAGCTCGACGCCGACAAGACCGTGCGCCAGGAAGTCGAAAGCGCCCTGGGCGAAGTCTTCGAAGCCCAGGCCAAGCTGGACGCGGTCTATGCCGCCTATGCCGAGGAAGACGCCGACTTCGACGCCCTCGCCACCGAGCAGGCGCGCCTGGAAGCCATCATCGCCGCCGCTGACGGCAACAGCCTCAACCAGCAGCTGGAAATGGCCGCCGACGCACTGCGCCTGCCACCCTGGGATGCCAAGATCGGCGTGCTCTCCGGTGGCGAAAAGCGCCGCGTGGCGCTGTGCAAGCTGCTGCTCTCCAAGCCCGACATGCTGCTGCTGGACGAACCGACCAACCACCTGGACGCCGAATCGGTGGACTGGCTGGAGCAGTTCCTGCAACGCTTCCCCGGCACCGTGGTGGCCATCACCCACGATCGCTACTTCCTCGACAACGCCGCCGAATGGATCCTGGAACTGGACCGTGGCCACGGCATCCCCTGGAAGGGCAACTACAGCTCCTGGCTGGAACAGAAGGAAGCGCGCTTAAAGCAAGAAGAAGCCAGCGAATCGGCGCGCCAGAAGACCATCGCCAAGGAACTGGAGTGGGTGCGGCAGAACCCCAAGGGCCGCCAGGCCAAGAGCAAGGCGCGTCTGGCCCGCTTCAACGAGCTGTCCGAATACGAATACCAGAAGCGCAACGAAACCCAGGAAATCTTCATTCCCGTGGCCGAGCGCCTGGGCAATGAAGTCATCGAATTCAAGAACGTCAGCAAGGGCTATGGCGACCGCCTGCTGATCGATGACCTGAACTTCAAGATTCCTGCGGGCGCCATCGTCGGCATCATCGGCCCCAACGGCGCCGGTAAATCGACCCTGTTCCGCATGCTGGCCGGCCGCGAAACCCCGGACAGTGGCGAACTGGTGCTGGGCCCCACCGTCAAGGTGTCGCTGGTGGACCAGTCGCGTGAAGACCTGGGCAACAAGAAGACCGTCTTCGAAGACGTCTCCGGCGGCGCCGACATCCTGACCGTGGGCCGTTTCGAAATGCCTTCGCGCGCCTACCTGGGCCGCTTCAACTTCAAGGGCGGCGACCAGCAGAAGATCGTCGGCAACCTCTCCGGTGGTGAGCGCGGCCGTCTGCACCTGGCCAAGACCCTGCTGCAGGGCGGCAACGTCCTGCTGCTGGACGAACCGTCCAACGACCTCGACGTGGAAACCCTGCGCGCCCTGGAAGATGCGCTGCTGGAATTCGCCGGCACCGTGCTGGTGATCTCCCACGATCGCTGGTTCCTGGACCGTATCGCCACCCACATCATCGCCTTCGAAGGCGATTCGCAGGTCACCTTCTTCGACGGCAACTATCAGGAATACGAAGCCGACAAGAAGAAGCGCCTGGGCGAAGAAGCCGCCAAGCCCAAGCGTATCCGTTACAAGCCGGTTACGCGTTGATGGCTTGACTGATCATTACGTTGAAAACGCCGCTGAACGCCGCTGACATCAGCGGCGTTTTTCTACGTGCGGACGTTTTTCGTCGCCTTGCATAAAGAGTTGCAGGGATGCATGGCATCGCATGTCAGGCCGTGGTGCGATGCGCCTGACCGCTGGAAATCCGTCTACAATCCGCCATCAACGCAGCTCACATCCATACCGAAGGAGAGGCAATCCGATGCAAAAACGCAAGTTCCTCAGCCTGGGCGCCTCGCTGCTGGCCGCGCCCGTCGCTGTGCAGGCGCTGGCGGCTGACAAGAAGGTCGGCGCCAGCGCAGGCCCGGTCCTGCTCACCATCACTGGCGACATCGGCAAGGCCAATCGCGGCGCACTCGATCCGGCGCTGGACCAGATGATGGCCAAGCAGAAACTCAGTTTCGACAAGGCCTATACCTTCGACTTCGCCGCCCTGGCGGCCTTGCCCTCGGTGGACATCCATCCCACGCTGGAATACGACGGCCGCCGCCACCGCCTGCGCGGCCCGCTGCTCTCGGAGGTATTGCGCGCTGTGGGGGCCCCCGCCGCCCTGGAGAACTGCGCCCTGCGCGCCGTGGATGGCTATGCAGTCCTGGTCTCGCCAGCCGATATCGCCAAGTATCGCTTCATCATCGCCACCCACCTCGATGGCAAGCCCATCCCGCTGGGCGGGCTGGGTCCGCTGTGGGCCGTCTATGACGCCGACAGCTTCCCCGACATGGCCGCACGCCCCTTGCCGGAGCGTTTCGGCCAATGTCCGTGGGGCCTGTATCACATCGCCGTGCGCAAGGCCTGATGAAATGCCGTAGGGCAGCGCCTCAGACGTTGATGGCGCTGTCCGACTTCATGCGCTTGCGCAGCTCGAACTTCTGGATCTTGCCGGTGGACGTCTTGGGCAGCGGGCCGAAGTAGATCGCCTTGGGCACCTTGAAGCCAGCCAGGTGGCTGCGGCAGAACTCGGTCAGTTCAGCCGCGCCGACCTCGGCCCCTTCCTTCAGTTCGACAAAGGCGCAGGGCGTCTCCCCCCATTTCTCGTCGGGCTGCGCCACCACTGCGGCGGCCAGCACGGCGGGATGGCGGTACAGCACGTCTTCCACTTCCACGCTGGAAATGTTTTCCCCGCCGGAGATGATGATGTCCTTGCTGCGATCCTTGATCTTGATATAGCCATCGGCATTCATCACGCCCAGGTCGCCGGTATGGAACCAGCCGCCGGCAAAGGCTTCGTGGGTCGCACGGTCGTTCTTCAGGTAACCCTTCATGCAGATGTTGCCGCGGAACATGATCTCGCCGATTTCCTCGCCATCGGCGGCCACCGGCTCCATGGTGTCCGGTGAGAGCACCGTGACCCCGCTCTGCAGGTGATAGCGCACGCCCTGGCGCGACTTCTGCACGGCGCGCTGGTCCACCGACAGCGTGTTCCATTCATCCTGTTCCGCACACACGGCGGCCGGGCCATAGACCTCGGTCAGGCCATACACATGGGTCAGCTCGAACTGCATCGCCTCCATCTTGGCCAGCACGGCCGCTGGCGGCGGCGCACCGGCCACCATCGCCTTGACCGGTCCGCGTATGCCGGCGCGCCAGCCTTCGGGCGCATTGGCCAGCGCCGCATGCACTATGGGCGCGGCGCAATAGTGCGTGATGCCATGTTCGGCGATCAGGTCGAACACCAGCTTGGGCTCGAACTTGCGCAGGCAGACGTTCACGCCTGCGCGTGCCGCCACCGTCCACGGGAAGCACCAGCCATTGCAATGGAACATGGGCAGCGTCCACAGGTAGACCGGATGCTTGGGCAAGTCCCATTCGAGGATGTTGGAAACCGCATTCAAGGCCGCGCCGCGATGGTGATAGACCACGCCCTTGGGGTCGCCGGTGGTGCCTGAGGTGTAATTGAGCGCAATCGCATCCCACTCGTCGGCGGGCCATTGCCATTGGAAATCTTCATCGCCATCGGCCAGCAAGGCCTCGTATTCCAGATGGCCGAAGCGCTCGCCCGCCACCGGCGGCGGACCCAGTTCGTCGAACACCTCGACGATCTTCAGCGCCGGCAATTGCGTGCGCAACTGCTGGGCCAGCGCGGCGAATTCGCTGTCGATGAGCAGCACCTTGGCCTCGCCATGGCGCAGCATGAAGACGATGGATTCGGCATCGAGCCGGATGTTGAGTGCATTCAACACCGCTCCCGCCATGGGAACACCAAAGTGCGCCTCCACCATCGCCGGCGTATTGGGCAGCATGGCCGAGACGGTATCGTTCTTGCCCACCCCCAGGCCTTGCAGGGCGCTGGCCAGGCGGCGCGTGCGGCGATAGGTCTGGTCCCAGTCCTGGCGCAGCGCGCCGTGGATGATGGCGGTGCGCTTGCCATAGACGGCGGCTGCGCGCGCGATGAAGTCGATGGGCGTGAGGGCCGCGTAATTGGCGGCGTTGCGGCCAAGGCCGGTGTCGAAGTCTGCCATGCTGGTCTCCTTGCAGCGGGGATGGTGGTGGCGGCCTGTGCATTTTTTATCAGCCGCGTGCTATCGCGCTAGGGTAGCACCGATGCCGCCTTGCGCTTTGTCATCACGACGACAAGGCTGACATGCGACAATGTTTGCCGTTTCCCTCCACCTCCGTGCCTACCCTATCCTATGAGCAGCCCGATGGCGCAGCTTCTGCCGCAATACGACTGGTTCGCCGCGCTGGCCAGCGAGCATCGTGCGCTGGCGGCCGCCACCACCCAGCGCGTGCGCTATGCCGCCGATGCCTTCGTGGCCCGGCGCGGCGAGCTCTCGCAATACTGGATCGGCGTGCATGAGGGCTTGATCAAGCTGGCCGTCTACAACATCGATGGTCGCAGCAGCACGCTCTCGGGCGTGCCCGAAGGCGGCTGGTGCGGCGAGGGCAGCGTTATCAAGCGCGAGCCGCGCCGCTATGACGTCATCGCCATCCGCGCCTCGCAGATCCTGCTGGTGCCGGCCGATACCTTTCATCGCCTCATGGCCGAGAGCCTGCCCTTCAATGCCTTCGTGATCGGCCAGTTGAACGAGCGCATGGGCCAGTTCATCGCGACCGTCCAGAACGAGCGCCTGCTCGATGTCGATGCCCGCGTGGCGCAGGCCATTGCACAGCTGTTCCATCCCATGCTGTATCCGCGTACGTCCAAGGTGCTGGAGCTGTCGCAGGAAGAGATCGGTCTCTTGACCGGCCTGTCGCGCCAGCGCGTGAACCAGGCCATGCGCCGCCTGGCCGAGCTAGGCCTGGTGGAGATTTCCTACCAGAGCATCCGCGTGGTCGACCTGGATGGCTTGCGCGCCTTCGGCATGGCCTCACTGTAAGCGGCCTGTCACCACGATGACAGTCTTGCCGCCGTCCCTGCCTTAAGATCGGGGCAACCTCCCGGGGCTGATACCGTATCGCAAACATCCATGGCCATCGTCACCCATCATCACTTGCACCTGCACGACCTGCGCTTTGCCGCACCGGCGCGCGTGCGGGTATGGAAGGGCGCCGCCACCTTGAAGAGCGGCGGCGTGGCCGTCGAGCTGGGTGAGGGCGAGAGCTTCACGGTGCCCTCGTTCGTGCGCTTTGCCTGCCTGGCCCATCCGCGCGTGGGTGCGCAGGGCATGCGTCCGGCCGTCTGGTCACTGGCCTTGGATACGCAATCCAGCGCCGACCTGGAGCGCGCCGCCGATACCAGCAAGCCCCACGCTCGCCGTCTGGCCGCCGCCATCTTCGCGCAGCCCGCCGCGCACTGGTGCGCCGGGCGCATCGCCGACGACTGGCAGCTCAGCACGGCGCGGTTGCGTGCCCTGCTCTTTGCCGAAGGCGAATCGCTGCGCAGCCTGGTGCGTGAGCAGCGCGTGGCCTGGGTGTTGGCGCAGCTGGCGCGCATGGACGATGCCGGCGTTACCCTACATCCGGCCGCAGCGGGATTTGCGACGCTGCCGGCCCTGCAACGGGCCTGCCAGGACCTGATCGGCCTGCCGCCCGAGACCGCCAGCCGCGCTATCTCCCTGCTCAGCAGCAGCGTTGCACCTGCGGTGCAGCCTGTAGCCGGGGCTTCGCTGCACTCTGGCGCTGACGCCCCGCGCCAGCCACGCTACCGTCCCTATTTCTGAGATTTCCAGGGCGGCTGGCGCCGGTGGGCGGCAAGTTTGCTACCATCTGCGCTTTCCCCTCAATTCTGCACGGCCCGGCAGGGGCCGCATTCTCATGAGCAAGTTCTGGAGCCCCATCGTCAGCCGCCTGACGCCCTATACCCCCGGCGAACAACCCAAGATCGCCCGTCTGGTCAAGCTCAACACCAATGAAAGCCCCTACGGTCCCTCGCCGCTGGCCTTGCAGGCCATCGCCCGCGAAGTCAGCGACAGCCTGCGCCTGTATCCCAATCCGGACGCCGAACCTCTGAAGCAGGCCATTGCCCGCCGTCACGCCGCCGATGGCGTCAGCGTGCGCGAGGTGTTCGTGGGCAACGGTTCCGATGAAGTGCTGGCGCATGCCTTCCACGCGCTGCTGCAGCATGGCAAGCCCATCCTCTTCCCGGACATCACCTACAGCTTCTATCCCACCTATGCCGGCCTGTACCAGGTCGAGTATCGCGCCGTGCCGCTGGCCGAGGACTTCACCCTGCGCAGCGAGGACTACCTGGGCCATGGCGAGGCCATCGGCGGCATCATCTTCCCCAATCCGAATGCGCCCACCGGCTGCCTGCTCGGACTGGAAGACGTCGAGCGCATCCTGCAGGGCAACCCTGAACGTGTGGTGGTGGTCGATGAGGCCTACATCGATTTCGGCGGCCAGAGCGCCATCCCGCTGGTGCAGCGCTATCCCAACCTGCTGGTGGTGCAGACCCTGTCCAAGTCGCGCGCGCTGGCCGGCATGCGCGTGGGCTTTGCGGTCGGCCATGCCGACCTGATCGATGCGCTGGAGCGCGTCAAGAACAGCTTCAACTCCTATCCGCTGGACCGCCCCGCCATTGCCGGCGCGACCGCTGCCATCGACGATGAGGACTACTTCCGCAAGACCTGCGACATGGTCATCGCCAGCCGCACTGCGCTGGCTGCCCAGCTTGCAGGACTTGGATTCCAGGTCTTGCCCTCGGCGGCCAACTTCCTCTTCGTGCGTCATCCGCAGCACGACGTGGCGCAACTGGCGGCGGCATTGCGCGCCGACGGCATCATCGTGCGTCACTTCAAGAGCGAGCGCATCAGCCAGTTCCTGCGCATCACCATCGGCACCGATGAGGATTGCGGTACCTTGGTGGAGGCGCTGCGCCGCCATCTCGGCCAGCAGTAGCAGCAGCTCCCCTGCGGGCCGCGCCGGTATTGACCGCGCGGCCCGATGTGCAGAAAACGTCAAGCTGGTTTTCTTCCATTCCTACGCACGCCTACCTTGATGGCCGATTGTATGGCCGGGTGGCCGCCCTTTAGGATGTCCCCATCTGCCGCATTTCCTGCGGCTCTACACTTCAGAGGAGGACAACCCATGCAAGGACGAACCTACAAATGGCCCTGGAAGGCCGCAGGCGCAGTGCTGATCCTGGTGCTGCTGATCTCGGCGCCGTTCTGGTGACCTCGGTCTGGCGCAGGGCAGCAGCCTGCGTCCCCGGCCGTTCTGTTCAAGCCAGCGGGCGTTGTCGCCAGGCCACCAGCGCGCCGGTCAGCAAGGTCAGTGCCGAAAACGTCAGCCCGCGTTGCAGTCCGCCTGCGCCATCGGCAATCCAGCCGACGATGGTGGGGCCAATGATCTGGCCCACCGCAAAGATGATGGTGAAGGCGCTGATGCCCGCCGGCCAGTGATGCGGCGGCAGGTTGTGCCGCACCATGGCGGTGGTCGAAGCCACTGCCGAGAGGAAGCAGCCGCCGAACAGCAGGCCGGAAGCAAACACCGCCACCGGCTCGGCGGTCAGCGCCGGCAACACGGTTGCCAGCGCCAGCAGGCCATTGAGGATGGCCAACGACTGGCCGCCCCGGAAGCGATCCAGCATGCGCGCCCAGATGCGTGAAGAAGCGAAGGTGGCCGCTCCCAGCAAGGCAAAGAACAGCGTGATGCGCTCGGCGGGCATGCCTTCTTCCTTGAGCAGCGCGATGACGAAGGTCATGTAGCCGATATAGCCCAGCCCAAAGAAGAGATAGCCGATCAGCCCGAAGAGGAGGCTGCGCGCCTGCCAGCGCCCGTTGCCCTGGACTTGCGCAGCCGTCGCGGGCATGAGGCGCGCCGGCCCGGCCATCACCAGGCTGGCCACCAGCGCCAGCGTCCCCAGCAGCAGCCAGGCCCATTGCCAGGGATGGGGTGCGCCGTGTGCTGCCGCTGCCGCCATGACCGGCGGCACCAGCAGCGAGGCCGCCACGATGCCCAGTCCCGTCCCGCCGTAATACAGTCCCAGCAACAGCCCGGCACGATGTCCGTGCATGGCCGCCAGCCGGCTCACCAGCAGGCCGCCCGAGACAAAGATCAGCGCGCTGCTCACCCCGGTGACCACGCGCAGCAGCAGTTGCAGCAGCGTGTCAGTGGTCAGCGCCGGCAGGAAGGACAGCAGCGCCGTGGCGAATGCGCCAGCGATCAGGACCCGGTGCGCCAGGAAGCGGCGCATCAGCAGCGGCGTGGCCAGCGCGCCCAGCAGGTAGCCCAGCGCGTTGCCGGTATTCATGCCACCCGCCACCAGATAGGGCCAGCCCAGGTCGGCGCGCATCGGCGCCAGCAGCAGCGCATACGAGAAACGCGCCACGCCCAGCGCCACGGCGGTGCCCAGCGACAGGGCCAGCGCAGTCAGGATGGGATGCTGCAGGATGAAAGGCGAGGGCGGGCGGGCCGCGTCGGTGGGCATGGGGTGGCGTCTCCGGGTGTCATTGTGATGTTATGACGCCCAGTGTAGCCCAAGGGCGCGGCTCAGTTGGAGATGGGACGCCAGTTGCTGCGCTTGACCACATCCAGGCAGGCGTCCACCACAACGGTGTCCAGCCGCACGCCGCTTTGCCGCTGGATCTCGTCCAGCGCCGCACTCATGCCCAAGGACTTGCGGTAGGGGCGGTCGGCCGACATCGACTCGACAATGTCGGCCACGGTCAGGATGCGGGCTTCCAGCGGGATCTCGTCGCCGCTGATGCCGCGCGGATAGCCGCTGCCGTCCAGATACTCGTGATGGCAATGGACGATTTCGGCCAGGTTGAAGGGGAAACTGATCTTGTTGAGAATCTCGTAACCGAATTGTACGTGCGTCTTGAGCACGTCATATTCTTCCACGCTGATGCGGCCCGGCTTGGTCAACAGCGCCAGCGGAATCGTGGCCTTGCCGATGTCATGCACCCGCGAGGCCATGTGCAGCGCGTCGATGCGCTCGGTGGCCAGGTCCAGGTGACGCCCGATCATGACAGCCAGCTCGGCGGTCTGGTCCTCGTGGTTGGGCGTATAGCCATCGGTCAGCCGATGCACGGCGATCATGGCGTTGATGACTTCCTGGTAGATCTTGTTTGATTCTGAAACTGGCATCCCTGTCCCTGCGAGTCGCCGCCGCTGGCGGAGTCGGTTGTCGTCAGAAGCGGCTGGATGCGTGATCTGGCGAGGCGGGCTTGCACCCGCTTTGAACCTCTGGCATTGGCCGCCGTCCCACGGCGGGCCCCCTATTGCCCTCTCCCGCCGGGTCCGACAAAGGCCGCATTCCTGCGTCCTTCCCGGTTGTCGGATAATAGCGGAGGCAATACTGAGACTCATTGCTGAAGATAAATGAGTTTCTGGCAGTTTACATTCCTGACATCCCGATGACAACCAAGCATTGCATTCCCGCGCTTCCGCAAAACCACCAGGCCTGGCGCAAGATCGCCATCCCTTTTCTGTTCCTGCTGCTGGGTGTGGTCTTTTCCACTTGGGCGGCGCGCATTCCCGCCATCCGGGACCAGTTGCAACTGGACGCGGCCACGCTGGCCCTGGTCCTGCTGTGCGGCGGCATCGGCGCGGTCGGCTCCTTTCCGCTGGCGGCCTGGATCACCGGCCATTACGGCGCGCGCCACAGCAGCCTCTACGCCGGGCTGGTGCTGCTGCTCTCATTGCCGCTGCTGGCGCTGGCCCCCGGGCTGTGGACGCTGATGGCGGTCTGCACCTTGTATGGCGCGGCCTCCAGCTGTTTCGACGTGGCCATCAATGCGCTGGGCGCACAGGCCGAGCGCGAGGCCGGCCGGCCCATCATGTCGATGCTGCATGGCTGGTTCTGCGTCGGCACCTTCTCCGGCGCGCTGATCGCCAGCGCCGTGGCCGGCCTGGGCGTGGCGCCGCTGTGGCACTTCCTGCTGGCGGCGGCGCTGCTGGTCTGGCCGCTTTACGCCAGTTGCCAGGCGCTACCCGATGACCGTCCGCAATACGATCCGCAGCGCCAGCTCTTCGCGCTGCCGCATGGCCATCTGGTGGTGCTGGGCGTGATCGCCTTTTGCGGCGCCATCGTCGAAGGGTCGGTGGCCGACTGGAGCGGTATCTACATGAAGGACCACATCGGCGCCAGCGATGGCGCCACGCCCCTGGCCTATGCCGCCTTTGCCGGCATGATGCTGGTCATGCGCATGGTCGGCGACGGCCTCAAGGCGCGTTATGATGCGCGCCGCGTGGTCTCGATCGGCACCCTGGTGGCCACCGGCGGGATGGTGCTGGCCGTGACCGCGCAGGGCATGACGCCGGCCATCCTCGGGTTTGCCATTGCCGGCGCGGGCGTGGCGGCGGTGTTCCCGTTCGTCTTCAGCGCCGCCGGCCGGCACGGCTCGACCGCCCTGGCCGCCGTGGCCACGCTGGGTTACAGCGGCAGCCTGATCGGGCCGCCCGTGTTCGGCTTCCTGGCCCATGGCTGGGGCTTGCAGGCGGCGCTGGCGCTGCTGGGCGCGCTGTGCCTGGCCATGGCGCTGTCGAGCCGGCGCGCGCAGTGGCTGCAATAGCTGCTTGCGGTGGCGTTTTTCGTTCTCTTCTTTGTTCAACGTCGTAAGGAATCCCATGCGCAACCTGGTCCTGCTGCCCGGCTTCATGCTCAATCATCATCTCTGGGACGACATGCAGCCCGACCTGGAGGCGCTGGGCGCACTGCATTTCGGCGATCTCGGCCAGGAGATCGGCATCCGCGCCCTGGCCGCCTCAGTGTTGCGCAATGCACCCGAGCGCTTCGTGCTGTTCGGTTTCTCGATGGGAGGCTTCGTGGCGCAGGCCATGGCACTGATGGCGCCCGAGCGGGTAGCAGGGCTGGCCCTGCTCAACACCTCGTCGCGCCCGCAGACCGAGCGTGAATCGGCCGGTACGCTGGCGCAGATCGAGCTGGCCCAGCGTACGCCCTTCAAGGGATTGACCTCGCGGGCGCTGGCCTCGTCGCTGCACCCGGCGCGCAGCGGCGAGCGCGCCTTGCTGGAGCGCCTGCAGGCGATGGCCCTGGCCAATGGCAAGGAGGTGTTCCTGCGCCAGTTGCAGACCTTGCGGGATAGTGACGCCGAGAGCTTGCAGCAGTTACGTTGCCCGGTGCTCATCGTCAGCAGCGACCAGGACAAGTTGCGCAGTGTGGAGGAATCGGAGGAGATGGCGCGGCAGATTCCGCAGTCACGCCTGGAAATCATCCGCGACTGCGGCCACATGACGCCGATGGAAAAGCCGCAGGAACTCGCGGCCCTGATCCATGACTGGATGGCGCAGTCGGCGCTGTAGCAGCGCTGACCGGGCCATCCCGGGGCTTCAGTCTCTTCAGTCTTTATCCAGCTGCTTGGGCGGCGCACTGGCGGCGCGCTTGCCGCCTTCCTTGTTCATCTCATCGAGCCCGCCCGTGCCGCGCAGGTCGGTATCGACCTGGCCCTGGCGGATGTCATCGTAGGCCTGGCGAATCTCCGGGCGCTCGACCTGATGGCCACTGCGCGCCGGGTCCTGACGATCGATGTTCTGGTCTTGTTCGTGCGGCAGGCGTGGCTTGTCGTGTTTGGGATGACGATCTTTTCTGGTTCTTAGAAAGCTGGTCATGGTGATGTCCTCGCATAAAAGTCATGGCTCTTCTTTGTCGCAGGGAGGCAGTGCCGCTGCAGCTGAGTGCGGCGCTAGCCCCGGCCCTTGCGAAGGCAGGAAGCGAACAGGTACGACCGGAGGGCGCAGCAGAAGTGCCGCCAGTTTCAGCGCGTGATGAAAAATGAGAAATTGTCCGACGGACAAATCTCACAAGTGAAGAGGGGAGCGCTCATCCGGCAGGGATAGAAGCCGTACAAGCTCATGCTTGGATGCGCCAGTGCGGGGCGCGTTCCGTCAGGCTGGTGCGAGGATGCACAAAAAAAGAAAGGCGGACCGGGAAGAGGTCCGCCTGCTGTCGCGCCGAGAGCCGCAGGCCCGTGCGCGCAAGGCCGCGCCTACAGCGCCAGGCGCGAGCGCGCGGCGCGGTATTCGGCCTCCAGCCGCTCCACCATCTCGGCCACCGTCGGCACGTCATCCATCAGGCCCACGCCCTGGCCCGCGCCCCAGATGTCGCGCCAGGCCTTGGCCTTGCTACCGCCGCCGGAGCCGAAATTCATCTTGGTCTTGTCGGCCTCGGGCAGGTTGTCGGGATCGAGGCCGGCATTGACGATGGATTTCTTGAGGTAATTGCCGTGTACGCCCGTGAAGAGATTGGTGTAGACCACATCGGCCGCAGTGGACTCGACGATGGCCTGGCGATAGGCCTCATCCACATTCGATTCCTGCGTGGCCAGCCAGCGCGAGCCCATGTAGGCGAAGTCCGCGCCCATGGCCTGCGCCGCCAGCACGGCGTCGCCCGTAGCGATGGCCCCGGACAGCACCAGCGGTCCCTTGAACATCTTGCGCACCTCGCCCACCAGCGCGAACGGCGAGAGCGTCCCCGCATGCCCGCCCGCCCCGGCCGCCACCAGGATGAGCCCGTCCACGCCGGCCTCCAGCGCCTTCTCGGCATGGCGCAGCGAAATCACATCGTGCAGCACGATGCCGCCATAGCTGTGCACCGCATCCAGCATCTCCTGCGGCGGCGCGCGCAGGCTGGAGATGATGATCGGCACCTGGTGCTTCACGCAGGTGGCCACGTCCTGGGCCAGCCGGTCGTTGGACTGGTGCACGATCTGGTTAACCGCAATCGGCCCCACCTTGCGCTGCGGATGCGCGGCCTGCCACTGCGCCAGCTCCTCTTGCAACTGGGTCAGCCAGGTATCGAGCAGCTCGGCCGGACGCGCATTGAGCGCCGGAAACGACCCCACCAGCCCCGCCTTGCACTGCGCCGCCACCAGGGCCGGACCGCTGGCGATGAACATCGGTGAGCAGATGATGGGCAGGCGCAGATCTTGCAACGCTTTCGGATAAGCCGGGGCTGATGTCATGGTCGTCTCTCGTGGGTTGTCGTTATTTCAAGGCGCGGGGCCGGGTTTGTCGGACGATTATAGGGCAAAAAGCCACAAAATATTACGATCGTGCTTTTTGTGGCTTTGTTGCATGTAGGGGAAATATTCAGGAAATTATTTATATGATTTACTGTCCCACCGAAACCATGTGCTATGTTTTCCACAAGCCTGGTGTCTGACAGGCCACGCAAGCGCCACCGGGGGTGCGTTGCGGCTCCGGCAAAACCGGAAAGGGGCCATGCCCGTGTTTCACCTGTTGTTGCAAGAGGGGGAAGTCATGCAAACATTCGATCTGGTCAATATCCTCATCATCGCTCTGGCGGCTGTCGTCGTGATCGGCGGGGCGGTGTTGCACAAGCGTGCGCTGAAGAAGGCGCTGGCGGCGGCGGATACGCGCGCCAAGCGCGAGAAGTATCCGATTCGCGGTCTGCGGCGGTATCGCCAGCAGTGAGGTCGGCTGCTGGCGCAGCAGCGCCAGCGCATCGGCTGGGCGGGCAGCCGTTCATCTGCCTGAACGGGAATGGCCCGGGAAGCGAAACGGCGTGATGAGATTCAGCGGCGCGAGGTGTCAGCGCCTATGGCTCATCCCCCACGTTTCGCCGCGATCGCATTCCCCGCCCTGCTGACCGACCTGCGCCCCAGCTGCTGCGAGATGAACTGCCCCGCCTCCACCACGGCGTCCAGATCCACGCCGGTCTCGATGCCGAGCCCATTCATCATGTACAGCACATCTTCAGTGGCCACATTGCCGGTCGCGCCCTTGGCATAAGGACATCCGCCCAGCCCCGCCACCGAGGCGTGATAGATGCTGATGCCCGTCTGCAGACTGGCATAGATGTTGGCCAGCGCCTGCCCATAGGTATCGTGGAAGTGTCCCGACAAACCTTCGATATGGAATTCGCGGATCGCCGTTTCCATCACCGGGCGCACCTTGCCTGGCGTGGCTACGCCGATGGTGTCGGCGATGTCGATCTCGTCACAGCCCAGTTCGCGGAAGCGCCGTACCACGTCGGCCACGGCCTCCAGCGGCACCTCGCCCTGGTAGGGACAGCCAAAGGCGCAACTGACCGCTGCACGCAGGCGCTTGCGGTGCTCCTTGGCGGCGCGCGCCACGTCGGCAAAACGGTCGATGGATTCGGCAATGGAACAGTTGATGTTCTTCTGCGAAAACGCTTCCGAGGCCGCGCCAAAGATCACTACCTCGTCCACGCCCGCCTCCAGCGCGGCCTCGAAGCCCTTCATGTTGGGCACCAGCGCGGAATACACCACGCCGGGCTTGCGCGCGATGCCATGCATGACCTCGGCGGAGGTGGCCATCTGCGGCACCCACTTGGGCGAGACGAACGAGGCGGCCTCCACATTCGGAAAGCCCGCCGCGGCGAGACGATTGACCAGCTCGATCTTGACCTCGGCGGAAATGGTTTCCTTCTCGTTCTGCAAACCGTCGCGCGGTCCGACTTCGACGATCTTCACTTTATTGGGCAGGTTCATCTGGCGGGTCTCCGTGGCGGGGATGGGCGGGCTTGTCTCTGTCTGCAACGATGATATCAGTGGGCCGGGGGCGGCGCTTCCAGGCGTACGTCGGCGACGGCGCCGCCGGTCATCTTTTCCAACTGCGCGGCGGTCAGGCTGAACAGCGCATGGGGATGGCCGGCGGCGGCCCAGATGCTGTCGAAGTTGAACAGGTCACGGTCGATCAGCATGACCGGCTTGACCACATGGCCGACCGGGCAGACGCCGCCGATGGCGTAGCCGGTCTTCTCACGCACGAACTTGGCGTCGGCCTTGCCCAGCGGGCCGGTCAGCGCGGTGACCTTGGCTTCGTCCACGCGGTTGGCGCCGCTGGCGATGACCAGCACCGGGGCGTCGTCGGAAAGACGGCGGAAGATGATGGACTTGGCGATCTCGGCCACGTCGCAACCGACGGCGGCGGCGGCTTCGGCAGAGGTGCGGCCGGTCGAGGGCAGCATCACGACCGGCTTGTCATGGCCCATGGAGACCAGCAGGTCGGCCACGCGTTGGGCGGAAGAGGGCAGGGGTGCGGCGGTATCAGTCATGGCAATCGCAAAGGCTAGGGAACAAGCGGGAAATGATAACAGCATGGCTGCCGTGCTTCAGGCGCTGGCAGGCCGGTGCGCGCGCTCATCGGTCGAGCAGGAAGACGCCGTCGCTATGGGCGGCGCCGGCCTTCTCCAGCTGCGCTACGCACCAGCGGGCGAGGGCGACGTCGTCCATCTGCAGGTGGCGTTCATTGGTGATGCGCAGCAGCGGGATCTCCCGCATCATCGCCGGCAACTGCTCGAGCGCGATGCGGCCACGCTCCATCAGCAGGAACTTCACCAGGACCTTGACGCCATTATGCGCATTGCGGCGCGGATCGGCCTGCAGGTAATCGAGCCGCGAGAAGGCCTTGTCCAGCGCATCATCGACCTCGGTGAAGGGTGCGCCGTGGCCGGGGATGACGGTGCGTACCTCCAGGCTGCGGATCAGTTCCAGCGTGGCGCGGGCTTCTGCGAAGCCGGATTCGCCGTCCAGTTCCGGAAAGATAATGCCAAAGCCATTGCGCCACAGCGCATCAGCCGAGACCAGCACGCCCTCCTGCGCGCAGTAGAACAGCAGCGCATGCGGATCATGGCCGGGCGCGGCCAGCACCTGCCAGTCCAGCTCGCCCATGCGCAGCACTTCGCCGCTGCGCAAGGTCTGCGTAGGCGTAAAACGCGCGCAGCGTTGGCCGGTGGCGCGGTAGCTTAGCGCGTCTTCATCCCAGTGGCGGACCTGCTTTTCTTCTGCAGCGGGGATGGCGATGCGGCAGTCGTGCTCCTGCTGGAGCGCAGCATTGCCGCCGCAGTGGTCCGAGTGCAGATGGGTGTTGACCAGCAGGTCCAGCCGGGGCCGCCCTCGTTGCGCCAGCACATGACGCACCAGAGTGCGGGTCTGTTCGGCGTGGGTGACGTAACCGCTGTCGATCATCGCCACCTCATCGCGCCCGAACAGCAGCACATTGTTGGACGACAGCCAGCCGCGTTCCAGCACATGGATGCTGGCGGCGATGTGCAGGGCCGGTGCGTTCATGGCGGCGTGCTCACGCGGCCTTGAATTCCAGCAACTGCGCACCTTCGGCCACCTGGTCGCCGACCGCGTAGAGCAGGTCTTCGACGACGCCATCGGCGGGTGCGGCGATGGCGTGTTCCATCTTCATCGCCTCCATGATCAGCAGCGGCGTGCCTTGCGCTACGCTCGCGCCTTTCTGCACCAGCAGCGCGACGATCTTGCCGGGCATGGGCGCGGTCAGGCGTCCGCCTTCGGCTTCGCTATGGCCGGCATGGGCCATGGGATCGACATGGCGCAGGCTGCGCTGTCCGTGGGCGTCGAAGACGTGCAGCCAGTCACCTTCGCGCAGCACGTCGGCGCGCAGGGTGCGTCCGTCCAGCGAGATCATCAGGGTGTCGCCGTCGGCGGCGTGCAGTTGCAGCGCATGCGTCTGCCCGTCCATCTGCAAGGACCAGTGCTGGCCGTCGCCGGCATAGTCCAGTTGCACGGTCGTGTTGCCTGCATCGTCCTCGAAACGCAGCGTGCGCAGCAGGCGGTTATTGAGTCGCCAGCCGTTGCGTTGCGACCAGGGATCGCTGTGGTCGGCTTGGGCGTGCTCCTGCTGCAGGATCGCGGCGACGGCCAGGGCCAGGGTCTCGGCATTCGGCGAGGAGGGCGGCGGGAACAGGGTATCGCGATGCCGCTCGATCAGTCCGGTATCGAGGTCCGCCGTGGAAAAGGCCTGGCCTGCGACCAGCCGTTGCAGGAAAGCGATATTGGTGGCCAGGCCGACCACCTGGTAGTGCGCCAGCGCGCGCTGCATGTTGCGCAGGGCGGCGTCGCGGTCCGCGCCCCAGACGATGAGCTTGGCGATCATCGGATCATAGAACGGCGAGATGGCGTCGCCTTCTCTCACACCCGCGTCGATGCGCACATGCGCCGGGTCGCCGGGCTCGCTCTGTCCCAGGCGGAATTCCACCGCCGCAGCACTGCGCATGCGGGTGAGCGTGCCGATGGCGGGCAGGAAACCCTTCTCGGGATTCTCGGCATAGATGCGCGCTTCGATGGCGTGGCCGTGGATGCGCAGTTGCTCTTGCTTCAGCGGCAATGCCTGGCCTGCGGCCACACGTAACTGCCACTCCACCAGATCGAGACCGGTGATCATTTCGGTGACCGGGTGCTCGACCTGCAGGCGGGTATTCATCTCCATGAAATAGAAGCTGCCATCCTGGTTGGCGATGAATTCCACCGTGCCTGCGCCCACATAGCCCACGGCGCGGGCGGCGGCTACGGCGGCCTCGCCCATGGCGGCGCGGCGTTCTTCGCTCATGCCCGGCGCGGGGGCTTCTTCCAGCACCTTCTGGTGGCGGCGTTGCACGGAGCAGTCGCGTTCGAACAGGTAGACGCAGTGGCCGTGGCCATCGGCGAAGACCTGGATTTCGATGTGGCGCGGACGGGTCAGGTATTTTTCCACCAGCACGCGATCGTCGCCGAAGCTGGCAATGGCCTCGCGCTTGCAGGAGGCCAGCGCGGCTTCGAAGTCTTCCGAACGCTCGACCACGCGCATGCCCTTGCCGCCTCCGCCAGCGCTGGCCTTGAGCAGCACCGGGTAGCCGATGCGATCGGCCTGGCTGCGCAGGAAACCGCTCTCCTGTTCTTCGCCGTGATAGCCTGGCACCAGCGGCACGGCAGCCTGTTCCATCAGCGCCTTGGCCGCCGCCTTGGAGCCCATGGCCTCGATGGCGGATGCAGGCGGGCCGATGAAGACCAGCCCGGCCTCGGCGCAGGCCTGGGCGAAGCCGGCGTTCTCCGACAGGAAACCATAGCCGGGATGGATCGCCTGTGCGCCTGTGGCCAGCGCGGCGGCGATGATCTTTTCGGCACAGAGGTAGCTTTCGCGTGCCGGGGCGGGGCCCAGGCGCACGCTTTCATCACAGGCGGCCACGTGCTTGGCGCGGGCGTCGGCATCGGAATAGACGGCCACCGTGGCGATGCCCAGGCGACGTGCGGTGGCTGCCACGCGGCAGGCGATTTCGCCGCGATTGGCGATCAGGATCTTGGTGAACATGGGCTCTCCTCGCAGGCGTGGCTCAGATACGGAACACGCCGAAGCGGGTCTCTTCGATGGGGGCGTTGAGCGCCGCCGACAGGCCCAGCGCCAGCACCTGGCGGGTATCGGCGGGGTCGATGACGCCATCGTCCCACAGCCGTGCCGAGGCGTAATAGGGATGGCCCTGGGTTTCATACTGGGCGCGGATGGGCTCCTTGAAGGCGGCCTCTTCCTCGGCGCTCCAGCTGCTGCCGCGCGCTTCGATGCCATCGCGCTTGACCGTGGCCAGCACGCTGGCGGCCTGTTCGCCGCCCATCACCGAGATGCGCGCATTGGGCCACATCCACAGGAAGCGCGGCGAGAAGGCGCGGCCGCACATGCCATAGTTGCCGGCGCCGAAGCTGCCGCCGATGATCACGGTGAGCTTGGGCACCCTGGCGGTGGAGACGGCGGTGACCATTTTGGCACCATGGCGGGCGATGCCTTCGTTCTCGTACTTCTTGCCGACCATGAAGCCGGTGATGTTCTGCAGGAAGATCAGCGGGATCTTGCGCTGGCAGCACAGCTCGATGAAGTGCGTGCCTTTCTCGGCGGCCTCCGAGAAGAGTATGCCGTTGTTGGCGATGATGCCTACCGGCATGCCATGCAGGTGAGCGAATCCGCACACCAGCGTAGTGCCGTAGCGCGCCTTGAATTCATCGAACTCGCTGGCATCGACGATGCGGGCGATGACTTCGCGCACGTCGAAGGGCTTGCGGGTATCGGTGGGGATGACGCCATACAGTTCCTGCGCCGGATACCTGGGTTCGACGCTCTCGCGCAATGCCAGTTGTTGCGGCTTGCGGCGGTTGAGGTGGCCGACGATGTTGCGGGCGATGGCCAGCGCGTGGGTGTCGTCCTGGGCCAGGTGGTCGGCCACGCCGGAGAGGCGCGTATGCACGTCACCTCCGCCCAGTTCTTCGGCGCTCACCACTTCGCCGGTCGCGGCCTTCACCAGCGGCGGCCCGGCCAGGAAGATGGTGGCCTGGTCCTTGACGATGATGGACTCATCGCTCATGGCCGGCACATAGGCGCCGCCGGCGGTGCAGGAACCCATCACCACGGCGATCTGGGCAATGCCCTTGGCCGACAGGTTGGCCTGGTTGTAGAAGATGCGGCCGAAGTGGTCGCGGTCGGGGAAGACCTCATCCTGGTTGGGCAGGTTGGCGCCGCCGCTATCGACCAAGTAGATGCAGGGCAGGTGATTGAATTCGGCGATCTCCTGGGCGCGCAGGTGCTTCTTGGCCGTCATCGGATAATAGGTGCCGCCCTTGACGGTGGCGTCGTTGCAGACGATTACGCACTCTTGCCCGGCCACGCGACCGATGCCGGTGATGATGCCGGCTGAAGGGGCCGCGTCCTTGGGTTGGCCATCGCGGTCTTTTTCGCGATACATGCCGTAGGCGGCCAGCTGCGAGAATTCCAGGAAGGGCGTGCCCGGGTCCAGCAGCATCTGCACCCGGTCACGCGGCAGCAGCTTGCCGCGCGCGAGATGCTTCTCGCGCGCGGCCTGGCCACCGCCCTCGGCGATGGCGGCGATCTTCTCGCGCAGGTCATCGACAATGCGCTGCATGGCGGCGCGGTTGTTCTGGAAATCCTCGCTGCGCGGGTTGAGCTTGCTTTCAATCTGCGGCATGGTGTCTCGTCTCTCTGTTCAGTTTCTTGTAGTGATGCAGCGCTGCCGTGATGCTTTGGTACCGTAGTGCAGAAAACGTCAATCCTCCGGGAAGCTGCCATCCACGTAGTACCAGCGCATCTGGCCAGCCGCATCAGCCTGGCGCACGAAGTTGCTGATCTCATGCAGGCGATGCGCGCGGCCAGCCACCTTGAAGCGGGCCACGAATTCCACGGTCGCTTCATCGCTGCCGGCGACGTGCTGGTGCTTCCTGATGTCCAGGCCGATCCACTTGACGTCGGTTTCGTTGGTCAGCTCTTCGTCGGGCAAGGTGTCGGGAAACCAGGTGGCGCGCAGGTAGGCTTCATCGCGCAGGGCGAAGGCGCTGTAGCGCGAGCGCATCAGCAGGTCGGCGGTGGCGGGAATCTGGCCGCCCGTGATGAAGCGGCCACAGCATTTGTCGAAGCTGGCTTGGCCGCAGGGGCAGGCCATGTCTTTCTTGTTGCTCATCAGATCTTTCCGTTCTTCAGCAGGGCGTCCAGTTGCGGGAAGCGATCAAAGCCCCAGAACTGTTCGCCATCGACGATCATGAAGGGCGAGCCGAACACGCCGGCCTGGCCCGCCGCTTCGGTGGACTGGCGCAGCTGGTCCTTGAGCTCGGGCGACTCCAGCGCCGCCTGCAGGGCGTTGCGGTCGATGCCGAGATCGGCGGCGATGCGCAGCACATTGTCGGTGACGCTGATGTCGATGTCTTCGGTGAAGTAGGCGCTGTACAAGGTCTTGATCAGCTCGACCGCCTTGGCCGGCTGGGTCTGCTGCACCCACAGCGTGGCGCGCGCGGCGACCTGGGTGCCGATGGGGAAGTGGCTGGGCGCTTTGTAGAAGATGTTGTGGAAGCGCGCCGTGCGCTCCATGTCGTGACGCGAATACTCGCCCTTGACCGGAATGTTGACCAGCGAATTGGTGCCCAGCGCCTTGAAGATGGGGCCCAGCAGGATGGGATGCCAGTTCACGTCGCGGCTATGTCTTGCGGCCAGCTTGTCGATCTCGACGGCGGCGAAATAGCCGTAGGGCGAACTGAAGTCGAAGTAGAAATCGATGGGGGTGCTCATGATGTCCTGTGTCTGGTAGATGCGTATGTGTTCAGAAATGTTCAGAGGTATTCAAAGCGTATCGGCAAACAGTTCGCGGCCGATCAGCATGCGGCGGATCTCGCTGGTGCCCGCGCCGATCTCGTAGAGCTTGGCGTCGCGCCACAGGCGGCCGACCGGATATTCATTGATGTAGCCATTGCCACCCAGCGACTGGATGGCTTCGCCGGCCATCCAGGTGGCTTTTTCGGCGGAGTACAGGATGGCGCCGGCGGCATCCTTGCGCAGGGCGCGCACCTTGTCGGCGCTGTCGGCACGGTCACAGGCCTGGCCGACAGCATAGACGTAGGCCTTGCAGGCCATCATGGTGGAATACATGTCGGCCAGCTTGCCCTGCATGAGCTGGAATTCGCCGATGGCCTGGCCGAACTGCTTGCGGTCATGCACGTAGGGGACCACCACATCCATACAGGCCTGCATGATGCCCAGCGGACCGCCGGAGAGCACGCTGCGCTCGAAGTCCAGGCCCGACATCAACACATTCACGCCCCGGCCCACGCCGCCCAGCACGTTCTCTTCCGGCACTTCGCAATCCTGGAACACCAGC
This sequence comes from Herbaspirillum camelliae, assembly GCF_001929405.1. NCBI lineage: Bacteria > Pseudomonadati > Pseudomonadota > Betaproteobacteria > Burkholderiales > Oxalobacteraceae > Herbaspirillum > Herbaspirillum camelliae. Next base: position 1,347,198 of record NZ_KV880769.1, read on the forward strand.
TCGCCCGTGTGTGAGCCGCGCATGCCGAGCTTGTCCAGCTTCTGCGCGACCGAGAATCCTTTGTATCCCTTTTCCACCAGGAAGGCGGTCATGCCGCGTGCACCCGCCTCCAGGTCGGTCTTGGCGTAGACCACCAGTACGTCGGCATCGGGGCCGTTGGTGATCCACATCTTGCTGCCATTGAGCACATAGCGGTCACCCTTCTTGTCGGCGCGCAATTTCATGCTCACCACATCCGAACCGGCGTTGGGTTCGGACATCGCCAGGGCGCCGATGAAGTCGCCCGAGATCAGCCTGGGCAGGTACTTGCGCTTCTGTTCTTCGTTGCCGTTGCGCTTGATCTGGTTCACGCAGAGATTGGAGTGCGCGCCATAGGACAATCCCACCGAGGCCGAGGCACGCGAGATTTCTTCCATGGCGATGATGTGGGCCAGGTAGCCCAGCCCGGCGCCGCCATATTCTTCGCTCACCGTGATGCCCAGCACGCCCAGATCGCCCAGCTTCTTCCACAGGTCCATGGGGAACTGGTCGCTGCGGTCGATCTCGGCGGCGCGCGGGGCGATCTCGCTGTGGGCAAAGGCAGCCACTGCTTCGCGCAGGGCGGCGATGTCTTCTCCGTGGTCGAAACTCAGGCCGGGCAGGTGGATCATGGGTGTCTCCTCGTGGGTGGTGGGGCCGTGTTGGGCGTTCTTCGCGTTCTTGTCGGCGGGCGTCTGGATGATGTCTGGTTGGTGTCTGGCTGGAGCGCTCAGGCGGCCACCGCCTTGCGTCTGGGCTTGCTGCCCAGAGGCCTGGGCTTGCCATCGGTGAGCAGCTGGCGGCACTCTTCCTCGTGGGCGGCGATTTCCGATAACGTCAATTCCAGGTCTTCACGCTGCTGTTCCAGCTTCTCGCGATGCTGTTGCAGCAGGCCCAGGAAACGCTGCAGCTGCGGCTGCGTATCCTTGGGTGATTCGTACATGTCGATGAGATCCTTGATCTCCGAGAGCGTAAAACCCAGGCGCTTGCCGCGCAGCGTCAGCTTCAGGCGGGTGCGCTCCCGTGCCGGGTAGACGCGGTGCCGGCCCCCCACGCCCTCGCGCTTGGGATTGAGGATGCCGTGGTCTTCATAGAAGCGGATCGCACGCGGCGTGATGGCGAATTCCTCAGCCAGTTCGGTGATGGTGTAGGTGGGCATGGCGGTGTCGGATACGGTTGGTCTGGCACTTTACGTTAACGTAAAGTATATTGTGCCTTGCCGTCCAGCGGAAAATGCAGCATGCGCCGGGCGAGCGTTCTTTCCTTGTCGCTGGAGCAATGTCCGGCGTCGTTCTTGTCATCGTTGCGGCCCGGCTCATTTCACTGATGAATGCACTTGAATCCCAGCTTGATTACGTCTTTGGCGACACCCTGCCCGAACCGGGCCACGTCATGGAGGTCGCGCCCGGCGTGCGCTGGCTGCGCATGGGGCTGCCTTTTGCGTTGAACCATATCAACCTGTGGTTGCTGGCCGATGACATGGACACGCCCAACGGACGGCTGCGCGGCTGGACCGTCGTCGATTGCGGCATCGCCACCGAGGACACCCGCCAGGCCTGGGAGAGGATCTTTGCCGACGAGCTCGAAGGCCTGCCCATCCTGCGCGTGCTGGTCACGCACTGCCATCCCGATCACGTCGGCCTGGCCGAGTGGCTGTGCCAGCGCTGGCAGGCGCCGTTATGGATGAGCACGGGCGAGTACGCCTTTGCCCGCGTGATGTCAGCGGCCTTGCCGGGCGCGGAAGGCACGGCGGCCACGCCGCATTTCCAGCGCCATGGATTGGCCGATCCGCAGACCATTGCCACGCTGCAAGGACGCAATACCTATTACCAGGACCTGGTGCCGGCGGTGCCGCGTTCGTATCACCGGATGCAGGATGGCCATGCCGTGGCCATCGATGGACGCGACTGGGAGATCATCACTGGTTTTGGCCATTCGCCGGAGCATGTGTCGCTGTATTGCCGCGACTTGAATGTGCTGATCTCGGGGGACATGGTCTTGCCGCGCATCTCCACCAATGTGTCGGTGTTTGCCATCGAGCCCGAGAGCAATCCGGTGCAGCAGTATCTGGATTCATTGAAGAAGTATGTGCACCTGCCGGCCGACGCGCTGGTGCTGCCCTCGCATGGCAAGCCTTTCAGAGGCTTGCACACGCGCATCGAACAGTTGAACGATCATCACCGCCAGCGCCTGGCCGAAGTGCTGGAGGCGTGCGCGACGCCGCAGACGGGCGTGGACATCCTGCCGGTGATGTTCAAGCGTGCGCTGGATACGCACCAGCTCTCCTTCGCACTGGGAGAGGCGGTGGCGCATCTGCACAAGCTTTGGTATGACGGCGCGGTGCGACGCTTGGTGGGGGAGGATGGGGTGTATCGGTTTGTGGCGGTGTGAGTTTTTCAAGGCACAGCACTGGTGCAGCGGGAGAAGCCTTCCTTCAACGCTGCGCCCAGTTCTTCATCGGTACTGTTGGTATCGATATATAGGATCTCGGGGCCATCGTTGCTGATGCCTGAATAGCCATCGATATTCTTGTGGTGCGTGGGTTTGATCTCGATTTTTGCACTGTCTGCCGTAATCCAGCAGCACGCCATCTTTCTCATCATGGCCTTGCGATTCTTGTAGCCATATTGCTGCATGATCAATGCTTGCCGTTCCTTGGCGTTTTTTTGCACGATGCCTGATTTGAGGATTTCCTGAAATTCAGGCACTGTGACGTGTCTGCTCTTGGACAAGGCCAGTCGCAGCGCGCTGCCGAGTTCGGCAGCGGTGGCCGTTGGCATCAATATCTGAGGTGAGACGTCGGGGTCGGCAAAATCGAGCATGCCTTGCGACATCGTGATGAATTGGTACAGGTCGTCGTTGAAATAGACCGTGGCTCTTGATGTGTTTTCCATTATTTCACTTTCGTTACGACAAGTTTTACGTTCTGACTTTTGGCATATTCTATTGATTTCGCAATTGCTGCCAACTGATCGGCGGTGGTTCCTGCAGGAATGCCTAGCTGCAACTCTTTCGACGCAATCTTCGCCGGGGTCAGTTCGAAGTCCAGTGCGGCTGAGCCATCGCCAGCGAAACGTACCATTTGATCGATGTAGCCGTTCAGTAACCGAGTGATTGCAGAGGGTTTCTGGTATGTGGTGCTACCCAATGTATCCATGGTTTTCGTGCTTATCGCCGTTCGGTCAGGAGTATAGTGGTCGAAAGTCGCGAAATTGCTTTTGATGGTGTTCAAATCGATCGTACCCTCAGGGAGCGACTTTTGTACGAAGGCTTCAAAAGGCTTGCCTTGCCCTTGGATACCCTTCCCGAATTGCATCCCAATCTCTTCGATAGATACAACCCCTCCAAGCCCCTTGCCGTCTGCCTTCGCCAACTGGTATGCCATTTTCAGCACACCAGCGCCCTTGGCCCCCAGTTCGACCCCAACTTTCGCGAGTTGTACACTCGCTTTGGCCGCTCCCCCAACCCCTGTGACCACGCTGCCAACCTGCCACAGTAATCCGCCCAGATCCTCGCCAAGGCGAACAGCGTTATCGTCGCCGCCTTGCTCAAGCGCGAGCTTCATGCTGTTGATCTTGTCGTTCAGACTGCCGTAGAGCTGTTCTCCCAGCTCCTTTCGGGCGTCGGGGCTGGAAATCAGGTCGCGCAGGCCATTGAGGCCGGCGATGGGGTCCTTCATGAATTCGGCCAGACCCTTGACATCATTCCACCCGGCTTCGGCCAGCCCCTTGCCCACGCCCACCGTCGTCAGGGCGTCCTGCTTCATGCTCGTACCAGCCCATTTGGCCTGGATCTTGAGCTTGTCCACCAAACTCTTGGCCTCGCTGAGCTCCTTGTTCATCTGCACGATTTGCTGCGACGCCAGCCAGTTGTTATCCACCGCTGCTGTGGCCGAGTTCGTGGCGGCGACGGCATCGGTGTTCGACGCCGCAGCGATGCCGGTGACGATGGAGGTGATCAGGTTGCGCTTGGCTTCGCGTTGCTCGGCTGTTTCGTCGGCGCTCGTCTCCGCAAACAAGCCGGTGAGAAGACTGCTCACGGCAGCGCCCGCAGCGCCTGCGCCACAACTCTGGCCGGAGGCGGCTGCGCCAGCGCAGGCCAGAATGCCATGCAATGCCGCATGCTCCGGACTACCCTCCTTCAACGTGCCGTTGGCAACCAGATCGCCGATGTAGGATGCCCCCTGCTGCTGAACATAGTTGATCACCATGTTGTTGATGAAGGTCGCATTGCTGCCCGTCACGTTGCCGCTGGCAGCGGCCAGCAAGGCTGTGCTGATCTGGCGGTAGGTGCCTTTGGCGCCCCAGTTGTCGTTCAATTGCGCTGCTTCTTCGCGCAAACCGATGGCCTGGTCGCGCAGGGCCAGCCGCTGTGTATCGCTGAGGCCATTGTCGAGGTCCAGGGCCAGTGCATCGGCGTCCTTGGCCGCTTTGAGCTTGGCGTCGATGTCGGCGGCGCGGTTATTGAGGAAGGTCCCCATTTCCCGGCTCATCGCCGAGACGATCGCAAATCCTGCCTGGACTTCCTGCTCGTTGAAGATGGGCTTGAGCGCATTGGTGCCATCGCGCTCGCTGCTCACATCCCGGTTGATGGAGGCAATCATCTCCTCGGCCGTCTTGCCGGTCAGCTGTTGCTGCTTCTGGCTATCGGTAATGGTGATGAGGCCGCCGCTGATGCCGCTGCGCGTGGTACTGGATGCGTTACCGCTGGCCGACGCCGCCACCGGAATGGAGGCGGAGAAACCGCCATCTTTGCCGGTGGTGGGCAGTTCGGTGCCTGGCACCTTGGCTCCTCCAGCGTCGGCGTTGCCTTGCTGGTCCTTGCCAACGGCATTTTCCTTGCCGGTGCTGTAGCCCACCCCGATCCCCACGCTGTCAGCGCTATAGCTGGCCTTGTTCTGGATGTCGCTCTGCGTAAGGCTGCCGGTGGTCAGCCGGTTCTTGTCCTCGAGCACGGCCTTGTCGGTGCTGGCGATGACGGCGCCCTTGAGATCGGTGTTGCCATCGACGGTGATCTGGAAACCACCATCGCCGGCCTTGATGCCGCTTTGCTCCATCACGCTGGTGAAGTCGCTGTTGATCCTGGTCCTGCTGTAGTTGAAGCTGCCGCTCACGGGGCCGGTCGGGGTGAGTCCGACCGAGATGCTCACGCCGGCGCTCTGCTGCTTGCTGTCGAGCTTGCTGGTGTCTTGCAGGCTCTCGATGTTGAGGTCGCCGCCCACATCGGCGATGACCTGCTTGCCCGACGCCACTGCACCGATCAGGTTGGTGTCGCCGCCGCTGCTCATGACCAGCTTGTTGCCAGCCTCTACGTGGGTGTTGGTGTAGCTCACATCGCTGCCGTCGGCGTGGCCGCGTCCGAAGGACGCGCCGGCAGTGAGCGCCAGGCCGCCGGTGCCGATGCTCAGGCCAATGGAGGCCGAGCTGGAGCTGTTCTTGCCATGCTGTTCGGACGTTCCCCGGCCGGCCAGCAGGTTGATCTGGTCGTCAGCCTTCAGGATCAGGTTGTCGCCCGCCTTGACCGAGCTGCCTTGGATGGTGATGTCACTGTCACTGCCTGCGCCGGTCGCATTGATGATGACGTTGCCGCCCGCCGAGATGGTGGACCCGACCACGCTGCTGCTGGAGGTTTCGTTGTGGTTCTGGTTCCGGCTGCTGCCCAGGCTGATGGAGAGATTGACGCCACCCGCCTGCGCCGGATTCTGGGCGATGGCGTCATAGGCGTTCTTGCCCGCCAGCGCAGCCGTGGCCCCGGCCAGCACCTTCATGCGGGCGTCGCCGGTCTGCTGTGCGGCCGATTCCATCTGCTGCAGGGTCTGGGCCGCCGCCAGCACCGGGCTGGACAAGGACAGCGAGAGGCCGCCCTGCTTGACCGAGTAGTCCTGGGTGGTGTTGGTCAGGTTCTGGGCTTCCTTGATCAATACGGACTTGGCAGAGAGGTCGATGTCGCCTTGCAGGGCCAGCACATTGCTGCCTGTCTGCGCATAGGCATTGCCGGCCTTGATGCTGACGTCGCCTTCGATGCTGCCGATGTTGCTGCCGACGATGTTCTGGCTGATCTGGTGGTTCTTGGAGTCGATCTCGCGCGAGCCCAGCGTGACGCTCAGGCCGCCACCACCGAACAGGCCGCTGGTCTTCTGGTTGTGTTGCTCGGCATGGTCCACGGTATTGCTGGCGGCGGCCACGGTGATGTTGTTGCCTGCCGTCAGACGGGTGCTGGACGTGGAGACCACGTTGCTGCCGATGATGTTCATGTCCTGGCCCGCCCGCAGGGTCGTGGTGTCGCCGCTGAGCGTGCTGCTGATGACGCTGGTGCGGTCATCGCTGACCCTGCCGGTGTTGGTCTTGCTGGACAGGAAGCCCTTGGAGGTGGATTTCGAGTATTCGTTGTAGTGGCTGCTTTCTTCGGCCGCCTTGACATCGATGTTGCCGCTGGCGCTGACGTTGAGCGCCTTGCCGGCAGTAACCGAACTGCCAGTGACCTTGACGTCGGCCGTGCCCAGCTTGCCTGCGCTGATGCTCATCCCGCCTGCGGCACTGATGGCCGAACCCTGCGCGGTGGTGGCTTCTCGCTGCGCCTGGAATTCCGACCTCGACTGCCGATGGTCATAGGAGACCGAATAATCGTTGGTGGCGGCGCCGATATTGACCTCGCGTCCGGCGATGATCTGGCCATCGCCTTCGCCATTGGCGCCGATGGCCACATTGGCTGCCGTGAGCACGACGTCACGCTTGGCAGTGATAGCCAGATTGGCGCCGGCGCTGACCGAGGAGCCGGTGTTGCCGGTGCTTGTCTCGTGGACGGTGTAGCCGGCGTGATGCACATCCAGCGTGCTGCCAGTCTTGGCGGTGTCGAGCACCAGGTCGCCACCCGCGCTCAGGGTCATGTCGCCGCTGCCCTTGCTGCCGCTGGCGCCACTGGCCAGGGTGGCGCCGATGTTGCGGATATCGCCGCCGGCCGCGATGGTCAGGTCCTTGCCAGCGACGATACCGGCGGTGTTGGAGAGGGAGGTGAAGCTGCCGCTGCTCTGGCCGTTGGCATAGTTCTGCTGCACCGTGAGGGTTTCGTTGCGGATATTGCCGCCGGCGCTGATGACGATATCGTCGCCGCGGATGCCGCCGCCCAGGTTGGCCAGGTCGTTGGAGGCCACCAGCACCGTGCGTCCGGTGCCGTCAGCCCGGCCATCGATCATGCCGCCCTTGTTGGTGATGTTGTTGGCCTGGATGGTGACGTTGGAGCCACTGACCAGCGCACCGCTGGCCTGCAGCGCGCCATCCTCGACATGCGCCAGGTAGACCCGTGGCACCAGTACATTCTCGGTGCGCCCGTCCGGCAGCGTCACGCTCTGGCTGACCAGCCAGACGATATCGCTGGTGAGATGGCTGACCTGGTCCGGCGTGAGTTCGACCCCCGGACGCAGACCCCAGGCCTGGGCGGTGCTCACGCCGCTGCTCAACAGTTTCTGGTACTGGCTGTCATCGCTGGGGCTGCCGCTGACCTTGCCGGTGAGCTGGGCGATCTGTTCGCGTACCAGGCGCTGTTCATAGTAACCGTCACCGAGTCGCTTCTGTACCGTGCTGGGATCGACATTGAGCGCACTGAGCAGGTAGTCACTGCTCAACCAGGTGCGGCGGTCGGTGAATTGCGGTCGCGTCTCCAGCAGGTAGCTGTTGCTGCTGGAGGCCTGGAACAGCACGCCGGGGCGGATCGGTTGCGGGACGCTGCCATTCTGGGGGAACAGGGCTCCCGCCGGGAAGCCGCTCATGCTGGGCAAGCCTCCGCTGGAAGGCAGTGCGCCGCCGCCAGGAGCGCTCGCACCAGGCCGGTTGGCCACATTGCCCAACAAGCCGCCGATGGACTGGCCGCTGCCGGTGGTGGGCGTGATGTCATTACGGATGTTGGCGGCGCTGCCGGCTGACAGATCGGTGTTGCTGAAGTTGTTGGCTACGATGCTCACCCCGCCATTGCCCACGATGGCGCCCTGGGTGGTGCCGATCACCTCCGAGATGTCGGGCATGCTGTAGGCGGTCACGGTGCCGCCGGTGGTGACGAAATTGCCATCGAAGCTGTGTCGGCGATACAGGGTCTGGCCGAGGTTGGTGATGTTGGCGTTGCTGCCACCGAGCCACAGTGCGCCGTTGACCACGATATTGCTGAACTCATTGCTCAGCGACTGGGCGATGCGGATGTTGGCATTGCCGCCTGCGCGGATTTCGGCCACCGCTCCGGCGCCTGGCGCGAGCTGGTCTTCGCTGGCGGTATGGTGCGCATTGCGGGTCAGTTCCAGCGAATCATGCTGGGGCGCCAGGGCGCGCTGCGTGTCGCGCCGGAAGATGCTGTTGGGATCGGTGTAGTCCCTCTCCGTCAGGAAACGTACGCAGTTGCTGGTGCAATTGCCGTACTGGTTGGAATAGCCCGGCAGGGGTTCCCAGTTGATGTCGCTGCGGGCGTCGCGTGGATCATCACCACCGGCCACCTTGTCGGGGTTGCTGATGTTGGCGCGTTGCTCCGTGAAATACACCACCCGGGTGCCCTCGGTCGCACTGCCCCGGGTGATCTGGCCGAAGGCGGCCCAGTTGGTCGATACGCCCCGGTAGAAGACGGTGTCGTCGGCATGCGTGCGGATCACGGCGCGGCCGATCACGTAGCCGTCCGGGGTGATGATGTTCTTGGTCTCCAGCACATCGGCCGGATTCACATACAGGATTTCGTAGGAGGTGAAGTTGGAGGAATCAGGCTTGTAATACATCTGATTGCTGCCATTGCGCCACCAGGAAGGAATGCGCATCGCATAGGTTTCATCCAGCGTACGCACGGTGGTGACGGCCACGCCGCTGCGGGTGTTGCGCAGGTTCACGGCAGCCATGTCGAGATTGCCGCCGGCCTCGATGATGGCGTCTTCATTGGTGACCTGGGCGGTGCTGTTGACCAGCCCGCTGGCGTCACGCTGTGCATTGGCGGCGATGGACATGCTGCCGGCGCTGTAGATGGTGGCATTGCTGCGGTTGTAGAGCAGATTGCTCACCCACAGGGAAACGCTGCTGCCGCCGCCCAGCAGGGCGCTGCTGCCGGCGTTGTTGATCGTGCCGGTCTTCACTGTCAGGTTGTCGCCGAGGATCACGCCGGTGTTGGCCAGCTCGGCGGCGGTGATGTCGAGCAGGCTGCGCGTGCTCATTTCGCCAGCGTTGGACAGTGTTCCGCTGGCGTTGATGATCATGTTCTCGGCCTGCATCGCGCCCGTATTGAGGTTGGCGATCTGCGCGGCTGACAGCGAGAGGCTGGCCGCACGCAACTGGCCAGCGTTGCTGTAGTTGCCGGCCAGGTTGAGCGCCATGCTGCCGGTCGCAGCGAAGGCTGCCGTCGAGGCCTGCCGGAATCCGCTGCGCGAGCCCAGCGTGGCATTGGCCTGGGCGCCGATGCTGCCGTTGTTCTCTACGTCCTGGGCCGACAGGTTCAGGTTGCGACCGGTGATCTGGCCGCTGCCTGCATTGGACAGCAGACCATCGGCCTTCAGGGTGGCGGTGCCGGTATCGGCCTGGATCTTGCCCTGGTTGGTCAGCGTCGCGCCACCCTGGGCGGCCTCGATGCTGACATCGCCTTGCGCGGCAACGACGCCGTTGTTCTGGATGGCGCCATTGGCCAGCAGGCTGGTGGTTCCGGCGGTGGCGCTGACGGTGCCGGCGTTGGCGATGCCAAGCTCGCTGCCGGCGCCGTTTCCGCGCCCCTTGTTGTCGGCCACCAGACCCACGGACTGGGTCGCCATGATCGTGCCGCTGTTGACGATATGGCCATCCGCGCCCAGCTGCAGCTGGCCATTGGCGGCGTGCATGCTGCCGCTGTTGTCGATGTCGAACTGGCCGCCTGTCACCGTTCCCGCAGAGGTCGCGCGCGCAGCCACGGTCACGCCCTGCTGGCCCATCACCGCGCCGGTATTGAGGAGCCCGCCGTCGACGTTCACCTGCACCGTACCGTTGCTGGCGCCGAGATCGCCGCTATTGCGCAGGCCGTAGCGACCGCCGATGCCCTGGCCGCCCGAGGCGGCGGTGATGCGGATGTCGGCGCCGTCCCTGGCGAGGACCTTGCCGCTGTTGTCGACCGCGCCGGCGATGGTCAGGGAAGTCGTGCCAGCGGCAGCGCTGATCGTGCCGGTGTTGTTCAGGCCAAGCGGTCCCGCGCCGGCGGCGCTGTGGCGCGCGACGATATCCACTGCGCTCTGCGCGGTGACGGCGCCGCCGTTGTCGATGCTGCCATCGGCGTGCAGGCTCACGGCCCCTTGGGTGGTGCTGATATTGCCGCGATTGGCAAGATTGGCCGAGCCTGCGGTGGCAGCGGAGACCTCCACTTGCACGCGGTCCCGCGCCACGATGTTGCCCGTGTTGTCCACGTTGCCGCTGGCGGTGATGGTGACGGTTCCGCCCACTGCGCTCACGGCACCGGCGTTGGTCAGCGCGGGTGCGCTGTTGCCCGCTTGGGATCGGGCGCTGAGAGCGACATTGCGTTGCGCGGTGAGGGTGCCGGTATTGCTGAGTGCGCCGCTTGCCTGGACGTTGATGTCGCCGCTGGCCGCAGCGATACTGCCGCTGTTGCTGGCCGCGCCGCTGTTGATGCGCACGTCCGACGAGGCCAGGATATGGCCGCTGTTGTCAGTGCTGCCGTCGGTGGTCACGGCCACTGCGCCCTCGGCGGCACTGAGTGATCCGCTGTTGCTCAGGCTCTGGCCAGCAAGGTCGATGCCGGTCTGTGCGGTGACGGCGCCGCCGTTATCGATATGGCCATCGCTTTGCAGGTTGACGTCGGCGGTCACGGCGCTGATGTTGCCGGTGTTGGCGATCCCATGCGCAGCGTTGGCGGCCGCGCCGGCCGATTGGATGCGTATGCGTTCCTGCGCACTGATGGCGCCGCTGTTCTCGATGCGTCCATCAGCGGTGAGCACGACCTCGCCGATGGCCGCCCCGATCTTGCCGGCGTTGCGCATGCCCACCCCGGCCTCGGTCCCGACCAGGAAGATCTTGTTGGCATACATGCCCCCCAATTGACCGACGTCCACGCCAAAGGCGGGAGCGGCGTCCTGGGCGGCCATGGCGGTCACTTGCGTATGGTCGGCATTGACGCGGTTGGCACCGGTGGTCACGTGCAGCTCCTTGGCCCAGATGCCCGCGTTGATCTCGGCGGCGCGCGCAATGATCTCGGTATAGCCCGATTGCGTATCGCTCAGACCGGCGCCTTCGATACGCACGCGGCCGCCGCGCACCACGTAGCCGTCCAGGCTGCCACCGTTCATGATGACTTCACCGGTGGTCACGGTGGTGCGCGCCGAGTTGATGAAGCCGCAGCCATCGCAGGTGACGCCAGCGGGGTTGGCGATGATGACCTGGGCGCGGTCACCCGCCACTTCGACAAAACCGCGCAGATAGCTGGGATTGCTGGAATTGACTTCGTTGAGGATCACGCGCGCGGTGCCGTTGGCCAGGTTCGGATTGCGCTGGATCCAGCCGCCCAGCTGGGTCTGTACGTCGGCGCGTGCGTTGTTGAGGATGGCGCCATTGCGCTGGACGTCGAACTGGCTGTAGGTGTTGCGCGATACGCCGGCAGCACTGGGTGTCTGGACGTTGACCTGCGGGACGCCATTGGCTGTGTTGACGATGACAGGTTGCTGGTTGCGGGGCGCACCAGGGTTGGCCACGATCTGCGCCTGGGCGCGGGGCACCACGCTCATCGAAGCGCCCACCGCCATCAGCACGGCCAGGCCGATCCAGCTCAGGCGCGCCATGGGTAGCGGAGCCGGCCCGTCGGCCGCGGTGCTGCGCGGTGACCAGCTCCCGCAACTGCGCACTGTTTCGGCCACCGCCATGAGCATGCCGCGGGTTTTGTTGAAGACGATGCGATAGCAGAGCTGGTTCATCTTTTTTCCTTCTTGTCAGGCGGCGCCAATGCCGCGATCAGAACGACCACATGAGACTGAAGCCGGCGCTCACGCGCGCGGTCTTGAACTGGTTTGGCTTGGAGAGCGGGGTGCCGGCGAAGAGCTCGTAGGAGGCGCTGCCGATGGCGCCGCGCAGGCCGGTGACAGCGCCAGCCAGGCGTCGCCCGGTGAGCAGATCCGTCGAGGGGCCGCCGACCTGTCCGTAATCCACCCCCAGATAGAATTCCTGGCCGCTCTGGCCCAATGCCGCCGCCAGTTCATTGCGCACGAACCAGCCGTTTTCGGCCAGCAGGGTCACCTCGCCATCAAAGCCGCGCACCGTATAGCGACCGCCGATGGAGAAGCGGTCCTGCGGGGTCAGCGGGGTGCCGTTCCATTGGGCGCGCGCGGCCAGGGAATAGCGCAGGCCCTGCTTGCCCCACGGCGCTTGCCAGGCAAAGGGCAGATTCAGCGCCAGGTCTGCGGTGGTGATGCGAAAGCGTGATGTGCCTTCGCCAAAAGCTTCTTCGGGCGCAGGCAAGGCGCCGAACGCGCCTGTACCGCGCCGGTGGGCCAGTGCCAGATCCAGCGTAGCCTCGTCGATGAATTCGCGGTGGGACAGTCCGAGCTCCCAGCCCGCTGTGCGGCGGCGCTGGACTTCCACCTCGGTGTCGTCGACGAAGTTGCTGGAAGTCTTCAGAAATCCCTTGAGCGACAAGGTGGTCTTGCGCACGGCGTCGCGATAGACCAGGCGCGAGAGCTTGAGCTCGTTGTTTTCGCTCTGGCCGCTGTACATGTAGGTCTGGTTGATGCCGGCCACGGCCTGGTGATAGCTGCTGGCGCTGTTGGTGAAGGCGAGCGCCCAGTAGCCCAGGGGCAGCGAATAGTGCACCACGCGGCTCTGGCTGCCGCGCGTACCGGGATCGCCGCCGCCCAGGTCGTGGCTGTGGCTGATGTAGAAGAGGTCGTTGAGGGTCAGCCAGTTGTCCAGCGACAGGGTCGCGCTGGCCTGGTACTTGCCGGTGGATTTGGTGCCGCTATCATCCAGCGACAGCGTCAGCCGCACGGGCAGGGCCTGCCGGTAGCTGATCACCAGGTCGCTATCACCCGCCTTGGCGTCGGCGTCTTCGCTGGGCGTGACCTTGATGTCGGCCTCGGCGGTGGGGACGCGCTTGAAGTTCTCCAGTCCCTGCTCGATGTCGCGCAAGTTCAGGAGATCGCCCGCCGAGGCCGGCAGGGCGTTCCACTGCGACGCGCGCGGGTCTGCATCGGGCGCGAAACGGATGTGGCGGATCCGGCCCGGCACCACGGTCAGACGCAGCTCGCCGCTGGCGATGTCCTGGGGCTCCGCCAAAACACGGGTGGTGATATAGCCGCGTGCAACGATCTCGTTCTGGAGACGCGCCATGACCACGTTGATGCCTTGTACCCCCAGGCAACGGTTGATGGCGGGGTCGTTTCCGCCGGTGACGCTGGAGAGCGCAAACTGGAAGCGCTCGGCCATTTCACCGGACAGGATGATCCTGGTCACAGCAAAGCAAGGTGATTCGCCGCTGGGGATCTTGCCTGCCGCCCCCGGGGCGGCGGCTGCCTCAGGCAGGCGGACGTCGGGTTGCTGCTCCTGTTGCTGACGCAGTTGCCGTTCGCGTTCCTGCTGACGCTGGAATTGCTGCGTTGATGCATCACTTTGCGCCCACCCCGGCAGGGCATGCATCAGCCCGCTCGCCAGCGCGGCCGCAGCAAGCGCACAGCGCACCGCTCCGCCATGACGGTCAAATGTCTTGGTATCCAAACTGCGCCCCTGAACCCGCAATAATTTATTGAATTATTTCTGTGCGGGAATTTTATTCAGGAGCATTGTTCTTGCCTAATGATAATGTAAGTATTTGTGAAGATTGCTCAGAAATGAGACAGAAAATTGTCTTCCCGTCTTTTAAAAATATTAATAATTGCAGGAGATGGATGATATTTGGGTGCAAATGTCCTCACGATCCGCTCCGTTTCGTGATGGCGTGACAGGAGCTCAACAGCACGCCTAGGCCATCTCGCCCCCCTGGTCCAGCAGCCATTGCCTGAAGCGTCGCACCGCGCCGTCGTCATAACGATCCCCTGGCGTGAGCAGGTAGTATTGCCCCGCGCTCGGGGTGGGGCCGTCGAATAGCCGGCGCAGGCGGTGTTGGGGATCGAAGCTCTCGGCCAGCACGGACGGCACAAGGGCGATGCCTTCGCCATTCATCGCCGCCTGCAGCGCCACCGGATACTGGCTGCATTCCATGCCGGCCTGTCGCGCGCCAAGGCGGCTGCCGTGCTGCTGCAACCAGTGCGCCCATGCATCGGGACGGATGGCGGTATGGATCAGCCTGTGCTGGCTGAGGTCGGCCACGCTCCGGACCGGATGCTGCCGCCACAGTCGCGGATGGCAGAGCGCGACCAGGGCGTCCGGGAACAGCAGGTCAGCGCGCAGGTCGTGCCAGTCCACGGCCATGCGTTTCTTCAGCGGCAGACCCTGGCTGATCGTGCCGGGAAGGCTGCCCACCTGTATCGACATATCCATCTGCGTACGGCGAAAGTCCGCCGCGCCGGTCGCCACGACGATGCGCACATCGATCTCCTTGTTCTCCCGCCAGAACAGCTCCAGCCGTGGCACCAGCCATAACGAGGCCAGGCCGGGCAGCACGCCTATCGTCAGTGTGCGGCGCTGCCGCCGTGCATGGACTTGGTCGCCCGCTCCGCAGATGCGCTCGAAGGCCTGGCGTACCTGCTGGAAGTACGCCGCTCCCGCTCTGGTGAGCTCGATGCGCCGGGTCAGGCGGACAAACAGTTTCTGCTCCAGATGCTCCTCCAGAATGCGCACTTGGCGGCTGACCGCGCTCTGGGTCACGTGCAGTTCGTCGGCAGCGGCGGTGAAGGAGAGCAGTCGTGCGGTGGCCTCGAAGGCGCGCAGGGCGGTCAGGGGTGGCAGCTTGTTCATGGCGGGAAGGAAGAATGGTGGAGCATTGCCATCAGCGCATGCATGAGTTCAAGGAATGCATGTGCCATTATAGTCATTTGTCAGTCCCGACCGGTCTCCCTAGAATTCGCGGATCTGATCACCAGGGAGACCAGGATGAACGTCGCCATTGCAGGTCTGGGAGCCATCGGCTGGGCCGTTGCCAATGCCATCGATAAAGGGATGCCGGGGATCACGCTCTCTGCGGTCGCCGTGCGTGATCCGGCTGCGGCAGCTGAACGCCTGCGCATGCTGGCGCATCCGCCCGCCTGTGTCGCGCTTGCTTCGCTTGCCGATTACGGTGAAGTCGTGATCGAGTGCGCCGGTGCTCATGTGTTGCGCGAGATGGCCGCTCCCGTGCTGGCGTCGGGCCGGCAGCTGGTGGCGATGAGTGCGGGGGCCTTTGTGTCTTCGCCGGCGCTGGCGTTGCTGTGGCAGAGATATCGTTCGCAGATCCACATCCCCAGCGGTGCGCTCGGCGGGCTCGATGCCGTCGCCGCCATGGCAGAGGGGCATATCGAGGCGGTGCGCCTGTTGACCACCAAGCCTGCGGCGGCGCTGCGGGGCGCCCCTGGCTTGATGCAGCTGGGCATCGACGTGCAATCGATCACCAGGCCGATGCAGGTCTTCAGCGGGACGGCGGCCCAGGCCCTCCAGCTCTTCCCCGACAACCTGAACGTGGCGGCGGCGCTGGCCCTGGCGGGTGCGGGCGCGCACCGTACCATGGTGGAGGTGTGGCTCGATCCGCATGCGCGCACCAACCGGCATGAGGTCGAGGTGCAGGCCGACAGCGGACGCTTGCGCTTTTCCATGGACGCCATGCCTTCCTCCAATCCGAGGACGTCATCGCTGGCGGCGCAGTCGGTGCTGGCCTTGCTGCGCAGGCTGTAGCGCGGGCGCGTCGGCGCACGGGGATCGTGCCCATGAAAAACGCCGGCCAGGCATCCACCTGGCCGGCGTTTGCGCCGGTGCATCTCGCTGGGCTGGCAGGCCGGGGCTTAGCCCGCCTTCTTCTTCAGCTCGCGCTCTTCCTTCTGCAGCTTGGTCTTGATGCGGTTGCGCTTCAACGGTGAGAGGTATTCGACGAAGACCTTGCCCTTGAGGTGATCCATCTCGTGCTGGATGCAGACGGCCAGCAGTTCATCGGCATCGACCTCGAAGGCTTTGCCGTCGGTGTCGAAGGCGCGCACCTTCACGCGGGCCGGGCGTTCCACGCCATCGTAGATGCCGGGCACCGACAGGCAACCTTCGTCATAGACGCGCTTGTCTTCGCTGGCCCAGACGATCTCGGGGTTGATGAACACCTGCAGGTTCTTGCCATCGTCGGAGACGTCGATGACCACCACCTGCTCATGCACGTCTACCTGGGTCGCGGCCAGGCCCACGCCGGGGGCGGCGTACATGGTCTCGGCCATGTCGGCCACCAGCTTCTTGATGCGCTCGTCGAAGACGGTCACGGGGGCGGCGATCTTGTGCAGGCGCGGATCGGGGTAACGGAGGATGTTGAGCAGGGCCATACGCTGTTTCTCGGAAATCTTGCAATCGTTCTGGGTGGAGCAGGAGGACCGGGCCTCGTCATTTTGCGAGGCGCCGGAGGATTCGTGTCGGGAATGTGTTTTAGATGTGGCCAGCCTGTACGGCTTCAAGCGCGACCGCGGCACAATCGTGGTCTGGTCCGCCGGGGATGCCTTGCGGCCACAGGTTGATCTCCCGATCAAGCTGAAAAAGTGTATCACAGCGCCGCAGAACGCCTCGGGGCGCGCGGCATTGCCACCATGCCAACTTTGACTGCCTTGCCTGACTTTCCTGATGATGATCCTGCCGACCTGGCCTGGTGGCTGCGTCTGTCCCTGTCCGAGGGCGTGGGCCCCGCCACGGCGCGCCGCCTGCTGGCGGCCTTCGGCTTGCCGGGCCAGCTCTGGCAGGCCGATGCCAGAGCCCTGGCGGCCGTGGCGTCGCCGGCCCTGGCCGCACGCCTGTTGCGCGCTCCCACGCCGGCCGTGCGCGCGCAGATCGCGGCGACGCTGGCCTGGCTGCACCAGCCCGGCCACGCCATCCTGACGCTGGCGGACTCGCGCTATCCGCCGGCCCTGCTGGAGATCGCCGATCCACCGCTGTTGCTGTACCTGCGCGGCGACCCCGCCTGGCTCAGCGCCGAGGCGGTGGCCGTGGTGGGCAGCCGCAACGCCACCGCGCAGGGGATCGCGCATGCCAGCCGTTTTTCGCGCGAGCTTTCCCGCGCCGGCCTGACCATCGTTTCGGGGCTGGCCTTGGGCATCGATGCCGCCGCGCACGAGGGCGGGCTGGACGGCCCGGGATCGACCGTGGCCGTGATCGGTACTGGTATCGACATCGTCTATCCACGCCGCCATGAGGCGCTGGCGGCGCGCATTGCCGCTGCCGGCTGCATCGTCAGTGAATATCCCCTGGGTACGCCGCCGCTGGCGTCCAACTTCCCGCGCCGCAACCGTCTCATCTCGGGACTGGCGCGCGCGGTGCTGGTGGTGGAGGCGGCGGCGCAGTCGGGTTCGCTGATCACGGCCCGCATGGCCGCCGAGCAGGGGCGCGATGTCTTCGCCATTCCCGGTTCCATCCATGCGCCGCTGGCCAAGGGCTGCCACCAGCTGATCCGCCAGGGCGCCAAGCTGGTGGAGACGACGCAGGACATGCTCGATGAGTTGCCATCACGGCAAGCTGTCCGGGTGGCAAATCCCTTACCGCAGAGCCTGGTCGAGGACGATGCGATGACTTTCCTTGTCATGCAGGCAATGGCCCACGATCCGGTCGATACCGACACCCTGGCCGCCCGCTGCGGGCTGGAAGCGGCGGCCCTGGCAGGCTTGTTGCTCACGCTGGAGCTGGCGGGGCGCATCGAGTTGTTGCCAGGTGCGCTTTACCGCAGGTTGGAATGAAGAAATTAGTAGCCGCCGCCGGCCAATTGCTGCGATACTGACCTTGGCTGACTTGTACATTCATAACCTTCGCGATAGAGTACGAACATGTTTGATGTCCTCGTTTACCTGTACGAAACCTACTATCGCCCTGATGCCTGCCCCGAACCGGAGGCCTTGGTCAAGAAATTGTCCGCGATCGGTTTCGAAGAAGATGAAATCTCCCAGGCACTCGGATGGCTGACCGATCTTGAGGTCGCCAACCACGAATTCGCCGACAACTATCCCCGTCAGACCGCATTTTCCTTCGGTACCCGCATCTATGCGCGCCAGGAAAGCGATGTGCTGGGCGTGGAAGCCATCGGTTTCATCCAGTTCCTGGAATCGGCCAAGATGCTCGACCCGATCCAGCGCGAGATCGTCATCGAACGCGCCCTGGCCGCTGGCGAAGCGCCGGTGGGACTGGAAAAGCTCAAGGTGATCGTGCTCATGGTGTTGTGGAGCCAGGGCAAGGAGCCGGACGGCCTGATGTTCGAGGAGCTCTTCCTCGACGAGGACGACGCCGAACCGCGCCTGCTGCACTGAATTTCCCCAAAGGGTCGGGCGCGCCTGCACCAGGACGGGGCATTCCCGCAGATTTGCAAATGGTTTGAAACACAGCAACGGCAAGCCTTGTGCTTGCCGTTTCATTTGCATCACGCTTATCATTGCCCCGCATTGGGCCGTTATTGGCTACTATATAAAAATTCCGTTGTCCACAGGCAATGAAGCGCCGGCAGATGTGCCGCCCTTGCCAGGATGACATGGTTGTTTCGGGACATCCCGGCCCCAACTGGGCCAGACCGGCCCCGCAACATGCCAGCAACCGACCTCTCTACATCGAGACCCATACTTATGAGCAAGACCCTCATCATTGCCGAGAAGCCCTCTGTCGCGAACGACATCGCCAAGACGCTCGGCGGCTTCACCAAGCACGATGAGTATTTCGAATCCGATCAGTACATCCTGTCATCGGCCGTCGGCCACCTGCTGGAAATCGCAGTCCCCGAGGAATACGACGTCAAGCGTGGCAAGTGGAGCTTCACCCACCTGCCCATGATCCCCCCGCACTTTGCGCTGAACCCGATCGCCAAGACCGAGTCGCGCCTGAAGGTGCTCTCCAAGCTGATCAAGCGCAAGGATGTGACCACCCTCATCAACGCATGTGACGCGGGCCGCGAAGGTGAGCTGATCTTCCGCCTCATCGCGCAATACACCAAGGCCAAGCAGCCGGTGAAGCGCCTGTGGCTGCAATCGATGACGCCCGGCGCCATTCGCGAGGGCTTCGCCCATCTGCGTGATGACGAGGAAATGCTGCCGCTGGCCAATGCCGCGCGCTGCCGCAGCGAGGCCGACTGGCTCATTGGCATCAACGGCACCCGCGCCATGACCGCCTTCAATTCCAAGGAAGGCGGCTTCTATCTCACCACCGTGGGCCGCGTGCAGACGCCGACCCTGTCCATCGTGGTCGAGCGTGAAGAGAAGATCAAGAAGTTCGTCTCGCGCGACTATTGGGAAGTGCACGCCGAGTTCGTCTGCGCTGCCGGCATCTACAAGGGCCGCTGGCTGGACAAGGGCCACAAGAAGGACGAGGCCGATCCCGAGAAGCGCCCCGAGCGCCTGTGGAGCAAGGCGGCTGCCGACTCCATCGTGGCCGCCTGCCGCGACAAGCCGGGCAATGTCACCGAGGAATCCAAGCCGACCACGCAGATGTCGCCGGGCCTGTTCGACCTGACCAGCCTGCAGCGCGAGGCCAACTCGCGCTTCGGCTTCTCGGCCAAGAACACCCTGGGCCTGGCCCAGGCGCTGTATGAAAAGCACAAGGTGCTGACCTATCCGCGTACCGACTCGCGCCACCTGCCCGAGGACTACATCAACACGGTCAAGGACACCATGGAGGCGCTGGCGGAGAACAACAACTACCACCAGTTCTCCAAGCAGATCCTGAAGCAAGGCTGGGTCAAGCCCAACAAGCGCATCTTCGACAACACCAAGATCAGCGACCACTTCGCCATCATCCCGACCACCCAGGTGCCCAAGAACCTGTCGGAGCCGGAACAGAAGCTCTACGACCTAGTGACGCGCCGCTTCATGGCGGTGTTCTTCCCGCCGGCCGAGTTCCAGGTGACCACCCGCTTCACGGAAGTGTCGGGCCACCAGTTCAAGAGCGAAGGCAAAGTGATGATCAACCCTGGCTGGCTGGCCATCTACGGCAAGCAGGTCGAGGAAGACGACAAGGACAAGGAAGGCGGCGGCAACCTGGTGGCCGTGGCCCCTGGCGAGAAGGTCAAGACCGACAAGGTCACTGCCAACGGCCTGGTCACCAAGCCGCCCGCCCGCTACACCGAAGCCACGCTGCTGTCGGCCATGGAAGGCGCGGGCAAGCTGGTGGACTCCGATGAGCTGCGCGAAGCCATGGCCGGCAAGGGCCTGGGCACGCCAGCCACGCGCGCGGCCATCATCGAAGGTCTGCTGAACGAAAAGTACCTGATCCGCGAAGGCCGCGAGATGATGCCCACCGCCAAGGCCTTCCAGCTGATGACGCTGCTGCATGGCCTGGGTGTGGATGAACTGACCGAACCCGAACTGACCGGCGAGTGGGAGCACAAGCTGGCCCAGATGGAGCGCGGCAAGATCAGCCGTGACGAGTTCATGCGCGAGATCGCGCAGATGACCCAGATCATCGTCAAGCGCGCCAAGGAATACGACAACGACACCATCCCCGGCGACTACGCGACGCTGAAGACGCCTTGCCCCAACTGCGGCGGCGTGGTGAAGGAAAATTACCGTCGCTTCGCCTGCACCAAGTGCGAATTCTCGATGAGCAAGGTGCCCGGTGGTCGTCAGTTCGAGATTGCCGAAGTGGAAGAACTGCTGCAGAACCGCACCATCGGCCCGTTGCAGGGCTTCCGCTCCAAGATGGGCCGTCCGTTTGCGGCCATCCTGAAGATTTCGCGCGACGAAGAGATCAAGAACTTCAAGCTGGAATTCGACTTCGGCCAGGACCAGGCGGACGGCGAAGGCGGCGAGCCGGTGGACTTCAGCGAGCAGACCCCGCTGGGCGCCTGCCCCAAGTGCGGCAGCGGCGTCTACGAGATGGGCCTGGCCTATGTCTGCGAGAAGACCGTGGCCAAGCCCAAGGCCTGCGACTTCCGCAGCAGCCGCATCATCCTGCAGCAGGAGATCCTGCCGGAGCAGATGGCCAAGCTTTTGAACGATGGCAAGACCGACCTGCTGCCGGGCTTCATCTCGCAACGTACGCGCCGGCCTTTCAAGGCCTTCCTGGTGCGTGGCAAGGATGGCAAGATCAGCTTCGAGTTCGAGGAACGCAAGGCCAAGGCGCCGGCCAAGGGCAAGGCGGCTGCGGCCGAGGCTGATGACGGTGCGGACGAGGCAGTAGCCAAGCCGGCTGCCAAGAAGACGGCCACCAAGACGGCGGCCAAGACCACGGCCACCAAGACCAAGGCGGCAGCGGCCAAGAAGCCGGCCCTGCGCAAGGCGACGCCGAAGAAGGCTGCGGCTCCGGACGCCTGATTCTCTGGCGGCCAGAAACGACAAAGCCCTCGCACTTCACGGTGCGAGGGCTTTTTGTTGGCGAGGCCGATCTGGTTCGGCGGCTGCTTAGTCGCTGTACACCACCGTCAGCGGCGCATGATCCGAAAAACGCTGTTCCTTGTAGATCGCCGCACTCACCGCCTTGGCCGCGATGCCCGGCGTGGAGACGTGGTAATCGATGCGCCACCCCACGTTGTTGGCCCAGGCCTGGCCGCGGTTGCTCCACCAGGTGTAGGCCTCGCCGGTGGTTTCCGGATGCAGGCGGCGATACACGTCCACCAGGCCCAACTGGTCGAAGATGCGCGTCATCCAGGCGCGTTCCTCGGGCAAGAAGCCCGAATTCTTCTGGTTGCTCTTCCAGTTCTTCAGGTCGATTTCCTTGTGGGCGATATTCCAGTCGCCGCAGATGACCACTTCGCGGCCACTCTTTTCCAGCTCCATCAGATGCGGCAGGAAGGCTTCCATGAAGCGGAACTTGGCTTCCTGGCGTTCCTCGCTGGAGGAGCCCGAGGGCGCATAGAGCGAGATCACGGTCAGGTCGCCGTAGTCGCATTCGACATAGCGGCCTTCGTCATCGAATTCGGTATTGCCAAAGCCAATGCGCACCGAGTCCGGCTGGCGGCGGCTGTAGACGCCCACGCCCGAGTAACCCTTCTTCTGGGCATAGTGGAAATGGCCGACATAGCCGGCCGGGGCCAGGAAGTCTTCGGTCATGTCGGCGGCCTGGGCCTTGAGTTCCTGGACGCAGACGAAGTCCGGCGCTTCCTTTTGCAGCCACTCGAAGAAGCCCTTCTTGGCGGCCGAGCGGATTCCGTTGAGGTTGGCGGAGACGATTTTTGGCATGGATGTCCTGTTTGCTTGCTGCAGAAGTGTGTTCAATCAGGCCGGTAGCATAACCGATAGGGTGAATCATTTAAAATGGCGGCCTGATGAAGGCTTTGCCATCGTGCTGCCTTGCTTGCGGGCAAGCAGCTGCGGTCCGCGCCTTCCGTTTTGACTCTTCCCGGGAAATGCATTGTGAGCAACTTGAGACAGGAATTCATCGAATTCGCGGTATCGGCCGGCGTGCTGAGCTTTGGCGAATTCGTCACCAAGGCGGGCCGTACCTCGCCTTACTTCTTCAACGCCGGCCTCTTCAGCGAAGGCGCAACGCTGGCCCAGGTGGCCCGCTTCTACGCCCAGACCCTGCAGGATTCGGGCGTGGAATATGACATGCTGTTCGGCCCCGCCTACAAGGGCATCACCCTGGCCTCGGCCACCGCCGTGGCACTGGCCGGTATGGGCCGCAACGTGCCCTTCGCCTTCAACCGCAAGGAAGCCAAGGACCACGGCGAAGGCGGCACCATCGTCGGCGCCAAGCTGCAGGGCAAGGTCGTCATCATCGATGACGTGATCTCGGCTGGCACCTCGGTGCGCGAGTCGGTGGACATGATCCGCGCCGCCGGCGCCACCCCCTGCGCGGTGCTCATCGCCCTGGACCGCATGGAGCGCTCGGGTAAGGATGGCGCGCTGTCCGAACTGTCCGCTGTGCAGGAAGTGGCGCGCGAATACGATATGCCGGTCATTTCCATCGGCAACCTCAATGACCTCTTCGAGTACATCTCCAACGGCGGCGATGCCCGCCTGGCGCAGTACAAGGATGCGGTGGCAGGCTATCGTACTCGTTACGGCGTCTAAAATACGGCAAAGCAGGTCAATGAAAGACAAAAGGCTGCATCTTCGCGATGCAGCCTTTGTTTTTACGGTGTGTGACGCTTTGTGGCGCTTGGTTGGATCGATGCGGTATCGCCTTACAGCGGCCTGATCGCGCCAGCCACATTGTGGCGTTGCAGGCGGTCATCCAGTTCTCCCACCTGGGCGGCCACGGCATTCTCGGTCTGCTCTACCCGCAGTTGGATATCGCGCTGCAGGGCGTCCAGGCGCTGCGCCAGCAGGGTTTGCTGCTCGCTCTGGCGCTGCTGCAGTTGCGCCAGCTCGGTCTTGAGATAGCCGCGCAAGTCGTTGAAACGCGAATGCTCGGCCTGGTCGGCCAGGGTGCGCTGGGCTTCCAGCTGCTTGGTCAGGCGGCGGCTTTCCAACATCACCGAGGTCTGCAGCGCCAGGATATAGAGCAGGAAGAACGCTGTCAGCACCACCACCACACCCAGCATCACCAGCCCCACCGGAGCCTGGAAGTCGGTGTAGATCAACGACAGCGTGGATGGCGTGGTGAACGCGGTCCAGTTGACGGCGGCGAAAATGGCGACCAGCGCCAGCAATACGATCAGCAAGATGGTTCGGAATCTCATTGCAGCCTCCTGTTTTCTTGTAGGGGAAGTGGCAGGCGCCATCGCTTCGGTTGACGGCGGGGGAATTGCTGTGTGTGGCATTTTGGACCGCCAGCGAGGGAAAGATGTTCCTTGTAGTTGCTGAAACGATATCTTTGATGTCGTCCGGACAGAAAAAAAGCCGGCATGCAGCCGGCTTTCGGATGGGGGCAGGAGGCAGAGGAATCAGGCCGCGCTCAGCGCCTTTTCCAGCAACTGGTGCAATTCGGCGAATTGCGGTTCGCCGACATAGCGCTTGATGATGTTGCCTTGCTTGTCGATGACGAAGGTGGTCGGGGTCAGCTTGACGTCGCCGAAGGCCTTGGCCAGTGTGTCCTGCGGGTCGAGGGCGACCTTGAAGGGCAGCTTGCGGGTTTCGGTGTAGTTCAGCACGTAGTTGGGCGGGTCATAGCTCATGGCCACTGCGACGAAGTCCAGGCCGCGGTCCTTGAACTTGTTGTACGTGTCTATCATCTGCGGCATTTCGCCGACGCAGGTGGTGCAGCTGGTGGCCCAGAAGTTGACCATGACCACCTTGCCGCGCAAGTCCTTCAGGTTGACCTGCTGGCCATCGAGCTTGGTGAAGGTGACGTCAGGCGCGGCGTTGCCGGCATTGACCTTGAAGTAGGTGAAGGCGGCGATGGCGGCCACCACCGCGAGGGCGGCCAGCTTGATCATGAGACCGCTCTTGGAAGCGTTCGGCTGTGCTTGCATGGGAAAACTCCGGAAAAGCGACGGGCGCTAGCCCCTCGGATCGGCACATTATAGACGTGGTGGCCGCTTCCTGCGTGGCCCGGGCCCAATTGAAAACCGCCGGACAGGCCGGCGGTTTGACTTGCATCAGGGTGCTGCTGCCAGGAGACGATCAGCTGGTGGCCTTGTTCTCGCTGGCGGGCTTGCGCTGATAATCCTTCAGTTCGTCTTCGCTGATGTATTCGAACAAGGTCACGACCTTGGTCACGTCGGACACGCCGCTGGCGATCTGGGCGGCGCGCTGGCCTTCGCGCTGGGTCACGCGACCCATCATGTAGACGATGCCGCGCTCGGTGGTGACCTTGAAGGCGCTGGAGTAGAGCGTCTTGTCGTCCACCAGGCTGGCCAGGACCTTGCTGGTGATGAGCGCATCGTTGGAGCGCGAACCGAAGCTGGAGGCGGGCATCACCGCCAGTTCGTTGTAGACCGTCTCGACGTTCTGGATGGCGCGGGTCTCGCGCTCGGCGGTCGCCTTGGCGGCTTCATTGGGCACTTCACCAGAGAGCAGTACCTTGCGGTTGAAGGCGGTCACGTTCACGTGCGAGCCGGCGGGGAGGACTTCCGGCAGGCGCGATTCGCCCTTGACCACGATGGATTTGTCTTCGGTCTGCGCACCCAGCGTGCGACGGTCGGTCGCGGCAAAGGTGGTGGCCAGCGCGCCGCCGGCGAATACCGCGAAACAGCCTTGCAGGCTCAGCGCCAGCATGCCGCCCAGGGCCACTGCGGCCAGCGGGCGGCGCAGGGTCGTCAACAGCGAAGGTGCTTCATTCATGTGCGTCATCTCCAAAAAGTGCGACGTCGATGCCGTCGCAGATGCAGTGCAGGGTGACCAGATGCACTTCCTGGATGCGCGCGGTACGGTCATGCGGCACGCAGATATGCACATCGGCGTCGTTCAAGACCTTGCCAATCTTGCCACCGCCCTTGCCGGTCAGCGCCACCACGCGCATGTCCCGCTCGTGGGCCACTTCGATGGCTGCCAGGATGTTGCCCGAGTTGCCCGAGGTGGAGAAGGCCAGCAGGATGTCGCCGGACTGGCCGAAGGCCTGGACCTGCTTCGAGAAGATTTCCTGGTAGCTGTAGTCGTTGCCGACTGCGGTGAGGATGGAGGTATCGGTGGTCAGCGCCAGGGCCGGCAGGGGCAGGCGCTCACGTTCGAAACGACCCACCAGTTCGGCGGCGAAGTGCTGGCTGTCAGCAGCCGAACCGCCGTTGCCGCAGGCAAGGATCTTGTTGCCATTCGACAGCGCGGTGAACATAAGTTCAATGGCTTGTTCGATCGATTGCGCCAGTACGCTGGCGGCCTTCATCTTCAGGTCGGCGCTTTCCTGGAAATGAGCGAGGATGCGAGGATTTGTCATGATGCCTGCGATTATAGTTGAGACGGTGGGGGGCTTAGCCCCTGTCCTGGGTAAGTAAATGTCCGTGGACCGGTCGCACATGATACGCCAGCAGTGTGCGATTGCGCCGGCAATGGCCTATTCAGGCTTCAATGGCGTTGCGCAGCCACTGCAATTGCGGCCCGTCCAGGGCAATGA
Organism: Herbaspirillum camelliae; assembly: GCF_001929405.1. NCBI lineage: Bacteria > Pseudomonadati > Pseudomonadota > Betaproteobacteria > Burkholderiales > Oxalobacteraceae > Herbaspirillum > Herbaspirillum camelliae. The sequence goes on from NZ_KV880769.1 coordinate 1,373,189, forward strand.
CATCGAAGCGGCAGGGCGGGGTGGATGCCTGCATCTGCAACCAGCGCTGCGCCGCCAGGATCAGGCGGCGCTGCTTGGCCGGCGTGACGCTGGCGGCCGCGCCTCCATAGGAAGTGCTGGCGCGGGCGCGCACTTCGACGAAGACCACGGTGTCACCCTCGCGCATGATGAGATCGATTTCACCGCCCTGGCAGCGGTAATTGCGCTCCAGCAGTTGCAGGCCCTGCTGGCGCAGATGCGTCAGCGCCTGTTGCTCGGCCACCTCGCCGGCACGCTGGCGCGAGGTGCGCGGCCCTGAAGCATTGAGCGCCATGACGCCGTCGCGGCCTCAATACTGGTCGGCCGTGGGCACCGGCCAGCCATCCTGGTAGATGGCCTGGGTTTCCTGGCGCTGGAAATAGGTGGCGCCGCCGCTGACCATGTTCACGTTCAGGCGTCCGGTTACACCGTCCACGTCAAAGCCCGAGCGCTGTTGCGCGATGCCGTAGGCGATACGGTAGGCATCGATGCCCAGCGCATACAGGCGCGCCAGATCGGGGTTGGGACGCTCGTTGTCGTTGAGGGCCGGGCGGGGATAGCGGGCCACGGCCACGTTGTCGGCCTGCAATTGCCAGGGGATGTCGATGAGGCGCACGCCATCCAGTTCCGGCAGCTTGTCGTTGGGATTGTCACGCTTGAGCGTAAAGGGATTGATCTGCGAAGTGCCATACAGCGGCAGCTCGGCGCCCACAGCGCTGCGCAACTGCACGGCCTGGGACGCATCCAGCGCCAGGAACAGCAGCGCCGGCTTTTCCTGTTCCACGCGCTTGGCCAGTTGCGCCAGGCCGGGGGCGGAGAGGGCGTTGGAGGGCGTGCTCAGTTCCAGCGTCTCCACCTGCATGCCCAACTGGCGCGCGCGCAGCTGGAAGGAGCGGGCAGCCCGCTTTTGCCAGGTCACGCCGGTGGAAATGGCGAAGATCTTGCCGGGCGCTTTTTCCTTCTCGACCCAGTTGGCGACTTGGCGGGCTTCTTCATCGATGGACAGTCCCACCGCCAGCATCTGCGCCGGCAACTGCATCTCGCCTTCGCCGGCCATGTCCGGCTGGGCCAGGGCGATGGTGGGCTTGCTCACGCGTCCGCTCTGCGCCACCGCGGTAACAGCGCTGCGCGAGAGCGGGCCGATGAGGATGTCAAAGCGCGCCGAGGCCTCGTCATAGGCGCGCTGCATGTCGGCCGCCGAGTCGCCCGTTTCGATGATGGAGAGCTGGATGTTGTCCTTCTGGCGCGAATAGGCCGTCAGCAGGCCGGTGCGTACCGCATCGGCGGCGGCCCCGAAAGCGCCGCCGCGGTTGGGCAGCAGCACCGCCATGCGCACCGGCGCTGCGGTAGCCGGTGCTGTGGCAACCGGCGCGGCAGGCAGGCCCGCGGCCTCTGACTGGGCTTCGGACGAGCTGCCCGGCGGCAGGATCGGTGCGCCGGCATTGCCTGCGCCCACGTTCGCAGCGGGCAGCGCAGGGGTGGCAGTCTGCGCCAGCAGGCGTACACTGTCGGCTGCTGTGGCGGCGTTCGGTGCGAGCGCCGCCCAGGACGCCAGCAAGCCAGCCACCAGGGCCGCTCGCGCGCTCATTTTCATCAATCCAGTGAACATCCCGCCTCCTCCAATGAATCAGAATTCCAGCGTTGCCGCCACCATCCTGCAAGATGCCGCCCAGCAAAACTATCCGGTGTCGGCATTATATGTGCTGGCTACGCCCATCGGGAATGTCTGCGACATCAGCCTGCGCGGCCTGCACCTGCTGAGCATTGCCGACGCCGTGGCCTGCGAGGACACGCGCAACACCAGTCAGTTGTTGCAGCGCTACGGTCTCTCGCGCCCGCTGCTGGCCACCCACGAACACAACGAACGCGAAGCCGCCGCCAAGATCATCGAGCGCCTGCGCGCCGGGCAGCGGGTGGCGCTGGTGTCCGATGCGGGCACCCCGGCGGTGTCCGATCCGGGCGCGCGGGTGGTCGATGCGGTGCGCGCGGCGGGTTTGCAGGTGATCCCCCTGCCGGGCGCCTCGGCGGCGATCACGGCCTTGTCGGCGTCGGGCCTGACCGATGAGCGCTTCCATTTTGTCGGCTTCCTGCCGGCCAAGACGCGCCAGCGCGAGACAGCCTTGCAGGAACTGGTCGAGTTGCCGGCAGCCCTGGTGTTCTATGAAGCGCCGCACCGCATCGTCGAGACCGTGCAGTCGCTGTTGCAGGTGTTCGGTCCGCAGCGGCAGGTGGTGCTGGCGCGCGAGCTGACCAAGCTGTTTGAAGACATCCACCGCTGCCCGCTGGGCGAAGCGCCCGACTGGCTGGCGCAGGACGCCAACCGCCAGCGCGGTGAATTCGTGATCCTGGTAGAAGGTGCGCCGGTGACCGAGGGCGATGGCGCCGAGGCCGAGCGCGTGCTGCGTATCCTGCTGGCCGAACTGCCGGTGCGGCAGGCGGCTGCGCTGGCCGCGCAGATCACGGGTGTGAAGAAGAATGCACTCTATGAGCGCGCCCTGGCGATCCGCCAGGGCGCGCATGAGGACGAAGAGGAGGGTGAGGGTGAGGACGACGCCTGATCCCGGAGGATCGGGCGGCGACGATCAGCGCTCGACAATGAAGGGCGTACCCGCGCTGCGCTGGCGCACCAGCATGGCGGCATTCTGCGCCGCCGGACGGGTGGGATAGGGGCCGGCGTAGAGGCGATAGAGCCCGTTGACCTGCACCGCCTGCATGCTGTCGACGATGCCCGAGAGGCTGGGCAGCAGTTTCTCCTTCGCCTGCAGGGCGTTGGTTTCCTGGGAATAGGCGCCGAACTGCAGATAGTAGCCCGCTGTCAGCGGCACCGCCTGCGGCATGGCCGGGGAGGGCGCCGAGCCGCTCGCCACGGCATTGATGATGCCGCCGCCGCCGTTGAGACCAGCGCCATTGGCCGCGCTGGTGGTGGACGCGTTGATCGGCTGCACCGCTGCCACGGTGGGTTGCGGCGGCAGGTTCTGGCTGCTCACGGAGTTGATCTCGACCGCACCGGTGGAGACCCCAGCGCCATTGTCGGCGGCCTTGTTGATCGGATCGGCCGCCGCCACGGCGGTGCCATTGCGGCGGGCCTCGGCCATGCGCTGCGCTTCTTCGGGCAGGATGCGCTCGACTTCGAGTTCGCTGCTGCCGCTACCCAGGTAGCCCAGTTTCAGGGCGGCGGTATAGGAGAGGTCGATGATGCGGCTGGAATGGAAGGGGCCACGGTCATTGATGCGCACGATCACCTGCTTGCCCGTCTTCAGGTTGGTCACCCGGGCATAGGAGGGGATGGGCAGCGTGGGGTGCGCCGCCGTCATCTTGTACATGTCGTAGAGTTCGCCGGAAGAGGTTTTCTGGCCATGGAATTTCTTGCCATACCAGCTGCCGATGCCGCGCTGGACGAAGGGCTGGTTGTCCGTGATGGGAACGTAGGTCTTGCCGAACACCGCATAGGGACGGCTGGCAGCCTTGGAGACCGGCTCCACCTGCGGCTCGGCATCGGCCACGTCCAAGAGGCCGTCGGGGATATGGTCGCCCGGGCCGTCGTCCTTGTAGTAGCCGCCGCGTCCGGAGCCCGCCGCCGGCAGCGCCGGCACGTTGGAGGGACGCGAGGCGCCGGCCTTCACCGGCGTCGGGGCCTGGACGCCGCCCTGGCGGCTGGCCGGGGGCGTGGTGCCGCAGGCCGCCAGCAGCAAGGGCAGCAGCAGCGCCGCTGCACGCAGCGCCGCTCCGGTTGGAGGGACCGCCGCGCGGTCCGGATGTTGGAGTGATGGTGTTCCCATTGGCTGTCCTTGTTCAACAGTCGATGTGCCGGATCGCCCACCGGAGTGGGGCCGGGATTGTTCGCAACGATACCAGAGTGCAACCTCCCCAGGCTGACAACCCGTCAGTGGGGCAAGTTCAACCGGCTGCGCGGCGCGCTGTCTGCCGGGGTGGATCAGCTCTGCACCAGCTTGCGATGGCGCTGGATGCTCATCAGGATGCCCGCGCCCAGCCCCAGCGTCACCAGGGCCGTGCCGCCATAGCTCATGAAGGGCAGCGGCACGCCCACCACCGGCAGGATGCCGCTGACCATGCCCATGTTCACGAAGGCATAGGTGAAGAAGATCATGGTGATGGCCCCGCCCAAGAGGCGCGTGAAGAGCGTCGGTGCATTGGCCGTGATCATCAGGCCGCGTCCGATCAACAGCAGGTACAGCACCAGCAGCACGATGTTGCCGATCAGCCCGAACTCTTCGGAATAGACCGAGAAGATGAAGTCGGTGGTTCGCTCGGGGATGAATTCCAGGTGGGTCTGCGTGCCCATCAGCCAGCCCTTGCCGGTCACCCCGCCCGAACCGATGGCAATGGTCGACTGGATGATGTGGAAGCCCTTGCCCAGCGGGTCGGAGGTCGGGTCGATCAGCATCATGACGCGTTGGCGCTGGTAATCATGCATGAATGACCATACCACCGGCAGGCTGGCCGCCCCGGCGATGACCAGGCCCACCAGGATCTTCCAGGGCAGTCCGGCGAAGAAGATCACGTAGAAGCCGGCCGCCAGCACCAGCAGGCCCGTGCCCAGGTCCGGCTGGCGGATGATCAGGAAACCCGGGATCAGCAGCAGGATCGCCGCCACCAGGAAGGCATCCCAGCGCAGCATGCCTTCGCGCTTCTGGAAATACCACGCCAGCATCAGCGGCATGGCGATCTTCATGATCTCGGAGGGCTGCACCACCATGCCGATGTTGAGCCAGCGCCGCGACCCTTTCTTGATGATGCCGAACAGCGCCACCGCAATGAGCAGCGTCACGCCCACTGTATAGACCGGCACCGCCAGCCGCAGCAGCAGCTGGGGCGAGACGTTGGCAGCGATCCACATGACCACGAAGGCCACCAGGATGTTGCGCAGCTGGTCTTCCACCCGGCCGGGGAAGTTCATGCCGGCCGAATAGAGCGTCACGATGCCCACCGACAGGATCAGGAATACGATCAGCGACAGCGCGCCGTCGAACACCGTCAGGTGCGGCTTGATGATTTGCCACAGGGGCGGACGTTGCAGGCTCATGCCGGCTCCTCGTGCGTACTGCTTGTTGCGATGTCAGGGTGGGCGCGGCCGGGGCTTCCGGCTGCGTCCGTGTTCAAATCCGCGCCAGTCTCATTCCTGCACATCCGGCTGGACCGTCGGCGTGGCGCCGTTGTCCTCGGACGTGGGGCCTTCGACCGGTGTATCGGCGGTCACGGCCTCGGTAGGTGCGATCGACTTGATCGGCTCGTTGGGACGCTTGCCCAGCATGAAGTAGTCCATGGCCTTGCGCACCAGAGGCGCGGCCACGCCAGCGCCCCAGCCACCGTTCTCGACCACCGCCGCAATGGCAATGCGCGGAGCGTCGGCCGGGGCAAAGCCGATGTAGAGGCCGTTGTCGTGATAGATGCGCGAGAGTTTCCTGGAGTCGTACTTCTGGTTCTTGGCGATGTTGACCACCTGCGCCGTCCCAGTCTTGCCGCCCGATTCATAGGGGGCGCCCCGGAAGGCGGCGGCGCCCGTGCCTTCCTTGACCACGCCCACCATGGCGCGCTTGATGAAGTCGATGTTTTCCTGCTTCATCGGGATGCGGTAGCTTTCCTTGGGCACGGTCTCGGTGCGCTCGTGGGTCACGCCATCCTCGACGATCTTGACCAGGTGCGGCTTCATCACCACGCCATTGTTGGCCAGGATGGCCGTGGCCTGCGCCAGTTGCAGCGGAGTAAAGCTGTTGTAGCCCTGGCCGATGCCCAGCGAGACGGTGTCGCCGGCGATCCAGCGCTTCTGCTCGGGTTTGCGGAAGGCGGTGCGCTTCCACTCGGTGGAGGGCAGGATGCCGCGCTTCTCGTGCTCCAGGTCGATGCCGGTGATCTGGCCGAAACCGAACGGTTTCATGAAGTCATGGATGGCGTTGACTCCCATGTCATTGGCCAGCATGTAGTAATAGGTGTCGCAGGAGATGGCGATGGAGCGGTACATGTCGACCACCCCGTGGCCGCCTTCCTTGTCATCGCGGAAACGGTGGTTGCCCAGGATGAAGTAGCCCGGATCGCGGATGGCGTCCTGCGGACGGCGCTTGCCCAGTTCCAGCGCGGCCAGCGCCATGAAGGGCTTGTAGGTCGAACCGGGCGAATACAGGCCCGACAGGGGCCGGTTCAGCAGCGGCCGGTCGGGCGACTTGTTCAACTCGTCCCAGCTCTGCTGGTCGATGCCTTCGACGAACAGGTTGGGATCGTAGGAGGGCTGCGAGACATAGGCCAGGATGTCACCCGTAGCCGGGTTGATCGCCACCAGAGCGCCCTTCTGGTCGCCGAAGGCTTCTTCGACCACCTTCTGCAGCTCGATGTCGATGGACAGGATCAGGTTCTTCCCGGGCGTAGCCGGGGTGCGCGAAAGCGAGCGCACGGCGCGGCCACTGGCCGAGATTTCCACTTCCTCGTAGCCGGTGGTGCCGTGCAGCTGGTTTTCGTAGCTCTTTTCCAGGCCTTCCTTGCCGATGTAGTCGGTGCCGTTGTAGTTGGCCTCGTCGTCGGAGTCGGCAATGCGTTCGGCATCGCGCTGGCTGATGCGGCCGATGTAGCCAATCACGTGCGCCGCCGTCTTGCCATACGGATACTGGCGGAACAGGCGGGCCTGCACTTCCACGCCCGGGAAGCGATAGCGTTGGGCCGTGAACTTGGCCACTTCCTCATCGGTCAGGCGGGTGCGGATGGGGACGCTTTCGAAGTTCTTGGATTCTTCCTGCAGACGGCGGAAGCGGCGGCGGTCGCGCGGCTGGATTTCCACCAGCGTGCCCAGCTCATCGATGAGGTCATCGATGTTGGTGCGGATCTTGGAGGGCGTGATTTCCAGCGTGTAGGCCGAGTAATTGCGCGCCAGCACCACGCCGTTGCGGTCCAGGATCAGGCCCCGGTTGGGCACGATGGGCACCACCGAGATGCGGTTTTCCTCGGCCTGGGCGGCGTAGGCGTCGTGGCGCACCACCTGTAGCCACAGAAAGCGCGCCAGCAGCAGGCTGAAGCAGACCAGCACCAGCACGCTCACCGCCAGCAGGCGTAGCCGGAACAGCCTCAGCTCGTGCGCGGTATTCTTGAATTCGGTCATGCTGCTTGCACCTGGCCCCTCAGATGGGACGGTTTTCGTCGCGGTCGATGGCGCGGCGTTGCGGGGCCAGCAGCAACAGGCTCACCACCGGCCACAGCAGGGCCGACACCACGCTCTCGCTGAAATAGAACCAGTCCGGCGACTTGCCCGTGACCAGTAGCTGGATCACCAGCTGCACCGCCTGCGCCAGCAGCATCAGCGGCAGCACGTGCAGGGCCTGGGTGCGCAGCGGGAACCACAGCACGCGGCGGTGGATCATGATGGCGAAATACGACAGCAGGGTATAGGCCAGGGCATTCTCGCCCAGCAGCGTGGCTTCGTTGACGTCCATCAGCAGGCCCATCAGGAAGGCCACGCTGATGCCCACCTTGCGCGGCTGGTGGATGTTCCAGAACACCAGCGCCAGCGCCACGAAGTCGGGCACCCCGGCCATCTGGCCCCAGGGCATCAGGTTCAGCAGGAAGGCCACCACCAGGCTGAACGCGATGAACAGCGGATTGGCCGGCAGCAGGATGTAGTGATTGTTCATCGGGTGGTTTCCTTGGCGGCCGGCTTGGCGGGGGCGGTAGTGGCAGCAGCGGCAGCAGGCGCGGCTACCGCAGCGGCGCCGGCAGCGCCCTTGCGTTCTTCGGCCGGCTTGTCCTTGGGAGTGGCGTTGGCGTCGTCGGCGCTGTTGTCGCGGGTACTGTCACGCAGGCGGCGCTTGAAGAGCTTGGCCGACTTTTCGTCGATCACGTCCGGTTGCGGACGCGGCGGCAGGTTCTGCTCCACCAGCAGGATCAGCAACTGGCGATGGCGGTCGATGCCCGCCAGGGGACGGCAGACGATGCGCGCGAAGGAGTCGGCCGAGCGCGTCTCCACCAGCGCCACGCTGGCCACCGCCAGGCCAGGCGGGTAGAGGCCGTCGATGCCCGAGGTCACCAGCAGGTCGCCCTTCTGGATGTCGGCGTTGGCCGGCATGAAGCGCAGGTCCAGCGCGCCGGTCTGGCCACGGCCATAGGCCACGCTGCGCAGGCCGTTGCGCAACACCTGCACGGGGATGGCCTGGTCCTTGTCGGTCAGCAGCGTCACTTCTGACGTGAACGGGAAGACCCGCGTCACCTGGCCCACGATGCCGACCTCGTCGATGACCGGCTGGCCGGCCTCCACGCCCTGCTGGGAGCCACGGTTGAGGATGATCTTGCGGGTGAAGGGATCGCGCGCGTCGTAGAGGATCTCGCCGACGATGGACTTGACCGGCACCTTCTGCTGCATCTCCAGCAGCTTGCGCAACTGGGCGTTCTCGGCCGCCAGCAGGCGTTCCTGCTGCAGCAGCTGGGCGTTGACGATCTGCTGCTGGCGCAGCTCGCGGTTTTCCTTTTGCAGCGTGTTCAGCGCCACCAGTGAATCGGTGATGCTGGTGGCGGCGTCGCGCGGCATCATGGCGACCGTCTGGAACGGGTAGAGCGCCGTGGCCAGGGCCTGGCGTATCGTGCCCAGTACGTGCATGCGGGCGTCGACCACCAGCATCACGACCGACAGCAGCGCAAAGACGGTCACGCGGACCCGGGCCGAAGCGCCCTGCTTGAAGAGTGGTGGGATTTCCATGGCGTCAGGCCACCCGCAGGGCCGCGCGAGGCGGCTGCCGGCAGGCGGGATACTCACTTCCTGCGTCGACTACGATAACAAAAAAGGGAGCCGTCACGTCAGCCAGACCCAGCTCCAGCCGTGCCTGCGCCAAGGGCGGGAGAGGCTCCCGCAGCGGTGGGCAAGTCGGCGTGAACTGCGTCATATCGAACGTATCGGTTCCCCGGTGAACCCGGCGGTACATGGCCGTCGGTTATAAGTCGGTTACAACAGCGCAAAAAGCGCGAAACGCTGCGCCAGAGGCACAAAGGCCGGCGCAAGGCCGGCCGTGTGCGACTGTCGGCCTATTCGGCCGAGAAGATCGAGCCCAGCTTGTCCATGCGGTCCAGCGCCATGCCCGAGCCGCGCACCACGCAGGTCAGCGGATCTTCGGCCACGATCACCGGCAGGCCGGTCTCTTCCATCAGCAGGCGGTCCAGGTCACGCAGCAGCGCGCCGCCACCGGTCAACATCATGCCCTTTTCGGCGATGTCGGCGCCCAGTTCGGGCGGGGTCTGTTCCAGCGCGTTCTTGACGGCCGAGACGATGTTGTTGAGCGGATCGGTCAGGGCTTCCAGGATTTCATTGCTGGAGATGGTGAAGGAACGCGGGATGCCTTCGGACAGGTTGCGGCCCTTGACTTCCATTTCCTTGACTTCCGAGCCGGGGAAGGCCGAGCCGATTTCCTTCTTGATCGCTTCGGCGGTCTGTTCGCCGATCAGCATGCCGTAGTTGCGGCGGATGTAGTTGACGATGGCTTCGTCGAACTTGTCGCCGCCCACGCGCACCGAACCCTTGTAGACCATGCCGCCCAGCGAGATGATGCCCACTTCGGTGGTGCCGCCGCCGATGTCGACCACCATCGAACCGGTGGCGTCGGAGACCGGCAGGCCCGAGCCGATGGCGGCGGCCATCGGTTCCTCGATCAGGTAGACCTGGGAGGCGCCTGCGCCCAGGGCGGATTCGCGGATGGCGCGGCGTTCCACCTGGGTCGAGCCGCAGGGCACGCAGATGATGATGCGCGGGGAGGGGCGGAACAGCTTGGAGTCATGCACCATGCGGATGAATTGCTTCAACATCTGCTCGGTGACGGTGAAATCGGCGATCACGCCGTCCTTCATCGGGCGGATCGCCTCGATGTTGCCGGGCACCTTGCCCAGCATCTGCTTTGCTTCCTTGCCGACCGCCTGGATGGTCTTCTTGCCGTTGGGGCCGCCTTGCTGGCGGATTGCCACCACCGACGGCTCGTCCAGCACGATGCCATGGCCGCGCGCGTAGATCAGCGTATTCGCGGTGCCGAGGTCGATCGCCAGATCGTTCGAGAAGTAACTGCGGAGAAATCCAAACATGAGTTGTCCTGATGCGCCCGGGTTGGGGCGCCTAGCTTTTTGATAAGGGGGAGTGTCCGTTCATGCCGGGGCGACGCGAAAAACCGGCGCCAGCAAGGCATTAATCCGACATTCTACCTTATAATTCCCGAGAAACCAGCAAGCCGGTTTGCCAAAAAATCTGGCATTCGGGGACCTCCCGGCCGCCATCCGGCGCGGGTTTGCCGTTTTTGCGCAATCGCACCATGTCCTGACGGTGCCGGTCGCGCAAACGAACCAGCCCGACTGGCCGCCGTTGCGGAAAACTTCTTCCCGCCTTGCCGGCCACGGTCCTTCCAACTTCAACATCACGCGGCGCGCCCTGCGCGCCCTTTCGACCATGTCACTAAGCCTTTCCGACGTCAAACGCATTGCCAACCTGTCCCGACTGGAACTCACCGAGGCCCAGGCCGACCAGACGCTGGAGAAGCTCAACGGCATCTTCGCCCTGGTGGAACAGATGAAGGCCATCGATACCTCCGGCGTGGAGCCGTTGTCGCACCCGATCGCCGCCATCGAACCGGCGCTGGCGCTGCGCCTGCGCGAGGACGTCGTGACCGAGACCAATCGCCGCGACGACTACCAGCAACCCGCCCCGGCGACCCAGGATGGCCTGTACCTGGTTCCCAAGGTGATCGAATAAGCCCGGCGTAGCCGCTCACGCCTTCGCCCGCTCCCCCGGCACAGCCGACCAGCAAGACCGCAGCCTGACCTATTCCATGCATAAGCTCACCCTCAAAGAACTGTCCGCGCAACTGCAAGCGCGCAAGATTTCCGCCACCGAACTGGCGACCCTGTTCCTGGATCGCATCGACGCCAGCGACCTCAATGCCTTCCTGCATGTGGATCGTGAGTTGACCCTGGCGCAGGCCAAAGTCGCCGATAGCCGTCTTTCAGGCAATAATGCCGGTCAATTGACCGGTGTGCCTATTGCCCATAAGGACATTTTCGTCACACGCGGGTGGCGCACAACTGCAGGTTCGCGCATGCTCGACAATTACGTGAGCCCCTTCGACGCGACCGTGGTGGAGCAGTTCAATGCCGCCGGCACGGTCACCCTGGGCAAGCTCAACTGTGACGAATTCGCCATGGGATCGGGCAACGAGAACTCCTACTTCGGCCCCACCTTGAATCCCTGGGACAAGCGCGCCGTGCCCGGCGGCTCCTCGGGCGGTTCGGCCGCAGCCGTGGCCGCGCGCCTGGCGCCGGCGGCCACCGCCACCGACACCGGCGGCTCGATCCGCCAGCCGGCCTCGCTGTGCGGCGTCACCGGCATCAAGCCCACCTATGGCAGCGTCTCGCGCTACGGCATGATCGCCTTCGCCTCCTCGCTGGACCAGGGCGGCCCGATCGCCAAGACGGCCGAAGACTGCGGCCTGCTGTTGAACGCCATGACCGGCTTCGATGAGCGCGACTCCACCAGCCTGCAACGTCCCAAGGAAGACTTCACCCGCTCGTTGAACGACAGCCTGCAGGGCCTGCGCATCGGCGTGCCCAAGGAATTCTTCGGCGCCGGCCTGGCCGCCGACGTGGAAGCCGCCGTGCGTGCGGCGTTGTCCGAGTTCGAAAAGCTGGGCGCCAAGCTGGTCGAGATTTCCCTGCCCAAGACCGAGCTGTCGATCCCGGTGTATTACGTGATCGCCCCGGCCGAGGCTTCGTCGAACCTGTCGCGTTTCGACGGCGTGCGCTACGGCCACCGCGCCGCCGACTACGGCAATCTGGATGACATGTACCGCAAGTCGCGCGCCGAAGGCTTTGGCGAAGAGGTCAAGCGCCGCATCCTGGTCGGTTCCTACGTGCTCTCGCATGGCTACTACGACGCCTACTACCTGCAGGCCCAGAAGATCCGCCGCCTGATCGCCCAGGACTTCCAGAACGCCCTGGCCGGTGCCAACCGCCAGTGCGACGTCATCATGGGCCCGGTTTCGCCCACCGTGGCCTGGGACCTGGGTGACAAGACCAACGACCCGGTGGCCAACTACCTGGCCGACATCTTCACGCTCTCCACCAGCCTGGCCGGTCTGCCCGGCATGTCCATCCCCTGCGGCTTCGGACAGGGCGAGAAGAACGGCAAGCGCCCGGTCGGCCTGCAGATCATCGGCAATTATTTCGACGAAGCGCGCCTGCTGAACGTGGCGCACCAGTTCCAGCAGGCCACCGACTGGCACCTGCGCGAACCGGCCTGAGCCTGCAGCCCAGCCCTCGTCACCAACAACAGCATTCGCAAGGACAACATCATGCAGTGGGAAGTCGTCATCGGCCTCGAAACGCACACGCAGCTTTCGACCCAATCCAAGATATTCAGCGGCAGCTCGACCCGCTTCGGCGCTGAACCCAACACCCAGGCCAGCCCGGTGGACCTGGCTTTGCCGGGCGTGCTGCCGGTCCTCAACAAGGGCGCAGTGGAACGCGCCATCCAGTTCGGCCTGGCCATCGGCGCCACCATCGCGCCGCGCTCGATCTTTGCGCGCAAGAACTACTTCTATCCCGACCTGCCCAAGGGCTACCAGATCAGCCAGTTCGAGATCCCCGTGGTGCAAGGCGGCACCATGTCCTTCGCCGTCGAGAAGGACGGCAAGAGCGAGATCAAGACCATCAACCTGACCCGCGCCCACCTCGAAGAAGACGCCGGCAAGTCGCTGCACGAAGACTACCAGGGCATGACCGGCATCGACCTGAACCGCGCCGGTACCCCCTTGCTGGAAATCGTCACCGAACCCGAGATGCGCAGCGCCGCCGAAGCTGTCGGCTACGCCAAGGCCCTGCACTCGCTGGTGATGTGGCTGGGCATCTGCGACGGCAACATGCAGGAAGGCTCCTTCCGCTGCGACGCCAACGTTTCCGTGCGTCCGGTCGGCCAGGAAAAATTCGGCACCCGTTGCGAAATCAAGAACCTGAACTCCTTCCGCTTCCTGGAAGAGGCCATCAACTACGAAGTGCGCCGCCAGATCGAACTGATCGAAGATGGCGGCACCGTCGTGCAGGAGACCCGCCTCTACGATCCGGACAAGAAGGAAACCCGCTCCATGCGCAGCAAGGAAGATGCGCAGGACTACCGCTACTTCCCCGACCCCGACCTGCCGCCGCTGGCCATCTCGCAGGAGTGGATCGAGCGCGTCAAGGCCACCATGCCCGAGCTGCCCGCCGCCATGCGCGAGCGTTTCGTGGCCGAGTATGCGCTGCCGGAATACGACGCCATGGTGCTCACGCAATCCAAGGGCATGGCGTCCTACTTCGAAGCCGTGGTCGCGGCCGCCGGCAAGGAACAAGCCAAGCCGGCCGCCAACTGGCTGATGGGTGACGTCGCCTCCACGCTCAATCGTGAAGACACCGACATCGCCGATGCACCTGTCAAGGCCGCGCAACTGGCCCTGCTGTTGAAGCGCATCGCCGATGGCACCATCTCCAACAAGATCGCCAAGGAAGTCTTCGCCGGCATGTGGGAAGCCAGGTCCGACAAGGATTCCCTGGCCGATGACATCATCGAGGCCAAGGGCCTGAAGCAGATCTCCGACAGCGGTGCGCTGGAAGCCATCGTGGACCAGGTGCTGGCCGCCAATGAAAAGTCGGTCGCCGAATTCCGCGCCGGCAAGGAGCAAGCCATCAACGCCCTGATCGGCCAGGCCATGAAGGCCACCCGAGGCAAGGCCAACCCCGCGCAACTGACCGAATTGCTGCGCAAGAAGCTGAGCAGCTGACACCCAGCCTGAAGCGTTTCGCATGAGCCCCACGCATGGCAACAGGCGTGGGGTTTTTTCTTGGGCGCTCTTCTATGCGGACAAGACCAGTGGCCGCCCCCGCGCCCAGCGATTGCTGGAGAGCGAAAACGTCAGCGAACTGACCTGGTGGTACCAGCCCGCCGGGATGTAGAGCATTTCCCCAGGCTGCACTTCACAGCACACCAGCGCCGCCTGGCGGGCCAGCGGAAAGCGTTCCAGGTCGGGATGATCGGGATCGAAGGGCGAGCCGAACAGGATGGCGTTGGCTTCCTTGGGATAGAGATACTGGTCATGATGCGGCGGCGCCAACCAGACGCGCTTGCTGCCCCAGACCTGGGCAAAGACATTGTCGTCATAGTCGCAATGCAGCGGCGTGATGCAGCCGGCCGGACCGATCCAGAAACGCGGCGGGCCCATCTTGTCGAAGAAGTTGGGCCAATGACACAGCCGATTGAGTTCACGTAATTCCAGGTTACCGAGATAGGGCGGCAAGCCGCTCTCGTCGGCAGCGGCGCGCTCCAGGTAATCGAGCAGCGTCATGTCCTGCATGGCGCGGTCCGGTGCGAAGGCGGTGTTGATGTAGTCGCCCACGCGAGCCCGCACCGGCAAGTGGCCGAAGTGCTGGCGCAGGTCTGGCAGCGTCATCGCCGCCAGCGGCCAGCGGCTGGCCATGCCGGACATCAGGAAGGGCAGCCCGGCAGCAGCACGCTGGCGGAAGGCCGCCGTCTTCAGCGGCCCCGTGCGCGGGATGGCGGCCAGGGCCGGCAAGCCCGCGCTGGCCTCACGGATGGCCTGGCGCATCTCGGCCACCGAGCCCACGCCCCGTATCCGGGCATCGCGCTGGTCACGCGCCAGCTTGCGCGCGGCGGCCTGCTCCCGGTCCAGGGTGGCAAGATCGGGGCGCGGCGGGAGTGTGCGGGCGGGATGGTCGGGCTTGGTCATCGCGGTATTGTAGCGCCGGGGCGCCGCCGCAGAACGCATAAGGATATGCGTTCTTGTTCCTTGTCCGCCTGCCGCGGGGGGGAGTGTAATGGTGGCTTTCGCCATCCCTATCAGGACACAGGAGCCGCCATGTCGGCCGCCACGCTGGAACGCCCGCAAGATATCCATCAAGAGTTCGAGATCCATCGCTTCGACGCGCCGCTGGGCGCCGAAATCGTCGGCCTGGACTTGAACCTGCCGGTCTCGGCCGCAGAGCTGGCACGCATCCGCAAGGCTTTGGTCGAACACGGCGTGGTGGTCTTCCGTGATCAGCGCATCACGCCGCAGCAGCATATCGACTTCAGCCGCCGCTTCGGCCCGCTGCAGGTGCACGTGCTCAACCGCTTCCACCTGGCCGGCCATCCGGAAATCCTGATCGTCTCCAACGTCGTCGAAAACGGCAAGCCCATCGGCTTAGTCGATGCCGGCGCCGACTGGCACTCGGACCTGTCCTACATGCCCAAGCCCAGCCTGGGTGCGCTGCTGCACTCACAGGAACTGCCCGCCGAGCGCGGCGACACGCTGTACGCCAATACCGCCGCCGCCTGGGACAGCCTGCCAGCCGCCCTGAAGACCTTGCTCGAAGGCAAGCGCGCCGTGCATTCCTATGTCTACCGCTACGAACGCCTGCGCAAGCTCTCGCCCTGGCGCGCGCCATTGACCCAGCAGCAGATCGATGAAGTGCCGCCGGTGGAACACCCGGTGGTGATCACTCATCCAGAGAGTGGCCGCAAGATGCTCTTCGTCAGCGAAGGGTTTACCTCGCACATCATTGGCATCCCGCGCGATGAAAGCGATGCGTTGCTCAAGGAACTGCACGCCCACATCACCCGCCCCGAGAATGTCTACACTCACCGCTGGCAGCCGCATGACCTGGTGTTCTGGGACAACCGCAGCACCCAGCACTACGCCGCGATCACCCCGCAACACCTGCGCCGCACGCTCTACCGCACCACCGTCGAAGGCGACGTGCCGCGCTGAACGGCCACGGCCAGCACCTGCGCATCGTCCAGCAGGCGGAAGACGCTGACTGCATCGGTCAGCGAGGCCGCCTGGTCCTGCATGGAGCGCGCGGCAGCGGCAGCCTGTTCCACCAGTGCGGCGTTCTGCTGCGTGGTCTCGTCGATGTGGGTGATGGCCAGGTTCACCTGTTCGATGCCGTCACTCTGTTCCTGGCTGGCCAGCGTGATCTCGCGCACCACCTCGGTCACCCGCGCCACACTCTGCACCACTTCCTGCATGGTGTCGCCGGCCCGTGCCACCAGCCGGCTGCCATCGTCCACCTTTTCCACCGAGTCGTCGATCAACTGCTTGATCTCCTTGGCCGCCGAGGCCGAACGCTGCGCCAGCGAGCGCACTTCGGAAGCCACCACCGCAAAGCCGCGTCCCTGCTCACCGGCGCGGGCCGCTTCCACGGCCGCGTTGAGCGCCAGGATATTGGTCTGGAAAGCGATGCCATCGATGACCCCGATGATGTCGGCGATCTTCTGCGAAGAGGCATGAATGGCGCCCATGGTCGCCACCACCTGGTCCACCACCGCACCGCCCTGGGTCGCCACCTGCGAGGCCGAGGCCGCCAGCTCATTGGCCTGGCGGGCGTTGTCGGCGTTCTGCTTGACGGTGGAGGTCAGCTGTTCCATGGCCGAGGCGGTTTCTTCCAGCGAACCGGCCTGCGCCTCGGTACGCGCCGACAAGTCCAGGTTGCCGGTGGCGATCTCGCGTGAGGCCGTGTTGATGGTCTCGGTCCCCATCCGCACCCGGCCCACGATGTCGAGCAGGTTGCCATTCATGGTCTTGAGCGCGGCCAGCAATTTGCCGGTCTCGTCACGGCTGCTGCTGTCGATGCGGGAGGTGAGGTCGCCTGCGGCCACCGTCTCGGCGATGGTCACCGCCTGGTTCAGCGGCCGCGTGATGCTGCGCGTGAGCAGCCAGGCCAGCGCCGCCCCCAGCACGATCTCGATGGCGCCCAGCGCCAGCAGCATGCTGCGACCGGAACGGTAGTCGCGGTTGATCTCGGCGGCGGTCTGGTCGATCACCTGCTTCTGGAAATCGGCGTAGCGCAGCACGCTGTTGGCGTAATCGTCCATCATCTTGACCAGCGTGGTATCGGTCATCTCGCGTGCGCGGGCGTCGTCGCCAGCCGTCTTGACGTCGAAGATGCTCTGGCGCGTGGCCCGATAGGCCGCGCGCAGCTTGCCGACTTCATCGAAGAGCCGCTTTTCTTCGGCATCGGTGATGGCCGCCTCGACCTCCTTCTGCAACTGGCTGATCCTGGCCGACTGCGCATCGACCTGCTTCTGGAAGTATTCCTGGAAGGCGTCGTCGTCGCTCTTCATCACAGCGAAGGTGCGCACGCCGTTCTCCTTGATGGCCGCATGCCACTGCACGGCGTCGCGCTCCTTCTTCAGGGCGATGCGGGTCATGTCGTCGGTGGCGTCGCCGATGCTGCCCAGCCGCCACACCCCCAGGGCGACCATGACCGCCATCAACATCAGCAAGGCAATGAAGCCGATGGCCAGGCGTACGCCGATCTTGAGGTTTTTCATCTTGTCTCCCCTTGTGTGACGCGCCAGGCCATGGTGTTGAATTGTTGTGGGCGGAACCGGCGCAGGTGGCTGTTGCGATGGAAATCATCTTGCAGCCAGGTCAGCCTAACACAGCAATTGGATGATGCAGCACAACTCGGGAAGACCCTGAGGAGACTGTTGTATTCGGGCAAACTGTCCAATGGCTCAAGCGGCTCAAGCGCCCGCGCCGCCCTCCCAGTGCATGTCCGTATCGAGCGGATAGATCGGCCGGCGCACCTTCTTGATCGGGAACAGCCGGAAATTGGCGCTGGTCGGCCCGCCGCTATCCGAATCGCATTCCACCAGCGCACGGCTGATGGGCGCGAAGACCGGACGGCAATACATGCGCGACTTCAGGATCAGGAAGGATTGCTGCGCCGGGTCCAGGCCCAGGCTGGTGAACACGCCCAGGTCATAAGGCTCGACCCGTTCCTCGGTGATGACGATGCGCGCCGCGCCGATATCGAAGAGCACGCTGCGCCCCATCTGCAAGGTCGATCCGGTATAGATCGGCCCGGTCACCGTGAAGCGGCCATCGGTGATGGCCACTACCTTGCCGGTATAGACCGGCGGCGTCTTGGTGATGCCCTGGGCCGCCAGATCCACCTTGTTGCCCACGGCCAACGTGACGGTTGCCCCGATACCCGCCTCGACCAATTGCGCCACCGCCTCGGGGTCGCTCAGCGGTCCGACCGCGATGCCTTCCAGCCCTTCCTGCAGCGCCGCCTCCAGCACGTCCATGGTGTTGCAGGTGCCGCCGGACATGACGTTGTCGCTATGGTCCAGCAGCAGCACCGGCCCCTGGCCCGGCCCTTGGCTCAATTGCCGGGCCTGCGCCAGCGACGCTGCCAACGGTGGGCTGTGATAGACGAAGTCGGCGCGCTCGGCCCAGATCTGCCGCGCGATACGCGCTGCCACCGCATCGGCCTGCACCGCATCATTCTCGGTCACCACCACCACCGACATGCCGGCATCGCGGAAGTCCGACAAGGGAAACCCCGCCAACACCGACACCGCCAGCACGCCCGGCTCCTGCTCGGCGGCCTTGGCCGCTTCCACGGCGCGCTGCATGGCCGAGGCCGAGGTATTGCTGGTCAGCGTGGCCGACAGCACCGGCACCTGGCGCCAGGCCATGCGCGGCTGCGAGCGCCCGCGCAGCCGCGCCAGCAGCAGGCGGCCGGCGTGCTCGCCGGTCTCGAACATGTCGATGTGCGGATAGGTCTTGAAGCTGACGATGACATCGGCATGCGTCACCATCTTCTGCGTGACATTGCCATGCAGATCCAGCGCCACCGCCATGGGCGTATGCGGGGCGATACGGCGGATGCGTTCCAGCAGCGCCCCTTCGCCGTCCTCGGCGTTCTCGGCCACCATCGCGCCGTGCAGGTCCAGCAGGATGGCGTCGCACCCCTGCTCGATGGCGCGCACGATGGCGTCGCACATCAGCGTATAGGCATCGGCCGCCACTGCCGCGCTGGGATTGGCCCAGGCGGCCAGCGGCGTGACGATCTCCACACCGGCTTGCTCGGCCAGTTCCAGGAAAGCGCCCATGGCGGTGCGCGCGCCCTTCTGGTCACGATAGGCGGCGTCGTCCCATTGCGGGGCGAAAGCTTCAAGGGGCGTGGGAATCGGCGAGAAGGTATTGGTCTCGTCATTCATGCGTGCAATGACGAATTTCGGTTTCATGATCAGTTTCCTGCATTAATCACCAATTACGCGCTGACTACGCCTGCGCTGGCCAGCATGGCCTGCAACAGCACGTTGCAACCGGCTTCCAGGTGCTCCGGGCGGGCGTCTTCGATCTCGTTGTGGGAAACCCCATCCTTGCAAGGCACGAAGATCATTCCCGCCGGTGCCAGACGCGCAGCATAGATGGCGTCATGCCCGGCGCCGGAGACCACGTCCATGGTCTTGTAGCCGAGCGTCGCCGAGGCGGCGCGCACATTGTCCACGCAATCTGGATCGAAGGGGCAGGGCGGGAAGTAGGACACCCGTTCCAGTTCGATGGACAGCCCCGTCTTCTTGCGCATCGCCTCCAGATAGGCCAGCAGGTCTTCATGCATGCGGGTCAGTGATACCTCGCTGACATTGCGCAGGTCGATGGAGAATTTCACCTGCCCCGGAATCACGTTGCGGCTGTTGGGCATCACCTGCACCTGGCCCACCGTGCCGCGTCCATACGGCGCATAGCGGTGGGCGATGGCCACCACCTCCTGCATGATGTAGGTCGAGACCTGCAGTGCATCCTTGCGGATTTCCATGGGCGTGGGCCCGGCATGCGATTCAAAACCGGTCACCGTGCAGTCGTACCAGGACAGCCCCAGCACCGCCGGCACCACGCCGATGACGGTATCGGCATTTTCCAGCACTGGCCCCTGCTCGATGTGCGCCTCGTAATACGCCCCGATGGGGTGGTCGCCGCAGACCTGGTCGCCGATATAGCCGATGCGCTCCAGTTCGTCGCGTACCTTCTTGCCCTCGACATCGGTGGCGTTGTAGGCATGGTCCAGCGTGAAGGCGCCGCAGAAGACACCGGAGCCCATCATCACCGGTACGAAGCGCGAACCCTCTTCATTGGTCCACACCGCCACCTCGATCGGGGCCTCGGTCTGGATGTTGTGTTGATTCAGCGTACGCACCACTTCGATGCCGGCGAGCACGCCGTAGTTGCCGTCGAACTTGCCGCCGGTCGGCTGGGTATCGATGTGCGAGCCCGTCATCACCGGGGGCAATGCATTGTTGCGACCGGGGCGGCGCATGAAGATGTTGCCGATCTGGTCTACCACCACGCTCATGCCTTCGGCGCGCGCCCAGGCGCTCACCAGGTCGCGTCCCTGCTTGTCCAGGTCGGTCAGGGCCAGGCGGCACACGCCACCCTTGGCAGTGGCGCCGATGCGGGCCAGTTCCATCAGCGAGTCCCACAGGCGTGCGCCGTCGATGCGCAGGGTAGAGATTTGGGTGTTCATGTCCATCTTTGATTCCTTGTTTGGTTTTGGCGTCGGCGATCCTTCGATACGGCCTGCGGCCTGCTCAGGACGAACGGGAGGATGGGCATCCATCACTGCGTTGGCAGAACCATCTCCAACCCGTTCGACCTGAGTAGCCGCGCAGCGGCGTATCGAAGGACACACCGTCCTCACTCATGCCGCCAGATTCACCCCCAGATAACGGTCCTTCACACCTTCATCAGCCAGGAACTCGGCATTGCTGCCGCGATAGACGATGCGCCCCTGTTCGACGATGTAATGCCGGTCCGCCAGCTGCGTACACACTTCCAGATTCTGTTCCACCAGGATGATGGACATCCCGGTGGCCTTGATCTGCCGGATCTGCGCCACGATCTCGTCCACGATCACCGGGGCCAGGCCTTCGACGGGCTCGTCCAGCATCAGTACGCGCGGATGCGTCATCAGCGCACGCGCAATGGCCAGCATCTGCTGCTCGCCGCCCGACAGCTGGCCGCCGCCATTTCTGCGACGCTCCTTCAGGCGCGGAAAGATGGCATAGATCTCTTCCAGCCCCCAGGCCGATTCCTTGCGCGCGGCCATGGTCAGGTTCTCTTCCACCGTCAGCAGCTTGAAGATGCCGCGATGCTCCGGCACCAGGCACACGCCGCGTGCGGCGATCTTGTAGGAAGGCAGGCCGCTGATGAGCTGGCCTTCGAAGAGCACCCGGCCCTGGACCGGCGGCACCACGCCGACGATGCTCTTCAAGGTCGTGGTCTTGCCCGCGCCATTGCGGCCCAGCAGCGTCACCACCTCACCCTTATCGACCTGCAGCGACACGCCCTGCAGGATGTGGCTCTTGCCATAGTAGCCGTGAACGTCTTCCACTTGCAGGATCATGCTCGGCCTCCGGTGATCATGCTGCCGAGGTAGGCCCGGCGCACGCGTTCATCGCTGCGGATCTCGGCCGGCTTGCCCTGCGCCAGGATCTGGCCCAGCTGCATCACCGTGATGCGGTCCGAGATATCCATCACGATATCCATGTTGTGTTCGATCAGCACCACCGTATAGTCGCGCCGCAAGCCGTGGATGAGCTGCTTCATCTCGGCGATGTCGTCGATGCCCATGCCCGAGGTCGGCTCGTCCAGGAAGATCACCTTGGGGCGTCCGGCCATGGCCATGCCCACTTCCAGCCGCCGTTGCTGGCCATGCGAGAGTTCGGCGCAGGCGCGCTGCGCCACGGCCTGCAGCGACAGCCGCGCCAGCAGTTCATCGGCCAGCGCGCAGGCGGCGCTGAACTGTTCGGCACGCTTCCAGGGATTGAGCGCGGCCAGTGGCGCGCGTCCTTGCGCCGCCAGGCGCAGGTTTTCACGCACGCTCAGGTTGGGAAACAGACTGGTCACCTGGAAGGAGCGCGCCAGTCCCTTCTGTACCCGGCGATTGCCCGGCAGGTGCGCCACTTCTTCGCCCTCGACCAGGATGCTGCCCTCGGTGATGGGCGTGGTGCCGGTCAGCGTATGGAACAGCGTGGTCTTGCCCGCGCCATTGGGACCGATCACCGAATGCACGGTGCCGGCCTCGATGTCGAGCGTGATGCCGTTGACAGCGGTGAACTTGCCGTAACGCTTGGTCACGTTCACCGCTTGCAGGATGGGGCGGCTCATGAGTGCTTCTCCTTGGTCACGGTAGCGGCCTGTGCCGATGCGTCCTTGTTGCCGCGCACGGCGTCGATGATCTTCATGGCCAGACCGAACAGGCCCTTCTGCATGTACAGACTCACCGCAATGAGCAGCAACCCCAGCAGCATCAGCCAGCGCGGCCACAGCGTGGAGAGCCAGTTGCCCACCAGCACATAGAAGCTCGCTCCCAGCACGGAAGCAAACAGGTTGCCGGTACCGCCGATGACGGTCATCACCAGGATGGCCTCGCTGGTGTGGTACTCGATGTTGGACAGCGGTGCGACACCCGTCATCATCGCGTGCAGCCCACCGGCCAGGCCCGTCACTGCACCCGAGATGACGAAGGCCGCCAGCTTCAGCAGCCGCACGTCATACCCCAGCGCCGAGGCGCGCGCCTCGTTCTCGCGCACCGCCAGCAGCGTCTTGCCCAGCACCGAATCGACCACCCGCTGCAACAGCCAGAACACCAGCACGAACAGGATGGCCACCACCGTGTAGTACTGCCAGGACGACTTGGTCGGCAAGAGCGTCAGCCCGAACAGCGCCAGCGGCGGACGCGGGATATCCAGCAGGCCGTTGTCGCCGCCGGTGACGTCCTTCATCGTATAGGCCAGGAAGTAAAACATCTGGGCAAAGGCCAGCGTGAGCATGACGAAGTAGGTGCCGCGCTGGCGGATCGAGAACCAGCCCACCAGCAGCGCCACCAGCGCGCCACCGAGGGCCGCCAGCGCCAGCGCCGGCAAGAGCGCCAGCTTCAACTGCAGCAGCACCACCCCGGCGGTATAGCTGCCCACCCCAAAGAAGATGCCCTGGCCGAAGGACATCAACCCGGTATAGCCCAGCAGCAGGTTGCAGCCCAGCGCCGCCAGCGCGAACACCAGCACTTCGGTGGCCAGCGTGCCCGAGGGCAGCAGCAGCGGCAGCAACAGCGCGACGGCGGCGGCCAGCAGGGTGTAACGGAAATGCGCAATCTGTTTCATGGAAACCTCTGTGCAGAAAAGGTCAAAGCGCGTCAGGCCGCGCCGGGACGGCCGAGCAGGCCATTCGGGCGCAGCAGCATCACGGCGGCCATGGCGACATAGATCATCAGGTGCGCGCCCTCGGACCAGACCGTGCTCATCACGCTCTGCACGATGCCGACCAAGATGCCGCCGATGAGCGCCCCCCAGAAGCTGCCCAACCCGCCGATGACCACCACCACGAAGGCAATGCCCAGCGCTTCCACGCCCATGAAGGGATCGGCCCCGCGTATGGGCGCAGCCAGTGCACCGGCAAGCCCTGCGGTGGCCGCGCCCAGCGCGAAGACCAGGCTGAAGATGCGGTTGATGTTCAGGCCCAGCAGCGACACCATCTCGGTCGATTCCGAGCCGGCGCGCACGATCGAGCCCAGCCGCGTCCCCTCCAGCACCCACCACAGCAGCAGCGCCATCACGGCGGTCAGGCCGATGACGAAGAGACGATACTTGGGATAGACCAAGCCGCCCCACATCACCACGCCCTGCAGCAGATCCGGCGGCGCGACATTGTTGCCCAGCGGTCCCCAGGCCGAGATCACCGCTTCCTGGATCACCAGCGCCAGGCCCACCGTGAAGAGGATGTGGAAGTGATGCGGCAGCGCATACACGTGGCGCAGCACGAAGCGCTCCACGATCCAGGCGAACAGGCCCACGGCGACGGGTGCAATGAGCAGCGACCACCAGAAATCGAAGCCGCGACTGGTGGCCTCGTAACAGAGATAAGCGCCCAGCAGGAAAAAGGCGCCATGCGAGAAATTGACAAAGCGCAGCAGGCCGAAGACGATCGACAGGCCCACCGCCAGCAGGAAGTAGAGCATGCCGATGCCCACGCCATTGGCGATCTGCAGCAGATAGATGTTCATGGAACCTCGTGACAAAGATGCTTTTTCCTTGGCCGTTCGTCCTGAGTAGCCGCGTCAGCGGCGTATCGAAGGCGTGGCTCCCGTTGTGTAGGCCACAGCGCCTTCGATACGCCCCTGCGGGGCTACTCAGTCCGAACGGAGACAGGTGTGCCGAACCTCAGCACCGCCCCATCACAGCTTGCACTGCGTTTTCTCCAACGGCAGGAAGGACTTGCCGGAGGAAACGATATCCGCATAGTCATTCTTGTTGGCCATCTTCGCCTTGGCCTTGCCCTTGAGCAGGTAGTAGTTCTTGATGAGCTGGTGGTCGCCCTTGCGGATTTCCTCGCTGCCGGTCAGCCCCTCGTACTTCATGCCTTCCATGGCCGCGATCACCGCCTTGGGATCGGTGCTGTTGGCCTTGATGATGGCGTCCAGGATGATCTTGGTACAGATGTAGGAACCGGCCAGGCTGTAGTTGGGATCGATCTTGAGGTTGTCGTTGACCAGCTTGACGAATTCCTTGTTGAAGGGCGCATCGATGGCGTGCCAGTACTGCGCACCGAAGTAGACGCCATCGCAGATGTCCGCCCCCAGCGTCTCGAACTGTTCCAGCCCCGAGGCCCAGGCCATGAGGATGGTGCAGTTGTTCTTCATGCCGAAGCTGACTGCCTGGCGCAGCGTGTCCGAGGATTGCGAACCGAAGTTCAGCAGCAGCAGCACGTCCGGCTTGGCCGCAATGGCATTGGTGAGATAGCCGGAGAATTCCTTTTCGGTCAGCGAGTGGTAGCTGTTGCCCACATGCTCGATGCCCTTTTCCTTGAAGATGTTCTTGGCCGCCGACAGCAAGCCTTCGCCGAACACGTATTGCGGCGTGATGGTGTACCAGCGCTTGGCGTTGGGCATCTTTTCCAGCAGCGGACGCACGGTCTGTTCAATCGCCCCGAAGGTCGGCACCGACCAGCGGAAGGTGGCGCGGTTGCAATCGCTGCCGGTGATCTCATCGGCCCCGGCGGTGGTGATGAAGACCGCGCCGGCCTTGTCGGCTTCCTTGCCCATGGCCAGCGCCTCGCCGGAGAGGATGCCGCCGGCGAAGAAGCGCGTGCCCTTCTCGATGCTCTCCTGCATCTTGCGCACGGCGGTGGCCGGCTTGCCTTCGGTGTCGAGGTTGACGTAGCTGGTGCTCTTGCCCAGCACCTTGCCGTATTTCTGCAGGGCCAGCTTCATGCCCATGTCGGCGAACTTGCCATTGGCGGCGAAAGGCCCCGACATCGGCACCGGACAGCCGAAGGCAATGCTCTCGGCCTGGGCGAAGACATCGTGGTAGCTCAATGCACCGGGTGCGGCCAGGGCGGACAGTTTCAGGAAATTGCGACGGCTGATCATGCTTGTTTCTCCCTCAAGGCGAATGATTGAAAGATGACATCCAAGGAAATGCGCAACACTGCATTACTGCCCGTCAACGCAAGTTCCATGCCTGTGTCCTCCCAAAAAATTAGGAAAGCAGGGCATGGATGGATTGCATGGACGTGTGAAATCCTCCGCCACGAACGAGCGGAAAAGCATCGATCAACAGGGCCGCACTGTCTTGCGCAAGCGCCGCAAGCCAGCACGTGATGATGAAAAAACGCTGCAGCAGCGCGCCTTTGTGCTGCATGGCGTGAGCCATCATGGGCTCCTCCTGCCGCTCCGAAGAGCGTGTCTCCAAATGTGGGCTTGCCGTTCTCCCGTGCTGCCGGTGTGTCTCCACCGGTCGTCCACGACGGTCTGGTTTTCTAAGTTTTCTTGCTTTTGGTGCAGGTCTTCTATCTACTTCCTGCGTGCTGGGACAGATGATGTCTTCTGCACCGCGCCTGACCTTTTCTGCACCAGCAAGATGATGGCCATGTTCTGGCCAGGTCCTTCATCATACTCACCCGAAAAGAAAAACGGCATGAAAACTTCATGCCGTTGATCCTGTTTATTTCATCTGCGGGAACGCAAATTCTGCCCCGGCGCTGGCCGTATTGGGCCAGCGCTGCATCACCGCCTTGGCCCGGGTGTAGAAGCGCACCCCCTCTGGTCCGTACATGTGATGGTCGCCGAAGAGACTGCGCTTCCAGCCGCCAAAGCTGCTGAAGGCCATCGGCACCGGCAAGGGCACGTTGACTCCGACCATACCCACTTCGATCTGGCGCACGAACTCACGCGCCACTCCGCCATCACGGGTATAGACCGCCACGCCATTGCCATACTCGTGCGCATTGATCAGTTCCACCGCGCTGGCGATGTCCGGGCAGCGCAGCACGCACAGCACCGGGCCAAAGATCTCTTCCTTGTACACCGTCATTTCCGGCGTGACGTGATCGAGCAGCGTGCCGCCGACGAAGAAACCCTTCTCGAAGCCCGGCACCTGGTAGCCGCGACCATCGACCACCAGCGTCGCGCCTTCTTCCACGCCACGCCCGATCAGCCCCTCGATGCGCTCCTTCGCCGCCGCCGTCACCACCGGTCCCATCTCAGCGCCGGCCGCCATGCCTTCGTTGATCTTCAGATTGCGTGCGCGCTCGGCCAGTGCGGCCACCAGTTCATCACCGGCGCTACCCACGGCCACTGCTACCGAGATCGCCATGCAGCGCTCGCCGGCCGAGCCGTAGGCCGCGCCCATCAAGGCATCCACTGCCAACTGCATGTCGGCGTCGGGCATGACCACCATGTGGTTCTTGGCGCCGCCCAGCGCCTGCACGCGCTTGCCCTTGGCCGAGCCACGGGCATAGATGTATTCCGCAATCGGGGTCGAGCCGACGAAGCTGATGGCCTTGACCTGCGGATGATCCAGCAGCGCATCCACGGTCACCTTGTCACCTTGCACGACGTTGAAAACGCCATCGGGCAGGCCGGCTTCCTTGAGCAGATCGGCGATCAGCAGCGACGCCGAGGGATCGCGCTCGGACGGCTTCAGCACGAAGCAGTTGCCGCAAGCAATGGCGATGGGGAACATCCACATCGGCACCATCGCCGGGAAGTTGAACGGCGTGATGCCGGCCACCACGCCCAGCGCCTGGCGCATCGACCAGGCGTCGATGCCGCGGGCGATCTGGTCGGTGTATTCACCCTTGAGCATCTGCGGAATGCCGGCGGCGAATTCGACGACCTCGATGCCGCGCGCCACTTCACCCTGGGCATCCGAGAAGGTCTTGCCATGCTCGCGCACGATGATGCGGGCGAAGTCATCGGCCCGTTGCTGGATCAGGTGCAGGAAGCGGAACAGCACGCGGGCGCGGGTCAGCGGCGGCGTGTTGGACCAGGCCGGGAAGGCGGCCACACCGGCCTTCACCGCCGCATCGACTTCGTCGCTCGTACCCAGGGCCACCTGCGCCACCGGCACGCCCTGGGCCGGGTTGAAGACATCGGCGTAGCGCCCGCTCCTGGTATCGACGCGCTGCCCGCCGATGTAGTGTGCAATCTTTTCCATGACTCTTTCTTGCGTAAATACGAAAAGGGTGTGATCAGGCCAGCGTCTTGAGGATGGCCGCCAGCTTGCCGAACAGTTCGTCGATCTGCTGCTTGTTGATGATCAGCGGCGGCGACAGCGCGATGATGTCGCCGGTCACGCGGATCAGGATGCCGTCGTTGAAGGCGCGCACGAATGCGTCATAGGCGCGGGCGCCGACGCGGCCCGGGATGGAGGCCAGCTCGATACCGGCGATGAGGCCAATGGTGCGCACATCGATCACGTGCGGCAGGCCGCGCAGGGCGTGCGCCGCTTCCTGGAAATAATCGGCGACCGCTTGCGCGTTCTCCAGCACGCCCTCGGTCTGGAACACCTCCAGCGAGGCCAGGCCAGCCGCGCAGGCCAGCGGGTGGCCGGAATAGGTATAGCCGTGGAAGAGCTCGATGCCGTCCGGGCCGCTCATGAAGGCATCGTGGATTTCCGGCTTCACGAAGACCGCGCCCATCGGCACCACGCCATTGGTGAGGCCCTTGGCGGTGGTGAAGATGTCCGGTTCCACATCGAAGTAGTCCGACGCAAAGGGCGTCCCCAGGCGGCCAAAGCCGGTGATGACTTCATCGAAGATCAACAGGATGCCGTGCTTGGTGCAGATCTCGCGCAGGCGCTTCAGGTAGCCCTTGGGCGGGATCAGCACGCCCGTGGAGCCGGCCACCGGTTCCACGATCACGGCGGCGATGTTGGTGGCGTCGTGCAGGGTGACCAGGCGTTCCAGTTCATCGGCCAGGTGCGCGCCGTATTCCGGCTCGCCCTTGGTGAAGGCGTTCTTTTCCAGATTGTGGGTGTGCGGCAGGTGGTCCACGCCCGGCAGCAGCGCGGTGCTGAAGGTCTTGCGGTTGCCGCCGATGCCGCCCACCGACATGCCGCCGAAGCCCACGCCGTGATAGCCGCGCTCGCGGCCGATCAGGCGGGTGCGGGTAGCGTTGCCCTTGGCGCGGTGATAGGCCAGGGCGATCTTGAGCGCCGTATCCACCGCCTCCGAACCGGAGCCGGTGTAGAACACATTGCTGAAGCGGTTGCCGGTATAGGCCTTCAAGCGCTCGGCCAGTTCGAAGGCGCTGGGATGGCCGAGCTGGAAGGACGGCGCATAGTCCAGCGTGGCCACCGACTTCTGCACGGCCGACACGATCTTGGGATGGGCATGGCCCAGCGGTACGCACCACAGGCCGGCGGTGCCGTCCAGGATGGCATTGCCGGCGTCATCGCGGTAATGCATGCCTTCGGCGGAGACCAGCATGCGCGGCGCGGCCTTGAAATTGCGGTTGGCAGTGAAGGGCATCCAGTAGGCCGACAGGCTGGACGGATGCGTTGGGTCTTGGCTGGACATGGCAGGCACCGTGAAAAAGAGAAGAAATCCGGAGATCGAAATGACAGTGCTTGATTATTGCCATACAGTGGCCGTATTGTTAGCTACACTTTTGATTTTCGTTGGAAACTGTATTGGTCAAAGAGGCAAACTGTATTGCTTCACCCTGCGGGAGCCGGCGTGGCCGGCAGTTACTGTGTAACGCGCCCAAGCCTTGCACCTAGCGGAGTATGCGGCGATCCGGGGATGCGCACACCGTGGCGACGATGAGCAATACAGTTCCCGATTTCTCCTTACACCTTGCGTCCTTGCAGCAATGCAGTAGCCCGCAAGCATCACACTTTGTCCGAAAGGAAGACATGGCCAAGCCCGCCCGCGCCCCCCTGCAACTGGACCTCAAGCGCAAGACCAGCGCCCGTCTGGTGGAGCAGGTCGCCAATGGCCTGGCCGGCCTGATCGAAACGGGCGAGCTGCGCTCCGGCGAGCGCCTGCCCTCGGTGCGCCAGTTTGCGCAGCACCACGACATCGGCTCTTCCACCGTGGTGGAAGCCTACGAGCAACTGGTGGCGCGCGGCATGCTGCAAGCCCGTCGCGGAGCAGGCTTCTTCGTCGCCGCCCGCGCCGGACAATCGGGCCAGCACGCCGTCTTCGTCCCGCCTGAGCCGGTGATCGATTCAGCCTGGCTGCTGTCGGAAATGTTTGCCGACGAACGCGTGCCCATCAAGGCCGGTTGTGGCTGGCTGCCCGGCAAGTGGCTCAACGACGAAGGCTTGCATCAGGCCGAGCGCCGCATCATCCGTTCCCCCGGCGCGCAGCAGGTTGGCTATGGCCACCCCTACGGCTATGCCCCGCTGCGCCAGCTGATCACGCAGTTCCTCGGCCATTGGTCGCTGGAGCTGGGTATCGAGCAGGTCCTGACCACCCACGGCGCCACGCAGGCGCTGGACCTGGTGATCCGCACCATGACCCAGCCCGGCGATACGGTGCTCATCGACGACCCCGGCTACTGCAACCTCATCGCCATGCTGCGCCTGGCCGGGTTGAACGTGATCGGCGTGGCGCGGACCCCGGGCGGGGTGGACACCGACATGCTGGAGACGCTGGCGCGCACGCACCGCCCCAAGATGTTCTTCACCACCAGCGTGCTGCAGAATCCCACCGGCACTTCCTACACGCCCGCCTGCGCCATGCGTGTGTTGCAGGCAGCCGAGCGGCATGGCTTCTGGGTGGTGGAGGACGACATCTTCCGCGAACTCGGCCAGGCCACCGATCCCATGCTGGCGGCGCTGGATGGCTTGCAGCGGGTGATCTACGTGGGCAGTTATTCGAAGACCATCGCGCCGTCATTGCGGGTGGGTTACATCGCCTGCCAGCGCGAGCTGGCGCGGCAGATCGTGCATACCAAGATGGTCTTGACGCTCACCAATTCGGAGATCAACGAGCGCCTGGTGCATAACGTGCTCACCGAAGGCCATCACCGGCGTCATGTGCAGACGCTCAACGCCACCTTGCTCAATGCCCAGGCAACCTTGAACGCCAAGCTGACCGAAGTGGGACTGACTCCCTTTACGGCGGCGCGTGGCGGCATGTTCAGCTGGGCCACCATCGAGGGTTGCGAACTGTCGGCGCGCGAGATCGCCGACCGCGCGCGGCAGAAGGGCATCTGGCTTGCGCCGGGGGATTTCTTCCATCTGGCGGCGCCGCACCAGACCAGCTTCCGGTTCAATGTCGGTTATGCTGACGTGCCGGAGCTGTTTGATTTCTTGCGAGGCTTGTAGGGCGCGCATGCCATTGCTGCGCACGCTACGCAGTGACCCTGGCCCGCGATCATCGGTGAGTCATACCCGCATTTCCAGAGGATTCCAACCATGACGTTTTCCGCACCAAGCCCCATCCGCGCCGTCGTCTTCGACTTCGGCGGCGTACTGTTCGACTGGAACCCGCAGTATCTGTATCGGCAGCTCATTGCAGACGAGCAGGAACGCAATCATTTTCTTACCCACATCTGTTCGCCCGAATGGAACGTGCAGCAAGATCGCGGACGCACCCTGGCCGAGGCCACTGCGCATCTGATCCAGCAGCATCCCCAGCACGAAACGCTGATCCGCGCCTTCTATGATCGATGGGTGGAAATGCTGCGCGGTCCGTTGCCGGAAGGGGTGGCGCTGCTGCGGGAATTGCATGCGCAGCAGGTGCCGTTGTTTGGCCTGACCAACTGGTCGGCCGAAACCTATCCGCATGCGCGCGACAAGCACGACTTCATGCAGGTCTTCCGCGATATTGTGGTCTCAGGCCACGAGCGCTGCATCAAGCCCGAGCCGCGCATCTACCAGATTGCGCTGGAGCGCTATGCTCGGCATCTGCCCGATCTCAAGCCGGAGGAATTGGTCTTCATCGACGATGCACAGAAGAACATCCATGCCTGCCGCGCACTGGGCTGGCATGGCATCCATCACGTCGATGCGGCAGGCACCCGGGCGCAATTGCGCGCCCTGGGCCTGCCGGTCTGAACCTGCCTGGGTTGCTGCGACCTGCCTAGAAGGTTTCCCATTCGCCGGAGGCGTCAGCGGCCTTGGGCGGTGATGGTTCTTTCTTGACGGTATTGGCCGTAGTGGTAGTAGGGGCAGCCTTGGGCGGCAGCGCGCGAGCTGCGGCGGCACGCACCTTGGGCGCTGGATTGACGACCTTGGCTGGACGGGGCGATGCGGGTTGTGGCTGTACCGAAACGGCGCCGGTCTTGAAGATGCCCACCGCACTGCGCAGTTCGGTGGCCTGTTCCGACATGGCCTGGGCGGCCGCTGCGGCCTGCTCCACCAGCGCCGCATTCTGCTGGGTGACCTGATCCATCTGGCTCAGCGCCTGGTTCACCTGCTCGATGCCGGTGGTCTGCTCCGACGAGGCCGCCGTGATCTCATTCATGATGTCGGTCACGTTGCGCACGGCCTGCACCACTTCATTGATCGTCTGACCGGCTTCGCCCACCAGATGCGTGCCGCGCTCGACCCGCTCGCCGGACAAGGTGATGAGGTCCTTGACATCCTTGGCGGCAGCCGCGCTGCGCTGCGCCAGGGAGCGCACTTCGCTGGCGACCACGGCAAAGCCGCGTCCTTGTTCGCCCGCCCGGGCGGCCTCGACGGCCGCATTCAGGGCCAGGATGTTGGTCTGGAACGCAATGCCTTCGATGACCGTGATGATGTCGGAGACTTTGCTGGAACTGTCGGAGATCTCGTTCATGGTATCGATGACGCGACTGACCACGTCGCCGCCCTTGGCCGCCAGCGTGGAGGCGTTTTCCGCCAGGGTATTGGCCTGCCGGGCATTGTCGGAGTTCTGGCGCACCGTCGAGGTCAGTTCTTCCATGCTCGATGCGGTTTCTTCCAGTGACGCTGCCTGCTCCTCGGTACGCTGCGACAGATCGGTGTTACCGCTGGCGATCTGGTTGGCGGCGACGGAAATGGATTCGCCCGAGGTCTGTATGCCGCGCACGATGGTGGTCAGCTGCTCGCGCATGCTGCCCAGCGACGCCATCAGGCTACGGCTGTCATTGGGTTTCAGCGGCACTGCCACGGTCAGGTCGCCTGCGGCGATCTGCTGCGCAACCTCGGCGGCTGCACCCGGTTCTCCACCGAGCGCGTTGACGATGCTGCGCGTGATCACCAGACCAGCGCCGATGGCCAGGAGGACCGTCAGCGCGCCGGCCGAGATCATGACGATCAGCGTCGATTTGCTCAGGGAGCGCACCAGCTCGCCGCGTTCCTTGAGCAGGGACTCTTCAGCATCCACGAATTCCTTCTGCAGCACGCGGAAGCGATCCATGAAGATCTTGTCGTGGGTCGCGCCGAAATAGGTTTGCAGCGCCTGCTGGGAGCCGCTGGCATTGGCTTCCTTTCTCAGCTTGATCAGGTTCTGGTCGACTTCCTCGATCTTGTTGCTCAGCTCCTGCATTTCAGCAAGCCGCTTCTGCTGGACTGGATTGTCCGCGGTCAGCGACTTGGCATCGTCAAAGGCGACCTTGAAATCCTTGCGGCCACCTTTGTACGGATCCAGAAAAGCCTCATTGCCCGATGCCACATAGCCACGGATGCCGGTCTCGATATTGACCATGTTGAGCAGCATGTCATCGGCCTTGCCCATGACCTGGTAGGTATGGATATTCATCGCACTGGCGCCTTCCAGCCTGTTGAAGTTCAACAGGGACAAGCTGCTGCCCACCAGCGATACGATGACGACGCACAGAAACGCCAACCCCAGTTTTCGACCCACGGTCATTGATCCAGACATTTTTTCCACCCCTCTACGAACCGGCCCTCGCCGGTCATTGTTCAAGTTGAACGCCATCGAAAATCGATGGCGCATAGATAGTCGGCAGCTCCCCAGCTGCGACCATTACATAACAAGCCTCATTACCGTTGCATCGCCTTGGACAGCACTGCCCTGGCGACTGCCTTTGCAGCGCAATCCTGTTCGGTGCCTGCATCAAGCGCCAGTTCTTCAAAGGTGGTCGTCAGGCTTTCCATGATCTCTTGCAGCCTGCTCAGTTGATGAAGCAATGCTCTTGGCTGATCCGAAGCAAGATGTTTGCCAGCATCTTCGATGTCCATTTGGGTTTCCTCGGAAGGGATGGGCCAACGGGATTTCATTTTCCCGTTCGCAACATCATTGATCTGCCGGTGTGCTGTAGGCGCGCCGCGACTGCGCAATGACGGAGCTCAGCAATTAATATAATTCCGTGGTGGATTTTTGTACCTAGGGATTTTCCCCAAAAGGCATCTTCCATCGGGAAGTGTTGCGAAGTGATGCAAGACACCGTGAGGTATGGTGAGTATTGGGGGCGCATCCAGGGGTGGGGGATAGACGCTTTCTCGCACGCTCAGAAAACCACCGCTGCGGTCACCGAAGGTCCGCGACCATTTCATTTGCGAAAATCGCGTTCTTGATTTCCTGGATGCCTTTGCTCTGTTCCGCGCTGGAAACGACACCGCTTATGGAGGGCGAGGATATTGGTCTGGGAAGAGGTGCTGTCGATGACGCTGATGATGTCGGCGTACTGCTTTACGGCCGCGAGCTTATCTCCGAACGCAGCAAGGTCGGCCAGCACCTTGCGTCAGTTGGCTGCATCTTGCCCAGAGGCCGGTCATGCTAAGAGCAAGGTTGGCGGCCTGTGCACAGAGCTAGTTGCAGCGGCCGCTCTGCAGATCGCACTGTGTCAGGCCGCTGTCAGCTTGCCCGGACGATGAAGCCCGCGTTTCATCGCGCAGATAATTCGCCCACTGTTCCGGTTGGCCCAGCCAGCGTCCGGTATCGAGCACCTCCAGCGTATCGCCCCGTTGCAGCACGAAGGTGGGGAAGCCGCGTCCGCCGACGTAGTTCAGCAGTTCACGGCTGGCCTCGATGTGGTCGGCCAGTTCTTCCTGCTCGATACGTTGCAGTTCGGCGCTGAAGACAGCGGCTTCGATGTCCAGCGCCTGTGCCAGTTCGGTCAGCGTGGCGGGCTCGGAAATGCGTCGTCCCTGCTGGTAATGCGCGCGCTGGATCGCTGCCAGCATGTCCAGTCCCGCCGCTTCTCCTTTGAGCGCCTGCACGGCCAGCACTGCAGCGGTCGGCGGGGCCGAGTCGAAGACGGCGTCGGTGTCTTTCAGCAATCCATTGAAGTAGGGCTCGCTAAAGACCTGGCCGGTCATCTGGGCGATACGGTGGTCATGTGGCATCACGTAATCGCGCAACTGGGCGTCCACGCGTCTGCGATTGCGCCCGGCCATCATGCCGCCGCCATGCGCCTGCACCGGCAGCACCTGGCGCGCCGCCGCCACCAGCGGCGCAGCGCCATAGCACCAGCCGCACAGCGGATCATGGATGTAATGAAGCACGGTGTCGTGCGTGACGGCGGGGGTGGTCATGGTGCGATGTCCTCTTGAATGAAACGGCACAGGGCCTGACGTTTTCTGCACTGTCAGGCCCTACGGATTACGGCCAGGCTCAGTAGCCTACCGTGAAACGCGCACGCACGTGCTTGGGCTGTTCCAGTTCGTCCAGCAGGGCCACGGCGAAGTCCTCGTAGGAGATCCAGCTCTTGCCATCGTCACCGACCAGCAATGCATCCTTGCCCAGGCGGAACTGGCCGGTGCGCTCGCCGGCCACGAACATCGCCGAGGGCGACAGGAAGGTCCATTCCAGCTCGGTCTCGGTGCGCAGGGCATGGAGGAAGTCACGGCCGCCGGCGGCTTCGGGCAGGTATTCGGCGGGGAATTCCGGCGTGTCGATCAAGGCCTTGCCCGGTGCGATCTCCAGGCTGCCTGCACCGCCCACGACGGCCAGGCGCTTGACGCCAGCGGTCTTCACGGCGGGCAGCAGATCGGCCGCGCCGAAGGTGGTGAAGCGGCCGCTGGAGATGACCACATCGGCGCCCTTGATGGCGGCGCTCAGGGCGGCGGCGTCCTTGACGTCGGCGGCGACCACGGTGACGCCGGTGCGCTGGGCGATCTTGCTGGCGTCGCGAGCGATGGCGATGATGGTGTGGCCACGGCGCAGAGCTTCGTCCGCGATGCGCTTGCCGACATTGCCGGAGGCGCCGATGAGTGCGATCTTCATGATGTTTCCTTTTCTGTGTCTGAGGTGTCAGGAGCGGCCATCATAGGATCGCTTTTGATTTCGAAAAACAGCATAATCAAACACAGTTTGTTTCTGAAATCGTTCAAATCATGAGGTGAGGGGATGGATCGCTTGATGGCCATGCAGGTGTTCGTGACGGTGGTCGACAGCGGCAGCCTGTCGGCGGCGGCCGAGCAACTGGATTTGTCGCGGCCGGTGGTCTCGCGCTACGTGGCCGAACTGGAAGACTGGGTCGGCGCGCGGCTGCTGCACCGGACCACGCGGCGGCTCTCGCTCACGCCCGCCGGCAATGAACTGCTGCCGCGCTGCCGGCAGATGCTGGACTATTCCGAGGACATGCGTCACGCCCTCGATGCGCCTGACGAGACACCGCGCGGACTCTTGCGCATCACGGCCAGCACTTCCTTTGCCCAGACCCAGCTGATCCAGGCGGTGGTGGAGTATGGGCGCCGCTATCCCGGCGTGGCGGTGGACCTGCTGGCGCTGGACCGCACCGTGAACCTGGTGGAAGAGCGCATCGACCTGGCCATCCGCATGACCAACCGGCTGGAGCCCAACCTGATCGCGCGTCCGCTGGGCGTGTGCCGTTCGATCATCTGCGCCACGCCGGATTACCTGGCCCGCCACGGATTGCCGCGCAAGGTGGAGGACCTGGCCCTGCACAATTGCCTGACGCACTCCTATGTGGGGCGCAGCCTGTGGCAGTTCGATCCCAAGAAGAAAAAAGCCAAGAGCGGGAGGGGCGCTTCAGCGCCCAAGCCCCTGACCGTCGCCGTGGGCGGCAGTATCAGCGCCAACGAGGTGACGGTGCTGCTGCAGGCGGTCTTGGCCGGGGTGGGCATCGGCCACATGCCGGCCTATACGGTCGCGCCGCTGGTGGCCAGCGGCCAGTTGGTGCAGCTGTTGCCGGACTACGAGCCCTTGCAACTGGGCATGTATGGCGTCTATGCCTCGCCCAAGCACATGCCGGCGACCTTGCGCACGATGCTCGATTTCCTGGCGCAGCGTTTCGCCGGCCAGCCGTTCTGATGGATCAGGGTGTGATGCTCAGCAGCTTGTGGACCAGCTCCGAGGAGGTGGCGGCGGCGAACTTGCGCATCAGGCGGGCGCGATGCATTTCCACCGTGCGCGGGCTCAGTTCGACCTGGCGCGCAATGAGCTTGCTGGTCTTGCCTTCCACCAGCAGCGCGGCGATCTCGCGTTCGCGCGGGGTCAGGCCGGGCGCAATGGGGCGCTTGGCGCTGACATCCTCGAAGGTCCAGATGCCGGCCGCGTGCGGGTTGTCGCGGTTGAGCGCATGGCCGGTGACGTGGCACCAGAACATTTCATCGTTGGAGCGCTTCATGATGCGCTCGTCGGAGTAGAAGCCCTTCTCGTTGAGGATGGGCACCAGGCGCAGGCCGGTGCGCTCGAATTCGTCGGCGGTGGGATAGATTTCCTGGAAGGAAGTCTGGCGCAGCGCCCCCACCTCGTAGCCGAACATCGCCGCCATGGCCAGGTTGGCCTGCTGGATGACGCGATTGTGCGAGACGCACATGCCGATGGGCGCGTGCATGAAAACCTGTTCGAAATCGATGGGAAGTGGCTGGGTCATGGAGTTGCGGCAAATGTTCGGCTGGTCCCTCGCACCTGGCGGGATCGCCGCGCGGGCGATACCATGCTGCATCGCGCCAGGTATTTTTACCGTATTGTATGGCCTATTTCAGCTGCCCTATGATAATTGGCGCTATTTGGAGCCGAACGGGGCCCGGCGACGTCTTCGGGCGTCGCGCAAGAGAAGCCCCTGCGCCCATCCCTGTTGACGCCGGCATGTCCGCCGGCCCGCTTGCAACCCTGCTCGCAAGACAAGAGCCGAAAGGAGACTCGTGAACAAAGTGTATCCAGACGCGGCCACCGCGTTGAAAGACATCGTCAAGGACGGCCAGACCATTGCGGTCGGCGGCTTTGGCCTGTGTGGCATCCCCGAGGCGTTGATCGCCGCCCTGCGTGACTCGGGCGTGCAGAACCTGACCGCCATTTCCAACAACGCCGGCGTCGATGGTTTCGGCCTGGGCCAGTTGCTGACCACCCGCCAGATCAAGAAGATGATCGCCTCCTACGTGGGCGAGAACAAGGAATTCGAGCGCCAGTACCTGGCCGGCGAACTGGAACTGGAGTTCACGCCCCAAGGCACCCTGGCCGAGAAGCTGCGCGCCGGCGGCGCCGGCATTCCGGCCTTCTTCACCAAGACCGGTGTGGGCACCCTGGTGGCCGAGGGCAAGGAAGTGCGCGAGTTCGATGGCGAGCGCTACGTGATGGAACGTTCGCTGGTGGCCGACGTGTCGCTGGTGAAGGCGCACAAGGCCGACAAGGCCGGCAACCTGGTCTTCAACAAGACCGCGCGCAACTTCAACCCCAACGTCGCCATGGCCGGTAAGGTCACCGTGGTGGAAGTGGAAGAACTGGTGGAAGTGGGGCAGCTCGACCCGGACCAGATCCACACCCCCGGCATCTTCGTGCATCGCATCGTGGTCAACGCCACGCCCGAGAAGCGCATCGAACAACGCACCGTGCGCGCCTAAGGAGACACAGAAAATGGCATGGACCAGAGATGAAATGGCTGCGCGCGCAGCCAAGGAACTGCAGGACGGCTTCTACGTGAACCTGGGCATCGGCTTGCCCACGCTGGTGGCCAACCACGTTCCCAGCGATATCGAAGTGTGGCTGCAATCCGAGAACGGCCTGCTGGGCATCGGCCCCTTCCCCACCGAAGACCAGGTCGATCCCGACCTGATCAACGCCGGCAAGCAGACCGTGACGACCATTCCCGGCTCGTCCTTCTTCAGCTCGGCGGATTCCTTCGGCATGATCCGTGGCGGCAAGATCAACATCGCCATCCTGGGTGCGATGCAGGTCTCGGCCAAGGGCGACCTGGCCAACTGGATGATCCCCGGCAAGATGGTCAAGGGCATGGGCGGCGCGATGGACCTGGTGGCCGGCGTGGGCCGCGTGGTGGTACTGATGGAACACGTGGCCAAGGCCAAGGATGGCAGTACGTCGAAGAAGATCCTCCACGACTGCAACCTGCCGCTGACCGGTGTGGGCGTGGTCAACCGCATCATCACCGACCTGGGCGTGATCGACGTGACCCCGGGCGGTCTGAAGCTGATCGAACTGGCGACCGGCGTGACCAAGGAAGAAGTGATCGAGAAGACCGAGGCGCCGCTGGATGTGAGCGAGGTCTGAGCGCGCACGCCGCAGATGCCTTGGATGACGTAGATGCGGTGATCTTGCCGAGTCCTTGATGAGGGCGCCATGTCAATGGCGCTCTTTTTCTTGGGTGCAGGCGGCAAGGGGAGGTACCGTGCGGGACGGGAAGAATCATCCACATTCATCGGTTTTTGCCGCATGAACAATGACGTGCGGGCAGAGGTGCGGGCAGGCTGACTATACTTTTCGGCTGCTGTCCCAACCCATCAACCTGCCGTATCCGTCCATGCCAACAGCGCCGAGCCCGGGCTTCATCCTGCTCGATACCAACTGCTTCCTGCGCATCTACTGCTCGCCGGTCATCCCGCTATTGGGCCAGGTCGTGGGTGGCTACCGTCTGTTGACCCTGGCTTCCCTCATCGATGAATTCAAGGGCAATCCACGGCTGGTGCAGACCTTCTCCCACGTCGGTATCGCGCCGCGTTCGCTGGATCTGGATCGGGGCGCGCTGCGTCTGACACAGCCCAAGAAGCGTCTGGTGGAGACGCAGCGTACGCAGCTTGCGGTCTACGCAAGGCTCTTCGTCCAGCATCGCAACGCTGGCGGCGCGGGGCTGATGCCGCTCTCGCGGGAGGATATCGAACTGCTGGCAACGGCAGTCGTGCTGCGCAGTGTCATCGCAACCGACGAGAAGGCCTTGACCCAGTTGACCCAGGATCTCATCTCTTCCGATGAGGATGCGCCGCAGGCCTGCATCGATTCGCTGGCCCTCCTGCATTTGCTGGAGCAGCATGAGCGCCTGAGCCCGCAACAGCGGCGCGACACGGTATCGACCTGGCTGCGCATCGATACCTTGCTGCCCGCGCATTGGCGCAGGCGTTACCGCGCGCTGTTCGGTGAATCAGCCGATGCGCTGTGACCTGAGCACGCCCCCGGCTTGGACAGCGCAAACGAAATCTCTACCGCCTGGCCGATATCGATATTGAGTGCACTGGCCACGAATGCAGGAGAGCGCCCACCCTGCGCGACCTGCCAGTTCGCCAGTGCGTCGAATATGGGCGTATTGAACCAGCGCGCGGTGATGCTCAGGTATTGTTCTGCCGGTAGCTGGTCCGCACCCCATAGCGCTGCACTGATCGTGCCGGCCTCCCGGCTCCCATCGATATGCCCACCGGGGCCGCGCAGCTTGCGCTTGAGGCCGCTGGTCTTGCGGCCCTGGCTCGATAGCCAGGCATCGACCTGGGCGACGATGGTCGTCATCGACACTTCGTATTTTCCGGCATGCCAGGCTACCTGGCGCAAGGCCTGATCGACTGGCGTGCCGCTCATCTCCGCGGCTGCCCTGGCGGCAGCGCTGAGCGGGAACAACAGCGACTGCGCGAACCGTTCCGCAAAGAGTTCGCCTTCCTCGGAGGGCAGCGCATGCAGGGTGTAGCAGTGCGCCAGTTCATGGGCGAGCCAGGCATTGAATTCATCGATGCGGGAATACAGATTGACGAAGACCCAGGCGCTCTTGCTGCGCGGCAGGTAGATGCTCAGTGCGTTTTCGTGTCCTTGCCGCTGCTGGTTCCAGTACACCGGCACCAGGATGGCGCCAAAATCCTGCAGCAGCGCTAGCAGCTGGGCACGCTGCACCGGAGCGTCGGCGGCCAGTCCCAGCCGGGCTCGGACTTGCCTGGTGGTTTCCTGCAAGTACGCGTCTTCCAGCGAAGGCCTTTCGAGTACGGCTGGCGAGAACAGCCGGGGATGGGGCAGGTAGGGCAACAGTTCCTGCAGATGCTCGGCAGCAGTGCGTGCGGCGTCCAGCGCCGCAGCGCTGGCGCGCTGCTCGCCCGTGGTCCGGTAGGCGATGACGGGTTCGTCTTCGGGCGCGATGAGTTCAGTGATCTCGATCTGCAGCGCCTGCGCCAGCAACAGCAGTTTGCGCGGTCGCGGCAGGGATTGGCCAGACAGCCAGTTCGATACGGCCTCTTTGCTGACCTCGCAGGCAAGGGCCAAGGCGCTCCGGGTCAGGCCGAGCTGCTGCATGGATTGCTGGATCAGGGAGACGTTGAGCATGATCCACGCATGGTAGGCAGGCCAGCGGTGCGCGTCAAGTTATGTCAAGTTTCCGACCGGCACTGGTTTGAAGATATTGCTCGAAGTCGTTGGTTGACGAGTCAGTCGTTGCCGATCACGGCCCGTCATTCCATGCCACTGACCCGCACCGCATTGCGCCCCTCCCGCTTGGCCCGATACAAGGCCGCATCGGCCGCATTGAGCACATCCTCCACGCGCCGGTGATGGTCGCGCTCCAGCGTCGCCACGCCGACGCTGATGGTCACCACCGCCAGCGGGCTGGAGGCGTGCGCGATGTGACGCTCGCGGACCGCGTCGCACAGGCGCTGCGCCATCATCTGCGCACCTTGCAGGTCGGTCTGCTCCAGCAGCACCACGAATTCCTCGCCGCCGTAACGGCCGACGCAGTCGGTATGCCGGGGCAGCTTGCCGGCCAGGGTGTCGGCCACTTCCTTGAGCACGGTATCGCCCAGCTTGTGGCCGTAGGTATCGTTGTAGGCCTTGAAATAATCGACGTCGATGAACAGCACCGAGAAGGAAGCGCCCAGATTGCGCTGGCAGCGCTCCCAGGTGGCCTGCAGGGATTCGTCCAGGGCGCGGCGGTTGAGCAGGCCGGTGAGGCCATCGGTGCGCGCCAGCGCTTCCAGCAGCCGTTCTGCCGCCACCCGCCGGCGCAGCTCCTGGCGCACATGCAGCAGCAGCCAGCCCGTCAGCAGGCCGAAGATCACCAGCGAGACCAGCACCGCGTAGAAGGTCTTGCGCCAGGTCTTGAAGATGGCCTCTTCGGCATAGCCCACGAAGACGATCAGGGGCGAGCCGGGAATGCGGCGGAAGGTGTAGAGCCGACGCACGCCATCGTTGGTGGCCAGCGCGAAGAAGCTGCCTTCTTCCTCGCTCAGCATGGCGCGGATGCGCTGGAAGTTGCCCGTCTGGCTGATGTCGCGGCCGATGATGGTCTCGCGGTAGGGTACGCGCATGTAGGCGATCCCCTCATCGGAATACAGCGAGATGATGCCGTCGGCCCCCAGCGCCAGACCTTCGAAGAGTTCCCGGAAATACGCCAGGTCCAGCGCCATCACCACCACCCCGGCGAAGCTGCCGTCTTCGTTGGAGAGCCGCTTGGACAGCACCACCACCTGCAGCTCATTGCCCAGGCTGGCCGGCATCGGCCGCGAGACGTACAGTCCCACGGTGGCAGAATCGCGATGGGCGATGAAGTAGGCGCGGTCGCCATAATGGGACGCGCCCTTGCCCCGTCCCAGGCGCGAACTGACCTGTACCCGGCCGTCGGCATCGAGCACGGCCATCACCGCGATGTGACTGACGTTGGTGGTGCTGCCAAACAGGTAGGCGTAGCGCTGCGCCTCATTGAGCCGGCGCGCCGAGAGCGGGTGCTGGAAGCGGTAGGCCAGGGTATCGAGCGAGAGCGACAGCATCTCCAGGTTGCGGGAGATGGCGCGCTGGGAGACGAGGGTGACGTTGCTGGCATTGCTCACCGCAGACTGGCGCGTCTGCTGGTAACTCTGGTACAGCGTACTGGCGCTGACGGCCATGACCATCAAGACCGCGATGACCAGGATCACGACCAGGTAATTCTTCAACTGCTTGATTTTGCGCTCCCCGCAAATTCCCCTGGGGCGTAATTAACGCATAGAAGCGGTGCACGATCCATGTTGATTAGCGGCAATGTGCATGGCTCGCAACAAAAATGATGAACCGGGCTTGCGCGCTTCCTGTCAGATGGCTTACCTGGAGACCGGCTTCATGATTAAATGCGAGCGCGCCTGCGCTGGCGGAGCCGGGCATGGCCCTGCGTTCACGCTCACCATCACCCTATGCTCATGCCCCAAGGCCGGGAGGCTGTCTGAATAGCAAGACCACTGTCAAACGTGACCTCGTCATCCTGTGGGCCTTCATCGCCCTCATTGCCCTGGTGCTGGCCTTCCTGTTGTGGCAGCTCAGCCGCCAGGGCGCGTCTGCGCAGATCGGCCAGGCAACCGGCCAGGCCTCCATCAGTTGCGCTGCCATGAGCGCGGGCCTTTCTCATGCACTGGGTACGGCCAGCACGCCAAGGCAGGATGCTCCGGCTCCCACTCCGGTCATGCAAGCCGTCATCGACCTGGCGCTGCGCGACCAGGCCGGCGTGGAGGGCGGTTTCTGGCAGGCAGGCAAGGGCGTGGTCGCCTATGCCTTCCCGACCTATGACGGCAGCGGCGTCAAGCGCGATCCGCCCGGCGCGGAGATGGAGCGCATCGCCTCGACCGCCCAGCGCGCGCTGGACAGCAAGACCACCATCACCGATGTGCGCCCCGGCCTGCGCGAGGCCGTGGTGTTCGCCGCCTGCCCCCTCAGTGTCACTACCGATGCAGCGCTGGCGGCCTGGACGCTCAAGCGCGTGCCCGTCATGAGCGCCGCCGTGCTCGACCAGTTGCTGGTGGCCATCGGCCTGCTGCTGGCCTTCGTGGTGATCACCGGCCTGTGGCTGGGCGCCACCCTGACGCGCTGGCGCAGCCAGTCCGAGCGCCTGGCCGCGCAGCTGTCCCATGCCGAACGGCTGGCCACGCTGGGCCGGGTGGCCGCCGGCATGGCCCACGAGATCCGCAATCCCATCGGCACCATGCGCATGAAAGCCGAGAACGCCTTGGCAGCCCCGCCGCAGATGCGCGAAGCGCGCGCCACCGGGGCGCTGGAAATGGTGGTGGCCCAGACCGAGCGCCTGGACGCGCTGGTCGGCAGCCTCTTGGCGCTGTCGCAGCCCTTCCAGTTGCAGCGCCAGCCGCTGGACCTGGCGCAATGGCTGCCGCAGCGCCGCCTGGCCCATCTGGAGATGGCCGAGCGCCAGGGCGTGCGCATCAAGGTCACGCTGCCGGAGCAGGGTGATCTGGTCACGCACAGCCTCGACCCGGCCCAGCTGGCGCGCGCGCTGGACAATCTCTTGCTCAATGCGCTGGCGCATAGCCCGGCCGGTGGAGAGATCGAGATCGGCGCGCGCCTGCGCAGTCCCGGGCGGCTCTTGCTGTGGGTGGCCGATAATGGCCCGGGCGTACCGGAAGACCTGCGCCAGAGCCTGTTCGATCCCTTCGTCAGCCAGCGTCCCGGCGGCACCGGCCTGGGCCTGGTGCTGGTGCGCGAAATCATCCATGCCCATGGCGGCGAGATCATCCTCGCGCCCTCTGCTGCGGGCGCACGTTTTGAAATGGAGTTGCCATGGCGCGCATCCTGATCGTCGATGACGACGCCGCCTTTCGCGGCAGCCTGGCCGAGACCGTCAGCGACCTCGGCCACGAAGTGCTGGAAGCCGGCAGCACAGCCGCCGGCCTCAAGTTGCTGGCCGCCCATGGCGTGGACGCGGCCATCGTCGACCTGCGCATGCCGGACGAAGATGGCCTGGCCTTCCTGCAGCGCGCCCCGGCCATCGCTGCCATCCCCTGCATCATGCTCACCGCCTATGCCAGCGGCGACAACACCATCGAGGCGATCCGCCTGGGTGCGTTTGATCACCTGACCAAGCCGGTGCCGCGCGCGGCCCTGGTGGAAACGCTGGAACGCGCCTTGCGCCAGGGCGCCAGCACGCCGGCGGCGGCTTCCCCGGCCATGGAAGAACGCAACCAGCTGGTGGGCGATAGCGAAGCCATGCGCCAGGTGTTCAAGCAGATCGGCCGCGCCGCCACCAGCGACGCCACCGTGCTGGTGCTGGGCGAGACCGGCACCGGCAAGGAACTGGTGGCGCGCGCCCTGCATCGCAATGGCGCGCGCGCCGCACGTCCCTTTGTCGCCGT
The DNA here is from genome assembly GCF_001929405.1 of Herbaspirillum camelliae. Classification (NCBI taxonomy): domain Bacteria; kingdom Pseudomonadati; phylum Pseudomonadota; class Betaproteobacteria; order Burkholderiales; family Oxalobacteraceae; genus Herbaspirillum; species Herbaspirillum camelliae. Next base: position 1,417,464 of record NZ_KV880769.1, read on the forward strand.
CAATTGCGCGGCGATTCCGGCCGAGCTGATCGAAAGCGAGCTGTTCGGCCACGTCAAGGGCGCCTTCAGCGGCGCGACCTCGCCGCGCCTGGGACGCTTCCAGGAAGCCGATGGCGGCACGCTCTTCCTCGATGAGATCGGCGACATGGAACTGGCCACCCAGGCCAAGATCCTGCGCGTGCTGCAGGAGCGCGAACTGACGCCGGTGGGCGGCAACCAGTCCGTGCGGGTCGATGTGCGCGTCATCGCCGCCACCCATCGCGACCTGCAGCACGAGATCACCCAAGGGCGCTTCCGCGAAGATCTCTGGTATCGCCTGCAGGTCTTGACCATCATGGTGCCGGCGCTACGCGAACGGCCTGGCGACATCCTTACCATCGCCGAGCACTTCCTGCGCCAGTTGGGCGGCGATGCGCCCAAGCGCATCAGCCCCGCCGCCGCCCGCCTGCTGTTGCAGCACGCCTGGCCGGGCAATGTACGCGAGTTGCGCAACACCATGGAACGCGCCGCGGTGATGAGCCATGGGCTGTGCATCGAGGCCGAGGATATCGGCTTGTCCGTCCGCCCTCCGGCCAGTGCGGCGAGCGCGCCGGCGATCGACTGGGACGGGCCGCTGGCGGCCGCCCTGGCCGAGGTCGAGCGGGTGATGATAGAGCGCGCCCTGCAGGGAGCCGCCGGCAACCGCGCCGAAGCCGCGCGCCGGCTGGGCATCTCGCGCCAGCAGCTCTATCGCCGGCTGGAGGAAGCCGGCAAGTCCCACGACTAGAGCCGGCGTTCCAGCAGCCAAGCTACCAAGGCGCAAGCACCGGCGAACAGGCCGATCCCCCAGATCGCGCCGCTACCCAGGATGCCTGCACCAGCCGCACTGCCCAGCGAAAAACCGAGATACAGGGTCGAGGTGTTGAGCGACAGCGCCACCGGCGCCTGGGCCGGTGCGCCCGCGCCGATCAGGCGCGCCATCTGCGCCGGGAAGAAAGCCCACACCGAACATCCCCACACCACCACCGCCAGCAGCACCGGACCCAGCGCCAGCGGCGGCGGCAGCGCCGTGGCGGCGGCCAGCGTCCAGAACGACAGCATCAGCAACAGCAGCGACACCCGCACCACCCGCGCCGATCCGTAGCGGTCGTTGAGCGTGCCACCCACGCTCACCCCCACTGCCGCGGCCGCGCCCCAGAGGCTGACGGTCAGGCTGATGCGACTCTCGCCAAAGCCCAGCACCTGGCTGAGATAGGGCGCGATATAGGGATAGGCGGCATACGCCCCGACCGACCAGAGCAGCGTGACGGCCAGCAGGCGCTGCACCTGGGGCTGCCGGATCACCGCCATGCGTTCGCGCAGCCCGGCCACGTGCAGATGGGCACCGGCCTGACGCGGCACGCCCAGCCAGATCCCCGCCACCGCCACCGCGCCCATGGCGGCCACGGCCAGGAAGGTCGCGCGCCAGCCGAAGGCATGCCCCACCACCGCGCCCAGCGGCAGGCCCAGGGCGATGGCGATGGTCATGCCGCCGCTGACGATGGCCAGGGCGCGCCCGCGCTGTCCTGGCGCGACCATGGCCCCGGCCAGCGCGCTGGCGTTGGGCGTGTAGAGACCCGCCGCCACCGCCATGAGCAGGCGCGCCACCAGCAGTCCGACAAAACTGCTGGAGCATGCCGCCAGCAGGTTGGCGGCCGTGAAGGCGGTCATGGCGGCGATCAGTACGCGACGCCGGTTCATGGCCGCCGAGAGCACCGTGCTGATGGGCGAGCTCAGCGCCAGCACCAGCGTGAAGATGACGACCAGGCTGGCCACCATCGGCACACTCATGCCGAAGTCGGCGGCCATGCGCGGCAGCAGCGGCGCGATCATGAAGCCTTCCGTGCCGATGGCGAAGGTGCCCAGGGCCAGGAAGCCCGCTGTCAGCAGCGAGCCGGCCTGGGTGGGAGAGGCGCAAGCAGAGGGCGCAGAAGGCCCGAGGGGAGGGGGATTCATGGATTCCTCGACGGCAGGGCGGGGTGCCGCCCCTCGCAACAAGGGGCGTTCGCCGCGTGGTGATCAGACTGGAATGGGATGGGCAATGAGCGCTGCATTGAAGCCATTGACCAGCGCGTGTTCCTTGGCGCCAGGGTTGTCGCGCAAGGGCTTGACGGCATCGACGATGATCTCTTCGTCCTCGCTGGCCAGCCTGGCCATGGTCTGGGCGATGAAGGCATCCAGCGGCATGGCGCGCGGGTCGCCGCTCTTCTTGACCAGGTCGGTATCGACCCAGGGCGGGGCGATCTCTTGCACCCGCACCGAGGTCTCGCGCAGCATGAAGCGCTGCGACATGGCATAGGAGTGCAGGGCCGCCTTGGAGGCCGAGTACACCGCCGTCACCGCCAGCGGTACATAGGCCAGCACCGAGGTGTTGTGGAGGATGGTGGCACGCGGCTGCTGCTTGAGCAGGTCGATCAGCGCCGAGGTGAGGCGGATCGGTCCCAGCAGGTTGGTGTCGAGGATGCGGCGGGCGACCTCGTCGTCGATGTGACCGCTGGCGTCGTCGAAGGGCATGATGCCGGCATTGTTGACCAGCACGTTCAGGCCAGGATAGCGCGCTTTCAGGGTGGCGGCAGCGGCGTCGATGCTGGCCGGATCGGCGACGTCGAAGGCGATGGCCTGCATGCCAGGATTGGCGGCCACCACTTCATCGAGCAACGCCTGGCGGCGACCGCCGATGATGACGGTGTTGCCCAGTTTGTGGAAGGCCTCGGCCAGGCCGCGTCCGATGCCGGAAGCGCCGCCGGTGATGAAGATCGTGTTGTCGGTCAGTTGCATGATGGTTCCTTGGTGAAAGAGCGGGAGAGCAGGGGGATGTCCGGGGCGCATGCCCTTCTTCAGTGCGCGGCGCGGTAGCGCGGCGCCGGCGTATTGGCCGACAGCCTGGTGATGAGGGCCTGGCGGGCCGCTTCATAGCCGGTCCAGGCGTCCTCCTCATGCAGCGAGGGAATGGTGACCAGCTCGCCGCGCTGGAAACCCACCAGGGCGGCATCGACCATCTGTTCGGCGGGCATCACGATGGCCGGATCCAGGTGTTCCACTGGCAGTCCGCCGATGGCCCAGAAGTCGGTCGCGGTCGCACCCGGCAGCACCGCCTGCACCTGCACGCCCTTGGCGGCCAGCTCATGGTGCAGCGATTGCGAGAAGGCCAGCACGAAGGCCTTGCTGCCGCCATAGACGCCGTTGAGTACTTCCGGGGCCACGCCCACGATGGAGGAGATATTGATGACCGCGCCCCGGCCGCGCGCCACGAAGCCGGGCACGGCCGCGTAGGTGAGGCGGGTCGGCGCGATGACGTTGAGGGCAATCATGCCGGTCATGTGGTCCACATCGCTTTGCAGCAGCGGCGTGTGGGTGCCGATGCCGGCGTTGTTGACCAGCAGGGTGATGCTGGCGTCGCTGCGTAGCTTCTCTTCCACTTGCGCCAGCGAGGCGGCCTGGCCGAGGTCGGCTTCCAGCACTTCGACGCTGCGTCCGGTCTGGTTGGTGATGCGCTCGGCCAGGGCGTTGAGGCGGCTCCGGTTGCGCGCCACCAGGATCAGGTCATAGCCCAGGCGGGCCAGGCGGTCGGCGTAGATCGCGCCGATGCCCGACGAGGCGCCGGTGACGAGGGCAGCGCCACGGTGGGCGGGGGTGTGCGGCTGGTTCATGCGGTTCTCCTTCGGTGTGGGGGTGTCGATGGAGTGCATCTTAGGCCGCTTGCGTACTTCCTGAATGACGTATATGGTAGCGTTTTAAGACATTCACATTTCTGATGGAGTCCGCCCATGCACCACGTCGGCTATCTGCTCACTGAAGGATTCCAGGTCATGGGCCTGGCCACCCAGGCGGTCTTTGAATATGCCAACAAGGTGGCCGGTCACGAGTTCTACCGGCTGCACAACTATTCGGTCGGAGGCGGCGAGCTGGCCTCGTCACTGGGTATGCGGGTGGCCACGGCCAAGGCCGCTGCCACGGCCAGCATCGATACCTGGGTCGTCTGCGGCGTCGGCAATCCGCTGGAGTCGCCGGCCAGCGCCGAGGAGTGCGCCTTCCTGCAGCGCGCCGCCAAGAAGGCCAGGCGCATCGCCGGCATCTGCACCGGCGGCTTCGTGCTGGCCGAGGCGGGTTTGCTGGCGCGCCGCCGCGCCACCACGCACTGGGCGTTTGCGCGCGCGATGCAGGAGCGCTTTCCCGATATCCAGGTGGAAGACGACCGCATCTACATCGTCGATGGTCCGCTGTGGACCTCGGCCGGGATGACGGCCGGGCTGGACCTGGCCCTGGCCATGGTGGGCAAGGACCTCGGCGAGGAAGCCGCGCGCAGCGTGGCGCGCAAGCTGGTGATGCACCAGCACCGCGCCGGTGGACAGTCGCAGCATTCCGAGATGCTGGAGCTGGCGCCCAAGACCGACCGCATCCAGGATGCGCTGAACTATGCGCGGCGCCATCTCAAGCGCGCCCTGACGGTGGAAGAACTGGCGGAGCAGGCCAACCTGAGCGCGCGCCAGTTCACCCGCGTGTTCACCTCGGAGACGGGGCAATCCCCGGCCAAGGCCATCGAAGGCCTGCGGCTGGAAGCGGCGCGCCTGATGATCGAGCAGAGCCGCCATCCGCTGGAAGTGGTGGCGCGCGAGACGGGATTCCGGGATCGCCGCCATATGCGCGAGGTGTTCCTGCGCGGCTTTGGGGTAGCGCCGCAATCGATGCGCCGCGAGGGGCGCGCTTGAGCAGCGCTGTGGCCCTAGTGCGCCGCGCTGCTGGAAAACAGGTTGATCACCATCACCCCCGCCACGATCAGCGCGATGCCCGCCACGGCCGGCCAGTCCAGGCGCTGATGGTGGATCAGCCAGGCCGCCAGGGTGATGAGCACCAGGCCCACGCCGGACCAGATCGCATAGGCCACGCTGGTAGGCATGGTGCGCAGGGTCAGCGCCAGGCAATAGAAGGACACGCCATATCCCACCACCACGATGAGGCCCGGTAGCAGGCGCGTGAATCCCTGCGAGGATTTCAGGGCGGTGGTGGCGATCACCTCGGCGACGATGGCGATGGCCAGGCTCAGGTAAGCGGGCATGCGGGATACTCCTGTGGATAAGTCAATTGTCAGTGGCTGAGGGACGGACGTCAGGCTGGCGAGGTGCGTACCGGCTACGTACCGTGTCCGCCCGCGGACGCCAAGGTGTCACGAAAGCGGACACCCTGGCCTCGTCGAAAAATCTCAAGTCGTTGATTTTAAAGGATTTCATGGCAGGCACGGGGTTTGCAAAAGAAGGGGAGCCCCCCTCACCTCAAAGGAGTTGTCATGACCCGATCCACCTCGTCCGCCCGCCCCCTGGCCCTGGCCGCCCTGTTGCTGGCGACCCTGATGTCGGCCCACGCCCAGCCTGTGCCCCCCGGCCCTGGCGCTGGCCCCGGCCCCGGCCTGGCCCCGCCCGCGCCGCCGGCCACCTATGAGGCCGCACTGACGGCCCAGCCCCCGGTCATCGAAGGCCGCGTCACGCGCCTCTTGATCAATCCCTACGGCGAGGCCGATGGCCTGCTGGTGGGCGAGCGCACCATCATCAAGTTCCCGCCGCACCTGTCGCAGACCTTGCAGAACACCGTCAAGCCCGGCCAGTCGGTGCGCGTGTTCGGCCAGGGTGAAGCGGCCGGCGTGATCAAGGCCGACGCCATCGTCAACCTGGCCAATGGCCAGACCGTCATTGATCGCCCGCCCGCCTTCGATGCCAACCCGCCGCTGCCGCCGCACCTGCGCGCGGCCCAACTGCGCCAGATGTCGGTGCGCGGCAAGATCGCCCTGGTCCTGACCGGCCCGCGTGGCGAAGCCAATGGCGTCATCCTCGATGACGGCAGCATCGTGCGCTTCGCCCCGGACAGCATCCGCACGCCGCTGGAACCTGGCGCGCCGTTTGCTGCCAATGGCCTGGGGACCCGCAACAACCTGGGCACCGCCATCGAGGCCATCGATGTGGGCGCCAGCACGCAGGACCTGCAGCCCTTGTACAGCCGGGTGCGCTGATCGATCCCATCCGCCCGGCGGTCCGGCCGATGTGTCCGGGCCGCCGAGTGGGCGCATCTTTCCTTCCTTGTTTCATTTTTATAAAGAATAAGAACCATGTCGCCTAAAGTCCTTCCCATCGTTTTCCTGATCATCTCCAACGTCTTCATGACCTTCGCCTGGTACGGCCACCTCAAGTTCGAGAACCGGCCGCTGTACCTGGTGATCCTGGTCAGCTGGATGATCGCCCTGGCCGAATACTGCTTCGCCGTGCCCGCCAACCGCATCGGCCACAGCGTCTACAACGCCGCCGAGCTCAAGACCATGCAGGAAGTCATCACCCTGGTGGTGTTCTCGATCTTCTCGGTGCTCTACCTGGGCGAGCAGTTCACCATCAATCACCTGGTCGGCTTTGGCTGCATCTGCCTGGGCGCCTTCTTCATCTTCAAGGGGCCGATAGGATGAACGCCAAAGCGGCTTCTCTGACCTGGCTGTCGCGGCTCAATTTCTGCCTGGCCGACGTGCGCGACGGGCTCGGTCCTTTCCTGGGCGTGTTCCTGATGGGGCAGGGCTGGGCCGCTGACGACATCGGCTATGTGATGACGCTGGGCGGCATCGCCGGCATGCTGGCCACCACCCCGGCGGGCGCGCTGACCGACGCCGTGCGCGCCAAGCGGCTGGTGGTCGGATTGGGATCGGTGCTGGTGGTGGCGGGGTCGCTGCTGCTGCTGATCTCGCCCAGTTTTACCGTCACCGCGATCTCGCAGGTCGGCACCGGCATTGTCGGCGCCATCATCGGCCCGGCCATCGCCGGCCTGACCCTGGGCATCGTCGGCCAGCAGGGCCTGCCTTCGCAGCTGGGACACAACGAGGCCTGGAACCACGCCGGCAATGTCTTCTCGGCTACGTTGGCTGGTGTGCTGGGCTATTACTGGGGGCTGCCCGCCGTGTTCGTGCTCATGGCCGTGATGGCGGTGGCGTCGCTGCTGTGCCTCGCGCGCATCCGGCCTGAGGATATCGATCATGACGTCGCCCGCGGCCTCGATCCGCAGCGCACTAGCGACAAGCCCGACACCTCCACCTGGCGCGTGCTGGCCAGCTCGCGGCCACTGATGCTGCTGGCGCTGGCGATGATGCTGTTCCACCTCGGCAATGCGGCGATGTTGCCGCTGCTGGGGCAATCGGTGGTCTCGCGCGGCGGCGCCGATCCGGCGCTCTACACCGCGCTCACGGTCATCGTGGCGCAACTGGTGATGATTCCCACGGCGCTCTTCGCAGGCGGCTTTGCTGACCGCAAGGGGTACTGGCTGCTCATTACCATTGCGTTGCTGGCGCTGCCGTTGCGCGGCATGGTGGCCGGCCTATGGGATTCACCCTGGGCGCTGCTGCCGGTGCAGATGCTCGATGGCGTGGGCGCAGGCCTGCTGGGCGTGGCCTTGCCGGGTTCGGTGGCGCGCATCCTGCATGGCAGTGGCCACATCAATATCGGCCTGGGCGCCGTGACCACCATCCAGTCCATCGGCGCGGCCATGAGTCCGGCGCTGGCCGGTGTGGTGGCACGGCACTACGGGTATGGCACCGCCTTTGCCGTACTGACCGGCATTGCCTTGCTGGCGCTGGTGGTGTGGGCCTGGCTGGCTGAGCGGCGCGATCATGCACCGCAAGGCAGTCCAGCCGCAGCAGCGGTGAAGTAGGCCTCCTATTGCTCCTTCTGGCGGCGCATCTGCTGGAAGTGGGCCGGCGACCATGGCCGCAAGGCCACGATCATGGCGCTGCCGGTACGCCGTTCCAGCGGCAGCGTCAGGTCCTGCTGATGGGCGGCCAGGAATTCGGCTGGCAGCCGGTTCATGGCGCGCTGCACGGCGGCATTGCTTTCCTCGGAAAGCGTGCCGCTGACCATGATCATCTTTTCTCCCGGCTTGTCGAAATGCGAATTGAAGAAATCGTTGCGCAGCTGGGCGCGGAAATACTGCTGGATCGGCCCGCCCGGCAGCCACGAGAAGTCCGGCGCCACCCGCACGCGGATGCGGTTGTTGGGCAGCAGATCGAGAATGCCCAGCTTGTCCAGCCGCGCCAGCAGGCGGATGCATTCGGCCTGGGTCATGGCAAAGTTCGAGACGATTTCGTCCAGTGTCCACTGATGCAGGGCATGCACGGCCACCAGCAGCAGCTTGGGATCGGCCACCAGCTTCTTTTCCTGTTCTTCCGTGAGCCGTGACGGCACCGGCTGCTCGGCCACCACCATGCGCGCCAGGTCGCTGATCTGGATGCCCAGCAGCGTACACACCTGATCCAGCCGCTCCAGCGTAAAGCTGCGTTCGGCAAAGATGCGCTTGACACTGGCCTCGCTCAAGCCCAGGCCCTTGGCCAGCTGCGCATAGGTGATGCCGCGCGCCTTGAGCAGGTTCTTCAATGCATTGACCAGCGATTCGGCCTGGGCCATGACGATCCTCCTTGTTCCGCATATTCATCGATGATGGTCGGGTATTGTATTTCGATACCTGATGAAACAGGAATTGCGCTTTTCGATGACGCCCTCCACGGCGCTTGCTCCCATTGCTACATTGCGCCTGGCTGCTTCGCCGGGGTGGCGACAGTCAAGTAGAAATCCAACAACATGAAGGAGTTCATCATGAAAAGCCCTCTGCTGCATCGCCTGTCCCTCTCCTGCGTCCTGGTGGCTGCCCTGCTGGCTGCGCCGGCGTACGCCCAATCACGCAACAGCGATGCCTCGACCGTATCGGTGGCGGTGTCGGTGATCCTGCCGGCCTACTTCATCTCCGAAGGCGGGCGCTACGTCGTCAAGGGCGTGGAAGCCTCGGCTGAGGGCACGGTCTATGTGCTGGAAAAGCTCGGGGAGGGCGTGCGCGCATCGGTGACCGTGGGCGCTAACGTCAGCGGTGCGGCCTCCGTCGGCGTGGGCGAATCGGTGAGTTTCGTGACGACCGCCTCCGGCACGCTGCTGGTGGCCTCCGGCAAGGTATTGGCGATCATTCCCAATGCCTTGGGCAAAGCCCTGCTGAAGAACGAAAGACTGTCCTGATCGGCTCACCGGGAGAATCACATGTCATTGCGTCCATTCTCTATCAAGCACCTGCTGGCCAGCCTGGCCATGGCCATCACCCTGCCACTGGCGGCCCACGCCGGCCAAGCCTGCGAACAGACCATCCCCGAGGCAACTTCCGTGCGGGCCCAGCTGGACATGGCGGTCAAGACCGTCGAGCGGCTCAACGCCAGCGGCGCCTACGTGGTCATCATCGGCCGCATCGGCCAGGACCTGAGCAAATACCAGCAACGCTATTCGCACCTGGCCATCGCCTACCGCGACCAGCAGCAATGGGATGTCGTGCACAAGCTCAACGAATGCGGCACAGCCGTGAGCAACCTCTATGAGCAAGGCATGGGGCAGTTCTTCATGGACTCGCCCTTCCTGCTGGAAGCCTACGTAGCGGTGCCGCCGCCGGAAGTGCAAGAAAAGCTGCGCGCGGCCATCGTCAGGCCCCAGGTCACCCGCATGCATGAACCGCAGTACAGCATGCTGGCCTATCCCTGGGCGAGCCGCTACCAGCAGTCCAACCAGTGGGTCACGGAAACCCTGGCCCTGGCGCTGGAGCCGCAGATCAGCAACCGCGAACAGGCCCAGGCCTGGCTCAAGTTCAAGGGCTATGCGCCGGATACCCTGCACCTGGGACCGATGACCCGCCTGGGCGGACGCATGTTCAAGGCCAACATCGCCTTTGACGATCATCCCAATGCCTTGCGCTTCAGCGATAGAATCGAGACCACCACGGCCGATTCGGTGTTCACCTTCCTGCGCAAGTCGGGCCTCGAAGCCAGCCATTTCGTGATTCAATAGCCGCCCTACGTTCTGTCACGCCGGAAACACCCATGCGCCCCCATCCCTGCCTGCCCCTCGCCCTAGTCCTCGTCCTCGCGCCCTGGTCGGCGGTGGCGGCGGGGGATGTGGCCGCCGGCCGCGCCGCCTTCGCCAAATGCGCCAGTTGCCATGCCGTGGGCCCCTCGGCGCGGGCCGGCTTTGGTCCGCAGCTGAGCAATGTGATCGGGCGCAAGGCCGGTTCCACCAGCGACTTCAGGTATTCCCCGGCGATGGCCAACGCCGGTTTCGTCTGGACCGAAGACAAGCTGCGCGCCTTCCTCAAGGCGCCCAGCGAGGTCGTGCCGGGCAACAAGATGCGTTTCTGGGGCATCGGCAGCGACAAGCAGATCGATGACATCCTGGCCTACCTGCGAACTTTCAAACCATAGGCACAGTCTCAAGGCGCAGGATCTTGCCCCTGCGGGCAGGCGATAACGACAACAAGAGCACCGCGCCATGTCCGAACTGTTCGTCATCACGACCTATTTCAATCCGGTCGGCTATGCCACCCGGCGCCGCAACTACGACCTGTTCATGCAGGGCATGCGCGCAGCCGGCGTCACCTGCCTGACCGTCGAATGCGCCTTCGGCGATGCACCCTTCGACCTGCCGCCCAGCCTGGACGTGATCCAGGTCCGCGCCGCCACGCTGCTGTGGCAGAAGGAAAGGCTGCTCAACCTGGGCGCTTCCTGGCTGCCGGCGCGCTGCCGTTACGTGGCCTGGCTCGATTGCGACATCCTCTTCGACAACCCGCGCTGGGCCGCTGACCTGGTAGAGGCGCTGGGGCGGCATCGCATCGTGCAGGTCTTCGAGACCTGCACCCGGCTGGACCGCCATGGCCAGGCCGGTCCCTCGCCCGATCTGTGCCGCTCCTTCGCCAGCGTGATGGCCAGCGATCCGTCTACCCTGAACGCCGGCCGCTACGACCTGCACGGCCATACCGGCTATGGCTGGGCCATGCATCGCGAGATCTTCGATCGGGTCGGGCTCTATGAGGGAGCGATCTCGGGCAGCGCCGATCACTTCATGGCCCATGCCATCTTCAACGATTGCAATTTTTGCATCCGCAATGCACTCAAGAACGATCCGCGCCAGATCGCCCACCTGCGCGAGTGGAGCGAGCGTTTCCACGCCGAGGTCGAGGGAAGGCTGGGCGTGGTGCCCGGCCACATCCGCCACCTGTGGCACGGCGATGCAGTCAACCGGCGCTACTTCCTGCGCATGCACGACATCACCGAGCTTGGCTATGACCCCTGGACCGACCTGGACCTGCGCCCCGGCCAGCCCCTGGAGTGGGCGGCCGGCATGGACAAGCCGGGCTTGCGCGACTATTTCGCGCGTTACTTTTCGAGTCGCCTGGAAGACGGCGTGGAGCTGGCCGCATGACATCCTCACCCCTGACCGACGCGTTGCGCGCCGAACTGCGCGCGGCCTTGCCCATCCTGGAGAGAGCCGACGACCTGCTGGGCCCGCGCCTGGGAAAGGTGCGCAGCGCCATCGCTACGGCCGACCGGCGTCGCCGCCGCTACCGTATCCACCTGGTGGAACGGCAATTGTTGCCGGCCATTTCGCCGGCCACCCTCCAGCACCTGAACGATACCGTGCCCGATTTCGTGGACGAGCTGATCCGTTCCAGCTTTGCGCAGCACCAGCGCCGCTTCATGTGGTTCGGCTGGATGGCCTGGTTCGCCGGAAAACCCTACCGCGAGGCGCTCACGCTGATGCGGGTGCGCCTGACCCGCTATGTCGACCGCCGGCGCTTCGGCCAGCTCGACGCCATGCGCCGCGAACTGGACCGCCTGGACGGTGAACGGCGCGCCCTGTACGACGCCTCGCGTGCGATGCGCGCGATGATGCGCCTGATCCGGCAAGCGCTGCGCGATGACACCGACCTGGATCCGCAAAGCTGGCAGCAGTTGCGCACCCTGCTGGCGCAATTGCCGCCGCTGCAGCCGCCGGCGGTGCGGCGCACGCGACGCCAGGACGATGACGACCGTGCCGCCCTGTTCAGCTTCACCACCTCCAGCCAGGGCAGCAGCCTGTGGCGTGACATGGGCGAACGTCGCGACCCGGACGCCTTCCAGGGCCAGTTCGACGGCGGCGGCGCCAGCGGTGACTGGGACAATGGCAAGGAGGGCAACGGCGACACCGCCGGGCCGGAAAGCAGGAGTGCGTCCCAGCCGAACCGCGGCAATGCCGCCAATGACATGGCTCCGGTGGCGGCGGCAGCCGGCGCCGTGGCCATCGCTACCGACGACAGCCTGGGCCTGTTTTCCTGACCCGCTTCAGGGTTGCGGCGGCAAGCCCATGCGCCGCCGCGCCAGATGGATGGAGCCATTGCGCATGGCCCAGCGCAGCGGTTGCGCCGCCAGCAGCACCGAGCGCTGCAACAGGGCGCGACGCCAGGGCGAACGCGGCGTGACGCCCAGCATCTGCTGCGCCCAGGGTGGCAGCAGGTCCACGCCGCCGCGCATCATCAGCCGCGTCCACGGTTGTGCTACCGCATTGGGAGCGGGCGCATTCAATACCAGTTGCAAGGTCTGGCGCGTGCGTTCGTCGCAGCGCAACTGCGCTCGCATGTCTTCGATGTAGCCGGCAATGGCCGCGCTCGAACGCGGCACTGCGCGCGCACCCAGCGCCTCGGCGACACAGGCGATCTCATCGAAATACTGGTCCTGCCGCGCCGCCGGGAAAGCGGGGTTGCGGTAGCGCAGATAGCCCTGCAGGAAGCAATGCACCTCGGCCACATGGACCCAGGTGAGCAGGTCCGGATCGCTGGCTGCATAAGCCCTGCCGTCGGCGGCGACGCCGCTCACGCCCAGATGGATCTGCTTCACGCGCGCGATCAGGCGTTCCGCATCGGCGCGGCTGCCGAAGGTGGTGCCGGCGACAAACTGCGCGGTGCGGCGCAGCCGGCCCAGCATGTCGGCCTGGAAGTCGGAGTGGTCCCACACGCCGGCCAGCGGCAGTGGATGCAACATCTGCAACAGCAGCGCGGCCACGCCGCCGGTGAGCATGGCGGTGAAATCGCTGTGGACCTGCCAGGCCGCCGAGTCGGGGCCGAACAGGCCGGGGTCGCCCGGCGGCTGCAGGAAGTCCGCACTGCCGGGGCCGCGGCTGATGGACAGGACGGTGGCTTCGATGCGCTGGCGCAGGAATTCCATGGTGCAGAAAAACGGAAAGGAAGGGCAGGGCAGGCAGTGTGCCATAGCGCCTGCATTCCTGCCGGGGCGCCTACAGGTAAATTGCGCTGTCAAGTGATTGGACTATAATTGGCCTATTGCGCGTCAATAGTTGTATGGACGCAAAGCCTCGCTCGGAGCCCACCATGGCAATCACTCGGAAAAGAATCAACGTTGCGAATGCTCGGACGATGACGCCTGATACCAAGGTGTTAGGTGCGACCGTGAGCGAATGGAGTGAGCTTTTCACGGGAAACTTCGTCCTTAACCTGGAAGCTGATCGTAAGCGCGGAGAAGAACTGCGCCGCAACGAACAGGCCGAATCCATTCATCGGAATATTGCACGGGCCGAACTCGAAGGCTCCACCTCCACAAATGAAAGCCGCGTGCGGCTTGTTCGGGTTATTGTCGGTTCGAAAGCCTCACAGGCTAAGCTGCGCCCTGTCACTTTGGTGAAATCGTCCAACTCCCAGGGATTTTCATACTTCAAGTTGCTACGTACCGCGCGCAAGGCCACGCAAAACCAGGCGATTGAAAAAAAGAAGGCGCAGCACAAGAAAACCACGCAGCATCGAACGGGGACAGTTGAAAAGACAGGCGTCAATTTGTTCGAAACTGAAATCTCGCGCTGATTCTTTTATCCTCAATTCAGAACGCGGCAATGCCGCGTTTTTTCTTGAATGAACAGCATGGAAAACGAAGAACTCCTGCAGTGCATGGTGTTCGCTGGGCCGAACGGATCAGGTAAGAGCAGCCTGATTAACGAAGTCAAGTCCAGCGGTTTGACCGCGGTGAACGGCATCTATGTGTTGCCGGAACATTTCATCAATCCAGATGAAATTGCCAGACAGTTACCCGGGGTTTATCCGGACCAAGCGGCCCGCGATCGCGCTGCGCAGGTTGCAGCAGTTCAGGCACGCCGGGACGCGCTTGAAAGTCAGCGGCCCTTCGCGTACGAAACGGTGATGTCCCATCCAAGTCGGATGGCCGAACTGAGGCTGCTGAAGGAAAAGGGTTATCACGTCGTCCTGACTTTCATCACAACAGAGAATCCTGATATCAACGTGCGGCGTGTAAATTTCCGCTACGAGTCAAAGACGACGACCGGGCATCACGTCCCAGAAGATAAGGTTCGTGAACGCTACGAGCGGACGATGGCACTGCTGCCAAAGGCGGTTGAGTTGTCAGACGCCGTGTTTGTATTTGATAACTCCAAGGACCAGAGCAGGCCCGCCCTGCAAGTGATCATTGAAGACGGCGAAGTATTGAAGGCGGCTGAAATGAAGCCGTGGGTTCAAGAGCGTCTATTGGCGCCGATCGCGCAGCGACAAGCGGATTACGATGGCATGGTGCAGGCGGTGGAAAGCAGCAATTCAGCCGATACAGCGAATGAACTCGACGGTTACTACCGCGGCAAGCTGATCTATATCAGCCCGCATTATTTGTTGCAATGGGATGCGGAGAAGAAAGTGGCCGTGATTCATGATCGGCTGTTGCTGGATACCGACCTCGCCACACATGGCGACAAACCACCAGTGTATAGACTGCAAGAAGATATTTCGATCAACTATGCCATTGGTCATGCCCCTGTTGTAGTGCGTGATGATCGGCAGCAGGAACAAGGAAAGGACAATGAAGCCGATGGTTCCGTCTCCGAGATCGAAAGAGCATGAGCAATCCAGTCAATCGGGCAATAGCGCAATCGGGCAATAGCGCAATAGCGCCTCCAGGCGCTTTTCCATTTCGGTAGCAATCAGGCGAAAGGACGCTTTCTGACATTCCCGTCAGAAAACGCTGTGCCGAAAAGCCGCATGCACGCGGGCTGCGAGGCCGCTACAATAGCCACGCCGTGCGCTCCCAGAAGAACAATATCGGGACCGCAGGACGGCGCAATTCAGGGAACGCGGCCCGGCTACCGGGGAAGCACGCCAGGCCGCGCAGGACAGAACACAGCATCGCGGGAGAGGACGGCGGGCATCGCACGGGGTGCCAGTCGTGGGCATGGGCAGCCGAAGCGCCTGGTCCGGCCGCCCGTTTCACAGGGATAGCAGTTCATGAACATGGTCGCGCTGGCCTTGCGCCGCCCGTACACCTTCATCGTGATGGCCTTGCTCATCGTGCTGGCCACGCCGTTGACGCTGAAGAACATGGCCACCGATATCTTCCCCGAGATCAATATCCCGGTGGTCTCCATCATCTGGAACTACAACGGCCTGTCAGCCCAGGAGATGGGCCAGCGCATCGCGGCCCAGAACGAGCGCGGGCTGACCACGGTGGTCAGCGACATCGAGCACATCGAATCACAGTCGCTGGCCGGGGTCTCGGTGATCAAGGTGTTCTTCCAGCCCAAGGCCAACATCCAGACCGCCATCGCCCAGGTGGTGGCTTCGGTGCAGACCCAGGTGCGGCAGCTGCCGCCGGGGATCACGCCGCCGCTGGTGATCAAGTATTCCGCTTCCAGCATTCCGGTGATGCAGCTGGCGCTGTCCTCGCCCACGCTGCCCGAGCAGACCGTCTTCGACGCCGCCGTGCAGACCCTGCGCCCGCAACTGGTGACCATCCCCGGCGTGGCCGTGCCCTATCCCTATGGCGGCAAGAGCCGCCTCATCTCGGTGGATCTCGACACCCAGGCCCTGCAGGCGCGCGGGCTGGCCCCCATCGACGTGGTCAATGCGATCAATACGCAGAACCTGATCCTGCCCTCCGGCACGGCCAAGTTCGGCGGCACCGAATACTCGGTCAAGATCAATGGTTCGCCCGAAGCCGTGGCGGGCTTGAATGAACTGCCGGTGCGCACTACCAATGGCGCCACCATCTATCTCAAGGATGTGGCCAATGTGCGCGACGGCTTCTCGCCCCAGACCAACGTGGTGCGCCAAGACGGCGCGCGCGGGGTGCTGCTGTCCATCCTCAAGAATGGCGGCGCCTCGACGCTGGACATCGTGGACAACCTGCGCAAGCTCTTGCCCACGGCCGCCCAGACCCTGCCGGAAGACATCAAGATCACACCGCTGTTCGACCAGTCCGTGTTCGTCAAGGCGGCTGTCACCGGCGTTATCAGCGAAGCGCTCATCGCCGCCGGCCTGACCGCCGCGATGGTGCTGCTGTTCCTGGGTAACTGGCGCAGCACGCTCATCATCGGGCTGACCATTCCGCTGTCCATCATGGCGGCCATCCTGATCCTGGCGGCGCTGGGCGAGACATTGAACCTCATGACCCTGGGCGGGCTGGCGCTGTCGGTGGGCATCCTGGTGGACCAGGCCATTGTCACCATCGAGAACATCGAGCGCCACCTGCACCTGGGCAAGCCGCTGCATGACGCCATCATCGTCGGCGCCGGCGAGATCGGTGTGCCGGCCTTCGTGGCTACGCTGTGTATCTGCATCGTGTTCGTGCCGATGTTCTTCCTCTCCGGGGTGGCGCGTTTCCTGTTCGTGCCGCTGGCCGAAGCGGTGGTGTTTGCGATGGCGGCATCCTATATCCTTTCACGCACCCTGGTGCCCACGCTGGTGATGCTCTTGATGGGCAGCCATGGCCAGGTTGACAGCGCCAAAGAGAGCTTGCTGCAGCGCCTCTATCGCGCCTTCGACAACCGCTTCGAGCGCGTGCGCCACGGCTATACGCTGGTGCTGTCGTCGCTGCTGGCGCACCGGCGGCGCTTTGCGCTGGCCTTCCTCGGCTTCTGCCTGCTGTCCTGCCTGCTCTATCCCTTCCTCGGGCGTGACTTCTTCCCCAATGTGGATGGCGGCCAGATCCGCCTGCACATGCGCATGCCCACCGGCACCCGCATCGAGGAAACCGCCCGCGCCGCCGATGAGGTCGAGCGCGTCATCCGCACCCTGATACCGGCCTCGGAGCTGGAGACCATCCTCGACAACCTGGGCGTGCCCAATTCCGGCATCAACCTCTCCTACAGCAACGCCGGCACCATCGGCACGCTCGATGGCGAAATCCTCATGGCCCTCAAGGAAGGCCATCGTCCCACCGAAGAACTGGTCAGCATGTTGCGCGCAGAATTGCCGCGCCGCTTCCCCGGCATCGAGTTCTTCTTCCAGCCGGCCGACATCGTCACGCAGATCCTCAACTTCGGCCTGCCTGCCGCCATCGATGTGCAATTCACCGGTCCCAACATGGAAGCCAATGCGCGCCTGGCGGCGGAGCTGACCAAGCAGATCCGGCAGATTCCCGGCGCGGTCGACGCCCACGTCCACCAGCGCCTGGATGGCCCGTCGCTGGACCTGCGCATGGATCGCACGCGCCTGCAGCAGTTCGGCCTGTCGGCCTCCAACGTCGGCCAGAACCTGCTGATCGCACTGGCCGGCAGTTCGCAGACGCAGCCGGCGTTCTGGCTCAATCCCAACAATGGCGTGGTCTACAACATCGCCGTGCAGTCACCGCAATACCAGGTGGATTCGCTGGACGCCCTGCTCAATATTCCCGTGAGCCCAGGGGCCAATGCCAGCACCACGCCGCCGCAGTTGCTGGGCAACCTGGTCGACGTGCACGCCGGTCGCCAGATGGCGGTGGCCTCGCGCTACAACATCTCGCCGGCCATCGATGTCTATGTCAGCGTGCAGGGGACCGATCTGGCCAGCGTGGCCGGCAAGGTGAGCGCGCTGGTGGAACAGATCAAGCCCAAGCTGGCGCGCGGCAGCCAGGTGGTCATCCGCGGCCAGGTGGAAACCATGCAGTCTTCCTTCACCGGCCTGGGCGTGGGACTGGCCATGGCCATCGTGCTGGTCTACCTGCTGGTGGTGGTGAACTTCCAGTCGTGGATCGATGCGGCCATCATCATCGCCGCCCTGCCGGCGGCGCTGGCTGGCATTGCGTGGATGCTCTTCATCACCGGCACCACGCTGTCGGTGCCCGCCCTGACCGGGGCCATCATGACCATGGGTGTGGCCACCGCCAACAGCATCCTCATCGTCGCCTTTGCGCGCCAGCGCCGCGAAGAGGGCGCCACACCGCTGGCCGCTGCGCTGGAGGCGGGCTCCACCCGCATCCGTCCGGTGCTCATGACGGCGCTGGCCATGATCATCGGCATGATCCCCATGGCGCTGGGCCTGGGCGAGGGCGCCGAGCAGAACGCGCCGCTGGGGCGCGCCGTCATCGGCGGCCTCATGCTGGCCACCGTATCGACCTTGTTCTTCGTGCCGGTGGTGTTCGCCGGCGTGCATCAACGATTGGCCCGTCGCGCTGAGCAGCGGCGCGCTCTTGCCGGTGGACCGGCGCATCAGGAGTCTTGAACCATGTCGCATGACCGTCATTCCGAACTCGGCATCCATCCTCTTTCCGAGGGCGAGCCGCAACAGCGCCAGCAGATGATGCGGCGCGCCAGGGTCGTGCTGGTGGTGGTGCTGCTCTTGCTGGCCGCAGGGGCGGCGCGCACCGTGATCAGCCGGGTCGCCAATGCACGCGAACTGCAGGCCGGCACGGCCGAGCGCGCCAAGATGTTCGTGCGGGTGGCGCCCGTGCGCAGCAGCGCCGAGGGGCAGACGCTGGCCCTGCCGGGGACCTTGCAAGGCTTCGTGCAGTCGCCCATCTCGGCGCGCTCGGGCGGCTATCTCAAACGCTGGACCAAGGACATCGGCGCCGAGGTCAAGAAGGGCGAACTGCTGGCCGAACTGGATACGCCCGAAATCGACCAGCAACTCACGCAGGCCCTGGCCGCGCGCGAGCAGGCAGCGTCCAGCATGGAGCTGGCCCGCAGTTCGATGGCGCGCTGGGAAGCGCTGCGCAAGAAGGATGCGGTCTCGCAGCAGGAACTC
This sequence comes from Herbaspirillum camelliae, assembly GCF_001929405.1. Classification (NCBI taxonomy): domain Bacteria; kingdom Pseudomonadati; phylum Pseudomonadota; class Betaproteobacteria; order Burkholderiales; family Oxalobacteraceae; genus Herbaspirillum; species Herbaspirillum camelliae. The sequence goes on from NZ_KV880769.1 coordinate 1,436,289, forward strand.
GATGAACGCCGCAGCGCCTTCGCCCAGGCCAGCGCCAACCTGGCCGCCGCCGACGCCAACGTCGGGCGGCTGCGCCAGGTGGAAGGCTTCAAGCGCATCGTGGCGCCCTTCTCGGGCATCATCACCCGCCGCAATGTGGATGTGGGCGATCTGATCGATCCGGGTGCGGGGCGGGCGCTATTCGTTTTGTCTCAGACAGACCCGCTGCGGGTCTATGTCAATGTGCCGCAGTCCTATGCCAATCTGGTCAAGCCGGGCCAGCAGGTCACGGTGACCCAGTCGGAACTGCGCGGTCGCAAGTTCGAGGGCAAGGTGGCCCGCACCGCAGGCGCCATCGATGCCGCCACGCGCTCCATGCAGGTCGAGGTGACGCTCTCCAATGCCGACCACGCGCTGCTGCCCGGCGCGTTCGTGCAGGTGGCGCTGCCCATCAAGCCCAGCGGCGCATTGCTGGTGGCGGCCGATACCCTGATGTTCCGGCGCGACGGCACCCTGGTGGCCGCGGTGGACCCGCACAATCAGGTGCGCCTGAAAAAACTCAGGCTGGGCCGCAACTTCGGCCAGACCGTCGAAGTGCTGGAGGGCTTGCAGGGCGATGAACACCTGATCCTCAATCCCTCCGATGCACTGGCCGAGGGGGACCAGGTCGAGCCGACCCTGGAACAGTCCAAGGAACCGGAAAAGAAGAAGGCCGCCTCATGAGGTCCCGGCAACTGCTGCTGGCACTGGCCTGCGCGCTCTCCCTGGCGGGCTGCGCCAGCGGTCCCGACTACACCCGGCCGCAGGTGGACATGCCCGCCGCCTGGACCCCGGAAGCCCCCTGGCGCAGCATGCAGCCCGCCGACGCCACACCGCGCGGCCCCTGGTGGGAGCGCTTTGGCGATGCGCAACTCAATGCCCTGCAACAGCAAGCGCTGGCAGGCAACCAGACCCTGGCGATCGCCACCGCACGGCTGGCGCAGGCGCGCGCGCAATTGAACGTGACCGGTGCTGCCCAGGCGCCGCAGGTGAACCTGAATGCGCGGGCGGCGCGTTCGCGCATCTCGGCCAACCGGCCACTGACCAATTACAACTCGCCCAACTTTTCCACGGTCCAGAATGATTTTGCGCTGGGCGCCAGCGTGAGCTATGAGGTGGACTTCTTCGGGCGGGTACAGCGCTCGGTGGAGGCCGCCGGCGCCGCAGCCGAGCAGTCCGCCGCCGACCTGGAAAACACCCGCCTGCTGCTCACGGCAGAACTGGCGACTAACTATTTCAACCTGCGCGAACTGGATGTGGAGCTCGATGTGGTGCGCCGCGCCGTCGCCCTGCAGCGCCGCGCGCTCGAACTGGCCACCGCACGGCATGACCTGGGCGCGACCTCGGGGCTGGACATGGCGCAGCAGCAGGCCCTGCTGGACAGCACCCTGACCCAGATCGACCTGCTGGGCCGCCAGCGCGCGCAGTATGAGCACGCCATCGCCACGCTCACCGGCACGCCTGCACCGGCCTTCTCGATCGCGCCTGCCTTGACGCCCATCACGCCGCCGGCCATCCCTGTGGGTGTGCCCTCGGATGTGCTGGAGCGGCGCCCCGACATCGCCGCCGCCGAGCGCGCCATGGCCGCCGCCAATGCCCAGATCGGCGTGGCCAGCGCAGCCTACTATCCCAGCTTCATGCTGCAACCCTCGTATGGGGTGGACAGCCGCAACTGGGCCACGCTCTTCAATGCCCCCAGCCTGTTGTGGTCGCTGGGCGTATCGGCCTCGCAGAGCCTGTTCGATGGCGGACGTTTGCGCGCTGGCGTGGATTTCAGCCAGGCCGGCTACGAAGCCACCGTCGCTTCCTACCGCCGCACCGTGTTGACGGCCATGCAAGAAGTCGAGGATGGCATCACAGGCCTGGCCGCGCTGGAGCGTGCCTATGCCCAGTCGCAATTGGCCATCGCCAGTGCGCGCCGGGTGCTGGAGATTGCCAACAGTCGTTATGAAGGTGGAGCCACGCCTTACCTGGATGTGATCACGGCGCAACAATCCCTGCTCAACAGCGAGCGCCAGGCCGCTCAATTGATGGGGCAGCGCCTGCTGGTATCGGTGTTCCTGATCAAGGCCCTGGGCGGTGACTGGCAGAGCCGCACGCACCCGGCAGAGGCTGCTGTGGCGGGGCCTGCCCGTCCATGACGATGCAACTGATATGCTGGCCTGACCAGTTGACCAGGCCGTTCCTGACAGCGCCGTCAGGCAGCCGGTCTAGCGCGGCAATTGCCCTAGAAAGGCCCGCATAATCGTCGAATCAGACCAATCCTGACCTCCCTAGAATCGCCGGTAAATTCCCCTATTTGCAAGCGAAACTACTGAGGCCGACATGACCTGGTTCAACAATCTGAAGATCGCCAAGAAACTCATCGTTTCTTTTGCCGCCGTCATCGTGCTCACGGTGATCCTGGGCCTGTTTGCCATCCGCGAACTGAAGGCGGTCAACCAGGCCTCCACCGACATGGCCACCAACTGGCTGCCCACCATCAAGGCCGCGCAGTCCATCCAGGCCTCGCTGCCGCGCATGCGCATCTCCGAATTGCAGATGGTCACGGCGGCCACACCGGCCGAGCGCGAGGATGCGCTCAAGGCCATCAAGTCGCGCCTGGACATCCTGGCCAAGCAGCGCGCTGCCTACGAGGCCCAGATCTCGGAGGCCGAAGAGAAGCTGCTCTACGAGAAGTTCTCCAAGAGCTTCGCTACCTACCTGGAGATCGACAAGGAACTGGCCCGCATTTCCGGCGAGGGCAAGGAAGAAGAAGCCCGCGCGCTCTTCAAGGGCAACTCCAACAAGACCTTCCGCAGCATGATCGAGAACATGGACGAGATCATCAAGATCAACGATGCCGGCAGCAAGCGGTCCGACGACATGGCCGAGCAGGTCTATCGCTCCGCCACGCTGTGGATCATCGGCCTGCTGGCGGCCATCGTGGTGATCGCCCTGGGCCTGGCGGTGATGGTGGCGCGTGCGGTCTCGCGTCCGCTCAATGAAGCCGTGGCGGTGGCCGAGCGCGTGGCGCAGGGCGACCTGACCATGGATATCCGCGCCACCAGCACGGACGAGACCGGCATGCTGATGCATTCACTGCGCGCCATGAACGACAGCCTGCAACAGATCGTCGGGGAAGTGCGCACCGGCACCGATACCATCACCACAGCCTCGCAGGAAATCGCCACCGGCAACCTCGACCTGTCTTCGCGCACCGAAGAGCAGGCCGGCTCGCTCGAAGAGACCGCCTCGGCCATGGAAGAACTGACCGCCACCGTCAAGCAGAACGCCGACAACGCCCGCCAGGCCAACCAGCTGGCGGCCTCGGCCTCGGACATCGCGACCCAGGGCGGCGCGGTGGTGGGCCAGGTGGTGCAGACCATGGAGGGCATCACCGAAAGCTCCAACCGTATCGCCGACATCATCAGCGTCATCGATGGCATCGCTTTCCAGACCAATATCCTGGCCCTGAACGCCGCCGTGGAAGCGGCGCGCGCCGGTGAGCAGGGACGCGGCTTTGCGGTGGTGGCGTCCGAAGTGCGCTCGCTGGCGCAGCGCTCGGCGTCGGCGGCCAAGGAGATCAAGCAGCTGATCGATGATTCGGTGGAAAAGGTGGGCGCGGGCAGCCAGCTGGTGGAGCGCGCTGGCGCCACCATGAGCGAAGTGGTGGCCAGCGTCAGGCGCGTCACCGATGTGGTGGCCGAGATCAGCGCGGCCAGCAATGAGCAGAGCACCGGCATCGAAGAGATCAATCGCGCCATCACGCAGATGGATGAAGTGACCCAGCAGAACGCGGCGCTGGTGGAAGAAGCTGCAGCCGCAGCGCAGTCGCTGCAGGATCAGGCCGGGCGGCTGTCGCAGGTGGTCAGCGTGTTCAAGCTCCAGCGTTGAATGGAATTCGCCAGCCTGCTCATGCCGGCCCCGCCCTGATTGTATTGACCTGCCCATTCGGACTGAGTAGCCGCGCGGTCGGCGGTGTCTAGTGGGTTGAGGTCGTTGCGCCTTCGATACGTCCCTGACGGGACTACTTAGTCCGAACGGTAAGTAATGGCGTGGCCCGCCGCGCCCCGATTGCATCGACCTGCCCGTTCGGACTGAGTAGCCGCGTCAGCGGCGTATCGAAGACGCGTGGTCGGCGGTGTCGGGGGGGGGAGGTCGTTGCGCCTTCGATACGTCCCTGACGGGACTACTCAGTCCGAACGGTAAGTAAAGGCGCGGCCTGCCGCGCCGCTCTCACGAGGGCGGCAGCGCGAAGCAGTAACCCACCCCATACACGGCCTGGATGGCATTGTGTCCGGGGAAGCAGGGTTCCAGCTTTCGCCGCAGGTTCTTGATGTGGGTATCGACGGCGCGATCGGTGACGGAGCGGTCGTCGTCATGCAGATGATTGAGCAACTGTTCGCGCGAGAAGACCTGGCCCGGCGCGCTGGCAAAGGTCTTGAGCAGGCGCAGTTCCAGCGGTGTCAGGTTCAATGCTTCGCCGCGCACGCTGGCCTGGTGGCGCACATCATCGATGTGCAGCAACGAACGGGCCGGCGCGTGCGGAGCGCGCTGCTGCACCAGGGCGTTGCGGCGTAGCATCGACTTGACCCGCGCCACGATCTCGCGCGGGGAAAACGGCGTCTTGCCGATGTAGTCATCCGCCCCCAGCTCCAGGCCGCGCAGGCGGTCTTCCTCTTCGGCGCGGGCAGTGAGCATGAGCACCGGAACGTCCGAGAAGGTGCGCAGCTGGCGGCAGATTTCCCAGCCATCCATCCCCGGCAACATGATGTCGAGCAGGATCAGGTCCGGCCGTTGCGCGCGCACGGCGTCCAGCGCCGCATCGCCGCGCGCCACGTGGCGTGCGCTGTAGCCGGCCAGGGCCAGGTATTTCTGCAGCAGCTCGGCCAGCTTGGGCTCATCTTCGACGATGAGGATCTCGGCGCTGGCCGGCGGCTCGAACTGGAACTCGGTGGTGGTATCGCTCATGCGCTGCCTCTCTCGTCTTCCAGGCGGGCCGGTAACACCACCACCACCCGCAGTCCACCCAGCGGCGAGGCGCTGGCGCCTATCGTTCCCTGATGGGCATCGACGATGCGGCGGCAGATCGCCAATCCCAGACCCGCTCCGCCGCTGGCGCGATTGCGCGAGGCCTCGACCCGGAAGAAGCGCTCGAACAGGCGCGCCATCACTTCCGGCGGCACGCCTGGTTCGCTGTCATCGAAGACCAGGTGCCAGTGCTGTTGCTGCAGGTGTGAATGCACTTGCAGGCGGCCGCCGGCATCGGTATAGCGCAGGCTGTTCTCGAAGAGGTTGCTCAAGAGCTGCTGCAATCGCGCCGCGTCGGCATGCACTGGCATGGTGGCGGGCAGGTCGCAGCTCAGGCGCATGCCGCGCTGGCTGAAGCGGTCGCTGTAGAGGGCTGCACTGTCGCGCAGCAGCGGGGCCAGATCGATGTCGGCGCGGCGATAGGTGAGCGCGCCCGCGTCGGCCAGCGACAGATCATAGAGATCGCCGACCAGCTTGTTGAGATGTTCCACCTCGCTCTTGAGCGAGCGCAGGGTCTGCGCATCGGGTTGCAGCACGCCGTCTTCCAGCGCTTCCAGCTGGCCATTGAGGATGGCCAGCGGCGTGCGCAATTCGTGGGAGACGTCCGCCATGAATTCGCGCCGCAGCTTTTCATTGCGTTCCAGCGTCATGGCCAGCTGGTTGAAGTCCTGCGCCAGCATGCCCACTTCGTCGCCCGATTCCACTTCCACCCGGATCGCGTAATCGCCGCCGGCCAGCCGGTGCGTGGCGCGCGCCACACGGGTGAGCGGGCGTGTGAGCACGCCCGAGATGCGCACCACCAGGAAGGCGGCCAGCATCACCGCCACCACCGCGATGATGATCTGCGCGGCGACCTGGCTTTGCTGGAAGCGCAGGTCGATGGCGCCGATGACGCTTTCAAAGGGCGTCTGCGCCACCCAGCCGATGATCACGTCATCCTGCAGCAGCGGACGCAGGCGCGCGTCGGGGCCCACATTGGGATAGCCGATCACCGGCCTGCGGCTGGCATCGAGCAGGGAAAAACGCAGCGTCGCGCCGGTCAGGTCGGAGGCCGTGAAGGTCGGGCCGGCGCTGTGTGCGGCGCCGTTGTGCTCGACGATGGCCGGCTTCATCAACTCGAACCAGGCACGCGGATTGTCGCGGATGAAGTCCCAACTGCCATGTTGGCGATAGGCCTGCTCCAGGCGCGGCACCATGTCTTCCATGCGCTGCTGGGCCTGCTCGTTGAGATAGCCGAGGAAATCGCGGTTGAAGATGTACTGGCTGGCACCGTTGATGGCCACGATCAGCGCCACGATCAGCGCCAGCATCGCGTAGAAGAGTTTCAGGCGGATGTTGGCGCGATAGAAGAAGCGGTCGGACAGCTCCGCAATCGAATGGGCAATGGACATGGTGGCGCGGGCGCAATCGGAATGGATCCAGGCGAGAGCTTAACAAGATACGGGCTGCCAGTGTCCTGCAATGCCAGCAGAGCAGCCCAGTTGTTGCAGGGATGACATGCTGCCGGGCTTGCTCATTTTTCCCTCACATTTGTTGCCTATGATCGACGCTCCGATAGCTCATTGCGCCCGGAACCCGCACCCATGGCGGCTCGCGGACGGGCAGAAAGCCACCCGATCATGCACCTCACTGCAAGCACACCGCGCCACCAAGGGCGTACTTCCTTCCCCACGGCGCGCCTGGCGCTGTCCCTGATCCTGGTTGCCGTGCTGGCGGCCTGTTCGCGCTCGGGCGAGCAGCCCAAGTCCTCGGCGCAGGCCGAGGTTGGCTATGTGGTGGTCAAGGCGCAGCGCCAGGCGCTGACCACCGAGCTGCCCGGCCGCACCACGGCCTACCTGGCCGCCGACATCCGTCCGCAGGTAGGCGGCATCATTCAGAAGCGCCTATTCAAGGAAGGCAGCACCGTCAAGGCCGGCCAGCCCTTGTACCAGATCGATCCGGCCAGCTACCAGGCGGCCTACGACAGCGCCCGGGCCTCGCTGCTCAAGGCCGAGGCCACGCTGGCTTCCTCGAAGCTGAAGGCCGAGCGCTATGCCGAACTGAACAAGATCGACGCCGTCTCCAAGCAGGACAACGACGACGCCCAGAGCACCCTGCGCCAGAACCAGGCCGATGTGGAAGTGCAGAAGGCGGCCGTGCAGACCGCCGCCATCAACCTGCAATACACCAAGATCCTCTCGCCCATCTCGGGCCGCATCGAGAAATCCTCCGTCACTCCGGGCGCGCTGGTGACGGCCAGCCAGACCACGGCGCTGACCACCGTGCAGCAGATCGACCCGATCTACGTCGATGTCACCCAGTCCACCGTGGACCTGCTGCGCCTGCGCCGCGAGCTGGCCAGCGGCCAGATCAGGAAGAGCGGCGAGAACGCGGCCCAGGTCAAGATCGTGCTGGAAGATGGCTTTACCTATGATCGACCCGGCAAGCTGGAATTCACGGGCCTGTCGGTCGATACCGGCACCGGCATGATCACCCTGCGCGCGGTGGTCCCCAATCCGGATGGCGTGTTGCTGCCGGGCGCTTACGTGCGTGCAGTACTGGAAGAAGGCGTGGACGAACACGCGCTGCTGGTGCCGCAGAAGGCCGTCAGCCGCGATCAGACTGGTGCTGCCACGGCCCTGGTGCTGGGCGCCGACGGCAAGGTGCAGCAGCGCCTGGTGAGCGTGGCGCGTGCGGTGGGCAACAACTGGTGGGTCAGCCGGGGCTTGAAGGAAGGCGACAAGCTCATCGTCGACGGCCTGCAGAAGGTACGCACCGGTGACGCCCCCCGCGCCATCGACATCACCGACAGCCTGCAGAAGGACCTGGCGCGTGAAGCCGCCGCAGCAGCAGCCGATCCTTCGCTGGGAGGGGATGCCGGCAAGGATGGCGCTGCAGCCTCGGCCACTGCCGCCCAGTCGAAGTAAGCGAGGCGCACATGGCACGTTTCTTCATTGACCGGCCCATCTTCGCGTGGGTCATCGCCATCATCATCATGCTGGGCGGCATGATGTCGATCCGCTCGCTATCGCTGGAGCAGTATCCGGATATCGCTCCACCCAAGGTCAACATCAAGGCCACCTATACCGGCGCCTCGGCCAAGACCCTGGAAGACTCGGTGACGCAGGTCATCGAGCAGCAGATGAAGGGGCTGGACAACCTGCAGTACATGTCAGCCAGTTCCAGCTCGGCCGGCAGCGCCACCGTGTCGCTGACCTTTACCGCCGGCACCAATCCGGACGTGGCGCAGATGCAGGTGCAGAACAAGCTGCAGCAGGTCACGGCGCGCCTGCCGCAGGCGGTGCAGAACAATGGCGTGACCGTCACCAAGGCGTCGACCGACATCTTGATGGTGCTCTCGCTGACCTCGGATGATCCGCGCATCACCAGCATCGACATCGGCGACTTCATCAGCAGCACCCTGACCGACCAGATCAGCCGCGTGGAAGGCGTGGGCGACGTCACCGCCTTCGGCACCAACTACGCCATGCGCATCTGGATCGATCCGGCCAAGCTGCAGAAGTATGCGTTGATGCCGTCCGATATCACCAGTGCGCTGCAGGCGCAGAACACCGAAGTATCGGCCGGTGAGATCGGTGCGCTGCCGGCGCAACCGGGCCAGCAGATCAACGCCACCATCACCGCGCGCAGCAAGCTGACCACGCCGGATGAATTCCGCAACATCATCGTCAAGTCCTCCGCCGATGGTTCCGTGGTGAAACTATCTGATGTGGCCCGCGTGGAACTGGGCGGCGAGAGCTACCAAGTGGCGTCGCAGCAGAACGGCAAACCATCCTCGGCGCTGGCGATCCAGCTGGCCACCGGCGCCAATGCGCTGGCCACGGCGGACGCGGTCAAGAAGAAGCTGGCGGAACTGGAGCCCTACTTCCCGGCCTCCATGAAACTGAAGACCAATATCGCCTACGACACCACGCCCTTCGTGCGCGTGTCGCTGGAAGAAGTGGTCAAGACCCTGATCGAAGCCATCGTGCTGGTGGTGCTGATCATGTACCTGTTCCTGCAGAACATCCGCGCCACCTTCATCCCGGCCATCACGGTGCCGGTGGTGCTGCTGGGAACCTTCGGCATCCTCGCCATGTTCGGCTACTCGATCAATACCCTGACCATGTTCGGGATGGTGCTGGCCATCGGCCTGCTGGTGGACGACGCCATCGTGGTGGTGGAAAACGTCGAGCGCCTCATGAGCGAGGAAAAGCTCAGTCCCAAGGAAGCCACCCGCAAGTCCATGCAGGAGATCACCGGTGCGCTGGTGGGCATTGCCATGGTGCTCTCGGCGGTGTTCATCCCGATGGCCTTCTTCGGTGGATCGACCGGGGTGATCTATCGCCAGTTCTCCATCACCATCGTCTCCGCCATGGCCTTGTCGGTGATGGTGGCGCTGACCTTGACGCCAGCCCTGTGCGCTACGCTGCTCAAGCCGCATGCTGGCGGCCACGTGCAGCAGGGCAGATTCTTCACCTGGTTCAATCGTAGCTTTGATCGCAGTGCGACCCGCTACCAGGGCGGCGTAGGCGGACTGCTCAAGCGCGGCAAGCGCGGCTTGCTGATGTATGCGTTGATCGCGGTGGCGATGGCGGTGCTGTTCATGCGCCTGCCCACGTCCTTCCTGCCGGAAGAAGACCAGGGCGTGCTGATGGCGCAGATCCAGTTGCCCACAGGCGCCACTGCCGAGCAGACCGCCACGGTGGTCAAGACCGTGCAGGAATACTTCATGAACAAGCCCGAGTCGGTCGAGTCGGTGTTGGCCATCGTCGGTGCGGGGGTGGGTGGCAACAGCCAGAACGGCGCGCGCGCCTTCATTCGCCTCAAGGACTGGGAGCAGCGCACCGGCGCCGGCCAGTCGGCCTCCGAGCTGGTGCGTCGCGCCAATGCGGACTTGTCCAAGATCCGTGGCGCGCGCGTGTTCCTGATGAACCCACCGGCGGTGCGCGGCCTGGGCCAGAGTTCCGGTTTTGATCTGGAGTTGAAGGATGTGGGCGGCGTAGGCCACGATGCGCTGCTCCAGGCGCGTGACCAGTTCCTGCAACTGGCGCGCAGCAATGCCCTGTTGGCCAATGTGCGCACGACCGGCCTGGATGACACGCCGCAATTGCGCGTGGCCATCGACGACCGCAAGGCCGATGCGCTCTCCATTGCCACCTCGGACATCAATGCGACCCTGGCGACCGCCATGGGCGGCACCTACGTCAATGACTTCCTCAGCAATGGCCGCGTCAAGAAGGTCTATGTGCAGGGCGACTCTGCCTTCCGCATGCAGGCCGACGACCTGAACCGCTGGTATGTGCGCAACTCGGCCAGCCAGATGGTGCCGTTCGCCGCCTTCATGAGCAGCAAGTGGACCTACGGCCCGTCGCTGCTGGAGCGTTACAACGGCGTCTCCTCTTTCGAGATCGTCGGCGAACCGGCAGCCGGCGTCAGTTCCGGCACCGCCATGACCGAAGTGGAAAAGCTGGTGGCGCAACTGCCCGCGGGCATCGGCTTCGAGTGGACCGGTTCGTCCTACCAGGAGCGGCTCTCGGGCAACCAGGCGCCGATGCTGTATGCGATCTCCATCCTCTTCGTCTTCCTGTGCCTGGCCGCGCTCTATGAGAGCTGGTCGGTGCCCTTCGCGGTGATCCTGGCGGTGCCGCTGGGCATCGTCGGCACCGTGCTGCTGACGGGGATCTTCGGGATGTCCAATGACGTGTATTTCCAGGTCGGCTTGTTGACCACGGTAGGCCTGTCGGCCAAGAACGCGATCCTGATCGTGGAATTCGCCAAGCAGTTGCATGAATCCGGCAAGAGCCTGTGGGAGGCCACGCTGGAGGCGGTGCAACTGCGCCTGCGCCCGATCCTGATGACCTCGCTGGCCTTCATGTTCGGTGTGTTGCCGCTGGCCGTGGCCAGCGGCGCAGGCTCGGCCAGCCGTCGCGCCATCGGTACCGGCGTGCTGGGCGGCATGCTCTCGGCGACCTTGCTGGGCATCTTCTTCGTGCCCTTGTTCTACTACCTGATCGGCGCCTGGCTGGACCGCCGCGCTGCCAAGAAGCCGCGCCAGGATGACGATCACGCGATGCAAAAGGAGGGCGTGTGATGACGCAGCCCGTACAACAGAAATCCATCCTCTGGTCGCGTACGGCCATGCTGCTGGCCCTGACGGCGGCGCTGGCGGGTTGCGCCAACCTGGCGCCCGACTACACCCAGCCGGCGGCGCCGGTGCCGGCCAGCTGGACATCCCAGGCCGCCGCCAAGCCCGCGGTCGGCAGCGCTGGCGAGATCGACGCCGATCATCTGGGCTGGCGCGAATTCTTCCTCGATCCGCGCCTGCAGCAGATGATTGCCGCCGCGCTCGACAATAATCGCGACCTGCGCGTGGCCGCGTTGAATATCGAGAAGGCCCGCGCGCAATACCGCATCACCGATGCCAACCGTTACCCGTCCATCTCCGCCACCGGGACCAGCAGCGCCAGCCGCACGCCGGCCGAGCTGTCCACGACCGGACGTGCGGCAGTGTCGCGCCAGCAGAGCGTAACGGTGGGCGTGAGCGCCTACGAGCTGGATTTCTTCGGACGCCTGAGGAACCTCTCCGATGCCGCCCTCGAAAGCTACCAATACCAGGTAGAGACCCGCCGCAGCACCCACATCAGCCTGGTGGCCGAAGTCGCCACGGCCTGGCTGACGCTAGCCTCCGACCGCGACCTGTTGAAGCTGGCGCAGGACACCTATGCCAGCCAGTCGCGCACCTTCGAGTTGAGCCAGCGCAGCCATGACATCGGCACCGTCTCCGGCGTGGACCTGGCCAGCCAGGAAGCCACCGTGGAGTCTGCGCGTGCTGACGTGGCGCGCTATACCAGCCAGGTGGAGCAAGACCTCAATGCCCTGCGCCTGCTGGTCGGCGCGGATATCGATGCGGCGCTGTTGCCGACGGGGTTGCCCGACACGGCCAGCGTCGTGCCGGCCACACCGGCGGGGCTGCCCTCGCAGGTGCTGTTGCGTCGCCCGGATGTGCTGGCGGCCGAACACACCCTGAAGTCGGCCAACGCCGATATCGGTGCAGCGCGCGCGGCCTTCTTCCCCAGCATTTCGCTCACGGCCAATGGCGGCACCGCCAGCCGCACGCTGGGCGGTTTGTTCAAGGCGGGCAGTGGCAGCTGGACCTTCAGCCCTTCGATCAACCTGCCCATCTTCAATGCCGGCAGCCTGCGCGCCAGCCTGGACTCGGCCAAGATCACGCGCGACATCGACGTGGCCAACTACGAGAAGGCGATCCAGACCGCCTTCCGCGAAGTGGCCGACGCGCTGGCCGTGCGCGCCACGCTGGACCAGCGGCTCGATGCGCAGGGCAAGGCCACGGCGGCCAGCGAGAAGGCGTTCCGGCTTTCCGATGCGCGCTACAAGAGTGGCATCGACAGCTATCTCACCACCCTGGTGGCGCAGCGCACGCTCTACTCGGCGCAGCAGAGCCTGATCTCGCTGCGGCTGACCGAGCAGAGCAACCGCATCACGCTCTACAAGGTGCTGGGCGGAGGCTGGAGCGAGCAGACGCAGCCGATGCAGCCGTAATCCTTGCCCGCAGCAGCAAGGCATGAAAAAACGCCGCCACGACCTCGGTCATGGCGGCGTTTTGCAAGGGCGAGGGCAGGGGCTCAGCGCATGCCCAGACGGGCCTGGGCAGGCGTCACGTCGATGCTCCGGCTTTCGAGGTGAGGAGGCTGTCCTTCCATCTGCGCTGGGCTCAGCTTGAAGGCGCCCACCAGCTGGTTCAGGTGATCGGCCTGCTGGCTCATCGATTGCGACGCTGCTGCGGCTTCTTCGACCAGCGCGGCATTCTGCTGGGTGTTCTCGTCGAGGCGGGCGATGGCGGTGTTGACCTCGAGGATGCCATCGCTCTGGGCCTGGCTGGCCGCGCTGATCTCGGCCACCACGGCGCTCACGCGCTGCACACTGTCCACCACGTCCTGCATGGTGGCGCCGGCCTGTTCCACCAGGCGGCTGCCATCGGTCACGCTGCTGACCGAACTGTCGATGAGCGACTTGATCTCACGCGCGGCTGAGGCCGAGCGCTGCGCCAGCGAACGCACCTCCGAGGCCACCACGGCGAAGCCGCGTCCCTGTTCGCCGGCGCGCGCCGCTTCCACGGCGGCGTTCAGGGCCAGGATGTTGGTCTGGAAGGCGATGCCGTCGATGACGCCGATGATGTCGACGATCTTGCGCGAAGACGCATCGATCTGACCCATCGTATCGACCACCTGCTGCACCACCGTGCCGGCCTGGCTGGCCACGTCCGAGGCTGAGCCTGCCAGCTGGTTGGCCTGTTGCGCGTTGTCGGCGTTGCGGCGCACGGCCTGGGTCAGTTGGTCCATGGCGGCCACGGTCTTTTCCAGCGTATCGGCTTGCTGTTCGGTGCGCTCGGAGAGGTTCTGGTTGCCCACGGCGATTTCCGAAGAGGCGTCGGCGATGGCGTGGGTGCCGACCCGCACCTGTTGCACCAGCGAGGCCAGCTTGTCGCGCATCACGCGGATTTCATAGAGCAGGCTGGAACGGTCGCCCGGCGCCGTGTCCACCGGTGCGGACAATTCGCCGTGGGCGATGCGGCCGGTGATCTCCACCGCGTAGCGCGGCTCGCCGCCTAGCTGGCCCAGGAGGCTCTTGCGGATCAGCCAGGCCGTGGCGATGCTGACCCCTAGGATGATCGCCGCGCAGGCCATGATGAGCCGCAGTGAACTGGCGAAGAGCGCGTCGGCCCGGTCGCCGGCGGCCTTGGTTTCACGTTGCACTACCTTGAGCAGCGCATCGATGTCTTGCACGATCTGGCGGCGCAAGGGGCTGCATTCCTTGACCAGGAATTCGCCATAGGCCTCCATCTGCCCGGATTCGCGGTACTTGCGCGGGCGCTTGAGTTCTTCGGCCATGGCCAACAGGCCAGCCTTGGCCTTCTCGAACTGGGCTTGGCCGGCCAGTACCGGTTCGAGCTGGCGCAGGGCGTCCAGGTAGAGTGCTTTCTGCTGGTCGAGCAGGTCCAGTTCCTTGAGGGCCTCGGCCTGGTCATGGAAGATATAGGCGTTGCGTGCGGCCAGACCGGTCTGGTCCAGCGCTTCACGCGCTACGTAGAGCGGCTCCAGCTTGGTGTCGGTGACGGTTTCCTGGTATTGCACGGCGGCCGAGATGGCGTTCATGCGCATCAGGGCGAAGGTGATGAGGATCAGCATCAAGACAATGACGATGCCGAAACCGAGACGCAATTGCGTCCCGATCTTCAGTTTGCTCAGTTGATTCATGGACAGTCGCTACTTCTTGTGTGAGTCCGGCTTCGCGGCGCAGCGGACGTGCGGGAACAGGGAGGAAAGCCTAGCCATGCCGCGCGTGCTGGGAGGCGGTGGAGGTCCGGCGACGGGGTTTTTCCTTGGACCGGCCATTCTAGATGAGCTCTTCCGGGGCCTCCAGGTTTTTCGGGGCTTGACTCGGGTTTGTCGAGGATAAATGCAGTTAGCGTGGTTTTGATGAGAGAAGAGTGTCTTTTGAGTCTCTTTTTTCGTGAGGTTGTGCGAGATTTTCCTACGCGAACGTCGCTTCACTGTCCGCAAATCTGATTGACAAGCAGGAAGCCCGCAAGGAATAATCCACCAAGTGATACGACGACGTACAAGATGTCCGTTCGGCGTTCACGTCAAGCAAACATAACGATCAATAGTTTCAGGAGACAGGCTGCATGAGCCAGGACCAGGATGTTGCTGCGTGGCAGACCGCCCGTTTTTCGCGCCTTTTGCTCACCGGTGCAGCCGGCGGCGTGGGCAAGCAGTTGCGCCCGCGCCTGGCCAGCTTCGCCGAGGTCGTGCGGGTGGCGGATCTGGCCAGTGCCATGGCAGCGGTCGATCCCGCTGCGGCGCACGAGGAAGTGCTGGGTTGCGACCTGGCCGACCGCGCTGCGGTCGATGCCATGGTGGCAGGTTGCGAGGCCATCATCCACCTGGGCGGCGTTTCGGTGGAGCGTCCCTTTGAGGAAATCCTGGAAGCCAACATCAAGGGCGTCTTCCACATCTACGAAGCGGCGCGCCGACATGGCGTCAAGCGCGTCATCTTCGCCAGCTCCAACCACGTCACCGGTTTCTATGGCCAGGACGAGCGCATCGATGCGCGGGACATGAAGCGTCCCGACGGTTACTACGGCTTGTCCAAGTCCTACGGCGAAGACATGGCGCAGTTCTACTTCGACCGCTATGGCGTGGAAACGGTGAGCATCCGCATCGGTTCGATCTTCCCGGAAGCGACCAACCGCCGCATGCTGGCCAGCTGGATGAGCATGGACGACTTCGAGCAGTTGCTGCGCCGTTCGCTGTTCATCCCCGACGTGGGTCACACCATCGTCTACGGCATGTCGGCCAACGCCAAGACCTGGTGGGACAACCGCTACGCTGCGCACCTGGGCTATGCGCCCAAGGACAGCTCGGAGATCTTCCGCGCCAAGGTGGAAGCGCAGCCCATGCCGGCGCCCGACGATCCGGTGCTCACCCTGCAGGGTGGGGCGTTCACGACAGTCGGTCCCTTCGATCCGCTGGCGGATTGATCTGTCCACAAGGCTTTTCGTCTGACCCCGGCAATACCGTCGTACCCCGTCGCGGCATGAAGTCCTCTGCCGCGCAGCATGGCAGCACAGCACGCTACAGCTTGACCTGAATCGCAGCAAGGCAGCACCCGGCACACCGGGCCGCTCGCACGCAGCAGGATCGCGCCCGCGCCGCACCGATGTCCGGTTTCCTGAAACCTTGATGGACCCGGCCGCCCATGAACTTCTCTCTCGACTTCAGTCCTCTCGCGCCCTATTGGCCCGTGTTCCTGCACGGCGCCTGGCTGACGCTGAAGATGACCACGCTGGCGGTCATCGTGGGCGTGACCATCGGCATCTTCGTCGCCTTCGCCAAGAACAGCCCCAATCGCTGGCTTGCCCGCAGCTGCAGCGCCTACATCGAGGTGGTGCGCAATACGCCGTTCCTCGTCCAGATCTTTCTGCTGTATTTCGGCCTGGCCAGCCTGGGCATCCGCATGCCGACCTTCGCGGCGGCGGTGCTGGCGATGATCATCAATATCGCCGCCTATGCCGCCGAGATCATCCGCGCCGGCATCGATTCGGTGCCGCGCGGTCAGATCGAGGCGGCCCAATGCCTGGGCCTGTCGGTCTGGCGCATCCGCTGGCATGTGATGCTGCAGCCCGCTATCGAGCGCGTCTATCCGGCGCTGACCAGCCAGTTCCTGCTGATGATGCAGGCCTCGGCGATGGCCTCGCAGATCTCGGCCGAGGAGCTCACGGCCATTGCCAATACCGTGCAATCCGATACCTTCCGCTCGCTGGAAACCTATATCGTCGTCGCCGCGCTGTACCTGGTGCTGGCGATCCTGGTCAAGCTGGTGGCCTACGCCATCGGCGAGACCATCTTCAAGCGCCGCCGCACCTTGCGCCGGGCTGCCGCACAGGGTCGGCGCTCGCCGGTCTCGCGCCTGCCGGCGACCGATCCGGCGGGCATGGCGCCGCTGGCCCATGTGCCCTATGTGCATCCTGCATCGCGACCGGTGGCGGTCAATACGGCAGCCTCGCTGCGCATCGAAGGGAGCGCATCATGATGGGCGGTTTCAGCTGGACCTATTTCTTCTTCATGGTGCAGTCGATCGGCTGGACCCTGGTGCTGTCTGCCTTGGCCTTCGTGCTCGGCGGCGCGGGCGGATTCCTGGTGATGCTGGCGCGCATCTCGCCGCGCGCCTGGCTGCGCCGACCGGCCATGCTCTTCATCGAATGCGTGCAGGGCATTCCCTTGCTGATCCTGCTCTTCATCGTCTACTTCGGGCTGTCGGTGTATGGCCTGGTGCTGCCGGCGCTGGTGGCGGCGGGGCTGGCGATGATGATCTATACCAGCGCCTACCTGGGCGACATCTGGCGCGGTTGCGTCGAGGCCATGCCGCGTCCGCAGTGGGAGGCGTCGGAGTGCCTGTCGCTGACGCGCTGGCAGACGCTGCGCCTGGTGATCATTCCGCAGGCCACGCGGCTGTCGCTGCCGCCGACCATCGGCTTCCTGGTGCAGTTGATCAAGATGACGTCGCTAGCCTCGGTGATCGGCTTTGTCGAACTGACCCGGGCCGGGCAGATCATCAACAATTCCATCTTCCAGCCCTTCCTGGTGTTCCTGCTGGTCGGCACCTTCTATTTCCTGCTCTGTTATCCCTTGTCGCGCTGGAGCGCATCCATGGAGAGAAAGCTCAATGTCAGCCATCGCTAAACCCGAACCGGCGCCGCATCTGCGTCCCGTTGCGGCCTCCCGGGAGCCGCAGCCCGTCATCGTCAAGCTGGACCAGGTCTACAAGAGCTTCGGCGACAACCAGGTCTTGAAGGGCGTGTCCTTCGAAGTGGCGCGCGGCGAGATGATTGCCATCATCGGCGCCTCCGGTTCCGGCAAGTCCACCGCGCTGCGCTGCATCGACCGGCTGGAGAGTATCGATTCAGGCAGCATCGAGGTGGCCGACATCCGCGTCGATGATCCCCAGGTGGATCTGCACAAGCTGCGGCGCGAGGTGGGCATCGTGTTCCAGAGCTACAACCTGTTCCCGCACCTGAACGTGCTGGAAAACGTCATGCTGGCGCTGCGCCACGTCAAGCAGCAGGACAAGGCCGAGGCGCGCCGCGTGGCCCTGGCCGCGCTGGCCCAGGTCGGGCTCGACGAGAAGGCCAACGCCTATCCCGAGCAGCTCTCGGGCGGCCAGCAGCAGCGCGTGGCCATTGCCCGCTCGCTGGCGATGGCGCCCAAGGTCATGCTGTTCGACGAAGTGACTTCGGCGCTGGACCCGCAACTGACCGGCGAAGTGCTGCGGGTGATGGAAGACCTGGCCGCCAACGGCATGACCATGCTGCTGGTGACGCACGAGATGAACTTTGCCAAGCGGGTGGCCGACCGCATCATCTACATGCACCAGGGGCGGGTCTGGGAGGTCGGTCCCGGCGAGATGCTGGACCATCCGCACACCCCCGAACTGCAAGCCTTCCTGGCCGCCGACCTGTAGCGCACACGCTGTTCCCTGTACCGCCCATTCATACAATAACGGAGATCAAAGATGCAACACACCCCATTGCGCCGCGCCGCGCGCACCGCCATCGCCGCCCTGGTCCTGGGCCTGACCGCCCACGCCGCGCTGGCCGACCAGCTGGACGATATCAAGAAGGCCGGCAAGATCCGCATCGCCACCACCTCGAGCACGCCGCTGTTCGGCTACAGCGACGAGAAGCTGCAACTGGCTGGTTCCGACGTCGAGGCTGCGCGCCTGCTCGCGCAGGACCTGGGCGTGCAGCTCGACCTGATCCCGGTGGCCAATGCGGCACGCGTGCCGACCCTGCAGGCCAACCGCGCCGATATCGTGGTGGGTTCGCTGTCGATCACGCCGGAGCGCTTGAAGGTCATCGACTTTTCCACTCCCTATGCCGTCATCAGCCTCATCATCGGTGCGCCCAAGAACATGGCCATCAAGGATTACGCTGATCTCAACGGCAAGCGCATCGGCGTCACCCGCGCCACGCCCAACGATACGCTGACCACGCAGAACGCCAAGGGCGCCGAGATCATGCGCTATGAGGATGATGCGACCCTGATCACCTCGATGGTGACGGGCCAGGTGGATGTCTTCTCCAGCACGCCCTCCAACCTGCAGGAAATGCAGAAGAAAGCGCCGGGCAAGAACCTGGAAATGAAGTTCGAACAGAAGGCCTTTGATCTGGGCATCGCCATCAACAAGAACCAGCCGCGCCTCAAGGAGTGGATCGATGGCTGGGTCAAGACCAACATGAAGAACGGCAAGCTCAACGCCATCTACAAGAAGTATCACGGCCGCGACCTGCCGGCCTCCGTGCAGAACCCCGCGTAAGCGCCTGTTCGCGAAGCAGTGACCGATGACGCCGGGCGCAGCATGGCCCGGCGTTGTTGCGTCATGCGGGGCGGGGCTGTCAGCCGCCCTCGAAGATGCGCAGCCGCGCATGGCCGATATGGGCGCGCATGGCCGCTTCGGCCCCTGCAACCGAGCCTTCGGCGATGGCCTGGATGATGGCCTGGTGTTCGTCGTCGATGGTCTGGATGCGTTCGCCGTCCTGCGGCGAGCCCAGGTTCTGCGCCAGCTCCATGCACTGGCGGATCGGCCCCAGCGCATGTTCGATGGTGGAGATGAAGAAGGGATTGCGGGTGGCGCGGGCAATGGCCATGTGCAGGGCGAGGTCTTCGTCCACTCCGGTCTGGCCGTCCAGCTGCGCGCGCTGCAAGGCCTGCAGGGCGGTGCGCATGACCTGCACGTCCTCGTCCTGGCGCGCCGTGGCGGCAATGCCGGCCGCGCCGACTTCCACGCATTCGCGGAAGGCATAGTAACGCTCCACATCATGGATGCTGGCGATCTGCGGGCTGCCCTGCGAGGACAGCGTGGGCAGGCGCTGCACATAGTTGCCCGAGCCGCGCCGCGATACCACGATGCCTTCCGAGCGCAGCCGCGAGAGCGCTTCGCGCACCGTGGTGCGCGAGGCTTCATAGCGTTGCGCCAGCTCCACCTCGGTGGGCAGCTTGCGGTTCTCGCCTAGTTCACCGCGCAGGATGGCGGCGATGATCTGCCGGCAGATGTGTTCCGAGCGACTCAGGCGATGCGTGCGGCTGGCGGCCAGGGAAGGTGGGAGGGAATCTAACATGTACGATGACTGCTACCGTTGAGTTCGTTG
The DNA here is from genome assembly GCF_001929405.1 of Herbaspirillum camelliae. Classification (NCBI taxonomy): domain Bacteria; kingdom Pseudomonadati; phylum Pseudomonadota; class Betaproteobacteria; order Burkholderiales; family Oxalobacteraceae; genus Herbaspirillum; species Herbaspirillum camelliae. The sequence goes on from NZ_KV880769.1 coordinate 1,456,030, forward strand.
AGAGACACTATGACCGAGGACGCCTGCCTGCGCAAGCGCTGACTAGCGGCTTCCCGGCGGATGGCTGGAGAGCCCCGGAAAGCCGCTCCGTAGCGCCAGAATCTGCGCGATTTCGGTTGACTTCCGAGGCGCTCATCATTAGAGTTGTCCACCTGCATTCACAATTAGTCCGACTAATTACGGACTTACTTATACGACATCGTATAAATAAAGCGACAACAACGACAATGTGGAGACGGGTGTGACAGCAGTTTCGCCAGATGCACGAGCTTCGCACTACCCCAGCCGTACCGCGCCTGCCTGCGTGACATCCACCGCCGACGCAGGGGCGCGAGGGGCACAGCCGTCCTCGCCTTGACGATTGACGCTTAGCGTTTAGTGCTTAGCGCCTAGCGCTGATCGATTTGAAGAAAAATCCTTTTGGAGACGCCATGAAGTACGTAAGAGGAATCCGTTGGTACATGGTGACCCTGGTCACCCTCGCCCTGATCGTCAATTACCTGGCCCGCAACACGCTCTCGGTGGCCGCCCCGACGATGATGAAAGAGCTGGACATGAGCACCCAGCAATACTCCTACATCGTGGTGGCCTGGCAGATCTGCTATGCCGTCATGCAACCGGTGGCGGGCTATATCCTGGACGTCGTGGGCACCAAGATCGGTTTTGGCATCTTCGCGCTGGCCTGGTCGCTGGTGTGCGCGGCGGCGGCCTTTGCCACTGGCTGGCAGAGCCTGGCCTTCTTCCGCGCGCTGCTGGGCATCACCGAAGCGGCGGGCATTCCGGGCGGCGTGAAGGCCTCCACCGAGTGGTTCCCGGCCAAGGAACGTTCGGTGGCCATCGGCTGGTTCAACATCGGTTCGTCCATTGGCGCCCTGTGCGCCCCGCCCCTGGTGGTGTGGACCATCCTGCATGGCGGCTGGAAGATGTCCTTCGTGGTGGTCGGTGCGCTGGGTGTGGTCTGGTTCGTGCTGTGGATGCTGTTCTACAAGAGCCCGCGCGACCAGAAGCTGCTCTCGCCGGAAGAACGCGCCTACATCCTCGAGGGCCAGGAAAAGACGCCCGAGAAGGTGCAGCGTGAGAGCTGGACCAAGATCGTGCGCAGCCGCAACTTCTGGTCCATCGCCATCCCGCGCTTCCTGTCGGAGCCGGCCTGGCAGACCTTCAATGCCTGGATTCCGCTGTACATGGCCACCGAGCGCCACATGAACATCAAGGAAATCGCCATGTTCGCCTGGCTGCCTTTCCTGGCGGCCGATATCGGTTGCGTACTGGGTGGCTACCTCAGCCCGCTGTTCCACAAGCACCTGAAGGTGTCGCTGTTTACCTCGCGCAAGCTGGTCATGCTGGTGGGCAGCCTCTCCATGATCGGGCCGGCCTGCGTGGGCTTTGTCGATAGTCCCTATGTGGCCATTGCGCTCTTGTCCATCGGCGGCTTTGCCCACCAGACGCTGTCGGGCGCGCTGTATTCGATCACCTCCGACGTGTTCACCAAGAACCAGGTGGCGACCGCCACCGGCCTGACCGGCATGAGCGGCTACCTGGGTGCGACCCTGTTCACGCTGCTCTTCGGCATCCTGGTCACGCAGATCGGCTATGGTCCGCTGTTCGTGCTGCTGGCCGCGTTCGACCTGGTGGCCGTGGCGGTAGTGTTTGCAATCGCCCGCCCGCGTTCCGAGGCCATTGCCTAAGCGTAGACAACAAATATTTCTCCAGTGGAGTTCCGCCTCACATCGGAGGCGGGTTGTGACAAGGCGGCCGGATCATGGCCGCCTTTTTTTTTGCGCCGCTGCGCTTACAGCGCAGGGCGCGGCTGCGTCAGCCAGGCTTGCACCGAGGGACGCTGCCATTGGCGGCGGGCATAGTCTTCCAGGCGCGGCGGCACGGGATCGCCATGCAAGGCCAGCCGGTTGAGCATGAGCGCCAGATCGACATCGGCGATGCACCATTGGCCAAAGAGGCTATCGGCCCCGGCGGGCAGCAACTGTCCGGCGAAATGGAACAGGCGCTGCGCCGCCGCGCTGGCCGTTTCCGAGAGCGCCGCCTTCTTCACGCCATAGAACACCACCTGCGTATTCCTTTCTTCCCGGAGGGCCATGAGGTCGCTGCGCAGCCAGGCCTGGACCTGCCGTGCGCGGGCGCGCGCGACCGCGTCCTGCGGATAGAGGCGCGGGCCGGCAAAGACTTCGTCGAGGTATTCCGTGATGGCCGAGGATTCCGACAGCGTCAGCGCGCCATGCCGCAGCATGGGCACGCGCGAGGTCAGTGAGCGCTGCGCGTAGTCAGGATCATGCTGCTGGCCGCGGTCGAGGTCGAGGGTATGCAGGGTGAAGGGCAACTGCTTCTCGCGCAGGGCCACGAAGACCGACATGGCGTAGGGACTGGCGAACTGGGCATCGACGTAGAGCTGCAGGACATCGTCCTGGGGCGTCGTCGGGACAGGGTGGGACAGGACGGTAGGACTGGATTGCATGCTTGCCTCATGAAGAACAGTGGTTGGACAACCGTGGCGCCGGCAGGGCCGGGCGAGTTCTGGAAGCAATGCGATGCGATCCCGTCCCGCCTGGCGATCCGCCGGACGGGACGTGGCATCCCCGTCAGCGGAGAGACCGTTTCTTGGTGTTCAGCCCGCACACGGCCAGGCCTGCCGCAGCGGCGGCGACAAGGTGTGGCAGTGGGGATCGCTTCTGCTGCATGGTCTGCATTGGCGCTGGACGAAGTGATGGGCTGAGCGACGATGGTAATCGAGATTGTCCGGGTATTGCTGTGGTGGTGCGCATAAACCACAGGACACGCGCCAGAATCAGCCCTTCCGCGGGGCGCAAGACTGTTCCCTTTTGTCCCCTTTTCTCGAACTAGTTTGTTGCCGCCGACTTGGCATTAATAACCAGGTTGGTTACCATGCGTATGGAAAAACACACCCCACATTACAAGCTTGCCGTCGTGAAGTCCCTGCTCAGGCAGGGGCAGGTCCGCAAGACGGCCACCGCTCTTCTCGGTGCGGCCGCACTGGGCATCGATGAAATGGAAATGGTGGCCGTCGTGGCGTCGTTGAGCAGCGCAGATTTCTGCAAGAGCATGACCACCCGTGATGATCACCGAATCTGGCAAGACGTCTACCGGCCTGCCACCCGCTACGGTGTCCTCTACGTCAAACTGACCGTGCTTGATGATGTGCTGATCGTATCCTTCAAGGAGAACTGACATGAAATGTCCCCATTGCGGAGGCGCGCGCCTGATCCGCGATACGCGCGATCTGCCCTATGCCTACAAGGGTGAAACCACGGTCATTGCGGCGGTTACCGGCGACTATTGTCCGCGCTGCGGCGAGTGTCTGCCGACCATCGAGGAAGAAGCCAGGATCTCGGCCGAGGCGCTGGCCTTCAACAGGCAAGTCAACGCCGGGATGATCGATCCCGCCGAAATCATCTCCACCCGCGAGGCCCTGCAACTGGGCCAGCGCGAGGCCAGCCTGCTGTTCGGCGGAGGGATCAATGCCTTCAATCGCTATGAGGCTGGCAAGATCCAGCCGCCGCGTGCGCTGGTGCTGTTGTTGCGCCTGTTGCGCAAGCACCCGGAGTTGCTCGGTGAACTGCGCGCCGACGCCGGCAGGACCGTGCGTGGCCAAGCAGTCCATTCGGTCCAGGAAGCCAGCGCCGGCCGCTTACGGACCCGCTCGCGCAAGTGAGCGCGTTCTGGCGCCGCCCTAGCGTATCTCCGCGCTATACCTGAACTTGCTCGCCGCGCCCCGCGACTGCCGCCACTCCAGCGGCTGGCCGTCCGAGCCGAAGGCGATGCGCTCTATCATCACCACCGGCGTCTTTTCCTTCAGGCCCAGCAGCTTGGCCTGGGCCGCCGTTACTGTTTCCACCGTCAAGGTCTCGCGCGCAGAGGCGACGATCAATCCGCATTCACGCTCATAGAGGGGATAGAGCAGGTCGCCGAACTCTTCCGGCGCCTTGTCGGCCAGCGCCTTGAAGCGCTGCGCGCACAGGTAGATGTTCTCGGCCAGCACCGGCTGTCCATTCACCATGCGCAGGCGATGCAGTTCGATCACCTTGGCATGCGGCTTCAGCTGCAAGGCCTCGGCCGCTTGCGCCGGCGCTTCCACCAGCTTGCGGCTGACGATCACGCTCTTGGGCGCGAGCGGACGGCCATCGGCCGATTCGAAACGGAAGAAGCGGAACAGCGAATTGTCGAAGCGCGCCTTGCGCACGAAGGTGCCGCGCCCATGCGTGCGCTCCACCAGGCCTTCGGCCATCAGCGTTTCAATGGCGCGACGCACCGTGCCCACCGCGACCTGGTAGGTCTGGCTCAGCTCGGCTTCGGATGGAATGGGCTGGCCCGGCTGCCACTTCTGGGCGCGGATCTGGGTCGCCAGCAGATCACGTAACTGGAGATAAAGCGGCAGGCGCGCATCGACGCCGGTCTGGTCAAGCATGGTGCAACTTGGCTCGCAGTGATGGAAAGTCTCCAGTCTACCTGCGCCGCGCCCTGCCTACAACGCTTGCAGGGCGACCCAGCAATGTGCGTGGCAGCCTGCTCCCCGGCTCTTGTCGAAAACACCACGCCCGCCACCAGGGTTGTTGCACCGGCAGGCCTGTGTTATCTTCCGTCAACTCATATATATGTCTGTATGAGTCATCATCCATATAATTCAATCAGCTTAGTGTTGCTTGCGCTCCCTTGTCCTTAGCGGCAGAGCCTGGGCGGCACGCCTTCAGCTTAGAGGACGAGACAATGTTTTCATGGTATCGGCAGGTCACTGCCAAGGAACGCAAGACTTTCTGGGCCTGCTTCAGCGGTTGGGCGCTGGACGCGCTGGACGTGCAGATGTTCAGCCTGGCCATCCCCGCACTGATCGCCGCCTTTTCCCTCACCAAGGCCGATGCCGGCCTGATCAGCGGCGCCACCCTGGTGGCCTCGGCCATCGGCGGCTGGTTCGCCGGCGCCCTGTCGGATCGCTATGGCCGCGTCAAGACGCTGCAGATCACCATCATCTGGTTTTCCTTCTTCACCTTCCTCTCCGCCTTCGCCCAGAGCTTCCCGCAACTGCTGGTGCTCAAGGCCTTGCAGGGCTTCGGCTTCGGCGGCGAGTGGGCGGCCGGGGCCGTGCTCATGGCCGAGACCATCCGCGCCGAACATCGCGGCAAGGCCATGGGCACCGTCCAGAGCGCCTGGGCGGTCGGCTGGGGCGGTGCAGTGCTGCTGTTCTCGGTGCTGTTCTCGCTGCTGCCGCAGGAGATGGCCTGGCGCGTGATGTTCGTCATCGGTTTGCTGCCGGCCTTGCTGGTGGTCTACGTGCGCCGCTCGGTGCAGGAAACCGACGCCTTCCTGGCCGGCCAGAAGGCCGCTGCCAGCAAGCCTGCGGCCAGCACCCTGCTGGGCATCTTCCGTCCCGACGTGCTGCGCCTGACCATCATCGGCAGCCTCCTGGGCGTGGGCGCGCACGGTGGTTACTACGCGCTGATGACCTGGCTGCCGACCTACCTCAAGACCGAGAAGCATCTGTCGGTGCTCTCCACCGGCGGCTATCTGGCCGTCATCATCGTCGCCTTCTGGTGCGGCTGCATCGCCAGTTCGCAATTGCTGGACCGCATCGGCCGCCGTCGCACCGTGGCGTTCTTTGCACTGGCCTGCGTGGCGACCGTGCTGTGCTACATCTTCCTGCCGCTGTCGGACACCCAGATGCTGGTCTGCGGCTTCCCGCTGGGCTTCTTCGCCGCCGGCATCCCGGCCAGCATGGGCGCGCTCTTCAATGAACTCTATCCGAGCGGCATTCGCGGCACCGGCGTGGGCTTCTGCTACAACTTCGGACGCGTGGCGTCGGCCGGCTTCCCGGTGCTGGTGGGCCACATGAGCGACTCCATGCCGCTGGGCCAGGCCATCGGCATCGACGCCGCCATCGCCTATTCGCTGGTGGTGGTGGCCGTGCTGATGCTGCCCGAGACCAAGGGCCGCAAGATGGAAACCTCAGCATGAGCCAGCCCCGCGTGACGACCGGGACGATGCTGCGCATCGACACGCACGCCCACGTCTTCACCCGCGATCTGCCGCTGGCCGATGTACGCCGCTATGCGCCGACCTACGACGTCACCGTCGAGCAATACATCGCCCGCCTCGACACCCATGGCATGAGCCATGGCGTGCTGGTACAGCCCAGCTTCCTGGGCAGCGACAACAGCTACCTGCTGGCCGCCATTGCGCGCTATCCGCAGCGGCTGCGCGGCATCGCCATGATCGACGCCGACGTCAGCGAGCAGCAACTGCAGGCCCTGCAGGCCGGGGGCGTAGTGGGCATCCGTTTCAACCTGGTGGGCGGTGCGTCCGTGCCGGACTTCGAGGGCGTCTGGCGTCACACCATGGCGCGTATTGCACAGCTGGGCTGGCAGGTGGAAATCCATCGCGAGGCGGTGGATCTGCCGCGCGTGCTGCCCCCCTTGCTGGCCATGGGGTTGAAGGTGGTGGTCGACCATTTCGGCCGGGTCGATGCCGCCTTGGGCGTGGATGATCCAGGCTTTCGCTACCTGCTCTCCACCGCTGCGGGCGGGCAGGTCTGGGTCAAGCTCTCGGCCTCCTATCGCAATGGCGGGGCCGAGCAGGGCCAGCGCTTCGCCCGCCAGGCCTGGCCCTTGCTGCGCGCGCATTTCGGACCGCAGCGCCTGCTCTGGGGCAGCGACTGGCCGCATACCCAGCACGAGAGTCTCACCGACTACGACCATAGCTGGCAGCAGTTCATCCAGCTGGTGAGCGATGACGAGCAACGCCGCATCATCACGGGCCAGACAGCGGCCCAGTTGTTCGGCATCAACTGAACAGGGAAGGGCGCCGTCGCCAGACGGCAGCTCCAGAACCCGGTCCCTTGCATGGACCGGGTTTTTTGCTTTTTGCGGCGGCGCATGTCGAAACGCCAATGTTCCCGCCGCGTGAAATGGATACGACGAATTCAGAGAGGGAAGGGGTAACACCAATGAAATGGTTCATGGATCGCAAGATCGCCACCAAGCTGCTGCTGTCCTTTGTAGCCGTGCTGATGCTGATGAGTTGCCTGGGCATCTTCTCGGTCTACCAGATGGACAAGGTCAACGACGCCGCCACCGAGATCGCCCACAAGTGGGAGCCCAGCGTACGCATCAGCCTGACGCTGGAGAAAGTACTGGCGCGGGTGCGCTCCACCGAGTTCCAGCACATCCTGGGCAACCAGGAGAGCATGGCCACGCTGGAAAAGGCGCTGACCGAGCGCTATGCCGAATTCACGCAGCTGCAGCATGACTACCGCAAGCTGCCGTTGACGCCCGAAGAGGCGGCCTCCTTCGACCAGGTCAGCAAGACCCTGGCGGCCTACCTGGTCGAGCATCGCAAGATCATTGCGCTGTCCCACGACAACCGCAAGGACGAGGCGCTGGCCCTGACCAAGGGCGATTCGCTGAAGGCCTACCGCGCCATCGACAAGCAGTTCGCCACGCTGCGCCAGTCCAGCATCGACCACAAGGAAGAAGCCAATACCCTGGCCGACCAGATCTATGACAGCTCCCAGCACTGGATCATCGGCCTGCTGCTGGCCGGCATCGCGCTGGGCCTGGCGCTGGCCATCGCCATCGCCCGGATCGTGTCGCAACCGCTGGCGCAGGCGCTTCAGCTGGCGCGCCAGGTGGCCGACAACGACCTCACCGGCCAGGTCCGCGTCCACAGCGCCGACGAGACCGGGCAACTGATGCAGGCCCTGAACCACATGACCCAGAGCCTGGGCAACATGGTGGCCGAGGTCCATCGCAGCATCAGCGTCATCGACACTGCCTCCGGCGAGATCGCCAGCGGCAACGCCGACCTGTCCTCGCGCACCGAATCGCAAGCCTCCGGCCTGGAAGAGACCGCCTCGGCCATGGAAGAGCTGACCTCCACCGTGCGCCAGAACGCCGACCATGCGCACCAGGCCAATGAACTGGTGGCGACGTCCTCGCGCCTGGCCGTGCAAGGGGGCGCAGTGGTGGACCAGGTAGTGCAGACCATGGGCGAGATCCGCACCGGCTCGGCGCGCATTGCCGACATCACGGGCGTGATCGATGGCATCGCTTTCCAGACCAATATCCTGGCCCTCAATGCCGCCGTGGAAGCGGCACGCGCCGGTGAGCAAGGGCGCGGCTTCGCCGTGGTGGCGACCGAAGTGCGCAGCCTGGCCCAGCGCTCGGTAGCGGCAGCGCGCGAGATCAAGATGCTCATCGAGGGCTCGGTGCAACAGGTGGCCACCGGCGCCGAACTGGTAGACCAGGCCGGCCAGACCATGCACGAGATCGTCGATTCGGTGGCCCGCGTGGCGACCCTGATGAGCGAGATCGCCGTGGCCAGCCGCGAACAGAGCCGTGGCATCGACGAGATCAACCACGCCGTCACGCAGATGGACGAGGGCACCCAGCAGAACGCCGCGCTGGTGGAGCAGGCCGCTGCCGCCGCCCACTCCCTGCGCGACCAGACCCGCCAACTGGCCGCGCTGGTGGCGCGCTTCCGCCTGCGCGGGGTGGCGCACGCGAGTTGATCCGCTCCGGGCGCGCCAGGACGGCGCGAACGGTTTGTCGCCTCGAGAGAACAAATTGCCGCCGAGCTTGTCCTACCGCCCAGCGCAGGCAGCGGTCTATCGGGACGGGGGACTCCTAGGCTGACATGTCTGTTGTTCAACATTTCGCCGTCGGGGCGGCAGAAAGTCAGCATTGAAAAAGTTAGTCAATCGCCTCTTGCTGGGCCTGGGCGGCCTGGCGGTCTTCTGGGGCCTGGGCATGATCAGTGGCAACGAACTGGCCAAGAGCAGCGTCCTCATGGCCACCGCCTTGCCCGGCATTGCCGGCCTGTTCCTGGTCATTCCCTGGTGCCGTCGCAGGCCGGGCCTGTTCTCCACCGCCAGCCTGTCGATCATCGGCCTGTTCTTCCTCGACGCCGCGCTCAAGGGTTTCCTGCGCGATTATTTCGGCCTGCGGCCCAATCCCATCCTGGTGCTGCAAGCCATCTTCAACACCAACCCCGCCGAGAGCAGCGAGTTCTTCCGCCACAACTGGCGTGATGTGGTCCAGGCCGTGCTGGCCTTTGTGGTGATGATGAGCCTGGCCGGGGTAGGCGAACGCTGGCTCGCGCGTCGCGAGGCCCGGCAAGCGGCTGCGCCCTGGCGTGCGCGTGGCATGGCCGGTGTGGGTCTGTTGCTGGCGGTATTCGTGGCCCTGCATTTCAATCCCACCATGGCCAAGGAAAACCCGCTGCTGTTCTGGCCCATCCGCTATCTGGACTATCAAGCCCAGACCGAGCAGGCCCGCAGCATGGAACAGAATATCGCCAGCAACATGGCGCAGACCTCGCATTGGCAGGTCCAGTACGCCGGCCCGCAGCGCAACACCCTGGTATGGGTGATCGGCGAGAGCCTGAACCGCGCCAACATGTCGCTCTATGGCTATGAACGCCAGACCACGCCGCTCCTGGACGCTATGCGCCGGGATTTGCTGGTGTTCCGCGATGTGGTGTCATCCGAGCCGGCCACCATGGGCTCGCTCATGAAGATGCTCACCCCGGCCGACCTGGACGATCCGCACGCCTGGAGCCGCAAGCCGGACGTGGTGATGCTGGCGCGGGAGGCGGGCTTTCGCGTGATCTGGCTGTCCAACCAGGTGCCTAACGATGGCTGGCTGGGCGTGGTCAGCCGGCGCGCCGACCAGCAGGTCTTCATCAACAAGGGCGCTGGCCGGGGCGAAAACAATTTCGACGGCAACCTGCTGCCGGGCCTGGAGGCCGCCCTGCAGGACCCGGCCCCGAAGAAGCTGATCGTGGTCCACCTGCTGGGCGCGCATCCCACTTACGACATGCGCTATCCCAGCGATTACGCACGCTTTGACGGCGTGCGCGACAGCGTCACGCAAAAGCTGGAGAACGCCGATCGCTCACCGTGGATTCGCCAGCTGCGCAACGAATACGACAATGCCATCGCCTACAACGATTACGTGGTGGGCAACATGCTGCGCCTGACCATGCGCACCGCGCCCCAGGACAATGCCAGCCTGGTGTTCAGCTCGGATCATGCCCAGGAAGTAGGGCATACCCGCGACCATGCCGGCCAGTCGGCCTCGGACCCCAGCGGCTACGAAATCCCCATGCTGCTGTGGACCCGCTCCTTCATCGGCAAGAGCCCCGAAGAGCGGGCCCAGCTGGAACACCGGCCCTACCAGACCGACCAGATGGAGCACACCATCCTGGGCCTGTTGGGCGTGCGCTCGGTGTACTACGATCCCCATCGCGATATCCTCAGCGACAGCTTCCACGCGCCACCCTTCCACGGCCTGCGCCGCATCAATGGCCAGCCTTACCTGCCGCGCACCGTGCCCTACAACCAGCCTGGATGACGCGCCGATGGCCTCTCAGGGACCGTCGGCAATCTCAGGGTCGACCAGCTGCGCCAGCAGTTGCAGCGATTCCTGCCAGCCGGCGTAGCAGAACTCCAGCGGGATCATCGGCGGTATGCCCTGCTGCACCACCGTCAGTTCGCTGCCGACCAGGCAGGCGGCAATGCTGATGGTGACCTTCATCTCGCCCTGCAGGTTGGGGTCGTCGAACTGGTCGGTATAGACGATGCGTTCATTGGGGACCAGTTCGACGTAGGTACCGCCGAAGGCCTGGGTCTGTCCCGTGCTGAAATTGGTGAACGACATCTTGTGCGAGCCGCCCACGCGTGCGTCCATGTGGTGGACCTTGCCGGTGAAGCCATGCGGCGGCAGCCATTTCACCATCGCATCAGGATCGAGGAAGGCGCGATAGACGCGTTCCGGCTTGGCCCGCAGGACGCGGTAGAGTTTGACGGTGTGCGGCTGGCTCATGGGTGCTCTCCTTCAGGGGCGCCCGGACGGGCGGATTCGGCGTGCGGGAACAGGCGCAGCCTCCGCTGTCGGCGCGCCGAAGTCAAGCGCGACAGCAGGGCGCTGCGTGCCGTGCGGCTCAGGTGGCTCAGGCGGCTCAGGCGGGACAGTGGCAGACCACCTCGATGTTGTGTCCATCCGGGTCCAGCACGAAGGCGCCATAGTAGTTGGGATGGTAGTGGGCGCGGATGCCCGGCCCGCCGTTGTCGCGTCCACCCATGGTCAGGGCGGCGGCGTGGAAGGCGTCTACCGGCTGGCGCGTCTCGGCGCGGAAGGCCACGTGTACCGGCGGCTGGTTGGGCGTGCCACGGCTGATCCAGAAATCCGGCTTGCCATGTTCGCCGAAGCCGGCCACATCGGTATGGCCGGTCACCGAGGCCGGCAGCTCCATCACCAGCGTATAGCCGATGGGGGCCAGCGCGGCCAGGTAGAAGGCCTTGCTCTTTTCGAAATCGCTGACGGTCACGCCGGTATGGTCGATCATGGTCGGGTCTCCTGTTTGTCTTGACGAGCGCTGATCATAGGGTCCGACCGCAACGCCGGTCAATGCCGGTCCATGCCCCGACGCCTGCAGCAAAGTCCCGTATGATGTTGCTTTCTGCCAAGGTCCCGTCCATGTCCACGCTCCCCGAAATCTCTTTCCCGCGCCACGCCGTCGTCATCGGCGCGGGCGCGGTCGGCCTGATGAGCGCCATCCACGCGCTGGACCAGGGGCTGGAGGTCAGTCTGCTCGACTTCAATCCGGTGGGTAGCGAAGAGGCCGCCAGCTATGGCAATGCCGGCTGGCTGTCGTCGCACTCGGTGATCCCGCCGGTGGAGCCGGGCATGTGGAAGAAGGTCCCCGGCTATCTGATGGATCCCATCGGCCCGCTCTCCATCCGCTGGCGCTACCTGCCGCGCCTGACGCCCTGGCTGCTGCGCAACCTGGCCAGCGCCCGCCGCGAACGCATCCGCACCACCGCCCGCGCCCTGCGCACCCTGGTGGTGGATGCACGCACCCTGCACCTGGACATCGCCCGCCGCGCCGGCGTGGCCCATCTCATCGATACCTCGGGTGTGCTGCATGTCTATCGTTCACGCCAGCAGTTCGAGGGCGACGCCTTCGGCTGGAGCGTGCGGCGCGAGCTGGGCATACAGTGGAGCGAACTGGAGGCAGAGGCGTTGCGCCGACGCGAGCCCGACCTCGACCCGGCCTTCGGCTTTGCGGTGCAGGTTGATGAGGCCGGTCACTGCAAGAATCCCGGCGCCTACCTGCAGGCGTTGCAAGCCTATGCACTGGCGCGTGGCGCGCATCGCATCGATGCGCGCGCCACCGGTTTTCGCATCGAAGAGGGAAGACTCAAGGCGGTGCTGACCGAGACCGGCGAGGTCGCCTGCGACGCCGCCGTCATCTGCGCCGGCGCACGCTCCAAGGCGCTGGCCGCGCAGGCGGGTGATCGCGTGCAGCTGGAGAGCGAACGCGGCTACCACGCCCTCATCCGTGGCCACGAACTGGCTGCCCGCGCCCGTACGCCGATGATGCTGTCCGAATTCAAGGTCATCGCCACGCAGATGGAAACGGGCCTGCGCATCGCCGGCCAGGTCGAGTTCGCCTCCTTCGAGGCTGCGCCCGACTGGCGGCGCGCCGAGATCATGCGCGACATCGCCCTGAAACTCTTCCCCGGCCTGCCGCGCGACTTGCCCGCCGAGGATGTCCGCTACTGGCTGGGCCGCCGTCCCAGCACCCCGGACGGCATGCCCTGCATCGGCTATGCCCGCGCCAGCAGCGACATCGTGCATGCCTATGGTCATGGCCATATCGGCCTGGGCTGCTCGGCGCGCACCGGGCGCATCGTGGCCCAGCTGTTGGCCGGACAGACGCCCGAGATCGACCTCGCGCCCTTCAGCCCGCAGCGTTTCTGATCGACTTCAGAAACGGATATCGGCCACCGGCCTGATGCTGGCGCGTACGCCGTACGAACCCAGTCCGGCCAGCGTGGCGTGGTGGTGCGCGATCACCTGGGCCACCGTCAGCACGCCATTGGGCGCGGTGGTATGGGCATCGGCGGCCAGTGTGACCGGATAACCCAGCGCCAGCGCGCGCCGCACGGTGGACTCCACGCAATACTCGGTCTGCATGCCGCAGATCACCAGCGCCGAGATATGGCGCGTCTTCAGCATGGCCTGCAGCTCGGTGTGATGGAAGGCGTCCGAGCCGCGCTTGGGCAGGTGCAGATCCTCCGGCTGCTGCTGCAATCCCTGCATCAATTGCCAGCCCTCGCTGCCGCGTTGCAATGCGCCCTCATCCTCATGCTGCACGAAGATCACCGGCGCGCCGGCTGCGCGGGCCTGGTCGGCCAACTGGTTGACGCGGTCGATGACGGCGGCGCTGTTCTCGACCGCGTCCGGGCCGTGGCACAGGGCGTGCTGGATATCGATGATGAGCAGGGCGGTAGGCATGGCAAGACCTGGCAGTGGAGGATCAAGCCGATAAGGGTAACTGATAAGCCGGCCGGATGCTTTACGGTGACGCGGCCAGTTGCTGGCGCAATTGCCGTCCTGCGTAATCCTGGCGGAATGCGCCGCGCCGTTGCAGCTCGGGGATCACCTGGTCGACGAAGTCGTCGAAGCCGTAGGGAAGATGCGAGGGTGAGATCACGAAACCGTCGGCGCCGTTCGCTGCAATGATGGACTGCAGCCAGTCGGCCACATCGGCGGCGGTCCCGGCGATCTGCGGCGTGAGCACGCCCTGCGCATAGAGCCGTCCGGCATCGGCCAGGGTCAGCTGGCGCTCGGCCGAGATGTCGCGCAGCAGCTTGAAGAGGCCCTGGATGCCGCTGACCTGCACGTCACCCAGCGGGGCATCCAGCGCAAAGCCCGAGAAATCCACATTCATGTGGCTCGACAGGGTGGACAGCCCCACCAGCGGATCGGCCAGGGCATTGGCCTGTTCCTGCAATTCCCGCGCGTGCTGGCGCGACTGGCCCACGAAGGGCATGACCGCCGAGAGGATGCGGATGTCCTGCGGACGACGGTCAAACTGCTGCGCCCGGTTCTTGAGATCGCGATAGAAGGCCTGCAGTCGCGGCAGGTCAGGCTGGATGTTGAAGACCACCTCGGCCCAGCGCGCCGCGAAGTCCTGGCCGCGATCGGAAGACCCGGCCTGGATGATCACCGGATGGCCTTGCGGCGAGGCCGGGATGTTCAGCGGACCGCGCACGCTGAAATGCTTGCCCTGATGATCGATGGTCGCCACCTTCCCGGCGTCGGCATAACGGTCCTGTTGCAGGCGCAGCGCATCGGGCTGCCAACTGTGCCAGAGCTTGTGCGTGACCTCCAGGAATTCATCGGCGCGGTCATAGCGCACATCATGCGGCAGGGTCTCCTTGAGACCGAAGTTGTCGGCTTCGCCCTGGTTGACCGAGGTCACCACATTCCAGGCGGCGCGGCCACCGCTGAGGTGGTCCAGGGTCGCGAATTCGCGCGCCAGGCTATACGGTTGCGAATAGGTGGTGGAGCGCGTGGCACCCAGCCCGATATGCGAGGTGGCCGCCGCCAGCGCACCCAGGATGGGCAGCGGGTCCAGCCGGGTGGCGTCCTGGTCGCCTACGTTGATGCCATGCAGGTGGCTCTCGCCATAGCGGGTGGAAACGGCCAGCCGGTCGGCAAAGAAGAGCAGGTCGAACTTGCCGCGCTCGAGCGTACGCGCAATGTGCAGGTAGTAATCCAATTCCAGAAAGCCGCCGCGGCGACTCTGCGGATGCCGCCACAGCGCCTGGCTGTGGGCGGCGTTGCCAGCGATGAGGAAGGCGGCCAGGTGCATGGTTCTGCCGGTCTCAGACCAGCACCTCCGGATAGACCTTGTCCTGCACCCGCACCGGATTCTTGATCAGGCCCAGCTTGAGGAAGGCGTCGGCGATCTGCTGTTGTTCCGCGACGATGCCGGCATCCACCGCCACGGTGGTGTAGTTGCGCCGTTCGGTGGCCAGCCGCAGCACCTTGGGATCCACGCCCAGTTGCGGGGCCAGCAGTTCGGCCGTTTCCTGCGGATGGCTCTGGGTCCACTGGTTGGTCTTCTTCAGTTCGGCAAAGACGGTGCGCACGATGTCCTTGTGCCGGTCCACGAAGGAGGGCACCGCCAGATGGAAGGTGCGGTTGTTGGACAGGCCAGTGCCGTCGCGCAGGATGCGCGGGCGCGTGGCCAGTTCCTGCCCGGCCAGGAAAGGGTCCCACAGCGTGGCCGCATCGACATTGCCGGACTGGAAGGCCGCGCGCACATCGGCGGCATTGGTGACATAGACCGGTTCGATGTCGCGATAGCTCAGGCCGACTTCTTCCAGCGCCTTCAACAGCAGGAACTGCACATTCCAGCCGCGCCCGGTGGCCACCTTCCTGCCCTTGAGGTCGGCCACCGAGCGGATCGGTGAATCCTGCGCCACGAAGATGCCGATGCCTTTGGGATAGGGCTGTTCCGCGCCCAGGTAGACCGCGTTCACGCCCGAGGCATTGGCAAATACCGAGGGCGTATCGGCGGCATGGCCCAGATCGATGGCCTGAGCGTTGAGTGCTTCGGTGAGCTGCGGCCCGGCGGCGAACTCGAACCACTTCACCGACCAGCCTTGCGGCTGCAGCGCCTGCTCCAGCTTGCCGCTGCCCTTGAGGATGTTGAGCGTGTTGAATTTCTGGTAACCGATACGCAAGACCTTGTCCGCTGCAGCGCGTACCAGCGGTGTACCGCCGGCCAGCGCGCCCGCGGCCAGGCCCTGCAGCAGCAAGCGGCGCTTGTGCCTGGGTTGATGTGCGTCCATGGTGCTTGCCCCCTGATGGCTTGTTCAAAGTGCATCAGCGTAGTCGCCGCAGCGCGACAGGGGAAGGAAGCTTTCCGCACAAGCTCATGCGGCTTTTGCAGCAGGTCCGCGCAGCAGGTCCACGCAGCTTGCCCGTCTTGCCCGTCCATCTTGCCATCCAGACACTGCGGCAATTTGTCCCATCCCGCCGCGCCGCGCGTTTGGATAGAATAGGCAGTCCCGTTCACGTCCCTGTATTTCCACCATGACCGCCCTGTTCGACCGCATCGAAAGCTTCCTGCGCAAGGCTTCCGGACTGCACATCGTGCTGGCCCTGTTGCTGGTGTGCGGCCTGCTGTGCTGGGCCGTGTGGGTCTGGGCCACCGGCGAGGGCCGCACGCCTTTCGGCATGCTGGACTTCTGCATCACCCCGCCGGCCAAGTAAGCCCGCTGCACGATGGCCGCGAAGCGCCCTACAATGGCCGCTTCGCCGAACTCTCCCGCACGCATGGCCAGCTCCCCCACCGTTTCCGCTTTCCATCCCCGCCTCACGCTGCAGACCCTCACCCGTGGCGACGGCCTGCTGGGCATGCGCGCGCATGGCCTGTTCGGTCCGCGCGGCGGCATGGTCACGGTGGCGCAGATCGACTGGGTCTATGGCCAGGGCGCACAGGGCTGGAGCACGCCCGCACCCACCAGCCCCAACGGCGACGAACCCGACTACACCCCAGCCCACATCCAGCGCGACCACCAGGCCGAAGCCGCCGCGCTGGAAGACATCCGCGAGCTGGGCCTGCTACCCCTGCGCGAGGACGCCCTGCAATGGCGCGCCCACAATCCCCTGCATGAGGCCGGCCCCTTGTGGACGCTGGTACAGGAAGAGTTCTTCGGCGACTTCTGGGCCGATCAGGCCCCGCGCCTGCAGGCGCAAGGCTGGATCCTGCGCGCCCGTCCGGGCTTTGCCCATGAGAGCGTGCCGGTGACGGCCTGGCGTTTCATCGTCAGCAGCCAGACCGGCGAAGTGATCAACCGCGAGGTGGCCGCACCCCTCACGCCACGCGCTTTTTCCAGCGAAGTCTTTGATGGCCTCGACCCGAGCGGACGCTGGCTGCTTTCCATCGGCATCGAGGTCGAGGGCCAGTCCATGGATGTGGCGCCCATGGTGGCCGATCTCTTGCGGCGCGATCCGCGCTGGGGCGATGCCCAGCAGGTCGAGCGCATGGACCCGCATGCGGTGATCTCCCTGCGCGCTCCCGGTGGCCGCCGCATCGACGCCATGGCCGGACCGCTCAAGGCGGTGGTATTGGCCCTGCTGGACCTGCTGGTGGACCTGGGCCGCAAGGACGGCCCATTGCGTCTGACGCCCTGGGATGCGCATCGCCTCGACGGCCTGCAAGCCGCCCTGCAAGGGCTGGAGGGCGCCACACCCTGGCGCATCAGCGGTGCGGACGACCTGCTGGCGCTGGCGCGCCGCCTGCGCGCTGCCGGCAGCGTCGCGCCGGTGGCCCAGCCCGATGGCCTGGGACTGACATTGCGTGACTACCAGCGCTATGGCGTGGCCTGGATGCAATACCTGCGCACCCATGGACTGGCCGGCATCCTGGCCGACGACATGGGCCTGGGCAAGACCGCCCAGGTGCTGGCCCATGTGCTCATCGAAAAACAGGCCGGCCGCCTGGACCTGCCGGTGCTGGTGGTCGCGCCGACTTCGCTGCTGTTCAACTGGCAGCAGGAGGCGCGCCGCATCACCCCTGATCTGCGCGTACTGCTGCTGCATGGCCAGGAGCGCGCCCAGCACTTCAGCGCCCTCGCCAGCGGCCAGGTCGATCTGGTGCTGACCAGCTATCCGCTGCTCTGGCGCGACCTCGACCAGCTGCTGCCGCAGCGCTGGCACATGCTGGTGCTGGACGAGGCCCAGACCGTCAAGAACGCCGCCTCGCGCAGCGCCGCCGCCGCCCGCCGCTTGCGGGCGCGCCATCGGCTGTGCATGACCGGCACGCCGCTGGAAAATCACCTGGGTGAACTGTGGAGCCAGTTCCATTTTCTCATGCCCGGTTTCCTGGGCGATGCGCGCAGCTTTGCGCGCCTGTGGCGCAAGCCCATCGAAGAGCAGGGCCAGACCGTGCGCGCGCGCCTGCTGGCGCAGCGGGTACGGCCCTTCATCCTGCGCCGGAGAAAGCAGGATGTCTTGCAGGAGCTGCCGCCGCGCAGCGAGATCATCGAACGCCTGCCCCTGCAAGGCCGCCAGCGCGAACTCTACGAGAGCGTGCGCATGGCCGCCGACAAGCAGGTGCGGCGCGCGCTGGAACGGCGTGGCCTGGGCGGCTCCCAGGTCACCGTGATGGATGCCTTGCTCAAGCTGCGCCAGGTCTGCTGCGATCCCTATCTGTTGAAGCAGGGCCGCATGCCCAAGGGGCTGGAGCGCGCCAAGATCGACTGGCTGTGCGACACCCTGCCCGCGCTGGTGGCCGAAGGGCGGCGCATCCTGGTGTTCTCGCAATTCACCGGCATGCTCAAGTTGATTGCCGCGCAGCTGGAACAATTGCAGTTGCCCTACCTGATGCTCACCGGCGAGACCGAGCCCGCCGCCCGCGCCGATGTGATCGCCGGCTTCCAGCAGGAGCAGACGCCGCTGATGCTAGTGAGCCTGAAGGCCGGCGGCGTCGGCCTGAACCTGACGGCGGCCGACACTGTGGTGCTGGTCGATCCCTGGTGGAACCCGGCCGTGGAAGAGCAGGCCATCGCCCGCGCCCATCGGCTGGGTCAGCAGCGCCAGGTATTCGTCTACAAGCTGGTCATCGAAGGCAGCATCGAAGAACGCCTGCTCGAATTGCAGGCGCGCAAGTCGGCCCTGGCCGAAGGCATGCTGGGGCGCGACGATGCCACCACCGTCAAGTTCGGCGAAGAAGAATTGCAGGCGCTGCTGGCCCCGCTGGGCGCAGGCATCGCCGAGAAGATCCTGGTCTGACGCTCGCAGCGTCTGCCTCAGCGCTTCAGTTCGGCCACCTCTTCCAGCGTGCGCCGTTCCGCATCCACCGCCCAGCGCAGCCCACACAGTCCCGCCAGCAAGGCCAGCACGGCTCCCACGGCGTAGCCCGCCGCCACCGCCTGGCGGTCGCCGCTGGCAATCAACCAGCCCAGCAGGGCCGGTGCGATGAAGCCGCCCACGCCGGTGCCGATGGCGTAGAAGATGGCGATGGCCATGGCGCGCATCTGCAACGGAAAGACTTCGCTGGCGGTGAGATAGGCCGAGCTGGCCGCCGCCGAGGCGACGAAGAACACCGCGCTCCAGCACAGCGCCAGGCCCAGCGCATCGAGCCAGCCGGCGCTGAAGGCGGTGGCCGTGGCGGCCAGCCCCAGGCCGGCCAGCAGGTAGGTGGCTGCGATCATGCGGCGGCGGCCGATGCTGTCGAACAGATGGCCCAGCAGCAGCGGGCCGAGCACATTGCCCAGCGCGAAGGGAAAGAGATAGAGCGCCACCCGGGTATCGGGTACCTGGAAGAAGCGCGTGAGCACCAGCGAATAGGTAAAGAAGATGGCGTTGTAGACGAAGGCCTGGGCCACCATCATCAGCGCCACCATAAGGCTACGCGCGCGGTAGTGATGCAGCAGCACCTGGGCAATTTCGCGCCAGGAGAGCATGCCGACAGCCTGGCCTGGTGAGCGGGACGGCTCGCCGGGCGGTGCTGTCTGCAGCGCCGGCAATGCGCCATGCTCGGCCATGACCTGCGCTTCGATCTCCCGCACCACCGCCTCGGCGCGCTCCTGATGTCCATGCATCAGGAGCCAGCGCGGGCTTTCCGGCACATGCCGGCGCACCAGCACGATGGCCACGGCCAGCACCGCACCCAGCAGGAAGCACACGCGCCAGCCCATCACCGGCCCCAGCACCCGTTCATCCAGGATCACCAGTGACAATCCCGCTCCCAGCGCTGCGCCGATCCAGAAGCTGGCGTTGATCACCAGGTTCACGCGCCCACGCACGCGCGCCGGCACCAGCTCATCAATGGCCGAATTGATGGCCGCGTACTCGCCGCCTATGCCCAGTCCAGTGGCCAGGCGGCACAGCGCGAACCAGAGGAAGTCGGTGGCGAACGCCGAGGCCAGCGTGGCGACCATGTAGAGCGCCAGCGTGATCATGAAGAGTTTCTTGCGTCCCAGCCGGTCGGTCAGGCGGCCGAACACCAGCGCGCCCAGGACTGCCCCTGCGATGTAGAGCGACCCGGTCCAGCCCACCTGGGCGGCGTCCAGGCCCAGCGTGTCGGGCCGTTCCAGCACGCCGCCAATCGACCCTACCAGCGTCACCTCCAGCCCGTCGAGCACCCAGGCCACACCCAAGGCGATGACCACGCGCCAATGCCAACGCGACCAGGGCAGGCGATCCAGACGGGCGGGCAAGGAAGCGGCAGCGGACAAAGGCATCTCCGGAAAAAGCGCCGACGCGGCGATAGCCAGCAGACCCCGGTCCCGCGCTGCGGTTCCTGCTGTAGAGCTTGCGCGCCACGCCGGGCGTGATGTTTGTCGCCTCAGTCATTTCCTGATGCACAGCATCACAGCTCGCCGCTACCATGCGTGCATTCAAAACGAAATGAGAGTTGGGAAGAGCAATGGAAGGAATCGAGGCCATCATGCAGTACGCGATCTACGCAGCGCTGGGCGTATGCATGCTGGGTCTGTTGGCGGCCATCGGCCTGTTCATTGCCGTGGAGCGTCGCTGGGCGCAGCGCCGTCAGCAGGAGGTGGAAAATTTCCGCGCCAGCCGTCTTGCGCTGCTGCGCCGTGTCGACGCAGGTTTGTCCTTGCGTCCCTGGGAAGAGTTGTGCAACCGCATCGGCGAGATGCAGATCGTGGGCGAGGAGGGCGACCGGCCCGCCCCTTACAAGAACGTCGCCTGAAGTCCAGCCAAGCCCCTGCGCTGTCAGCCTTGTCCTTTCTGTTGACGATAAGCCAGCTGTGCGCGGCTGATCCCCAGCAGGCGCGCCGCTGCCGAGAGGTTGCCGTCGGCGCGTTCGATGGCCTCGGCGATCAATCTCCTTTCCATCTCCGGCAATGTCAGTGCAGCAGGTTCACCCGCTGCCTCGGGCTGCCACTGCCGCAGCACATCCAGCAATCCCCGCGCCGTCGGCGACGCCGTCGGGTGCGCGACGGATTTCTCCACTGACTTTCCGGCCAGCATTCCAGTCTCTCCCTGCAAGGCCAGCGACAGCACTTCATCGTTGAGCCGTTCGCCGCTGATGAACATGTGCGGCAGGTCCAGCGGATGGCCCTGCGCCAGGATCACCCCACGTTCGATCAGGTTCTGCAGCTCGCGGATGTTGCCGGGGAAGCTGTAGTTCAGCAGCGCCTGGATGGCGCGCTGGGTAAAGCCGCGCACGGCGATGCCATGACGCTGGCCATACAGTTTCAGGAAGTGGTTCATCAGCAGCGGGATGTCATCGCGCCGTTCGCGCAAGGGCGGCAGATGGATGGGGAAGACATTGAGCCGGAAGAACAGGTCCTGGCGGAAGCGTCCCTCGCGCACCGCCTGCGCCAGGTCTTCATTGGTGGCGGCCACCACGCGCACGTCCACCTTCACGGGGCGAGCCGATCCGACCCGTTCGAATTCTCCCTCCTGCAAGACCCGCAGCAGCTTGCCCTGCGCCACCAGGCTCAGCGTGCCGACTTCATCGAGGAAGAGCGTGCCGCCATCGGCCAGCTCGAAGCGGCCGGCGCGCGATTGCGTGGCCCCGGTATAGGCGCCGCGTTCCACCCCGAACAGCTCAGCCTCGATCAGGGTCTCCGGAATGGCGGCGCAATTGATGGCGATGCAGGCGCGTTGGGCGCGCTTGCCGATTTGATGCAGCATGCGCGCAAAGCGTTCCTTGCCGACCCCCGACTCACCCGTGAAGAGCACCGTCGCATCCGTGGCCGCGACCCGGTTCAGCAGGTGGCAGGCGGCATTGAAGGCCGATGAGGTTCCTACCAGCGCGCTGACCAGATCGGCGGCGTCGTCCTGTTCGTCAGCGCCTTGCGCATCGGCCTCGGCAGTGGTGTCGACGTCGCTGGCCAGCATGCCGGAGCCGACGAAGTCCTGGGCGTTCAGATAGCGCAGGTCTTCCTCGGCATTGCTCCACAGCTCCGCCGAGCGGCCGATGACGCGGCAATGCGCTGTCCCCATGGCGCGGCATTGCACTTCGCGGAAGATCACCAGATGCCCCAGCAGCGTGCTGACATAGCCGATCGCATAGCCGACCTGCTGCCAGCAGGAGGGCGCAGTGGCCACGCCATAGGCGGCCAGGTGTTCATCGGCCTCGCAGGAGTTGTGCCAGAGGAATTCCCCTTCGTAGCGCCCGGTCTCGGGATCGTAGCTGAAGTTCACCGGCACCACCTTGACCAGCCCCTCCAGCGTATGCAGCCGGGTGCCGGCCATGAGGATGGTGGAGGGATCGGCGTCGGGCCAGCGCTCGCGCACCAGTTGCGCATCGCGTGCGCCGGAGATGTAGCCGGCCCGGGTGAGCAGGCCGCGCGCCTGGTCGATGCCGAGCTGGTCGATCAGCTCGCGGCGCAGCGTGCCCATGCTGCGGCTGTGGATGAGCAGCATGCGCTGGTCATTGAGCCAGATGCGGCCATCGCCAGGCGAGAAGAACAGGCATTCGCTCAGGTCGGCCAGGGTCGGATGGGCGTCCACGCTCCAGCGATCGGTGCCGGCCGAACTGAGTCCGCCGCCCTGGTGGCGCGCCATCTCGGCCAGGGATATACGCGGGGAAGAGGGCATGAGCGGGCTCCTGTCAGGGCGGATGACTTCATCAAATGATGAAATGCAGTGGGCCCGATGGTTGAAGAATTTCAGCATTTGCGCAAGCTGCACCGCGTCATGCGCCTTGCCGGTGTGCAGCATGACGCCCACCAAAAACCAACTCCCGCCGCCTCCTACACGACCTGCCATCGTGCTGCAAAGCCGCATCGGCGGGCGCTTCCCGGTCTGGCACAGGCTTTGCAGAAAGACTCCTGAACCCGCGGGCAGGGCAAGCGCTTCCTGTCGATGCCGGGCTGATCACAACAAAGGAGACCGCAGCATGCAGGCAAGTCCGTTTCTCGATTCCGCGCAGTGGCAACAGCATTTGTTCCGTGGCCAATGGGTGGCCGCCGCGCAGGGCGCAACCGTCATCGAACCAGCCACCGGCCAGCCCTTGACGCAGGTTGGGCTGGCCAGCCCGGACGACGTCAGCACCTCGGTGGAACTGGCGATCGCGGCGCAGGCCGCCTGGGTCGCCATGCCGCCGCGTGAGCGCGCCGACATCTTCCGCCGCGCCGCCGGGCTGTTCCACCAGCATTTCGACGAGCTGGCGCGCATGGTGGCGCGCGAGACCGGCGGCGTGCTCTTCAAGGGCGAGCACGAGGTGCGCGAAGCCATCACCCTCTGCCATCTGGCCGCCGGCATGCCGCTGCAAGCCCAGGGCCAGTTGCTGCCCAGCACGCCTGGTCGCCTCAGCATCGCCCGGCGCGCACCGCTGGGCGTCATCGGCGTGATCTCGCCCTTCAATTTCCCGCTGATCCTGACCTTGCGCACGGTCGCACCGGCGCTGGCGGCCGGCAATGCGGTGGTGGTCAAGCCCGATCTGCGCACGCCGGTCTCGGGCGGCTTCATGCTGGCCCGCATCTTCGAGCAGGCGGGTTTGCCCACAGGTCTGCTGCATGTCATGCCGGGCGGGGCCGAGACCGGCGAGGCGCTGGTCACCGCGCCAGGGGTGCCGATGATCGCCTTCACCGGTTCGCCAGCGGTGGGACGGCGCATCGGCGAACTGGCGGGCCGGCATCTGAAGAAGCTGTCGCTGGAACTGGGCGGCGCCAATGCCCTGGTGATCCTGGAGGATGCCGATCTCGACGTGGCCGCCAGCCACGCCGCCTGGGGTGCGTGGCTGCACCAGGGACAGATCTGCATGGCGGCCAACCGCATCCTGGTGCATGCCTCGCTGGAAGAAGGGCTGCTGCAGCGGCTGGCGGACAAAGCGCGTCATCTGCCGGTAGGCGATGGCGCCAGCGGCCAGGTCGCGCTGGGACCGATGATCGACGAACGTCAATTGCAGCGCGTGCATGCGCTGGTGCAGGAGAGCGTGGCCGCCGGTGCGCAACTGGTGGCTGGCGGACGTTACGAACAGTTGTTCTACCAGCCCACCGTGCTGGGCGGAGTCAGGCCGGGCATGCGCGTCTTCGAGGAAGAAATCTTTGGGCCGGTGGCTAGCGTCATCCGCTTCGACAACGATGAAGAAGCCATCGCCCTGGCCAATCGCAATGCCGGCGGTCTTGCCGCCGGGGTGCTGTCGCCTTCGGTGGGCCGCGCCATGGCGGTGGCGGCGCGGCTGCGCCAGGGCATGGTCCATGTCAACGACCAGACCGTCAACGACGAGTGCGTCAACCCCTTCGGCGGCCCCGGCATCGCCGGCAATGGCGCCAGCGTAGGCGGCCCGGCCGACTGGGAAGAGTACACGCAGTGGCGCTGGACCACCATTCGCCAGCAAGCCATGCCGTATCCCTTCTGAGACCCACAGACGCATTCCTGAAAATCAACTAAATCATATAAATCATTATTCCAAGGAGGCCAGCATGAACCTGCAAGACAAGACCGTCGTCGTCACGGGCGTTTCTTCCGGCATCGGCGCGGAGACCGCGCGTCAGTTGCGCGCACAGGGCGCGCGCGTGATCGGGGTGGACCGCAATGAACCGGCCATCAGTGTGGAAGCCTTCGTCCAGGCCGACCTCTCCAGCGCCGAGGCCATCGACGCGGTAGTCGCGCAACTGCCCGAACGCATCGATGCGCTGTGCAATATCGCCGGCGTACCCGGCACGGCAGAGGCGCAACTGGTGGCGCGGGTGAACTACCTCGGCCTGCGCCACCTGGTCCAGCGCCTGACGGCGCGCCTCTCGCCAGGCGGGGCCATCGTCAATGTGGCCTCCATCCTGGGCGCGGAATGGCCGCAGCGGCTGGAGCAGCACAAGGCCCTGTCGCAGGCCGCCAGCTTCGCCGAGGGCGCGGCCTGGCTGGCGCAGCATCCGGTGGCGCAGCAACACTGCTACCAGTATTTCAAGGAAGCCCTGATCGTCTGGTCCATGACCCAGGCCCAGCCGATGTTCCTGCAGCATTCGGTGCGGATGAATTGCGTCGCGCCCGGCCCGGTGTTCACGCCCATCCTGGGGGACTTCGTGACCATGCTGGGCCAGGAGCGGGTGCAGAAGGATGCGCATCGCATGAAGCGTCCGGCCTATGCCGACGAGATCGCCGCAGCCATCGTCTGGCTGTGCAGCGATGACAGCCGCTGGATCAATGGCGTGAACCTGCCGGTAGATGGCGGACTGGCCTCGACCTACCTGTAGGCGGCCACCGTTCCTAAGCGATCCGAAACGATCCCAAGCGATAAAAAATAACAGGAGACAACACCATGAGAGAGCACCGCAAGCACGCCGCCGCCCTGGCGCTGACCCTGGCCTTGCTGCCCGCGCTGGCCAGCGCCTACGACCAGCCCACCGTCAACATGGGCGGCACCAGCTTTTTCGACGGCGCGCCGCTGCCCGGCGGACCCGGATTCTATTTCGTCGAATACCTCACCTACAGCAAGGCCACCAAGCTGGTGGACAACAACGGCAACCGCCTCGGCTTTCCTGCCACTCAGGACATCAGCGTCTTCGCGCCCGTCACCCAGTTCATCTACGTGCCGCCCGGCGCCAAGTTCGGCAACAAGCAGCTGGGTTTCCAGGTGCTGGTGCCATGGGTGGCCAGCGCCAAGGTGGACGATGGCGCCAACAACGCCATCCTCCGTGGCAATACCGGCATCGGTGACATCAGCGCCGGCGTGTCTGTGCAGTACGATCCCGTCATGGGAGCGCAAGGCCCGCTCTATGCGCAGCGTTTCGAGTTGCAGTTCATCCTTCCCACCGGCGCCTATGACCGCAACGCCACCGTCAATCCGGGCAGCAATACCTGGTCCTTCGACCCATACTGGGCCGGCACGCTCTGGGCCAGCCAGAACCTGAGCTTCAGCTGGCGTCTGCACTACCTCTGGAACGCCCGCAACAATGCGCCCAGCGCAGCCTTCGGCAACAACGTCAGTTCCACCCAGGCCGGACAGGCGGTGCATGCCAACTTCGCCGCCGAGTACGTGCTCAACCCGACCTGGACCGTGGGTGCGGCCGGTTACTGGCTGCAACAGGTCACCGATACCAAGGTCAATGGCGCCGATGTCAGCGGACGCCGCGAACGCGTGGTCGGGCTGGGGCCGGCGGCGATGATGCGGCTGTCCGAACGGGACCTGCTGTTCTTCAATGTCTACCAGGAGTTCGCCGTGCGCAATCGCGCCGAGAACAGCAAGTTCCAGATCCGTTACGACCATCACTTCTGAGCGTTGCCGGCTTGGCCTGCGGCTCTGCCTGCTTTCCTACAGCAGGCAGAGCCGTTGTCCGCTTAACGACGTGCGCTACCGCAGAGATACTGCGCCCAATGACGGCACGCCCACGTGCCGCGACCAGAAGGGAGAGCCGTATCATGCCAGCCACCGATCCATCCAAGCCCGACCCGCACGCCAGCACCGGCGTGGCCGAGCTGTTTCACCGTTTCAGCGAAGCCTGCGCCCAGGCCGTGGGCAGCTCCTGGACCTTCGTGGTGGCGCTGGGCGTGGTAGTGGCGTGGGCGGTGACGGGACCGATGTTCGACTACTCCGACACCTGGCAATTGCTCATCAATACCGGCACCACCATCGTGACCTTCCTGATGGTGTTCCTGATCCAGAACGCCCAGAATCGCGACGCCCAGGCCACGCAACTGAAGCTCGATGAACTGATCCGCGCCCTCCAAGGCACGCGCAAGCAGATCATGGATGCAGAAGATCTGTCGGACGCAGAACTGTCCCGCCTCAAGAAGGAGTTCGAGCGCATGGGCGAACATCCCGACGATCCGGTGCGGCAGCATCTGCGCAAGTCGCTCGGCCAGGGGCCGAGGCCGCCGGTGGAACATCCGCCGCGTCATCTGCGTTGCGCTGCGCCGCCCCCGGCGGCGGCGCCTTCGGCGAGCAATTTCCAGCCCTCCGCCGGACGCGCGCCGGGCAAGCCCGCCATACCGCGCCAGGTCCAGCACGAGGAATACAGCCAACCGCTGCGCGCCAGCCAGCGCCAATGGACATGAGTCGCGCGGCCCTCGCGATCATGCGGGCCTATCGGTTTGATAGCTCCAGGCGATTGTTCCACAACCCGGAACACTCAATTCCCTCCAGCAGGGTTTTTCTCCCGCGCGCGCTTACGTAGACTTCAGTCCATCGATGAACGACATCGCAACGCAAGAAACGATGCGGTTCTAGACACCGGCATCGGCCGACCGACATCCCGGCGCGGCGCCCATCAGTACCTGAGGCAAGAACCCCAAGCTCGTAAAACAAGAAAGCAAGAAAGAGGAATTCATCATGCTGCATCAACTGTTCTCGCGTAGCCTGTCCGTCTATCCACGGGTCTACCTGCAATTTGCCGCTCTGGTCGGTCTGCTCATTGCCGCCGAGTTCAGTTTGAGCACCCTGTCCATGATGCTGACCCAGCGCGCCGTCCATCGCGTTTCGCAAGGCGTGCGCCGTCGCCGTGAAGTCCAGCGCCGCCAACGCGATGCTGACACCAGCGGCAATTGCTGCGCCTGAATTTCGCGCAAGTATAAGTATTTAAGTAATTGACAGGCCAACAAAAAAGCGGCGCACCCACCGGGGTGTGCCGCTTTCGCTCGTGATCCATCAAGGCGCGTGGCGCACCTCACTTCAGTTCAGCTCAGATCAGATCAGATCAGAGCCCACGCTCCAGCAACTGCAACTGCTCGCGGAAGGCGGGTTTCAAGCGATACAGCTGCGCCGGGCGATGCGCGCCGCTGCTGTCGAACTGGCCATCGACCGGGTCCAGCATGTCCATCTCGGTCATCTTGCGGCGAAAGCTGACCTTGTTGATGCTCCCGCCCATCAACACCTCATAGACCCGCTGCAACTGCGGCAGGGTAAAGACCTCGCCCAGCAGATGGCAGGGCAGGGAAGAATATTGGCTCTTGCTGCGCAGGCGCGAGACCGCCGTCTCGATGATGTCGCCGTGGTCGAAGGGCAGGGGCGGCAGGCGATCCACGCTGTAGAGGCGCACTTCATGGCGCTCGGCCTGGGCGATGGTGGCCGCCGGCACCAGGGCGTAATAGGCAATCGACACCGACCAGCCGCGCGGATCGCGGGCCGCGCCGGAGAAGGTGGCCAGCTGTTCCAGATAGGGCGCGGCGATGCCGGTCTTGTCCAGCAGCACCCGGCGCGCCGCATCGCGGGCATCGGTATCGGTGCGCGCATGGATGTAGCCGCCAGGCAATGCCGCCACACCCTTGAAGGGCGCGTGTTCGCGCTTGAGCAGCGCCACTTCCAGTCCCTCGGCTGTGAGCGTGAGCAATACCACATCGACCGTACAGATCACCGGATCCATTTTTCTCCTCGCCTTGTCCAAGTCTGGAAGTCTAATGGCACTTAGTGTCATTGTGAATCTATTTGTTGCAATTTACTAAATATGCAAGCAACAGCAGGCGTTAGCGGAAGAATTTCTAGCGATCTTGTTAGTTGCAAAATGAAATTAAGTGGTCTACACTGGCTTCACCGTAACCCGACGCACTCCGAAAGGTGGACACCATGAAGCGCTCCCTGCATCTCCTCGTGATCGATCCGCAAAACGATTTCTGCGACCTGCCGGCGTCCTGGCGGCCTGTGGACCCGGCCACTGGTGGCACGCTGCAACCGGCCTTGCCGGTGGCGGGCAGCCATGCCGACCTGCAACGGGTGGCCGGCCTGATCGACCAGGGCGGCGCGGGCCTGTCGGCCATCAGCATCACCCTGGACGCCCACCATAGGCTGGACATCGCCCATCCCACCTTCTGGCGTCAGGGCGACGGATCGGCGGTCACCCCCTTCACCCAGATCGAGGCCGCGCAAGTGCGCGCCGGCGCCTACCTGCCGCGCGATCCGCAATCGCTGCCGCGCGCGCTGGCCTATCTCGATGCGCTGGAGACCGCAGGCCGTTATCGCCTCATGGTCTGGCCGGTGCACTGCGAGATCGGCAGCTGGGGCGCAGCGGTCCATGCCGATGTGCGCGCCGCCTACAACCGCTGGGAAGAACGTACGCTGGGCGTGGTCACCAAGCTGGGCAAGGGCAGCAATCCCTGGACCGAGCACTATTCGGCGGTCATGGCCGAAGTGCCGGATGACGATGATCCGGCCACCCAGCTCAACCGTGGCTTCATCGCCACCCTGGCCCAGGCCGACGCGGTCTACATCACCGGCGAAGCCGGCAGCCACTGCGTGCGCGCCACCACCGAGCACATTGCCGCCAATCTTGACGCCGCCGGGCGCGCCCGCCTGGTATTGGTGACCGATTGCATGAGCCCGGTGGCCGGCTTCGAGGCGCAGTACCAGGATTTCCTGGCCGCCATGTCGCAGGCCGGCGTGCGCCTGGCCACCTCGGCGCAGGTGCTGCAGGAACTGCAAGCCAACGCCTGAACCGTTCAACCCCTGCAAGGAGTGCCCATCATGGCGCCCGTCGTCCGTAGTCTGCTGGAAACCGATCTCTACAAGTTCACCATGTGGCAAGCCCTGCTGCACAGCCACCCTGGTGCGCAGGCCGAATACACCTTCGTCTGCCGCAACCAGCCGGCCTTCCCGCTGGCCGAACTCAAAGAGGACGTGGAGCGCGAGCTGGACCACCTGTGCAGCCTGCGCCTGAGCAGTGAAGAACTGGACTACCTGGCCCAGCTGCGCTACATGAAGAGCGACTTCATCGATTTCCTGGCGCTGTTCCGCTTCCAGCGCAAGTTCATCGAGGTCAGCACCGACGGTGACCGCCTGTGCATCGTGGCCCGGGGGCCGCAGGTGCATGTGATGGGCTTCGAGATCTTCGTGCTCTACATCGTCAATGAACTGTACTTCCGCCGTGTCGGCCATGCCGGCGCCATCGACGAGGCAAGGCGTCGCCTGCAGGACAAGATCGCACTGCTGAAGTCCTTTGCCAGCGAGCCTGCGGGCCGCCATCCCTTCGAGTTCTTCGACTTCGGCGTGCGCCGTCGTTACAGCGGCGCCTGGCAGGAAGAAGTGGTGGCCACGCTGGCGCGCGAAGTGCCGCAGTATTTCAAGGGCAGCTCCAATGTGTGGCTGGCCAAGCAGTACCAGCTCGTGCCCATCGGCACCATGGCCCATGAATACCTGCAGTCCTACCAGTCCTTCGGCGTGCGCCTGCGCGATTTCCAGAAGGCCGCGCTGGAGGCCTGGGTGCAGGAATACCGCGGCGACCTCGGCGTGGCGCTCACCGACGTGGTCGGTATGGACGCCTTCCTGGCCGACTTCGACCTGTACTTCGCCAAGCTCTTCGACGGCCTGCGCCACGACTCCGGCGACCCCTTCGAATGGGGCGAGAAGGCCCTGGCGCATTACCGCAAGCTGAGGCTGGACGCCAACACCAAGCGCCTGGTGTTTTCCGATGGCCTGGACCTGCCGCAGGCGCTGCGCCTCTATCGGCACTTTTCCGACCGCGCCATGACCGGTTTCGGCATCGGCACCAACCTGAGCAACGACACCGGCATCGCGCCGCTGAACATCGTCATGAAGCTGTCGTCCTGCAATGGCCAGGCCGTGGCCAAGCTGTCCGATTCGCCGGGCAAGACCTTGTGCAAGGACGAAACCTTCCTGGCCTACCTGCGCCAGCTGTTCGGCATCGCCGCGCCGGCCCTCCCTGCTTGAGCCGCTGCGGCGGCAGAAAGGACGCATCATGCTTCGCATCGCCATCGCCCAATGCAACCCCACCATCGGCGACTTCGAGGGCAATCTCGGGTTGCACCTCGATGGCCTGCAACGCGCCGCCCAGGCCGGGGCCGACCTGGTGGTCTTCCCGGAGCTGTCGATCTGCGGTTATTACCCCGGCGATCTGCTGGAAGAATCCCGTTTCCTGGCCCGCGCCGAAGCGACCCTGCAAGACGTGATCGACGCCACCCGCCGCCTGCCCGGGCTGACCGCCGTGATCGGCGCACCGCGCCGCAATCCCGGTCCGGGCAAGCCACTCTTCAATGCCCTGCTGGCCGTACGCGAGGGCCTCATCGTGGCCGAATACCACAAGCAATTGCTGCCGGTGTATGGCGTCTTCGATGATGGCCGTCACTTCGAGGCCGGCCCGGAAATCGCCTGCGTCTTGCCGCTCAAGGGCATGCGCGTGGGCTTCCTGATCTGCGAGGATGGCTGGAACGATGACCTGCGCAGCTACCGCGTCAACCCCTTCGAGAAGCTGGCCCAGGCCGATGCGCAACTGGTGGTCTCCATCAACGCCAGCCCCTCCGATGTAGGCAAGCGCAGCCAGCGCCACGCCCTGTTCCAGGCCGCCTGCCTGCGCCGCCAGATGGCGCTGCTCTACGTCAACCAGGTCGGCGGCCAGGACCAGTTGGTCTATGACGGCGGCTCCTTCGCCATGTCGCCCTTGCAAGGGCTGGCCTTCGAAGCCGCGCGCCTGGCCGAGGACTTCCAGGTGCTGGCTTTCGAAGGCGGACGCTTCCTGCGCAGCGATGGCGTGGGCGCGCCGCAGTGCATCGACCAGACCCTGGCCACGCCCGAATTCCATCGCCGCCAGATCTTGCTGGGCCTGCGCGACTATGCGCGCCGCTGCGGTTTCGGCAAGGTGGTGGTGGGCTCCTCGGGCGGCATCGATTCGGCCGTGACCATCGCTCTGGCCGCCGAGGCGCTCGGTGCGCAGAACGTGGTGGCGGTGACCATGCCGTCGATGTTTTCCAGCGCCGGCTCGGTCGATGATTCAGAAACGCTGTGCCAGGCCCTGGGCGTGACGCTGTTCCGCCACCCCATCGCCGACCTGGTGCGCGAATTCGAGGATGGCTTTGCCACCGCCTTCGGCGCACCCCTGCGCGGACTGCCGCTGGAAAACCTGCAGGCGCGGGTGCGCGGCGCCATCCTGATGGAATATTCCAACGGCTATGACGCCCTGCTGCTGACCACCGGCAACAAGAGCGAGATCTCGGTGGGCTATTGCACCCTGTACGGCGATACCAACGGCGGGCTGGGCCTGATCGGCGATCTCTACAAGACCGAGGTCTATGCGCTGGCGCGCCACCTCAATGCCCAGGCAGGCCGCGAGATCATCCCCGCCGCCATCATCGACAAGGCGCCGTCCGCCGAACTGGCGCCCGACCAGCGCGACACCGACAGCCTGCCGCCCTACGAGGTGCTCGACGAGATCCTCAAGTGGCACATCGAGGGCAGCCGCCTGCCCGCCGATGAAGCCCAGGCCGCAGCGCGTACGGTGGAGCAGCTCAGCGGAACCGACACCGGGGCTGCCCTGGTCGAACGCATCTGCCGCATGGTGGCGCGCAATGAATACAAGCGCCGCCAGTCGCCGCCCGTGATCCGCCTGCGCTCGCGCGCCTTCGGCAGCGGGCGGCAGATTCCCATTGCCGTGCGCTACTGAGGCGCGGCGTGGCGATACCGGACCTCGACTGCCGTTGAACCCTGTTGAAAAAATAAAGGAAGGCGCATGCCCATCTTGACTCCGCAATACGATGCCGCCGTGGTGATCGGCCGTTTCCAGCCCGTCCACAACGGTCACCTGCACCTCTTGCATCACGCGCTGGAACGCGCGGCCATGGTGATCGTGGTGCTGGGCTCGGCCTTCCACGCCCGCAACACCAAGAACCCCTTCACCTGGGAAGAGCGCGCCGCCATGATCGCCGGGGCCATGCCGCCGGGCCAGCGCGAGCGCCTGCGCTTCGTCGCCACCCGCGATTACTACGACGACCGCCGCTGGTCAGCCGAAGTGCGCCGCCAGGTCGCCGCCGAAGCGGGCAGCCAGGCGCGTGTCCTGCTGGTGGGGCATTTCAAGGATGCTTCCAGCTACTACCTGCGCCACTTCCCGCAATGGCAGCTGGAAACCCTGCCGCGCGCCGACGACATCGATGCCACCGACATCCGCAACGTCTGGTTCGAGGCCGAGGACCTGGAAGTCAGCCTCGACGTCCTGGACCCGATGGTGCCGCCCAGCGTGCGCCACTACCTGCGCGCCTGGTCGCTGCTGCCGCATTACGCCGCGCTGGTGGAAGAACATCGCCAGTTGCGCAAGTATCACGCCGCCTGGGCCGCCGCCCCGTATCCGCCGGTGTTCACCACCGTCGATGCGGTCATCCGCGCCGCGGACCATGTGCTGCTGGTGCAGCGCAAGGGCTTTCCGGGGCGCGGCCTATGGGCCATTCCTGGCGGCTTCCTGGACCAGCGCGAACGGCTGATGCAGGCCGCCCTGCGCGAACTGGCCGAGGAAACCAACCTGGCCGTGCTCGACGTCACCCTGGAAGAGGCGCTGGTGGACGTCAAGATCTTCGATCATCCCGACCGCAGCGCACGCGGACGCACCATCACCCACGCCTATTATTTCGACCTGCGGCTGGAACACCTGCCCGAGGTCGAGGCTGCTGACGACGCCGCCCAGGCCGTCTGGACGCCCATCGACCAGCTGGCCGCCATGGAAGCGAGTTTCTTCGATGACCACTTCCACATCCTCGATACCTTCCTCAACCTCACCGGCGCCGACTGAGACCATGGCGACCGCATTGCCCGCCCTGATGCCGGCCAGCCTGCAGCGACTGCTGCAAGCGCGACTGCCCCGCGTGATCCAGCGCGAGCCCGATGAGGACGACGCCAGCCGCTGGCGTCACTGGGAGATGGGCGGGCGCACCGTGCAGATCGCCCAGCCGGTGACCTTCACGCCCTATGCCTCGGCGCGGCCCTGCTCGGCGCGCTGCCGTTTCTGTTCCGAGACGCTCAACGATGGCGGAGCGCATGCGGCGGCGCTGCGTCCCGGCCCGCACTACGCCGCGCAATTGCGCCAGGCGCTGGCGGCCTTGCGCGGCCTGCCGCTGTCGTGGTCGCTGTCGGGCCTGGAGACCACCGATGATGCAGGCTGGATGCTGTCCATGCTCGATGTGCTGCAGGAGCACGCCCGTCATTCGCCGGTGCAGGGTAGCGTGCTCTACACCAATGGCGCCGGCCTGGTCGGCTCACCGGGCACGGCGCTGGTAGCGCGCCTGCAGGACTTTGGTCTCGGCTGGGTGGAGCTGTCGCGCCATCATCACGAGGCGGCCGCCAACCAGGCCATCATGCGCTTTCGCAGTGGGCAGGCAGTGGCCACGCAAGAGGGCATCGAAGGCGTGCTGGCGCAACTGACGCAAGCGAGGTCGCAGCTGCCGGTCAAGCTGGTGTGCATCGTGCAGCAAGGCGGCATCGACGGACTGTCGGCGCTCAAGGCCTACCTGCGCTGGGCGCAGCGACAGGGCGTGGCGGCGGTGATCCTGCGCGAGTTCTCGCAGCTGGGTCCGCAGTATCGCGACAACGTCACCGCCCGCTATATCGGCGCCGCCCGCATCGATGTCGCTGAGTTGCTGGCGGCCTGCCTGGCCGATCCCGAATTCAGCGCCGAGGCGCAGTTGATGCATGCCACCTCGGGTTATTACTTCTGGAATGTGTTGCTGCACTGGCGCGGCATGCAGCTCACCTTCGAAGCCTCGGACTACGTGCGCATGCACCAGCGCCACGCCAGCGGCCGCGTCTACAAGCTGGTGTTCCATGCCAATGGCCGTCTGTGCGGCGGATGGAATCCCGATGAGCATGTCCTGCTGGAGGCCGAGGCTCCCGTGACCCCGCGTAGCCGTACCGTGATGCCGCTCATGCCCGCACTCCGGAGCCCGTCATGAACGACAACAGCTGGCTGCACCTCACTGCGCAAGATCCGGCATGGACCCTGCCCGCCGACCTGGCCGGCGTCGATAGCTTTGGCGCGCGCGATTGCGGCTGGGTGGAGCAGATGCAACCCTTCATCGCCCACCTGTGCCCGCCCGAGGGCCGGGTGCTGGACCCGTTCTGCGGCTTTGGCAGCACCCTGGTGGCGGCGCACAGCCAGGGCCGCGCCGGCATCGGCATCGAGGTCGATGGCAGCCGGGTGGCATTGACGCGCCAGCGCCTGCAGCGCCTGTCACCGCAGGCTGCGCAGCAGCAGGTCATCCACGGTGAGGCCACCGCCATCCTGCCGCAGCTGCCGCCGGTCGATCTGGTGTTGAGCAACGTCCCTTACTTCGGCTGCCGCTGGCCCGACCAAGCCACAGCGGCACAACCCGGCCAGCTCTACGCCAGCCAGACCTATGCAGGTTTCCTGGGCATGCTGGAGCGCCTGCTGGCCGGACTGCGCTGTTGCCTGCGCCCCGGCGGCTGGCTGGTGCTGTGCGCCGAGAACCTGCGGGTGGGCGAACACTTCGTGCCGCTGGCCTGGGACCTGGCGCGGCTGATGGCCGACCGCTTCTGCTTCGTGGAAGAACGCATCCTGATCTATGACCGCGCCAGCCAGCCCGCAGCCCCCGGGCAGATGCGCAGCAACCGCGCCCATGAATACGCGCTGCTGGCGCGTCATCTTCCCCCTGCCATCGACACGGCGCAGACCCTGGCCGTGCTGCAGGCCATGCAGAGCGCCCATCCTGGCTTTGTGGTCTACGGCAGCTTCGCGCGCTGGCTGCACGGTCTGCCGCTCGCGCATGCGCCGGCCGATGCCGATCTGCTGCTGCCGGATGATCCGCAACTGCTGGTGGCGCTCTGCCATTGGCTGGAGCAGCAGGGCTTTGCGCTCACTTGCTGGGGAGCACCGTTTTCAGCCGCCATGGCCGCCGCTGGCGCCGCGCTGTTGCCGCAGCGGCACTACCTGCGCGCCGTCCGGCTCGACCGTGAAGGCCGTCTGGTACGGCTGGACCTGTGCCTGCGCGACGAACGCCATGACGCCGCCCGCCTTCTCCCGCGTGCCGTCATCCAGGCCGGCCTGCCGCTGATGCCTGCCGAGCTGCTGCGGGACGCTTCCTGAGCTCCACGGTTTTGCCGCCGACTGTCTACCTCTTCCCGTGCGCCCTATGCCAAAATGGCATGGGGTGCGGCCCATGCCGTTTCGGTATAGTGGCTGACGTTCCAAGAGAAGGTCGCCGCCAGGCACAACGTGGCCGGCGCCAGAGACAAGCCGTCGGACCAGCGCGGCCACACAATAGGGGCAGGGGCAACAATGGAAATCAAATGGGTAGAGGACTTCCTCTCCGTGGTCGAGACGCTCAACTTCAGCCGCTCGGCCAAGCTGCGCAATGTGACGCAGCCGGCCTTCGGACGCCGTATCCGTTCGCTCGAAACCTGGCTGGGCGCAGAGCTGTTCGACCGCTCTTCCTATCCCTGTACGCTGACCCAGGCCGGCGAATCCTTCGTCCCCATCGCCAAGGAAATGCTGAACCAGTCCATGCAGGCGCGGCTGGTGCTGCGCGGCCAGCTGGCCGGGGCGCAGTCGGCGGTGCGCCTGGCCATGCCGCATACGCTGCTGCTGACGGTCTTTCCCAAGCTGCTCTCCGAGATCGAGAAGTCCATCGGCGCCATCTCCACTACCGTCATGGCCGGCAATGTGCATGACGCCGTCATGGCCCTGGTCGAGCGCAACTGCGACCTGCTGCTGTGCTATGACCACCGCCAGCAGGGCATCGCCCTCGATACCGAGCGCTACGACGTGCTCTCGCTGGGCAAGGAGCCCTTGCGGCCCTACGTGAAGACGCTGCCCAATGGCCTGCCCAAGTATGTGCTGCCCGGCGCGCCCAATGATCCCCAGCCTTTCCTCAGCTATTCGCCGTATTCGTCGCTGTCGCGCATCGTCGAGAAGGCGCTGCATTCCAGTCCGCGCCAGGTGCATCTGTTCCGCCGCTTCGAGACCGACCTGGCCGAGGGCTTGAAGAGCATGGCCGTCGAAGGCCATGGCATCGCCTGGCTGCCCGCCAGCGCCGTGGCGCGCGAGATCGCCGAAGGCAAGCTGACCCTGGCCATCGCCCCCACCGACAGCGAAGCGCTGGAGCAGGGCCTGTGGTGCGACGAGATGGACATCCGCGTCTATCGCCGCCTGGATGGCGCCAATCCCGACATCGACCGTATCTGGAACTATCTCAAGGCCGAACACGGCTAGCCGATTTTCGTACCCAGTGAACCCATGAAGGATGTAGCAATGAAATTCCTGAGCAACCAGCAGATCAGCGAACTGCTGACCACCGAAGACGCCATCGCCGCCATGCGCGAGGCCTTCGCCAGCGCCGCCGAGGGCGCGCACCAGGGACGCGTGCGCACCAGCGCTTCCAATGGCGTGATGCTCTCTATGATGGGCGCGGTGATCCCCGCTGCTGGCATTGCCGGGGCCAAGGTCTACACCACCATCAAGGGGCAGTTCCGCTTCGTCATCCAGCTCTTCTCGACCGAGACCGGCGCACCGCTGTGCACCATGGAAGGCGACGCCATGACCGGCCTGCGCACCGCCGCCGCCACCGCCGTGGCCTGCGATGCGCTGGCGCGCCCCGATGCCCAGGTCCTGGCCGTGATCGGCACGGGCGTACAGGCGCGTTCGCACATCCCGGCGCTGCTGCAGGTGCGGCCCTTCAAGGACGTGCTGATCGCCGGCCGTTCCGGCCAGCAGGCGCTGGCCGAGGAAGTCACCCGCACCCTGGGCGTGCCGGCGCGCATGGTCAGCATCGACGAGGCCGCCGCCCAGGCCGACGTACTGGTCACCGTGACGCGCTCGGCCACACCGCTCTTCGACGGCAAGCTCTTGCGCCCCGGCGCCTTCGTGGCCGCCGTGGGCGCGTCCAAGGCCAATGTGCGCGAGCTCGACGATGCCGCCATCGGCCGGGCTGCCGCGCTGTTCGTGGAATGGAAGCCGCAGGCCCAGCAGGAAGCCGGCGACCTGGTCCAATGCGCGCCCGGCGTGTTCGACTGGGCCCAGGTGATGGAACTGGCCCAGGCCGTCGATGGCAGCATGCCCTACCAGCGCCGTCCCGACGACATCGTCATCTACAAGGGCATCGGCATCGGCCTGGAAGATGTGGCGCTGGCGGGATTGGCCTATCGCAAGGCGTGCGCACGATACGGCTGGTAAGCACCGGCCGCATGTCCTGATGACAAAGGCGCTGCGCAGGTTCTGCAGCGCCTTTGTCTTATTCTCTTCTTGTCTTATCCACCGCCGTTGCTGAGCTAGGCCGTCGCCTTTGTCCGCGCAGCCACCGCCGGCTTGGCCCGCAAGGCGGTGGCCGTGGCCACCAGCACGATGGCGATGCCGGTCACGGTGCCCAGGGTCACCGGTTCATCCAGCAACAGCCAGGCCCACAGCGAGGCCGTCATCGGCACCAGGAAGGTCACCGTGATGGCCTTGGTGGCCCCTTCGGCAGCGATGAGCTGGAAGAACAGCGCATAGGCGATCCCCGTACAGACCACCCCCAGCACCAGCACCGCCAGCAGCGCGGGCAGCGTACCAGCCTGCAGCGCATGCGGCATCGATGGCGCGGCCAGGGGCAGCAGGCACAGGGCGGCGGCGAACTGGCTGCCAGTGGCCAGGGCGATGGGGGAGATGCCGCCAGCGCGCATGCGCGTGAAGGTGGCCGCAAAGCCATAGCTGACCGCCGCGCCCATGGCCGCCAGCACACCTGCAATCACCATCGCATCGGCCGGGGCAGGGCCGATGCCCACCAGCACCGCCACCCCCACCAGGCCCAGCACGAAGGCGGCGCAGCGCACCAGGCTCAACCGTTCGCCCATCAGCAGGAAACCGAACATGGCCGTAAACACCGGCGCCAGCGAATTCATCGTGGCCATGTAGGCCGAGGGGATGTGCAGCGCCGACCAGGCAAACAGCGCAAAGGGCAGGGCAGTATTGAAGATGCCGATCACCAGGTAGGGCAGCCAGTTGCTGCGCCATTGCATGGGCACCCCGCGCACGCGCGCAAAGGCCAGCAGCGCCAGCGTGGCCAGCGAGGCGCGGCCAAAGGTGGTCAGCATGGGACCGAAGACCGGCGCGGCAATGCGCATGAGCATGAAGCTGGTGCCCCAGATGGCGGCCAGCAGGAGCAGCTTGCAGAGATTGGATGAGGACATGAGGACAGGGCGCGCCCCAGGCGCAGCCAGGCAGAACCAGTCGGACCATGAGTCTAAACCCACTTGCGCACGCCGTCCCGGTACAGTTGCCCTTACTGGACCGGGCCAGTTGCCGGACGCAACAGTGATACGCTTCCCGACGGGCCAACTGTACATGGCGCAGACAGTGAGCTGCTGCTAGCCTGTACAGTCATTTCATCAGGACATCAGGAGAACGTGCATGCTCAAGATCTACGGTCGGGACAGTTCCATCAACGTACGCAAGGTGCTGTGGGCCTGCGCCGAGCTGGGCATTGCCTTCGAACGCGAAGACTGGGGCGCGGGCTTTAGGCCCACCAGCGAGCCCGCCTTCCTGACCATGAATCCCAATGCCATGGTGCCGGTGATCGAGGATGACGGCTTCGTGCTGTGGGAATCGA
This sequence comes from Herbaspirillum camelliae, assembly GCF_001929405.1. NCBI lineage: Bacteria > Pseudomonadati > Pseudomonadota > Betaproteobacteria > Burkholderiales > Oxalobacteraceae > Herbaspirillum > Herbaspirillum camelliae. The sequence goes on from NZ_KV880769.1 coordinate 1,495,077, forward strand.
ACGCGATCATCCGCTACCTGGCCAACCGCTACGGCGGTTCGGCGCTCTACCCGGTGCAGGCGCAGGCGCGCGCCCGGGTGGATCAGTGGATAGACTGGCAGGCCAGCGACCTCAACCGTGCCTGGAGCTATGCCTACCTGACCCTGGTGCGCAAGTCGCCCGCGCATGGCAATGCCCAGCAGGTGGCGGCCTCCATCGCTGACTGGACCCGCTTCATGGAAGTGCTGGAGCAGCAGTTGCAGCACAGCGGTGGGTATGTGGCCGGGGCCGAGTTCACGCTGGCCGATATTCCCGTGGGCCTGTCGGTGAACCGCTGGTTTGGCACGCCCTTTGAGCATCCGTCCCTGCCGGCGGTCACTGCCTACTATGACCGCCTGACCGAACGCGAGGGCTTCCGCCGCTACGGACGCAACGGCATGGCCTGATCGCCTCGGGCGCGGTACACTGCCGCCTTGCGCATGCCGCGCCCATTCCCGTCCTGCAGGTTCATCATGGCCACCCGTAAGAAAAAACTGCTCTTCCTTGCCGCCTTCCTGGGCTGTCTGTTGCTGGCCAGTGTGCCGCTGGTGTCCTTGCTGTTCTACTGATCACACCTGGCCGCATAAAAAAAAGCCCCGCGGTCAAAGACCGTGGGGCCAACACCAAATCCACCAGGATTCAGGGAGACATCAGATCGGCAGACGCTGTCCAGGCAGGCGGGTATCGCGGGCCAGCGGGTGATGACGCCATTTCGCTTCGGCGAACAGATAGATCCCTAGCGAAGAAAGCAAGACAGTCATCAGGACAGAGACAACGACGGTCAGCAGGAAGGTGGTGAACATGGTGATCTCCTCAAGACGATTCCATCTTAGGAGATCACCCTGGCGTTGGCTTTAGTGGATTTCCCTAGAAAACGGGCAAGCCGCTCAGGGAATTCCTGAGCGGCTTGCCTGCCTGTCAATGCTGCTTCAATAACGTTCCAGCCAGTGCGCATACGGCGCCGGCAGCGTCCATGAAGGACGCTCCACGCCCAGCTCCTTGGCCGCCTGGTAGGTCCAGTGCGGATTGACCAGGTGCGAACGGCCCACCATCACCAGATCGAGCTGACCATCCTTGACCGCCTGCTCAGCCAGCGCCGGCGTGCCGAAGCCCCAGGCCGAGGACACCGGCACGGCGGCTTCGTCGCGCACCCGCTTGGCGATCGGACCGAGGAAGGCCGGACCCCAGGGGATCTGTACCTCGGGGATGGTGAAGCCGATGGTCACGCTGATCATGTCCATGCCGCTGTCCTTGAACTGGCGCACCACGCCGATGGATTCCATCAGCGTTTCTTCATCGCGGCCATCGTATTCCAGCACGCCGAAACGCACCGTCAGGGCCAGGTGTTCCGGCCACACTTCGCGCACTGCGCGCAGGGTTTCGATGAGGAAGCGGGCGCGGTTTTCTACGCTGCCGCCGTAGAGGTCGTCACGCTGGTTGGCATGCGCCGAGAAGAAGCTCTGCCCCAGGTAGCCATGGGCGAAATGCAGTTCCAGCCATTCGAAGCCGGCTTCACGCGCACGCACGGCCGCATTCACGAAGTCCTGGCGCACCCGGGCGATGTCGTCCAGGCTCATGGCCTTGGGGACCTTGGGCAAGCCACGACCATAGGCGATGGCCGAGGGCGAGAGGGTGTCCCAGCCGCGCGCATCATCGGCGGCGATATGGTCGTCGCCTTCCCAGGGACGGTTGGCGCTGGCCTTGCGGCCGGCGTGGCCGATCTGGATGCCAGGCACGGCGCCGGCGGCCTTGATGGCCTGCACCACCGGCACGAAGGCCTGCCCCAGCGCATCGGACCAGATGCCGGTGCAGCCCGGCGTGATGCGGCCTTCCGGCGAGACTGCAGTGGCCTCGACGATGACAAGGCCAGCGCCGCCACGGGCGATGCTGGCGTAATGCGACAGGTGCCAGTCGTTGACCTTGCCCTCCACGGCCATGTACTGGCACATCGGCGGGACGGCGATACGGTTGCGCAAGCTCACATCCTTGAGCTTGAAGGGTTGGAACAGTGCGGACATGATCAGTTTTCTTGTCAGAGTGAAAAGGCATGCAGCGCGCAGGTTCATGGCCAGCGGCTGCTTCGTTGATTCGAATATATTCGAACAATGGAAGGGAGTATAACCCAGGGTGTATCATCCTGCAGATGCGTCCCTACAAACACCCCGCCACTGATGAATTCGTGCTTGAGCGCGTGCTCTATGCGCTGAGCGATTCGATCCGCCTGGAGATCGTGCGCCATCTGGCGCGCGTGGAATGTGCGACCTGCGGCGAACTCGATGGCGGACGCCCCAAGTCCACCGTCTCGCATCACTTCAAGGTCTTGCGCGAAGCCGGGCTGGTGCGTACCGAGAGCAACGGCACCGCCCACATCAACACCTTGCGCAGCGCCGATATCGAACAGCGCTTCCCCGGCCTGCTATCGGCCATCCTGGCCCAGCAGGACAAGCTGCCCAGCCGTCGCAAGAAGGCCGCCTGAGAAAGACTGAGCAAGGCCGAGGTTCAGAGCTTGCCGGCGGCAATGTCGGCGTCGATCGCAACAAAGGCCGTCGCCATTGCGTACTGTTCCGCCTCCACCGAGGTATTGCCGCGAAAGTCCTCGCACGCCACGCGCCGGAAGGCCACTGGATTGTCATTGCGATGCAGCTGGTAATTGCCTACCCAGGTACCGTCGATCTGTTCCGTGCTGCTGACCCGGATGAAGTAGCCGTGATGCTCGGCCACGTCATTGTCCAGCAGGGTATCGATGACGGCGCGGGCGTAGCCGACCGCCGTTACGTGGGCCGCCGCCAGCGACGAGAAGGGATTGCCGCGCAGGTGCGGCGCAGGCTCGTCATCGATGCTGACCTTGCAGAGGACATCGCCGTTGCGCTGCTCGATGCTCTCTACGCTGATCTGCTTGCCGCGATAGGTGGCGCCGTAGTGGTGGGTCATGGGACTGAAGAGAAAATCGGTATCAGCTGCGATAGTGCGGCCATCGTGCTGCCGGGTCAACTATCCTTGCATGTCAGTCACGTAAAAAAGGACCGGCATGTTTCCATGCCAGTCCTTTCCTTGTTGCATCCTGCAGTCAGGCGGATCGTCGTCAGTGCTGCTTGTCCATCCCCGCCCGCAGCTTGCCCACTTCGCGTTCGGATACCTTGCCGGCCTGGTTGCCCCAGCCCTGGCGCACGAAGGTGGCCAGCGCGGCCGCTTCCTCGTCGGAGAGGCGATGCGCGAAGCCCGGCATGACCAGGATCGACGGCGCCTTCTCGGTGGACGGCGTGCGCGCCCCGGCCAGGATCACATGCAGCAAGGCGCTGGGGTTCTCGGCATTGACCACGGTGGCGCCATCGAGCACCGGGAAGATGCCCGGCGCACCCCGCCCATTGACGAAGTGGCAGGCCGCGCAATTGTCGAGGTAGAGCCGCTCGCCCAGCGTCAGGTCCTTGGCTGCGGTGAGCTTGCTGACCGTCGCGTCGACACCCTGTGGGATGACACGGCCACTGCCGCTGGAAGCCACCGGCGAGAGTGTCTTCAGGTAGGCCGCCATGGCCTGCAAGTCCTCCGGCTTCAGGTGTGCAGTGCTATGTTCCACCACCAGGCTCATCTCGCCGGCCACCGATGCGGTCTTGTTGCGACCGGTCTGCAGGTAGTCGACGATGTCCTGCGCGCTCCAGTGCGGCATGCCGCGCAGCGAGGGCACGGCCCAGCCATTGAGGTCGCCGCCCGAGAGGAACTGCGCCTGGCCGCTGTCACTGGCCTTCTCGTTCATCGCAAAGCCGCGCGGCGTGTGACAGCTGCCGCAATGGCCCAGGCCCTCGACCAGGTAGGCGCCGCGCTTGATCTCGGCGCTCCAGCCATCCTGCTCCCTGAAGGGCTTGTCATTGGCGAAGAAGACATTCCACAGCTTCATCCCCCAGCGGATATTGAAGGGGAAGCTCATGCTGCTGGCCGGCGGCGTGCTGGCCACCGGTTTGACCCCCTGCATGAAGTAGGTGTAGAGGGCGTGGATGTCCTCGTCACTCACCTTGGCATAGCTGGGGTAGGGCATGGCCGGATAGAGTTGCGTACCATCGGCGCGCACGCCATGGCGTACGGCAGCGGAGAACTGCGCCTCGCTGTAGTTGCCGATGCCGTGTTCCTTGTCCGGCGTGATGTTGGTGGAATAGATGATGCCGTGGCCGCTGTCGATGGCCAGCCCGCCAGAATAGGCCGGCTTGCCCGCAGCGCTGTGGCAGGCCATGCAGTCGCCCGCGCGCGCCAGGTATTGGCCGCGCGCCACCAGATCCTGATCGGCCGCCTGCGCTGTGGTCAACGTACCCAGAGCAACTAGCGACCAGGCCAGGGCGGCAAACAATGAAGTCAGTTTTTTCATGTTCTCTTCCCCTTACGCCTGGACCAGCGGACCGGGGTTCTTCAGATACTGCGTCTTGATGGCGTGCGCGGCCATGAGCGTGATGGCGCCGATGGTGGCCGTCGGATTGGCCTGGAAGTTCTGCGGGAAGGCATTGCCGCCAGGGACGAAGACGTTGTGCACATCCCAGGATTGCAGGTACTTGTTCAACGCCGAGTCACGCGGCGAATCGCCCATGATCGCGCCACCGACGTTGTGGGTGGAGACGTACTTGGTGATGTCCCAGTGCGAATCCAGCGCCAGGAAGCTTTCCGACATGTGATCGGGATTGAGCTCCTTGGAAATCTTCAGCACGATGTCGCGCAGGTAGCGCTGCAGCTTCAGCTCGTTCTGACGCCAGTCGAAGGTCATGCGCAACAGCGGCTGGCCCCACGGGTCCTTGTAGTTCGGGTCCAGGTCCAGGAAGTGACCGCGATAGGACATGCAGGTGGTGGTGATGCTGATCTTCATGGAATGGTCGTACCAGTCGATCATGCCTTCCTTCCAGCCCCGGCCCCAGCTCGGCGTGCCCGGCGGCAGCGCGGTGCCGATCGGTGCGCCCGAAGCCTGCGAGCTATGGATCTTGGCGCCGCCGATGAAGCCCAGCTTGACGCCATCGTCGAAGTTGCCCGGCGAGATGTCGTTGAACATCTCGCCCGTGGCCCCTGCGGTGGCGAAGGAATTGAAGTGCTTGTCCTTGAAGAACAGCGTCGCCCCACCATTGGAGAGGAAGGCGTAGTTGCGGCCGATGACGCCGGTCTCGGTGATCGGGTCATAGGGCTTGCCGATCCCCGAGAGCAGCATCAGTCGCACGTTGGCGAACTGGAAGCTGGAGAGGATCACGATCTTGGCCGGCTGGAACACTTCCTTCATGTTCTCATCGACATAGGTCACGCCGCGCGCGGTCTTCTTGTCGGCGTGCAGGTCCACGCGGATGACATTGGCGTTGACCTTGTAGTCGAAGTTGGGCAGGCGCTTGACCACATCGAGGATGGTGGTCTGCGGCGAGGCCTTGGAGTAGTTCAGGCAAGGATACTTGCTGCAGAAACCGCAATAGTTGCAAGGCGCGATCTGCGCGCCATACGGATTGGTCCAGGCCTGCGAGACATTGGCCGAGGGATTGGGGAAGGGATGGTAGCCCAGCTTGCGAGCCACATCGGCGAACAGGGTGTTGTTGTAGGTATCGTGCAGCGCCGGCAGCGGATAGGGGTTCGAGCGCGGACCTTCGAAGGGATCGCCGCCCGGCTGGATCTGGCCGCGCAGGTTGCCGGTCGTGCCAGACAGGCCGCAGACCTTGTCGAAGAAATCGTAGTGCGGCTCGATCTCGTTCCAGGTGAACGGGAAATCCTTGATGCGCATCTCGGGATCGAGATTGCTGTGCTTGTAGGCCTGGTCCGCGTAGGTCTTGAGCTTGAGGTCGGTGGGCGTAGCGCGGATGAGCACCGCAGTCCAGTGCAGGCCCGAGCCGCCCACGCCAGTGCCGGGCGCAAAGGCGCCCCACTTGCGGGTGGGCAGCGCCTGCTGCGCCGTGTTGTAGCGCACCGTCAGGGCGGCGTCGCGCGGCGTGGCGAAGACCTTGTTGCGGGTCGCGTAACCGTACTGGTCGGCCGGCTTGGGATAGGCGAAGTCTTCGGGCGGGCGGTCCGGGCCGCGCTCCAGGGCGCGCACCTTCAGGCCGGCCTGGGCCAGTTCGATAGCCATCAGGGAACCGGCCCAACCGAGGCCGACGATGACGACATCGACGTCGTCGTTGGTGATATCAGGCATGAGTATTCAATCAGAAAGTGACAGGGAGGCAAGCAGTCCAGGCAGCGCCGTTCAGGCGCGTTTGCCCGACAGGCTGACCGGGCCGAGCGGGTACTTCACGTTGTGCTGGTCCACCCATTCGGTGTAGGCCGCACGCGCACCGGGGAAGCCGATGGCGACCCAGGCCTTCATGTCCTTGTTGCCGCCGTACATGGGATCGGCCAGGTAGCCATTCTTGGTATCGCCCAGCAACTGCCCGAAGAATTGCGAAGGCCGCATCGACGTCTCGCCCAGCGCAGCGAAATCCACGCCATTCTTTTGCAGCGCCGTCAGCAAGGCGTCCTTGTCCTTGGCGTCCAGCTGCTCGAAGCGCTTGCCATGCTGTTGCTGGCTGATCTGCTGGGTCAGGCTGATACCGATGCGATAGACATCCTGCGGCGCATAGGGAATCTGGAAACCCAGCGTGGCCGGCGCATCCGTCTGGTGCGGCCCCTGCTGATAGATGTCGCTACCGAGACCGGCATGCAACTGCTGGTCGATGAAGACCGGAACATTGGTTTCCAGCGCACCCGGTCCGCGCCCTTCGGCGGGGATCAGGCGATCACAGGCGGCCAGGATGAAGAGCCATTGGGCATTGTCGAAGAACACCGGCTTGTAGTGCTGCAGCTCGATGCCTTCCAGGCCATCGGCCTTGGCCTGTTTGAGCAAAGGGATCGAGACGAGAGGAACGGCCGCTGCGGTAGCGGCCAGGACGGCACGACGCGAGGGACTGAACTTGGAGGTCATGGTCAATACAGTGGAGGTGGATAGGAGACACCAGCGCCTGCCTCATGACGCAAGGTCATGCGTGACAGCAAGTCAATGGCGGGCAATGGGGAAATGGTCATGTGCCGGGATCGTGGAGTTCAGACAACGCAACTCGTCTCCGGTCTTGCAGACATGCGAGGGCATGCTTGTTCTCCGTCGCGCTCGGCCAGGCCAGGCATGCACGGGAAGCCACTGACGGGCTTGCCGAATGGTAACACATGTATATGTCAGATGTCTTAACACAAGGGCGGTAACGCATGCGACTGTTCCACATCGGCTACACTGTGCCGCTGCGCTTTTCTTCTACGCCGTTCTATTTCTTTCTATCTTCTACATTCCCGACACCATGCAGATCCGCGACGCCGAGCTGGCCGACATTGCCGGCATCACCCCGATTTACAACGACGCGGTGGCCAACACCACGGCCATCTGGAACGAGACCCTGGTTGACGACCGCAACCGCGAAGACTGGCTGACCGCACGCCGCCAGAGCGGCTATCCCGTGCTGGTAGCGGTGGCCGACGGCAAGGTGCTGGGCTATGCCAGCTTTGGCGACTGGCGCGCTTTCGATGGCTATCGTCACACCGTGGAGCATTCGGTCTACGTCCACAAGGATCATCGCGGCGAAGGCCTGGGGCGGGCGCTGATGGAAGCCCTGATCGCCCGCGCCCGCGCGCTGGGCAAGCATGTGATGGTGGCCGGCATCGACGCCAGCAATAGCGGCTCCATCAGCCTGCACAAGAAGCTGGGGTTTGAGCAGGTGGGCTATCTGCCGCAGGTCGGCACCAAGTTCGGCAAGTGGCTGGATCTGGCTTTTCTGCAACTGATGTTGGATGGGCGGACGGAGCCGGATCGTATTGGGGGGTAATTTCGTTTTGGTGGCCCGGGGTGGACGGGCTGCATCAGTAACTTAACGATGTCTGAATGTCCTGAATTGCAAGGGCAACTACAAGATAAAATAGGAAGTTTTGAGAAAAGAGCAAGAAATATAGTCTTGCTTCGTTCGGCAATCCCAAGCCTGTATTAAATGATAAATAATTAATGGAAGAGAAGCTCGCAAAAATACCAGTAATTGATCTGTTTGCAGGGCCAGGGGGGCTTTGCGAGGGGTTCTCTTCAGTCCGGGACGACCGCGGAAATGCCCGTTTTGATGTTAAGGTCTCTATTGAAAAGGATCCGGTGGCATACAGGACCTTGATGCTTCGCGCCCTATTTCGAAAATTCCCCAAGGGAAAAGCACCTGAAGCCTATTATGACTATGTTCGTGGCAACATCACACGCGAACAATTCCTTGCTCATGAGGACATCAAGGACGCCGCAGAGAAAGCGGCCCATGAAGTGCGTTGTGCCGAATTGGGTGTTACCCCTGTTGATATCATTGACGGATGGATTCAAGAGGGGATTGGTGATGCTTCCGATTGGGTTTTAATCGGGGGGCCTCCTTGCCAAGCATATTCCACGGCTGGTCGTTCTCGTTTACGCGGGAAAGACCCGGAAGCTTTCGAGAACGACGAGCGACATTTCCTTTACACAGAGTATCTACGAATTATTCAGCGATTCTCTCCTTCAGTTTTCGTGATGGAAAACGTCAAAGGAATGTTGAGTTCAAAGCACGGTGGAAGCAGAATCTTTGAGCGAATTTTGGCGGACCTGACGAATCCCCGCGAAGGATTAACTTACAAAATTCGCTCGCTGGTGGTGCATACAGATAAGCTGTCTCCGAATGATTATGTGATTGAGGCGGATGCCTATGGAGTTCCTCAAAGTCGTCATAGAGTCATTCTTTTTGGAATTCGTTCTGATGTTGCGGAGCAGACCTCTGCTCTACTGAATCATCCGCACCGATTCGTACTGAGAGCAATCACTCCTCAGACTGGCGTAATGACGGCTTTATCCGGCCTTCCCCCTTTACGTAGTCGATTATCTCAAGAGCCAGATTCTCACGAGGCGTGGTTGGCTGCGTTAGCTGGCGCACCAAAGAATCTCGCTTATTGGCGGGCAGATAATCGACCACAAGTTGAAGAGCGTATGGAGCGCGCATTAGAGCGGGCAAAGAAGCTGGTTTCTTTTGGTGGCACTTTTATCCCAATGGCGGTTACCCCAAGTGCCTCCATGTCGAAAGAGCTTAAATCATGGTATTTGGATGCAAGACTTGGTGGTGTGCTTCAGCACGAGACTCGTAGCCACATGAGATCCGACTTGCACCGATATTTATTCGCATCAGCCTTTGCAAAAGAAGAAGGGTATGCTCCGACATTGTATGATTTTCCACCGAAGCTACTACCTGATCACACGAACGTTGAAGAGGAGAAAATACCTTTTGCAGATCGATTCCGAGTACAGGTCGGTGGGCTTCCCTCTTCGACGGTTGTGGCCCATATCAAGAAGGATGGCCATTACTATATCCATCCTGATCCATCTCAATGTCGTAGTTTGACAGTCCGCGAAGCGGCTCGTTTGCAGACGTTTCCTGATAACTATTTCTTCGAAGGAAATCGTACGGAGCAATACGGACAGATTGGCAATGCCGTGCCACCGCTGTTGGCACGAAAGATTGCCAAGGTCATCTATAAATTCTTGGCATCTAGGGATCAACAATAGAAGCTAAAACATCGTGAGGCGTTGTCAAACTAATTATTGGTAACGCTTCCGATTTCCCCTGATAGCTCATCGCCATTGATCCAGGAAATAATTTCCTCCCCTAGAGATTGCTCTTGAAATTCTCGAGTAGCACACTCCCAAATGCTTAATACCCGCCAGCCAGAAGAGATCAAGCTGGCGATCGCTCGTTGATCTCTTTTGGCATTCCCTTGAAGTTTCGCTTTCCAAAACTCCGGCCGCGTTGAGGGCAGCTTGAAATAACGGCATTCATTATGCGCATGCCAAAAACACCCATGCACAAAAATGGCAATCTTTCTACTTGGTAGGACAATGTCTGGGGTTCCAGCTAGATCCCGACGGTGGAGTCGAAAACGAAAACCCGCCGCAAACAACAGGCGCCTCACCAGAATCTCTGGTTTGGAGTTTTTTCCTCTAATCCCAGACATCATCCGACTTCGCACTTGAGGTTGAACGATGTCTGCCATCAATATCCTTTCCGTAATTAATGGTTTATACCGCCTTGAGCTCAGGAATATTGTCGGCCGGTGCTGAATAAATTGCCTCGATAACCGCTTCCTTACACTCAGGCTTCTTGGCCCATTCCGATACCATACGTCCACCAGAGGAATTGTGTAGCACTTCATTCACCTCTTTTGCCCATACGGCGATTTGGTCGAGTAATTCTGGGGAGACGGCTTGCTTGTTCCAGATTCTCTCCAAGTCAATGCGGTTTCCAAGTTTTTCAGCCAAGAGTGACACAGTGTAGGCCGTAACGTTGGCTTGGAACGCAGGGAACATTGGCCGTAGACGCTTTTGGGCTTCTCGATAGATCTTCGCTTTAGCAATCATCGCCTTGAAGTCCTGAACACTTGGCAGCGGGATTTCTTGGCCATCAGATGGAGCTAAGTTCGCCATAAAGCGATCAAAGTTCTTTTGTGATCCGAGGCTAACGATATCGGGTTTGCAGTCCCACGCAGTTACATACTTCGCCAAATCAGTCTTTGTGATGCGGCGCGAGGTCGGAATGGACTCCTTGAGTGCCTTGAGCTTCGCAGGCGTAGAGCCTTCCCTGCTGAGCAGCGTATTGTAGCTGCCAGATGCCCGCTCGTAGAACCATTGCCCGACACCATCCGGGCAGTAAATAGAGCGAGACAGTTTTTCGATCTCGATGTGGAAAGGTTTATTGGCTGAAAGATCAGACTGCTTGACCGCATTTTGGCTGTTTGCGTATCGAGAGATGTCAGAAACAAGCGCCTCTTCTTTCGCTGGATCAGTTGTCTTCATGACGATAATCTTCGCCGGAATACGTACATGGCTTAGATCCGTTGTTGGATATCTTTTCTTGGTGAAGTAGAGAGAGGCTGTTGTTTGGCCACCATTGACGATCTGTAGTCCTTTAAGCCATGTAATACCAGAAGAACCGTTATTCGTTGTGCCAAGTATCATCTCATCGGCAACGACGACGATACCGTTGTTATAGGCCATGAAACGCTCTGGTGCAGATCTGAGAGTACTTTGTATGCCAGCATTGACGCCTTTGCCTTTAACGCTGAGGAAGGAGCGTACATTAGCCTCAAGAAGTCTGGCACCAAACCGTTCATAGAGAAGACGTAGAGCTTCACCAGGAACGGCGGTGAGTGCATAGTCGTAATCGTCGTTTTCACCAGGAACGAAGACGCATGGTAGCGGAGCGCCAGATACCTCATTGAAGTCAACCACCAGTTCATCACGTGGTTTTCCTTCAGACCAGTGGCGATGCAGTCTTTCGATGTCCATTACTTCAAGGCGAACTGCTTTCCCGCCGACTTCCCGAGTCTTGAAACTCTTGGACTTCGCTACCTTATCGGTGATGACATAAACACGAATCTGCTCCAGATCGTTGTAAATTGTTTGTAGCGTCTCAGCAAGGGATCGAACGTCAGTGGATGGGTCGAGCTTTGGTGCCATCTTTCCTTCGGCACAGAGTGTCAAAAATCTTAAGCACTGCTCAACTGCAGTTTTTGTTTCGGAGTCAGGGATTGCGGTGGGAATATCGACCCCTGCATAGAGGCTGACAAACAAATCCAATTGATCTAGATCTTCCGAGATACCATAGCCACTGAGCCGGAGGTTGGCAGAGCCGAATTTTCCCTCGAAGTGGCATTCGACAGGTTCAAATGTCATGCCAATTTCGGCCATGTGATCCATCACAATACCGGAGAAGACCAGCTCCTCATATAGTGCTCCCTCTCGCATCTGGGAGCGAACACCAGCTTGTGTTTCAAGAAGAAAATCACCCAAGTTCATAGTTTCATTGCCCCTAGTTTCTTTAATGCTTCATCAATCTCTATTGCCGTACCAATTGTTTTGTCAAGATCGATTTCATAACTTGCTTTCGTAATGCCTGTTGGCACATTGCCTAGTGTCAGACGTGGGAAGTCTTTATCTACTTCGAGGAACCGCATGTTGGCGAGAATAAATCGCCTAGGATAACGGTCTCCGTGTTTGTCTATAAATCCCGCAGCGAGTAATCTTTCCTCCAAGAGGCGCTTTGCTTCTGCTTCACCTTTGACGATGCACTGCACCTCAGCGACGATTTCGGAAAGGGTTTTCCCAGTAGTAGCTTGTTTCAGTCGGACACTTACGACAAACAACGGTTGACGCACAGAGTCTTCAAGCTGTTCAAGAGATCCAATCTTTGCAGGAAATCCAATCGTCGATAGTGTGGACTTCACCTCTAGTGCTCCGCTTCCCAGTTCGAAATCCTGAATAGCATCTAATGGGCCACGCCATGATTCAATCGCAAGTGGTGCAGGTACACCTGCATCGATAATTGATCGAAGCACTGCAAGTTCGCCAACCAAGCCGATTTCTGCTTCAGGACTCAGGGCTTGAAGACCTTTTCTCATGAACTCCTGCCAGGCTCCCACGCGACTGATGAATACATGAAGGAGCTTCTGTTCATTTGAGCCAGCAATAACAGCGTCATCAAGTGCTCCTACTACATCGGATACCATGCTTGCGAACAAATCTCCGCTCCCAGCAGTCTTTCGTGTCAGTGCTAGCCACAGCTTGTTGTCGCCTTGCGGGTCTATACGTTCCACTGCAAAACCCTGTCCTTCCGGTAGTTTATCCGATGCTGATAGACGTATAGATGGGAAGCCAAGTAGCACAGCCTCGGAGTTGTCTGGAGAGCGACGACCCGCCTGCAGCTCCAGAGGTGATGCTGGCGCAATTGGAATGGCTTGCCAGCCCGCCTCATCACCTAACCCATGTAGAGAGGACCAAGCCATCACGAACTCATCACTCTGACGGGCCATATTCTTGGATCCAGTATAGGAGGTTGACTTTGTAAGAAACAGTGATGGCGTTATCACTCGACGGAAATGCGATCGCAAAGGCCATTACGGGCTTTTCCCACTCAGGTATGACCAGACTTCGATCTTTGTTTTCGCTGATAACGTAGGGCGATAGTGGGTACAGTAAAAGCAAACCTCTCTCTGAACTTCCGCCTAGGTTTTTGCGCATTTCTCGAATACCTTTCCCACTTGGTTCGACCGGTGGATCAATCCGCGGCGGGGAGCGAGCTGGATCAGGTTTCCATGCATCCAAAGTCAATTCGAGCGCTTTACGCCATTGGTCATCATTTAAATCCATCCCTTCGTCTTTAGGATCAGTCAGAACCCTGATAGAGAATTTGTCACCAGATGCATCGTATTTGCGCATAGGGAAGGTTTTGACTTCGCTCTCCCCAAATTTATGGCTAGGCCCTTCAATGCTGCCACTTCCTATAAGCCCCACGCTCCATTGGGCAAGTTGCCCTATCTCTGTCATCTTCTTAATGAAGTCTGAAAGTACGCTTGCTTTAGCACTCGTCGCATTTGGATGCGTCGTATAGTCTTCAAGGAACCTAAGTATCTTCGCCGCTTCAACATTCCTCCACAGAGCACTGTTCGGCCAGCTCTGCGTCTCTCCATTACGGTCGTAAGTTATGTTCTTCGCCGCTGGAGAGCCGAGGTCGCTAATCAGTGATTCAGCGGCCCTAAGATTGTTCTGTTGTATTTGCTTGTTCCGATGGAAAAGAATGGTTTGTGGCCGTGTCCCGCTATAGCTTAGTGAAAGTGTCTCTGAGTTCCTCATTTTTAACGGAGATGTCACGGTAAGGACCTCATGTGATTTGACTTTCAGGCCGTACTGCTCAGGTGTCAGTCCTGTTTGCGCCATAAAGTCAAATTCTTCGCGTAATTCTTCCGAGGCATCTGCGATATGCTCAAACCATTTCACCAGATCGTTGGAAGTGTAGAGGCGGCATAAGTCTAGATATCCTGGCCGATATCCGAACCAACGCCCCATCTGCATGAGGGTGTCATACATCTTTGTTGTCCGAACAAAGTAGCTAACGCAAAGCCCCTCTAGAGTCAGGCCTCGTGCAAGCTTATCACCGCCGACTGCGATTACCTTTAACGCCGAACCGGGCGTGGAGTATTCCAAGGCATCTTTAGCTGTTCCATTTACAGAGCGGATTTGTATGTCATCCAGGACGTCGGGCAATTTCGCAAGTACGTCATCCCATACCGGTAGTACTGGTGGGCATTCCTCTGCAGTGGATAATGCTGCAACCTTATCTCGAGTAATAATAAAGTCGCTTTTCCAAAGTTCGTGAAGTTGTTCTCGTAGAGCCTCAACATCCATTCCCCGCTTAATTCGCTGTCGCATTCGGCGGACGACTTCTTCAACCTGCGCTTTTACATGGTTTTGCACATCAACATAACGGGTGACGTGGACGAGCATAGAGCTATGCTGCGTTCCTTGACCTCGAAGTTCACGAACGGCGCAAGCTAAAACAAATGCGTGGATGGCTTCGTGTAGAGATGGCGGAGCAGTACTTTGTCCTCCGAAAAGAGGACAATGATCCTTTTTATGTTTGGGTGGCATCCAGCCTGATTCAGCTTCTTCATCATAATGATCTTCGATTGCGCGTGATAAAGGTAGTGCTCCTTCTCGGCCCTCTTTTGTCATCTTGCCGAACATGCGGGCTGGGCCGACGTAGTTTGATGGTGCGGAGAGGTTGATAATGAATGCTTTGGGGAAGAGGTCCGCACCTTCTTTCTTTGTTGTGCCTTTTTGGTGAATGAATATATTTGCAAATGGCGTTGCTGTATAGCCGACATAAGCCTTACGGCTAAACGCGTGCAAGATCTGACGAATGAGACGGTTGATGGTCTTCGGGCTGTACTCTTCATTTGGCTGCCCATTTTCATCCACAATATCTTCGCCGGTATCTACGGATGCGTTATCGGCTTCGTCATCAATGACGAGTAGGGGCAACTTGGTTACCAGCTTTCGCCCATCATCTGCATCTGTAGTATCGGCGACACGGGTTTGAATCCAGTTGAGTAAGGCTGTGAGAACTGTCTTCTGCTTTTTAACAACGAATAACCAAGGGCGCTCTTCAGGGGAGATTCCGTGGAAGTGTTTTGCAATAGCCTTACTGAAGTCGCCGTTTTCAGCACGTGTTGTTGCAGAATTTGTTTTTAAATCTTCCCCAAATTCTGCGACACCAATAGGTAAGCCTGGGTCGCGATCCGAGGTTGTCTCATACCCTAGAAAACTCTCTTCGAGTCGCATCTGTGTTTGAGACCTCAGATTATTGTGAAGACCCGCAAGAACGATAATAATTTTGTAGCCGGCGTCAGCAGCTTTGCAAATTAGGCCGGAATAATTACTTGTCTTACCTGATTGGACATGGCCTACAACGAGGCCGCGTCTATCCCATTGATCTACTCGCTGCGGATCTTCTAATAGCTCTAAGACGCTATCTGTGGCCTCATCTAAACCATCCACAACCGTATCAGACAGCTTTGATTCTAGGAAGTCTCGGTAGCGTCGCCAATAGTGCCAGTCCTTTTTACGTGCAGCATTCAACCAGTCTTTGTGGTTGGTGTTGTCCATGATGGCAGTGGATTTACCAATCCAATGGCTAAATCGTTGAATCAACGTAGCGATAATGGCTTGCTGGTCGACGGTGACGGCTCCATCTCTGTTAAATATCTCGGTCGCCATCTGTACTTTGGCTGCAATATATGTGGGCGTAACTTTGGACTTATCCTTCTCGGCGCGAATCAGCCGCTGTGCGGTAGCGATAATGTTTTCGGCTATCTCATTTTGGACTGCGATCTCCTCAGCTACTGTCATTCTTTAGCTCCCAAGTTTTGCTACGAGTGATGGATATTTCTGGAATGGTTCAGTGCGAAGCATGGACTTACGTGCTTCATCGATGCTAAGACCTTTACGTTCAATGAGATCGTTAAAAAGAACACTCGCGACCTCGATAATGGTTGCATTGGTTTCACCTTCAAAGCCAGTTCGAGGAGTTTCTTTGCTTTCAGCGGTATCAAGCCAGATGCGTTGTACCGGCACTGTTTCTTCGATTACGCGAAGCATCGATTGAATAAGCGGCTTAAGTTCGCTGGCACTAGACATGACGGCTGCAACAGACGGGTGGTTATGGTCTATCTTGTAACGCATTCCAGATTTGAGTCGGTCGATACGCCAAGCTTGCTCAATTGTGGTATTGCCCTGCACCGGCATAGGCGTGCCTCGATAAGCAAATACGCGCCGCGCTCGCTCTCGCGTGTTTTCCGCTAGCGATATTAACCAAGGGCGAAGTGACACAGGTGGGCGTGCTATAGATTTGCGAACATCAATTTTCCAGTCGGCATCTGCTGTATTGGGAATGTCCAGTCGAATGCGGGCAAGGCGATGGGCTTCTTCTCGATTCCATACTCGCGAGTTGCCTAAACCTAGCCATCCGCCAGCGACAAGCAGGCGCTCGTTACGGTAAACATAGAATCCTTGCTGTGCAGTCCAACCTTCGGGGCCCGCATTTTCCTCAAATTCGGTTGCGGTAAGTTTGTCGCGATGTGGCAATACATGGCATTGGACTGTGACATTTCCATAGGCGTTTTGATGACTGGTGACCGGAGAGGTCCACGGTTTTGCGGGATGTCCTGACATAAATGGATCCCACGCAGAAACAGGTCTACCATTCAAGTAGAGATTTAAATTGGCGTGCGGTCCTTTTAGAAACCGATGAAATACCATTGCCAAATGAGATTCAACGGCATCGATAAGATCGATAAAGTTATTTGCCGTATAGCCATCAGTAACGATGCGATCCATTAATTCCCAGAGTACCAGTGTGCCGGGGTTCGTCCCACTTAATGAGGCAACGAATGGGTGAGATTCCTCGGCAGCCCCTTCGAATAACAGCCAGCCTCTCTCTGGATTCTTGGCTAACTCGCCTAAGTCCCACCGTAGGCAACTCTCTCTACCATTCTTTATCGTTTTCACGGTCAAGCGGCGGCATTGCGAGAAAGACGCTGTTTTTAATCCCATGCCAAATCGGCCTAGATCATGAGCTGAGCGGACGTCAAGAGGATTTTTGTCACCCAAACGCATTGCGCTTTCTAGTTCACTGTCTGACATTCCAGTGCCATTGTCTAAGATAGAAATTCGGCTCTGGGCGCCATCCCACGTGAAATCAACATAAACATTGTTGGCTCCTGCTGAGATGCTGTTGTCGATGATGTCTGCCAGCGCTGCACCGGTTGAATACCCTAAGCCACGAAGAGCTTCAAGCATGGCCATTGCATGTGGAGGTGCATTGCGTGTTCTTGATGTCATTTCCAGTACCCTCGCCCTGGTATAAAAGAAAAGCCGATGTCCAACATTTTGCGAATGAACTTGCGATCTCTTGTGTCATTCATTTCAGCAATTTCGACCCATACTTTCCCTGACGTTGCCGTTCGCTCGTCCACCACGCGAATCCCGGCATCTTCGAGTTGCAAGAGGAGGCGATTCAGCGCCTTTGATTGCACAACATGTGGATTCTGTTCGCGATCGATCATGGCCGCTGCGGCATTATGCGATTCAATATCGGTTCCGTCGTCAATAGTTTGTTTGACCACTATCATTGTTTCATCGTGGTCAACGGGTTTCGCAGAAGCTGAGTTCCCTGTGGGGACATAACCAAACGATGCAATTGAAAGCTGATTAAATTTCTCTGCAGTTGATAACCGGCGTAAAGCCTTGGCTTCGATCTGACGGATTCGTTCTCTAGTCAAACCATAAGTAGCGCCTGCTTCTTCGAGAGTAAGCGCATTAGTAATTCCAATGCCGAAGCGCATACGAAGCACTTTTTCTTCTTTAGGTTTGAGCGTCGAAATCACATTGTTCACCGTTTCGCAGAGTTGTAATTCTGCGTACGAATCGAACGGATCAGGAGATACGATATTGTCGCCAGCAATCGGATCGATCAGGTCATCGTTGAAAAAATCATTGATAGACATCGGCTCGGAGGGGACTCGTTGCAAGGTCTCCCAATTGCGTATCGATATGCCAAGGCGAGCTACTATTTCTTCGGGCTCTGGAGGCCGTCTGGTTTCCTCTTCAAAGGCCAGCGTCTCTTTGTGTAATCGCTGAAGCTTCTCATGCATATGAACAGGAATTCGTATGGTGCGAGCCGAATCTGCGATAGCACGTCCAATTTGCTGGCGAATCCACCAGGTTGCATAGGTGGAGAATTTATATCCACGCCGCCAATCGAAACGCTCAACAGCCTTCAGCAAACCGATGTTTCCTTCTTGCGTTAGATCTTCCAATGACAAACCGCTATACATAAATTTTTTTGCGATATGGAAGACCAGTTTTAGATTTGCAGTGGCCATCCGTTCACGAGCGTCCATGTAGCATTTCATCGCAGCGGAAAATTCGAAAGCTGCTTCGCCTTGATCTTGGAGCGCCGAACTTAAGAGATCAAACAGAAAAATGCTGTTGAGGCGAAGCAGGTCGATCTGTTTTCTGATCTCTTTATTGAGATTCTCCGATGGCGATTTCTCCACCAGCGAAGTCAGGTGAAGTAAGGTACCCAGGAAAACAGAAGTGGAGTTATCTGGCGATGATGTCGGCTCATCTACCTCATCCTCGCTATCATCACTCGTGGGATCCTGTGTAGAAAAAATGATCGTTTCTGTGGAGGGGTCATCCAAATTCGGCTGCTTTTCAACTGGACCTAGGGATATCGAAGAAATAGCTCTTTGCTGCTTTTGTACCAATCGGCCGGCATCAAGTAGCAGGTTGAGGCCTCGAGGCCATTGTGCCAATGCGTCTAGCGCCCGTCTATGCTGCTCTTCCATACGCTGAGAGAAGATTACTTCCTCTTCGCCGGTGATTAGTTTGACCTTTTGGATATCTCTTAGATATATGCGTAGCGGTTCTGCGCGACGCGATGTCACACTGTCGATGAAGCGTATAGCAGTGTCTATAACCTCTTCTTCGTCAGCAGCCTCTTCTTTCGAAATGTGGACAGAGAAATTTTCATCCCAGGTGATATATTCAAATCGTTCATCGACTTCTGCTCCTAAGTCGTTGATAACTAACGTTAGCAGTTCTTTGAATTCTTGGTTGTAGTTCCCATCTTCATCAACGGACAAGGACTCGATTTCCATTTCAGGCACGCTGCCTTCTCGAATTGCTCTTATGAGAGCGAGGCGTAAGCGTCCCCTGGTTTCAAGGTTTTCCTTGCGCGAAAATGGAGCTGATTGATCGGGGAGGAAGGCCTCAACATCATCCCAATCTATTGATGAGTCGATAGGTTTATAGTCAGATATAGCTATTTGTATTGCACTTGCGTCAGCAACGATAGAAAAATCTGGTTCCGGAGGTGGGAGTTCTTCCTCTGCGACCCAATCAGATAACTCAAAACTGCATTCATCGTAATCTATAGTTACTGGGATTACAGATAACAAAGCCGGCGTACAGACGGTTTCGTTCATAGAGGATGCCTCTACTGGCGATTCAGTATTATTCCTCTCATCTTGAGAAAGAGCTGTCCCGATATTTGTCATCGGCGTTTGCTCGGTTACCAATATTTCCGAAATGGCCGGAGCCGACGTGATGGGCTTCAGTACGTCTGCGACTTGCTGAGCTCCTGCGGAAATTGCAATAGCGTAAGCTGTCCTACCGGAGGGATCCAGCAAAGAGGGATCGGCTCCAGCTTCCAGCAGAAATTGACACATGGCTGTTTTATTTTTTGCCGCCAAAAGCATGAGCAGAGTGAGCCCGTTTGAGTCACGTGCATTGAGATCATCGCCTCGGTCGATATGAAGTTGCGCGGCGCTTTTGACCTCGCCCATGACGGCCATCTTTAAAAATTTATTGAGAGGACGCATGTTGCCACCCCTTCAGAGCGCTTCACCAAGGCGTGATTTTCCAGTCTCGATCAGCCAGTTAAAGAATGATCCCCCGATCAGACGTTTGTGATCGCCTCTCATTTTTCCGATATTCATGTGAGATAAATCGTATTATTGAGAAAAATTGTTTTTTTGTAATTCTACAGGAGGATGTGACTAGGTAATCCTCCCTTAAAACCAGCGCCGTCAGAAGTAGAATATTCTCACAGGGAAATTCTAGAAATGAAGAGATTGAATTCAAGGATAGCCAGATTATCTAGGCGATCAAGAGTGTTGGGGCTGGCCTTGGCATCCCGGACATCTGTCGCGAACTAGGTGACGGTTTATAAATGGCGTTCGAAGTACGGTGGTATGGACGTATCGATGATGGCGTGCATGCTCGACATCGACCAAAGAAATATTCGCCAAGTGTGGACTTTTCCACCGAAAAATTGATTCATCAGAAAATATCGGGGCTTTGTAATGACCTAGTGAAGACTCTCTATCTTCTAATGCTCTTCTGCGCCCCCATTGAGCGGAAAAATGCTAACTCTGATGACGGCTGTGGAAGAAACTAAAAAGGCAGCCACCCCGAGCGGCGCGGCTGCCAATTCTGGTAACGCTGAAGTCTTGGCGCTCGGTGCAGAATCGAACCAGCTACCCAAGGATTTTCAACCCTCTGATCGCCTGAGCGCCCTCAACCGTTGTGATGCTGCGTCTCGAGCTTCTCGCCTTCATGCTTTTCAGCCTCATGCTTGTCAGCAGCGTGTTTCTGTTCCACCTGCTTCTCGGCCTGATGCTGCTGCGCCTCATGTTTTTCCACCTCATGCGCATCGGCTGCATGCTGCGCAGGCGGATGCGGCACCGGTGCACGCGCTTGCGTCTCATGCTGTTGCATCGACGCCGCATGCGCAGGCATGCTCATCTTCTCTTCGCGCTGCGGTGCTGGCTGCGCATGAGCGACCGGCGGCGTCATGTGTGCGGCGGGCGCTTCCTTGTTGTCCATTCGCGTCATGGCAGGCTTGGCCGCTTCCTTCTGCATCTGCTGCATCGGCGGCATCTTCCTCTCTTCCGCCATCTTCTTTTCCTCGGCCCTCGCCCTGGCGTCGTGCTGCGCACTGGCGTGTTCCGGCGCAGCCGGTGCAACATGCTCGTGCAGCGCCGCCATCTGCTGTGGCGCCGGTGCGTGCGGGGCGGCGCCCATGCGGGTGTCGCTGGCCGTGAAGTGCGGCATGCTCATGGCTGCCGGGGCCGCCTGCACGGCTTCGCGGCGCTGGTCGACATTGTTGACGGTGACGCGACGGTCGACACGGTTCTCGTTGACGACATTGCGGGTGTTGTTGACGTTATTGACGTTACTAACGTTGTTGACGTTGCTGATGTTGTTGACCGTGCGATTGTTGTTATTGACGATGACATTATTGGTCACGCGATTGATCACCGTGGTCGAATGCGACACATAGCTGGTGTTCTTGTACACCACTGCCGGCTGGTCCTGTTGCACCGGTCCGCCCCAGTGCATGCCCCAGTCATGGGCAGATTCAATCGGTGGTCGCAACACCTTTAATCAAAGAGGTGTTTATGGGACGACCAGTGGGATGGATGTACAAGTTGACGGGGCGAGGGGCGATGCGATCACCAGGTGCGCCGTCGCATCGCCGGGACACCGAGCGGCGATTCTGGGAGCAAATCGCAACAGGTATTACGAGTGAGAAGGCTGCTGAGGCGGTCGGTGTGTCACCGGCAGTAGGGACGCGTTGGTTCCGTCACAATGGTGGTATGCCACTTTCTATGTTAAGCCCGTTATCCGGGAGATACTTGTCGTTTTCAGAGCGAGAAGAGATCGGACTTCTTTCGTGCCAAGGCATCGGAGTAAGAGCGATTGCTCGCCGTATTGGGCGCAGCGCGTCGACGGTTTCCCGGGAGCTGAAACGCAACGTTGCAACTCGTGCTGGTCGACTTGAGTATCGAGCGTCGGTGGCGCAGTGGAAGACTGAACTCGTCGCAAAGAGACCCAAGCCTTCGAAGCTAGTAACTAATCCACGGTTGCACGATTACGTCCAAGACCGTCTGGAGGGCAAGGTTCGCGGTGCTGATGGCCGTGACGTTTCTGGTCCTCGGCAAGCGCCGTTCATAGGCAGAAACAAGCCGCATCGCGGTGACCGTAAATGGGTCAATGGTTGGTCGCCTGAGCAGATTTCCAACCGGCTGCAAATCGACTTTCCGAATGACAAGTCCATGCGAATCTCTCACGAAGCCATTTACCAAGCACTTTATATCCAGGGTCGAGGAGCTCTTAAGCGAGAGCTAGTTAGCTGTCTGCGCACTGGTCGGGCGTTGCGCGTGCCGAGGGCTAGAGCACAAGCCAAAGTTTGGGCGCACGTTAGCGAGGATGTAATGATCACTAACCGTCCTGCAGAAGCCCAAGATCGTGCCGTACCAGGGCATTGGGAAGGGGATCTGATCATTGGCCTGAACCGGTCTGCAATCGGGACGCTGGTCGAGCGATCAAGCCGATTCACTATGCTCGTCCACCTACCGCGCGAGGAAGGCTACGGATTGATACCAAGGACGAAAAATGGTCCTGCGCTGGCTGGCTACGGAGCTGTTACGATGGCTAATGCGCTCAGAAATGCAGTGGCTGACATGCCTGCTCTTTTGTGGCAATCATTGACCTGGGATCGTGGCAAAGAACTATCTGATCACGCCCGCTTCACGGTCGAATCCGGGGTAAAGGTATTTTTTGCCGACCCGTACAGTCCATGGCAGCGTGGCACAAACGAAAATACGAACGGTCTTTTGCGACAATACTTCCCAAAGGGTACCGACTTGTCTCGGTGGAGCGTTCGCGAGATCCAGGCCGTTGCTAATACACTCAACTCCAGACCTCGAAAAACGCTTGGTTGGAAGACACCGGCCGAAGCACTGGACGAGTATCTAAAATCTGTTCAACAATCTGGTGTTGCGACGACCGGTTGAATCTACCATGCCAGCCCCAGTCGGAATGATGGCTGATGGCTTCGCCCACGAATACGCCCACGCCAAAGGACAGCGCGCCGACCACCACTTCATCGGCCACATGGCTGGGCGGGCGGTAGACATAGCCGGGGTAGACCGGCACCGGCGCGCCATAGACCACGGCCGGGTCGTAGCGCGGCACATAGACGGTATCGGGCTGGCTGGATTCGATGACGATGGTCTGGGGCGGCGGGGCGATCACTGGTGCGCCGGCGTAGACCGGTTGCGGTGTTTCGTAGCGGACCGTGCTGGTGCTGCGTTCGGTGGTAGAGACGCGCAGCTGCGGCGAACTCTTCAGGTGGCCGGCTTGCTGCGCCTTCAGGCGCAATGCCTGGATGGCGTTCATGACGTCGTTGGGATCGTTGACGAAGGCATCGCCCAGGGCGCGCGTCCAGTCCGGATTGGCGGCCATCTGCGAGAGCACCGCCGGGAACATCGTCAGTGACTTCACGCTGACGTCCCAGGGTTGCTTGTCTTCTGCGGCCTGGAGGATGTCGCCCTTGAGGGCGCTGTTCTGTCCCAGCCACTGGTTGGCGGCGACCACCTGGTCCGGATAGGTGGCCCCGGCCAATACCTGCGCCACCAGCTTGTCGGGGAACAGGGCGATGGGCGCGACCATCTGCGAAAGCTGCTCGGCGGTCGGCGGTGTGTAAGGCGGCGTGGCGGCAGCAGTGGGGGCGGTCGGCGCCCCGGCGGCTGTGGGCGGTGGCGCATCCTGCTTCTGGCAGGCCGAGAGCGCCAGCACCGCACCGAGCAGCGAGGCCGAGACGATGATGGCGGAAGATCTGTTTCTTGTTGTCATGATGAAGTCCTCGATCCAAGGCAAAGCCCGGAAATGAGCTTGCGATAAGCTGGCTAACGGCACGCGGCGATGCCCAGTTGACCTTGCAATTGTGATGGGATGTAACAGCGCCGCTGGCTGGGCGCTGCGGGGCATTGTTAGGATTCGAGCACCGCATTGGTGAAAGGTTCTGGATCGCGCCCATCCGAAACGGAAGATCGCGCCGTGCGGGAAACTGACAGAGTGCTGACTGCAAAGCCGCTCCAGAAGCGGGCTATCGGAAAATGCATGCTGTCAGCGATTTGCAAGGAAAGGAGAAAGGACGTGGGTCAAAATCTGCAATGGAAAAAGAAGAGGGAAAGAAAAAACTAAGTTTTTAAAAAGAAACAGCGGCATGATTTTCTACCCGGAATCGCACTGGAGTTGCCGTGATTCCGCTGGCCAGGTGTATGACATAAAATGATGCAATCTCCTCCTTTCATGAGTTCCATTCATCCTATGCTGGACCGCATCCACCTCTCCATCGTGCAGGAAGTCGAACGCCAGGGCTCGCTCACTGCGGCAGCCGGCGTGCTGCATGTTACGCAATCCGCGCTCAGCCACAGCATGAAGAAGCTGGAGCAGCAGCTGGGCACCGATATCTGGCTGCGCGAAGGACGCCATTTGCGCCTCACGCAAGCCGGCCAATACCTGCTGGCCGTGGCCAATCGCGTGCTGCCGCAACTGAGCCTGGCCGAGGAGCGCTTGCGCCAGTTCGCCCAGGGCGAGCGCGGCGCATTGCGCATCGGCATGGAATGTCACCCTTGTTACCAATGGCTGTTGAAGGTGGTCTCGCCCTATCTGGCGGCGTGGCCGGATGTGGATGTGGACGTGAAGCAGAAATTCCAGTTCGGCGGCATCGGTGCGCTGTTCGGCTACGAGATCGACCTGCTGGTCACACCCGATCCGCTGGACAAGCCGGGCCTGGTGTTCGAGCCGGTGTTCGATTATGAACAGGTGCTGGTGGTGGCAAGCGATCATCCGCTGGCCGGCGCCGATTACGTCAAGCCGAAGCAGTTGAGCAATGAGGTGCTGGTGACCTATCCGGTGCCGGTGGACCGGCTCGACATCTACACCCAGTTCCTGGCCCCGGCGGGCATCGTGCCGCGCCGTCACAAGACCATCGAGACCACCGACATCATGCTGCAGATGGTGGCCAGCGGGCGCGGTGTGGCCGCCCTGCCGCGCTGGCTGGTGCTGGAATATGCCGAGCAGATGGAGGTGGTGCCGGTGCGGCTGGGCAAGCAGGGCATTGCCAAGCACATCTACCTGGGTGCGCGCGAGAGCGATGTGGAGATCGATTACCTGCGCGCCTTTATCGACGAGGCGCGGCAGGCGCAGGCATGAGCGTCGGGCGGTTCGTCTTCCGTTTGGACTGCGTAGCAGCGCAGTAGCGTATCGAAGTCTGTCCTGAGCCTGTCGAAAGGGAGTGCCTGCGTACAAAGGCTAGAGAACCTTCGATACGGCCCTGGCGGGCCTACTCAGGCCGAACGGTAGTCAGGGTGCCGGAGCGGAACGCGCCCCGGTTTGTACTTAGTTCGTCTTTGTGACTTTGTTGAGATGCCGTGGCCGGTCCGCGTCCATCCCGCGTGCTGCCGACAATTGCGCCGCCATCACGTAGAAGGCCTGAATCGCCACGATGGGATCGAGGTCCGGCGTGGCCGCCACCGGCAAGGTGAGGTCGCGCTCCACCACATCCTCCGGCGCGGCCAGCAAGACCTTGGCGCCGCGCACCCGCATCTCGGCGGCCAGCGCCAGCATGCCCGCCTGCGACGGTCCGCGGATGGCGAACATGAGCAAGGGATAACCCTCTTCGATCAAGGCCATCGGTCCATGCTTGATTTCCGCGCCGCTGAAGGCCTCGGCCTGGATGGCGCAGGTTTCCTTGCACTTCAAGGCCGCTTCCAGCGCCAGCGGGAAACCGATGCCGCGTCCCACGACCATGAGCCGGTCGGCCGGCGTCAACGCCTGTACCGCTTCGGACCAGTCGCATGCGCTGGCGGCGCGCAAGGCGTCGGGCAACTGCGCCAGTGCGTTCAGCAGCGCGGCGTCATCCTGCCAGTGCGCCACCAGCAAGGCGCTGGCGACCAGGCTGGCAATGAAGCTCTTGGTGGCCGCTACGCTGGACTCCACCCCGGCATGCAATGGCAGGCTCCATTGCGCCGCGCTGGCCAGCGGCGAATCGGCCTGGTTGACCAGCGCCACCGTGGCTGCGCCCTGGGTGTGGAAGTAGCGGATCGGCTCCACCACGTCCGGGCTCTGTCCCGATTGCGAGATGGCGATGGCCAGTGCATCGCGCACTTGCAACGGTGCATGGTTCAGCGTGACCAGCGACATCGGCAGCGAGGCCACGATACGGCCCAGGCGCGCCATGATGAGATAGGCGCAATAGGCCGCCGCATGGTCCGAACTGCCGCGCGCCACCGTGACGATGTTGGCGGGCGGTGCGGCGCGCAGGCGCGCTCCCAGCGCGGCATAGCGATCCTGGTCGCGGGTCAGCTGCACGGCCACGTAATCGGCGGCGGAGCGGGCTTCCTTAAGCATCAGCGAGGTCAATCTCTTCTCCTTCCACATAGACAGCCTTGAGGGCGAACTGCCGATCCAGCACCACCACGTCGGCATGGCAGCCAGTGGCCAGCCGGCCCCGGTCGGCCAGGCCCAGGTAATCGGCGGCATAGGTCGAGGTGCGTAGCGATGCCTCGGCCACGTCCATGCCCAGCGAGATCAGGTTGCGCAGGGCCTGGTCCATGGTCAGGATGCTGCCGGCCAGGGTGCCGTCGTCCAGCCGCACGCCGCCGGCGCACTTGTGGACCACTTGCCGGCCCAGCGCATAGTCGCCATCGGGCATGCCGGCGGCCGCCGTCGAATCGGTCACGCAGAACAGGCGCGGGATGGCGCGCAGCGCCGCGCGGATCGCGCCGGGGTGGACGTGCAGCAGGTCGGGGATCAGCTCGGCATACTGGGCATGGGCCAATGCTGCGCCGACCATGCCGGGAGCGCGGTGATGAAAGCCGCTCATGGCGTTGAAGAGATGCGTGAAGCCCGAGGCCCCATGCGCCAGCGCCGCCACGCCGTCGTCATAGCTGCCGTCGGTGTGGCCGATCTGCACCTTCATGCCGCGATGGACCAGCTTGCAGACCAGCTTCAGGTGACCGTCCACTTCCGGGGCGATGGTGATGAGCCGGATCGGGGCCAGGCTGTTGAGGTGATCGACCTGATCGAGCGACGCCTCGATGGCGAAGTCGGGCTGGGCGCCCAGCTTGCCGGGGTTGATGTAGGGGCCTTCCAGATGCACGCCCAGCACCCGCGCATGGCCGGGCGGGCGCGTATCGGTGGCCGTGCGGATGGCCTTGAGGGCCACTTCGAGTTCTGCCAGCGGCGCCGTCATGGTGGTGGCCAGCAGGCTGGTGGTGCCGTGCCGCGCATGCAGGCGCGCCAGCACCTGGACCGCGTCGCCGCCTTCCATCACGTCGCGCCCGCCGCCGCCATGCACATGCAGGTCGATGAAGCCGGGCAGGATGTAGTCGCCCTCGTCGATCAGGCGCGGCTCGCGCCGCAGCGGCCTGCCGTCGATGGAGCGGATGCGCTGGTCGAACACCATGCTGCCATGGGTCCAGCCTTGCGGGGTCAGCACGTTGCCGTGCAGTTCGGTCAGTGCGTTCATGCCGGGGTTTCCTTTGCTTGCAGGGCGCGCTGCGCCAGCAGCAGGGCGCCATCGACCGCATCGGCCTGGGGCGGCACGATGCGCGCCTGCTGGTGTGGGTCCAGGTAGGCTTGCAGGGCCGCTGCCAGTCCACCGCACAGGGCCAGCGGCAGGCGCTGCGCGGGGTCGAGGGTGGCGATCATCAGGCTGATCTCGGCCGCCGCCGCTTGCAGGATGGCGCGCGCGGCTTCGTCGTTGGCGGCATGCGCCACCACGGGCCGGGCGGCGCGGGCAAAGGCGGCCTGGTCGGCCTGGGACAGCCAGTCCAGCAGTGTAGCGCGCTCGTCACGCTCGGGGGCGGCGGACAGTTCGGCGCGGCACAGCGCCAGCACCGCCTCGGCCAGCGGGCCGCGCGGGCTGCGGCCATCCAGCGCCAATTGGGTGTGATGCAGGGCGCGCAGGCCCATCCAGCCGCCGCTGCCATCGTCGCCGCTGGGAAAGCCCCAGCCATCGACCACGCGGCGGCTGCCGTCGATATCCAGGGCTAGGCCGATGGTGCCGGTGCCCACCGCCACGATTGCGCCGGGTGCGCCGCCATGTGCGCCCAGCAGCGTGGCCACGCCATCGTTGACGATCTCCAGCGCGCCGAAGGCCGGGGCCATGGTGCGGAAATCGGCGGACCATTGCGCCACGTTCTCGCCCGCGATGCCGATGCCCACGGCCAATGCCTGATCGGCGGGACGTTTGATCCCGGCGGCTGCAAACGTTTCTTCGATGGTCCGGCCGATCACGCGCCAGGCGTGCGCAGCGCCGTTACGCAGCGCCGAGCCGGGACCGCTGGCCTGCGCCAGCGTCCTGCCTTGCAGGCTGGCCAGCCGCACCAGGGTCTTGGTGCCGCCGCCATCCACGCCGACCAGATAGGCGATGCCGTCCATGATCAGGCCTGACCGTGGCGGCGCGCCGCCTGCAGGTTGCCGGGCGTGCGCCGGCGCAGCGCCTGGCCTTGCGCATCGAAGAGGTGGAAGGCGTGGCTGTGCACCGACAGGGCGATCGGCTGGCCGATATCGACATTGCGGTTGCCATCGCCGCGCACCACGATGTCGTGGCCGCCGTCCAGCGTCACGTAGAGGAAATTGGCCTCGCCCAGGTGTTCCACCAGATTGACCACGCCGTGCAGCGGCTGGCCATCGCCCAGGCCTTCGCGGATCTGTTCGGCGCGCAGGCCCAGCGTGACCGCAGCGCCGGGCGTCACGCCCAGCGGATCGACATCGGCCAGCAGGCGCAGGCCGCCGGCGATCTCGACCTGCACGCCGCTGTCATCGCAGCGGGTCACCACACCCTGGAAGAAATTCATCTTCGGCGAACCGATGAAGCCGGCCACGAACAGGTTCTGCGGCTGCTGGTACAGCTCCAGCGGCGTGCCGGCCTGCTGGATGCGGCCTTCGTGCATGACCACGATCTTGTCGCCCAGGGTCATGGCTTCGACCTGGTCGTGGGTGACGTAGACGATGGTGGCGGCCAGTTGCCGGTGCAGCTTGGCGATCTCCAGCCGGGTCTGCACGCGCAGCGCCGCATCCAGGTTGGAGAGTGGCTCGTCGAACAGGAACAGGCGCGGCTGGCGCACGATGGCGCGGCCAATGGCCACGCGCTGGCGTTGTCCGCCCGAGAGTTCGCGCGGCAGGCGCTGCAGCAGATGGTCGATCTTGAGGATGGACGCCGCATGGCGGATGCGCGCGTCGATGTCGCTCTTGCTGTTGCCGGCTACCTTGAGGCCAAAGGCCATGTTCTTGTACACGTTCATGTGCGGATACAGCGCATAGCTCTGGAACACCATGGCGATGCCGCGTTCGGCGGGCGGCAGATGATTGACCACCTCACCACCGATGGCCAGCTCGCCGCCGCTGATCTCTTCCAGTCCGCACAGCATGCGCAAGAGGGTGGACTTGCCGCAGCCGGAGGGGCCGACCAGCACGCAGAATTCGCCATCGCGGATATCGAGGTTGAGCCCGGCCAGCACATCGGCGCGGCCATCGTAGGTCTTGCGCAATTGCTTGATGTTGACGTGTGCCATGAAGTCTCCTTTGGATGCGGGGGATTATTTGACGGCGCCCGAGGTCAGGCCACGGATGAGCTGGCGCGAGAAGGCCATGTACAGCAGCAGCACCGGAATGACCGCCATCGACAAGGCAGCCAGCACCGAATTCCAGTCGGTGGCGTATTGCCCGATGAATTGCTGCACGCCCAGCGTGACGGTGCGGGTGTCTTCGCCGGGGGCGAGGATGAGCGGGAACCACAGGTCGTTCCAGGCCGGGATCATGGTGAACACGGCCACCGTGGCGATGGCCGGACGCAGCAGCGGCAGGATCACGCGGAAGAAGATGCTGAGCTCGCCCACGCCATCGCAGCGCGCCGCGTCCTTCAATTCACCGGGAATCTGGCGCATGAATTCGGAGAGGATCATCACCGCCAGCGGCAGCCCTTGTGCGGTATAGACCAGCACCAGCGCGGTGCGCGTATTGATGAGATCCAGCGCCACCACCAGTTGCAGGATGGAGACCGTGCCCAGCCGGATCGGGATCATGATGCCGATGGCGATGAAGAAATTGAGCGCGCGGTTGCCGAAGAAACGGTACTCGGTCAGCGCCCAGGCCGCCATGGCGCCGAACAGCAGGATCAGAAAAAGCGCCGTCAGCGTGACCGCCAGGCTGTTGCCGAAGTAGAGCAGGAAGTGCGTGCCCGCCAGCACCTTCTGGAAGCCGGCGAAGGTCAGCGTCTCGGCGGTGGGCAGGGCCATCGGGCCTTCGAAGATGGCGTTGCGGGTCTTGACCGAATTGATGAGGATGAGCGCAATCGGAAACAGCGCGATCACCGCATACAGGCACAGCACCGCATGCACCCAGAGATGGCCGGCCTGGCCGAAGCTGCGTTGGATCAGCGTAGGTTTGCGCATGATGGTGGCAGAAGTGGACGAAGTCGAAAGGGAAGAAGAAGCCAGCATGTCGTCCTCCCGCCGCTCACATGGCATAGCGCGTCAAGCGCCGCTGCACCAGGACGAAGTAGGCGCCCACGCCGCCCAGGATCACCAGGAACATGAGGGTCGCCACCGCCGCGCCCATGGTCGGGCTGCCGATCTGCGCCTGGTAGCCGAAGAAGGTGCGATAGAAATAGGTGCCCAGCAGGTCGGAGGCATAGTTGGGACCGGCCAGCGCGCCCTTGACCGAATAGATCAGGTCGAAGGCATTGAAGTTGGCCACGAAGGTGAGGATGGTCACCAGCCCCAGGGTCGGATAGATCAGCGGCAGCTTGATCTGCCAGAAGATGCGCAGGGCGCTGGCGCCCTCGGCATGGGCCGCCTCCAGCACTTCTTCGGGCACGGCCAGCAGGGCGGCGTAGATCAGCATCATGGGGATGCCCACGTATTGCCACACCGAGATCAGCGACAGCGTCAGCAGCGCCGTGGATTCCTGCCCCAGCCAGGGCGCGAACCAGTCGGCCAGGCCGACTGTGCCCAGCAGCTTCTCGCTCACGCCCCACAGCGGCGAGAGGATCAATTGCCAGATGAAGCCGATGATGACCACCGACAGCAGCGTGGGCAGGAAGATCAGCGTGCGGTAGGTGCGCGCGCCACGCAGGCCCTTGAGGCTGAAGAGAGTAGCCAGCAACAGGCCGATGGGATTCTGCAGGGCCATGTGGATGCAGAAGAACTTGACGTTGTTCCACATCGCATTCCAGAAGGCCGCCGACCAGTCGGGATCGAAGAGGATGGTGCGATAGTTGTCCAGGCCCACGAAGCTGCGCACGCCCGCATCATTGGCGGTATAGAATCCGAGGCGCAGGGTATCGAGCAGGGGCAGGGCGCTGAAGAGGGCGTAGATCAGCACGGCGGGGGCCAGCAGCACCGCCAGTTGCCAGGCGCGGATGGTTTTCATGGGTCTCCTGTTCCTGAAGGGGGAGCGCGGACATCTACTTCCGTTCGGACTGAGTAGGCCCGCGAGGGCCGTATCGAAGGCGCGCGGACGAAGCGCCCTTCGACGGGCTCAGGTCAGGCTTCGATACGCGGCGTTGCCGCTACTCAGCCCGAACGGGCGGGTATTGCCTACGTCAGTCAAGCAGCCTTACTGCTGCGGCTTGTACCACTTGGCAAAACCGCTCTGGATCTTGGCCGCCGCATCCTGCGGACTCATCTTGCCGTTCAACACCTGGGCATTGACGTTCCACATCTCGTTTTCCATGCTGGGCGTGCCACGGTTGAGGATCTGCGAATTGACGCGGATGGTGGAGGCGCAGTTCTTGCGCCAGCCCATCATCTGCTTGGCAATCGGGTCCTTCACCGAGATCAGGTGGTTCGACAGCGAGAAGAAACCGGTGACCTTGTTGGTATAGAGATCGGCAAACTCCTGCGAGCCCAGCCAGGCCAGGAACTTGTAGGCGTCTTCCTTGTTCTTGGACTTCTTGTTGATGCCCATGCCGATGTCGTTATGGTCGGAGATGTAGCAGGCGTCGCCATTCTTGGGCACCGGCGGCGGGAAGGCGGCAAAGTCCATCTTGCCGTTGAAGTAGGCGATATCCCAGGAGCCAGCCGGATAGACCGCGCCCTTGCCGAGGGCGAACATGTTCTGGCTGTCGCTGTAGGTCTGGGCCGAAGCGCCCTTGGGCAGGTACTTGCCGAGCTTGGCTTCATAGTCCCAGGCCGCCACGAATTGCGGATCGGTGAACTTGGCTTTGCCGGCGATGAGCGCCTTGCGGCCTTCCTCACCCTTCCAGTAGTTGGGGCCGATACTGGTGAAGAGCACCTGGTGCGACTCCCACTGTTCGGCCGTGCCCATCACCAGCGGCGCATACTTGCCGTTGGCCTTGACGGTGTCGAGCAGCTTGAAGAATTCCGCCTCGGTCTTGGGCGGCTCCAGGTTCAGTTCCTTGAAGATCTTGGTGTTGTAGAAGAAACCATGGATCACCGAGGCCATCGGCATACAGAAGGTGTCGCGGCCGTCATCGGTCTGCCAGGCGGCCTTGGCCGCAGGCGCGAAGAATTCCATGCCGGGCTTGCCATCCAGTTTTTCCAGATGGCCCTTGTTGTAGAGCGAGAGCGAGACGTCGAACGGGCGGCAGGCCACCAGGTCGCCCGCCGTGCCGCCAGCCATGCGTGCGGCCAGGCTGGAGTCGTATTCGGTGGGGGCGGTGGGCGAGAACTTGACGGTGATGCCCGGATTGCTGCGCTGGAAGGCCGGGATCAACACTTCCTGCCAGAGCGGCAGGTCATCCACGCGCCAGCTTTCGATGGTCAGCGTACCGGCCTGGCTGGGCGCGGCGGCCAGGGAGCCCAGGCTCAGGGCCAGGGCGCAGGCGGCCAGCAGGGGACGGCGCGGAAAGACGGGCAGGGCAGAGAAGAGGGAAAAACCACCAGCCTTTTGTTCGGTCTGCATCATGGGTCTCCTTGGTGTTATGGGGATCGTCGATGGTGGAGCGCGACGAAACGCCGTGACATTAGCAGCGCCGCCCATGTGATGCGAGCCTGGCCATGCGGGCCTGGCGTATTCCTGCAAGTTGTTGATTCAAAAGGAATAAAAGGGATCTGCTAGCGGCCCGGCCATTACATATCCTTACAGGCCCTGCAGCACCGGGAGGGCCGTTTTCCATCGTGACCGGGGAGCTTGTGGCGCAGTATGCGGGCTGGCCTGTGGATAAGATAAGCAGAGCCAGTCTTACATTTCTTAACAAGAGCTAAACCGGGTTCATCGTTTTAAAGATCCCCAAGGCAGGTCGGCCAGCTCTGCCGTGCCAGCTGCAAATTGCGCATTGGCAGGCACCCGGCTATAGTCTGTTCCGGTTTGGAGACAGGCACCCCCATGATAAAAACGAAACGGCCCGCGAATGCACGCACCGGCCCGGCCCGCTGCGGGCTGGCGGCGGTCTGCCTGTTCGCGCTGACGCTGTGGCTGGGCGGGCCGCCGGCGCAGGCGCAGGCGCAGGCGCCGTCCTCGTCTTCCTCACCGGCGACCACTACGGGTTCCCTGCAGGTGCTGCACTGGTGGACCTCGGCCAGCGAACGGCAGGCCATCAACGTGGTGGTCAATCAACTGGCCAGACAGGACATCCAGTGGCGCGACGTGGCCATCCCCGGCGGCGCCGGCATGGGCGCGGCCAAGGTCTTGAAGAGCATGGTGCTGGCCAACCGCGCGCCGGAAGTGACGCAGCTGAATGGCGTGGTCTTCGGCGAATGGGCCGACCTGGGCCTGCTGCTGGAGCTGGACAATGTAGCCGTGCAGGGCAACTGGGAAAAGCAGATGTTCCCCACGGTCTGGTCGCTGCTCAACAATCATGGTCACGTCGTGGCCGCCCCGCTGGGCATCCACCGCATCAATTCGCTGTACTACAACGTCGCCGTCTTCAAGCGTTACAACCTCAGCCCGCCCAAGACCTGGGACGAGTTCGACCAGATCGTCAAGAAGCTGCAAGGCAGCGGCGTGGTCCCGCTGGCGCAGAGCGCCGAGGCCTGGCAACTGGCGACCCTGTTCGAGAACCTGGCGCTGGCCGAGAGCGGCCCGGCGTATTACCGCAAGCTGTTCGTGGAGATGAGCCCGGCCGCCTATCTGGATGCGCGCATGCTGCACATCCTCAAGCGCCTGCGCGCTCTGGCGGGGGCGATGGCCCAGCCGGTGCGCGAGCGCCCCTGGACCGAAGTGGCGCGCAGCATGGTCAGCGGCGAGGCGGCCATGCTCATCATGGGCGACTGGGCCAAGGGCGAACTCAATGCCTGGGGCATGGAAGTGGACCAGCAGTTCGGCTGCGCCCCTGCGCCTGGCACCGGCGAGTACCACCTCTACAGTACCGACACCCTGGCCATGTTCGCCGGCAACTACGCGCACCAGCCGATGCAGGAAACGCTGGCGCGGCTGACCATGTCGCCGGCCGTGCAGTCCGAATACAATAAGATCAAGGGTTCGATTCCCGTGCTGCGCGCGGCCGATCCGCACATGGACCGCTGCGCGCGCGATTCCTGGCGCACCTTCAGCAAGGGGCCGATGTGGCAGGCGCCCAGCCTGGTGCACCGCATGGCCACCGACGACACCACCAAGGACGCCATCGTGGCCGAGGTGCAGCGCTTCTTCATGGACCGCAGCATCAGCGAGGAACAGACGCAGAAACGGCTTGCCACGATTGCGCGTACCCTGTCGCGCAATCGCAGTGATTAAGAAATACGGAGATGGAGCAGCAACATGACGCGCAAGATATTGATCGTCGATGACGACCAGAAGACCCGCACCCTTCTCAAGGCCTATCTGGAAAAGAACCAGTACGAGGTGCGGCTGGCGCACGACGGCGCCACCTTCCTCGCCGAATTCCAGCGCCTGGCCGATGAGCTCTCGCTGGTGATTCTGGATGTGATGCTGCCCGACACGGACGGCTTCGCGCTGTGCAAGGCGGTGCGGCGCAAATCCAATGTGCCGGTCATCATGCTCACCGCCAGCTCGGACGAGACCGACCGCGTGGTCGGCCTGGAGCTGGGCGCCGATGACTACATCGCCAAGCCCTACAGCCCGCGCGAGCTGCTGGCGCGCATCAAGGCCATCCACCGCCGCATCGGCATCGACAGCAGCGCCGCGCCGCGCTACTACCGCTTTGCCGGCTTCTCGCTCGATACGGTGGAACGCACCCTGGTGGACAGCCAGGGCGACATCGTGCCGCTGACTGGCATGGACTACCAGCTGCTGAAGTATTTCGTCGAGCATCCCGGCGACGTGCTGGACCGCAATGTGCTGTGCGAAGAAACCCGTGGGCGCGATGCCGGCCCGCTGGACCGCTCGCTGGATGTGCAGATCAGCAAGCTGCGCCTGCGCTTGAATGACGGCGGACGGCAACCACACCTGATCAAGACCGTGCGTGGCGCCGGCTATGTCTTCTCGGCTGACGTCAGTGCCGCAGCCGCCTGAGGCCGTCGTCCCGCCAGCCGCCCCCAGCCCGCGCGGGCGGCTGGCGGCCTTGCTGGACTGGCTGCTGCCGGATTCCCTGCTGGGCCGTCTGTCGGTGGTGATGATCTTCGGGGTGCTGGTCACGCAGGTGGCCGGCGGCCTGATCTGGGCCGTGCAACTGCGCAGCAAGTCCGAGGTCGAGACCCGCACTGCCGCGCAGCACCTGGCCCATAGCGCCGCCTCGGCCATCCGCTACTTCATGACGCTGCCGCCCAACTATCGCCCGCTGATGATCCAGCAGCTGCGCGAAATGGGGGGTACACGCTTCTTCATCAACGCCAACAGCAGCGCTGTGGCGGTCAAGTCGATCGGCGACAGTCGCCTGGCCAAGCTGGCCATCGACGTGGCTGCACAGACCCTGCGCGAAGACCTGCCCTTCCTGCCGGAAGCGCGGCTGGCCTTCGCGTGGCCGGACGGCTTGCCGGTGGCCAGCGATGGCCTCACCGTCAACGATCTGCCCGACAACTGGGTGCAGCACATCCTGATGACCAAGCCCAACTCGGCGCCGGTGCTGGTGATCCAGATGCAGGTCGAGAGTGGACGCTGGATCTACCTGGCCGCGCTGATGCCCAATCCCTACTTCCTGGACAGCGACAATCCGCTGTGGCTGGACCGGCTGGTGCTGCAGGGTTTGTCGCTGGCGGCGATCCTTTTGCTGACCATCCTCGTGGTGCGCTGGACCACCCGTCCGCTGGCCGCGCTGGCCGATGCCGCCGAAGCCTTCGGCAAGGGCGAGACCGTGCCCAGCCTGCCCGAGACCGGCAGCCGCGAATACGTCAAGACCGCGCGTGCTTTCTCCGGCATGCGCGAGCGCATCAAGCGCTACCTGGAAGACCGCGAGCGTCTCTTCGTCTCCATCTCGCACGACCTGCGCACGCCCATCACGCGCCTGAAGCTGCGCACCGAGCTGATGGATGACGACGCCATGCGCACCGATTTCCATGACGATCTCGATGAGCTGGACATGATGGTCAAGGGTGCGCTGCAATCGGTCAAGGACAGTGACATCCACGAGAACCGCACCGAAGTGCGCCTCGATGCGCTGGTGCTGCGCATGATCCGTGACGCCCGCCTGGCCGGTCACGAGATCGCCTTCACGCCTTCGGGCATCAATGTCATCGCCAAGCCGCTGGCCCTGAAGCGCGCCATCGGCAACCTGTTCGACAATGCCCTGTATTACGGCCAGAAGGTCGAGATCAGCATCCGCCCCTCGCCCGGCGCCGAGGGCGACCTGGTGGAAATCGAGATCCGCGACCACGGCCCCGGCGTGCCGGAAGACGCCATGGGCACGCTCTTCCAGCCCTATGTGCGGCTGGAGCATGGACGCGCCCAGAACAGCGGCGGCATGGGGCTGGGCCTGGGTATCTCGCGCAACATCGTGCAGGCGCACGGCGGCGAGTTGTTGTTGCGCAATCATCCGGAAGGCGGCCTGATGGCCACCATCATCCTGCCGGCGCGCTGAAAAGATCCGTGGGAACGGGCAAGAAGAGGGCGCTGTCAGACTGAGCAAATCCCGCAGGATCGGGCGTTGAACGCATTACCGCCAGAAGCGTAGACTTCTGCAGACCACACAGGAAGTGGCAGTCCCCCTCGATTCTTTCCGCAGAACATTTCTCCAAGGAGACCCATGAGCTATATCGCCGAACCCTCCCGCTACGATGGCCGCATGCCCTATCGCCGCACTGGCCGCAGCGGCCTCTTGCTGCCCGCCATTTCGCTGGGCCTGTGGCAGAACTTCGGTGGCGTCGACAACTTCGAGACTGGCCGCGCCGTGCTGCGCCGCGCCTTCGACCGTGGCGTCACCCACTTCGACCTGGCCAACAACTATGGTCCGCCGGCCGGCTCGGCCGAGGAAAACTTCGGCCGCTGGATGGCCAAGGATTTCCTGCCCTACCGTGACGAGCTGGTCATCTCCAGCAAGGCCGGCTGGCAGATGTGGCCCGGCCCCTATGGCGGCCCCAGCGGCGCGCGCAAGCACTTGATCGCCAGTTGCGAACAGAGCTTGAAGCGCATGGGCCTGGACTATGTGGACATCTTCTATTCGCACCGCGTCGATGCCGACACGCCGCTGGAAGAAACCATGGGCGCGCTGGCACATCTGCATCGGCAGGGCAAGGCGCTCTACGTGGGCATCTCGTCCTATTCGCCCGAGCTGACCCGCAAGGCCGCCGCCATCCTCAAGAGCGAGGGTGTGCCGCTGTTGATCCACCAGCCCAACTATTCCATGCTCAATCGCGCCATCGAAGGCGGCCTGCTGCCGGCGCTGGAAGAACTGGGCGTGGGTTGCATCGGCTTCTCGCCGCTGGCGCAGGGTCTGTTGACCAGCAAGTACCTGGGCGGCGTGCCGGAAGGCGCACGCGTGACGCGCGCCCCCTCGCTGCCGCAGCGCATGCTCTCGGAGGACAACCTGGCGCGCATCCGTGCGCTCAACGAGATCGCCAGCAAGCGCGGCCAGACGCTGGCCCAGATGGCCATTGCCTGGGTGCTGCGTGATGCCCGCGTGACCTCGGCGCTGATCGGCGCACGCACGGTCGAGCAGCTCGATGATTCGCTGGATGCGGTCAACAAGCTCGATTTCACCCAGGAAGAACTGGCCAGCATCGAAAAGCACGCCACCGATGGCGATGTCGATCTGTGGAAGGTGTCGTCGTCGATCACCTGAAGCTGACCGGCAAGTGCATCGACCAAGAGCCTGTCCCGTTTGTGCGGGACAGGCT
This sequence comes from Herbaspirillum camelliae, assembly GCF_001929405.1. Taxonomy (NCBI): domain Bacteria; kingdom Pseudomonadati; phylum Pseudomonadota; class Betaproteobacteria; order Burkholderiales; family Oxalobacteraceae; genus Herbaspirillum; species Herbaspirillum camelliae. Next base: position 1,533,000 of record NZ_KV880769.1, read on the forward strand.
TTTTTTCATGAACGCTCGCCGGGCTCGGCGTCTTCTGCGCGCTCCGGGCGCGACCACATCCAGGCCGCCCCCAGCGCCATGCCCAGCGTGGCCAGCACGATCACCCAGTGGCGCTTGACGGTAAAGAGCATGATGACCAGGCACAGGCTCATCATCAATGACGCGCTGATCTTGGCGCGCCGCGCCACCACCCGGCCGTGGCGCCAGTTGTGGATCATCGGGCCGAACAGGCGATGCTGTTCCAGCCAGCGCTGCAGGCGCGGCGATCCCTTGCCAGCGGCCCAGGCGGAGAGCAGCACGAATTCGGTGGTGGGAATGCCAGGAATGAAGATCGCCACGATGCCCACGCCCAGGCTGGCATAGGCCAGCAGCAGCCATAGCCAGCGCGTGCGCGCCGGGGCCAGGGTGCTGGGCGCGGAGCTTGCGCGCTGCTCGGGAGCTTCCATGGTGGGATCAGCCCAATGCGAAGTGGCGGCGCAGCAGCGCACCGAAGCGTTCGAAGGCGGCGCGAGCGCCGGCCAGCACGGCCTCCTGCACCTGCGGCGAGCCCCCGGCCTGGTCGAGGAAACCGACAAAGCGACGCCACACCACCGCGCGGCCTTCTGCATAGGCCGCCAGGTTGCGTGCGCCGAATTGCTCATCCAGGCCCAGGCGCTCCTGTACCTGCTTGAGCAGAAAGGCCGCGCCCAGGGTCGAGCCTTCGGAGACATACAGCCAGCCCAGCGCCTCGGGCATGCGCACCGTGGCTGTGGCGATGTCGATCTGGCCGGCCACGGCGCCCAGGTCGGCCAGGTCGGCCAGCGCGTCGGCTTCGCGACCGCGCACCTGCAGGTCGGGGACGGCGGCCTGCAGGGCAGGGTCGTCGAAGAGATGTTCGACATCGCGCTGGAAGTGGTATTGCGCGGCCACGAATTGTGCATAGCGCGCGCGGTCGGCGAAGGGCTGGGCCTGTTCCATCAGTGCATGCATCTGTTCGTGCAGCGCGGCGGTGTCGGCCTTGAGGCGGGCCGACAGGGAAGGGGCGGGTGTGGCGACTGGTTTCATCGGTGGTCCTGGGCGGGTCATCAGACAGGCGTCAGCGGCCACGAAGGCGCAATGACGTGGCGGCTGGCGGACCCGGCCTGCAAGCAGGACGGAGGTGGCTGACTGCAGCGGGCATTTTAACGCAAACGGCCTGGCCCGCTTGCGCGAGGCCAGGCCGCTGGCGTGATGCGGGGATGCCGGGATGCTCGTACGTCTTACATCTTGAAGCCGCCCACCAGCACCGACAGCCGGTGCGCTTCATCCTGCAGCGAGCGCGCTGCGGCGGCGGCCTGTTCCACCAGCGCCGCGTTCTGCTGCGTGCCTTCGTCGATGTGGGTGATGGCCAGGTTCACTTCCTGGATGCCGCCGTTCTGCTCGGCGCTGGCGTGGGCGATCTCGCTGACGATCACGCTGACGTCGCGGATGCTGGCCACGATCTGTTCCATGGTCTGGCCCGCCTGGGTCACCAGCACGCCGCCATCGGCCACCTTGGAGACCGAGCTGTCGATGAGCACCTTGATTTCCTTGGCCGCCTGGGCGCTGCGCTGGGCCAGCGAGCGCACTTCCGAGGCCACCACCGCAAATCCACGACCCTGCTCGCCGGCACGGGCCGCTTCCACGGCCGCGTTCAGGGCCAGGATGTTGGTCTGGAAGGCGATGCCGTCGATGACCGTGATGATGTCGGCGATCTGGCGCGAGGAGGCATTGATGGCTTCCATGGTCGAGACCACGTTGCCGACCACTTCACCGCCCTGGGCGGCGATCTTGGAGGCATTGCCGGCCAGCTCGTTGGCGCGCCGGGCGTTTTCGGAGTTCTGCTGCACGGTCGAGGTCAGCTCTTCCATGGCCGAGGCGGTTTCTTCCAGCGCACCGGCCTGTTGCTCGGTGCGCGCCGAGAGATCCTGGTTGCCGGTGGCGATCTCGGTGGAGGAGATCTTGACGGTGTCGCTGCTGCGGCGCACGTCCTGCAGGATGCCGGTGATCTGGTTGACGAAGGTGTTGAAGGAGCGCGAGATCTGCGTGACTTCATCGCTGCCGTCTTCGGTCAGGCGCAGCGTCAGGTCGCCATTGCCGGAAGACAGGTTGTCCATGGCGCGGCGCACGCGCGAGAGGCGCTGGAACACGGCGGTGGTGATCAGGCTCATGATGCCGGCCGCCACCAGGGCCACCAGCACCAGGGCGATGAGCGCCGAGCGCGAGGCATTGCGCAGGCCGGCGGTGACGTCGGCCTTGTCCATGGCCAGCATCAGGGTCCATTCGGTGCCCTTGATGGGCACGCCCTTGACCAGCTTGGCCGCGCCTTCGAGCATCACTTCGCTGGCCTTGTCATCCGCGCCCAGGGCGTTGAGTCGCTCGGGGGTGAGTTCGGCATTCCATTCCTTGGCCGGCTTGTTGACCCACTGGCCATCGGGGTGGGCCAGCATCAGGCCGTCGCGGTCCACCAGGAAGGCGAAGCTGGCCGGGGTCGGGTGGATCGAGCGCACCACATCGGAGACGCCATCCAGGAACATGGCCGCCGCCACCACGCCGGCGCGCTGGCCGTTCTGCATCACCGGTGCGGTGAAGGACACCATCGGCTTCTTGGTCGCAACGTCGGTGTAGGGCTTGGTCAGCACCGGCTTGCCCGCCGCCACGGCCTGCTTGTACCAGGGACGGGCGGTCGGATCATAGCCCGCCGGCAGGCCTTCGGCAGCCGAGGTGAAGGCGGTCTTGTCTTCCTTGCCCAGGGTGGTGACGTAGAAGCCGCCGCTCTTTTGCAGCGTCTTGATGACAAACACCGGATCGGCGTTCAACACCCCATCGGCGGCGGCCACCGTCATGGCGGTGCGGGCGGCGACCCATTCATTGATGGTGGAGCCGAAGCCGCTGGCCACCGACTCCGCGTTGCGTTCGATGGCGCGATCGTTATCGAGCTTGATGATGAAGAACGAGACCGTTCCGACCACGGCCAGGCTGGCGATGAGCAGGGTGATCGTATAGAACAGGATGCGTGCTTTGATGGAGTTGAACATGTGGAGTCCCTGATGACTTTGTTGTTGTGCTGCGCCGGCTGATTGTTGTGTTGGCGTGATGGGGCCGGTGCATGAGTGTGGCCCTGGCGCGCAAGGCCGAAATGGTCGAATACAGCGGGATTTCACCGTCTAATAAAGGCTTGCCGGGGCCGGCGCGGACGCACTGCGCCGCCCGCAAAGCCTTGTGTGGCGCGGGGTCGCGGCACGATGCGTGCCGTTTCGGTCATCTATCTGTAACAGCCTGATATCGTTTCCACTTCAGGACAGCAGTTCGCGCAGCAGATCCTTGCGCGGACCGGCCTTGGGCTCGAAGGCCAGGGCCTGTTCCACATGCAGCAGGTGGTGTTCCATCAGTTCGATGGCGCGCTCGGTGTCGCCGGCGCGGGCGGCGGCGATGAAGGCGCGGTGTTCTTCGCTGGAACAGGCGGCGTCGCGGGTGGATTGGTACAGCATGGTGATGAGGGCGCTGCGGCCGGCCAGCTTTTCGAGGATGTCGGTGAGCACGTCGTTGCCCACGATGCGCGCCAAGAGGATATGGAAGTCGCTCAGGAGGGTGGAGCGCACCTGCATGTTGTCATCCGAGACAGCCTGGCGTTCCAGCTCGAGGTGGGCTTCCAGCCGGGCATAGTCCTCCGGCGTGGCGCGTGCGACGAACTCGCGCACCATGGCCGACTCCAGCGTGCGCCGCACGAAGAAGATGTTGCGCGTTTCTTCCACCGTGGGCTTGCTGACGAAGGCGCCCTTGTCGGGGATCAGGTCCACCAGCTTGTCCTTGGCCAGCATGACCAGAGCGGCGCGGATCTTGGTGCGGCTGACCTGGTAGACCCGCGCCAGCGCTTCCTCTGGCAGCTTGGCGCCGGGCGGCAGGCGTTGCGCCGCGATATTGGCGGCGATGTCGCTGGCGATGGCGTCGGAACTGTCGGGAGCGGGCGCGGAATCAGTCATGGCTGGCAGGGGTGGGTGGATAGGGCGGGCACGCGGGGGCGGCGCAGCACATTGTAACCATTGCAACTGGCTGCAACCATCCCCGCCGCCCGGCTCGCGATCATCCTAGCTGGGCCGGCTTGACGGTCACGCCCATGAGTTCGATGACCGGGTTTTCCTCCACCAGCGGCGCAACGGTCTGGCCATTGAGCACGGCGCGGGCGCGCACCTTGTCGATATCCTTCTCCCAACTGGCGATGACCACGGTGGCCACGCAATTGCCCAGCAGGTTGCCCAGCGCGCGGGCGATGCCGATGAACCAGTCGATGGACAGCACCAGCACCAGGCCCACCACGGGAATGGCCGGGATGGTGGTCAGCGTGGCCGCCAGGATCACGATGGCCGAGCCCGGCACGCCGTGCGCACCCTTGGAAGTCACCAGGGCGATGGCCAGGATGGCGGCCAGGTCGCCCATGGACAGGTGGGTATTGGTGGCCTGGGCGATGAACAGCGCGGCCATGGTCAGGTAGATCGAGAAGGCGTCCAGGTTGAAGGAATAACCGGTCGGGATCACCAGGCCCACGGTGGATTTCTTGATGCCCATGTGCTCCAGCTTCTTCATGATCTGCGGCAGCACGCTGTCCGAGGAGGTGGTGGCCAGCACCACGATCAACTCTTCGCGCAGGTAGCGGATCAGCTTGAAGATGGACAGCCCGCTGGCGCGCAGGATGCCGCCCAGCACCACCAGCACGAAGAAGATCACCGCGCCGTAGAACAGCAGCACCAGCAGCGCCAGCTGCTTCAACGAACCGATGCCGTACTTGCCGACCGTGAAGGCAATCGCCCCCAGCACACCCAAGGGCGCCAGGCGGATGAAGAAGGACATGCACTTGAAGAAGGCGTCCGACAGCGACGCCACCAGCGCCACCACCGGCGCGCCCTTTTCGCCGATCAGCAGCAATGCGCAGCCGAAGGTCACCGAGATCAGCAGCACCTGCAGCACGTCGCCGGAGGTGAAGGCGCTCACGGCGGTGGCCGGGATCAGTTTCATGATGAATTCGGCAAAGCCGGTTTCCTTGACCTTGCCGGCATTGGCCATGTAGCCCGAGAGGCTGCTGGCGTCCAGGTTGCTGGGGTCGATGTTCATGCCCGCGCCCGGCTGCACCACCAGCGCCAGCACCAGGCCCAGCAGCAAGGCGATGGTGGTCACCACTTCGAAGTAGATGATGGCCTTCACGCCCACGCTGCCGACCTTCTTCAGGTCACTGGCGCCGCAGATGCCCTGCACCACCACGCAGAACACGATCACCGGGATGATCATCTTGATCAGCTTGATGAAGCCATCGCCCAGGGGTTTGAGGTTCTGGCCGAAGTCCGGCCACAGTAGCCCGATGATGATCCCGCCGATCAGGGCAAGGACCACCTGCCCGAACAAGGATTTGAATAGTTTGCTCACCACTGTCTCCTGGCTTGTTTTCTTGGAAAGTATGGCCAGCGCAGGTGATTTTTTGATTCGCGTTGGCACGAAGCGACTATATTGCATACAATTTTTGAATACAATCAAAAAATCAGAAATTTTCGAGGCCCTGCCTTTCCGGTCCGGGCCGTCACCAGGAGACGCGATGAAAGCCGTTCCAGAGCCGTTCCAGCAGGCTGGCCGCCAGGCCATGCAGTGGGCGGAGCAATTGGCCCAGCACACCGAAAGCCCCGGCATGCTGACCCGGACCTACCTGACCCCCCAGCACCAGGCCGCCGCCGCCGCGCTGGCGCGCTGGATGGAAGAGGCCGGCATGCGTGTGCGGCGCGACAACGCCGGCAATGTCATCGGCCGCTACGAAGCCGCGCCCGGCCATGAAAGCGCCCCCGCCTTCGTCACCGGTTCGCACTTCGACACGGTGCGCAATGGCGGCTGGTATGACGGCAACCTGGGCGTCGTCCTGCCCCTGGCCTGTATTGCCCGCTGGCATCGCCAGGGCCAGCGCTTTGCCTTTCCCATCGAGGTGATCGGCTTTGCCGAGGAAGAGGGCGTGCGCTTCAAGGCCACGCTCCTGGGCAGCCGCACCGTGGCCGGCACCTTCGACCAGGCGGTGCTGGAGAACCGCGACAGCGACGGCGTCACCATGCGCGCGGCCATCCGCGCCGCCGGGCTGGACCCTGAGGGGATTGCCGCCGATGCCTGGCAGCCCGGTTCCATGGTGGCCTTCGTGGAAGTGCATATCGAGCAAGGTCCCTTGCTGCTCAATGAAGACCTGCCGGTGGGCGTGGTCACCGCCATCTCCGGCGCCAGCCGCTTCATGGCCGAGGTGCATGGCCTGGCCGGCCATGCCGGCACCGTGCCCATGCACCTGCGCCGCGACGCCGCCATGGCCGCCGCCGAGATCGGCCTCTACATCGAACGCCGTTGCAGCATCAAGCCGGGGCTGGTGGGCACCATGGGCCTCTTGGAGGTGGTGCAGGGCGCGGCCAATGTGGTGCCGGGACTGGCCAGCTTTTCCATCGACATCCGCGCCGAGGACGATGGCGACCGCCTGGCCGCGGTGGCCGACGTCAAGGCCGAGATCGAGCGCATCGCCGCGCGCCGCCAGGTGCAGGTCGCATTGCGCCAGACCCATGAGGCCGCCAGCGTGCCGTGCGCGCCGCACCTTCAGGCCGCGCTGGCGCAGTCCATTGCCGCAGCTGGCTGGCCGGTGCGCCACCTGCCCTCCGGCGCGGGCCACGACGCCATGGCCCTGGCCGGCCTGACCGGCGTGGCCATGCTGTTCGTGCGCTGCGGCAACGGCGGCATCAGCCACCACCCCGACGAGACCATGACCGAAGCCGACGCCGCCATCGCGGCCCAGGTCTTCAGCCACCTGGTCGAGCAGTTCCAGCCCTGAGCCCTGCGCCCAGGTTCACCCAGTCAAGATCGAGCCTCCCTTATGTCTACCATTACCATCGACGGATTCAACCTCACCGCCGCGCAAGTCGTCAGCGTGGCCCGCGCCCCGCACCTGAAGGTCGCGCTGGCCGATTCTTCCCGTGCCGCCTTGAAGCAAAGCCGCGACTACATCGAAAGCACCTGGATGCACGATGAAGCGCCCATGATGTACAGCTTCAACACCGGCGTGGGCCTGTTGAAGGACACCCGCATCAAGGTCGAGCACATCGAGCTGTTCCAGACCCAGCTGATCCGCGCCCACAGCGCCGGCATCGGCGAGCCTTTCTCCGAGGAAGTCAGCCGCGCCACCATGCTCCTGCGGGCCAACGCCTTCGCCTCGAACTACTCGGCCCCGCGTGTGGAAGTGGTGGACCGCCTGTTGGCCTTCATCAATGCCGGCATCCACCCCATCATGCCGCAGAAGGGCTCGGTGGGCGCTTCCGGCGACCTCGCGCCGCTGGCCTATCTGGCGGCCGCCATCGCTGGCTTCGACGAGGCCGAGGTGATGTACCAGGGCCAGCGCATGCGCGCCACACAGGCCATCGAAGAGGCCGGCATCGGCCCGGTGAAGTTCGACCTCAAGGCCAAGGACGCCTCGGCCCTCATCAACGGTTGCACGGCCTCGCTGGCCGTGGCCATCCTGGCCGCGCATGACGCCCGCCACCTGCTGACCGACGCTTGCCTGTCGCTGGGCCTGACGCTGGAAGCGATGCGCGCCGAGATGTCGGCCTTCGATCCGCGCATCCAGCAGGCGCGTCCGCATGCGGGACAGATCAAGACCGCCGAGGTGATCCGTACGCTCTTGAAGGGCTCCACCCGCACCACCCATGCAGCGCGCGCCGTGCAGCTGCCCGATGAGCTGCGCCGCACCGATATCCCCTATACCGCCCGCATCCAGGACGTCTATTCGCTGCGTTGCGCGCCGCAGGTGTATGGCCCGGTCTTCGATGCGCTGGACTATATCGACACCATCATCGAGAAGGAGACCAACTCCGCCACCGACAATCCGCTGATCTTCCACAAGGAAGAGGGCGACGGTTTCGAAATCATTTCCGGCGGCAACTTCCACGGCCAGTACCTGGCCCAGGCCATGGACCTGCTGGCCATGGCCATCACCGATCTCGGCAGCATCTGCGAGCGCCGCATTGCGCGCCTGATCGACCCCACACTGTCGTGGGGCCTGCCGCGCAACCTGATGAGCGGCGTGCGCGGGGTCAACACCGGTTACCCGGTGGTGCAGTGCTCCATGAGTTCGCTGGTGATGGAAAACCGCACCCTGTGCATGCCGGGCAGCGTCGACAGCATCCCCTCCAAGGGCAATAGCGAAGACCACGTCTCCAACTCCACCTGGTGCGCCCGCAAGGCCATGACGGTGGTGCAGAACACCCAGTACATCGTCGGTGTGGAAATGCTGCTGGCCGCGCAGGCGCTGACCATGACCGAAGCGCTGCTCAAGGACTTCGTGCTGGGGCAGGGCACCCAGGCCGCCTATGCAGAGATCCGCCGCCAGATCCCGGCCTGCCTGGACGGCGACCGCTGGTTCCATGACGACGTGCAGGCCGCGCATGGCTTCGTGGTCAGCGGGTCGGTGCGCAATGCCGTGCTCGCTGCGATAGGGGAATTCGTCTGAATTTTCTCATGCAGTGATTTTCGGTTAACAAAAACTAAAGTCCACTCCAAAAACCGCCGTTCAGCATTTGCTGGGCGGCGGTTTTGTTTTGCCTGGTCATGTTGCTGCCGGGCATCAGGATATGCCTGATACCAACGGCCCGCAGGGAAGAGGACACTACTGGCCAACTATTTCTATTTCAACCGGGGGAAATGCAATGAAACTCAAGGACATCAAGATCAGCGTAAGGCTGGCGGTCTGCTTTGCGGTATTGATTGGGGTGATGTGTCTGATCACCGGCGTGGGGATGAAAAGCCTCTCCAGCATCAGCAAGTCCTCTGCGCTGATAGTGGAAGACCGCTACGAGAAGATTGCCCTGGCCGTGGAAATCCGCGACAACGTCAATGGCGCGGCGCGCAACCTGCGTAACGCCCTGCTGGGCCGCAACCTGGAAGAGGCGACCCGCTACCTCGACCGCAGCGCCGCCAACAGCGCCAAGACTACCGAGGCGCTGGGCAAGATGGAGAAGATATTGTCGACCGCGCGTGGTCGCGAACTGTTCCAGGCCATCCAGGAGGCGCGCACAGCCTACAATACGCCGCGCGACAAACTGCGCGAGCTGATCAAGCAGCAGAAGAAGGACGAGGCCACCGAGCTGCTGTTTACCCAGGTGATCCCGGCACAGGACAAGTATTTCCAGGTGCTCGACCAGTTCGTGGCCTTCCAGAAATCGCTGATGGAGCAGAGCGTGGCCGAAGGCCGCGATACCACCCAGTCCGCCATTGCCATGATGCTGGGCCTGTCGGCCGTGGCCATCGCCTTGTGCGTCATCGCCGCCTGGCTGGTCACGCGCTCCATCACCCGTCCGCTCAATGAGGCCGTCAGTGTGGCCAGCGCCGTCGCGGCGGGCGACCTGACCGTGCAGATCGGCGCGACTTCCAAGGATGAGACCGGTGCGCTCCTGGCCGCCCTCAAGTCCATGAATGACAGCCTGCACCGCATCGTCAGCGAAGTACGCCAGGGCAGCGATACCATCAATACCGCCTCGGCCGAGATTGCCAGCGGCAACCTCGACCTGTCGTCGCGCACCGAAGAACAGGCCGGCGCGCTGGAAGAAACCGCCTCGGCCATGGAAGAGCTGACCTCCACCGTCAAGCAGAACGCCGACAACGCCCGCCAGGCCAACAGCCTCGCCGCCACCGCTTCGGAAGTGGCGGTGCAGGGCGGCAGCGTGGTGGGGCAGGTGGTGCAGACCATGGGAGAGATCAACGACGCTTCGCGCAAGATCGTGGACATCATCAGCGTCATCGACGGCATTGCCTTCCAGACCAATATCCTGGCCCTGAACGCCGCCGTGGAAGCAGCGCGCGCCGGTGAACAGGGGCGCGGTTTCGCGGTGGTGGCCTCCGAAGTACGTACGCTGGCCCAGCGCAGCGCCTCGGCCGCCAAGGAGATCAAGGCCCTCATCGATGATTCGGTCAGCCGCGTGGACAATGGCAGCCGCCTGGTGGAACAGGCCGGTGCGACCATGACCGAAGTGGTGGCCAGCGTGCGGCGCGTCACCGATGTGGTGGCCGAGATTTCGGCGGCCAGCAACGAACAGAGCGATGGCATCGAGCAGATCAACCACGCCATCACGCAGATGGATCAGGTGACGCAGCAGAACGCTGCCCTGGTCGAAGAGGCCGCTGCGGCAGCGCAATCGCTGCAGGAACAATCGACGCGCCTGTCCGCAACCGTCAGCGTCTTCAAGCTCAGCAGCCACGACACCCCGCGCGCAGCCGCGCCGCGCAAGCCTGCACCGGCTGCGTCCAGGCCGGCAGCAGCCGCTACCGTGCGCACCGCGCCGTCCAAGCCTGCCGCTGTCCTGGCTTCCTCGGCCGCCCCGGCTTCCGCGGCTTCCACTACGCCCAAGGCGCTGCCGGCCAAGCCAGCCGCGCCAGCCAGCGCCAAGGCCGGCAGCAAGGCCATGGCTGCGGACGATGGGGATTGGGAACAGTTCTGAGGCCGCCAGGGGATGAGCTCGCCGCAGCGCCGCGAGCTCATCTCCGTCATCCCGTCATCCCGTCATACCCGCAACTGCACCACACCTTGAAAGACGATTCTCACCACCAGTCCTGATCCCTGCTCCGGCGCATCCAGCGTGACGCTGGCCCGGTGCATGGCGGCGATCTCGCGCACGATGGACAAGCCCAGGCCGGTGCCGCCCGGATTGACGTGCTGGGTCGCACCGGCCCGGTAGAAGGGCTCGAACACCTTTTCGCGTTCGGCCGCGGGGATGCCGGGGCCGTTGTCTTCCACCTCCAGCAATGCCACGGTGGGCTGTCCCGGATGGCTCTGGGCGCGCACCCGCAAGGTCACCTGTCCGCCAGCCGGGGTATAGCGGATCGCATTGTCCAGCAGGTTCACCATCAGTTCATGCAGCAGCAGCGCATTGGCCTGGATGCTGATGTCTCCCTCTTCCTCGAAGGCCAGTCCGATCTCGCGCGAGACTGCCTGCTGCGACAGCTCCAGCGCCACCTGGCGCGCCGCATCGGTGAGCGAGAGCGGCATGGTCCCGCCTTCGGCTGCGCCATGTTCGGCGCGCGCCAGCGTGAGCAGGCGGTTGGCCAGATGCACGGCGGCGTCGGTGGTGCGCGCCATGCCCTCGACCAGGTCGCGCAGTTCGGCAGCATCTACCTGCTCGCGGCGCAGCTCGCGCAGGGTCAGTTCGGATTGCGTCTTCAATACCGTCAGCGGCGTGCGCAGCTGGTGCGAGGCGTCGGCGATGAAGCGCCGCTGCGCGCTGATCAAGGCTTGCAGCCGCCCCATGTAGCCATTCATGGCCTGCACCAGCGGACGCATTTCCTTGTGCACCAGCGCCGTATCGAAACCGGACAGGTCGGTCGGCGCGCGTGACTCCACCTCGCCCTTCAACTGCATCAGCGGACGCAGCACGAAGCGCACCGCGAACCACACCAGCAAGGCCGCCACCGTCACCAGCGTGCCTTGCCGCCAGAGCGTATCGAACAGGATCTTGCGGGTCATGCCATTGCGCCCTTCCATGGTCTCGCCGACCTGGATCAAGGCGATGCCACGGATGCTGTCGTCATACACCGGTTGCAAGAGCGCAGCGATGCGCACCGGCTGGTCGTGATAGTCGGCCTGGTAGAAGCGCACCAGGGCCGGATAGACTTCCGAGCGCTTGACATCGGGCGGCACCGGCGGCAGGTCGTCGTAGCCGGACACCAGCTCGCCGTTCAGGCCAGTGACCTTGTAGTAGATGCGGCCCAGGTTGTCGGTCTCGAAGCTGTCCAGCGCCACGTAGGGCACATCGGCCGTGACGTGGCCATCGACCACCGAGACCCGCTCGGCCAGCGCGCGGGTGGAGGCCAGCAGCGAACGGTCATAGGCCAGGTCGGCCACTTCCAGCGCGTTGTAGTAGACCGAGACCGCATCCAGCGCCACCAGCAGGGTCAGCGGAATGAGCAGCCAGCGCACCAGCTGGCTGCGCAGGCTGCCCAGGCGGCGCGGCGTGCTCGCCATCACGTCGCTTGCAGCAGATAGCCCAGGCCGCGCAGGGTGGTGATGCCCACCCGTCCAGGGCCTTCGTGTTCCAGCTTCTTGCGCAGGCGGTGGATGTAGATTTCGATGGCGTCCATGCTGGCGTTGTCTTCCAGGGTAAAGACCTGCTGGAACAGTTTTTCCTTGGGGACCGTATGGCCCTGGCGCACGATCAGCGCTTCCAGCACTGCATGCTCGCGGGGCGTGAGCGCCAGCAGTTCCCCGCCATAGGTGAAAGTGCGCGAGACGGTATCGAAACTCAGTGCGCCGCAGCTGATGGTGACCGCTTCATTGTTTTGCGAGCGGCGCAGCAAGGCTTTTACACGGGCTTCCAGCTCTTCCAGCTCGAAGGGTTTGGCCAGGTAGTCATCGGCCCCCATGTTCAGGCCGCTGACGCGGTCGGCCAGGCCGCCGCGGGCGGTGAGGATCAACACCGGCGTGCGGTTGCCGCGCGCGCGCATGCGCTTCAAGACTTCCATGCCATCCATGCGCGGCAGGGTCAGGTCCAGGATCACCAGCGCGTAGTCTTGCGTGAGCAGCAGGCTGTCGGCATCAGCGCCGTTGTGCGCGCACTCCACCGTCAGGTGGGCGTCGCGCATGGCCTTGGCCAGCCAGCGGGAAAGTTCGATATGGTCTTCGACCAGCAGGATGCGCATGTTGCGGCCTTTTGTCGTTGTCAGGGTGTTGCCTTGGTCTCCAGCGCGGATGCTAACAGATGGGCCGCGCGCTTTGAAGCGCCCACGGCTGGCAAAGTCGGCAAGGGTGGCAACTGCGCCAACTGCGGAAACTGCGTAGCAGCGATCCGACATGGAAAGCTTGGCTGAAAGCCGGCTGAAAGGCTTTTCTTGTACGATGCGCCCATATTAAAAAAATCACGTAGGAGACGCATCATGACCCTCATTCCCTCGGTACCGTTTTCTTGCCTGTCCTGAGCGCCATGCTGGCCTCGCGTTGGCGCAGCCTGTTGGCCGCATGCCTGCTGGCGTGCCTGGGCCCGTGCGCGCTGGCGGCCGAATGCATCGTGCCGGCCAAGCCGGGCGGCGGCATGGACGCCTCCTGCAAGCTGTTGCAACGGGTCATGCAGGAAGAGGGCGAGCCGCGTTCGCTCAAGCTGAACTACCTGCCCGGCGGCATCGGTGCGGTGGCCTGGAGTTCGGTGGTCTCGCAGCGCCGTGGCGGACCCGACACGTTGGTGGCCTTTTCCGGCGGATCGCTGTTGGGACTGGCGCAGGGCAAGTATGGCAAGGCTGTTCCCGAGGATGTGCGCTGGGTGGCCGGCATCGGTATCGATCACGGCATGATTGCGGTACGCAGCGATGCACCCTGGCACAACCTGAAGCAATTGCTGCAAGCCATCCGTCGTGATCCGTCGGCCGTCACCATCGGCCTGTCCGGCACGGTGGGCAGCCAGGACTGGCTGAAGATGGCGCTGTTGGGGCAGCGCGCCGGCATCGTGCCGCGCCAGTTCCGTTTCGTCGCGCTGGAGGGGGGCGGCGATTCGTTTGCGGCCTTGCAGGCCGGCCATGTGCAGGTGATCTCGGGGGACGCCTCGGAGGCCGCCTACTTCATGGCCGAGGGCAAGGTCCGGGTGCTGGCGGTGCTGTCCGAACAGCGCCTGCCCGGCCCGCTGCAAGCCGTGCCGACGGCGCGCGAACAAGGGTATGAGGTGGTCTGGCCCATCATCCGCGGCTTCTACATGAGCCCGCATGTTCCCGAGGCCGACTACCAGCGCTGGGTGCGCTATTTCGACCGGATGATGGCCGATCCGGTGTTCCTGGCCCAGCGCAGCACGTCCGGATTGCAGCCATTCGCCATGACCGGCAGCCAGTTGTCGCAGTACATCAACCAGACCGTCACGCAGTACCGCAAGCAGTCCCAGGAGCTGGGCCTGGTGCGCTGATCCGCTGGGCCGCACACGCCGACAGGCGTGCTCTGCAGCCCGGCCAGCCCCAAGCCCTCATCATCATCAAGGAGAACCCATGTTGCACAAACGTCGCCTGAGCTTCGCGCTCGGCCTGGCCCTCGCTTTGCCCGTCACTTTCAGCGGTGTCGCCCATGCTGACACCCCCGCTGGCTATCCGGCCGATTACGCCAAGGTCATCGAAGGGGCCAAGAAGGAAGGCAAGGTCGTGATCTACAGCACCACCGACTCCAAGGCCGCTGAGGCGCTGATCAAGGACTTCAGCGCGCTGTACCCGGCCGTCAAGGTCGAGTACAACGACATGAACTCCACCGAGGTCTACAACCGCTTCATCTCCGAAGCCGCCGCCGGCGGTGCCACCGCCGACGTGATGTGGTCGGCCTCGATGGACCTGCAGGTCAAGCTGGCCGCCGAAGGCTATGCGCTGCCCTACAAGTCGCCCGAGGCCGCCGCCCTGCCCGGATGGGCCAACTGGAAGGACACCGCCTATGGCACCACCTTCGAGCCCGCTGCCATCGTCTACAACAAGCGCCTGGTGGCCGAGTCCGAAGTGCCGACCAGCCATGCCGAATTCACCCGCCTGCTGACCAGCAAGCAGGACAAGTTCAAGAACAAGGTCACCACCTACGACATCGAGAAATCCGGCGTGGGCTTCAGCCTCATGACCTATGACCTGAAGTACAACCCGCAATTCTGGGACTTCGCCAAGGCCATGGGCGGCGTGGCCGCGCGGGTGCAGTCTTCCACCGGCACCATGCTCGAGCGCATCTCCTCCGGAGAAAACCTGATCGGCTACAACATCCTCGGCCCCTACGCCCTGGTGCGCGCCAAGAAGGACCCGTCCATCGGCGTGGCCTTTACCAAGGATTACAACCTGGTGCTCTCGCGCGTGATCTTCATCAACAAGGCCGGCAAGAACACCAATGCCGCCAAGCTGTGGTTGGACTACATCCTCTCCAAGCGCGGCCAGACCATCATTGCCAACGATGCGCAGCTCTTCGCCATCCGCAGCGATGTGACCGGCACCACCACCTCGGCCGAACTGACCAAGCAACTGGGCGCGGCCCTGAAGCCCATGCCGGTGTCCACCGAGCTGCTGGAATACCTGGACCAGAAGAAGCGCCTGGACTTCCTGAAGCAGTGGAAGGAAGCCACCAAGAAGTAAATCATTTAGATCGTTTCCGTCGCGGATCGGGTAGCCCGGAGATCAGAGGCCGTCACGCCTTCGATACGACCCTGCTGGTCT
Source organism: Herbaspirillum camelliae (assembly GCF_001929405.1). Lineage (NCBI taxonomy): Bacteria > Pseudomonadati > Pseudomonadota > Betaproteobacteria > Burkholderiales > Oxalobacteraceae > Herbaspirillum > Herbaspirillum camelliae. The sequence continues at coordinate 1,548,195 of NZ_KV880769.1, forward strand.
ACTCAGTCCGAACGGGAGGTTCGTTCATTAGTTTGTGTCATCGCTTTGCGGAGTGCGGCCTTGGCCGCCTCCGTGGACGGCGCGGCGGCGTCGTCCCGTCAGTCCTGATCCATCTGCCCACTCATGAGGCGCAACATGCAAACCACCACCACCCTACCGCGCAGCGAGCAAGCCCTGCCGGCCCGTCGTTTCCGGCTGAACTGGCCGCGCGGACTGGTCGTGCTGCTGGCGGCCCTGGCCATCTTCGTGCCGCTGCTGCTGATCTTCTATCAAAGCTTCCTCTCCGCGCCCTTCTTCGCGCCGGTCAAGGAGCTGACCTTTGATTCCTACCGTTTCATCTTCGACGATCCGGACTTCCGCCAGGCCTTCGTCAACGGCCTGACCCTGGCCACCGGCCTGGCCCTGATCGCCGTGCCGCTGGGCGGCATGCTGGCCTTCCTGATGGTGCGTACCGACCTGCCGGGCCGCAGCTTCATCGCGCCCGCGCTGATGGTGCCCATCTTCGTCTCGCCCATGGTGATCGGCTTCGGCTACGTGGTCTCGATGGGGCCGGTGGGCTTCTATACCGTCTGGGTCAAGAACCTGCTGTCGGTGTTCGGCTTCGAGGGCGATCCCTGGAACATCTATTCCTTCACCAGCATCGTCATCATCGCCGGCCTGACCCACGTGCCGCACGTCTACCTGTACGCCTCGGCCGCGTTGCGCAGCCTCGGTTCGGATGTGGAAGAAGCCGCCCGCGTGGCCGGCGCTTCGCCGTTGCAGGTGGCGCTGAACGTCTCGCTGCCGATGATCATGCCGGCGTTGGCCTATTCGGGCGTGCTGGTGTTCTTCCTCGGTTTCGAAGTGTTCGGCCTGGTGCTGGTGCTGGGCGATCCGGAAGGCCACCTGGTGCTGCCGACCTATCTCTACAAGCTGACCAACAAGCTGGGCACGCCTTCCTACCACCTCATGGCCGCCGTGGCCGTGTGCCTGGTGGCGGTGACCATGCCGCTGGTGATGCTGCAGCGCTGGCTGCTGCGTTCGGCCAACAAGTACGTGGCCATCAAGGGCAAGGGCGCGCGCCAGAAGGCGCTGCCGCTGGGCAAGTGGCGCTGGGTCGCCTTTGTGCTCATCGCCGGCTGGCTGCTCTTCACCGTCATCATTCCGCTCTCGGGCATCGGCCTGCGCACCTTCGTCTCGCACTGGGGTGATGGCGTGAACCTGCTGGAAGTGCTGACCTTCGAGAACCTGTTGAACGTCTGGGACCAACCCTCGCTGGTGCGCGGCATCATCAACACCGTCTTGATCGGCGTCATCGGCGGCGCCCTGGCCGTGGCCTGCTATACCGCCATCGCCCTGGCCATGCACCGCAAGCAGGACGGCGTGACCCGCTTCCTCGACTACAGCGTCCTGGTGCCGCGTGCGGTGCCGGGTCTGTTGGCCGGCCTGTCCTTCCTGTGGGTGTTCCTGTTCGTGCCCTCGCTGCTGGATTCGGCCCTCAAGGGCATCGACAACCCCATCGCCCTGTGGCTGGTGGACAGCTTCATCCCCGCCCTGCGCGGCCTGCGCTCGACCATCTTCTCGGTCTGGCTGGCCTACTCGGTGGTGTGGATGGCCTATGGCCTGCGCCTGATCAACACCGCCCTCTTGCAGGTCGGCCCGGAACTGGAAGAAGCGGCGCGCGCGGTCGGTGCTTCGCGCTCCCGCGTCACCCGTGACGTCACCCTGCCGCTGGTGCGTTATGGCCTGGTCGGCGCCTGGCTGATGGTGTTCCTGATCTTCGAGCGCGAATACTCCACCGGCGTGTACCTGCTCTCGCCCGGCACCGAAGTGATCGGCTCGATGATCGTGTCGATGTGGGCCGCGGGCGCGGTGGAACTGGTGGCGGCGCTGTCCTTCATCAACATCACGCTGGTGGCCGTGGGCCTGGGTATTGCGCTGCGCTTCGGCGTCAAGCTGCACGACTGATCCTCTCAACCGAATGGCAGGCGGCGGGGCACAGAGCCTGCGCCGCCTCAATGAGCAACAGCATCTAAGGAACCATCATGACCGAACTTTCCGTCAACGACCTGCACCTGGACTACGGTACCGGCGCGCACGCCAATCCCATCCTCAAGGGTGTCTCCATGGAGCTGCAACGCGGCGAAGTGGTGGCCCTGCTGGGTCCCTCCGGCAGCGGCAAGACCACGCTGCTGCGCGCCGTGGCCGGGCTGGAATCGCCCAAGGCCGGCGCCATCGACATCGGCCAGCGCCGCGTCTTCGATGGCGCGCGCAACTTCGAGATGCCGGCTGAAGAGCGCAACCTGGGCCTGGTGTTCCAGTCCTATGCGCTGTGGCCGCACAAGACCGTGGCCGACAACGTCGCCTATGGCCTGAAGCTGCGCAAGACGCCCTCGGGCGAGATCGCCACCCGCGTCAAGGCCGTGCTCGCGCAACTGGGCCTGGGCCATCTGGGCGAACGCTATCCGCACCAGCTCTCCGGCGGCCAGCAGCAGCGCGTGGCCATTGCCCGCGCGCTGGTCTACAACCCGCAGGTGATCCTGCTGGACGAGCCGCTCTCCAACCTCGACGCCAAGCTGCGCGAAGAAGCCCGCGCCTTCCTGCGCGAGCTGATCGTGCGCCTGGGCCTGTCGGCGCTGATGGTGACCCACGACCAGGGCGAGGCCATGGCCATTTCGGACCGCATCCTGCTGCTCAACAATGGCCGCATCGAACAGCAGGGCACGCCGCAGAGCATGTACCAGGCGCCCAATACCCTCTTCACCGCCGAATTCATGGGCAGCAACAACAAGCTGGCCGCCGAAGTGGTCAGCCGCGAAGGCGAGCGCGTCACCGTCAAGCTCGACGGCGGCACCGCCGTGGCGACCCTGCGCGGGCGCAGCGATGTGCGTCCGGGCGAACAGCTCACCAGCATCATCCGCGTCGAGCAGGTGCGCATCTCCGGCCAGGCCAGCGACAACGCCATCCGCCTGCCCCTGTCCACCTGCATGTACCTGGGCGATCGCTGGGAATGCCTGTTCAAGGTCGAGGGCGGCCCTGCCGGCAGCGTCGGCCTGCGCGCCTATGCGCCGCAGCGCCTGGACCAGGGCGAGTACTGGCTGTCCCTGCCCGAGCAGTCGCTGTGGGCATTCTGATTCCGCGCATCTTCCTGCGCTCCTGAAGTCCGGGCGGACGGCCTGCGCCGTCCGTTCCAGCTACCGCGCCGGGTCACCGGCGCATTTCCAAGAAGACGCCGTCCCGGTCCATGCCGGGTCGCGGCGCGCTCAACTTCTGCTTTCAACAAGGAGACCTCAGTGCAAAAGAAACACCTCGCGGCCGCCGTCCTGGCCGCCCTGGCAGCCGCCGGCAGCGCCCAGGCGCAATCCAGCGTCACCATCTACGGCCTCGTCGATACCGGCGTGGAGTACCTCAACAACGCCGGCCCCAACGGCGCCGGCAGCGTCACCCGCATGACCTCGGGTGCGACCAATACCTCGCGTATCGGTTTTCGCGGCACCGAAGACCTGGGCGGCGGCCTGAAGGCCCTCTTCCAGCTGGAAAACGGCTTCAAGCTCGACAACGGCAGCTTCGATGGCGACGCCAACCAGCTCTTCAACCGCCAGTCCACCGTCGGCCTGGAAGGCGGCTTCGGACGCGTGGTGGCGGGCCGTTCCTACTCCACCACCTATGACTTCCTCGGCCCCTTCGATCCCATGGGCTATTCCGCCAACTACTCGTGGGCCACTACTGCGGGCGCGACCGGCAACCGCAAGGATGGCATGCCTACCAGCGTGTCCAACCTGGTGAAGTACCAGGGTGAGTTCAGCGGCGTGAAGATCGGCGCCATGTACGGCTTCGGCGAAGTCGCCGGCGAGACCCGCAACGGCGCCAAGTACGGCGTGGGCCTGGGCTGGGGCACGGGTCCGTTCAGCGTGGTGGCCACCTATGACCGCAACAACAGCGCCAGCACCACCAACACCCCCTACGACCGTGCCACCAGCGCCCACCTGGCCGCAGGCTACCAGCCCAGCGAAGCCTGGAAGTTCAACCTCGGCTATCGCTACTACAAGAAGTCGCTGGCCACCGGTGCTGCCGACCTGCGCAGCGATTTCTTCTGGGGCGGCGCCGCCTACAAGTTCACGCCGGCCATGACCCTGATCGGCGCGATCTACTACCAGAACATCAAGAACGTGGCCAACGACGCCGATCCCATCATGTACTCGCTGCGCCTGAAGTACGCCATGTCCAAGCGCACCGACCTGTACCTGAGCACGGCCTATGCCAAGGCCAAGAACGGCCAACTGGTCGGTCTCTCGCGTGATGATGTGGGCTATGGCAGCAGCCAGTTCGGCATGACGCTGGGCATGCAGCACCGCTTCTGATGTCTTCAGCCGGGGCGGCGGCCAGCGCTGCTCCGGGATAGTCTTGAGCCGTTATTTGCACGGCGCACCGGTCTGCGGACGCGGTGCGCCGTTTTTTTTCGGCGTGCTCAGGGCTTGACCAGCCGCTCCAGCACACTCGCACCGCAGGTGGCGGTGGTGCAGTTGATCATGCTGCTGAACAGGGTGACGGCGACCGTGGCGATAAAGACCGCACACACCAGGATGCGGCCCCACGGCACGCCATGTTTTTCGTCGGTTGCTTCGGCGGTCTGCAGCAACAGCAGGGTGCCAGGATACTCGGCGCTCTTGACGCCCAGCAGGCAGGCGATGATGACGATGGCCGCCAGTGCGAACAAGGCCGCAAACAGGCACACCGGCTGGCTCAGCATGTCCGCCACCGGTTGCATCCACAGCTGGCGCAGGGCGATCAGGCCCGTGAGCAAGGCCCCCAGCAGCGCCACGCCGTAGTGCGCGCTCTTGACGCCCTGGCAGAGATTCTTCATGAAGCCCATCCCGGTGAGGATGATGCCGGTGCGTTGCAGCATGCACAGCTCACACGGCGGCACCCGCAGGTACCATTCCGTATAAAGCAGTGCCAACAGGCAATTGCTCACCACCAGCAGGCACAGGCCATTGAGCACGAGCCCGCCCGGCATGACCGGCTCGCGAGGGGTGAAGACGATGGATCGGTTCACGGCTGCCTCCAGGTCAAAGCGAAATCCAAGGTGGCACGCTCACATAGCGTCCGAACCACCACAAGGTCACCGCCATGGTGGCCAGCCACAGCGTATTGCTGAAGGTTCTCCAGCCCAGTGCAATACCGAGCACAGTCAGGAAGGCGAGAATGAAGGGAAGGTACAGGAACATGGCAAATAGCGTTCGTTCAGAAGTCGATTAGAGTGAAAGCTTTGTTCGCTATCGTAGCCCAGCGACCTCGCCAAACTACCTTGGCAGACATCGTAATAATTCGAGATTCGCTACCTTATTCGCGATATTCTTTCCCGCATGACACTTCTATCCACCGAGGAGACAGCAATGCAGCAACAAGTCAGCCCCAAAGGGAAGCCTGAACACAGGATTGCCCGCGTGGCCGTGGTCGGCACCGGCGTCATCGGCGCCAGCTGGGCCGCTTATTTCCTGGCGCAGGGCCTGGAGGTGAGCGCGGTCGATCCGATGCCGCAGGCCGAAGAGAAGCTGCGCGCAGCCATCGCGCGCCACTGGCCGAGCCTGCAGGCGCTGGGCCTGGCCGAGCACGCCTCCCTGGAGCGCCTGCGCTTTTACGATCAGCTCGAAGCGGCGCTGGAAGGCGCAGACTTCGTGCAAGAGAACGGCCCCGAGCGCGAAGACCTGAAGATCGACCTGTTCCGGCGCATGGATGCAGCATTGCCCGCGCACGTGGTGCTGGCGTCCAGTTCCTCGGGCCTCTTGATGAGCAAGGTGCAGGCAGCCTGCCGTCATCCGCAGCGGGTGGTGCTGGGTCATCCCTTCAATCCGCCGCACCTGATCCCGCTGGTGGAAGTGATCGGCGGCGCGCAGACTGCGCCGGAGGCGGTGCAGACGGCGCTGGATTTCTATACCGCCATCGGCAAGAAGCCCATCCACGTGCGCAAGGAAGTCAAGGGACACATCGCCAACCGCCTGCAGGCCGCGCTCTGGCGCGAAGCCTTCCATCTGGTCGAGCAGGGCGTGGCCAGCACCGAGGACATCGACACGGCCATCGCCTACGGCCCCGGCCTGCGCTGGGCCTTGATGGGGCCTTACCTGAACCTGCACATGTCGGGCGGGGAGGGCGGGATACAGCACTTGCTGGACCACCTGGGCGGGCCGATAGAAAGCTGGTGGGCCGACCTCGGCGCGCCCGCGCTCACCGATGCGCTCAAGGCGACCGTGCGGGCAGGGGTGGAAGAGCAGATGGCCGGCAAGAGCTCCACCGACATCGCCGCCGAGCGCGACCAGTTGCTGGTGCAATTGCTGGCGGCCAAGAGCCGGGCCAGGGTGATACCCTGAAAACTAAGTTTCTTGGGTCTTCTTCTTAACTAGGAAGATCCAGAAAAGTTATAAAAACGGATGTAGTGAATACATTGATATTGCGCCGCTATAGACCGTTCGTACCGAGTAGCGGCGCAGCCGCGTATCGAAGGCGCAAGCGGGGTAGCGTCTTCGATACGCCCCTGCGGGCCTACTCAGTCCGAACGGGGGTGATGGATGTTCTTCCGTCAACGCACCTCACTTGCGCTTGCGCCGCGCCGGCGCCATCTCGCGCATCAGCGCCACGAAGCGCTGCGCTCCCAGCCCCAGCGGCCTGTCCTTGCACCACACCACGTCCACCCACTGGCGCTGCTGGTTGCTGATGTTGTCGAAGTCGATCACCGTCAGCGCGCCAGCCTCGATCTGCGCCTGCACCAGGCTCTGCGGCAGGTAGGCCCAGCCCAGCCCTTCGCGCACCAGCGAGAGCGTGGCCAGGTGGTTGTCGGTGCGCCAGATCTGGCGCGCCAGGAAGAAGCGCGGGTCAGAGACCCTCGCGTCACGGCTGGCCACGGCGATCTGGCGGATGTCGTACAGGTCCTCATAGCGCAGCTTGCGCTTCTTGCGGCGCAAGGCCGGATGGTCCGGCGCGATCACCGCCACCAGCATCTCGCTGCTGAATTCCTGGAAAGCCTCGCGATCATTGCCGGCCGGACGTTCGAACACCAGCGCCAGCTGCGCCGTATCGTCATAGAGCATGCGCATGGCGTCGGCCTGCGGCGAGGACAGCACCTCCACCTCCAGCGAAGGAAATTCCTGAGCCAACACTGCCAGCGGCTTGGCCCAGGGCACGGAGAGCAGTTCCGGCGCCACCGCCAGGGTCAGCTTGCGCTCCAGCCCCTGGTGCATGGCCAGGGCGTGCGCATCGAGCTGGCGCAGGGTGCTGGCCAGCAGGCGCGCATCCGGTTCAAGCGCACGCGCCATGTCGGTGGGACGGGCGTCGCGGGCGGTGCGGTCGAACAGTTGCAGGTCCAGCTCGGCTTCGAGCTGACTGATGGTCATGCTCACCGAGGAGGGCACGCGGCCCAGCTCGCGGGCCGCCGCCGAAAAGGAGCCGCTGTCGAGTACCGCGAGAAACACCCTGACGTTGTCGCTGGAGAAGGCCATGAGGTTTTCACCTATCCATTTACCTATCAATAAAATTGAAAGAAGCTGATTTCTTCTATCAAAAATTAAACCATAGAATGAGGCCATTCCCAAGCCCGCCTTGTCCTGTCAGCAACATCTTGTGGCGGTTGCGGCTTGCCACTTCTTCCGGAGTTCATGATGCAAGGTTTCAAACGCAAACTGGTCTATGCCTGCCTGTTCGAGGCGCTGGCCATCGTCTTCACCACCGTCGGCCTGTCGGTCCTGGGCGGCCACGACAGCGGCCACGCTACCGCGGCTGCCGTGGCGTCCTCGACCATCGCCTTCGTGTGGAATTTCATCTTCAATGGCCTGTTCGAACGCTGGGAGGCGCGCCAGCCCCGGCGCGGCCGCAACTTCGCCCGGCGCGCCGCCCATGCCATCGGTTTTGAGGGCGGGCTGGTGCTGATGCTGGTGCCGCTGTTCGCCTGGTGGCTCGACATCAGCCTGTGGGACGCCTTTGTGCTGGACCTGGGACTGATCGTCTTCTTCATGGTCTACACCTACCTGTTCAACCTGCTGTTCGACCGCGTCTTCGGCCTGCCCAGCTCGGCCATGCCGGCCCCGTCCGGCCAGGCTGCGCAGATGCGCTGAAGGCGGCGGCATTGGTGGCGGCAATGCCCTTACAATAAGGCGCTCTGCCCTCTGCCACCCGCCAGGACCACCATGTACATCCCCGCCCACTTCGCCGACAACGATACCGCCAGCCTGCACCAGCTGATCACCGCCCATCCCTTCGGCGTGCTGGTCTCGCATACCGCCAGCGGCCTGGACGCCAACCATCTGCCCTGTCACCTCGACACCGCGCAGGGCCCCCTGGGTACGCTGCACCTGCACGTGGCGCGCGCCAATGCGCTGTGGCGCGAGCTGGCCGATGGCGACCCGGTGCTGGTGGTCTTTTCGGCGGGCGACGCCTATGTGTCGCCGAGCTGGTATCCCAGCAAGCACGAGGCGCACCGCCAGGTGCCGACCTGGAACTACAGCGTGGCGCACGCCCATGGCCGCGTTACCATCCATGACGACGAGCGCTACCTGCGCGGCGTGGTGGCGCGCCTGACGCGCACCCACGAGGCCGGCGAGGAAAAGCCCTGGAAGATGTCGGACGCGCCCGCCGACTTTACCGATACCCTGCTCAAGGCCATCGTCGGCATCGAGATCGAGATCACGCGCCTGGAAGGCAAGCGCAAGCTCAGCCAGAACAAGGAAGTGCGTGACATCGAGGGCGCCGGCCACACCCTGGTGGCGCGCGGCCATGAGGCGCTGGGCCAGGCCATGCTGGCCGAGGCGCAGCGCAAGCAATCCTGAGGCCGGGTAGAATCCTGCCACGGCGCCGCCATCCGGGAGCGCCGCTCTACAACGAGGTCCAACATGGCTGCACTGGCCCCTTTGTCTACCATTGCCGAGCGCAGCGACTCGCTGGGTTGTTCGGCGCGCAGCCTCAAGCATGATCAGGAGCTGCAGGGCAGCGACTTCAGCTTCTATCGCAAGCGCGTCGAAGGCGAGGAAATCTCCCAGGTCGTCACGCCGGCTTCTGACCGGGGCTTCCTGCTGGGCATCTCGCTGGCCCCGCATCGCCGCAGCATCTTCCGTGGCCGCCAGGGCGCCAAGTTCGAGTTCGCCCCCGGCGCTATCTATACCCGCGATTTCTCCGAAGACTATCGCGCCGACCTGCAAGCGCCCTTCGATTTCCTGCTGGTGGAAATGCCCTTGTGCTGGTTCGCCGCCGCCAGCGATGAGCTGCGCCGCCGCCGTGTCAGCGGCCTGGCCACCGTCACCGGCCAGCATGACCCGGTGCTGCAGCACCTGGCCTATGCGCTCACGCCGGCGCTGGCCAACCAGGACCCCGACAGCCGTCTCTTCATTGATCAGCTTGGCGTGGCGCTGGGCACCCACCTGCTGCATCGCTATGGCGGCGCACCCGCGTCCACCTTGCGTACGGCGCCGCTGTCACGGCTGCACGAAGAGCGCGCCAAGATGATGCTGCTGGAGAAGGTCAAGGGCAATGTCTCCATCCCCGAGATCGCCCGTGAATGCAATATGTCGGCCAGCTATTTCCTGCGCGCCTTCAAGGCCAGCACCGGCCATACACCGCATCAATGGCTCATGGTGCAAAGGGTGGAGATGGCGCAGCAGTACCTGCGCAGCACCCAGCTCACGCTGGCCGAGATCGCGCTGGCCTGCGACTTCTACGACCAGAGCCATTTCAGCCGGGTGTTCTCGCAGGTGGTGGGCAGTACGCCCGGCGCGTGGCGACGCCGCCTGCGCTAGGCAGATCAGGACATCACGGTACGCGCGGCAGGTCGAAACTGAAGAGCGCCCCGTGTGGTTGGGCGGCGGCCACGCGCAGGCGGCCGCGATGGTTTTCGATGATGGAGCGGCAGATCGCCAGTCCCATGCCCATGCCGCTGTCCTTGGTGGTGTAGAAGGCGTCAAAGACGCGCCGCATCGCCTCCGGCGCAATGCCCTCACCACTGTCCTGCACCTTGACCTCGATGCGCTGCTCGTCGCAGCTGCTGGCCGTGATGCTCAGTACCCGGGCATGCTCGGGCATGCTGCTCATGGCTTCGATGGCGTTGACCACCAGGTTCAGCATCACCTGCTGCAGCTGCACCTGGTCACCCAGGACGAAGGCGTCGGCGGGTGTGAGCGAGAGCAGCAGCGACACTTCACGGCGTTCCAGTTCGCTGCGCGAGAGCGTGAGGATGTGGCGGATCACCGCATGCAGGTTGACCCGCTCGCACACCGGCGCGGCGTTGCGCGTGAGGTCGCGCAGGCCGCTGATGATGCCGCCGGCGCGCTGGCCTTCGGCGATGATGTCGCGCAGGCCCGTGCGCGCATGTTCCAGGTCGGGCACGGCCCGGTCCAGCCAGCGCAGGCTGGCGCCGGCATTGGCCACGATGGACATGAGCGGCTGGTTGATCTCGTGGGCGATGGAGGCCGTCAGCTGGCCCACGGTATTGGCCCGCGAGACCCGCTCCATGTCGATCTGGGCGGCGCGGATGGCGTATTCGTTCTGACGCCGCACGGTGATGTCGGTGGCCGTCCCGACGTATTCGGTAAAGGTGCCGTCGCGCCAGATCGGTTTGCCGATGCCCGACAGGTAGCGCACCTCGCCGGTGTCCTGGCGGCAGATGCGGTGCTCCACGCGGATGGTGCCGCCCATGGCCACGGCGGCATTGACGGTCTCGACCACTTCCTGGCGGTCATCAGGATGCATGATGGCCGCGAATTCCTCGTAGGTGATGCAGTTGCGGCCCGGCGCCAGTCCGTAGATGCGGCACAGCTCGTCGGAGCAGTACATCAGGTCTTCGCGCACCAGGTAGCGCATGCTGCCGGTATGGTTGAAGCGCTCGCCCTGCTTCAGCAATTCCTGGCTGGTGCGCAATTCCTTTTCGGCGCAGGTCAGTTGTTCGTTTTCCTGCAGCAGGTGGGCATGCGCCAGGGCGTTGGCGAGGGCGACGGCGGCGTAGTGCGCGAACTGCGCAGCAAAGTCGCGCGCGGCGTCCGGCAGGGCCGTTTGCCATTGCAGATAGAGCGTCCCCAGCGCCTGCTGGCCTTGCATCAGCGGCAGCGCCAGCAGTCCCTGCAGTTCGTCTTCAGTGACTGCCCGGTTGCGCCTGGCGTCGAGGATGCTCTGGTCCTGGCGCAGCGCTTCGGCCTCGATCAGCAGGCCTTCCGGGGTAGTGCGCACCAGCAGGCAATGGCGCGCGCCGGTCACTGCGCAGGCGGCGCGGGCGATGGCGGGCTTGAGCCGCAGTGGGTCGAGCAGCGCCGACAGTTCGCGCAGCGCCTGCAACAGGCGCGTGCTGTCATCGGGGTCGGCAGGGCCGGCGGGCAGGTGCGCAGGGGCGGACAATCGGGGCTCCGGGAGCGGATGGATCAGGCCAGCATTGTGCCGCATTGCCGCCGCTCATGGGCGGCCATACAGCAGGCAGGCCGTCAGCAGCGCCAGCAGGGTATCGGCGTCGACCGGCTTGGCCAGCAACGCGCCGCCCAGTGCGCTGGCACGCTGTTGCTGGCGCGGCGTGACCTGGGCCGAGATGAACAGCAAGGGCAGGTCCGGCCGCGCCAGCGCCAGGCGCTCGGCCAGTTCGAAGCCGCTCATGCAGGCCAGCTGCAGATCGATGATGGCGCACACCGCCACCGGCAGGCAGTCGCTGGCCAGGAACTCTTCCCCGGAAGAAAACCGGCAACTGCGATACCCGGCCGAATCCAGCAGATTGCACAAGGCGGCGCGCACGCCGTGGTCGTCATCGATCACCGCGATGGCGCCATGGGATGACGGCATGTTCTCCCCCCGCTCGTCATGATGGTTGATCAGCGCCCCTCAAGGCTCCTCTGGCGGCGGCGTCCCGGTGATCTTCGGCATGCATTCGCGATGGAACCACGAGGCGGTCAGCGGCTCTCCGGCCAGCTTGCGCCTGACGATGGGCACCACCTGCTCGCCGATGAGCATGCCCAGCAAGCCCAGCAGCGCGATGATGGGCGGCGCCGGCGATTGCACATGCAGGGCGGCGTAGATCAGGCCGGCCAGGATGCCCATCAACAGGGAGATCAGATAGGGTTTCATGCAGGCTTCCTCTTAGCTCAACTCAACTGCCCAGCAGGTGCAGGCTGGCAGCCAGGCGTTCGCCCAGCACCATGCCCAGCAGGCCCACCAGGGCGATGCCCGGCGGGGCCGGCGAGCGCACCCGGAACAAGGCATAGACCACGCCGATCAGGATGCCGGCGCACAATGAAATCAGGTAGGCGGACATGGCCGTTTCCTCGTGACTCGTGACTCGTAACGCGTAACTTGTGAAGCCAGCGCGCCGACCCCGTACGGAACCGGCACGCTGGCAGCTTGGCAGGCCGATGGATTACTTGGCCGGCACCGGCGCCAGGGTCTTCTGGTTGCCGTGCGGACGCTGGTCAGCCTTGTGCACCATGGTGTAGGCGTAGTCCACGCCCATGCCGTAGGCGCCCGAATGTTCGCGCACGATGTCCATGACGGCGCTGTAGGTCTCCTTGCGGGCCCAGTCGCGTTGCCATTCCAGCATCACTTGCTGCCAGGTCACGGGGATTACGCCGGCCTGGATCATGCGCTGCATGGCGTAGTCGTGGGCTTCCTTGGAGGTACCGCCGGAGGCGTCGGCCACCATGTAGATCTCGTAGTCGCCTTCAGCCATGGCGCACAGGGCGAAGCTGTTGTTGCAGACTTCGGTCCACAGGCCCGCCACGACGATCTTCTTCTTGCCATTGGCCTTGAGCGCGTCGCGCACCTTCTGGTCATCCCAGGAGTTCATCGAGGTGCGTTCCAGGATGTCGTGCTCGGGGAAGACCGACAGCAGTTCCGGATAGGTGTAGCCGGAGAAGCCCTGGGTTTCCACGGTGGTGATGACGGTGGGGATGTTGAAGACCTTGGCCGACTTGGCCAGGGCCACGACGTTGTTCTTCAGGGCTTGGCGGTCCATCGACTGCACGCCGAAGGCCATCTGCGGCTGATGATCGATGATGATGAGCTGGCAATTGGTCGGGGTCAGCACGTCGAGCTTGGTATTGGTGGTCATGATGGTTCCGTAGGTGGGATGTGGGGAGACAGGCGCCGGCGCGGCGTTCGGGGAGGGGGCGCCTACCGGCTTGGCAGCGGGAGTCAGGCTGCCGGAGGCGATCATAGGCAAGCGGGCAGGGCGCTGCCATTATCTGTTCGTATAGCTAGACGCTGGCACGGCGTTTTTGCACACTGCCATCACCAATAAAAGCGTATGGGATGATCGTCGCTGCCCGTGCAGCGGCGCGCACCATGTACGCAATACGCCCTCTTCATCGCCGTAATGGCCCTATTCGCCCTATTCCATGCCCGGAGCCTCCATGACGACCGCAGCCAGTGTGACCCCTGACCTGATCCTGTTGAACGGCAAGATCCACACCGTCGACAAGCAAAACCCCATCGCCGAGGCTGTCGCCATCGGCGGCGGCAAATTCCTCGAAGTCGGCAGCGCCGCCGAGGTGATGCGTCTGCAGCAAGTCACCACCAAGGTCATCGACCTGGGCGGCCGCACCGTCATCCCCGGCCTGAACGACTCCCACCTGCACTTGATCCGTGGCGGCCTGAACTACAACCTGGAGCTGCGCTGGGAAGGCGTGCCCTCGCTGGCCGATGCGCTGCGCATGTTGAAGGACCAGGCCGCCCGCACTCCGCATCCGCAATGGGTGCGCGTGGTGGGCGGCTGGACCGAGTTCCAGTTCGCCGAAAAGCGCATGCCCACCCTGGAAGAATTGAACGCCGCCGCGCCCGATACCCCGGTCTTCGTGCTGCACCTGTATGACCGCGCATTGCTCAACCGCGCCGCGCTGCAGGCAGTGGGCTATACCAAGGACACGCCCAACCCGCCGGGCGGCGAGATCGTGCGCGACGCCTCGGGCAACCCGACCGGCATGCTCATCGCCCGTCCCAACGCGATGATCCTGTACGCCACCCTGGCCAAGGGACCGACCCTGCCGCAGGAGTATCAGGTCAATTCCACCCGCCAGTTCATGCGCGAGCTGAACCGCCTGGGCGTGACCAGCGCCATCGACGCCGGCGGCGGTTTCCAGAATTATCCGGACGACTACCAGATCATCAACAAGCTGGCCGCCGATGGCCAGCTGACCATCCGCATCGCCTACAACCTGTTCACCCAGAACAAGGGCGGCGAGCTGGCCGACTTCCAGAAGTGGACCGGCATGGTCAAGCCCGGTGACGGCGACGATTTCCTGCGCCACAACGGCGCCGGCGAGATGCTGGTGTTCTCGGCCGCCGACTTCGAAGACTTCCTGGAGCCGCGCCCGGACCTGGCCGAGGGCATGGAAGAAGAACTGGAGCGCGTGGTGCGCCACCTGGTCTCGAACCGCTGGCCGTTCCGCCTGCACGCCACCTATGACGAATCGATCGCGCGCATGCTGGACGTGTTCGAGAAGGTCAACCGCGACATCCCCTTCGACGGCCTGCACTGGATGTTCGACCACGCCGAGACCATCACCGAGCGCAACATCGAGCGCGTCAAGGCGCTGGGCGGCGGCATCGCCATCCAGCATCGCATGGCCTTCCAGGGCGAATACTTCATCGACCGCTACGGCAGCGAGGCGGCCGAACACACGCCGCCCATCGCCAAGATGCTGGAGATGGGCGTGCCGGTAGGCGCTGGCACCGACGCCACCCGCGTGGCCAGCTACAACCCCTGGACCGCGCTGTACTGGCTGGTCTCGGGCCGCACCGTGGGCGGCGCCAAGCTGTATGGCGCAGCGGGCCGCCTGCCGCGCGAGACTGCGCTGGAACTGTGGACCGCAGGCAGCGCCTGGTTCTCCAGCGAACAGGCCAAGAAGGGTCGCATCCAGGTCGGCCAGCTGGCCGACCTGGCGGTGCTGTCGGCGGACTTCTTCAGCGTGCATGAAGACGAGATCAAGGGCATCGAATCGCTCATGACCGTGGTCGATGGCAAGGTGGTCTATGGGGCCGGCCCGTTCTCGTCGCACGGCCCCGGTGAGATCCCGGTGCTGCCCGAATGGTCGCCGGTGGCCAAGGTGCCGGGTCATTACCGCACCGTCGCCAAGACCGATGCCGCGCGCCAGAAGAAGGCCACGCTGCCGCATGCCTGCGCGGGTTCCTGCGGCGTGCATGGTCACGCGCATGATGTGGCGCGCAAGTCCAGCGTCCCGGTCTCCCACTTCGCCGGCTTCTGGGGCGCGTTGGGGTGCAGCTGCTTTGCGTTCTGACAAGGGGCTGATCATGCAGACGCGTCATCCCACCCAACGCCAGGCGCTGCCGGTCCCGCCGCTGGACCTGGGGCTCTTGTTCCTGCGCCTGGCGGGCAGCTTCATGCTGTTCTACGTGCATGGCCTGCCCAAGCTGCTGCACTACGCACACGAACTGACGGTGATCGAAGATCCCTTCGGCCTCGGTCCGACCGTATCACTCTGGGCCGCCATCTTCGCCGAAGCGCTGTGCCCGCTCTTGATCGCCGCCGGCCTCTTCACCCGCCTGGCCTGCCTGCCCATCATCGGCGTGCTGCTGGTGGCCATGCTGGCCGTGCATCCCGACTGGAGCATTGCCGAAGGCCAATTCGGCTGGCTGCTGCTGGTGATCTTCACCGCCATCGCCCTGTGCGGTCCCGGCCAGTGGCGGCTGGGGCGCGGCGTGGCTCAGCCGTAGGCACTAAGTTCTCTCCACGCAGTCCCTAAGTTTTGCCGGGACGAAAACTTAGTTTTTCGTCACCGCCTTGCCTGACGCTGCGCAAGGCGGTGCGGCCCGCACGGCATCCCTCATCCCTCACCCAAGGAGCACATCCATGAGCACCATCACCACCCGCGACGGCACCGAGATCTACTACAAGGACTGGGGCAGCGGCCAACCGGTCGTCTTTGGCCATGGCTGGCCGCTGGACGGCGACATGTGGGAATACCAGATGAACTTCCTGGCCGAGCGCGGCTACCGCGTGATCGCCTATGACCGCCGTGGCTTCGGTCGTTCCACCCAGCCTTGGAGCGGTTACGACTACGACACCTTCGCCGATGACCTGGCCGAGCTGATGGAGCATCTGGACCTGCAGGGTGCGACCCTGGTGGGCTTCTCCATGGGCGGCGGCGACGTGGCCCGCTACATCGGCCGCCACGGCAGCAAGCGCGTGGCCAAGGCCGCGCTGCTGGGCGCGGTCACGCCCATCTTCGGCCAGGCTCCGGACTTCCCGCAGGGCGTGCCGGCCGAGGTCTTTGCCGGCATCAAGGAAGGCCTGCTCAAGGATCGCGCACAATTCATCAGCGACTTCGCCGCCGTCTTCTTCGGCACCAACCGTCCCGGCAAGGCCGACGCCGTCAGCCCTGGCGTCTTGGCGCAGACCTTCAACATCGCTATGCTGGCGTCGCTCAAGGGCACGCTGGATTGCGTGACCGCCTTCTCCGGAACCGACTTCCGTGAAGACATCAAGAAGTTCAACTTCCCGACCCTGGTGATCCATGGCGACGACGACCAGGTGGTCCCCTTCCAGACCACTGGCAAGCTGGTGGCCGAGATGGTGCCGGGTGCGCAACTGAAGATCTACAGCGGCGCGCCGCACGCCCTGTGCGCCACCCACAAGGACCAGGTCAGTGCCGACCTGCTGGCCTTCCTGAAGGGGTGATCATGAGCCTGGATGCTACCCAACGCCAGCAACTGGAAAAGCGCCGCATGGCGCCGCTGGCCACGCCCGGCGTGCTGTCCGAACAGGCCCGCCTGGAAGTCGGCGGGGCATTGACCTTGCTGCTGGCCGACATCTTCGCCCTCTACCTGAAGACGAAGAATTTCCACTGGCACATGTCCGGTCCGCATTTCCGCGACTACCATCTGCTGCTGGACGACCAGTCCCAGCAGATCATCGCCATCACCGATGCGGTGGCCGAACGGGTGCGCAAGATCGGCGGCACCACCTTGCGCTCCACCGGTCATATCGGCAAGCTGCAACGGCTGGCCGATAACGACGCCGACTTCGTCACCCCTTCCGACATGCTGGCCGAGCTGCGCGAAGACAATCTGCGTCTGGTCGGTTTCATGATGGCCACGCATGAGCTGTGCGACCAGCACGGCGACGTGGCCACCGCCAGCCTGCTGGAAAACTGGATCGACGAGGCCGAGCAGCGCGCCTGGTTCCTGTTCGAGTCGGGCCGCTCTTCGTTCTGAACGCAGGCCGGACTAACGAGATGGGCAGGCCCGCAAGGTCCTGCCCATTTTGTTATTCTGCGCATACTCCACACTTACTTTTCGTTAGAGAAAAACTAACAACCCCCGATGCAGGATTCTCCCTCCCGCTTCATGAAGCTCATCCCCCTGCAGCATGGCATGGCCCTGGTGCATGCCGCCCAGCCGCAGCCGCAGGCGCGCGTACCGGCGCCGGTGATCGAGATCCCCGGGGCCGATGCCTGGTCGGTCATCGTCCAGTTGCAGGATTTCCGCGAGCACAAGCTCTGGCGCGGCCAGCGCCTGGTGCATGCCGGTGCGCACCGGCGCGGCGAGGTCGCCGTGACCGACCTGCGCGAGCAATGGCGCTGCCAGCATCTGTCAGGCTACGAAAACGTCCGCCTGCTGGTGCCGCGCACCGCCATGGAAGAGCTGGGCGAGGAGATTGCCCGCCCGGTGGGTGAGTTGCGTGCGGTACAGGGCGAGTCCGACCCGGTGCTGTTCCATCTGGCCCAGGCCATGCTGCCGGCGGCCCGCACGGCTGGTGCTGCCGGTGTTGCCAGCGAGACGCTGTTTCTGGATTCCATGATGCTGGCCCTGACCACCCATCTCTGGCAGCGCTATGGCCAGCAGAGCGCGCGCCCGGCCAGCGCTGCGGGTCGCCTGGCCGGCTGGCAGGAAGCGCGGGTGCGCGACTTCATGCTCTCGCACCTGGCGCAGCGCCTGAGCCTGGCCGAGATCGCCGCCCAGAGCGGCCTCTCGCGCGCCCATTTCAGCCGCGCCTTCAAGCAGAGCTTCGGCCTGTCGCCGCATGCCTGGCTGCAACAGCAGCGTATCGCCCTGGCGTGCCGCCTGCTGCACGAGGGCGGCAAGAGCATGAGCACGATTGCCCTCGAATGCGGCTTCTCTGACCAGAGCCACTTCAGCCGGGTCTTCAAGCAGGTGCAGGGGATGGGGCCGGCGGCGTGGCTGCGCCGGCGAGGGTGAAATTGCCGAGCGCCGCCGTGATGTTATTGTTTATAATGATAAGCATTCTCATCAATGGCGATACGCCCCTTCTTTCTCCTTCTCGATGCCGGCCATGGAAGAGCTGCATGTGGATCCGCTTGAAACGCTCTATCGCGACCATCACGGATGGCTGCGCGCATGGTTGCGCCGCAAGCTGGGCTGTACCGAGCAGGCCGCCGATCTGGCGCATGACACCTTCCTGCGCCTGCTTTCCACCCGCGACGTGCTCTCCGCGCTCAAGGAACCGCGCGCCTACCTGGTCACCGCCGCCCGCCACCTGCTGATCGATCGCAGCCGCCGGCAACAGATCCGCCAGGCCTACCTGGACCAGCTGGAACGGCAGTTCGGAGCCTGCCCCGAACTCATGCATGCCCCCTCGGCCGAGACCATCCTGCAAGCCGTGCAGGCCATCGAGGCGCTGGGCCGGGCCCTGCAGGCGGTGCGCGCCGAGGCCGCCGAGGCCTTCATCCTGCATTACGTACAGGGGCGCAGGCAGGAGGAGCTGGCCCGCCATTTCAGCGTCTCGCTGCGCACCGTGCAGGGCTGGCTGGCGCAGGCGCTGGTCCAGTGCCACCGCCACCTGGCAGCGCCGGGCGCATAGCATGATGGACCAGACCGTGCCGCCTGCCGCCAGCAGCGAGGACCTCACCGCCGTGGCGGCCGATTGGATCGTGCGCCTGTCCGCCGGCGACGCGGCCCAGCAACAGCAAACCGCCGCCGCCTTCGCCCGCTGGCAAGGCCAGAGCCGCCAGCATGCCCAGGCCGCGCGCGAACTGCAGGGCGTGCTGGCGCATTGCGAGGGGCTCTTGCACAGCGCCCAGGGCGATCCCTCGCCGCTGCTGGCCGGCCTGGAAGCGGCCATGGCGCCGCCGCCGCGGCCCGGACGTGGCCGCCGCGCCGTGGCTGCGCTGGCGCTGGCCTGCTGCATCGGCCTGCCGCTGTGGCTGGGTTGGCAGGCCTATCCGGCCCGCTATCTGCTGGCCGACATGCGTACGGCCACCGGCCACTGGGATGCGCGCACCCTCGCCGACGGCTCGCGCCTGCTGCTCTCTGGCAGCAGCGCCGCCAATTTCCACTTCGATGCGCAGCGCCGTACCGTCGAGCTGGTGCAGGGCGAACTGCTGGTGGAGGTGGCGCGCGACCCGGTGCGGCCCTTCGTCATCCAGACCGCCGACGGCAGCATCCGGGCGCTGGGCACGCGCTTCCTGGTGCGGCGTGACCAGGCCGGTACGCTGGTGAGCATGCTGGAGTCGAAGGTGTCCATCCAGCCCGGCACCGATACCACGCAGGCCCCGCTGGTGCTGGAGGCAGGGCAGCGCGTGCGATTGCATGGCGGGACCGCCGGGCCGCTGGAACGCATCGATGCGGCGGCGCTGGAGCGCGCCTGGCGGCGGCATCAGCTGGTCAGCAACGCCCGTCCGCTCACCGAGGTGCTGGACGAACTCAATCGTCATCGGCCTGGCCGCATCCTCTACGACCAGGCGCAACTGGCGGGCCTGCACATGACCGTGGTGTTGCCCCTGGACGATACCCAGCGCGCCTTGCAATTGCTGGTCGATGGCGTACCCGGCCTGCGGGTGCGGCAGTTCACCCCCTATCTGACCTATATCGATCTCGCGCCCGCTTCCTGAGCCGGTGGTTTTTTTCATTGCCTTGCGGGTTTGCCGTTCTGGCGCGTCATGTCCTGTGAAGTCCATCCAACAGGGCCGCCGCTGGCCCTGTGCCATCGATCATCCAGGAACGGAGGAAGACCAGCATGAGCTTGTTCAGGCGTACCCGCATGTCCCCGCTATCGCGCCCGCGCGCATTGTCGCCACGATGGTGGCCGCTGGCCCCGGCCCTCATGGTCACGGCTGCGCTGCATGCGCAAGCTGTGCAGCAGCGTTTCGATATCCCGCCCGGACCGCTGGAGCAAGTGCTGGCCCGCTTTGCCCAGGCCGCCGATGTGCCGCTGGCCTTGCAGTCGGGCAAGCTGCAGGGGCAGTACTCGCCGGGCCTGGCGGGCAACTATAGTGTGGAAGCCGGCTTCGACGCGCTGCTGGCCGGCAGCGGCTATCGCATCGGCAAGACCGCCTCGGGCTATGTGCTGGTGCCGGCCAGCGAGGCGGGGGCGCCGCCCGCTGCCGCCGCCCCTGCGGCATCGGGCAGCCTGCCGGCCATCCAGATCAGCGCCAGCGCCGATCCTGGCGAACAGCGCTGGACTGCACGCGACAGCGCCAGCACCACCAAGACTGCCACGCCCCTGGTCGAAGTGCCGCAGTCGATCTCGGTGGTCACCGCCGAGCGCATCGCGGCGATAGGCGCGACCACCGCCCGCGATGCGCTGGGCTATACCCCGGGCGTGAACATCTCTCCCTATGGTTCGGATTCCCGTTATGACTGGATCAACCTGCGCGGCTTCGATGCCTACAGCCCTGGCTTCTACCTGGATGGCTTGCCGCTGCGCAATGCCAACAGCTTCGCGGTCTGGCGCACGGAGAACTACGGCATCGAGCAGCTTGCCGTGCTGCGCGGTCCGGCCTCGGTCCTGTATGGACAGGCCGGGCCGGGCGGGGTCGTCAACGTGGTGAGCAAGTTGCCCAGCGCCGATGCCCCGCGTGAATTGCAGGTGCAACTGGGATCGGACCGGCGGCGCCAGGTCGGCGCGGATATCGGCGGCGCCATCGACGCCGATGGCAGACTGCTCTACCGCGTCATCGGCGTGGTGCGCGATGCCGAACTGCCCGCCGGCGGGATGAAGAATGACCGCCTCTACCTGGCCCCTTCGCTGGTCTGGAAGATCAGCGCCGCGACCTCGCTGACCTTGCAGGCCGCGTTGCTGCGCGACCAGGGCGGCGTCTATACCCGCACCCGGCCACTGGTAGGCTCACTGGTGCCCACCGCCATTGGCACCACCATTCCCAGCGACCTGTACACGGGCAATCCCCACTTCGACCACTTCAGCCAGGACCAGGAACTGTTCGGCTATCGCCTGGCGCATCGTTTCGACGAGCGCTTCGCCTTCACCCAGAGCGCGCGGGTGGGGCATATGAGCACCGATTACCGGGCCGTGCAGACACCGCGTTTCGCCACCCTCAATGCCGCCAATCCGAATGACCCGGTGAACTTCCAGAACCTCACCCGCAATCTCTTCGGCAGTCGTGAATCGGCCACCATGTTCAGCATCGACAACCAGTTGCAGGCCGACTTCAGCACCGGTGCAGTCCGTCACACCGTGCTGGCGGGGGTGGATTACCAGCGCAGCCGTTTCGATGCGGTCAGCTTCAGCGGCGGCAGTGCGCCGCTGCTCAACATCGCCGCACCCAGCTATCCGAATGGACCCTTCGTGGTGCCTGCACCGTATAGCGATAACCGCGCCGTGCTCACGCAGACCGGGATCTACCTGCAAGACCAGATCAAATGGAACAATGGCTGGGAAGTGACCCTAGGCGGCCGCCATGACAGCGCCAGCAGTACCGTGGACAACCGCCTCGACGGCAGCCGCACCAGCAGCACCGATCGCAAGTTCACCCGGCGCGCAGCCGTGCTCTACCACGCTGCCAACGGCCTGGCGCCCTACCTGAGCTATACCGAATCCTTCAATCCCACGGCCACGGTCAATCCACTGACCAACCAGTCCTTCGGCCCCGAGACGGGCAAGCAGACCGAAGTCGGCCTGCGCTACCAGCCGCCCGGCACCAATGATCTGTACAGCGCCGCGCTGTTCGACCTGAAGCGCCAGAACTACATCAGCTACGACGCCAATTTCATGCCGACCCAGAAGGGCGAGATCGCCGTGCGCGGTCTGGAACTGGAAGCGGTGACCCAGCCCATGGCGGCGCTGCGCCTGACCGCCGCCTATAGCTACACGCCGCGCGCCGTGGTCACCGCCAGCAGCCGTCCAGCCGAGATCGGCAAGCAGGCCGCGGCTGTTCCGCTACATCAGTTCTCGGTGTGGGGGGATCATCGCCTGGGCAATGGCGTGCGGCTGGGGCTGGGCGCACGCTATGTTAGCGCCACCAGCGGCAATGGCGGCGGCACACCGGTCAAGGTGCCCGGCTATACCTTGCTGGACGGCTTGCTGGGCTATGACTTTGCCCGCTGGAGCCTGGCGCTGAACCTGCGCAACCTGACCGACAAGCGCTACCTGACCAACTGCGATACGACCGCGTCGATGTGCTACTCCGGCGACCAGCGCAGCGTCCTCGCTACGGCCAGCTATCGCTGGTGAAGTCGGCTTCGAGAGCCGCCACGCCTCAGTCCGGCGTGCGCGTGCGCAGGCTCTCGAAGTCTGCGGTGATGGTCGGCAGCGCCGCTGCGCCATCGTTGATATTGGCGCCCCAGCGATAGCCCGACTCCCATTTCGACAGATGCACCACCGAGCCGGCCTTGATCTCGATGACCTTGGTGATGTCCGAAGTGGACCAGGACTTGCTCGGGCCGCCACGGTCATCGTGGAAGCCCATGCCCAGCGTATGCGTGCCCGGCAGCAGGTGCAGCTGATAGCGGCCGCCCGAATAGAAACCGCTCTCCTTCATGCGGCGCAAGGTGTTGACCGATTTGCCATCGACCGAGTGGATCTGGATCAGGCCATCGGTCGTGACCACCCCGACCTCATTGATAGGCTGGATGTCGCCGGGATAACCGATGACCAGGTATTTGGAGTAGAGCACGCCCAATGTGGGTGGGGCGTCGGTGTAGTCGTAGCTGGCGCAACCGCCCAGCAGCAGGGTGGTGGTGGCGGCCAGGATCAGTGCGGCGGTCTTCAGGGAGGTCAGTGACTTCATCGGGAGCTTGCATTCTCTTGTTCAAGGATCAAATCCGCGTGGCTGCTGATGTTCTTATCTTTTCCACAGCGGTTTGCGGCGTAACTGTTGCTGTATGGCATTTTATCCGCAGATTTGATTCTTGTTCAATGGGAATGTAAGTTGCGATCAAGCGCGATGACACTCCGCCCGGCCATCTTTGCCGGGCAGGACCGGCGGGCCGGCGGAGTATGCTAGCGCTGCCGCGCCGAACTGATCTGCAGCCGCTCCGCCGCCCGCACCAGGTCGGCCAGCGTCTTGGTCTGCATCTTGTCCATCACGCGCCGCTTGTGGACCTTCACGGTGATTTCGCTGATGCCCAGTTCGGTGGCGATCTGCTTGTTGAGCAGGCCGCCGATGGCCAGCTCCAGCACTTCGCGTTCGCGCGGGGTCAGCGTCTCCAGCCGCGAGGTGCTGGCCGCGTGCTCGGTGCGGCTCTGCAATTGCCGCTCGGCGATCTGCAGCGCTTCCTCGACCGCGCCCAGCAGGCGCTCGTCCTGGATCGGCTTGGTCAGGAATTCATGCGCCCCGGCCTTCATCGCCTGCACCGTGGCGGGGATGGTTCCGTAACCGGAAATGAAGATCACCGGAATGGCGTCCCCCCGGCGCTCCAGCCGGCGCACCACCTCGAAGCCGTCGGAGCCGGGCATCTTCATGTCCAGCAACAGGCAGCAGGGCACGGCTGGCAGGCGGGCCTGCAGGAATTCATCGGCTGAGGCAAAGCCGTGGGCCGCGTAGCCGGCTGACGCCAGCAGGCGCAGCAAGGCGGTCCTGACCATGTTGTCGTCGTCGACGACAAATACTGTTCTGTCCATGGGAATGTCCGTCATGCGCTGTTGCGAAATCTGCGCAAGGCATGGCGTACCTGGGAGGGCGGCGAGACGCCCGGTGCCGTGCTTTGCAATGCAGCCTATGATCTGCATTCAGCCCGGCTTTGGATTGTACGAATGTGCTGTTTTTTGTAGAAAATGCGCCAGGCTCTGCCCTGGCCGGTCTTCGCCGCCCTGATCTTGCCTCCCTGACAATCCCGTCGCAACTTGTCTTATCCACAGGGATAATGGGCGGCCCCTCGTTGCGGTGCTATGGTGGCGGCCTCCCCTTAAGCGAGCCCTCCATGAATGCTGCCGCCCAACGCAACCGCCTCCAGTCGTCCGCACTGGCCTTCCTTGCCGCCTATGTCGATACGCTGGGCTTCATCGCCTTGTTCGGCCTGTTCACCGCCCATGTGACGGGCAACTTCATCCTCATCGGCGCAGCGCTGGCCGACAGTTCGCAGATGTCCATCCTGCTCAAGTTCCTGGCCTTTCCCGCGTTCATCCTGGGCGTGGCGGCAGCGCGCCTGTTCATCGCCGCCATCCAGCGCCGCCAGGGCCGGGCGCTGGGCTGGTCGCTGCTGCTGCAACTTGTATTGCTGCTGGGCTTCATGGTGTGCGGTGTCGCCGCTGCGCCTGTGCAATCGCCCACGGCGGGCTGGGTGATGGCCGCGGGCCTCTTGGGCACGGCGTCGATGGGCGTGCATAGCGCCATCAGCCGGCTCTTGCTGGCGCATCTTGCGCCGACTTCGCTGATGACGGGCAACGTCACCCAGGTGGTGATCGATGTGGTGGACATGCTGCGCGGCGCGGCCGATGCCGGCACCACCGAGCGCTGCGTCAAGTTCGTGTGGCCGGTGCTGTCCTTCGGCGTGGGGGCGATCGCGGCGGCCTTTGCCTATCATGCGATCGGCTTTGCCGGGCTGATGGCGCCGGTGCTGATCCTGGTTGCGTTGATCGTGGCGGAGTTTCGTCAGTCGCCGCCGTGATGATGAACAAGTCGCGGCTGGAAGCCTTCAGCGATGGCGTCATCGCCATTGCCATCACCATCATGGTGCTGGGCATACAGGTACCGCAGGGCGCGGCGCTGGCGGACCTGTGGCGGCTCATGCCGGCCTTGCTGAGCTATCTGCTCAGCTTCGTCTATGTGGGCATCTACTGGGTCAACCATCATCACCTGCTGCAGGCGGCTACGGGCGTGGATCGCCGGGTGCTATGGATCAATCTCCATCTGCTGTTCTGGCTGTCGCTGCTGCCGCTGGTCACGGGCTGGGTCGCCCATCATCATCGCGATAGCCTGCCGGTGGCCTGCTATGGCGTGGTGCTGCTGATGTGCTCGGTGTCTTTTCTGCTGCTCAAGCGGGCCTTGCGTCACAGCGAGGCCAGCCATCCGCAGCGCGCCTCGGTGATCGGGCAGGGGCGCAAGAATCTCTTCTCCATCCTGCTCTATGCGCTGGCCATTCCCTTGTCGCTGCCCAGTCCCCTGGGCGCGACCTTCATCTATGTGGCACTGGCCTTGTTGTGGTTCTTGCCGGATCACCGCTTCGAGCAGTTGCGCGATTAGGCACTCAAGCCTGCTCGCCCAGCTTGTCCCACAGCGCCGCGGCGTTGAAGTCGCGGATCACCGCATGCGCACCGGCGGCGCGCAGGCGCGCCTCATCCAGACCGCCCAGCATGCCGAAGGTCCAGATGCCGGCGCTGCTGGCGGCTTTCACGCCTGAGCTGGAATCCTCGAAAGCGACCGCTGCACCGGCCTCGCCGCCCAGCAATTGCAGGCCGGTCAGGTAGGGCAGCGGATCGGGCTTGGCGCGCGCCAGCTCGTCGCCGATCACCAGGGTATCGAACTGGTCGGCCAGGCCGGTGGCTTTCAACATCAGCTCGGCATTGGCGCGCGGCGCATTGGTCACCACCGCGCTGCGCCCGCCGATGCGGCGGATGTGCTCCAACAGGCGGTCGATGCCCGGGGTGGGTTCGACGCGCTGGTCCAGCTGGGAGCGGAACAGGCTTTCCTTTTCTTCGGCCAGGGGAAGGTACTGCTCGGCGGGCATGCCCGGAAACAGGTGGCCGAAGATCATGGCGTTGGACGCGCCCATGATGTGGGTCTTGTAGTACTCCACGTCGATGTGCCGGTCCCAGCGCGCCAGGATGGTGTTGAAGGCGGCGTGGTGCAGGGCGTCGCTGTCCATGAGCGTGCCGTCGAGGTCGAACAGGAAATGGGTGATGGGCATGGGAGGGTAGGGTGAGCGCAATGGATGCGATGGATGCAAAGAATGAGCGCCCATTCTATAAGACCCGGCGCGGATGTGCTGTGCGCTCTTTCCGCTACGCCGCGGCGATTTTTTCCATCTCTCCTACGTGGGCTGACGAACTGCGCCGATGGCGTCCTCACTAGCGCGCCCCTACAGTCTCACCGTGGCAATGCCCCCCGGCCCTGCGCTCGCCGCAGAGATCAATCCATCAAGAATCGCGAGGAGATTCATGACCACCTCAACCATCCATCCCCTTCCACCGGCCAGCGTCGAGGCCGTCAACAACAATGGCTCCGGCGTCTCCTGGGGCGCCATCCTGGCCGGCGCCTTCGCGGCGGCGGCGCTGTCCTTCATCCTGGTGATGCTGGGCTTCGGCCTGGGTTTTTCGTCGATCTCGCCGTGGTCCGGTGAAGGCGTCTCGGCCAAGACCATCGGTTATTCCACCGCTGGCTGGCTGCTCTTCACCCAGATCGCGGCGTCGGCCATCGGCGGTTTCCTGGCCGGTCGCTTGCGCGTGAAGTGGGCGGGCCTGCATACCCGTGAAGTCTATTTCCGCGACACCGCGCACGGCCTGCTGGCCTGGGCGGTAGCGTCTCTCGCCACTGCCGCCCTGCTGGGCTCGGCGGTAGGTAGCGTCATCTCGGGTGGCGTCAAGACCGTGGGCGCAGCCGGTGGCGTACTGGGCGCCGGTGCTGCTGCGACCGCGACAGCCATGGGCCCGGAAGGCGCGCAACAGGCTGGCAACCTGGCCGATCGCGCCTCGGGTTACTTCATCGATTCCATGTTCCGTACCGGTGCTGCGGGCAGCAGCAACAGCACCAACAGCACCAACAGCAGCGCTGCACCCGCCGCGCCGGTGACTCCGGCCGCCGGCGGCGATGCCGCCGCACCTGCTGCACCACTGGCCGCACCGACTCCGGCTGATGGCCGTGAGCTGAGCTCGGCCCAGCGTATGGAAGTGGCGCGCGTGTTCGCCTATTCGCTGGCCAACCAGCAACTGGCCGATGGCGACAAGCGCTACCTGGGCCAATTGGTGGCGCGTCACACAGGGCTGTCGCAAGCCGACGCCGAGAAGCGCGTGAGCGATACCTTCACCGCCTACCAGCGCAACCTGGAACAGGCCGCCACCAAGGCCAAGGAAGCCGCTGATGCTGCCCGCAAGGCCGCTGCCTATGCCTCGCTGTGGATGTTCCTGGCGCTGCTGTGCGGTGCTTTCATCGCCAGCCTGCTGGCCACCTACGGCGGCCGCCTGCGTGACCGCAACGAACTCTATGCCGAGCCGGTGCTGCGTCACGAAGTGCATGAGCACCGCGTCGGCGGACCCGAACACCAACTTTGATAGGAGACTGACATGGGCGCCATTCTGCTTTGGCTCTTGGGTATTCCGATTCCCATCATCCTGCTGCTGATCCTGCTGTTCTGAACGCAGTCATCAACGTAGTACACGCAATAACGCACAAGGGCGGCCAGTTGGCCGCCCTTGTGCTTTGGCTGGTGAGACCTGCCGCTTACACGCCGAAGATGCTACCGATCGTGGACGGGTTGTACTGCACGCCCTGCAGGGTCAGGTGGTAATACAGCCTGCCCGCGCCTGCGCCATCCAGGTCGATCTGCAACTGCGTGCTGCCGTTCAGATCGGAGGCCGTGACGAAGTTCTTCACGAAGTCCTGGTTCACGATCTGGTCAAAGACCTTCACCCGGTCCATGCCGATCGTGAAGTCGGTAACGGTTGCCCTCAGTGCACTCGTCTTGCCGAAGCTGCCCACGGTGATCCGGTCATCGCCTGCACCGGTTTGCACAAGGATGCCGCCGGGGGCCTCGGGATCGGCAGCCGCGCCCAGAACCAGCTCGTCGTTGCCGTTGCCGCCGACGATGGCGGTTCCCGCCTGCGCTGCCCAGTACCAGCCGAGCTTGAGGCCCTGCATGCTGGTGGTCTGGCCCAGGCGCGCACCGGCGGTAAGCACGGTCGCGCTGATGCTCAGGTCCTGGTAATAGCCGGGTGGCAGGATCCCGGCCGGGATACCGATGGAGAAGCTGCCCGCGCCTACATCCTCGAAGGCCACGACCTTGCCGCCCATCTGGATGGTGACCAGATAGCGGTCCGCCGCATCGCCCCCGCCGACCTTGCCGACGAACACCGGGCCTAAGTTGCCGTGCCCGGAGGCAAAGCTGGTGTCCGCATCGCTGATGACGGCATAGGAGGTGCCGGACTGGCCCAGCGACTGCGCCTCGGCAGCGGACTGCTTGTTGCCGCGCACCGCCAGGTCCGTCAAGGTCACCGGTGCGCCACCGGCTGTCACGTCCAGGCTCAGGTTGCTGCTGACGGCGTTGCCGCCGGTGTCGGTGTAGCGGATCTCCAGATCATGCTTGCCGGCCGACAGGCTCTGGAAGACGGTGACGTCCACTTCCTTCGGTCCTCCCCCGAGATCGCTGGCGGTCAATGTCTTGCTGCCCACCAGCCGGCCACCTTCATACAGCTCGATCATGTTCCCCACCACGTTGTGGGAACTGTCGAACCGGACGCGGAGTACGGGTCGGCTGCTGGTGTTGACCACACTCAACTGGTACAGCAAGCCGATGTTGGCCAGGCCGACATCACTGAGGCCGGTTTCCAGGTCGGGGCTGACCTTGTACTGGTCCACGCTGTTGCGCTTGAAGCCGCCCAGCATTTCCAGCGTCACGTTGTTGAGCCCGGCCGCGCCGGCAGGCTTCAGGCCCAGGCGCAGCCACGCCCCCAGCGTATCGAGGCTGCTGCCCTGCTGCAGCAGGCTGAAGGAGGTGGTACCGGTCCCCAGCTTGTCGAACATCTGGTAGCTCTTGAGGCTGCCGATGCTGGTGTTGCCGGCGCCGGAGACACCCTTGCCGCCCCATTCGGCGGAAATGCCGCGAATCGCCTGGAGCAGGCTGGCCGCAGTGAAACCGGCAGGCAGCGTCGGGATGGCCTCCTCACTCCTGGTCAGCACGGCCGGGAAGCTGAGCGGGGCCACGGAGGAGCCGAAGACGTTGGACATCTTGACGAGCCCATAGCCGAACTGTCCTTCCACCACGCTCACGGTCAGGCTGGCCGGTATCGTCCTGAGGGTCGACATTTCCACGCGGCCCTTGCTGGTATTGCCCGCCTGATCCACCAGCGCGATCTCGAACCGGTGTTCGTTGTTGAGGCCGCTGCTGAGATCCGGATTGGGCGGGAAGCTGTATTTGAGCCCCTCCAGGATGGCCTTGACCTGGCTGCCGGGCAGGCTCGCCCCGTCCTGACGGCTGATGCTCAGCTCACGGGTGGCGGCTGTGTAGCGGATCGCCAGCCCGTCCACCCCGCCGATGCTGCTGGTGATGTTGAAGTCGATGGTAGTGGGGAGCCGCTTGTCCGCATTCAGGACAATCTTTTCAGAGCCTGCGGGGCTGGTCCCCGCAGGCACAGGCAGTGTCAGCACCACCTTTGCGGTGTCGCCTGCCACGGGTGCGGTCACCTCGCCCTTGAAGAGATTGACCCCGTCGTTGGCCTGGTTCCTGGGAACGATGGTGTTCACCGTGTCCTGACGCCCGGCCTGGCTGGCATCCAGGTCGAGGTCGGGCGCGCGGGTATCCACGATCAGCGTGGCGCGCGAGGTGGAACCGACCGCATCGCCGGGGCCGAGCAGGGTGATGTCCACGCTGCGCTGCACATCGTTGCGGGTGGTGGTGACCATGCGCGAGCCTTCCAGGATCCGCTTGACTTCGTCACCCGTGAAGTTGGCGCCGGAGCTTTTGCCGATCTGGATCTCCCCCTCTTTAGGCGACCACCAGAACAGGCCATAGACGCCGGCGATGGAGCCGAAGTAGGCCGGCACACCGCCAGCACGGATCTCAACTCTTGCATCGGTACTGTAGATCATCTCATTGATGGGATGCACACCGGTGAAGTTGAGCTTGATGGTCAGCGGCGTCCCCGTCGGTGCCACCATGTCCCTGACGAAGGGGGTACCTTCGGTGAGGCCGTTGGTGCTGACGAACTGGCTGTTGAGATAGCGCGTGGAAGTGCGCTGTACGCCTGCCTGACTGGCGTTGAGGTCGACCTGCAGGCCATATCCCTCGGACTGGATGGTGACCCGCGCCGTGTCGTAACTGCGGCGTCCGCCCTGGTCGATGAGTCCCACTTCCAGGGTGCGCGGCTCGAACGTGGTGGCCAGGTCCAGTGAGTTGCGCAGCTTGATTGCGGCCAGGATTTTTTGCACTTCGGCCCCGGTCAAGGCGGCACCGGAGGTCTTGGACAGGGTCAGCGTGGTGATGTTGTTGCTGGTTTTGGTGGCCTCGTAGGTCACGCCGCTCACGCCGCCCACGGTCAGGTTGTCCACGCGTGCGTGACTGGCGTTCATGCGCACTTCGGTGCCGTCCAGCACCAGCAGGTCGTTTTCGCTGATGGGGCGGTCCCTGAAGAGGGACTTGTTGTTGTACACCAGCTCGATGGTGCGCATGGCGCCGCCGGCCGGTGCGGCCACCGCGCCCAGGAGGGACAAGCCGTTGAGCAGCTCCGTGCGGGTCGCCGAGAGCCGAACGTCGCTCTGTACGCCGGTCGTGCCGGCATCCAGGTCAAGGGCGGAGGGGGTGGTCGTGAACATGCTGACCTTGACCTGGGACGCCTCGCTGCGGTTTTCCGGACTGGACTGTTGTACTGCCTTGTAGGTCCAGGGCGTTTCGCGCCAGCCGTTGGCATTGACCAGGCTCACGCCGCCCAGCGTGCGCTGGTGCGAGCTCACGCCGCTGTTGCGCAACTGTTCCTCGGCGACCAGGCTGGCGCTGCGATCGACGGCCACCCAGCTCTTGACGCCTTCCGGCGTCAATGCCGGCTGCGTCGATGGCGCTTCGCGATACCACTCACTGCTGTCGCTGCGGCGCGAGATCACATAGCCGCCGCCCATGGCCGACCAGACGTACCAGTCGCTGTCGGCCGGGCCGGTGCGGTAGACCGGCTTGCTCATGTCAACCACCGGGGAGCTGCTTTCCGAGAAGGCCGCGCCGAAGAAGGGGGTGGCGCCGCGCATCTTGAAGATGGTCTCGCTCGAATGCACCAGCTGATAGACCGCATTGGCCGCGCCATCGGCGCCCGCCACGGTCTTCAGGCCCGACACGGTCAGCGTGCGTCCCACCTCCAGCTGGCCTTTGCCGCTGGCGTCGAGGACGGCACGGCCGACTTCGCTGCCGTCGTCGCGCGTGACGATGGCGGTCATGCCGGCGCGCCCGCTGACTTCCAGCACCATCTTCTGGCTGATGGGCAGGGTGGTACTGGCCGCATCGAGCAGCACGGCGCCGTCGGGCAGCCTGCCTATCGTGCCCAGCACCTCGAAGGTGGGCGCATCCAGCTTGGTCAGCAGGTTGAACTCCAGCACATTGCTCACGCTGACGTTGCCGGCGGCATCGGTCTGGCGCAACTGGATGCTCTTGGGGCCATCGACGCCGCCTTCATCCACGCCCTTGATCTTGATGCGGTCACCGCTACCGGTCTGCCAGTTCACCCCGCGATCCAGGCTGTACTCCCAGCCAATGCCGGCTTCCGGCGTGCCGATGAGCACGGTGCCATCGGTGGTGCTGCCCGCGCTGGCGGGTTTGAGCAGCGTCGGGACCAGCTTGACCGGGGCCGTGTTATCCACCGTGAAGTTCAGCCCGGTGCTCGGATCGCTGGCGTTGCCGGCACTGTCGATCTGGCGTACCTGCAGATTGCGCGTCCTGCCGTTGTCGGCGAAGCTGACGGTGTTGCCGATGATGCCCGTCGTGGACCAGGTCGCGCCGCCGTCCAGGGTGTATTCCCACTGGGTGTCGGCAGCCAGGCCCGTGACGATGACCTTGCCATTGGTGGTGAAGCCGTCGGTGCTCGACGTACCCGTGTCGTCTTCCAGCTTCACGACCAGATTGGCCGGGGGCGCCACCGTATCGATGGTGACGCGGTGGCCAACCTTGAGGGAATCGACGCCGGTGCTGGAATTGCGCGCTTGCAGCTGCAGCGCGACCTCCACGCCGTTGGCGCCGTCCGCACCCAGGCGCGTCCAGTTCTCGGTGCTCAGCGTGTAGCTCCAGACCCACTTGCCGCCGGTCTCGCGTGGGGTGATGCCGTTCTTCATCACCGTGCCATCCGGGTAGAACAGTGTGAGCACATCGTTCTCTCCAGCGCTGCCGGTCAAGGTCACTCCGGCTGCGCGTTCGGCCTTGTTGATCACATCATCGCCCGCGACCCTGTCCCAGGTCGGCACGCCTGTCACGCTCAGCAGCAGGGTGCGCAGCTGGCTCCAGGTGTTGAGGCTGCTGCCGTTGTCGGGCCGCAGCGCGAGCTGGGCGCGGATCTGATCGACCATGGCCGCGTCGCTGACCGGCATGCCGATGAGGGCAAAGTCGGCGGGCTGCAATGGCGAGGTGTTCACACCCTGTTCGGCCAGCGCCAGCTTGTGCACCACGCTGACCAGTTGCTGCAGTGCTTGCGGCGTGTCGATGGCGGCGGCGCTGCGGCTGTCCACCAGCGAGCTGAGCAATTGGACGGCATTGCGCGTCGCCTCTGGGGCCGCGCTATCGAGCGCCTTGAGCAGGCTCAGGTCCACGCCGATGCGCTCGAAGTCCTCCTGCTTGGCCAGGACGGCGGTGGCGGTATTGTCAGCCGTGCCGTCGGCCTGCAGCAGCAGCTGGCGATAGCTATCGGCCATGGCCTGCAGGTCATTGAGCTTGGCGACCGCATTGCCCGTGACGGCAGCGGTGGCCAGGGCGGCGTTGACGGCTGTGCGATGGCCGTTGCTGTCGCTCACACCGGTGATGGCCAGGGCCTGGTAATCGGCCAGGGTCGGGGCTGCGCCGCCGTTGGTCTCGGCATAGGCGATCACCTTTGCATAGGCGGCGCGCACGCTGGCGGCCAGGGGCTGCAATTCTGCCAGCGTGTCGAAGTCGGCCACGGGCTTGCTCTGCAGCACGGCGACAAGGGCGCTGCGCTCGTCATTACCCAGGCCGCTGATGCCGAAGTGAGCAAAGTCGGCGCTGGCCGGTGCATTGACCACAGGCTGCGCGCGCGACTGTCCCGAGAGTCCGACCAGCCTGCCCGCCGCAGCGCCGAGCGCCGCGATCTGGCCGGGCGTGGAGACGGCGGCAGCACTGAGGCTGTCCACCAGCGAATTGAGCAGCGAGAGGATGGCCACATCCTTGTCGCCGCCGCTGGGGGCGGTCACGCCGGTAATGGTCACGCCGATGTGGCGGTATTGCTCGGCCGTCAGGGCGACGGTGGTATCGCTGGCGCGGCCATTGGCGCTGTCGAGGATGGCGTTGTAAGCCTGTACCACGGTCTTGATCCCGCTCGGCGTATCCGCCATGCCCGGGCCGATGCCGCTGGCGTGCAGGGCGGCGTTGACGGCCTCCACCCGGTCGGCGCTGAGCAGCGCAGTGCGCAGGCCGCTGGCGTCGGCTTCCGGGCGCACCAGGCCGATGGCGCGATAGTCCTCGGCGGTCGGCGCAAGGGCGTCCGGGAAGCGGGTTTCATCGGCATAGCGCAGGATCTTCTCCTGCGCCGCACCGGCGCGGGTGACCAGGCCCTGCAAGCCGCTCAGGCTGCCGACTTCACTGCCGTCGCTACGGCTGGCGGCAATGGCGGCCAGGATCGCGGGCAGGTGATGGCCAGCATTGCCGGCAGCGTCGGCGTAGGGCGTTACGGTCACGCCCAGTTCCTGCAATTGCGCCGCGCTGATGCTGGCCGAGGCCACACCGGTAGCGGCGCTGCTGCGCAGGCCGATGATCACGTCCAGCAGATGGCTCAGCTTGGCCGGCAGCGCCAGTGCCGTGTCGGTGTGGTCGCGTCCCAGGTCGGTGAAGCTGCGGGCGGTGAGGCCATCGATCAGCAAGCTCAGGTCTGCCGCCGTGGCGCGGGTCACGTCGGCTGGGGCCAGGCCGAGGTTGACCAGGTCTTCCAGCGTTGGCCGCGTCGCCGATTGAGGGGCATGCCCGGCGGTGCTGTCCACCACGCGCTTGGCTGACGTGATGATGGTCTGCAGCAGCGCCGGCGTATTGGCCCGACTCGTATCGATGGCGGTCGATTGCAGGGCCTCGTTGAAGAGCTTGAGGTATTCCGCATTGCTGCCAGCGCCATTGACCGGCAGGGCCAGGCCGATGGCCTCCAGGTCAGCGGCCGTAGTGAGCGCGCCAGTGTTGTCCTGCGCCAGCCTGACGATGTGTTCGCGCGCATTGCTGGCGCCCGTGACCAGGCTTTGCAGCGCAGACAGCGAAGTCAGGCTGGTGCCTGGCGTTTTTTGCAGCTTCTGGATCACGAAGCTGAGGTTGTCGGTGGTGACGCCGGTCAGGCCCAGATATTGCAGGTCATCGACGGTGAGGCCACTGCTGGACGGTGCTTTGAGCGCAAGTGATCTCAAGGACCGCTTGACCACTGGCGGCGCAGTGATGGGAGCGGCTGTCGGCGCGTCGAGGGCAACGATGGGGGAGACCGGCGTAGCGGAGCTGCTGCCTGCGCTGATCACCTGCTCCACCAGCAGCACCATGCGATTGAGGCCGGCGATGGTATTGATGCGGCTGGCGTCAGGCTGGCCGTGGATGCTGCTGTTGAGCAGCAGCAGGGCCGCTTCGATATTGCCGGTGGGCAGCTGGATGCCGATGTTCTGGAAGTCCGCCAGGACCGGCGCCACGGTGCCGCCGCTGTTCACCCAGGCCAGCACTGTGGCGTAGCTGGTCGCGATGGCGGCGAGCTTCTCCACGCTGTTGACGCCGGCTGCATCGTGGGTGGCGGCATTGTCCTCCGAACGCGGTGCGCGGGTGACCGGATCGACCGCGTTGCCCTTGAATTGCACGGCGTTGAGGAAGGCGCGGTAGCTGGTCTCCGTGTTGATCGCGGTCAGGCCCAGCGCTTGCAAGCGCTCCAGGCTGAGCGTGCTGGCCTGTTGGGCCGAGAGCGGGTCGGCCGTGCTTTCGCGCGCCAGGCGGATCAGGTCGCCAGCGGTGGCGGCCAGGCTTTCCAGGCGCTCCGGCGTGCTCACGCCAAGCTTGTTCTGCGCTCCGACCACGCTGTTGAAGAGGGCCAGCTTGTCGGCGTCGATCTCGCGGCTGCCGGGGCTACGGTAGAGGTTCGTCAGGTCCACCCCGATGGTGCTGTAGTGGCTGGCCTGCAGCGCCGCCGCGGAGCTATCGCCGCTGGTCCCGTCGGCAGCGGCCAGGATGGTGTTGTAGGCCTGCACCACGTTCCTCAGTTTGCTGCGCGAATTGACATCGGCGCCATTGAGCTTGGCCACGGCCGCGTTGATGCTGGCCAGGTTGTTGGCATCGATGCTCACCGAGCCGCTGCCGGCGGTAATGCCGGTGGCGGTGTAGTCGGCCAGGCCAGGCGCGGTGTTGGTGATGCTGTTGGTGGCGTAGGCGATGATCACGTTCAGGGCCTGGTTGCCGCCTTCGAGCAGGGCTTGCAGTTCGTCCACCGTATCGATCTGGCTGGCGGACTTGCTGCGCAGGGTCTGGACCAGGGCTTCCAGGTTTTCGCCGTCGCCACTGGTGACCAGATCGCGCACGCCCAGCAGCGCAGCGGCCTCGGCCCACGTCTGCCGGCCTGCGGCGTCCAGCGTGTTCACGCCCCGGCCATCGATGAACAGCGCCACGGCAGCGCCCAGGGCTTCGAGCTTGCCGAGGCTGTCCACCTGGTCGCGGCTCTTGCGATGCAGGACATCGTTGAGCAGGCTCAGGTGTTCGGTGATCTTGTCGCTCGGTCCGGCCGGATCGGTCAGGCCCCATATGGTCAGGCCCAGGTTGCTGTAGTCGC
This sequence comes from Herbaspirillum camelliae, assembly GCF_001929405.1. Lineage (NCBI taxonomy): Bacteria > Pseudomonadati > Pseudomonadota > Betaproteobacteria > Burkholderiales > Oxalobacteraceae > Herbaspirillum > Herbaspirillum camelliae. The sequence goes on from NZ_KV880769.1 coordinate 1,583,965, forward strand.
TCAGCAGCGGATCGCTGGACGGCGTGGCGTCGGCCGCCAGATCGAGATTGGCCGCCGGCGCACCACCGGTGGCCGGCACTTCGTTGGCCTCGGAGAGGATGCGGGTGAAGCTGTCGATGATGGCTTGCAGCAGCGCGGGCGTGGCGATCTGCTCCTTGCCGATGCGTGCGCCGGCCAGCACCGAATTGAGCGCATTCTGGCCCACTGCATCAGCGCCGCTGACGCCCATGCCGGTGTAGTCGGCCAGGGTCGGCGCGGGCTGGGTGGCGTCGTCGGCATAGGCGTGCAGGTGCGCCTGTGCGATCCGGGCGCCCGTGGCCAGGGTCTGCAGTTCGGTCAGGGTATCGACGGCGCTGCCGTTATCCGGGCTGGCCTGCAGCACGCTGAGCACGGCCGGCATGCTGTCGGCCTGTAATCCAGTCACTCCCAGCTTGGCCAGGGTGGTTTGCAAGGCCGGTGCGCGGGCGGCGGCCTGGGCCGGCAGGTCGCTGAGGTTGCCGGCGGCGATATGCATCACGGTATCGCTGGCGCCAATGAGGTCCTGCAGTTCGCCCACGGTATCGATATCGGTGCGCTGCTTGCCGCCTGCGGCCAGCACCGAGTTGAGCAGCGACAGGCTGGCCGCAGACTGCGGCGGGGTAGCACCGATGGCCGTGAAGTCGTCCATCGCCGGCGCGGGGTTGGCAGCGCCGCCAGCGCCGCTATTGCCGAGCTGGCCGAAGATCTTGCGATAGGCCGTGGCGATGGCCTGCACTTGTGCCGGCAGGAGGACGTTGGCGCTGCTGATGGCGACTGTCTGCAGCACCGAGTTGATGCTGGCCGCCATGGCTGCGTCGTCCACGGCGCTCACGCCCAGGTTCTGGTAGTCCGCCAGCGACGGGTCGGTGGCGGTGGCGTCATTGTCGGCGTACTTGCCGATACGCTCGGCGCTGGCCAGCGCATTGGCGGCACGGGTCGCGAGTGCGGAGATCGTGGCGACCTCGCTGCCATCGTCGGCGGTGGCGGCGATGGATGGCAGCACGATGCGCAATTGCTCGGTGCTCAGGTTCCTGCCCACATGCAGGCGCGCCCATTCCTCGGCGCTGACCGTGTCTGCCTGTCCGGCGGCAATGCGGATGATGCGGCTGGCGATGTCGGCCAGGCTGTTGAGTTCGGTCACCGTATCCACTTCGCTGCTGGTGCTGCGGTCCACGGCCTGCGCCAGCAGCTTGACGGCGTTGCTGCGCGCGGCGGCATCGGCGGCGCTGGGGAACCTGTTCTGCAGGCTCGTCACGCCCACCTGCGTGAAGTCCGCTGCCGTGGGCAGGGTGGCCGCCGTGCCGTTGGCGGCGCCATCGGCGGCGTTCAGGATCACGGTGTAGGACTTCACCAGGAGGGCGAGCTTGCCCCAGCTCTCGACGGCGGCCACGCCTACGCTGCGCACGGCATCGTTGATGGCCGCCAGTCGTTCAGCGGTGACCTCGGCGCCGGCGGCGGCCAGATCCGGATGGGCATAGTGGGCCAGCGCCGGAGTCAGCACCGTGGGGTCGGTGGCGTCGATGGGCGTGATGCCCTGGGCGTAGTTCATCACCACCTGCAGCGTACCGAGCTCGAGTGCCACGATGGCGCGGATCTCGTCCAGCGTGTCCACCACCCCGACCACCTTGCTGCTGGCAACCAGCGTCGCCGGCACTGCGCGCAGCGCAGCGGCAAACCGGTCCACGCTACTGGCGGTGATGCCCTGCACGCCCAGGGCGCTGAAATCGTCCGGCCTGAGCGCCACGCCCAGGTCGATGCCAGCGGCGTGCTGCGTCACGCGCTGGGCGGCATTGGCGATGGTCTCGATCAGCGCAAGGGTGGCCACTTCATGCGCCGGCTTGCCGTCGATCACCTGGCTCAGCACGCGCGCGGCTGCCGCGCTCAGCGCCGTGACCACGCCGAGGGTGGCGTAGGTGGCGGCCTCGGGCAGGGCGGCATCGGCGGTGTTGCCAGGCGCGCCGTCGGCCAGGGCCGCCACGCGCGCCGCGGCCTGCACGATGGCGCGCACGGCGGGGATGGTATTGCTGCGGGCCCCAGGCAAGAGTTTCAAGGCGGCATTGGCCAGGGTCAGCGTGGCCGGATCATCGCTGCCGGAGATGCCCATGTGTCCGAAGTCGGCGGCGGTCATCGGCGGGTTGCTGTCGTTGTCACCGTAGACCCTGGCTTTGGCCAGGGCCAGGTCGGCGGCCTGGATGGCGCTGTTGACCAGCGCCGTCAGGCTGGGTGCGTCGCTGACCTTGTCCGGGTCGCCCGTGGCGGCCACCGCGTGCAGCACGGCGGGCAGGTAGGCGGCATCGACGCTCTGGCCGATCAGGTCCGACAGGCGCGTGCTGCCATCGCTCTTGGTCAGCGCGATGCGGGCCTGTTCCAGGGCCTGGTCGCGTTGGCCTTGCGCGGCCTGCAGCGCGGTGCGCGCACTGGCCAGGGCAGCCTGCTTTGCCGCCGTGTCGCCCGCCGCGGCCAGGTCGAAGGCCTGCTGCGCCGCGACGGCGGCGGCCTTGGCCTCGATCACGGCCTTTTCGCGCTTGGCCAGCATCACGGTCTGCTCGATCACGCGGGTGCTGTCGGCGATGAAGGTCTGGATGCCGTCGGTGTAGTTGCCGGCCAGGTCGATCTGGCGCACTTCCAGGCGCGCCTTGCCGTTGTTGGTGGAGGAGGCGCCGATGAGCTGCAGCGTGTCGCCCCTTTGCCACTGATACCAGGTGCCGGGTTCCATGGCGACTTCCGCCCCGCCGGCGCGGAACAGCTTGAGCGTGCCGTTGCTGCTGCCGCTGCCGGCCCTCAGGCGCAGGTGTACCTCGGCCCCAGCCTCGAAGGCGGTCAGCGGGTTGAGCGTCACCTGGCTCTGGGTGGAGATGCCATCGCTGTTGCTGATGCCGTCATCGCGGCTCTCGGCCATGCCCAATTGCAGCGCCGCCGGTGCGGTCTTGTCCAGCCTGAACTGCAGCGGCGTGTCCAGTTCGCGTGCGTCACCGTAGCCGTTGGCGGGCGGCGCGCCGGTCAGCTGTACGCGCGCCTTGAGCCACACCGGACCATCGGTGTTGACCAGGTTGCGCGCCAGATAGCTGACCTGTCCGTTGCTCTCGTTACGCTGCATCGTCAGGTCGGCCGGGGTGATCCAGCCGCCGTAGATCGGCTTGCCGTCCGTCCCCGTGGACGTGGCCACGGCGAACTGCAGCCGTTCTGCGCTCCTGATCTCGCGGTTGAGCACCACCTGCACGGCGGCGTCGCTGGTGAGCAGGTCGGTATTGCCCAGCGGCGAGGTGCGCAGCGGATCGCTGCCTTCGCCGCCGGTGTAGAAGGTGTCATTGACCAGCATGATCCTATTGCTGGCGAAATCGGTCAGGCCGGGTGGGGTATTGAGGTCGATGCGCACATCGGTGCTGGTCTGCCAGACGGTCGTGTTGCTACGGTTGTTGTCGCCATCCATCACGGCCACCTGCGCTGTCACCGGTTGTTCGCGCGTCATCTGCTTGAGCAGTTCGAGCGCCGCGCCGTCGGGGCGCAGCACGGCAATGCCGCTACCATCGGCCACGCTGGCCGGCAGCTTCACACGCACTTCCTGGCCCTGCGCATCATGGCCGGTGAAGGTCACTTCCACCTTGGACTGCGGCGGCGCTTGCACGGCCAGGCCGTCGTTGCCGAAGTCTTCGCGGTTCAGGATCACCGTGCTGCTCTTTGCCGGCGGCTGCCATGTCGGTGCGCCCGGCGTGGTGTTCTTGATGAGGATGGCGGGGTCGGGGATGCCGACATGGTTGTTCAGCAGGTAATCGTTGATGCTGCCGCCGTTGGGCAGCTTTTGCAGGTCGTCGTAGAGCGTACGGGCGCGCTCGCGCTCGCCTGCACTGAGGGTGGAATCGTTGGCGCGCGCCTTGAGCCCTTCGCCGAACAGATCCGACTGGGTGCGGTCGTCGCTCCACTTGATCCGGTTCAGCGAGGCGTCGCTGAACTGCAGGCTGTCGGCCAGTTTCTTGATGGCGCTATCGTGGTTGCCGTAGCGCACCGGATCGGTGGGCGTCAGGTTGGAGATGGACTTGAGGGCGATGCCGTAGTTGCGCGCCGTCACGCTGGTGCTGCGGGCGAACTCGGGGTTGATCACCGCCGCGCCCTGGGCGTCGATGGTGGTGACCGCGACCACGTCGCCGGCGATGATATTGACCTTGAAGAGATTGCTGATGGCGGTATTGGCGCCGCTCACCATGGCCGCACCGACCTTGGCGGCGGCCAGGCTGGTCTGTCCGGTCGTCACGCCGGCCATCAGCGCCGCCAGTTCGGTCAGCGCCGTGACGTTGATGATCTGGTTGCTGCCATCGGCCAGCGCCGCTGCTCGCAGCACCGTGTTGCCCAGGTCGGTCACGCGCAGGGTGGCTTCATCGGCATAGTTGTCGGCCACCCCGGGGGTGTTGTCGCGCACGGCCAGCAGGATCAGGCCCTTGTAGCCGGGCCGCTCCAGCACCATCGAGTAACGGCCATTGACCACCGGCGTGGCCTTGCCGATCACGCGCCCTTCGGCGTCATAGGCGGTGATGGTGGCGTTGTTGAGTGGACCCAGCACCGCAGCGCCGGAAATGGCAGCGGCGCTGGCCGGCGCACTCTGGGCCGCAGCGGCGCCGCCTCCACCTCCACCTCCACCCCCGCCGGCGGCGGCCAGCAGGCCCAGGCCGCCGGCAATCGCCGGCCAGGAGATGCCGCCTGCGTTGCTGCTGCCGCCGCTGTTGGCTGCGGCCTCCGGGATATCCTGCGCGGCCAGCGCGGAAGAACTGCCCGCGCCGCTGGCATTGACAGTCTGGACCGTTCGCGCAGCCGTTGCACCGCCATCGCTGCCCAGCGCCTCGGCGGGCCCGGGCTCGCTGTGGTCGGGCCGGGCAGCGCCCTCATCGTGATTGTCCTTGTCGCTTTCCTGGTCCTGGTCGTTCTTGGCGGACTTGGGCTTGCTCACGCGCTTGATGCCATAGCGCTTGGTTTCGGAGACGGTGAAGGTCCCGGCGGTCTCGGGCGGGACCTCGATGTGGTTCAGCTTCTCGAACACATCGCCTATGGCGACGTCGCCGTCGGCAAATTCCAGGACCAGCTGCGGCGTGTTCGCCGCCGCCACCGCGCCGCGGCTGATGATGATCTTGTGGCCATTTTCCATCACCAGTGCGAGGTCGAGGTCGATGGCGCGCACGTCCTTGATGTCGCGCTTGTGGATGGTGCGCAGCAGGCTGCTGGCTTCGGTCAGGTTCAATACGGTAATGCTCATGGGGGGGCCTTATCGTTGAAGGCATGCCTGATCGCGTTCTCCGGCATGCATATTGGTCACGACTACGCCACCGCAGGACGACAGCCGCCACGACGCCGCCCGCTAGGGCAGGCATGGTGGTCTTTGCGGTTGAGACAGGACCGTCCGGAGCAGGGAGCTGTTCGCGGATCAGTGTGGCGAAGCCTGTCCCGGTGGAGGGAGATGAGGCGGTTTCTGCAGGGAGGCGGCCGGTCGGTCCTGTCGCATGTCGGTGACTTGACCGGGTCCGGCTCGGAGACCTGTACTTCCGCCACGGCGTAGACTATCGGCGGAAATTATCCTTCTTGGCTTGCCGCAAAGCTGTCGAAAAAAGTCGAATTGTTTGCCAAAAAAGCATCTGTTCCGGATGCCTTCATCAGCGCGCCGCGTCGGTTCTGTCACACGGAAAAACAAAATGACGAGCGAGCAGAAATGCGGTCGGCAAGACGATGCGCGCGGCTCCGGCGGACAAGCAGAACGGGGGGATGCAGGAGGGAAGAAGGAAAGAAAAAGGAGCGAAAAAGGAGGGGTAAGGCTGCCAGAGCGCAGGCGGCAGACGGGAAGGAGCGCCATGGCCTCCTTCCCGCTGTGTGCAAGATCAGTCTTCCTCGACCCAGTCCACCACCGCGCCCAGCGAGCGCAGGTTTTCCACGAACTTGGGATGGGCGCGCCGGATCGGCAGGGCGTTGCGGATTTCCGAACGGCCTTCGATGCTGGCCGCCACCATGAACAGCGCAATGGCCACGCGGATGATGTAGGGACTCTCCACCGAGGCCGGCGACAGCGGCAGTCCGCCGAAGGTGATCAGGCGATGCGGGTCGCCCAGGAACACGTGTGCGCCGAACTTGGAGAGTTCGCTGCTCCAGCCCATGGCGCCGTCATAGATCTTGTTCCAGAACATGGTATTGCCCTCGGCCTTGACGCCCAGCGCAATGAAGATGGGCAGCAGGTCCACCGGCAGATAGGGCCAGGGTGCGGCTTCGACCTTGGTCAGGATATTGCTGGTGAAGGGCTTGACCACCTTCAGCGGCCCGTTCTGACGGGTGTGCGACCAGCCGTTCTCATGCACCACTTCCACGCCGAACTTGGCGAAGGTGCGGTCGATCAGCGGGAACTGCTGCGGCGCGCTGTTGCGCACCCGCACCTGGCCGCCGGTGATGGCGCCCATGGCGAGGAAGGTGGCGATCTCGTGGAAGTCTTCATCGAAGCGGAATTCGCCGCCGCCCAGCGGGCCACCGCCGCGCACGCTCACGCGGGAAGTGCCGATGCCCTCGATCTGCACCCCCAGCATGGCCATGAAGCGGCAGAACTCTTGCACGTGCGGCTCGGAGGCGGCATTGGTCAGCACCGATTCGCCGGCGGCGCTGGCCGCGCACAGCACGAAGTTCTCGGTGGTGGTCACCGAGGCGTAGTCCAGCCAGTGGTCATTGGCCTGCATGCGGCCAGGGGTGCGGATGATGAGTGAATCGGGACTGCTCTGGACCTGCGCGCCGAAGCGCTGGAACACTTCCACATGCGGATCGATCTCGCGCACGCCCAGGGTGCAGCCCTTGACGTCATTCTCCAGCCGCGCCACGCCAAAGCGCGCCAGCAGCGGCGGCACCAGCATGATGGAAGAACGCATCTCCTCCGGCAGGTGGTGCAGCTTGGGATCGAAATGGGTATCGCGGTGATGCAGTTCCAGCACCCCGCTGGCATAGTCCACCTTCACCTCGCTGCCGAGCACGCGGAAGATCTCGAGGATCTTCTTGACGTCGGTGATCTCGGGAATGCCGATCAGGCGCAGCGGCTGGTCGGTCAGGAGGGTGGCGCAGAGGATGGGGAGGACGGCGTTCTTGTTGGCGGAGGGGATGATGTCGCCGCGCAGCGGACGACCGCCGTGTACGATCAGATTGGACATGGGACGAAATGAAGGGATCAGGCTGACAAAGGCAATGGGACAGATTATGCGCCGCCGGCCCGGTGCCGGGGAAGGATTTTGTGCCAGGTTGCCTGGCTGACATCATCGACCTGAACTTCGGCCCGAACTTCGGCCTGACGGCGCCAGGGGCTGCACCAAAGTCCAAGTTTCCGTATCATGGCCCCTCTCTGGAAGAATGCACCCACCAAGCTTTGTAAGGTTTCTAAGGTTTCCGACGATGTTGAGTACGCTGCGGTCCCCCTACGCTCATGCCACCCCCCTGTTCCTGTCCTTGCTGCGCCGCGCTGGCGCAGTGGCCCGTCTGATGATGTGCAGCCTGCTGGTGCTGATGCTCACCACCCTGGCCGGCAAGGTCTCCGAGGCCCAGGCGGCCGGCTCCAGCGCCGGCAAGCATCGCACTGCCACGACCGGCGCCAAGGGTCGCAAGCGGGTGGTGCGCAAGAAGGCCGCAGCCGACCAGCCGGCCCGCACGGCGCGTTCCCGCCGTTCGCGGCGTCGCGCGGCGGCAGCTGCAGTGGCCGCACCGGCGGCGGCAGCGGCCACAGCGGCCACGGCCAGCGCGCCAGCCTCGGGCAAGCCGGAGCTGCTCTCGCGTTGCGGCTTTACCGAGGCCTCGCGCCGGCACATCTTCTCGCGCGGGGTCTATGTGCTCGATGAACAGACCGGCACGCCCCTCTTCGAGCGCAATGCCGATACCGTCGCCCCCATCGCCTCGGTGACCAAGCTGATGACGGCCATCGTCTGGCTGGACCAGAAGCAGCTGGCCATGGGCAATCGGCTGGAAGTGACCGAGGATGATCTCGACACCCTCAAGTTCACCCATTCGCGCCTGGGCGTGGGGGCCAGCCTGTCGCGCGCGGACATGCTGCACATTGCCTTGATGTCTTCCGAGAACCGCGCCGCAGCGGCCCTGAGCCGCGACTATCCGGGCGGCCGCCCGGCCTTCATCGCCGCCATGAACGCCCGCGCCCAGGCGCTGGGCATGACCCATACCCACTTCGAGAACGCCACCGGCCTCTCGCCGGAGAACGTCTCCACGCCGCGCGAGCTGGCCGAACTGGTGAAGGCGGCCAACCGCTACCAGTTGATTCGCAATGACTCCCTGGACAAGCAGAAGATGATCAACATCGGCCGCGGCCAGTTGCAATACATCAACTCCAACCGCCTCATCCGCTATGACCAGGTCAATGCCAGCGTGCAGAAGACCGGTTTCATCAACGAGTCCGGCCATAACATGGTCTTGCGCATGCTGGTGCATGACCGCCGCCCGGTGATCGTCACCATGCTGGGCAGCGGCAGCGCCGATGGCTCGCGCCTGGATGGCGTGCGCATCGCCAAGTGGCTCAACTGCTCGCTCGACTGAGCCTGCGCCGCTACAGGCTGAACTTGTTGCGGCCGTCCTGCTTGGCGCGATAGAGCGCGGCATCGGCGTCCTTGACGACTTCTTCCATGCTGTTGTGGTGTTCGCGCAGCAGCGAGGTCACGCCTATGCTGACGGTGAGGATGCCAAAGGGACTGCGCTCATGCGGGATCTTCAGTCCCTGGATGGCGCCGATGATACGCTTGGCCACATGGACCGCGCCCACCGTATCGGTGCCGTTGAGCAGCACCACGAACTCCTCGCCCCCATAACGTCCCGGCTGGTCGGCCAGCCGCGAGACCGCCCCGACGATGCAGCGCGCCACCGCCATGAGGGCATAGTCGCCCGCCTTGTGGCCATAGGTGTCGTTGTAGAGCTTGAAGAAATCCACGTCCACGAACAGCACCGAGAAAATGACGTCGGGATTGTCCTCGGCCCTTTTCCAGGCGCGCGCCAGGGCTTCGTCCAGGGCGCGCCGGTTGAGCAGGTTGGTGAGCTTGTCGGTGCGCGCCTGCTCTTCCAGTTGCTGATCCAGCGCGATGCGCCGCTGCAGTTCGGTTCGCACCCGCCCGATCAGGTAGACGCTGGCGATGCAGAAGCTGGCCATGAGGAACAGCACCGCATAGAGCATGTTGTACCACTCGCGGAAGATATGCGTCTCGTTGCGGCCGATGAAGACGATCCAGCTGGTGCCGGGAATGCGCACGAAGGTGTAGAGCCAGCGTGGCCCATCTTGTTGCGCGCGCGTGAAGTAGCTGCCCTGGGCCGGGCCCGACTGGGCGAACACGCGTTCCAGGTCCTGCGAGATGTTGAGCCGCGAGCCGATGAAGGCTTCGTTGTAGGGAATGCGCATGTAGGCCAGGCCCTCGGCCGAATAGAGCGAGATGACGCCATCGTTTTCCAGCGTCAGGCCCTGGAACAGGTCGCGGAAATAGTCGAGGTAGAGCACCATCAGGCCGACGCCGGCAAAACTGCCGTCCGGCTGCGCCAGCCGCTTGGACAGCACCACCACTTGCATGCGCCGCTCCAGGCGCACCGTCACGGGCGCAGAGATGTAGAGGCTGGTATTGCCCTGGGCATGATGGGCCGTGAAGAAATCGCTTTGCGCATAGGGTCCGGGCAAGATCTGGGACAAGGCCGTCGATCCCGCCACCAGCTTGCCTTGGGCATCGACGATGCCCAGCGCGGCGACATAGCGTGCCTCGATCTTTTCGCCCAGCAGGAATTCCATCTTCTGCTGCAAGGGCATCTCGTGCAGTTGGGTATGCTGGTAGCGCCAGGCCAGGCTGTCCAGGCCCAGCGTGAGCAATTCCACGTTGCGCAAGATGGAGCGCTGGGCGATGCGGGCGATGTTGGTGCTATGTTCGATGGCAGAGCGTTCGACCTGCCTGTAGCTCTGGTAGAGCACGGCGCAACTGACGGTGGCCGACATCAGCGCCAGCGTCCAGATGGTGTATGTGAAACTGCGTTTTAGCCGTTTGATTTTATCCCCCTACCTTTTCTTTAACCAGGCTGTCGATAAACATCGCATAGGCCTTGGTGCTTGACAACGAAAAGGCAGAGGGTCAAAACGCTATGTCACTAGTCCATAAATGTGCGCCGAGGATTCCCCCCAGAGGGCGTCCTGGTCACCGGGACAAAGCCGGGTGGCGGACCATTCGCGCACCACGGTCACCACACGGGAATAGGAGGCGGCCAGCAGGCAGACCGGCCAGTCCGAGCCGAACATGAGGCGCTGCGGTCCGAACAGGTCCAGCGCCGTATCCAGGCATTGCACGATGTGCTCGAAGTCGCGCGTGCAGAGACCGCGCAACCAATCCGCTTCGGTCAGCAGCCCCGAGATCTTGCAGGCCACATGCGGCATGGCGGTCAGCTCGCGCAGCTCCTGGCGCCAGCGCTCGAAGGCGGCACGGCCTTTGCGGAATTCCTTCAGGGCGGGCTTGCCGAGGTGATTGAGCACCACCCAGTGCTGGTCATGGCGCGCGCAGAACTGGCGCAGCTGCGGCAGATGGCGTTCATGCGCCAGCACATCCAGGGCGTAGCCGCGTTCCTGCAGCCAGCGCACGCCCTGGTCCAGCGGCGCGGGCGTGAGCAGGGTGTCGGCGTCATCGTGTTCCTGCAACTGGTGGCGCAGCCCCAGCAGCTTGTGGCGGCCCCAGCGTTCCATCTGCTCGGCCAGGTCGGGCGCAGCCAGGTCTTCCCAGCCGATGATGCCGGCGATGCGCTTGTCGCGCCGCGCCATCTCCAGCAGGAACGCGGTTTCATCGCGGCCCTGGCGCGCTTGCACCGTGATCGACGCATGCAGCCCCTGGGCCTCCAGCAGCGGCTGGAACTGGTAGGGCAGGCGATCCTGTGCCAGCAGGTCCATGCCTGCGCCTATCCAGGGATAGTCTTCCGAGCGATAGCGCCAGAAGTGCTGGTGGGCGTCGATGCGCAAAGGCGGCTTGCACCGCCCTGCGGGCGGCGTTGGCATGCGTGCTTCACGGTGCAGGGTCAGCATGTCAGTGATTGTGGCGCGGCAGGGTCTGCGCCACACCCTGGTACTTCAAGGCCAGTTCCATGCAGGCGCCGGTCTCCAGCTGGCCGACCGTGCTGCGATAGATTTCCTGCCAGGGCGTCTGGCTGGGCGGCACGGGCGGGATGCCCTCGCTCTTGCGGCGCGCCAGCTCTTCCTCGCTGATGAGCATGTTGCACTCACCGGTGTTGAGGTCGATGCGCACGCGGTCGCCATCGCGCAGATAGGCCAGGCCGCCGCCCACAGCGCTCTCGGGCGAGGCGTTGAGGATGGAGGGACTGTCGGAGGTGCCGGACTGGCGGCCATCGCCCAGCGTGGGCAGGGTGGAGATGCCGCGCTTGATGAGCGCATCGGGCGGTTGCATGTTGACCACCTCGGCTGAACCGGGCCAGCCTACCGGACCTGCGCCACGGATGGCCAGCAGGGTGTTTTCGTCGATATTGAGCGCCGGGTCGTTGATGCGGGCGTGATAGTCGTCCGAACCATCGAAGACCACGGCGCGGCATTCGAAGATGTTTTCCTGGCCGGGTGTGCTGAGATAGCGCTCACGGAAGGCTTCGGAGATGACGCTGGTCTTCATGATGGCGAAGTCGAACAGGTTGCCCTTCAGCACCAGGAAGCCGGCGCGCTCGCGCAGCGGCGCGGAAAACGGGTAAATCATTTCCCGGTCGTTCGATGCCCGGCCCTGCAGGTTCTCGGCCATGGTCTTGCCGGTGGCGGTGATGCGCTCGGCGCGCAGCTTGCCGGCCTGCTGCAGTTCCCACATGATGGCCGGCACGCCGCCGGCGCGGTGGAAGCGTTCGCCCAGATACTTGCCAGCGGGCTGCATGTTCAGCAGCAGGGGCACGTCGTAGCCGTACTTCATCCAGTCTTCCGACTGCAGTTCCACGCCTGCATGGCGCGCCATGGCCATGATGTGTGGCTGGGCATTGGTGGAGCCGCCGATGGCGGCATTGACCACGATGGCGTCGAGGAAGGCGTCGCGCGTCAGGATGGCCGAGGGGCGCAGGTCTTCGTAGGCCATGCCGACGATGCGCCGGCCCGTCTCATAGGCCATCTGGCCGCGTTCGCGATAGGGCGCGGGAATGGCCGAGCAGCCGGTCAGCGACATGCCCAGCGCCTCGGCCATGGCGTTCATGGTGGAGGCGGTGCCCATGGTGTTGCAGTGGCCGGAAGAGGGCGCGGAAGCCGCCGCGATCTCCAGGAATTTCTCGTTGTCGATGGTCCCCGCCGAGAGCAGCTTGCGGCCCTTCCAGATGGCTGAGCCGGAGCCGACCAGTTCGCCATCCATCCAGCCGTCCAGCATGGGGCCGCCGGAGAGCACGATGGCCGGGATATCGACGGTGGCCGCGGCCATGATCTGCGAGGGCGTGGTCTTGTCGCAGCCGGTGGTGAGCACCACGGCGTCGATGGGATAGCCATGCAGGATTTCCACCAGGCCCAGGTAGGCCAGGTTGCGGTCGATGGCTACGGTCGGACGGCGGCAGTTCTCGAAGATGGGATGCAGCGGGAATTCCATGGGAATGCCGCCCGCATCGCGGATGCCATCGCGCACCCGCTTGGCCAGGTCCAGGTGGATGCGGTTGCAGGGGCTGATGTCGCTGCCGCTTTGGGCGATGCCGATGATGGGACGGCCCGAGCGCAGTTCTTCGGCGGTGATGCCGTAGTTCATGAAGCGCTCCAGGTAGAGCGCGGTCATGTCGATGTGGTCCGGGTTGTCGAACCAGTCCTGGGAGCGGAAGCGACGGGGGGTGGCGTGTGGCTTGTTCATGGATTCCTCGGGGCCGAAAGGCGTGTGGATAGGTTACGCGCCCAGCCAGCCGGCATCGACGTAGTACTCGCGGCCAGTACACTTGGCGCCGCTGTCGGAGGACAGGAACAGCGCTAGCGCCGCGACATCATGCGGATCGATACGGGTAGGCAGGCATTGCGCAGCCAGGATTTTCGCCTCTTCTTCGGGGGTATGCCAGAGCAGGGTCTGGCGCGGGGTGCGGACGGCGCCGGGGATGATGGCATTGACGCGTACGCCGTCGTGGCCGAAGTCGCGCGCCATGCCGCGGGTCATGCCTTCGATGCCGGCCTTGGCGGTCATGTACAGGGTCAAATCAGGCAAGCCGAGATGCCAGGAGATCGAACCGAAATTGAGGATCACGCCCTGCTTGCGCTCGCGCATGCCCGGCAGCACGGCCTGGGCGCAGAAGAACTGGTGACGCAGGTTGACGGCGATGCGCTCGTCCCAGTAGCCGGGAGTGACCTCGGCGGTCTTGTGGCGGTCGTCATTGGCGGCGTTGTTGATGAGGATGTCCACGCCGCCCATCGCCGTGTCGATCTCGGCGAAGGTGGCGCGCAATGCGTCCACGTTCATCAGGTTGCAGGGGAAGAAACGCGGCGCGATCGCCGCATCCTTGAGCGACGCCACCAGCGCCTGCGAGGGCTCCACAGCGATATCCAGGAAGCACACCTGCGCGCCTTGCCCGACGAAGGCTTCCACCAGGCCAGCGCCGATGCCGCTGCCGCCGCCGGTGATGACGACCCGCTTGCCGGCGAGGCTGCGATAGAGGGCGTGTTCGAATGCGGGGATGGTAGCTGCGGTCATGCTTGGTACTCCAGAGGATAGGATGGGCCGCAGGTGCGGCCCGAAAAAATAATCAGGTCATTCGGAGAGGAACAAGGATTTCGTTCTCATCCCCTTCCGTTCGGACTGAGTAGCGGCATAGCCGCGTATCGAAGGCGCTCCTACGTTTGCGCCAGAGCGCCTTCGATACGGCCCAAGGGCCTACTCAGTCCGAACGGTAGTCATTTGCTTGCGTCACTCCGGTCAGCAGTGCGAACGGAAGTCAATTTGTTGCGTTTCGCCATTCAGTCGTCCGGACGTTATCGAGGGCATCGCCTTGCTACGCTCAACGGCCCGAACGGGTGCTCACATCGACCCACACCGCCAGCACCAGGATGCTGCCCTTGACGATCATCTGCCAGTAGGTGCCTACGTCGAGCATGGACATGCCGTTGTCGAGACTGGCCATCACCAGCGCGCCGATGAGCGCGCCATAGATGGTGCCGGAGCCGCCGCGCATGGAGGTGCCGCCGATGAAGCAGGCCGCAATCGCATCCAGTTCGCCCATGTTGCCCGCCGAGGGCGAACCGGCAGCCAGGCGCGCGGTGTTGACCAGGCCGGCCAGCGCGCACATCACGCCCATGATGCCGAACACCCACAGCTTGACCGCCTGCACGTTCACGCCCGACAAGCGGGTGGCTTCCATGTTGCTGCCCACCGAATAGATGCGGCGGCCAAACACGGTCTGCGTGCTCACATAGCTGAACAGGCCCAGCAGCGCCAGCAACAGCAGCACCGGCACGGGGATGCCGTCATAGCTGTTGAGCGTGCGCACGAAGGCCAGCAGCACCGCGCCGATGACGACCACCTTGAGCGCATCGCGCCAGAGCGCCGCCAGCGGCAGGCCATGGCGGCTGCGATTCACGCGGCTCATCCAGGTCAGGGCCAGCGCCAGCACGAATAGGGCAATACCCAGCGCCGCGCCCATCTGCGGCGGCAGATAGCCCTGGCCGAGATAGACCATGTTGTCCGACACCGGCGCGATGGTCAGGCCGCCGGTGATGCCCAGCAGGATGCCGCGGAAGGCCAGCATGCCGCCCAGGCCGACAATGAAGGAGGGAATGCCCAGATAGGCGGTCAGGTAGCCATTGAGCAGGCCCAGTGCCAGGCCGAAGCCCAGCGCCAGCACCAGGTTCAGCGCCAGCGGCAGATGGTGGCTCACGTCCAGCAGCGCGGCGATGCCGCCCAGGAGGCCCAGCAGCGAACCCACCGACAGGTCGATCTCGCCGGCGATGATGACCAGCACCATGCCGCAGGCCAGGATGCCGGTCACCGACATCTGGCGCAGCAGGTTGGAGAGATTGCGGGGCGTCACGAAGCCGCCATCGGTCATGAAGCTGAAGAAGCCCCAGATGATGGCGATGGCGATCAAGAGCGCAATGATCTTGTAACGGCGGAACACCTGCTTGAGGTCGGCCATGCTGGCCAGAGTGCTTGAAGTCATACCGGATTCACCTTGTGGTTTTTGTTCAGCCCGCCGCCGCGCGGGAGGTAGCCTGCGGCACGGGTTGGTTGATCGCTGCGGCCAGCACGGTTTCCTGGCTCAGGTTGTCGTTGACGAAGTCGCCGCGCAGGCGGCCTTCGCCGATCACCAGCACGCGGTCCGACACGCCCAGCACCTCGGCCAGTTCGGAGGAGACCATGATGATGGCCAGGCCGGCCTTGGCCAGTTCCGAGATCAGGCGATAGATCTCGGCCTTGGCGCCGACGTCCACGCCGCGCGTGGGTTCGTCCAGGATCAGTACCTTGGGCTGGGCCAGCAGCATCTTGGCCAGCACGGCCTTTTGCTGGTTGCCGCCGGACAGGCTGGTGATGGGCAGGAAGGGCGTGGCCGTCTTGACGCGCATGCGGCCGATCTCGTCCTGGATGGTCTTGAGTTCAGCGCTGCCATCGATGCGGCTGCCGCGCGAGAAACGGTTGAGCACGGTCAGGGTGATGTTCTGGCCCACATCCAGGTCCGGCACGATGCCGTGGTGCTTGCGGTCTTCCGGCACCATGCACAGGCCCTGGCGGATGGACTTGAGCGGTGAGCCGGTATCGGCCACCTTGCCTTCGAGCAGCACCTGGCCTTCGTAACGCCCGCGATAGGCGCCGAAGATGGCCGACACCAGTTCCGTGCGGCCCGCGCCGACCAGGCCGGCAATGCCCAGGATCTCGCCCCGGCGCACCGAGAAGGAGACGTCATCGACGCGCTTGCGGCGCGGATTGTCGATGTCGTAGCAGGTGATGTTGCGTGCTTCCAGCACCACTTCGCCGATGGCGTGGTTGCGTTCGGGGTACATGGCGGTGATCTCGCGGCCGACCATCTGGGTGATGATCTTGTCCACGTCCATCTCTTGCATCGGCGTGGTGGCGATGTGCTTGCCGTCGCGGATGACCGAGATGGTGTCGCAGATCTCGGCCACTTCGTCGAGCTTGTGCGAGATGTAGACGCAGGCTACGCCACGCGCCTTCAGGTCCTTGATGATCTTGAGCAGCACGGCGATCTCGGAGGCTGTCAGCGAGGAGGAGGGCTCGTCCAGGATCAACAGGCGCGCATCCTTGTTGAGCGCCTTGGCGATTTCCACCAGCTGCTGGTGGCCGCCGCCATATTGCGAGACCGGCAGGGCTACGTTGATGTCGGGCATGTTCAGTTCGCGCATCAGTTCTTCGGCGCGGCGATACATGGCGGGGTAGTTCATGCGGCCACCGGGCAGGGTGATCTCGTGGCCCATGAAGATGTTCTCGGCCACCGACAGCTCGGGCACCAGCATCAGTTCCTGGTGGATGATGACGATGCCGGCGGCTTCGGTGTCGCGCACCGAATGGGCCTGCAGCGGCTTGCCATCCCAGAGGATTTCGCCCTCCCAGGTGCCATGGGGATAGACGCCGGAGAGGATCTTCATCAGCGTGGACTTGCCCGCGCCGTTTTCACCGCACAGGCCCACGCATTCGCCGGGCCGGATCCTGATGTCGATGCCATCGAGGGCGCGCACACCGCCAAAGCTCTTGACGATGCCTTTCATTTCTAACAGATACTCGGACATGCCTGTTCTTTCCAGTAAGTCTCCGGGGTCTGCGCGCGGAGGATGCGCAGACGGCGATGCCGGCTGCCACGGGGGGGAGCAGCCGGCATGCTTGACTCAGGGATCAGCGGCCGTCGATCTGGGCCTGGGTGTAGAAGCCATCATCGACCAGGACCTTGACGTTTTCCTTGGTCAGCAGGATGGGCTTCAACAGCAGGCTATCGACCTTCTTGAAGCCGTTGTCATACTGGGCGTTGTAGGTCGGCTTCTCGTTGCGGGCCAGTTCCACGGACAGCTTGGCAGCCTCGGTAGCGATCTGCTTCAGGGGCTTGTAGACGGTCATGGTCTGGGTGCCGGCCACGACGCGCTTGACCGCGGCCAGGTCGGCGTCCTGTCCCGAGACGGGCACCTTGCCGGCCAGCTTCTGCGCCGCTAGGGCCTGGATCGCACCGCCAGCGGTGCCGTCATTGGACGCCACGATGGCGTCGATCTTGTTGTTGTTGGCCGTCAGCGCATTTTCGACGATGGACAGCGCTTCGGTCGGGTTCCATTCCTTGACCCACTGCTGGCCGACGATCTTGATGTCACCCTTGTCGATGTAGGGCTTCAAGGCCTTCATCTGGCCTTCGCGGAACATCTTGGCATTGTTGTCGGTGGGCGAGCCGCCCAGGAGGAAGAAGTTGCCCTTGTTCTTGACCTTGAGGATGCCCTCGGCCTGCATTTCACCGACCTTCTCGTTATCGAAGGAGATGTAGGCATCGACGTCGGCGTTGAGGATCAGGCGGTCATAGGAGAGCACCTTGATGCCGGCCTTCTTGGCTTCCTTGATGGTGTTGGTCAGCACCGTGGCGTTGAAGGGGACGATGACGATCACGTCCACGCCGCGCGAGATCAGGTTCTCGATCTGGGAGATCTGGCGCTGTTCGCTGGCGTCGGCCGATTGCACATAGACCTTGGCGCCCAGCTTCTCGGCGGCGGCGGTGAAGAAGTCGCGGTCACGTGCCCAGCGCTCCACGCGCAGGTCATCGATGGAAAAACCGATCTTGGGATTCTTGGCGTCGGCCATGGCGCTGCCGGCCACCATGGACAGGGTGGTCACGGTCATCAGCGCCAATACGGTCTTCTTCAGTATTGCCTTCATAGTCCAGTCTCCGATTTGAATTGAATTTGAATTGATTATGATTTTTGAAGCGGCGTTGTCCGGTGGAAAGAGTCATCCCCAAGAGTGATTCCTTTTGGGGCATTCGCTTCCGGAGGGCGCGTGGGGCCAAGCTGGTCCGGTGATGGTCACGCCGCATGATGGTGCGAAGGCGATACTAGCCCCGCGTCAATCCAATCTACAATTACGAAATTCACCAAACGTCATAGTGATTCTTTTTGTTGCAGGAGCACATATCGGCCAGCACGGCGATGACTCGCTACAATTCCCCACTAGAACGCATCTCACGCCTATTTATGAAATGGGTTCTAGATAAAAACGGCGCGCCCGGCGACGCCGCCAGACAGGAGACAGAGCGTGGCAAAAGCACCCACGGTGCACAGGATTGCGTTGCTCTTCAATGGCAACAAGATCTTCGACCGCGAAATCATCGCCGGCATCGGCGAATACATCAGCAGCACCCGCGCTTCCTGGGACCTGTACCTGGAAGAGGACTTCCGCTGCCGTCCGCAGGGCATCGAGCGCTGGGCCGGGCACGGCATCATTGCCGACTTCGACGACCCGGTCACCACGGCCGCGCTGGAAGGCGTGCAGCTGCCGGTGGTGGCCATCGGCGGTTCCTACGCCGATCCCTCGCAATACCCCGCCAACCGCCCCTACGTGGCCACCGACAACTACAAGATGGTCAAGCTGGCCTACGACCACCTGATCGAAGCCGGCCTGCAGCATTTCGCCCTGTTCAGCCTGCCCGAATCCAATTGCAATCGCTGGGCCCAGGAGCGCGAACGCATCTTCACCGACCTGACCGGGGCCGACGGCATTGCCGGCCATATCTACCGGGGCGTGGGCACCAGCGCGCAGTCCTGGGATACCGCCGTGGAGCAGCAGATCGCCTGGGTGCGCAGCCTGCCCAAGCCGGTGGGCATCATTGCAGTGACCGATGCGCGCGCGCGGCAGTTGCTGCAGGCTTGCCTGTTCGCCGGCATTGCCGTGCCGGAGCAGGTGGCCCTGATCGGCATCGACAATGATCCTCTGGCGCGGGTGTTGACGCGCATTCCGCTCAGTTCGGTGATCCAGGGCAGCGTGGAAATGGGCCGCACCGCCGCCCACCTGTTGCACCAGATGCTGCATGGGGCGCGCTTTCCCGACACCCGCATCATGGTGCCGCCGGTGGGCATCAATGTGCTGGCCTCCAGCCGCCACGAGGTGCGCAACCATCCGCATGTGATGCAGGCGCTGCATTTCATCCGGCAATACGCCTGCCAGGGCATCAAGACCGACCAGGTGGCCGATTACGTGGGCATTTCGCGCTCCTCGCTGGAATGGTATTTCCGCCGCGAGCTGGGTCGCAGCGTCCACGACGAGATCCTGCGTTTCAAGCTCGACGCCGCCAAGCGCCTGCTGGAGCAGGCCGGCAGCCACGCCGCCGAGATCGCCGTGAGTTGCGGCTTCACCTCGGTGCAATACATGCACGCCGTCTTCAAGCGTGAACTGGGCTGCACGCCCAGGGAATACCAGGAACAATTCGCCGCCGGGCTGGAGCGCGCAGCCGCGCCTGCTGTCCGGCAGAAAAAGAAGTCCGCAGGGACCACCCTACTAGAACCGACACGATGACGCACTTCACACTCTCCCACACCACCGCCGCCAACGGCATCCAGCTCTACACCCTGCGCAACCACACCGGCATGCGCGTGACCATCAGCAACCTCGGCGCCAGCATGATCAACTGGTGGGCGCCGGACCGCTATGGCCGCGAGGCCGACGTCCTGCTGGGCTTTGCCGATGTGCAGCAGTACCAGCACAACCCGGCCTATTTCGGCGCCATCGTGGGCCGCTGGGGCAACCGCATCGCCGCTGGCCGTTTCAGCCTCGACGGCGTGGACCACCAGGTCGATTGCAATGAAGGCGAGAATCACCTGCATGGCGGCGTGGACGGCTTCCACCGCCAGCTGTGGCAGGTCCAGCCCGATCCCGAGGGCCTGCGCCTGATGCTGGTCTCGCCGGCCGGCCAGGCGGGCTTTCCCGGCACGGTGATGGCCTCGGTGCTGTACCGGCTGGACGACGAAGGCCAACTGCGCATCGACTACACCGCCACCAGCGACGCCGCCACCCCCATCAACCTGACCTCGCACGCCTACTTCAATCTCAACGGCGGCGCCAGCGACATCCGCGATCACATCATCGCCATCGATGCCGACGCCTATCTGCAGGTCGATGGCAAGCTCATCCCGGTGGACCGCGCCGAGGTGGCCGGCAGCGCCTTCGATTTCCGCCAGCCCGCGCCCATCGGCCCCCGGCTGGACTGGCCCGATCCGCAACTGAAGCTCGCTGGCGGCTTCGACCATTGCTACTGCCTGCGTAGCGAGCGCGAGCCCGCCCCCGGCGAAGGCCGCATCGCACAGGCCCTGCGCGAGGTGGCCACGGTCTACGAGCCAGGCTCTGGCCGCGAGCTGCGCGTGTCCACCACCGAGATCGGCCTGCAGTTCTACAGCGGCAACTTCCTCTCCGGAGTCGAGGGCCGGGGCGAACAGCCGTATGCCATCCATGATGGCTTCTGCCTGGAGGCGCAGTCCTATCCCGACCAGGTCAATACCCCCTTGCGCGAAGCCGTGATCCTGCGGCCGGGGCAGGTGTATCGGCAGACCACGGCTTATCGGCTGGGTGTGCGGGACTGACGTCGCCCTGAATCGGAACTAATCCCCAACCCCCACAGCCCAACCAACCCGGGCTGCCTGATCCGCTTCATCAGGATCAGGCGCAATCACTGTGGCCAGCGTTTTGCCGGGCAAGCGGTGCCGCGACCATTGCCGCTGCCGTCCTGGATTTTTAGGCAGGAATCACCGAGCAATAGGTCTGTCCGGCAGCTTGCCGCTACGCCACACTATCCCGTCCCATGACAGGCTCCCCTTTATCGGCCTGTGCATCTTCAACGCCAGCTTACTCAGGAGATCCCATGCAAGTACACGCTTATGGCGCCCACGCGGCCGACAAGCCGCTGGAACACCTGCACATTACCCGTCGTGCCACCGGCGCCCACGACGTCCAGATCGACATCGCCTATTGCGGCATCTGCCACTCCGACCTGCACCAGATCCGTTCCGAATGGGCCGGCACCCAGTATCCCTGCGTTCCCGGCCATGAAATCGTCGGGCGCGTGGCCGCCGTGGGTGCGCACGTGAGCAAGTTCAAGGTCGGCGATGTGGTCGGCGTGGGCTGTATCGTGGACAGCTGCCAGAGCTGCCCGGACTGCGACGAAGGCCTGGAAAACTATTGCGACAACATGGTCGGCACCTACAACGGCAAGACCGACGATGCCCCCGGCTGGACCATGGGCGGTTACTCGCAGCAGATCGTGGTGCATGAGCGCTACGTGCTCAACATCCGCCATCCGGAAGCCGACCTGGCCGCGGTTGCGCCGCTGCTGTGCGCCGGCATCACCACCTATTCGCCGCTGCGCCACTGGGGCGCGGGTCCGGGCAAGAAGGTGGGCGTGGTCGGCATCGGCGGCCTGGGCCACATGGGCATCAAGATCGCCCACGCCATGGGTGCGCACGTGGTGGCCTTCACCACCTCCGACGCCAAGCGCGCTGATGCCAAGGCGCTGGGCGCCGATGAAGTGGTGGTCTCGCGCAATGCCGAGGAAATGGCCGCGCATGCCAAGAGCTTCGACTTCATCCTCAACACCGTGGCCGCACCGCATGACCTCGACGCTTTCCTGGCGCTGCTCAAGCGCGAAGGCACCATGACCCTGGTGGGCGCGCCGGCCACGCCGCATCCCTCGCCCAATGTCTTCAACCTCATCCTGAAGCGCCGCTCGCTGGCTGGCTCGCTCATCGGCGGCATCCCTGAGACCCAGGAGATGCTGGACTTCTGCGCCGAGCACGGCATCGTCGCCGACATCGAGCTCATCCGTGCCGACGAGATCAACACCGCCTACGAGCGCATGCTCAAGGGCGACGTCAAGTACCGTTTCGTGATCGACAACGCCAGCTTGGCAGCCTGATCGTCTCCAGGCGTCTGGCAGGACAGGACCGGATCGGCGACCATGCCGTCCGGTCAAGGAGGAATCGCCGCCCCTGGGCAATCCAGGCGCGGCGATTTTTTTGAGCGGCTGTACCCGCACTCCTCACACATCCACTCATCTACTCGTCTACTCAACCACTCAACCACTCAACCACTCAACCACTCAACCACTCAACCACTCAACCACTCAACCACTCAGCCACTCAGCCACTCAGCCAATCATCTGAAACCGTTCGGACTGAGTAGGCCCTCCTGGGCCGTATCGAAGGCGCGCATGATGCTGACCGGCAGGCACGCCTTCGATACGCGGCCATGCCGCTACTCAGGACGAACGGTAAGGGGGCATGAACACGGCAAGAGCCGCGCGGATGCCAACTGCATGCGACAAATTGCCACATTCAATAATGTCCCATGCCAGTTTATTCTTGCCGCTCCTGATTTCCGTGCGGCATCGCAGGGGACGGCGGCGCTGGCTGCCGGGCGCTGCCGCATGCCCTCATTTCGACGACAAGACCAATGACATTCGTTGCAGCCCGACGCCGGCGCGCCCGCTGTCCTGATCACCTTCATCGCGTGCGCCCGCTGGTGCGCGCCACCGCCCTGAGCGGCCTGCTGGCCTTCTCCGCTGTACCTGACGCACTGGCCCAGACCACCGCCAGCAGCGAGGACTCCGCGCTCACCCTGGGAACAGTAGAAGTCAGCGGCCGCCGCAGCGGCCCGCTGCAGCTGCGCAATGTGCTGACCTCAGTCGATCTGATCGGCGCGGACCGCCTGCAGCAACAGCAGGTGCTGTACAACTGGGAACTGTTTGCGCAGTCGCCCGGCGTGATGCTGACCCAGTTCCGCCAGGGCAACGAGTCCGGCAAGCTGTCCTTCCGGGGCTTCAATGGCGAGGGCGAGGTCAATGCGGTCAAGCTGCTCATCGATGGCGTTCCCAGCAATGACAATGCCGGCGGCATGCCCTTCCTGGGCACGCTGTTCCCGCTGGACATGGCCGGCATCGAGGTCGTGCGCGGCACCAACGATGCGCGCTATGGCCTGCACAACATCGCCGGCAACGTCAACATCCTCACCCGCCAGGGCGGGACCTACGACGAAGCCCGCGTGACCTATGGCAGTTTCAATACACGCCAGGTACAGGTGGCCAAGGGCGTGGAAAACGGCAACTGGTCGCAGAACTATTTCCTCGGCTACGAAAAATCCGATGGCTACCGCGAGCATGCCCAGGCCGAGAACATCGCCTTTTCCGGCAAGTGGTTCTACACCAGCGATGATGGCCGTTACCGCACGGGCCTGAGCATCCGCCATGCCAATGCCTACGCCCAGGAGCCGGGCTATCTGACGGCGCAGGATGCGCGCGTGGATCCGCGTGCCTCCTACGCCTATGCCCAGTCGGATGGCGGCAACCGCCAGCTCGATCAGGTCAGCCTGCACTTCGATGGCGATATCGATGATCAGCTTTCCGTGGGCGCCAAGCTCTACCTGAACCGCGTGCGCGACCAGCGCTGGCTGCGCTACTCCTCCACCACCTCGCAGCAGGAACGGCTGATCGATGAAACCCATTACGGGCTCATGACCACGGCCACCTATCGGCCACGGTGGAAGGCGCTGGAAGGGATGAGCGATCTGGCCCTGGAGGGCGGCTTGAACGTCGAGCGCCAGGAAGACCAGAGCCCGCGCTTCAGCACCGTCAACAAGGTCCGGGTGACGCAGACACGCGATCACCACTTCACCTTCGATACCTTCGGCGCGTATCTGCAGGCGGTGATCAAGCCGGTGGAATCCTTCAAGATCATCCCCGGCTATCGGGTGGACAAGGTCGGTGGCAGCTTTACCGATCCCTCGCGCGGCGTGAGCTATGGCATCCAGAACTATGGCGTGATCAAGCAGCCCAAGCTCAGCGTCGTCTATGCACCCATCAGGCAGGCCAGCCTGTATGCCAACTGGGGCCGCACCTTCCAGGTCGGCGCGGGCGCGGCGGCCTACAAGTCCAACAATAACGACCTGCGTCCGTCCATCAACGATGGCTGGGAGAGCGGCGTGAAATTCACCCCGGTGGAATGGCTCGACGGCCGCCTTGCATGGTGGGAGCAGCGCGCCTCGGACGAGGTCAAGCGCCGCCTCAACGACCCCACGGGCGACTCTGAAAACGTCGGCCGCACCAAGCGCAGCGGCGTGGACCTGCAACTGAACCTGCGCGCTGGCAAGCGCACCACGATGTGGCTGGCCTATTCACGCCAGCGTTCGGAAATCATCACGCCCGATCCGAGCGCTCCGGCCACCATCGGCAAGGAAATCGACCACGTTCCGCGTTATCTCTTCTCCGGCGGCGTGGATTACCAGGCCACCGTCGATCTGAAACTGTCGACCTCGTTCAACGGTCAGGGCAGCTATTACCTGACCACCGCCAACACCGGCGGCAAGTTCGGCGGTTATACCCTGATCAATGCGAGCGCCAGCTATCAGGTCTCGCCCACGCTGGCGCTGGAGTTGCAGGTCAAGAACCTGGCCAATCGCTACTACGAGTATGTGTGGATCAACGACCAGACCCGTCATGCGCCGGGTGACGGACGGGCGGTGTACTTGTCGGCCAACCTGAAGTACTGACAAGCAAGCCGCCCGCTCGGCTTACCAGCGGTGGCTGTAGCTCAGATTGAGCACCGCCCCCGTCGCCGGCAGGCGGCTGGTGTTGTTGCTGTTGCGCATGAGCTGGCTGTAGGCCGGCAGGTAGTAGCGGTTGAGCAGGTTCTCGATGCCCAGCGTGACGGTATCCTTGGGCGTGAGCTGGTAGCGGCTCACCAGGTCCAGCGTGGTATAGCTGCCGACCTCGCGTCGGCCAAAGCTGGTCTGGCCGTTGAGACGGTAGTCGCGCGCCGCATAGTAGCTGGCCTGCAGGCGGTTGCTCCAGTGGCTGCCGGGCTTGTATTGCAGGTAGGCCGTGAGCTTCATCGGCGGGATGCGATAGCCGGTCATGATCTGGTCGCGGTTGCTGCCTTGCGGAGTCTCGCGGCCCCACATCATGGTGAAGGTGGAACCGCCACCCCAGGCCGAGTCGTCCGGTAGGTAGTCAGCGCTGGCCTCGATGCCGCGGATCTTTTCTTCGGTGCGGGTCAGGATCAGGCCGTTGTTGAAGCTTTGCACATCACCCAGCTTGGAGGTGGTGTAGAACAGCGCCAGCGTGCCCACCACATCACCGAAGGCGCCGCGCCAGCCCAGTTCATAGTTGTTGGTCTTGACCGGTTCCAGCGCGGACGAGTTGATGTCGAAGGCCGGCGTGGCATTGCGGATCTGCACGCCGATATCCGGCAACTGGAAGCCCTGGCTGAAGGAAGCATAGAACTCATGGCCGTTGACCGGCTTGAATACCGCGCCCAGATTGCCCAGCCAGGCATCATAGGAAACCGCGCCACCGCGCACCGCACGCGGATTGGCCGCACGGCTTTGCGACAGCGGCACGAAATCATCATAGCTGGCGCGGGCGCGTTCATAGCGCAACCCACCCTCCACGGCCCACTGCTGGTTGAACTTGTGGCGCAACTGGCCGAACACGCCCACCGTGCGCGTGGTCAGCGGCGGCATGTACATGAGCGTGCCGGTGCGCTGGAAGAGCAGGCCGCCGCTGGCGTCATAGGCGCTGGGGCTGAAGACGTCGTCGGGCATGTCGCTGCGTTCCTGGTTGAAGTCCATCCCCCACAGCAGGCTGCTGCGTTCCGACAGTGGCGTATCGACCGTGGCGCGCGCGCCCAGCACCTTCGAGTTCTGCATCACCTGGTCCACGTTGTTGCCGCGCGTGGCCACCGCCCGCGCGTCGAAGGGCGTGAAGCGGGTGAAGTAGTCGCGGTAGTAGAGCTGGGTCGAGAGGCTGCTGCCGAGCACGTCCTTGTTCTGGTAATCCAGTCCCAGCAGGGTGTTGCGGATCTGGTT
The DNA here is from genome assembly GCF_001929405.1 of Herbaspirillum camelliae. NCBI lineage: Bacteria > Pseudomonadati > Pseudomonadota > Betaproteobacteria > Burkholderiales > Oxalobacteraceae > Herbaspirillum > Herbaspirillum camelliae. The sequence continues at coordinate 1,609,764 of NZ_KV880769.1, forward strand.
CTGGTCGGCCAGCTGCAGTCCTTCCAGTGGCCGCGCCACGGTGCTGCCAGCGGGCAGGCGCGCCACTGAGGGGTCGGAACCATAGCGGCTGTCCTGCTCGGCTACATAACGGCTGGCCGAGAATTGCAGGCGCTGGTCGCGGTCGATGCGCAGCCCCAGCTTGCCGCCCACGGTGTAGTTGTTGCTGTCGAACAGGTCGCCCTGGCTGGGCTCCGGAGCCAGCCGGTTGCCCTTGCCGTCGAACGACCCGCCCAGGTGCTGCAGACCCAGGTTCACGGCATAGTCCACCGCGCCGGAGGAGCCGGACATGAAATGCGTCACCTCGCCGCCGAGTCCATCGCTGCCCAGGTGCGAGAGCGAAGAGCGCATCGAGAAGCTGGTCTCGGCATAGGGTTCGCCGCCGGCGGGACGGGTGGTCACGGCGATGATGCCGCCGGCTGCGCCCGCGCCATAGATGGCGCTACTGCCGCGCAGGACCTCGACCTTGTCGATGCTGCTCATGTTGAGCGTGGCCATGTTGCGGGCCGAGTCACGATTGGTGTTCAGGGGAATGCCATCGACCAGCACCAGCATGTTGCGCCCGCGCAGGGTCTGGCCGTAGTCGGTGATGGTGTGGCTGGAATCGGCCATGCCGGGCACGATCTTGCTGAGCACCGTGGCCAGGCTGTCCGAACCCTGGCGCAGCGCTTCCAGTTCCTGGCGCTCCACGGTGTTGCTCTGGCGGGTCGGCCGCACCAGCGGGCTGGTGGTGCGTTGTGCGCTCACTTCGATGGCCTGCAGGGCCGGGGTGGCGGCGTTGCTGCCAGGTACGATGCCGGAGGCTGCCGCTCCCGTCGCGCCTGCTGCGGCAGCCGCAGGCCGGACCGTGTAAGCGCCATCGGCCAGCCGTTGCGCCTGCAGTCCGCTGCCGGCCAGCAGACGGGCGAAGCCTTCCTCCACGCCATAGTTGCCCGACAGGCCGGGGCTGTTCTTGCCCGCCAGCAGGCTGGCGTCGAAGGACAGCGCCACACCCGCTTGGGCGGCAAAGCTGGAGAGGGCGCGCGAGAGCGGGCCGGGGGCGATGGCGTAGGCCTGCACGGCCTTGGCGTTGGCGGGCGCTTGCGCCAACGCTGCTTGCGGCCCGGCCAGCGTGGCCAGTGCACAGGACAGCGCGATGGAAAGCGCCGGGCGCTTCAGGAAGATGCGGGGAGGCTTGTGATGAGGATGCATGAGCGTCTTTCGGTAACGGAGCAGGGGTCAGAAGTCAGGTCTTCACCTGATCTGCCGCACGAGATCCGGAAATGGCTCACGCTGTTGCAAAATTTTCTTATCTTTTTTATCCGGCTGGCGTAGCGGGCAGCACGCGCACCCAGTAGCGGGTCAGCTGTTGCACCCGTACCGGTAGCGTTTGCGCCAGCAGGCGCAGCACGCGGTCGGTGTCGGCCAGCGGAAATACGCCGGAGACCTCAAGTCCGGCAATGGCCGGATCGGCTTGCAGCAGGCCGCTGCGATAACGTCCCAGTTCACCGATGAATTGCGCCAGGGGCATGCGCTCGGCAATGAGCAGGCCCCGACTCCAGGCCGCCTGGGTATCGTCGCAGGGGCGCGGGGCGGCGCTGCCGCTGCGGGTGAAGCGGGTCTGCATGCCGCTGTGCAGGACCGTCTTTTGCGCGCTGCTGGCCGGGGCGATTTCCACTGCCCCTTGCAGCACGGCGACCTCGACCGCCTGGTCGCGTTCGCGTACGGTGAAGCGCGTTCCCAGGGGCCGCAGGCTACCCTGGGCCGTGGCCACCACAAAGGGGCGTGCGGGCTGCTGCCGGTCTGGCGCGGTGAGCACCATGATCTCGCCGCGTTGCAGCTTGAGCAGACGTTGGCTGGTGCTGAAGTCGAGGGCCACGCGGGTATCGGTATTGAGCCAGAGGCGGGTGCCATCATCGAGCTGCAACTCGCGCCGTTCGCCAGTGGCCGTCTGGATGCGTGCGCCGTCTTCCGGTCCGGAAAGAGCATGATAGGCCAGCCCGCCCGCCGGCCCCAGCGTGAGGGCGTAGGCCAGCAACTTGATGGCCTTGCGCCGGCCTGCGGGGCCGACCTGCTTGAGCGCGGTCGCGCCCCCAGGCGGCAGCGCCGCAAAGGTCTCCTGCAACAGGGCGGCCCTGGACCAGGCCCGTTCATGCTCGGGACTGCGTTGCCGCCACTGCGCCAGCTTGCTGCGCCGGGCCGCATCGAGCGGTCCCTCATGCATTTCCATGAGCCAGGTGGCGGCTTCGGTCAGGATGGTCTCATCGATGCCATCGACCGGTCGGGTCGGGCTTCTCACAGCGCCGCCAGGCAATGGCGCAGGGCCAGCACCATGTGGCGCTTGACGGTGCTCAGCGAGATGCCGAGCAATCCGGCAATGCTGGCATAGGGCAGCCCGTCGAGCTGCGCCAGCAGGAACACTTGGCGGGCGCGGGCCGGCAACTGGTCGAGGATGCGGTCGATCTCGCACAGGGTGTCCAGCACCAGCAGGCGTTCTTCGGCTGAGGGCTGGCTGGGTTCGGGCAGCGCCGCCAGCGCTTCCAGATAGGCCGTCTCCAGTTGGCGGCGGCGCAGATGGCTGGCCACCAGGCCCTTGGCGATGGTGGTCAGGTAGGCGCGCGGTTCGCGCAGGTCAGGCGGCGGGCGATGGCCCAGCAGGCGTACGAAGGTGTCCTGCGCCAGGTCGGCGCCCATGTGGCGGCAGGCCAGCCGGCGGCTCAACCAGGCCACCAGCCAGCCGTGATGCTCGCGATAGAGCCCACCAATCTCTTGATGCGCCTCTGCGGGGGACATGAGGATTTCCATTCGGACGCCGCCCACGGGCGGTCTGCTTAATGCGAATGGTTCTCACTATATATTGGAACAAATGTCGCGCGCAACAGCCCGTGTGCATGATGCGAGTGACGCGACATTGCCATCTTGCAATAATCGGGTGTTATTGTTGATCTGAGGGCAACAAGAGCCAATGACGTTTTCCGTTCATGGCGCCCGCTCCGCCACAGGCACGGCGGTCTTGCGCACCTTTGCCACATCCGCTGCCGTGGTGGTCCCGCCCCGGTTGCCCCAGGCGGTCTGGATGTAGGACGTCACCTCCGCCACCTGCTGGTCATCGAGCAGTTGCGCATAGGGCGCCATCACCAGCCCGGCGGTGGCCGAGGCGGTGGAGGGCTGGCGTCCGCCCTGCAGGATGATGCGGATGGCCGAGGTGGTGTCGCCGGTCTGCAGCATTGGATTGCCGGCCAGCGCCGGGAAGGCCTTGCCGTAGCCGGTGCCATTGCTGCGATGGCAGGCCGCGCAGCGGTCGAGATAGATGCGCGCGCCCGGCCCATCGGGGCGGCCATCATAGGCGGCCTGCGCAGCGGCGGGATCGTAGCGGTAGGGCGCGGCCTGCTGGCGCGGCGGCAGGCTCAGCAGGTAGCGCGCCATGGCGTTGAGATCGGCATCGCTCATGTATTGCATGGAATCCTCGATGACGTCGTTCATGGCCCCGAAGGACGCGGTGTACTGGTTGCGGCCCGTGCGCAGGAATTCCACCAGGTCGGCCTGGCTCCAGCCGGCAATGCCGCCGCCATGCTCATTGCGCAGCGAGGGTACGCTCCAGCCATCGACCACCTGCCCGCCGGAGAGGAACAGCCTGCCGCCGTCTTCCTTGAGCGCCTTTTCCTGCATCGTCACCGCGCGCGGTGAATGGCAGCTGCCGCAGTGTCCCAGCCCTTCGACCAGATAGGCGCCGCGCGCCAGTTCCTGGTCACTGCCGGCGGGCGGCGTGTAGGGGGCTGGGGTGGGCGCAAAGACCTTGCGCCACAGCGCCAGCGGCCAGCGCATCGACAGCGGCCAGGGGATGTCATTGGCGCGGTTTTCCTGCGCCGATGGCGGCACCGCCTTGGTGAAATAGGCGTACAGCGCTTGCATGTCCTCGTCGCTCAGGCGCGAGTAGGACGGATAGGGCATGGCCGGATAGACCGTGTAGCCGGCCTTGGTGACGCCGGTGCGCATGAGGCGGGCGAAGTCCTCGTAGCTCCAGTCGCCGATGCCGTGCTGCTGGTCGGGCGTGATGTTGGTGGAATAGATCGCGCCGATGGGCGAGGCCAGCGCCAGCCCGCCCGCGAAGGGCGCGCCGCCCTTGCTGGTATGGCAGGCCACGCAATCCCCGGCGCGCGCCAGGTAGGCGCCGCGCAGGATCTGCTGGTCCTCTGCGCTGGCGCTGCCCTGGGCGGCGATGCGCTGCGACAGCGCGGTATCGGCAGCGGGGGTGGCGTGCGGGCGCAGCGGTTTGACCTCGCGGTTGAGCAGGCGCGCGCCCACCGGTGGCTGTGGCGGAATCGGCACGGTCAGCGACGGCTCGGCCAAGGCCGGCTGGAAAGCGGCGGCGCCCGCCAGCGCGGCAGTCACCAACAGCGACGGGATGAGGATCAGTCGTTTCATCATCGTCCCCGGTTCAGGCCTGCACCAGCGGTCGCGGGTCGTTGAGGTACTGCTCGCGGATGGCGCGCGCCGACCAGTAGGTCAGGGCCACCGCCGCGCCGGTGGGGTTGTAGCCGATGCCCTGGGCGAATACGCCCGAGCCGACCGCAAAGACGTTGTGCACATCCCAGCTCTGCAGGTAACGGTTGACCACGCTGGTGGACGGGTCCGTGCCCATGGCCACGCCGCCGGCCCAGTGCGTGGTCTGGTAGCTGCGCAGGTCGGGCGCGGCGCCGAAGTCCTTGACGGTGACCTTGATTTCCCTGGCCTTCAGTTCATGCGCGATCTTCACGGCCTGGTCGGTGACATAGCGGCTCATGCGGATATCGTTGTCCTTCCAGTCGAAGGTGAAACGCAGCAGCGGCTGGCCGAAGGCGTCCTTGTAGTTGGGATCGAGATCGACATAGACATCGCGATAGACCATGTTGGCCCCATGCACATCGAAGGACATGGTGTTGAGATAGCTGTCCTTGACGGCCTGCTTCCAGGTGCGCCCCCACTTGGGCGTGCCGCTCGGCACCGCAATGCCGGAGATCGGCTTGGCCCCAGCTGGATTGCACCAGATCGGCGAGCCGCCCACGAAGCCCAGCGGGCCGTGGTCCATATGGTCCCCATTGAAATCATCGACGGCCACGCCATTGCCGCCTGCGCCGATGAAGCCATTGATATTCTTGCCCGGCTCGAAGAAGGCGTTGATGGTGGACATCATCTGGAAGGCGATATTGCGCCCGACCGCGCCGGTATTGCTGACCGGGTCATAGGGCTTGCCGATGCCGGAGAGCAGGAACAGCCGCGCATTGTTGTAGGCAAAGGTGCTGGCGATGACAATGCTGGCCGGCTGGAATACGGTGTCGCCGTTGACGTCCACATAGGTCACGCCAGTGGCCTTCTTGCGGCTGCTGTCCAGTTCGATGCGCAGCACATTGCAACTGCTGCGCAGCTCGAACAGATTGCTCTGCCGCAGCGCCGGCATGATGTTCACGTTCGGCGAAGCCTTGGAATAGTTGTAGCAGGCATAGCCGGAGCAGAAGCCGCAGAAGGTGCAGGGTCCCATCTGGCAGCCGTACTGGTTCACGTAGGGCGCGGCGGCGTTGGCCGAGGGCAGGGTGAACGGATGGAAGCCCGCCTGCTGCGCCGCCTTGCGGAACAGCGCCGCCTGGTATTGCTCCTTCTGCGCCGGCAGCGGGAAGTTGTCGGAGCGATTGGCCTCGAAGGGGTTGCCGCTCTCATCGACCACCTTGCCGCCGACCCGATAGGCGGTGCCGGAGGTGCCCATCATCTTTTCGGCGAAATCGAAGTAGGGTTCCAGCTCTTCGTAGCTCACGCCCCAGTCCTGCAGCGTCATGTCCTTGGGGATGAAATTCTTGCCGTAGCGTTCTTCGTAATGACTGCGCATGCGCAGTTCCTCGGGCAGGATGCGCCAATGGCAGCCCGACCAGTGCAGCCCCGCGCCGCCCACGCCTTCGCCGGGTTTGAACATGGCGATCTGGCGATAGGGGATGGCGCTGTCGGCGGTCTTGCGGCGGAAGGTGAAGGAGGACTTGTTGAGGTTCTGGAACAGCTTGAAGCGCTGCTGGTATTCCAGCTCATTGATGGTCTTGGGATAGGCGCCGTCCGGATAGGTATCGCGATAGTCGCCGCGTTCCAGCGCCACCACGCGCTGGCCTGCCTCGGTCATTTCCTTGGCCATGATGGCGCCGGTCCAGCCGAAGCCGACGATGACGACATCGACGGGCTTCATGTTCTTGTTGGCCATGGGCTTGGTCTTTCTCGGTTGGGCAGTGCAGGGGGGCGGTTCAGGTCAGCCGCGCGAGATTGGCGGCAGCGGATAGGGTTTGCCGTACTGCTCGACCCAGTCGTAGTAGTCGGCCCGCGCGCCGGGGAAGCCGATCATCTTCCACGACCCCATGCCCCTGTTGCCGCCGTCGGTGGGATCGCAGAAATAGCCTTCGTGGACGTTCTGCAGCAGCAGGTTGAACAGCGCCGAGGGCGGAATGGTGGCCATCTTCAGGCTGCCCTGCTCGCCCTTTTCGAACTCGGCCATCATCTTTTCGCGCTGCTGGGTATTGAGTTCAACATAGCCATGTCCGTACTGCTGGCGGATGGCCGCATCGAATTCGGCCAGGCCCTTCTTGTACAGCTCGCGTGGCGGATAGGGCAGCTGGTAGCCGAATTCAGGGGGCGCCTCTGGCGTGAAGGGACCTTGCATGTACCACAGCTGACCCTGCCCATAGGGCGTGTTCATCTGGGCGTCGATGAATTCCGGCACGCCCGCCTGCAGTGCACCGGGACCGGTGTCGTCCGCCGGAATGAGAGTGTCGGCCAGGGCGCTGAGCAGGGCGAATTCGTCGCGGTTGAAGAAGCTGGGCTGGTAAGGCTTGTCGCTCGACGGCCCTTCGGCATTGGCCGTCAGGCTGCCGGCCGTCACGGCCAGCGCGGCAACCGGTGCGGCGGTGAGCGCGCCGCGCAGGAAACGGCGGCGATTGGGGGAGATGCTTATTTTTTTCATGGCGCGTTTCCTTGGAGGAAATCCGGAGCGTGAGCAAGGACTTGCCCTGCTCACGGCTGAGCCATGATGCGCCGTCAGACCGCCAAGGGGGATCAGCGATCCGGTGCTTTTGTTGTGGGAAATGTCTGACGCAAGCTCACCCTCAGGCAATGACCGGCAGCTGGAAGCTCAGCACCGAACGCTCCAGTTCACCGGCCTTGTCCTTCAGAAAGAGGGACGCCGCCGTCGCCTCTTCGACCAGGGCCGCATTCTTTTGCGTCAGATCGTCGAGCTGGATCAGCGCCTGGTTCACCTCGCCGATGCCGGTGCTCTGTTCCTGGTTGGCCGAAGAGATGTCGCCCATCACGCTGTTGACGCGGGCAATGCTCTGCACCACCTGCTGCATGGCCGCACCGGCCTCGCGCGAGAGCTTGCTGGCCGCTGCGCTGCTGTCCACCGAGGCCAGGATCAGTTGCTTGATCTCGCGCGAGGCGGCGGCCGAGCGCTGCGCCAGCGTACGCACTTCGGTGGCCACCACGGCAAAGCCGCGCCCTTGTTCGCCAGCGCGCGCGGCTTCCACGGCCGCATTCAGGGCCAGGATGTTGGTCTGGAAAGCCAGGCCTTCGATGACCGAAATGATGTCCACGATCTTGCCCGAGCTGGTATCGATCTCTTGCATCTGCGCGATCACGCGCTCCACCACCTCGCGCCCGCTATGGGTTGTCGTCGAGGCTTCGTCAGCCAGGCGGCAGGCCAGCGCCGACTGCTCGGCGGTGTAGCGCACCTTGCTGCTCAATTCGCCCATCGACGCCGTGGTCTGCTGCAGCGAACTGGCCTGGATCTCGGTGCGCTCGGAGAGATCGTGGTGCCCCTGCGCGATCTGCTGGCTGGCCGAGGCCACCGCATGGGCATTGTGATTGACCAGCCCGACCACGTCGATGAGCTTGTCGCGCATCTCGCGCATGGCCGCCATCATGCTGGCCTGGTCACGGCCCGAGACCGGCACGCTCACCACCAGGTTGCCCCCGGCGATCTCGCGCGCCACTTGCAGTGCATCATGCGGCTCGCCTCCCAGGCTCTTGCGCATGCTGGCGATGAGCGCATAACCCGCCCCGCCCGCGAACGCCAGGCAGGCCAGGAAGCATGCGCCCATCAGCCAACGCGCGCGCTGGCTGTCGCGTTGGCTTTGCCGTTGCAGCTGCTGGTTGCGTTCGGTCTGGACATCGATCAGCGCCTGGATCGCCGCCTGCAACTGCGCCAGCGCCGGATTGAGCTGCGTGGCCAGCCACTGGCCAGCCTCGTCGCGCTGCCCCGCCATGCTCAGTTGCACGAAGCGTCCGAAGGCCGGTTCGGCCTTCTGGTCGTTGACGGCAAAGACGGTCTGGATCAGTTGCCGGATCTGCGCGTCGCCGGCCAGCGCCAGCAAGGCCTTGCGCTGGGCGATGAAGCGTTCATGGGCCGCGCCGCCGCGCTGCATGGCGGCCTGGGCGGCGCTCTTGTCGCTGATGATGATGACGCTCTGGAAGGATTCCACACCGATATGCACTTGCCGCGAGAGATCCTGCGCCAGGGCCAGTTTGAGGTTGCCGTCATTGACCACGGCGTCGAGCTTACCGGTCACCAGTTGCAGTTGCCACAGGCCGATCAGGCCCGACAGGATGCACAGCAGCGCCAGCGTACCAAAGGTCAGGGCAATGCGCAGCGCCAGGGGCAGCGGTCGCGAGGTGAGAGGTGCGGTCTCCATGAGCGGTCTCCAGCAAGTGGGTTTCCCGGCGCAGCCGGGAGGAAGCAGCCCGCCAACGGCCTGCCTGGCCCATGGGCAAGCAGCAGGCCGGCGGGCGTGCCGGGTCAGAACGGCAGGATGGCCTTCACGTAGAACTGCTTGCCCTCGGGACGGTTGCGGATGTCGTATTCCTGCTGGAACTTGGCGGTGACCACCAGGCCACGGCCGTTGTCGTACTTCAGGTTGGGGCCGATGGCCAGCGCCTGCGACTTGCCGGCGGCGGCATTGGGGCCGTTGTCATTGGTCACCTGCTGGTAGACATAGCCGCCCACGCCGGCCACCAGGCCATTGCCGAAGCCCCAGCCCAGCGCATAGTCGGCGTGGATGGCCTGGCCCGAACGGGTTTGCGTGGCGCCGTTGCGGCCATTGAAGTCATACATCAGCTTGAGGTCGGCATTGACGCCCTCGCGCTGGAGGTAGCTCAGGGCCAGCAGCGGCTGGTAGACCCAGATGTTCTTGCCCAGGCTGGACGGATTGTCGACGCTGTACTGGCCGCTAGGCATGGTGATGTCGAAGCCGACGGCATAGTGCAGCGCCGGCGAGGCGTGATAGGCCAGGGCCGGGCCGACGGTGATGTCGCCCAGGCCACGGCTGTGGAAGGTGCGACCGCCCGCGCGTACATCCACATCCAGGAGCGGCGCCAGCGCGTGGAAGGCCAACTGGCCGCCCAGGATGCTTTGCTGCGTGACCCACACTACGCGCGGCGCCAGCACGCCCACCTGCACGCGGAAGTCCGGCGGGCCGATGTCCTGGCCATTGTTGCCGCGGACGTGATCGTATTGCGCATAGCCGGTATAGACCATCCCATAGACCCCCGGTGGCGGCAGTGCGCCCGAGCCGAAGTTTTCCAGCCCGTCCGGATAGGACGGCAGGCCGTTGCTATCGATGGCGTGAGCCGGCAGGCAGGCCAGGGCCAGTCCAAGGCTGCAGCCCAGTCCCAGGGCGCGTGCCAGCAGTGTGCGTGGTGCGTTCTTCATGGTTTCCCTCTGTGGTTGAAATGGTGGTGGCAGGTCAGGTGCGGACGACGCGCTCGCTTCAGCCCTTGCCGCGGCCCCGAGCGGGGCGCCGCGGCCTGGCGTGCAGATGAATTGAGGCGGATCAATGATCGCGGCAGCGTGGACAAACCGATGATCCAGATCCGGTCATCGCTATCCCTTCTGTGCAGGAACTTGCGCCGACGGTGAACGCCGGCTTGCCGCGTGGCAAAGCACGCGGGCTGCATCCCGCTGATTTTCAAATTGCGGCAAATGGTGGATAACCCGTGCGCGCTGCGGATAGGGACTTACGGCTTGCTGCGTCCATCATGCATTGCAGGGGCAGCGGCGAAGCGACGAAGTGAAGAAGTGATGCCATCAGGCGCTTCGCCCTGCATCACCACAACAGACAACTGAGAACAGAGGATGAGCGCAATGAAAGATCTCGAAGGCAAAGTGGCTGTCGTCACCGGCGGCGCCACCCTGATCGGTGCAGGCGTGGTCCAGCGTCTGCGCAGCTACGGCGTCAAGGTGGCGCTGTTTGACATCGACGCCGATGGCGGCCAGCGCGTGGCTGGCGAGGACCGCAGCGCCTGTCGCTTCTGGCGTGTGGACATCACCGATGACGCCCAGGTGGCCAAGGCGATGGAAGAGGTGGCGGCGCATTTCGGCCGGCTCGATTTCCTGGTCAACCTGGCCGCGTCCTATCTCGATGACGGCGCCGCCTCCTCGCGCCAGGACTGGCTCAAGACCCTGGATGTGAACCTGGTCAGCGCCGTCATGGCCGCCCATGCGGCGCGTCCCTACATGGTCAAGGCTGGCGGCGGGGCCATCGTCAACTTCACCAGCATCTCTTCCAAGGTGGCGCAGACCGGACGCTGGCTCTATCCGGTTTCCAAGGCGGCGCTGGTGCAGGTCACGCGCAACATGGCCATGGACTTCGCCGGCGACGCCATTCGCGTCAATTCGGTCTCGCCCGGCTGGACCTGGTCGCGCGTGATGGATGAACTGACCGGCGGCGACCGCGCCAAGACCGACCGCGTGGCAGCCGATTTCCATTTGCTCAAGCGCGTGGGCAATCCGGAAGAAGTGGCCGATGTGGTGGCCTTCCTGCTCTCCGGCCATGCCTCCTTCGTCACCGGCGCCGACTATGCGGTGGATGGCGGCTATTCGGCCATGGGGCCGGAGCAGGCCGTGCCGGCCATTGCGCGCCTGGCGCAATGACGCGATCAATGATTTATACGATTTTAAAAATTTAAAGCATTTAAACGATTTGCAACGATCGATCTGATTCGATCGACATCGAGAGGAGAATTATCATGCGTAGCATCGCGATCGTAGGTGGTGGTCAGGCCGGTCTTCCGCTGGCTTTCGGTCTGCTGGACCAGGGTTATCAGGTCACCGTAGTGACCAATCGCACGCCAGACGACCTGCGCGGCGGCAAGGTCATGTCCAGTCAGTGCATGTTCGATCCGTCGTTGCAGATCGAGCGCGACCTGGGCATCAATGACTGGGAGGGACAATGTCCCCCGGTGCAGGGCATCAGCTTTGCCGTGCCGCATCCGGAAGTGGCCGGCGCCAAGGTCATCGACTGGCGCGCCCGCCTGGATCGCCCGGCCCAGGCGGTGGACCAGCGCCTGAAGATGTCGTCCTGGCTGGAGCAGGTAGAGTCGCGCGGCGGCAAGGTGCTGATCCAGGACGCCGGCGTGGCCGAACTGGAAACCCTGGCCGAGCAGCACGACCTGGTCATCCTGGCCGCCGGCAAGGGGGAAGTGGTCAAGCTCTTCGAGCGCGACGCCGCCCGTTCTCCCTTCGACAAGCCGCAACGCGCGCTGGCGCTGACCTACGTGCATGGCCTGACACCCCAGCCGGACTATTCCAGCGTGGCCTTCAATCTCATTCCCGGGGTGGGCGAGTATTTCGTCTTCCCGGCGCTGACGCTCTCCGGTCCCTGCGACATCATGGTCTTCGAAGGCATCCCCGGTGGTCCGCTGGATTGCTGGCGCGAGGTGCGTACGCCGCAGGAACACCTGGCGACCTCCAAGGACTTCCTGCGCAAGTACCTGCCGTGGGAGGCCGAGCGTGCAGAGCGGGCCGAGCTGACCGACGACAAGGGCATCCTGGCAGGGTCGTTTGCGCCCACCGTACGCAAGCCGGTGCTGACCTTGCCTTCCGGCCGCCTGGTCTTCGGCCTGGGCGACGCCGTCGCCACCAATGACCCCATCACCGGACAGGGCGCCAACAACGCCACCAAGGCCGCTAAGGTCTACCTGGACGCCATCCTCGCCCATGGCGACCAGCCCTACACCCGCGACTGGATGGAGCAGACCTTCGAACAATTCTGGGATTACGCCAAGTGGGTCGTGCAATGGACCAACTCGCTGCTGACCCCGCCGCCGCCGCACATCCTGGGTCTGCTGGGCGCGGCCGGACAGATGCCTTCGCTGGCCAAGGAAATTGCCGAAGGTTTCAACCACCCGCCGCGCTACTTCCCCTGGTGGGCCGACGCCAAGGCCTGCGAGGCACTGGTCGCCGGCCACCAGGCCAAGACCGTGGCTGTTGCTGCATAAGGAGCCATCATGTCCACCACCGCCGACCTGGCCTATGCCGATACTGCTGCAGATACCGCAGCGCAAGCAGCACCGGCCCCCTGGGGCCAGACCGACCTGGCGCCCCGTACCCTGCGCAACCTGATGGGCGCCTACCCGACGAGCGTGGCCATCGTGACCATGCGCACCGCTGACGGACGCGATGTCGGGCTGACCATCAATTCCTTCGCCTCGCTGTCGCTGGACCCGCCGCTGGTGCTGTGGAGCCTGGTGAACCATTCGCCCAACCTGGAGGCCTTCCGCGACTGTTCGCACTTCGCCATCAATGTGCTGGCCGATGGCCACGAGGAACTGGCGCGCCGCTTCGCCACCCCGGCCATTGCCGACAAGTTCGAGGGCGTGGCCGTGGCGCACGCGCCCGAAGGCTTGCCCGTCATCGGCGACGCCTTGACCGTGCTGGTGTGCCAGCATGACCATTGCCGTACCGTGGGCGACCATCTGCTCATGGTCGGGCGCGTGGTACGCACCCACCACCAGCCGGCCGCGCCGCTGGTCTTCCATGCCGGGCGCTTCACGGCGCTGCAGGCCTCGTCCTGAAAGATCCACCGATCCACCGATTCCACAAGGAGCCCTCCATGGCATCCCCCACTGCCTCCACTGCGCTGTTGCCCGCCCTGGCTGCCGGTCTGGCCGATGGCCGCCTGCGTGTGGTCGATCTGACGCAGACGCTGTCGCCTTCCTTCCCCGCGCTGCAACTGCCGCCGCAGTTCGGCCAGGTGCAGGGTTTCCGGATAGAACGCATCTCGCACTACGATCAAGCCGGTCCAGCCTGGTACTGGAACAACTTCTCCTGCGGCGAACATACCGGCACGCACTTCGACGCCCCGGTCCACTGGATCAGCGGACGCGACCATCCCGGCAACAGCGTGGACACCATCGCACCCGGCAACTTCATTGCGCCGGCCGTGGTGATCGACGCCAGCGCCGAAGTGGCGGCCAATGAAGACTGGCTGCTCGATGTGCCTTTCCTGGCGCAATGGGAAGCCTGCCACGGCGCCATCCCCGCCGGCGCCTGGGTGCTGTTGCGCACCGACTGGTCGCTGCGGGCCGATGATGCTGACGCGTTCCTGAACCTGCGCGAGGACGGCGCCCATACACCCGGTCCCACGCAGGCGGCGGTGGAATGGCTGATCCACCAGCGCAAGGTCCATGGCTTCGGGGTGGAAACCATCAATACCGATGCCGGCCAGTCCTACGCCTGGCCTGTTCCCTATCCCTGCCATACCCTGATGCACGGGGCCAATCGTTATGGCCTGCAATGCCTGCGCAACCTCGACCAGCTGCCGCCGCAGGGCGCCATCATCTTCTCGGCGCCGCTCAAGATCGAGGGCGGTTCCGGAAGTCCCTTGCGCGTGCTGGCGCTGGTGGAGTAAGGCAAATGGCCTTCTCCGCACATTCCTTTTCCGGTGCAGACGCCGCTGATGTCATCTTCGTGGGCAGCGGCATCAATTCGCTCGTCGGCGCGGCGCTGCTGGCGCGGCGCGGCAAGCGCGTGCTGGTGCTGGAGCGCAATGACCGCGCCGGCGGCTGCATCCGTACCGAAGAGCTGTTTCCGGGTTATACCCATGAGGTATTGTCGTCCTGGTATCCGCTGTTCATGGGCAGCCCCGCGTATGCGGAACTGGCCGATGACCTCAAGGCCGCCGGACTGGAATTGCTGCAACCGGCCTACACCACCGGACTGGTCACGCCCGATGGTCAAGGCCTGGCGCTGCGCCAGGACCTGGCCGACGCCGCCGCCCGCATCGACGCGCTCGCACCAGGCGATGGCGCGGCCTTGCTGGCGATGGCGCAGCGTCTGTTCGGCCAGGATGCGGCGCTGACCTTCGGTCTGCTGGGCAGCGATCCCTACGGCTGGAAGTTGCTGCGCCTGCTCTTTTCCGAATGGCGCGCGCGCGGCCTGGATGGCCTGCTGGGCTTCGGCGCGGACGCCATGGAGAGCTTCCGCCGCTGGGCCCAGCGCACCCTCACATCCGATCTGGCCCGCGCCCTGATCGCGCCGTGGGTCTTGCATTCCGGCCTCGGTCCGGACGATGCCACCTCGGCCCTGATCGGCAAGCTCACCTTCGCGGCGGTGGTCAGTGGCGGCATGCCGGTGGTCAAGGGCGGTGGCAGCCAGCTGGTGGCGGCGCTGTCCCGTCTCATTGCACTGCATGGCGGCGAGGTCCGCACCCATGCCGACGTGGCGCGCATCCTCACCCACGGCGAAGGCCGCAAGCAGCGCGCCACCGGGGTGGCGCTGGCCGATGGCACGCAGTTGCAGGCGGCCCAGGCCGTGGTCTGCAACGTCACGCCGCCGCAACTCTATGGCCGCTTGCTGGCGCAGGCGCCGCAGCAGGTGCAGCAGCGTGCGCAGGGCTATCAGTTCGGCCGCGGCGGCATGCAGATCCACTTTGCGCTGGATGCGCCGCCGGCCTGGACCACGCCGGAGCTGTTGCAGGTGCCGTTGGTCCACCTTGCCGAGAGCATGGAGCAGGTCTGCGCCAACGTCACCGAGGCCAACAATGGCTACTTGCCCGCGCGCCCCACGCTGGCCATCGGCCAGCCCACGACGGCCGATCCATCACGCGCGCCTGCGGGCGGCTGGATCCTGTGGATACAGATGCAGGAGTTGCCCACCCGCCTCAAGGGCGATGCCGCCGGCGAGATTGCCGTGCCGGCCGATGGACGCTGGAACACGGCGGTGCGCGAGGCCTTTGCCGATCGCGTACAGGCGCGGCTGGAGCGGGTCATGCCGGGATTGGGCAAGCAGGTGGTGGGCCGCCGGGCCTATTCGCCGGCGGATCTGGAGGCGCTGAACTGCAACCTGGTGGGCGGCGATCCGTATTCGGGCGTCTGTTCACCTGACCAGTTCTTCTGGTTGCGCCCCTTCGCCGGCAGCCAGGGCGCACGCGGACAGCAGACCACGGTGGCCAATGTCTTCCACATCGGCGCCAGCACCCACCCCGGACCGGGACTGGGCGCCGGCTCCGGCTACATGGTGGCGCAGCGGCTGGCGCGGCGCTGATGCATCTTTCTCTTCTCTGGTCTGGAGGGTCTTGGACGCCGGTTGATCCCGGCGTTTTTTTTCGCAACCGGAGGGTGGATCAGCGCGCCCGCAAGGTCTTGCTGGGCGATTCGCCGTAGCGCTGCTTGTACTCGTTGCTGAAGCGCCCCATGTGGGCGAAGCCCCAGCGCAGCGCCACGCCGGCCACGTGATTGCTGTCGCCGCTCATGAGTTCGGTGCGGGCGCGCTCCATGCGCAGGTCGCGCAGGTATTGCATGGGACTCACGCCGAGGAAATCCTTGAAACCGGCGTAGAGGCTGCGCACGCTCACCCCGGCGGCCTGGGCGAGTTGTTCGGCCGTGACCGGCTCATGCGCGTGGGCTTCGAGGAAATCCTGGGCGCGCCGCACATGGCGCGGCAGGATGGTGCTGCGGCGCGCCGGGGCGTCCTCGCAATGGTTGTGGCGATGCGAGGTGACCAGGATGGAGGCCGCCAGTTGCTCGATCTGCGAGACCACGATCTTGTGCATGGCCAGGTCGGGATGCTGCAGCGTGCAATCGATCAGGTAGGCCAGCATGCATTGCCAGGGCGCACAGTCGCGCCAGCGAAAGCCCAGCTCGAAACGCAGCGGCTCGTTGAGCGGATGGCCTAGATAACCAACCAGCGTGCGTTCCACCAGGGAACGCGACAGCCGCAGCATCAGCTGGTCGGTGCCGGCCATCCAGGTCATGCGGGTGGCTTCCTGCGGGCTCAGCACCGAAGCCAGCTCCGCCGAGGAATCGATGCGCTGCGCACCGCTTTCGATACTGGCCGATCCATAAAGAGGCATCTGCACCAGAAAGAAGCTCTCCAGCGCCCCTGGTTCGATCTGCACCGCCGAGCCATAGCGCAGGCGGCTCACCGACAGGTCGCCCAGCGAGGTGTAGTGCATCCGCGCATCGAGCCGCTCGCCGTGTCCGGCCAGGTCCAGCCGGTGCGGCTTCATCACGCGGCCCACCATGGAGCGCACTTCGTCCAGGTCGGAAGAGGCGAACAGGAGTTTGTTGGAGCCGTTGAGCAGGCGTTCGATCGACGCCGGCATGGGCATGCGCCCGGTGGATGGATCGGAGTGGAGTACGTTCATCATGGCTGCTACCTCTGCGGGCTAGTCCGGCGGTGGTGTCTCTTGTCATCTCATCATCTGGACGGCAACAAGAGGGCGGAATGACTTCCTTTGCCTAACAAGTTCCGTGCCAAGATGCATGAAAAATCATGTTTTAGTTCTTGTATTGCCTTTATCTCATTGCCAGGCCTGCAGAAGCAATATGCGCTGCAACATGGCGTTGTCGGTAGGCACAGAGGATGTTGTCAGCGGGTAACGGAAAATCCGTAAATCATTATCTTATGCGGTGTTCTGCGCGCCGCCCGCCTTGCTTCCGTCACGACCATCACGGTTCGCACGGCCCCTTTCCTATCCCGGAAATGCGCGCCCTATCCAGCCTCTGCCAAAAGTCCTAATGCATGATTAATCATGTATTGACGCCAGCGTCCCCAGAAACGAAAGTGCAACTCAAGGAAATTCACTGCACACGGGGACCACGATGGCCGAGCGATCATTCGTAGAAGAAGTCAAGAAACTGCGCCTGGGCGCAGGAGAAGTATTCAGCGGCGAGGGCATCCTGGCCGTCACCAAGGCCTTGCTGGAATCTGGCGTGGCCTATGTCGCCGGCTACCAGGGCGCACCCATCTCGCACCTGATGGACGTGCTGGCCGACGCCCAGGACATCTTGTCCGAGCACGGCATCCTCTTCGAGAACAGCGCCAGCGAAGCCACCGCCGCCGCCACCCTGGCCGCTTCGGTCAACTATCCGCTGCGCGGGGCGGTGACCTTCAAGGCCACCGTCGGCACCAACGTCGCCTCCGACGCGCTGGCCAACCTGGCCTCGGGCGGGGTGCTGGGCGGTGCGCTCATCATCGTCGGTGAAGACTATGGCGAAGGCTCTTCCATCATGCAGGAGCGCAGCCACGCCTTTGCCATGAAGTCGCAGATGTGGTTGCTGGACCCGCGTCCCAACCTGCCCTGCATCGTGCAGGCGGTCAAGGATGGCTTTGACCTGTCCGAAGCCAGCAGCACGCCGGTGATGTTGCAGATGCGCATCCGCTCCTGCCACGTCCATGGCCAGTTCGTCAGCTCGGCCAACCGACGTCCGGCCTTCACGGTCAAGGACGCGCTGGAAAACCCGGCGCGCGACCTCAGCCGCATCGTGTTGCCGCCGGCCAGCTTCCTGCATGAAAAGGAAAAGGTGGAGCAGCGCTGGCCCGCCGCCATCGAGTTCATCCGTGCGCGTGCGCTCAACGAATTCTTTGCCGAAGGTGCAGCCGACGTCGGCATCGCCTTGCAGGGCGGCACCTACAACACCCTGATCCGTGCGCTGGAGCAACTGGGTCTGGCCGATGTATTCGGCGAGTCGAAGATCCCGCTGTACGTGATGAACGTGGCCTATCCGCTGGTGGATGCCGAGTTCGAGCGTTTCTGCCAGGGCAAGCGCGCCATTCTGGTGCTGGAAGAAGGCCAGCCCAACTTCGTCGAGCAGAACGTGGCCAACATCCTGCGCCAGCTCGGCTCGGCCACCCAACTGCATGGCAAGGATCTGTTGCCCATGGCCGGGGAATACAACACCGCCACCGTATTGGCGGGCGTGCGCAAGTTCCTGGAGCGTTACCAGCTCATCGAGGCGCCGGCAGCCCCGGCTCCGGCCCCGGCAACCGCGCGCGTGATTCCCATCGCCAACGGCAACGCGCCGGCCAAGTCCAGCGAGGTCAAGATCACCGAAGCCAAGCTGCCCACGCTGGACCAGTCGGTCCATGCACGGCCACCGGGCTTCTGCACCGGCTGTCCCGAACGCCCCATCTTCACCGCCATGAAGCTGGTGGAGCGCGAACTGGGCGAGCACCACATCAGCGCCGACATCGGTTGCCACCTGTTCTCCATCCTGCCGCCCTTCAACCTGGGCAATACCACCATGGGCTATGGCCTGGGCGGGGCCGGGGCGGCCGCGCTCAACGCGCCAGCCGGCAAGCGCGCCATCGCGGTGATGGGGGATGGCGGCTTCTGGCACAACGGCCTGACCAGCGGTGTGGCCAATGCGGTCTTCAACCAGAGCGATAACCTCACCATCATCATCGACAACAACTACACCTCGGCCACCGGCGGCCAGGACATCCTGTCCTCGCGCGCCCTCAACGCCACCCGCAGCACCGGTCACGAGATCGAAGCAGCGGTCAAGGGCGTGGGAGTGAAGTGGGTGCGCACCATCAAGCGCACCTATGACCTGAAGCGCATGACCAGCACCCTGCGCGAAGCCCTGACCACCACCGAGAAAGGCCCCAAGGTGCTGGTAGCGCAGAGCGAATGCATGCTCAACCTGCAGCGCCGCGAAAAGCCCAAGATGCGCAAGGCCATCGCCGCCGGCCAGCGTGTGGTGCGCGAGCGCTTTGGGGTCGATCCCGAGACCTGCACTGGCGATCACTCCTGCATCCGTCTCTCGGGCTGCCCGTCGCTGTCCATCAAGAGCAATCCCGATCCGCTGCGGCGCGATCCGGTGGCCACCGTGGTGGACAGCTGCGTGGGCTGCGGCCTGTGCGGCGAGGTCTCGCATGCCGCGGTGCTGTGCCCGTCCTTCTTCCGCGCCGAGATCATCACCAATCCCAGCCGCATGGACCAGCTGCGCCAGCGCGTGCGCACCCTGGTGATCGGCTGGCTGCAAGGACGCGACGCCAGGCGCCGTGCGCGCTATGCCTTCTGAGCGCGCTTACGGCATGACCGCCATGTACAAGAACCTGACTTTGAAGATGGAGCTGCACCATGTCCCCTAAACCGATCAAGATCGCCATCCTCGCCATGGGCGGCGAAGGCGGCGGCGTGCTGGCCGACTGGATCGTCGACCTGGGCGAATCCAATGGCTACTTCGCCCAGACCACCTCCGTGCCCGGCGTGGCCCAGCGCACCGGCGCCACCATCTACTACGTGGAACTGTTCCCCGGCGCCGACCAGCCCGGTGCGCGCACCCCGGTGCTGGCGTTGATGCCCATGCCGGGCGATGTCGATGTGGTGCTGGCCTCCGAACTGATGGAAGCCGGGCGCGCCGTCCAGCGCGGACTGGTCACCCCGGACCGCACCACGCTGCTCAGTTCCACCCATCGCGTCTATTCCATCGGCGAGCGCACCGCCATGGGCGATGGCCGCGTCGATAGCGACGCGCTGGTCGAGCACGCCCGCAAGGCCGCCAAGCGTTTCGTCAGCTTCGACATGGCCGAGGCCGCCGAACGGGTGGGCAGCGTGATCAGCGCCGTGCTCTTCGGCAGCCTGTGCGGCACCGGCGTGCTGCCCTTCAGCCGCGCCCAGTTCGAGGCCACCATCGAACGCGGCGGCGTGGGCGTCAAGCCCAGCCTGAAAGCCTTCGCCGTGGGTCACGACCAGGCCCGCCAGGCCGAGGCGGCAGAACCGGGTGCATCAGCGGCTGCACCGATGTTCAAGCCGGTGGACGTGGCCGCCATCGCCGACAGGCAGGTCGCCCGGCTGGTCCAGCAGGCCCAGGCCTATCCCGCAGCGGTGGCGCCCATTGCGGTGGAGGGCGTGCGCCGCCTGATCGACTATCAGGACCCCGACTACGCCGCCCTCTACCTGCAACGGCTGGCGGCGCTGGCGGCTGCGCCCGGGGGCCAGGAGCCGGAGCTGCTGGCCGAGTCGGCGCGCTACCTGGCGTTATGGATGTCCTATGAAGACACCATCCGCGTGGCCGATATCAAGACCCGCAGCAGCCGCTTCGATCGCGTGCGCAGCGATGTGCGCGCCAAGCAGGAGCAGTTGGTGGACATCAACGAATTCATGCATCCGCGCCTGGAAGAAATCTGCGAGACCCTGCCGGCCGGCCTGGGCCGCTGGCTGGCCCGTCCGCACTGGGCGCATCGCCTGGTGCGCCGCTGCACGCAGCAAGGGCGGGTCATCAAGACCAGTTCGCTGCCGGGCTTCCTGCTGCTCTATGGGCTGTCGCGCTGGCGGCGTTTCCGCCGCGTCACGCTGCGTTACGCGCAGGAGACCGAGCGCATCGAACGCTGGTGGCAGCGCGTGACCACGCTGGCCGCCGTCAATCCGGCCCTGGCGCTGGAAGTGGCGCAATGCCAGCGGCTGGTCAAGGGCTACAGCGACACCCATGTGCGCGGCCTGCGCAACTACGAAACCCTGATGCAGGTAGTGGACCGCCATGCCCGCGCCCTGGCCCCGGCGGTGCTGCGCGAACTGCGCGAAGCGGAGCTGGCCGACGAGCACGGCCACAAGCTGCGCGCCAGCTTGCAACAGCACGCCCTGCAATGAGGAGAGCGACATGACTCTGCAACGATTCGAACGCCCCCACCGCATCCGTTTTTCCGAATGTGATCCGGCCGGCATCGTTTTCTATCCCCAGTACTTCGTGCTCTTCAACGATCTGCTCGAAGCCTGGATCGACCACCTGCTGCCCGAGGTCGGCTTTGCCGGCTACATCGGCCAGCTGCATTACGGCCTGCCCACGGTGGAACTGCAGGCGCAGTTCGAGGCGGTCTCGCGCATGGGCGATGAGGTCACGCTGGCGCTGGAAGTGGAGCGCGTCGGCGGCAAGTCCCTCACGCTGAACCTGTCCTGTACCGCAGCCGACGGACAGTTGCGCATGAAGGTGCGGCAGGTGCTGGTCTGCACCTCGCTGCAGACGCACCGCTCCATCGATGTGCCCGCCCTGCTGCGCAATGCCCTGGAGACGGGGGCTCACCCACAACAAAGGAGTGCGACATGAACATCGTCTGTATCGGCGGCGGTCCCGCCGGCTTGTATTTTGGTCTGCTGATGAAACTGCAGGACCCGTCCCACCGCGTGGTGGTGGTCGAGCGCAATCGTCCCTATGACACCTTCGGCTGGGGCGTGGTGTTCTCGGATGCCACGTTGGACAACCTGCGCGAGGCCGATCCGGTATCGGCCGCCACCATCACCGGCGAGTTCAGCCGCTGGGATGACATCGACGTGCATTTCAAGGGCAGCGTCATCCGCAGTGGCGGCCACGGCTTCATTGGCATCGGCCGCAAGCGCCTGCTCAACATCCTGCAGGCGCGCTGCGAAGAGCTCGGTGTGGAACTGGTCTTCGAAACCCAGGTGCAGGATGACCAGGAGATCGCACGCCAGTACCAGGCCGACCTGCTCATCGCCAGCGACGGCATCAACAGC
The DNA here is from genome assembly GCF_001929405.1 of Herbaspirillum camelliae. Taxonomy (NCBI): domain Bacteria; kingdom Pseudomonadati; phylum Pseudomonadota; class Betaproteobacteria; order Burkholderiales; family Oxalobacteraceae; genus Herbaspirillum; species Herbaspirillum camelliae. The sequence goes on from NZ_KV880769.1 coordinate 1,631,297, forward strand.
GCCGTGCGCACCCGTTATGCCGACACCTTCCGTCCCGACATCGACCAGCGCAATTGCCGCTTCGTCTGGCTGGGGACGCACAAAGTCTTTGACGCCTTCACCTTCATCTTCGTGCCGACCGAATATGGCTGGTTCCAGGCGCACGCCTACCGCTTCGAGAATGGCCTGTCCACCTTCATCGTCGAAACCACCGATGCCGCCTGGCAGGCCGCCGGCATCGACAAGATGTCGCAGGAAGATGGAGTGGCCTTCTGCGAAAAACTGTTTGCGCCCTGGCTCGATGGCGAAAAGCTCATTTCCAACGCGACCCACCTGCGCGGTTCGGCCATCTGGATCCGTTTCCCCCGCGTGATCTGCGACAAGTGGGTGCAGTGGACCCGCCCGCATGGCGAGGCAGGGGCGCAAGTCCCGGTGGTGCTCATGGGCGACGCTGCCCATACGGCGCACTTCTCCATCGGTTCCGGCACCAAGCTGGCGCTGGAAGACGCCATCGAATTGGCCAACATGCTCAAGCAGCCGGGCGGCCTGCGCGCTGGCCTGGAGCGCTACGAAGCGGTGCGCGGCGTGGAAGTGCTCAAGATCCAGAACGCCGCGCGCAACTCCACCGAATGGTTCGAGAACATCGCCCGCTATGCAGACCTGGAGCCGGAACAGTTCGCCTATTCGCTGCTGACCCGCTCGCAGCGCATCTCGCACGAGAATCTGCGGCTGCGCGATCCGCAGTGGCTCGACGGTTACGAGCGCTGGCTGGCCAAGTGCGCCGGCCTGCCCGCCGATGGCGCGCGTCCTACGCCGCCGCTGCTCACACCCTTCAAGGTGCGCGAGCTGACGCTGTCCAATCGCGTGGTGGCGTCCCCTACCTTGCTGTATGCGGCGCGTGACGGCGTGCCGGGCGACTTCCATCTGGTGCACCTGGGCGCACGCGCGCTGGGCGGCATCGGCCTGCTGCTCACCGAAGCTACCGCCGTCAGTCCCGAAGGGCGCATCACGCCGGGCTGCCCCGGCCTGTGGAACGAGGAACAGAAGCAGGGCTGGAAGCGCGTGGTGAACATGGTCCATGCCAACAGCCAGGCCCGCATCGGCCTGCAACTGAATCATGCGGGGCGGCGCGGTTCCACCCAGTTGGGCTGGGAGCAGCCGGATCGTCCGCTGACGACGGGTAACTGGCCGCTGGTCTCGGCCAGTGCGCTGCCCTATCTGGAAGGAATTTCGCAGGTCCCGGCCGAGGCCAGCCATGATGAACTGGCGCGCATCCGCGAGGACTTCGTGGCCGCTACGCGGCGTGCCGTCGAGGCCGGCTTCGACTGGCTGGAGCTGCAGGCTGGGCATGGCTGCCTGCTCTCCAGCTTCCTCTCGCCGCTGACCAACCAGCGTCAGGATCAGTATGGCGGCACGCTGGAAAACCGCCTGCGCTACGTGCAGGAAGTGGTCAAGGCGGTGCGTGCCGCATGGCCTGCGCACCTGCCGCTGTCGGTCCGCATCTCGGCTACCGACTGGGCCGAGGGCGGCACGACCGTGGATGAGGCGGTGGAAATCGCCCGCCAACTGCATGCGCATGGGGCCGACGTGATCGATGTCTCTTCCGGCGAAGTGACCCCGGCGCAGAAGCCGGTCTATGGCCGCATGTTCCAGGCACCGTTTGCCGACCGCATCCGCAACGAGGCGGGTGTACCGACCATCGCCGTGGGGGCGATCACCGAGGCCGACCAGGTCAACGGCATCATCGCCTCGGGCCGCGCCGACCTGTGCGCGCTGTCGCGCCCGTTGCTGGCCGATCCGGCCTGGCTGTTGCACGAGAGTGCGCGCCAGGGATGGTCGGACGTGGCCTGGCCGCCGGCCTACCAGTGGGGCCGTGACCAGCTGGAACGCAGCCTGGCCGGCACCCGCCGCTGAGTCGTCAACCCATCCATGAAAGGGAAGCATCGTGAGCAATGACACCTACGATCAGTACCGCGAAAGCGTGGCCGGCCGTGCCGATGTCTCGGACACGCCGGAACTGCTGGCCTACTACCGCCAGCTGGAACAGTTGAAGACCGGCGCGCTGTGGACCGTGGCCAACAAGATCGAACCCTGGCAGCCGAAGTCGCAATCGGTACCAGTGCTGTGGCGCTATGCCGAGCTGCGCGAGCATGTGCTGCGTTCGGTGGCGCTGGTCTCGCCGGAGAAGGCGGGCCGCCGGGTGATCTATCTCGACAATCCGGGCCGGCGCGAGGTCTCCGCCGCCGTCGGCTGGCTCTATTCGGGCCTGCAGGTGATGCATCCGGGCGAGGTGGCCAGCGCGCATGCGCATTCCTCCTCGGCCCTGCGCTTCATCATGGAAGGTCGCGGCGCCTACACCATCGTCGATGGCCACAAGATGACGCTGGAAGCCAATGACTTCGTGCTCACCCCCAACGGCACCTGGCACGAACATGGCGTCGAAGCCGATGGCCTGCCCTGCATCTGGCAGGATGGCCTGGATATCCCGCTGGTCAATGCGCTGGAAGCGGGCTTCTACGCCGTGCATCCAGACCTGCACCAGGCCGTGGCCCATCCGGTGGATGACGCCGTGGCGCTGTGGGGTGCACCCGGACTGCGTCCGCAGGACGTGGGCTGGAACAGACCCTACTCGCCGCTCTTCAAGTACCAGTGGGGGCCGACCTACGAGGCGTTGCAGCGCTATGCGCGCGCAGCCGAAGGCAGTCCCTACGACGGCCTGCTGATGCACTACACCAATCCCGTGGGCGGCGGCCATGTGATGGCCACCATCGGCGCCAGCATGCAGTTGCTGCGGCCGGGCTTCGCGGGACGTGCGCATCGGCATACCGGCAGCTTCATCTACCAGGTCGCCAAGGGCCATGGCCATTCCATCATCGACGGCCAGCGCTTCGACTGGAAGGAGCGCGACATCTTCTGCGTCCCGTCCTGGGCCTGGCACGAGCACGTCAACGGCAGCGCCAGCGACGACGCCTGCCTGTTCTGCTTCAGCGACCTGCCGGTCATGGAAAAGCTGGGCCTGTACCGCGAAGAAGCCTATGCCGAGCACCAGGGCCACCAACCCATCATCACCGCTGCACGCCAATGAGGCTGCAGGGATTTTCTGAACGCCCCACCAACATCCAACAGGAGTGAGATGCAATGAAACTGGTTACCTATCGCGCCAATGTGAGCGCCGCTGCCCGTCTGGGCGCCATCGTCGATGAGCTGGTCGTCGATCTGCAACAGCTGGGTCTGCACGCCGGCGAAGCCCTGCCCGACAACATGCTGGACTTCATCGACCTCGGTCCGTGCGCCATGACCAGCACCACCGCGCTGCTGGAGCGTCATCGCGGCCAGTGGCCAGTGGGCGTGGCGCGTCCGCTGGTCAACGTCAAGCTGCTGGCGCCGATCCCGCGTCCACGCAAGAACATCTTCGGTATCGGCCTGAACTATGTCGAACACGTGGAAGAGTCCAGCCGCACCCTGGATACCTCCAAGGAGCTGCCCAAGCAACCGGTGATCTTCTCCAAGCCGCCCACCACCGTGATCGGCCAGGGTGACGCCATCGAGCATAACCAGGCCATCACCCGCCAGATGGACTGGGAAGTGGAACTGGCCGTCATCATCGGCAAGCAGGCCAAGGGTGTGAGCAAGGCCAGCGCGCTGGACTACGTGTTCGGCTACAGCGTCATGAACGACATCAGCGCCCGCGACAACCGCCGCGCCGGCCAGTGGATCTATTCCAAGGGCCAGGACACCTACGCGCCCTTCGGTCCCGTGATCGTCACCGCCGATGAAATCCCCGATCCGCACAACCTGGACCTGAGCCTCACCGTCAACGGCGTCACCAAGCAAAGCGCCAACACCCGTCACATGCTCTTCAAGGTCGATACCCTGATCGCCGACATCAGCGCCGGCATCACCCTGGAACCCGGCGACATCATCGCCACCGGCACCCCGGCTGGCGTGGGCGCAGGCCGCTCGCCGCAGGAATGGATGTGGCCGGGCGACGTGGTGGTGGCCACCGTGGAAAAGATCGGCAGCCTGCGCAACCCCATCGTGGCGGTCGGCGAACTGCCGCCGGGCAAGGCCTGAAGCTGCGCACACCAGCCTGTTCAATCACAAGGAACTGACATGCTCGAACTTCAACGTTTCAAGGCCGCGGCGGTCCAGGCGGCGCCCGTCTTTCTCGACACCGACGCCACCGTCGACAAGGTGGTGGCGCTCATTGCCGAGGCCGCCGGCAACGGCGCCAGGCTGGTGGCCTTCCCGGAAGTGTTCGTGGCCGGCTATCCCTACTGGAGCTGGATCATGAACCCCATCGAGGGCAGCAGCTGGTTCGAGCGCCTGGCGCGCTCGGCCATCGAGATCCCCGGCCCGGAGATCAGCAAGATCGCCCAGGCCGCAGCGCGCCACCAGGTCAACGTGGTGGTGGGCGTGAACGAGCGCAACCGCCACGGCATCGGCACGATCTACAACACCGTGGTGACGATTGCCGATGATGGCCGCATCATTGGCCGCCATCGCAAGCTGGTACCGACCTGGGCCGAGAAGCTGACCTGGGCGCCGGGCGACGCTTCCGGCCTGCGCGTGCACCAGACCAGCATCGGCCCGCTGGGCGCGCTGGCCTGTGGAGAAAACACCAATACCCTGGCGCGCTTCTCGCTGCTGGCGCAAGGCGAGCTGGTCCACGTGGCCAGCTATATCGCGCTGCCGGTGGCGCCGGCCGACTACGATATGGCCGACGCCATCAAGGTGCGCGCAGCGGCGCATTGCTTCGAGGGCAAGGTCTTCACCATCGTCTCCTGCTCCACGGTCTCCGAAGAGATCATCCAGGCCATGGAAGCCAGCCATCCGCAGGCCCGCGCGCTGCTGTCGCGCCGCAACAGCGCCTTCTCGGGCGTGCTGGGTCCGGATGGCCGGGTGATCGGCAGCCCGCTCATCGACGAGGAAGGCATCGTCTATGCCGACATCGATCTCTCGCGCTGCATCCAGCCGCGCCAGATGCACGACATCACCGGTCACTACAACCGTTTCGATGTCTTCAATCTCAACGTCAATCGCCAGCCTCTGCAGGCGGCGCACTTCTCCGATGGCGGCGGCGTCATGGAAGAAGCGCCGGTCGATGCAGCGGCGGACAGCCCGGAGGGCCAAGCATGAGCACGCCAATGAGCACCCCACGCAGCTATCGCATCGGGCAGATCGTGCCCTCGTCCAACACCACCATGGAGACCGAGATCCCGGCCATCCTGCGCGCGCGTGAGCTGATCCTGCCGGAGCGCTTCACCTTCCACTCCAGCCGCATGCGCATGAAGCACGTCACCAAGGAAGAGCTGGCCGCCATGGATGGCGACAGCGACCGTTGCGCCCTGGAGCTCTCGGATGCGCGCGTCGATGTGCTGGGCTATGCCTGCCTGGTGGCCATCATGAGCATGGGGCGCGGCTATCATCGCCTCTCCGAGCAACGCCTGCATCAACGCACCGTGGACAATGGCGGTCCGGCCCCGGTGGTCACCAGCGCCGGCGCCCTGGTCGATGGCCTGCATGCCATCGGCGCGAAGAAGGTGTCCATCCTCACGCCCTACATGAAGCCGCTCACGCAACTGGTGATCGACTACATCGAGAATGAGGGCATCGAGGTGGTCGACAGCATTTCGCTGGAAATCCCGGACAACCTGGAAGTGGGCCGCCAGGACCCGCGTGCGCCCATCGAGATCACCAAGCGCCTCCATACCAAGGGGATCGATGCCGTGGTGGCGTCGGCCTGCGTGCAGATGCCGTCGCTGGCCTCGGTCCAGGCCATCGAGGATCGCGTCGGCCTGCCGGTGCTGTCTTCGTCAGTGGCCACCACCTACATGATGCTCAAGCGGCTGGAGCTGCAGACCGCCGTGCCGGGCTTTGGCGCGCTGCTGTCGGGGCGCTATTGAGCGGGGTCAAGAAAGCCTCGTCCGAGGACGCCATGGGTCTCCCCATTGCGCCCGGGGACGGGGTATCCTTGCTGCTTTCAGAAGAAGAGGCAGTGAGGGGAATGGCAAAGTCAAAGGCATTCGTCGACAACTACCTGCCGGCACTGCTGGGGCAGGCCTGGCAGTTGTTGTCGACCCAGTTTCATGCAGTGGTGGAAGCACACGGCCTGTCGGTGCTGGAGTGGCGCGTGCTGTCGATCCTGGCCAGCAATGGCGGCATGAGCATCTCGGCCCTGGCCGATGCGGCGGTGAGCAAGCAGCCTACCGTCACGCGCTTGCTGTTGCGGCTGGAAGCCCAGGGCCATGTGGAGCGCACCACCAGCCAGGATGATCGCCGCTATACCCTGGTGCGGGTCACGCGCAATGGACGCCGGCTGGTCTCGGGTCTGATCGAACTGGCCGAGCAGCATGAGCGCGAGGTATTGGCCTCGATGAATCCGCAGAAGGTGGAGATGCTCAAGGAACTGCTGCAGGAAATCATCACGCGCTACCGTCCGCAGCGCTGACCTGGTCCCGGCTCACTTGGGCCGCCGCATCTGGAACAGTCCCTGCGGCAGCACCTCGAAGTAATCCGCCGGTCCGCCGCCGCGCAGGATGTGCTGCGCAGCGCCCGTATCGTAGACGCCATCGGCCAGCAGCGCCTGGTCGATGTGGACCGCCACCACTTCACCGAAGACCATCCAGGTCTCCAGCGTGCGCCCATCGAGCGCGTTCAGTTGCTGGATCTGCGTCACCCGGCATTCCATGGCCACCGGACTTTCGCCCACACGCGGCGCGGCCACCACCATGCCGGGTGTTGCGGTCAATCCGGCCAGTGCGAATTCATCGACTTCACTTTGTTCCAGGCTGCTCAGGTTGACCTGATCGGCCAGCGTGCGCGTGGCCAGGTTGTAGACGAATTCGCCGGTGGCCTCGGCGTTGCGCACGCTATCCTTCTTGCCCACGCTGGCAAAGGCCACGATGGGAGGCCGGTAATTGAAGATGTTGAAGAAGCTGTAGGGGGCGACGTTGGGTCGTCCCTCGGCGCTGCGGGTGGAGATCCAGCCGATCGGACGCGGCCCCAGGATGGCCGGGATGGGATCATGCGCCAGGCCGTGGCCGTGACGCGGTTCATAGCGGTGAAAGAGCGGGTTCATGGCAAGGGCGGACAAGCTGCGGTGAAAGCGGATGGAACCCGCATTATGTCGCCCCTGCTGTTGCGGCAGGCAGGCCGCCGCATCATTCCTGCCAGATACGGACGGTCACTGCGCTGCCTGGACTGTCAGCAATCCGCCATTCAGAAGCCCAGGCTCAACATCCCCACCAGCTGGTTGCCCTGCTTGACGTCAAAGCGGTTGTAGCCGCCCAGGATGGCTTGCAGCGACCAGGTGATGGGCGAGTTGGGGAAGGGTGCCGACAGGCCCAGCGTCAGGTGGCGCAGGCCGCCGCTGCTGGGAGCGTTGCCGGCAAAGCAGCCATTGACCGCGAAGGCCTGCCCCGCGCCGCAGGCTGCTCCCGTGGCGGTATCGCGGGTGCCGAGATACTTGCCTTCGCGCTTGTAGGTGTAGGCGCCCAGCGTGCTGGTGAAGGTGATGTCATAGGGCAGCGGCTTGGTGTAGACCAGGGTCCAGTAGGTGTCGCCCTTGTTGCCCCAGACCACGTCGTTGAGCAGGGTCTGGGCATTCAAGGACAGCGCGCCCCAGGTCAGGCCCGCCTTGGTTTCCAGCGCATTGGCATGGCTGCCGTTGAGATAGTAGTAGCCGGTCATGCCCAGGGTATAGCCGAGGTCGCCGCTGATATTGCCGGCATAGGCGAAGTAGAGATCGTTTTCCACCGAACGCGGTTTCTGGAATTCGGTGATGCTGCGGTCGCTGTAGGAATTGCCCAACTGCTTGTACGAATAGTTGATGGTGGAAGCCCAGTAGCCGAAGCTCCAGCCGCTGCTGTGGACGACATCGATGCCCCATTGCAGCGCTGCCTGGTCCGATTCGGGCGCGTCGGCGCCGCTGTTGCCCAGCGGCTGGCCGTTGCCGTAGGTGGTGGTGACGCCGCGCAGCACATAGCGCGAGGCCAGGTCGATGTGCTTGGTGATGGTCCAGGGGCCGGCGGGCGCGGCGGCGGGGGCGTCCTCGGCCAGCGCCGGGGCGCAGGCCAGCAGGGAGGCTAGGGCGGCGCAGGTGCTGAGGGCGCCGAGGCGCGACAGGGAAGCGGTGTAGGTAGTCAAGGTTCTCTCCGTTGGGTTGTACCAGGTAAGCGCGGATCAGCGTGGATCAGCGTGGATCAGTGTGAAAGCGAGGGACGAACAGGGCCGGGCGGGTCCGTTGCCGGACCCGCGCAAGGCATTCTTGTGATGCAGGTACTGTGGGGACTACCGGCGCATGCGCGCAAAAAACTTAGAGTTTTCCGTCGGCTGCCATCTTCATGTAGGCCGGGTCGAAGCGCAGCTTGACGTTCTTCTTGTCGCCGATCACCACGTTGCCGTCGAAGGCGATGCCGATGCCATCGGCGCTCTTGACGTTGGGGCCGAGGATGCCGTGGTCAAAGCTGAACTTGGCGATGCGACCCATGATGCCGGGCAGCTCCTTCTTGGTCGCGAACTCCAGCGCCGCCTTGGGCTGGTAGAACATGGCGGTCGCCGCCAGCTGCGACTGGAAGCCCGCCAGGTCGGTCCCGGAAGCCTTGCCCATGGCGGTCAGTGCGCGCGTGGCGCGTTCATCCTTGGCGCTCATGATGGCCATCATCTCGTACCACGCGCCGGTCAATGCCTTGCCGAAGGCAGGGTTCTCCTGCAGGGTCTTGGTGTTGACCACCATCAGGTCCATGATCTCGCCGGGCAGTTGCTTGGAGGTGTAGACCAGCGAGACATCGGGCGAGGCCGCAATCGAGGACAGCATCGGGTTCCAGGTCACCGTGCTGGTCACCGCAGGAGTGGAGAAGGCGGCAGTGATATCGGCATCGCTGGTGTTGACCACCTTGACGTCACGCTCGCGCAGGCCGGCCGTTTCCAGCGCGCGGGCCAGCAGGTAGTGCGAGACCGAGAATTCCACCAGCTGCACCGACTGGCCCTTGATGTCGGTCAGTTTCTTGTTCTTGCCCTTGAGGACGATGCCATCGTTGCCATTGGAATAGTCGCCCACGATCAGGGCCGTGGAATCCACGCCACCGGCGGCGGGAATGGTCAGCGCATCCATGTTGGTCATGGTGCAGCCGTCGAACTTGCCGGCGGTGTACTGGTTGATCGATTCCACGTAGTCGTTCAACTGCACGGCGTTGATGGTGATGCCGTACTTCTTGCCCCACTTGGCCAGGATGCCCTGGGCCTGGGCTTCACCCCAGGGCATCCAGCCGGCGTAGATGGAGGTACAGACCTTGAAGTCGGTGCGGGGGGCGGCGTGGGCGGATGAAAGCGCACCCGTGAAGGCGGCCAGGGCGATGGCAGCGCCACCAAGGATTCGGGAAATGTTGTACACGGCGTAGGGTCCTCGAAGGGTTTATTGGAAAAAAGCCCGGGAGCGGCGCGGTCCTTGCGAACGCGTCATCTCCCGGGCTTTTCTCCCGCCGTGTAACCTCTTGCGAGGTCGACTGCTCTCGGACCAGACATCCGCAACAGCGAACCGGAACCCTAGCTGTCCATTGCAAATTGTGCCTACACAAGACCGGACTCGCCGGCTCCCGCTCGCTTTTCAGCAAGGTTCATGCCAATGCCCTGAGGCGATGTCGATGATGCGGGATGCCGGTTTTCGCTATTAATAGCGAACGGCTCAACGCTCCATTGGCTGCGCCATACGTGAGCGATGCTGGCGCATCGTGCGCGCGCCAAATCGGTGCCGGCTTGCACCATGCTTGCGCTCCGGCGATCCGCGATGCTACGTGCGATTGGCTGCGAACCAGTGCAGATGCGGGTTTGCGCCGGGTGCGCAAAGGCGTGCAGGGCTGGTCTGGATCTTGCATGCAAGATTGTCGTTCTCGCCGTGGGCGAGCCAAGACGACTTGGGCCGAAGCAAATGAAGCGCATGCATCACGCGTAGCATCGGCAACCATCCCTGGACGGCCAGGCCATGTTCGCAGGAGCAGACCATGCCCATGACCCGATCTCACGACACTGCCGTTTTTCCCTTCGCCTTTTCCAGCGAGGCCGCGCAGGCCCTGCCGCTGTGTGGCCGCATGCGCACTTCATTGCTGCTGATGGAAGTGCTTGCGCATGCGCTGCGCTGGCTGCGCCGCGCGCGCTGATGGTATGGAATTTGCTGAAATTCGCTGCATGCAGGGCAGCCCGCACCGATGATCTGAGGATGACCTGATCATCCGACGGCTGCACAAGACGTTCAAATAGCTGGCTAGGGTTCCGGTCTGCCGCAGGCAGATGACTGGTCCGAGAGCCGGCGACCTCGGTCGAGGTTACACGGCGGGACAAAAGCCCGGGAGAGAGTTGCACCACAGGTGCTGCGCTGCTCCTGCTTTTGTTCAACCCGACCGGAGTTTCTCGTGATCGTTGTTCGCATCCCCAGGTCTCATCCGGCAGCCGCTGTGCTGCCTCCGTCCCCGTCCCGGTCATTGTCGCAGGGAGGCGCGCCATGCGTTTCCTGAACCGCCATCCGGGCCGCTCCGGGCAGTGGCTGCTCACGCTCTTGCCCTTCCTCATCCTGGCCTTGCTCTATGCCGTCGGCTCGGCCACGCGCCTGGCCGACAATCCCAACGACAAGCTCCTGCCCAGCCTCATGCAGATGGTCGATGCGGTGCGCCACATGGCCTTCATGGAAGACCCGCGCACCGGCGACTACCTGTTCTGGGCCGATACGCTGGCCAGCCTGCAGCGGGTCTTGCTGGGCCTGGGCATCGCCGCGCTGGTTGGGCTGGTGCTGGGTATCGCCAATGGCGTCTTCCCGGTGCTGCGCGCGGGATTCTCACCGCTGCTGACCGTGATCTCGATGGTGCCGCCGCTGGCGATCCTGCCGATTCTCTTCATCGTCATGGGACTCGATGAATTGTCCAAGGTGATGCTGATCGTCATCGGCGTCACGCCCCTGCTGGCGCGCGATCTGGAACATACGGGCCGCGCCATTCCCGCCGAGTTGCTGATCAAGGCGCAGACGCTCGGGGCCAACAGCTGGACCGTGGTGCTGCGCGTGGCGCTGCCGCAGATGCTGGCGCGCCTGCTGGTCTCGCTGCGGCTGTCACTGGGCGCAGCCTGGCTGTTCTTCATTTCCGCAGAAGCGATCTCGGCCACGGCGGGTCTGGGCTATCGCATCTTCCTCGTGCGCCGCTACCTGGCCATGGACGTGATCCTGCCCTACGTGGTCTGGATCACCCTGCTGGCGTGGCTGATGGACTGGTTGCTGCGCGCCGTCCACCGCCGCTTCTTCCCCTGGGCTGAAGGAGGCCGCGCATGAGCTATATCGAGATCCGCAACGTCTGGCAGCAATACGGCCAGAACGTGGTGCTGGAACGCCTGAACCTGCGCGTGGAAGAAGGCCAGTTCTGCACCCTGGTCGGTGCTTCCGGCTGTGGCAAGTCGACCTTCCTGCGCTTGCTGCTGGGGCAGGAGCGTCCCTGCAAGGGACAGTTGCTGCTGCAGGGCCAGCCCTTTCCATCCGAGCCCGACGCCACGCGTGGCGTGGTGTTCCAGCGTTACTCGGTGTTCCCTCATCTGAATGTGCTGGACAACGTGGCCATCGGCCTGGAGCTGCCGCGCTCGCCCTTGCTGGGTCGCCTGTTCGGCGGCGCCAAGCGGCGCGCCCGCGAAGAGGCGGCGCAGCTGTTGCATCGCGTGGGGTTGGGTCACGCGCTGGACCTGTATCCGAGCAGCCTCTCGGGCGGCATGCAGCAGCGCCTGGCGATTGCGCAGGCGCTCATCGTGCGTCCCCGCGTGCTGCTGCTGGATGAACCCTTCGGTGCGCTCGATCCGGGCATCCGCAAGGAGATGCACACCCTGCTGCTGGACCTGTGGAAGGACAGCGGCCTGACCGTCTTCATGGTCACCCACGACCTCTCCGAAGGCTTCACGCTCGGCACCCGCCTGCTGGTGTTCGACAAGGTGCGCGTCGATCCGCAATACCCGCAGGCCTACGGGGCCCACATCACTTACGACATCGCCCTCAACGAGGCCCGCGCCCGCGAACAGGCCGGCAAGCTGGCCTCCCTCCTCACTGCAAAGGAAAGCTGACATGAGCAAGGACCCCCTGGCCCTGCAAGCCAGACTCTACGAAGAACTGCTGCCCGGCGGCGGCCATACCTCCTTCATCCTCAAGCGCGGCCAGTCGCTGCGCATCACCGACATCGAAGGCAGCGCCAACGTCAGCATGATGATGCTGAACGCCCAGCAGCCCAGCGAACGCCTGAACCTGCCCGATACCCTCAAGGGCCAGCACACCGCGCGCCTGCAGGCCGGGCATTGCCTTTACTCCGACATGGGCCGGGTGCTGGCCGCCATCACCGAGGATACCTGCGGCTGGCATGACAGCTTCGGTGGTGTGCTCAATGCCGAGGAGGTGCGCGAGAAATACGGCCAGGGCCGCTACCAGGAATTGCGCAATGGTTTCTATCGCAACGGCGTGGACAACCTGCTGGTGGAAATGGGCAAGTGGAACCTCGACCTGCAAGACCTGCTGATGGTGGTGAACCTGTTCTCGCGCGTGGAGGTGGATGCCGAAGGCGTCTTCCACTTCGTGCCCGGCAATTCCAAAGCAGGGGACTACATCGAGCTGGCCGCACCGATGGACACGCTCATCATCCTGACGGCCCTGCAGCATCCCATGGACCCGCATCCACACTATGCGCCGCGCCCGGTCCGGCTGGAATGGCTGCAGACGCACAGCGACGACAGCACCCACGCCTGCCGCCATGCGCGCCCGGAGAACGAGCGCGCCTTCCACAACACCGAACGCTTCCATCTCTGAGCCAGGGAGACTCACATGCACATCATCGAAAGCCAGCGCGCCCCTGAACAAGCCGTGTTCCGTCACGTGATCCCAGCGGGCGAACCCTATCTCTTCAATCTCAGCGCCGGGCAGACCGTGCGCCTGCTGGACCTGGAAGGCAACCAGGCCATCGACACCCTCTTCTACAGCGCCGCCAATCCGCGTGAGCGCTACGATCCCCAGCGCACCCTGCGCCGCCAGAATCGTGCTTATCTGGGCGCGGGCAGCGTGCTGTATTCCAACCTGGGGCGCGCCCTGGCCACCATCGTGGCCGATACCTGCGGCCGCCATGACACCCTGGGCGGGGCCTGCGCGCAGGAGAGCAATACCGTGCGCTATGCGCTGGAGAAGCGCTACATGCACAGCTGCCGCGACAACTTCCTGTGTGCCTGTCTTCACGATGGCCGCCTCAACAAGCGCGACATCGGCGCCAACATCAACTTCTTCATGAACGTGCCGGTCACGCCCGAGGGCGGCCTTACCTTCGAGGACGGCATCTCCGCTGCTGGCAAGTACGTGGAGCTGCGCGCCGAGCAGGATCTCATCGTGCTCATCTCCAACTGCCCGCAATTGAACAATCCCTGCAACGGCTGGAACCCCACCGCCGCCGAAGTGCTGGTGTGGGACTGATCCGCACCACTTGAACGACCGCAGCCCAGCCCCTCGCGGACGACCGCGAGCCGGTTTTTCGAATCACGGGACGACCCGGATTTCCAGGCCCATTCCATGTTTGACCATCTGCTCATCGCCAATCGCGGCGCCATTGCCTGCCGCATCCTGCGCACCTTGCGCACGCTGGACGTGACCGGCGTGTGCGTCTATTCCGAAGCCGACCTCGGCAGCCTGCACGTCTTGCAGGCCGACCGCGCCATTTCGCTGGGAGAAGGGCCGGCCGCACAGACCTATCTGGCCGTGGACAAGATCCTGGCCGCCGCCCGCGACAGCGGCGCGCAGGCCATCCATCCCGGCTATGGCTTCCTCTCCGAGAATGCCGCCTTTGCCGAAGCCTGCGAAGCCGCTGGCATCGCCTTCGTCGGTCCCACGCCTGCGCAATTGCGCATCTTCGGCCTCAAGCACACCGCGCGCGCACTGGCACGTGAACAGGGCGTGCCGATGCTGGAAGGCACGGACCTGCTGGAAAGCATCGACGATGCGCTGGCCGCTGCATCCCGTGTCGGCTTTCCGGTGATGTTGAAGAGCACCGCCGGCGGCGGCGGCATCGGCATGCGCGTCTGCCGCAGCGATGCCGAACTGGGCGATGCCTTCGATTCGGTGCGCCGCCTGGGCCAGAACAATTTCAGCGATGCCGGCGTCTTCATCGAGAAATACATCGAACGCGCCCGCCATCTGGAAGTGCAGGTCTTCGGCGATGGCCAAGGCGAGGTGATCGCACTCGGCGTGCGCGATTGCTCGGTGCAGCGGCGCAACCAGAAGGTGCTGGAAGAAACTCCCGCGCCCAACTTGCCCGAGGGCATGGCCGAAGCCTTGTGCGCGGCGGCCATCAAGCTGGCGCGGGCGGTGAACTACCGCAGCGCCGGCACGGTGGAGTTCGTCTATGACAGCCTGGCCGGGCAGTTCTACTTCCTCGAAGTCAATACGCGCCTGCAGGTGGAGCATGGCGTCACCGAACAGGTCTGGGGTGTGGACCTGGTGCGCTGGATGATCGAGCTGGCCGCTGGTGACCTGCCGCCGCTGGCGCAACTGGCGGCCAGTCTGCAGCCGCGCGGCCATGCGATCCAGGCGCGCCTGTATGCGGAAGACCCGGGTCGCCAGTTCCAGCCCTGTCCGGGTTTGCTGACAGCGGTCGAGTTTCCCCCTGCCGATGGGCAGGCACTGCGCATCGATACCTGGGTCGAGGCCGGCTGCGAGATCCCGCCGTATTTCGATCCCATGATCGCCAAGCTCATCAGCTGGCAGCCCACCCGTGAAGCTGCACGCCTGGCGCTGGATGCGGCGCTGCGCCAGACCATGCTGTATGGCGTGGAAACCAACCAGCACTACCTGCGCCAGATCCTGGACGATGCCCCGTTCGCCAGCGGTCAGCCGTGGACGCGCTGCCTGGAACAACTGGTCTATCGCGCCGATACGGTGGAGGTGCTCTCCCCCGGCACCCAGACCACGGTGCAGGACCATCCTGGCCGCATCGGTTACTGGGCCGTCGGTGTGCCGCCCTCGGGACCGATGGATGAGCGCGCCCTGCGACTGGGCAATCGCCTGCTGGGCAATGCCGAGGATGCGGCGGGACTGGAAGTGACCATGAGCGGGCCGATCCTGCGCTTCAATACCGCCGCCATGGTGGTGGTCACTGGCGCAGTCATTCCCGTGCTGCTCGATGGCGTGGCGCAGCCCATGGCCACCGTGCTGCACATCCCTGCCGGCAGTACGCTCAAGCTCGGCGCCATCAGCGGGGCCGG
Organism: Herbaspirillum camelliae; assembly: GCF_001929405.1. Taxonomy (NCBI): domain Bacteria; kingdom Pseudomonadati; phylum Pseudomonadota; class Betaproteobacteria; order Burkholderiales; family Oxalobacteraceae; genus Herbaspirillum; species Herbaspirillum camelliae. The sequence goes on from NZ_KV880769.1 coordinate 1,646,531, forward strand.
TGCGCGCAGCTATCTGGCCGTGCGCGGTGGCGTGCAGGCGCCGACTTATCTGGGCAGCCGCAGCACCTTCACGCTGGGGCAGTTCGGCGGCCATGCGGGGCGCGCCCTCGCCAGTGGCGACATCCTGCACCTCGCCCCGCTGGCCGCAGAGGCGATGACCAAGGCCGGGCAGACCCTGCCTGCCGATTTGTATCCCGCGCTGGAGGCAGTGCGCCAGGTCCGCGTGATCTATGGTCCGCATGGTGCGCCGGAATATTTCACGCCGGCCTACATGGAGATTTTCTTCGCCACCGACTGGGAAGTCCACTTCAATTCCAGCCGTACCGGCGTGCGCCTGATCGGCCCCAAGCCGGAATGGGTGCGCGACAGCGGCGGCGAGGCGGGCCTGCATCCTTCCAACATCCATGACAATCCCTATGCCGTGGGCGCGGTGGACTTCACCGGCGACATGCCGGTGATCCTGGGGCCGGATGGCCCCAGCCTGGGCGGCTTCGTCTGCCCGGTCACGGTGATCGAAGCCGACCTCTGGCAGATCGGGCAGCTCAAGGCGGGCGACAAGGTCCGCTTCATTCCGGTGGACGTAAGCACGGCGCGCCGCGTTGCCCTGGCAGCACACGCCGGTGTCGCCAGCCTGCAGCCGCAGCCGGTGGACTGGTCGCCTGCACCCCTGGCCTCGCCCATCGTGCTGGACCTGGGTCAGGATGAGCGACGTCTGGTGGCGCGCCTGTCGGGCGATGCCAATCTGCTGCTGGAAGTGGGCAGCCCGCAACTGGACCTGGTGTTGCGCTTCCGCGTGCACGCCCTGATCGCGGCGCTGGAAGAACAGGCCCTGCCGGGCGTGATCGACCTGACTCCGGGCATCCGCTCGCTGCAGATGCATTACCAGCCGGAAGCGCTGCCCTTGGCGACGCTGCTGCAGACCATCGCCGGATTGTGGGACGCCGTCTGTGCCAGCGAAAACCTGACGGTTTCGTCGCGTATCGTGCATCTGCCTTTGTCCTGGGACGATCCGGCCTGCCAGCTCGCCATCGAGAAATACATGACCACCGTGCGCAAGGATGCGCCCTGGTGTCCCAGCAATCTTGAATTCATCCGTCGCATCAACGACCTCAAGGATATCGGCGCGGTGCGCGAGACGGTCTTCGACGCCAGCTACCTGGTCATGGGCCTGGGCGACGTCTACCTGGGCGCACCGGTGGCTACGCCCCTGGACCCGCGCCATCGCCTGGTCACCACCAAGTACAACCCGGCGCGCACCTGGACCGCCGAGAACTCGGTGGGCATCGGTGGCGCCTACCTGTGCATCTATGGGATGGAAGGGCCGGGCGGCTACCAGTTCGTGGGCCGCACCCTGCAGATGTGGAACCGCTACCGCGAGGTCGCAGCCTTCCACGGCAAGCCCTGGCTGTTGCGCTTCTTCGACCAGATCCGTTTCTATCCGGTCACGGCCGAAGAATTGCAGACTATCCGCCGTGATTTCCCCTTGGGCCGCTTCGAGGTCGGCATCGAAGAGACGCAGTTGAATCTGGCGGATTACCAGGATTTCCTGCAGCGCGAAGCCGAGGGCATCGCCGCCTTCCGCCAGCACCAGCAAGCCGCTTTCGATGCCGAGCGCCAGCGCTGGATCGCCAGCGGCCAGGCCAACTACGAGAGCGAGGAAGGCAGCGCCATCGAGCAGGAAGACCAGCCCCTGAAGGACGGTCAGACGGCTGTCGATGCGCCGATCGCCGGCAACCTGTGGCAGGTCAAGGTCAGTCCCGGCCAGCGCGTGGCGCAGGGTGAGCTGCTGATGATCCTGGAATCGATGAAGATGGAAATCAACATTGCCGCGCCCGAAGCGGGCGTTGTCGCCGAGGTGCGTGTGCAGCCCGGCAGTCCGGTGCGCGCAGGTCAGTGCGTGCTGGTCATGGAAGATACCCAACAGGAGGCCGCATGATCCATTCCTTCGACCTGCGCATCGATGCGCTCACCGCCGCCTATCGCAACGGCAGCCTGGACCCGCGCACGGTGATGCAGCGCCTGCGCGAGAGCGCTGCGGCGCTCAACCCGACATACCGGCTCTACATCCACCTGTTGAGCCAAGAGGAGTGCGAGCCCTACCTGCAGGCGCTGGAGCAGCAATCCCCGCACAGCCTGCCGCTGTATGGCGTGCCTTTCTCGATCAAGGACAACATTGACCTGGCGGGCATCCCGACCACGGCCGCCTGTCCGGCCTTCAGTTACGTGCCGCGCGAGAGCGCCACGCTGGTGGCGCAACTGATCGCGCTGGGGGCGATCCCGGTGGGCAAATGCAACCTCGACCAGTTCGCCACGGGCTTGAACGGCACCCGCTCTCCCTACGGCGCTTGCCGCAACAGCGTGCATCCGGACTATCCTTCCGGCGGCTCGTCCTCCGGTTCGTCGCTGGCGGTGGCGCTGGGCCTGTCCAGCTTTGCGCTGGGCACCGACACGGCCGGCAGCGGTCGCGTGCCGGCCGCGCTGAACAACCTGGTTGGACTGAAGGCGACCAAAGGCCTGCTGTCCACCGCCGGGGTCGTGCCGGCCTGCCGCACGCTGGACTGCGTGACCTTCTTCACCGCCACGGCGGCCGAAGCCAGTCACTTGCTGGCCCTGTGTACACAATCTGGCAAGCCCGACGAGCGCGACGAATACAGCCGCGCCAACCTGCCGCACAATGACGCCTCGGCCTTCCAGCCGCCGCCTCGGGGCCTGCGCGTTGGCGTGCCGCGCCAGCTGGAATTCCTCGGCTGCAGCGAGAGCCCGTCGCTGTTCGTGGAGGCGCTGGCGCAGATGGAAGCCATCGGCGGCGTCGCTGTGCCTATCGATTTCAGTCCCTTCCTGGCAGCGGCGCGCCTGCTCTATGAAGGACCCTGGGTGGCCGAGCGCTACTGCACCATCGAAGCGCTGTTGCAGGAGCAGCCTGATGAAATCCTGCCGGTGATTCGCGATGTGCTGCGCAAGGCGCCGCAGTACAGCGCCGTCGATACCTTCCGCGCGCAATATCGCCTGCAGCAATTGAAGGCCGAATGCGACCGCATCCTGGCCAGCGTCGATTGCGTGGTCACGCCCGCCTATCCACGCCCGGTGACGCTGGAAGAATTGCGCGAGCAGCCGGTGCAGCGCAATTCGGACCTGGGCTGGTATACCAATTTCATGAACATGCTGGACTACGCCGCCGTGGCCACGCCCATGAACTTCATGAAGAACGGCCTGCCCTGGGGCATCACGGTATTCGGCCCGGCCTTCAGCGACCAGGCCTTGCTGGGCGTGGCCGACGCCTTGCAGCGCGCACATGGGCGGCCACTGGTCGGGCAGCGCCAGCTCGAGGATCGTCGGCGGGCGGCTTGAGCGTGCGCCGGGAGGCGTTCAGGCTTCGGGCAGGATCTCGGTCAGCGAGAGGATCGCCTGCGCCACCTCGGCAATGCGCCGGTTCTGGTTCATCGCATGCTTGCGCAGCAGGCGATAGGCGGCTTCTTCGTTCAAGCCCTGCTTCATCATCAGCACGCCCTTGGCGCGCTCGATGAGCTTGCGCTCTTCGAGGCTGTCACGCACGGTGGCCAGTTCGGCGGTCAGGTTCTGCAGGCGATCGGACTGGCTGCGCAGCATGTCGACGATGCTGTGGGCCAGGTGCGAACCGACGCCGTCGGCCAAGGCCTGTTCGTCCAGCGGTGCGGAAAAGGCCGCCAGCGGGGTGAGCGGGTCCAGCCGGTCGTGCTGGCTGAAGAGCTGATCCTGGTCGTCCAGTTCCTGTTGCAGTTCGGTGATCTTGGCCTGGCAGCGCGCCTGGACGAACTGCGCCAGGTGGATCTCGATCTGGTGCAGACCATCGATGCGCGCCGAGCAGCATTGGTACCAGGCCTCGGCCATCTCGGCATCCAGACCGCGCTCGTGACTGGTGAGCAGCTTGCGGCGCAGGCGTTCCAGCTCGGCCAGCGGCAGGCCGGCCTGCAGCGCCTGCCAGGGTGCGCGCACGTCTTCGGCGAAGGACTCGAAGCGGCGCAGCGCCTGTTCCTGCATCTCGATCTGGTATTCGATGCTCTGTTCCTGCTCGCGCGTGATCTTGCCGCTGGCAAAGGCAGCGGCCCCGGCGGCGCGCTCGCGGCCGGCGAATTCCTTGCCCTGCATCAGATTGAACAGCGCCACCAGCAGGCGCGAGATCTGCGCATCCACCGCCACGTCGGCGGCCTCGAAGACCAGCGCCAGCAGTGCGCCGACCACGGTCTTGAAGCGTTCATAGCTTTCCGTGGGCGAGCAGCGCAGCGCCGAAATCTCTTCGCGCAGCCGCGGCAGGCCCTCCAGCGCATGCAGCGCAAAGGCGATGCGGGTATAGAGCCGCGCACCGTTGGAGAGCGCATTGTCTTGTTCGATGGAATGCAGCCAGTCCTGGAACTCGGCGGCTGCGGCCTGGCTGTTGGCCACCCGCGCCTGCCGGGCCGCGGCGTCGCGCTGGCCGCCCGAGCCGAGGTAGATGTTGGAGAGGCCGCGTTCCTGCTGCAGGCAGTGGATCAGCTGGCCCACGGTCAAGACCATCTGGCAGGTGCGGGACAGGCGTTGCAGCTCTTCCACTTCGCAGCGGCGGGCGGTGATCAGGTAGGTCAGGACATTGCTCATGGACGTGCAGGAAAAGAGGGGCAGGGCCGCTGGGGGCAAGCAAGATGCATGCAATGCCCCCGCTGATCCGGAATTGTAATGGAATCAACCCGCCGCGCGCTCTGGGACGGGGCAGCGCTGCACGTCTTTAGCGCGCGATGTACCACTCATAGCGGTGATTCCAGGCCACGAAGAGATTCATGGTGATCGCCCCCACCAGCGAATACAGCACCCGCTCCATGGGCAGGAACAAGGCCGCCGTGGCGAACAGCGCCAGGTCGAAGCCCATCAGCAGCCAGCCCGCCTTGAAGCCGGTGCGCTCCTGCACGTAGGCCGCCAGGATGCTCATGCCGCCGCAACTGGCCTGGTGACGGAACAGGGCGATCAGGCCGATGCCCACGCACAGGCCTGCCAGCACTGCTCCCACGGCGGGATCGAGGTGGCGATAGCTGATGTAGTTGCCGGCGATATTGGTCAGCAGCGACACTGCCGTCACCGCCGCCAGGGTGCGCCAGGTGAAGGCGGCGCCCATGCGCAGCGCCGCCAGCAGGTAGAAGGGCAGGTTGATGAGGGTGAAGGCCAGGCCGAAGCTGATGCCGCTGCCATAGCTGACCAGGAAGGCCACCCCGGCGATCTGGCCGATGATCAGTCCCAGGCTGTGCAGCATGGACATGCCAAAGGCCACCATGACCACGCCAAAGAGCTGACCTTGCAGGTTGTCGATCCAGCTGTGGCGCACCGGGCTGGCGGCAGGGCCGCGTACGGGCGCAGGAGCGACGGGGCGGGAGGCGGAAGAAGCGGCCGGGGAAGTGGTCGAAGTGCTCATGGCGATACCAATCATCTATCGTGGATAACGAACGCGTCAGGCAGGAGCGACGCTGGCGGGTAAGCCGGTATCGCCCTTGCATCGCAACTGCCTGCTGTCGCTGACAGTCGCTGCTGGGCCGCATGGTAAAGGATTTGTTGCAGTGCGGCGATGCCCGGATGGGACGGCGCTGCATCCCTGCAACACTTTCGGCCAAGCAGGAAACATGCCTGTGGGCAAGCTGGAGCGCTGCCTCGGTGGCTGGCGTATTCGGGCCTGGGCAGTCCTTGTATGGATCTTGTCTTCTGGACCCACCCCGAGCGGACTGGGTAAAATGCCCAGGCACGTGCAAGAAGTGCCAGTGTTACGGGGAGACAGTGACACGCCTTTGCCAGGTTCCGGCGCAACAAGGATCAGCGAAGGGCCAGGTGGTAGCCGATACGCATGCCGAGTGCCGGCGCGTCATCGGAGTTTCGTCTCTCCAGCAAACGGAAATTATCGACATCATGGATTGGGTCCCAATACTCTTCGTCACCTTCAAGGTGATCGTGCTGTGCACCGGCATGTTCTATGCCATCAAGTGGCATTACGACCAGGGCAAGAAGGGCAGGATCAATGAGCGTCGCGCAGTGTTGCGCGCCACTGGGCAGGTCGTCGCGATCTTCGTGCTGTCGCTGCTGCTCCTGGGCGTGGCCACCTTCTTCGTCAGCGAAATGTTCGGCCTGGAACTGGTCTTCCCCTGATTTTTCCCTGATCCTTCCCTCTGCGGATTTCGCCGGTCCCGGCGATCCCTACCGTCCCATCGGGCATCCCATCGGGCTATTCCTTTTTCCATCTTCAGCCTAGTCGCGCCGCGCTCGCAGCGCCTCTGTCGAGGGCTGGCGCATCCTGGCCGTCACGGCCTCTTTTCCTTTTTTTACGCGCCATTACGTTGATAGTGCGTGGACCGCGTATCTCCCTGCGCGCATAAAGCCAACACTTGAATCTTGATAAGGGCGCAGTGGTGGATTCACCATTTTTGGCAACGGGATATGCTTGGCGTGACTGCCGCTGGCCAGTCATGTGCAGATGGATGGCCTTGGTCTTTCTGCTGCTCTGGAGCTGGCCGGCAGCGCGGGCGCAGACGGTGACGGCCTTGCCTGACGCCCTGGTGGGCGTTCCCTATAGCGCCACCTTCACACCCCACTGCGGCGGCTGCTACCAGACCCTCTATTCCTACGACAATTGGGACAGCGGACTACTAGTGGGCATCGGTTCGAGCTTCTTCGACCTCGTCGTCTCAGGAACGCCCACTGTGGCCGGCACTTCCACGGTCACGTTGGACTATTTCGATGCGAAACGTAATCCGATCGGGTCGGCCAAATGGACCATTACGGCGGTCGTCTCAACGCCCACTTCCATTTCGCTGGGCAGTTCATCGACCAGCCCTGCCTATGGTGCAGCAGTCACGCTCACCGCCAACCTGGCAGGCACCTATGCCGGCAGCGGCACTGTCAGCTTCATGGACGGCGCCGTCACGCTGGGAACCGTCGCTGTCTCTTCCTACACCGCCAGCCTCGACATCAGCACGCTTGCGCCGGGAAGCCATGCATTGACGGCCGTCTTCGATGGCGATGCCACGAGTTCTGCGCCGCTCATCGTCACCGTCGCTGCGGCCACGCCCACGCTCTCGCTGGGCAGCTCCGCGTCGTCCATCAGCTATGGTGGCAATCTCCTCTTCAACGCTGCGCTCAGCAACGGCTACTCACCCAGCGGCAGCATCGAGTTCCACGAGGGCGGCGCCGTCATCGGCAGCGCCACACTGGCCGGCAACGCGGCCACGCTCGCGCTGGGCAATCTGACGGCTGGCGCCCATCTCATCACCGCACGCTACGCCGGTGATGGCAACAATGCTGCGACCAGTTCATCGGCATTGATGGTCACCGTTTCCCCGCTCAGTCCGACGCTGTTGGTGAGCACCTCGTCCAACGCGATCACCTATGGCGCGACACCCATGGTCACGGCAACACTGACCGGCGTGCTCTCTCCCGGTGGAACCATCCTCTTCAAGGATGGCAGCGCCGTCCTCGGCACCGCCGCACTGTCCGGCGATAGCGCCAGCTTGCCCCTGCCGGGACTCGCCGTGGGCAGCCACGCCATCAGCGCCGTCTACTCAGGCGACAACAACCACGACAGTGCGACCGCGTCCGCCACGACCCTGACGGTGGGGCAGGTCAGTTCGACGGTGGTGCTCAATGCCTCGACATCGCACACGGCCTTCGGCGCTGCCGTCACGCTGACGGCCACGGTGGGCGGCAGCTCGCCCAGTGGCACGGTCACCTTCACCGACGGCGGCGTCGTGCTGGGGAGCGCCGTGGTCTCCGCCGGCGCGGCCGTTTTCTCGACCAGCACCCTGGCCATCGGCACGCACAGCCTGGAAGCCCAGTATGACGGCGACAGCAATAACGCCGCCGCCAGTTCCGCCGTCGCCACGGTCACGGTGATCCAACGCACGCCGGCCTTGGTGCTGTCGGCCTCTTCCACGTCGGTGAGCTACGGCGCTACGCTGACCCTGAACGCCGCCCTCAGCGGCGGGTCCGCCGCCACCGGCCTGGTCCGTTTCACGGAGGGCGGCGTCACGCTTGGCGCGGCCAGCCTGTCGGGCGGCGCGGCGTCGCTGCGCCTGGGCACGCTCACTCCCGGCACCCACATCATCAGAGCCAGTTACGCCGGCGACAGCAACCATGCCGCAGCCACCAGCAGCGCCATCACCGTGACCATCAACAAGGTCGTGGCCACGCTCACCCTGAGCGCCACCCCGGCCAGCGCCAGCCTGGGCAGCAGCATCACCTTCAATGCCGTCGTCAGTGGCAGCACCGGCAGCCTCCCCGGTGGCACCGTGGTCTTCAGCGAGGGCGGGACCACCCTGGCCACGGTCAACGTGGTCTCCGGCGCGGCCAGTTTCAGCACTTCCACCCTTGCCCTCGGCAGCCACACCGTCACTGCCCACTACAGCGGTGACAGCAACAACGCCAGCGCCAACTCAACCGGGGTGCGCGTGAGCATCGGCAGGTCCACGCCGACGCTCTCGCTGGCCAGTTCGGCGAGCGCCCTCAACGAACAGGCGCCCTTGACGCTGACCGCCACCGTGGCGGGCGGCATAGCGCCCACCGGCACGGTCAGCTTCATGGATGGCGCGGCCATCCTGGGCACGGTCAGCCTCTCCGGACAGAGCGCCAGCCTCACCCTCAATACGCTGACCGTGGGTAGCCATCGCCTCTCAGCGGTCTATAACGGCGACAGCAACAACAACAGCACCGGCTCGGCCAGCGTGACCGTCGCCGTGGCCAGCATCCGCCCGGCAGTGACTGGCGTGACGCCCGCCGGCGGCAGCGCATTGGGCAATACCCGGGTGAGCATCAGCGGCGTGCGTCTGGCGGGCGCGAGCGCGGTCAGCTTTGGCGGCAGCGCTGCGCGCATCGTCTCCAACAGCGATACCGAACTGGTGGTGGTCACCAGCGCGCATACCGCAGGGACGGTCGATCTGGTGGTGACCGCCGCCGGTGGCACGGTGACCGTGGCCGGCGGCTTCAGCTATGCCATCCTGGCAGATCCGGCCAGCAGTACCGCCGTCACCGCCATGGTGCGCGCCCAGACCCAGGCGGTGCAGCGCTTCGCCACGGCGCACCTGGCCAATTTCACGCAGCGCCTGGAACTCTTGCATGGCGAGGGCGCCGCCCCGTCCTCCTTCGGCCTCAGCTTCGGCCAGACCAATGATCCACGCCGTGAACCCACCACCTGGGCGCGCGGCGGCGACATCGTCAACTATCGGGACAGTGAACTGGCCTACCTGCGCGCGGGCTTGCGCAAGACGGCGCTGGCGGGGTCCAGCACGGTCAGCACGGCCAGCACCAGCGGCCCGGACGATAAGCTGCCCGAGTTGCCGCAAGTCAGCGAAGCTGCCTCCCGGCGCGATATCGCCTGGTGGATCGGCGGCGCGCTTGATCTGGTCAACCAGAAAGGCAGCGCCGGCCAGAGCAGCGCACGCCTGTCCACCTCGGGTGTGAGTATGGGCGGCGATTACCGGATCAGTCGCGGCCTCACGCTAGGCATGGGCGCCGGCTACAGCCTCAGCGGCTACCGCGCCGATGATGACAGCGCCAGCAGCCGTGGCCAGGGCGTCATGGGTGTGCTCTATGCCAGTACTCATCCTGCCGATGATCTGTACGTGGACGCGCTGGCCGGCTATGGCGCGCTGCGTTTCGAGCTGTCGCGCTTCATCGCCGATACCGGCGCCCTGGCTGCCGGCTCGCGCACAGGCCGCCAGGTGTTTGGTTCGACCACGGTGGGCTATGAATGGCGCGGCCAGGACTGGCTGGTCTCGCCCTATGTGCGGCTGGACCTGGCCCGCGCCACCCTGGACCGCTATACCGAAAGCGGCGGCGCGGGCGCACTGACCTATTTCAGCCAGTCCCTGCGCAATGATGCGGCCTATCTCGGCATGCGCGCACAGTTCGATGTGACGCTGCCCGTGGGCCTGTTGACGCCGCAGGCCAGGATGGCCTACCAGCGCAACCTGCAGGGAACGGGAACGGCGACGATGAGCTACGCCGATTCCGCCCTGTCCAGTCCGGTCTACCGCTACAGCGACGCCACCCAGGAAAGCAGGCAATGGCTGCTCACGCTGGGTGGACGGCTGCTGCTCAAGAACGGCCTGGCCCTGATGCTGCTCTACTCGCACAATGCCGCCAACGCCATGACGACCTCGCAGTCATTGAACTTCCAGGTGAGCGGGCGCTTCTAGCCAGGCCGGGGAGGGGGCTGTGCGGAAACTAACTTTTTCCAGACAGGGCGACCTGCCGGACCTCGAAGCCCATCGCCCTGAGCTGGTCGATCACGCTGTCCGGCCCCAGCATATGCAGGAAGCCCACGCCGATGAAGGCCGGACCTGGCCCCGTCACGGCCTTGGCGATGCCGGCCGCGAATACCTTGTTACGGTCTTCGTAGTATTGCCGGTCGTCGGTGCATTGCAGTTGCTTGCACAGTTCTGCAATGCCGACCATATCACCGCGTTCCCATGCCAGCGCAAGCGCGCTCAGGTCGTCTTCGGTCTTGCCGCTCTCCAGCTCGTCAAGATCGCGCTCCAGCGACGTCAGCTGGGTCTGGCCGATGGCGCGCCGCTGGTCCGACGGTTGCTCCAGTTCGACGATGTCTTTCTTTGCATAACGGGCAAAGCCAATCAAGGCGGCGTCGATGGCAAAGTCAGCATAGAAGCCGCGACGCCGGGCCGACAGCAGCGTGAGCGAAGCCATCTTCGAGGCCAGGCTCGCGCCCTTGAAATTCTCCGGATCGGCGCAGGCCTTGCGCAATTGCTGGTCTGTTCTTGCCAGCAATGATTGGTACAAGGGTGAGGACGCATCGGCGGCTTGCTGCGGCATGGGCGCGAGCATCGTCGCCGCCATGCCGGGACGCGTGATGTCCATTTCCACCACCAACGTGCGGGCCGAACGCAAGGCCTTCAGGATGGTGGGGCCGGGAAAATCCCATTCCAGCCTTGCCAAGTGGATGGTGCCGTAGAGATAGGAAAGATGCCCGTCCTTGCTGATTTCCCACAACGGCCCGCGGTCCGGTTGCGCGCTATGGGCGAGCCGTTTCATTTCTTCAGGCGAGACCCTGACCTGGGGCGGGCAGTCCTCCGGGATCGCTTGCGCCATCGCGCCATGGGCGCAAAAGAGCAGGGCGATGAGCAGAATGGCGCGGGTCCGGATGAGGTTCATGGTCGGCAGGTCTTTCGGCGGGAACGATGGGTTCATCATAGAGAGCCCAGTTTAAAAAGAGCTGACAAATCGCCGACGTCTCTGTGACAAGATCTGATCAATGAACAGGACGTTTTCATAAGAACAACCGGAACCGTTCAGCGACACTCCCGCGCCCGCTGCCAGCCGGCCAGCGCCGGCCATGCCATCAGAATTTCGCTGGCAGGTAGGCCATCAGCCAGTCGATGAAGACCCGCAGGCGATGCGAGACATGCCGGTTGTTCGGATAGACCACATGGAAGGGATACGGCGCTGGCCGCCATTTCGTCAGGATCTCGACCAGCTCGCCCCGCGCCAGGGCGGGCCCGGCCGCATAGCGGAAGGTCTGGACAATGCCCAGGCCGGCCAGCGCCGCCGCCAGGTGGGCGTTGCTTTCATTGACCCCGATGCGGTGCTCGGTCTTGATCTCGATCTTTTCACCCTTGCGCTCGAAGCGAAAGGGAAAGGCGCGCCCGCTTTGCGGCGACAGATAGCTGATGAGGCGGTGGCCATTCTTGAGTTCATCCGGATAGGCCGGCACCCCGAACTGCTTGAGATAGGCCGGCGTGGCGCAGGTGACCATGCGCGCCTGGCCGATCTGGCGCGCCACCAGGGAAGAATTGTCCAGCGGCCCGCCCCGGATGACGCAATCGACGCTGTCGCCGATCAGGTCCACCGGGCGGTCGGAGACGCCCAGGTCGATGCTGATGTCCGGATAGCGCGCCAGGAAATCCGGTAGCGCCGGGATCAGTACATCACGGGCAGTGGAGCCGCCCACATCGATGCGCAGCTTGCCGCGCGGATTGCCGCGCACGGCATTGAAGGAGGTATCGATGTCTTCCAGGTCGCGCACCAGGCGGCCGGTCCTCTCGTAGTAATCCTGTCCCTCCGGCGTAACGCTCACGCGCCGCGTGGTCCGCTGCAGCAGGCGCACGCCCAGGTGCGCCTCCAGTTCCCGCACCAGCTTGCTCATGGTGGCATTGGGCATGTCCAGCGAATCCGCCGCGCGGGTGAAACTGCCCGCCTCCACGACCCGGGCAAAGGCCCGGATGGCCAACAGTTGATCCATGGTCGCTTCCTCGCCGTCTTTTCATTATCTATGGATGTGCATAGTCATTTTCATTTTACACACTTTATCCATAAACGCCGGATCGATAAAGTGCAGTCATGCCTTGCTGCACACGGCCCAGAACGCCAGCGGCAGCGGCATGGCAGACCGAACTGACTGACACCTTCAACCTGATCGAAAAGGAAACATCATGAACAAGCAACTCAACGGCAAGATCGCACTGGTCACCGGCGGCACTTCCGGCATTGGCCTGGCCACCGCGCAGGAACTGGCGGCGCAGGGCGCGCAAGTATTCATCACCGGCCGTCGCCAGGCCGAACTGGATGCAGCGGTGGCCAGCATCGGCACTGCGGCTACCGGCATTCGCGCCGACGCCTCGGTGCTCTCGGACCTCGACACCGTCTATGCACAGATTGCCAAGAGCGCAGGCCGGCTCGACATCCTCTTCGCCAACGCAGGCGGCGGCGACATGATGCCGCTGGGGGCGATCACCGAAGAGCACTTCGACCGCATCTTCGGCACCAATGTGCGCGGCGTGCTCTTCACCGTGCAGAAGGCCTTGCCCTTGCTGGTCGATGGCGCGTCGGTGATCCTCACCTCCTCGACCACCTCGGTCCTGGGCACGGCCAACTTCAGCGTCTACAGCGCCAGCAAGGCCGCCGTGCGCAACTTCGCCCGCTCCTGGGCGCTCGACCTGAAGGACCGCGCCATCCGCGTCAACGTGGTCAGCCCCGGCCCGATCCGCACCCCCGGCCTGGGCGAGCTGGTGCCTGACGACGCCCGCCAAGGCCTGTTCGACTACCTGGCCAGCCAGGTACCGCTGGGCCGCCTGGGCGAGCCGCAGGAAATCGGCAAGGCTGTCGCCTTCCTGGCCTCGGACGCCGCCAGCTTCGTCAATGGCATCGAGCTGTTCGTCGATGGCGGGATGGCGCAGGTGTGATGGCGCAGCAACGAAGGCTGAGGTAATGGCATTGACCTGGGACGAAAGCATCCGTCCCAGGTCAGGCTATCGCATTGAGGATCGAGGCAGGATATGCCTCGGCTTGGTGGCCATGTGGCAGCGGCAATGTATCAGCCCTGCACCGGCTCGCGAATGGTCAGGATGGTGATGAAGCAGAGGATGGAGCACACGGCCATGAAGATCCAGACATGGTTCCAGCTGTAGCTGTCCAGCAAGAAACCCGCCGCCAGCGGTGCACAGGCGCCGCCCAGTTGGCCCAGCGTATTGACCATGGCGCAGGCCATGGGATACACCTTCTTCGAGGTCATCCCCATCGGATACACCATGTAGGTCGAATAGCCGATGTTGAGCAAGATCCCCGTCAGCAGCAGCAATGCGCCATAGAGCAGCGGATCAGCAGGAGAGTTGATCAGGATGACCATCATGATGGTGGTGAAGAAGGCGGAAATCATCATCGCGGGCTTTCTGCGCTTCTCCAGCCAGCGGTCGGTCATCGTGCCGCCCAGCAGGTTGCCGATCACCGCGCCCACCCAGGGCGCTGCGGCCACCATCCCCATGTTGGCGATCGAATAGCCTTTCACGCTGATGAGGTAGGTCGGAATCCACGCCAGCAAGACGTTGACGATGGCGGTCATGAAGAAATACCCAAGCGCCGCCCCCATGATGTTCCAGGAGCAGAAGATGCCCTTGGTCGTCTCGATGGTGGCGACCTGGCTCCTGCGGATGATGCGGTCCAGCAAAGCGAAGTCGCGCGTCACGGCAGGGCCTGTACCCTGGCCGGCGGCAGCGCCCTGGCTGTCGTTGATGTGCTCCAGTTCTTCCGCCGAGACATGGGGGCTTTCGGAAGGACGGTTCTTCACCACCATCAGCCACACGACCGAGAGGATGACGCCGGGAACCGCAAAGAAGTAGAAGATGTGGCGCCAGCCCCAGTAGTACATGATCACCGCACAGACCGGCGGAACCAGCACCGGACCAAACTTGGCGGCGGCCAGGAAGATGCCGGTCATCGTGCCTTTTTCGCGCGCCGGGAACCAGTTGTTGATGGTCGAGGTGATGCCGATGGGCAGTGGACCTTCCGCAAGGCCCAGGCCGAAGCGGAAGATCTTCAGCGCCAGCAGCGAGGAGGCGGTGCCGATGAGGCCCGTGAAGACCGAGGTTGCCAGCATGGCCAGCGAGAAGACGCGGGGGATGCCAAAGCGCGTATAGGCCAGTCCCGAGGGCAGTTGCGCCAGGCTGTAGGCGAACAGGAAGATACTGGCCAGTGCGCCCGCCTCGGTATTGGACATCACGAATTCCTTGCGCAGGAAAGGAAGTGCGACGCCAAGATTGGCGCGGTCTGCCGCCGCGACGGTATAGACGATGAAGATGAGTGCGCCGACGACCCAGCGGAAATGGGTCTTCTTTTTGGTGCGTTGAATTGCTGCTGCTTCCATGAATGTCTCCTTCAGCAATCTGGATTTGCTGTTATCTGTATTGGTCGGCCTGGCGGGATTTCCAGGCGCGTTGTCTTTGCTGCCGGTCTTGTGCCGGCTTGCCGCAGGGGGATCAGATCAGACCATTCCGTATTGCTTCAGGATCGTGTCCAGCTGCATCAGCTCGACGGTGGAGGCGCCGTTCTCGATGGCTTCGCGCATCTTCTGTTCCTTCTCTTCGCGCGCCATGCTGCTGGCGATCGTCATCTCGACTTCAGACTGGGCCACCACGGCAAGGCCGTCACGGTCGCCGACGATGATGTCGCCAGGATGGATGAGCACATCGCCAATGACGATGGGAACGTTGACCTTGCCCGGCTGATGCTTGCCGGTACCCTTGATCGACAGGCCACGGCAGAACACCGGGAAGCCCAGGTCGATGATGGTATTGGCGTCCCGCACGCAGCCATTGACGACCAGGCCGGCAATGCCCTTCTTCATCGCCAGCACGGTGAGCACGTCGCCCCATGGCCCGGCTTCCATGAACGCCTTGGCGTCGACGACCAGCACATCCCCGGGCTTTGCCTGCAGCACGGCATAGTGCAATACCAGGTTGTCGCCAGGGCGCGCATCCACGGTCAGTGCCGGACCGGCCAGGCGCGAGGCCGGGTCGATCGGTTTCATGCCGTGGTCGAGGGCGCCCTTGGCGCCTTGCGCCTCGTATACGGTCGCCGAGCCAAGCGCGCGCAATTGCTGGATTTGTTCTTGGGTGATCATGATGAGTCCTGTGTGTGGAGGAGATGCAGCTCAGGTCGCTGCCGAATTGCTGAGGAGCCAGGCAAGGGCCTGCCCGACGTCGGGCTGGTCCTGCCCCAGAGGGTGTCTTTCGAGCAGGGAAGCGGTAGCGTCGAAGCGCTCTTCGACGCCAGGCAGCACCAGCGAGGGAAGCTGCTGCTGGTCGAGCTCGTTCCTGGCGTCGCGCACTTCGTGGGCGCGACGCTTTGCATGAATCACATGGGTGCGCACCAGCATGTCGATGAAGTCGCGCAAGGGGGTCTCGTCGATGTCCTTGAGCTGGTGATACAACTCTTCCCGTACGCCCTGTTTTTCGGCGCTCATCAATAATTCGACCGCGAGCGCTTCCATGCCCTTGGTGAAGATGCTGCGCAGGATCTTCAGCGAGATCGCGTCACCCGGCTTGCCATCGGTGATGACTTGCACCCGGGCGCCGGCTGTCTCCAGCATTTCCTTGAATGCGCTGGCGGTTTCACCAGCGGCCAGCAGAGGCGTCTTTTCCCACTTCAGGGAAATGGCGCCCATGATGGCGACGTCTAGGTAGTGCAAGCCAGACTGGGCCGCCGCTGCAGATGCCTGCCGCTTGGTTGCAGGACTTGCAGTGGTCAGGTCGGCAAAGCCGGTGCCGCTTTTCAGGAAGGGCGCAACCTGGCCGACCACGGCCAAGGCCTGCGAGCCCGTCACGCAGGAAAGCACCCACTGTACATTTTCGAGCCAATTTCCCGGTTTTTCATGGAGCGGGATACCCCATTGCGCAGCCAGTCCGGTGGCGCTCGCAGAAGGGAAGGCTTCACACAGGCTGAGCTCGTAGCCAGCGTCATAGAGGGCTTTGGCATAGCAGCGACCTACTTCGCCCATGCCGATGATTGCAATATGCATTGCGGTCTCCTGGTTTTGATTGCTTTTTGGCAGAATACAAAAAAAGAACAAATAAAGCAATCGCTGCCGTGATGATCCGGTTAAAAATCCAGAATGGATACATTTTTGAAACAAGCGAGGGTATCGCTGGCGGCCCATTGGACGCGCTTGCGATGCGCCATATAGAATCCGCCCACGACATTTGAATCAGGAGTCACAACGGTGGAGCGCGGAAAGGAGAAGGTCTACGAGATCCTTCGGCAGCGTCTGGTGGGCGGGCAATACAAGCCCGGCACCCAGCTCAAGGAAGAACCGCTGGCCCGCGAACTGGGCGTGAGCCGCACCCCGGTGCGCACGGCCTTGCGGCGCCTGGTCGAAGATGGATTGGCCACCGCCGATGCCGGCCAAGGGATTCATGTGGCGGCCTGGAGTGATTGGGATATCGAAGAGACCTTCCAGTTGCGCATGTTGCTGGAGCCCTATGCCGCCAGCCTGGCCGCAGAACGTGGCGATGAGAAGATGCTGTCCCTGCTCAGGGAGAGCAACGAGAAAATGGCGCAGGCCATCAAAAGCGGCGGCGTCCATTCTGTGGAGAAGATTCAGGCGGCCAATAGCGTCTTCCATCGCACGATACTGGAATACTCGGCCTCGCCGCGATTGCGGGCGATGCTGGAGACCATCATCGACATGCCCATCATCGTGCGTTCATTCCATCTCTACGAGAAATCGGAACTGGAACAGAGCCTGCATCATCATCAGGATCTGTTGTTGGCCATGCAGGCGCGTGACGCAGAGCTGGCGCGCCAGGTGATGCAGCTCCATCTGCGCATGTCCTATCACCGCTTCATGCGCCGCCGCAGCCAGTACGAGGACATGGGCGCGCCTGACTAGAACCCATTTCATCAATAGGCGTGAGATGCGTTCTAGGATTTGTCCGCATCCCAGTGCTGCAAGGACGCCTCATGGAGGATGCGGATAAGCCGCTGCGCCGCCGGCGAGAGATACATGTCGCGCCGGTAGGTCAGCCCCATGCGGCGCAGCATGGTGGTCTCCTTGAGCACCACTTCGCGCAGGTGACCGCGCCCTTCCGACAGGTTCAGCTTGGAGGCAAAACCCAGCAGGTTGCTGCGTTCGATGAGCGGCAGGATCATGTTGAGCACCGTGGGCGTGATCTGGACCTTGGGGCGGGGCAGGTGGTGGCGGTCGAAGACATTGTCCAGCCATTGGCGGCTCAGCACCGATTGCGCCGGCAGCACCCACTGGTAGTCCAGCAGATGGCGCAGCCGGATCTTCTTGTCGAAGATGGGATGATGCGGGCTGGCCATGACCACCATCTGGTCCTGCATGATCTCTTCGGTATGGAACAGCTCATCATCCTGGATCATCGGGCCCAGCACGATATCCAGTTCTCCCGCCTTCAGGCCCGCCAGCAGGGCGTCGTTCATGGACACCTTCAGGTCGATCGTGACCTTCTGCGCCTCGCCCAGCAATTGCTGGCACACACCGGGCAGCACATGTTCGGCCAGCGTGGGCACGCAGCCCAGGCGGATGTTGCCTTCGCGTCCATGGGCATAGTCGCCGATCTCGCGGGCGGTCTCGTCCATCATCAGGCTGATCTGGCGCGCACGGTTGAGCAGCGCCTCGCCGACCGCAGTGAGGCGGATGCCGCGACCGACCCGTTCAAACAGCGGCGCCCCCAATTGTTCTTCCAGGCGATCGATGCATTTGGTCAGCGCCGGCTGCGTCTTGTAGAGCCGTTCGGCGGCCCGTCCCACATGCCCTTCCTCGGCGATGACGGCGAAATACTTGAGATCGCGGAAGTCCATGATTCATTCCTGAAAGTTATGGATAACAAAATAAAAGCAAATATACATTAAATATTCGCGCACGTAGACTGCCCTCCAAAAGAACCCTCGCCCACGTGGCGACGACAACAACCTGGAGACCAGTACGATGCAAGACCTGCCTTCCCGGCGTGCCTTCCTGCGACGCAGCGGCCAGCTCGCCCTCAGCCTTGGCGCTGCCATGCACCTGCCGCACGCACTGGCCCAGGCCGACGCCTATCCGCATTCTTCCGGCAGCCAACGCGCTGCGAGCCGCTTGCCCGACGATGCCTGTGATTGCCACATGCACATCTATGACCCGCGCTTCGCATGGGCGCCCGGGGCCAAGCTGGTGCATGCGCCGGCCACGGTGGCGATGTACCGCCAGTTGCAGCAACGGCTGGGCACGACGCGCAACGTGGTCGTCACACCTTCTGCCTATGGCGTGGACAACAGCTGCACGCTGGATGCGCTGGAGCAACTGGGTCGCTCGGCGCGCGGCGTGGCCGTGGTCAACGACCAGGTCAGCGACGCCGAGCTGCAGCGCCTGCACCAGGCCGGTGTGCGCGGTCTGCGCTTCAACCTGGCCGTGGGCTCGGTGACCACCGTGGAGATGATGGAACCGCTGGCGCGCCGCGTAGCGCCGCTGGGCTGGCACCTGCAGGCCAACATGCCCAATGAGGTCTTGCTGGCCCATCGCGCAATGCTGGCGCGGCTGCCGGTGCCGCTGGTGTTCGATCACTTCGCCCGCATTCCCTTGCAGGCCGATGCGACCCATCCGGTATTCGATTTCGTCACCGGGCTCATGCGTGAGCGACGCGCCAGCGTCAAGCTCTCCGGCGCCTATCTCTACAGCAAGCGTGGCGCGCCCGACTATGAGGACGTCGCGCCGCTGGCCCGCGCGCTGGTGCAACTGGCGCCGACGCAGCTGGTGTGGGGCAGCGACTGGCCGCATCCCACCGAGCAGCACAAGCCCGATGATGCGCGCCTGCTCGATGTGATGATTTCCTGGTTGGGTTCCGACGAGATGGTGCGCACCGTGCTGGTCGCCAATCCGGCCCGCCTCTACCAATTCTGACGGAGCGCCCATGTCGCAGGTATCCATTTCTCCCGCCGCCTCGGCTGCCGCCACCGCAGTGGTCAGCGAAGAAGCCACCATGAAGAAGGTGATGCGCCGCCTCATCCCCTTCATCCTCCTGTGTTACGTGGTCAGCTATCTGGACCGCATCAACGTCGGTTTCGCTGCGTTGACCATGAACAAGGACCTGGGCCTGACGCCTTCGCAGTTCGGGCTGGGCGCGGGCCTCTTCTTCATCGGCTATTTCTTCTTCGAGATTCCCAGCAACCTGGCGCTGCATCGCTTCGGCGCGCGCATGTGGATCTCGCGCATCATGATTTCCTGGGGCCTGATCTCGATGGCCACGGCCTTCGTGGTCGGTCCCAAGAGCTTTGCACTGGCGCGCTTCCTGCTGGGCATGGCCGAGGCCGGCTTCACGCCGGGCATCTACCTGTACTTCACCCAGTGGTTCCCGGGCGCATGGCGCGGCAAGGCCACGGCCTTCTTCCTGATCGGCATTCCGGTGGCCAACATCATTGGTTCGCCGCTGTCGGGCGCGCTCATGGAATTGCACGGGATGTGGGGCTACAAGGGCTGGCAGGTGCTGCTGCTGCTGGAAGCCTTGCCCGCCGTACTGTTGGGCGTGATGTGCCTGTTCCTGCTGCCGGATCGTCCGGCCAAGGCGAAGTGGCTCAGCGCTGACGAAAAGCAATGGCTGGAAAATGAATTGTCCACCGAGCAGAACGTGCTGGCCGCCCGCCATGGCAACAAGTTGAAGGACGCCTTCACCAACTGGCGCGTGTTCGCCCTGGCCGGGGCCAACTTCTGCGGCATCATCGGTTCGCTCAGCATCGGCCTGTGGTTGCCGCAGATCATCCGCGAGTTCGGCCTGCCCTCGCACCAGGTCGGCCTGGTGGCGGCGGTGCCCTACCTGGTCGGTGCAGTGGCGATGACGCTGTGGGCGCGCCTGGCCAATCGCAGTGAGCGACGCCTGTTCTTCGTGGCTGGCGCCATCGTGCTGGCGGCGCTCTCGCTGGGCGTCTCGGCCTTCCTGCATACGCCGCTCTTGAAGATGCTGGCCATCACCGTGGCGGTGGCCTCCATCCTGTCGTTCCAGGCGACCTTCTGGGCCATTCCCTCGGGCTTCCTGACCGGACGCGCTGCCGCCGGCGGACTGGCGCTGATCGTCTCCATCGGCAACCTGGGCGGCTTTGTCGGACCGTCGGTGATCGGCTTCATCCGCGAATCCACCCAGGGCTTTACCTATCCCTTGATCTTCGTGGCCGGCGCCTTGCTGCTGGGTGCTGTCATCACGCTGGCATTGGGCGATCCGTCCCGCGTCCCTCCCACTTCCAAGGAAACAGCATGAGCTTCTTTGCCCCGCCTCCCGTGGTCGAGGCCAGCGTCTTCACCCGCTTGCCCGAGCATTTCCGTACTCCTCGCAAGAACGCCTGGGGCGACGCCAACCGCGGCGGCCTGCCCATCGATTCCTTCCTCGAAGGTCCGTCCTTCGACCGTCAGGGCCGCCTGTACGTCACCGACATTCCCTATGGCCGCATCTTCCGCATCACCATGGACGGTCAGTGGGAACTGGTCACCGAGTACGATGGCTGGCCCAATGGCCTGAAGATCGACAAGACCGGCCGCATCGTCATCACCGACTACAAACGCGGCCTGGTCCAGCTCGATCCTGATACCGGTACCGTCACGCCGCTGCTGGAGACGGTGGGCTCGGAAGGCTTCAAGGGCGTCAATGACCTGGTGTTCGGCCCCAAGGGCGAGATCTATTTCACCGACCAGGGCCAGACCGGCCTGCAGGACCCCACTGGCCGCGTCTACCGGCTCGCGCCGGATGGCCAGTTGACCTGCCTGATCAATACCATCCCCAGTCCCAACGGCATCGTCTATGACCCGGCCCTGAACCACCTGCTGGTGGCCGTCACGCGGGCGCAGCAGATCTGGCGTATCCCGCTGCATCACAACGGCGTGGTCGGCAAGGTCGGCGTGTTTGCCAACCTGCATGGCGGCATGGCCGGTCCCGATGGCCTGGCGCTGGATGCGGAGAGCTGCCTCTACATCGCCCATACCGGCTTTGGTTCCATCTGGCGGCTGTCCAAGTTTGCCGAACCGCTGCTGCGCATCCGCTCTAGCGCCGGCATCTCCACCACCAACCTGGCCTTTGGCGGGCCGGACGGCAAGAGCCTCTTCATCACCGAATCCCAGACCGGGTCCATCCTGCGCGCCGACGTGCCGGTGGCCGGTCTGCCCATGTATTCCCACGCCTGAGCGTGGCCGCTGTCTTCATTTTCATCAAAGGATCACCATGAGCACTCAACCTGATTTCATCCGCGACTTCAAACGTGTCGATGCCGCCATCGTGGCCCAGGCCTCGGAATTCGCCGCCTCCATCCTGGCCGACGTGGCTGGTCGTCGCGGCACCCTGTGCAGCCGCGTAGCGCCGCTGTCGCCGTCCATGCGCGTGGCTGGTCCGGCGCTGACGGTGGAAGTCCGTCCGGGCGACAACCTGATGATCCACGCCGCCATGGCCATCGCCAAGCCGGGCGACGTGCTGGTCATCGATGGCAAGGGCGATGAGACCTGCGCGCTGATGGGCGAGATCATGGTCTCGCAATGCAAGGCCATCGGCCTGGCCGGCATCATCATCTACGGTTCGGTGCGCGACACCGAGGCCCTCTGTGAAATCGGTTTCCCGGTCTATGCCGTGGGCGCCAATCCGAATGGTCCGACCAAGAACATCGCCGGTCGCGTGAACTGGCCCATCTCGGTGGGTGGCACCGCCGTGCAACCGGGTGACCTGATCGTGGGCGATGCCGACGGCGTGGTGGTGATCGAGCGTGAAAAGGCGGCCTCGCTGCTGGGCGCTGCCGCCAAGAAGGTCGATGACGAGACCAAGCGCCTCACCGCCATCCGCGGCGGCGGCCCGCTGCGTCCGACCTGGCTGGAGAGCGAACTGCGCAAGGCTGGCGTGCTGGCCGAAGGAGAGTCGCTGTGAGTGCAGCCAACAAGCAAGTGGTGATCGTCACCGGTGTCGACCTGGCGCCTGCTGCGGTCGAACTGCTGCGTGACTATGAACTGGTCTACGCCGGCGCCAAGCCGACCGAAGAGGATCTGCTCAAGCTGGCCCAGCAACATCAGCCGGTGGCGATCATCGTGCGATACGGCGGCGTGAGCGCCCGCGTGATGGACGCGGCCCCAGGCCTGCGCGTGATCTCCAAGCACGGCACCGGCATTGATTCCATCGACAGCCAGGCGGCGCAGCAACGCGGCATCGCCGTGAAAGCAGCGGCAGGCGCCAATGCCCCGGCCGTGGCCGAGCACACCTGGGCTCTGATCATGGCCTGCGCCAAGAACGTGGTGGGACTGGACCAGCGCATGCGTGAAGGGCACTGGGACAAGTCCACCCACAAGAGCCTGGAACTGCGGGGCCGGACGCTGGGCCTGGTTGGCCTGGGCGCCATCGGACGCCGCGTGGCGGCGGTCGCTGCTGCACTGGACATGCCGGTACTGGCCCATGACCCCTATGCCAAGGAAGCTCCGCAAGGCGTGCAACTGGTCGATCTCGATACGCTCTTTGCGCAGTCCGACGTGGTCTCGCTGCACTGCCCGCTGACCGCCGAGAACAAGCACATGATCAACGCCCAGTCGCTGGCCCGGATGAAGGACGGCACCATCCTCGTCAATACCGCCCGTGGCGGCCTGATCGACGAGCAAGCCCTGATCGCTGCGCTCGACAGCGGCAAGCTGCGCGCGGCCGGACTGGACAGCTTCGAGAAGGAGCCATTCACCGCTCCCCATCCGCTGCAGCACGTCGGCAATGCGGTGCTGAGTCCGCACATCGGCGGCGTGACCTCCGATGCCTATATTGCCATGGGGACGGGCGCAGCCAATAACGTCCTGGCCGTACTTGGCGCGTAGCGCGCAAAGTACCGATCAACAATTACAATGCAATCGGCCAGCCGGCAAGACCGGCTGAGCCCTCCTTCCGAGAGAGACAAATGGAGACCATCCAGAACGAGAAGCGGCTCGAACAAGAGACCGTGCGCAAGGTCACATGGCGACTGTTGCCCTTCCTGATGCTGTGCTACCTGTTCGCCTTCATCGATCGCGGCAATATCGGCATGGCCGCGCTGCAGATGAATCACGACCTCGGCCTGTCGCCCAGGATGTTCGGCTTTGCCAGCAGCCTCTTCTTCATCGCCTATTTCATCTTCGAAGTGCCCAGCAACCTGGCGCTGCAGAAATTCGGCGCGCGCAGATGGCTGGCGCGCATCATGATCACCTGGGGCCTGATCTCGGCCTGTACGGCGCTGGTGCAAGGACCGAACTCCTTGTACTTCGTGCGCTTCATCCTGGGTGCGGCCGAGGCCGGATTCTTCCCCGGCGTGGTGCTGTACCTGACCTATTGGGTACCCTCGGCCTACCGCGCGCGCATCGTGGCGCTGTTCATGGTGGCCATTCCCGCGGCCAGCTTCGTGGCCTCGCCGGTGTCGGCGCTGCTGCTGCAGATGGATGGCATCGGCGGACTGCGCGGCTGGCATTGGCTGTTCATGCTGGAGGGCTTGCCCACGGTGGTGCTGGGCCTGGTCTGCCTGTCCTTCCTGACCGACCGTCCCGATCAGGCCCGCTGGCTCAGCGATGAGCAGCGCCAGTGGCTGACCGAGACCATGGACAAGGAGGCCGCCAGCCGCGCCGCCAAGCAGCATATCCCCTTGTGGAAGCTGTTCAGCCAGCCGCATGTGTGGGGCATGGCCCTGGTCTGCGCCTGCGCCTCGGCGGCCGGTTCGGTGTTGAACGTGTGGCAGCCGCAGTTGCTCAAGTCCTTCGGTCTGTCGGTGATGCAGACGGGCCTGGTCAATTCGATTCCCTACCTGATCGCCTCGGTGCTGATGGTGTGGTGGGGCCGTCATTCCGACCGTACCGGCGAGCGCCGCTGGCATACCGCCATTCCGCTCATGCTCATCGGTGGCGGACTGGCGCTGGCGTCGCTGGCCAATTCGCTGGCCCCGGTGGTGCTGTTGCTGACGATGGTGCTGATCGGCGCGTATTCCTTCAAGGGACCGTTCTGGGCCATGGCCTCCAGCTGGCTGGCCACGGGTTCGGCAGCGGCCGGGCTGGCGGGCATCAACGCCGTCTCCAACCTGATCGGCGGTGGCCTGATGGTCAACGTCTATGGCTGGGTCAAGGACGCCACCGGCAGCTATGCCATGGCCTTGTTGCCGCTGGTGGGTCTGTCGGTGGTGAGCGTGGGCATCCTGCTGTTCCTGTCGCGCAAGTCGCGCGCGGGCCATTGAACCCCAAGCCATGAACATGGCGGCGCCCGCCAGCGCCGCTGGAGACAACGATGCTCGATAGAAGAAGCTTCATCGCCGGGGCCATGCTGGCCTGTGCCGGCGTGCGCAGCGCGACTGCGCAATCCGTTCCCAATTCTGCCGGCAGCCAGCCGCCCAGGCTGAAGGCGCCGATGCTGGCGTGCGACAGTCATCACCATATCTACGATGCGCGCTTCCCGGTCTCGCCGCATTGGCGCGGCGGACGCCCGGACGGGGCCACCGTAGCCGACTACCGGCTGCTGATGGCCAAGCTGGGCATTGCGCGGCATGTGGTGGTGCAGCCCTCCACCTATGGCAGCGACAATCGCTGCCTGCTGGATGCGCTCACCCAGTTCGGCGCAGAGGCGCGCGGCATCGTGGTTATCGATGACGATGTCGATTTGCCGCAATTGAAGGAAATGGATCGATTGGGTGTGCGCGGCGTACGCGTCAATTTCCTCTCTGCGCAGAGCTGGGGCGTGACCACCGTGGAGCGTCTGCGCCGCACCGCCGAGCGCATCGCGCCGCTGGGCTGGCATGTGCAGGTATTGATGTCGGGTGCGCAGATCGCGCAGCATGAGTCCGTCCTGGCCGCGCTGCCTACGCAGGTGGTCATTGACCACCTGGGCCGCATCCCGCAGCCGGACGGTCTTGATCATCCCGGCGCGCAAGCGGTGCTGCGCCTGCTGGCCAAGGGCAATACCTGGATCAAGCTGTCCGAACCTTATGCCGATACCCTGCAAGGGCCGCCCGATTATCCCGATACCAGCCTGCTGGCCAAGGCCTATCTGCAGGCCGCGCCGCAGCGCACCCTGTGGGGCAGCGACTGGCCGCATCCGACCGAGAAGATCAAGCCCGATGACGCTGTGCTGTTCGACCTGCTGGCTGCATGGGCCCCTGATCCGGCCTTGCGCCAGCAGATCCTGGTGAGCAATCCGGCGGCGCTGTTCGGCTTTGCCTGAGTGGGGTCATTGCCGCCACCGTCCGGCGGTGGCGGCGATGCACCGATAGATTTACGCAGTCCTCAGACAATGCCGCTGCTGCTACGTCCTGCGACCACCGGGCGTTCTTCACGCTTGTGATCGCGATAGGCGCTGGCGCGATACAAGGCAACCGGATCGATGGCGCCGCCGCTGCGATAGCGGGCCATGGCCAGGATCGCGCTCACATCGGTGCGGAAGGCCTGCTTGAGCGTCTGGGCGGCCATCAGCGCATCGTTGTTCTTCTGATGATGCGACAACGCCTGCGTATCCACCAATGCGGCCTGGAGATAGGCGCGCTGCACTTCCACCGCGCTGGTCATGAGGCTCTCGATGGGATCGGTGACGTTGTGCGACTGGTCCAGCATGTAGGCCGGGCGGAAGGCCTGGCCGTCGCGCTGGGCGGCGTCGCGCAATTCGTTGAAGACCAGGAACAGCTGGAAGGGATTGATGCTGCCTGAATCCAGGTCGTCGTCCCCATACTTGCTGTCATTGAAGTGGAAGCCGCCCAGCTTGCCAAACTGCGCCAGGCGCGCCACGATCATCTCGATGTTGGTATTGGGCGCATGGTGGCCCAGGTCGACCAGGCACTTGGCCTTGGGCCCCAGTTCGGTGGCGCAGGCAAAGCTGGTACCCCAGTCGGCGATGGTGGTGGCGTAGAAGGCCGGCTCGAAGAGCTTGTGCTCGATGTAGACCAGCCAGTCCGAAGGCAGCGCGGCATAGATGGCGCGCATGCTCTCCAGATAGCGCTCCAGTGCGCCGCGCAGATTGCTCTGGCCGGGGAAGTTGGCGCCATCACCGATCCAGACGGTCAACCCCTTCGAGCCCAGCGCATGTCCCAGTTCGATGCAATCGATGTTGTGCGCCACGGCTTGCGCCCGCACGTCGGGATCCAACGCGGTGAGGCTGCCGAACTTGTAGCTGTGGGCCTGGCCGGCGGCATCCTGGAAGGTGTTGGAATTGACCGCATCGAAGTGCAGCCCATGCTGGGCCGCCGCTTCACGCAGGGCGCGGGCATCGGTGGTGCGGTCCCAGGGAAAGTGCAGCGATACCCCGGGCGTGACGCGGGTGAGCTGGTGGATGGTCCCGCAATCGTCGATCTTGTCGAAGACGTTGCGCGGCTCACCCTGGCCGGGGAAGCGCGCGAAGCGGGTGCCGCCGGTGCCGACGCCCCAGCTGGGCAGGGCCACGGCAAACGCTTGCGCCAGGCGGGTCAGGGCCTCGATGTCGCAGCCGCGCCGCGATAGCACGCCGGCCAGCGCTTCGTAGTCGGATTGCAGTTGCTGGTGCGCGCGGGCGTTCTGCTCGGCAATGAATTGGGTCTCGATACGATAGCTCATGCTGTCTCCTGCGACGACGCCGTCCTTGGGCATCGTCATCATGGTTGAAGGGAATGCTGAAGAGAGGGCCAGCGCCGTGCCTCAGCGCGTGAAGGCCCCGGCATTGCCGGCATCGACGTTGAGGATGTTGCCGGTGCTCTTGGCGGACTTCTCGCTGGCGAAGAAGTAGACTGCTTCGGCGATATCCTCCGGCAGCACGCTGCGCTTGAGCATGCTGCGCTGGCGATAGAATTCCTCGACGTCGTCGGCCTCGATCTTGTTGGAGGCGGCGCGTTCTTCCTTCCACTTGCCGTCCCAGATGCGCGAGCCGCGAATGACGGCGTCGGGATTGACGACGTTGACGCGGATGCCATGCGGCGCACCTTCCAGCGCGATGCAGCGGGCCAGGTGGATCTCGGCCGCCTTGGCGGTGCAATAGGCCGAGGCCCCGGCCGAGGCCACCAGGCCATTCTTGCTGGCCACGTAGACGATGCTGCCGCCCAGGCCCTGGGTCAGCATGCTGGAGAAGGCGGCGCGGCTGACCAGGAAGTAACCGGTGGCCAGCACCGAGAGATTGCGCTGCCACACTTCCAGGCTGGTGTCCTGCAGCGGCGAGGCCGAGGCGATGCCGGCATTGGAGACCAGCAGATCGATACCGCCGAAACGCAGCGCCACACTGTTGAGGATCGTCGCCACATCCGCTTCGCTGGTGATGTCGGCGCGCACCACGCCGATGGCGTCCGGGCCGCCGTGCTTGAGCAGGCTCTGTTGCGCACTGTCGAGCGCGGATTGATCAATATCGGTCAGCATCACGCAGGCGCCTTCGGCCAGCAACTGGCGCGCCACCGCCTGGCCGATGCCGCCGCCGCCGCCAGTGACCAGGGCAATGCGTCCGGCCAGGCTCTTGGGCTTGGGCATGCGCTGCAGCTTGGCTTCTTCCAGCAACCAGTATTCGATATCGAAGGCTTCCTGCTCCGGCAGGCCCACGTAGCTGTCCACGCCATTGGCGCCGCGCATGACGTTGACCGCATTGATGTAGAACTCGCCGGCGATACGGGCGGTGGCCTTGTCCTTGGCGAAGGACAGCATGCCCACGCCGGGAATGAGATAGATCACCGGATTGGGATCGCGCATGGCCGGGCTGTTGGGGCGGGCGCAGCGCTGGTAGTAGGCGGCGTAGTCCTGGCGATAGGCTTCCAGTGCAGCGTCCAGGCTGGCTTCCAGGGCGGCCAGGTCAGGCTGTTGCGGGGAGAAATCCAACACCAGCGGGCGGATCTTGGTGCGCAGGAAGTGATCGGGACAAGAGGTGCCCAGCGCGGCCAGCGCAGCCAGGTCATTGCTGCAGACGAAGTCGAGCACGGCCTGGCTGTCATCGAAGTGGCCCAGCTTGTATTCGCCCTTGCTGATCTTGCCGCGCAGCAAGGGCATGATGCGGGCCGCCAGCGCGGCGCGTTCGGCCGCCGGCAGGGCCTGGTAGCGCGCGCCGCCGAAGGCCGGGGCGCGGCTGTTGGCGGCCAGCCAGGCATCGGCGCGGCGGATCACGTTGAGGGTGTTCTCGTAGCATTCGCGGGCGCTGTCGCCCCAGGTGAAGAGGCCATGTCCTTCCAGCACGATGCCCTTCAGATGCGGCTGGGCGCGCACCAGCTGTTCCAGCTTCAGGCCCAGGTCATAGCCCGGACGCTGCCAGGGCAGCCAGCCCAGCTCACCTTCGAAGATGCGCGCCGTCAGGTCGCGGCTGTTCTTGCAGGCGGCGATGGCGATGACCGCGTCCGGGTGCATGTGGTCCACATGACGGCGCGGGATGTAGGCGTGCAGCGGCGTATCGATGCTGGCGGCGCGGGCATTGAGGTTGTAGGTGCAATGCGGCAGGTAGCCCACCATCTCGTCTTCGTGCTCCAGGCCGCGGTAGCGGCTGCGCAGGGCTTCCAGCTTGTCCATGTAGAGGGTGGCGAAGCCGTCCAGCTTGATGCTGCCCAGGTCGCCGCCGGACCCCTTGACCCACAGCACTTCCACCGTCTGTCCGGTCAGCGGATCAGGCATGGCGATCTTGGCCGAGGTGTTGCCGCCGCCGAAATTGGTGATCTCCTTGTCCGCGCCCAGCAGGTTGGAGCGGTACAGCAGCCGCTGCGGCTCGTCCAGGGTGGCGGCGTAGGCCTCATCCCAGGCCGAGGCGATGCGCGATTGGCCCGCCTTGGGGTGGGCGAGTCCGGTCGGTGAAGCGATAGTCATGGGGTCTCCAGTTCTGGTTATGGTTGCGCGCAACGGCGCAAGAATCCTGCTTGAACAGCATGGAGGCTAGTAAAAAGCAGCCAGCAATCAGAGTCAATCGATCTGCAATCAACTTTCTGATTGTTTGTAAATCACTCATCAAGTTGATTGATTGATTGTTGACTTGCTTTTTGGCGATCGCTTAGTCTTGCTCCATAACGAAAAACGCCGGACCAGACGCCTGGCAAAGACCAGGCTTGCCGGCAATCATCATGGAGACAGGCATGATCAATCACAATCGCCGCAAGCGCCTGCTTGCGCTGCTGGGCGAGCATACGGCGCTCACCGTCGAGCAGTTCTGCCACTTGCTCAATGCCTCGGCGGCAACGGTGCGGCGCGATATCGCCTGGCTGGCCGAACGCGACATGCTCACCCGCACCCGTGGCGGGGCCGAGCGCCTGGCCCAGAAGCGCGGCGCCTTTGCGCTCTCCGGCGAGACCTTCCAGGCCAGCCTGGCGCGGCAGCCGGCGCAGAAGCGCGCCATCGCCCGCCATGCGGCCGAGATGTGCGACAACGGTGAGACCATCATCATCAATGGCGGCACCACCACCTTCCTGATGGCCGAGTACCTGGCCCAGAAGCGCCTGAAGATCCTGACCAATTCCTTCCTGATGGCCGAGCGCCTGCTCACCACCAGCGAGAACCAGATCATCGTTCCGGGTGGCCAGATCTATCGTGAGCAGAACGTCATCCTCAGTCCCTTCGAGAACGACATCACCCAGCATCACTACGCCAGCAAGATGTTCATGGGCATCTACGGCGTGTCGATGCTGGGCCTGATGGAAGCCGATCCCTTGCTGATCCAGGCCGAAAAGCGCTTGCTGGGCCAGGCCGAACAGCTGGTGGTGCTGGCCGACAGCAGCAAGTTCTCGCGCAAGGCCGGCCTGATCCTGTGTGGCCTGAACCGGGTGAACTGCCTGGTGACCGACACCGGCATCTCGGACGCCGCCGCGCAGATGATGGAGCAGGCCGGGGTGAAGGTCGTCACGGTGGCGCCCGAGCACGAACGGCTGGCCCTGGTCGGCTGAGCTTCATCCGTAACCAGCACATCGCACCTTGATTGCAACACGGCGCCTGCGCAGACAGGGCCGCAACTTACTCATCCAACAAGGAGACAAGACATGACCCGCAACACGTTCAATGCGGCCGCACGGCCTTTACGCGCAGCGTTGCTGGCCCTGGCCGCCGGCGCCATCGGCCTGATCGCCGCTGCACCCGCCCATGCTGCCGAGAAGGTACGCATCGCCATGGTGGTCAAGAGCCTGGGCAACGGCTTCTTCGACGCCGCCCATGAAGGCGCCAAGGAAGCCGCGCGCGAACTGGGTGATGTGGAGGTCATCTACACCGGCCCGACCACACCGACCGCCGAAGGGCAGATCGAGATCGTCAATTCCCTGATCAGCCAGAAGGTCGACGCCATCGTCATCTCGGCCAACGACGCCAATGCGCTGGTGCCCATCACCAAGCGCGCCATGCAGCGCGGCGTGAAGGTGCTGTCCTTCGACAGCGGCATCGCCAAGGGCGGTCGCCTGATGCAGCTCAATCCCTCCAATACCGAGCTCATTGGCCTCAAGCAGATCCAGATGGCCGCTGACGCCATCGGCGGCGCGGGTGACGTGGCGATCCTGTCGGCCACCGCGCAGGCCACCAACCAGAACATCTGGATCGGCGAGATGAAGAAGGCGCTGGCCCGTCCCGAGTTCTCGCGCATGAAGCTGGTGGCCACCGTCTATGGCGACGACCAGTCCGACAAGAGCTATCGCGAAGCCATCGGCCTGTTGCGCAGCCATCCTGGCCTCAAGGCCATTATCGCGCCGACCACCGTGGGCATCAATGCGGCCGGCAAGGCGGTGGTCGATGAGAAGCTGGTCGGCAAGGTCTACGTGACCGGCCTGGGCCTGCCCTCGGAGATGGCGGGTCACGTCAAGAGCGGCGCGGTCAAGAGCTTCGCCATCTGGAATCCGATCGACCTCGGTTATGCCGCGACCTATGCCGCCTACCAGTTCGTCAAGGGCAAGGCCCAGGGCAAGGAGGGTGAAAGCATCGCCGTGGGACGCATGGGCAGCATCAAGCTGGACGCCGCAGGCGAGGCGGCCCTGGCGCCGCCCTTTACCTACGACGCCAGCAACGTGGACAAATTCGCCAAGATCTTCTGACGATCCGCCGCCAGCGGGAGCGCCCGGCGCTCCTTTCTTCCCTGCTTACGCTCACGGTCTATTCATGTCTAGTCACGTCATGTCCATCCCAGGGACTGCATTGCATCCTCCCCAGGCGCCTGCGCGCAGCGCCATGCGCGCCGTCGCTGATGACAGCACCGCGCCCGTGCTGTCCTTGTCCGGCATCGGCAAGCGCTTCCAGGGCGTGGTGGCGCTGCAGGATGTCGGTTTCACGGTGCGCCCCGGCGAAGTCATGGCGCTGCTGGGCGAGAATGGCGCGGGCAAGTCCACGCTGGTCAAGATCCTCACCGGCATTCATCAGCCCGACGAAGGCAGCATCCATCTGGGCGGGCGCGAAGTGCGCTTTGCCAGCGCCCAGGATGCGATGCGCGGCGGCATCACCGCTGTGCATCAGGAGACGGTGATGTTCGAGGAACTGAGCGTGGCCGAGAACATCTGGATCGGTCGCCAGCCGCTGTGCGGCACGCCCCGGCGCATCGACTGGCGGCGCATGGAGGACGAGGCGCGCGCCTTGTTCGCCCGTCTCGAAGTGGACCTGCCGGTGCGCGCACGGGTCAAGGACCTGAGCGTGGCGCAGCGTCATTTCGTGGAGATCGCACGGGCCCTGTCGCAACAGGCGCAGGTGGTGATCATGGACGAACCCACCGCTGCGCTGTCGCACCACGAGATCGGCGAGCTGTACCGGATCATCGGGCAACTGCGTCGCGCTGGCACGGCGGTCATCTTCATCTCCCACAAGTTCGACGAGATCTATACCGTGGCCGACCGCTATACGGTGCTGCGCGATGGCCGCTTCATCGCCAGCGGCGAACTGGCCGACATCACCGAGCAGCAACTGGTGGCCCTGATGGTGGGACGCGAGGTCGGCCAGGTGTTCAGCCGCGCCGCCAGCAACACCAAGGACGGGACTGCGCCGGTGCTGGAGGTCAAGCACTTGTCCCACCCCAGCGAATTCGATGACGTCAGCTTTGCCGTGCGGCCTGGCGAGATCCTGGGCTTCTATGGACTGGTCGGGGCCGGGCGCTCGGAGGTCATGCATGCGCTGTTCGGGCTCTCGCCCGAGGCGCAGGGCGCCGTCTGCATCGATGGCCGCGAGGTCAAGCTGTGTTCGCCCGCCCAGGCCATCGCCCATGGCCTGGCCTATGTCCCGGAAGACCGCCAGCGCCAGGGCGCCTTGCTGTCCCTGCCGATCTTCCAGAACATCACCTTGCCGGTGCTGCCTGGCATCGGCTTCTTCCTGCGCCGCCATCGCCGCCGCGAGATCGACATCGCCCGCCGCCTGTGCGAACAGCTCGAACTCAAGGCCAGCCATTTCCACCAGCATGTGGCGCAGCTCTCGGGCGGTAACCAGCAGAAGGTAGTGCTGGCCAAGTGGTTGGCCACGCAGCCGCGCGTGCTGATCCTGGATGAACCGACCAAGGGTATCGACATCGGCTCCAAGGCCGCCGTGCATCGCTTCATCGGTGAACTGGTGGCGCAAGGCCTGGCGGTGATCCTGGTGTCTTCAGAACTGCCGGAAGTGATGGGCATGTCGGACCGCATCGTGGTCATGCACCAGGGCCGCGTGCAACAGGTCTTCAACCGCGCCGACGCCAGCGCCGAGGCGCTGGCCGCCGCTGCCTCGGGCGGCCTGCACGCCGATGCTGCCACCGCAAGCCTTGCCGGAGAGACCACATGGCATTGAATTTCCTGACTTCCCTGCGCGCTTCCAGCGCCCCGGGCCGCGAGGCCGGAGAACCGCTGTGGCAGCGCCGCGAACCGCTGCTGGCGCTGCTGACGGTGGTGCTGATCTTGCTGGTGGGCTTGCGCGCACCGGTGTTCCTCAGTGCGCAGAGCATGGACAACCTGCTCACCGACAGCGCCATCACCATCATGCTGGCACTGGCGCAGATGCTGGTGATCCTCACCCGCGGCATCGACCTGTCGGTGGCTTCCAACCTGGCGCTGTCGGGCATGATGTCGGCGCTGCTGGCGATGCATTTCCCGGCGCTGCCGGTGGGCGTGTTCATCCTCATGGCGGTGCTGATCGGCCTGCTGCTGGGGCTGCTCAATGGCTGGCTGATCGGTTATCTGGAACTGCCGCCCATCGTGGTGACGCTGGGCAGCATGAGCGTCTATCGCGGCATGGTGTTCGTGCTCTCGGGCGGCGCGTGGGTGTCTTCGCGCAACATGCCGGCTGATTTCATCGCCTTCCCGCTGGCGCGGCTGGGCGGCCTGACGCACCTGGTCTGGCTGGGCGCGCTGGCGGTGGTGGCGATCTGGTTCCTGGCGCGCCATACGCGCTTTGGCCGCGACCTCTACGCCATCGGCAACGATCCCGCCGCAGCGGCCTATGTCGGCATTGCCAGCCGTGGACGCTTGCTGTGGACCTATGGCCTGTCCGGCGCCATGGCGGGGCTGGCCGGTTATCTGTGGGTGGCGCGCTATGCGGTGGCCTATACCGAGATTGCCTACGGGTTTGAGCTGACTGTCATCGCCGCCTGCGTGATCGGCGGCGTGAGCATCGCCGGTGGCGTCGGCCAGGTCAGCGGAGCGGTGCTGGGCGCGCTGTTCCTGTCGGTGATCAACAATGCCCTGCCGATCATGCGCATCTCGCCCTTCTGGCAGAGCGCCCTGACCGGCCTGGTCATCCTCTGCGCCGTGGTGCTCAATGCCCGTGGCAAGCAGGGCCGCCGCAAGCAGATCCTGCCCTTGCACGGGCACAAGTCCGCCATCACCGGGAGTAGAGCATGAGCAGCATGAGCAGCATGAACGAGCCGGCGTCCCCGCCACGGTCCCGTTATCGCATCGACGAGAAGGCGCGCTTCCAGCCCCGCGACCTGCTGCGCCACTGGGAGGCCTTGCTGGCCATCCTGCTGGTACTGGTGTGCGCGGTCAATGGCCTGCTGCTGCCGCATTTCTTCGATCCCTACAACCTCGCCGACAGCACCTTCAACTTCAGCGAGAAGGCCATGATCGCCTTGCCGATGGCCTTGCTGATCATCTGCCGCGAGATCGACATCTCGGTCTCGGCCATCATCGCGCTGGCCTCGGTGGCCATGGGCCTGGCCAACCAGGCCGGCGTGCCGCCGCTCGGGCTGCTGCTGGTGGCCATCGCCACCGGCACCGCCTGCGGCCTGCTCAATGGCGCGCTGGTCACGCGCCTGGGCCTGCCTTCCATCGTGGTGACCATCGGCTCGATGTCGCTCTTTCGTGGACTGGCCAGCGTGGTGCTGGGTGACCAGGCCTTTACCCAGTACCCGGAGGTGCTGGGCGACTGGGGACAGGGCTACTTCTTCGATGTCCTGCCGCGCCCCTTCGTGGTCTGGCTGCTGGCCGCCGTGGTGTTCGCCGTGCTGCTGCACGTCACCCGCTGGGGCCGCCGTCTCTATGCCATCGGCAATAATCCGGTGGCGGCGCGTTTCTCCGGCGTGGCGGTGGACCGCTACCGGCTGGCGCTGTTCGTGCTGACCGGCGCGATGGCGGGCCTGGCGGCCTTCTTCCTGACCGGACGCATCGGCAGCACCCGTCCCAACATCGCCATGGGCTGGGAGCTGGAGATCATCACGGTGGTCATTCTGGGCGGCGTGAGCATTGCCGGTGGTACCGGCACTATCGGCGGTGTGATGCTGTCGGTGCTGGTCATGGGCATGCTCACCTATGGGCTGGCGCTGGCCAACATCCCCGGCATCATCATGACCATCGTGGTCGGTGCGCTGCTGCTGGCCACCATTGCAATACCGCGCCTGCTGCGCGGCCGGCAGGGGGCAGGGCGGTGATGGAACAGATCGCCTTCACCATGCAGCTGCGCCCTGGCTGCGCCGAGCAGTATCGCGCCCGGCATGACGCCTTGTGGCCGGAACTGGCCGTGCTGCTGCACCAGGCCGGCGTGCGCGACTACAGCATCTTCCTCGAGGCCGACAGCGGCAAGCTTTTCGCGGTGCTGCGGCGAACGCCGGATCATTGCATGGACAGCCTGCCGCTCAATCCCCTGATGCAGCGCTGGTGGACCTCGATGGCCGACCTGATGGAGACCTCGCGCAACTATCAGCCGCTGACGCAGCCCCTGATCCCGATGTTCCATCTGCCATGATGCAATCCGCCACCCCTACGACGGCCATCGCCGTCTTCGACATCGGCAAGACCAACATCAAGCTGACCCTGGTCGATGAGCACGGGCAGGAGCTGGCCGTGCGACGCCGTCCCAACCAGCCGCGCCAGGACGGTCCCTATCCGCACCACGACGTGGCCGCCATCGAGGCCTGGCTGCTGGAGAATCTCGCCACCCTGGCGCGCCAATGGCGCATCCGCGCCATCGTCCCGGTCACCCATGGGGCGACGGCGGCGCTGGTGGATGAGGCCGGCATCGTGCTGCCGGTGGCGGATTACGAACACGACTTTGCGCTGGCGCCCGCGCATCGTCCCTACGAATCGCTGCGCCCGCCCTTCGCGCAGAGTGCATCGCCGCTGCTGGGCATGGGCTTGAACCTGGGCCGGCAGCTCTACTGGCAGTCGCAGTGCTATCCGGAGGCCTTCGCCCGCGCCCGCCATCTGCTGATGTATCCGCAATACTGGTCCTGGCGGCTTTCTGGGGTGGCGGCGGGCGAGCTCAGTTCGCTGGGTTGCCATACCGACCTGTGGCAGCCAGGGCAGCAGTGCTATTCATCGCTGTCGGCGCAATGCAACTGGACGCAGCTGATGCCGCCCTTGCGCTCGGGCTGGGAACGGCTGGGGCCCTTGCGTCCGGAGCTTGTGCAGCGCACCGGCCTGCCTGCCGACTGCGCCATCCTGTGCGGCGTGCATGACAGCAATGCCTCCTTGCTGCGCTATCTGCGCGGTGATGGCGGCGGGCCGCGCATCGTGCTCTCCAGCGGCACCTGGCTCATCGCCGCCGCGCTCGATGGGCGCGTGAGCGGCCTGCGGGAAGAGGCCGACATGCTCGCCAACGTCAACGTGCTGGGCGCACCAGTGGCCTGCATGCGCTTCATGGGGGGACGGGAATTTGCGCAGATTGCCGGTGATGATCTCCCCTGCAGCGCTGAACAATTGCAGGCCCTGATCGATGCGCAGGTCTTTGCCTTGCCCTGTTTTTCGGAATGCGGCGGCCCGTTTGCCGGACGCCGCGGCAGCATCGTCGGCCAGATGCCGCCGCAGCCCGGCGGCCGCTATGCGCTGGCCACGCTGTACTGCGCGCTGATGACCGCGTATTGCCTGGATGCGCTGGACGCCCCGGGCGAGATCGTCGTCGAAGGCAGCTTTACGGCCAATCCGCACTTCGCAGCGCTATTGGCGGCGCTGGTCTCGCGCACGGTCTATCGCTCCAGCGATGCCAGCGGGACGACCTTGGGTGGATGGCTGCTGGATCGGTGGGAGCGCACTCCGGAAACTGCGACGCTGCCCGCATTGCTGCCGGCCGAGCCGCTTGCGCTGCGCGGGCTGGCGGCCTATCGGGAGGATTGGCTGCGCAAGCTCGGTGAACTTGAGCGGGTAGCGGCGTAGGGATTCTCGATCAGGAAGGGATACGCGCCATTCAAAAAAAACGCCCGCATCAAGCGGGCGTCAGATTTTTCCTCATGAACGGTGCGATCTATCCGGATCGCGCACCCGGTTCACATATCCAGGGCGGCGGCAGCAGGGCTGGCTTCTTTCTCCTCCGCCGGCGCCTCGGCCACGGTCGCATCCGTAGTCAGGATCAAGGCCGCCACCGAGGCCGCATTCTGCAAGGCGGTGCGGGTGACCTTGGTGGGATCGACCACGCCCAGTTCAACCATGTCGCCGTACTCTCCATTGGCGGCGTTATAGCCGAAGTTGCCCTTGCCGGAATACACCTTGGCCACCACCACCGAAGGCTCGTCGCCGGCGTTGGTGGCGATCACGCGCAGCGGCGCTTCCAGGGCGCGCAGGACGATCTGGATGCCGGCGTTCTGGTCGGCATTGGCGCCTTCCAGCTTGCTGATGGCCGCACGTGCGCGCAGCAGCGCCACGCCGCCACCGGGCACGATACCTTCTTCCACCGCTGCCCGGGTGGCATGCAGGGCGTCGTCGACGCGGTCCTTCTTTTCCTTCATTTCCACTTCGGTGGCCGCACCGATCTTGATCACGGCCACGCCACCGGCCAGCTTGGCCACGCGTTCCTGCAGCTTCTCGCGGTCGTAGTCGCTGGTGGCTTCCTCGATCTGGGCCTGGATTGCCTTGACGCGCGCATCGATCTTGTCCTGGGCGCCTGCACCATCGATGACGGTGGTGCTGTCCTTGCGCACCTCGACGCGCTTGGCGCTGCCCAAGTCTTCCAGCGTGGTCTTCTCCAGGCTCTTGCCGGTTTCTTCCGAGATGACGGTGCCGCCGGTCAGCACGGCCAGGTCTTCCAGCATGGCCTTGCGGCGGTCGCCGAAGCCCGGTGCCTTCACCGCAGCCACCTTCAGCACGCCCCGCACCGAGTTCACCACCAGGGTGGCCAGTGCTTCGCCATCGATATCCTCGGCCACGATGAAGAGCGGCTTGCCGGCCTTGGCCGTCATCTCCAGCACCGGCAGCAGTTCACGGATGCTGGAAATCTTCTTGTCATACAGCAGCACCAGCGGATCATCGAGCTGGCACAGTTGCTTGTCCGGATCATTGATGAAGTAGGGCGACAGGTAACCCCGGTCGAACTGCATGCCTTCGACCACGTCGAGCTCGTTCTCCAGCGACTTGCCGTCTTCCACCGTGATCACGCCTTCCTTGCCGACCTTGTCCATGGCCTGGGCGATGATGTTGCCGATGGCCTCGTCCGAATTGGCCGAGATCGCACCGACCTGCGCGATTTCCTTGTTGGTGGTGATGGGGCGGGAAATCTTCCTGAGCTCATCGATGGCGGCGGCCACGGCCTTGTCGATGCCGCGCTTGAGGTCCATGGGATTCATGCCGGCGGCGACATACTTCATGCCTTCCTGCACGATGGACTGCGCCAGCACCGTGGCGGTGGTGGTGCCGTCGCCCGCCACGTCAGCGGTCTTGGAGGCGACCTGCTTGACGACCTGGGCGCCCATGTTTTCGAGGCGGTCCTTCAATTCGATTTCCTTGGCCACCGAGACGCCGTCCTTGGTGATCACCGGTGCACCGAAGCTGCGGTCCAGCAGCACATTGCGGCCCTTGGGGCCGAGGGTCACCTTGACGGCGTCGGCCAGCACGTTGACGCCCTTGACGATGCGGGCGCGGGCAGTGTCATGAAACTTCACTTGTTTCGCACTCATGTTAGGTCTCCACGAACTAGGGAATAGGGGGGCGGGGATGGGCCGCGTCAGGCGGCTTTCCTGTCCTGCACGGCGGCAGGCTCGAAGACACCGAAGATGTCTTCCTCGCGCAGGACCAGCAGTTCCTCGCCATCGAGCTTGACGGTCTGCCCGGCGTACTTGCCAAAGAGCACCAGGTCACCGACCTTGAGCTGCAGCGCGCGCAGGCTGCCATCGGACAGGACGCGGCCATTGCCTACGGCCAGCACTTCGCCCTGCTCGGGCTTTTCGGTGGCGCT
Organism: Herbaspirillum camelliae; assembly: GCF_001929405.1. NCBI lineage: Bacteria > Pseudomonadati > Pseudomonadota > Betaproteobacteria > Burkholderiales > Oxalobacteraceae > Herbaspirillum > Herbaspirillum camelliae. Next base: position 1,685,241 of record NZ_KV880769.1, read on the forward strand.
GTCGGGAATGACGATGCCCGAGGCGGTCTGGCGCTCATGTTCGATTCGCTTGACGATCACTCGGTCATAAAGGGGACGAAGTTTCATGTTCAATCTCCAGAATGGTCAATGTCACGTGAAGAAAAGAGAATCAGGGATCTGGCGATCCCGGCCTTGCAAATTCGGCGATGCAGGAAATAGGTCTCACTGGCGGCCTTATCAAGACCCGCGCCGGACTCAATTTGTAACTGATTGTTACAACCGGCGCGGCAGGATCAGCCGCGTGATGCGCCCCATGCGATAGACCGTCTGCCGCCCGCACCCCTCGCTCGGCAGCGGCGCTACGGGACAGGGGCCAGCACGTGCGCCATCGCTGGCCAGGGTTTCGTCATCCTGCGCCAGTTGCGACCACAAGCCGCCCTTGACCGGATGGAACAGCCAGCGCCAGTAGCCCCGGCGGGCCGCGAGCTGCATGGCGTCGCGTCGCCCCTGCGGGGTCTCGTCGAGGGTGACGGGGTGATCCTCGTCACCCTCGCCGAAAGCCTGACGGCATTGCAACGCCTCTCGGGGCGGCGCACCGATTTCATTGCAAGCGCGCGCGTAGGTGCGCCTGACATCCCAGGCGCCCAGTCGCCAGGCCAACTGCAGCACCACTTCGTCGCGCAGCAAATCGGAATACCAAGGGCCGTCCACCTGCAGCAGTGAACTGGGCACGGGCCTGGGCGGAATCGTTATCCCCGGCAAATGCAGCGGGGTGGCGCGTTGAAAACCATGCCAGTGGAGGAACAGATAAAGCGGACTGTCCGCTGCATGGGCAGCGCTGACGCTGACCGCATAGAGCGGCAGCCGGATGGCTTCCATCTGGGCCGTGACGTTGTCGAAGATTTCCATCGATCAAATCTCCTGTAGCGGGACGGTGGCAAGGGTGTCGGCAACTCTGTGCGCTTATTCTAGAAGTTGTCGAGCTGGAATTTCAATCCCTCGCGGTGGCGAGGAGGATCGCTTCCATTCCGCGGTTCTGTTGAACACATCTCTCAATTTTCTGCCGCTAATCAAAAGCACCGATCTGCACTAGAGTCTCATCCTTGCCTGGCCTAGGCATTCTCCCCAAATGGCCTGCGCCAAGACAGCACGCGGGTTTGCGGTGGCAGCGCCCGAAGTCCGGGGCCTCGCGCAACGCAATCACGAAACCGCAATGATAAAAAACGATGTCATGGATTACCTGCCGCGCATGGTGATCTTTTCCAGGGTAGTTGAAATGGGCAGCTTCTCCGGAGCGGCCAGCGCGCTGGGGCTGAGTTCGTCTTCGGTCAGCCAGCACATCAGCGCCCTCGAAGCCGCCATGGGAATGACGCTATTGCATCGGACCACCCGCAAGCTCAGTCTCACCGAAGCCGGGCAGACCTTCTATGCCAATTGCGCGCGCATCGTCGTGCTGGCCAATGAGGCCCGCCAGACCGCCGAGAACCTGCACAAGGAAGTGGTCGGTGAACTGCGTATCGCCACCTCCAGCTTCATGGCTTCCGAATATCTGGTGCCGGCGCTGGAAGGCCTGATCCAGAACCATCCCAAGCTGCGCATCAATATCGACGTCAACGACCATAACGTCGATCTGATGGAAAAGGGCGTCGATATCGCCTTGCGCGCGGGCAAGGCACCCGGGCCGGAGGATGTGTTCCTGGCCCCGCTGGAATCAGTGCTGTGCGCAGCGCCGGCCTACCTGCAACGATCCGCACCCATCCGTACGCCCGAGGATTTGATGGGGCATGAGTTCATGTTCTTTACGCCGCTGGGCTCGACCATGGAACTGGGCCTGCGTGACCGCCACGGACAGCAGGTGCAGATGCGCCTGACACCGCGCATCTCGGTGAACCACACCCATTCATTGCACAAGTTGACCTTGCAGGGACATGGCGTGGCGCGGCTGCTGCAGACCAAGGTACAGGAAGACCTCGACGCCGGCCGGCTGCAACGGGTGCTGCCGGAGTGGACGGCCAATGGTTACTGTGCCTTCCTGTCCACCAACTACCGTGACCAGGTGCCGCAGAAGGTGCTCGTGTGCGTGGAGCATATTCAAGACTATTTCCGCAGCCGGCATCCGCTCAGGCAGGAGGGATGACAGGGTGGCAGCGCCGGCATGGGGCCAGGCCTTCCATTTTCCGTACGGCATTCATTACAAAGCTGTAATCACTGGGCAATCTTTTTGTACGCAGCCTCGCCGTAGAATCCACCCCGACGATTTTTCGCACTGACAGTGGGCCTGTCATGATGCATAATCGCCGCCGATGACTGGCCATGTAGCACGCCCAGCTCCTCGCTAACGATCGGTCCGGTCGGCGGCTATCCTCCTTTTCTTCCCATGCGCGCACTGATTGTCCTGCTTGCTTTGTTGTTGCCGATGCAGCTCTCCTGGGCGGCAGTGGCGGCGTATTGCCAGGAAGAAAGCGAACGGATCACGACCCATCTGGGGCATCACGAACATCCTTCCGCCACAGCAGATGCGCCAACAGGGACCGAGAAACCAGCGCCCAGCGTTAGCGACGCTGACTGTTCCCTGTGCCATTTTTCTTGCATCAAGTCGCTGGACATCTGCCGCTTGAGCGTGGCCGTTCCGCTGGCGCCTCAGCAAAAGGCGCATCCGGCTTACCTCCTTCATCCCGCCTCCCATATCGCCGATGGGCCTGACAAGCCCAATTGGCCGCTCGCCGCCTGACTCGGCGAGACTGACCCGCACCCCCACGCGCTCTCGCCGGATTCCCCTTTTCATCACCGGAGAATTCGATGTATCGGCACAGCATTTTGCTGGCGCTCGGGCTGCTTGCAGCCGGCGTCAGCCATGCGCAGGACACTGCGCCTGCAAACACGGAACACCCCCAATCCCACACCGCCTCGTCTCTTGCTCAAGAGCCTCGCTTGCTGTCGCTGCCGGCAGCCATCAGCCTGGCGCTCGAGCAGAACAAGACCCTGGCCGCCGCCCGCAAGGAAATCGAGGCGGTCGAGGCCACCATCATCCAGGCGGGAGCACGGCCCAATCCTGAGTTCTCGGCGCTGATGGAGGACTTCCGCAAGTCCAGCCGCACCACCACCTACCAGATCACCCAACCCATTGAACTCGGCGGCAAGCGCAGCGCCCGTATCGAAGCCGCCCAGCGCACACGGGAGATGGCCTTGCTGGACTACGCCGCCAAGCGCACCGAGATTCGCGCAGGGGTGATCGCGGCCTATTACGAGGTCATGGTCGCGATGGAACGCCAACGCCTGGCCAAGGAGTTGCTGGGACTGGCCAAGACCGCGGCGGACATGACCGGCCGTCGCGTCACGGCGGGCAAGATCTCGCCGGTCGAGCAGACCAAGGCCAGAGTGGCCGAATCCAGTGCGCAACTGGAATTGCACCAGGCCGACAGCGATGTGCTGCTCGCGCAGAAGAAACTGGCGACGTTCTGGGGGGCGGTCGGCAATGCCTTCGAGCTCACGGAGGGCGGCGTCGAAACCTTGCCAGTGCTCCCTTCAATCGCACAGCTCACCGGGAAGGTGGCTGTGGGACCGGCGGTGAAGCTGGCGCAGCTGGAAGTAGAGCGCCGCCGCGCACTGGCGCGGATAGAGACCAGCAAGCGCACACCGGACGTGAATCTCAGTTTTGGTAACAAGCGTGACGAATCCAATGCCAGAAACATGTGGGTGGTCGGCTTCTCCGTTCCCATCCCGGTGCTGGACAGCAACAAGGGCAACGAGCTGGAAGCCTTGAAGCGCGTCGACATCGCCCGCGACGAACTGTCCATCGTGGAGGTGCAGATGCAGAGCGAGGCCGCCAAGAGCTTCGAACGCCTGCGCAACGCCAGGGAAGAAGCCGCTGCCTTGCGCAACGAGATCGTCCCCGGCGCACACAGCGCCTACCAGGCCGCGCGCACAGGATTCGAACTGGGCAAGTTCGCCTACCTGGATGTACTGGACGCGCAGCGCACCTATTTCCAGGCCAAGGCGCAGTACTGGAAAGCGCTTTCCACCGCATTCCAGGCCGCCGCAGACCTGGATCGTCTGGCCGGCAATGAGACCCCTTCAGCAGAGTGAGAACAACATGACCAGGAAGCAGAAATTCGCCATCGCGGCGATCATCGCCATCGCCGCAATCTTGTCGGGGATCAGCCTGATGCAGGCCGGTACTCCAGCCGGCGCAGAAAAATCCTCCGCACACCAGGAGGAGAGCGGCCACAAGGATAACGAGCACCACGGCGAAGAGAAAGGCGGCGAGCACAAGGACTCCGCAGAACACGGCGAGGGGGAGCACCACGACGCTGAGCCCTCCAGGGAAGAGGGCAAGATCGCGTTGAACCCTGAGCAGATCGCGACCGCCGGCATCGAGGTGAAGACAGCTGGCCCCATGATCTTGAACAGCAGCGTGCAACTGCCGGGCGAGATCCGTTTCAACGAAGACCGCACTGCGCACGTCGTGCCGCAGGTGGCCGGCATCGTGGAATCGGTCTCGGCCAAGCTGGGCCAGAAGGTCAGGAAGGGACAAGTCCTGGCGGTGATCAACAGCAGCGCCGTGTCGGAACAGCGATCCGAGTTGCTCAACGCCGAGCAGCGCCTGGCCCTGGCCAGGACCGCCTATCAACGCGAGAAGCACCTGTGGGAACAGAAGATCTCCGCCGAACAAGACTACCTGCAAGCCCAGGCCGCATTGCGTGAAGCCGAAGTGGCCGTGCGCAACGCCCAGCAGAAGCTGCGCGCCATCGGTGCGACGGCGTCCTCCGGTGGCCTGAACCGTTATGAAATCCGCGCGCCATTTGATGGCGTCGTTGTGGAAAAACACCTGGGCCTGGGCGAGGCGGTCAAGGAAGACGCCAACGCCTTCCTCATTTCGGACCTCAGCAGCGTATGGGCCGAGATCATCGTCTCGCCCAAGGACATGCAGTTCGTCCGCGCGGGCGAGAAGGTCACCGTTCGCGCCACCGCCTTCGACGCCAGCGCGAGCGGCAAGATCTCCTACGTCGGCTCCCTGATCGGCGAACAGAGCCGCACCGCCAAGGCCCACGTGATCCTGCCCAATCCGGATGACAGCTGGCGCCCCGGTCTGTTCGTGAATGTCGAGGTGGTGTCGGACGAGGCGCAAGTGCCCGTGGCGGTCTCGGTGGATGCGCTGCAGACCGTGGAAGAGAAGAGCGTCGTCTTCGTGCGCGTGCCTGGCGGCTTTGCGGCCCAGCAGGTCGTCACCGGACGCAGCAACGGCAAGTTCGTGGAAATCCGATCCGGCCTCAACGCCGGCGCCGAATATGCCGCCACCGGCAGCTTCGCCATCAAGGCCGAGCTGGGCAAGGGTTCCGCCGAGCATAGCCACTAAGACCGGCGACTTCGAGAGAGACGACAATCATGTTTGAACGCATCATTCGCTTCGCCATCGAGCATCGATGGCTGGTCCTGCTCGCGGTGCTGGGGATGGGCGCCTATGGCGTCTACAGCTACCAGAAGCTGCCCATTGACGCCGTGCCCGACATTACCAATGTGCAGGTCCAGATCAACACCTCCGCGCCCGGGTATTCGCCGCTGGAGGCCGAGCAACGCATCAGCTATCCGATCGAGACGGTGATGTCCGGCCTGCCCAATCTGGAACAGGTGCGGTCCCTGTCCCGCTACGGCCTGTCCCAGGTGACGGTCATCTTCAAGGATGGCACGGACATCTACTTCGCCCGCCAACTGGTCAATGAGCGCATCCTGCAGGCCAGGAGCCAGCTGCCGCCAGGCATCGATCCGGGCATGGGGCCGATTTCCACCGGCCTGGGGGAAATCTACCTGTGGACGGTGGAAAGCCGGGACGACGCGCGCAAGCCCGACGGCACCCCCTATACCGCGACGGACCTGCGGGAAATCCAGGACTGGGTCATCAAGCCGCAACTGCGGCTGGTTCCCGGTGTGACCGAGATCAACACCATCGGCGGCTTCGCCAAGGAGTACCTGGTCGCACCGTCCGCAGAGAAGCTGGTCTCTTACGGCATGACGATGGACACCATCATCAAGGCGCTGGAAAAGAACAACAGCAATGTCGGCGCCGGCTACATCGAGCGGCGTGGCGAGCAATATCTGATCCGCGCACCGGGCCAGGTAGCCTCGATCGAAGACATCGGCAACATCGTTCTGGCCAACGTCAAAGGCGTTCCCATCCGGATACGCGATGTGGCCGAGGTCGAGATCGGACGTGAACTACGCACCGGTGCAGCCACCGAGAACGGCCGTGAAGTGGTGCTCGGCACCGTCTTCATGCTGATCGGCGAGAACAGTCGCAAGGTCTCGCAGGCCGTCGCCAGGAAGATGGAAGAGATCAACCGCAGCTTGCCCAAGGGCGTCGAAGCGGTCACCGTCTATGACCGTACGGTCCTGGTCGACAAGGCCATCGCCACGGTCAAGAAGAACCTGGTCGAAGGCGCCTTGCTGGTGGTGGCCGTGCTCTTCGTCTTCCTCGGCAACATCCGCGCCGCCATCATCACGGCAATGGTGATTCCCCTGGCTATGCTGTTCACGTTCACCGGCATGGTCTCCAACAAGGTGAGCGCGAACCTGCTCAGTCTGGGGGCGCTGGACTTCGGGATCATCATCGATGGCGCCGTGGTGATCGTGGAGAATTGCGTACGCAGGCTGGCGCACGCCCAGGCGCACCATGGCCGTACCTTGACGCGCAGCGAGCGCTTCCACGAAGTGTTCGCCGCCGCCAAGGAAGCGCGCCGTCCGCTGATCTTTGGTCAGCTGATCATCATGATCGTGTACCTGCCCATGTTTGCGCTCACCGGCGTCGAAGGCAAGATGTTCACGCCGATGGCCTTTACCGTCGTTGCCGCCCTGATCGGCGCGATGATCCTCTCGGTCACCTTCATTCCGGCCGCCATTGCCTTGTTCATCGGCGAGAAGGTCGCCGAGAAAGAGAACATCTTGATGCTCTGGGCCAAGCGTCTGTATGAGCCGATGCTCAAGACGATCATGGAAAACAAGCCCGTCGCCCTCACCTTTGCCGGCGCGTTGATCCTCGTCTGCGGCGTCGTCGCCAGCCGTCTTGGCTCGGAATTCGTGCCCAGCCTCAATGAAGGCGACATGGCGATCCAGGCGCTGCGCATTCCCGGCACCAGCCTGACCCAGTCGCTGGAGATGCAGAAGCAGATCGAGAAGACCTTGAAGCAGAAATTCCCCGAAGTGGAGCGCGTATTCGCCCGCACCGGCACGGCGGAAGTGGCGTCCGACCCGATGCCGCCCAACATATCGGATGGCTACATCATGCTCAAGCCGCAAGAGCAGTGGCCCGAACCGAAGAAGAGCCGCGAGGAGCTGCTGGAGGCGATCCAGGAAGAGGTCGCGAAGATCCCCGGCAACAGCTACGAGTTCTCGCAACCCATCCAGCTGCGTTTCAACGAACTGATCTCCGGCGTGCGCAGCGATGTGGCGGTGAAGGTCTTCGGTGACGACATGCAGGTGCTCAACGACACCGCCAGCAAGATATCGGCCGTCCTGGAGAAGATCCCCGGCGCCACCGAAGTGAAGATCGAGCAGACCACCGGCCTGCCCATGCTGACGGTGGAGATCGACCGTGAGAAGACGGCCCGATACGGCCTCAATGTCTCCGACATCCAGGACACGATCGCCACCGCCATCGGCGGCAAGGAAGCCGGCACGATGTTCCAGGGCGACCGTCGCTTCGGCATCGTGGTGCGCCTGCCGGACCAGGCCCGTACCGATCTGGAGGCCATCCGACGGCTGCCGATTGCCCTGCCGCCACAGGAGGGCGCCACGCGCGTGAGCTATGTGCCGCTGGGTGAGGTCGCGTCCCTGACGATCGCCCCCGGCCCCAACCAGATCAGCCGCGAGGATGGCAAGCGCCGCATCGTGGTCAGCGCCAATGTGCGCGGGCGCGATCTGGGCGGTTTCGTGGCCGAGGCCGAGCGCCAGCTGCAGTCTGCGGTCAAGGTACCCGCCGGCTACTGGACGACCTGGGGCGGCCAGTTCGAGAACCTGCAATCGGCAACGCAGCGATTGCAGATCGTCATCCCGGTCGCCTTGCTGATGGTCTTCGTGCTGTTGTTTGCGATGTTCAGCAATGTCAAAGACGGCCTGCTGGTGTTCACCGGCATTCCGTTTGCACTGACGGGCGGCATTCTGGCGCTGGCCATGCGCGGCATTCCAATGTCGATCTCGGCGGCGGTGGGTTTCATCGCCCTGTCCGGCGTTGCGGTGCTCAACGGTCTGGTCATGATCTCGTTCATCCGGAGCCTGCGGGAAGAAGGGCGTACGCTGGATGAGGCCATTCATGAAGGGGCAATGACGCGCCTGCGTCCGGTCCTGATGACCGCGATGGTGGCCTCGCTGGGATTTGTGCCGATGGCGCTGGCCACCGGCACCGGCGCAGAGGTGCAGCGTCCCCTGGCCACGGTGGTGATTGGAGGCATCCTGTCCTCGACCGCGCTCACCTTGCTGGTGTTGCCGCTGTTGTACAAGCTGGCCCATGACAAGGACGAAGAAGACAATCCCGCAGGTCCGCTATCACGCCCGCCGTTCTGGAAATTCTGGGTCAAGCATTCATCCACCGTGAAGGGAAATCACCATGGCTACTGATACCAAGCGCTATACGAAGGTGTCTCTGCTGGCAGCGTCCGCAATCTTGATGTCCGCATGTGCTGCGCCTGCACGTGACAGCGTTCCCTGCACGATCTTGCAGCAGTCCAGCACCTGCGTAGCGGTGCCGCTGCATGACGATGCTCATGAGGATGAGGCCAAGGCATTGGCGCCTGCGCCCGAGGGATGGGGCTATCTGTACGTGACGAGGCCGTATTCCCAGCAGCGCAGCATCAAATCCAGGATTTTCGTGGATGATGTATTGCATGCAGAGTTGGGGCCGAAGACCTTCGCCCGGATAAAGCTGAGGCCGGGAACGCATACGATCAAGGTGACTGTGGAGGAGAGGAAGACCGTATCGATCCCGGTCGAGATGACAAAGGAGGCCTTCCTGGAATACCAGATCGTAGAGCACCTGCTTTCGGCTGAACCGACCATCAAGCCGGTCAGCCAAGGACGTGCGAGAGAGTCGATGCAGCCGCTTGATCTGGTCGTCACCAACACCGACTGAGCGAATCTGCTCATGGAGCAGGGGGCGCATTGTGCGCCCCTTTTTTTGGTCGATCCTCGGTGTCTTATCCTTCGCTCTTTTATAATTTTCGATCCGGCGCTATTCATCGTTGAACTATTCAGGCAAGTCGATGAGATCCCGTCCCTGATAAAAGAGGAGTTGAATGAGTAAATTTCTGCAATCGATACATGACGGCCTGCCCCAATGGCTGGCCGACTGGTTCGATGTTCTAGTGCCGACCGCAGAGGTCATCCTGATCGTGCTCGGCGCATTGGCGATCATGCGCGTGGCCAGGATGCTGATTGGCAGGCTGGCGCTCACCTACGGATTTCCTAACAAAGCGGCCGCACTGACGCAGCGCGTGCTCGGGTTCTTTGTCTATGGTGGCGCGCTGCTGTGGGCGCTGGAACGCATGGGTGTTTCCAGCGCCGCGCTATGGTCTGCCTTTACCGGATTTGCGGCGGTGGGCGCAGTGGCGTTCTTCGCCGCGTGGAGCGTGCTGTCCAACCTGTTCTGCGCCATCCTGATCTACACCACCCAGCCATTCCGGGTCGGGGATGTGATTGAGGTTCTCGAAGGTGGCGATAAGCCGGGGTTAAAGGGGCGGGTGCTCGACATCAATCTGGTCTATACCACCCTTGCGGAGGAGCATGAGGGGGGCGAGACGACCTTGCAACTGCCTAACAGCCTGTTCTTCCAGAGGATCGTGCGTAGGTGGAGTGATGGGTCTGGGTCTTTGTCCTGAAACCATTGCAGTCCAGGTCGGGTTGCATCGGGAGTCGTCCTTCTTCGCTCAGAAATTTGCCTGGAAAACGGCGCCCCCTGAAATAGAAGCAATTCCCGATGCTATCTCTATGGGATAAGGTTTTCAGATCTTGACCTTAGGAAATCTGGCGCTAGGGGGCGTAAATTGGATTCCAGATGAAACAATCAATCCATTATCTGTGACGGTCAAATCGGGACGCTCTTCTTCCTTCGCCCATAGCTCAAGGTTCATGCGTGCATATCGGTCAACCACTTTCACGATGTTCCTCAAATGGCGATGCAGTTGCAGCACGCTCAGCTGCGTCTCATCCTCTGACGTCAAAAGTTTCTGCTCGGCTACTTCCTTGAGAATGGTTGCAGATTTTTTCTCGCTGTCATCACGGCCTTTCATCACGTATTGAATGATTTCAAGCACTTTGTCGCGAGCAAAACGCTCTTGTTCTGAGGCGTTTGATTCGCCGCTCGCTAACGAACTCATGCATATATCTGCGGCTTTGGAGATATCCGAGGTAGAACTGTTTTTAAGAGCGTTACATAGAGGTACCGTGCTGCGAAGTATTAGCAGGGCGGTCCGCAAGGAGTCTCTGAAATTATCCATCGCAGATGGGAGTCCGATATAAATTCGCTCTCTGAAAGTCTCCCCATCGATAAGTAGCTTCCATGTAAATCTATCGCTAAACGGTATTTCATGGAGCTGACTTGAAGAAAAATCGCTTCCCAATAAGGAGAACTGTGCAAATGATTGTTCAAATTTCACGAGGTCGGCAAATTCCTTTACCAAGATGGGCGAGATGCTGCCCTCGTTCGTATCTCGCTCTTCAGAGTTCGATGGAGGATCGACATGAATGACTTGAAGCTCTCTCTGACTGTCGAAATAGCACAGCGTGCAGGCATACGATTTAATATTTCTCTTATAACGAAAATTAGTTGCGGGATTAATAAATGAAATACTGAGGATCTTGCTGGCCTGTTTTAATCCAGGTTGCAAAAAGGTCCATCGTTTGGGACCAAATGTTCCTTTCGCCTCGAGGCTGAACCAGTTTTTCCCGTCGAGTTCAAAGACATAATCTGGATTGAGGGCGTCGTCATAAAAGAGATCGGTGGTTATATCGAGCTTCGTTGCGTTATCTTTTGCTATTTGTACATGCCAGAACCGCGTTATTTTCGCTCCGCCTTGATAGCGGGTGGCCCAGATTTCAGCAGCAGCGCGGCAAAAAATCATGCCGAATAATGTAGCCAGATCTCCTGATTCAGTTTTTTCCAATAGATCGAGAGGAATCACGCTTTGAATGGTAGGTGGTGTTCCTTGTCGCGAGATTAGGCGGTTAGCTAAACTCAGTCTTCCTATGAGATAGCGTCGCATATGACGCCACCAGGAAACGGCGGTTGGAGTGAATAATTCGGTTGGTACGGCGCCATAGCCGCTGTTCAATGCCATCGCCATTAATCCAGTTGTTGGAATTGGATCGTGCGGAGGTGATCCCAATTTGAACTGGCTTTTAAATGGATCGGTATCCAGATCGAAATTGATATCTTTTGATGTAGAAGAAGCCTTTGGAACAAAGTAGGTAATTTGGCTTGTCATATTTATCTTGTAATTAAGGACCGAGAAAGTCTACTACGCTGCCAAATGCGCTTATTCATAAAGTCGAGAAAGCAATGTACTAATGAGTTAAAGATCTACCCATCGTTGTAATGCGAGTCATCTCACGTACCGGCAACCAAAGTGTAAATCATACGTGGATTCTATATGTCGGGATGCGGAATCTGATGGGGGCGACTTGTTGTGTTCAGGTCTCACTGCCTGTGGCGAGGGATGAGTTTGTCACATTCGGGATAATTTTTTTCCGTGACAGAAGAACGTCTGTTGAATTGCACTGAAACTAATCCACGGATGGTGTGGATCAATTTTGGATGTAATTCACTTGCGCGTCGCCTTAATGGGATAAGAACGGGAAGTTCCGGCAACATGATCTATCTCGTCCTTCGTCCGACATGAGCTTCATCTCGATTTACGCATAGTCTAGACCCATCCCCCTCGTGGCGCGATAGTCCCGAGGAGTTTTCGCATAACGCTGGCGAAACGACTTACTGAAGTGAGCCAGGTCGTTAAATCCGCGATTGAAGGCGATGGTGGAGATGCTCAGCGCGGACACGCGTGGATCAATCAGGTCTTCCGCAACCAACTCAAGGCGGCGGCGCCAGATCAGACGCGATAGGGAGGTTCCTTCTTTTTCCAGTAACTGATTGATATACCGGACAGACAAGTGCAGCGCACCGGATACCAGCGAAGGGTTGAGCTCCGGATTGCTGATATTGCTTTCGATGAATGAGCGGACGCGCACTAGCGCGGCGGTCTTGCACTCGGATAATTCCATGGGCCCCCGCTGCAGGGATTCGGTCATCATTGCACTGACGAGGTCGACGAGATTCTGTCTTATCCGGCTTGCCGGAACACCATCCAGCTGGTGAGTGCGTGTAGCCAGATGACCGATGTAATTCAGCACGAGCGGGAAGATTTCGCTGTCGGTGGAGAAATCTTGTGCCGCCAGACAATCAAGACCTCGTACCGCCTTGCCCAAGGCGTCATAAGGAAGCTGCAGAACCAGAATCTGGACAGGCTCGTGGAAGTTGAGCGCATAGGGCCGTGCGGCGTTACAAAATGCGCCGCCCCTATCTTTGAGCAGGGTCTGCCTGCCATCCTGTCGCGCCTCGCAGGAACCATCCAAGACGAAGTTGAAGATCAATGATTCGCTTCCCGCATGCTGTGACAGCTCGTTGGTACGTAAGGCGCAATGCGGGCTGGCGCGGATATGCGAGATATGCAGGTCCGCTACGTCGAAGCATTTCATTTCCGCCTCGAAAGGTGCTGCACCGAGCAGCCTGAAGTCCAGGGGAAGGATCTTGTCGGAGACCAGTTCGTGCCAGTAGGCCAGACTGTCGGGGGCGCCGGCTGAGCGCGTGGACAGGGTCATGACCTGCTTTTTCTCTCCTGCCTGCGAAGATGTGCTCGTCATCATGATGGTGTGCTGAAACTTAGGATCGACCAAGTTCATTGCCTGATCGCGGCCCCTCAAAAGAGTGGCCGATCCACGCAACGTCTCCTTTAGGCGCTAGCAAATTTCGCGCCATGAATAATTTTTTGTTCTACGCCTGACGGCCGCGCAAGAGCTTTCCGGCGCCAAATCTCCACCTGAAACAAGTAACGGCTCCCAACCAGACAAGACCACCAATCCAGCCAATTGAATCCGCCGTTTCAGCCAAGTGGAAAAGCCCTTCCTGCTGCATAGTCCGGCTCGTAGATGGGGAAACAATATACACGGTTCGATGCAGTTTCAACACTTTCTGCGAGGCGGGGGCTTGTCGGAGCAGCTGCCGTTGCAGAAGGGCTTCCGTCATCTTCCTAGCCCATTAACTAACCGCCAAGGAAAACAAGAGTGAAGACTCTGACACGCTGTGGAATGATTTTGCTGGCCGCTTCACTGTTGCCGCTGTCTCATGCGACCGAGGGCGGTGGATCGACCTATTTTTCAGGAGCCGATAATTTTCTGCTCGGCGCTGTTCCACCGCCGGGGCTCTATGTCCTGCAATTCGGCAACGTCTATTCGAGCACTCGCCTGAATGATGACAACGGCAATGCCAAAGCCATCCCCGGCTTCTCCGTGCACTCAAAGGTGCTCGCTACGCGCATAGTGTGGTCTACCCCTTACCAGCTACTGGGTGGGAATCTGGTCATGCATACCATCTTGCCGGTGGTCAATCTTTCCGTCGATGCCGCAGGTAGTAGCCAGACCAAAACCGGCCTGGGCGATATCACCTTCGGACCTGCGGTCGCGAACCACTACTCGGCGCACCTGCATAGCGTGTACGGCTTCGATCTGGTAGCTCCAACCGGTGCCTACAACAAAAACGACCTCGCCAACATCGGACGCAACTATTGGTCTCTGCAACCTCTGCTGGCTATGTCGTACATCGACAAGGATGGCTTCAACGGCGACTTCAAGGCGACGTTCAATATCAACCAAACCAACTCGGCAAGTCACTATCGTAGTGGGACCGAATTCAACCTGGACTATGCGGCCGGTTACAGCGTTGCGCGGGATTGGGTGGCGGGGATCAGCGGCTATTGGTATCGCCAGATTGCTGACGACGAGCAACAGGGCGCAAACCTATCCGGCACCAGGGGAAGAGCGTTCGCCATCGGACCCTCGGTCAAATATGACAATGGGCGAGGGTTCGTCCTCACGGCAAAGATCCAGCGAGAGATGGCGGTAAGCAACCGCACCCAGGGGACCGCATTGGCGTTGCGCGCTTCTATCCCCTTCTGACTTGTTCATTGCTGCGCATGCAGCTTGACCGGCACTTTCCTGAAGACAGGAAAGCAGCTTCCTTCCACAGCAGATTCTTGACTGGAATCCAACATGAGCCCTACACATCCAAAGTACAAAGTCGCAGTGGTCCAGGCCGCTCCCGTATTCCTTGACCTCGACAAGACCGTCGACAAGACGCTGTCGTTCATTGAGGAAGCCGCACGGCAAGGCTGCAAGCTGATCGCTTTTCCCGAGACCTGGCTGCCCGGCTATCCATTCCACGTCTGGATGGGAGCGCCTGCATGGGCCATTGCAAGGGGATTCGTGCAGCGCTATTTCGATAATTCGCTCGCTTATGAGAGCCCGCAGGCCGCGAGGATCTCGGACTGTGCGCGGCAGAACCGCATCACCGTAGTGCTGGGGCTATCCGAACGCAGTGGCAGCACCCTGTATATCGCACAATGGCTCATCGGGCCTGATGGCCAGACCATCGCTCGGCGCCGCAAGCTACGTGCAACGCACGCCGAGCGTACGGTCTTTGGCGAGGGAGATGGCAGCGATCTGGCTGTCCACGAAACACTGGAGCTTGGCCGTCTCGGAGCAATGTGCTGCTGGGAGCACCTGCAGCCGCTCAACAAGTTCGCCATGTATGCACAGAACGAACAGGTGCACGTTGCGGCATGGCCCTGCTTTTCTCTCTACGAACCCTTCGCGCCAGCGCTTGGTTGGGAGGTGAACAATGCGGTGAGTCGGGTCTATGCAGTCGAAGGTTCGTGCTTTGTGCTGGCGCCGAGCTGCGTCATCTCGCAAGAGGCTATCGACGAGCTATGCGATAGTCCGGACAAGTTGGGGCTGATTCACGCAGGAGGTGGCCATTCAGTCATCTACGGGCCCGATGGCAGTGCGCTCACCCAGAAGATGCCGGAGCATCAGGAGGGATTGATTTACGCTGATATTGATCTCGGTGTCATCAGCATCGCCAAGAGCGCCGCCGATCCTGCGGGACACTATGCACGTCCGGATGTCACGCGATTGCTGTTCAACAAGGCACGCGCAAGACCGGTTGAGTATTTCTCTGCTGGCGGTGAGAACGCAGTCAAGGCCACAGATGGCTTTGCCACAGCATCAACAGAGGTTGGGCAAGACGGAGCTGATGCGACTAATGTCGGTACTTGACCGCATGTAGGGCTGCGCATGCATGCGCAGCCACTCCAACGAATCAGGAATGGGTAAATAATTTCCTCGTACTCGCTTCTTGCCGCTCGCAGCCGCTGGCCGCGCACGCATGTGTGCGTGGTCATTTCTATTTTTGCTTGACGACGAGACGGAATTCTCTTGCGGTGTCATCGTTGATTTTCATCACAGCTTCCTTGGGGCCAATCCAGGGCAATTCCGAAGGTTTTTTTCCCTGTAGCATAGGCACCATCAGCTCCAAAGCCCCGCGTCGATAGAGCGGGACAATATCGACCCCAATCGTCGCAACGCCGCCCATCTGGGTGTATCCACCCGGCGTATCCATGGCGATAGGGAAGTCATTCGCTTTGGCCACTTCGGCAATTTCTTTTCGCATAGCGTAGGTATCAGCACCCAGCAAGCCGATGGCAATTTCCGCTTTCTGCGATTTTGCAGCGTAAATGGCCTTTTCCAGATCGCTGGAGACTGTCGCAGGCATGGGGACGATGACGACACTCTGTTGCTTGGCGACTCTCTCCCAGTCAGCCAGAAGACGTTTATGCGTAGCATTGTTGGGATTGAAAAGAACACCTAGCTTCTGCAGACCTGGCTTCAATTCTTGCAACATGCCGAGTTGCTGGGAAATCCCATCTGCAAGATAGCTGTGGACCCCAACGATATTCCCGCTGCCGCTGGCTAAGCTGGTCGTCAGCCCCTCCCTGATCGGATCATCCTGCACCGAGATGCAAAGCACAGGAACTGTCGTCGTTACATTTTTTGCCGCAGCACATCCAGGAGAGCTGGAAGCCACCAGATAATCCACATTCTCGGCCAGCGTTTCTCGAATGAGTGCAGGCATGAGGCTCATGTTGCCTTCTGCTGTGCGAAATACGACCTGCATGGTACGGCCGTCCTTGTAACCGGCATCGGCCAGTCCATCAAAGAAAGCCTGGTTGGTAACGGCCATCTTGGGATAGCCCCCGGCACCTGCCACGAAGCCGACGCGAGGAACTGTGTTTTCTTGTGCCAACGAAATGCCAGCACTCATTGAGGCGGCGACCAAACCAGCACTTGCGATATACCTATGAATTTTCATTTCATGCGTCTCGTATTTTTTAAGTTGAGCCGAGAAGCCGGGCCAAGTCGCCATTTACTCTCATCTACAGGAGCATCGTGGCGATTGGCGCGGACCCTATATCGGACTATGTGCGGCGGGCTCCCACCAACACGAAAAGAATCGTTGCAGGTTTATCGCTGGTGTTGCGCCACGCATGGCGGGTGCCATTCTGGATCACCACATCATGCGGCGCCAAACGCTTCATCGCACCGCCGTCCAGCTCAAGATGCAACTCTCCGTCCAGCAGTACCGCATAGTCGACGGTATCGGTGGTATGCATGCCGGGGCTGTCGCTCTCGAACTTCTCTGCCAATCCGGGAAGCACCTGCAGGTACTCGTCACGCGCGGCGATGGGGTCAAATTCCCGGTTCGTCATTACCGAATCTGGTGGGAAGCATGCGATTATCAGGTTGGTGCCGTTGGGAACCGGCACCCAGGACTTAGCCACCTCCGCAGGATCGCACGCTGGCGCAGGAATAACCGCGTCAGCTTCCGTTTCCCAGAATAACGAAGTCACGAAACCAGGAATGTGCTGGAATGCCGTGGTACGCGGCGGCGCTGCGTCGGACAGGAAAATCGACTGCCCGCTGGCATCATGGCCCGTCACGATACGTCTGTATTGCATGATGTGCGCTCCTTGTTTCAATGCATGATTACCACGTTGGTGAATCCTCCGGTGCGCTGCTCAATAGCGGCTAGCGCTTCGTTCACCTGCTCCAGGGAGAATCGTTCGTGATCGAAGACATTCAGGTTCAACGTACCCGCGTGAGCCATATTGGCCATATCCTGCCCTTCAGAGGTGGAGAGCCATAGCGAGCCGATATAGGACTTCTGCAAGCACATGAGGGGGAACGGTTCCAGGGGAATCGGATCTGACACGCCGCCGATATTGATCGCCTTGCCGCCACGGCGCAATGCATTGAAAGAATCGAGGACCGCCGAGACGGGGGCATTGGGTCCCAGTGCTTCGATCAGCACATCGACACCGTACCCATTCGTCGCTTCCATCACCGATTCGGCGACCGGGCCTTCGCCCATCGCAATCGGAATGATCCTTTGAGGGTCGATGCTGCGCACGCGGTCAAGCAAGACCTTGTTTCGCGCCGTCGCATAGATTTTGGCTGCGCCCATCGCCAACGCCAGGATAACAGCGCCAAGACCAAGCGTACCCGTACCACCATCGATCAGGACTGTCTGCCCTGGCGCGAACTGCGCCTTGCGTAATGCCGAATAGGCCGTGCCGAGATAGCCGAAGCGAGCGGCCTGTTCGAAACTGATGCTATCGGGAAGCTTTACCAGATTGGCCGCTGGTGCGGTCATGTACTGGCCAAATCCGGCATAAGGATAGTCTTCAAAGATTTTCTGTGACCCTGGGCCGAAACCGAAATAGCCCTGGAAGGTGAATGCAGTGCAGTTGATAGGGTCACCGCGGCGGCAAGCCTCGCACGATCCGCAGGAGAGGCCGGGGTTCACATACACTCGGTCGCCCGGCTGGATACCGCGAACCTGAGCGCCGACTTGTGTTACTACACCTGCGGAATCCAGTCCGTAAATGGCAGGTAGCGTCGGCAGAGGTAAAAATGGAAACCACTGCGCATAGTGCGTGACCACATTGTGCAGGTTGGGTACCACGCCTGCTGCTTTTACCTCTACAAGTACATCGGTAGGCCGAACCTCGGGAACGTCGACCGTATCGATCTGAAAAGGCTCTCCAATCTTGTGCAGGCGGGCCGCACGCATCGTTTTGGTCATGTTTTCTCCTTGTTTGGGCTGGTGGAAAACTGACCGGATCGACCAGATCCGGTCGTCAGTGTGTGACGAGAGAACAAAGTCCGTCATGACAGACTTGAGCATCTTCTCTGGAGGGCCATGAATTCGCCGCCACGCATTGAACTTTCAGATGTGGGCGCTGGTTTGACCACGCACGCAACGATAGATGCGTGATGCCGAGGGCGCGCTCAACTGGCATCAGTTCAGGCGTACGGTGACTTCCGTGGGAAGGCTGACTTCGTGACCGTCTGCAAGATCGACAACGACGAGCAAGGACCGACCAGCGAACTGCGTCTGTCGGCGAACAGAGGGAATGGATACGTGTCCCGGCGTATTCAGGGCGCGAAAAATGCGACTGATAAAGGTCATTTGTGTCTCCATATTTTTTAGGTGTCACGCTCAGCCGTTTATTGCTACAGGCAAGCAGCATCGTTTTTTTTAGTATTTCTGATCCGGATCACGTCGTATAGACTGTGCACAGAGTGCACGACCTGGGAGTCAAAAATGCCGCGTATCGATAGCTTGATTAATCCCCAGACTTACCGGGAAGTGAGGGGGTTGAGCCGAAGAATTGCCGTTCTGCGTGCACTCAACGCCATGCCAGGAGGCATTGGTGGGGTCGCCGACTTGGCGCGTGCCAGCGGTCTGCATCGCACGACGGTGAAACGTCTTCTGGAGACGCTCAAGGCTGAAGGCCTGGTTCATCAGAAGGATGATGGCGCTTCGTATGCACTTGGTTTTGAGGTTCGCCGCTTATCCGAAGGATATGTAAGCGCGGACTGGATTGATCAGGTTGCCTCGCCTGCCATGTACAAGCACCTGCGGTCGCTCTCCTGGCCGAGCGACTTGGCCACGCCCGACAGCGGATTCATGATCGTACGAGAGTCTACTCACCGGGCAAGCTTGCTGTCTCAGCATCGCGCTACGATTGGTCTTCATATCCCTACGCTGGTGTCTTCGCTGGGAAGGGCATGGCTCGCAAATTGTTCGCAGGAAGAGCGAGAAGCCACGCTGGCAGTTCTGCGAAAGAGGACTGATTCTATCGGTGAGCTGGCGCGTGATAACGCCTACGTCAGGCGCATCCTGCAGGAAACCCGGAAAAGAGGCTACGCGGTTAACCGGGGAGAATGGTTATCGGAAGCTAGCGTGACTGCCATCGCCTTACCTATCCTGATCACAGGACAGGCCATAGGAGCAATCAACTTGGTATTGCAAAGCAATGTCGTTACCGACCGTGAAATTGCGGTGCGATATGTGCCTTTGCTGCGCACCTTGGCGGAGGAAATCTCCAAAGGCGCTTCCGCGTGCCGCGTTTAGGCTGCTCCCGTCAGGGTGATGAAATTTCGGCCAAGCCTGCTGCCTAAACAGCGGCCCATTCGGTCTGCGAAAATAGGTCCGCTCCCAGCCACGTCCCGCTTTGCACTACTTCAGCGACCACCTGGGTTATCAGGCGACGTCCTTCTCCGACTGCCGGCGAGTGGCTTCTTGCGGTGTTTTCACACAGTGCCCATGTAATGAACATCCCGCGAATCGGACTCCAGGAAACGGAGTCCTCCCACTGAGGATTTCCGCTGACTGCGCAGCAGGGCGTTACCGTATCGCTAAGACCCTTGCGTGCCAAGTCCATCGAGAGATTGACAGCGTCAACCTCAAAGGCATTGTTGAAACCTAATCCCTTGCGCGCAAGGGAGTTCTCAATATGGGCTCGAATCACGTTCGGTTTTCCAGGAAGCGCCAGTTTCAACTTATCCAGGCGGGCGAGAGGAACTGATTTTTCAGGCCGAAGCTCTGCATCCTTGTGAGAGACCAACACCAGTGGCTCTCGCACAAGTGCGTTATTGACATAACCGTTGGGAGAGGCGGCTTCAAAGGGAACGATGGCCAGGTCAAGCATGCCCGCATGCATATCTTCACGGAGGACATGGCTGACACCCTCGTGCACCCGTAGTGCAATGTTGGGATACCTCTCGATCAGCTTTTCAACGAAGCGGGATGTAAAGAGATACTGCCATGAGGGTGGGACCCCCACAGACAATTGTCCGGCAGCACGATCACCTACTTGTTCGATCAGGTTGGATAACTGGCGCAAGATAGGACGTGCTCGCTCACGGAGCAGATTTCCTGCATCGGTAAGTTGTACTCCGCCCTGGTTCCGGATGAAGAGCTTGGCCCGCAATTCGTGTTCCAGAACCGCGATATGGCGCGATAAAGCAGGCTGGGAAAGCCTAAGATCTACTGCCGCCTTGTTGATGCTGCCCAGCTCGGCCACACGCAAAAAATAGTCGATCAGTTTTGAGTCCATTTTGTCTCCTGCCTGCCAATTCTTATAGGTATGTGCGCAAACTCTTTCTCATCCAGCTATCAGAGAAGTAAGACGCTCGCTAGGGATAATCTCAAAATCGCGGGATCAGACCAATAATAATGGCTATCCGATTTGTGGATAACAAATATAGCCGATACGCATTATCGGCATAACTTCGAAGCGAATAAGATTCCCTCCAACGCACATCCAGAGCGACATCTGACTGGAGATGCGCTCGCAGTTGGTCCATCGGCCTTCCTAATAAATAAACCCAAGCGAGCGCATGCGGAGACAAGGTTTGCATGCCCATTCCGCATCAATGGCACAGCCCATTGAAGCAGGGTCAGGGACAGACAGGAGACAAGACAGTGTCCATTGCAGTGTTAAGTGCCTCCCATACCCCGCTGATGCGGGATGGGGTCGCCCCCGAAGACGTCCGTATTGCGGTACGGCAAGGATTCAAGGATCTGGCCAAGCGTGTACAGGACTTTCAGCCGGACCTCGTGATTCAGTTCGCTCCAGATCATTTCAATGGTTTTTTCTATGAGCTCATGCCCGCGTTCTGCGTCGGCGTGAACGCGACATCAGTGGGCGACTGGGACACGAAACCAGGTCCGCTTCCTGTGGCATCGGAAGATGCGCTGGCGCTTGCCAGGCAACTGATAGAAGACGGTATTGATGTGGCGCTGTCTTATCGCATGGAAGTCGATCACGGCTTTGTGCAGATATGGGAAGCCATGTTCGATACGTTTTCCTCATATCCCACCATTCCGATTTTCATCAACTGCGCGGCGCCGCCCTTGCCGACTTTCAAGCGGGCAAGACTTCTCGGCGAAGCTGTCGGCCGGTTTGCGCTTGCCACAGGCAAGCGGGTGCTTATTTCCTCCTCGGGCGGTCTGTCCCACGATCCTCCGACACCAAGCATTTCCACTTCTCCGGACGACGTGAAGCAACGACTCATCAGTGGTCGAAATCCTTCACCGGAGGCTCGTCTGGCCAGGGAGCAGCGAGTGCTCCAGGCTGGAGCGCGAGCGCTGCAGGGCGATCCGGCCATTCTTCCCGTCGATCCGGAATGGGACCGTGAATTCATTGCAAAGCTTCAAAGCGGCCAGTTGAGCGATTTTGACGCACTCAATAACGATGAGGTCAGGCGTAAAGCCGGTCGGGGTGGGCCGGAGGTACTCGCTTGGGTGGCGGCTTTTGCGGCTCTTTCCGTACAGGGACAGTACAAGGCGGATCTTCTCTATTACGAAGCAATCCAGGGCTGGATTGCTGGCATGGCGATGATGTTCGCTGAGCCTGCATCCAAGAGCGATTGAACCAAAAAGGATGATGGAAATGATTCACGAAATCGAGCTGGAAGCATTAGCTTCGGAGCTGCGCAATGCGCACGCCACAGGGGAATTCATTCAGCCGCTGCGCGACCGGCTGTCCTCGGCTGATATTGATAAGGCCTACGCGATCCAGGATATCAACACGAGATTCTATGAGGCCCAAGGTCGTCGCTTGGTGGGGCGAAAAATTGGCCTGACTTCCAGGGCGGTTCAACAGCAGCTTGGCGTTGATCAGCCCGATTTCGGAATGCTTTTCTCGGACATGGCCGTGGGAGAAGGCGAATCCATTGATATCAGGAACCTCCATCAGCCGAAGGTGGAAGCTGAAGTGGCGTTGATCCTGGGGGAGGACATCACGGACATCAATGTGACCGTGGCGGACATCATTCGGGCAATCGATTTTGTGGTTCCTGCCCTGGAAATTGTCGGCAGCCGGATTGCCAACTGGGACATCAAGATCTTCGATACGGTGGCTGATAACGCCTCTTCGGGCATGTATGTGCTCGGTGGTCCGGTACGCAGGATTGCAGATCTGGATCTGCGTGGATTGCAGATGAGCATGACACGCGAGCAAAACGCTGACCCTTCATCCAAATCTGTCGTTTCGCAAGGTGGCGGGGCTGCGTGCCTGGGCCACCCCCTGAACGCCGCAGTCTGGCTGGCCCGCGAAGTTGCCAGGCGCGGCCGTCCCCTGAAGGCGGGGGACGTCGTTCTCACCGGTGCTCTGGGGCCCATGGTTCCCGTAGCGGCCGGCGATACCTTCATTGCCCAGATGTCGGAGCTGGGTCAAGTTACAGCAACGTTTGTTTAAAGGTCATTTTTATGTCTAAAACCAAGGTGGCAATTATCGGGTCCGGCAATATCGGGACGGACTTGATGATCAAAATCATGCGCTTGTCCAAAGTTCTTGAAGTGGGCGCCTTTGTCGGTATCGACCCGGAATCGGATGGCCTCAAGCGTGCTGAACGCCTCGGCGTTCCAATTACTGCAGGTGGGATCGATGGCCTGACCAAGATGGATGGCTTCGCCGACATCGAGATCGTCTTTGATGCCACATCTGCCGGGGCGCACAAACACCACAATGAGGTTCTCCAGGCCTTCGGGAAGCGTGTTATCGACCTGACCCCCGCTGCCATTGGTCCATTCACCATCCCTTGCATCAACGGCGAGCAGAATCTGGACGCACCGAACGTCAACATGGTGACTTGCGGTGGACAGGCAACCATTCCGGTCGTGGCTGCTGTGAGCAAGGTGAGCAAGGTCCATTACGCAGAAATCGTTGCCTCCATCTCTTCGAAGTCGGCTGGCCCCGGTACGCGTGCCAATATCGACGAGTTTACCGAGACCACCTCGCTGGCCATCGAAAAGGTCGGTGGAGCCAATCGCGGAAAAGCCATCATCGTCCTCAATCCGGCGGAGCCGCCGCTGATCATGCGGGACACCGTTTATTGCCTGTGCGACTTCGCAGATGAGGCCGCCATCACCAGATCCATCGAGGAAACGGTGGCGCAGGTCAAATCGTATGTTCCCGGTTATCGCCTGAAGCAAGCCGTGCAGTTTGAGCGGTTTGACGACAGCAATCCCTTGTTCATCGCCGAAATGGATAAGGTCTTTACGGGCCTGAAGGTGACGACCTTCCTGGAAGTGGAAGGCGCCGCGCACTATCTCCCGGCCTATGCCGGGAACCTGGACATCATGACATCGGCGGCCCTCGCAACGGCTGAACGTATCGCGCGTCGCCAGCAGAACGACAGAATCGTGGAGGAAGTATGACAGCAGCAGCACCAGCCAAGAAACTCTATATCCAGGATGTGACGTTGCGCGATGGAATGCATGCGATCCGTCACCAGTACAGTCTGGAGCATGTGCGGAAAATTGCCCGCGCTCTTGATTCGGCAAAAGTCGATGCCATCGAAGTTGCACACGGCGATGGCTTATCAGGTTCCAGCTTCAATTATGGTTTTGGCGCCCATACCGACTGGGCCTGGATCGAGGCGGTTGCGCAAGAGATCTCTCACGCGAAGCTCACCACGCTGCTCATTCCCGGGATTGGCACGACACATGATCTCAAGCGCGCATACGACGCCGGCGTGCGCTCTGTGCGCGTGGCAACGCATTGCACCGAAGCCGACGTCTCGAGACAGCATATCGAGTATGCGCTCAAGCTGGGCATGGATGTATCGGGTTTCCTGATGATGTCGCACATGCTCGCCCCGGAGAAGCTGGCTGAGCAGGCCCGGCTGATGGAGCAATACGGTGCCCATTGCGTCTATGTGACCGACTCTGGCGGGGCAATGACGATGGACGACATCGCTGCCCGGTTCAGAGCCTATGACGCCGTGCTCAAGCCGGAGACAGAACGTGGAATCCACGCGCATCACAACCTTTCTCTGGGCGTCGCAAACTCCATCGCTGCGGTTCAGAACGGTGCTATCCGGGTTGATGCAAGCCTAGCCGGGATGGGAGCTGGCGCAGGAAATGCGCCACTGGAAGTCTTCATTGCAGTGGCCGACGTCTATGGCTGGGAGCACGGCACAGATCTCTTCGAATTGATGGATGCGGCCGAAGATCTGGTACGTCCGCTCCAGGACAGGCCCGTCCGCGTTGATCGCGAGACGCTCAGCCTAGGCTATGCCGGCGTCTATTCCAGCTTCCTTCGCCACGCTGAATCTGCCGCCGAGAAATTCGGGTTGGATACCCGCGCCATCCTGATTGAGCTTGGAAAGCGAAAGATGGTCGGCGGTCAGGAAGACATGATTGTTGATGTCGCCTTGGACATGGTCAAACAACGTCAAGTCGCAGCCTGAAGGCTCAAGAAGTAAAGGCGCCGGGCCCCGATGCCTGACGCCTCAATAAAAATCAAAAAAATCGACAATGGAGAGAGACATGTCACAGTTCCAGGCTACGCACGTCAATGACGAGCAAAACCGCGCACGGATATATCGAAAAATCTGGTGGCGGATCATTCCGCTGCTGTTCATCTGCTACGGCGTTTCCTTCATCGACCGCATCAACATTGGGTTCACCAAGCTGCAGATGAGTGAGGAGCTGGGCATTTCTGCAGCTGCATACGGACTGGCTGCCGGCATCTTCTTTCTGACCTATGCCTTGTGCGAAATTCCCAGCAATATTTATCTGGAAAAATGGGGGGCTCGTCGGACCTTTGTGCGCATCATGGTCTTGTGGGGCCTCGTTACAGTGGCCACTGCATTTATCTCCAGCGTTACCCACCTTGTCATTCTTCGCCTCCTTCTGGGGGCGTTTGAGGCCGGGTTCCTGCCAGGGATTGTTCTTTATCTGACCTTCTGGTTCCCCGCACGCATGCGAGCGCGCGTCACGGCAGTCATTTTCGTCGCCAATGCGGTGGCCGGTTCGATTGCGGCCCCTCTGACGGGCTGGATCATGTCAAGTATGAACGGCGTCATGGGAATGTCCGGCTGGAAGTGGGTGTTCATCATAGAAGGATTGCCAGCGTGCGTGCTCGGCTTGATTTCGTATGTTGTATTGCGCGACAAGCCTGAAGACGCAGAGTGGCTCACGGATGCCGAGAAGGCCATCGTGAAAGCAGACCTTGCCAATCAAGTGGTCAAAGGTGAATCCCATGAGACCGGCTTGCTACGCCAGATCTTGCGCAAGCCGATGAACTACATCGTCGCCCTGCTCTGGTTCACCGCGATCTGCAGCAACTATCTGCTGTTCTTCTGGCTGCCTACCATTGTGCGTGAAAGCGGCATCACTTCTCTTTCAACCATCGGTGTCATGACTGCGATTCCGTTGGCAATGGGCGTGGTCGGGGCCATCGTATTGAGCTGGACCTCTGACCGCTTCATGGAGCGCCGCTGGCATCTCATCAGTATTTTCCTGCTTATTTCGGGTGGCCTGATTTCCGCAGCCTTGGCCAGCTCGCTTCCGCTCATCCTGGTGGCATTTGCTGTAGCCAGCTTTGCTACGGCTGCCAGTGGCCCCCTTATCTGGTCCTTGCCGCCGACCTATCTCGACAAGAAGACGGCGCCGATAGGTATCGCACTGATCAGCACGCTGGGCAATGTCGGTGGTTTCGCCAGTCCCACATTGCTGGGTTACATCAAGTCGAGCACGGGCAGCCTCATGCCCGGTGTGGCTGGCATCGCGGGTCTTTCTGTGATCTGTCTCATCTTGGTGGTTTTCGCCGTTCCGTCGAAACCACGCGATATTTCTTCCAAAGTTAGCCTGAACAACACGTAATCCATCTTGAAGGCGTACCGCTGCCCGGATAGACAAGTACGCCTACAGGTAAAGAACGCTGCGCATTCATTGGGCACTGAGTGCAAAGCCATACGTAAAAATAGGACGCAATTATGAGTACCACCCATGACTTCGAAACCGACGTTCTCATTGTGGGCAGCGGCCCGATGGGTTCCACTGCGGCACTGGCCCTTGCTACCTACGGCGTGCGTTGCCACATGGTCTCGCGATGGAACTGGCTTGCGAACACTCCGCGCGCGCATATTACCAATCAGCGCACGATGGAAGTATTTCGTGATCTCGACATCGAGGAGGAAGTGATCCGGCAGGCAACCCCTTGGGAGTATATGGGCGACAGCCTGGTGACGACCAGCTTCGCGGGTGAGGAACTGCTGCGCATGCGTGCCTGGGGGACCGGCGAACAGCGCCATGGGGACTATGTCAAGGGCAGTCCCTGCCCCGTGGTGGATATTATCCAGCCGAAAATGGAGCCCATCCTTCTGAACAGCGCGGCAGAACGTGGCGCGTCGTTCTCCCTCAATACGGAATATCTTTCGCATGAACAGGACGACACGGGGGTTAGCGTCCGTCTTCAGGATCGGTTGAGTGGACGGGAGTACAGCGTGAGGGCGAAGTATCTCGTTGGTGCAGATGGAGCCCGGTCGCAAATTGTAGAAGAACTGGGCTTGCAGATTGAAGGGCAGATGGCTCGGGCTGGGACTGCCTATGTGATCTTCAATGCCGATCTGAGCAAATACGTCGAACACCGGCCTAGCATCTTGCATTGGATTGTCACGCAGGACGCCAGCTTCGGTGAAATCGGGCTAGGTCTGCTGCGCGCCGTCACGCCCTGGAAAAAGTGGATTGCCGGATGGGGCATCGACATCTCGAAGGGTGAGCCCGATCTGAGTGAGGAGACCATTCTCAAACAGATTCGCCTGCTCGTCGGCGCCCCCGATCTGGAGGTTGAAATCGAGCGTCAATCTGTCTGGTACGTCAACCAGGCCTACGCGACGTCCTATTCGAAAGGACGTGTGTTCTGCGGTGGCGATGCCACACATCGCCATCCACCTTCGAGCGGACTGGGCCTCAACACGTGCGTTCAGGACGCCTTCAATCTCGCCTGGAAACTGGCTTTCGTGTTGAAAGGGCACGCTAAGGACAAGCTTCTGGCTTCATACAGCGACGAGCGCGCCCCGGTGGGTAAGCAGATCGTCTTGCGCGCAAACCAGTCGCGACTGGATTATGCGCCGCTGAAGGCAGTCTTCAGAGTGGAAGGTGCTGCGAACCCTGTGGCCGCCGGTATTGCGCGCTTCAAAGACCCCGGCCCTGAGGGCGTGAAGGCCCGAAAGGCCGCACAAGATGCGCTGGCGCTGAAGGATCATGAGTTCAATGCTCAGGGGGTTGAACTCAATCAACGTTATTGCTCCGCGGCTGTTTTGCCCGATCCGAACAGCAGTGCGGAAGAATGGAAGGCAGACAAGGAGCTGTACCTTCAGGTCACTACGCGACCTGGGGCCAAATTGCCTCATGCCTGGCTGGTGAACAGTAAAGGTAGGCGCATCTCAACGCTGGATGTCATCGGAAAGGGGAAATTCACTCTGATGACCGGATTGAGCGGTGAGGCCTGGGCGCAAGCCGCCTCCGCGCTGAATGTTGAATTCCTGAAAGTGGTGCAAACAGGTACGCGTGACTATCAGGACCCGTACTGCGAATGGCAGCGCGCGCGCGAAGTCGAGGAAGCCGGGGCAATTCTGGTGCGGCCCGATGGATATGTCGCCTGGCGCGAGATTGGCGCCATTCATGACGTTCCGTCCGCCAGAGAAAAGCTGCAGTCTGCGCTTGCTGCCGTACTTGGCATCGACTGAATCACTGCCTGTCAGTTCCAGCAGGTGCGGCAGGCAGTTGCGCATTGTGCCGACCAATTTAGATACCCGTTGAAGGAGAAATGAAGATCATGAGCCAGAATATCCCGCTGACTGAAGCCAGTACCAGTAAATTTGCCGATATCAAAGAAGGCGATCTGGCCCTGCGTATCCACTACAACGACATGGGCGAAGGCGAGAAAATCGTTGTCATGCTGCATGGATCGGGGCCAGGAGCCAGTGGCTGGGCCAATTTCCACCGGAACCTTGAGCCGCTGGTGCAACAAGGTTATCGCGTCATCCTCATGGACTGTCCGGGATGGAGCAAGAGTGATCCTGTGGTGTCGACGGGCTCGCGCTCGGATCTCAATGCGCGTTCGCTGAAGGGCTTGCTTAATGCGATTGGTATTGTCATACCTGTCCACATCATCGGCAATTCGATGGGCGCACATAGCGCTGTTGCATTTGCGCTTGCCAATCCGGAACGCGTTGCCAAGCTGGTACTGATGGGAGGCGGAACGGGCGGCCCGAGCCAGTTCGTGCCGATGCCGACCGAGGGAATCAAGTCCATTCAGGCGCTCTATCGCCAACCGACCATCGAAAACCTCAAGAAGATGATGAGCATTTTCGTCTTCGATCCATCCAGCCTCACAGAAGAGATGTACCAGACGCGTCTGAACAATATCGTTTCTCGCAAGGACCACCTGGAAAACTTCGTGAAGAGCGCGGAGGCCAATCCGAAGCAATTCCCGGATCTTGGACATCGTCTGTCAGAAATCAAGGCGGAAACCCTGATTATCTGGGGACGTGATGATCGCTTCGTTCCTTTCGACATCGGCCTGCGGCTCGTCTGGGGGCTGCCCAATGCGGAACTCCACATCTTCAATCGTTGTGGCCACTGGGCCCAATGGGAACACGCCGAGAAATTCAATCGTATGGTGCTGGACTTCTTCTCCCACTGATACGCAGCGTTGTGGCAGCAGACATCCATAAAAAAGCTTGTGCTTGAAAATCGCCAGACGCCTTCACTCCGAATGCGGCTGGTGCTTTTCTTGCGTCAGTCATTACAAGGAGACATAGATGAAGCTGGTTCGTTACGGTGCAACTGGTCTGGAAAAGCCCGGCATCCTGGATCAGGCCGGCAAGATTCGCGACCTGTCGGCGCATATCAAGGACGTCAACGGCGCCGTGCTGGACGATGCCTCGCTGGAAAAGATCCGCAAGCTCGACCTCAACACCCTGCCGCTGGTGGAAGGCAATCCCCGTATCGGCGCCTGCGTGGGCAATATCGGCAAGTTCATCTGCATCGGCCTGAACTACGCGGACCACGCCGCCGAATCCAACCTCCCGATTCCGGCCGAACCGGTGGTATTCAACAAGTGGACCTCGGCCGTGGTCGGCCCCAATGACAACGTCAAGATCCCGCGCGGCTCCAAGAAGACCGACTGGGAAGTGGAACTGGGCGTGATCATCGGCAAGGGCGGCGCCTACATCGACGAGAAGGATGCCATCTCGCACGTGGCCGGCTATTGCGTGGTCAACGACGTCTCCGAGCGCGAATACCAGATCGAACGCGGTGGCACCTGGGACAAGGGCAAGGGCTGCGATTCCTTCGGCCCCATCGGCCCCTGGCTGGTGACCCGCGATGAAATCGCCGATCCGCAGAAGCTGGGCATGTGGCTGGAAGTGGATGGCAAGCGCTATCAGAACGGCAATACCAGCACCATGATCTTCAACGTGGCGCATATCGTGTCCTATCTGTCGCGCTTCATGAGCCTGCAGCCGGGTGATGTGATCTCCACCGGCACGCCACCGGGAGTGGGCATGGGCATCAAGCCCGAGGCCGTCTACCTGCGCGCTGGCCAGGCGATCCGTCTGGGTATTGATGGTCTGGGTGAGCAACACCAACAAGTTGTGCAAGGATAAATGTCCATAACACCGCACATTATTGCAGCGCTCGATTTTTGCTCATGTCACTGTATGCCGATGACCTGCTTATGTCAGGTCTGTAGGCGACACCAATTAATTAATTCATAAAGAGCACACGAGAAACAGCGCACGATATATCTGACGAGTCTGGCTAGAGAGCTCGGACCACTATTAAAAAAACTATTAATTACTACAGGAGGAATGACATGAAGAATTCAAGAATTCTCTGCGCAATTGCGCTCGTTTCAGTTGTCGTTGCGGGTCATGCGTTCGCACAAAGCGCCGTGACAGTTTATGGGATTATCGATACGGGCGTTGTCTACACGAGCAACGCAAACGCGAATGGCAATTCTGTAATGAAGATGCCATCGCTGACCGGCACTTTCCCGTCTCGCATCGGCTTTAAAGGCGTCGAAGATCTGGGGAGCGGCTTGCAAACCATCTTTGTCGCAGAAACGGGCTTTGCCCCTGACACCGGAGCAATGGGGCAAGGAAATCGAATATTCGGCCGCCAGTCCTATGTCGGCCTTAAGGGGGCTTGGGGCCAGATCATGTTGGGGCGTCAGGTCAACATGACCTACCTTGCGCCACTCAAAAGTGATGTCATGGGTCCGAACATCTTTTCCATCGGCAGCATCGACGGATATCTACCGAACGCCCGCAGCGACAACGCCATCGGCTATCTGGGTGCATTCGGTTCCTTCACGGCGGGGGCCACCTACAGCTTTGGTCGTGACGCTGCAGGTACAGGCGGTCCGGCCGCAACCAATTGCCCTGGCGAGGTAGCGGGCAACGCTAAAGCGTGCCGCCAATTTACCGGACTGCTGGCCTATGAGACCAAAGCTTATGGCATCAACAGCTCTTACGATATTCTGTACGGAAATGCTGGCGCAGCAGGTGGCTTGACCAGTAGCGACAATTGCGAGCAACGCGTGACCGTAAACGGCTATTGGATGCTCGGAGATATAAAGGTTGGTGGCGGTATTGTGGATCACCGTATCAGAGCAGCGTCGAACCTGTACAAGGATTCCGATTTGTACTATCTGGGCATGAGTTATCCATTCTCGGCCGCTCTTGTCCTGGATGCGCAGCTGGCACGACTCAATACCAAGGGTAGCTCCAATGATGTGACTTTGTCGGTGGCGCGCCTGACGTATTCCTTGTCCAAGCGTACAGCAGTCTATTCTTCTCTTGGTTATATCAAGAATGGTGGAACGTCAGCTGTTTCTCTTGATGCGGGAGGAACGGTGGGGGCAGGGAAAAACCAGCTGGGCTTAATGACAGGTGTTCGCCATACTTTCTGATACCAGCTTTCAGAAATGCTTCAAGCGAGTAGCTGTATGGGGCGCATTTTCTGGTTCCATCATTCCAGATGATTTTTCAGTGCCGCCATGAAAAGGCTCAACCCCGACGGACTGCATGCAGCTAAGTGCAGTCTGTCGTGGGATATCGCCTTTTCGGTTTGCCCGCGTAACCGTCTCGGCAGGCGACACTCACATCAGCGTATCGATGATTCCACCGTCAACACGGAGGGCGGCACCAGTCGTTGCAGATGACAATGGGGAGGCCACATAGACCACCATATTGGCAACTTCTTGTACGCTGGCAGCGCGACGGATGATGGAGCTCGGTCGCATCGCTGTAATGACTTTGGCTGCAGCTGTTTCAAGAGACTCTTCCTCTGCGCGCATCGCCCCGATCATGTTAGCCATTGCCTCTGTCATCGTGGGCCCGGGAAGAACCGAATTGATGGTCACGCCAGTACCGGCAAATCGCTTTGCCAATCCGCGGGCGAGCGAAACAATAGCAGTCTTGCTCACGCCATAATGAATCATCTCCGGCGGAATATTGAACGCCGATTCTGAGCTGATGAATATCATTCGGCCCCATCCATTCTTCTCCATTGCCGGCAAATATGCCCGAGCCAGGCGTACCCCCGTCATCATATTAATCTGCCAATGCCGATCCCACGCGGCGTCGTCAACCTCGAAGAAATCGCCCATTTCAAAGATGCCAAGATTGCTGACCACGATATCAGCATGGGGGACTTCCTCCATGAGTCTGGTCATGCCGCCCGGATCAGCGAGATCGACCGCTACTCCTCTGGCATCTCCTCCAAGCTGCGTGAGCGCTGCCTCCAGCTTATCCTTCGACCGGCCATTAATGATTACACTGGCTCCTGATAGTGCTAATCCTTGCGCAATGGCCAAGCCGATACCTTCGCTCGATCCTGTCACCAATGCCGTCTTTCCCGACAGATCAATCTTCATAAGTATTCATTAACGTTTATATTAAAAACCGGCACCGTCAGACGAAAAACAGACAATCGGACTGCCACCCGACCATCACCTCGGAATAACTCAACATCTGCGACACAGATGTCTTCGGTTGATCTACGTTACAGCGCGGCGCTCCCAACTTCATCCTGCTTCGTCAAGCGGCCTAGATGAGACAAATTTCCTCAGTGTATTTTTTGCCGTCTGATCGGAACGTGGACGCCTTAGACCAAAAATAGCTTGGCTGTGGCCAGCGAACTCATCCACTGCTATCGGTAACCACCAGGCACGCTTCCAACCACTGTGCCGTCTCCATTGTTTTCATAACCGGAGATTTGCTCCATTTATTATGTGGAGATATCATCCACTTTTGCAAGCTAATTTGAATATGACGAACAAATTTCCCCGAATAGAAGAGCCTTCGTTAAGAGCCGATGCGGCCCGCAATCGTGAGCGTATCCTGGCGGCAGCCGAAGAGGTCTTTCTGGAACGCGGATCTGACGCTTCGCTTGACGACATCGCTAAACGCGCTAAAGTTGGGATTGGCACCCTGTATCGTCGCTTCCCAACTAGGGAGGCGTTGCTTGCGGCTGCAAATGACGAGCGCCTGATGGCGTTGGCCAACGCTAGCCGACGACGCGACCACAAGCTGCAGCCGGCTGATTCGGTACGCGCTTTCGTCAGTGATCTTGTTGCGCACGCGTGTCACTATCGGGGACTGGCTGCGGCGCTGGGTGCAGTATTGAAGAGTGGAACGCCCGGTTGCCACGCTAGCGGCGAAGAAGTACGACGCTTGCTCGAGCGCGCACAAAATGCGGGAGCCGTTCGTAAGGACGTCTCCTTCGAGGATCTCGTTTGTATGGTGGTAGCGATTTCACTTAGCGTTGAGCAAGGTAGTACGACGAAACCGCGGATCGCGCATTTGACCGACCTGTTCCTAGATGGAATCAGTGTGAGGTAAATATTTTGCAGTGGAAATTCCCGTTGTTCCTGGGCCTGTTACTCCGCGAGCCGGCGTCGCTTTTGCTTATGCGCGTACAAAGATAACCGACGCGTGCTGATGGCCCTCGCGCTCCATCAATTGTGTGGATACCAAACAGACTTGAGGCACCTTAAAGAGGCGAACCCCTCGACTGTGCAGTTGATGACGGGCCGCTTCAGATGAGGCTCTTGAGTGGCTCGGAGCCGGCGAACGTGCCAAAAAAGGTCAATAAATGTGTCTGTCAAAACAAGAAAAACAGGCGAATGCCAGAAGAACTGACATCGCCTGTGTTCCTTGCTGGGCGTGAGTTAGTGCTTGATTCCGATTGCACCAGGGAGCGAATTAACTTTCCTCGACACAAATACATGTAAGCCAGAAATAGTTGGCTTCCCAAAATCCTGGATTTCCAACCTAAGAGCCAGCACCAGCGTACCTTTCAGTCTCTCTTGGAACAGGTAGTTTCGCCTAAAATTACTCCCCCTCGACATCAAAAATCGTATTTTCGTGAAAAACGGAAAAAGAAGACGTTCTTTTTAGCACCGACGGGCATTTCCACCCGATTTCGCCCCGTTATGACGTGTGCGCAGTACCTCCGGCAATGCGTTCTCCCCATCAAGACTAGGCTATTCGAATCCTCGCGTGGAACTGGCGAGCGGCGCCAAAGGACATGCCCCACTGGAGACTTGGTGTAGGCGTGAATGTATTTTGCCGCCCCCTGTACAGCGGTAGCTGTGGCGAGTGCCTTCGGATTGATTGCGTCCAGGTACTGAAACAGGGGCGCAATCATGGGAGCGTTTAAGCGAAGCGCCGTTGCAGACCGCGCTCTATCGACGATGCCTATTCAGGCTTGTTCTTCCGTTTCTTCCCGGTTTCGTTTTTTTGGCCCGCGATATCGAGGAGCGTCCGCACTACACTCGGATTCGCTTGAGTCAATCTCGCCTCCTCTACCTCATAGCCATATAGTTCTTCCAAGGCCTTCACGACGCCGGCGGACCTGGAGAATCCACCTTCGCAGTGAACTATCAAGCTATGTATTGAGGAGGGGAGAGCCTGGACAAAACCCAATATGGCTTCAGCGTCTTGCCTTGTCATCGCGGCCGGCAGTTTTTCCGCCGCTCTGGCGGAGATTTCTCCAAGAAAATCGACGTCGGCGAAACTGAGGCGCAAAAGATATTCGTACGCTGGTAGCTGCGCTGGTGCTTTCTCAGGCGCGGTAATCGAAACTACAGCGACACCTGTTATCAGAGGAATTTTCTCAGCGTCGCCCCTAGAGAGTGCGAACACTCGTCGCCCGTGCTCTGGAGGACGATAGAGTTTGGTGATGATGTCTTTGACTCGAGTGTTCATTTGGAGAATCTACACCATCATCAAACTCACGCGATGCTTTACTTATCCGATGTGCCGTTAATCGAACCTATCGGCGTTACTGCTCGATTAAAGGTACATGCCCCTCGCATCCCCTGTTGCAGCCCTGTCTTGGTCTATACACTATCTTTCGGACTGGTGGCGCCAAGTCCATAGATGCAGATAGGGACCCGCCGTGAAGACGCTAGAAGACATCTCCGATTATCTCCGCAATGCGCTCAGCAGTTCGGCATACGACTACGACGCCCTCGACGCCGAACTGGGGCTCGCCGCGGGCACCATTGTGCGCATCCTGGACGCGACAGGCGACTATTCCGTCATGGAGCTGATGGTGGTGCTGAACCGCTTCGGCCTCGGACTCGATATCTTCGACCAGATAGAGCTGAAGAAAATGAAAGAAGGACCGCGTGGCCCTTTGCCAGAGCTCACCGTCAAGACGAGGGTTCAGATTGCTGTGGACAATATTGCCCAACCAAAGAGGAGTTCCAATTGAAAAGCGTTGATGTTTACTACGAAGGCTGGGGAGAACGCTGGCCTCTAGGAGTATTAAAGCAGGGCACTGACGGCAACGTCGTCTTTAGCTACACCTTCCAAGCTGTCATGCAAGACCTTGAGCTGTCTCCGCTCAAACTCCCGATGGAAGAGCAATCGTTCACCTTCCGGCGGGAACAAAAATTTCTGCCGGGGCTATTCGCAGATAGCTTGCCCGACGGGTGGGGGATGATGTTGATGGACCAGTATTGGCGCAAGAACGGCCTCGAAATCGACGACGTGTCATCACTTGACCGTCTGGCTCTCCTTGGAAGCCAGACGATGGGTGCTCTGACATACGCGCCGGCCCAAGTCTTGACTGCGCCCACGACAACCTTTGACCTTTGTGAGCTGGCACAACAGGCACAGGATGTTATGCGCGGTAAGGATAGCGAGTTCTTTCTTCAACTACTTGCGGCAGGAGCTGCTCCGCACGGCGCACGGCCCAAGATTCTGGTGGATTACAACCCGTCTACCGGTGACATGAAGACGCAGGGCATCGCAAACGGTATCCCCTGGATGGTGAAATTCCAATTGCCCGGTGAGCACAAAGAGGTGTGCGCCATTGAGA
Source organism: Herbaspirillum camelliae (assembly GCF_001929405.1). NCBI lineage: Bacteria > Pseudomonadati > Pseudomonadota > Betaproteobacteria > Burkholderiales > Oxalobacteraceae > Herbaspirillum > Herbaspirillum camelliae. Next base: position 1,720,834 of record NZ_KV880769.1, read on the forward strand.
ACAGCTACGCCGCCTTGGCGCGGGACTGTGGATTAGACATACCTGCCACGCGATACTTTGACCTATCCAAGAAGCTGGGCGCTTTCGGTGTCGCTCGCTTCGATGTGGAAAACGGCTTGCGCGTGCCAGTCCATACGTTGGCGGGCATTACAGGTGCAGACTTCCGCGTGCCTGGGGCATTGGGCTATGCAGAGTTCCTCCAGGTTACGCGCGAGCTCACAGGAGAAGGGGGCGAGGTGGAAAAGGCATTTGCCCGCGTGGTGTTCAATGTCGTATTCAATAATCGAGACGACCATCCCAAGAACATCTCCTTCTGTATCGACAAGGACGGCCGCTGGAAGCTGTCGCCGGCCTATGACTTGACTTTTGCAGCGGGTCCAGGTGGCTATCATCAGATGGATGTGATGGGAGAAGCGGAGGCAATCACTCGTAACCACATGATTGAGCTTGCTGCTTATGCAGACATCTCGAGCGACAAGGCGCAAGAATATATAGACAGGCATTTGGCTGTCGCTGGCGGCTTTGCCGAGGCATTCGATGCCGCGGAAGTCCGTGCGGCCACAGTTCGCGGCATGGCCGCCCAGGTGAAGGCCAATGTGGAGCGATTGAGTTAACTGTTTGGGAAACAGCGTTATCCCGGAAACGGATAATTATCCAGACTCCGTATAACGCGGTATAGCGGCGCAATTCATTGATTCTCTAAGAGTCGGATACACCCATGGAGTATCACTTCATCCTCCGATATCTGCTAGACCCGGCCGACGCCGCCGGTGGCGTGGACGATATCCTCGAACGGCTTGGTGAAGCGGGCTGCCTGGATGCTCTGGTTGGAATAAGTGCGCCTGGGAAAATTGTTCTCGATTTCACGCGCAGTGCTACCTCTTTGGCGCAGGCAATTCGTATTGCTGTAGCGGACGTTGAGAGTGCCATACTTACTGCAGTGCTGCATTCGACGGAGGTTCCAGACAACAGGGAGGAAGAGGACATCGCCCTTATGGCAAAACTGGCCCTCATGGAGAGCCTGATGAAGGAGCTCGCGGCTTGGATAGATGAGAACCAACTTACGTACGCCGGTGCCGCAGAAAAACTTGGGGTGAAGCCTGCGCGGGTATATGAAATAACGAGGATGAATCCTGAGAATATCACTATCGATTCTCTCGTCGACATCCTGTTGCGAGCGGGGAAGAATGTCCGCTTTGAGATAGAAGCGCCAGCCGGCCCTCGATATAAGCTGGCCGCCCTGAAGACGGAAATGCCGCAAGGGCTACCACGTGTCGCAGATGGGGATGATATGCCCGCGGCCGGGCTGGAGACAAGCTAATTTCCGTTTTGAATGGGGCAGCCGCCCTAGAGCTCGTTGAGGCATTCTCCGTTCTCTCGGACGTTCATCCAGGGGAATTCGTGTACGTCTGTATTCGTAGAGACCCCGCATTCCACTCTGGCTGCCAGCCGAATGGCCCATACTCGGTTGACCTCCATGTCGGCTCATCTTGCCGTCTTGCAAAGAACTATGTAGGGTTGAGCCTCGGCGAAGCCAATGAAGTTACACTACGGTATCTCTTGAAGCATGTAGACGGAATTGCTCCCACGCTGCATTGATTTGCGTTGTAACCATCGGCTTGATATGCTGTTTTAAAGGACCTCTTGAGCCGACTCGCGAGGTCGCCCGCCAAGTTCTGCTTGGCCTAGCAATCGCTGGGTAAGAGGAATCGGACCCGATGGACCAGAGGCCCCGCTTGTCGGGGCTTCTGCATGTTGATACGGTATTTGCGCCGTGGCTGATTTCGTGCCTCGAAATCGAGTGGCGTTACATACCACCATGCTCCAGTTTTCTTAAGAGAAAAAATCCTCCCTGCCGCTTCGGTGAGAGCCAACAGCTAGTAAGGAGGTCTAGTCGAAAGACTAGCAAGGCTTAGCAAAAGCGGGTGTTCGTCGTAAAAGTTAAGCGCCGCCTCATCTTAGGAATGAGGTTCCACCTGGAGTGGAATAACCAAGAGAAGTCCCGCGACCTGTTCCTGAGACGCCTCTATTTTTCCTTGAGCCGCGGCACAGCCGATTTCGATTGTGCCGCAACATCTCTGGAAGTAGAGGGAATCGTCCCGCTGCCGCACTGAATATGCGTTGTAATCATCCGCTTGATAACCTGTATCACATGACCTTTTCAGCCGACTCCAGAATTCGCCCCCCAAGTTTTGCTTGGCCTAGCAACCGCTGGGTATGAGGAATCGGAGCCGATGGACCAGAAGCCTCGCTAGTCGGGGCTTCTGCATTTTTAGAAGAAATTTACTTGGACCAGTTGAATCCCTTGGCTCTATCGGACAGCATATCGAATGCGTCTGTTTCTTTGCCTTCTTCGTAGTCGCGATTTGAGGCATATGGGAACTTGACCAGGAAAATTCTCTGCTCAAATTGGTCAGAAATCACTAAAGACTCCATGGCTTCAGCAGTTTGATGCCAGACTCCGGGCGCAACTCTGCGAAGCTGGCCGCGCATAAGTTTTCCCTCTCGAAGAGATATTCTGACTTCCTCTGGAAGTTCTTCTCCTGGCGCGCGGTAGCATTGCATTCGCTTCGCCGCCTGGCTGCAGTAGCTCCAATGTATAAAATCGTCTGAGTCTGCGACGATAAGCATTGCCGCTTCCTCGGTAAATTCCAACCATTTCAACGCAGTGGCTGTGAGTGACGTGCCATAGCGCTCGGCACATTCACCCAGTAGCTCGAAAGTTACTTGCAGTCCTTTGATTTGGTCTTCGAAGTCTGTTCTTGGCATCAACAGGTACGATGCAAAAATATTGGCTTGGCTCTCGATTCGCTTGGACTCAACACTGTCGTAGTCCATCATCTGCTCTTGACCGCACTTGAAATCGTCTCGGGTTGTACGATGCAGCAGGTAATGACCGAATTCATGCGCCAAGGTAAAGTTGACCCGTCCGGGAATGGAGATGTTTCCATCATAGGAAATACACCAGTCATTGCGCTTCTTGCGGCACACTAGCATGCCATCGATACCATCCAGCCCATGAGGTGCATGGTCGATGATTTCGCGGATTGGGTCTGAGAATTTCTTTGATGTGTAATCAAGCGCCAGTAATTTGACGTCGACGGGAAATCCCATGCCAGCTGCACGCCATAGTTTGGCTAGGTCAATTCCCCATCGTACTGGCGAGCTCGGGTCACTCATCGTCGTCGTCGATTGCCCTTAGAAATTTCTCGAGTTGTGCTCGCTTCTTCGCATTCAGCTGACCGATTCTTCTGAAAAAGACCTCGTCAGCATCCGACTTGGTGACTTCAGTTTTGTTGTCGTCCAAGAGGAATTCAACTGTCACCTCAAACACTTCCGCCAAGCGCGCCAGTTTGTCGGCGGATGGTCTTACAACCGGGCGATTCTCCAGCTCCCAGATGTAACTCTTGCTAGAGCCTGTTTTTTCTGCCAATTGGTCAAGCGTCAAGTTCAGGCGCTTGCGTTGCGTCCGTATTTTTTCACCTAAAACCGTTGCTGCTTTTGTTGCCACTGTGAAATCTCCTGTTCATGAAGTTCAGAGTAGACGCATTATTTATGCTTGACAAGTGGATTTTGGGTGGCAATACTATAAGTGCGTCTACTCCGAACAATTTGGGGTGACTTCTTTTAGAAAGGATGTAACGATGGCAACAACAATTAAGTGTGTGGCTCGTCGCATGGCCGAGGGCAATGGTCATGAGCACATCAGCCACTTGTGGTGGGAGCGGGTCGATGACGCAAATGTAGTGCACTCGTCAGGGGTGTGTACCCGCCAAGAAATGGTCGAGTTCATCGAGAAAAATGGTGATTACTCGGTGTGGTGCCCTGACAAGAATCCCAAATTGAAAGGGGCGTGGGTACGCGTTCACAGCAATGGCCGTATCAAGTACGTGCAGACGGTGGCTGATGGCAGGACTACTGACAATCTGCTTTCCCTGCCACTGCGCTGAAAGCGCATTCTTCAATCTTTGGAGGTTCTAAAAATGACCGACAAGCGTATTTATGTTGAACGGCGCCCGGAAGGTGACTATGCCGTGAGGCGGCCAAATTCGCAGCGTGCCAGCGATGTCTTGCCGACACAGCGCGAAGCCATTGACCGCGCGAAGCAGTTGAACAATGGTGTTGCGCCGCACGTGGAGCGTGTTCGTCACACGTCCGGCGGCAATCCTGACAAGTGGCGTAAGCCGTAATTGATGGCAACAGGGTCCACCTTCAGCAAGAGGTTGTCCATGTCGTGCCCCGACGACCCTGATTGAGTCTACAGTTCCCCGATGAATTAGTGCTTTCGTTCCTTCTTGCGCATATCTTTTAAACGCACCACCGCACGTTCCAAGGTTATTTTCTGTGCCTTGAGGGCGTCGCAGTCAATGCGGAAGTGAGCTGAAATTATGGTCTGACGTTGTTCCTATACTTGTTTGGTATCCGTGGCCACGGCAATTGAGACTGCCGCGCGGAGCCTTTTTAAGGACCAACACGTAGCGAGTAAATATGACCAAGCGTATGAAAAAGCAGCCTTTCGAGGCTATTTCAATGACGGATTATTCCCGAGCGATTCATGACCGTCGGAAGCACCAGGAAAATAAGGCGGCTCGGAAGAATGCCTCGCCGGTGATAGTTTATAAGCCAGATGGCGACGGCAACATGGTTGCAGTCCAGGAGGTTGCCCTCCCGCCGCCGAAGCGCGTGTCCAGGAGTCGCAATCTCAAGCGAATCTGGTCAACACTGTGATGGCGCCTTCGAAGTGAGACATCTGCCCAGCTTTATGTTCTCAAGCCCGCGAATGCGGGCTTTTCTAATTGATGCCTGTGAGGTTGTTCTCGTCACTTCGAATTACAAAGTCCGGCCGTAGAATTGGGTCAGCTTTTCCATAGCAGAATTCACGTATTTCGGAACCCAGTAGGTCTCGATGTGAGTGGCCCCTTCAATCTTGAACAGTTCCTTGTCCTTAGTGCCGGTAGCTTTCGCGAACGCGTCCTCAGTCATGTACAGACTATCTGCCTTGCTACCCGCAATCATCAGCAACGGCTGATTAATCAGTTCGATTTGGTTGGTAGCGTCAAAGCTCATGAGGTCCAAAAGGCTGCTCAGCGTGAACCTTCCTTCGGAGTTGGGATGCGCATGGGTTTTGCCATAGTATTCAAAGCCCTGGCGATACATCTCAAACGGCAGCTTCGCGATTTGTTCGTCGGTCAGCTGAACGTCGTTGGCGTAGGGGACCTTGCCGCCAGCAGCTTCCTGGGCTCGAGCATTTGACGCCTGCTGCAGGCGCTCCTGGATGCTGGAGATTTGCGAATCCATGAAACCGTTACGGCGGACGCGTCCAGAATTGAACATGCTGAGAGTCGCGACTGTCTTGAATCTCTTGTCAGTCTGCGCTGCCTTCAGCGAATATCCGCCGCCGCCGCAGATGCCTAGGAGGCCGAGCCTAGTGGAATCAACGCCAGCATATTGAGTGATGAAGTCAGCCATGCCGTGGATGTCTTCCACACGATTTTGTGGTTTGTCCACGTAGCGCGGTTGTCCACCGCTTGCGCCCTGATATGCAGCATCTGCCGCAATGGTGATGTAACCTTGTTCGGCCAGGCGCTGTGCATAGAGACCGGCCACTTGCTCCTTCACGCCTCCGTTGGGATGCGCTACGACCACCGTCGGATACTTCTTCTTCGGGTCAAAGTTGGCAGGAGTGTAGACGTTCGCTGAAATATCCAGGCCGTTCAGCTTGTAGGTCACGGGGTGAATATTCACCTTACCAGGTACGTTCTCGGTAATGGCGCCGTCGTATACGAGCGTGAACGGATTCTTCCTGTAATCCGCGGCGTCCACCTGCGCACTGGCCCCAGCAATAACTGCCGCGACTGCCAGAGCTTTCAATGTTGTCTTTACCATTTTGAAATTCCTATCAGTTGATGCTCTAAGGGCGAAGTGCGCTTCACACTTCAAAAGGCGCTTCGCTCAATAGATAAGACTATTGTTAGCCTTCCTGGCGTGTCGGGCAGAAGGTGACTTCGTTCACATCCATATCTGCTGGTTGGTTAATGGCGAAAGCCACAGCGCGGGCGAACGACTCAGGGGCGATGGCGAAGTTCTCGTAGAACTTGCCGATGGCGCCGGCGACATCCGGCTCCGTCACGCTTTGTGGCAACTCGGTCGCAACTGCGCCTGGGGAAATGACAGTTGTGCGGAGGTCGTAAGGCTTCACTTCTTGGCGCAGGCCTTCCGAAATCATCAGCACTGCGCTCTTGGTGGCTGCATAAACGGCGCTACCAGGACGAACCTGGCGGCCCGCGACGGAGGAGACGTTGATGATGTGGCCACTCTTCTGAGCCTTCATGTACGGAAGTGCAGCCGCAATGCCGTAGAGGACACCCTTGATGTTGACGTCGATTGTCTGATTCCAGTCGGCGATTTTCAGACGCTCCAGGGGCGAGTGGGGCATCAGGCCGGCGTTGTTAATCATGACGTCAATGCGGCCAAACGCCTCCACCGCCTTGTCGACCAGTGCCTGCACTGCGTCAGAGTTAGTTACATCGGTAGCAACGGCAATCGCCTTGCCACCATTGGCCGTGATGTCTTTTGCAATTTGGTCAATTCGCTCAAAACGGCGCGCACCCAACGCGATGATGGCGCCTTTGCTGCCAAGTGGCGGGCGGTTGCTTCGCCCAAGCCGCTGCTTGCGCCGGTGATAACGACGACTTTGCCTTCAATATTGTTGCTTTGCTGCATGTTCATCTCAATGTCCCTTTCAAAGTGTTGACTGGAGTCGATGGAAGCAGTATAGATTGCTGTTTTTATTTCAACTATGGGGTGAAATATGCACGAGCTGATGAGGGAAATGCATCAATGAAAGTGGGATTGTCAGAGCTGACTGCTTTCACAGCTATCGCCGAACATAAGAGCTTTCGGACCGCTGCCTTGCGACTGGGGGTATCTCCGTCTGCGTTAAGTCACGCCCTTCGAGGGATGGAAGAGCGTTTGAATGTTCGCTTATTCAACCGTACCACCCGCTCCGTCGCTCTGACTGAGGCTGGAGAGCAGTTATTGAGGCGAGTGGCGCCGGCAATGGCAGATTTGGCTGATGCTATGGATGAAGTGGCCAGTGCCGTCAATAGACCTTCTGGAACAATCCGTATCAGTGCGGCGGAGGCCGGAGCCAGACCGCTGATACGCCACGTCCTTCCTGACTTTCTCGAAAAGTACCCTGACGTGCACATCGAGTTTGTTGTCGACACGCGATTCGTCGATATCGTGGCCGACGGCTATGACGCAGGAATTCGGGTGTTCGACGACGTACCGAAAGACATGATTGCCGTCAAGTTTGGGGCAGACATCAAATTCACCGCGGTAGCTTCTCCCGCCTATTTGGCCAAGTATGGAACGCCGGATATGCCAGAAGACCTGCTCAAGCATCGCTGTATTCGTTTTCGGTTCTCCAGCGGGACCCTGTACCGATGGAACCTGGAGCGCCGCGGAAAGAGTGTCAACATCGACGCAACTGGACCAATGACGCTCGGGAATACTAACTTGATGCTCGATGCCGCTTTGCAGGACATTGGTATTGCATGGCTCCCTGAATATCAAACGGCAGCCCATGTTGCGTCTGGTGCTCTGGTACCACTCCTGCAGAAATGGAGTCCAACGATGCCGGGATTGTGCTTCTATTACCCCGCAAATCGACACCCGCCAACAGCATTGAGACTGTTTACTCAAGCTATCAAGGACTGGGAGCGGGAGCGAACATAGTCACAAATTAGGACGCGGGAGAAAGTTTGAAATCTGGATGAGCAGAGCTCTAATCTTGCCTGGTGATTTACCGCTTATCGCGGCCAATTCAATTCGAATGGTAGCGTCACAGCTTAATGAGCATGTTGCGGTTGTACCTCACTGGCAAGGGCAAAAAGGCCATCCCGTTGGATTTCGACATGAATGTCTAAGCCAGCTTCGTCAGCTTTGCGGTGACGCAGGGGCGGCCTCGGTATTGGCGGAACGACGTAAAACGGGTGAAGTTCTGGATATGCAGCTGCAGGATGAGGGAATAGTGAGGGATATCGACACCGTCGGTGACCTCACTCGGGCTGAGATAAATCTGAGTTTGCGAGATACTTAGGTTTCGTTGAAGTGGAAGTCTCGATAAACTGCCTGGTCGCGACCTTGCTCTTTTGCAGTATAGAGCGCACCGTCGGCTGTTTCTATAAGTTCTCTTGGTGAGACCAGATGGCCAGGGTTACCAATTAGCGAAGCGATACCAACGCTTATTCGCACCTTCCCTACTGGGCTCTTGGAATGAGCCAAATCTAAGTTGCGTACGGCCGTCAACATCTGATTAGCTACTGCGATTCCGCCGTCCTGGCCTGCGGTCGGCAAAATTGCGACAAACTCTTCTCCACCGTATCGAGCAACAATATCGCTGGGTCGCTGAGTCACAGATTCTATTGCGCTTGCTACTTTTTGAAGGCAGGTATCGCCGGCCGCATGGCCGTATGTGTCGTTGTATTTCTTGAAGTGGTCTACATCAATCATTATCAAAATGAGCGAACCGCCAAGTCGATGGAATCGAGATAGCTCCGTTGATATTGCTTGGTCAAAATAGCGGCGGTTAAACACTCCTGTCAGGCCATCCCGCTGAGATTGCTCCTCGAGTGTTTGATACATCTTCTCAAGCTGTTGTTTGGCCTCAGTTGCTTCCGCTTGAGCCGCTTCTCTGAGGGAAACCTGCTTCACCATCTTGACCCCGACATAGGAGAGGATGAGTAAAAGAAGGGCTATGCCAATACCTCTTAGCCAAGTGCGCCGAGTCCAACGTTCCAGCATTTCTTGCTTGGACAATGCAACGGTGACAAAGAGTGGGTAGTTTTCGACATGTTGGAAGCTGCTAATTCGGACGACGTTGTCTTGGATTGAGCGAATTTCTACCGTGTTTGCAGCGGTCTTTGTAACGTATTGCTGGTAGAAGTGAGAGTTCGCAAGTGACTTTCCTATGGAGTCATCTAGCAGTGGTCGGCGATAGAGAATCGTACCGTCGCTAAGGCCAAAAAGAATGACGCCCATCTTGCCAATGTTGAATTTGGCGTAGAAGCGTTCAAGGAAGCCGATGTCTATGGTCCCCAGAAGAACGCCTCCAAATGAACCATCCATTTTGTCTATGCGACGGCTGATGGTCAGAAGCCATTGTCCAGTGGCCTTGCTTCGAATGGGACTGCCTATGTGCGGAATGCCAGAGCGGTGCTGCTGGTGATAAACGAAGTAGTCGCGCTCTTGATTCGTGATAGTGGTGTCGGACAACGGAAGGGAGGTGGCAATCGACCGTCCGGTTTCATCGTAGATATAGAGCCCAGCCAGTTGAGGCACGCTACTAACGTTCTCAACTAGGAACTGGTGAGTTCTTTCTAGTCCTTCCGGTGTATTGCCATCCTTGCGAAAATGCTCTCGTGCTGTCCGCAGGACGATGTCTACTTCGTCGAAGGTCTGATTGGCGTGCTGGCTCAACGCCAAGGCCATATTTGCGGTGGAGCGCCCTGATTCGAGGAGCTGTATCTCCCGGTCTTGCATTGACCCCCAAGCTTCCAGCAACACTATGACGACGCAAACGGCTACTACGAAGCCCTTGACGAATTTTGATGCTGCAGTAATGGACTGGGCAGTCATAATCTCTTGCTGTAAGAAAACCTGAAATCACTTCTTCTAAGCAACTTAACGTGCCGCCCTAAGCCAGCTTCAGCCAGGAGTAATTGCTACCTACGACGTTCGTTTTATGGCTCGGTTAGAACTGAATATTGATTGCCATCTTTGAACAGATTTTCAATCTTTATTGCTCGGTTAAACACCCTTTTTTCGTCTATTTGCGCCATATGGTCTAAACGGCTATTGTGTTGTGCTTCGCTAGTTGCCTTTGCCGCACAAGACATGGAAAATTCCGCCCGTTCAGAAAAATCAAGACAGCTCATTATCCAGGCAGCACTGACCGTCATAGCTCGCGACGGCGCCAATAAGCTGACGATTGATGCCATTGCCAAAGAGGCAGGCATAAGCAAAGGCGGGGTTTTACATCATTTCCGTACAAAGCAAGCGGTATTAATTGCGTTGCTTGATAACCAACGCACACATTTTTCCCAATTTGCGAGAGATTTCTTGGAAGGGGAGGGAAAAATGTCCTCTGAGCCAGCGCTGGCCATGCAGATTTCGGTCTTGCGGGAGGCATCGAAGCAGCCCCAATCGGTAGCTCTGGCAATCCTTGGTGCCGTCAGCGAACAGCCTTCCTTGGTTGACGGGCTAAAGAGTTCCGAAGCAGTTCAGGTCGCGGCCATAAGAAATGAGGCTGATGACCCTGACTTGGCGCTCCTCCGTTGGTCTGCCGCTCGCGGTCTGCTCTGGACCTCACTTTTCAATATGTGTCCCCTTTCCTCGGAAGAGCGCGAACGCTGCTTCGAGATGCTGCTTGACGAGTCACGCTGGCAACAAGCACCGCGGAAGAAATCCAAAGCGACAAAGGCCTGATTAATATCCAGTCAGAAGGGCGGTGACGCCGCTGCAACGACCTTCACTAAAGTTACAATAAAAACCGTCTGGACGGATTGTAAAATCTAATTTCGATGCTATAGTGCCTCTCATGCTATGGCCATGGCTCAAGCGTCAGTCTTATCGCGCATCTTGTAGATGTGTTGGTTAGGGCGGACTCGTCTCGGCACTCTAGGGTGACTTAATGTCGCCTTGCGGGCCTCGCTTGCCCCGATGGGCCGCCAGTCCGGAAATCACAAAGGAATACCAAATGAGTTCTTCCCTTAAGGTGAAGCGGCTTTGTGTTGTCTCGCTTATTTGCGCCACATTGACCGCATGTGCAAGCTCGGACCCCGTCAAATACACCGGAATTGATTCCTCCAACGCCTTAACGAAGAACACGAGCGATAGCAGCGGTCGTATTCCATATTCATATTCGCAAGCCGTAGATTGGAGCCGTTATGAGGTAGTCGCAGTGGCGCCAGTCACCATCTACGCCGGCGCCGATAACCAGTTTGGCAGCATGAGCGAGGAAGACAAGGCGACACTGGCGAGCTATATGCAGCAAAAATTCGCAGAGGCGCTGAGGAGCCGTTTCCGAGTTAGCAGTTCACCTAGTGGTAAGGCGCTGCTGGTAAGGCTGACCTTAACTGGCGCGGAGACGAATACAGCCTTCTTGTCGACCTTCACGAGATTTGATATTGGCGGAGGTCTATACAACGCAGTACAGAATGCACGCGACCGTGAGGCACTCATTGGGGGCTCTGTCATCTATTCCGTAGAAATTTACGATGCGCAGGACAATCGTCTGCTCAAGGCGTACATCACTAAGCAATATCCGAAGCCATGGGATATCGGAGCTAGCATGGGAGCGCTCAGTGCATCGAAAGCGGGTATCGATAAAGGTGCGAAGGCGTTGTTAGCCCAGCTGCGTTAGGAATCGCGTATTGATGTAGGAAATGACGGATGTGGCCGAGAGCATCGGCACGGGAGGCGCGCTGAGATGAGGGACGATATACGACTTCCGCTCGTATTTTCAGCACTGATATTGCTCATCTTCAGCAATATTTTTCCTATCGCTGAAGTGGCTAGCGCTGGAAACGTGGTTCAGGTCACATTTATCGAGTGCCTTCTTATGTCGCGCAGCGGGGGAGCTTCGTCATTCCGGTTTGTCATGGTTATAGCCACAATTTTGTATCCGCTTATCGAGATGCTTGCGATGGCGTTCGTATTGCTTCGGGGCCGGCCGCGCCAAACCAGAGAGAGATGTCGAATCATGCAAATCATGAATCGCTTCCGACCCTGGGCCATGATTCAGATTTACATGCTGGGAATGCTGATATCTCTAATCCACGTCAATTTAGTAGCAGCGGTTGTTCCCGGAATAGCGCTATTTTCCCTAGGACTGCTGATAGTTCTTCTGGGGGCTTTGTTAGCAAGTAATTCTAGTGACCTGTGGCGATAGGCATGAAAATATCATTCGCTATTTGGATGCAGCGCACCGTCTTGATTGCAGCATCATCAGCATTGTTGTTGACGGCATGTAATAGTGTTGCTACCACGCGTTACCACACGCTTAGCAACCATGATGGTCGAGCATCGAAGGTCGCCTCGTCTGTAACGAATCAAGATGGCGAAGCGATTGTCATCGAAGTTTTGCCCGTCCACACTGCGGATGCACTTGCTTCTGCTCAGTTAATGCTCCGTAGCCGCAATGGTGGAATGGAGTCATCCGCTGCTGATAGATGGACCACACCGCTTCCACAAGAACTTAGAACCGCAATCTCATTGGGACTTCAAGAGCGCTTGGGAGCGGTGGATTCATACGGTGTTCCTGGTGCGGAGAGGCTAAAAAGGCTCCAGGTATCTATCGCCTTGGCTAGGGCGGACGTCAGCACAAATGGATACTTCTCGGCCGTTGTGCAATGGACAGTTCGTGCCATGCCATCGGAAGAGGTACTCATAGGACGAACTAATATCAATCTCGACATTGCTGATGATGCTGATGGGCAGGTCATCGCGTTTCAAAGGCTATCAAACAGCGTAGTTGCAGACGTCGCTGTTGCCGTAAGAGCACTCTCTCTGTCCTTTCGGTGACGATTAGTTCGAGACAATCCCTCGAATGCGCAACTCTCTCATTAGGTCTTCCACTTCCTCTTTATATTAGCCGCCGCAATGGCCTTGGCGCCACTGCTCCTTCGTCATGCTGGACTCGCCACGATTTGGCTGGAGGAAGTTTGGGGTCTCGAAGCAATTGTTCACGAGGCGTTTCGCGCGGTCTGCTCCCATGTCGCCCAGCAGCTGTACACCTGGACGCATCTTGTGTTTTGCCCTCTGTTGTTCGAACAACGTATCGGCATCTATTCGAGCTTGCGCGGCTTGTTGTTTCGCAAGTTCCTCCCTTTCCTTCCTGGCCGCGGCTTTCGCAGCGCAGTCATCCAGAATAGGCTTGAGCTCCTCGCCGAAGCTAAAACTCGTATCAAGTGATAGCGACGCCATGATTTGGTCCTTGGGTTCAGTAAACCCAGAACATGAGTCCTTGAGTACCGTCTGGCGTTGAACCGTCTTGGAGAACTGGCGATTGGCCTTCACTTCTCCATTTTGCGTTCCGCATGCGAGATAACCAGAGTTGTCCCTGGGAGCGACTGCAGTCAGCTTTTCGCCGGTGCTCAAATATACGTAGCTAAGCCAGAATCCGTCCTGTTCTGACAGCCCGAACTGCGCATAATCGTTGGCCTTAAATGTGACGACCCTTGAAATCTTTCTGACGTTGACTAGCTGACGCACATAGTGGGCAGTTCTCGTAGAGGAGAACATAGCCTTATCAAGAGATTTCAGCTCAACAATCTTCACTCACATTGTCGCTGGTGCTTGTGCCCAATCTGGCTCTACTTTGAACTGGTATATCCTCGGTATATCTGAGTTCTGCCCATCCTCGGTCATTTTCACGTACACCTCAGTAGACACTTCGTTTGCATCAAAATACTGTGTCTGCCACTCCTGGGAATCGGCTTTCATTTCCACTTTTGCGGCCGATGCGGCGGCGCAGGTCAGGAGAAGGCCAAGGCCCAATGTCCATACTTTTTTCAGCATAGTTATCTCAGTTGTCGTTAATACAGGGGGAGACTCACTTCTCCGGGGATAGCTGGTCTTGTCCCTGTTTGGCTGGGACGGCCATAGATAGGTGGTCCACGAACTCTTTCACCTTCTGGTCATACTCAGCCACACGACGCAGACGTCCTAAAACCTGAGCTATCCACTTGGGTCGGTCCGCAGGTCTCATGGATGCCAGGTCTTCTGCGGTGATAATTCGCTTCTCGTAGATGAAGCCGCGATTACGCCATTGCTCAGCGAGCCGCAAGATAGGTTCGTCAGGAACGTCTGGGCAAATCTTGCGATTGAAGATGAAAGCCTGGCCGGCGATTTTGTCAGGCTCTGGTGGGTGTACGACCTCAACTTCGGAAACAACGGATGTCTCTGGCCAGTCCCGAACGTACGGAACCATGACGCCGATGTACTTGCATTTGCTTTCGGAGCGCCACCACTCTCGGTGTGTACTGATAACGTTCGCTACGTCGCGGATTTCATCCGTTTTCTGCACCACGTAGTCGCCGTCAGAGTAGAGCGTGACGCTGGAAAGCAACGTGGAGCTCAAAAACACCCTATTTAGGATGTTGAGCGCGTCGAGCATAACTTCCCCCGGGAATCGATTTTCTTTTGTTTGGTATTCAAGAAAACTCCATTTCTGCGATTTCCTGATGGAAAGTCTACGTTTTTCGTAGAGATTTAACAAGCGGGTTCTACGAATATCGTAGTATGTCAAAACGAATCCCATCAACCGTCTTCGGACTCCGTCTGCGGCAAGCTCGCCTGCAGGCAGACATCCCGCAAGACCGTTTGGGAGTGCTAATCGGATTAGATGAGATGACTGCTAGTGCGCGCATTAGCAGATACGAGACCGGTGTTCATGAGCCGCCATTTGAGGTGGCGCAGAAGATTGGTGCCGCGTTAGCGGTGCCGACAGCCTATTTTTACTGCGAAGACGATGGACTCGCAGAGATAGTTCTTTCTTGGGGCGCTTTAAAGAATGGAGACCGCGAGCGGGCGAAGGACCTCGTGCAAGAGCTCTCCGCTCGGAAGTGACATTCACCCTGGCCCGGCACGGCGCAAAGGTGTCCTGCCGCGCACCCACATATTTCAGCCCCCTAGGTAACTACCCCTTGTAGTGCCGGCTGTTAGCCAGCTACTTAGTAGCGTGCGCATTGCCCTCCGTTAGGCCGTTTTTGGACTAAAAGACTAATTATCTGTAATGAAGTCAAGAGATATTGCAATTTCTTGCCTAAGAATAATTACCAAAATTCCCGTGAAGCGGTAAAGTTCAGTTAAGTTACAAGCTCGACATTGGACTTCGACGTGGGGACGTCGACGCCATTTCCGTAAGGGGACCTTCGCTAATGACAGTGCACGTTGATGGGCATCAACCAAGGAAGCATTTCGACAGATTATTGGGGCGTCGGAACGTTGATGCACGAATAAAAAAATGCAGTGTTCACGAAGAGGGGTTACCTCCAGTTTCAGCTCATTTCTTGTATCCCGCTTTCAAAGCTGGGAAGCCGTCTGTCCCGGAACTCGTGAAATTGCTCATGAGGGAAATTACCGGATTCTGTGCGACGAAGCAGCAGCGCCGCCGTGCGCGTGAGAAAGACTGGCAAAGTGAATATGACTCTCGGGAAACAGAGGGCCTAGCGGACTGGGCAAAGGCTCTATTTATAAAGACAAAGGAGTCCAGTAGCCGCTCGGGAGAGGGCGGTGAGCTGTTGCTTTACGTTTTCATCGAGCATTATTTGAAGGCGCCATTGGTGCTGTCAAAAATGCGCCTTAAAACGTCACCTTCGATGCCGGTACATGGGGCAGATGGTGTCCACGCCATGTGGGATGAGACTGGTAAGAGACTTACTATGTATTTCGGCGAGTCCAAACTTCACGAGACGTTTTCCAGTGCAATGTCCGACGCAGCTGAGTCTATCGGTTGGCTGGCCAAGAATACCGATGGACGAATGGACAATGAGCTTCAGCTGACCACCGGCAACATCGATTTGGACGGTTTCCCTGAGGAACTACAGGAGTATCTTCTCCGCTATCTCCACCCCTATGACACCGATGAGGGTAATCGTCGAAGCGACAGATTTGCCATTCTGATTGGCTACGACTACGGCGCCTACTCCAAACTGGCGAAGACTACTTCGGAAGAAGCGGAAGAGCAATTTCAGGAGCTTTATCGGAAGAGCCTAAGCCAAAAGCTGCGTACGGCACAATCCCATTTGGAAAAGCACGAGATTTCGCTGGCTTCCGTTGATTTGTTTTTCCTTCCCCTTCCGGATGTGCAGTCTTTCCGTGACGAGTTTAATAGGGAGCTTCATGGGTAACTTCAATCTTGAATTGGCTCAACGTGTGGCTGGGAACCAGCAATTCCAGATTGCCTATGAGTTGTTGCAGAAAGAGAGCCTGGCGTCCCTATCAGGGCGAAATCCAGTCATTGACGCCGGAGAAAAGAACAAGCTATTACGCTCTGCGCTCATTCTCGCGCAGTCCGGAAGCAAAGAGTATTCGACGTTGTCGCAAGATATCGTGTATGCCCTCGCGACCATTTCTTTAGAAAGCAGTCAGCGAGCAGTTTGCGAACACATTCTGGCAATGCTAGGGAATTTCCCCGCAAGTGCCTTCCTGAAGGGAGACAACCTTGCGCACGGGTCGTTGCCATGGCAACTTCAGCTCAGTGAGCAGGTACGACGAGATGAGAATTACGTCTCGGTCCTAGGTAAAAAAATATTGCTCACCGATTTTCAGGCCGATGTATGGGATGAGCTAAAGAAGCAGCAATTTTTGAGCATCGCTGCGCCCACTTCGGCCGGCAAGTCCTTCCTGATTCAACTTTATTTGAAGGCCATGCTTGGCAAGTCGGACCGACTACTAGACATCGCCTATATTGTTCCGACTCGTTCCCTTATTCACGAAGTCCAGTCCTCCCTAACTAGAGCTTTTCAGGATTTTGAGTACGCACCAGTCATTAGCAGCGTGCCACGTTCTGATGAGAGACTGGCAGCGACTCAGTCACGCATATTCGTGTTTACCCAGGAGCGCCTAAGAACCGCTATGGACGAGACCGATTTGGCGCTAGATTGTGTCATAGTAGACGAGGCGCAGCAGATTGCCGACGGCTCGCGTGGGATGCTGCTGTTATCGTGTTTGGAAGATGTGCATCAGCGCGCGCCGGAGGCGCAAATCCTATTCATTACTCCGGGCTCTCGCAGCGGTGCATCTATTGGCGCACTTATGGGGTTGGGTGAGCTTCCCTCTGTGGAGACGGTTCTACGTCCTGTTCGCCAGAATCTTATCTATGTGAACTTCAAGACTGCAAAGAAAAAGCCATATCTGGAGCTAACTTTGCATCGAGATAACATGGTGCCACTTTCGCTGGAAAAGGTTGATTTAGAAGGTGAGGCCGTTTCAGGAGCTGGCAATCGCTTCTTAACGGCAGTCATGAATCTCGGTGACGAAGGGCAAAATCTTGTCTACGCGTCTGGAAAGGCTGCCGCTGAAAGTATGGCGGAGGCAATAGCGGAGGCGCTGAAGCGGCAGAACAAGGTCACTCCTCAAGCAGAATCTCTTGTTGAACTCTCGGACTTCGTTAAGCGACACGTACATCCTGAATATGCGTTGGTAGAGTGCATAAAGTCGGGCGTCGCATATCACTATGGCAGTATGCCGACCACACTCACGAAGGCAATCGAAGAGTATTTCTCCAGCGGGGCACTCAAATATTTGGTTTGCACCTCCACGTTGCTGCAAGGGGTGAACCTGCCGGCGCGAAACATTTTTATTCGTAATCCAAAGAAAGGAAAGGGCAAGCCGATGGGGCCAGAGGACTTCTGGAACCTGGCTGGTCGTGCAGGACGCCTCGCTAAAGACACGCACGGAAACGTGTTCTTAATCGAATATAAGCAATGGGAACGGCAGCCAGTGGAGGAGCCTAGGCAGAAGGAGGTTACGCCGTCATTGAGCAAGGCTTTTACGTCGTCGCATGTAGAGGTGATGGATTTCATCCGAGATGAAGAGCATGTGTCAGGTGTAAAGGAGACCAATTTCGCTGAGAGCGTATTTGCACGTCTGTTTATTGACGCTAAAGAAGGGCTGATGGAACAGACGATTGAGCGCGCCACGATGGGAGTTCCGTTGGAAAGCGCTGGTGCAATAAGAGACGCAGTCACGGAGCACTTGAATAAGGTCATGCTGCCATCGGACGTTCTCAAGAAGAACGCATCTGTATCGCCACTGCGGCAACAAGCAATGTTTGACGTGCTCTTCGCAGCGGTGAAAAGAGGTCGACTGCGCCAACTTGTGCCTCCTCATCCACTGCAGCCTAACAAAGCCAAAGAACAGTTGCAGTTTGTTATGGATTTGATTCACCGCCATCTGGAAGGGAAGGAAACCAAGCAACATCACTATTTTGGTTGGTTTGCGTTGAGCTGGATGCGCGGGCAGTCCTTGAGGGACATGATTGAATATCAAATCCGATACGCGAAAGAGAAGGCCGAACGAGATGGGGTCGCAGAACCGGAGCCAGGGAAGACAATTATCAAGGTGCTTGATGATGTCGAGACGATGCTGAGGTTTCATTACGTTCGCTACATCGGTTGCTACATCGACCTATTGAAATATGCCGTCGAATTGGTTTCTCCCGACCTTGAGTTCGAAGTGCCTCCCATTCCATTGTTTTTGGAGCTCGGAGCATGCAGCGGAACCATGATTGGCTGTATGGAGCTCGGGTTATCTCGCATTGCTGCCAGGGAGCTAACTGACCTGTTAGGTAGAAGCGACTTAGATGCTGTCGCTATTAAACGGAGATTGAGAAATTTGCGAGTGAAGAGTGCAGGGCTTTCGCCAATTATCATTAGTGAGATTAGGCGACTGGGCTTGGAAACAGCGTTGTAGTAGGGGACATCTCGGAATGGCCAGGGGGATTTATGTCGAAGCTGTACAAGTACATGAGCGCGGACTTGCAGGACCGCAGGACAAATTTGTGCGTGAAGACAACCCGATATCGCCTGCGAGGGAGCGTCGCAGGAGAGGCAACGGAATGAAGATTACTGTTTTTAAAAACATAGGTTTTTGCACAGTATAATCAAGGTTGTTCCGCGCCCGTCAGCGGTTTTTGCCTAGGGAAGAAGTTGATGAATAAGTTGCCGCCGCATATTCGAAATGCTTGCGTCGAGGACGCAGGGGAGATTGCTGCATTGTTGGCGCAACTTGGTTATGTCTCCTCTGTTGAGCAAGTGGAGGTGCGCATATCTGCTGTCCACAGTAGTTCCACTGACCTAGTTTTGGTCGCTGCAAGCGAAGACCATCTGGTGGGGTGCATAAGTCTGCATGTGATGCCAATGTTTCACACGATGGGCTTCCTCGGGCGCATCACTAGCATGGTGGTCAACGCCGGCTGCCGTGACCAAGGCATCGGAAGGGCGCTGATGAGCGCCGCTAGCGAATGGTTTGCAGAGAACGGATGTGTGAAGATTGAAGTGACCAGCGGCGACCAGCGAGAAGCTGCGCACCAGTTCTACGAAAATCTTGGTTTTGCTCGCGACGGGCAGAGATTTTCGAGGGCTCTCCCTTAGTAGGGCAAGTGGCTCTTTGGTGAGAATTATTGTCACAACGTCTGCGTAAAGTAATTCAGGTGAAAATATTTTCAGGCCCTAAACTTTAAAAAGTGCAGCTATTCCAAGACATCTTTTTTTAGGGTAATTCGTTGTGCCTGAATTCCGCTGAAAACCGCTTCCAGAGCAGCTCTAGCGACGTTGTGCTAGGCTTGTCACTAAGCGTTTGAGCGTCATGCCATTCGCTGATTTCGCCCTCTTTTCCGTTTGAAAAGATAAGACAGTGACCGCTTCATTGGTCGGGTGAAAACGGCAGCGATGAAGGGATAACCGGTTACTGTGG
Source organism: Herbaspirillum camelliae (assembly GCF_001929405.1). NCBI lineage: Bacteria > Pseudomonadati > Pseudomonadota > Betaproteobacteria > Burkholderiales > Oxalobacteraceae > Herbaspirillum > Herbaspirillum camelliae. Next base: position 1,740,319 of record NZ_KV880769.1, read on the forward strand.
GGTAGCCGCGCATGATGCAAAGCTCTCCTAGTGACTCACTTGGGCCCCCAACACCAAATCTCAGAACGGCACTTCAGTTTCTCGGCTATTTGCGTGGTCGACAAAATAGATAATCTGCGGAGCGCACACGGCAACGAGCCTTGAGGATTTGGCCGTTGCTTCTTCGTGTGCAGTCAATTCAGCTTTAACGCATTAACTACCAAGGCCAGAGCGGGTGATTTCTGACGGCGATTTGCGAAGTAGAGGTGGTAGCCAGGGAAGCTGGGCCACCACTCTTCAAGCACTGATATCAAGGCGCCGGCGGATATGTGCGGCGCCACTAGGTCATGTGGGACGTAAGCTAGACCGATTCCATCTAAGGCCGCCTGAAGCATGAGGAACGTGTTGTTGAACACGGCCTGACCTTGCACCCGAACGTTAAGCTCCTGACCATCTCGCTCGAAATCCCATGCATAAAGACCTCCAAGGGTTGGAAGTCGCAGATTAATGCAACGGTGTTCAATCAACTCTCGTGGATGGGTGGGGTCTTTTCTATTTGCCATATAGGCTGGCGAGCCTACAACCGCCATCCGTAGCGGTGGAGCAATTGGGATAGCAACCATGTCCTTTTCGACGAGGTTGCCCGTCCGGACGCCTGCGTCGAAGTTCTGAGCGACGATGTTGACCAGGCCATAGTCAATACTGAACTCCACCTGCACGTCTGGATGTTCACGCAGCATGGGAAGGAGCTTCGGCCACAGCACTGTCGTGACTGCGTGGTCATGGGCGGTAATTCGAACAACCCCGGCGGGCTTATCTCGTAACTCCGTTAGGGCCTCGATTTCCTCCGCGATTTCGCTGAATCGAGGCGCCAATGTCGCCAATAGTCGTTCGCCGGCAGCCGTTGTCGATACGCTCCGTGTCGTTCTCGTCAATAGCCGAATCCCTAGGCTCGCCTCTAGCCCAAGCATTGCGTGACTCAAAGCAGAGCGGGAAATACCCAGCTGCGCCGCGGCGCGCGTAAAGCTTCGCTCGCGAGCAACCACGACGAATGCCTGCAAATCGTTCCAGTTTTCGGTCTTCATTGGTGAATTATATGCACAACTGCATCCCGATTTAGCCATCTATCGCACAAATATTTGAGCTCCTACAATCGTTTGGTCAACAGTAAATGGAGTTCAGAATGAAGATTTCCCGCAACGGCAGTAAGCCATCCGCGAAAGGGCCATCGGAGTATTTCACCGGTTCGGTCCGAATTGATAGCTTCTTTCAGGCTGAGGAGCCGGCGAGAAGTGGTGGCGCCATTGTGACCTTTGAACCTGGCGCGCGCACTGCGTGGCATAGCCATCCTCTCGGGCAGACGCTCATTGTGACCAATGGCGTTGGTTGGACACAATGCGAAGGCGGCTCTCGCACTGAGATTCGAGCTGGAGACGTGGTGTGGTGTCCGTGTCAGCGCAGGCACTGGCATGGCGCCACCGACAAGACTGCTATGTCGCACGTGGCGATTACTGAAATGCTCGACGGGAAGAACGTGGAGTGGATGGAACACGTAACCGACGAGGAATATCTGGCCGGACCAGTCGTAACAGATTAATTGGGCTAGCTCTGTCGTAAATACCTTCGTACTTACTCAACGACCAATTGGAGGGAGCTATGAACCGAATTTCGTGCACTTTGGTCAGTGTCCTATTGGCGCTGGCGGTAGTTAAGGCAAGCCAAGCATCAGAACCCGCGGGCCAACAGGTAACAGCAGCTGGAATGCAATCTTCGGCCGTAGGTCCTGCAGATTTCTTTACAGGACGAGTCCGAGTTGACCCTCTTTATTCTGCGAATCAGAACATCAATGCCTCGGGGGCATACGTCACCTTTGAGCCGGGTGCTCGTTCCGCATGGCACACGCATCCAGAGGGGCAGTATTTGGTCGTGGTCGCGGGCGTTGGTCGTACTCAAGAGTGGGGAAAGCCAGTGCAGGAAATCAAAGCTGGCGACGTTGTGTGGTGCCCGCCAGGAGTCAAGCACTGGCATGGAGCTGCATCCAACGTGGCTATGACGCACTTGGCAGTGACTGGTACGAAGGAAGGAAAAAACGTGCAATGGATGGAAAAGGTTAGCGATGAACAATACGCCTCCCGTTGAACGCATCCACCAAATTAAGCACTCCCTGCTTCGAAAGGCCAAGTTTCTCTTGCTAAGCCTGGTTCTTTCGCAGGTGCATATTGTCTACGCTCAAGAAGGAATGAAAATGGATGTTGAACAAGCACTATCGGCGAAGCAGCAGGCACTGATTCCAGTAGCAGCTTTTGCTGCTACTGGCGACCTGGTACGTTTGAACTCTGCACTCAGAAACGCTCTGGACACGGGGCTGACTATCAGCGAAACGAAAGAGACTCTTGTGCAGATGTATGCCTATGCTGGCTTCCCGCGTAGTCTCAATGCTCTGGGCGAGCTGATGAAGGTGGTGCAAGAGCGTAAGCAGCAAGGTTTCAATGATGCACAAGGCGAGGAGCCAGGTCCATCACCTACAGGAGATGAGCTACTTTCTGCCGGTACCGAGAATCAGACGAAGCTTTCCGGCGCCCCGGTGAAAGGGCCATTGTTCGATTTCGCACCGGCCATCGATTTCTATCTTAAGGCACACCTGTTCGGCGATATCTTCTCCCGTTCAAATTTGGATTGGCGTAGCCGCGAACTGGCTACAGTTGGTGCGTTGTCGGCGATGACCGGAACGGAGCCGCAACTAGCAGCACATATCCGTATTAGCATGAATGTGGGGCTGACCGTTCCTCAGCTTCAGCAAGCGGTCACTGTATTGCGGAAAGAGGTGGGCGAAGAGGCTGGTCGCCGTACTAGCGATGCAATCCAGCGCCAGCAAGCGCTAGGTAAGTAGCGAGGGGATGCGGTAGGAATGCCAATAGGCAACTTTACTTCGTAAGGTCAAGAAGAACTATGGGCTACTTGAAAAACGGTCTGGCCGACGAAACCGGTCAGGTCACTTCTACGAGGCCGTTGGCCTCACTCGCGATGGACAGCGGCTATCCAAAGCGCTGCCGCAAGCTGTCGTTGCGGTGGTGGCCGAAGGTTGATACCAGCGGCGTGCTATCGAAAGTCTGAAAAATATTTTTAGTACCAGCGTTTCAAAATGTTCTGCTATTCGCAGGTATATTATTTCAGGGCAAGATAGCGTAGGCAGAAACCGCAAAAAACCCGCTTCCATAGAGGATTTCGACGCGATACAATCCCTCTGTCACTAGACGTTTGAGCGCAATGCCACACGTTGATTGCGCCAACTCTTCGACTGAGAATGCATGGCCGTGACCGCTTCATTGGTCGGGTGAAAACGGCAGCGATGAGGGGATAACCGGTTACTGTGGGGAAGAGTTGAGAACACCGGTGCGCTGGCAAAGCTAGAGGCGCGACTCGAGACGTCTGGCGGAATCTTCGTTTTTAACGGATGACCGACGGCCCCATAGGGTTCTCGGAATATCCCTTAAAACAATAAAAACATATATAGCTATATTAAAGATATCTTTAATATGGAATCCCCCTCCTATATTTATTACTTCGCAATCATCAGGGTAGAACGGCATTTCGCTCTTTGATACTGAGCGCAGACACCCTCCCAATACCTCCCCGATTTTAGAAAGCGCTTTTTAGGTCGGCGTATTGCGCTTCGCGCTTTGCAGCCAGGGCGCCTGCGGCAGCCCAAGGTGCTCTTTAATAATGCGCGCGTACGAGGCGCTGTTTATGGGCGGTGCAGAACCCCCACATCGCCGGGGTATCGATTTAGGCCGCTAGGACGGTAGCGTCGTTTCTGGGGTATAACAATGATTGATGTTGTGCTTGGTGCTTCTTAGGGGGAGGGGAGCGTAGAAATACCTAAGCTTCTCCTAAGTTTAGATTCGCAAACTATTTCGCTTCCATCTTTAAGAGGTTGTTTGGACTATAGGTTTCTGCACTCGAACAGACTTATAGCCCAACCTTTTGGCACCAGCGAAATGCACATTCGACAACTGCGTCGACTCCGGTCAGGTAAGAGCTCATCCTCCCAGGTTTTCCATGGCCATCACAACGGATAAGACTATCGCGTGGTGGGTATTTTGGCTACGGCCGGCTGGAGCATGCGCGTACATGTTATTGCCGGTGCTGTGCGTGTATGCGAATACCACAATCCTGACACTTTTCCGGACTGGGGGGCTCTCCGGGTTGCCGGTTTAGTAGTCGCGTGCGAATTGATTGCTAAGCTACCAGCTAGATGATTCCAGTAGGTAGAACATGAGTAGATAGGTCTGGAAAGGAAAAAAGACCACTACATCAGGCAATGTAGTGGCCAACCTCGCTCTGACTGCGGCTTAGAACTTGGTAGTCAGGCCCAACTTAACCAACCTCGGGGCCCCCGGCGTGATGTTGTTGTCTCCGTTGGCGTTCGTCCAGTATTTCTTATCGGTGATGTTTTCCACATTGAGCTGAATCTGAGTGTCCTTGTTCAGCACGAAGTAGACGGCACCGTCATAACGCGTGTAGCTAGGTAGCTTCACCAGATTGCTGGTGGAAGCGTACTGGTCAGCCACGTGGATAATGCCAAGCGCTGCTCCCCACTGAGGAGTGAAGTCGTAACGGTTCCACAGTGAGAACGTCTGTTTGGGAACCATGGCTGCCACGGCGCCATTCTGAGCGGTGCCTGATGTGGTTGCTGTCAGCTTGGAGTCTTGGTAAGCATAGCCACCCTTGATGCTCCACTGACTGGTGATATACCCGTTCAAACCGAATTCGATACCATCAGTCTTTTGACCATCGGTCAGTTGGTCCGCAATACCGGTCAGTGGATTGGTAACCGCCACATTGGTGCGTTTCAGACGATACAGAGCGACAGTCCCAAGAAGGTCCGGACGAATTTCCCATTTAGCGCCAACTTCATAGTTGGTGAACTTTTCTGGCTTCAGCCCCTGGTTGACGTTGCTCAGGCTGCTCAGCTGGTCTCCTCCTCGTGGGAAGTAGGCCACGCTGTAGTTGGCATACAGCGAAATCGCTTCAATTGGCTTGAACACAAATCCCAAGCGTGGTGAAACCAAGTTGTCCGAGCTGGAAAGGTCGCCGCCGGCGATGACCGCACGGTTGCGGTTGTGATAATCCAACGTGAAACGGTCGAATCGTACGCCGCCAATAATCTGGAATTGCTTGGACAATTCCATTTGGTCCTGGATGTAGAGGCCGAAGAGGTTCGCATTGCTGGTTGCATCGCGGTCGGCTGTGCTCGCACCAAGGATGTAGCTAACAGGCAGGTTGGCCGAAGGATTCGCCAGGTTCACGTTGGTGGTGGTGCTACCGTTTGCGAAGATGCCAGTGGTACGGAAGTAATCCGTGTTTTGCTGGCCGATTTCCATGCCGACGAGCATACGGTGCTTGATGTCGCCAGTCTGCAGGTCGAAATTCAGGTCCGTCTGATTGAAAAGATTACGGCGCCACTGGTGGTTGTTGTACGCAGTGATGGGAACGGCGCCAGTGGTCAGATTGACTGCGCCGGCATTGTAGTTCTGGTAGAACTTGTCATATGCCATGAAACGAGTCTGGTTGGTCAGCTTTGCACCGCCACCAAAGTTATGGCTGATGATGGCGCTGAAACTGTCGGTTTTCAGCGACACCGGACGACGGTCGGCGCGTGGGTCACCGAAAAAAGTAGAAAAATCGGTGTCGTACGGAACGCCACGCAGCGATGGAACGCCACGGTCAGCTACGCGGTCATCTTGATAATGCTCGTAGCCCAACGTGATGAGCGTGTCGGGGCTAGCCTTGATGCTTACGGTTGGGTTGATACCGAAGCGTTCCAGGTTGAAGTTCTTTTGGTAACCGTCCGAGTTTTCGTACATGGCCGCGACACGCACTGCGACATCGTCATTCAGGGCATGGTCGATGTCGGCTGTAACTCGGCGGTTGTTATAAGAGCCGTAGGTAACGCTCAATTCCTTGTTATTGGACCAATCAGCCTTCTTGGTGACGCGGTTGATGACGCCACCGGAGCCACCACGGCCGAAAATCATTGCGTTTGGTCCGGTCAGAGCTTCAACGCGGTCGGCGTTGTACAGGTCGCGATAATACTCGACGTCATCACGAATGCCATCGATGTAGAAGTCACCAGACGATGCATTGTTGCCGCGAATAATGGGGCTATCACGGTTACCTTCGCCGTTCGCCATTCCGATGCCCGGAACGTAGCGAATGGCGTCTGCCATGCTTTGCATAGCCTGGTCACGGATGGTATCGCGTGTGACCACCGACACGGTCTGTGGGATATCTCGGATGGGAGTGTCGGACTTGGTTGCGGTGGTCGTGCTATGGGCCACATAGCCTACAACGGCATCGCGTTGGCCAACGACGGCCACTTGCGGTAGCGAATTGGAGTCGGTGGCTGCGTCGCTAGCTACACGTGCGAGCCCGTAGCCACTGCCGCTTTGAGTAACCGTCAGTCCGCTTCCGCTCAAGAGCTTGTCGAAGCCGCTCTGTACGGAATAGCTGCCCTGCAAGCCCGCGCTAGTCTTGCCAGCAGTCAGATTGCTATCGACCGACAGCAGAATGCCGGATTCGGTAGCGAATCGGCTGATGACGCTGCTCAAAGAAGCAGCTGGGATGTTGTACGAACGGACATTAGCACCAGCCGGCTCAGCTGCTCGTAGCGGCGATGCTGCGGTCATCAGGGCAGCGACCGGCAGAGCGGAAAACGCTACGTGAATTGCTATGGCCAGGCGCTTTGCCTTGAGCTGGCGGCTCAATCGGCCGGTGAGTTGTGCTGACATGGTGTCCCTTTCGTGTTCGAGGAGTTGTGGCTTTCATCAGGTATGCCAACCGCCTCGAGCAAAAGGGGAACCAGGAAAAGCGTTTTATGCGGATTTTTTACTGATGGAAGTCCACCATGGTGTGTATTGCTTAACGGTAATCGGTAGCGAGCCTTCCAGTGCCTCCAGGATGGCAGGCATGTTTTGAATTGGATAGGAGCCGACAATCCTTAGATTTGCGACATCAGGAGAACAGCTCAAGATACCTGGGTGATAGCGACTCAGCTCGTTGATAAAATCTTCTAGTCGCATGTCGTCAGCGGTTAATGCGCCGTGTATCCAGTCCCGGCGTAGAGTTTCTGCCGGTGTCAGATTCCCTGCAGATGTATTCGAGAAGAACATTTGCAAGCCAGCGGGTACAACCTGAGACGCGGTCCGGTTTCTCTTAAGGCTTACTTTAACGGCACCCTCAAAGACTGCAATGTTGGATGATGTGCTTTCAGTGCGGACAGTGAATTGAGTGCCCAAGGGGTGTAGTGCTCCCTGGTCGGTCACAACCAGAAATGGGCGTGAGGGGGAGAGGGTATCTGCGGCAGTCTTCACTAGAATCTCCCCCGACCGCAAAGTGATACGGCGTTCAGCCCTCCCATAGTCAACGTCGATGGCTGTTTCGGTATTGAGCCAGAGCTCAGTACCGTCGGCCAATGTCAGTTGACGCTGCTCGCCCACACTGGTGCGGTATTCAGCCAAAAGAGATGAGGCATAGCGGTTCCGGAAAGCTAAGACGCCGACGAGGCCAATAGAAGAGAGAACTCCTAGTAGCTTGAGTGACTGTCGGCGCTTGTTGCCAATCGTGGCAACAGCCTGGCTAGCGGCCCTTGCGTTCAATGACGAAGGCATCCCCTCAAATTTGCTGCTGATACTCATCACTCGCTCCCAAGCGGTCCGATGCCGCGGGTCTTCGAGCAACCAAACATTCAATTTGCGAATATCTTCGTCGCTAACGCTGTCCGCACGCATGATGGAATACCATTCGGCGCTTGCTTCCAAAACGCTGTGGCTGTCCCTTCGAACAGGGCCCGAAGTATCGTTCCCCTTCATATTTAGGCGTGGAATTCCATGCAGACCAACATAGCTTGGGCCATGTATTTTTTTACCATGCGGTCGGAGACCGCGAGCTCGAGCGCGATTTGCGCATAAGTGAGCCCATCCAGATGAGATAGTAGGAAAGCAGTTCGGGCCTTGACTGAAAGTCGCCCAAGAAGCTTATCAATCTCCTCTAGCCCCTCCAATAGTAGGGCCTTGTCTTCTTCTGACTGCAGAGAGTTTTCTGGGAGCGCTGTTAAAGCTTCTAAGTAAGCGCGCTCCAAATCTTGCCGGCGCCAGTAGTTGACCACTAGCGAATGGGCAATTGTTCGTAGATATGCTTGGGGCTCCCGAAGAGCCTCGAGGTCTCGCTTTAATAGCACACGGAGAAATGTGTCTTGAGCTAAGTCCGCTGCATTGCTCGCGCAGCCAAGTTTCTTGCGCAACCATTCCACTAAGGTGCCATGGTGGGCGCTATACAAATCTTCTACGGAGACGCATGAGTCGGCGGGCATAGTCGCGGGTTCTGGCGTTGGATTTTAACTTTTAATGAGAATTATTTAAGATGAACTGTAAAGCGGAATGATTTTCATTACAATCAAAATGTAAAGGCGTGTTGGGAAAAAGCTCGTTTGGCTAATCCTTGGAAATGTCATTTTGTCAATTACCCAAGTGACTAAGTGAGAAAGAATGGCAGGGAGTGAGTCGCGACGATTTGGTCGCTAGGGAGAGGAGTCCGGAGATGTGAAGTCAAGCCTCTAAATTTGAACTTGGCCTCAAAACAAGCTCGGGAGTACGAGGGAGTCCGGAGTTATCGCAGATGCGGGGGGTATTTCCCGACGGCCGAATTAGGGTCACGGCGTCGCATATGCTTCTGACAGGAGACACCGGTCACAGTCTTGAGTTGGGCAATCTTGGACGGCTGCAGGCACGACGGGCATATCACCTTCGTTTCCTGAATAGGGCGCTCGCGCTCCATCACCTGGAGGGTGCGGCTGCCGCAGTCAGGGCAAAAAAGGTCAATGGTTGCTGCGTCCATGGATATCCAAATCCCTGTATTCGCTCCCTTTTTAGAGAGCGGAAGTATAAAGCACGAGAAAGATGCAAATGCCACCACAGGCCACTCGAAGCGCCCAGATATACGCCAAAACTTAGCCAATACTTAGGACTTCGGGATTTACAACAGTTGAAATACTTTGTTGATAATAATTCGCATATATTAATAATTATCATTTATATTTCAGCCTCCTGAAAATCTCGTTCATGCTCCTATGCAACTTCCACAGCACTGCATCATTCGTCGCCACTTGGTGGCTGTAGGTCTTATCTCACTCAACACAATGGCTTGCGCACAAAGTGCACCGGCCGATTCGACATCGAATGCACTTCCAGAAATCAGTGTCGTTTCGTCGTCGGACTCGAAGTCATACAAGGCCGCCAGCACGAGTGGTGCGACGCGAACCGAAACTCCCATAATGGAAGTGCCACAATCTGTGCGCGTGATGACCGCCCAGCAAATTGAAGATGTGGGTGCTGTGCGTTTGGCAGATACCGTTGAATATGTGAGCGGCATTACAAAGCTGAACGACTTCGGTGGCACGTGGGATAACTTCGGCATACGAGGTTTTAGTAGCACGGATATGGGATTCCTTATCAATGGCTTCCCAGGCTCCCGTGGCTACAATCCCCGACGCGATACTGCCACGGTCGAGCGTATCGAATTCCTGAAAGGGCCCGCTTCCGCCATCTATGGCAGCAGCGAGCCGGGAGGCACCATCAATATTGTTACGAAGAAGCCCCAGTTCACTCAGAAGAATGTGGCCGAATTGAGTGCTGGCACCGGTGGGTTGAAGCGCGCGACCTTAGATAGCACCGGTCCATTGAGTCAAAATCTGGCTTACCGCCTGAATGTGATGACCGAAGAGGGTGACACCCGCAACAGCATGCTCAGTAATCGTCGTCAGCTGGTTGCGCCGGCGCTGACCTGGGTCATCAATAACGACACTATCCTGAACTACGAGGCCGAAATTCTTCGTTCGAGTACACCACTTGACCGTGGTGTTATCAATGTTCGAGGCGTCTTGGGCACACTGCCACGCGACCGAGTGTTAAATGAGCCGTCCGACGGAAACCTGCAGTTGAATAGCGATACTCATCAACTTACGCTGGACCACAATTTCTCAGAGAACTGGCGAGCGAAGCTCGGTGCCAGCTACAAAGAAAGCACCTTTGACGGCTACTACACCGAGGCCGACTCTCTGGCTGCCGACAACAGGACGTTGAATCGCCGTCGCACTTGGCGCCAACTTCCATCGCGCGACGTGTCGTTCCAGGCAGAGCTCGAGGGAAAGTTCAAAACCGGAAGCATCGGACACGATATGCTGTTCGGCGCCGAAGCATCGCAACTGTGGATGAACACCGAAATTCTGCGTTCCACTACCAATATGCCGCTGGATATCTACAATCCGGTATATGGTTTATCTTTGCCGCCAGTGACCAACCGCACTTCTAGCTCGGATGAACGCCAGCGGGTTAAGGCACTGTTTGTGCAAGACCAAATTAGCTTGACTCCTCAATGGAAGGTTTTGGGGGGCGTGCGGTGGGACCAGTACAACCAAAGCGTACAGACTCGTGCCCCTTCGGTGAGCAACACTTCGCAGCAGCAGAGTGCTGTTTCACCGCGTGCGGGAGTGACGTATCTGCCGAATGACTGGAGTTCCTACTATGTCACTGCAGGTAAATCCTTCCGCGGCAATAGTGGCGTCGATATTAATGGCCGAGCGTTTGACCCGCAGCATTCGACGGCGTATGAAGCAGGCGTGAAACTGCAGTCTAAAGACGAAAAATTAGGTGCGAATTTCGCAGTTTACGACATCACCAAGACTAACGTGTTGACGTCTAGTGATGTGCCAGGTTTTTCAGTAGCAGCTGGCGAGGTAAAGAGCGCAGGATTTGAAGCCGATGTGTTTGGTCAGCTGACAGCGAACTGGCGCATTTCCGGGAACTTCTCGTGGGACAACGCTCGCGTGACCAAGGACAAGACATTAGCTGCGGGCACCAGATTAACCAATATTCCAGCTTACAGTGCCGGCATCCTGGCCATTCGTGAAGACGCTTTACAAAACGGAAATCGATACGGCCTTGGCGCAGGCGTGAACTACGTGGGTAACCGCTCAGGAAACACAGCCGACACCTATACATTGCCGGCATACACAACCGTGAAATTACTGAGTTACTGGCAGGTCAGCAAGAATGTGCGAGTTTCGGTTGATGTTCACAATCTTTTCAACCGCAACTATTACACAGGCTCCTGGAGCAACTTGTACGTGACTCCAGGTACTGAGCGAACCGTCGTTGCGCGCGTCAAAATCGATATGTAATTTTGTGGCCTGCCTTATCAGAAATGCCCTGAATTCGAAATTTCAGGGCATTTTCCCGTTCTAGTGGGAACTTTTAGCGGCCTTTTGACGAAACACCAAAATACATATCAGCATCAAGCCGAGCAACACGGTAGAAGCCGTATATCTGCTAAGTTCCAATCCGCCCTGCGCATTTGGCTTATCTAGAAAATCACCCACAACAGCACCGAGTGGCCTGGTCAAGATGAAGGCAGCCCAGAACAGGACCGTACCAGATACTTTCCTAGAAAAATGCGCCGCTAGGACGACTAGGAGCAGTGAGCCGAAGAGGATTGCTGCGCCAGTGTAGCCTAGCCCTGCTGTATCGGCGGTCCAATCGCCCAATGCGGTGCCTAGGGTCTGCGAAAACATTATAGTGACCCAGTAAAAAATTTCGGCTTTGGAGGAGCTGATGCTGTCCACAGACACGCTACCTAGGGTTCGATGCCAGATGAAGAGAGAGGAAAGTAGTAGGAGCAGGAGTAGGCTGGAGCCGCCAGCGTATCCAATTCCTAGGGAGCGGTCGGCGAAATCCGCAAGTGTGGTTCCGACTGTAGTAGTTGCCACAATTGTCGTCCAGTAAAGAATTGGATGGAAGGTCTTTGCGCGAACCTGGGCGACCACTGCAATGAGAAATAGAACGGCAAAAATGCCTGTGCTTACTAGATAGCCAAGGTTCATCGACATCGAAACAGCATCCCCACCAGTCTCACCAAGAGTAGTAGCGGCAATCTTGATAAGCCAAAAAAGGGCGGTAACTTCAGGAACCTTCACAAGGTCGCGCTTGGGCTGAGCCATGGTTACTCCTTGATATTTTCGACAAATAGGAGCTCCTGACCATACAAACGATGACTTAGGTGATTCTTAGGGCGCTATAAATGACGCAAAAAAATGCCCGCGCAAGCACGGGCAACGCAGTTCATTGAAGGAAGGAATTACTGGGAATGGTCGCCGGAAATCATGGCGGCGTGCTGGGCGCTAGCAACGTCGGATTCGACTTCCGCGCGAGTCTTGTGAGACACGGGCTGCTTGAGGATGGGGTAGTCATCGCCGTTGGTGATGAGACCTTCGCGTTGAGCCGCCACCAGTTCAGCGCGGACTTCCGCGCGAGTCTTGTGAGTGGTGGGCGCGGGCAGGATAGGATAATTGTCGCCGTTTGCGATGGTGCCGGCCTTTTCAGCGGCAATCAGCTCAGCCTTCACTTCTGCACGTGTCTTGGTGCTCTTGAAGGGGACAATAGGGTACTGGTTCCGCGAATGCATGTTGTCCCAATCACGTTCGGCAGAAGCAGTGCTCTGAGTCTGCGCGAACGCGGATACCGATGCGGCCGCGAGGATGGTGGTGGCGATGATTTTGGTAATAGTGGATTTCATAATGTTTCCTTTCGAGAGTTCCCGCTTGGGGGTGTTCGTCAGCCCGGTTGGCTGTTGGAGACACTATGCGCCTTGGACCATTAACTATCTGTTTCCTATACATTAAACATCTTTAATCGTGCTGGGATTTAAGAGTAGAACTGCACGCAAGCCGGGGTGAATATTGCTTAACTCAAGGCGGCCGTGATGCAGCTTGGCTATCGCGGCTACTACGCTTAACCCGAGTCCCATCCCAGGAGTCGCACGGCTAGCGTCGCAGCGATAGAAGCGCTCCTGTACTTTCGGTAACTCTTCAATAGGTATCCCAGGGCCGTTATCGCATACTTCGACAAACACCATTCCATCCTGTCTGCGTCCGGATGTAACGGTTACAAGACCATTTTGAGACGAATACTTTAAGGCGTTATCAATCAGATTTCCGATTGCCTGGGTCAAAAGTAAAGGGTCTCCTTTAAGATGAAGATGTCGGGAGCCTTCGGCGCGGAGAACACGCTGTTTGGATTCGGCAAGAGGAAGGTAGAACTCGGAAACATCATCAACGATGGTCGCGACGTCAATTGGTTTGAAGCCGGAACGACGTGCTCCGGTATCAATTTCCGCTAGGCGAAGTAAAGCATTGAAGATAGCAATGACTCGGTCGACGTCTGCAATTGCCAGCTCAATCTCGGCAAAAGCTTGTTCGCTGTCAGGTCTCGTTAGCAGGAGTTCTTCCAAGCGCGAACGTAGTTCAGCCAGTGGGGTACGGAGGTCATGTGCAATCGCATTCGAGACGTTTCGGACTCCATCCATCAGCTGCTCAATCTGAGCCAGCATCTTGTTCTCAGTCTCAACAACCACTGCTAACTCATCTTCACCACCGCTATGCGGTAGCCGATGCGAGAAATTGCCTTGCATAATGGCTGAAGCAGCATTGTTGATGTCTTTTACCTTGGCCAGAAGGCTTCTGCGTACCAGAAGTCCGCCTGCCGCTCCAAGAAGAATAATGACGGTCGCCGCACCGCCAAGACCATATACGAACAAATTCTCCAGCAGCCGATATCTATCGATGTCTTGAGCTACAAGGAGGTGATACCGATTGTCGAGGATGATGTGTTTGGCAAGGGTTCGCGTCGTCTTTCCATTGACATCAATGGAATACCGCCCTTCGCTTGGCACTTCCGCAATGGTCTTCGGCCAGGAGGGCAAGTTACCAGCTTGACGCACGAGGCCGACATCGGTGAGCAAAATAATATCTTCCGACCCGCCAGCATTCATGCCGACTTGGGTCTCGATGGCGAGCTTTAGGGCGGCAATACCTTGTTCTTCATAAACTCGCTGCAACCGCAAGGTGTCGGCATGAAGTATTCGCGACCTATCTTCTTCCACATATTCTCGCCATGCGTAGCCTAAAGGGGTGGCAAAAGACAGGAGAACCATCAAGCTAAAAAGGACGTAGCATGCTGAAACAGTGCGAGCAGAGAATCTGAAGAATTTAGTCATCATTGGTCAGCATGTAGCCGGAATTACGAATGGTTCGTAGGAGCGGTTTTTCCGCATCCGCATCAATTTTTTGTCGCAACTTGCTGATGTGAACATCGACGACGTTGGTCTGCGGGTCAAAATCATAATTCCAGACGTTCTGCAATAGCATGGTGCGCGTTACCACTTGGTTGGCATGACGCATCAGGTATTCAAGGAGGCGAAACTCACGAGGCTGCATAGGAATAGCCTTTCCGCCGCGAGTGACTTTGTGAGTAAGAAGGTCCAGGTGAAGATTGGCCACAGACAGAGATGTTTCAGCACTCGATTCGCGAGTTCGCCTTGCCAGCGCATCCAGTCGGGCCAATAGCTCTCCGAAAGAGAAGGGCTTGACCAGATAGTCGTCTCCGCCGGCTTGCAGGCCACGGATGCGGTCATCGACCCCAGACATCGCACTCAGGATAAGGATTGGAACCTTATTCCCCGTCTTACGAAGAGCCTCGATGATGCCAAGTCCATCGATGCCGCCAGGCAGCATACGGTCCATGATGATGGCGTCATAGGGCTCGCTCGCTGCCAGAAACATACCGTCTCGGCCGTTGTCGGCATGGTCAGCAGTGTGTCCAGACTCAGCGAGACCTTTCTTGAGGAAATGGGCAACGCGGTCGTTGTCTTCCACAATCAGTAGTTTCATCAGGCCGCTCCTTATCCTTTGACATCCTGTTGGCGCCATCCGCCGCCCATGGTGCGGTAAAGGTCAACCAGATTCGTCAGCCGGTTCAGGCGTGCGGTAATCAGAGATTGGCGAGCGTTGTACAAGTCGGTGTTAGCCGTCAGCACGTTCAGGTAGCTGTCGGCGCCGTTGTCATACATAAGCTGCGCCAACTCCAGTCGACGTTGTTGGGCGTCAGCGTAACGCTGCTGAGCCGCCAATTGGTCGTCGTAGGTTCCGCGTGCCGCGAGGCCGTCAGTCACTTCCTTGAAGGCGGTCTGGATGGCCTTTTCGTATTGGGCCACGGCGATACTCTTTTGTACCTTGGCGGCATCGAGATTGGCCTGGTTGGCACCACCCGAGAAAATGGGCAGGCTAATTGACGGAGAGAATGTCCACGCTCCAGACCCAGGGGCGAAGAGACCGCCCAAGGTCGTGCTCATCGAGCCAGCTGAGCCCGTCAGTGAAATAGAAGGGAAGAAAGCTGCACGCGCAGCGCCAATATTGGCATTTTCAGCGCGAAGGCTCGACTCTGCCTGGAGGATGTCCGGTCGATGTTGCAGCAAGTCAGAGGGGAGGCCGGCTGGGATGTCGGACAGCAGGTTTTGCTCTTCCAGCGTCGAGCCCGTAGGCAAATCAGCTGGCAAGCTCTGGCCAATCAACAAAACCATAGCGTTTTCAGCCTGTGCCTTAGCGCGCACCTGTGCTGAATAGTTGATTTGAGCTTGTTCCAATGTTGTCTGTGACAGCCGCAGGTCCAGTTCAGACAGCGTCCCGGTGTCGTACTGCAGCTTCATAATGTCGTACGTTTGACGAGCATTCTCGAAGGTGTCTTTGGTCACCTGGAGCTGCTCGCCATACGCCAAAAGCGTCAAATACTGGTCAGCTACCTGCGAAATCAGTGCGATTTTCGCTGCCTGCTGTGCATAGCCGCTGGCAAAATATTGCTGCAGGGCTGCATCCGAAAGGCTGCGGATGCGACCGAAGAAATCGAGCTCCCAAGACACTCCCAGATTTGCAGAGTAGTCGTGAGCGTAGGTTGTTTTGCCACTGCTAGAAACGCTGCCAGGCTTACGTGAGGCAGCGAGGTCGGCGCCAGCATCTAACTGCGGGACCAGCGCGGAACGCTGAATTTGGTACTGCGCTCGAACTTTATCGACATTGAGTGCGGCTACGCGCAAGTCGCGGTTGTTCTTCAATGCGATTTCCACCAGGCGCTGCAACCGGGCATCCTTAAGGAAGTCGTGCCAGTCAAGGTTGTTCGCAGCTACAGGCGATGTTGCCGCCTGCGTGCCGTATGCCGGCCCGGTCGGATAGGCCGTCGCGACTGGAGTGTCAGGGCGGTTGTACACCGGTTGGAGAGAGCATCCTGCAGCCAGGGAAGCCAAGGCTAGGCAAATTGCGTTAGTCATCAGTTTCATATCAATGGCCCTCCGTCTGCTGTGTCGTATCGCTTCTGTGTTCGTCTGGCCCGTTCTTTTCTTTCTTGCCACCGAGCTTATCCACCACTACGACGAAGAACATGGGAATGAGGAAGGTAGCCAGGAACGTCGATGTCAATGTGCCACCAATGACGCCCGTACCAATTGCCTTTTGGCTGGCTGAGCCGGCGCCGTGGGCGACGACTAGCGGAAGAACGCCAAGCATGAATGCCATCGAGGTCATGACAATGGGGCGCAGACGCATCTTTGCTGCCTCAATCGCGGCCTGCAGGGCTGTCAGGCCCTGGTGTTGCAGTTCGCGAGCGAATTCGACGATAAGAATCGCGTTCTTGGCAGACAAGCCAATCACTGTCAGCAGACCCACCTGGAAGTAGATGTCGTTGGAGAGGCCGGTTGCCGAGGTTGCTGCCAGGGCGCCAAGTACGCCAACTGGGACGACCATAATTACCGACATCGGGATAATCCAGCTCTCATACAACGCGGCCAAGCTGAGGAACACCACCAGAATGGAGAGACCGTACAGCAAAGGCGCCTGCGAGCTGGATTGCTGTTGCTGCAGCGAGGTGCCGGTCCATTCGAAGCCGATGCCGGAGGGAAGCTTCGCCGCCAGCTTTTCCATGGCTGCCATTGCCTGGCCGGTACTTTGGCCAGGTGCGGATTGACCCTGGATTTCCATCGCTTCAACGCCGTTATAGCGTTGCAGGTTTGGCGGGCCATAGGTCCATTGGTAGGTGCCGAAGGCGGAGAAAGGAACCATCGCACCCGTGTTACTACGGACATAGAGCTTCATGATGTCGTCCGGATTCATACGGAACTGGGCATCGGCTTGTACATAGACCTTCTTGATGCGGTTGTCGGTGTCGAGGAAGTTATTCACATACCTGGAACCCCACATCGAAGAGAAAGTCTGGTCGACGTCGGATGCAGCCACGCCGAGTGCGGCAGCCTTCTCGCGGTCAATGTTGATTTTGAAAGTAGGATTGTCAGATTGCCCAACGAATCGCACTTGAGACAGGGCTGGGTCATTTTGCGCCATAGCTAGCAGTTGGTCGCGTGCTTGGGAAAGAGCCGCGTGACCAAGCCCGCCACGGTCTTCAAGCTCGAAGTCAAAGCCCGCTGCGCTACCTAGGCCTCGAATCGGCGGCGGGCTACGAGCGAAGATGTCGGCAGCTTTATAGTCGGCGTATCGCTTGGCAATGCGGGCTGTCAGTGCTTGGGTGGTTAGTTTCGGGTCTGTACGTTCTGACCAATCCTTAAGATGTACAAAAATCTGGCCAATGTTCTGTCCGCGGATACCATTGGCGTTGCCGTTCACCGTCAAGGTGGCATCAACCATGGCGCTTTCATCCTTCAGCAGGTACGCCGCAACTTCATCCATGATGGCGCCGGTCGTTTCCTGCGTAGTGCCGGGGGCAGTCTTCACTTGAACGAACAGGAATCCCTGGTCTTCGGACGGCAAGAATGACGTAGGCAGGCGACCGAACATCACGACAACCACCGCGATGAGAGCTGCGTAGATGACCAGCCAGCGCCCAGAACGAGCAATGATATGGCGCACGCCGGAGACATAACGGTCGCGACCGAGGTCAAAGGTCCGGTTAAACCAGCCGAAGAAACCCTTTTTCTCGGCGTGATTTTCGTCAGGGCGCTTCAGGATTGTTGAGCAAAGTGCCGGCGTCAACGTCAGTGCGACGAAAACGGACAGCAGCATGGATGCGACAATAGTCAGGGAGAACTGACGATAAATACCGCCAACCGTGCCGCTGGAGAAGGCAACAGGGACGAATACCGCGCACAGGACGAGCGCCACACCAATCAGGGCGCTACTAATTTGTCCCATAGCCTTGCGAGTCGCCTCAAGTGGCGAGAGATGCTCTTCATGCATCACCCGCTCGACGTTTTCGACAACCACGATGGCATCGTCAACCAGCAATCCAATCGCAAGGACCAGGCCGAACATGGACAGCGTGTTGATAGTGAAGCCAAGAGCGGCCATAACGCCGAAGGTGCCCAGCAACACTACTGGGACCGTAATGGATGGAATAAGTGTGGCCCGGATGTTCTGCAAGAACAGGTACATCACCAGGAACACCAAAACAATACCCTCAAGCAGCGTCTTCACCACTTCTTGGATGGAGACTTGAATGAACGGTGTGACGTCGTTTGGATAGACAACTTTTAGGCCATGCGGGAAATACGGCTCCAACTGGGCCATACGAGCCTTAATTGCTTTGGCAGTCGTCAAGGCGTTACCACCAGGCGCCAATTGGATGCCCATACCAGAGGCTGATTGGCCGTTGTACTTGTTATCGATGTTGAAGTTTTCGGCGCCAAGAGCGATGCGGGCAACGTCTGACAATCGGACTTGCGCACCATTGGGCATCACTTTCAGCAGGATATTGCCGAAGTCTTCCTTCGTACGAAGCAGAGTAGATTCGGTGATAGTGGCATTGAGCTGCTGGCCTTTGACCGCAGGAGCACCGCCAAGCTGGCCGCCCGAAATTTGAACGTTTTGAGCTTGAAGCGCGGTGGTGATGTCTGATGGAACCAGGGAGTAGCTATTGAGTTTGGTCGGGTCGAGCCAAATACGCATGGCGTACTGGGAACCGAACACGTCCATGTTCCCGACGCCATTGATTCGGCTAATTGAGTCCTGAACGTTGGACACCACGTAGTTGGCGATGTCGAACTTATTCATGCTGCCATCGGTGGACACAAAGCCGATAACCATCAGGAATGAGTTGGTCGACTTCGTGACCTTCACGCCGGACTGCTGCACTTGTGTCGGCAGAAGAGGCGTAGCCAGTTGCAGCTTGTTCTGGACCTGAACCTGGGCTACGTCCGGATTGGTGCCGGCTGCAAAAGTCAGAGTAGTGGTGGACTGGCCGGTATCATCGCTGGCCGAAGACATGTACAGCAGATTGTCGATACCAGTCATCTGCTGTTCGATGACTTGGACAACGGTATTCTGAACGGTTGTTGCCGATGCGCCTGGATAGCTAGTGCTCACCTGTACGGTGGGTGGCGCAATAGGAGGAAACTGCTCGATGGGCAGAGAGGTAATCGCCATCGCGCCACCCAGCATGATGAGGATGGAGAGGACGATTGCGAAAATAGGACGGTCGATGAAGAACTTTGCCATTTCGTCCTCACTTCACTGCCGACGAACTGGTCGTGCTCGCCTCGACTGCCGTGACTTGCGAGCCAGGCTGAACTTTCTGCCAGCCAGTCACAATTACGCGGTCACCATCCTTCAGCCCACCGGTCACGACCCAGTTGGGGCCGTCGGTGGCGCCAGTCTGGATGATTTTCGTGGCGGTCTTGCCGGCGCTATCTACTGCCATGACGGTGGCTTCACCTTGAGCGTTGTGGGTCACAGCAGAAACAGGAACCAGGAACGCATTGTCATTCACGCCTTGCTGGACGCTCGCATGGACGAACATCCCCGGTAGAAGGACACCTTTGGGATTGGCGAAGGACGCACGTACTGTCACTGAGCCAGTTGTCTGGTCCACAGTAATGCCGTTGTATTGGAGCTTGCCAGGTTGGTCATATGTGGTGCCATCTTCCAGCTTCAGTGAGATTTTGACGGCGCTTACATCGTTGGGGCGAATCTTGCCGGAGGCGATATCACGACGAAGTTGCAGACCGGCCGTGCTGGATTCGTTCAGGTCGACGTATATCGGGTCGATTTGCTGAATTGTTGTAAGCAACGTGGCAGCACTTCCTTGGACATAGGCGCCTTGGGTCACCAGCGAACCGCTACTGCGACCAGAAATTGGGGCGGTGACGGCGGTGTAGCTGAGATTAATGCGCGCATTCGCCACAGCTGCTTTAGCGGCTGCTACGTCAGCTTCGGCCTGACCTTGAGAGGCGACGGCATTGTCATATGTCTGTTTGCTAATGGCCTTTCCAGCGACCAAGACCTTGAAGCGCTCAGCTTGCAGATTCATGGCGACCAGGTTGGATTCCGCTTTCTTCAATGTTGCTTCAGCGCTCTTCAACGCAACTTGATATGGTGCGGGGTCAATTTGATAAAGCGACTGCCCGACACGAACGTCAGCACCTTCTTGGAAGCCACGCTTCAAAACGATGCCGTCAACGCGTGCCCGCACTTGGGCGACCAGATATGCCGACGTCCGACCGGGCAGCTCGATATTGACCGGCACAGACGTACGGTGAACTGTGGTCACGGTGACGGACTGTGGGCCAGCTGCTGGAGCTGCTTGTTGGCTCTTCCCGCATCCCGCAAGGGCCGCTAGGGTAATTGCCACTGCCAGGGCGGCGCAGCTTTGGTAGGGCTTGACTAAGCTCATAGGTGCTTTCACAAGGTGCTCGACCGCAAAGGCGGGCTTGCAAAGTTGGTGGATAGGCGGAGCGCACTTTGCATGAGAGGCGATTAAGCCGATATTTGCGTTTCATTAAGAAACGTTCATGTGAGCGCGGACGCGCTGCTATAGCAGTCGCGACATGTGAGCACTTTAGGGGGGAGGACTTAGATGTTACTTAGGAGAGGCGCGATGACCATGGGAAGTTGGCCATCGCGCGTACGATAGGGGATATCGCTCTTTAGATGGGGAATTGCACAGTGGCGCGAAGCCCGCAGCGTACACCGTTGTTATCAATACGGTTATTAAATTTGATTGTGGCGCCGTTTCGTTCTGCGATAGCTTTGACAATAGCCAGGCCAAGACCCGAGCCAGATTCTCCGCTTCCAAGAATACGATAGAACGGGTCGAAGATACGTTCCATTTCTTGTTCGGGGATTCCTGGTCCCGAATCTTCTACGGTAACGGTTAAGAAGTCATTTTCGCGGCGCGCCCGAAGGATAAGCTGGCCTCCGGCAGGTGTGTACCTGATGGCGTTATCAGCTAAGTTTTTAATGAGCATCAACGCGTCAAAAAGCTGTCCCGAAAAAATGGCAGAACGCTCGGTATCGACTTCAATGTCCAGATTCTTGGCTTCAACTGAGGGAATGAGGTCCTCTAGCACTTGCTTGAAGACATCCTCCATCGAGATGGTTATATTGGGGTAGGCAACCGACTCCTGGCTGCGGGCCATTACCAGCAATTGCTCCAATAGGGAGCGCATCCTCTGAAGGCCGCCGCGTAACTCCATCATCCGCTCTTGGGCCACGGGTGGAAGCTCAATTTTGCGGATATTATCGGCCTGCAGGGAAAGTGCCGTCAGAGGTGAGCGCAGTTCATGTGCGGCGTCTGCGACGAATCGCTTTTGCATGTCGACAGACCGCTTCACTCGAAGGAGAAGCGCATTAATAGAGGCAGTAAATGGCCGTATTTCACTGGGAACGTGTCGGTCATCTAGTGGGCTTAAGTCAGAGTCCTTGCGTAGGTCCAGTTCATGCGACAGCGCTTTGACTGGCTTCAGCATTGTGCGAATCAATACGTTAAGGAGCAGAAGCAGTACAGGCATCAAAAGCATGAGTGGATACATTGTCCTCCATGCGCTGCTACTTGCAATTTCGTCTCGAATATCTGTTCGCTGGCTGACTACTAATCGACCACCGCTAGGCAAGTGCCTTATGAACACCCGCCACATATAGCGACTCCCAGGTACTGTTTGCACAACCTCTGGAAGAGAGAATGGTAGGTTAACGTCCTCATCAAGCAGGCGAATCTGGTTCACGTTTGATGCCAGAACCTGCACAATTACTTGGGATTCAGGGTCTTCGCTTTGCTCAATACTTTGAGTAATGAGAAGGCCAGTGTGTGGCTCTTGTTGCTGCATTAAGCCGGCAATTTGCCTCAGCTGGTCATCTTGGAACTCATTTGCTTCATGAAAAGTGCCGAGGAACGAGAAATAGCCACCTCCAACCGAGGTCACAATAATGACAACCGAGAGCCAAAATGAGAGCTGAGCTTGCAGCGAGCCAGTTAATTTCCTTTTGAGACCATCCATCCTAGGCCCCTAACATTTTTGATGATTGGGTTTCCAAACTTTTTGCGGATTGAGTGAATCAGATATTCCACAGCATTGCTTTCGACTTCTTCGTTCCAGCCGTAGATTCGGTCCTCCAAGTCTTGGCGGGACAAAATGGCCCCCGGTCGTAACATCAGCGATTGCATTAGGCTAAATTCGCGGGCCGACAGGCGCTGAGTTATACCCTCGAAAGTCATTTCGCGTGTCGTTGGGTCCAATTGAATTGCGCCGTTCGTAAGGACGGGGCTCCCGCTACCACCGTGGCGACGAATCACGGCCCTCATGCGCGCCAGTAGTTCATCCATTTCGAAGGGCTTCATAACATAATCATCGGCACCACCATCTAAGCCACGGATTCTATCTTCCAGAGCGTCTCTCGCCGTGATGATAAGAACAGGCGTGCTTATATTGTTGTCGCGCAAGTGACGTAGCACGTGAAAGCCATCCAGCCTCGGCAATCCGAGGTCCAGCAAAATCACGTCGTATTGCTGGGTATTGACCGAAAGCTGGGCGGCACCTCCATCGCTGACACAATCAACAGCATAGGCCGCGTCGCGTAATGCCTGTTCTGTTGCAGCGGAAATCATGCGGTCATCTTCAACCAATAGCACTCTCACATCAAACCTTCCAAAAATATGGTTGCCGGCGACATCAGCCGGGGGAGTATCGCCGAACAAGCGCACGCTGGGCCTTAATACCCATAACCGCTGCCTTGGTCATCAAGGTGCGGCCATACGTACTCACAATGTGAGCAGAGCCAAGAGAAACCACAAACGCGGCTAGCATGTCGGCAGGGAAGTGCACACCTACAAAGATGCGGGCCCAGGCTGGAGCCAAGCCAACCACTGCCAATATTAGACCAATCCGCCTAGTGGGGGGCGAATACGCCAAGCCCAAAGTGATGCCCCACCACAGGGTCAAATGGTCGCTTGGTAGGGATGCATCCGCAGTGTGGTTGATGAGCAAATGCCCCAATGGCAACGTAAATGGACGGGGTTGTGGCCACAGCCAGCCAATCACGCCCCCAATTCCCAAAGCGACTAAGGCAGAGGAGGCGGCGAAAACGGCAGCTCGCTTCATCTTGAAGTTTCCGGACAGCCACATGTACGTTAGAAGCAGAGGAAGAGCCCATACCAGCCATTCGGCCGTAAAAATTGCAAGGTGGTCTCTCCAAGTGCCGCTGCACACATTGCTGCAATTCAGCAGCAGAAAAATTTTCTGATTAAGTAGTTCCATGCCTGTTTCTGCTTTCATAAGTTTCGCCAGCATAGTTGGCGAGACTTAGGCCTTCCTGAGGGGAGAGGCCAATAAACCGCGGGATTCTCACCAACACACCTAAGTAATAGCTAAGTCGGGCTCGATACGATGCGGGTCATCTGACTTGACGATGAATTGCGACGGGCGCTGAGGTTTGCATGAATACCGAAAGTAATGACTGGAAAAGCCCGCTGGAACCTGAGGATTGGGGAGCATTGCGCAAGCAAGGGCATGCCATGCTCGATGAGATGTTTTGCTATCTTCAGCGGGCGTCCACAGGCCGTGGTCCAGTTTGGCAGCCGATTCCACCAAATGTCCGCCATTCCATCATCGAGTCGTTGCCGCAAGCTCCATGTGCGTTGGAGCAGACATACGGCCTGTTTCGAGACAGCATTCTGCCATTTTCAGTAGGTAACACCCATCCAGGTTTCATGGGGTGGGTACACGGTGCCGGCACTCCTGTGGGAATGCTCGCCGAAATGTTGGCGGCTGGGCTGAATGCGAACTTAGGTGGGCGAGACCATATGCCTATCGAGGTCGAGCGCCAGGTTGTACGGTGGATGAGTCAGCTGTTTGAGTTTCCAGACAGCGCCAGCGGCTTGTTCGTCACGGGCTCGTCCATGGCTAACTTCATCGGCGTGCTAGTTGCGAGGACTTGGGCTTGCGGGAAGAGCATCCGGAAGCAAGGCGTGCAACAGAAGCCTGGGCAAGAGTTGGTCGCATATGCGTCTACGGCCGCTCATGGATGCATTTCTCGAGCGATGGATATGGCCGGCCTGGGAAGTGCCAATCTTAGGTTGATAGCGCAGCAGCCAGATGGCGCAGTGGACATTCAAGCTATGCGCCGGGCTATCCAGGAGGACTTGGCCTCAGGTTGCAGTCCGTTCCTAATCGTAGGGACCGCCGGCACTGTCGATGTTGGCGCAATTGACGGCATGAGCGAGCTAGCCGACCTGGCTGCCGAGTACAACGTTCATTTCCACGTAGATGGCGCATTCGGTGCCCTTTGCGTCTTGGCTCCAGACCTCGCTAACAAAGTCGCTGGAATACAGCGCGCTGACTCAATCGCGATGGACTTTCATAAATGGCTGCATGTCCCATATGACGCAGGGTTCATTTTGGTTCGAAGTAGAGAACGTCAGTTGGCCGCCTTTGCCGAAACAAATCAAAGCTACCTGGCTCGCGAACGGGGTGGAATGTCCGATGGCTCTCCATGGCCGTGCGACCTGGGACCCGATTTATCGAGAGGGTTCCGGGCGCTCAAGACATGGATGACGTTGAAGGTCTATGGAACTGAGCGATTAGGGAAATCAATTTCAGAGAGCTGCGAACGAGCCAGGTACTTGGCAAAGCTTATCGAGCGCAGTGATGAATTGGAGCTTTTGGCGCCGGTGAACCTGAACATCGTATGTTTCCGTTACCGCACGGTCGAGACGTTGAGTGAAAACGTAAATTCCTGTCTGTTGTTGGCGCTCCAACGGTCAGGAATCGCGGCGCCATCATCTACTCGAATCTCGGGAAAGTACGCCATACGGGCGGCTCTCTTTAACCATAGAACAAGTCGGGCGCAGCTGGAATCGTTGGTCGACTTCGTTGTCATGCAGGGCCGAGAGCTAAACAACGTCGGCACTTCGTAGGGAAAAATTCATGCCTTTTTCATTGTCGAGCCCGGAACTTGTGCCGGACTCACCTTTTCAGCTCGGGTTGGAGAGGTTACTTCACGCGGCATTTTCTGGGGTAGACCTTACCCCCCTCGGTACAAAAATAATTGCGCATCTGACTGAGAACCCAGATGATGCAATTCGGCATATGGACCTGTCGTACATTCTTCAGATTGGTGGCAATGAAACTATGGCTGCCAGCATTCAGAATGAGGCACTACGTCTGGAGCGGCATTTCAAATTGCCTACTGCCGCTTCCGAGCCGACCGTGAGGCTCCTAGCCATCGTGGCACCTGGTAACTTCATGGCGAATACGCCGTTGGAATTCTTAGTATCTCATGCAGATATAGCGCTTGAAGCGTTTTACCTTGTGCCAGGGGAGCCAATACCATCAAAGCTTCCTGAGCACGATGTCATTTTCGTCGCCGTAGGCGAATCCGCAGCAACCAGTGATTTATTGAATGAACTTTGCGGCGCAGCTGATGGTTGGAACTCCCCGCTGCTTAATCATCCGTTGCACTCACTGTGTTTAGCGCGTGATTCGGTATCGCTTCTTTTGAACGACGTCGCCTCAGTTTATGCGCCGTTGACTGCTCGTGTCTCCAACTATGACTTAGGTGCCATCGTAGAAGGCGCAGAGGAAACCGAATTTTTGGCCGACGGAGCGTGGCCATTGATTGTGCGGCCAGTCGATTCTCATGCAGGTAAGGGGCTTGAAAAGGTAAATAATCGCGCCGAACTAGGTGCCTATTTAGCTCAGTTTGATGGCATTCCCGAGTTTTATCTCTCTAGCTTTGTGGATTACCGAAGTACCGATGGTCTATTCCGAAAATACAGAATTGTTTTCATTGAAGGGGCGCCATTTCTATGTCATATGGCCATCTCTAATCACTGGATGGTCCATTATCTCAATGCCGACATGACTGCTCGTCCAGAGCGTCGCAGTGAAGAGGCGAGCACCATGGCCAATTTTGAAGATGGTTTTGCTGTTCGCCACAAGGAGGCCTTTGCTGCCCTTCATGATGCGTTTCCTTTGGACTATTTCGGCATCGACTGTGGCGAGACCCCGGACGGAAAGTTGCTGGTCTTTGAGTTGGACACCGGCATGATTGTTCATGCCATGGACCCTATAGACATGTTCCCGTACAAGCATGTCGCAATGCGCAAGGTATTTGAGGCGTTCCAGAAGATGGTTCACAACGCAGCGGGAAAGTGTAATGAATAGGCTGCCGATAATTAGCCAGTTGCTCGTTCAAGGCGGCGACGAGCGCATTCTTGTGGACGAGCAAACCGGCACCAACAAATATGGAATCAGCCCTCAGCCGCGTGATAGCCAAGTTGAGTTTTCCTCCTCGACGGCGAGTCATGTTTCGCCTGAAGCATGGTTTGCTATCGAAAGATTCAGAAATCGAATTAACGAAGAGCTGATTGAGGGGAATGCCGTCAATGTTTGGCGACTTGAAGAGCAGCGGATTCGGAAGGAATTTATCGATATATGGGGGCTTGCTAGTGTGGGTCTACATTGGTATCTGCACCGTTCAGGCACTGATGCACATGCAATGGCTGCGGAGCTCGCCCACCGGAAATTTGGCAAGCCTTTTCGTATTGTCATGGGGGAGTCCCCCGAAACCGGCAGCAAGATTTTGTCGTCACTTCTAACTGGAAGTCGTGAGCACGGAGAAAATACGGCTGAAATAACAGAGATTCCAATCCGACATCTTGATGGCTCACCGAGGTCTGCAAAGTCAATTGACCAGGATTTCTACCGTGCTGTGGTCGAAGCAATTACTGCAGAAGTTCCTGTTCTCCTCATTCGAGTTGATGAGTCAAAGTCAGGTGGGATATATCCCAGTCTCGACCTGGTCAAGCTTTTAGCTGCTAAGTCGCCAGAGGATGTGGCCGTCTTGGTTGATTGTTCTCAGTTTAGATGCGATGAGAATCGTCTCAATGAATACATCCGCTCACATTTCATGGTGGCTCTCACTGGCTCGAAGTTCTTTGGTGCCCCAGCATTCTGTGGAGCGCTGTTAGCCGACAAGCAGTGGAGTCGTTTCTGGCCGGGCGAGGCGGCAGATTTAGATGACCATGGAGTTCCGAATTTCGGCCTGCTTGCTCGCTGGGAAGCCGCACTATTCTCTATGTCTCGCCATCAACGAATATCTGCAGCACTACGGAACGAGGTGGTCGCGCACTTTCAGGCGGCCGTTCTGAGTGCCGTCGCAGAGATAGATACTGTGGAGTTGCTTGAGTCAATTCGTGATATCTCAAAAGGACCACGTAGTTTATTTGCCTTGCGAGGAATGCATCGCATTCCTAAGAGGAACTTGGCTACTTACGAAGTTGAGCGTGTCTATCGAAACTTGCTGACACGTCGACAAAGTAACGGAAATATCTATGCCCTTGGTCAACCAGTTCCGTGTGGTGGGCGCGGATATCAACGCACCCAATTCTTGCGTTTAAGCCTCTCAGCGACAATGCTGGTGAAAGTATGTCGCATGCCGAACAACGAAGGAATTGTGTGGCTGCACGAAGAGGTTCATTCCGCAATCCGTGCTCTCGACGAGGAAATTAGGCTCTTGCCATGATTACTTCAATTTCACAGGGAGGATTCGTCATGTCGACCCCGCGACTGCAAGCGCTTGAGGTCTGCTCGACGTTGATTGCACCAATCAGCTTCAGCTTGTTGGCAGGGGAGTGCACGGTAGTATCTGGCCCGTCCGGCGCCGGGAAAACAAGATTATTGCGACTCCTTGCTGATATGGACCCGGGCGCTGGCGAGGTTTTCCTTGATGGGAAGGCGCGAACTGCATATACAGCACCCGAGTGGAGAAAGAAGGTTCTCTATCAGGGTGCGGATGTCGCATGGTGGCACTCGAGTGTCATTGAACACTTGCCGGTTGAAGCCCATGGCGCCGCAGAGGTGCTTGCGGAACGGCTCAATTTAAAGGGTGACCGCCTTAAGGCGGCCATCTCCGAACTTTCTACTGGCGAGCGCCAACGAGCCGCATTAATTCGCTCACTTCTAAAGAACCCGTCAGTGCTTCTGCTAGACGAACCATCCAGCGCATTGGATGCTGGCAATGTACTTTGTATGGAAGACCTACTTCTTTCCAAAATGCGAGGTGGCATGTCGATTCTTCTCGTAACACATTCTAAAGAACAAGCAGAGCGTTTGGCCAGCAACACGATTGAAGTTAAGCGGAGATGATGAACGTGACAGTTCTCTCGCTTTCCCCGGTGGATTTGACCCTGGCCTCCATTCTTATCATTGTCAACGGTCTGGTCTCACTTCTACTTGGCTTGCAAGTTCACAAATCGTTGGTGACTGCGGCATTAAGAATGGTCATTCAGCTGCTCCTGGTCGGCCTGATATTGCGCTGGATACTAGGAAATCAGTCTCCCTTGATGACAACACTAGCCGTGCTTGTGATGATTGCCGCAGCTGCTCGTGAAGTAGCGAGTCGGCCAAAAAAGCAATTTCAAGGGAGATTTGGGCTAGGTATCAGTGCGATTGTTGTGGGCACTTCATCGCTGTTAACGGTGGCTCTAGCTCTCACAACGGCAATACGGCCAGAGCCATGGTACGAACCTCGATATGCGATTCCGTTGACGGGAATCGTGCTTGGGAGCGTGTTGAATTCGGCAAGCATCGCGATGGACACATTTCTTTCAAGCGCGAGTTCGTCTGCCGCAGAGATTGAGACCAGAATCGCTTTGGGAGCGACTAGACATGAGGCCATGCGACCGCAGTTGATTGCCGCGGTTCGCAGCGGGATTCTTCCAGTCATCAATCAAATGTCGGCTGCGGGAATCATCACCCTACCTGGAATCATGACCGGCCAGGTGCTGGCAGGTATGGATGCGCTGGAAGCAGCGAAATACCAGATTTTGCTGATGTTCATCCTAGCTGGCGCCAGCGGCATGGCTGCCTATGGATGCACATCTCTCGCCGCGCTACGTCTTACTGATTCTCGACATCGACTCAGGCTAGATAGGCTTCGCCCCGGCTTCCGCTAATATCCCGGTATAAATATGAATAAAGCTCTAACGCTCCTTAAATCAAAAGGATTGCGCCCTACAGCCACCCGACTTCAGTTGCTATCTGTCTTGGAAGAGACTGGCCGTAAACGTATGACCGCGGAGAGCATCTTCATGAAGGTTACAGGAGATGGTGGTTCCATAAGCCTTGCTTCTGTCTATCGCGTACTTAAAGAGCTGAGCAACTACGGCTTGGTAGAGCGAGGTTGGTATAAAGAAGGGCAGGAAATTCGCCTGCTCTTCTCACTGGGCCGTTTGAATAGTAAGCAAGCTTCCCCCGAAGTTGTATGCGTGATGTGTAATCGCAGCATGGAAGTGTCACTCCCCAAGTTACGTCCTGAGCTGAATAGCCTCGCGGAGACCATGGAATTGCAACCAGGAGAACGCCCCATCGTGATTCAGGTAACTTGTCCAACTTGCGCTGAGCGCTAGGCAAGAAAAAAAGCCCGCATGAATCAACCTCATGCGGGCGAATGCCTCCCTTTTCGGGGAGGCGTAGCCTCAAGACATCGCCGGGATGTCTAAAATAAACTATTAGAACTTGTGGCGGATACCAACAGCCACGGCGGTCTGGCTACCATCGGCACCCCCGATGGTGCTGTTACCAACGGCATCGCCAAACACGCCGGTGTTAGCCATGTCGGAAGCACGGATGTTAGCGACGATAGCGTACAGGTCAGTGCGCTTAGACATGTAGTAGTCGGTGCCCAAGCTGAACTGCGTCAGCTTGCCTTTGGCCGACGAATTGAAGCCGGCGCGGGTGTGGGTAACAGCGCCCATCAACTTCAAGCTGGGGGACAGCATGTAGGAGGTACCCAGTTCGTAGATGTCAGCCTTGTTAGCGGCGGACAGGGTCTTCGAAGCCAGAGCGGTCGGCGAGCCGGTGTTCAGGTCTTGCTTCACGCGCGAGTAGTTACCGTACACACGTGCTGCACCGAACTGGTAGCTCGCAGCAAGGGTCAGGACCTTGAATGCCGAGTTGCCAGCTTGGGTCGGGTCGCCCAGACCAGTGGTGCCAACCAGCAGGTTGGTGTCCGAAGGAGTCGAGCCTTGCTTGGACTGATAGTAGTTGATACCCAGACCCAGAGGACCGTTGTCGTACTTGCCACCAATGTTGAAGGCCTGACCAGCGGAAGTCTGACCGGCTGTTTCGCCGAAGCCGTACATCAGGTTGCCGGTGAAACCAGCGATGGTGTTAGTGGTGTAGGTGACGGAATTGTTGGTACGAACACCTTCCAGTCGGTCCAGGTTGTGGCCGACGGCACCGGTCACGCCGAAGAAGTCGCCAACCGAAGTGTACGAGGAGATGACGTCAGCGTAGTCGGTGTTACGGCCCAGCAGCACGGAGCCGAAGTTGCCGGACAGACCTACCAACGATTTGCGACGGAACAAAGTATTGGTGGTCTTGGAGTCATCCAGGGCGCCGGTATCGTTCTTGAAGCCGCTCTCCAGAACGAACAGTGCCTGCATGCCACCGCCCAGGTCTTCAGTGCCCTTGAAGCCCAGACGGGAGCTTTGCAGAACGCCGGAGTTGACGCTGAACTTGCTACCGGTGCCGGTACCAGCTGCGTTCAGAGCCTTGCTGGTGTAGACAACGCCCGTGTCGACGATGCCATAGATAGTGACGGAGCTTTGAGCTTGAGCTGCGCCAGCGAATGCGCCGAGAACAGCCAGTGCGAGCAGAGATTTTTTCATGTGACTTCCTTCTACAAAGTGGTCGTAATAATCCGGACTTGTTGTCGGATTGTTGAACATTAAGGGTTCTTCTTTGCGGTGACTTCTGCTTGGTGAAAATGAATAACTATTTCGGTGTCGTTCAAGTGATTCGATAGAAATTGTTGTTTTATTTGAGCCTGTTTTCTAAGGTGTTGAAGAGGGAAGAAGTGTTTTTAACTTGTATTGCCTCTTTCGATAATTCCCTTCAGGACCGTTCGTACTAAGGTCAACGTCACCGAACACTCGGGCGGCAGCCTTTAATACTTCTCGCTGTTCTTCGCTATCAACCAAAACTAGGCGCCGACGGCTTTTTGCGTGGTATTTGCTGATATCTACCTCTAGGCAATGCCCATGGTCTCCCTTCCTGAAATCAAGGAGTAACGCCTCGGGGCGAGACAGGCCAAATGCAACGGCGATTTCGAGCCGAATAGATAGAAATGGATTGGCCTTGCGAATTTTTGTCGTAACTTGGTCTAGAATCTGCTCCGCCCACTTCCCCTTCAGTGGTAGTTTTGCGAATGCCTCGAGCTCCTTGCGGGCCTGAACGTCTCCTTGTTCCGCGGCCTTCAGCCACCAATAAGCAGCACGGATATCGTTGAACTGGGATTCACGCCGATAGCGCCAAGATGTTTGCGCATACTCTATTTGAGCAGATAGGAGCCCCATTTCTGCTGCGCGCTCTAGGTAACCACGAGACGTAATTAAGTTTCGCTGAGAGAATTCTGACTTTGCGTAGATGCGTGACAGCGCGTGCCAAGCTTCGGGTAAGCCGTCATGAGCAGCGTATAGCAGCCAAGGAATAGCTTTTGTATAGTGCGCCGCTCCGTGATTAGGGAAGGTCCGTTCACCAGCTAGGTCGATACGAGCATGTCGCAACCCAAGCTTAAGTCTTGCGTGAGCTGAGCCGCTAATGGCCACTATTTCCAAGAGACGCTGTACTCTAAGAAGTGGTACCTTCGTTTGGCTCTGCAACACTTCCGCGTAATTCATCAAGAGAGCTGTTTCCTGGGAACTAAGTTCGATTTGAGCGGCCGCCAGGGGTTCTTTGACATGTTGGGACCGTGCTATTTCATAGCGCTGAAGTAGCTTTTCCGCGAGTGGTGTGGCAAGTATTTCATATTCTTTGTAGCTTCCATTCTGCCAAGCCTGCTCTGACAAAGAATACTGTGCAGCTTCTATCCCAGCCTGGGCCGCTTTCTGGGTAAGCTCGTTCCCAAATCGAACGGCCTCAATTGACTCTATAGCGCCAGAATGACGATTAGCGCTTGGAGGGACGTTCTGATGGAGGTATTGGGCAAGCATCCATTGAGCTTCGTGGTCCTTAGCGTCAGCCAAAGACTTGAGTACGTGTAGCGCCTTCTTCTTAGCTCCGACGCCGCATTGTTTTACATGTTCAAGGACAATTCTCGCGAAAACGAGACCGGCTTTAAGAACGCCGGCATCGTAGGCTTTCTCGTACCAAGGTGCTGCCTCATAAGGACGCGCCATTGTTGCTACCGTCTCGTATGGTACGTTCTGTCCAATCATCATGAACGCCTCCTCAAGGTTCTGCCGTGCGGCGCGCTCAAGCCAATAAAATGCTGTGCCGGTACTCTGTGGAAGGCCACTCATTCCATAGAAGTAGCGGGCGCCAAGCGCAAGTTGGGCCGCTGCGGTTCCGGTCCTGGCCGCTCTGATAATGGGCAGTGCATCACGGGTGGCCATGTTCACCTCCAATGGTGGTCTTCTCGAGGCCCTCTTCTAATTCGTCAGGGCGAAAGAAGCCCTGCGCCCCGAGGTCGTCGGGATGCTGACGGTTCATGCATTTCTCCGTTGCTATGTCGATGGCGGGTAGAGCTGGCTGCTGTCGCTCTCTGAGCTAAGAAGAGCTAGCCGCTTTGGGACGTCGTAGGCCGAATCAACCGATGACTGGTTCGCGAATGTAATGACCCACTAAAAACCTGCTCAGTAGATAATCCTAAAAGGGAATCAAAATGAGCAAGGTCATGGAAGAAGAATTCAAACGTTGGACAGCCAAGCGCAAAGCGGCGCTGGTGATGGAAATCATCCAGGGAAAGACGACGGTAGCCGAGGCTAGCCGGTCGTTTGATATCCCGCCATCCGAGATCGAAGAATGGGTCGATGAAGGCCGCAAAGGGATGGAGAACGCCCTGCGCGCCAAGCCGCTGGATGTGAGAGAACAGTACGAGCGGCAACTCAAGGAGCTGCAGGAAGCCTACGGAGAAGCCATGCTGGAGCTGCGCGCCAGAAAAAAATTGGCGTCCCTGTTGGGCGAGGAAGACAAGTAATCGAGACCATCCGCCAGGGACTCAAACAAGACGGTTTCGATGTGGCTGTCAGCAAGATATGCGCGTGGTTTGGGATTGCCAGGCGCAGCGCTTACTACAAGCCGGTGAAGGCTGAGCCCAAGGTGCAGGAGCGCTTTGCCGAACCCATTCGCAAGATGATCCTGGAAGAGCCGTCCTTCGGCTATCGCACGGTGGCTGGCCTGCTCGGGTTCAATAAGAACACGGTGCAGGAAGAGGTTCA
>NZ_KV880769.1:1773687-1889654 GCF_001929405.1 Herbaspirillum camelliae
GCGAGATGGCTGGGCGGTGCTAGCCTTGGTGATTGATTGCCACACGCGGGAATTACTGGGCTGGCATCTGTCGCGTTCGGGCAAGTCGAAGACGGCAGAGTCGGCCTTGGAGCAAGCGCTGATCGCGCGTTATGGCTCACTGGGTCGCGTGACGGCGCCGTTCTTGCTGCGCTCAGATAACGGCTTGGTGTTCACCAGCCGTAGTTACACCGCGTTGGTCCGCAGTTACGGGCTTCAGCAAGAGTTCATCACGCCGCATTGCCCACAGCAGAATGGCATGGTCGAACGCGTCATCAGAACCCTAAAGGAGCAATGCGCTCATCGACATCGCTTCGAAACATTGCAGCACGCCAGTCGCATCATTGGTGACTGGATCGGCTTCTATAACCACCGCCGGCCGCATCAGGCGCTGGGCATGAAGACACCGGCTGAGGCGTTTGCTTTAGCCGCATAACTTGAGCAGGTTTCGCTGGGTCATTACACGAATGCCGACAACGGAGCTAATGGTAGGGGGATGGAATCGCGAGAAGTGCGCTTACAAGAATTAAATAACCTTAATAAAGTCGCGCTGGAAGTAAGCTGTTTATGAGGAGTTTAAGTGATGTGAATTTCAATTGAGTGGTTGTGGTGCTCACGTCCTCATTAAAAGACTGTATCGAAGAGAAATTAAATTTTTTTAACGAAGCTTGGAAGCGCGCGCATCTTCCACTCAAAGTCATCTATCTTTAATCCAACCTTTGACGCCTCTATGCAACGCCACGTGAAGACCTAAGCTTGTGCTAAGTATTGGCACTTAGGCTCGACGAAGACCACATCTTTCGTCAGCCAATGTCAAAAATTAATCAGCAGCGAGCAGGAAGTATGCGATGCAGTATGTCTCGGTCAATCCGGATGCTAACCACAGCATCTGGAGCATTTCTGTTCGGTTTCCTTGCGTATCTCATCTCCCAACGGAAGACAATGTCCATTGACCTGGGCATCATGGCAATTGTCCATGCACAAGCTTCTGAGTTCATGGATTTGGTGATGGTTGCAATCACCACCATGGGGTCAGCTCTAGTGCTTGCTCCATTAGAGATAATCTTCCTATGTTTCTTGCTCAGTCAGAGAAAGATAGCAATTGCTGGATTTCTCGCTTTGGCTGTCGGCGGTGGTGCCGTCCTAAACTCGGTCCTCAAAGAATACTTTTTGCGCCCGCGTCCAGCACTCTGGGACACCCTGGTTTCGGAAGCCTCTTACAGCTTTCCAAGCGGGCATTCAATGCACACCATGGTACTCCTTGTCTCTTTGGGATTTGTAATGCAAGAAGAAGTCAAGAGAGCGTGGTGGATTTCCGCAGCGCTGTTCGTTTTCCTTGTTGGATTTTCTCGCATCTATCTTGGCGTGCACTATCCATCAGATGTGCTGGGGGGATGGTTCGCCGGAATTGCGTGGGCGGCGCTGTGCTCACTTCCGCTAAAGAATGACAACGTAACTATATTTCCCGATAGAAAATCCTAAGTTTCCCCTAAGTCTTGCCGCCTAACGTTCAAGGTATCAAGAAAGGTTATCTACAAGGGGCGTATGGGACAGACATCATTCATCGTTTGGCGAGAGAGCGTCGAGGCACTGCTTATTGTAGGCATCCTCTTCTCTTGGATGAAAAATGGCGGAGAGCGGACCCGCTTTGCATTGCCTTATCTATGGGGTGGCGTTGCGCTTGGCGTCTTAACGGCGGTGCTGGCTGGTTTTCTACTTGTCGTTTTCAACGACGCGTTGGATGGGAATGCGCAAACATACTTCCAGATTGCTATTGTTCTCAGCGCAGCGGCTCTAATCGTCCGTATGGCATTTTGGATGAGAAAAAGCGGCCGAACGATGAAGGCTGACTTGGTGGCCTCCCTCGACCGGAAATCGCAAGATAGTACGGGCTGGGGGGTGTTGTTTCTTGCCGCAATAGCTATTACCCGAGAGGGAAGTGAGTGTGCTGTGTTTCTCTATGGTGTGGGTGTAGGCCATGCCGATAGTGCTGTCGTCTTTCTGAGCGCAATAGCCATAGGACTTCTATCAGCAATCGCTACATTTTTTGTATTGCAGCTCGGAGGGAAGCTTATTTCATGGCGTCGATTCTTCCAGATTTCTGAGCTCATCCTGTTTTTCCTGGCTGCCGGCCTCCTTTTGACAGGTTTGGAGAAATGCATTGACTTGCTGCTCGAGAGTACCGATTTTCTGTCCGGGCTCTCAATTTCCCAGTTACTCACTGCCAGAGCATGGGACACGCGTTGGCTTCTGGATGACAGCACGGTTACCGGCGGAATGGTGTCGACGATGACCGGCTATCGGTCTCAGCCTGTCTATATGAGCTTGATAATCTACGCGGGCTACTGGTGGGCGATAGTTGCTGCCATGAGAAAGAGCAAATTGAAAAAAGTGCCCGAATCTCGCCGCTGAAGCAAGCCTCTTCGTTAGATGCTAAGCGTTGTCTAAGTATTGCCCCTCATGCTGGAAGTCGTTCAATTTCTATGAAGGAGGCCGGCATGTTTTCAGTAACAAAAGAGGAAGCTCATTCCACATGGAGTAATAAGGTCCCAGAGGCCACGTTAGTTTTCTGGCTTATCAAGATGATGTCCACAACTGTTGGCGAAACAGCAGCTGACTTCTTGAATGCCGATTTGGGATTCGGACTCGGGGGAACGTCGATTGTTGTTGGAATTCTGTTTGCTGTGGCACTGTACTTTCAAATGTCGTCGCGAAGCTATAGCCCAATCCGCTACTGGATTACGGTTCTATTCATCAGTGTCTTCGGCACGCTGATAACCGACAACCTTACGGATGTACTCGGCGTTCCTTTGGCATGGTCCACCGTAGGCTTCTCTGCGTTATTACTGACGGTCTTTGGCATCTGGTTCGCACGTGAGCGTACGCTTTCGATTCATCATGTGGATTCTCCTACGCGAGAGTGTTTCTACTGGCTCGCTATCTTGGCCACGTTCGCCCTGGGAACTGCCGCCGGCGACTGGTTCTCTGAAGGTCTGCAGCTTGGTTATGGCGTGTCTGCGGCAATCTTTGGTGCTGCCATCGCGCTGGTAGCACTACTTCACTATCGATTCAATCTCTCGGCCGTGGTGAGTTTCTGGATTGCCTACATATTGACAAGGCCGCTGGGGGCATCTGTGGGCGATGGTCTAGCGCAGGAAAAAGGGAATGGTGGATTGGGATTCGGAACGACCGGCACCAGCGTCATTTTTATGCTCATGATTATCGGCCTCGTATTCATGTTGTATCGGAAGCGGCGATAAAACCTAATTGTTGCCTAATTTTTGACCTCTATAGTTCATCGAATTCAATGTTCACATGGACACCCATGAAATCGATGACTTCGGCGCTGGTACTCACCGCAGTGTTAGCCGGCTGCGCAACCTACCAGCCGCTATCCCTTTCGGACAAGCCTAGCTGGAAGACGGAAATCCCTCGCATCCAGATTCCAGCCGAGAATCTGGGATTTCCCTCTCTCCCTCCACATGCCTTTAACCCCGATGCTGGAGGCCTGGATATCACAGATGTCGCCATATTGGCAGTGACCAACAATCCTGACCTGAAACTAGCGAGGGATGACGCGGGCATAGCTCATGCACAAGCGTTTTCTGCTTCTTTACTGCCGGACCCTCAGTTGTCCATGAGTGCCGACTACAAGCGGGAGCCTGACCCAGGTTCATCGCGAGGGTACACCGTTGGTCCTAGTTACGACTTCATGGCGTTGGTGACGCATGCAAATCTCGAGGGAGCGGCAAAGCATGATGCTACTAAGGCAGACCTGAATTTGCTTTGGCAAGAGTGGCAGGTCATATCTCAGGCTCGGGTTCTCTATATTCGCTTGGTAGAGGGCAATCGGCTGCTGGCTGCACTTCAAGATATGAGAGTTTTGCTTGAGCCTCGCGTGCTGGATGTGGAGCGGGCGTTGGCCAAGGGGTTGGTGACTTTTGATGTCAGTAACTCCTTGGAAACATCACTTTTTGATTTGCGTAAACAAATCTCCGACCTGAAAAAGTCTCAAAACCAGTATAGCCACGACCTTAACAACCTACTGGGCCTCGCACCGAACGTCGTAGTTCCGTTAAAAGATGATGTTGACCTTCCCGTGCCGGATGCTGCGGCAATCAAGGGTGTACTGCAACAGCTCCCCTCTCGTCGCCCAGATTTACTTGCACTTAAGAGTGGCTTTGACGCTCAGGACAACCGATATAGAGCGGCAATCTTGGCGCAATTCCCGTCGTTGAACATCGGCATCACTCGGGCCCGCGACACTAGCAATGTGTCGTCTCAAGGATTCAACGTCTCTCTTTCCATTCCCATCTTCAATCGGAATCAAGGGAGCATCGCTATCGAAAAAGCGACACGGCAACGGCTTCGCGATGAGTATCAGCAACGGGTAAATGTGGCATTTGCTGATGTTGACCGGTTACTGCGTGACCAGGAATTAGGCAACGAACAGCTACAACAGTCGCGGGCTAGGCTAAAAGAAGTCGAGAGCCAGCTGTCGCTGACTACCAAGGCGTTTAAAGCGAACAACGTCGACACACTGACATTAGCTGGCATCGAAGCGCAGCGTCTTACAAAGAAGACCGAAGAAATTACCCTTGAACAGGCCTTGCTGGAACAACGCGCAGCGCTCTTGAGCGTCATTGGCGGAGAAATTCCGGCCCAATCGAAAGCAAGCACATATCATGAATAAAAGAACCGTCTATCTGGCCTCAACCTTGTTTGCCGCCATTTTCGCAGCCTCGCTCGTGAGCAATCAGTCGGGCCGGGCGCACGCACAATCCACCGACCCGCAATCTAAACAGAGCGCCCAAGTAGTTGTGAAGCCTGTTCAGTTGAAGTCCATGGGGGGGACGTTGGTCACATATGGAGATGTCGCGGCCGGTACCGTAAGGTCAGTCAGCAGCGCCAGCGCGGCGAGCATCACTACCTTAAACGTCATGCAGGGGGCTGCCGTGAAGCGGGGGCAGATAATCGCGGTTCTCGGTGGCGACCCGATGACACGATTGGCATACGAGCAAGCGCAGACCAGCGTGGAACAGACCAAGGAGGACCTCGCACGTCTGCTGGAATTGCAGACCTCGAAGCTGGCAACACAGACTCAAGTGGATGTGGCACGCAAGGCAAAGGCGGACGCCGAAGCAAATCTAGTGGCACAGCGCGAGCTGGGTGGCGATAGGGCCGGTCAAATCATCAAGGCGCCTGTTGACGGTGTTGTGCTTTCGTTGAGTGCAGCCCAAGGAGACCGTTTGCAACCTGGTGTACCTTTCATGCAGATAGGTTCAACTGAAACACTCAAAGTTTTGCTGGGAGTGGACCCGGCAGACCTGCGTTCTGTACGACCGGGACTCACTGTCAGGCTTGCCGAGCTGAGTGGCGCCGGTCCAATGGTTGAGGCGAAAGTAGCCGACGTCTACAGTGTAGTGGACCCCAAGACTCAGTTGGCAAATGTTTTGGTGAAAATCCCTGCCACCGCACACTTGACTCCGGGCTCCCGTGTCCGGGCGGATATTGTTCTTCCAGGTCAAGACGCATATGAAGTACCTCGCCAAGCGGTACTCACAGACGCCGATGGTAGCTATCTCTTTCAAGTGGTTAGCAACGTTGCGCACAGAGTTGCGGTCAAGAAGATAGTCGACAATGGCAAAATTGTCGGCGTGACTGGCGCTATCGATGGCGCTAAGCCCGTAGTCGTACTTGGGAACTATGAACTGACAGAAGGAATGGCAGTAAGGGTGGCCCAATGATGAATTTTAGTTCTTGGGTACATTCTCATCGGCGTTCGATACTCTTCTTCATTGCGGTACTGGCGATAGGTGGTTTGATTGCATCGTTCAAGATGCCCACCTCGCTATTCCCTACGGTTGATTTTCCACGGGTAGTCGTTTCCCTGGATGCCGGCGACCAGCCACCGCAGCAAATGGAGCTGCTGGTCACGAGGCCTGTAGAAGAGGCTGTTCGTCGCGTTCCAGGCGTCAAGTCAGTCAGGTCGACGACAGCTCGCGGCTCCGCTGAGATTTCAGTCAATTTCGACTGGGGGCTGGACATGACTGCAGCTGCCTTGCAGGTCAATGCTGCAATGTCCCAGATTACGTCACAGTTGCCGCCAGGGACGGTAATCAAGACACGTCGTATGGACCCGACCGTCTTTCCCATCATCGCCTACAGTCTTACCTCGAAGTCAGTATCTCCGACGCAGCTATATGACATCGCGGAATACCAATTGCGGCCGCTGCTTTCGGGAGTAGATGGCGTCGCAAGAGTGCAATCGATAGGTGGGGCCGTCGAAGAGTATCAAGTAGCGGTAGACCCGCAGAAACTCAGTGCGCGAGCACTGTCCGCTGACGATGTTTCCCGTGCTCTTGCCGCTAGCAACGTTATTAATGTCGTTGGCAGACTGGAGGACCATTACAAGCTCTTCCTAGTAATGGCGGACGCACGCCTGCAGAATCTCCAGCAGATTGGCGACGTAGTTGTTGCAAGTGGCAGTAATGGGATTGTTCGTATTCGTGATGTTGCCGCTGTTACCCGGTCGACCGTTCCGCAATGGATTCGTGTTACGGCGGACGGACAAGACTCGGTACTTCTGTCTATCTACCAGCAGCCAGGCAGCAACAGTATCCAAATTGCGAAGGACATCAAAGCAAAAATTCAAGATTTCCAGAGCCAATTGCCCAAAGGCGTGACAGTTTCCAATTGGTACGACCAAAGCCAACTGGTAACCGCATCCGCCTCCAGCGTGCGAGACGCCATTCTCATTGGTGTAGCTCTGGCTGCTATCGTTCTGTTGGTGTTCCTGCGGAATCTTAAAATTACTCTGATTGCTGTGTTGGTTGTGCCTGCAGTCTTGGCAACGACGGTGGTGCTGTTGACCCTGTTGAACATGAACTTCAACATCATGACCCTTGGGGGGATGGCTGCGGCCGTAGGGCTAATCATTGACGATGCCATTGTCATGATTGAGCATATCGTCAGAAGGCTGCATCAGAATCACGATGGTAGTGGTCCTATCCACGGTCGAGTGATGGACGCGGCGCGCGAGTTTGTACGGCCGCTAGTCGGCTCCAGCGCATCTACGTTAGTCATTTTTGCGCCACTGGCTTTTCTCACCGGAGTAACAGGCGCTTTCTTCAAGGCCTTATCAATCACCATGGCGTCGGGCCTCTTCATTTCGTTTCTCTTTACTTGGCTTGCTGTCCCAGTCTTGGCGGGGATGCTGCTAAAGAAGAAAGACACGCAGCACGATGATGGGGGCCAGCTGACGAAGTGGTTCCATGGCCGCTATGAAGCATTGATGCATCGTCTCCTCAAGCGCCCCGTTCTTGTCCTCTTGGTCATCTTACCGTTGGCAGGTGCCGGTTTCATAGGATTCCAGAAGGTCGGCTCAGGATTCATGCCGTCGATGGATGAAGGCGGGTTCGTGTTGGACTATTACAGTGAGCCCGGGACCGCAGTGACTGAAACGGACCGATTGGTTCAGCAGGTTGAGAAAATTATTCGCGCCAATCCCAATGTTCAGACATATTCCCGACGCACCGGTACCGGCCTGGGAGGTGGTATCAGCGAGCCTAATCATGGTGACTTCTTCGTTCGTTTGAAACAGGGTAATCGAGAGCCAGTGGACGCTGTGATGGAGGAGGTCCGGACGCGTATCGAAAGCGACGTACCAGGAATCCACGTCGAGATGGCCCAACTGATGGAAGACTTAATTGGAGATTTGACCGCAGTACCTCAGCCGATTGAGGTGAAGATTTTCTCAGCCGACCCTAAAGAGTTGCCTGTCTTAGCGAAGAAAGTGGCGGCGAAGATATCGAAAATTTCTGGTGTTGTCGACGTTAAGGACGGTATCAATCCCGCCGGCGATGCATTGCAGCTGCATATTGACCCGGTCAAGGCCGCTCGGGAGGGCCTGGATGCAGCAACCATTTCCAAGAGCTTATCGGACAGCCTAGGTGGCAATGTTGCGACCCAATTGATTGAGGGCGTGAAGCCGGTCGGAATCCGCGTGTGGATTCCGCATGAGATGCGTAGCACCGACAATGATTTGGGAAACATCACGGTGAAAGCCCCAGACGGTCATCTAGTTCCGCTCAAGCGGGTTACAACTTTCGATGTATTGACCGGACAGGCAGAGATTGCACGTGAGAACTTGCGTCAGATGATTGCGGTTACCGGGCGTATCAGCGGCCGCGACCTGGGTTCGGTTGTTGCAGATGTCAAAGCGGAGTTGGATAAAGCGGGTACCTTCCCGCAGGGCGGTTATTACCAACTTGGTGGCCTCTATGAGCAGCAACGCCTGGCATTCCAGGGCTTGATGCAAGTGTTTGCGGCCGCAGCAGTGCTTGTCTTCTTGCTTTTGCTGTTCATGTACGAAGACTTTCTGATGGCGAGCGTCATCCTCTTTACGTCACTTGTATCAGTGTCAGCGGTCTTCGTTGGGTTATCCCTCACTGGGATTGACTTGAATATTTCAGCAATGATGGGGATGACGATGATTATCGGCATTGTGACGGAGGTGGCGATTTTCTACTTCTCCGAACAACGAGAGGTAAGTGGCCATTTCAAAGGCGTTGATGCCCTTGTTGAGGCCGGCAAAAATCGAATGCGGCCCATCGCGATGACCACCCTGGCTGCAATCCTGACTTTGCTTCCTCTGGCATTTGCTATTGGAGAGGGCTCGGAGATGCAACAACCACTGGCGATTGCCATCATCTCGGGATTGCTCGTTCAATTGCCGCTGGTGCTCGTCGTGATGCCTGTGCTGTACAACTGGTTGAGCGGAGGTGGGCGCTTGAAAACTGGCAATTGAACAGACGGCGAAGAATTGTCTCATCAATGAAAACGGCTGCGTGATGATAAATCACACGCAGCCGTTCTGATTTCTACCAATTGGAAAATCTTTCGCTATTTCCCTCTATTCGCGAAATCGATAGAGGAAAGTGGCACCTTCAAATTGTCAGGCATCAACGCATTGATAGCGTCAATGTATGTTTCAACAAAAACGTTACTAACATCTTGTTGAACGTGGCTAGTAAGACGGATGTTGTTGACAGCCGTAACAATCGAAGCAAATCTAGGGTCATCGCGCAATAGCGGTATTAACGACTGGAGAACCGTATTGTGCGCGTCACGGATAGCGATATTCGCTTCCATTAGCTGAGCAAGTCGACCAAGTTGATTTGCCTGTTCACGAATCAAATTGTACGCTTCAGCGAGATTTTGGGACATAGTTAGCAGGAGGCGTTAATGTTATCTGTATAGGAGGTGCATCTCGTTCACTTGACCAGCTTCCCGAGTTGTTGTGTCAGGTAGCTCTGCGTGGATTGCATGGAAGATAAAGTGACGTTGAGTTTGTTAAATTGATTTGTATAGGTGTCCTTCAAACGGGTCAGGCGAGCATTGACCGCCGTCTGTTGGTCTGTATTTATCTTCAGGCTGTTCTGCAGGCCATTTGTCTTGGTCGCGATAATGCCTGTGTCACTCAAGATTGAATCCATCAGCGTTTGAAGTTTAGGTATGACCCCATTGGTTGAGGTCAGTAGTGTGCTTATCCCATCGAAGTTGGCGTTTGTGGCGGTCGTGAGCTTCGCCG
This sequence comes from Herbaspirillum camelliae, assembly GCF_001929405.1. Classification (NCBI taxonomy): domain Bacteria; kingdom Pseudomonadati; phylum Pseudomonadota; class Betaproteobacteria; order Burkholderiales; family Oxalobacteraceae; genus Herbaspirillum; species Herbaspirillum camelliae. The sequence continues at coordinate 1,783,298 of NZ_KV880769.1, forward strand.
AATCCAATGCCAAAGTACCGTCCTTCTGGAACGAAATGCCAATCTGAGAAAGCGTGAGTGTGCCGTTCGTCGTGCCCATGGACGTCATGAGTGTGTTACGCAGCTGATTGATAATGTTTTGGACAGAGGATTCGGCACCTAAGGGGGCGGATGTATTCGCAGCGCCTAAGGTCGTCGACGGCTTTTGAGCCGTCATCGAGCTGATTGTCTTGGCCAAGGTATTGTAAGAATTGACGAACGTATTGGCCGCGGTGCTGACTCCGCTGTTGTCGTTGGTAATCGCTAACGAGAAATTGTCGTTGCTATTAGTAACCTTCGCTAGGTTCAGTGTTACTCCGGAAATAGCATCAGCCACTTTATTGCTTGAACTGGTCACGGCGACGCCGTCAATCGAGACGTGGGCGTCTTGGGCTTTCGCTAGCTGCCCCATCGAGCTGCCACTTAGATTCGCATAATCGCCAGCCCCTACGAGGGAAATCGGGCTCGTGCCAGACGGCGCCAACACCAAATGGTCTTGTCCCCCGGAACTGGTAATGCTGGCGGTGACATTTGCATTCGCATTGTTAATGGCCTTCATCACGTCGTTTAGGCCAATTGAGCCATTTCCATCAAGGTCCGTCGGATTGATGGTCACGCTTTGCCCACCGGCTTGCAGCGTCAGGGAGCCAGCGTTGTATGTCTGGCCAGTTGTGAAACTTGGGGAAATCAGGGTGCCGCTTGGGTCGAAGGAGAGCATGGAGAAATTGCCTGTTCCAGAGATGCGCAGCGTATTTGCCGCACCACTGTCTTTGGCGGTTACAACCAGGTGGTCATTCGTTCCATCGCTAATGATGGAGGCATTTACTCCGGCATCGCTGGCGTTGATTGCATCGCGAACGCCGGCAAGCGTATTGGTCGTTGGTTTGATGATTGCGGTCGACCCAGTTCCTGTCTTGATGGCCAGAATGCCGTTGTCGAACGTAGTACCTGGAGCGATTCCGGTGGAACTGACTTTCTGTGCCTGGGCTAGCTGCGAAACAGCTATAGCGTACTGACCGGACGCAGCCTTCGATGCGTCTCTCGGCGCCTGCAGTTGGGTCACCGAACTAGGATGAGTAGAGGACGCGTCGTAGAAAAGGCTCGACAAGCTGTTGTTGGCAGTCAGCTTAATGGTATTCGCTGTGCCTCCAGTATTTGCCTCAAAAACCAGATGGTCGCCGCTTCCATCACTGACAATGCTGGCGGTCACACCTGTGTTGCCTGCATTAATAGCGTCGCGTACGCCAGCCAGCGTTGCGTTGGCCTTGAGGGTGACAAAAGTGGGTTGATTTGTCCCAACCTTGATGGCAATCGTATCGCCTGCGTTGAAGGTTTGGCCCTGTGCGAATCCCCCCGATTGGAGCTTCTGAGCCAAGACCTTGGTTGAAGAGTCGGTGTTGATGTCAGCCGTGAATGGGTCTGTGGTGAGGTTTGTCCCAGTACCAGCATTCGTAAGAGCTGCTTTCTGAGAACTGAAGCTAGCTGCCGTTAGCCCTTTCAGTGCGCTTTGGTAGGTAGTGAGCGCGCTCTTTAAGTTTCCATAGCCAGAAATCAGAGCATTGATTCCAGACGCTTTTGTAGTCAATGGAGTGAGCTGCGCTTTGCTCTCAACAGAGATTAGTTGCGAAACCAATGTCGCTACATCAAGTGGGCCCGCGGAGGTGGAAATGGAGCCAGTAGAAGTTGGCATGCTGTCCTCTAGGATTCCGAAGATGAGTTTGACCGCCCCGGTCAGGAAGTACCTTCCAGGGTTCAGGGATGATGCTTATTGGCTGTTGAGGCGGTGGCTTATGCAGTCGCGCTCAAAACGACTTTGGTGCGCCACCCCATAAGGGGTGGCGGACCTCAGTGTTGCGCGTGACTTTTTGCCTGCTTCGCGAGGAGATTAATCGCCTGACGGTCGCCACTCTGAGCTTCTTGAGTAGTTTGTTGAGCGGTCTCTGTCGCCTCAGCCAGAGCAGCTCGCGCGGCGGAGCTAATTGTGACCTTGGTGCTGGGGGATACATTTGCGGAATCGGAGGCCGGAGTAGTGCCGTCTTGGCGAGTCGCTTGGGCTGACTTCGGCGCCGTAGTTGTCCCGACGTTCTTATCTTCGGCCGTTACAGGCTTTGCAGTGATTGCACTGATGTTCATTTCTACCCCCATAAAAATTATCTCTCGTCGGAAGCGATGTATTGGCGAAACGTTGGCAACAAAAGTAAGCGACCGTAGCCCCGACGATAAGAAGAATATTCCTTAATACTTAGATGAAACTTAGGATTAGGGAGGATTGCAGAACTCGTTGCAAACAAGCTGCGCCATAAATGTTCCAGCCAAAAACAATCCATTATTTCGACAACGGAAAGGAGTAAAAGGAGCTTGTTCGGCGACATTAAATGCCCCTTTTATTCCGCGATTGAAATGGATTTTTGAAATTCATAATGACTTGGAGGGGCGGCCTTTGCGGCGAGAAAAATCGCACAGAAGATTGCGATGAGCTACGCCGGCGAAGTTGGTAATTACTATTGTTCTCAAATATTGGTCTTGGGGAAAAAATGACCTGGTTTCTTAATCTGAAAATTTCAAAAAAGCTGCTGCTTTCCTTTTTCTCTGTGCTTCTCCTGACCGCAGTTCTAGGGGTTTTCTCAATCTCGGCGCTATCGAAAGTCAACGATGCATCTTCGGAGATTACGCGCGACTGGATGCCGGCGCAAAAATCTCTCGCAGATATCAAGCTATTGTTCGTCCGCTTACGGGGAACAGAGTCTCAGCTGGCTATCTACGATGGTGACCTAGATGCAATGAATGCTCTGGTTCAGCGTAGCCAGGTGATTCTGACTGGCCTAGATAAGACCATGAAGGAATATGAAGCTTCAATTGATACTGTAGAAGAGCAACAGCTCTATCCAACAGTCAAAAAGGATGTGTCTGAGTTTTTGGCAGAACATAGAAAGATTGTTTCCGCATTCTTGACAAAGAACAATGCGGAAGCAAGAGACTTGTACCTCGGGCGCTCCAATAAGATTTATCCAACTATTTTGGCTAATCTTGAAGCGCTAATCAAAGTAAATCAGGTCCATGGGGATGCCGCTACTCAAGGCGCCGACGCGCTATTCGCGAAAAGTCGAATTCTAGTTATCAGCCTCCTGGTTGTAGCTTTAGCTATCGGAGTGGCACTCGCCTTATTTGTCGCGCGTATCATTTCGGAGCCCTTGAAAGACGCGGTTTCAGTAGCTCAGCGCGTTGCTAAAGGCGACCTTACTGCAGATATTCAAGTAAAGAGCTCTGACGAGACGGGGCAGCTTATGTCGGCGTTGAAGGCAATGAATGAGGGGCTTTTGCATGTTGTTGGTAGCGTACGAACCGGAACAGACAGCATCGCTACAGCTTCGACCCAGATACCGACCGGAAACTTGGACCTATCGAGTCGTACGGAGGAGCAAGCAACATCGCTTGAAGAAACGGCATCTGCTCTCGAAGAACTGACGTCGACCGTCAAGCAAAACTCCGATAACGCACGTCAAGCCAATCAGCTGGCAGTCACAGCGTCAAACGTTGCTGTCCAGGGGGTAAGCGTGGTTAGCCAAGTTGTTGAGACCATGGCTTCTATCAACGATGCATCAAATAGAATCGTCGAGATTATCAGTGTTATCGACGGTATCGCGTTCCAAACAAACATCCTGGCGTTGAACGCCGCAGTTGAGGCTGCCCGCGCTGGCGAACAGGGGCGTGGCTTTGCGGTAGTTGCTTCTGAAGTCCGTAGTCTCGCTCAGCGTTCAGCATCGGCAGCTAAGGAAATCAAAGAGCTGATTGACGACTCGGTTAGCAAAGTTGGAACAGGTACTACGTTGGTTCGTGAGGCAGGTTCGACAATGGCTGAGGTCGTCGAGAGCGTAAAGCGCGTGACTGATATCGTTGCCGAAATCTCAGCGGCGAGCAATGAGCAAAGTGCCGGCATCGAGGAAATTAACCGCCCCGTCTCCCAAATGGACCAAGTGACGCAACAGAATGCTGCATTGGTAGAAGAAGCTGCTGCAGCTGCTCAGTCAATGCAGGAACAAGCAAGTACCCTGTCTGGATTGGTTAGCGTATTCAAGTTGAGGTAGTAGTTGGTTTAGCGTAGTTTTATCTTCTTAAAATATCAAATCGAGGGGAAAGAATTGGGGAAAGCAGAAAATCTGGAGTGGCCACGCATAACCAACAGAGGACTGGTTCTATTTTTTGTTGGACTCGTAGTTGTCTGGTACGCAATTTCCTTTTTGAAGAATGCATCTCTGCAACTTCAGTATGAGCGCTGGCAACGGCGCTATTCCAGCGACGAATCCATTACGGCTAGTAATTTGCGTAACGAGGAGAGGTATCGGATTGCTATCCAACGAGGACAGGGTATACGTGGATACCCAAAGGATTCAATTGTGGAAGCAGGACTTTGTGGTCCATCGGCTATGTTTGCAACCTATTCGGATGGACAGTTTCCTGGTGGTTTCACTGCTTGGGTAGACCGAATTCGCGAAAGAGAAACAGCTACTTCGATGTTTGGGTCTGATAAATGGGCTTTCTTTGGAGGACTGCGTAGCTGGGGAATGAGTTCTTGGGACCTCTCACGTTCGCTAGACCTCTTAGGGGTGAGAAATTCCATAACATTCTATGAGCCTGTGGATGCTACGTTTTACCGCACGGTCATGGAGCTGGACCGCGGGAATGATGTTTTCGTTCAGGTTAGAGCAAAGGAGTCCTTCGAGGCGCTACTCCAAGATGAGACGAAAAGTCTTCCTGCAGGAACTCCAATACCCGGTAGAGAAGGACATTGGGTATCCGTTGTTAGTGTCTTAAGAGACAAAAGTGGTCAAGTTGATAGGGTCGGCTATTTTGACGTGAATGTGTACAACGGGGTCATGGCTAAGCACATTTCTCAGAAGCCTCGATACGTTTCGGCAGACGTATTTAAATATCTCATTCGATGGAAGTTGATGGCTCCCGCACAGCCAAATCCAGGGGAAGTTTTTACGGATAGGGCAGTTATACCGATATGGAGGGCGCCAAGTGCATTGGCTGGTAAGCTGAGTTCCAGCGTCTTTCTATTGCCAGCCTAAGTAAGCCCCTCAGGGCCAAGCTGCGATAGCCTCGGCAAAACTTCGATATCAAGGAGCATATGAGCGAACAAGCATTTGCAGACAACTTCAACGAGCACATGAGACGGGCAGCCGAGGCATACCAGTGGCAGTTCCATCGATTCTCCGTCGGCGCCCAAGATAGAGATGTGGGTGGTGACTATGTAATCTCTGATTCAGACAGATTCGCGCTTATAGAATTCAAGCATACGGAAATCGACTGTGTTTCTGAGAACAGAAAGCCGCGCAGACGTAAACTTTGCCAGCTTGTCGCCGAAAGGCGGGATATGCGCAGCCTTCATGACCAGTGTCACTTTATCGCTTGGACCGATAGCGCAACGGATGAAGGGCGGTTGAACATTTATCGGAAAGAGGTATGTAATACATCCGTATTTGGAACGGAATGTGGCTTGGCCGACGAGGAGCCAGATGAGTACACTCGGATATGGGGTGTAGAGTTTGCAGCAGAATTTCTGCGGAGAGGCAGTGCGAGGTCGGTAAGTCGGGAGGATTTTGAGGCCTACGTGACGTGGGTTATGCTTGACACAAGCGGCGCTAGCAAGTCGACATTGACTCTCCTTGCCTTAGACCCCGATTTGCGTCGGATGAAATCAGTGCGGCTTCAATCGTTCGCTGAGGTCTACCAATGGATGCAGGACCATCAATCCAATAGGCCAAGTAACGGACCTATTTTGGGCCCGACCTCAAATCAGAGTTCTGACCCAGACTCTGACCATGACTCAGATTCGCGGCCGAGTTCCGGGCCAGGCTCTGGTCCGTAAATGCTCCTCAAATCGTACCAAGAGACCTTAATGCTCGATATATCGAGCATTAAGGTCATTGGGCATTCGTCCCGCTAGCCTAATAAGCATCGGCTTCATAAGATGACTGTATAGGGTTCCGCTCGCTCTTCGAAATGGCGCCGCAGTTCATGGTACCTACTCACGGAACGACTGCGCTCGTTAGATGGGCGTTATTCAACATGCTTATCGGGAACAGTGATGCGCATGCCAAGAACATCTCGTTCTTTAAGTATCGACTCGGAATTTCGCCGGCGCCAGCGTATGACCTGGTCTCAACCCGTGTCTATGACGTGGTGTCTGAGATGGCTATGGCATTTGGTGACGCCCTCTTGGCTGAGGAGGTGACTGCGAGCGACCTGGATATATTCGCCACGGATGCCGGTATTACCGTCGACGAGCTGATTAAGGAAATCGAGGCGATGGCGCCGGCGGCGCTGGAACATGCCTTTGAGCTAGCAACGTCTAATATGTATACTGATGAAGAGAGGGCGCTGTTGCTGAACATTGCCGAGCTTGTGCGCACGCAGGCGACTCATCTCCTGGGCGTCGCCTCTGCGAGCCGTCGCTTATTGCGGTTGAAGGGACCAGGCAGAATTCTGGCAAAGACGAAGTCCATATGAAGAGCGTTCGGGCCGCATCCAGCGGACCGCCTGATGGCAATCCAGCGAATGCGGTCAAGGACCGTCCTTGAAAAGAATTTCCCAAGCACTTCTGGTACGCCTTGTCTTCTCACGCGCGCTTAATGCCAGTAGCTCCACTGAAGACTCATTGATTAATTCCTTGAACGTTAAACTAGGCGCTATGGCTTTCATATAGCGAAGCAACTGGCCAACAGCTACTCCGGCATCTCCGCTTTCTATGCGATAGGCAGTGTTGCGTGATATCCCTGCGCGCAACGCAGCATCTGTCTGAGTGACCTTATGCGCAAGCCTCAGTCGACTAAACTGGTTTCCAAGCTTGACCATTTCCGTGGTCAAGGCAGGAGGGAGTAGGGCCGACTGAGTTTTTTTCATAGTCTCAGGTCACTAGAAATCCTGCTGGTCATCAACGACAGATATGTCATCGTCGTCGTGCACAAAGGCTTGCGTACGGCCCTGCGTATCAGAGGTACCTCCTCTATCCTTGTCAAACATATCCCTGTGATGCTGCGCATCCACTTCACCCTGTTTAACGTTCGCGGACTTACGTAGTGCTCGACGCTTCTGGCCAGTGCTGCTGTACATAGTAGATTTCGCGTCGCTTTTCTGCATTTCTGACTGAGTCTTGAGCGAAATCATGCCGGTTTGAACCTTGCGGTTGTGTTCTTTCACTTGCTTTTGTTCTTCCTTCATCGCGTTCAACTTGTTATCAAGGTCTGTGAGCTCTTCGAGCTTCTCATGGACCCAACTGTATGTGTTTGCAAACGCCTCCGCTGTGGTAGCTGTCGGCTTGAGAGGCATCAATCGCCCATCGCTCTCTCGCTCCCACGACAATTCCAAGGGTTGAGATGGGACCTCAAGTACCTTCACAGGCATAGATTCTCGGTGGTCAGCAAAGTATTCCTCCGCTTCCTTTGCAAGTTCAGGGGAGAAGAACTTGCGACCACCTGGCATTTGAATGTAGCCATCGCGTGTCGTACGGTCCCAAACTGTGCTGAGTTTCTTGTAGAGTTCTTCGCGAGACCATGGGAGGCTTCTATCACCACTTGGTGTTTTCTTGAGGAATTCATAGACGGCCTTTGGTGTTTGAGGAACTCCAGCAATGCGCATTTCCTCGGTCAGCCAGATTTTCTTGTTGACAGTCAAATTCCGCTTGCTAATCCAGCCGAGCAGTTTTTGCATATACACCTCGATAGTGACCCCAGTACCTCTACGAATGTCTCTGTTGCGCCGGTGATTTTCAACTTTGCTCTTGGTTTCGAGGCCTGAACCAGGGAGGTGCATCAAGTCCCGTTGCATCAAGCCATTGCGATTTTCGACATGTCCTTTCGCTTCGCCTCTGCCGGGCTCCGCGTACAAAGACATCAGGCGCAACAATTCGCAGGCCTTCCGCTGTACTGCCTCAGATATCCCGGGGCCGCGGTCAACAAAAATCGTATTCGTAAAACCGAAAACCATCCCTTCTAAACCAGAAACCTCCCATCGAGCTAACTCATCTTCCTTATCGGTAAATGCTGAGTAGAGTAGGCTGGCGTATGCACGACCATTCTCATGGCCGAAACAGACGTACCACCCAACAATTGCTGTCGTGCGACGGTCAACAGCAAGAAATACGAGTGGCTGTGCATTCCCATTTAGCTTTCGTGTGCCCTCCTCGCCCTCTAAAACGATGAAGTTTTTTGGCAAAGTTGCGTCGAGGTCGAGAACGGACAAATCGCCATCAACCAAGTCCTGAGCACTACCGCCGCTGGTCATCCGCTGTGCGACGTCCCAGCGGTGCTTCTCACGATAAGCGGCGCGAGCGCGGCTCAACGGGACGCGACCGCGCTTGGCAAGATAGTCATCCGTTCCGAGGTATTTCGGATTTATGCGAAAACCTATTCGCTCTTCACTTCTATCCTTTTTCCCCGATTTTTTCCTATTTGCATTTATTTTTGAGGCATCAGTTTCCTCCGGAATTTTCTTCCCGGATGGCGTGTTATGTGCCACACCAAGGGCCTTGAAATCAGCGACAAGTGTCTTCATCGTCGCCATGCTTTTTGCGCCAACATCACGCAAGAACGAAAACCAACGGCGCAGGTGGTACTTCGAAATTGGTCTCCGCTTGATTTTCGAATTCTTGTTTGCTTTTTCGTGTTTGGTCGGTCTCCCGCGTGCACGAAGCGTCCCCGAAACGCTCCTTATATCTGCTCGCGGCTTATCTTTTCCACCTTTTAGCCAGTCGTGAGAGAGGCAAGAATTTTCGTGAGCTTCATAAAAGATGTGTTTGGCAACCCAGGCACGGATTGTCTTTCGTGGGATGTGAGGAAACTCCTTATGAGCCGCCGTAATAGCCTGCTTATATGCTTTATCGTCAGTGACGAGCGTGTGAAGTTGCTGAGGGTAGATTTTTTCTTCGTAGTGAAGTCTCGCACCCCGTCTATCCTCATCCGTGATTTCGGCGCCTGGAGTTTTAGGGGTTGGAGCGGGTTGTGGGAAAATCAGGGCGAGAACCTCCCGCGCCTCATCTAGCTTGGGATTTTGACCTCTTTGGATAGTAGCTCTGATGAGCCTTGGAGGAAGTCTGGCCTCAACTCGATGGTCCAAGTCGAGATATCCTTCTTCTTTAAGCTCTCGAACTTTTCGCAATGTCCAGCGGACTCGCCTCTCCTTTTTTGCATCAGGGGGCGCGTGGCGCTTGAAATCTTTGCCAATGAACGCACCGACCTCCATAAAATGGTAGTCAGTGCCGTCGTCAGCCAGGAAACGATACGCGAAGTCTTGGCCGCGAAACGGAACGACATATAGCTGATGTGTAGAGAGCACTGGACGAGGGGATGTGGTCATGCTTTCCCCTTCTTTGCCGCGGCCTTATTTCGCACGTGCGATTCATCCCCGACCAGCACCATAGGAAGGTCGTGACGCAATCTGCTGTTGTGGTCCCATCTCAAATATCCACGCACGTGCGCAACCGCGAAATGGCGGAGACCTTCAAGCACTGTCCAGCCGAACGCTGGCCTCTTCGCAACCATGGTGATGACACGCTTCAATGAACCCTTTGCTTTCGTTGCCTTCAACGCATTCGCGAAGCGCTCGGCATCAGGTGACAGCTTTTCAATTTCGTCGATTTCTACGCGGCACATATACATGGCAATTCGCGCATTGTTCAGGTGGGTCAGTTTCGGCACAGCCCTTTCCGTAAACACCCGGAAATCGCATTCAAGCAAATCAGCGGCCGCCTGGTCACGCTCATGGCGGGCCTCGATGCTCCCATTCTCGTCAGATTCCAACTTTGCTGATGATTTCGCCGAAAATAGGATTTCTTCCAACTCCGTGCTTCCGGGGCGGTCTACCGTGACCGCAATGTCAAACGTGCGCACGAACGACTTCGGGAAGCGCTTACCTTCGGCCGAATACTGCTGCAGCTTTTTTGCATCCCAGTAGGCGTACTGAGGGCGGATTGCACGAACTCTGGGTAGTTGCTCCAAGTACAAAAGTAGCTTTTGCTCCACGTGAGAGTGAAATGGAGACATCCCCTGTGCCTTGAATAAAAACATATTTCCTGCGGTGCCGACCTTGCTTTTGGCTGCCTTGTGATACGGCTTGTATCCATGGCCTACCTGGTCCACGCCTCGTTTATCCGTTTCAGGCAGAACTGGCGGCCAAGCATAAGTGTCATCTGGAGCTTGAAGTGCATCGGTGAGACGTTTCAATTCCAGCTCCTCTTCATGAGGGACAGGTTTTTTCTTCCAGCGTCTATCGGCGGCAGGAAGGCTGGAATACGCGCCCCATGGCTCTTTTCTATCCTTGCGCATCATCGTGCCCCGTGTCGAGCATAGAAGATTCGATTAGCCAGGGCTGCTCCCTGGAGGCCGCGATATGTCTCAGGATTTGCGTAGGGGCTATCAGGACGTTTCGTAGCAACAAATTTGCAGACTTCTTGAATTCGCCGCTCCTGCCATTCCGCGTCACTTTCGATGCACTGCGAGAGAGTGTTGATGACCTCCGGCGACGTCATCACGCTCACCGACTTCTTGTTCGTAGTTCCTTCAGTCAGAAAGCGCTTAGTCACTCGCATCGGCGGCCAAATCTCCATGCCTAATTCATACCGAGAGCTGATATGGCAAACCATCTGTGTCACCAGCTCTTCAAGGTTATTTGGAGGCCGCTTCCCAAGTTGAGCGGCCGGTGGAAGTTGCATCGCGTACCATGCAGCATCATGGTGATATAGGTGATATAGATGTCGGCCTGCTCCAGGAATACGTAGCAGACGGCTTCTCGATATCGACGGATTTTTTCTCAATGCCGATTTAAGCCATTTCCGACTTTCATGTGTTTGATGGTCGATTTCCTGTTTAGTAAGCTGCCTCCATCTATTTCCCCTGGAGGGTGCATTCGTCTCGGACATTTCGTCGGCCTCCCGGAGGGTCATTTGGAAATCCTCAATATTTTCGAAAACAGCATCGAATGCCGTAAGCAATTGAAGTGGGTTCCTCGCTGGTTTTATCTTGCGTCTCGACCCAGATATGCCGTCGATAGTCGCCGCACTAAACTTAAGTCGATTGATACCGGCTGAACCAATTCTCTTTTCCAATGCCATGTTTAGCTGATGCGCAGGAGCCTGCTGATTTCGATTTCGGCTTAACTTGTGCTGAATGGCTTTTAGAACGTTGTCTGCTGTAAGTTCTTCGGGTTGCGTTCCGTCGAGATAGTTTTGGACGTGTCTCATGTAAGAATGATTTGATACGTATTCTGCTAAGGGTAGTTCAGCAACTGTCGTCAGCTTTTTTGAGCAGGCGCATTCCAGGCTTATTGGCCAATTCGACGAAACGGCGCGCGAGTCGACGTCGCACGCATCACAACGTTTCAGCAGAAATTTGTTGTGCTTGATGCAAACCATTGCCCCAGGCGTAAGAAATTCCCGATGCCAGAACGCGTAACCATTATCAAGGTCCTCCTCATAACAGTCGGGACACATCGCGAGGCGGCCGGGTAGGGGGCCGCTCATCCGAGGTGAGATTTGGTTGAACGGCATCGACAAGCTATCTACGTGATACTGATAAAGCATCTCTCTTTTTTGCGGAGACAGCATTGCTGCAAACAATGGATAGCGAGTGTGATTTCTAATGACAGCATCGAGACTTGGAAGAAGACTTGGGACGCAATCCACAAATGAAGAAAGACCTCCCGGATGTATCCAGGACGGGCTTCGCTTCGTACCGCCTCGCAAACTCATTGCCAATGGAATGTCTCCTCGCATTCGGTAATACGCGCAATCTCTTGCAAAACTCGTTATGTCCTCTTGCGGTCTGATGCTCATTTCAAAAAATTGCATGGGAAATGCGTGATGCGTCATCTACGGCTTTTCTTTCTTCTTAGAGTTGTGTGTTGCATTCAGAATCTTGAGTAGGGAAGATTCCCTCACGCCGCATTTTTTTGCCCGGAACCACGTAGGCGTATCCTCAGGGAAGCCGTGCGGGAATGCCCAATCTAGGCGTCGCTGAATGTATTCCTCGTGAGTCTCCAAATATTCTTGAAGCACCCCTGATGCTTTGGAGCGACGCAATACCGACGCTCTGATGCCTGTGGCAGCGCGCATGCGATAACCAGACTTGCGAACAGGCTTATTTCCTGGCGAGGTGAATAAGTCATTTCCCTTCTTCCAGGAAGCCAGGAGTAGGGCTTGCAGGCAAGCGTCCATTTCCCGCCCCTTCGTACGAATTGGTGAACGAAGGGGAGGGCAGTTGTCCCGCAGCCATGTTGGAGCCTTCGTGCGGAGTTGCTTCCAAGCGCCTGGATTCAGTTTCCTCAAGGCCGTCGCGCTTTCCTCGGAACGAGATGCCCTCAGCCGATTCCATTCATATTTCGACTTTTCGGTCCGGGCAGCGTTAAGTTCTTCACTCGGGCTGAAATTTCCTTGATGGCTCACCAATTGTGCATAGGCCGTCCCCAAGCTGATACCAAATCTCCGCGCGACTTCCTGCGGACGGACCTTCTCGTCATAAGCCCGCATAATTGCTGCATGAAGTGCTTCGTCCACGACCTTAGGACGACTGCTAAATTTGATTTCATACGCGGTAGCTAGGGCACAAAGGCGTTTGAGGTTGATGTTCATTGCGTTGGCGGTCGCAGTCATCGTTCCGTGAATTGCCAGCTTCTCAGCAATCTGTTCAGCTGTCGGAGTGACTGTGGGACGTCGCGTTCTTTGTTGTCGTTCGACCTTCGGCGGCACCTCAAGCTTGCATTCCTCCGAAAACCATACGAAGAGAAGGCACCACAAAGGAGGCAGCGCGCGCTCTTCACGAAGCAGATTCCTGATGGCGTTTTCGATATTGACCTCGCTCGAACATAGGTAGTCCAGCATCGCGTGCCCGAGATTTCCACCAAATCGCTTGATAAAGGCATCAATAAACTTTCCGAGCAACATGCGGCGGTTCATCATCATCCAGCCAGCCTGCTGAAGTGCCTGAATAACGTCGCTCTTGTGATATCCAGATAGTTCAGGAGGTGTTCTCATGCAATGAGCTGCTCTGATGCCCAATTCCTGATTGTTCTTGGCCTGGGCCGGCGTCAGAGTTTTCAAGCACTCTTTGTCGTAGAGCAAAAGCTGCTCCCCTCCAGAATGCAAAGGGATTCCGTGCTTCGGACACACCGCAAGGCCATCGAACGCGAGTTCGCGATGGCTAAAGGTGAAGCCGCCGTCCATTTGCTCTTCTTCGCACTCTGGGCACACTTTCCAGGCCTCGTCGACCGCCGAGCATAGCGGCGGCAGAATTGCGAGGCGCGTCCGTCCAGGCAGGTTGCCTTCCAGGCGTGCGTATTGCTCCTCGTGACGGCTGAAGGGGAGACCCGTGAGAAACAGATAAATGTGGGTGTGTCCTGTAATGTTCGAACGCAAATCGCCATAGTTGTGACCAATGAGGTCATGAAACTCGGCCATTCGTCTGGGCATGACATTAAGTCCGGGCCGGCAGTCAAAGAACAGCTTGTAAGCCTTCGCCTGCGAAACATTACGCGCATACTGAAGCAATCGCGGAATGAACGACGGAACAAGCTCGCCTTCTGGGAACGGCGGATAGACCGGGCTAATCGCCCCTACTTTGCAAGCCATGGCGCCCTCATATGTGACTTTTGAACCCAGTATTTGTTGTACCGACATATTTCGGCCAAAGTCAGCCTGTCGATGTGGTGGACGAAATCAAACTTATTCACACCCTTTGGCTTATCCCTCACTACGTCCATAAAATTCCGAGCTGGCTGGAGAAGGCGAAGGGCAATCAGGAAATGTCGTCTGACTTCATCCTGTGTAAGCTTTTCACGCTCCAAAAGTGTCGCGTCTTTCGCAATCGCCACATGGAGCGCCTGGAACCCTAGTGAGAGCCAGTCCAAGTTTCCATAGGTTAGGTCATAGGTCCAGATAGGCAATGCTGGTGGCATGGTGTGAGTGGGTGAGAAGACTCCGTTCTCCCACATCCACTGGTTCTGCTTGTACCAGAGACTTGACACGTACTTTTCCTCGCCCCCTTTCATCGGATTCGGGGTCGGAAGCAGGCTGAGGGAGGGGCCGTTGAAAATGCAGGTTCCCTTTGTGCCTGTCAAACCTGCCGCATTCATCCAGGCATCTGTGCCGGACAAGACCACAGGAATGCTGGTCCAGTCTTTCAACTTTCCGACGAATGCCAAAATCGGGTTCGCATCGGCGTTGATTGCGGCTGCACTGAAGCCGTCCAAGACGAACATGCCGACATTAAAGAAGCTCAGAATCGCAACGGCTGCATTTGCTGCACTCACGATGTTCGTATTGAGTAAGTCCTCGAAAATATCCTCGGTAAAGCCAAATTGCATCGTGTGCGACAGTAAGCGTGTGTGCATATCCTGCATGAAGCCGAAAAACGTGCCGTCGAACGGATAGGGCTGATAAAAGAACGGAATCACCCACATCTTGGTGGGTGCTGGCAATGTCCCTCGAAGCTCCATCGCGGATGGATACGCCTGATTCAACCGCTGCCATAACCGCGTTTTTCCTTGACCAGCGGTACCTGATACGGTCGCGCAGCGGCCGTCCAGAGAATCGAACACTGGAGGCATGGGCCTTTTAAGCTCCTTCCTGGCGACTCTCGCTAAACTATGAAAGTTTTGGCGATGTCCTCGGTCGCTGTGCGTGCGGAGCTGAAATCCTCTCTGCATCAAACCGTCGATTTCCTGTACGAACGTCACCATCTCGTTCGTCATACGGGTGCTGTCTTTGAACCGCGATAATGCGCGAATCTTATGCGCAACATCCCCCTCCCACAGTGCAGGGTCTTCGGGTATCGCTCGATGGTTGAGGGCTTCCTTGAACGTATCCGTCGACCGCACCTGAAGAAGCTCCTCGAGCTCAGGTTGCGGGAACATGCCCAGCGCTCCTAGCGTGATTTCGCTGGAATCGTCAGCTGTGACGGGAGCCGCTGTTTCATAGGGAGACGGTAGAAGCTCTTCAGACATAGCTGCGCTCTCCGCTATGCACAGGTTCGCCTCGATATGGACTTCTGGTCCAAGGAGGCTCGGTGCAATGCGGTGGCGCAGCGTCTGCGTGAACGAGGGAAGCCTCGCACGCAATGGTGATGCAGGGAAATTGACGGCGGATGCTTGAAGGCCTCATGTTATCTCTCAACGCGCAAGGATTCCTGCGAACCCTCGCTCAAAGTTTGACAAGACAAGCCCCGTATGAGACCATCCGCGCGTAGTTCGCATGGCCTTAGGGCTTGCCCGGGCCCGACACGCTGGAACGTGGCCGGGCCCAATTTTTTGGGCGTGTCGATAATCTTGGCAATACGCTTGCCGGTCATACCGTCACTCGGCGCAGAAAAGTAAACACTGCGCTCTTAATAAACTACACTACTACTTCCAAAAGTTAACTTCGCACATCTGAAGCTAAACCCTGGATGTTTCGACCTCTCAGCATGTGTAGCCTGGGAGGCGAATTCACTAAGCGACGCATCCTAGCCGATGGTTTTTGGCGCTGCAACCCCCTTTTTTTGCGGCGATAACCACTCCATTCAGCGCCTTCTTGGGTATGCTTGCGCGTATACGCGTGCGCCAACCAGGTACCTTTTTCGTTCACAAGGGCTGCCTTCGCCACCACTTTTCTTTGCTAATAAGCGGTCTGATTTTTCAGTTCGCTGACTCCTCATTGGCTTCGAAAGTCGCAATCACTAGATATTGCTGCGTTTCCCAAATCTACCAAATACGTAGAGTGGAAAATGGCAATAGGCTTGCAGTAAACAATAGTCGTTAAATTTCTGAGGTCAAGTGCTAAATGAACATATCGTGGAAAAATTTAGCGACTCGTGCTGTTAAGGGTGTGCTTGCCATAAAAGATGTCAAGCCATCTCAGCTACAAGCGCTCCTTCTCAACATCAACGTCAAGACGAGAGAAAACGCCGTCGCCGAAATGATTTCTAAGGACGCAGTATCTCTAGTGACCTTCATTCAGATTTTGGTGGCAACGAAATACGTTGCGCCTGCGTTGTGGGATAAACCTCTTAAAGCAGGCGGAAGCTGGGAAGCTAGGACAGTTAAGCTGCTGAATGCAGAGCTCGACGCAAGCCCTCTTAGTCTGGATGAGCTATTGCCGATGACGACTCGATTTAATGCGGGTTACTCGGAGGCAACGCTGCGAAGGCATATCGAAACGGGTGCTATTTCGCTCGCAGATTTCTTCGTTGTTCTTTATTGCTTGCGGTCGGATTCAGCTCGAAATTTTCTTCAGCAGGTTGACATCGATGCAGCCGCTAAAGGTAGAAAGTCGTCGCCGACGTAAAAATAAATTGGCAATAGAATTGCAAGAATATATTTAATGTTAGTGGTGTTGTGCTGAGGCGGTTCAGTCTTGGTGCTGAGCCGCTAGATGGTCGCATTGGGGTTGACGGGCAAATGCTGAAAATCTGCTTCGTGAAAAGACCTAAAAATCCTCTCCGAGGACTCCACTTTGGGGCATTAAAATTAGCCGCGAATAAAGCAAAAGGACACCCGAATTCATCGAATTTTATTGACTTATTGACAATAAAAAAAATTTAAATTGCGCACAACCAAAACGAAATATTTTTTCGATAAGCCCGGAAAGTTGCTTTTAGGGCAATGAAATGCGAAGTTGCAAAATGGAAATATGGTGAGTCCTGAAAATCATGGAACTAGCCGGAGAGCCTTTCTGGGACTGACTTTGGTATAGCGTTAAATACCTAATTTCGCAACTGACGTCGGACGCGGCGGACTATATTGATTCCAAAATACAATATTATCACTATGATAATATTACTTATTTGGCAACCTAATTATGCTCAAGCAGCTGCAATTAGGAACGGCGATTTTTTGCTCGGATGAACGGACGAAATCTCATCTGCGATAACGACAAAGACACCTGTCGGGTGTGGACCCAATGAATAATGAGGAAACGGGAGTTGGTATTAGCTCTTCAGATGCGGTTCGTATCGAAATGGAGCAAATCTTCGTCAATATGGTGGGGGTGAAATAGCGTTCTTTTCCCATCAAGGGACAACGGAAATAGAAGTCGTTCTTTCCATGCTGCACGTGGACTCTCGCCAGATTTGCCCCCCAAGAAAAAAGGCTTCCCTCTTGAAAAGGGAAGCCTTCTATTTCTGGCCTACATACATGTTCGTGACCAATGATTGCCCTACTCATCGAGTCGCGGAGACTGCCGCAAGTAACTGAATTCATTCGGAAAATCTTCAAAAAATATTGTGAATCGAATGGCACAAGTTACCCCATTCAAGTGAGTTTTTCGGTCTAAATGAAAAATGACCAATGGTTTCTCTATTTATCATATGGGGGCTGGGTTTACGGCCGATTTGACCCCCATCACGATGCAAATCTAAAACGACGTACCTCTCCGATATCGGCATAAAAAAACGCCGCGGATGCGGCGTGACCAGAGTTCTTGTACACCCTAGCGTTTTAGTTTGGTTTTTCTCAATGTTGCTTCGGTCTCTTCGATAATTTTAAAGGGGTTGGCATCGACATCCTCTTGCGGTTTTCCGTCATTGTCCGCCTTCGGCTTCTTCACGCGCTCATAGAGCGAATCCAGATAGGGATAAGCAGCCTGCGCAGCGTTAGTGAGGATTGGCGTGACGCCGCCAAAGCAAATTTGCATTAGTTCGTCGCTCTTTTGTTGGCGAGCTAGCTTAGAATCTTCAAGTACCTCGCTCATTTTTGAAACAAGGCTGTCTATTTGGTCCGGGAACAGATTGTCAGGATTCTCGAGAATTGCAATTGATATAGTTTTTAGGAAAAATTTACCGAGAATTTCCCCAGAAGTCTTGAGGGTGAAATATTGACGCTGGTTGTAGAACTTGTTTACCAGTTGAGCGATTCTGGCGCCCGACATCATCGTGACATTCGCACGCCCCAGTAGCAACAATGTGAGATTGTCCAGTCGTCCGTTTTTTGATTCTAAAATCTCAATGAGCGTTGAGACGATATCGACTGACATTCCATTTCCCGCTGCCGAGTGCTGCGTACCAAACATCAGCTCAAAGACATTCGTTTTCTTTAGAGCGCCATATTCATCCTCAGTCAGGACGAACTGCGTCTGCGAACGTAAATCTGTTGCGAGAACCACCCGAATGTCTTCGAGCTTTTCGCGGGCCTTTGCGTATGTAGGAAGATAAGAAAACTGTGGAATTGGTTTGTCAGGGTCTTGGAAAGTGAAATGGCAAGGCAGATTATTTTCCGCATGCCTAGCCATTAAAGACATCTGTTCTCCCGAAGAATCAAATTCGTACGTACCGTCACTCTTTTTATTCAGGACTTTATGTTCGAGGATAATAAATCGCTCTGCCCCAATAACGGCCAGCATGTCATAACCATTCGCATTTGGCCTAACAGCTGATTGCGCTTGGTTGGGCGGAGTGAGCGCAGCCCAAGAGCGTTCTTTAAGCTGATTTGTTTTCCGAACTTGGTTGTCATCTTCCATTGCGCGGGGCATGGCCCAGCTGAGAGCCGCCTGCAACTCTGCCTCGTTTTCTCTACTTGCCTTAAGTTGGTTCTCCGTAGGAGTGGTGATTTTTTCATCAGATAGCGTATCTTGGTCGTTACTCACTTCAATTTCCCCCAATATGATGTGGATGTCTCAAAAGTATTTGGCAGTAGTGTCGTTCTGATTCGACAAGGAACCAGCATGTCCGATGTTGATGGGAATTACGGGAAGTCCCTTCAAGCCGGAGGTTGTTTTGGGCGCCTCTCTACGCGTAACTCGATGCGGTCGTTAGTCGGGTTGAATTCAACAGAGAAGGCGTATTCCCAATCTTTACCTCGCCAGGTATACCAGGACGAATCGCCTTTGATGAAGCTCAATTGATTAGCCAAGCCGCCGACGAAAGGTGTAATGGTTGCGGTGAAATTGAAATTCGACATCTAGTACGTTCCCCTAATTGTGATTCCCCATGGTAATTCTAGCTGCAATCGGTTACCGAAGTCGGGCACGCTAGGGACGGACCGGCTTGGCGGCCATAGAAATTCATCGGTCGGGCAGAGGTCATGTTGCAGTGGGGGTGCTCTTCCAACACCACAATTTCGACCTCCGTCAATTGGCCTTTTTTGACCGCCTAATCGGCCTCAGGACTTCCGGTGTCCGTCTAATGAGGCATCGCCGATATTGCCTTTCGAATCGCCCTGTTTTCCTTCTGCATGGCCGCTTAAACTGTCTTCATTGGTGCCGCCCAGAGACCTGCCATGCACTTCGCCATCACCATATATTTCCCAACCTATACTGACTTCCCAAGGGAGTTGAAATCACTTTGGCTTCTACGATGAAGAACATTGAGGATATCTCCGACTTTCTCAGAAACAAACTGAGTCGGTGCGCTTATAACTACGATGACCTAGATGAAGAACTAGGACTGCGCGTCGGCACGATACTCCGCATATTAGATGCAACTGGCGACTATTCAGTCATAGAGCTTATGGCCGTTCTTGAGCGATTCGGCCTCGAACTCGATATCTTCGAGAAAGAAGAGCTGAAGATGATGAGGGAGGGGCCTCGCGGACTGTCATCAAAGCTGGGTGTTAAGACGAAGGTCCAAATTGCCGTAGACAGATTGGCCGCTATGAGCGTTTGCCACAGGCGACATATTGATGTTTATTACGGAGGCTGGGGAGAGTGCTGGCTCCTGGGAACCTTAGAGCAGGGCGCTGGCGAGAATATCTATTTCGAATACAGCCGGCAAGCTCTGGAAGAAACCCTTGAGCTTTCCCCTCTCAAGCTACCGCTATCGAGAAACGTATATTCCGGGTTCCCCGAGACGCAGCATCGTTTGCCTGGTCTTATTGCAGATAGTCTCCCCGATGGATGGGGGATGTTATTGATGGAAAGACTATGGATGAAGCAGGGTATTGAGGTTGCCAATAAGACTCCTTTGGACCGGCTGTCGTTCGTGGGACATTTCACCATGGGCGCGCTTACATACCTGCTATCAGACGTACACCGGGACACTGAGAATGACGTGAGTCTTCTCCAGATTGCGGAACATGCGCAGGAAGTCATGAGTGGGAAGGACCGTGAGTTCTTAGAAAGGCTGGTTTCTCTGGGAGCAGCACCGCACGGCGCACGCCCGAAGGCACTAGTGGATTACAACGTGTCCACCGGCGCCATGGGAGTTCAGGGAGTCCCGAACGGAGTCCCTTGGTTGGTGAAATTTCAATCGAGTGGCGAACATAAGGAGGTCTGCTCTATTGAGCATTGCTATGCCAGCCTTGCCCGAGACTGTGGCATAGATATTCCTGACACTCGCTATTTTGACCTCTCTGCGGAGCTTGGAGCATTTGGTGTTGCTCGCTTTGACAGAGAAGACGGTATGTGCGTCCCAATCCATACCTTGGCTGGTGCGACCAACGCCGACTTCCGCCTGCCAGGGGCGCTCGACTACCAGACTTTTCTTAAGGTAACGCGCAATTTCACGAAGGACGAGCACGAAGTAGAGAAAGCATTTGCACGTGTAGTTTTCAATGTCGTCTTCAATAATCGGGATGACCATCCCAAGAATTTTTCGTTCAGGCTTAATAGAGAGCGTCAATGGAAGCTCTCGCCGGCGTACGACCTAACCTTTGCGCCGGGCCCCGGTGGTTATCATCATATGGATGTGATGGGGGAAGCAAAGACGATTACTCGCAAGCACATGATTGAGCTTGCCGCCAGTGCAGGTATCTCGACCGGTACGGCGCAAGAACATATAGATAGGCATTTGGTCGTTGCGGGTAGATTTGGTGAAGTGCTTAAGGCGGCGGATGTTCGACCAGCCACAGTTCGAGAAATGTCAGCGCAGGTGAACGCCAATGCTGAGCGGTTGAGGTAACTGACTTGAAATCGGCGTTATCCAAGAGTCGGATAATTGTCCTAAATCTGTATAACGCCGCTTACTCGGAGTAATTCTGGAGAACGAAGGTCGAGCAATGTTCTTCCGGAAACTAATCTTAAAATCTACGTACTTTTCGGACAAATCCACCATAAATCGAAGTGGATTTCGGACAAGCTGGGAAAAATTGGCACCTGTTTCGGACATTCGATGCTCTGTTTGAGAGCAGCTTGTTTTCGTCGCGGGGCGGCCTGAACTGATGCCATCGGCTCCACGTGGAAGCGACATGGAACATGAATTCACCCTTCGATTTGGGCTGGACCCAGCCGACAACGCCGGTGATGTGGAAGATATCTTGGAGAGGCTCGGTGAGGCTGGCTGCATGGATGCTCTCGTTGGCATAGGTGCGCCTAGGAAAATTGTTCTCGATTTCACGCGCAGTGCTACCTCTTTGGAGCAGGCAATTCGTATTGCTGTAGCGGACGTCGAGAGTGCCATACCGACCGCAGTGCTCTATTCGACCGAGGTTCCGGAAAGTGAGGAGGAAAAGGACGCGGTCCTCATGGAAAAACTGGCTCTCATGGAGAGCCTGATGAAGGAGGTCGCGGCCTGGGTGGATGAGAACCAACTCACGTACGCCGGTGCCGCAGACAAACTTGGGGTGAAGCCCGCGCGGGTGTATGAAATAACGCGGATGAATCCTGAGAATATCACTATCGATTCTCTCGTCGATATTCTGTTGCGAGCGGGGAAGAGTGTCCGTTTCAGAATAGAAGAGTCGACCCGCCAACGATACAGGCTGGCCGACTTGACGACAGACATGACGCAAGTGATGCCACGTATCGAAGGCGGGGATGGTATGCACTCGACGGGGCTGGAGACAAGCTAATGCCCGTTTTGAATAGGTCAGCCGCACTAGAGCTCGTTGAGGCATTCTCCGTTCTCTCGGACGTCCATCCAGGTGAATTCGTGCATGTGTGTGTCCGTAGAGACCCGACATTCGACCCTGGTTGCCGGTTGGAGGGGCCGTACTTGGTTGACCTTTATGTCGGCTCCTCTTACCGTCTTGCCAAGAGCTATGTCGGGTTGAGCCTCGGCGCAGCCAATGAAGTTGCCCTGCGATACCTGTTGAAACATGTAGACGGAATCGCTCCCAGGTTGCATTGAGTTTGCGTTGTAACCATCAGCTTGGTATTCTGTTCTGAAGGACCTCTTGAGCCGACTCGCGAGGTCGCCCGCCAAGTTATGCTTGGCCTAGCAATCGCTAGGTAAGAGGAATCGGACCCGATGGACCAGAGGCCCCGCTTGTCGGGGCTTCTGCATGTAGATGCGGTATTTGTGCCGTGGCTGGTTTCGTGCTCCGAAATCGATTGGCGTTACATACGACCTTGGTCCAGTTATCTTAAGAGAGCATAAATCCTCCCTGCCGCTTCGGTGAAAGCCAACAGCCAGTAAGGAGGTCTAGTCGAAAGACCAGCAAGGCTTAGCAAAGCGGGTGTCCGTGGCAAAAGCTAAGCGCCGCCTCAGGAATGAGGTTCCACCTGGAGTGGAATAACCAAGAGAAGCCCTGCGACCATTTTCGCGGCCATACCGGAATCATTATTCCTGTGCCACTTGTGACCAGCGTTGCGGCATTTCCACGTGCTGCGACAGAGAAGCCGCTGACCACCAATCTTCTGTATTCTCGCGACGGTTTAACCTCGCTACGAGGCAACTCGATGGAACATGACTTCATCAAAACTAGACCTACTCGATTCAAATGTCTACGACATCGTGGACGGTATCGCATCTCGGCTGCTCTGGGGTTTACGTGTTGAATACAGGCCTCATAAACTTCGAGCAAGGACCTCTCCAGCCGACACGCGAGGTGGCCCGCCAAGTTCTGCTTGGCCTAGCAACTGCTAGGTAAGAGGAATCGGACCCGATGTACCAGAAGCCCCGCTAGTCGGGGCTTCTGCATTTCAACCCTCTCCTCGACAAATGATACGTATCTGGGCACTTTGCCGCAGGCGCTTCCTAATTACTTCGGCGGGACCTGTACTGGGTTCTCACTAGCGACTAATTGCAGCTCTGAAATGGCAACAGGTAACGGGTCAGTTGTATCAGCTTTGATTCGTTCATGAATCTTGTCTCTAAGCCGCTGATACATATCCACAGTGAATGCGGGAAGGATATCTGTCTTGGTCCAAGCTTCATCAAGCGATTCGGGGGTGAAGATGGAACCAATCAGGTCAGATGAGCCGACATGTGGAGCCAAACGATTGGCCAGCAGTACACACCAATCGTGAGCAAATTCAGAGCAACATGTTACGATATCCACTTGTGGTGGAGCAATGGTAATTGGCGAGCTCTTCTTCCCTTGACCATAGCGGACCCGGGTGGACAAGAAATAGTATTTCCCATCAACCCATGCATCCATGGTTGGGATACCATCGTGAGTCGCAGCATTCCTAAGCTGAAATATAAATTCACCATGCCGGCACGCGTGAATTTCTTCCAACGTAATATCTTCTTGAATTACGGTCTGGACGGCATCTTTCAGTGTCAACGCAGCATTACAGAAAGCTGAGCATCCAAAAAGAACTGCACGAGAGGCTCCCTTGAGAGCCTCATCTTCCGCCTCCGACGCCTTCCTCTTGGCCTTCATCCACACATGAAAAAGACACTCGGAAGTAGTACCACCTTGCTTCATCATCGCAAGGAAAAATCCTAACTCACGTACCTTTTGTTCAAGCGTAACAGCAATATATTTCCGTTGAACTGCTTCAATTTGAGGGTCACGCATTGAGAGACTCCTGTCGAAAGTACGCTGGATTTAGCAATGTTAAGATTCGAAAATAATGAAGGGGGTTGTATGGTGCAAGAGCCTAAAAACGAAGTAGTCATAGGGCAAGTAATCTATACCTTCTAATCACACGGTTGGCAAAATCGTTCGAGTCATTCCTGAACACGGGCACGTTAGCTACTTGCAGAGAAGCCTGGCCTCCAACTGGCATTTATCCACCGACGAAAATCGAACATCACATGCTTGCCTGAGAGTCCGTCAACGACCGAGACAGCTGGTGAATTCCTCAGTTGGAATTAAATCTATCCCAATGAGCAATTTCGCTTTTTCGATGTTCAATAATTGAATTTTGCGCCTCGAAGAAAAATATCGGCCAGATTGTCCCGCCTTTGGCATTAAGGTCTGCAGCAAAATTGGCCCACGTAGAGCGGTATTCATTCCACTTGTTCTGGGTCACATCGAATTCCGCACGCTCCGCCTCATTAATTTTCTGCCGGAACTCAGAAATGGCAGCTTCAAGCTCCTCCATCTTCTGGGCATTCTCCTCTGACGCGGCAATATTCATTTCACTCTGAGAAAGTGGTGCATTGGGGTGCATTGTTTCTGAGATAAATTCGTCTGCTGCCTTCAAAAAAAACATGCAGCTCTCTAGGCAGTCAGCTACTTCGGCACTGGTTATCTCGTATGCTGAAGCGATTTCATGGCAAATGATGTGCCGAAGCTCAAAGGCTCTACTCACACCTTTGAAGACCGCATCTGGGTCAGAAAGAATTGGCTCCGGGAGCATCCCATGGACTTCTTGTGCCCATCGGTCTTCCACGGTTCGGAGGGAAGTCAGAAAGCTCTTGCCAACTAAGGTTGAGAGGATGCTGTCGATATGCTCCAATCGGCTAATTGGAGTGCCATGGGCGATGAGCTCACCGAACGTTATCGATTTACCGTGAATGGCACGCATCACGGTGAAATCGAACTTCAGCGCGTTCGCAGGTTTCTCCGCATTCGAAAGATACGGCTCTCCGAAATCAATTAAGTCCTTGATTGCCATACGGAAGTAGCCTTCCAGACATGCGACTAGCGCCACAGGAAAGTACCTCTGCAACTCCCTCTGCTCGGAATCCACTTGCGAAAATGCATTACGGATTGCATGGAGTCGTATCGGAAGCTCCGCCATCGCCGAGCCATATCGACGTCGCTCTCTTACTTCCGCTATTTCTTGAATGATGTCGCGTGCACCGGCCATATCTCCCCCCTGATTCCCTCTGGTCTTTAGATGTGTTCCTCGCAGTTCAACAACTGAATTATTCTTCTAGCTCTTCCTCATCCTTTACTGGGAAATCGTGTACCAGCGTATTTTCGTTGACTGCAATGTGCTCACCATCGACCGTGAAAGCGATTCTCTTAATAAAGGGTGGCGACAATTGCTCTGCTAAGACCTTTACCTCAAGCTCGAATTTGCAAGGCTCGAACAGCTGAATCATAAATTCTTCTGTAACGAATTCATCTCCCGACAGAATAGTATCTAAGCGCGCGTACCCAGTCGCTTGAGAACCCTTCTTTCGAAGTCGGATGACTTGCTTATCCAACGTTTCGAAAAAGGGAAGGTTCTCGGAGTAGCCCACAGTGCGCTTCGGTTTATCCGGATAATCCGATTCTGGAACGATAAGGTGCGGCACATCTTGGGGCACGACACGAAACTCGAATTTACAGTTTTTGAGAGGAAACACTGAATGATTTCCTATTCTTAGCTTCAACGTCAGGCTGCCCGCAGTGAAGGTGGCATAGCTCGCCAACTCACGGTAATAATCTGAGTTTGCGAAAGTTCCAAGAACGGGCAATATACCTATAGTCGTAGGAGCGGCCGTGTAGTCGCGGAGCTCTCCATGCCGTAGGAATTTCAGATTTGCAGACAATGAGTGTTCACTGTTGTCCGCATTCAGAACGTCAATTTTGACTTGAGGTGCGTCAGCCACCTTTGCAACTTCGCCCATTTTCATGACTTCGAGCGGACTTGCTTCGGCAGTAGAACTACCGCGGCGTAAGTACACGACATTTGACTTCACTCGACCATACGTCGTCGAAATATAAAATGGTCTTGGTTGAACCGGAATCGAGATGATACCGATACGCTTCCCTTCAAACATGCGTTCTTCATATTTGAAACTCAGATTCGGAGTCACCTTGCCATGCACGAACTGCTGAAGCTGTGCATCATCAATTCGTTCGCTAGCATCAATACCTACGACCTCAGCCGGGTCAGGTGCTCGGTCCTTAAAGCCAATGAGGATATAGCCAGTTCCATCGCGCCAAGAGTTGGCCATGGCAAGTATATCTTTCAAGAGCTCTGCCTTCACCGCCTCATCGCCGCCGATGAATCGATATTGAGCCTGTTTAAAGTCCAGGTCGACGCCTTCGCTTTTGTATAGAAGTTGTTGCAGGATACCGTCTGATAAACTCATTTTTATTGTTTGACCGGAATTAATTGTGTGTGAATATAAGCTTCGAATCTAATTCGGGCTAGGTCGTGTGCTTTCCCGCCTTAAGGTCTGAATTGCTGGAAGCGTTCCTGCAGCGCATCTTTATCTGGCCGTGCCCTAGCTGATTTCGGCAGCTTAATCAAACGCCCTTCCAGCACTTGGTACTCTGGTGAGTCTAAAAGGTCTTGTGAAAGCCGGACCTTCATATCGCTGTCAATGCAAAGCTTGTGCAGGTCAAACAGCGTGTGAATATCCGTGCGAAGTAGCAAGCCATTCGAAGAATTATAGTTTGGCGCCACTGAATGCGGTCGGATATGAGCCGCATCGAGCAACTCGATGACAGTGCAGCCGGTGACTGCACATGTATCTGAATACTCCGCCCTCAGTTCGCTCCGAAAATCCACTTGCCCTTGACGAACTCTGATGGCGCGCAGCTGAATCTTGTCAGGCCTTTTTTTATCCCCGTCATTCTTGTCATCCCCTGGTTCGGTTGCCACGTCTTCCAAAGTATCGGGGCGCCTCCCGCGAACCATACGAATGTCACCAGTTTGAACGCTATAGCTATGCACATACCATGGCATCCGGTCCAGCTCACGGTTCTTTACCGTGGAACTACCCTCTTCATCTTGTTGCTCACGGTCGTGGCGCGTACCGTCCGATACAATCACTCTTACAGCGCTCGATGCCTTAAATGAGTCAGCCAATACGATGTCGTACTGAGTAGCGCGTGAGGCTTGCGAAGCTGCACGCCTTCTTTGTGCTTCGTCCACACGTTCGTCATTTGACTGTTCCGTGAGCCTTTTTGCCAAAGCCCGCATGTTCTCGGTATATACGATTTCATCGCCATCGACACGTAGAAATTCATACCAGATACATAAGACGTACCCTTCCTCCGGCGTACCAAACGACCAGTTATAGCAAAAGTTCGGATTGGATTTTACTTTCACAACCGCAGTCCCATCGAACTTTTTGTGCCAACCAGCTGTAGAAATCCCTGCTTGTCCCAGTAGGTCGTAAATCTTTTTCTTTGCAGTGGGGCGAAGGGCTAAATGCATCTCGGCGAGATTCATTGCCATACGACAAAATTTAACCTTGCGTTCACTAAGTCGTGCTTCTAAGCGTTTCCAACCCACCGCCTTCAGGTGCCGTGCCATTCCCCGTGTAGCGTCGCCACAATCAGCCCACCAAGTATGGCGCATTGCTGTTTGGGGAAGATGTCCAACTTTGCTCCGTATCTCATCAATGGTCATCGTCACCGTGTCTTGTTCTAGCTCCGCCAAATAATTTGCGAGAGCGTGGAAGTCAGTTTTAGGGGACATCTTTTTCTATCCGGTTCTTGATATTGTTTTTAGCGAAAAAAACTCCAAGTCCTAGACAGAACCTGGAGTCAGAATAACCAGCCATCTAATTGAGAGATACGACGAAAGCCTGTTATCTAGCTAGAGACTACGCAAGGAGAAGCATCTTGCGAACTTGCTCCAGCGCCTTGCCAGCCTTACCGCCCTTAGGTTTCAGATTCTCGTCGAAAAGGTCGACAAACAGATAACATTGCACTGGCTCGACATGAAACTCTTGAGCGACCCCGTCTTCCCCGACATGCTCATCCAGAACCTGAACCTTGAAATACTGGAACAGTTTCTGGAGGCCTGAATCAGCAGTGATGAATTCACCTTTCTTGAATCGACCACCACGCGCTTCCTCCTGCTCAATAGCTTTAGTCAGCGTTCCCTTCACGCGCTGAACGAGTTGGATGTCACCAAGTGCATTGCCTGCGTTGAAGTTATTCGGATTTCCGCAGAACTTCATGACATGCTTAGCGGCTTCGCACCCGAACAAAGTTGCCGCGGTGGTAATTACCACTGGGTGTCGTCTCGAAATGTCCAACTCGTCAGCTTTTTCACACAACATATCGAGGACGCCCAACCGCTTGGACGAACCTTTGATGTTATCGTGCAGACGGAGACTGTTAGCAAATTCTAAGAATTTCAAATAATCTGGAATCTTAATTTCCGGATGAACACCGAACACTTCTCGGGCATAAGATTCAATGAATTCTTGAGGTTCAACAATACGTGCGCTGTCAAAAAACTTGCGCAACGCCTCCCAATCCCCCTTTGCCTCAATAACGAAGTTATTTTCGTCAAACTTGCTTCGTTGGTCGCTTGCTTTCTCCATGAGGGCCGGCAAATACGAAACGCCGTGCTGAGCCATGTCGTAACGCTTCAGATTCAAAATCGAAGCCTCGTGCTTCTCATCTTTGAACGCGCCGGTTGCAAGGTAATCTTTAATATGCCCGACGGAGCAAACATCCAAAAAACATAGCGTTGGCACCATCAACATCCAATATTCCAGCATCGGACGCATTTCTTCATATTGGTCACGGGACATCGAAACTGTCATCGTGATTTGTTGCGATTGACCAGGAAAGGTCCTCATGGAAAGCCCCATAGAAAATAGAAATCGATGGCAAATGGCGAAAGCCGTATTGCCTGCGTAAAAACAATTTGAAAATTACTTTGCGCACGTCCAAACAGGGGATTTAACTCTCAAGTTTGACGTCGATTTATCCAGCCTCGTAAACAAATCAAACCTTGCCCGACTCGGGTCAAAATTTGCTTCGTCGTGACACGACCAAGTTAATCGTATCGAGACCACATTAGCTATGCCGCCGTTGCTCTGGGGCACGATTATCGTCGTACCAACCTTCTCATTATTATTCTAGGCTGGACGCTTTTCGCCCATGAGTTCTTTTCAAAATTACAACAAGAACTATAGATTGTATGGTCGGCACTGAAACCGACTTGCAACATTTACACCCCTCACTGCCGAGGTGTGGGTCTCACTATACAAGCAGTGTCAGCGTCACGCAACTAACCAAGCGGTGAATTTTTAATGTATTTTTTTAATTGAAATATATAAATTTATTGTCTTTTCAATATGCCGAATTCAACCAAATAATTTCCGTATTGGCAATTATTGACAGGAGTGAATGCAAACGATTAATTCCGATTTGGCAGAAAAAAGGGCCCTAAAGCGCGCCCCTCCCTTTTTTGCACTCTGAATTTAGAAGCTATGGCTCATGCCAACTGCATTGCCGACTACGTTCACAGGCGTCTTTTCACGAGAAAGGTCCGCAGAGAGGCTGGTGCGCCTGGACAGCGGATGGAGGTAGCCAACTCAGCTGTTGGTCAGGCAAAGACTCTCATGTCATAATAAAAAATCAACATCACAGAATGTGGGGGGGGGCTACATGGCAGATGGGGGGGTAGTGGATTCGAAGCGCGCTGAAAATCAGCAAAAGCTTCTTCTTGAAATTATCAAACGATATGACGTGTATATCGGTGCCACCAACGCCAAGATTGCGGTCATTCTTTCCTATTGCATGGCATATGTCGGCGGTGTGGCCTTCAAAGTCATCGACCTTTCTGCCAAACGCACTGCAGATTGGTCTTGGTGGCTGTCACTACTTTTCGCCGGCGCCTCAGTCGCGGCTACGCTCTACGCTGCTCATCAGGCATATGAAGCGCTCAATCCCAAGACGCCACCAGGACGCGCTCAGCACGAACAGCCTTCAATTGTGTTCTTCGGGGATGTGGCGAACCTAGCCGGCGGCCGCGATGGCTACGTCAACCGCATAAACGAAATCACCGATTCAGAGATTGTCGAGGACTTGGCGCGTCAGGCACATGTCATGGCTGGGGTCGTGTCAGAAAAAATGAAAACTCTCAATGGGTCCATTCGCATCCTCGCAAAAGCACAGCTCCCTCTGAGCTTACTGACCATCTTCTTCTTGTGTTTGACGACCTAACGAGTCAGGACCATGAGCAAAAGAAACCAAGACCTGTTCCGCTCCAGCTTCGAGTCAATGTTGAATTCCGATAGCTACTCTACTCTTGCGAAATCCAAAAAGGTTCTCGACGAGGCAGTTCGCCGGTCCGATTCCGTTCACACGTTCGATGCAGCTGACGGGTCTGGCTTTGACGTTGCCCAAATTGATGCTGATGAATATGCTATTCAACGTCCTATTCGCGAATGGTTTGGAAAGGAAGGCATCAACACTGGCACAATCGGCGCACATCCTGATTTTGAGTATCTGGATGGCACGGACGTCGTGCGAAAACATCACATCACTACTGTCTTCATCGACATCAAGAATTCGACTCGCCTTTCTCTTCGCTATGACCTAATGGTCGTACGAAAAATCAAAAATACGATTCTCCGGGCTGCTTCCGAGACTGTGCGCGCGCTGGATGGTCATGTACACCGCTTCATGGGTGATGCGTTGATGGCATACTTCGGCGGCGTTCGCCAAGATAGGGAAAGCGCTTGCATGGCGGCTATCAACTGCGCCGCAATGCTACGACTTCTGATGGATGAGTCCATCGGCCCCGGCTTGGAAAAGCAAGGAATCGACCCGAGCGATATTGGCTTCCGTGTGGGCATCGATTATGGTGGTGACGACCAGGTTCTTTGGTCGTCTTATGGATACACCGACGTGTCAGAGGTCACCGCCACCTCTTTCTATGTTGACGCGGCAGCCAAGCTGCAATCGATGGCGTCCAAAGACAGAGCAATGCTCGGCAACAATCTTGTGAAATACCTCGATTTCCCAGAGATGTACATTGGGAAGAAGACGGAAATGCAGGATGGGAAGCCGGTAGAAGTACCGTACCTAAGGCCGAACTACATACTCCCGGACGGCGATAGTCACAACTATGAAATTCATGAGCTTAAGTTTAAGGAATTCGCGAAGCTGCTTCCGATTCCCTTAGACATGCGCCAAGCCTTGGTGAATGGAGCGAAAGCATATCCGGGAATTACGTTCAGAGCGCTGTCTCAAGACACGCACCTATCAAAAGAATACAAATCTCTATCGCGGTGCGTTAACAAGAACACCACGATATTTTTCCAAATTCAGATAGAGGCCCATGCCCTTAATGGACTTCGCCTTTCTTTACGGGGGGAATGGATTCGCAAAAATCATGGCCAAGAAGCCGTGAACGCAAAAATGGAGGCTGATGAGCGTGGCACGTTCAATGTGCTCCCCAACACGGCCAATCGCGGACGTGAGCCAAGCGTCTTCAACTGGAATCGCAATGCAGAATATCGAGGCATCCACACGATGGAAGTCAGGATATTCGATACCAAGAACGAACTGATGTTCGCCGACATCATTGCCATACATATTCGCTAGTGCTCCTAAGGGGGGCACATGCATGCGTGCGCCGACGTCTACTTTAGATGTGGCGCGTACCTACTAACTTCCGCTTTCGGGCTAACCTTGCGCACATGC
This sequence comes from Herbaspirillum camelliae, assembly GCF_001929405.1. NCBI lineage: Bacteria > Pseudomonadati > Pseudomonadota > Betaproteobacteria > Burkholderiales > Oxalobacteraceae > Herbaspirillum > Herbaspirillum camelliae. The sequence continues at coordinate 1,814,726 of NZ_KV880769.1, forward strand.
ATCTGAAAAGTGACACTTAGATTGCTTAGCGGTTGCGCAATTTTAGGGGCTCGATTGCACTGGGCACAGCGAGTCTTGGTTTCTTGAATTAGGTGTTCAAATACCCCCAGCACTTAGGCCTTGGCTCCGCAAGGAGGACAAAATAGTTCTACAGATACCGCGTCCATTTTGATTCACTGCTGCAGCATATGTGATTTCGAAGGCAGAAGTATAGCCTCTACTCATCCTCCCTGGCTGTCGCCTCTCACACCTTCCTATAATAGGGGAGCGGCACAGGTTGAGCGGCTAAATGGCGACTACAATTGAGCCGAACTTTCTGGGTGCATACAGAGATGCAAGATTCCGAGACTGATAACAGCGAACACGCGCAACGATTTCCGGGCGGCTCAAAAACACGCGTCAATCGTGCTGGCGACATGGTTCGAATGGGTGCTGCGAGCGATGATGACTTGCGCGTAATCGAAGACTGGCGTTCCGCGCATCGAGATGTCATGACCGACTTCTTGGGGATTTTGAATGCTCGCGCCAGAGGCAAGAAAGTTGTGCTCGCACAGCGTCATAAAAGAAAAAACACCGTGTTCGACAAGCTGCTTCGCCAACCTGAAATGAGTTTGGCGAGAATGGATGACATCGCCGGCTGCCGGCTAATTTTCCCCAGTATTCAAACTCTTCATAAGTACCGAAATGCTCTCCAAAAAGAGAATCTTGGGCATCGTCTAAAGAACCCGAAAGATAAGTACGACTATATCTTTAAACCGAAGAAGAACGGTTATCGAGGTATCCACGATGTCTACGAGTATTGCGCTAGCGGCCCAACAGGGAAATACCTTTCGGGCCTCTTCGTTGAAGTGCAGTACCGAACGTACGTCCAACACGCCTGGGCAACCGCGAATGAAGTTCTTTCCACAGTCACTGACAGCCAACCAAAATTTGACAAAGGAGATGAACGCATACTTCAAGCTATGAAGTTGGCAAGCGAAATTTTGGCTCGTGCTCACGAATCATCAAAAGGTCCATTGCCTACTACCGATGATAAGACCTTGGTCAAAGAATTTATTCGTCTCGACAAAGAACTCGATTTGATTAAGACGTTGCGGTCCCTTCACCCGAATCCCGGCCACGGAATACCTGTTTCGAACGTAATTCTTATCTACAAGAAAACACCTCCCGAGCTCGATATCCGCGACTACGCAACTGCCTCTGATGCAATCAATGAACTGTTTCAAATTGAAAATGACCATCCAGATTGGGACGTAGTCCTCGTTCGTGCGGCATCTGCCCAATTTGTGCGAACAGCGTTTAAGAACTACTTTTCCGACGTTCGAGATTTCATCGACCTGATTGAAAAGGGATGCTCAATTCTGGCTCAGTCGAAAAAGCGCTCCTTTCTCATTCCCGCGCAGCATCTGAATCTTCCTGGTCAAGGCCCCCAATACCTGGCCCCAGAGAGGCACGCCAAGGGTCCTCGCAACAAAAAACAGTGGTGGAGTCGATAGGACGCTGCTCAAGCCGCTTTCACAGAAATCGATATCAACCACATTATCAAACGTTCGCGCGCCCCATGAGGCCTATTGGCTATTCTGAACGGCATTCATCATCCAGGGGCGCATTGACCGGCGGATACTCGGTTCGGGATGCATCCTTTCTCCGACCAATAGGCTCAAAAGAACTTCGATATGAATATCCCTAAGGACTCTGAAGAGTCCTAGAAATACTGAAGAGATTGGCCATGACTTGACCGCCCCAAATATCGTCATCATGTCCGTAGCGGTTTATCCAGACTGCCAAGGTCATGGATATTTCTATAGCCGCCAGGGTAATTAAAACATTCGCGCCACTGCTAATTGCCGCCGCTCAGGCTTAATCAAAAGTCAACTATATAATCAGACTGTTCGACCACTCATGGGGAGGGGCAATGTAAAGCCAGACCTTAATTGTTGTCTTGCATTAAAATGCTTGCCTGAAATGCATGTAAAAACATTTTGTTAGAGTGACGAAGCTTCATCGAAGAGCTCGCACATCTTCCAAAAATCACAAAGCCTGAGGAGGCATACAGTGCAGAAGTCGCTCATGGAGCTGCTTGCGGATAAGCCAGAGGACGACAAGGCCGGGCAAGTAGCAGCTCAAGGTTTCACGTATCAAGAGTGGTACGCAGTTCTGTTAATTGCGGAGCTACTAGAAAAAGAAGACGATTTCGCTGTCGGAATGGAAGTGAAAGAAGATATCGCCGTCTTGGATTCAGCTACAGCGCCGACCACCGTTGAATTTTGCCAGGTCAAAACGAATGAACAGGTCATCGCCTGGACGTTTGAGGAACTCCATAAAGCACCCAGCCGTAGGCTCAAGGATGGGACGTTCCCGCTTTCGATTTTGGCTAAGCTATACAAGAGAAGGCATCAGTTCGCCGGCGCACCGACCAAACTGCGCTTCGTAACCAATACCGCCATCAAGCTGAAAGAAACTACGGGTTCGGTAAATCTGCATGAATACCGGCTTGAGAGTCTTGCAGAAACGGCCAAGAAAACTGTTGCCGCTGCGCTTGCGAGGCAGCTTGAATTAGATGCCGGCACAATTACGCTTGATGAAATCCGGCTGCACCGTTCCGACCTCCCTTTGGGGCAGCAGCATCTCTTCATCAGTGGGAAATTAAGCGACCTTGCTCATCGTCGAAAATTTGAGTTTAAGGTATCTCAGCCGGCCATTGCAGCAACCATGCTGGCCTCGGAGATGCGAAAGCGTGGGTCAAACACTGGCTTTGCTTCGACATTTGAAGAGCTAAAGACAAGGCGTTTGATGACACGCGGAGATGCGCTTCAAACACTTATTCTAGTCTCAGAGCCGCCACCAGGAATCGATGACATCTTCAAGGATGTCTTAAGTCGCCTCGATGCTGAGGACTACGACTTCGCTATGGTCGACGACATCAGGATGCAGAAGGTGGCACTGCTCTCGGCGATGTCAGACCGTACGAACATGTTGTTCAAACGCCAGGTGACAACATTGGTGGACTGTTACAAGCCGCTCAAAGTGGAGCGTGGACCTGATACCAAAAAGCTGGGCAGCTTCATGGAGCGCCTTACGGCGGAAGCCCTCAAGAAAAACGAACAAGACTTCGCGGCGATGGAAATGCCTTTTATTCATGCTCTTTCTCTCATGGTGATTCGCAATGGAATCGACATCAACGTATTCACTGTTGCGACTAATTCGCAACTTAAGGGTGAAGAATGAACCGCAACGTAACCTTCAAGACGCTTTGGCTCGTCTCGGAGACAGAGCAAAAAGCAAAGAAGCAGACCTTCCCAAATCAGCGAACGATTCTATTCGGAACGAACGGGACCGGTAAATCCAGAATCACCAAGAACCTGTTCTGGACACTTGGATGCTCGCCTGAGAAACAACTCTCTGCTGGCTGGGACCCCGATTTTATCGGTGTCTTGGAGCTCGAATTTGAAGGCAAGACGTACACCGTCGTTCGACAACGCAAAAATCTTGGCCTATTTGCCGAGAACGGTGAGTTGCTTGCATGCGCTGATAAGATGGGAACGTGGGACGGCATCATGGCAGACAAGTTTGGCTACAAATTGATGCTACAACGGCCGCAGAGCATCAGTGCATCCCGAGTGGGAATCGACTACCTCACGCTCCCGACCTATATTGACCAAGATGGTGGATGGGGTGCCAAATGGAGCTCATTCACAAGCCTTAGCCAATTTCGCGCTTGGAAAAAGCCTGTGTTCGAGGCATATATTGGACTTAGGCCCAATGCCTATTTCGCCGCCAAACAGCGTTGGCAGGAAGCATCAGACGGGCTCAAAGGGATGCAGAACAAGTTTGATACACAGAAAGCTGCATTCAAACGAGTTCGCGAAATATTGCCGAAGAATGTTCCAGTTCTTAGCTCTGAGCGATTCGAGAATGAACTGGCCGACCTTGGTGAAAAAACCCGTGCGCTGCAGCAGCGCCAGAACGAATTGCGGGCAAAGCTCATTGTTGCCGTCAACCGCAAAGAACAGATTGTCTCTTCGTTAAAGCTAGCGGTGGAGAATCATCGGAATTTAACGGATGACCTAGGCTTCATAAGCGAACGGAATGAAGAAAATATAGAGTGCCCTACCTGTGGAACGTTGCACGAGAATTCGTTCCATGCTCGACTGCAGCTGACTCAAGACGCTCAAGCATTCGCCTTACTTGTAGCCGAGCTTCGCGCCGAGAAGAATCAGGCAGTAGCACGTCATGAGCTTTTAGTCGCGGAGCTTGAGGATGTCAGTAGACAAAGTCGCGAGATAACCGCTTCAATTCGAGAAGAGCAAGCCGGCTTTCAAGCCAAGGAAATGCTTCTCGCTGCACATAGCGTCGAGACTTTGGACAATGCATTCGAGGCAGTGACTTCGGAGCTGTCAGAAGAAATCGCCACATATGCCATAGAAGTTGAGAAACTGAAAGACGCATACAAGAAGTACGAGAACCGAGCAAGAAGCAAAGAAGTGGGAGATTACTTCAGTAACAGCGTTGCCTGGTTCTCAAACAAACTGAACGTACCAACCGAAGAGCAAATTAAGAAGACCAAGCCAGGTGACCGCGGCAACTCAGGTGGCAGTTCCGCACCTCGTTCTCTGCTAGCCGTTCATCTGGCAATGGTGAAATCGAATGCGGCCTATGGTGATACCCCCCTGTTCCCCTTCGTTGTTGACACCTTGCAGCAATCAGGACAAGACTTGGAGAACTTGTCTTCAATGATTGAAATTTTGAATGCTGAAGTCGGAATCAACCAACAGATTATTTTGGCTGTGGAGATGCTGCCTGAGGACGTCGATATTTCAAATTTCAACGTGGTGCCATTGACCACGAAACGTGGGCTACTCAATCCAGAAGACTTCAAGGAAGTCGGCTTTCTTGCGGAGATGATGAAATCTCTGAAGAAAGCTCTCGATGAGAAGAAGCTAATTGAAAAACTGACCGAAGATTGACGTATATGGGTTGTCACTAAGCGGCTGTCAACAAACAAGGGAGAGGCGCGATGGGCCATATGTCAAAAGCCATTGCTTCTGCATGCGTCTTCTTAGAGATATTGTGCTGTTCAAAAGAGCCACACAAAGCGAAAAGAAAAATGAACGAATAAATCAAAATCCAGCGCTTGGGCGACAAGGTACTTCTTGATGCCGATGAAGAACTTAGAGTTAAGTACCCTCAGTCGAATATCCGTATTAGCGCTCGGGTTGACGACTTTGTTGCGCCGACGCTGCAAGCTACAGGCCACGTGCTCTTGAAATTGCAATATGAACTGGACAGGGCAGCTTTCGATACGATGGTTCTTACCATTGCCTCTAGCTTTAGTGTTCACTTCTATCGTGGCGGAAGCCAAAATGATAAATCGTTGATTTTTGACGAAATCCAATTTTCCTGTTCGCAGCACGGCAATAGACGCTTCCCAAAAATCAATAACTGTTTCGAGAGGTAGCAGTGATTCTCCTTTGCACGTTGCTTTATGTACTTTATGTTCTTGGCGCACTCCTGACGTCCTTCAGCGTTTTCCAGTTTAACAAGAGTATGGAAAAGTGGATTAAGGACGTAAATGCCTTAGGAAGATTTGGAATTGAGCAAATGGCGGAGCTTTCCGACCGGAAGACACTCCAGTTTTTCTGGCAATTCTTCGGCTCACTAGCTGTACTTTTTCTGGTTCTCTCTATCGTGCTCGCAAAATGGAAGAATCCCGACCTCGACAAAGTCAAATATGCCTTCGGTATCGCTTGGATACTTTGTTTCTGGATGTCAGGTTCCATCGGCGTGTGGTCCAAACGTGGCTCGTCAACCATCGAGGACTTGATTGAAAAAATTAGGTTGCGCGCAAAGCAGGGATTTATCTGGGGAATGCTATGTACTGTAGTAGTTTCTACGCTATGTTTGACCTTTATACTTATCCCATCTGGACTTCCTATCAACTGGCCGGCATTTTTCCTGTCTTCCCTCGCGGGGGCAGTATTCATCACTTCCGCTCTCACGGTAGGTTTAATCGGCAGTGATGGTGTCATTCTTGGCTTACTGTATGGTCCCGCTATTTGCGCGCTACTGTACTTGAAGCTGGTTATCTACTCCGCACGGTTGGCTAGGCGTATCGGCCGAAAGGTATTTCACAATCTCCTTGTCGTATACTTTCTCGTCATGACCGCGTATTTCACGCTGTTCAACTTCCCATTACTGATGACGGCCTGGGGTATCCCCCGCATCTGCTCGTAGCCCACAAAGGTCTGCGCTTGAAGTGAGTGTAGACCTCTTATCCAGCCAACCCCAGCGTTCCACTTCCATTCAGTTCTGCCGCCCATATATCGTTGATAAGGTGCGAAATGTGCTTCTGACTGGGTTGATTCAATTGAAGCACAGGTTTCTTCCGACTTTCGGGATACGAGACGGGGGGCTTCGTGCCCGTCGGCTTAAAATCCTCTGACGCTGGTCGCCCAACAGGCCGAGTATCAGGGGCTCAGGGAAGTGCGCGAATAACCGCGGCGAATTAGCATGAAAAAGGACGAGTCGCGGGAACGCCGGTGCTGTGGCTACTACGAAGCGGATGTGGAAGACCTGACATTGAGTCCTCGTTGAAGTTATTAGTGAAATCCTGCATTGATTAGAACGGAGTGTCGAACGGACCGCTTGCTTTCAAGGTTGGTGGCGTCAACGCGACCTGAATCATGCGGAGTCGTTCAAGAAGCTCGTCGAATGTCATGACCACCACGTCCACCATCGAATTTCGCATCAATTCAAATGATTTCTGATGCGCTATCTCGGTTGGACTTCTACCAGCTACGACAATGCATCTTGTCGAGAACCCATACTTGTCAAGCAGGTCCTTTGATTCGGACTTCAAAACGGGAAGTGTTCGCTGCAAGGTCTCACGTTGATTCAGAACCTGGGAAACGGCACCGCTCAGTTCGGACGATAAACCAAAAATATCATCGCCCCGATAGGCCTTTGCCTGTAATAGGACCGTACTCGGCTTCTTTATCTCAATGACGGCAAGATTTCCAGTAGCAGCCGCAGCATAGATGAAATCAGGATGTTTCCCACCGCCACCATAAGAGCGTCTTCCTCCAGCATAGGGCTGACTTTGAACCAGCATAAAGGGCACCGAAAATGCCAAGCTGAGAATAAATGGGTTGTCTTCGAAGAAGCCTTGCCACTTACTTTCCGAGTATTCTTTCGTGAGCATTTCAGAATAGCGCTCGATAAGCTGCCCCAAAGTCACCAATTCGATATCACCCTTCAGCTGCATCAAGCTGTGGGGTTCCGTACTCGCCAATTGCGAGACGTTTGCAGATAACATTGAGAGAACCGCACGCCTGTCACACTTAGAAAGTGCTACGGGATTTCGCAAATCGCCACGTAACTCGGCGATATCTCCGCTCTTGATTTCGCGCTTTGATTTCGGGAACCGTTCCGGGTCCAGGCGGTGCAAGAGCATGTTATGCATCAGCTGTCCCTTCTCCCGCGATGCGCTGCGGGTTGCACGACCAGCTATCCGCCTAACCTCTGCGCAGAGATATTTAAACTCGTTCAGCGTCAGGACGAAAGAAGTAGGAAGAAGCTCTGGAAATCCATCGCCACCATGAATAACGAGAGTATTCACCTCTGGTGCCTGCTGGAGCGTGTTGGTCAGAGAGCGATACTCCCACTGGAATCCTAGGCCGAAGCGATAATTCTTCAAAAATCCGGGCGGCAGGTCGTCAAGAAGACTTTCCACATCCTCGGCTGCCTTAGGTAGCTGAAAAGGACGCGCCACCTTTCGGGTGAGCAAAATGCGCTCTAGGGTTCCATAGCGCGGCTTGAGATAATCAGGCTTGTCTGGACGAACTCCGACAGGGTAGATATAAATTAAATCTGTTTGGACCGTGAGAATGCACGCGAATTTATCTCCGGCACGTTCTTGTGGGACATCTGAAAAGAAAACATAAACCTCTTGCTTTCCCTCTTCTGAAATCCCTTCATCGAGCCAAATAAAAGGGCCACCGTCAGCTCGCTCCTGTGCGCGAAATTCCGATTGGGTCAGCGATGCCATTAATCCCCTCCTCGAAGGATATTTTTCATGGTTAATGCCTCCGGTTCGCGCGAGCGATGCTATCGCTGCTAGCCCGTAGAGTACAAGGAGGTTTGGCCTGCTTTACGCGCTAAGACCACGCTAAACTTAAAGAAAGTACAAAGAAAAAGAACTATCCTGAGGCTGGTCAATCTTATGATTCAGATGACATCAGCTCCAATTTTTGTTAGAGGATAGATGTCGGTTGAAGGCTGGTTCTCCTTGCAAGTCGCAAGAGTCTCGGTGTTCGAGCAGGCTTCAACCATGATTCCTTCACCCAAGGCACGTAAACTTATCATCCGCGGCTCTTCGAAGCTCAATGCGACATTGTGAAGTTAGCCTGGCGCAGGCCTCAGCAATGGCCCTGTAGAACAGACGCAAACTCGCCTAGCTCCCCTCGACAAGGCCACATAAAGGTTCTGTGCAGTCATCAACTCAGGATAAAGAAGTACGACCACGTCGGCTTCTAAGCCTTTGAGTAAGAGTGTGCTCCCCACGGACCTCCTGGAAAGCGGACGTCCCAGATGTCTATTCCTCTCTCGTACTTGAATTGCCGCTTCAGAGAAGTTTGCAGCGCCATCCGCCGCCATTCGCATCGCCGTCAGACAGCATCGAAAAACCTCGGGCCGATACACGCGGGAACCGTCTTGCTCGGAAAAGGCTCGGAGAAGGTCGACCGCTGCAGTCATCGTTGGTGCGTTCGTGTATGCCACTGCCATGGCCTCAATTGGCGTTGGAGGATTTTCGTTACGACCATTGCGAATTGACCGTACTCGATTCAGTAAATTTGTCTGTCCCACACCTGTCATTACACTGGTGGCGAAAGCAGCCAATTGCTGCAAAGAGTCTTCGGCCGCCGGGTCGAATCTGTCGGCAAAGGCAACCAGGTCGAGCAATTCGACGGTCTCTACGACCGTTGCGCCTGGTATTTGACTTGAAATTTGATGGCGAGCTTGAGGGTTCGTTGCCTTTGCAATGACAAGTACGGTTTGGTCCCGTTCGACTGCGATGCCCGCGGCGGCCACACGTTGGCGTTCTGCGACCTGGAAATTCTGCGCATTGAGCTGAATCCACTCAACTTCTCGTGGTGCTCTTTCGACGAGATTGATGCTTCCGCCGGCCTGCAGCGTCTGCCTCGCCTCGAGAAGCCAATTCCCAAGGTCTTCCGTGCCAACTCTAATCCATCTCCACGGATGCGCTAGTTGGCCTACTGACGGGAATATTGGCTCCACGTCGACAGGCCAATTTACCAGCACATTTTGAGCAAGCCCAAAAATTGCTTGCATTGGGTCTCCCAATACGCAGGTTGGCAAAACTGCTGAAAGAGCCGTTACGAGATTATGTTGTGCGATATTGCAGTCCTGATACTCATCCACAATCAAATGGGAGTATGTGGCACTCAATATCTCATTGAGATGACCTGCCTGAATCAATTGGAAAGCGGCATTGCGAATAGCCGGATAGTCGCCTCCGCGATTTCGAAGCTCCAGCACATGAGGGTTATGTCCGCTGCGCATTGGAAAGCTGCGTATCAACCGCATAGAAAAGCCATCGAGAGTAGCGAGTCGATATGCGGATGACGAAACTCGTGCTCTTTGCAGACGCGCCTTCAACGCTGTCACACCTGCATTGGTGTGTGTCAGGACGAGGATTGGCCTGTCTCCCTGGTGTTCTACCAGTGTGTCTGCAATGAGTTGGGTCTTCCCACATCCAGCTGGCGCGGTCACCGAGCCTCTAGGCTGCGCGAATATATTGAGTTCAGGGGGCACGTGTGAGCTCCCAAATTCTATTCACGACTTGGCTATATCCTGCATCAGCATGTTGCTGGTAATGAGGCCCAACGACGCTCCTCGCGACCTTCTGGAACGACGTGATATTTTTAAACCAGGGCGTCGCGCTGTTCTTTGCCGCCGCCGCCAGCACAGCGCGCATTTCTGGCGTATAAGGCAATCCGGCTAGCCGCGCCGCCTCTATGCTGGCTAAGGTCATGGTTCCATTGGACTTTGAACGAATGTGCTGGTCGACGAGTAACGGCTCCTTTAACTCTTTGGCGAGTACCATCAGCGAATCAATGACGATGTCGCTAAAGCTGTGGAATAGTTCGTCCTCAATTGCTCGACCCGGCCTCCAAATAATGTAGTCCCCACCAGCCGCGGTGAATTCGTTGAGGACCGCTGGGGTAATTGGCTTATCAGCATCCACGAACACGATGGCACGATATCCCAAGTCCAACAGAACTTTCCCACGAGCAAGGCAACGGTCTGGACTGCCGCCGGTCACATCAAGATACGCCCCACCTAATGCCGGTATCGCGTCTCTACCGTGTACCTCGTTCCAGTATTGGTCTAGGCCTCGAATAAAACCAACCTCACTCGCTCCTTCGCAAACCAGAACGAACTTTGCGAGAAACACGTCTGGTGCCGCTCGTAATATTCCTTGAATTTCGTCGGTGATACCGGGGCAAAGAACAATGTGGTGGCCATTCTCAGGGCGTACGATAAACAGCTGGTTCCCTGATAGCTCTCGCAAAGCCACCGGGGAGTGTGTAGTCATGAACACCTGCAAAGGTAGATTCGTATCCTTTGCGCCAAGGGAATCAAGTAAGCGAATTAAGCGATGTGGCTCCAGCCCATACTCCACTTCGTCAACTAGGACAATGGTGGCCGCTTGGGAGGCCGCCCGCTGCAAGCCCGCTATAAGAAGGCGGGATGAGCCCGTACCCAGTGAGCGCAAAGGAATGCCAGCCGCGTCATGCAAGGCAATGGCGCCATCACCAATGGATACCGAGTGAGAGTCTAGGAGGGCTTGGGTGCCCCCGCCCACTGGCACGCCTAGTGAGGCCGCAGTAGTGGTAACGACCCGGAGCGTTTGCTCCAGCTGGACGCCAGCCCTATCGCCGAAGCTCGCACGTGCATCTCGAGCGGCGCTATTCAATTCTGCGCCGAGATTCGCACGTTCTTCGGTGAGGCGGTTCAGAACAGAATTACGTGACCACGACAGATTTGTATGTGCGTAGGCACCTATACGGGCCGGCGCCAAAGCTGTTCTGTCTTTCCACGCAAGTCCCCGCGATAGCTCTTGGGCGGCAGCTCTTTCCGAATACAAAGTCCAGTTTGGCTCGAGGTCGCTCTCCACTCTCAAGCGCAACGTGAGTACAGGTTCCCATCCGGCAGCTGGCTCATCTTCTACGGCGCCGGTGGTCGGATTAAAGCCGCGTAAATAGTCAGCATAAGAATCGAGATTCAATAGCGCTGGCTCCAAAGCACCCAGCGTAAGCGAAATCTCGATGGGGACATTGACGTTCAGACCGTAGAAGTCGGTATCTCCGAATGGCGCACTGCGACGTGCCCCCAAGCACAAGTCGATAGCATCCAAGATGGTCGACTTACCGCTATCCCCTGGCCCAATAAGGCAATTTAGGCCCGCTGATGGTTTCCAATCCAGCGCTTGTATCGAACGAAAATTGCGAATTTCCAGCTTACGAATACGCGCCATAGGAATAGCCCCCCAGTCGTTATTGTTGAGCTAATTGTAACGCTGAATGAAAAGTTGGCCCCAGACCAACCAATGGGTACAGATAATTCGCGGCGCTAGCGCCCGTCAGACTGAATTCGCTTCTCAAGGAATTTGCTCACGACAGGGTCGGTATTCTTCAAATCGAATTTTCCCCCTTGGATGGCATTGACATACACCTGGCATAGCTGTTCCTGCTGAGACTTCTGCAGTGCGGTGTCAATGGGAGAGACGAAAGCTTCATACTGCTTCTGCACAGCGGCCGGCACCTGCCTGTCCAGCATGTCTCGAAACGTCTTTTTGGCGTCGGGCTCAGTGTACGAACGCTCTAGCTGGGCCTGTATACGCTGGTTCTCCAGCAGAAAGGCATGGTGGCGCTTCTCCCAGCCCCCCAACTGCGCATTACCATTGGAACGGAGACTTGCACTCACCTCGCTGCACCTTGCTATCAGCTTTTGGAGAATCTGATATGTAGATAGTGGTGAAATGGCTGCGGCCCCCAATACCTCGTTCTCATTGCTGTAAGTGGCAAATTGGGCACTGGCCGAACCTGAAATTAAAAATAGAAGCAATGAAGTCAGTGCAATTCTTCTCATGATTCTTATATGGATTGAACTGGAAAGACATTCCCCGATGGTCAATTTGAAAATAGAAAAGCCCCGTCCTCCGATGAGGCGCGGCCTGATGGGGCTACGTGGTGCGGTGAGTACACGATAGTCCTATTGTGCCCACCCCGAGGTGCTGAATAAAGGGCTGAATTTCCGCCAATTCTTGGCTTCCTGCTGGAAGTTTGGGAATTTGGCTGGCAATTGAAAACGCCGCCTTCACGGCGGCGCTTTCACTGAATAACTTCAGTGGCTTACTTCACTATTCCTCGGTCGCCGTAGCCAAGCGGTTCAACATTTAGGTCAAGCAACTTATTCAAGAAAGTATTGTTGCACCGGAACGAATCTAATGCCGACTGTATCCAGGCACCTTCTTTCCTTTCAACCCAGGTCATCCCGACTGCGTCGCAATCTTTTAGCGTCGCATGGTAGGCTGGATGTGCGAGCTCAATTCTCGGGTTAATCACCACATCAACCGAAACTTCGCAGTAACCGATATCGTGCAACTCAACGCGCCCAATGTCTCCTGTTGGAAAAGTGAAGTCGAACGTGTGAGTCGTATTTCTGTCCTCGTTCCCAGGCCAGCGGTTATCAAACGGGCGTAGCGAGAACAAACGCCGGCGTAGAGCTTCGTTGACCGTGTGTACCATCAAATTTCGCCAGGCTTTTTGCCTCTTCGTCTTGTATTCGATTTGATAGGCGTACATGCATTCCGTCTCACGCATCACGGAATCCTCTTCTGGACCGAAATTGAATGGTCCTGTAACGAGATACCCAAAATCGTTGAGGCGTTTGAGGAAGCGCTCTTCGTCTACAAAGAAGAACAACGGGTCCGTACCCTGAGCCACGATTTCGTCGCGCATGGCAGCGTTGGTCTTGAACCCAAGCGCATAGGCTAAGGCCTCGGACAAATGTCCTGACTTACATTCATTGAACCGCTTAGTTAAATCCAATTTGACGGCCTTAACGGCGTCGGAAGAGAGCGGAATGCTCGCCATAGATACCTCAATCAGAAAGCGGCCGGCGTTCGTCGATTACGCACCGACCTCGGATTGAAGGTCAGAAAATTCAAGATTGCATCACCTGTTTAACTCGACGACAAGTTGGGTCCAGGTAGCCTAGTCAGCAGATTAATTAGAGACCTGCGGCATGTCAAGCCTCCTCACGCCCCAGGTTATCCACTGTGGCGGTGGGAACGCATGTGTCTTCAAATGCGGGCCTGCCGTCCGGACAGACCTATGTCTACTCCTAAGACGCGTCGATGGTGCTGGGCCACGTTGGCGCGGGGTGCCACTGTCTTCGCCGTGTTACCCGGCGCCCCGAATAAGGCCGTCATCTTCGGTTATGAAAAGGGGAGGGGAAACTATGGATGACGATTTCGTGGCGCCGGCATGTCGTGCAGCCTTTTCCTTGGATGACCTCACTTTAGGTCAGTTGACGCCAATGGAATTGAAGTTTTTCGATGCCGCGGTTACCTTGGAAACTTGGGTGCCAAAGGAAAATTGATGTGTTGCGGCTAAGGCATAAACGTAGGTACGAAGGAAGATGCGCGGCGACACCGGGTAACTTCTTCCTTTTTTAGGCTTTATTTCTCGAATGATTCGCCAAAAGTGGCATACGCCGTGTCTAATCCTTGGGTAAGGCCTTTCGCATGTTCAGTCATGGACTCGTCCCAGACATTGGGTATTCGAAAAATCATAGCCATATGAGAGCTCATAAGCTCCTCTTGGGATTCTTCATCTTTAACTATGAAGGGCAGTCTGGCATAAAAAGCGGTGCCGTATGAGACATCTATAGCATCATTCAGTTGCTCAATAATTGTAGTTTTATAGTGTCTCGTAATGAACCTCCCAATAGAGTTTCTCACTGCACGACCTGCTGCTTCTATAGTTTCAGCTTTCCTTCCCACATCATCAAGTACGCAGCTCGATACGTCGATGAAGCAGAAACCAGATGGGACTGCAATAATCCCCTCACGAGAATTTCTTAACTGCTGGGCTGCCTCTGCCATTCTTACGCCCAACTTTTTTACTGAAGATAGCCTTTTGCATTCGATTCTAACCAGATTCCCACTTCGCCGTGCCACGACATCTGTCAGATGATGACTACTAAAATCCACTTCATACCCTGCGGCAGTAAAAATTGTGGCGACCAACATCTCAAAGAGATAGTCCCGAGATGGGCCGGCATCCCTTAATTCTGGCGTCAGCGAACCAGTTACAACTCTCGCCAGGTTAGAAAGAAACTTCTCGCCTCGAACATCCGCGAATCGGTGATGAACCATTGCGATGTCTAGGCACTCCTGGTAGGCGCTGCATAATTCCTTGAACACAGCATCGTCAACGTCTTGTGTGGTTTCATATTGGCTATGAAAATCGCTAATTATTTTTTTATATCGACCATATCGAGAACTTCTCCCGGCAATACCCAGACTCCCAAGCCAGTCTAGGACAAGTGGCATCCGTGCCAACAAAGCGTCTTCGTCAAATTTCATATTCCCCCCACCCGCTCCACCAATTTGGACAATTTCACCGAAGTATACAAAAGCAGAAGCCCCACTAGCGGGGCTTCTGGTCCTTCGTGTCCGATTCTTACCTAGCGGTGGCTACGCCAAGCTGTACGTGGCGGGCGACCTCGCGAGTCGGCTTGAAAGGCCCTTTGGTCCAGATTGTCAAACTGACGGTCAAAGCGCAAACATCGCCCAACTCCATTCACAGACGCCAACAGATGGCCACTGAGCGTGGAAAATGTTCGACGGCATTCTCTTCTTGATAGCGGAAACATCCTGCCGGAAGTAATTCCGAATCGGTAGTGCCGGCATGAAAATGCCCATTAGAAAAGCCCCAGAATTTGTTATTTCTGCGCTCATCAATTTTTCGTAGGTGAAGAATTCATGCTGGTCGGCATGCCCCCTACCGAAAGCCATTCCGCACACGTAAGGCGTGTCTTGCGCCTATCACCTTCGTCCACGTTGAATGAATCATCTAGCAACGGCCTATGTGGGGCTTTTACGAGTTCGGAGACGTATCAATCGCAGCAGACGTTTTCTCGTAGGGCTACACTCAATCTGCACAACGATATGCTGTGTTTGCCTCGAGGACATATAAAATCTAAAGGTATCGCGGGGCTGAGCGTGGTGAAAGTAACAGCCGACATTGCTGAACTGGTCATGGTTGCCATGGAAACATAGTGAAGAATGTACTATTGAGCGCCCGGGCTTAACATCGGAGGTCGTACGCAGCGTCCTGGCTGCGCAGCCTGTTCAATGCCCGAGAGTATGAAGCCTATTTATTGAGTATCTGGCGCTGACTATTGCCAGCCCCTGCATCGGTACCATTCAGAAGGTCTTTCAGAGTTACGCCAGGTGCAATGGCATCTAAATAGCGGAAGAGCATGCCAATTGCCACGCTGCCATCCCCAACCTCAAGACGACTGGCACTGCTACGCGCAATACCAGCCAACGCCGCTGCATCAACCTGCTTCAGCCGGTTCCTCCTACGAAGTCGCGCCACAAGCCTCCCCAGGTCGGCCGATTCTTTGGCCAACTGGGGGGATAGTGCAGCTGCTTGGTGAATTTTCACAATCGTCTCGCAGCTACTGTGCAATATCGACCATCAAACGCTGCCCACTCTGGAAGGCGTACAGAGAGTCAACAGTCAGATTCTCCTTAGGCGGTGATGCCGGGGCACGGCTGATGGAGTTGAGCACGCTTTCAGCGTTGTCAGCGCTCAAGGTGGACGCAGCATTCTGCAACAGCTCCTTGTGGGGCGGAATCATGAAGCTAGTGGCAGTCGTATCCACCTTTTTCACCCGTTTCATAGTGTTTTTGGCTACTCGGCCCTTCTGTCTTTCAGCCTTTTCTCGGTCAATTTTCTCCTGTTCCATATCCAAGCCTCGAATCATCGCGTCATATGCCAGGCTAGAGCGCTTCCTGTTTGACGCCGCGACCGTGAGCTCTGTACCATCTTTGTAGGCTCTTGCAGTTCTAGATGTCGGGTGAAGCGCGCCAAGAGTTCCATCAGGCATTTCCCACATAGCGTGGTCGGTCGATTGAACCACCTCAAGAACAGTAACTATGGCAGTCGCTCCGTGCTGCCGGTAGTAGTCATCACAATATTTCTCCAGCTCAGTCGAAGTGAACTGCAGCCGATTTCCCCTGATAGTAACGACGCCGCCGGGTGCGGGACGCGGCTCAGTCGGACACAACGTCCGGAAAATCTTCTCCGTAGACCACAACCACTGCTGCTTTGCGTCTCCTCGGATGCGCCCCTTTTTGTACCAATAGATATCGGCGGGACAGGGAATGACTTTCTGCAAAAGCATGTCGGGCGTGTGGTCGCGTGCGGTCCCTATCTTCAGATTGTGGTCACTGATTGCAGTAAGAAGTTTTTGCATGAACGTCTTCAGTGATACAGATTCCAACCTCGCCTGCTTCAAATAAACCTTGTCTTCCTCGACGCTCCCACGTGTAAATGTCGAACCAGGGAGGTCGGACATCTTCTTCTGAACTATGCAGATAGAGCCCTCTGCGTGCCCCTTTGCTTTTGGCCGATAGGGCGCTGCAATCAGCATGTTCGCCCGTAGTCGCTCCATGACCTCAAGAACCTTCTTACTGATGCCCGGGCCCCGGTCAAAGAATACCTTTGCAGTACATCCGTAAACGAATCCCTTCAAATGCTTTACGCCCCACCGATGAAGCTCTCGGTCCTTTGGCGTGTAACACGAGAATAGACACGCCAAGTATCCACGCCCATTCTCGGCCTCGAAGGATACGTAGTACCCGACAATGGCGCTGCTACCTCTGTCCACGCCCAGGTATACAGTGGGCTTTCCGTGTTCTTTGACGTCATCGGGTAAATCGGGAAAGAGGACCCCGTTAGACACGGACGTGGCATCAATATCAAGAACCGGAATCTGGTCATGGACAATGTCTCTGGCACTACCTTTGACCTGGGTGGGCCGGAAGTTGTCCATAGCTCGCAACGCTTTGGCTTTCGCAAGGCGTTCTGTGCGATAGATTGCACGGCCAACTTTCCGCATGTACGAGTCCACCGGAAGCCTACTAATTCGAATTTGGTGAGCCACCGTCTCCATAGTTTTTGGGTCACGGTTGAACGCATATCTCGATGCTCTGAAACGCTCATGTACAGCTGTAAAATTATCTGAGGTACACCAGGCATGCGTCTTCAGATAATAGGCATACTCTCTATAAAGCTTTGGCGTGAAAAGCTTCCTACGGTCATGAGTATCACCTTCCTCAATCTGCTTTTTTGGCTTGGCACCTCGTAGTACATATTCCCCATCTGGCCCTCTGAGTCCCCGTCTCAATTTTCCAGGGCCTCCGCGTTTCCATGTTTGTACTACCAGCGCCTTGTCGACACGGCCGTAAAATAGATGCCGGGTATACCAGACACGCACAGTCTGTGGCGACATGTTGAAATGTGTCGAGGTGACTGTGATAGCTTGGGCATAACTACTCTTGTCCGTCAGAACTGCGTCGCCCCAATTGGCTTCGATGTAGGTGACCAGCGCTTTTCGCTTGTCGTAGTCGAAGTCCTTCCCCGGCGTCGGCACCTCTGCCGCTAGCATTTCAGCAGGAATTCCGCGCTCGTCGATGTGGAAAAGATGCCCCTTTTTAAACTCTTCGTCCGCTAGTTTCCGAGCCCATACCTTGTATCTCTGTTTCGTTTTAGGAGCTGGAAATGGACAAAAAACATCATTCTCGATGGTGCCAATTTGAATGACATAGATACTCTTTGAGGTTTGCGCGATGACTCGGAAGATTCCCTGATTCCCGCGCCAATCTTTCCTGTTCCAATTGCCGGTCTGTGCATAGATAGGAGGAATTTGTCTGTCTTCCATGATTACCTCCTATTGAGCCGACCATGTTCTATCAGTGCAACCAAATGCCTTGTTTTTGGTTTGCCTATCAAGAATTCTTGGAACGAGAGGCTATGTCCAACTATGCGATTCGTCGCGCGGTCGACCGCCCGCAGCACGACAGAGGCGACCGTAGAGGATTTCCTGCGGAGCCAGGCGACCGAGATATGAAGAGCGGCCCGTTGCGCAGCGACGTGATGTGTAATCTTATAATTGGCGCTCATGACTGATTCCTCCAACGTTTCCGCAGATTCTGAAGCTCAGAAACCGGCATGACCGAGATGCCGTAGGAGTAACATCCGCGAATTCGGTCGCGGACTGACTTCGTCGCGCCTTGCTTTACAAGGGATGCCCGTCCATCCTTTGTATGGGCGTTGTCAAATCTCATTGTCATCTCCCCAGTTCTGGACGAGGGCGATACGCCTCTCTTTAGCTCGGGTGTGACGAAGCACCCGCCCGAGGACACTGTTGAACGGCGAGTCATTGCGCAACAGAGATACCTGGCCCGGCGTATCCTTTTTCTTTCTGCGTTTAGAGTTGGGGGTGGTCGAAGCTGAAGTGAAGTTCCCCTGTCGGGTCATGAGCGCATTGGGATGGCCGCCGTAGTAAGCATAGGTATCGACCCACTTGCGAACCGTTTCGCTGGAGACGTTATGTCGCCAGGCTACTTCCTCGCAAGTTCCCTTAGCTGCGGGGGAACGCGTGAATGCCATGGGGCCGATTTTGTTGAGGACTTCGTAGACGTAGCACAAGCGTTTTTCAAGCAGTTCACTTCGTGCGGGACCGCGGTCAATCCCCATCTCATTCGAAACGCCTACATGACGTTGGAGGCGAAAGGTGCCTTTCAGCATTTCTGACTCAACGTGAGTCATCGAGAAACGTACGATGGGAGGGCGAGCCTTCCCCGATAGAGCAATGGCCAGATATTTTCGGCGGCCAGGCTCAATTCTTCCAATAGCCATCAAGTGGAGATTCTCCTCGTCCCTATAGAGGACACGATATACAGTCGAGCACGATGTTTCCGGATGTATCAAAACCATAGGGCTGCAGAAAGAGGGGAGGTCATTCGTCGTCATTAGTAGCTCCAGATATCAAGTTGAGGTCGATTCTAGGAAGGAAGCGTCGGTTCTCTTCATTAAAATCTAGTTGGGTTTCTGGAAGCAGCTCTTTGGAGTGGTCGCAGACCATGAAGCCGACATAGTGTGCGACGCCGAGGAGCGTGTAGCCGGCGTCAAGTGCGAGACCGAGCTGCTTAGCGGCCCAAGCAATCAGCTCGTCCAGGCTTCCTGAGCCTTTTGCGCGACGAATCAGCGATGCAAACTTGTATGCGGCCGGAATGAGCTCGTAGATGTTCTTCGTATGGAGCATGAACTGCAGTAGCCGCTGATTATTGACGTCTTGGTATTTGCTGAAGAAGAACTCGGTAACGATTTGATGCGTGCAACCCCACAGGCGGAGAAACTCAACCTCTCGGGCATGACGGCGAATTGTTTTCGGCAAATACAGCTCTTTGTAGGTTTTGCAGGAGACGGCGTGGTATCGAACTTTGTTCGTATGCGGGCTCTGCAATGTCAAAACGAAATCGATGGTCATAATGTCTGTTTCCAGTAATTTTTCGTCTGAAGCCAGGGCGGACGCACTTTTTTTCCTATCCCATTCAGGGTATTGGCTACGAATTTCCAAGACCATGGGATTCATTTCGCAGTAGCTCAGGAATCGCCGCTCTAGGTCGGAGAGGCAGGCCACCATTCCTCGCCCCTTGATGCTGTATGTGTTGCTGGGAATCCCAATACGACTGTGGTTTGCTTTCCTCCATGCTTCATAGGATTCGGCGCTTGGATGGCCTCGTGGGTCAAATTCAGGTACCGAATTTTTCGAGGAGAGGACGAACCGCCCCAATTGGGCTTCGAGGTTGAAGCCAGTGGGGTTTTCTGGATGAGACGGCCGAAGGACGGAGCTCAACTCCCCAGTAAGCGCAATCCGCGCCGCGTCGGCGGGTGAGCAAGGAAGATGAGACGTATCCCCATGAAATGGCGCTGGAAATCGATTTTTCCCCATTGCCATCAGCATTTTCATGTAGGCCTCCCGCAACTTCTTTTCGTACGCCTTATCGTGCGCCGCACTCATTTTCGGTTCTCCAGTTTCTGCCTATGCTGTCGAATAGAAATTCCCGCTAGGACAATCTTTGCTCGAAAAGCAGCGAATGTCGCGTTGTCGAAGGTGCTTCGCTGGGCCCACTTCGAGCTAGGTTTGAATCTTTTCACTTCATTCGTGAGGTATAAGGTGGTCCGCTCTCGCCAACTCTCGTCCGTGTCAATCTCACTAGCCACCGCTGTTTGAAGTGCAGGACTCTTCAGCAGAAGCCGTTGAAATGAAGAAACCGGAATCTCGCCCCTCAGACTGGTTGCAAAGACCCTCAATTGAGGACTCGCCTTTTTAAGGTGCTTGCTCAGTTTCTGAACGTTCTTTATGACTTTCTCGATATCAACCGTATCGATGCCCCACTTAGGTGGTTTCCTGTCTGCCGCGCCGAACTGCAGTTCTAGCCAATCTCTGTCAAACCAGCGTAGGTATCGGAGTTCGGGGCTATCCCCTATGCGGTGATGGAAGATTTTCCTCGTGACTTCGGGCCTCCTTTGCATCAGTTTTTTCATCCACGTTCGTGCTTCCAGCTTGAAATTCTCTCGCTCAGTCGGAGTCATGGAATGCACCCAATCAAAGAACTCAGCTTTTTTAATTGGGTTGACGTGCGGTTTCAGTGGCCGCATCCGAACAAATGGCTGATGTACATAGCTCAATTGATAGCGAGCGTTCGGTTGATTCTCTTCGGCGCACTTCGAGTAATTCTCAAAACTTCCAAAGACCGCATAAATTGCCGCTATTGACTGAATTGGATTGCGTACCAAGTCTCGACCTTCGGTAATAAACCGAACCATCGTTGCTTGGGTTATGCGCAGGTGCCGCCGAATCTCCTTGCTAAGAGCTTGTTCAAAGGTGTTTCTGAGCTGAACTGCTTTCAAAGGTCCAGGAATTTCTTCGCTAAATGAATACGCCTTGGAAATCGTCCTTCTGAGTTGTCTGGCGGAGAGATTTTTCGGCCCAAGCCCTTTGAGTAGAAGAATGGCCATCTCTGCTATTGCCACTGCCGCTTCTAATCCCGCCTCATCTAAGTTGGCCATTTCTTCGAGCGGTTTCTCGCAAGGGCATACCAGTCCAGGAACCATGTACTGAGGAAGCAGGTTGAAGTAGCGCTTCTTCTGGCATCCCTTGCAAAACGTCATCAGCCCACATTTGTGCTTCGGGCACGCCAACACCCCTGGAACGAAAAACAGTCTCCGGCTAATTGGATATCCTGGTGACCTGTAATCCTCCTTCACGCATTCAGTGCAAATCCCGAACTGTGTTTCGGTCATTGAGCCGATAGGAGAAACATATGCAGTCATTCTTCTGACGCGATTTCCGATGTGGTGCTTTGTCAACTTCTTCACCAGTTCGCTGGGGATGAAGGGCCGATAAAGCGGAAGCCGTGTGTGCTCCTCCAGCACTCGCTCCATTGGTGGCGTCCTAATTTCAGGGCGAGCTAGCAGGGCTGTTAGGTTGCTGGGAAAGAGCCAACGCAATTTATTGCCGCTATGGCCCTGAAGGAACAGCACATGCTCTAACTTGCTCTGCGCCAAAAAGTACAACTGCTGTACGCCATAACTACCTATGTCCTGCTCGATACCAATCTGAATAACTGCTGACCGTGGCCGGCGATTCGAAACTTTCAACTATCCTCACCTTTTCTTGTTACTTGCCCGTGCTCTTGATGTGCCGTTCAATCGTGGTCTTACGCAGGCCTGCGGCCTTGGCGAGCCGCCAGTCCGGCATGGCGGAGTCGGTTCCCTTCCGCTTGGCAAATGCCAGACGTCGCTCGATGTACTCAGTGCGAGATTCCCTGTAGTCTGCAATCAATCCTTTGCTGGTCATGACCTGGTACTGACTCTCCGTGATTCCCGCTATTTTCCGCAGGCTGTAATCGGACTTGCGACCCGGTGCCAAGTCTTCATCGGCACAGAGTTGAGCAGCATCCGATAGCGAGGAATTCAACATATTCAGAAGGTCGGACTGGTATTGCTTCGGTTTGCGTGGTGTTTTCTCAATATCGCTATGACGTCGTGCCGCGAGCCACGCGCGGTCATTTCTATACAGAACCGACCACGCCGCCGGCTCCAACTTCCTGAGTGTTGTGTCAGCCACCCCTGGATGTTCGTCCTGAAGTGCCATCCACTTCAATCGAGCCTTCTCAATGTGGGCAAGTCGTTTTTGCTTGCCAGGAAGAAGTAGCTCCGGCCAGGCCTTCAGCTCCCTGTAGAGAGTGGTCAAGGAGATGCCATAGCGTATAACTACTTCTTCCGCAGGCATGCCGACCGTTAGTGCCTGGTGGATTTCTTGCCGCAGGTTGGCATCAACTTTCTTTGGACGCGGACTAAAGTCCACGCCGAAGCGTCTACAAAGTGCGGCTAATGTCTGCCTGGACACCTTGAGCGCATTCGCCGCAGCTTTCAGAGTGCCGTGCGTGTCAAGGGCCATCTTCACTTCCAAGGATGTGGGCGGCTCAGTTCCCGGTGGAGGGAGTGATGGGCGAATCATCTTCAGCAGGTTGCACTGGCATTGCTCCGCGAACCACACGAACAACACACACCAAACCGGATAGACTCCGCGGTCTGTTCGGAGTAGGGACCTCAGCGCATTGGTAATGTGCTCTTCAGATTGGCAGAGCAGCGCAAGCCGTGCGTCGGCGAAGGCACCTTCGAAGAATTTAATAAACGTCGCCACGAGCACCTGCAAGTGGATTCGGCCATTCGCGTCAATCCACCCTGCAGCCTTTAAGGTAGCAATGGCCGCTACTTTGTTGAACTTCGATGTGCTCGGAGCGTCGTCGAGGCAGTGTTCCATGTGCAGTGACAAAGTCCAGGCCATCTCGAACTGATATGCATTCGGTTCACCGGCGCACCGTTGGTCGTACAGCCGCAGCTGTTCATTTATGATGCGCACTCCAATCTTGTGGATAGGACACACAGATGCATAGGGAACTGCCAGGCGACGGTGGAAGTACGTAAACCCGCCCCAGAGGGCTTTCAGGGAGACCTGCTCACACTCAGGACACTGGTGATTTGTCACTTCTCCTACGCTGAACAACACTGGTGCACGCGTAGACCGAACCGGTCCAAAGCCCTGCCGAAGAAGTCGTTCCCACTGTAGCGTATGTTTTTCCTCAGGCAACCCGCAGCAATACATCGGCCAGAGAGTGTGCTCCGTTTTTAGCTTCTCAAGTGAACCAATAGCGTGTCCGAGCAGATTGTGTGCAACCAGAAGGCCATTAGTCATGCCGTCTTGGGCTGGGCGCGGCCTTCTCAAGAGTCGCCTCGACGTGACAAGCGGAGCCGGAATTCCGGAGCATTCGCCGGTACGTTCGACGTATCGTTTCACGTCTTCGCCGGGTGCAATCCTTGTCACTACCGCTAGGGGCGGGGGAATAGTCGTCATGGCTCATCCTTATCCGACGAAGCTGGCTTCAGACGGATGCGAACGCCTCGGTAGATATTCGGAACAGGCGTCAAGATTTTATTTGGGGGAATACGGGAAGCAGAATTGGGAATTCTTCTACCGCCGTACACACTGGCCGTCTTGCTTTGCTTTGGCGGAAGTTCAGAAATCGGTTGAGGGTCGCTCATCGTTGCTGTCAAAGCATTCAGATAGCGTTCCAGGAAGTTGATAGCTTCCTTCTTTTTGGGGGGCGACATGGGCTTCCGCGTAGTGACTGGGTTCTTAATGGATTTCATTATTTTCTACGTTTCCTTGGTGCGTTTTGCTGAGGGGTGACCCATGCAGAGATACGTTGCTTCTGAATTTGAGACGTCGGTAGATAGTCAACATAGTTCAAGATGTCGGTCGAGATGACAGGTGTAGCACCAAGCTCATCTGAGCTTGGCAGGTTCATCGCCGTCGCAATGGCAGTGAGCGCACCTTTGCTTCCAAAGAGGCTTTGTCTAATCACTGTTTCGACGATGTCTCGAGAGAGGGCAGCTGTATTGAAGGTGTAGGGCGTGTTTGATTCAGGGGCCGCAGCGCAATTGGTCGCGATGTACTTCTGGATTGCATAGTGGGCGGTCGCCGTAAAGCGGTTGTTCCCCTGCGTAATCTCGTGAATCCAATACTCCAACTTGTCGGGCATAGTAGACTTTCGACCCAGCAAACCGGCGGCCCACCAGTTTCGGCACATTTGCCGAAAAACATCAAAATCGGGCGGTGTCTTACCGTCCGCACCAGGGCTAGGCTTTGGACTGGGAGCAGGAATCGGCTCGAGATTAATCATCGTCGAGTTGGTCAAGTTGGCGTATGTTGTCTCGAGATGTTCGATGCTCTTGAGAAAGGCTGCTGTGCACGATAACGCCACTGGCACGCCGCCTTTCTCTCGGAGCTTCAACAGGAATTCCAGCACTTCGTAGCTCTGAGTATTGGAGTGACGTATGCCGGCACCGTCCAATACGAACAAGCCAACGTTCAGTGAGACGCAAGCATTAATTACTGCGTTCATCGGCTCGCCCGCAAGCATGTCGGGCAACGGAGGCAAGTGGTCGAATTCGTCCTCTTCGTTTCTGACGTCGTCAATGATGCGTACGAAGTGGTCGCGCAAGTCACGAGCTAGCCCTTTGACGGTACCGCACACCGGATAAGAAATATGAACCACGGGAATTACCCAAATTCCTGCTAGCGACTCTAGGCCACGCTCCATGGATGTCTTGAGAACGAATGGCTTCGGCAGTCGCGCAACATATCGGACCCAAAATGCAGTCTTACCCGCGCCCGATGGACCGCAAAGGACAAAGACGCCGCCAGGAACCTCTTGAATGCAGGCAGGTAGGGCGTGTACCCGCTTGTTCTTTCGCGTCATCAAGGTCGAAAACAGATAGCGCCGAAACTCTTCGTCGCCCATTTGCTTCGCTCGGAAGAAACTATGGGTGGACGCAAGCAGCTCAATCGCGAAGTACACCACTTCCGTTGGAGGAAAGTAGGTCCGCATGTAGTTCTGCAAAGCCACGATGTTGGCGCCACCATCGTTTGGCTGAATCATGACGTCTGCCTTCACGCCAAGGTGCGTCAATTCTTTGGCCATCTCTATAGCGGTTGGTGCGACCATGAGTGCGCTCATCTCCCACTGTCGGACGTCCGAAAGTGGGTATCGCGGGTGGTCGACGACAGCCATTCCTGGCGATGGGGATGACTGGGGCCAAGTCGGTCTGGTCGTGAGGTTGTTAGCCATGATGCCCGCCCATGCAGTCTGCGCCATTGCGAAGCCGCTTTGGAAAAGCTACTTTGCGTCGGCAGTATGACGCTGGAGGAAGCAGCCGGGTTGTGTCGCGGCCTGGGCGAAAAGGAGGGCGTAGGCCGGATAAGGCCTTAGGATACGGGCATGTTCGGCCCGCTTCGCAGATAGTCTCTCGCATGGCATTTCCTTGATGCCAATGTCTGGACGTGACGATACCCGCCGACATGGCTTGACATAATTGGCCGCCCGTGAGATTATCCGCGCGTGTAAAGGCGTCATGGGCGGTGCTTCCTCACGGGAAACTTTCTTTGATGCAAATTAATGGGGCTTCACGACTGCCATCGTGACGGCCCCATTGTCATTTGCGTGATGAAAAATGATTGCGCATGGGTGGCTCCAGAAAAGAATCAACGATATAGAAGGTCGGCATATTAAGCGCAATGCGTTCCCGACGTAAACGGCGCTGCCAACTGCCCCCCCTCTTGACATGTGACAAAAGGCATTTTTCACGCTATACCAAAAAGTTATTTATATTGCAATAAATGCCATTAAGTTCTCGCTTCTTCGTTCTAAGTGCTCTTATCTCTCATTTGCGGTGAGCGGAAAAATATTTTTTATTTTTTTTCTGGCCTGCGTCCTGTGGCGTGCTTACGCCCTTGTATGGCTGATGCCCCATTGAGTCCTCCATAACTTCGGCTGTATTTCCCTTCTGTGTTGGGTGACCAATCAACTTGAGTAAGTTGGGGGTGTCGTATGGTTATAGCTACCAGTGCTATCTCTCCCTACAATGAGGCGCCGTAGTAACATCAGTGCCTGAGGCTGCAGTCATTGTGGGTATTTCACCCACCTTCATATGGATGTCAGTCTTAACTTACGTTTACCTTAGTCAATCTATTTGTAATTGCAAGGATATTTGTGAGCGAATCCAACTCGCCGTGGGTTGGCCTGACAGCACGAATTGTGCGTGTCGTTCTTGCCCGCAAGGATGTCAGTTATGCCAAGCTCGTCAGTGGTCTTTCGGTTCTGGGCTATAAAGAGGATGAAAAAGCGCTGGCTGCGCGCGTGACCTTGGGGCGCGTGCGGCTCTCTTTGTTTCTCCAGATATTGTACGTAGCTGACTGTAAGGTGCCCCCTCTCTGGGCGGACGTCTTTTCCACGCAAGTTACGTGGGAGGAGCGTGCTCAGCTTGTGATTGCGGCTGAGAGGCGAGAGTGCCCTCTCATAACAATGCATGAGATTACTTCTAAGCTGACGGCACTGGGCTCCGGCCATACTGAGAAGACGCTATCTAAACATGTCAGCAGCGGAGAGATTTTTCTCCCTGTCTTTCTTCGGCTATTGGTGATTATTAGAAGCCCAAGCTTAGAGTTTTTTGCTGACTCTAAGGATTTGCTTTCGGTGGCGCTTCAGAGTCTCCTCGGGGACGAAACTTCGGGACTATCTTTGCTGGAAAAATGAGGTATTGCCACATATTATTGTCAGTGCTGACTGACAATAGGAGGTGTCATGCCAATTCCTCTTCATCAAGTCCTGGAGCGAATCTTTCGACCCTCATCTAACGCCGTGCGTCAAGTTGTGGCCGTCCCGCGCTCGGTAGCAGAGCAAATTCCTCTTGTCGATTCTGTGGCTGTTATATCAGTCACGGCTCCTGAAAAGCTGCAGGCGAGCTTGGCAGCGTTTGAGCACGTGCTGCGACTCAGCTTCGCAGATGTCGACTTCCTCAGCGCAGAAATGACTAAGAGGCGCCAAGCCAAGCTGAAGGCGGCATTCACGGCGCAACAGGCGGGGACGGTGCTGGCATTCGTCGAGGCGCTGCCGCAGAACATCAGGACAATCGTCGTTCATTGCGAGGGTGGGTACTCGCGCTCATGCGCCATCGCGCTGGCACTTGCCGATATCTACGGCTATGAAGCCGACAGAGCGAGCCTGGGGGAGGCGAATCCCTCGGTTCTACGGACCCTTAAGGACGTTGCTTTTATGAAACTAAATGCGAAGAAAGGACGAAAATGAATGGGGTAACTTTCTCCATTCACTTTCGTCCTTTTTTTGTGACCAATGATTAGTCTATTTATCAGATGGGGGCTGGGCTTTGGGCCTGTCAGACCCCCAGCAAAATTGAGTTATTTAGGGCCTGCGAGTAGGGCAATCATTGGTCACTAACAATACAAAGTGATAAATGGCCCCCCCTCACTCCACCGTCACCGACTTAGCCAAATTCCGCGGCTTATCCACATCCGTCCCCCTAGCCAACGCCGTGTGATACGACAGCAACTGCAGCGGCACCACATGCAAGATCGGTGACAACACTCCATAGTGCTCCGGCATACGGATCACATGCAGCCCCTCGGCCGAGCTGATGTGCGAATCACCATCCGCAAACACATACAACTGCCCACCACGCGCACGCACTTCCTGCATGTTGGACTTGAGCTTTTCCACCAGCGCGTCATTGGGCGCGATGGTCACCACTGGCATCTGGTCCGTCACCAGCGCCAGCGGGCCGTGCTTCAGTTCGCCGGCGGCATAGGCTTCGGCGTGGATGTAGGTGATTTCCTTGAGCTTGAGCGCGCCTTCCAGGGCAATCGGGTAATGCAGGCCACGGCCCAGGAAGAGGGCGTTCTCGCGGCGGGCGAAGGATTCGGCCCAGGCGACGATGGAGGGCTCCAGCGCCAGCACGCTCTGCAATGCCGCGGGCAGGTGGCGCATGGCCTTGAGGTGCTCGGCTTCCTGTTCTTCGGTCAGCAGGCCGCGGGTCTGGGCCAGCGCCAGCGTGAGCAGGAAGAGGGCGGCCAGTTGCGTCGTGAAGGCCTTGGTCGAGGCCACGCCCACTTCCACGCCGGCGCGGGTGATGTAGGACAGTTCGCATTCGCGCACCATGGCGCTGGTGGCGACGTTGCAGATCGTCAGCGTGTGCTGCATGCCCAGGCTGCGCGCATGCTTCAATGCGGCCAGGGTGTCGGCGGTTTCGCCGCTCTGGGAGATGGTCACTACCAGCGATTTCGGATTGGGCACGCTGTCGCGGTAACGGTATTCGCTGGCGATCTCGACGTTGACGGGGATCTTGGCGATCGATTCCAGCCAGTACTTGGCGGTCAGGCCGGCGTAGTAGCTGGTGCCGCAGGCCAGGATCAGGATCGAGTCGATCTCCTTGAAGACCTTGTAGGCCTTGTCGCCAAAGAGCTCGGGCATGATGCCGACCACGCCTTCGAGGGTGTCGGCGATGGCGCGCGGCTGCTCGAAGATTTCCTTTTGCATGTAGTGCTGGTAGGGGCCGAGTTCGACCGCGCTGGTGTAGGCCTGCACGGTGCGCACTTCGCGCTCGGCCGGGCGACCGGCGGCGTCGACGATCCAGACCTTCTGCAATTGCAGGTCGACGACGTCGCCTTCTTCCAGGTAGATGATCTGGTCGGTGGTGCCGGCCAGGGCCATGGCGTCGGAGGCGACGAAGTTCTGGCCTTCGCCCACGCCCACGATCAGCGGTGAGCCCTGGCGCGCGGCGACGACGCGGTGCGGTTCGTCGGCGCAGAAGACGGCAATGGCGTACGCGCCGGTGAGGCGGCGTACGGCCTGCTGCACGGTGTTGAAGAGGTCGCCGTCATACATGTGGTCGACCAGGTGGGCGATGACTTCGGTGTCGGTCTGGCTCTCGAAGACGTAACCGATGGCCTGCAATTCGGCGCGCAGTTCGTCGTGGTTCTCGATGATGCCGTTGTGGACCAGCGCGATGCGCTCGCGCGAGAAGTGCGGGTGGGCGTTGTGCGTGGCCGGCGCGCCGTGCGTGGCCCAGCGGGTGTGGGCGATGCCGGTGAAGCCGGACAGGCCGCTCTGCGCGATCTGCTGCTGCAGTTCGGCCACGCGCGAGGTGCTGCGCGAACGCTGCAGCTTGCCGTCCACGTGCAGCGCTACGCCGCAGGAGTCATAGCCGCGATACTCGAGGCGCTTCAAGCCTTCGAGCAGGATGGGGGTGACGTTTTGCTGCGCAACCGCGCCGACGATGCCGCACATGGAATACCTCGTGTGAAAGAATGTGCATGCATATTAGGCGAGGGGATGTGAAATATGATTTCTAAAAATGATGGATAATGAATTAATATTGCTGGCATCAAAACTCGTGAAATATTCATTAAAATTAGACGGATATTTGAATGAATATTGCTAATCCTGATGACATTTGAACTCGACGACCTCGACCGCCGCATCCTGAAGGCCTTGCAGGCCGATGCCAGCCAGACCAACCAGGAGCTGGCTGCGCGGGTGCATGCTTCGCCGCCGACCTGCCTGCGGCGGGTCAAGCGCCTGGTTGAGGGGGGCGTGATTGCGCGCCAGGTGGCACTGCTGGATGCGCAGAAGGTGGCGGCGGCGCTCACGGCGGTGGTGGAAATCACGCTGGACCGCCAGGGCGAGGAGGAGCAGCAGGCCTTCGAGGCGCTGGTGGCCGATGAGCCGGCGGTGCAGCAGTGCTATCGGGTCTCGCCGGGGCCGGATTTCGTGCTGGTGGTGCTGGTGCGGGACATGCCGTCCTATCATGCGCTGGCGCACCGGCTGTTTGCCTCGCAGCGCAATGTGCGCAATGTGCGCAGTTATTTCTCCATCCATCGCAGCAAGTTCGAGACGGCTATTCCTATCGATGACGCGGCCAGTTGAACGGCTTGCAGCCTGTGCGCAGCGCATGCAAAGGGCCGAGATCGGCCGGGTTTGCGGTGGTTCTTCGGCCTTTGGCTGGCGTGGGCGGGCTTATGCTGTCGGTCTGCCCTGACCGGGCCATGAGTTTGTCATTGTCCTCATCCTTCTCACCTTTGCCTTCTTTGCCTGCCCATGAAAATCCTCCTGCTCAACGATGAGTTCTACACTACCGGCGCCAGCATTGCGATGCTGCGGCTGGCTGAGCGGCTGGTTCAGCAGCATGAGGTGCTGGTGATGCCGCGCCGCGATGGCGAGGGAGAAATCCGTAAACAATTTGAGGCGCTGGGCATTCCCATCGTCCACAACGTCACTACAGTGGATGTGGTGGTGGCCAATACGCTCATGGCTGGCCTGCATGTGGCCGAGGCCGGGCCCAAGGTGCCGGTGGTGTGGTGGATCCATGAGGCCGAGGTGGGGCGCGACCTGATCCTGCGCTTTCCGGCGCTGGCGCCGGCTTTCCAGCATGCCTCGCAGATCGTCTTCCAGACCAGCTATCAGCAGAAGGTCTACCAGAGCTTCCTCTTCGATAGCCCGGCGAGCTGTCATGTGCTGCCGTTCTGGAATGACGCCATCTATCGGCAGGAAGACCTGAGCCCCAAGCCCAAGCGCGGCAAGCGCATCGTCTGCATCGGCACCATCGAGCCGCGCAAGCGCATGGAAGATACCGTGCTGGCGGTGGAGGCGATGCCGCCCGCCTTGCGCGATGAGGTGGAGTGCGTCTTCATCGGCAAGTACCTGGAATTGCCGGAGCAGGCGCGCCGGATCGCCGATGCGGCTCCGCAGCGCTACCGTTTCCTGGGGGAGCAGGCCAATGACGAGGTGTTGCGCTACCTGGCGTCGGCCGATGCCTATGTGCTGGCCAGCTATAGCGAGTCGCAGCCGCTGAGCATCTGGGAAGCCTTCGAGCTGGAAGTGCCGGTCTGCCTCTCGGACCTGGAAACCTATGGTCACATCGGCCTGCAGCATGGCCGCAATGCGCTGATGCATCCGGTCGGCCAGACCGCGGTGTTGAGCGCCAACCTGCAGCAGCTGCTGACCCGTCCCACGCTGGCGCGAGAGTTGGCGCGCGCGGGCAAGAGTTTGCTGTTGAAGAACCTCACCCGCGACTGGGCCGATGAGTTCGAGCGCATCATTGCCCGCGCCGCCATGGGCGCGGAACTCCGGAAGCTGGGCTACTGAAGTTGAGCTACCGAGGCTGAGCTGCTGAGGCGGCTTGCCGCCGCAGACCTTACTTCTTGATCTTCACCGGCCGCTGCCATCCCGGCAGGGACAGCTGCTTGGCACGCGAGATCGTCAGCTGTCCAGCCGGGGCATCCTTGGTCAGCGTGGTGCCTGCGCCCAGCGTGGCGCCCTTGCCCACGACTACCGGTGCGACCAGCTGGCTGTCGCTGCCGATGAAGGCCTCGTCCTCGATGGTGGTGCGGAATTTGTTGGCGCCGTCGTAGTTGCAGGTGATCACGCCTGCGCCGATATTGACCTTGCTGCCCACATCCGCATCGCCCACGTAGGCCAGGTGATTGGCCTTGCTGCCCAGTCCGATGACGCTGTTCTTGACCTCGACGAAGTTGCCGATGTGGACCTCGTCGGCCAGCTCGGTGCCGGGGCGCAGGCGCGCATACGGGCCGACCTGCGCACCCGCGCCGACCACCGCATCTTCGATGTGGGTGAAGGCCTTGATGTTGGCGCCGGCGGCAATGCTGGCGTTGCGGATGACGCAGTGGGGGCCGATGCTGGCGCCTTCGCCGATGCGCACGCAACCCTCGAAGACGCAGTTGACGTCGATGCTGACATCGCGGCCGCAGTCGAGCGTGCCGCGCACATCGATGCGGGCCGGGTCGGCCAGGGTCACGCCGGCTTCCAGCAGGGCGGTGGCGATGTTGCGCTGGTGCACGCGCTCCAGCTCGGCCAGTTGCACCTTGCTGTTCACGCCCAGCGTCTCGGCCACGTCGTCGGGCTGGGCCGAGACCACGTCCACGCCATCGGCCACGGCGGCGGCGATCACGTCGGTGAGGTAGTACTCGCCCTGGGCGTTGTCGTTGGACAGCTTGGCCAGCCAGTCACGCAGGCGGGCGGTGGGGGCGACGATGATGCCGGTGTTGACTTCGGTGATGGCACGCTCGGCGGGGCTGGCGTCCTTCTGTTCGACGATGCGGGTGATCTTGCCGTTCTCGCGCACGATGCGGCCATAGCCGGTGGGGTCGTCCAGCGTCACGGTGAGCACGCCCAGCTTGTCCTGGCCGGCTGCAGCCAGCAGCCTTTGCAGGGAGGCGGCGGTGGTCAGCGGGACATCGCCATACAGCACCAGGGTGGCGGCGCCGTCTTCCAGGTGCGGCAGGGCCTGCATGACGGCATGGCCGGTGCCGAGCTGCGGTTCCTGGCGGGCAAAGGCCAGGTCGCCGTCGGCAAAGGCCTGCGGCACGGCGTCGCCGCCGTGGCCGTAGATCACGCACAGGCGAGACGGTGCGAGCGCGCGGGCGGTGTCGATGACGTGCCCCAGCAGGGGCTTGCCGGCCAGCGGGTGCAAGACCTTGGGAAGGGAGGATTGCATGCGTTTGCCCATGCCGGCAGCGAGGATGACGATGTTCATGGCGTAGCGGGGTTGGTGGACTTGCCGAAAAGGCAAAGTCTAGCATGCAGCCCCGGCGCCGCCGGGCTGCTTGTGGTCAAAAAGGAAGCTGAAGGGCATTTGCGCGTGTGCTCCGCCCTTTGAGGCCTGCATGGCTCATTAAGATGGCAGATTGCGGCTTGCTGCGCGTGTTTTGCATCAGGGAAATCTTTGGGTGACGGCGCAGCGCCATTACGAATAAGCGATAGGCGGCCGGCCTGCGGTCGCGCCCTCTTTGGACATTGCATGAAGATTCTTTTGTTGAACGACGAGTTCTACACCACCGGCGCCAGCACGGCCATGCTGCGCCTGGCCGAGCGGCTGGTGCAGAACCACGAGGTGTCGGTCTTGCCGCGTATCGATGGCCAGGGCGAGATCAGGAAGCAGTTCGAAGCGCTGGGCATTCCCATCGTCAAGGACCTGGCTGGCGAGCCTGAGCTGATTGTGTCCAACTGCATCCTGTCGGGTTCGCTGGTGGGTGAGCTGGCGCCGCGTTGCCCGGTGATCTGGTGGGTGCATGAGGCCGAGGTCGGCCGTGACCTGCTGCTGCGTTATCCGCAGATGGCGCAGGGTTTCAAGAGCGCCTCGCACATCGTCTTCCAGACCGAGTTCCAGCGCATCGTCTATGGCAGCTTCCTCTTCGACAGTCCGGCCATGGTGCATGTGCTGCCGTTCTGGAACGACGCCATCTACCGCCAGCAGGATCTGCAGCCCAAGCCCAAGGACAAGAAGCGCATCGTCTGCATCGGCACCATCGAACCGCGCAAGCGCATGGAAGACACCATCCTGGCCGTCAATGCCATGAGCAGCGCGCAGCGTGCCGAGATCGAATGCATCTTCATCGGCAAGTACCTGCAGCTGGGCGATGGCGCGCGCAAGCTGGCTGAGGCGCTGCCGGAGCGTTACCGCTTCCTGGGCGAACAGCCCAACGAAGAAACCCTGCGCTACCTGGCCTCGGCGGACGCCTATGTGCTGGCCAGTTCCAGCGAGTCCCAGCCGCTGACGATCTGGGAAGCCTTCGAGCTGGAAGTCCCGATCTGCCTGTCGGACCTGGAGACCTATCGCCACATCGGCCTGAAGCACGGCGTCAACGCCATGATGCACCCGGTGGGCAATATGGAGCTGCTGGCCTCGAACCTGCAGATGGTGCTCTATCACGACGATGTGCGCCGTCGCATCACCCGGGCCGGCAAGAGCCTGCTGCTCAAGAATCTCACCAGTGACTGGACCGACGCCTTCGAACGCCTGATCTATCGGGTGCAGGCGCAGATCACCGTCAAGCAGATGGGATTCTGATCCGTCCAGTCCCTGATCCTCACATCCTTAGTCAACGTTTGCCCATCATGGATTTCAATCAACGCATCTCCGAGCTGCTCAACATCCGCCCGACCGTGCTCAATGCCGATGGCATCCTGCGCGAGTGCGTCCGTATCGAGCAGGACAATCCCTATATCCCCTCAGGTTTCCTGTGGGTGCTCGAGTACAAGCGTGGGCAGGTCAGCAAGCTGCGCGGCGACAAGCCCGGCGCGGTCGCCCATGCGCGTCGCGCGGTGGCGCTCAATCCCTACAACGAAGACCTGATCCGCGAATACCGCGACCTGGTCGCCAATGCCTCCACCATCAAGAACCTGGCCCTGATCATCAGTTGCAAGAAGTACGAACAGAAGGCCCTGAGCCTGCAGCGTCAGTACGAGGAAGCGGGGATCGAAAGCCTGATCATCTCCGGTCACGATACCGAGGCCATCAACCATCCGCGCGCCGTGCAGGTGGCCGCGCCGGACAACTACGAGGGTCTGCCGCGCAAGACCGTGGCGGCCTGCACCTGGGTCTACGAGAACGTGGGTCGCAACGTCGGCATCCTCAAGGTGGACGACGACCAGACCTTGTTCGATCCGGTGCGCGCGCGCCAACTGCTGGAGCAGTTGCATACCCTGAATGTGTATGCGGGTGTGCCGGTATCGGGCACTACCCATGACCGCAATTGGCACTGGAACAAGTGCCAAGACAAGTCTC
Source organism: Herbaspirillum camelliae (assembly GCF_001929405.1). Lineage (NCBI taxonomy): Bacteria > Pseudomonadati > Pseudomonadota > Betaproteobacteria > Burkholderiales > Oxalobacteraceae > Herbaspirillum > Herbaspirillum camelliae. The sequence goes on from NZ_KV880769.1 coordinate 1,849,402, forward strand.
TCAACACCATCTCCTATGGCAAGCCCTTCTGGCGGCACTGGGCCATGGGCGGGGCCTATTACCTGGGCCCGGGGCCCTTGGAAAAACTGGTCATGACCATGATGCGTTTCCCCGGACTGTTCGATGGCGAATACTACGAGGACAAGCTGGTGGGCGACGCCCTCATGGTCGAGCAGGTGCCGTTGAAGGAACTGGCTGGCTACGAAGACTTCGGCCTGAGCCTGACGGCGCAGCATCGTTTCAATAGCTGAGCTGGATGGCACTACGCTGCGCCGGTCGTATCGGTCGGCACCATGGAAAAAGGCTCCCGCGGGAGCCTTTTTTCACATCCATGGCGTGGTCTTCATTCCAGGCCGGCGCGGGCTCGCGCCAACTGCTCCTGGTAGAAATCGAAGATGTCCTTGACCACTTCCGGCGCGCGCAGCGTGGCCTGGTAGAACAATTCCTTGGCATCCTCGGGCATGTTGCAGATGGCCGCCAGGCGACCCAGCTGGAACACCACCGCCGGATTCTCGCCATCGTTCTGCAGGGCTTCCGTGAGGACCTTGAAGGCTTCCTCGTAGCGGGCTGAGGCAATGTGCTCCATGCCGATTTCCAGCGGGCTCATGGGCGCCAGCAGCGGCTGTGCGGCCGACTGTGCCGAGGCCATCTCACGTTCCAGCTGGGCCAGGTTCTGCAGGTACTGTCCATTGCCGGCGTCACGCATCTCCGGAGAGGCAGCCAGCCATTTTTCGCAGAACGATCCCAGCTCGCGCACCGCCGACGAGTTCAGCGACAAGCCCGGCACCACCGCCAGCGAGGTCTTGCGCAGCATGTCGCGGTCGTTGCTGATGGTCAGGCCGCAATAGGCCGGACGCAGGCCTTCGCTGCTGAGCATGGTTTCCAGCTCGGCCAGGTTCCATTCGCGGATGTGGGTGGGATTGGCTGGCGGCCCCATGTCGTGGGTACCGCGTTCGAGATCACGCTCCGGGGTCGAGATCACGGCGACCTTGGCATGCACCAGGTAGGAGCGGATTAGGGCCATCAGGCGGGTCGGGTTGACCAGGTGCTCGATCACGTCCGAATTGATCACCACCGCGTTTTGCAGCACCTCGGGCGGGAATTGCACGCCGTCGCTGTTTTCCAGGTCCACCTCGACCCAGTTGCCAAACGGATATTGGGCGCGGCAGTGCTCCAGGTTGCTGCCGAAGTCCATGCCGATGATCTGGAACTCGGGGTACATCATCGACAGCTTGCGCGCGCGTCCACACCCGATATCGATGATGTAGCGGCAACCGTACTGGCGCGCCAGGGTGGCCGCCAGCGGATAGACCTCCGGTTGCCAGATGGTGCCGTCATCGTGGACGTCGGCATAGTATTCCGGTTGAGTACGGGCCCGATATCCCGGTTTGATGAAGAAGCTTGCTGCTGTCACGATGGTTCCTATGAGAAGAACTTGAAAAGGAAGGGCTTTCCGGCGACGCTGCCCTGGGTCGGCTCACATCCTCGTGCTGGCCGTAGGTGCAAACGATTGTAGCAGTTCATGCTGCCTCTACACGACTGAAATCGGTCTCGACACCGTCTTCCAGCCAACGCAGGATTTGCTTCACCCGCAGCTCGGCCGTATGCAGGGTGAGCAGCTTGTGGCGGGCATTGCCGACCAGTCGCTGCACCAATGCGCGATCTTGCTGCAGGCGGCGGATCTGGTGGGCCAGGTGTTCCGGTGATTCGGGGTCGTAGAGCAGGATGTCCTGCTCGTCGGCGAACAGGGCATTGGTGCGCGGCCGGCCCGGGATGGTGCAGGAGATGACCGGCTTGCCGGCCGCCATGCCCTCGTAGACACGACCCGGGAAGCCCTGGAAGAAGGAAGGCAGGTTCACCACCGCCACGCCCTGCTGCAGGCTGCGCAGCCACAGGGCGAAGATATCCTGGCGCAATGTGCGCAGCAGTTGCAGATAGCGTTCCAGCACCACCGGCGTGGCCTGCAGGCCCTGTTCCAGCGCCTCGGTGGTGAGGGCTTGCAAACGGTCGAACAGGGCCGGGAATTCGGTCTGGTATTCCAGCGAAGGGCCTGGCTGCACCAGCAGGCCGTCGAGTTGCGGATGCTTGAGCCAGCTCTGCCGCTTGCCATACAGCGCTCCGTAGAAGACCGCATAGGGCTGGGCCGCGCGGGAGGCGACCTGGATACTGTCGCGCGGCACCGTCTGCGGCCACCACATGGCCTGGACCTGACCATCTTTGTTCAGGTCGGTGGCGTCCTGTTCGTCGGCCAGCAGCACGTGGGTCATGTAGGACAGGCGCCGCACCACGCGCTCCTTGCGTTCTTTGAGCTTGGGTTCGAGCTCGTACACATAGGGCTCGTATTGCAGCGACTCCATCACAAAGCCCAGGCGCACCGGCGCCAGGCTGCTGATCCAGGACAGGAACTGCTCGTCGTAGTCCGCATGGACCAGTTCGATCCAGACCTGGTCATAGGTCCGCTGGCCCACCATCTGGCGCAAGCGGGAGAGCCAGTTGCCGCGGCTGGTGTTGTCCATGCGAAACATGCTGGGAATGCTGAACACATCGGCGCCGCTCTGGCGCAGCGCTTGCTCCACGCCCATCTGGGTGGGATAGCCCAGGCTGCGCGCCAGGCGCCAGTCGGGAAACTCCAGGAAGATGAACAGGATGCGGGGAGTGGGAGTCGTCACGTCATTGACCTCATGCAAGAGCGGCGCTGGCGGCGCTGGCCTGGCGGGATTCGCGCAGGATCAGCGCACCCGCGCGGGCGAAATCGTCGGCCAGCAGGACGCCGGGGGGACAGTGGTCCCGTTCTTCACGGCCATAGCCGGTGGCCACCAGCACGCAGCGCGCGCCCACGGCCAGTCCGGCCTGTATGTCACTGAGCTTGTCGCCCACCATCCATGAGCGCGACAGGTCGATGTTCCATTCGCGCTGGGCGCGCAGGAGCATGCCGGGCGCGGGTTTGCGGCAATCGCAGTCACGCACGTCGCCATGCTGGGGATGATGCGGACAGTGATAGTAGGCGTCGATGCAGCCGGCGGCCTCGCCCATGCCGGCGTCGACCTGGGCGTGCAGGCGGTGGATGGCTTGCTCGTCGTAGTAGCCGCGCGCCACGCCGGCCTGGTTGGTCACCACGATATTGAGGAAGCCCGCCGCATGCAGCTGCATGAGCATGTCCACCGAACCCGGGATCCATTCCCAGTCTTCGTAGCGGTGCAGGTAGTTCTTCTCGACATTGAGCGTGCCATCGCGATCGATGAAGACGCAGGGGCGTGCGGGTTCAGACATTGCCGTACTTGGTGTTCTTGGTCATGGTGTAGCCCTTGACCAGTTCGGCGATGCGGCCAGCAGGGCCGGCACCATGATGGAGCCGAGATAGCCGGCGCCGCCGGTGACGAGGATGTGGTAAGACATGATGGATCGTCCTTTGCTGAAGATCATTCGCCGAAGAGGGCCGCTTCCACGCTCTCGCAGAGGGTGTGCGCCAGTACGATATGCAATTCCTGGATGGTGCTGGTGGCCTCGCCGGGGACGACGATGGCGTGGTCGGCCAGCGGCAGCGCCGGTCCGCCATCGCGGCCGGTAAACAGGATGCTGGGCACGCCCATGGCGCGGCATTGCTCCAGCGCGCGCAGGATATTGGGCGAGCGTCCCGAGGTGGTGATGCCCAGGAAGATATCGCCAGCCACCGCCTTGCCGGCCAACTGGCGCGAAAACACCTGCTCGTAGCCATAGTCATTGCCGATGGCGGTGAGGATGGAGCTGTCGGTGGTCAGCGCTTCGGCTGGCAGGGGCGCACGATCGCGCGCCAGCTTGCTGACGAACTCGGCCGCCAGGTGCTGGGCATCGGCAGCCGAGCCGCCGTTGCCGGCGATGTAGATGCGGCGGCCATTGCGATAGGCAGCGATGGTGGCGGCCACGGCGGCGTCGAAGACGGCCAGGGTGGCGCTCTCCTGCATGAGCTGTTGCTTGGCGCGGATGGAGGCGTCGAGGTTGCGTTGCAGGCGTTGCAGTGGCGAGCTCATGGGGTCTCCTTTGCATTGAGTACGGTGGCGGCGCGGTGGTAGTCATCGGGGATGCCGATGTCGATGAAGCTGCCGTCGAATTCCAGTCCCACCATGCGCTGCCCGGCGGCGAAGGCGCGCGGGAACAGATCGTTTTCCAGCGACGTGCTATCGCCGGCCTGCACACCCAGGCTGGCCAGGGCGCGCGGATGGATGCAATAGACGCCGCCATTGGCCAGGCATTCGTCGCCATCCTGGCTGGATTTGAGTTCGGTGATGCGGCCATCGGCGGCCACGCCCATGCCCAGGTAACGGCTGGTCTGGCCGGTGCGAAACAGCGAGAAGCACCAGTCGCTGTCCTGCTGCAGGGCAAACTGTTCCAGCGCCGGCAACTGCACGGCGAAGTAGGTATCGCCATTGAGCAGCAGGAAGCGTTGGTCCGCCGGCAAGCGCTGCAGCGCCAGCAGCAGGCCGCCGCCGGTGCCCAGCGGCGTTTCCTCGACCACGTAGTCCAGTCGCGCGCCCCGGTACTGCTGGCCGAAGTGCCCGCTGATGGCCTCGTGCCGGTAACCCACGGCCAGCACGAAGTGATCGATGCCCTGGGCGATCCAGTAGTCGAGCTGGTATTCGAGGAAGGGGCGGCCCTCGATCGGCGCCATCGGCTTGGGCAGGTCAGGGACGGCGCTGCGCAGACGGGTGCCCAGACCTCCGGCCAGGATGACGGCGGACTGTATCGTCATGGCTCAGACCGCGTTGAGGATGCGGCAGATGTCATCCACTTCGGCGTCGGACAGGTCGGGGAAGTTGCCGATGTAGAAGCCGTAGAAATGGATGTGCTCGGTCTGCGGGAATTGCAGGTAGTGGTCGGCCGGCACGATGCCCTTCAGGTAGGGCTGGCGCACCTGGTTGCCACCGCCGGCGCTGCCGCGGCGGAATTCGATGCCGTTGCTGCGCATGGTCTGCATGAGGCGTTCGACGAAGACGTCGTCGGCCTCGCGCAGCACCAGGTTGAAGGCGTAGTTGCTGGAACCCTCGGTCTTGAAATCGACGCGGTAGCGCTGGCTGTCGATCTGGCCCAGGAAACGCATCATGTTGGTGGTGCGGCGCGCGCAGTTGGCGTCCAGGCGCTTGAGCTGGCTGCGGCCCATGATGGCGCCGATTTCGGTGTTGCGCACGTTGTAGGCCGGGTAGGCAAAGATGAAGTCTGGATTGAGCTCTGGATTGTCCTGGCGATAGCCCAGCTTCAGGTCGTCATCGGTCGCTTCGCGCACCATGCCGTGCGAGCGCAGCATGCGCACCTGCTGGTAGATCTCGGGGTCGTTGGTGCAGACCATGCCGCCCTCGATGGTGCTCATGTGGTGGGCATAGTAGAAGGAGAAGTTCGACATCCAGCCGAAGCTGCCCAGGCGTTGGCCGTTGTGGGTAGCGCCATGCGATTCGCAGACGTCTTCGATGAGCGGGATGTTGCGGCGTTCCAGCTCGGCCAGCAGTTCGTCGGTGAGCCCGTCGAAGCCCTGCACATGGGTCAGGAACACGGCGCGGGTGCGTTCGGTGATCTTGGCCAGGATCTGCTCCGGGGCCATGGCCAGCGAGCGCGGATCGATGTCGGCGAAGACCGGCGTGAAGCCGTTCTGGATGACCGTGGCCACGTCGGAGATCCAGGTCAGCGGCGGCACGATGACTTCGCCGCCTTCCGGGTTGCGCAGCTTGAGCACGGCCATGCTCAGCAGGTTGGCCGAGGCGCCGGAGTTGACGAAGACGCTGTACTTCACACCCAGCCATTCGGACCATTCCTTCTCGAAGGCGCGTACGTTCGGTCCGTTGGTCAGGATGGGGTCGTCCTGGCGCAGATGCTCGATGACGGCATCGAGGTCTTCACGCAGGATATTGTTTCTCATCAGTGGGTATTTCATCATGCGGTTCCGTTATGCGAGGGTGAGGGAGAGCATTGCTTGTCGTTGTCGGGACATCCCGTGCGCCGGTCAAACGGCGCGGCCGGCCTTGTTCTGCACATACCAGGCGTAAGTATCGCGCAGTCCTTCGGCAAATCCGACCTGGGTGCGCCAGCCTTGCTGGTGCATCAGGCTGCTGTCGAGCAGCTTGCGCAGGGCGCCGTCGGGTTTGCTGCTGTCCCATTCCAGGCGGCCTTCATAGCCGACCACACCGGCGATGACTTGGGCCAGTTCGCGGATGGAAATGTCGCTGCCCGAGCCGACATTGAGGGGCAGCGTGAGCGCAGGCAATTGCTCGCGCATCATCAGCAGTGCGGCGGCGGCGATGTCATCGGCGTGGATGAATTCGCGCCGCGGCGTGCCGCTGCCCCACAGCGTGACGGCCTCGGCGCCATCCAGCTTGGCCTGATGGAAGCGCGCCATCAGCGAGGACAGTACATGCCCCGACTTGGGGTCGAAGTTGTCATTGGGGCCGTAGGCGCTGTTGGGAATGAGCGGGATGAAGCGCTGCTGGCCGTACTGGCGGTTGTAGGCCAGGCACAGTTGCACGCCGGCCAGCTTGGCGATGGCATAGGGCAGGCTGGTCGGTTCCGGGTGGCCGCTCAGCAGCGCCGTCTCGGCCATCGGCTGCGCCGTTTCGCGCGGATACATGCAGGAAGAGCCGAACATCACCAGGCGCTTGACGCCGCAACGATGGGCCGCCTCCAGCACGTTGAGCGAGATGGCCAGGTTGGCGTTGATGAAGTCGGCCGGGAAGCTCTGGTTTTCCAGGATGCCGCCGACCTTGCCGGCGGCCAGCATGACGTAGTCCGGACGTTCCGCTTCAAAGAAGGCGTCGACCTGCTGCTTGTCGCGCAGCTCCAGCTGGGCGCGGGTGCGGGTGATCAGCTTGCGGTAGCCGGCCTGTTGCAATGCGCGCAGGATGGCCGAGCCGATCAGGCCGGCGTGTCCTGCCACGAAGATGGAGGCGTCGCGCGAGGGCATGTCGGGCGGCAGCGCAGCGGGAGTGGGAAGCGTCATCAATTCAATCCAGTGGGGTTGTACATGACGATGCGCGTGCCGCCGTCATCGAACTTGAAGGGAACATGGATCAGGTGCTTCAGGCGTTCGCGCACGGCTGGCTGTTGTTCGGGCCTGACGAAGAGCATCAGGAAGCCGCCGCCGCCCGCACCCATGATCTTGCCGCCGATGGCGCCGGCCTGCATCGCTTCCTGGTACAGGTAGTCGATTTCGCTGGTGGAGACCTTGTCGGAGAGCGAGCGCTTGCACAGCCAGCTCTCGTGCAGCAGCTTGCCCAGCTCCTCGATGGAGGTATGCTCGCTTTGCAGGATGGCCATGGCTTCATCGACCATCTCGCGCATGCGATGCAGCTGCGCCTGGCGCTGCTTGAGGTTGTCGATCTGCGATTTGGCCACTTCCGAGGCAATGCGGGAAAACCCGGTGAAGCACAGCATCAGGTGGCTGTGGAACTCGTTGAGACGTTCTTGCCGCAAGACCACCGGCGAGACCGAGAAGCTGCCGTTGCGATGGAATTCGATCATGTTGAAGCCGCCATAGGCCGCCGACACCTGGTCCTGCGAGCCCACATTTTCGGCCAGGACGTTCTGTTCGATATGGATGGCGGTGCTGGCCAGGTATTGCTTGGACGCATAGCGTCCTTCCAGCGCCGCCAGCGCATGCAGCATGCCTACCGTAAAGGAAGAGCTGGAGCCCAGTCCGGAGCGCGCCGGCAGGTCGCCGTCGTGGTGGATTTCCAGGCCGCGCTCGCAGCCGGTCCAGCCAAGGATGCCGCGTACGGCCGGGTGCTTGATCTCCTCGACCGTCTGCACGTTCTCGATCAGGGAGTGGACGATGCGGTGCTTGTGTTCAAAGAACGGCGGCAGGTAGCGGCAGGTGATGTAGCAGTACTTGTCGATGCTGGTGGCCAGGACGGCCCCGCCATGTTCGGCATACCAGCCCGGATAGTCGGTGCCGCCGCCGAAGAAGGACATGCGAAAAGGGGTACGGGTGATGATCATTATCGTTATCCGTGCTGTTGGCCCTGCTGAATGGATGGGCGGTGCCAGGCGGCGCCGCCGGGGTTCAGTCTCCGAGGATCTTGCGCCGTGGCTCGATCCTGGTCATGCCCTGCATGGACGGGTTGGCGGCTCGGGTGAGCCCATGTGGCAGGAGGGCCTGCCGACTGCCGGGATTGACGAGCACGACATCGATATTCTTTGTTTCTGGCACCTTGGATATCTCCTCATGGCGCTTGCAATGCCATCGGCCAGACTTTCCATCATGCATCGATTGGGCAAGGCAAACGACTGTTTCCGCCTGTTCTCCATGTCGCAGCGGGGCTGCAGGATGTGGGCATCCTGAGCAGTCTACGTGGATTGACCGGATCAGATGGCGGGATTACAGGGGATTTTCCGGTCTACCTTTTTTGTTAGCATTCGTGCCGGGGCAGGCGCATGGCCAGGGCGGACCAGCGTAGGGACAGCTGGCAATGCCGCTCGCCGATCACCGCGATTTCACGGAAAAACCTCGGCGTGGCGCCAGGCCACGCCCTGCCGGTCCTTGTCCGACAGCAGTGGCGGGGCGGTCAGTTGCCAGTCGATGGCCAGGTCGGGATCATCCCAGCGCAGGCAGCGCTCATCCGGTGCAGACCAGTAGGCGGTGGTCTTGTATTGCACATCGGCAATGTCGCTGCGGACGTGGAAGCCGTGGGCGAAACCTTCCGGGATCCACAGCTGGCGGCGATTCTGCGCCGACAGCGTGACGCTGGCCCATTGCCCGAAACCGGGCGACTGGCGGCGCAGGTCCACCACCACATCGGTGATCTCCCCATGGATCACGCGCACCAGCTTGCCCTGCGGCTGCTGCAACTGATAGTGCAGGCCGCGCAGCACGCCGGCTTTGGAGCGCGACTGGTTGTCCTGGACAAACTGCGGGGCCAGGCCCGTGAGGGCCGTGAACTGGCGCGCATTGAAAGCTTCGAAGAAATGGCCGCGCTCGTCTTCGAAGACCGTGGGCTCCAGCACCAGCACGCCGGGGAGCAGGGTGGCGGCGATCTTCATGGCCTTGCTCCGGACGCATGGCGGGCCGCCAGGAACCACTGCACGGTCTGCCGCAGCCCTTGCCTGAAGGCGTGCTGCGGGGACCAGCCCAGCTCGCGCTGGATCTTGCTGATGTCGACGGCATAGCGGCGATCATGGCCGGGACGGTCTTGCACGAAGCAGATCTGGTCGCGGTACTGGCCTTGCGCCTTGGGGGCGAGTTCATCGAGCAGATCGCACAACGTCAGGACCACCTCGAGATTGGTCTTCTCGCTATTGCCGCCGATGTTGTAGCTCTCGCCCGGCCGGGCGCGGGCCAGGACCAGCTCGATGGCGCGGCAGTGATCGGCCACATGCAGCCAGTCACGCACCTGCTGGCCGTCACCATAGATGGGCAGCGGCTGGCCGGCCAGGGCGTTGGTGATCACCAGCGGGATGAGTTTTTCGGGGAAGTGGAACGGCCCGTAGTTGTTGGAGCAATGCGTGATGAGGACCGGCAAGCCATAGGTGCTATGAAAAGCCCGCACCAGATGGTCGGAAGCCGCCTTGGAGGCGGAGTAGGGGCTATTGGGGGCGTAGGGCGAGGTTTCGGTGAAGGGCGGCGCGTGTGCGGCCAGGCTGCCGAATACCTCGTCGGTGGAAATGTGCAGGAAGCGGAAGGCCGCCTGCTCAGCCGCTGGCAGCGTGCTCCAGTAGTCGTAGGCCGCGCTGAGCATGCTGAAGGTGCCGTTGACATTGGTCTGGATGAACACCGCCGGACCGGCAATGGAGCGGTCCACATGGCTCTCGGCGGCGCAGTGGACCACGGCGCGCGGGCGGTGCTGCGCGAACAGGCGGGCAATGGCCGCGGTGTCGCAGATATCGGTCTGGCTGAACAGGTAACGCGCATCACCGGCCACGCTGGCCAGGTTGCCGGAATTACCGGCGTAGGTCAGCTTGTCGATGTTGAGCACGGCCTCATCGTGCGGGGCCGCCAGGAAATGCAGGATGTAGTTGGCGCCGATGAAACCGGCGCCGCCTGTGACGAAGAGCATGGTCTGGCGAGGCTTTAGGCCTTGAAGCCGTTCGGATTCATCTGCTGCCACTTCCACGAATGAGCACACATCGCCTCCAGCCCCAGCGTGGCTTCCCAGCCCAGCTTGCGCTTGGCTTCGGCGGGATTGGCGTAGCACGAGGCGATGTCGCCGGGACGACGTTCGGCGATGGCATAGGGCAGGGTCTTGCCGCAGGCCTTCTCGTAGGCCTTGAGCACGTCGAGCACGCTGTAGCCCACGCCGGTGCCCAGGTTCACCGCAAAGCATTGCGGCGCGTCCAGCGCTTGCAGGGCGGCCACGTGGCCGCGCGCCAGGTCCACTACGTGGATGAAGTCGCGTACGCCCGTGCCGTCGGGGGTGGGATAGTCGCCGCCCCAGATGTTGAGGCGTTCGCGGCGACCGATGGCGACCTGGGCCACGAAGGGCATGAGGTTGTTGGGAATGCCGCCCGGGTCTTCGCCGATCAGGCCGCTCTCATGCGCGCCGACCGGGTTGAAGTAGCGCAGCAGCGCGATCTTCCAGTCGGGATGGGCGCGGTAGTAGTCGCGCAGCATGTCTTCGATGACGATCTTGCTGCGGCCATAGGGGTTGCTGGCCGAGAGCGGATGGGCTTCGTCCAGCGGCAGGTATTGCGGATCGCCGTAGACCGTGGCCGAGGAGGAGAACACGATGGTCTTCACGCCCGTGGCTTGCATCGCTTCGAGCAGACGCACCGTGCCGACCACGTTGTTGTCGTAGTACATCAGGGGTTGCTCGACCGATTCGCCCACCGCCTTGAGTCCGGCGAAATGGATCACCGCCTCGCACTTGAATTCGCGCAGCACGCTTTCGAGCTGCTCGCGGTTGCGGATGTCGCCCTTGACCAGGGAGAGCGTCTTGCCGGTGATCTGCTGCACCCGCTTGACCGATTCGGGGCTGCTGTTGCAGAAGTTGTCGAAGACGATGACCTCGTGGCCTGCATTGAGCAGTTCCACGCAGGTATGGGAACCGATGTAGCCGGCTCCCCCAGTGACGAGGATATTCATGAGCGAAAGGTCTTGTTGAGGATCGGAAAGCGATGCGCGAGCGCGATCCCGCAATTATGTCAGACTCTGGTAGAAGGCAATCTGATTCTCGGACAGGGCGCGCAGGTCTTCATTGTTCAGGTAGCCGGCATACCATTGCGCGGTCAGCTCCAGCGCCGTGTACAGCTCCATGCGCGGAATCCAGTCCAGGCGCTGGCGCGCCTTGGACGTATCCAGTCGCAGCACGGCTTCGGAGAGGGTCGCGCCGGCCTGTTCCAGGCGCACTTCGACGGGCTCGACATCGTTCTTCTGCAGCGAGTGATTGAAGGTCGCGCAGAGCTGGCTCACCGTCTGCAGGTCGGTGTCGGTGGGGCCGAAGTTCCAGGCCTCGGCGTAGCTGGCGCCGTGTTCGTAGAGCATCCTGCCGATCTGCAAGTAGCCCGACAGCGGCTCCAGCACGAACTGCCAGGGCCGTACGGCATGCGGCTGGCGGATGGTGACGGGCTCGTCTGCTTCCAGCGCACGGATGAAATCGGGGATCAGGCGGTCTGCCGCAAAGTCGCCGCCGCCGATGACGTTGCCGGTGCGCACGCTGGCCACACCGACCGGATTGTCGGGATCGGCCGAGAAGAAGGAGCGGCGATAGGCCGCCGTCACCAGTTCGGCGGCCCCCTTGCTGCTGCTGAAGGGATCGTGGCCGCCCATGGGGTCGTCTTCGCGATAGCCCCACAGCCATTCGCGGTTCTCGTAGCACTTGTTGCTGGTGACCACCACCACCGAGCGCACGCTGGGCGTGCTGCGCACGGCTTCCAGCAGATGCGCCGTGCCCATCACGTTGGTGGCGAAGGTGTCCAGCGGGGTCAGGTAGGAATGTTCGATCTGCGGCTGTCCGGCCAGATGGAATACCACATCGGGCTGCACCGCCGCCATGGTCTCGGCCAGATGCTTGGGGTCGCGCACGTCGCCGGTGGTGGTCTGCACGCAATTGTGCAGGCGCGCCAGGTGGAACAGGCTGGGACTGGTTGGCGCGGGCAGGGAATAACCGCTGACTTTTGCGCCCATCAGGTGCAGCCACAGCGTCAGCCAGCTTCCCTTGAAGCCGGTGTGACCGGTGATGAAAACGCGCTTGTCGCGCCAAAAGTTAGCCATCAGGCAGCCTCTTACACGTATGGCAGAGAGTCGTTCGGGTGCAGAGGGGCGATTGCGATGTTTCACGCCAATGGCTGGACCATGCTCGCGGCCAGCCTCCCGGTATTGTTCGTGTCGGGATCACGTTTCCCTGCGAAACCTCGACTGCTTGGTTGTGTTTATCTTGATCCAGGCAGACCTGCCTCGCGGCATCTGACTGAAAGTGACCAGATTAGAACATGCGGTTTTTGGGCTTCAAGCGAGGATCAGGAGGGTATTTGTCGTCCAATCCGGAACTATAGCTCCGGGGTAACAAAAATTTACTTCAGACACTTTGCGCAGGACCGGGAGGCAGGCTGAAAGCCAGGCGTGGAGCGGCTTTCCAGTTGATGAGGTGAGACGATGTGTATCGTCTCGCCGCATCTCAAGTCATCGCATCAAATGTTGCTTCAGAGCAGGTTGATGATGGACTGGCCTTCTTCTACCTTGTCGTCACGATCGAAGAGGGTGTCGCCGCTGGCTTCCTTGCCCGGGCCTGGGGTGAAGTGGGTGAAGTCGAACAGGCTGCGGTCCAGCATGTGCGAGGGGGCGATGTTGCCCATGGCGGTAAACATGCTCTTGATCCACAGCGGGTTGGTCTTTTCCCATTCATTCAACATTTCGCGCATGGCCTGGCGCTGCAGGTTGGGCTGCGAACCGCACAGGTTGCAAGGAATGATGGGGAACTGCATCACCGCAGCGTACTTCTTGATGTCGGGCTCGCGCACATAGGCCAGCGGGCGGATCACCACGTTCTGGCCATCGTCGGCGATCAGCTTGGGCGGCATGGTCTGGATCTTGCCGCCGTAGAACATGTTGAGCATGAAGGTATGCAGGATATCGTCGCGGTGATGGCCCAGCGCGATCTTGGTGGCGCCCAGTTCCTTGGCCACGCGGTAGAGGATGCCGCGGCGCAGGCGCGAGCACAGCGAGCAGGTGGTCTTGCCCGGGGCGATCTTGTCCTTGACGATGCTGTAGGTGTCTTCTTCGACGATGCGGTAGCGCACGCCGATGCGCTCGAAGTATTCCGGCAGGATGTGCTCGGGGAAGCCCGGCTGTTTCTGGTCCAGGTTCACGGCGATGATCTCGAACTTCACCGGGGCCACCGATTGCAGGTAGCGCAGGGTGTCGAGCATGGTGTAGCTGTCGGCGCCGCCGGACATGCAGGCCATGATGACGTCGCCGTCGCGGATCATGTCGAAGTCGGCGATGGCGCGGCCAGTCAGGCGGCGGATGTTCTTTTGCAGCAGCTCGAAGCGGCGCGAACCGGGCGCGGTCACTTCGCTCTGGCCTGAGGGCTCCGAGCCGGCCTGGGCCAGCTCATCGGCTTGGATGGGGTCGGACAGTGGCACTGTGGCCGCCATGTCGTTCATGGGAAATTCCTTCAATCGGTAGGCTGTTGCTGCCGCATCAACGCTGTTGCCGGCCATCAAGCGCGGGGCGGATGGCGTGGCGACGGGGAGCGGGCGGAGGACCGGCATTTTCTCATGCAGCGCCGCTTCTCGCCATTTTCCTGATGCCGGCCGAGCTGCAAGCGTCGCGCGGATGCCTCAGCGCACACCCAGTTCCTGGCGCGCGCGCACCTGGCGCAGGGCGGCGATGAGAAAGTCCGAGAACGCCGCCACCGCCGGCGGCAACTTGCGGCCAGCCATGGTCTGCACTTGCACCGTGCGCTGGTGCAGTTCGCTCTCGGCCATGGCCACCAGGATCATGCCGTCTTCCTCGGCGCGCTCATGGACGGTCAGGAAGCCGCCCAAGGCCACCGTATCGGGCGAGCGGGTGGTGAAGCGGTAGACCGCGCCCAGCGAATGGCTGGTGAAGACCGGCGCGAACAGCAGTCCGCGCATGCTGCAGGCGATGTCGACGAGCTGGCGCACGGTCGTGCCCACCTCCGGCAGCGCCAGCGGGTAGGGCGACAGGTCGCTCAAGGCCAGGAGCTTGCGCGAGGCCAGCGGGTGATCCCGCTTCATCAGGGCGAACACCGGCCCCGATTCGCGATAGGCGACGGCCAGGCCTTCGGCCGGCGCCAGGCTGTAGGTGACCGAGAGATCGGCCTCGCCGTCGATGACCATCTGCGAAGCTCTGGCAGCGCCGACCACGTGGAGCTTGAATTGCAGGCCCGGGTATTGCTCGCGGAACTGCGCTGTCACATTGGGCAGCAAGTCCCACGCGAAGCCCTCCGAACAGGCCAGCGTGATGACGCCTTGGCCCACCGCTTGCAAGCCCCTGACCTCGGCCAGCACCTGTTCCAACTCCAGCAGGTTGCGGCGCGCATAGGCCATCAGCACTTCCCCGGCGGGCGTCAACACCATGCCGCGGGCGCGTCGCTCGAACAGGGGGACGCCGGTTTCTTCTTCAATCTTGGCGATCTGGCGGCTGACCGCCGAGACCGCTACGTCCAGGCGTTCGGCGGCCGCAGTGAGAGAGCCGGTGCGGCCGACCTGGTAGAAATAGCGCAGAGAGGTGCTTTGCATGGGGGAAGGTGATCAGGAAGATTTCACTTTATGACAATCCAGGTCGTTGTCAGTGACAATGACGACAAGGTAGTCAGGGCCGAGCAAAATCAAAAAATCGCCCCGAAAGACGCATGTTAATGCGGATCAAGCCCGCTTGTCGGATCAGGTGGCCACGGAAACGGAATAAATCATTTTCTAAATTGGTAAAGGCTGGCTTCCAAGAGTTGATATTGCAAAAACGTTTTCGATCTGGTCAGCAGGCCTTTCGATTCTGGCCATTTCCAGCAATACCGACGCCTTCGTGTCGCCCAGCTTCTCCCTGATGGCCTGCGCCGCCATCAGCCTGGTTTGCGTCGGCGTGTAGCGTCTGCGCCTGAAAAAAATACCGGTCACTGTTGCGCTAGACGGGAAATTTTCCCCGCGCCGCGCTACCATGGCGGTTTTGCCGGCGTAGCGCGAGCGTGTCGGCCACGGCGTTTCCTTCATCTGACGAGGTCTTCATGTTTTCGCATCTCCCGCCCTATGCCGGCGATCCCATCCTGAGCCTGATGGAACAGTTCCAGCGCGACGAGCGCAGCAACAAGGTCAACCTTTCCATCGGCATCTATACCGATGGCAAGGGCGTCGTTCCGGTGCTGCCCTCGGTGCGCACCGCAGCGGCGGCGGTGGCGCAGGCCGATGCCCCGTATGTCTACCTGCCCATGGAAGGCCATGGGGCTTATCGCCAGGCCGTGGCCAAGCTGCTCTTCGGCGCGGACCTGCCCGCGCCCGAGCACCTGGCCATCGTCCAGACCCTGGGCGGTTCGGGCGCGCTCAAGGTGGGGGCGGACCTGATCGCCCGCTTCTTCCCGCAACCGACCATCTGGCTGCCGGACCCGACCTGGGACAACCACATCGGCATCTTCGAAGGCGCCGGTTTCAAGACCGAGCGTTACCCTTACTACGATGCCCAGACCAAGGGCCTGAACTTCGAGGGCATGCTGGCCAAGATCGACTCGCTGCCCAAGGGCGCGGTGGTGCTGCTGCATCCCTGCTGCCACAACCCCACCGGCGTGGACCCGACCCGCGCCCAGTGGGAGCAGATCATCGAGGTGGTCGAGAAGCGCGGCCTGCTGCCCTTCTTCGACCTGGCCTATCAGGGCTTTGCCGAGAGCCTGGACGAGGATATCTGGCCGGTGCGCGAGGCCGTGCGTCGCCAGATCCCGTTCTTCCTCAGCAATTCCTTCTCCAAGATCTTCTCGCTCTACAGCGAGCGCATCGGTGCGCTCTCGGTGTTCTGCCCGCAAGCCGGCCAGGCCGCCAACGTGCTGGGCCAGCTCAAGCTGACCGTACGCCGCAACTATTCCAGCCCGGCCCGCAACGGCGCCTTGCTGGTGGCGCATGTGCTGGGCGATGACAAGCTGGCTGCGCAATGGCGCGGCGAAGTCGAAGAGATGCGTGTGCGCGTACGCGACATGCGCGTGAAGCTGGCCTCGCAACTGAAGAGCGCCGTGCCCGACCAGGACTTCTCTTTCCTGCTGCGCCAGCACGGCATGTTCGGCTACACCGGCCTGTCCTCTGCCCAGGTGGATCGCCTGCGCGAAGAGTTCGGCGTCTATGCCGTGGGTACCGGCCGCATCTGCGTGGCCGGCTTGAACGACAGCAACGTTGCACGCGTGGCCGAGACGATGGCCGAGGTGCTGCGTGGCTGAAGTGGCAGGCAAGGCCGTGGTGGCTGCGGCCGATGTGCGTCACAGGAGCTATGAGGACGTGCTGGCGCTGGTGGCCGGTACGCTCTTCATCTCGCTGGGCGTGAACATGTATACCCAGGTGGGCCTGTTGACCGGCAGCACGGCCGGCCTGGCCTTCCTGGCGCATTACCTGACCGGGCTGCCGTTCGGCGCGGTGTTCTTCACCATCAATCTGCCGTTCTATTACTTCGCCTGGCGACGCATGGGCAAGCGCTTCATGCTCAAGACCTTTTGCGCGGTCGCGCTGGTGTCGGGTTTTTCGCTGATGCATCCTTACTTCATCAGCTATGGCAAGCTGGACCTGTTCTACAGCGCCGTCCTGGGCGGCCTCTTGATCGGGGTGGGATTCGTGATGCTGTTCCGCCATGGCGCCAGCCTGGGCGGCATCAACGTGGTCACGCTGTTCCTGCAGGACCGCTATGGCCTGCGGGCGGGCAAGCTGCAGATGGGCGTGGATGTGGTGATCGTGCTGTGCTCGCTGTGGGTGGTCGCGCCCAAGGTCTTGCTGGCTTCCATTCTGGGAGCGGTGACGGCCAACCTGATCATCGCCCTGAATCATCGGGCGGGAAGGTATATGGGGATGTAGTACGGGTGAGGCGGGAGCATCTGTGCGCCCTGGTCACCTCGGTAAAGATGCCGTTCAGTGCAGACTGAACGGCATTTTTCTTGGCGGCTTCAGGCGCTGAGCAATTCGTCGCAATCCGACCTCACCGGATAGGACTGAATCAGCAGATCAGCCGGAAGGTTCAGGCCGGCGCTGAGCTTGCGGATCATGTCCAGGGTCAGCGGACGCACCCGGTTGAGGATGTCGGAGACGCGGCCGCGTGATCCCAGGTAGGGCTCCAGATCCTTGCGCGACAAACCGCGCGCCTCCATCACATGGAGCAGGAAGTCGATGGGGTCGGGATCATCGATGGCGAAGTGCGCACGCTCGTAATGGGCGATCAGCAGCGTCAGGACATCGAGTTGATCGGCTTGCGCCGAGCGGGCCGGCGCGTCCCACAGGCGCTCAGCTTCGGCCAGCGCGGCGCGGTAATCCTTGCGGGTGCGTATCAGTTTGAGTTGCATGGGCATGTGACATTCCTTCAGATCGTTTCGACATCGATGGCGTCGTATTGGCGATGTGTACCGACGAAGCGGATGTAGATCAATTCCTTGTCATAGCGCACGGCGACCACCAGACGGTAATCGTTGCCCTTGATGTTGAACACCACTCGATTGTTTCTGGTGAAACTGGCGTTGCGGTAGGCCGCCTTGATATCGGCGGGTGTCTTCCAGTTCACCCGGCTTGCCAGCGCGTGCCAGGCGCGCAGCGCAGTCTCCGCCGCAGGGTGGGCGGTCCAGAAAGTCCGTAAGGTGGAGAGGGCGATGATGCGCATCGACGCACCGTAGCATGCTACCACCTTGGGAGCGGAGCGGAAGTGGCAAACAGCAGGCCATTCTCGAAAAAATAAAACCCCGCAGCGTGCGGGGTTCGGGCAGGGCCAACGGCAGTGGGATCAGCCAACCGTCTTGATACGGAAGGTCTCCACCCCCACCGAATCGCAATCCGGATACACATCCGGCTTCTCGGTCGACACCCGCACCGCACGCACCTTGGGATGGGCCAGCATGGCCGTCATCACGTCGTCGCACAGGGTTTCCTGCAGGTGGATATGGCCACGGGCCATGCGTTCGGCGATGGTCGAGCGGATGAAGTCGTAGTCCACCACTTCGTCGAGGTGGTCGGCGGTGGGCGTGGTTTCGGCCAGCGGGACGTAGAGGTCGACGTTGATCAGGATGCGCTGCTCACCCTTCTTTTCGAACTCGTGCACGCCGATGTTGATGAACACCTCGTAGTTGCGCAGGAACAGGCGGCGGCAATCTTGCAGGGAAGGATGGGACAGGAAGAGCATGATCAGAAATATAAAGGTTATTTCGCCACGAACATGACGTCGCGCGAAAGGGGAAGCAAATGCTGGCCGCCATCGACCAGCAGGGTGGTACCCGTCACGGCCCGCGCCGAAGCGACGTAGCAGACCGCGGCGGCAATGTCCTCGGGCGTGCTGCCATGGCCCAGCGGGGTGACCTGGTGGGCTTTTTCGAACTGTTGCTCGGTCTGGTCGCCCGAGACCATGGTCAGGCCCGGCGCCACGCCCACTACCCGCACCTTGGGCGCCAGCGCCTGCGCCAGCAGGGTGGTGGCGCTGTGCAGCGCAGCCTTGGAAAGGGTGTAGGACAGGAAGTCGGGATTGGGATTGTACAGTTTCTGGTCCAGCAGGTTGATGACAACGGCCTGCTGGCCTGGCGGCGTGGCCTCATACAAGGCCTGCGCCAGCAGCACCGGCGCGCCGACATTGGCGCTCATGTGGCGCAACAGGCGCGCGTTGCCGAAGCTGGCGGCGTCATCGTAATCGAATAGCGAAGCGTTGTTGACCACGCAGGAGATGCGTCCCAGTGGGGCGGCCTGGGGCAGCAGGCTGCGCACCTGGGCTTCATCGCCCAGCTCGGCCTGCACGGCCAGGGCGCGCCGGCCCAGGGCCTGGATCTCGCGCACCAGCGTGTCGGCTTCTTCGCGTGAGCGGTTGTAGTGGACGGCCACGTCCCAGCCCGACTGCGCCAGGGCCAGGGCGATGTGGCGGCCGATGCGCCGTGCTGCGCCGGTGACCAGCGCGATGCCTGCAGAAGAGGGTGATGTCATGTTCCCGGTTTCCAATTCGCTGGAACGCATTTCACGGCGATACCTATTGATGAAATGAGTTCTACTACAATACGGCCCATGCAACTGCAACTACCCGAACCCGGCGAGGACGCACAGTCCGCCTCGCACACTCTTCAGCACCAGATCGCCGGCGAGATCGCCGCGGCCGGTGGCTGGATCTCCTTCCAGCGCTACATGGAACTGGCGCTGTATGCGCCGCAGGTCGGCTACTACAGCGGCGGTTCGGCCAAGCTGGGCAAAGAGGGGGATTTTACAACCGCACCGGAAATCTCGCCGCTGTTCGGCGCGACCCTGGCCAGCCTGGCCGCCGAGGTGATCGCCGCCAGCCCGTCGGTGGACAATGTGCTGCTGGAGTTCGGGGCCGGCACCGGCAAGCTGGCGCACGACATCCTGACCGAACTGCAAGCGCGCGCGGCCTTGCCGCAACATTATTTCATCGTGGAAATCTCGGCCCAGTTGCGCGCACGACAACAGGAGACACTGGCCGCCTTTGCGCCGCTGGTGCAGTGGCTCGATGCCTTGCCGGCAACATTTTCGGGTGTAGTGGTCGGCAATGAAGTGCTGGACGCCATGCCGGTGCGGCTGGCCGTGAAGGCCGAGCAAGGCTGGCAGGAGCGCGGCGTGGCGCTCGATGCAGCAGGCCGCTTGCGCTTCGAGGACCGCAGCGTGGACGACTTGCCGGTGGCGCAGATTCCCGACGCCTACGAGCTGCCGCCAGGCTATCTCACCGAAGTCGCGCCGGTGGCCATCGGCTTCATGCACACGCTGGGCCGCATGCTGGCCAGCGGCCCGGGTGCGCTGGCGATCCTCCCGGACTATGGTTTCCCGGCCGCAGAATATTATCTGCACGAGCGCGACCAGGGCACGCTGATGTGCCATTACCGCCATCACGCCCATACCGATCCCTTCTACTGGCCGGGCTTGCAGGACATCACCGCCCACGTCGATTTCACCGCCATGGCGGTGGCCGCCGTGGAAGAGGGCGCCGAAGTGCTGGCCTATACCAGCCAGGGCGCCTTCCTGCTCAATGCCGGCATCGGCGAGCTGCTGCTGCGCACCTCGCCCGAGGACAGCGCACGCTACCTGCCACTGGCCAATGGCATGCAGAAACTGATTTCCCCGGCCGAGATGGGCGAGCTCTTCAAGGTGCTGGCCATTGGCAAGAATGTCGAATGGCCGGCCCGCATGCTGCGCCACGACCGTACCCACCGGCTCTGAGGAGAGGCGCATGATTCGCTGGATCGTCGTCATCTTTCTCTCGGTCATCGTCTTCTCGACGCTCTTGCCCTGGCTGGAAAAGCTGGGGATAGGCCGCTTGCCGGGGGACTTGCGTTTCCGTTTGTTTGGCCGCATCTTTTCGCTGCCCTTCGCCTCGACCATCCTGATCTCGGTGGTGGTCTTCCTGCTGGCGAAGCTACTCTGAGATTGATCCAAGGAGCCCTGAGATGCGCGTATTGCTGGTGGAAGACGATCCCATGGTGGGCGAAGCGGTGCGCAAGGGTTTGCGCCAGGATGGCTTTGCCATCGACTGGGTGCAGGATGGCAAGTCGGCCGACGTGGCGCTGCGCACCGAGGACTACGCCATGCTGCTGCTGGACCTGGGACTGCCGCAGAAGGATGGGCTGGCGGTCTTGCGCACGCTGCGCGAACGCGGCAACGCCATCCCTGTGTTGATCACCACGGCGCGGGACGCGGTGGCCGACCGCGTGGCCGGGCTCGATGCCGGCGCCGACGATTACCTGATCAAGCCCTTCGACCTGGAAGAACTGTCGGCCCGCATGCGCGCCCTCTCGCGCCGCCAGGCGGGGCGCGCCGAGAGCCTGGTGCAGGTGCGCGAAGTGATCTTGAATCCCGCGACCCATGAAGTGACGGTGGGTGGCAAGCCGGTCAACCTGTCGGCGCGCGAGTTCACGCTCTTGCAGGCCTTCATGGACCGGCCTGGCGTGGTGCTCTCGCGCGCGCAGCTGGAAGAAAAGCTCTATGGCTGGGATGACAGCATCGAGAGCAATGCCGTCGAAGTCCACATCCACGCCCTGCGCAAGAAGGTCGGCAGCGACTTCATCAAGAACGTGCGCGGCGTAGGCTATCTGGTGCCGGCATGAACTCGGTGCGCAACAAGCTGCTGTTGTGGCTGGGCCTGGGCCTGTTCTCCATCATCGTGCTGGCCGGGGTGGCGCTGTATTTCCAGGCGCGTGGCGAAGCCAACCAGATCTTCGATTACCAGATGCGCCAGATCGCCGCCTCGCTGCCGCGCCAGGCGTTTTCGCCGATCTCGCCGGGCCAGCAGTTCCCCGAGCTGGAAGACGAGATCATGATGCAGATCTGGGACAGCCGTGGCGCGGTGATCTATCACTCGCATGCACGCGGTGCCATGCCGCGCCAGGCGGAACTGGGCTTTGCCAACGTCAGCGGTCCTAACGGCATGTGGCGCGTCTACAGCGCCCAGATCGGCAGCACCGTGGTGCAGGTGGCGCAGCCGCAGAGTGCGCGTGATGAGATCGCGGCGCAGATGGCGGTCAAGACGGTGGTGCCCTTGCTGTTGCTGTTCCCGCTCATCGGCGTGCTCTCGTGGGTGGCGGTCAGCCGTGGGCTGGCGCCGGTGCGCAAGGCGGCGGCCGAGGTGGCCGCGCGCGACATGAATTCGCTGCAGCCGTTGGCCGATGTGGGCATGCCGCAGGAAATCCAGCCGCTTACCCACGCCTTGAACGATCTGCTGGCGCGGCTCAAGCACGCTACCGAAACCCAGCGCGCCTTTGTTGCCGATGCCGCCCACGAATTGCGCACGCCCCTCACCGCCCTGCGCCTGCAGACGCAACTGGCCGAGCGCGCTGTGGATGAGGAGGAGCGCCGCGCCGCCTTCGCCGATCTCAAGAACGGGCTGGAACGGACTACCCATCTGGTCCACCAGCTGCTCACGCTGGCCCGGCAAGAGCCCGACGCCATGAACTTCACGCAAGTCGATCTGCGCGCCTTGCTGGGCAGTGTGGTGGGCGACCTGGCGTCGGTGGCCGAGCATGGCGGCATCGACCTTGGATTGTCGGACCAGGGCGATGATGGCCGGCCCTTGCGCGTGACAGGCAATGCCGATGCCTTGCGCATTCTCTTCAACAATCTGGTGGACAATGCGCTGCGCTATACCCCGGCCGGTGGGGTGGTCGATGTGGGAGTTGATTTATCCACCGCCGGATATTGCACGGTGGTGGTCCAGGATAGCGGGCCGGGCATCGCCGAGAGCGAACTGCCGCGTGTGTTCGACCGTTTCTATCGCGCCCAGCACGGCCAGGAGGGCAGCGGCAGCCGGGCCGCCTTCGGCAGCGGGCTGGGTCTGGCCATCGTGCGCCAGATTGCCGACCTGCATCGGGTGCCGGTGGAGTTGCGCAATACCGGCCATGGGCTGCAGGCGCGGGTGGTGTTTCCGCTATCGCCTGCGTGAGGGCGCTTGCTCCCGGCAAGGGAGTATTCAGCTGGGATGAATGCTCCTTTTTCCAGCATTAAGCCAGCATTAAGCCAGCATTAAGCCAGCATTCATCCAGCCTTAAGTTTGTCTTAATTTTCGCTGCTTAATCTTCACTCCAACGGTTGAGGCCGATACGCCGCCAGGTGCGGCAGGACAGCCCCGACCATCGATTACCCGTTCGATCAAGGAGAAGAAGATGAGCCGTCGCATCGTTTTCGTTCGTAACACTTTGGCTGTCATGATTGCCGCAGTGGTCGGCGGCAGCTACGTCTATTTTCGCGGCGCCGACCTGCCGTCGGCGCACGCGGCCGCGGTCAACGCCCCGCTGGTGGCGTCCAATTCCGCGCCCGCTGCCCCGGCCGGACCGGTGGTCGCGGCGGCAACCGATTTCTCGGGCATCGTGCAGCGCTACGGCCCGGCCGTGGTCAACATCAGCGTCACCGGCAAGGCGCGCAAGGTGGCCGATGATGACGACAATGGTCTCGACCCCAATGATCCCTTCTCCGAATTCTTCAAGCGCTTCGGCCCGCAACTGCAGATGCCGCAGCAGCCGCGCATCATGCATGGCCTGGGCTCCGGTTTCATCATCTCGCCGGATGGCCTGATCCTGACCAATGCCCACGTGGTCGATGGCGCCCAGGAAGTGGTGGTCAAGCTGACCGACCGCCGCGAGTTCAAGGCCAAGGTGCTGGGCATCGACAAGCAGAGCGATATCGCCGTCATCCGCATCGATGCCAAGAACCTGCCGACGGTGCAGATCGGCGACCCTTCCCGGGTCAAGGTCGGCCAGCCGGTGCTGGCCATCGGCTCCCCCTACGGCTTTGACAACACGGCCACGGCCGGCATCATCAGCGCCAAGTCGCGCAGCCTGCCGGATGACAACTACGTGCCCTTCATCCAGACCGATGTGGCGGTCAATCCGGGTAACTCCGGCGGTCCGCTGTTCGACCTGAACGGCCAGGTGATCGGCATCAATTCGCAGATCTATAGCCAGACCGGCGGCTTCCAGGGCTTGTCGTTCTCGATTCCCATCGACGTGGCCATGAAGGTGGAACAGCAACTGGTCACGCATGGCAAGGTGACGCGTGGCCGCCTGGGCGTCTCGGTGCAGGACCTCAATCAGGCCTTGTCGGATTCCTTCGGACTGAAGAAGGCTGAGGGTGCGCTGGTCAGTTCGGTGGAAAAGGGCAGTCCGGCTGACAAGGCGGGGCTGCAGGCTGGCGACGTGATCATCAGCTTCAATGGTCATGCCATCGATCATTCGGTGGATCTGCCGACCCTGGTGGCCGATACGCCGCCGGGCAGCACCAAGCCCATGGAAGTGATGCGTGCCGGCAAGGTGCGCACCATCAACGTGACCGTGGGTGAGATGAAGCAGGCCAAGAATGACGCCAAGGCTGGCAAGTCCGATGACCAGGGCCGCCTGGGCCTGGCGGTGCGTCCGCTGGACAAGGATGAACAGGCCCAGCTGGGCGGGCAGAAGGGCTTGCTGGTGGAAGACGTGAGCGGTCCGGCAGCGGTGGCGGGCATCCAGAGCGGGGACGTGATCCTGGCGGTCAATGGCACCCCGGTCTCCAGCGTGGCGCAGCTGCGCAAGCTGGCCACCGACGCGGGCAAGAACGTGGCCTTGCTGGTGGAGCGCGGTGACGAAAAGATCTTCGTGCCGCTGGCGCTGAATTGAGTCCGATTCTTTGAATTATTTAAATGATTTATCTGGTTTTGTGTTTAGCAGTGAGTAGTACCGGTGAGCAGTAAGTAGTGAGCAGTAGCCTCGTAGTAAGTGGTAAGCAGTAAGCAGTGAGGGATTTGGCCGGATGCGCGCAAGCGTCTCCGGCCCTTTTTTATTTCACCATGACGTTAGCATCGAATTTGGCTGACGTTCGCTAAGGCTCGCCACAACAAGTTTTCCTAGGGAGCAAACGGGTTCACCATATGCCGGTGCTTTCCGCAACCCGCTCCGCTTTTCCTTCGCTCGGCTCCCAGCCGACACCTGGAAATCGGGGTTTCTCTAGGAGTGGTCATGGCCAAGATCAAGCTCACCAAGTCCGCTGTCGATGCGGCACAACCCCAGGCGCAGCCCGTCGAACTGCGCGATACGCTGGTTCCCGGCTTCCTGTGCAAGATTACACCAGTAGGTCGCAAGGTGTTCATGCTCCGGTACCGCACGAATGCTGGTGAACGACGTAAGCCTGCTTTGGGCTTGTATGGGGAACTGACGGTCGATCAGGCCCGTTCTCTCGCCCAGGAGTGGCTGGCCGAGGTGCGCCGGGGCGGTGATCCCGGCGCCGCCAAAACCGAAGCGCGCAAAGCCCCCACGGTGACTGAGCTATGCGAGAAGTTCATGGCGGACTATTCCAAGCAGCGCAACAAGCCCAGCACCCAGAAAGGCTATCGGGCCGTCATCAACCGCAACGTCATTCCACTACTGGGCCGCAAGAAGGTTCATGACGTGAAGCGCCCCGACATTGCTGCGCTGATGCAAAAACTCTCGTACAAGAAAACCGAAGCCAACAAGGTCTTCAGCGTCTTGCGCAAGATGTTTAACTTGGCCGAGGTCTGGGGCTATCGGCCAGATGGCACCAACCCCTGCCGGCATGTCCCTATGTACCCCGCTGGCAAGTCCACCCACCTCATCAGCGACGAAGAAATGGGCAAGCTGTTTCGACAGCTTGACAGGATTGAGGCCGAAGGGCTGGAGAACTACGTTATCCCCCTGGCCATCCGCCTGCAATTCGAGTTCGCTGGCCGTCGCTCCGAAATCGTCGCGCTCGAATGGCAGTGGGTGGATTTAGACAACCGTCGGGTGGTCTGGCCCGATAGTAAGACCGGCGGCATGTCCAAACCCATGAGCGAGGAAGCCTATCGGCTACTCTCGACGGCACCCCGGCAGAAGGGCAATCCCTATGTCCTGCCTTCTCCGCGCCACCCGGGCAAGCACTTGACCACGGGCGAGTATTACGGTGGCTGGAGCCGTGCGCTCAAGATGGCTGGTGCGACACATGTCGGGACGCATGGCATCCGCCACCGCTCGGCCACCGACATTGCCAATTCGGGCATTCCCGTCAAGGTCGGCATGGTCCTAACGGCGCACAAGACCGTGGCCATGTTCATGCGCTATGTACATACCGAGGATGATCCGGTGCGCAAGGCCGCCGAACTGGTGGCCAACCGGCGCAAGACCATCACCGGGGCACACCGCAACGAAGAGGTGGCCGCATGATCAGACCCAAAGCATCTATATCGTCGCCCGCAGGGCCTTCGGCGCTGCTGGGTGACATTCGGGCACTGATCGATGCAGCGCGGCAGCGCGCCGCATCGGCGGTGAATAGCGAACTGACAATGCTTTACTGGCTCGTTGGCCAACGCATCCATACGCAGGTCTTGGAGGGGCGGCGGGCCGACTACGGCGAGGAAGTGCTCCCCACGCTGGCTGCTCAGCTAGTGCAGGATTACGGCGGCAGCTTTGCCGTGAAAAACCTGCGCCGCATGGCCCAGTTCGCCGCAACCTTCCCGGATGAACAGATTGTCGTATCGCTGATACGACAATTGAGCTGGACCCACTTCATCGCGCTGATTCCGCTGAAAGACCCGCTCCAGCGGGACTATTACGCGCAGATGGCCAGCGCCGAACACTGGAGCGTGCGGACGCTGCGCGAGCGCATCGACTCGATGCTGTATGAGCGCACGGCGTTGTCCAAGAAGCCCGACGCGTTGATCGCGCAGGAACTGGCGACCCTGCAGGGCACCGAGCGAATGTCGCCGGCCCTGGTCATGCGAGACCCGTACATCCTAGACTTTCTGGGGCTGCGCGACACCTGGCAGGAAGGCGGCCTGGAGGCAGCGATCATCCGCGAAATGGAGTCGTCCCTGCTGGAACTGGGCGTGGGCTTCACCTTCGTCGCTCGCCAGAAGCGCATTCAGCTGGATGGAGATGACTTTTATCTCGACCTGCTGTTCTACAACCGGAAACTGCGGCGGCTGGTGGCAGTCGAGCTGAAGGTCGGCGATTTCAAGGCGGCATACAAAGGGCAGATGGAGCTGTACCTGCGCTGGCTGGACAAGTTCGAGCGAGAGTCGGAGGAAGCCTCACCGCTAGGCATCATCCTCTGCACCGGCAAGAAGTCCGAGCAGATCGAGTTGCTGGAACTGGACAAGTCCGGCATCCATGTCGCCGAGTACCTGACGACCTTGCCGCCGCGTGCGGTCCTAGTGAAGCGGTTGCAGCAAGCCACCCAGCGGGCACAGTTGCAGATTGAGCAACGCGGCAATCGAGAAGACGAGTCATGACGAACAACTCAGATGACAGAGGAACCAGATTAACGTGCGGGCTCAACGCCTCTGCGCAGTATTGATTTTAAAGCTATTAATCCAACACGCGACGTTGGCCGAGCCAGCGCTCCATCACGAAAATCACAATGGTGTGCGACGCATGAACGGCCAAACGAGCTTCTGACGAAACAATTTTCGACGGTTCGATGCCACGCCCATGTGTTGCACGATGTATGTACGATAGGCGCCAACGCCAGCCGCTTTACAGCGTAGCTGTCACTCGTCGATGTCGGCTTGCCGGCAACCCAATTGAAAGGGACGCCTCACAAGCCGTATTTCCGTTTCCGGTTCTTGAAAGCCGGTTCGGTACCTTCGAGGATTTCGACGACCTTGGCCTTAATCAATGGCGACTCGATGCCGCCGGAGATGTAGTTGAAGGTGTTCGTCGCCTTGTCGCATGTGGCACAGATGATTTGCTCGGCATCGCACACAACGGCGAGGTTGGGGTTGTGGGTCACCATGATGACCTGGCGGCGTTGCTTGGCCGCTTTGATGCATTTCACGAGCACCTTGAAGATCGTCTGGTTGTCGAGGTTCTCTTCCGGTTGGTCGATGATGATCGGGATGTCGTCCTTGTCCACTAGGAGGTAAAAGACAAGCAGAAGCAGTCCGCGCTCGCCGGGCGAAAGCTGGCTGATTTCCTGCTGGTCGAACGTCAGCGAATATCTCGGCGCAAGGTAGCTCATGCCGAAGAGGTAGTCGAAGATGTCCTGAGGCTCACCGCCACGCCGGAGCTGGTCTGCGATCTTCGTTTCACGACCGCCGCCTGATTCGCGACGGTCGAAGTGGAGCATGTCATCGATGGTGTCGAGAAATTTCAGGGTGGAGTCCACGTCCCCAAAATTGACCTCCTTCAACAGCCCGCGCATGAGCTGGTTGCTGTCGTCCACGCCAGAAAAGCTGCCACGAGATTGGCGGTTGATTCGCGGGGAAAACTGCTCTTGAAAGTTGGGCTCTTCGATGCGCACATCGAAGTCCAGTGGTAGATGCATGTCCATCTGGGCGGCTGACTTGACGAATTCCTGCACGGGCTCATACAGCCGGCGGTATTCCTCAACCGTTTTGACAATCTGCTCAAGGACTTTCTTGGCCAACTCCATGCGGCTGGCTCTCAACTCCGCGAGCTTGGCTGGAAGGGCGCCCAGCGACTCGATTTCTGCCTTGAACCATTCGATTGATTGGGACTTTTCCTTGCTGCCCACGAGCTCTTCCTTGGCTCGCTCCCACCTGGCGACCTGCTCTTTGAAGAGGACGAACAAGCGCTGCTTTTCGCCGAGCTTGCTCTTGATCTCGGCAACGGCAGCCTCGGCCGCTTCGCGCCTCTTGTTGAGACCAGATGGGTCTTGGTTGGCGAGCGCCGCGTCGACGCTCGTGATCGAATCTTTCGTCGCCTTGCTGAGCGCCTCGATTTTCGTGGTGTCGATCTTCAAATCCAACTCGTCCGCTTTCAAATCCCCGCTAACCTCTAACAGCATCGGGGTCAACTGGGCGACAAACTGGTCGTGGGCTTTTTTGTGGTTGGCGATGGCTTGAGTGATCCGGCTCAGGACGGCTTGCCACTCTCCAAGTCGGCCCATTGATACAGCGCTTTACCCGCTTCCAAAAGAACTGCATCAGCACTATCCTCATCAAGCTCCTCGAAGACCACATCCCGGTATCGACTCCATTCATCAATAAGGCGGTCTTCGTATTCTTCCATTTCTCCCGAGACAAGGAGGTTTTGGCGAGCCCAGGAAGACCTCTGCTCGAAAGCTCGGTAACTTTTCAATCCCGCATTCTGCGGCCTGGTTCTATTCAGAGCATTGCAAGGCTATGAGGAGGAGAACCCGGACAGCATGCCGTTCTCTCTTGCGCTGTTGGTACTGCCGCTGTGTTTGCAGAAAGACGCTCGCGAAGTGATTGCGGGCAGTTCTCGCAGCTATCTTTTGAAAATCGTCGAAAAGAATCCGCAGTTGCTGGTTGGCTTCCAACTCATCGTGACAGAACATGCCAATCTTCGGGACCAATGGTTCCAAGATTCCTTGGTTGAGCAGCCATGGACCAAACCGCCAGCGCTAGTGCCGGAAGATTGGCCCTTGATGTCTAAGTCAACGTCTTGATCAGAAGAACTGGATGGGGAACCATGACTAACAAGATTCCGAATTCCGTCATTGGCGCCGTATATTCCGTTCAACAAGAAGATGGAGGAGGAATGAAAAATGAACCGGCTGGCTCTACCTGGAAGAAGTGGGACTTGCATGTCCACACGCCATCGTCGATTGTTCACAACTACCTTGAGACGCTGTGTAACGAGCTTGGCGATGGCGGCTCAGCGACGTTTGACGCCGAGCTGCGTAAGATCATTTACACGCACGTCCCGGAAGAGGCCCGGTTGGGCTACAACTCCATGGATGAGCTGCTAAATTTCAAAGTCGCCGAGATCGACAGTGCGCGCGAGCAAGTGCTCAAAGAAATCTCGAAGGCCAATGCCGACATATTGCAAACCGAACGCCGTCTTACGTCGGAGTTCAAGCAGTCCCTCCAAGAGAAACTCGACGCCAAGGTCGCCGAGTTGACTGCCCTCGAAGGAGCAAAGCCCGCGCAAGTCGAGGACCCCACAGCATCGGATGCAGCCAAGGAAGAGTCCAAGGTTGCGACAGAGAAGATTCAAGCCTGGGAAGACGAACTCAAAAAACTGCGCGACGAGGAAAAGCAGCTCCGAGACAAGAAGGTCACGGAAGCGAAGCGACAATAGCAGCACGCTTCGCATTCGGGAGCGTGTGACCGAGCCCTATGTTGTGCGCGGCGGATTCCATATCCTTGCAAACAGCCGACCACTTCCAAGAGTCTATTGGCATCCACGTTTCCTTAGCCGTGTCGGCCAGTTGTTGGGGGACGCAGAATGAAAAGATGGGATCAACGACCATTTGAAGTCAAAAAAACGTCTGTTCCGATATCCCGATGTTACGAATCACTTCTGCTACGGGCATACCCAATTCAGCCTGTTTCAGAACCGCAACAATCTGTTCTATTGAGAAACGTTTTTCTTCATGGCAAACCTCCTTCGTTATAAGGCCTAGCTTGCCGAAAAACTCACTTTCGGGGTGGTCTGGGTCTACCGATGCAGATCAACTGGTCAGAACCTTCTGGCGGATCCCCTCGCGCACGGTCAGGCTGACGTCCTGGATCATCTTGGCTAGCAACAGCTTTTGAGGAAAGGCCTTTTCAAAGGCCTCGCTTAGGAATATAGTTGCAAAATACAACCAAATGGAAAGCAGTATGACCAATAACCCAAAAGTCGTCGACGGAATTCGGACCGCATCACGCGCCTTAGTGCGAGAACTCGGATTTATGGGCGGAGATTTTGCTGGCACCAGCTTGTCGCCATCGGCCGTTCACACGCTCTTGAGCTAGACCATGCACCAGGCATGAGCGCCAGCGAATTAGGCACCGTCTTGCGATTAGAAAAATCCAGCGTCAGCCGGATGCTCCACAAGCTAGTCCTTGTAGGCGATATCGTAGAACAGATGGACGAAGGTGATGGCCGGGCAAAGCGGCTTTTCTTGACCGAGTCAGGACAGGCAAGAGCGCGCTCGATTCACGCTTTCGGGCGCCGCCAGGTGGCCACTGCGTTGGCTCGTTTGGAGCCTGGTCAGGACAACACTGTGCTGGAGGGGCTGCAGCTTTACACCAATGCGTTTGTAGCCGAAACCGAACGGACAAGCGCTCCCAAATTCAAGATCGTTCAGGGTTACAAATTTGACGAAACCCACCTGTGGACGTTCTCCGGTTTGCTCCCTGCCCGGCATTCTCTATGAATCCTACGGTTTTGCCTGCGTTGAAGAGACTCCAGGCAGCCAGTAGGGCAAGGAATTCCTTGAGCAGCGCCTTGTCAGAAAGCTTCCCTAACGTATTCGGTGGTTTCTATGAGTGCATCAGGTAAAACTGCTCTTGCGGCTTCAGCAACTGGGGGGAGTTGGCGTGGCCATGGTGTCCACTAAGACCGTGTCTGGAGACGTTTCGTTGGCGACGTTGGCCTTCTTGATTGAGATACCTGATTGGCATTGCCGTATTCATCGTGCCAATCGGACTATCTCAAGGTGTGCGCTTCAAAGCCCGCGATGGGATGGCGATTGCTGTTTTGGGGATCTTCCAGTTCGCATTGCTTATGCTGCTTCTTAACCATGCGCTGACCACTTTGTAGGCCACGACATGTGCTATCGTGTTTTCGACTATGCCATTGTTCACGATGTGCCTGGCGATCGTGACAAAGCGTGAAGCCTACAGCCCGCTCAAGCTCGTAGGCGTGGCGCTTGCCGTCTCCGGTGTGGCCTATCTGCTGAGCGCTCCAACTGCACAAGCAGGACCGCATACGACCAGCATTTCGGGATTTGCGGCGTTGCTTGGTGCAACAGTGACTGGGTTGGTCACCAGTATTTTGTACGGTCCGTATAATCAACCAACGCAGGTGCCGTTTGCGGCCTGTTCTTTAATCAACGGGGAAAAACGTCATGGGAGCAGATGCAATGCTTTCTCGCATCGGGTTCGTAGGGGCCGGCCGCGTAGCACAGACGCTAGCTGCGGCCTTTGTGCAAGCCAACTGTCAAGTGGTTGCTGTAAGCACCAGAAGTGCCTCCAATTTGGCAGAGTTTCGCACTCGGTGTCCAGATGCCATCGTTGTTGACTCAGCGCAAGAGGTGGCGGATCAGGCCAGTATCGTGTTTTTGACCGTTAGCGACGACGCGATCGGCCCGGTCTGTGCGAGTGTTCGATGGCGATCCGACGTCGCGGTGGTGCATTGTTCTGGCGCCACCGAGGTCGCGGCGCTGGATGCCGCTCGTGCAGCCGGCGCCCAGGTCGGCGGTTTTCATCCGATGCAGATGTTCGCGAACCCCGATGTTGCTCTGGCAGGCCTTCCGGGCTGTACTGTTGGTATTGAGGCCGAAGGCGATCTTCTACGCAATTTGCAATCGTTGGCGCAATCGATCAAATGCGTACCGTTTTCTCTGCCCGCCGACGTTCGTCCGCTTTACCATGCTTCCGCCTATTACGTAGGCCCATTTTTGATCACACTACTGAAGGAAGGGGCCAATTTGTGGTCTCGCTTTGGCGCAACAGAGCGGCAAGCGTTGGATGCCATGACGCCTCTTCTGCAAGGAACTGTGGCTGCCGTTCTGGATGGTGGCCTGGCAAAAGGCATGGGCGGGTGCGTGGCACGAGGGGATATTGGAACCATTGAGAAGCATCTCAGAGCGCTCGAAGATTTCGACAGCGCCGCTGCCAACCTGTATCGAGAACTGGCTACCAGAAATATCCCACTGGCAATCGAGCGGGGGACGTTAGCACCACCGCGAGCAGATGATATAGCGGCTTTATTGCAGAACTCAAATTGAACAAAGCACTTGTTCAATGGCCATTAACCGGTCAATCGCTATTTTCTTGACCACATTTAGTTGCTAAAGATAAGTCGAGGGGCACTCCAATGATGGCGGGGAAAATGCCGAATCTGTCCTGAAGAGTGGTGTCTGAGATACTCGACCTGGTTCCTATTGAGTAGATTGGATGGTGCGTCTTGTAGGCAGAAGGTGGTACCGCTTAAGAATTTTGCGTGGCTCTTTTGCAGAGAATATTCATTTTGCAGGAATTCATGTGTTTTCTTGGGTAATCCCCCCTTAAAACCAGCGTCGTCAGAAGTAGAATATTCTCATTGAGTAGTTCTACAGCATGAAAAGATCCAAATTCACCGATAGCCAGATCATTGAAGCGATCAAACGGGTCGAGGCCGGTTTAGGCGTGCCCGATCTATGCCGCGATCTGGGCATCAGCTCAGCCACTTTTTACAAATGGCGCTGGAAGTACGGCGGCATGGACGTATCGCTCATGGCGAGGATGAAAGAGCTGGAGGCGGAGAATGCCCGACTGCGCAAGATGTACATCGAGGAAAAGTTGAAGGCGGAGATCGTCACGGAGGCACTCGAAAAAAAGTGGTAAAGCCATCTCGCCGTAGCGAGATGGCTAAACGGGTAGTGCAGGAACGTGGGGTGTGGATCCGATTGGCATGCCGCGCGTTCAATGTCAGCGAGGCTTGTTATCGCTACGTGGGTAAGCACAAGGCTGAGAACGACGACATTGCAGACTGGCTGATGCGCTTGACGGACAACCACCGCAACTGGGGTTTCGGGCTGTGTTACTTGTATCTGCGCAACGTGCGTGGATTCGCCTGGAATCACAAGCGGGTATATCGGATCTATTGTGAGCTTGAATTGAACTTGCGTATCAAGCCGCACAAGCGCCTGGTAAGGCAGAAACCAGGACCGCTTAGTGTTCCGATCGACGTTAACGAAACTTGGTCGATGGACTTCATGCACGATCAACTGGATGATGGTCGCAGCATCCGCGTGTTCAATGTCATTGAAGATTTCAACAGGGAGGCACTGGGTATCGAGGTGGACTTCTCACTGCCTTCGGAGCGTGTGATCCGTAGTTTGAAACAAATCATAGAATGGCGCGGAAAGCCTGCAATGATTCGCTGTGATAACGGCCCTGAATACCTAAGTGCAGCCATTACAGAATGGGCGGCGCTACAGGCCGAAATTGTGCTGCACTACATCCAGCCTGGAAATCCTCAGCAGAACGCCTACGTCGAACGATTTAACAGAACCGTGCGCTACGAATGGCTATCCCAGTATCACTGGGATGATCTGGACCACGTGCAGCGATTCGCCACCGCCTGGATGTGGACCTATAACCATGAACGCCCTAATATGGCCTTGGGCGGAATCACCCCGAAACAGCGGCTGGCCATGGCTGCTTAACGTTTCTACTTCTGCCAAACGCTAGAAATGGGGGGATTACCACTGACGATCCGTCGCACCGTCGAAAAATCGTCCACGACGAGAAAATGATATGAATCTTTTTGCATCTTAGGGGACATGATTTCTCCTGGGCAATCCATTAAAACGCCATGCCGCTATTTATCGATAACGTGTAATAAAACTTTTTTTTTGCTTAATTCAAGAGTATCGCCGGATGCTCTTGAACGAGAGACTCGAACCACGGGATGACTTGATCCATGGCGATCGCCAATGGAATGTCTTCGTTCTTCCCACTCCACAATACTTTCTGAACACACACTGCAACGCCGATCCATTCAATGGGATGCTCGGCCAGTTGCCGTTTAAGACGGTGCTCTGAAAGATCGAATGCGCTTTCCAAAATCTTTGCTGGCAAGGCATGCTTTTTCGGGTTTTGAATGAGGAAAATTCACCATGCAGCATGTTGATTTGCTCGCAGAATTGCCCCCTCATTAATTGACCCGTGTACGAAAGAGCTGAGGCGATTGTCAGGTGGTATAGACTGATTCGATCGTTTCAGACGATCGTATATATCGTGATCGTGTTTCTTGATATATCCAGTCGCCTGGCAATTTCTCTAATTGGGACGCGGTCTCTAAATACCAGTGTCGAATTATTCCAAGTAGTGCCACGTCTATCGCTCCGTTCTTCTGCTCGCAAGGCATTCGGCCTTGCCCAAGAAAATTTAACGCCGAAAACTAACCCTTAAAATGGCCTAGTGTTCCATCTCGGCTCATTCGAGGAAAAACCTATCAGAAGCTAGCGTTAAGTTTCACATTTAATCCATTACTTCTGGTGCCACCACCGAACTGACCATTGTAAGCGACACCAATTTTCGTATTTCTATTTACCTGAAAATCAAAGCCACCAGTAATAAGTATGGCATCTTCGGCGATTGGCGCACCAGCGATGGAGAAATTAGGACCCGAGGAAAACTGGCGAATAAGACTCGCATCCCGATCGCCGAATGCGTGACGCCAACCGACCGTGGCACGAAGTGCGGCTTCCGTTTGGCCTATGGAAAAAGTGCTTAAGTTGCGTAGTCCGATCGTACTGAAGGTTGTGTCAATACTCTGCGAAGGGAAAGACAGGGTGGTCAAGCCACCCTCTTCTTGGAAGTTGTCGATGCCAGTACGAACGTAGGCAACCCCGACAAACGGCTCAAGGCTTGCCACGTGATTGGTGAATGGTCGGGACACCTCACCGAAAATCTGGAAGGTACGGCCATGGTAGTCGCCGCGCACACGCTCCACCAGCCCATCTCCAACCGATGTAGAGCGCTGGTTGGTAATTTGGTGCCAAGAATAAGCAGTTCCGCCTGAAAGTAAAATACCATCAACCTTTGTTGAACTGTAAAGGCCAATATGATAACTGTCACTGTTGGCCGAACCGGAACGACTTCCGGCGTCGTAGGTGCTGTGGCTATATCCACCGATGATGCCGAGTCGCGCATTCTGCATAAAAGGAATGTCTGCTCCTACCAATAGACCGCTGGTATCGACTCCAATTGTTGAATCATTTCCCTTCCGACTCCCGAAGTTACCGAACGTATAACCCCAACTGGTGTTTACAGTTGATGAGGAATCGTCTGAAAGGCTTTTCCCATCGGAGTTGGACATTAAAGTCGCCTTAGCGGAATCAACGCCAAAGTGTGATCTTTCGGACACGACGGTACGAATTGACTTTGTTTCTTCTTGCAGGGAGGCAACTATCGAAGAGTGAATATCCCCCGAAAGCGAATCGAAAGCGACACGAGCGGACGGTGGATTCAGCGTTGCAAGATTTCGGCTAACTGCGTTAGCCTCTGGCGCGCTATCGAGGGCATTCGCCACCGACTTCTGATTGCGCGTGACTGCCACGGAGGCATAGGTTGTACGGTTTCGTACAAGCGTTAAATCGATCGCATTGGCCGAGTAGACAAGATTGGGCGTTAGAAAAGTATAGTTTGAGGTGACGGTGTCGAATCTTCCCTGTACACCACCGTCAGCACTTAAAATACGGTAA
The DNA here is from genome assembly GCF_001929405.1 of Herbaspirillum camelliae. Classification (NCBI taxonomy): domain Bacteria; kingdom Pseudomonadati; phylum Pseudomonadota; class Betaproteobacteria; order Burkholderiales; family Oxalobacteraceae; genus Herbaspirillum; species Herbaspirillum camelliae. Next base: position 1,885,093 of record NZ_KV880769.1, read on the forward strand.
GTAACGAAAGGCGCATAATTGCCATCAAGTCCGACATGTTGGACATTGCCGCCGTCAATACGAGCGAGACCTGAAACCTTGATGAAATCGCTATTTTCACCAGAAGGACTGACTTCCACTTGGTACGTCGCGCCAACCTTAAAGGTCAAATCGCCCAAGATGGTAATCGTACCAGGCGAATTTCCCGGAGCGATGACGCCACCAGTGCCAATGGTAGTTGTGCCAACACTGCCTAATCCCTTCAATGTCCCGTTTTTTTCCACTTCAACTGTTGCGATGGTTGGCCCATTTGCGATAAACACGCCACCGTCGGCGATGGCAACCTTGCCACCGAACGCATTGTTGGCGACAACGGTGGTGCCGGAGATTCTGGTCGTGCCACCGAAGCCAGAAAAATCACCGGTAATGTCGAGAATACCTGCGCCGCTAATCCGGAAATTTCCCGAGCCCCCGATGGTGCCGGACTGGGTCGCACGGCCAGTGGCAACGTCGAGATTGCCCCCCCCCTCCAGGACGAGCCGGTTCTTGACATTGATTCCGTCGATATAGGCAAGTGTGGTTTGATCGGCGAGAATGATATCGCCCTTCCCTGCCGCTGTGGATGTGCCGAGCGCCAACGTACCTTTTTCAACTTTCACATCCCCCAAGAAACTATTGGCTCCCGCCAGTAACAATCTCCCATCACCACGTTTGACGAGCCCTCCGCCGCCATTAATCGTGCCGGATATGGACCCCATCCGCCCTTGGCCAACTGTGATGGCGGCGGATCCTTGCAGAACGGTAGTTGCTGCTACATCCAGTTGTCCGCTGGCAGAAATCGACGCAGCTTGAAGACTCAACTTGGTATTGTCTGATACGGACAGATCTCCTCTAGTCGAAAGCGAGCCATGATCAAGGACGAGTTGCCCACCTGTGGTATTGGAGGAACCGGTCAAGGTGTTCGTGCCAGTCAGTGTAAGCGTACCAGCTTGAAGTGTAAAACCACCAAAACTATTGGTACCGGTCAGCGTCAGTGCGCCGCCACCCGCCTTGGTTAGGCGGCCCGTACCGCCGATGTCATTGCGCCAAATATCGGTGGCATTGTAGCCTGCGCCCGGCTTGGCTTGGTTCGCGGCTTTGGTCATGTCCATCGTTACCGATACATCGGTATCGAAGCGACCATAACCATCAGCGGCTGCGAAGAGATTAATGCGACTCCAAGGATCGTCGAGTATCTGCCCTGATGGATCAGAGGTGGTGCGAATGATCTCTCGGAGTTGGTCGGCCGAAAGATAAGGAAATCGTGTCTGAATGAGATATTCCGCATTTTCTGGCACGATCATCGGCTTGTCAGTTGGGCCGATTGGCGCAAATCGATAATATTTCGTGTAATTGTAAAAAGCTTTGTTTCGATCATGATCAGAAAAACTATCAGTACGCTTATCTGCGCATGCCTGAAGTGCCATCCCGCCACACCGCTCCACCATGTTTTGGCGTATCCGTTCGGGATTAGCAGCAGTATTAAGCCAACTCGTCGGATTTTGGCTCTGCTGCGCTAACAGATCAGCGACCGCTTTATAGGCCATCACTCTGGAGGCCATCACGTCAAGTGCATAGTGTTGCCCCGCCACGATCCGGCTTTCGCCATATTCCTGAGCACGGGCAATGAATGGCTGGAAACGCTCTGGAAACAAATAAGCTGCGAGAAGTGACGCACCGGTAGCTTTTGCAGTGTGACCACTCGGATACGAACTACTTGTCGAGCAACCAAAAAGCGGCATAATGTGACCAGATAGGCTGGCAGCGCAAGGACGTGGTGAGTTAGACATCCCCTTACCATATTCGTGCAATTTGCCCGGTGAGAAATCGCCCGAATTCATGAAAGGATTAGCATTCTCACCGCCAATACCACTAAATAGTCCTGCATCCAAACCACCCTTGGCACGATCCATCATGTTTGCCATGTTGAAGGTGGCATTGTCTCGAACTGCAAGGTCTTTCCGTACTTGCGTGGTGTTGCTCATGATGTCTCGAACCATCTGAAGATTTTTTTCTTGGAATTTCGGATCGCTTTGTCTCAGTTTATCGTACTGGTCGACCAATACTTTCGTAAATTGCTTCGCATCTTCTGCGACCGCAGGTGAAGTGATCATGGTTGCAGCGATCATCGTGATAGAAGAGCAATGAGGCGCGGCGTTGAATTTGCAGAATTTACTAAGAAAAAAATTCATTGATAGTCCCCTATGCACATGCAAATCCATGTTAAGAAAGGGGCTATTATTTGAAAAAATTGTTACGGCATAATTAAATGTTTCGACTTTTCCTGATTGAAAATATTCTTGGTTTATTGAGGGTTGGCCAGCCTTGAAAAGGGCTTGTATTGGAAACACCATTGGAGAGCTATAGATCGCATTTGCATCATGACGATTTACTCATAGTCATGGTGTGATTGATATTGGATCTGGAACATCATTTGAAAGACCCCCCACAAGAAAGACCGATATTCAAAACAATATTTCTTTTGCGGAAAAAAACATTGGCGATACATTGCTTTAATGATTATCGTGGAAGCCTTGCGAAGCATTGATCTTCTCGCCCCCCCCCCGTGATTTTGGCACGCTTCGCATTTGTGAGTAAAACAACAAATAACTGAGGAAACCAAAATTATGAAACTCAAATTGGTGTTGATCGGACTGGCGTTCGGCCTGTGCATAAGTCTGATGGCGATGAATGTGCAAGTTAGAGCTCAGAACAAAGCTCTGATTGGAATTGCCATGCCGACAAAATCATCGGCACGCTGGATTGCAGACGGTAACAACATGGTCAAGGTATTCAAGGAAAAGGGCTACCAGACTGACCTGCAATTCGCTGAAGACGACATTCCAAATCAACTGGCGCAAATCGAAAACATGGTGACCAAGGGTGTGAAAGTGCTGGTCATCGCCGCCATCGACGACACTGCCTTGTCTGAGGTACTCCAGAAAGCAGCAGACAAAGGCATTAAAGTCATCGCCTATGATCGTCTGATTCGAAAGACCAAGAACGTCGATTACTATGCAACATTCGACAACTTTCAGGTCGGTGTGATGCAGGCTTCTTACATCGAAAAATCACTGGATCTAACGTCAGGCAAAGGCCCGTTCAACATTGAACTCTTTGGTGGTTCGCCTGATAACAGTAATGCATTTTTCTTCTACAATGGTGCCATGTCAGTGCTCAAGCCCTACATCGACAAAGGCATGCTGGTTGTGCGCAGCAAACAGATTGGTATGGGCAAAGTCGCCACGTTGCGTTGGGATGGCGCGACTGCGCAATCCCGTATGGACAACTTACTAAGTGCTTATTACACCAACGCACACGTCGATGCGGTGCTGTCGCCATATGACGGAATGAGCATCGGCATCATCTCCTCGCTCAAAGGAGTTGGTTACGGTACACCGAAATTACCGATGCCTGTCGTTACAGGCCAAGATGCGGAAATACCTTCGCTCAAGTCCATCATCCGAGGTGAGCAACGATCCACCATCTTCAAGGACACGCGTGATTTAGCCAAAATTACTGTTTCCATGGTTGACGCTATGTTGTCGGGAAAACAGCCGACGATCAACGACACCACAACATACAACAACGGTGTCAAGGTTGTGCCGGCCTTTCTATTGAAGCCAGTTAGTGTCGACCGCAATAACTGGAAAAAGGTATTGGTCGACAGCGGCTACTACACCGAAACACAAGTCAAGTAGCCAGGTTCAGCCTGCATCGTTTGAGCGCTTCGAATAAAGGCCCTATTGACCAACCAATTACTTGACGAGAGAACAGGTCGATTACTGAGGCCAGAAACAGCCATCCTTCATGTGTCCGAATATAAATACCGTCTTGTGCATCAATTCTTCGATGTTTTTGATTCTTCCGAAAAGAGATAGGCTTGGCCTGACTTCAGAACGCCGAAGTGATCTGCATCGACGAAATCGGACCGAACCTGGATTGAGTTTTTCGGCAAACTGTGCCTTAACGGAAAAGGAGGTTTGCCATGAAGAAAAAGCGTTTTTCAGTGGAGCAGATCGTGGCGGTGCTGAAGCAGGCGGAACTAGGAATGCCTGTTGCCGAAGTGATCCGCAACGTGGGTATTTCGGAACAGACGTTTTATCGCTGGAAGAAGCAATACGCCGGCTTGCAGTCGGATCAGGTCCGTGAGTTCAAGCAACTCCAAGAGGAAAACGCAAGGCTCAAAAAGCTGGTTGCGGAGCTGAGTCTGGATAAAGCGATCTTGCAGGATGTCGCTGCAAAAAAATGGCCCGGCCCGCGTTGAAGAATGAAGTAGTGGACTATATCGTCAGTCACTACGGCATTCAGATACGTCGGGCCTGCAGGTTGATGCAACATTTGCGCAGCAACTATTACTACCGCAGCGTCAGGGATCCGCAGTTGGCGCTGCGCCGGCGCATGCATGAAATTGCCGGCACCCGTGTGCGCTACGGTTATCGGCGCATCCATGTATTGTTGGGGCGAGAGGGTTGGCAGTTAGGGCGGCATCAAGCTTATCGGATCTACCGTGAAGAACAATTGCAGTTGCGTTCGAAGTTGCC
>NZ_KV880769.1:1889664-1910297 GCF_001929405.1 Herbaspirillum camelliae
TCACGAGCGATGAGGTAGGGCAAAAGCTCAGAGGCGAACATGTGGTCGAGATGCTCAATCGCTTGGTGGCGCAACGCGGTGCACCGAAGTATGTATTTGTAGATAACGGAAGCGAATTCTCTGGGCGCTTGATGGACCTATGGGCTTACCACTACGGCGTGCGTATCGACTTTAGCCGCCTTGGAAAGCCAACCGACAATTGCCATATCGAGACGTTTAACGGATCATTCCGGGATGAATGCCTCAATGTGCATTGGTTCAGCTCCTTGGCAGAGGCCAAGGCGATCATTGAGGATTGGCGCAGGGACTACAATGAGAGCAGGCCTCACTCTGCTCTCAATGACATGACACCACTCGAATTCGCAAGTCGGGTAAGGGATTCAGGTCTGGAGCAAGAAATTTTAACGCCGAAAACTAACTCTTAAAATGGTCCGGCGTTCCGTAGCGGATCAGGAAGGCCAGAACTCACTTACAAGGTGGCTACAAGATTCGTCTCAGGTCATAGGGAGAATCCTGATTTCGCCAATCACCATACAACCCTACGATGTTAGTACGTGATAAGTATTAATAAGGGAGTGGGATATGGATGATTTCTTGGCGTCATTTCTTTGGTTGTCATTAGTCTGCATTCTAAGTGGCGGACTGATATTTGGCATTTGGATCTTTAGGCTTGGCGCAAAAACTAAACCTCGTTATTTCAGAAAAGCCGAGATCGACCTCTCCGGTCAGCAGGAGGTGTGCAGTCTGAATACCTATTTCCACTGTGACGAGATGCCGGAGGTGGATATCTGCGACGATGCCCTAGCCCTTATAAAAATACCTTTTAACAGGCTGGAAGCATGTAAAGCTAATTCCTATGTGCCGGGAATGACTTTATTTGCTGTCGCTATTTATCGGCTGCAGTCTTGATATACAAGAATAGTTCATGGTTGGCTGTAGCATTTCACTGAACATCTGGTGACCGTCAACTGCTTCAGAATCAAAAATTTATTGTTTGTATTTTGCAGCTTAGCTGAACCTGAGAGGGTATATGAATTGGTTTTACGATCTTAAAATTGCAAAAAAACTCTTGCTTTCGTTTTCTTTGGTTCTGATATTGTCTGCGATATCTGGAGTCTTTTCCGTCATTGCGTTGGGTAAGGTGAACACTGCTTCGACTGAACTTGCTACCAACTGGCTCCCTACCATCCGCACATTGGCGGACATCAAATTGCTGCTAGCTAGAGTTCGCAGCAACGAAGCTCAATTGGCTCTTTACCATGACGATAAAGATTCAACTCGGATTTTGATTAAGCGTACAGATATGGTGATCACTGAGCTTAATGCTGCGGTCAGGCTTTATGAAACGCAAATATCCCAGCCAGAAGAAAAAGCACTTTACCCTGAGATGCATTCCAAGATAGCAAAATTGCTTAGTGCGCATGCAAGTATCATCGCGGCGATTCAGGGGCAGGGCGAAGCGGAAGCCAAAAAATTATTTGCTGGCGAGTCCTCTGATATCTACTTTTCTCTTCTTGAAGGGATCGATAAACTTACGAGGGTGAATCAGATTGGGAGTGACAAATCCTCCCAAGAGGCGGATCTGACGTTTGAACGTGCCCGACTGTTTATAATCGTGCTCCTGAGTGGCGCACTCACTATTGGATTGGTATTGGCAATTTTCGTCGCCCGCGTTATTTCCGTACCACTCAAGTCTGCTGTTACCGTGGCACAGCAGGTTGCGGCTGGTGATTTATCAACACATATTAATCCATCCAGCAAAGACGAGACGGGCGAGTTGATGTTATCGCTCAAGAAAATGAACGATAGCCTTCACAGTATCGTTAGCCAGGTTAGAAACGGCACAGATACTATCGCTACTGCATCTAGCCAGATCGCTATTGGCAACCTCGATCTTTCTAGTCGCACAGAGGAACAGGCGAGTTCGCTCGAGGAAACCGCATCCGTAATGGAAGAGATAACGGCCACAGTTAAACAGAATTCTGATAACGCCCGACAAGCTAATCAACTTGCAAAGTCCGCTTCAAAGATTGCGGTAGATGGAGGCAAGGTTGTCGGCCAGGTGGTTCATACCATGTCTTCCATCAACGAATCTTCAAAGCAGATTGTCGAAATCATCAGTGTTATCGATGGCATTGCATTCCAGACTAATATCCTTGCGCTCAATGCTGCTGTTGAGGCAGCACGTGCTGGTGAGCAAGGTCGTGGATTTGCGGTAGTGGCCACTGAAGTTCGTAGCCTCGCTCAACGCTCTTCTTCTGCGGCGAAAGAGATCAAAGCACTTATCGATAATTCGGTGGCTCAAGTCAATGAAGGTAGTCGCTTGGTGGAGACCGCTGGTAAAACAATGGGAGATGTTGTTGCTAGCGTACAGCGGGTGACTGACATCGTTTCCGAGATTACTGCGGCCAGTGTTGAGCAAACACAGGGAATTGAAGAAATAAACCGTGCAATCAGCCAGATGGACGAGGTGACTCAGCAAAACGCTGCCTTAGTAGAGGAAGCAGCAGCAGCGGCGCAATCACTGCAAAATCAAGCTCAAAGTCTGTCAAGGGTTGTAAGCGTATTCACTCTGACAAGCACTCGTGGATGAAATAGCGTCCAGCGAGCACCGTGGGGATGCTCATGCAGAAGTGGAATTATTTTTATCGGACTATTTTGCTGACTTAATGCGCATTGCAATGAGGTCGGTTTTTAAAGCTAGGCATACATTAGAGCGTCGGATTAGAAAACTCCAGCGCCGCTGCGGCGATCCCCTCAGCCAGGCATGCTTACTTCGCCGGCAGTTCTGGGAAATTCAGCGATACAGCGCCACGGACTGGCGCATGTCCGACGGCGGCGGCTCCGGCAAGGGGTGCGACATCAGCAGCTTCTTCAGCCGCGCATCGGCCTCGACGTCACCTATCGAGTGGTACTTCCAAACGTTCCAGCATGCCGCGCGGGCTGATCCAGACGCGCGCCATCAGCGGCGGCAAGGGTGGCTGGCCTTTTTTGAGCACGCGGTCCTGCAACCAAGCATGCAACTGCACTACGACATCGTCCGGCGGATTGCCGAGCCATTTGGCGAACTGGCGTCGCGATGGGCCTACGTTCCCATCTTCCATATGCATAAAACAACTAGGAACAAATGCAGCATCGTCATGCTATTGCTGATTTTGCAACCAATCCTCACACTCACTCTGCTTTATTCTTATAACGACGAGATATGGATCTAAAAAATACACTAAAAAAGCCGTAATGGACTGAACAAAGCATTTGCGAGCAGTTCAGCAAAATTTGCTCATGCGACGCGTTTATCAAAATTACAAAAGTCGATGATCCTTAGGTGGATCGTTGAATGATTAGAAAAAAGGTGGAGAAAATGAAATTTTCAGACATGAGAATCGGGACGCGGTTATCACTAGCATTCGGTCTTTTGCTATGTCTCTTGTGCTCGATTGCACTGATTGGCTGGCAATCTTTGGCTGCAAACAACAGGCAGGTCGAGCTTATCGTTGGAGAAAACAATGTAACGATCGCTGCTGCTAACTCAATGCGTGGATTTCTCAATCAGGAAGCACGTTCTGTGCGAAACATCATTCTTTACGAAGATCCCGAAATTCGTCGTGAGCAGAAGGAAATCATTATTAAGACTCGCAAGCAGTATGACGACACTTTCGACAAATTGCGTTCGTTGATGGACACCAAGGCGGAACGGGAGCTCGCGGGCGAGCTCGAATCTGACAGAAACAAAGTCAGGCCAAACTTTGACAAGGTAATGTCACTTGCGGAAGCCGGGACTGAGAAAGACGCAGCATTACATCTGAGATCCGTTGTGCAGGCCCCCCAAGCTAAATGGTTCACTGACATGCAAGCGATGATTGATCTGCAGGAAAAGCAGAATAACGAAAGCATCACCCAAATGCGCGACGAGTACCAGCTCATCTTGAAAATTCTGTTCGGAGTGGCCATTGCCGCTACAGCCCTTGGTATATCCGCGGCATGGTACGTCACGCGCAGTATTACCGCCCCGCTGGGCGAGGCAGTCTATGTTGCCCAATCAGTCGCCAGGGGCGACTTGCGATCCGAGATTAACTCGACGCACAAGGATGAGACCGGGATACTGATCACCGCTCTGCGGACGATGAACAACAATCTGGCCGGCATTGTATGTGAAGTGAGATCAGGAACGAATATGGTGGCCACTGCATCGAGCCAAATCGCAAGTGGAAATCTTGAACTCTCCTCTCGTACCGAAGAGCAAGCCAGCTCTTTGGAAGAGACAGCTTCAGCACTTGAGGAGCTTACCTCTACGGTAAAGCAAAATGCCGAGAACGCCAAAGAGGCCAGTTCCCTAGCGATGCAAGCACGTGACATTGCGCTGAGAGGAGGAGGCGTGATGGGAAATGTGATTGAAAAAATGGCCGGCATTAGCGCATCATCGGAACAGATTGTGGACATTATTTCCGTCATTGATGGCATCGCTTTTCAAACTAATATCTTGGCGCTTAATGCGGCGGTCGAGGCTGCCCGCGCGGGTGAGCAAGGACGGGGCTTTGCAGTCGTCGCTTCCGAAGTACGAAACTTAGCGCAACGCTCCGCCGCCGCAGCCAAGGAAATTAAAATGCTCATCGATGATTCCGTCAACAAAGTCGAGGACGGTAGTGCTCTCGTTGCCCAGGCTGGCGCGACCATGCAAGAAGTGGTCACTAGTGTTCAGCGTGTGACGAACGTTATCCAGGAAATAAGCACTGCCAGCAATGAACAAACAGAGGGCATTTCGCAGATCAACATGGCTATGGCACAGATGGATCAGGTTACACAACAAAATGCCGCACTGGTGGAGGAGGCCGCCGCAGCAGCTGGCGCATTAGAGGATCAGTCTGCCAAGCTTCTGCACTCAGTTAGCATATTCAAAGTCAAAGAAAGATGAATCATTCGCAGCATAATGCCTTACTTAAACGTCATGGGGAATTTATTGACTATGTAGCGGCCAATGGCGGGAGTATCAGAATTTTCGTGTTCAAGACGGGTATAGTTAAACAACGGGTCGTACGAATCGAGCAGCGTAGAGGATAGCAAACTGGTTCATCTCGGTCTTTGAGGTGTCTTAATCTAAACTTGATCTGACAGAAACCGACTATTCTTCTATCAGAACTGGATCGGATGTCGGCATTGTCCGATTTAGCTGTTTTGCAAGAGCCAGATGCTTGCTATCGATGAAGGTTTGCATCGGCGTCTTGCCGAAACAATGTTTAGCTGTAGTAGTTCCGACTTGATCGGACAGTAATGCCTTGCCAAAGGGTGGGGTTACCCGGTTTGATAGAGGTGCGAATCTTTATTAAACCAGCGCGCAAGTGTAATGACCCACTCAAAACCTACTCAGTAGATAATCCAGAAAGGAGATCAAATGAGCATGGTGATGGAAGAAGAATTCAAACGTTGGACAGCCAAGCGCAAAGCGGCGCTGGTGATGGAAATCATCCAGGGTAAGACGACGGTGTCCGAGGTCAGCCGGGCGTTCGATATTCCGCCGTCAGAGATCGAAGAATGGGTCGACGAAGAGCGTAAAGGGATGGAGAACGCCTTACGGGCCAAGCCCCTGGATGTCAAAGAACAGTACGAGCGACAGCTCAAGGAACTCCAGGAAGCGTACGGCGAAGCCATGCTGGAGTTGCGCGCCAGAAAAAAATGGCGTCCCTGTTGGGCGAGGAAGACAAGTAATCGAGACCATCCGCCAGGGACTCAAGCAAGATGGTTTCGATGTCGCGGTAAGCAAAATCTGCGAGTGGTTCGACATTCCACGACGCACGGTCTATTACAAACTTCATCCGGCTAGATCCCGTGGATGCTAAGCCATGATGCTGGATTTGCTGAAATCGTGCTTCGTCAGAACTTCCAGGAGAGTCCCGCCTTGAAGCCGTTTTCGACTCCAGTGGCCGCGAACCAACCTTGGTAGGCGACATCGACCGACAGGTTGCCGTTGATCCCGGTGCTCGCACCTAGCTCCACGACGAAGGCGTCACGAGCGATCGGCGTGCCGGCGGCTGCGAAGGTAGGACTGCCTGCCGCAAAACTGAGGGACGCGTCGGGCGTCGCGCTGCCATAGGCGTGCCGCCAGCCGAGTGTGCTCCTGGCCGTCACAGTCGACCCGGGGAGGTCGAATGCTTTCGTCAGCCGCACGCCCAGTGTCGACAGCAGGAGGTCGTTGGCAAATCCGCCGGAGCGGAGGGCCACCGAGCCACCGTCTTCGGTGAAGCCGCCATCGTGTAGCGCAACATAAGTGATATTGGCGAACGGCTCGATCAAAGCTTCGTCACTTCCGAAGCGCCAGCCCGTCTCACCGAATATCTGCCCCAGATCGGCGCCGTATTTCGCGGACAGGCTCCCGTCAACGATCCCCGGCGTGAAGAGTGTGCGCGTCGTCTTGATCTCGGAATGGCTATAGCCGGCCCCGACGCGCAGCGTCAGGCCGTTCTCGAAGCGCCGTCCAGCATAAAGTCCGAGCGCGTAGCTATCGGCGTGGCCGGAACCCAAGCCATCGGCGAGGCTCAATCCTGTATGTCCATAGGCAACGAGCCCGCCGATCCGCCAATCATTGTCGAGCACGCCATCGGCTCCGGCTAGGAAGCCATCGGCCGAGCGATCGGAGGCCGCATTACCGTCCTGGCCATCGCTCCGGCCCCAGGACCTGAAGCCGTGCATATAGACGATCGATGCCCCGGAGACGTCACGCGCGAGGATTGCTGTATTGCCCGAGGGAGCCCCGTCGATACCTGCTCCTGCGCGGTCCAGCGCCTGCGTGCGCAGGAACCGGCTGTCTTCAAGCAGCGACGCGGCCATGCCGGCATGGATCTGGCCAGAGAGCTGATCGAACAGCGGCGGCAGCGCACTCGGAGCGGAATTGGCGAGCACCGTTTCGTAGATAGGGGTTCCAGGAGTCATGCCGTCGAGTGCGGTCGCGACAGATCGGCCGCTCTCGGACGAGGCAAACGATGCGAAATGGACCCCATTGCGCTTGAGGCTCAGATCGACCGCGCCGGCAGAATAGGCGAGATCGGCATCGATGAAGGTGAACCCGCTGTTGACGACGGGGCCGAGCCGGCCGGTCACACCGCCCGCCGCGCTGAGAATGGTGGAGTGGGAGCCCAGCAGGCCGCCAGCCTTGCCCGGCGATAGCCAGCCGCTGGTATTTTCCTTCCGCAATTCGAGCGAAGCGCCGTTCAGATCGACGCCACCACCGACCAGGAGGCTGTCCATGCGCCCGTCAGGCGCGACCTCGACTCGGTAGACGCCGCCCGGCGCGAAGCGGACGTTGCCGGTCACGTTCAGCGTTCCGACCGAGTTGCCGGGCGCGAGCGTTCCCCCGGAGGCGACATCCAGCGAGGCGATCCGTCCATTGCCGCCAAGCGTTGCCCCGGATGCGACCATCACGCCCGATGCGAGCGACCCATTCACCGAAAGCAGGCCACCTGTCACGCGCGTATCGCCGGCAAATGTGTTTGCACCGGTCAGATTGAGCTGACCAGCGCCCAGTTTGGTGAGACCGCCATGGCCTGAGATTGAACCGTCATAGGTGCTTGATTGATCGTCTGCCCCCACCGACAGGCGTGATGCACCGAGGTCCACCGATCCCGATCCCGAAAGGCCGCTGACCGTCGCGTCCGACAGAAGCGCCAGGCGGCCTGTCTTGCCGATCGTCACGCGCCCCGCATCAGGAAGCGCCTGCACGCCCGACACAGCCAGCGTACCCGCCGCGATCTCCGTGCCGCCCAAGTAGTCGTTTCTGCCCGACAAGGTCAGCGTGCCTGCACCGAGCTTGGCGAGGCCGCCCAAGCCCGAGATCGTTCCGGCGAATAGGCTGGAGGATCCGTCTGCACCCGCCGAGAGCCACGACGTGCCGAGAGCAACGGAACCGGAACCCGAAAGACCTCCGATCGTCTCGTCTGACAGCAACGCTAACCGGCCCGTCTTATCAATTGCCAACATTCCCGCGTTCGGAAGGGCAGCCCCACCCACCGCGATCAGCGTGCCGCCTGCGATCGTGGTGCCCCCCGAATAGGTATTGGTACCGGTGAGAGCCAGGGTGCCGGTGCCGAGTTTGGTGAGCGAGCCGGTGCCCCCGATATCGTTGGCGAAGCTGTCGAACGCCGAGAAACCGCCCTTGGCTGCATCCATGGTCACCGTGACCGGGCCGTTGAAAGCACCGTAGCCGTCGGCCGCCGCGTAGAGGTTCAGGCGGGCCCAGAAGCCGAGTTTGCCGCTGTCGAAGGGAACGCCGCCGACGACCTGGGTGGTGAACAGCACGTCGGTGCGCTGTTCCGGTGTCAGGTAGGGAAAACGGGTCGCAAGGAGGGCTTGTGCCGCCGGATCCGTGATGGCCAGCAGAGTGCCGTTGGTGGCGCTCGTCCCAGGCATTCCGTAGGTGAGACGATAGTTATAGTCGGCCTTGTTCTTTGCCTTGTCGGCAAAACGATCACTCGTCGCATTGGCGGCGCTGGCGGCACACGCTTGTATGCTGCTGCCGCAATCTGCGGACAGAGCGGTGCGCAGGTCGACGCTAGCCGTGGCCAGTTGGGCCTGGAAGTCCAGAATGCTTAAACCGGCGCGGGTGCCGACATAGTCCGGATCGTTCGCGAGCAGGTGGGCGAGATCGTGCGTGGCGAGGATACGTCCGGCAATCACGTCAAGCGGATAATGTGCGCCCAGAACAATGCGGCTGTTCCCGAATTCCGACGCCTGGGTCAAGGCTTCCTTGTAACGTTCCGGAACCATCGACGCGAACAACAGTGAGAAGGCGTAGCCGGCGACCGTATGTCCGCTCGGGAAGGACGGGCTGTTACGGGTGTCCGACGCGGGCCCCACCAGATAGGAGAAGCTGTTGACCTTGTTCCCGAAGAAGTCAACCGCCTCCCAGCCTTGTATCGAGCCGTATTCTCCCCTCGCGCCCTGGAACAGGCGCGGGTTGCCGTACTTGTCGCCCCCGGGCGCACCGGCCGGCAGGCCGTACGCTTTTCCGAGCACATCGAATTGTGCGCCGGGTGGCAGGGCCGCGAGCGCTGCAGCGCTAATGGGGGTCTTTCCGTCGATCGTACCGTTGCTAAAGATGTATTTGATTACACCGGAGTTGCCGCCCGCGGTGCCAGTGCCGAAATTGAGGAGATCCTTGATGTTTTGTGAAAGGTAGAAGGTGCCCGCCTTATCGTTTCTGGCTTTATAGATGGCTGACATCCGGCTGCCGAGTGCTTCGGAAAAACTCCAGTCACTGCCGACGGCATCGTAGACGGCCCGCGCTCTGCTCGCGGCGTCGGCCTGATTGTTGATTTGCACCCCCAGCCTGATGTTCTGGTCCAGCAGCGAGCGGCCAGCCACAGTATTGTTCAGCGTCGAGAATTCACCCAGAAGTTCGGTTCCCCGAATGTTGATAGCGCTCTGAGCGAGCGCACTCTCGTGCTCCAACCAGCAAGCAATCAAGGTTGCAGCAGATACAGTCATATTTAGTTTCATCGAAATATCCCCCCCCATCAGTGAAATGATTGCTGAAAATTCCGCATATTACTGAACCACCAGTCCGCCATATTTGTTGCGGCTTTAGATTCCATGATCTGTGCGTGCACTATCATGATCGCGGTCTGTTACGCTCTTATGACGACGATCTCTGATGCGAGGAGAGTGGAACCGGGCGGCGTCAAGCAGGACACGCTGGATGCACCGCTGCACCCCCAAGGGTTATACGGCGCCTCCCTGAATCCTATAAGCGAATATTGAGGTGTACAGGTGGGGAATCTGCATGGCTGCTGGGGACGGCGACCGTCGTAAATTGCACGAAAATCAAACAGTCCCTCTTTCTGCAATACGTTCCGATCTCACGACTGGCGTGGTATGCGCCCTGGCAGTTCATGGCCCCGGTATGTCGCGTGGCAATCCGCATCCATCAGCACCTATTGACTCCTTGAGCTGATCTCGGTTCGTCGCTAATCAGCTATGTTTAGGCTAAGTCTAGCCAGCTAAGCTGAATCTGAATTGTCCTATTCTTGCTCTGGAGTCTGCCGTGAACTTGAATGCAAACAGGGAAATACCGAGTCTGCTCAACAAGGTGCCCGAGGTCACTATGCCTTTCTGTGTAGTGGCCAAGTCATTCCGGACACTGCGTTAAGTTTTTCTTCGGCGACGGCCGGTGCCAATCCCTCGTTAAATTGATGCGGCCGTATCCAGTTGTAGCGATGCATTAAATAGTGGCTGAGGTTTCGCTGTGCGTGTTGATCTGTAATGTAACCCATCTCTGGTATCCATTCCGATTTCAAACTTCTGAACAGTCGCTCCATTGGCGAGTTTCCCAGCAATTTCTACGCCGGCTCATGCTTTGTTCGATCCGATAGCGCCAGAGGCGTTGACGGAATTTTCGGCTAACATATTGACCGCCCTGATCGGAATGAAACATCAGACCCTGCGGCCGGCCGCGCTGTGCGTAGGCCATCTCCAGCGCTTGCACAACCAAATCTGCATCTGGTCTATCCGAGAATGCCCAGCCCACAACTCTGCGCGTATAAAGATCCAGTACCGCTGCCAAATAATGCCACCGGCCTTGTGCCCAGACGTAAGTAATATCGCCGCATTACACTTGGTTTGGACCGCTGACATCGAACTGCCGGTTGAGATGATTCGGGATGTCGATTTGCTCAACCGTCGCCCGCTTGTAGGCATGGCGTCCAGGTTGCTTGCAAATAAAATCCAGCTCTTCCATCAAGCGGCAATCTTGAAACGGCCGATCGATATCCCGTCATCGCGCATCATGCCCATGATGCTCCGGCTGACTGCCGAACTGCGACTCTCGACGAACAGCTCGTGGACACGGCTGCGTAAAACCATTCGTTGCGCGTCCGGTCGGCGTGATCGTAGACGATGCGCATACACACAGGAACGAGGTACTTCGTAAGCGATCAGTTAAAGACGCCTCTCAGCTTGCGTGGCCAGATGGTATGCAGTCAGTGGATGCTGGTGGGCATATTCCAGGGCAGCAGCGCGGCGTAGTCGTCGGCTGTGACCGCGTGCGGCAACCGAGTGAACAGCCAGACGAGGTAGCGATATGGTTCGATGCTGTTGGCTCGGGCCGTCTCGATCAACGAGTAAAGGTTGGCGCTGGCATGGGCGCTGGCCACGGTATCGGCGAACAGCCAGCCCTTTCTGCCGACGACCCAGGGCCTGATCGCGTTTTCGCAGAGATTGTTGCTTAGCGGCCAGTGGCCGTTTTCGACGAAGTGGATCAACTTGGGCCATTGCCCCTGCATGTACAGTAACGCACGGCCCAACAAGCTCGATGGCACCACCACAGGTAGCTTCGCAACCAACAGGGCCCGCAACGAGCCAAGACTGCGGCGCTGTAGCGCGCTCGTAGCCGTTGCTGGCGCGCAGACTCCCACGCTTGGCTGCGCGCCTCGGCGGCGAACAGTTTGCCGATCAAGCCCACGAACTGCGTGGCCGGCAGGTGTGGCTCGTGCAACGCCTTGGGCGCCGCTTGCTCGGCCTTGATGAAGCCACGGCGCACGTGCGCCCAACAGCCTAGGTGCACCAGCTGGTGAGTGCGGGCGATGCCGTTGTACAGCTCGTATCCATTCGTCATCAGGACGGCCCCAGGCTTCACGCCCGCATAGAGCTTTTGCACATGCTCGGCACCGCGCCCGGGCGAGTAGGCGAACAGCCGAACAGGCGGGCCTGAACCGTTGGCCTGGGCCCATAAATAGCTCTTGGTCTGGGGCTTGCGCTCGGGTTCCTTCAGGACCTGGAAGGTAGTCTCATCACCGTAGATGAGGTCGGACTCCAGCAGCGTATCGCGCAGCAGATTGATGACCGGCTGAACCGACTGGCCGACTCTCACCACGCGAAAGTGCTAAACCGAAGGTTCTATGTCTACTTTCTGGAGACCGCAATAAAATCGACAATCGAAAGCGTGATTGGCGTGGATATCGCAAAGCAAGTGTTCCAAGGTAAGCGTCAATTCACAGCCGTGTTGCCGCACTCATCGAATTATTCAATGATGACATCACCCCGCTGGGAAGCGGCGTGTTTCAAGCGGAAGTGATTTTTTCGACGTAATGCCAAGGCAGGAATTCATCAACCAGGTTCACCGGGTGATCTGCGATATGTGTGAGCACATGGACCTGAGCAAGTCTTTGGCTTGGATTCATCCAGACCAAGCAAAAGCTCGACGAGCTATCGCTGTACCGTTGAATGGGGAGGCCCTACGTGTTTTGACTAAGCGGCGAAATTTACACTCACAATTCGTGTTCACCTATAAGGAAAAACACATCGAAAAGGTCAGTACTGCCGCTTGGTAAAGGCGCTAAAGAGGGCTGGGATAAGTAACTTCAGGTGGCATGATTTGCGGCATACCTGGGCGAGGTGGCATGTTCAAAATGGGACTCCCGTATATGTCGTGCAAGAGCTTGGAGGTTGGGAAAGTTACGAGATGGTTCGCAAGTATGCTCATTTCAGTGCTGATCATTTAGGCGTTTTTGCCGTCGATATCGGTAGTTTGATGATCACATAATAGAAACCGTCGGTTATTCGGAAGGTTTTCATTTAAATGTACTAATGATCAATAATTATTTTACAACTTACAAAAAATATGCTAACTAGAAAATTCTGCGTGCTATCATTCATTGTCGAAAACCAATATTTCCAAGGGTAACTTTAGAAACTGTTTTATTTGCAACTTCACTACGGATTAATCACGTTATGGAAAAGATAGCTCCCGGTGTGCTTGGTGGGCCGCAAGAGCAGCTGCGGGCAATGATCAAGACTGTGAATGATCTTGCGAAGGATGTTGAGTATTTAAATCAGATTTTCTCTCATGCGGCGGACGTATTGCTGGCAGAGCTAACCGTTGATTTGGAGAATGACATTTTGCGTATTTTGGGGCAGGCATTCGATTCTCCAGACAAGTTCACTGAATACCAATCGGTATCGACTTTGTTACGTGAAATTGGCGCGGTGAAGTTTGTCCGTGCAATCCTCTGGAGCGAAAACACACATGATTTAGGTCTAGCTATTGCACTTGAGTCGGTTGTTCCTCTTTTCGAGGCTCTGGTGGAGAAATACCCGGTATTGCTACTTGGTCAAGCTAGGAATTCATTGCGTAATGTATTCAGTAAAGTAAGTTAAAGCTACTTAGAAGGTCGACATGCAAGCGAAAACCGATAGTGAGAAGTACCATTTTCTGGTTGTGGATGATTTTGGTACGATGAGGCGTATTGTTTCGGGCTTGCTGAAGCAACTTGATTACGTGCGAATTTCTGAGGCGGATGACGGAATTTCGGCCATGAAGATATTGGAGAGTGGTGGTAGCGATATCAATTTTATTCTAACGGATTGGAACATGCCGGGCATGGACGGCATGTCATTGCTGAAAAAGGTTCGAAGTACTCCAGATTTAATGCACTTGCCCGTACTTATGATTACGGCCGAGGGTAAAAGAGAAAACATTGTTGAGGCTGCGACCGCTGGAGCTGATGGCTATATCGTTAAGCCTTTCAATGCTGTAACGTTGAAAGAAAAAATAGACAAGATCATTAACCGTCGGAGTGCTATGGTTGCTGCGCGGTCTGGTGGTGAGGGATGAGCGATGAAGGTTGCTTCTGATGCCTTCAATTATTCGTCTTATCTCGTCACAATCAATCGGCGTCAATATGTGGTGGAATGCCGTCAACTTGGTGCCTCCAGCGAAAACGTTCAGCATCAATACCGTATACTGGTCGCAGGGCGAGTTATAAAAGATTGGACTGACGGGAATCTCGGTGCATATTTTCCCAGCGAGATTTAACTCACTGACCCGCCCCGAAGATTAGCAACAACAGTGAGTAGAATCCAATTCTGAAAGGAGTTGGATCATGAAGAAGCGCTTTAGTGAAGAGCAGATCATCGGGTTTCTGAAGGAAGCCGATTCAGGTCTGCCGGTGGTTGAGCTGTGCCGCAAGCATGGTTTCTCGGATGCGTCGTACTACAAGTGGAAAGCCAAGTACGGCGGAATGGAAGTGTCAGAGGCCAAGCGGCTAAAAGCTCTTGAGGACGAGAATGGCAAGCTCAAGCGTCTGCTGGCGGATGCTCTGTTGGACAATGCGGCCCTGAAAGACGTTGTCTCGCGAAAGTGGTAAGCCCACAGCAAAAGCGCGAAGCGGTTGCCGTTTTGAAAGCTGATTGGCAGCTGTCTGAACGCCGTTGTTGTGGGCTAATGAACATATCGACCTCGGTGCTTCGCTACCAGGCCAGGGGCGATGACAATGGAGCGCTTACTGAACGAATCACGGCGCTGGCTGGCCAGCGCCGACGCTTTGGCTATCGGCGGATTCATGTTCTGCTGCTGCGGGAAGGCTGGATGATCAATGTGAAACGGGTCTATCGACTGTATTGCAAAGCCGCTTTGGGCGTACGGCGTCGCCTTCGCAAGCGCATTGGAATGACCGAACGGCTACCGCTGCTGCTGCCGGACCAGGCCAACCGCGCTTGGTCAATGGACTTCGTTCATGATCGGCTGGCTGACGGACGCCGTATCCGCTGCCTCAATATCGTCGACGATTTCACAAAGGAAAGCGTGGCGATCGAAGTCGACACGTCGATCTCTGGACTACGAGTAGGCCGAGTCTTAGATAAAGTTGCCCAAGGACGGCCGTTGCCAACCATGATCCGTGTTGATCATGGTCCAGAATTTACCAGTCTGGCACTCGATGCCTGGGCGGCTGAGCGCGGCGTGAGACTGGCGTTTACCCAGCCGGGCAAGCCAACACAGAATGCCTACATCGAGAGCTTCAATGGCCGGTTCAGGGACGAGTGCCTCAATGATCACTGGTTCTCGACCTTGCATGAAGCTCGTTACAGGATCGAAGCATGGCGCCAGGATTACAATTCAATGCGGCCACATAGCGCACTGAACTACGCTACGCCAGCAGAGTTTGCGGCCCAACAGGTTTATTAACGGATTCTACTGCTCGGTGAAGCTAATTTCTGGGAGCAGGTCAATCGCACAGCTCCCCATTTCTCGCCAAACCGCTCTGCCTTGAATTGCCGCTGAAGCAAATTCGCCACATGGAAGTGCGCAGGGCCGCGATACGATCGGTACTTCTTCGGTCTTACAAGCGATTTCAGGCCCAATTGCGTCATCAGGCGCTTCACCGTCTTGTGGTTGATCAGTTGGCCCGCCTGTTTCAGCGTATCCGTGGCGCGGCGGTAACCATACCTGCTTTTGTGCCGGTCATCGAAGACGGCGATCTGCTGCTGGCCGAATCGGCGGCCATCGTCGAATACATCATTACGGTGCATGGCGACGGGCGGCTCAAGCTGGCGCCGCAGCATCCCGACTACGCTGCCTACCTGTACTGGTTCCATTTTTCCAACGGCAACCTGCAATCGGCCATGCTGCGCAACATGACGGTGCAGCGTATCGGACTGGAGCCGGGGCACCCGGTCCTGGCCGCCACCTGCGGCCGGGTCGAGCGCGTGCTGTCGCTGCTGGAAGACCGGCTCGGCCAGGTCCCTTATCTGGCTGGCGGCGAATTCACCGCAGCAGATGTGATGAGCCTGTTCTCGCTGAGCACCATGCGCCTCTTCCAGCCGCTCGACCTGTCTGCCTACCCGCACATTCTGGCCTACCTGCGGCGGCTGGGCGAGCGGCCTGCCTATCGCCGTGCGATGGCCAAGGGCGACCCTGGCCTGGTGCCGAAACTGGATTGATCGGAGGCGAGCTCAGAGGCGTGTGCAGTCCAGCGCACAATCCTGCTGCGCCAGTGCGGCACGCCAGGCTTGTCGATAGCCTTCCAGGCCGCGCAAGGACATCGGCGGCGCCGTGAGCGGTGCGCCGAGCCGGCCGCTGGCTGACGCATCAGTCCATTGCGCCAGCAGCCAGCCGCCGGCGGTGGTGCCGCAACTGTCCTGCGAACAGCTGACGCGGCGTTGCGTGAGCGCCGCCAGCAATGGCGCGAAATGCGGGTTGGCGCTAAAGCTGCCTTCGACGACGATGCCGCCCGGCGCATCCAGTTGTTCCAGGCAATAGTCGGTCATCAGCGCGCAATACAGCGTAGCCAAGGCATACATGTCGATGGTGCCCGTGACCGGTTCGCCGACGATCCTGCCTTCGCGTGCGGCAAACGGTCCGCCGCATCCGGCAAAGCAGGGCAGTGCCATCACTTGCGCCTCGACCAGCGCCTGCAGGTTTTCCACCGCACAATGCGCATGGGTGACTCCCGCCAGCTGCGCAAATTCGCGTCCGCCCATGAAACGCATGCAAGCCACCGGCTTGCCGACGACATTGACATTGGCCAGCATGTCGCCGTGTTGCTGCAGCGGCTCGAGCCGGCCGTCGAGGGCAGCGGCGATGACCCAGGTGCCGGTCGAGAGCACGATGCGGGCGCGGTCCTGCCCCGCTTCCAGGTGGCGCACCAGCGATGCGTTGCTGTCATGCACGCCGCACAACACCCGGCATTGCGCCGGTAATCCGGTGCGGGCCGCCAGCGCCGGACGCATTGTGCCCAGGGTTTCCCATGCGTGGCGCAATGGCGGCATCAGATGCGACCAGCCGCATTGTTCCACCAGCGTCGAATAGCTGGCTGTACCGGGTTGCCACAGGTCGGTGTGGCAACCCAGCGAACTCACCTCGGCGGCGATGACGCCGCACAGGCGCCATGCCCAGTATTGCGGGTACATCAGCAGATGGCGAGCGCGGCCGAATTCTTCAGGAAAATGCTGTTGTTGCCAATAGATCTGACGCCCCAGGTTAAGCCCCAGGTCAAGCTGCGGCGAGAAGGTCTGTTCGAACGGCGCGCGCAGCCCGTCATAGGCGGGCAGGCTGAAGTCGTGTTCGTAGTCGGCCACCGGCAGCACCAGGCCTTCTGCATCGATCAGCGCAGCGGTGGCGCCATGGGCGACCGGGACGATGGCGACAATGCGCCAGTTGCATGCCAGTCGCGTCAGGTTTTCCAGCAGCCAGGTCTCGATGGCGGCGACATCGTGGTGTGGATACGGACCGTCATGTCTGACCGCATTGGGGCGGCGACATACCGCCAGCTCGCTACCCTGGTCGTCCACCAGGGTCAGCTTGACGTTGGTCTTGCCGATATCGAATACGGCGGTGGCGTCATTCATGGTGGGGTCGGTCAGGGAAGGTGGAACATCGGTACCAGGTCCTGCGTGAGGGGGCGGCAATCCGCGCCGGTTTCCATCAGGTCGGCCATGCGTGTCCACCAGCGCTGCATCAGCGGGTGCCGCGGCAGGCTGTCCATGCCGTGTTGCGGCATGCGTCGCAAGACCGCAAACAGCTTGCCGCTATCGGCGTCGAGAAAGATGCTGTAGTCGCGCACGCCGCTTTGATGCAGCAGGGCCGTCAGTTCGGGCCAGATGGCGTCATGACGGCGGCGATACTCGTCGGCGCATCCGGTACGCAACTGCATGGTGAAGGCGATCTGTTGCATCGTGACCTCAACGACTGCGCCGGCCATTGAGCAGGCGCGGCACGGCAATCGTCACCAGCAGCAGTGCGCCCACCACGATGGTCATGATGATGCCGGGGATATTGGCCAGCGCCAGCCCGTAGGTCACCATGCCCATGGTCAGCACCGCCAGCATCACGCCGCCGATGGTGCCGATGCCGCCGGCAATGCTTACGCCGCCGAGGATCACCACGGTGATCACTTCCAGTTCCCAGCCCATGGCGATATTGGGACGGGTGCTGCCGATGCGCCCGGTCAACAGGCAGGCGGCCAGGCCGGCCATGGCGCCGGTCAGCGCAAACAGGGCCAGACGGTAGCGGTCGACCGCAATGCCCGAGAAACGTGCCGCGACCGGATTGTTGCCGATGGCATAGATGCGCCGCCCCCAGCGGGTGCCATGCAATGCGAGCGCAAACAAGGCCGCCGCTGCCAGCCACACCAGGAACGGGCGTGGGATGACGTCGAAGAAATAACCTTGGCCCCAGTCGCTGAGCAACTCGGGATAATTGGTGAATGCCTGGTCCCCCAGCACCACGCTGGCCAGACCGCGAAAGAGCGACATCGAGCCGATCGTCACCACGATCGAAGGCAGGGCCAGTCGCGTCACCAGCATGCCGTTGAGCAAGCCGCAGGCGGTGCCGGTGGCGACACCTGCCGCGAACAGGCCCATCGGTGGCACGCCATGCTGATTGGCCACGCCCATGGCCACCGACGCCAGTGCGATGATGGCCGCCACCGAGATATCGATTTCGCGGCAGATGATGAGCAGCGCCATCGGCAGCGCGATCAAGGCTTTCTCGCTGAAGTTGAAGGTGCTGTCGGCTAGATTGTAGGGATCCAGAAAATGCGGCAGCAGCAGACCGTTGATGGCCAGTACCGCCAGCAGCAGCACCGCCAGCAGGTATTCCCAATGGCGCAGCAGGTCGGCGCTGCGAAAGCGTGGCCGGTCTTCGATGCGGTAACGCGAGGTCTTGGTCGCGGTGGGCTCGCTCATGATGCTCATGCTGGCTTCCTGGCAGGTGAGGCCGGCAGGCCTGGGCCATGCAACGGCAGGATTTGCTTGTGACGGCCCTTCTCGCCACGGGCATTGATGACCACCGCCGACAGGATCACCAGACCGGTCAGTGCGCTTTGCCAGAACGGCGAGATCCGCACGATGGGCAGCGCGTTATTGATGACGCTCAAGAACAGCGCTCCCAATACCGCACCGCTGACATTGCCGACACCGCCGGCGATGCTGATGCCGCCGATCACGCAGGCGGCGATCACGGTCAATTCGAAGCCATAGGCAATTTCGGTGTAGGCCACCGCATAGCGCGCTACCCAGAGGTAACCGCACAGACCGGCCATTGCACCCGACAGGCCATAGGTCCAGAACAGCAGGCGCGGAGCGGCGATGCCGACGTAGGCGGCCGCCACCGGGTCGTTGCCGA
Source organism: Herbaspirillum camelliae (assembly GCF_001929405.1). Classification (NCBI taxonomy): domain Bacteria; kingdom Pseudomonadati; phylum Pseudomonadota; class Betaproteobacteria; order Burkholderiales; family Oxalobacteraceae; genus Herbaspirillum; species Herbaspirillum camelliae. Next base: position 1,908,551 of record NZ_KV880769.1, read on the forward strand.
TGGCGTACAGATCGCGTCCGAAGCGCGTGTGGCGCGCCAGGAACCAGAGCGCCACGATGGCGGCGGCGGCCAGCCAGGCCAGATGGGTCAGTCCGCCCAGCCGTTCCAGCGGAAAACCGATGAAGTCGGCCGGCATGTTGCGCGACGACACCCAGGCCCCGCCCGACAGCACGAACACCAGTCCGCGAAAGATGCTCATGCTGCCCAGGGTGACCACGATCGGCGGCAATGCCAGATAACCGATCAGCCAACCGTTGAGCAGTCCTAGAGCTAAGCCGATGCATACCGCCGAGACGATGATCAGGCCCACCGGCAATTGCGGGAAGTTCATCGCCAGCAGGGCCGACATCATGCCCGAGAGGGCCAGGTTGGACGCCACCGACAGATCGATGCCGCGCGTGAGGATGACCAGCATCTGGGTCAGCGCCAGCATGATCACCACCGCGCTGTCGGTGAGCAGGTTGTCCATGCTCTGCCAACTCAGGAATGAGGGCGCGCGCAGGCCCACCAGCAGCACCAGCGCCACCGTGAGGGCGGCCAGCAGTGGCTCGCGTCGACGCCACAGCGCCTGGCCGTGGGAGGGATTCTGTGACGTCAATGGCATGGCGTGGTTCCTGTCAGGTGCGTGGTGCTGCCCGAGGCTGCCGCCGCCAGCAGTTCGGGGGTGGCCTGGTCGGTGTCGAAGACTTGCTGCATCGTGCCCTGGTGCATCACCACGATGCGGTCGGCCATGCCCATCACCTCGGGCAATTCGGACGACACCAGGATCACGGCCAGGCCCTGCTCCACCAGTTGGCCGATGAAACGATGCACGGCTGCCTTGGAGCCGATGTCGATGCCCTTGGTCGGTTCGTCCAGGATCAGCACGCGCGGCTTGGTGGCCAGCCACTTGGCCAGCACCACCTTTTGCTGGTTGCCGCCCGACAGCTGCGCCACCTGCTGATGGAAATGGCTGGCCTTCAATTCCAGTTGTTCGCACAGCTGGCGGGTAATCTCGAGTTCTTGCCGGCGATGACGACGCAGGAAGAAGCCGATGCCGGGCAGGATCGGCAAGGTGATGTTCTGGAAGATCGGCAGCGACAGCAGGGCGCCCTGGCGCTGGCGGTCTTCCGGCACATAGGCGATGCCATGCCGGATGGCTTGCGCCGGCGAATCCACCGTCACCACCTGGCCGTCGATGCGCAGCTTGCCGTGCGCCTGTGGCGACAGGCCGAACAGGGCCTGCATCACTTCCGAACGGCCTGCGCCCACCAGCCCGTAGAAGCCCAGGATTTCGCCACGGCGCAGCGAGAAGCTGACATCGTGGAACTCGCTCGGATGGCACAGGTGTTCCACTTCGAGCAGGGGCGCGCCGGACCGCGCCGGCGCATCCTGCGCTGGCGCCGGCCGCGCAAAGACCTGGCCGACCTCACGCCCGACCATCAGCGCCACCAGCTGCGGTTCGGTGATGTCGGCCAGCGCGCCGGCGGCGATGAAGCGGCCATCACGCAGCACCGTATAACGATCTGCCACCGCGAAGATCTCGTCGAATTTATGCGAGATGAAAATGACCGCCGTGCCGCTCGCGCGCAACTGGCCGATGATCCGATACAGCTCGCCGATCTCGTGGTGCGAGAGGGCGGCGGTCGGCTCATCCATGATCACCACCTTGGCGCGCTGCGACAGCGCCCGGGCAATTTCGACGAAGTGGCGTTGCGCCACGCTCAGGTCCTTGACCCGGGCCCGTATCGGCAGGGCCCCCTCGAGG
>NZ_KV880769.1:1910307-1982874 GCF_001929405.1 Herbaspirillum camelliae
GCCAGCCGCATAACGGCTGGCGCCCGACCCAGATATTTTCGGCCACCGTCAGTTCTTCGAACATGACGGTTTCCTGGTGCACCGCCGTGATGCCTTCCTTCATGGCATCCTGGGCGCAGACAAAGTGCACTGCCTGTCCGCCCAGCACGATATTGCCTTCGTCCGGCTGGTGGATGCCGGTCAGGATCTTGACCAGGGTCGACTTGCCGGCGCCGTTCTCGCCCAGCAACGCCATCACTTCGCCGGCGCGCACCTCGAAGCCGACGTCGTGTAACGCCAGCACGCCCTGGAAGCGCTTGCCGATGCCGCTCAGCGCCAGCACCGGCGCGCTGCTGGTGTCGAGCGCGGCGCGCATGGCGACTGCGCCCGGCGCCTGTGGCGGGTTGAACAATGTGCCTGGGACAGGCAATACGGAAGTAACCATGGCGGTGTCGTCAGAAGATCTTGGCGAATTTGTCGACATTGCCGGCGTCGTAGGTGAACGGCGGCGCCAGTGCTGCTTCACCCGAGGCGTCGAGCTTGATCGATCCCATCCGGCCCACGGCCACGGTCTCGCCATCCTTGCCCTGGTTCCTGCCCTTGACGAACTGATAGGCGGCAAAGGTCGCGGCATAGCCGAGATCGATCGGATTCCAGATGGCAAAGCTCTTGACCGCGCCGCTCTTGATGTGGCCGGCCATCTCAGAGGGCAGGCCCAGTCCGGTCACATAGACCTTGCCAACCAGTTTTTCGTCCACCACGGCTTTGGCGGCGGCATTGATGCCGACGGTGGTCGGCGCGATGATGGCCTTGAGGTTCGGATGGCTGCGCAGCAGGCCGAGCGCCTCGCGATAACTCTTGTCGGACTGATCGTCGCCATAGACGGTGGTTACCAGCTTGATTCTGGAGAATTCGGGCTTGGCCAGCGCCTTCTTCATCTCGCCGATCCAGATGTTCTGGTTGGTGGCCTGCGCGGTGGCCGACAGGATCGCCACTTCGCCGGCGCCGCCGATGGCATCCGAGGCCATCTGGATCTGCTTCACGCCGATCAGTTCGGCATTGGACGGGTTCAGTTGCATCAGGCGTCCGGCGCGGGCGATGCCGCTGTCGAACGAAATGACCTTGATGCCGCGTTGCGCGGCGCGCTTGGCGATCGGAACCAGGGCATTGGCGTCGTTGGCCGAGACCACGATGGCATCGACCTTCTGGCTGATCAGTGAATTGATGATTTCGATCTGGCCTTCGGCGGTGGGCGTGGTAGGGCCGGTATAGATGATGTCGACATCACCCAGCTCCTTGGCGGCTTCTCTGGCGCCTTCGTGGGCGGCGTCGAAAAAGCCGTTGCCCAGGCTCTTGACCACCATGGCAATGCGTACCTTTTCGGCTGCCGCTGCGGGTTGCGCAAATCCGATGGCGGCCAGTGCCAGTGCCATCGCCAGCATGGCGCGTACCGACGCGCCCATCTTGTTCTTGGTCATGCCTTGGCTCCAGTTTGATTGTATGTGCGGCCTGGCGCGCGGATTGCGCGTGGCCGTTCAGTCCTGCAGCGCCGGTTCGCGCTCTTGCACCGGCGCCACCGTCACTACCTTGACGCCGGCTTGCTCCATCATCTGCACCGCAGCATCGGCTACGCCGGTGTCGGTGATGAGCCAGCTGACACGGTTGAGTCCGCACAGGATCAAGCCTGCCTTGCGGGAGAACTTTGAACTGTCGACCAGCACGATCAATTGCTCGGCCTGGCTCAGCAAGCGCTTTTCCGCCTGGATCAGCAGCGGGTCGACTTCCATCAGGCCCAGCATCGACAGGCCGTACACGCCCATGAACATCTTGCCGGCATAGTGGTGTTGCGTGATGTCGTTGTCGAACGGGCTCAGGATGACGTTCTGCTCGCGATACACCTGGCCGCCCGGGACGATGATCTGGTTCTCGCTGGTGGTCAGCAGGCGCTCGGCCATCAGGAACGAATTGGTCAGGATCTTGAGTCGCTTGTGCGCCAGGTACTCGACCATCATGAAGGTGGTGGTGCCGCCGTTGATGATGATGGTCTCGCCGTCGTCGCACAGGTCGGCGGCATGGCGGGCAATCGCCTGCTTCTGGGGACGGTTGCGTTCCAGGTTGGCCTGGAAGCTCTCGCCCGACAGCGCGAAGGGTTTGCGCTTGGGTTCGAGCCGCTCGGCGCCGCCCCGGGTGCGGGTGAGCATGTTGCGCTCGGCCAGCCAGGCGATATCGCGCCGCACCGTGGCCGCCGATGCATTGAGCCAGTCGCAGAGCTGCTCGACGCTGGCGCCGGCATGTTCCGACAGCAGGCCCAGCAACCGCTTGCGGCGATTGGGGTTGATCATGTTCGTCTCCATGATGTTGTTCGCCGGCGGCCCGGTCTGTTGCCAGTGCCTGTCCTGCGATCTTTCGTTATGTCCCAAGACTAAGCGATCGGCAAAAAGCAAGTCAACAAACAATCAATCAACTTGGTGATTACTTCCGAAACGATCACCAAGTTGATTGAAGATCGATTGACTCTGATTGCCGGCTGCTTTTTACTAGATCCCAGAAAAAGCGCACCTTGCGCCGATTGATGAAATGCGTTTTAGCATTACCGCCTGTCGCAGGTCGCGGTGGGCAAGCATAATCAGAACGGAGACCTGAATGACCACAGCCTTTTCATCCGACGTGGCTTCGGCCAGAGCTGGCGCAGCGCGCATCGCTTCGGCCTGGGACGACGCCTATGCCGCCACCCTCGACGAGCCGCAACTGCTGCTGTACCGCTCCAATCTGCTCGGGGCAGACAAGGAAATCACCAATTTCGGCGGTGGCAACACCTCCGCCAAGATCGTCATGCCCGATCCGCTGACCGGCGCGCAAACGGAGGTGCTATGGGTCAAGGGTTCGGGCGGCGACCTGGGCAGTATCAAGCTGGACGGCTTTGCGACGCTTTACATGGACAAGCTCAATGCCTTGCGCGGTCGCTACCGCGGGCTCGACAATGAAGACGAGATGGTCGGCTACCTGCCGCATTGCACCTTCAACCTCAATGCCCGTGCCGCCAGTATTGATACGCCCCTGCATGCCTATATTGCGCATCGCCACGTCGATCACATGCATCCCGATGCGGTCATTGCCATCGCCGCCTGCAAGAACAGCCGTGCGCTTACCGCCAGCATCTTCGAAGGCGAGCTGGGTTGGCTGCCGTGGCAGCGCCCGGGTTACGACCTGGGCCTCAAGCTGGAGGCGATGGTCAGCGAGCAACCTGGGCTCAAGGGCATCATGCTGGAAGGGCATGGCCTGTTTACCTGGGGCGATACCGCCAAGTCCTGCTACGAGAACACACTGAGCATCATCCGCCGGGCCGATGCCTGGCTGGCTGCCAATGGCAGCACTCCAGCCTTTGGCGGCGCCCGCCATGCTGCGCTGCCGCAGCAGGAGCGTGCGGCGTTGGCTGCACGGCTGATGCCGGTACTGCGCGGCAAGATCAGCAAGGGCGAATACAAGCTGGGTCACTTCGACGACAGTACAGCGGTGCTCGAATTCGTCTGCAGCCAGGAGTTGCAGGCACTGGCCGCGCTCGGCACTTCGTGTCCCGATCATTTCCTGCGTACCAAGATCCGCCCGCTGGTGCTCGACTTCGCGCCCGACGCACCCGACTTCGACGCGTTGGCCGCCAGCCTCGGCGCGGCGCTGGAGGCTTATCGCCAGGACTACGCGGCTTACTACCAGCGTTGCGCCCGGCCCGACAGCCCAGCCATGCGCGACCCCAATCCGGTGATCTACCTGATTCCCGGTGTGGGCATGTTGTCGTTCGCCAAGGACAAGGCTACTGCGCGCATTGCAGGTGAGTTCTATATCAATGCCGTCAACGTCATGCGCGGCGCCAACAGCGTCGACACCTATGTCGGGCTGCCCGAACAGGAAGCCTTCGACATCGAATACTGGTTGCTCGAAGAGGCCAAGTTGCAGCGCATGCCCAAGCCCAAGAGCCTCGCCGGCCGGGTGGCGCTGGTCACCGGCGGCGGCGGCGGCATCGGCCAGGCGGTGGCACGGCAATTGCTGGCCGAAGGCGCCTGCGTGATGCTGACCGATATCGACCAGGCGGCCATCGACAGCGCCTACGGCGGCCTGGTCAGGCACGGCGGAGCGGATGCGATCGCCACCGTGCGCGCCGACATCACCAGCGAGGCCGACGTCAAGCGGGTGCTCGATAGTGTCGCCTTGCGTTTCGGTGGCGTCGATCTGTTAGTCTCGAATGCGGGTATCGCTTCGGCTTCGCCGTTGCAGGACACCAGTCTCGCCGTCTGGCAACACAATCTTTCGGTGCTGGCCACCGGCTACTTCCTGGTCAGCCGCACCGCTTACAGCAGCATGCTGGCGCAAGGCCTGGGCGGCAGCATCATCTATGTCGCCAGCAAGAATGGGCTGGTGGCTTCGGCGGGCGCATCGGCCTATTGCACCGCCAAGGCGGCCGAGATCCACCTGGCACGCTGCATCGCGCTCGAAGGCGCGCCGTATGGAATCCGCGTCAATGTGGTCAATCCCGACGCCGTGATTCGCGGCTCGCGCATCTGGGACGGCAAATGGAAAGAAGAGCGCGCCGCCTCCAACAAGATCGAAGCCGACAATATCGAAGAGTTCTACCGTCAGCGCAGCCTGCTCAAGCGTAGCGTGCTGCCCGAGGATATTGCCGAAGCGGTCTATTTCTTCGCCAGCGAGAAGTCTGCCAAGAGCACCGGCAACATCCTCAATGTCGATGCCGGCAACGCCGCAGCGTTTACCCGTTGAGCGGGTAAAGCGCCGATCGTAAAAGCAGGTAAATAAGCGCGGCACGTAATGTAAGGCAACGCGCAATCCATCACGGAGACAACATGACATTTCGCATTTCACCAGATTTCGTCGCGCAACAGAATGCGCGCGAACAGGCCCGCCTGCAGGCCGACTATGACGCCCTGGCCGGTACGCTGCAACGGCGCGGGCAGGATATCGAAGTCCTCACCGGGCTGGCGGCCGGCTTTGCCGTGGCCCTGCCCAGTTGGGGCGTGGGCACCGGCGGCACGCGCTTTGCACGTTTTGCCGGCAAGGGCGAACCGCGCAATGTGTTCGAGAAGATCGACGACTGCGGCACCATCCACCAGCTCACCCGCGCCACGCCCGGGGTGTCGCTGCACTTTCCGTGGGATCGCACCAGCGACCCGCGCGCGTTGCGCGAAGCGGCGCAAGAGCATGGTCTCTATTTCGACGCGGTCAATTCCAACACTTTCCAGGATGCTGCCGGCCAGGAGCAGAGTTATAAATTCGGCAGCCTGACGGCGCAGGACCCGGCAGTGCGCGCGCAGGCCGTGGCGCACAACATCGATTGCGTGGAGCTGGGCCATGCGCTGGGCTCGAAGGGCTTGACCGTGTGGGTCGGCGACGGCGCCAACTTCCCCGGCCAGCACAACCTGCGCGGCGCACTGGAGCGTTATCTGGACAGCATGCGCGGCATCTACGCCGCGTTGCCGGCCGACTGGACCGTGTTCATCGAACACAAGCTGTTCGAACCGGCGTTCTACGCCACCACCATCGCCGACTGGGGCACCAGCTTCGCCTGCGCCACCGAACTGGGACCCAAGGCCAAGTGCCTGGTCGACCTCGGCCACCACGCGCCCAACACCAACATCGAGATGATCGTGGCGCGCCTGGCGCAGTTCGGCAAGCTGGGCGGATTCCACTTCAACGACAGCAAGTACGGCGACGACGATCTCGACTCGGGCAGCATCAATCCGTTCCAGCTGTTCCTGATCTTCAATGAATTGCGCGATGCCGCCATCCGTGGTGGCGAGACGTTCAGTCCGGCCTACATGCTGGACCAGTCGCACAATGTCACCGACCCCATCGAAAGCCTGATGACCAGCGCCATCGAAGTGCAGCGCGCCTACATCCAGGCCGCGCTGGTCGACCAGCAGGCACTGCAGCATCACCAGAAGAACAATGACGCATTGATGGCGGCGCAAACGCTCAAGCAGGCGTTTCGTACCGACGTCGGGGCGATCCTGGAGATGGCGCGACTGCGAAGCGGTGGCGCCATCGACCCGGTGGCGTTCTATCGCGCCAGCGCCTATCGCGACCATAAACGCGCCGAGCGTCCGCCTGTGGCAGGCGCCAGCAGTAGCGGAATTGTCTGAAAGGAAACGTTGGCGTCCAAGCCCTGTGATGCCAAAATATTGGTCGTACTGAGTATTGCGCACAGTCATCTTTTATTGCATCATCGGGCCGCTGAACAAAATTGCACCAGTTGGCCCGCCACTGTTGTTCTATAAAAAAAGCATCGTCTTCGTGTGAGAAGAGGAGACAGCTACCAATATGAACAACCAAGGTAAACCATGTCTGCATATTTCAAGAACCTGGCGGTGGGCAAGCGCATTGCCGCCGTCTTCGCCCTAATCATTGTGTTGCTGGTTGTCGTCAGTGCAATGACCTGCCCCCGGGAATTGGACAGTTTAGAACTAGAGAGGGGTTACCTCTTTGGGTTTTACTGACCACTTTTGGACGAACTCGCTTGGGGTCAGATGGCCAAGCGAGCCGTGGGGACGATGATGGTTGTAGTCGTTCTGCCAAGCCTGCATCTTTTCTCGAAGGTCATAGAGTGTGATGAATTCATGCACGTTAAGGAATTCATCACGCAGCCGGCCATTGAATGACTCGATGAGACCATTATCGGTCGGCTTGCCAGGTCGCGTGTAGTCGAGTTTCACGCCATGGTGGTATGCCCATTCGTCCAAGGCGCGGGAGGTGAACTCGGTTCCATTATCCACGGTGATGGATTTGGGCCATCCGCGAACGGCCGCAGAACGATCCAATGCCTGGCCAACCGCACGGCCGGTCTGCCGGAAGTTGGCCTCCAGGCATACACTCTCGCGACTCCATTGATCGATGACGGTCAGGATGCGAAAGCGGCGGCCGTCAAGCATCTGATCATGAACGAAATCCATGCTCCAGTGCTGATTCGGCCCAGTGGGCACCGGCGGCTTGCCGCGCAGCAGGGCGATGCGCTTGCGGCGTTTGACCTTCACCGTAGTTGCAGTCCCTCCAGGCTATAGAGTCGATAGACGCGTTTTTTACCCACTTCCCAGCCCTCGCGGCGCAGCATCAGCAGCACTCGTCGGTAGCCAAATCGCGGACGGCTCATGGCAATATCTCGGATGCGCTGGCGTAGCGCGCTTTGATCTCGTGCGTGACTCTTCTCGTACCACGTCGAACGCTGCAGCAACGCCAGCGCACAGGAACGCCGCACACTTATCTGGAAACGCTCTTGCATCCAGGCCGCCAGCTCGCGCCGTTTGGCAGCCTTCAGACTTTTTTCGCACCACCTCTTGCAGGATTTGCTTATCCAGCGTCAGGTCGGCGACGATACGTCGCAGGCGCGCATTCTCGTCTTCCAGCTGCTTGAGCTTGCGCAGCTCGCTTACGCCGAAATCGGCGTACTTCTTCTTCCATGTATAGAAGGTTGCTTCCGACACGCCAAGCTGCCGACAGACGTCGACCACCGGCGTGCCGCCTTCGGCCAATCGCAACGCATAGGCGATTTGCTCTTCGGTAAATCTCGAACGTTTCATGGCTACTCCTTGCCCGTTTCGGGGCGCTGAGAAGCAACCTTAACTCTAGTTTTGACCTGTACTGATATTCCGGGGGCAGGTCACGATGCGCTCAGCGGCGCGTTCCAACCTTACTGCACGCTGGCGCAGTTCCGCGTGTGTGCCACTGCGCTCTTTGCTAGCGTTGCTCGGCAGCTTCACCCCGTCGATGGCGAACAGCTCGCCACCGATCAAACCCTGCGCGTCACACGTGACCAGCACTTGGGCGCACAGCGGCTTGACCTGCTCGCCCAAATGGCTGACGAACTTGGCGATGTGCGTGTGGCTAGGCTGGCTGTTCCCGCTCAGGGCAATGAACTGCACGTTGTGCAAGCAGGCACGCTCGATGGCGCGGCTGGAGAGCATCCCTTGGCTGTAAGCGAACAACACGATCTTGAGCATCACCCGCGGGTCGTAGGCGCTAGCACCGACTTCGCCATTACGAAACCGCGCATCCAACTCGCTGAGGTCCAGCTCGTGATCGACCAGGTAGTCCAGTGCAAAGGCGAAGCTACCAGGCGCGATCTGCTCGGAGAGAATCACCGGCAGAAACAGACCATTGCGTTCTTGAGGCTTGTAGCGAGGCATAAGCAATCCCGACTGTATCGATCTTCCAAATCTAACGCAGGTGATGGATTGAAAGTGAGGTTTTTTTACAGCCTCAACTTAAATTCTCTAACGAGGTTGTTAAAAAATCCCGTTGTTGATCGAAGAGAGAGCAATCAGCGTACCAGTGAACGTCCGAGAGTTGTAGCGCAGTTGAATTTCTACATTTGTAGAAAAAATGGTTTGAAACGAATTGTGGCGTCAGCGAGATGCTGTGGCACGCCAGAGATCGAGAAAGAACACTCTTCAGGCCTTCTGCCATCCGCTTGCAGCCAGTTTCTCGATGTTGTGGACCATGCAATACAGGTGCCACTGCGTGTTGACCTTGTCACGACCTCGAAGGTTGAAGCGCGAGAAACCCTTGTTGTGTCGCAGATTGGCAAATACGGGCTCTACCGTTCCGATACGTCGGCTGTACAGGGCTCGACCACTGGGGGTGTCGATTGCTTGGCGCATCAGGTCGATGGCACGCTGTTGGTTAACCGTCTCGTTCTTTGCAGCGATGCGACGGGATGTTTTTCGGCTGATCTTGATACTGCGCGGTGTGCCTTGCTCGGGATTTCGCAAGCACAGCGAGCGGAATTCGCAAGATGCACAGTCCGTTGCATCGGCTCTGAATATCCGTTGACCTTGACCATTGGCAAGGGGGTAGACACGCCCCGTGCCCACCAGCTTCTTGCCTGCGGGACAGATGCACAGGCGTGGGCTTTTGAACTGGAAGTCACTCAGCCCAAAGTGCTTGGGCACAGATGCCAGCTCGACAGTGGCCTTATTGTGGAGCGTCGGCGCAGCGGGCTTGAAGCGTCCCTGGCCGGCAAGTCGTTCATCGCGTTTGCGCATGTGTTTGTCGGCGATCAGTGCAGCGATATCCAGGTCGGCCAGTTGCTGAACGTTGTCCTTGCTGTGGTAACCCGCGTCGGCAACGATCACGGTGTCGGCTCTCAGATACGGGCGCGACTGCTCGATCATGGGAATCAGCATCCCGTGTTCGGAAACCGAGCCCACGACATCGGTGGCGACAATCACCTGATGCCCTGTATCGACAGCTGCCTGTGCGGCATAGCCTTGGATGACGCCTTTACCCGTGGCCATCTTGCCGCTGTCTGGATCGGTGACGTTGGTCTTGATCTCGATGCCTTTGCGGCCGGTCGTTTCAGACGACACCGAAATGAATTCGCGTGTGCGAGCGGCTTCCCGGCGCAGGGCGTCTATGCGCGCCTGACGGCGACTATCCATTGGTTCTTCTTGCGCGCAGTAGTCCAGACCCTGATGCAGCTCGACAATCTTGTCGGCCGCACGTTCCAGGCGCCGCGCACGTTGCAACAGTTCTTCGAACGTGCCACTGCGTTCCTTGCTGGCATTGCTGGGGAGCTTCACACCGTCGATGGCGAAGAGATCTCCGCCAATCAGCCCTTGCGCATCGCAGGTCATCAGAACCTGGGCAAACAGGGTCTTGATCTGTTCTCCCATGCCACTGACGAACTTGGCGATGTGTGCGTGGCTAGGCTGGCTGTTGCCACACAGGGCGACGAACTGCACATTATGGATGCAGGTGCGGGCAATAGCGCGACTGGACAGCATGCCTTGGCTGTAGGCGAACAGCACGATCTTGAGCATGACGCGAGGATCGTAGGCGCTGGCGCCAACCTCGTCATTGCGGAAGCGTGCATCGAGCCCGGAAAGATCGAGTTCATGATCGACCAAGTAGTCCAGTGCAAAGGCAAAGCTGCCGGGAACGATCTGCTCCGAAAGGATGACTGGCAGGAACAGACCATTGCGATCTTGGTTTTTGTAGCGGGCCATGGTGTGCTGGATGAAGTTGACTCCAACTACAACGGTCTACGGCACACACAGGCCGACACCTGCAAAAGTTTTTTTACAGCCTCAACTTTTAGTAGAAGCGCGTCGTTTCGGTGGACAACTGCCGAAAGGCAAAAAACACAGCCACCCCGAAGGCAAAACAAAACTCGTTTTGCAAAGCAAAAGCAGGCTGGCTTTCCCCATCGGAGGGCCGCGCCATGATCGTCGCGTTGCTCAACCAGAAAGGCGGTGTGGGCAAGACCACGCTTGCCACGCACATCGCCGGCGAGCTGGCCATGCGCGGCCAGCAAGTCGTTCTGCTCGACGCCGACCCGCAAGGCTCGGCGCTGGATTGGACGCAGCGGCGCGCGCAACAGGGCTTGCCGCGCTTGTTCAGCGCCGTGGGCCTCGCACGCGAGACGCTGCACCAGGAAGCCCCCGAGCTGGCACGCCGAGCCGATCACGTCGTCATCGACGGCCCGCCACGCATCGCCGCTCTGGCGCGCTCCGCGCTGCTGGCGGCCGAGCGCGTGCTGATCCCGGTGCAGCCCAGTCCCTACGACTTGTGGGCGTCCGCCGAAATGGTGGCGCTGATCCGCGAAGCGCAGATGTTCCGGCCAGCGCTGCGCGCAGCCTTCGCCATCAATAGGCGCGTCAGCACGACCATCATTGGCCGCGAAGCGCGCCAGGCGTTGGCCGACCAGCCGCTGCCCGCGCTGCGTTCGGAGGTGCACCAACGCATCGTTTTTGCCGACAGCGTGGCTGCCGGTCGGCTCGCCTGCGAGACGGCACCTGACAGCGCCGCCGCGCGCGAGATCGCCGCGCTGGTCGATGAACTGCTGTGGTGGCCGACATGACCACGGAACGATCTACGCGTGGCAAACGCGTCGGCATCGGTGTTCGGCCACCAGCGAACCCGCACGCAGAGGCGTGGGTTCGCCAGGGCGAAGCCGACGCCTTAAAGAAAGGCGATCTCTACACCGCGCGCCTTACCCTCGATATCACGCCCGCGATGCGTGCGCGCATCAAGGTGTCGGCCTTCACGCAGGGCGTGACGGTGGCCGAACTGCTGCGCGCATTGCTGGAGCGCGAATTCCCTGACGCATCCACGGAGAGAACACCATGAACGCTCACGCCTTGCCAGGCACGGCTGCACCACCGACGTCACTCGCTGAACTCATTGGCCGAGCCAACCCCGCACCACTGCCCCGCGTTTCGCTGGCTTTCATTGAGCAGCGCATCGACATCTATCTGCGCTTCGGCGAACCGGCGCGCACCATCCGGCTCGACCGCTGGCGGCGCGTCGCGATGTTCCTGCCGGGCGCCGTATTCTGTCGCATTCGCTGGCACGCTAACGACTACGGCACCGTGCGCTGGCAGCTCATGGTGATGCAGTCTTGCACGCCGCTGGACGCGGCGCAGCGCATCCCCGGCGTGCTGCCCGGCGCATGCCTGTTGCTTAACGCCGAGGGTGAGCCCGCCGTGCGCGCCGTCCTGGCGCAGATCGACGCCATCGAGGCGCAAGGCATCGCGCCCGCCGATGTGTCGCCCGCGTACTGGCGCACGCTCGGCAATCGTCTCGCTGCGCGCCTGCCGTTGCCAGCCTACACAGCCGAGCGGCACACCGCCTGGTTGGCCGGGAGGGCGAAGTCATGACGATGCTTTCTACATCCGCCAACACCACGGGAACAGCGCCGCATTCTCGCTCGCTCGGGCGTGCTCGCGTCGTCGTGGCCGCACTTACCGCCATCGGCTTCGCTGCGCTGGGCTGGGCGTCTTTCGTGTCACCACTGCCGCGCCTGACCTACAACCCGTCCGACAGCGTGGCGGTCGGCTGGTATCGAGTCGATCCGCTCGACCACCGGGCCGGTTCGCTGCCAAGTCCGTTGTCTGTGAACAGCATTGTGCTAGTCCCGCTACCGTCCGAGGCCGCCGCGTTGGCAGCGCAGCGCGGCTACCTGCCGACGCGCGTTCCATTGCTCAAGCGCGTGGGTGCGGTTGCACCGCAGGTAGTGTGCATCGCGGGTGGCATTGTTCGCGTCGACGGTGTGCCTTTGGCCGCCTTGCTGCGCGCCGACCGGCTGGGTCGTCCGCTGCCGTCGTGGCAGCGGTGCCGCCGTCTTGAATCCGGTGAGCTGTTCCTGTTGAGTGTCACGAACCCGGCGTCCTTCGATAGTCGCTATTTCGGCCCGGTCAGCGCATCCACCGTGATCGGTGTCGCGCATCCGGTCTGGTTGGAGACACGTCCATGATGGCCATCGATTCGCAGCACGTTGCTGTGCATCTCATCGTGTCATCGGGCATGTCGTTTCGCTGGTCATCGCCGTGTCGTCGCGCGTGCAGTGCGAGCGCATTCGCACTGCACTTCGCGCAACATCCGATGCCACCTTCCCGTGTGCAGGCGTCTTGCCTCGAACGCGCTCGGCCTGTGGCCGTGGCTGCGTTCGCCGGCGGCTGGCTGCGGGCAGCGCAGCACCGCCGGGACGCCGAGGCCCGGAGTGAAAGCGAAGGGCAAAGGCGGAATGCCGCTGTAATCGTCGTCAAGGCGGTAGCGCGCGGCGGTGCGTTCGTGACGCGACTACCATGAAAGCCTCTTAACGCACCACTGACACCAAGGAGCACGAACATGGATCACCCTCTCTTTGCCGGTTTGGACGTCTCCATCCAGGAGACCGCGGTGTGCGTCATCGACGACGCCGGACACGTGCTGATGCAAACGACCGTCGCAACGCAACCCACCGCGATCGCGACGGCGCTGGCGCCGTACCGCAAGCGCCTGGGCCGGGTCGGCCACGAAGCCGGCGCGCTGTCGCCGTGGCTGCATCCGGCGCTGCTGGCCCAGGGACTACCGGCGGTGTGCCTGGAAGCACGACGCGTGCGTGCCGCGCTGTCGGCGCAGCGTAACAAGACCGACGCGGCCGATGCGCTGGGCATTGCGCACATCGTGCGCACCGGCTGGTACGGCACGGCGCACATCAAGCAGGAGAGTACCTATCGATTGCGCCTGCTGCTCACGCAGCGGCGCAACCTCAAGCGCAAGTTCCTCGACCTGGAGAACACCATTCGCCACTCGCTCAAGGCGTTTGGCATCCGCCTGCACAAGGTCGGGCGGGCCGGTTTCGAGCCGGCCGTGCGCGAGGCGGTGGCCGAAGACGCGCTGACCCGCGAGCTGATGGACAGCATGCTCACGGCGCGCGCGGCGCTCTGGAAGGAGTACCTGCGCCTGCACAAGCTGGTGGTGCGATACGTCGCCCAGCATCCCGTCTGTCGCCAGTTTCTCGCCATCCCCGGTGTCGGTCCGGTGACCGCGTTGAGTTTCCTGACCGCCGTCGAGGATCCGTCCCGGTTCCGGCGCAGCCGCAACGTCGGCGCGTACTTCGGGTTGACCTCCAAACGCTGGCAGTCGGGCAGTTCGATCGACATCCAGGGGCGCATCAGCAAGGCGGGCGACCCGGACGTGCGCCGTGCGCTCTACGAAGCCGCGACCGTGATGCTCAAACGCTATCGCGGCCAGGACAAGATCCGCGAGTGGGGCCTGCAACTGGCGCGCAAAAGCTGTCATCACAAGGCGGCCGTGGCGGTGGCCCGCAAGCTGGCCGTCCTCATGCACGCCATGTGGCGGGACGGCACGGTCTATATCGGCGACGCGACGCTTAGCGATGAGGCGCGTGCCCGGCACCACCACGACAAGGCAAGGCGGTTGCTGGGCGCCGCCTTGGCGTGAGCCTGGCTGGACTTAAGCCCAGCCACTGAACACCTTGATGAGGTCAACGCGTTCCTTGTGAACACCGTAGCGATGATGCAGACCTGGACCGACGGCACGCACGATGTCTTGCCTGTGGCGGCGTACGCCGACCACGCTCGAATGCCTGTGATGTGGCGCCGTCAGACCGATCGCGTAATGCGCCCCGACGATTCGCCTGCCGTGGTCTTCTACGGCCGCGGCCCCATTCGCCCGTCGGTGAGCGCGGAGGAATGCACGGCGCATCCCCGCTCGGTTTGCCAAGGACACGACGCCCTCGTGGTGTGGACTGATGTGATGTTCCGTCTCCGTGCGCGAGCATGCCGACAGAGACGGAACCGATGTGCAGATGGTCGTCACCCAAGAGATCCGCCATGCAACCCCGCACGGAACCCTTGACGCCGATTAGGAAAGCAAGACAAAACGCCGCCCGTCAGACGACGGGCGGCGTTTTGTCTTTTTTCTTTTGTCAGCTCGGCACTGACCTCGGCATCAGCATCAGGGCGCCGGCTGCTCCGGTCCCGGCACCAGGAACTTGGACTTGGCGCAATACATCTTGGCGTTGATATCGTTGTAGACGATCTTGCTGCCGGCCTGCGACTGCCGCATCGGATAGGCCGAGTCATCTTCCGGCGTGAAGCGGATGCCCAGCGCGGCCTTGATGGCGTCGCTCAGCTTGACCGGGGTGGTGCTGAAATAGGCGCCGATGAAGTCGGCCTGGCTGTTGCCGTCATTGACCAGGAAATCGGTGGCCTGCATGCCCCACAGCGTGACATTGGTGGCCTTGAACCAGTAGGCCCCGCCCTCGGTCTTGTAGGGCGGCCCGAAGGCGGCGAACAGGTAATCATAGAAATACTTGCTGTTGAGCTGGTTCAGGCACAGCAAGGCATTGCCGACCTCGATGCCGAAGCTGGGTTGCGGGGCGGCCTGCGCAGCGGGAGCCAGCGCGGCCGAGCAGGCCAGCATCAGCGCCGGCGCAGCGGCGGCCAGACGACGTACGATTTTCAAGCGGACTCCCAAAAAATTGCCCGTTTGGCATGGGTCGGATGGGTCGATAATGCCGTCGATGACGGCCAGGGAGTCGATTGTAGGGGGCTTTTGCCGATATTCCAATCGGCATGATGTCAGCTTGCTGCCACCTCAGCTGCGCCGCCGGATCACGCGGTCGCCGCGCGCCGATGGACCGTCATGCGTGGCCTGGGCTTGCGCCAGGTGGCCCAGGCCATCCAGAAAGGATGCGATGCCGGTCCCTTTGACCAGCACGCAGGGCTTGCCCAGCTTCTTGCAGGTGCTCTTGACCAGGTGATAGGCGTTGTGACTGATGTTGCCCGAGGCGCAGATGACGATATCGGCGGCGGCCAGCATGGGGGTGAGGCGGTGCAGGTTGTCCTCGCGCCCGCCATCGTGATGCAGGAAGCGACCGGCGCGGGTTTCGATCTGGGTGCGGTAGTGGTTGCGCGCCCCGGTGAGACCGCCCACGCACAGCACGCAGCGGTCCTCCAGCGAGACGTTGGCAAGGGCAGGGGAAAGCGGGGCGGCGTGCATGGCGACAGGCTCCGTGGCAGTGAGAGACATGTCAGCCTACGTCCTGCCAGGCCGCGTGCGAACGAATCAATTCGCAGCAGCATATGCGCTTTGCGTGTTTGCGCCCGGGTCAGGCCGGTCCCTGCGCACGCGCCTGGCGCACCTGACGTTGCATGGCGCGCACGAAGTCGGGCAGGCGGCGGCCATTGCGGTCAGGATAATGGCCTTGCTCGCTCATCTGCTGCACCCGGTCCAGACGGAAGGAGCGGAAATCTTCGCGCGCCTCGCACCAGGCCGCCAGCAGCCAGGTACCGCCGAAGAAGGCCAGCGCCAGCGGCCACACCACGCGCTGGCTGGCGCGCTGCTGGGCATCGCTGTAATCCAGCAGCAGCTTGTGGCGGCTGCCGATGGCCTGGCGGATCGCCTCCAGCCGTTCGCCCTGTCCGCATGCATCCGGCACGGCCGGCGCAAACAAGGGCGTGGCTTCGACGAAATCGCGTTTTTCCTTGGGCAGGGCCAGCACTACCTTGGCCAGCGCCGACGCCGCCGATGCGCCCAGTTGCGGGCCGCCCCAGGCCTGCACCATGCGCATGCCGATGACCAGGGCGTCGATTTCGTCGGCATTGAACATCAGCGGCGGCAGGTCATAGCCGGGCTTGATGCGATAGCCGACACCTGCCTCGCCATCCACCGGCACGCCCGAGAGCGAGAGGTCACGGATGTCGCGATAGATGGTGCGCTCGGACACCGACAGCCAGGTCGCCAGCTGGCGGGCAGTGGTGAGGCGGCGTCCGCGCAGGTATTGGGTGATCTGGAAGAGGCGGTCGGCTCGACGCATGGCAGGGGCAGGGAAACAGGATGCGCGCCATTCTGGCATGCCGCCGGAGCAATGACCACCGGCTTCGATGCTGCTGTGCAAGGTGCGCGCATCCTGCTCTCCTGCGCCCCTTTAGTTCATCGCATGCAGCGCCAGGCGGTTGCCTTCGCTATCGATGAACTGGGCGATGTAGCCGATGTCATTGGGCAGCTGGAAGCGTTCCATGACGATCTCACCGCCGGCCTCGCGCACCCGGTCCAGCACGGCCTGGATCGAGGGGCCGGCATCGAGGTAGATCAGCGTGCCCTGGCGGCTGGGCTCCAGCCAGCCGGGGCCGGTCAGGCAACCGATGGACTGGCCGTCATCCCGCACGAAGATGGCCATCGGTCCTTCTTCGGACATCTGTTCCTGGCGCAGCTGGGTGGCGAAGACGGTTTCGTAGAAGCGGGTGGCGCGCTGCAGATCCTTGGTGGCGATCTCGAACCAGTTGACTTGGGTTTGCATGATTCTTCCTTGTTTTGTTGAGGGATGCGTAACATGCCGGTTGGCATGCGACGCATCATGCGCGAGGGCTACTGACACCATCCTGTCAGTAGCCCTCGCCAAGGAAGAACAATGTGGTGCTCGCTACCCGCTGGCCGTCAGCGCGAGGCGGCCAGGGGAGCGGCGCGCTGCGAGGATGCCTCATCCGCATCGAGACGGTCTTGCTGGGCCGCATAGCGCCGCGCCAGCACTGCGCACAGCATCAGCTGCATCTGGTGGAACAGCATGATGGGCAGCAGCACCACCGCCGCGCCGCTGCCGGCAAAGAGCACCGAGGCGATGGGGATGCCCGAGGCCAGCGACTTCTTGGACCCACAGAAGACCAGCACGATCTCGTCGCCGCGCGGCATCTTCATTGCGCGTGCGCCATAGGTGGTGATCAGCAGGACCGCACCCAGCAGCACCGCATTGACCAGCACCAGCAGCGCCAGCTGGCCGGGCGGGAACAGGTGCCAGATGCCCTGCGCCACCGCAGCGCTGAAGGCGGCGTAGACCGAGAGCAGGATGCCGCCACGATCGACCACGTTGACGATCACCTTGTGGCGGTTGATCCAGTCGCCTATCCACGGGCGCAGCAGATTGCCCAGCACGAAGGGCAGCAGCAGCTGCAGCAGGATGCTCAGCACCTGCGACAGGCCATTGGCTTCATGGTGACGGTGCAACAGCAGCGTCACCAGCAGCGGCGTGACCAGGATGCCCAGCAGGTTGGAAGCGGTGGCGCCGCAGATCGCCGCCGGCACATTGCCGCGCGCAATCGAGGTGAAGCCGATCGAGGACTGCACCGTCGAGGAGAGCGTGCAGACGAACAGCACGCCCATCCACAGTTGCGGCGTAAGCAGGTCCGGCGCCACGGCCTTGAGCCCCAGGCCCAGCAGCGGGAACAGGAGGAACGTGGAGCCCAGCGTGAGCAGGTGCAGCCGTGGCTGCTTCAAGCCCGCCAGCGCGGCTTCGCGCGAGAGCTTGGCGCCGTGCAGGAAGAACAGCAGCGAGATGGCCACATTGCTGGCCACATGCATGAATTGCTCGAAGCTGCCCGTGGCTGGGAAGAGCGTCGCCAGCAGCACGGTGCCGATAAGCAACTGGGTGAAACGGTCGGGGAGAAAGCGGTTCATGGCGGACTCGATGGAAGGATGGGTTTGTCCTCATCATAGGAAAAGCCACGGCAATCGGGAACCCCTCTGATAACGTTGACTGTCATCGGAAATGCCGATGATAATGACGGCATGCTCAATCCCGTATGGCTACAGACCTTCAGCACTGCCGCCAGCTCGGCCAGCTTTACCGAAGCGGGCCGCCAGCTGGGCCTGACCCAGTCCACCGTCAGCGACCACATCCGCCGGCTCGAAGAAAGCCTGGGACGGCGGCTGTTCGTGCGCGATACCCATTCGCTGGCCCTGACCGCCGATGGCGAGAGCCTGCTGGTGCATGCACGCCTGATCCTGCAGGCGCACGCCCGCGCCGAGGCGCAGTTCAGCGCGCCGCGCCTGCGCGGCCGGGTGCGTTTCGGCACCTCTGATGACCTTGCCATGGGGCCGCTGCCGGACATGCTGGCGGCCTTCCGCAGCCAGCATCCCGAGGTCGAACTGGAAATCACCATCGGTCTCACCAGCGAGCTGTATGCCTCGCTGGACCAGGGCAAGCTCGATCTGCTGGTGGGCAAGCGCCGCAGCGGCGAGTCGCGCGGCCACAGCATGTTTTCCACCCCCATGCAATGGCTGACCCGTCCTGACACCCTGGTGGACCTGTCCGAGCCGCTGCCGCTGATCCTCTTGCCCGAGCCCAGCATCACCCGCGCCGCCACCCTGCAGGCGCTGGGCAAGTCGGGGCATCACTGGCGCATCGTCTGCACCAGCGGCAGCCATGCCGGTTGCATGGCCGCGGCCCGGGGCGGGCTGGGACTGGCGGCCTTGCCACAGCACCTGGCCTCGCGCGACCTGGTGCCGCCGCTCAATCACGCAGCCTTGCCGGCCTTGCCCGATGTGGAATATGTGGCGCTGACGGCGCGCCGGCTGTCGCGTCCGGCCGATACGCTGTACCAGATCCTGATGGCCAGCCGCCTCAGCCGCAGCTGAGGAGGGCTACGGCGCTTCGACCACCCGTTGCGGCGCATCCAGCGCACGGATGCGCCGGTCCACGAAGTAACCGCCGGCCTCCATGTAGCGCAGGTAGTGGCGGCCGCATCGGGTGCAGCGGGCGATATTGCAGCGGTTGTAGGGATACCAGCGGGGTGCGATGGGCGCCTCGGGCGAGGCATAGCGGGTCCCGTCGGGATGGTATTCGGTGAAGGTGGGTTCGTCGTAGGGATCGACGATGAGGGTGGCGATATCGTCCAGCTGCGTCTCCGGCAACGACAGCGGCAGGCTGATCCAGCCGCTGCTGTCGCTGGCGCGGCAGTTGCAGTCCTGCGCGACGGCTGCGCTGCGGGCCGCCAGTTCACGTAGATACGCCAGGTCGGCGAGGGGAAGCTGATCTTGCATGAGCGTCGATGTCAGCCTGTGGATAAGATCAGGTGGAATGATATAAATGATTTATCCACAGGCCTGGATGAAGAGTTTACTTCTTCGGGTTGTAGCGGATATCGCCTTCGAACAGTTGGGCCGTGCCGCCGCCCAGATCCGACTGCACCGGCCACACTTCATGGCCGATGCGCAATTCCGTGCCTTCATGGACGGCCTTGGCCACGATGATGCGCGCATCTTCAGCGGCGACCATGCCTTCCTTCATCTGGCTCACTTCTTCCAGCAAGACCTTGACCTCATAGGCCAGCGCCTTGCGCTTGTCGCTCGTCTCGTGCAGCAGTTCGGGGGTGGCCTTGTCGGGATTGAGCTTGTAGTAGCTCTGCTGCTTGATGGTGCGGTCCAGCTCGGCTACCTTGCGGCTGTATTCCTGTTCCTTGATGGCGATCTTTTCTTCCAGGTAGGGGTCCAGGCCGACCTGTATGCGCGTGTGCGCAGCGGTGGGCGCACCGATGACATTGGCGCGGATGATGTTGGTGGCTTCCACGCGCCCGCCGATGATGTGGCCGGTGCGCGGATTGCCCTTGCCCACCGTGATCTCGTTGCCGGCCAGCAGTTCGCAGTGGCGCGCGTTGCCCAGCACCAGGATGTCGTCGGCGGCTTCGATGTGGGCGCTCTCGGCAAACATCACCTGCACCGATTTCTGCGAGCTGATGCGCGAGGCGATGGCGGTGGTGCCAGCACTGGCCGCCACGCCCTCGCTATGGCCGATCACGCCACCCTTGACCGTGACGCTGCCGCCGGCCACGATCTCGGCCGCTTCCACGGTGCCATTGACCACCACATCGCCGCCCACGTGCAGCTTCATGCCCGTCATGACGTCGCCCGAGACCCGTACCGTGCCCTCGAAGGTGAGGTTGCCGGTGGAGAGGTCGACGTTTTCCACATCGATGACCGGGTTGACCTTCACGCCATTCTTGATCAGTGAAGGCTGGCCCGGCACCATCGCGATGAGCAGGTCAGGGTCGTCCGGACTCGGTTCGGCGCCCACGCAGTCCTTGGCAAAGCCGATGTCGGCAATCGGACGGGCCGGCACCTTGCCGCCGCGGATGTCGATGCCATCCTGGCCCGGCACCGGCGGGATGCGCCGCATCAGCGGATCACCTACCGAGACCTGCAGGATGTGGCCCATGTCGGCATAGGAGACCACGGCGTCCTCGTCGATGTCGGCCAGCTCTTCTTCCTTTTCTTCCAGCAGGCTCTCGAAGCGCGCCGGTTCGGCTGGGGTCGGCATGAGGCCCTGGGCGATCACCACCTTGTTGCACTGGCCCGCCGAAAGGGCGTGGCGCAGCGTCTCGTGCAGGATGCCGTAGCTGATGCCGGCGGCGCGGATGGCGTTGACCACTTCCACGCTCTTGGCGCGGCCGCCATAGGGCGGCACCAGGGTCAGCGACGCCGTCATCAGGTCATCGGCCACCTCCAGCGCGAATTCGCCATCGCGCCGTTCGGCGATGACCTGGCTGACCGCCTCCTTGGCCCCTTCGGCCTTGCGCACGAAGGCGTTCAAGACCGAATCCTGGAAGAACAGTTTGGTGAGGCCGTGGTCCGTCATGGCCTGTTTCAGGAAGGCCAGCGTGAGTGGCGGAAAGCCCTCCATAGGCGTAAACGTGGCGCTCAGTTCGCCGCTGGCCCTGTCGAACGAAAACGACAGTGGTTGCGGGTTTGCTTGGTTCATGCTGGTCCTCGATGAATGGCTGCACCGGGTTGGCCGGGTATCATGCGCACTGTGATCGGCACAGGACGGCGGGCAAGCGTTGGCGCTGGCATGCCTCCTGCTGTTGCACTAGCTCTGGCCGATTGCCGGCCTGTCGCCCCCCACGGTGCGCTACGACCGTCATTGTAATGTGGCAAGATGATCTAGTAATTTGACTATAAGCACAAGTTTTGACGACATTCGCTCTAGATTAGGCTCTTATCGTTGGTTTTATGTTAAGTACCCAAATAGAAGACTTCAAGGCCGACGATGCCCGCCATCGCGCCGGCCGTACCAGTACGCTGGTGAGCATCCTGGTCAATATCGCCCTGGTGATCCTGCAGGTCACGGCGGGCGTGTTCTCGGGCTCGCAGGCGCTCATTGCCGATGGCATCCATTCCCTGTCCGACCTGGTGTCGGATTTTGTCGTCTTGCTGGCCGGCCATCACAGCCGCAAGCAGCCTGACGACGATCACCAGTATGGTCACCAGCGTTACGAAAACGCCGCCTCGCTGGCGCTGGGCGCGCTGCTGCTGGCGGTCGGCGTGGGCATGCTGTTTTCAGCGGCGCAGAAGATCCAGACCTATGGCCATACGCCACCGGTGCATGTGGCGGCCCTGTGGGTGGCTCTGACGGCCTTGCTGGCCAAGGAACTGCTGTTTCGCTACATGTTGCGCATCGCCGAGCGGGTGCGTTCCAGCATGCTGGTGGCCAATGCCTGGCATGCGCGCTCGGACGCCGCCTCTTCGCTGGTGGTGGCGCTGGGCATCGTCGGCAGCCTGGCCGGCTTCACGCTGCTGGACCCCGTCGCCGCCGCCGTGGTCGGCCTGATGGTGGTGCGCACTGGCTGGGGCTTCTTCTGGAGCGCGCTGCATGACCTGATGGATCGCGCCGTCTCGGCAGAAGAAGCCCAGGCCATCCGCGCCACCCTGCTGGCCACGCCTGGCGTACAGGGCGTGCATGACCTGCGCACCCGGCGCATGGGCGACCTCACGCTGGTGGATGTGCATCTGGAAATCGAGGGCGCGCTCACCGTCACGGCCGGCCACGCCATCGCC
Organism: Herbaspirillum camelliae; assembly: GCF_001929405.1. Taxonomy (NCBI): domain Bacteria; kingdom Pseudomonadati; phylum Pseudomonadota; class Betaproteobacteria; order Burkholderiales; family Oxalobacteraceae; genus Herbaspirillum; species Herbaspirillum camelliae. The sequence goes on from NZ_KV880769.1 coordinate 1,932,184, forward strand.
ACGGCGGCGCGCCGCAACGTGCTCGATGCGCATCATGTGCTCGATGTGATGACCCACGTGGATCCGGTGGAGCCCACGCATCCGGCGCTGACAGAATGATGACCTTGCACGCATCCGTGCGTGACTGCAACAGTGCCAGCACAGCCTTGTACAAGCCCGCCGCCATGCGCTAGAATGCGGCCTTCTCTTTGGGGAGTAGCCAGCTTCCGGATCATCCGGAAGAGCCCGTGTCAACATTCTCGGCAGCAGCAGCTGCCGTGGCGCGGATAGCCAATCGGTAGGCGAGACCATAGACGTTTCCTGCGGCCAGGCTGGGCGCGCAGGCGCGTCCATGGACTTTCGCCCGGCCAAGGAATCCCCGCTCATGAATTTCCCCGCTCTCGTTCTCCTCGCGCTTGCGATGTCCACTGACGCCTTTGCGGCAGCCATCGGCAAGGGCGCCGCCATGCAGAAACCGCGTTTCCTGCAGGCCTTGCGTATCGGCCTGCTGTTCGGTGTGATCGAAGCCATCACGCCCCTCATCGGCTGGTTCGCCGGTTCGGTGGCCACCAAGTGGGTCTCCCAATGGGATCACTGGATCGCCTTTACGCTCTTGCTGGTGCTGGGTGTGCGCATGATCCGCGAAGGCATGAGCGACGATGATGAAGACGAGGACGCCAGCGCCGCCCCGCAAAAGCAGTCGGTGGTAATGCTGGCCCTCACAGCGGTAGCCACCAGCATCGACGCCATGGCCGTGGGCGTGGGGCTGGCCTTCATCGACGTCAACATCCTCGAAGCAGCCCTGTTGATCGGCCTGGCCACCACCACCATGGTCACCATCGGCGTGATGGTGGGCCGCGTGCTGGGCCACCTCATCGGCAAGCGCGCCGAGATCATCGGCGGCGTGGTGCTGATTGGTGTGGGTGCGGTGATCCTGTATGAGCACTTGAGCCGCGCGGGCGGTTGATCTCAGCGCGCAGTGGCCTGGCGCAGGTTTGCTGCGCGCGCGGCGCAGTAATCGGCGGCCATCAGGCGGAAGGCCGTGACCGCCGGATTGTCCTGGTCGGGCCGCCAGGCCATGCTCATCTCGGCGCGCGGCGCTTCGCCGGCCAGCGGGCGGAACTCCACCCGGTCGTAATGGAAGCGCTGCGCAGAGGCCGGCAGGATGCCAACGCCCAGCCCGGCGCGTACCAGCGAGAGGATGGTGTGGCTCTGATCGATGTACTGGGTGAAATCGGGTTTGACATCCGCCGCGCCCAGCATGGCCATGATGCGTTCGTAGAAATACTTGCCATGCGTGGGCGAATGCATGATGAAGGGCTGGCCATCGAGCTGGGTCGTGGCGATGCGGTCGTAGGCGGCCAGCGCATGACCCTGGGGCATGGCCAGCACCAGCGCTTCCTCGTCCACCAGTTGCAGTTCCAGCGGCTGGCGTGACGATACAGGCCGCAGGAAGCCGATGTCGATGGTGTTGGCGGTGAAGGCTTCCAGTTGCGCGACCGAAATCAGTTCGAAGAGCACCACATCGATCTCGGGCAGGCTTGTGCGCGCCTGCATCAGCAACTCCGGAATCAGCTCATAACCAGCCGCGCCGGTGAAGCCTACCCGCACGCGCCCGGTCTTGCCTTGGCTGGCGCGGCGCACCGTGCTCTCGGCCTGTTCGGACAATTGCAGCAGGCGCGACGCATCGGCCAGGAAGACGCGGCCTTCGGTGGTCAGCCGCACCGCGCGGCCGACCCGCTCGAACAATTGCACGCCCAGCCTGTGCTCCAGCAGATGGATCTGCCGCGACAGGGGTGGCTGGGTCATGTTCAGCAGCGCCGCCGCCCGGCGGAAATTGAGTTCGGTCGCAGCGACCACGAAACAACGGACTTGAGCCAGATCGAGCATGAGGATTCGCCGGTAAGGGGAGCGCCTGCATTATAGGCATGGCCGCTCCCGGGCGCGGCCATGATCAGGTTCAGGTGGTGAGACTGCCCTCGGGGCGTTGTCCCGCCAGGCCTTGCGCCAGGCTGGCCAGCACCATCTCGCCCATGGCGGTGCGCGATTCCACGGTGGCGCTGGCGCGGTGCGCCTGCAGCACCACCTGGTCCATCTGCAGCAAGGCGGCCGGCACGTTCGGTTCGTCCACGAACACATCCAGCCCCGCCCCGGCGATCACGCCGCGCTGCAGCGCATCCACCAGATCCTCCTCCACCACCAGCTTGCCGCGGGCGATGTTGATGAGGATGCCTTCGCGTCCCAAGGCATCGAGCACGGTCGCATTGATGATGCCCTGCGCCTTGTCGGCGGCGGCGGCCAGTACCAGCACATCGCTCTCACGCGCCAGTTGCAGCAGTTCCGGCTGGAACGCGTAGGGCAGGTCGTCCATGGCGCGCAGGTCGGTATAGGCGATCGGGCAGCCGAAAGCGGCAGCGCGCTGGGCGATGGCGCGACCGACCTTGCCCATGCCGACGATGCCCACGCGCTTGCCGCTCAGGCGCCGCGACAGCGGGATGGCCGTAGGCGACGGATGGCGCACCCAGTCGCCGCGCTGCATGAAGGCATGGCCCGGACAGATCTGCCGGCTCACCGCCAGCATCAGGCCCAGCGCCAGGTCGGCCACATCCTCGGTGAGCGCGCCGAAGGTGCCGGTGACCGGCAGCCCCTTGCTGCGGGCGTGGTTCAGGTCGACCGCATCGGTGCCTACGCCATTGACGGCCACCACCTTCAGGGCCGGCAGGCTATCCATGAGCGCATTGCTGATGCCGGTGTGGCCACCGGTGATGACCCCTTCGATGACGGCGCCGTGGCGCGCGATGTAGGCTTCCTTGTCATCCTGTTCGAACAGGCGGTGCATGTGGTAGAGGCTCTCGAGCTTGTCATTGATGGCCGGGACCAGGATGGGGTTGAGCTGCAGCACGTGGCGTTTCATGAGGGGACTCCTTCTCGTTCGATGGCAATGCCGGCGGATGATGCGGGCATTCCGGCGGCACGTCCAATCCGAAAAGGCTATCAATTGATTCAGGAAATGGTGGCAGATCAGGTATCAATATCCCTCCCTATCGATTCAATCTGCACATCACCTGATAGCCAGAAAAGATTGGACGCCATGCAAGGGCGCGGCCATGATTCCCGGCATCGGCCCCCAAGAGAGCCGCGATGAACGCCGGGCGCCAACAGATCCCGCACGGGACGCATAACAAGGCCCGCCACCCGCACTGGAGACAAGCATGAACCTGGGATCACCCCCGAGCCGCCACCCGCTGCCGTCCTGAGCGCGCCTTGCCGCCGCCATAACGATAACCACGAGACACGCCATCAAGGAGCCCGACAATGCATCATGTCGACGCCGCCGACCCGGTCGGCCGCGGCAGTTCCGCCGCACCCGCTGCACCCGCTGCATCTGTTACTCCCGCCGCCGCCCTGGCCGGGCAGAAGCCGACCCGTTACCGCTGGGTGGTGATGGGCCTGATCTTCCTGATCTGGGCCATCGCCTGCGCCGACCGCGCCAATTTCGGTATCGCCTTGCCCTACATGAAGAAGGAATACGGCATCACCAACACTGAAGCCGGATTGATCGTGAGCCTGTTTTCGTTTGCCTATGGCCTGGTGCAGATTCCGGTCGGGCTGATGTACAAGCGCCTGAGCGAAAAGACCACCGGCATTCTCTTTTCCGTCTTCATGTTGCTGACCTCGCTCTTCACCGGGCTCATGGGCACCACCTCTTCGGTCTTGCTGTTGCAGCTCTACCGTGTGGGTCTGGGCTTGTCCGAGGGACCGTTGGGCATCGGCTGTACCAACGTGATCAACCGCTGGTTCCCGCCCGAGGAAAAGGGCACCGCCACCGGCCTCTGGATTGCCGCCTCCAAGCTGGGTCCCCTGATCGTGCCCACGGTCTGCATCATCGTCATCCAGCTCTGGGGCTGGCGCGAAATCTTTTACGTATTTGCCGTGCCCGGCATCTTCCTGGCCATCCTGTGGTTCTTCCTGGTGACCAATTCGCCCTCCGAGAACCGTTTCTGCAATGAGGCCGAACGCCGCTACATCACCCAGGATGTTGCGGCCGGCCCCGCCACCGCCACCGCCAGCAGCCGCGCCCATGTGGGCGCGCAAGTGACGCCGATGCCCTGGCTGGACGGCATCAACCGCACCCGCCGCGTGCCGCGCCTGGAAACGCTGCGCCAGGTGTTCACGTCCTGGAACGTGATCGGCGTGGCCATCGGCTATGGCTGCATGATCGGCATCAGCAATATCTTCATGTCGTGGATTCCGACCTACCTGGTCACGGTCAAGGGCTTTGCCTCGGTGAAGATGGGCTTCCTCGCCTCAGCCCCCTTCATCGGTGCGGTCGCCGGCAACATGCTCGGCGGCGTGATCTCGGACCGCCTGCTGGGTGGCCGCCGCAAGCCCATGATGCTGCTGGGCGCGCTGGGCACGGCCCTGATGACCCTGCTGCTGGTGCAAGCGCCCGACAGCGTGCTCTACCTCGGCGCCATGCTGATGCTGTCGGGCCTGATGCTGGGCATCGGCTTTGCCGGCTACTCGGCCTATCCCATGGGCCTGGCGACCAAGGCCACCTATCCGGCAGCCTTCGGCATCGTCAATTCGCTGGGCCAGATCGGCGGCGCCTGTGCGCCCCTGGCCGTGGGCATGTTGCTGGACCGCTATGACTGGAGCAGCGTCTTCCTCTACATGGTGGGGACATCGCTGCTGTGCCTGGTGCTGCTGTTGAGCGTGGTCGAGCCGATCACGGTGAGGAAGGCCGGGGAGGAAGCCTGAGCGCCATCGGCCCTGGATCATCAGGATGGGCGAATAATGTTGCGGATGAATAATATCTGATCGATATTAATAGGAATCGAATTATATATTGGACAAATGGAAGCGCCCGAGGCACCCTTACGGTCCCATTTTCCCTAAGCCGCCTCTGAGGAGACACCCATCATGCCAACCTACCGTTCCTATACCACCACCCAGGGCCGCAACATGGCCGGCGCGCGCGCGCTGTGGCGCGCCACTGGCATGAAGGATGGCGATTTCACCAAGCCCATCATCGCGGTGGTCAACTCCTTTACCCAGTTCGTGCCCGGCCACGTCCACCTGAAGGACCTGGGCCAGCTGGTGGCGCGCGAGATCGAGGCGGCCGGTGGCGTGGCCAAGGAATTCAATACCATCGCCGTGGATGACGGCATCGCCATGGGCCACGACGGCATGCTGTACTCGCTGCCCTCGCGTGACCTCATCGCCGACTCGGTGGAATACATGGTCAACGCCCACTGTGCCGACGCCATGGTCTGCATCTCCAACTGCGACAAGATCACCCCGGGCATGCTCATGGCCGCCATGCGCCTGAACATCCCCGTGGTCTTCGTCTCCGGCGGCCCGATGGAAGCCGGCAAGGTCATCAAGACCGTCAATACCGACAAGAAGGTCATCAAGCTGGACCTGGTGGACGCCATGATCCAGGCTGGCGACAAGAACATCTCGGACGCCGACGTGGCCGAAGTGGAACGCTCGGCCTGTCCCACCTGCGGTTCCTGCTCGGGCATGTTCACCGCCAACTCGATGAACTGCCTGACCGAAGTGCTGGGCCTGTCGCTGCCGGGCAATGGCACCATCGTCGCCACCCACGCCGACCGCAAGGAACTGTTCCTGCGCGCTGGCCGCCTGATCGTCGAACTGGCCAAGCGCCACTACGAACAGGATGACTACAGCATCCTGCCGCGCAACATCTGCACCAAGGAAACCTGGGAAAACGCCATGACCCTGGACGTCTCCATGGGCGGCTCCACCAACACCGTGCTGCACCTGCTGGCTGCCGCGCACGAAGCCAAGGTGGAATTCACCATGGCCGACATTGACCGCATCTCGCGCCGCGTGCCCTGCCTGTGCAAGGTCGCGCCGATGACCAACAAGTACCACATCGAAGACGTGCACCGCGCCGGCGGCATCATCTCCATCCTGGGCGAACTGGCCCGCGCCGGCCTGCTGGATACCTCGCGTCCCACCGTGCACAGCAAGACCCTGGGCGAAGCCATCGAGAAGTTCGACATCCGCGTTTCCAGCGATCCAGCCGTGCACAAGCTGTTCCGCGCTGCGCCCGGCGGCGTGCCCACGCAGGTGGCCTTCTCGCAGGAAGAACGCTTCGAGGACAACGACCTGGACCGCGCCAACGGCTGCATCCGTGATCGCGAACACGCCTACTCGCAGGATGGCGGCCTGGCCGTCCTCTACGGCAACATCGCCGAGAAGGGTTGCATCGTCAAGACTGCGGGCGTGGATGAAAGCATCCTGAAGTTCTCCGGCACCGCACGTGTCTTCGAAAGCCAGGACGCCGCTGTGGAAGGCATCCTGGGCGACAAGGTCAAGGCCGGCGATGTCGTCATCGTGCGCTACGAAGGCCCCAAGGGCGGCCCCGGCATGCAGGAAATGCTGTACCCGACCTCGTACATCAAGTCCAAGGGCCTGGGCAAGGCGTGCGCGTTGTTTACCGATGGCCGCTTCTCCGGCGGTTCCTCCGGCCTGGTGATCGGCCACGCCTCCCCGGAAGCGGCTGAAGGCGGCGCCATCGGTCTGGTGGAAGAGGGCGACATGATCGACATCGACATCCCCAACCGCAGCATCAACCTGCGCATCTCCAGCGACGACCTGGCCAAGCGCCGCGCCGCCATGGAAGCCCGTGGCGACGCCGCATGGCAGCCGGGTAACCGCCAGCGGGTGGTCTCGCAGGCACTGCAGGCGTATGCGGCGCTGACCACGTCGGCTGATCGCGGTGCCGTGCGTGATCTGTCGCAACTGAAGCGCTGATCCGTCACCAGTCTCATCAGCCTGATGTGACAAAGCCGCCCGGTGCAAGCCGGGCGGCTTTGTTTTGGGCGGACGGTTGCGAAGCGAGCAACCCTTCGCGGAGATCATCACGGGAACGGACCTTGATGACCGAATGGTTACTGCATATGTACGTTGAATCGTGCCGGCGGTTTGAATGGGCACAAGCGCTCGCCCCACTTTGGTAGAATTTCCAGCCCGCAACGGAGTCGGGAAGACCTGCTGACGGTTTTCCAATGAGCCGGTTGCGGTTCCAACATTAATCTGTCAAGGGGTGAGTGCATTGAGTCGTCCTACGCTGAGCACTGATCAAGTGCTGGCCATGTCGCCAGACGCGTCTTCGACCAAGGCCGCACAGGGCCTGGTTGTCCCGGCCAAGTGGCCTGCGCTGGGGGCAAGCGATGAAGCCGTATGGGGCGAATGCCAAGGTAGCGGAAGCAAGCCTTATCAAACGCAAGTCCATTTCGTGGCTGGCGTCCCGAGTTTCAAATGCAGTTGCCCCAGTCGTAAATTCCCCTGCAAACATGGTTTGGCTTTGCTCCTTTTCTTGGCGCGCGACAGCAGTGCGTTCACGGCAGTCGAGCCTGGTTGGGTCACCGAGTGGCTCAGTTCGCGCAGGGATCGCGCAGAAAAGAAAGAGATCAAGGCCGCCGTGGCGGCCAGCGCAGCGCCGCCGGATCCGGCACTTGTGCTCAAGCGTCAGGCACAGCGCCTGCAACGCATGTGCGCAGGGGCGCGCGAGTTGGCATTGTGGTTGGATGACCTGATGCGCCAGGGGCTGGCCACGCTGAGCACTGAGCAAGAGCAGAACTGGCAAGCCATGGCTGCACGCATGGTGGACGCACAGGCAGCCAGGCTGGGGCAGCTGCTGACCAATGCGATGACGCTGGTGGGCCAGGGCCGCGATTGGCCTGCTCGCCTGCTGCAGCGGCTGGGCAGCCTGCAATTGCTGCTGGATGCGCTGCAACGCTATGAGCAGCTGCCAGCGAGCATGCAGTCGCATGTGCGCCAGGCGCTAGGCTGGTCGTATGACCGCGATGAGGTGCTTGTGGTGGGTGAACGGGTCACCGATCAATGGCGGGTATTGGCCAATGTGGTGACCGAGCTGGAGAACCGCTTGACCGAACACCGGGTGTGGTTGCAAGGTACGCACACGCAGCGACGTGCCTTGCTGCTGGACTATGCGCATGCGACCAGACCTGTGGAGATGGGTTGGGCCGTGGGCCAGCTGTATGGAGCCGAGCTGGCTTTCTATCCGGGCGATCAGGCCTTGCGGGCGCTGGCCGTAGGCGCTGCTACCCCGGCAGGTACGGACGATGCGGCAGAGGGAGCCGCTGACGTGGCACTTGCGCAAGCATTCGCCGCCACATGTTGGCGTGACGAAGGCCAGGAATGGATGGCGATGGCGAAGCAATGCCTGGCCAATCCGTGGCTGATGCAAAGCCCGGTATGTTTTAGGGATGTGCACCTGATGCACCATGAACCCCAAAAGACGGAGGCTGGCCTCGGATCCGATGCAGTGCCGGAATGGACTTTGCATCTCAGCGCCGACCCAGGCAGCCAGGTCCGACCCAGCGTGGACCTGCGCATAGTGGATACACACGCATGGCAAATGATGGCGCTGTCCGGCGGACAGGCCTTCAATGTCTTTGGCGAATGGAATGGTGAGCGACTCACCCCGCTGCTGGCGTGGAACGCCGCGGAGTATTGGGCGGCCACACACGCGCCACAGGAGCAATGACGGTGACAACTTCAACAACTTCAACAACCGGGGCGCTGGATATCGGGAGCCTTGACCATTGGGATGAGTTGGTCAAGGTGGCCTTGGTCGGGGCGGACAGACATTGGACGCTGCCGCCTGCCACAGCGCGAGACCCGATCGCATCGGCGCTCCATGAACGCCTGTCCACAGAGCCCTCTGCCGCGCCCGGACAGTTGTTGCGCGTGGCCGGTGCATTGGCGCTGGCGCGCCGGGTGGCATGGCTGCCTGCCTCCGACGTCTCCGTGCCAGTCGAGGTGGCGGCACCAGAATCGCGCAGGCGGGCTCCGCCAGCATGGCTGCCTTTGCTTGAGCGGGTGATGTCCATCGGTTTGCTGCGTCTGCAGGTGCAAGTGTTGCGGGAGATGGACCGGGCGGGTTTGCATGTGCCTTCGGTCAAGCTGCCCCTCTTGCTGCAAATGGGAGCCGGCAACACGGCGCTGCGCGGGGAGATCGGCGCAGTCATCGGTGAGCGCGGGCGCTGGCTGGCGAAGTGCAATCCCCAATGGGCCTATGCAGCGGGTGTACATGAGCAGGCGGATACGCAAACCCTGTGGCGTGAAGGCAGCCTGGAGCAGCGCCGCCAGGTCTTGCTTGGCCAGCGTGCCACGGACCCCGATGCCGCACGTGAACGTTTGAGCCAGGAGTGGGGAAGCTTGCCCGCCAAGGAGCGCGCCGCGCTGATCGAATGCCTGGCGACCGGCTTGAATTCCGCTGATGAATCCTTCCTGCAAACCCAACTCGGCAAGGATCGCTCCCAGGATGTGCGCCGGATTGCCGCAGAGTTGTTGTCGGATCTTCCCGGCAGCGCCTATGCGCTGCGCATGGTGGAACGCCTGCGCCCGCTGGTCGGCGAAACGATGGATGCGCCGATGCAGGTGGGTGAGGACTGGCAGGCCGATCAACTGGAAATCAAACGCCCCGCCTATGAAAAACTGGGGGAACATGCGTGGTGGTTGTTCCAGTTGGTGCGGCGTACGCCCTTGTCCTGGTGGGAACAACACACGGGAAGAAGCCCCGCGCAAATCCTTGTCTGGAGCATGCAGAGCGATTGGAAGGCCGCACTGCTGCGCGCATGGTCGCAGGCAGCCGTTCGTCAGCGCAATGCGGCGTGGTGCGAGGCATTGATCGAACTTGTCGACCAGGAAGACTTGGGCTCCCCGCAAGCCATGCTGGCGTTACTTGCGCCGGCGCAGCGCGAGCAATTTTATGAGCGACGCCTGGCCGACAAAAAGCACCTGTACTCCTTGCTCGGGCTGATTCTGGAGGGTTGTCCGGTGGGCCAGCAGTTGTCATCCGTTTTTTCGATGAAATTGCTCCCCATCTTGCGGACCAGCCTGGCCAAGGGGAATCAGCATGACCAATATGCCCTGCGTGAGCATTTGCCGGAATTGATGTGCGTCTTGCACCCCGACAGCCTGCGTCTCATCGACCTTGAGCGCAGCCTCCACGAAATCGATGCGTTGGCGACCTGCCTGATGCAGTGCATCCAGGTGCGGGATTGCCGCGAACGCCTCGCACAGTTGGTGTTGCCTCCGCTTGAGGGCAACTGAGTCCCTCACGGATCCCTATCGAGAACCGACCTCCCAGACCGCAGGTATCAATCACTGCTCCCCTTCAATCGAGACCAGAGCCCTATCCATGAATGCCAATACACAGCAAGTCTTACGTCAGCACGCCGAGCACCAGTTCGCAGAGGAGCTGGAGAACCTGCAAAAGGTAGACAAACGCCAGCGCCCCGCGAATTGGAAGCTTTCGCCCTGGGCGGTGGTCACCTACCTGATGGGCGGCAAGCTCGACAACGGTTTTGAAGTCAGTGCCAAATACATCGGATCGCCACGCCTGATGGAGATCGCCGTGTCTACCCTGGCGACCGACCGTGCGCTCTTGCTCTACGGCGTGCCGGGCACCGCCAAATCCTGGGTGTCAGAACATCTGGCGGCCGCCATCAGTGGCGACTCCACCATGCTGATCCAGGGGACTGCAGGGACCAGTGAGGAGCAATTGCGTTACGGTTGGAATTATGCGCAGTTGCTGGCGCATGGCCCTTCCGAAAACGCCCTGGTTCCCAGTCCTCTGGTGCAGGCCATGAAGTTGGGAAAGATCGCCCGCGTGGAGGAGTTGACCCGCATCCCCGCAGATGTCCAAGACACCCTCATCACGGTACTCTCGGAAAAGACCTTGCCCATTCCTGAATTGGGCAGTGAAGTGCAGGCCATACGCGGCTTTTCCGTCATTGCGACGGCCAACAACCGCGACAAGGGTGTCAATGAACTCTCCAGTGCCTTGAAGCGCCGCTTCAACACGGTGGTGTTGCCCGTTCCCTCCAGTGAACAGGAGGAAGTGCAGATCGTCGCCAAGCGCGTGGCCGAACTCGGCCGTGCCCTGGAGTTGCCTGCCGAGCCGCCGGGACTTAGCGAAATTCGCCGCGTGGTGCAGATCTTCCGTGAGTTGCGCAATGGCCAGACGGAAGATGGCAAGACGCGCATCAAGTCGCCATCCTCCACGCTCTCCACGGCAGAGGCTATCTCCGTGATCAACAGCGGCATGGCCCTGGCTGGGCATTTTGGGGACGGCTCCCTGCATGCCGCCGACATTGCATCGGGCCTCATCGGTGCCATCGTGAAAGACCCCGTGCAAGACCAGGTGGTGTGGAAGGAATATCTGGAGACCGTGGTCAAGGAACGCCCCGACTGGATGGAACTCTACCGCGCCTGCCGTGAGCAACTCTGATCCCGCCGCCGAATCGGCCATGGCAGACCTGTCTTCGACCACCAAAGCCGCATCCGGCCCTGCATCAACGCCGGGTCCGGTGCACTACTTCGGCATCCGCCACCACGGACCCGGCTGCGCCCGCAGCCTGCGGCATGCGCTGCTCAGCCTGCAGCCTGACTGTATCTTGATCGAAGGTCCGCCGGACGCCAATGCGCTCATTCCCTACGTCTTGCACCAGGAAATCAAACCGCCTGTTGCGCTGCTGGTGTATGCCCCCGGCAGCAGCGAAGACGCCGTCTTCTACCCGTTCGCGGAGTTCTCGCCCGAGTGGCAGGCGTTGCAATTCGGAGTACGCGAGGGCATACCCACGCGTTTCATCGATTTGCCCCAGGCAGTCCGTTTGGCGCAGGAGCAGGCGCGGCGCTCTTCCTTGTCTGCTGAAGCGAGTGCGGCACCTGCATTGGAGACGCCCTTGTCAGTCCCGCCGTCCCCGGAATCCCCTGGACCATCCGCCTCGCCTGAAGAGGAAGTTGCCCGGCTTCCAACCGACGCGCAGCCGGCAGATGGGGCGCAGAAGAGCTTCCAGCCGTGGCGACATGATCCGCTGGATGCGCTGGCTCACGCGGCAGGTTTTGCCGACGGGGAAAGCTGGTGGAATCAACTCATTGAAGAGCGCGGCGATGGCGAGGACTTGTTCAGTGGCATCGCCGAAGCGATGACGAGCCTGCGTGAAACCTGGCCGCATGAACGCTCTGCCGAGGATGAGCAGCGCGAGGCCCAGCGTGAAGCCCACATGCGTCAATGCGTGCGCGAGGCGATCAAGGAGGGGCATCAACGTATCGCCGTCGTGTGTGGTGCCTGGCATACCCCGGCGTTGATGGCGGCACATACCGCCAAGGCGGATGCGGCGATCCTGAAAGGTTTGCCGAAGGTCAAGACCGAGGCAACCTGGGTGCCATGGACCTATCATCACCTTACGCTGGACAGCGGCTATGGCGCGGGAGTGGCCGCGCCGGGCTGGTACCACCACTTGTGGCATGCATCTCCTGCGCATGGGCAGGGGTTGCAACACGCCGGCCACCAGCCTGACCGTGCCACCCGCTGGCTCGCCCGCGTGGCAAGGGTGTTGCGCGAGCACCAGGTGGATTGCTCCAGTGCCCACGTCATCGAGGCCACGCGACTGGCCAATACCCTGGCCGTCATGCGAGGCCGTGCCCATCCGGGGCTGGATGAACTGGACGAGGCCGTGCGTACCGTCATGTGCATGGGGGAATCAGCGCCTTTGCGGCTCATCCATCTTGCGCTCACGGTCGGTGATGTCATGGGGCAGGTGCCGGTCGATGTGCCCGCGGTTCCCTTGCAGCGTGACATCGAACAAGCGCAGAAAAAGCTGCGTCTCAAGGTCGAGGCCGCGCATCGCCTGCTGGACCTGGATCTGCGCCAGGAGATGGAACTCGCCCGCAGTCACTTCCTGCATCGCCTGCGCCTGATCGGCGTGAACTGGGGAGAGCCCGCGCGCGCAACACGCGGCAACCGCGGCACTTTCCGCGAGAGTTGGGCGTTGGAGTGGCAACCCGGGTTTGCCATCCGTGTGATCGAGGCCAGCCGCTACGGCGCGACGCTGGAGCAAGCCGCATGCGCTCGCGTTGCCGAGCAATGTGTCCGGCTCACTCTCCTGGAAGACCTGGCCGAGCTGATCGACCAGGTGCTCATGGCCGAATTGGCGGGTGCCGTGGAGGTGGTGAGCGCTGCATTGCAGGCACGCGCTGCGCTTACCGGGGATGCGATACAGCTCATCGGAGCGGTACCTCCCCTGGTGCGCGTGTTCCGCTATGGCAGCGTGCGCCAGACCGACAGCGCATTGCTCGCGCAGCTCCTGGATGGCTTGATCGTACGTGGTGCCATTGGCCTGCCCTTGGCGTGCCAGGGAGTGGATGAGTCGGCAGCACTGTCATTGCGCCAGTCCATTCTCGCCACACACGAAGCGGTGGCCTTGCATGAAGGCGCAGAGCAGGTCGTCGCCTGGCAGGGAGCCTTGAAGCAGATCGCATTGGGTGAATCTGCGCACGCCTTGCTGCGTGGCCTGTGCTGTCGCCTGATGCTCGATGCACATCATCTGTCACAGGAAGAAGTGGCCACGCAATTGGCCCGTCACCTCTCGTCCGGCATGGAACCGCTGGACTCGGCGTATTGGCTGGAGGGATTCCTCAACCAGAACGCCATGGTCTTGCTGCATGATGTGCAGGTATGGAGCCTGGTCGATCACTGGCTGGCCAACCTGAGCGACGAGCATTTCGTGCAGATCGTTCCACTGGTGCGACGCAGCTTTGCCCGCTTTTCCCAAAGTGAACGGCATGACCTGGGCGTACGCGCTTCCCACGGTGCCGCCGGTGCCGCAGCCCCACAAGTCAGTGCCGGGAGCTGGAGTGCAGAGCGTGCCGCTATGGCCCTCCCCACACTGCGTCTGTTACTGGGCCTGACGGCCGAGCCGGCTGACCGTCCAGGCAAGAGTGAATGACTGAGGAATTCCCATGACAAGCCACGTTCCCAATCCCGCTACGGCCTCCGTAGCCTCCCCCGAGGCACCGCCCACCGACCGCCTGCAACGCTGGCGTCTGGTACTTGGTACGCAAGCCGAGAAAAGCTGCGGCTGCCTGTCGGATAGCCTGAGCGGTATCGACCAGGCACTCAATGCCTTGTACGACCCCCAGGGCGGCCAGGGGCTGCAACGCAAGGGCGGTCGGGGTAGTTCGGCTCCCAGCGTGGCCCGTTGGTTGGGCGACATACGCAACTACTTTCCCAGTTCTATCGTGCAAGTCATGCAGCGCGACGCACTCGACAGATTGAACATGCGCGAGATGCTGCTGCAGCCGGAAATGCTGGAATCGGCACAACCGGATGTCCACCTGGTGGCGAGCCTGGTCTCGCTCAACAGCGTCATTCCTGCCGAGACGCGCGAGACAGCGCGCATGGTAGTGCGACGTGTGGTGGATGCGCTCCTGAAGTTGCTGGACGAGCCCATGCGCAGTGCCATCACCGGCGCATTGGACAGGAGCCAGCGCAATCGCCGCCCGCGCCATGCCGAGATCGACTGGAACCGCACCCTGCGCGCCAATCTGCGCCATTGGCAACCGGACTACCGGACCATCGTGCCCCAGACACTCATCGGATACGGTCGCAAGGCGCGTCGCCCGCAGCGCGAGGTGGTCCTGTGCATAGACCAGAGCGGCTCCATGGCGGCGTCCGTGGTGTATTCCAGCATCTTCGGCGCGGTCATGGCCAGCCTGCCCTCGGTAGCCACCAAACTGGTCGTGTTCGATACCCAGGTGGTCGACATGACCGAGCAATTGCAGGATCCGGTTGATCTTCTCTTTGGCGTGCAGTTGGGCGGCGGTACCGACATCAACGGTGCCGTTGGCTACTGTCAGACTCTCATCAAGGAGCCACGCAACACCATCCTCGTGTTGATTTCCGATCTGTACGAGGGCGGGGTGGAAGCCGGCTTGCTCCGCCGTGCGCAGGAGTTGGTCGAGTCAGGGGTGCAGTTCATCGCGCTGCTGGCCCTCAGTGATGAAGGCGCTCCTGCCTACGACAAGGAGCTGGCCTCCAAACTGGCCAGCCTGGGTGTGCCCAGTTTTGCGTGCACTCCCGATGCTTTTCCTGGCTTGATGGCTGCGGCGATCCGGCGCGACGATGTGAACGCCTGGGCTGCAGGGCAAGGCATCAAAACCAGCCGTGCAGCTTGAGGACTTACTGCATGCTGGCGGTCAGCTGATGCTGCGCAACTGACCACCAGCGGCTGCGTACCGGCTCTCTCCTTGCTGTCCCGGTGCCGTCAGGTCGCAGCGACAAGCGCATCAGGCCTTGATGGCGGGCCGCATATGCGTAGACGCAAACGCAAGCCCCTCTTCGAAGGACGACAGCACCATGTCCACCTGTTCTTTCACGGTCGTGGCCTCTACCTCTTCGTTGAAGAATGAGGGGCGTATGGTGACCAGCAGCGCATGCGGCAGGTTCTCCCTCAGGTCATGCACCACCGCCATCCACGCCTCCAGCTTCTCGCGCACCGGATAGACCAGGAACACGATGGACACCAGTTCCGCCTTGCTGGTATCCGGCTGTTCTTGCTCCGGCTGGTCCAGCGTGATGCTGCGGGCATCGATGCCGGTCACGCGCAGCGCATGCACCAGCAGTTCGGAAAGCAGGTCATCGCGCTCACCGCGCAAGCCGCCGCACAGCACCACCGACCCCTGCGGTACATCCAGCGAACCCTGCCAGCGGCCCAGGCGCGCCTGGCGCAGTTCGCGCAGATGCGCGCCCACGCCGCTGTTGAGCAAAGGCACTTCGCGCCGGCGACGCAGGCTGCGTGGCGCGCCTGGGCTTTGCGTGAGCACTTCGGTGAGCTGCGAGACCGAGCGCAGCAGCCGTTCTTGCTGCGTGCCTTCGATACGGCCATGGCGCAGGTCCAGTGCAGCCAAGGCCAGGCCCGGCAGCAGGATCTGGTCGCAATACTTGGCGAAGCTCTGCTTTTGCAGATGGCCGCGCGCATCGCGGATGATGGCGTCGGATTCGCCGGCCAGGGCGCGCTGGTAGAAGCGTTCGGCATGGCTCATGTCGGGCGCTTCGCCCAGGAGGATGCTGATGGGTTCCAGCGCGGCGACGTGGCGTCCCGCCACCACCAGGCACAGCGTCAACGGGGTGGAGAGCAGCAGGCCAATGGGTCCCCACAGCGTGCCCCAGAACAGCGCCGAGACGATCACCGCCAATGGCGACAGTCCCGAACTATGGCCATAGATGCGCGGCTCGATGAAGTTGGCCACGATCACTTCCAGGCAGCCATAGAAGGCCAGGAAGGACAAGGCCAGCCACCAGCCCGGATCGATGGCCGCAATGAAGATGGCGATCATTACCCCCGAGGCCAGCGCGCCCAGGTAAGGCACGAAGCGCAGCACGCCGGCCAGCGTGCCCCACAGCACCGCATGCGGCACGCCGCCCGCAGCCAGCACCGCGCCCATGATCAGGCCGAATCCCAGGTTGACCAGGAACTGCGAGAAGAAGAAGCGCGACACCCCCTCGGCCGCATCGCCCAGCGCCTGCATGGTGCGGCTCATTTCGGTGAGGCCGGCCAGGCGGATCAAGCGCTCGCGCAGCGATTCCTGCTCCAGCAGGATGAACACCAGCAGCACCAGCACGATACCGGCCTGGCCAATCGGTCCCCAGGCCAGCGCAAAGAGGCGCTTGATCGCCCCTCGCACCGACATGCGGGTATCGGCTTCGGCCACAGGCGCCAGCGCAACGGCGGCGGCGTGGCTGGCCTTCTTGCCGCTGCGCGTGGTTTCCGGCACCGGCTGCGGAATCACCGCGCTCAGTTCGGCTTCCAGCCGCGCGAAGGGGCGCTCGGTCATGGCGCGCACGCTTTCCACCTTGTCCTGGATGGCTTCGCGGTACTGCGGCAGGTCACTGGTGACGCTGACCAGCTGGAAGGCCAGCACCACCGCCAGCGCCACCAGGCAGGAGCCCACCAGCAGCACCGAGACGATGGCCGCCCCCGCGCGGTTCAGGCCGAGCGCATCGAGCTTGCGCACCAGTGGCAGGATGATCAGGCTGGCAATGCCGGCCACCGCCAGCGGCGCCAGGATCTCGCGGCCGAAATAGAGCATGCCCAGCGCGACAGCAGCGCCCAGCAGGGTGGTGGAATTGAAGCGGGAGAGCGCGGAAGCTTTGGTCTGGATGGTCATGGAGTGATGAGCTTGGCCTGAGGGGCAGGGGCAGCGCGAGTATAGCAATGCCCGCGGGGCTGGCGTGGCGGCGCCGACAGAAGATTTTTTGCAACGGGCTGATCCGTTTTCGGAAGTCGAGGGTCAAGGTAGATGAGAACGCTTCTTTTTTGCATCCGGAAGTGTATCCCCATCTTGTCCATCATTCATCGATCCGAAAGGTAAGCACCATGCGGCAGGCACAGCGCCACTGGCAGTCCAGCGAGTTTTCTTCCCCTCTTTGCACCCGTCCCACCGCCGTCGCGCAAGCCGCGCGCCTGCTGGTCGTGGGGACATTGCTGGCCGCGCCGGCCGCATTCGCCCAGGATAGCGGCGCGCCCCAGGACGCCAGCCTGCCCACCGTGACCGTCACCGGCAGCAGTGACAACGGCCTGCCCGCAGCCTATGCCGGCGGCCAGGTGGCGCGCGGCGGCGGCCTGGGCGTGCTGGGTACGCAGGATGTGCTCGATACCCCTTTCTCGACCCTGAACTACACCGCCGAAGGCATCAAGAACCTGCAAGCCCGTACCGTGGGCGATGTCATCACCAGCGAAGCCTCGGTGCGCAATACCAACGGCGATGGCGGCTTCGGCGACAGCTACCAGATCCGTGGCCTGCCGGTGTCGGTCAATGACACCGGCTTCAATGGCCTCTATGGACTGGTCTCGTTGAGCCGCATGTTCACTGCCATGCTGGAGCGGGTGGAAGTGCTCAAGGGACCCGGCACCCTGATGTATGGCATGGGGCCGGCCGGCGGCGTGGGTGGCGCGATCAACCTGGTCAGCAAGCGCGCTGGCGAGGAGCCGGTCTCCAGCCTCACCGCGACCTATGTGGGCAGCGCCCAGCTGGGCCTGCAGGGCGACATCGGCCGGCGTTTCGGCCAGGACAAGGAGTGGGGCATCCGCGTCAATGCGCTCTATGCCGATGGGCGCACCAGCGTGGCCGACAACCGCCAGCAGCAGAGCATGGGCTCGCTGGCGCTGGACTACACCGGGCGCAAGCTGCGCTGGACCCTGGACGCCTACACCCAGCACGAAGACACCCGCAACTTCCGTCCGCAGTTCAGCATCGGCACCAGCAGCATGCCGTCGGCCCCGGCGGGCGACAGCAACCTCTATCCCGGCAACACCCTGCAGATCGACGACAAGGTCGTGGCCACGCGGCTGGAATACGATCTCACCGAGCAACTGACTGCCTATGGGGCAATCGGCTATCACGAAGGCGCGACGGCGCAGAGCTTCCCCAGCGCCACCATCACCGGCCTGGATGGCGCGACCTCGGTGCGCAATGGCTACTACGACCAGAAGGTCGTCAGCACCTCGGCCGATGTCGGTCTGCGCGCGCGCTTTGCCACCGGGCCGGTGCAGCATACCTTGAGCGTGGCGGCCAATACGCTGGACCAGCAGACCAGCTACTTCTACTTCGTCAACGCCACCGGCGTGGCCTCCAATCTCTATCACCCCGCGCCGCTGGCCCCGGTCACCGCCGCCCGTGGCGAACCTCTGCCGCAGAGCCAGACGCGCCTGAGCGGCCTGGCCTTGACCGACACCGTGTCCATCGCCGATGGTCGCCTGCTGCTCACCGGTGGCCTGCGCCGCCAGCAGGTCTACAGCAACAGCTTCAGTACCAGCTCCAGCAGCAACAAGATCGGCTATTCGCCGGTGCTGGGCGTGGTGGTCAAGCCGCTGGACAACCTCTCGCTGTATGCCAACTACACCGCCGGCCTGTCGGCGGGCGGCTTTGCCGGCGCGCAGTACGCCAATGCCGGCCAGGCCTTTGCGCCCTACAAGACCAAGCAGTACGAGAGCGGCGTGAAGCTCGACTGGGGGCGTGTCACCACTACCGCAGCGGTGTTCCAGATCGAACGCGCCAACAGCTCCACGGCCGTGCTCGGTTCGCAGACCTTCGCCACCCAGGATGGCCGCGCGCGCGTGCGCGGGCTGGAGCTGTCAGCCTATGGCGAAGTGCAGCGCGGCTTGCGTCTCCTGGCCAGCGGGACCTTCTTCGAGACGCGCCAGTCGCATACCGTGGGTGGAACCAATGACGGCAAGGAGATCGGCGCCGTGCCCAAGCACAACTTCAACCTCGGGGCAGACTGGGATACCCCGTGGCTGCAGGGCCTGGCGCTCAATACGCGCATCATCAACACCGGCGCGAGCTGGTACAGCGACGCCAACACCGTCAAGGTGCCAGGCTGGACCCGCATGGACCTGGGCGCGCGCTACACCAGCCGGCTGGGCGGCCAGACCATCACCTATCGCGCCAACCTGGAAAACCTGTTCGACAAGCATTACTGGATCATGCAGAACAGCTATGCCGGCTACGGCGCAGGTCGTACGCTGGTGTTATCGGCACAGGTGGACTTCTGATGTGATCGCGCCGCGCTGGCGCGGGAGGATGGTTTGAGGCCTCTTCCCCATTGCTGGCGCGGCGGTCCGTGCTGGAGAGAAAAAACGACGCCGCGTGAGCTTCTCACGCGGCGTTATTTATGTTGGCGTTTTCTGCACCATCACGCTACCGGCTGCTCATACAGCTCCAGCGGCAAGCCATTGGGATCGGCGAAGAAGGTGAAGCGCTTGTGCGTGTATTCATCGACGCGTATCTCTTCCACCGCCACGCCCTGTGATTCCAGCCAGGCCTTGGCGGCGGCCACGTCTTGCACGGCAAAGCAGAGATGGCGCAGGCCGCAGGCCTCGGGCCGCGAAGGCCGCGCCGGTGGCGCGGGAAAGGAGAACAGTTCCAGTTGCCCGCCGGCGGGCAGGGCCAGGTCCAGCTTCCAGGATTGGCGCGCCTCGCGGTAATGCTCGGCCACGACCCGCAGGCCCAGCAGGTCGACGTAGAAGGCGCGCGAAGCGGCGTAGTCGGAACAGATCAGGGCGACGTGATGGATGGCTTGCAGTTGCATGGGCGTTTCCTGATACAAAATTTAGGGTTTGCCGGGCCGGCGTTGCGCCAGCGGTGCGCAGATGGCGCGTACTTTGTCGCGCAGCCAGCGATGCGCCGGGTCCAGCTCCACCCGTGGATGCCACATCAGCGAAATGACAATGGGCGGCAGCGGCAGTGGCAGTTCGAATACATGGATGCCGGCGGCGCTGCCATCCTTGCGGGCTGCGCCACCATTGGTGATGAACGTTCCCGGCACCATCGTCACCAGGTCCGAGGTGCGCGCCACGGCCAGCGCACCGGGAAAGCTCGGCACCACCGCCACGATCTTTCTTGCCCATCCTTGCTCGGCCAGGGCCTCGTCCAACGGGCCGGTGGCGATGCCGCGCGGCGAAGCGCTGACGTGTTCGAAGGCGCAATAGCGTTCGGCGCTCACCCGGCGCAGCGCCGCCAGCGGATGGCCGGCGCGCACCGCTCCCACGTAGCGATCACGGAACAGCGTCTGCAGGCGCACCTCCGGTCCCATCTCGCTGGCCACGCCAATCTCCAGGTCGGCGCTGCCTTCACGCAGCGGCACCGGCCCGCGCTCCACCTTGGGCACGAAGCGCAGCCGTACCAGCGGCGCCTCTGCGGTCACGGACTCGATCAGCTGGGCGCCCAGGGCTTCGATGAAACCATCGTTGGCGCGGATGCTGAAGTCGCGCTCCAGCCGGCTCAGGTCCAGCTCCGGCACCGAAGGCCGCAGCACCGAACGCGCCTCGTGGACCACATTGCGCACGCGTTCGCGCAGCGCTTCGGCGCAGGGGGTGAGCACCATCTGGCGTCCGGCACGCACCAGCAGGTGGTCGCCGGTGGCTTCGCGCAGCCGCGTGAGGGTGCGGCTCATGGCCGAGGCGCTCAGGCCGAGCCGACGCGCTGCGCCGGCCACGCTGGCTTCGGCGATGAGGGCATCGAGGGCGATGAGCAGGTTCAGGTCGGTTCCGGTCATGACGGGGATGCTAGCACGATCACGCCAGACATGGCGTCGCATGCAATGATCCATTGCAAGCCATGCGTCTTCCGCCTGGTCTGCCACATGGCTATAGTGAAGGCCTGTCCCGCTTTTTGCCGATCCCCGCCATGGAACTGTTCTCCGACCACCCCAACGATGAAGGCTTGCCCGGCAAGCAACGCCGCCGCGCCATGCTGGCCGTCATGACCGCCACCACCATGGCGGTCTTCGACGGCACCATCATCAACGTCGCGCTGCCCCAGATCAGCCAGGCCCTGCAGACCTCGGCAGCCGTGTCGATCTGGGTGGCCAATGCCTATCTGCTGGCCACGGCCATGACGCTGGCGGCGTTCGCGGCGCTGTCCTCGCGCATCGGCTTTCGCGTCCAGTTCCGCGCCGGGCTGGCAGTGTTCACGCTGGCCTCGCTGGGCTGTGCGCTGTCGGGCTCGGTGACCTTGCTGATCCTCATGCGCATCCTGCAGGGACTGGGCGGCGCGGCCATGCTCAGCATTGCGCCGGCGATCCATCGCACCATCTTCCCCAATCGTTTGCTGGGCCGCATTCTCGGTCTCAATGCCGTGCTGGTCGCTGCCAGCACGGCAGTGGGGCCGGTGCTGGGCGGCACCTTGCTGGCCACGCTGGGCTGGGAATGGATCTTCGCCATCAATGTGCCGCTGGGCGTGCTGGCGGTGTGGCTGGCCTGGAACGCCGTGCCGGATACGCGCAAGCCGGCCCAGGCCGCCTTCGACCTGGCCGGCGCACTCTGGTCGGCGCTGGCGATGGGGGCGCTGATCATGGCCGCCGACACCTGCGCGCGTTTCGCCGAACCCGGCCAGGGCAGCGAGGCCGCCTTCACCGCTGCGGCCTATGCGATCACGGCGTTGCTGGCTGGCCTGGCCTTCGTGCGCGGCCAGCGTCGTGCCGCTGATCCATTGTTGCCGCTGGACATCTTTGCCAACCCGCGTTTCTCGCTGGCCGCGCTGACCTCGCTGGCTTCCTTCGTGGGACAGGGCATTGCCTTCGTGGCCCTGCCTTTCCTGTTCCAGAACGCCTATGGCTACACGGCCTTCGAGTCGGCCGCCTTGTTCACGCCCTGGCCGCTGGGCATCGTGCTGGTCGCGCCCCATGCCGGCCGCCTGGCCGACCGCCATTCGCCGGCGCTGCTGTCGAGCCTGGGGCTGGCGCTCTTTGCGCTGGGGCTGGTGCTGCTGGCCTTGCTGCCCGATCAGGCCCAGCCTTGGGATATCGGCTGGCGCGCGCTGGTCTGCGGCATGGGCTTCGGATTCTTCCAGAGCCCCAACAACCGCGAGATGCTCGGCAATGTGTCGCGCGAGCGCAGCGGCAATGCCTCCGGCGTGCTGGGCATCATGCGTACCTTCGGGCAATGCCTGGGGGCGGCGCTGCTGGGCGTGATCCTGGCCGTGCATACTGCGGCAGCCGTGGCGCAGGGCGAGTTGCAGATGAATCCCATCCAAGATGGCGAGGCGATCCGTATCGCATTATGGCTCGCCGCAGCGGCCACGGCGCTGGCCACGGCAGTGAGCGCCAGCCGTCTGCGTCGCAAGGCTGAATCGCCCGCCTGATGAGCTTTTTCGGGCGATGGTGCAGAAAACGTCAGCGCCGCCGAATGTATGGACAAAACTGAAATGTACGTAAAATCTAGATTTTAGAGAACCCGTAAAGCCTCGCTAATCATCGCTTTGGCGTAACCGGCAGGGGCATAGACTGGCTCCTGCTTGTCGGCGTTCTTTCTGCCACATTTGCAACAATAACCATCACAACGCAAACCTCCCCGACGCCAGTCTCAAGCAGGCAGGTTTTGCAGTCCGTCTCCCGACAAGCTCCGTCAAACTCTCTCCGGCCTCATCATGGGATCGGCCGGAGGATATCCTACAGGGGGCACATTATGGGCAATTTGAAAGTCGTCACCAGGCTGGCATTGGGCTTTGGCCTCATCCTGATATTTCTGCTGAGCATTTCCGCACTGGGTCTATATGGCATGGCGCGCGTCAATGATGCGCTCACCGACATCACCAACGTCAACAATGCCGAGATCAAGCTGGTCACTGCCTTGCGCAATGCGCTGAGTCAGCGCGCATTGGCTATCCGCAACATTGCCTTGCTCGATGAGCAGGCCGACATGCAGGTGGAAGCGCAGACCCTGGCGCGCCAGGAAAAATTGTATGCCGATGCGTATGCCGCATTGGACAAGATGTTCACCACCGAAGCCGCCACCACTGAGCGCGAGCGGCAGTTGCTGGTGCAGATCAAGAACGATGAGGCCGCGACCTTGCCGCTGATGGCCAAGGCCGTGCAGCTGGGCCTGGACAACAAGGCGGCCGAGGCGGGCAAGGTGCTCATCACCCAGGTGCGCCCCAAGCAGCAGGCCTGGATCAAGTCGCTCACTGAGCTGGCGGAGTTCGAGGACCAGCTCAACGATGAAGCTGCCGCCAGCGCGCGCAGCACCTATGCATGGCTGCGCATGGTGACGCTGGCGGCGGCGCTGGCCGCGCTGCTGGTCGGTGTGGCGGCCTCGGCGCTGATCGCCCGCAGCATCCTGCGCCAGCTCGGCGCTGAACCCTCCGAGGCGCAAGCCGTCGCGCGTGACATCGCCAGCGGCGACCTGACCGCCACGGTGCGCGTGCGCGAGGGCGACAGCTCTAGCCTCATGGCCTCGATCGAACAGATGCGTTACCAGTTGAACGTGATCGCGCACGGCATCAAGTCCGCCGCCGAGACCATCTCGGTGGCCAGCGGCCAGATCGCCCAGGGCAACTTCGACCTGTCGCAGCGCACCGAAGAGCAGGCTGCGTCTCTCGAAGAGACCGCCGCCAGCATGGAAGAGCTGACCACCACCGTGCGCCAGAACACCCAGCATGCCGGCGAGGCGCTACGCCTGTCGGGCGGCGCTTCCGAGACTGCCGCTGCGGGCAACCAGGCCTTCGACCGCGTGGTGCAGACCATGGACCGGATCACCGCCAGCAGCAGCAAGATGTCCGACATCATCAGCGTCATCGAAGGCATTGCCTTCCAGACCAATATCCTGGCGTTGAATGCGGCGGTGGAAGCCGCCCGTGCAGGTGAGCAGGGACGCGGCTTTGCGGTGGTGGCGTCGGAAGTGCGCTCGCTGGCGCAGCGCAGCGCGGTGGCGGCCAAGGAAATCAAGGAGCTGATCGGCGAATCGATGTCGCACGTCGGGGCCGGCTCGCAGCTGGTCAGCGATGCTGGCCAGCAGATGGCCCAGATCGTGGCCTCGGTGCAACGGTTCGGCGAGATCATGAACAACATCGCCACCGCCACCCAGGAACAGGGCAGCGGCATCGAGCAGATCAATACGGCCATGGTGCAGATGGACCAGGTGACCCAGCAGAACGCCGCCCTGGTGGAAGAGGCCAGCGCCGCCGCGCAATCACTGTCGCAGCAGGCCAGCAGTTTGCTGAAGGTGGTCTCGGTGTTCAAGATCCGCCAGGACCGATCGTTGGCCGCGCCGCTGGAACAGGCGCCGCTGGCGCGCACGCCGGGGATGCCGGCGCTGCGTTGAAGAGAACATTCTTCGCTGTGCAGATCCGCTCAGGCCGGATCCGCACAGATCAGCTCAGTTCGGATCAGCTGGAAGCGCCGTCTTCGTCATCCTCATCCTTGGGCACGAAGACCATGCCGGTCTTGGCGTTGTAGTCCATCAGACCGGCATAGCGGCCCCAGGCGATCATGGTCTCGAAGGTCTTTTCGGGATTGTCGTAGGGCAGGGCGCTGCCGATGTCCTTCAACACGCGCTCGGCCTCGATTTCCTCGGCCTCGCCCAGCAAGGCCAGGATGATGTGGAAGATGCGCAGCTTGTAGACCTGCTCGGCAAAGATGGCGCGCTGGCCCTGGCGGTCGGCCGCCACGAAGCGGCGGCCCAGGTCGGTCAGGTAGACCTCCTGCTTGGGCGTATCCACCAGTTCCAGGATTTCCGCCGCCTTCACGGTAGCGATGGTCTCGCCGAATTCCTTGCCGATCTCGTCGGAAATGTCGTAGATGTTGTTGAGTTCCGGTTCGTCGTGCAACAGGCTCATCAGGCCCAGGATCTGGCCCACCGGGATCAGCGGGATCGACTCCATGCGCTTGCGTCCGCGCGAGATAGGTTCGCCCGGCACATGCACTTCCGGCGGCAGGTCGGGCAGCGTGAGGGTGGTGATGGCTTCGTGGATGATGTTGACCAGGCGCTGGAATTCCGGGCTCTTGGTATCGCGCGGATAGGGCAGCGGATTGTCCAGCACCAGGCCCAGGCGGCCCGGACGCGGGAACACCACGACGATGCGCGTGGCCATTTCCACCGCCTCTTCGATGTTGTGGGTAACCATGAAGATCGAGGTCAGGCCGCTGTCCGGCGCGCGCCACAGGCTGATCAGTTCCTGGCGCAGGTTTTCCGCGGTCAGCACGTCCAGGGCGCTGAAGGCTTCGTCCAGGCACAGGAGCTTGGGCTTGGACACCAGCGCACGCGCAATGCCCACGCGCTGGCGCATGCCGCCCGAGAGCTCGCGTGGATAGGCGCTGTGGTAGTTGCCCAGGCCGATCAGTTCGATGGCGCGGTCCACCGCCGCATCGCGTTCTTCGCGGGTCGGATTGTGCGACATCAGACCCACGGCCACATTCTGTTCCACCGTCAGCCACGGGTAGAGCGCGAAGGTCTGGAACACCACCGAGGCATCGCGATTGACGCCATAGAGCGGTTTGCCGGCAGCCATGGTGTGGCCCGAGCTCGGTTCCACCAGGCCGGTCAGGCAGCGCAGGATGGTGGACTTGCCCGAGCCGGACTGGCCCAAGAGGGCCAGCAGTTCACCTTCGTGGACGGCCAGGTCGATGTTGTCCAGCACCTTGAGCTCGTGGCCGCCGGCAGTGTTATAGGATTTGCTGACGGCGCACAGTTCAGCGACGGCGGGGCGTTGTTGCGGAGAAGTCATGGTCATGGCGTGGCTCAAGGTCAATCGAGACGGAAACGGCGTTCGGCGAAGGCATACAGGCGACGCCAGACAAACTTGTTCATCAGCACGACGAACATGGACATCACGCCGATACTGGCGATGATGAGAGGCGTATCACCGGACTTGGTGAC
The DNA here is from genome assembly GCF_001929405.1 of Herbaspirillum camelliae. Classification (NCBI taxonomy): domain Bacteria; kingdom Pseudomonadati; phylum Pseudomonadota; class Betaproteobacteria; order Burkholderiales; family Oxalobacteraceae; genus Herbaspirillum; species Herbaspirillum camelliae. The sequence continues at coordinate 1,958,166 of NZ_KV880769.1, forward strand.
CGCCGAGATATAGGCGCCCAGGCCATCGGCCTTGAGCGAGACATCGCCCCAACTGGCCAGTTCGGCCACGATGGAGGCATTCCAGGCGCCGCCAGCGGCGGTACACGCACCGGTCACCCAGAACGGGAAGATGGCCGGCAGGATCAGCGTCTTCCACAGGTTCCAGCGCGACAGGCCGTACATGCGGGCGGCTTCCTTGAGGTCATTGGGAATGGCCATGGCCCCGGCAATCACGTTGAAGAGGATGTACCACTGCGTGCCCATGGCGATCAACAGGATGCTGCCCCAGTTCATGCTCACGTTGCCGGCCACGAACCAGCCCACCACCAGCGGGAAGGTCATGTTGACCGGGAAGGATGCGCCGATCTGCGCCAGCGGCTGGGCGAAGCGGGCGATGTTCGGCTTGGAGCCGATCCACACGCCCACCGGGGTCCAGATCAGGGTGGCCACCACCGTCATGGCCAGCACCCGGAGCATGGTCAGGAAGCCCAGCCAGACGATGTGGCCGAACAGGCTCCAGCTCATCGCGCCATGCAGCGCATCGATGGCCGCCACCAGGCCGCGCAGCGCTTCGAAGATCAGCAGGCCGCAGATCAGGCCGGTAATCACGCGCTTGGTCCAGCGTTCGCGGGTGATGCGGGCCGGTGTCGGTGCGGCCGAGGTGCTCGGACGATGGCGCGCCAGCCAGTCGCCCAGCGGCTGCCAGCATTTCTCATCGAGCCAGGTGAAGACGTAGGAACCGCGCAGCAGGTCATAGACCCAGGAAGTGGGCGGCGAAGTCGATTCGGTCAGTTCGATCTTGAACTTGTCGGCCCAGGCCAACAGCGGCCGCCAGACCAGCTGGTCGCTCACCAGGATCAGCGCCAGCATGGCGATGACTGCCCACAGCGCCGCCGTATGGTCGCCCTGGTCGATGGCCTGGGCCATGTAGGAACCCAGGCCGGGCAGCTTCAGGTCCTTGTTCATGACGCTGATGGCCTCGCTCTGCGCCACGAAGAACCAGCCGCCGCCGAAGGACATCATCGAGTTCCAGATCAGGCTGTGCGCCGAGGCCGGCAGTTCCACCGTACGGAAGCGCTGCCAGGCGGTGAGGCGATAGGTGGTGGCGGCTTCCTGCATGTCGGTCGGGATGGTGACCATGGAGTGATAGAAGCCGAAGGCCATGTTCCACACCTGGCCGGTGAAGATGGCGAAGATGGCCGCGCATTCCACGCCCATCAGGCTACCCGGGAACAGCGCCATGAAGCCGGCCACGGTGGCCGAGAGGAAACCCAGCACCGGCACCGATTGCAGGATATCGAGGGCCGGCAGGATCAGGGCGCGCGCGCGGCGGTTCTTGGCGGCCAGGTAGCCGGTGCCGATGGCGAAGAATAACGAAAACGCGAAGGCGATCCACATGCGCAAGAGCGTGCGTCCGGCGTAATAGGGGATCATGGCCGGCGAGCTGTCCACCTCCAACTGGTCGGATGGATCGAAGTGGACCAGCATACCCTTGCCGAAGTGCAGCGCGCTCCACAGCAGGCCGAACAGCACCGCCAGCACCAGCGCATCGATCCAGCCGAAGCCAGGCTTGACTTCTTCATAGGCCGTCAGTTGCGGCGAGGTGGTCTTCATTTTCATGGCGGCGAGGCGGGATGGCGGTGGTGGCTGGGCAAGGAGTGTTCAGGTGGTTGCGGGCCGGTCTGGCCTGATCGGTCGGACCAGGCGTCCCCCGAGGACTGGCGGCGCAACTGTAACAACAAATTCTGACAGTTTGTTGACCAGCATGCCGTAGCCCGATCAATTTGTCTCATGAGCCGCGATCGGTCGTTGCAAAGTAGATACTTTGTAGATACGTGGTGATTGAATTTTAAAAAGGAGGTTTATACAATGTATCTACATCTTGGGAGAGTCAACATGGAACTATCCATCCAGAAATGGGGCAACAGTGCAGCTGTTCGGCTATCCACCGAATTTCTGAGCCTGCTCAACGTCAAGCTGGGTGACAAGCTTACCGTCGACATCCGCCCGGAGGGCGCGCTGCTGAAGCCTAAACGGCACGCCTATGTGCTGCAAGACCTGGTGAGTCAATGTGATCTTGAGGCCTCCGAGCCGGAAGACATGGCTGCTTGGCGCGAGTTGAAACCGGTCGGGCGGGAAAAATGGTGAGGCGGGTCAAGTTCGACCGTGGCGATATCGTGATGGTCAATCTGGAGCCGACCGAAGGGCGCGAACAAAGAGGATCACATCGACCGGCGCTAGTGCTGTCAACGTCGGTCTTCAATGTGATGGGAACGGTGCTGGTTGCGCCGATCACCCAGGGTGGTGACTTCGCCCGCCACGCTGGCTTTGCGGTCACATTGAGTGGTGCTGCGACCAAGACTCAAGGTGCAGCCCTGGTCAACCAGATTCGCATGCTGGATCTGGAGGCACGCGGTGCTAAAAGAGTGGAAACGGCTCCAGACTTTGTCATCGATGATGCTCTGGCGCGACTACAGGCTATCCTTGATTAGAAGAAAAAAGCGGTTCATGCTCAGGCAAGAAACCGCTTCATACTGATCACTTATTTCAAAGCGCTTGCTTCATTGTGTTGAGGGAAGAGACGCCTTCCTCGGAATCAGGCTCCACATCGCCAATCCACTGAGCAACAACAAGCCCGCCAGGATATAGAGCGCGATATCCATGTTGCCGGTCCGTGTCTTGACCAGCCCGATCAGCCAGGGGCTGACGATGCCGCTGGTAATGCCCACGCTGGAAATGAAGGCGATGCCCGGGGCGATGGTCTGTGCGGGCAACAGGCCCGGCGGCAGCGACCAGAAGATGGGCAGGGCCGCGAAGATCAGCACCGCCGCCACCGACAGCAGGGCCAGCGAGACCGCAAAGCTGGAGGGATGCAGCGTCAGCGCCGCCAGCGCCAGCGCGCCGCCGGTGGTGCAGACCGCGAAGTGGCCGTGACGCTCATTGCGGCGGTCGGAACGGCGCGCGATCAGGATCAGGCCGACCGCACCGATGGCGTTGGGAATGACGCTATAGAGCGAAACCTCGACCACGTCCTTGATGCCGAAGTCGCGGATCATCAGCGGCATCCAGAAGTTCAGCGTCAGCGAGCCGCAGGTCAGGGCGAAGTAGATGAAGGCGAACAGGTAGGTGGTGCGATGCGACAGCGCCTGCCTGAGCGCGGCCAGCGAATGGGCGCTGACATGGTGGGTGCGCAGCGCTTCCTGGCTATGGCGGGCTTGCAGGAAGCTGCGTTCTTCGGGGCTGAGCCACTTGGCCTGGGCCGGCCCGTCGGCCAGCAGGAAGATCGCCAGCAGGCCCAGCACCACCGCCGGTGCGCCCTCGATGGCAAACATCCATTGCCAGCCATACAGCCCCATCACGCCGGCCATGTCACGCATGATCCAGCCCGAGACCAGTCCCCCCAGCACCCCCGCCACGGCCACGCCGGCAAAGAAGATGGCCATCACCGCCGCACGGCGGCGGGCCGGGAACCAGTAACTGAGATAGAGCACGATGCCGGGGAAGAATCCCGCCTCGAATACGCCCAGCAGGAAGCGCAGCACATAGAAGTGCGTCGCATCGCTCACGGCCATCATGCCTACTGAAGCCAGTCCCCACAGCACCATGATGCGCGAGAAGGTGCGGCGCGCACCGAAACGCGCCAGCGCCATGTTGCTGGGCACTTCGAAGAGCACGTAGCCGACGTAGAACACGGCTGCGCCCAGGCCATACATGGCGTCGCTGAAGCCCAGGTCCTGCTTCATCTGCAGTTGCGCAAAGCCGATGTTGATGCGGTCCAGGAAGGAGACCACGTAGCAGATGAAGAGGAAGGGAATGATGCGCAGCCAGACCTTGTGGTAGATCGCGTCTTCGGCCTGGCTGGCAAGGCTGGGGGCGGCGGACAGCGTCGCGCCGCCCGGGGATGGGGTCATCATGGTTGTCTCCGTTGGGTCGGCGCCTGGGGCGCTCTTGTGGATATCGTTGAGGTGAAATTCGCTGGTGGCACGGCCTGATGCATGGCCGTGCGCACCGTTCAGGCCGCTTCAGCCAGCGCCGGGGCGACCCCGGCGCGGGCGCTGCGCATGGCGTCGAGCAGCACGTCGTGGCCGCCGATGTGATTGCACAGCAGCAGGATCAGACGTGCATTGACGGCCTGGCTGGCCTCATCGTCCAGTCCGCGATGCATGTCGATGAGGGCTTCGTAGAAGTCGTCCGGGCGGCTCAGGTTGGGTTCGGTGTTGAGGGTCATGCAGGTCTCCGGTGTGTTGATGTTGTTGGTCGGTCTTGCCCTGGGCTTACCTTGTCCTTACGCCGCCAGCGCCTGGGTCGCGCCGGTGGCATGTCCGGTGGCGCGCAGCAGCGCCTGTGCGACATCGGCCGCGTCGGTGCTGCGCCAGCGTGCGCTGACGTGCTGGTCGGGGCGGATCAGGTAGCAACTGCCGGGGCGGGCGTCATAGCGCTGGGCCGCCAGGGTGTCGATGTCCTGCACCTGGAGGGCTTGGCCAGCGAGCGTCTGCAGCACCCGTTCATCCTCTTGCGTGGCGGCCTGCGCACTGAGAAAGAGCAGCCTCAGTGCGCCAGGCTGGGCCAGCGCCGTCAGTGCTTGCCGCGTGGCGGCGGGCAACTGGGCCGGTGCGGCAAAGATCATCAGCACGAAGCGGTCACCCAGTTGCGGCAACAGCCAGGCCGGCTGGCCTGCCTGCAGCAGGGGCGCATCGCAGCAGGGCGCGCCGGGCCGCATCGGGCCGGTGAAGGCCACAGCCTCTGGCGCGACGGCCTGGTCCGGCGTGTTCAGCGGCGAGTCGTCCAGCGTGGCCGGCAGCGACAGGCGGCCGCTGTTGACCAATCGGCGGGCGAAGGCATGCTCGCGCGCCAGGCCCAGGACGGCGTCGCGGAAGGCGCGGCTGACCGCGCTCTTGGGGGTGATGAAATCGGTGGAGCGGGTGGAGTTGAGCAGGTTCTCGTCGGCGGCATATTCGCGCTCGCTGGCATAGCTGTCCAGCAGGCTGTCGGGCGCCTTGCCTTGCAGCACATGGGCCAGTTTCCAGGCCAGGTTCTCGGCGTCCTGGATGCCGCTGTTGGCCCCGCGGGCGCCAAAGGGCGAGACGCAATGCGCGGCGTCACCCACGAACAGCACCCGGCCGTGGCGGAAGCGCTCCATGCGTACGCACGAGAAGGTATAGACGCTGACCCATTCCAGCGAGAAGGACACCTGCTCGCCCAGCAATGCGCGCACCCGCGGGATGACACGCTCGGGCGTCTTTTCCAGCACCGGATCGGCGTCCCAGCCCAGCTGGAAGTCGATGCGCCAGACGTCGTCGGGTTGGCGGTGCAGCAGCACCGATTGTTGCGGATGGAAAGGCGGATCGAACCAGAACCAGCGCTCGGCCGGGAAGGGCGCATCCATCTTGACGTCGGCGATGAGGAAGCGGTCGCGGAAGGTATGGCCCTGGCTTTCCAGTCCCATCATCTTGCGCAGCGGGCTGCGCGAACCGTCGGCGGCCACCACGTACTGCGCCTTGAGCGTGTAGCTGCCCTGCGGGGTGTCGACGGTGAGCGCTTCATGGTCCTCATGGTGGGCGATGGCGCTGACCTTGTTCTTCCAGCGGATCTCGATGTTGGGCCACTGCTGCGCCTGCTCCTGCAGATAGCCTTCGACATAGTATTGCTGCAGGTTGATGAAGGCCGGACGCGCATGGCCGCTCTCGGGCAGCAGGTCGAATTCGTACACCGCCTGGTCGCGCAGGAACACCTTGCCGCGATTCCAGCCCACGCCCTTGTTCACCATGCGCTGGCCGCAGCCGAGGCGGTCGAAGATGTCCAGGGTGCGCTTGGCAAAGCAGATCGCCCGTGAGCCGGTCGAGAGGGTGTCGTCGTCATCCACCAGCACCACCGCGATGCCTTGCCGGGCCAGGTCGATGGCGCAGGTCAGGCCGACCGGGCCGGCGCCGATGATGACCACCGGATGCACCGGCGCATGGCCCAGCAGATGCTGTTCGGCGCAGGGTGTCCAGGCAAAGCGTTGCTGCTGGTAATCGATGGCTGGGTTCTCGTTCATTCTTGGTCTCCTCGCTTTCCTGCCGCCATCAGGCTTGCAGCGCCTTCCACATTTCCTTGTCGCGCTCGGCGGTCCAGATGCGCGGATGACTGATGCCGGAGGCTTCGTCAAAGGCGCGGGTCACGTCGAAGGGCAGGCAATGCTCGTAGATGAAGACCTGGCCGAACTTGGGGTCCATCAGGCTGCGCGTATGCGCCATGGCTTCCTTCAGGCTCATCTTGCCGGCCACGGCGTCCTTGCCGGCGCGCAGCAGCGTGGAGACGAAATCGCGGGTGTAGGCGATGCCTTGCTCGACCTGTTCGCGGCCCACCAGGGCCGGGCCGCGTCCCGGCACCAGGGCTTCGGCCTGCAGGGCCGAGAGCGCATCCAGGGTGGCCGGCCATTGTTCGAGCTGGGCGTCGCCGCAATAGCAGGCGGCGTCGTATTCGACCAGGTCGCCGGAGAACAGCACCTTCTGGCTGGGAATCCACACCACCGTGTCGCCCTTGGTGTGGCCCGCGCCGAGATGGGCGATCTTCACTTCCAGCTTGCCCATGAAGATCGTCATCTCCTTCTCGAACACCATGGTCGGCCAGGTCAGGCCGGGCACGGTCTCGACGCCGGCGAACAGGCGCGGGAAGCGCTCGATCTCGGACTTCATGTCGGCTTCGCCGCGCTCGACGATCATTTCGTAGGTGCCGCGGCTGGCGATGACCTGCTCGCCGCCTTCCTGCAGATAGGCCGAGGCGCCCAGCACGCGCACCGCGTGATAGTGCGACAGCACCACGTACTTGATGGGTTTGTCGGTGATGGCGCGGATGCGCGCGATGAGGTCCTGGGCCATGGCCGGCGTGGCGGTGGTGTCGATCACCATCACGCTGTCGTCGCCGATGATGACGCCGGAATTGGGGTCGCCCTCTGCCGTGTAGGCGTAGGCGTTGTCGGAAAGTTGGACGAAGCTGATCTTCTTGGCTTCGAGATCTGCCTGGGATGCAAAGGCCTTGGCCATGGCTACCTCTCTATCGGGTTGCGGGCTGGAGCGGGGACGAGCGCAGGCAATGGCTGGCGCCTTGGGGGCTGGTCTCCGTCCACGTCGTGGTGGTTCTGGTGTGTTTTTGGGTGGCCCGGTGTGGCCGGGGTGAACACATCTTAGTGAGCGGATTTGCATTAGTCAATATCAAATGCGCTTGCTGTTGGTTAATTGTATTCCGGGCGATGAGAATCCTCGAAGCATCGTCCGAGCCGGCAGAGAGGGAATCAGGGAGCTGCGCGGTGGATTAGAATCCAGCCTTCGACTTTCGCTTCTATCCCTTTCGATCACGACCGGAAATTGCCGATGCCCCAGCCGCCTGCCAAGACACAACGAGGAATCCAGAGCGTGGAAGTGGCCGGCCGCCTGCTCCAGGCGCTGGCGGCGGCGCGCCAGCCCATGCCGCTGGTGGCGCTGGCCGCCGCTGCCGGCCTGACCTCGGCGCAAGCCCATACCTATCTGGTGAGCCTGTTGCGGCTGGGGCTGATCAAGCGCACGCCGGCCGAGGGCCACTATGAGGCCGGTCCGCTGGCGCTGCGCCTGGGCGTGGCGCGGCTGTCGCAACAGCCTGCCTATCGCCTGGCCATTGCGCAGGCGCAGCACCTGAGCGCGGCCACGGGTTGCAGCGTGGCGGTCTCGCTGCCCACGCCGGAAGGGCCGACCATCGTCCACTACGCCCACGCCGGCAAGCCCTTGCACCTGAACCTGCACGTGGGCAGCGTCATGGCGCTGGCCGATACCGCCACCGGCCGTACCTGCTGCGCCTTCCAGCCGCCCCAGCAGTGGCTCCCAACGTGGGAGCGCCAGCACCCGGAGGCCAGCCGCGCGCGCATCCGGCAGTTCCAGGCAGAGCTGGAGGCGATCCGCCAGCGTGGCCTGGAGCGCGCCATCGATGCGCCCAGTCCGGGCGTCTCCAGCCTGTGCATGCCCTTGCTGGAGCAGGACCAGGTTTTGTCGCTGCTGCTCACCGTCATCGGTCCTAGCGGCAGCATCGACACCGGCTGGCGCGGCGCGGTCGCACGCGAGTTGCGCGCCTGCATCGCCAGCATCAGCAGTCAGTTGAACGAGGAAGCCGCATGAAATACCTGCCCCCTGACGATGCCCCAGCCGGCAGCGATGCCCGCGGCCAGCGCGGCATCCAGTCGCTGGACAACACCGGCCAGTTGCTCGACGCCCTGCTGGCGGCGGGCCGTCCGCTGCCGCTGGGCGACCTCGCGCGGCTGGCAGGCATGCCGGCGGCCAAGGCCTTTCCCCACCTGGTGAGCTTGCAGAAGATCGGCCTGCTCATGCGGGATGCGCAGGGCAATTTCCTGCCCGGGGCGCTCGGCCTGGAACTGGGGCTGGCCGCCTTGCAACGGCTGTCGCCGCTGCGCGAAGCCGAGGCCGAGGTGGCCGCATTGGCGCAGGAGACGGGTTTGTCGGTGGCGCTGGCGGTGGCAGGTCCCCTGGGGCCGACCGTGGTACGGCTGGAGGAATCCTCGCGGCCGCAGCACGTGAGTCTGCGTATCGGCACCGTGCTGTCGATGGTGCATACCGCCATTGGCCGCGTGTGCGCGGCCTGTACGCCGGCAGATGGGTTGGCCGGGGCGCTGGCGCTGGACGGGATCAGGATGGAAGGGGCCGCGCTGGAATCGGTCTGCCATGCCGATGGCAGCCTGCATGTCCGTTATGCCGCGCAGTTGGCGAAGATCCGGGCGCAGGGCATGGACCAGGCGCTGGGGCATCCGGTGCCAGGCATCAATACCCTGGCCGCGCCGGTGTTCAATCACGCCGGACAGCTGGCGCTGGTGATGGCGGTCATGGGTAGTAGCGGCAGCTACGATACCGCGCTGGAGGGCGCGGTGGCGCAACGTCTGCGCAGCGCGGCGCAGGCGGTGTCATGGCGGCTGGGCGCAGCCCTGGACGGTCAGGCGCCCTTGGCCTGAGCAGCGGCGCGGTATCTGCCCCTGCGCCGCTCAGTGCGGCGTGACCCGGCTTTCCAGAATGCTCTGCACCCGGCGCGCCAGCGCTTCCATCTTGAAGGGCTTGGTCATCAGTTGCATGCCCGGCTCCAGATGGCCGTTGCCGAAGGCGGCGTTTTCCGCGTAACCGGTAATGAAGAGTACGTGCAGATCGGGCCGCGCGGCGCGTCCGGCGTCGGCCACCTGACGGCCATTGAGGCCGCCCGGCAGGCCCACGTCGGTGATGAGCAGATCGATACGCTGCTTCGATTGCAGGATGCGCAGCGCGCCCGGCCCATCCTCGGCCTGCAGCACGTCATAGCCAGCGTCACTGAGGATCTCCGCCACCAGCATGCGGATGGAGGCCTCGTCATCGACCACCAGCACGACCTCGCCGTTGCCGTCGCCCGCAGCCGTTTCATCGAAGGCGTCGGCCTCGTCCTGTTCGGCCTCATCGTGGTGGTGGCGCGGCAGGTAGATCGATACCGTGGTGCCTTGTCCCACTTCCGAATACAGCCGCACCTGTCCGCCCGACTGCCGCGCAAAACCATACACCATCGACAGCCCCAGTCCGGTGCCGGCGCCGATGGGCTTGGTGGTGAAGAAGGGATCGAAGGCGCGCGCCAGCACATCGGGCGGCATGCCCACGCCGCTGTCGGTGACCGAGATGCAGACGTATTGGCCGGGGGGCAGGTCGCGCTCGTGCGCCCATTTGTCGTCCAGCCATTTGTTGGCGGTCTCGATGGTCAGTCGTCCACCGCCGGGCATGGCGTCGCGGGCGTTGATGCACAGGTTCAGCAGCGCGCTCTCCAGTTGCGGACCATCCACGAAGGTCGGCCAGAGGCCTCCCGCGCCCACCACTTCCAGCACGATGGAAGGGCCGATGGTGCGGCGGATCAGCTCTTCCATGCCGTTGATGAGCGCATTGACGCGGGTCGGCTTGGGCGCCAGCGTCTGGCGGCGCGCAAAGGCCAGCAGCCGCTGCGTGAGCGAGGCGGCGCGCTGGGTGCTGCGGGAGGCCAGTTCGACGTAGCGCAGCAGTTCCTCGCCGCGTCCCTGCACCAGACGCACACGCATGAGGTCGAGGCTGCCGCTGATGCCGCCCAGAAGATTGTTGAAATCATGCGCCAGGCCGCCGGTGAGCTGGCCGATGGCTTCGATCTTCTGGGAGTGGCGCAGCGCTTCTTCGGTGGCCATCAGCTCGCGCGTGCGCGCGCTGACTTCGGCTTCCAGCGACTCATTGATGGCGCGCAGCCGCGCTTCGCTCTCGGCCAGGGCGCGCTGGTTGCGGATGCGTTCGAAGGCGGCGCAGGCGCGTTCGCTGACTTCGCGTACGATGGCCAGCTCGTTCTCGGTCCAGACGCGTGGCGCATCGCTGCTCACCTGCACCAGCGCCACCGGCTGGTCCTGCGCCAGCACCGGCACATCCATGAAGGACGCCACGCCCAGCGCGCGCTGCTCGTCGGCCAGCGCGACAGTGCGGGCGTCGCTGGACACATCGGCCACCAGCATGGGATGGCCCTGCTCCAGCACCCGCTGCAGTGATCGCCGGGCATGTGCCTGCAGTCCACGGTCGGCATCGTTGTCGCGATGGAAACGCCATTGGCCCAGGTCCTGGCACTGCAGTTGCGGCCCGAGAGTGTGGAAACTCACCCAGCGCGCCGTGAGCGCGTCGCCGATGATGTGGGCGGCGGCGCTGGCGATGTCTTGCGGCGAATCGGTGGCGCGGATCGCGTCGGCCAGGTGCAGCAGCGCCTGCTGGCGCGCTTCGCTGTGCTTGCGGTCGGTCACGTCGCGGGTGGTGCCGGCGACCGCTTCGACCTCGCCATCCGGTCCCAGGACGGGGAAGATGATGTAGTCATAGATACGCCGTCCGAACGTGCCGTTGAAGGGCACATCGCCGCGCACCGGGCGTTTGGTGGCGCGCACCTGTTCGATTTCGCGACTGTGCATCTCGGCGTGCCAGGGTTCATAGCCCAGCTCCAGGCAAGTCTTGCCGATGGCCTCATCCCAGGTCTTGCCCCACATCTGCAACAGCACCCGGTTGGCGTAGGTGAAGCGATGCTCCAGGTCCCAGGCGTAGGCCAGGTCGGGGGTGGTGGCGAAGAAGGTTTCGTAGAAGCGCCGCCGCCGCTCGGATTCGTCGGTCAGCCGGGCCAGCTCGGCCACCGCTTCATTGTGCAGGCGCGTCTGCTGCTGGCCATGTTCTGATGGCGACTGCGCCGCGATGGCGTGCAGCTTCACCGACAGACCGTGTGCGCCCGCATAGCAGGACACCGCATAGGCCGGTCCCGGCTGGTGATGCGGATGGATCAGCACGGCTTCATGGCTGCGCTGGTCGGCCTGCACGGCCCGCAGACAGTCTTCCAGCGGACTGCCCAGCAGCTCGGGGCAGGCCTGCCAGATGGGGCGGCCCAGCAGGTCCTGGCCATGCGGGTTCAACAGCGCCTGGGCGGGGCCGTCGAGGAAGACGAAACGCCACTGCGGGTCCAGCGCAAAAAACGCCTCGGGCGGAAGCGCCGGCAGGCGGTCAGGGGAGAGGGCGGTCGACATGGCGCACCTTGATTTTTGGTTACGCCGATTTTAGATGAGGTTGCGCGAGGATGCTGTAGGACAAGCTGCCTAATTGCATCCTGCGCAACAGGAATGGTTGACCGGAAATTGGCTCATCAGGTGAGGTTGCCCGCCGGAAATCCGCTTTCCGTCAGGGTTTTCCTGAGTTGGACCGGCTTTGCCGGACGTTATAATGTTGACCTTTGGTCCACAGACCCAGCACCGTCGCCTGGCGACGGCTTTCCGGCAGAAAATCCCACAGATGCGTCTTTCCTCATTGATGAGCAGGTTACGTAATCACTGGCATGTCGACCACAAGCGGCCACAGTTGGTGATTGCGCAATACCAGGCATTCGCGACCAAGATGCCGATGATGTATCTCATCCTCATCATCAACAGCTGGGCCTTGGTCTACACCTATGCCGGCCTGGCCCCGCCCTGGCTGGCGCTGTATTTCCCGGTCGTGCTCAGCGTGCTGTGTTCGGTGCGCCTGCTGTTCTGGTGGCGCAACCGCCATCTGGTTCCCACGCCTGTCGCGGCGGCCCAGGCGCTGCGCCGGACCAACCTGCTGGTGGCGCCGATCGCGCTGAGCTTCTCGCTCTGGTCGATCATGCTCTTCCCCTATGGCAACGCCTATGCCCAGGCGCATGTGGCCTTCTACATGGGCATCACGGTCATCTGCTGCATCTTCTGCCTGATGTACCTGCGCTCGGCGGCGCTGACGGCGGCCCTGATTGTCAACGGCATCTTCACGGTCTTCTTCCTGTCCACGCACATCCCGGTCTTCGTGGCGGCTGCGCTCAATGTGGTGCTGGTCACCATCGGCATGCTGGTCATCGTCAGCAGCCACTATCGGGACTTTACCCGCCTGGTCGAAGCCCAGGTCAGGACCGCCGTGCTCAGCGACGAGAACCTGCAATTGGCCAATGTGGATTCGCTCACGCAGATCCCCAACCGGCGCAAGTTCTTTGCCCAGCTCAACGATATCTGCGCGCGCGCCCACGGTGCGCAGGAACGCTTCGCCGTGGCCATCCTCGACCTCGATGGCTTCAAGGCGGTCAACGACCTGTATGGCCACAGCCATGGTGATCGTCTGCTGGAGCAGGTCGGCCAGCGCCTGCTGGCCGCGTGCAGTGACCCGGCGCTGCACCTGGCGCGGCTGGGCGGCGACGAGTTCGCACTCGTCATCGACCGCGACCTCAGCGATGCGGCCCTGCAGGAGATCGGCCAGCAGCTCTGCCACACCCTGCGCCAGCCCTTTGTGCTGGACAAGGCGATGGTGCAGATTGCCGCCTCGGTAGGCGTGGCCACCTTCCCCGACATGGCCGGCGAGGCCGCCGCGCTCTACGAGCATGCCGACTATGCGCTCTACCAGGGCAAGCGGGAAAGGCGCGGCACGGTCACGCTCTTCTCGGAACACGACAAGGCCCAGATCCGGCGCAAGTCCAACATCGAACAGGCCTTGCGGCTGGCCGATTTCGAGCGTGAACTGTCGGTCTTCTTCCAGCCCATCGTGCGTCTGGACGACGGCCAGGTGATCGCCTTCGAAGCATTGGCGCGCTGGCACAGCACGGTCAAGGGCGCCGTCTCCCCGGTCGAGTTCATTCCGGCGGCCGAGCGCATGGGCATCATCAACCAGTTGAGCGTGATCCTGCTCAGCAAGGCGCTGGCCGCGGCAGCCAGCTGGCCGGCGCAGATCCGTCTGTCCTTCAACCTCTCGGCCAATGACATCAACAGCAGCGAGGGGATGGCCGAGATCATCAAGCTCATCAGGGAATCCGGATTCTGTCCTGCGCGACTGGATCTGGAGATCACCGAGACCGCGCTGCTGCAGGACCTGGAAAAGACCCGCCAGCTCATCAATTCGCTGCGCCAGCTCGGCTGCGGCATCACCCTCGACGATTTCGGCACCGGCTATGCCAGCCTGAGCCACCTGCATGCGCTGCCGCTGACCCGCATCAAGATCGACAAGAGCTTCGTGGCCGACATCGGGCAGGATGCGGTGAGCCTGAAGATCGTCAAGTCCCTGCTGGCGTTGACGCTGGACATGGACCTGGCGTGCGTGGTGGAAGGCCTGGAGACGCCACAGCATCTGGCCGTGCTGCGCGAACTGGGCGCGGTGTATGGGCAAGGTTACCTGTACGCCCGCCCGATGGCCGCCGCCGATGTCGCGCCCTGGCTGGCGCAGTGGTCCAGCCGCGTACAAGCAGGCTGAATTCAGCGTGGCCGGCGGCGCGCGGCGTCGAAGTCCATGCCGTTGGCGCGATAGATTTCCTGCAACGCATTGTGGATGTGGGGATCGTTGGTGGTGACCAGCAGCAGGGCTTCGCAGGACCAGAACACCTCTTGCCGGCCCGCTCCCACATTGGGATCGTCGCGGCTGCCGGCCATGTCCATCCAGCTGCTGTCCTGATGCACGTCGGTTTCCTTGTACTCCAGGATGAAGTTGCCGCTGGACGGACCCGCTTCGTCATCCATCACCCGCAATTCCAGCCGGTCCGCCGGAAAGCCGCGCTCGCGCAGGGCGGCATAGGCCTTCTCGGCCAGCGCCAGCGACGCAAAGGGAAAGGCCGCCACGGTGGCGGCTGCCGCGTTGTGCATGCCGTGCTCCCGATCAGCATCACCCAGCGCGTTCATACCTTGGCCTTCTGCCCGGGCGTGGCCGAACGGACCAGGAAGTCGCGCGTGACCGTGGGCAGGTGGTTGAGCATCCAGCTGCTCATGGCCTTTTCCTGTTCCAGGATCTGCGTACACACCTGTTCGGTCTCGGTGTCGCCGGCTTCGCGGGCGGCGGCGATGAGCGAGGTGTAGCAGGCAATCTCCAGGTTTTCGAAGACGTAGCCAGCGATGGCGCCCTTGACCACTTCATCGTGCTGGGTCATGCCGCCGGCGGCCTGGGCAAAGGCAGTCATGCGGCCAGCCAGGTCCTTCATCATCGAGGCGCTGCCGTTGAGACGCTTGATGCAGCCTTCCACCAGTTCTTGCTGGCCCAGGGTTTCCTGCAGGTGGGATTCCAGCCGCGCCTTGAGTTCCGGATAGTGATCGATACGGCTGGCCTGGGCCTTGAGCATCTGCTCGGCTTGCTGCTCCATGGCGTGGGCGTCCTTGAGCCAGGCCAGCAGGTTTTCATTGACATCGGTGGTCATGGCAATCTCCTTGGGTGGGTGGGACGGCGCAGCAGCACCTGGCCGCTGCGCCTTCGGGGGAGCTCGGGCTCAGGGCAGTCAGGGCTTCTTGGCCTTGAGGTTCATCTCCGGATCGGAAGAGCCCAGCTCGGCGCCGGTCAGCGGTTCACCGTCCTGGGCCGACGCAGTACGAGCGGCCATCTGGTCCAGCGCGGCCTGCTCGTCGGCGCTCAGTTCCACGCTGGCCTGGCCATCACCGCCATCGACGGGAGTCAGCGCATCGGCGCCGTCCAGCCGTTCCCATTGCTTGCCGTCGTTCCACGGCCCGGTCTGCTCGCCCAGCCCTTGCGAGAGGTTGACGTAGACGCGCGAGAAACGCGGATCGCCCGGCATCTTCCCGGGAGGGAAATTGGGACGGATGGCATAGAGCGCTTTTTCGAAGGACTTCTGGTGCGCGATCTCGCGCGTCATCAGGAAGCCCAGCGCCTCCTTCACGCCAGGGTCATCGGTCAGATTGATCAGGCGCTCATAGACGATCTTGGCGCGTGCTTCGGCGGCGATGTTGGAGCGCAGGTCGGCAGTGGGTTCGCCGATGGTGTCGATATAGGCGGCGCTCCATGGGACGCCCGCCGAATTGACCAGCGGCGCACCCGCGCCGTAGAGCAGCTGGGTGACGTGGCTGTCATTGCCGGCGGCGGTGATGTCCTTGTAGAGCAGGCCTTCTTCTTCCACGCCTTCGGCGAGCTTGCCCTTGGCGCCCTTGTTGAGCATGACCACGATATTGCCGATCACTTCGAGGTGGCTCAGTTCTTCGGTGGCGATGTCGAAGAGCATGTCCTTGCGACCGGGATCATCCTCGGCCAGGGCCTGGGTGAAGTAGCGGCAGGCCGCCGCCAGCTCGCCCTGCGGGCCGCCGAATTGTTCCAGCATCAGGTTGGCCAGGCCGGGGTTGGGCGCAGCCACACGCACGGTGTATTGCAAGCGTTTGTTGTGGGCAAACATGTCCGTCTCCTTGTAGGGGTTGGGGATGAGAGTGCGTCGAGTTGGGGAGTGGCCGGACCATGCGCAGTGGATTGGAAGAATCGCCGCGCAGTATCCAGCTCAGTGACGATGCTAGGTGGCAGGTGCTCATCCATACCATCGGGCGCTGCGGAAAACTTCCGGTGGCGAGCAGCGCATCGGCATGTCGGACATCCTTAGCGCGGCTGTGTGCGTCAGAGGGCGATGAGCGGGTGATTCAGTGTTAGTCCGATGGGATAGCACGGTGGCCTTGGCTAGACTGCTCCGATCATGCAGCGGTACGTCAGCACTACCTCTTTGCCCCGGGAGAACCATGTTCGAGGATGTCAAGCCATCAGCCCCCAGCTCTGCGACAATCGCTGCCATCGCTTGTCCGGCGGGCGCTGCTGGCCTGGCAGCGGAGCACCGCATGCCGATCCGTTGGCCCATGGTGGCGTTGGCGCTGACGCTGGTTTGTGCGGCCATGGGCTGGTGGAGCGTACGCGATACGCGCATCTGGCACGCCTACTGTGGCGGCATGGCCGCCGCTGCCGCCACTGCGGCAGGCACCTTGCCGCTGTTTTTCTCGCGCCGTTTTTCCGCACGCATGGCCGATTGCTGCACCGGTTTTGGCGCTGGCGTCATGCTGGCGGCGTCGGTGTTCTCGCTCATCCTTCCGGCCTTGCAAAGTGTGCGCACTGCCGGCATGGGGCAGGGCCAGGCCAGCCTGGTCATCGGCGCCAGCGTAGTGGTCGGCGCCTTGCTGGTATTGCTGTTGCAGCGTGCCGGCCAAGGGCATGACGACGCCGCGCGGCAGGCCGCACTGCGGCGGGTCTGGCTGTTCGTGCTGACGGTGGGATTGCACAATCTGCCCGAAGGCCTGGCCGTGGGCGTGGCCTATGGCGGCGTGCCGGCCGAGCAGGCCTCGGTGCTGACCTTCGGGATCGCCTTGCAGGATATTCCCGAAGGCATGATCGTGGCTACGGCCCTGCGCGGGATCGGCTACTCGCGGGCCGACGCCATCGGCTGCGGCATCCTCTCCGGTCTCGTCGAGCCGCTGGCGGCCGTGGCGGGCGCGGCCGTCGTGGCCTTGTCGTCGGCGCTGTTGCCCTGGGCGCTGGGCGGCGCCGCCGGCGCCATGCTGTTCGTGCTGGCCCACGAAGTCATTCCCGATCCGCATCGCCGCCACGATGCACTGGCAGCGACCTGCTGCCTTATCGCCGGCTTCGTGCTGATGATGGTGCTAGATACGGCGCTGTCCTGACACCCTGCCGCGTACCCCATCAATGAGGACCATCCATCATGCAAGACCAGGACCGGGACGCTCCCTTCGATCCACCGCAACCGCCGTTGACCTATGCCGAACTCTGGCATGGCGCAGACGTGCTCATCCGCAAGGCGGGTGAAGATGAAAGCAGCTCGCGCTGGGTGTTCCTGTCGGCCTTGCTGATGCTGTCGCTGTGCCTGGAAGCCTATCTCAACCATGCCGGCCCGCTGCTCTTCGGCAGCACCTGGAGCGAGGGGCCGCAAGCGCTGGTGCACAAGAACGCGCGCGCCAGGCTGGCGCTGATCTGTACTGCCTGCGGCGTGGAGTGGAGCGCGCGCCGCAAGTACTGGACGGTGGCCTCGACACTGCTCGATCTGCGCGCCAGCCTGGTGCTGGCGCGCCAGACCCGCCTGAATGCAGCGGCCGATACGCGCACCCAGGAACAGTCCGGTGTGGTCGATCCGTCGTGGAGCCCGTATTGCAACCGCGCGGTGGTGCTCGACTATCGGGCCGAGTTGCGCACGCTGCTGGCGAGCATCCATGGGAAGCTGCCTGTGCACGGACGAGGCACGCTGTTCGCCATGTAGAAACCTCCCTCAGGAACGTACGGACGGTCTATGGCGGGCAGGGGGCGGAAGGGGAAAGGTGAAAGTTCCGAGCCAGGGCGCTGCGCTTGTCTCTGTGGGCTGGCGGCGAGAAACACCAGCGAGTGGGAAGAGGAAAAAGGAAGAGGAAAAAGGAAGAGGAAAAAGGAAGAGGACCCCGCAGGGTCCTCTGCCAGAGGCATGCAGCTAACGGAATCAGCCGTTGTTGTTGCCGCCCTGGTTGCCGCCGCCGTGGCTGTTCTGGCCGCCCTTGCGGCCGGCCTCACGCGCCTCTTCCGAAGTGAACTCGTGGGCGGTGCCCTTTTCGTGGGCGGCCTTGCCGCCCTGGCTGGCGATTTCACGCTGCTTGTTTTCATCCATCGAAGCGAAGCCGCGGTTGCTGGTCGAGCCTTGGTTCTGGTTTGCCATGATGTATCTCCTAATGTCTTGAGGGTGGAAAAATCCGCAGGGCCGTCACTGCCCTACGAGTCCTCATCTTAGGGATACCCTTGCGCCAACAATATCGGTGCAGCGCTCGACTGAGGGGTGGCAAGTACTGTCAGTCTTGCCAGAACCACTGAAGAAGAGCCTATGCGCGACCGTCATTGCAGGCATTGCGGGTGAAGGGCGCCTCCGACAGGACGATCTCCATCTGCAGGCACATCCACTTCATTTCGGCCAGACGCATGCGGAACGCGTGGATGGCGTTGCGGCGGTCGTTCAGGTCGACTACGCGTGAGTTCTCGATGCCGCCCACGGTCTCCAGCGCATCATGGGCTTGCCGGCTTGCCGAACGCAGGGCGTCGAGACTGTTGAGAAAATGCTGTTCTCTATTCATCGTGTTCTCCTTGTGACGAACTTTCATCATCGTCGTCGGAGCTCGGCGATACAAGCGCTACAGGGGATAAAAGCGGCAGCAGATGAGGCGCAGTGCGCGTCGCGCCCATGGGCCGGGAATGGATGAGCGCTGGACTGGAACCAGTGCCGGGATGGATGAGTTAACTGCGGTGGGGAGGGCCGCTGCGGAACAAACGACAGGCAACGCACTCCATTGCCTGTTCGATGTTGAGCCTACTGTACTGGGAAGAACAATGAAGAAGAAACAAGCACTGATCGAGGGCGTGAACCGGCTCAAGGCCTCTCACGAACAGGCTGCAGGCATCTTGCAGGTGATCGTCCATGACGTGGTCAGACTCAGCAAGGGTAGCGAAGGGCTGCCTGACCGCAAGCATTTCAAGCGCTACCGGCGCGCCATCAAGGAACTCAAGCTGCAGTGCCTGCAAGTGGAAATGGTGCTGGCCGAATTCGACCGTGAAGAATGAAGCGGCCAGCCGCCTGCACCGGGCGGGCGGCTGTGCCTGATGCCTTCGGGCAATTACAGTTGCGGACTGTTCTCGCGCAGGTCCAGGTCGGAGTAGTTCTCTCCCTCGGGCTTGTTCTTCGATCCGTACTCGCGGCTGTCGCCCGGCGCATAGCGCTCACCACCGCCGCGCAGGTCGCGTTCATTGGTGCCGCTGTGCGCATTGTGTTCGCCCGCCGGTTGCGGTTGCAGGTCCTGCGGTCCCGAGGTGTGTTCGCCGTGGGTGTGCTTGTTGATGGCGTCGCTCATGCTGTCCTCCTTGGCTAGGAATGATGTTGATGGAAACGCGTGATGCGCGATTCAGTCATGATCCTAGCGCCCTCGATCGGTCCGGTATGTCGGCCAGCCTGCACACCACACCGCGCCGTCCTCTGACGTCCATGCCGGAATCGATGCTCCGCTGCGCGCTCATCAAAGCGGGCTGACGTGTCCGTCAGCGCTGGCCGACATCGCATGGCGGGCCTCGCTGATGGCTGCACTGTTCCAAGCTCCCTACTCTTGATACCGAAGGCGCACGGCAGCGGCCAGCGCAGGCTGACCGCGCCGGGCCTTCGGGTCACTGACAGAGCAGGACGACCCTTCGACTCTTCTATTCAACCGAGCAAGGAGATAGCACATGTCTAGCGAACATACCCGCGGCGGTAGCCACGAACAGCACGTCAAGGCAGGACAGCAGAGCCACAAGAATTCCCCCGGCTCCGAATCCTCTTCCGGCAGCGGCAGCAAGTCGGCCAGCGCTGGCGGCTCTTCCCAGGGCGGCTCGCATGAGCAGCACGTGAAGGCTGGCCAGCAAAGCCACAAGAACAGCAAGTGATGCCATCCCAGCGCCACTTGACGCCTAGCGAACGGCCGCCGCGCGCGGCCGTTTGTATTGGCATCCTTTTTCCCTCACGCACCCAGGAGCTCCTGTCATGGCCATCGAATCCAAACTCCCCACCCGGGCCAACCCCAGTCCGGCGCAATCCTCGTCGGACGCCACCGCCCGCCAGGCGCGCAGCGACCACGTCGAGAACCGCGAGACCAGCACCGACAACGCCAACAAGGAAATCGCCAAGCCCGAGTTCGACGTAGTGCAGGACCAAGCCCGTTCGCCGCAGTAAAGCAGGCGCCCCCCCCAACAAGATCAACCCGTTGCCGAGAAGGAGACGCCATGCGCGCCTTGCTCTACCATTCCGCCCACGATGTCCGGGGCGAGACGGTACCCGACCCGATCATCCAGGAAGCCGACGACGTCATCCTCAAGGTCACCGCCACCGCCATCTGCGGCTCCGACCTGCACCTGTACCGGGGCAAGATCCCGGCTACCCGGGCCGGCGACATCCTCGGCCACGAATTCATGGGCGTGGTGGTGGAAACGGGACCGGCCGTCAAGCGCCTCAAGAAAGGCGACCGCGTCGTGGTGCCTTTCGTGATCGCCTGCGGGCAGTGTTTCTTCTGCGACCAGCACCTCTACGCCGCCTGCGAAACCACCAACCCCGACCGCGGCGCGTTGATGAATGCCAAGGGCATCCGTTCCGGCGCGGCCATGTTCGGCTACAGCCACTTGTATGGCGGCATGCCCGGCGGACAGGCCGAATACGTGCGCGTGCCCAAGGCCGACGTCGGACCGATTTGCATCGACTCGCCGCTGGCTGACGAGCAGGTGCTGTTCTTGAGCGATATCCTCCCTACCGGCTATCAGGCCGTGAAGAACGCCGGTGTACGTGAAGGCTCCACCATCGCCATCTACGGTGCCGGCCCGGTCGGCCAGATGGCGGCGGCCTCGGCGCGCATGCTGGGTGCAGAAAAGATCTTCATGGTCGATCACCATGCCTATCGGCTGCGCTTTGCCCAGGAGCAGTACGACGTCATCCCCGTCAATTTCGACCAGGTCGATCCAGCCGAGTACATCATCGCCAATACTGCCGGGCGGGGTGTGGATGGGGTGATCGATGCGGTCGGTTTCGAGGCCAAGGGCAGCGTGCTGGAGAGCGCCATGACCACGCTGAAGCTGGAAGGCAGCAGCGGCCAGGCGCTACGCCATTGCATCGCCTCCGTGCGGCGCGGTGGCGTCATCAGCGTGCCGGGCCTGTATGCCGGCTTCATCCATGGTTTCCTGTTCGGCGACATCTTCGAGAAGGGCGTCACCGTCAAGACCGGCCAGACCCACGTCCAGCACTACATGCCGGAGTTGCTGGCCAGCATCGAGGAAGGCCGGCTGCGTCCGGAAGCCATCATCACCCACCGCCTGCCGCTGGAAGACGCCGCGCGCGGTTACCAGATCTTCAACGACAAGCTGGAAGAGTGCCGCAAGGTGGTGTTGACTGCCTGATTCCGGTCGGCCCGAGGAACACCTGGCGCTGGACGAAATAGATGTATGAGCAAATATAATGGATCGATGAGATCAAATCATTTTTATTCATGATTGCATCCGCATAGAATTCACTCCACACATTGACCACATCGAGTCAGCCGTTGCCGGTGCTGCCTGGCAGCGCGCAGACTTGAGTTCAGCAATCACGGGGCCGGATCATCATGGATAAAGATTTGTCATTTGCCATCAAGCGCATCTGTTTCGACGAGGACTATCGTCCCGCCGACAACACCCGCATCACCACCAACTTCGCCAATCTGGCCCGCGGGGCGCAGCGCCAGGAAAACCTGCGCAACACCTTCCGCATGATCAACAACCGCTTCAACGCGCTGGCGCACTGGGACAACCCCAAGGGCGACCGCTATGCCGTGGAACTGGACATCATTTCCGTCGAGATGGGCTTTGCGGGCGAAGACCACGCCCAGGCGCTGCCGCTCATCGAGGTGTTGAAGACCAATATCGTCGATCACCGGACCGGCGAGCGTATCGACGGCATCGTCGGCAACAACTTTTCTTCCTACGTGCGCGATTACGACTTCAGCGTCGTGCTGCTGGAGCACACCAAGGGCCAGCCCAGTTTCAGCGTGCCGGAGCATTTCGGCGAGCTGCATGGCAAGCTCTTCAAGCGCTTCGTGCAGTCGCAGGCCTACCAGGCGCACTTCAGCAAGCCGCCCGTGATCTGCCTGAGCGTGGCCAGCAGCCGGACCTATGAGCGCACCGAAAACCAGCATCCGGTGCTCGGAGTGGAATACCTGCAGGATGAATATTCGCTGACCGACGCCTACTTCGGCAAGATGGGCCTGAAGGTGCGCTACTTCATGCCGCCTGACAGCGCGGCCCCGCTGGCGTTCTACTTCAGCGGTGATCTGCTGGGCGATTACACCAACCTGGAACTGATCAGCACCATCAGCACCATGGAGACCTTCCAGAAGATCTATCGCCCCGAGATCTACAACGCCAATTCCGCCGCCGGCAAGACCTACCAGCCCAGCCTGAAGCATCAGGACTATTCGCTCACGCGCATCGTCTATGACCGCGAAGAGCGCAGCCGCCTGGCGGTCGAGCAGGGCCGGTTTGCCGAGGAACACTTCATCAAGCCCTACCAGGCCATGCTCGAACAGTGGTCGGCCAGTTACGCTCATTGATCTCTCCACCTACAAGGTCTTCCACCGTGAAAAAACGATTGCCCACCTCCACCGCCGGCAGCCTGCCGAAACCCGCCTGGCTGGCCGAGCCCGAAAAACTCTGGTCACCCTGGAAGCTGCAAGGTGCAGAACTCGAGGACGCCAAGCGCGACGCCCTGCGCCTGTCGCTGCAAGAGCAGCAGCATGCCGGCATCGACATCGTCAGCGACGGCGAACAGACGCGCCAGCATTTCGTGACCACCTTCATCGAACACCTCGACGGCGTCGATTTCGCCAAGCGCGAGACCGTGCGCATCCGCAATCGCTACGACGCCAGCGTGCCGACCGTGGTCGGCGCCGTGTCGCGCCCGAAGCCGGTGTTCGTGGACGATGCGCGATTCCTGCGCAGCCAGACCGACCAGCCGATCAAGTGGGCGCTGCCTGGCCCCATGACGATGATCGATACCCTCTACGACAGCCACTACAAGAGCCGTGAAAAACTGGCCTGGGAATTCGCCACCCTCCTCAACCAGGAAGCCCGCGAGCTCGAAGCGGCGGGGGTGGACATCATCCAGTTCGATGAACCGGCCTTCAATGTCTTCTTCGATGAAGTCAATGACTGGGGCGTGGCCACCCTGGAGCGCGCCATCGAAGGGCTCAAGTGCGAGACCGCGGTGCACATCTGCTATGGTTACGGCATCAAGGCCAATACCGACTGGAAGAAGACGCTGGGGTCCGAGTGGCGGCAGTACGAGGAGACCTTCCCGAAGTTGCAGGCCTCCAGCATCGATATCGTTTCGCTGGAATGCCACAACGCGCGCGTGCCGATGGATCTCATTGAGCTCATTCGCGGCAAGAAGGTGATGGTCGGCGCCATCGATGTGGCCAATCATGCAGTGGAGAGCGCCGAGGAAGTGGCGGCGACCTTACGCCGCGCCTTGCAGTTTGTGGAGGCGGACAAGCTCTATCCATGCACCAACTGCGGAATGGCGCCGCTGCCGCGCGAGGTGGCGCGGGGGAAGCTCAATGCGCTCAGTGCGGGGGCGGAGATTGTGCGCAGGGAGTTGGAGGCTTGATTGCCCGCTGTATTTGCGGTTCAGCATGCCTGGACGGCCCTCGCCCGGTTCCTGGGGGGGGCTGGCATGCCGGTCTGCCGTTATAACAAAGCCAGTGGTAGACCAAGGAAGATCTTGAACTGGCAAACGTCGGAATAGTGGTTTTGCCAATCTGTAGCAGTTAACGTTGCCACGCCACTCATTTCACCTTTCTGACAAGTGTCCGTACGGGTTCCAGGTATGTTCCATCCCGGGAAAGGGGCGCCATGTAGGCCACCGGCTTTCCGGTCTCCATATCGATGAGCACCGAGTGTTTCTCACCGCGCTTGAACAAATGCGCCTCGCCCCATTGCCTCAGCGCCACGACCAGTGGAAACAGCCTGAGGCCGGCTTCGGTCAGTACATATTCCTGATACGAAGTCCCGTCCGATGCCGCCTGCGTTTCCAGAATGTTGGCGTCCACGAGCTTTCGCAAGCGATCTGCCAGGATATTCTTCGATACCGACAAGTTACGCTGAAAGTCACCGAACCTGCGTATCCCATCAAAGGCATCCCGCACGATCAGCAGCGCCCATCGGTCTCCCACCACGTCCACGCTACGTGCGACAGGGCAATGTTCTTCGTGGTGATTCGCATGACTTGGCATGGCTCTTCCTGGCTGATATGGATGGCAAAGTGGTTGCATTTTAAAACCATGTGACATAGCATTCAACTGGTTTTAAATCAGAACCAGTTGATGGCATGGCGACTTCTTCCCCTCCCTTATCCCAAGGCTTGCTTCTCCTGTTTGCGATTGCAAGCGGCTTGAGCGTGGCCAACGTCTATTACGCGCAGCCTTTGCTGGATGCGCTGTCTGACGACTTCAAGATCAACCAGGCGGCAGTTGGCGGTGTCGTTACCGCCACCCAGGTGGGCTGTGCACTTGCCTTGCTCCTTCTGGTTCCACTGGGCGACAAGGTCCCGCGCAAGAAGCTGATGGGCATTCAATTGCTTGCCCTGGTGTGTGCGCTTGTGACAGTGGGCTTGGCGCGCTCTTCCTATGTGCTTTTGGCGGGTATGCTGGCGGTCGGCCTGTTGGGTACGGCCATGACGCAAGGGCTCATCGCCTATGCGGCAAGCGCCGCAGGAGAAGAGGAACGTGGACGTGTAGTGGGTGGGGCGCAAAGCGGCGTGTTCATCGGTTTGCTGCTGTCGCGCGTATTCTCGGGCGCGGTCAGCGATGTCACGGGGTGGCGGGGCGTCTACCTCTGTGCGGCGATCATGATGCTGTGCCTGGCGTGGCCGTTGTGGAAGGGGCGGCCCG
>NZ_KV880769.1:1982884-2823242 GCF_001929405.1 Herbaspirillum camelliae
GGCGCTACCAGTGCAAGCGAACGGGTTGAGGTATCTGGTACTCATCAAGTCGATGTGGAGCTTGCTGCGTGATGATAAAGTGCTGCAGGTGCGTGGTGTGCTGGCAATGCTGATGTTCGCCGCCTTCAATGTTTTCTGGAGTGCGCTGGTCCTGCCGCTGAGCGCAAGTCCCAACCATTTCTCGCACACCGTGATTGGCTCGTTCGGACTGGTGGGTGTCATTGGGGCACTGGCGGCATCGAAGGCCGGAAGATGGTCAGACCAGGGGCATGCGCAACGCACCAGTGCAGTTGCATTATCGGTGCTGCTGCTGGCATGGTGGCCGCTTTCGCTGATGGAGTCTTCCTTGTGGGCATTGGTGGCGGGGATCATCCTGCTCGACCTGGGAGGTCAGGCTTTGCATGTGACGAACCAGAGCATGATTTTCCGGACCAGCCCGCAAGCGCATAGCCGGCTGGTGGGCGTCTATATGCTGTTTTACGCGGTAGGCAGTGGCCTGGGCGCCATTTCCACCACTGCAATCTATGCGGCCAGGGGATGGCAGGGCGTGTGTTTTCTGGGCGCCGCCGTGAGCTTCACTGCGCTGCTGTTCTGGCTGATGGCTGGCCGCGGCGAATCAATAGACAGGTAATTCGAAGAAGAAGGAGCACCCCTCAATGGACAACGCAAAGGCCTGGGAAGCGGTGGCGGAAGGATTTGTTGCCGCTCGCTCCCATATTGGTAGCGAGATCGTGAGACAGTGGGCGCTTGAATTTGGTCCCGGCAGCGAGGTAGTGGATATTGGTTGCGGATCAGGTGTGCCGGTTTCTCAAACATTAATCGATGCTGGTTTCACTGTCTTTGGGATCGATGCCTCCCCAACACTGCTGGCCATGTTCTCCGATCGCTTCCCGCAAGCGCGTGCGGTTTGTGAAACGATACAGGAGAGCACGCTTTTTGGCAGAAAGTTTGACGGTGCAGTGGCGGTGGGACTTCTTTTCCTCCTTTCCGAGAGTGATCAACGAGGGATGATCAAAAAGGTGGCGCAAGCTCTTCGGCCAGGCGGGCGCTTCCTGTTTAGTGCGCCTGCTATCCGATGCGAGTGGAGAGATATCCAGACAGGGCAGCTATCGCTGTCTCTGGGGGAGGCGGAGTACAGGCGGCTGCTGAATGCAGCAGGTATGCATCTTGGGAATGGGTATGTCGATGAGGGGGGGAACCATTATTTTGATGCTGTGTTGGCGGCGTGACTGATGCGATGAACGAGTATCCAAATACCACCATGAGCTGGATATCGAATTGAAGAGGATAGGAATGTCTGTTACTGCTCATGATGCCGAACTGCATCAACGTATAGATGAGATTCTGCATTATCTGTGGGACCCGATTGGAGTCGCCCATGTGCCTGATGCGCGCGATGAATATGCAAATTATGTGCCGAAGGTTTTTTCATTGCTGAAGTCCGATGCCAAGGAAAACGATATCGCTGGGTACCTGAGCGAAATAACGACCGAGCGGATGGGGCTTTCCGAAAATATTGCGGGCGATCATTCGATTGCGGCCCTTTTACTGGCTTGGAAAGATAAGCTTCAGATGAAATTTGGCGACAGGTAGATGGGTCTTCTTAGTTTCAGTTTGGCGAAGCTGGAAATTAATGTGTGCAGTCGGCCAGAATCGGACATAAGTATCTGTCAAAGCCGGTAATATGCCGATGTCAGCCAATCAAGCATCAGGAAGCCTATGTCGAACGAAAATGAAGGAGCCAAAGAGGCTCGGCGGACGATCAAGCGTTTTCAGGAACATATCAATTCTCCATGCCTGGTACCGGATCAGTGCTACCGCATGTCGAGCTCTGCCTACCCGCTTGTCGGTTATGTGAATCAAATCACGGGCCTGTATCTGAGCAAGAACTACGCAGTCGTTCCCATCTTTCTTCAACGAGCATATGAGCAACTGCGCAAGGCCAATCCGGAGCGAGTAAGCGAACCGTATCGAGAGCTTGTCCTCCATTATCTCAGCCATGTGGCTCACTTTGTCGCCGGATACAACTGCCTGGCCGACGACGAGGGGCATCTTGTCCAATTTATTCCAAGAGAACTGCTCGACATCGTTCCCTCCGTCTTACCTGAAGAACTGATTGTTCCTGGTGAGTTTTAATCTTGCGAAATGAAGTCTGCGTTCGGCCAGAACGGACGTTCCAGATCAACTTTATAAAGTGAAATGATGGGCTATTTAAGACTCATAAGACTTGAAGGCAATGCACTATCTGCGATTAAAGAGCAAGACGAGCTACTGGCAATGCTCGTTAATACTCCGGGAGTTTTGAGTGCCAAAATCGATGGTGCTCATCCGAAGGGAGGCTATCGCGTCAACTGCGATATAGCAATGGAACATTTTGAAGATGCTTTGGCAAATATTGAAGCCAACGGCTGGATGTCTGCAATATGAGAGAAGCATCGGACGTCTATTGCCGGCCAGAAGCGGCCATGTCTAAATTAGTTTTCCGGATCTTATGACTATAGAAAAATCGATACAAAAACATCTGGCAACCCGACCTATTTCCCGGGGAGAGATTGTCCATCAACCAATCCGACTAAATCCACAAGAAGCCCAATAACCGGAAAGGAAGGAACCTCAATGGCGGCGCTGACCAGATCGGTGTTGCGCTCCTGCGCAAGCTGTTGAAGCGTCTTGCCGACGCACTTGGATTGCCCTGGGAAAAGAGGATGGTGCCAGCGCCGTTGTGCAAACGCAGGTTCTCGCCAATCTCACGGCGCAAGCTCAGCACGATCTGGAAACGCGAAGCCAAGAGGCAACACAAGCAGGAACCAGGTAGATCCATCGGCCAAGATCGGAACCGGCATAGGTCAAACACGCTATTCGGATCAATCGAAGCTGCGGAGATAAGAGTCGATCCATCAACGCTGAGGCCGCCATGCATGAAATTGGTCGTTGCTAAACGACTTGGCCTGGTATATGGTTGTGATACGCAACTATATGCAAGATCCCGGAGAACGCATCAATAGTTGCCGCTTTGGCTAGAGCCACTTCTGGCCATTTAACGCTGAGGGGCGGCGCCGTGAGGCTCGTTGTAGGCCGAAAACCTCGCGGGATTGGAACGTCTATCCGAGATAAGTCATGGGCACAGATAATCCATTTTCTCGAATCGGGTTCGTAGGGGCTGGCAAGGTCGCTCAGACGCTCGCGGAAGCATTTACGCAGGCCGGACATTCTGTTGTGGCGATCTGCAGCAGAAGCGACGCCAATCTTGCCCAATTCCATGGGCGCTGCCCGGATTCCAGAATCGTGAGCTCGCCTCAGGAAGTCGCGGATCAAGCATCCATTGTCTTTTTGACCGTGCCCGACGATGTGATTGGCAAAGTCTGTGAAGAGGTATCGTGGAGACCTGGAACAGCCGTAGTCCATTGCTCGGGAGCCACTGAAGTTTCGGCGCTCTCATCTGCAAAAGAGCGCGGAGCTTTGATTGGAGGATTTCATCCCTTGCAGATGTTTGCCAACCCAGATGTAGCCCTTTCAGGACTCCCAGGTTGCACGGTCGGAATTGAAGCGGAAGAAGCTTTGCTGGGAAAATTGGAAGCATTGGCACGGTGTATCGGATGTGTGCCGATGACTCTGCCAGCTGGTATCCGCCCGCTCTATCATGCATCAGCATATTACGTAGGCCCCTTCCTGATTGCGCTGTTGAAAGAGGGCGCGAAGCTGTGGGCGCACTTTGGTGCCTCAGAGCGTCAAGCCATGGATGCACTGATGCCGCTTCTCCGGGGTACCGTCGCAGCAGTGCAGCACGCTGGACTCGCAAATGGCATGGGAGGTTGTGTAGCGCGGGGGGATAGAGGAACGATCCAGAAGCATGTGGCTTCACTGGACGAAACCGACGCAGCCGCTGCTGACTTGTATCGTGAGCTTGCTTTGCGCAACATTCCTTTAGCGCTTGAACGTGGCACGATAAACGCATTACAGGGACAGCAGATCGAGGAGCTGCTCAAGCGAGCGCGTAACCCGGTCTTGTAGCGCCGAGGAAACCATCCCCCCCGATCCTGCGACTCTGAATTGATCCACTGAAAGATTCAGTTCTTTTTTGCTAGCCCAATTGGCGAGCACGGTCGTGGTAGCTCGTGAGGCATCTACAGCTATGATTGCTTTGCCGTCAAATACGACCCGGCGGCAGCCCCGTGCATCCTCAGTCAGCCAGCACCAGCGGCTGGCGTCCAGCTCCCAAGGGAGCGCTTCGTGTGTAGAAATCCACGTAGAGCTTCCCTGCCAGCAGCGCTTCCCGGTCGTTTCCCTGCAGTACGACCGATGCCTTGACGCTCTTCTGGTGTTGCCGCAGCAGGTTGGCGACCACCGGTCCCGGCTTGTCGGCCTCGCCGCGCTGCAGCGCCAGGCTGATCACGTCGGACGCCGCCACCTTCCTGGCGCTGGCGTGATAGTCCAGCCGGGCGGTGACCGGATCGTAGGCAAGCTCTACGCGTACCGATGCATCGCCGGGCTGCGCCAGCACGATGGGCTTGACGCGCCTGAGTCCCGGCGCTTTGCCTGCGACCAGGGCCGGCGTGCTGAACGGCGGCCGCCGTGGGCCGATCTTTTGCTCCCATCCATAGGCAAGGCCGAGCAAGGCGGGCTCTGCAAATTCCGGCGCCAGCAGCTCCAGCGATACCGGCAAGCCGTCTTCGGTAAAGCCGACCGGCAAGGCAAGCGCCGGCAATCCCGTCGTGGCGCTCAGCTGGCAATTCATGGCGCCGCCTTGCGGCTCTCCGATCAAGGCGGCCTTGCGCTGGATGGTGGGATAGACGAGCGTATCGAGATGGTTTCTCTGCATGACATCGGTCATCAGGCTCTTCAAGGCGCTCCGTTTATGCATCACCTTCTCCAGCTCCTCCTTGTCCTTCGGGTTCTGCAGGTCCACGCTGTTGCGCAGGCGCAAGCCCGGCTCGAGCAGCTCATGCTCCATGCCCCGCGCCAGGATCTCGCCAAGGCTGCCGACCGGAGCGCCCGGATGACTCTGGAGATAAGCGCTCAGGTCATATTTGAACTCATAGGGAATGATGCTGCTGCCGCTGAGCAAGCCGTCGAGTTCCGGGATGGTGACGTCGCTGACAATCGCGCCCTGGTCCTTGAGTTGTTGCAGCGCCTTGTTGATGGCGGCAGTAACTTCCGCATCCTCGGGCGCTGTGCCGAAGAGTGCGCGGATGACGCCGATCCTGGCCCCTTGGAGACTGTCGGACCGCAGACCGTCCCGATACGACTTGGGGACGTGGCCATTGGCGTCCACGGTGGAGCTGTCCTGCGGATCGCTGCCCACCGTGGCGTCCAGCATGATCGCAAGATCTTCCACCGACCTTGCCAGCGGGGCGGCGACGTCCTGGGTCGAGGACAGCGGCATGACGCCGCTGCGGCTGGCCAATCCGCGCGTCGTGCGCAAGCTGTACAGGTTTTGATGCGCAGCCGGGATGCGGATCGAGCCACAGGTGTCGCTGCCCATCCCCGCTGCGGCGAAGCTTGCCGCCACGGCAGCGCCGGTGCCGCCACTGGAGCCTCCCGGTGCACGTCGCGGGTCATAGGGATTGCGGGTGAATCCTGTCAGGGAGGAGACTGTAGTCACCCCGGCGGCCAATTCGTGCATCGTGGTCTTGCCGAGGATGACCGCGCCAGCCTCACGCAAACGCTTGACCTGGAAAGCATCCGCCTGGGCCTGCAGGGTGGCCAGGGCCAGTGTCCCGCCGGTGGTGGGCATGTCCACGGTGTCGTAGTTGTCCTTGACCAGGATAGGGATGCCGTGCAGGGGACCGCGAGGTCCGGACTGGCGACGCTCGCGGTCGAGCTGGTCTGCCTCTTCAAGCGCTTTGGGATTGAGCGTGACGATGGTGTTGAGTGACGGGCCTTGCTGGTCGTAGGCGCGGATGCGGGCAAGATAGGCCAGCACCAGGCTGCGTGAGGTCGCCCGTCCGGCGTCCTGCGCGGACTGGAGATGGGTGATGGAGGCTTCGAAGACCGGGTCTTGTGCCAGCTTGCGCTGGCTCGCCGTTTCCTTGTCCTGGCCGAAGGATGTTGGCGTCATGGCGCCCAGCAGCATGGCGGTCAAGACAATTGACGACGCCCGCGCGAATGATGAAGTGTTGTTGCTGTGATATTTCATGATCGATCCTCTGGTGGCCTGGTCAGCTGCTTGCCTCGGAGCGGCAGGGCGCTTGATCGCTCCGCTTGCCCGCCACGTGACGAGTAATTACGCGGCCCGCCCTTGCCCCCATGTGTCGTCCGTGGCGCCATGTCACCACGCCATTGACGATGACGGCATCGATGCCTTGGGCGGGTTCTGCAGGAGTTTCATAACTGGCGGTATCCCGAATCGTGGCCGCATCGAACACCACGATGTCGGCGTGATGACCGACCTCGAGCGTGCCACGTTCGTGGAGCTTGAAATTGCGCGCGGTCAGGTCCGTCATTTTCCAGACGGCGACTTCCAGATCGAAGAGCCCGAGATCCCGGCTGTAATGCCCCAGGATGCGGGGAAAGGTTCCCCACAGCCGGGGATGCGGCTTTTCCCCGGTGGGGATGCCGTCCGATCCGATCATGGTCTCGTCGAAAGCGAGGATGTTGCGTACGTCAGCTTCATCCATGCCGAAATAGACGGCGCTGGCGGGCTGCAGGCGCGCTGCGGCTTCTTCCTTGCTCACGCCCCATTCGGCGGCGATGGCATCGAGCTCGCGGCCAGCTTGCTCCGGATGCGGCTTGCTTGAGCTGATCAAGATGCGCCCGACCAAGCGCTTGGGGTCCCGGTGCAGCATGGTGGAACTGGCGTTGTAGGGATAGCAGTCCAGTGCCACGCACTGGCATTGCATGGCCTGGCGTATGCGCGCCAGGGTCTCGGAGGACTTGCCGAAGTTATGTGCACGCTGCAACTTGTGGTGCGAAATCACCACCGGTGCATTCAGCTCCCGGCCGATCAGGAAGCTCTCCTCCAGCGCCTCCATCGACTTGTCGGCCTCGTCGCGCATATGCGTGACGTAGAGTGCGCCGGTCCCGGCAATGGGACGGCACACATCGATGACTTCCTGGGTGCTCGCATGCGCCGCCGGCGGGTAGTAGGTTCCGGTGGAGATGCCGATGGCGCCGGCTTCCAGTGCTTCATCCAGCAGGGCGTTCATGGCGCTGATCTCGTCTGGTCGGGCTTCTCTTTCCAGCGAATCCATCGTCATCACACGCAAGGTTGAATGGCCCACCATGGCCGCGACGTTGACTGCCGATGGCGTCTGGCGCAGGGCGTCCAGATAGCTGCTGAATGTGCCAAAGCGGGTCCCGTCGGCATCGTCGAGCAGGCTGAGCGGCGCCGGCAACGGCGTGCCGGCGCGCAGCGGTGCGATGCTGATACCGCAGTTCCCAGTGATCACCGTGGTGACGCCCTGCGAGATCTTGAATGTCATGTCGGGTTGCGATAGCACCGCCTGATCATCATGGGTATGGGAATCGATGAAGCCAGGCGCGACGATTTTTCCGCTGGCGTCTATCTTTTGCGCCGCCTGGCGATGCGACAGATTGCCGATCTCGGCAATGCGGCCATGGCGAACACCGATATCGGCGTGGAATCGTGGCGCCTTGCTGCCATCGATGATCGTTCCGCCGGTGATCAGCAGATCGAATTCTGGACTGTTTTGCATCTGTATTTCTCGTGTGAGCTTGTTGAAAGAATCAGGAGGTGTGGGAAGACGCCGTCTCCGGAATGGGTGCCGATGGTGCCGATGGCGGCGCCAGCCGCCAGGTCATGGCAATGAGGAAGGACACCAGGGCAGCACCCACCAGGAACCAGAAGGCGGCCAGGTAAGCGCCATTGAACGCGACGATCAGGCTGCCCATGACCACCGGCGCGACTGAGCCTGCCAGCTGGCCGCCAAAATTCATCAGGCCAGTGGCGCTGCCGATCAGGTGCGAAGGGAAGTGCTTCAGCGGGACGGAAAAGACGGTGGCGTAGACAAAATTGAAGGACAGCAGGCACAAGGTCCAGTAGATCACCAGCAACTCGATGACGGAGGTCGAGATCATGAGCGCCAGAAACACCGCGCAACCAAGCGCGCCACCCATCATGAAGTACTTCTCACGCCCCTTGCCGTGCTTGTCCAGCAGCCAGCCCACTACATTGGTGCCCAGAAACGCCAGCAGATAAGGGATCGCCGATGCGATGCCGATGTGCAGCAGATCGATCTGATACACCTTCAGCAGAAAGGAGGGCATCCAGGAGATCATCCCGATATAGACGATGCTGGTACAGAACCAGATGGCGGTCAGGCGCAAGGCGGTGGGATTCTTGACCAGCTCGCGCAGTTGATTCCTTGGGCGCGCGGCGCCTTTTGCCTGTTGCGCGGCCATGCCGCTTCTCAGCGCCAGCCACAGGATTGCGGCCACGATCATGCCCACGAAGGCAAGAATGTGGAAGGTGCCGCGCCAGCCGAGATAGACCACCGTCAGCGCCACCATTCCTGAGCCGACGGCATTGCCCAGAAAGACCGTGGAGATCAGAAAGGATTTGGCGCGTGCACGCTCTTGTTGCGGAAAGACTTCCGCGACGGTGACCGAGCTGGCAGGGGAGAAACATCCTTCTCCAGCGCCAAACAGGAAGCGGATCAGCAGCAGTGAGGCGAATGACCAGGCCATGCTGGTGAGCCCGGTGAACAAGGACCAGGCCACCACACACATGACAACGACGATGCGTGAGCCGTAGCGGTCGGACAGCCAGCCGCCCATGAGTTGCATGAGCGCATAGCTGACATAGAAGGCGCTGAGCACCATGCCGGCCTGCTGCGCATCAAGGGCGAATTCCTTGCTGATCGGTATGATCGCCGTGCTCATCACGATGCGGTCTGCATAGCCCACGGCCCAGGCCAGGAATAGGGCCGACAGGCAGATCATCTTCTGCGCTCGCGTAGTTGTCATTGGCATCTTCTCCTCAATATTGTCGATTTTCTTGATGTCGGATGATCGGCAAGCCGAGCCGTCACCTGCATGTGTGGACTATAGGAGAGCGGGCTGGCCATCGTCCAATGAGAAGAAATTGCTGCCCCATAACCTTAGGTTATATACTTGTTTTTCCATTGTCTGGAGCTGCCATGCGCTTGCGTCATATCGAGATTTTCAGCGCCATCATGCAGACCGGCAGCGCCATCGGGGCGGCAAGATTGCTCAATGTGACGCAGCCGGCCATCAGCAAGATGCTGCGACACGCCGAACAAACGGTGGGCTTTGCATTGTTTCTGCGTGCGGGCGGGAAGCTCGTTCCCACCCCGGAAGCATTACGGCTGCAGCAGGAACTGCAGCCGTTTGACGAGCAGCTGGCGCGCATCCGGCGGGTGGTCAGCAATCTCGCCAGCGGGAGCGAGGCGCCCTTGCGCATTGCGGCCACGCCGGCCATTGCACATCACCTTGCGCCCAAGGCCGTGGCATTGTGGTGCCAGGCGCATCCCGATTCGGAATGCCTGCTGTCGGCCTCGCATACTCGCGAACTGCTGTACTCGCTGTTGCTCAACGAGGTCGATATCGCCCTGACCATGCAGCCGATCTCGCATCCCAACCTGATCACCACGGTCGTGTGCGACTGTGATATCTATGCCATCGCGCCGGCCAAGTGGTGGCCGCACGAGCGGCTCGATACCCCCATCACGCCAGATGAGATTGCGGGACAGCCTTTCATCTCCATCGATATCCGCTCCCATCTGGGAGCGTCGGTATCCGCGTGGCTGGCAGGCGTGTCTCCCCCTCCCGATGTCAAGGTCACGGTGCAGACCTATACCTTGGCGCGATCGCTGGTGGAGGCGCGTATTGGCATCGCGGTGGTCGATCAGTTCACGGCCAAGGCTGGGCACGCAGACAAGGTAATACAGATGCGCCGGATTGACCTGCCCACGGCCAACAAGGTCTATGCCATCACTAATCGTTCCAGGCCGGCACCCAAATCGGCCAATTTCTTGTTGGAGGCAATCCGTTCCTTGCCGGACTGAGGGAGCGATGAAGAGGATCTGTCCTCAGTTGCCCACGTCCCGCACGACGGCCGAATAAGGAATGGGCGCCCAGGCAAAGCCATCTCCCGCGCGGAGGATATGCCCCAGTCCAGGAAAGGAGAGGTGCGGTCCCGCTACCAGTTCATGCGACTGCGACAGATCTTCCAGCGCTGCTATCCTGGTTCGGGCGGCCTGCGCCTCGTCCGCATCGAAATCCACGGTCACGTTCGGATGGGGAAGTTGTACCTCTGCGGCATGGATGATATCGCCGACGATCCGCATCCGACGACCTCGGCTTTGGATATCGTAGAAGCTATGCCCCGGCGTGTGGCCCGGCGCCGGAATGGCTTCGATGCCCGGGAACAGCGTCGTTCTTCCGCTGAATGTCTTGATGCGTCCCGCCGCCAGATAAGGCGCCAGCGCTGCCCGTCCTTCAACGAACATCTGCTGGTGGCTGGCCTTGGCCTGCGCTTTGGCCGAATCACTCATCCAGTAATCCAGCTCGCTCTTGGCCAGGAAGACATCCGCGTTGGGAAACTGCCTTTCACCGTCCCGGGCGAGACCTGCCGAATGGTCGCCATGGACATGCGTCAACAGCACCGCATCAATGGAGGCGGGATCATAGCCGGCGATCTTGAGCGTCTCGACCAGATGGCCGCAGCAAGAACCAAAGACCTTGCCGGCGCCGCTGTCGATCAGAATGCGTCGTTCGCCGGTATCGATCAGAAAGGCATTGATGGAGGTTTCACGATTCACCGGTTCCCCGGCATTGCGGAATTGGGCGGTTAGCGCGTGCTTGTCCATGCCATGCATGATCTGGTCGAAAGGCACGGGGGTGGTACCGTCGGTTAGTACAGTGACTTTGAAGTCACCAACAAGCACGCGATAAATCCCCGGAGCTTGAGAGAAGGTTTGTGGTGCCGTCAATTGCGGGCCATCGGCAGCGTGGACGGTTGCCGCACTCATTGCCGAGAGTACGGATGCGAAAATCAGGACAATCAGTTTCATCACTATCACCATAAAAAGTAAGATAAACAGCATCAACGACATCAATTGCCGCGACAGGCAACTTGTGGCTGATAATAGTGAGCCCTAAGTTACGATAGTTAAAGTACTAACCTGATGGTAAGTATGGAAAAAGAGAGAAAAAAATTCCGCCAGATTGACTGCAGTGTGTTTCTGGCCGATTGTCCCGCGCGGGACGTGCTGGCGCTGCTGGCCGAAAAATGGACCCTGCTCGTCTTGCATGCGTTAAGCGAGAAGACCTACCGAACAGCCGAGTTGAGAAGGCGCATTGGTGGCGTATCGGAAAAGATGCTGATCCAGGCCTTGCGCCGACTGGAGCAACATGGCCTGGTGAGTCGCATGAGCTACCAGACCGTTCCGCCACATGTTGAATATTCACTGACACCGCTGGGCGTATCGCTGAGCAGCATCGTTTGTGCTTTGGATACGTGGGTGGAGACGCACGCATTGGAAATCAGCGGGTGGGAGAACAAGCGGTAGCTGGCAATCAGCAGCAATCAGCAGCAACCAGCAGCAACCAGCGCCATTGATGAGTGTTGAGAACGAGAGGAAGAAGATGGAAAAGAAAGTGGCAGGCACCGCCGGCTATGGAGAAAACGCGGCGATGTTGGCAACGCAGTATGAAAGCATCGAATTCGAGGCCCTCCATCATGACGTCCTCCATTTGTTTCCAGCCCGGCCCAGCGAAATCCTCGATATAGGCGCAGGCTCTGGTCGCGACTCCGCCGCGCTGGCGCGCAAGGGGCATGCTGTCACGGCAATAGAACCCTCCAAGGAATTGCGAGAAGAAGGCCAGCGACGTCACGCCATGCTCGATATCCACTGGATTGATGACCATCTTCCTGATCTGCAGGTAGCCAGGCAACTGGCGCGAACTTTTGACTTGATATTGCTTACCGCGGTATGGATGCATCTGGAAAAACAGGAGCGCGAAATTGCGATGCAAGCGATTGCCGGGTTGTTGCGTCCCAAGGGGAAGGTCATGATGACATTGCGGCATGGTCCTGTTCCTCCTGGCAGGCAGATGTTTGATGTCTCACCGCACGAAACTGTTGAACTGGCGGCGCAATCCGGTTTGCAGGCGCGACACCTCAGCGAACGTCCAGATATGTTCGATCGGACTGATGTAAGCTGGAGCGTCGTTGTGTTGGAGAAGGTATAGCCGCAGGAACCCGGCTTTCGCATTTCATCGTAGGACTCGATCCCGGCCTGGCCGGACCTATGAAGGAGCTGTCTTCAGTCGCCATGTTTCCCGGCATGTTCATCAACACAAGATCAATTCACGCTGACACGATGCCAGTCACGAGCCGTCTGCTCATTGCAGCCCTGCTGCTGCTCTTGTCCGCTTGCGCCAGCGACCCCTTGGCGAACGCCGATGCGTTGACGCAAGCGGCTGGCCTGCGGCGCGAAGCCACCAGGAACGGCCCCTTCCTGCTGACCGCCTATGTGCGCATCACCCGCCCGGACCAGCCATTGAACCTGTATATCGAGGGCGATGGCCTGGCCTGGCGTAGCCGCTACGAGCCGTCCGCAGATCCCACTCCGCGCAAAGCCTTGGGATTGTCGCTGGCGGCGGCGGACAACAGCGCCAACGTGGTCTACCTGGCGCGGCCTTGCCAATTCACGCCCATGGCCAGCAACCCCGCCTGCAATGTCGGCTATTGGACGGGCAAACGATTTGCTCCCGAGGTGGTAGCGGCGATGAACGAGGCGGTCGGGCATTACCTTGACCGCGTTCCTGGCCAGCGTGTCAATCTGGTCGGATATTCCGGCGGCGGCGCCATCGCGGTGTTGATCGCCGCACGCCGCAACGATGTGGCCACCGTGCGCACGGTGGCGGGCAATCTGGATCACGTAGCGTTGAACCGCTGGCACAAGGTGACGCCGATGTCGGATTCACTCAACGCCATCGATGTGGCAAGCCGCGTAGCTGGGATTGCGCAGCTTCATTTCAGTGGAAGCGACGACGTCATCGTGCCGCAACGGTTTGCCACGGCGTTCGTCCAGCAGGTCGGAGCCTGCGCGCATCAGAGAGTGCTGCCAGGGCTATCCCATGAGGGAGACTGGGCGGCGATATGGCCGACCTTGCTGAAGGAAGCGCCGTACTGTGATCATTGAGATGTCGGCAAATCAGAGGTGTCCGCTTCTGCTTGCCCGACCTTTAGTCTGAGCGAAATTTTCCCGGGCTGCGTCCCGTCAGTTTTCGCATCAAGCGCCACAACGCGCTGGGGTCCTCATAGCCCACGCGCGCGGCAATGGCCTCCAACGGGAGACGGCTGTCTGCAAGCAGGGTTCTGGCGAGATTGAGCCGAATCTGTTGTATCAATGCCGAGGGTCCTGCACCTGTTGCCGCGCGAACCCGCCTGGCCAGGGTACGTTCGGACATGCCGAACTCACGGGCTAGTCCGGCAACACTGAGAACGTTAGGGAGAGTGCGCTCTATGCGCGTGGTCAGACGTTCCAGCAAGGTGTTGCCGCTGGCTAGC
Organism: Herbaspirillum camelliae; assembly: GCF_001929405.1. Lineage (NCBI taxonomy): Bacteria > Pseudomonadati > Pseudomonadota > Betaproteobacteria > Burkholderiales > Oxalobacteraceae > Herbaspirillum > Herbaspirillum camelliae. The sequence continues at coordinate 1,996,383 of NZ_KV880769.1, forward strand.
ATGGATGGCACCACAAACATGGATTGCGCTTGCCGTCTGTCTAGCAACAACACCTTGGATACGGTCTGTGCAAGCGACTCGCCGAATCGCTTCTGGATGAGATGAAGCATCAGGTCCGTCTGCGCAAAGGCGGCTCCGGCGGTGGTGATGGCGCCATCGCATACCAATATCCTGTCGGATTCGACGATGCAATCTGGCGCGATTTTTGCCAGTTGCGGCGCCAACCACCATGATGTCGTCGCGCGCCGACCTTGCAGCAGGCCTGCCGCCTGCAGCAGGAATACACCCGAACAGGAAGCAGCGGCGCACCCGCCATTCTCGACGTGGCGCTTCAATACCTCTGCCGATCGAACACTTGCACTGCTGGATAGGACGGCGTTGATCTCATCAACCCCACCGAGTCCCAGGCCAGGCACTATCCATAGCGAACGATCATCCTTGCGTGGCCTGGGGAGAGGCTGGGTATCAATGGACAAGCCTGCGCTCAATGGTACAAGGCCGCCATCCGGTGAGACCGTCCGCCATGCGGGGCCTGGGCAATTCATGTGCCTCGCCACCGCTGCTGCGGCAGCGAGGATGTCCTGTGTAACCGCCACGCTGGCGCTGTAGGCGCCTGGAAGGATGAGGATGGTGAAATCGCGCATGTCGGATTCAGCAATATAATTGTCATATCTGACTATTATTCCTAACTCCGTAAAGAGCTTCAATAGCGACTCCAACAAATCAGAGGAGCGCAGATGCCCAATATCGTGATTCAGATCCCCAGGGGAGTATTGACGGACGATGCCCGCACAGCGGCCGCACATCAGATCGCATCGTTCGCAGCAGACACGGAACAGATGCCGGCGCAAACCAGCAAGCGGATGTTGTCCTGGGCTGTTTTTCAGGAAATGGAGGCGGCGTCCTGGAGTGTCGGAGGGTCTGCCATACCTGACTCGGTTATCCCGTGCATGGTCGAGATCAAGGTGCCAGAGGGTGTTGTGGATAGCGCGATGCGTGCGGTGTTTCTCGAGGGGGTCTACGCGATACTGGAAAAGAGTATGCCTGTTGGCGATGGACGCAGACTACTGATGTCGACCGTCTTCTTCGAGGTGCCGGATGGTTGCTGGGGCGCGAACTCTGCTATCTGGACGCTTGCCGAATTTGCCAGGGTTGCGGGATATCGGCATCTGCAGCATCTGATCTGATCGGATATTGCGGCGGCGCCAATCGGTCCATTGGTATCAAAGCGAGAAGTTGAGTGCAATGGAAATGCGCGGGCGGTGACCCAGATAGGGTGTGACGCAATGCTGCATCCAGGAGGGAAAAGCAATCATGCGGCCAGAGATGGGATGGACTATTTGCGTATAGCCGGCATTCAGACACCCTTCAATCCTGAAGCGAAGCTTGGGCGCATAGATGGCTGGCAAAATGCCCCGTGGGTCAAAGAACTCCAGTTCGCCGCCGCGAGGCGCGGTATCGCCTTCTTCGGAGCCATCGTCAACCCAATATACCAATGACCAGAATGCCCCCGGGTGCGCATGCATGGCATTGGAACAACCATGGGAATTGATGTTGGCCCAACCTTCGATATGCCAATCCAGCGTGGAAGCGACTAGCCCGTCTGGCGCGTTGATGGCAGTCAGCTGGTTGGCAAAATATCGCGCCCAGTCGATCAGTTTGGTGATGGCGGGACTCTGCCAGGAACATATGTCCGGCGCAGATTGCCAGCCTCCCACATTGCTGTGCTGCACTGAAGGATGGTGACGCTGCCGGCTGAATATCTCAGCAGAGAGTGCTTGGTTCAGTTGTTCCGCATCCGGCACGGCAATACTGGCCAACGGGGTAGCAAACAGACGGTGAATCTCGATCTTCCCGAGGTCGAATTCGGTTACGTGTTGGGTCACTGTGATTTTCCTTGGCAGTTACAGGAAATATGGCGTTGGCATGCGCAGTCACCCGCTCATCGGCCGTCGATCCATATCGACCGGCGATGTAAGGAAGAAAGGAGGAGGTATCACACCGAGCACCCTATACGCGATGGGTCTTGTCAGCCGGCCATGAACCGTAATCTCTGTACCGTCGATACCGGACTCGGGCGTGCATCGGCCTTGAAGCGCTGAACGGCCAGAAAGTCGACGATTTCGCGGGCAACGATTTCCTTATCGTTATCAAGCGTAATCATGTGGTAGCTATTCTGCAGAATGACTTTCTTGCGGCACTGGGCGCCAATCTTCGCCTCGACCAGATCGGCACTTTTACGGCTGGCCACGTCGTCTTGGGCAGCATGGACGATCAGCGTCGGCGTTCTTACGTCGCCCAGATGACGGCGGACCTTGCGGATCAATCGATGTGCCTGGAAGATACCCTCTGCAGGCAAGGCGGAAGCACCTGCCTGGCTGGCGTCGCTCTTGCGCATCTCCTGCGCGATCCTGTTACGCAATACCTCGTTCTTGATTCCGTAGGGGAAGCGCTCCTGATAGGCATAGGTGAACCGGAATGGCGTGTAGTAGACCAGCGGAAGCAAGAACCTGTAACGAGGAATGCTCCAGCCATCGTAGGCGAGTGTGGGAGCAAACAGACCCAGCGCCGCAATGCCCGAACTACGCTCTTCTGCCAGGCGCAAGGCGAGTACGGCGCCAATGCACAAGCCGATCACCGAAACGGTCTTGTATCTCTTTTTAAGCGCATCAAACTCACGCTCCACTTCTTGATACCAGTGCTGCCATGTGGCTGTCTTGACGCTCCCGGCGCTGCCTCGGGCATATCCATAGCCGGGAATAAGGGGGATCACGACGGTATAGCCTGCGCGTTGCAGTTGCCGGCCAACATAGCGCAATTCCAGTGGATTGCCGTATAGCCCGTGCAGCGCCAGGACGGCGTGATCGCCACCGGCCAGTTCTATTGTTTTCATTCGTCCATCTTCCACGGTCACCGCCAGAGAAAAATCGACACAGCAACGTCAGCACCTTGCCACGATCTTGAGAGCATCGATGCGACATCATTGCGCCATCAGGGGCGAGACTTTGCCTCAGGACGATGTACATTCCATGGCCGATATTTGTAGATTGAGTGGATGGCCTCATGGGAGCAGGTCGGCTCGACCAACACGATCATAGGAGCGTGCATCGCCGAGCACCTTGATCATGATAAATAAGAATAAAGTCTGTATTTCCGGAATAAAGTCTGTCGAGCTCATTAAAGTCTGTCGGACTCCTTGATACTGTATTAAAAGCACAATCGCAAAAGCGTCAGCTCCAATGGAAAGGCCACCATTCCGGTGGCCTTCTCAATATCGAAAAGTAATTGTAGCTAATTTCTGCAATCGGCCATGGATAGGATTTGTCCAGGGCAAAGGCCAATCGAATATCACGTACGATTTTGTTGATATCTGACAAATAGGAAATGAAAACAGTGGCTCTTCAAAAATTGGTGAACCGATATTTTTGTGCGAATGATTTTCCGGTGGAGGTAGGCTTTCCACCTGCACTCAGTTCAACAGAAATGCACTATAGGCAAATGAAATGCCTGCGCTAAAAACAGAAGGTTACTTACACAAAAGACGCGCGTATCGCAGGCGTTTTTGCCAATGTGGGAATTTCCTGCAGATACCGATTAACTATTTCTCTCCAAACTACCTCCTGCATGATCCCCTCCCTGTTCATCTCGCTCTTCAAACACATTTGAACCGATGATGATCTGTATCAGGAAGACCCTGATAGCAGCTAAGCTGGCGATATCCACCGCGCTATTCTTTTGATCTGATCCTGATTTTCTCGATAGCGTCGTAAACCTCTTGTTTAAACTTTGCGGCTTCGCCATCTTCCATTTCGAGCGCTGCTTGCTCTAAATTTTCAGACAGGAGCTGAAGTTCAGTAGTTAACCTTTGATCCGCTACGGAACGCCGGACCATTTTAAGAGTTAGTTTTCGGCGTTAAAATTTCTTGCTCCAGACCTGAATCCCTTACCCGACTTGCGAATTCGAGTGGTGTCATGTCATTGAGAGCAGAGTGAGGCCTGCTCTCATTGTAGTCCCTGCGCCAATCCTCAATGATCGCCTTGGCCTCTGCCAAGGAGCTGAACCAATGCACATTGAGGCATTCATCCCGGAATGATCCGTTAAACGTCTCGATATGGCAATTGTCGGTTGGCTTTCCAAGGCGGCTAAAGTCGATACGCACGCCGTAGTGGTAAGCCCATAGGTCCATCAAGCGCCCAGAGAATTCGCTTCCGTTATCTACAAATACATACTTCGGTGCACCGCGTTGCGCCACCAAGCGATTGAGCATCTCGACCACATGTTCGCCTCTGAGCTTTTGCCCTACCTCGATGGCCAATGATTCCTTGCTGAACACGTCAACGATCGTCAACGTTCTGAACTTCACCCCGTTTGATAGCTGATCGGCCACAAAGTCCATGCTCCAGGCCTCGTTGGGGCGTTTTGGCTGCACCTTGGCCTGGCGCGTCACCACCATCTTGCGTCGTTTGGGCAACTTCGAACGCAACTGCAATTGTTCTTCACGGTAGATCCGATAAGCTTGATGCCGCCCTAACTGCCAACCCTCTCGCCCCAACAATACATGGATGCGCCGATAACCGTAGCGCACACGGGTGCCGGCAATTTCATGCATGCGCCGGCGCAGCGCCAACTGCGGATCCCTGACGCTGCGGTAGTAATAGTTGCTGCGCAAATGTTGCATCAACCTGCAGGCCCGACGTATCTGAATGCCGTAGTGACTGACGATATAGTCCACTACTTCATTCTTCAACGCGGGCCGGGCCATTTTTTTGCAGCGACATCCTGCAAGATCGCTTTATCCAGACTCAGCTCCGCAACCAGCTTTTTGAGCCTTGCGTTTTCCTCTTGGAGTTGCTTGAACTCACGGACCTGATCCGACTGCAAGCCGGCGTATTGCTTCTTCCAGCGATAAAACGTCTGTTCCGAAATACCCACGTTGCGGATCACTTCGGCAACAGGCATTCCTAGTTCCGCCTGCTTCAGCACCGCCACGATCTGCTCCACTGAAAAACGCTTTTTCTTCATGGCAAACCTCCTTTTCCGTTAAGGCACAGTTTGCCGAAAAACTCAATCCAGGTTCGGTCCGATTTCGTCGATGCAGATCACCTTTTCATGGCGTGAAATAGAGCTTCCGCATCTTCCTGGGATAGCGGTTCTGCAGTTTTCTTATCCATTTTTTGCACCTCTTTTGAATGGCGACGGGTCAGTATTTCCCCGCCGCCGTATGGCCGAAAGCACTCAGATTTTGAACGTTGAAACGATCTTGGAGAGTTCCGCTGATTCTCCTTGTAGAGATTTGGCTGCTGCTGCCGCTTGCTCAACCAATGCAGCGTTCTGCTGTGTGACGTTATCCATTTGGGTAATGGCGAGGTTGACTTGCGTAATGCCATCACTCTGCTCTCGGCTTGCGGCTGATATCTCAGATACGACCGAGCTGACGCGTTTGACACTCTCGACTACGTCACCGATCGTTTGCCCTGCTTGGGCGACTAACTGACTGCCGGTCTCTACCTTCTCAACAGAATCGCTAATCAGAACCTTAATTTCTTTTGCCGCTGCGGCGCTACGCTGGGCCAAGCTACGGACTTCCGTGGCCACCACCGCGAACCCACGCCCCTGCTCACCTGCTCGTGCAGCTTCTACGGCCGCATTAAGAGCTAAGATGTTTGTTTGGAAGGCGATGCCGTCAATGACGCTGATGATGTCGACAATCTTCTTCGACGAATCGTTGATTTGACTCATCGTCTCAATCACCTGGTTCACTACCGTCCCTCCTTCACCTGCGACGCCAGACGCGGACACCGCCAGCTCGCTCGCCTGACGTGCGTTCTCCGCATTTTGTTTCACTGTCGATGTCAATTCCTCCATTGCCGACGCCGTTTCTTCCAAGGAGCCTGCCTGCTCTTCGGTACGGCTGGAAAGGTCAAGATTGCCGGCTGCGATTTCGGTCGAAGCAGTTTCAATGTTGTTCGTGCCAGCCCGCACTCGCGTAACAATAGAAGCCAAGCTTTCCCTCATCGTCCGGATAGCGAACAATAGGCTCGCGTCATCCCCTTGTTTGGTATCTACTTGGATGGAGAGATCTCCACTGGCAATCTTGGATGCGATCTCTGCCGCATAGCTGGGCTCGCCGCCAAGTTGGTTAAGGAGACCTCGGGTGATGAGTAAGGCGATAATGGTGCTTGCAACCAGCGCAATAGCAGCCAATGAAATGATGACGACGCGAGATGTGTCTGCCGTTTTGCCTGCATCCGTTCTTGCAGTGTCAGCCTCTTGCTTCACCGCTGCCAGGAGCAGGTCGATATCGGCCACAATTTGACGCCGCAACGGACTGCATTCATGAACCAGGAAGTCGCCATACTCTTGCATTTTCCCAGCTTCACGATATGCCCGCGGTCGACGAAGTTCGTCTGCCATTTTGAGTAGGCCCGCGCTGACTGGCCCGAACTCTTTCGTATTTCCCAAGGCAGGTTGTAGCTTTTTGAGAGCCGCCAAGTAGATGTTCTTTTGCTCATCGACGATATTGAGTTCTTTTTGGGCGTCGGTATCGGATTTAAAAATGTATCCGTTGCGAGCTGCGAGCCCGGTCTGCCCGAGCGCTTCCCGCATTACATAAATAGGGCCTAGCTTATCTACCTGAAGATCGTTGCCGTGCTCCATTGCTTTGGTGACTGAGTTCAAGCTTATCCAAGCAATAGCCGAAAGGGCCACCATTAGAACCAGCAGTGCGCCGAAACCGGCCCCGAGTTTTGCTCCGATCTTCATATTTGCGAACGCCTTCATGGCTCATCCTTTCGTTGTTGAAGAATTAATGATTAAATTGTGTTAATCGGTTTTTAATCATTTAATTCATTATATTTGTTTTTTATTGTGTTTTCAACCGGAAACAAGGATGCGCTTGCTGCATTTCGCCTTAAAGCGACTTCTATTTTCCTGATTGACAGGCTCGGACTAACGCGATAGACGCTGTGGCTGCGTCAAATTGCGTCAAACGAAAACGGGATTGATCGGTCCGCCAGCGTAGGCTGGAGCGACCGGAAGTGCAGCGGGTGGTGGAACATCCGCCGAAGGATGCACAGGCCTTCGGAAAAACCCGATATACATCTATCACGCTGTGACCCTTCTGGCGATACTGACGGCACTCATCTCACCGTGGGGATATCTCTTGCAACATGAGGCGTTGCTACCCTAAGACATCGTCTTGCCTTTTGCGCCCACGTTATTCATGGCCCACAAGGTGGTAAGGACTGAGGCGCTCAGGACTGGCAGGCAGGCTATAGTGCGCACTGCCCGTGGCTTGCGCTGCACCAACAGGAACAACACCAGCCCTGCCGACGTGAGCCCAATCCTGCCCAAACTGCCGACAGCAAACCGTAACCTTGGACAATGGCATATCCACCCGACCATGCACCGATGGCATTGGCGACATTGAGCGCCCCAGATTCATAGCGCCCATCAGCGTGGGCGCATCGGGTGTAGCCTGAACTCCTACTGCTGTCCCTAGTGCTGCGTCAGTAGCGCAATAGCCTCAAATAAGAGGTCAACGATTAGCTCTGATCCAACGGGATACTGTCTTTCCTGTCCAGAAAGAAACATGATCGTAGATCGGACAGAAGAAAATTTTTGCGCTAATAAGATTAGATGCACACCATTCGGCCCTCTGACACCGGCCAACCAATTCTGCACAGTCCTTTCGCTTGCGTTTGTAAGCTTGGAGAGCGTCTTCACAGCGTGCCGAGATTTTCCAATCTCTTGCTTGAGTGCGACCTCAATCGCTATCGCATATTCATGAGCTGTTAACTTTTTGGGAGATTCATTCCGCAATTTTTTACGTGCTTCTCGCAACATATTTCACCTCGGCGAAAGTATATTGATCCCAAACATAGGAGGTTAGGTCGTAACGTAGATGCTTTGGATGAGGTGAAGGCGATGTCGTCAAACAGACCCGCAAATCGCGCCCAGGACAAATCAACTCAGCAGCGTGCCGCTGCATATGTACGTATGTCCACTGAGCACCAGCAATATTCGACCGAAAATCAGCTCGAGGTAATAACAGCGTTCGCCCTGTCACGAAACCTTGAAATTACTAAGGTCTACACGGATGCTGGTAAAAGTGGATTACGACTAGAAGGTCGTGACCAGTTGAAGTCACTTTTAATTGACGTGGAGTCTGGACTCGCTGAATTCGCAGTTATTTTAGTCTACGACGTCAGCAGATGGGGACGTTTTCAGGATCCCGATGAGAGCGCTAGCTACGAGATTCGCTGCAAGCAAGCCGGTGTTCGAGTTCTGTATTGTGCAGAACAATTTGAAAATGATGGCAGCGCAGTTTCTAGCATCATCAAAAATGTCAAACGAACAATGGCAGGGGAGTACAGCCGAGAATTAAGTGTAAAGGTTCATGCAGGACAGTTACGGTTAATCCAGCTTGGAGTTCGTCAAGGCGGCGCCGCTGGCTACGGCCTCCGAAGAATGCTGATTGACCATACCGGGAACCACAAAGGAATACTGGAGGCTGGCCAACATAAATCTATTCAAACAGATCGGGTAATCTTAGTCCCAGGACCGGAAGACGAGACGGAAACGGTTCGATGGATTTACAACAAGTTTGTCGAAGACGGTTTGAGCGAAGCTGAAATTGCAGCCAACCTCAACGGTCAGGGAAAGTTAACAGACCGCGGGACTTCATGGACTCGGGGTACGGTTCATCAGATTTTGATTAATGAGAAGTATGTCGGAGATAACGTCTGGAATCGTACGTCGTTCAAGCTGAAGTTGGAGCGTGTTCACAATCCGCCAGCTGCTTGGGCCCGCGCTGAGGGCGCTTTTTCTCCTCTTGTAGAGCGCCTTATTTTCAATGCAGCACGTCAGATCATTTTAGCCCGCTCTTATCGGCTTACTAACGATGAAATGTTGGATGCGCTGAAACGATTATTGCGTCAACATGGACGACTCTCAGGAATAATCATTGATGAATCTAATGGATGCCCGTCTAGCAGCGCGTTCGCCAGCCGCTTCGGCAGCCTCATTCGAACATATACTCTTATTGGCTACGATCCGGGGCGGGACTATCGCTATCTTGAAATAAACAAGAAGCTCCGGGAAGCTCATCCCAAAATTGTCTCCGCCGCGATTACTGCGATACATGCAGTCGGAGCAACAGCAGAACAAGACTTAAAATCCGATCTACTGTGGATCAACAGGGAGTTTAGTGCAGCCCTTGTGCTATGTCGTTGCCGTAGCCTGACTAACGGCGTCAATAGGTGGATCTTACGATTCGATAATGTAGCACGAGCCGAAATCACTATTGCAGTCCGAATGAGCGAGGATGCATGCGCGATCCGCGACTATTATCTCCTTCCCCATATAGAAGTCTTTTCTCAAAAGCTCCGACTTGGGGAGGTGGATGAAACTCGGTTCGATGCTTACCGCTACGATGATCTCTCCATGCTGACCTATTTGGCGCGCCGCATAGCGCTTTAAGAGAGACCTATGGAAAATCCTCGACAGCTTCATTCGGAACAATTAGACGCGTCCAGAGAAATTTTGCTTATCCCCGCTGAGCGTATTCGGATTTTGAACCCGCGTAGCAGAAATCCACTCACTTTTTCTCGACTTGTTGAGAACATTTCGGTACTAGGATTAAAACGCCCTGTTACAGTCGCTATAGGGGGGAAAGACGCAGCCGGTGAGTGGTACGAAGTCCTGTGCGGGCAGGGCAGATTTGAGGCATTGAAACACCTTGGCGAAACCGAGATACCTTGCTGCATCGTGGCTGCACCTGAAATAGATCGTTTCCTAATCTCGCTCACTGAAAATATCGCTAGGCGCAGGCACACTACCGAGGAGCTGCTCAGCGGCATTCTGGTGCTACGGCAAAAAGGATACAGTCTAGAGCAGATTGCCATCAAAACAAATCTGGAGACGAGCTATGTTCGCAGTATTCTCCATCTCCTCGATAACGGCGAACAAAGACTTCTCCGTGCAGTTGAAAAGTCGCAAGTACCTTTCTGGCTTGCCGTTGAAATTTCACGTGGGTCTAACGACGGGGTGCAGAAAGCGTTGATGGATGCATATGAAGACGGCACATTAAAGGGTGACGAACTTCTTCTTGTTAGAAAAATAATCAGCAAGCGAGAAGCTCTAGGAAAATCGGCGTATCCCAAGCGCAAGAGAGATCAAGATAGTCCAACACCGCAGAAGCTGCTCCGGATATATAAAACGGAAGTGCGTCGGCAGCAGCTGAACATTCAAAAGGCCCGTGTTCAAGAAGAGCGCCTTTTACTAATTATTTCTGCCATACGGCATTTTTTATCTGATGAACACTTCCGAACTCTTCTTCGTGCTGAGCAGGTAAACGACATCCCAGAAGTCATCGCCCGGCGTCTTCCTGGAGATCTGCTGCCATGAGCCATATTAGACACTGCTTTGACCGCGAGATCTTAGAATTGGAAATTAACAAAATCCGCGTTCTCGTGCCACTTAAAAAGCAAGTACTTGTTACGGCCAAATTTAGGAGCATTTTAAGTTCAGTGAAAGAGCTTGGTATTATCGAACCGCTAGCGGTACATCCATCCCAAGGACAAACAGAACATTTCGATCTTTTAGATGGACGGCTCAGGTTGGAAGCTGTGAAATCACTTGGCCAAAGCACCGTTCGCTGTATGGTGGCACTGGATGACGAGAGCTTTACTTACAACAAGCAAATAAACCGCATTGCCTCAGTTCAGGAATACCGGATGATTCGAGCAGCGCTAGCGAAGGGGGCGTCCGAGGAAAGAATCGCAAAGGTTCTGGCTATAGACGTCAAAAAAGTACGGGAAAAAGCGCATTTGCTCGATGGAGTTGCACCAGAGGCGGCCAGACTTCTTAAGGACAGACAAGTCTCTCCTGAAGTCTTCAGAGTATTCAGAAAAATGAAGCCCATACGGCAAATCGAAGCTGCAGAAATGATGATAGCGGCAAATAAGTTCGCGAAAAGTTATGCGGACATGATACTGGTGACTACTCGGCCAGAGGCGTTGATGGAAAGAGCAAAAAGCCAGGTGGGAAAAGATATTTCACCCGAGGATATCACTCGAATGGAAGCCGAGATGGAGCGACTGCAACACGACAGCTTAGCTGTAGAAGATACGATCGGTGACACCATGCTTTCCCTCGTCGTGGCCAAAGGCTTTATCAACCGTCTTCTTCGTAACGAGAATATTCGTCGGCATCTTCAGCGGCACCATCCAGATTTGCTCTCCAGCGTTACCGCGACACTTGATGCCATCGCGGCAGATGGTCGCGGGATCAGTCAAGAGTAGGAGATGCAGCGATGGTCGGAATGTCTCAAAGTTCAATTGTCTGGAAGTAACGATGTCGTGCTCGTTGTGATGCGCAGGATTGGGTGACCTTCGACGCTCATTCACAATTCCTCTCAATTGGCGCCAAATTTTGATGAAATTTTCTCTTAACTATGAGGAATACCATTCTACATCCGACGATAGATGAGAGATGGATTGGTGCGACGCATGCTATGCATCCCATACGCAGAAGCCTAGGGCACTTCTCTAAAGGCGTAGCAATTTGCCCTCGCATCGTTTAGCGCATGGTGTTCCGGCAGGGCATTCTTCTTATGGTACTCATAACGAAGCAACTCGTTGATTCTGTCCGCCACGAGTCTGCGTTTACACCAAGGAGGAACCCGACCATTCAGTACGTCATAGAACAAATCCCAGTCAGTCTGGTAGTCGTAGCAAATATGGATCTCCGCATCGGTGGGACGGACCAGACGCAACCATTGCGTGATTCTTCCATACAACTCGCCTTTACTGACTTCAGCATGAGGAGCGTAACCAAGCAAGGGAAGCACTGCCGCCTTCACAAATTCGCTACATTCCCCGATGTTGTAGGGAAGTTCCGCGTAAAACTCTTCCCCTGTTTCGGCCACAAGCCCAATACTAATTAGTTGTGGATCAAGAAAATCCGTAAACTCGGTGTCGATGAAGACATTCAATTTCATAGCACCCCATTCGGTCGGTAAGTTAAATTGGGTGCATCACGCAGAGAAGCGTTTCCGAGCACCCATGGCATTAATCTGGCAATATTAACCGCGTCGTCGAGCCCTCGGTGATGCAGCCCCTCCATAGGAATCTTCGCGAGTTCGCAGGCCTTCGCCATACCAACCTCTTTTCCAATTCGCTGCGCCTTGGCAAACATGTTCTTGCCATTTTGATGGGGCATCGCCAATGGCGATGCAATGTCATGCCGCACAATTTCTCTTGCAATCTGCTTCATGTCATAGGTGCCCCAGCTCAACCAGGTGGCGCCGGGCTCGGCGAAATGGCTGGCGAATTCAGACAAGGCCCTAGCAGCTACCGGAAACAGAGATGCCTGATCTACATCTCGTTGCGAGATCCCAGTCAATGCCATGCAAAAAGGCGTCAGCACCGGCCGCTCCAAAGGCCGCACAAAGTGCTGAAATCGGTGGAGAATCACTCCCCACTCGTTCGCCCAACACGCCCCAATTTCGATAATTTCCATTTCCTCGAGGGAAATGCTACCGTCATCTGAGCAAGTTGCTTCCAAGTCGACCACTAGAAACCTAGCCACACTTCCTCCTATCTATCAAAATAACTTCAACCTAGCCCCATAACGAAGGGAGCACAGCGGAAAGCCATTCGGCATCATTCCGCCGTAGCCATTGATAGCCATTCTGAGGGATTTTCTGAATCTCTTTAAGCCTCATCGATGGATACACTTGTACGATCCTCAGGAAGTTACTCCGATATACCTCACGCGTTCTCTCCAAACTAGCTGCCTGATACGTCGATCTGAGCGCCGGCCTGCGGGAAAGATAGTCCTTAATGAATCTGTTATGAAGATTAAGCTCTCTACAAATAACACTTCGCGGACTGCCGGATTGAAGCAACTCAACCAATCGCTCCTCTTTTGAGGTACCGACTATTCGAGGGCGCCTTGCGTACTCAATTCTCACCTTTTTCAAGTACTTGATTGCCTGGCTTGGTGCGACTCCGATGTCCGCCGCGGCAGCGTTGACGGACTTCTCCCCACCTACTACAAGTGCTGCCAGTTTGGTTCTGAGGTTGCAGAGATGGCTTTTAGCCGCATCAGTACCTTCGCTCCGTAATATCTCAGAGACAATCTTGTTCGTTTCGCGAAATTCTGCCAGGCCATCAAATAAATAGGCAATTAGAAGAAAATGCTTGAGGGGATGTCGTATGCCAGGATACGAACGCACTAACTGCCCGATGAATCCCCCATTAGCGTCTCCAACTTCCTTTGCAAACAGGAGTTCTGGAAGCTCAATTGCAGTACCTGCCCACTTGAGCCAGTCGGCTCTCAGCTCGGCTAAGCGTAACGCTCCATCCATCGATAGAAGCCCACGATCCCTGGCCGCAAACAGATAGCAATAGCGCAAAGTCTCGGTCTGCAAGTCTAGGCCTATCGTCTGCAACATCTCCCTGCAGATCTGAGAAATCTTTGCTAGATGTGAAAGGCTTGATCCATCTAGCACTGTCTGTCTAAGAGGCTCTGCTCTCAAAGCGTCTATTGGTAGGAGCCACTCTGCACCACGCTCGATAAGAAAGCGGTCAAGCGGCTGACCGTGCACATTACAAACAAACACTGCCGGCCATTGCTCAGTTATTTTCCACCATCCGACTTTGCCATTAGCCTGTTCTCCAAGACAATGCCGACAGAACTTCAGACATCTAGAAGTGAAAGACAGGCTGGCCGACAGGCCAAGCGCATAGTGGACTCGCGAAAAAGGTCCTTTCATTACAGCGTCTGCCAACTCATCGCATCGCTCGACCGGCAGGAATCCTCGATAGAAACCAAACATCGTTCGATCGGTCAGAATGCTCTCAGCGCTTCCCAAAGCGCTACCAACCTCGCCGAGTAATGAGTTGAGCGGCGTAGGAAAATCGGTGCGCACGCCAGATAACTTGTCGCCGAAAAGTTGCTTACTCGTTGCCTTTGAGGACAAACCACCCGACAATCGATGAACTCGGGCACACCAACTGTACAGCGACTCCTGATCCAAAAATTTCGGCCATAAATCGTATGGAAACAATCGAGATGTCATTTCCATAACCCATCTCATCCCACGCGTGCGTAGCGCGCCTCATCGTCCCCATCGTTTCGCTTCTGCCTTTTCATCGCATCCGTAGCGGCCTTGAGAGGTGTACACGCAGCTCTGATAACTGCCTCCAGCGCTGCAATGTCCTCCTCTGAATAGCATGTTTCAGCTATAGACTCGCCCGATAGAAATCGCTCAAGGCACGTTTTCACGCTGGAAGAATGCCCCAATGCGGGGAGCCCTTGATTACGCAAACCGACCGATACCGTAGTTGCATACATGTTCAGTCGCTCAGCAACTCGGGTCACGTTTCCACGTTCGCTAACGTAGAGATCCCAGACTTCTTTCCTCGACCAGTACGCCGCTCCCTTTTCCCGATCACGAGGTTTCCTTTGTGGATTCATGAGAGCAGCCAACGCCTCCTCCGCATTCTCATAGAAAACTGCAGCCAGCATACAAAATGTGTTTGTTGTACACAGCTTAGCCGTCTGAGTTGTGCATGCACCGTCAATGCCAGGAATGTGTTTGTTTGGAGCCCACTTGATCCGCGAAAATGTTTCGGAAAGCCACCAAGCAGGAAGGATTTCTTGTACAAATTGGCTAACTGTCTTTTTCTTCCCAACTCTGCCACTTCTAAGTTCAAGCATTCTTGAGCGACGTCCGAAAATCTCGCTAGCTGCCGCCTCTAGAATTTGCGGCGCGTCCTGAAGAACTGCATTGGCAATGCGACGATAGCGCTTCAACATTTCGACCTGGTCAGTCGTCAGTTGAAGAAGACGAACGTCTGCAAATGAGTCAACTTGGTGCGGGCAAAAAACAGTGGCATCTTTATCTTGTGCGATACGCAAGGGCTCGTCATGAATATCACACCAGAGACATCCTGATATTTGATGACTTCTGCGCCAATATGAATAGCTATACTTGGCCAAATCATCCTCTACACAACCGGGGCAGAGTCTTAGGTACTTACTAGGCAATTTGAAAATTGCATGTCGTTCGTATGCAGCGAGATGCTTGACCGACTTTTTCCCAGGTCTATTTCCACTGGGAGCGATCAGAGCCCGATTGAAGGCATCGAAGGTAAGAAACCGTAGGAAATCCTCTCTGCTTGCCTGCAATATTATCGGAGCGAACTTCGAGATATCTGATTCAGGCATGATCTCAGGGCTGACTTGCCGAGCACTTTCAAGCATCTGCGCTAGCATCGCCTTCTGAGAGTCAGTGCAGTTGAGGATCATCATTCTTCCCAGCCAGCCATTCAGTAACTCATCGAGCAATGGGCTGCACACCTTCAAAGACGTTGGGACATTTCCAGACTCATTAATTACCCTATTGGCTGCAAAATTCGCGATAGACAATGACGCCGCCCCCCATGTTGGCGTCTCACGCGAAACCTCCTCATATTCCTGGTTAGCCTCGGCCAGCCTTGCGTAGAACCGCTCATCGACATCTGAAGCAGGCGCTGTTCTTATACTGGAATCCCTTATCAGCTCCCCGAGCACTGCAACAACGTTTTGAATATCGCTGAGCCGATCCATTTAGCGCCCCCGACTTGACGCTACATCAAATGCGATCAATGAGCCTACATCTGTGTCCTTCGGCAAAGATCCTTGTTCCATCTGAACCAAAATATTTCGCACGACACGCACTAAGAATCTTCGAGTCTGTGCGTCCAATTTTCCATTGGGCTGCTTATCGGCAGCTGCCTCTACCCATTCAAAGGCTCGCTCTTCAATACGGTCCATCTTCTCGGGAGCCAGCGGAATGGAAGGGAATCGCACGCCAAACAACAAGTACGTGACGTCGACCCCTGCCTCGCCAATGGCCGTTATGTAACGAATCGTCGGGGATGTTGCCTCGGCTTCGTATTGAAGCTGCGCCAAGCGTGCAACACCACCAATCTCGCCTAGCTGCGTCTGACTATATTTCAGGCGCTTTCTTTCCTCTTTCAGACGCTCGCCAAAGCCCTCTATCGGGCTTTTGTTGAGATCTGTGTGTATTTGGCTATTCATGTTCCACATGGTATGCATAAAGATGAAAACATTCAAATATTTGTGCTAAATTGAATGATATTTCATACACTTGACTATGATTATGGCTACCCAGTCCTATGACACGGCCAGCGCCAAAGCCCTTTTCGAGATAAGCGGCACTTCGGTTGCGGAATGGGCACGAGTGAAGGGCTTTTCAGTCGGCTTGGTCTATCAGGTCCTGGAAGGGAAGCGTAAATGTATGCGTGGGCAGAGCCACCAAATTGCTATTGCATTAGGACTTAAGCGTGGAGAGTGCTTAGCTGTAGATGAGATATCACGCAGACTTCTGGCTAACGGTAGTCCTGGCGAGTCCAACTAATAACTTCGGAGAATTCAGAAGCAGAAAGCAAAAAACCGAACCCCCATTTCTGAAAGATTCGGCTTTTCCCGCTTGAGAGCGGTGATAACTTCTTGGTCGCGCTAGAAGTATCACTCCTCCAGGCAGGCAAGTCAAGGAGTCGTTTTGCCTCAAATTGTTGAGCAAGTCGATTGTATTTAATTTAATACAAAACCTTCCTGGAGTGCCGTATGGCAGGCAAAGGTATTAGCATTTCCAGAGCCAAGACGATCTATCAGCGGCAGAAAGACGCCTGCTGGGATGAACGCTATATCCCAGGCATTCTTGCGACGCCCAAAGAGGCACCGTCCATTTCTCACGCCTACATCCTGGCGCCGCGGAAGCTCCGTGGTCGGGAAGTACATTTGTTATCCACAGGCGAGCGGAACGCAGCACTTCTCGGGCTCTATCACCCCTCCGTTATTGGCTTGCAAGAGCAGCGCATGCTCAATCCCACGGCAAGCCCGCATCCGCTGTGGTCTCATCCGGCTGCGGACAGAAGTTCATTAAAGCACCTGGCTGGCGTCATCGAAACGGCAGAACAGCTGGGAATGTCCGATGAACTACCAGTACTTTCAGCTCCAGATCCAAGTACGCCAGGCGCTCGAATGTGTATCGTCTATCCATGGTGTGGCGACCTTCTCTGGGCGATCCAGTTGGAAGATGGCGGTATTGGATGTATTAACTGGAATATCAAAGATAAGACGTCTGCATTTAGCCAAGCGTCAGTGGCCAAGAATGGATCGCCGTCGATACAGCTCCTGGCACGGTATGAGATAGAGGCAGCACATTATGCGTCTGCCGGCATTCGGACGGTCTCTGTTGCCAATGAGCAGATCGATGAACATGTCTCCGCGAATCTCCGTCAACTTTTTCTGCATCACGGGCGCACCACCTCTATTTCAGAAGACCACAGGCAAGAAATCACTTGCCGCTATCAGTCCGCATTGAGCTTAGAAATTCCACCGAGCGATGTGATCGCCTACTACGCGGAACGGAACATCTTTCCCGTAAGCGAGACTAGAACAATCCTCTTCCAAGCGATATGGAACAGAGATCTTCGAGTCGATCTATTTAGGCCAATATTGATCAATCGGCCTATGCGCGCCGAGGAGCGCGACGTATTGGATGTCTACCGAGACTGGTTTGATGGTGCGCGATGCACATAGGCGCTCAAATCATCGCTCCCGAGGGATGGCGCCATCTTCTGAAGGGCGTGACCTATCATTTCCTGCGAAATGATACCAAGTCTGACCGGGTGTTGCTTGCTCAATTTCGATACGCGCCTGGCAAGGCGCCAGCTGCGAACCTAATCATTGCAGATCGAAATTCCTTTGAGAACGCTGCAATAGCGGGGGATATTGCAGTCGCTGAGACACAAGCAACACTACCTCCTTGGCTTGAGCAGTTATCAGGCCTTGATCTCGCCGAACGCGACAGACAAAGACCTCACGCTGCAAAACTCCATCAGGATCGAATCAACGAACGCCTCAACTTCATTAAAGATGCCGTTTACCACATAGACGAGATCTTTGCACATCACCAGCCTAAGCTAGCGATAAATTCTTACGCACGCAACTGCACACCCAAACAAAACGAAACAAGATTTCGTCTCTGGCTACTTACGTTCATTTGCTTCGGAAGAAATGAGTGGTCGCTCTTACCGCCATTCCATCTCAGTGGTCATTGGAAACGAGAGAACTTCCCGGATAAAAAATTTGGCGCACCATCATTGGCCTTTGGAAAGAACTTCGGTCATGGTAGAAGCAAAGAGCTGACAGAGAAATGCATTGCTAGCTATCAGAAACGTGCGGATCTCGGAGCGAAGATGAGCCGTATATACGCTAAGGCAATGATTGAAGATTTCAAATGCGACGTTTCCGCAACCTCTCTTGGATCGAAGATCTTTATACAGCCAGAGGGAAAGCCAATACCAACCTATGATCAATTTAAATACATTGTTCACACTGTGATAGGAAAGGAAACAGTTCAGAAAACACTATACGGCGCACCCCGATATAGATCGAAAATTGCTCGCTCCAAGGGACGTTATACGGAAGAGATCAGCAACCTAATGGAGAGAGTAGAGGTAGATGCATATTACGTCTCGGAAGTCCCAAAGCCATATGTTGAAGGAGGATCTTCAGAGGCTATCTGTGTAGTGACCGCACGCGACGTATTAAGTGGCTACATGGTCGGCATCGGCTTTTCAATAGGGAAAGAACGCGCTGCCGCTTATCGCATGATGCTCTGCTGCATGGCCCTCCCCAAAGACTTCTACTGCGCTTTGTGGGGTATACCTTTTAACCCAGGTGATTGGGTGAGCGTCGGATTACCGGGACACATCACGGCAGATAGAGGGCCTGGCTCAAGTAAAAAAATTGCGGAGTATCCTGAGAAAATATTCTCAATCCGGGGAATGACGCCATCTTGGTCCGGCCAGTCAAAAGCCACAGTCGAATCATCCCATCCCAGAGAGATGAAGAAAGAAGGGAAACCAACTTATACACAAAGCGCGCTAACGACCGTACAGCTTGCAAAGCGAGAGATTATTTCGCTTATGAAATTCAATCACGGATCTAATATCGAAGATCGTATGGACCCAGATAGCGAATTAGCTCATGTCTCACCAACCCCAAGCGGCCTCTGGAATCACTACGACGAGCGCTTCCGGAATGATGCCCAGCCTATGAGCCCTGAGGATGCTATTCGAAGCTTCCTCACCCCTCAGGACTTCAAGATCCGCAACGACGGCATTTACCTTGAGTCATTTAGGTATACGCCGACCAACGCAGAGAATTTGGAATATCTGAACTCACTGCTCCCCGCCGGAGATGCACATATAACGGTAAGTGGCTTTGTCATTGATCTATGCATAAGACACGCCTGGATCGAAGTCCAAGGCCGACTGATCATGCTCAAGGCCAAGCTTAGAACCCGAGGAGACGAAGATTTACAGTGGATGTCGTTGTTCGATCTGAATCAATGGAGCACACATCGAAGAATTTCTCAATCGGCGTTTAGAACCCATCAACATGCCAATGAAGCAGACTTCCAAAACAAATTCCAAGCGAGTACCGGCAAGAAATGGGATGCTGGGCAGCGAAAGGACGGAAGAAAAATAAAGCGGAATAAACAGATAGCCGCAATTCCCAAGAAGAGCGCTGCATGAGAACGAATTCATATTGGATCGATCGCTTCCGAGAGCTCGAAAACTTGGACGTGCTTCGCGAAAAAGCCACGATAAGCGGCCCCGTGCTAATTGATCTTTTCAAGCTCCCCCTGGAGCAAGCATCTCTGCAACTACAGCAGGCTTTCCGGTCCGTCTTTTACCCGACCAACCAATGCCTTTCAATTCTGAGGCGACTTATTGGTGTGTCAGCTGCGCATTGTGCTACCACCTATACAGATGCGAAATCGTTCATGAGCGGAGTTTATGCAGAATCGCCGCCGCTGCTTGAGTTCTCACCACCGCTATATCTCACCGGATTAGCAGGAGTCGGAAAAACTGAAATACTCAATACCTTTCAACGTCTTCTATCTCAGAGCGATGAAGTTGTCGTTGATGATAAGCACCCTCCGTTTCGGATACTTCCCCCTTGGCTAGTAACAGTCCGCAGCCGCTCTTCCGCCCGTGACGTACTAGGTGTATTGGCTAACCAGGATGGGAAACCATATGAACTCATTAAGCGCTGCAGGAAACTCGCGTATCGAGATGCCGTCCCGTTTTTAGTTGCCGACGAACTTCAGTTTGTAACCGGTAGCGACAGTGCAAACACTCGAGTCTCCCAAATGCTGATGTCCCTGGCGTATATCGGAATTCCATTTCTCTTTGCGGCAAACTTCTCAATGTTGCAACGTTTGATGAGACGGCCAGGTGAAGAACAGCAGAGACTCCTAGCCCAACCCATTATTTTGCACCCCGATGCTCCGGACAGCGAGGACTGGACCAAGACCATCGAGGCGCTCGTTGCGGTTGCACCAGCCAATTTCGCCTTCGATCCCCAAAAGCTGGCGCCCGACTTACACCGATACACGTTCGGGCGAAAACGCGCATTATCCGAATTGCTCTCGCTGGCATTTCGTATCGAATTTCAAAATGGCAGCGGCGTCACCAGTACATCTCTGACCAAAGCATATAAATCTTCTGCTTACACAGTTTATCGAGACGAAACGGAGTTCCTATTCAAACAGGCAATAGCCAATCGCCCTAGTCGGGGCCGCCCAGACCTCTGGTGTCCGATTCCTGATGATGGGAACATACAGTTAGCTCGGATCGTGCAATTTTCTACTGCGGCTCAGGAGCGTGCTGCCGCCGATGCTGAGATGCGATCGGCGCTGACAGCGGCCGAAATCAAAGCCGTTGCTGCCATAGAGAATCCAGCTAAAAGAAAAAACAGGAATTCAGGCAGCAAGGTTCTTTCTATTCACCGAACTCCAGCTCGAGACGCCTCTACTCTCTCCAAAAACATGGACAGCTTTTTAGATGATGTATAAGAAATGTCGCCCCCACTCTTGCGAAAAATTCAGTTTGAGGTACATTCCTTCTATTGCCACTGATAATTTATACAGCGTTTCCAGAAGAGAAAAACATGGGAGTGAACAGCAAAATCGAATGGACACACCATACATTCAATCCATGGTGGGGTTGCGTTCGCATCTCTCCAGCCTGCAAGCATTGCTATGCAGAAACTTGGGCTAAGCGTGTGGGAATGGATGATTTATGGGGGAAAGATGCGCCAAGGAGATTTTTCACCGATGCTCACTGGAAGGAGCCACTCAAATGGGACCGAGAGGCAAAAGCTGCTGGTGAGCGACGCCGGGTATTTTGCGCGTCCATGGCAGATGTATTTGAAGACCGAGAGGATTTAAACGCAGCCCGAGAGCGACTATGGCTCCTTATCGAAGCAACCCCGAATCTCGATTGGCTCCTGTTAACAAAAAGAATCCGCCATGTCCGTAAGCTATCTCCATGGCGTGGAAAATGGCCAACTAATATCTGGCTCGGGACAAGTACAGAAAATCAACTTTGGCTTAATAGGCGCGTAGAGCACCTACTAGAACACGACGTAGCTGTTCGCTTCGTTTCTGCCGAACTGACCTGCCCCCAGGAATCAGCTACACCGAACAGTAGAATCCGTTAATAACCCTGTTGTGCAGCAAACTCTGCTGGCGTGGCGTAGTTCAGTGCACTATGTGGGCGCATTGAATTGCCGAGAAACCATGCTTGCGGCACAGCTCAACGACCGGCAAACCTGAATCGGCTTCTTTCAGAAACCCGATGATCTGCTCTTCAGTAAAGCGTTTCTTCATGATCCAACTCCTTTCAGAATTGGATTCTACTCACTCTTGTTGCTAATCTTGGGGGCAGGTCAGGTTTGTTTTACGTATTGAGGAACTCGAATTAAGCAGGCTCACACATATCAGCTATTTGATATGCGCCACATTGCTGGTGTCCCGTTAGCCATTCCGAATTATTTCGTCGTAACCATTGATGGGTCATTTTGCATGCAATTGGCCCATGCTCCATCTCGGATAGGGAGCATCTGCCAAACGGCGCCTACTGTCGCCCCAGGAGAAGCTTGGCTGACCATCTGACTGCTCCCACCCGGCTTCGTCCGCGTAGGTATGTTAGTGGCCATAGTCTGAAGGATCGGCAAGCGTATCACTTGATCGACTAGCCTTGTTCCAGCACGCCGCGACACTCCACTTGGATGTTGGAGGTAAATATGCCGTATTTTCTTTTCTGGCGGTATCAATGACTGGCGACTTAGCATACTTTTGAAAAAGGCTGTTCTCTGGATGGCCAACAAATTAAACTTTGAAATAATCTACGGCGTGCATCAGCCTCTGAGCCTGTTCATCCAATGACGCCGCGGCAGCTGCCGCCTCTTCGACAAGCGCTGAATTTTGCTGCGTGGCTTCATCGACCTGTCCGATTGATCGGGTGACCTCGGAGATATCTAGATTCTGTTGTTCAACGGCAGATGAAATTTCCGAGGTGAGCGATGCCAACTGTCCAATTGACTCCAGTATCGCGCGCATGGAAGCGCCCGCCCTATCTACGAGGTCGGAACCATTCGCTACGCATTTGACCGAATCGTCAATCAGTGCCTTGATTTCTCGCGCCGCCGTCGCACTTCGTTGAGCAAGAGTGCGTACCTCTGCCGCGACGACCGCAAATCCTCGCCCCTGCTCGCCGGCGCGAGCAGCCTCTACCGCCGCATTGAGTGCCAGGATGTTCGTTTGAAAAGCGATGCCATCAATCACCGTGGTAATGTCTGCTATCCTACGCGAGCTTTCGGAAATCTCCTGCATTGTCACCACCACCTCCTGAACCGCTGCCTCGCCCTTGTTTGCAAGATCGGTTGTCTTGGTCGCCAAAGAGCCGGCTTCTCTCGCACTCTTTGCATTCATATCCACGGCAGAAGCTAGCTGCTCCATGGTGGAGGTAGTTTGTTCCAGCGCAGCAGCCTGCTGCTCGGTGCGGCTAGAGAGGTCGAGATTTCCGGATGCGATCTCGTTGGTGCCTAAGTAAATAGCCTGCGTCGCACCACGGATATCCGCGATAGTCTCGAGCAGACGCTGCTTCATTGCGTACATTTCGGCAATCAGACTTTTACGTTTGTCCGTGATATCCCGCATCTGGACAGTCAAGTCTCCGGCCGCAATCTTGCTAACGATACTCATGGCGTAATCGGGTTCTCCCCCAAGAATACCCGTGATGTTCCGTATGATTGCCAGCATCATCAAGGTAACGGCTAGACCAATGCCCACTAACATGGCGCCGAGCTTGAACAGATTCCTGTAGAAGTCTCTCTCTATATCGTTGAAAAATACACCCGAGGCCAATACCCAGTTCCATGGAGCATAGTGGATCACATAGGTCATCTTGGATGATCGGTTGGACTCATCCTCGCCCGGAACGCGTCCCATGTAAAAGACAAATCCATGCTTCTCGGCTTGTGCGACTTTGACCATCTCGGTGTAGTAAGGCTTGCCATCACTATCCTTGCGGTCCCCCACAAACTTGCCCACAACTTCTTTGGACCAAGGGTGCATTAGAACCACGGGACGTTGGTCGATCACAAATATATAGTTGCCATTACCAAAGCGCATAGTAGCGATTCGCTCCAACGCGCGCTGCTTTGCCTGATCCGGCGTGATGGTGCCAGCCGCCGCCTCTGCGGCATAACTCTTGAGCACCCCTTCGGCGGACTCGACGACCTGCTTAAGTCCCTCACGACGCTCATTGAGCATAGTCTGCTTGGTATTGAATGCCGACCAGCCCGACAATACCAGTAGCCCGCACCACATCAGTAACAGCGACATGATCAACTTGGCTTTTAACGTATTCATGATTCCCCCTCATTTCCCAATTATCCCCAGACGTATTCGGATACGGCCATTTCATAGTGGCAATGAGTCAGCCAAAGACGTACTTTGCGGTGGTCCATACCTCTGCATGGCGATCATCTCTACGGTAGTTCACTATCGTCGTCTCAATGAGCCGATTTTCTCGATGAACGCCAACAGGGATGATCGCCGTCCCGACTTCTTTATTTCTTCACGTCAAAAACGCGCCGGGCAAAATTAGCGATGGCATCGGCCATGGCTTGCGGCTGCTCAGGTGCAAGTGCATGACCAGCATTCGGAATGACCACGATGCTCACCCGATCACCCAGCATGGACTTGAGCACCCCCGAGAAGCGGCGCGGCGCTACCGCGTCATGTTCGGCTTGCAGATCGAGGATAGGCGCTGTCCCTGCTGCGAAATAATCGTCAACCGGCGTCGTGTTGCGGGCATGGGATTCGGCTTCGTGCGTCTCTTCATGCCAGCCACCCAGCCAGACACGGGGATCATTGCCAGGTGCAAAGAAGGCCTTGCGTAAGAATTCCAGACGCTGCTCTTCGGAATATTTCATGTTGCTCGGGCCATCAATGGCGATACGCATGTCGTCGCTGATTGGCTTCTCCTTGGAGCCAGGCGGAACTTTGCCAGCAGATGCGGCTGCCAGGACCACGCCGCGCACCAGATCAGGCCGGTCGGCGGCCAGCTGACGCGCAGCAAAATTGCCCCAGGCGTGACCCACTACCACGACTGGGCCCTGCTTTTCATTCTCTACGACGGCCGCCACGTCTGCGGCGAAATCATGTACCGTCAGGTTGTGCATTGGTCCCTTGCTCTGCCCGATGCCGCGCGGCTCGGGGCGCAATACGCGGAACCCATCAGCTGCAAGCTTGGCCGCCACCACGTCGTAGTCGCGTCCGGAGCGGCCCAGCGAAGGCAGCATGACGATCACCGGCCCTTGTCCCTGGCGCATCACCTCAATCTGCACATCACCGCGCTTCACCAAGGCGGTATCGACGCTACTGGGCGTGGCCTGGGCTGCAGTCAGTAGCGGAACGGAAAGTGCTGCGCTGAGCAGCAGAACAAGGCCTTGTTTGATCAGTTTCATTTTCATCTCCTTTGATTGAACGTCGTTGGTTTTTCACTTCGTCTGATAAATCTGCCGCGCATAGGTAGCAATTGCCTTGCTCATGGCCAGGGGCTGCTCCGGTGCCATTGCGTGTCCTGCATTTGCGATCTCGCCTTCGGTCACGCGTGTACCAAGCAATGCCTTGAGAACATGCGGAATCACCACCGTGTCGTACTGCGCGCGCAAATCGAGGATGGGAACGCTGCCGCCGTAGTAGTAGGAATCGATAGGGGTATGGTCACGCGCCTCGGCCTGTGCATGATGAGTCGCTGGGAACCAGCCACTGAGCCAGACGCGGGCATCGTTGCCTGGTGCAAAGAAAGCCTGCTTCAGATAGGACAGTCGTTGCGCCTCGGGAAGCGTCGGGTCACCGGAACCATTGATAGCCTCCACCAGACGACCATATGATTTTTCTTTGGAGCCTGGCGGGAACTTACCAACCGAGGCCGCTGCCAGCACCAGCGC
This sequence comes from Herbaspirillum camelliae, assembly GCF_001929405.1. Taxonomy (NCBI): domain Bacteria; kingdom Pseudomonadati; phylum Pseudomonadota; class Betaproteobacteria; order Burkholderiales; family Oxalobacteraceae; genus Herbaspirillum; species Herbaspirillum camelliae. Next base: position 2,021,779 of record NZ_KV880769.1, read on the forward strand.
CTTGACCAGATCGGGACGGTCTACCGCCAGCATGCGCGCCGGCTGGCTGCCCCAGGCATGGCCCACGACGATGGCTGGCCCGGTCTTTTCCTGGTCCATCACGGCGGCCACGTCAGCGGCGAAGTCGTGCAAGGTTACGCCGGTCATGGCCCCTCGGCTCTGCCCCGAACCGCGCGGGAAGGGACGGATAACGCGGAATCCCTCGGCAGCAAGATAGACGGCCACCTGGTCATAGTCTGTGGCGGAACGCCCCAGCGAGGGCAGGATCACGATCACCGGACCACGTCCCTGGATCAGGGTCTCGACCTGTCCAGAACCATTGCGGATGATCTTGCTCTGGACCCGGGCCGGCTCCGGCGAAGCATCTGCCTGCGCGCCCAATGCGCAAGTGGCGAAGACGGCGGTCAACACAGCCGCCACCCATTGATATCGTGTTTTCATCATGTCAGCTCCACGGATGATGACGGTTCAGCGAGCGGAAACGGGATCGAGACCCGTACTTTCGAAGATGGCCTTGGCCTCTGCTGTTCGCAGGTAGTCGATCAGACCTTGGGCCGCTTTTCTCTCTTTGGCATCGCGCGCAATGGCCGCTGCAATTACGTTGGGGTTCTGCACGGCATCGGGCAAGGGCCCGGCAAATTGGATCCCCGCAATGGCGCGCAGCTCGCTAATCTGCTGCAGGCCGAGATCGGCCTCGCCACGTTCAATGGCCGTACCTACCAGCTCCTTGCCGTGTATCAGCACGCTCTTGCTCTTCATCTGCTCGACAATTCCAAGCTTCGGGAACAGCGTGTTGACGATGAAGGTGCCACTTGCTCCTTCAGAAAACGCCACCGATCTAGCCTCAAGCAAGGCCGTGCGCAATTTCTCCACGCTGCTCACGTCCGGTACAGGCAAGCCGGCCCGCACGGCCACGCCGACACGGGACTGGGCAAGATCTGCGCGGGTGGCCGGATCAAAGACTCCCTGCTGGATTTGTCCATCCAAGGCCGCGCCGATCATGAAGCAGAGATCCATGGCTTCCTTGTTGCGGATGCGGGTCGGCAATGCATCCGCAGAGCTGCCGTAGGACGGTCCCCAGGCGATGATGAGATGGTCGCCGGTCTTCTTCTCGAAAGCCGGCACCAGCTTCTTGAAGGCAGCCGACAGGGCGCCGGTCGCCAATACGTGAATCTCGGCCGCGTGGGCAGGCAGGGTTGTAGCGGTCATCATGCAGGCGACGGCCGCCGTCGAAAGGGTCATTTTCAGATAGTGCATGGTCTCCTCCTTTACAGGGGTTGGAATGGCGCGGCTGCGGTACTTAAACCGCGCCGCGGGTATTGACGTAGAGGGCATATAGCGACGAGGTCGACGCCATGAACAGACGGTTGCGCAGATGGCCACCGAAGCACAGGTTCGCGCAGCGCTCGGGCAGGGCAATATGACCGATGGCACTACCGTCAGGTGCAAAGACGCGTACGCCATCCAGTTCTGCGCTACCGGTACCCCAGCCACACCAGAGATTGCCGTCGATATCCACGCGGAACCCATCTGGCGTGCCATCGACGGCATCGATGAGCACCTCGCCACCAGCGAGGCGACGGCCATCGATCACCTCGAACTGCAGGATGGTCCGCGGACGTGCGCGCGAGGCGACGACGTAGAGTTTCTTTTCATCAGGCGAGAAGGCCAGGCCGTTAGGACCGGGGATCTGGTCGCTCACACATTCCAGCACACCACTGCGAGTATCGAGCCGATACAGGTTGGCGCTCAGCTCTGGCTGCGCGACCTGTCCCATGTAGTCGCTGACGAGGCCAAAAGGCGGATCGGTGAACCACACCGCATCGTCGCTGGCGACGATCACATCGTTGGGGGAATTGAGGCGCTTGCCCTGATAGCTGTCGGCAAGCACGGTGACGGAACCATCGTATTCGGTGCGAGTCACCCGGCGTGCGCCGTGCTCGCAGACGATCAGCCGCCCTTGGCGGTCGCGGGTCATGCCATTTGCCTTGTCGGACGGAGTACGGTAGGCGGCGACCTGGCCGGTGACCTCGTCCCAGCGCAGGATGCGGTCATTGGGCAGGTCGGTCCACAGCAGCGCCCGGGCGTCACCGATCCAGACCGGGCCTTCTGACCAGCGCGCACCAGTCCAAAGACGCTCCACGGTGGCATGCGGCAGGCGGTAATGTTCGAAACGCGGATCGAGAATACGCACCGCCGGATCGGGCGTGCGCAGACTGGGTTGCCAGGTGTCATGCGACATGATTCAACGCTCCTTGATGAGGAATTTGAGAACGAGGGTGAGCAGCGTTGCCAGCACCAGCATCGCGCCCATGCCGATCAAGCCGGCCTTGAAGGATCCGGTGACATCGCGCAGCCAGCCCACCATCGCAGGGCCCACCAATCCACCCAGGCTACCCACCGCATTGATGAAGGCCAGACCACCGGCCACGGCCTCCTTGCTCAGGAAAGTCGCCGGGATGCTGTAGAAGCAGGTCCGCACCGACGACAGACCGATCAACGCCACGGTGATGCCGACCACGGCGGGAATGAGCGAATCAGAAGCGACCGACGCGAAGAACCCTGCCCCGGCGACACCACAGGTCAGCGCCAGGTGCAGAACGAACTTCTGGCTACGCGCCAGATAGCGCGCCCATATCAGCATGCCGATGCTACCGACGATGTAGGGGAAGGCGCTGATGAAACCGACGTGCAGATCCGACAGACGATGCGATTTGAGGATCGTCGGCAGCCACACACCCACGCCGAGAATGCCGATGATGTAGCAGAACAAGATCGCCGCCAGTAGCCAGACACGGACATCCTTGAGCGACTGCGCGAAACTGTGTCCCCCACGTACCTGGCGCTCACGCTCAATGGCACCCTGCAATGCAGTGCGTTCTTCCTCGGTGAGCCAAGTGGCCTTGGCGGGTGTATCGGTGAGCACATACAGCGAGATCACACCTAGCACACAAGCCGGCAAGCCCTGAAGAATGAACAGCCATTGCCAGCCATGCAATCCGAGCCAGCCATTGAGCTGCAGCGTGGCGACAGACAGGGGACCTCCTAGCACCGAGGAGAGCGGGATGGCAGCCAGGAAATAAGCCATCATCCGAGTGCGGTATTGCGCAGGAAACCACAAGGTCAGGTAGAAAATCACGCCGGGGAAGAACCCAGCCTCACCGATCCCCGCCAGCAGGCGGATCACCGAATAACTGACTGGCCCAACGGCCAGACTTGTGGCGGCAGCAAACAGCCCCCACGTGACCATGATGCGAGCCAGCCATATGCGCGCTCCGTAACGGTACAAGGCCAGATTGCTGGGGACTTCGAACAGGCAATAACCGATATAGAAAATCCCCGCAGCGAAACCAAACTGCGATGCAGTCAGCCCGAGGTCGCTATTCATCGTCAGCGCGGCAAAACCGACATTGGTGCGGTCCAGATAATTGATGAAATAGCCCAGCGCGAGCAGTGGCAATAGCCTCCATGCGGCTTTTTTGCATGCGCGAAGCTCCGCCGCCCGGGAGGCCTCCGGGGCAGTGTCTGAGTTGTCCATGATGGTGTCCGTCTAGGTGTAGAGGATCTGCGGGTTGCCGCGCATGACGGCGTCGAAGTTGGCGGCGCTGCCGCAGGCTGCCCGGATGAATTCCAGCAGCTGATGCTCGTCCGGCGGCGCTCCCTGGATATTGGGATGCGGCCAGTCGCTACCCCATATCGCACGTCCCTGTGCCGCTTGCAGCAGGCGGCGCGCCAGCGGCAAGGCGGCTTCCCACGGGCCCGGCGCGCCCTGCATGACGCGGTCCACACCGGAGAGCTTGATCCAGCGCTTGGCACGCGCCAGATGGCGCTGCAGCGCCACGAGCGACTCTTCGTCCAGCGGCAAGGTGCCATCCACCCGCGCCATGTGATCAATCACCAGCGGCACATCCAAGTCATGCCAGGCGTCAAGCACCGGCAGCAGTTGGTCGAGCTGCCCGTGCAACAGCACATGCCAGCCGAGCTGACGCACCCGCTCGGCTTGCTGACGAAGTTGCACAAGGTTGCGTTCGCCCGGAAGATGCCCCATGAAATTGAAGCGGATGCCGCGCACGCCGCCATCGTGCAACGCTTGCAGGCTGGCCTCATCGGTATCGCCATCGATCAGCGCGACGCCGCGATAGCGCCCGCCGGTGCTGTGCAGTGCCGCTAGCAACGCGCTGTGGTCGCCCCGGTAGCACGCTGCTTGGACCAGAACGCCGTGAGTGATTCCCAACCGGCTATGCAAGGCCAGCAGTTGCGTCATCGGCGCCTCGGCCGGACGATAGGCTGCATCGGGCGGTAGCGGGAAGCTCTCCCAAGGACCATAGATATGGGTATGGCAATCCCATTGGACTGGTGGGTTCACGTCTGCTCCGTTCAGTCGCAACGTGCGGTCATGCCGCCATCGACGATGATCTCTGTACCCGTGACGAACTGGGCTTCATCCGAGGCCAGGAACAGTGCGGCATTGGCCGTATCGCGGCCATCGCCCATGAAGCCCAGCGGAATGCGAGCTACACGGCTTTCCAGCAGCTTGTCGACATCGCCGCCGGATCGCTGGCCGGCGAGTCGCACTTCCACCATCGGGGTATGCAATTGCCCCGGCACCACGGTGTTGACGCGAATGCCCTTCTTCGCATACTCGACCGCCACCACACGCGACAACTGGATCACCCCGGCCTTGCAAGCCGCATAGGCGACCTGCGCCGAACCTGTCCAGCGGATGCCGGAGGTGGACGCGGTGTTGACGATGGCACCTTTGCCCTGCTTTTCCATAACGGGCAGCACATGCTTGCAGGTCAGGTAGACGCTCTTGAGATTGAAATCCACCTGGGCATCCCACTTGTCTTCAGCCAGGGCCACCGGACCACCGGCGGCCGAGCCGCCGACATTGTTAACCAGGATATCGACGCGGCCATATTGCGCTTCGCAGGCTGCGACCATTTCGGCGACTGACGCGCTGTCAGTGACATCGCAGGTATGCGCGCTGACAGTGCCGCCGACTTCACGAACGCGACGGACGGTTTCTTCCATCGCATCGGCATTCTTATCAACAGCGAAGATGGTCGCACCTGCCTGGGCGAACAGGACGGCCACCGCGCGGCCATTGCCCCAGCCGGGGCCGACGCACCCGGCACCAGTGACGATGGCGACCTTGCCTTGGAGGCGGCCATTGGTGTTGGTGGTAGCAGAGGTTTGTGTTGTGCTCATGGGAGATATCCTTACGATGCGGTGACGGGAAGTTCCGGTGCCACCCCGGCTGGGGGCGGCACATGGAAGACCTTGATGGTCATGGAAATGAGGGTGTAGTAACCGGCGATACCAACCAGGTCTACCAAGCCATCCTGGCCGATGTGCGCCTTCAGCTCTGCATAGAGCACATCACTAATACCCAGTTGCTGATGGAGCTCGCACATGAACCGGTAGATCAGCGCCTCATCACGATTGACGAAATCTGGTTCGCGACCATCGCGGATGGCATCGATGATGGATCTATCCAGTCCGGCTTCCAGCGCGAAGGGCTTATGCGCTGCCCATTCGTATTCAGCCAGCCAATGGCGCCCCATCATCAGGATCGCCAGTTCGGACAGCCGCGGTGGCAGGCTGCTGTCATAGCGGCAGTAGCGTCCCAGCGCTTGGGCGCGGTCAGCTAGCAGTGGTCGCTGCAGCCACACCGCCAGGGGGCCACGCACGCCTTTGCGTGGGCCGCTGGCGATGGCGTCGTAGACGGCCCGCTGATCGGGGCTGAGCTTGTCGATGTCGAGAGGAGGAATGCGTTGCATGATAACTTTCAACTGAGAGGAATCTAGTTTTCACCGGCCAGCTTCTGCGTCTGCGCCGCAGCCTTTGCGGCCTCGCTTTGACGCAGGCGGAAGATCGACTTGCCAGGGGTAGAGCCGGTCTCGCGCTGGAAGGCAGCGGGGTCGAAAGCGTTTTCCCACCTGGCAATGCAGAACACCGCGATGGTGTTACCGACCACATTAGTAAGTGCGTTCGCGGTGGCCAGCAGACGGTCGATGCCGAACAGCAGACCCAGGCCGCCAAGCGGCAATGCCTTGACCGACTGCAAGGTGGCGGCCAACTTGACAAAGGCCCCTCCCGCCACAGTCGTGCCGCCCTTTGAGGTGAAGCTGAGGATGGCAAGCAAGCCCACCTGCTGCCATAGCGAGAAAGGCGTATCAGTAGCTTGGGCGATGAAGCCGATGGCCACAGCCATGTAGATGGCAGTGCCGTCGAGATTGAAGCTGTAGCCCGAGGGCAGCACGAAGCCGACCACCATTTCGTCGCAGCCGGCGCGATGCAGCTTTTCCAATAGGCGCGGGAAGGCGACCTCGCTGGAGGCGGTCCCGAAGATGAGCAGCATCTCGTCGCGGATCAGGCGCAGCACGGCGAAGAAAGGCAAGCCGATGGACCAGCTGATCGGTGCCAACATACCGAAAACGAAGATCAGGCACGAAGCGTAATACAGCACGATGACCTTTAGCAGGTAAACAAGGGTCATGCCGCCATAACTGCCGATGGCCGCGGCCATGGCACCGAAGGCCCCCAGCGGAGCTAGCTTCATGATGAAGGAGAGCATCCGGAACAGTACGGTCTGTGCCTCATCTATGCCGCGCAGGATCACTGAATCGGCACCGACAGAGACATTCAGAGCCATACCGGCGAGGATGGAAATGATGAGTACCTGGACGATATCGCCCTTTGCGAAGGCGTCAACCAGTGTGTGCGGGATCAGACCCAGCAGATAATTGATGATTGAGATGCCACCAGCGTTGGTGGTTGCCTTTATGGCCTCGTTGCTCTCCAGCATGTTGGCAGCGTGCAGGCCGGCACCGGGCTGGAACAGGTTGACCATCACGAAGCCGAGCACCATGGCCAGCGTGCTGACCACTTCAAAGTAGACCAACGACTTCACGCCCATACGGCCCAGCTTGCGCAGGTCTTTGACGTGAGCCATGCCATGCACCAAGGTACAGAAGATGATCGGCGCTAACATCATCTTCAGCAGTGCAATGAAGCCCTGGCCCAACGGCTTCATTGCAATGGCGGTCTGCGGTGCGGTGATACCGAGGATGACCGCGCAGGCCAGCGCGATCAGCACCTGGATGTGCAATTTCTTGAGTTGCTTCATGAGGTCTCCTGCCCTTGCGGGCTTATTGCTATCGAAATCGGTGATGCCCTCAACGGGTGAGAGCCAGCATTATTGATCTGGTCTGCTGGAAGAACAGGGATGGGCGCTAGGGCATGGGCCCCGCATGTCTCCTTGCAATTTTTGTTATTAGGCATCGCAGGAAAGCATAGGATGATAAAAACCTTTTGACAAAGACCTTATCGACATGGAAAGCTATGCCATGAAAGCATATCTTGGAAAATCATATGGATATCCGTGAACTCCGCAATTTCATTCACGTGGCGCGTGCCGGCAGCTTCAGCCGCGCTGCCTCCGAGCTGTACATCGCGCAGCCGGCGCTGAGCCGGCAGATTGCAAAATTGGAGTCGGAGATAGGATTGCCTCTTCTTGTGCGACACGGGCGAGGCGTGAAGCTGACCGAGGCCGGCGCGCGACTGCTTGAACGCGCAGAGATGATTTCGCACATGGTCAACGATACTGGCGAACATGTGCGCGCCAGCGCCAGCACCGAGCGGGGCTATCTGTCAGTGGGACTGCCCCCGACGATAGGCTCGCTGATCGGCGCATCTCTAATACGCGATTTCCGTGAGCAATGGCCAGGCGTCTTGCTACATCTGCGCGAGGGCTTGAGCAGCTCGTTGCAGGAATGGGTACTGGATAAGCGGGTTGATCTGGCAGTGGTATATAACCAGCCGCTTCTGGAAGCTTTCGATGTCCGACCGCTGTTCTCGGAACCGATGGTACTGGTGGCCCCCCCCGGGAGCAATGCTCGCCCGGCCCTCCAGATCCGCGACCTGGCAAGTATTCCGCTTATCCTCCCGGGACTGCCACATAGCAATCGCCGCCTTATTGAGCATGCGGCGATTCAGCATGGGGTCAGGCTGCGCGTCGAGCTCGAGGTCGATAGTGTGGCCCTAACCAAGCAACTGGTGAAATCGGGCGCGGGTTATTCGCTACTGACCTTTGTCGCGGTTAAGAATGAGGTTGACCGGGGAGAACTTATGGCACACGAGATCGCACGGCCTGCCATTCGTTCTACGGTGGCCATCACCACGCTGCGCGAGGGACAGGCCTCACGCCAGCGAGAGGCCTGGATAAATCTGCTGTGCGAAAAGCTCAGAGAACTGACTGAAAGTGAAGAATGGCGCTCAGAAGTGACATGGCTTTATCAACAAGCAAGCGATCTCGGGTAGACGAATAAATCCATACAGACTTTGAAATAATTTCGCTAATCGATGCCCTTCGTTGTGACGCAGATTTTAGGCGCTGAAGAATTACGGACTTTATTGTTAATTATCAATCAGATTACCAACTGGTCTCCCTCTCCGCCGTAGAAGAAATCTTGTGAATGGCCAGATCCGCCCCTTCGAATTCCTGCTCCGGATCAAGGCGGATACCGACTGCCTTCTTGAGCAAGCCATACACGATCCACCCGCCCAGCGCCGCAATGACAATGCCCATCACGCTGCCGATCAGTTGTGACAGGAAGGACACGCCACCCCGCCCCCCCAGCGCCTGCAGGCCGAAGATGCCCGCCGCCAGGCCGCCCCACAATCCGCACAGCCCGTGCAGCGGCCACACGCCCAGCACGTCGTCGATCTTCCATTTGTTCTGGGTACGGGTAAACATCCACACGAAGATCGCCCCGGCCATGCCGCCGGTGACCAGCGCGCCCAGCGGGTGCATCAGGTCCGAGCCTGCGCATACCGCCACCAGTCCGGCCAGCGGGCCGTTGTAGGCGAAGCCGGGGTCGTTGCGGCCCATCAGCAGCGCTACCAGCGTGCCGCCGGCCATGGCCATGAGCGAATTCATCGCGACCAGGCCATTCATCTTGTCCAGCGTCTGCGCGCTCATCACGTTGAAGCCGAACCAGCCCACCGTCAGGATCCACGCGCCCAGTGCCAGGAAGGGGATGTTGGAGGGCGGATGCGCAGCGACCGCGCCTTCCTTGCTGTAGCGGCCTCGGCGCGCACCCAGCAGCAGCACGGCGGGCAGGGCGATCCAGCCACCGACGGCGTGGACCACGATGGAGCCGGCGAAGTCGTGGAATTCTGCGCCGAAGGTAGCGGCCAGCCAGGCTTGCACGCCCAGGTGCTGGTTCCAGGCAATGCCTTCGAAGAAGGGATAGACCAGGCCCACCAGCACGGCCGTGGCCACCAGCTGCGGATTGAACTTGGAACGCTCGGCAATGCCGCCCGAGATGATGGCCGGGATCGCGGCGGCAAAGGTCAGCAGGAAGAAGAACTTCACCAGCTCGAAGCCGCTGCGCTGCGCCAGCGTCTCGGCGCCGGCGAAGAAGCTCACGCCATAGGCGACGTAATAGCCGATGAAGAAATAGACGATGGTCGAGACCGCAAAGTCCGCCAGGATCTTGACCAGGGCATTGACCTGGTTCTTCTTGCGCACTGTGCCCAGCTCAAGGAAGGCGAAACCGGCATGCATGGCCAGGATCATGATCGCCCCCAGCAGGATGAAGAGGGCGTCTGCGCCGTTTTTGTGATCGTCCACCAGAAAATCTCCCAAAAAGTGTGCGAGAAAATGCTTGAAAGCCACGACTCAAGCAATTTCCGTTCCATTTTGGTGAGAAATTCGCAGTACGTTGATTTGAAAGGACTTTTGTGGTGCGTCAGCGAGATGTCAGCTATGGTGGCGCACGAACTTCGTGCATATTCCGCCGGGGTGAGGGAGGTGGGCTGCATTTTGGTGCGCAGCATGCATGGCCTGCACCTCCCCCTTCCCGTTCAGCCCGGTTTTTTCTCCGACAGGGCGCCGATGAAGCTGGTGATCTGCTGCGCCACCGCTTCGGGGCTCTCCAGTGGCGACAGGTGGCCCACGCCGGGCAGGATGTGGAGGACTGCGTGCGGCAGACGCGGCAGAAGCTCGGCCTGCAATGTCGTTACCCGGTCTACCTGGTCGTGCTCTCCAGAGATGACGAGGGTAGGGACATCGATGGCAGCCACGTCGGTCGTGATGTCCTCCGCCATCGCGACGTTGGGCCAGGCGCGCTTGGCCTGCGGCGCTGCCCGCAAGCTGTCCTCGATGACCTGGGCCCGCATGGCGGCGCTCAGGGGCTGGGTCGTGAGCACATGATCGAGGACGAACTCCACCGATTCCCGCGACTGGTAGGCGCCGACCAGCATCCTGCGCTGCTCATCGGAAAGCAGCATGGGCGAGGGTGGCGACGGCGCCACCAGGATCAGCCCTTCGAGCCCGTGCGGCCGGCGCGACGCCATCAGTTGCGCGACCTTGCCACCCATGGAATGCCCCACGAGGATGAAGCGTCGCAGCCCCAGCGCCGCGATGACGCCCTCGGCGTCGGCTGCCAGATCGGCAATGCCATAGCCCTCGGCAGGCGCATCGGATTGACCCCAGCCGCGATGATCGGTGGCGATGATCCGGTACCGGTCTGCCAGTCTTTTCGCCACCGCATCCCAGGTGCGCGACGAGCCACCGTAGTAATGCAGGAACACCAGCGCCAGCTCACCGCTGCCTTGCAGGGTCACATGGATGCGGATTCCGTTCGTTTCGATTTTCATTTCTCTGCTCCCTGTGTGATTCGGTAAGGCAATGTTATATTCGATTCCTTAAATTTATAATTGGCGAATTGTTAGCTACAGTCGATACTGTGAAGATCGAATAAGGAAGTGGCATGGACCAACTGATGAGCCTCCATGTCTTCGTGGTGGCGGTGGAGGAAGGCAGTTTTGCCGGGGCGGCGCGGCGCTTGAAACTGTCGCCAGCGATGGCGGGCAAGCACGTCAGCCAGATCGAATCCGAATTGAATGCCCGTTTGTTTCAGCGTACGACACGCAGCCTGAGCCTCACCGATGTGGGCCGGAGCTACTACGAACGTTGTCGGCACATTCTTGCCGCGCTCGATGAGGCGAACCGGGAAGCCGCCGCCGCCCAGGCCAGCGTGCGCGGAACCCTCCGTGTGGCCACGCCGATCACCTTCGGTGCGATGCATCTGGGCGAGGTGGTCGCGCGCTATGTGGCGGACCACCCCGAGGTCAACGTGGAAGTCTTGCTGGGCGATCGCTATATCGACCTGCTCGATGCCGGCGTGGACGTCGCCATCCGCATCGGGCGACTCGACGATCCCGCGCTTGTCATGCGTCGTCTTGCCTCCTGCCCCATGGTCGTGTGCGCCGCGCCGGAATTTATCAAACGGTATGGCATGCCGCTTACGCCAGCCGATCTGGCGGCCGCACCGCGTCTGGCCTTCAGCGAGGCCGTGTCCGCCGGGGACTGGACCTTCATCGACGCATCGCAGCGCTCGTATCGCATCGACGGCCCCTGTCGGGTAGTGGCCAACAACATGCAGATGCTGCTGGCCTGCGCATTGGCTGGTGCGGGCGTGGCCTACGGGCCAGCCTTCGTCTTTGGCGAGCACATCAGGGAGGGGCGGCTGCTGGCATTGCTGCCGGATTACCGCACTTCTGAATTGGCCATCCAAGCGGTCTATCCGAGCGCGCGGGGAATCCCGGTAAAAGTGCGGCGCTTCGTCGACTATCTTGCCAAGGACTTCGGCAATCATCCTCCATGGGACGGGTAGCAACACTGGGGTGCGGTTCACCTCGACGTCAAGGAGACGGCAGATTACCTACGACCTTAATGCGATGACACAAACATCGCGGACGGTTCCGGATCGGGGAGCGCGTACGCACTTCTCATCCGCGCCACCTCTTGAACCGGGGACCTTCCAAACAGACGTTTGAATTCACGGCTGAACTGCGATGCGCTTTCATAGCCGACGCGTGCGCTTGCGGCGGCCACCGTCAGGCCGTTGCGCAGCATCAGCAAACGCGCCTGATGCAAGCGCGTCGACTTGAGATATTGCATCGGAGAAGTGGCCGTGACCGACTTGAAATGCGCGTGAAAGGAAGGCGGGCTCATCCCGGCTTCCTGCGCAAGCTGTTCAACGTCCAGTTTGTCTGCGTAGGCGGCGTGGATCTTCCGGATTGCCCTGGCCACTTTCCCGTACTGTCCATCATTGCGCAGCGCTGCTCTCATCGAGGCGCCCTGCTCGCCGGTCAGTACGCGCAGATAGATTTCCTTCACCAATGCCTTGCCCAGGATCCGCGCTTCCATCGGGATACTCACGGCTTCCAGAAAACGGAGAACGGATGCCTGCATCCTGTGGTCCATGCGCGTAGCAAACATGGTCTGCGGGCTTGCGGATATATCGGCCTCGTCCATCTGCAAGAGCACCTCCGCAAGAAGTTGAAAGTCCAGCCGGAAGTAGATTGCCAGCAACGGCGCCTTCGCACTGGCGTCGGTTTCCATCGTGAAGGGCACGGGAACGGAGACGGCCAGATAGTGTTGCGCGTCATAGAGATAGGTCTGTCCGCCCAGGAATCCGCGCTTTCGTCCCTGAACGACCACGACGATGCCCGGCTCGTACAAGACGGGCGTTTCAGTCAACGCGCGGTTGGACCTCAAGAACCTGACATCCGCAAGCCGCGACAGGTGATAGCCTTCCTCAGGAGCGAGCTGGGTAAGCAGCTCCACCATGCGCTGGTGCGCACTCAATTGTGGACTCAAATGCCCACGCAATTCTTTCGGTGCCGATTTCTTCATGCCTTCCAACATAGGTGTTTTCATAGTTTTAGGCAAACATTGAATGCCAACCGACATGGCGCGATCTGACGCGCTTGCCTATCATCCACCTCATCGACTTCCCCGGGTGAGGAACTGCATGGGTTCCTCAGGGAGGTTTTATCAGAGGATAGATGGAGATAGCGATGGGAGTATCCAGGAAATTGAACTTTCTGATCACCGGCGTCAGTTCAGGATTCGGTCATGCTTTTGCGGATGCCGCCTTGCAGGCAGGTCATTCAGTAATAGGCACAGTACGAAGCCAGGACGCCAAACGAGAATTTGAGAACATCGCCCCGGGAGGCGCAAAGGCTATCGTCCTCGACGTGACCGATTTCTCCTCCATTGACGGGGCAATCGCCTCGGCGGTCGAGGGTGTGGGGCCGATCGATGTCCTGGTCAATAACGCTGGTTATGGACACGAAGGCGCTCTTGAAGAGTCATCATTGGATGAAATGCGGCGTCAGTTCGACGTCAACGTATTCGGCGCCGTCGCCATGATCAAAGCGGTGCTGCCGTCGATGCGTGCCCTTCGTAGCGGTCATATCATCAACATCACCTCCATGGGTGGTTTCATTACCATGCCCGGTATCGCCTACTACTGCGGCAGCAAGTTTGCATTGGAAGGCATTTCCGAAACGCTTGCCAAGGAAGTGGCTGATTTCGGTATCAAGGTCACCGCAGTGGCGCCAGGCTCTTTCCGTACCGATTGGGCTGGGCGGTCCATGGTGCGCTCGCCGCGCAGCATTCCCGATTACGATGCGGTGATCGACCCGATTCGTTCTGCGCGTCAGGACAAGAGCGGACGTCAACTCGGCGATCCTGCCAAGGCGGCGCAAGTGCTGCTCGATATTGCCTGCGCTCCTGACGCGCCCATCCATCTCTTGCTCGGCAGCGATGCAGTGAAACTGGTACGGGAGAAGATGGCGAAGATGGGGGCGGACATCGATGCGTGGGAAAAAGTCTCTGTTTCGACTGACTTCCAGTAAATGCCCTTGCATCGCATTGGCGACATCGGCTTGCGTTTGTCGCAGGTAGCAGCATGAGCACGCGGCCTCGCGGCCGCATTTTCTCAAGTGGTGGTTGGCATTCTCTGTGGGTCAGTATTGGTCAGGCGGGTTTCATCGGACGGTCACATTCGATTGCTAAATTGCAATCCCCCCGTGTATCGCTCACCCCCTCACAGGAGTCGCCATGCCAGACCAGAACCCGCCAGCCGACCACAGCCGCCGCCGCTTCCTGCGCGACAGTGCGGTCACCACCGTCGGCGCCGCCGCCGCGCTTGCCAGCCCGGCCGCTTTGTCCGCCACCCCGGCCGCACCGGCCATCGTCACTTCCGAACGCCTGCGCCCGCAATTTCCGGGCGGCGTCATGAGCGGGGATGTCACCCGCGACAGCGCCATCCTCTGGGCGCGGGCCGACCGCAATGCGCGCATGCTGGTCGAGTACTCGACCAGCGAGAACTTCACCAACCCCGTCCGTATCGCTGGCCCCACGGCGCTGGCGCGGGAGGACTACACCGCCCGCGTGGACCTGCGCGACTTGCCTGCCGGTCAGCGCATCTACTACCGCGTACGCTTCCAGGACCTGGTGCATGAGTCGGCGCTGAGCGAGCCGCTTACCGGCAGTCTCATGATGCCGGCATCCGTGCACGGCCAGGCGCGTGACATCACCTTTGCCTTCTCGGGCGATGAAGCCGGCCAGGGCTGGGGCATCAACGAGCAGTGGGGCGGTTATCGCGTGTACGAAAGCATGCGCCGCTTCCGGCCGGATTTCTTCATTCATTCGGGTGACCAGATCTATGCCGATGGTCCGATCCAGGCTGAAGTGAAGCTGGACGATGGCAGCCTGTGGCGCAATGTGGTGACCGAAGCCAAGTCCAAGGTAGCGCAGACGCTGGACGACTATCGCGGCAACTTCGCCTACAACATGCTGGACGCCAACAAGCGCCGCTTCGCCGCCGAAGTGCCTTTCCTGGTGCAGTGGGACGACCACGAGGTGCGCAACAACTGGTATCCGGGCCAGGAGATCGGCGCGGCGGAAAAACGCTACGACGAACGCAACATCGATGTGCTGGCCGCCCGCGCGCGTCAGGCCATGTTCGAACACAATCCCTTCCGCATCGACAGCGCCGATCCTTTCCGCATCTATCGCGCGTTCAACCATGGGCCGCTGCTGGAAGTGTTCATGCTGGACGAGCGCAGCTATCGCGGCCGCAATTCGCCCAACCGCCAGAAGGGCGGGCACGATGCCGATTTCCTCGGCCCCGAGCAGATGCGCTGGATCAAGCAGGCGCTGCTGCGTTCGCGCTCGACCTGGAAGCTGATCGCCAGCGATATGCCGCTCTCCATCGTGGTGCCGGACCTGAACCCGGATGTGCCCCAGGGGACCTTCGAAGCCTGGGCCAATGCCGACAATGGCAAGCCGTCCGGACGCGAACTGGAAGTGGCCGAGCTGCTGCGCTTCATCAAGCAGCATGACATCAAGAACGTGGTCTGGGTGACGGCCGACGTGCATTACGCCTCGGCCACGCACTACGCACCGGAGCGGGCCCAGTTCACCGACTTCAAGCCCTTCTGGGAATTCGTCGGCGGGCCGATCAATGCCGGCACCTTCGGGCCTGGCGAGATCGATCGCACCTTCGGTCCGGATGTGCGTTTCGTCAGCATCCCGGCGGACATGAAGCAGAACCGCTCACCGGCGGAACTGCTGCAATTCTTTGGCATCGGCAAGATCGATGCGAAGAGCAAGACGCTCACCGTCACGCTGCACAACACGGACGGCAAGGAGATCTACAAGGTGGAGTTGCCGCCGGAGGCCTGATCGGGTGATCCCTTGATGGATGTGTTGTAGCAAGGCCGGACCGGGATCAGCCCGGTCCGGCGAGCTTGCGCGAGATCGTCGCACAGGCTTGCAGCAGTGGCTGCACATAGGCCTGCTGTGCATCGGGCAGGCGACGATAGAGCGGAATGCTCACGCTCACGCAGGCGACCGGCGCGCCATCGGCACCGACGATGGCCGCGCCGTAGCAGAAAATCTGGGCTTCGTTTTCCTCGCGGTCTTCGGCGTAGCCGCGTGCGCGGGTGTCTTCCACATCGGCGCGCAGGGCGGCCAGTTCGGTATGCGTGTTGGCGGTGAAGGCTTGCAGATGCAGCGTACGCATCAGACGTTCGCGATGGGCTTCCTCCAGTCCGGCCAGATAGGCCTTGCCCACTGAACTCGAATACAAGGTCACGCGGGTGCCGATGCGCGAATCCATGCGCACCGCTTGCGGACTTTCCAGCTTCTCGATATAGACCATGCTGTGATCGCTGGGCACGGCCAGGTGCACGGTCTCGCGCGTGAGGTCGCGCAGCTGGCGCAAGGACTCGATGGCGGTGGTGCGGATGTCGCTGCGGTCCCAGGCGCGGCTGGCGAGATTGATGAGACGCGGGCCGACTTCATACTGCTTGTTGCGCGGGTTTTCCACTACCATGCCTTCGGCCATCAGCGCGGCCAGGATGCGATAGACCGTGGGGCGCGGATAGCCCGACAGAGCGGACAGTTGCGCAATGTTCAATGGCGCGTCCTGGTCGGCGATCAGTTGCAGCACCACCATGAACTTGGAGAAGGCGGCGGTGCCGGCGATCCTGGTGGCGTCGTCTGGATGTGGGTCGTGGGCGGGCATGAGCGCGGGCGATGGAAACGGAGTCGCGGGAGATTATAGCGGAGCCCCTGCGTAAAAAATCCCGCGCCGCCTGGAGCATCGGCGCGGGCAAATGGCATTGCACGTGAAAGCGGGGCGGATGGCTCAGGCCACCAGGTAGCCGCCATCCACCGGCACGATGGCGCCGGTCATGAAGGACGCCGCTGGTGAACACAGGAAGGCCACTACCTGGCCGACGTCTTCCGGCTGCCCCCAGCGGCCCAGCGGGGTGCGCGCCAGGATGGGGCCGGCCCGCACGGGGTCGTCCTGCAGGGCCTGGGTCAGCGGGGTGGCGATCCAGCCGGGGGCCACCGCATTGACGCGGATGCCGTCAGCGGCATAGGCAATGGCCAGCGACTTGGTCAGTTGCGCCACGCCGCCCTTGCTGGCGCTATAGCCCGGCACCAGGCCGCCGCCGAAGAAGCTGAGCATGGATGCCGTATTGACGATGCAGCCCCTGGACTGCCTGAGCAGCTCGCGCGCGGCGGCGCATACGCGCATGGTGCCGGTGAGGTTCACGGCGATGACCTGCTCGAATACTTCCGTCTCCAGTTCCGCACCTCGCTTGATGATGCCGGCGCAGTTGACCACGATGTCCAGTTGCGTGAGACCGGACAATACAGCGTGTACGCTCTCTTCACTGGCCACGTTCATCTCCACCAGAGTGATGCCGCTGCCTTCGAACTCTTCATGCGCAAAGGGCGGCAGGCCGGCCGCGATCACGCGTGCGCCCAGCGCAGCCAGTTGTCGCGCGACAGCCGCGCCTATGCCTTGCGTACCGCCGGTGACCAGGGCGGTCTTGCCCTTGAGCAGATCGGGAATGAAGCTCATTGTTTTCCTTGTGGTGAGTGGCAGGAGACTGGCTGGATGCCGCTACCCGTAGGCGGCGGCATCGGGTCAGGCTACTGGTGCATGACGGTGGGGAGGATCAGGCGTGCGACTCGATGGGTTTGTCCACCACGAACATGTAGACCAGTGCTGCGGCAAAGGCGACGGCGGCGCTGATCAGGAGGGCGTTGACGAAGGAGTGGGTCTGGTCCACCACCACGCCTGTGATCACGGGGGCGAGCGAGCCGCCGAGATAGCCGCCGAAGTTCTGCATGCTGCCCAGCGACGCCACCAGGCGGCGCGGAATGGCCACCGACACCAGCGCCCATGCGCCGCCCGAAGCCATGTTCACGAAGGCCATGGCCAGCGAGATGTAGACGATGGCCATGGTCGTGCTGGGGGTGTAGGCCGCCGGGATGGTGAAGGCGCCGGCGCCGATCAGGCCTGCGCAGATCGGCCACTTGCGGCTGCGGATGGCGGGCATGCCGCGCTTCATCAGGCCATCGGCGATATAGCCGGAAGAGAGCATGCCGAGTGTGCCGAAGATGTAGGGAATCACCACCACCCAGCCGGTGCGCGCAATGGAGAGGTGGCGCTCATGCTCCAGGTAGGCCGGCAGCCAGGTCAGGTACAGCCACACCATGTAGATCACGCCCATGAAGCCGAACAGCATGCCCCAGGTGGTGCGGTAGGTGAAGAGGCTCTTCCATTCGCTCCAGCTCAGCTTGGCATTGGCGTTGGGATCGTTGTCGTGGTCATCGGCCAGGTAGAGCACTTCGGAGGGCGTGAGCTGGACTTCGTTGCGATTGCGGTAGAACAGGTACCAGCCCACCGAGACGGCGATGCCCAGCACGCCCATGATGACGAACATCATGCGCCAGCCGAAGGAGAGCATCAGGATCGTCAGGATGGGCGGCGCCAGCGCCGGTCCGATGGTGGAGGAGGCCACGAAGATGCCGGTCGGTCCGCCGCGCTCGCGCATGGCAAACCATTCCGAGACCACCTTGGCGCCGGCCGGGAACTGCGGCGCTTCGCCCAGCCCCAGGAAGACCCGCGCCACCAGGAACTGCTGCAGGTTGTTGACGAAGCCGCCGGCCAGCTGCGCCACCGACCAGATGAACATGCCCGCGCCCAGCATCACACGTGCGCCGAACTTGTCGAGCATGGCGCCGATGGGCAATTGCGAGAAGGCATAGGCCAGCGAGAAGGCTGACAGCAACAGGCCCATCTGCGAGGCGGAGAGATTGAGTTCCTGGCTTACCGAGTGATTGGCGATGGACAGGGTGCTGCGGTCGAGGTAGTTGACGATGCCTGCCAGCATCAGGAAGCTCAGTGCGACCACCTGTATGCGTTTGAGCCGGGGGCTCTTTTCCTTTTGGACTTCCATGGGTTACGTCTCCAGTGTGAATGAGTCAATGCCATTGGCTTGCTTCGTGCCGGCTCCGTCTGTTGCGGTGCTCGCTGTCGATGACATGGCCGAAGCGTCGTGCAAGGATGCTGTCTTGAGGACGTTGTGGATGCCGTCCCTGCTACTGCTCCGGCGCCGCCAGAGTGAGGCGTCGATGTTGCCTGCCTCACTCTGGCGGCGATCCTTGCTTGCCCGGATGATTCCTGTGCTCGAGCGGCAAGCCGCTCAATACGTGGCGCGTCCGCCCGAGAGATCGAACACTGCGCCGGTGTTGAAGCTGCATGAGCCGGAGCACAGCCATGCGCTCAGCTCGGCCACTTCCTCGACCGTGCCAAGTCTGTGCATGGGGCTCTTGGCGATCATGGTCTGCACATGCGCTGGCGACATCTGTTCCAGCAGCGCGGTCTTCACGGCGGCGGGTGCAATGGCGTTGACCAGCACGCCGCTCTCGGCCAGCTCCTTGCCCAGCGACTTGGTCAGCGCCAGCACGCCCGCCTTGGCGGCGCTGTAGGCCGAGGCATTGGGCGTGCCTTCCTTGCCGGCCAGCGAGGCGATGTTGACGATGCGTCCGCGTCCGGCCGCGCGCATGGCCGGCGTCACGCTGCGGCAGGCATGGAAGACGCCCAGCAGGTTGACCTGCACGATGCGATGCCACTCATCCACGTCATACTCGTCCAGCGGCACGGTGGCGCCAGCGTAACCAGCGTTGTTGATGAGGAAATCGATGCGGCCAGTGTCGGCCAGCAATTGCTGGGCGGCCTGCATGACCGCAGGGGCGTCGGTGATGTCGATGCTTTGTTGCCGATAGGGCGAGGTAGCGTCGTGCTGCTGGTCCCAGACCACGACCTGCGCGCCGCCTGCGGCCAGGCGCGCGCTGATGGCTGCGCCGATGCCGCCATGGCCACCGGTGACCACGGCCACGCAGTCGCCAAAGTCATAGGATGCGCGGGAATAAGTCATTTCATTCATCCTCAGCGTACGAAGCGATCGACGTAATCACTGCCCAGTCCCACCGCTTCATAGTGCTTGCGGCACATGTCGAGCTTGGTGAAGACATCCTCGTAGCCTTCGAACTTGCCCCAGGGATCGCAATAGAACATGACGCCGGTGATGTGGAAGTAGGTGATCATCTCTTCCACGTCTTCGGGCACGTAGAGGGTGTGGGTCTCGCCGGGCGGTTCGAAGACGTAGCTGCCTTGTTCGGCGATCCAGTCGTGTTCCAGATAACGCCATTTTCCCTTGAGCACCATGCCATGCACCGGCGCCGGATGGCGGTGGCGCGACAGCACGCCGGACTTGCGTACGCGCAGCAGGTTGGTCCAGTAGCCCTGCGAGACATTCAGGCAGAGCGGGCGGAACCAGACGTTATCGGCCTGCGGCACCCAGATGCGCTCATCCTCGGGAATGGCCGGGTTGACGACGATCTCCAGCGGCGCTTCCTTGGGGTTGGGGAATTGATAGGGCTGCATGCGCGAATCGGCGGGCATGGGGCTGCTCATGGGTGTCTCCTGTTGAGTGGTTCATCGACGCTTGATGTTTTATTTGTCCGCATTGTGGACGTTGCGTCTGCTATGTGGTCACTGTGCTTCAAGCAAAACGTAGTGTCAATGCCGCCGAGGCCTTGCAGATTGGAAGCGAAAGCGAGTCAGGAGCCTGAATCGGGCTATAAGGCCGCAGATCGGAAGGAAGGAGCGTGTACCCTACAAGGCGAGTCAGCCGGCAGGCGGGTCCGCATGAAAAAATTTGCAGCAGGCGTTTCATCTCCGTCCTGCGGGAAGCCACAGGCGGAGAATGAGAACGCGGCGGGATGCCGCCTCAGTCGTTCCAGTGGACCTGGGCGAAGGCCTCGGTGAGGAAATCCAGCATGGCCCGCATCTTGGCCGGCAGGTGGGTGCGGCTGGGATAGACCGCGTAGATGCCCAGTTCGGGCGAGCCATAGTCCTCCAGGATGGAGACCAGCTGGCCGCTGCGCAGGTGCTGGTCGATCATGAAGGTGGGCTGGCGGGTGATGCCGATGCCGCCCAGCGCCGCCTGGACGCAGCTGTCGCCATTGTTGACGTGCAGGCGCGAACTCACGCGCACGCTCACCGGACCTTCCGGGCCGCTGAACTGCCATTCGTCCTTGCTCTGGTTGTAGCTGTAGCTGATGGTTTGGTGCTGCGCCAGTTCGTGCGGATGGGCGGGCGTGCCGTGGGCGTCGAGATAGGCGGGCGAGGCGCAGACATGCAGGCTGGTGCTGGTCAGCTTGCGATGGACCAGGGTGGAGTCGGACAGGCGGGCGATGCGGATGGCCATGTCGTAACCCTCGTCGATGATATCGACGATGCGGTCCGACAAGGTAATGTCCAGCGAGATCTCGGGATGGCGCTCCAGGAACATTGGCCACAGCGGGGCCAGGTGCAAGACGCCGAAGGTGAGCGGGGCATTGATGCGCAACAGGCCGGTGGGTTTGGCGTTGCCGGAGGAGAGCAGGTCATCGGCCTCTTCGAGGGCGGCGACGATCTGCTTGCAGCGTTCCAGATAGAGGGCGCCGGCTTCGGTGAGCGAGAGCCGGCGCGTGGTCCGCTGCATCAGCCGCGAGCCCAGGCGGGCTTCCAGTTCCAGCACCGTGCGCGAGACCGCCGCCTTGGAAATGCTGAGGGCCTCGGCTGCCTTGACGAAGCTGCCCAGGTCGGCCACGGCGATGAAGCATTCGATTTCGCGCAGTTTGTTCAAATCATCTATCCCCTGAAGGCGCCGCGTGCGCCCTCGAGGATGGGGCGACTCAGGCGGCGACTGGTTGTTTCGCCAGCAGGCGGGAGCCGGTGCCGAAGGCAAAGGCGTCCATGCGCAGGCTATGATACGTCGAACCACTGTCCAGGTGTACCAGTTGGGTCCAGTCATCGGCCGCACCCATGGCAAAGAAGAGGGTCAGCAGGTGCTCGTCGCTGGGATGATTGCGCACGGCGTGCGGGGCGGTGGTCCGGTAGCCGAACAGGGCGTCGCGGTCGCCGGCCTGCATGCGGTCCAGGAACCATTGCAGGAATTGCAGCGTATGCGGGGCATCGCCGCTGTCTGCGTCATTGCGGCGCAGTTCGCGCAGGTTGTGCGTGAAGCTGCCCGAGCCCACCAGCAGGATGCCTTCCCGGGCCAGGGGCGCCAGCAACTGGCCCACCTGGAAGTGATAGGCCGGCGGCTGCTGCGATTGTAGCGACAGCTGGATCACCGGCACATCGGCCTGGGGATACAGGTAGCGCAGCGGCACCCAGGCACCATGGTCCAGGCCCCAGCCGCCATCGGTATGGGCCGGCAGGCCGCCGTCGCGCAGGCGTTGCGCCACGTGCTCGGCCAGGGCCGGGGCGCCGGGGGCGGGGTAGTCCAGTTCGTAGAGTGCTTGCGGGAAACCGCCGAAGTCGTGGATCACCCGCGGCTTGGCCTGGTTGCCCACTCGCGGGGTGAAGGTTTCCCAGTGCGGCGACACCACCACGATGCCACGCGGACGCGGCAGCGTCGCGCCGATGCCGGCCAGCAGCGGACCGGTGCGGCCTGGCTCCACCGCCAGCATGGGCGAGCCGTGCGAGACGAACAGCGAGGGCAGGGGGAGGCTATCGGCGGCAGTGGTGGTGGACATGATGGGGTTCCTCGGATATTGCACTAAATGATATAAAACATTTGCGCCGGGCGCGCGGCCCGGCGGTTTGTATGACCTGTGATGACTTGGGATGAGCTGTGCTGTTATCTGCGCGGCTCTTCACGCTTCAAGGCAAAGGCGCCGTCGCCCAGCAGGAACACCGCGATCAGGCCGACGATCCACAGCGCCAGGTATTCCCAGCCGCCCTTGGGGTTGGTGAAGAAGAAGCCGGCCTTGCCATGCACCAGCACGATCGCGCCCAGCAGGTCGGCTGCCAGCGGCAGGGCCAGCCAGCGGCCATAGTAGCCCAGTACCAGCGCAATGCCGCCGACCACTTCCAGTGCGATGACCGGATAGGCGAACCAGCCCGGTACGCCCAGCGAAGCAAAGAAGCCGACGGTGCCGGCCGGGGTGAAGACGAAGATCTTCAGGCCGGCGTGGACCAGGAAGAAGATGCCCATGGTAACGCGCAGCAGGAAGGCGGCGTAGTCGGCGCGGGTGTTGACGGTGACGGTGCTCATGATGATCCCGGGAAAGTGTGGAGTGGATGAAGGATGGCCTGCGTTGCGCGTTTTTCTTGCGGCGCAATCGGCAATGGCCATGTCCACACTGTAGGGGAGAAGGCGGGCCGGATAAACCGGCTGGGGCGGGATGGATTGTCTTGGTGAGGTTGACAATCCATCCGTGCCCGCGAAGATCAGTCTTCGCTGTCGCGCGAGACCGGCTTGGCTTCTTCGCGGCGGTTGTAGCCGGCCACCATGTCGAAGCGGAACAGGCGGCATTCCAGGGCGCCGTTGAAGAAAGGTGTCTTGCGGGCTTCCTTCAGGCGCATCAGCTTGGGCAGGCCCAGGTCAGCCGAGAACAGGAACACGCTCCAGCCGGCAAAGCGCTGCTTCAGGGTGCTGGAGAAGGCGCTGAAGAACTGCGCAAACAATTCCTCGGTGGGCAGGGCACGGTCGCCGCGCACCCCGATCCGCTCGCCGTAGGGCGGGTTGGTGAGGATGATGCCGACCAGCGGCTTGCCCTCGGCGTCCACCGGCGGTTTGATTTCCTGGGCTTCGATCTGCTTCAGCGGCACTTCGAAGTGCACGCCGGCGCGCACCAGGTTCTTGCGGGTCAGTTCCACCATGTCGCCGGAGATGTCGCTGCCGAAGAGCGTGGGCGTGGTTGGAATCGGATTGGGTTTGAAATCGCCCTTGATGGCGAACCAGGCATCGGCATCGAAGTTGCTGAACTTCTCGAAGGCGAAGCGGCGGCGCGCGCCCGGCGGTACGCCGGCGATGATCTGCGCCGCTTCGGCCAGGATGGTGCCGGAACCGCACATGGGATCGAACAGCGGCACGCCCGGCTTCCAGCCGGCGGTGCGCAGGAGGCCGGCGGCCAGGTTCTCGCGCAGCGGCGCGTCGCCGGTCTCTTCGCGCCAGCCGCGCTTGAACAGCGCCTCGCCCGAGGTATCCAGGTAGACCGTGAAGTTGTGGGCGTCGACGAAGCCGGCAATGCGCATGTCAGGCGTGCGGGTGTTGACCGAGGGGCGCAGCTTGAACTGGTCGAGGAAGCGGTCGCAGATGGCGTCCTTGATCTTGAGCGTGCTGAATTCCAGGCTGCGCAGGGGCGACTTCACTGCGGTCAGATCCACGCGGATGGTGTGCGAGACCTTGAACCAGTCTTCCCAGGCTTGCGCGAGCGTCAGGTCGTAGATGTCGTTTTCGTTCTTGTAGGAACCATGGCCCATGCGCAACAGCACGCGGCTGGCGATGCGCGAGTGCAGGTTCATCTGGTAGGCCGCCAGGAGCGTGCCCGAGCAGTGCACGCCGCCGGGCACCTGGTTGTGCACCTTGAGGTTGGCGGCGGGGCCGGCGTGCTGGGCGATCTCGTTGAGTTCTTCGGCCAGGGCGGCTTCCAGGCCGCGCGGGCAGGGGCAGAAGTAAGAGTAGTTGGTGTCGGGGGATTGCATGGGAGTACCTTTTATCCGTTGGAAAACAGGGGTTTCAGAAATGAAAACGCCGGACTGCGCTGGAAGTCATTGCGCAGTCCGGCGTCATTGTACGCTGGCCGCTCAGGCTTTCGCGAAAGCCCGCTCGAGGAAGTCCAGGCGATCCTGGCCCCAGTAGCCTTCGCCTTCATAGATGAACCAGGGTGCGCCAAAGACGCTGGCGGCATTGGCTTCGTCGGTGAATCGGTCGAATTCGGCTTGCACGCTGGCCGTTTCGGCCGACTTCAGCAAGGCTGCGCCATCGTGTTCCAGGACATTGGCGATGGTCACCAGGGTGTCGGGATCGGCGATGTTCTTCTGTTCTTCCCAGACTGCGCGCATGACCGCGCCGGCCAGGCGTAGTGCGGCGGCGGTGCCGTGGGCCAGCTGGGTGGCGATGATCAGGCGCGCGGCATTGTCGCTGTTGACCGGGAAATGGGCCGGCTGCAGGATCATGGGCTTGCCCAGGAATTCGCTCCAGCGCGCCAGTTCCTTCAAGCGATAGGCCTGGCGCTGCGGCGCGCGCTTGGCCAGCGGCAGGCCACCGGAGACGCCGAAGATCTTGGACAGGTCGAAGGGCTTGGGCAGGATCTGGACCTGGTATTTGTCGGCCAGGGCGACGAAACGATCGTGGCCCAGATAGGCGAAGGGCGAATGCGGCGCGAAGAAGTACTCACAGACTTTGCTCATGACCGGCTCCGGAAGGATGTGGGTGTGGAATGAAGCGTACGTGGACTGGGACGATGCAGAACGGTCAGAACGGCTTGACGACGACCAGGATCACGATGGCCAGCATCAGCAGCACCGGCACTTCGTTGAACCAGCGGTACCAGACGTGGCTGCGCACGTTCTTGCCGTTTTCGAATTTCTTGAGCAGCGAACCGCAGGCATGCTGGTAGCCGATCACCAGCACCACCAGGAACAGCTTGGCATGCAGCCAGCCATTGCCCGGTCCCTTCCAGAATTGCCAGGTGATGGCCAGCAGCCACACGCCCAGCGCCAGCGCCACCAGCGAGATCATGCCGGTGAAGCGGTACAGCCGGCGCGCCATGCCCAGCAGGCGTTCGCGGGTCGCCACCTCGGTTTCCTGGGCCAGGTTCACGAAGATGCGCGGCAGGTAGAACAGCCCGGCGAACCAGGAGGCGATGAAGACGATGTGCAGGGCTTTGATCCAGAGCATGGCTGTCCTTGTCGATGGCGTAGGCGTTGAGGAGGGGATAAGGGCTTACTGGCGTACCTGGCCATTGCCCAGCACTATGTACTTCAGCGAGGTCAGGCCTTCCAGTCCGACCGGGCCGCGTGCGTGCAGCTTGTCGTTGGAGATGCCGATCTCGGCGCCCAGGCCGTATTCGAAGCCGTCGGCAAAGCGCGTGGAGGCATTGACCATGACCGAGGCCGAATCCACTTCGCGCAGGAAACGCATGGCGCGGGTGTAGTCCTCGGTGATGATGCTCTCGGTGTGCTGGGACGAATGGCGGTTGATGTGTTCGATGGCCTCGTCCATGTCGGCCACCACCTTCACGGCGAGGATGGGGGCCAGGTATTCGGTGTCCCAGTCTTCTTCGGTGGCGGCTTTGAGCAGCGGGTAGCCGGCCAGGATCTCGGCGGCTTCGGCGTCGCAGCGCAGTTCCACTTCCTTGACGCGATACAGTTCCGACAGCGGCGGCAGGATGGCCGCGGCGATGTTGCGCGCGACCAGCAGGGTTTCCATGGTGTTGCAGGTGCCATAGCGATGGCACTTGGCGTTGAAGGCTACGTCCAGCGCCTTGCGGGTGTCGGCCTTGTCATCGATGTACACATGGCAGATGCCGTCCAGGTGCTTGATCATGGGCACCTTGGCTTCCTTCATCAGGCGCTCGATCAGGCCCTTGCCGCCGCGCGGGACGATCACGTCCACGTACTCCTGCATGGTGATGAGCGCACCCACGGCGGCGCGGTCGGTGGTCTCGACCACTTGCACCGCTTGTTCCGGCAGGCCGGCGCCGGCCAGGCCTTCCTTGACCAGCTTGGCCAGGGCCTGGTTGCAATGGATCGCTTCGGAACCGCCGCGCAGGATGGTGGCGTTGCCGCTCTTGATGCACAGGCCGGCGGCGTCCACGGTCACGTTGGGACGGGCTTCGTAGATGATGCCGATCACGCCCAGTGGCACGCGCATCTGGCCGACCTGGATGCCGGTGGGGCGGTACTTCATGTTGCTGATCTCGCCGATGGGGTCGGGCAGGGAGGCGATCTGTTCCAGGCCTTCGGCCATGGTGGCGATGGCCTTGTCCGACAGCGTCAGGCGGTCCAGCATGGCGTCGGCCAGGCCGTTGGCGCGGGCTGCTTCCAGGTCCAGCGCATTGGCGGCGCGCAGGGCGTCGGCGTCGCGCCGGATGGCGGCGGCAATGAGCAGCAGCGCCTGGTTCTTGGCAGCGGTATCGGCGCGCGCCATGGCGCGCGAGGCGGCACGGGCCTGCTGGCCGATGCGGTTCATGTAGAGGTCGATGTTTTCCATGCGGTTTTCTCCGGGGCGCGCTGGGCGCGTCGGGTTCGATGTGGTTGAATCAGCGTCCGCGGGCCAGCTTCAGGCCCAACTGCAACAGGGCGTCCCACGGGTCGCCGGCAAAGCTGCGGGCGCGCAGGCCCTTGACCATGCGGTCCACCAGGGCGGCTTCCTGCAGGGCCTGTTCCAGCGCGGCCAGGCTGATGCGGCGCAGGGCCGGTTCCATCAGGCGTTCGCGCGGGCCCCAGATGCGGTATTCCTTCAACAGCGCACCCACGGGTTTGCCCTGGGCCATGCCGGACTTGAGCTTGAGCAGTGTGCGGATTTCTTCGGTGACGGCCCACAGCACCAGCGGCAGGGCCTCGCCTTCGCCCTTCAAGCCTTCCATCATGCGCGTCAGCCGCGCGATGTCGCCCGAGAGCATGGCTTCGTTGAGCTTGAAGACGTCGTAGCGCGCCACGTTGAGCACGGCGTCCTGCACCTGTTCGAAACTGAGCTGGCCGGCCGGGTAGAGCAGGGCCAGCTTCTGGATTTCCTGGTGCGCGGCCAGCAGGTTGCCTTCCACGCGGTCGGCGATGAAGTCCAGGCAGGGCCGGTCGGCGCTCTGCTGCTGGGCCGCCAGCCGGTTGCCGATCCAGCCGGGCAACTGGGCGCGCTCCACCAGCGGGATGTCGATATAGACCGCCGCCTGCTGCAGCGCGCCGACCCAGGCCGCCTTCTGCGTGGCCCAGTCCAGCTTGGGCAGGCTGATGATGGTGAGGTTGTCGGGCGAGAGATTGGCGGCGTAATCCTGCAGCGCCTGGCCGCCATCCTTGCCGGGCTTGCCGGTGGGGATGCGCAGTTCGATGAGCTTCTTGTCGCCGAACAGCGATTGCGACTGGTTGGCCGCCAGCAGTTCGCCCCACTTGAAGCTGCGTTCCACCACCAGGACTTCGCGCTCGGTATAACCGTTGGCGCGGGCGCTGCGGCGGATCTTGTCGGCCGCCTCCAGCGCCAGCAGATGTTCGTCGCTGGCGATCACGTAGAGCGGCGCCAGCGATTTGCCGAGATGGGCGTCCAGGGAGTCGTGGCGCAGTTGCATGGCGGATCGGGCCGGGTCAGGAATCCGAGTCGGCCGCAGCCTTCTCGTTCTTGATGGCCGTCTTGGACGCCGACAGGCGGCGCAGGATCTGCTGTACCAGGTCGGACTGCATGTCGCGATAGAGCAGGGTTTCTTCCGCCTGCTTGGCCAGTTCCTGGTTTTCGTCATAGGTAATGACGCGGCGCAGGGTGATGGCCGTGGGCGGGATGATGATCACGCCCTTGGCATCGGTGACCGAGAAGCTGAAGTTCTGGAACAGCGCGTATTCACGCACGCGGCCATTGGTGTTCAAGGTCAGCACCTGGCGGTCGCGCGAGTCGGCCAGGACCTTGAGGTTGGCCTCGGCTTCTTTGGCGTCATCGACGACGGTGGCGCCGCTGGCTTCGATGTTGCGCTTCAGTTGCACGCCTACCTGCGAATTGGGCGGGAAGCCCAGGTAGATGGTCTTGAAGGGCAGATCGGCTGCCCCGCGCAGGTGGAAGCCGCAGGCCGAGAGCAATACGGCGGCGGCCACCATCAGCAGCCATTGCGGGAAACGCTTGATTTGGACTTGAGCGTGCATGGATATCGGTCGGTTGGGTTGGCCCGGATCAGGCGACGATGTTGACCAGCTTGCCGGGCACCACGATCACCTTCTTGGGCGCGCCGGTGAGGAATTTCCTGACGTCCTCGTTGGCCAGGGCAGCAGCTTCGATGGCGGCCTTGTCGGCATCCTTGGACACCGTCACTTCGCCACGCAGCTTGCCGTTGACCTGCACCACCAGCTTGATCTCGCTTTGTTCCAGCGCAGCGGCGTCGACCTGCGGCCAGTCGGCGTCGAGGATGTCGCCCTGCGCCTTGGCATAGCCCAGTTCCTGCCACAGCACATGGGTGATGTGCGGGGCCACCGGGTTCAGGACGCGCAGGAAGATCGAGAAGCACTCCGCGATCACCGCGTCACCAGCCGCGCCAGCAGCCGGCTTGGCCGCCTCCAGCGTGTTGAGCATCTTCATGCAGGCCGAGACCACGGTGTTGTACTGGATGCGCTTGAAGTCGTTGTCGGCCTGCTGCAGGACCTTGTGCACTTCGCGGCGCAGGGTCTTGAGGCCATCGTCGAGCTGGGCCGCATCGACACTGCCTGCGGCGGTGATGCGCGCGGCATTGTTGTAGCCGAACGCCCAGACGCGGCGCAGGAAGCGGTTGGCGCCTTCGACACCGGCGCCGGACCATTCCAGGGTCTGTTCCGGGGGGGACGCGAACATGGTGAACAGGCGGGCCGTGTCGGCGCCGTACTGGTCGATCTGCGCTTGCGGGTCGATGCCGTTGTTCTTGGACTTGGACATCTTCTCGGTGCCGCCGATCATGACCGGCTGGCCGTCTTCCTTCAACACGGCCGAGACCGGACGGCCTTTGTCGTCGAAGGACAGGTCCACATCAGCCGGGTTGTACCAGGTCTTCTTGCCGGCGGCGTCTTCGCGATAGTAGGTCTCGTTCAAGACCATGCCTTGGGTCAACAGGTTGGTGAAGGGCTCGTCGAACTTGACCAGGCCGAAGTCGCGCATGACCTTGGTCCAGAAGCGCGCGTACAGCAGGTGCAGCACGGCGTGTTCGATGCCGCCGATGTACTGGTCCATGGGCATCCAGTAATCGTTGCGGGCGTCCACCATGGCCTCGTTGCTGCCCGGCGAGGTATAGCGCATGTAGTACCAGGACGAATCCACGAAGGTGTCCATGGTGTCGGTTTCGCGGCGGGCCGGCTTGCCGCAGCAGGGGCAGTCGACCTTGAGGAATTGCTCGTGCTTGTTGAGCGGATTGCCGCTGCCGTCGGGCACGCAGTCTTCCGGCAGCACCACCGGCAGGTCCTTTTCGGGCACGGGCACGTCGCCGCAATCCGGGCAGTGGATGATGGGGATGGGGGTGCCCCAGTAACGCTGGCGCGAGATGCCCCAGTCGCGAAGGCGGAAGGTCACCTTCTTCTCGCCCAGGCCCTGTGCGGCCAGATCGGCTGCGACCGCATCGACGGCCGCCTGATAGCCCAGGCCATCGTACTTGCCGGAAGCGATGGTCTTGCCGGCTTCCTTGTCGCCGTACCATTCTTGCCAGGCTTCGGTGGAGTAGGTCTTGCCTTCCACGGCGATGACCTGCTTGATCGGCAGGTTGTATTTGCGGGCGAAGGCGAAGTCGCGCTCGTCATGCGCCGGCACGCCCATCACGGCGCCGTCGCCGTAGGTGATGAGCACATAGTTGCCGACCCAGACTTCGACCTGCTCACCGGTGAGCGGATGGGTGACGTAGAGGCCGGTGGGCATGCCCTTCTTTTCCATCGTCGCCATGTCGGCCTCGATCACGCTGCCTTGCTTGCATTCGGCGACAAAGGCTTGCAGGGCCGGGTTGTTGGCTGCGGCGAGCGTGGCCAGCGGGTGTTCCGGGGCCACGGCGCAGAAGGTCACGCCCATGATGGTGTCGGCGCGGGTGGTGAAGACGAAGAGCTTGCCGTCGTTGATCAACTGGCCGTCAGCGCCCTTGATCTGGTGCGGGAAGGCGAAGCGCACGCCGGTGGACTTGCCGATCCAGTTGGCCTGCATCAGGCGCACGCGCTCGGGCCAGCCGGGCAGCTTGGTCTCGACGTGTTCCAGCAGTTCGTCGGCGTAGTCGGTGATCTTGGCGTAGTACATCGGGATCTCGCGCTTCTCGATCACGGCGCCCGAGCGCCAGCCACGGCCGTCGATGACCTGCTCGTTGGCCAGCACGGTCTGGTCGATCGGGTCCCAGTTCACGGTGCCGGTCTTCTTGTAGATGATGCCCTTCTCCAGCATCTTCAGGAACATCCACTGGTTCCACTTGTAGTACTCGGGACGGCAGGCGGTCATCTCGCGCGACCAGTCGATGGCCAGGCCCATGGACTGCATCTGCGACTTCATGTAGTCGATGTTGGAATAGGTCCATTGCGCCGGCGGCACGCCATTGGCCATGGCGGCGTTCTCGGCGGGCATGCCGAAGGCGTCCCAGCCCATGGGCATCAAGACGTTGTAGCCGTTCATGCGCAGGTAGCGGTACATCACATCGTTGATGGTGTAGTTGCGCACGTGGCCCATGTGCAGCTTGCCGGAGGGATAGGGCAGCATCGAGCAGGCGTAGAACTTCTTCTTGTCGCGGCCCTCTTTGTCGCGGGCGTTTTCGACGGTCTTGTAGGCGTCGATGGCGTTCCAGTGCTGCTGTGCGGACTGTTCGACTTCGGCTGGGCTGTATTTATCTTGCATGACGGGCTGATACGATGGAATGCGGTTGGGAAGGGATTGCGATTCGAAACCCTGCATTATACCGG
The DNA here is from genome assembly GCF_001929405.1 of Herbaspirillum camelliae. NCBI lineage: Bacteria > Pseudomonadati > Pseudomonadota > Betaproteobacteria > Burkholderiales > Oxalobacteraceae > Herbaspirillum > Herbaspirillum camelliae. The sequence continues at coordinate 2,052,879 of NZ_KV880769.1, forward strand.
CTCGCCACCCGGGCGCGGCAGTCCCGGGCGCAGGGGCGCCGGGCGCCAGCCATCGTCGTGTTGCCCTGCCTGAAAAAAACCCGCCCCCCGGAAAGGGGGCGGGCAAAAACCCCTGCGCCAGTGCAGGGCGGCAACAGGGGTGAGCAGCGAAGCAACCGGAGCCTGCGCCTTGTGGGGCGCGGCTCCGTCGAGGGGGCGCTTCAGGGTTGTCCCCTCGAGCCCCTATGAAACCACCATCGAAATCCTTCTTGTCGGAAGTCGAAATATTTTCTATTCAATATCGAATAATTTCGATTCGACAATTTTTTTGGGCCTTTTGCCCGAAATTGGCAGGCCCAGGTGCTTGCTTGTGGTCATGAAGGGGTAACAAACGATGGGCATCATGAAATCGTTTTCATTGCCCTGGGTCTGCCGTGCGTCCATCGATCAAACAAGTCGCCCATCTGGCGGGCGTGTCCATCGCCACCGTGTCGCGCCTGCTCAACAAGCCAGGCTCCGTGAGCGCGGAAACAGCCGAAAAGATCCATCGCAGCATCGCCGAACTGGGCTTCCGGCCCAATTTCACGGGGCGCAACTTGCGTGCAGGCAATTCCCGTACGGTGGGGGTGGTGGTGCCCACGCTGTCCAACACAGTCTTTGCGCAGTGCCTGCAGGGCATCGAACTGGCCGCCCGGGCGCTGGATTATTCGGTCATGTTCACCACCACTGAATACCTGCCGGAGGAAGAGACGGCGGCAGTCGAACTGCTGCTGAGCCATCGGGTGGACGGCATGATCCTCACCGTCGCCGACGCCAGCGCCAATGCCACGCTGGACTTGCTGGAGCGCGAGCGCATTCCCTTCGTGCTGGCCTACAACCAGCTCGGAACGGACCAGACGGCCGCGCCGGCGCGCGCCTCGGTGTCGGTGGACAACCGCGCGGCGGCCTGCGATGCGGTGGCGCACCTGATCGGGCTGGGCCATCGCCGCATCCAGATGCTGTCGGGCCGCTTCAATGCTTCCGACCGCGCCATGCAGCGCTACTACGGCTACCTGGACGCCATGCGCGCCGCCGGGCTCACGCCCATGGCGGCCATCGAGGTCGAGCGCCACACCCTCACCGCCGCTGCGGATTACCAGCAGATGATGGCCGATCCGCGTCAGCGCCCCACCGCCCTGTTCTGTTCCAACGACCTGCTGGCCATGAGCGCCATGCGCGACTTGCGCGCGCTGGGGATGAAGGTGCCGGACGATATCTCGGTGATGGGCTTCGACGGCATCCCCGTGGGGGCGCTCATGGAGCCGGTGCTGGCCAGCGTGGTGCAGCCCTCCGAACAGATCGGCGAAGTCGCCCTGCGCGTGTTGGTGGAGGCCATCGAACGCAATGCGACCGCCGCAGCCGCTGCTGCGCCCGACCCCGCACTGAGCGCGTCCTGGCTGCGCCACATCCTGCCCCACGCCGTGCGCAGCGGGGGCTCGGTCGCGCTTCCCGCCACGGGCGTGGATTGCTGATTTCTTTGTCGTACTTTCGTTGTTCAACCTATAGGAAAGGACCTGACATGTTCCTCAAACGTGTTATTCAAACCGCTGCCGGCGCGCTGTTGCTGTCGGCTTCCCTGGCCGCCCAGGCCCAGACCGCGATCTGCTACAACTGTCCGCCCGAATGGGCTGACTGGGCCGCCCAGATCAAGGCCATCAAGGAAAAGACCGGCGTGACCGTGCCGCCGGACAACAAGAACAGCGGCCAGGCGCTGGCCCAGCTGACGGCTGAAAAGGCCAGCCCGGTGGCGGACTTCGCCTACCTGGGCGTGTCCTTCGGCATCGAGGCCAAGAACAAGGACCTGGTCGCCGCCTACAAGCCGGCGCACTGGAACGACATTCCCAATGGTCTGAAGGACCCGGACGGTTACTGGTTCACCATCCACTCCGGCACCATGGGCATCATGGTCAATGTCGACGCCCTGAAGGGCAAGCCGGTCCCCAAGTCCTGGGCTGACCTGCAAAAGCCGGAATACAAGGGCCTGATCGGCTACCTCGACCCGGCCTCGGCTTTCGTCGGCTATGTCGGTGCGGTGGCGATCAACCAGGCGCTGGGCGGCACGCTGGACGATTTCTCGCCGGCCATCGGCTACTTCAAGAACCTGCAGAAGAACCAGCCCATCGTTCCCAAGCAGACCTCCTATGCACGCCTGATCTCGGGTGAGATCCCCATCCTGCTGGGCTATGACTTCGACGCCTACCGCGCCAAGTACAAGGACCACGCCAACGTGGCCTTCGTGATCCCCAGCGAAGGCACCGTGACCGTGCCCTACGTGGTCTCGCTGGTGAAGAATGCCCCGCACCAGGCGGAGGCCAAGAAGGTGCTGGACTTCCTGCTGTCCGACCAGGGCCAGGCCATCTGGGCCAATGCCTACCTGCGTCCGGTGCGTGCCTCGGCCATGTCCAAGGAAGCCGAATCGCGCTTCCTGCCGGCTGCCGAATATGCCCGCGCCAAGTCGGTGGACTACGGCAAGATGGCCGAAGCCCAGCGCAAGTTCGGCGAGCGCTACCTGGCTGAAGTGCGATAAATGCAGGGCGCAGGAGCAAGCATGAAAACCGTTCTTCCCACCTCGGCCAGTCCAGCCCGCCCGCCAGTCAGCCGTCCACGCGTGGCGGGCAACCAGGTGTGGCTGTGCTTCGCCGTACCGGGCCTGACGCTGTTCTGCGCCTTCTGGCTGCTGCCCATGGCGCGGCTGGTGGGCGTGGGCGCCTCCGGCCCCGATGGGGCCATGGCCTACCTGTCGGTGCTGACCAACCGCCACTACTTTGCCAGCCTGATGTCCACGCTGGCGCTCTCGGCGGCGGTCACCGCAGCGACCCTGGCCATCTCGGTCTTCGTTGGCTTGTTCCTGCAACGTCATCGCTTTGCTGGCCAGTCGCTGCTGCTGGCCATGCTGACCTTCCCGCTGGCTTTCCCCGGCGTGGTGGTCGGCTTCATGGTCATCATGCTGGCGGGGCGTCAGGGTCTCATTGGTGCATTGACCAACTGGCTCTTCGGGGAATCGCTGGTGTTTGCGTATTCACTGGCGGGCCTGTTTCTGGGTTACCTGTATTTCTCGATTCCGCGCGTGATCCTTACCGTCGTGGCGGCCGCCGAGAAGCTCGATCCTTCGCTGGAAGAAGCGGCCCGTTCGCTCGGCGCGCGGCCCTGGCAGGTGTTGCTGCATGTGGTGCTACCGGCGCTGCTGCCCGCGCTGGTCTCGTCGGGTGCGATCTGCTTTGCTACCAGTGTGGGCGCCTTCGGGACGGCCTTCACGCTGGCGGCCAACATCGATGTACTGCCCATGACGATCTATAACGAGTTTACCGGCTATGCCAACTTTGCTACGGCGGCCTCCCTGTCCATCGTGCTGGGCGTGATCACCTGGGCCGTGCTGGCGCTGGCGCGCTCGCTCACCGGCAGCGGCGTCGCGGCGGCGGCATAAGGAGCAGCACATGCAGAATCGTTTCCGTTTCTATCTTCAACTGGGCTTTACGCTCCTGGTGTGCGCCTTCCTGGTGGTGCCGGTGGTGCTGTCGATGCTGGCCGGCGTGACCGAGAATTTCTTCGTCGGCCTGTCCAGCGGCCTGACGCTGCGCTGGGTGGCCCAGGTGTGGGAGATGTACCAGCCCACCATCTGGCGTTCGCTCTTCATCGCACTGGCTTGCCTGGTGGTGACGCTGGCCGCCGGTGTGCCGCTGGCCTACATGCTGGCGCGCTATCGCGGTGGCAACAGCCGCCTGGCGCGCGTGATCGAGGAACTGCTGATGATGCCGGTGGCCGTGCCCGGCCTGGCCACGGCGCTGGCGCTGATCATGGCCTATGGCCAGTACCGCGAGTTCCGCGCCAGCCTGTGGTTCATCCTGGTAGGTCACGTGATCTTCACGCTGCCCTTCATGGTGCGTCCGGTGCTGGCGGTGATGCAATCCTCGCAACTGGCCCAGCTGGAAGAAGCCGCTGCGAGTCTGGGCGCAGGACGCCTGCGCCGCTTCTTCGGCATCGTCATTCCCAATGCCGCCTCGGGCATCCTGGCCGGGGCGCTGATGGTGGTGACGCTGTCCATCGGTGAATTCAACATCACCTGGATGCTGCACACGCCGCTGACCCAGACCCTGCCGGTGGGCCTGGCCGATGCCTATGCATCGATGCGGCTGGAGGTGGGATCGGCCTATACGCTGATCTTCTTTTTCATGATCATTCCGCTCCTGATCGGCATGCAGTGGGCGACCCAGGCAACGCGCAAGAAAGTCAGTCTATGAAGTCCAATCAAGAAGCCGTCTCTATCCGTCTCTCCCAGTGCGCCAAGTCCTTTGCCAATGGCACGCGCGCGCTGCAGCCGCTGGACCTGCAGATCCATCCGGGCGAAACCCTGGTCCTGTTGGGGCCTTCCGGCTGCGGCAAGACCACCACGCTGCGCATGATTGCCGGCCTGGAGTTTCCTGACGAGGGCGGCCGCGTGCTGTTCGGCGAGGAAGATGTGACCATGCTGCCCATCGAGAAACGCGGGGTGGGCATGGTGTTCCAGAACTACGCGCTGTTTCCCAACATGAGCGTGGGCGAGAACATCGCCTACGGCATGAAGATCCGCAAGATCGCCGCCGGCGAGCGCGCCGAGCGGGTCGAGCGCCTGCTGGAGATGGTGCATCTGCAAGGTCTGTCGCACCGCCGCGTGGACCAGCTCTCGGGCGGCCAGAAGCAGCGTGTGGCGCTGGCGCGCGCGCTGGCCATGGAGCCGCGCGTGCTGTTGCTGGATGAACCGCTCACGGCGCTGGACGCCAAGCTGCGCGAAGCGGTGCGCAGCGATCTCAACAAGCTCTTGCGCAGCTTGGGCATTACCGCCATCTACGTGACCCATGACCAGGGCGAGGCGATGGCCCTGGGCGACCGCATCGTGGTCATGGAGCGCGGCAAGATTTCGCAGATCGGTACGCCCCAGGAGATCTACTATCATCCCGCCAATGACTTCGTGGCCGAGTTCATCGGCGCGATGAACCGGGTCGATGGTATCGTGGCGGGAGACCGCCTGCAGTTGCCTACCGGCACCTTGCCGCTGCCGCCGGATGCGGTGGCGGGACAGCCGGCGCAGGCGCTGTTCCGGCCTGAAGATGTGGAGGTGATCGATATCACCGACGCCGATGCGCATTGCCTGCGCGGTAAGCTGATCAACACGTTTTTCCTGGGTGACCGCACCCGCTTTGAAATCGAGATCGGCGCAGAGCGCCCGGTGATCGCCGAAACCAGCCGCCGCGGCTGGTGGGAAGCCGGGCAGCAGATCGCCATCCGCGTACCGGCCACGGCGCTGGTGAGCATGGCGCCGCGCGCCGCGAAGGAGACCGCATGATACTGGGACAGATTTCCGACCTGCACATCAAGACCGACGGCAAGAAATCCTATCGCGTGGTCGATACCGCCGAGAGCCTGCGCCGTTGCGTGGCCCAGGTCAACGGCCTGAAGCAGCGTCCCGATGCGCTGGTCATCACGGGCGACCTGGTCGATTTCGGCAAGCCCTCGGAATATGCCTGCCTGCGCGAACTGCTGGCCCCGCTGGCCATGCCTTACTACCTGCTGCCGGGCAATCACGATGAGCGCAATGCGCTGCGCGCGGCTTTTCCGGAACATGCCTATCTGCAGCAGGGGGGAGAGCGCATCGAATACGTGATCGAAGATCACCCGATCCGCATCATCGCGCTTGATACCGTGATTCCGCGCCAGAGCGGCGGTGCGCTGTCACCGCACAGCCTGCAATGGCTCGATGAGGTGCTGGCGCAGCAAGCGCAGCGGCCCACCGTGATCGCCATGCATCATCCGCCCTTTACCACCGGCATCGGCCACATGGATGACATGGGGCTGGCCGATCCGCATGCGCTGGAGGCGGTGGTGCGCAAGCACCCGCAGGTGGAGCGCATCCTGTGCGGGCATCTGCACCGATCCATCCAGCGTCGCTTCGGCGGCACGCTGGCGACGACTTGTCCGGGCGTATCGCACCAGGTCCAGCTGGATCTGGATGCGCAGGCGCCTTCCTGTTTCGTGATGGAGCCGCCGGGATTCCAGTTGCATTGGTGGGATGAGGCGGGCAGGAGCCTGGTCAGCCATACGGCCTTCATCGGGGAGTTCGAGGGGCCTTATCCGTTCTATGACGGGGATGAGTTGATTGATTGATCGATTGGTTGATTGGTTGAGCAGTCAAGCAGATCAATGGTCGCGATGTATCAGGCACCGTTCGACCTGAGCAGGCCCCCGCTGGGGCCGTGTCGAAGCCAGTCCTGAACCTGTCGAAGGGGCGCGCCGTCGGCGAACCTTCGATACGCGGCTATGCCGCTACTCAGGCCGAACGGTCGTCATCGCATCAAGCATCAAGCATCAAGCCTCAAGCCTCAAGCCTCAAGCATCAAGGGCTGGAAGAAGGTCCTTACTTCCACACCAGTTCAATCACCGGCGGTTCGCCGTAATCCTCGCAACGGTCATTGATGGCCGTGCAGCAGAATTCCACATCTTCCACCAGGTCCGGCAGGCGCTTGTGCAGGTCGGCGCTGTGGCTGATCTCGATGGTCAGCACTTCCTTGGGCTTGAGCTTGAAGCGGCACATGCCTTCATCGTCGCGCAGGTAGGACAGGCAATCGACCCAGGCATCCATGTTGCGGCCATAGAAATCGGGGAAGCCGAAGGCTTGCGCGCTTTCGGTATGAAAGCTGTCCCAGTCGGTGATGCGGTCGCCCGCCAGTTGTACGGTGGCCATGGATCAGGTTTCCTTCCTCAGTTCTCTTTCTTTTCTTGCACGTGCGCCGGTGTTTTGGGATCGGTGACGAAGCCCAGCTTGCTCAGGCCCGCTCCCTGCGCGGCCGACATCACTTCGGCAATGGTCTGATAGCGGGTGGACTTGTCGGCGCGCAGCTGCAGTTCCGGTTGCGGTTGCTTACCCGCCGCGGCAGCCAGGCGCGCATCGAGTTCTGCGCTGGAGACCGGCTGGTCGTTCCAGTACAGCTTGCCGGCCGCGTCGATGCCTAGGGTGATGGTCTCCGGCTTTTCCGGCGCGGGCGCGGACTGCGCGGTGGGCAGGTCCAGCTTGAGCGCGTGGGTGAACATGGGCGCGGTGATGATGAAGATCACCAGCAGCACCAGCATCACGTCCACCATGGGGGTGACGTTGATGTCGGCCATCGGGGCCGAGTTCTGGTTGTCGTTGAATCCTCCGAAACTCATGATGCTCTCCTCTGGTTCATTGACGGCGCACGCCGCCCACGCGCTCGCCGGTGGTCAGATAGGCATGCAGGTCATGGGCGAAGCCGTCCAGTTCGGCCAGTACCACGCGGTTGATACGGGTGAAGGCGTTATAGGCCAGCACCGCAGGAATAGCCACCAGCAGGCCCAGCGCGGTCATGATCAGCGCTTCGCCCACCGGACCGGCAACCTTGTCGATCTGCACCGTGCCACTGGCCGAGACCGCCACCAGTGCGTGGTAGATGCCCCAGACGGTGCCGAACAGGCCCACGAAGGGGGCGGTCGAGCCGACCGAGGCCAGCAGCGTCAGGCCGCGTTCCAGACGCGCCGAGACGCGGTTGATTTCACGGCGCAGGGTGCGCGTGATCAGTTCGCCCGGATCGGTGGCGGCGTTCAGCGATGGCGTGCCTTGCTGGCGTGTGCCGATGTCGGCGGCTTCGGCAGCGCGCTCGGCCATGGGGGTGTAGATCTGTTCGCTGTCCAGGCGCTGCATAGCGGCGGTGGCGTCGGCCAGCGTCGGGGCCTGCCAGAAGCGCTCCAGGGCGTTGCTGCCGCGGCGGATGCGCCAGGCCGCCCAGGCCTTGGAGAGAATGTAGTACCAGCTGGCGATGGACATGATCAGCAGCAGATAGGCCACCGAGTGGGAAACGGCGTCGCCTTGCGCCCAGTAATGGGCAAATCCAATGTTCTGTTCCATGGTGCGTGCTTTCGGGAAAGACGCCGCGCGGACGCGGCAGGGAGTCAATGACAGTGAAGTGCGGAGCAGTCGCTTGGAGCGGCCGACCCCAAAAAAATTCGCTGCCGGACCTGGTGGGGCGCGGCAGCGTCGGGCATTTCCTGTGGTTCCGGGCTCGGCTTACTTGAAGCCCAGCACATCCTGCATGTCGTACAGGCCGGTTTGCTTGTCGGCCAGGTAGCGTGCGGCGCGCAGGCTGCCCATGGCGTACGAGACGCGGCTGGAGGACTTGTGCGAAATCTCGATGCGCTCGCCGATGCCGGCAAACAGGACCGTGTGGTCGCCGATGATGTCGCCGCCGCGCACGGTGGCAAAACCGATGGAAGAGGGATCGCGTTCGCCGGTCACGCCTTCGCGGGCATAGACGGCGACGTCGTCGAGCTTCTTGCCCAGCGCGTCGGCGATGACTTCGCCCATCTTCAGCGCGGTGCCGGAGGGCGCATCGACCTTGAAGCGGTGATGGGCTTCGATGATCTCGATGTCGTAGCCGTGCGAGAAGTTCTTGGCGGCCATCTCCAGCAGCTTCATGGTCACGTTCACGCCCACGCTCATGTTGGGTGCGGCCATGATGGCGGTCTTCTCGGCGTAGGCCGCGATGGCGGCCTTGCCTTCGGGCTCGAAGCCGGTGGTGCCGATGACGACCTTCACGCCATGCGCGGCGCAGTATTCCAGATGCTTGAGGGTGCCTTCGGGACGGGTAAAGTCGATCAGCACGTCCGCCTTCGCCAATCCGCGCGCCAGGTCGGACTCGATCAGTACGCCCGTGGCCTTGCCCAGGAACAGGCCGGCATCGGTACCGATGCTGGGGGAGGTCGGGGTGTTGAGCGCGCCGGCCAGCTGGAGGTCGTCGGCGTTGAGGATGGCTTCGATGAGCATGCGGCCCATGCGCCCGGAGGCGCCGGCTACGGCGATATTCAATACGGTCATGACAATCTCGGGATTACTTGTTGGCGGAAGACGGGGCGACGGGCGAGGCCGGTTTGACGTCGTCGTCGGTCAGTTTCGCCTTGGAGCCGACCTTGGCGTCGGTGATCAGGGTCAGGTATTCGCTCTCGGTGGGCAGGTCCTGGCCGCCTTGCACATGGTCCAGCAGGTCATCCTTGAAGAACACGGTCACGCGGCTGGTCATGATTTCGCCATTGCCCTTGGCCAGGCGGAAATCGTAGTCCCAGCGGTTGGTGTGGAACATGTCGGTCAGCAGCGGCGTACCCAGCACGAAGCGCACCTGGTCGCGCGTGAGGCCCGGACGCAGTTGCGCCACCATCTCGCGGGAGACGAAGTTGCCCTGCTGGATGTCGATGCGGTAGGGGCGCAGGAAACCGAACAGGCTGTTGCTCTTGCCGCTCACTTTCACGCCCTGGGCATCGGCCGCAGCCTGGTCCGGAGCCTTGGTCGAGGAACAGCCGGCCAGCGACAGCGCCAGCAAGGCGGCCAGGCCGATTGCGACGGAATGATGACGGGACTTCAGACGGGAAAGCATGTGCATAAAGTTTTCAACCGGGTTGAGCCATGAGCCTAAAGCGCTATATGATAAGCTAGAACTTACTTCTTAAATAGGCATGAGTGCGTTCCGTCAGCAAAAGGCTTTCTCCACAGCCAGCCGGAACCGTCCCCAGGCCTTCCCCGCGGACCCGCGCGCCTGTTTGAGACCAGTCAAAACCCGGGAACCCACTCTACCATGCCGAACAATCCATCCGAACTGAAGGCCAGCGGCCTGAAGGCTACGCTACCTCGCCTGAAGATCCTGGAGATCTTCCAGAACACCTCGGTGCGCCACCTGAGCGCCGAAGATGTCTATAAACAATTGCTTTCCGACAATCTCGATGTCGGTCTGGCCACCGTCTACCGGGTGCTGACCCAGTTCGAGCAGGCCGGCTTGCTCCAGCGCAATCACTTCGAGACCGGCAAGGCCGTCTTCGAACTCAACGAGGGCTCGCACCACGACCACCTGGTCTGCCTGGACTGCGGCAAGGTCGAGGAATTCTTCGACGCCGAGATCGAGAAGCGCCAGCTGAAGATTGCCCAGGAGCACGGTTTCGAGATCGCCGATCACGCGCTGGCCCTCTACGGTCATTGCAAGAACTGCAAGAAACTGAAGAAATAAGCGCGACGTAAGCTCCCCGCGCTGTCGGATGCAAAAAAGCCACGTGGACCTCACGTGGCTTTTTTGCATTCCGGCCCGCGCTGCGGATTCAATGCTGGCTCAAGGCGCTGGAGAGCAGCTTGGCCGTGATATCGACGATAGGGATGACGCGCTCATAGGCCATGCGGGTCGGTCCGATCACGCCCAGCGTGCCGACGATGCGGCCATTGACTTCATAGGGCGCGGTGACGATGCTCATGTCATCCATGGGCATCAGCTGGGACTCGCCGCCGATGAAGATCTGCACGCCGGTGGCCTTGCTGGAGACATCCAGCAACTGCAAGAGCCCGGTCTTCTGCTCGAACATGTCGAAGAGACGGCGCAGCGAATTCATGTTGGACGACAGGTCGGTCACCGACAGCAGGTTGCGCTCGCCGGAGATGACTACGTTGTTATCGGCTTCCTCGCTCATGGCGTCGCTGCCGGCTTCGACGGCAGCGTGCATGAGCGTGGTCATGTCGTCGCGCAACTGGCGCAGCTCACCCTGCAGGTGCATGCGCACCTGGTCGAAGGACTGGCCGGCGTAGTGCTGGTTGATGTAGTTGGCGGCCTGGGTCAGCTGGCTGGGGGTGTAATCGACCTCGGTGAGCAGCATGCGATTCTGCACGTCGCCGCCCTGGTCGACGATCACCAGCAAGATGCGCTTTTCGGACAGCCGCAGGAACTCGATCTGCTGGAATACCGACTCGCGCTTGGGCGTCATCACCACGCCGGCAAACTGCGACAGCGAAGACAGCACCTGGGCTGCATTGGTGATGATCTTCTGCGGCGAGGCGCTGTGCTGCAGGCGCGCCTGCAGGCGGCCTTCCAGCGCGCTTTCGTCGATGGCCTCGACGGTGAGCAGGGTATCGACGAACATGCGATAGCCGCGCGGCGTGGGTACGCGGCCAGCCGAGGTGTGCGGGCTGGCGACGAAGCCCATCTCTTCGAGATCGGCCATGATGTTGCGGATGGTGGCCGGTGACAGTTCCAGGCCCGACAGTTTCGACAGGGCGCGCGAACCGACCGGCTGGCCGTCGGCGATATACCGTTCGACCAGGGCCTTGAGCAGTGTGCGGGCGCGGTTATCGAGTTGCATGGTGCATATTCTAGCGGCTTATTCTGCAAAAAGTGACGCCACCGGCGCCGATGGCCTGATTTGCCCCTTCTTCATGCCTTGGACTGCGCCTCCAGCCAGTCATGCAGCTCATGCAGGTCGCGGCAGACGGCGTCGGGCCGGATGCCGTCTAGCAGCACGCGCCCGAAGCGGTTCATCCAGACTGCCTTGAGGCCCGCTTGCTGGGCGCCTTGTACGTCCAGCAAGGGATCGTCGCCGACATAGACGGTCGCGCCCGGCGCCACCTGCAGCGCTTCGCAGGCGGCGTGGAAGATGGCCGGGTCGGGCTTGGCGCGTCCGAAGCGATGCGCGGCAATGGAGACCTCAAAGTGGCCGGCCAGCCCGATGCGCTCCAGGTCGGCAAAGCCGTTGGAGACCGAGCCCAGGGTGAGCTTGCCCTTCAGGCGCAGCAGGGCCGGCTCCACGTCGTCGAACAGCGCGACGGTGCTACGCGCTTCAGAGAACAGGGTCATGGCCGGGTCGACCAGCGCCAGGTCCACGTCGTGTTCACGGAAGACCTCCGAGAGCGCCGTATGGCGCAGTTTCCAGAGATTGATGCGGTAGGCGGGATCGGTCTGCATCAGCGCCATGCGGCGCTCGCGCAGGCTGGCGATGGTGTGGGCCGCCGCCACGGCGGGTGCATGCTGGCGCAGCCAGTCGTAGAGCAGGGTTTCGGCGCGCACCAGCACGGGTTCGATGGCCCACAGGGTATCGTCGAGGTCGAACAGGACCGCCTGGATGGGGGAGGCGGCCGGCGAGGCGGGCAGGGTGGGGGCGCTTGGTTTCATTACAATGTCAGCTCAAATTATGGTCTAATCCGCAGCATGTGGCCCATCAAATTACCCGTTCAGGCAGCCGTACCCAAAACCGTCGCCATCGTCGGCAAGTTCCAGGCCGTCGGCATTGCGCAGATATTGTCGGACATTGCCGTGTTCCTCGAGTCGCATGGCCATACCGTGGTGTTCGAGGCGGAAACCGCCGAGAACGTCGCGCTGCAAGGCTATGACAGCCTGACCCCCGAGCAGATCGGCCAGCATGCCGACGTGGCCATCGTGGTCGGCGGCGACGGCACCATGCTGGGCATCGCGCGCCAGCTGGCGCCCTACAATGTCCCGCTCATCGGCATCAACCAGGGTCGCCTGGGCTTCATTACCGATATCGCGCAAGACCGCATGATACCGGCTCTGGCCGATATGCTGGAAGGCAAGGTCGAGGCCGAGTCGCGTTCGCTGCTGGAAGCGCGGGTCTACCGCGAGGGCGGCGAGATCTTCCGCGCCCTGGCCTTGAACGACGTGGTGGTGGCGCGGGGTGCCACCTCCGGCATGGTCGAGCTGCGGGTGGAAGTCGATGGACGGTTCATGTACAACCAGCGCTCCGATGGCCTCATCGTGGCCACGCCCACCGGCTCGACCGCCTACGCGCTCTCGGCGGGCGGGCCGATCCTGCATCCCAGCCTGCATGGCATCGTGATGGTGCCGATTTCGCCGCACTCGCTGTCCAATCGGCCGATCACGCTGTCGGATTCCTGCGAGATCGTCATCCAGGTCGTCTCCGGACGCGAGGTCAGCGCCAACTTCGACATGCAGTCCTTGACCAGCGTGCTGCACGGCGACCGCATCGTGATCCGCCGCTCGGCGCACAAGATCACCTTCCTGCATCCCCAGGGCTGGAGCTATTTCGACACCCTGCGCGAGAAGCTGCACTGGAATGAATACCCGTCCATAGAAGGCCGATTACAATAAGCCCGCAATACCGAGCCCGGCCAGCCCGTGCCGGCTCGCCCGAGAACACCGGCCCGTCCGTCCAACCCGCTGCGAGACCACCATGCTGCGTACCTTAACGATCCGCGACTTCGTGATTGTCGATGCCATCGAGCTCGAATTCGCGCGCGGATTTTCCGTCTTCACCGGCGAGACTGGCGCCGGCAAATCCATCCTCATCGATGCCCTGGCGCTGGCCCTGGGTGGACGGGGCGATCCCAGCGTGGTGCGCGAGGGCGCGGCCAAGGCGGACGTGAGCGCCGATTTCAGCGCCACCCCTGAGGTCCAGGCCTGGCTGGAAGAACACGAATTCGCCGACGAGCACGGTGGCGTGCTGCTGCGCCGGGTGATCGACAATGCCGGGCGCAGCAAGGCCTACATCAATGGCAGCGCTGCCACCGCCGCGCAGTTGCGCGAAGTCGGCGAGATGCTGGTCGATATCCACGGCCAGCATGCGCACCAGTCGCTGATGAAGGCCGATGCCCAGCGGCAGTTGCTGGACAGCCAGGCCGGCCTCCTGGAGCAGGCGCGCGAGGTAGCTGCGTCCTACAAGACCTGGCGTGCGCTGGCGCGCCAGCGCGAACAGTTCGAGCAGGATGCACGCAATGTGCTGCTGGAGCGCGAGCGCCTGGAGTGGCAGGTGGCCGAGCTGCACAAGCTGGCGGTCAAGCCCGGCGAATGGGCCGAGATCAGCACTGAGCACAGCCGCCTCTCGCATGCCGCCGCCCTGATCGGCGGGGCGCAGGAAGCGCTGGGCGTGATCTCGGAATCGGAATCGCCCATCCTCTCGCAGCTGTCCTCGATCACGCAGAAGCTCACCAAGCTGGTCGATGTCGATACTGCCCTGAAGCCTGTACTCGATGCCCTCGAGCCAGCGCAGATCCAGCTGCAGGAAGCGGTCTATGCCTTGAACGATTACCTGGGCCGGGTCGAACTCGATCCGGCGCGCTTGCAGGAAGTGGAAGAGCGCCTGGAAGCCATCCACTCCACCGCCCGCAAGTTCCACGTGCAGCCTGATGAGCTGCCGGAGGAATACCGCAAGCTCTCCGAACAATTGAAGCAACTGGCCGACGCCAGCGACCTCGACGCCCTGCGCGCGCAGGAAGACAAGCTCAGGCAAGCCTATCTCGTCCTGGCGCAGAAACTTTCCAAGGCGCGCGCCAAGGCCGCTGCCGCGCTGGGTGAGGCGGTGACGGCGGCGATGCAGGACCTGTCGATGGCGGGTGGGCGCTTTGAGATCGCCCTGAATGAAGTCGAACCGGCCGCCTACGGGCTGGAACAGGTGGAATTCCTGGTCGCCGGCCACGCCGGCGTGGCCCCCCGGGCGCTGGCCAAGGTGGCGTCCGGCGGCGAACTGGCGCGTATCTCGCTGGCCATTTCGGTGATCGCCTCGGCCGCCACCAGCATTCCTACCCTGATCTTCGACGAAGTCGACAGCGGCATCGGCGGCGCCGTGGCCGAGGTGGTCGGACGCTTGTTGAAGCGCCTGGGCCAGGATCGCCAGGTGCTGTGCGTGACCCACCTGCCGCAGGTGGCCAGCCAGGCCAACCAACATTACCAGGTCAAGAAGCGCAGTGAGGGCGGCAAGACCCTTTCCGACATCGACGGACTCGACGCCAAGGCGCGCGTGGAAGAAATCGCCCGCATGCTGGGCGGCCTGGAAATCACCGCCACCACGCGCAAGCACGCCCGCGAGCTGCTGGCCTCCTGAGCTGAACGTCGGCCTCCCTCACAAGAACACCAACAGAATCGACCATGGCCTTTCGCACCGAACCGAAGCATACCCACGGCAGTTCCGCCTCCACCGCCATCGTGCTGGTCAACCTGGGCACTCCCGACGCGCCCAATGCGCCTGCCCTGCGGCGCTACCTCGGGCAGTTCCTGTCGGACCCGCGCGTGGTCGAGATACCGCGCGCCGTCTGGTGGTTCATCCTCAATGGCGTCATCCTGCCGTTCCGTTCCTCCAAGTCCGCCGAGAAGTACGCCAGCATCTGGACCGAGCAAGGCTCGCCGTTGCGTGTGCATACCGAGCGCCAGGCCGCTGCCCTCGGTGCGCAACTGGCCGCACGTGGCCATCACCAGCTGCAGGTGGTGCATGCGATGCGTTATGGATCGCCCTCGCTGCCGCAGGTGCTGGACCAGCTCAAGCAGCAGGGTTGCACCCGCATCCTGGTGCTGCCCGCCTATCCCCAGTATTCCGGGACGACCACGGCATCGATCTTCGACGCGGTCTTCGACCATTACCGCAAGGTGCGCAACATTCCCGAGCTGCGCCTGATCCGCAATTACCATGACCAGGAGGGCTACATCCAGGCGCTGCGCCAGTCGGTGCTGGATCACTGGGAAGTCAACGGGCGGCCCGACAAGCTGGTCATGAGTTTCCACGGCGTGCCCAAGCGCACCCTGCAACTGGGCGATCCCTATCATTGCGAGTGCTACAAGACGGCGCGGCTGCTGGCGCAATCGCTGGGCCTGAACGATGAGCAATATCTGGTCACCTTCCAGTCCCGCTTCGGCAAGGCCGAATGGCTGCAGCCCTACACCGCGCCCACTGTACAGGCGCTTGGCCAGCAAGGCGTGCGCCGCATCGACGTGATGTGTCCGGGCTTTACCAGCGACTGCCTGGAAACCCTGGAAGAGATTGCGATGGAGGTCAAGGATGAGTTCTTGCATGCCGGCGGCAAGGAATTCCACTTCATCCCCTGCCTGAACGAGTCCCCGGCCTGGATTGCCGGCATGGTCGAGATCGTCGAACAGCACCTGGCCGGCTGGCCGACCATGAGCAATGCCGCCGCCCGCGAGCAGATGGCGCAAGACGCCGCCATTTCGGCGGAGCGCGCCAAGGCGCTGGGTGCGCCTCAATAATTTTCCCGATGGAAATGAAGGGCGCGGCCGGAATTGCCGGCCCGCTCCTACTGGCCTGCTAAAATAGCAGGCTAGTTCCTTTTACTTGGCTTTTTGGCAACGTTGCCGATCCCAGTGGCAACTATTCTTGCCTTGACACAACAAGCAGCCCCGCTGGTCAGAGCGTGAACTCGCCGACCAGATGGGTATAGCTGATCCAGGCTGTGGCCAGCAGGCTGTAGAGGGCGACCAGGAGGGTGGCTGCAAGCAGGGGCAGTTTCATGATGACACCTTGTTGGCGCGACAAGAGTGAAGAAAAAGGGGCAAACGGGGGAGCCAGCCCACGACCAGGCTTGAATTCATATTAGGTTGAGCTTGCATTAACTTGTAGCTCAGCTCGGTAATTTCTGTAAGCGCGCGTGACATTTTTATTCTCGCATCGGCAGGAATAGGCAAAAAGCCCTTGAAAAACTAGGGACATGCCTTACCTGAGCCGCATCCCGTGGTCGGGTGGCGTGCTGCAAGCGCCTGCCGCACGTACGTAACCTATTGATTTGTTGGAGGTAATTCAGGAATGCAAGACATGGAAAAACAGGAAGCCCAATCCGTCCAGCAAGACAACCAGGCTGCTGACGCCGCCGCTGCCACCGCAGCCGAGCAGGCTGCACCGGCTGCTGCCGCCGAGCCGACCCTGGAAGAGAAGCTGGCCGCCGCCGAAGCCAAGGCTGCCGAACTGCAGGACGCCTTCCTGCGCGCCCGTGCCGAAGGCGAGAACATCCGCCGCCGTGCTCAGGAAGACATCGCCAAGGCCCACAAGTTCGCCATCGAAGGGTTTGCCGAGTCGCTGTTGGCCGTCAAGGACAGCCTGGAAATGGCCCTGAAGATCGAAAACGCTTCCCTGGAATCGCTCAAGGAAGGCGTGGACATGACCTTGAAGCAACTCTCCTCGGCCTTCGAGAAGAACAAGCTGCAAGAGGTCAACCCGCAAGCCGGTGACAAGCTGGACCCCATGAAGCACCAGGCCGTCTCGGCCGTGCCGGCCGAGCAGGAAGCCAATACCGTGGTGGCCGTGCTGCAAAAAGGCTATATGATTTCCGAGCGCCTGCTGCGTCCGGCGCTGGTGACGGTCGCCCAGGGAAAGTAAGCGGACTGGCGCCGGGAGGGGAACAAAGGAAAAGGCATCATTTTTGCTTATTCCGGTGGTTCCGGCGCTTGAAAGTCCATCTTTCCTCCACATATTAAAACCATTCAAAACTACTGTAGCCCGGCATCCAGGGCTGAAAGATCGAAGGAAAAATCATGGGAAAAATCATTGGCATTGACCTGGGCACCACCAACTCTTGCGTTGCCGTCATGGAAGGCAACCAGCCCAAGGTGATCGAGAACTCCGAAGGCGCACGTACCACGCCTTCCATCATTGCATATCAGGAAGACGGCGAAATCCTGGTCGGCGCTCCCGCCAAGCGCCAGGCCGTCACCAACCCCAAGAACACCATCTACGCCGCCAAGCGCCTGATCGGCCGCAAGTTCACCGAGAAGGAAGTGCAGAAGGACATCAATCTGATGCCCTACCAGATCGTGGCCGCCGACAACGGCGACGCCTGGATCGGCGTGCGCGACAAGAAGCTGGCCCCGCCGCAGATCTCGGCAGAAGTGCTGCGCAAGATGAAGAAGACCGCCGAAGACTACCTGGGCGAAGAAGTCACCGAAGCCGTCATCACGGTGCCGGCCTACTTCAACGACGCCCAGCGTCAGGCCACCAAGGACGCTGGCCGCATCGCCGGTCTGGACGTCAAGCGCATCATCAACGAGCCGACCGCAGCCGCGCTGGCCTTCGGCCTGGACAAGGCCGAAAAGGGTGACCGCAAGATCGCCGTGTATGACCTGGGCGGCGGCACCTTCGACGTGTCCATCATCGAAATCGCCGACGTCGATGGCGAAAAGCAGTTCGAAGTGCTGTCCACCAACGGTGACACCTTCCTGGGTGGCGAAGACTTCGACCAGCGCCTGATCGACTACATCATCGAGGAATTCAAGAAGATCAACGGCCTGGACCTGTCCAAGGACGCCATCGCCCTGCAGCGCATCAAGGCCTCGGCCGAGCGCGCCAAGATCGAGCTGTCGTCCTCGCAACAGACTGAGATCAACGAGCCCTACATCGCCATGGCCAATGGCGCGCCGGTCCACCTGAACCTGAAGATCACCCGCGCCAAGCTGGAGTCCCTGGTTGAGGAACTGATCGCCAAGACCATCGAACCTTGCCGCACCGCCATCAAGGATGCCGGCGTGAAGGTCTCCGACATCGACGACGTGATCCTGGTCGGCGGCATGACCCGCATGCCCAAGGTCATCGAGAAGGTCAAGGAATTCTTCGGCAAGGATCCGCGCCGTGACGTCAACCCCGACGAAGCCGTCGCCGTGGGCGCTGCGATTCAGGGTTCGGTCCTCTCGGGCGACCGCAAGGACGTGCTGCTGCTGGACGTGACCCCGCTGTCGCTGGGTATCGAAACCATGGGCGGCGTCATGACCAAGATGATCAAGAAGAACACCACCATCCCGACCAAGTTCAGCCAGGTGTTCTCCACGGCCGACGACAACCAGCCGGCCGTGACCATCAAGGTCTACCAGGGCGAACGTGAAATGGCCGTGGGCAACAAGGCCCTGGGCGAATTCAACCTGGAAGGCATCCCGCCGGCACCGCGCGGCACCCCGCAGATCGAAGTGACCTTCGACATCGACGCCAACGGCATCCTGCACGTGGGCGCCAAGGACAAGGCCACCGGCAAGGAAAACAAGATCACCATCAAGGCCAACTCCGGCCTGAATGAGGAAGAGATCGAAAAGATGGTGCGCGACGCCGAAGCCAACGCCGAGGAAGACAAGCGCCTCAAGGAACTGGCCGAGACCCGTAACCAGGGCGATGCGCTGGTACACTCGACCAAGAAGGCCCTGGGCGAATACGGCGACAAGCTGGAAGCCGGTGAGAAGGACGTCATCGAAGCCGCCATCAAGAACCTGGAAGAAGCCCTGAAGGGTGACGACAAGGCCACCATCGACGCCAAGACCGAGGCGCTGTCGACCGCCGCCCAGAAGCTGGGCGAGAAGATGTATGCCGACCAGCAGGCGCAAGCCGCCGCTGCCGGCGGTGCAGCCGGTGCCGCTGGTGCACAGGCCGGTGCTGCCGGTGGCGCCGCACCGAAGGACGACAACGTGGTCGACGCAGACTTCAAGGAAGTGAAGTAATCCGGGTCTGAACCTCGTTTCATCTGAGGTCTACACTCGCGCCCGGGTGCGGATTTTCCGCAGCCCGGGCGGATTTTTAGGAACGAGCTCCAGAAGCATCCACCCGGCCGGGTTGTCTTTTCGGCCAGGCCGGTACGCCGAGTCCGCAGTCAAAAGCTGAACTCGGCTTTTTCACATTGTTGGTTTCCGGTCGTGCGTGCGCGGCCGCAGATGCAGGCCATCGCAGCAGCGACGGAACACAATAACAAGGTGGGTTATACAACATGGCAAAACGCGATTTTTACGAAGTGCTCGGACTGGCGAAGAACGCCAGCGACGACGAGATCAAGAAGGCTTATCGCAAGCTGGCGATGAAGTACCATCCTGACCGCAACCCCGACAGCAAGGGCGCGGAAGACAAGTTCAAGGAGGTCAAGGAAGCCTACGAGATGCTGTCGGACCCGCAGAAGCGCGAGGCCTACGACCGCTACGGCCATGCCGGCGTCGATCCCAACATGGGAGCAGGCGGTGGTGCGGGTGCAGGCGGCTTTGCCGATGCCTTCGGCGACATCTTCGGCGACATCTTTGGCGGCGGCGGTGGCCGCGGTCGCAGTGCCGGTCCGCAGGTCTATCGCGGCGCCGACCTGCGCTACAACCTGGAAATTACGCTGGAGCAGGCCGCCCACGGCTTCGACACCACCATCCGCGTGCCCTCCTGGGACCAGTGCGATACCTGCCACGGCAGCGGCGCCAAGCCCGGCACCTCGCCGGTCACTTGCACCACCTGCGGCGGTCATGGCCAGGTGCGCATGCAGCAGGGCTTCTTCAGCATCCAGCAGACCTGCCCCAAGTGCCACGGCAGCGGCAAGATCATCCCGGAACCTTGCCCCACCTGCGCCGGCGCTGGCCGCATCAAGCGCAACAAGACGCTGGAGGTGAAGATTCCCGAAGGCATCGACGATGGCATGCGCATCCGCTCCTCCGGCAACGGTGAGCCGGGCGTCAACGGCGGTCCTCCGGGCGACCTGTATGTGGAAATCCACATCAAGCCGCACGACGTCTTCCAGCGCGATGGCGACGACCTGCATTGCGAGATGCCGATCTCCTTCGCCAAGGCGGCGCTGGGCGGCGAGATCGAAGCCCCCACGCTCAACGGCAAGGCGTCCTTCTCGATTCCCGAAGGCACCCAGAGCGGCAAGACCTTCCGTCTGCGCGGCAAGGGCATCAAGGGTGTGCGTTCCGGTTATCCGGGCGACCTGTTCTGCCACGTCGTGGTGGAAACCCCGGTCAAGCTGACCGAACGCCAGAAGGAACTGCTGCGCGAGTTCGAGCAGCTCACCACCGAAGGCGGCGCCAAGCACAGCCCGCAGACCAAGACCTGGAAGGACAAGGTCAAGGAATTCTTCGAGTAAGACGCTCTAGCATCGGCAACAAAGCAAAAGGCCAGCGCACATCACGCTGGCCTTTTTCTTGTCCACAGCCCCTGCAAGAGCCATGCAATCAGAAGCAATGCTCCTGCGCCGGGAAGCTGCCGTCCTTGACCGCAGCCACATAGCGGCGCACCGCCTCCTCGATACCGCTGGCCCCGTCCATGAAGTTGCGCACGAAGCGGCTCTTGTGGCCGGGGAAGACACCCAGCATGTCATGCATCACCAGCACCTGGCCCGAGCAATCAGGGCCGGCGCCAATGCCGATGGTAGGAATGCTCAGGCGGTCGGTCACTTCCTTGCCCAGCGTGGCGGGCACCGCTTCGATCACCACCAGTGAGGCGCCCGCCTGTTGCACGGCCAGTGCATCGGCATGCAATTGGGTGGCGCCATCGCTGGTCTTGCCCTGGACCTTGAAGCCGCCCAACTGGTGTACCGATTGCGGCGTCAAGCCGATGTGGGCGCACACCGGGATGCCGCGCTCGGTGAGGAACTTGATGGTATCGGCCAGCCAGACGCCGCCTTCGAGCTTGATCATCTGCGCGCCCGCCTGCATCAGCAGGGCGGCATTGCGGAAGGCTTCTTTGCGGGTCGGGTAGGTGCCGAAGGGCAGGTCGGCGATGATCAGCATGGTGCGCGTGCCGCGCGCCACTGCCGCCGTGTGGTAGGCCACATCCTGGATCGTCACCGGCAGGGTCGAATCATGGCCCTGGCAGACCATGCCCAGCGAGTCGCCGATCAAGACCGTTTCCAGCCCGGCGCGCTCCATGAGCGTAGCGAAGCTGGCGTCATAACAGGTCAGCATGCTGATCTTGTCGCCCTGGGCGCGCATCGCCTGCAGGGTGTGGGTGGTCACCGGCTTGGCGCGTGCGGCGCCCGATTCCTGAAGATAGCCTGCCATGAAGAATTCAACCTCCGTGATTGAGAAAGGCGCGCTTGCCGTGCATCTCCTGGATGTGCTGCAGCAGGATGGCCAGATCGGCGTCCTTGTGCGCAGGATCCAGATGCTCGGTGTTGACGGTCAGCACCGGCGCGTCTTCGTAGTGATAGAAAAAATGACTGTAGCATTCCGACAGCCGTTGCAGGTAATCCAGCGAGATGGCCTGCTCCATGGCGATGCCGCGTGCGCCGATGCGGGCCTGCAAGACCTCCGGCGGCGCCTGCAGGTGGATCACCAGGTCCGGAATGCGCACCTGCGGCTGCAACTGGCGATGCAGGGCGTCGTAGAGCGCCAGTTCGTCGCCGGCCAGGGTCAGCTGGGCGAACAGGATGTTCTTTTCCAGCATGAAGTCGGCGATGAAGCGGCCCTCGGCCAGCGCCGGATCCAGTGGCGCCTGCAACTGCCCCATGCGTTGCAGCAGGAAGAAAGTCTGGGTCTGGAAGGCATGCCGCGCCGCATCCCGGTAGAACTCGGCCAGGAAGGGATTGCCCTCCGGCTGTTCCAGCAAGGCCTGCGCTCCCCAGAGCGTGGCCAGGCGCGTGGCCAGTGAGGTCTTGCCCGCCCCGATGGGGCCGTCGATTGCAATGTAGCGGTAGCTTTCCAGTTCCATGGTGTCTTTCCCCCGGGCGCGCCGGGTGCGGCATTGTAGTTGATTTCATCCTCTGCGGCGCTGCGCTGCCCCAGGGAGATGTTTGTTCCCTGATAACGCACCCATGATCGATGCCGCCATGAACCACAACTCAGGCGTAAACCGGCCCCTATTCCTCGCAAGGACTGCTGCGGGCTAGCCGCACAATAAGCTGTCCACAGGTGCGCTTGCACGATAGACCGGCAGCGCCCGCCTTTAGTGCCAGGGGCAGCCTGCACCAACCAGTCCATTCGGACTGGTCAGATGAAAATCAGTGTGAATATTTTTCCTGTTGCCAAAAGATCAGCGCAGAGATGCCGTAAACACCCTGATACCCTGACGAAGGCCTGACAGATTGACTGACGCAATGAAAAACGCCGACGGCGGGCAACGGGCAGGCCAATCCGCCCGCCGGCCATGACTGATGATGACGACCTTGGGATAGTGGCTGTGAAATCGCTTCGCAATATCTTGCCGGTGCTGTGCCTGGTGAACCTGTTGTTGTTCATGATGCTGGCGCAGCACTGGTGGCTGGGTGCGTTGGTGGGCTTGCTCATCGGCGGCGCGTTCTACCTGACCTGCCTGCCGGCCCCGCCGCCTGCCCAGGCCAGCGCGGTCGCGCCAGCACTGCCCGCGCCGCCGGCGGCTGGCGCCGCGCAGGAAGATGCCGGCCAGCAACTCGACGGCCTGCTGCGCGAGGTGCTGCCGGTCTGGCAGGGCAATGTGCAACTGGCGCGGGCGCAGACGCAATCGGCCATCGACAGCCTGACCGCGCGTTTCGTGGGCATCCACGAACGGCTGGAGGGCACGCTCGACCCGGCCCGTCATGGTGCGGGCGGCGAAATCCTGCAGACCGTCCAGCATGCGGCCGACCAGTTGGGTGGCATCGCCACGGCGCTGGAGGGCATGCTCAGTTCGCGCCAGGCGCTGGCCAGCCGCCTGGATACGCTCTTGGCCGCCAACGACGAGATCCGTCGCCTGGCCCAGCAGAACGAGCAACTGGCCGGGCAGACCGGCGTGACCGATCTCCTGAACAACGAGCAGAGCTGGCAGGAACTGGCCGAGCGTTCTGCCGAAAACAGTCGCCAGATCGCCGCCCGCGCCAAGAGCGCGCGCCAGCAGATCCAGGCGGTGCTGGGCGCGTCCGGCGAGGCTCCCGCCGGCGAGGGCGAGATCGTGGAACAATCGCGCGCCGTGATCGACCAGGTCATCGCTGATTTCCGCCAGTCGGCCATGAAACTGTCCAGTACCGTAGAACAACTGGAAGACGAAAGCCGTGAAGTGGACCGCGAAGTCTGCGACATCCTGGTCCATCTGCAATTCCAGGATCGTATCAGCCAGATACTTGACCACGTGCAGCACGACATCGCACGTCTGCGGGCAGCCGCGGCAGAGGATGCGCCGGGGGCATTGCCCAGTGCACAGCAATGGCTGGCCGATCTCGAAAAGACCTATACCACCCAGGAACAGCGCCAGGTCCACGCCGGCCAGCAAGGCGGCGCAGTGACGGCTTCGCAAGTGGATTTCTTCTGAGGACGGGCGATGGAAAAAAACATACTGATCGTCGATGACTCCTTCAGCCTGCGCCAGACCATCTCGGCGGCCTTGAGGAGCGCCGGCTATCACGTCGAGGAAGCCGCCGACGGCAAGCAGGCCCTGGCCCACCTGGATGGCCGCAAGTTCAACCTGGTCATTTCG
This sequence comes from Herbaspirillum camelliae, assembly GCF_001929405.1. Lineage (NCBI taxonomy): Bacteria > Pseudomonadati > Pseudomonadota > Betaproteobacteria > Burkholderiales > Oxalobacteraceae > Herbaspirillum > Herbaspirillum camelliae. The sequence continues at coordinate 2,076,588 of NZ_KV880769.1, forward strand.
GATCTGAACATGCCCCATCTGGACGGCCTGTCCTTCGTGCGCGAGATGAAGCAGATGCCGGCCTACAAATTCACGCCGGTCATCATGCTCACCACCGAAAGCAGCGAGGCCCGCAAGCAGGAAGGCAAGGCCGCTGGCATCCGCGCCTGGGTGCACAAGCCCTTCCAGCCGCCGGTGCTGCTCGACGCGGTGGCCAAGCTGATCTTGCCCTGAACGCGTCAGCGCGGCGCAAGGCCGGTCCGATACAGTGCAGCAATACAGAGCAATACAGTTGAGCAATACAGTTGAGCAATACAGTTGAGCAATACAGTTGAGCAATACAGAGCAATACAGAACGAGAGAAAGCCGAGAAGCACAACATGCCAGTGACCCTCACCGTGCAAGAGGACAAGCTGCTGCTCCAGGTGAGTGGCGGCCTGACCATTTTCCAGGCCGCCGAGCGCAAGCCCGAGCTGCTGCACGTGCTCACGCTGGCGCAGCCGCAGGTGCAACTGGACCTGGCCGGAGTGGATGAGATCGACACCGCCGGCATACAACTGCTGTTGCTGCTGCGGCGCGAGCTGCTCGAACAGGGACGCAGCCTGGAAATCGTCGGTGCGAGCCCGGCCTTGCTGGTCGCATTCGACCTGTTGCAGTTGCATGATCGTTTCGGCATGGAGGCCGCATGAGCAAGGACTCCGCCCGCGACGCCATGGTGCAGGAAGCCCGCGAACTGCTGGTGGCCATGGAGGCGGCCCTGTTGCAGACCGAAATGGAAGGCCCCAGCCGCGATGGCATCCACGCCATCTTTCGCGCCGCGCATACCATCAAGGGTTCGGCCGGCCTGTTCGCCTTCGACAGCATCGTCCAGTTCACCCATCATCTCGAACACGTGCTGGAACGGGTGCGCGAGGAGAGGCTGGCGCTGGATAGCCATCTGATGTCGCTGCTGCTGCAGTGTAGCGATTACATCGGCGAGCTGGTCGACGCCATCGAGCGCGGCCAGGAAGCCGAAGAACCCAATGCCGAGCGGCGCGCCGCCTTGCTGGCCGAGCTCGATGCGGTCGCCGCCTTGTCGGTGGACAGCGTGCCCGTGTCCGCGCCTTTACCGCTGGCGGCTTTGCGCGGCGCAGCGGGCAGCGAGAGCGCGACAGCCGATCAGGCCGCCACCCGTGTCCCGTATTGGCATCTCTCGCTGCAATTGAACGAGAACGTGCTGCGCGATGGGCTCGATCCCTTGTCCTTCCTGCACTACCTGCGTTCGCTGGGCCGCATCGTGGCGTTGGTCACGGTCGAATCGGCCATTCCCGAGGCGGCGGCGATGGATGCCGAGAGTTGCTACCTGGGCATGGAAGTCTGCCTGGCCGCCGACTCCACGCTGCAGACGCTGGAAAATGTATTCGAGTTCGTGCGCGATGACAGTCGCATCGACATCCTGCCGCCGCGCGCGCCGCTGTCGGCCTACGCCCAGTGCCTGGCGCGCCTGGCCCCGCAGGATGCCGTCCGCTTGGCCGTCGCTTGGCGCGGTCTGGCGCTGTTCGACCAGGCGCAGTGGCAGAGCCTGGAAGCGGCCAGCGCCACGCCCTCGGACGCCGTGGTCGCAGCCGTGGAACCCATGGCGGCAGAGGGAGTGCTGCAACGGCCGCGTGCGCTGGACGAGCGTCGCGCCCAGGAACAGAAATTCATCAAGATCGAAGTCTCCAAGCTCGACCAGCTCATCGACCTGGTCGGCGAACTGGTCATCGCCGGCGCCAGTGCGCGGCTGATCGCGCGTCGTCGCAAGGACAGCCAGTTCGAGGAAGCCACCCAGGCCATCGATACCCTGATGGAGCAGATCCGCGACGCCGCGCTGACCTTGCGGATGGTGCAGATCAACGAAGTGTTCCAGCGTTTCCCGCGCATCGTGCGCGACATCGCGCGCGACCTCGGCAAGGACATCGACCTGGTCATGACCGGCTCCGACACCGAGCTGGACAAGTCCATGGTGGAACGTCTGGCCGACCCGCTCATGCACATCGTGCGCAACGCCATCGACCATGGCATCGAACCGGCGACCGAGCGCATCGCCGCCGGCAAGCCGGCCAAGGCCAGCCTGCAGCTCAACGCCATCCATGAATCGGGCAGCGTGGTCATCGAAGTCATGGACGATGGCCGCGGCATGGACCGCGAGGCCATCCTGGCCAAGGCGGTGGCGCAGGGGCTGGCCAGTCCCGATGCAGAACTGAGCGATGCCGAGATCTATCGCTTCGTCTTCGAGCCCGGTTTTTCCACCGCCCGGCAGGTGACCGAACTGTCGGGCCGTGGCGTGGGCATGGATGTGGTCAGGCGCAATATCGAGGCGCTGCACGGGGAGGTGAGCATCGATACCGGACGCGGGCGCGGCACCGTGGTGCGTCTGCGGCTGCCGCTGACGCTGGCCATCATTTCCGGTTTCCAGGTGGTGGTGGGCAATGCGGTCTTCGTCATTCCGCTGGACATGGTGGTGGAATGCATCGACATGCCGCCGCAGCAGCCGGGCAGCCATATCGTGAACGTGCGCGATGAGCCCTTGCCCTTCGTGCCACTGCGCGAACTGTTCGACCTGCCGGCGCGCGAGCGCGGGCGCAACAGCCTGGTCATCGTCCAGTACGGACCGCTGCGCGCGGGCCTGCTGGTCGATGGCCTGCTGGGCGAGTGCCAGGCGGTGATCAAGCCGCTAGGGCGGCTGTTCGGCAAGGTCAAGGGATTGTCGGGTTCGACCATCCTGGGCGATGGACGGGTGGCGCTGATCCTGGACATCGCCCATCTGGTCCATCACACCCAGCAGCAGGAACAAGGCAGTGCGCAGGCCTATGCCGAACGCGGCGTGGCCTCCGCACCATGACAGGCACGAGCCAGAACAAGGGGACGCGAGCATGCGAGAAACAATGACCCACAGGATGAGCATCAAGCAGCTCTTCATCTGGCTGGCCCTGGTGCTGTCCATCCTGGTAGCGGTGGTGGTCAGCCTGACCGGCGCACTCAAGGACGCCAACATGGAGCTGGAACGTGCGCACCAGTCGCGCTACGACTCCACGGCGCTGGCCAATGAACTGCGTCGCACCACCGAGGACATGACCAAGTTCGCGCGCGCCTACGTGACCACGGGCGATCCGAATGACGAGGATCGTTACTACATGATCATGGATATCCGCAACGGCAAGCGCGCGCGGCCTTCCAACTATGACCGCTTCAACTGGGACCTGGTCAACGCCCGCAAGCTGGCCCTGGACCCCGGCGCGCCGGCGGTGCCGCTGAGCGAGCTGATGAAGCGCGCCGGCTTCACCGACGAAGAACTGGCCAAGATGCAGGAAGCCCTGAAGCTGGGCGACCAGCTGGCCAAGATCGAGATCACGGCCTTTCATGCGGTCAAGGGCGAGTTCGATGACGGCGAAGGCAAGTACACCGTCATCGGCGCGCCCAACCAGGCCATGGCGCAGGAACTGGTGTTCGACCAGACCTACCGCGCACTGTTCGGCAAGCTGATGAGCCCGGTCAACGATTTCCTGCGCCTGGTGGACGAGCGCACCCAGGCCAACGTGCGGCAGGCCGGCAAGGACTACGCCGAGCTGGAGCAGAAGATCTTCTGGCTGCTGGCCGCCTCGGTGGTGGTGCTGTTTGCCTGCCTGTGGCTGTCCTATCGCATCATCCGCTCGCAGATCGGCGGCGAGCCGCGTGACGCCATGAGCGTGCTGCGTCGCGTGGCCGAGGGCGATCTCACCGTGGTGGTGCCGCTGCCCAAGGGCGACAAGATCAGCGTGCTCTACAGCACCCAGCAGATGATCAACAAGTGGACCGATGTCATCGGCGATGTCAGCGGCACCGCCACCTCACTTGCCTCGGCCTCGGAACAGATCTCATCCTCCTCGCAGGCGCTGTCGCACAACTCCGCGCAGCAGGCCGCCAACGTCGAGGAAACCAGCGCCTCGGTGGAAGAGATCACGGCCACCATCGCCCAGAACGCCGACAACGCCCGCACCACCGATGGCATCGCCAGTCTTTCGGCCACTGCCGCTACCGAAGGCGGGGAAGCAGTGCGCGAGACAGTGGCGGCGATGAAGCAGATCGCCAGCAAGATCGGCATCATCGATGACATCGCCTACCAGACCAATCTGCTGGCGCTGAACGCGGCCATCGAAGCGGCGCGCGCCGGTGAGCACGGCAAGGGCTTTGCGGTGGTCGCCGCCGAAGTGCGCAAGCTGGCCGAACGCTCCCAGAGCGCCGCCCAGGAAATCATTGCGGTGGCCGAGAACAGCGTGGGCCTGGCCGAGAAGGCCGGCGGCCTGTTGAACCAGATGGTCCCGTCGATCCGCAAGACCGCTGACCTGGTGCAGGAGATCGCTGCGGCCTCGCACGAACAATCGACCGGCCTGGAGCAGATCAACAATGCCGTGCACCAGATGGCGCAGACTACCCAGATGACGGCCTCGGCCTCGGAAGAGCTGTCGGCCACCTCGGAAGAGATGAGCGCCCAGGCTATCCATCTGCAAGACCTGATGCGCTTCTTCCAGGTCGGCGAGCCGCGCAAGAGCCCCCCGCGCGCCAGCAAGGCGGTGCCGCTGCCGCGCTCGGGCGGCAAGTCCGAGAGCGTGCGGCGCCTGTCCATGCTCGATGCGCCCGAGGATGAGCCCGGTGTCGATGAATCGTCCTTCAAGCGCTTCTGAGGAGAACCGTCCAGTGAAGAGCCCAACCGGACCAGCAAGGAGAGCAGGCCATGCCTAGCGTGTCCCTGAACGGCCAGAGCAAGCGCCGCCGCGCGCAGGAAGAGGTGGTCGAGAGCCGCCAGTTCCTCACCTTCCTGGTGGGAACCGAGAGCTTTGCCATGCCCATTGCCAGCATCCGCGAGATCATCGAGTTTTCCGGCCTGACCGAAGTGCCGCTGATGCCCGCCTTCCTGCGCGGGGTGATCAACCTGCGCGGTTCGGTGGTGCCGGTGATCGATTTGTCGGTGCGCCTGGGGCGCGCTCCCACCGTGGTAGCAAAGCGGACCTGCGTCATCATCATGGAACTGCAGCAGGACGAGCAGCAATTGCTGCTGGGTGTGATGGTGGATGCAGTCAGCGCGGTGCTCTGCATCGGCGTGGACCAGATCGAGCCGCGTCCCTCCTTCGGGGCGGGCATCCGCGCTGACTTCGTCGATGGCATGATCAATGTCAACGAGCGCTTCCTGGTGGTGCTGGATGTGCCACGGGTGTTGTCGGTGGATGAACTGGCCAGTCTCTTGGGCATGAGCGCCGAGGATGCACTCGGCGGCGGGCCCGAAGCCATCGGCAGCATCAGCGGTGCGGCGCAGGAGTAGCCGTAATGACCGGCCCCTACGGCATCGCACTGGAAGAAGAGGTCAGCGACCATGACATGCTGCTGTTCCAGCGCTTGTTCAAGCAGCAGATCGGGTTGCACCTGCCCTTGTCCAAGAAGGCCTTGCTGCAGAGTCGCCTGGCGGGCCGCCTGAACGAACTGGGCTTGCGCCACCTGGGCCAGTACCACGCGCTGATCAGCAGCGAAGCGGGGGCGCAGGAGCGCCAGCGCGCCATCGATCTGATCACCACCAACGAAACCTATTTTTTCCGTGAACCAGGTCACTTCGATTTCCTGGTCGGGCAATGGCTGCCGCAGTTGGCCCAGCAGCCGCAACTGCGCATCTGGAGCGCGGCCAGCGCCACCGGTGAAGAAGCCTATACTCTGGCCATGCTGCTGGACCATCACCGGCCTGGCGCAAGCTGGTCGGTGTTCGCTTCCGACATCAGTACGCGGGTGCTGCGTTTCGCCCGGCGTGCGCTCTATCCCATGGTGCGTGGGCAGAATATCCCGCGCGCGTATCTGCGCCGTTATTGCCTCATGGGCATAGGCGAGTACGAAGGGCATTTCCTGGTGCAGGCCGACCTGCGCGCCAAGGTCCAGTTCGCGCAGCGCAATCTCACCCGGCTGGACGAGCATGACGATGGTCAGTACGACCTGATCTTCCTGCGCAACGTCATCATCTATTTCGATTGCGAGACCAAGCTGCAGGTGCTGCGCGACGTGATCGCGCGGCTGCGGCCGGGCGGCTATCTGGTAGTCGGACACTCCGAGTCCCTGCACGGCATGGACCTGGGGTTGGACATGCATTCGCCGTCGATCTACCGGAAACCCGCATGAGCACGCCGGCGATGATCCGCGTCATGGTGGTCGATGACTCCTCGGTGGTGCGCCAGCTGATGCAGCAGGTGCTGGCGCAGACGCCCGATATCCGCGTCATCGGCACGGCGCCTGATCCGGTCTTCGCGCTGCGCAAGATGCAGCAGCAATGGCCGGATGTGATCGTGCTCGATATCAAGATGCCCCGCATGGATGGCGTGAGCTTTCTGCGCCAGATCATGGCGACCCGGCCCACTCCGGTGATCATGTGCAGTGCGCACGTGGGGCCGGACAATGCGCTTGCCGCCGAGGCGCTGGCCGCCGGGGCGGTGAGCGTGATTGCCCGTCCGCAACTGGGCGTGCGTGATTTCCTGCAGCAGGCCGTGGAGGAACTGGCCGGCGCGATCCGCGCCGCCATGCAAGCGGGGGAGGGGCGGCGTGCGCCCCAGGGGCCGGCTCGCCTGGGACTGAGCCTGGTCAAGGCAGGCGCGCGCGAAATGCTGCATGATGCAGCTTGGGGAGCGGTCTTGCAGCGCTATACGGCCGATGCGGTGCTGCAGCCGCCCGGCCCGGAAGATGGGCTCAGGCCGGCCACCGCAAGGATAGTGGCCATTGGCGCGTCCACCGGCGGACCGCAGGCACTGGAGCGGGTGCTGGGCAAGCTAAGCCAGCGTTGTCCCGGCATCGTGGTGGTGCAGCACATGCCGCAGCGCTTTACCCGCAGCTTTGCCGAGCGCTTGCACCGGATCTCGGGGGCCGAGGTCAAGGAAGCCGAGCATCTCGACCGGATCCTGCCGGGACGCGTGCTGATCGCCCCCGGCGGACGGCATCTGGTGGTCAGGCGGGAGGGCCTGCAGTACTATGTGGAAACACTCGACGGCCCGCTGGTGAGTCGGCACAAGCCCTCGGTGGATGTGCTGTTCCGCTCGCTGGCCAAGGCCGCTGGCAGCAATGCAGTGGGCATCATCATGACGGGCATGGGCGATGACGGCGCGCGCGGCATGCGCGAGATGGCCGATTGCGGCGGCGCCACCTATGCCCAGGACGAAGCCAGCAGCGTGGTCTTCGGGATGCCCAAGGAAGCGATACAACAGGGTGGCGTCGGTGACGTCATCACACTGGAACACATCTCTGCCGTGATAGAACAATATGCCTGCCGATAACCTCAACGAGCTGATCAAATCCGCGCTGGTGGTCGATGACAGCGCCGTGCAGCGCCAGCACAGCGTGCAGCTGCTGCAGCAGCTGGGTGCGGACCTGATCTACGAGGCCGGCAACGGCAACGAAGCGCTGGACCTGCTGGGGCTGCTGATGCTGCCGCCCAGCCTGATGGTGGTGGACCTGGAAATGCCCGGCATGGATGGCATTGAGCTGATCCAGCAGTTGCAGCAGAAGGGCATCGATGTTCCCCTCATCGTCGCCTCCAGTCGCGAGACCTCGTTGCTGCTGTCGGTGGAGACCATGATCCATGCGCTGGGCATGAATCTCATTGGCGTACTGCAAAAGCCGCTCAACCAGAACCAGTTGCTTGCGGCCTTGGAGTCGTTCCGTCCGCATGGGGATGCACAACAGGCCGATCTCGATCCCCAGCCTTCGATGTGCGAGCATGACCTGGGCGCAGCCATCGAAGGCGGCCAGGTGCTGCCCTACTTCCAGCCCAAGGTGGATGTGCAGACCGGTATCCTCAAGGGGGTGGAGGCGCTGGCGCGTTGGATTCATCCGCAGCGCGGGATGGTGTCGCCGGACCGTTTCATTCCGCTGGCCGAGCAATGCGGGCTGATCCATCCGCTCACCCTGGCCATGATGGACCAGGCCATGGGGCAGGCCGCCATCTGGCATAGCCGGGGGCTGGCCATCAAGGTGGCGGTGAACCTGTCGCCCCTGTTGCTGGAGAAGCCTGACTTCCTGCATCGCATCCTGGAACTGGTGGACAAGCATGCGCTGCCGGCCGAGCACGTGGTGCTGGAAATCACCGAGAGTTCGGTGGTGGCGCATAAGGGCAATTCGCTGGGCATGCTGGCGCGCTTGCGCCTGAAGGGATTCGGGCTGTCCATTGACGATTACGGCACCGGCTTTTCCTCGATGCAGCAACTGGCGCGCATCCCCTTCACGGAGCTGAAGATCGACCGTTCCTTCGTGCATGGCGCGCATGACCGCAAGAACCTGCGCGTGATCCTGCAATCCGCGCTGGATATGGCGCAGCGTTTGGAGCTGGTGACCGTGGCCGAAGGGGTGGAAACGATGGAAGACTGGCGGCTGCTGCAAGACTTCGGTTGCAGCCTGGGCCAGGGTTACCTGATCGGCAAGCCCATGCCGGCCCATGAATTGCCGCTGTGGCTCAAGGGCCATCATCGCCGGCTGCATGAATTGCGCCCAGTGGCGCGGGGGACGGCCAGCGGCAGCGCGCTGTGATTGACGGGTGGAGGAGGGCGGCGTTGCCGCCCTTGTTTTTTACGGATCAGATCCTGCTGATGGGCTGGTCCGTGATCGCATCCAGCAAGGGCCGCGCTGCGCCCACGCCCGGTATCACTGCGTTCTCGTCGATTTCCAGCAAGGGGGCCAGCACGAAGGCGCGTTGCGCCATGCGCGGATGCGGCACCGTCAATTCCTCGTCCGCGATGCGGGCCTCGCCATACATCAGCACATCCAGATCCAGCGTACGCGGCGCATTGCGATAGGGGCGCTCACGCCCGTGCTGCAATTCGATGGCCTGCAAGGCATGCAGCAAGTCCAGCGCCGGCAGGGTGGTGCTCAGCAGCGCTACGGCATTGACGTAATCGTCACCACTGGAATCGATGGGCGCGGTGCGATACAGCGAGGAGCTGCGCAGCAGCTGCGTCTGCGGCAGCGCCGCCAGCCGCGCAATGGCCGCTTCGACGGTGGCGCGGGCGTCACCCAGGTTGCCGCCGATACCGATCCAGGCCAGCGTGGAAGCGGGTTCCATCATCCTAAGCCTCAGCCTCAGTCGCTGCCGTTGGCAGCGCCCGTATCACCGCCTGCGCCCTCGGCACCGCCGGTGCTGCGGCGACGGCGACGGCGCTTGGGTGCGGGCGCCGCGCCGCTATCGGCGTCGGCCGCTGCGGTTTCTGCACGGGCCGGGGCCTCTGCTGGGGCAGGGGCCACATCGCCGGCTGGTGCGCTGTCATTGAAGCCAGCTTCGCCGCCGCTACGGCTGCGGGTGCGTCCGCCGCGACGCTTGCGTTTCTTCGGGCCGCCAGGGGCGCTAGCTGGATCGGCGGGCTTGCGGGCGATCAGTTCTTCGCGTTCCGCGCTGGTGCCGGCGATGAAGGCTTCCCACCATTCGCCCAGCTCCGCATCGAGTTCGCCGGACTGGCAGCGCAGCAGCAGGAAATCGAAGCCGGCGCGCAGGCGCAGGTGTTCCAGCAGCTTGTAGGGCGCCTTGCCCACGCGGCGTTCGAAGCGCGGTTGCATGGCCCAGATGTCGCGCATGTCGGAGGCGATCTTGCGCTGCAGGGCCAGCTTTTCGGTCTGGGCGTCCAGCACATCGTCGGCCGCCAGGTGCAGCGCGGGAATGGGATATTCGCCGGCCGCCTGGTAGGCGCGCCACTTCTCCAGCACCTGGTGCCACAGCAGCGAAGCGAACAGGAAGCCCGGCGAGACACCCTTGCCCTGCTTGACGCGGGCATCGGTATCGGCCAGCGCCAGGGTGACGAACTTCTCGCCCAGCGGCTGTTCCAGCACCACGTCCAGCAGCGGCAAGAGGCCATGATGCAGACCTTCCTTGCGCAGCTGCTGCAGGCAGGCCAGGGCGTGGCCGCTCATGAGCAGCTTCAACATCTCATCGAACACGCGCGCGGCCGGCACGTTGTCGATCAGCGGGGCCATCACGCGGATGGGCGCGCTGCTGGCCGGGTCGATGGTGAACTTGAGCTTGGCCGCAAAGCGCACCACGCGCAGCATGCGCACCGGATCTTCGCGGTAGCGCGCCTCGGGTTCGCCGATGATGCGCAGCTTCTTGTCGCGGATGTCGGCGATGCCGCCGTGGTAGTCCAGCACGGCCTGGCTGGCCGGATCGTAGTACATCGCGTTGATGGTGAAGTCGCGCCGGGTGGCGTCTTCGTGCTGCTCGCCGAAGGTGTTGTCGCGCAGCACGCGGCCATGTTCATCCTTGGGCGCGGCTTCGGCGGAGGCGCCGCGGAAGGTGGTGACCTCGATGAGTTCCTGGCCGAACATCACATGCACGATCTGGAAGCGGCGGCCGATGATGAAGGCGCGGCGGAACAGTTGCTTGACCTGTTCCGGCGTGGCGTTGGTGGCCACGTCGAAGTCCTTGGGCTTGATCCCCAGCAGCAGGTCGCGCACCGCGCCGCCGACGATGAAGGCCTTGTAGCCGGCTTCCTGCAGGGTTTGCGTGACCCGCACGGCATTGGGCGAGACCAGGCTGGGATCGATGCCATGTTCCTTGGGGCCCAGCACATCGGGCTCGATCTTGCCGTCTGCGCCGGCCTTGGCGCGGGTCTTCCTGGCGGGCGCGGGGGTCTCGGCGCTGGCTGCTGCTGCGGCCGTCTTGCCTCGGCCCAGGATGGAGCGAATCAGTTTCTTGATCATTGCGCGTGGCCGTCGGCAAAGAGGTTCAGCACCGGCCAGCCGCGCGCCTGGGCATGCGCCAGCAGCTTGTCGTTGGGGTTGGTGGCAATGGGATCGGTCACGCGTTCCAACAGCGGAATGTCGTTCTGCGAATCGCTGTAGAAGTAGCTGCGTTCGAACTTGTCGAGGGCGTGGCCCAGGCGGTCCAGCCAGGCTTCGGTATGGACGATCTTGCCGGGGCCGAAGGTCGGCGTGCCGTCGAGCTTGCCGGTGAGGTTGCCTTGGGCGTCCAGCGCCGGCATGGCGGCGATCAGGTGTTCCACGCCGAAGTGCGAGGCGATGGGCTTGGTCACGAAGTGGTTGGTGGCGGTGACGATGGCCACCAGGTTGCCGGCGTCCAGGTGCTGCTTCACCAGCGCCACGGCTTGCGGCAGGATGGCGGGCTTGACCACTTCGTCCATGAATTGCAGGTGCATCTCATCGAGCTGCTCGCGCGAAAAGCGCGCCAGGTTGCCCAGCGCGAATTCCAGGTAGGCCACCGGGTCCAGCGTGCCATTCTGGTAATGGGCGAACCATTGGTCATTGGCCTTGCGGAAGCTGTCGGCATCCACGGCGCCGATGCGCGCCATGAATTCACCCCACTCGTGGTCGGAGTCGAGCGGCAGCAGGGTGTGGTCGAGATCGAAAAGGGCGAGGTTCATTGTTCTCCGGATTCCTGTTGTAACAGTTCGCGCAGCAAAGGCAGGGTGATGGCGCGCTTGGTGGCCAGCGAGTAGCGGTCCAGCGCGTCGAGCATGCGCGACAGCGAGGGCATGTCGCGGCGGTAGTGGGTGAGCATGTACATCATTACGGCGGGGGGGATCTCCAGGCCGCGGTCCAGCGTGATCTGCAAGAGGGCGGCAATCTTCTCGTCGTCCGAGAGATCATGCACCTGGTAGATCAGGCCCCAGCCCAGCCGGGTGCGCAGGTCTTCGCGCAGCTCCAGCCGGGTCGGCGGCAGGGTGCCGGAGCAGACCATCCAGCCGCCCTGTTCGCGGATCTGGTTGAACAGGTTGAAGGCGGCTATCTGTTGCTCCTCGAACAACTGATCGACATCATCGAGCAGGTAATGGGTGATCTGCGGGCTGTAGTCGAAGGCTGAGTCTGGCGAATCGGCGCGGATCAGGCGGGCCTGGTGGCCTTCCTGTGCGACGCTGCTGGCCAGGGCTTGCAGCAGGTGGGTCTTGCCTGCGCCGGCTTCGGCCCAGAGGTAGAGGAAGCGGTCGGTGCTGGCGCTGCCGGTCTGGGTGGACTGGTCCACGCCGGCCGTGGCCAGCAGCTTCAAGCGCTCCAGCAGTTCTGCATTGCGGCCGGTCACGAAGCTGTCAAAGCTCTGCGGCTGGTCCGCGCTCAGGTCGAGCGGAATCTGTTTCATCGGCGTGTATCAGCTACGAAGGCCGCAAGCAGCTTGCGGCCAGTTAATGCAGGACGGCGCCAAGCGCCCGAGCCTGCGCAGCTTCCTGCAATGGCAGGGAGGCTGGGTTGGATCATACATGGTTCAACGGTTGTAAAAATTGCTGGCCAGGTATTCGCGTCGCACATGCAGCGCGATCACCGAGACGATGGCCGAGGCCGGCAGCGCCAGCAGCACGCCGACAAAGCCGAACAGCTGGCCAAAGGCCAGCAGGGCGAATATCACCACCAGCGGGTGCAAGCCGATCCGCTCGCCCACCAGCTTGGGCGTGAGGATGAAGCTTTCCAGCACCTGTCCCACGCCATAAATCAGGGCCACCCACAACAGTCCGATGGCGCCATCGAACTGCAGGATCGCCGCCAGGATCGCCAGCACCAGCCCCAGGCCGAAACCGACATAGGGGATGAAGACCAGCAGGCCGGTGAGCACACCCACCGGCAGCGCGCTGTCGAAGCCGGCAGCGGTCAGCGCAACCGAATAATAGACCGCCAGCACCAGCATCACCAGCAATTGGCCGCGCAGGTACTGTCCCAGCAGGCCATCGACCTCGGCAGCCATGGTATTGATGCGGCCAGCCCAACGGCGCGGGATCAGGATCTGCATGCGCTTGATGAACTGATGCCAATCCTGCAACAGGTAGAACAGCACCATCGGCACGAACAGCAGATTGGCCAGCCAGGTCAACAGCGCCGTGCCGCCCACCTTGGCCGAGGCCAGCACCGAGGTCCAGACTTCATCGCTGCTGGTGCTGATCTGCTGCGTGAGCAGGGACTTGATGCCGGCCAGGTCCAGGCGCACGTCGATGCCCAACTGGTGCAGGCGCGGCGAGACGAAGGCGTTCAACTTGTCCAGCAGCGGCGGCACCTGGGCCTGCAGCAGCGGGATCTGGCGCAGCACCAGCGGCACCACGATGAGCACCAGCGCCAGGCCCGCCAGGATCAGCAGCAGCACCATGATGGTCACAGCCACGAAACGCGGCACCCGAACCGGCCCCAGGCGGCGGCTGGCGATCCAGTCCACGCCCGGATTCAAGGCGTAGCCGATGATGCCGGCGGCGACGAAGGGGGAGAGCATGGGCCCCAGGGCGATCAGCAGCGCCAATAGCAAAAAACCGACAATGAGCCAAGCCAGGTTCTGTTTTTGCTCTTCGGACAAAGAAAAAGGCATGGAATCGGAGTTCGGGAGTGTCGGTTTTGTTAAAATCACGGCTTGGCAGGGCGATCGCACCCTGCAATCCCCCTATTTTACCGTCTTCACTGGCAATTTCATCATGACTTCACCTTCCAATGTCTCCCTCTCCTACCGTGACGCTGGCGTCGATATCGATGCCGGTGACGCCTTGGTCGAAGCGATCAAGCCTTTCGCCAAGCGCACCACCCGCGAAGGCGTGCTGGGCGGCATTGGCGGTTTCGGCGCCTTGTTCGAGATCAGCAAGAAGTACAAGGAGCCGGTGCTGGTGTCCGGCACCGACGGCGTGGGCACCAAGCTGAAGCTGGCCTTCCACCTCAACCGTCACGATACGGTCGGTATCGACCTGGTGGCCATGAGCGTCAACGACATTCTGGTGCAGGGCGCCGAGCCGCTGTTCTTCCTCGATTACTTTGCCTGCGGCAAGCTCGACGTGCCCTCGGCCACCGACGTCATCAAGGGCATCGCCGCCGGTTGCGAACAGGCCGGCTGCGCCCTGATCGGCGGTGAAACCGCTGAAATGCCCAGCATGTACCCGGACGGTGAATACGACCTGGCCGGTTTTGCCGTCGGCGCAGTGGAAAAGTCCAAGATCATCGACGGCACCAAGATCGCCCCGGGTGACGTGGTGCTGGGCCTGGCCTCCTCGGGCGCGCACTCCAACGGTTATTCGCTGGTGCGCAAGATCCTGGACGTGGCCAAGCCCGACCTGGAAGCCGACTTCCACGGCCGCAAGCTGGCCGATGTGCTCATGGCTCCGACCCGCATCTACGTCAAGCCGCTGCTGTCGCTGATGGAAAAGCTGGAAGTCAAGGGCATGGTCCACATCACCGGTGGCGGCCTGGTCGAGAACATCCCGCGCGTGCTGCAGGATCACCTGACCGCCGAGCTGGACGCCAAGTCCTGGACCATGCCACCGCTGTTCACCTGGCTGCAGCAGCACGGCGGCGTGGCTGACGCCGAGATGCACCGCGTCTTCAACTGCGGCATCGGCATGACCGTGATCGTCTCCAAGGAAAACGCCGACGCTGCCGAAGCGCATCTGAAGGCGGCTGGCGAGACCGTCTACCGCATCGGCGCCATCCGCGCGCGTGCCGAGGGCGAAGCACAGACCATCGTGCGCTGATCGATCCCTGTAAATCGTTTTAACGATTTATAAAGTAAAAAGGCTGCATTCCCTGGAATGCAGCCTTTTTTATTTCTGGGAGGGAATTTCCTGTCAAATGAAAACTTAGTTTTGTTAAAACAAAGACTAAGTTTCCAAAAGGAAAAATCTAACAGTTCAGCTTGCCTGCCCGACATCCCCATCCTGTTCAGCCAAGATCTGTCGCGGCGCGGCCTGCAGGCCACGCGCCACGCCATTGGGCGGCGGCACGCGTACCGGCTCGCTGATGTCGCCGACGCTGGAGAGGACGTTCTGCGTATCTTCCGGCGGCGCATCCCAGACCGGGTCGTCGATGGCTTCGAAGACGCGCTTCAACTGCGATCCCCAGCTGCGGCGGATCATCTGGAAATACTGGTTCTGCTCGTCGATGGTGACGAAGCGGGTCACGGCCAGGTCTTCGCTCTGGTAGACCAGCAGGTCCAGCGGCAGGCCCACCGAGATATTGGACTTCAGCGTCGAATCCATCGAGATCAGGGCGCACTTGGCGGCCTCGTCCAGCGAGGTCTGCGGGGCGACAACGCGGTCGATGATGGGCTTGCCGTACTTGGATTCGCCAATCTGGAAGTAGGTATTTTCGTCGTGCGATTCGATGAAGTTGCCCGCCGAATACATCTGGAACAGGCGGCAGCGCTCGCCCCGGATCTGCCCGCCGAAGATGATGCTGACGTTGAAGTCGATGCCGAACTTGCTCAGCTCGGCCGCTTCACGGTCATGCACGGCGCGGATGGCGTCGCCCAGGATCTGCGCGGCTTCGTACATGGACGTGACTGTCCAGATGCTGCGTCCCTCGGCATTGGTGCGCTCGGTCAGCATCTGGCGGATCGATTGCGAAATCGACAGGTTGCCGGCGGTCATCATGACCATCACGCGGTCGCCCGGATTCTCGTAAACACTCATCTTGCGGAAGGTGCCGATATGGTCAACACCCGCATTGGTGCGCGAATCGGACAGAAACACCAGGCCGCTGTTGAGGCGCATGGCTACGCAGTAGGTCATGATGGAATCTTGATACTTGGAAACGGAAAGCCGGATTTTACCGTAAGGCCCGGTGCACAAGCGTGCGCGCCGGGGGCATCTGTCGTGACGTACCTACAGTAACGGCCTGTTTCCAGAAAAGATGACAGCGGCTGTGCTCCTTTATTTCCATGGAAGCACAGCCGGGACTGCCTATGCTGCCAAAGGAACAAGAAAATCACGGCTGATTCGATTGCCCAGCTCGAAGATGCGCTCCAGGAATTCGGTGAGCGTATCGTGCAGGCCGGCTTCCAGGATTTCCTCGATGCGGGCGAATTTCAGGTCCGCATGCAGCTTGCCGGCAAAGCGCTCGGTGTCGGCCGAGACATCGTTGCGCACATGGTGCAGGTTGGAGATCACATTGCCCATGCAGGCCAACAGCGAGCGCGGCATGTCCGCGCGCAGGATCAGCAGCTCGGCCACGCGTTCGGGGGTGATGACGTCGCGATAGACCTTGCGGTAGATCTCGAAGCCCGACACCGAACGCAGGATCGCGGCCCAGTAATAGAAGTCGAGCTGGCTGGCTTCTTGCGCAGTGCCCTGGCTCTGCGATTGCGACTGTGACTGTGACTGGCCCTGCTTGTGCGACTGCGTCTCCTTGGCGCCGTGGAACTTGACGTCGATGATGCGCGCCGTGTTGTCGGCCCGCTCCAGGAAGGTCCCCAGGCGGATGAAGTGGAAGGCCTCGTCCTCCAGCATGGTGCCGATGGTCACGCCCCGCGAGAGATGCGAACGATGCTTGACCCATTCGAAGAAGTCGCTCGGATTCTGCTCCAGCGCATTGGTCTGCAGGTAGGACTGCATCTTGATCCAGGTGGCGTTCTGGATTTCCCAGGCTTCGGTGGTCAGCGCACCGCGCACGGCGCGCGCATTCTCGCGGGCCTGGCGCAGGCAGGAGGCGATCGACGACGGGTTGTTGGGATCGCGCACCATGAAGTCGATGACATCCTTCTGCGTGAGCTTGTCGTATTTCTGGTTGTAGCCATAGAGCAGTTCCGAAATGCCCAGCACGGCGCGCCAGCCCTGCTCGGCGTCGTCGGTGGATTGCGGCAGCAAGGCGGTCTGCACATGCACGTCGAGCATGCGGGCGGTGTTTTCGGCGCGCTCGGTGTAGCGGGCCATCCAGAAGAGGTGATCGGCGGTACGGCTGAGCATCTTATTTCTCCAGAATCCAGGTGTCCTTGGTGCCGCCGCCCTGCGACGAGTTCACCACCAGCGAGCCTTCCTTCAGGGCCACGCGCGTGAGTCCGCCCTTGACCATGGTGATCTGCTTGCCCGACAAGACGAAGGGACGCAGATCGAGGTGGCGCGGCGCGATGCCCGATTCGACATAGGTCGGGCAGACCGACAGGGCCAGCGTGGGCTGGGCAATGTAGCCATCAGGCTTGGCGATGATGCGCGCGCGGAAGTCCTCGATCTCCTGTTTGGTCGAGGCCGGGCCGACTAGCATGCCGTAGCCGCCGGCGCCGTGCACTTCCTTGACCACCAGCTTTTCCAGGTTGGCCAGGGTGTAGGAGAGATCCTCCTTCTTGCGGCACTGGTAGGTCGGCACGTTGTTGAGGATAGGATCTTCGGACAGGTAGAAGCGCACCATGTCCGGCACATAGGGATAGATCGACTTGTCGTCGGCCACACCGGTGCCGATCGCATTGGTCAGCGTCACCTTGCCGGCGCGGTAGGCCTGCAACAGGCCCGGCACACCCAGGGCGGAATCGGGACGGAAGGCCAGCGGATCGAGGAAGTCGTCATCGATGCGGCGATAGATCACGTCGACCCGCTTGGGGCCGCGCGTGGTGCGCATGTAGACCACGTTGTCCTTGACGAACAGGTCCTGCCCCTCGACCAGCTCCACGCCCATCTGCTGGGCCAGGAAGGCATGTTCGAAATAGGCCGAGTTGTACATGCCCGGCGTCATCACCACCACGGTCGGATCGGTCACGCCGGCCGGCGCCACCGAGCGCAGGTTGTCCAGCAGCAGGTCGGGGTAATGATCGACGGGAGCGATCTTGTGGCGCGTGAAGAGATCGGGAAAGAGCCGCATCATCATCTTGCGGTTCTCCAGCATGTAGGAGACGCCGGAGGGCACGCGCAGGTTGTCTTCCAGCACGTAGAACTCACCCTCGCCGGCGCGCACGATATCGACCCCGGCGATGTGGGCGTAGATGTCGTTGACCACGTTCACATCCTGCATCTCGCGCCGGTATTGCGCGTTCTGGAAGATCTGCTCGGGCGGGATGATGCCGGCCTTGACGATCTTCTGCTCGTGGTAGATGTCGTGGATGAACATGTTCAGCGCCCGCACGCGCTGGACCAGTCCGGCTTCCAGCCTGGCCCATTCGGCCTTGTGGATGATGCGCGGAATGATGTCGAAGGGGATCAGGCGCTCGGTGCCGGCATCGTTGCCATAGACCGCGAAGGTAATGCCGACGCGGCGGAAGATCAGGTCGGACTCGGCACGTTTGCGGGCGATGGTCTCCGCCGATTGCGCGGACAGCCAGTTGGCGAATTCGGCGTAGTGCTGGCGCACCTGGGCCTCATTGCCGCGGCTCTCTCCTGAATACATCTCATCGAAAAAATGTGCCATAGGTTTGCTTCGCGTTCCCGTGGGGAGCGGGAATCTTTCTAAGTAGGTTGTAACGAAAACAGAGGCGATGGGTACGGCAAAACTACAGCGTGACTGCAGCGTGATGCGATGGCGCTAAGGGACTGCCGCTGCACGCCAGAGCCAGCGTGCATGAAGAAAGCCTAACAGAGGCTTGAAATTTTTGACAGAGGAAAATTGCATGCTTTTGTCCTCGCCGACGCAGGCCTGCCCCCATGAAAGGCAGACCCGCTGCGGCTTCAGTTATTCCAAGGCGTGGGTGCTGGAACCTCGCAGGGGGCCGGCATGGCGATGGTCTTGAAGTCGGCCGGACTAACGATTTCGAGATACTCCATGTCGGGCGAATAGTCGAACAGGAAGTGCACGATGCCGGGCCGCTGGTGGACGCAATCGCCTGCCTTGACTAGCGTGACCTCGGTCTCGTACATGAAGCGGGCCCAGCCCTTTAACATGATGACGATGTGGAAGTTGGCCTCATGCCGATGCCAGCCGGTGCCGGCCTGCGGCGCGGTGTTGGCCTTGACCAGTTGCGCCACCACCTGGCCACCGGTGGCGGCCGCAATGCCCAGGTCGCGATACAGGAAGAAATCGCGCAGACCGCCCGTTTCATAGGGCGTGTCGCCCTCGCTCACATGCGAGAAGGTGTTCTGCGCCAATACGCTTGCTTCCGCTACGGTATTCATCACATCCGTCCTTTCTGCGGTCTCCCGCCATGGGCCTGCGACAAAAACGGGCGCGATCCTTCCTGGTGCTGCGCCCTAGAATTCCACGTCCAGTTCGTCGATGTCCTCCGGTTCCTTCTTGGCCGCCGTGATCCACTCCTGCATCTCCGGCATGGCCATGATGCGCTTGGCGTAGGCGGTGCAGATCGGGTCGAGCTTGACGTCATAGGTCATGAATCGGGTCACCACCGGGGCATACATGGCATCGGCCACGGTGCGCTGTTCGCCGAACAGGAAGGGGCCGCCGTACTTGGCCAGGCATTCCTTCCAGATCGTGGTGATGCGCACGATGTCGGCCTCGGCGCGCGACCACACCTTGAAGTTGGGGAAGTGGCCCTTGAGATTCATCGGCAGCGCCGCGCGCAGGGCCGAGAAACCCGAATGCATTTCGCCGCACACCGAGCGGCAGTGCGCGCGGGCGGCCAGGTCGGCCGGCAGCAGCTTGGCGGCGGGGCGGATTTCATTGAGATATTCGGCAATGGCCAGCGTATCCCATACCAGTACGTCGCCATGGTGGAGGCTGGGCACCAGGATGGAAGAAGACAGCAGCAGGATCTCTGCCCGCGCCGACGGATCGTCCGGCGGCACGATGTCTTCCTCGAAGGAGAGCCCGGCGAACCTGGCCATGAGCCAGCCGCGCAGGGACCATGAAGAGTAGTTCTTGCTGGTGATGCGCAAAGTCGTCTTAGGCATGTCAGTCCTTTATCTGTTTTGTGCAGGTTGACTTTGGGCGCGCTACCGCTTGCGCGGCGGTGTCACGTTGCCCGCCCCGTCTGCGCATCGGTGCGGGCCAGGCCACGTTGCGGGCCTCTGTCTGCTTGCTTGCAAAGCTTGTGCCAGCTCGCGGGAAGAGCGGGTCTGCCGCCGCGGGCGGCAAGGCGGGCGATTCCGTGGCACGACAATTGCATCCTCGACAGGACGATCGACAGGCGAAAAGACCATCCAGAGGCGGCGTTCCCATGATCCCTACCTATCAGCTCTACCAGAACTACGCCGATGCCACCGATCCGCTGCGGGCTTGCGCCCGGATGATGGCGCAGGCGCTGGGCGCAACCTGGCCGGGGATGCCAGTGCATCCCTATTGGCGCAAGATGGCCTCGGCCTGCGAGGTCTTTGCGCGCACCCAGCTCACCCATGCGCGTCCGCCATTCGGCATCGCGACCGTGGAAGAGGAGGGGCGCACGATTTCGGTGCATGAAGAGGAAATCCACGCCACGCCCTTCTGCGGCCTGCTGCATTTCCGCAAGGACAGCGCCACCGTCCAGCCCAAGGTGCTGGTGGTGGCGCCCATGTCAGGGCACTTCGCCACCCTCCTGCGCGGCACCGTCAGGACCTTGCTGCGCGACCACGACGTCTACATCACCGACTGGCGCAATGCGCGTGATGTGGCTACCGCCCATGGCCGCTTCGGCCTGGACGAGTATGTCAGCCACATCATCGACTTCCTCGGCGTGCTCGGCCCCGGCGCCCATCTGCTGGCGGTGTGCCAGCCCACGGTCGCGGCGCTGACCGCGGCTGCCGTGATGGCGGCCGACGGGCATCCGGCCCAGCCGCGCAGCATGACGCTGATGGCCGGGCCGATCGATACCCGCGTCAATCCCACCGCTGTCAACGCCCTGGCCAAGAGCAAGCCCATCGCCTGGTTCGAAAAGAACATGATCAGCACCGTGCCGGCCCGCCACGCCGGTGCGGGGCGGCGGGTCTATCCGGGCTTTGTGCAGCTGGCGGCGTTCATGAACATGAACCTGAGTCGCCATGTCGAGGCCTTCGGCAAGCTCTACCACCATCTGGTCGATGGTGAGCACGCCCGGGCGGACCAGATCAAGGACTTCTACGAAGAATATTTCGCCATGGCCGACCTGCCAGCCGAGTTCTATCTGGAAACCGTGCGTACGGTCTTCCAGGAACACGCCTTGCCGCTGGGCAAGCTGAGCTATGCAGGACGGCCGGTGGAGCCGCGCGCGATCCGCCGTACGGCGCTCTTTACCATCGAAGGCGAGAAGGATGACATCTGCGCCGTCGGCCAGACCTTGGCCGCACAGGAACTGTGCAGCGGCATCCGGCCCTATATGCGCCTGCACCATGTTCAGACGGCGGTGGGCCATTACGGTGTCTTCAATGGCCGCCGCTGGGACAATGAAATCTACCCGCGCCTGCGGGATTTCATTAATATGCATCACAGGTAAGGCCAGCAAGCATGCGCCCGGCGCTTTTCGAAAACTAACAAAATCCAGTGAGGACTACGGTCGATCACGAAAGTAACAAGGTAACCAACGAGGTAACAAGGCGGTAAGAAAAAACAGGTATGCATGTGTTGCCTGCATGTGACCCATAATACGAGCCACCAGGCTTGACCATTTGCTTGTCGTAAAGGAATTCCATGTCGATCCACGTGGCCCTGAACCATGTCACTTCTTACAAGTACGACCGCGCCATCAACCTGGGGCCGCAAGTCATCCGCTTGCGTCCCGCGCCGCACAGCCGCACGCGCATCCTGAGCTATTCGCTGCGGGTGCTGCCGGAGCCGCATTTCATCAACTGGCAGCAGGACCCGGAATCCAATTACCTGGCGCGCCTGGTGTTTCCCGAGAAGACCACCGAATTCAAGATCGAGGTCGATCTGGTGGCCGAGATGTCGGTCATCAATCCCTTCGATTTCTTCCTCGAACCCTATGCCGAGGAGTTCCCCTTCGAGTACGCCAAGGACCTGCAGAATGAACTGATGCCCTACCGGCAGAAGCTGCCGCTGTCGCCGCTGTTCGCAGCGTTCCTCAAGAGCATCCCGCGCGAGAAGGTCGGCAGCGCCAACTTCCTGGTGGCGCTGAACCAGAAGCTGGCCAATCACATCGGCTATACCATCCGCATGGAGCCGGGCGTGCAGACGCCGGAAGAAACGCTGGAACTGAAATCCGGTTCCTGCCGCGACTCGTCCTGGCTGCTGGTGCAGTTGCTGCGCCACCTGGGGCTGGCGGCGCGCTTCGTGTCCGGTTACCTGATCCAGTTGACTGCCGACCAGAAATCGCTGGACGGTCCTTCCGGCCCCGAAGCCGACTTCACCGACCTGCACGCCTGGTGCGAGGTCTACCTGCCCGGCGCCGGCTGGGTCGGACTCGATCCGACCTCGGGCCTGTTTGCCGGCGAAGGTCACATTCCCTTGTCCTGCACGCCCGAGCCGGCCTCGGCCGCGCCGGTCAGCGGCCTGGTCGATCCTTGCGAAGTGGAGTTCGAGCACCTGATGGCGGTCAAGCGCATCTGGGAAGCGCCGCGCGTGACCAAGCCCTATACCGAGGAACAGTGGGCCGACATCGAAAAGCTGGGCCATGCCATCGATGCCGACCTGCAAGCCAATGACGTACGCCTGACCATGGGCGGTGAGCCGACCTTCGTCTCGCTGGATCATCCCGACGAGCCCGAGTGGAATACCGCCGCCATGGGCCCGACCAAGAAGCCGCTGGCCGCCGAGCTCTATCACCGCATGCGCGACAAGTATGCCGCGCAGGGCCTGCCGCATTTCGGCCAGGGCAAGTGGTATCCGGGCGAGCAACTGCCGCGCTGGGCGCTCAATTGCTATTGGCGGCGCGATGGCGAACCGATCTGGCTCAATCCGGCCTTGATCGGTGACGAGACCCGTCCCAATGTCAGCGACAAGATCGTCACCAGCCACTTCCTGCATCGCGTGGCGCAGCGTCTCCGGGTGGATGGCAAGAACGTCTTCCCTGCCTATGAAGACGTGTTCTACTACATGTGGCGCGAACGCCGCCTGCCGGGCAATGTCGATCCCTTCGATTCGCGCGTGGATGACAAGCAGGAGCGCGAGCGCCTCATGAAGGTCTTCACGCAGGGCCTGCAAAGCGCGGTGGGCCACGTCTTGCCGCTGGCGCGCAGCGATGATGGACAGAGCTGGCAGAGCGGTGCGTGGTTCCTGCGCAGCGAACGCTGCTACCTCTATCCCGGTGATTCTCCCTTGGGTTATCGCCTGCCGCTGGATTCGCTGCCCTGGGTGAAGGAGGGCGAGTATCCCGCCGTCTATCCGGCCGATCCGACCCAGGCCTTCCGCCCCTTGCCGGGCAGCGCCGAGATCCGCCGCCAGATGGGCAGTCCGCAAGAACCCTTGGCGGGTCTGGGCAAGGCTGCCAGCAGGGCTGCCACTGCTTCCAGCGCTGCCACCGCTTCCGATATGAGCCGTGCCAATGCGGCAAGCGCGACCCAGCCTGTGCCCGCGCCGTTTGAATCGGCCAACTGGCTGACTCGCACTGCACTCAGTGCCGAGGTGCGCAATGGCGTGTTCTACCTGTTCATGCCGCCCTTGGCGCAACTGGAACACTACCTGGAACTGGTCGCCGCCATCGAGGCCGTGGCCGAGGAACTGAAACAGCCGGTGCTGCTGGAAGGCTATGAGCCGCCGCATGATCCGCGCCTGCGCAAGTTCAGCGTCACGCCCGACCCCGGTGTGATCGAAGTCAACATCCAGCCCGCCAACAACTGGAGCGAGCTGGTCGAACAGACCACGCACCTCTACGACGCTGCGCGCGCCTCGCGCCTGACCACCGAGAAATTCATGCTCGATGGTCATCACTCCGGCACCGGCGGCGGCAACCACATGGTGCTGGGCGGCATCACCACCAGCGATTCGCCTTTCCTGCGCCGTCCCGATCTGCTGCGCAGCCTGATCTCGTATTGGCACAACCATCCTTCGCTGTCCTACCTGTTCTCGGGCATGTTCATCGGCCCGACCTCGCAGGCGCCGCGCATCGATGAGGCGCGCAATGATTCGACGGTGGAAATCGAACTGGCCTTCAGCGAGATGGACAAGCAGGTCGCCCGTGGCGGTTGCCCGCCCTGGCTGGTTGACCGATTGTTACGTAATCTCTTGATCGACGTCACCGGCAATACCCACCGCGCCGAGTTCTGCATCGACAAGATGTATTCGCCCGACAGTGCCACTGGTCGCCTGGGCCTGCTGGAGCTGCGCGCCTTCGAGATGCCGCCCCATGCGCGCATGAGCCTGACCCAGCAATTGCTGCTGCGCGGCCTGGTGGCGCGGTTCTGGAAGCAGCCCTACAAGCCGGCGCGCCTGGTGCGTTGGGGGACCGAGCTGCATGACCGCTTCCTGCTGCCGCATTTCATCGAGCAGGATTTTGCCGATGTGATGGCCGACATGAACGAGGCCGGCTACCCCATGCGTGCCGAGTGGTTCGCCCCGCACATGGAATTCCGCTGCCCCAAGATCGGCGACTATGCGGTCAAGGGCATGCAGATCGAATTGCGTACTGCACTGGAACCCTGGCATGTGCTGGGCGAAGAGAGCAGCGGCGGCGGCACGGCGCGCTATGTGGATTCGTCGCTGGAACGCCTGCAGGTCAAGATCAGCGGCATGGCGTCCGACCGCTACGTGCTCACCTGCAACGGTGTCTCGGTGCCGCTGCAGCCCACCGGCACGGTCGGACAGTTCGTGGCCGGCGTGCGCTACCGGGCCTGGCAGCCGCCGTCGGCGCTGCACCCCACCATCCCGGTGGATTCGCCGCTGACCTTCGACCTGGTCGACACCTGGAATGGCCGCAGCCTCGGCGGTTGCCAGTACCACGTGGTGCATCCGGGCGGACGCAATTACGAGACCTTCCCGGTCAATGCCTTCGAGGCGGAAAGCCGTCGTCTGGCGCGTTATTTCCGCATGAACCATACGCCGGGAAAATTGCAGGTCGCGCCGGCGCGAGCGTCTATCGAGTTTCCTTTTACGTTAGACTTACGCTACTTCTAAAACTGAGCCGGGCGCGGCCCAGCGCTGCTTCCAGCGCGACACGCCGCAGCGGGGCCTGCCCTGTGCGCGTGCGCCGCCCGGTCGCCAATGACTTATGCCCCAGCGTCTCCTGGAAAGCTATCCGGTGGCCAGCGATCGTTACGACGAGATGCTGGCAGCCGACGGCCGCCTGCGCCCGCACTGGCGAACGCTGATCGACCAGCTTGAAAACCTGTCGCCGGACATGCTGCGCCGACGCGCCAACGAGGTGCGCGACGCCATCGCCTCCGACGGCGTGACCTACAACGTCTATGCCGACCCCAAGGGCGCCAACCGGCCCTGGGAGCTGGACCTGCTGCCGCATCTGGTGTCGTCGGAGGAATGGGATTTCCTGGAGCGCGCGGTAGCCCAGCGGGCGCGGCTGATGAATGGACTGCTCTCCGATATCTATGGACCGCAGACCCTGATCGCCGAAGGCTTGCTGCCGCCGGCGCTGGTGTTCGGCCAGCATGGCTACCTGATGCCCTGTCACGGCTGGCAGCCGCCGGGCGGCGTACATCTGCACGCCTATGCGATCGACCTGGCGCGCTCGCTCGATGGCACCTGGTGGGTGGTGTCGGATCGCACCCAAGGACCCTCCGGCACAGGCTACGCCTTGCAGAACCGCCAGATCATGGCGCGCGCCATGCCCGAAGCCTTGCGCGACATGCATGTGGAGTCGCCGCATCGCTACTTCCATACCTTGCGCGCGATGTTGGCGCGGCTGGCCCCGGCCCAGGGGGAAGTGCCGCTGATCGTGCTGCTCACGCCCGGTCCCTATAACGAAACCTATTCCGAACATGCCTTCCTGGCGCATACGCTGGGCTTCCCGCTGGTGGAAGGGGTGGACCTGACGGTGCGCGGCGAGCAGGTCTTCCTGAAGACGCTCAATGGCCTGCGTCGCGTCCACGCCATCTTGCGCCGCATGGACGATGACTATTGCGATCCGCTGGAGTTGCGCGCCGATTCCGCGCTGGGCGTGCCGGGCCTGACCCAGGCGGCGCGCCTGGGCAATGTGCTCATCGCCAATTCGCTGGGCAGCGGCGTGCTGGAATCGACGGCGCTGCATGGCTTCCTGCCGGCCATCAATGAGCGCCTGTATGGTGAGCCGCTGCTGCTGCCTTCGGTGGCCTCGTGGTGGTGTGGCGAGAAGCCTGCACTGGATTACACGCTGGCGCACTTCGATGAACTGGTGATCGTGCCGGCGTTTTCTTCCATGCGCATGCAACCGGTGTTTGGCCACAGCGTCACTGGCGCGGCGCGTCGGCGCCTGATCGAAAGCCTGCAATTGCAACCGCATGCCTATGCTGCGCAGGAATGGGTACGGCTGTCGCAAGCGCCGGTCATGTCGCGCAGTGGCGATTATCGCCTCATGAATCGCACCATCAGCCTGCGAGTGTTTGTGGTGGCCGATGGCGAGGGTGGGTATCAGGTGATGCCGGGCGGCTTGACTCGCGTGGCGCCGCGTCAGCGGCGCGATGTGGTGTCGATGCAGCAGGGCGGCACCAGCAAGGATGTGTGGGTGCTGCGGGAGGCCGACAGACTGGAGGCCAATGACGCCCACGAGGGGCATGGTGCGGAAAACGTCACCCTCATCAAGGGCACGGTGGACGTCTCTTCGCACTCGGGCGAGAACCTGTTCTGGATGGGGCGCTATTCGGAACGCGTCAAGAACCTTGCGCGCCTGTTACGTACGACCTTGCAATACACCATGGATGGCCAGACCGAGAGCCGCGGCATGCTCGGCAGCGTCTCCTGGATCTGCAGCCAGCTGGGCGTGCAGATGCCCAAGTCGGACCCGCGCCCGACCATCACCGGCCTGCAGCAGAGCCTGCAGGCGGCGGTGGTGGACCCGTCCGTCCCGGTGAGCGTGGCCACGCAATTGCGCCAGCTGGCCAATGCCGCCTACCAGGTGCGCGAACACCTCTCGCTGGACAACTGGCATGCCCTGACCAAGATGCCGGCCATGGTGCAGGAACGCATCAATACCCCGGCGGCTGCGCAGCACGTGCTGGGCAATGTAATCGATGCCTGCTCGGGTCTCGCTGGTCATGCGCTGGATGACATGACGCGCGACGCCGCCTGGCAATTCCTGATGGTGGGTCGCCACATCGAGCGCATGGCCAACATGGCCGCGCTGTTCGACAACTTCCTGCGGCTGCCGCCGCAGCGCCAGACGGCGGCGTTGTCCTGGCTGCTGGAAGCGGCCAGCAGCATCGTCACCTATCGCGTGCGCTATCGCCGCACACCGGAATGGCTGCCGGTGCTGCACCTGCTGGTGTTCGACGTGAGTAATCCGCATGGCATGGCTTACCAGTTCCGCATGCTGCAGCAGTACATGAGCGAGATCGCGCAACAGCTGGGCTTGCTCAGCATGACCATTCCCAGCCACCTGTCCAGCCAGCTGGAGGCGATGAACCTGAGCGAATTCGCCCATGAGCATCCCAACGTGGAACAGGCCAATGCACGCCTGACGCAACTGATGCGAGACGCCGTCAGCGGCGGCTACATGCTCTCCGATGATCTCTCGCGCCATTACTTCACGCCGCTGACCGCACCGGTCAGCCAGGGGGTCTGAGAGGACAGCCATGAGCGACCGCCACGTCTATCGCATCCATCACCAGACCACCTACCAGTATGCGCTGCCGGTACGGCTGTCGCACCAGGTGCTGCACCTGACGCCGCGCGAGCTGCCCTGGCAGGCCTGTCTTTCGCATACCGTCAACATCCTTCCGCAGCCGCAGCTGGTGCGCAGCTACGAAGACAATTTCGGCAACATCATCAAGGCCTTTTCGCTCGATACCGATCACACCAGTCTCGATGTGCAAGCCGATTCCTGGGTGGCGCTGAGCGCGCGCGGCCAGCCGCAGGCGCAGATGGCCTGGGATGAGGCGGCCATGCAGATGGCCTATCACGGCGGGCGCGTGATGACGCCGGGGATGCTGGAGGCGTCCAATTTCCTGTTTGAATCCTCCCATGTGCGCATCAAGCGTGAATTCATCCGCTATGCGGCCGAGTGTTTCGGGCCGGGGGTGTCGGTGCTGGAGGGGGTGCGCACGCTGATGCTGCGCATCCATGAGGAATTCGCCTTTGATCCTGCAGCCACCACCGTCTCCACGCCGGTCACCGAGGTCTTCGTCAATCGGCGCGGCGTGTGCCAGGACTTTGCGCACCTGATGCTGTCCTGCCTGCGTTCCATCGGGCTGGCGGCGCGCTATGTGAGCGGTTATCTGCTGACCGAACCGCCGCCGGGCCAGCCGCGTCTCATCGGCGCGGATGCTTCCCATGCCTGGGTGTCGGTGTATTGCCCTGGCGCGGAGGGCGCGGAAGGAAGCTGGATCGATGCCGATCCGACCAATGGCGTCTTCCCCGATACCAGTCACATCACGCTGGGCTGGGGGCGCGATTTCCTCGATATCTCGCCCTTGCGCGGTGTGCTCATCGGCGGCGGCCAGCAGAGCATGCAGGTGGCTGTGACCGTGCTGCCCGCCGAAGAAGCACAGGGCTTGCAGCTCTCCATCTGAGCCTTGGACCGTCCGGCCATTCAGGGCGTGCGGATGTGATCGATCAGCGCAATGGTCGCTTCATCCGGCGGCGGCGTGAGCAGGCTCACGATCACCATCGCGGCCATCCCCACCGGCACACCGAAGATGCCCGCCGAGATCGGCGCGATGTGGAACCACTGGCCCGCCGCGCTGCCGCCGAAGGAGGGATTGGTGTGCAGCATGTAGTACACGCACATCAGGAAGCCGCAGACGATCCCCGCAATCGCGCCGGCCTGGTTGGCGCGCTTCCAGAACACGCCTAGCACCAGCGCCGGGAAGAGTGTGGAGGCCGCCAATGAAAAGGCCGCGCCCACCATCGAGAGGATGTCACCCGGCTTGAGCGAGGCCGCATAGGCCGCCAGCAGCGCCACCACCAGCAACAGCAGCTTGGAAATGGTCACGCGTTTCTGCGTGGAGGCGCTGGGGTCCACCACCTTGTAGTAGATGTCATGCGAGAGCGCATTGGAGATGGTCAGCAACAGTCCATCCGCGGTGGACAGCGCCGCCGCCAGGCCACCAGCGGCCACCAGCCCGGAGACAAAATAGGGCAGGCCGGCGATCTCCGGCATGGCCAGCACGATGATGTCGCCATCCATGGAAATCTCGCCCAGCTGCACCAGGCCGTCGCGGTTCAGGTCGGTGATGGAGACCAGCGGATTGAGCTTGTCCATGTTGGCCCAGTAGTACACCCAGTCGGGTAGGTGGCTATAGCTGCTGCCCACCAGCGAGGTGTAGATGTCGTACTTCACCAGCACGGTCAGGGCCGGCACGGTGAGGTAGATCAGCATGATGAAGAACAGCGTCCAGAACACCGAGGTGCGCGCCCCGGCCACGGTGGGCGTGGTGTAGTAGCGCATCAGGATGTGCGGCAGGGCGGCTGTGCCGAGCATGAGGCAGAACACCAGCGCCAGGAAATTGTTGCGCTTGATGTCCGAACTCTCCTGGTCGCGGCCAGGGAAGGGTTCGGTCTGCGAGACCGGTGGCTGGGCGCGCGCCAGGTTGGCCGCGCGCGCGTCGGTCCATTTGCGTTCGGCTTCCTCGGGGGACTTGGGATAGGACGACAGCGCCCGGCTGGCTGCCTTGATCTCGGCCAGGGAGGCGTGGTTGTCGCGGCGGACCTGGTCGGCGTGGTTGTGCGCTTCGAGACGGCCATCGACCCAGGATTGCGGCAGGTCCTTGAGCTTGCGCTCATAGTCGTCGGCGCGCGCCTGGAAGATCTTGCGGATGTCCTTTTCCTTGGGATCATCCTCCAGCCGCTGCTCGATGGCGCTGAGCTTGGGCAGCACCGCGCCATAGGCCACCGGCGGCACCGGCACCGTGGTGTGCTTGGCCGAGAGCCAGATCACCGGGATCAGGTAGGCCAGCAGGATGATGATGTACTGCGCGACCTGGGTCCAGGTGATGGCGCGCATGCCGCCCAGGAAGGAGCACACCAGGATGCTGGCCAGTCCCAGGAAGATGCCGATGGAAAAATCGATGCCGGTGAAGCGCGACGTGATCAGGCCCACGCCATAGATCTGCGCCACCACGTAGGTGAAGGAGATCAGGATGGTGGCGGCCACGGCGAGGATGCGGATGACGTTGACGCCCTGGCTGCCCGGGCGGCCCGGATAGCGCGCGGCGAGGAAATCGGCGATGGTGTACTGGCCGAACTTGCGCAGGTAGGGGGCGATCAGCAGCGCCACCAGGCAATAGCCGCCGGTCCAGCCGAGGATGTAGGCCAGGCCGTCGAAGCCTTGCAGGTAGAGGCCGCCGGCCAGGCTGATGAAGGTCGCCGCCGAGATCCAGTCGGCGGCGGTGGCCATGCCGTTGAAGAGCGGCGGCACGCGCCGACCGGCGACATAGTATTCGGGCACGTCGGAGGTGCGGCAGACCACGCCGATGCCGGCGTACAGGCCGATGGTGACGAACAGGAACAGGTAGCCGATCCAGGTGCGCGGCATGCCCTCGCGTTCCAGGATGGCCAGCACGCACAGGAAGGCGATGAAGCCCAGCGTGTAGAGCCCGTAGTAGCGGCACAGGCGCCGGAAGAAGTCCTTGTTACTCTCCATTGCCGCTCTCGCCTTGTTCCCGCCGCACCAGTTGTTCGATGCGCCGCATGCGGCGCACGTAGATGACCACGATGGCCAGGTAGATCAGCATCATCCCTTGCGCGGCCATGTAGAAGGAGATCGGCCAGCCGAACAGGTGCACCCGGTCCAGCTCGCGCGCGAAATAGATGAAGAAGAACGTGGCCAGGAACCACAGCGCCAGCAGCCAGGCCGTCATGCGGCGGGTGCGGTGCCATTGGTTGCCAGGATCGGAGGGGAGGGCGCCGTGGTCCATGTCAGGTGATGTCATCGAAGAAGGGCGTGCGCGGCATCATGCGAAAGCTCACGCGAAAGACGCAGCCCGGATACTTGGGATCGGTGCTGCGCGGATTGCTGGTGATCTCCACCACCGCTTCGTGCTGCTGGGCGATCTCGCGCACGATGGCCAGGCCCAGGCCGCTGCCGGTGCTGGGTGTGCCGAGGATGCGATAGAAGCGTTCGAACACATTGGCGCGCTCGGCAATGGGAATGCCGGGGCCATTGTCTTCCACTTCCAGGATGGCCAGGCCACCGCCCTCGTCGGTACGGGCGCGCACGGTGACGCGGCCATTGCCGTCATGCGGGGTGTAATGCAGGGCATTGTCCAGCAGGTTGGACAATAGTTCGCGCAGCATCACCGGGTTGCCGGTGATGAGGATGGGATGATCGGGTTGCTCGAAGCCCAGGTCGATGCGCTGGGTGAAGGACATCGGCACCCAGTCCTGCACGACGCTGCGGGCCAGCTCATTGAGTTCCACCGGGATCATGCCGCCGGATTGCGATTGCTGGTTTTCGGCGCGGGCCAGCGAGAGCAGCTGGTTGACCAGGCGCGTGGCGGTTTCCGAACTCTTGGCCAGCTGTTCCAGCGAACGCCGCACATCGACCTGGTCATCCTGGCGCAGCGCCAGTTCGGATTGCATGCGCATGCCCGCCAGCGGGGTCTTCATCTGGTGCGCAGCATCGGCGATGAAACGCTTCTGGATGGCGATGGTCTGCGACAGCCGCGCCAGCATGTCGTTGAGGGAACGCACCAGCGGCGAGATTTCCTCCGGCACCTGGCCGGAATCGATGGGCGAGAGATCATCGGGCCGGCGCGCGCGGATGCGCTGCTGCAGTTCCGACAGCGGCGACAGGCCGCGCGAGAGCGCAAACCACACCAGCGCCAGCGCCACCGGCAGGATGATGAACTGCGGCAGGATCACGCCCTTGATGATTTCATTGGCCAGCTGGGCGCGCTTTTCCAGCGTCTCGCCCACCTGCACCGTGGCCAGGCGCGGCTCGCGCGAGGCAGCGCGCTGGGCGGCGCTGCGGCGCAGGTCCACCTGCAGCGTGGCGATGCGCACGTCGCTGCCGTGCAGGATGTCATTGCGGAACTGCACCGTGCCGATAGTGCTGCGGTCCTCGTCGGGCGGCGGCTGCGGCATGTCCACATCGCCTTCGATATATTCCCCCTCGGGGCCGGTGACCTTGTAGTAGATGTTGTCGATGTCGTCGGCGCGCAGCAGGTCGCGCGCCGACACCGGCAGGCGCGCCACGACCTTGCCGTTGACTTCGGAGACCTGTTGCGCGAGCACGGTGACGCTGTCTTCCAGAGCGCGGTCGAAGGGCTGGTTGGCGATCGATTGCGCGATCAGGTAGGTGATGGCGATGCTCATCGGCCACAGCAGCAGCAGCGGTGCCAGCATCCAGTCGAGGATCTCGCCGAACAGGGAGCGCTGGATGCGCTCCACCGGCTGGGTGGCCAGGGCGGCGCGGCGCTTTTTACGCGGCGCCGGGGCGTCGGCGGCCTGCTCGGTAGCACCCTGGGCGGGATCGCGCGCGCTCATGGCTGTCCGGCGCGCAGGCGTGCCGCACGAGCGGCAAGGGCATCAGGCAGCGTTGTTGGCTGCGGCCAGCGCTGCGGCATTGCCGGCCTCGGGCAGTTTCTCCAGGCAATAGCCCAGCCCGCGCACGGTTGCGATGCGGACGCCGCCAACTTCGATTTTCTTGCGCAGGCGATGGACATAGACCTCGATGGCATTGTTGCTGACTTCCTCTCCCCATTCGCACAGGTGGTCCACCAGCTGTTCCTTGGAGACCAGGCGACCCGTGCGTTGCAATAATACTTCCAGCAGCCCCAGTTCCCGCGCTGATAATTCCAGCATCTGTTCGCCGATGTAGGCGATGCGGCCGACCTGGTCATAGGAGAGCGGGCCATGGCGGATCACCGTCGGTCCGCCGCCGGCGCCGCGCCGGGTCAGGGCGCGCACCCGCGCTTCCAGTTCGGAGAGGGCGAAGGGCTTGGCCATGTAGTCGTCCGCGCCCAGGTCCAGGCCCTGCACGCGCTGTTCCACCGAGTCAGCAGCGGTCAGGATCAGCACCGGCAGACGCGAGTTGCGTGCGCGCAGGCGGCGCAGCACTTCCAGGCCGGACATCTTGGGCAGGCCCAGGTCCAGGATCAGCAGGTCGAAGTCCTGGGTGGAGAGCGCCGAATCGGCCTCCACGCCATTCTTGACGCAGTCGGCGGCGTAGCCGGAATGGCGCAGGGACCGGGTCAGACCGTCGGCCAGTACGCTGTCGTCTTCAGCAAGGAGGATGCGCATAGGAATCGGTCAGCGAGGCGGGCTCGGCTGATTTGTCTCGTGTTGTCGAATTCTTGTGGAACTTTTCATTCATATTCCACTAATTCATTGGCCAATGCAAATCAGGGTTATCCTGATGCGCTTGTCTCTGCGGCCGCTTCCTTGCTTCTCCTGCTTTCCTTGCCTTGCCCGGAAGTGTAACAATTCAGCCATAGGCATTGAACTCTGAAGCTTAGGCCTTATAGTATGGAGCGTCAGCAACATTTACTTGCTGGCAGCGCAATTTTTGTTGTTATAATTTCTCGCATCCATTGCTGGAATATCCGGAATCTCCGATGAAACGTTTGTGGGTCCTTCTGCTGATCTGTCTGTTGCCGGTGCAAGTATTTGCAGCGGTGCTGACGTACGCCAGCTCGATGGCCGCAACCGATTTCGCCGCTCCCGTCCCCGTACAGGCTGCCGCCGTGCAGCACCTGGCTGACAAGACGGTTTCCCTGTCCGACCAGGCCGCCGCCGACGATGCGTCGCAGGCGCTGCTGGCCGATAACGGCTCGTCCGACGACGACAGCGCCGGTTATCTGGACAACGGTGAAGATTTTTCCACGCATGCCGGCATTGGTGACGAACCCGTGCTGATCCAGTCGCTGGCCGTCGTGCCGCAAGCTTCCAGCCTGGCGCCCGCTCTCAGTAGCGATGCCGCCCTGCAACCTCCCTTCCTGCCCCGCGCAGGACGTCCTCCCCGGGCCTGATCCCGTCGCTGCGCGCGACCTGTCTTGCTGCGCCCGCTGAACCGCCCCTGAACCATCGAGGCCACGCGTCGTGCGACAGCAGGCAACTGCGCGCCTGCGGCCAGCACCCGCCAGCCTGCGCCGGTGCTGATCCTTCCAGGGCAAACCACCAGTTTCACGAATCACGGCCGATGTGACCGCATCACATCATCAGAATCCTCTAGGAGAAAGCATGAAAAAAGCATTTGTCGCGCTGATAGTGGCGGTGATGACGCTGTCTGTTGGCATTTCGACCGTTGAAGCCAAACGTCTTGGCGGCGGCGGCTCGATCGGCAAACAGTCCTCGAGCGCCAGCCGTCAGGCGCAGAGCCCTGCCCCGATGCAGCAGAACCAGGCCGCCGCCGCCAAGCCGGCCGCCCCTGCGGCGGCTCCGGCTGCCGCCGCTGCCAAGCCGAGCATGTGGAAGGGTCTGCTGGGTGGCGCGCTGCTGGGTCTGGGCCTGGGCGCGCTGCTGTCGCACTTCGGCCTGGGCGGCGCCCTGGCCAGCATGATCAGCACCATCCTGACCGTGGCCCTGATCGCCCTGGCGATCATGTTCGTGGTGCGCATGTTCCGTCGCAAGTCGGAAGCCTCGCAGGCTTCGCAGCCGGCGCCGGCCTGGGCGGGTGCAGCACCGCAAGCGGCTGACAACGCTTCGGCCACGCCCCAGATCGGCTCCATGCTCAAGACCGACCAGTCTGCAGCCGCAGCGACGCAAGGCGGTTTCGGCGGTGGCTTCGGCAATGCCGAACAGGCTCCGGCGTATGGCGTGCCGGCCGGTTTCGACACCGTGGGCTTCGTGCGCAATGCCAAGACCTATTTCATCCGCCTGCAAGCGGCATGGGACAAGGCCGACATCAACGACATCCGCGAATTCACCACGCCTGAAATGTTTGCCGAGCTGCGTCTGCAGATCCAGGAACGTGGCGCCGCCAGCAACCAGACCGATGTGGTCTCGCTGGATGCCGAAGTGCTGGGTGTGGAAACCGTGGGCAACGACTATCTGGCCAGCGTGAAGTTCTTCGGCTTCATCAAGGAAGATCCGACCGCTTCGCCGGCCCAGTTCGCGGAAATCTGGAACCTGTCCAAGCCGGCTGCCGGCCAAGGTGGCTGGGTGCTGGCCGGTATCCAGCAGATCGACCCGGTTTCCGTCTGAGCGGGACACCAAGGTTCATGTAACAAGTAACAGTTTGGCGCGGAAGGCGGCGGTTAGTGGATGAGCGTCGCCAGTCCGTTTTACCGCCGGCTTTTGCCGGCGGTTTTTTTATGTCCGTTCCACGCCTTGCCTTGATGTACCGACGCTCTTGCGTGTCCTCGTCCTCCTGCTTCCTCTCCCTTTCCTCCAGCCATTGATGCGATTGCGCCAGGCGCGCTATTGCTGCCGGCAGCAGTCATGCGGTCCTGTAGATGAGTGGTGATGTACCGCTGTAGTGATGGGGTCCTGCCAATGTGCGCTCATGGAGTGGCACGGTGCAGTAGTGGGCGCTAACGCAGTGAGCCAGGGAGGCCGCGGCGTGATGAAGTAGCTAAGAGACACTGCGCCGAAGAGGCTGCGCCAGCAGCCCCGCCGTGCGCATTCAGGGCAGGCAGAGTTCGAAGATTGCGCCGCCCTCGGGATGATTGGACAGGCGCGCCTCACCCTGGCGCGTCTCCTTGTTGTGCGCAGTGGCGATGGCGTTGCACAGGTCCATGCCCAATCCGGTGGAGGGTTTCTTTTCCTGGGTGCCGATGCCGGGACCATCGTCGCGCACACTGAAGACGAC
Source organism: Herbaspirillum camelliae (assembly GCF_001929405.1). Taxonomy (NCBI): domain Bacteria; kingdom Pseudomonadati; phylum Pseudomonadota; class Betaproteobacteria; order Burkholderiales; family Oxalobacteraceae; genus Herbaspirillum; species Herbaspirillum camelliae. Next base: position 2,111,875 of record NZ_KV880769.1, read on the forward strand.
GCCGCCCTCAGGGTGATTGCGGCAGCCCAGCGCGATGCGCGTGCGCGCAAACCGGCTGGCGTTCTGCAGCGCAGCCTCCAGCGCCAGCGCCACCAGGTGTTCATCGAAAAAGCCGATGATGGGCATATCCGTCTCGTCGACCACCAGGGTGATGGCGCCCTGGGCGCGCGCGACGGCCTGCTCACGCACCAGCGACTGCAGGAAGTCCTGCGGCGAGACCGCGTCCACCTGCGCGCGCAGCCCCTGGGAGTCGGCCTTGTAGAGCGTGAGGAAAGCGATCAGCTTTTCCTGCAAGGCCAGGCAGGTCACGTGGGCCTGCTGGACGCGCGGGACGTCGTCGGAAAGACGGCGCAATTCGCCCTCCAGAACGCCCAGGGAATTCTTGATGTCGTGAATGATGATCGCGGCAAGCTTGGGATCCATGGTCAGCTCTTCGGGGCTACTTTGCTCAGGGTGTCGCGCAGGAACTTGTGCATCTTGGCGACTCTATCGTTGCCCGGAATCAGGCGATCCAGCGTGGCCAGGTAACGGCGCACGCGCTTGACGTATTCCTCATTCCACCCGCGCTGGCTCATCCACAGCAGATGCAGTTGGGCCGAGGCCAGCAGCACGCCGGTGTTCTCCGGCATGCTGGCCAGCGCTTCCTCCAGCTTGGCCAGCGATTCATCCGGCTTGGCGCTGCGCATGAGGGCGTTGGCTTCGGCGATGACGCTCATGCAGTGCTTGACGGCGCCATCGACCAGCTCGTCGGCCAGGCTGGCGCGGCCGGTATCGGCCAGCACCTTGCGCGCCAGCATCAGCAGGGTCTTGTTTTCGTGATCGGACTTGACGGCGTCGGCGATGAGCTTGCTGCCTTCCTCGTCGCGGCCCATCGAGAAGGCGGCCTTGGCCAGGGCCAGCGTGGCCATGTCCGAGGTCTCTTCGCCGGCGGCCTGGCGGGCGGTCTCGAAGGCCTGCTGGGCCGAGATGGTATCGCCCAGCTGTACGTAGGCCTGGGCTTGCACGGCGGCCTGGGCGGAAACGAATATCTTGGATTCCTCATAGCGGCGCGGGGCGCTTTCCAGCAGGCGCAGCGCCGCATCGGCGTCACCACTGTCGATATGCACCTGGGCCAGCGAGAGCAGGTCGGTGGGTTGTGCGGTCAGCGAGCCCTTGGTGTGCTTGAGCACTTTGTCATAGGCCTCGCGCGCCTGGTCGAGGTGGCCGCTGCGATAGGCCACGTCGCCCACCAGCCGGCTGCGGCGCGCCGAAGGAATGATCTCCGATGAGCGCGTGAGCGCCTCCAGCGCTCCTTCCTGGTTGCCCTGGGCCTCGTCGATCTGGGCCAGCAGGTCATAGGCGGCGATGAACTGCTTGTTCTGCGCCAGCACATCTTCGACGATGGTGCGGGCATCATCCATCTGGCCGGCCACGATATTGCAACGGGCCAGGCCGATCTTGGCCCAGACCAGGTCGTCGCGCATGCCCAGTGCCTGCTTGTAGACTTCGCGGGCCTCATCCACGCGACGCTGCTCGATGAGCAGCGTGCCCTTGGTCTTCATGATCTCGACGATCCACTTGGGCGCCGCCTTGAGCACGTTGTCGCATTCGGCGATGGCGCCGCTGATGTCCTTGCGCTTCATCTTCTCGGTCACCGGCAGCATGGCGTGCTGCTTTTCCAGCAGGCGGTCCACGCGCTCGGCGATGCGGCTGGCCGTCAGCGGCTTCAACATGTAGGCGTCAGGCTGGAACTCGGCCGCGCTGGCCACCAGGTTGTAGCCGCTCTCGGCGGTGACCATGATGAACATGCAGGTCGGCGAGAGCATGTTCTGGGTGCGGAAGAACTCCAGCAACTGCTGGCCGTTGCTTTCCTTGTTCAGGTTGTAGTCGCAGATGATCAGGTCATAGTTGCCCGATTGCACGAAGCGGATGGCCTCATCAGGCGTGGCGGCCTGATCGACCTTGGTCACGCCCAGCTGCCCCAGGTGCATGCGGATGTTCTGACGCATCGTCGGCATGTCGTCGATGATCAGGCTGCGCAGGGCGCTGATATGGCTGAAAGGCACTAAACTCATGGGAACAATGTATCCAACGATGTGGACTGCAAAATATTGCTTTAATACAACAATCGTCAAGATGGCGTAGTTTTACACTTATATTGACGTAAAGCTGACGAAAAATTCTACCAAGTCGCGAGTGTGCCGTTTTTTTGCCGCGCTTGCATCATTCCTCTGCGATTTAGCCGCTTGGAGGGGCCATGACTCTCTTATAATTGTGGCTTTCCTTCCGAACGCTTCCAGGGCGACGAACAAAACGCTTGCACGAAGCACTGTTTTTTTATACAGTATCGCTCTATCGGGGCATTGCACCGATGCGCGCGGCCCAGCCGCACAGGCATCGCATTGTATTGCCGGCCCACCGGCCGCCCCAGCATGACATTTCCCCGGGTACCCCTTCTTCACGACATTTTGCCGAGAGAGACTTATGGACGACAAAAAAGCTGCGAACAACTCTGAGAAGAGCAAGGCGCTGGCCGCCGCGTTGGCACAGATTGAAAAGCAGTTTGGCAAGGGCTCGGTGATGCGCATGGAAGATGGCGTCATCGCTGAGGAAATCCAGTCGGTCTCCACCGGCTCCCTGGGCCTGGACATCGCCCTGGGCATCGGCGGCCTGCCGCGTGGCCGCGTCATCGAGATCTATGGTCCAGAATCCTCGGGCAAGACCACCCTGACCCTGCAAGCGATTGCCGAGATGCAGAAGCTGGGCGGCACCTGCGCCTTCATCGATGCCGAGCACGCACTGGACGTCACCTACGCGCAAAAGCTGGGCGTGAACCTGAGCGACCTGCTGATCTCGCAGCCCGACACCGGCGAACAGGCCCTGGAAATCTGTGACGCCCTGGTGCGCTCCGGTGCCGTGGACCTGATCGTGGTCGACTCCGTCGCCGCACTGACCCCCAAGGCTGAAATCGAAGGCGACATGGGCGACTCCCTGCCTGGCCTGCAAGCTCGCCTGATGTCGCAGGCGCTGCGCAAGCTGACCGGCAGCATCAACCGCACCAATACCACCGTCATCTTCATCAACCAGATCCGCATGAAGATCGGCGTCATGTTCGGCAACCCCGAAACCACCACCGGCGGTAACGCGCTGAAGTTCTACGCCTCCGTGCGCCTGGACATCCGTCGCACCGGCTCGATCAAGTCCGGCGACGAAGTCATCGGCAGCGAGACCAAGGTCAAGGTCGTCAAGAACAAGGTCGCTCCGCCGTTCCGCGAAGCCCACTTCGACATCCTGTATGGCGAAGGCACCTCGCGCGAAGGCGAGATCCTGGACCTCGGTTCCGAGCACAAGGTGGTCGAGAAGTCCGGCGCCTGGTACAGCTATAACGGTGAGCGCATCGGCCAGGGCAAGGACAATGCCCGCAACTACCTGAAGGAACATCCGGAACTGGCGCGCGAGATCGAGAACAAGGTGCGCGTGGCCCTCGGTGTGCCGGAACTGGCGGGTGGCGAAGCGGAAACCGAAGCGAAAGCGAAAGCCTCCTGATCGTCCTCTCTCATTCATGCGCCTTCGTGGCGGCTAGGTTTGCCTGAGCCGTTGCCGACAGGGAGGCGTTTGATTGCCCTGCGCCTGCCACGCGTTGCTGTTCTGGTGGGCGATGGGATGCAGTCGTAGTCGTCGTATCCTGGTTGTTCCGCAATGCGGGCGACTGGGGGAGTTGCGCGGCACTGCGGTTGTTTTGCTGCAGTATTGCATCATCGCATCATCGCTTTATCGCCTCACTGCATTACCCTTTCATTGCATCCTTGCCTCACCGTTGCGATGCCCTGAATGGTTTTTACTGCATCAGTTTCCCGTGTATTCATCTGTTCCTTCGTCCGTGTAGTCGAACGTCATGCCCAGACCGCCGATCAGCCTGAAAGCACGGGCGCTCAAATATCTCTCTTCACGTGAGCATAGTCGCCTGGAACTTGCGCGTAAGCTTGCCCCTTACGCGCAAGAGGGCGATGACATCGAAGCGCTGCTCCAATGGCTGGAGCAGTCCCGCTTCCTTTCCCAGGAACGCTTTTCCGAATCGCTGGTGCATCGTCGCGCCGCGCGCTATGGCAACCAGCGCATCCTCTCCGAATTGCATGGCCATGGCATCGAAGGCGAGGCCATCGCCGATCTGAAGGCGGATCTGGCCTCCGGCGAAGCCGAGCGGGCCGCCCAGGTGCTGCGCCGTAAATTCAGTACACCCCCGGCGGATGCCGAGACCCGCGCAAAGCAGATGCGCTTCCTGCAGCAGCGTGGCTTTTCTCATCGCAGCATCCGCGAGGCCTTCCAGACCGCCTGGCTGGACGAGGACGATCTGAACTGACCGCGCCTTGCACGACCGTCCGAGCCGTTGCCTCGAGGTAATTGCTGGGCGATTCGGCAGGCCGTTTTCCCGGTATCCGGGATTTGGTGCGGTACCTCTCCCGACCAGCGGTAATTTCTGCTCTTTCTCCAGCCTGTTAGCGCTACCAGCCAACACCCCGTCTTGCCTGTGCTAAAATTCGGAAGTTTTTGCTGCGGCGCGCAAGCCTGAGGAGATATCGCCGGTAGCCGTTTTTCAGACGGCGCCACGATGTAAGGCTCACGACAGCAGCAGGAATGGATAATGCGAACGCACTGGCGCAAGCCGGCGCGTCACGAATATCAGACCAACTAAAAGCAGACGGCATGCATATGCCCAATTCTACGAATTCACGCGCAACCCGCGCAGCTCACGCCTGCGCCCGTCCCCATCCGGTTACGGATGCGACACCCGCCTGCGGGTTGCAGTCTGCTTTCTCGTCGGTCGGCATTGCGCTGGCCACCGAATTTCAATCCGGCAAGTTTCATTCATTCAGTGTCTAAAGGGAAGCTCCCATGAAAATCCATGAGTATCAGGGTAAAGAAATCCTGCGCCAGTTCGGCGTAACCGTGCCGCGCGGCATTCCGTGCATGTCGGTCGACGAAGTCGAAGCGGCCGCCAAAGAGCTGGGTGGTCCGGTGTGGGTCGTCAAAGCCCAGATCCATGCGGGTGGTCGCGGCAAGGGCGGTGGCGTGAAGGTGGCCAAGTCCATCGAACAGGTCAAGGAATACGCCAACCAGATCATGGGCATGCAGCTGGTCACCCACCAGACCGGTGCTGAAGGCCAGAAGGTCCGTCGCCTGCTGATCGAAGAAGGCGCTGACATCAAGAAGGAACTGTACGTTTCCCTGGTGACCGACCGCGTTTCGCAGAAGGTCGTGCTGATGGCCTCCAGCGAAGGCGGCATGGACATCGAAGAAGTGGCCCACAGCAACCCGGAAAAGATCCACAACGTCATCATCGACCCGATCGATGGCCTGACCGATGCGCAAGCCGACGACGTGGCCGCCAAGATCGGCGTGCCTGCTGCTTCCATCCCCGCAGCCCGCAAGAACCTGCAAGGTCTGTACAAGGCCTACTGGGAAACCGACGCTTCCCTGGCTGAAATCAACCCCCTGATCCTGACCGGCGACGGCAAGGTCATCGCCCTGGACGCCAAGTTCAACTTCGACTCCAACGCCCTGTTCCGTCATCCGGAAATCGTCGCCTACCGCGACCTGGACGAAGAAGATCCGGCTGAAGTCGAAGCCTCCAAGTTCGACCTGGCCTACATTTCCCTGGACGGCAACATCGGCTGCCTGGTCAACGGCGCCGGCCTGGCCATGGCCACCATGGACACCATCAAGCTGTTCGGCGGCGAGCCGGCCAACTTCCTGGACGTGGGCGGCGGCGCTACCACCGAGAAGGTCACCGAAGCCTTCAAGATCATGCTGAAGAACCCCGAACTGAAGGCCATCCTGGTCAACATCTTCGGCGGCATCATGCGCTGTGACGTGATCGCCGAAGGCGTGATCGCGGCTTCCAAGGCGGTCTCGCTGAAGGTGCCCCTCGTGGTGCGCATGAAGGGCACCAACGAAGACCTGGGCAAGAAGCTGCTGGCCGATTCCGGTCTGCCGATCATCTCGGCCGATTCCATGGAAGAAGCCGCCCAAAAGGTCGTGGCAGCCGCCAAGTAAGTAACCCAACACGCAAGCCTGCGCGGCGCGAGCCGCCGGCTGCAAGCCATTGCAGCCCAGGCGCCGCCCGCGGCGCAGGCATCACAGTCAAGGAAGAGAAATGTCGATCCTCATCAACAAAGACACCAAGGTCATCACCCAAGGTATCACCGGCAAGACCGGCCAGTTCCACACCCGCATGTGCCGCGACTACGCGAACGGCAAGAACGCCTTCGTCGCAGGCGTGAACCCGAAGAAGGCCGGTGAAGACTTCGAAGGCATCCCCATCTACGCCAACGTCACCGAAGCCAAGAACGCCACCGGCGCCACCGTCTCGGTGATCTACGTGCCGCCCGCCGGCGCTGCCGCCGCCATCTGGGAAGCCGTCGAAGCCGAGCTGGACCTGGCCATCTGCATCACCGAAGGCATCCCCGTGCGTGACATGCTGGCCCTGAAGGACCGCATGGCCAAGGCCGGTTCCAAGACCCTGCTGCTGGGCCCGAACTGCCCCGGCCTGATCACCCCGGACGAAATCAAGATCGGCATCATGCCCGGCCACATCCACAAGAAGGGCCGCATCGGCGTGGTGTCCCGCTCGGGCACCCTGACCTATGAAGCCGTGGGCCAGTTGACCGCCCTGGGCCTGGGCCAGTCTTCCGCCGTCGGTATCGGTGGCGACCCGATCAATGGTCTGAAGCACATCGACGTCATGAAGGCCTTCAACGACGATCCGGAAACCGACGCCGTCATCATGATCGGTGAAATCGGTGGTCCTGACGAAGCCAATGCTGCACGTTGGATCAAGGACAACATGAAGAAGCCGGTGGTGGGCTTCATCGCCGGTGTGACCGCGCCCCCGGGCAAGCGCATGGGCCACGCAGGCGCCCTGATCTCCGGTGGTGCTGACACCGCCGAAGCCAAGCTGGCCATCATGGAAGAGTGCGGCATCAAGGTCACCCGCAACCCGTCCGAAATGGGCCGTCTGCTGAAGTCGGTGCTGTAATAGCCAGACCTTTTCCGCCCCGGCGCCCGGCGTCTCGGGCGGAAAATCGTCCAGCAACATCTGCATGGGGAGCTCCGGCTCCCCATGTCGTTTTCTGGTGGCGCGGGCTCATCTGTTGGATCGTATGTAGGCCGCATCGCCGTTTCCTCGACAAGGATCACCATGGAATTGCTTGCCAACCTGAACTGGATCGCGGTCGTGCAGATCATCCTGATCGATATCCTGCTCGGCGGCGACAATGCCATCGTCATCGCTCTGGCCTGCCGCAACCTGCCGGACAAGTTGCGCATGAAGGGCATCGTATGGGGGACCGTTGGCGCCATCGCCATCCGCATCGCGCTCATCTCCTTTGCCGTGACCATGCTGCAGTTGCCTTACCTGAAACTGGTGGGCGGTCTGCTCCTGCTGTGGATCGGCATCAAGCTGCTCAATGAGGATGAGGACCACGCCGAGGTCGATGGCAGCGAACGCCTGTGGGGCGCGGTCAAGACCGTCATCGTGGCCGACCTGGTGATGAGCCTGGACAATGTGATCGCCATTGCCAGCGCGGCCGAACAGGCCTCCGGCGAACACCGGCTCATGCTGGTGGTGTTCGGGATCGTGGTCAGCATTCCCATCATCGTCTGGGGCAGTACGCTGGTCTTGAAACTGATGGAAAGATTCCCAGTTATCGTCACGCTGGGTGCTGCCTTGCTGGGCTATATTGCCGGTGGCATGATCTTCAGCGATGCGGCCATCCAGGGGCTGTTGCAGGACTTCATCGACCAGACCGAATTCCTGGTGCCAGGCGCCTCCGTGCACCTGAGCCTGCCTGGCCTGGTGGGCGCGCTGGGGGTGGTGCTGATCGGCCTGAGCCTGAAGCGCCGCCGGCAGCAACTGGCGGGCTAGCCCGCCCTTGCTGCCGAGGGGCGGTGGCCGAAGTTTTTCCCGAAGTACTTTCAAGTCTTGCGCGGCGTTGACCCAGGTCAGCGCCAACAGGCATCAAAGCGCTAAGCTTTGCAACTTATTCGCTAGTGCGTATTTCCGGCCTTGCCCATACTGGCAACGCCCTTTCATTTTCACGAGGAACCCATGAAAGCAGCCGTCACCCGTTCATCCCAACAAGGCTTCACCCTGCTCGAACTGATGGTGACGCTGGCCATCGTCGGCATCCTGGCCATGCTGGGCGCTTCGCAATACCAGGACTACATCGCCCGTGCACGCGTGTCCGAAGGCTTCAACCTGGCCGAGCCCTACAAGCTGGCCGTGACCGAGCAGATCAGCTCCAACAACGGCGTCTTCACCGTGGCGCAACTGGGCCTGCCCGCCTTTACGCCCACGGCCAACGTCACCGGCATCAGCGTCTCGCCGATGCAGCCGCGCGGCGTAGGCGGCGTCATCACCATCACCTATAGCGCGCAGGTGGGCGAGGGCGGCACGCTCACCCTCACGCCGACCATCGCCTCCGGCACCATCCAATGGCAATGTGCGGCAGCAGGCGTGAAGCAGGCCGCAGTACCGCAGGGCGCCACCGCCAATACCGGCTTCGTGGCGGGCACCTTGCCGGCCAAGTACGCTCCGGCCAATTGCCGAGGATGAGCGGGCTGGCCCTGTCACGAAAAACGCGCCCGAAGGCGCGTTTTTTTTTGGCACTGCCCGGCGTCTCAGGGACGCGGCATGCTGATGTCGCTCTTGCCGCCGCGCTTGTCGGTGACGCAGATATCGCTCATGACCATGGTCTTGTCGACCGCCTTGCTCATGTCGTAGACGGTCAGCAGACCGATCTGCACGGCGGTCAGCGCCTCCATTTCCACCCCGGTCTTGCCGAAGGTTTCCACGCGGGCGGTGCAGCGCACGGAGGCGCTGGCGGCATCGGTCTCGAAGTCCACCGACACGTGCGTCAGCGCCAGCGGATGGCACAGCGGAATCAGCTCGCCCGTGCGCTTGGCGGCCATGATGGCGGCGATGCGGGCAATGCCCAGGACATCGCCCTTCTTGGCTGTGCCAGACTCGATGATGGCCAGCGTGGCGGGCTGCATGCGGATCACGCCAGTGGCCACGGCCACGCGATGGCTCTCGTGCTTGCCGCCGACATCGACCATATGGGCCTGTCCGCCCTGGTCGAAATGGGTGAGGCCGCCGTTGGGGGCGGGTGCGCCGGATGTGGTCATAGGATGTGCCAAAATTCAGTAGGAAACGAAGGAGCGGGTATCATAGCAGGCAGGTCGCAAGCTGCCTTGCGACGCCATTGCTCCTTTACCCGTCCCCGTCTTCGTCCATGCAACGATACGTTCCTGATGCCATTGCCTGCTCACGTCGGCCAGCGCGCAAGCTGATCACCCGACTGCTGAGCGCGGCCCTGCTGCTGTTGCCTGCTGCGCCGCTGACCCTGCTACCTCATCCGGGCGTGGCGCAGAGCCTGCCCACGCTGGGCGATACCGAGCGCGAAGGCCTGTCGCCGCTGATGGAGCGCCGATTGGGCGAAGAGATCATGCGCGATATCCGCAGCGATCGCGATTATGTCGATGATGGCCCGATCTCCGAATACCTCAACAATTTCGGCCTGAACCTGGTCTCCATCCACCCTGAGGTACGCGGCGAGGCCGGTTTCGACTTCCAGTTCTTCATGGTGCGCGATCCCATGCTCAACGCCTTCGCCTTGCCGGGCGGCTTCATCGGCGTCAATAGCGGGCTGGTGCTGGCGGCGCAGTCGGAGTCCGAGCTGGCGGGCGTGATGTCGCACGAGATCGGCCACGTCGCGCAGCGCCACATCGCGCGCATGCTGGGTCAGCAGAAGCAGAATTCCATGATCCAGCTGGCTGCCATCGTGCTGGGCGCACTGGCCGGGGTGTCCAAGGCCGGTGGCGATGCCGCCATGGCGACCATGATGGGCGGCACCGGCCTGGCCGTGCAGCGCCAGCTCAACTTCAGCCGCGACGCTGAACGTGAAGCCGATCGCATCGGCTTGCAGATCATGCGTGATGGCGGCTTCGATCCGTCTGGCATGGTGACCTTCTTCGGGCGCCTGCAGGCGGCCTCACGCAACTACAGCGATGCCGTGCCGCCCTACCTGATGACGCACCCGCTGACCACCGAGCGTATTGCCGATATCGAGGCGCGCATCCGCGACCAGCGCTACAAGCAGCGCGTCGATAATCCCGAGTTTCAGTTGGTGCGCGCACGCACCCAGGTGCTGCAGAACGACACGGTGCAAGGCTTGCGCGAGAATGCCGAGAAATTCATCGCCCAGGCCCGCCAGAACACCAAGTTGCAGACCGCCGCAGCCAAGTATGGCCTGGCCTACGTCTACTATCACCAGAACAAGTTCGAACAGGCCGAGACCGCCCTGAAGGAAGCCCAGGAAGCGGCCATCCCGATGAAGACCGGCATCATGTTCGGTAGTCTCGACATCGATATCAAGATCGCCCGCAAGCAGTCACAGCAAGCGCTGCAACTGGCCGATGCGCTGCGCAAGCAGTTTCCGATCTCGCGCACTATCGCCCGTCAGTACGCCGATGCGCTCATTGCTGCGCGCCGCACCGATGAGGCCGTGGCCTATCTGCGCGACCAGGCCCAGCTCTACCGCAGCGACGCCCAGGTGCAGCAATTGCTGGCCAAGGCCTATGCGTCCCAGGGCAAGCAGGCCTTGCAGCATCTGGCCCTGGCCGAGTCCTATGCCTTGAATGGCAGCTTGCTGGCCGCCATCGATCAGTTGGGTATCGCCCGCCGCGCGCCGGATGCGACTTTCTACGACCAGTCGCAGATCGATGCGCGTGAGCGGGAGTGGAAGGAACGCTGGAAGGATGAGCAGAAAGAGATGAAGGACCGCAGCTAGCCAACTAGAGGGCAGGCTCAATCCTGCTGGGCGCGCGGCAGCGAGACGAAACCAAAGCGCGAGGCCAGCGTGGCGGCGGCGATGCGCTGCAGCGGCACGGCCTGGGTGTCATGGATGAACTGCAGCGAGACACTATCGTCGCCTTCCATCCAGGCCATGAGCGCCGCTTCGTCCGTGCGGCCCCCCGCCTGCAGGCAGGGCAGCAACTGCGCCAGGTCGCGATCATCGACGCCGCTGAACTGACCACCGGCTTGCAGATACAGCCGTCCGCTTTCATCCATCCATGCGGCCTCGAGGGCGGGCAGCGCTGTGCCGGTGTGCAGCACCAGCTGTAACGCGTCATTCAAGCCCGGTTGCGTGCGTGCAATCAGCGGCATCCATTCCAGATCGACATAGACCCGCTGCGGACCATTCTGGAAATACCAGCGGCCGGTCTCGTCGCAGTCATAGTTGCGGTCAATGAACGCCAGCAGGGCAGGGTGGCGGATGGGATCGCCCGGCAGGTCCAGCTGCTGTGCGCGCTCGTCGCGCATGCGCCAGCCGCCGCGTGCGTCCAGCCGCAGCCAGCCAAAGCAGTGCGGTACATTGGGCCATCTGGCCATGGCCTGGCGCACCACCTCATCCATGGAACGCCTCCGCCTGGGTCGGGAAGCTGCTTTCGGACTTGCCCTCCAGGAAATGCAGCAACCGTCGCGGCAGCCAGTCCAGGCGACCGGGCGGTCCGCCGTCGGCAAAGCCGACATGGCCGCCTTGCTCAGGATAGTCCAGCACCACTTCCGGCGCCGCCGTGCGCGGCAGATGCTGTTCCGGGAGGAAGGGATCGTTGCGGGCATTGAGCACCAGCGTGGGCACGGTGATGTCGTGCAGGATGTGCTTGGCGCTGGCGCGGTCCCAGTAGTCTTCGGTATTGCGATAGCCGTGCAGGGGCGCGGTGACGATATTGTCGAAGGCGTACAGGTCGCGCGCCGACAGCAGCGCCTCGCGGTCGAACAGGCCCGGGAACTGGTCCAGCTTGGCCAGGCATTTGGGCCGCATGGTGCGCAGGAACACCCAGGTGTAGAGCCGGTTGAAGCCCGCCCCCAGCGCCGCACCGCCACCGGCCAGGTCCAGCGGCGCAGAGACGGCGCAGGCGGCGTCGAGGATCTCGGCCTGGTGCTGCGATTCGCCCAGCCAGCGCAGCAGCGCATTGGCGCCGAGCGAGACGCCGCAGGCATAGAAGTGCGTCGCGGCCAGGTCTTGCTGGCGCAGCTTCAGGCGGCGGATGATCCAGTCCAGCTCGGCGCTGTCGCCCGAGTGGTAGAAGCGCGGAGCGAGGTTGATTTCGCCCGAGCAGCCGCGGAAATGGGGGATCGCTCCATGCCAGCCACGGCGCGCCACCTCGGCCATCAGGGCGCGGCTGTAGTGGCTGTCGGACGAGCCTTCCAGGCCGTGGAACAGCACCACCAGGGGCCGGCCCGGCTGGCCATCGACGAAGTCGATGTCGATGAAGTCGCCATCCGGCGCTTCCCAGCGTTCGCGCCGGTAGGCCACCGCCGGCTTGCGCACGAAGGTGGACGGGTAGATGGTCTGGAGATGCCCGCCGGGAAGCCAGCGGGGCGGAATGTAAAGCATGGGACGGCCTTGCGCTATGTTCGGTGCTTCAGTGCTTGGTACTTCGGTGACGGACTCAGTGCAGCATCGCCCCGCTGGCCACCGCCTCCACCGGCGCTGCCCCCGGCGCCACCGAAGCATGGTGCATCACGATGCGCCAGCCCATGGCGGTCTTGAGGTAGACGTTGGTGGCAATCACGTGGACATCGGGTTGTTCGTTGCCGTGATCGATTTCTTCGATGACGCTATGCACCGAGGTCATCATGTTCTGCGTTGCATGCAACTGCCGCGGCCGGATATGCAGGCCGCCGCTGGAAAGGATATCTTCCCAGACTGCGCGGATCTCGGCATGACCCACCAGGCGCTGCGCGCCGGGATGGATGCAGACGATTTCCTCGTCCTCGGCCCATAGCGCCATGAGTGCGTCCAGATCGGCGCGGGCGAGGGCGTCGTAGTAGGCCGCCTCGATGTCATCGGGGGAGCCATGGATCAGTGTGGTGCGCGGCATGACAAAACTCCGGTTCAGATGAAAAGAGGGCCTTGCGGGCCCTCTCGTGTCTGGCTTGGCGGACTCAGTGGCCCTTGACTACGGTGCCCGGCTTGAGCTGGTACTGGGTGCCGCAGTATGGACATTTGGCCGCGCCATGCGCGTCCAGTTCCAGGAACACGCGCGGATGCGAGTTCCAGGTGGTCATGCCGGGGCCGGGGCAGTGGGCCGGCAAGTCCTTGCCTTCGAGCAGGACGACGCCCTGCGATGCTTGAGCTTGGCTCATCTTTTTCTCCGTGGGTAGTGCAATTGAAACAGGCAATTGAAACAGGTTGAACGTTTGTGTTGCGTGAACAGCTTCAGGACAGCGTTAGCTTAGCGCCTCACACCAGCGTGAGCCAGTGCTTGTACTGCGGCGCGCGCCCGGCCACCACGTCGAAGAACAGCGTCTGCAGCTTTTCCGTCACCGGGCCGCGCGCGCCGCTGCCGATGACGCGCCGATCCAGTTCGCGGATCGGCGTGATCTCGGCGGCGGTGCCAGTGAAGAAGGCTTCGTCGGCGCAGTACATCTCGTCGCGGGTGATGCGTTTTTCGATGACTTCGATGCCCAGGTCGCGCGCCATGGTCAAGACGGCGTCGCGGGTGATGCCATCCAGGCAGGAGGCCAGGTCGGGAGTATAGATCTTGCCGTTCTTGACGATGAAGACATTTTCACCCGAACCTTCCGAGACATAGCCTTCGGTGTCCAGCAGCAGGGCTTCATCGTAGCCGTCGGCCAGCGCTTCCTGGTTGGCCAGGATGGAATTGATGTAGTAGCCGCAGGCCTTGGCGCGCACCAGCGAGACATTGACGTGGTGGCGCGAAAAGGAGGAGGTCTTCACCCGGATGCCCTTGTTGAGGCCATCCTCGCCCAGGTAGGCGCCCCAGGACCAGGCCGCCACGGCCACATGGATCTGGTTGCCCTTGGCCGAGACGCCCAGCTTCTCCGAGCCGATCCAGATCAGCGGGCGGATGTAGCAGGACTCCAGCTGGTTCTCGCGCACCACCTGGCGCTGGGCTTGGGCCAGAGTGTCGTGGTCGTAGGGGACGTCCATCTGGAAGATCTTGGCCGAGTTCAGCAGGCGACGGGTATGTTCCTGCAGGCGGAAGATGGCGGTCCCGTCAGGGGTCTTGTAGGCGCGCACACCCTCGAAGACGCCCATGCCGTAGTGCAGCGTGTGGGTCAGCACATGGACGGTGGCGTCGCGCCAATCGATGAGCTTGCCGTCCTTCCAGATCTTGCCGTCGCGGTCAGCCATGGACATCATCTATCTCCCGGATTTTCTAGGGTTGCTCTAGGGGTGCAAAGCACTGGTGTACAGCAAAGATCTCCATTCTAGCGGATTCACGCGAGTAAAAACTTTCATCTGTACAATTGTCAATCTGAGTAAGAATGCTAACAAGCAAGTCCCTCACGGAATAACCAGAATGCAACAGGAGACAGGCGAGTCCGACTCAGCCCGGGGGCTGCACAGCCCCCTGCCGGAACAGCGCCGCATCGAGAAGGAAGCCTTCCAGGAAGGCTGGCGCGCCAGCGCCTCGACCATACCGGCCGTGCTGGCCTGGGGCGTGGTCTCGGGCATGGCCATGGTGAAGTCGGGCATGAGCATCTTCCAGTCGCTGGGAATGAGCCTGCTGGTCTACGCCGGCTCGGCGCAGTTCGCGGTGTTGCCGTTGCTGGCGGTGGGGACGCCCCTCTTGGTGGTGTTCTTTACGGCCATGATCGTCAACCTGCGTTTCATCATCTTCTCTGCCGCCGTGGCGCCGCACTTTGAGCATCTGCCTTGGTATCGCCGCATCTGGTATGGCTTCTTCAATGGCGATATCTCGATGGCCTTCTTCCCGCAGCGTTTCCCACCCTCGACCTTTGGTCAACCTGCCGGCAAGATCGGTTATTTCTCGGCCATCTGCTATCCGGGCTGGCTGGCCTGGCAACTCGGCGCCACCATCGGCATCCTGCTGGCCAGCCAGATCCCGGAGAGCTGGAACATCGGCTTCGCCGGCACCCTGGCGCTGATCGCCATCATGATCCCGATGACCAGCAGCCTGCCGGCGCTGGCCGGGGTGGTGGTGTCCGGCACCGTGGCGGTGCTGGCGCTGGAGCTGCCTTACCGCTTGGGTTTGCTGCTGGCCATGGTGCTGGGCATGAGCGCGGCCATGCTGGCCGACAAGTTGCTTCCCAGTAAAGACGAGGAAGAGGAGCGGGCTGCATGAGCGACTGGTACATCTGGTCGGCCATCGTGCTGATGACCTTGTCCACCTTGATCACCCGCAGCGGCTTCTTCCTCTTCGGTCATGCCGTCAAGCTGCCGCCGCGCCTGAAGCACGCGCTGGGCTACGCCCCGGCGGCGGCGATGGCAGCCATCATCTTCCCCGACCTGGTCACTGCGCGGGGCGTCATCGAGCTCAGTCTGGCCAATCCGAAGTTGCTTGCAGGCATCGGCGGCGCCATTTTCTTTGCTGCGACGCGGCATCTTCTGGGAACTATTGTGGCCGGAATGACACTCTTTACAGTATTGCGCTGGATGTTGTGAACTTGCCTGCAAGGGCGGGCGGCACCGTCCAGCGGCCCGCGGACCTGCCAAAAAGCCGTCTGGAGCAGGTCAGGCTGGAGTAAAATACGACGTTTTTCGCCCCCTTCTTAGAATTCCTACCTATGAAATTCAACCGACTGAGCGACCTCATCTCCAACAAGCAACTGCAGGGCAAACGTGTCTTCATCCGCGCCGATCTGAACGTGCCGCAGGATGATGCCGGCAATATCACCGAAGATACGCGCATCCGCGCTTCGGTCCCGGCCATTCGCGAAGCCCAGCAGGCAGGTGCTGCGGTGATGGTGACGTCTCACCTCGGCCGTCCCACGGAAGGCGAGTTCAAGCCCGAAGATTCGCTGGCGCCAGTGGCCAAGCGCCTGTCCGAACTGCTGGGCAGCGAGGTCAAGCTGGTGGCCGACTGGGTCGACGGCGTGGACGTGCAGCCGGGCCAGGTGGTGCTGCTGGAAAATTGCCGTCTGAACAAGGGCGAAAAGAAGAACAGTGACGAGCTGGCGCAAAAGATCGCCAAGCTCTGCGATATCTACGTCAACGACGCCTTCGGCACCGCCCACCGCGCCGAAGCCACCACCTACGGCGTGGCCAAGTTCGCCCCCGTCGCCTGTGCCGGTCCGCTGCTGGCGGCCGAGCTCGATGCCTTGGGCCTGGCCCTGAACCAGCCGGCCCGTCCGCTGGTGGCCATCGTGGCCGGCTCCAAGGTGTCCACCAAGCTGACTATCTTGAAGACCCTGGCCGAGAAGGTCGACAACCTCATCGTCGGTGGCGGCATCGCCAATACCTTCATGCTGGCCGCCGGCCTGAAGATCGGCAAGTCGCTGGCCGAGCCTGACCTGGTGGACGACGCCAAGGCCATCATCGACCTCATGGCCAAGCGCGGCGCTTCGGTGCCCATCCCCACCGACGTGGTGGTGGGCAAGGAATTCTCGCCGACCGCAGTGGCCACCGTGAAGGCGGCTGCTGACGTGGCCGACGACGACATGATCTTCGACATCGGTCCTCAGACCGCTGCCGCCCTGGCCGAACAGCTGGGCCGTGCTGGCACTATCGTCTGGAATGGCCCGGTGGGTGTGTTCGAGTTCGATCAGTTCGGTGGCGGCACCGAAACCCTGGCGCGCGCTATCGCCGCCTCCTCGGGTTTCTCCATTGCCGGCGGTGGCGACACCCTGGCGGCCATTGCCAAGTACAACATCGCCGACAAGGTCGGCTACATCTCCACCGGTGGCGGCGCCTTCCTGGAATTCCTGGAAGGCAAGACCCTGCCGGCGGTCGAGATCCTGCTGCAACGCGCGCAATAAGCGCCGGCATAAGCGCCGCAGGCAGCAAGCAATGACGGCGGCACGCCGCGCCTTGCGCGGCGGTGGCGGCCTGAACCGGATTCTGAGTCTGTAGCATCACCAAAGGGGAACGCGCAGGAGACGCGCGTCCCGGGGCGGAAGCTCTCCGCCTGAACGGCCCTGCATCGGGCCGGGCAGCGGGCTTCTTCATCAAAAAAAGTCGCAACCAGAAGGTTTTCATGTCCAGAGCAACAAAAATCGTCGCCACCATCGGCCCCGCCTCGAGCGACCGCGAGACCCTGACCCGCATGATCCGCGCCGGCGTTGATGTCGTGCGCCTGAACTTCTCCCACGGCAAGCCGCAGGACCACATCGACCGCGCCACCCTGGTGCGCGAAGTGGCCGACGAATGCGGCAAGAAGGTCGCCATCATGGCCGACCTGCAAGGCCCCAAGATTCGCGTGGGCAAGTTCGAGAATGGCAAGATCATGCTGGCCAATGGCGACAAGTTCATCCTCGACGCCGATTGCCAGATGGGCAACCAGGAGCGCGTGGGTCTGGACTACAAGGCGCTGCCGCGTGACTTGAAGGGCAACGATGTGCTGCTGTTGAACGACGGCCTGATCGTGCTCAAGGTCGAGCGCGTCATGGGCAACGAGATCCATACGGTAGTGAAGATCGGTGGCGAACTGTCCAACAACAAGGGCATCAACCGCCAGGGCGGCGGCCTGTCCGCGCCGGCGCTCACCGCCAAGGACATGGACGACATCAAGACCGCCATGAGCTTCCAGGCCGACTACGTGGCCGTGTCCTTCCCCAAGAACGCCACCGACATGGAAATGGCGCGCCAGCTCTCCAATGTCGCTGGTGAGCCCTTCGGCCACAAGCCGATGATGATCGCCAAGATCGAGCGCGCCGAAGCGATCCCGCTGCTGCAGGAAATCCTGGACGCCTCTGACGGCATCATGGTGGCCCGTGGCGACCTGGCCGTGGAAGTGGGCAACGCCGCCGTGCCGGGCCTGCAGAAGCGCATGATCAAGATGGCGCGCGCCTCCAACAAGCTGACGATCACCGCGACCCAGATGATGGAGTCCATGATCGTCAATGCCGTGCCGACCCGCGCCGAAGTCTCTGACGTGGCCAACGCCGTGCTCGATGGCACCGACGCCGTCATGACCTCGGCCGAGACCGCCTCCGGCAAGTATCCGGTGGAAACCGTGGAAGCCATGCACGCCATTTGCCTGGAAGCCGAGCGCTCCGATAATGTGCAGCTGGATGCGGACTTCCTGAACCTGCGCTTCACCCGCGTGGACCAGTCCA
Organism: Herbaspirillum camelliae; assembly: GCF_001929405.1. Classification (NCBI taxonomy): domain Bacteria; kingdom Pseudomonadati; phylum Pseudomonadota; class Betaproteobacteria; order Burkholderiales; family Oxalobacteraceae; genus Herbaspirillum; species Herbaspirillum camelliae. The sequence continues at coordinate 2,129,966 of NZ_KV880769.1, forward strand.
TTGCCTATGGCGCGCTCTTTACCGCGCACCATCTGCGCGTGAAGGCCATTGCCGCGCTCACCGAATCCGGTTCGACGGCGCTGTGGATGAGCCGTCACAACATCGATATCCCGATCTTTGCGATCACTCCCAATGTCGCGACCCGCCGCAAGGCGGCGCTGTTCCGCAATGTGCATACGCTGGAACTGGCGCAGTGTCCCGACACCGAAGCCATGTTGAAGGGCGCCCAGGATCTGCTGCTGGCGCAAGGCGTGGTGCAGAAGGGAGACCTGATCGTGGTCACCTGGGGCGAGCCCATCGGCCAGGTCGGCGGCACCAATGCGCTGAAGATCCTGCGCGTTGGCGAGTACTGATTTTTTATCGTTCTGGAGTTTTCATCATGCCTCTCGTATCCATGCGTCAATTGCTGGACCACGCTGCCGAAAACGGCTACGGTCTGCCAGCATTCAACGTCAATAACCTGGAGCAGGTCACCGCCATCATGGAAGCGGCCAATGAAGTCGGCGCGCCCGTGATCATGCAAGCCTCCGCCGGCGCCCGCAAGTATGCTGGCGAAGCCTTCCTGCGCCACCTGATCTCGGCGGCCGTGGAAGCCTATCCGCACATCCCCGTGGTGATGCACCAGGATCACGGCCAGTCGCCGGCGGTCTGCATGGCGGCCATCAAGTCCGGTTTCTCGTCTGTGATGATGGATGGCTCGTTGGAAGCCGACGGCAAGACCGTGGCCAGCTACGAGTACAACGTCGAAGTCTCGCGCAAGGTGGTGGAGTTCTCGCACGCCATCGGCGTCACCGTCGAAGCCGAACTGGGCGTGCTGGGTTCGCTGGAAACCATGAAGGGCGACAAGGAAGACGGCCACGGCGCTGACGGCACCATGACCCGCGAACAGCTGCTGACCGACGTGAACCAGGCCGCCGACTTCGTCAAGGCCACCCAGTGCGACGCGCTGGCCATTGCCATCGGTACTTCGCACGGCGCCTACAAGTTCTCGCGCAAGCCCACCGGCGACATCCTGGCCATTGACCGCATCAAGGAAATCCACGCCCGCATCCCCAACACTCACCTGGTGATGCACGGTTCGTCTTCGGTGCCGCAGGAACTGCTGGCCGAGATCCGCGAATTCGGCGGCGACATGAAGGAAACCTATGGCGTGCCGGTCGAGGAAATCCAGGAAGGCATCAAGCACGGCGTGCGCAAGATCAACATCGATACCGACATCCGCCTGGCCATGACTGGTGCGATCCGTCGCTATCTGTTCGAGAACCCGTCCAAGTTCGACCCGCGCGATTACCTCAAGCCAGCCCGCGAAGCGGCCAAGCTGGTCTGCAAGGCGCGCTTCCTGTCCTTCGGTTGCGAAGGCCAGGCTGGCAAGATCAAGCCGATCTCGCTGGAAAAGATCGCCGAGAAGTACAAGAGCGGTGAACTGGCGCAGATCGTCCAGTAAGCGCTTAGCACTCAATCAAGCGCCTGCACTAACCGACCGGAATCGCCCTGAAAATGGCGGTTCCGGTTTTTGACTTTACGAGAAGACCACCATGAGCAGTCTCTACAAATCCTCGATCACTTCCCTGCCGCTGCTGGGCACAGGCAAGGTCCGCGAAAACTATGCCGTCGGCGACGACAAGCTGTTGATCGTGACCACCGACCGCCTGTCGGCCTTCGACGTCATCATGAATGAACCGATCCCCGGCAAGGGCAAGGTGCTCAACCAGATGAGCGATTTCTGGTTCGACAAGCTGGGCCACATCGTGCCCAACCACCTGACCGGCGTCGATCCCGAGTCCGTGGTGAGCCCGGCCGAAGTGGAGCAGGTGCGCGGACGCGCCGTGGTGGCCAAGCGCTTGAAGCCCATCCTGGTGGAAGCTGTGGTGCGCGGCTACATCATCGGTTCGGGCTGGAAGGATTACCAGGCCACCGGCGCGATCTGCGGCATCCGGCTACCGGCCGGCCTGCAACAGGCTTCCAAGCTGGAACAGCCGATCTTCACCCCGGCCGCCAAGGCCGACCTGGGCGAACACGACGAAAACATCAGCTTCGAAGAAACCGAGAAGCGCATCGGCACCGAACTGGCCCACAAGATCCGCGACGTCGCCATCCAGCTCTACAAGGAAGCGGCTGACTATGCGGCGACCCGCGGCATCATCATCGCCGACACCAAGTTCGAGTTCGGCCTGGACGACAACGGCGTGCTGCACCTGATGGATGAAGTGCTGACCGCCGACTCCTCGCGCTTCTGGCCTGCCGACAGCTACCAGGTCGGTATCTCGCCGCCGTCCTTCGACAAGCAGTTCGTGCGCGACTACCTGGAAACCGTCGAGGGCTGGCAGAAGACCCCGCCGGCGCCGCCGCTGCCGGCTGACGTCATCGAAAAGACCGGCGCCAAGTACCGCGAAGCGCTGGAGCGTCTGACCGGCAACAAGCTGAAGGACTGAGATCATGAGCGATACCGTCAAGCCTTTGGTCGGCGTAGTCATGGGTTCGTCCTCGGACTGGGAAGTGATGCAGAATGCGGTCGCCATCCTCAAGGACTTCGGCGTGCCGTTCGAAGCGCAGGTGATCTCCGCGCACCGCATGCCGGACCAGATGTTCGCCTATGCCGAAAGCGCCCGCACGCGCGGCCTGCGCGCCATCATCGCCGGCGCCGGCGGTGCGGCGCACCTGCCGGGCATGATCGCCGCCAAGACCATTGTGCCGGTGCTGGGCGTGCCGGTGCCTTCCAAGTATCTGCGCGGTGAGGATTCGCTGTTGTCCATCGTGCAGATGCCCAAGGGCATTCCGGTGGCCACCTATGCCATCGGTGAAGCCGGCGCCGCCAATGCGGCGCTCTCCGCCATCGCCATGCTGGCCACCACTGACGCGGCCCTGGCTGAAAAGCTGGAAGCCTTCCGCAAGACCCAGACGCAAGTCGCCCTCGACATGAAGTTGCCTGTATGACCCAGCAGTCCGCCTCCACCCTTCGTCCCGCCGTTCCCTCGACCACTCCGGCCACCTGGCTGGGCGTGATGGGCGGCGGCCAGCTCGGCCGCATGTTCGCCCAGGCGGCGCAGAGCATGGGTTTCAAGGTCGCCGTGCTGGAAGCCGACGCCGATTGCCCGGCCGGGCAGGTGGCGGACCGTCTTATCAACGCGGCCTACGACGACGGCCCGGCGCTGGCTGAACTGGGCGCGCTGTGTGCAGCGATCACCACCGAGTTCGAGAATGTCTCGGCCAAGAGCCTGGCCACGCTGGCGGCGCAGACCTTCGTCGCCCCCGCCGCATCGGGTGTGTCGATTGCCCAGGACCGCACCGCCGAGAAGGCCTTCTTCACCGAATGCGGCTCGCAGTCCGGCGTGCTGCCGGCGCCGCACCTGGTCATCAACAGCGAGGCTGACATCGGGGGACTGGACGCGAACCTGCTGCCGGGCATCCTCAAGACCGCCCGCATGGGATACGACGGCAAGGGCCAGGTGCGCGTGCGCAGCATCGAGGAAGTGCGCGCCGCCTTCGCTTCGATGGGCGGCGTGACCTGTGTGCTGGAAAAGATGCTGCCGCTGGCCTATGAAGTCTCGGTGCTGGTGGCGCGTGGCCATGATGGCCAGGCCGTGGTCTATCCGATTGCCGAGAACGTGCATCGCGATGGCATCCTCTTCACCACCACCGTACCCGGTCCCAACATCAAGGCTGATGCTGCTGCGCGTGCACAGCAGGCCGCGTTGCAGATCATCGGCGCGCTGCAGTACGTGGGCGTGCTGTGCATCGAATTCTTCGTGCTGGAAGACGGTGCGCTGGTGGTCAATGAAATGGCCCCGCGCCCGCACAACAGCGGCCACTACACCATCGATGCCTGCGTCACCAGCCAGTTCGAACAACAGGCTCGCGCCATGGCGCGCCTGCCGCTGGGCGATACGCGCCAGCATTCGCCATCGGTGATGTTGAACATCCTGGGCGATGTCTGGTACGAGGGCGACACCGACGCCCAGCGCGAACCCGCCTGGGACCAGGTGCTGGCGCTGCCGGGCGCACACGTGCACTTGTATGGCAAGGCCGAGGCGCGCCGTGGCCGCAAGATGGGCCACGTCACCTTCACCGGCGCTACGCTGGCCGATGCGCAGCAGCAGCTGGCGGCGGCGTGCGCCATCCTTGGCATTGCCCTGTAAGAGGGCGGGCGATGAACGACAAGAGCGCCTCTTCTCCGGTCATTGACGCGGCGGCCGTCATGCATGCGGCGCGCACGCTGGAGCAGGGCGGGCTGGTGGCCTTCCCGACCGAGACCGTCTATGGCCTGGGCGGCGATGCCGAAAATCCGGCGGCGATTGCGGCCATCTATGCCGCCAAGGGCCGTCCGGCCAATCACCCGGTGATCGTGCACGTCTCCCCCGAGGCCGATATCGGCTACTGGGCGGCCTCGGTGCCGGTGGAGGCGCGTCGTCTGATCGCCTCGTTCTGGCCAGGGCCGCTCACACTCATCTTGAAGCGCGCCGCGCATATTCCCGACGCCGTGGCCGGTGGTCAGGATTCGGTGGGCGTGCGTTGTCCTGCGCATCCGGTGGCGCAGGCCTTGCTGCGCGAATTCCGCGGCGGCAAGGGCGGCATCGCAGGCCCGTCGGCCAACAAGTTCGGCCATGTCAGCCCGACCACGGCCGAGCACGTGCGCGAGGAATTCGGCAGCGACGCCGACAGTCTCGTGGATTATGTGCTCGACGGCGGACAGAGCGAGGTGGGCATCGAATCGACCATTGTCGATCTGTCCCGTATCGATACCCATGGTCCGGTGCTGCTGCGTCCCGGCCAGATCAGCGCCGAGCGCATCGAGGCCGTTCTCGGCGTGCCGCTGGCCACACCCGATGCGAGCGCGCCGCGCGCTTCGGGCACGCTCGATGCGCACTACGCGCCGCATACGCCAGTCGTCCAGGTCGCCCCGGATGAGCTGGCCACGGTGCTGGAGAAACTGGCGGCGCTGGGCAAGAAGATCGCCCTGATTGCCCGCCTGCAGCGCTCCGGCCTGGTCAGCGTGACCCGCACCATGCCCGACACAGCCGACGCCTATGCGCATGACCTCTATGCCGCCCTGCGCGACATGGATCACACTGGCGCCGACCTGATCGTGGTCGAAGCGCTGCCCATCAGCGGCCAATGGCAGGGCGTCAACGACCGCTTGCGGCGCGCTGCCTTTGACTCCCAAGGTTTGCTGGCACGCCTGCTCCAAGGCTGATTCAGGCGACTCTGTCCTCGCCCTCATCCCCCGCTGAACCGCACCCGTACTGACTCTTGGGTCAGTACGTGGTTGCCAAAAGCCTACATCGCTTCACAACTTCTATACAAATTGTGACAAAGCTGGCATAGTGTGCCTCAAGAATAGTACGCACGTTCTTTTTGGTGTGTGGGCGTAAATTCAGGTGATGCAAAGTTACTGATCATTACGCCGGACAAGACATAACGAAAAGCGGTCATCAGCCGTAGATAAGGTCCCGTCAGACGCGAGCTGCCGGGAACAAAAAAACCGGGCCACGCCCGCAACTCTTGGAGACAGCAATGCAAAAACAATTTTCTTTCTTGCCCAAAATCGCCGCGTTGTCCGTGATGGCCGCTTTTGCTGCGCCGGTCATGGCACAGAGCGCTGGTAGCAATGTCGTCAACGTCGGCTGGTTCCATCTGCAGCCGCAGGATTCGAGCAGCGGCCTGACCAAGCTCAATGGTCCGCAAGCCGGTTTCTTCCCCAACAGCACTTCTACGGTCAGCAATGCGGATACCCTGGGGATTGCCTTCACCCACTTCTTCACTGACAACTTCGCAGTGACCGCCGACCTGGGCATTCCTCCCGAGTTCAAGCTCAAGGGCACTGGCGACCTGCAAGCATTGGGTGAACTGGGCAAGGCCAAGCAGTGGAGCCCGGCCATCGTCGCCAAGTGGTACTTCGGCGGCGCCCAGGATGCCTTCCGCCCCTTCGTCGGCGCCGGTGTGACCTATGTGTGGTATTCGGACGTTTCGCTGTCGCAGGCCTTCCAGAACCGCGCGTCGCTCAACAGCGGCGGTACCGCCACGGCCAACCTGAGCTCCTCCTGGGCGCCGGTGCTGACCGGTGGCGCGACCTACGCCTTCAACGACCGCTGGTCGGCCAGCTTGTCGGTGTCCTACATTCCGCTCAAGACTGACGCCGATATCACTGCCAATCCGGCGGGTGCCTTTGCTGGCCTGGGTCCGCAGCGCTACAAGACCACCATCACTCTGGACCCCATCGTCACCTTCCTGTCGGTCGGCTACAAGTTCTGAGTCGTCCTTCCATCCCAACGAAAAAAGCGCCTTGCGAGGCGCTTTTTTCATGGGCGTAAGCGCCTATCTCAGAGATCGCCCGTCTTGATGAAACGCCCGCCATGGAAAACCAGCGCTGCCTGCGGATCGGCTTCGCAATGTTCGACCTCTCCCACGAAGATGACATGGTCGCCCTCGGGATACTGGCTGCGGTTATGGCATTCGAACCAGGCTGACGCGCCCTCCAGAATGGGCTGGCCGGTGCGGGAGAGAGTATAGGCGACGCCTTCGAAACGGTTCTCCATCTTGCTGGCGAACTGCTGCGCCAGATGGGCCTGGTCGGCGCTGAGGATGTTGATGACGTAGTGCGAATTGCCGGAGAAGACCGGCATGCTGTTGGCCTTGCTGCCCAGGCTCCAGAGCACCAGCGGCGGGTCCAGCGAGACCGAGTTGAAAGAGCTGGCGGTCAGGCCCAGCAAGGTGCCGTCGGCCAGGCGCGTGGTGATCACGGTCACGCCGGTGGCGAATTGGGACAGCGCCTGGCGGAAGTGCGCGGCGTCGAACTGACGCGCATCGGCGCGCGGAAAACGAGTGTGCATCAGGAATCGGATCGGGTTGGTGGACGCCTGCTGCGCGCCGGTGAAGGCAGCGCAGCGGCGCAGATGCGCACATGATAACGGATACTGACCGCGCCTGCCGTCCGGCTGGCCTGCGGGGCGCTAGCTTCTTTTGCGTGCCGCGCTGGCCTTGGAGGCGGCTGCCCGCAGGCCGGGCTGTGGGGCAGGGTGGATGAGCGGCCAGAGGGATTGGGCCTCCAGGGTGGAGCCGACCGAGGATAGATGATCGTAGTCGCGATAGAGCAATTGCCCGTCCTTCATGGCCCAGCATTGCTGGTGATCGCATAGCGGGGCCGCTGCATCGAACACTTGCACCTGCGGGAATTGCCTGAGCAAGGAGGCGACGGTATCCCGATAGTGCTGGGTATGCTGCGCAAAGACGGCCTGTGTGATGGCGCAGTTGGGCAGCGACGAAGTCTTGGGGCGAAGGGGCATGCTGATGTCCAGGCAGTATTTCGGATGGAAATCCAGGATGGGGATATCCATGACGAAAATCACCTTTTTGCCGGCCGCAGTAAGCGTAGCCAGCATGTCGCGCAGCGCGCCTTCGAAGACGGCGCTAGGCAGCTCGCGATCGTAGATGTCCAGACGCGCGGAGAGGATCACCGTCCGTACGCTGGGCTGCTTGGCTGCGCTGGCGATGTTGTCCTTGACGGGAGCACAGTCGTGGCGCTTGGCATCAGCGGAGACTCCCGAAAATCCAAGGCATGCCCCGACCGCGCGCATACCAATGATGTCGCCGCTGTGCTCGGCATAACTGGCCAGGCCATCGTAGAGATGCCAGGCGTGAGAATCGCCGATGACGGCAATGGTCGGTGCGCCGGGACGTGACTGCCGGCAGAATTCCAACCCTGCACCGCCATCGGCCGTGCAGGTGGCGTCGGTGGTGCCCACGAACAGCGGCTGTTCGGCATAGCGGGTAGCCAGGCGGAAGGACAGGCCATTGCGCTGGAAGTCGTTGTAGCCAGCCGTTGCAGTTACGCCCAGCAGCAGCGTCAGCAGGGCTGGCACCATCCAGGACTTGGGGCCGAAGCGCACCGGGCGTTCCAGCAGCCGGTAGGTCAGCCACGCCAGCAGCACGCTCAGGGCCACGGCCGCCAGGCGCAACTGTGCTCCCGGCCGGGTCGGGGTGAGGATGTGCATGAACGACAGGATGGGCCAATGCCACAGGTAGAGCGGATAGCTGATCAGACCGATCCACACCATCAACGGCCGGCTCAGGACGTGGCGGTTGACCCACGCCTGCAGTCCGCTGCTCACCAGCAGCACCGCGCCCGCCACCGGCAGCAGCGCCCATGCACCAGGGAAGTAGCGGTGCCGGTCGATCAGCACCAGGCCGCACAGCAGCAGCGCCAGGCCCAGGACGGAGCGCAGGTGGATGGAGGGCAGGTGGGGCAATCTGAACGATGCGGAGAAGGCCACGCCGTTGCGCATCACGCCGAACGCACACAAGGCCCCAGCCAGCAATTCCCACACCCGTGTGAACGGCAGGTAGAAGGTCTTGATCGGATCTTGCGTCACCCACCAGAGGTTCAGGCCGAAAGAGGCCAGCATCAGCAGCACCAGGCTATTGCGCAGCGGCATCCGGGCGCGCCAGAGCCCCCAGACCAGCAGTGGATAGACCAGGTAGAACTGTTCTTCCACCGACAGCGACCACAGGTGCAGCAGCGGCTTCATGTCGGACTCGACATCGAAGTAGCCCGATTCCTTCCAGAGCACGAAGTTCTGGATGAAGCCCGCGCCGGCGGCCATATGCTTGCCCAGTTGGCGGTACTCGTCAGGCAGCAGCGAGAACCAGCCCAGCACGAAGCAGGCGGCCAGCACCAGGATCAGCGCGGGAAAGATGCGCCGGATGCGGTGGACATAGAAGTCCGTGAAGGAGAAACGGCCCTGGTCCAGCTGGCGGAAGATGATCGATGAAATCAGGAAGCCCGAGATCACGAAAAAGATGTCCACCCCAATGAAACCGCCCGGCATGGCCTGCGGAAACGCATGGAAAACCACGACTGAAACAATGGCGATGGCCCTGAGCCCGTCGATATCCGGGCGATAGGAAAGCGGCTTCCCCTGCGCGCTTTCCGGCTTGCTGACTTGCATTGTTGTTCTTGCCCCGTGTAGTGATGCACGCATTCCCGCCATGCGCACCACGACAAGGATGGAAAGTGACGTACATTCCGGACCCCGCCGGAAAATTCATGTCTTGCGCGCCAGTCAACGACCCCTCGTTGTCTGCCGCGAGCAGATTTTACCGGCTATTGATGAGCTTATTAACCAGGATTTACGTTTTTGTGTCCTTTGCACCTCGTCTGGTCCACTGTTCTGCACGCTTGTTGTCGAACTGAAAAGTGTTCCGGCAGCCTTGCGCGGGGCTGCTCGTTTTCGGTTAGAGTTGCATCCGGAGCAAATGAATCGGGAGGACATGATGACCAAGGAAATCGCAGTACTGGGCGGCGGCTGCTTCTGGTGCCTGGAGGCGGTCTACCAGCAGGTGCGCGGGGTGGAGTCGGTGGAGTCCGGCTACACCGGCGGCAGCGTCGTCAATCCCAGCTATGAGCAGGTGTGTGGCGGCCAGACCGGACATGCAGAAGTGGTCAAGCTGGAGTTCGATCCACAGCAGATCAGCTACCGCGAGCTGCTGGAGATCTTCTTCACCATCCACGATCCCACCACCCTGAACCGCCAGGGCAATGATGTCGGGACCCAGTATCGCTCAGTCATCTACTACCAGGATGAAGCGCAGCATGACACGGCCCGCCATATCATTGCCGAAATGGCGCTGGTGTGGGATGCGCCCATCGTGACCGAATTGTCGCCGCCCCAGCCCTACTACCGGGCCGAGGATTATCACCAGAACTATTTCGTGCAGCACCCCTTCCAGGGATATTGCGCCTTCGTGGTTGCGCCCAAGGTGGCCAAGCTGCGCGAAGTCTTTGCCGAGAAGAGCAAGGCTGAGTAAGTCGGCCTTACTGGCTGATCGAGATGGTCGGCCATGCTTTGATCAGTCAATCCTCAGCCAAGCCGCTCAAGTCCAAAGGGCGCGGATGAGTCTGCGCCTGAACCGCTCGCCTCAACGTACCTTCTTTTCGGTATATCGCGTAGGATCGCATGACCAGAATTGGAGCAAATTCCAATCCTGCAACGGGGGAGTGGGAAACGATGACCGGCATGGCGAAATGAGGACTGCTTTTATCTTCTTGCGATAGGCGCCATTGCCCACCATTGTTCAAGCGCACGATTTCCCCTAGATGGCGCGCGAAAGTAATACTGAGTTTGGTGACGAATTCTTTATCTTGACTGCCTGCCATCAAATCAAATAGCCGCTCCAGATTCTCGAAGTCAGCTGGCGTTCCATCCAACGTAATAGCATGCTTCGCGGCTTCCTCTTCCAGCCATTCAAGCTGTTCATCCATATCCATCAAGAATGCGTCATATTTTGCATTCGCTTCATTTTGCTCAAGCTTCACCTGACTCTCCTTCTATGGAATCGCGGGACCGAACCAGCGGTCAGCACAGATAAATGGAGCCGCTAGTCTTCACCGTGGTCGCACTGAATTGTAATCTTGGCACCCTGCCTCGAGCAGATAACGAGCTTCATCCGAGGTCGAGAACCCATGGTCATTGAGGCATTCGTCCCTGAACCGGTTGTTGAGGTTCGCGAGGTGGGCATTCTGCGTTGGCTTGCGCGGCTGCGTAAATGCTGGTTTCGACGTAGCGACTTCGATGGTCACGCCTTGCTTGGTGAAGTCGTCGACGATATGGAGGCAGCGGATGCGAGGTCCGTCGGCCTGGCGATCATGAATGAAGTCCATTGATCAGGTGTCGTTGGCCTGTTCCGGCAGCAGCTGTGGCAAACGTTCGGTCATCCCGATGCGCCTACGAAGGTGCTTGCCGAGAAGAGCGAGGCGAATAAACCCTAGCTGCGCGTACAAAAAGTACAACGGGCCTGCCCTACGAATAGGGCAGGCCCGTTGCTTTATGGGGCTGGCGAATGCTTATTGTTGTGCGTAGATGTACTTGCGCGACCATGGCAACTGCTGCGCACTGCGGCCCGCCTTGGTGCAGACCACCTGGTACAGCGAGATCCAGTCGCGTTCGAAGCCGTAGGCGCTGCCGGCGAGATAGACGCGCCAGATGCGGTAGTGCTTCTCGTCGGTCACCCGATGGATGGCCTCGGTATTGGCTTCGAAATTGTCGGCCCAGATGCCGCAGGTGCGGGCGTAGTGGCGGCGCAGGTTTTCCACGTCGAAGGCTTCCAGCCCGCCTTCCTGCATGGTCTTGAGCACGGTGCTGATGTGCGGCAGCTCGCCGGCGGGGAAGACGTACTTGTCGATGAATTCACCCGCGCCATAGGGAGATTCGCCGTTCTCGATGTCAGTGCTGGTGATGCCGTGGTTCATCGCCATGCCGCCATCGGCCAGCAAATTCCTGATCTGGGCAAAATAGCTCGGCAGATTCTTGATGCCCACATGCTCGAACATGCCCACGCTGGTGATGCGGTCGAAGCTGCCGGTGACGTCGCGGTAATCCTGCAGGCGGATCTCGATGCGATCCGACAAGCCGGCCGCCTCCACGCGCTCGCGCGCCAGCGCGTACTGGTTGCGGGACAGGGTGACGCCCACGCAACGCGCACCATATTTCTGTGCGGCGCGCAGCACCAGCGCGCCCCAGCCGCAGCCGATGTCGAGCAGAGTCTGGCCGGGCCTGAGCTGGATCTTCTCCAGGATATGGTCGATCTTCTTGACCTGGGCCGTGGCGAGGTCTTCGTCGCCGTTCTCGAAGTAGGCGCAGGAATAGACCATGTGCTCGTCCAGGAAGAGCTTGTAGAAGTCGTTGGAGACGTCGTAGTGATACTGGATGGCTTCGGCGTCGCGCTTCCTGGTGTGGGTCACGCTGCGCACCATGCGCCCCAGCCGGCCTTGGGCCTTGAGGGTATTGGAGGCCAGGCCGTTGGCGACCTGGATGATGCTCTTGACCTTGCCTTCGACCTCGATCTTGCCTTCGACATAGGCTTCCCCGAGGTTGGCCAGCGAGGGGGTGAGCAGAGAGGTGATGGCTGATGCGTTGGGAACCTTGAGCGTGACCTCGGGCGTGCCGCTGCCGAAGTCGTACTGCTGTCCGTTCCACAGCACCAGCCGCAGGGGCAGGGCCGATACGTTACGAATGTTTTCTACCCAGGCGTCAAGCTTCTTTTCCCAAAACACGATGTTCCTCCGCGTCAGTGATGTGGATGCTCAACAGCCCTGCCAGGCAGGTGTGCTCGTCCTCAGGGCTGCAGGCGTTGCCGCTGCCATTGCCCGCTGGCATCACGTGTATAGAGCACGCGGTCATGCATGCGGGATGGGCGGCCTTGCCAGAATTCGATGCGTTCGGGGATGACCCGGTAGCCGCCCCAGTGTTCGGGACGGGAGGGATGTTCGCCGAATTGCTGCTTGGTTGTTTCGTATTGCTGTTCCAGCTTTTCGCGGCTTTCTACGGTGCGGCTTTGCTGCGAGGCAATCGCGCCGAGCTGGCTGGCCAGCGGGCGACTGTAGAAATAGGCGTCACTTTCTTCCTGGCTCACGCGCTCGATTTTTCCTTCGATGCGGACCTGGCGCTCTAGTTCTACCCAGTGGAACAACAAGGCGACGTAAGGATTTTCTGCTACATCGACGCCTTTGCGGCTGTCATAGTTGGTAAACCAGGTAAAGCCTTGCTGGTCGAACTGCTTGATCAGCACGATGCGCGACGACGGTCGTCCATCCTTGCCCACGGTGGCCACGCTCATGGCGTTGGGCTCGGGGATCTGGGCCCGGCTGGCCTCGTCGAACCAGATCGCAAACTGGTCGATGGGGTCGGCGGCGGTCTCGGTCTCGGACAGACTGGCGCGGCTGTAGTCTTTACGAAGGTCGGCTAAGGACATGCTACTTGCTCCTTGGGGAACGGCGCTAGATTAGCGCGTTTTAAAAAGTTTTGCAGGGCAGCAAAACGGCGAATGCGAGCCATTGTGCGGCCTGCGGCCCGATGGCTCCATGATCGCAAGCAAGCCGGGCAATAAAAAAGCCGATGCATTATCGCATCGGCTCTGCCTTGCTGCCGGGTGCGGTCAGGACATCGACCGCGCCGGAAAAGGATCCCCCGGATCAGTTGGTCTTGACTGCTTCGACCTGGATAGCCAGCTTGGTTTCCATCGAGAAGCCGTACTTGGCGCCGTAGTCGATGCCGAAGTCGGCACGGTTGAAGCTAGCCGAGGCATCGCCGCCGCAGACTTCACGCTTGAGCATGGGATGCTGGATGCAGTTGAACTTGTTCAGGGTCAGGGTCACCGGCTTGGTCACGCCATGCAGGGTCAGCTCGCCTTCGACGGTGGCCGGCTTGTCGCCGTTGAACTTGATGTTGCCCTTGTACTGCGCGGTCGGGTACTTGGCCACGTCGAACATGTCGGCGCTCTTGGCGTGCTCGTTCATCTTGGCGTGGCCGAAGTCGATCGAGGCGGTATCGATGGTGATGTCCACGGTGCCGGTCTTGGCGGCGCGATCCAGGGTCACGGTGCCGCTGGTCTTGTCGAACTTGCCGCGCCAGATCGACACGCCCATGTGGTCAGCTTCGAAGCTGGGATAGGTGTGGCTGGGATCGATGCTGTAGATGTCGGCGGCATTGGCGGACATGGCGGCGCCGGCGGCGACCAGGGCGAGCAGGAGGTGGTTCAGTTTCATGTGTTGTGTTTCCTTGATGTGTGAAAAATCGCAGAGGAAGCCCGCGGGCAGCGGGGCGTCATGGCGCGGAACTGCTGTTTTGATTTATCGCTTACTGTGCAACGATGTGGAACTTGATCGTGACTTCATCGGCCACCATGCCGGTGTCTTTCCATTCACCTTCGCCGATGTTGTAGGTCAGGCGCTTGATGGGCAGCACACCGTCGAAGACCTGGGCCGCCCCTTCCTTCTTCACGGTCAGGGGGAAGCTCACGTCGGTGGTCTTGCCCTTGATGGTCAGCTTGCCAGCGACATCGTACTTGCCCGCGCCGGCCGCCTTGATGCTGCTGGAGACGAAGCTGGCCTTGGGGAATTGGGCGGCGTTGAACCACTCCTTCTTCTGCACTTCCTTGTTGTAGTCGGGCTCGCCGAGGTCGAAGCTGGTCACGTCGATGTCGACGTTGGCCTTGCCCTCAGCCGGCTTGGCGGCGTCGAAGTCGATGGTGGCGGCGAACTTCTTGAACTTGGCGTCCACCGGTACGTTCAGTTGCTTGAAGGTGGCTACCACGTTGCTCTTGGCGGCATCCACCTTCAGCGGAGCAGCCTGGGCGGAGAGGGCGAAGGAAGCAGCGGCCAGCGCCAGCAGGGTCGGTTTGATGAAGCGGTTGAGAGTCATATCGGGTTCCGTTGAAAAAACGAGCGGGAGGAAAGAATCTGCGGACTGCCGTGGATGCCTACGGCAGGATGCGCTTGAAGATATTGTCGCGGTCGATGAATTGGTGCTTCAGCGCAGCCAGCACATGCAGGGCAAACGCGCCCAGCAGGATCATGTTGAGCCAGTAGTGGGTTTCCTTGAGCAGGGGCTTGAGCTCCGGATTGGGCGCCATGAACACCGGCAGCGGCAGCACGCCCAGGTAGACCACCGGGACACCTGCGGCCAGGCTGTAGAAATAACCGGAAACAGGAATGGCGAACATCAGCGCGTACAGGCCCAGGTGCAGCCCATGCGCGGCCGACTGTTGCCATTGCGGCATGTGCGCCGGATAAGCCGGCGCACGGTGCGTCAGACGCCACAGCAGACGTGCGCAGGCCAGGGCCAGCACGGTCACGCCCAGCCACTTGTGCCAGGAAAAATACTTCAGCTTGGTGGGCGTGAGGCCGGGAATGTCGACCATGGTCAGCCCCAGCCCGAAGGCGGAGATGATCAGCAGGGCGATCAGCCAGTGCAGCAGAATGGCGGGTTTGGTGTAGCGGTCCATAGGTGGTGACGAGTAGGTGGCGTTTGGAGCGGCTGGCTCGACAAATGGTTCTATCGGGCTGGCAAGCCGGACGGCATCAAGAGACGGGGCAGTTTTCTTGATGCGGGGCATCATGCCACTTTTTTGCAAATGTCGAGTATAAAGAGCTTTCCCAGCCCTTATTACTTGGGGAAACGGCATATCAGCCGTCCGCTTTTGCGAGTAATCGCCACTTTATTACGTTAACCGGTGCTGCAAATGAAAAATGGCGCACATTGCTGTGCGCCATTCTGCATTGCCGATTTCTGATGCCGGACGGGACCGGAAGCAGGAGCCGAACCGGCTTAGATCTGCTTGGCCAGTTCCACGGCGGTGCCGATGTAGTTGGCCGGCGTCATGGCCAGCAGGTGGTCCTTGGCCTCTTGCGGGATGGCCAGGCCATTGATGAAGTCGCGCAGGGCGTCCTTGGAGATGCCCTTGCCGCGGGTCAGTTCCTTGAGCTGCTCATACGGATTCTCGATGCCATAGCGGCGCATGACGGTCTGCACCGGCTCGGCCAGCACTTCCCAGGTGGCGTCGAGGTCGTCGGCCAGACGCTGGGGATTCACTTCCAGCTTGTTCAGGCCACGCAGGCAGCTGTCATAGGCCAGCAGGGTGTAGCCGAAGCCCACCCCGATGTTGCGCAGCACGGTGGAGTCGGTCAGGTCACGCTGCCAGCGCGAGACCGGCAGCTTTTCGGCGAGGTGCTTCAGCACGGCGTTGGCCATGCCCAGGTTGCCTTCGGAGTTTTCGAAATCGATCGGATTGACCTTGTGCGGCATGGTCGAGGAACCGATTTCGCCGGCCTTGGTGCGCTGCTTGAAGTAGCCCAGGGAGATGTAACCCCAGATGTCGCGGTTCAGGTCCAGCAGGATGGTGTTGGTGCGGGCCACGGCATCGAACAGTTCGGCCATGTAGTCGTGCGGCTCGATCTGGATGGTGTAGGGGTTGAAGGTCAGGCCCAGGCGCTGTTCCACGACTTCCTTGGAGAAGGCGGCCCAGTCGGTCTGCGGGTAGGCCGACAGGTGGGCGTTGTAGTTGCCCACGGCACCATTCATCTTGCCCAGGATCTCGACACTGGCGATGCGCTTGGCCGCGCGTTGCAGGCGCGCCACGACGTTGGCCACTTCCTTGCCCAGGGTGGTCGGGCTGGCCGGCTGGCCGTGGGTGCGCGAGAGCATCGGCACGGCAGCATGTTCGTGGGCCAGTTCGGTCAGCTTGGTGATCACGGCTTGCAGCGAAGGCAGCAGCACGGTGTCGCGCGCGGCTTTGAGCATCATGCCGTGCGAGGTGTTGTTGATGTCTTCGGAGGTGCAGGCGAAGTGGATGAATTCGGAGGCAGCCACCAGTTCGGGCACATCCTTCACTTTTTCCTTGAGCCAGTATTCGACTGCCTTCACGTCGTGGTTGGTGACGGCTTCGATTTCCTTGATGCGCGCGGCGTCGGCTTCGGTGAAGTCCGCAGCCAGCTTGTCCAGCAGGGCAAGGGCATTGGCCGAGAACGGCTTGATCTCGGCAAAGCCGGCTTCGGACAGGGCTTGCAGCCAGGCAATCTCGACCTTCACGCGATGGTGCATGAAGCCCGCTTCAGAGAGCAGCGGACGCAGTTTATCGGTCTTGGAGGCGTAGCGGCCGTCCAGCGGGGACAGGGCCGAGAGAGCAGAGAGGGACATGGTGGAAACGGATGAGGTGCGTTGACTGAAGATTGGCGGGTGTTTGGCAGCATTGGCTGCAGAACCGCAATCGCCCGGGCCGGCAATTCTACCATTGGGCGACGCCACGGCCCAGTTTTAGCGGGGTGTTGCTTTCCCGTTTCTACACGGGGCTTCCAGAATGAGGCAGAAAATGCGAATGTTATAATCCAGCCAGAACATTACTCGAAACGCTATGCTAAAACTCATCGGCTCCAATGCCAGTCCGTTCGTGCGCAAGGTGCGCGTCGTGATGGCCGAAAAAAAGATCGATTACGAATTCATCCTGGAAGATGTCTGGAGCGCGTCGACCACCATCCAGCAAAGCAATCCCCTTGGCAAGGTGCCTTGTCTGTTGATGGACGATGGTGGCGCGATGTTTGATTCCCGCGTGATCGTCGAGTACCTGGATACCCTCACGCCGGTAGGCAAGCTGCTGCCGCCCAATGGCCGCGAGCGCGCCGAGATCAAATGCTGGGAAGCGCTGGCCGACGGCATGCTGGACGCGGCCGTGCTGGTGCGTCTGGAAAAGACCTTGCGTCCAACCAAGCAGCAAAGCCCGGAATGGATCAAGCGCCAATGGAGCAAGGTCGAGGCTTCCTTGAAGGCGATGGCGGACGGCCTGGGCGAAAAGCCCTTCTGTGTCGGCAACCATTATTCGCTGGCCGATGTGGCGGTGTGCTGTGGGCTGGGCTGGCTGGCGTTCCGTTTTCCCGACCTGGCCTGGCGCGAGGACTATCCCATGCTGGCGCGCCTGTTCGACAAGGTGTCCGAGCGGGTTTCCTTCAAGGACACGGCGCCGCACATCTGAGCGGTCCTGGTCCCGGGCAAACAAAAAGCGCGCTTCTGAAGCGCGCTTTTTGTTTGCCTGTCGCCGCTTATTCGTCGGCCGGGGACATCTGGCTCTGCAGGTAATTCTGGATGCCGACCTTGTCGATCAGGTCCAGTTGGGTTTCCAGCCAGTCGATGTGTTCTTCGGTGTCGTCCAGGATCATCTGGAACAGCTCGCGGGAGACGTAGTCACCATGCTGTTCGCAGGTGGCGATGCCTTCCTTGACCGTCTTCTGGGCGGCTTGCTCCAGCTTCAGGTCGCATTGCAGCATCTCCTGGGTGTTCTCGCCGATCATCAGCTTGTGCAGGGCCTGCAGGTTGGGCAGGCCGTCGAGCATGAGGATGCGGTCGATCAACTTGTCGGCGTGCTTCATTTCGCCGATGGATTCGGCGTATTCCTTGGCGCCGATCTTGTCCAGGCCCCAATGCTTGTACATGCGTGCATGCAGGAAATACTGGTTGATGGCGGTGAGCTCATTGGTCAGTTGAGCGTTGAGCAATTTGATGACTGCGGGATCGCCTTTCATGGGACGCCTTTGTACGAGAAATGTGGATGAAAGAGACCGCTTTGCTGGGTGACGTAGAGCTGCCTGGCTGCGGACGGACGGGATCATAGCCCAGGAGTTTCAATTCATCATCAACAATTAGCGGGAATCATTCTTGCCTCTATTGCCGCTTGCCAAAAATATCAAAAAAAAACCCCCTTCGCCAAGCGAAAGAGGTTCTTATTGTAAAGCCTTGAGGGCAGGATGTTTGCTGCCGTTGGCATTGGCTACCCGCATCCTGTGCGGGCGGCCAAAAGGTTATTTTTTGTCAGGATCCGTCACGAAGCCGATCTTGGCCAATCCACCGGATTGCGCCGCCGACATCACCTGCGCCACCTTCTCGTACTGGGTGGTGCGTTCGGCGCGCAGATGCAGTTCGGGTTGCGGCTGCTTCTGGGCGGCGGCGGCGATGCGTACGCTCAATTCACCGCTGTCGATCTTTTCCTCATTCCAGAACACATTGCCACCGGCATCGATGGACAGGTTGATGCTTTCCGGCTTGACCTGGTCCGGCTGGCTGCTGGCCTTGGGCAGGTCGATCTTGACTGCATGGTTCATGACCGGAATGGTGATGATGAAGATGATCAGCAGCACCAGCATCACATCCACCAGCGGCGTGGTGTTGATCTCCGGGTTGAAATCGTCGTCCGAATCGGACAGGGAACCCATCGCCATCATGCCCTCCCGACGGCGGTCAGCTTGGCCTTGCCGCCATTGGGCTGGCCGTCTTCACCGGCAGTGCGGGCGCCGGTGACGAACAGGGCGTGCAGGTCGAAGCCGAACTTGTTGAGTTTGGCGATGGTGGTCTTGTTGCCGCGCACCAGGGCGTTGTAGCCGAAGGTGGCGGGGATGGCCACGGCCAGACCCAGCGCAGTCATGATCAGGGCTTCGCCCACGGGGCCGGCCACCTTGTCGATGCTGGCCTGGCCGGTGGTGCCGATGGACACCAGTGCATGGTAGATGCCCCAGACGGTGCCGAACAGGCCCACGAAGGGAGCGGTGGAGCCTACCGATGCCAGCACGGCCATGCCGGTCTGCAGCTTGCCGGAGGCCTCGTCGATGGCCTGGCGCAGCGACAGGGTGACCCAGTCGCTCACCGAGAGCTGGTCGTGCAGATGGCCCTTGTGGGCGGTGTGGTGGCTCATTGCAGTCACGCCGGCCTTGGCTACATCCGCGAAGGGATTGTCCTGGCCCAGGGTGGCTACACCTTCGGGCAGGCTGGTGGTGTCCCAGAACTGGTGGCCAGCGGCCGCCGAGGCCTTGCGGAAGCGCAGCAGCTGCAGCGCCTTGGTGATGATCACGTACCAGGATGCGATCGACATGGCCAGCAACAGGACGGCAACGCCCTTGGTGACGAAATCGCCTTGCGCCCAGAGGCTTTCCAGACCGTACGGACTAACTTCCATGATGTTTCCTTCTATTTCTGTCAATGATGGGGATGGTGATACGAAAGCGGCTGTCAGTTCAGGCGGAAGGCCAGGCTGCCTACGGTGCTGACGGTAATGGCCTTGCCATTCTCGATGTAGGGCTTGAAGACGGCGCGCATGATGGCGTTGCGGGCGGCGTCGTCCAGCCTCGAATAGCCCGAGGACTTGGTGATCTCGACCTTCTCGGCGCGGCCGCTGGTATTGACGGTCACGCGGAATTCCACCACGCCTTCCTCGCCCATGCGACGCGAGACGCTGGGATAGGTCGGGTTGGGGCGTTCGATGTATTCGATGCCGGAGGTGATCTGCTTGGGCAGTACCGGTCCGGGCGGCGCGGCGGGCGCCGGAGTCGGTTCGGCGGCGACCTGCGGTGCCGGGGCGGCAGGCTGCGGCGGCTGCGGGGGCGCCGTGATGGCCGTGGGGGCGGGCGTTTCGGTCACCGGGATGGGCTTGGGCGGCGTTACCGCCTTCTTGACGATCTTCACTTCCTTGGGCGGCGCCGGTTGGGCCTTGGGCGGGGCCGGCTCAGGCGCTTTCTCGGGGACGATGAAGGTGGCGATCACTTCCTTGGGCACGGCATTGACGGCCTGCTTGACCAGGCCGCTTTGCAGCGCCCAGAAGAAAGCGATATGCAACAGGATAATCAGGCCCAGCGGGCCAATCTTGCGTACCTGGCGCATCAGCGCGCTGGGTGGGGACATGCTCATGAGTAGAGGTGACGTGGCGTTCATTGATCTGGTTCAGGCGGCAGCCAGCGACGGGTGGAAAACCACCGGCCGCACACCCTGTTGTTGTGTTTGACGTGCACTGCTGAGGCACTCACGCAAGACGTTCTTGGCACAGGAATGGCATTTGCCGCAGCAAGTGCCAACGCCGAGCTGCTTGCGCAACTCGGCCATGGATGTCATGCCTGCATCGACCGCCTGATGGATCTTTCCCTCGGAGATGTTGTTACAAACACATACGATCATTGTACGCCTCGCTGCCTGCTTCAACAGGCCCTATGCGGATCTCGCTCCTGCAACCATGCGCGAGAAGAAATTGAATTTTTCCGGCGGCGGCATCGTCCGCTCCACTACGGTGGCCCACTGTTCCGACAGTTGCTGGCACGTCGCCCGCAAGACCGGCGCCAGGTTGGGCAATTCCGCCAAGGCCTTCAGGTGCCTCTCGATGACCGAGGCCAGTTTCACGCAGCTCTGCGTTTCCTGGCTGTTGTTGGCGGTGTAGTGCGACATCAGATGCAGTACGGCGGAAACCAGAAGTTCAGGTTGTGCCGGCGCGCCGTTGGGTTCCACGAATGCGGACGTCATGTTGTCGGTAACCATCAAACTCTCCTCACTAGGCTAGCTTGGCTGGCGACGCGTCTGACGATCAACGCTGGCTGGCCTGTTTATCCACCTGGTCTGATACCGGACGGCTCAGGCCGTCAGGATCAGCTTGTTCAACTGGGTCAGTCGCAACTTGTAGATGCGACCACCGTGATCGATCTCGAGTTCACGCATCTGACGGAACAGGTCCGTGCTCTTGATGCGGGTGATCGGCGTTCCGTTGGCGGTGGTGCCCGGCTTGTTGCGACGTTCCATGCTGTGGTCGTTCAGTTGGCTCATTACAATCACCTCCTATTAAATGCGAACAATTCTTATTTAGATTATTTGCCATTTGCGGCGGGATTGCAAGCCCTTTTATCGATGTGATTGATAATTTTTATCATTTGGCTGCGTCAGGGAAACAGTTCCAGCCTACAGTGGATGTCAATATTGCCAAAAAGAAAACGCCCTGTAGCGAAATCGCTGCAGGGCGTCCAATTCGATTGCTGATGGGAAACTTCAGTCCGGCAGGGCTCCGGTTTCGATGATGCCCCCGCCCAGGCAGACATCGCCGTCATACAGCACAGCCGATTGGCCCGGAGTGACCGCCCATTGCGGGGTGTCGAAGGCCAGCGAGAAGCTGGCGCCGGCATCGCTGAAGCCGCAGGGTACATCAGTCTGGCGATAGCGCGTCTTGGCCGACAATGCGGCCATTTGCGGCGCATGGCCTGCCACCCAACTGACCTGGCCGGCCGACAGGGTGGGCGAGAGCAGCCAGGGATGGTCATGGCCCTGCACGATGTAGAGGGTATTGTTTTCCACATCCTTGCGCGCCACGTACCAGGCATCGCCATGGCCATCGGCATTCTGGTGCGCCTTGAGGCCGCCGATGCCGATGCCCTTGCGCTGGCCCAGCGTGTAGAACGACAGGCCCACATGCTCCCCCACGGTCTGGCCGTCCGCGGTCTTGATCGGGCCGGGCTGGTAGGAGAGGTAGCGGTTCAGGAATTCGCGGAAGGGACGCTCGCCGATGAAGCAGATGCCGGTCGAGTCCTTCTTCTTGGCATTGGGCAACTGCAACTGCTCGGCGATCCTGCGCACCTCGGTCTTGTGGATCTCTCCCAAGGGGAAGACGGTGCGCGAGAGCTGTTCCTGGTTCAGGCGATGCAGGAAATAGCTCTGGTCCTTGCTGGCGTCGAGTGCCTTGAGCAGCTGGAAGTCGCCCTGTGGCCCCTGGCGCACGCGTGCATAGTGGCCGGTGGCGATCAGGTCGGCCCCCAGCTTCATGGCGTGATCGAGGAAGGCCTTGAACTTGATCTCGGCATTGCACAGCACGTCCGGGTTGGGCGTGCGGCCGGCCTGGTATTCACGCAGGAATTCGGCGAAGACGCGGTCCTTGTATTCAGAAGCGAAGTTCACTGCTTCGATATCCACGCCCACCACATCGGCCACGCTGACCGCGTCGATCCAGTCTTCACGGGTGGAGCAGTATTCCGAATCGTCGTCGTCTTCCCAGTTCTTCATGAACAGGCCGATGACCTCATACCCCTGTTCCTTCAGCAGCCACGCCGAGACCGACGAATCCACGCCGCCCGACATGCCGATGACCACTCTTTTCTTGCTCATGTTCTATCCGTTCCATGCGCGCAGCCGCGCTGCTACTTATTGATCCGCCACGGGCCCGATCGCGCTGGGATCGGTATGCACCAGTTCCAGCGGCGCCCGCTGGCCGGCCAGGTAGTCGTCCACGCAACGCAGCACCAGCGGGCTGCGGTGGCGTTCAGCACAAGCCGCCAGTTCCTCGCGCGTCATCCAGAGAACGCGCAGGATGCCCTCATCCAGCGCTCGTTCGAGCGGTTCGCCCACCGTGCCGGCGAAGGCGAAGCGCAGGTAGGTGACCGACAGGCCGCCGCGCGAGGACGACACGTTGCGTGAAAGATAAGTGCCGACCAGCGCCGTTGGCGTGAAGATGTGCGCCGATTCTTCCAGCGCCTCGCGCGCGGCCGCCTCGATCAGGGACTCGCCCGGTTCCAGATGGCCGGCCGGCTGGTTGATGCGCAATCCACCCGCGCTATGCTCTTCCACCATCAGGAAGCGGCCGCCGCGCTCGATGATGGCGGCCACGGTGACAGAGGGTTTCCAGACTTCAGACATTGATGACCTCGTGAATCCGGCATTTTACCCTGTCGCCGCCGACTCTTCAGCGCGAAGCCCCGCCGCGGGCCGATGGCGCCTTGTCTGCCGAAGCCGCAAATCTGTCGGCGGGCAAGATGAGTCGTGTAAGATCGCGGTAAGAATTCAACAACAAGGAGCTTCGCATGAGGATTGGGATTCCCGCCGAAAGCCGGGACGGAGAAACGCGGGTTGCGGCGACCCCGGAAACCGTCAAGAAGCTGGTTGCCGCAAAGCACGAAGTGATGGTCCAGTCGTCCGCGGGCCTGAAGTCCAGCATTCCCGACGAAGCCTTCGTCGCCGTCGGCGCCAGCATCGGCAGCGCCGACGCTGTCTTTACCGCGGAAATCCTCCTCAAGGTGCGCGCCCCTGACCAGGCCGAACGCGCCCGCATCAAGCCTGGCACCGTCGTCATCGGCATGCTCAACCCCTTCGACGCCGACAACATCGCCGCCATGGCCGCCGCCGGCCTCACTGCCTTCGCCCTGGAAGCCGCCCCCCGCACCACCCGGGCGCAGTCCATGGACGTGCTGTCCTCGCAGGCCAACATTGCCGGCTACAAGGCCGTGCTCATGGCCGCCAATACCTACCAGCGCTTCATGCCCATGCTCATGACCGCCGCTGGCACCGTCAAGGCCGCGCGCATGCTCATCATGGGCGCCGGCGTGGCCGGCCTGCAGGCCATCGCGACGGCCAAGCGGCTGGGGGCGGTGATCGAAGCCTCCGACGTGCGCCCTGCCGTGAAGGAACAGATCGAATCGCTGGGCGCCAAGTTCCTGGACGTTCCCTTCCTGACCGAGGAAGAAAAAGAGATTGCCCAGGGCGTGGGCGGCTATGCCCGCCCCATGCCGCCGGACTGGATGAAGCGCCAGGCCGAGCTGGTCCACGAACGCGCCAAACAGGCCGACATCATCATCACCACCGCCCTGATCCCCGGACGCAAGGCGCCGGTGCTGATCAGCGAAGACACGGTCAAGGCCATGAAGCCCGGTTCAGTGATCCTGGACATGGCGGTCGACCAGGGCGGCAACTGTCCCTTGTCGGAACCCGGCAAGACCGTCATCAAGCATGGTGTGCACATCATCGGCGAAGGCAACCTGGCGGCTCTGGTGGCGGCCGATGCCTCGGCGCTGTATGCCCGCAACGTGCTGGATTTCCTGAAACTGATCATCGATGCCGAAGGCAAGCTGGTCATCAACAGGGAAGACGATATCGTCGCGGCCACGCTGCTCTGCCAGGGCGGCGAGATCCTGCGCAAATGAATCTGCCGGCCCGGCAGAATACCCGGGCAACCAAGCCCATCATCCACGGAATCAAGAAGGAAGAAGTACATGCAACGCATCATGCTGCGCGCGAAGATCCATCGCGCCTCGGTCACCCAGTGCGACCTGAACTACGAAGGCTCCTGCGGAATCGACGAAGACCTGCTGGAAGCCGCCGACATCCGCGAGTTCGAGAAGATCGAACTCTACAACGTCAACAACGGCGAACGTTTTTCCACCTACGCCATCCGCGGCAAGCGCGGCAGCGGCGAGATATCGTTGAACGGCGCGGCAGCCCGCCTGGCGCACCTGGGCGACCTGCTCATCATCTGTACCTATGCGCCGATGAGCGATGAGGAAGTCGCCACCTACAAGCCCAAGGTGGTCTTCGTGGACGACAAGAACCGCATCACCAGCCTCAAAGCGATCTGACCCTCACCAAGAACCGTTCGGCCCGCTTGTAGTTTTACCGGCGGACCGCACAACAAGGAGGAACACCATGGAAGTCAGCCATACCATCATCAACCTGATCATCTTCGTGCTGGCCATCTACGTCGGCTATCACGTGGTCTGGACCGTGACCCCCGCCCTGCATACGCCCCTGATGGCGGTGACCAATGCCATCTCGGCCATCATCATCATCGGCGCCATGCTGGCCGCAGGCCTGACAGAAGGCCCGGTAGGCCGCATCGCCGGCACGCTGGCCGTGGCGCTGGCGGCGGTCAATGTGTTTGGCGGCTTCATGGTGACCCAGCGCATGCTGGAAATGTTCAAGAAGAAAGAGCCCAAGGCCAAGTCGGGAGAACAAGCATGAGCATGAACCTGGTGACCCTGCTGTACCTGATCGCATCGATCTGCTTCATCCAGGCCTTGAAGGGCCTGTCGCATCCAGCTACGGCGCGGCGCGGCAACAGCTTCGGCATCGCCGGCATGGTGATCGCGGTGCTGACCACGCTGGCGCTGATCGTCAAGATCAAGGGCGAGGGCGGCAATCCTTCCGGTGACATCGGTTACCTGCTGGTGGCCGGCGGCGTGATCGTCGGTGGCGGCATCGGCGCCTATCTCGCGCGCAGCGTCGAGATGACCAAGATGCCCGAACTGGTGGCGGCGATGCACTCGCTCATTGGTCTGGCGGCAGTCTGTATTGCGGTGGCGGCAGTGGCCGAGCCGTGGGCGCTGGGTATTTCGGCGCACGGGCAGTTGATCCCCGTGGGCAACCGGGTGGAACTGTTCATCGGCACCTTCGTGGGCGCCATCACCTTCTCCGGCTCGGTGATCGCCTTCGGCAAGCTCTCGGGCAAGTACAAGTTCCGCCTGTTCCAGGGCGCGCCGGTCAACTTCGCCGGCCAGCATTTCCTGAACCTGCTGCTGGCCGTGGCCATGATCGGCTTCGGCATCATCTTCGTGCTGACGCAGAACTGGCTGCCCTTCATCATCATGGCGGCCATTGCCTTTGCGCTGGGCGTGCTCATCATCATCCCCATCGGCGGCGCCGACATGCCGGTGGTGGTGTCAATGTTGAACAGCTATTCCGGCTGGGCGGCGGCGGGCATCGGTTTTTCGCTGAACAACTCCATGCTTATCATCGCCGGTTCGCTGGTCGGTTCTTCCGGTGCGATCCTCTCCTACATCATGTGCAAGGCGATGAACCGCTCCTTCTTCAACGTGCTCCTGGGCGGGTTTGGCGGCGAGGCAGCGGCGGCCGGTGGCGGCGCGCAGCAGCAGCGCAACGTCAAGTCGGGATCGGCCGATGATGCGGCCTTCCTGATGGGCAATGCCGAAACCGTCATCATCGTGCCGGGTTACGGCCTGGCAGTGGCGCGCGCGCAGCACGCGCTGAAGGAATTGACCGAAAAGCTGACCCACAACGGCGTGACCGTGAAATATGCGATCCACCCCGTGGCCGGCCGCATGCCGGGTCACATGAACGTGCTGCTGGCCGAGGCCGAAGTGCCCTATGACCAGGTCTTCGAGATGGAAGACATCAACAGCGAATTCGCCCAGGCCGATGTAGTGCTGGTGCTGGGAGCCAACGACGTGGTCAACCCGGCGGCCAAGGACCCCAAGTCGCCCATCGCGGGCATGCCGATTCTGGAAGCCTACAAGGCCAAGACCGTGATCGTGAACAAGCGCTCCATGGCCGCCGGTTACGCCGGCCTGGACAATGAACTGTTCTACATGGACAAGACCATGATGGTCTTTGGCGACGCCAAGAAGGTCATCGAAGATATGGTCAAGGCGGTGGACTGAGTTTCATCTGCCCCAGCAGAAATGACAACGGGCTGCGCAGTGATTGCGTAGCCCGTTTTTCTTTGCTTCCGCAGAAGCGGAGAGCGGCGTTTACTTGGTGCCGAAAATACGATCCCCGGCATCGCCCAGGCCCGGCACGATGTAGGCATCCTCATCCAGATGCGAATCCAGCGAAGCGACGTAGAGCTTGACGTCGGGGTGGGCATCGGCAAACACCTGCACGCCTTCCGGCGCCGCCACCAGCGCCACGAACATGATATGCGAGGCTGGCACGCCGCGTTTCTTCAAGGCGTCCACGGCATAGACGGCCGAGTTGCCGGTGGCGACCATGGGGTCGCACAGGATCATGATGCGGTCCTGCAGGTCCGGCAGGCGCACCAGGTATTCCACCGGCTTGTGATGTTCATCGCGGTAGACGCCGATATGGCCCACGCGTGCCGAGGGGATCAGTTCCAGCAGGCCATCGCTCATGCCCACGCCCGCGCGCAGCACCGGCACCACGGCCAGCTTCTTGCCGGCGATCACCGGGGCTTCATAGGTCACCAGCGGGGTCTCGATGGTCTCGGTGGTTAGCGGCAGGTCGCGGGTGATCTCGTAACCCATCAGCAGCGTGATCTCGCGCAGCAGGTCGCGGAAGGTGCGCGTGGAGGTGCGCTTGTCGCGCATGTGCGAGAGCTTGTGCTGGATCAGCGGGTGGTCGAGGATGAAGAGATTCTTGAAGCGCGGGTCTTGTTTCATGGCAAATGCAGATCTGCTGGATGGAATGCTGGGTGGAGCGGCGGACGCCGCAAGTCAGCATTGTCGCATTTCCTGACCGCCTGCGCGACGACAGGACGTCGCGCAACTGCAGCATTATTCACCTCATCGGCGACCGAACATCATGTGCTCGGCCAGCAGGCCGCGCGCCCCGGGGAGCAGGTCGATGGCGCCCAGCGACAGGCCCAGTGCCGCTTGCAGGGGAGAACCCTGGGGCGAGCCGGCAAAGATGCGGGCCATCAGGTCCGTCAGTCGGATGGTCAGGCTGCGATCCTGGCCGCGCTGGCGCTCGAAGGCCTGCAAGGCCTGGGGGGAGATCTCCCGCGCCAGCACATCGGCCAGCACGCGGGCGTCACGCAGGCCCAGGTTCAGGCCCTGGCCGGCCACCGGGTGCAGGGTCTGGGCGGCATTACCGATGGCCACCACGCGCCGGCTCTGGCCGGGGCGGGCGTTCAAGCCCAGCGGGAAGGCGTGGCGCGCTCTGATGCGGGTAAAGCGGCCCACCCGTTCGCCGAAGGTGCGCTGCAAGGCCGCCAGGAAGCCGGCATCCTCCAGCGCCATCAATTGTTCGCCGGTGGCCGGGCGCACGCACCACACCAGCGCATAGCCGTCGTCCTGCGGCAGCAGGGCCAGCGGGCCTTCATCGGTGAAACGTTCGAAGGCGCGATGGGCGATCACGCCATCGGCCTGCACATGGGCGATGATGCCGAGTTGCTGATAATCGCGCTGCAGGGTCTTGTGCTGCTGCTCGCCGAAGACACCGCCTTCGGCCTGGACCACCAACTGCGCGCGCAGTATGCGGCCATCCTTCAGCGTGACGGCGACGTGCTCGTCTTCTTCCTCGATCTGCTGGGCTTCGGCAGGCCGCATCAGGCTCAGCCCCAGCGGGGCGATGGCCGAGGCCAGGGCGCGGTTGACTTCGCCATAGCGCGCTACATAGCCCAGCGCGGGCAACTGGTAATCCTTGCGGTCCAGCAGGGTGCGGCCGAAGTGGCCGCGGCGCGAGACGTGGATCTGCTCGATGGCGGTGGCGCTACGCCCGATATCGTCCCAGGCGCCCAGTTCATCGAGGATCTGGCGGCTGCCGTAGGACAGGGCGATGGTGCGGGGGTCGGTCGCCGCCTGTTCGGGCGACTTCATGTCCACCAGCGCGATGCGTGCGGCAGGCAATTGGCGACGCGCCAGCAGGCCGGCCACGCTCTGGCCGACCGGGCCGCCGCCGCAGATGATCAGGTCGAAATCGACGGATTCCATGATGCCGGGAGATGCCTTCTACAGAAGATTCAGGAAGGCGTCATTGTAGCGGAGCCGCGCCGGACGGGCTTGATCCGGCGCATGCGCGGCCTGCAGCGGTGGGCGGTTCAGCCCTGGCGCATCAGGGCTTCGATATCCTCGACCTTGCTGGGCACGCCCGTGGTCAAGAGTTCGCAGCCGGAGGGGGTGACGTGCGCGTCATCCTCGATGCGGATGCCGATGTTCCAGAACTGCTCCGGCACGCCCTCGCCCGGGCGCACATAGATGCCCGGCTCGATGGTCAGCACCATGCCAGGTTGCAGGGTGCGCCAGGGTTTGTTGCCGTCGGCCGTGGCGGGGTCGCGGTAGTCGCCCACGTCATGCACGTCCATGCCCAGCCAGTGGCCGGTACGGTGCATGTAGAACTGGCGATAGTCGCCTTTCTCGATCACATCCTCCAGCGAGCCGACCTTGGACTTGTCCAGCAGACCGGTATCGAGCATGCCCTGCGCCAGTACGCGTACGGCGGCGTCATGGCCATCCATGAAGCGTTTGCCGGGCGCGGTCTCGGCGATGGCAGCGGCCTGTGCGGCCAGCACGATCTCGTAGAGCGCCTTCTGCGGGCCGCTGAAGGCGCCATTGGCCGGGAAGGTGCGGGTGATGTCGGCGGCGTAGCTGTCCAGTTCGCAACCGGCATCGATCAGGACCAGGTCGCCGTCCTTGATCTCGGCGTCACCCGCGCGATAGTGCAGCACGCAACTGTTGGCGCCGGTGGCGACGATGGAGCCATAGGCCGGGTATTGCGAACCGTTGCGGCGGAATTCGTGCAGCAGTTCGGCTTCCAGATGGTATTCGCGCAGGCCAGGACGGCAGATGCGCATGGCGCGGCAATGCGCTTCGGCGGAGATGATGCCGGCGCGCTTCATGACGTCGATCTCGTAGGCGTCCTTGAACAGGCGCATGTCATCCAGCAGCACACTCACATCGACCACGGCCGCAGGCGCCGACACGCCGCTGCGAGCCAGGGCGCGCACGCCTTGCAGCCAGCGCTGCAACTGCGCATCGCGCTTGTCATCGTGGCCCAGCGCGTAGTACACGGCGCGGGCGTCGGAGAGCAGGGCGGGCATGCTCTTGTCGAGTTCTTCGATGGGATGCGCCGCGTCCAGCGCGAACAGTTGCTGCGCGGCCTGCGGACCGTGGCGATAGCCGTCCCAGATCTCGCGTTCCAGGTTCTTGTCGCGACAGAACAGGATGCTGCGGTTTTCCTTGCCGGCTACCAGCACAAGAACCGCTTCCGGCTCGGTGAACCCGGTCAGGTAGTAGAAATAGCTGTCGTGGCGATACGGATAATCGGCGTCACGGTTGCGCATCACCTCGGGCGCGGTCGGGATGATGGCCACGCCGCCCCCGGCTTGTTGCAGGCTGGCCAGCAGGCGGGCGCGGCGGGCGGCGAAGGGGGAGGCGTCGAAGCTCATGGTCGGTTTCCTTGCGGTGGCAGGTTCAGTGCTTCCAGTTGGTCGATGGTGCCGACGTTGTGCCATTCACCCCGATAGACATCGCCGCCGATGCGGCCCTGGTCGGCGTATTGGCGCAGCAGCGGTCCCAGCTTGGCGTGGGTCCCGGGGGGGATGCCGTCGAACATCTGCGGGCGATACACGCCGATGTTGGCGAAGGTCAGCTTGGGCTGGCCTTCGTTGGCCAGCGCAAAGTTGTTCAGGGCGAAGTCGCCCTCGGGATGGAAGGGCGGATTCTTGACCAGGTACAGCCAGGCCATGTCGCGCTGGTCTTCCGGCAGCGGCTTGCCCCAGGGGTCTTCGTCTTCCAGCACGGTCAGCAGTTCGCTGTAGTCGAAATGCGGGCACCAGATGTCGCCCGAGACCGCGATGAACGGCTCCTCCCCCAGCAGGTGGCGCGCCTGGGCGATGCCACCGGCAGTCTCCAGCGCCGTGCCTTCGGGCGAGTAGAGCAGTCGGGCGCCGAAGCGGCTGCCGTCGCCGAGGGTGTCCTCGATCATCTGGCCCAGATGGGCGTGATTGATGACGATCTCGGTGATGCCGGCGCGTACCAGCGAGAGGATCTGCCAGACGATGAGCGGGCGGCCACGGACTTTCAGGAGCGGCTTGGGGCAGCTATCGGTCAGCGGACGCATGCGCTCACCGCGGCCGGCTGCGAAGATCATGGCTTTCATGGTCGGCGCCTCAGAAGGTGTAGCCGAACTTGGGCGCGTGTTCCTGCTCCAGCTTCTCGATCAGGCGCACCAGCGGCGTGAAGGCCACGTAGCGGCGCGCGGTCTTGAGGGTGTATTCCATCACCAGCGGGATGTCCTTGAGGTAGCCATCCTTGCCGTCGCGGTGCCACAGGCGGGCGAAGATGCCCAGCACCTTCAGGTGGCGCTGCAGGCCCATCCATTCGAAGTCGCGGTAGAAGGTATCGATGTCGGGCGTGACCGGCAGGCCGGCGCGGCGCGCCTTTTCCCAGTAGCGGATGGCCCAGTCCAGCACCATCTCTTCATCCCACTGGATGTAGGCGTCGCGCAGCAGCGAGACCAGGTCGTAGGTGATGGGGCCATAGACCGCATCCTGGAAATCGAGAATGCCCGGGTTGCCCTTGGGCAGCACCATCAAGTTGCGCGAATGGTAGTCGCGATGCACGTAGACCTGAGGTTGGGCCAGGTTGTTGGCCAGGATGGCGTCGAAGGTCTTGTCCAGCACCGCGTTCTGTTCGTCGGTGAGCGTCACGCCCAGGTGCTTGCCGATATACCACTCGCGGAACAGCTCCAGCTCGCGCAGCAGCAGGGCGCGGTCGTATTCGGGCAGGGCTTCGGGCTTGCTTTGCGCTTGTAAAAGTACCAGGGCCTCGATCGCATCCATGTATAGTGCGTGCGCGCTATCGGCCGACAGTTGCGACAGGTAGGTGGTCGAACCCAGGTCGGAGAGCAGCAGGAAGCCGCGGTCGCAGTCCTGCGCCAACACCTTGGGGACGGTCACGCCGGTCGCGGCGAACAGGCCTGCCACCTCGACGAAGGGGCGCACGTCCTCCTGGGGAGGAGGCGCATCCATGACGATGGCCGAGCCGCCATCCGGGGTATCCACCCGGAAATAGCGGCGGAAGCTGGCGTCGGCCGAGGCCGGACGCAGGGTAGCGGGCAGCACCGGGGTATCGGCCAGGGAGGCCAGCCAGGCATGCAGTTCGGACAGACGGGGATCAGGGGTGGAGCCAGGTGAAGACATGAACTATCGGAGGAAATCGTTTGACGAGGTTGAGTTCCCATATAATAAGGGATTCATCCCAAAAAATCCGCCTGCACGGTATCTGACCACTCTTTTCATGATCCGGTTTTCCAAGTCTTTAACTGAACGTACTGTCAACTGGCGGCTGGCGCGTCTGTTCTCCTCGGCAATGGCCGTGGCCTCGGCCTCGGCGCTGTTGCCCCTTTCCGTGTATGCGCAGATGTCCATGCCCGCGCCGGCCGCCGCGCCTGCGCAGGACCAGGACGCTCCCGTCAACGTCAGCGCCGAGCAGATGACCGGCCGCCCTGACCGCCAGGTCAACCTGGATCGCGACGTCGAAGTGGTCAAGGGACCGACCACCATCAAGGCCGACAAGGCCGAATACCGCATCATCCAGGACGAGGTCGAAGCCACCGGCCACGTCTGGATGCGCCGCCTGCAGGACCAGTACACCGGTGACCACGCCGAAATGAACATGGGGACCGGCGCGGGGTATGTCAGCAGCCCGACTTATCTGATCGGCAAGAATGGCGGGCGCGGCAAGGCCGAGCGCATCGATTTCATCTCCGACGACCGGGCGCTGGTGACCCAGGGAACCTACAGCACCTGCGAGGCGCCCGATCCCGACTGGTATCTGCGCGCCAACACCATGGACCTGGACAGCGGACGCGACGTCGGTACCGTGCGCGGCGGCCTGCTGTATTTCAAGGATGTGCCGATCCTGGGGGCCCCCTGGATGTCCTTCGCCCTCTCAGGAGAGCGCAAGTCCGGTGTGCTGCCTCCCACCATCGGCGCGACCAGCACCGGCGGTTTCGAGCTTGCCGTGCCTTATTACTTCAATCTGGCGCCCAACTATGACCTGACGCTGGTGCCCAAGTACATCGCCCGGCGCGGATTGCAGATGGGGGCCGAGACGCGCTACCTGGGCGAGTCCTATAATGGGATGTTCACCGCCGAAGGCATTCAGGACAGGGTGACGGGGACGGGGCGCTATTCGCTGTCTTCGCGCCATACCCAAATTCTGGCGCCGGGACTGCAACTGGATTGGAATCTGAACAAGGCTTCGGACAATGATTATGCGTCCGATTTCTCTCACTCCATCACCGGCAGTACCACGCGCCTGTTGCCACGCACCGCCAGCCTGACCTACAGCAGCACCTACTGGACCCTGGTGGGTCAGGTCTCCAAGTACCAGTTGCTGCAAGACGTGAACGCCCCTATCGTCAAGCCGTATGACCGCGTGCCGCAGATTACCTTCAACGGCACCCGATACGATATTGGCGGTTTCGATTTCAATACCGTGGCCGACTTCACGCGCTTTTCCAGTGGTAGCCTGGTCGGCGGCGATCGCGCCTACCTGACCCAGTCGGTGTCCTACCCCATCGTGCGGCCGGGTTACTTCATCACGCCCAAGGTCATGCTGGACGCGACCAGCTACAAGCTGAACAATCTCGCGCCGGGCCAGCAGACCAACCTTACGCGCACGGTGCCCACGCTGTCGCTGGATTCGGGGCTGATCTTCGAGCGCGAATCCGACCTGCTCGGGCGCAGCATGACCCAGACGTTGGAGCCGCGGCTGTTCTACGTGCGTACGCCCTACCGCGACCAGACCAAGCTGCCGATCTTCGACTCCGGCCTGGCAGACTTCAACTTCGCGCAGATCTTCAGCGAGAACCGCTTCGTCGGCCACGACCGCATCAGCGACGCCAACCAACTGACAGCGGCCGTGACCTCGCGCCTGATCGAGGAAAACGGCTTGGAGCGCCTGCGCGCCACCGTCGGCCAGCGTTATTACTTTGCCGACCCCAAAGTCGACCTCACCAGCACCTCGACCACGGCCAGCACCACCACGTCCTCCGGCAGCCTGGGCAGCAAGTCCGATCTGCTGCTGGCGCTGGGCGGCCAGATCACGCGTGAATTCTCCACCGACAATACGGTGCAGTACAGCGAGACCTTGCGCCAGATGGTGCGTTCCAACTTCGGGATCCGCTGGCAACCGGCGCCCAAGCGGGTGTTGAACCTGCAATACCGTCTGGACCGCACCTACGTCAATCCCTACACGGGCGTACTCGATCCGCTCAAGCAGGTCGACGTGTCGGGCCAGTGGCCGCTGTCCCAGCGTCTCTACGCGGTGGGCCGCATCAACTACTCCATTCCCGACCGTACCGTGGCCGAAGGCTTGCTGGGTCTCGAATACAAGGCCGACTGCTGGGTCTTCCGCGTGGTGGCGCAACGTATCCCGACCTCGTCCACCAAGGCATCCACGGGCTTCTTCTTCCAGCTTGAACTCAACGGCTTCTCCCAGATCGGTTCCAACCCCATGGACGCCATCAAGAGCAGCGTGCCTGGCTACCAGAAAGTGAACCTGCCAGACTCTACCCCCGGCAACAACTTCTAACCTTTTCGAACCAACGACAGTCCATGCGTAATATGCGTACACCACTCCTCGCAACAACCAAAACAGTGACCGCGCTGCTGTGCATGCTGGGCGTGATCAGCAATGCGCAGGCGCAGTTCGCCACGACCATCATCCCGGTCACTCCGCCAGAAACCTCGGCCCAGCCGGCTCCTGCCAAGGGTACGCC
Organism: Herbaspirillum camelliae; assembly: GCF_001929405.1. Taxonomy (NCBI): domain Bacteria; kingdom Pseudomonadati; phylum Pseudomonadota; class Betaproteobacteria; order Burkholderiales; family Oxalobacteraceae; genus Herbaspirillum; species Herbaspirillum camelliae. The sequence continues at coordinate 2,164,048 of NZ_KV880769.1, forward strand.
GCCCGCCGCCAGCCCGGCTGCGCCCGCCAAGGCAGCCGCGCCGGCGCCGGCCAAGGCCACTGCAGCAGCGCCCGCGCCCAGCCAGGCACGCATGGAGCCCCGTCCAGTCGATTCGATCATGGTCGTGGTCAACAACGAAGTCATCACCCGCCAGGAAGTGGCCGATCGCTTGGCCAGCGTGGTCAAGCGCATGTCCGCGCAGAACGTGCAATTGCCCCCGCGTGACCAACTGGTGCGCCAGCTGGTGGAGCGCATGATCGTCGAGCGCGCCCAGGCCCAGATGGCCAAGGAAAACGGTATCGTTGTCGATGACGCCATGCTGGACCGCGCCATGCAGCGCATCGCCGACCAGAACAAGCTGTCCATGGCGCAATTCCGCACCCGCCTGGAAGCCGAAGGCATGAACTACGCCAGCTTCCGTGAAGAGATCCGCCGCGAAATACTCAGCCAGCGCCTGCGCGAGCGCGAAGTGGACAACAAGGTGGTGGTCACCGAGTCCGAGGTCGACAACTACCTTGCCGCCGAAGCCAACGCCGGCGGCCAGCGCCAGGAACTGGATATCGCCCAGATCCTCATCCGCGTGCCCGAGAACGCCACCCCCGAGCAACTGGCCCAGCGCCGCGAGCGTGCCGAGGATGTGCTGCGCCAGCTGAAGACCGGTGCCGACTTCGCCAAGACCGCCGCCGCCTATTCCGACTCCTCCGACGCGCTCTCCGGCGGCGACCTCGGCTGGCGTCCTGCCGATCGCCTGCCGCAGCTGTTCCTGGATGGCGTGGCCAAGCTGCAGGATGGCCAGGTCAGCGGTCTGTTGAAGAGCGGCAATGGCTTCCACATCCTCAAGCTGGTGGGTCGCCGTGCCGCTGATGGCGCCCAGGCGGCAGCGCCGGCGGTGCAGCAGACCCATGTGCGACACATCCTCATCAAGGTCAACCAGGTCGTCACCGCCGCCGAAGCCAAGCGCAAGCTGACTGAACTCAAGGAGCGCCTGGACCACGGTTCGGCCACCTTCGAGGAACTGGCCAAGCTGTATTCCAATGACTTGTCCGCCTCCAAGGGCGGTGACCTGGGCTGGGTCTATCCGGGCGATACCGTGCCGGAATTCGAGCGCGCCATGGATCAGTTGAAGCCGGGCGAAGTCAGCCAGCCCATCGAGACGCCGTTCGGCTATCACCTCATCCAGGTGGTGGAGCGCAAGACCGATGACGCCTCCAAGGAGCGCGCCCGCCAGGCTGCGCGCCAGGCCATCCGCGAACGCAAGATCGAAGAGGCCACCGAAGACTGGATGCGCCAGATCCGCGACCGCGCCTACGTCGAATACCGCAACGACGAATAAGTCCCGGCAGCGGGCGCATCTGCGCCCTTGTCCGCGCAAGAGGCCGGCCGCACAGCCGGCCCTTGCATTTTTGAAGCCCCGATATCGTGAGACGCCATGAACCGACCCATCCTCGCGCTGACCTGCGGTGAACCGGCAGGCATTGGTCCCGAGATCTCGCTGCGCGCCGCCTGGGAGCTGCGCCACGAGGTGCGCTGCATCCTCCTGGGCGACGCCGCCCTGCTGGCCCAGAGCGCCTATGAGATCGATGCGCAGATGCGCGTGGCCGCCATCTCCATCCAGGCCTGGCGCAACAGTGGCTTGCCGCATTTCCCCACCGATTGCCTCACCGTCATCGATTGCCCGGTGGCCGAGCCGGTCCGTCCTGGCTTGCTGGATGCGCGCAATGGTCGCGCCGTCCTGCAGGCGCTGGACCTGGCCGTGCAGGGCGCCTTGGCGGGCGCATTCGCAGCCATCGTCACCGCACCGCTGCAAAAGAGCACCATCAACGATGCCGGCGTGGCTTTTACCGGGCATACCGAATACCTGGCCGAGGTCACCCACACGCCGCAAGTGGTGATGATGCTGGCCGGCGGCCAGTCGCCGCACCTGCGCGTGGCGCTGGCCACCACCCACCTGGCCCTGAAGGATGTCCCGGCGGCGATTACCGCCGACAGCCTGGCGCGCACGCTGGACATCCTGCACGCCGACCTGCGCAGCAAGTTCGGCATCGCCCGCCCGCGCATCCTGGTCACGGGCTTGAACCCGCACGCCGGTGAGAATGGCTACCTGGGCCGTGAAGAAATCGAGGTCATCAGCCCCGCGCTGGAAGCGGCGCGCGCGCGCGGCATCGACGCGCGTGGACCGTATCCGGCCGATACCCTGTTCCAGCCCAAATACCTGGAAGACGCCGACTGCGTGCTGGCCATGTACCACGACCAGGGCCTGCCGGTCCTGAAATTCGCCAGCTTCGGCCACGGCATCAATATCACCCTGGGCCTGCCGCTCATTCGCACCTCGGTCGATCATGGCACTGCCCTCGACCTGGCCGCCGCCGGCCTGGGTCATGCCGACCATGGCAGCATGCTGGTGGCCGTGCGTGCCGCCGCCGACATGGCGCGCCGCCAGAAGCGCGCCTGAATCATCGCAAGAACACTGGAATCCCCATGAAACATATCCCGCGCAAACGCTTCGGCCAGAACTTCCTTACCGATGAGATGGTGCTGCACGACATCATCACTTCCATCGCCCCCGCAGCCGACGACGCCATGGTCGAGATCGGTCCCGGACTGGCCGCCATGACCGCACTGCTGCTGGAAGGACTGCGCCACCTGCACGTGGTGGAGCTGGACCGCGACCTGGTCGAACGCCTCAAGAAACGCTTCGATGCCGCGCGCCTGACGGTGCATTCAGCCGATGCGCTCAAGTTCGATTTTTCTACCATCCCGGTGCCCGAGGGCCGCAAGCTGCGCGTGGTCGGCAACCTGCCCTACAACATCTCCAGCCCGCTGCTGTTCCATCTGGCCGAGATCGCCCCGCAAGTGCAGGACCAGCACTTCATGCTGCAGAAGGAAGTGGTCGAGCGCATGGTGGCCGAGCCGGGCAGCAAGGCCTATGGCCGCCTGTCGGTGATGCTGCAATGGCGCTATCACATGGAATTGCTGTTCGTGGTGCCGCCCACCGCGTTCGATCCGCCGCCCAAGGTCGATTCGGCCATCGTGCGCATGATTCCGCTGGCCCAGCCGCTGGCTTGCCAGCAGGCCTTGCTGGAACAGGTCGTGACCAAGGCGTTCTCGCAGCGGCGCAAGGTGATCCGCAATTGCGTGGCCGGCTTGTTCAGCGAGGATGAACTGCGCCAGGCCGGCATCGACCCGCAGGCGCGCCCGGAAGCCGTGCCGATGGAACAGTTCGTGGCCCTGGCCAATCTGCTGGCTGCACGCCAGCAATGAGCTTCTGCGTTACGCGAGAGGGGGAGCGGCAATTGTCACAGCCTGTCGTCGAGCCGTAAGAACTGTAACGAAGATTCATATTTGATGGATTCGAACTGAAGCTGGTCTATATTGGAATCGTGCCGCGAGAGTAGAAGCCAGAAGTGGAGGGCAGAAAGCGCGGACTTCTTTGACAGGAGCCAATCATGGCCAGCAAAAAAATCGCATCGGTATTGATCGCCACCACCCTTCTTGCCTCGGCTGCCGTCGTGAGCACGCCCGCCATGGCGCATGACCGTGGCGGCAACGGAGTGGCCATCGCTGCCGGGATCATCGGGGCCGTCGCCATCGGTTCCCTGATCGCCAACGCCAACAGCGCGCCGGTCTACCAGGCCCCGCCGCAGCAGGTCTACTATGAAGCGCCGCAGCCGGTGTATTACCAGCCGCCGCAACAGGTGGTCTATGAACAGCCGCGCTATTACGCACCGCCGCCGCCGCGCCCGGTGCGCTATGTGGAGCGCACCGAGGTGCGCACCTATCGCTACGATGAACGTCCCGATTACTACTATTACGGGCGTTGATGGCAGTGATAGAGGCGCCACGAAGTGCTCATCTGGTCGGTGAGCCAGGCTGACGACATCCAGCCATCTTGAGGAAGACGGACAACCGCAGGGTTGTCCGTTTTTTTTGTTGTCGGCCGGTCCGTGGCCCCCTGCCGGCGGGCGGCGCCCAAATGGGGGATAATGTCACCTTGCTTCACATTAGCTATGAAAAGGAGTCGCCAAGTGAGAATGTTGCATACGATGCTGCGCGTGGGAAATCTGGATCGCTCCATCGATTTCTACACCCAGGTGCTGGGCATGAAGCTGCTGCGCAAGAATGACTATCCCGACGGCAAGTTCACCCTGGCCTTCGTCGGCTATGGCGAGGAGCGCGACCACACCGTGCTGGAACTGACCCACAACTGGGACACCGATGCCTACGACCTGGGCACCGGCTACGGCCACATCGCCATCGAAGTTGACGACGCCTATGCCGCCTGCGACGCGGTCAAGGCCAAAGGGGGCACGGTCACCCGTGAAGCCGGTCCGATGAAGCATGGCAAGACCGTGATCGCCTTCGTCACCGACCCGGATGGCTACAAGATCGAATTCATCCAGAAGAAGGAACAGTTCGACGCCGCCGACTGAGGCCGCCGTCGGTCAGCCTGCCAGCCCGCTCACGCGGGCTTTTTTCATTGCCCCGGCAGGCCCTTGCCTTCAAGCGCATCATCACAAGAACAGCAGGAACGCCAATTGAGTCTCTACCAACTATCCAAAAGCCACCTGCGCCGCCTGTGGGTCGAATACGGCATCCTCTGGAGCGGCGCCGTCATCGTCGGCCTGGTCGCGGTGCTCTACGCCCAGGCCATCGAGCTCGGTTTCGGCGTGTTCCGCAGCATCGAACACCGCTCGCCCTGGTTGCCGCTGCTGCTCACGCCAGCCGTCTGCGCGGCTTGCGTATGGCTCACGCGCCGCTACTTCCCGGGCTCCGAAGGCAGCGGCATCCCGCAGGCCATCGCCACGCTGCATGGCGATACTGCCGAGCGCGGCAGCACGCTGCTGTCGCTGCGCGTATTGCTGGGCAAGATCGTGCTGTCGGTGGTGGCCATCGCCGGGGGCATGACCATTGGCCGCGAGGGTCCGACGGTGCAGATTGGCGCAGCCATCATGTACAACCTGCGCCGCCTGTATCCGTCCGGCTACGAGCACATGGAGCGCCGCCTGATCCTGGCCGGCGCCGCCGCCGGTCTGGCTGCTGCCTTCAACACCCCGCTGGCCGGCATCGTGTTCGCCATCGAGGAACTCTCGCGCAGCTTCGAGCAGCGCGCCAGTGGCGTGGTCATCACCACCATCATCTTCGCCGGCCTGGTGGCGCTGTCCATCAATGGCAACTACACCTACTTCGGTTCCATCGCCTTTCCGGGTGAGACCAGTGGCCGGCTGATCCTGGCGGTGATCGTCACGGCCGTGCTCATGGGCGTGGCCGGCGGGCTGTTCTGCTGGCTCATCCTCAACCCCACGCGCTGGATTCCGCCAGCGCTGGTGACACTGCGCGCCGAGCGCCCGGTGGTCTTCGCGGCGGTCTGCGGCTTCATCGTCGCCGTCATCGGCGTGGCCGCAGGCGGCGCCACCTTCGGCAGCGGCTACGAGCAGGCGCATGGTTTGCTCAATGATGGTCAGGGGCTGTCGGTGTTCTACCCTTTCCTCAAGTTCGCTTCCATGATCGGCTCCTATCTGCCGGGCCTGCCGGGCGGCATCTTCGCGCCTTCGCTGTCCATCGGCGCTGGCTTCGGCAACCTGCTGCACTTGCTCTTCGGCGGCACCTCGCTCCCCATGCTGGTGGCGCTGGCCATGGTGGGCTATCTTGCGGCCGTGACGCAGTCACCCATCACCGCCTTCGTGATCGTCATGGAAATGGTCGATGGTCACGCCTTGGTCATTTCGCTGATGGCTACCGCGCTGATCGCCTCGGCGGTCTCCAAGGTGTTCGCACCGCCCTTGTATGAAACCCTGGCGGAGCGCTACCTGAAACCCTGAGATCGGCAGATCGTTTTTCCTGCTGAAACTCGTCAAAACGCTGCGTCAATTTGACGCAGCGTCGAGAGAGGCGCGTGCATGGCGCTTTTGCGGCCATCTCCTCGTGCCGTGGCGTCCAACGCGACAATATGTCGCAGCTTCCCATCCTGTCCCCTGTCCATAATCCCGCCTTCCCGTTTGCTCGCAGACGGTATCGATAAAGACAACCACAGGGGATTTCCATGCAATTGACTCCATGCGCCTGCGCCATCGCGCTGGCTTTCACCGTGTGCGGCGATGTGTTCGCAAGCAGTGATGAACAGACGCCGCTGCCTGCCATCACGGTACGCAGCGACAAGCCCTCCACGACACCACCCAGTGCCGACAGCGCTGCGCTGCTCAATGACCAGCCCGGTTACGCCACCGCCGCCGGAGGCGGTGTATCGGCCTTGCCGGTGCTCAATGGCTTTGCCGCAGATCGCCTCAAGATCCGGCTGGACGGCATGGAAGTCACGGCTGCCTGCGGCAACCAGATGAATGCGCCGATGTCGTACATGCCGCCCGCGCAGGTGGGCATGACGCGCGTGATCGCCGGCATCACGCCAGTCAGCGTGGGTGGCGACAGCATCGGCGGCAGCATTGAACTGAGTTCGCCTGCACCGCAGTTTGCGAGCCAGCCCGGGCAATGGCTGACCAAGGGTGGTTTCTCGGCGTCGGCACGCAGCGTCAATTCGGAGGTGTCGGCTTCGGTCAATGCCACCGTGGCCAGTGACCAGCTCTCCGTAGCCTACGTGGCCAGCCAGTCGCGCGCCGAGAGTTACGTCAACGGCAATGGCGACAAGGTGCTCTCCAGTCTCTACCAGAGCAACAACCATGCGCTCACTCTGGCCGCGCGCGGCGAGGGCCAGCAATTGGTAGTGAAGGTGGGCCAGCAGTACATTCCCTACCAGGGCTTTCCCAACGAATACATGGACATGACCGGCAACCGCTCCACCTTCGCCAACCTGGGCTACGAACGTCGTTTCGACTGGGGCAGGCTGTCCGGCAAGCTGTACTGGCAGCGTACCGAGCATGAGATGGGTTTCTTCGGCACCGAACGGCGCGGCACCATGCCCATGCAGACACAAGGCCGCGACCTTGGTTATGCGTTGCGCGCCGATATCGACCTCGCTGCCGACAGCAGCAGCGTGCTGCGCGTGGGCCACGAATACCATAGCTTCCATCTCGACGACGTCTGGCCGCCAGTAGCCGGCTCGATGATGATGAGCCCGCGCACCTATGTGAATATCAACGGCGGCAAGCGCGATCGTTTCGCGCTCTTCGCCGAATGGGAGCACAAGCTCGACGCCCGCTGGAGCACCCTGCTGGGCTTGCGCGACGAACTGGTCAAGACCGATACCGGCAATGTGCAGTCCTATGGCACCAACATGATGAACCAGCCTGACCTCAATGCCGCCAACGCCTTCAATGCGCGCGGCCACGCCAAGACCGACAACAACATCGACCTGACCGCACTGGCCCGGCTGGAAGCCGATGCTGGCAGCCGCTATGAGTTCGGTTACGCTCGCAAGACCCGCTCGCCCAACCTGTACGAGCGCTATACCTGGGGCCGTGGCGGCATGGCCATGCGCATGACCAACTGGTTCGGGGATGGCAACGGTTACGTGGGCGACATCGATCTCAAGCCTGAAGTTGCGCACACGCTCTCAGGCACGGCCGACTGGCACAGCGAAGACAGCGAGGGCGGTGAGGGTAGCGAGCGCCGCTGGTTCTTCAGGCTCACACCCTACTTCAGCTACGTCGAGAACTATATCGATGCCGATCCCATCGGCCGCTTCAATCCCTATGGTGTGGCGGCTGCGTCGGGGGCCTATCTGCAATTCGCCAATCACGATGCCCGCCTCTACGGCATCAACGCCGCGTGGAAATGGCCGCTCTGGCGCGACGCCAGCCTGGGCGACATCGCCTTCACCGGCAAGGCCGGCCTCACGCGCGGCAAGCGCGTCGATGGCGGCAACCTGTATCACATGATGCCGCTCAACATCCTGGCCGCGCTGGAACAGAGCTGGGGCGCATGGACCAATCGCGCCGAGCTGAACTACGTGGCGCGTAAGAGCCGGGTGGACAGCAATCGCCTGGAACCGGTCACGGCCAGCTACAGCGTGGTCAATCTCAAGAGCAGCTATCGCTTCAACCAGCACATCAGCGTCTCGGCGGGTATCAGCAACCTGTTCAATCGCAACTATGCCGAGCCGCTGGGCGGCGTCTATCTGGCCGGGCTGGCGCAAGCCAGGAGCGGCAGCCTGCAAGCTTTGCCGGGCTATGGACGGTCGCTGGATGTGGGGGTGAACGTGAGTTTCTGAGAGAGCGCACCGGGTACAAGGCGGCGCGGGCCATGCCGCTCAGAAGATCGGCATGGTCTCCGGCGCGCTGTCGCGCAGCGCCTTCTTGGCGGATTCGAATTCGGGGAAGATCGATTGCACCGTAGCCCAGAAGCGCGGGCTGTGGTTCATCTCGCGCAGATGCGCGAGCTCATGCGCGATCACGTAGTCGATCAGCGGCAGGGCGAAATGCATCAGCCGCCAGTTCAGGCGGATGCGCGCATCCGAGGTACAGGAGCCCCATTGCGTGGTGGCCGAGGACAGGGCGTAGGAGCGATATTGCACGCCCAGTTTTTCGGCATAGATCATGAGCCGCTTGCCGAACAGTTCTTCGGCGCGCGCCTGTATCCAGCCCTGCACGCGATCCTTCAACTGCTGCTCGCCGGCGTCGGCGGGCAGGCTGATGTTGAGCTCGCGCGTGAGCTCATCGAGGTACACCGCCTGGCGCTGCCCGGTGCGGATGCGCAGGGTGATGTCGCTGCCCAGGTAGGGCAGGGTGGCACCGTCGCGCCATTGCATCTGCGGTTGCAGGCGACGCGCCGAACGCTCGCGGCGCTCGTTGAGCTTGGAGAGGATCCAGCGCTGCTTTTCGCGGATGGCGTTGTCGATCTCGCCCAGCGTCACCCATTTGGGCGCGGTCACGCGCAAGCCCTCGTCGCTGACCAGAAAACCGATGGTGCGACGCTTGGAGCGCAGCAGGGCGAAGTCGATGGTGTGCTCACCCAGCTGGATACGGCGCTTGCCATCGGCCGGCCGGCCGCTGGGCGGCGCCAGCAGCGGGCTGGCGGGTGCCGGCACGTCGGGGATCAGGGGCGTGGGCAGCGGCGCGGCGTGGACCACCGGATTGGGGGTGACGATGAGTGGCGGCTGTACGGTCGGTGAAGGCAGGGCCGGGCCAGGATCGGCCACGGGCACTGCCGTCGCGGAGGACGCGGGAGTGGGCGCCGCAAACAAGTCCAGTTGCAGCGAGAGCTGGTCGGGATTGGGCTTGGGTTTGCGGAGCAGTATCAAGGCAGTGGCGGCGTCCTGTGTTGCTGTTGGCTAAGGATCAAGACCGTGCAGCATCGCTGGAAGTAGCGGCTGAAGCGGCTGGCCGGGGCGCGCTGTTTTTATAGACGTCCGGCGAAATCACGCGCATCTCGGATTCTATCCAATTTTCGACGCGCTCGTTCAACTCCTGGGGATTCAAGCCTTCCGGCGAAATCGGCTTGCCGATGGACACCGTGATGAGCCCCGGTTTCTTGATGAAGCTGCCCTTGGGCCAGCATTGGCCGGAGTTCATCGCAATGGGCACGACCAGGGTATTGGTTTCCACCGCCAGGCGCGAACCGCCGGCCTTGTACTTGCCCTGCGAGCCCACGGTGGTGCGCGTGCCTTCGGGGAACATCATGATCCACTGGCCGTCGCGCAGACGGCGTGTGCCGTGCTCCAGCACCTGGGCGAAGGCGTCGCGACCCTTCTTGCGGTCGATCGGGATCATGCGCAGCAGGGCGATGCCCCAGCCGAAGAAGGGAACGTAGGTCAGTTCCTTCTTGAATACGAACACCAGCGGACGCGGCATGTTGATGACATAGAAGATGGTCTCCCAGGCCGACTGGTGCTTGGAGAGCAGGATCACCGGGGCGTCCGGGAGGTTCTCGGCGCCGCGGATCTCGTAACGGATGCCGCAGATCACGCGCGCGGTCCAGATCACGAAGACGTTCCAGCGCGAGGTCCACCAGTAGCGCTGGGGATAGGGGAAGGGCGCCGACAGCAGGCAGGCGAAGGACCAGATGATGGTGGCCACGGCCATGAGGACCATGAAGACCACCGAGCGAAGAATCAGGACAAGGCGCAAAATCGTTTCTCCCATGCCGATGAGGCATGTTGATGTTGTGAATGGACAGGCTCCGCAGCCAGGCGGATGGCCCGCACTATACCGAAACGCCGACCACCGGTTTCAGGATGAAATCAACCACGGCCGATAAATCCGGGAAGACCAGCGTGCCCGGCGGCAAGCCGCCCTTGGCCTGGGTCTTCTCGCCCTTGCCGGTCAGCACCAGGCAGGGCGCGCACCCAGCCACGTAGCCGGCCTGCAGGTCGCGCAGCGAATCGCCCACGGTGACCACGCCGCCGCGCAGGCTGATATTGAAGCGCTTGGCGATCTCGTGGAACATGCCCGGCTTGGGCTTGCGGCAATCGCAATTGTCGTCGGCCGAGTGCGGGCAGAAGAACACCGCGTCGATGTCCGCGCCCGCCTGCTGGGCGGCGGTGTGCATCTTCTGGTGGATGGCGTTGAGGGTCTTGATGTCGAACAGGCCGCGCGCCACGCCCGACTGGTTGGTCGCCACCACCACCCGGTAACCGGCCTGGTTCAGGCGTGCAATGGCTTCCAGCGATCCCTTGATGGGGATCCACTCGTCGGGCGACTTGATGAAGGCGTCCGAATCCTGGTTGATGACGCCATCGCGGTCGAGGATGATCAGTTTCATGCCAGCGGCTTCCCTTCATGAACACCGCCGCGCAGGAACAGGCCCATGCGCGGCGGAGCGGTACTGCAAAAACGGCTGGGGGCGCAGGTCTTACGCCGCCAGCTTGGAGATGTCGGCGACCTGGTTGAGCATGCCGTGCAGCGCAGCCAGCAAGGCCTGGCGGTTCTTGCGCAGTTGCTCGTCCTCGGCATTGACCATGACGTCGTTGAAGAAGGCATCGACATTCTGGCGCAACTGCGCCAGTGCCTTCAAGGCCCCGGCAAAGTCACCCTTGGCATAGGCCGCCTCGACCTGCGGACGGGTGGTCTGCATGGCCGCGAAGAGGCCTTGCTCGGCCGCTTCCTGCAGCAGGCTTTCCTGCACGGCGCCGTGGGCGTCGATGGCCACGCCTTCGATCTTCTTGAGAATGTTGGTGATGCGCTTGTTGGCCGCAGCCAGGGCCTCGGCTTCGGGCAGGGCGGCGAAGGCTTGCACGGCCTGCAGGCGTTCCACCACGTTGTCCAGCACCTCGGGTTGCTGCGCCACCACGGCTTCCACTTCGTTCTGCGCAAAGCCGCGCTCGCGCAGCAGGCCGCGCAGGCGGTCGTAGATGAAGGCTTGCACGTCCGCGCGCGGGTCCTTGAAGTTGGCGTTGCCGGCGAACAGTCCGGCGGCCGCATCCAGCAAGGCGGTCAGCGACAGCGGCAGGCGCTTTTCCACCAGCATGCGCAGCACGCCCAGGGCGTGCCGGCGCAGGGCGAAGGGGTCCTTGTCGCCGGTGGGCTGCAGGCCGATGCCCCAGATGCCGACCAGGGTTTCCAGCTTGTCGGCCAGGGCCACGGCGGTGCCGGTGGCGGTGGTCGGCAGGGCGTCGCCGGCAAAGCGCGGCTGGTAGTGTTCGGAGGCGGCCAGTGCGACTTCGTCCGCTTCGCCATCGTGACGCGCATAGTACGTGCCCATGATGCCTTGCAGCTCAGGGAACTCGCCCACCATGTCGGTGAGCAGGTCGGCCTTGGCCAGCAGCGCGCCGCGTTCGGCCAGCTTGACGTCGCCGCCCAGCAGGCTGGCGATCTTGCCGGCCAGCGCCTGCACGCGCTCGGTGCGTTGCAACTGGTTGCCCAGCTTGTTGTGATAGACCACGTTGGCCAGCTGCGGCACGCGATCGGCCAGGGTCTTCTTCTTGTCCTGCTCGAAGAAGAACTTGGCGTCCGACAGGCGCGGGCGCACCACGCGCTCGTTGCCGCCGATGATGTGTTCGGGATGCGCGGTCTCCAGGTTGGAGACGATCAGGAAGCGCGAACGCAGACGGCCATTGGCGTCGGTCAGCGCAAAATACTTCTGGTTGGTCTGCATGGTCAGGATCAGGCATTCCTGCGGCACCGCCAGGAATTCGTCCTCGAACTTGCATTCATAGACCACCGGCCATTCCACCAGCGCAGTGACTTCGTCCAGCAGCGATTCGGGCATCAGCACCTGGTCGGCGCCAGCCTTGGCCAGCAGCGCGGCGCGGATCTTCTCGCGGCGCTCGGTGAAGCTGGCGATGACCTTGCCTTGCGTAGCCAGTGCCTCGACATAGACGTCGGGCGAAGCGATCTGCAGCGCGCCGGAAGACAGGAAGCGATGGCCCAGCGTGGTGCGGCCCGCATCCAGGCCCAGCGTATTGATCGGCACCACATCGTTGCCCAGCAGCGCCACCAGGTAGTGGGCCGGACGCACGAAATGCACCGTCTCGCCGGCGGCACGGCCGAACTGGCGCTGGTAGCTCATGACCTTGGGGATGGGCAGCTTGGACAGGCTCTCGTCGAGCGCTGCCTGCAGGCCCACGGCCAGCGCCGAACCCTTGGCGGTATAGGTGTAGAAGAAGCTTTCGGCCTTGCCATCCTGGGCGCGTTCCAGCTGGTCCGGGGTGATCACGGTGGCGCCCGTGGAGGCGGCCAGTGCGGCCAGCTTCTTCACCAGCGGCGCCGACGGGCGGCCTTCGGCGTCCAGGGCGACGCTCACCGGCAGCACTTTTTCGCGGATCGATTTGTCCGGCGAGGCGGCGCGCACCTGGGTGATCGAGACGGCCAGGCGGCGCGGGGTCGCATAGGCGGTGGCGGTGGCATCGGATTCGAGATAGCCGCGGCTTTGCAGGCCATTGAAGATGCCCGTGGCGAAGGCATCGCCCAGCTTGGCCAAGGCCTTGGGAGGCAGTTCTTCGGTGACGAGTTCTACGAGGAGTGTCTGGTTCATGTTGTCTGTCTTGCTGTCTTGCTCGGGACGCCGGTCGGGAAGGACCAGCGCCGCATCATGTCATGGCGTTGCGCTTCAGGCCGCAGCCTTGGCCGGACCCTGGCCCAGCATCGGGAAGCCCAGGCGCTCGCGCGATTCGAAGTAGGCCTGCGCCACCGCCCGCGAGAGATTGCGGATGCGGCCGATGTAGGCCGCGCGCTCGGTGACCGAGATGGCGCCACGGGCGTCGAGCATGTTGAAGGTGTGGGCGGCCTTGAGCACCTGTTCGTAGGCCGGCAGCGCCAGCGGCACTTCCATGAGGCGCTTGGCCTCGGCTTCGTAGTTGCTAAACAGCGAGAACAGGAACTCGGTGTTGGAGTACTCGAAGTTGAAGGTGGATTGTTCCACTTCGTTCTGGTGGAACACGTCGCCATAGGTCAGGTGCTTCTTGACGCCGTTCTCGGTCCACTCGGTCCAGACCAGGTCATAGACGTTTTCCACGCCCTGCAGGTACATGGCCAGACGCTCGATGCCGTAGGTGATCTCGCCCAGCACCGGCTTGCAGTCCAGGCCGCCGACCTGCTGGAAGTAGGTGAACTGGGTCACTTCCATGCCGTTCAGCCACACTTCCCAGCCCAGGCCCCAGGCACCCAGGGTGGGGTTTTCCCAGTCGTCCTCGACGAAGCGCACGTCATTCTGCTTCAGGTCCAGGCCCAGCGCTTCCAGCGAACCCAGGTACAGGTCCAGGATGTTTTCCGGCGCCGGCTTCAACACCACCTGGTACTGGTAGTAGTGCTGCATGCGGTTGGGGTTCTCGCCATAGCGGCCATCCTTGGGACGGCGCGAAGGCTGGACGTAGGCGGCACGCCAGGGTTCCGGACCGATCGCGCGCAGGAAGGTCGCGGTGTGCGAGGTGCCCGCGCCGACTTCCATGTCGTAGGGTTGCAGCAGTGCGCAGCCCTGAGCGTCCCAATATTCTTGCAACTTGAGGATGATTTGTTGAAATGTCAGCATCGTGTGTGGTTGCCTGGCGAACCGGCGGAGGAATTGCGAAAACCTCGGATTTTAGCGCCTTTTGGGGCCTTTGACCCGGTTTTGCCCGGTCGGCATCTCAGCGTCTGGGCATCAATGGCGGATGCGGGCCGCCTTGTTGCGACCCCAGGCCAGCAGCAGCGCCAGCAAGGCCAGGCCCAGCACCAGCTTGTTGCCCAGCAGAATGTATGGCGTCTGGCCGCCGTAGCCTTGTACCTGGCCGGCCAGCACGCCGCGCGTGAAGGGTGGCAGTTCACTGGTGGCGCCGCCCGGCAGGATCACGGCGGTTGCGCCCGTATTGGTGGCGCGCAGCATCGGGCGGCCCGTCTCCAGGGTGCGCATCTGCGAGATCTGCAGATGCTGGGGCAGGGCGATCGAATTGCCGAACCAGGCGATGTTGGACAGGTTGAGCAGCACGCTGGCCTCCGGCTGGGCGGCGCGATAGGCCGCGCGCAGCTGGCCGGCGATCTCCTCGCCGAACAGGTCTTCGTAGCAGATGTTGGGCAGCACCCATTGGTCTTTCACGCCAAAGGGCGATTGCACCGGCGCACCGCGCGTCATGTCGCCCAGCGGGATGTGCATCATGTCGACGAACCAGCGGAAACCCGGCGGGATGAATTCACCGAAGGGCACCAGATGATGCTTGTCGTAACGATAAGGCAAGAGCGCCGACCCCATGCCCGGGCCGAAGCCCAGCACCGAGTTGGCGTACAGCTGCGGCCCGTCGGAGAGGGGAATACCCAGCGCCAGATGGCTGCCGCTGACCTGCGCAAAACGGGCGATGCGCTCCAGGTAATCCGGCGGCAACTGCTGCGGCAACAGCGGAATGGCGGTCTCGGGCGTGGCGATCAGGTCGGCCGGGGCCGCACTGATCATCTGCTCGTACATGCCCAGCGTGGCGACCAGGGCGTCATTGGAGAATTTCATTTCCTGCGGGATATTGCCCTGCAGGAGCCGCACCGAGATCGGCTGCCCTTGCGGTGCAGTCCATTTCACCAGGCGCAGCGCCACGCCGCCAGCGCACAGCAAGGCCGCCGCGCACAGCGGCAGGATGATGCGCTGGCCGGTGCCGGCCACGCCCTTGCGGGACAGGCCCATCCACAACAGCGCCAGGCTGCCCGCGATCAGCGCGGCGACCCAACCGACCAGGTAGACCCCGCCCACCGGCGCAAAGCCGGCCAGCGGCCCGGCGGTATGGGCATAACCCGAGATCAGCCAGGGGAAACCCGTAAAGACCCAGCCGCGCGCCCATTCCGCCAGCGCCCATAGCGCCGGCAGCATGAACAGCGCCAGCACCAGCGGCGAGGACGACCAGCGCGTGCGCAGCCAACTGGCCGCCGCTGTCGCCGCCCCCGCGTACAGACCAAGATAGAGCGCCAGCAGGGCCACGGCCAGCGCCGCCATCCAGGCCGGCATGCCGCCGTAGTCATGCATGCTGATGTAGAGCCAGTGCACGCCCGCTGCTGCCCAGCCAAAGCCGTACAGCCAGCCGCGCAGGAACTGGCTGCGTACGCTCGCCTGCGGTTGCGCCAGCACGCCGTGGAACAGCCAGGCCAGCGCCAGGATCTGCAAGGGCCACAGCTTGAAGGGCGCAAAGGCAAACACGTTGATGGCGCCCGCAGCCACCGGCATGAGCAGCCAGGCTGCCGCGCCCAGGCGACCGCGCGCAGCGGTCTGCCCGTGCGGGAGGGGCAGGTCGTGAGGGGAGGGGGAATTCACAATCGGACCGGCAGGATCAGGCGCTATTGGTCGTTGACCGGCGCCGGCGGTAATTGCGATACCAGCAACACATGCACCTGGCGCGCATCGGCGCGCAGCACCTCGAAGTGCAGGCCGTCGATATCGAACTCGTCGCCCTTGCGCGGCACCCGGCCCACATGGTTGGCCACCAGGCCGCCGATGGTGTCGGCGTCTTCGTCGGAGAAGCGGCTGCCCACTTCTTCGTTGAACTGCTCGATCTCGGTCAAGGCCTTGACGCGCCAGCGCGCACCGTGCGGGCCATCCTTCAAGGCCAGCACATTGTCTTCGGCTTCGTCGAAATCGTATTCATCCTCGATGTCGCCGACGATCTGTTCCAGCACATCCTCGATGGTGATCAGGCCAGCCACGCCGCCGTATTCATCCACCACCACGGCCATGTGGTTGCGGTTGGCGCGGAAATCGCGCAGCAGCACATTCAGGCGCTTGGATTCGGGAATGAAGATGGCCGGGCGCAGCATGTCGCGCACATCGAAGGATTCTTCGGCGTAATAGCGCAGCAGGTCCTTGGCCAGCAGGATGCCGACCACCTTGTCGCGTTCGCCATCGACTGCCGGGAAGCGCGAGTGCGAGGTCGCCAGCACTTCGGGCATCCAGGTTTCGATGGGCTTGGAAATATCGATGGTGTCCATCTGCGAGCGCGGGACCATGATGTCGCGCACGGCCAGGTCGGACACCTGGAACACGCCTTCGATCATCGACAGCGCATCGGCATCGATGAGATTGCGCTCGTGTGCATCGTGCAACACTTCGAGCAGTTCTGCCCGGTTTTCGGGTTCGGGGGAAATCAGTGCGGTGAGTCGTTCGAACAGCGAACGATGGGGTTTAGCGTCAGACTTGACGCTACTAGGGTGATCTTGCATGGCGTTAGGCGCGAGCCCGACGTAGTTTCGAAGAGCCATAGGATACAACAATTATGTGACAAGTCCACTAAAGGGCCGGCCAAGGCAAGCCTGCCCCGCGTGTTGTTCATCATCTTCTTGCTCGCCGGAAAGCACGACCGGCAGGTCAGAGGTGCGCGTGCAAAAAAAAGCCGGCATCACGGATGCCGGCAAGGACTTCATCAGGGAAACGGTATTGCTCTTGCTGTCGTTATTGCAGCAGCCCGGTCCGGGCTGCGTTGTCTCATGCGTAGCTGAGCGCCTCCATGTGCACCGGCCCGGACACGACAGCGGTCTGCCGTTCTTCCGAGCGCAAGTACTGGGGTGCGGCCTGGACGGGGCTGAGCTTGAAGATGCTGACCACTTCGGTCAGCGCCACGCTCTGCTGTTGCATCGAGGCAGCGGCGGCCGCGGCTTGCTCGACCAGGGCAGCATTCTGCTGGGTGGCTTCGTCGATCTGGGCCACGGCGCGGTTGATCTGTTCCAGGCCGCTGGTCTGCTCGGCGCTGGCCGCGCTGATGTCCTGCATGATGTGGGTCACGCTCTTGATGCTCTGCACGACTTCATGCATGGTCGAACCGGCTTCGCTGACCTGCTTTTCACCGGTGACGACCTTGGCGACGGATTCATTGATGAGCGCCTCGATTTCCTTGGCAGCCACTGCCGAGCGCTGCGCCAGGGTGCGCACCTCGGAGGCCACCACCGCAAAGCCGCGTCCCTGTTCACCGGCACGGGCGGCTTCCACAGCGGCATTCAAGGCCAGGATATTGGTCTGGAAGGCGATGCCGTCGATGACGCTGATGATGTCCACGATCTTGTGCGAGGACGCGCTGATGGAGTTCATGGTGTCGACCACGCGGCCCACGGCGGCGCCGCCCCGGGCGGCCACTTGCGAAGCGTTGTCGGCCAGGCGGTTGGCTTCACGGGCATTGTCGGCGTTCTGCTTGACGGTGGCGGTGAGCTGCTCCATCGCCGAGGCGGTTTCCTGCAGGGAACCGGCCTGTTGTTCGGTACGGTTGGACAGGTCCAGGTTGCCTTGCTTGATTTCATCGGAGGCCACGGCAATGGTGTCGGTGCCCTGGCGCACTTCGCCGACGATGTTCACCAGGCTGTCGTTCATGCCCTTGAGGGCGCTCATCAGCTGGCCGAGCTCATCCTTGCTGGTGACTTCGATGCGGCTGCCCAGGTCACCCGATTGCACGCTCTGCGCCACGCTCACGGCCTGGGCCAGCGGACGGGAGATGGAGCGGGTCAGCAGCCAGGCCACTACACCGCCCAGTGTCAGGGCTGCCAGGCTGGCGGCCAGCATGGTCCACTTGGCCAGGGTATAGGCGGCTTCGGCCTCTTCCACGTTGGCTTGGGAATTCTTGCGCAGCAGCTTGTTGAATTGTTCGACCTGGGCGATGACGCGATTGAGGATGGGCATGCAATCCTTGACCAGCGAAGTCCGCGCCGCGTCACCTTGTTGCGAGGTGACCAGCTTGACGATATTGACCGCCACCGGCAGGTATTGCGCTTCCAGCTGGCGCAGATTGTCCAGCATCTCGCGTTCCTGCGGCGAGCTGGCCGGATGCTGCATCAGGCGGCCCAGCTCGGCCATGCCGGCATCGATGTCCTTTTGCGCCGAACCGACCAGGTCCAGGTCATTCTTTTGTTCAGCCGCCGACGGCACCAAGGTCAGGTTGCGCGCAGCGATGGCGCGCAGGCCGATAGCGAATTGCACTTTGGACAAGGCTTCCAGCTTGCCCTCATCGACGGAGGTCAGGAGGACGATACGATCGTTCAGGCGCGACACTTGCTGCAGGCCGAAGGCGGCGACCGCCACCAGCAGGATGAGTACGGCGGCAAAGCCAAGGCCAAGACGATGGCCGATCTTCAAGTTCTTCATGACAACCTCCCCGAAATAAGTTTTTGTTTGGTATGAGAGGCATTCTTGTTCAGTACAGCCATGATTCCCATCGGGGTTTTCCTGAAATGCAGGAAAATATTGCTGAATTCACCCTCGCATTGTTGATACGGCGACATCAAAAGAATCATTTGCTGATCGCAACAGCGTCATCGATCAATTTTTCGATAGGCAGAGTGATAAATAATGACTGCCTGGCCATCCGCGCATCCAAAAAAACGGCCTGCAGCAGCAGACCGTCGTGGGAGCCATGTTCCAGTAGTCAGGCCATCAACGCGCCGCATAGGGATTGGCATAACCCAGAGCCGCCAGAATCTCGGTCTCCAGCGCTTCCATCTCTTCGGCTTCCTCATCGTCCTCGTGGTCATACCCCTGTGCATGCAGCACGCCATGCACCACCAGGTGGGCCGTATGTTCTTCCACGCTCTTCTTCTGCTCAGCGGCTTCCTTCTCCAGCACGTCGGTGCAGAAGATGATGTCGGCCTCGGTCACTTCGCTGTCTTCATCTTCGGTATAGGCAAAGGTCAGCACGTTGGTGGCGTAGTCCTTGCCGCGATAGTCGCGGTTGAGGTCGCGGCCTTCTTCGGAGCCCACGAAACGCAGCGTCAGTTCAGCCGGTGCGAACAGCGCGGCTTGCACCCAGCGGCGCAGCAGGGGGGTGGTAATGGTCTTCTTGAGACGCTCATCGGCATATTGCACCGACAGCGTGAGTTTATGTTTTGGCATGGCGCGGCTTGGCGGATTTGGTCAGGAGGTTGGTCGCAGTGCGGGCGGTAGCGCGCGCGGTATCGGGTTTGCTGTTGCCAGCGGCGTCATAGGCATCGACGATGCGCGCCACCAGCGGATGGCGCACCACGTCGGCGCTGGTAAAGCGCGAGAAGGCGATGCCACGCACATCGTGCAGCACCGAGATCGCATCGACCAGGCCGCTCTTCTGGCCATGGTGCAGGTCCACCTGGGTGACGTCGCCAGTGATGACGGCCTTGCTGCCGAAACCGATGCGGGTCAGGAACATCTTCATCTGTTCCGGCGTGGTGTTCTGCGCTTCGTCGAGGATGATGAAGGCGTGGTTGAGCGTGCGGCCGCGCATGTAGGCCAGCGGTGCGATCTCGATGGCCTGCTTCTCGAAGAGCTTCTGCGTGCGATCAAAGCCCAGCAGGTCGTACAGCGCGTCATACAGCGGACGTAGATAGGGATCGACCTTCTGCGCCAGGTCGCCCGGCAGGAAGCCCAGGCGCTCGCCCGCTTCCACCGCCGGGCGCGTGAGCACGATGCGCTGCACGGCGTCGCGTTCCAGCGCATCGACCGCGCAGGCCACGGCCAGGTAGGTCTTGCCGGTGCCGGCCGGACCCACGCCGAAGGTGATGTCGTGTTCCAGGATGGCGTTCAGGTACTGGCTCTGGTGGGGCGTGCGACCGCGCAGGTCGTGCTTGCGGGTCTTCAGTACCGGGCTTTCGGGCAGCGGATCCTGGCTGTCCTTGTCTTCTTCGACTGCAGCAGCCACGGCGGCGGCCTTGCCACGGCGCGCCGGCAAGGGCGGCAGGCCCGCTTCTTCATCGGCGGCGGCGTTGGCGCGCTGCTCGACCAAGGCCAGCTGGATATCATCCACCGCCACCGGGCGGTCGGCCTTGTCGTAGAAGCGCTCCAGCACTTCGACGGCGCGCTCGGCATTGGTGCCGGTGACGATGAAGCGGTCGCCGCGACGGAAGATGGTCACATCCAGCGCCGCCGAGATCTGGCGCAGGTTTTCATCGAGCGCACCGCACAGGTTGGCCAGGCGCCTGTTGTCCAGCGGCTGGGGCGTGAAGTGGTGCGGCTGGTTGGGAATTTTTTTCAATGCACGATTCCGGTTAGGGGGATTGAAACATCAATGCTGGGTCACGATCTCGCCACGCAGCGAAAAGGGGAAGGCTTCGGTCACGCTGACCTCGATGATCTGTCCGATCAGGCGCTGGCCGTTCGGGCCGCCATCGAAGTTGACCACGCGGTTGCTCTCGGTACGGCCCTGCAGTTCATGCTCGCGGCGCTTGGAGACGCCTTCTACCAGCACGCGTTGCACGGTCCCGACCTGGGCCGCACTGATCCTGGCGGCATTGTCGTTGAGCGCGGCCTGCAGGCGCTGCAGGCGCGCCAGCTTGACTTCCTGCGGGGTGTCATCCGGCAGGTTGGCCGCCGGTGTGCCGGGGCGCGCGCTGAAGATGAAGGAGAAACTGTTGTCAAAGCCCACATCGGCCACCAGCTTCATGAGCGCCTCGAAATCTTCCTCGGTCTCGCCAGGAAAGCCCACGATGAAGTCCGACTGCACCGTGATATCCGGACGCACCTTGCGCATGCGGCGGATCACCGACTTGTATTCCAGCGCCGTATAGCCGCGCTTCATCGCTGCCAGCGTGCGGTCCGAACCGTGCTGCGCAGGCAGGTAGAGGTGGTTGCACAGCTTGGGCACCTTGGCATAGGTGTCGATGAGGCGCTGCGAGAATTCCTTGGGATGGCTGGTCACGAAGCGGATGCGCTCGATGCCGGGCAGCTCGGCGATGTATTCGATCAACAGCGCGAAGTCGGCCATCTCGCCATCTTCCATTACGCCCCGATAGGCATTGACGTTCTGGCCCAGTAGCATGATTTCCTTGACGCCCTGGTCGGCCAGCCCGGCCACTTCGGTCAGAACATCCTCGAAGCGGCGCGAGACTTCCTCGCCGCGGGTGTAAGGCACCACGCAGTAGCTGCAATACTTGCTGCAGCCTTCCATGATGGAGACATAGGCGCTCGCCCCTTCCACGCGCGCCGGCGGCAGGTGGTCGAATTTCTCGATCTCGGGGAAGCTGATATCGACCTGCGGGCGGCCACTGTAGCGCCGCTCCGAAATCATCTGCGGCAAGCGGTGCAGGGTCTGCGGGCCGAACACCATGTCCACGAAAGGTGCGCGCTTGATGATGGCCTCGCCTTCCTGCGAGGCCACGCAGCCACCCACGCCGATCAAGAGGTCGGGATTGTCCTTCTTCAGCGCGCGCAGCCGGCCCAGGTCCGAAAACACCTTCTCCTGCGCCTTTTCGCGGATGGAACAGGTGTTGAGCAAGATCACGTCCGCCTCTTCCGGGCGGTCGGTCTTGATGAGGCCATCGGAGGCATTGAGCACGTCAGCCATCTTGTCCGAGTCGTACTCGTTCATCTGGCAGCCGAAGGTTTTGATGAATACTTTTTTCTGCATAGATCGTTATGAGGCCATGAGCGCCATGAGCGCTGGGAAAACGCATGCCAACATGCGCGCGCCGGCGTGGCGGAGGACCGCTGCAATCGGGTTCGGATGCGCTCTTGCCAGACAGGAAGAACAGCCCTTGCAGCGGGGCAGGAGCCCATTTCCGGAGGAACGCGATTATAGCACCGCAAGCCGCACCGGGCGGGGCGGGCAGGCGCTTGGCCGGGCTTGCGGCGGCGCGCTCATAGTTGCTGACAGCAAGCCTGCAGCCACTCCAGCACGGCGCGCAGCCTGGGCAAGGCCTTGAGGTCGCGGTGGAACACGGCCCACAGCTCCCGCACCAGCTGTGGCGTGCTCTCCACAGTCTGCAGCTCAGGCGCCAGCAGATAGCTGGGCAGCAAGGCCAGCCCGACCCCGGCGCGCGCGGCCATGCACTGCGCCACCAGGCTGGCGCTGCGCAGGCGCACCGGGTTGCCGTCGGCGTGGGCGGCCAGCCAGCGCGTCTCGGGGATGTCCGGCACGCTGTCGTCATAGCCGATCACCGGGGCGCTGCCGCGCTGGCGGCGCCAGGCCGCCACCTGATCGGCGGTGCCGCACAGGTAGAAGCGCACCACGCCCAGGCGGCGCGCGATCAGCTCACCGTCCTGGGGCCGGGCAAAACGCAGGGCCAGGTCGGCCTCGCGCCGGGCCAGGCTCAAGGTCTGGTGGCCCATGGCCAGTTCGATGTCCAGGGCGGGCCATTGCTGCAACAGGCTGGGCAGGCGCGGGGCCAGGAACAGCGTACCCATGGCATCGGTGCAGGCCAGGCGCAGCTTGCCCTCCATGCGCAGGTCTTCGCCGGCCAGGGTGCGCGCCAGCTGGCGGGTCTGGTCCTGCATGGCGCGCGCGGCCACCAGCACGCTCTCGCCCAGGCGGGTCAGTTCGATATCGTCGGCGCGGCGGATGAACAGGGGCGCGGCCAGGGTCTGCTCCAACTGCTGCAGGCGCCGGCCGATGGTGGCATGGGTCACGCCCAGCACGCGCGCCGCGCCCGAAAAGCTGCCCGCATCGACGAAGGCGGCGAAGCTGCGCAGGCTTTCCCAGTCGGCATGCAGGGCCGCCCGTGCAGCATGGTGGCGGGAGGCGGGACGGGATGCGGGGCGGGCTGTTAATTTTTTCACAGTCAGATGGCGATCACGTTGAATGGTGGTGCGAATTTTATCGGACTAAGATGCCTGCATCCCGCTTCGTCCTCTTTTCAGCAAGGAGTTTTCCATGAGCACACCCCAGACCCTGATCCAGATCGCCGGCGGTTCGCCACGCGCCTCCTCGTGGCAGGAAGCCGTGCTGGTCATCATCGACCACCAGACCGAATACACCACAGGCCGCGCACCGCTGGCCGGCATCGGCGCAGCCGTGGCCGAGATCGCCGTACTGCTGGAACACGCGCGCGCAGCCGCTGCGCCGGTGATCCATGTGGTCCACCACGGCAAGCCGGGCGGCGCGATGTTCGATCCCCAGGGGCCGCATGTGGCCATCATCGACGGCGTGCAGCCGCAGCCGGACGAGGCCGTCATCACCAAGAGCCTGCCCAATTCCTTTGCCGGCACTACGCTGGATGAGACCCTGAAGAAGACCGGCCGCAAGTCGCTCATCATCGCCGGCTTCGCCACCCACATGTGCGTGAGCGCGACGGTGCGCTCGGCGCTGGACCATGGCTATGCCAGCACCGTCGTGGCCGCCGCCTGCGCCACCCGCGACCTGCCTGATCCGCTGGGCGGGCCCGCGCTATCGGCGGCTGATATCCAGCGCGTGGCGCTGGCGGAGCTGGCCGATCGCTACGCCACCGTGGTGGCCCATGCCGGCGCATTGCCAGCAGTCTGAGAACGCTTTATCAGCACAGGGGAGGGCGCGTCTGCGTCCTCTTTTTTTTGCGTTCACTGCACGACTTATCGAGAAGCGGATCGATATCGCCGTTTTGCTCACAAAATTTCATCACGTTGAAGGCGAGGAACTAGCAATAATTAGAAATTGAAACCAAGAATCAGTGGAGACAAGGAACAAGCGCAGGTACATGCGTTAGTTTATCGGCTGCCCAAAAACCACCGTGATGCGGCGCCATCGACTGCAATAGCAGGACCGGCGCGGCTCATGGGCTGGGAGAGAAGATCGGAGCATGCGCGCACCAGGCGTGTTCCCTAACAGAATGCAGATGCTGCATTCGCTTTGCCGAAATGGCAGCAGCCCAACAAGGATAGATCGAAGATGATGTCGGCAGTCTATCGCGACAGGGTGCAAGCCCTGCTCGCCAGTGGTCAACGCAAGATACTGGGCATCGCCGGCGCGCCCGGCAGCGGCAAGTCCACCCTGGCCCAGGCCTTGCTGGAACAGGCCGGGGAGCGCGCGGTGGTGCTGCCCATGGATGGCTACCACCTCGCCAATGCCGAGCTGGCGCGGTTGGGACGCGCCGCCCGCAAAGGCGCCGAGGATACCTTCGACAGCGCTGGCTACGTGGCGCTGCTGAGCCGCCTGCGCAGCCAGAGCGGCGATGAACTCATCTATGCGCCGCAATTCCTGCGCGAGATCGAGGAAGCCGTCGCCGGCGCCATCCCCATCCCGGCCAGCACCCAGCTCATCATCACCGAAGGCAATTACCTGCTGCTCGAGCGCGGCCACTGGGCGCGCGTGCACCCGCTGCTCGATGAATGCTGGTATCTGGATGTCGACCCGGCCCTGCGGGTGCAGCGCCTCATCGCCCGTCACGTCCAGTTCGGCCGCACCCCCGAGGCCGCCCGCGCCTGGGTGATGGACAGCGACGAAGCCAATGCCGCCCTCATCGAGACCACGCGCCCCCGCGCCGATCTGATTTTTCGCTGGGACTGAGGTCCCGGCATTGCTGCCCCCGTACTGCCCGAAGACCAACAATCCCCCTTCACGGAGACCCGCATGATCAAGAAAACCCTCGCCATCGCCTGTTCCACCCTGTTGCTGGCCGCCGCCGCGCAGCCTGCCCTGGCCGCTGACAAGCCGCTCAAATCGGTGGGCGTCACCGTGGGCGACTTGGCCAACCCGTTCTTCGTGGCCATCGCCAAGGGCGCCGAGAGCGGCGCCCACAAGATCAACCCGGACGCCAAGGTCACCGTGGTCTCGTCCAAGTACGACCTCAACACCCAGGTCGGCCAGATCGAGAATTTCATCGCCAACAAGGTTGACCTGATCGTGCTCAACGCCGCCGATTCCAAGGGCGTCGGCCCGGCCGTGAAGAAGGCGCAGAAGGCCGGCATCGTCGTGGTGGCCGTGGACGTGGCCGCCGAGGGCGCGGACGTGACGGTGATGTCGGATAACACCATGGCCGGGGCCGAGTCGTGCAAGTTCCTGGCCGAGAAGCTGCAGGGCAAGGGCAATGTGGTCATCGTCAATGGTCCGCCGGTGTCCGCAGTGATGGATAGGGTGACCGGCTGCAAGGCCGAGTTCAAGAAGTCGCCCGGCATCAAGATCCTCTCCGACAACCAGAACGCCGGCGGCAGCCGCGATGGCGGCATGACCACCATGTCCAACCTGCTGGCGGCCCAGCCCAGGATCGATGCGGTCTTCGCCATCAACGATCCCACCGCCATTGGCGCCGAACTGGCCATCCGCCAGGCCAAGCGCAGCGACATCAAGTGGATCAGCGGGGTGGATGGCGCGCCCGATGCCGAGCGCGCGCTCAAGGACAGCAAGTCGCTGTTTGCCGCCTCCCCCGCGCAGGACCCCTACGGCATGGCTGCCGAGAGCGTCGCCATCGGCTACGCCGTGATGAACGGCCGCGCACCGCAGCAGAAGGTCAAGCTGCTGCCAGTCAAGCTGATCACGCGCGACAACGTGGCCGACTACCAAGGCTGGGTGCCGGCCAAGTAAGCCTGGCGCGGGATGCGCCCCGCGCCCTGCGCGCGGGGCGAGCAACGTGAACCACGCCGGCCGCCTGAACTACGCGAACCATGCGCAAGGCGGCTTCCCGGACCTTACTCCTGTTGATATGACCCAGACTCCCTTGCTCCAGATGCGCGGCATCCGCAAGTCCTTTGGCGCCACGCTGGCGCTGTCGGACATGCACCTGACCATCCGCCCCGGCGAGATCCACGCCCTCATGGGTGAGAATGGCGCCGGCAAGAGCACGCTCATGAAGGTGCTCTCGGGCGTGCATGCGCCCGACCAGGGCGAGATCCTGCTTGATGGGCGGCCCGTGGCCCTACGCGACCCGGGTGCCAGCCGCGCCGCCGGCATCAACCTCATCTATCAGGAACTGGCGGTGGCGCCCAACATCAGCGTGGCCGCCAATGTCTTCATGGGCAGCGAGCTACGCACCCGCGTGGGCCTGATCGACCACGCCGCCATGCGCAGCCGTACCGACGCCGTGCTGCGCCAGCTGGGCGCGAGCTTCCGGGCCAGCGACCTGGCTGGCCGGCTCTCCATTGCCGAGCAGCAGCAGGTCGAGATCGCCCGGGCGCTGGTGCACCGCAGCCGCATCGTCATCATGGACGAGCCCACCGCCGCCCTCTCCGAACGCGAGACCGAGCAGCTCTTCAATGTCGTGCGCCGCCTGCGCGACGAAGGTCTGGCCATCATCTACATCAGCCACCGCATGGCCGAGGTGTATGCGCTGGCGGACCGGGTGACGGTGCTGCGCGATGGCAGTTTCGTCGGTGAACTGGCGCGAGATGAAATCGACTCGGAACGCATCGTGCAGATGATGGTGGGACGCTCCCTCAGCGAGTTCTACCAGCACCAGCGCATCGCCCCCGCCGACGCGGCGCAATTGCCCACGGTCATGCAGGTGCGCGCGCTGGCCGGCGGCAAGATCCGGCCCGCCTCCTTCGACGTGCGCGCCGGTGAAGTGCTGGGCTTTGCCGGCCTGGTCGGCGCCGGTCGTACCGAACTGGCGCGCCTGCTCTTTGGCGCCGATCCCCGGTCGGGCGGCGAGATCCTGCTTGATGGCCGCCCCGTGCATATCGACCAGCCGCGTGCGGCCATGCGGGCCGGCATCGCCTACGTTCCCGAAGACCGCAAGGGCCAGGGCTTGTTCCTGCAGATGGCCGTCGCTGCCAATGCGACCATGAACGTGGCCTCGCGCCACACCCGCCTGGGCCTGGTGCGTAGTCGTTCGCTGGGCGGCGTGGCGCGCGCGGCGATCCAGCGCCTCAACGTCAAGGTCGCCCATCCCGAGACCCCGGTGGGCAAGCTCTCCGGCGGCAACCAGCAAAAGGTCTTGCTGGCGCGCTGGCTGGAGATCGCCCCCAAGGTGCTGATCCTCGACGAGCCCACGCGGGGTGTGGATATCTATGCCAAGAGCGAGATCTATCAACTTGTCCACAAGCTGGCCAGCCAGGGCGTGGCGGTGGTGGTCATCTCCAGCGAACTGCCGGAGGTGATCGGCATCTGCGACCGCGTGCTGGTCATGCGCGAAGGCATGATCACCGGCGAACTCGCCGGCGCGGCCATCACCCAGGAAAACATCATGCGCCTGGCCACCGACACCGATGTCCCGCGCACCGCGCCGGCCTCCCACTCTTCTCCTACTCCCCTGGCTCCCTCTCATGGCTGATACCAAGATGACGCACACCAACGATGCCGTCCTGCCCGGCGCCCGCCGGCCTTCTTCCACCACCGCGCAATGGCTGCTGCACCGGCTGGGCATGCTGCCGGTGCTGGTGGTGCTGTACCTGTTGTTCTATGCGCTCACGCTCTACCTCAGCGGCGACGGCACCTCCAATTTCGCCAGTGCCGAAAACACCATGAACATCCTGCGCCAGGTCGCCATCAACCTGGTGCTGGCCGCCGGCATGACCTTCGTCATCCTCACCGCCGGCATCGACCTCTCGGTGGGCTCGGTGCTGGCCGTCTCGGCCGTGCTGGGCATGCAGGTCTCGCTGAGCGCCGCACCGGGTTGGGCGATTCCGATGTTCGTCTTCTCCGGCCTGGTCATGGGCATGGTCAACGGGGCCATGGTGGCCTTCCTCAACATCAATGCCTTCGTGGTCACGCTGGGCACGATGACGGCGTTTCGCGGCGCGGCCTACCTGCTGGCCGACGGCACCACCGTGCTCAACAATGACATCCCCAGTTTCGAATGGATAGGCAATGGCGACTTCCTGCACGTGCCCTGGCTGATCTGGGTGGCCGTGGCGGTGGTGCTGCTGTCCTGGGTGATCCTGCGCAAGACCGTGCTGGGCATGCACATCTACGCCATCGGCGGCAACCTGCAGGCAGCGCGCCTGACGGGTATTCGCGTGGGCCTGGTGCTGCTGTTCGTCTATTCGATCAGCGGCCTCTTCTCGGGCCTGGCCGGGGCCATGTCGGCCAGCCGCCTGTATGGCGCCAACGGCAACTGGGGCAGCGGCTATGAGCTCGACGCCATCGCCGCCGTCGTGCTGGGCGGTACCAGCCTGATGGGCGGCGTGGGGACCATCTGGGGCACCGTGGTGGGGGCGCTGATCATCGGGGTGATGAACAACGGCCTGACCATCCTCGGCCTGTCCTCCTTCTGGCAGTACGTGGCCAAGGGCGCGGTGATCGTGCTGGCCGTGATCCTCGACAAATGGCGTCAGAAGGACGCCGCCCAATCTGCCTGATTCGCCTGATAAGGAAGCACCATGCCACAGCCTGATTTCGAAAGCCGCCGTTTCCTGCATGCCCACGTGGCCGATACCCTGGCCTTCTACGACCGTCACGCCATCGATCCGCTGGGCGGCTTCTTCCACTATCTCAAGGACAATGGCCGCGTCTACAACGCCGGCCATCGGCACCTGGTCAGCGCCACCCGGCTGGTCTTCACGCAGGCCATGGCCTACACCCACTCTGGCCAGGCGCGCTACCTGCGGCAGGCGCGCCGCGCGTGGGATGAGCTGGCGCGCTTTCGCCATGCCAGCGGGCCGCTGCAGGGACTCTATGCCTGGACCCTGCAGGACGAGCGCATCGATGACGCCACTGTGATGGCCTATGGCCAGGCCTTCGTGCTGCTGGCCTGCGCCCATGCGCATCGCATCGGCCTGTGCGGCGAGGATGCGGTGGCCGACGCCTTCGACCGCATGGAGACGGCCTTCTTTGAACCAGCCCATAACGCCTATGCCGATGAGATCACGCCGGCGGGCGAACTGATCGGCTATCGCGGCCAGAACGCCAACATGCACATGTGCGAAGCCTGCCTGGCCGCCTATGAAGTCACCGGCCAGCGCCGCTACCTGGAGCGCGCCCTGGCCCTGATCGAGCGCTTCGTCTTCGACCTGGCGCGGCATACGCAAGGCCTGGTGTGGGAGCACTATCACCAGGACTGGACGCCCGACCTCGACTACAACAAGGGCAAGCGCAGCAACATCTTCAAGCCCTGGGGCTTCCAGACCGGGCACCAGACCGAATGGGCCAAGCTGCTGCTCATCGCCCACGGCCACGCGCCCAATGCGGCCTTCCTGCCGCGCGCGATCGAACTGCACCAGGCGGCCTGGACCTGCGGCTGGGATGCCATCCACGGCGGCCTGATCTACGGCTTCGGCCTCGATCTGGAACCCTATGACAAGGACAAGTATTTCTGGGTGCAGGCCGAATCCTTCGCCAGCGCCTGGCGGCTGTGGCGCGCCACCGGCGAGCCGGTGTTCCGCGACCAGTACCGCATGCTGTGGGCCTGGAGCTGGCAGCACATGGTCGATCATCAGCACGGTGCGTGGTTCCGCATCCTCGCCGCCGATGGCAGCAAGCTGGAAGACACCAAGTCCCCCGCCGGCAAGGTGGACTATCACACCATGGGCGCCTGCTGGGATGTGCTGGCCGTGGGCGGCCTGACCGGATAGAGACAACAGCCCCGGCGCGGCCCGGAGGCTCAGGGCGTCTTCAGGAAGACCTTGTCGTAGAGCCTGCGGATCTCGGCCGTCGATTCCGGGTCATGCCAGCGTTCCACCATGGCGCGGTAGCCCGGCGTAGGGCGCTGGGCCAGCAGCACCTGGTTGACGTGCTCGATCACCTGCCGCCCCCATTCATTCCTGGGACACATCACCCGGTTGAACACGACCTCGTCCGCTTCCTCGGTGCGGACGGCGGCCAGCTCATCGGCGTGGCCGAGCAGACGGGCCTGGTAGAAGGCCAGCAAGGGCAGCTCGATCATGTAGTCGATGCGCCCGGCCAGCAGCATGCTGATGGCCTCGATCTGTTCGGAATAGTTTTCCCGCGCCGGATACTCGGCCAGCAGCCGGTCTACCGTCGGGCTGTAGGAGCGGTCGCGCATCACCGACGTCACCAACTGGCGATTCTGCAACAGGCTCTTCAAGGATTGCGGATGGTTGAACTGCGCCAGCCGGTCGCGCCGCACGATCACGCGCAAGGGCAGGAAGATCGAGGTCGGCAGCGAGAAGTAGGCATAGGCCTCCCGCTCGCTGGTGCGCAGCGCACCGATATAGCACCAGTGGCTGCCTTTGCGGATCTCGCTGATCACGCGCGGGAAGGGCGCGGCCAGGTCCACGTGCTGATATTGCGGCAGGTGCGAGGTGACCACCCCCAGCGTCAGATCGAAAATGCCCCGCCCCGCCCATTCCCCTTCACGGATCATGTAGGGCGGCACATGGTGCCGGCCCCAGATGATCTGGTTGTCCGGCTCACTGGCCCGCCCCGCAGGCGGTAGTGTCAGCAGCGGGAGGCAGGTGAGCAGAAGCAGGAGCAGGCGGGACCACATGGTTGGCTTTCAGGGCAGGTCAGTGCAGGATCAATGCGATACGGTCAGTTCGGTGGCCAGCACGACGCGGTTGCGTCCTTCCATCTTGGCGCGGTAGAGCGCCGCGTCGACGGCCTGCAGCAGCCCGTCCAGGCTGGCCCCGGGCTGGCCCGGGTTGCAGCTGGCCACGCCCGCGCTGATGGTGATGCGGCCCATGGCCGAGCCCGCGTGCGCAATGGCCAGCGCATGCACGGCGTCGCACATGCGGCGCAGCATGTCGGCGCCAGCCTGGCCATCGGTATCGGCGGCGATGATGGCGAACTCTTCACCGCCATACCGCGCCACCGTATCGCCCACGCGCGCGACGGACTGCTTGAGGGTCTGCGCTACCTGGCGCAGCACCGCATCGCCGGCCAGGTGGCCGTAGTGGTCATTGTAGGGCTTGAACCAGTCCACATCGATGAAGGCCAGCATCAGCGGCGTGCCGTGCCGCATGCTGCGCCGCCACTCCTGTTCCAGCGTTTCATCGAAGCTGCGGCGGTTGGCAATGCCGGTGAGACCATCGGTGAGGCTCAGCGAGCGCAGCTGTTCATTGGCCTGCGCCAGGTCGCGCGTGCGCTCGGCGATGCGCAGTTCCAGCGATCGGTTGAGCGCCGACAGGGATTGTTTTTCCTGTTCCAGTTCCTTGTAGAGCGCGTGGTTGTGGATGGTGTGGCGATGCAGCTTGGTCAGCATGAGATTGATGGCGTCGGCCAGGAAGTGCAGCTCGTGGCGACGCCGTCCCGGCAGGTGGATGCTGCGCGGCGTTTCCATCTGGTTCAGGTCCAGCTCGCGCACGAAGTCGGCCAGCCGCGTGATGGGCTGGCCCAGCCAGCGGCGGAACACGTACAGGAAGATGAACCACAGCACCAGCGTCTTGATGACCGAATTGATCAGGATCAGCGTGAAGCCGTAAGCCACCTTGCCGATCACCACATGGCGGCTGGAATAGACCGTCCAGCTGCCGATGTCGTGCACGACCCCATGCTCATCGCGATAGAGGATGGGAAAGCGGTGGCTGGTGGCCGCATTGAGAAAGCCGGTCCGCACCGCGCTCTGGCTGCCGTCTTCTTCGATATGCACCTGCGCTCCGTGGCTGTCGATGATATTGCCCAGCGCCATCACCAGCCGTCCTTGAGGATCCTCGATCTTCACCCCTGTGACCACCGGCAGGTTGCTGATGCCGGCCAGGGTTGCCTTCTGCACGTCGCCCTGGAAGCGCCACGTGGAGCTGGCCAGGCTCGCACCGAAGGTACGGTCCATGGCCAGCAGTTCATTGTCCACGCTGGAGCGGGCATGCCGGTATTCCGCCCCAAGCTGTACGCAGGTCACCACCAGCGTAACCAGGAAGTAACTCCCGAAGATGATGCGCAGCAGATGAACCGCCAGGGAGTTCTTGGAAAGCAGATTCATCGTCTCAGGCGCGGGGGATGCTCTGCTCGAAGCTGAACAGGTTGGACGGATCGTACTGCCGCTTGACGTGCTTGAGACGCTCCAGGTTGCTGCCGTAATAGGCCCTCGCCCAGTTCGGCAGTTCGCGACTGGGGAAGTTGACGTAGGACTGCGGCAGCATGTAGGGCTGCATCGCCGCGAAGTATTCCGTGAGCCATTCCTGCTGGCGGCGCACCACGTCGGGCTTGTCGATGGGCGCCCAGGCGCATTCCATCTCGAAGATGTAGTTGGCGTTGCGATGCACGTAGGCCGTGGCGTCCGCAGCCACGTCGCGCACCTTGCCGCCGATGGCGAAGAGGATGCCCATGTTCTCCGGCAGGAGCGACCCGCCCGGCCACTTCATCATGTAGCGCAGCATGGTTTCCAGCGCCTGCGGCGGCAGCGCCTCGGCCACGTAGGAAGAGCGCAGGTCGTACATGCCATTGGGATCATCGGTGATGAGATAGTCGCGCGCCTGCCAGTAGCGCATCTGGCGGATGTCGCTCTGCAGCGGCTTGACCAGTTTCAGCGCCGGCGCCAGCGCCTCCAGCGCCTTGTCCTTCGACCCGAAGAATTGCCCCAGCGTGGTCACCTGCAATTGTTCGCGGCGCGGGAAGGGGCCCGGTGCGTCGGGGTAGGCCTTGGTGCGGGTAGAGATCTGGGTGGCGTGGTTGCTCTGGATTTCCTGCAGCAGGGTCAGCAGTTCGATCTGCTTCTGGCCGGGCCAGACGATGTTGAAGATGGTCACGTCATCCTTGACCTCATGCAGCTCGAAGCTGAAGGCGGTATTGATGCCGAAGTTGCCGCCGCCGCCGCCACGCAGCGCCCAGAACAGATCGCGATGCGGCCCCTGGGCGTCGGCGCTGACCTGCTGGCCGCTGGCCAGCACGATATCGGTCTGCACCAGGCTGTCGCAGGTCAGGCCCGCATGGGTGGCGGAGAAGCCCCAGCCGCCCCCCAGCACCAGCCCGCTCGCGCCCACGGTGGGGCAGCGTCCCGAAGGGATGGCGAAGTCGGTGCCGCTGAAGGTATTGGCCATGTCCTGGTTGCTGGCGCCGGCGAGGATGTAGCCGCGATTCTTGGCCAGGTCGTACCAGACCTTGTTCATGGCCTTGACATCGATGAGCAGGCCGGTCGTGGTGGAGAAGCCCGCATAGTTGTGGCCACCGGAGCGCACCGCGAACTTCTCGCGATGGTCGGCCGCCCAGCGCAGGCAGAGCTGCACATCGTGGGCATCGGCGCACATGGCCACCGCGCGCGGAAGGATGTCGGCATAGCGCGCATTGTTAGGCGCCGCCGCCATGGCGTAACCCATTTCGCCCGGCAGGATCAGCCGGCCATGCAGGCTGTTGCGCAGGGCGCGCAGGTTCTTGGGCGTATGCAGCGCCGGCGCCGCCTGGACCACCCCCGGCACGCTGGCCGCATAGAGCAGCGCCGCCCCAGTCTGAAGGAATTTGCGCCGTGGCAATGCCTTGGTATCTTCCATTCGTTTCCCCGCTGAAATTGTTTTTTCTGTGGCCCCGCCAGGATTGACGAAGCTCGTGAATTCTAACAGCGGCTACCCCATGGGAAGACAGGGCAATTACGTATTGTGATGTTTTATGAGTTTATGTTTGTTACGTTGGATTGTTGTGCAACAGTTTATGCACAGGTGCATTGTCGCGCGTTGCAGGGGCAGCGGCCCAGGTCTTGGCAGGCAGCAGCTTGAACCACTCCATCGCAAATTCCGCGTTCTCGCTGGCCGCCGTGGAAGTGGGTCCTAGCCTGTTCGCGTGCATGCGATCTGCCACAT
Organism: Herbaspirillum camelliae; assembly: GCF_001929405.1. Lineage (NCBI taxonomy): Bacteria > Pseudomonadati > Pseudomonadota > Betaproteobacteria > Burkholderiales > Oxalobacteraceae > Herbaspirillum > Herbaspirillum camelliae. Next base: position 2,197,576 of record NZ_KV880769.1, read on the forward strand.
GACGGCCAGCATACTTGATGGTCAGCACGGATCTTCTTGTAGGACAGTATCATTTCCCGTCCGTGAATTCAGACAGGACTTCCTTAATTTCATCCTTGGAAAGATAGCCGGAATTGATGATCGCGTGGAGGTCATCTTTAGTGAGGGGATGATGCCTGAGTAGTTTGAGGAGTGCGTCCTGACTGAACGCAGTTGCCTCTACCGGATCGATCATGGTGGGATCCTGCAGGGTCTCCAGTTCCAATGGCATCCGATCAATGTTGACGTAGATCTTGTAGCGGGAAAATCCTTCGGGGAAGGAGGTGTCGTAATAAAGGCTTGTGCCGATTGGCAGCATGCCGTTGGACGCCTGTTCGGTACTGAGCTGCAAAGGTGTGGTGAGGCGGTGAATCTTTGTTATGCTGGATTTCCAGGCAAGATAGCCATAAAAAAACAAACTCGCTATAACGGTACCAGCAAAGAAAAAAAGTATCTTGCTTTTCATTTTCCTGATCCGTAAGCATCAATCCGTATGGCTTTAGCGAGATGCCCTCATTCTCCGAGGCTCCGATGCAACTTCCTCTTTCACCTTGGTTTGTCCGCTCAAGATTTGGCCGGCACGACCTTGAACCACTCCATGGCGAACTCCACGTTCTCGCTGGCTTCCGTGCTAACGCGCTCGCTCATGCCGTCCTTGGCGGTGGTCGCCAGCTGGTCTCCGGCTGAACTCTTGATCCGATAAGGGATGTCAGAGAGTGGAGTCCCATTGGGGTCCTTCACCACGAAGGCTTCGTCGAAGAGCTTGTACTTGGTGTCTGGCAGCGCCATCAGATCCGGAGAGACGCTCGCTCCCCCCGGAAACGCATGCGTCGCCCCCTTCACCGAAAACGTCCCCGGACAAGCAAACGTAATATTCCCGCCCTCCAGCGTCACCGAAGCCTGTCCTGCCTGCAACACGATCTTCTGACGCGCCTTGATCTCGATGCTGTCGTTGACGCTGGTAACAGTCACATCCTTGTCCGCCAGGATCTCCAGGGCGTCCGTATGGGCCTGCAGCGAAACCGGTCCATTGGCGGCGAAGGCCTGGATGCCGCCATCATGGCTGTAGAAGCTGGCCGCTTTGCCGGCGGCGGCGCTGGCCGTGTCGGCGGCGCTCCAGTGGACGTCGCCCTGGGTGGTCCATTGCAGGTTCTCTGCGGCATACAGCAAGGTGGAGGCGTTACTGGTCCAGTTGATGTTGGAGGGGGAATCCATCAGCACGGCAGCCTTGGCGAATTTTTCCACCGGCTGCGCGGCGTCGGTATTGCGTGTGCTGCCGTCGGACTTGAGCGCGTCCTGGCCATTCACGCTGGCCGGATGCTTGCCCTGATCACTGGGATCGATCAGCGCCAGGAAATCGGTCTTGGCCTGCAGCGCCTGGGTGCTGCTGAGGGCTTGCTGCTGCGTGGCCGAGTCGCTCATCGTCTGGGCCAGCGACTTCGCGCCCTTGAGCTGCGCAATGGCGCCAGCCGCATCCATCTGCGTGCCAGTTACGCTGGCGCCGTTGAGTGGGCGCGCGGTAGTGGAGAGCAGCAGGCCTTCGCCGCCGCGTACCACGCCCCAGGCATCGCTGCGCAATTCGAAACCCTGGCCCCGGTAGCTGCCGCGCTGGGCGCCGGTATCGGCCTGTTCCACCAGGTGCCCCAGGTTCAACTGTGACTTGGCCGTGCTGGAGGCAAGGCGCATGCGCAACTGCGACTGGGTATCGTCCACCACCCACTGGTTGAATCCGCTGCCGTCATGGGCGGTACTATGCCAACCGGAGATGGTGCCGGCATGGTTGACGCCGGAATCGGCGCCGGCCGGGAAGGGCGGCGCGTCGCTGCCATTGTAGAGCTGGGCCACGACCACCGGACGATCGATATCGCCTTCGATGAAATCGACCAGCACCTCGCTGCCTACGCGCGGGATGAACTGGCTGCCCCAGTTGGGGCCGGACTGCGCCTCGGCCACGCGGATCCAGGTGCCGGAACTGTCGTTGCCGTTGGCGTTGCCATCCTTGTCGTCGAGATTGCCGGTATCGCTGAGCCCGCCCGGATTGGGCGACTTGCCGCGCTGCCAGTGGAATTGCACCTTCACGCGGTGGTTGCGGTCGGTCGTGACGGCCGCATCGGCCGCGCCCGTGACCAATGCCGTCTGCGTGCCTCGCGCGGTCGGCTTGAGGCGCTCGGCGATGGCCGCCGGGACCATCGGCACACTGTCGCGGATGGCCGTGAAGCTGTTGCGGTAGGTGCCGGCCTGAAGGCCGTCATCGCTGGCGGCGGTAGCGCTGCCGCCAAAGAGCGTGCCCGCCGTCGGCGCGAGGATGCGGGTGATGTTGGCGCTGACATTGTTGCGCGCCGCATGGCGCACGCTCACGACCTTGAAGGCGTTCTCACCCTCGGGATAGCGCTCGTGCTGCAGCAGCGTGAAGCGCGCTCCCGCTGCCAGTTGGCGCGCAGCGCCAGCGCCCTCGAAGCGCTTGTTCTGCATCTCCAGCGCCTGCAGCATCAGCTGGGCATGGGCGGCGGCAGCGTCCTGGTCGGCGAAGTCCTGCTGCCCGGTGCCGTCGTAGACCGGCAGGGAAGGCAGTTCTCCGGCCTCCAGGGTCGAGCCTTCCTCATGCGAGGGAGAAGAGAGCTTTTCCGGATGCCAGCTGGCCAGCGCCACGCCATTGGGGCGCACGCTGCGCACGGCGGCAAAGTCGGTGATGGCGTCGCTGGCTTCCATGGCCGCCACCCGATGGAAACGGATGTGCTCATCACCACCGGGCAGTGCCGGCGCCTTGGCGTTGCGGTCGAAGATCACCAGCTTGTGGCGCGCATGCGGCTGCGACTGGTCGTGCTGCTGCGGGGCGTCGTCCTGTTCGTGCTCGAAGCGGAAGTTCAGGCCTTCGGAGGCCAGGATGCGGCGCAGGAAGGCGTAGTCAGTCTCGCGATACTGCGTGCAGATGTCGCGCTTGGCCAGCGTCTGCGTCACGTCCAGCGAGAAATTGGCCTGCGGGTATTCCTTGAGCACGGCTGCTGCAATATCGGTGACCGTCATGTCCTGGAACAGGAAGCTGTCATGGCGGCGATCCAGGAAGGCCAGGAAGGATTCCAGGCGCAGCCGGTAGCGCGCCAGCCCGCCATCGGCGCCCAGCCACGAGGCCTGGGTGCAGTAACCATGCCAGGCGCGCGTGCCGCCATCGGCCTGCAACAGCCGCAGGCTGATCTCGGCGCCGATGAACTGTTTCAGGTCGAGGTCGGTGGAGATGGACAGCGCATCGATGTCGAAGCGGAAGTTGTCATTGACGCTTTCCTCGCCCTCGAAGCGTTCCACCGCCAGCGTCTCGGGCAGGCCTGCGGACTGCGCCGTGGTCATGGTGATGAGGCGGGCGTTCTGCGACAGGCCGGTACCAAACAATTCAGTGACGGCGGCGGTGAGCGAATCGGGCAGTGGCAGGTTCATTGCGATGGACGTCGTCGGTTACGCTCCCTGCATGGGATCAGGGCAGGGTGATGGTCAGGTTGGCGGTGCGCGGGGCCAGCTTGACGATGTCGGTATAGCCGGCCAGGCCGTTCTCGGTGCCGCTGGTGAGCATCCAGTTCAAGCCCAGGTAGGCAAACAATGCGATGAGGGCGAACAGCGAGCCCACCGCCCACAGCGGCACATCGTTGCGCAGCTTGTTGACGATGGCGTCGGGGCGCGCCCAATGCGGTGCGAAACCGGCGCTCTTGCCTTTCATGTGGGCGATTTCATCGCCCAGGCGGGCGGTGAGGTAGCCGAGCTTTTCCGGACCCTCCAGCGCGTACTTGCCCTGGAAACCCAGCAGCAGGCACATGTGGAACACTTCCAGCGCCTGCACGTGGGCATTGCCGCGCACCCGCAGGTCTTCCAGCTGCTTGAAGAAATTCTCGCCGGCCAGCTGGTCGCCGAACATGGTCAGCTGCAGCGGACGACGTTCCCAGGCATCGCGGATGGTGAAGTTGGAGCGCAGGATGATTTCATCCACCGAGGCGCAGAACGCATACTTGGCGGCGTAGACATCTTCAGGCGACACATCCAGCTTCTTGGCGTTGCGCTCCACGTCGCCGAGGAATTTCTGCATCTTGATGGCGAAGGAGGCCTCATCCAGCGGTGCGTTGCCATTCCTGAGCATGAACAGGGCATAGAAACCGTCATACATCAGGTCCAGCAGCGAATTGGCCTTCACCGGCGCGCTGGCCGAGGTCGGCGATGGAGAGGAGGACGGGAAGCTGTCCTGGTCGAGCAGGGAGGGAGCCGAGGTCATGTTCATTGGGTCACCGCCAACAGTTCAAGTTTCAGATCCCGGATACCCGCCGGGACATAGATGCAGATCGATTGCGCCTGCAACATGCGCTCGTACATGGCGCCCTTGTTCTCCAGCGCGAAGTAGTAGGTATCCGGCCGCACCGGCAGCGCCGCAGGCACTTGCGGCGAGTGCACCAGCTTCACGCCCGGCAGCGCGGCCAGCACGAACTTCTCGACATCGTCCGGCGCGCCGATCTTGAAGCGCAGCGGCACCACATCGACCAGTTCGATGGCCGGCAGGTCGGCGTTGACGGCCAGGTAGAAATTGGTCTTCTCGTCGATCTTGCCCGAGTCCAGCATGCCCAGGTGATAGGAGGGCTTGGACTCGTGGAGGGCGATGGCGAAGTAGCGCGAGGAAATCACCGTGTCGAGCAATTCGCGGATGATGCCATCCAGGCGCACGAAGGCCGGGCCTGGGTCCTGGTGATCGTAGGCCGGCAGGTCGGCCAGCGCGACGCTGCGCGAGAAGGTCATCAGCGAGCCGCCCAGGGTCAGCAACTGTTCGTAGAGACGTTCCGGGTGCAGCAAGGGATTGTGGAGGTAATGCGACAGGCTGGCGTAGGCCGTGCTGGCGGTGTGCAGCAGCCAGAACGAGGTGATGTCGCCGGAACGGAATTCCACCACGCTCTTGCTGGGCTCGCGGTGATGGCCGTAGAGCGCGCTGACCTTGGCCTGCAGCGCATCCATCAGACGGCGCAGGCGCAGCAGCAACAGCGGCGCGGCATGCACCGACAGGCTGGGCGGCACGAAGTTGGGATCCATCTCGAAGCCCGAGGAATTGGAACGACGCAGGCGCACGATGGGGATGCACACCAGCGAGTCGCGCGGTTCGTTTTCCGAGACCAGGCGCACCGCCTTCTTCAGGTAGCTCATCTCAGCCTTGGCGGCCTCGGTGAACAGATCGGGGGTCTCGCTATTGTCCAGCAGGTAACGATTGGACTGGTTGCCGCCAGCGGCCTGGGCGAAATTGCTGCCGAAGCTCTTCATTGCCGGCAGCGCCGCATAGAAGGTGACCGACTGCTGCGTCAGGGCGATCTCGCCCAGCTCGATGGGATCGGGCAGGTCGTCGCCATCGGGCGCCTTGTAGATCTCGCCATCCTGGAAGATCAGCGACAGCTCCAGGATGCGCAGGGTATTGTTGTTCAGTGCATCGCGGTCCACCTGCAGGGCCGATACGCCCCAGCAATAGGGATGCAGGGCCGAGGCGGTCTGGCGCAGCCGGGTCTCGTGATAGAGGTCTTGGCGCTGGAAGTGCTGCGGCCGCAGGAACAGGCCTTCTCCCCACAGGACTTTATTGGAATGATTCACTTGTATTGCCCCATTTGACGTGATGATGTTGTTATTGCTGTCATGTCCATCTTTCTGCTATTGCCCTTGCCTGCCCATCGACACCGCCACGGATCAGCTTGACGGGCACTGCACGGGCGCGAGCATCAGGTTCTTTTCCAGCGGCTGGCCCTGGGCGTCGATGGCGGCGGCGCCTGCCCCGACGGTGACTGAACAGGACTGCAAGCCGACGGTGATGCCGCTCTTTTCGCTCTCGTCCGCCTTGAAAGCCAGGCGCCAGCGTTGCTGGGCGGGGTTGACATACAGCGCCACCACGCCAACGTAACCGGCTTCGTAACTGACTTTCTCGACCGCTTCGTAACGCTGGCCGGGCACCAGTGTAACTTCCTTGACCTCCAGAAGATCGGCCCCGAGCAGTTCCTTTTCCTTCTGCGGACTTAGAAACGTCTCATATGACGCCTGCTGGAAACTAATGTTCTGCTTGAGCTTATAAATTTTTACGACCAGGGCCAGCGGCCGCTTCTGCGCATCCAGGTTGAGCGCCTTGGAGGCGTGCAGCTTGATGAAGACCGAGCGGGGCTGCTTCATCGAATCCGGTACTTCGGGCGCATCGGGCTTCTTCAGGCCCAGCGCCTCCATTGTCGATTTGGCAACCTGCCCTACGGCAGAGGCTGCGCCGACGGCGGCGCAGCCGGAAAGGGAAAAAATAACAGTCCCGATGGCCAGGCTGTTAGTAATCGATGGTCTTTTCAACTCTGCCCCGTGCGTTTTATTTGTGTAAGCGGGAGGTGCCTGATGCACTCGATTTAGAAAGTTTTTACATATTGCGGAACTGGCCCGCTACTGTTCTGTCTATGCGATACGTTTGAGCAACATTAAGTTCAACTTACGAAAAACAATTAACTTAAAAAACTTAAAACTTAATTAATTAGTTGGTTACCAGCCTCATCAACCGGCTGGTCGCGATTGGAGCGCGGGATGGATAAAAAGTGCATTTTTTTCGCACAGATTTTCGCGCAAAGCTCGCTCAGGGAATTCATTGAAGTCTGAATAGTTCGAATAGTAAGCGTTCGGAGATGTCCGGGTGCTGCATGGATCGTTTGCGCGCCCCGCGCGCAGATGTTTTTTCTTGTCGAAAAACAAAAAGGAGTAATCCCGCATGCGCATTAACAAAATAAAAACAGGCCTGGTCATCCCGGCATTACTGCTGGCCGTCCTCAGCGGCTGCGCCAATACCTCATCCAAGCCCGGCCCGGAAGACGAGGCCAAGAACACCCTCGAAAGCGGCGTGGCCAAGGCCAATGCCGCACAGACCGAAGGCAAGACCGATGAAGCCGTTTCGGTGCTGAAGGTGGTGGCCGCCCGTTTCCCTGCTGACAAGACGCCGTGGGTGCGCATTGCCCAGATCCGCTTCGACAGCGGCGACTACAGCGACGCCATCGTCAACGCCCAGGAAGCCCTCAAGCGTGACCCGACCGACAAGGTGGCCAACAGCATCGTGACCGTGGCCAGCCTGCGCCTGGCGACCAAGGCGCTGGGCGATCTGCGCACCCAGAACGCCCTGAACGGTTCTGTCAAGACCGAAGCCCAGGACCTGACCAAGATCCTGCGCGAAAGCCTGGGCGAAGCCGCCCTGGTGCCGCCGCCGGCCAAGCCCCCGGTGGCCAAGCGTGGCCGCGTGCTACGCAAGGCCGCGCCCCAGCCGGTCGCCCCTGACAACGACGACGCTGGCAGCAGCAGTGCGCCCAGCAGCGGCGGCAGCGGCCCCAATCCCTTCGGCAACCTGAAGTGAAGCAGTGCGGGCGGGAGCGTGCTCCCGCCTCCAGAAAGGCCTCATCGCGGTGGGGCGTCCTAATTCCTTAGCAGCGGAGCAGTCATGGCAAAAAGAGAAAGCATCCAGAAGAAACTCCAGAAGGTCCGTCCCCCGCGTGTGCAGATGACCTATGACGTCGAGATCGGCGACGCGATCGAGAAGAAGGAACTGGCCTTCGTCACCGGCGTGGTCGGTGATTTCGGCGGCAATTCGGAAGTGCCGCAGCCGCGCCTGAAGGATCGAAAGTTCGTCAATGTCGATCCCGACAATTTCGATGAGGTCATGAAGGCCATCGAACCACGCGCCGTCTATCGCGTGCCCAACGAACTTTCCGACAAGGGCGGGGAATTCGCGGTGGAACTGAAGTTCCGCTCGATGGAGGATTTCCGTCCCGAGGCGGTGGTGCAACAGGTCGAACCGCTGCGCAAGCTGCTCGAAGCCCGCACCAAGCTGGCCGACCTGCGCAACAAGATCGCCGGCAATGACAAGCTGGAAGACATCCTCAACGATGTACTCAACAGTACCGAAAAGCTCGCCGAGCTGCGTCAGCAAACCAACAAGTAAAAGAGAACGCCATGTCCGCTCAACTCCATTCCGAAACGGCCGCTGCCCCCGCAGCGGCCAGCGCCAGCCTGCTGGACGATATCGTCGAACAGAGCAAGGTCGCCAAGTCCGCCTCTGAACATGACCGTGCCAAGGACCTCATCACCGAACTGGTGAACCAGGTCATGGAGGGGACGGTGGTGGTCTCCAGCAATCTCTCGGCGACGCTGGATGCCCGTATTGCAGAGCTGGACAAGTTGATCTCCAGCCAGGTCAGCGCCATCATGCACGCGCCGGAATTCCAGAAGCTGGAAGGCAGCTGGACCGGCCTGAACTACCTGGTGCGCAACACCACGGTGGGCGAGAACCAGAAGATCAAGATCCTCAACGCCACCAAGAAGGAACTGGTCAAGGACTTCAACTCCGCACTGGAATTCGACCAGAGCGCCATGTTCAAGAAGGTCTACGAAGAAGAATTCGGCACCTTCGGTGGCGCTCCCTTCGGCGTGCTGCTGGGCGATTTCGAGATCACCCGCCAGCCCGAGGACATGTATTTCATCGAGCAGATGTCGCGCATTGCCGCGGCCTCGCACGCACCCTTCGTCACGGCCGCCTCGCCCGAACTGTTCGGCCTGGAGTCCTATGCCGACCTGGGCAAGCCGCGCGATCTGTCCAAGGTCTTCGATACGGTGGAATACGCCAAGTGGAAGTCCTTCCGTGAATCCGAGGATTCCCGCTATGTCGGCCTGACCCTGCCGCGCTTCCTGGGCCGCCTGCCGTTCAATCCCAAGGACGGCACCACCGTCGAGGGCTTCAATTTCGTCGAGGACGTCGACGGCAGCGACCATTCCAAGTACCTCTGGTGCAACGCCGCCTACGCCTTCGGCACCAAGCTGACCAAGGCCTTCGAAGACTTCGGCTGGTGCGCGGCGATTCGCGGCGTGGAAGGCGGCGGCCTGGTGGAAGACCTGCCGACCCACACCTTCAAGACCGACGAGGGCGAAGTGGCGCTGAAGTGCCCCACCGAAATCGCCATCACCGACCGCCGTGAAAAGGAGCTCTCCGACCTGGGCTTCATCTCGCTGGTGCATTGCAAGAACACCGACTACGCCGCCTTCTTCGGCGCGCAGTCCGCGCAGAAGCCGAAGAAGTACAACACCGATTCGGCCAATGCCAATGCAGTCCTGTCGTCCCAGCTGCAATACATCTTCGCCGTCTCGCGCATCGCGCATTACATGAAATCGATGATGCGCGACAAGATCGGCAGCTTTGCCGCTGCCTCGAACGTGGAAGATTTCCTCAATCGCTGGATCTCCCAATACGTGCTGCTGGATGACAATGCCACGCAGGAAGCCAAGGCGCAGTTCCCGCTGCGCGAGGCTTCGGTACAGGTGTCGGAAGTGCCGGGACGGCCGGGTGTGTATCGCGCCGTGTCGTTCCTGCGTCCGCATTTTCAGCTGGATGAACTGTCTGTGTCGCTGCGCCTGGTGGCGGAGCTGCCGCAGGCCGGCAAGTCCTGATTTTTCCCTCCCTCACACTTACAGGATAAGTTATGGCAATTGACGTCTACCTCCAAATCGACGGTATCAAGGGCGAATCGACCGATGATCTGCACAAGGACTGGATCGAGTGCAAGACCGTCGACTGGGAAGTCCTGCAGCCGAAGTCGGCTACGGCCTCCACCGGCGGCGGTCACACCGCCGAGCGTTGCGAGCACAAGGATATCGTCTTCACCAAGGTCGCTGACCTGGCCTCTCCGCTGCTGCTGCAGAACTCGTCCTCGGGCAAGACCATTCCCAAGGCCAAGTTCGAATTCATGCGCGCCGACGGCAAGGGCGAGCGCGTGCGCTACTTCGAGATCGAACTGACCAACGTGATGATCAGCAGCGTCAAGCCCAGCATCGAGTCCGGCGAGATCCTCAACGAAACCGTCGGCCTGAAGTACTCCACCGTCAAGTGGAAGTACACCCAGCAGAAGAAGGATGGCGGCACCGCCGGCAACACCTCGGGCGGCTGGGACCTGTCGACCAACAAGGTCATCTGATCCCTGGCTGTACCTGCGTGCGCAGCCGTCCTGGGCGGCGGCGCACGCGCTGTTGCAAGAGACCCGCGGCGGCATCAGCGCCAGCGGGTCTTGCTTGTTCCCGGCTGAATAATTCGAACACCTTAAACGTCGGATAAGGCATATGAAAGGCTTTGCTCCCAGCCTCTTTGACAGGCTCATGCACGAGAGCGACCGGGTGTCGCCCAATACCGTGGTCAGCCGCCTGTCGATCGAAGAACTCAAGGACGCCGTGGCCCGCGATCTGGAGGCCATGCTCAATACGCGCGCCGTGGTCCCGGAGCAGCTGTTCCGGCATTTCCCCGAATGCGGCAAATCCATCGTGGCCTATGGTCTGAACGACTTCGCCGGCATGAGCCTGGCCAGCCTCGATGACCGCACCGCCATCTGTCGCTCGCTGGAAGAGGCGATCGCCCGCCACGAGCCGCGCCTGCGCAATGTGCGCGCCTCGCTGGAGGTGCAGGAAGGCAGCATCAACCGTCTCAATTTCGCCATCAGCGCCTTGCTGGTCGTCAATGCGGCCCGCGAGGCGGTCAGCTTCGACGCCGTGCTGCAGCCTTCCAGCCTGCAGTATTCGATCAGCAAGGGGCGCGCCACGCGCATAGGAGTCTAAGTGCAAGAGCTGCTTCCCTACTATGAACGCGAACTGAGCTTCCTGCGGCGCTACTCGCGGGAGTTTTCCGAACGCTATCCCAAGATCGCCGGCAGCCTGCTGATGTCCGGCGAGGTCTGCGAAGATCCGCACATCGAGCGCATGATCCAGTCCTATGCACTGCTCAATGCGCGCGTCTCCAAGCGGCTCGACGACGATTATCCGGAATTCACCGAAGCCCTCTTCGAGGTGCTCTATCCGCACTACCTGCGGCCTTTCCCATCCTGCTCGATTGCGCGCATGGATTACGCCGCCTCGGCCGCCCAGTTGACCACCGCCAGCGTGATCCCGCGCGGCACTGCGCTGACCACGCGCCAGGTCAAGGGCGTGGCGTGCAAGTTCCAGACCGCCTACGACGTCACCGTAGCGCCGATCCGCCTCTCGCACGCCACCTTCGCCCCCATCATCGAAGCCCCCGAGGCAGTCACGCTGCCGACCTCGGTGAGCTCGTCGCTGTCCATCGTCATCGACACCACCTCCGAACAGCTCACGCTGGCGCAACTGGGCCTGTCCTCGCTGCGCGTGTTCATCGATGGCGAGGCCTCGTTCTGCGCAGCCTTGCGTGACAGCCTGTTCATGCGCAGCGTCGCAGCCTGGGTGGAACTGCCCAACAGTGGTCGCTGGACCGCCTTGCGCAAGGTACCGCTGGCCGAGGTGGGTTTTGCCGAAGACGATGCGCTGATCGATTTCCCCGCGCGTTCGCACCCGGCCTATCGGCTGCTGACCGAATATTTCAGCTTCCCCGAGAAATTCAATTTCTTTGACCTGGACCTGGCCGCCATCCTGGCCGTGCTGCCCACCGGCACGCGCAAGTTCACGCTGCACCTGGGCCTGTCGGGCCTGCGCGCCGATTCCCACGTAGCCCGCCAATTGGGCGGCGTGAGCGCGGCCAATCTGCTGTTGGGCTGCACCCCGGTCATCAACCTGTTCCGCCAGCGCGGTGACCCGATCCGCCTGACCCATGCCGGCGCCTCCTATCCGGTGGTGCCGGACGCCCGTCGCGCCTTCGGCTATGAGGTCTATTCCATCGATTCGGTGCAACTGGTGCGGCAGACCCCGCAGGGCGAATCGGTGACCCAGTTCCGTCCCTTCTACTCGCTGCGCCATGGGCAGTCGCCGGAAAAGGAAGGGCACTACTGGGCCATGCGCCGCGACGAGCTGGTGGCCTTGAAGAGCCCCGGCTACGAGACCGAGATCTCCATCGTCGATATCGATTTCGATCCCGCCGAGGTGGAGACCGATACGCTATCCATCGAACTGACCTGCACCAACCGCGACCTGCCGGCCTCGCTCACCTATGGCCTGCCCGGCGGCGATCTGCAGATGGAAGGCGGCGGACTAGTGCGTTCGGCCGCGCTGCTGCGCAAGCCCACGCTGCCGGCGCGCTTTGAGCGCGGGCGCGGTGCGCACTGGCGGCTGATCTCGCATCTGTCGCTGAACCATCTCTCGCTCATGCGCGGCGGGCTGGAAGCCTTCCAGGAGATGCTCACCCTCTACGACCTGTCCAATTCACCCATCTCGCAGCGCCAGATCGGCGCCATCGTGTCCATCGACCACAAGGCCAGCACCGCCTGGCTCCCTGGCAATCCCTTTGCCAGCCTGGTGCGGGGCATCGAGGTCAAGCTCACTGTCGATGAAGAGGGTTTCGTCGGTAGCGGACTGCACGCCTTTGCCGGCGTGATCGACCGCTTCCTGGGTCTGTACGTGCACGCCAACAGCTTTACGCAATTACGCGTGTTATCCAAACGCACCGCAGAGGAACTGCTGATATGCAAGCCACGCAGCGGCGATTTGAACCTAGCGTGATCGAGCGGCTCTTCGCCGCTCCTCATCGCTTCCAGTTTTTCCAGGCCGTGCGCATGATCGAACTCTGGTTCAAGCGCAATGGCGTGGCGCCCGAGCGCGCGGTGTGCGACTTCCTGCGTTTCGCCAATCGCACCGCGCTGGGTTTTCCTGCCAGCGAGATCGAGGCCATCGACGCCGTCGCCAGCAGCGACGATACCTCGGTGGCCGGCATGGCGCAGTCGCTGCGCGAAGGCAAGATGAAATACGTGCGCCTGACGCCCACCTTCATGGGATTCCTGGGCGGCAACGGCGCGCTGCCCGCGCACTACACCGAGCGCATCGCCCGCCACCAGATCGAGCACCGCGACGAAGGTCCGCGCGCCTTCCTGGATGTGTTCTCCACGCGTTCGCTGGCCTTGTTCTACCAGGCCTGGAGCAAGTACCGCCTGGCCTTCCAGTACGAGATGGGACGCCGCGACAAATTCCTGCCGCTGCTGCTGTCGCTGTCGGGCATCGGTTTTCGCTCGCTGCGGGAACGCCTGCTGGAAGTCGATGGCCGCGGTGTGCGCGATGAATCCATCGCCCATTTCGCCGCCGCACTGAGCCACCGGCCCGCCTCCGCACCTTACATGCAGCAGGTATTGAGCGAGTATTTCTCGATACCGCTGACCATCGAGCAATTCGTCGGCCAATGGTACGACGTACCGCGCGAGCACCAGACCATGCTGGGATCGACCAACTCGGCGCTGGGCACCGCCATGGCCGGCCAGCGCGTCTGGCAGCGCGACCTGCGCATGCGCCTGCGCCTGGGGCCGCTGGCCTTGCCGGACTTCGAGCAGTTCCTGCCGGGCGCACGCGCATCGCAGGCGCTCTCGCGCATGCTGGGCATATTCACCGGCCCCACGCTGGAGTACGAGATCCAGCTGATCTTGCGCGCCGAAGACGTACGCGGACTGGGACTGTCACCGGACCGTACCGGCGGCCGCCTGGGCTGGGACAGCTTCGTGGCCACCGCACCGCAACAGCAGGACCGGGCCGATATCTGCTATCAGCTCGCCGTGCACTGACGACACCGCCAACAACGACAAAACGGGAAAACCAACACCATGGGCATCAACCTCAAATCGCTGATCAGCAAGCTCAACGACAGCAGCCGCCTCGCCACCGAACGTGCTGCCAGCCTGTGCATGGCGCGCGGCCAGTATGAAGTGGACCTGGAGCACCTGTTCCTGGCGCTGCTGGAAAACCCGCAGACCGACTTCAGCCTGATCGTGCGCCGCAGCGGCATCAGCCCTGACAGCCTGCAGGCCGATCTGGAACATGAGATCAGCCAGTTCAAGAACGGCAACACCCGCACCCCGGTGCTCTCGTCCCATCTGCAGACGCTGTTCGAACATGGCTGGCTGATCGCCTCGCTCGATGGCGAGCGCCCCAGCATCCGCAGCGGCCATCTGCTGCTGGCGCTGCTGACCCAGACCGAGCTGGCGCAGCTGGCCTATCGCGGCTCCAAACTGTTTGCCCGCTTCAAGGTGGATGAACTCAAGCACGACCTGGCCAAGCTGACCGAAGGTTCGGTGGAAGCCCCATCCTCCGCATCGGCAGCCGCTGATGGGCAGGCAGACGAGCAGCAGGGCGGCGACCCGGTCGGCGAGATGCGCGCCGGCGGCAGGACGCCCGCGCTGGACCAGTACACCACCAACCTCACCCAACGCGCCCGCGACGGCAAGATCGACCCGGTCGTCGGCCGCGATGGCGAGATCCGCCAGGCCGTCGATATCCTGCTGCGGCGCCGCCAGAACAACCCCATCCTCACCGGTGAAGCCGGCGTGGGCAAGACCGCCGTGGTCGAAGGGCTGGCGCTGCGCATCGCCCAGGATGATGTGCCGCAGGCCCTGCAGGGCGTGGAGATCCACACGCTGGACATGGGCCTGCTGCAGGCCGGCGCCAGCGTCAAGGGCGAGTTCGAGAACCGCCTCAAGGGCGTCATCGACGAGGTCAAGAAGAGCCCGCATCCCATCATCCTCTTCATCGACGAAGCCCACACCATGATCGGCGCCGGCGGCCAGGCCGGCCAGAACGACGCCGCCAACCTGCTCAAGCCAGCATTGGCGCGGGGCGAGTTGCGCACCATCGCCGCCACCACCTGGAGCGAGTACAAGAAGTACTTCGAGAAGGACGCCGCCCTGGCCCGCCGCTTCCAGGTCATCAAGGTCGAGGAGCCGACCGAAGAAGTCGCCTGCGCCATGCTGCGCGCCATGGCCCCGCTGATGGAAAAGCACTTCGGCGTGCGCGTCTACGACGAAGCCATCACCGAAGCCGTGCGCCTGTCGCATCGCTATATCAGCGGCCGCCAGCTGCCCGACAAGGCTATCAGCGTGCTCGATACCGCCTGCGCCAAGGTAGCCCTGGGCCAGAACGCCACCCCCGCGCGCCTGGAAGGCGTGACCCGCCGCCTGGAACGGCTCGCCGCCGAGATCGCCGCACTGGAGCGCGAAACCCGTAGCGGCGCTTCCCACGCCACCCGTCTGGGTGAACTGCAGGCCCAGCACGCGCAGGCCATCGCCGAGCAGACCGATCTGCAGCAACGCTGGGAGCAGGAGCGCGAACTCAATGGCCGCATCCAGACCGCCCGCGCCGCGCTGGAAGAGGCCAACCAGGAAAGCGCCAGCAGCCCTGACAGCGAGGCCGCCCGCACCGAGTTGCAGCAACTGCTGGCCCAGTTGAAGCAACATCAGGGCGAAACGCCGATGGTGCCGGTGCAGGTCGATGGCCATGTGGTGGCCGAGATCGTCGCCGGCTGGACTGGCATCCCGCTTGGCAAGATGGTCAAGGATGAGATCAAGACCGTGCTGGGACTGGATGCGCTGCTCAAGGAGCGCGTGCTCGGCCAGCCCCAGGCCACCGCCGCCGTCGCGCAGCGCGTGCGCACCTCGCGCGCCAACCTGGATGATCCGGGCAAGCCCAAGGGCGTGTTCCTGTTCGTCGGCCCCTCCGGCGTGGGCAAGACCGAGACCGCCCTGGCCCTGGCCGACGTGCTCTACGGCGGCGAACGCAAGCTCATCACCATCAACATGAGCGAGTACCAGGAAGCCCATACCGTCTCGGGCCTCAAAGGCTCGCCCCCCGGCTACGTCGGCT
The DNA here is from genome assembly GCF_001929405.1 of Herbaspirillum camelliae. Taxonomy (NCBI): domain Bacteria; kingdom Pseudomonadati; phylum Pseudomonadota; class Betaproteobacteria; order Burkholderiales; family Oxalobacteraceae; genus Herbaspirillum; species Herbaspirillum camelliae. The sequence continues at coordinate 2,213,167 of NZ_KV880769.1, forward strand.
ACGGCGAAGGCGGCGTGCTCACCGAAGCGGTGCGACGCAATCCCTACAGCGTGGTGCTGCTCGACGAGGTCGAGAAAGCCCACCCGGACGTGCTGGAGCTGTTCTTCCAGGTCTTCGACAAGGGCGTGATGGATGACGGCGAAGGGCGCGAGATCGACTTCAAGAACACCATCATCATCCTCACCAGCAACGTCGCCTCCTCGCAGCTGATGCAGGCCTGCCTGAACAAGAGCGCCGCCGAGCTGCCAACGCCGGACGAGCTCGACGTACTGATCCGTCCGCAACTGGTCAAGGCCTTCAAACCGGCCTTCCTCGGGCGCCTCAAGGTCATTCCCTACTATCCGATCAGCGACGAGGTGCTCGAGCAGATCATCAAGCTCAAGCTCGGACGCATCGCCAATCGCATCGCCGAGAACCACAAGGCCGAGTTCAGCTACGACAAGGCACTGGTCGAAGCCGTGCTGGCGCGCTGCACCGAAGTGGATTCGGGCGCGCGCAATGTCGACAACATCCTCAACGGCAGCCTGCTGCCCGAGATCGCCGAGAGCGTGCTGGCGCGCATGGCCGAAGGCCAGGGCATCAGCCGCATCAAGGTGTCGGCCGGCAAGAAGGGCGACTTCAAATACACCATCCAGTAACCAGTAATCAATGATAAGTAACCATGCTTGAGTGAGATCATGACGCGCACAGCAGCTCCCCATCCTTCGACCTCGCCACCACCCGGCGCCGCCAGGGGCCGGCCATGAACATGCCGGACCTGGCCGCCCTGTTCGGCGCGTGGAGCCAGTCGGCCCGCGTGATGCGCCTGCATACCACGCTGGACCAGCACTACGGCCCCCATGCCCTGATGGCCGAGCGCCTGCAGGCGGTGGAGCAGGTCGGCCCGGGGGAGGACAGCAGCGCCATCGACCAAGCCATCGCCGGCTATCGCCTGCAGCTGTCGTGCCTGAGCCTGAACGCCGACATCTCGCTGCGCAAGCTGCTGGGCCAGCCGGTGCTGCTGGAACTGGATACCGATGGCGGCGCGCGCGCCTTCCACGGCCATGTGACCGCCTGCCGCATGGAAGGCGCCAATGGCGGCATGGCCCGCTACCTGCTGACGATAGAACCCTGGCTCTCCTTCCTGCGCCACCGCCGCGACAGCGCCGTGTTCCAGGACATGAGTGCACCGGCCATCATCGAAGCCGTCTTCGCCGACTATCGCGGCCAGGGCCGTCTGCAACCCGCCTGGCGATTGGATCTGCAGGATGCCTCGGCCTATGCCAAGCGCAGCCTGGCCACGCAGTACCAAGAAACCGACCTGGCCTTCATCACCCGCCTGCTGGTCGAGGAAGGCCTGTTCTACTACATCGAACACCAGGGCGACAGCAACAGCGCCAGCCTGGGCAGCCATACGGTGGTGATCGCCGACCATAACGGCAGCTTCAAGCCCAATGCGCGTTCCACCGTCGCCTTTGCGCAAACCAGCGCCGTGACGGCCCAGGACAACATCGACCGCTGGCGCAGCGTGCGCCGCTGGCAGACCAATGCGGTCGAGATCCTCACCTGGGATTACCGCCAGGCCGCCGTGCGTGCGGCCAGCACCGCCAGCAGCGGCGAGAACGCCCATGACAAGCTGGTCCTCACCAGTCGCGACGCCCCCGGCCAATACATCAACGAGAGCCCCGAACAGGCGCAGCGCCAGGCGCTCAACCAGATGCAGGCCATCGAAGTGCGCAACAAGGTCTTCACCGGCGCGGGCACCGTACGCAGCTTCCTGCCCGGCACCACCTTCACGCTCACCGGCCACTACGACCACGACGGCGGCGACGACGACCAGTTCGTCCTGCTGCGCGTGGTCCACCAGGCGCACAACAACCTGAGCGCCGACCTCAAGGCCGGCGTGACGGCGCTGCTGGGCCAAGCCCAACTGGACGATCACGACCACAAAGGCAGCCTGCTCGACACCGCCTTGCGCTCCGCCGATACGCAGGCGCGCCCGGTCTATCGCAACCGCTTCGAAGCCATCCGCCACAAGATTCCCTATCGCCCCCTGCTGGTCGATGCCCAGGGCGAACGCCTCTATCCCAAGCCCCAGGCCCATGGCCAGCAGAGCGCCGTGGTCGTAGGCGCGCAGGGCCAGGCCGTGCACACCGACCGCGACAACCGCATCCGCGTGCAATTCCACTGGCAACGCGGCGAGCGCAGCCACAGCGGCCTGTCCTCACCGACGCCCGACGATCATGTGGGCGCCCCCGCCAACGAACAGGCCGGCACCTGGGTGCGCGTGCTGGCCGGCCTTGCGCCCACGGCCGGCGCCAACTGGGGCGGCCAGGCCGTGCCTCGCGTGGGGCAGGAAGTGCTGATCGATTTCATCGAAGGCGATATCGACCGACCGGTGGTGATCGGCACCCTCTACAACGGCCGCGGCGTCGACAATGCCCAGGGCAACCAGGCCGGGCAGGGCGCAGGCAGCGCCACCGGCAATGCCCCGGCCTGGTTCCCGGGCAGCAGTGGCGCGCACAATCATGCCGCCGTGCTCTCCGGCATCAAGACCCAGGCCCTCTCCGCCAGCCAGAGCGGCGGCGGAGGCTATAACCAGCTGGTGTTCGACGACAGCCCCGGACAGGCGCGCGCAGCGCTGCAACAGCACGCCGACGCCCACGACGGCGCCAGCGAACTCAACCTCGGCCTGCTGCGCCAGCAGACCGACAACCAGCGCCTGGCCACGACCGGCCAGGGCTTCGAACTGAAGACCCTGTACAGCGCTGCGCTGCGCGCAGGGCAAGGCCTGCTGGTCTCGACCGAAAAGAGCATCAGCGCCCAGCTGGACATGACGCAGGGACTGTCGCAATTGAGCGAGAGCGCACAAAAGCAGCAGCAGCTGGCCGAGACCGCGCAAAAGCACAACGCCCGCCTGGAAGGCGAGAGCGACGCCGCCAAACTACCGGCGGTTGAAGCCATGGGAGAGAGCATCGAGGTGCTCAAGGCCACCCAGAGCGCCAGCACCGGCAGCAGTGCTAGTGATGGCCAGGGCAGCAGCGCCACCACCGCCTTCAGCGCCCCGCAGCTGCAGCTCTCCAGCCCGGCCGGCATCGCCGCCGTCACCCCGGCCAGCGCTATCATCGCCGCGGGTGTGACCAGCAGCGTCACGGCGGGCAAGGATATCAACCAGATCGCCCAGGGCAATCTGCATTACCTGAGCAAATCCGGCATCAGCCTCTTCACCTATGGCAAGGCCAGCAATGGCAGCAAGCCGAACCAGGAAATCGGCATGGCCCTGCATGCAGCGGCGGGCAAGGTCAGCGTGCAGAGCCAGGCCGGGCAGACCTTGCTGACCTCGGCCAAGCAGTTGACGGTGGCCAGCGTGGGCAAGGATGTCAGCGTTGCGGGCAAACAGCATGTGCAGCTGGCGGCGCAAGGCGCGTGGTTGCGGCTGGAAGGCGGCAATATCGAGGTGCATGGGCCGGGGGCGATGGAGTTCAGGGCGAGTGCCAAGGAATTGACTGGGCCGGCCAGTTCTGGCGCCAGTGCTAGCGTGCCGGCGCCTGGGCCGTTGGCTGATTGTGAGTACAAGAGTGGCGCCTGAGGGTGCCCGAATTCTGTGAACGGCGTAAGAAGGATCGCATCATGAGCCAATCCCAAGTCAATGAACAACTGCGTGCCGTCTTGTTTCAGTTGCGCGAAGTCCATCCCCGCAGCCATGTGCATCTGCTATTGGATGGCAATCACCCCTGCGCCGATGATGATGCGTTGCACATTGCCCGTCTGGCCAAGCGCGATATTCCGGCCAAGGCAGTCCCGGTGCCGCGCGCCGATTTTGTACACGATCCCGCGATTTGCCCTTCCTTGGTAACGCTGTATTCACCTGGCGATCGCGGATATCCCGACGAGTTGCTGCTGGATTTGAGCATCGACCACGCATGGCGTCGGCGTGACAGCATTAATGGCAGTTACGTTTGTGGATGGCTGGTGTCGGAAAGTCCGGCCCATGACGTCGCCACCCATCTGGCGCGTGCATGTGAGTTGTTCGACGTGCTGCGCGGATGTCGCCGTGTACTGCCGTTGTTTGAGCCCCATCGCCTGTCGCTGGTGGCCGATGCGGGACTGGAGAGTTTCCTGCGCCGCTGGCTGGGACCGATCAGCCACTGGCTGTGGCTGGACATGCAGGGTGAACTCCATAGTCTCGCGGTCAATGAATTGGCCGAAGGAATCTCCAGCAAGGAACACCTCAACCAGCGGCACTGGCAGGCGCAGCAGCGGGTAGCCAATGCGCGGCTGGTTGCCATGGCAATGGCAGACGCCGGGATCATCCTGCCCACCCACCCGGAAACCGCCATCGATGCGTCCCTGCAGCGGGCCGGGGACCTAGGACTGCAACGTACTGAAGATCTGGTCTTCTTCGCGCTCAACGACTTTTCGATTTCACGCAATTGGACCGCGCATCCCGCCGCGGCGAAGGCGATCAGACAGGCGCAGCAGGGCGAACAGACCTTGAGTGAACTGATGTGCGAACTGTCCGACAACACGCTGGAAGAAATCGCCGCGTCACGCGGGGCTGATTAAACTGTATTTGGAGAGGTTCTGATGGGCACTGAAGTCACTCAAGTTAAATCGACCACTGGCGCGGCGACGATGCGCGCCAATGTCAATAGTGCACAGAAATGCGCGCTCGGCAGCAATGGTCAATGCAGTTTCTGCCAGCGCACGGGCTATCCTATCCTGCCACTGCGCTATGCCGTCAAGCCCTCCTATGTCACTGCAATAGGCGCTGGCCCGCAGTCGCTACCGCAGATGGACAAGTTCGCGGCGCAGCCGCTCAAAGGAAATCGCTACACGTTGCGCGTGCTGCGCAAAGGCTATGTCCATGTCTACATGGGGGTCAAAGGTCATTGGCAGACCTACGCGGTAACCGATGATGGCTACCTGCGCTTGCTGAAGAATCCCGACGATCCAGATGCCAAGGGTAACCGTCCATTGACCGAGGCATGCAAGCGGGATGGTCATAACATACCGGCCAGTTTTATCAACATTCCCGAGAAGTACAAGAAGGTATGGATCGGCTTCTCTGAACTTCCCTGGCGCAAGGAAGTGCGTTCTGCCTTTGAGGCGAAGCCGGATGCCCGGATGCAGCAGGTTGACTTGACCCAGATGGCCAACGCGCCTGCACAGGTTCCCAATGCGCTGGAGATCACCCCCGACGGGACGAGCCTGCATGCCTATGTCGAGGAATATGCCAGGGATGCCGGTGACTATGCCAAGCGTCTACGGTATCCGGCGCCAGTGGTGTCTGCCGAGAAGGTAACCAAAGGCGATTTCCAGTGGGAGAGTCTGCACGGCAACTATCCCCGCAGCGGTCAACTGGCCGCCGTTGGCGAACATGCTACCGCCTACCAGAAGAAGACGAAGCGGAAGATGGCAGCATTCGTTCTGCATGATCCGGTTGGTATGGTGCAGGAGCTGAACGGCGCAGTTTCCCGCGTGGTGAAAGCGCGTCAGGACTTTGGGGCAGCCGTGATGCGGCCGCTGATAGTCTCTCAGTCGATACTCGGCCTCAAGAAATTCTTTGAACAGGCCGCTTCCGCCAATCGTGAGGCTCAAGAGAAGAAGGACAAGAAGCCGGACAAGCAATACGAGCTGGATACCGAATCCATACCAATGTCGGGGACAGCAGGCATCTCCGTCTACAACATGAAGACGACGACCCGCGCAGAGCGCGCTCAGCGGGACGCCGACGATGCGTGGATCCGGATCGCCAGGCGTTACGACGAAGGCGCCCGCGCGGCCTTCGATCAGCGCTATACCGAGGCGATGAAGGGTTTCCAGGAGGGCATCAAGAACCAAGGTCACGACTGGGCCTTATGGGCCGGGCACGATGCCTGGCGCTTGCATTTCAAAGACTATGTGACGAACTACGGATCTGACTACAAGGATTTTGTCGAGATGTCAGCCGTATGCTTGTCTGGCGGAACCGGCGAGGACGAGTATTCGCAGGCGCTATGGATGAAATGGTTTTCCGCCAAGCCCGATGATGTGACTAATCCAGTGTTTCAGGGCTTGTTCGGCGGTCGCAAGGAACTGCTAGCCTTCCTCCTCCCAGAAAAACCTTCTCTGTGGAGCGAAGATAACGAGCTGAACAAGACCGATAAACTGTACGAGACCGCTAAAGGAATCACTGCCTCAGAAGAAGTAGACGGACCGAAGAAGTTAGAGCACTTCATCGATGGTCGTGTCAAGACATGGGCTGCGAGCCTCATGACCACCATCAGCGCGGTTTCCACGAGAGTGGACGCCAAACTGAGTCAAGTGGCGTCATTGGCCGTCAACCGCGCCATCCAGGCGGGCCAATATTTGTATAGCGGGATCAGCACGACTTTCATCAAAGTAAGGATGACGGTTGGCGACTACCTCAAGTTGCTTAATGAATTAGGGACGAAAGTACGGGATGGCATGCGCAAGCGAGTCAATTCGTTGCTGTTTGCGGGCTTTCTTAGTATCTCCGATGCGAGGATTCGTGATCGCATCATCGACGTCACTATCTGGAGCATTGAAAAGGTTTCAGTCATCAAGGCGGCCATTTCTAATGCTGCTAAGTCTGCGGCTGATACTGGCAAGGCAGTGTTAAGTAAGCTCTCTGTCTCCGCGGCGATGGTCAGCGACGAAGTCAGGAAGGAACTTCGCTCCTTGGTCGGGAAAATAGAGCTCAACGCGCAGCAGGCCCGTGTGCTGGCGCGTGACCTGATGGCGAGAAACCTTAAGCTTGGTGCTGTAGGCGAACCTGCGCTGGCCGCAGGCTCTCTTTATTTTCAGTTGTGGGCGTGGAAGGATTCGATGAAGTCGGTCAAGGAGAAAGTCGGCGCAGAAGGGACCGAAGCCCAATTATCTTTGGTGTCTGCGGGGATCGGCGTGCTGGCCGCTAGCACTGAAGCCTTGGGCGGTTTGTTCAAGCTCTTTAGCGCCGAGGCAGCGGGAAAATTTCTGATGCGCTGGGCAGGGATCATCGGCATGTTCTCCGGTGCCACTGATGTCCTGCAATCGCACGCCGCTTCGGTGAGAGCAGGTAAAAAAGGTGATGCAGATGCTTCAAGCTATTATAGTGTCGCTACAGTTACGTTTACGTTCGGTGTCATCGCCTCTGGTTTCGCCATAGGTAACCCGGCGCTATTAGGCGGGTTGCTGGGACTGGGCCCAATGGGTTGGGTCATCCTATTAGTCGGCGTGGGTATATTCTTCACGTGGATGGCGATGAACGCAGAGTCCTCTCCCGCTGAGCTGTGGGCCGATCGATGCTATTTTGGACGGAACATCAATGGAAAGGGCCTCTGGTCCGACGCACAGATGGATGAGGAAATGCAAGAGCTCAATAGCATCGTGTCGGGATTGAGAGTCGAACTGGGTAGCCGAAGCTTTTCAACCCGTTGGTTTGGCGATGATAAGCTTGAAGATTACAATGTTAAGCTGAGAATAACATTCGGCATTTTCAGCGCAGAGAATTCAGCCTACGAATGGGTATGGTTCGCTCGCCACAAGTCCAAAGGAAATATCGAGTTGAAGCGAGGACAGTTTGGCAAGGTTCCCCGTCCGCTGGCGACATCGACCTTAAAATCTCATGCGGGTCTTTCTGGCGTCGATTTGCCGACGGTGTATCCAGGCCCGGATAACTCACTCAAGGTCGTAGAAATGTACGCCGGGGTCCACTCAGGAAAATATAAAGAAACCACGGTGGTAATCAACTTCTGGCCGGACGCGACTAATAGCGAAGATTGCTTGGCAGGGACAGTGGTAACGGAGGATGTGTGACAGCAAGTAAGACAAGCCGATTTACTCCCAAAAATCCGCTCTGGGACGAGGATCTTCCAGAGCGCGATTCGGGAATCGACTTCAACCAGCGTTTGGATAGCCCGCTTCTTGATGAAGATCTGAACCACGTCGATGAGAACTACCTGGAGATTTCTCGTACGTCATCGGTAATTAGGGGGCTAGGCGTCCTGGTCGGAATAATGTTTCTCGCAAGCGCTATTGCGTTTCTTATTCCTGATCTGATCCGGCAGTGGAACGTGTTTGTCACAAGGGCTCCTTTTCTTGGGCTCTATTACTGCACCATGCTCGTGGGAGCGGCCTTGGCGGCGGGCCTGTTTGCTCTGCATGACTGTCTACTTCCTAGAGATACGCCAGTCCGGTTTAATCGAAACACCAGAAAAATATACGTCTACGAATACACTGCCTCATTACGGCGTTTGCAGCGCTGGCGCAAGGAGATCAAGATCTATGACTGGGATAACATCGAGGCGGAGATTGCCAAGGTGTCGGGATTTACGGGGAAGGCTTACGTCGTGCGGCATGAACTGGTACTGGTGATCTGCAAGGCAGGAACCAACGAGGTCATCGACCGTATTTCCCTCAAGGGCAATGACGTCACCGTCGAGACCTTGTATCAATTGTGGTCCTACGTCCGCCGGTTCATGGCATACGGACCGACCCGCATTCCTGATCTGAAAGCAAGAGTGCAAGGTGTGAGTTTCGTTAGCAGCTTGTTCCACTTCATGCCCTACATTTCACCAACCGAGGAAGGACGGCGCTTTCGCAGCAAGATGCGCTGGCTGGATTACCCGATCATTTTCTTGACGATCTGGTTTTTCTGGATATGGTTGCCTCTTGGGATCTGTAACTACATCGCAATGAAGTGTGCGCCCGAGCCTAAATGGCCGGCTGAGATTGATGCAGAAAGCCGATCTCTTCGGTCGGCCTGAAGCGGGGATTGTGGCACTCAGTCAGAACACAATGGTCTGACGAACCACCTCCGCCAGCGATCAGAACGACAGTATCAAATGCATGTCGGTCATCGGACCGAAGTTAACGACCTTCGCGCGATCAGGTCAGGGGACAATATCGGCCACTGCCAGAGCAATTCCGCATGCGATTCCGCCCAAGGTTTGCCGTGACATGGCAGTGTGGAAGCCAACAGCGGAAATCGCCTGGCCGGGAAATTGATCACGGAGGATAGGTGACAGCGAGCAGTAGAACCCGATTTACCCCGAAAAACCCTTCCTGGTATGAGGACCTCGCAGCACGCGAGTCAGAAATCGATCTCAACGAGCGTCTGGATAGCCCCGCTCTCGATGAGGACCTGAATCACGTCGATGAGAACTACCTGGAGATTTCCCGTACGTCATCTGTGATCAGAGGGCTTGGCGTCCTGATCGGGATAATGTATTTCCTGTTTGCTGTCTCGTTCCTTTTCCCTATGCTCATCGAGCAGTGGTACGACTATTTCGTCACGGCTCCTTGGTTCGGGCTCTATTACTGCACCATGCTCTTGGGAGCGACCTTGGCGGCGAGTCTGTTCGCTCTGCATGACTGTCTGCTCCCCAGGGATACGCCAGTCCGGTTCAATCGAAACACCAGAAAAATATACGTCTACGAATACAAAGCCTCATTACGGCGTCTGCAGCGCTGGCGCACGGAAATCAAGATCTATGATTGGGACCAGGTCGAAGCCGAGATTGCCAAGGTGTCGGCATCCACAGGAAAGACCTACGTCGTGCGGCATGAACTGGTGCTGGTGATCTGCAAGGCAGGAAGCAACGAGGTCATTGACCGTATTTCACTCAAGGGCAATGACGTCACCGTCGAGACCTTGTACCAATTATGGTCCTACATCCGCCGGTTCATGGCATACGGACCGGCCCGCATTCCTGATCTGAAAGCAAGAGTGCAAGGTGTGAGTTTCGTCAGCAGCTTGTTCCACTTCATGCCCTACATTTCACCGACCGAGGAAGGAAGACGCTTCCGCAGCAAGATGCGCTGGTTGGATTATCCGATCATTTTCCTGACGATCTGGTTTTTCTGGATATGGTTACCTCTTGGGCTTTGTTATTACATTGCAATGAAATGCGCACCTGAGCCGCGTTGGCCGGCAGAGGTGGGCGAAGAAAGCCGTCAGGGCAAAGAAGCAAGTCGTTCATGAGGACGTCGCGTGTCAGTCCGCAATGGCGGCGACCGGCTCCCCAGCCACACTGGCCCGACACGTTATCACCACGGCAAGCCTTACTGCCCGCCGGAAAATAAACCCCTAGCCCCTGAACGCAGCACGCCCCCGCTTGTCCAAAAAACCGGAAAGGGGCTGGCCCATACGGCGCCAGGTCCCGGATCTTAAACATAAGACAATAAAACAGACCGGAACGACAACAACATGAAGCTACCAACGCTCAAATCCCTCTTGGGGGGCAAACCAGCCATGTCCGCCATTGAACCTCTGCTCAATCCCATCAACGACAATGCGCCTGCCGGCGAGGATCTGTCCTTCACGGCCGACCTCGACGCCATCGCCGAGGCGCGTCGCTTCGACGATCCCACCCTGGACCAGGGCGAGTGGGTGATCGACATCAAGGAGGCCGACTGGCCCTTCGTCGAACAACACTGCGCGCGCCTGCTGGAGGGACGCAGCAAGGACCTGCGGCTGGCGGTGTGGTACTCCGAGGCGGCCTGCAAGACGCGTGGCCTGCGCGGCCTGGGTGACGGTTTCCTGCTGGTGGCGGGGCTGTTCGATCGCTTCTGGGACAACATGTACCCGCAGTCGGAAGAGGGCGACCACGACCAGCGGGTCGGTAACCTGACCTGGCTGCTGGCCCGCAGCGTGGCGATGTCGCGCGAGATTGCGCTGACCGAAGGGCGCGGCAGCGCCTATTCGCTGATCGATTTCGAGGCCGCCCGCACCCGCGCTGCCAATGCCGAGCGGATCGCCAACGAGGGCGGGCAGCCGGAAGAGGGTGTCAAGCTGGCGGTCATGGAGGCGGCGCGCAAGCGTAGCTCCCATGCCTTCTACGAGGCCATGCTGGCCGATTCGCAATACTGCGTGCAAGCCCTGGAGCAACTGGAAAAATCCGTCGATGCGCGCCTGGGCGTGAATGGTCCGGGCTTCTCGGCCGCGCGCGAGGCGCTCACTGCGGTGCGTGAGACCGTGGCGCGTTTTGCGGCCGATACCGGGCTGCGCAGCCCGCAACTGCAGGACAGCGCGGCCAGTGGTGCTGCGGCCGATGTGTCAGCCCCGCCAACGTCGGTGCAAGAAGCGCCGCAAGGAGGTGCAATGATGCAGCAAGGTCCGATCCGCACCCGTGCCGAAGCCATTGCGCAGTTGCGCGCAGTGGCGGAATTCTTCCGTCGCACCGAGCCCCATAGCCCGGTCGCGCACCTGGCCGACAAGGCGGCGCAGTGGGGCGAAATGCCGCTGCATGCCTGGCTCAAGAGTGTCATCAAGGATGATTCCACGCTCTCGCATGTGGAAGAATTGCTGGGCTTGCTGCCACCGCGCAGGGAGTGATCGGCGCTGCCCCCAAAAAAAACGGAACCGATGGTTCCGTTTTTTTATGCCCGCATTTGCTGACTACTGAGCATTAATTAATCACTGCCAATTACTAACTAGTAATTACCAGCTATTAATTACTAAATATTAATTACTAACTAATGATTACGTAAGCAGCGCCGTCCTTACTTGGCGATACGGAATTCAATGCGGCGGTTCTTTGCGCGCCCCTCCGCCGTGGCGTTGGAGGCCACCGGGCGATCCGGACCTTGGCCGGAGGTGCTCAGCAGGCTCTCATCGACACCCTTGGCGCCCAGGTAGGCCTTGACCGCATCGGCACGGGCCAGCGACAGCGAGATATTGCTGGCGCGCAGGCCTTCGTTGTCGGTGTTGCCGATGATTTCCACGTGACGGCCTTTGAGCTTGAGCATGGTGGCGGCGATCTCGTCGAGGATGCGCTTGCCCTCGGGGGTGAGGGTGGCCTGTCCGCTTTCGAAGGACACAACGCGATTGGCCAGGACGTTATCCAGCAGACCCTGCTCGGAGGTGGACACGCGCAGCCCGTTGTTGACCGTATAGGACGAGTTGAGGCTGCTGGCCATGTCGCTGGCGATCTGTTGACGCTGGGCTTCGTTGGCGACTTCGCCGGTGATGGAGACGGTGGTGCCGTCGATCTTGAGCTGGCCACGGCTGACCGCTTTCAGATTGGGCGAGATCAGGCTTTGCACATGGTTGTTCCAGTTGGCCGGCAGCACCACCTGGCCCACCGCGATCTGGTCGACCACGCGGTCGGCGCCATAGACTTCGCGCAGGCGGGCCAGGGCGGCGGCCTTGCTGGCTTCGTCAGGGACGGTGCCGGTGACCAGCACCTGGCCGGGGGCGGGCGTGGCCACAGGGGGCGCGGCGTTCTGTGCCAGCGCGACGTTGGCGAGGTTGCAGAGCAGGGCCGCGGCGAATACGCAGGCGGGCCGGCGCAGGGAAGGGAAGAAGGACGTATCCAAGGTTCAGGCTCCGATGAAGGCTTCGCGGAATGAGTCGAGTGCCGATTTGAGCGACAGGCCGGGGTGCGAGAGATAGCTCGACAGCTTCTGGATGCCGTAGTCGCCGCTGACATGTTCTTCGATCCAGTCGGCCTGGTCGAAGGCGATGTTGTGCTCGGCTCCGGCCTGGCTGTCGAGCACCGAATGCAGGGTGCGCGGCGAGGCCCCGGAAAAGCCCAGGATCATGCAGGGCTGCTCATCCAGAATGGTGAGGAACAGCGCCAGTTCGAAATCGGCACGGCTCAGGAAAGGCGTGATCAGGTTCATCCAGAAACTGGCCACCAGGGCGCGGTACATCGGGTCGCGCGGCAGCGGCAGGATCAGGTTCTTGTCCAGTCGGCTGGAGGTGCTGGCCATCACCGGTTGCAGCAGCAGCCCCAGGGCCAGCAGCAGCTGGCGCGGGGTGCCGGTGAAGCCGGCCTGCTCCAGCATCTGCTGCAGGCCGCCCAGCGTCTGCATGTCCAGGAAGTCGGCGAAGGCGGCGTTGTAGCCGGCGCTGTTGATGTCCAGCTCCAGCGTGGTCGTGGCCAGGGTCTGCAAGGGGGCGGCGGGGTCAGGGGCGCTGAGCACGCCGTTGGTCAGCGTCTCCAGGCGGGTCCACAGGCGCGAGAGGATCAGCGGGCTGTTGCGCACGAAGGCGCCGGGGTCCTCGACGTCGATGGCGCTCATCGAGATGAAAGGGAAGCGCCGTTGCGACTGGTCGCTGCTGGCGCGCAGGTGGCCGGCGACGGCGCGGCGGCTGCGCGGGCCCATGACCACGAAATGCAGCGGCTTGACGCCGTCATAGATGATCTTCCAGCGCGGATCGCGCGCCAGCATTTCCATGGTCTGCGCCAGCCAGTTGTCCAGCAGCGTGATCAGTGAGGCGTTGTCGGTGGCTTTGATGAAATCGCCGCGCGTGGGGATCTTGCCGAAGTAGCCGACCTTGATGGGGGTGCCGGTTGCACTCATTGCTTGACCCCTGTAATGGTTGGTTGATTGTTGGACTGGGGGGCTGCGGCGTCGGTCGCCATCGGCTGCCCCGGCTGCATCGGCGCAGTGCCAGCGGCGCCGGCAGGAGCAGGGGCGGGGACGGGCGCAGGCGCACCCCCGGCGATGGTCTCCGGCAGCTTCAGGCCGCGCAGGCTGGCGGTGCCGCGGGCAGGGCCGTTGGCGGTGCCCGAGACTTCGGCGCTGCTGATGATCTTCAGGTTGACCACCACGGTCACGCCGTCATTGGTCCAGGACAGCTCGAAGACGCCGTTGTCCTTGCGCTTGCGCTGGGCCGAGTTGATCAGGCGCTCCAGGCCGAAGCGGCCGGGCTGGCTGGCCACTTCGATGGTGCGGCCGTCGTAGGTCTGGGCCGTCACGCGGGCGCCTGGCGTGCCTTGCGGATTGGGCCAGATGAAGTTGGTCCACTGCGCCTGGGTATTGCGGTAACGCAGTTGCTGGCCGTCGATCTCGATGGTGTACTCCAGGGCGCCGGGGGCGGGCTGCGGCTGGATCTGGAACACGGTCTGGGCGCTGTTGGCGCCGCCATTGGCATCGCCGCCGCCGCCCGGGGCGCTGATCCAGCTGGCGAAGTTGCTCGTAATGGCCGGTGACAGGTTAATGCCCATGTCCGCCCACTTGCGCGGCGACAGCGTATCGCCACGGCGCACCACCAGCGGCCCCATGGCCGTGGTGACGAACTTGGAGATGGCGCCATTCTCGCCGAAGACGGTGCCGATCTCGCCGCTGTTGGCTTCGATCTTGGAGTTGGGCGAGAACGGGTACTTGGCCGCCAGATTGCTCTGGAAGGGTTCGTACACCTGGGCGCGCCAGATCTTGTTGACCTCGCCTTCGGTCGGACGCACCAGGGCGTTGAAGCCCTGCACCAGCGGACGCACCAGCAGCGGACGCAGCACGGTCTTCTGCTGGTCGTTCAGGCCGGGCAGCATTTCTTCATCGACGAACTTGAGCGAATCAGACAGTTCGGAACCGTTGCCTTCCAGCGTCTGCTGCATCAGCTGCTTGGCGCCGGGGCCGGTATCGCCCTGGTTCTTGATGGTGTTGAGGCGCGTGCGCAGCTTGGAGAGGTTGTCCAGATAAGTCTGCAGCAGCGATCCGTTCTTGTCCTTGCTTACCACCAGGCGCGCTACGCCGCTGAATTCGCGGCCGACCGGACCCATCGGGATAGCGGTCGTGCCATCGGCGTTGAACTGGGTCGGCGCGGGGGCAGGGGAGCGGCGCAGGATGGTTTCCTTGAACCAGCCCATGAAGCCGCTCTTGGCGTTGGCCAGGCCGGCGTCCACCAGCGAGGGATTGTCCCAGGAGGTCTCGTCATAGACGGTGTTGATGACCTTCTTCATCGGCGAGGTGATGGGATCGCCCAGGCGGTTCATGGCATTGGTGGCGTCATCCAGGTTGCGCAGTTCGACGATGCTCACGCCCTGCAGGAATTTCTGCCACTCACGCGCATATTCGGTCTTGTACTGCGTCACCAGGGCCTTCTGGATCTGTTCGGGGCTGCCTTCCAGCGTCAGGTCATCCTTGGCCGAGGTCTTGAGCACCCAGTCGGCGCTCTGCAGTTCCTTGTTGGCGGCTTCCTTGAAGGCTTCCTGGACGAATTTCTCCCAGGCGTCGCGGGTGAAGGTGCCGGGGATGGCATAGCTGCCCATGACCAGTTCGCGGTCCTTGTCGCCGACGATGCGCGCTACCGTCATGGAAGCAAAGCGGGTGGCGGCGCGGGCCTTGACGTCGGCGTACACGCGTTCGCGCGCGGGCATGCCGCGCACCACGCGGCGCAGGTTTTCGCGGGCCTGGTCCACCAGGGTCAGCTTGTTGTCGATGGTCGGCCAGGAAGGATCGTTGATCTGTTCCAGCGAGAAGCTGATGAGGCGCTCGGCGCTGCGGATCATCTGTTCGCGCGGCATGGTGCCACGGTTGGTTTCCAGCCAGCCGCGCCAGAAGCGGGTGATCTGGTCGTTCAGGTGGCTCGATTCGGCGCGCGACTTGTCGGCCAGCATCAGATAGGTCTTCAGGGCGTTATAGGCATCCTCGACGCTGGTGGCCGAGCTGTCCTTGTAGGTGCGCAGCGCGTTGGCGGCTTGCGCGCCATTGTCGGCCACTGGCGTGATGCCGCCCGATTGCGGCGGACGCGACATCGGCTCCAGGCGCGCGGCATTGGCGTTGACTTCCATCAGGTAGCTCTCGATGTTGCTGGCCACCGGCTTCAACATGATTTCCTTGATGCCGGAGAAGTATTCCTCGCGCAGCTTGCGTTCCAGCAGATCACCCTGGTAGAGGCCCATGCCCACCGAGATGGGACGGCTGGCGCGGTAGCGGTCCAGCTGTTCGATGCGGTCCTGCAGGATTTCCAGTGCTTCGAAGCGCGATTGCAGGTCCAGGCGTTTTTCCTGCAGCTTGACGGCCTTGTCCATGTCGGCCTGCACATTGGCCAGCAGCTGGCGATTGCCCATGTAGGACCAGCTCCAGCCGCCCAGCAGCACGCCCAGGATGGCGATGGCGGCGAAGAAGGTGGCATAGCGCATGCGGATCTTGGTGCGGCTGGTGTACTGCGCCACCAGCTGCTTGTCGGCGAAGATGACCTGCTTGAACAGGTTGTGCAGGAAGAAGCCGTGCTGGGAAAAGATTTCGCGTTGCGGCTTGTGTTCCAGCCCCAGGCCGAAGCGGTCGGCGATGCGTTGCGAAGAGGCGCTCACGGTGGCGCCTTCCTGCACGGCGCTGGTGAAATAGAAACCGCGGAAGACCGGCTTGAACTGGAAGGGATTCTCTTCGAACAGCGTGGCCACGAAGGAGCGCAGCACGCCCTTGATCGAGGAAAACTCCAGCGGGAAGGTCAGCACGCCCGGCGCCATGTTTTCACCGCGCTTGACCGACATGCTGGCCAGGCTCATCTCCTTGAGGCCGGCATAGAGCTCGTCGAAGCGTTCATCGAAGAAGCTGACCACTTCCTGGCCGCTGCGCTTGCGGTCATAGGCGAGGGTAGCGCCCCAGACGCGGTCACGCTCGCTGCCTTCGGTGTCGAGGAAGAATTCATTGAAGCCGGTGATCAGGTCGGCCTTGGTGAAGACCACATAGACCGGGGCGAACACTTCCAGCTTTTCGGTCAGCTCCTGCACGCGCTGGCGCAGGTTCTTGGCCAGGTTGATGGCGAATTCGGGACGGTTGCCGGTCAGTTCGGCGATGCTGACCGCGATGATGATGCCGTTGATCGGCGCTTGCTTGCGATAGCGCTTGAGCAGGCCCAGGAAGCTGAACCACTCGTTGCGGTCTTCTTCATAGACCGAATAGCGGCCAGCAGTATCGAGCAGGATGCCATCGGTGGTGAAGAACCAGTCGCAGTTGCGGGTGCCGCCCACGCCGTGGACGATCTTGCCGCCCTTGTCGGCGAAGGGGAACTGCAATCCGGAATTGGCGATGGCGGTGCTCTTGCCGGCCGCGGGGTTGCCGATCACCATGTACCAGGGCAGCTCGTAGAGGGCGGCCGAGCCGGACTTCTGGCCCAGCTTGGAGGTCTTGATGGTGTTGATCGCCTCCAGCATGCGGGTGCGCAGCGCGGCGACTTCTTCGCGCTGGGCGCCATCGCTGCTGGCAGCCACCGACTGGGTGGCTTGCTGCTCCAGTACTTCGCCCAGCTTGCCGGCGGCGCGCCGCACCTTCCAGCGCCGGTACAGCCAGTATCCCAGCCAGCACAGCAGGGCGATGGCCAGGATCACGGCGGCCCAGGTCAGGGCCAGCTCCAGGGTGCTGGCGCCGATGAAGAGGAATGCGGCCAGTGCGGCGAAGCCGATGATGACCAGGGTGCGGGTATCGCTGAGGAAGTGCCAGAGTCGTTGCATGATGGTGGCGATTCTTGGTAAGAGTTATTTTTATGCGGTCGCAGCTGGGGCCGCCGTCGCTTGCGGGGTGGGCGTTGATACGGTGCTGGGGGAATCCTGGGGCCGCACGACCATGGCCGCGCGTTCATGGGCGTGGTCATTGCTCACGCACAGCGCCGCCTGTCCCGAGGCTTCGCTGGCGCTGTGGGCCAGCACCAGGGCGCTCATCACGGTGGCCGCGCCTGCCGCGCCGCAGCCGGCGCCCAGCTTCACGCACTGGCTGCCGAGATCGATCTCGGGCAGGCTGTCGTAGCCCATCTTCATGATTTCTTCGGTGCGGCTGCCACGAAAATCGCTGTCGGTGGCCAACAGGCCGATGGCGGCGGGGGCGACGCCAGCGTCCTGCAGCGCGCCCTGCACTAGCCGGGAGAGGAATTCGCCCTCGATGCGGCCGGGCGCATCGGCTGACTTGTCCTTGCGCCCGACTGCGGCGCGATGCAGCAGCACCAGCGTATCGGCGCCCAGCGCAATGGCCTGGGTGGCGTCGGCCAGGATCAGCCCGGCAGCGCCCTCGCCGGGCGACTTGCCGTTGTTGGCGCTGCTGCACAGCAGCTGTTGCTGCGCTTCCCATTCTTCGATGATGGCTTCATCGAGGGAGGATTCGGCGGCCACGGCTACGGCCAGGTAAGGCGAGGTCAGCTGCGAGGTCGGTTGCTTGGCGTTGACGTCGCGGCTGGTGGCGATGAGACGATCCAGATGCAGCATGGGATGCACCGACTCTCCCGCAATCACCGGCAGCACCGTGATCTTTTCGCGCGGCCAGCCTTCCTGGGCCAGCAGGTCGCCCAGCCATTGCGCCGCCTGCAGGCGCTGCGCACCTTCCCAGCGCGCCGGCAGCAAGGCCAGCAGATGGACCTGCGGCAGGCCGACGGCCTCGCGCTGATGCGCAGGGGCCTCGAGATATTGGGTCAGGAAAGGATGGGCCAGCAGGCGCTGACCCAGTTCGCGGGTGATATCGGCCGCCAGCGCCAGGGTGCGCAGGTGACCGGTCGCCAGGACG
Source organism: Herbaspirillum camelliae (assembly GCF_001929405.1). Classification (NCBI taxonomy): domain Bacteria; kingdom Pseudomonadati; phylum Pseudomonadota; class Betaproteobacteria; order Burkholderiales; family Oxalobacteraceae; genus Herbaspirillum; species Herbaspirillum camelliae. The sequence continues at coordinate 2,231,350 of NZ_KV880769.1, forward strand.
GGCGCTTCGGCGGCTTCGGGGGTCTGGGCTTCATGCCAGGCGAGGTAGTCGGATTGGGTGCCTTCCACATCCAGCGCGCCGATCCGGCCGGCCAGGATGGGGAAGCCCTGGCGGTCGGTCAGTTCAGGGTCCAGATCCAGGCGGGCGTCCTGTTTTTGCAGTTGAGAGAGCAGGGTGGCGGCGTCGTCGCCTTGCGGGGAGCGCAGGGCGCTGGCGGCGATGACCAGCGTCCAGTGTCGTTCGACATGGTGGGCCGGGGTGGCCGGCACTTCAGGGGCGGGTGTCTGGGCAGCGGCGGCCTGGCGGGCGGCGGCCGCTGCCGCCAGGCTCAGGCGCAGCTTGCGCACGCCCCACACGAGCAGCAGGAAGCAGACCGGCAGCACCAGCAGGAAGAGGACGACATCGCTGGTGTCCGGCATGTGGTTGGAGCCGGACCAGTAGGCGATGAACATCACCCAGGTCACTGCAAAAATTGCGCAGACGAACAGGCTGCGTTTGATCCATGTTCCCATCAGCATCCACCTTTTATTGTTCTTTGAGCCCTTGCCCCACAGTCGTTCAAACGTTCAAACGGAGGTAGTCGCCTGGCTTGCAATGAGCACTGCGCCGCAGGCGGTCTTGTCGCCATCGCGCGCCACCGGCGCACCATCGATGATCATGGTCGGATCGCCGCTGGTGATGGTGGTGGAGCCGTGTCTGGGGCAGCTGACCTTGTCGCCAACCCGCGCCACCTGCTTGCCGCCGACCATGGTCACGCCGCTGGCTTGGATGACGGTGCCGCCGTGGGAGGTCTTGTCTCCGAGCACGATGACCGGCTGGCTCATTGCTGTTCCCCTTGTCGTTGTTGCATGTAATGACAACCTGATTCTCTTGCCAGCCCCGCCGTTGACGGCGGGGCCGTGCAGAAAAAGTTATTTTTTCATGACGCCCGGGAGGCGATATTCGGTGTGGCCGAAGTCCATCAGTTTCCAGCGCCCGCCCCAGGTCAGTCCCACCGATTCGGCCACCTCTCCGTAGCGACGGTAGGCTTCCATCGCCCATGGGTCCTTCTCGCTGATGACCAGCTTGCCATTGCGCACGAAGGCGCAGTCACCGGCCAGGCCATACTGGTGATAGCTCTGGAAGGCCGCCGCATTGGTGACGTTGCCGCCCATGCCGGCCAGCATGTTCTGCCGTTCGGGACTGCGGTAACCCTCGATGAGCGCCATCTCGATACCGTATTTTTCTTTCATGATCTTGAAGACCAGAAGCAGGCGCTGCGCATATTCAGGATTGAGCAGCTGCCAGTTACGGCTGGCATCGACCAGCATCGGCCTTACTTGAACAACCTCTGCAGTGGTGAACATGTCCGGCGGCAGAGGAGGCGGTGGTACGAGTAACTCGCCCTTCAAAAGTTCCGCGATCTGCGCATTGGCCACGCGATCGGTAGGCTCGAAGCCGCCGAGCATGGATTTGCCGCTTAACATAAAAGCAAGTATTGCCGGACCTATCAGTAACAGGAGGACAAGGGCGACGATCACGTAATTACCGCGTACGTAGCCGATGCTGGCGGAAAACGTATGCCTGATGCCCGAAGCGGTCCCGGCAAGGACGGCGTCGCCCCTCCTGTTCCAGCGGTCCCAGCGCTGCCTCAGGCTGGCCCTGCGGCTGTTGAGGAAGGCCAGCGTGAGCGCTCTGCCCGACGGGAACAGCAGCAGCCACATGGCAAAGCCGGTAATGAGCAGGTAGAAGATGATTACCAGGAACAGCACGACATCCCCTTTTTTATTCTGTCTTTATTCTGTCCACCGTATCGCCGGAAGAAAACGTTGCGTAGGGCAGCGCATTCTGGGCGAACGCCGATTGATCGGCAACGGCGGATTAACTATCAATTAATAACTATCTAGAACCCATTTCATAAATAGGCGTGAGTGCGAGCGAGTCCCGTTTGGGATGAAGTGCAAGGCGCGAATTTGGGTCAAGACTGGGCGTCTTGACCCAAATTCGTAACGCAGCAATTCGCCCAAACGGGCCGCTCCCTCCGGGTTCTGCCCAGAAAGGGCGCTGGCCGCGTTGCGCTCCTTGCGTGTGGCACCGCCACACGACGCGTCGCGCGCCTTGCCAGCGCCCTTTCTGGGCAGAACGCATCTCACGCCTATTTATGAAATGGGTTCAAGGGTTCGCCCTCTGCGTACCCCGTCATACCGCTAAGTATTTTGAATCACCCCGGAAGCCATACAGTCAGTATCGGCAAGATCCCATTCATTTCATGGCTCCGACAGCTTGGCCACTGATGAAGTTCGCATGCGCCCTCCGATTTTGCGTCAAATCTGCTGGCTGGCATGTCTGCCTGACAACGCCGGTACGGCGGGCGTGGCCAACGGTCGCCCTGCAATCGGCTTGGCGTCATCTGAGGGGGTGACTTTTACTTGACTGGAAAGCAATAAAATCCGTCCATGCGGCAATTACGTAACCGTGATGTACGTTGCTGCGGATGAGGTGCGAGGGAACTCTTGAGTATCGGCGCTGTCCCTGCAAACACTTCATCGTGTTTTGCATTCATCGCTTGCGATGGCGATGAGGCCAGCCATGTGGCTGGCGAGGAAGTGCAATGTGCTTGCATCACGGGACGTGAAAAAGCATCAGCCATCCTGCAAGTTGCTGTAAAGCGCTGCAGAAGGGTTGGGCAATAGGCAGAAAACGATCTCAAGGGAAAATGCGGCATCTCTTTTTCCGTACTGGTCGCGCTCCTGCGGCAGTGGACGGAGGGTGGCGCAATCGCATGAACAAGCAGTAACAGGAAATCAATAAAAAATCCAACAACTCTTGCGAGTTGCATAACACAGGAGTACGGCCTTGCAGCCCCCGAAACAAGAGAAACCTGCATCCACCAGACCGAGCCTGCTGTCCGGTTCGGATACGCCCGGGGCGGACGAAGTTCGCATCCTCAATTCCATCTCGGATACGAAGTCCGCCAGCCGCGCCAGCGCCCCCGCCGCGCGTGGCAAGGGCGGTCGCATCGCCGCCGTGGCCGTGCTGCTGCTGTTGCTCATCGGCGCCGGTGCGCTGGTGTTGAATGGCCGCTCCGAATCTGGCGCTCCGGTGGCGGCCGCGCCAGACGCCAAGCCGGTCGCCCCGCTGGCGGCGGCCGAACCCAACCCGGTCCCGGCCGCGCCCTCTGCATCGACGCCGCCGACGGCCAGCGCCGACACCGCGGTCATCAACGACACCGCGCCCGGCAGCGCCCAGCCTGAGCCGCCCTCCAGCCAGGCCCAATTGACCAATGCGCTGGAAGAAGGCGTCAAGCCGCCTCCCTCCACGCTGAAGAACGCCCTGGAAGCCAAGCCGGAAAAGCCAGAGAAGTCGGCCAAGCAGGCTGCCCGCGAAGAGAAAAGGAAGAAGGCCGCCGAGGCCAAGAATGACAGCGATGTCGATCTGATCAAGGCGCTGGTGGCGCGCACCCCGGAAGCGGACAAGAAGAGCCAGGCGCGCGATGGCGCAGCAGGCGCATCTGGCCGCAAGCTGGCCCAGGGTGATGCGGGCACACCGCCCAAGCACGCCGGTGCGCGCAATGTGGATGTAGTCGAGCGCTCCGGCAAGGAGAGCACGGAATCCTTGCTGCAACGCTGCCACGCCCTTGGTTTCATCGAAGGCGAATTGTGCCGCTGGCGTATCTGCTCGGGCCGCTGGGATACCGATGCCGCCTGCAAGGTGGCCAATGCCAATCCCAACTGAACTCCGGCCCTTGCGGAACTGCCGTGCCGCGCCCGCTAGCCTGTTGGCCGCCGGGCGTATTACTTAGAGCTTGTGACCCATGTCTGACCTGCTGACGCAACTGATGCAATTCACCGGTGCGAGTCGCCTTTACAGCCTCTCGCTGGGCGACGCCGCGCCGGCTGGCGAGTTGCTGGTGGAGGCATTTGCCGCCTCGGAAGGGCTGCATGCGGTCGGGCTGCGCGAAGTCATTGTCCTGAGCCTGGACGCCGGACTGCGCCTGAAGTCCCTGATCGGACAGCGCGCCACCCTGGTGACGACCCTGTCCGATGGCAGCCGAACCCAGTTCTCGGGACTGATCAACGAGGCCGCCAAGCTCGGCAGTGAGGGTGGCCTGGCCCGTTACCGCTTGCGCATCGTGCCCTGGGTCTGGCTGCTCTCGCAGTCGCATAACAGCCGGGTATGGCAGGACAAGACCGTCATCGACATCGTCGAAGATGTCTTTGCCGACTATGCGCCCCACGCCGCCTGGACCTGGACGGATGAGGTGGCGCCCTTCATGCAGCAGGTGCAGGCGCGCAGCTATACGATCCAGTACCGCGAGAGCAATCTGGCCTTCGTCAGCCGCCTGCTGGCCGCCGAGGGTCTGTCATGGCGCGTGGAGGAATCTGCCGAGGCAGCCTCCGGCCACCGGCTGGTGCTGTTCGCCGATTCGACCTCGCAGCGCGCCTTCCCCGAAGACCTCACCAGCACCAGTCCGCTCGGCGGCAGCGGCATCCGCTTCCACGCCGGCACCGCCCGCGAGGAACAGGACACCATCCAGGCGCTGGCCGCCCGCCGGTCTTTGCAGCCGGCTGCGTTCACCTTGCTGTCCTACGACTACAAGAGCAAGCAGGCGGTGGCAGCCAGCCTGCCCACCCGTCACGAATTCGGCGGCAAGGATGCGCCGCGCCTGGAAAGCTATGACAGTCCAGGCCTGTATGCCTATACCGACGCGGCCGAGGCCGATCACTATGCCCGCCTGCACCTGGAGGCCAGTGAAGCCCGCAACAAGCTCTGGCAGGCGCGCAGCACCGTGCGCACCTTGCGTCCCGGCACGCGCTTTACGCTGGCCGACGGTCCGCTGGGCCTGTCCGCTGCGCAGGATGGCGCGCCCAGGCAGTACGCCGTGCTGTCGGTGCTGAGCGTGGGCGTCAACAATCTGCCCAAGGATGCGGCCGAAGGCCTGGCCGAACTGTTCGGTCCGATTCCGCCCTTGCTGGAAGACTGCGTGGCCGCCTGCGAAGAAGGCCAGTCGCTGCTGCATGGCCAGTCCGGGCCGGACTCTCTGCAACTGCTTGCCCAGACCGACATTGCCGGGGTGATCGCGCAAGCCCGCCAACTGGGGTATGCCAATGCCTTCGAGGCGATTCGTGCCGATGTGATCTGGCGACCGGTACTGGCCGATGGCACCGGCTTGCGCCTGCACGCACGCGCCACTGCGCGCGGCAGCCAGAGCGCCATCGTGGTAGGGCCGCAGGGCGAGACCAGCGCCAGCAGCGCCGGCGAGATCCATTGCGACCGCCTGGGTCGCGTGCGCATCCGCTTCCACTGGCAGGGCCGCAACAATGACGCCGCCGCCACCTGCTGGGTGCGCGTGGCGCAACGCGCTGCCAGCGGTGGCGCGGGCATGCAGTTCCTTCCCCGCATCGGCCAGGAGGTGCTGGTGCAATTCATCGAGGACGATATCGATCGGCCCGTCATCGTCGGCGCGCTCTACAACGGCCGCGGCGAGGGCGCCGCCGCGCCCACGCCCGGCGGCGATACTGCGCAGGCCGGCAGCGACGATCCCGCCCGCGCCTTCACCAGCGCCACCGACCTGCAGGCCAGCGGCCAGGGCAACCTGGCCGGCGGCAATGCACCGACCTGGCACGGCGGCAGCCAGGACAGCGATGGCCACGGCAACCCTGCCGCGCAATGGGGTATCCGCTCCAAGGAATTCGGTGGTTCGGGCTACAACCAGATGGTCTTCGACGACACCGATGCGCAAGGGCGCATCCAGCTCAAGACCACCCAGTCGGGCAGCGAGCTCAATCTCGGTCACCTGATCCATACTGCAGACAATTATCGCGGCAGCTTCCGAGGCACGGGCGCGGAGTTGCGCACCGATGCCTATGGCGCGTTGCGCGCCGGCGGCGGCATCCTGTTCTCCAGCTACAAGATCGAGCAGAACGCCGCCTCCCGGGACCCGGCCGGCGACAATGCCGGCGGCATGGCCTTGCTCAAGCAGGCCGCCTTGCTGGGCAAGACCTTCAACGACGCCGCCGTCACCCACAAGACGGTCGGCCTGGCCAGCCATCTGGGACCGACCCAGGCCAGCGCCAGCACCATCAACGACAGTGCCGCACCGCTGGAAGCCATTCGCGTGGCGGCCTCCGGGATGGTCGATGGTTCGCCCGAGAACAGTGGCGCAGACGTGGCAGCGGCCAATACGCAAACCGGCGACAGCAAGCTCCCGCACAGCACCGCGGCGCTGATCGGCATCGCGGCCAAGGAAGGATTTGGCGCGGTGGCCGGGCAGCACATGCAGCTGGCCAATGGCGAGACGGTCAATCTCCTCTCCGGCGCCGACAGCCAGCAGGTCGCCGGCAACCAGTATCGCTTGCGCAGCGGCCAGGCGCTGGGCGTGCTGGCCGGGGCGATGGCGGCAGGCGAGGGCGGCAATGGCTTGCAGATGATCGCCGCGCAGAAGAACATCGACGTACAGGCCCAGGCGGACGGACTCACCGCCCAGGCGCGCGACCAGGTCCGCGTGATCAGCGCCAACGCCGGCGTGGACTGGGCCGCCGCCAAGAAGATCACGCTCTCCACCGCCGGCGGGGCCAACATCACCATCGAGGGTGGCAACATCACCGTGCAATGTCCGGGCAAGCTGACCATTCATGCCGCCCAGAAGCTGTTCGCGGGCCCCGTGTCCAAGACGCTGCCCTTGCCCCAGATGCCCAATAGCGTCTGCAAGGACTGCATCCTCAATGCCATGAAGCAGGGTGCGCCGGGAGTGCTGGTATGAGCACCAACCAGGGCGATCCACTGGGCCTGCAGGCCTGGGCGCTGGAATGCGCTGAAAGAGGCCATGGCGCCTATCTGCTGCTGGACAGCGCCCAGGCCGAAGGCAGCCATCTGAAGCTGCAGGCGATGCGGCTGCCCTATGCCTCGCTGTTCGACGGCAAGCGTGAAGAGGCGCTGCCCGAGATCGCTCCGCTGCTCATTGCCCTGTCCGGACTGGATGCGCCGCGGCGTGAACGGCTGGCCTCATGGATATCGCCACTGGCCTTCAGCGCGCCATGCCTGAGCTGGTATGAGAGCCCGTTGCCCTTGCAGGCCTTCGCAGCGCATCTGCGCAATTTCCACCAGGTGGGCCTCAGCGACGGCCAGGCCATGATGATGCGCTGGTACGATACACGCATCCTGCCCATCTGGTTGCAGGCGCTGACACCGCAGCAACATAGTCTGTTCACCGGCGGCATGTTCAGCATTGCCTATGTCGATCGCTTCGGCGAGGCCAAGACCATTCATCAGGCCAGCGAAGCCGGACCACCGAGCGCGCCGCCGCCGCTGGATCAGCCGCTGGTGACACTGGATGATCAGCAGTTTGGCTTGCTGGTCGATGCAGGCGATCTGGATACCCTGGTCAATCATCTGAAATTCGTCATCCCGGACGAGACCCGCAAGCTTGCGCCGCGTACGCTGCTGGACTTTGTTGCGAAGTATCAGCAAGAGGCCGTGGCGGCGGGTCTGGATGATATCGATCGCCAGGCCCAATATGTGCTGCTGGCGCTCTATACTTCCGGCCGTGGCACGGCGCATCCGCTGATGCAGGCGTTGATGGCCGATCCACCTGCTTCCCTGGACGCTTACTATGAGGCCATCCAGGCCATGCCGGAAGAGGTGTGGGAAGCCGGGACGCCGCTGTGGGAGCAGGAAGCGGTGCATTGAGCGAAAGCGGACAGCAGCCTGATCGGCGGCAGCGCGAGATCGCGCAGGTGGAGAAGAATGCTTTCCCTCAGAAGGCTAGGAAAATTTGGAGAAGAATGGAATGAAGGCTTTTTCATTGAGAGCGCGTGCCTCGATATCCGCCTTGCTGTTGCTGGCCATGCTCATCGGCTGCAAGGATGCAGAATCGCGCGGGGAGGGCTATACGATGGATTTCACGGCATATAACCACACCGATCACAGTATCGATGACTTCGAATTCCAGTTCAAAGGAGGCAAGCGCGGCGCCGGAGGCTTTGTCGGCAAGGGCGAGGGTGGCGGTGACATCTGCTGCGCATCGGTCCCCGCGCAATGGACGCCAGGCATGACCGTGCAAGTCCGCGCGAGCTGGAAGGACAGCGCCGGCGCCGCGCAGAACATTTCCCGGGAAGTGCCGGTGCCTCAATACGCCCGCAAGGACACGGGACATTTCGATATCCATTTCCTGCGCAACGGTGAGGTCAAGGTCTTTGTCACCTCACTGGCGACCTGGCATCCGGATTATCCCTTGCAGGGCAAGGATGTCGAATTGAAATCGGTTCTCCATTGAGCAGGGAGCAGGCAAAGATGAGCATGCTCTACACCGGCCGCCCCGTTCCCATCGATGGGAAGAGAAAGTTCTCTGCACAGGAGGCGTCACAACGCGCCAAGGCCATGGCTTGCCTGCGGTCGCGCGGCATGACCGAATGCAAGGGGCAGGTCTTCGTTGGCATCTTCTTCGATGGCACCGGCAACAATTCCAAATGGGTGGAAAAGGGCGAGACCCAGGATCAGCAGACACTGAACCGGCATAGCAACGTTGCTCGCCTGTTCGACTCCTACCTCTTCGACGAGAACAACGGCTTCTTCAAGCAATATATTCCCGGCGTGGGCACGCCCTTTCCCGAGATCGGCGATACCGTTGCCATTGTCACCGACAAGGGCGGCGGCGGCTTCGGGTACATGGGCGCGGATCGTATCAACTGGGGAATCACCTACATATTCGACGTCCTGCATCTCTATGCGACCGGCACTCGCTTGTTCGCCGGCAACGAGCGGCGCGATCTGGTCAATCTGATGAGCATGTTCATGCTGCAGAACGGCAGCGCCTACGCCGCGCCGTCTGACTGGAAGATCGGCAAATGGGATGTACCCGGCTATCTGACGTCTGCCCCCGAGAACCTGCGTCGCCAGGCGCTCTACAAGAACTTCGAAGAGAAACTGAAGGCGGCCGTCAAGGGCAGCCAGCGCAAGGTCATCCAGGTCAATGTCTCGGTGTTCGGTTTCTCGCGCGGCGCGGCAGAGTCGCGTGCTTTCACGCACTGGCTGCATGAACTGCTGACGCCGGTCAACGGCGCTTTCCAGATCGCGGACATTCCCATCCGTATCGGTTTCCTCGGCGTGTTCGATACGGTGGCCGCTGTCGGCGTGGGCGATGTCACCCCGGTGACGTTCGGGCACATGGCATGGGCGCACAAGACACAGACCATCTTGCCGGCGGTGGAGGAGTGCGCTCACTTCGTGGCCCTGCACGAACAGCGGGCCAGTTTTCCGCTGGAGTCCTCCACCGGCTGGAAGAACATCGGTTATCCGGGCATGCACTCCGATGTCGGCGGTGGCTACAAGCCGGGCGAGCAGGGCAAGTCGATGCCGGCATGGGGGCAATCGCCCCAGCTGTCCCAGGTCCCTCTGATCGACATGCATTACGCCGCGTTGAAGGCGGGCGTGCCGCTGCGGACCATGGACGAGATCGCTGCAGAGCCCAAGCTCAAACGTGACTTCGCCAGTGATCCACGTTTGCTGCAAGCCTACAACGACTGGCTGGCCCATAACGGGATCAAGGCTGCGTCTGTGCGCGAATATACCGAGGCGCATACGCGTCAGTACCTGCGCTGGCGTGGCTCCCTGCATGCCGGCAAGGGCGGGCTGCTGTTGCAGGAGCGTTTCTACAAGGAGTCGTCCGTCTCCGACAAAAAGGATTTGCTGGAGGCCGATGTCGAGCTGGGGAAGATGATCAAGGCGTGGCGCGGGCTTGCTTCCCTCACTGAAGGAGAACGCGCCGCCCTGGTGGGGCCGAAGTATGCCTGGCGCTATTCACCCTTGTCGAAGGGCGTCGGCGCGGTGGTGGACAATCCATTTGAAAACCAGTTGAGCGCCGAGCAAAAGAAATTCCTCGCGATCATGACGGAAGGTCCGATGCCGCATGCGGCGTGCATCAGGTTGTTCGAAGACTATGTCCACGACTCGCGGGCGGGTTTCCGCGTGGTGGGCCAGCATGAACCCGTCTTCCTGACCGGCGGCTACGCCCGTTTCCGGCACGTCTTCCTGCAAGGCGAAGCCGATGCTCCCTTGAGCAGGCTGGCCAGCGTGGTGGCGCAAAAGGGTGCGGACCAGGCCGCCGAGATGGTCGAGGATGCGCAGGCCATCCGGGACTACACCGTGCATACCTATGTCGCGGCGCGCGACCGGATTGTGCGGGGATATCATCGGGTCGAGAAGGCGACGGTCGATGCGGCCCATCGCGCGGAGAAAGCAGTCAGCGACGCCGCTGAACGCACCAAGCGCGAACTGGAGGCGGCAGCTGAAGCGGCCAAGCGCCAGGCATCGGAATTCAAGAGAAAGACGATGGCCGAAATCAGACGCGAGGCTGACGAAGCCCATCGTATCTATGATGCTGCCCAGAAGCAGGTGATCCGCAAATACCAGCAGATGGAAACGCTGTGGCATCAACACTTCCCTTGATCGACGGATAGCTCATGCCTCAGCATTGGCTCGATGCCGCGCCAGAGGCACGAGAGGCGCTGCGACGAAGATATCCGTTGCGGCGTTTCCAATTTTGATTGAAGGTGTTGATTGCAGGGATGGGTGAGATGGCAAGAATTCCCCGGTCCAATCTTGGATGCTTCCGGAGCCTGATGGCGGTCTTGACGGTCGCCATCGTCGCTGGTTGCAGCGATGCCGAAGCGCCCCCGGCCAGGATGTCGCTCAACCTGGTTCCCTACAATCACATGACCGACGGCATTGCCAACTTCGATGTCGAGGTCAAAGGGGGGAGCAAGAGCGGTGGCGGATTCCTCCGTGAGGGCAGCGGCGGCGGCAGCATGATCTGCTGCGTTTCCGTTCCTCAGAAGTGGCAGCCAGACCTCACAGCGAAGGTCAGCGCTGAGGTCTACCGCCAATCCGGCGAAAAGTACGACATCGCCAAGGAAGTCCTCATTCCCCAATACACACCCGAACAGGCTGGGCACGTCTCTGTCCATTTCCTGCGCGATGGCGAGGTGAAGATCTTCGTCACCCGCTATGCGCTCTGGCACCCGGACTATCCTCTCAAGGGCAGGGAGGCCGAGCTCAAACCTGTGATCAGATAAGCGCTTGGGATCAAACGCGAAGCCGACGAAGCCCAGCGCATCTACGACGCCGCCCAGAAGCAGGTGATCCGCAAATACCAGCAGATGGAAGCGTTCTGGCATCAGCACATCCATTGAGCAGGCGCATACGCGGGCCACTGCATGGGCCTGACGCCCTTTCAGGATCAGGGAAACGCTGCGACGAAGACATCCGTCGCAGCGTTTTTTTGATTCTGATTGAAGGTGTTGATTGCAGGAGGGTGAGACAGACCAACGGTATTGGTCCGGCCGTTACGTCCCCACGAGCCTCGTAAGCAAGGGGCCGGTCTCTCGTATGTCGGCGCGTGGCCGGGGAACCGGCCGCGACGATGTTCCGCCGCGGCCGCTTGCGCTATTTCGGTCAGGCGCCTGACCAGGCAGAACGTCGCTCTCCTTCTTGCCGCCGAACGGAGCGCCTGTTGAACGGGGCTGTTCGGCGGGAAGCGCGGTCATGTGCCGGAGACGAAACGGGGGAATTCCTTCTCCGGCACGCCGTTCGACAACAAACCGGAGATTGTCGCGCCTGCCATGTTCATGAATGTCGCTGGCGGCCTGTCGGTTCCATGTCCTCTGATCTTTCTTTGGCCATCTCTGCTGCAGGCATGGCGGTGGACACGTTGAGAACAGCGATTCAGTGCAACGCTCGCACCCGCGCCCCGGACAGATTCGAAAACCGCCAGGCATTGGTGTCCGGGGAAAACACCGCGCATTCGTCCCCGCAGCCGGTGCTGCCCCATTGCTCGCGCAAGCGCCGCAGGTTGGCGAAGGCGGCGCGATCCAGCGCATGATGCGCACTTTGCGCCAGTCGGTTGTCGCTCCAGCCAGCGGTGATCCGCATGAGATGGCCGTAGTGGTCGCCGCCGACCCGGCTCCACCATTGCTCGACAAAATCGAAGACCTCTTGCTCGATATGCAAGCGGGACATGCCGTGCAAGCTATGGTGCATGTTGACGGGCACCGGCAACAGGGGCGTGATCAGCAATTGCTGGTCGTCCTGCAGCAGCGCCTGGGTGTCCGAGGCTGAAAAGCCCAGCGCCAGCATCAGCCGCCGTTGGTGCTCGGGGCGGCCGGACAGGACCCGTTCCAGATCGATCTGTTCCAGCGGTGCGCGCTGCCAGCCGGACAGGCCGCAGCTCAACAGGTGCTGGCGATAGATTTCGGCATCCAGGGCGGAGGCGAAGGCCAGCACGCCGCTGTCCTCTGCGGTGCGCAGGTAGAAGGTGACGTGGCTGTCGTCGCCAGGCAGTTCGCTGCCTGTGAGTCTCACCAGTCCCCACAGGGGCAGGGTCTGATCTTGATAGACGATGTTGGGCGTTCTCATGGCGGCCTCCCAGGTTACGCAGCCGTGCGGCTGCCGGATAAGCATGCGTGGCACGCCGCAGCAGGCTGGTTCCGCGCTACAGCATCCTGCGGGCGCTGGCATCGACCGCAGCGCCCAGGCGTTCGACCAGGCCGTCGATGTCGGCGTGGGTGGCGATCATCGGCGGCGCCAGCAGGATGCGCGCCGCCGCCGCTTGCACCAGCACACCCTGCGCCAGCGCCTGCCGGGCGCAATCGATGCCCGCCGCCGCTTCATCGGCGAAGCGCGCCCGGCGTGCGGGGTCGGGCGACAGTTGCAGGGCCGCCAGCATGCCGTTGCCCTGGATGTCGCCGACCAGGGGATGGTTGTCGAAACGCTCCCGCAGGCAGTGCTGGAGATACAGACCGGTACCGTGCTCGACCTGGCGCGTCAGGCCGCCTTCGTCCAGCGCGCGCAGGTTGGCCAGGGCGATGGCCGTTGCGGTCGGGTCGGCCTGGTCGATGCGGCCATCAACGGGTAGGGCGCCCTCGATGGCAGCCAGCGCGTCCATGATCTGCGGGGACAGCACCAGCGCGGCCAGCGGGGCCAGGGCCGACGTCAGCCCCTGCGCCAGCAGGACGATATCCGGGCTGAAGCGTAACTGCGTATGGGCAAACCATTGACCGGTGCGACCGCAGCCACCGATGCCTTCGTCAATGCACAACAGCACGTGATGGCGGGTGCAGATACGCTGGATCTCCGGCCAATAGCTGTAGGGCGGATGCAGCAGGCCGCTGGCTCCGGTGAAGGGTTCGGCAACGAAGGCGGCGATATGCTCCGGGCCCAGTTCGAGGATGCGTTGTTCCAGTGTGCGGGCCGCCGCCAGCCCGAATTCATATTGGTTCAGATAGCCGTCATGGCCAAACCAGTCGGGCGCTGCGATCCGCAGGCTGCTATCCGGCGCGCGGCGGTGATCCCGGCCCGGTCCTTGCGGTCCGGCTTCGCCATCATGGCAAGTGATGATGAGGCGCCGGTCGGGCTGGCCGACAGCCGTCCAGTATTGACGCACAGTGCGCAGCATGGCCTGCCAGGCGAGCTCATGCGAGCTGGCGCTGAGCACCCGAGCACCGTCGGTGGTCAGATGTGAAGACAAGGCCGCGTTCAGCGTTAGCTGCGCGGCCAGCGGGTCGGCAGTCGCAGCGCTCATCTGTCTTGCCGCCGCCAACGCCGCATGGTCGTGGCCCAGGGTATTGCCGTACAAGCCACAGACGCCGTCGAGCAGGCAGGCTCCATGCTCGTCCCATACCTGCATGCCGGCCCCGCGCACGATAGCGCATCCGGTGGCCTGCGACAGGATGCGGAAGAAGGCCGCCGGCAGGGTGTGCCGATCTTCCCCGGGACGGGCCAGTGCGTGGCCGATGAAATGGTTCATGAGGGTTCTATCGATACGTTGGAAAAGGCGCAACCGGTCCAGACCGTCACGCGGACAAGGATGGGTGGGGAGGGAACAGGGCGCGGTTCCGCGATCCGCATCCAGGACGGGATGGAACCACAGGGCCGACAGAGACGACAGAAAGACATTGCGGCGCGGCCCTGCGTTGCGTTCTTCCAGGAGAAATGGACGTGGCCTTTCCAGTCATCGCTTTCAATCCGGCCACTGCGGCCGCCGTCACCAAGGCGCTCGCGCCCGTCGCCCGGAGCGTTAGCTCTGCGGTTTCGCAGTTCGGCGCGCTGCTGCGCAAATGCACGCCCGAGAAGATGGCGCAGGCATTCTCCGCCAATCCCAGGCTGGCCGGGGCCATGGAAAAGATGGGGCCGCATATCCAGAAGATGACGAGCTCGCTGACAAACAGCAGCGCATTCCAGCGCCTGATGCAGGGCCTGCGCGAACATGCCGGGGAGTACCTGCAGGATGCAGTCCACAACGCGGCCACGGCAAGCGTGGACAAGCCGGTCAAGCAGCATGACCTCAACGCCTACCAACAACTGTTCCCGCCCGGCGCGCACACGCTGTCGTCCCAGTCGTTCAGCGGCAAGCTCAGCATGGTCAGCGCCATGGTGGGAAAGGAGCGCTGGCATGTGCTGGTCCCGGCGTTGGGTGCAGCGGGTGCAGCGGGTGCATCGGTGAGCCGGACGGATTGGCAAACCGGTGCGAACGGCATCCACACCTGCAAGACCTGGGAGCCTGCTACGCAGCGTAACTGGAACTGGATGCAGAACAAGGTGGGCGACCAGATCGCCATGGGCGATCCCAAACCGGCCCAGGACGGCGGCAATATGCGCTCGGTGTTTCACTATCCCGCAGATGGCGGGCCGGTCTCGTTCAAGCTGCTGCACCAGCAGGCCGATGGCCGCTTCAGTCTGGTCGATCCGGGCGGCGCGAGCGGTGTGCGGCGTCCAGGCCAAGCCAAGGCGCACGCTCCGACAGAGTCCAGGGCCGCAGCGCAGGACCAGCCAGGTTTCGTCATCGAAGTGATGGACGATGAGGTCGTGCGCGCAGCCAGCGATCGTCAGGCACTGGTGCGCAGAACGGCGCGCACCTGATTCCTGATCCGACTGAATTTCGATTGATTTCCGATGCAGTCCGACCCGCCGGCCAGTCCGGCCGTCGGACTGTATCGTCTACATGAAAGGGGGCACTATGCAAGACAAGGCCCGGTCCGGCCCTGAGCCGGAGGATATCGGGGCGTTCATGGAGAGCCTGTTCGCCTCGATGAAGCAAGCCTCGCTGGAGGCGGCGGCCACCCGTGATGAGGACGTGGTCGACGCGCCTCTCGTACCGTTCGAACCGTCATCGGTCAGCCAAGGCAATGCGATCAATCGCGACATGCTGGACAAGCTGGCGCAAGACCCGCGTTTCGCCGGCGACGTCCAGGAACTGCGAGCGCGGGCCGAGCAAGCCTTTGCCGCATTGCTCAACGAGGCTTACCAACTGGCGCCGGTGGGCGTGAGCAGCGCCATCGCCGGTAATGTGGCCATGGGCACGACCATGGAAGTGCGTGACCTGATGTCGGCCTCGCGGCGTAATCTGTCGGGCTCTGGCAGCAGTCATGACGAGCGCAGGCTGATGTCCCAGTATCTGGTGGTGGCCGGCATTTCCAATCTTGGCCAGCCTGGGTGGGATCCCACCGTCGCCAGCTCCTATGCGGAAGAGGGCGACAATCTGATCTGCGCATTGCTGTCGCCGCCGCGCGCCTGATGCTGGGAACCAAGCCCGCTCTGGCGACCACAGATTAGTCCCAACCACTCTTTTGGAGAAAACATCATGTTGCCTATTCTTGGTGCTCTGGCGAAACCGCTTGGTCTGGACATCCTGTCCAAAGGTGTCGAAGGTCTGTTAGGTGGTGATAAGAAGAAGGAAAACACGGATATCAACTGATGCCGTGTGGGTCTTCGCCCCGGTGCGCGCCGGGGCGAAGACACGCCGTTCCGGCGTCCGCTTGCAGCCAAGCGCAACAAGAAGAAAGAAGGGGATGTCGATACAACGCTACTGGGCGCTGGTGACCGATCTGTACCGCCAGCTTGGCATCGATGCTGCACCTGGCATGCGCCAGGCGGTTCAGCTCTGCATCGACGATGTCGATTTCATCCTGTTCTACGGTGGCCTGCTGGCGCCCGACAGTGTCGTCATGCATTGCACCTTCGGCACACTGCCCACGGCGTCCCGGGAGCGCATCCTGTTGCGCCTGCTGGAAACCCAATCCCATCTCTTCGGCGTATGCGCGCCGGTCTTTTCCTGCGATGCGGCGCAGGAGCGCATTACGCTCATGTGTCGCTTTCCCCTGCGGGATGAGCAACCCACCGAATCCACTCTGGAGTTGCTGCATCTCTTCGCCGGCATGGCCATGCGCTGGCGCAAGGATCATTTCCTGGACTAGCCGGTCTTGCCAGCACGGTCTTGGGCACGGCACTGGCCTGGATCGGTAATCCATTCCAGACCGCTCCACCTCTATCCCTGGCGCATTTCCTTTCCTGTTCTCCGTCGTTCATCCTCCCTGCTCCCTGCTCCCTGCTCCCTGCTCCCTGCTCCCTGCTCCCTGCTCCCTGCTCCCTGCTTTCCCCTTGATACCGTTCGCTCATCTCGCCCTGAAACGGACATGCCCCGCACTAGGCGGGGCATGGATCAGTGATGATGAAGAGGATGAAGATGATGCAGAGGATGCATCAGCAGTGCGGGTCAGCCGCCGCTGATATCACCCTGCTGTTCGCCCACACCCTCGCCCTGGACCGCGCCCTTGATGGCTTGCAGGTCTTCCGGCTTCATGCCCATCAGGCCGGCCAGCTTCTTGAGCTCTTCGTCCGAGATACTGCCGTCCATCAGTTTCTTGAGCAGCTTCTGGATGTCGTCGTCACCGCCGCCCCCAGCGCCGCCAGCACCTTGCGAGCCGCCGCTCTTCTCGGCGCGGTTCTGCAGCTCCTGCATGATGGCGTCCTTCTGCCATTGCGCCGTGTTCGGGTCCATCAGGCCCTTCATCAGGTCTTCGTTGGACTTGCCCTGCAAGCCTTGTTTGAAGCCGTCGATCTGGCTTTGCGAGGGGGTGTCGGCGCCGCCCAGCGGACCGGTCGATCCGCCGGTGAAAGTGACATTCATGTTCATGCTCGATCCTTACAGAAATATAGATGGGAGAGGCGTGCTCAGCGTCAGAGAGCGCGGGGGTATTGCCAACGTGGGTAACGGCGCGTGGCGCGGCAGTTCCATGCGCGCAAGGCGAAAGCCGCACTGATCGCCGCGCAGCCGTGGAACTGTCGTTGCCGTCGTCCCCACATAAGGGGGACCGGACTGCTGAAGGTGCGGTGCGGTATTTCTTAATTTTCTATCTGATTGGAGGTTTCTATGAGCATGAACAACGCAGCCGCCGGCGCAGGCGCATTGAAGGCAACCGGCGACATTATGTTTGGCAATCAAATGAGCTCCATGGTCGACGCGGCTAACACCTACGTGAAGTTTGACAAGAAGGGCCGCGACTACGCGATGCAGAACATTTAAGAAACAGTTCGTGCAGGAGGGTGGCGGAACCGGATTGCAGGCTATCCGGTTCCGCCGACCTGGCAGCGCATGACGCCACCTTCGGCGGTTTCTGTTTTTGTTACTTACGGGAGATGATCCTCTATGACCACTTTTCAACAGCAGATGAATGCGACGCCCGCCGCCGGCAATCCATCGATGCGCCAGGATGCGTCCAATGCCTCGGTGCAGAGCGCCCAGCTCGGATCGGAACAGGCCATGGAATTCCAGCTCTGGGTGGCCCAGCAGGCGACTTCGCTGGCCAAGCTCAAAGTGTTCAGCACCATGGCAAAGAACATCAACGATCAGCAATAGCCGAACCGTGGCTGCGCAGGTTGCGCGGCAAAACGGGGAATTTCCTGTCGCGAGGACCAGCATGCAGAACCTGCCCAACACATCCGATGCATCGATCAGCCAACGCCTGTCAGTGCGGCGCGCCGCCAGCCAGGCTGTGCGCACGGTCGAGGCGACCAACGCGGCGGCGGCCAATGTGGACAACGTCGCCATCTTCGCCAAGTTCATGAAGAAGGCCGAAGACACAGCCCAGGCTTCCATCTGAAGAGCGGCTAGCGCCATCGCCCACAGCGCCCGGCGTTTCGCGAGGAACGGCCGGGCGCTTGCGCTGGCGGCGCAGCGGCAGCGGCGAGGCCAACGCCGGAACTAATGAACCCGCCCTGTCACTCATCCATCGAGTCCGCTATCCCTGTCTTTTCGCACGTCGTCGGCAGGCAACGTCGAGTTCCGCAGGTAACGCGCGGTAGCGCGGCGCCGTTGTAGTTCGAGCCCAATCTATGGAGATCCGCATGTCGACAACCTTTACCATCACCACTACCCAGACCTATGTCACCGATGGGCCAGGCGCCCCGCCGGGACTGTTCAATTTCGGCAATCAGCAGCCGCAGGAATATGGCGATATCCATCTGTTCGGCAATTCGCCGGGGCAGCAGGGAGACAGTTTCCTGGACAGCCTGGATATTCCTGATGTGCTCAAGAACCTCCTGCGCGAAATGATGGGGCAGGCCAGCGCCGGTGGTGGCAGTGGCAATGGCTTGCCTTCCGAATCGGGCGCGGCCAAGACCATCAACCAGTTCCAGAAGGACAACAACATCGATCTGCTGTCCTCGCAACAGGTGCAGCAGATGGCGCAGACCGGTTACTTCACCGACAAGGACGGCAATACCAAGCAGGTGCCGCCCGAGGTGCAACTGGCCGCCATGAAGATGATGGACAACGGCGGTGAACTGTTCAAGAAGCTCGAGTCCGCGCATAACGGCAAGCATGATGGTCTGCTCAGCCAGGTCGATTACAGCGATGCGCTGCAGGACGGCAGCCTGTCCAACACGCCCGGTCAGCGCAATGCGCCCTACCAGCCTGGCCTGCCGTTGGACTTCATCCTGCAGGCGCTGATGAACGGTCATGTCTCCAAGGACCAGCCGGACGACTACGACGCGGCCAAGACCATCAACCAGTTCCAGAAGGACAACAACATCGATCTGCTGTCCTCGGAGCAGATGCAGCAGATGGCGCAGACCGGCTACTTCACCGACAAGGACGGCAACACCAAACAGGTGCCGCCGGAGGTGCAGGCTGCCGCGCAAGCGTTCATGGACAACGGTGGCGAGCTGTTCAAGAAGCTCGAATCGGCCCTCAACGGCAAGCATGACGGCAAGCTGAGCCAGGTGGACTTCACCGAGGCGGTCAAGGACGGCACCATTGCACCGGGCTATGGCAACGGTAATGGCAACGGCAACGGCAACTTCGGTTTCGGCAACGGCAACGGCTTCGGCTTCGGCAACGGCAACGGCAACGGCAACGGCAACGGCTTCGGCTTCAGTCTCGATCCCTCGCAATTCGGCGGCGGCAGCAACCTGCCGGGCGGCTACGACGCGGCCAAGACCATCAACCAGTTCCAGAAGGACAACAACATCGATCTGCTGTCCTCGGAGCAGGTACAGCAGATGGCGCAGACCGGTTACTTCACCGACAAGGACGGCAATACCAAGCAGGTGCCGCCGGAGGTGCAGGCCGCTGCGCAGGCCATGATGGCCAATGGCGGCGAGCTGTTCAAGCAGCTGGAGTCGGCCCTCAATGGCAAGCATGACGGCAAGCTGAGCCAGGTCGATTTCACCGAAGCGATCAAGGATGGCACCATCGCGCCGGGCTACGGCAATGGCAACGGCAATGGCAACGGCAACTACGGTGTCGGCAACGGCAACAACAATGGCTACGATCCGACGCAGTTCGGGGGACGTACTCTGCCCTCCGACTCCACCGCCGTCAACACCATCGAGAAGTACCAGAAGGACAACGGCATCGGCCTGATCTCGGCCGACCAGATGCTGCAGATGGCGCAGACCGGCTACTTCACCGACAAGGACGGCAATACCAAACAGGTGCCGCCCGAGGTGCAGGCCGCCGCACAGGCCTACATGGCCAATGGCGGCGAGCTGTTCAAGAAGATCGAAGCGGCCGTCACCGGCAAGCATGACGGATTGCTCGGCCAGAACGATCCGGGACAAGCCCGTGAGGACGGTACGGTCTCTGCCTGAGTCCGCTCGCATAACGCCGCGCAAGCTGCCTTGGCCGCTTGCGCGGCATGAAAGAACAGCATCATGATCACATCCATCCGACCCATCATGGCGACGGCCACGCATGCCTCCGCCGCACGGGCCAACGCCGGCTTCTTCCGCCAGTACGGGCAGTTCGCCGACAACTATTACGCCAACCCTTCCACAGAGGCTGTCACCCAGCCATCCTCCGTGCCCGCCGCGCCGATGACGCGCGCCTTGTTCAGCCCGACATCGGCGGGCGTGTTCCATCGCCTGCGCACCCCGCGCAAGGCAGGCGCAGCGGCGGCCGACAAGAGGCGCGGCGATACCGTGCGCGGTCCGGCCCAGGCTGCCGCCGAGCCGCCGCCGATGCCGGGCATGGGACCAGGCGAGGCGCGCGTGGACGCCATTCACGAGGACAGCCGCAACGACAACCCGTTGGCGTCGGACCCGACCCGGCGCACCCGTACGCCCGCCATGGCCGACCCGGCCAGTGCACCGGCCAGCCGCGCGGCCAACGTGGCGGCGCAGCCGGCCGCTGTCGTCAACGGTGACGGCGCTGCGCGGGCTCGGGCAGGGCGCGACCGCGCCATCATCAACCTCTTCATCAGGCCGGGCGGCGATATCTATCGCGCCTACCTCGGCGCTTACGCCGCCTGACGCGATCCACGCGGCGGCGGTCAACGCTGCGGCACAGCGCTACTTTTGACGAAAGGATGCAGGCTATGAAAGCCGATTCATTCCCTCCAGACGAGGTTTCCCGGCAAGCCGGTTGCAGTCCGGCGGACGGCGCCATGCCGCTGCTGGACGAAGATTTTCCCTGGCATCGCATCCGGCGCTTGCCGCGCAAGTGAATGCAGCGAGCCCTCTCAACAAGCGGAGAACGACATGCAATGGAGCAGCGGTTACGTGCACGGGATTGATTACCCGGTAGGATTTTTCCCGGAGCAGAGCCCGGTCCATCTCAGTTTCGCCTGCCTCGCGCAGGGTGTGGAGCCGGTCCCTCTGGACAGGGAATTCACCTATATGGAACTGGGCTGCGGCCAGGGCCTTACCTCCACCGTGCTGGCCGCGGCCAATCCTCAGGGGCGTTTCTATGCGGTCGATTTCTTGCCGACCCAGGTGCGCACTGCACAGGATATGGCCAGCGCCGCCGGGATCGATAACCTGACGGTGCTGGAATGCAGCTTCGAACAGATGGCGCGTGGCGAGATCGATCTGCCGGCCTTCGATTTCGTGACCATGTATGGCGTCTACAGCTGGGTCGATCGCACGAACCGGGGCCACATCCTCGACTTCCTGCGCCGCTACCTCAAACCGGGCGGCATCGTCTACCTGAACTACAACGCCTTGCCCGGCTGGAGCTCGGCCTTGTCGTTGCAGCGCATGCTGCGCGAATTCGGCCGCAACGACATGTGTGATCGCCAGGCCCAGCTGCATCAGGGCGGTGCGCTGGTGCGAGCGCTGTCGCAGGCCGGCGCCGCTGCCTTCGGCGCTGCCGAGGCCAACGGCCTGCGTCGGCGTCTGCGCGCGCTGGAGAGCGATGAGCCAGGCTACCTGGCGCACGAATATCTCAACCAGGGCTGGGATGCGCTGTTCTCCATCGACGTGATCCAGGACCTGGCGCAGGCCAAGCTGGACTATGTCGGTTCGGCCGAACTGGCCTACGGTTTTCCGGAGCTGTACCTGAGCCATGCGCAGCAATCGCTGCTGGCGCAGCAGCCCAATGCCGGGATGCGGGAGCTGGTGTGGGACCAGATCTGCAACAGCAGCTTCCGCGAAGACATCTACGTGCGTGGGGCGCGCCGCATGAGCCCGCATCAGCGCGACGCCTGGCTGGAGCGCTGCGGGCTGGCGCTGACCGAAGCACCCTCGCGCCTCACGCTGGAGCTGCCGCTGGCCATCGGCAATGTGCGTGCCGATGCACATACCTACCAGCCGGTGATGGAGGCGCTGTGCCAGCGTCCGCATTCGTTCGCCGAGCTGGCGGCATTGCCGGCGCTGCGCAAGCAGGGACGGGGATTGCGCGAGATCGCCTCGATGGCGATCTTGCTGTCGGCCTCACGCCAGGCCGCCCCCTTCTTCCTGTCCGCTGCCGCTCAGCCGCGCCAGCCGGCCCAGCGCCTGAACCGCCTCATCGCTGGCTGGTCGGCCCAGTCGGACTGCTTCCAGGCGCTGGCCTCGCCGCTGTTGGGCAATGGCCTGCCCTCGGGACTGTTGCAGCGGGTGGCGTTCGACCAGTTGTCGCAGGCGCAGTCGCAGCCGGAGCAATGGGTGCTGCCCATGGCGCAAGCCATCCATCGTCAGGGCACCCATCTCCAGCGCGGCGGTGCGCCGCTGTCCACGCGCGAGGAAATCCACGCCGAACTATTGGCGCTGGCGCAGGCCATCTGTGCGCAGCGCCTGCCGGTCTGGGCCAATCTGAACATGGCGCCGCACCAGGCGACATCGCCAGAATGAAGGCTCAGCATTAGCCTGCTTCAGGGACTTACAGGGGGTACCGGGTTACCGGGTTCACAGGGGAAACGGCCCGAAAGGGCCGTTTTCATTGCTAGAATGGCCCACATCTACCGGCGCCGCACGCCGCACAGGGGCGCCGCCCATCCAACCAGGATCACTACCGTGGACCAACAGCACGACGATATTTCCGGCCAGGAGGTCAAGCAATTGCTGCTCGACCTGATGCAGTATTGCGACCAGCAGACCGCAGCGCGCCCCGCGCTGGAATTGCAGATCGGCGAGATCTTCACCCGCACCTCGGTAGAACCGGCCGGGGTGGACCTCTATCTGTGCGTCACCGCCACCTTGCCTCCCGTGGGCGCGCCGGCGACCGCCTTGCTGACGCCGCCTGCGGCACTGGAGGCGGCGCCGATCAATTCCCTCGACTTCCTCTGGCACGCCGATGAAGGGCGCTATGTGCTGGTGCGCAAGGTGCCGTTGCGCATGCTCACCGATGAACGCAGCGTGATGGATGAGATCCTCGCCACGGCCGATCTGGCCGCCAGCTGTGCGCAGGAGATCGCCGCCGACGCCAAGTCCTGACCGGACTCTCGCTGCGCCGCCTGCATCGCCCCTGCGTTTGATCAGGATGACCCGGCATGCCGCCGGGCCTGCTCGCTCAACGTCCCTTGCCACGCCCCGCAACGCGGCGAGTCGCTGCCTTGTCATCGCCGTATTCCTGGCGCACGGCGGCACGCACGCGTGAGACGCGGGAGCGCACGGTGCCGATCGGGATATTCAGATGTTGCGCCGCTTCTTCATAGGTGGCGTCGCCGTCCAGCACTGCCTCGAAGGTATGGCGGATCTGCGGTGGCAGTTCGCTCAGCATGTCATCGACCTTCTGGGCGATCTGGCGCAGCTCATAGACCATCGCTGGGTCAGCGCTGGCGTCAACCAGCTGCTCCATGAAGTTTTCCTCGACCATCTCATAGCGATCGGCGCTATTGCGACGCACCTGATTGCGTGCCAGGTTCAGCCCGATGCCGAATAGCCATGTGGAGGGCTTGGACAAGCCCGAGAAGCGGTGGGCGCACTTGACCGCTTCGATGAAGGTGTTCTGCACGACGTCTTCGGCGTCTTCGTGGTTGCCCACGTAGCGCAGCACGAAACGCAGCAGATGGGTGCGATGCTTGGTGTAGAGCGCCACGATATCGATGGGCGCGGCGGCCTGTTCGGTAGCGGCCTCCGCCGGCACTGCAGGGGCGGCGATGTGGAGGGGGGCGCTGGCTATGGGGCTGCTGATGGTGCTGGAATCTTCGCCTTCGTCTTCAGATGCGGCGGCTTCCAGCTCGAAAGCATGGTGGGCGTCGGACTCGCTGGCTTGCATGTGAAATGCGGTGTGCATCGTGTTCTCCTTGGCAAATCAGGTGTGTGGGATGATCGAGCGCGGCCTGCTTGTGCGTTTTTTTCAGCCGCTGCTCGTCTGGCATGGGCGCAAGATATCAGCGGCCCGACGGCCCGCATGCGTTCGTTGAACATTCGTGAGACTTTGAAGAATGTTGAGGATTTGCCGCGTGCGACAGGGAACCGTGGCAGTGTCCTTTTCCCTTCTTCTGTGCTCCACCGCGCCAGGCGCGGCGATGGAACCTGCCGCCATGCCGCCGCCACCCAATGGCATCATGGCTTCCTTCAAACCATTCAATCCATCCATCGGCCAGCCGCAACCTGGCCAGGCCGGACAGGGATTTCCTCCCGGTCTCACGCCCACACGCGGCCCTATCCACAAGCCCCACACGGGACGGCAGGCGCCAGGTGGACTGGGCAATACCGAAGTCGTCCCCTTCGATGCGATCAACATGCCGGCTGGCGTGCGATCGCTGCCGTTCTCAAGAAAAACGCTGAAGCATTTTGTCGTGCCGGTGCAGCCACGGCAGCAGCGCGACCAGACGCCAGGGCGACGTGGACGATCCGAGAAGGGCGAAAAGAAGAATGGCGAGTCGGCGGCCTCGTTGCTGGACGCGCCCGTCGATCTGGCCACGCATGCCGAGGCCGCCTTCGATCCGAGAGACGTGCTAGAGCGCAAGCTGGGGCAATCGCGCGAAAAGGATCGCGAAGCCCGCGAAGAGGTGGAAAAGAAACTCAAGGAACATGCCGTGCTGGACGCCGTGAGCACCATGCTGCGGGCGCGGCGCGAGGTCGAGGCGCGCCAGCAGGGCGGCCTGCCGTCCACCGATCTGTTCAAGTCCAACAAGCTCAAGAATTCCGTGACCCAGATCCTGGGTTCACTGATCCGCAATCGCATGGGCGAGATCCGGGGTGAGTTCACCCACGTGCAAGAGGCGGCCGAGGTCGGCGATCCCAGCCTGGAGCCGCAGCGCGGCCTGCGTCGCGAACTGCGCATCATCATCGGCGCGCCGCGCGACAGCGAGGTCGAAACCGAATTGTCGGTGGCCGTCATGGCGCGCGCCCTGCAACGGCACGCGCCTGACTGCTTCAGCGAAATGGCCGACGTGATCTGCAGCCAGATGGTCGGCGCCACGCTGAACCAGGACAACCTGCGCAAGAACCCGGTACGCAACCGGGGCGCGTACGCCCTGGCCATTTCCGATAGCAAGTGTTTCATGCAGCTGCGCTCGACCCTCAGTGTGGCCAGGCAGCTGCTGGTGAACCTGTCCGAGATCAAGCCCTGAACCGCGGCGAATGTGCCGCGCTCATATCGATGAGGGGGAACCATGCATGTCAAGGTAGATGACGTCGGCCTGACCGTGATCCTGCTGACCGCCGCCGAAGCTGGCTGGGGCAAGGGCAAGGTGCCGCAGCTGATGGCGCAGATCGTCGATATCGGCGGCATCGACAAGAATGCCCGCGCGCGCGCCTATCGGCTGGTGCGCGACGCCATCGTGGAGTTGCCGCTGACGATCTGGGCGCAGGACAAGCTCAATGCGCGACGCGAATTGCTGGACGAACTGAACCGGCAGGTGACCGCCTTGCAGGCCGGCATGTCGAACTTCCCGACCCCGGAAGAATTGCGCGAAGACGCGTGGCGGCTGGAACTGGACGCCCTCTATCGCGCCGCCGGCGACACGCCGGCCCGCACGCCCTCGAGAAAAAGGTGAGTAGACGATGAAGGAATTGATCATGAGACTGATCGGCGAGGCCCGCATCCAGCAGGCTGTGGCCATGAGCCATGTGGACAACGGCATGCATGTGTTCGCCTATCCGTTGGAGGTGGGCATGTTGATCGCCCTGGGCGTGAGCGCCGAGGCGCCGATGCGGCCGGAGGATATCCTGCGCCGGCGCGGCGCTGAACTGCACCTCTTCGGCGGCTGGCTGCCGGCCTTGTTCAATGATGGCGGCATCTATGTGGTGCGGCGTCTGAGCTCGGAAGAGGAAGAGGGCGGCGACGAGCTCGACAGCCAGCTCGAGGCCGCGCTGGAGCTGCTCAATTGAACGCCCGCATTGCCTCCCCCGGCATTGGCCGGCAGTTGCCGGTCGATCCGGGCGAACTGGCCGAAATCCACAGCGCCGAGGCGCTGACGGCGCTGCAGAAGTCGCGTCCGCTGCTGTCCAACGAGGAAGAAGCCGCCTCGCTGCCCGCGCTGGAATTGCCGGTCGATCCACTGCAGCGGGTGCTCACCGAGTTGCTGGGACCGACGCTGACCTCCGACAATCCGGTCTGGCGCGGTGATCCGGTGCCCTCGCTGCGCGGCTTGCAGCGCCTGCTGGTCGCGCATTCCCTGACCCTGCCTGAAGGGACGGCGCGGGCGCCGCTCATGGACGCCCTGCGCCAGGTCGAACTGGCGGTGCGCATGCGCCTGCGCTGGTTGCAGATGAAGCACGCCGAAGCGCTTACTGGCGCAGCTGACACGGAGGCCGCGCATGCGCAAGAAGAGACAGCATGAGGGCATGCAGGCCGAGCTGGTCGCCGCGCTGGGCCTGGTGTGGGGACTGCTCAACGCCTACCAGTACGAAGAAGCCTATGCCTTGAGCCGCGGCTGCCTGCTGCTATGGCCGGACGATGAAAAGCTCCGGTTGATGCACGACTTCGCCGCCGCCGAAGTGCTGGAGCCGGTCGATCAGCAGCGCCTGCGCAGCATGCGCACGCCGCACAACGCCGCCTGGGTGGACCTGGTGCTGCGCCGGCTGCAATACGCCCAGGACAATCGGGCGCCGGCCTAGACGGCCCGATTCGCTACCGCCTCCAACCGATCACAAGGGAATCGCCATGAAAGCCATGGGCATCGTGATGCTGCTCAACAAATTCGCCATCCAGCTCGGCAAGCGCGCCGAATTGCTGGCGGCGGCGCTGGTCATCGGCATCGTCTTCATGCTGGTGCTGCCCATGCCGATCTGGCTGCTCGACATCCTCATCGCGATGAGCCTGTGCGCGTCCGGGCTGATCGTGGTGGTGGCCATGTACATGGCCGGGCCGACCGCCTTCTCGACCTTCCCGGCGGTGCTGCTGCTGACCACCTTGTTCCGCCTGGCGATCTCGGTATCGACCACGCGGCTGATCCTGCTGGAAGCCGACGCCGGCCACATCGTCGAGACCTTCGGCAACTTCGTCGTCGGCGGCAATCTGGTGGTGGGGCTGGTGATCTTCCTGATCCTGACGGTGGTGCAGTTCATCGTCATCACCAAGGGCTCGGAACGGGTGTCGGAAGTGTCGGCGCGCTTTTCCCTGGACGCCATGCCGGGCAAGCAGATGTCCATCGACAGCGACTTGCGCGCCGGCATCCTCACGCCCGAGGAAGCCAAGGCCAAGCGCGCCCACCTGGGCCAGGAAAGCCAGCTGCACGGCGCCATGGACGGCGCCATGAAGTTCGTCAAGGGCGACGCCATTGCTGGCATCTGCATCGTCGCCATCAACCTGATCGGCGGCATCTCCATCGGCATCATCCAGCGCGGCATGGATGCCGGCCAGGCCATGCAGGTCTACTCCATCCTCTCCATCGGCGATGCGCTGATTGCGCAGATTCCGGCGCTGCTGATCTCGCTGGGGGCCGGCATCATCACCACCCGCGTCAGCGATGATAACGAAGAGGGTGAAACCAACATCGGCCGCGACATCGTCGGCGAGCTCTTCGGCGAACCCAAGGCGCTGCTCACGGCAGCCGGGATCATGCTGCTGTTCGGCCTGATCCCGGGCATGCCGACGGTCATCTTCGTGGCGCTGGCCGTGGGCTTGTGCGTGGCCGGCGTGGTGGGCCTGCTCAAGCCGCTGGCCGACGCCGAGATGGCGCGCGAATCGGAGGAACTCGAACGCAAGAACGCCGGCATCGTCGATCTCACCAGCTTTGCCGCGACCACGCCCTTCATCCTGCGCATGAACGAGTCCATGCGCGGCAAAGCCGAAGCCGAGGTGATCCGCACGGCGGTGCGCATTATGCGCAACGCCATGCTGGAACGGCGCGGGATTCCCGACCTCAAGCCCATCGATTTCGAGTTCAGCAGCACGGTGCCGGAAGGGCGGGTGTTCTTCATGATGTCCGAGGTGCCGCTGGTGGACGCCGAGATCATGCTGGGCTGGAGCGCCACCAGGGAATCGCTGGAGCGGGTGCAGGAACTGGGTTTCCAGGGATTCGAACGCAATATTCCCGGTTCGCGTCGCCGCCGCGTCTGGGTCAAGACCGAAGACCCGGACAAACTGAGTGAGGCGGGCCTGCTGGCCGAGCCCTGGGAAAAGGTATTCGCCTCCGACATCGAAGTGGAGATGCTGCGCAACTGCCAGATGTTCGTGGGCGTCAACGAAGTGATCCGCTTCACCCGCTGGGCCGAGCGCCGTTATCCCGAGCTGGGCAAGGAAGTGGTCAAGACCGTCACCCTGCCGCGCCTGACCGAGGTGGTGCAGCGGCTCACCCGCGAAGGGGTGTCGTTGCGCAATGCGCGGCTGCTGCTGGAAACCACGCTGGACTGGGCGCCCAAGGAGCGTGATCCGGACGTCATCGCCGACTATGTGCGGCTGGCGTTCAAGCGCCAGCTCTGCTTCGAGGCCTCGCGCGAGGGACTCATCGAGGTGATCTTGCTGTCGCCGGAGCTGGAAGACCAGCTGCGCAACGCCATGCGGCAGACCAGCCAGGGCAGCTACCTGGACATCGATTCCGAACTGGAACAGATGATCCTGGACCGTCTCAACGAACTCTCGACCAATGTCAGCACGCCCATCGTGCCGCCGGTGCTGGTCACGGCGGCCGATATCCGCCGTTCCGTGCGCAAGCTGATCGAAGAGGAATTCTTCCCGGTCCCGGTGTTTGCATTTTCCGAGCTGACTCAGCACGCCAAGGTCAAGCCGGTGGGGATGATCGAGGTGTGAGCCCAGCGATGGCGATGGCGATGGCGGTGGCGGCGGTGGAACCGCACCGGCTGCGCCGACATTCATGAAGGAACCCAAGCGCAGCGCGACGGCATCGTCGCCTTCGCCCGCGCCCGCCTCTAGCGTGGCGCATTGCCCACCACCGTCTCATTGCGCCACCGGCGGCCCGGCGTCTGCGCCTGCCGTCGATGGTCGATAAGGAAGCATCATGCCTTCATTCGATATACACAACCTGTTTTCCAGTCTGCACGGCGTAGCGCCGCCAGAGGATCGCTCCAGCCAGTCGTCGCGCACCCCGCATGAGGGCGCGTCTCGACCGGGCGGGCAAGGGTTTGCCCGCATCGCCAGCAGATTCGAGGAATTCTTCTTGAAGAGGGGGGAGAACATCCTGGCCAGCCTGCTTGAGGCCCACTCGCCTGCCAGGGACACCGAGCGCGCCCTGAACGCCATCTTCCGCGGCGCCGGCTGGGATATCGGACAGTCTGCGCCGGTGTCGGGTCAGCATGCTGCCGCGCCTGCGCCACAGGACCAGGCCAGGCCGGCGGACTATTTCGGCGACCGTCTGCGAGAACGCTTTCGCGGTCTCTTCGACGATGTCATGCCTCCCAATCTGGCCGCGTTCCTGGAACAGCGGCCCCAGCAGATCACGCGCGAACTGGAACAATTCCGGACCGAGCTACTGCACCACCGCGAACACGGCGGCCCGCCTCCGGCGCCGCCGAGATCGCTGCCACGCCATCTGCATGCAGCGGTAGCCCAGCTCGATCCGCGCGATGCGCGGCAATACGCAGAAGACCTGCTGGAGATCGTCCAGGCCGATGGCGAGCTCCAGCAGCGCGCCAATCAGGCCACCATGCAGGGCGTGGGCCAGGTGCCGCGTCCGCGGCCGGGGCACGAGCATGGGCAAAGCGGTGGTCCATGGGAGCCCGATCTGGCCCCTGACGGTCAACCGCAGCCGCAGGAACCGGAGAGCGATGCTGGCGCGCCGGTGTACCCGCAGCCGCCGGCAGCCCCGCCACCCTCCTCGCCGACGGTCACCTATCGCCCGCCCACGGTGCAGTCCGACAGCGAAGGCGAGCGCCCGCCAGCACGTCCGCCCAAGATCTGAGCTCTGACAAGAAGCGTGGCATGGTCCGCCGGAGCTCAGGCATCCGGCGGCAAGCAGAAACAATCGTGGTGAAACCGGAGCATGAAATGATGAGCCTCTCAGCCAAACAGTTGCGCTCGCCGGATGCGGCGGCCCCATCGACGCAGCCGATGACCCATGACCAAGCCATGGAGATCATCGAGCGCGCCAGCAAGGACAAGTACCTCGCGCGCGATCTCGATCTGATGCGCGACAAATGCTACGCATTCGTCAGCGACATGATGGATGAAGTGACCAAGGCACTGGCCGAAAAGGAAAAGCACACGCCGGCCCTGCTCAAGAGCCGGCCAGAGCAGGCGGTGACGGCGATCTCCTTGCGCGCGACCGCGCAGAAACGCGAAGAGACCGCCCGCAAGCGCCGCGAACTGGCCGAGGCCATGGTGCTGGGTGCGCTGCTGAACATGGACAATCCCGACTGGGACCCGCGCAATCCGGCCACCCATCGCAGCAGCGACAATTTCTTCATCGCCTTGCTCAAGAGCGCCTTCCGGTAGGCGATGGAACCACCGTCCCGCCGCGCACACAGATAGCGCAGCATGGTGCGCGGCAAGCCTTGCCGCGCCCGGCATCCTACTGTCCGATGGAGCAAGATCATGCAAGAACTGCGCATTCTCAACGGCTATCACCGTGGCGCGACATTGCCGCTGGCCGATAGCGGCGAACGTATTCTGGGCGCACAGGAAGACGCCGACGTGGTGCTGGCCGATCCCGGCATCGTCGGGCAGCACGCCAGGCTGGCGTTGACGCCTGCGGGCTGGACCCTGACCGCGATGGACGGCTGCCTGCGCCGGGCCGACAGCAACCAGCCGGAGTCGGCATTGCAACTGGCCTTTGGCGAGCTGGCGCGCGCCGACCGCATCTGGTTGACCGTGGTCGATCAGGATGCGCCATGGACCGACCCGCCGCCGGAACCGGTCGATACGCCGCACTCGTCTGGCGGGCAGGAGGCCGCCCCAGCGGACCACGAGACTGCGTCCAGCGACGCACTGCCGCTGCCAGCCACGGATGAGGATGACCCGCACGCGCCTGCCCCGACGCCGGACGAGGCCACCGCCGCAGAGCCAGCCCCGGCGCGGCGCGCACGGGCTTATCGCATGGTCTTGCTGCCGTTCTTCATGGCTACCGCGCTGACCGGTGCGGCCGCCTACGCGCTGAGCAGCCATCCGGCGCCCGCCGATAAGCAGGCCCAGGCGCGCGCCGAAGAGCTCAAGCGTCTGGCGGCGCTGCCGCGCAAGCTGCCCGCAGCCGAGCTGGAAGCTGCGCTACGCAAGCGCCTGGCCGAGGTCGATCTGCTCTCCCGGGTGACGCTGGACCTGCGCGAGGGTGCATGGACCCTGCGCGGCGCCATGGGCGATGACGACGCCGAGCGGCTGCAACGCATGCTGCGTGATTTCTCCAAGGCCTACGTCATTGATTTTCCCATCGACGTCAAGATCGGCAGCCCGGAATCGATGTTGCCCTTCCGCATCGTTCAGGTGCTCAACGGCAGCGATCCTAGCATCGTCACCGATGATGGCCGCCGCCTCTACGTCGGCGACGAGTATCGCGGCGTGCGCCTGGCCGCAGTGGCCGGCAACCAGATCAGATTTACCGGCAAGCACGCCTTGAACGTGTCATGGTGAAGCGCGACGATGTCTTCCAGGCCGCGCTGGAGGGGCGGCTGGCCGCGCTGCGCGAGCGTCTGCCGGCCTGGCAGGCCGCACTGCCGCTGCGTCCGGGCTTCTTCAGCCAGGGCCGGGTCGCGCAGGTGCTGGGCACCTTGATCGAGGCGCATATGCCACCAGTGCAGATCGGCGAGCTGTGCAACCTGTTCAATCCCGAGCAGCCCGGCAAGACCATGCTGGCGGAGGTGGTCGGGTTCACCGACAAGGCCTCTATCCTCTCGGCGCTGAGTCCGCTGGAAGGCGTTTCCACCCGCACGGTGATCGAACCCTTGCGGCGTTCCCATTCGATCGAGGTCGGCGACCACTTGTTCGGCTGCGTGCTCGACGGCTTTGGCCGCTGGATGTTCCGGGCGCCGGCTGCGCAGGAGAATGTCGCCACCTGGCGCGCCATGTCGCCGGTGATCCGCGATGCGCCGCCCGCCACCAGCCGCCCGCGCATCGCCACGCCGCTGCCTACCGGCGTGCGCGCCATCGATGGACTGCTGACCATGGGCATGGGCCAGCGTATCGGCGTCTTTGCCGGGCCGGGCTGCGGCAAGACCACGCTGATGGCAGCCATCGCGCGCGGCTGCCAGGCCGAGGCTATCGTCTTCGGCCTGATCGGCGAGCGCGGGCGCGAACTCAACGAATTCCTCGACCACGAGCTGGACGCCGAACTGATCCGCAAGACCGTGGTGGTCTGCGCCACCTCCGACCGAACCTCGATGGAACGC
Source organism: Herbaspirillum camelliae (assembly GCF_001929405.1). Classification (NCBI taxonomy): domain Bacteria; kingdom Pseudomonadati; phylum Pseudomonadota; class Betaproteobacteria; order Burkholderiales; family Oxalobacteraceae; genus Herbaspirillum; species Herbaspirillum camelliae. The sequence continues at coordinate 2,263,528 of NZ_KV880769.1, forward strand.
TCCCGCGCAGCGTTCACGGCCACGGCCATCGCCGAAGGTTTCCGCGACCGGGGAATGAAGGTATTGCTGCTGGTCGATTCGCTCACCCGCTTCGCACGCGCGCAGCGGGAGATCGGCCTGGCCGCCGGCGAACCGCCGGCACGCGGCGGCTTCACGCCCTCGGTCTACACCATGCTGCCGCGTCTGATCGAACGTGCCGGCGGCACCCCCCAAGGGTCCATCACGGCCATGTATACGGTGCTGGTGGACGGCGAATCGAGCTCCGACCCGATCGGCGATGAGGCCAAGTCACTGCTGGACGGCCATATCCTGCTCACCCGCAAGCTGGCCGAACAAGGACATTACCCGGCCATCGACGTGCTGGCCAGCATCAGCCGCGTGATGAGCAACGTCACCTCGCGCGAGCATCGCCGCGCCGCCTCGCGCTTTCGTGAGCTGCTGGCGCGCTACCAGGAGATGGAATTGCTGATCCGGCTGGGCGAATACAAGTCCGGGGCCGACCCGGTGGCCGACCGCGCCATGGAGCTGCGCCCGGACCAACTGAGCTTCCTGCGCCAGGATACCAGCGGCAGCGCCGATTTCCAGGAAACGCTGGACACCCTGATGGAGATGGCCCAATGAGGGCAGGTGCGTCCATGGAAGCCGCATTCGGAAAGCCTGCGGGCAAGCGCGAAGTGGTCGATGTGGCTGAACCGAAAAGACCGGACCGCCGCCTGGACCAGTTGCTCAATGTGCGCAAGCAACGCCTTGGCCGGCTGGAGCGAGAGCGCAACGAAGCGCGCTCGTCGTGGCGCGTGCTGCGCGCCGACCTGGGCGAGAAGACCGACCAGTGGCGCCAGGCCAGGGAGCGCGCGCAATCCGAATGGATGGCTGCGCGGGCGGCATTCTTCGGCATGACGATCACCAACGCCGATTTCAAGCGCGCCAAGACAGCCTATGAACGCATGAAGATGGAGGCCGGCCAGATGCGCCTGGCCTGCGTGTCGCTGGCGCGCGCTTGCCGCCAGGCCGGGGATGACTATTTCATCGCCCGCCAGCGCGTCAAGGACGCCAACAAGCAGCAGGAAAAACTGACCGTCCTGCGCGACGAGATGAAGGCGCTTGCCATGGCGCAGAATGAACAGGCCTGATATGTCGGCTCCCCTCTTTCCCCTGTCCTTGTCACTGGTCGCCGAAGCAAGCCCCCTGCCTGCACCGCCGGCGCCCAAGCCGGCCAGGTTGAAGTTGCCGCCCAGGCCGCCCGTTGCGGCCTCCACCGCCGCAGAGGAGGCCAGAGCCGCGCCCAGGCAAGTCCAGCCGCAACGGGCGCAGCGCAATGCAGCGCACGCCCAGTCCACGCCGCGCGCCGCGCAGCGTGGGCCTGGCGAACGTGAGACGCGCACCGCCAGCGCCGAGCAGGAGCGCTCCCCTGGCGGGCTGCCCTTGCTGTTGACGGTGGACGGGCAGGGCGGACAGCGCGGGCAGGGAGGCGGCAGCGAGGGCGATGAGCAGAGTGGCGGCACGGGCGCAGCGGGTGTGCGTGGCGTGCCGGACGATGCGGGCGAGCTGGACTGCGCGCTGCTGGCCGAGGCCCTGCCGCCGGTCGGGGCCAGCGGCCTCTTCGAGGTGCTGCTGCCATGTGGTGCGCGGCTGGGCGTGGCGATCGACATCGGCCCGCGCTACACCTCCTTGCTGCTGATGCCTTCCACCGAACGCCTGCGGGCGCAAATAAAAAAGAAAAGGATGGAACTGGAAAACACGCTGGCGCAACGTATGGAGACCTCCGTCAGGCTGACGGTGTTGTAAGGGGCGGGCAGGAGCGGCGGCGTGATGCGGCCTGGCTGGCTGATCGCTCTGTCGCAGCCTGGTGCTTTCCTTTGCGACCCAACAGGCTGCCATGTCCGAATCTTCCAATGCCCTCTCCTCGTCGCCGCTGGCCTTGCCGCTGGATTTGCGCAGCGGTGCGCCGGTCATCGTCGCCGAACAGGCGCAATTGAGCCGGTTGCTCGGACGCGGCATGCGTATCGCGCTGGGCCGGGATGACATGGAGTTGCTGGCGCTACCGGCCTCGGCCACGGCAACATCGGTAGCAGCGGCGATGGCGCCGGACCTGCGACTGCAGACCGCGGACGGTGCATTGCTGCTGGCGCAGGGAGAGCGCTTGCTGGCGGGACTGACCGGCATCGATCCCGCCGCCAGCCGACGTGCCGATGGTAGCTTCGCACCCTGGCTGGCGGCGGCGCTGGCGGGACGTCTGCAGCAGACGGCGCTGGCCAGCCTGCGCGCCCTCCAGCCGTGCGCGGCGGGCGAGGCTACCCAAGCCGGCCTGGTCGCGCTGCGTCTGCGTCTGCGCGATCCGACCCATGCCATCGAGACCCTGGCCTGGGCAGCGCCCTCGCTATGGCGCGGCTGGCTGGAAGCCGCCGAACCGATGCAGATGCCCCTATCGGCCTGGTCAGGCCTGCCCTTGTCGAGCACGGTGCTGCTGGCCACACATCGCCTGCCCAGCAGGGCGATGGATGCGCTGCGGGTGGGCGACCTGCTGCTGCCTGAGCGGCCCTTGTTCGACATCCACGGCTACGGCCGCATGAGGCTGGGCGCACGCCAGTGGCGGGTGCGCCATATCGCTCACCAGCGCTTGCAGATCATTTCACAGGAGAATGCCTTGAACCATGAGACCGACCTGGCGCAATCGCCCGTAGACCTGGACGCCGACCTCGATGACGACGCCTTCCAGGATGCCGCCGAGGAAGGCCTGGAAGCTGACGCGACCGGTGCCAGCGCTGACGATGGCAACGATGGGCTGGATGGAGCGACTGAGCTTCCTTTGACGCTACACGTCGAGCTTGGCCGCTTGAACCTGTCGCTATCCCAGTTGCGGGCGCTGGGCGAACAGGTGGTGTTGGAGCTGCACGGCGCTTCCGCCCAGGCGCTGCGCATTACCAGCGCAGGCGTGGAACTGGGTCGGGGCGAGGTGGTGTCGGTGGATGGCCGGCTGGGTGTGCGCATCGTCCGCTGGAGCGGAGCATGCTGAGCGGGCAGTTCGATGTCGTTTCATTTTCGGTGCTGCTGGCGCTCATGGCGCTGGTGCCGCTGATGGTAGTGACCACCACTTCCTTTCTCAAGATATCGCTGGTGCTGCTGGTGCTGCGCAACGCCATCGGCGTGCAACAGGTGCCGCCGACGCTGGCCATCTACGGCATCGCCCTGGCCTTGTCGGTATTCATCATGGCGCCCACTGTGCAGGAGGTGGGCAAGCGCGCCATGGCGGTGGATGTGTCCCATCCGGCGTCTTCGCGCACCGTGCCCATCCTGGAGCGCGCCCAGGATGCCTTCGATCCGCTGCGCAAGTTCATGCTCAAGATGAGTCATGCCGAGCAGCGCGAGATGTTCCTGGCTTCGGCCAAGAAGCTCTGGCCCAAGGAGGCCGCCAGGGATGCCCAGCCCACCGATGCGCTGATCCTGATCCCGGCCTTTGTGGTTTCCGAATTGCAGACCGGGTATGAGATCGGCTTTCTGATCTATATCCCTTTCGTCGTGATCGATCTGCTGATCTCGAACCTGCTCATGGCGCTGGGCATGCAACAGGTGAGCCCGCAGACCATCACCATTCCGCTCAAGCTGTTGCTCTTCACGCTGGTGGGCGGATGGGCCAAGCTGCTCAACGCGCTGGCCATGTCCTATGTCTGAGCGGCGGGTCGCCTTTCCCATCACATTCAATCTCCGTTGAACCCACTTTGAACCCGAGGAGACGGCCATGGCCGATACCATCAACTTTTTCCAGCAGAGCCTGTGGATGGCCATCATGATGTCGGCGCCGCCGCTGCTCATTGCCACGCTGTGCGGGCTGGGCGTGTCGCTGATCCAGGCGGTGACCCAGATCCAGGACCAGACGCTGCCCTACGTGGTCAAGCTGGTGGCCGTGGCGGTCACCCTGGCCAGCATGGGCCGCTGGATCGGCGTGGAAATGTTGCGCCTGGCCGACCTGGCTTTCACCATGGTGCCGGACATCGGACGCTGAATCATGCCGGCTTCGCTGCTGCTCGATATCCAGGCGGTGTTGGTCACGATGGCGCTGGTCACGCCGCGCGTGCTGGTGTGTCTGGTAATCCTGCCTGGCTTCGGCCTGAACGTGCTGACCGGCCTGGCCAAGAACACCGCCGCCATGGCCATCGCCTTGCCGGCGGCGCTGCCGACCTTCCTGTTCGTGCAGCGCACCGCGCCGGACATGCTCACCACCGGCGTGATGGTCTTCAAGGAGGCCATGATCGGCCTGATGTTCGGCGTGCTCATGGCGATCCCCTTGTGGGTGGTGCAGTCCATCGGTTCCATCTTCGACAGCCAGCGCTCACCGATCCAGATCCAGGCCAACAACGCCAGCGTGGACCGCGATGCCAGCGCGGTAGGTGCCTTGCTGCTGCAGGCGGTCGTGCTGGTGATGGTGCAGGCGGGCATGTTTGCCGGCATGGCGCGCATCCTCATCGAAAGCTATGCGGTATGGCCGGCCTTCACGCTGGCCCCACCTTTCGAGCCCGGTCATTTCGACGTGCTGGTCAAGCGCTTCGGCGAGCTGCTCTGGTACATCGTGGTGTACGGCGCGCCGGTGCTCATTCCCTTGGTGCTCATCGAGTTCGGCTTTGCCATCGTCGGTGTGTTCGCCTCCAACCTGCAGGTGTCCTTCGCCTCGGCGCCGGTCAAGAGCCTGGTCGGCTTGCTGATCATGCTGCTGTACTGGTCGACCTTCTCGCATTACGTGGCTGGCGACTTTGCCCACCTGCTCGACCTGCTGACGGTCCTCATGGACCAGCGCTGACCCGGCAAGGATGACATGAGCGACGACAAGAACGAAGAACCGACAGACAAGAAGATCGAGGACGCCAAGAAGAAAGGGCAGATCGCCGTCAGCCGCGACCTGGCCCGGCTGGTGACGCTGGTGGCGGTGATGGAGGCGGCGTTGGCGTCCGACAGTCTGTGGCGCGGCGCGGTCTTCAATCTGATGGAAGGCGGGGTGCTGGGGGTGGGGCAGGATTTCCAGAGCGCCATGAACAACCAGCTGACGGCGGCGCTGATCTTCCTGGCCGTGGCCTTCTTCGCGGTGCTGGTGATCTGCCCGCTGGCCGCCGTGGTCGGGCACTGGGGCCAATTCGGCATGCTCATCGCTACCGAGGCGCTGGAGCCCAAGCTGGACAAGCTGAACCCGGTCAACGGCATCAAGCAGATCTTTTCCAAGAAGAAGCTGGTCGAGCTCTTCATCACCGTGGGCAAGGCCGCCCTGATTGCCGGCATGATGTATAGCGCCATCCACAGCCAGCTGGGCGCCATCTTCACCTTGGCCGGGGGCGAACCCAAGGACGTCTATGAAGCCTTCGTGACGCTGTTGCGCAATATCTTCCATCTCATCATCGTGGTCTGCCTGGTGCTTGGCGTGATCGATTACGCGGTGCAGAAATACTTCCACAAGAAGGACCTGATGATGGACCAGGAAGAGATCAAGCGCGAGTTCAAGGAATCCGAAGGCGACCCCATGGTCAAGGGACAGCGCAAGCAGCTGGCGCGCCAGTGGGCCAATGAAGCGCCCGCGGCCAAGACCGAGAAGGCCAATGCCGTGGTGGTCAACCCGACCCACTTCGCGGTGGCGATGTTCTATGACGCCGATGAGGCCATGGTGCCGCTCGTCCTGGCCAAGGGCCGCGACGAGATCGCCCAGGCGATGATCGCGCGCGCGCATGCCTGCGGCATCCCGGTGATCCGCCATGTCTGGCTGGCGCGCACGCTCTACGCCACCTGCCAGGACGACATGCCGGTGCCGCGCTCCAGTTACCAGGCCGTGGCGCAGGTCTATGCGGTGGTGCACGAGCTGGTCGCCAGCGGCGAAGTGCAGCGCGAAGTCGAACTGGAATCCCTGGGCGAGCCGCCCGAACGCGACACCCTCCCGAAAGGATGAACATGGCACGGCCACCCGATCTCAGCGAGCTGGTCAACACCCGTCCACCTGCGCCGCGCCGTCCCAGAGCATCGGCGGAAGAGCCGCCGGCGCAGCGCAGCTCGCCGTCGCCGGCCGCTGAACCGGTCACCCGGTATGGCCCGGAAAGCGAGGTGCCGCTGGGCGAGGCCGCGCCCGCGCACGGCGTCGAGCCGGAGATCGAATCGGCGCGCAGCCCGGCATCGGTGCCGATTGGGCGTGGCGAGGCTGGTCAGGAGCTCATCATCGGCAGCGGCGACCGCGCCCACCATCTGGCGCTGGCGCCGGGCGTTGGCCACAGCGTATTGCGTGCGCCGCGTCCCCCGCGCGGGCGAGAAGGACGGGGCGCGCCCGCACCAGGTGAGCCCTTGATCGCCCGCTCGTCCCCCGGATCGCGCGCCGATTGCCGCCGACGCTGCGGCCTGGGCGCATGCTGCGACCCGGCCTCGGAGCTGGGTTGCGGCGGCCTGCACTGTGCCGGTGGGCGCTACGCCACCCTCTGAATGCATAGCGCGGGAACCGGCAGGGGCGTGGCGCCCACCCACACACTGTCCAATCCGGATTCCGAGGGAGCCATCCACATGCAACAGGCCTCATTGCAGCAGAGCATTACCCCCAACGACCTGGCCGGTGGGCCGACCCGCGACGCCGGCATCCACATGGAGATCCAGCCGGGTGGGGCCCAGGCGGAGCATTTCAAGTCCATGTTCGAGCAATACCTCAACAAGGACGCCCTGCGGCTCAAGCCCAATACCCATTCGCTGGGCAGCGCGCTGGCGCAGCGGACTTCGTCGCTGGCCTCGGAGGTCAAGCAGGATCAGCTGTATGTTTCCAGATTGCTGGAGCAGGCCACCCGCACCGGCGATTCCATGCAGCTCATGAAGGCCATGATGGCGCTGAGCGACTACCAGATCCGCGTGCAGACCATCTCCAAATGCGTTTCCAAGGCATCGACTTCGGTCGATTCGCTGACCAAGCTCCAGTAACCCGAAAGGCGTCCGATGTCCATTACCGCCCGCATGCTGCGTATGGGCTGCCTGTTGCTCTTGCTGGCAACGCTGGCGGCCTGCTCCAGGATGGTTGTCCTGCAGGCCGCGCTCAATGACGCCGATGCCAATGAAATCATCCTGGTGCTCAACCGCAAGGGCATCGAGGTCGACAAACAGAAAGGCAAGGACGGCGTGACCTTGCTGGTCAAGGACGTGGAGCTGTCGCGCGCGACCGAAACCATGAACGCCGCCGGCCTGCCGCGCCGCAGTCTCTCCAATCTGGGCGAGGTGTTCAAGAAGCAGGGCATGATCTCTTCGCCCATGGAGGAACGCATCCGCTACATCCACGGACTGTCGGAAGAGCTCGAATCGACCATGCTGCAGTTCGATCATGTGGTCTCGGCGCGGGTCCATGTGGTGCTGCCAGAACGCATCGCGCCGGGCGAGCCGATCCAGCCGTCGTCGGCAGCCGTGTTCGTCAAATATCGTCCGCCGCTGGACGAGGATGCGGTGATGCCGCGCATCCGTCGGCTGGTGGCTTCCAGCATTCCTGGCCTGGCCGGCGAGGATGGCCGCAGCAAGGTATCGGTGGTGATGATGCCGGGCGAACCGCCCACGCCGGGCATCGAATGGACCATGCTGGGGCCCTTTACGGTGGCCGCAGCCTCCGCTGGCGGCTTGGCGCTGACGATGAGCGCCTTGTTGCTGACGACCTTGTCCAGCCTGGGTTACATCGGCTTGCAGCGCGCCTTGCGTCATCCGCGCGTGGCGCGGATGGTGGCCGAATTCGCCGCCCGCCGTATCAAGAAAGCCCAGGACAAGGCCAAGGCTCAGGCCCAGGCCAAGACCCAGGCGCCCGAGCCGACGGCAGGGCGCGGCACATGATGCAGGAGCGGATGGACCCGATGGCCGCGTCCGCACCGAGCGCCTCCTTCCTGGACTGGTGGTTTGCGCCGTGGCGCTATGCGCACAGGCCGCCGCCGCAGTGCCAAGGCATGTTGGCCCAGCGCGACGCGTATCGGGACTGGTGTCGGGTGGCCGGCGTCGCGGCGGACCTGCCGGACAGCGGCGACCTGCGCTGGCAGATGACGATACGCGACAGCGAGGAGTTCCATCACGCCGCCACCCTCTATGGCGGCCTCTTTGCCGCGCGCCAGCGCGATCAAGCCGAACTGGCCTGCCTGACGCTGCCGCAACGCCGCTGGTGTCTCAGCGTGGCGCTGACGCAGCCGCTGCAGCCCTGGTCGGGACCGCTGCCGGAGGATCTGCGCGCCATCGGCGCACGCGCACGCGGCATGGCCGAACTGGCGCTGCGGCTGGAACGCGCCTTTCCCGGTCTGTGGTCGCGGCTGCGCCTGCTGCTGCCGGAGCATGAGGCGTATCAACTGGCGCAGGTGTTGACGCCGGAGCTGTCGGCGTCTGCACCGTCATCCCCGCGTGAGCGCGAACGTAACTGCTGGCAGCTGTGCCTGACCCAGGCGCGCGCTGGCGCATCGTCAACCCAGGCCCTGTTGCGGGCCTGACCTTTAGCCTAAGCGAGTTCTTACGTGGCGCCAGCGACCCCTTCATTCCTTGCCGCAGAGCTTTGCCTGCCGCCCAGCCTGCGACCGCGCCACGGCGTGGTGAGCAGTGTCGATTTCCTGGTGACCGAAGACGCCCGCCTTGCCGCCGCGCAGCTGGTGCAGCAAGCCCAGGCCGAGGCCGCCGGCATTCGCGAGCAGGCCCGGGCCGACGCGCTGGCGGCCTTGCAGGATGAAGAGCGGCGCATCGCCCACGAAGCCGGCCAATTGCTGGCGCGCCTGCGCGAACGCGAGGCCAGCATGCTCGAGGGCGTCGCCGCTCTGGCGGTCGATCTGGCCCTGTCCATCTTCGAGCGCCTGCTGGCCGATACCGTGCCCCGCGAACGTGTGCTGGCCGCCTGCCGGCGCGTGCGCGAAGAAGCACCGCCCAAGCTGACCGAGGCCGTGGCCTGGCTGCATCCTGACGATGCCGCTGGCCTGGCGCAGGAGGATGCCTTGCCATGGGAAGTGCGCGCCGACCCTCGGCTTGCGCCCGGCACTTGCCGGCTGGAGGCGGCCAGCGGCGAATGGCGCGCCGACTTCAGCCTGGCGGCCGAGGCCTTGCGCGCCACCTTACAGCAATGGAATGCGCCGGAAGGCGGTGCGAAGGAGGACACGTCCGGCGTCGGTCAGGACGATGAACCGAATGACGATCCCGACCAGGAAGAGGAGGACGGCGAACAAAGTTGAGACTTTTCCAGGCGAACCGGATGACTGCTGGTGTTACCTATCGAGAGAACCACCTTAGTCAACCGACCGCCGGACCACCGCAGCACAAGCCGCTTGCCGGTCCGGCCCCTCGAGGAGCAGAGCATGTCAGCCCAATCCAATCCCTTCCTGCAGAACCTGCGCCAGCTCAATACCCGTTTCGATTCCACTGCTGCGCAACTGAGCGATTTCAATCGTCGCCAGGCCGATGGCGAACATCCCGATCCCGCCGAATTCATGGATCTGCTCAGCAAGCAGTCGGTGACCCGCACTGCCATGACGGCCCAGTTCGGCCTGATGCAGAAGCCGCTCAAGACCGTCCTCAACGAAACCCGCTGAGGCGATGGTTTCCCAGGAAATGGAGCAGTGGCTGCAAGCGCTGCCATTGGGCGAGCCGATCGACATCGGCGGTGAAAGCGTCTGCCTGCTGGTCGATGACGACGGCGCCGAGCTGGTGCTGGTGCTGCTGCGCGAGCCCAGCCAGGCGCAGATCGCCGAGGCCATGCGCAGCGGCTTTCAGTGCGCGCTCGACTTTGAGGCCGGCCTGGCCATTGCCGAGGACAGCGGGGCGCTGGTATTGAATCGCTGGCTGGCGCAGGCCGAGACCTGGGTCGATGTGGCCGAGGCGCTGGAGGACATCCTCAACCAGGCGGGCTTATGCCGCGTGGCGATGAAGCCGTCCACGGCGCGGCCGGCGCAAGAGGCAAACCGGGCCGAGCTGCGCATGCGCGCGGCCCTCAACGGGGGAACATCATGAAAGCGCGTGAGATCATCAAATCCTGGGGCATGGGCTTGCTGCTGGCAGGCTTGCTGTTGTGGGGCACCACCTTGCACGCCGCCGTGCCGCCGGCCTGGAAGGACGGCGGCTTTTCCATCAGCGCCAATGGCATGACGGTGCGCGGCGTGCTGGAGGAGTTCAGCCGTACCTATGGCGTGCGCCTGAACCTGAGCGCCGACGGCGCCCAGATCGTCAAGGGCCGGCTCAAGGCCGACAATGGCGTCGAGTTCCTCAACCGGCTTACCGGCGCGCACAGGATGCGCTGGTTCGTCTACAACGATACCTTGTACGTAACCCCGGCGGCCGACAACACCTCCTCGCGCATGCAGGTCGGGGAGGACGCCGTCATGGACGCCAAGGCGGCGCTGGTGGGCCTGGGCCTGTTCGACGAACGCTTCGGCTGGGGCGAGCTTCCCGACGAAGGCGTGGTGATCGTCAGCGGTCCGCGGGTCTATGTGGACCTGGCGCGCGAGGTGCTGATGCCGGCCGGCAAGAAGGAAAAGCTGCGCGGACGGCAGATCATGCTGTTTCGCCTGAAGTACGCCAGCGCCAATGACCGGGTCATCAATTCACGTGGCAAGGCAGAGACCATTCCCGGCATCAAGACCATCTTGACCAATCTGCTGATGGGCGCGCACGGCGGTGAGAAGGTGACCGGCAACAACCGCTTCGACGCCGACAGCCGCAAGCGCTCGCGCACCGGGCGCATTGCTCGCGGCGACGGCGACGAGGCCGCAGCGGAGTCCTCGGGCCAACGCTTTACGCCGCTGTTCTCGCCGCCGGGCGGCAATGGCCGCAATCAGCTCATGACCGGCGCGGGCAACGACAATGCCGGCGCAGGCGCGAGCGCTGCGCAGGAAGCCGAAGGCAAGCAGCCGCCGCGCATCGAAGCCGATTCCAGCCTCAACGCCATCATGATCTATGACGACATCGCCAAGCGCGACATGTACGCCGCCCTGATCAACCAGCTCGACGTCAAGCCGCAGCAGGTGGAGATCGAGGCGCTGATCGTCGACATCGACCGTAGCCGCCTGGCCGAGATGGGCGTGGAATGGGGCGCGCGGGCCGGGGTGGTCAATACCACCGTCAACGGCACCACCACGCAGTCCAGCGGCACCGACCTGCCGCTGCCGGGCGCGACCCTGCTCATCAGCGATGCGGCCCGCTTCTATGCGCGCCTCAAGGCCATGGAGTCCAACGGCGAAGCGCGCGTGCTGGCCACGCCCACCGTGCTGACGCTGGACAACGTGGCGGCCGTGCTGGACCTGAGCCAGAGCGCCTACGTGTCCCTGATCGGCGAGCGCGTAGCGGACATGTCGGACATCACCGCCGGCACCATGCTGCGGGTGATCCCGCGCATCATCGATGATGGCGGGCAGACGCGCGTGCGGCTGGAGGTCGACATCGAAGACGGTTCACTCAACAACGGCAACAACGACAGTGGAGCGAACTCTTCCGGCGGCACCGGCGCGTCCACCATCGCCGCCAGCGTGACCCGCTCCACCATCAACACCCAGGCCATCATCGATGCACAGCAGACCCTGATGATTGGCGGCTATCGTGCCGAATCGCTCATCCGTAACAAGCAGAAGGTGCCGCTGCTGGGCGACCTGCCGGTGGTGGGCGGACTGTTTCGCAGCGAATCGCGCTCCAACAGCACCCGCGAGCGTCTGTTCCTGATCACGCCGCGCATTACCAGCTTCGATGGAACACGCCTGGCTTCCAATGCTACTGCCGCGCGTGCTGGCAATGCGACGGCGGGGGCTGCAGGTGCAGCTGCGGCTGCGCCGTCGCTGCCGCCGAATGCGCCCGGCATGCCCAGCGCTCCCGTACCGGCGCCGAACCAGACTTCGCTGCCACTGCCGGCCCCCGCCGGGGCGGCCACTTCCGGCGGTGCGCCGCCGGTGATGCTGCCCTTGCCTGTAGGCGCGGCCACGCCCAGGGCGGAAGAACCCGCCACGGCGGCGGCCCCGGCTGGCGGATCGCTGATGGGGGTACGCATGCCCTTGCGCAAGACCGCCAACCGGTGTGCGCGACCGGGCAGCGTGGGCATGCTGTAGCGCGGCTGTGCTCGGCGAGAAAAATATTTCCTCAACGATGGAACCGCCCAGGTGAGCATCCGCACTCATGGATAGATCACCTGGCGTCAGTGACCGGTAGAGCAGCGCCGGGTGGCAAGAAAGCTAGTGACAAGAGCAGCAACAAAGGTAGCAAAAGGCAAGGGGGCTCCATACGGATCGCAAGACAGGGATCTGGACCGGAGAGGAAAGATGTCCGCCATCCAGTTCCAGGCGGTCATATTTGTTGAGAAATTTTTTCCGGCTTTTCGTTAATATCTGCGACAAGCCTGACAGACAGGACGCAGCAACAGTCCTGCAGGGAAGTGGCTCATCGCGAGGCGTACCGCGCCGATGTAGAGCTCGTCTGTCGCAACGACAGGCGATGCGGTGAGGAAGATGCAACGGTAGCAATCATCAATCGGCACAACCAGCACCAGCCAGTACCAACCAGCATCACTCAGCAGCAACGAACGTACCAGAAGGTCGGCGACATCGATGGCGCTGGCGGCCGTCGTCCGCCGGTGCGACCAGGACTCCGCAGGGAGCCGGGGACGGCGTTTGCCTTTTTTTAACGATGATGTTCATGGGAAGCATATGAATCGCACGATCACAGCAGGCAAGCATCGCAGTGGCCCCTTGGGCGCCGCCTGTGCCCTCATGTTCCTGGCCGCCCTGGGCGCGGCCGGAGAAGTCCGCGCCGCGGGGATCGCAGCGCCGGCCGATGTCGCTTCGGCGCTGTCGTTCTCCAGCGCAATCGACCAACGTTTCGAGCTGCTCGCCGGCGACACCGGCGCGGCCGACGATTGCCTCACGCAAGGCCCGGCCGTCGATACGGTCTTCATGCTGGCCAAGGCGGAGATCGATAAGAAGACGGTACGCGACAGCGCCTCGCGCAAGAAGGGACAGGCTGCAACCGTGACCGACGCGCCCGCCTCCGCAGCCGATACGCCATCGACCGCTGCCAGCACCTTGCCTGCCGCCACGCCATTGTCGGTTGCGCCGGCAGCTGTGGGCATTGCCGCTAGCGCCACGCGTGACTGGGAAATCATCGTCTCCGACAAGACCCTCAACGCCACCATGGCCCGCTGGGCTGCGGCGGCTGGCTGGCAATTGCTGTGGGAGCTGCCGGTGGACTACGCCGTGGAAGCCCGCACCCGCGTCAGCGGCACCTTCGAGGAGGCCGTGGCCATCGTGGCGCGCAGCATGGAAGGCGCCGAGATTCCGATGAAGGCGGTGTTCTATCAGGGTAACAAGGTCTTGCGCATCATTGCCAAAGGGAGCGAGTAATGAACCTGGCATCCATGAAATTGCCGATCCTCTTGCCCTTGGTGGTGGTGATGGCGGGCTGCAGTGCGCTGGCTGATCGCATCGAGGGCAACGTCAACCAGGAAGGCGATCGCGCCACGCGGCTGAGCCGCGATGTCGGTCGCACCGCGCCGGGTTCGGTGCTGCCTTCCACTCCGCTGGTCAAGCACGAGTCCGGCATCTGGCTGGGCAAGACCGCCATCAAGCTGGGACAGCCCTCGTTGCCGCCGATCTTCTATGAGCCGACTACCTTCGACCGCACCATCAATTCGCTGACCGAACTGGCCGAACGCATCACCTTGCGCTCCGGCGTGCCCAGCAAGGTGACGCCGGATGCGCTGGAGGTCTCCTCGGCCGCCTTCCGACTGCGCGGCGGCGGCATGCCTCTACGTCCTGGCATGATGGGCGCGGCCCCATCTCCGGGCGGCGGTGCGCCGGTCGCCATGCTGCCGTTGCCCCTGGGCGCACCGGGTGAAGGACAGAGCAGCCCGGTGCAACCCGGACGGGGGCCGGCTGCCAGCACCGGCCAGACCCAGCCGACCTTTACCGACCTGCCCAATGGCGTGCGCATTGCCTATAACAGCGGTTCGCTCAAGGGCTTGCTCGATACGGCGGCGGCACGCTTCGGGGTGTCCTGGAAGTTCAGTGAAGGGGTGATCCAGTTCTTCCATACCGAATCGCGCAATTTCCAGATCAGTGCGATTCCGGGCGACTCCACCTTCTCGGCCACCGTGACCAGCGGGGCGACGTCCACCGGAGGAACGGCCGGCACCAATGGCGGTGGCGGCAGTGGTGGTAGTGGCGGTGCGGGCAGCGGCGGTGGCGGCGTCAATGCCAACAACACGCAGAATACCGCCGTCGCCTCCAAGCTCTCGGTCTATACCGGCATCGAGTCGGCCATCAAGGTGATGCTCTCGCCCTATGGCAAGGTGCTGGCCTCGCCGGCCACCGGCTCGATCACGGTGGTGGATACCCCTGATTCGCTGGATCGCATCGCCACCTACATCGACGGCGAGAACAAGTCGCTGTCGCGCCAGATCGCCATCAACGTCACGGTCCTGTCGGTCACCTTGAGCGACGATGACCAGTACGGCATCAACTGGAGTGCGGTGTACAAAAGCCTCAACAGCACCTTCGGCATCGCCAACGCCTATGAGGGTGCATTGAGCACTGGCCTGGTGTCGTTCACGGCGGGCATTCCCAGTAGTGGAACCTCGGGCTTTTCCGGCAGCCAAGCGGTGATCCAGGCGCTATCCCAGCAGGGCAAGGTCAGGCGCCAGACCACCGCTTCGGTGGTCACGCTGAACAACCAACCGGTGCCGGTGCAGGTGGCGCGCCAGACCACCTATCTGCAATCGCTGCAAAGCTCGCTGGTGGCGCAGGTCGGGACCACCACCTCGCTGACGCCAGGCGTGGTGACGGCCGGCTTCAACATGAGCATCCTGCCGCACATGCTGACCAACGGCACGGTGATGCTGCAGTTCTCCACCGATATCTCGACGCTGCGCCGCATCCGCCAGATCACGGCCAGCACCGACTCTTCCGGCAGGGCCACGGCGCTGATCGAATCGCCCGAACTGGATACGCGCAACTTCCTGCAGCGGGTGGCGATGAAGTCCAACGAGACGCTCATCATCAGCGGCTTTGAACAGACCGATGAAAACCTCGGCCGCAGCGGCGTGGGGGATCCGAAGAACCTGCTGCTGGGCGGCGGCGTCTCGGCCGCCACCAACAAGGAAGTGATCGTGGTGCTGATCACCCCGGTGGCCATGGGCTCTGCCTCGTAAAGGGTTGTCATGGCCAGCATCGTCATCACACTGGACAAGCACAAGTTCGTCGGCGGCTTGTTCTGGCAGTCCCTGTCCAAGCCGCGCGAACTGAACCGCGAGGCGGCCGACCTGGGTCGCAAGATCGACTCCGACCTGATGGTGATCCGCATGGATCACACCACGGCCCAGGCCGGTTTTGCGCAGTCGCGGGAAGGGACGCGGCGCGGCATGTATTCGCTGGCGGCGGTGGTATCGAAGACGCTGGCCATCGAAGGCGCGTTCTACGACGGCGAACAGCAACCGGTCCACAACTGGCTGGGGGCGTTCAAGCTGCCCGAGGGCAACTGGATCTACTTCGCCGTGCGCGACGCCAACTTCCTGCCCAACGGCGACTTCGTGGGCAGCAAGGAAGAGGTGCTCGATCGCCTGCACAACGACTACGCCCTCGGTGGCTGGAACGTGGTGCTGGGCGAGGAAGAGCTCAAGTCCTTCGGTTTCCACAACTTCCAGCCGCGCGACATCCGCAGCTTCATTCCGCAGCGCGCGGATGGCAGCTTGCGCATCCACAAATGGTGGGGCCTGCGCCAGATCGGCGGTCGTCCTTCATGGCTGCCCATGGCCGCTGGCGTGGCCGCACTGGCGGCCCTGTCGCTGGCGGGCGCATGGGGATGGCAGCTCTACCAGCAGAAGCAGCAAGAGCGCGAACGCGAGATCGCCATGCAGCAGGCGCGCGAACGCATCCTGCGCGAAGCCTCGGCGGCGGCCCGGCCCTGGTCCAAGCGGGTGGCGCCGGCCATGCTGGTGCGCGCCTGCCAGAAGCAGTTCGTGCATCCGACCGCAGGCGGCTGGTTGCTGGAGTCCTATTCCTGCACCCAGGACCAGCAGACCTACCTCTGGAAGCGCGGGAGCTCTTCCATTGCGATGCTGCGCGAGCAGCTGCCCGAGGCCCAGGTGGACGCCTCCGGTGAACACGCCAGCTATGTGCGTGCGCTCAAACCGGGCAATCCGCAGAACGAAGAGCTGCAGGACCAGCGCCAGGCCATGGAGCAGGTGCTCTCGCGCATGCAGATGATGGGTGTGCCCATCAAGGTGGTGGCGGCGCCCGCGTTGCAGCTGCAGAACGGTGAGCAGCAGTGGCAGCCGAACTGGCGCAGCTATCTGTTCAAGCTCAATGCCGCCGGCATGGAGCCGCAGGAGATCGCCGGCATTCTCAACCGTCCCGGGGTGCGGGTCGACAAAGTGCTTTATCAAGGATCCGAATGGATCATGGAGGGAACGATCTATGCAAAGTAAGCATTTCAACGCCTTGGTCACCGTGGCCATGGCTGCGCTGGCCACTGGTTGGGCCAGCGCTTGCGCCGCCGAGACGACATCGGAAAGCCTGACCCGGATCGAGGCCGAGACCATGGTCCTCAAGGCGCGCGAAAAGCAGCTGGAGATCCAGGCCAGCATCGTCGGCAGGCAGAACGAGATCGCCGCCAAGCAGAGCCTGACGGCGGCCATGACCCAGGCCGAGGTGGTGGGCGATCCGGTGGTGCGGGCCATCGAGGGCATCGGTGGGCGCATGTATGCGACCTTGCAGATGAGCGATGGCAGCGTCATCGATGTGCAACAGGGCGATACCCTGCCGGGCGGCATGAAGATCGTCTCCATCGGCCAGCGCGAAGTGCTGGCGCAGTCCAATGGCCGCCGCCTGCGACTGTCGGGCTACGCGCCGCCCTCCAGCAGCTTCAATCCCAGTTTCCCGCCGCCAGGCATGCCGGGGGCAGCGCTACGGGGAGCAGCAAGATGAAATTGCGCTTGCCACGCCGCCGCGAACCGGCGCTCGCGCCTGCCGGCGGCGCCATTGAAATCGTTCCGGGATTCGACGGCGCCCAGATCCTGAGCCACTCCGGCATGCTCGAAGCCGGCCAGGAAGAACGCAAGCTGCTGTGCCTGCTGGCCGATGGCCGCTTGCTGGTGGTGGCCGGCCAGGAGCTCAATCCCCATGTGCAGTCCTACATCGGACGGCTGGAGCGCCTGGGGCAGCCCTACCAGCTGGTGCCGGGCGACATCGCGGTGATCTATCGGATGAAC
The DNA here is from genome assembly GCF_001929405.1 of Herbaspirillum camelliae. Lineage (NCBI taxonomy): Bacteria > Pseudomonadati > Pseudomonadota > Betaproteobacteria > Burkholderiales > Oxalobacteraceae > Herbaspirillum > Herbaspirillum camelliae. The sequence goes on from NZ_KV880769.1 coordinate 2,280,713, forward strand.
CGCATCAGCACGCGTATCGGCGGGCCGCAGCCGGAAGAGCGCCACCAGGAACACACCATGATGCAGGTCACGGCCAAGGACCTGCTCAACAAGGCCTGTCGCTCGCGTGCCTCCGACATCCACCTGCGGGTGCGCAAGAACTGCACGGAAATCTATTTCCGCATCCATAACGACCTGGTGCAGGTGGGCGGCCAGACCCGCGAATACGGCGAGCGCCTGCTGGCCACGCTCTATGGCGCCATGACCTCGGTCTCGGACAGTTCGTACAAGCCGACCGAGCGCCAGGACGCCGCCATCGCGGATCGCGACAAGCTGCCGCCGGCCTTGTATGGCGTACGCATCGCCACGGTGCCCACCAGCGAAGGCTCGGTGATGGTGCTGCGCCTGCTGTACAACGATGCGGGCGACAACATCGACCTGCGCCCCCTCGGCTTCTCGGAGGCCCATGCGACCGCCTTGCAGAAACTCAAGGAACAGCCGGTGGGCATGAACATCATCAGCGGCCCCACCGGTTCGGGCAAGTCCACCACGCTGCAGCGCGTGCTCACGGGGGAGATCATCGAGGCCGAAGGCAAGTTGCATGTCTTGACCATCGAAGATCCGGTGGAATACCCGATCGACGGCGCGGTGCAGACTGCGGTGACCAATGCCGGCAGCGAGGAAGAGCGCTCGCGCGCCTTTGCCGCCGCCATTTCGAACGCCATGCGGCTCGATCCGGACACCATCATGATTGGCGAAGTGCGTGACCGGGCCACGGCGCAGAATGCGCTGCGGGCTTCGATGACGGGGCACCAGGTCTGGACCACGGTCCATGCCAACAGCGCCCTGGCGATCATCGACCGGCTGCTGGATCTGGGCCTGCCCGCCAATCTGGTAGCCGACCATGCGGTGGTCACCGGCCTGATCAGCCAGCGGCTGGTCAAGAAGCTGTGTCCGTGCTGTCGCCAGCCTCTGGCCGCGCGTCCGGAGGTGCTGCCTGCGGCCGTGCTGGCGCGAGTGCGCCAGGCGGTGTCGCCCAGCCTGGAGGGCGTATGCGTGACCGGGCCGGGCTGCGAGCACTGCGCCGGGCAGGGCACCGTCGGGCGCACCGTGGTGGCTGAAATCATCATTCCCGACGATCACTTCTTCCGCCTGGTGCGCCAGGGAGAGAAGAGCGAGGCGCTGCAATACTGGATCGACGAGCTGGGCGGCAAGACGATGCTGGCGCACGCCATCGACAAGGTGGCCTGCGGCGAGATCGATCCGCGCATGGCCGAGAAGGTGGTCGGCCATCTGACCTACGAACGCGCGCCGGTGGCGCCGTTTCTAACCGTGGTGGAGGGGCGCAGTGCTACCTGATCTGAACCGCTGGTGGGCCAAGGCCCAGTTCACCGATACGGCGCGGCTGCGCCTGTATCGCAAGATGTCCAAGATGCTCAGCAACGGCTTGCCGCTGCTGAAGGTGCTCGAAGAGCTGCGCGATCGTGAGTCGCACTACGGCAAGAAGCCCAAGGAGCCGTTGGCGATCATTCTCGATGATTGCCGCCGCAGCGTGCAGAACGGCCGGCTGCTCTCGGAGGCGCTGGAAGGCTGGGCGCCGCGCGCCGAGCAGATGATCCTGATGGCCGGGGAGCAGTCCGGCAAGCTCGAAGGCACCCTGGTGGCGGTGGTCAACGTGGTGCAGGCGCGCAAGAAGATCCATTCGGTGATCGTGGGCGGCATGGCCTATCCGCTGGCGATCCTGGCGCTGGTGCTGTCCTACGTCTATCTGTTCGGGGTCAAGGTGATCCCGCAGTTCACCCTGATGATGGATCCGGCCAAATGGCATGGCGCGGCACGCTCGCTGTACCTGATGTCGCTTTGGGTGCAGCAGTGGATGGGCTATACGCTGGTAGCGCTGGCCCTGCTGATCGTGCTGCTGATCGTATCGATGCCGCGTTGGCGCGGCAACCTGCGCATCTGGGTCGACCGCACGCCGCCTTATTCGATCTATCGGCTGATGGTGGGCAGCGGTTTCCTGATGGCGTTCTCGGCCCTGCAAAGCGCCGGCGTCACGGTCGAGAAGGCGCTCATGCGCTTGTCGGGCGTGGCCCAGCCGTGGCTGCGCGAACGGCTCGATGGCGCGCTCCTGGGTGTGCGATCCGGCTTGAATTGCGGTGAAGCCTTGCGCAACACCGGTTACGGATTCCCGTCACGGGAGGTCATCGACGACCTGTGCGTCTATGCCGAATACAAAGGCTTCGCCGAAGCCCTGAAACTGCTGGCCGACGAATGGATGGAGCAGGGGGTGGAAATGATTTCCCTGCGCATGAAGGTGGTCAATGGTTTTGCGGTGGTGACCATGGCCATGGTCATCGGCTGGCTGGTGATCGGATTCTTTGGCATCCAGCAGGAAATCGCAGCGCTGGCCCGTGCGCACTAGCCATCGGCACGTCCACGCAAGCGAGGTTTTTTCAACGAGTTCTACTTGGCACTCAACTTTGATAGGGGTTCATCATGCAAGACGAAAAAGTAAAAGACAGCCATCGGCCAGCCATCCGTTCCGATAGTCCGCTGCAACGCCAGCAAGGCGCCTCGCTGCTGGAGGGCATTGCCTACCTGGGGATCGCGGCCATTGTGGTCATGGGCGCCATCTCACTGCTGACCGGGGCCTTCAGCAGCGCCAAATCGAACCAGGCCAACGAAGAAGTGATCGGCCTGCGCACGGCGGTGCGCAAGCTCTACATGGGGCAGACCTATCCCAGCACGGCGGTGGTCGATACCTTGATCGCCGCCAAGGCCGTGCCCGGCACGCTGGCCGTCGATGGCGGCGCGCTCAAGAACAGCTGGGGCGGGACGGTGGCCGTGGCGGGCAGCGGCACCGGGTTCACCATCACCTATCCGCAGGTGCCCAAGGATGTCTGCGTGAGCATGCTCTCCGGTGCCAACGGCTGGACCTCGGTCAACGCCAATGGCGGCACCGCCATCCAGACGTTCCCGGTGACGGCTTCCCAGGCCACCGGCCTATGCTCGGCGGCGGACAACTCGGTGGTCTATACCTCCAGCTGAGCGCAGGCCTGACGTCCAGTCTGCAACGCCCGTGTTCCAACCTTGCCGCCGGACCTGGCGCCGGCGGCGCGCATCGCCAGGGAGTCGTGCATGTGGAATGTCGTAGTGCTGGCCGTGATGATCGCGGCTGCGGGGGTGTACACCACCCGCAATCTCCAGACGGTCGATCAGGCCCATCAGGCGCTGGCCTCTGCCGATGCGGAAGAGGTGGGCATCTACCGTAACGCCGTGATCGATTATTTCAGCGACCATGACGTGGTCAATACGAGCGTGTCGACCGCCAGCCTCAAGAGCGGTGCCTACCTGCCGTCCTGGAGCAGGCTGTACCAGCAGAGCGGGGCGCTGTCCTGGGCCAACTACCGCGACGCCGACGGTGTCATCTATGTCTACGCCACCAGCCTGCCGCCGCGCAACCTGGCGGCTGAGCTGGCCAGGCTGGCGCGCAATTCGGTGTTGCTGGGCGTCTATGACAGCGCCCACGCCACCTTGCAGTCACCGGTGTACGGAGAGACCCACATCCCGGTGGCGGCGCTTTCTTCCCTGTCGATTCCCAATGGCGCGCCGGTCTGGCTCGCAATGACGAAATGAACAAGATACCCAGCAGATTGCCTCCCCCGGTGCACCGCCAGCGCGGTATCGCCATGATCGAAGTACTCGGCGCGCTGGCCATCGGCGCGGCCCTGGTGATGGGCTTGTCCAGTGTGATGGATACCTCCCTGGAAGATGTGAAAGGGCAGCAGGCGGCCTATCACCAGTCGCAGATCGTGGCGGCCGCGCAGAAGTACATCGCCGCCAACAGCGCCAGTCTGCAGAGCGCGCTGCCCGCCGCCTCGTCGCTGACGGCGGTGGGGGTACCGCAGCTCATCGCCGGCAAGTTCCTGGCCGCTGGCACGCTGACCAAGAACGTCTATGGTCAGACACCTTGCCTGCTGATCCGCCAGCCTGACCCGGCGGGGGCGCCAGGGCAGTTCGACGCCCTGGTGGTCACCAGCGGCGGCACGCCCATCCCCGCCAAGGCGATTGCCATGATCGCCGCCAACGCTGGGCCGGGCGGCGGCTACATCAGCACCACCGACCCCGGTAATGCGCGCGGCAGCAACTGGAGCAACAGCACGGCGTTCTATCGCAGCACCACCTGCGCCGGCGGCAGCAACCTGAGCGGCGGCAGCGGCGATGGCGGCCATCTGGCCTCCAACCTCTTCTATGACGGACCGGGGCAGGTCGCGGCCGACTTCCTCTATCGCAATGCGGTGCCGGGCCGTCCCGAGCTGAACCGGATGAATACCCCGATCCGCATGGCCAGTAACGCCCTGGTGACCATGGGCTCGTCCTGCCTGAACAGCGCCGGCGTGGCCGAGGCCGGCATGGCCATCGACAGCGCCACGCGCGGCCTGGCGGTGTGCGGCGCGGCCGGCGTCTGGACCTCGCCCACGCAGTGGAAGAATCCCGTGGCCAGCTATGCCAGCCTGCCCGCTGCGGGTAACAGCGTGGGTGACGTGCGCATGGTGACCGGCCTGTCGCGCGCCTTCACCTACAACGGCAGCGGCTGGGTCGCCCTGGCGGTGGACCAGAACGGCGATCTCAACGTACCCGCCACCATGACTGCCCGCAACGTGCGCACCACGCAGAATATCGTGGCCAATGGAACCATCCATGCCGATCAAGACATTAGTACAGGTGGGTCCGTCTCGGCCGACTATGACGTCAACGCCGCACATGCCGTCAATACGGTCGATCTGTACGCCGCTCACAACGTGGTGACCGAAGGGCTGCAGGTGAACCGCTGGGCGTCCAGCCCGGCGTTCTCGGTCGGCATCAACTATTTCGTTGCCGGCGCGCCTTGTCACTACTCGGAGTGGGACCCCTGGGAAGGCACGAATCACATCACGTTCCCGGTAGGAACGGTGGTCATGGATGCCAACTATGTGCCGCTGATCTGCGGCGCCGACAAAACGATGAGATACGCAAATGGAACCTATACACCCTGAATACCCTGAACATCCTGAACGAGCGAGCTGGCGCAAGCGCCTCCTGTGGCAAGCCGTGGCGCTCATGCTGGCCGCGCTGAGCTATGCCCCGACCCTGGCGCTGGCCTGCTGGAACGAGACCGCCTCCTGGTATGGCGTCAATGTGCACCTGCTGTACGCCATCGCCAAGACGGAATCGAACCTCAACCCCAAGGCCATGAACAAGAACAAGAACGGCAGCTACGACATCGGCATGATGCAGATCAACAGCAGCTGGCTACCCACGCTGCGCAAATACGGCGTGACCGAAGAGAACCTGCGCGACCCCTGCGTGAACCTGCAGGTGGGCGCCTGGATCCTGGCCCAGAACATGCAACGCATGGGCCTGACCTGGGACGCCGTGGGTGCCTACAATGCGCGCAATCCCAAGCTGCGCGTGAAGTACGCACAGAAGGTCTACAAGAACATCCCGCAAGAGGTGATGGCGCAGGCGCAGTGAGGATATGTGACCGCAAGGTCATGGAAAACATTGATTTTTAGCTCGCCGTAGCATTTTTTGCTCAATGCCACGTGGCCTCAAACGTCCGTGGCAGAGGCATTGGAAGCCAGCGTGTTGAAGATTCTTGAACATTTGCGACGCGCCAAGCAGGTATAGTAGACTCATTCGCTGGCGTCTCGCCAAACGCCGTCAATCAAGACAAAAAGTGCTAACAAATCAGGTGGCTGAATGTCAAATGATCTTTTCCTCGCCCGGGACCTGCAAAGAGAACTGCTGGCGCTTGTCAATTCTTCCCAGACGTTTTCCGATATCCATATCGAGCAGGATCAGCCGCTCATGCTGAAGACGCCGCGCGGGTGGCAGCCGGTGCACGACATGCCGGTAGTGATCGAGCAGCTCGCGCCCCTGCTGTCGGCCATCGACGAAGACTGGGAAGACAAGATCATCGACGGCGCGCTCGATTGTCCCTATGTGTTGGGCGAATGGCGGCTACGCTGCAATATCTATCGCATGGCGCGCGGCAGCAAGGTGGCGGTGTCGATCCGCCGCTTTCCGCTGGAACCGCTAGCGCTGGAACGCACGGGCCTGCCCAGCTATGTCAAGACGGTACTGGAAGCCACCAAGGGCATCATCCTCGTCACGGGTCCGACAGGCGCGGGCAAGACCACGACGATCGCGTCGATGCTCGACTATATCAACGCCTCCCGCCGCGGCCACATCATCACCATCGAAGAGCCCATCGAATACGAATTGCAGCGCAAGCAGTCGATGATTTCGCAAAAGGAAGTGCCGACCGATACCGAGAGCTTTTCTTCGGGCCTGCGCGAGGCGCTCAGGCAAAAGCCGGATGTGCTGATGGTGGGCGAGATCCGTGATTTCGACACGGCCGACACGGTCTTGCATGCCGGCGAGTCAGGCCACCTGGTGCTGGCCACGCTGCACACCAGCAGCGCCGTGCGCGCCATCACCAAATTGCTGGGCTTCTTCCCCCAGGAGCAGCGCGCCCAGCGCGCCGCCACGCTGGCCGAAAGCCTGGTGGGCGTGATCTTCCAGAGCCTGTTGCCTTCCGAGGATGGCGAACATCATGTGATGGCCAGCGAGATGGTCTTCAATAACAACCAGCAGATCGCCGCCTTCATCAATGACCCGGCCAAGCTGCACCTGATCGGCGATTTCATGAAGCGCAAGGAAGACAACATGTCGCGCAGCCTCAATGAAGTGCTGCTGCAACTGGTGCACAAGAAGAGCGTCTCGGCGCGCGATGCCTTGCGGGTGGCCTACAACCGGCTGGAATTGCACGAGATGCTCAACAGCGCCAAACGCTGATCCGGTTTTCATCGGACACAGGCCTGCACAGACGTTCGGGCAACGACGACCTCGCAAGAGGTCGTTTTTTTTTTGCCTTCGCTGAAGCTCAATGATGTTCACTGGCAGGAACCGCGATGCCGGTCAGCGGCACCCATGGGTTATTCCACAACAAGGGGAACCCCATGTCCAGAAGCCGCTTTATCGAACTGACCAATGATTTCTGCGAGCTCGCCCATGTCGATCAACCAGAGCTGATGGTGCAGGGCAATGCCATCGCAGTCGATGGCGTCGATTTCTTCGTGCAATACGATGAAGAGCTGTCCCCCGATCACCTGATCGTCTACTGCGACTTTGGAGAACCGCCGCCAGCGCGACTGCTGCAGGCGTACCAGGCGCTGCTGGAAACCAACATGCTGATCTATGCCGCCAACTCGCCCGCATTCATGCTGGGCCCGGACCAGCGCGTGGTCTTCGGCTACCAGTGCCGCCTCAATGAAGTGCGCGCGCCGGAATTGATGAACATCTTCCTGAACCTGGCCGAACAGGCGCGCGACTGGCGCACCGACCACTTCCTGGGCGACTGAGCAAGGGCGCTTGGCCGTCATTCCCCCTACCTTCCATCCACCGAGGAGCCGTCATGGGTCCAATCAACGATAAAGCGAATATCACGGCGGGCTATTTCCATCACGTCGACGATACCACCAAGACGGCGACCGCCCTGCGGGCGACGTACCAGCCCAGCCTCAACAACAAGATCACCAACAAGTTCGCGCGCATGGACATGCCGCGCATGGCCGGCTTCACCAATGCCGTGCGCGACTTCGATCTGTCGATCCGGCAGTCGTGGAACCGCAACCGCCTGGCCAGCGCGCGCAACAAGATCGATGACCTGCGCGCCAAAGGCGAGGGCGGCGACAAGAGGCAGCGCCTGCAGGCCTCGGTCGAGCGCCGCGAGCACAAGGAAATACGCCATGCGGACAAACGCATCATCGGCAAGGCCGCGGTGCATCAGGCCCTCGAGGTCGAGACGAAGGAGGCCCAGGAGATGCTGCAGGCACGTCTTGCGTCGCTCGATTACCAGCCCCTGGAGGGACTGCGCGCGGTCCAGCATGAGCGCGTGAGCAGCCGTTACCTCAGCGCCACCGGCGACGGCCATCGCATCAAGATCCATTCGGAGGGACCGCCGCGCCTGGCGGCCATGGTCGCCAACCAGGTCAGCGCGGGATATGACCGCGGATCGAGCGGCATTTCCAATCGCACGCGCAGCGCCATGCAGCACGCCTTGGTCGGCATCCAGGGGGCGGCGCTGTCGATCAAGGGGGGCGTGGCCGGACAACTGGCTGGCAGCCGCATCCTCGACCAGGGCAGCCGCGCACGCATGGACGTCAGGGCTGCCCGCGCGGGCGAGAAGCGCGAGATGCTGCAGGCCTCCTTGCGCGGCAACGTGGCGCTCAATGGGGCCTACCAGCAAACGGTGGAGCAGCAGATCGCCGCGGCCGGCAGGCGCAAGGATGCGCGCGCTGCTCCGGGTGGAGAGGACTTGCCGGAGTACGTGGTGCGGGCCTCGCACGAGGGTGTGAAGCCACCGCAGACCCGTTTCTGGGATCGCAAGGTGAACCAGTTCTACGCCGCTACACCGACCAAGACCGAGGCCGCCGCGGCTGCAGATGACGCCTCCAGCATAAGCTCCCTGGACGAGAAAGAAGTGGAGCAGGAACAGACCACACAGCGCAAGCCGGGCCGGCTTGGACGTTTCGTGCTCAGTGTGAGCAACCTGCGTAACAAGCGTGAGGTACGGCGGGCGGGAGCTGACGTGGCGATCGCCCAGGCCAAGCTGGCCGGCTTCCCCGCCCAGGAAAAGGAGGGCGGCTACGAGGACGCGTGGCAGCGTGGCAATACGGCGCAGGCCAAGTCTTCCCATGCCTACGCGACGCGGCGCTCGGCCTGGTCGGGCAAGTTGATGGAAACGCTGCAGCAGCAGGAGGTACGCAATTTCCAGAACGACGCCTTTCCAGCCCAGGCTGATCTGAACGAGCCACTGCCCTGGCAGCGTCGTCCCGGCGACGAGCGTGACGAGCGTTGAGAGAGGAGACTGGCATGCTGGATCTGACGCAATCGCAACCCCCCGCGTGGATGGATTTCAGACGCACCCGCATCGTAGGCTGGCAGGAGATAGAAGACATGGTGCGGCCCCATCTGCATGAGATCGCTGCGCGTTACGACCTGCTGGTGGCCATCCTGCGCGCCGGCAGCCCGGTGGCGGCGCTTATCGCGCGTCACACCGGCATGCCGATCGATTACCTGGTCTGCAGCCGGCGCAACGCCGAGCCGCATTTCCTGGACGGGACGGCGCGTGCGCCCCGTGGCCGTCGCATCCTGCTGGTTGACGATGTCTGCGGCAGCGGCTGGACCTTCGAGCGGGCGCGCGCCTATTGCGCGGCGCTGGGCAACGTCACCGGGACCTTCAGCGTATTTCGCTGCGACGCGCCCGAGATGTATGTGCCCGACTATAGCCTGCCGGCCGCGCCCGACGACTATCTGCGCTGGCCCTGGGAATACCAGGCTGAGAGCGAGATGCCGCCACAGTCTGCACTGTCCGCACCATCCGCACCATTTCCATCGCTCGCACCGTTGACCGCCTGAGGTCTTCTGCGGCGCCTGTCGCGCCGCAGTCAATCCGATCAATACCCTCAATATCCTCCATCCACCCCGGTCGCAGATCGATTGCGAACCGGGGTGCACCCGCCTCACTCCCCTGTACTGAAAAGCAGCCGCGGTAGTGACCGCTGCGCTGCCGTGATGACGTGCATGCGCGCATGGAACTGTCCTCACCGCACCTCCCACCCATAGTCATCGATAGGGCCGATCCCCGGCAAGGCAGGACGCGATTCTCGCGAGGCCGGCAATTCGCTCTCTCCTTACCCAAGGCGCAATGCCGTGATCGAGGTCGTCTGTTGTTGACGCGATGCGATTGCAGTACGCCGCCGCGGGCTTGATACGCGACCGCACTGGCCGAGCACGGCGGGTGCAAGCACACATCGGCTTTTGATGACGACGTCGCCGACGTCCTGCGCAACGAAAGCCTTTTTCATCACATTCATATTGAAGAAAATCATGCATATCCCTTCTCCCTGCTGCAGCTCCACTCCTCCGCCCGAAGTCAACGAACTGCAGGACCGCGCGCAACCGGCGGGCCAACAGCGCGCAACGGTTACCGAGCAACCGCAGCCGCACGCAGACCTTCCGGCTTTCATTCCGCCCAGTCGCGGCAACGTCGCGGCACTCTACGATAGCGTTCCGCGCCGTGCCAGCCAGGAGTCGATCGAGCGGCCCCCATCGCGCACCTCCATCGCCTCGGCGGGCCCCGGCAGCGGTAGCCGTGATGAGCTGGAAACCCTGGCAGCGGCAGGCCGTGAGCTGCGCACCAACCTGGAGGCCTGCAAAGCGTCGGGCGACTACAGCCGTTACGGCGAGTTGGTCAATATCGGCGGTGTGGCCGCACTCAAGTTCAAGGACGACGACGAAGGCATCCAGAACTTCCGTAGCCTCCTGGCGGCCTCCAAGGAAGCCATGGGAATCAACGGCGTGGCAGTGCTGATCCGCCCCAAGACCGGATATCCGGGTTCTGATCTGTTCGCGCTGGAGAAAGACAACTTCCAGACCGTCGGCGGCGTCACCCATGAGGGCACCGCCATCAGCATCTGCAAGGGTGGCGGCAAGATGCCTAACGACACCCGGTTTACCGACATCATGGATGTCCTCTACGAGGTCAACTACAAGCGCAATGGCACGCCGCTGCACTTTGCCTGCCTGTCCTCCATCGCGGATCTGTACAACAAGAAATGCGGCGCCGAAACATTTGGCGTGGTCGCCAAAGAGGCCAAAGACCACACTCCGGGCTGGAGCGACGAACACACGAAGCACTTCCAGCCGTCATGGGATAAATTCGTCTTCGAGACCGAGATCGATGGCAAGCCGACCACGATCAACCTGCCCCTCGTCGGTATGCGCATCAATCCCCAGTTGCGCGCAGAGATCAAGGAGACCGGCAAGGCGCTTGGCAAGGCCACCCAGGACTCTACCGACTTCTCCAAGCTGGACGTCTATGCTGGCGCGGTCGATATGTACGCCGCAGCACAAGCCAAGGACAAGCAGGAAAAGCAGCAAAAGCAGGCAGCACAAGCCGAGCAGGTCGCGGCTTAAGTAAGCTCCTGCTCATCCAACAGAACTGATCAATCTTGCAGCCGGCAGTGGCCGGCTGCAAGTCACCTCACTCCAATCGGCGCGCACCACGGTCGCGGCATTTCATCTCGCTTACCTCCCTGGCATAGAGCGCCATGGCAAAGCGGCTGCGCATACACGGTCAAGACGGTCGATTGGATCCCCAAAGAAAGGCATGGAAATGGTCCAGGCAAGCGGTTCGACAGATCGAACAAAACAGGTATCAATCAGCCCCGATGTCATTGAGATGGAGACCAATCCGTCTTCCGCCGCACGCGAGGGCGTCAAGGCTGCGCCGAGCAATCTCTCCTCCAAGGCATTGGGCAAGCAAGCCAAAGCTGCGGCCTCAGGCCCGCTCCCCACGCAGTACGTCGCGGCCATGGCGCCCGCTGCTGTTCCGGCACGGGTGCATCCCGCCAATATCCCGAAAAAGATCGTCAATCATTTCTTCCCGCCGCCGCCGGAAAATGTGGGGGAAATCCTGACTTCCTATGAGGAGGCGATCAGGACCGTGCGCGAGTCGCGGCCGGTTGACGAAACCAAATATGAGGCATTCCAGACCAAGCGGCTGGAGGCGCTCGAGCTGGAATCGAAGGCGGCCCTGATGACCCGGCAGCTCGCCATGCTGGAAGACATCCAGCAGCACGCCGACGCGGCGTTGAATGTAGAGAACCTGCCGGACAATGTGGCCAAGCTGATTTCCGACACCGTGGCCACGCTCCCGCACGCTGAGCGAAAAGGCGTGGTGGCCGAAATGAAGAAGAGCGTGGAGCAGGCCTGGAAAGCCGTGGATACGGCCTGGGACAAGGCGCTGGTCGATTATCTGGACGCCCATCAACTGAAGCGCCCGGAGCTGGAAAAGGGTTTTGCGCGGGCAGGTTCCCCTGCCTACGCCTCGCGTGTCATCGCCCCGGCGCTGCTGAGCGCTGCTACCGCCATTCCCTCGTTCATCCACGCCTCGACCCCGGAGGGCCGCCTGGGGGTGACCGGGGCCAGTGCATTGACCACCTTGCTCATTGCCAGCCTGATTCATCCGCTGACGTATGCTGGCACCACATTGACCTCGGTAACGTGGTCGGACCGGCTGTTTGATCACGCTGCAGATATCCAGGATCTGCTCGGCACCAAGATGATAGACGAGGTCGACAAGCAGTTGCAGGCAAAGCAGGGCAAGGCCAATGAAGCCCTGCAAGGCTGGAATGCCGTCAAGGGCGGTGACGATGTCCACGCCAAGGAGACGGCGCTGCAAGGGCTGCAGGACGCCGTCAAGGATCTGGAAGCGGCCAACCATGAATACCTCATGCGCGCGGATCTCAACCGCGTGTATATACAGGGATTCGGGATCCAGGGGCTGAACAACGGCGCGAAGTATTACGGCAATGTGGCGCTGGGCCCCCTGGCCGCGGTATTGGGCTCCACCGCCGGCGCCAGTATCCAGCTCGGTATCGCCGGGGCGCAGTTCGCCTCCCATATGGCGGTCTCGCCTTATGACGAGAAGAACAAGCAGTTGAGAATGTTCTACCTGCGTATGCGGGCCTCGGCGCCCAGGCCGGGAGAGACCCGGGAAGAAACGCTGCAACGATTCGGCAAGGAGATCCGCGATCCCTTCAAGGTGGCCGAAGGCGCGCTGCAACAGATCTTCACCGCCCGCGTGGGCAAGCTCGATACGGACATCGCCGACACCCTCAAGATCAAGCCGAACGAATGGCAGATGGTGGTCAAGCTCAACGAATTTGAAGAGGCCGGTGGTGAACCGGGCGTCTTCGAGGGCGACATGGATGCGGCCCTGGCAGTGAGAGCCCGCATCCAGACAACCAAGAATGCGCTGCCGGCAAAGGACCAGGAAAAGCTGGAAAAGAAGATCAGCGAGCGCAATGACACGGCGCAGGATATCCGGCATGTCGCCGCCAGCGAGTTTTCGAAAGTGTCGAAACTCAACCAAGGGGAAGTCTATCAAGGCCTGCAGATAACGCCGCCTTCCTCGGGCATCCTGGAAGGCCTGAAGAACTTCTTCGCCGGCCCCTTCAGCCCGGAATTCCTGATCGGGATGAAGCAAGGAAAGGCCCGCATGGAATTGCCTCAGGAAGTGATGACGACCTACGGGATGTCCTATTGGGCCGCATTCCAGCTGGGAATCTGCGGCGAGAATGGTCCGCTTATCCTGTCCAAGCTGGCCCAGCTCTGCCTGGCCGGAGCGGCTTACGGGATGACCAAGGAGTCGCCCAGCGACAAGTCCACCATCGCATTGCAGTCCGCCTTGGCCGGTATCAATCTGCTGGTGACGGGCGTGCTGATCTATTCCTCGTACCAGCTCTTGAGCATCGTCTTGCATCCCAAGATGAAGCGGGAGAAGTATGGTCCCCTGGCAGGTGGTCGTAGCGCCGAGGCGAACACGACCTATCTGGCCAGTCTGCTGAAGGACCGTGAACCGCATCGCGCTGAACGCACCCGCGATGACGCCGACGCCGGATTGCAGCGCACCGGCATGGGCGCCGGCTTCAGCAAGGAGCTGGGAAAGACCATCGTCAGGCGGCTGACCGTGCTGGCGCGGGAATCGATCCCCGCTGGCAAGGCCAGAGATCACTTCCTTGAGTCGGTCGGAACACTCGATACGATCAAGAAGGAAATCGAAAGACAGAATCCGGAATTGGCAGAACAGATGCACAAGGAAAGCGAAGCGCTGCTGGACAACGCCGAGATGATGCATGGCGCGATCCAGGAAATCTCGGAATCAAGCGCACCGCCGCCGCTAGAGGCGCTGTCCCTCGAAGAACAGGAAGACCGGCCCAAGCAGCCCTCTGGTCCTCCCAGTCCCACGGACGACAAGTAACGGCTCGGTGATCCGGACGGGTTCATTGCAAGCACAGCGTGACCTGTCCGACAGGAGAATCGAAACGCGGTCGGCCATGAGCCGGCCGCGTTGTCTGTCAACACTTCAGCCCTCAACGAGGACGCAATGGCACTAAAAGAATTCTATCGGTTCATCGACAAGATCTGCGAGCTGGCTCGCATCCCCCATCCCCAATCGCTGTATGAACGCGCGGACATCGAGGTGGACGAAGTCAAGTTCACCCTGGTGGACGCGAGCGGCAAGACCGGCCGCTGCATGCATGTCTATTGTGATTTCGGTCCCTTGCCCAATGGGCCGGATCGACAGACGGTGTGCTACCGGCTGCTGGACCTCAACCTGGAATGTTTCGCCAACAGGGAACCGTGCTTTTCCATCGATACGACCTCCAATCACGTGGTCTTGATGGACCGTGTTCCTTTCGATGCGGAGACTGCGCTGGATACGCTGAACATGCTGGCCAGACTGGCGGCGCAGGCCAAGCAATGGCGCTCGGGCTACTTCCTGCCGAGCGAGGAAGCGGCCTCCGGCACGACCGTCAAACGCGGCGGCAGCGCGGCCTTTTTCAAGAACAGATCGATGGTGAACGTCAGCGCAGAGACCTGAGTCTTTATCAGCGTCATGCCGTCGAGGCAGGCGCCCCTTTCCCCTTGCCCGCTGGCCTATCCTCAGTCGACGTCCCAATCCTGTCCATCCACGACGATGCGTCGTGGCCCAGGCGAGCTGCGCTCGGCATGCAGGCCCAATCGCGCCCGCACCGACGGACAGGCGCGCATGCGTACGCCGATACGCACGGCGTCCACGCTCATGTCGACCGTCGGCGGAGCGGCGGCGATGGCGCGAATCAATTTGTTGGCGCTGTGCTGGACATGCACGTCGCCCAACAAGAGCGAGGCCAGCAAGGCGCCGATCTTCTCGTCCAGCAGTTCGATCGGCACCGCTTCATGCGCCAGCCCCAGCTCACAGGCGCGCGCTGCGGTGAGCAATTCATTGGTCTGGAAATAGCGTTGGCATTGCCGGGCTCCGATGGCACGCACCAGATGCGGTGTGATGACCGCCGGCGCCATGCCGAGCCGGTCATCCCCCATGGTGAAGTGCGCGTGATCGGCCGCGATACAGATGTCGCAGGCCGCTGCAAGGCCCGCACCGATGCCGGCGGCCTTGCCCTGTACACGGGCCACGGTGGGCTTCTCACATTCAGCCAGGACCTGCAACAGTTGCGCCAGCTTGCGCGTATCGTCCAATGCACCATTGATGGGGGCTTCGGCCTGCGCCCTCAGCCATTGCACTTCGATGCCGTGGGAAAAACTGTCGCCGCGGGCCGCCAGCACGATGGCGCGCACCTCCGGGTCCTTGGAAAAGACGCCGACGGCGCGGATGATATCGCGGGCCGTGAGGCGGTCGATGGTGTTGCCGTCATAGGGACGATTGATCCAGATCCAGCCGACGCTGGCCAAACCATGCTTCTTCGTTTCCGTTTCGACGCAAGAGGGGGGGACGCGTGCGTTCATCATGATATCCGTCAGTGGGGGAGGACGACTGCCCGTGCCTTGGCGTGGACCGCGGCGAGGGCGGAGCGGACTTGCTGCGCCGGCACGATGATGTGCCGGAAATCCGGGAGGGATCGGCCGACTGTTCTGAGGGCGCCTTGCGCACTATAGGGCCTGTGGATTTTTTATGTCAATGCATTTGGCAGAGGGTGACGTGCCAAGCTCAGCCGTTGCTCATGGCGCGGTAGCGCCTTCGCGATGTTATTTTTTCTATATACTTTTTGGGTATATTTCCTATCGCAAATCGGTCATTTGCAGCGCGAGCGTTGGTGATTACACTCGTCCCTACCTACATGCAATGGCATGGTCGGCGCATGCGCGACCCTCCCTGCCTCAGTCGATCACGTCTCGGTCGATTTTGTTAGTCCCCACCCTGATTGCTCTCATCGGCTGACCGCACTCGTTCCAGATGCGCCATGTAGCGGCCCAGCGTCGGATTGCCATTGTCGGCGCGATAGACGAAAGACACCGGATGGCGCAGCGTGAGTTCCGGATGATCGACCAGCACCACGCCTTCCGGGCAGGTATAGGCGCTCACGTCGGAGACGATGGCATAGCCCACACCGGCGGCGACCAGACCGAGAATGCTCAATACATCGCTGGCCAGTTGGGCCTTGCGCGGCACCAGGTTGACCATCTGGCACTGGTAGTTGAGGAACTGGTCGTAGCCCGGCGCGACCTCGGCCGGGAACCAGATCGCCGGCTCATCGTGCAGCGCCGACAAGTGCCTGGGCACCTGCCGGGCCAGCTGGCTGTCCCTCGGCAGGGCCAGCTTGAGCCGGCATTCGAACACCTGGATCTCGCCGAATTCGTGCGCCAGGAACTGGTCATTGGGTGGATATCGCCAAGCCAGGAAACCGGCATCCAGATCACCGCTCCTGATCCGTTCCAGCTGCCGAGCCGAGAGGCCTGGCTCCAATGACACAGCGATCTGCGGTTCAGCCTGGTGAAAGTGGCGCAGCGAGCCAAGGATCTTAGGGTGCCAGCCGAAGTTGGGCGTGATGCCCATGCGCAGATTGCCTTCCAGGCCCTCGGCCACGCGGGCCACACGCTGCCGCGTCTCCTGCAGGTCGGCCAGCATGCGACGGGCGTCGGTCACCAACTGGTGCCCAGCGGCAGTGAGCGTCGCACCGCGTACGCTGCGATCGAACAGCGCAGCGCCCAGTTCTTCTTCCAGATACTTGATCTGCCGGCTTAGCGCCGGCTGCGCGATGTGCAAGCGTCGCGCAGCTTCGGCCACGCTGCCGTGCTCGACCACACCCAGGAAATAGCGAAGATGGCGGAATTCCATGGCGAATGAGATATACCTGTGAAGTATAAAAATTATACTGAAAAGGAATTTTTAAGTATAGATCGCAAGTCCTATACTTCGCAGACTAATCAATAACAAGTGGAGACGAGACATCATGAATCACCCAGTCCAAGGCACGGACCCAAAGACACAACGTCGCGCAGTCATCGCTGCAACCTTGGGCAATGTGCTCGAGATCTACGACTTCATCATCTTCGGCATCTTTGCCGTGGCGATTTCCAAGACTTTTTTTCCCAGTGGCGATGAGTATGCGGCGTTGATGTTTACGTTCATGACCTTTGCCGCCGGCTTCGTCGTGCGTCCCATCGGCGCGCTGGTGCTGGGGCAGTATGCGGACAAGGTCGGACGCAAGAAGGCGCTGAGCTTCACGCTCATATTGATGGCGGTTGGCACGGTCATTCCGGCGCTGTGCCCGTCCTACGATTCCATCGGCATCGCTGCCACCGTGATCCTGGTGTTTGGACGTCTGCTGCAAGGTTTCTCGGCCGGCGGCGAGATCGGCAGCAATGTGGCCATGCTGGTGGAGAATGCCTCCAGCCGCAATCGCGCGCTGTTCTGCTCGTTCCAGCAGATGGCCCAGGGTGGCGGCGTGCTGCTGGGCGGCATCGTCGGCTATGTGATCGCGGTGGTGTATGGCCAGGAACGCATGCTGCAGGATTACTGGCGCCTGGCCTTCTTCGTGGGCCTGGTGATCGGCCCCGTGGGTTGGTACATCCGTCGCGTGCTGCCGGAAACACCGGAGTTCGAACGCAGCAAGAAAAAGGAATCGGTCAATTCTTTCCTGGTGGGCGTGAAGGCCAACTTCGGCCGTATCCTGATCGGCATTGCCATCATGATCTTCTGGACGGTGGCGACCCAGGTGTCGAACTACTTCACCACCTATGCCGTGCGTGAATTGCATATGCCGGTGGCCTCGACCTACCTCGGCCAGATTTCCTCCGGCCTGACCTTGCTGGCGATCTGCCCGCTGGTGGGCATGCTGGCCGACCGCATCGGTCCCTATAAGCCCATGGCCTTAGGCGCTGCTCTGGCAGGTGTGCTGGCCTATCCCTTGTTCAAGATGCTGGTCGCGACGCCGACCTTGCCCACGCTGCTGCTGGTGCAGATTGCCATCTCGGTGACGCTGGGCCTGTATGCCGCCTGCGCGCCGCTGGTCATGTCCGACATCTTCCCGACCCGCTATCGCGCTACCGGCATCGGTACTTCCTATGCACTGGGCGTGATGATCTTCGGTGGACTCACCCCCATGATCGTCACCACCTTGATCCAGGTCAGCGGCGACAAGCTCATCATCGGCCTGTACCTGACCGCTGCCGCGCTGCTGAGCCTGGCGCTGATCGGCGCATTGGTCCGGATGCAGCGAAAGCCCGTGCCCGCCTGAGGTCCGTCGCCCTGTGCCGCCATCAATCAAGCAAGCTTAGGAGAGACACACATGGATATAGTCAATGATGGGATCAAGGAATTGCCCAAGGAAATGGATCTGGTCTCCATCCGACGGCATCTGCATGCCCATCCCGAATTGCGTTTCGAGGAAAAACGCACCGCCGGCTTCGTTGCCGACATGCTGCGCAGCTATGGTCTCGAGGTCGCAGAGAACATCGGTGGCTATGGCGTGGTGGCCACGCTGCGCAAAGGAAAATCGACGCGCGCCATTGCACTGCGGGCGGACATGGATGCGTTGCCGATGAGCGAGCAGAATGACTTCTCGCACATCTCCACCTGCGCCGGGAAGATGCATGCGTGCGGCCACGACGGCCACACCACCATGCTGCTCGGTGCGGCCCGACGGCTGAGCCGCGAGGTGGAATTCGACGGCACCGTGCATTTCGTGTTCCAGCCTGCCGAAGAAGGCGGCGCCGGCGCACGCCTGATGATCGAGGATGGTCTGTTCGAGCGCTTTCCCGCGGACGCCATCTTTGGCGTGCACAACTGGCCGGGGCTGCCGGCCGGCAGCTTCGGCCTGCGCCCGGGGCCGTTGATGGCCTCCAGCAATACCTTCAGCGCCACCCTGTTCGGACGCGGCGCGCATGGCGCCCAGCCGCATCGCAGCATCGATCCGGTGCTGGCGGCGGCGCAATTGACCTTGGCCTGGCAGAGCATCATCACGCGCAATATCAATCCCAATCATCGGGCGGTGATCTCGGTGACGCAACTGCACACCGGCACGGCGGACAACGTCATTCCCGAGCAGGCCACCTTGTCGGGCACGGTACGCAGCTTCGACGCCGAGACGCTGGACCTGATCGAACACCGCATGGCCGCCATCGCCGAAGCGATCGGGCAGATGTTCGATCTGCGCGTGCAGTTCCATTTCGAGCGCCTCTATCCGGCCGTGGTCAATCATCCCGAGGCCACCCAGCAGGCGATGCAGGCCATGATGGCGGCGGTCGGGGCCGAGCAGGTCGATGGCGACACCGAGCCCGCCTTTGCCTCCGAAGATTTCGCTTTCTATCTGCAGCACAAGCCGGGGTGCTACGCCTTCCTCGGCAATGGCGTGATTGCTGACGGCAAGCAGGCCAGGTCGCAGGCCACCTCGCGTGAATTGCATAGCCCGTTCTACGACTTCAATGATGACATCATCGATGCCGGCGTCGCCTACTGGATCAGCTTGGTGAGGCAGTATCTGGGCGTGGCTGCGTGAAATCACCCGTGATCGATCCCATGCTGCTGCAGTCTGCAGTCATGGGGGAGCCAGCCCGCGAAGGGGAGGCCGCACGTGCAGCCGATTTTGCCGCCTTGCCATGGCGGCAGATTCTGGAACGCGCCGCGCAGCTCTCGGCGGCCTGCCGGCATGAAGGCAAAGTGGCGGATTACATCCCGGCGTTGGCGTGTGTGGCACCGGACCAGTTCGGCATGGCCGTGGCCACCCTCGACGGTGGCGTCCATTGCGTCGGCGACGGAGAGACCCGGTTTTCCATCCAGAGCATCAGCAAGGTCTTTCTGTTGACGATGGCCTATGGCAGCTACGGCGAAGACCTGTGGAAACGCGTGGGGCAACACCCCAGCACCAATCCCTTCAATTCCTTGATCGAGCTGGAGCTGGAGCGTGGCGTACCACGCAATCCCTTTCTCAATCCGGGTGCATTGGCAGTGGCCGACGCCTTGCTGAGCCGGCACACGCATCTGGAGTCCGCCATGGTGTCGCTGATGCGCGAGCTCAGCGGCAGCGCGGACCTGAATTATGATTCGGAGGTCTTCAACAGCGAACTCCGTAGTTCGTCACGACACCATGCGGCGGCCTATCTGATGCAAAGCCATGGCAATTTCGCCAACGAGGTCGGCGAGGTGGTGCGCGCCTATTGCGCCAGCTGCGCCATCGAAGCCTCGTGCGTGGAGCTGGCGCGTGCAGGACTGTTCCTGGCCAATGGCGGGCGCGATATCGCCAGCGGCCGGCAACTGCTGTCGGCGCGCGAGGCGCAGCGTGTCTGTGCGCTCATGCTCACGACCGGCACCTATGAGTATTCGGGCATGACCGCCTTCGCCATTGGCCTGCCCACCAAGAGCGGTGTGGGTGGCGGCGTGCTGGCGGTGATCCCGGGGCGCGGCAGCATCTGCGCCTGGTCGCCGCGACTGGACCCCCGAGGCAATTCGGTGCGCGCAATGAAGGCGCTGGAACTGGTGGCGAACACGGCCGGGCTATCGATATTCGCGTGACGGATCGTTGATCTCCCGGCGCGGGAGGATTCCCTCGCCGGATGCTGGCTCATCCTGGCCTGGTGGCGAATGCCTGGTTGGATTCGCCACCTTTTTTACCGGGGTGCGTTGGCAAGTGCTGCACGGGTGTCTTGAAGCCAGCTCTGCAGTCAGGTTCGATTGGCATCGGTCGCCGGCGACGCGCCTTCGTGGTCGACCGGATCGAGCCGGTAGCCCTGGCTGTAGGCGGTGCGGATGACCACGACATTGCGATTGTCGATCTGCAGTTTCTTGCGCAGCTTGTAGACGTGCTGTTCGATGGTGCGGCCGGCGATCTCGCTGTCGGTGCTCCAGATCACCGAGCCCAGCGTTTCCCGCGAAATGTAGACGCCGGGGGAGGAAAAGAATAACCAGGCCATGCTGAACTCGCGCGGCGTGAGCGAAATGCCCATGCCCTGGTAGCTGAATTTGGCGGTATCGCGCTGCAGCTGGAAGCCGGCATACTCGATCACACGGCGATTGTTCTTCGGCGCGCAGCGGCGCATCACCGCGTTGATGCGCGCCACCAGTTCGACCGCGTCGAAGGGGCGTTGCAGGAAGTCGTCGGCCCCATTGTCCAGCACACGGGCGACCACGTCTCCACCGGAGGCCGACGACAGGATCAGGGTAGGAATGGGATCGCCGCTGCGCAGGCTCAGCCATGAAAAGATGCTGTCTTCGCTTTCGGCGCTGGAGAGGTCGATGATGACGAAATCGAAGGTCTTGCGCTTCAAAGTGCGCAGCAAAGAGGTTTCCGCGTCGAACTGCGTCGGCAGATAACCGACCCGGGCCAGCGCAGTTCTGACCTGGTCGAAGACATTGGAATTGCGGATATAACAGGCGATGTTCATTGGCTGACAATCGGTCGTTACTATGGCCACTTGCCACTGCGCCTGACAGGACGCGCCGGGCTTGAAGGAAGGGTTTGACTGCAGGTTCCCTCCGCATTTTGGGAACAGCTATATTAGACCAAAACCCCAAGTTCTATCTGGTAAATTCCACGTTCGCGTTTGATTTTCAGTAAAACATTTCCGCATTCCGACACCCGGTGCGGGCAATGCGCGACGGGCGTTTGAGAAGCCGCCGGATCGGCATGCTGCGCATGCCTACTCTTTCTGCAAGCGCTCGCATCATGTCCGGAAGTTGAACTGCGTTGGAAGTGCTGGAACGCGTGTGATCAAAGATACGCGGCACTGCCGTCGGTGCATGAACTCGCTCTTTTGACGGGGCGGCGTGCGATGTCGCCATCGTCGAAACGATGGCTCGCGGTATTGGATTGCTGTCGTCCGAAGCGATGTGCGAATGACGCCAGGCGAGTGCGCTCATCGCTGGCGCGCGAGGATGGCGTGGACGCGCGTGCGCAGGTCGTTGCTATCTCGTCAATCTCAAAGCCGGTGACCGGGGATGTCCTGTTATTCGAAGTGCCGACCTTGGCGTGTTCCCGTGGATGAAGTCGCAGTGGGTCTCGGCTAGAGACACTTGAAGTGGACCTTCGCCTCATAGTCGTCGCTGGCGGTGAGTGATGGAAAACGCGGCGAGGCCACATAGGCCGCCAGGCCCGCCGCCGTCTCCTGCGGTTCGGCGCGGCGCACCGGCAAGCCGCGGAAATGCGTATCGGCGCTGACGACGGCGTGACTCAGGTTGCGTTCGCGACAGGTGGATTGCGCCAGCTGCAGCGAACTGCCCAGCGCCTGCTGTTCATTTTCCGAATACGCGACACTGCGATAGCTTCCATCTTCGAGCGGCATCAGGCTGGCCACCGGCGCCGTCGTGCAGGCGGGCAGGGACAGCAGCGACAGGACGACGATGGCAAGGCGGATGACGGCGGGGGAAGTCATGGGGGCTCCTGGTCGAGGAAACATCGGTAGGGAAAACAGGAACACACCATGTCCGGACGGACCGGTGGTGATGGTGTGCGTCGTAGTCAGTGGCGCGATGTGCGACCGTGGTTCCCTGCAATCTCATTGGCCTGCAAGCTCCAGCTTCAGCAACGTCAGAAGCAGATTGTCTGGTGGTGCTGTTGCCGCTGCTGCTACTGCACCGTGTGCCTCCTTCTCCCGCTCCAGCGGACGCCACTGCGGATCGTCCAGGTGATGTAGCGCTGCAAACACCATGTCCTGCGCCAATTGACGGCACTGCTCCAGGTGCGCCTGCCGACGTTGCGCCTGGGCGCGCGCCCGGATGATGTCGTAGTGATCCGCCACCTCCGGCGCTGGCGTCGGTGTGGTCGGCCCGGCCGCGCCTGCCAATTGCTGGGTGAGCGAATCGATGAGCTTGGTGACCGTGTCTGCGGCCGTGGCTTGCCAGGCCATCAGGGTGCGGCGGGCTGCCGGGTCTTGCTGCAGGGTGTGCAGGTCGGCGGCCCGTGCGCCTGCGCCTGCGCCGGTGGCCGGGCGCGCGGGGAAGGACGGGTTCATGGCGACACCTCGATATCGCTGGCCAGCCTGTGCATGACCGAGGCCCAGGTATTGGCGGCCAGCTGTTGCTTGACCGGACCCAATACCGCGCCGAATTCGCTCTCCAGCAGATACTGCTCATGCAAGGCCAGACCTTCGCTTCCCAGCAGCATGTTGCTCAGGTTGCTGCGCTGGGCCTGACGTTTTTCGGGCGTGGACATCTTCTCCGGCTCGGACTGGGCAAGCGCGTGCAGCTTCTGCTCCAGGCGCTCGTCGAACACTTTCCTGAAGCCAGGGTCTTTGTCGATGCCAGCCTCGCTGAGTCCGTTCTTCTGCAGGCTCAGATGGTGTTGCAGCCGTTGGCGCTGCGCCTGGTCATAGGCCTGGAAGGCGGCGCTGCCAGTGACAGCGGCGGCGGCCAGTTCGTTGACCTTGGCGCTGAGCTTGTGCCGCACGCGCGTCCACATGGCCTTGAGCATGGGGTGATCCATCGCGAAGGAAAACACCTTGGCATAGCGCTGGCGCAGGTAATCCATGTAGGCCGCGTGGTCGGCTGCCTCGAATTCGGCGCGCTTGGCCGCCAGTGCGGCCTCGCGCGCTTGCGGCGTCATCTTGTCGTATTGCTGTGCGTTGGCCTTGCGTTCGTTTTCCATCAGCCTGTCGCACAAGGCGGCGAAGGCAGCGGCGAAAGCCGGCGGTGGCTCGACCTTGCTGATGTCGCTGGCCAGACCCAGCTCGGCACGACGCGTATCGCGCTCGCCCTTGTTCCACAGATAGCCCAGGTCGACGTGCAAGTCGTTGAGCCGTCCCAGGTCGAAACCCATCTCCCTGAGCGCATTGACGATGGCTTCGGCGCGGGCCAGCGAAGGCTTGGCGTCCTTGAACTCAGGGTTGTTGAGGTCACGAGGATCGTTGAGCATCTTGTCGATGGCGTTGTTGACCTGTTCGTCGGTCAGCGGCACCTCCCGTTCGGGATGGCGAGGCGGCGGCAGCCCCTCGTCGGCACGTAGCTCAAGTTCCTCCTTGAGCGCTCGTGCGCGCGCCTCTTTCGGCAGCGCCGTACCGAGCACCTGCAAGGGAGCGTGAGACCCTACGTCGATCGCTGCGATCTCGATGATGATCGGCTCTTCCTCCACCTCCATCTGGCTGGCCCGCACGTCGGCCTGGTACGCGGCTTGGGGCTGGCGCGCGCCGTCACGATGAGTGCGCCGTTCTCTCCTGTCTTGCTTCTGCTCCTTCTCATGCCGGTCGTGCCGGGAATGCTTGCTCCTGGAGGTGTGCGAACGGTGGCGTGCCTGCTCTTCCCAGAACTCGTCGGGGGTAGCGATAAGTTATCTAATCTGTGGCACGCCCTGCTGTACATGGCAAAGAAGAGCCAGCTTGCAAAGGTCAAGGCATCTCCCCATTCCAGGACTTTCGGCACTGGCCAGATGTCTACGAGGCGCTCTGGTCGTCGTCGGGCTAAGAAGGATGGTCTTGCGGAGGTGAATTTGGATTCTTCGTAGGGCCTATGGGGCTTACTGAGATAGTTCGACAGCGGAAATACGAACTATCTCAGTAGCTAATATTTTCCTCAAATATTAGCTCTGACGCCTGGATCTACCATTGGCTCATCGGCTTGATGGCCGATTCAGGCGAATTGACATTTACGTGAGAGGTGGCGGAAATCCCGCCACCTCTCACTATGTACCGACTCATGGACTTCCAATGACCCTCTCTGCTCAACAGACTAATACCGCAATTGATGTATCCTTTGATATTGAGAAGCTGCGCACCGCATTGCAGGCCTATCAGCCGGCACCTCGTAACCCAAAGAAAGACGCATTCATCGCTCTGTATCCGATCATCCGACAACGCATGAGTGATGGCTTGACAGTCAAACAATTGCAGAAGCTGTTAGCAGAGAATGACTTGAGCATCTCGCATGCGACGCTTATGCGCTATATCAAGGAGGCTCGTGATCAGTCCAATGAGTTATCACCGCCAGCATCAGCCATGCAGCAGGCATTCTCGGCAGCGCAGTAGAAGACTGGCACCGGGCCGTGGCGGCACCACGTAACTATGCTGCGTCGTAGCCTCGATGCATCGCTGCGATCTCCGCGCGCATTTCTTCTCTCAATGATGCCGGCCCCTGTAAAACTGCGCGCGGACCGAATCCAAGCAGCCAACGGCGCAGCTCGGTCGTATCGGCTACGCTAACGGACAAGCGCACGATCTTCTCGTTGATATCCTCGATACGTTGGGAGCGATCGAGCGGTCGTTCGACCACCGATCTGGCCGCTTCCCGATCGATATCGACCACCAGCGCAATACGCTTTCCGCCCTGCACGGGAAAGCCGAACTCCCCCTGTTCAATATACGCGTCGATATCGAAACCCTGCAATACTCTTGCCGGCTTGTCCAACAAGCGCGCCGATTGCATACGACCGAGCACCAGTTGCTTGATGTCGTCGTATTCACGCAAGGTGCAGATCAGATACAAAACCTGATCGCGCAGCACGATGCCCAATGGGCTGGCCTCATAGGTCTTGCTGCCCTGCGCCTCGCGCGGCCGGTAAGTCACTTCGATGCGTTGACCCGACAGCAACGCTTGGGTCACGACCAATTCAATCCCGTCAGCTACTTCCGGCGGCAGCATCGGGATCCCCGGCGCCAGGATGCGCACCTTGTCGCGCCATGCGCCAAGCGCGCCCGGCTGTGTATTGAGCACGCCAGCGGCGGCGTGAAACCACGGCTCTAGGTATTTCAAGGTGCTGGCGGGTAGCAACGATATGAGGTGGCGCTCGACCATGTGAAACGTCAATGCCGCCTGCGGCTCGAGCGCCGGCATGTCCAGCTGCGGCGCGTCGGCCATCCACGCCCAGCCCTTGGGTCTGGACTCATCGGCATGCAATGGCAGTACTGCGGAAAGCTTGACCAGGTCGCGCTGGATAGTGCGCGGCGTGACGTTGTAGCCGGCCTCGCGCATGCGTTTGCCGATCTCGGAGGTGCCGATCTTGCGCGGCTGGCGTGGGAGCTGTCGCAGCATGCACCATTGGCGGAGCAGGGTTTCGTTGGATTTCATGAGCGGTAGTGTAGCGTCGGCAAGCGACAGTATCTGTCGCATCGGTGATGCATGATGCCATCCAACGTCACTTCACGGGAAACACCATGCTGCGCGACAACTCGCCCCTTGAACACCTGGCCGCCTTCGCCATCGTCTTTGCCGCCGGCGTCATCTCTACCTTCGAGTTGGGATGGTACGTGAACAGGCTCAAACGCCATTCGATCGGGCGCCACGACGATGAAACAACAAATTAACATTCTCATGGCAGAATTGGTAACTCGATCGGCATGGGGACATGCCGAAAAAACAATAAATCGCGCATCTTGATGGGGGAAGAAACATGTTGAACGGCTCTGAAGACGGCTATCGCGATCCATCTACTGCTAGCGAGACGGATCGTCTCCAGAAGGCGCCATCGGTATTCAAGAACGTCGCCGACGCCGGCGCAGCACTGTCGACCAGCGAGACGGTCAGTCGCTTCGGCGACGCCAGCGCCGAATTCGTCAAGGCATTGCGTGGCGTCGACAACGCGGCCAAGGAGCCGATTCACTTTGCCAAGAGCCATGCCGGCATCTTCAAGAACAAGATCAATGCGCAATATGCCGAACAGAACATCAAGCAACAAGCCGGCTATTCGGCAGAGGTAGCGGCAACAGCCAAGGACAACTCCGAATTCATCATCTCGCGCAGCAAGGTGCGCGCATCGCGCTCGGATGACCTTGAACAATTCGGCAAGAACCATCCCGTGGTGGACCGCGTGCGGATCCTCGACGGCGAGATCATCGACGGCTCGCCGTCACAGATGAAGTTCGTCGGCGACCGAAGCAAGCTGTTCAACGATATTGCCAAGCCTGACGGCAAATTCTGCCGCTACCGCGGTGCCAAGCTGGAGCTCCCGTCCGAGCAATATAAGGATGCCGCGCAATTCTGCCGCGACAAGGCTGCCGCTCTGAGAAAAAACGCCGCGCGTGCGCAGGCCAAGGGCAATGCCGAGGCGGCAGCCAGGCTCGATGAGACCGCGCGCAACTATGATCAACTGGCCGACAATGTCATGGACAGCGGCCTCACCACCGAGCAGGCAATTTTCTATCGCCTGCATCCGGAGCTGGCCACCGCGCTCGACATCGCGAAAAATAGTCATCGGGCCGGCATGGAAGGCGCCAAGTACGGCGCCATCATTGGCGCCTGCATCTCGGTGGTGCAGAACGGCTATCAGTTCGTGCAAGGCGATGCCGATGCCGCCGATGCCATCATCGCGGTCGCCGGCGATACAGCGAAGGCGGCAGCTATCGGCTACGCCACCGCCGCCACCGGCTCGGCCATCAAGAGCGTGATGCAGCAGTCGGGCAACCAGGCCGTGCGCAACCTGGCCGGCACAAGCGCACCAGTGCTGGCGCTGAGCGCCTGCATTGCACTGGGCAGCTCGATTAAGCGCTACGTCAAGGGCGAGATCAACGAAGCTCAGTTCCTCATGGAAATCGGCGAGAAAGGTAGTGGCATGCTCGCCACCGGCATGATGGGCATGGTGGGCCAGATCGCAATCCCGATCCCATTCGTGGGTGCGGCCATCGGTGGCATGATCGGCTGCATGCTCTCCAACCTGTTCTACCAGAGCGCGGTGGACGCCGCACGCGAGGCGCAGGCGTCGCGCGAACTGCTAGCGCGCACGCGCATCATCGAGCAAGCCGCGCGCCAGCGCATCGCCGAGGAACAGGCGCAATTCGACGCCTTCAACGCCGCCGAGATCCCGGCGCTGCAATCGGCCGTACGCGAACTGTCGTTGTCGCTCTCCGTGGTCACCATCGATGGTGACGAAATCGCTACCAGCGTCAACCGCTTCGCCACCTTGCTCGGCAAGCAGCTGGAATTCGGCACCAAGACCGAATTCGACGCATTCATGCTGTCTGATCGCCCCCTCACGCTGTAACCAGGATTCACCTGAACTGTCGCGGCCGTGCGACGCATCCACAAGAAAGGAATACCCGCTCCATGCTGACTAAGATGTTGTCGGACTTCGACAAGAACTACCTGATCGAGCTTGCGAACCTGCTGGCCATTGCCGACAAACCCATCCTGTGGGATGGCAAGACCCTGGATGAACTCACGTCGGAGACCGATTTGAGCAAGATATCCATCCAGAAGGGCGCAATAGAAAGCGAGCTCATCGAAGAAATGAGCGGCTCGTCGCTCATCGTGGAGCCAGTCAAACAACAGAAATACAGCGTAATTGGTGCCATGGCCGGCATGTTCAAGGGCAGTCCTGAAACACGATTCCTCGAGAAGATGAAGCGGATTCCGGTGCACAAGACTGAAGATCCAGCGCTCCGGTTGGAGGCAGCCGCATCGGTCATGCGAGAGATCATGGAGGGCAGGAAGTTCGACTTGCCGTCGGTGCCGAAGCTGATCTTGTTCGAGCTGATGCTACTGGCACTTTCGAACGGCGTCGTCACCGGTATCGAATGGTCGCTGCTCAAGGAAGTGCAACATTACTACCAATTCGACGATTTCATATTCGACGACCTGATGGAGCGTGCGAAGACCATGAACGTGGAAATGGCTAAGACAATCTCGATCATTCTGGAATAAGGAGTACCATCATGCCAATACCAATCATCCTGGGCGTCATCGCCGGCGGCAGCGCCTTGTACGGAGTGGTCAAGGGCGTCAAGGGCGCCATGGACCATAGCGAGGCCAGCGACTTGAATGGCAGCGCGCAGTCGATCGTCAACACGTCCGTCCACCGGGTCGAAGGACAACGCAAGACTACCAATGACGTCATCAGTGACTACGGCGACCGCAAGCTGCGCGCCTTCAACGGCGTGATCCCTGATTTCATCGAGGTCTTCGGCGCCCTGAAGGAAGTGTCGCTGTCGCACTCAACCGAGCTCGACAAGCTGAACCTGGGCGACTTCTCCTCTCAATCGCTGCAGGAGCTCAAGAACGAGCACGAACTTCTGATGAATTCCGGACTGGGCCTGGGCGCAGGCCTCGGTGGTGGCGCCGCGCTAGCCTTCGGCGCCTATAACGGCACGATGCTGCTAGCGACCGCCAGCACCGGCACAGCCATCTCATCGCTGTCGGGAGCAGCGGCCACCAACGCGACGCTGGCTTGGCTGGGCGGCGGTAGCCTGGCGGCCGGCGGTGGCGGTGTCGCCATGGGCGCGATGGTGCTGGGCGGCATGGTCGCCGGCCCGGCCATTGCCATCTTTGGACACATCATGGGCAACAAGGCCGAGTCGGCGCTCAACACCGCCCGCAGCAACTTGGACCAGGCACGCACCTTCTCCAAAGAGGTAGACCTCACGGTAAGCAAGCTGGAAGCCATCGAGAAGGTCGCGACCCTGGCCAACAAGGTGTTTTCCAGCGTGAGCACGCGCCTGCGCCGGGCCGTCCATGACTTGCGCAAGATCATCGAGGCCGAGGGCACGCATTACCCGAGCTTCTCGCGGGAACATCAGGATGCGGTGATGCAGTCGGTGAAGTTCGCTCAGTTGCTCAAGGCGATGATCGACACGCCGCTGCTCGATGCGGACGGCAACCTGGTGCTGTCCACCGAGAAGCGCCTGCTGCAGATCAAGGAATCCGTCGTCGCATAAGTCCGACGCCGCCGGTTCGCCGCTGCCGCAGGGTAGCGGCGGGCCGGTCGGATCACAAGCCCTCCATATGCCCAGCTTCCCTTGCCTGCAGTGCGGCCTATGCTGCCAGCACGTCGATCTTGCCGAACAGACCCGTTTCCTCGACCGCGGCGATGGTGTGTGCCGGCATTACGATGCACCGCGCAAAGCCTGCTCCATTTACGACGGCCGGCCCGACATCTGCCGGGTTGATCTGCAATACACTCTGCACTATGCGCAGCACCACACCTGGGAAGAGTTCGTCGAGCTTAACCTGCAAGTGTGCTCGGTATTGCAGAAGAAACATGATGTCGCGACAGATGCCGTTGTGGCGTCAGGCAATACGCCGGGCTGAACCTATCTCAGTGGCAGCCGTCCGTTACTTTTTCTGGCCGACGTGCAACGTGGCACTGGATCTTCATCGCTGGCCTTCTTGTCGGTTCTTGGCTCCGCCAGCTCCACTAACTCGATCATGCTACTGATTGCAGACATCTTGGCGCGGTATGTCATCGGTACTGAGTAGTTTTTGGTCTTTCAGCCGTCTAAGTCGACTGAACTAGAAACATCGAAGTCGCACGAACT
The DNA here is from genome assembly GCF_001929405.1 of Herbaspirillum camelliae. Lineage (NCBI taxonomy): Bacteria > Pseudomonadati > Pseudomonadota > Betaproteobacteria > Burkholderiales > Oxalobacteraceae > Herbaspirillum > Herbaspirillum camelliae. The sequence goes on from NZ_KV880769.1 coordinate 2,310,755, forward strand.
ACGTGCCCACCATCACTGAAATACGCGTTAAGCAGTTAGGAATAAAAAAATATAGATGAGTCGACCAGGAAGCTGTTTAAGATTTCGAATCATGCACAGCCCGGATACCGCTAGTGCGATATCCGGAGTGAATGAAGTGGCCAAGCGCACTTAGCCAGATTCTCTGTTACTTGCTTGGCTTTTTCGGGCTTCCGCTTTTCCCAGCTGCGACAGCGTCTTTGAATGCCTGCAGTTCAACCTTGGATGGGTCACGCGAATTACCAATGCAGTAAGACACAGTAGAGTTGCCAGACGGATCGGACTCAAGGGACTTCTTGCCGCAAGCAAAGGCATCTTTGTAGGCGCGAGTGTTCTTATAGTCGGAAGCTTGAATATGAGCGTTGAAACCCAAGAAGAGCAAGGCGCCGGTAGCAAGGCTAGTCGCGAGTGGCCGAGTAAGTGTAATAAGATTGAGCATGTTCCATTTCCTTTCTATATGAAGTGGCTTGGCAGATGAGCGTAGTTAGTTGAAGGTATAGGTGTAGTTGCCTTGATTTGTGTTCAGGACGACTTCTTTGACCTTGCAGGTATACGCAAAGAGCTTGACGCCTTGACCGTATTTGAAGGTGAGTGGAAGAGGGTAGATGCCACCAAGCTTCGTCTTGCAATTGCCGCGATTGATGTTGTAGCCGGTGAGTACGACCTGGTCGGTCACAGCTTGGAGCTGAACAACTCCGACGCCTTGTTCAACATGCATGTTGAGATCGAAGGGAGCTTCATCCGCATGTGCAATGGCGCAGGTGAACAAAGCGCTTGTGAGGGCCAGCGCACGTAATGCTTGTTTCAAGTTTTTCTCCTTTTGGTTAATAACCCATAGTGGGTTATGGGATATTCTAAATTGGGTTTGAAAATGGCGCTATGCCCAACCCAATTCATCAGTCGAACTACACGCTTTTCAGAGAGATGTTGACCAACATACGGCTTGAAAAAGGGTTACTTCAATCTGAAGTGGCGGAGCGTCTCGGCAAGCCTCAGTCTTTTATTTCGAAATACGAGAGAGGTGAAAGGCGATTAGATTTCGCTGAATTCGTCGAGATCACCGAGGCGCTCGATATTGATGCAGCTGCGTTTGTGGCCCAGTACCAAGCCAGACTAGGCAAGTCGTAAATACGGTAAGTGTTCGATCAATGCTAAAGACCGGAGACTTCATCTTTGATCTACGATCCCAATCTGTAAGTCACGAGGCTTGCTTTTTTGCTATTTTTATCTTCTTTCTGCGGCGGACCGAAACTCCTCTGTCACATCAGCCAATTCTTCTCCCCTCGCTCAAACGGCCCATTCGCAAGATCTGGGTGCTATGCCGTTGACGCGAAATTTATGCGATCAGCGCAATAGCCTGATCCAGGGCGCCGTTCTTGAGATTGGCGCCCGTGCCGAACCAGGCCGAGTCCAAGCGGTAGTCAGTGCTACGCGCACGGCGCTCGTGGTCGACGAATTCGGTGACGGCGTTGAGGAGCCCGAATGCTGTGCCCTTGGAGGACGCCAGGTCGGCACCACGGCCATGCCCGTCGTACAGTTCCAGGATCTGCTTTATCGCACGTTCATTGGTAAATTTGGCGGTAGGATCGGTCAGAAGGGATGAGACGAAGGCTTCGGCCTCGTTGTTTTTGACCTTGCGTTCCGACAGCTTCTTCATTTGGTAGATGAAATCCGTCCAAGATGCCGAAGACAGCCCCAGTTGTTGCTTAACGGCCTTCGGATCAAAGGTTGTGGAGTGAGGTACTTTGACTGCGTGGCCGCCGTTTTTCAGAGCAATGGCTAGCGTGTTGTTGCACACCACCCGGATGCTAGTGAATTGAGCGGTCGTTGCCAGCGTGCCATCGCAACCTGTTGCCAGCAAAAGGTAACCATTCATGACGTCACTACCTTTGATGCTGCTGGACATATTGGTCTTGGCCAGCGCCCAGACTTTTCGGCCTCCTTTCAGTACACCGGCAGTCTCCAAAATGAAACCGTGGGCCTTGGTTAGATCGCGATAGAACTCCAGGACTTCGCGAGGTTGCACTACTTGGAAGCGTTGGGAGACGATGGATAGTGCTGCACCAGTATCTGAGCGATACAAGACCTTTTGTTCATCGAACGAAATGTGGTCTTTATCTTTGTTAGTCTGGAAATAAACCGGAGATTCTTGAATTTTCCAGTTCATGCCGGCTTGTTTGGCCCAGACAGCGATGGGGGACTTTGCAGAGAGATTGTTTCCCAATCCATGCCAAGGAGTGGCATTGGCATAGGCGATGGATTCGACGAGATGCATTGTGAAAGCTCCTTTTTTAAGTTGGTCTCTGAAAACAGAAATGCCTACGGCCGTTAGGCTGTAGGCATTGGTGTCGAGAGTGCGTGATTACTAAATTGTTGCTGCAACTGTACTAGCGTCGACCGAACGTGTGGCCGCAGTCAGCACATTCGTGATTGTCAAAAACGTTGTTGTCGATGGCTTCACCGGCAGTCGCACCAGCAACGCTACCCGCTGCGCCACCGAACAGCGCGCCCATTAGTGCGCCAGCCAGGCCACCGACGACAGCGCCGACTGGGCCAGCAGTCATTCCCAAGGTTGCGCCAGCTTCAGCGCTGCTCATCATGGCGGCAGCACTACCGGCGGCACCGGCAGCTGCACCGAGGGCGCCGCCGGCTTTGCGGGCATAGTTGCGGGTGGTGATGTTGGGGGATTTACAGCGAGGACAATGCAGGGCAGATGACATAAAAACTCCTGGAGTGAGAAGTGCGGGTTGAGGGAACAGGGAGGGCGAGCAGTAGAGGCTCGATTCTCAGGAGTGATATGTGTTTGAAAATATCTGCAATCTCACTTGATCTTTTTCGGGCGTCGTTCTCCGTCGTGACGACTTTCAGCCCTTTTCCAGCGTTTCCTCTAGCCTAGATCGTTGTGCGCGCTTCCTGTAGGCAACGGTGGTAGATTGTCAGTAGCGCTTGGTCAAGATGGACGACGTAGCCTATGGTCTTGTATGGTGGATGGTGCTCGCGGGTGCAATTCACCGTGACACGGCGACGCGCAGCGACAACGAGGAATTTATGGGCTTGGATCATCGGGGATACAGGAGGAGCCGCGGCACGAGTGCAGTGTTCCGTCTGAGGGTTCGTAGTTTCAGTGCGCGTGGTGGAGACGCCGGTTCTGCTTTCTCTCTGAATGGTCGAGGCGTCCGAAGGGAGCGGAGAATGCGGTGTGGTCGTTCAGCCTATCGCCGCCAAGCAGGATTGCACACAGGTTCCTGTAATAGAGCGGCTAGCGGCGGACCCCGGAAATCGAGCTCGCGTCCGCGCTCCGAACCAAATGGCAATGCCTTCGCTTTGAGGGCGTAGATTTGCATTTTGGCTATTCTTTTCGTCGCCCAGCCTCTGGCCTAGTTCGCCGTCATATGGGAGAATTGGCAACTTTTGGCAAACGGCAAAGACGAGGTTATGGCAGACCCGGAAGGTGAAATCCTGACCCTGGACGAGGTGGCCGCCTACTTGAAGGCGGGCAAGCGCACCGTCTACCGCCTCGCGGCCGAAGGCAAGCTTCCGGCCTTCAAGCTGGGGGGGCATGGCGCTTCCGTCGTAGCGACCTGGATGAGTGGATTGCCGCCAATCTGACCAACAAAAATTCGGGGGCAAGTGACTGATGGAACTGATTGACAACATCAGCCAGTTGCTTGGCGACGATCTCAAGCAGACCCTCCGGCCAGGCGCGCGCCTCAAGGTCGCGGCCTCGTGCTTCTCAATGTACGCCTTTGAGGCACTGAAAGCTGAGTTGGCAAAGATCGACGAGCTGGACTTCATCTTCACCTCGCCCACCTTTGTTGCCAACGAGGTCACCGACAAGATTCGTAAAGAGCAAAAGGAATTCCACATTCCCAAGCTCGACCGCGAGCGCAGCCTCTACGGCAGCGAGTTTGAAATCCAGCTTCGAAACAAGCTCACCCAGCGGGCAGTGGCCAAGGAGTGCGCAGAGTGGATACAGCGCAAGGCCAAATTCAAGAGTAACCGCACTAAAGCACCGATGCAGCAGTTCGCCTGCGTGCAGGCTGGCGGCATCGATACGGCTTACATGCCCCTGCATGGATTCACAGCTGTCGATCTCGGGTACCAGCAAGGGAATGCGGTTTCCAACCTCGTCAACAAGATGGACGAGGCACCCTTTGCAGCCACGTACCTGAGCCTGTTCGATCAGATCTGGAGCGACCCCGAAAAGCTGGAGGACGTTACCGCGCAGATTTGCGAGCACATTGCCTCGGTCTACCGAGAAAACTCACCCGAGAGCATCTATTTCCTGATGCTTTACAACATCTTTAACGAGTTCCTCGACGACATCGACGAAGACGTCCTACCCAATGACCGCACGGGTTACCAGGACACCCTAATCTGGAACAAACTCTTCAATTACCAGAAGGATGCTGCCACTGGGATCATTAACAAGCTGGAAACTTACAGCGGTTGCATCCTGGCCGACAGCGTCGGCTTGGGCAAAACCTTTACGGCCCTGGCAGTCGTCAAGTATTACGAGCTGCGTAACAAATCAGTCCTGGTGTTATGCCCCAAGAAGCTGGCGGCTAACTGGCTGAACTACAACCGCAACCTCAAGACCAACATCTTTTCCCGCGACCGGTTCAACTACGACGTGCTTTGTCATACCGACCTCAGCCGCACCAGCGGCGAGTCGTTTGGCACACCGCTGAACCGCATCAACTGGGGCAACTACGACCTCGTCGTCATCGACGAGTCGCACAACTTCCGAAACAATGACGTCTACAAGGATAAGGAAACGCGCTATCAGAAGCTGATGAACAAGGTCATCAAGGAGGGCGTGAAAACCAAGGTGTTGATGCTATCTGCCACTCCGGTGAACAACCGCTTTAATGACCTGCGCAACCAACTGGCACTGGCCTATGAGGGCGACTCCGAGAACCTCAGCAAAAAGCTACGCACTGGCAAGACGGTAGAGGACATTTTCCGTGATGCGCAGGCCAGCTTCAACGCATGGGCAAAGCTTCCACCGGAAGAGCGTACAGCGCGGGCTATCCTGGACTCCTTGGACTTCGACTTCTTCGAATTGCTCGACAGCGTTACCATTGCGCGCTCCCGCAAGCATATCCAGACCTTCTACGACACCAAGGACATTGGCCAATTCCCTGAGCGCTGCAAACCCTTGTCGTTCCACAGCCCGCTCACGCAGCGAACGGACGTGATGAGCTTCAACGAGATCTTCGAGCAGCTGTCCCTGCTCAAGCTCGCCGTGTATGCCCCGATCAGCTACATCCTCCCAAGTCGTCTCAAGAAGTACGAGGAGTTGTACGACACGCAAGTGTCGGGTGGAAAAGGCAAGTTCAAGCAAGCCGACCGCGAAAAGAGCCTGCAAGCGTTGATGACGACCAATCTGCTCAAGCGCCTAGAAAGCTCGATTGAGTCCTTCCGGTTGACGCTCCAGTCCCTGCGCACGAACCACACGAATACGCTGGCCAAGATCAGCACGTTCAATCAGACCGGCAACGTCGCCAGCATTGATGATCTGACCGACCAGTTGGAAAATCTCGACGCGGACGACGACGACCTGCCCACCACTGGGGACAGCGAGATCGGCGGCAAGGTAAAGATCAGCCTCGCCGATATGGACTTGCCCTCGTGGGAGCACGAGCTGAGAGTCGATCTGGAAATCATTGATGCCTTGCTGGCATCAATGAACAAGGTCACGCCTGCCGATGACGCCAAGCTGCAGCATCTGAGGGCACTGGTTCTGGAGAAAATCGCAGCCCCCCTCAATCCCGGCAACAAAAAGGTGCTGATCTTTACCGCTTTCGCCGACACCGCTGACTATTTATATGCCAATTTGGCTCCGGAGTTGCTGGCCACACAGACCCTGTACAGCGCGAAAGTCACCGGCAAAGGTGCGCCAAAGTCCACGCTAAAGAAGAGCTATGACTTCCAGGAACTACTCACCCTTTTCTCGCCGCGCTCGAAGGAGAAAGTCATAGTTCTGCCGAACGAGCCGGCAGAGATTGACTTGCTCATCGGTACAGACTGTATTTCCGAAGGCCAGAACCTGCAGGATTGCGACTACCTGATCAACTACGACATCCACTGGAATCCAGTGCGCATCATCCAGCGGTTTGGCCGGGTGGATCGCATTGGCTCGCTCAACAGCTGCATTCAGTTGGTCAACTATTGGCCTGACATTTCGCTCGACGAGTACATCAACCTCAAGGAGCGGGTTGAGAGTCGGATGATGATTGCCGACGTCACCGCCACCGGTGACGACAACGTGCTGAGCGCCCAAGCCAACGATGTTTCCTATCGCAAGGAACAACTGCGTCGTCTGATGGAGGAAGTGATCGAGCTGGAAGACTTGAAGACCGGCGTGACGATCACTGACCTCGGGCTCAATGACTTCCGCATGGACTTGCTCAACTATGTGAAAGCCAATGGCGAATTGAGCAACGTGCCAAGCGGCATGCATGCCGTGGTGCCTGCCAAACCGGAGATGGGCCTGCGCCCGGGCGTGATTTTCACGCTGCGCAACCGCAATCCGAGCGTCAATGTCAGTCAGCACAATCAGCTGCACCCTTACTACCTCGTCTATATCAACCGCGAGGGGGAAGTCATTCACGACCACACCGAGGTCAAGCGTTTGCTGGATCTCGTGCGCAGTTGCTGCAAGGGGCAAGCCCAGCCTATTCCGGATGTCTGCCGTCTGTTCAACAAGGAAACGGCCGATGGCCACAAGATGCAGGCGTATTCGGACCTGCTTGGTAAGACCATCCGCTCCATGATCGAGGTGAAGGAAGAGAAAGATCTGGACAGCCTGTTCAGCGTCGGCAGGACCACCGCCCTGGTCAATACCATCGCCGGGCTAGACGACTTCGAACTGATCACCTTCCTTGTGATTCAGGAGGTCGGATGAGTCTGCCCACCCGCTTCGAGTCGAACGCCGCTTTCATCAACTACCCGAAGCAGGCCGCTTTTGGTCGTACCCTGCCAAAGAACAAGATCTACGAACACAGCGGTGCCAATACGAGGCTGAAGGACTTGTTCGTCGAGCAGGTCGAGCAGATCGTCTGGCTATACAAGCTGGCACCGGAAACGATTAACCTGCCCGCCAAGTCGGGAGTGCCAGAGCTTCAGATTTTCTCCATCCAGCTCAAGACGTCGGAGCTGAATCTGGACGTTTTGCGCTGCATCGATGGCGCGGTGCAGTTTCCCATCATTTTCGAACTGAGCTTTGATGGACGGACGCAGGTGATTGCCGCGTACAAGCGTCCGAACGCGTCGGACGCCAGCCGTTGGGTCTTGAGCGACTACTTTGCGACCGGCTGGTTGCCGAGTGACTGTGAGCGCGCTGCCATACCCTTGGCCCTCGACTTGGGCGGCTTGTATGAGCAGGCGCTTCAACGCCTTATCCCCATGCCCGCGCGCCCACAAGAAAGCCTCGCTGACTTGGTTTCCCGCGCTGAACTGGTTGCAGCCAAGCAGCGTGAGGTCGAGAAAGCTGCCAGCAGACTGGCTAAGGAAAAGCAATTCAATCGCAAGGTGGAAATCAACGCCGAACTGCGCAAGTTAAAAGACGAGCTTGAGGCACTCAAGCAATGATAGATAAAAAAATGGTAAGGGAGCGAAGCTGAAATGAAGATTCAATCCGTACGCATCAAGAATTTTCGGGCACTCAAGGATGTAACGATCCCCTTCGACTCCGTCACGACCTTCATTGGGCCAAACGGTGCAGGCAAGTCGACTGTGCTGCGTGCGCTCGATTGGTTTTTTAACGGCAAGCCTGGATCGCTCACAGAGAAAGACTGCTCCTTCGGTGCTGCTGGTGAAGAGATCGAGGTACAAGTTACCTTCTCCGACCTTTCGGGAAAAGACCGAGAGGCCCTTGGCAAGTACGCGCCGGATGGGGCGACGACGTTTACAGCATGGAGGCAACGGTCACCTGATGGATCCGATCGACTCTCCGCCAATGCAAAGGGTTTTCCTGCATTCAATGCAATAAAAGCAGCGGCCGGCGCAAACGTAAAGAAGGACCTTTACAAGGAGCTCCGGGCCAATCGTCCAGAGCTGGATCTGCCAGCTGCGAATACTGGCCCTGCAGTTGATGAAGCGATGACGATGTGGGAAGCGGCACATACAGACCAGCTCGAAGATGCTCTCGAATCGCTGCAAACCAACTTCTTTGGTTTCAACAGCGGAGGCAAAATGAGTGGTCTCTTCGACTTTGTGCTGGTGACCGCCGACCTTCGCGCAAGCGAAGAGTCCATTGACGGCAAATCAAGCATCATTGGGCGCATTCTGGAGCGCTCCGTTGACCGTGCTGCAGCAGACCAGGAAATTGCAACAATTGTCGAGGAGTCGAGAGCAAAGCAGCAGAAAGTCTACGAAGAGAAGTTTAAGGCTCAGCTTGAGGAAATGACGACTCAGCTCAACTCGGTCGTTTCGTCTTACTCACCCGGTCGGTCTGTTACTGTTTCCCCTGCAGAGGTTGAACTCAAGGCCCCTAAGACCACGTTCGAAGTCGCGATTCTCGATGGCGCGACCGAAACTGCTGTGGAGCGGCAGGGCCATGGTTTTCAGCGGACGATTCTGATCTCGGCGCTCCAGCTCTTGGCTCAGTCGGGGGCAGCGTCAGCCGACGGGGTCATCTGCTTAGCAATCGAAGAGCCGGAACTCTTTCAGCACCCGATCCAGGCGCAGGCATTTGCAAAAGTGCTCCGCTCCCTTGTGGAAGACCCTGAGAAGTGCATCCAAGTGACCTATGCGACTCACAGCCCATACTTTCTTGAGGCTCGGCACTTCAATCAGATTAGACGGCTGACAAGGTCAACAGATGAAACACCAGTAGTTTCGGTTCATTTCGCAACCATTGCGGATGTCAAAGCCAAACTGAACGGAATTGTGGATGCAGACGTAGTTGATCGAAGACTTGACCACAACGTGGCGGACCAACTCTCCATCGCACTCTTTGCTAACAGAGCGTTCCTTGTGGAGGGTACGACAGAGTCCTCCGTCTTCTACGGCATTGGAGATAGAACCTCGCATGGCTTGCTCGAAGCCGCCGGCGTCTCGATTGTTTCCGTCGGGTCAAAGACATCTATACCGCTTGCACATGCGATTCTCAGCGCGATCGGTGTGCCCGCTTATGCACTTTTTGACGCAGATGCAGGCTTTGAGGCTCGCGCCAAAGCAAAAAACAAGAAGCAGGAAGATATCGAAAAAGAGCGGAATAACCATGCAACCGAGAATCGCAGGCTTCTGCAATATTTCGGCATACCTGAAGAAGACTTTCCGAAAGCCAGTGTTTTAAGCGAGGTAGCGGTCTTTGAGGATCATCTCGAATCGCTCTTGTCAGAAAAATGGCCAGAATGGGTTGCCGCCTGCGCGGAAATCGAGGCCACCGCGGGTATCAGTCTCGCAAAGAATCAACTCGCGTATCGCACGGCAACACTTAAAGCTGCTGGAGCGGTGCCGGAAATGCTCCAAAACATACTGGCCAAGGCAGAAGGAAAATAGACATGCATGAAATCATCTGCCCGCACTGTGACAACGCCTTTAGGATCGACGAGGCAGGGTATGCAGATATCCTGAAGCAGGTTCGCGATAGTGACTTCGAAAAACAGTTGCACGAACGTCTTGAATAGCAAGCGCATCGACGAAGTCATTAAGGATCTGCAAAAAACCAAAGAAGCGCTGCACAAGCCGGCCAAGAATCTGCGGCTTGCCAATGACAAGGCTGAAGACTTAACAAGTCAAGCCGCTCACGCGTGGCAATCCGACGAGGGCGGCCAAATTTGCAGAGCTCAAGCACCAAGACAATTCTGACGCCGAATAAGGCCACTCCAAATAGAACAGCCGCCAAATCGCGGCGACCACAGGATAAGAACATGGAAAAGCTAAAAATGCATTCACCGAATCTCACACAGGACAACATCGCCCGCATTCGTGATCTGTTTCCAGGCTGCGTCACCGAGGCCAAGGGCGAGGACGGCACCGTGAAGTTGGCGGTGGATTTTGACCAGCTACGGCAGGAACTGACCGATTCGATTGTCGAGGGACCACAGGAACGCTACCACTTGAACTGGCCAGGGAAGCGCGAAGCCTTGCTCACAGCCAATGCGCCGATTGCCAAAACGCTGCGCCCCTGTCGCGATGAAAGCGTGGACTTCGATACTACCAAGAACCTGTTTATCGAAGGTGACAACCTAGATGCACTGAAGCTGCTGCAGGAGACGTACCTCGGCCAGATTAAGTTGATCTATCTCGATCCTCCATACAACCGAAAAAAAGGCAACAACCTTGTCTACCGAGACGATTTTGTAGGAAACACCTACGAGTATCTGACACAAAGTAATCAGTCTGACGAGCTGGGAAATCGTCTTGTTGCCAACACTGAAGCGAACGGAAGGTTCCATTCCGACTGGCTTGGCATGATGTACCAGCGTCTACGTGTCGCACGGAACCTTTTGGCTCCTGCAGGTGTAATTGCTATCTCCATCGATGACGCTGAAACAGCAAATGTTCTTCATCTTTGCTATGAAGTGTTTGGGGAGTCGAACTTCCTTGGCACCCTGATATGGAAAAACGTTACCGACAATAATCCAAGCAATATCGCTATTGAGCACGAAAGCATTCATGTTTTTGCTCGAAGCAAAAGTGACTTAGAAGGTGTCTGGAAAAGCTCCGTCTCGGACATTAAAGATATTGTTGTGAAAATCGGCTCTGAGCTTATTGAAAAGCATTCAACCCCGTCAGAGCTGCAGTCTGCATATACGATTTGGTATCGCGAGAACAAGGCGCAACTTGGGCCGTTAGCCGACTATAAGTTTATCGACAAAGATGGGGTGTACGCCGGAAGCCGTAGCGTCCACAACCCTGGCAAGGAGGGATACCGATATGACGTCATTCATCCTAAAACTGGTAAGTCATGCGTTCAACCACTTATGGGTTATCGGTTTCCAGAAGAGAGCATGAAACGCTTGCTTGAACAGAAGCGGGTTCTGTTTGGAGATGACGAGACCAAGCTTATTGAGTTGAAGGTCTATGCATGGGAGTTTGAAGATAAACTCTCCAGCGTTTTCGATTTGGATGGTAGGTCGGGGCCGTATGACTTGAAGACGCTATTCCCCGAGGGGAAGAAGGTGTTTTCGAATCCCAAACCCGTTTTATTGATGGAGCGCCTCATTTCCTTCATGACCGGCCCTAAAGACATCTGTCTTGATTTGTTTGCCGGGTCGTCTACCCTCGCGCACGCAGCGATGGAAATCAACCGACGCGAAGGAGGCAGTCGCCGCTTCATTAGCGTCCAGTTCCCCGAGCCGATTGGCCAGGACAGCAAGGATGCGAAGGAGGCTTTCCAATTCTGCACGCAGGTCGGTCTCAAGCCATTTATCTCGGAGATATCGAAGGAGCGTACTCGCCGTGCAGGAAAGGCTGTACGCGAGAAAGATGGCGCGGCAGGATGGGGGCGAGATACTGGCTTCCGCGTTCTCAAAATTGACACATCCAACATGGCCGACGTTTACTACATGCCCGATGCGCTCGATAAAGCCAAGCTCGACCTGTTCGTTGATAACATCAAGCCCGACCGCACACCAGAAGACCTGCTGTTTCAGGTAATGCTGGACTGGGGCGTCGATCTGGCGCTGCCCATTACCAAGCTGTCGATTCAAGGCAAGGATGTATTCTTTGCCGATGGCAACGCACTTGCCGCCTGCTTTGACGCCAGCGGTAGCATCGACGAAGCCTTCGTAAAGGAGTTGGCCAAGTATCAGCCTTTGCGCGTAGTGTTCCGCGACGCGGGCTACAAAAACAGCGCGGTCAAGATCAACGTCGAGCAGATTTTCAAGCTCTTGGCACCTGCTACTGAAGTGAAATGCATCTGAGGGGTGCGATGAAACTCAAATTTAAAACTCAGGCTTATCAGACAGCGGCGGTGCAAGCGGTGGTCGATTGCTTCAAAGGGCAGCCACCCGGCACGGCGGAAGCCATCAGTTATCGCATCGATCCGGGTAAGGCCAAGAAAGGTGTGGAGGATCTGTTTTCTGAGAGCGGGTTCAAGAACGCCGACCTGAAGCTGACTGATATCGCGCTGCTGGAGAACATCACCCAGGTTCAGCATCAACAAAACTTGCCGCAGTCGGCTGAGTTGGTGAAGACTAAGGCCAGCAGGGTTAATCTCGATATCGAGATGGAAACTGGCACTGGCAAGACCTATTGCTACATCAAGACCATTTTCGAGCTGAACAAACAGTACGGCTGGAGCAAGTTCATCATCGTCGTGCCCAGCATTGCCATCCGCGAGGGTGTGGCCAAGTCGCTGGAAATCACGGCCGAACACTTTCTGGAGACGTATCACAAGAAGGCGCGCTTCTTCATTTACAACTCCAAGCAGTTGCACCATCTGGAGAGCTTCTCGTCAGACGCGGGCATCAACGTGATGGTGATCAACGTGCAGCGGCTATTTCTCCATCGACAAGAAGACGAAGCGCGATGTCGATCCAAGTATTGCCAAGACAGGCGAAAACAAAGGTTTAACGGCAGACGCACTGAAGAGTGGGGACGGCTTCAAGCTCGCTGAAACGACAGTCGAGTACAACAAGCAGTCGATTCATTCCGCAGTGAAGTACGACCTCATCGGCAAGATCGCTGACGGTACGCAACTGACGCGACGCGCGACAGCAGACATCCTGAAAGGAATTAGCGTCGCAGTGTTTGCACAGTTCCGTACCAATCCCGAGAGTTTTATCGCGGAAGCCGTGCGACTGATCAACGAGCAGAAGGCAACGATGATCATCGAACATCTAGCCTACGACCCGGTCGAGGACAAGTTCGATATCGACATCTTCACCGCAGGGCAGGCCAAGCAGGACTTCAGCAAGGCCGGTGACAAGCTCAAGCGGCACATCTACGATTACGTGATCACGGATTCCGGTATCGAGCGTAAATTCGTCGAGACCCTCGACACCTGCACCGAAGTGATCGTGTACGCCAAGTTGCCCCGTGGCTTTCTGATCCCGACGCCGGTGGGTGACTACAACCCTGACTGGGCAATTTCGTTCAAAGAGGGGGCCGTCAAGCATGTCTATTTCGTTGCGGAGACCAAAGGGTCCATGTCAACGATGCAATTGACGAAGATCGAGGAAACCAAGATCGAATGTGCCCGCAAGTTCTTCGACGAAATGAACCGGAAGTACGCCCCTGAAAACGTCAAGTACGACGTGGTGAAGAGCTTCGACAAGTTGATGGATTTGGTGAAGTAATGATGAAGGTAAAACAATGAGCACTTTCGATAGCACCAAGCGGCTATTGCCAGAAATCCTTGCCGAAATCGTCAAGGCGAAGATCCAGTTACCTGATTTTCAGCGTGGATGGGTGTGGGATGACCAGCACATCCGCAGTCTGCTGGTGAGCATTGCCAGGTCATTCCCGGTCGGGGCAGTCATGCTGCTGGAGACCGGTGGCGAGGCCAAGTTTCAGGTACGGCCAGTGGAGGGGGTTTCGCTCCCATCGGGCGAATCAGATGCGGAGCTGCTGATTCTCGACGGGCAACAACGCCTTACCACCCTCACGCAAGTCTTGGCCACGAAGGACGCGGTGAAGACCCGCACCGAAAAGGGCAAGCCTATTCGAAGGCACTACTACTGGAACATTGAAGTAGCACTGGAAGGTGGGGATCGCCTGGAGGACGCTATTGAGGCCATCGAAGAGGACAAGATCAAGCGCTCCAACTTTGGCCGCCAGATCGATCTTGATTTGACTACGACGCAGAAGGAGTGCGAGCAGCTGTACTTTCCATGCGATCAGATCCTGAACTCGGATGCATGGGAAGAAGCCTTGCAGGAGTACGCTGCCGAAAAGTTCGGCCTGTACATGCAGTTCCGTCGACAGGTACTGAATGCCTTCCGTAACTACCAGCTACCTGTGATCCAGCTCGGCAAGGCCACGACGAAGGAAGCCGTCTGCCTGGTCTTCGAGAAAGTAAACACCGGTGGCGTCCCACTCAACGTTTTTGAACTGGTCACTGCAACCTACGCAGCTGACGGCTTCAATCTGCGTGATGACTGGCATGGCAACGCCACCAGAAATGTTTCGGGACGGTATCAACGCCTATGCAAAGAGGCGCTACTGTCACAGGTGGAGTCTACGGATTTCCTGCAGGCGGTATCGATGTTGCACACATTGGAGTTGCGCCGCGCCGATGTGGCGTCTGGGAAAATAGGAAAGTCTATACAACCGGTGAGCGCAAAACGTGTCTCGATACTTGCAATGCCCTTGAGTGCGTATGCCAAATGGGCAGAAGAGGTCGAAGTGGGCTTTCTGCTCGCTGCCAAGTTTCTGCGCAAGGAGTGCGTGAAAAGCCCACGCGAATTGCCGTATCGAACACAACTGGCCCCGCTCGCCTCGGTACTCGCGCACCTGCGCGAACGCTGGCTTGAGCCGCGCATCTACCAAAAACTTTCTCACTGGTACTGGAGTGGTGTTCTCGGCGAACTCTATGGCAGCGCCATCGAGACCCGAATCGCAAACGATGTCGAGGATCTATTACAGTGGATCGAGAGTGACAGCGCAATACCTCGAACCATTGCAGATGCGGCGTTTAGCCCGGACCGCTTGGACACGATGACGTCGCGCCTGTCAGCCGCGTATAAAGGCCTGAATGTGCTGGTGCTTCGTGAAGGCGCGCAAGACTTTTTCTGGAAGGCAAAGATCCAGGAACTCGACGACGAGGAACTTGCGCTTGATATTCATCACATCTTCCCGCAGGACTGGTGCGAGAAGAACGGTATTAAGCGCGCGGTCTACAACACGGTCGTCAATAAAACCCCGATTTCCTACAAGGCAAACCGAATGATCGGCGGGCATGCGCCATCGATCTATTTGTCAAAATTGCAATCTCATACGCAGGTTCAGCTTGCGGATGCTGAGATGAACGCCATTGTCGGCTCGCATCTCATCGATACGACCGCGCTTCGGGCTGACGACTTTGACAGCTTCTACAAAAACCGAAAGGCTAGTCTGGTCAAACTGGTAGAACGGGCCATGGGTAAAGCGGCGGCGGCTGTTGCGGACGGATCTGAACTTGGCGATGCCGAAGAGGATGAAGGCGATCAGCAGCAAGTCATTTCGCCAGTCGCGTGAACAGCGCTTGAGCGCTGGAGATCAAGTCAAGGCGGAGGTTCGGTGCGATATGCGTCATTACTGCGGCTAGTTAAGGCCACTTGGTATTAAGCTTCGCGCAGTTGAATTACCTCAGCGCCTACACGTAACGAATCCAGGTAATCTGCCCAGCGTTGCATCATTCGCTTGCGTTCTGGAAGATGAGAAGTCCGATTGTAGGCGCGCCCGTTGGGATCCCGGACCGCGTGCGCCAATTGATGCTCAATAAGATCGACTCGCTCTCCAAGGACTTCATCGAGAATAGTGCGCGCCATGGCCCGGAAGCCGTGGCCGCTCATGACATCTTTGCCGATGTCCATGCGACGCATAGCTGACAAAATCGCGTTGTCACTCATCGGGCGAGTCTTGGATCTCGGGCTGGGGAAAACATACTTCCCACTACCGGTTAGCGGTTGGAGGTCCTTTAGAATCTCAACCGCTTGGCTGGGGAGTGGCACGATATGTTGTGTGTTCGTTTTTGTGACTATGTAGCGCCATTCAGCGGCATCTAGATCGATATGTGCCCACTCCGCTGCTCGTAGCTCTCCAGGTCTTACAAACAACAAAGGCGCCAGACGCAGCGCCGCACAGACTGTTGGAGTGCCGTCATATCCGTAGAGGGAACGAAGAAGGCTGCCAACCTCTTTGGGTTCGGTGACAGCCGCGAAATGAGTGCGGCGACTTTTCACAGAAGCGAGCGCTCCGCGAAGATCTCCAGTTGGATCGCGCTCCGTCCGCCCCGTGGCGACTGCGTACCGAAAAACCTGTCCGCAGTTTGCAAGAGCTCGGTGCGCTGTTTCTAGTACGCCTCTACTTTCAATCTTGCGAATGACGCTCAACAGTTCAGATGTCGTAATGCCGGAAATTGGTTTCTTCCCGAGGTAGGGGAAAACGTCGTTCTCAAGTCGGCCGACTATTTTCTCGTAGTGGGTCTTTGCCCATTCTTCTTTGTGCTTGGCCAGCCATTCTCGTGCAATGGCTTCAAAGTTATTTGCAGCGCGCTCAACGCCTGCTAGCTTTGCGGCCTTTCTGTTATCGCTAGGATCAACCCCATCGGACACGAGCTCCTTATTGGAGTCACGTCGCTTACGAGCTTCTTGCAGGCTGACCTCGGGGTAGGTGCCTAAGGAGATCAGCTTTTCTTTCCCCAAGAACAGGTATTTGAGTCGCCACCCTTTGCTGCCAGTGGGCGTGACGAGCAAGTAGAGTCCGCCGCCGTCGGCTAGCTTGTACGACTTGTCTTTCGGCTTGGCATTCTTAACTTGTAGATCCTTGAGGGGCTCAATGATTCTAGGCATTTTAGGGGTAGCGATGTTTGGGTAATGTGCGGTTACCCCTAAAACTACCCCTACCCCCCATTGGCTGTCAACGCACCGTTTTGGACGTTGAAAAACAAAAAACCCGCTCAAGCACTAGGCCTGTAGCGGGTTTCAGGATTCTACTGGACTTCTTCGAATCGGTATCTGGTGGTGATAGGTGGACTTGAACCACCGACCCCAGCATTATGAGTGCTGTGCTCTAACCAGCTGAGCTATATCACCAGGAGGCAAGCCCGAGACTATAATGGTCAGAAGGCTTGCTGTCAACATTTTTCTGCGTATCCACGGGTTTTAGTTATCCACAGCCTCGCGCACTCGCGCCAGCACCTCTGCCGTGGCCTCGGGCCGGTTGCAGTCGATGCTGATGCGCTCCGGCATGGAGCGCAGCCAGGTCAGCTGGCGCTTGGCCAGCTGGCGGGTGGCGGCGATGCCTTTCTCGCGCATGGTGGCCGCGTCGATGCTGCCGTCCAGGTATTCCCACATCTGCCGGTACCCCACGCAGCGCATCGAGGGCAGGCCCAGGTGCAGGTCGCCGCGGGCGCGCAGGGCGCGGACTTCGCGTTCCAGGCCGCCATCGCGCAGCATCAGGTCAAAGCGCAGGGCGATGCGGTCGTGCAGTACGGCACGCTCGGAAGGCTCCAGCGCCAGCGGCAGCAAACGCATGGGCAGCGCTTCGGCCGGCTTTTGCGACAGCAGCGCTGACATCGGCTGGCCGGTCAGCAGGCTGATCTCCAGGGCGCGCTGGATGCGCTGGCTGTCGTTGGGCTTCAGGCGCGCGGCCGTGACCGGGTCCAGCTCGGCCAGCCGGGCATGCATGGCTGGCATGCCGACGCGCGCCGCTTCTTCGTCAAGCTGCGCGCGCAGGGCTGGGTCGGCTTGCGGCAGTTCGTCCAGGCCGTCGCGCAAGACCTTGAAATACAGCATGGTGCCGCCGACCAGCAAGGGCAGCTTGCCGCGGGCAATGATCTCCTGCGTCAGGCGCAGCGCGTCCTGGCGGAATTGCATGGCCGAGTAGGCTTCGGTGGGATCGATGATGTCGATCAGGTGGTGCGGCACTTGGGCCAGCTCGGCGGGCGTGGGCTTGGCGGTGCCGATGTCCATCTCGCGGTAGACCAGGGCCGAATCCACGGAAATGATTTCGCAGGGCAGATGGCGGGCAATCTCCAGCGCCGCCGCGGTCTTGCCGGAGGCGGTGGGGCCCATGATGGAGACGGCCAGGGGAAGCGTCTGGTCTGTCATCTACTGGCCGCGCAGGAAGAGCTTGTCCAGGTCCGACAGGCCCATCTGGGTCCAGGTCGGGCGGCCATGGTTGCACTGGTCGGAGCGCTCGGTGGCTTCCATCTGGCGCAACAGCGCATTCATCTCGGGCAGGGTCAGGCTGCGATTGGCGCGCACGGCGGTGTGGCAGGCCAGTGTGCCGAGCAGTTCGTTGCGGCGCTCCAGCAGCACGCGTGAGCCGCCATATTCGCGCACGTCGCGCAGCACGTCGCGGGCCAGGGTCTGGGCGTCGGCGTTCTTGAGCAGCGCCGGCACGGCGCGCACCGCCAGCGTGGTGGGCGACATCACGGCAATGTCGAAGCCTAGGGCGGAGAGCGTTTCCTGATGTTCTTCCACGGTGCCGACTTCGACCGGGTCGGCGTAGAAGGTCACGGGAATCAAGAGCGGCTGCACGAACATCTCGTTGCCGTCCAGTGCAGTCTTGAGCTGTTCGTAGAGGATGCGTTCATGGGCGGCGTGCATGTCCACCACCACCAGGCCAGCCTGGTTCTGCGCCAGCACGTAGATGCCGTGCAGTTGCGCCAGGGCGAAGCCGAGTGGGAAATCGCCCTCGGGCAGCGTGGCCGGGGCGGTGGCGGGCGCAGCGCCATAGGCCGCCGGGGCGGCACCGTCAGGCTCGCCGCTGGCGGGCGCGCTGCGGAACATGCTGCCGTAGGCTTCGGTGTTCTGGCGTACGCCAAAGCCGCTGTTGCCGCCGAAGGAGAAGGGGCGCGGGGCTTCGGCGAACTGCGCCGAAAAGCTTTGCTGCTGCTGTTCGCGTATCCACGGCAGCGGTGCATTGGCGGCCGGCGGTGGCGCGCCGGCGCTGTCGTCGGACTGGGGCGCGGTGCCAGGCAGGGTGCCGAAAGAAACGGCCGAGGTCTGCGCCAGTGCGCGCGAGACGGCATGGAAGACGAACTGGTGTACCGCCCGGCTATCGCGGAAGCGCACTTCGATCTTGGAGGGATGGACGTTGACGTCCACCAGCGCCGGGTCCAGCGTGAGCGACAGGGCGTAGGCCGGATAACGGTCGCCATGCAGCACGTCCTGGTAGGCGGCACGCACGGCGTGGGTGAGCAGCTTGTCGCGCACGAAGCGGCCATTGACGTAGAAGTACTGGCCATCGGCGCGCGCCTTGGAGGCGGTGGGCAGGCCGACGAAGCCGTGCAGGCGCAAGGGGCCGGCGCTCTCGTCGAGCGGCAGGCGGGCGTTGGCGAATTCGTCGCCGAGGATGTGGGCGCTGCGCTTGGCGAATTCGCCGACGTTCCAGTGATCCACCGTCTTGCCGTTGTGCGACAGCGAGAAACTCACGTCCGGACGCGCCAGCGCAATGCGGCGCACGACTTCGGCGCAGTGGCCGTATTCGGTCTGTTCGGACTTGAGGAATTTGCGCCGCGCCGGCGTGTTGAAGTAGAGGTCTTGCACGTCGATGGTGGTGCCCTGCGCTCCCGAGGCGGGAGCGACGGTACCAAACTGGGAGCCGGTGATTTCCCAGGCGTGCGGTGCATCGGCGGTGCGGCTGGTGACGGTCAGTTGCGCCACCGAGGCGATCGAGGCCAGCGCTTCGCCGCGAAAACCGAGCGTGGAGACGTTTTCCAGGTCGGTCAGGGAGGCAATCTTGGAGGTCGCATGGCGAGCCAGGGCCAGCGGCAATTGCTCAGGTGGAATGCCGCGTCCGTTGTCGGTGATGGCGATGCGCTTGACGCCGCCTTGCTCCAGGCGCACGGTGATCTGGGTGGAGCCGGCGTCGAGGGCGTTTTCCAGCAATTCCTTGACCACGGCGGAGGGACGTTCGATCACCTCGCCGGCGGCAATCTGCGAGATCAACTGATCGGGCAGGGCCTGGATGGGGCGATAGGACGGCGTTGCGGCCGGGTCGGAAGCGGAAGGGGAGTGCGGTGCGTTCATGGCGGGATTATACCGTCCAAGCGGCGCCGCCTGGCCGCCGCCGCCCATGTGACGAAGCCGCCCGTGGGCGGCTTCGAAGGCGGGTTTGCTCAGGGATGGTCTGCCCGGAAATACCCCTCAGATGCGGAAGGTGCTCACGGCGGCCGCCAGGCGTTCGGCCTGCTGCTGCAGCGATTGCGCGGCTGCGGCGGCCTGTTCGACCAGGGCGGCGTTCTGCTGGGTGCTCTCGTCCATTTGCGCGATGGCGCGGTTGATCTGGTCGATGCCTTCGCTCTGCTCGCGGCTGGCGGTGGTGATTTCACTGATGACGGTGGATACGCGCTGCACGCTGGAGACCACGTCGTTCATGGTGTTGCCGGCCTGGGTGACCAACTGGCCACCACCGGCCACCGTCTGCACGGAAGCGTCGATGAGTTCCTTGATTTCCTTGGCGGCGGCGGCGCTGCGCTGGGCCAGGGTACGCACTTCGGTGGCCACGACGGCAAAGCCGCGCCCCTGTTCGCCGGCGCGGGCTGCTTCCACGGCGGCGTTCAGCGCCAGGATATTGGTCTGGAAGGCGATGCCATCGATGACGCTGATGATGTCCACGATGCGTTGCGACGAGCTGTTGATGGCGTCCATGGTCTGCACCACCTGGCCGACCACCTCGCCGCCATGGCTGGCCACTTCCGAGGCGGCGCTGGAGAGTTCGTCGGCCTGCTCGGCGTTGGCGGCGTTCTGCTTGACGGTGGAGGTCAGCTCTTCCATGGCCGAGGCGGTTTCTTCGAGGGCGCCGGCCTGCTGTTCGGTGCGTACCGACAGGTTGAGGTTGCCCGAGGCGATCTCGCTGGCGGCGGTGTTGATTTCTTCGGTGCCGGCGCGCACGCTGGAGACCACGTCGCTCAAGCCCATGCTGATGCCGTTGAAGGCGCCCATCAGGCGACCGATCTCGTCGCTGCTGTGCACGTGCAGGCGAGTGGTGAGGTCGCCGCCGGCGATGCGGTCGGCGGCCTGGCACGCTGCATCCAGCGGACGCGAGACCATGCGGTTGACCATCACCGTCAGGATCGCCGCCAGCACCGCCAGGAACAGCAGGCCCAGGCCGATGTAGAGGTTGCGCATGGAGCTGACTTCGCGGGTGATCTCGTCGACCGCTGCCTCGCCGGCGATGACCCAGTGCCATCCCGGGTAGTAGGTAAAGGCCAGGATCTTCTTGCGGCCATCGGCGGCAGTATGGGCCAGCGAGCCGTCCTTCTGTTGCAGCATGGTCTTGATGTAGGTGTCGCCGGCGGCGTCCTTCAGTTCCAGCAGGCTGCTGCCTTCTTCCTTGCCCTCGCGCGCAGCGCCGGCGATCATCACGCCCTGGTCCTTGCCTTCACGGGCGTTGAGTGCGAAGAAATTGCCGGTGTCGCCGATCTTGAGCGCCTTGATCTGGTCCTTGAGCGCCTTGATGTCGCTGGAGATGTCGATGCCCACATAGAGCGCGGCGATGATCTGGCCGGCATTGTTCTTCACTGGCACGTACTTGGTGATGTATTGCTTGCCGAACAGGGTGGCCAGGCCGCTATAGGCCTTGTCGGACTTCAGCGCCGCGTAGCCGGGATGGCTGCGGTCGAGCAGGGTGCCGATGGCGCGCTCGCCGTTTTCCTTCTTCACCGAGGTGGAGATGCGCACGAAGTCTTCGCCGGTCTTGGCGAAGATGGTGGCGGTCACGCCGGTCTTGGCGGTGAAGCGGTCGGGGATGGAAAAGTCCAGGTTCAGTTCATGGCCATCGTTCTGCAGCACCGGGGTGGCGCGCTCGCCGATTTGCACCGTGCGCGTTTCATCCAGGTTCAGCTTGCCGAATTCGCTATCGAACATGGTGGAGAAGCGATCGACCTGGCTGTTCACGGAACGGTCGAACAGGCCGACCATGTTGGCGATGCCGCGCGTATCGTTGCGCATCTGTTCTACTGAGCGCTGCTCGATCATGCGTGAGGCCGAATAGGTGATCAGCAGCAAGGCGATCACAAAGACGATGCCCACCAGGGCCACCGTCAGGGCGGTCAGTTTGGCTCCCACCGAACGATGGAAGAGGGATGCGCTACGCGCAGCAGACGTCGAATTAGCCATGGCTGTTGTTCTTTTTTGAAACGCATAATGTGGAAATGCAAATACCGAACGGGACCGGTTCAGGTCACCTCGGCGACGCTAGCGACTCGCCCCGATCGGCGAGCTTGAATCCAATCTGTTTTCCTTTGTTGCCGAAGAGGCAACGAAAGCGAAGAACGCACTAGCCCTGCGCCCTGGATTGCTCCGGGCGCGGATGTCAAATCGCGGTATCTGCTGGGGAATGCGTCAGTATATCGTCAGCTTATTGCGCTGCATCAAAATACTTCGAATGTTTGCGCCCACATTTAACTGTGCTGTTGTTTTTCCACTGGGAAAGTGAATCTTTTTGCATCGTATTGATGCAGGCCGATGCTTCAGCCTGGTACGGCGGACTGGTACTGGGGCGTCCATTCGCCAGTATGTCCGCGCCCGGCGTGCAGATCGCGCACCCAGTTTTCCAGCGCATCGGCTGACATCGGCCGCGAAAACAGGTAGCCCTGCGCCACATCACAGCCTTGGCTCATCAGCAAGGCATATTGCTCGGCGTCTTCCACCCCTTCGGCCACGACGGTCAGCTTGAGGCTCTCGCCGATGCGGATGACGGCATTGGTCAGGGCGCTCACGGCGGGGTCCTTGGCCATGTCGCGCACGAAACTCTGGTCCAGCTTCAGTTCCGAGACGGGCAGCTTGCGCAGGTAGCCCAGGCTGGAATAGCCGGTGCCGAAGTCGTCCATGGCCAGCCGGATGCCCAGCGCATGCACGGCGGCAATGGTCTGGCTGGTGCTGGGGTTGGTGTCCATGAGCACGGTTTCGGTGATCTCCAGGGTCAGGTCGCTGGGTTCGAGGGCGTAGCGGCGCAGCAGGCCGGTGACGAATTGCGGCAGGTCCAGATCGTGGAAATTGGTGGCCGACAGGTTCACCGAGATCGACGGTACCTGGATGCCGCGCCGACGCCAGTCGGACAGCTGGAAACAGGCCTCTTCCAGCGCCCACTTGCCCAGTTCGCCGATCAGTCCGCATTCTTCCGCGATGGGAATGAAGCGCCCTGGCGAGATCTGTCCCAGTTGCGGATGAAGCCAGCGCGCCAGCGCCTCGACCCCGTGCAGGCTCTGGTCGTGCAGGTTGATCTGGGGCTGGAAGTTGAGCTCCAGGTCGCCGCCGCGCAGGGCGTCGCGCAGGGCGCTTTCCAGCGCCAGGCGCTCCTGGGCCATGCTGTTCATCTCTTCGCTGAAGAAGCTGAAACGCCCACGGTTGACGGCCTTGGCCTGGTACATGGCGATGTCGGCCCGGTGCAGCAGGGTCTCGATGTCGTTGCCGTTGTCGGGGAAGATGGCCACGCCGATGCTGGCTGAGGGGTTCAGCGGAGTGCCGTTGATGTGGCAGGGCATGGCCAGGCGCTCCTGGATGCGCTTGACCACTTCGGTGAGGTGCTGGGTGTCGTACTGGGTGAGCACCACCACGAACTCGTCACCGGAGAGCCGGCCGACGATGTCGGAGCGGCGCGCCTGCGATTGCAGGCGGGTGGCCACCGTGCGCAGCAGCTCGTCGCCGGCCTGGTGGCCCAGTGAATCATTGACCTGCTTGAAGCGGTCCAGGTCGATGAACATCACCGCCACCGTGCTGCAGTTGCGTTCGGCGGCGGCAATGGCCTGGCCGGCCTGCACCAGCAGCAGGCTGCGGTTGGGCAGGCCGGTCAGGGAATCGTAGAAGGCCAGCTGGTGGATGCGCGCGCGGGCGTCCTCGCGCTCGATGGCCAGGGCGCACAGGTGCAGGCCGGCTTCCACCAGCAGGTGATGGAAGAGGCTGGGCCGGGCGGGATGGCGGTAATAGAAGCCAAAAGTGCCGATTACCTTGCCATCGGCCGATTTGATCGGCGTGGACCAGCAGGCGCGCAGGCCGTGAGGCAGGGCCAGGTGCTTGTAGTCGTTCCAGTGGGGATCGGTCTGGATATCTTCCACGATCACGGTCTCGCCAGTATAGGCGGCGCTGCCACAGGAGCCTACCAGCGGTCCGATCTGCACTCCTTCGATCGACTTGATATAGGCCTCCGGCAGGCTGGGCCCGGCCAGGGTGCGCAGGCAGCCGTGTTCATCCACGCGCAGCACCGAGGCAATCACCTCGGGAGCGACCCGCTCCACTTCTTCGCACAGCAGATTCATCTGCTCGCTCAGCGACGAGTCGCGTGCCATGGCATTGAGCACGCGGTATTGCAGCACCTCATGCACCTTGGTATTGGTGATGTCGGTCATCACGCACACCGCATGGATGAGCTTGCCCGCACCGTCCAGGATGGGATTGACCACCGCCGAGATCCAGACCGGCTGCTCGTGCATGTCGTGGATCAGTTCTTCGGTATGGTAGCTGTGGCCCTGCACCAGTTCGCCGTGGCAGCGCTCCAGCGATTTGACGAAGGTAGGCCGACTGGCGAAGAGTTGGCCCGGCAGGCGGCCGATTACCTGCTGGCTCTCGAAGCCCAGCATGCGGGTGAAGCCGGTGTTGTGGAAGACGATGCGGTTCTGGTCGTCGGTGATGAGCACCGCATTGTCGGTTTCATTGATGCCCAGCGAGAGCAGGTGCAGGTGTTCGCGGTCGCTTTTTTCGCGGGTGACGCGGTAGGTCACATCGGTGCCGATGCAGATCACCCGTTCGGCCTTGCCATGCGCATCGAGCAAGGGCGAGTAGGTGGCTTCCCACCATATGGTGCGGCCGCTACGGGTGCGGCGCGGGAAGCGGCCGGAGAAGAAGCGGCCCAGGCTGACGTCGCGCCAGAAGCAGGTGTATTCCTCGCTGGCCGCATAGTCGGCCTCGCACAGGATGCTGTGCGGCTGGCCCAGCAGGTCTTCGGCCAGGTATTCCATGGTCTTGAGGTAATTGCCGTTGGCCGCCAGGATGATGCCCTCGGGCGAGAGCTCGACCACGCCCAAAGACCGATTCAGGGCCGAGAGGATGCTGTTGCTGTGACGCGAATCGTCGATGTGCGCGCTGATGTCGGCCGCCACCGAGATCACCTTCAGCAGTTGCCCCTGGGCATCGAGGATGGGACTGCACAGCGCTTCCAGCCAGACGGTAGCGCCGCCGACATGGCGCCGCTGCAGCGTGCCGGCGATCAGTTCGCCCTTGCGCAGGTGTTCCCAGAACTGCTGGTAGGCATCGGTCTGGACGTAGGCCGGGTCGCACAGCATGCGGTGGTGCTGCCCGACCACTTCGTCGCGGCGATAGCCCAGCATGGCGAGGAAGTTGTCGTTGGCCTCCAGCACCGTGCCATCAGCGGAAAACTCCAGGATGGCCATGGAACGCCATAAGGCCGCCAGCAGCGCGTCCCGCTCGCTGCCGGACAGGCGCTGGTGATCCACTTCGCCCGTGAACGAGTCCTGGCTCCCCATACGGCCCCCTCCTGTCGCCGTTGATGACGCCTGGCCAGGCGTCTTGCCCTCATGCAGGGAGCGCACATAACGCTTCACCTTTTGCATGTCAGATGTAAAGAACCTGACTTGATCATATGCCAAAACCTGTCCCTTGTGCCATTGCTCGATGCGAGCAGCGGCAATGCGGCGATCAAATTGCCACACGAAGTCAACGGGAGACAGCGGGAGACGGTGATGCCATGGTGTATGATGAGCCGGCGCAACGACGCCTTGCCGTCCCTGCGTAATATTTCTGGCATGAAATATTCTTGCCGCGTGGCGATGGGGAGCCCCGGCATCGATGATTCACGGACGATTGGGTGTTATGGATTATTTGCAGTTGCTGGACGTGCTGGTGCACGTGGACAAATACCTGGGTGTCCTCATTGAGCAGTACGGCACCCTCATCTATGCGGTGCTGTTCCTGATCGTCTTCTGCGAGACTGGCCTGGTGGTGTTGCCCTTCCTGCCGGGCGACTCGCTGCTGTTTATTGCCGGCACCTTCTGCGCCACCGGCGCCATGGACATCTGGCTGCTGATGACGCTGCTGGTGGTGGCGGCAGTGGCCGGCAACACCCTCAATTACTGGATAGGCGGCTGGGTCGGCCAGCGCGTCTATACCCACAACTATCGCTGGCTCAATCCCGAGGCCCTGCGCAAGACCCACGCCTTCTACGAAAAGCACGGCGGCAAGACCATCGTCATCGCCCGCTTCACGCCTATCGTGCGCACCTTCGCGCCGTTCATCGCCGGCGTGTCGGCCATGCGCTTCGCGCGCTTCCAGCTCTTCAACGTGCTGGGCGCTTTCCTCTGGGTGGTGGGACTGGTGGTGCTGGGTTACCTGTTCGGCAATATCCCGGTGGTGCAGCAGAATCTCAATACGCTGGTGCTCATCGGCATCGTCGCCGCCGTCTTTCCCATCGTGCTGGGCGCACTGTGGCAGATCTGGCGCAAGCTGCGCGGCAAGCGCAAGGTCAGTAACGCCTGAGACTGAGGTCCTGAGTCCGGCATCGATAAAGAAAAACCCGGCCTGTTGCCAGCGCCGGGTTTTTTATCGCCGTCCGGAATGGAGCCCTTACGTCAGCTTGTTCTTGGCCAGCGGCGGATTCTTGGCGAAGTAGTTGCGGATACCGGTGAGGATGGCGTCGGCCATCTGCTCCTGGTAGCGCTCGTCGGTGAGCTTGGCTTCTTCTTCCGGATTGGAGATGAAGGCGGTCTCGATCAGGATGCTGGGGATGTCCGGGGCCTTCAGCACGGCAAAGCCGGCCTGTTCCACCGCACCCTTGTGCAGCTTGTTGATGCCGCCGATTTCCTTCAACACCGCATTGCCCACGCGCAGGCTGTCGTTGATCTGCGCCGTGGTCGACAGATCCAGCAGCACGCTGGCCAGCTGGCGGTCATGGGTCTTGATGTTGACCCCGCCGATCAGGTCGGCCGAGTTTTCCTTGTTGGCCAGCCAGCGCGCCGCCGTGGAGCTGGCGCCCTTTTCCGACAGCGCGAACACCGAGGAGCCGCGCGCGGTCGGTTGCACGAAGGCGTCCGCGTGGATGGAGACAAACAGGTCGGCCTGCACCTTGCGCGCCTTGACCACGCGCTGGCCCAGCGGTACGAAGAAGTCGGCGTCACGGGTGAGCATGACGCGCATGTTGGGGTATTGCTCGATCTTGCGCTTCAAGCGCTTGGCGATGGACAGCACCACGTCCTTCTCGCGGTTGCCGCGCGCGCCGGTGGCGCCGGGATCTTCACCGCCGTGGCCGGGGTCCAGCGCGATGGTGATCATGCGGGTGAGCTGCATGCGCGGTTCGTCCGGCGCGACCTTGGGGTTGCGCTCGTTCTTGTCTTCCGGCTGCGGCTTGATCTCGGCCAGCGGAGCGGGATCGGGTTTGGGCGGCGCGACCGGACCTTGGGCCAGCGGCGGATTGGCCGGGCTTTCCTTGTTCCAGTCGCCCTTCTGGATCAGGGCGGCGATCGGGTCCGGCGGATTGGCCGGATAGAGGTCGATGACGAAGCGGTACTTGTACTCGCCCACCGGCGCCAGGGTGAAGACCTGCGGCTTGATCTCGTCCTTCAGGTCGAACACCAGGCGCACCACGCTGGGCCGGTTCTGGCCCACGCGCACCTGCTTGATATACGGATCGTTGGGCTGGATCTTGGCGACCAGGTCCTTGAGGGTGCTATTGAGATCAATGCCCTCGATATCCACCACCAGGCGCTCCGGATTCTTGACCACGAAGTGGGTGACCTTGAGGTCGCTGTCGTTTTCCAGCGTGACGCGGGTGTAGTCGTCGGACGGCCAGACACGCACGGCCAGGATCTGCGAGGCCAGGGCGGGCAGGGGTGTGATGACGGAGACGAACAGTGCGCCACCGGCCTTGAGGATGGTACGGCGGCTTTTGGATTTCACAGGTTTGGAGCGAAGTTCAGGCGAGCGAGGCATTGATGACCCTTGTCGGACAACGCACGCAATTCTACATCACGACCGTCACCTGCAAGCGACAGGTTGACGTGGATGTCCGGTGGCGGCAACACCGGATCACCCTTTTCGGGCCATTCGACGATACAGACGGAGTTTTCGTTGAAATGTTCACGAAAACCCGCATCGAGGAATTCTTCCGGGCTGGCCATGCGGTACAGGTCGAAGTGGATGACTGTTACCATGCGCCCTGCAAGCATCACTTCATAGGGTTCGGCCAGGGTATAGGTAGGGCTCTTGACCCGCCCCTGATAGCCCGCCGCATGCAGCAGCGCGCGCGTGAGCGCCGTCTTGCCGGCCCCCAGGTCGCCATGAAGGTAGATCGCCAGGCCAGGCGCCAGCACCCGCGCCAGGTCGGCGCCCAGGTGCGCGGTCGCGGCTTCGTCGGGCAGGTGGAGATGGTGTGCTTGCATACGATCTTGTTTGTTACGTTATCAGTACGTTATCAGTTACATCAACATCAGTTACATCAATTGCTTCATGACCGCTAACGCCGTCCCCGCCGCCGCCGCTACCGCCAATGATCTGGCCGACCCCGCCTACCTGGCGGCGCTGGCGGCCGCCATCAAGGACTGGGGGCGCGCGCTGGGTTTTGCCGACGTGCGTATTGCCGATGTGGACCTGTCGCACCGCGAGGCCGGCTTCCAGGCCTGGCTGGACAAGGGCTACCACGGCGAGATGGATTATATGGCAAGCCACGGGCTGAAACGGGCGCGTCCGGCTGAACTGGTGCCGGGCACGGTGCGCGTGGTCAGCGTGCGCATGCCCTATCTGCCCAAGGCAACCGGCCCGGCCGAGCCTGACTGGCGCGCCCGCGAAGAAGCGCGCAGCGCCGATCCGGGTGCGGCCCAGGTCTCGATCTATGCCCGTGGCCGCGACTATCACAAGGTCTTGCGCGCCCGCCTGCAGCAGCTGGCCACGCGTATCGAAGGCCGCATCGGTCCCTTCGGCTACCGTGTCTTCACCGATTCGGCGCCGGTCATGGAAGTGGCGCTGGCCGAAAAGGCCGGCCTGGGCTGGCGCGGCAAGCATACGCTCTTGCTGCACCGGGAGGCCGGCTCGATGTTCTTCCTGGGCGAGATGCTGACCGACCTGCCGCTGCCGGTGGATGACCCCGTCACCCCGCATTGCGGCCAGTGCAGCGCCTGCATCACGGCCTGTCCGACCGGCGCCATCGTCGCGCCTTACGAGCTGGATGCGCGACGCTGCATCTCCTACCTCACCATCGAACTCAAGGGCAGCATCCCCGCTGATCTGCGCCCGCTGATCGGCAATCGCATCTATGGCTGCGACGATTGCCAGCTGTATTGCCCCTGGAACAAGTTTGCCCAGCGCGCCAGCCTGCCGGACTTCGACGTACGCCACGGCCTCGATAGCGCCAGTCTGGTCGGGCTGTTCGGCTGGAGCGAAGAAGAATTCCTGAACAACACTGAAGGCAGCGCCATCCGCCGCATCGGCCATGAGCGCTGGCTGCGCAACCTCGCGGTGGGGCTGGGCAATGCCGCCGATGCGCCTTCGCACCGGGGCGACGCCGCCATCGTGGCGGCCTTGCGGGCGCGCCTGGCGCATCCCTCGGCGCTGGTGGTCGAGCATGTGCAATGGGCGCTGGCGCGCCACGGGGTCAGCTGAGTCGCCGCGTCGTCAATGCACCAGCGCCAGCCAGAAGGGAATGGTCAGCGCCGAGAGCAGCGTGCCGAAGGAAATCAGGAATGCCGTGAACGGGCCGTTGCCGCCCATGCGCGCGGCCAGGATGTAGGCGCTGGAGGCGGTGGGCAGGCTGCAGAACAGCACCACGATGCGCAGTTGCAGCGGCGGCAGTTGCAGGTGCTGGCCGATCAGCCAGGCTACCGCCGGCACCGCGAAGAGCTTGATGAAAACGAACCAGCCCACCACCGGCTTGCTTTCCTTGAGTCCCGACAGGCGCAGCCCGGCGCCCACCATCAGCAGGCCCAGCGCAATGGACGCCGCGCCCAGGCGCGAGAGCACCACGCCGGCCACTTCCGGCAGATGCAGGCCCAGTGCAGAAAACGTCAACCCGCCCGCAGTGGCCACCAGCAGCGGGTTCTTGGCCAGTTCGCGCAGCAGATTGCTGTTCTTCGGGGCCAATGCATGGACGGCGGCGATATTGCACAAGGGCACGCCAAAGCCCAGCAGGATGGCCATCAGGCCCGCGCCTTCCTCGCCGGCCATGCGGGTGGCCAGCGCCAGGGCGATATAGGAATTGAACCGATATGCACACTGCATGCCGGACTCGTAGGTCATGGGCGTGCTGCGCAGGAAGGGCTTGCCCAGCCAGGTCAGGGCAATGCCCGCCAGCAGCGACAGCACCCCCGTCTGCACCATCCCGCCGGTGACCGAAAGATCGACCTTCAGGCGCGCCGTGGAATAGAACAGCAATGCCGGAAACAGCAGGAAATAGACCAGCTTTTCCATGCCGGCCCAGAATTCATCGCCCCAGTTGGAGATGCGGTAGACCAGTACGCCCAGCGCAATGAGGCTGAAGTCCGGCAGCAGGAGATTGAGGATTTCCAATTGGCTTTACAGGTTTTACTTGAGCAGACGCGCCAGTTCGACGGCGGTCTTGACGTTCATCTTGTCGAAGATATGGGCGCGATGGACTTCCACGGTGCGCATGCTGATGCCGAGCTCATCGGCGATGACCTTGTTCATCTTGCCGGCCAGGATCAGGTCCAGCACCTCGCGCTCCCGCACTGAGAGCGCCGCCAGGCGGCTTTGCACTGCGTCCTCGGCGCCGCCGGCGCGCGAGCTGGCCAGCGCTTCCAGCACGCGGTCCATCAACTGGTTGTCATTGAAGGGCTTCTCGAAGAAATCGAAAGCGCCGTTCTTCAGCATGTCCACCGCCATGGGAACATCGCCATGACCGGTGAGGAAGATGACCGGGCGACGATGCAACAGGCCCTTGGTCTTGAGATCGTTGAACAGCGCCACCCCGCTGGCGCCGGGCATGCGCACATCCAGCAGCAGGCATTCGCCCTCGGCATCGATGCCGGGACTGGCCGCCAGCGCGGCCAGCAAGGTCGGACCGCTGTCGTAGGCGGTGGCGGCGATGTTGCGTGAACGCGCCAGCCAGGTCAGCGAATCGCGGATGATCTCTTCGTCGTCAACTATGTGCAGCATCGGTATGGGGCGAAGGCGGTCGGGCAAGCCGGTCGGCAGCCTGTCTTGTGGGTTTAGTCAGACCCGCTCTGGGCGGGCAGCGAAAACCGGAAGATTGTACCGCCTGCCGGGTTATCGGTGTAAGTCAGCGTGCCGCCGTGGAATTCGATGGTGGTGCGGCAGATGTTCAGACCCATGCCCATGCCCTCGGCCTTGGTCGAGAAGAAGGGGGAGAACAGGCGTGCCGCCACATCCTCGGGGATGCCGTGGCCCTGGTCGGTCACCGACACCGTGACCGATTCGGCGCCATCCTCGTTGCGCGTCACCTCGGCGGCCACGCGCAGGATGCGCCGCGCCGACGGCACGGCCGCCATGGCCTGGATGCCGTTGCGGGTCAGGTTCAGGATCACCTGCTCCAGCAGGATCTGGTCGCCCAGCACCGGCGGCAGCGAGCGCGGCACCTGCAATTGCAGCACCACGAAGAACTGCTGGGCCTGCAATTCGATGAGCGGGGCGACATTGTCGATGAGCTGGCGCATCTGCACCCGCTGGCGCGCCGGCTCGCGCTTCTTGACGAACTGGTGCACGCTGCGGATGACGTGGCCGGCGCGCTGGGCCTGGGCATGGATCTTTTCCAGCGCCGGCTGCAGCGCCTTGGGATCGGCCTGGCCCTGCTGCATCAGGTTCAGCGCCCCGGTGGTATAGCTGGAGATGGCCGCCAGCGGCTGGTTCAGCTCGTGCGCCAGGGTCGAGGCGATCTCGCCCATGCTGGCCAGGCGGGCGCTGGCCTGCAGCTTTTCTTCCTGGGTGCGGTTGAGGTCTTCGGCGCGCTTGCGCTCGGAAATGTCGAGGATGGAGCCCATCCAGCCGGTCTGCTTGCCATCCTGGTCCACCAGCGGCGATTCGAAGATCAGCACCGGGAAGCGCTCACCGTCGCGGCGCTGGAAGATGGTCTCGAACTGCGGTGTGGCGCGTCCGGCCAAGACGTTGGAAAACCGTTCCTGGTATTCATCCATGGCTTCCGGCGCCCAGTAGGGCATGGGCGGGATCTTGCCCACCAGTTCTTCGGCGGCAAAGCCGACCATCTTGCAGAAGGCCGGATTGACATAGGTGATGCGGCCCTCCAGGTCGCGTGCGCGCATGCCGGTGACCAGCGAGTTTTCCATCGCCGCGCGGAACACCGCTTCGTTGAGCAAGGCCTTCTCGGCCTTGGTGCGGCGGTTGATGTCGCGCCACAAGGCCCACAGGCTCCACAACAGGCCCAGCGAGAGCACGATCACCGAGCCCACCAGCAAATTGGGCAAGAGCTTGGGCGCGCTCTTGGTGCTATTGGTATGCAGCACCAGCGTGATGCCCGGCAATTCCAGTTCGCGCCGGTGGGTATAGACGTTCAGGCCGGGACCGCCCGAGGTGCGGCGCGCCACCACGTTGTCGTCGGTGTCGGTGAGGGAGATTTCATTGTCCTGCGCAAACCACCACGGCACCATTTCATTGAGGATGCGCGCCACCGCATAACTGGCCACGAGGCTGCCGACGTAGTGATTGTCATGGAACAGCGGCACGTGATAATCCATCAACATGGGCTCGGCGATGCCCGGCGGCACGGCCGGCGGGCTGTAGAGCGGGCGGCGCATCTGGCGGGCGCGCTCGCCGGTCATCAGCGAGGACTTGGAGAGGTCGGCGCGGGTGATGGGGAAATCGTCGGTGGAGGCCACCGGACGGCCTTCGGCATTGAACCAGGTGACGCGATAGAACTCGCGGTTGTTGCGCAGCAGGGCGTTCAGGCGGCTGCGGAAATGCTCCTGGTGCAGACGGCCATTGGTGATCTCGCGGCCGATGATGCGCATGCTCTCGTCGTCGCGGCTCAACTGGAAGCGGATCGCCTGTTCCACCCAGAGCGAATCGGCAATGAGCTGTTCCAGCCGTTCGCTGGCTTCCATCTGCTGCGCCTGGCGCGGCAGCCAGATCAGCGTGGCCAGGAACAGGCACACCAGCAGGAAGGGGATCAGCCAGCGCATGGTGGTCTTGCGGCCCGAGGCGCGCAGCTGCGAGGCGGCGTTGGGCTGGGGAGCGATCGGTGGCGGCGGGATGGATTTCATGACGCCGCCAGTGTAGCGGCCGTGCCGGGCTTGCGCCAGCATCCCGGTCGATGGGAATGACAGGCCGTGAGACCTGGTGGCATTGTGGTTAACCACACTTGCCCCATTCTGGTGATGCTAGGCAAAATGCGCCGGCATCAACTGGCCGCGCCAGCTTCACAGAAAAATAAAGAAAATCCAATAAACGATTTACACCTCAATGGGGAGACAAGCATGAAACTGAAGTCCATCCTGCTGGCCATGACGGCCGCAGCCATCGTCAGCACCAACGCCTTCGCGCAACAGCCCATCGTCATCAAGTTCAGCCACGTCGTGGCCAATGACACGCCCAAGGGCAAGGCTGCCGAGCGTTTCAAGGAACTGGCCGAGAAGGCCACCAAGGGCCGCGTGAAGGTCGAGGTCTATCCCAACAGCACCCTGTACAAGGACAAGGAAGAACTGGAAGCCCTGCAACTGGGCGCGGTGCAGATGCTGGCGCCCTCGCTGGCCAAGTTCGGCCCGCTGGGCGTGAAGGAGTTCGAGGTCTTCGACCTGCCCTATATCTTCCCGACCAAGGAAGTGCTGTATCGCGTGACCGAAGGTCCGATCGGCAAGGATCTCTTCAAGAAGCTGGAGCCCAAGGGCATCACCGGCCTGGCCTACTGGGATAACGGTTTCAAGGTGATGTCGGCCAACAAGCCGCTGCATCATCCGGCCGATTTCCGTGGCCTGAAGATGCGTATCCAGTCTTCCAAGGTGCTCGACGCACAGATGCGCGCACTGGGCGCCAACCCGCAGGTGCTGGCCTTCTCCGAGGTCTACCAGGCCTTGCAGACCGGCGTGGTCGATGGCACCGAGAACCCGCCTTCGAACCTCTATACCCAGAAGATGCATGAAGTGCAGAAGCACGTCACCGTCTCCAACCACGGTTACCTGGGCTACGCCGTCATCGTCAACAAGAAGTTCTGGGATGGCCTGCCCGCTGACATCCGCACCCAGCTCGAAGGCGCGATGAAGGACGCCACCAAGTACGCCAACGCCATCGCCCAGCAAGAAAACGATGCTGCGCTGGCCGCCGTCGAGAAGACCGGCAAGACCACCGTCTACCGCCTCACCGACGCCGAAAAGGCTGAATGGCGCAAAGCGCTGCTGCCGGTACAACAGCAGATGGCCAGCCGCATCGGCAAGGACCTCATCGACGCGGTCAACAAGGAAGCGGCAACGCTGGGCCAGAAGTAAGCACGGCCACGCTGCCCCGGGCGCTTGCGCCTGCGCGAGCGCACAAGAACCAATAACAATCCGAACAACCTGAGCCACTGGCCGGTCCCGATGGGGGCCGGCCTGCTGGCGCAAGGAGACATCATGAAGTTACTCGACCATCTGGAAGAGTGGCTGATCGCGTTCCTCATGGCCGCGGCCACCTTCATCATCTTCGTCGCGGTGGTCCACCGCTACGCCTCCGGCCTGGATATCCCCTGGCTGCAAGACCAGCTCATCCAGATCAACATGAGCTGGGCGCAGGAGCTGTGCATCTTCATGTTCGTGTGGATGGCCAAGTTCGGCGCCGCCTATGGCGTGCGCACCGGCATCCACGTGGGCGTCGATGTGCTGATCAACCGCTTGAACACCCCCTGGCGCAACAAGTTCGTGCTCTTTGGCCTGTTTGCCGGCGCGCTCTTCACCGGCATCGTCGGCACCTTCGGCGCCGAGTTCGTCTATGACATCGCCCAGCACGACAGCACCTCCGAGGTCCTGGAAGTGCCGATGTGGATCGTCTACCTGGCCGTGCCGCTGGGGTCTTACCTGATGTGCTTCCGTTTCCTCCAGGTCGCGTGGAATTTCCACAGGACCGGCGAATTGCCCAAGCATGACCATGCCCACGTGGAAGGTCTGGACGAAGAAACCAGCGGAGGTAAAGCATGAATGCACTGATCATTTTCGTCTTGCTGTTCGCCCTGATGCTGACCGGGATGCCCATCTCGATCTCGCTGGGTCTGACGGTACTGACTTTCCTCTTCACCATGACCGACGTGCCCATCCAGTCGGTGGCGCTGAAGCTGTTCACGGGCATCGAGAAGTTCGAGATCATGGCGATCCCGTTCTTCATCCTGGCCGGCAACTTCCTCACCCATGGCGGCGTGGCGCGGCGCATGATCAACTTCGCTACCTCCATGGTCGGCCACTGGCATGGCGGCCTGGCGCTGGCCGGCGTGCTGGCCTGCGCGCTGTTTGCAGCGGTGTCGGGCTCGTCGCCGGCAACCGTGGTAGCGATCGGCTCCATCATCCTGCCGGCCATGGTCAAGCAGGGCTTCCCCAACCGCTTCGGTGCGGGCGTGATCACCACCTCCGGCGCACTGGGCATCCTGATCCCGCCGTCCATCGTGATGGTGATGTATTCGGTCTCGACCAATACCTCGGTGGGCAAGCTGTTCATGGCGGGTGTGGTGCCGGGCCTGTTGCTGGCTTTCCTGCTGGGTGTGACGACCTGGTTCCTGGCGCGCAAGAACAATTACCCGCGCCTGAAGAAGGCCACCTGGGCCGAGCGCGCTGCGGCCTTCCGCAAGAGTGGCTGGGGCCTGTTCCTGATTGTCATCGTCATGGGCGGCATCTACACGGGCGTCTTCACGCCGACCGAAGCAGCCGCCATGGCGGCGGTGTATGCCTTCTTCATCGCCGTCTTCGTCTACAAGGACCTGACGTTGAAGCAGGTGCCCAAGGTGCTGCTGGACTCGGCCTCGATGTCGGCCATGCTGCTCTACATCATCACCAATGCGGTGCTGTTCTCGTTCCTGGTGACCAGCGAGAACATCCCGCAGGCAATGGCGGCATGGATCACCGATTCGGGCCTGGGACCGATCACCTTCCTGCTGGTGGTCAACATCCTGCTGCTGCTGGCCGGTAACGTGATGGAGCCTTCGTCGATCGTGCTGATCCTGGCGCCGATCCTGTTCCCGGTGGCCATGAAGCTGGGCATCGATCCGGTGCACTTCGGCATCCTCATCGTGGTCAACATGGAAGTGGGCATGTGCCATCCGCCGGTGGGCCTGAACCTGTATGTGGCCTCGGGCATCACCAAGATGGGCATCACCGAACTGACCATTGCGGTCATGCCGTGGCTGTTGACCATGCTCGGTTTCCTGGCCCTGGTAACCTACTGGCCGGCCCTGTCGCTGTGGCTGCCCAACCTGATCTATAACTGATCGGGGGGAAATGGGCCGAGCCCGCGCCGACCTCGCACTGCAGCGCGGGGTCGGCTTCATCAGATGTCTGTTGAGTTGCTGAAAAGCATGTTGTTTTTGCCCTGAAAAAGTGCTTTGAAAGCGCGCAGAGTACTGCTAAAGTGCGGGCTTCGCTGAACCGGCAGAAGCCATTGCCGACCCAGCAATCGAATAAAGCAGTCTTGTTTTTGGTTCATTGTTGTTGATGTACGCGCCTGGCCGGCGACCCTTCCGAATCATCGGAACGGCGCACCCGGGCGGCACCGGATACAAAGCGGGTGGTGCATAACAAACGGTATCGATACCGGGAAACTGAGGAGACGTGCATTCGATTGAAACCGTTCAAACGGTCGGGAATGCATCAGGAGTATTTTGAAGGCGCATCTGCGGATGCGCCTTTTTTCTTCGTGCCGCGCGGTCTTGGCTGTGCCTGTAAATCGTTTATACGGTTTATATGTTTTACGCTCTTCCCGAATCCGTCAGCCCAGCACACGCTCCCCGTGTGGTGTGAACACTACAGCACGCAGGCTTGCCTGCTTTCCTTCCTTCAAGACGATACGCGCATCGGCCAGCCCGATGGCCTGCCATGCTGCTTGCAGTTGCTGGGCAGCGGGATGTTCCAGGATCAGTTGCTGCAAGCGGCAGCCGCGGTCGGGCAGGGCGCTGGCCGGGTGCGGCTGGCTGAGCCACTGGATCAGGGAGGGCATCACGCCGTCGCAGGCCAGCGCACCATCGGCGGCAATGGTGATGAGCCAGTCCAGCGCACCCCGGCTCATGGGTTCGATCACGCCCGGTGAAATGGGGCTGGCCGCCACCGCAGCCGCGATATCGCTGGTGCGCGCCACCCAGTGCGCCAGGCGCGGGGCGGCATCTTTGCTCAGTTGATCCATGCCGAACCAGCGTGGCCGCCCTGGCGCATCGGCGTTGGGATCGATGGTGATGACTTCCAGATAGAAGCCTTCGCCCAGCGACAGCAGCGCATTGTGCGTACCCAGCCGCACATGCTGACCACCGATGCGCGGGGCCATGGAAACGCCCAGGCACTGCTCGACCCAGGCCATGCCGGATTTGAGCGTGGGGGCGGTGATGACCAGGTGGTCGGGGGCGGTGTGCAAGTGGGTGGTGCTCATGCGGTCTCCAGGAAGTTTTGCCCGATGGTATCAAGCCCGCGCATGAATTGCTTACAATAGGGCCCCAGGCCCATGCCGCGTTTGCCCTGTTTGCCTCGCCTTCCGATGACCCCAGCCGATTCCCCGTTGACCGCCCTGTTCTCCGCCGTGGTGCCTACGCCCTTCGGCGGCATGGGCGTGCGCACCGAGGCCGGGGCCCTGGTCGAGATGGTCTACCTGCCGCCGCATTACGCCGAGAAGGACGCCACCGACGCCGTGGCTGCGCAGGCCGTACAGCAGATCACGCACTATCTGGCTGACCCCGCCTACCGCTTCGACCTGCCGCGGCTGAGCGTCGGCAGCGCCTTCCAGCAGCGGGTCTGGCAAGCCATTGCGGCCATTCCCTGTGGCCAGGTACTGACCTATGGCCAGGTCGCCAAACGCATCCAGTCCGCGCCGCGCGCGGTGGGCCAGGCCTGCGGGGCCAACTGGTATCCCCTGGTCATTCCCTGTCATCGGGTGACCGCTGCCGGTGGGCTGGGCGGCTTTTCGCATCACGACGATGAGGATGGCTTCCACCTGGAGGTCAAGCGCTGGCTGCTGCGCCATGAAGGCGTGGCCGGATACTGACGCACACGCATGGGACGCACCACACCAAAGATCGAGGCTCCGGCCGTGAGCCGTGAGGCCATCGACGAATTCTGCGACAGCCTGTGGCTGGAAGATGGCTTGTCCAAGAACACGCTGGAAGCCTACCGGCGCGACATGATCCTCTACGCCCACTGGCTCTACCAGGAGCGCGCCAAGGCCCTTTACGAGACGCAGGCCGAGGACCTCAACGCCTACTTTGCTGCACGCCACGACCAGACCAAGCCCAGCTCCTCCAACCGCCGCCTGGCGGTGTTGAAACGTTTCTTCCAGCTGGCCCTGCGCCAGCATCACGTAGCCGCCGATCCCTGCCTGAAGCTGCGCTCGGCGCGCCAGCCGCAGCGCTTCCCCAAGACCCTCTCGGAAGGCCAGGTCGAGGCCTTGCTGGCCGCGCCTGATGTGTCCACCCCGCTGGGACTGCGTGACCGCGCCATGCTCGAGCTGATGTATGCCAGCGGGCTGCGGGTCTCGGAACTGGTGTTGTTGAAGAGCATCGAGGTGGGCATGAACGAGGGCGTCCTGCGGGTGACTGGCAAGGGCAGCAAGACGCGCCTGGTGCCGTTTGGCGAGGAAGCCGGCAACTGGCTCATGCGCTACCTGGCCGAGGCGAGGGCGCAGATCCTGCAGGGGCAGCTCGACGATGCGCTGTTCGTGACCGCGCGCGGCGGTCCGATGACGCGCCAGATGTTCTGGACCCTGGTCAAGAAATATGCGCTGCAGGCCGGCATCACGGCGCGCCTGTCGCCGCACACCTTGCGCCACGCCTTCGCTACCCATTTGCTCAACCATGGCGCCGACCTGCGCGTGGTGCAGCTGCTGCTGGGCCATGCCGACATCTCCACCACCCAGATCTATACCCACGTCGCCCGTGAGCGCCTCAAGCAACTGCATGCCGCACATCACCCTCGCGGCTGATCTTTGCGGCATAATGTGCGCCCATGACGGCCCGGCCCGGCCTGTGTGGCCGGTCAGCCGCCGTCAGGAAGAATACCGATGAGCGCCAAGAAAGAACACATCTCCGAAACCCCGGCCACGCAATTCCTGCGCAAGCAGGGCGTGGCATTCACCGAACATCCTTACGACTACGAGGAGCACGGCGG
This sequence comes from Herbaspirillum camelliae, assembly GCF_001929405.1. NCBI lineage: Bacteria > Pseudomonadati > Pseudomonadota > Betaproteobacteria > Burkholderiales > Oxalobacteraceae > Herbaspirillum > Herbaspirillum camelliae. Next base: position 2,349,627 of record NZ_KV880769.1, read on the forward strand.
CACCTCGGTGTCCTCGCGCGAGCTGGGCGTGGACGAGCATGCGGTCATCAAGACCCTGGTGATGCAGGACGAGGCCGCCAAGCCGCTCCTGGTGCTCATGCACGGCGATTGCAAGGTTTCGACCAAGAACCTGGCGCGCCAGATCGGCTGCAAGTCGGTCGAGCCCTGCAAGCCCGAGGTGGCCAACCGCCACTCGGGTTTCCTGATCGGCGGCACGTCGCCCTTCGGCACCCGCAAGGCCATGCCGGTCTATGTCGAGTCCAGCATCCTGGAACTCGGCAAGATCTATATCAATGGCGGGCGGCGCGGCTTCCTGGTCGGCATCGACCCGGCCGTGATCCTCAAGGTGCTGCCGGCCAAGCCGGTCCAGTGCGCCCTGGCCGACCCGGCCTGACCAGAACCCCGAGACAAGAAAGAACGCATTCATGTACAACATCCTCTTCGCCATCGGCGCCTACCTGATCGGCTCGCTGTCCTTCGCGGTGCTGGTCTCCAAGCTGTTCGGGCTGTCCGATCCACGCACCTATGGTTCCAGGAATCCCGGCGCTACCAACGTCCTGCGCAGCGGCAACAAGAAGGCCGCCGCGCTGACCTTGCTGGGCGATGGCTTCAAGGGCTGGCTGGCGGTGTGGCTGGCGCAGAAGTTCGGCCCGCACTATGGCGTGGATGAAACCGGTATTGCGCTGGTGACATTGGCAGTGTTCCTGGGCCACCTGTGGCCGGTGTTCTTCCGCTTCGTCGGCGGCAAGGGGGTGGCCACCGCGCTGGGCATCTTGCTGGCGCTGGACGTATGGCTGGGCCTGGCCACGCTGGCGACCTGGCTGGCGGTGGCCTTCGCCTTCCGTTATTCCTCGCTGGCGGCGCTGGTGGCGGCCTTGTTCGCGCCCTTCTACTACGGCCTGCTGTTCGGCACTACCGACGGTATCCTGCTGGCCGTGGTGGCCATGGCGGCGCTGCTGATCTATCGCCACCGCAAGAACATCGGCAATCTGCTGGCGGGCAAGGAAAGCCGGATTGGGGATAAGAAGAAGGCTGGCAAGTAAGCCAGCCAGCCGGGGAAGCGGAAGAAAAGAAAGCAAAGGGAAGAAGGGCCGCAATCTGCATTGCGGCCCTTCTTGTCTATATCGTTTAAATGATTTCCAGGGTATTAGAGACGGCTTGCTGCTGAGGCGGCCGCAGCTCATCCAGCGGCCAACGCGGTCGCACGCCGAAGCCGTATTGCTTGCGCGCCGCACCCGGTTCCTCGCGCAGGCGCATGGCGCCGGCGAAGGCGATCATGGCGCCGTTGTCGGTGCAGAACTGCAACTCCGGATAGAAGACTTCATAGCGCCGCTTGGCCGCTGCCGCATCGAGGGCAGCGCGCAACTGCGCATTGGCGCCCACGCCGCCGGCGATGACCAGGCGCTTCAGGTTGGTCTGCTTCAGCGCCGTCATGCACTTGGCTACCAGCACATCGACGATGGCATCGACAAAACCGCGCGCGATATTGGCCTTGTCCTGTTCGCAGATATTGGTGCTCTGCTGCTTGACCACGGTGAGGACCGCGGTCTTCAGGCCCGAGAAACTGAAGTCGAGATTCTTGGAATGCAACATCGGACGCGGCAACTGGTAGGCGTTCGGATCGCCAAATTCGGCCAGCCGCGAAATCGCCGGTCCGCCCGGATAGCCCAGGCCCAGCAGCTTGGCCGACTTGTCGAAGGCTTCGCCGGCGGCATCGTCCAGGGTTTCGCCCAGCAATTCATAACGGCCCACGCCATCGACCCGCATCAGCTGCGTATGACCACCCGAGACCAGCAAGGCGATGAAAGGGAAGCGCGGCGGCTTGCTCGCCAGCAATGGCGACAGCAGGTGGCCTTCCAGGTGATGGATGCCCAGTACCGGCTTGTCCAGCGCCAGTCCCAGCCCGCAGGCCACCGAGGCGCCCACCAGCAGCGCGCCGGCCAGGCCAGGTCCCTGGGTGTAGGCGATGGCGTCGATGTCCTGGGCCTGCACCTGGGCATCGGCCAGGGTTTGCTTGAGCAGGGGAATGGCGCGGCGGATGTGGTCGCGCGAGGCCAGTTCGGGGACCACGCCACCATATTCCTGATGCATGGCAATCTGCGAATGCAGGGCATGGGCCAGGAGGCCGCGCTCGGTGTCGTACAGAGCGAGGCCGGTTTCGTCACAGGAGGATTCGACGCCGAGAACTAACATGGGAATGGACTCAATGAAGCGGCCGGGCTGCCCCCGTTGACAGGCGGGAGGCAGGCGCGGCAAAGGCGCTATTGTAATGGAAAGCCCGGCCGCACACCCCCGCGCTGTGGGGCGCGGCGGTTTTGGTGTACCCTTCGGCCATGCAAAACGATGCCCATATCCCTGCTCCGGCTGCGGCCGTCGAGCCTGCTTCCGATCTGTCTTCCGATGCCCGCTTCGTGGCCGCGCCGTTCATCAAGGAAATCGGCCGTGGCAAGGATGGTGCGCGCAGTCTCTCGCGCCAGGATGCCCGGGCCATGTACCAGGCCATGCTCGATGGCCGCGTCAGCGACCTGGAGTTGGGGGCGATCCTCCTGGCCATGCGCATCAAGGGCGAGTCGGTGCAAGAGATTGCCGGTTTCCTCGATGCGGCCGAGGCCTCCATGCCTGCACTGCGCGCACCGGCCGGGCCTTACGCGCCCGTGGTGCTGCCCAGTTACAACGGCTCGCGCAAGATGGCCAATCTCACCCCGCTGTTGTGCATGCTGCTGGTGCGCCGGGGCGTGCCGGTGCTGATGCACGGCGTCACCCATGATCCGCAGCGTGTCACCAGCGCCGAAATCTTCACCGCCCTGGGCCAGCCGCACGCCGCCAGCATCGAGCAGGCCCAAGCCCTGATGGCGGCCGGTCAGCCGGCCTTCGTGCCGATCACCGTGCTGGCCCCGGCCATTTCGCGCCTGCTGGGCATGCGCCGCATCCTGGGGGTGCGCAACTCCACCCACACCGTGGTGAAGATCATGCAACCCTTCGAGGGGCCGGCCTTGCGTCTGACGTCGTACACCCATCCCGAATACCTGGAGATGCTGACCGACTACTTCAGCAACGCCGCGCCGCATGAGCGTGGCGACGCCTTCCTCATGCGCGGCACCGAAGGCGAGACGGTCGCCAATGCGCGCCGCGCCCAGCGCATCGACTGGTTCAGTGGCGGTACGCGCACCGTGCTGGTGGAAAAACAGAGCGTGGCCGAAGAACTGCCCGATCTGCCCGAGGGACAGGATGCCGCTGCCACCGCGGCCTGGATCCGCGAGGTGCTGGAGGGCCAGCGACCGGTGCCGGAAGCCATCGCCGAGCAGGTCGAGCACTGCGTGGCAGTGGCAGCACGATTACGTTGATTTTTTGTTGCGCAGCGTGGATGATTCACCACACTCTATCCTGTCGTGCGGGAAGCTGACACATTGACAGCTTCGCGCACAAGCCATGTCAGTATTGGTCAGTAAAAAAACGCTGGAAATAATGCCGGCGCTGCGGCATGGAGGCAGGAAGAAGAGGGTGGCGTGGATCCCAGGAAACGGGATCGTGCAGCGCAGAGGAGCCGAAGAAAACGCGTCCGATCAGTCAGACGCGTCAAGCGCGGGAGCGGCGTCGGGTGGGGGCCTTGGCAGGAGCAGCGGCCTTCTCGACGGTGCTGGCGGCGACCTGGGCGAAGGCGAAGATCACTTCCTTGACGACCTTGCGTTGTGGCGCAGGGAGGTTGATGAAGGCCTCGAAGGCTTCGCGTTCGCGGTAGCCGATGGCTTCTTCCCAGCGCGCGCGGCGCTTGTCGATGCGCTTGCCGATCTCTTCGCCGAAGCGCAGATGCTGTGGCGTGACGATGAGCCACTCGGCCAGGGTCTCGAGCTTGTCCTGCTTGGGCATGGACTCGCCCAGCAGCCAGCGTCGCACGCCGTGCAGCGTCATCGGCTTGCCCCAGTAGCGCAAATTGAATTCCCGTTCCAGAACGGCGGGCTTGGGTTCGTATCCTGCTTTTTCCATCGCGGTGCGCAAGCGCTTGGCGAATTTTTGATTGGCGGTTTCCATGGTTTCGAAGGTACTTTGAGGTAGAGCTTTCCGGGGTACGTTTGCATTTGGGATGAGTTACGCAGCAAACGTGATTTATACTCACCAGCTGGGATGAAGACGCCGTCGGCGTCGGCACGACCCCATGGAAAGCTGCGCCAGGCAAGGCTGGCAAGCGTTTGCAGTGAGCGGAAAGGCGGCCATGCGCAAGTCTCCGATGCCATGGTGGAACACCTTGTACGATGGTGCAGGTTCGTTCGGACGCGGGGCCGCATGTCAGGTCATCAGGCCACTTCAAGTACGTCGGTGACTTGCGCCGTGATGGTGCGACGGGGGCGTGCGATGGACCGGCTGTTGTTCTGCAGGCGTCCTCGTTGGGGTTGGACTATTGTTAGTCCAGATGACTGACGGCGTCAGCCCTTATTGATGTTTTTTTATTTTCTGTGTCTGTAGCGACACAGCGCGAGGCGGCGCAAACCAGCGCCGCAGCGGGTGCAGCGCGGTTTCGGCAGTGGCCGGCGCGTTGGAATGGCGGCGCACCTTCAGGGGGATATCACTGATGCTGCAGGTGGGCAGCTTAAAGTTTTCCCATCCTGCGAGGATGGGGTGGGTCAGCCAGACCAGTCCGCAATGTGGACGGGGCTGGGTCTGGCCGCTGAGCGCGGATCGCCGGCCGGATTTGCTGCAAGTCAGGACAAGTCGAACAATCAAAGAAGCAAGCGGCGTCCTTGTGATAAGTTTCAGTGATTTTTATCGCTTTTCAGTTACGTAACTTTTAAGTGCTTTTTCCGGACCGGAAAGGTCCGGGATGGAACGCGGCAACCCGTTGCGCAGCAACGGTGGATCGACTGACGTCCGCACGCCCTCCAGCCAGCCACTGTTGCTGGCCCGGGTGGTCCGGACGGAATGGCCGCGGTACCGTACAGGCGCATTTCCTCGCGGGCTCCCAGCGATCGCCCGCGAGGAAATGGGCAATCGTTCCGGGTTCGTCCATGTCAGGTTCATTCCATTTCCTGCTGTTGGCCTTTGCGGTGCTGGTGGCCAGCCTGTCGGCCTATGCTGCGCTGGAAGTCTCCGAGCGCATGGTGATGCAGGAATCCCAGCATCGCCGCCTGTGGCTGTCGGTCGGGGCGGTCGTGCTCGGCCTGGGCGTGTGGGCCACGCTGTTCCTGACGGTGGCGGCCCTGGGCTTGGCCATGCCGGTCGGCTTCGATATCCGCCTGACCGTGCTGGCGTTGTTGCTGTGCCTGGGCAGCGCCTTCTACCTGATGCACCTGTCCGGCTTGCGGCGGCCCCATCCGAGCCGGCTGGCCATCGGCGGGCTGTCCATCGGCGCGGCCATCAACGCGGCTTTCCATATGGCGCTGGCCGCCATGCAATTGCTGCCGGCGCTGTTGTATCAGCAGGTCTTGCTGGGCCTGGCCCTGCTGCTGACCGAACTGATCGGGGTCTTCATCGTGGCCCTGTTTTCGGCCAGCAATGGCCGCAAGCCCAAGGCGGGCTCGCTCAATTCACAGCAGACGCGGCGGGTGCTGGCGGCGTTGCTGGTGGGTCTGGGACTGGTCGCTGCGGCCATGGCCGGTCTGCGTGCGCTGGTCATTGCGCCGCACACGCAGAGCCTGGCGGTGGCCAGCCTGCTGCGCGAGCACCTGGTCAACGGCATCGTCTTCCTGGCTTTCCTGGCAATGGCGCTGGCGCTGGTGATCAGCGGCGCACAGCGCAACCAGGTATTGAAGCGCATCGTCGGCCGTACCAATGACAAGCTGCTGCACTTTGCCACCCATGACGTGCTCACCGGCCTGCCCAACCGCGCCCTGCTGGCCGACCGCATCCAGCACGCGGTCGAGGTAGCGCGCCGCAACGGCAAGATCTTTGCGGTGCTGTTCATGGACCTGGATGGTTTCAAGGCCATCAATGATTCGCTCGGCCATGCGGTGGGCGATGGCCTGTTGGTGGCGGTGGCGCAGCGCATCCGGCAATGTCTGCGTGGCGAAGACATGGTCGCGCGCATCGGCGGCGACGAGTTCGTGGTGGTGGTGGGCAACCTGTCTTCGCCGGATGTGGTGGAGCAGTTGTCGGAGAATATCCTTGCCGCCCTGCGCCAGGATTTCCAGATCGATGACGCCACCCTGCGCGTGACCTCCAGCATTGGCATTGCCGTCTATCCCAATAGCGGCGACAGCGTCGATGCATTGATGAAGAATGCCGATGCCGCCATGTACGAAGCCAAGCAGAGCGGGCGCAATACCTATCGCTTCTTCGAGCCGGCCATGCATGCCAGCGCCATGCGTCACCTGCAGGTGCGCCAGGCGCTCCAGCAGGCCATCGACGAGCAGCAGTTCCGCCTGCATTTCCAGCCCAAGTACCGTGGCGCGAGCAAGGAGCTGACCGGGCTGGAAGCCTTGCTGCGCTGGACCCATCCGCAACTGGGCGAGATGGCCCCGACCGAATTCATCCCCATTGCCGAGCGTTCCGGTCAGATCCTGTGCATCGGCGACTGGGTGCTGCAGGCGGTCTGCGAACAGATCGCGCGCTGGGATGCGGCGGGGATGAAGCCGGTGAAGGTGGCCCTGAACCTGTCGCCGCTGCAGATGCGCACCGATCTGGTGGCGCGTATCGTGGAACTGGTGGGCGCGGCGGGCATTGCCCCGCAACGGCTGATGTTCGAGATCACCGAGACGGCGGCGATGAAGGATGTGGAGCGCAGCCAGCGGGTGATCGGCGAATTGCAGGCGCTGGGCTTCGATATCGCCATCGATGACTTTGGCACGGGCTATTCCAGCCTGGCCTACCTGGCGCAGTTCCACTGTCGCCAGATCAAGATCGACCGTTTCTTTACCTCGCGCCTGGATGGCGACGATCATTCCGGACGCGCCATCGTGGCCGCCATCATTGCACTGGCCCATGCCTTGCAGATGGAAGTGGTGGCCGAGGGTGTGGAAACCGAAGGGCAGTTGCGCGAGCTGCAACTGCTGCACTGTGATCAGGTGCAGGGCTTCCTGCTGGGACGTCCGGCGGAAGCGCCCAGCGTGCCGGGGCTGGTGCAGGCCAGCAACGATGACCTGTTCGGCGCGGCGGCTGGCGCGAGCGTTGTGCTCAAGCTTGAGCGTTGAGCCAGCGGCGCTGGATGTGGCGCAGGTAGTAGAGCAGGCCGAATCCAACCAGGCCCAGGCTGGCGCTGTTGGCCAGCCAGAAGCCAGCCGGCCCCAACAGGTTCGGCGGGGTCAGGCCCAGCGGATCCAGGCCGAGCAGATAGCCGCCGCCCAGTCCCACGCCCCACAGCGTGACGGCATAGATCACGGTCGGCACCACCGCCACCTTGTAGGCGCGCAGCACGAAAGCGGTAGTCACCTGCAGGGAATCGAAGAGCTGGTAGAAAGCGATGTAGAGGAACAGCGGCAGCGCTGCGCCGATGATGAGCGGATCAGGCGTATAGGCGCGGATGATCTGCCCGCGCAGGCAGTAGACCACCAGCCCGACCAGCACCGACAGCGAGATCGCCAGGCGGATGCCGGCATTGCCGATCTTCTTGGCCACCGCAAAGTTGTTGCCGCCGATGGCTTGCGCCACCAGGGTGCTGGTCGCGCTGGCAATGGACAGCGGCAGCATGTAGAGCACCGTGCCGACATTGGCCGTGATCTGGTGCCCGGCCACCGGCACCGCACCCAGGCGCGCGATGAAGACGGCCATCAGGGTGAAGGCGGTGACTTCGATGAAGTAGGACATGCCGATGGGAATGCCCAGCCACAGCAGCCGGCGCAGGGTCTTCCAGGACGGGGCGACGAAACCGCGGCCAAACAGCTTCAAGGGACGATACACCGGCAGGCGCGCCACCAGCAGCCAGGCCGCCAGCATCATCAGCCAGGCGATCAGGGTGGTGGCGATGGCGCAGCCGGGGCCGCCAAAGGCCGGCAGTCCTAGTCCGCCGAAGATCAAGAGGGCGTTGAGCGGCAGCTTCAGCAGCAGGCCGCAGAGCTGGATGGCCATGACCATCTTGGGGCGGGCGATGGCGGTGTTGAGCGCCGAATAGACGCGGAAGAACAGCGTGGCTGGCAGCGCCAGTGCTTCGATGCGCAGGTACAGCGTGGCCTTTTCCACCAGTTCCGGCGAGGCCTTGGCCACGCTGAGAAAGAGGGGCGAGAACATCAGCACCAGCGCGCCGATGACCGACAGGAACACGGCCAGCCACATCCCTTGCCTGACTTCGTCGCCGATCTCGTCGTGACGGCCAGCGCCGAAGAGCTGGCCGATGGTCGGCTGCAGCGCCTGCAGCACACCCGACAGGCCCACGAAGACGCTCACGTAGATCGATACCCCCAACGCCAGCGCGGCCAGGTCCAGCGCCGAGAAGCGCGATACCATCACGGTATCGATCACGCCATTGGCGATGAGCGCCAGCTGGCCGACCAGCAGCGGCCACGCCAGCCGCGCGATGCGGCCGACGTGGTGACGGGAGGACAGGGCGGGCAGTTCAGTGGTCACGCGCAGGCAATCATGAAGGCCGCTCAGTCTTTGCTGCGGCGATAGAGGCGGAAGCGCTCGTCGCGGTCAGAGGGGCGGCGGCCTTCCCAGACCATGCGCCAGGCGCCGGGATACTGGCGCAGCATCAGCGCCGCGTCCTGGTTGCTGATGTCATCCTGCAGCAGCAGGTAGTCGCAGCGCTGGCCGTGCTCATCGGCAAAGCGCACATTGCCGAAGTAGGCGAACGAGGCGCGCTGGGCCGGGCCGACATTGGTCTGCACGCACTGCTTGACCGAGCCCAGCCTGGACTCGATCTGCTCGGCCACGCCCGCATAGCTCTTGCCATAGTTGACCCAGGGCAGCCACAAGGTCATCAGCAACACCCAGCACAGGATCACACCGCCCGAGGACAGCACCACGGCGCGCCACAGCACCGAGGGACGGCGCGAGATGCGCCAGTGGACCACGACGATCCAGGCAATGGTGGCGGCGATGGCGATGGCCAGCGAGATCCACGCAAAGCCCGGCTTGAAGCCCGGCGCCAGCTTGTAGGCATTGCGCGCGATCTGCGCGGGCCAGCCGGTTTCCTTGGCGATCCAGCCGATCCAGATGAAGGCCGCCGACGTGGTCAGGGTCATCACCGAGAACCAGTCCACTGCATTGATGGCGCCGCGCTTCATGGTCGGCAGGCCGAAGGCCGCCAGGATCGCCAGCGCCGGCAGCAGCGGCAGCAGCATGCCTTCTTCGCGGTGGATGTTCATCAGCACCAGCAGCGTGATGGGGATCAGGAAGGCCAGCGGCAGGGCGATATGCAGCGACCCCAGCTGGCGTCGCCAGGCGTATAGTGCCCATCCCGCAAAGGGCCAGGCCGGCCAGGCGAACCAGACGCCGTACTTGCCCAGGAAGGCCAGCGTGGCCAGGGTGGGGACGTTCAACTGGTAGGTGTTCCAGCTCATCCAGAGTTCGAACTGGCCGGCGGCCTCACTGGGGATCAGCGTATGCAGCGCCAGCAGCCAGGCCGCGCAGATGAGCAGCGCCAGCGGCAGGGCCAGGCCCAGCACCAGCGCCGCGGCGCGACCGTCCTTGCGCAGCGCCGTCAGCAGCACCAGCGCCAGCAGCACGCCCACCGGCAGCAGCCAGCCATAGGTCAGCACCAGCATGCCCAGCGCCAGACCCAGGCCCAGCGCGTGGCGCACGCGATGCGCATCGAACACCCGCGCTGCGCCATACATGGCGTAGGCGACCAGGGCGATCTGCAAGGTCTTGGGGCTGGTCTCGTGGCTATGCAGCAGCAGGCCGAGGAAACCGAGATAGATCAGGAAGGCGCCATCGGCCAGGGTGCGGCCGAAGTCCTTGGGCTCGGGCTGGCCGCCAAAGGCCAGCTTGAGCGGCTGCGCCTCGGGACGACGGCCCAGCAGGTAGGTGGTGTACCAGATCGAGAGCGAACCGACCAGGAAGCAGCCGATGGTGGAGATGCGCGCGGCCAGCGGATCGCCGAGTAGCCAGCCGAAGAGCTGGATGCAGACGGCGCCGAACCAGTAGGCCAGCGGACTTTCCGCCGGCAGCGGGAGTCCGGCCACATTGGGTGTGAGCCAGTCGGCCAGGTTGCCATGGGCCATGGTCCACATGATGCCGAAGCTGGTGGCATCCTCGTTCTTCCAGGGATCGCGGCCGATCAGGCCGGGCAGGATGTAGAGGAGGGCGAGCGCAAGCAGGGCCATGCGCGGGAGCGCGTTGGTCGCTGCGGCAGGAAGACGGACTGGCTTCATCAAGATCTTGTTGCTCTTGTTCTGGACTGCGGGGTTGGGTGGTCTTGCTTGCCGTGCGGGCTGGCTGCGCGGCATCGCTCGGGAGGGCGATTTCCGGTGTTATTTTTTTGCAGGCCCTATTGTGCAGGAATTCACCATAAATAGTTGTTTCTGAGTGCGACAGCAGGTGCGTCAGGACAAGACGGGCCAAACAAAAAAGGCAGCCGGAGCTGCCTTTTTTGAGGGAAGTACAGATTACGCCTTCGAGACAGCAGTCTTCGAACCGACGGAACCGAACTTCTGGCGGAACTTCTCGACGCGGCCAGCGGTGTCGACGATCTTGTGCTTGCCGGTGTAGAACGGGTGCGATTCGGACGACACTTCGATCTTCACCAGGGGATATTGCTTGCCTTCGAACTCAGCGGTTTCGCGAGTGCCGATGGTGGAGCGGGTGATGAACTTGAAGTCGTTCGACATGTCGTGGAACAGGACTTCGCGGTAATCCGGGTGGATGCCTTCTTTCATGATTGCCTCAAGAGTAGTTTGGTAGCCAATCGCCACTTCGTCGGTCGCCTTGCTTCTTGACCCGATTGATGATCACTTGCCGGTTTGGAAAAGTCCGAAATTATACAGTGGAATCAGGGGCTTGGGTCAAGGCGGGGCGCTCCCCGACGGCGGGCGGCGTGGTTTTTCAGTTGAAAATGCAGCGCCATTGTTGCCGCCAGGTCAATAAAAAACGGCATGCCCGGTGAGGGGACATGCCGTTTGCGGTCCTGCCAGGCACACTGAAGTGCAATGCTTAGTTGCCGCGACGCATCATGTCGAAGAACTCGGCGTTGTTCTTGGTGGACTTCATCTTGTCGAGGATGAATTCCATCGCCTCGATCTCATCCATGTCGTACATGAGCTTGCGCAGCACCCAGATCTTCTGCAGCTGGTCCGGCTTGATCAACAGCTCTTCGCGGCGGGTGCCGGACTTGGAGAGGTTGATGGCGGGGTAGACGCGCTTCTCGGCCAGGCGGCGTTCGAGGTGCACTTCCATGTTGCCGGTGCCCTTGAATTCTTCGTAGATCACGTCATCCATGCGCGAGCCGGTTTCGATCAGGGCCGTGGCGATGATGGTCAGCGAGCCGCCTTCTTCGACGTTGCGGGCCGCACCGAAGAAACGCTTCGGGCGTTGCAGCGCGTTGGCGTCCACACCGCCGGTGAGCACCTTGCCGGAGGCCGGGATCACGGTGTTGTAGGCGCGCGCCAGACGGGTGATCGAGTCCAGCAGAATGACCACGTCCTTCTTCATTTCGACTAAGCGCTTGGCCTTTTCCAGCACCATCTCGGCGACCTGCACGTGACGCGTGGCCGGTTCGTCGAAGGTGGAGGCGACCACTTCGCCGCGCACCGAGCGCTGCATTTCGGTCACTTCTTCCGGCCGTTCGTCGATGAGCAGCACGATCATCACGGTATCCGGATGATTGGTGGTGATGGCGTGAGCGATGTGTTGCAGCATCACCGACTTGCCCGACTTGGGCGAAGCCACCAGCAGGCCGCGCTGGCCGCGGCCGACCGGGGCGATCAGGTCGATGATGCGGCCGGTGATGTTTTCCTCGCCGCGCATGTCGCGCTCAAGCTGCAGGAGCTTGTTGGGGTGCAGCGGCGTGAGGTTTTCAAACAGGATGCGGTGCTTGGAGGCTTCCGGCGGTTCGCCGTTGACCTTGTCGACCTTGACCAGGGCGAAATAGCGCTCGCCGTCCTTGGGCGTGCGCACTTCACCTTCGATGGAATCGCCGGTGTGCAGGTTGAAACGGCGGATCTGCGAAGGCGAGATGTAGATGTCGTCGGTGGACGCCATGTAGCTGGCGTCGGGCGAGCGCAGGAAGCCGAAGCCGTCAGGCAACACTTCGAGGGCGCCATCGCCAAAAATCTGTTCTCCTGATTTTGCGCGCTTCTTCAGGATGGCAAACATCAGCTCCTGTTTGCGCAGGCGCGCAGCATTCTCGATGTCCAGGCTGATGGCCATTTCCAGCAAGGCAGAGACGTGCATCGCTTTTAGTTCTGATAAGTGCATATGAGTGTCCCGGGACGGGATAAGTAAAGGTGGGGGAGGGAGTTGCGTGGTGTGGATCTAGGATAAAGCCAGGCACCGTGTGCCGGGCGGACGGCAGCGCGAGCGCGCCGCCGTCGGATGTTACATCAGAATCAGATGTTGCTGTCGATGAACGAGACCAGTTGGCCCTTGGCCAGTGCGCCCACCTTCTGGGCGGCAGCAGCGCCGTTCTTGAACAGGATCAGGGTCGGGATGCCACGGATGCCGAACTTGGCCGGGATGGCCTGGTTGGCGTCCACATCCAGCTTGGCGATCTGCAGCTTGCCGTCGTATTCCTTGGCGACTTCTTCCAGGATCGGGGCGATGGCCTTGCAGGGACCGCACCATTCGGCCCAGAAATCGACCAGGACGGGTTTGTCGGACTTGAGCACGTCGGCTTCGAAGGAGGCGTCAGAAATATGTTTGATGATGTCGCTCATGGCATTTCCTCGGATGGAGGCTGTGTATAAGTGGTCAGTAAATAATTAGCGCCGGTGGACAATACCGTATTGCCTGGCGTGAGCCATCAACGCTTCCGGAGTTGCTAGGTCTACGTGGAGTCGTTGCGCGCCGATTCAAGTTGTTTTGAAGCGCGGCAGGAGTAAGCGGCGGGGTACAGGGGCAATCATAACCCATTTTCGGCGAATGTGTAGATGGCGCGGGGACAGCCTGTTGTCGCGCGTCATCAGCCGGCGTATCAGGCGTACGGACGAGGCGGGAAGCGGCTTTGCCGGCCATCCATGGCCAAAAAAGGCGGCAGCGTCGCACGCGCCTGGCATACAATGCGCAGCAGTTTTACCTCTGTTTTTCCTTGTGGCTGATTGAAAAAATCTCTTGAGCTCAGAGAAAAATACAATCAGCCCCCCGCATTGAGGCCCGAGAACGCATGCTGTCCGCGACCGTACCGATTCCCCCTTCGCCCGATTTCTGGCAGCAGGCCGTGCGCCAGTTGCTGCATCCGGGGCAGCCGCTGGGCCAGGCCTTGCAAGCGCAGGCGGGCGCGGCGCTGGATTTCTCGGGTGTGCAGTTGATGGTGCCGGCGTTCTCGCATGCGCAGAATTTCAAGGCCGCGTTGAGCCGCGAATTACGCCGTCCCTATATCGCGCCGCGCATCAATACCCTCTCGGGCCTGTTGGCCATGCAGCCGCCCGGCGAGGACGCGCCACCTTCCGAGAGCGAGCGGCTCATGCAGCTCTATGCGCAATTGCGCGAGCACGGCTGGCTCAAGAAGATGTTTTCGGCGCGCCGCAATGCCGACCTGCTGCCCTTGGCGCATACCCTGCTGGACCTGTCCGATGAGCTGACCCTGGCGCTGCTACCGGAGATCCGCGCCAGCGCCGCCGGTGCAGACGCCATCGCTGGCCGCTGGACGCAGGCGCTGGCGCAACTGCTGGCGCCGCTGGCGCCGTCGGCGCACGCCATGTTGTCCGAAGAAGCGGCGCTGGTCTGGCAGATCTGGAAGATCCAGCTGGATGCGCGCGACCGCATCGTGCAGCGTTTCGACGCCATGCTGGACCTGGCCGCACGCGCCAGCCTGCCGCTGATCTGGGTCAGCCCGACCGAGCCGGAACCGCTGGATGCGGCCTTCCTGGCCGCCTATGCGCAGCACCAGCCGGTGCGCATCGTCACGCTGGACTGGAGCCGTGCGGCCATGGCGCCGTTGTATCCGCTCTACCTGTTGGCCTGGGGCGAGCTGGTGCGCGAGGATGAGGGTCTGGCGCCGGCCTACGAAGAGTTCGCCGCATCCGCGCCATCCGAACTGTCCGAAGCATCCGCTGCTGCTGCACCAGGCGCCTTGCCCTTGCTCTGCCCGGCGAGCGACCTGGAGAACGCCGCCGTACAGAGCGCCCAGATCGTGTTGCGCTGGCTGGAGCAGGGCAAGAACGAGATCGCCATCGTGGCGCAGGACCGGGTCACCGCGCGCCGCCTGCGCGCCTTGCTGGAACGCGCCCAGGTGTCGGTGGCCGACGAGACCGGCTGGAAGCTCTCCACCACCCGCGCCGCCGCCGCGCTGGCGGCCTGGAACGACCTGGTCTCGGCGCGCGGCGAGACCAATGCCTTGCTCGATTTGTTGAAGTCGCCCTTCGTCTTCCCCGCCGACCCCGGTCGCGCCGATCGCGTCATGCGTATCGAAGCGCGATTGCGCCGCGCCAATATCGCCGGCGACTGGCAGGCGCTACAGACCGCCTTTGCCGACGCCAGTGATCCGGATGACCTGCAATGCATCCTCACCCTGGCGCGCCAGGCGGCTCGCTTCGGCGGTCGCAAGACGCTCTCGCAATGGTGCGAGACCCAGCGCAGGCTGTGCGAAGCGCTGGGCATGGATGCGGCCCTGCGCGAAGATGGCGCGGGCCAGCAGTGTCTGCTGATGCTCGATGAGATTGCCGCCGAGCAGGGCGCCTTGCAGGATCAGTTCTCTTTTGCCGAGTGGCGGGCGCTGCTCAACCTGCGGCTGGACGCCACCTCCTACATGCCGCCCATCAAGGACCGCCGGGTCGTGATGCTGCCGCTCAACGGCGCGCGCCTGCGCCGCTTCGATGCGGTGCTGGTCATCGGCGCGGATGCCGCCCACCTGCCGTCTCCGCCGCAGGAAACCCTGTTCTTCTCCAACGCCGTGCGGCGCGAGCTGAACCTGGCCACCCGCGCCACACGCCAGCGCCAGCAGTTACGTGACCTGGTTGAATTGCTGTGCATAAATCCGGAAGTGGTGTTGTGCTGGCAGACCCACCAGGATGGCGAACCCAATCCGGTCAGTCCGTGGATTGAACGACTGGAACTGAAACTGGCGCAGCAGGGCGCGGCGCCCTTGCAGCGGCTGGAGTTGCCGCCGCCCGTGAAGCAGTTGCGCGCGCTGCTCTCCTGCATGCCAGCGCCGAGTGCGCCAGACCTGTTGCCGTCAAGGCTGTCGGCCAGCGGCTTCGGCAGTTTCCTGGCTTGTCCGTATCAGTTCTTCGCCCAGCGCATGCTGCGCGTGGCCGTCATGGACGAACTCTCGGACATGCCCGAGAAGCGCGACTACGGCAGCTGGCTGCACGAAATCCTCTACAAGTATCACGCCCACCTGCGCGACAACGACACGCCCTTGCCGGCCCGTGCGCCGCTGCTGGCGCAGTTCTCGGAAGAGGTGTTCCAGCGCGAGATGCAGCGCCATCCGGCCGCGCTGGCCTTCCATGCACGTTGGCAGAAGGTGATGCCGGCCTATCTGCTGTGGGCCAATGAACGCGAAGCCGAGGGCTGGCAGTTCGCCTTCGGTGAAGAGTCGCAATCGCAGGCCTTGCAGTGGAGTGATGGCGGCATCGAATTGTATGGCCGCCTCGACCGCGTGGACCGCAATGAGCAGGGCCAGCGCGCCCTGCTCGATTACAAGACCCGCAGCGCCGCCAGCCTCAGGCAGAAGGTCAAGGAAGACGATGATCACCAACTGGCCTTCTATGGCCTGCTGGCGGGTGGCGCGATCGAACATGCCCACTATGTGGCCCTCGAATTGGGCCCGGACAAGAAGACCGGCGACGCCGCCGCCCCCGATTTCGGCCGCAGACAGAAGATGCTCCAGCAACAGATCACCACCACCATGCAAGCCGTGGCGCACGGCGCGGCGCTGCCGGCCAACGGCATCGAATCGGTCTGCCAGTATTGCGAGATGCGCGGCCTGTGCCGCAAGGGAGCCTGGCTGTGAGCGCCGCCGACCGAGCACCAGCGGCCTATGAGGTCAATGGCCAGGCGGTCGACGCGGCAGTCTTCACGCGCGCCGCCTGCGATCCGCGCCATTCGGTGGTGGTGGAAGCCTGCGCCGGCAGCGGCAAGACCTGGCTGCTGGTGGCGCGCATGCTGCGCTTGCTGCTGGCCGGGGCGCAGGCGCCGGAACTGCTGGCTATCACCTTCACCCGCAAGGCCGCACAGGAAATGCGCGAGCGGCTGCTCGAACTGCTGCATGAACTGGCGCTGGCTGACGAAGCTGGTGCAGCGGCCTTGTTGCGCGAACGCGGCGTGGCCGAGCCCGATCTGCCACGCCTCCTACCGTTGGCGCGGGGCTTGTATGAGCGCATCCTCTCCGCCGAGCAGAGCCTGTCCATCGACACTTTCCATAGCTGGTTTGCGCGCCTGTTGCAGATCGCGCCGCTGGCCTCGGGCGTGCCGCACGGCTACACCCTGACGGAAAAGAATGGCGAACTGCTCGATGAAGCCTATCGCCGCTTCATGCAAAAGTTGCGCGAACCCGAGGGCGTGCACATCAAGGTAGCGCTGCTGGAACTCTATGAGCTGGCCGGCGACTTCAATGCGCGTCAGTTGCTCGATGCCTTCATCGACAAGCGCGCCGAGTGGTGGGCTGCCACCCAGGACGATGGCCAAGATGGCGAGGAGGGCGAGGAGGCGCAAGATGAACACGCAGCACCAGCCCCGCTGCGCTGGCTGCAAGCGCTGTGCGGCGCGGACGCGCAACGTGACGCCCGGCTGTCGCTGTGGGATGAGCACGCGCTGATGGCGCGCGCCCGCCAGTTGGCGCTCCTGCTGGGGCAGGGCGGCAGCGCCAACCAGGCGCGCGCCGTGGCCATCGAATCGGCATTGACGGCAGGCCCGGCGCTGGAACATTTCGATGCACTCTACAGCCAGTTCTTTGACGACAAGGACAAGCCGCGCAAGAACGGCAAGGTCAAGTCGCTGCTGGCGGCCCTGGTGCGGCACTTCGAGGCCAGCGAGGACGCTGCACTCACCGCCTTCGAAGCGGAGTTCAACGCCGTCGGCGAGGCGCTGCGCAAGCTGCAGGGGCGCAGCAAGGAAAGGGACGTGCTGCAACTCAATGCCGCGCTCTTTACCGCCGGCCGCGCCTACCTGGCCTGCTACCAGGAAGTGAAGGCCGAGCAGCGCGTGCTGGACTTCGCCGATCTGGAATGGCAGGCCTATCGCCTCTTGCGCAACGAGGCCAGCGCAGCCTACCTGCAGACCCGGCTGGATGCGCGCTACAAGCACATCCTGCTGGACGAGTTCCAGGACACCAACCCGCTGCAATGGTGCATCGTGCGCTGCTGGCTCGATGCCTATGGCGGCGATGCGGCGCAGCCCAGCGTGTTCGTGGTGGGCGATCCCAAGCAATCGATCTATCGCTTCCGTCGCGCCGAGCCACGGGTGTTCGTAGCTGCACGCGAGATGTTGCGCGCCCAGGGCGCAGCCATCCTGCGCGCCAACCAGACCCGCCGCAATGCCACCGCCGTGGTCGATGTGCTCAATCGCTCATTCGTCATGGGCGGCAATCCGCTGTTCGCCCAGCAGACCACGCTAGGCCTTGCTGGAGGCGAGGTCTGGCGCTTGCCGCTGGCGCGGCCGGACGATGGTGCAGAAAACGTCAGCAGCGCTGCAGCCGATGAGGCCAGCACCGCAGCGGAAGGCGAGCAGGAAATCATCCCCTGGCGCAATCCGCTGACCACGCCACGCGGCGAAGAGGATGATGCGCGCCGCCTGCTGGAAGGGCAGGCGTTGGCGCAGGCCCTGCTCAAGGCGTATCGCGAAGTGCCGGTGGTCGAGGGCAAGGGGGCGCGGTCCATGCGCTGGGGCGACATCATGCTGCTGGTGCGCAAGCGCACGCACCTGGCCGCCTATGAGAGCGCCTTGCGCGCCGCCGGCATTCCATTCATCTCCGACAAGCGCGGCGGCCTGCTCGAATCGCTGGAGATTGCCGACCTGATCGCGCTGCTGACTTTCCTCATCACGCCCAACGATACGCGCGCGCTGGCCCATGTATTGAAGAGTCCCATCATCAGCGCCACGGATGACGATCTGGTGCAGATCGCCCGGCGCGCCGCGCAGGCCGAGGGCGGCCACTGGTGGCGGCAGCTGCAGGCCATGCAGCAGGAAGGCGCGGCCTCGGCCGCCCTGGTGCGCGCCGTGACGCTGTTGCAGCGCTGGCTGCTGGCCGCGCCCCACCTGCCGGTGCATGACCTGCTGGATATGATCCTGCACCAGGGCGAACTGGTGGCGCGCTATGCGCAACATGCCTCGCCGCTCACGCGCAGCCAGACCCTGGGCAATATCGCCGCCTTCGTCGAGCTGTCGCTGAACATGGATGCGGGGCGGTATCCCAGCTTGCCCAAGTTCATCGATGCACTGCGCATCTTGCAGCGCAGCGCCGGCGGCGATGCCCCGGACGAGGCCAGCGTGGACGCCAGCGCCGACGCCGTGCGCATCCTGACCGTGCACAGCGCCAAGGGCCTGGAAGCGCCGGTGGTGGCGATCCTCGACGCCAATCACAGCGATTCGGTGGAAGACAACCTGGGCATCCTCTGCGCCTGGCCCCAGGATGAAGATGCGCCCACGCACTTCTCCGCCTTTGGCCGCCGCAGCGAACGCGGTTGCGCGCGCGATCCTCTGTTCGAGGAAGAAGAAGCGCTGCGCACCCAGGAAGACTGGAACCTGCTCTACGTGGCCATCACCCGCGCCAAGCAATTGCTGCTGGTGTCCGGCGTGGCTGGCACGCGCGGTGCGGGCGAGGGCGGCGTGGTGCAGGGCAGCTGGTACCAGCGGCTTTTTGCCAGCGATGCGCCGGTGCGCGAGATCAGCGAAGAAGCCGTCCACGGCGCCGATGCGGCGACCATCGAAGAGAACTTCTCGCTGCCGCTATTCGATCCCAAGCCACTACCGATGTCGCTCTTTGGCGCGCCCGCCGGTGACCCGGAAGACGCGGTGCCTGGCATCGCCGCAGATGGCGCCCTGGTCAGCACCGACGCCATCGATGAAGGGGTGGCCCTGCATGCCCTGCTGGAACGGCTGACCCATGGCAATGTCTGGCCGCTGCGTGTGCCATCGGCCAGCGTGCTGGTGCGCTGGCTGGGTATTTCTGCAGAGATGGCGCAGGTGGTCCATGCCCAGGCCCGTGAAGTGCTGGCGCAGCCGCAGCTGGAACGCTTCTTCAATCCGGCCCTGCATCGCTGGGCGCGCAATGAGATGGAGATCGTCACGCCCAATGGCCTCATGCGCCTGGATCGCGTGGTCATGTTCGACGATGAACTCTGGGTAATCGATTACAAGCGCCGCCTGCTCGACAGCGAGCGCGCCGACTATGCTGCGCAGCTGGGACGTTATCGCAGCGCCCTCATGTCGGTGTTTTCTGACAAGCAAATCAGGTCTGCGCTGATTACTGCAGAGGGCGCGCTCATAGAGCATTGAGGCTCCCCCAACTTCCTTCTTCAACTCCATGCGCTGCGGATAAATTCCAGAAATTCAAAAACATCAGATCAGGAAATTAAAAAGATTCCGTTGTAATTTAAAGAAGACGCATCGCGAAGAGTCATGACGCGTCGGGAAGAATGAACGAGCCAGTGACACCATCGGACAGCAAGGATTTCGGCATCGCCGGTTTTCTTCATCCCGATTTGTGAGTACACTCGACCCCGACCTCGCCGGGTAGTCACGCATCGCATCGCCGATCTCGCCACCCGGACTCACGCGATCCACGCAGGCGGCTCTGGGCATGGCCCATGTCCTGCGCGGTTTCAACAACCTAATCGTTACACAGGAGGAGATATGGAGTGGGCTCTTCCGTCTTTCACGCTCGCACAGACGCTGCAATGGAATGCCTTGCTGGTATTCGGCGGCTTGCTGCTGTTCGGGCTGATCGCGGGCTACGTAGTTTCCAAGTCCCCATGGGTGCCACGCATCACGGGTTATCTGCTGGTCGGTTTCCTGCTCGGATCCGGCGGTTTCAATCTGCTCTCTGGTGAAGTCCTCAAGGTCACCAACATCTTTGCTGACATCGCTGTCGCGCTGGTGGTCTATCAGTTGGGCCGCTATGTCGACATCGGCTGGCTGCGCCGCGAAAAATGGCTGATGATCACGGTGGCCGTCTCGGCGGTGCTGTGCTTCGGCTTCGTCAGCATTGCGCTGACCTGGTTCGGCACCGATTCGGTGATGGCCCTGCTGGGCGGCGTGATGGCCATTGCCACGGCACCAGCGGTGGTGCTGGTGGTGCTGCGCGACCTCAAGGCTGAAGGCCAGGTCACGCGCCGCCTAGCCGCCATGACGGCGCTCAACAACTTCGTCGCCGTGCTGGCTGCCTATGCCTTGCTGCCGGTGATTGCGCACGAGGCCGGCACGCCGGTCTGGACGCTGATCCAGCACACCCTCTATTCGCTGGTGGGCTCGGCCATCCTGGCCTACCTCACCTACTGGCTGATGATGCCGCTGGCGCGCCTGCTGGGCCGCGAGAACAGTTCGCAGTTCGTGCTGGTGATCTCGGTGATTGCGCTGGCCATCGGTGTGGCGCATGCCCTGCATCTGCCGGTGATGCTGACCATGCTGATCTTCGCCATCCTCTCCAAGAACCTGGATCGCCAGTTCGACCTGATGGAACTGGAGTTCGGCGTGGCCAACGAGTTGTTCGTGGTGATGCTCTTCGTCACCGTGGGCGCATCGATGAAGCTGTCGGACCTGGGCCTGTTGGGCTTCTCGGTGCTGATCCTGATTGCCGCGCGCTTCCTGGCCAT
Source organism: Herbaspirillum camelliae (assembly GCF_001929405.1). Taxonomy (NCBI): domain Bacteria; kingdom Pseudomonadati; phylum Pseudomonadota; class Betaproteobacteria; order Burkholderiales; family Oxalobacteraceae; genus Herbaspirillum; species Herbaspirillum camelliae. The sequence continues at coordinate 2,370,398 of NZ_KV880769.1, forward strand.
GGGCCTGGGGATCTTCCTCTTTGCGCGCTTTGCACGCATGAACTGGCGCCAGGCGGGCTTGCTGACCCTGGGCACCTTGCCCATGACTGAAATCGGCGTGGGCCTCATGCAGACCGTGTCGTCACTGTATCCGCACACCACGGCCAATGTCTTGCCGCTGCTGGCCGGCAGCATGGTGGTCCTGGAATTCCTGGGCCCGGTGGCCACGCAGTTTGCCCTGATCAAATCTGGAGAGAGTGGACGCGAATGAATACCGAGACACTGATCCGCAATGAACATGACAGCCCCGCCAGCAGCGCCCATGTGGCCGGCCCGCAGGGCAGCGCCGGCATCCTGCCGTTCGGTTCTTCCACGCCCTTCACCATGGGCATCGAACTGGAACTGCAACTGGTCAACCGGCGCAATTACAACCTGGCCAGCGATGCGGTGGACCTGCTGAACTGGATCGAGCCGCGCGATCTGCAAAAGCAGATCAAGCTGGAAATGACGCAGGGGATGATCGAGCTGAACTCGGGCATCCATACCCGCGTCGATGAACTGATCGAAGAGTTGAAGGGCTTGCGCGCCGCCTTGAACAAGGGCGCGCAATATCTCAACATCGACGTCTCCGGCGGCGGCGCGCACCCCTTCCAGCACTGGAACGAGCAACGCATCACGCCCAGCGAACGCTTCCATTACCTGCACGAGAAGTATGGCTACCTGGCCAAGACCTTTACCGTGTTCGGCCAGCACATCCACATCGGCGTGGAGAACGGCGATGATGCACTCTATCTGACCCACGGCTTCTCGCGCTACGTGCCGCACTTCATCGCACTGTCGGCGGCTTCGCCGTTCTACCAGGGCGCCGATACCAAGTTCGATTCCTCGCGCAGCAACGTGGTGCGCGCCTTCCCTTTGTCGGGAACCGCGCCGGTGCATACCAAGTGGGCCGAGTTCGAGACTTACTACGATGAACTGCTGCAGATGGGCATCATCGCCAGCATGAAGGATTTCTATTGGGACATCCGCCCCAAGCCCGAATACGGCACCGTGGAAATCCGCGTCTGCGATACCCCGCTGACCATCGAGCATGCCGCCCACCTGGGCGCCTATGCGCAATTGCTGGCGCGCTGGATACTGACGGAGCGGCCTTTCGTGCTGGCCGATGATTTCTACCTGCTCTACCAGTACAACCGTTTCGAAGCCAGCCGTTTCGGCCTCAATGGCCAACTGGCCTTGCATGGCGCCACGCCCTCGCAATCGCGCAAGCTGCCCATCTATGAGCACCTGTTGCAGCAATTGCAGTTGCTGGAGCCCTATGTGGCCAACGAGGCCGAGCAGCAGACCATTCTGCGCCTGCGCCGCATGGCGCATGACCGCCTCTCCGATGCTGGCTGGCTGCGCCAGATGTTCACGCAGCGTGGTTCGCTCAACGACATGATGCGGCTGTCCTCGGAATTGTGGATGGGCGTGGAACCGCCGCCGTATTTCCAGTGAGCGCCCACCAGGTTCACGGGTCCAAAGCTTGAGGCTTGGCTTTCCGGGCGATTGCAGAGCGCAAGGGAAGTCAGGAGGAAGAAGGCAGGAGGCTGGCGTCGCGAGATGCCAGCCTCTTGTCTTTTGGGGTGGGTATCGCGGACAATCACGGCTTTGAAGCGGCCTCGGGCTGCACCGAATGCGTGCCGGAGGAAGCATGAGCAAGACCAATCCCAATCATTTTGATGTTGCCATCATCGGCGCCGGCGCGGCCGGCATGATGTGCGCCGCCGTGGCCGGCCAGCGCGGCCGGCGCGTGGTGCTGATCGATCACGCCGGCAAGCTGGCCGAGAAGATCCGCATTTCCGGCGGTGGCCGCTGCAATTTCACCAACGTGGGCGCGGGTCCGCAGCACTACCTGTCGCAGAATCCCCATTTCTGCCGCAGCGCCTTGTCGCGCTACACGCCACAGGACTTCATCGGGCTGGTCAAGCGCCACCGCATCGGTTTCCATGAAAAGCACAAGGGCCAGCTGTTCTGCGACGATTCCGCCGAAGACATCATCGCCATGCTCAAGGCCGAATGCGACGCCGGCAACGTCAGCTGGCGCATGCCCTGCACGGTGCAGGAGGTCGGCAAGAGCGGCGAGCACTTCCGCATCGCCACCAGTGCCGGCGAGGTCCAGGCGGCCAGCCTGGTGATTGCGACCGGCGGCCTGTCCATTCCCAAGATCGGCGCGACCGATTTCGCCTATCGAATCGCCCGCCAGTTCGACCTCAAGCTGGTCGAGACGCGTCCCGGCCTGGTGCCGCTGACTTTCGATGGCAAGGCCTGGCAGTCACTGACCGAGTTGGCCGGCATTGCGCTGGAGGTGGAAGTGGAGACGGGGGCGAAGAAGGAGCGCGGGCATTTCCTCGAAGACTTGCTGTTCACCCATCGCGGCCTATCCGGGCCGGCCATCCTGCAGATTTCCAGTTACTGGAAGCCGGGCACGCCGCTGACCCTGAACCTGCTGCCGCAACTGGACGTGGCCGAGACGCTCATCGACGGCAAGGGGACCATCAAGAAGAACCTCGGCAACATCCTGGCGCAGTGGCTGCCCAATCGCCTGGCGGAGGGCTGGCTCAAGATCAATGGCTTCGATGCCGGCGCGCGCATCGCCGACATGCCCGACAAGTCACTCAAGAAACTGGGTGATTCCCTCAACCGCTGGGTGATCCTGCCCAGCGGTTCCGAGGGGTACCGCAAGGCCGAGGTCACCCTGGGCGGGGTGGATACCCGCGAGCTGTCGCAACAGACCATGATGGCCAACAAGGTGCCGGGCCTGCATTTCATCGGGGAGGCCATGGACGTGACCGGCTGGCTGGGCGGCTACAACTTCCAGTGGGCCTGGGCCTCCGGTGTGGCGGCGGGTTCGGCGGTGTGAGGGATTTTTCCTCCGGCAGCCCTTGACTTCAGGTGAATCATCATCTTGACTGTGATAAGTGCCTGATTCTTATCCCTTTTTTACCGCAGGGGTGGAAAAAATGCCACGTTTGGCCTTCCAATCGGGTGTCAGTGCTGCTACAATCGCTTTCTTTGCTAATCCAACCTAACCTTTCTGGTTTGAATTTACATGACCACTATTCGCGTTAAAGAGAACGAGCCGTTCGAAGTTGCAATGCGTCGCTTCAAGCGCACCATCGAGAAGACCGGTCTGCTGACCGAACTGCGCGCACGCGAGTTCTACGAAAAGCCGACCGCTGAGCGCAAGCGCAAGCTGGCTGCTGCCGTGAAGCGTCATTACAAGCGCATCCGCAGCCAACAGCTGCCCAAGAAGCTGTACTAAGAATTCCACGCCGCGCATTCGTGCGGCCGATGTGTAAACCCGCTCCGGTGTTGGTCCGCAGCGGGTTTTCGCATTTATCTCCGGCGTCATCCCCGGCGTCGCTGCGGACCAGGGTGCTTTCCTGGTTTTTCCTCTTTAGAGCCCCATATGAAGGAAAAAGCAGCGATCCGGACTGGCGATAAGCCCATCCATGTTCTACGATCCTAAGACCAGACCGCGTGATTGCCGTCTGGAATACTGGATGCGGGATGGCGCCAGATCGCAGAATACTCATCCACCTCATCTTCGGAGTACCCCATGGGTTTGAAAGAGCAGATCACGGAAGACATGAAGGCCGCCATGCGCGCCAAGGACACGGGCAAGCTGGGCACCATCCGCCTCTTGACCGCCGCGATGAAGCAGAAGGAAGTCGATGAACGGGTCGAGCTGACCGACGCCCACGTGCTGGCCATCATCGACAAGATGGTCAAGCAGCGCAAGGATTCCATCTCCCAGTTCGAAGCCGGCGGCCGCCAGGACCTGGCCGATGTCGAGAAGGCCGAACTGGCCGTGCTCTCCACCTACATGCCTGCCAGCCTCTCGGACGACGAGATCAAGGCCGAGGTGCAGGCGGCCGTGGCCGCCACGGGCGCTGCCGGTCCGCAGGACATGGGCAAGGTCATGGGCGTGTTGAAGCCCAAGCTGGCCGGGCGCGCCGACATGACGGCCGTGTCCGCGCTGGTCAAGGCCGCGCTGGCGTCCTGAGCCGCGTCTTCATGGCATTGCGCCTAGCCCCGACAGTTCAGATACCCAGGTGATTCCTCAGTCGTTCATCCAGGACCTGCTCAACCGCGTCGACATCGTCGACGTGGTGGGACGCTACGTGCAATTGAAGAAGGGCGGGGCCAATTTCATGGGCCTGTGCCCCTTCCACAACGAAAAGTCGCCCAGCTTCACCGTCAGCCCCACCAAGCAGTTCTATCACTGCTTCGGCTGTGGCGCGCACGGTACGGCGATCAGTTTCCTGATCGAATATTCCGGCATGGGCTTCGTCGAAGCCGTCAAGGACCTGGCCCAGAACGTGGGCATGGTGGTCCCCGAGCGCGAAGACAGCATTCCCCTGGCGCAGCGCCAGGAGAAGCAGGCCAAGAGCATGGCCCTGTCGGACGTGATGACGCGCGCCAACGATTTCTATCGTCACCAGCTGCGCAGCGCCCAGCCGGCCATCGCCTACCTCAAGGGACGCGGGCTGACCGGCGAGATCGCCGCCCGCTTCGGGCTGGGCTATTCACCCGATGAGTGGGACAGCCTGCGCCAGGTCTTCCCCGACTACGACAACGAAGCCCTGGTCGAGTCCGGTCTGGTGATCGACAAGAGCGAGGAGGGCGGCGCTCATCGCAAGCGCTATGACCGCTTCCGTGGGCGCATCATGTTCCCCATCCGCAATACCAAGGGCCAGGTGATCGGTTTTGGCGGGCGGGTGATGGATGGCGGCGAGCCCAAGTACTTGAACTCGCCCGAAACGCCGCTATTTCAAAAGGGTAGCGAGCTGTACGGCCTGTTCGAGGCGCGCCAGGCCATCCGCGAAGCCGGCTATGCGCTGGTGACCGAAGGCTACATGGATGTGGTGGCGCTGGCCCAACTGGGCTTTCCGCAGGCGGTGGCCACGCTGGGAACGGCGTGTACGCCGATCCACGTGCAGAAGCTGGTGAGGCAGACCGACCAGGTGATCTTCAGTTTCGATGGCGACAATGCCGGCCGCCGCGCCGCCCGCCGCGCGCTGGAAGCCTGCCTGCCGCACGCCTCCGACAACAAGACCATCAAGTTCCTGTTCCTGCCCAAGGAGCATGACCCCGACAGTTACGTGCGCGAGATGGGCGCGCCGGCCTTTGAAGAGCAGATCCGCGAAGCGCTGCCGCTGTCGCAGTTCCTGCTGCGCGAGATCATCGGCGAGAACGACCTGCGCACGCCCGAAGGTCGCGCCCATGCGCAGTTCGCCGCCAAGCCGCTGCTGCAGGCGCTGCCCGCCTCGGCGCTGCGGCTGCAGATCGTGCGCAGCGTGGCCCAGGCCACGCAGTCCACGCCGGCTGAGCTGGAAGTTCTGTTCGAACTGGAAAAGCCGGTCGCCCGCGTGCGCGCCGCGCCAGCACGCAGCAAGCGCACCGCCCCGGTCGGGTTGGCGCGCCAGATCATGCGTCTGCTGGTGGCGCATCCGCAGCTGGCCGCAGACCTCGATGCCGGTGCGCTTGAAGCGATCGCCCGCATCGCCCCGGACCAGGCCGAGATGCTCACCCATCTGGTGGGGGCGGCCCAGAGCATGGGCGAACAAGCCAATTTCGCCGCCCTGGTCGAGCACCTGCGCGAGGGCGGCCCCGAATTCGATTCGATGATTGCCGAAATCGCCGCCGAATCGGAATCCGAATTTGATGTCGTGCGTGCAGAGATGGGTGGCGCCATCCGCCAGGCCCGGATACGCGCCCTCGATGAAGAGATGCAGATGCTGGTGACGTCCAATCTGCGCACCGAAGAAGATCGCAACCGCTACCGCGAACTGATGCAGCGCAAGGAATGGCTCAAGCGCCAGGCTGGTGCTGCTGCGGCGGCGGGTTGAATGAATGCTGCGTCTCCCCCGTGGGAGGCGCAAAAGGCGAGGATGGGGACCGCCATGGCGCGTGCGCAGCACATGCCGATGGCGGGGAAAGTGCAGGAGCGGATCGGCAAGGCGCCCGGAAGCGATGGCAAAGCGTTGCAATTTGCAGTCATTTGCCGTCCCGATGGGCTGCCGATGGCCGAATATCGCGGCTTGATCCGGGAGAAAAGGCCCCCATCTGTGCTATACTATAGGGCTTTAGTTCCGTCGGATGGCTCTTGCATCCTCATCCTGCGGCAACATGCATTTCATCCCGACGCCTGGGATGGAGTGACGGCAAGCAGCGTATCGCCTGCCGGATTGTGAATGGCAAGACTGCCTGCCTTCGCAATCGATGGGCCGCCTGGTAAAAAGGAACGTTGCGCGTGCAGCTGGAGTCTACCGGGAAACCGGAACCGGAGTTGCATCATTAGCATGACTTGATTGGCGCAATGAGTGAATTCTCAATTGGCAGTTGATTCTATGGCAAATGCAATGAAGAAACCCGCGAAAACTCCAGCAGCGTCGGCAAAGAGCAGCAAGACGGTGACGGCGGCAAAACCGACCGCCGCCGCCAGGCCCACCAAGGCGGTGGCCGCCAAATCGCCAGTCAAGGGGACAGCGAAGGCAGCCGATACCGTAAAAACCACGGCAAAGACTGCAGCAGCAGCGACGCCGAAAAAGACGGCAGTCAAGACAACTGCCGCCAAGCCGGCCCGCGCCGCAGCGCCCAAGGCGACTGCAACGCCAGCCAACAAGTTACCTCAAGCCGCCGAACAAGCGGTTTCTGTGAAAGCGACGAAGACTTCCGTGACCACCAAGAAACCCGAAACCAAGACCGCCAAGACCACCAGAGCAGCAAAGGTCGAAGGCAAGGACGTCAGCGCGACCGCCGCGTCGAGCGTAAGCCAAACCACTGATGCCGCTGCCCTGGCAGCCATCGACACTTCCGGCTATGTGCTGCCCAGCGTCAAGGTGCCGGGCCGCCGTGGCCGCAAGCCCAAGGAATTCCAGCCCGAGAGCGACGAAGTGGCGGCGCTCAACACCATCGAGCGCACTGAGTTGAAGGCCGCCGACAAGGCCAAGGCCAAGGACCGCAAGGCCAAGGAAAAGGCCCTGCTGAAAGACGCCTTCTCCTCCGACACCGAAGCCAGCGAAGAAGAGCTGGAACGCCGTCGCCAGAAGCTCAAGACCCTGATCAAGCTCGGCAAGGAGCGTGGTTTCCTGACCTTCTCGGAAATCAACGACCACCTGCCCGAGAACATCGTCGATCCCGAAGCCATCGAAGGCATCATCGGCACCTTCAGCGACATGGGCATCTCGGTCTACGAGCACGCCCCCGACGCCGAAACCCTGCTGCTGTCGGACAACGTGGCCAACGTCGCCAGCGATGACGACGCCGAAGCCGCTGCCGAAGCTGCACTGTCGACCGTGGACTCCGATTTCGGCCGCACCACCGACCCCGTGCGCATGTACATGCGCGAAATGGGCTCGGTCGAACTGCTGACCCGCGAAGGCGAAATCGAGATCGCCAAGCGTATCGAAGATGGCCTGAAGGACATGATCCAGGCCATCTCCGCCTGCCCGACCACGATCGCCGAGATCCTGGCCGCGGCTGAGCGCATCTCCAAGGACGAGATCAAGGTCGACGAGATCGTCGACGGCCTGGTCGATCCCAACGAGAGCGAGCAGCAGGTCGACGCCGCTGCTTCCGACTCCGATGAAGACGACGAGGACGAAGAAGAAGAGGAAGAAGACGAAGAAGAAGAGGAAAGCGAGAGCACCGGCTCTGGCGCCGCCGGCTTCTCCGCCGAACAGCTGGAACAGTTGAAGCGCGACGCGCTGGGCAAGTTCGCCGTCATCGGCACCCAGTTCGAGAACATGCGCAAGGCCTTCGAGAAGGAAGGCTACAACTCCAAGCCCTACGTCAAGGCGCAGGAAATCATTTCCAACGAGCTGCTGGGCATCCGCTTCACCGCCAAGATCGTCGAGAAGCTGTGCGACACCTTGCGTGCCCAGGTGGACGAAGTGCGCACCGTGGAACGCCAGATCCTGGACGTGGCCGTCAACAAGTGCAACATGCCGCGCGCTCACTTCATCAAGGTGTTCCCGGGCAATGAAGTGAACCTGGACTGGGTGGACGGCGAAGTGGCCGCCAACCATGACTACAGCGCCGTGCTGAGCCGCAACGTGCCGGCCATCAAGGAACTGCAGCAGAAGCTGATCGACCTGCAGGCCCGCGTGGTGCTGCCGCTGCAAGACCTGCGCGCGATCAACAAGAAGATGGGCGCCGGCGAGAAGAAGGCGCGCATGGCCAAGCGTGAAATGACCGAGGCCAACCTGCGTCTGGTGATCTCGATCGCCAAGAAGTACACCAACCGTGGCCTGCAGTTCCTGGACCTGATCCAGGAAGGCAACATCGGTCTGATGAAGGCAGTGGACAAGTTCGAATATCGTCGCGGCTACAAGTTCTCGACCTATGCGACCTGGTGGATCCGTCAGGCCATCACCCGCTCCATCGCTGACCAGGCGCGCACCATCCGTATTCCGGTGCACATGATCGAAACGATCAACAAGATGAACCGCATCTCGCGTCAGATCCTGCAGGAAACCGGCGCCGAGCCGGATCCCGCGACTCTGGCGATCAAGATGGAAATGCCGGAAGACAAGATCCGCAAGATCATGAAGATCGCCAAAGAACCGATCTCCATGGAAACGCCGATCGGTGACGACGACGATTCGCATCTGGGCGACTTCATCGAAGACAACAACACGCTGGCCCCGGCTGATGCGGCGTTGCACGCTTCGATGCGCAACGTGGTCAAGGACATCCTGGATTCCCTGACCCCGCGCGAAGCCAAGGTGCTGCGCATGCGTTTCGGCATCGAGATGTCGACCGACCATACGCTGGAAGAAGTGGGCAAGCAGTTCGACGTGACCCGCGAGCGCATCCGTCAGATCGAAGCCAAGGCCTTGCGCAAGCTGCGTCATCCGTCGCGCTCTGACAAGTTGAAGAGTTTCCTCGAAGGGAATTGATAGAAGGGCATCATCATCAGCCGGCGGAAATGTTAAAATCGCCGGCTGATTTTTTGGCCCCCTAGCTCATGCTTGGTTAGAGCAGCGGACTCATAATCCGTTGGTGCCGTGTTCGACTCACGGGGGGGCTACCATTAATTGAAAGGGTTGCAGACTAACGAGGTCTGCAACCCTTTTTTGTTTTTAACTCATGTAAGCTTTATGACTACCAGTACTGAAAAGGCTTTCAGCGAAAATCTCGCTGAAAGCCTTTTTCTTTTTTACGTGAGATTGCCAGAATATTGCCGGGTTTTTTGTTGGATCACCCTAGACCGCTTCGGACGAATTAGGTCGTTTGTGATCAAGCGCAGGCGCTACAACGCCTTAATTTCGCCGAAAGTAGCTGCTTAATTGCCCGGTTTATATAGCCGGGCGGATCGGGCGAGCTGGAAGATTTAATCGATCTAAGCTCTACTGTTCCAGATCAAATGGCAGCACCTCAAGGGTCAACTCGTTGCTGAAGTGGAATGGATCCAGTGGCTTTTGGAAGCTGTCAGTCTGTGGGTAGATCAATGCCATTTGAACATCAATGTGCCTAATAAGAGCACGGCATCTAAACACCAAACAATCTAAGGCACATATTGCAAGTAAAGCCAGTCGTATCTGATGCCATTCGCTTGTAATTCGACCCTTTGTCGCACCATATTTCCCTGTTGATGATCCAGCCAATACGAGTAGTCCGCAGCCCAATAGTATCCCGCGTGAAAAATGTACTGTTGCTGTGGCACGTTCGGTGCAGCTGTCGGCACTTGTGCATTATGCTGCGGCCCCACTTGCACGTGTGCTTGCGGTTGTGGCCCCTGTACCTGAGGTTGCGGCCCTATTGGCGCTGGTGCTTGCGGTTGCGGCCCCTGTACTTGAGGTTGAGGCCCTATTGGCGCTGGTGCTTGCGGTTGCGGCCCCTGTACTTGAGGTTGAGGCCCTATTGGCGCTGGTGCTTGCGGTTGCGGCCCCTGTACTTGAGGTTGAGGCCCTATTGGCGCTGGTGCTTGCGGTTGCGGCCCTATTGGCGCTAGTGCTTGCGGTTGTGGCCCCTGTACTTGAGGTTGCGGCCCTATTGGCGCTGGTGCTTGAGCGGGCTGTCCCAATTGCGCCTGTACGTTAGGTTGTGGTGCTTGCGCGGCAACGACCGCAGCTTGTTGCGCAGCGACTCGTTGCGCGCTTTCTGACCTAGTTTCCCTGACAAAACATGACGTGATCCCCCTCCCTTCGGTTGACCACACTAAACGAACGGTGCGACCTTGGTATGGCCTGTCGTATAGCCCATTTCCCCCACTTTGAGTCCAATCATAACGACCTGCTGCAGCAAATAGGGTCTGCGCAACAGTTCTTACGTTGGCTTCCGTAGTTATCCCGGGAAAATAATATGTCCATTCTGGAAGGTGTCGATCAAAGTGACATTGATCAGATTCAGCGTAAACTTGTCCTGCAGGCCCAACCTTTTGAACTATCCCTGCGTTACGCACTGCCTTACCAACATCAGTGGTCTGCAGTTGCAACGGCGAAACCACTTCTTTGGGTTTTAAGCTTAATCCGCCACCAACTAAGTGATGCATATCTTTTAACTGCTTAGCTCGATTACCGTTGTGAGCTAAGGCTTGCAGTGCATGCATATCTTTGCTTTGTTGACGTTGATCCAACTCTGCTGCGGAACCAATTATTTTCTCCTGGGTAACTGGCGACGGCTTGGTTAAAAATACATTGCCGTCCGCTCTATCAACACCTGTGCGCATGATCAGTTCCGATACAGATTGCATTGTGAATAAGATTTATTATCGTTTTTGCTGGTGCTGATACTAGCTTGATTTTAGTAAATGGTGGGATCTTGGGGGCACCCAAAGTAAGAAACAATATATCGAGGACTTATGTCCGAAAGGCCACAGAGCATCCCTACAGCAAGTGCCCAGTCATCTCTAGTTTGAACCACCTCGACTTTCGCGGAGGCTATTGGGTTTACGTTATGCCGGCATCGCAGTATTGCTGACAGCACCGGCTGTAGTAGTTTGCCTCAGCTTCTGCCGGAGGGATATAGCCGATAGACTCCAGCAGTCGATGATGGTTGAATCAAGCCACCCATTCGAGCGTGGCCAATTCGACAGATTCCCGGGTTTTCCAGGGAGGACGACGATGAATCAGGTCAGCTTTGTACAAGCCGTTGATGGTTTTGGCCAAGGCGATATCTTAGCTGCCGCCACGGCTGCCAACCGATCAATCTCTTTACCGTACTACGTGCGCTAGAGATGCCTTCGCGGTTCAGCTATCGCCACGACCACGACCTTGTCGGCACCGTACACACGCATGTTGGCGTGCCACACCCGGCTGATTTCAGCGCGCAGTACCGCATCACGCTGGCTGCGAGCACAGCACAATTGAGGGTTGTGCTGCCGTGCTGCATGACGCCGATATGCTGACGGGGCAACCTGCAATACCTTGCAGATCGGCTCGGCCCCGTGGGTATCCCGGTAGCTGTCGCTAACCGGCTACAAATTAACGACGCAGGTCAGCCAACATTCCCAATCCCCATCCATTTTTCGACCCACCGCTACCGCATGGACGCCTGTTAACAGTCAATGCTGCTGTCTTCTAACGGAGCGCAAAGACTGTTGGCGTCTGCCAAATTGCCAATTTTGGCTCACGGACCTGGCCAAGTAATTACTATCCTCTGCCGCATCTCAGTACCCCTGCCGTGGAGAGAATTCGTGAAGAAAACAGGGGATTTCACTAAAGCAACGCTGGCAGCCCACAGTGAAAACGCAGCATCGGCCCCAAAGCTCAATTGGCTATCGGTCGCAGGACTAGGGATTGCGTTTGCGATATCTGGCAGCTTCTCAGGATGGAATACCGGTCTAGCTGTTGGTGGGTGGGGAGGGATGTTTATCGCGTCCCTCACCATGGCCACCTTCTATGTTTGTTTGACTCAATGCGTTGCTGAACTTGCTGCAGCACATCCTAGCGACGCAACGGGAATGGATTCTTACGCCGGCATCGGGCTGGGTATTGCTAGACGCTTCTTCTCCGGTGCATCTATCGCAGTTTCTGTGGGATTTGCTGTCGGCGCATGTACCTCATTCATCGCTGCTTACTGCCAATCTGTGTTCGGCTTTGGCGGATTTGCAGCAAAAGCTACATTGCTTGTCGCTCTCATCTGAGCTCAATTACGAGGCGCAAAGGGGCGACTTCTCTCACCACCTTGGGCGGTGTCATCTCCTTTCTCGTCCTCACCCTCTTCTGCGGCGTAATGGTCACACACCTTTCCTGGTCGTCACTTCCGGCGATAAGCAATCCAGCTAACCCTTTTCTTCCCCAAGGATTAGCTGGCGCTGCTCAAGCGATCCCCTACGCATTGTTCATGTTTCTTGGCGTTGAACAAGCGGCCAATGCCGCAGGCGATATGCACGCGCCAATGAAAAACCTTCCCAAGGCTCTCTTTTTGGCCGTAGGGACAGTCTTGCTTATCGGACTTTCGGTACTGCTGTTTTCATCTGCAGGCGATATCACGGCAGTTGCTGCCGCAGACGGCAATCCGCTCTATGTTGCGATTACGAAAATCGGCGCAGGAGAGCACCATCCATGGCTGACGAGTGCTATTGGAATCGGTTCGATTATTGCGCTTCTTTCGACGGTTTTCTCGCTGATTTATGCATCGTCGAGGCAAATCTTCTCCTTAGCCTTGGGCGGTTTGCTGCTCAATGCGATCCTCACTTTTGTAGAGACGAGACTGGTGAATTGGATTCGCCGAAAGGGGAGGCGGGGCGTCATGTTCGCCAGAAGCAGCTAGTGAATCCAATACGATGGATTAGCGCTTCTCACGAGTGAATAAGAGGCAATTTCTCCCGCCATATCAGATTTCAGATTACCAACTGCACGCCAAGATCAGCAATAGATCCAGACTCTTCAAAGCGTTCCGTGTTTGAAAAGGCCAGGAAATGCTATCCGCAGATCTGCAATCGGCCAGGCACCGATATGGAATGCCATTTCAGCTTCAATACACACTAAGTCTCCTATGCCCAAGTCAATTCGAGAATGCCGATATTGATGCCGCCCCGCCACCCTTAAATTGGATGAAGCCCTTGTTTGATCCTTTGTGCGTTATCGAGTCCACCTCAGCAAGTCAACACAGATTGCTTTGAGTCGATCACCCTGGCACGCAACAAGTCGCGCCGAAAAGCCCCCGGACTTTTTCCTGTCCACTTGCGAAAGGCCCGATGGAATGCACTGGCTTCCGTAAAACCAAGCTGCGCAGCTATTGCAGCCACGCTGAGCTCGTTTGCTCCGAGCAGCGTCTGGGCGATGCCACTACGTATCTCATCTTTGAGTGATGCATAGCTCTGTCCTTCGTCACGCAGGCGACGCCGCAGGGTCGCTGGCGATACGCCGAGCCGTTCGGCAATGGCTTCGAAGTCCGTCCAGTCGGTGGGGGGCGATTGCTTCAGACAGGCGCGCAGCCTGGTGACCCACCCGGTGTCATGACGATATCGCACCAGGAGGTTGGCCGGCACATCCCGCAGGAAGGGCTTGAGCGCGGCGTCAGAGCGGATCACCGGAAGATCAAGATAGATGGACTCGAAGCTCAGGCAGCATCGAGGCTTGTTGAAGTTGACGGGCACTCCGAAGAATTCCAGATAATCAGGTCTTCCTTCCGGCAGCGCGCAGGAAAAGTCGATGCACTGCAAGGGAATGCGCCGGCCTACCAGCCAACAGGCCAGTCCGAGCAGCAGTAGCAAGAAAGTCCGGTAGGCAAAGGCAGGATAGGGCGATCTGTTCTTGATCAGGATGATGTGGGCCTTGCCGCCATCGATCCGCAATTCGCCATACGGTTCATCCAGCACGATGCGCAGGAAGCGCAAGGCCCGCCGCAATGCCTGTCCCAGCGACTCTGCATGCAGCACGGCATGGCACAGCAAGGTGAAGCTTCCCTGGCGCATGGGACGCGCCGACAGGCCGAAGAACTCATCGTCCGTGGTGCGCGCGATAGCCAGCCACAACGCCCCATATTGCTCCGCGCTGACCGGCCCGACCTCATCCGTGGTCAGCCCCGCCTCCTGCAGCACTGGCTCGGTGTCATATCCTTGCCTGACCAGGCAGCCCAAGGCGTCTTCCACAAATGAGAAAGGGATGGAAGCCGTATCGCTGGTCTTTTTCAACATGGTAAATCCGATCAAGGAATCAGCAGCTATTTGTCATTGATTGCAATGTTTTGCCGGCCTAGTATCTATTGCCATACACATTGAAGTCACGAGTGTAAGCGCAAAAAATACAAAGTGGAGACGACACCATGCCTGACCTTATCCCCGCGCCGCGCAAGCCGGACTATGCAGACGTCTATGCAGGATTTCGCATCGAGACGCTGCGAGAGCAGTTTCAAGGAGACTTCGAGACGGGCATCAATGCCTGTGTCGAGTGCTGTGACCGGCATGTCGAGGGAGATAACATCGCCCTGGATTTTGTCTCCCTGCATGGCGAGCATCAGCAATACAGTTTTGCGCAGGTACGCTCGATGGCGGCACGGGTGGCCAATCTGCTCAAGCAGCAAGGCATCCAGCCGGGCCAGATCGTGGCCGGGATGCTGCCGCGCACCCCGGAGCTGCTGGCCACGGTGCTGGGCACGTTGCGCGCCGGCGCGGTCTACCAGCCCCTCTTTACGGCCTTCGGTCCGAAGGCGATAGAACATCGGCTGGCACTGAGCGGCGCCAGCCTGATCGTTACCAATGTGGCCAACCGGGACAAGCTGGATGAGATTGCCAATTGTCCCAAGGTCTGCACGGTCAGGGAAAGCAACGACCCCTTGCGTGCCGGCGACATCGATTTCCGCGCCGCCCTGGACGCCCAGTCGGATGACTTCGCGCCGGTCCTGCGCAGCGGCGCCGACCTGATGCTCATGATGTCCACCTCCGGCACCACCGGTGCGGCCAAGGGCGTGCCGGTGCCGCTGTCGGCGTTGCAGGCGTTCTCGGTCTACATGCGCGAGGCAGTCGGCTTGCTGCCGCAGGACAAATTCTGGAACATGGCTGATCCGGGCTGGGCCTATGGCCTCTATTACGCGATCATCGGCCCGTTGGCCATCGGCCAGGGCATCACCTTCAACGAAGCCGCATTTACCGTCAGCGGGACTTACGAGACCATCCGCCGCCTGGGCATTACCAGCCTGGCCGGCGCGCCCACTGCCTATCGCATGATGATGGCCGCTGGCGAGGAGGCTGCCGCCAGTGTCAAAGGCCGGCTGCGCGCGGTCAGCAGTGCTGGTGAACCATTGAACGCCGAGGTGGTGCGCTGGTTCGCCAGCGCCCTGGAGGTCCCCATCCATGACCATTACGGGCAGACCGAGCTGGGCATGGTGGTCAACAACCATCACGCCTTGCGACACGAGGTCGTGCCAGGATCGGCCGGCTTTGCCATGCCAGGGTATCGCGTCGTGGTGCTCGACGAGAACCACCAGGAACTCGGTGCCAACCAGCCAGGCGAGCTGGCCATCGACATCGCAAGATCGCCACTGTTCTGGTTTTCCGGCTACTGGAAGCAGGATACGCCGGCCATTGCCCACGGCTATTACTCCACCGGCGACAACGTCGAGCTGGAGAACAACGGCAGCATCAGCTTCATTGGGCGTTCCGACGATGTCATTACCTCGGCGGGCTATCGTATCGGGCCGTTCGATGTCGAAAGCGCATTGCTGGAGCATCCTGCGGTGGCTGACGTGGCCGTCATCGGCCTGCCGGACCCGGAGCGTACCGAGATCGTCAAAGCCTTCGTGGTCCTCTCGGACCAGTTCAAGGCCAGCGATGCCTTGAGGGAGGAATTGGCGCAACACGTCAAACGGCGTCTGTCCGCCCATGCCTATCCACGCGCCATCGAGTTTCTCGACGCCCTGCCCAAGACACCCAGCGGCAAGCTGCAGCGTTTCGTGCTGCGCAAGATGGAAGCGGACCGGCGCGCTGGCCATCCCTGACACGCGCGGGTTGCGTTTGATTCAATCGAGAATAAGCGAGGAGAGACAATGGCTGTAAAACAAGGTGTCTACGTCGTCACCGGCGCGGCTTCCGGACTGGGGGCGGCCACCGCCGAGCAGCTCATCAGGGCCGGCGCCAAGGTGGTGCTGGCCGATGTCAATCCGGTGGCCGGCGAAAAGATGCAGGCCACGCTCGGCGCCAATGCCCGGTTCGTACTGACTGACGTCACCAGCGAGACCAGCGCGCAGGAGGTCTTTGGGGTTGCCAGCGCCATGGGGACGGTGGTCGGACTGGTCAACTGCGCGGGCATTGCCCCGGGGGAGAAGCTGCTGGGCAAGGGCGGCGTGCATCGGTTGGACAGTTTCATGCGTGCACTCAACATCAACCTGGTGGGCTCGTTCAACATGGCGCGGCTGGCGGCGCAGCACATAAGCGCTGGCCCGGCCGACGAGTCGGGCGAGCGTGGCGTCATCATCAACACGGCCTCGATTGCGGCCTTTGACGGGCAGATGGGGCAGGTGGCCTATGCCGCTTCCAAGGGCGGGGTGGTGTCGATGACCTTGCCGATGGCGCGCGAGCTGGCGCGTCATGGCATACGCGTTGTGACCATCGCGCCCGGCATCATCGAAACTCCCATGATGCTGGGGATGCCGGAGGAAGTGCTGGAGTCCTTGAGCCGCAACGTACCCTTCCCACCCCGGCTCGGAAAGCCATCCGAATTCGCCGGCCTGGTCATGCATATCCTGGAAAACCGCTACCTCAACGGCGAGGTCATCCGCATGGATGGTGCGCTGCGCATGAGCGCCAAATAGCGGTGCCCCGGCAGATGTGTGAATGAACAAGATGCATGAAAGATCAATGAAGCTGCAAAGAGGAAAAACATGTCCGAAGACCCGGTTGTGATTGTGTCGGCCGCCCGTACCGCCATGGGTAGCTTCCAGGGAGCACTGGCGGATCTGCCGGCGCCACACCTGGGCGCCGTGGCGATATCGGCCGCCCTGCAACGTGCCCAGCTATCTGCTGACCAGATCGCGCAGGTCGAGCAGGTGTGGATGGGTTGCGTGCTGCAGGCAGGCCTGGGCCAGGCCCCCGCACGGCAGGCCGCCTTGCGTGCAGGTTTGCCGCAGACGGTAGCCTGCGCGACCTTGAACAAGGTCTGCGGTTCGGCCATGCAAGCCGTCATGCTGGGTCATGACAGCATCCTGGCCGGTTCGGCGTCGATGGTGGTGGCCGGCGGCATGGAGTCGATGTCCAATGCCCCGTATCTGCTCCCCAAGGCCAGACGGGGTTACCGGCTGGGGCACGACAGGTTGCTGGATCACATGTTCCTCGATGGACTGGAAGACGCCTATTCGGACCAGCATCGCGGTCGCCTGATGGGAACCTTCGCTGAGGATTGCGCCCGCGAGTTCGGTTTCACCCGAGCCCAGCAGGATACCTATGCGGTCCAGTCCACCTTGCGCGCGCGCCAGGCGATCACCAGCGGTGGCTTCGACTGGGAAGTGGTTCCTGTCGACGTGGCGGGAAAGAAGGGCAGCGTCGTGATCAGCCAGGATGAGGGACCGATGGCGGTGAACCTGGAGCGCATTGCCACGCTCAAGCCGGCCTTCAGTGTCGATGGCACGGTTACGGCCGCCAATTCCTCTTCCATCTCTGACGGTGCCGCGGCCTTGGTCCTCATGCGCGAATCGGCGGCGCTCAAGCAGGGCTTGACGCCCTTGGCCAGAATCCTGGGTCACGCCTCGTACGCTGGCGCGCCCGAGAAATTCCCCACAGCTCCCATTGGCGTGCTGCGCAAGATATTCGCCAAGACCGGGCTGGATGCCGCCAGCACGGACCTGTTTGAAATCAACGAGGCGTTTGCGGTGGTGCCCATGGCGGCCAGCCGGGAACTGGACATCGACATGGAGAAGATCAATGTCCACGGGGGCGCCTGTGCGCTAGGGCACCCCATCGGTGCTTCCGGGGCGCGCATCATCGTGAGCTTGCTGGGAGCGCTCAAAGCGCGCGGTCTCAAGACAGGCATCGCCAGTCTGTGCATCGGCGGCGGCGAAGCGACCGCCATCGCCCTGGAGCTGTCATGACGGTCGAGCGCTGCTCGCATGAAGAGAGGTCTGGAAATGTTGCTCAGTCCTGAACACGAGATGATTCGTGACGCCATGCGTCACTTTGCCCAGGAACGCCTGTTGCCCTTTGCAGCGGACTGGGACAGAAATCATACCTTTCCCGCCGAGGCCCTGAAGGAACTGGCCGAGTTGGGCGCCATGGGTATGTGCGTGCCGGAGCAGTGGGGCGGCGCCGGCATGGATTACATGAGCCTGGTGCTGGCCCTGGAAGAGATTGCCGCAGGCGACGGGGCGACCTCAACCATCGTCTCGGTCCAGAATTCCCTGGCCTGTGGCATTACCGAGAAATACGGTAGCCCGGCCCAGAAAGAGCAATGGCTCAAGCCGTTGGCACGCGGCGAGATGTTGGGCTGCTTTTGCCTGACCGAGCCGCACACTGGCTCGGACGCCGCAGCCATCAGGACCAGGGCCGAGCGCGATGGTGACGATTTCATCCTCAACGGGACCAAGCAATTCATCACCAGCGGCAAGCACGCCGGGGTGGCTATCGTATTTGCCGTCACCGACAGGTCAGCAGGCAAGAAGGGCATCTCCTGCTTCCTGGTGCCGTGTGATACCCCGGGCTTCGTGGTCGGACGTAGCGAAGAAAAGATGGGACAGCATGCTTCCGATACGGTCCAGATCACGCTCGATAACTGCCGCGTTCCGGTTACAGCCTTGCTCGGCAAGGAAGGGGAGGGCTACCGCATCGCCTTGTCCAATCTCGAAGCCGGACGGATCGGCATTGCCGCGCAGAGTGTGGGCATGGCGCGCGCCGCCTTCGAGGCCGCCGTCAGCTATGCCCGGCAGCGGGAATCGTTCGGAGTCCCCATCATCGAGCACCAGGCCGTCAATTTCCGCCTGGCCGACATGAACACCCTGCTGGACGCCGCCAGGCTCATGGTGTGGCGCGCCGCCCAGTTGAAGGATCAGGGACGTCCTTGCCTCAAGGAGGCATCGATGGCCAAGATGTTCGCCTCCGAGGCCGCCGAGAAAATTGCCTCCGATGCGATCCAGATCCATGGGGGCGTCGGCTATACCAGCGACTTTCCGGTCGAGCGCATTTACCGTGACGTGCGCATCTGCCAGATCTATGAAGGGGCCAATGATATCCAGCGCCTGGTCATCGGTCGGACCATCGCCAGCGATCAGGCGCATTCGTGAAACGTGACGTAGGTCGGACAAACGAATAAAGGCTGCCAATCGGCAGCCTTTATTCTTTGTTCTTTGTTCTTTATGGAGCAGGGACCTAGTGCGACAACAGGCTCTGCGGGGTACAGCCAAAGGCGGCCCGGAATACCCGGCTGAAGTGGGACAGATCGGAGAACCCGGCGTCCAGCGCCGCCGTGGTGACATTGCCGACATTGCCTTCGGTGAGCGCGCGATAGCTGGCTTGCAGCCGCACCCGGCGCAGCACGTCCATGGGAGTCTGGTTGTGCTGGGCAAAGGCGCGTGTCAGCGTTCTTTCAGAGACGTGGTGAGCGGCGGCCAGGACGTGGAGATTGAGTTGCGGGTCGGTATAGTTCTCGCGCAGATAGGCGAGAACACGTTTGTAGAGATCATTCTTTTCTGCCGCAGTTGCCCTGGAACCGGGCGCGGCCAGGCTCAAGGCGAGCACGTCCAGCAAGGCGGCGCTGTAGCGTACCGCCGACTCGGCATCGTTGAATTCGCAAGTGCCTGCCTCTTCCAGCATCGACCGCAACGCCATCACACCGGGCCGACGCGCGTCGATCAACTGCGCGGTCAGGTGTTCGGCTTCGGGACAGCGGCTCAACAATGACTTGCGGGGCAAGCGGGTCAGATAGATCTTCTCGGGGCCCAGTGCGAACTCGAAAGGGCGGGCGCCATCGTACAAGGCCATGTCACCCGATTGCAGGCGGGTCTGGCGACCGTCCTGTGCCAGATAGGCTTCGCCGCTGACCATAAAGGCAAGCCACAGGTCATCGTCGGGATTTGAACGAATATGGTGCGCATCACGTCGCCAATGGTGCAAGGGCGAGCTCATGATGGCCATATCGAGCATCCCGATGGAACTCACTGACATGGCGCCGTCGAAGACTGGCGTGCCCAATAGCTTGCTGTCAGCCTGAAGGCAATGACGACAAACGACATCATTCCAATACTCGAAGCGCCGTGGCGCTTCGACGATCTCAGTGGTGTATTGAGCCTTCATAAGGGGCACTCCTGATCTATCGAGTCGATGCAGACATGCTGGCTGATGACCGGGCTGGCGAATGGGCTTGGCTGGCTGGTTTCGTGCAGCGTGGTGGCTGCTGGAGGACCGATCCCCGGTAGCAAAGTATCCGCCAGATGAACGCACAAGGGCAATAGAATTTCATGCATCGCTGCCAATGGCGCTACATATTTTGTGCAAAATTTATGCCTGCCTTCGGATATCTGGACAAGCTGCGCTGAAGGAGGAATTTGATCGATGAATTGCGTGCAGTTCACGACCCTCGATTGGCCGGAAAGCGGCCAGGGGAAAGCGTTTCAGTGCAGCGCAGCAAATGCAGTCAGGTGAGGGCAGCGTCGTTCAAGGCAGTGCTCAGGATGTGGTTCAGGGCGAAAAAAAACCACTGGGTGGATTGCCCAGTGGTCCTGCCGATGACCTGTCGGGTGACTGGCTCGGGCGTTTCTGCTCAGGAAGTTTTGGCGTCGCGCAACATGCCGGTTTGCGGATGGCAGTTGATGTATTCCAGCCATTGCGTAGCACCATCGGAGACCGATACCTCGTGATAAAGCCTGAGTTTTTTCAGGCCGGTGACGACCTTGAAGAAGGTGGTGAAGATGCGCAGGTGGGTGGGATGTGATTCGGCCCAGCGTTCCAGCAGATCCAGCGAGCGCCAGTGGCCGATGTCGTAGGCAATGTCGAGCAGATTGCCCTCCAGGTCCACATTGCGCACGAAGCGGTTGCTGTAGCAGCCGATCTCCTTTCCCTGATCCCGCAGGAAGTCCATGCCATCCTGCAGAGGTGGCAGCATCTCGTTGAAATAGAGCGCGCGCTCCTGCGCGTCGGCATCGACCCAATCCTGGCCGGAGCGAATCAGCGCGATGTTGTCATGTCCCTTGAGCAGCACCCGGCCGCCTTTGGCGGGCTCGCCGGAGATCACTTCCAGCTGGCCTGACGGGCGCATCCGGTCCACTTGCGACGCGGGAATACGGTCACGCATCGATCCCCAATACCCGTGCTCTTCTATGTCGTCGCTGATGCGGTCCATGACAGCGCCCACCCCTGGCAGATCTTCCTTGAAGGCATACAGGGTCTCGAACTGCTCGGCGCGTGGCGAGAAGACTTCCCTGAAGTAGCCGACGCCATCGGCGAGCCGGGCATCGCTGTCCCACCATCCGGCGACGTCGGGGGAGCGCATCCAGCGGCAATAGCGGCCCGCATCACGCCAGTAGCCGACGACGATGAAGTTGCCATAGCCTTGGTTGTCGAGGTGATAGCTCATGTCATGGTTGCCTGGGCCATCGGACAGAGCGAAGCTGGAGACGATGTGGCGCATGGCCTGCAGTGCCTCCGCTCGCTTTTCTTCCTTGAACTGGATGCCCAGGTAGGCCATCGTCACTTGCGTCAGGGTTGCGTCAGCGCGGCCGACCCACATCGGGAAGGGAGGCTGGTAATCATCGCCCACCCGGCGTGAGAGCGTGCGAGGACATTTGAGATGCTGGTCGATTGCGGATTCCATGCGGGATCTCCTTCTGGAAAAAATATCAATGCAAAGTGCTACTGGCGCGCTCGTCGAACGCGGCGGCACCGTATAGCTGTGCCCAGGCGTCCGGACCGGCCTCGATTTCGGTGGTGGTAAGCAGGCAGGCGTCGAGCTCCTCGGTCAGCACCTCCCAATCGATGCGTTGGCCGATGAAGACCAGTTCCTGTCGGCAGTCGCCCGCCAGTGCGTCCCACTTTTCCTGGATGCCTTGCCGGCGATAGCTGTCCTGCGGCCATTGGGTCTGCTCGATGAAACGCCACCAGCGGCCCACGAAGCCCCACTGGAACTGGCCGCCGGTCTGGACCAGCATGGCAATGTCGGAATATCTGCTGGCCATCCAGAGATAGCCTTTGCAGCGCAGCAGGCGACCATTGCGCCAAGGACGTCCGAGCCAATCCAGCAGGCGGCCGGGATGAAAGGGCAGTCTCGCGCGATAGACGCTGGAAGAGATGCCGTAGGTGTCGGCCTCGGAAGGCGGGTGGGTGCCATCCATGGTCTGCATCCATCCTGGCATACGGGCCAAGCTGGGCAGATCGAACAGTCTGGTATCGAGTACCTGATCCAGATCGACCTCGCCGTGCGCCATCGGCAGAATCCGTGCAGTCGGATTGAGCTTCTGCAGCATTGCCTTGAGCGCGGCGAAGGCGCTGGCGTCGATCAGGTCGATGCGGCTGACCAGGATCACGTTGGCATACTCGACTTGCTCGATGAGCAGGTCGGAAAGTCGGCGCGTGCTGGCGCCATCGGCCTGGGCAATGGCGACGTGGTCAGCCAGTTGCTGTTCGAAGGTTTCGCCGTTGACCACGGTGACCAGCGTGTCCAGTCGCGCCAGCTCGCTCAGGCTGAAGCCATTGCTATCGAGAAATGCAAAGGTCTCCGCCACCGGAATGGGCTCGGAAATGCCGGTCGATTCGATCAGCAGATAATCGAATCGCCGCGACCTTGCCAGCGCGCTGACCTGCTCCAGCAAATCAGCGCGCAAGGTGCAGCAGATACAGCCATTGCTCATCTCCACCAGCTCATCATTGCCGCGGTAGAGTTCGGTATTGCGCCGTACATCGTCGCCATCCATGTTGACTTCGCTCATGTCATTGACGATGACTGCCACTTTCATCCCCGCCCGGTTGCGCAGGATATGGTTGAGCAAGGTAGTCTTGCCAGATCCGAGAAATCCCGATAACACCGTCACCGGGATCCTCTGCGCCTGAGCATTGAGCAATACCTCGGGCGCGGGTTTGTTCATGCGCGTCCACCTTGTTGCGGTACTTTGTCCAGATAGCCTTCGAACAGGTCGACCACCACGAAGCCGTCGTCGCAGGCATCGCCCCACACATCGCGGTTGCTGAACTGGACATGATAGGTCGGCTGCATGGCAGCGCTCTTGTCGCCGTGGCCGATGGTGTCGGGGAAGGGCCATTGTTCGGTGGTACGGTGCAGCACCACGCCCTCTTTGCCGCGTACATAGCCTGGGCAGCGGATGTGGCCGGTGACACGCTCGTCGCGCACCAGGACGCGGTCGCCCACTTCGAAGGGCGGGCGACCGGTGATGGCGGGGCGGCCCTGGGATTGTGCGGGGCGGGCCAGCTGGAAGTGGGAACCCAGTGCCTCGTCGAGCTCCTCCTGGGTGAGCACGCCTAGCTCCACCAGCAGCGATGCGGTGGCGATCACATAGCGTTCGTAGTACTGGGTGTTGGCCTGCTGGCGGAACTCGATGCGTTCCACCGCGTGACGCACTTCGTCCACGCTGTAGAGCTTCATGTGATCGGCGCCCAGGAACATCAGGGTATAGGCCAGGTGCTCCCAGTCCTGCTTGAAGACCTTCTTGTAATCGAGGCTGTTGATGGTGTGCGGAATCCGGCCGAAGCCTTGAACACCGCCGAGGTCGTGAAAGCCATCCATGTTTGAATCTCCGTTGATTGATGAGAAATAAAAATCAAGCTGCTGTGCACCGGACCGGTGCTCAACCTACCTTGGGAAGGGCCACGCCGATGAGCACGTCCTTGGTGATGAGCTTGCTGAGCGCCTCTTCGCTCCATCCTTCGGTTCCGGCCGGACGCATCGGCAGCACCAGGTAGCGGGTCTCGGCGCTGGTGTCCCAGACTTTCACCGTCATGTCCTTGGGCAGTTCGGTGCCGAGCTCGGCGAGCACCGTGCGTCCCTCGCGCACCAGGCGGGCGCGGAATTCGAAGCCCTTGTACCACTCCGGCGGCAGGCCCAGTACCGGCCAGTTGGTGCAGGAGCAGAGGCTGCAGACGATGACGTTCTTGAGTGTGGGCGTGTCTTCCAGCGCCACGATGTATTCGCCCTGCGGGCCGGTGTAGCCGAACTCTTCGCAGGCGGCCGTGCCGTCACGCAGCAGCAGTTCGCGGTATTGCGGATCGCTCCAGGCCTTGGCTACCACGCGGGCGCCATTGGCCGGGTCGAACTTGTTGGCCAGCAGATCGGTCAGGCCTTCGATGTAGCCTGCCGGGATCAGCTTCTTGTCGTTGAGAACCTTGAACAGCGCCCAGGCCCGTTCACCGGGGGTGGATGTCTGTGCGGAAGAGGATGGATTGCTCATGATTTGTTGACTCCTGGCTTGAAAATGCGGGGTGGGAAAAAATGCTTTTAGGAACGTCACGAAAGAAACATCAATGCTGCTGCCAATCCATGCTGGCTTCGAAGGCCGCTGCCGCTTGGTAGAGCGTGGCTTCGGCATAGTGTTTGCCGACTAGCATCAATCCCACCGGTAGGCCTTCGACCGTGCCACAGGGGATGGACATCGCCGGGTGGCCGGTGATGTCCAGCGGTGCGGTATTGCCAATCATCTCGAAGGCGCGCGCGACGTACTCGGCCAAGGGGCAGCCCGGGCGCGGCAATGGCTGCGCGATGATGGGGACGGTGGGCATGACCAGCAGATCGACATCGGCCAGCGCCTTGTCGTAGCCGGCGCGTGCGCGCCGGGCGATGTTCTGGGCCTTGGCATAGAAGCGTCCCTGGTACTGGGTCAATCCGTATTGGCCGACGAACATGCACAGCTTGAGCGTGGCCGACAGATCATCGGCATGCTCACGCCAATGGGAGTGGCGATCCAGCAGACCTAGGTCGTAGAGACCCTTCCAGTTGAAGCCCATGCCGTTGCCATGCATCATCTGCATGGTCAGGCCTTCGCAGCCGATGGGCTGCCAGAGCGCACCGGCCAGCGCATGTTCCTCGACCGATACGGTGGCCACGGACGCTCCCAGTTTTTCCAGTTGGGCAATTGCGTCCTGCACCTTGTCTGCCACCCGCCTATCCATATTGCCCAGTGCAAAACCTTCGGTGAGGATGCCGATCTTCAAACCACGCACGCCACGATCGAGCGCTGCGGTATACGGCTGCACCACGGGTGCATATTGGCGCGGATCGAGTCCATCTGCGCCGGCAATGACTTCCAGCATCAGCGCGTTGTCGCGCACGTTGGCGGTGATCGGTCCGACATGATCGACCGTCGCTTCAATGGGCATGACGCCGGTATAAGGAACCAGGCCATGCGTGGCCTTCATGCCATAGGTGCCACAGAAGGCCGAGGGAATGCGGATCGATCCGCCCTGGTCGCCGCCGATGGCCATCTCCGCTTCCCCCGCCGCCACCAGCGCGGCACTGCCCGACGAGGAGCCGCCGGAACCATAGCCGTGGCGGCGGGGATTGTGCACCGGAGCCGGGTCGGAGGTATGGCTGCCGCCCGACAGGCAGAAATGCTCGCAGGTGGCCTTGCCCAGAATGGTGGCGCCGGCATCGAGCAGGCGGGTCACGATGGTAGCGTCGTAGCTCGGCACGAAACCTTCCAGCGTGGAAGAGCCGTTCATCATCGGCACGCCTGCCAGGGCCACATTGTCTTTGAGCACCACGGTGCGGCCCGCCAGCTTGCCCTCGGCGGCGCCCTTGACGGTGCTTTTGCAGGCCCAGGCGTTGAGGGGATTGTCCTTGGCTGCCGGCCGGGCGGCCGCCGAGCGCGGATACTTGACGGCGGGAATTTCATCGGGCAAGCCATCGATGACATCGTAGGCATCGAAGCTTGCCTGCATCAATTCCAGATATTGACTGGCCTGCTCCGTGGTGAGCTGGATGTGCAGGGAACTGGCGAGCTCCTTGAGCTGCTCTGGGGTGGGTCGGACGATAGGCATGAAATTCGCGCTCCTGTATTTCGAATGCACCGCGAGGGGGCATTGCACTGCAATGGGAAGGTCAGCAGCGGCAGTCCGCAAGCTCGTGGCGGCCACCGCGCATCGCTATCATTGGCGAGCATCACTGTCGATGCTTGTCCGTGCAGGTCATTCGTTTGTCATTTGCGGACAAGCCAGCCGGTGTCGTGAGGAAAAATGGGAAATCGTTTACGTATTTCCGTCTTAGTGCTCTGCAGACCAGGAAGGGCGCGACAGGCATGCAATCCACGTCAAGGCGGGCGTGGCAAGTATCGGTTTTCAGAATGTCTTGTTATGGCAAGTACCTTGGCTTGATTTGACGAGTCAGGCGGGCCTTGCCTCTTTATCTTTTCATCACCGTCGGATCGGTGCAGGCATGCGACGAAGCCTGTCCGGAACACGGCGATTCCATCCACATGAAAAGAGAGGACAAGATGAACATGCAATTGAAAGCAGGACGCCGTTTCGCCTCGTTGCGAACGGTCTTATTCTCCATTGCCGTTGCCCTGGCGATGGGCGTGATGGCCGACGCTTGCGCCATCGATGTCGATCCGGCAGATTATGTGCCGGCCCCTGCGGGGACCACCGCCGGTCTGCTGTATCAGCAGCATGCCGAACGCGACGCCAGCTACAGTGGAGGTAACCGCAATCCTGGCAATCCTTTGCTGACCTCCGACGTGACCATCCTGCGCCTGGTGCATTACATGAACATCGGCGGCTATATCGTGGGTCCCCAGGTGCTGCTGCCCTTCGCCAGTCTGCGCAGTGGCCGCGACATCAGGGCCTGGGCAGTGAGAACGCCCTGGGCGACCTGATCCTGGCCGCGCCTGTGTGGCTCGTCAACGATCCTGCAAAATCGACCTTCTTTGCGGTGGCCCCGTATCTCTACCTGCCCACCGGATCGTATTCCGACAGCCGCGCCCTCAACGTTGGCGAGAATCGCTGGAAGTTCGACCTGCAAGCCGGTCTGGTCCAGCAGATATCCGGTCCCTTGTATCTCGACCTGACCGGCGACGTCATGGTCTTTGGCAAGAACAACGATTATGGAAGTGGCCGAGGCAGCATGAGTCAGGCGCCGCTTTATCAGTTGCAGTCCTATCTGCGCTACCAGTTTTCCGCCACCACTAATGCAAGCGCCGGGCTGTCGCGTACCTGGGGCGGTGAGACCCGTGTCAATGGCGTGGACAACCACGACCAACCCAATCAGTTGAAGATTTCCTTCGGCGGCAGCACCTTCGTGGCGGCCAAGACGCAGATCATGGGAAGTATCGGTCGCGACTTGTCGGTGGACAATGGATTCAAGGAAAACTTCCGTCTGAACCTGCGGTTGCTGCAGATATTTTGACAAGGCGGGCAGCCATCGTGTGCAAGCTTGATCCGCGCCGATGGCTGGTGGCTTGAGTACCAGGCAGCGGGGGGAAGGTCATGTTGTTTGAGTTTTACCTTGAAGGATTCACCATGAAGCTGCGTATCGTGTCCCATCTGAACCTGCGCAGAGAACCTCAAGGCGAGATCGAAGCCCCACTTGCTTACCCCGCATGGGACATGAAAAAAGAACAGGGAATGCTGGCAAGGAAATTCCTCTTTGGAGGAAGTCACCTTGCTGGTTGAACAAATCGCCGGACGATCATCTGGCGAGCCATCGGTGATGGATCACCAGGTGAGCAAGTTTGGTTCGATCACGAAACTCAAGGTCTGGGCCAAGTGATGCCTACGCTTTTCATTCCCTTGGCCACGTCCATTTCCGGATGGGCCAGCACGACGTCACGGTAGGATGGGCTGCCGATGACGGCGGGTTTGAACTTGGTCAGAAAGGCCGTGACTTCTTCACGGATATCCTGGGGAACTGCAAAGTTGTCGTAGCACTCGTCCATGCATTCCATCACCGCTTGCCAGTGGACCTCGGTGAGGCCCATTCCACGGTGTGCGGTCACCATGTCGCGTCCTCTGTATTGCGCATTCCCACCCCAGTGAACCGACAGGAAATCGACAAAATTGATGTGCTCCTTCTGAAAGGTGGATTCGGACATGTGGCTCCAGATATGGCCAATGGCGGGGTGCTTCATACAGGTCCGCAGCACTTCTCCTGCAAACTTGTAGATGGCGTCATAGCCTCCCAGACGTTCGTAGAGGGACGGCTGTTGCGGCTCGGATGCTTGGATATCAGTCATGTGATGGTTCTCCATTTTGATGTGGTTCTGGTATTTCGTTTGACAGGAAGTCGCCTCCATACCGTATAGGGCAGGCGCAAGCGAGGACATTGCGGTGGAATCCGATGAACAAGCTTGCTGTGATCAAGGTAGCGAGGATTGTTCATCGAAGCTTGTTTCAGAGGGTCAATCGGCTTGACGAAAATAGACAGCACCGCGCGTGCTGAGGCGGCCTCCGGCCTTCAAGCTCAACAATAAGATCGGCAGAAAAGCGTCTGTTGCTGACGGCGTGTCGGGAACTCATCGACAGGCTTTGGCTCAAAGCGGCTTACGTTGCCTGATCCCAAAACGGGAACGTGTTGGCGAATGAATAATAATTAGCATCCAATCTCCCTGGTTCGATTTCTGCGGGCGTCTGTTCAAGGCGCCGCTGGTACTGCGTGCGTAACCAAAATGCAAACGGGGGCTTGCGATGGTCTCGCCAGTGCATTCCTGTTCGTCCTCGCCTGAGCAAGTTCGTGTCACTGTGGTCAGCCCATGCTGATCATGGCGCTGGGGGGGGGCAATGCCGTTTTCCAGTCTGCTTACTGCCCTCTAGCGCTATGGACAATGTACTGACAACGCTCTCTGCGCTGGCCGACACCTTCGTCGGCCAGGAAAAACGTATCCTCAAGCTCGATTCCGTGCTGGGCCCCGACGTGCTGCTGCCGCAACGGATGGTGGGCAGCGAGCGTCTGGGGCGGGGTTACGATTACACCATCGACCTGGTCTCCACCCGCGACGATATCGAACTCAAGAAGCTCATCGCCCAGCCGGTTACGCTTTGGTTACAGCAGGACGGCAGCGATTACGCGCCTGTGCATGGCTATGTGCATACGGCCAGGCGCCTGGGCAGCGATGGCCAGTTAGCCTCTTTCCAGATCGGCATGGCGCCGTGGCTGCACTTCCTCAAATACCGCAAGGACGCGCGCATCTGGCAGGACAGCAAGGCCGACGACATCCTGGCTGACGTGTTCGACCAGCACGCCTATGCCCGCGGCAACTACCGCTTCGAGATCGCCACGCCAGCCTTGCCGCGCTCCTACTGCACCCAGTACGAGACCGACTGGCACTTCGTGCAGCGCCTGATGGAAGAAGAGGGCTGGTATGCCTACCACGAGCAGAAGCCGGATGGCTTGGGGCATGTGCTGGTGATCACCGACAACACCGACCAGGCCAAGCCCTTGTCACCGGAACAGTTGGCCTTCCACGGTGCGGGTACGCAGGAGGAAGTCAACCGCATCCTGCACTGGAGCGCCAGCCGTGGACTGGCCTCGACCCGGCTGGCCACGCGCACCGATGACTACAAGTCGCCGGGCGACCAGAAGCAGACCCAGGAGCGTGTGCTGCCCGAGCATGGGGCCTTGCCGGGCGAGCTGGAAGTCTATGAATACAGCGGCCCCTACAGTTACGCCAAGCAGGACGACGGCGACCGCCAGGCGCGTCTGCGGGTGGAACAGTGGGAATCTTCGATGAAGCGTTTCACCGGGGTGTCCGGGGCGCGCACCCTGGCGGCCGGTCGCTGGTTTACGCTCACCGAGCACCCGGCCCATCGCGGCGATAGCAAGCAGGACAGCCAGTTCATGCTCATCGCCGTGGAGTGGTTCATCGAAAACAACCTGCCCCTGTCCGGCACGGCCAGGGATTTCCCGGGCAGCCTGAAGTCGCAGCTGGATGCCTTCAAGGCCTCGATGGGGCGCAGCAACGACGATGAGGGCGGCAATGCCCGCACCGGTCATTGCTTCAATCGCTTTGAAGTGCAGCGGCGCAAGCTGCCCTACCGCAGTCCCTTCGACCACACCAAGCCGGTGATGCATCCGCAGACGGCGGTGGTGGTCGGGCCGCAGGGCGAAGAGGTGTTTACCGACAAGCTCAATCGCGTCAAGGTGCAGTTCCGCTGGGACCGCATCAATCCTGGCGATGAAAAGGCGTCGTGCTGGGTGCGCGTGAGCTATCCCAATGCCGGCGAGAACTGGGGCGAGGTCAAGGTGCCCCGGGTGGGACAGGAACTGATCATCTCCTTCCTCAACGGCGACCCCGACCGGCCCGTGGCGACCGGCCGCCTGTTCAACCAGGAGCAGCCGCCGCAATGGCACACCGATGGCCGACTGTCAGGACTGAAGTCCAAGGAGTTCGGCGGCAATGGCTTCAACCAGCTGGTGATGGATGACACCACCAGCCAGAACCGCGTCCACCTCTACAGCAGCCAGTCCAACGCCCAGCTCAATCTCGGTTACCTGGTTAGCCAGGCCGACAATGAACGCAGGAATTTCTATGGCTCCGGCTTTGCCCTGAGCACTGATGACTACGGCGCGGTGGTCACGCAAAAAGGCCTCTACCTGAGCAGCTATGGACGTCCCGGTCCGCAAGGCACGCAGCTCGACGCCAGCGAGGCCACTAGCCTCATGAAGGCCAGCGCGGACCTGGTGCGCGGGCTCTCCGACAGTGCCTCCAAGGCCGGTGCGGAAGCGCTCGCGCAGGACAGCCTCAAGGACTTCGTCGACGCCACCGAAGACAAGTACAGCGGCCAGGGGCAGGGCAGCGCCAATCGCTTCAAGAAGCCGCTGCTGATGATGGCCGCACCCGCCGGCATCGGCCTGGCCACCGACCAGGGCACGCAGGTGCACTCGGCGCAGGAGACTACCCTGACCTCCGGCAAGGACACCAGCATCGCCACCGGCAAGAGCCTCCTGGCCACGGTCAAGGAAAAGATCAGCCTGTTTGCCCAGAACGCCGGCATGAAATTGTTCGCCGCCAAGGGCAAGGTGGAAATCCAGGCCCAGAGCGATGATCTGGACCTCATCGCCGAAAAGGTGGCGCGCCTGCTCTCCACCAGCGGCAGGGTCGAGATCCACGCCAAGGACGAGGTGATAATCTCGGCCGGCGGCTCCTTCATCCAGATCAATAGCGCAGGCATCACTCAGGGCACACCCGGCAAGTGGGAGGCCAAGGCCTCGTTGCATTCCATGCCGGGGCCGGCTAGCCAGAACTTCGTCATGCCGCATGTGCAGAAGAGCGAGCTGCAGCCCTCGGACATGGAATTCCGCCATCTCACCGACTGGGGCGAACCGCTGGCCGGGGCCGCCTACAAGGCCATCCTCAGCGATGGCAGCGTGCGCAAGGGGACGCTGGACGCGCAGGGCATCGCGCGCCTGAGCGGCGTGCCGGCGGGCGCCAGCGCCAAGGTGGAATACAACTATCAACCGCTGCAAGCATCTTCCATGGTCAACACCGAACTGCACGAGGACGTGCATGAATTGCTCAACTGGGCGCCCAAGGTGCTCGGCGCGCTGGGCAAGGGAGGCAAGTCGTGAGCCAGGACAAGGACGAACACAGCATCCTCGACGACGCCTGGAGCAGCGTGGTCGGCGGCATGGATTGGTTGAAGTCGGTACTCTTCGGCGAGTTCGCCGACAACAGGCCGCTCTCGGCGGTGGTGGCCGATATGCTGGTGAGCTTCGTGCCCGGCGTGGTCATCGTCACCAGTGCGCGCGACGCCGTGGCGGTGATCCTGCGCATGGCCAGCCATCCCGAGAAGCGCGAAGACATCATGGAATGGGTGCTGCTGAGCGCCTGCCTGATCGTCATCGCACTGCCCCTGGCCATGGCCGCCGGCGGCGCTGCGGCGGCAGGCGTGGGCGCCATCGTCGGCGGGCTGGCGGGTTCCGAGCTGGGGGCCGCGCTGCGCTCGGTGATGCTGCTGCTCATCAAGGAAGCTTCCAAGCTGGTGGAACTGGTGCGTTTCCTGCAGAAATTCATCAAGGGCGACGTCATGAAGTTCCTGCGCGCCGTCAAGTTCGCGCCCTATGAAAAGGCCTTGATGGCGGCGTTGCGCAAGTTCAGCGGCAAGCTGCTGAGCATGGTCAAGTCGCTGCGCGTACACCTGGAAAGCCTGAGCTACTTCAACGTCGTCAAGCATCGCATCGCCATCCTGGCCGAGTGGGAACGCAAGTTCTACGCCGTCCAGCAGGAAGCGCTTAACAAGATCCCCAAGGCGCTGGCCGAGCTTGATGCGCGTCTGGCCAAGGTGCTGGCCGAGGCTGCCCCCCAGGAAGCCCATACCGCATCGGCGGGCGTGCAGGCCAGCAAGGCCGCGCCGGCCAAGCCGCCCACCCAGCGCGTGCGGGATACACCGGGCCAGGTGCTGCCCAAGGAGCCCCCGGCTGCCGCGCCCCACGCCGCACCCGCTGCCAAGTCGGAGGCCTTGCCGGCCAAACCTGGGGCCAAGCCAGCTGGCAAGCCCGCCGCCAAACCTGCCGCCAAGACCGCAGCCAAGCCTGCCGACGGCGCCGCCGGCAAACCGCCGCTCAAGGACAAGCCCGATCCCGTCGATCCGGCCAAGCCCGGCCCGAACGGCAAGAAGCAGGCCGTGGTCGATGCGGCTGCGGCAGCCGATCGCGCCCGCATCACGCAGCTTTCCAACGAGGCCGACGCCGCCGCCAAGGCGGGCGACCAGGCGCTGGCCGCGGCCAAGCTGGAAGAGGCGCGCAGCATCCTGCGCCCGTATCTGCCCAAGAATCCGGGCGATAGCTGGGACGAGGTGGTCAAGCGGCTCGATGTGTCCTCGCCCAAGGATGGCGCCGTGTTCTGGTCCGGCACTTCGGGGCAGGCGTCCAAGCTGGGTCAGGTTGACGCCGCGCGCGCCTACGCCGAGAAAATGGGCGGGGTGACGCTGGAAACCACGCCAGGCGGGCGCATCATCGATGGCTGGGATGATGTCAACAAGGCCTATCCCTGGAATGCCTCGGGCGGACAGCCAGGCCCCTACGCCAGCGGCCTGTGGGGCAGCGTTTCGGAAAAATACGCCAACGGCGCCTCCGGCGTCGTCAATGTGGTACAAACACCGGAAAAGCTGTGGGATGCCGGCACCGTCTGGCATAACAGTGAAAAGCCCCTGCTGATGGACTTGAAGAAAACCACCGGCCAGATCACCGACATCAAGATGCATGTCGTAGACTTGGGCGGCCAGTCTCATCCTCTGTCCGATAATTACATCGGCGATCTACTCAAGTTTGACCAACGAAAACCATGAGCGCATATCAACACTTCCTCGACTTCTTCACGATGTACAACCGGGAGCGTCTGGACGGCCTGAACGAAACCTACTTTGCGCCGATGACGGCGGAGGAGCGCAGCAAGGCCTTCGACCATCTGCTGGAGATGACCAGACCGGGCGGTTCCGACGAGAGCGTCAAGGGCTTGTTCCTGGCCGATGCCGAGCGCGCCGTGCCGGTGGTGCGGGAGCTGCTGGACCAAGGCGTGCTCAATGACGACGCGGCCCTGGCCGCCGCCTGGGAGCTGTATCGCCGCCAGCCCGATCCGGCGCTCATCGACGTCTTCCTGCGGCTCATGTCCAGCACCGACCGCACGTTGCGCGCGCGCGCCGCCTTCTACGTGCCGGCCGATGAATCCAACGAGGCGCTGCTGGAAGCCTTGCGCGGCATGATCCGCACCGAGACCGAGACCTTGCCGCTGGTCAATGCCACCAACAAGCTGCTGGAATGCTACGGCATCACCGAGGAGTCCCTGCCGGAGGCGCAATACCTGCGCCTCTATCGGGGACTGCGCAGCGACGACCTCAAGACCAAGGAAGCCACCTTCAAGGATCTGGATCGCCTCTTCGGCCTGGATGCGTGAGCGTACTGACGTCGTTTCCAACATAGCGAAAGATCAAGCCATGGCTGCAGCCGTCATTCGACTGGGCGACCCGACCTCCCACGGCGGCCGGGTCATCACCGCCTCCACCACCCATCTCATCGGTGGGCTGGGTGTGGCGCGGGTGGGCGACAAGGTGATGTGTCCACTGCCTGGGCATGGCGTCAATGCCATTATCGAGGGCGCTCCGAGCTTCCAGATCGATGGTCGCAGCGTGGCCTTGCATGGGCAGCGCGCCGCCTGCGGCTGCACTCTCGTTTCCACCCTGGCCACGGCTACCCACGGCTGAAGCCAGGCCGCTTGCTGCGACTGGCCGGCGTCGGTGTGCGCAGTGCAGAAAACTCACAGATGCTCTTGCAGAATGGGATCGTCTTCCTGACTTAAGAGAAAATAAACCGTAATTCACGCGCAGCTTGGTCGCTTTATTACGTGACGATGCCGTTATAGTCGAGCCTCATGTGATCGACTATCCCAAAGCGCACGACGATGAAGAACAACGCGATGGATTACCTGCCGCGCATGGTGATCTTTTCCCGGGTGGTAGAGCTGGGCGCCTTTTCCAAGGCGGCCCGCGAACTGGGGCTGACCTCCTCTTCGGTGAGCCAGCATATCAGCGCCCTGGAGGCCATGCTCGGCACCACCCTGTTGCACCGGACCACCCGCAAGCTCAGCCTGACCGAGGCAGGGCATAGTTTCTACGCTAATTGCAGCCGCATCGTGGACCTGGCCAGCGAGGCGCGCCAGCTCACCGAAAGCCTGCACAAGGAGTTGCTGGGAGAACTGCGCATTGCCGCGTCCAGCTTCATGGCCTCCGAATACCTGGTGCCGGCGCTGGACGATTTCATCCGCGCCAATCCCAGGCTGCGCATCAGCATCGATGTCAACGACCACAACATCGACCTCATGGACAAGAGCGTGGACCTGGCGCTGCGCGTGGGCAAGATGCCCGGCGAGGACGATGTCTACCTGGCGTCGCTGCCGGCGGTGCTGTGCGCCTCGCCAGCCTACTTGCGGGCGCACGCGCCGATCCGTCAGCCTGAAGATCTGCCGCAGCACGATTTCCTGTTCTTCACCCCGCACGGCAGCAGCGTCGAGGTGAGCTTGAAAAACCGTGGCGGCCAGTGCGCCCAGTTGCGCCTCACGCCGCGCGTCACTGCCAACCACGCCCGCTCGCTACGGCGGCTGGCCTTGCAGGGGCACGGCGTGGCGCGCCTGCTGGCGTGCAAGGTACAGGAGGATCTGGATGCCGGCCGGCTCGAGGTGGTGCTCCCGGATTGGGAGCTGGATGTCTATTGCGCGTTCCTGACGACCAAGTACCGCGAGAGCCCACCGCAGAAGATCGTCAAATGCATCGAGCATCTGGAGGACTATTTCCGCCGACGCCATCCTGCGCCTGCCAGTCCTCCCGATGCGCCGGTCTGAGCGGCAGGCGCTGGCTCAAGCCGCAGGATCCAGCGCCACGATCAACCGGAAATGCGCATGGGAAGGTCGGACGCTTCCATCATGGCCTTGAGCGAATCGATCACCAGCCCGTTGCTCTTGAGCCAATCCTGACCGCTGCGCTCGGCGATGGCATCGGTCTGCCCGGGCGCGGAGAGATCGATGATCTCGCTTTCCACCACCTCGATGGAGGGCGTAGTGACGAAGGCCTTGACCACCGGCTTGGTGAGGTCGACATGGTTTTGCCGGATCACCAGCGCCGTGCGCCCCGACTGCAGCTTCACGATGGAGCCGATCGGATAGATGCCCAGCGCCTTGACGAAGGCCAGGAAAATGGGACGGTCGAAATGCCCCTGCCAGGAGGCCATGCGCGAGAGCGATTCGGCTGGATCCCAACCGCTCTTGTAGGAACGTTCCGAGGTCACGGCATCATAGACGTCACAGACCGCGGCCATGCGCGAATACATGCTGATCTGGTTGCCCTGGTGACGCGAGGGGTAGCCCGAGCCGTCGATCTTCTCGTGGTGATGCAGGCAGACGTCCAGCACATAGTCGGGCACACCCGAGAATCCCTTGAGGTAGTCGTAGCCGAGGGCGGGGTGGCGCTGGATGATCTTGTATTCCTGTTCGCTCAGGCGATCAGGTTTGTTGAGGATCTCCAGCGGAATGAAGGCTTTGCCCACGTCATGCAGATAACCGGCCAGGCCGGCTTCCTTGCAGGCGATATCGTCCATGCCCAGCGTGCGCGCCAGCGCCACCATCAGGGTGCAGACGGCGATGGAATGCAGATAGGTGTATTCGTCCACCCGTTTGAGACGGATGATGCTGAGCAAGGCATTGGAGTCGCGCGCCACCGAGGTGGCGATTTCCTCGACCAGGTTCTTGCAGTTCTCCACATCCAGCGTCTTGCCCAGGCGCGCCTGCTTGAACATCTGCTGGGTGGTCTGCTTGGCGTTTTCATAGAGCCGCAGGGCGTCGTCCAGCTCGGAGCGGCTGGAGGTGCCGCTGGCGCCGTTGGGTTCTTCGGTTTCTGGCAGGCGATCCGCCTCGGCACTGGCCAGGTCGATGCCCTGGTCGGTATCGATCCAGCAATAGGTATAGCCGGCGGCCTGGGCGCGGGCGATTTCGGAAGCCTTGCGCACCAGGAAGCTGGTGCGCCAGAAGGGCGTGTCTATCCACGGCCCATCGAAGCCGGAAAAATACATCCCTACGCTGAGCTGGCCAACCTCGATTTTCTTTAGACGCGTCATAGATCCGGAATGTATTACATCTGGCTGGGATTGATTAGTCGTTTTGGCTTAACAAGTGTAATAAATGATTTGGATGAATGGCGATCAATCTCTCCGCTGCGTTGACTTTACGATGATTGTTAATCAACGTTAATGAATGCATTCGCAAAACGGGGGCTAATCAAACTGGCAAGGCTGTAATAGAGTAGCCGTGCCGATGCAGATCGGCAACGTGTCGGGGGGCACGTTAGCCTGCCGTGCAGGCGGCACGCCGGAGCGGAGGGGGAGTTTCTCTTGCGTGTCGTGCATGTCAGGGTCAAGGAACGATGCCGACATCGGCTGGATGCACCGGGACTCTGACATTCGGCAGGCGTCAATGGCTGGTCAGGCATCGTTCGGCATCGTGATCGACATTGGCATTCCCCGGGGCCCGGCGCAGGCCAGGATTTCCTTTCTCTCTTGCTCCGATGCTGCACATGTCCGTCAGGGTGTTGCAAGACAAAACTCTTAGAATATCGCAGCGATGCAGGGCCACAGGGGGTGCACCTGCATGCGCATCACCCGCACAGGAAATGCCTTCCATGCACACCAGAGAACATCGACCCGGCCTACGCCGCCCATGGCGCATGCCGCTGCCGCTCTTGCTGGCCGCCACGCTCGGGGCAGGGCTTGGCGCCGCCAACGGCGCGTATGCGGCACTGATCGAACAACAGATCGACGTGCCGGTCAGCCTCAAGAACATGTACGGCAAACCGGTCGAACAGAATATGCGCGTGACGATCTGGCGCGATGACGCCAATCCGGCCCCTGCCCCCATCCTGGTGCTCAACCACGGCCGCGCAGCCGAGGCCGCCGGACGGGCCAATCTGGGCCGGGCGCGCTTCACGGTGGCATCGCGCTTTTTCGTCCGCTATGGTTTCGTGGTCGCCGTCCCTACCCGCGTGGGCTATGGCGTGACCGGTGGCGATGACCTGGAGGATGCCGGCGGTTGCAACAGCCGCTTCTATCCGCCGGTCTACGAGGCCGCCGCCCAGCAGACCATCGCCACCATCAACGCCGTCAAGGCGCTGCCGGGGACCGATGGCGCGCGGGTGGTGGTGGTCGGCCAGTCGTTCGGCGGTACCACGGCCATCACGGTGGCCTCGCACCAGGTGCCTGGCCTGAAGGCGGCGATCAATTTCGCCGGCGGCGGTGGCGGCAATCCCAAGACCCATCCGCAGCAACCCTGCGGCCCGCAGAAGCTGGAGCAGATGTTCGGCGACTACGGCAAGACCTCCCAGGTACCGACCCTGTGGATCTATACCGAGAATGACCAGTGGATGGGACCGACCTATCCGCGCCAATGGTTCAATGCCTTCCAGGCCGCTGGCGGCAAGGGCGAGTTCGTGCTGTTCCCGCCGCACGGCGAGGATGGGCACCTGCTCTTTGCGCGCTTCCCGCAATCGTGGCAGCCTCGCGTGGCCGAGTTCCTCGAACAGCAGGGCTTTACCGCGCACCACTGATGCCGACGCAGTACTGACGCACGCGCCAAAGAAAATGCCCCCGACCTCGCGGCAGGGGGCATGTCAATTTGGGCGCGGAAAGATCAGAGATCGATCTTCATGCGCGCCACCACCGTACGTTCTGCACCCGGCATGACGTAGAGGTTGTTCCACGAACCTGGATAGTAGTTGCGGTTGAACAGGTTATGCACGTCCAGCGACAGGCGCACGTTCTTGCTGACCTGCCAATAGCTGAGCAGCTTCACCAGCGTATAGGCCGGCAGCGAATAGGTGTCGGCGGCATTGCCGGAGCGGTTGCCCACATAGTTGACACCGCCGCCCACGCCATAGCGCGTCCCATTGGCCATGGCGTCTTCACGCATGACCAAGAGGCCCGCGCTATAGGCCGGGATGTTGGCCAGGCGCGTGCCGGTGGGCAGGGTGCGGTCCTTGCTCACGCGGGCGTCGTCCCAGGAGAAGTTGGCCGAGAGACGCCAGTTGGCGTTGAGCTGGCCATAGGCATCGGCTTCGAAACCGGTGCTCTTGACTTCGCCTGCCGCGACCATGAAGTTGGGATTGTCGCTGGCGGTCAGGACATTGGTCTTGGTGATGTCATAGACCGCGAAGTTCGCGCCCAGGCGTTCGTCGGTGCTTTGCAGTTTCAGGCCGGCTTCATACGAGGTCGAGCGCTGCGGATCGAAGGGGCGGCCGTTGACGTCCACGCCGCTGTTGCCACGGAAGGACTTGCCCGCGCTCAGGTAGACCGAACTCCAGGCATTGGGCAGGTAGCTGACGCCGGCGCGCGGCGAGACGGCGCTCTGGCGTTGCGAAGTGGTCCCGACGGGAGCGACGCGGCTGACCACGCTCTGGTTGTACTGGTCCCAGCGCAGGCCGCCCAGCAGCTTCCATTGCGGCGACAGCGACAGCTGGTCCTGCACGAACAGGGCCTTGACGCGCTGGTTCTCGTCCGAGCTGCTGGTGCGGTTGGTCAACGGCAGCAGGGGGCTGCCATAGACTGGATTGTAGATATCGATGGGCGTGTTGGCCGAGCGCAGGATCTCGGTGTTCATCCATAGCTTGGAGGCTTCCGCGCCAATGAGGAAGGTGTGCGCGATGTCGCCGGTCTTGAATTGGCCATGCAGCTCGCCCTGGAAGGACATGTCGCGCGAGGGCAGCTGACGCCAGGTGCGGGTGCGGTTCAGGGTGCGCTGGTCAGCCTGCAATGCGCCGTTGCCCAGCTGTGCTTCGGTGTAGAACCCATCGAAGCTGCTTTCCTTGTAGCTGGCGCCCAGGCGCATACGCCATTGCTCCGACAGGCTGTGTTCCAGCGTGAGCTGGTGGGTATTGCTGCGCATGGTCATGTTGCCGTCCGAGGGTTCGCTCAGGACGCGGTCACGCGGCAGGCCGCCCAGCACGCCTCTCACATTGATGATGCCGCGATCCAGCGGTGTGCTGGCCTGGAGGAATTCACCCTCGTAGTTCAGCAGGGTGTTCTTGTCGATGACCCAGGCCAGCGAGGGCGCCACCAGCGAGCGGCGGTTGCTGAGCAGGCTGGAGCGGCTATCGCCCTCTTCGGTCATGGCGATGAGGCGATAGGCCAGGTTCTGGCTCAGCGGGCCGGTGCTGTCCACCGTGGCGCGGCGCAGACCGCCGGTGCCGGCGCTGACTTCGGCGCTGTTCTTGGCGCTGAACTGCGGTTTCTTGGTGACGATGTTGATGGTGCCGCCGGGCTCGCTGCTGCCATACAGCGCCGAGGCCGGCCCCTTGAGGAATTCGATGCGCTCGATGGTGGCGGTGTCGCGGCGCGGATTGTAGCCGCGCGAACCAGGGAAGCCATTGACCAGGAAACCCATGTCGGTGCTGCTGAAGCCACGGATGGCGAAGTTGTCCCAGGTGCCGCCGAAGTCATTGAGACGGCTGATGCCGCTGACGTAGTCGACCGTGTCGGCCAGACGCACGGCGCCCAGGTCGTCGATCTGCTGCGTGGTCATGACCCGTACGGATTGCGGCAGCTCCAGCAGCGGCGTATCGGTGCGGGTGGCGCCACTGGTGGAGGGCGCGTTGTAGCTGTTCTTTTCGCGGCCAGCCGATACGCTGATCTCGGGCAGGGCCGCTGCAGTGCCGCCTTCCTGGGCATTGGTCGTGGCGGTGGCGGCGGCGGTGTCGGCCCAGGCCAGCGGCGTTACGGCGAACAGACCCGCCAGCAGCCAGCCGGCGGCGCTGGGGGCGGGGAATCCTCGGGACATCATCATCAGTATTCAAGCTGCCATGCAAATAATCGGGAGTCAGAATATAAATGATAATCGTTACTAATTGTTGGCTAGTTGTAAGTTTTTTGTGAAAAAACGTCAGGAAAACTTGTCATCTTGCAATGCGGCCTATTTCAGCGCCGAGATCTGACCGTTACGGATCAGCCGCGCCCGCAGCACGTTGCGGCTGATGTCGAGCAGGCGCGCGG
This sequence comes from Herbaspirillum camelliae, assembly GCF_001929405.1. NCBI lineage: Bacteria > Pseudomonadati > Pseudomonadota > Betaproteobacteria > Burkholderiales > Oxalobacteraceae > Herbaspirillum > Herbaspirillum camelliae. The sequence continues at coordinate 2,410,744 of NZ_KV880769.1, forward strand.
CCTGCACCTGGTTGCGTTCGCAGAATTCGAAGGCGGTGCGAAAGACGGTGTCCTCGATCTTCTCGAACAGGCCCTCCTGCGACTGGTTGAACAGACTTTGCAAGGCTTGTTCCAGGGCGTGCAGGGGATCATTGCCGCGCTCGTCGGCGGCGGCAACTGCGTAGTCCAGCCGCCGCTCCACATGCGAGAGATGGAAGTGTTCGGCGCGCAGGCAGTCATCCTGGCAGATCAGCAGCGCATGGTGGATGGCGTTTTCCAGTTCGCGGATATTGCCCGGCCAGTCATGCTGGCGCAGCTTGCGTTCGCCCTCGACATCGATGCGGGCCGCGCCATAGCCCAGGCGCTGGCGATATTCATGCAGGAAGTGATAGGCCAGCGGCAGGATGTCCAGAGGCCGCTCTCGCAAGCGCGGAATGGCCAGCTGCACCACCTGCAGCCGATAGTACAGGTCCTGGCGGAAATGCCCGGCCGCCACCGCATCCTGCAGGCGCACATTGGTGGCCGCGATGATGCGCACATCGATGGGAATGCTGCGCCGTGAGCCCAGGCGCACCACTTCGCGTTCCTGCAGCACCCGCAACAACTTGACCTGGATGGCCAGCGGCAGGTCGCCGATTTCATCGAGGAACAGGGTGCCGCCATTGGCGGCCTCGAACCAGCCCGGCTTGTGGGCGATGGCGCCGGTGAAAGCGCCTTTCTCATGGCCGAACAACTCACTCTCGACCAGGCTCTCCGAAAACGCGCCGCAGTTCACCGCCACGAAAGGCGCATCCCGCCGCTGGCTCAGCTCGTGCACGTGGCGCGCAATCAATTCCTTGCCGGTGCCGGTAGCGCCGATGATGACCACGTTGGCGTCGCTTGGCGCCACGCGCTGCACGCGTTCGAGCAAGGCCAGCGACACCGGATCATGGAATACCTGCGCGGTGGCGCGGATGGACGTGCCCAGCTTGCGCGCATGGGGCAAGGTCAGCAGCGGCGGCGACGTGCGCGCTGCAAGATCGCCGTGACCCTCCGGCGAGGAGGGCAGCGCATACAGATGGGCAGAGCGATGGCTGGCGTGCATGTCAGGCTCCGGACTGAGGGTTCCTGCAGCGCGGGGAGGGCGCAGGAAGAAGACGCCAATCGATTCTAACAATATGCACGATGCCGATTAACGACCGATTCAGCATAAGCATGCTCGGTATACGTTGGATCACCGGGCGCAAACGCTTGACTGACAGGGTGCTGGTGATCTTCCGTCGTGCTGTACCGATAGACAGAAGCAGACCGCCGCGTGCCTGTTGGCGTGCTGAAAACTAAGTGTTCAAGGAAAACAGCGAGTGCTGCTCCAGCAGCAGTCCACGAGCACATTGCTGCTGTGGCAGTAGCACCGTTTTTCGCAAGTCCTTGATTTGCAAGGCTTCGCGGGCTGGCACGTTCTTCGCTGAAGGAACAGGACGCAAACGACCGCGTTCCCTCTAGCCATCCAAGGAGAGCCTTCTTCATGAGCCGTCCCCTGCAAGTCGTCATCGTCGCCGGAAGCGGCCGCCGTCCCTCCCGCACCCTGGGCCTGCTCAATGCCATCGCCGCGCAACTGGGCCAGCACCTTGCCATCCACACTGAGGTCGTGGCGCTGTCCGATCTGGGCGGTCAGTTGCTCAGCGCCACCGAACTGGCGCAGTTGCCCGACCCCGTACGCCAGAAGATCGCCGCCATCGAATCGGCCGATGTGCTCATCGCCGGCAGTCCTGTCTATCGCGGCTCCTATTCGGGTTTGTTCAAGCATCTGTTCGACCTGGTGCCGCAAGAGTCGCTGATCGGCAAGCCCGTGCTGCTGGCCGCCACCGGTGGCAGCGACCGCCATGCGCTGGCCATCGATCACCAGCTGCGCCCGCTGTTCGCCTTCTTCCAGGCGCTGACCCTGCCCTTGGGCGTGTACGCCAATGCCCTGGAATTCGATAACGAAACCATCATCAGCCCGGCCCTGCAGGAGCGCATTGCGCTGACCGTGCAGCGGGCATTGCCGGTGTTGCAGGCGGTCGCTGCTACGCCGAGCCAGGCACACGTCCACGCGTAACGGCCGGTGTCCATTGCCGTCTTTCCATCCCCGATGAACGCCCTTCCCCCAGGAGATTTTCCATGAGCCAAGCACCATCCACTACCGCAGCCGCCACCCGCACCGACGCCGTCAAGTTCGCCTACTGGGTTCCCAATGTCAGTGGCGGCCTGGTCGTGAGCACGATCCCGCAGCGCACCGACTGGAGCCTGGACTACAACCAGCGCCTGGCCGTGACCGCCGAGAAAGCCGGTTTCGAATACGCCCTGAGCCAGATCCGTTTCACCGCCGGCTATGGCGCTGAATACCAGCACGAGTCGGTTTCCTTCAGCCAGGCCCTGTTGCACGCCACCACCAAGCTCAAGGTGCTGGCCGCCATCTTGCCGGGGCCGTGGCATCCGGCCGTGGTGGCCAAGCAGATCGCCACCATCGATCACATCTCCAATGGCCGCATCGCCATCAACGTGGTCAGCGGCTGGTTCAAGGGCGAGTTCCAGGCCATCGGCGAACCCTGGCTGGAACATGATGAACGCTATCGCCGCTCCAATGAATTCATCCGCGCGCTCAAGGGTATCTGGACCCAGGATGATTTCACCTTCAAGGGCGATTTCTATCGGTTCAACAATTACACCCTCAGTCCCAAGCCCGTGCAGAAGCCCCATCCGGAAATCTTCCAGGGCGGCAGCTCCCGTGCCGCGCGCGACAACGCGGCCAGCGTCTCGGACTGGTACTTCACCAACGGCAATACGCTCGAGGGCCTCAAGGCGCAGATCGATGACATCCAGGCCAAGGCCGCCCAGAACGGCCACAAGGTGCGCATTGGCGTGAATGCCTTCGTGATCGCCCGCGATACCGAAGAAGAAGCGCAGGCCGTGCTGCAAGACATCATCGACCACGCCCACGTGGAAGCCGTGCATGCCTTTGGCGACGCCGTCAAGCAAGCCGGCAAGGCCTCGCCGGAAGGCGAGGGCAACTGGGCCAAGTCCACCTTCGAGGATCTGGTGCAATACAACGATGGATTCAAGACCAACCTGATCGGCACCCCGCAACAGATCGCCGAGCGCATTGTCGCGCTCAAGGCCATCGGCGTGGATCTGGTGCTGACCGGCTTCCTGCACTTCATCGAGGAAGTCGAATACTTCGGCCAGAAGGTGCTGCCGCTGGTGCGCGAGCTGGAAGCACGCCAGGTAGCCACAGCGGCCAGCCCGGCCGCTGCTCCCGCCCTGGAAGCGGTGGCGTGAGCATGGGCGGCACGCTCGGCGCGACGCTGCCCGGCCTGGCCGAGGCAGCACCCTCTGCGCACAGCAGCCCGGCAGCGGCGCCGCTGGTGCGGGCCAGTGCTGCGCCCGTCCTGCAGCTGGAGGGCGTCAGCCTGTCCTTCGGCGGCGTGCAGGCGCTGCGCCACGTTGACCTGGCCTTGCACGAACGCGAAATCCTGGCCGTGATCGGTCCCAATGGCGCGGGCAAGAGTTCGCTGGTCAATGTCATGACTGGGCTGTATCGGCCCACGCAAGGCGCGGTCAGCTTGGGCGGGCGGCGCTTGCGGCAGGTGCCGACGGCGCGTCTGGGACGACTGGGCGTGGCGCGCACCTTCCAGAACCTGGCCTTGTTCAAGAGCCTGAGCGTGCGCGACAACATCGTGCTGGGCCGCGTCAACGCCATGCGGGCCAGCTTCGTGGAACAGATCATCGGTCTCGGGCGCGCTCGCCGCGAGCGGATCGACGCCCGCGCACAGGCCGAGCAGATGATGGATTTCCTCGACCTGCGCGCCTATGCCGAGCGCCAGGTCGGCGGCTTGCCCTATGGCCTGCAGAAGCGCGTGGAGCTGGCGCGCGCGCTGGTGGCGCGACCCCGGCTGCTGTTGCTGGATGAACCGATGGCCGGCATGACCGTTACCGAAAAGAGCGAGATGGCCGATTTCGTGCGCGCCGCACGGGATCAGTTCGCTACCGCCATCCTGCTGATCGAACATGACATCGGCCTGGTCTTCGGATTGTCCGACCGCGTGGTGGTGCTCCATCACGGCAGCAAGATCGCCGACGGCGCGCCAGCCGCCGTGCGCCAGGATGCCGCCGTGATCGAGGCCTACCTGGGCGTGACCCAGCAGGAGGCCGCGTGATGTCCGACTTCGATTGGGTGTTCTTTGCCGAAGTGCTGACCGGCGGCCTGCTCTCCGGGGTGATGTATGCGCTGGTGGCCATCGGTTTCGTGCTGATCTACAAGACCTCGGGCGTGCTCAATTTTGCCCAGGGCGCACAGCTGCTGTTTGCCGCATTGACCTTCGTGAGCCTGGTGGAGCGTGGCATTGCCTTCGTGCTGGCCTTGCTGCTGACGCTGGCGGCGATGATCCTGCTGGGCCTGGCGATCGAGCGGGTGGTCTTGCGGCCGCTGCAGAATCAATCGCCGATGAGCTTGTTCATGGCCACGCTGGGCCTGTCCTACGTGATCGAGGGCGCAGCCCAATTGCTGTGGGGCACGCAGGTGCATGCGCTGGAGCTGGGCATTGCCGATACGCCACTGCAACTGGGCGGGATGATGATCTCTTCCTTCGACCTCTTTGCCGCCGCTACCGCAGCATTGATGGTGACGCTGCTCTCGCTGTTCTTCCGCTACACCCGGCTGGGGCTGGAATTCAGGGCCCTGGCCGATGATGGCTTTGCGGCGCTGGCCGTGGGATTGCGCCTGCCGCGCATCCTGGCGGCAGTGTGGGCCACCGCCGGCCTGATTGCCTTGATCGCAGGACTGCTGTGGGGCGCGCGTCTGGGTGTGCAGTTCTCGCTCTCGCTGGTGGTGCTCAAGGCGCTGCCGGTGCTGGTGCTGGGCGGTTTCGATTCGGTGCTGGGCGCCATCGTCGGCGGCCTGTTGATCGGTGCGCTGGAAAAACTGGCGGAAGTCTATCTCGGCCCGCTGGTGGGCGGCGGCATCGAAGGCTGGTTCGCCTATGTGGCGGCGCTGGCCTTCCTGCTGGTCAGGCCCAGTGGCCTGTTTGGCCAGCGGGCATGGCAAAGGGCCTGACATGACGATCTCTCTTGCTTTCTCTTCCCGCAGGTTCAGCGTGCGTGGCGCATTGCTGCGCGATGCATGGCCCTGGCTATTGTTGCTGGTGGCGGCCTACGGTGTGGTGCCGTGGGCGGCATCGGCCTACCTCATCGACGCCTTGTTGATTCCCTTCCTGGCGCTCTCGCTGGCGGCGGTCGGGCTGAACCTGTTGACCGGTTATGCCGGCCAGCTCTCGCTGGGCAGCGCCGCCTTCATGGCCGTGGGCGCCTTCGCCGCCTACAACCTCAACCTGCGCGTGGACGGCCTGCCGCTGCTGGTCTCCATCGTCCTGGCAGGACTGGCTGCCACCACCATCGGACTGGTGTTCGGCTTGCCCAGCTTGCGCCTGCGCGGCTTCTACCTGGCCGTCTCGACGCTGGCGGCGCAGTTCTTCGTGCAGTGGGTGCTGGTCAAGTTCAGCTGGTTCAGCAATGACAATCCCTCCGGCGTGATCGATGCCCCGCCGCTGGTGGTGGGCGGCCTCGCTTTCGATACGCCGGCCGGGCGCTACCTGTTCGCGCTGGCCATCGTCACTGTGCTGACCTTGCTGTGCTGGCGGCTGGTGCAGAGCCAGACCGGCCATCACTTCATCGCCGTGCGCGACAACGAGCAGGCCGCCCGCGTGATCGGCGTGCCGGTGCTGCGCACCAAGCTGCTGGCCTTTGCCATCTCATCCTTCGTCATCGGCGTGGCCGGGGTGCTGTGGGGCTTCGTCTACCTGCGCACGGTGGAGCCGGCGGGCTTCAATCTGGACCGCTCTCTGCAGATCCTCTTCATCGTCATCATCGGCGGCCTGGCCACGATACGCGGGGCCTTCTTCGGCGCGGCGCTGATCGTGGTGTTTCCGCTGCTGCTGTCGCGCCTGGGCAGCCTGCTGCTGGGGCAGTGGTTTGATTCGGGCGTGCTGGAGATGAGCCAGCGCATCGTGCTGGGCGCACTGATCATCTTCTTCCTCATCGTCGAACCGCAGGGACTGGCTGCGCTATGGCAGCGTGCGCGCCGGCGTATTTGGATTTCTTGATAATTATTTATATCGTTTGCTCTTGCTTCCACCTCACTCTTCACTCTTTACTCTCACCACGGAGAAGTTACGTCACCATGCTGCACTCAAAAATACTAAAAGCGATTACCCTCACCACAGTCCTTCTGACGGCTGGCCTGCAACAGGCGCGCGCCGATGAACAGTTCTTTCCCCTGCAGAGCTACCGCGTCGGCCCCTATGCCGCCGGCGGGACCGGCTTCTTCGGCGGCTTCATCGATTACCTGAACCTGGTCAACCTGCGCGATGGCGGCGTGGGCGGCGTCAAGCTGACCTGGGAAGAGGGCGAGACCCAGTACGAAGTGGAGCGCGGCGTGGAAGTCTACGAGCGCCTCAAGCAGCGTCCCAACATCGCCACCTGGAATCCGCTCTCGGTGGGCATCGCCTACGCCCTGCTGGACCGCGTGACCGCCGACAAGGTGCCGCTGCTGACCATCAACCATGGCCGCACCGATACCACCGATGGCCGCGTGTTCAAGTACATCTTCCCGCTGCTGCTCAATCCCTACAGCGAGACCTCGGGCATCGTCAACTACATCGCCAGCAAGGAAGGCGGGACCGACAAGCTCAAGGGCAAGAAGATCGTGGTGCTCTATCACGGTTCGCCCTATGGCAAGGAAACCATCCCCATCTACAAGCTGCTGTCGGAGAAATACGGCTTCTCGCTGCAACAGATCGAAGTGCCGCATCCCGGCAATGACCAGCAGGCGCAATGGCTGGCCATCCGCCGCACCAAGCCGGATTACGTGGTGCTGCGTGGCTGGGGCGTGATGAATCCGGTGGCCTTGAAGACGGCGCAGAAGTCGGGCTTCCCGGCCGATCGCATCATCGGCAACGTCTGGTCCAATTCGGAAGAAGACGTGATTCCGGCAGGGGACGCCGCCAAGGGCTATGTGGCCATCACCACCGTGGCGGCGGGCGCGCAGTATCCGGTGCTGCAGGAGATCCAGAAGACCGTCTATGGCGCCGGCAAGGGCAATCTGCAGGACCCCAAGCGTATCGGCAGCGTCTATCACAACCTGGGCGTGCTCAACGGCATTCTCAATGTGGAAGCGATCCGCATCGCCCAGGCCAAATTCGGCAAGCGCACGTTGACCGGTGATGAAATCCGCTGGGGCCTGGAAAACCTCAATATCGATCAGGCGCGCACCGCAGCGCTGGGCGCCAAGGGCCTGTTCCATTCCATCCACGTGACCTGGGACAACCACGAAGGCGATGGCCTGGTGGCCTTCCAGCAATGGGACGGCAAGCAGTGGAACGTGGTCTCGGACTGGATCGCCCCGGACTGGAAGCTGCTGCGTCCCATCATCGAAAAGTCCGCCCTGGCCTATGCCAAGGAAAAGAACATCAAGGTGCGCAAGAGCATCGATGACTGATGCCTTTGCCGCTTCAACAACCCTCCACTTTTTCGAAAGGCTTGATCATGTCCGCTGTGCTCGCTCCTTCCCTGCATTCCACTTCTCCCGCCACCGGCCCGGTCCCCGGCCTGCCGCGCGCCTCCCAGCCGGCCCACGTGATCCGTGACGACGCCGAAGCCATCGCCGTGGCCCATGCGCTGGCCAAGCGCCTGGCGCAGGGCGCGTCTGAACGCGACCAACTGCGCCGCTGGCCGGTGGAAGAGATCGAAGCCTATTCGCAAAGCGGCCTGTGGGCCATCAACGTGCCGCGTGCCTTCGGCGGGGCCGAAGTCTCCTATGCCACGCTGGCCGAGGTGATCGCCATCATTTCCGCTGCCGATCCGTCGCTGGGCCAGATCACGCAGAACCACCTGGGCTTCGTGGCGGCGGTGCGCACCGTGTCCGATCCGCAGCAGCAGCGACGTTTCTTTGCCGATTTCCTGCGTGGCGTGCGCTGGGGCAATGCGTTTTCCGAGTCAGGCTCCAAGCGTGCAGCGGACTTCGAGACGCGCTTCGTCGATGCCGGCGACCACGTCATCGTGACCGGCAAGAAGTTCTATTCCACCGGCGCGCTGCTGGCGCATTACGTGCCCATCGTCGCCAACGATGAAGAGAACCGCACCTGGTACGTGGTGGCCGAGCGCAATGCGCCGGGCCTGACCGTGATCGACGACTGGTCAGCCTTCGGCCAGCGCACCACCCTCAGCGGCACCGTCATCATCGACCAGGTGAAGGTGCCCAAGACGCATCTGATCCCGGCCTACAAGGGGTATCTGGAACCCTCCGCCGACGGGGCCATCTTCCAGATCATCCAAGCGGCGGTGGACGTGGGCATCGCCCGCGCCGCCATTGCCGATACCCAGGACTTCGTGCGCACCAAGTCGCGCCCGTGGATCGACAGCCAGCGTGACCATGCCTGGGAAGATCCCTATTCCATCCAGGCCGTGGGTGACCTGCAGATCCGCCTGCACGCCAGCGAAGCGCTGCTGGAGCGTGCGGGCCGGGCCATCGATGCGGCAGTCGCCGCGACTGACGCCGACAGCGTGGCGCGTGCGCAGATCCTGACGGCCGAAGCCAAGGTGCTTTCCACCGAGATCGCCATCCATGCCACCAACAAGCTCTTTGAATTGGCCGGGACGCGCTCCACCCTGGGCCAGTACAACCTGGACCGTCATTGGCGCAATGCGCGCACCCATACCCTGCATGATCCGGTGCGCTGGAAATACGCCATCGTCGGCAATTACTACCTCAATGGCGTCAAGCCTCCCTTCCACGCATGGAGCTGAGATGAGCGCGCCGCTGTTGCAGATCGAAGCCATCGAGGTGCGCTACCAGGGCGCGCTGCTGGCCTTGGAGGAAGTCAGCCTGGAGGTGCAGGCCGGCGAGATCCACGCGCTGCTGGGCGCCAATGGCGCGGGCAAGTCGACCACGCTCAAGGCAGTCTCCAATCTGCTGGCGGCGCAGCGCGGACAGGTGCGCGCCGGCCGCATCCTCTACGAGGGCCGCGAGGTGGCCCGCAGCAGTCCCGCCGAGCTGGTACGGCAGGGATTGGCGCAGGTGCTGGAGGGGCGGCATTGCTTTGCCTCGCTGACGGTGGAAGAGAACCTGCTGACCGGCTGGCCCGCGCACTTCACCCGGCGCGCCGTGCTGCGCGCGGCGCTGGAGCGCATCTATGCCTTCTTCCCCCAACTGCATCAACGGCGCCGCAGCCTGGCCGGGCTGTGCTCCGGCGGCGAGCAGCAGATGCTGGCCATTGGACGGGCGCTGATCTCGCGGCCGCGCCTGCTGGTGCTCGATGAACCCTCGATGGGCTTGGCGCCGAAGGTAGTGGCGGACATCTTTGCGCAACTGAGCCGACTCAACCGCGAAGAAGGCGTGGCCCTGCTGGTGGCCGAGCAGAACTCGGCGGTGGCGCTGCAATATGCGCATCGCGCCACGGTGCTGGAGCATGGACGCAGTGTGCTGAGCGACCAGGCGCCGGCGTTGCGCGAGCGCGCCGATATCCAGTCCTTCTATTTTGGCGAGGGCAGGGTGTTGCAAGCCGCTGCGTAAGAGTGGTGGCGTGACGCCGCCTTGGCGCTTTAAGTTGGCCAAACACTGGCGCAGATCAAATCATCCTAAGTCTGTCCGCCAGCACGAGCGGGGCCCTGACTATACTGGCGAAAGATGGCCGTACGGCAACAGGTTGTGCGGCCATCTTGTGTTTAGTCATCCAGGATGCCCTCATGCTTGCCCAACTCAAAGCCGCCTTCAAGTATTTCAACGATGCCGTTCCCTTCAAGCTGGTCCCGGCGCTGATCGCCACCGCGGTCCTGATCGTGCTCTTGCTCACGCCCTGTCCGACCGGCCTGGAGCCCAAGGCCTGGGCGCTGGTGGCGATCTTCCTCACCACCATCGTCGCCATCATCCTCAAGGTCATGCCCATCGGCGTGATGGCGATGATGGCCATCGTCATCGTCTCGCTGTCGCAGGTCACCTCGACTTCTTCCAAGGGAGCGATCACCGATGCACTGGCCAGTTTTTCCAATCCGCTGATCTGGCTCATCGTGGTGGCCATCCTGATTTCGCGCGGATTGAAGAAGACCGGGCTGGGCCGTCGCGTGGGACTGATGTTCATTGCGCTGCTGGGCAAGCGCACCATCGGCATCGGTTACGGGCTGGCCATCTGCGAACTGGTGCTGGCGCCCTTCACGCCCAGCAATACCGCGCGCGGCGGCGGCATCGTCCACCCCATCATGAAGTCGATCGCCAACGCCTTCGATTCCGATCCCGCCAAGGGGACGCAGAACAAGGTCGGCAGCTATCTGGCGCTGGTCAACTACCACGCCAATCCGATCACCTCGGCCATGTTCCTCACCGCCACCGCGCCCAATCCGCTGGTGGTCAACTACGTCGCCAAGGCCACCGGCCATGCGCTGCAGCTGACCTGGACCACCTGGGCGCTGTGCATGCTGTTGCCCGGCCTGGTGTGCCTGCTGATCATGCCGATGGTGATCTACCTGCTCTCGCCGCCGGAATTGAAGTCCACGCCCAACGCCGTCGATTACGCCCGCAGCGAGCTGGACAAGATGGGCAAGCTCGGCGCCAGCGAAAAGGTCATGCTGGGCACCTTCGCCCTGTTGCTGCTGTTGTGGGCCAACGTCCCGGCCATGCTGCTGGGTGCGGCCTTTACGCTTGATCCCACGGTGGTAGCGTTCGTGGGCTTGTTCGTGCTCATCATTACCGGCACCATCGACTGGGATGACGTGCTCTCCGAGAAGAGCGCGTGGGACACCCTGGTCTGGTTTGGCGCGCTGGTGATGCTGGCCGAGCAGTTGAACAAGACCGGCGTGGTGGCCTGGTTCTCGGAGGGCATGAAGGCCGCCATCGTCGCCAGCGGCATGGGCTGGATCGCCGTGGCCGCCGTGCTGCTGCTGGTGTTCGTGCTGTCGCACTACTTCTTTGCCAGCACCACCGCGCACATCAGCGCGATGATGCTGGCCTTCCTGACCGTCGGTGCGCAATTGCTGCCGCCGCAGTACGTGGTCCCCTTCATGCTGATGATGACCGCGGGTTCGGGTGTGATGATGACGCTGACCCATTACGCCACCGGCACCTCGCCCATCATCTTCGGCAGCGGCTATGTCTCCATGGGCAAGTGGTGGGGCGTGGGCTTTGTGATGGCGGTGGTGGAACTGCTGGTGTTTGCGACGGTGGGGATGGTGTGGTGGAAGGGGTTGGGGTATTGGTAGGCATGAGGTAGCAAATGAAAATGGCGGTCCTATCAAGGGCCGCCATTTTTTTTCGTCTTCAGATTTCAGATATCCGTTGCTTCGGATTTCCAGCAGAAATCTCCGTTCGCTCCCTCGTTTCTCCCAATTCATCCGGTTTCCTGATTCATCCACGAGCACGTGCTTTAGCCGCAATGGCGCAAGCCTGCCGCGTCGCATATAGCGGGGCGGGAAATCGAACCATATTCGCGCGCCTAGAAGTGTGACGATGGCGCCTTCAAATTTCTTTAACAAATCCATTGGAATTTGATTTCAGAGACGGACGGTGTCCAACACGTCTTTGAAATGTCAGATCATCTTCCCTCCCGCCTCGAAGCCTGACAGATCATCGCTGGGATGACAGACGGTGCAATCTGGTGCCATCAAGTGGTTCGTGAATTGGTTCGTTATGCGGAGAGGAAATGAGAAAACGTTTGATAAAAATTCTTGTGCTAGCGGGTATGGCTATTCCTGTCCAAGCCATATCAAGTGCGGTACACGAAGACGGAAGACGGATACCAGAGGTTCAATCCAAGGATGCAGAAAAAATCGGGACCAACAAGTACGCGGTGGATGAGTCCCGGGAGAACGCTGATGAAGCGCTGATACTGAACAGGCGAAAAGAATTCTTTGAACACATCGCTGGCGTGCGCAATATCAGGGTGGCCAAAAGTGCGACTGCATTTAATTGGGACATCAATTGGCCTGCGCAGCAAAAATACTGTCGCAAGTTGTCCGCAGAGATTTTTGTGAAGAAAGACATTACCTTCCCTGAGCCGATCTTCAGGAGCACGCGTGGAACCACGCGGCAATTGAAGGAAATTCTTGACGCTGCGGTGGCGCCCCGGCGTTGTCGTGATCTGGTGTCTTCTGCCGCCTTCAGTTTTACGCCTTCCAAACCGGATGATGTGATTGGTACCAACATAGATACCAAGGGTTGGGATGGCTATACCTTCCGTGTGTATTCGGAGCGCATCCGGAATCGTACAAATATCTATGTTGAACTGCTGAAGCCCGGTGCTACAGATCAGATTGATCCCCATGGTGTCGATGGTCCAGTTCCGGATTCGAAGATCAGGGTGAATGGATTTTCCATATATCCAGAAAAGAATGAGGCCGGAAGACTGGCTTCCGAAAGTTCGCCCGCAGGACCGTGTTACGACGAGGATCCTTTCGAAGCGCTAGGTTATCCATCGGATAGATCTGTATTGCAGAAAGTCCTTCTGGCTCGGGTCGGAGGGAGGATGATGGCATTGGAGTTTGGCACCTATAGCCGTGAGAGATTTTCGGGCTTCCACGACATGAATATCCACAAGAGTATCGGCGACGTTTCGTCCTTGAACGGGCGAGCGGGGGAAGGGTACGTATTGGTAAAGGAGGTGGAGAAAGAGTTCTCGAGATACTGGTCCGTGACCAGTGCTGGAGAGACCTTCGGTGGGTACGCACAGCCAATTGATTTGCAATCGATGGAAGATGGCTATGCCTATAGCTGCATCTTCAATTTCAGAAAGGATGAGAAGAAATGACTAAGGATAAATCGGAGAATTACTCCGCTGACCTCACTAAATTTTTGGAGAAGAGCGAGGGGAATCGTCCAATGGTCTATCTTGATAGGAATGGACATCCGACGATCGGGATCGGCACATTGCTTTATAAGAAAGGGCTTGTTCAGGAGAAAGCGGTCGATATTGTTGCAAAGGAATCTTCTGATCCGGAGCTGTTCAAGAAGGTAATGACTGCGATTGTCAAAACGAAGGGAGATGAAAAAGAGCTGGAAAAGCTGTTTTTGATGGGAAAAGAAGGAGGGAACCGGACCCTACTGAAATTAAGGCAGCAGGACAGCCAGGGCGAAGTTGTGGAAACCGATGTTTCAAAGCTCTTGCCAAAGTCGGCGGCATTGAGGGTGATGGAAGTGGCTTCACCCCAATATGAGGATAGGGTTAAGAAAATAGAGAAATTCCTTTCTGCTCCGGAGAAGGAATTCTCGTTCCCAGACAGGCAGAGAATTGCTGTCTTTTCGAGAATCTACAATGCTACGCCTAAAGATGATTTCTGGACCGCGCTAAAGAGTGCTGACCTTGATAGGATCGCTGAATTCTTCAGTGCGGGTCGTGGTGGTGAAGGCAATACCGGGCACTATAAACGAACTATCGAAGAAATGGCGATGTTCACCGGTAAGCCTCTGGTAAAACGAGGCGACGCCACTGGCATCTTGGGCGCAGATTCCGAGGGAAATCAGATGTTCGTGGGATTCCGGAGTTTAGGAAAGGTGCCTGCTCACCAAGACGCTGCTGAGATAGTTGCTTTCTCCATTAAGGAGAACAGCGACGGAACACGAATTCAAGCGCAAATTAAGATTGATCTGCCCAAAAAGATGAGACGCGCAACCGATTTTGTCGATCAACAGACGGTTGACTACAACGCGGTACTTGATTCTCAGCGCAAGAAAAGTCAGCACGATTCGTTGAAGATGTCGGACGATTCCGAACGAGGTAGCGCCCGTAATGATGTGTCAGCGAACTCACCAATGCCAGCGGATGAGGGTGAATCGCACCACATCTCTCCACCCAAAGCAAAGCTGAAACGATAGCATGCATCGGTTCCGGTCTTGGCGTATGGGAGCACTTCAAACTTGCGGCATTTGCGAGTCAGTTTTCAGCGCAGGATTTTCATTGCCACTAGTAACCAGTGCGTTATGGCATGGCGCACAAGCAGCAGGTCTCTTTCAGCGAGAATCTCTGTTCGCTTCCCCAACTTCATCCGGTGTTCTCATTCCTCAGTGACTACGTGCTTTAGTCGCAATGGCGGAGTCTGCTTCGTCGCATAAAGAGAAGTTGAAAATCGCCGCTTATTCGCGCGCCTCGAACTGCGACGATGGCGCCTTCAAATGTTTTTAAAAAATCCTTTGGAATTTGATTTCAGAGACGGAAGGTGTCCAACGCGTCTTTGAAATGTCGGATCATCTTCCCTCCCGCCTTGAAGCCTGACAGATCATCGGTGGGATGACAGACGGTGCAGTCTGGTGCCATCAAATGGCTTTGTGAATTGGCTTGCTACGTGGAGAGGAAATGAGAAAACGTTTGGTAAACATTCTTGTGCTAGTGGGCATGATTATTCCTGTCCAAGCCATATCAAGTTCGGCAGACGAAGAAGGAATGCGGACACCAGAGGTTCAATCCGAGGATGAAGAAAAAATCGGGACCAACAAGTACGCGGTGGATGAGTCCCGGGAGAACGCTGATGAAGCGCTGATATTGAACAGGCGAAAAGAGTTCTTCGAACACATCGCCGGCGCGAGGAATATCAGGGTGGCAAAAAGTGCGACTGCATTTAATTGGGACATCAATTGGCCTGCGCAGCAAAAATACTGTCGCAAGTTGTCCGCAGAGATTTTTGCGAAGAAAGACATTACCTTCCCTGAGCCGATCTTCAGAAGCACGCGTGGAACCACGCGACAATTGAAGGAGATTCTTGACGCTGCGGTGGCGCCTCGGCGTTGCGGCAATCTGGTGTCATGGGCCGCCTATAGTTTTTCACCATCGGCTCCTGACGTGGTGATTGGAACCAATATAAACACCAGGGGCTGGGATGGCTATACCTTCCGTGTTTATTCCGAGAGGATGCGGGATCGCGCAAATATCTATGTTGAACTCTTGAAGCCTGATGCCACAGATCAGATTGATCCACATGGTGTCGATGGTCCAGTTCCGGATTCGAAGATCAGGGTGAATGGCTTTTCGATATATCAGGACAAGAATGATGGAGGGAATCCGGCTTCCGAGAGATCACCTGCACGAGGATGTTATGGCGATGATCCTTTCGAAGCGCTAGGTTATCCATCGGATAGATCTGTATTGCAGAAAGTCCTTCTGGCTCGGGTCGGAGGGAGGATGATGGCATTGGAGTTTGGCACCTATAGCCGTGAGAGATTTCCGGGCTTCCATGACATGAATATCCATAAGAGTATCGGCGACGTTTCGTCCTTGAACGGGCGAGCGGGGGAAGGGTACGTATTGGTAAAGGAGGTGGAGAAAGAGTTCTCGAGATACTGGTCTGTGATTAGTGCCGGGGAGACCTTCGGTGGGTATGAGCAGCCAATTGATTTGCAATCTATGGAAGATGGTTATGCCTATAGCTGCATCTTCAATTTTAGAAAGAGCGAGAGAAAATGACTAAGGAAAAATCGGAAAGGTGCTCCGTTGACCTTACCCAATTTTTGGAGAAGAGCGAGGGGAGCCGTCCAATGGTCTATCTTGATAGGAAAGAAAATAAGACGATCGGGATTGGCACATTGCTTCGCTTTCCTAACTTCATCCTGTGTTCTCATTTCTCAGTGATGACGTGCTTTGGTCGCAATAACGGAAGCCTCCTTCGCCGCATATAGAGAGCTGGGAGATCGAGCCATATTCGCGCCTAGAACTACGACGATGGCGTCTTCAAATGATTTTTAAAAGATCCATCGAAATTGAATTTAGGGATGGGATGTGCTCACCGTCTCTGTGAAATGCGTGATTATCCCTTCTCCCCATTGGAGCCTGTTTGATCGTCAGTGGGATGACGCACGGTGCGATCTGGTGCCATCAAATGGCTTCTCGAATTGGTTCGTTATATGGAGGGGAAATGAGAAAACGTTTGGTAAACATTCTTGTGCTAGTGGGCATGATTATTCCTGTCCAAGCCATATCAAGTTCGGCAGACGAAGAAGGAAGGCGGGCACCTGAGGTTCAATCCAAGGATGCAGAAAAATTCGGGACAAACAAGTACGCTGTGGATGAGTCCCGTGAGAACGCTGATGAAGCGCTGATACTGAACAGGCGAAAAGAGTTCTTCGAACACATCGCCGGCGTGCGCAATATCAGAGTGGCAAAAAGTGCGACTGCATTTAATTGGGACATCAATTGGCCTGCGCAGCAAAAATACTGTCGCAAGTTGTCCACAGAGATTTTTGTTAAGAAAGACATTACCTTCCCTGAGCCGATCTTCAGAAGTACGCGTGGAACCACGCGGCAATTGAAGGAGATTCTTGACGCTGCGGCGGCGCCCCGGCGTTGTAGTGATCTGGTGTCTTCTGCCGCCTTCAGTTTTACGCCTTCCAAACCGGATGATGTTATTGGTACCAACATAGATGCCAAGGGTTGGGAGGGCTACACCTTTCGAGCTTATTCGGAGCGCATGCGGGATCGGGCGAATATCTACGTTGAAATGCTGAATCCGAATGCTACTGGACGCGTCGATGTGAACGCCTTCGATGGGCCGGTTCCTGAATCCAAGATCATGGTGCATGGTTTTTCGATATATCAGGAAAAGGATGATGGGCGAGATCCTGCTACCGAGAACTTACCCGACCAGGGATGCTATGCCGCTGATCGATTCCACGCGCTAGGTTATCCAGCTGACAGATCTGCGCTGCAGAGAGTTCTTTTAGCCCGTGTTGCGGGACGCATTGTCGCGTTGGAGTTTGGCACCTATAGCGGGGAGAGATTTCCGGGCTTCCGCGATATGTACGCTCATAAGTCTATTGGCGATGTTTCGTCCTTAAACGGACGCGCGGGGGAAGGATATGTCCTTGTGAAAGAGGTGGAAAAGGAGTTTTCGAGATACTGGGCCGTGATGAGCGCTGGAGAGACCTTCGGTGGATATGGTCAGCCTATTGACTTGCAATCTTTGGAAGATGGCTATGCCTATAGCTGCATCTTCAATTTCAGAAAGAATGAGAGGAAATGACTAAGGAAAAATCGGAAAAGTTCGGCAGAGATTCCGGATCCCTATCCATCTGGTGTAGCTGATCAGTGAGGGCAGTAACCAATGGAATTGGCAACTATTGTTTTGTATGCGATCTCCGTTTCGGCGGTCACCATTATTCCAGGACCGACTATGCTGCTTGCCTTGAGCAATGGCGCCCAAGGGGGGATGAGAATTGCGCTATTCGGTATTGCTGGAGCAGCACTATCCGATTTGCTGTTGATTGGTACCGTAGCCTTGGGTCTCGGAGGGATATTACTGGCATCCGAAAAACTATTCTCGGTTGTTAAATGGGGCGGGGCAATCTACCTGTTGTATTTGGCTTGGAAATTGTGGAGGTCGACAGACCAGGCCATCGATGTCCGCGCCTCAACGTCCATCCCTCTAGACGGAAAAACGGCTTTCAAACGCTCGTTATTTGTAGCGCTGTCCAATCCCAAGGGGCTATTGTTTTTTTCCGCATTTCTACCTCAGTTCATTGATGCCAAGAGTCCTGTATTGGCTCAATATACGGCTCTGGCAGTGATAACGGCTTTAATCGACATCGTCTTCATGTATATCTATGCCGCGAGCGGATATCACTCGATGCGATATTTATCCGCTCGAGCTCTTCTATGGCTCAATCGTATATGTGCTGGCGCGCTTGGAGGAATCGGTATAGCACTTAGCTTCTATCGGCGAAGTGAGCTTCACTGAGCGAATTGATGATGCGTACTGAGTGCCATGGCTTGATGCGCAGATTCGGTTCGAACTGCCGATAGCTGCTGTAGGCGTACTGAATGGCAGTTCATGAAAATGAACTGCCATCCAAGCATGACATCCTGACGCTGTTTTACTTCAGATCCAGCACAATCCGCCCATCAATCTTGCCCTCTTCCATCCGCGCAAAGATGGCGTTGATGTTGTCCAGCTTGTCCCAGGTGAAGTGCGCCGCGACCTTGCCTTCGGCGGCGAAGACCAGCGATTCTTCCAGATCCTGGCGGGTGCCGACGATGGAGCCGCGCACGGTGATGCGCTTCAAGACCGTGTTGAACACCGGCAGGCTGATGTCGCCCGGCGGCAATCCGACCAGGGCCATGGTGCCGCGTGCGCGCAGGAAGCCGAAGGCCTGTTCCATCGCCTTGGGCGAGACTGCTGTGACCAGCGCGCCATGCGCGCCGCCGATGATGCGCTGGACCTCGGCCACGGCATTGTGGTCGCGGCCATCGACGGTGAGGTCGGCGCCCAGCTTCTTGGCCAGGGCCAGCTTGTCTTCGTGGATGTCGGCGGCGACTACGTGCATGCCCATGGCCTTGGCGTATTGCACGGCCATGTGGCCCAGGCCGCCAATGCCGGAGATGACGACCCATTCACCGGGACGCACCTCGGTTTCCTTCAAGCCCTTGTAGACGGTCACGCCGGCGCACAGCACCGGGGCGGCGGGGCCGAAGTCCAGGCTGGCGGGCAGGTGGCCGACGAACTTGGGATCGGCCAGGCCGTATTCGGCAAAGCTGCCGTTGACGGAATAGCCGGTGTTCTGTTGTTCGGCGCACAGGGTTTCCCAGCCGGTGCGGCAGGGCGAGCAGCAGCCGCAGGCGGTGTGCAGCCAGGGCACGCCGACGCGGTCGCCTTCCTTGACATGCTTGACGCCCGCACCCAGGGCGGCGACGTAGCCGGTGCCTTCGTGGCCGGGAATGAAGGGGGGCGTGGGCTTGACGGGCCAGTCGCCGTGCGCTGCGTGCAGGTCGGTATGGCACACGCCGCTGGCTTCGAACTTGACCAGGATCTGTCCCGGCGCAGGCGTGGGGACGGGAACTTGCTCGATGGACAGGGGCTTGCCGAATTCGCGGACGACGGCCGCTTTCATCATTTGCGTCATATGCACTCCTCGGGGGGATCAACGGGATGCAAGGGCAGGGCGGCGGCCTTGTGCTGCACTGGCGACCTGTTGTGCCTGCCTGCAGATGTCACTATCCTCCGCGCCCGGCATGACGACAATCGATGAATGCGCATGGATTGATCCATGTCGCCCATTGTTCAAAAACTTGATTTTCCTCTGTCCATACCGCTTAACTGGAACGCAACAAGAATCTTGCTCCGGTTGCAGATCACTTGCGGCGGATCACTTGGCGATCACCACTTCCACATCCGTCTCGGCCAGCAGCTTGGCCAGTTCCGGCGGGGGCGGGGCATCGGTGAAGAGCACGTCGATCTGGGACAGGTGCGCCATCTTTACCAGCGCCTGCCGGCCAAACTTGCTGGCGTCGGCCACCAGCCAGACCTGGCGGGATTGTTCGATGATGGTCTGGGCGACCTTGACTTCGCGTGCATCGAAGTCACGCAGGACGCCATCCATTTCGATACTGGAAATGCCGATGATGCCGATGTCCACCTTGAACTGGCGGATGAAATCGATGGTGGCTTCGCCCACGATGCCACGGTCCCGCGCACGCACTACGCCGCCGGCGATGATCACCTCCAGCGCCGGGTTGCTGGCCAGCGAATTGGCCACGTTCAGGTTGTTGGTCACCACATGCAGATTCTTGTGCTGCTGCAGGGCCAGCGCCACCTCTTCGGTGGTGGTGCCCAGGTTGAGGATCAGCGAACAGCCATCCGGCACGCGCGCGGCCACGGTGCGGCCGATGCGGCGCTTGGCCTCGGCATGCATGACCTGGCGTTGCGGATAGGCAATGTTTTCCGTCGAGGACAGCAGCCCCACGCCGCCGTGGTAGCGCGCCAGCAGGCTGGCGTCGACCATGGCCTTGACGTCGCGCCGTACCGTCTGGGTGGTGACGTTGAGCTGCTGGGCCAGCTCTTCCACGGAGATCGTGCCGTGCTTGCGCACACATTCCAGCAGGGTTTGTTGCCTGGGGTTGAGCATGGTGTGGTAGTTGATAGATGAATAATTATTCTGATCGAATATGAACATTAAAAAACATAAACGAACTTAAAACAACAAATAATTGTTGATTTACTTTCGGGATGTCGCTTATCTTACGGTGCATCGGCAACTCCGGGAAACCGGCTTGCGCGCAGTGAACGAAGTGGAGAAGAGGCGAATGACGCTCGAATACGATCTCTTGGTAGTAGGCGGTGGCATCAATGGCGCCGGCATCGCACGCGATGCGGCGGGCCGTGGCCTGCGCGTGCTGCTGTGTGAACAGCACGACCTGGCCCAGCATACGTCCTCGGCCAGCACCAAGCTCATCCATGGCGGCTTGCGCTACCTGGAATACTATGAATTCAAGCTGGTGCGCAAGGCGCTGCAGGAGCGTGAAGTGCTGCTGCGCTCGGCGCCGCACATCATCTGGCCGCTGCGCTTTGTCATGCCGCATGATGCCAATCAGCGCCCGGCGTGGATGATCCGCGCCGGCCTGTTCATGTACGATCACCTCGCCAAGCGCGAAATCCTGCCTCCCTCCGAGGGCGCCAACCTGGCCCGCCATGACGCCGGCCAGCCGCTCAAGGGCGATTACCGCAAGGGCTTTGTCTATTCCGACGGCTGGGTCGATGATGCGCGCCTGGTGGTGTTGAATGCGATGGACGCGCAAGAGCGCGGCGCCCGCATCCTCACCCGCACCAAGTGCATCAGTGCGCGCCGCGAAGGCGATATCTGGCATGCCGTGCTGGAACACCAGCGCGAGGGCGGCGTGCAGCAGGAAGAAGTGCGCGCCCGCGCCATCGTCAATGCCGCCGGTCCCTGGGCCGCGCGCTTTGCGCAAGCCGTGCCGCAGGCCAAGAGCGGGCGCAGCCTGCGCCTGATCAAGGGCAGCCACATCGTGGTCAAGCGCATGTTCGACCATCCCTACGCCTACATCTTCCAGAACCCGGACAAGCGCATCATCTTCGCCATCCCCTATCAGGAAGAGTTCACCCTCATCGGCACCACTGACCTCGAATACCACGGCGACGCCGGCAAGGTCGAGATCGATGCGGCGGAAATCGACTACCTCTGCGACATGGCCAACCGCTATTTCAAGCGCCAGATCGGCAAGGAAGACGTGGTCTGGACCTACTCGGGCGTGCGTCCGCTGCTGGACGACAGCGCCGAGAATGCCTCGGCGATCACCCGCGACTACCTGCTCGAATGCGATGACGCCGGTGCCCCCATGTTGAACGTCTGGGGCGGCAAGATCACCACCTACCGCAAGCTGGCCGAGGAAGCGCTGGCCATGCTGGCGCCGCACCTGGGCGCATCCTCGCAGTCGTGGACCGCGGGCGCGCCGCTGCCGGGCGGGGACCTGGAGCAGCCCGGCAAGATGGTGGCGCGCTATGACTTCGACGCCTACCTGCGCAAGTTCCAGGCGCGCCATCCCTGGCTGCCTGCCGAGCTTGCCCATCGCTATGCGCGCAGCTATGGTTCGCGCGTGGAGCAGATCATCGGCCAGGCCGACAGCCTGGCCGCGCTCGGTGAAGAACTGAGCCCGGGCCTCTACGAAGCCGAGGCGCGGTACCTGGTGCAACATGAATGGGCGCGTAGCGCCGACGATATCCTGTGGCGCAGGAGCAAGCTGGGCCTGCATTGCGGACCCCAGCACAGAGGACGGCTGGAGGCATGGTTGGCGAGTCTGCCTGATCATGCCTCCCTCTGATCCCAGGTCGCCGCAAGCCATCAATTAAAAAAAGTAGCGAGGAGACAGCGTGACCCTGGAACTGAAACAAGTGGCCAAGACGGTCGGTGCCGAAACGCACCTGTACCCGCTTGACCTGAACCTTGCCAAAGGCGGCATCAATGTCTTGCTGGGGCCGACCCAGGCCGGCAAGACTTCGCTGATGCGCATCATCGCCGGGCTCGACAAGCCTACCGCAGGCCGCGTGCTGGTCGATGGCCGGGACGTGACCGGCGTGGGCGTGCGCGAGCGCAACCTGGCGATGGTCTACCAGCAATTCATCAACTATCCGGGCCTGACGGTGTTCGAGAACATCGCCGCGCCCCTGCGCCTGCAGAAGCAGCCCGAGCAAGAAATCAGCAAGCGCGTCAACGAGATCGCCGACAAGCTGCACATCGCGCATCTCTTGCAACGCCTGCCGGGCGAGCTCTCCGGCGGCCAGCAGCAGCGTTGCGCGCTGGCGCGTGCGCTGATCAAGCGCGCGCCGTTGGTACTTCTGGATGAACCGTTGGTCAACCTCGATTACAAACTGCGCGAGGAATTGCGCAGCGAACTGATCTCGCTCTTCGCCACCGGCGACACCACCGTGGTCTACGCCACCACCGAGCCGCAGGAAGCGCTGCTGCTGGGCGGACACACTGCAGTGATGCACCAGGGCCGCCTGCTGCAGTTCGCGCCGACCCTGGAACTGTTCAACAGCCCGGCCTCCACGCAGGTGGCGGCGATCTTCAATGATCCGCCCATGAACCTGCTGGAAGCCACGGCCATTGCCTCGGCCCCTGGCGTGGCGGCGATCCGCATGAGCGACGGCAGCGTGCTCGAGATCGCCGGCCGCAATCTGGCTCTCTCCGAAGGGCAGAGCTGCAAGCTGGGCATCCGCAGCAATGACGTGCGCCTGGAAGCGCTCACCGGGCCTGGCGTGAGCCTGGGCTGCAGTGTGACGCTGGCCGAACTGTCCGGCTCCGAAACCTACCTGCATCTGCGCCATGGCGATGTCCCGCTGGTGGCGCAGCTGTCGGGCGTGCATGAGGTGGCCATCGGCAGCACGGTGCAGGTGAGCATCGCCGCTGCCAAGGCTTTCCTGTTCGATACACAGGGTCGCCTGTTGAGCGCCCCGATGGAGACTCGCTGACATGGCCCGCATCGAATTCAAGAACCTGGGCCACGCCTACAGTGGCAATCCGGCCAGCCTCAAGGACTACGCCCTGCAGCCCATGAACATGGTGTGGGAAGACGGCGGCGCCTATGCGCTGCTGGGCCCCTCGGGCTGCGGCAAGTCCACGCTGCTCAACATCATTTCCGGCCTGCTGCAGCCGTCGGAAGGGCAGGTGCTCTTCGATGGCCGCGACATGACCCGCATGGCCACCCGCGATCGCAACATCGCGCAGGTATTCCAGTTCCCGGTGCTCTACGACACCATGAGCGTGTTCGACAACCTGGCTTTCCCCCTGCGCAACCGCAAGATCGCCGAGCGCGAAGTGCAGGCCCGCGTGCGCGAGATCGCCGAGATGCTCGACCTCACCCGCGATCTCAAGCAGCGCGCGGCCGGTCTGTCGGCCGACGCCAAGCAAAAGATCTCGCTGGGTCGCGGCCTGGTGCGCAAGGACGTGGCGGCGATCCTCTTCGATGAACCGCTGACGGTGATCGATCCGCACATGAAGTGGGAGCTGCGCCAGAAGCTCAAGGAAATCCATCATCAACTCAAGCTCACCCTCATCTACGTCACCCACGACCAGGTCGAAGCCCTGACCTTCGCTGACGAAGTGGTGGTGATGACCGAGGGCAAGGTAGTGCAGCAGGGCAAGCCGGAGGCCTTGTTCCTGCGTCCCGACCACACCTTCGTCGGTTATTTCATCGGCAGCCCCGGCATGAACTTCTGCCCGGTGCGCCTGGAAGGCGACGCCGTCCTGCTGGGCCAGCAGCGCCTGCAGATCGAGGCTGCGCAATTGCAGGCACTGAAGAACAGCAGCGGTGAACTGAAGCTGGGCATCCGTCCCGAATTCGTTGAACTGGCCGCGCCGGGCACGGCGGGCGCCGTCAGCGCCGAGATCACCCAGGTCCAGCACCTGGGCACCAGCCAGCTGGTGACGGCGCAGTTGGAGGGCATGAGCGTGAAGGCGCGCCTGTCGCCGGAGATGAAGATCGCCACCGGTAGTCAATGGCTGCGACTGGCCAAGCCCGAGACGATCTACTTCAGCAACGACGAGAGAATAGGACGCTAAGCCATGAACAAGCCCTACAACAACAAGGCCTGGTTCTTCATCCTCCCGGTCTTCCTGACGGTGGCCTTCTCGGCCATCATTCCGCTGATGACGGTGGTCAACTATTCGGTGCAGGACATCATCAGCCCCGAGCAGAAGGTCTTCGTGGGCCTGGACTGGTTCCGCGAGGTCATGCGCGATGGCGAGCTGCATGCGGCGCTGCTGCGCCAGCTGATCTTTTCCTTCTGCGTGCTGCTGGTGCAGATCCCGCTGGGCATCGGCCTGGCGCTGGCGATGCCGCACAAGGGCTGGAAGTCCTCGGCCACGCTGGTGATCCTGGCCATGCCGCTGCTGATTCCCTGGAACGTGGTGGGCACCATCTGGCAGATCTTCGGGCGTGCTGACATCGGCCTGGGCGGCTATGTGCTCAATCTGCTGGGCATCGACTACAACTATGCCTCCAATCCACTGGACGCCTGGCTGACTGTGCTGGTGATGGACGTGTGGCACTGGACTCCGCTGGTGGCGCTGCTGGCCTTCGCTGGCTTGCGCTCCATTCCCGACGCCTACTACCAGGCGGCACAGATCGATGGCGCCAGCCGCTGGGCGGTATTCCGTTTCATCCAGCTGCCCAAGATGCGCGGCGTGCTGGTGATTGCCGTGCTGCTGCGCTTCATGGACAGCTTCATGATCTACACCGAGCCCTTCGTGCTCACCGGTGGCGGTCCCGGCAACTCGACCACCTTCCTGAGCCAGTACCTCACGCAGAAAGCCGTGGGCCAGTTCGACCTCGGGCCGGCTGCAGCCTTCTCGCTGATCTACTTCCTCATCATCCTGCTGTTGTCCTTCGTGCTCTACAACTGGATGCAGAGCGCCGGTAACAACGCCAATGCTTCGGGTGGCCAACATGAATAAGACTCAAGACAAGACCCTCACCCGCCTGCTGGTGATGCTGGTCTACATCGCCTTCACGCTGGTGCCGCTGTACTGGCTGCTGAACACGTCGCTCAAGACCAACGAGGAAACCCTGTCGGTCTTCACGCTCTGGCCGAACGCACCGACGCTGAACAACTACAAGACGATCTTCACCGATCCCTCGTGGTATTCGGGTTATATCAACTCCATCATCTACGTGGCCATGAACACGGTCATGTCGCTGCTGGTGGCCCTGCCGGCGGCCTATGCCTTCTCGCGCTATCGCTTCCTGGGCGACAAGCACATGTTCTTCTGGCTGCTGACCAACCGCATGACGCCGCCGGCGGTGTTCCTGCTGCCGTTCTTCCAGCTCTATTCCACCATCGGGCTGTCGGATACGCACATCGCGGTGGCGCTGGCGCACATGCTCTTCAACGTGCCGCTGGCGGTGTGGATCCTGGAAGGCTTCATGTCGGGCGTGCCGCGCGAGATCGATGAGACGGCCTATATCGATGGCTTCTCCTTCCCGCGCTTCTTCCTGCGCATCTTCTTGCCGCTGATCAAGTCGGGCGTGGGCGTGACGGCCTTCTTCTGCTTCATGTTCAGCTGGGTGGAATTGCTGCTGGCGCGCACGCTCACCTCGGTCAACGCCAAGCCCATCAGCGCCATCATGACCCGCACCGCTTCGGCGGCGGGGATGGACTGGGGCATCCTGGCTGCTGCCGGTGTGCTGACGATTGTTCCGGGCGCCCTGGTGATCTGGTTCGTGCGCAACCACATCGCCAAGGGCTTCGCAATGGGGAGAGTGTGATCATGGGAAATGCATTGTCGTGGATGTCGTGGACGCCGCCTGTTGCGATCTTCTTCGTGTGCGTGGTATTGATGCTGGTGGGCATGACGGTGTGGGAAATCCGCTCGCCGACCATCGAGCGCAAGGGCTTCCTGCCCATGCGCACGACCCGGGGCGACCGCTTGTTCATCGGTCTTCTGACCGCGGCCTATATCAACCTGGCCTGGGTCGGATTGACCGATATGGATCAGTGGTACGCAGCAGCGCTGGGGTTTGTGGCGCTGGTGCTGATCATGCGCAAGGGCTGATTGGATGGCATGACTACCGTTCGTCCTGAGTAGCGGCGTAGCCGCGTATCGAAGCCTGTCCTGAGCCTGTCGAAGGGGCTCACCTGCGCCTGAGCGCCTTCGATACGGCCCTTACGGGCCTACTCAGTCCGAACGGTTCGTGGTGAGTTGGAATGCGGTTTATGGCAGCAGGCAAGAGATCTGTAATCACAATGGACGTCCGGGGATTCTCCTTCCCTACCCGGCACGCCAATTCAGGGGAAGGTGACGAGGAGACATGATGCAGAACATGCGGAAAATCAAACTGACCGTGCTGGCCGCCGCCATGGTGATGGCAGGCGTGGCCGGCAATGCCTGGGCCGATATCAAGGCGGCCGAAAAGTGGGTGGATTCCGAATTCCAGCCCAGCACGCTGTCGCGTCCACAGCAGGTCAGCGAGATGCAATGGTTCATCGACGCGGCCGCCAAGCTCAAGGCCAAGGGCGTCAAGGAAATCCACGTGGTCTCGGAGACCCTGGACACCCACGCCTATGAATCCAAGACCCTGGCCAAGGCCTTTGAGGAAATCACCGGCATCAAGGTCATCCACGATGTGATCCAGGAAGGCGACGTGGTCGAGAAGATGCAGACCTCGCTGCAATCGGGCAAGTCCATCTATGACGGCTGGGTCAACGACTCCGACCTGATCGGCACCCACTACCGCAACGGCCAGACCGTGGTGCTGACCGACTACATGGCCGGCCCCGGCAAGGAATACACCAACCCCGGCCTGGACCTGAAGGACTTCATCGGCACCAGCTTCACCACCGCGCCCGATGGCAAGCTCTACCAACTGCCCGACCAGCAGTTCGCCAACCTGTACTGGTTCCGCGCCGACTGGTTCGCGCGCAAGGACCTGCAAGAGAAGTTCAAGGCCAAGTATGGCTATGAACTGGGCGTGCCGCAGAACTGGTCGGCCTACGAAGACATCGCGGCCTTCTTCACCAATGACGTGAAGGAACTCGATGGCAAGAAGATCTACGGCCACATGGACTACGGCAAGAAGGACCCGTCGCTGGGCTGGCGCTTCACCGATGCCTGGCTGTCGATGGCCGGCGCGGCCGACAAGGGCTTGCCCAATGGCTTGCCGGTGGACGAGTGGGGTATCCGCGTCGCCGATGACAAGTGCACCCCGGTGGGCGCTTCGGTCGCCCGTGGCGGCGCCACCAACTCGCCGGCGGCGGTCTATGCGCTGACCAAGTACCTGGACTGGATGAAGAAGTACGCGCCGCCTGAGGCGCTGGGCATGACCTTCTCCGAAGCCGGCCCGGTGCCTGCACAAGGCCACATCGCGCAACAGATCTTCTGGTACAGCGCCTTCACTGCCAGCATGACCAAGCAAGGCCTGCCGGTGGTCAACGCCGACGGCTCGCCCAAGTGGCGCATGGCCCCTGGCCCGCACGGCCCGTACTGGAAGGATGGCATGCAGAACGGCTACCAGGACGTTGGTTCGTGGACTTTCCTGAAGAGCACGCCGCCGGACCAGATGGCGGCGGCCTGGCTGTATGCGCAGTTCACGACCTCCAAGACCGTCTCGCTGAAGAAGTCCATCGTCGGCGTGACCTTCATCCGTGACTCCGACATCCGTTCCGACTACTTCACCAAGAATGCGGCCAAGTACGGTGGCCTGATCGAGTTCTACCGCAGCCCGGCGCGGGTGGCGTGGACCCCGACGGGCACCAACGTGCCTGACTATCCGAAGATGGCGCAGATCTGGTGGAAGAACATCTCCTCGGCCATCTCCGGCGAGAAGACCCCGCAAGGCGCGATGGACAACCTGGCCGACGAGATGGACGGTATCATGGCCCGCCTGCAGCGCGCTGGCATGAAGCAGTGCGCGCCCAAGCTGAACCCGAAGAAGGATCCGGCCACCTGGCTGTCCGACAAGGGTGCACCGTGGGCCAAGCTGGCCAATGAAAAGCCCAAGGGCGAGACCATCCCCTACGACAAGCTGCTGCAAGCCTGGAAGGATGGCCGCGTACGCTGATGCACGTTGATCCGCACGAGCCTCTGCATCACGCGTGAGATGACGCCATCCCGGCCGGTGTCGGGATGGCGTCTTCGTTTTGGTGTGATGTCGGGATGATCGGGTTATCGTTATTCAGTGTTATTGAGGGTTATTGAGTGTTATTGAGTGTTATTGAGTGTTATTGATTTTTGGTTAGTGATTTTCAGTATTTGTCGGTATCAGTTGGTTTATTCATTTTTTGTGATCCGGTTTTTCATCAGTACGTCAGCAAGGAACAACCATGGCTTATCTGCTCGCCCTCGACCAGGGAACCTCCAGCTCGCGCAGCATCATCTTCGACCAGAGCGGCGCCATCGTGGCGACCGCCCAGCAGGAATTTCCGCAGATCTTTCCCCAGCCCGGCTGGGTGGAACACGATCCCATGGACCTGTGGCACAGCCAGTTGCAGACCGCGCAGAAGGTGCTGGCGCAAAGCGGCATCAAGGCCAGCGAACTGACTGCCCTGGGCATCACCAATCAGCGCGAAACCACGGTCGTGTGGGAGCGCGCCACCGGCAAGCCGGTCTACAACGCCGTAGTCTGGCAGGATCGCCGCGCCGAAGTGGTCTGCGCGGCATTGCGTGAGCGCGGCCTGGGCGAGGCCATCCAGAAGAAGACCGGGCTGGTGCTCGATCCCTATTTTTCCGGCACCAAGCTGCGCTGGATCCTGGACAACGTCGATGGCCTGCGCGCCCGCGCCGAGCGCGGCGAGCTGCTGTTCGGCACCGTCGATTCCTGGCTGGTCTGGAACCTGACGGGCGGCCGCCTGCACGTGAGCGATGTGTCCAATGCGTCACGCACCATGCTGTGGAATATCCACACCGGCGCCTGGGATGAGGAACTGTTGCAATGGCTGGGCATTCCCGCCTCGATGCTGCCGCAGGTGCATGCCTCGGCGCATATCTATGGCGAGATCGATGCGCAGCACCTGGGCGCGGCCGTGAAGATCGGCGGCATCGCCGGCGACCAGCAATCGGCCCTGTTCGGCCAGGCCTGCGTGCGTCCCGGCATGGCCAAGAATACCTATGGCACCGGCTGCTTCATGCTGCTGCATACCGGCGACCAGTGCGCCACCTCGCACAATGGCCTCATCAGCACGGCCGCCTGCCAGGTCGATGAGCAGAAACAATATGCGCTGGAAGGCAGTGTCTTCATCGGCGGTGCGGTGGTGCAGTGGCTGCGCGATGGCCTGAAGGCCATCAAGACCTCCACCGACGTCGAAGGCCTGGCCTGCTCGGTGGAAGATTCGGGCGGGGTGGTGTTCGTGCCTTCCTTCACCGGACTGGGCGCGCCTTACTGGAATCCCTCGGCCAAGGGCGCCATCGTCGGCCTGAGCCGGGGCAGCACGGTGGCGCACATCGCCCGCGCGGCGCTGGAGTCGATCGCCTTCCAGAGCACGGCGCTGCTCAATGCCATGGTGCGCGATGCAGTCTCACCGATCACCGAGTTGCGCGTGGATGGCGGGGCGGCGGCCAACAACCTGTTGCTGCAGTTCCAGGCCGACCTGCTGGGCATTCCTGTGATCCGCCCGCAGGTTACCGAGACCACGGCGCTGGGTGCGGCCTACCTGGCCGGGATGGCGACGGGCGTCTATCGCGATCTGTCCGAGCTGTCCTCGCAATGGCGCATGGAACATACCTTCGAGCCCAGCATCGGGCGCGATCAGGCGCAGGCGCGCATCCACGCCTGGGAGGCGGCGATCCGCCAGGTCAGCGCCGGTCAGGCTTGATGGGAAGAGTGCGCCGGGTCGCCAGATGAGGACGGCCAGCTCAGGTCGGCACGCCCGTGCTCAGCAGTTGCATGGCGTCCAGATGGCTCAGGCGCGCCCATTCCTCGCCACCGCGGGCGACGATGGTATCGGCCTCGGGATTGGCCAGCAAGTCGAGGATCTCGGTGTCGGTCACGGCCATGCTGTCGTCGTAGTGGAATACCTTGAGCACCGGGCGCGTGAGGTCCTGGGCGTTCTGGCGGATCACGAAACCCGAGCGGCCCGATTCCAGCTTGACGATGGAGCCCACCGGATAGATGCCCAGGGTCTTGACGAAGGCCAGGAACATGGCGCGGTCGAAGTGGCCGGTCCAGGTGGCCATGGCCGAGATGGCTTCGGCGGGGTCCCAGGCGCGCTTGTAGGGGCGGTCTGAGGTGAGGGCGTCGTAGACGTCGCAGATCGCCGCCATCCGTGAATAGAGGGTGATGGCGCCGGAGCGCAGTCCTTCCGGATAGCCGGTGCCGTCGATCTTTTCGTGATGGTGCAGGCAGACGTCGCGGGCGTAGTTGGGGACGTTGGGGTCCTGGCTCAGGTACTTGTAGCCCAGCTCGGGGTGTTTCTTGATCTGGCTGAATTCCTCGTCGCTCAGCTTGCCGGGCTTGTTGAGCAGTTCATGCGGGATGAAGGCCTTGCCCACATCATGCAGGAAGCCGCCCAGGCCGGCTTCGCGGCAGGCCGCCTCATCCAGCCCCAGGGTGCGGCCCAGCGCCACCATCAGGGCGCACACGGCCACCGAGTGCAGGTAGGTGTATTCATCGGCCAGCTTCAGGCGCAAGACGCTGAGCGCCCCATTGGGGCTCTGGATGACCGAACCGGCGATTTCTTCCACCACCGAGACGCAGTGCTCCATGTCCAGCACCTTGCCCATGCGGGCTGCGCTGAACATGGCCTTGGTCGCCTTCTTGGCGGTCTCGCGCAGGGCCATGGCGTCCAGCAGGACGGCGTCGATGGGCGGCGCGGCGGCGTGCTCGGGTTCCGGGGATGGCTCCGTTTCCTGCAGCGGCGCGGCGCTGCCGGCCGCTTCTTCTTCCTGCGCCACATCCAGGCCGCGTTCGGTATCGATCCAGCAATAGGCGATGCCGCTGGCGTGGGCCTGCCTGAGTTCGCTGTCGTTCTTGAGGAGGAACTTGTTCTTCCAGAATGGATGGTCCAGCCAGGCCGCTTCGAAGCCACAGAAGTACATGCCGAGGACCAGATCCTCCACTTTAATTTTCTTTAACATTTCTTTACATCTCTCCGGCGCGCCGGGGAATGGTTGATCGCGGCCGACATGGGTGCGGATCAGGATTGCCAGTTGTCAATCATCTCATATGGACGTGCATAAGTGAACGCTTGATCTCAGTGGAAAAAGCACCTGCGCAACACTTGACAGGATGGCATCGGAGCATCGATAGCCGCAAAAAAAGCCCGTCCGGGGAAGGACGGGCTGGAAAGATCCGCTGGATGTCGTCGCAGCGGACAAGGGGAAAGAGGAGTCCCGATGTGGCTACTCTAGGCCGCGAAAATTAAGCCAGACTTAAATGGGCGAAGTTTTTTTTGCTGGCGGGCAACGTGGCATTGCCGCATCAGCCGGAGCCCGCAACAACAGATTGTTTTCATGGGCAGGGCTGTGCGCTGGTACGCTTGACGCCATCCGGATGGCAATACAAAAAAAGGGGGGCATCCGGAGATGGACAAGCCCGAGGTCGCCTGGGGGCAGGCGCCGGTCAATGCCGGACGATGGACCTGGGGCGCGCCATTCCCCGGACCGCTGTGATGCTGTCACGCTGCGGTCACAACATCCCATTAGCTTGCACCGCTCCGGCTTGTCCGGGATGCGGTTGCGTGCGCCTGATTGCTCCGATCCACACCTTTGCACTTCTCCAGCTCTTCCACAACATCATGAAATCCACTTCCTTGCGAACCCGGCTAATCGCCCTTTGCGCTGGCATTGTCGTGCTGGCCATGCTGGCCATCGTCCTGACCAACTTCCTGACGGCGCGCTCGCGCACCATGAGCACGCTCGACACCCAGATGACCCAGCTGGCGCAAAGCCAGGCGGCGGCCATCGCCGAATGGTCCGACTCGAAAAAGCTGGTGGTGACCTCCATCAAGGAGGCCGCCGATGCGGCCGATCCGCTGCCCTTCGTGAAAGCGGCCCAGACCGCTGGCGGCTTCGACCTGGCCTACCTGGGCTATGCCGACAAGCATGCCGTGTTTTCGCAGCAGCGCAGCCGCGCGCCCGACTATGATCCGACCAAGCGGCCCTGGTACCAGCTGGCCGCCAAGACCGGCGAGCCGGTGCTGACCGCCCCCTATACCAGCGCCAGTACCGGCAAGCTGCTGGTGACCTTTGCCCAGTCGGTGTCCAAGGACGGGCAGGTCGCCGCCGTGGCGGCCGCCGATGTGCTGCTCGATACCGTCGTGGCCGATGTGGTGGCCATCAAGCCGACACCCAACAGCTACGCCTTCCTGGCCGACCTCAGCGGCAAGATCATCGCCCATCCCAACGACAAGCTGCGCTTGAAACCCCTTGCCGACCTGGATGCCGCCATCACCCCGCAGACCCTCGACGAGGCCATGCGCACTGGTGTCCACCAGGACGTGGCCCTGGATGGCCGCCGGCAGATGCTCTTCGTGGCCCGCGTGGGCGGCACCGACTGGCTGCTGGTGGTGGCGCTGGACCGCGCCGATGCGCTGGCGTCCTTGTCGGCCATGCTGGTCAGTTCGGGCGTGATGGCCGTGCTGGTGACGGTGCTGGCCGCGCTGGTGCTGGGTGCCCTGATTTCGCGCGTGCTGGGCCGCCTGACGGTGGTGCAAGGGGCGCTGGAAGAAATCGCCGATGGTGATGGCGACCTCACGCGCCGCCTCGACACCCATGACCGCAGCGATGAACTGGGGCGCATCGGCGCGGCCTTCAACCGCTTCGTGGACAAGATCGAGCATGTGATGATCGATATCCGCGATGCCAGCCATACCATCCATGCGGCTTCGCGCGATATCGCCAGCGGCAATATGGACCTCTCGCAGCGCACCGAGTCCCAGGCCAGTTCGCTGGAACAGACGGCGGCGGCCATGGAGCAGTTGACCTCCAGCGTGCGCCACAACGCCGACAATGCCATGCAGGCCAACCAGCTTTCGCAATCGGCCTCGCAGATCGCCACCCAGGGCGGCGCGATGGTGGAGCAGGTGGTGCAGACCATGAACGGCATCAATGCCTCGTCGCAGAAGATCGTGGACATCATCAGCGTGATCGATGGCATCGCCTTCCAGACCAATATCCTGGCCTTGAACGCCGCCGTGGAGGCTGCCCGCGCCGGCGAACAGGGGCGGGGCTTCGCGGTGGTGGCCTCGGAGGTGCGTTCGCTGGCCCAGCGCTCGGCCACGGCGGCCAAGGAGATCAAGGTGCTCATCACCGATTCGGTGGGGCAGGTGCAGGCCGGTGAAGACACCGTGGCCCAGGCCGGCGCGACCATTCGCAGCGTGGTCGACAGCGTCCAGAAGGTCAGCGACGTGGTGGCCGAGATCACCGCCGCCAGCCGCGAGCAGAGCCAAGGCATCAACCAGGCCAATGACGCGGTGGCGCACATGGACCAGACCACCCAGCAGAACGCCGCCCTGGTGGAGCAGGCGGCTGCCGGTGCGCAATCCTTGCAGGAACAGGCCGAGCGCCTGGCGGGGGTGGTGGCGCTGTTCCGTCTGCGGGACAGCCGCGCGGGCTGAGGCTGGCCCTTGTAGGCAATAAAAAACGCGCTGGAGTTTCAATTCCAGCGCGTTTTTTCGTTCAGCGTATTGCTTCGGGCTTCAACGCTCCCGCACATCCGGCAGGAACACCGTCAGGATCCCCGCCAGCGGGAGGAAGGCGCACAGGCCATAGACCCAGGCGATGCCATACAGGTCGGCCAGATGGCCCAGCAAGGCCGCGCCGATGCCGCCAAAGCCGAACATGAGGCCGAAGAACACGCCGGCGATCATGCCGACCTTGCCCGGCACCAGTTCCTGGGCATACACCACGATGGCCGAGAAGGCCGACGAGATCACCAGCCCGATCACCACCGACAGCACCGCCGTCCAGAACAGGCTGGCATGCGGCAGCATCAGCGCGAAGGGCGCCGCGCCCAGGATGGAAATCCAGATCACCAGCTTGCGCCCGATGCGGTCGCCGATCGGACCGCCCACGAAGGTGCCGACCGCCACTGCGCCCAGGAACAGGAACAGGTAGAGCTGGGACGAGGCCACCGAGAGGTGGAAGCGGTCGATCAGGTAGAAGGTGAAGTAGCTGGTGAAGCTGGCCATGTAGAAGTACTTGGAAAACACCAGCAGGGCCAGCACCACCAGGGCGCGCCGCACGGTGGCGGCCGGCAGGCTGTGCGTTGCGCGCGGCTTGGAGCGTCCCTTGGTGGCGGCGAGGTGACTGCGGTACCAGCCCGAGACCCGCGTGAGCACCAGGATGGACAGCAGCGCCAGCAGCACGAACCAGGCCACGTTGGCCTGGCCGAACGGCACCACGATAGCCGCCGCCAGCAGCGGGCCGAAGGCCGAGCCGGCGTTGCCGCCGACCTGGAAGGTCGATTGCGCCAGGCCAAAGCGTCCGCCCGAGGCCATGCGGGCGATGCGCGAGGCTTCCGGGTGGAAGGTGGAGGAGCCGATGCCCACCAGGGCCGCTGCCAGCAGGAAGGCCGGGAAGCTGCCCGCCATGGACAGCAGCACGATGCCCACCAGTGTAGCCACTGCGCCGCTGGGCAGCAGCCAGGGCTGCGGATGGCGGTCGGTGTACATGCCGATCCAGGGCTGCAGCAGGGAAGCGGTGACCTGGAAGGTCAGCGTGATCAGCCCGACCTGGGTAAAGCTGAGGCCATAGCTGGTCTTGAGCATGGGATAGATGGAGGGCAGCAGGGCCTGGATCATGTCATTGATCAGGTGCGCGCCGCCGCAGGCCAGGATGATGCTCATCACCAGCGGCTGGGCGGCGATGCCCGCAGGTGAGGTGGCAGGGGTGGCCGCGCTGGAGGGCGCTGCCGTGTTGGAGTCGGTGGCACTGGTCATGGTGTCGAGGATGGCAAGCAGGAGGAAGATTCGAAGCGTATCATTGGCACCTATTCATCCTGATGACAATTATTGTCGATTAAATGCCATGCGCGTCCACCTGACCTCCGTCTGCCCCAGTGATGAAGTGGATGAGTTCCAGCACCTGCCCAGCAGCGTGGTAGCGTTTGCGCGCGAGTTGTCGGCGCGTGATCTGCTGACGGCGCATTCGCATCGGCGAGGCCAACTGCTCTATGCCGTGGAAGGCGTGATGCAGGTGCGCACCCCGCAAGGGGTGTGGCTGGTACCGCCGCATCGGGCGCTGTGGGTGCCGCCGCAGGTGGAGCACGAGATCCTCATGCTGAGCAAGGTCAGCATGCGCACGCTCTACATCAACCAGGCCCAGGGGCGCGAACTTGGCGAGCAATGCCGCCTGCTGGAAGTGTCGGTGCTGCTGCGCGAACTGATCCTGGCCATGCTGGCCGAGCCGCGCGACTATGCGCCCCACAGCCGTGCCGGCCACGTGGCCGAACTGATCCTGTCGGAACTGGCGCGCGCACCGGCCATTCCGGTGGCCATTCCGTGGCCGGGCGACCGCCGCCTGCAGGCCATCTGCGAAGCCATCCTGGCCGATCCGGGGCGGCAGTTTTCCCTGGCCGATTGGGCGGGGATGGGTGGGGCCAGCGTGCGCACGGTGATCAGGCTCTTTCCCAAGGAAACGGGTTTGCAGTTCCGCCACTGGGTGCAGCAGGTCCACCTGAGCGAAGCGCTGGTGCGACTCTCGCGGGGCGATCCCGTGGGCGTGGTGGCGCAGGCGCTGGGCTATCGCAGCCAGAGCGCGTTCTCCAACATGTTCCGCAAGGCCTTGCGCACCACCCCCAACCACTATCTGCAGCGCCAGGAAAGACGTCGGCTGAGTCTGCCGGCGTCCTGATGCGACCAGGTATCGACTGCGGCTTTTGCCCCTGTATCGCCCGAGACGCCGTGTCCCGCCTGGGTTGATGCCGTCTGGAAAGTGTAAAGATGTGCGCCTGGCGGCCGTAACCAAGGCATGAACACTCCGCGACAGGAGAACGAACATGGCGATGGAAACCGACCTGGCCATCACGGCGCGCGAGGCCATCACGCAACTCACAGCGCAGCCCCATCCCCGCGACGACAGCGCGGCCCAGCAGGGCCCGGCCGCGCCGGTCGCCACGGCTGTCCCTGCGCCCGAAGAGGGCGTGACGCTGTCGTTGTCGGCGCAAGGCAAGTTGCTGGCGGCGCTGGCCACGGCCGTTGACAGCGTCGCCGCCGCTTCCGCCGGCGCGCAGCCTGCCGCGTCCGCAGCGCTCGCCGCCCGCAGCGCTGACCCGACGCAGCCGGTCAGCCGAAAGCTGTTCTTTGCGCTGGAGGCTCAGCTGGTGGCCGCACGCGGCAGCGCCGCAGCGATCCAGCTGGCCGATGCCGAACTGCCCCTCTCGCAAGAGCCACAGCGGCTGGCGCGTGCGCGCCAGGCGACCGAATCGCTCTATGGCCGCGCCGCCAATCCCTTTGCCGGGCTGGCGCGCGCCGAGCTGTCCGCGATCGTCTATGATGACAGTGGCGCCTACACCATCAACGAACGCTACGCCGCCGCCAACCAGCGCACCGAGCTGGACCAGCGTTTCTGGGCGCCGGTGTTCCAGCGCGCGCTGGAGAGCGGCGACTGGCAGCCGGTGATCACTGCCGCCCTGGTGTTCTACGTCAGCCTCTCGGCCTTGGAGCGTACCGCCTATCCCGACAATTACCCGCAACTGCTGCAACAGTACCTGGACCTCTACCGGCTGCAACCGCAAGCGGTGCTGCCAGCGCCGCAGCAGGCCGATCTGGCGCGCATGCTGGAAACGCTGGTGCTGCCTGGCGGGCCGCTGGCCCTGGCCGGCGGGGCCATCCAGGGTTTGCTGCTGCAGCGCCTGAGGCCATCGCTGGCCGAGATTCTCGCCGCCGCACCGCGCCTGGCTGATCTGGTGCAGGTCAATAATCTGGCGCACAGTGTCCAGGACAGCAGCTATCTGTTCTTGCTGCAGCGGATCTTCGGCGTGCAGCGACGTGAGGATGAACCGGCGCCAGCGCGCCGCAATACTGCCCCTGGCAATGGCGTGGGCGGCACGGCGCTGCTGGCCGCGCGTGATTTTCTTTCCTATGGCGACCGGCGCTATCTTGCTGCGGCCTATGGGTATGCCCAGCAGCAGGGAATAGCGCTGGAAGAGGTGGATGCCCTGGCGCAGGATCTGGCGCGCTATCGCCAGGAGCGGGCAGGAGCTGGAGGTTCGGCCGACGCGGCCCGCTCCCTTGCCCATGCCACCCGCATGAGTAGCGAGGACAGATTGATCGCCCAGCGGCTGCTGTCGAGCCAGGCGGCGCGCCAGACCCAGCTGGACCACGGCTTCCTGGCCTGGTTGCTGGACCCGGCTGGCGGCGGCTGGCGCGACGGACTCGCCAGCGGGCACAGCGTCTCGCTTGGGGTGCTGGAACGATTGCTGGCTGGCCTGGCCGGGGTGAGCCTGGGCCAGTCCGCCGGTACGGCCGCCGAGCTGGAGCCGGCCTACCGGCTGGTGCTGGAGCGCATGGCCTTGCAGGAGTCGGCCGCCAACCGCACAGTCTCCGCAGGCGTCCTTGCCGACGCCACGCAGGAGATCACGCTGGCCGCGCAGATGGCCGCGCTGGCGCGCAGCGACGCCGCCGAGACCGCCTTCCTCAACAATGCCCTGATGTTGCTGCGGATGTATCGCCTGTCGCTGACCATGAGTCCGGCGGAGCAGCGCACCCTGGCCGAGCTGGTCTATTCGTCCCTCAAGCAGCGCCGCCGTCCCCGGATGCGCCGCGGCAAGCTGTTCCTGGCATGGGCCGAGCGCAGTCCGCTCATGCCGTCCTTGCCAGGCTGAGCAAGGTCCGTTTGCCAGCCGTTCAGGCCTCGGGCCAGGCGCGTTGCAGGATGGCTTCCTGCAACGCCAGGGTGGCGCTTCCCAGCGTGCCGTAGACGCGCCCGCCCTCGGCCTGGCTGCGGCTTTCCAGGAAGGCTTCGGCCGAGCCTGCCGGGGCATGGCGCAGCATGAGCATGCCCTGCAGCGCCAGCACCAGTTGCTGCACGAGGCGGCGGGCGCCGGCTTCGCGCTCTTCTTCCGGGGCCGCCAGCATCTGCTTGAGCGCCTGGACCTGTTGGCGCAGGGCCGGGTGCCCCGCCGCTGCATCGTCGAGCTCCAGCAACAGCAGCGCCAGGCCCTGGCTTTCGCGGGCCATGGCGCGCAGCACATCCAGGCACATCACATTGCCTGACCCCTCCCAGATCGAATTGACCGGTGCTTCGCGATACAGGCGCGCCATCGGCGCGGTCTCGACATAGCCATTGCCGCCCCAGACTTCCATGCATTCGCCGGTGAATGCCAGCGTTCGCTTGCAGATCCAGAACTTGGCGGCGGGCGTGATGATGCGCTTCCAGGCTCGCTGCAGGGGATCGTCAGGGGCATCGAAGGCATGCGCCACGCGCAGCATGAGCAGGGTGGCCGCTTCGCTCTCCAGCGCCAGGTCGGCCAGCACGGCGCGCATGAGGGGCTGTTCGGCCAGGCGACGGCCAAAGGCGCTGCGGTGGCGCGCGTGGTGGATGGCCTGCACCAGCGCCTGGCGCATCAGGGCGGCGCTGCCGATGATGCAGTCCAGCCGGGTGTGGTTGGCCATCTCGATGATGGTGGGAATGCCGCGTCCCTCGTCACCCACCATGATGCCCATGGCTTCCTCGAACTCGACCTCGCTGCTGCTGTTGGAGCGGTTGCCCAGCTTGTCCTTGAGGCGCTGGATCAGGATGGGATTGCGCGTGCCATCCGGCAGCCAGCGTGGCACGAAGAAGCAGGACAGGCCGTTCTCGGTGCGCGCCAGCATCAGGTGCGCGTCGCACATCGGGGCGGAGAAGAACCACTTGTGGCCGGACAGCAGATAGGCCGCGCCACGCCCGTCATTGAGAGGATCGACCGGCATGGCGATGGAGGCGTTGCTGCGCACGTCCGAGCCGCCCTGTTTTTCAGTCATGCCCATGCCGATGAGGATGGAACGTTTCTGCGGGATGGGCAGGTCGCGGGCGTCATGCTCGCGCGAGAACAGGCGCGTGCGCAATTGTTCGAACAGCGCCGGTTCCTGTTGCAGCACTGCAATGGCGGCGAAGGTCATGGTGGTCGGACAGAGCGAGCCGGCCTCGATCTGCGCATGCAGGAAGTAGCCCGCCGCGCGCGCTGCGTGGGCGCCATCGCCCGGCTGCATCCACGGCAGGGCGTGCAGGCCGGCGCGGCGCAACTGGTCCAGCAGGGTATGCCAGGCGGGATGGAACTCGACCACGTCGATGCGGCGCCCGCAGCGGTCATGGGTATGCAGGACGGGGGCGTGCTGATTGGCCAGTTCGGCCATCTCGCGCATCTCGGCGCTGCCCAGCAGCTCGCCCTGGCTGGCCAGGGTGCAGTCGTGCCAGTGCGCGCCCTCGCGCTGGACCGCCTCGGCCAGCGCCGCATCGCTGCGGTAGAGGTTGTATCCGGACAGATCAGGGACCTGGTTGGTGATCTCGTGGGTGTGCATGGCGTCTCCATGGTCTTGCGCGGACAAGGACGCCCCTGATTGTGGTTATGGGGGGGGGGCGTTGCAGTCCAGTGTAGACCATTTGCCGCCCCTTCCGCAGCCCTCCAGGCCGGCGCCTCAGTGCGCCGGTGTTCCCAGCAGCAGGCGGCGCAGTGCGTCGCCAGCGTGATCGGCCAGGTATTGCGCGCCGTAGGCGCTGAGATGGCCGGGATCGAAGTAGAGGATGCGCGGACCGTCGATCACCTTGCAGCCGTGCTCGTCGCACAGCGTGGGGTAGGGATCGAACACGGGCACGTCCAGCTGCTGCAGCAGGGGCAGCATCAGGTCGCGGTAATGATCGTCCATCTGCTCGGCCTTGGCGCGCGGCAGGTTGCAGAAGTCGGCGTCGGACAGGCGAATACCGCGCAGCACGCAGGATTTCGGATTGGCGCCGTTGGGGGGAGACAGCAGCACTACGACGCGCTTGCCCAGCTGGCGGTAGTAGCGGATGGTGTGCTCCAGCGCCTTGAGAACGCCGTTCGGATTGGCGGCGATATGGCCAGGCCAATTGGCCGCCAGCACGACGGTCTTGATCGATGGGGTCTGGCGCGCGTAGGCCGCCACCCGCTCGCTGATCTCGCCGCAATAGCCACCGCCGCCATCGAGCAGCGAAGCACAGCCGCCACGGGCGAATTGCTGGAAGACCAACTGCGGCTGGGGGCTGGATTGATACAGGCGAGCCAGCATGGGGGCGTAGGCGCCCGAGTAGCTGTCACCGATCAGCAGCACCTGGGGTGGTTCGGCGCTGACCGGTGCAGCGCACCAGTCGCGTGAATGTTCCTGGCCCATCAGGGCGGCGCAGGAGGGATGTGGCAGTTCGAAGTGGTTCAGCACCGCTGTTTCCTTGACCTGGTCATTGAACAGCATTGCCACCGCGCCCAGTTGCCGGAAGTCCATGCCATTGCGCTTGACCACGTAGCCGCCCAGCGCCGCCATCAGCGCCATGAGCAGCGCCAATGTCACAGCAGAGCGGCGGCCGGCGCTGCGCAGGCGCACCGGGAGTTCCACCAGGCGATAGGTCAGCCAGGCCAGTAGCAGCGCCAGCGCTACCGCCGCCAGCCGCAACTGGACCGGCGGCATGGCGCCTACGACGAGGCGCGCAAAGGCCAGCAGCGGCCAGTGCCAAAGATAGAGCGGATAGCTGATCAGTCCAACCCACACCATGGTCCGATGCGAGAGCAGGCTGCGGTTGATCCGCGCCTGCGGACCGGCGGCCAGCAGCAGGACCGCTCCGGTCACCGGCAGCAGTGCCCACCAGCCGGGGAAGGCGTCGTCCTTGGTGATGATGGCGATGGCCACGACAATGAGCAGCAGGCCCGCCACCGAGAGACGGTGGGCCTGGGCGCTTGTCGGGGCAGCCCCCTGGCGATGCCGCCAGGCCAGCAGCGCGCCCGCACCCAGTTCCCAGAAGCGCGACATGGGCAGGTAGAAAGCGGCCACGGCATCCTGGTGCAGCGAGATGATGTTCCAGCCGAAGGACAGCGCCATGACTCCCAGCAGCACCGCCAGCATGCCAGTGCGGCGCTTGCAGGCCGCCCACAGCAGCAGCGGCCAGAACAGGTAGAACTGTTCTTCCACCCCTAGCGACCATAGGTGCAGCAGCGGCTTGGTCTCGGCCGAGGTATCGAAATAGCCGGCTTCGTTCCACAGCACGATGTTGGAAACGAAACCCGCCCCGCCCAGGATATGCTTGCCCAACTGCCGGTATTCCTCGGGCAGCAGGATGAACCAGCCCGCCAGCAGGCAGGCCAGCATCACCAGCAGCAGCGCCGGGAAGATGCGCCGGATCCGGCGGATGTAGAAATCGACGATGCTGAAGCGGTCGCGCTGGAGGGCGTCGAAGAGGATGCCGCTGATGAGGAAGCCGGAGATGACGAAGAAGATGTCCACCCCCACGAATCCGCCCGGCAGCCATTCCGGGAAGGCGTGGAACACCACCACCGAGAGCACGGCGATGGCGCGCAGGCCGTCGATGTCGGGACGGTAACCTGGATGGGCGGTGGCAGGAGAAGCAGCGCCTGCGGGCGTCTTGTGATTGCTGGCAAGCATGAATGCTTAAGGAAAAGCTAGGCATTATATTGCCTATTTATTGAGCGACGAGAAAATGTGACTTCGACGTCGTTATTTTTCTAAGCCTTTAAATGATTTGGCTATATCCTTATAAGCATCTTGTTAGGTCACAGCGTCTGCACATGCGTTCCAGTCATATTAGAATGATCGTTTCGACCAGAGATTGCGCCGTGCGCCAGTACGGTTGCGCAAGGAAGCCAAGCAGATGTCCTATCCGACCATCGAATCCACCATCGGCAATACCCCGCTGATCCTGCTGCCGCGCATCGGCGGCGAAGAAGCCAAGCGCCGCAACAACCTCATCCTGGGCAAGCTGGAAGGCAACAATCCGGCCGGGTCGGTCAAGGACCGCGCCGCCTTTTCCATGATCACCCGCGCTGAAGCGCGCGGCCAGATCAAGCCGGGCGATACCCTCATCGAAGCCACCAGCGGCAATACCGGGATCGCCCTGGCGATGGTGGCGGCCATGCGTGGCTACAAGATGATCTTGCTCATGCCCGAGAATCTCTCCGAAGAGCGCCGCCAGAGCATGGCGGCCTACGGGGCCAAGATCGTGCTCACGCCCAAGAGCGGCGGCATGGAATACGCCCGCGACCTGGCCGAACAGATGCAGAAGA
Source organism: Herbaspirillum camelliae (assembly GCF_001929405.1). NCBI lineage: Bacteria > Pseudomonadati > Pseudomonadota > Betaproteobacteria > Burkholderiales > Oxalobacteraceae > Herbaspirillum > Herbaspirillum camelliae. Next base: position 2,452,653 of record NZ_KV880769.1, read on the forward strand.
ACGGTGAAGGCCTGATCCTGGACCAGTTCGCCAACCCGGACAATCCGCTGGCCCACTACGAAACCACCGGTCCGGAAATCTGGCGCGATACCAAGGGCAGCATCACCCATTTCGTCAGCGCCATGGGCACCACCGGCACCATCATGGGCGTAGCCCAATACCTCAAGGAACAGAATCCGCAGGTGCAGATCGTGGGCGCGCAGCCGGAAGAGGGCTCGTCCATCCCGGGTATTCGCAAGTGGCCGGAAGCCTACCTGCCCAAGATCTTCGACCGTTCGCGGGTGGACCAGATCGAATCGGTCAGCCAGGCCGATGCCGAAAACATGGCCCGCAAGCTGGCCGTGACCGAGGGCGTGTTCTGCGGCATCTCGGCCGCCGGCGCCTGTGAGGTGGCGGTGCGGCTGTCGCACCAGCTGGAAAACGCCACCATCGTCTTCATCGTCTGTGATCGGGGCGACCGCTATCTGTCGACTGGGGTCTTTCCAGCCTGATGCCGTCAGCGGCGCAGGCTGCTGCAGAGCACAGCAATAAAAAACGGAGCCGCTGGCTCCGTTTTTTATTGCCCTACCGAGGCTTGGCCTGGCGCGGCTTACTCGGCGCTGCCGGTGGTCGGTGCAGCAGCCGGCGCGGCGCCTGGCTTGGGTTTGAACTGCTTGTCGCTGATGCGGAATTTCTCGCGGCGGTCGCCCATCAGTTCACGCAGTTCGCGGATGGACAGCTCGCTGACCTCGTGCATGCGGATCAGCAGCGAGGCACCCACCGGCAGGCGGCGGTGACGGATCTTGCTGATGACCGGTGGCGCGACTTCCAGCGCGCGCGACAGGGCCGCATCATTCTTCAGGTGCAACTTCTCGATCAGCGCATCCAGCAGGTGGTTGGGATCGTAGTTGACTTGATCGGAAATGGAATTGGTTTCAGCAGTATCGTTGGTAGTCATGATCGGGACGTTCCATTATGCAGATGTTTGTGGAAGGCTTTGCGCCTAAGCATTAATTGTTTGTAAAACTGCAAAACGCGACTGACGCTATTCTCGCCAAGGCAATGCCTCTTTCTGCAAGATATCGAAAGCCCTATCAAAGAACGACTTCAAAACAATGTCAGCAAGCTCTCTGTTCTCTGACCAAGTGCGCTTGAAGCAGCACAACAATAATTCTATGTCTATATAGAAATAATTGCACATTTTTCATGCAGTCAGAAAAACTTCTTCTGCAATAGTTGCAGCAACTCACTTTCGAATTTGTAACAGATATTAACAGGAAAAATTCGAGTTTTGCTAGCGTTGCTTATTTGTCACGACAAATGGGAGCATATTCCAGCCAGTTAGGCCCAGTTCGCGCAAAGTCGCCATATTTCGCTCGAAGATGGCCGATGCGTCGGGGTAGGCCGCCACGGCCCGGTCGATGCTGCTTTCTCGCAACAGGTGGAGGATGGGAAAAGGCGAGCGATTGCTGTAGTTCTCGATATCGTCGGGGCCGGCGTCGGCAAATTGATAATCAGGATGGAAGCTGGCGATCTGCAGTTCGCCGTCCAGTCTCATCCTTTCCAGGATGCGATCTGCCCAGTCCAGGAAGTCGTTGTATTCGTGAAAGTCGGCGAATGCGAGCGGAAGGATCAGCAAGGTAGTATCGATGTGCTCGGGATCGGATTTTGCCAGCAGGACGAGTTCTTCTTCCAGATCGACAGCTACGCTGTCCCAGTCCTGACCTTGGCTGACACGGTAGCGGACCTGGTTCTTTACATGGACGGATTTGGCAAACGGGCAAAGATTGAGGCCGATCACGGCCTGTTCCAGCCAGGCGCGGGTGAGGGGGACGACCTGGTCGTCGCCGGGAGCAGCAGGGGCGGGAGATGCGGTGTTCATGGCCGGCATTGTCGCATGCGCTCGCCGATGCGCACAGCGGGCCTGAATCGGCTATGCTTGCCAACCTTTGGCCGCGGCGCTGCATGCCCGGCCGCTCTCCCTTTTGCAAGCACAGATTCCCATGGCGCTCAAATCCACCATCTTCAAGGCCGACCTGCAGATCTCCGACATGGATCGGCATTACTACCAGCAGCACGCACTGACCATCGCCCGCCACCCCTCCGAGACCGACGAGCGCATGATGATCCGGGTGCTGGCCTTCGCTCTCAACGCCAGCGAGGCGCTGGCCTTCGGCAAGGGTCTTTCCGATACCGACGAGCCTGACCTGTGGCAGAAGGACCTGACCGGCGCGGTGGAGTTGTGGATCGAAGTGGGCCAGCCTGACGATCGCGCCATCCTCAAGGCTTGCGGACGGGCCGAGCGGGTGATCGTCTACAGCTACAGCAGCGTGTCCAATATCTGGTGGAACCAGACCGGCAGCCGCGTCGAGCGCGCCAAGAACCTGAAGGTCGTCAACATCGCCGCCGAGGCCAGCCAGGCCCTGGCCGCGTTGGCCCAGCGCACCATGCAGCTGCAATGCACGATCCAGGATGGACAGGTCTGGCTGGGGGCCAATGAGAACATGGTCTTGATCGAACCGCAGACCATCAAGGACTTTGCCTGATCGGCAGCCTCGGCAGCCGGTTTATCTTATCCACAGGCGCTTCCGGCCGCGCTTGTTTCAGCGCTGCTCGATTGCATCGGCCCGCTGGTGCAGATGTGCCAGCAGCCGCTGGCCTTCCGGTGAATGGAACCAGGCCGCATGGCCCAGGAAGTAGGCATCGTAGGCCAGCGAAGCATTGATCGCCGACTGCGTCACGCCATGGAAGTAATCCAGTTCGGCCAGCGCAAACTCCGCATGCACCAGCGGCAGCAAGGCCGCCAGCGCGCGTAGCTGGCGTGCGCTCAGCGGCGAGTGCGCGGCATAGCCGTCGAGCAGGGCGTCGAGCAGGTCCAGGTGTACCAGTTGTTCGTCACGCTGCGGGATGGCCAGCCACTCGACGATATTGCGTTCGATGGCGGTGGCCAGGTCATGCAGTGCGGTGGTGCGGTCGCAGAGGCCAAAGTCCAGCACCGTCTGCACCTGTGCCTGCGGGCTGGCGTCGCTCCAGAGCAGGTTGGAGGCGTGCCAGTCATTGTGCGTCCACAAGGGGACGAATTCATCCAGATAGGGCTTGAGCGCGGCGTGCCAGGGCAGCAGGTGCTGCGCTACCTCACCACGCCAGGGGCGCGCTTCGAGGTAATCGGCAATGGCAGGACGCTGGGCGATGTAGGCCTGCAGCGGACCCACCGGATCTTCCTGCGAGAAGATGGTGAAGCTGGCCACCAGCGGGCGCGCCGCCCGCGCTGGCGCTTCATAGCCAGCCGCCGCCTGATGCAGGCGCGCCAGCATCTGTCCTGCCGACCAGGCGTGGGCGCAACTGTGGAAGGGCGTCCACGACAAGGCCTCGCGATACAGGTCGACCCCGGCGGCCAGTGCAAACACTTCATAGGTCCAGTAGTCATCGGCCAGCGCCGTGGCTCCCGATTCGGTGGCCAGTGCGCAACTGACCGGCAGGCCCTGTGCCTGCAGATGGGCGACGAAGCGATGTTCCTCGGCCAGCGCCGCCATATCGCGCACCCGCACATGATGGCGCTTGACGATGATGGGGCCGCTCTCGGTCTGCATCATGCAGGCTGCCGAGAACGGGCGCGGGCTGTGCCACTCCAGCCGCAGCGGCTGGCCTACGCCGGGGTAATGGCGCAGCACGCGGGCCACCTCGGCCGAGGTCAGCGCCGGCCAGTCAGAGATGACGGGATCGGCGCCCATGCCATGGCTGATGACCCGCGTGAGGTGATGAGAGGCCGCGTCCATGCAATCAGAAATCGTATTGCAGGGACAGGCGCGCCGTGCGCGGCGCACCGAGGTGGACATAGCCGTCACCCAGGTACTGGCCGGCGTCTTTCCAGTAGCGCTTGTCGAAGAGGTTGTCGATATTGGCGCGCAGCGTGGCGGCATGGCCGTTGATGCGCAACTGGTAGCGCAGCCCGGCATTGAACACATGGACCGCCGGCAGGTTCACGCTGCCGTCGCGGGTGGCGGGCTTGCTGGCGCTGTAGTTCCAGCTGCCCATCACATTGACGCCCTCCATGCCCGGCACGGCGTAATCGGCATAGACCGCCGTGCGCAGGCGCGGCACGTTGACTACCTGCTGACCATCGAAGCTGGCCGTGCCGGTATCGCTGGCACGGGCGCGCAGCACCGTGGCGGTCGCGCCGATGGCCAGGCGTGGCGTCAGCTTGCCATTCGCACCCAGTTCCACGCCGGTGTTGGTCTGCTGGCCTTGCTGTACGTAGGTAAAGCCGACGGTGCTGTTGTCCGGCTTCTGATATTCATAGGCCTTGCGGGTCCGGAATACGGCAGCGGTCAGCGCCAGGTCGGGCGAGAGTTCGTACTTGGCCCCGGCTTCCAGCTGGCGCGCCACCGAGGGCGGCAGCGTGACCGGGAAGTTGCTGACCCAGAAGGGCGCGCTGCTGCCCAGCGACAGGGTTTCGGCATAGCTGCCGTAGAGCGAGAGGTTCTGTACCGGCTTGAAGATCAGCGCCAGTTGCGGCAGGAACAGGTTGCGTGAAGTATCGCGGGTCACCGCACCGGTGGAATTGAAGCTCTGTTCGTTGAGCCACACCTGGCGGCCGCCGGCCAGTACCTGCCAGCGCTGCGAGAACTGCATGCGGTCGCTGAAGAAGAGGGCTTTCTGGCGGCTGTCCAGGTTGCGATAGGCGGCGGGTATGACAGCGTTGGCCGCAGGGAGGACCGGCGTGCCGTTATAGATATTGCCCTGGCCCACCAGTACGCTGATCCCGTCGGACTTGTCCACGATCCGGCGCGACATCGCCATGCCCAGCGTGAGCTCATGCTGCACCCAGCCGCTTGCGAACTTGCCGATGGCCACCGCCTGCACTTCATCATTGCGGCGCTCGTCATTGGGAACGCGGTAATCGTAGACATCGAAGTCGCCATTGCTCGCAAAGGTCGGCGAAGCGCCATTGCCGCTGCCGTAGGGGAAGGCCAGGTAGTCGTCGATCACCGCGCGGCTGCGGCCCGCCTGCACATAGCCGCGCCAGTCGGCATTGAATTCGGTATCGATGCGCAGCCGTGTAGTGATCGAACTGTCGCGCACCGGCTGCGACCACGGTTGCGGCGTGAGCATGGTCGAGGGAGAGACACCCGAGGGCAGTGTCGTTCCGCCCAGCAGTTGGTAGCCGGCCACGGAGCGCTGGGCCTTCTGCTGGTATTCGGCATCGAACTGCACCAGCGTCTTGGCGCTGATGGCCCAGGTGGCCGAGAGCGAGGCGAAGTCGCGCCAGCCGTCGCCATTGCTGACGTAGGAATGGATGTCTTCATGCGCGGCATTGATGCGCAGGCCGAACTGCTTGTGTTCGCCGAAGAGCGCGCCCAGGTCGGTGGCCAGGTAGCGCGAACCATTGGAGTCGGTACCCAGCGTAATTGAACGTACATCGGCCGGACGCTTGGTGACGTAATTGACCAGCCCGCCCGCAGCCACCACGCCAGCCTGCAGACCTGCCACGCCCTTGAGGAATTCGACGCGCTCCTTGTTTTCCAGCGCGATGGTCTGTTCGCCGGCGACCGTCAGCCCGTTGACGCGATAGGCACTGGCCGGATCGAGCGTGAAGCCGCGGATGCTGAAGTTCTCGTAATAGCCCACCGGCGCATAGTTCTCATTGATCGAAGCATCGTTCTTGACCACGTCCGAGAGCAGCCGCGATTGCTGGTCCTTCATTTGTGCTGACGTCACCACGGCTACCGAGGCCGGCGTATCGAGCAGGGGCGCATCGTCAAAGCCGGCCACCGAGGCCGAGCGGGCCTGCGCGCCCGTAGCGCCGCTGGCGGTGACATTGATCGTGGGCAGGCTCTGGTCCTGGCTCTTGTTGTCGGAAGCGTCAGCGGCGCGGGAGGTAGCGGGCAGGCCGAGCGAGGTGCCGGCCAGCGTCAGCATCAGCGTGGAGGCCAGGGGAGCAATGCGTTTCATCGTGGTTCAATGGTGGAGGTCAGAAGCTGGAGCGCGCTGCAGGCGCGCTCCGTGGGGGCACAGCAGATGCGCCAGGCTCAGCGGTTGCGCGCTGCCGCTACGGCGCGGCCCAGTTCAGCCACCGACATCGCGTAAAAGTAGCTGCGATTGTACTGCGTGATGGCGAAGAAGTTGGCGGTGCCGATCCAGTACTCGGTGGGGTTGGTGCCATTCTGCAGGTCCACCAGACCAAAGCGCAGGTCGGCCGGCACATCAGGCAGCACCACGCCGGCGGCGCGCAGTTCATCGACGCTGTACTTGGCCTCCAGGCCCTGGTTGAGCATGGTTTCCCATTGACGGTTCTCGGTCGAGACCGTGACCGGGAAGGCCACCGGCTGGCCGCGCTGCCAGCCATGGACGGCGAGGTAATGGGCCACGCTGCCAATGGCGTCCACCGGCGAATTGCGCAGGTCGATCTTGCCATCGCCATCGAAGTCCACCGCGTATTCGCGGATGCTGCCCGGCATGAATTGCGGCCAGCCGATGGCGCCCGCGTAGGAGCCGCGCAGGGTGAGCGGATCAATGCCGGCTTCACGCGCCAGCAGCAGGGTGTTTTCCAGCTCGCCACGGAAGAAGGCCATGCGCGCTTCGCGATTCGGCGTGTTCGGATAATCGAAGGCCAGCGTGCTGATGGCGTCCATGACGCGGAAGTTGCCGGTGTTGCGGCCATAGACCGTTTCCACCCCGATGATGCCCGCGATGATTTCCATCGGCACGCCGTACTGCGCCTCGGCGCGCGCCAGCGCCACGCCATAGGTATTCCAGAAATCGACACCGGCATTGATGCGCACCGGTTCCACGAAACGCGCGCGATAGGCGAACCAGTTCTTGGGCTTGTTGCTGGGCGCCGGCTTGATCAACTGGATGGCGCTGTCGAGATAGCGGGTCTGCGCGAAGAGGCTGTTGAGCTCGCTGCGGCTGAAGTGGTTGCGTTCCACCATTTCATCCATGAAGCGGGCCACTTCCTTCCACTCATTGAAATTGACGAATTCACCCTGGTCTTCGGGCACGACCTTCTTCTTGGCCGGGGCTTTCTTGGGACTCTGCTTGTTGCTGGTGGAGGCAGTCTTGCTTTGCTGGGGCTTGCCGCTCTTGCTTGCAGCAGCGTTGTCCGCGCACAGGGCGGACGAAGCAGCGCACAGACCGAGGACGAGCAACAGGGACGACAGGCAATTCAGGCGAGGCAGGGAGATGGGCATGAGCGGAGGCTGGTGAAGCGTTCTGGTCGCGAAGACGGGGCAAGCCGGGGCAAATAAGCCTGCAAGTATACCGCATCAGACGTGCTGCCCTATCACGGTGCATGCCAGCAGCTCAGGCTTCGTACACGATGCGCGACAGCGGATGTACACTAGCTCAACGAGACAACCCGGGCCGGCGCCTTTCAGCAGCTTGCCCGATAGCAATAAGAGCAACAATGACCACCGCCATCTATACGCACGCCGATTGCCAGCGCCATGAAATGGGCGATTGGCACCCCGAGTCGCCGGCCCGCCTGCAGGCCATCGAAGACCAGCTCATCCTGAGCCGCATCGACCAGTTTCTTGATCGCCGCGAGGCGCCGCTGGCCGATCCGGCTGAGCTGGAGCGGGTGCACAGCCCGGCGGCGGTGGATTTCGTGCGGGAACACAGCCATGCCCTGAGCCTGTCCGGCGAGCGTTACTATTCGGTCGATGGCGACACCCTGCTCAACAAGCACAGCTGGAAAGCCGCCCTGCGCGCAGCCGGCGCTGCAGTCGCGGCCACCGATGCGGTGCTGGCCGGCGAACTGGACAATGCCTTCTGCGCCATTCGCCCGCCCGGCCACCATGCCACGGCCGACAAGGCCATGGGTTTTTGCCTGTTCAACAACGTCGCCGTGGCGGCGCGCCATGCCATTGACGTGCATGGACTGGAGCGGGTGGCGGTGATCGACTTCGATGTCCACCACGGCAATGGCACGGAAGACATCTTTGCGCATGACCCGCGGGTGCTGATGGTGAGTTTCTTCCAGCATCCCTTCTATCCCTTCTCCGGTGATGGGCCCACCGAGCCGCACATCGTCAATGTGCCGGTGCCGGCCTATTCGGATGGCAATGCCGTGCGTACGCTGGTGACCGAGAAGTGGTTGCCGGCGCTGCATGCGCATCGACCGCAGATGATCTTCATCTCGGCCGGCTTCGATGCCCACCGCGAGGATGACATGGGACAGATGGGGCTGGTGGAAGCCGACTATGCCTGGATCACGCGGCAGATCATGAAGATCGCCGACCAGTATGCGCAGGGGCGCATCGTCAGCTGCCTGGAAGGCGGCTACAACCTCTCGGCGCTGGCGCGCAGCGTGGTGGCCCACCTGAAGGTGCTGGCCGATCTTGAATAAGTTGACTTTTCCACAGGCTCAGGCCGCCTCATAGGCGGCAATGATGGCGTCGGCCACTGCGCGCACCCGTGCGGTGCGGTTCAGGTCGCTATGCAAGACCAGCCACATGTCATAAGGCGTCTCGCGCTGCGGCCAGACGCGCACCAACCCGCTGGCCTTGTCGCCCACATGGGTGGGCAGCTCGCCCAGGCCGAAGCCGGCTTGCAGGCAGTCGTACATGACCAGCCCGGTACTGACTTCCATGGCCACCTGCGCATTGATGATCGACTCCCCGCAGATCTGCTCTGACTTTGCCGGCAAGACACTGCGCTGGTAGATCACCACGTCGTGTCCCTTCAGCCCGGTGCCCGGTTCGGGCAGGCCACGTTTCTTCACATAGCTTCTGGAGGCATAGATGGCCTTGTGCAGGCGTTTGAGGTGGCGCGCGATCAGATCCGGCGCATCCGGACGCAGGGTGCGCACGGCAATGTCAGCCTCGCGCTTGGTCAGGTTGGTGATCTGGGTTGAGGTGGACAAGACCACCCGGATATGGGGATGTTCCTGGCGCAGCCTATGCAGCGCAGGGATCAGGAAGTGCCGCGCCGTCACATCGGTGGTGGCCAGCCGGACCACCCCGCACAGACGTTCGTCGATGCCCTGCATCTGCCGCTGCAATTGTTCGGCGCCTTGCTCCATCTGCTGCGCAGCGGCGGCCGCCATCTCGCCGGCCGGGGTCGGGACGTAACCATTGGGCGTGCGCAGGAACAGCCGCGCACCCAGCGATTTCTCCAGCGCCGCCAGGCGCCGGCCCACCGTGGCCTGGTCAAGCTCCAGCGTTTCAGCGGCCCCGCGCAGCGTGCCCACACGGTAGATGGCAAGAAAGATGCGGGCGTTATCCCAGTCCATGATCGATGATCCCCGTTTGATTGCTTGATTACTTGATTTTCTGATGCAGATTTGCATCGGGCTGCTGATTTTATACCTATTTATTGCATCACCAGCTCAGCCTAGAATCTGCCCCATCGCTGGCCGCCCCCGTTCATGATCCGGGTGGCGGCCCGTCCGCTTTGCCTCATTGCCTGATTGGCTTGTTGCCTTGTGCAGAAAGAGAATCCGCCATGTCTTGCCCCTCCACGCCTGCCGCAGCGGCCCTGGCCGCTCATCCTCCCGCCGCCAGCACCGCCCTCACTGCGCGTGCCGGCATGCTGCCGCTGGTAGCGCTGGCCATCGGCTTCGTCATGGCCATGCTGGATGTGACGGTCGTCAATGTCGCTCTCTCCAATATCGCCGCCAGCCTCAATGCGCCGCTATCCGCGCTGGTGTGGATCGTCGATGGCTATACCCTGACCTTCGCGGCCATGCTGCTGGTGGGCGGCGCGCTGGCCGACCGCTTCGGTGCGCGCCGACTTTATCTGGCCGGGTTGTTCCTGTTCGTGCTGGCCTCGCTGCTGTGCGGGGCTGCGCCCAACGGTCCCTTCTTGATCGCGGCACGCCTGCTGCAGGGCTTGGGCGCGGCCTTCTTCATGCCCAGTTCGCTGAGCCTGCTGACGCACGTCTATGAGGATGACCGCGTGCGTGCCCGCATGCTGGGCGTCTGGTCGGCGACCGTCGGTCTGGCCGCTGCTGCCGGGCCGCTGCTGGGCGGCGTGCTGATCCACTGGCTGGGCTGGCGCAGCGTGTTCCTCATCAACGTGCCGGTCGGCCTGCTGGGTTTGCTGATGGCACGCAAGCTCATTCCCCAAGTCGCGGGGCACGCCCGTGCGCTGCACCTGTTCAGCCATCTGGCCGGGGTGGTGATGCTGGCAGGGCTTTCCTTCGTGCTGATCCAGGGGCCGGTGTATGGCTGGGCTTCGCCGCGCATCCTGGCGGCGCTGGCGGTGACGGTGCTGGCCGCCGTGGCGCTGGTGCGCCATGAACTGCGCGGCATCGCGCCGCTCTTGCCCAAGGCCTTGTTCGCCACACCCCAGTTCGCGGCGGCCAATGGCATCGGTTTCCTCATCAACTTCGGCGTCTATGGCAACCTGTTCTACCTGGCCCTGTTCCTGCAGCAGGGGCGGGGTGCGGATGCCTTGCAGACCGGCTTGCAACTGGTGCCGATGATGGCGGTGATCTTCTTCGGCAACCTCATGTCGGGCCGCATGTCGGCGCATTGGGGGCCGCGTGTGCCGCTGCTGCTGGGCTTGTCGGTGGGGACGGTCTTCACCGCCCTGGCCATGGGCTTCAGCCCCGCCACGCCCTACTGGCTGCTGGCGCTGGTGTGCGCCTCGGCCAACCTGGGCATCAGCACGGCCATTCCGGCCATGACCACGGTGGTCATGCAGGTGGCCGGCAAGGCCCATGCCAATAGCGCCGCCGCTGCGCTGAACGCCAATCGCCAGATCGGGGCGCTGGTCGGCGTGGCCCTGATGGGGGCGATCCTGCATAGCGTGAGCGGCTGGAACCTGCGCAATCCGCTGGCCTTTGGCGTCATGGCGGTCGGCTATGCCGGCGCCTTATGGTTGGTCTGGCGCTTCGTTGGCGTTGTCAAAGAGCAATGGCAAGTACGCCGCGCCTGAGCAAGATTGTTGTTCTGCATCCAACAGCCGGCCCCGGATTGCACGCGGCCGGCTGTTTTATCGGGGATTTGTTAGGGTTTGGCGGGGCAGGGCCGTAAAATAGCGCCTTCCACGAAATACGCATCAGAAAGAAGCCCCGCATGTCCATCCAATGGTTCCCCGGCCACATGAATTCCGCCCGCCGCAAGGCAGCGGAGAGCATGGAAAAAGTCGATATGGTCATCGAAGTCGTCGATGCCCGTCTGCCGCAGGCCAGCTGCAACCCGATGATCGAGCAGCTGCGCAATGCGCGTCAGCGCCCCTGCCTGAAGATCCTCAACAAGACCGACATGGCCGACCCGGTCGCCACGCAAGCCTGGATCGACTATTACAACAGCCAGAAGGGTGTCACAGCGGTGGCCTTGTCCTGCAAGAAACCTGCGGACGTGGCGCGCGTGCCCAAGCTGGCCATACAGGTCGCGCCGCATCGCGGCACGGCCCTGAAGCCCTTGCGCATGATGATCATGGGCATTCCCAACGTAGGTAAGTCCACGCTGATGAATGCGCTGTTGAAAAAGCGCGTGGCCGCCGTGGGCGACGAGCCCGCCGTGACCAAGACCCAGCAGCGTCTCTACCTGGGCAACAACATGGTCTTGACCGATACCCCCGGCATGCTCTGGCCCAAGATCGAGCATCCCAGCGATGGCCTGATGTTGGCGGCCAGCCATGCGGTGGGCAGCAATGCGCTCATCGAGGAAGAGGTGGCGACCTTCCTGGCCGACCTGCTGCTGCAGCGCTATCCGCATCTGCTCAAGGCGCGCTATGGCTTCAATACCGAGGGGATGGATGGCGTGGCGGTAGTGGAGGGCGTGGCGGCCAAGCGCGGCTTCCGCCTCAAGGGCGGCGACTACGATTTCGAGAAGGCCGCGCATACCTTCCTGCAGGACTACCGCAGCGGCGCGCTCGGTCGCATCTCGCTGGAGACGCCGCAATCGCGCGCCGAATTGCTGGCGACCTATCGCTCCACTGACAATCCCGATGCCTTGTCGGCGGAAGATGAAGAGGACGAGGAAGAAGACGATGACTGGCGCAATGCGCCGGATCATCGGGAACGCAGGGATTAATTATTTATAAGATTGACTGTTCAGTAACAGTAAAAAGGCCAGCGCGAAGCTGGCCTTTTCGTTTGCAGCGGGGCAGGGGGATTACCAGGAGGTGATCACGGAACCCTTGTACTTCTCCAGCACGAACTTCTTCACTTCCGGGCTGTGGTAGGCCTTGACCAGCTTGGCGACCCAGGGCTTGTCCTTGTCGGCGGCGCGCACCGCGATCACGTTGGCGTAAGGACCGGTCGAGGCTTCCACTGCAATCGCATCCTTGGTCGGCGACAGGCCGGCCGATTCAGCATAGTTGCCGTTGATGACAGCAGCGTCGAAGTCATCCAGCGAACGCGGCAGCTGGGCGGCGTCCAGTTCGACGATCTTGATCTTCTTGGGGTTCTCGACGATGTCCAGCGGGGTGGCCTTCAGCCCGGCATCGGCCTTGAGCTTGATCACGCCCTTGGCTTGCAGCACCAGCAGGGCGCGGCCACCGTTGGTCGGATCGTTGGGCACGCCCACGCGCGCACCTTGCTTGAGGTCGTTGAGCGACTTGATCTTCTTGGAGTACACGCCCATCGGGAAGGTGATGGTGCTGCCCACGCTGACGAACTTGTAGCCACGGTCCTTGATCTGCGCATCCAGGTAGGGCTGGTGCTGGTAGGAGTTGGCGTCCAGGTCGCCGGCGGCCAGGGCCGCGTTGGGCTGGATGTAGTCGGTGAATTCGATGACCTTCATCTGCACGCCGTCTTTTTCCAGCAGCTTCTTGACCTGCTCCATGATCTCGGCGTGGGGACCGGCGGTCACGCCCATCTTGATCTGGTCCTGCGCGAAGGCGGGAGCCGAGACCAGGCCGGCGGCCAGGCCCAGGCCTGCGATGAATTGAATCAACTGACGACGCTTCATGACTTTCCTTTCAGGCTTGTGATGTGGGCAGCGGGTAGCTGCCGTTTCTTGTATGAGTGCAGGTTCAGCGGTGGCTGAGCTTGCGGACCAGCAGGTCTCCCAGGGATTGCACCAGCTGGACGAACACGATCAGGATCAGCACCACGGCCAGCATCACTTCCGGCAGGAAGCGCTGATAACCATAGCGGATGCCCAGGTCGCCCAGGCCGCCGCCGCCGATCGCACCCGCCATGGCCGAATAGCCCACCAGGCTGACGAAGGTGATCGTAAGACCGGCGACGATACCAGCAAATGCCTCAGGCACCAAGACCTTGTAAATGATTTGCCAGGTGGTGGCGCCCATGGCTTGCGCCGCTTCCACCAGGCCGTGATCGACTTCGCGCAGGGCGGTCTCGACCAGGCGCGCGATGAAGGGCGCAGCAGCAATGGTCAAGGGCACGATGGCCGCTGCGGTACCGATGGAGGTGCCGACGAAAAAGCGCGTCATCGGAATCACCGCCACCAGCAGGATGATGAAGGGCGTCGAACGCACCGCGTTGACCAGCAGCCCGGCGATGCGGTTGAAGGCCACGTTGGGCAGCACGCCCTTGGCTTCGGTGATGTGCAGGGCGATGCCCAGCGGAATGCCCAGCAGCGAGCCGACCACGCCCGAAATCACCACCATCATCAGCGTCTCGCCGAAGGAGCTGACGAACAGATCGATCAGTTCAGATGACATGGTTGAGCTCCTCGACGACCACGCCCTGTTCGCGCAGGTATTGCATGGCCTGGTTGAGGTTGTCCTGGGTGCCGTTGGCGAGGATCGCCAGCGAACCGAACGCCTGGCCCTGGATCTCGTCGATCTGGCCGTGCAGGATATTGAAGTCCAGGTTGAAGCGGCGCACCGCTTCCGACAGGTGCGGCTGGTCCACGTCATTGCCGGTGAAGGCGAAGCGGAACAGGTGGTCCGTGCCCTGGCCGGCGTCGGCACGCGCCAGGCGTTCGCGCAGGCGCGCCAGCACGCCCTTGGGCAGTTCGTGGGCGATGACGTCGCCGATGAGTGCGCGGGTGACTTCATGGCGCGGCTGGCGGAACACGTCCAGCACCTCGCCCTGTTCGATCACCTGGCCGGCTTCCATCACGGCCACGCGGTCGCAGATCTGCTTGATGACTTCCATCTGGTGCGTGATCAGCACGATGGTCAGGCCCAGTTCCTTGTTGATCTTGCGCAGCAGTTCGAGGATGGAGCGGGTGGTTTCCGGGTCCAGCGCCGAGGTGGCTTCGTCCGAGAGCAGCACCTTGGGATCATTGGCCAGTGCACGGGCGATGCCCACGCGCTGTTTCTGGCCACCGGAGATCTGCGCCGGATAGCGGTCGCGCAGGGCAGTCAGGCCGACCAGTTCCAGCAGCGGCTCGACCTTGGCGGCGATCTCGGCCTTGCTCTTGCCGGCCAGTTCCAGCGGCAGGGCGATGTTGTCGTAGACGCTGCGCGAAGAGAGCAGGTTGAAGTGCTGGAAGATCATGCCGATGCCACGCCGCGCTTGGCGCAACTGGGCCGCCGACAGCGCGGTCAGGTCCTGGCCGTCGAGCACGATGCGCCCGGACGTGGGGCGGTTCAGCAGGTTCAGGGTGCGCACCAGCGTGCTCTTGCCGGCGCCGCTGCGGCCGATGATGCCGAAGATCTCGCCTTTGCGGATCGACAGATCGACCTTGCGCACCGCTTCGACATTGCCGAAGCGCTGGGTCACAGCTTGTATTTCGATCATGATGGAAAGAAGAAATGGCAGCGAACCCGGGTCCTGCGCCAGCGAGGGCATCGGGAGGACGCCGCGGGCGGGTGAGGGCCACAGGTCTCCACTGCCATCAGTATTTTTATAAGAAGCCGCTATTTTAAGGCGGAGCGGTTATATGGGGAAAATAATTTTCGCCTTTGCATATGACATTGGCGTCTTAGCATCCGGCGGGAAAGCACGTCGGTGCTGGTGCGCGGCAATCGACTGCGGGAGCGGTACGTGGCCTTCTCGAAGTCCTTTGAGGGGGAGGAATGAATATTGTTAATTTATTCATTTTTCTTTACCGACTGTCGTATTGTTGCCTGTTTTTCTTTTTCTTTACCCGACTGAAAGCGGATTTTTCTCTCATTCTGTTTGTTGCAACAAAGCTGCGGAAAATTCTTATAAAAGCTTTGATTTCAAATTATAAGGTGATCGAGAAAATAAAATCGGTTTAGATTGCCGTTGACTTCTTGATATCTATCCGGAAGCCAGGGCGTCGAGCCCGCCCTTGCGGCGGCCGCGCCCGTCAATCAATAGCAATCAAACCACTTCGGAGTTCCTATGAAAAAGTCCCTCCTGGCACTGGCCGTCCTGGGTGCATTCGCCGGCGCGGCCCATGCGCAAAGCAGTAGCAGCATCACCATCTATGGTGTGATCGATGCCAGCCTGACCTATACCAACAAGATCGCGACTGATGGCAAGAGGACCGGCAGCCTGACCGCTGTGGAGTCAGGCCTGGTAAAGGGTTCGCGGCTGGGCGTAAAGGGTAGCGAAGATCTGGGCGGCGGCCTCAAGGCAGTCTTCACGCTGGAAAACGGCTTCAACGTCGATACGGGCGAAGCGGGCCAAGGAAAATTGATGTGGGGCCGCCAGACGACCGTGGGTCTGAGCGGCAACTTCGGCACCGTGCTGGTCGGCCGCCAGAACGATCCGCTCAACGATATCGGCGGAATTGCCTCGGCGGGCGGCTTCGGGGTCCCCGGCACCGTCCATTCAAAAGGCCTGGATCGTACCGACGGTCAACGCCTCAACAATTCCATCCGCTACAACTCGCCCAACTTCAGTGGCCTGAGCTTCAGTGCCATCTATGGCTTCGGCGAACAGGTCGGCAGGGCCGTCGGCGGTCGATCCATCGGCTTGGGCAGTCAGTACGTCAACGGTCCATTGAGCCTGGGCTTGGGTTACTTCCAGAGCAAGATGGGCGGTGGCAGCGATGGCTCCAGTGATGTCAACGCCAAAGCGGCTTGCAACGGCGCTGGCGAGAAGGACCACGCCGGCGATACCTGCCTGAAGACCTGGACCCTGGCGGCGGCTTACCAGTTCGGCCCGGCCAAGGTCTATGGTGCGTTCTCGCATGTGAAACTGCCGCTGGCCAAGGTGCATCTGGATGAGAACAACAAGCGCAAGAGCTTTGCGAAGATGTACGACCCTAAGACCGAGCTTGGCTATGCTCCGACCGACAGCAGCGCATTCTCCATCGGCGGCACCAACCACCAGTCCAGCCAGACCTTCGACATCGGCGCGAGCTACCAGCTGATGCCTAGCCTGGCCCTGATGAGCAGCGTTCAGCATACCCGCGCCAAGTTCATCGGCGCGCACAGTGGCCGCCTGCTGCAGTTTAACCTGGGCGCCAAGTACGACCTGTCCAAGCGCACCAGCGCCTACGCCCTCGTGCGCAACCTGCGTTCGTCCGACATGTACAACGTCGGCCTGAGCAAGGACCAGGAGCCTGGCATCGATCGCAGCCAGACTGCCATCAGCACCGGCCTCATCCACAGCTTCTAAACAAGGCACTGCGTCGCGGCCCCTGGAAGCCGCGATGTTTGGCCCGCATCCTTTTACGGGGATGCGGGTCTTTTTCGTGCTGAGAGAGCGATGCCTGTATGGCTGCGAAGGCAGACTTGGCGGTCGCCCCCGTCACTCGTTCTCTTATGGGTTGGCTGCATGCTTGTCTCGGTGTCCATACAGTCAGTCGTTATTCGCGCAACCGGACGCCCATGAAAAAACCCGCATCGTCGCCGATGCGGGTTTTTCCTTGCAGCGTGCAGCACAGGCCATGGATTCCATGGCCATGGCCGGAGGGCAATTACATCATGCCGTCCATGCCACCCATGCCGCCCATACCACCCATGCCGCCAGGCATGCCGGCCGGCTTGTCTTCCGCCACTTCGGCCACCAGGGCGTCGGTGGTCAGGATCAGGCTGGCCACGGAGGCAGCGTTCTGCAGGGCCGAACGGGTCACCTTGGCCGGATCCAGCACGCCCAGTTCCACCAGGTCACCATAGGTGCCGTTGGAAGCGTTGTAGCCGAAGTTGCCCGAACCTTCCAGCACCTTGTTCACCACCACCGACGGCTCGTCGCCGGCGTTGAAGACGATCTGGCGCAGCGGCTCTTCGATGGCGCGCAGCACGATCTTGATGCCGGCTTCCTGATCGGGGTTGTCGCCCTTCAGGTCCTTGACGTTGGCGCGAGCGCGCAGCAGGGCCACGCCACCGCCAGGCACGACGCCTTCTTCAACAGCAGCGCGGGTAGCGTGCAGGGCGTCTTCGACGCGGGCCTTCTTTTCCTTCATTTCGACTTCGGTAGCAGCGCCAACCTTGATCAGTGCAACACCGCCAGCCAGCTTGGCCACGCGCTCTTGCAGCTTTTCACGGTCGTAGTCGGAGGTCGCTTCGCCGATCTGGGTACGGATCATCGCCACGCGAGCTTCGATGCCAGCGGCGTCGCCGTTGCCGTCGATGATGGTGGTGTTTTCCTTGCCGATTTCAACGCGCTTGGCTTGGCCCAGTTCAGCCAGGGTAGCCTTTTCCAGGGTCAGGCCGACTTCTTCGGCGATCACTTGGCCGCCGGTCAGGATGGCGATGTCTTCCAGCATGGCCTTGCGGCGGTCGCCGAAGCCAGGCGCCTTGACGGCAGCGGTCTTCAGGATGCCACGGATGTTGTTGACCACCAGGGTAGCCAGGGCTTCGCCTTCGACGTCTTCAGCCACGATCAGCAGCGGACGGCCAGCCTTGGCGACTTGTTCCAGCACCGGCAGCAGGTCACGGATGTTGGAGATCTTCTTGTCGAACAGCAGGATGAAGGGATTGTCCAGAGCGACGATCTGCTTCTCTTGGTTGTTGATGAAGTACGGCGACAGGTAGCCACGGTCGAACTGCATACCTTCGACGATGTCCAGCTCGTTTTCCAGCGACTTGCCGTCTTCCACGGTGATGACGCCTTCCTTGCCGACCTTTTCCATGGCCTTGGCGATGATGTCGCCGATGTCCGCGTCGGAGTTGGCCGAGATCGAGCCGACTTGAGCGATTTCCTTGGAGGTGGTGGTGGGCTTGGCCAGGTTCTTGACTTCGCCGACGATGGCGGTGACAGCCTTGTCGATACCGCGCTTCAGGTCAGTCGGGTTGAAGCCGGCGGCGACGTACTTGAAGCCTTCGCGCACGATGGCCTGGGCCAGCACGGTAGCGGTGGTGGTACCGTCACCGGCGTTGTCGGAGGTCTTGGAAGCGACTTCCTTGACCAGCTGGGCGCCCATGTTTTCCAGCTTGTCCTTCAGTTCGATTTCCTTGGCGACGGAAACGCCGTCCTTGGTCACGGTCGGGGCGCCGAAGCTGCGCTCCAGCACGACGTTGCGGCCCTTGGGGCCCAGGGTGACCTTGACTGCGTTGGCCAGGATGTTGACGCCGTTGACGATCTTGGCGCGTGCTTCATCGCCGAAAATAACTTGCTTTGCTGCCATGTTGGATTCTCCAGAAATTCGGTTCAGTTCATGTCGCCGGGCTCGGGCCTGAAGCTTCAGGGAGCACCGGCTGCTGTCTTGTTGCCGATGGCCTTCATGTTTTCTCTACCTATATAGAAATAGAAGGAAAAGGAAGGCCGGATGCCGAATTACTTCTCGACGACGGCGAACAGGTCTTCTTCGCGCATGACCAGCAGTTCCTGGCCATCGATCTTCACGGCCTGGCCGGAATACTTGCCGAACAGAACGCGATCACCGACCTTCACGGCCAGTTGGCGGACCTTGCCATCTTCCAGGATCTTGCCATTGCCGACGGCCAGGACTTCGCCTTGGTCCGGCTTTTCGGTCGCTGCGTCAGGCAGAACGATACCGGAAGCAGTCTTGGTTTCCTGGTCGAGGCGCTTGACGATAACGCGATCGTGCAAAGGGCGAAGATTCATGAGAACTCCTTAATTTTCAATAAGTTAGCATTGATTGCGGCGAAGCCTGCAACGGTTTTCTTCCAAATGCAGCAAACCTCACCGCATGAAAAAGGGGATTGCGCCCGGCGGCGCTGTTAGCACTCTGCCGTGACGAGTGCTAAGTATAGGGATGGGTTCCGGAATTTTCAAGGCGTCAATTGCGGTCTGGGTGATTGAGCCTTGCTGATGACGGTGAGCCGCCGGACGAATTGATCGCGGCGCTGCTCGGAATTCATCCATGCATCTGCACCACCACTGGCACGGCAATTCTGAACGAGGGCCGACAAGGAACGTTGCACCAACCTGCCCACCGCCCCATAATCTGATCCCGTTTTGCGGGAATATGTAACTAAAATTCAACAGGGGGATGTATGAAGTTCGTTTGGGGGTTGATGGCCGCATTGCTCATTCCGACATGGGCCACGGCGGCTGGCAGCGAGTCTGATGCTGGAACGTCTTACGGAAAATTCGTCGGCGAAGTCGTCGCCAAGTGGGGACCTGATGGCCGCACGATGGAGCTGACGCAGCCATTTACCTATATCGATGGCGCTGGAACGCACTGGAATGCGCCCGCCGGTTCGGTGGTTGATGGCGCATCCATTCCCCGTGCCGCCTGGTCGTTCATCGGTGGTCCCTATGAAGGAAAGTATCGCAAAGCATCGGTCATCCATGATGTCGCGTGCGATGAAAAAGCACGCCCCTGGCAGGACGTTCATCGCGCGTTCTATCACGCCATGCTGTTGGAGGGAAACGATCCCTTCACGGCCAAGGTGATGTACGGCGCCGTCTATCTGGGCGGGCCGCGCTGGGAGCAGAAAAAAGTGATTGCCAAGGTGCCTTATGCGAAGCTTGACTCCACGCTCCGTGAAATCTATGCAGACGCGCGATCTCGCCAGGAGAGTGTCCGGACCGAAGTACTGCGCATGCCCGGATCGAATGCAAATGTGCCGGACGGACAAGTGGGTATCGGCGGACCTCAAGAGCAAGATGACCGGACCTTGATAGTCAGTTTCATCTCAACCCCGGTCGAGATCGATGAGCAGGAATTCAAGCGCCTTCAGGCCTTCGTCAAGAACAACAATCCCTCGTTGGAAGAGATCGAGAATTTCCAGCCTTGAATGAGTGGAGAGATTGTTGAATGATGAATATGGTCAGGAAAAACCGTCGCCTGGTGCTCGGCGGGCTGGCATCTTTGATGCTCGCCAGACCTCTCGCGGCCCATGGCAGTGCTCCGATGGCTTCGCCTCGATGGACGGTCTCACCGGTGGACCAGGGGCATTCCAATTTGTGTTGGCTGGCATGCGTCACCATGATGATTTCCTGGCGCGCCTCGACCTCGTATTCAATGAGCTGGGTGGCGAAGCTGCTCGGCGCACCCTTCGAGGCCTATTATCAGGACGGTATCCAAGGGCGTGCCAATCAAGGCCTGCTGCTTGGTGACGAGGTCGAGCTGTTGGCGAAAAGGGCTGAGCTGACGCGTTATGGCTTGGCCTCTTTTGATACTTCCTGGTGGCTAAATCAATTGCAGTACGGCCCTTTGGTCATTCTTGGCATGAACCCTGATGCTCAGATCGGGCATGCCAAGCTATTGGTCCAGTTGGAGCCAAGCGGATCATCGCCGACCGACCTGATCGCGACGGTGGTAGATCCTGCCACCGCAAGGATTGAGCGCCAGCCATTCCTGGCGCTGATTCAGTTTTACGAAAGGCTGGCGCGACAGCCCTTGAAATATGCATTGCTGCAGATACTGAGTTCCTATAATGCCAATGCAACACCGGACGGGGCAGATCAGCTCTTGTCCATCTTGAAAGGGGAGGCAAGCTAACCGGCCTGCACGAACTAGAACCCCGCCTCCCGCCAAAACACCGCCATGGCGTTCTTCAAGAAGCGCAGCCCCGGTGCTTCCCATTGCGCGGCGATGGTGACCCGTCCGCGCCAGCTGTGCTGCATGATGGCACTGCGGGCGCTGCGGACATCGCCGGCATCATCGGCCTCGACATTGAACACCACCCGATAGACGGCGCGCTCCGGATAGAGCGTGCCATTCTTCTCGCGCACCGCAATGTGGCCGCCGTAGTTGCTCGCCAGCGGCGCTTCGCCCAGCGTCGGGCTGGCGTTCTTGTCGATGCTGGACAAGCGCAGATGCAGATTGGGACCAGCCATGCCATCGGCAATGAAGAGCGCACGATCACCCTCGTCAATACGATGGATGTCATCTTCATCCACATAGGTCACGACCTGCCAGCGGCCATCACCGATCAGGCGGCCCAGCGATTCGCCCTGGGTGAGCCATTGGCCGACCCGCAGATCAGGGTTCAGGTCTTCCAGCCTGCCGGCGTAGGGCGCGATGGGCTGGTAACGCTTGCGGTCTGCTTCCACCGTGGCTTGCTCGGCTTCGGTGGAGGAGAGCTGCTCGTTGAGCAACTGCCAGTTCTTGCGGGTCTCCTGATCGAAACTGGCTGCATTGGATTGCAGCGCGAGTTGCTGCTGACGTGCCTCGTTGATCTGATTGCGGCGTATCAGGTCGGGTGAATTGAGCAGCATCAGCGCTGCGTTGGCCGCGACCTGGCTGCCGTTGGCCCAGGGCAGCGCGACTACCTGGGCATGCGCGGGGGCGTACAGCTCCAGTTGCTGCACAGGTTGCAGCAAGCCCGAGCTGGCAATGCGGGTCGGCCAGGGCAATACGAACAGCAGCAACAGGATGACCGCGGCGATGGCGCTGCGGCGATAGCGTCCGCGCTGACGGATCTGCGGCCAGCGCTTGCGCCATTCCAGCAGCTCCAGCCGCAGCGGCAGCAAGACGAACCAGCCGATTTCCACCATGAACAGGAAAATCCCCGCTGCCTTGATGAAGAAGTGATACACCAGTACCGCCACGCCCAGGAAGACCGTCAGGCGATAGATCCAGACGACCCAGGCAAAGGCGACAAGTCCTTTGTGCAGGCGCGCGGGCAGGTGTTCCGGCACCGGTTCGCCGATGGCAAACAGACGTTCGCGCAGGTCCCAGCGCGCCAGCGCAAAGGACCGGCTGTGCAGGTTGGGCAGTTGCAGATAATCGGAGAGGAGGAAGTAACCATCGAAGCGCATGAACGGACTGGCATTGACCAGCACGGTGGTGACCCAGGTGGTGGTCGAGAGCAGGAAGGCCACCGCTCGCGGCAATCCCTCGGGAAGCACCACCCAGGCCAGCGTCGCCCAGGCTGCGATGATCAGTTCGGTGGCGATGCCGGCGGCGGCCACTTGCAGCCGTTGATGGCGTTGGCTCAGTTTCCAGACCTCATTGGTATCGGTATAGGCCACCGGCCACAACACCAGCAGTGCTACGCCCATGCTCGGGACCCGGCAGCCATGGCGCTTGGCGGTGAAACCATGTCCCAGTTCATGCAGCGTCTTGACCGCGATCAGGGTCGCGCCATAGGCGGCCAGGCCTTGCCAGGTAAAGTGATCCACCAGCGTACCTGCGAACTGGTCCCACTGGCGGTACACCCCCAGCAAGCCCAGCACCGCAGCGATGACGGTGAGCTGGAAGAAACGTCTGCTGTACAGAAAAGCCAGGCGCGGGCTCCAGCGCGACAGCCAGCGATCCGGCTGTACCAGGGGCAGGCGCAGGAACAGGTAGTTGTGCAGCAGCCATTGCCCCCAGCCTTTGCGCTGCCGGTCGCGTTGTGCGGCCAGGATCGGGGCGCTGCCGTCGGGCGGGCGCAGCAGCTGGTTTTCCTGCAGGAAGTGCGCCATCGCTTCCACTTCCTCGGCATCGATCTGCAAGGTGGTCTCGGCATTGACCTCGGTGACGATGACGTCGGGCTTGCGTCGGGGCCAGCGGCTGAGGATCTCGAAGCCGCTCCAGTCGATCTGGAAGAACAGGTTGCGCACCGGGTCCTGCAAGGTCCAGCTAGGCTGGCCATCGGCCAGCGGCGGACCGGGCAGCAGCGCCAGTTCGTCACGCAGCGGGGGAAGCTCGGCAATCATCGGCGCGACTCAATAGGCAATGAATTGACGGATCACCGCCAGCGGGCGCCGCAGGATCCAGTACGCCAGCGGAACCCAGCCGCCGCGTATCTTGACGCTGCCCTTGAGGCCCACCCTTTGCGTCGTGGTGCTGTCGAGGCGGGCGCGCAGGCGATAGGCGTAATTGCCGTCAGGCCGCGCGAGCGCATCATGACCGAGATAGCGCACCTGGCCGCTGAGCGCATCAAATGGCGTGGCGGCCAGGTAGAGGCTGACCGGGGCGGCATCGGGCAGGGGAATGGCGTCGCCCACGGCCACCCAGGCTTCGATCTCGACATCCTGGGGCGCTGCGATCTTCATGATGCGCTCTCCGGTCTGCACCGGGCGGCCTATCCATTCGGAGGGATCATCGAAGAGCACCACGCCGTCTTGCGGCGCCAGCACATGGGAGCGCTCGAACTGGCTTTGCAGGTAATCGGCATCGGCCTGCTTTTCACCGATCTTGCCCAGCGCAAGGGCCAACTGGCCTTTGGATTTGCTGTCCGAGACTGCCATCTGGGCCTGTTGCCGATACTCCGCCTGGGCTGCCGACAAGGCGTAGCGGGCCACCTCCAGGCGACTGGCCAGGGGCGCTTCATCGAAGCTGAACAAGGGCTGCCCCGCCTTGACCACGGCATTGGGCTGGACGTTGAATTGCGCGATGACGCCATCGAGCGGGGCGCGGATGACAACAGGCTGGGCCGGCACCAGTTCGCCCGGCGCCAGGACGGTCAGCCGCACCGGGCACAGCAACAGCGCCGTCACCAGCAAGGCGATGCGGGGCGGGCGCCGCTGCCACCATTTGCGGTCACGGGCGCCATGCCACCAGGCCCCCATCTTTTCCCGCCACAGGGTGGGCGACCAGGCACGCGGCCTGAACTGGGCCAGCCAGGCGTGATGCCAGGTATGCAGCCATTCTTCCAGCAAGGGGTAGAAGGCGGCATTGCCCAGGTCGGGATGGTGTTGGACATCCCCGGCCAGCAACAGGCCACCGGCGACGCTGCCAGGATGCTGGGCGCTGGCCGGCAGGCTGATCCACAGCGCCTGGCGCGGCAGCCATTCGTCCCATTGCGCACGCACCGGATCGGGCAGGCGATCCACGTCCACCACGCTCACGCGCGGACGTTCATCGGCCACCGGCAAGGCCTGGCAGACTTGCTTGAGCCATTGCACATAGGGGGCATTGGCTTCCACCTGCACCACCCCGGAAAGACAACGCACTCCGCCTTCGGCGAACCACAGCGCGCTCTGCCGGTAGCGCAGCAGGCGATGTGTTTCGTTGACCAGCAAGAAGGCCAGTTCGTCGGTATTGGCGGCGACCCGGGCGCGATGTCCCAGGTCGATCAGCGTCAAGAGCGGTGAAGGGGGCTCGTCATGCGCGACTGCATTCATACCTGTCCTGTCATCGCCACCTTGATGCTACGCGCCAGCGCCGCCAGCCGATCGCTGCCACTGGCGCGCGAGGCCTGCAGTTGCTCGCTCAGGCTGCTGCGTCCTGCGGCGAGCTTGTCGGCGCCTTGCAGGTCATCCGGAAGCAGTTGGTTCATCGCCCCTTGCGCACGTTCGCCCAGACGGAGCTTGAGCACCTGCACCGCTTCATGTCCCTGCTTGTCGCGCGCAACGATGCGGATGCTGAATTCGCCGCGCATGCCGGCAGGCGCCTGGCCGGAGAGGGTGCCGCTCTGCGCCGAGAAGTTCAGCCAGCCTGGCAGGGCCGCACCATTGGCAGCGGTGGCCGACAGGCTCACCACGGCATCCGGATTGGTGTGGCCAAAGGCGTCGGCTGGCACCTGGACGGAAATGCGCTGGCCAGCGGCGAAGGACACATCGTTCAAAGGTGCATAGGCCTGCAGGGTATCGCCGCTGCCGGTGCGCTCCAGCACGACCACCTGATAGCTGCCGGGGCTGGCAGGGGGCGTCAGCAGGCTGGTGCGCTCGCCATTGCTGAAGTCGAAGGCAAAGCTGCGTTCTGCCGAGAGGCCCCATCCTGGCTGGCCTGAGCCCAAGGGTGATTGTCCAGACAGGAAGCTCAGCATCGGCTCGACTGCTGGCGACAAGGGGGCGGGAGCCGGCAGCGGCCCGACTGGAAGAGGCGTATCGGTGCTGGCGACGGGGAGCCTGGATGGACTCAACAGCCCCGCCAGATTTCCCGAGGGGACAGTGGCAGCGGGCACTTCCAGCGTATAGGCCTGGGTCGCGATGGCACCATCGTTGCCGGCGTTGTCCTGCACCTTCAGCAGCAAGGTGTGGTTGCCGCCCTGCAGGGTGGCGCCGACCCAGCTCAAGGTGGTGCCGGTGACCTGAGCGGTGAGGTCGGTCCAGGTCGCGCCATTGTCCAGCGAACCATAGAGCCTGTCGCCGCCGGTCAGCGTACTGCTGAGGGTAGCGGTGATGGTCTGTGCCGCCGTGGCGGTGATGAAATCGGTATTGCTGACGCCGGTATCGGCCGACAGCGCCACATTGCTGACGGTAATGGTCGGCGCGGTCAGGTCCAGCGTATAGCTCTGGCTCTTGACCGTGCCGTCATTGCCGGCGTTGTCCGTGACCCTGAGCAGCAGCGTGTTGCTGCCGCTGAGGGTCACGCCGTTCCAGCTGAGGGTGGTGCCGCTGACCTTGCCGGTGATATTGGTCCAGGTGGCGCCATTGTCCAGCGAGCCATAGACGATGTCAGTGCCGGCCGGCGCGGCACTGAGTGTGGCCGTAATGGTTTGCGCGGCGCTATTGGTGATGAAGTCGGTGTTGCTGCTGCCGGTGTCGGCCGACAAGGCCAGATTGCTGAAGGTGATGGACGGGGCGGTGGTATCGAGCACATAAGCCTGGGTCTTCACCGTGCTTTGGTTGCCCGCGGCATCCTGCACCTTCAGTTGCAAGGTATTGCTGCCGGACAGGGTGACCCCGTTCCAGGTCAGCGAGGTGCCGCTGACCTTGTTGGTGATATCGGTCCAGGTGGCGCCATTGTCCAGCGAGCCGTAGACCCGCTCCGAGCCCGCCGGGGCCACGCTCAGTGTGGCCGTAATGGTCTGCGCGGCGGTATTGGTGATGAAATCGGTGCTGCTGCTGCCGGTGTCATTGGAGAAGGACAGGCCGCCAAAGCTCGTGGTCGGCGCGATGGTGTCGATGACGATGGCCTTGTTGGCGCCCAGCGAGCCGGCGGCTCCCGGGGCGAACAGGGTGACCGAGGCATTCTGGTGGCTGCCGCCGGCGTCGACGATGGTGGCCCCGTTGAGCGCCAGTGCGGAGGTCGAACTGTAGTCGAGATCGGCGGAGTTCTGTCCGCCTGCCACCGTATAGACGAAGGTCAACGCATTGCTGCCCGATCCGCCGGTATAGGTGGCCGTGCCGCCGGAGTCCAGCGCCAGCGTGGGCGTGCCGCCGGTGGTGTCCACTGTGACCGCGCCGCTGAAGTTGACCACGATGGTCACGGTCTGGCCGCTGCCGTAGGCACCGTCGCTGGTGCTGGCGCTCACGCTGGTGACGCTGGGCTGGGAGCCGTCGACCAGGACCGCAGTGGTCGATCCCGGGGTCATGGAGGTGCCCGCGTCGTTGCCAGCGGCATCCTTGAGCGTACCGCCATTAGTGGACAGCGAACCGACGGTGATGCCGTCGAAGTCGCTGTCGCCGCTGGGCACGACATAGCGGAACGACAGGGCGCTCGTACCGGAGCCGGAGACATAGGTGGCATAGCGCGTTGCCGCGCCGACGGTGATGGCAATGCGCGGCGTGCCACCGGTGGTATCGACCAGCACCGCTTCGTCGAAGTTGACCACGAAGTCCATGGCCTGGCCGCTGTAATAGGTGCCATTGGCGGGCAAGGTCAGCGAGTTGAGCGTCGGCGCGGTCGTGTCCACGGTGACGGTCAGTGCGGAAGACGCCGCCGAGACGTTGCCGGCAGTGTCGGTCGCCTTGACCGTGAAGACGTGAGTGCCGCTGGGCAGCGTGCCGGAGGTGTAGCTCCAGCTGCCATTGGTGGCTACCGCGGATCCCAGCAGCGTGGCGCCGTCGTAGATGCTGACGGTACTGCCGGTCTCGGCCGTGCCGCTCAGCGTTGGTGTGGTCACGTTGGTGATGTGGTCGCTGCTGGAGACGCCGCTGTCGCTGGCGGCGTCCAGCGTGGGCGCGCCGGGCGTGGCGGGGGCGGAGGTGTCGAGCGTATAGCTGGCGTTGGAACTGGAGCCATTGTTGCCTGCGGCGTCGGTCACGCGCAGGCGCAAGGTATTGCTGCCCGTCAGCGTCACGCCGTTCCAGGTCAAGGTGGTGCCGGAGACCTTGCTGGTGATGTTGGTCCAGGTCGCACCATTGTCCAGCGAGCCATACACCACATCGCTGCCGGCCGGGGCGGCGCTGAGGGTGGCGGTAATGGTCTGCGCGGCAACGTTGGTGATGAGGTCGGTACTGCTGGCGCCGGTATCGCTGGAGAAACGGATGGTGGAGAACGTGATCGTCGGGGCGGTCGTGTCCAGTACGTAAGACTGGGGCGTGCTCGCGCCATTGTTGCCCGCGGCATCGGCCACGCGCAGCATCAGCGTGTTGCTGCCGGACAGCGTCACACCATTCCAGGTCAAGGTGGTACCGGAGACCTTGCTGGTGATGTTGGTCCAGGTGGCGCCATTGTCCAGCGAGCCATACACCACATCGCTGGCGGCCGGGGCGGCGCTGAGGGTGGCGGTAATGGTCTGCGCGGCAACGTTGGTGATGAAGTCCGTACTGCTGGTGCCGCTGTCGTTGGAGAGAGCGACGTTGCTGAAGGTGATGGTGGGAGCCGTGGTGTCCAGCGTATAGCTTTGCGTGGCCACTGGGCCGTCATTGCCGGCGCGATCCTGTACCTTGATCAGCAGCGTGTTGCTGCCAGTCAGCGTCACGCCGTTCCAGATCAAGTTGGTGCCGGAGACCTTGCTGGTGATGTTGACCCAGGTCGCACCATTGTCCAGCGAGCCATACACCACATCGCTACCGGCCGGGGCCGCGCTGAGGGTAGCGGTAATGTTCTGCGAGGCGATGCTGGTAATGAAGTCCGTATTGCTGCTGCCGCTGTCATTGGAGAAGGCTAGGTTGCCCACCGTGACGGTCGGTGCGACATTGTCGAAGGTATAGGTGTGCGTGTAGGCCGTGCCGCTGCCATTGGCATTGGTCACGCGTGCTTCGAAGGTATTGCTGCCCGACAGCGTGGTATTGACCGACCAGGCGGAACTGCCCACGCTGCTGGTGGCGGTGGTCCAGGTAGCGCCGCCATCGAAGGAGACCTGCACCGATTCACCCGCCACCAGGTTGGCCGTGAGCGTGCCGCTGATGGTCTGGTTGGCGACGTTGGTAATGAAGTCGCTGTTGCTCAGGCCACTGTCCTGCGACAGAACGGCCGTGGCCACGTTGGTAGACGGCACGGCGTTGGGGGAGGTGATGTTGCTCAGGACGATATTGTCGAAGCCCCATTCGAAGACGCCGCCGGCATCGGCCGTGGTGATGGCCACGGTGCTCACGCCGGTGAAGTAGGCCGGATGCACCGCATTGGACAGGTTCACTACCCAGGAGTTGTTGACGAAGTTGGCGGTGAAGGTTTCACTGCCCTTGCTGGTGGTGAGGGTAATGGTCAGCCCATCCCCGCCCACCTGGACCAGGGTGAAGGAAGTCAGGTCAAAGGTCTTGCTGCCTGCGACGCTGATCACCAGATGCGACTCGGCATAGAGGCCACCTTCTCCTGTGGCCATCACCTTGCCCGAGGCATCGGCGACCACGGCGCCGAAGGCGTTGACCTGCGAATCCACCAGCATGTTGCTGTCGGTCGATGTAATGACCATCGTGTCCGATCCGACAGTCTGGGTGATGGTCTTGGCGACGGTGCCTTGCCCGACGGTTTCGAAATCGAAGGTCGAGCTGGCCAGCACGCCTTGATAATCGGTGGCGGCAAATGCGTGGGCTTCAATCGTGCCGGTGCGGTACTCCAGCGTCCAGTCGCCCCCGCGCGCGGCGTTGCCGGTCACATCGCTGGAGGCCGCGACGTCTGCGCCCGTGGCCTTGGACAAGTCATTGATGAAGGCCTTGCCCTCTGCTGTTTCGGCAATATCGCAACCGTACAGCAGCAGGTCGCCGCCGGCCTTGAGCGCATGTCCCAGTTCGGCCAGCTCGGCCTTGACCAGGGTGTCGGACAGGCTGCTGTCGGTCAGCGTGGTACTGCCCAGGTGCAACTGGCCATCGGCTCCGTGCGAGAGAATGCTGATGGAATCGTAGCCGCTCTGCGTCTGCGCCCATTTGGCGATCTGCGCCAGGCCATCCTTGCTGCCGTCGATCTCGACAATGCCCACACCCGCGCCGATCTTGGCTTCCAGCGCCTTGTAGTCGGCCACCGAGGTATCGACGATGACCACTTCCTTCTTCTGCTCATTCTTGCCCGGGTCGGCAGCACGCACCTCCACCGCAGCCGGCACCTCGGCGATCTTGGCTAGCGCGGCGGTATCGGCGGCGGCGTGCGCCGCATCGACCACGGCCGCGCCGTCGAACATGAAACGCTGCTCCAGCGCCAGCCGGTGCGGCTTGCGTTGCAGGCGCATGCGGGCAGGGCGGTCGGTGTCAGGCTCGAGTGCTGTGGGCAGATGGGGGAGGGGTGTGCTGGTCATGGCGATAGTCCCGAGGTGACGTAGATGCCGGCGCGCAAGGCAGCAAGCGCGTGTTGAAGAAAGGTAGCCGTGTCAGTGCGCATGTTGCGCCAGGTGGGCCGCCACCTGCTGATCCAGCGTAGGCCGCCAGGCGGCAGGCATGACGGCGCTGATCATGCCGTCCAGGCGCTCGACGGCAGCGCGTGCGGTCGCATCGGTCACCGTGGCCTTGGCGGCACTGTTCCATAGATAGGCCTTGGCCAGATGCTCGGGCGCCAACAGTCCCGTATCGGCTTGCACCGGCAGCTTCGCATACAGCAGCGCCAGCGGCAGGTAGGCCGGCACGTAACCGCTACCGGCAGCGCTTTCCAGCCAGTTCACGGCGGCCCCCAGGTCGGCGGGTCCGCCATCGCCCTGGGCCAGCATCACGCCCAGATGGAATTGCGCCTCGGCGCTGCCCAGTTCGGCGGCTGCCTGGTACCAGGCGCGTGCGCGCTGCAGGTCCTGCGGAACGAATGTGCCCTGTTCATGGTACTGCGCCATCTGCAGCATGGCCGGTATCGAGGAGGCCTGGGCAACTGCTGTGCACATGGCCATCCCGCGCGGTACATCCTGTGCTACGCCCTTGCCCTGGAGGTAGTAATCGGCGGCATGGCAGGCCGAAATCAGATGGCCCTGCTGTGCCGCCAGCTCGTACCACTTCAGCGCGGCAGGAATGTCGGCAGCACGACCGACGCCCAGCGCCAGGCAATCGGCCCAGTTGTTCGCAGCGGCCGGCACCTTTTGTTGTGCCGCCTTCTCGAACCAGGAGCAGGCTTTCACCGGGTCGCGCGGGCGTCCCCAGCCCTCTTGATGGAACATGCCCACCACGAACTGCGCCAGACCGTTACGGTCGCTCTGGCGCAGGTACATGGCATAGGCCTTGGGATAATCCTTGGCCGTGAGTGCCGCTTGCGCAGCCTCCATGGCTTTATCCACGGCCTTATCCCGTTGGGCATGCGCACCGCCGCTGACGGCCAGCAGCGCGGCAATCATCATGACCCGAAGAGTACTGGGGCGGGCGAGCTTCATGGGCAATCACGATCATCAAAAAACGCAGGCTACGCTGGCAGGCAGCGTAGCCGCGTGCTTAATTGGAAACAGGATAGAGGCCGTTGACGGCGATGAAGTAACGCATGGCGATATAGGACGGCATGATGGTGACCGCTGCGCCGATGCCTGTCGCAGCAGTTTTCCCCGTGATATTGGCGCCCAGACCGGCGACGCTGGCTGTCGGCGTGCCCACCATGATCGTCGTAGCGGCGCCACCCAGGGTGGTGGTCGGCGTACCGGTGAACGTAACGGGAGCCGTGCCGCGAATGCTGCCGTTGGCGCCGCCGATCATGGACACAGAAGGTGTGGCGTTGGAATAGATCTTGGCGCTCGAGCCCGTGGTCAGCGTCAGTGAGGCTCCCTGAGGCTCATTGGTCGTGGTGCCGCCATGAGAGGCGTACAGTTGCAGCGCGCTGCCATCGACAGAGCCGCCTACGTTGGCCAGGGTCGTTGCCGCAGTGACTCCCGATAAACTGGTGGCGAAGCTCACGTTCTGGAAGCTCAGTGATACGTTGCCGGAGAAGCTGATGGGGGAGGTGGCGCTGCTCAAAGCATGTGTATGGCTGGGCAACTGGCTTTCCGTCAACAGGATCGTCGGGGTATTATCCTGCGCTTTGCCGATAGGGTAGGCAATGCCCGTGGCCGCCTGGACACCCGCGCCGACCACGAAGCGTCCCTGCAGGTTAGGCAAATTGAATGAGCTGCTGTTGCCACCATAGGTGTTGCCGACCAGGGAGTACAAGGCCTGATAGGAAGAGACCGGGAGTTGCTGGCCAACGGCCGGCACGTAACTGTCGAACCCGCCGGTAGCCTGATTGCCGGCCAGGGCCATGATGCAGACCGCCGAGATGAAAGGGTCGGCCGAGCAGGCCTGGCTGTTGGAACTGGCCATCATGGCCGCGCTCAATACGCTCAGTGCGGCGATTTTCTTCATCGCCTTGTTGGACTTGATCTGCATGAACTTCCCCCTTGATGAGTTTTTGATCCCTGGATTGGGTACTACGGCTGCTGCTCTTGCTGGCCGAACATCACGGCGCCGCTCATGCCGGCCATCAGTTCATTGAATTTTCCATCCACCACGCCGACCACCTTGACCGACTGGCTTACCGGATCTACCCTGGCGCCCAGGCGCTGGACCTTGGCCGGATAGGTCTTGCCGGTTTCGTCGATGCGGATCTGGAAGACCTTGCCCGGCTTGATCCAGACCAGCCACTTCGAGGGCACGATGAATTCCAGTTCCAGGGCGCTGTCATCGATGATTTCCAGCAGCGTCTGGCCGGGTTGTGCAAATTGCTGTTCACGCACTTTTTGCTCGGCCACACGCCCGCCAAAGGGCGCCGCAATGGAGCACTTGCCGACCAGGGCAGCCTGCGCGGCCAGGTCGGCGCGGGCCTTGGCCACTTCCGCCTCTGAGGCGTCAAGCTCGACCCGCCCCACTGAATTGAGTTCAGCCAGGCGCTTGTTGGCCTGCCAGGCCTTGTCGGCTGCGCTCAGGCTGGCCCGGGCCTTGTTGAGCTGGGCGTTCTGGACGGCGCAATCGAACTGCACCAGGGTCTGGCCGCGCTGGAAGCGAGCGCCTTCCGTGACGGGCAGGCGCGCGATGACCGCACCGATCTCGGCGGCAATGGTGGTGTAGCGCACCGGTGCAAGCTGGGCGCGGATCTCGCGTTTGTCGAGCATGCCCGGCGAGGCCGACGGCGCCGGTCTTGCAGGGTCTGCAGCCTGGGCCGTCTGGGCTGCGGCAAGACAAGAGGGCGTCGCAGCCGCAGCCATCACCAACGCGATGATCGGTGCCGACAACAGCTGCATGGGGCGGCGCGGAGGCGGGGTGGTCATGCTTGCGAACCTAGTTGCTGGTCACCGGAAGGGGGCCGTTATCCCAATCCTGAAGTGACTTGTGGACGGCCTTGGCCAGATCGCCAATGGAGTCTCCCGCCACATCGCCAATGCTTGGCTCCATGCCCAGCGAGGCCTGCAGCCGCGATGAGGCGGTATGGACCGCCGCCATGGCCTGGTAGCGGCGCAGTTGCGCAAGGATCAGCGAGGTCTGCTGGGAGACGCGGTCCAGCTGGGTCTGTTTCTGCGCCACCGCCTGGTTGCCGACGTGGTCGGCGATGCGTCCTTCCACATTGGCAATGGTATCGGCACGCTCATACTGGTGCATGGCATTGGCGTATTGCAGGCGGGCGATGTGCAACTGGGTCAACACGGCCATCTGCGTGACCATGCGTTTCTGTTCGGCCAGGTCCACGCCTGCATCGGCCAGGCGTTTCTGGCTGGGCAGGGCCAGCAGATTGAACAGGTTGAAAGAAACCTGGACACCGGCCTCGCGCCAGTGCTGATTGATCAGATAGCTGTCGTCGCTGCTCTTGTAGCCATAATTGAACGACAGCCCAGGGAACAGGCGCAGCATGGTGCGATGGGTTTCCTGCTGGGCGATGCGCGCGTTGTACATGCTTTCGCGCAGATCGGCATTGCGTTGCAAAGCCTGCTCCTCAAGCTGGGCCACCGGAAGTTCGAGCCAGGTCTTGGACAAGCTCATCTGCGGCGCGGCGACGCTGTAGTCGCTGCCCAGCGGCAGGCGCGTCAATGCGGCCAGCTCGATGCGGGCAGCCGAGAGTTCCTGCTCGACGGTTTCCAGCAGACGCAGGTTTTCCAGCAACTGGCGCTGGAAGCGCAGGGCCTCCAGCGGGTTGCGCAAGCGCTCGTTTTCGGCGCGTTCGGCGTCCTTCAAGGCCTGTTCCGCATCAACGATTCCGCTTTGCACCTTGCCCTTGAGCGATTGCGCGGCCACCACGCGCCAGTAGGCCGTGCGCACATCCTGGATCAGGGTATGCAAGGCCTTGCGGCGGCGCTCCCGGGCTACCAGCACGCGGTCGGCGTTCTGCTTGGCGGCGTAATAGCTCTGGCCGAAGTCCAGCAGGCTCCAGGAGAAAGTGAGATCGGTGGTGACGGCGCTGCGGCCCGAGGAAATGAAGGGGTTGGCCAGCGACTGCTGTCCGGTGACCGAATCCTGACTGCGGGTGATGTAGTCGTTGTTGCGGTCGCGGTAACCGGCCGAGGCGACCAGCTTGGGCAGCATGTCGTAGTTGCCCGCTTCCAGCGTGCCGGCGGCCAGCGCTTCTTCCATCATCTTCAGGCGGCGATCGGCGTTGTACTTGATGGCCCGGGCGATCGCTTCATCCAGCGTCAGAGGGCCGTTGAGCGGCTCGATGCCCTTGTCCAGCGCTTGCTTGTCCGCCTGCAGGGTGGCAGCGATCTCGCTGTTGCTCAGGGCCTGCGGTTCGATGGATGCACATCCCGCTACGGCGCTCAGCGCCAGGGCGCTGCAGGCCAGACGAATGAATGGACGAGACCTGGTCTCGCTGCTGCGATTGCGAATTGCCATGTGAAACCTTCCCCCGACTGCAGTGCTCCCGACCGCAGCATATTTTCTATTCTCTTTCTTCCATCTCGTGAAGAAAGCCCCCTTCGTCCACGGACTGGCTTTTGCGTCCTGGCCGGCACATCCTGGCATCGCGCAGTTACGCTGGTTTTCGCGGGATTTGGAATTATTTTTTGATAGATCAGTGACTGACTATCAATGCGAACAACGTAATGCAAAACATGAAGTAACACGTAATAAAACGTGCTGAATTCTACTGCAACGTACCAAACAGTTACGGATGGTAAGTGATGGCAGGACTTAGTTCAAGCAGATTTCCGGTCGGGTTTGACCTGCCTCGTGTGGAGCGCGGGCGCTTGACGAGTACGTTCAGTTGAGCTTGGCCTGGATCAAAAAGGGCCGGTGTGGACTTAGAGGAAGTTACGGGGAGTTACTGTGCCATTGAATATCGTCAGGTCCTCGATCCCATTGCAGTCTTCCCTGGGCGGCTGTCGCCAAAATGAAACTCCATGCTGCAGGTACGGACCGTCAAAGAGATAAATGAGATAAATGAGATAAATGAGACAAATGAGACAAATGAGATAAATGAAATAAGTGAAATAAGTGAGAAAACCATATGCATGTTCTTCTCCAACGAAGAAGTTACGCCGGTGGCATCTCCCGCGCACTCTCCAGAAACACCCGGCGCAGCCACTGAATGCCAGGATCATTGCTGCGGTAGCGATGCCACTGCATCATCTGCCGCATCTCGCCCAGCGCCAGCGGACTCTCCTTGATCACCACCGGCCATTGCGGCGCCAGCAGCTGCGCCAGCCGGCCATGCACAGTGGCGATGCGATCCGTCCCCTGCACCAGCGCCAGCGCAGAAGCGAAGCTGAAGCTGGTCACTTCCACCCGGCGCGCAAAGCCCAGCTTCTTGGCCATCCACGCTTCCACCGAAGACGCATTGGCCCCAGGCGGCACCATCACCACATGGCCTGAGGCCATGTAGCGCTCCAGCGTCAGCTCGCCTTGCGCCAACGCGCTGTCACGCCAGACCACGCAGACATGCCGTTCGCGGAAGACCTCTTCGGCAGGATGATCGGGCGTGCAGAATTCCTGTGGCAAGACCAGCAGGTCCACCTCGGCCCGATCCAGCGAACGGGTCGGGTCTTGCACCTGCGGCATCAGGGCAAAGCGGATGTGCTTGCCTTCAGCGTGCGCGCGCGCCAGCACGCGAGGGATGAGCACGGAGAGCGTGAAGTCCGAGACCGAGATGCGGAACTCGCGCGTGGACTCGGCCGGCACGAAGGCCGGCAACGCCGCGATGGAGCCATCGATACGCCGCAGCACATCATGCACCGCATCCTTGAGCACCTCGGCGCGTGGTGTGGGCTCCATGCGCCGGCCCACCTGGATCAGCAATTCATCATCGAAATACTCGCGCAGCCGCGCCAGGGCATTGCTCATGGCCGACTGGCTCAGGTGGATCTTTTCGGCGGCGCGGCTGATGCTCATCTCTGTGAGCAGGGCATCCAGGGCGACCAGAAGATTGAGGTCGAGCTTGTTGAAACGCATGGCGCTGGTCTCCGTTGTTGTGCTTGTTCTTGCCGACCCTCGAATAGACGACGGATGGGGTGGTCGATGTATTGATGCCGTCCATATCATGAATCAAAACAATCCATTTGATCAATATCAACCCCACTCTTAAGCTTCACTCATCCGCTGCATGGCCCCATCAGAAAGGGCTGGCGCGGCAAGCCGGCGGCGCGCTCGCACTGGATGCGCCGCTGTTGAGCCTGGCCATGACAATGCGCCGATAGCGGCCACACCCCGCCAGGCAGGGTAGGAGACAAGGAGACAGAAGTGAAGAGAGGATTCGTGCCGGCATGCCAGCTGGCAACTTGCGCGCTGCTGACCATGGCCGTATGGCCCGCAGCCTATGCTTTCGAGGGCGGCGTCTCGCCGTTCCCCACCGGTTCCACCAGCGAGTACATCGCGGCGCTGCCGCCCATCCCCGGCCTGTTTGCGGTGGAACAGTTCAACTACAGTTCCTCTAACGGTCTCTACGACAACAACGGCAACAAGCTGCCCATCCCCTTCAAGTCGTCGGCCTACTCGGCCACGACGCGCTTGCTGGCCTCCTATGGCGTGCAATGGCTGGGCGCCAAGGTGTATTCGCAGCTGGTGCTGCCGGTGGTGTCGCTGCATACCGAAGTGGCGGGCCACAGCGAAACGCACAACGGCCTTTCCAACGTCACCGCCACACCGGTGCTGCTGCGCTGGGACGTGGCCGCCCACACCAATGTCACGCTCGGATTCGATATCTCTTTGGAGACCGGCTCCTACAGCCCGACCCGGCCCAGCGTGGCGGTCGGCTACACCTCCTGGCAGCCGGTGCTGGCCGTGCGTCACAACAACCCCGACGGACTCGATCTGGGCATCTCCAACCGCCTGCTCATCAACGACCGCAACAGCAGCACCAATTATCGTTCCGGCACGGCCTATGTGGCCGATTTCATCGGTGGCTGGAATGTCGGCAAATGGAAGTTTGGCGTCACCGGTTCTTACCTTAACCAGTTCACCGATGACCGGCAGAACGGCGCCGACATCACCGGCAACCGCGCCCGCAGCCTGTCCCTGGGACCGACCGTGGCCTACAACGCCGGTCCCTTCAGCATCAACATGAATTACCAGCGCGGCCTGTACGCCGCCAATACCGCCAAGAGCGACGCCATCTGGATCAACTTCGCCATGCCGCTGTGGATGGGCGGGGGCCACTGAGCAAGCGCTCGTCATCATAGGAGTCACACCATGTTCCGTTACTTCCCGACGAACTATGTCTGGAATCTTTCCGTTGACCTCGCCATCGAGATGGGCGCGCGCATCGGTGAAATCGAAGCCATGTGCGCGCCCTTGCAGGAGGCCGCCAGGCAGCCTGACGCCGAAGGCACGGCGGCCTTCCGCGCCACCTGGGCGGACATGGCCGAAAAGCTGTGCAGCCTGGCCGCCGAGGATGAGTCGCGCGGCCGTCTGCTGTCGGCGGGCGAGAAATACAAGCGCGCCGCCAGCTACCTGCTGACCTGCGAACGCCTGCAGGGCCATGGCGCGCCGGGCCGTCTGGAACTCTACAAGCGCTTCCTGGAAGTGTTCCAGCGCGGCATCGCGCTGGCGGGCGAGAACTGCGAACGGGTCGAGATTCCCTACGAAGGCAAGGTGATCTCCGGTCTCTATACCCGGGCCAGGAACGTGCAGGGGCCCGCCCCGATCCTGGTGCAGCTCAACGGCCTGGATTCGACCAAGGAAATGAAATACCTGGTGGGCCTGCCCGGCTGGCTGGCCGAGCGCGGTGTCGCCTCGCTGGTGATCGACCAGCCCGGCACCGGCGAAGCCCTGCGCCTGCACGGCTTGACGGCACGCTTCGATGCCGAGCACTGGGCGCGCCATGTGGTGGACTGGCTGGAGCAGCGCGAGGACGTCGATCCCGCCCGCATCGGCTGCGAAGGGGTCTCGCTGGGCGGTTACTACTGCCCCCGGGTGGTGGCCATGGAGCCGCGCTTTGCCTGCGGCGTGGTGTGGGGCGCCAATCACGATTGGCGCGATGTGCAGAAACGGCGTCTGGAGAAGGAGGGCGATTTCCCTGTGCCGCATTACTGGCAGCACGTCTGCTGGGTCTGGGGCGCCAAGGATATCGACGACTTCAGGCGCATCACCGAGGACGTCCACCTGGACGGCGTGGTCGAGAAGATCCGCGTGCCTTTCCTGGTCACCCATGGCGAGAAGGACAGCCAGATTCCGCTCAAGTGGGCGCATCGCACCTACGAACAACTGGTCAACAGCCCCAAGCGCGAATTGAAGGTCTTCACCGACCGCGAAGGCGGCGTGCAGCACGCCAGCTTCGACAACTCCATCAACGCCGGCCACTACATCGCCGACTGGGTCGCCGAGACTCTGGGCGGCCGCACCAAGCGCTGAACATCGACTGCAACCCTAAGGAATACGCATGAACATCATTGGACCTGACGCCCTGGTATTTGGCGTGGATGACTTGCCCGCCTGCCGCCAGTACCTGCTGGACTATGGCCTCAAGGACGCCGGCGGCGACCGCTTCGAAGCGCTGGACGGCACCGCCGTCGTGCTGCGCGCCAAGGACGACGCCAGTCTTGCGCCAGCCATGGGCACCGCCAGCCTGCTGCGCGAGACCGTCTATGGCGTGGCCGACAGCGCCACGCTGGACGCCATCGAGACCGAACTGCGCCGCGACCGCGAAGTCAGCCGCCGCGATGGCATCGTGCGCAGCGTCGATGACATGGGCTTTGCGCTGGCCTTCCAGCTCACCGTGCGCCGCCCCCTGACGCTGCCCGCTGAACGCGTCAATGGCCCTGGCCACGCCCAGCGCGCGCCCAACGAACTGGGTCTGCCGCCCGAATTGCCGGCCTTGCCGCGCACGCTCTCGCATGTGGTGTATTTCGTGCCGGACGCGGCCAAGGCCGAGGCCTTCTATCATCGCCTGGGCTTTGTCTGCACCGACCGCTTCACCGGCGTCGGCCCCTTCCTGCGCCCTGCAGGTACCCTGGACCATCACACCCTGTTCATGATCCAGACCCCGCCCTTCATGAAAGGCTGCGAGCATTTCACCTTCCATATGGGCGGTCCGACCGAACTGCTGCTGGCCGGCACCCGCTTCGTGGAAAAGGGCTACCAGAGCTTCTGGGGGCCTGGCCGCCATCGTTTCGGCAGCAACTGGTTCTGGTATTTCAATTCCCCGCTGGGCTGCCATGTCGAGTACGACGCCGACATGGACCTGCACGACCAAAGCTGGGCCGCGCGCGAAGTCCCCATGGGCGCCGATGCCTCGCAGCTGTTCCTGTTCCAGTACCGCGAGAAGTGGGCGCCGAGCGGCCCGCCGCCGCCAGGCGCGGCGCACTGAGTACGAGGACGAGTACGAGTACTAAAACGGAGACAGCCATGTACCTGTGCCACGTCACGCAACTGCCGGAGAACGGCGCACGCGGTTTCGATACCGAATCGGCAGGGCAGGCCACCCTCTTCGTCTTGCGTCGGGGCGACCAGGTCCGCGCCTGGCGCGACAGTTGCCCGCACCACGGCACGCCGCTGCCGTGGCGGCGCGACGCCTATTTCGACGGCACCGGCCAGCACCTGGTCTGCGCTGCCCATGGCGCGCTGTTCGATCCGCTCACGGGCGTCTGTACGCTCGGTCCCTGCCTGGGCGACACGCTCACGGCAGTGCCGCTACGCATCGATGACGACGGCGGCCTGCATGCGGCCGCCGACGATCAGCGTTAACTCTTTCAAGAAAAATATCCAGGAGACTCACCATGACACTCGCAGCCCAACGCATCCTCATCATCGGCGGCGGTTTTTCCGGCATGTCGGCCGCCATCGACCTGCGCCGCCGCGGCGCCCAGGTCGACCTGGTGGAACTCGATGCCCAGTGGCGCAACTATGGCGCTGGCATCAGCCTGGGGCCGGCCACCCTGCGCGCCTTGAAGCAGTTGGGTGTGCTGGAGGCCTTCCTGCGCGAAGGGGCAGCCGGCGATGGTGTGCGCCTGTGCCTGCCGCATGGTCCGCAAGTGGCCGAACTGCCCACACCGCGCCTGGCCAGCCCCGATGTGCCGGGCGGCGGCGCCATCCTGCGTCCGGTGCTGGCGCGCATCCTGGCCGACGCCACCCGCGCGGCCGGCGCCGATGTACGCCTGGGTTGCACCTTCAGCGCACTGCGCGAAGTCGGCCACGAGGTCGAAGTGGACTTCACCGATGGCCAGACCCGCCGCTATGACCTGGTGATCGGCGCCGATGGCCTCTATTCCAAGCTGCGCACGCATCTCTTCCCCCATGCCCCCAAGCCGCGCTACAGCGGCCAGGCGGTGTGGCGCGCCGTGCTGCCGCGTCCGCAAGAGATCACTACCTGCACCATGTGGATGGGGCCGCGCATCAAGCCGGGCGTCAATCCTGTGTCCCGGGACGAGATGTACCTGTTCGTCACCGAACCGCGCCCGCTCAACGATCACGTCGATCCGGCCACCTTTGTCTCGCATCTGCGCGGCTTGCTGGAAGAGTTCAGCGCGCCGGTGCTCAAGACCATCCGCGAGCAGCTCGATGACAAGGCCCGCATCATCTTCCGTCCGCTGGAAGGCCTGCTGTTGCCGCGTCCGTGGTACCAGGGACGCGTGGTGCTGATCGGCGACGCCGTCCATGCCACCACGCCCCACCTGGCCTCGGGCGCTTGCATCGGCATCGAGGATGCACTGGTGCTGGCCGATGAGCTGGAACGCAACGGCGCCGTGCCCCAGGCCCTGGCCGCCTTCGAGGAGCGTCGCTGGGAGCGCTGCCGCATGGTGGTGGAAAACTCGGCGCGCCTGGGTGAGATCGAGGTCGAAGGCG
Source organism: Herbaspirillum camelliae (assembly GCF_001929405.1). Taxonomy (NCBI): domain Bacteria; kingdom Pseudomonadati; phylum Pseudomonadota; class Betaproteobacteria; order Burkholderiales; family Oxalobacteraceae; genus Herbaspirillum; species Herbaspirillum camelliae. Next base: position 2,492,881 of record NZ_KV880769.1, read on the forward strand.
GCGACAAGGACGAGCATTCGCGCATCATGCGCGCCTCGCATGCGGCGCTGGTGCAACCCATCTGAATGCACAACGCATAAAACCCATAAAAAATATAAATCATTAACAGTTTTGACCTGCGCACAACGCGAGGAGACGACATGATCACGAGCTATTCCAAGCGCGGCCTGGCTGCGCTGATGCTGGCGCATTGCGCCGGCATGATTGACCTGGTGGCCCTGCCAGTGTGGGTCGGCACGCTGGTGGCGCATTACCATTTCGATGCGCGCCAGGCCGGCCTGCTGGCCTCGCTCTTTCTCGGTGGCGCTGTGCTGGCCAGCGCCATGCTGGCGCCGCGCTTCGATCCCGAGACGGCGCGCTGGAAGGCCGCCATCGGCTTCGCCCTGTCGGCGCTCTTGTTCACCGTGGCGGCGCAGACCCATCACTACCTCCTGCTGGCCCTGTTGCATACCGTGTGCGGCATCACGACCGGGCTGTCCCTGAGCGTCACGCATGGCACCATCGCCCGTGGCAGCAATCCGCATCGCGGCTTTGCCCTGGTCGGTATCGCGCTGGGCGTCTTCGCCATCCTGTTTCTGGGCAGTGCGCCGCCGCTGGTCGCTCACCTTGGTGGCAGCACGCTGTTCTACCTCTTTGCCGGCGTGATGGCGGTGGGCGCGCTGGCCAGCGCCTTGGCCTTTCCGCGTGCCGAGACCGATGGCCTGCCGCGCGTGTCCATCGTGCGTCAACCGGTGCCGCGTCAGGTCTGGTACGGCATCGCCGGGATCGCCTGCATGGGGCTGGTGCAGTCGATGACCTTCAGCTTCCTCGAACGCGTCGGCAGTGATCGCGGCTTCGGCCTGCAAGCCGTCACCGGCGTGCTCATCGCCCTGGGTTTCGTCAATCTCCTGCCCGCACCGCTGGCGGCCCTGCTGGAAAAGCGCCTGCCGGCCCGCAGCGTGCTCATGGCCGGCCCGCTGGTGCAGGCGCTGCTGGTGCTGGTGATCATGTCCTCGGCGCGCTTCGCACCCTATGCCGCCGCCGCGTCGGTATTTGCCGCCGTGATGATCTTCACGCATACCTTTGCCTTCGGCCTCATGGCCCGGCTGGACCGCAGTGGCCGCGCCATGGCCGCCACGCCCGCCATGCTGATGACCGGCGCGGCCATCGGCCCCATCCTCGGCGGCACGCTGGTGCAGGGCTGGGGCTATGGCAGCCTGGGACCGGTGGCGCTGACGCTGGGCCTGACGGCATCGTTCTGTTTCTCGCGGCTGCCGCGTGGTGCCGCCGTTCAACCTCAGGAGGCCCTGGCATGACCGCATCCTTGCAAGCACGTCGCCGGCATCGCTTCGTCGACTTGTCCATCTATCTCGAAAACGACGTGCTCTCCGACCCGCCGCCACTGGCGCCCAAGATCACCTACCAGAAGCACGCCGACACCTTGCCCGAATTCATGGCCATGCTGCCCGGCACCCAGCCCGAAGACTATCCCGACGGCGAAGCCGCCGCCGCTGAATGGGTCACCCTGACCACGCACAACGGCACCCATCTCGATGCGCCCTGGCATTTCCATTCCACCCAGGACGCCAGGAATGGCGGCGCACGCCCCTCCATCACCATCGATGAAGTCCCGCTGGAGTGGTGCTTCCAGCCCGGCGTGAAACTGGACTTCCGCCACTTCCCCGATGGCTACGTCGCCACTGCCGCCGACGTGGAAGCCGAATTGAAGCGCATCGGCCATGTCCTGGAGCCACTCGATATCGTCGTGGTCAACACCCGCGCCGGCTCCCGCTATGGTCACCGCGACTATCTCGGCGCCGGTTGCGGCATGGGTTATGAAGCGACCATGTACCTGCTCCAACGCGGCGTACGCCTGACCGGCACTGACGCATGGAGCTGGGACGCCCCCTTTTCCTATACCGCCCAGCGCGTGGCCGAGACCGGCAACAAGGCCCTGATCTGGGAAGGCCACAAGGCCGGCCGCGACATCGGCTACTGCCACCTGGAGAAACTGCACAACCTCGAAGCCCTGCCAGCGCATGGCTTCATGATCAGCTGCTTCCCGCACAAGATCCGCGGCGCCAGCGCCGGATGGACGCGCGCCGTGGCGATCTTCGACGCCGCCTGAACCTGCTTGCCACTGGAGTCATCATGAGCTTTCCCCCCATCCATCGCGTGGTCACCGGCCACGACGCCCAAGGCCGTTCCATCGTCAGCAGCAACGGGCCGCTGCCGACCGTCGTGGAAATCGCCGCCATCCCCGGCACCGTGTTCCATGAAGTCTGGAGTACCTCCAGCACGCCAGCGCAGGTGGACAACGGCGCTGATCCCACCGTGGGAGCACTGGTGCTGTCTCCGCCCCCCCACGGCACGCGCATGCGCTTCGTCGATATCCCGCCCGATACCGACGAGTTCCTCGCCCATGCCCATCACAAGATGCAGGATGCCTTTACACAGATCGGCGAAGCCCAGGCCTCCACGGTGCAGGCCGACTCACCCCATCCGCTGATGCACCGCACCGAGTCGGTGGACTATGGCATCGTCATCGAAGGCGAGATGACCCTGGTGCTCGACCAGGGCGAAGTCGCGCTCAAGCCGGGCAGCGTGGTGGTACAGCGCGGCACCAACCACGCCTGGGCCAATCGCTCGGGCCGGCCCTGCCGCATGCTCTTCATCCTGGTCGATGGCCGTTATGAGGCCGACATCGCCGCCCAACTGCGCAAGGAGGGCTGAGCCATGAAACTGGCCACGCTCCCCGATGGCAGCCTGGATGGCGCCTTGCTGCTGGTCTCGCGCGACCAGCGCCAGGCCGAGCCCGTGCCGCAGATCGCCGCCAGCCTGCTGGACGCCGTGCAACGTTGGGACCAGGTGCGGCCCTTGCTGCAAGAACGTTACGACGCCCTCAACCAGGGCGGTCTCACTGAGACCATCGCATTCGACCCGCGCCAATGCATCGCCCCGCTGCCACGCAGCCCGCAATGGCTGGATGCCTCGGCCTTTCTCAATCATGGGCGGCTGATGGAAGAGGCCTTCAAGACACCACCGATCCCGCATTTCGACACCGTGCCCGTGATGTACCAGGGCGCCAGCGATGATTTCCTCGGCCCCTATCAGGACGTGGCGCTGCCCTCGGAAGAAGATGGCATCGACTTCGAAGGCGAATTCGGTGTGATCGTCGGCCCCGTCCCTATGGGCGTGCAGGCCAGCCAGGCCTTGCAGGCAGTGCGTCTGCTGGTGCAGATCAATGACTGGAGCTTGCGCGCGCTGGGGCCGCATGAGATGAAGACCGGCTTCGGCTTCCTGCAGGCCAAGCCTTCCACCGCCTTCGCTCCCATGGCCGTCACCCCCGACGAGCTCGGCCCCGCCTGGCGCGACGGCCGCGTGCAGATGCGCCTGCAGGTGCAGTGGAACGGCCAGCCGTTTGGCCATCCGCACGGCGGCGAGATGAATTTTTCCTTTGGCGAACTGATCGCCCACGCCGCCCGCAGTCGCCGGCTCACCGCTGGCACCGTGATCGGTTCGGGCACGGTGTCGAACCAGTCGCGTGCGGCAGGATCGGCCTGCATCGCCGAACGCCGCGTCATCGAAAAGATCGACCACGGCGACATCCGCACCGGCTTCATGCGCTTTGGCGACGAGGTCAGCATGCAGGCCTGCTTTGACGATGGCCGCACCGGACCCTTTGGCCTGCTGCAACAACGCGTGGTGCCAGCACGATGAAGATCCTCGTCACCGGCGCAGGGGGCTTCATCGGCGCCACCCTGGTTGCACTGCTGCGGCAGCGCGCTCAGGCAGGCGGGCGGCGCATCAGCAGCCTGGCCGTACTGGACCGGCAACTGGGCGAGACTGCGCCAGAGATGGTGCGCATCGAAGGCAATCTGCAAGATGCGCAGGTGCAAGCACAGATCGTCGCCTTCGGCGCTGACCTGTGCTTTCATCTGGCCGCGCTGCCCGGCGGCGCCGCCGAGGCCGATCCCGCGCTGAGCCGGCGCGTGAACCTGGACGCCACGCTGGACCTGTTCGAACTGCTGGCCCGGCGCGACCCGGCCACACCGCCCCCAGTGGTGGTCTACGCCAGCACCATCGCCGTCTATGGCCTGGACCTGCCCGATCCGGTGACCCCGGCCACACCGACCCGCCCCGCATTGATTTATGGCGCGCACAAGCTGGCCTGCGAAATCCTCCTGGCCGACTAGACGATTGCGCGGGGGGAGAAATGTGAATGCATTGAATGAATAAGAAAAGGGCAGTTCCCGAGGCTGCGGTCATCATAAAAAGATGGCGCCACGAAAAAAAAATCTTGAATCACGCCACCCAAAAACTGACCGCCACCCAACGCCAGAACAAATGTAAATGACAGCAGTGACATTCTTTTGGCCAAATCTGCAGCGCTTGCAGTGTCCGCGATCAATATTCTTCCCAGCACGGCCATGCCACCGGCTCCTACTCCTTGTATCGCACGGGCTGCCAAAAAAACGGATGGAGTTGCAGCGTTGGCTGCAACTCCCGCTGCCATGGAGAACAGAAGCAAGGCGGTCACAACTGCCACTCTACGACCGCAACGATCTGCTAATACCCCCCATACCAATAGGGGGGCCGCACAGCCCGCGAAAAAGACGACGAGCGAGAGTGAGGCTATAGCCTCAGTAAGGCCAATGTCGTTGCCAATCTGTGGGAGCACGGGAAGACACAATGTCGAGCCCAATTGAGCAAGAAACACTAGCGTGCAGCTCAGTACGGTAGTTCCATTGCGTGGATTGTTCATGTCTTCACGAAGCTGAAAATTAATTCCGCTGAGTCTGGATCCGTCAGAGGACTTAATTTGCTAAATCGGCAGGGTGCCGGACGCTACCGCCGTATAAAGTGACGAGGCAGGATTATCCCCTGAGCATATTTTTCATAGTGGACCAAACTCACACATTCCTCACATTTGTGGCTTTACTAGCAAAAAATTGAGCCACTCAAGTTAACCTACCTTCCTTTTCCTTCTAAGGCACAGAAGCCTTGATGCCGGGTAGCCGCAGAAGGACTTACATCCGGTGACGACAAAATTTGTCTCAGATCATATTCGTTGAACGAAATGCTTGAAAACAGATAATCAACTCGCTAGCATTGATTTGACCTATCAATAACATTCGGGGAGTTATTGTCAGGTTGTGAACAAGGGGGGCTTTGTTCACCCACCGTCTCACTGAATCTGCGACGCTATCTAGCCTACGGCATGATGCGGATTCAGTGAGACGGTGTCGTTTTGGAGCTGAGAAAAACTCATCAATCATCTTGGCTCCGCAGTGTTGCCCAATAAGTGAAGGGCGCTAAATTGTTATGCTGGCAGCAGCGTGTCCATGCGTTTGTTGATCGCTAATTCGTTATCCTGAAATCCCAGGCAGTGCCTGTGCGGATCTTGAATTGGGGTCATGTCATTCACTACAAGAAAAATGGCACAAGCACCAGCAAGGTCAGTAGTCCGGCGGCGCTAAAGGAGGGGGAATGCGTAACGTCTACACGACTCATACGGGGCCGCTCGCGCGAGGTGAGCAGGCTTGCCTTTCAGGCACAGGGGAGTGCCTCCCACACGATCTCGAGCGCTGGCGCCTGCGCCTTGTGAGTTCCTGTGTGTATCGCCGGTTGCCAACGCATCTGGCGAGCTCATCGATCACGAAACTGTCTCGGTTGGAGAAGGGGAGAATTGCCCTCTCCATGGGAAGTGCGAGCAGCATTTCATTCAAGATCGTCTGATTCTCCAATCCCGATTTCGCCGTAAATAGCTTCTCGTGTCAGCTCCGTTGCATATCGAGAAGACTTGGCGCTGCCTAGAGCTATCTAAGCTCTAAGCGATTCAGAAATTATTAGTCCGACCGATTGCAGCTGAGCTGTTCATGAAACGAGTTCTAACTAAATAAAGGATTGGAGCGATGCATGAAGAGGGATCTCGAAGAAAGACATCGTCAATCGCAGGCCGAAAAATCCGTAGGACGTCAGTTTCCCAGACTGCTCCGAGCCACCCTGGACTCTCTCGATAGCCAGATTGCATTGATAGACCGTACTGGGGTGATCCATTACGTCAACAAGACATGGTGTGAATTCGGGATCGAGAATGGCATACCTGCTGGCTACAGCTGGATTGGCATCAATTATCTCGCCGTATGCCGTTCGGCAGGCAACAGTGGCGATGGTGATGGTCGAAAAGTTTATGACGGCATCCGATCAGTTGTCGAGTCTGGTGCACCGTTCTTCCAGTACGCATATCCATGCCATAGCCCCAATGAGCAACGCTGGTTCATGATGCGCATAGCCCCAGTGCTGGAGGCGGAAGATTTCTTCGTCATTTCTCACGTCGTCATTACAGGACGTAAATTGGCTGAACAGCGCGTTGAGCGTCTGAATGAAAAACTTGCGCAGCTGGCCGTCACGGATAAATTGACCGGCTTGGCCAACAGGATGAAGCTGGATGAAGTGCTTGATAACGAAATAAATCGTGCTGATCGATATGAAAAAAATTTATCGCTGATACTGCTGGATATTGATCACTTCAAGGAAGTGAATGACAATTTTGGGCATGCGACGGGCGACGCTGTTCTGGTTGGTATCGCGGAGATCTTGAGGCGTAACGTGCGGTCCTCAGACCTGGTAGGTCGTTGGGGCGGGGAGGAGTTTCTGCTCATCTTGCCGGAATGCGACATAGAGGATGCCTCGCGCATGGCCGAAAAACTAAGATTACTGATAGAGAAATATAACTTCGTCCCTGTCGGTAGGCGCACATGCAGCTTTGGCGTTGCGGCCTATCAAGCCGGACATGACCGTACTACGCTTCTGACCTTGGCTGACTTGGCACTCTATCGAGCAAAAAATAGCGGGCGCAATCGCGTTGAGATCGCCGCTGGCCTCGAATCAGCAGCCAGTAAAAGAGATTGCAGAATCTAGACGTGGCAATCAAAAACAAAGATGCATGGTGCAGAAATCTACGTTGCCCCTGCTGCTGGCATGCGCATCAAGCTTTTTTGACAGTGCGCATAACGGTGTGTCGAGGTCGTTGACAGACAAGATCGAGCGAAAAAGATAAGCCCTTGTTTCTGCGGACATTGTTGTGCTGGCACTCGATTTGCTAAATGGACTGCGTCACTTCGACTCATCTTTTTCAGGAGATACGCAGATGTCCATCCAACGACTTTCCCTCAGGTTCAGCCTGGCCGCTACCCTCATGGCGGCCGCCCTTGCACCAGCGCATGCCGCTGTCATCGACACCACATTCATCGACACCACCTCACTCTGGGACGGAAAAAACATTGTCTATCCCTTCGGCGGCAGCGGTTCCACCACGACCTACGGTGAAACCTTCTCGGCTCCCGGTGGAGCGCTCAAGAACTTCACGTTCTTTATCAATACCTTCGGCAAGAGCATTGCCGCCAGCGCCCGGATCTATGCATGGAGCGATCAGCAGCAAGGCGGATCGGCGCTGGGCCAGGCGCTGTTCAGTCAGGCCGTCACGCTCAACAGCAATAGCCTGCAGTCTTTCACCTTCAATGCAGGCAGCCTGGCGCTGAGCAAGAATGCTTCTTACGTGGCCCTGCTGACCGTGACGGATAACAGCCAGCCCGGCAACTCACAGTGGGGGATGCTCTCGCGTCGCTCCGGACGGCCTTATGACGGCAAGTTTGTTTTCTATAACAATAATGGCGATGCCACCCTTCTCACCAACTCGAAATGGGATGGTCTGGATTGGTCCAATTCGCTGGCCTGGAAAGCCAGCTTTACCGACGTCCCGGAACCGGCCAGTCTTGCCTTGCTGGGGATGGGGCTGTTCGGATTGATGGCAAGCCGTCGCAAGAACAAGTCCGCCCAGGCCTGAACAGTGCAGGTGTGAATAAGGCAGAAGTGGCCGGTTGGTCCGGCCATTTCTGTTTTTTTTGCGTGTGCTGCGCGACTCTGCATGGCGTTCTTCTTCATCGTCTTTCATGCCACGGACGAAAGGCAGATCGGACTATTGTTTCCATCCTGCGGCGCCAGACCCTACTTCTCCCTGCGCAACGCAAACACCGCCCCCGCCAGCACAATGAATGCTCCGATGATGGCCTTCTGCCAGGTACTGGGCACACCCGCCAGGATCAGCACATTATTGATCAGCGTCACCAGCAACACCCCCAGGAGCGTCCCCACCACGCTGCCATGTCCACCGGTAATGCGCGCCCCGCCCAGCACAACGGCGGCGATCACGTCCAGTTCGCTGCCGACCAGGTCGAAAGGATTGGCCAGGCGCGTGCTGGATACATGCACGATCCCCGCCAGTCCCGACAGGAAGCCCGCATAGCCAAACACGAACAGATGCACCGAGCGCAGCTTGTAGCCCAGGCGCTCGGCAATGGCCAGGCTGCCGCCGACGGCGTAGACGGCGCGGCCCATGAGGGTGCGGTTGAGCAGCCACCAGGTCAGCACGCTGGCCAGCACCAAGACCAGCACGGTGGCCGGCAGCACGGCATGCAGGCCGTTGGCGGTGTCATGCCGGGCCAGCGCCAGCTTGCCGAAGCTGTCCATGGCATGGGGGATGTTCATGAAGAAGACCGTGCCCACGAAGGTCAGCAGGATGCCGCGATAGAGATACTGCGTGCCAATGGTGACGATCAGCGAAGGCGCCTTGAGCCAGTCCACCAGCAAGCCATTGAGCACACCGAGCCCGGTGCCGCCGACCGCGCCGGCCAGCAGGATGACGGCGATGTGCGTCTCAGGGAACCAGGTCATCACCACCTTGGTGATGGAATACATGGTCAGCGCGGCAATGGCGGCAAAGGAAACATCGATGCCGCCGGCGGCCAGCACGATCATCACGCCCAGGGCGAACAGGCCCAGCGTGGTGCAGGCGCGGACGATGTCGAACAGCACGGCCAGCTGGAAGAAGGCGGGGTTGATCAAGGCCACCGTCAGCACCACCAGCACGATGAGCAGCAGGGTGAAGGCGGAGGGATTTTTCTTGAGCAGGGCGGCCAGGCTGGGGCGGCGCTGGACAGGTGCGTCGGCGCTGGCGTCGGCGGCCTGGCGGGTGAGGGTGCTTGCATCCATGACTAAGTTTCCTGACTTTGCTCGGAGACCAGATCGTGGAACAGCTCGCTCTCGGCGAGTCCTTCCACGGCATAGCGGCGCACGATGCGGCCGCGTTTCATCAACAGCAGGTTGTCGCAGTTCTGCAGCAGCTCGGGCAGGTCGTCGCTGATGAGGATGACGCCCAGGCCGCGCTGCGCCAGGTCCTGGATGATGCGGTAGATGATGTCCTTGGAGCCCACGTCCACGCCCACCGTCGGCCCATGCAGGATCAGCACGCGCGGGTTGATGGCCAGCCAGCGGCCGATCAGCACGCGCTGCTGGTTGCCGCCGGACAGCGATTGCACAGGCCGGTCTACATCGGGCGTGGCGATCTGCAATTGCCGCACCGTGTCGGTGGAAAAGCGCTGGCAGGCGGCGGCGTCCAGCGCGCCGAACTTGCCGCGCAGCTTGCGCAGGATGGTGGTGACGATGTTGTCGCGGATCGACTTGTCCAGGAACAGGCCTTCGCTGATGCGGTCTTCGGGGACGTAGCCGATCCCATGGGTGATGGCGTCGCCGGGATTGCGCAGCGACAGCGGCTGGCCTTCCAGCGTGATCTGGCCTGCACGGGCGGGTTCTACGCCGGCCAGCGCCAGGGCCAGTTCGTTGCGGCCTGAATCCAGCAGTCCGGTAATGCCCAGAATCTCACCCTGGCGCAGTGCGAAGCTGACATCCTCGAAAGCGCCATGGCGGCTCAGGGAGCGCACTTCCATGAGCGGCTTGTGCAGTTGCGCGTCGACGCGGTAGCGTTCCTGGCTCAGTTGCTTGCCGGTCATGAGCTGGCCCAGCTGGGCCTTGGTGAATTGCTGGATCGGGCCTTGCGCGACCTTCTCGCCATCGCGGAAGACGATGGCCTGGCCGCCGATGGCAAAGCACTCATCGAGCTTGTGGCTCACGAAGAGCACAGCCACGCCATTGGCGCGCAGGCCGTTGATGACCTTGACTAAGGCATCGACTTCCTTTTGCGTGAGCGAGGTGGTGGGTTCGTCCATGATGACCATGCGCGCGCTGGTGGCGATGGCGCGCGCAATGGCGATCAGCTGGCGGGTGGCGATGGGCAGTTCGTCCACGCGGGTGTCGAGGAAGTCGGCATCGGCGGGAAGATTGACGGCGCGCAGCGCCCGCGCGGCGGTCTGGTTCAGGGCGTGGCGGTCGAACAGGCGCGCCAGCCGGCCGTGGTGATGCACCAACTGTTCGCTCAGGGCGACGTTCTCGGCCACGCTCATGTTGGGCAGCAGGGAGAGATCCTGATAGACCGTCTCGATGCCCAGCGATAGCGAGGCCAGCGGGGTGAGCTCGGCCACGCGCTGGCCCTGGATGTAGATTTCGCCTTCGCTGGGCGGCTGCGCGCCGGCGATGATCTTGATGAGGGTGCTCTTGCCGCAGCCGTTCTCGCCCAGCAGGTGATAGATCTCGCCGGCGTGGATGGTGAGATCGACGCCGCGCAGGGCGTGCACGCCCGCAAAGCGCTTGTGTATCCCTTGCAGGCGCAGGAATTCCTGGGCGGGCGCGGCAGAGACGCTAGAGGTGGTTTGACTGGTCATAGTGAAACGCGATGACGGAGGACATCCGCGGGCGTGACGGCAACTCGGCGCACGACGGATGTCCGGTGGGTCTGATCAGGCCGCGATCAGAACGCGTACTGCTTGTAGTTCTTCTTGTCCACTTCCACCCAGGCCTGACCGGTAACGATCACGCCCACGCCCGGGCCCTTCTTGACGGTGACCTTGTTGTAGCCGGGAATGCCCAGGTCCATGCCGTCGGTGATCTTCTTGCCCTGCACCAGCATCATGGCGGCCTTGTTCATGGCCAGGCCGGCATCCTTGGGGTCCCAGAAGGCGATGCCGCCCACTGCACCCGATTCCAGGAACTTGGCGGCTTCACTGGGCAGGCCGGTGCCATAGACGCAGACCTTGCCTTGCAGGCCGGCCTCTTCCACGGCGCGGCCGATGCCCAGCACATCCAGCGACGAAGAACCCTGGAAGCCCTTGATGTCGGGGTGCTTGCGCAGGATTTCCTTGGCCTTGGCATAGGCCTTCTCGGCGTCGTTGGCCGATTCGTTCTTGGCGTCCACCAGGGTCATCTTGGGATACTTCTTGGCGGCATTGGCGGCGCCGCCATCGGCCCATTGCACCTGCGACTGGCTGCCCAGCGAACCGACCAGCGACGACCACTTGCCGGCCTGGCCCATGCAGGCCGCCAGCCGGTCGTTCAGGCGCGCGCCGTAGGCGGTGTTGTCGAAGGCTTCGATATCGACCAGGGTGTTCTTCTGGTTGTCGGCTTCATGGGTGACCACCTTGATGCCGCGATCCAGGGCGCGCTTCAAGACCGGTTCCAGCGTGGGCGGGTCCATCGAGACCACGGCGATGGCGTCCACCTTCTTGGCCACCAGGTCTTCCACCAGGCGTTGCTGCTGGGCCGCGTCCGATTGCGCCGGGCCGATCTGGCGGGTCGTCACGCCGGGATTGGCGGCGGCGAATTCCTTGACGCCCACTTCCATGCGGTTGAACCAGCTGATGCCGGTGATCTTGACCACGGTGACGATATCGATGGGTTTGTTCTGCGCCTGAAGGGCGCTGGCAAAGCCGACGGCGGCCAGGGCCGATACCAGTACGCAAGCCGATTTCTTGTTCATCATGTCTCCAGTTTCCCCACTGAGTTGGATGGATCTTGACAGGCGGGGTGCTGTTCAAGACTTGCGCAGTTGCGCCTTCGAATTCGGGAAGAAGTCACGCCAGCTGACCCGCGCCGAGGCCAGGAAGCACAGCAGCAGCAGGCCCCAGGCGCAGTCGCGGAAGAAGTTGGAGATCTCCAGCAGGTTGAAGGTGGACGACAGCAGTTGCAGCGCCAGCGCCGAGAAGAACAGGCAGACCATGCGTCCGTAGCCACCCTGCGGACGCACTCCCGCCATCACGGCGATGAGGATGGCGATCAACAGGTAGGAGTTGCCGTAGTCGGCCTTCACGCTGGCCGTGCGGGCGGCGATGATGACGCCGGCCACCGAGGCCAGCACGCCGCTGATGACATAGGTGGCAAAGCGCAGGCGGTTCTGCGAGATGCCGGCATAGCGGGCCGCGCGCGCATTGGTGCCGAGCAGGTAGAGCTTGATGCCGAAGAGGCTGTAGCGCATCAGCCAGCCCACCAGCAACAGCAGCGCCACGAAGATGATGAAGGGGATGGGCACGCCCAGCACCGATTCATTGCCGATGGCCGAGATCGGATCGACCACGCTGATGCGCAGGCTCGAGCCATTGGTCAGCACCACGGCCAGTCCGGTGAAGATCATCTGCGTACCCAGGGTGCAGAGGATGGGGGTGAGATTGCCACGCGAGATCAGCCAGCCATTGAGCGCGCCGCCCAAGACGCCAGTCACCAGCGCCACGGCGACGAAGCCTAGCGTATAGGTCCAGGGCGCGGCGTCGGGGGCGGCCACCAGAAGCGGCATGGCGGCCGCCGCCACCACGCCGGCCAGGTTGGCCAGGCCGATGCCGGAGAGGTCGATGCCGCCATTGCCGGAGATCATCGCCAGCGCCACGCCGATGGCCAGCAGGCCCAGTTCGGGCAACTGGCTGGCCATGGACTGGAAGTTGTAGATGTCCAGGAAGTCGCCATGCGAAAACACGGTCGCCACCAGCAGGATCGCTACGTTGATGACCAGCAGGAACAGCAGTTGCGGGTCGGAGATCTTCAGTTTCATCGTCATTTCACCTTGCCGTGAATGTCATGGGTCTTATGCCTGGACCGGCACGCCGGCATGGGTGTCCAGCAGCGCCAGCGCTTCCTGCCGGCTGGGCATGGAGGGCGCGGTGCCGGGGCGCGTCACCGAGATGGCCGCGACCGCCGTGGCCAATCGGGCGGCTTCTTCGGCGGACATGCCTTCGGCCAGGCCGGCGGCGAAGGCGCCATTGAAGGCGTCGCCTGCGCCGGCGGTCTCCACCACCGTGCCTGCGCACAGCGCCGGCAGGTGCAGCGAGTGGCTGCGGCTGTGCAGCAGCGCACCCTGCGCCCCCAGCGTGATGAGGGCGCAGCCCACGCCGCGCTCCAGCAGCACCTCGGCGGCGCGGCGGGCGTCGTCGATGTTGTGGATCTCGATGCCGGTCAGCAATGCGGCTTCGTGTTCATTGGGCGTGATGTAATCGCACAGTCCATAGACCTGTGGCGGGAAATCCAATGCAGGAGCCGGATTGAAGACGGTGATGGTGCCTGCTGCGCGGGCGATCTGCAGGCCGGCCAGTGCGGCCTCGGGCGGTTGTTCCAGTTGCGTGACGAAGACCTTGGCCGCTTCGATGGCCTGGCGTTCGCGCTCCACATCCTGTTCCGACAATTGCGATGCCGCGCCCGGCACGACGATGATGGCGTTGTCGCCGCTGGCGTCGTTGACGTAGATGAAGGCTGCGCCGGTGGGCGCGCCGTCGATCACGCGGACGTGCGGGGCGATGGTTTCGCGCCGCCACAGCGACAGGGCGAAGTCGCCGAAGGCGTCCTTGCCGATGGCGGAGATGAAGCGTACCGGAGCACCCACGCGGGCAGCGGCCACGGCCTGGTTGGAACCCTTGCCGCCGGGGCCCATGGCAAAGCCGGTGCCGGCGATGGTCTGGCCCAGGCTCGGCATGTTCGGGGCGCGGAAGGCGAGGTCGGCCACATAGATGCCGAGCACGGCCACGCCCTGCTTGTGCGAGAAGGAAGTCATGCTCACGCCTCCGGGGGCAGCACACCTTTTTTGAGGAGGAAGCAACCGTAGAAGCGGCGCTCGCCGGTGGCGATGACGCAATAGGCTTTCTTGGCGGCTTCATAGAAGGCGAAACGCTCGATGGAACCCAGCGGTCGGGCGCGACCCTCTGCCTGGTTCACTTCCTCTTGCAGCTCCTGCTGCACCGGGGGGATGGTGGCGGGCTCGCCCATGATTTCCATGCGGCGCACCGGCTGCTCCACCGCATTGTCCAGCGGCAGCACCGAGAGGATGGCGCGGGCCGCTTCGGTGGTGCCTACGCCATCGATGCGCAGCACCTTGCCCAGCACGGTCTGGCGGGCCACCGAATCGGCGGGGAAATTGGCGTCGCACAACACCAGTTCATCGCCGTGGCCCATGGCCCGCAGGGCGTAGAGCACGTCGGCGTTGAGCAAGGGATGCAGATTCTTAAGCATGTCGTCTCCTGTGGATTTTATAAGTATGCTTATAGGATAAATCTAAATCTTGTGGCTTGTGATTCCTTGTTCAGCTTGATTGTTCACTGAAAAAATCTAATTTTTTTCGGATTATCTCTGACTTGTTTTGTTAGTCAGGAAATTGTCAGCGATGTCCTGGAAATTCTTTCCTGTTGCGCGGGAAGGGATTCATTCGCCATAAGGTATCCAGACGTTCTTGATGTGCGTTGCCTGGCGCAGGTATTGCGCGCCTTCTCCTTGCGCCGCGTCATGCCAGTCGGTGAGGTAACCGTGATCGACAAAGCAGCGCTTGAGATTGCCGGTCGAGAGCCGCTCCGCCGTCGCCGAGAACTCGGCCGGCCCGCGCACCCACAGCGCTTCGACTTCATCATGTTCGGCCAGCACGGGCAGCAGTTCGGCGCTCTTGCCGGTGACGATGTTGATGACGCCGGCGGGCAGGTCGGAGGTGTCGAGCACCTGGTACAGGTCGGTGGCCACCAGCGGCGCCTGCTCGCTGGGGACCACCACCACGCGGTTGCCCATGGCGATGAGCGGGGCCACCAGGCTGATGAGGGCCAGCAAGGGCTTTTCCTCGGGGCAGACCACGCCCACCACGCCGATGGCTTCCGGCATGGCCAGCGCCACGCCGCGCATGGGCGGCTGGTGGACTGCGCCTTCGAACTTGTCGGCCCAGGCGCCATAGGTGAAGAGACGTTTGATCGACGCCTCCACTTCGGCGCGGGCGTCGTCGGCGCTGACGCCGGTGGTGCTGGCGATGCGGCGGGCGAATTCTTCGCTGCGGGCGGAGAGGTTTTCGGCGATGTAATACAGCCCCTGCGCGCGGCGATGCGGGCTGGCGCTGGTCCAGCCGCCCGCCTTGACGGCGGCGGCAACGGCATTGCGGATATCCTTGCGATTGCCCAGGCCGACGTCTTCCAGCCGCTCGCCCTGAGCGGAATGGCAGGCCATGGACACCTCGCCATCCGGGCGCACCTGCTTGCCGCCGATATAGAGCTTGGCCGTGCGATCGATGGCGCCGCCCTGCAGCGGGGAATCTGAGCGGACGGCGCGTGGGGTCGAAGCCTGGCGCAGGTTGCCTGCCTGGCGGTGTCTGGGCTTGAGATATTCATAGCAGCCTTCGCGCCCACCTTCACGGCCATAGCCGGATTCGCGCACGCCGCCAAAGCCGACCGCCGCATCGAACTGGTTGGTGCTGTTGATCCAGACCACGCCAGCCTTCAGTTGCGGGGCCACGCCCAGGGCCAGGCCGATGGTTTCGCTCCAGATGCTGGCGGCCAGCCCATAGCGGCTGTTGTTGGCCAGTTGCACGGCCTCGTCGGGTGTGCGGAAGCTCATGGCCACCAGCACCGGCCCAAAGATCTCTTCGCTGGCCACGGTCGCTGCCGGGTGCACGCCAGTCAGCAGCGTGGGCGGATAGAAGCAGCCGCCGGGCGGCGTATCGAGCGCCACCTGATGGCATTGCGCGCCTTCGCGCACACCCTGTTCCACCAGGCTCCTGACGCGTTCCAGCTGCACCGGCGAAATCAGCGCACCCATGTCGCTGCACTTGTCCAGCGGCGCGCCGACCTTCAGTTTCTGCATGCGCGTCTTCAGGCGCGCAATGAACAGATCATGGATGCCTTCCTGCACCAGCAAGCGGCTGCCAGCGCAGCAGACCTGGCCCTGGTTGAACCAGATGGCATCGACCACGCCTTCGATGGCGGCATCGATATCGGCGTCCTCGAAGACGATGAAGGGCGACTTGCCGCCCAGTTCCAGCGTGAGCGACTTGCCGCTGCCGGCGGTCTGTTCACGGATCAGGCGGCCCACTTCGGTGGAGCCGGTGAAGGCAATCTTCTGGATGCCGGGATGGGCCACCACGGCCGTGCCGGTGGCGCCGTCACCCGTGACGATATTCAGCACGCCCGCCGGCAGGCCAGCCTGCTGCGCCAGTTCGGCAAAGAGCAGGGCGGTCAGCGAAGTGTTCTCAGCCGGCTTGAGCACGACGGTATTGCCCAGCGCCAGCGCCGGGGCGATCTTCCACGCCAGCATCAGCAGCGGGAAATTCCACGGCACGATCTGGCCGACCACGCCTACTGGCACGTGATCAGGGAATTCGCTCTCCTGCAACTGCGCCCAGCCGGCGTAGTGATAGAAGTGACGCGCCACCAGCGGCACGTCCACATCACGCGATTCGCGCAGCGGCTTGCCGTTGTCCAGCGTTTCCAGCACCGCCAGCAGGCGTGCATGGCGCTGCACCGTGCGCGCCAGTGCATACAGGTGACGGGCGCGGCCATGGCCGCCCAGCGCCTGCCAGCCGGGCAGGGCCGCTTGCGCTGCCTGGACGGCGGCGTCCACATCGGCTGCCGAGCCCTGGCTCAGGCGGGCCAGCAGCTTGCCGCTGGCCGGATCGATATCGTCCAGATCGGCCCTGGGCTGGGTGAAGCGGCCCGCGATGAAGTGGCCGAACGAAGCCTCGTGGCTGGCCAGCCAGGCGCGGGCATCCTTGTCGCTTTCGGGGGCGGGGCCGTAGTCCATGGTGTCGAAGTAGGTGGAAACGCTCATTGTCTTGTCCGTGCAGGTGGCGTGGCTTAGCCGATGGCATGCCGGTTGAAGGCGGAGTAACGGCCGGTGACGTGGTGTTCCAGCTGGCGCTCGATATCGGCCAGCAGGCTGGAGGCGCCGACGCGGAAGAGGTCAGGCTGCAGCCAGTCATGGCCCAGTTCTTCCTTCATCAGCACCTGGTATTCCAGTACGTCCTTGGCCGTGGCCACGCCGCCGGCGGGTTTGTAGCCGACCTGGATGCCGGTCATCTCCTGGTATTGGCGGATCATGCGCAGCATCACCAGCGACACCAGCGGCGTGGCGTTGACGCTTTCCTTGCCGGTGGAGGTCTTGATGAAATCAGCGCCGGCCATCATGCAGACCATGGAAGCCTTGGCCACGTTGCGCAGGGTCTTGAGTTCGCCGGTGGCGAGGATGGCCTTGACGTGGGCCTCGCCGCAGGCCTGGCGGAAGTCGCGCATCTCGCGGTACAGCGCTTCCCAGTTGCCGGTGAGCACGTGTTCGCGGGTGATGACGATATCGATCTCGGCGGCGCCATCGCGTACCGACGCTTCGATTTCCTTGAGCTTGAGTGCATGGGGATTCAGGCCCGCCGGAAAACCGGTGGACACCGCGGCCACGGGAATCTCCTTGCCTTCCAATGCGTCTACCGCCGTCTTGACGAAGCGGTGATAGACGCACACCGCGCCGGTCGTCAGGCCACGGTCCTGCATGCCCAGTGCTTCGAGCAGGTCTGCGCGCAGCGGATTGGCCGCCTTGGCGCACAGGCGGCGTACGCGTTGCGGGGTGTCGTCGCCGGAGAGCGTGGTCAGATCGATGCAGGTGATGGCCTTGAGCAGCCACGCCGCCTGCGCATCCTTCTTGACCGAACGGCGGCCCTTGAGGGTAGCGACGCGCTTCTCGGCGGCGCTCAGGTTGATGCGCAGGTGTTCGAAGGCGGCAGCGTCATAGGGCTGCACGCTGTTGCGCGGATGGCCGGTGGGGGCGCTGTCGGGCTGCGCAACATCGGCCTCGCCCTGCGCACTGCGCAGGGAAGGGGTCTTGCGGGTCATGTTCATGGCTGCGTAACTTTTAGTTAATTACCGTATGCTGACGCCTACGGGCAGTGTCTCTTCCATGTGTTGCCTTGCTTGCCTTGCGCTGGGTCAGGCTTGGCGCTCGCTTGCATCGACGCCAGCGGAGAGCCTCGCTACAATCTCTTCCCAACACAGCTAAATGTTTTGCAAATAACATTTAATGGATGTAACGTTACATCCATAACTTTTTACTTGCAACCGTTTTTTGTTAGAAACATTTTCCCGCTCAGGAAAAAAACGCCCATGGCTTCCACGTCCACCTCTTCCACCAAAGCTGCACAACCCACGCTGGGCGCACGTTCCCGCGCGCTGCGGCTGACCCGCATGCAGGAGATGATCCGCGATCACGGCCCCACGCCGCTATCGCGCATTGCCGATGTGCTGGGCGTGACAGTGATGACGGTGCGGCGCGACCTGGCCGGCGAGGATTCGCCGCTGATCTGCCTGGGTGGGCATGTGCTGGAGGCCAGTCCGGGTGGTGGCGAGAACCGCTATTCGATCGACCGTGAAGCCGATCAGCATGCCCAGCGCAAGCGCCTGGCCTGCCAGCATGCAGCGCGCCGCGTGGTGGAGGGGGACAGCCTCTTCATCGACTGCGGCACCACCATGACCCATCTGGCCGAGGCCTTGCCGCCGGAGATCGGGCTGAGCGTGATTTGTTATTCCCTGAACATTGCCAACATCGTCAGCCAGCGACCCAATACCCAGGTGATCCTGCTGGGCGGGCTGTATCACCCTTCATCGGCTTCCTTTGCCTCCGAAGAAGGCGTGGCGTATCTCAAGCGGCTGGGCGTGAACAAGGCCTTCCTGTCTGCCGGCGGGGTCGATGCGCGGCGCGGGGTGAGCTGTTCCAATTTCCATGAAGTGCCGATCAAGCAGGCCGCCATCGAGAGTGCGGCCGAGTGCTACGTGGTGATCGACCAGAGCAAGCTGGGCCGTTTCCGTCCAGCCTTCTACAGCACGCTGGAAGTGTTTTCGGCGATCGTGGTGGGCGGCACGCCGGAACAGGACCAGTTGGACCTGTTCTCGGACTTTCCGGTCGAGGTGGTGGCGGGCTGATGCAGTTTCAGTTGCGCGTGGCGATGGAGGGATAGTCGCCAAAGCCATCCGGCCAGGGCGTGAGGATTTCATAGCCCTTGGAGGTCACCACCACCATGTGCTCCCACTGTGCGGACAATGATCCATCGGCGGTCACCACGGTCCAGCCGTCGTCGAGCTGTTCGGTGTGGCGCTTGCCGGCGTTCAACATCGGTTCGATGGTGAAGATCATGCCTTCCTTCAGCGGCAGACCGGCATTGCGCTGGCCGTAGTGCAGCACTTGCGGTTCATCGTGATAGACCGTGCCGATGCCATGGCCGCAGTATTCGCGCACCACCGAAAAACCATCCCGCTGCGCCACCGTCTGGATGGCGTGGCCGACATCGCCCAGGGTCGCGCCCGGGCGCACGGCGCGAATGCCTGCGCACATGGCTTCGTAGGTGGTGTTGACCAGCTTGCGGGCGGTGGCGTTGGGGGAGCCGACGAAGTACATGCGGCTGCAATCGCCATACCAGCCATCCTTGATGACGGCCACGTCGATGTTGATGATGTCGCCATCCTTGAGCACCTGGCCGCCGGGGATGCCATGGCAGATGACCTCGTTGACCGAGCTGCAGATGGTCTTGGGGAAACCGTGGTAACCGATATTGGCCGGCGTGGCCTTTTGCACCTGGACGATGTGGTCGTGGCAGATGCGATCCAGTTCGTCGGTGGTCACCCCGGCCTTGACGTGCTCGGCCACGATGTGCAGCACTTCAGCGGCCAGTTGTCCGGCTACGCGCGCCTGGGCGATTTCTGCGGCGTTGCGCAGCTTTACTTTTCTCATGCTTGTCTGATCTCGGTATGCCGCGCAGGGCGCGGCGGTCATTTGGCCGACTATTTTATCCGGGGCGGTGCTTTCCTGTCGCGCTCTACCGGGTTCTCGGTATTTTTCTGAGCTTGGCTTGGACTTTTTCTACCATAGGGCCAGTTAGTAACTTGCCTTTAAAATCGCCTGGTTTTTGATCATCCCTCTCATCGTCCGATTGAGATGGGCGGTTCCCTCCGATGCAACTCCACTGGATCACAAAAATGCTTGCAATTTCTCGCGCTCGAAGAAGAGATCAATGTGGGAACGCTGGGATCATGATGGCAATGAGTGCGTTCCTGTTCCGCGCTGCTCCCATTGTCGTTGCGGCCTTGCTTGTTCTGCTGAAGGTTTCGCCAGTGCAGGCAAGCGCCAGCCTTGAAGGATCATTTCTGCTCGGCGAACGTGTAGTGGCCATCGAGAAGATCAGCAGCAATGATCTTCGCCGGTATCTGGCTTCTGACTGGAGCAAATTCGACACCTACGTCAAGGAGAGCACCATCATGTTCAGCGATAACAAGGTGAGCGTGCATTGGTACCAGCAAATGACACCCCCCTTTCCCACGCACTGGCCACCGCAGGAGGTGCGCAGCGTCACCTATTATGGCTATGCGGAATACGCCGAGTCCAACCATCATGGCCCCGCTTATCTCCGATCCGCCCCGTGGGCGAAAGTCGTCCTGACTGAAGGGCAGCCAGCCGTCAAGCAAGTGCTGGTTGATTCACTGGGTGAAGCGATTCATGGGCAAGGCAGTCGTCCAATCAGCCATGAAATGGCGGCACGCCTTAGCCAGATCCATGAGCATGGCGAAAAGGGCTTGCCTGCGTTCATAGGCTGGCAGCGGATACCGGATGACGCGGTGCAGGTCCAGGCGATCAAGGATTACTACTGTCAATGGATGATAGAAAACAGGACAGGAACGCTGGTCAGGGAGGCGCATCAGTCATTCTTTGACTGGTTGTCGTGTCCTGCGCGCAACTCGGTCATCCCGGTGCTGGGCTATTGATGGGGGATGACAAACAGGTAGCCTTCCAGATTTGTTCAACCAGCACGTCGGCAGCTATCCCGCTCTCGAACTGTCGGCATCCCAGCGCTCGCAGCATCGGAAAGCGTTGGCGTATCTTCCGTTCTTCCTGCTGCCCATTCCCGGCCAGCCAAGGCCGGGACAACTGGCGCCTGACGATGATCTCTACGCATGCCTCCAATTCAAATGAGGGCAACAGAAGGATGGTGAGAGGGTCATGCTCGATGGTGCGAAGAAGCGCCGGATAGGTCGGGAGCAGGTTCTGATGTGATGGCGGATGTGCGCAATCAGATGACGCTGCAGTCAAGTCCCGCGAGTGGTCGTCCACTGTACGGCAAACACACTGCCCAGCACGACCACCAGTCCCGCCAGGGCGATACCCGAGATCGACTGGGAGAGGATCACCCATCCCAGTACGACCGCCGTCAAGGGACTGAGCAGGCCCAGTGAAGCCACCGCCACCGTGGGCAAGCGGGCGATGCCGCGAAACCACAGCGCATAGGCCAGCAGTGCACCGGCCAGGCTCAGGTAGGCGTAGGCCAGCCCTTGCGTCAGACCCAGCGAGGGCAAGGGCGCATCGGCCAGCCAGGCAGCCGGTGCAAGCATCAGCCCGCCGATGGCCAGTTGCCAGCCGGTCAGCGCCAGCACCGGCAAGCGCAATTGCCAGCGCCGCGTCAGCCATACACCTGCCGCCATGCAGCCCGCGCCGGCCAGCGCGGCGACGACTCCGATGGGTTCGATCCGGGTCTGGGGCGAGAGCAGCAGTATGGCCATGCCCGCCACCCCCGCCACGGCAGTCCACAAGGTGATCTGCGCCGGAGCGCGGCCATCCACCGCCCAGGCCAGGACCATCACCAGCAAGGGTTGTATCGCACCCAGCACCGCCGCCAGTCCGCCCGGCAGCCGATAGGCCGCCACGAACAGCAGCGCCTGGAACAGGCCGATATTCAATGCCCCCAGGACCAGCAGGCGCCACCAGTCCGCCCGTGCCGGCAGGCGTCGGGTCATCATCAGCAACAGCAGGCCGGCTGGCAGACAGCGGATCAGCGCAGCGGTAAACGGACGGTCCGGCGGTAGCAACTGTGAGGTGACGATATAGGTGGATCCCCAGATGGCCGGCGCGATTGCGGTGAGCATGATGTCGCGCCAGCGGGGTGCGCTGTGAGTGGATGACATGACTTTATCTTCAATTCAAGATAATATCAGTCTAGAAGTCAACTATCTCGAAGTCAAGATAAATGAAAAAGCCAGCCAGACAACATGATGCAGTCGATGTGATCCTCGACCAGTGGCGGCGTGAGCGCCCCGATCTCGACCCCGCGCCCATGGGGCCGATCGGTCGCCTCAAGCGCTGTGCCGCACTGCTGGAAGGCCGCCTGGAAGCGGGCTTTGCGTCCTACGATCTGAGCGTGTGGGAGTTCGACATGCTGGCGGCGCTGCGCCGCTCAGGGAGTCCTTACCGCTTGAGTCCGACCGAGCTGTTCTCGACCTTGATGGTGAGCTCCGGGACCATGACCCACAGGCTCAAGCGCCTGGAGACCCGGGGCTGGATCGAGCGCCTGCCCAATGCAGAGGATGCGCGCAGCATGCTGGTGCAGCTCACGCGCAAGGGACTGGCGCTGATCAACCGCGCCGTCGAAAGCCATCTGGACAATGAACGGCGCTTGCTCGCGGCCTTGCCGGCCGAGTCGCTGGCTGCGCTCGATGCGCAGTTGTCGGCGTTGCTGCTGACGCTGGAGAATGCGCCGGAGCCGCCGCGTTAAGGTCCGGCCAGCGTCTTCGGGGATCAGATGAAGCGCCGTACTGCCTTGCCGCCGAGCAGGGCCACCACGGTCATCACCAGCGCCACCCCCACAAAGCTCAGACGCAGGCCCAGGTGCTCGGCCACGCCGCCGATGAACACCGGCCCCAGCAGCATGCCCACATAGGCGAAGCGGGACACGGCGGCGATGCTCTCGGCGGCGGCCATGCCCGGCACGCGGGCGGCGGCCAGGAAGAAGATCGGCATCAGGTTGGCAATCCCCAGCCCGGACAGCAACAGGCCGCCCAGCGTGGCCAGCGGGGTTGGCCAGGCTGCCGCTAGTGCGATGCCGGCCGCGCCCGCCACGCCGCTCCAGGTCAGCGTGCGCAGACCGCCGATACGAGCGCGGATGCGGTCGCCGGTCAGACGGCCTGCGGCCATGCCGGTGGAGAAGGCGGCATAGCTATAGCTGACCCAGGCCATGGGCGACTGCGCCACATCGCGCATGTAGACGGCGGCCCAGTCATACATGCCGCCCTCGCACATGAGCGCCAGGAAGGCGATGCCCCCCAGCACCAGCACCATGCGGCGCGCGCTCTTGTCAGCGCCGTGGGGCGTGGCGGCGCTGTCGTGGACTTCGTCTGGCAAGGCGAAGGGGCCAATCGACAAGGACACCGCCAGCGTGACCACGCCGACCAGCGCGGCATGCGCCAATGGCGACAGACCGGGCGCCGCGCCCAGCGCCGCACCGGCGATACCGCCGATGCTGAACATGGCGTGCAGGGTGGACATGACGGGGCGCGTGCGCTGGCCTTCGACCAAGGCGGCCTGTACCGACATGGCCACGTCGTAGGCGGCCATGGCGCTGCCAAAGACCAATAACAGCAGCACCAGCATCCAGAATTGCGGGGCCAGCGGGATCAACAGCAGCGTGGCCGCGTAGAGGATACCGACCTGGCGCAACGCACGGGCGCTGCCCACGCGGGCGATCCACTTGCCAGACTGGCCCATGGTCAGCAGCGCGCCGCCGGCCACCGCCAGCATGGCCAGCGAGAGCACCGCATCAGACAGCGCAAAGCGCTCCTTGACCGAGGGGATGAGCACGCCCCAGGTGGCGAAGGTGGCGCCATTGACGAAGAACTGCGCCATGGTGGCGCGGGTGGCGTTGCGGATACGGTGAGGTGCGGTGGCTGGTGATGATGATGAGCCTGACGTCATGGAAGACCTGCTGGAAAAATCAGAAAGCGTGACTTTGCCAGCTTTTGCGGGATTCGGTAAATGGAATCTGCGGATGAGCTTGGTGCAGAGCGCCGAAGAAGGGCTTACTGTTTCAGGCCGAGCGCCTTCAGCCAGGCTTCGACCTGACCGAAGGCATCCCGTTGCCATTGCTCAGGACTACGCTCTCCGAGTACGTTTGTCTGTTCCACGAAGCGACGTACGCATGTCGGGCCGAAGCCATCGACGCTGTCGAACTTCTCGGCAATGAAGCCGTAACCGGCTGCACCACTGGGATGATGGAGCAGTGCGCGGCATTGCTCGGCAAGGGCCTCCGGACCGCCGGGGTAATTCCGGATGCAGTAGTAGATATCATAGGCATCTTTCTGCTTGTAGCGTCCCTGGATGGCGTGTCCCTTCATCGCCAGCAAGGCGGGAATCGAACACACCGCGATTTCCACGCGGTTCGTGCCGCCGGCAGGCATCGGGCCGCTGATGGCGACCAGTTGATAGAAACGCAGGGCGAGATCTGCGCCATCTGCCCGTTGGACAGCAAAGTCGCTGATCAGGGGCGGCACGTTTTTGACAATCTCGGCCTCACGCGGCATCAGGAAGTCGACAATGATGTCGATCGGTGCACCGCCATCCTCGGTCACCACTTGCCGCAGAAGCTGAAAGCGGCGCAGTTCCCGGCGCTGGTGATAGCCGTGTTCTTGCAGCGCTTCGATCAGGGTGACATATTGGCCATCACCCAGCGCCTCGGCATCCAGGCTCAGATCGACATCGACCGTGCCGACATGGGGCATATCGTCGTTGCCCAGCAGCAGCCAGGGGACAGCCCCGCCCACGATGGCGAATTTCCCCTTGAAGCTGCCGAGGATCTGGCCGATTTCCACCAGTACCTTCTTGACGGCCATGCTGGTGCGATCGTCATAGTCTGAGGCGGATTGGGGCTCGCCCGGCGTCAAGTCTTCCATGTCAGCAATTTCCTTCGAAGGTGATCTGCGGCCTCCCGTCCGCGTTCGCCTGCTTTGCTCAGGTCAAGATAGGTTTGAATGGTGCTCGTACAGATCGCGCCGGGCGCGGGTTCCTGGGTATCGCGCATGAGATCGGCGTCGTCTAGCACGGTCACGATGACGTTCTCGCCCTTGTCGGTCGCCGAGAGCTTCAGGGCCGATTGCAATCGCGCAAGCCCGTCTGCTGTGGCATGGAAATACTGGGTCCCCGTCCTTCCGTAGGGCGCCAGCCAGTGCGCTGCCGAGAATGACGAAAACGCGGCTGCGGGAAACTCTTCCTCTGCCCGCATGGCATGCCGTGCCGCCTGTTCGAAGGCGTTCCCGTGCAAGGGGGTGTAGAAGCCCAGACGCCTGCCGGGCGGCGGCTCGTAGGTCGCGCGCCATTCATCCAGCAGCGCATCGGGTTCGGACAGGAACAGCCCTTGCTCGGCCACCTGCGCCCATTCGCGTTCCAGCAAGGCGGTGCGCACGTTGCTGACGTGCCCGAGACTGACTGCCGCGGCCTGCGCCAATTCGGTGACGCGCCAGGTCCGCTGAGGATCGCGCAGCATCACGCGCAATACCTGCGCCGATTTCGGCTTGAACAAGGAGCGCAGCGCCCGTCGGTCTGCAAGGGGTTTGCTGGCTACCTGACGCTCAATGAAAATGCCATCGAAGACGAGGCGGGCATTGCCTTCCAGGTCCAGGAAGCCAGCGTCGTGCTCGCGGCACAGCGCCTGGGCGTCGGGGGAGAGGTAGGGCGCGATCAGTACGGGCGTGGCGTCTTGCGCATGATGGGACATGTAATCGCGCAAGGACAGCAGGGCATTGCGCACATGGCGCGGTTGGCCCGAGGTCTTCGCTTCGCAGACCAATGCATGGCGTTTGCCTGATACCTTGAGCCGGGCCGTGAAATCGACGCCCGAATCGGGTGCTGAGGTGTCATGTTCAATGTCCAGAAGCTTGAGTGCAGGCACTTGCTGCAACAGCAAGCGCAGGGCTTGTGCCGCCTGGTTCTCAAACATTTTCATTGAACGGTGTTGTTTCAGCATTTGTTGAAAATACCATTTCTGGTGAAAATGTCAAGGAGAGTATTTCACCAAAAATGTCTATTTCAGCATATGTTGAAATCCGGATTTGCAGTGAAATCGGGATTTCATTCCAGTCAGTGATACTTCGGCCCACAAAAAAGCCCGGCCAGCTTGCGCCGGACCGGGCTGAGGGACTACCGAGGAGGAAGTTTCGGCTTATCGCTTTACCATTCGGCAAAGCTGCCATCCTTGTGGCGCCAGATCGGGTTGCGCCAACGGTGGCCGACTTCGGCGCGCTGACGGACATACTCTTCGTTGATCTCGATGCCCAGACCAGGGCCTTGCGGGATCTTGACGTAGCCGTCTTCATACGCGAACACGTTCTTGTCGCGGATGTAGTCCAGCAGGTCATTGCTTTCGTTGTAGTGGATGCCCAGGCTCTGCTCCTGGATGAAGGCGTTGTAGCTGCCAGCGTCCACCTGCAGGCAGGAGGCCAGCGCGATCGGGCCCAGCGGGCAGTGCAGCGCCAGCGCGACGTCGTAGGCTTCGGCCATCATGGCGATCTTGCGGGTCTCGGTGATGCCGCCGGCGTGGGAGACGTCGGGCTGGATGATGTCCACATAACCCTCGGAGAGGATGCGCTTGAAGTCCCAGCGCGAATACAGGCGCTCGCCCAGGGCGATGGGGGTGGAGGTCAGGTGGGCGATTTCCTTGAGGGTTTCCGAGTTCTCCGACAGCACCGGCTCTTCGATGAACATCAGCTTGTACGGCTCCAGTTCCTTGATCAGGGCCTTGGCCATGGGCTTGTGCACGCGGCCATGGAAGTCCACGCCGATGCCCACATTGGGGCCGACGGCTTCGCGCACGGCTTGTACGTTGGCCAGGGTCAGTTCGATCTTGTCGTGGCTGTCGATGAACTGCAGTTCTTCGGTGCCGTTCATCTTCACGGCGGTGAAGCCGCGCGCCACGGCGCTCTTGGCGGCGGCGGCGGTGTCGGCGGGACGGTCGCCGCCGATCCATGAATACACGCGGATGGAGTTGCGCACGGCGCCGCCCAGCAGCTGGTGCACCGGCACACCCAGGTCCTTGCCCTTGATATCCCACAGGGCCTGGTCGATGCCGGCCAGGGCGCTCATGTGGATGGCGCCGCCCCGATAGAAGCCGCCGCGATAGAGCACGGTCCAGTGGTCTTCGATGTTGCGCGGGTCCTTGCCGATCAGGTAGTCGGAGAGTTCTTCCACGGCGGCGGCCACGCTGTGCGCACGGCCTTCGACGATGGGCTCGCCCCAGCCGACCACGCCTTCGTCGGTCTCGATCTTGAGGAAGCACCAGCGCGGCGGCACGATGAAGGTGGTGATCTTGGTGATTTTCATGTTCTATCCGGTAACGGTTATGCGTTTACTCTGTTGCTTGCGCTTGAAAAAAGATCGTGGGCCGATCTGGTGAACGATGCATGACTTCAATGAATGGCTTCAGGCCAGCGCCTTCCATGCCGCCACGAAGGCCTCTGCGCGCTGGCGCACCTGCTCGGCCGACAGGCCGGGTGTGTACAGCGCCGAGCCCAGGCCGAAGCCGGATGCGCCAGCGGCATGGAACACGGCCATGCCTTCGGGGGTGATGCCACCCACCGGCAGCAGTGCGATGTCGCGCGCGATCACGGCGCGCCAGGCCTTGACCACCTGCGGGCCCAGCTGTTCGGCGGGGAACATCTTGAGCACGTCGGCGCCGTTGGCCAGTGCGGCAAAGGCTTCGGTCACGGTGGCTACGCCGGGCGCGCTGTAGAGGCCGGCGTCGCGGGCGGCGCGGATGACGGCGCCGTCGCTGTGCGGCATGACGATCAGTTCGCCGCCGGCATCCTTGATCTGCTCCACCTGGGCCGGCTTGAGCACCGTGCCTGCACCGACGATGCAGTCGGCCGGCAGGCTCTTGCGCAGGGCCGTGATGCTCAGCAGCGGTTCGGGCGAATTGAGCGGCACTTCGATGATGCGAAAGCCGCTTTCATAGAGGGCCGCGCCGATGGCTTCGGCTTCGGCGTTGCGCACGCCGCGCAGGATGGCGATCATGCCGGTGCTGCGCAGGGCGTCGTGGAATCGTTGCGGTTGGGTGTTCATCTGTTCTCTCGTGGTTCGGTGATGTCGCCGGATCAGGCGACCAGTCCTGCATGGCGGGCCAGTATCCACAGGCCTGCCTCGGTGGCCGCGTCAGCCTCGCTGACCGGCCCCAGGCCGTACAGCTCCAGGGCCAGGCGGTAACGGCGGCACAGGCCGGCGTCGCCGATGAGGACGATGGGCGCTTGCTGTGCCGGGTAAAGACTCTTGAGCGCGGCGATCTCGTGGCCGATCAGCAGGCCCGAGAGGTAATCGGGCTGGGCCTCGGGGGCCAGCTCGCCGGTCAGGCCCAGGGTGCGGCTGCTGAAGATGTTGGAGAGCACGCCGGCCTGGCCCTGCGGTCCCTGCGCCACGCGTGCACCGCGCACGAAGGCGGCGTCGTCAGGGACGTCAGGCTTGTGCATGGTGCGGCCGAGAATGGTATGGCCGCACAGCGCGCCATAGACTTCGCCGGTCATGAAGGTGTCGAAATGCTCGATGCGGCCCTCCACCACGCGCACCCACTTGGAATGCGTGCCGGGCAGGCCGATCAGCAGTTCGGACTGGCGCTGCTGCTGCAAGGCGCCGATCACCTGGGTTTCCTCGCCGCGCATGACATTGGGCAGGGCCGAGTTCTGCAACAGTCCCGGAATGATCCACAGGGAGCGGCCCAGGCCGGTATCGACTTCGGTGAGCTTGCGGCCGATGCCGTCCGGTGCCAGCGGCACGGTCAGGTAGGCCGCTTCGCGCCAGCCCTGCTTGCTGCCGACCATGCCGGCGGCAATGAGCGCAGCCTCGGGCGCGGCGGCGATCCAGTCGCCGCAGGCCGCTTCCAGGGCGGCGCGGTAGGGCGCCTGGGCGTCGTCGCCATGCTCCACGGCGGGCAGGTTCATGATGCCCCAGGGATGGGCGCGCCGCTCCACCACCTGGCCGCTGCCGTCATAGCGGTAGCAGCGCAGGGAAGAGGTGCCCCAGTCCAGGGCGATCAGGGCGCAGTCATGGTGATTCTGGTTCATCGTGTCTTTCGGTTCATCGCGCGGCGCTGCTTACGGCTGGCCGCGCCTGGGGTTCTTCCTGGGCGATCTCGCAGACGGAAAAACGCGTGAGCAAGACCATGTCCTCGCCCGGGGCCAGGTCGATCAGACCGGGGCGCTTGGGCCGGTGGAAGGCGTCGATGGGATGCGTCACCGGCTCCAGGCAGAAGAAGGGCTGTTTTACCGGGCGGAACATGAGCACATAGCCGCTGCGGTCGGTGGTATGCATCTGCAGGCGCAGTCCGCGCGTGGGATCTTCGATCATGGCCAGGCCATCCCAGCCTTCGAAGCAGTTGTCGATCAGTTTGTCTTCCAGCGTGGCCGGGCGGTTGTAGTCCCAGCCTGGCGGCAGCTGGCGGGTGAAGCTGGTGGGGATGCGATCCGGTCCCGAGAGCCACACGCCGCGCGAGCGGAATTGCAGCCGCGTCTGGGCGTCGCGCACGAAGTAGGGATGCAGGCCCAGGCCGTAGGGCAGGGTCTCTGTGCCGGTATTGGTCACGCGCAGCTCGATCTCCAGCGCGTTCTCGCGCAGGGTCAGCAACTGCCGCGCACGATAGACGTAGGGATTGCCGTCGCAGCGGTCCGATTCCAGTTCCAGGGTCATGCGGTCCTCGGCCTGGGCCGTGATGGTCCACGCCTGGCGCCAGCCGTCGCCGTGAATGGGATAGGGTTCGCCGGGGCGGTTGGGGACCAGCGGATAATGCTTGCCGTCAAAGTCGAATCCACCGCCGGTGATGCGGTTGGACCAGGGCAGCAGCGGGAAGCAGGCAGTGGCGTAGAGCGCTGCAGGGTCGGCGCTCCAGGGGCGCAGCAGCGGCAGCCATTGGCGCTCGCGCTGCCATTCCCAGCCAGCCAGTGCGCCGCCTAGCGAAGGCAGCACATGCAGCCGCTGGCGACCGGCTTGCAAGGTATGGATTTGCGGCAGTCCCTGGGAGCCTGCGCGGCGGGCATCGGTTGCTCGGGATGGCATGTCGTCTCGTGTCTTGTTATGGTGTGCAGCGCGCATCAGCGATGGGGTGCAGCGTCCCGTCGAGGGGACATCGAAGGCGGTTTCACGAAGAGGGAGAGGGTTCACGAGCTGGGTCTGCGCTCCGTCTGCACGAACTGCGCTTCAAAAAAATCACGCCGATGCTATCACCGCCCTCCGATAGGGAATAATGAAAAAAAGATCGCAAACGATATCAAAATTGCGCGAAGCCTGCCCGAGCCGCGACGAAAGCGGCCTGCGCGACGGTGCAGGCTCATCGATGCGGGAAACGGTATCGAAAAACATTAAAAATTCATTGGAAGCTTATTGCTTGCTTACCTAATATTGAGCCCGGATCGAGAACGATCAGGGCTGTTTGCTGTTCCCGATTCCAGACGCACCGCGCCGCACTCTTATTCCTACAAGTCGAACGCATCGCCGGCGCAGCGCACTTCACGCATACAACAAGGGGAAGTCCACAATTCCCTGCCAACGGAGACTGACAATGAATTCGAAGAGAAGAGCGCTTCTGGGCGCAGCCATTTGCCTGAGCCTGGGTAGCAGCGCCATGAGCCTGCCGGCCTTTGCCGCCGACAAACCGCTGACCATGGGTTTCTCCCAGGTCGGCGCTGAAAGCGAATGGCGTACCGCCAACACCGTTTCCATCAAGGACGCCGCCAAGCAGGCCGGCGTGAACCTGAAGTTCGCCGACGCCCAGCAGAAGCAGGAAAACCAGGTCAAGGCGATCCGCTCCTTCATCGCGCAAAAGGTCGACGTGATCGCCTTCTCGCCGGTGGTGGAGTCGGGCTGGGAAACCGTGCTGCGTGAAGCCAAGGCCGCCAAGATTCCCGTGATCCTGACCGACCGCGCCGTCAACGTCTCCGACAAGTCGCTGTATGTGACCTTCATCGGTTCGGACTTCGTGGAAGAAGGCCGCCGCGCTGGCCGCTGGCTGCTGGACAAGGCCAAGAGCATGCCGGCGGGTGACATCAACATCGTCGAACTGCAGGGCACCGTCGGTTCGGCGCCGGCCATCGACCGCAAGGCAGGCTTCGAGGAAGTCATCAAGGGCGAACCGCGCCTGAAGATCATCCGCTCGCAGACCGGCGACTTCACCCGCGCCAAGGGCAAGGAAGTGATGGAAGCCTTCCTCAAGGCCGAGGGCAAGAAGATCAATGTGCTCTACGCCCATAACGACGACATGGCCATCGGCGCCATCCAGGCCATCGAAGAAGCCGGCATGAAGCCGGGCAAGGACATCATCATCATCTCCATCGATGGGGTCAAGGGCGCCTTCGAAGCCATGATGGCCGGCAAGCTCAATGTCACCGTCGAGTGCAGCCCGCTGCTGGGTCCGCAACTGATGCAGATCGCCAAGGACATCAAGGCTGGCAAGGAAGTCCCCAAGCGCATCACGACCGAGGAAGGCATCTTCCCGGCCGAAGTGGCGGCCAAGGAATTCCCCAACCGCAAGTACTGATGCCGACCTGATGGACGCCGCATTGGCTGCCGCTTAGCGCGGTGCGCCTGTGCGGCGGTTTTTTTCGCCTGCTGCGGAAGTGCGCGCAGCGGGTGTTCTGATGGAGTTGCGATGACGATGTCTGTCGGGACGCAGGCGCGTCCCATGCTGGAGTTGAGCGGTATCCACAAGGCATTTGCGGGCGTGAAGGCGCTCACCGATGTCGGCTTGCGGCTGTTCCCGGGGGAAGTGCATACCCTGATGGGGCAGAATGGCGCAGGCAAGTCCACGCTGATCAAGGTGCTGACCGGCGTGCATGAACCCGATGGCGGCAAGATCGAACTGGATGGCCGCGCCATTGCGCCGGCTTCCACCCTGGAGGCGCAGGCGCTGGGCATCAGCACGGTCTACCAGGAGGTCAACCTCTGTCCCAACCTGTCGGTGGCCGAGAATATCTTCGTGGGCCGCTATCCCACCCGCTTTGGCCGCATCGACTGGAAGAGCGTACACACGCAATCCCGGCAACTGCTGCAGCAGTTGCAGATCGATATCGATGTCGCTGCGCCGCTGTCGTCCTATCCGCTGGCGATCCAGCAGATGGTGGCGATCTCGCGTGCGCTGTCGGTCTCGGCCAAGGTGCTCATTCTCGATGAGCCCACCTCCAGCCTCGATGAGGCCGAGGTGCAGCAGCTCTTCAAGGTGTTGCGTCGCCTGCGCGAGCAGGGCATGGCGATCCTCTTCGTGACCCACTTCCTGGACCAGACCTACGAGATCTCGGACCGCATCACGGTGCTGCGCAATGGCGTGCGCGAGGGTGAATACCTGGTGTCCGAGCTGTCGCGCCTGGACCTGGTCAACAAGATGGTGGGGGTGACCGCGGTCGATCACCGCAAGGTCGAGGCGGGCGCCGAGGCGCTGGCGTCCGAACTCTCGACCGATGCCGCCGCTGCCGGTGCAGTCTTCCTGCAAGCCGAGGGCTTTGGCCGGCGCGGCGTGCTGGCGCCGCAAGACCTGCAATTGCGGCGCGGCGAAGTCTTCGGACTGTGCGGCCTGCTGGGTTCGGGGCGGACCGAGATGGCGCGCCTGCTGTTCGGCGCCGATCGTGCTGACTGCGGCCAGTTGCGTATCGAAGGCAAGGAGGTCCGGCTCAACGTGCCGCGCGATGCGATTGCCGCCGGCATCGGTTTCTGTTCCGAGGACCGCAAGAAGGAGGGCGCGATCCTGGAACTGTCGGTGCGCGAAAACATCATCCTGGCGCTGCAGGCGCGTCAAGGCTTGTTCCGGGTGTTGCCGCGCAAGCGTCAGAACCAGATCGCCGCAGATTACGTCAAGTGGCTGGGCATCAAGACGGCCGACCTGGAAACCCCCATCGGCCTGCTCTCCGGCGGCAACCAGCAGAAAGCCTTGCTGGCGCGCTGGCTGGCCACCGACCCGGGCATGCTGATCCTGGACGAGCCCACGCGCGGCATCGACGTGCGCGCCAAGCAGGAGATCATGGATTTCGTCATCGCCATGTGCCGCAAGGGCATGTCCATTCTTTTCATTTCCTCGGAGATTCCCGAGGTCCTGCGTTGCAGCGACCGTATGCTGGTGCTGCGCGACCGTCGCGCCTGTGGTGAGTATCGCCGCGGCGAGCTGGACGAACAGTCGGTCTTGCAGGTGATCGCGGGAGAGACCGCATGAGTGCTTCCATGGATTCCAAACTGATTCCCGATACTGCCGCGCGCGCAGGCTCGCCCGTGCTGGCCGGCCTGTTGCGCCATCCCCTGGTGCGCCCGCTAGCGGCGCTGGCCGTGCTGCTGCTGATCGATTTCCTGCTGGTGCCAGGCTTCTTCAAGCTGGAGATCAAGGACGGCCACCTGTATGGCGCCCTGATCGATATCATCAACCGCGCCGCACCGCTGATGCTGGCCGCGCTGGGCATGACGCTGGTCATTGCCACGCGTGGCGTGGATATTTCGGTGGGCGCGGTGGTGGCCATCTCCGGTGCGGTGGCGGCCATCTTGATCGGCGGCAAGATGGTGGTGGTCGATGGCGTCTCGCAATATGTCAGCAATGTGCCGATGGTCTGGGCGCTGTGCGCGGCCATGGGCGCGGCGTTGCTGTGCGGCGCCTGGAACGGCTTGCTGGTGGCCGGTCTGGGGCTGCAGCCCATCATCGCCACGCTGATCCTGATGGTGGCCGGGCGCGGACTGGCGCAGCTGCTCACCGATGGCCAGATCGTCACGGTCTATTACAAGCCCTTCTTCTTCCTGGGCGGCGGCTATCTGTTCGGCCTGCCGTTCTCGCTCTACATCGCGGCGGCCATGTTCGTGCTGCTGGCGCTGCTGATGAAGAAGACCGCGCTGGGGCTGTTCATCGAATCGGTCGGCATCAACCCGGTGGCGTCCCGCCTGGCCGGCATCCGCACGGCGGCGCTGATCTTCTTCGTCTACATGTTCTGCAGCGCCTGCGCCGGGCTGGCCGGACTGATGATCGCGTCCAACATCAAGAGCGCCGACGCCAACAACGCCGGCCTGCTGCTGGAACTGGACGCCATCCTGGCCGTGACCCTGGGCGGCACCTCGCTGGCCGGGGGCAAGTTCAGCCTGGTGGGCAGCGTCATCGGCGCGCTCATCATCCAGACGCTGACCTACACCATCTATTCGCTGGGCGTGCCGCCTGAGGTCAACATGGTGGTCAAGTCCATCGTGGTGTTCCTGGTCTGCCTGTCGCAGTCGCCGCAATTCCGCCGCATGTTGAGGATGTCCAAATCATGATGCTCGTTTCTTCCTTGCGGCGCGCTTCGCACGCGCCGTGGTTCACGTCCATGGTCACCGTGGTGTTGCTGGTAGTCATGCTGGTGGCCGGCGCTCTCGGCTACGATGGCTTCCTGTCGCCCCAGGTGATGCTCAATCTCTTGATCGACAATGCCTTCCTGCTGGTGGTGGCCATCGGCATGACCTTCGTCATCCTCTCCGGCGGCATCGACCTCTCGGTCGGCTCGGTGCTGGCGCTGACCACGATGGTGGCGGCCTTCCTGCTGCAGAACTGGCACTGGCATCCGCTGCTGGTGATCGTCACCGTGCTGTTGATGGGCGCCGGGTTTGGCGCCGCCATGGGCGCGATGATCCATTACTTCAAGCTGCAGGCCTTCATCGTCACGCTGGCCGGGATGTTCCTGGCGCGCGGACTGTGCTACCTCATCAGCATCAATTCCATCACCATCGATGAGCCGCTGTTTACCACCCTGTCGCAGACGCGGCTGGAGCTGGCAGGGCTGTTCATCTCGCCCAGCGTGGTGATCGCCCTGTTCATGCTGGCGCTGGCGATCTGGATGGCGCACTGCACCCGCTTCGGTCGGGCCGTCTACGCCATCGGCGGCAACGAGAACTCGGCGCTGCTGATGGGCTTGCCGGTGGGGCGCACCAAGGTCCTGGTGTATGCCTTCAGCGGGCTGTGCGCGGCGGTGGCCGGCGTGCTGTTCTCTTTCTACATGCTCTCCGGCTACGGCCTGCATGCCCAGGGGGTGGAGCTGGATGCGATTGCTGCGGTGGTCATCGGCGGCACCCTGTTGACCGGCGGCTATGGTTACGTGGCCGGTACCTTGACCGGCGTGCTCATCCTGGGGGTGATCCAGACCCTGATCGCCTTCGATGGCACCCTCAGTTCCTGGTGGACCAAGATCTTCATCGGGGCGCTGCTGTTCGTCTTTTGCGTGGCGCAACGGCTCATCTCGCTGGGGGCCCTGCGCGGGAAACCGGCCGCACCTGCAAAAGCCGCGACAGTAGCGGCTTGAGCGGGATTTTTTAAGCTTAATTAAGATAACTTTACATAGAGGGAGTTATACCGAAAACCATATCCATTACGTTCAAAAAATCATTAGAAATGTATTGGTAAAGCAATTAATGTAGAGCCCGCAAAACAGTTGCTCTGCATGACATTCATCAGAACTAGAGGCGCTGTTTTAGACAACTACAACACGCCATTCCATAAATAGAGACTGGAGACTCGAAGCATGAAAATCAAATCCGTATTGAGCGGTATTGCCCTCGGCCTGGGCGTCACCCTGATGTCCATCAGCGCACAGGTGAGCGCACAGAGCAAGCAGCTGGTCGGCGTGGCCATGCCCACCAAGTCTTCGGCCCGCTGGATCGCCGACGGCAACAACATGGTCAAGGTCCTGAAGGAAAAGGGCTACCAGACCGACCTGCAATACGCCGAAGACGACATCCCCAACCAGCTCTCCCAGATCGAGAACATGCTGACCAAGGGCGCCAAGGTGCTGGTGATCGCCGCCATCGACGGCACCACCCTGACCGACGTGCTGCAGAAGGCCGCCGACAAGGGCGTCAAGGTCATCGCCTATGACCGCCTGATCCGTGGCTCCAAGAACGTCGACTACTATGCCACCTTCGACAACTTCCAGGTCGGCGTGCTGCAGGCGCAATCGCTGGAAAAGGCCCTGGGCCTGAAGGAAGGCAAGGGTCCGTTCAACATCGAACTGTTCGGCGGTTCCTCGGACGACAACAACGCCTTCTTCTTCTACAACGGCGCCATGTCGGTGTTGAAGCCCTACATCGACAGCGGCAAGCTGGTGGTGCGTTCCAAGCAGATGGGCATGGACAAGGTCGCGACCCTGCGCTGGGATCCGGCCACTGCACAAGCCCGTATGGACAACCTGCTGTCGGCCTACTACACCAACGCCAAGGTCAACGCCGTGCTGTCCCCGTATGATGGCCTGTCCATCGGTATCCTGTCCTCGCTGCGCGGCGTCGGCTACGGCACCCCGCAACAACCCTTCCCGTATGTCTCGGGTCAGGATGCGGAAGTGCCTTCGGTCAAGTCCATCATCCGTGGCGAGCAG
The DNA here is from genome assembly GCF_001929405.1 of Herbaspirillum camelliae. Lineage (NCBI taxonomy): Bacteria > Pseudomonadati > Pseudomonadota > Betaproteobacteria > Burkholderiales > Oxalobacteraceae > Herbaspirillum > Herbaspirillum camelliae. Next base: position 2,529,006 of record NZ_KV880769.1, read on the forward strand.
TACTCCACCATCTTCAAGGACACCCGCGAACTGGCCAAGGTCACCGTCGGTATGGTTGACGCTGTCCTGGGCGGCAAGCAGCCCCAGATCAACGACACCAAGACCTACAACAACGGCGTGAAGGTGGTGCCTTCCTACCTGTTGAAGCCGGTCGTGGTGGACAAGTCGAACTGGAAGGAAATCCTGGTCGGCAGCGGCTACTACACCGAAGCCCAGCTGAAGTAAGCAGGACAGCGGGCGCAGCCGATGACACATCGTTGCGCCCGCCCGTTGAATCTTTCGCAGCAAGAATACTCACAAGATCAGCATAGTCCCGCCCTGTGCAGGACTAATACTTTCAGGAAGATGTGCTTGCGCAAAGGCAATGCACACGAGACAAAAACTCCGGCTTCGCGATGGTTCGGAAGACCGGCAGAAGAGAGGTCAGCATCATGAGCAACATTCTGGAAATGCGCGGCATCGAAAAGAGTTTCCCGGGTGTGAAGGCGTTGAACAACGTCAACCTGGCGGTACGCGAAGGCGAGATCCATGCCATCGTCGGCGAGAATGGCGCCGGCAAGTCCACGCTGATGAAGGTGCTCTCCGGGGTCTACCCGCATGGCACCTATTCCGGCGACATCGTCTACAAGGGTGAGGTGCGCGCCTTCAAGGACATCCGCGACAGCGAACACCTGGGCATCATCATCATCCACCAGGAGCTGGCGCTGGTGCCGCTGCTGTCGGTGATGGAAAACCTCTTCCTGGGCAATGAGCAGGCCCGGGGCGGCGTGATCGACTGGGAACAGTCCTACGTGCGCGCCAAGGAGCTGCTGGCCAAGGTCGGCCTGAAGGAGTCGCCGCTGACACAGGTGGGCGACCTGGGTGTGGGCAAGCAGCAATTGATCGAGATCGCCAAGGCGCTCTCCAAGGAAGTCAAGCTGCTGATCCTGGACGAGCCGACCGCCAGCCTCAATGAAAGCGATTCCGATGCGCTGCTCGAACTGCTGCTGGAGTTGAAGCGCCAGGGCATCGCCTCGATCCTGATCTCGCACAAGCTCAACGAAATTTCCAAGGTGGCCGATTCCATCACCGTGCTGCGCGACGGCACCACGGTCGATACCTTCGACTGCCGCGCTGAACCCATCAGCGAAGACCGTATCATCCAGCACATGGTGGGCCGCGAGATGGCCGACCGCTATCCGCAGCGCGATCCCAAGATCGGCGACGTGATCTTTGAAGTGCGCGACTGGCGTGTACACCACCCGCTGCACTCGGACCGCCTGGCCATCAAGGACGTCAACATGACCGTGCGCGCCGGCGAGATCGTCGGTATCGCCGGCCTGATGGGGGCGGGCCGTACCGAGCTGGCCAAGAGCATCTTTGGCCGCGCCTACGGCAAGAAGATCAGCGGCCAGGCCTTCCTGCACGGCAAGGAAGTGGATCTGTCCACCATCGAGAAAGCCATCGCCAAGGGCATCGCCTACGTCACCGAAGACCGCAAGGGCGATGGCCTGGTGCTGGAAGAAGACATCAAGAAGAACATCTCGCTGGCCAACCTGGGCGGCGTGTCCGAGCGCACCGTCATCGACGAGGCGCGCGAATACAAGATCGCCGCCGACTTCAAGCAGCAGATGCGCATCCGCTGTTCCAGCGTGCTGCAGAAGGTGGTCAACCTCTCCGGCGGCAATCAGCAGAAGGTGGTGCTGTCGAAGTGGCTGTTCTCGCAGCCGGAGGTGCTGATCCTGGACGAACCCACACGCGGTATCGACGTGGGCGCCAAGTTCGAGATCTACAACATCATCAGCAAGCTGGCCGCCGAGGGCAAGTGCATCATCATGATCTCCTCGGAAATGCCGGAACTGCTGGGCATGTGCGACCGCATCTACGTGATGAACGAAGGCCAGTTCGTGGGCCACCTGCCCAAGGCCGAGGCCACCCAGGAAAACATCATGCGCGCCATCATGCGCAACAAGCGCATCGATGACCCGGGCCTGTCCAAGGCCGCCTGAACGCAGCAGACCAAGCCGGAGCCAAACCGGCGGCAACTACCATAAAGACCAGAGAGCACCTGAGGAGCAAGACAATGGAGAGCATTGACATGAGCAAGAAACCGGCTGCGGCCGCCGCCGGCGGCGCCGCCGAAAAGAAGGACTACGGCAGCTTCCTGAAGAACAACATGCGCGAGTACGGCATGCTGATGTCGCTGGTGGCCATCATGGCCTTCTTCCAGATCATGACCGACGGCACGCTGATGCGTCCGCTGAACCTGACCAACCTGGTGCTGCAGAACAGCTACATCGTCATCATGGCGCTGGGCATGCTGATGGTCATCGTGGCCGGCCACATCGACCTGTCGGTGGGCTCGGTGGTGGGCCTGATTGGCGCACTGGCGGCGGTATTGATGGTGGACTACGGCTGGGGCTTCGTGCCCGCTTCCATCGTCTGCCTGATCGCCGGCGGCCTGATCGGCGCGGCGCAGGGCTACTGGATCGCGTACTTCAAGATCCCGTCCTTCATCGTCACCCTGGCCGGCATGCTGGTCTTCAAGGGCATGGCGCTGGCGCTGCTGCAAGGCCAGTCCCTGGGCCCCTTCCCGCAGACCTTCCAGATGCTGTCCTCGGGCTTCATCCCTGAACTGACCGGCAACGCCACCTTCCGCACCACCTCGCTGGTCGTGGGCATCATCGCCGCCGTGGTGCTGATCCTGGTCAAGCTGCATGGTCGCCGCAAGCAGACCAAGCACGGCATGGAAGATGAACCGGCCATGTTCTTCCTGCTCAAGAACGGCGTGTTCGCTGCCGCCATCATCGCCTTCAGCTACCTGCTGTCGACCTATCGCGGCATGCCCAATGTGCTCATCATCATGTTTGCGCTGATGGTGTTCTACACCTTCGTCACCAGCCGCACCACCCTGGGCCGTCGCGTCTATGCCGTGGGCGGCAATGAGAAGGCGGCCAAGCTGTCGGGCATCAAGACCGAACGCGTGTCCTTCTTCACCTTCGTCAACATGGGCGTGCTGGCCGCGCTGGCCGGCCTGATCTTCGCGGCGCGTCTGAACACCGCCACCCCCAAGGCTGGCCTGGGCTTCGAGCTGGATGTGATCGCAGCCTGCTTCATCGGCGGCGCCTCGGCCTCGGGCGGTGTGGGCAAGGTCATGGGCGCGGTCATCGGCGCCTTCATCATGGGCGTGATGAACAACGGCATGTCCATCATGGGCATCGGCATCGACTACCAGCAGATGATCAAGGGCCTGGTCCTGCTGATGGCCGTGTGCTTCGACGTCTACAACAAGAACAAGTAATCCGGATGGCAAAGGCGGGCAGAGTGGCCCGCCTTTTACATTGACCTCCGGCTGGACCCTATCCTTTCATTTCCTTCTGTCAGGAATTCAACGATGAGTAGCGACAAAAAAGACAAGAGCCGCACCCTGCGCTCGGCTGGCTGGTTCGGCACCGCCGACAAGAACGGTTTCATGTACCGTAGCTGGATGAAGAACCAGGGCATCCCCGACCACGAATTCCAGGGCAAGCCGGTCATCGGCATCTGCAACACCTGGTCGGAACTGACCCCCTGCAACGCCCACTTCCGCAAGATCGCCGAACACGTGCGTCGCGGCATCATCGAGGCCGGCGGCTTCCCGGTGGAGTTCCCGGTGTTCTCCAATGGCGAATCCAATCTGCGCCCCACCGCCATGCTCACCCGCAACCTGGCCAGCATGGACGTGGAAGAGTCGATCCGCGGCAATCCCATCGATGCGGTGGTGCTGCTGACCGGCTGCGACAAGACCACGCCGGCCCTGCTGATGGGGGCGGCCAGCTGCGACGTACCGGCCATCGTCGTGACCGGTGGTCCGATGTTGAACGGCAAGCACCAGGGCCGCGACATCGGTTCGGGCACGGTGGTGTGGCAATTGTCGGAACAGGTCAAGGCCGGTGAAATCACCATCCATGACTTCATGGCCGCTGAAGCCGGCATGTCGCGTTCGGCGGGCACCTGCAACACCATGGGCACCGCCTCCACCATGGCCTGCATGGCCGAGTCGCTGGGCGTGTCGCTGCCGCACAATGCAGCGATCCCCGCCGTTGATGCGCGCCGCTATGTTCTCGCGCACTTGTCCGGCATGCGCATCGTCGACATGGTCTGGGAAGGCCTGACCCTGTCCAAGATCCTGACCCGCAAGGCCTTCGAGAACGCCATCCGCACCAACGCCGCCATCGGTGGTTCCACCAATGCCGTGATCCACCTCAAGGCCATCGCCGGTCGCATCGGCGTGGACCTGGAACTGGAAGACTGGACCCGCATCGGCCGTGGCACCCCGACCATCGTCGATCTGCAGCCCTCGGGCCGCTACCTGATGGAAGAGTTCTACTACGCCGGCGGCCTGCCTGCCGTGCTGCGCCGCCTGGGCGAGGCCGACCTGCTGCCGCACAAGGATGCACTGACCGTCAACGGCCAGACCATGTGGGACAACGTCAAGGATGCGCCGATCTACAACGACGAAGTGGTGCGTCCGCTGGCCAAGCCGCTGATCGAAGATGGCGGCATCTGCATCCTGCGCGGCAACCTGGCGCCGCGCGGCGCGGTCCTGAAGCCCTCGGCAGCCACGCCTGAGCTGATGAAGCATCGCGGCCGCGCGGTGGTCTTCGAAGACTTCAACCACTACAAGGAACGCATCATCGATCCCGATCTGGATGTGGACGCCAGCTGCGTGCTGGTGATGAAGAACGTCGGTCCCAAGGGGTATCCGGGCATGGCCGAAGTGGGCAACATGGGCTTGCCGCCCAAGGTGCTGGCCACCGGCGTGAAGGACATGGTGCGTATCTCGGATGCGCGCATGAGCGGCACCGCCTATGGCACCGTGATCTTGCATGTGGCGCCGGAAGCCGCTGCGGGCGGTCCGCTGGGCATCGTCCAGGATGGCGACTTCATCGAACTGGACGCCTATGCCGGCAAGCTGCAGCTCGACATCAGCGAAGAAGAGATGAAGCGCCGCCTTGAAGCCCGCGCCAAGCTGCTGGCCGAGCGCAAGCCCGAGATGGTCGGTGGCTACCAGTCCCTGTATGTGGACCGCGTGCTGCAGGCCGATGAAGGCTGCGACTTCGACTTCCTGGTCGGTTGCCGTGGCGCAGCCGTGCCCAAGCACTCGCACTGATCTTTCACCCGATATCCCATGGATGAGCCGGTGTCGGCATGACACCGGCGGCAAGGACTTCTCATGAGCAACACTCCCCAGAACGTACAACTGGCGAGCTTCCCCAGCTTGAAGGGCAAGCGCGTCTTCATCACCGGTGGCGGCACCGGCATTGGCGCGGCCATCGTCGAAGCGTTTGCGCAACAAGGTGCGCAGGTGGCTTTCGTCGATATCGCCACCGAAGCCAGCGAAGCGCTGTGCAACGAAGTGGCTGCGGCTGGTCACCCCAAGCCGCTGTTCCGCCATTGCGACCTGCGTGACATCCCGGCTTTCCAGGCCACCATCGCCGAACTGCAAGCCCAGCTGGGCGACTTCGATGTGCTGGTCAACAATGCGGCCAACGACCAGCGTCACAAGCTGGAAGAAGTGACGCTGGAATACTGGAACGACCGCATCGCCATCAATCAGCGCCCGTCCTTCTTCGCCGTGCAGTCGGTGGTGGAGGGGATGAAGCGCCGTGGCGGCGGCTCCATCATCAATTTCAGTTCGATCAGCTGGCACCAGTCCAGCGGCGGTTTCCCGGTCTATACCACGGCCAAGGCCTCGACCCTGGGCCTGACTCGTGGCCTGGCGCGCGACCTCGGTCCGCACAAGATCCGCGTCAATACCGTCACGCCGGGCTGGGTCATGACCGAGCGCCAAAGGCAGTTGTGGCTGGATGAGGAAGGCAAGAAGGCCATCGCCCGCAACCAGTGCCTGCAGGGTGACCTGCTGCCGTGGCACCTGGCGCGCATGGTGCTGTTCCTGGCTGCTGACGATAGCGCCATGTGCACCGCGCAGGAATTTATCGTCGATGCCGGTTGGGTTTGATGGATCGAGGATGACGGCCCGGCGTGTCCTGATAGGGGGACGCACTGGCTGAAATGAAAAAAGCGTCGCTGCCTGGCGACGCTTTTTCATTGGTGGAGAGAGAAAAACTTAGATTTCCGGCGAAGGCTTGTTGTTTTTTTGCAGTTGCTTTTTTTATTTTCTGGCGCAGAAAAATCGCGCTACACAATTTGGTGAATCCGGTTTTCAGATCGGCTTACGCTTCCTTACATTTCTTAATAAAACTCCGGGACGCACTGTGGCCTTTTGGCTGCATCATGCGCAAGAAAATGCTTGCTCAGTAAATCATTTTCGCGACTTCACGGATCGCCTGCAGCACCAGGTTGGCCCCCGGCGAGAGCAGATTGTCCTGGCGCGTGATGATGCCGAAACCCGCCATGCGGCAGGGCAACTCGATGGGCAGGATATCCATCAGCCGGGCCTGGGTGTAGTAACGCGCCACTTCGGTGGGCATGGCGTAGATGAAGTCGGTCTGCTGCAACAGGCTGGTGATGAACAGGATGGCGGTGGTGTCGACCACGTTGGACGGCGGCGCCAGCCCTTGCTCGCGGAACATCTGGTCGCAGCGCGCCCGCAGGATGCTGCCCTTGGGCGCCATGATCCAGGCCTCGCTGGCCAGGTCGGCCAGGCTCAGGTCGGTGCGTGCATGGAAGGGATGGCCCACCCGCGCGACCGCACAGATCGGCTCGTCGGCCAGTTCTTCATAGAGCAGGCCGCCGCGCGCCTCGTCGTCGAGGATGCGGCCGATGATGAAGTCCAGTTCGCCGTGCAATAGGCGCGAGAGCAGGATGTTGCTGCTTTCCACTTCCACGCCGATACGCAGCATCGGCGCCTGTTCCTTGACCCGTGCGATGGCTGGCGGCAACAGCGCCATGGCCGGCGAGAGGATGCCGCCCACGTCCACCTGGCCGGACAGGCCCGACTTGAGCGCCACGATGTCCTCGTGCGCCTTGGACAGGCTGGTCAGCGCCATGCGCGCATGGCGGATCATGGCCTCGCCATAGATGGTGGGCCGCATGCCGCGCGGCAGGCGCTCGAACAGGGCCACGCCCAGCATGTCTTCGAGATCCTTGAGCTGCTTGGAAGCCGCCGGCTGGGTCATGTTGAGCTCGCTGGCGGCGCGATGGATGTTGCGGGTGTCGTCGAGGGCGATGAGGAGAAGGAGTTGGCGGGTCTTCAATCGCGCCCGCAGAAACCAGTTGGGGTCACTGTTTTTCATAAGTCTCCGGGACCATATTCTGCATTTTTTTTACATAGAATTTTTCTTAGAAATTCATGATATCAAATCGCATATCGGAATTGCTAAAGATTTCATTGGAAAGACATGAACCGAATACTTAGTATCTAGCCACATTCCGGGCTGTACAGGACAAAACAATGACAGTGTCCGGAATGAACGAAGAGATGGTCGGGCAGCATCAAAACAAAAAGTTGGGAGACCGTCAGGGGTCCGTCAGGATTCACGGGGTCTGAAGTGCAAGCTGCACGACCAAGCCCACCGACGAAAAAAATTTAAACGGCAATATCCACGGAGACTATTCATGAAGCAAGTGAAGCCATCCTTTATTGGAGCAAAGACCCTGTGCGCGCTCGCGCTGATGGGAGCATTCTCGGCACAGGCGCAGGCGCAGACCAGCAGTGTCACCATCTACGGCCGTGTGGTTGCGGGCGTGGATATCATGACCAACGTTCCCAAGACGGATGGCTCTGGCACGACCGGCACACGTATTCGTGCTGCCAGCAACCAGTGGGGCACCAGCATGATCGGCGTCAAGGGTACGGAAGACCTGGGCGGCGGCACCAATGCCTTCTTCCTGCTGGAATCGGGCTTTGGCTCGACCACCGGCGGCCTCAACGGTACCGACATCAACGGCACCTCGCTGTTCAATCGTCGTTCCTACGTCGGCCTGTCCTCGGCCAATGCCGGCAGCCTGAAGCTGGGTAAGAACCTGTTCATCAACAACGATGTGTGGTTCCTGGACCCGACCGGCCAGCAATGGATCGGTACCGCCAACCTGGTGCGTGGCCGTAACTGGCCCGGCGCCAGCAACGTGATCGAGTACACCACCCCGACCTTCGGCGGCTTCGGTGCGACCGTGCAGACCAGCCTGGGCGAAGCAGCCGGCTCCTTCAGCAAGGGCGGCACCAGCACCAAGTATGGTCGCAAGGACGGCCTGTCCCTGGTGTACCAGAACAATGGTCTGGAACTGCGCGGCATCTATGACGTGATCCGCGATGCCAACGGCCGCTACACCGATGTGTATGACACCTCCAAGGAACTGATCCTGGGCGGTACTTACAAGATCGACAAGCTGAAGATGTTCCTGGGTTACGAAAACCTGCGCGCACCTGACGCCAACACCGCCAGCGGCGTGCCTGATCGCGTGAACCACTACTGGCTGGGTGCGAACTACGACGTCACTCCGCAATTCCAGCTGGTGGGCTCGGTGTTCCACGTCAATGCCAACAACGGCAATGGCAGCGCCAACCTGTTCATGGCCGGTGTGAACTACTTCCTGTCCAAGCGTACCCTGCTGTACGTGGGCGGCGGCACCATGCGCAACGGCAACAACGCCAACTACTCGCTGGAAGCGGACAGCTCCACCGGCGGTGGCAAGGGCACCAATCAGACCGGTGGCTACTTCGGTATCGCCCACTCGTTCTGATGCAATAACTCTGTAGTATCTGTAATCCTTCCTGAGGTGGTCTTGATGTAGTTGAGGGCGGGCGCAAGCCCGCCCTTTTTTCTTGTAGTCCGATGTAGTGCAATGTAGTCCAATGTGGTTCGATCTGTGCCGATGCCGCCGGCAACACTGCCGCCATCGGTAAATTATTTATATTATTGGCGGGGCAAGACGATGAATGCGCAATTGCTGGTGGATGGACATCATGAACTGGGCGAGGGCGTGCTGTGGTGCGACCGCTCGCAATCGGTCTTCTGGACCGACATCCATGCATCGCGCCTGTGGAACCATGATCCGCAAACGGGCCTCACGCGCAGCTGGGGCATGCCCGAGCGGCTGTGCTGCTATGCCTTCACGGCCGATCCCCAGCAGTTGCTGATCGGACTGGAGTCGCGCCTGGCCTTCTTCAATCTATCCACAGGGACGATCGCGCCGATCTGCCGCATCGAGGATGACTTGCCCAGCACGCGCCTCAATGATGGCCGTTGCGATCGCCAGGGTCGTTTCGTCTTCGGCACCCTCAATGAAGACGCAGGTCGCGCGCCCATCGCCAGTTTCTATCGCCTGAATACCGACCTGACGCTGGAGCGTCTGTCCCTGCCCTCCATCGCCATCTCCAACAGCATCTGCTTCAGCCTCGATGGCAAGCTGATGTACCACTGCGATTCCATGGCCGGCAAGATCATGGTCTGTGACTACGATGCCGCCAGCGGTGCGGTCGGCGGACAACGCGTCTTCGCCGACGTGGCGCAGCCGGGTGGTCCGGACGGTTCCACCATCGATGCCGAGGGTTATCTGTGGAATGCCCAATGGGGCGGGGCCCGGGTGGTGCGTTATGCGCCTGATGGCCGCATCGACCGCGTCGTCGCCATCCCGACGTCCCAGCCTTCCTGCGTGGCCTTCGGCGGCGCGCAGTTCGACACGCTCTATGTCACCACGGCCCATGAAGGCATGAGCGCCGAGCAACGCGCTGCCGACCCGCAGGCCGGGGCCTTGTTCGCCGTCGCCCTGGCGGACGTGCGCGGCTTGCCCGAGGTGCGCTTCGCCGGCTGAACCCGCGCCGCGCCCGGCTTCACGAGCCGAAGCTGGAATCCCCCATCAGCCGCGACAGCCGCGCTGAAATCTCCTGGACGATGCCTTGCACCTCGTCCAGGCTGGGATTGACCTTCTTGTCGATGCGTTCGATGTAGGGCACGTTCAAAGCCGCCAGCATGCGGTTGTTGGCGCCCATGACGGGATAGGAGAGGTTGACCACCCCGCGGATCTGGCGGCTCTCCATGCGTGAATGACCGCGCTTGCGGGTGTCCTCGATCTGGCGCATCAGTTGCGCCGTTTCGATTTCCTGCTCGCCATCCATGCGCACATGGGCGGCCAGCATGGCGGCGCGCTCGGCCTCGTCGCGGAAGGCCAGCAGCACATGGCCCGAAGCCGTATCCGTCAAACTCACCAAGGCCCCCACTTTGAGCCCGAAGGCCCAGCGTTCGGGGCTGTCCACCTGCGCCACCACGATCACGCGACCGGCTTCATAGACCGTCAGGTGCGTCGATTGCACGGCGCGGCTGGCCAGTTCACGCATATGGGGCAGGGCGGTGCTGACCAGCGAGCGGATCGGCTGGTGATGGTGGGCCAGTTCGAACAGCTTCAGCGAGAGCCGGTAATGGTCATTGTCGGCAATCAGGTAGCCGCGCTGCTCCAGCGTCACCACCATGCGGAAGATCTCATTGACGCTGCGGCCCAGCTGGCGCGAGATCTGGTTGAGCGTGAGCATCTGCTCGGAGCGGCTCAGCAGTTCCAGGATATCCAGTCCCTTGTCCAGCGCCGGCGCGGCATAGCGCGTCTTGCCGCTGCTGCTGTCGTCCTCGGCGGCAGCGGTCTGCACGGTGGCGGCGTCGTCCGGATTGATCTTCCTGGTTCTGGGCATGATGGCGTGACTGTCGGACTGAGATGAGGCGACTTTATAAACCACGATATTTCATTTGTAAAAGGAAATTTTATATATCGCCACTCATTGCCTGGGAGACATGTCAAAACAGATATCAAGAAGGTGTGAAACTTCATCGGGATCGCGCTCTAATGCGGGGATAATCAAGGTTATGCTTCAATCCTCACAGATGAAATAACATTTTATTTGTGAATAATAGAAGAGGGGCATCGCCCCGGAGACGATAACCGGGCCGGCCGCCAGCAAGGCGGAGGGCCCTGCCGATGGTCCCGCCCAGCGCTGATGTCGCCACGATATCGCCACGGCCCGGCCCGGCCACACGACAAGAGACTGATGACCAAGATCACTGCCCTGCGCGTGCTCGACGTGCGCTTCCCCACCTCGCAATCGCTGGATGGATCGGATGCGATGAATCCCGATCCGGATTATTCCGCCGCCTATGTCATCCTCGATACCGACAACGCCGCGCTCAAGGGCCACGGCCTGACCTTTACCATCGGGCGCGGCAACGAGATCTGCTGCGCCGCCATCCGCGCCATGGAGCACCTGGTGGTCGGGCTGGACCTGGAATGGATCGCCGCCGACATGGGACGCTTCTGGCGTCACGTCACCTCCGACAGCCAACTGCGCTGGATCGGCCCGGACAAGGGCGCGATCCACCTGGCCACCGGCGCCGTGGTCAACGCCGCCTGGGACCTGTGGGCCAAGGCCGAAGGCAAGCCGGTCTGGAAACTGGTGGCCGACATGTCGCCCGAAGAACTGGTGCGCACCATCGATTTCCGCTACATCACCGACTGCATCACGCCCGACGAGGCACTGGCTCTGCTACGCGAGAAAGAAGCCGGCAAGGCCGAGCGCCTGCGCCTGCTGCAGCAGGAAGGCTATCCCTGCTACACCACCTCGGCCGGCTGGCTGGGGTATGAGGACGCCAAGCTGCGCCGGCTCTGCCAGGAAGCCATCGACCAGGGCTTCAATCACGTCAAGCTCAAGGTCGGCCGCGACCTGGCCGACGACAAGCGGCGCGTGAGCATCGCCCGCGAGGTGCTGGGACCGGAGCGCAAGCTGATGATCGACGCCAACCAGGTCTGGGAAGTGCACCAGGCCATCGACTGGGTCAACCAGCTGGCCTTTGCCCAGCCCTGGTTCATCGAGGAACCCACCTCTCCGGATGACGTCGAAGGACATCGCAAGATCCGCGAAGGCATCGGCGCCGTCAAGGTCGCCACCGGCGAGATGTGCCAGAACCGCGTGCTGTTCAAGCAGTTCATCATGCGCGATGCGATCGACGTGGTGCAGATCGATTCCTGCCGTCTCGGCGGCGTCAATGAAATCCTGGCGGTCATGCTGATGGCCGCCAAGTACGGCAAGGTGGTCTGCCCCCATGCGGGCGGCGTGGGCCTGTGCGAGTATGTGCAGCACCTGTCGATGATCGACTACCTGTGCATCTCCGGCAGCAAGGAGGGGCGCGTCACCGAATACGTGGATCACCTGCACGAGCACTTCGTCGATCCCTGCGTGGTGAAGAACGCCGCCTACATGCCGCCCAGCCGGCCCGGCTTCTCCATCGAGATGAAGCCGCAATCGCTGGAGCAGTACCGCTTCCGCGGGTGAAGCAAGGCTCGGCGAAGCAAGGCAAGAAATATAAACGTTATAAAACGTTATAAAGCGATATAAAAGAATACGGAGACTGAATTGGATCTGAACCTGCAAGACAAGGTGGTCATCGTCACCGGCGGCGCCTCCGGCATCGGCGCTGCGATCAGCCTGCAACTGGCTGCTGAAGGGGCCATTCCGGTGGTGTTTGCGCGCAGCGCGCCCGAGCCGCAGTTCTGGGAACGACTCACTGCCGTGCAGCCGCGCGCAGCGCTGTTCCAGCTCGAGCTGCAGGATGATGCACGCTGCCGCGAGGCCGTGGCCGGGACCATAGAGCGCTTCGGCCGCCTCGATGGCCTGGTCAACAATGCCGGCGTCAACGACAGCGTGGGGTTGGAGGCCGGCCGCGACGCGTTCGTCGCCTCGCTGGAACGCAACCTGATCCACTACTACGTCATGGCCCATTACTGCGTGCCGCATCTGAAGGCCACGCGCGGCGCCATCATCAATGTCTCCTCCAAGACCGCCGTCACCGGCCAGGGCAATACCAGCGGCTATTGCGCTTCCAAGGGCGCGCAGCTCTCGCTGACCCGTGAATGGGCGGCCGCCCTGCGCGATGATGGCGTGCGCGTCAACGCCCTGATCCCGGCTGAAGTGATGACCCCGTTGTACGAAAGGTGGATCGCCACCTTCGACCATCCCCAGGAAAAGCTCGACGCCATCACCAGCAAGATTCCCCTGGGCAAGCGCTTTACCACCGCCGAGGAAATGGCGGACATGGCCGTGTTCCTGCTCTCGGAGCGTTCTTCGCATACCACCGGGCAGTGGATCTTCGTCGATGGGGGCTATACCCATCTCGACCGCGCCCTGACCTGAGGCAGCCATGCGCAGCGTACTGGCCCTGGACCTCAAGGATGACGCCGAGCTGATCGCCCAGTACGAGGCGCATCATCGACGCATCTGGCCGGAGATCGCCCGGCATCTGCGGCAGCATGGCGTGACCGCGATGGAAATCTATCGTCTTGGCACGCGCATGATGATGATCATGGAGACCGACGACGCCGTCTTCAATGCCGCCGCCATGGCGGCGGCGACGGTGGACGATCCCAAGGTCCGCGCATGGGAAGAATTGATGTGGCGTTTCCAGGCCCCGACTCCGTGGACGCCAGCGGGGCAGAAGTGGGTGCCAATGACGCGCATCTTCGATCTGGCCGGGCAACAAGGCGAAGAAGATCAGGAGGACTAAGTTTTCCCGGTAGTTTCTGTTAGTCTTCAGTGACGACACTGTTAGTCCCCCGAGACAGCGTCCACTGATGAAAGCAAGGCCGGTCCACCGGCACAGCGGCCGCAGAGCCGCGTCAAGAATGGCCCATCGTGGCCCGCAATGCATCCGAGGTGAGCATGCAAGAAGATAAAGAGACAAGCACCACTGGCGTGGCGGCGAGTTCCTCGTCCTCCGTTCCGGTCATCGCGCTGCGCAATGTGTGCAAGCGTTTTCCCGGCGTACTGGCGCTGGACAACTGCCAGTTCGAACTGGCAGCCGGCGAGGTCCACGCCCTCATGGGCGAGAATGGCGCCGGCAAGTCCACGCTCATGAAGATCCTCTCCGGGGTCTACCAGCGCGACAGCGGCGACATCCTGCTCGACGGCAAGCCGGTGGAGATCACCGAGCCGCGCCAGGCGCAGGCGCTGGGCATCGGCATCATCCATCAGGAACTGAACCTGATGAACCACCTCTCGGCGGCCCAGAACATCTTCATCGGCCGCGAGCCGCGCAAGGCCCTTGGCCTGTTCATCGACGAGGACGAACTCAATCGCCAGGCCGCCGCCATCTTCGCTCGCATGCGGCTGGACATGGACCCGTCCACCCCGGTGGGCGAGCTCACCGTGGCGCGCCAGCAGATGGTGGAAATCGCCAAGGCGCTGTCCTTCGACTCGCGCGTGCTGATCATGGATGAGCCGACCGCGGCGCTCAACAACGCCGAGATCGCCGAACTGTTCCGCATCATCCGTGACCTGCAGGCGCAGGGCGTGGGCATCGTCTACATCTCGCACAAGATGGACGAGCTGCGCCAGATCGCCGATCGCGTCAGCGTCATGCGCGACGGCAAGTACATCGCCACCGTTCCCATGCAGGATACTTCCATGGACACCATCATCTCCATGATGGTCGGTCGCGCCCTCGATGGCGAGCAGCGCATCCCGCCCGACACGTCCCGCAATGACGTGGTGCTGGAAGTGCGCGGCTTGAATCGCGGCCGCGCCATCCGCGATGTGAGCTTTACGCTGCGCAAGGGCGAGATCCTCGGCTTTGCCGGCCTGATGGGCGCGGGCCGCACGGAAGTCGCGCGCGCCATCTTCGGCGCCGATCCGCTGGAGTCAGGCGAGATCATCATCCACGGCGGCAAGGCTGTCATCAAGTCGCCCGCTGACGCGGTGGCCCATGGCATCGGCTACCTGTCGGAAGACCGCAAGCATTTCGGCCTGGCCGTGGGCATGGACGTGCAGGCCAATATCGCCCTCTCCAGCATGGGCCGCTTCACCCGGGTCGGCTTCATGGACCAGCGCGCCATCCGCGAGGCCGCACAGGTGTACGTGCGCCAGCTGGCCATCAAGACGCCGTCGGTGGAACAGCAGGCGCGCCTGCTCTCGGGCGGCAACCAGCAGAAGATCGTGATTGCCAAGTGGCTGCTGCGCGATTGCGACATCCTCTTCTTCGACGAGCCCACACGCGGTATCGACGTCGGCGCCAAGAGCGAAATCTACAAGCTGCTCGACGCCCTGGCCGAACAGGGCAAGGCCATCGTCATGATCTCTTCGGAACTGCCCGAGGTCCTGCGCATGAGCCACCGCGTGCTGGTCATGTGCGAAGGGCGCATCACCGGAGAACTGGCGCGCGCCGACGCCACCCAGGAAAAGATCATGCAACTGGCCACCCAGCGCGAATCGGCCGTGGCCGGCTGAGACAGCCTACGCCGCCCACGCCCCCATACTAGACCCGAGACGATCATGGCAAACAATATCCACTCCGCCACTTCCGCATCCACCACCATGGCCAATACCGCTTCCGCCCAGGGCCTGCGCGCCCGCCTGTTCAACCCGGCCGCGCGCCAGAAGCTGCTGGCCTTTGCCAGTCTCTTGCTGATGATCCTGTTCTTCAGCTTCGCCTCGCCCAACTTCATGGAGGTGGACAACCTGGTCAGCATCCTGCAATCGACCGCTGTGAACGGCGTGCTGGCCATTGCCTGCACCTACGTCATCATCACCTCCGGCATCGACCTGTCGGTGGGCACCATGATGACCTTCTGCGCCGTCATGGCCGGCGTGGTGCTGACCAACTGGGGCATGCCGCTGCCGCTGGGCATCGCTGCGGCCATCTTCTTCGGCGCGCTCTCGGGCTGGATCTCCGGCATGGTGATTGCCAAGCTGAAGGTGCCGCCCTTCATCGCCACGCTGGGCATGATGATGCTCTTGAAGGGCCTGTCGCTGGTGATCTCCGGCACCCGTCCGATCTACTTCAACGATACCGAGGGCTTCTCGGCCATCGCCCAGGATTCGCTGATCGGCGACCTCATTCCCTCGCTGCCCATTCCCAATGCGGTGCTGATCCTGTTCCTGGTGGCCATCGGCGCGTCCATCATCCTCAACAAGACCGTGTTCGGCCGCTATACCTTTGCCCTGGGCAGCAACGAAGAGGCGCTGCGCCTGTCGGGCGTGAAGGTGGATTTCTGGAAGGTCGCCGTCTATACCTTCTCCGGCGCCATCTGCGGCATTGCCGGCCTGATCATCGCCTCGCGCCTGAACTCGGCGCAGCCGGCGCTGGGCCAGGGCTATGAACTCGATGCGATCGCCGCCGTGGTCATCGGCGGCACCTCGCTCTCCGGCGGCACCGGCACCATCCTGGGCACCATCATCGGCGCCTTCATCATGAGTGTGCTGGTCAATGGCCTGCGCATCATGTCGGTGGCGCAGGAATGGCAGACCGTGGTGACCGGCGTGATCATCATCCTGGCGGTGTATCTGGACATCCTGCGCCGCCGTCGTCGTGCATGAACCTGTGGTAGCAACAAAGGCATTCCAACCCCGCCGGCATCGCCAAGGGCCGGCACTCCATCATCGATAACAAAAGGAGACTTACCGTGTTCAAGAACAAGTTACTGGGCGCTGCCCTGGGCCTGGCTTTCGCGATGGGCGCCTCGGCTGCGCAAGCGCAGGAAGCCTATATTCCCCTGATCTCCAAGGGCTTCCAGCACCAGTTCTGGCAGGCCGTGAAGGCCGGGGCTGACCAGGCTGCCAAGGACTACAAGGTCAAGGTCACCTTCGAAGGCCCCGAGACCGAAGCCATGGTGGACAAGCAGATCGACATGCTCTCCGCCGCCCTGGCCAAGAAGCCGCAGGCCATCGGCTTCGCCGCGCTCGACAGCAAGGCCGCCATCCCGCTGTTGAAGAAAGCCCAGGCCGCCAAGATCCCGGTGGTGGCCTTTGACTCCGGCGTGGACAGCGACATCCCGGTCACCACCGCCACCACCGACAACCGCGCCGCCGCTGCCCTGGCTGCCGACAAGATGGCCGAGCTGGTCGGCAAGGAAGGCGAAGTGGCCGTGGTCGCGCACGACCAGACCAGCCGCACTGGCGTGGACCGCCGCGATGGCTTCCTGGAACGCATCAAGTCCGCCTATCCCAAGATCAAGGTGGTCAGCGTGCAGTACGGCGCCGGCGACCAGTTGAAGTCCACCGAAGTGACCAAGTCCATCCTGCAGGCCTATCCCAAGATCAAGGGTATCTTCGGCACCAACGAAGGCTCGGCCATCGGCGTGGTCAATGGCGTCAAGGAAATGAAGCGCAAGATCATCATCATCGGCTATGACTCGGGCAAGCAGCAGAAGGATGCGATCCGCGAAGGCATCATGGCCGGCGCCATCACCCAGAACCCGGTCGGCATTGGCTACAAGACCGTGGAAGCGGCCGTGAAGGCGATCAAGGGCGAGAAGCTGCCCAAGGTCATCGATACCGGCTTCTACTGGTACGACAAGAGCAATATCGACGACGCCAAGATCGCTGCAGTGCTGTACGACTGATCCAATGGTTTGCTGATCTGCCAGGGCGTCGCCAGCGGCGACGCCTTATTTTTTGACGCAGCAGGAATAAGTTTTCTGTAATGCAGGACTAACAATTTTTCACCCCCTCCGGAAGAGTCCATCATGAAGCCGCCCCGCATCGACGCCCACCAGCATTTCTGGTTCTACCAGCCGCAGGCCTATCCCTGGATAGGCGCAGGCATGGAGCTGCTGGCCTGCGACCGTACTCCCGGCCAGTTGCAGCCGGTCCTGGATGCCGAAGGGCTGGATCAGTCCATCGCCGTGCAGGCCCGCGCGGGCCGCGAAGAGACCGGGTTCCTGCTGGAGTTTGCCCGCGGCAATCGCCGTATTGCCGGCGTGGTGGGCTGGGAAGACCTGGCTTCGCCGCATCTGGCGGCCAATGTGGAGCGCTGGGGACGCGACAAGCTGGTGGGTTTTCGTCACCAGTTGCAGGATGAGGCCGATGTGGGCGGCTTCGTGGAGGCGCCGGCCTTCAATGCCGGCGTGGCCTGGCTGCAGCAGCAGGGGATGGTGTACGACGTGCTGGTCTATGCGCGCCAGATGGCCGAGGTGCAGGCCTTCTGCGCCCGCCATGATCGCCACTGGCTGGTGCTGGATCACCTGGGCAAGCCGGCCCTGACCGAGTTCGGCCGGGGTGATGCCGCTTTCGAGGGATGGAAACGCCAGTTGCGCGCCCTGGCGGCCTTGCCGCATGTGGCCTGCAAGCTGTCGGGCCTGGTCACCGAGGCCGACTGGCAGCGCGGCCTGCGCCAGAAGGACTTCGACAACATCAGCCTGTGCCTGGATACCGCGCTGGAAGCCTTCGGTCCGCAGCGGCTCATGTTCGGTTCGGACTGGCCGGTGTGCCTGCTGGCCGCTTCCTATGCCAAGGTGGCCAGCGTGGTCAGGGAGTGGGCCGCGACGCGCTTGTCGGCGGCCGAGCAGGAGCTGTTGTGGGGCGCGACCGCAGCGCGCTGCTACGGCCTGGCCTGAGAGGATGGGGCGCCGCGTTCAGCGCGGCGCATCCTGCTCGAAGCCCTTGAAGGCCACGTGCAGCATGTACTTGATGATGTCTTCGTTGCTCATCTTGCTGAATTTCTGCAGGTAATCCACCGCCGGATCGCAGGTCCGGGCGTAGTAGCTGTACAACACCACATCGCTGGGCAGAGCGGCATCAATGTCGCCGGCCTTCTGCGCCTCCTTCACCAGCTTCTCCAGCTGGCCGTTGAGCTTCAACACCCGCATCACATACTTGACGTTGCGCATGAGCATGTCCCGCACCGGCGCGCTGGTGGAGGGCAGGAAGGGCAGGCCGCCTTCCAGCCGCACGCGCAGCGCCCATTCCAGCATCGCCTCGAGCTTGTCGCGCGCGCCGGCGATGTGCTCCAGCTGGGCCAACTGATCAATGGCGCCATCGATCAAGCGGATCATGGTCTCGCCGATCAGCTCTTCCTTGGACTTGAAATGCTTGTACAGGCTGGGTTTGGAGATGCCCACAGCGCCTGCCACATCGTCCATGGTCATCAGGTCATAGCCCTTGCTGCCCAGCACCGAAGTGGCGGCGTCGAGGATGGCGTTCTCGCGCAGCTTGAAAGCCTGGTCCTTGAAGCTCAGTTTTCCGAAAATACTCATTGGTAGATTTGATTACTAATTAGTAGATTTTATTTTTCTTTGGTAGTAATCTTAGCACCTAAATCGCTGATGAGCGGCGCAAATACCTGTAAAAAAGCCAGCCGGCCGCACCGCCGGACTCATCAGCCGGGCCGCCGGCGGCGGCACAGCATCCAGAGAAGAGGCGGACAGCTTTCATGATTCCAACAGGACAACGCATTGCCGTCATCGGCGCCGGGATTTCCGGTCTGGCCAGCGCCTACCTGCTGGCGCGCCAGCACCAGGTGGTGCTCTACGAGGCCGCGCCGACCCTGGGCGGCCACGCCAATACGGTGGATATCGCCCCGGAGGGCGTACCCTTTGCCGTCGATACGGGTTTCCTGGTCTTCAATGACTGGACCTATCCCAACCTGATCGCCCTGTTCAAGGAACTCAAGGTCGAGACCTACGACACCGACATGTCCTTCGGCGTGTCCATGGACCAGGGCCAGTTCGAATGGGCCGGCACCAATCTCGATACCGTCTTCGCCCAGCGCAAGCGCCTGCTGCAACCTGCCTTCCTGGGCATGCTGCGCGACATCCTGCGCTTCAACCGCGCCGCCCGCGCCAACCTGGCGGCCTGCGAAGGCCGTCCGGTGAGCCTGCGGCAATTGCTCAAGGAGGGCGGCTATGGCGCGCTCTTCAGCGACGCCTACCTGATCCCCATGGCGGCGGCGATCTGGTCCAGTTCGCCCTCTGACATCCTGGATTTCCCGGCGGCGACCTTCCTGCGCTTCTGCATCAACCATGGCTTGCTGCAGGTGAACAACCGTCCGCGCTGGCGCACCGTACGCAACGGCTCGCGCGAGTACGTGCGGCGCATCGCCGCCACGCTGGACGACGTGCGCCTGGGCAGCCGCCTGGAGAGCGTGGTGCGCAACGAACAGGGCGTGCTGGTGCGCAGCGCCGCTCCCCAGGCGCGTGAAGAACAGTTCGATGCGGTAGTCTTCGCCACCCATGCACCACAGACGCTGGCCTTGCTGCAGGACGCCACCATCGAGGAACACCAGGTGCTCGCGGCCGTGCGCTATCAGGCCAATACGGCGTGGCTGCACAGCGATATCTCGCTCATGCCGCAGCGGGAGAAGGTCTGGTCGGCCTGGAACTACCTCGGTTCGCGCAAGGACGATGGCAGCCGCGCCGTGTGCGTGAGCTATTGGCTCAACCGCCTGCAGGACCTGCCTTGTCGTAGCGATGTGGTGCTCACGCTCAATCCGCCGCAGCCGCCCAACCCGGCTACGGTCATGGGGCGCTTCGACTACGAACATCCGGTCTTCGACCAGCCCGCCATCGACGCCCAGCGCCGCCTGCCGGACATCCAGGGACGCCATCGCGCCTGGTTCGCCGGCGCCTGGACCGGCTATGGCTTCCACGAAGACGGCCTCAAGTCGGCCCTGCGCGTGGTCAAGGACTTCGGCGTGCTGCCGGATTGGGCGGCCCTATGAGCCGCGCCCAGCCTTCCCGCGCCGATGCACCCGCGCTGCTGCTGAGCGGGCAGGTGATGCACCAGCGCCTGCGCCCGGTGCTGCACAAGTTCGTCTACCCGGTGTTTTGCGTGCGCCTCGATCTGGCGCGTCTGGGCGAGGCCAGCAATGCCTGGTTCGGGGTGGACCGCCGCCGCCTGATGTGCGTGCGCACGCGTGACTATGGTCCACGTAATGGCAGCGACCTGAGGCAATGGGTGCGAGGACATCTGCAACAGGCCGGCCTGCCCGATGATGGCGCGATCTGGCTGCAGACCTTCCCGCGCCTGTTCGGCTTTGTCTTCAATCCGGTCAGCTTCTTCCTCTGCCATGACCGCGAAGGCCGCTTGCGCGCCGTGCTGGCCGAGGTCAACAACACCTTCGGCGAGACCCAGCATTACCTGCTCTCGGCGCCTGGCCAAGGCGTCATCGACGAGCAAACACGCCTGGTCTGCGACAAGCTGATGCATGTCTCGCCCTTCTGCGAAGTGCGCGGCTTCTATCGCTTCCGCTTCCGCGACCAGCCCCGGCGCGACCAGGCGGACCAGCATACCGCCTTCGTCGGTATCGATTACTACGACCATGGCCAGGCCGCCGAGGCAGCTCAAGGTCTGCAACCCTTGATGCGCACCTCCATTGGTGGCCATCTGCATCCCCTGACTGCGGCCTCGGCCTTCGCTGCGCTCTGCGCGCAGCCTTTGCTCACGCTGGGCGTGGTCGCCCGTATCCACTGGCAGGCCTTGCTGTTGTGGCGCAAGCGCGTGCCCTGGTTCAGCAAGCCCGAGCGCGCAGCCGCCGCAGGAACTTCTTCTGGAAAGGAAACCCTATCGTGAACCGCAGCCCCGCTTTGCAGACTACTGGCCGGCGTGCCGGACCGATTTCGGCACGCCTGTTCCTGGCCATGCTCGAACGCCTCAGCCACGGCCACCTCGAACTGATCACGCCGCACGGCACCACGCTGACCTTCGGTGATCTGCGCCAGCCGCCCAGTGCGCAACTGCGCATCCTGGACTGGCGCGCCTGTGGTGCGATCCTGCGTGCCGGCGACATCGGTTTCGGCGAGGCCTACGGCCATGGCTGGGTCGATACACCCGACCTGGCCGCACTGCTGCGCCTGGCCATGCGCAATCGCCAGGTGCTTTCCAGTGCTGTCGAAGGGGGACGGCTGGCCTCGTGGTGGTATCGCCTGCGCCACCTGCTGCGTTCCAACACGCGCAGTGGCAGCCGTCGCAACATCCATGCGCACTACGACCTGGGTAATGATTTCTACCGCTTGTGGCTGGACCCTACCATGAGCTATTCCAGCGCCATCTTCAGCGCGCCCGACCAGAGCCTGGAGCAGGCCCAGGCCGCCAAGTACCAGCGCATCATCGACCAGCTGGGCCTGCGCGCCGGTGACCGCGTGCTGGAGATCGGCTGCGGCTGGGGCGGTTTTGCCGAGCATGCGGCGCGCCTGGGCATCCGCGTGCATGGCGTGACGATCTCGCCGGCGCAACTGGCCTATGCCCAAGAACGCATGCGCACCCAGCAGCTCGATCATCTGGCGCAGCTGGAACTGCGCGACTACCGCGACCTCGATGGCCAGTACGACGCCATCGTCTCCATCGAGATGTTCGAGGCCGTGGGTGAACGTTTCTGGCAGACCTATTTCGATACCGTCTCTGCACGCCTGAAGCCGGGCGGGCAGGCGCTGATCCAGTCCATTACCATCGATGAGGCCGTCTTCGAGCGTTACCGCGACAGCGCCGACTTCATCCGCGAATTCATCTTCCCCGGCGGCATGCTGCCCAGCCACGAGCGCTTCTCGCGCTGCGCCCAGCGCGCCGGGCTGGCCACGCGCGACCGATTCCACTTCGGCCGCGACTATGCTGAGACCCTGCGCCGCTGGCACGACAATTTCCTCGCCCAGCGTGAAACGATTGCCGCGCAAGGTTTCGATGAGCGCTTCCGTCGTCTCTGGCAGCTGTATTACGTGTTCTGCGAAGTCGGCTTCGACGAAGGCCAGACCGATGTGGTGCAGTTCCTCTTGCACAAGGAGTGAGTCATGGATACCAAGCTGATGCGCCGGGGCCTGCCGGCGCAACTGTGGCACTGGATGGGCCTGGCGCTGCTGGGCCTGGCCCTGGGCGGTTGCGCCTCGCAGCAATTGTCGGACTATGCCGCCAAGACGCCGGTATTCGATCCGGCCGTCTTCTTCAAGGGCCGCACTGAAGCCTGGGGCATGTTCCAGAAGCGCAGTGGCGAAGTGGCGCGGCGCTTCCATGTGGTGGTGACCGGCACTGTCGAAGGCAATACGCTCACGCTGGACGAGCGCTTCCGCTACGACGACGGCGAAACCCAGACCCGCGTCTGGACCCTGGTGCGCCAGCCCGACAACAGCTGGCGCGGCCGTGCCGGCGACGTCATCGGCGAGGCCATCGGCCAGACCGCTGGCAATGCGCTGCACTGGAACTACACGCTGCTGCTGCCGGTGGGCGAGAAGCAATATGAAATGCAGATGGATGACTGGATGTACCAGATGGATGAGCGCACCCTCATCAATCGCACCAGCATGAGCAAGTTCGGCATCGAAGTCGGCCAGGTCACCCTGTTCTTCCGCAAGGAGGGCGCATGAGCACGCACACCCGTCCGCTGCCCAAGGCAGCCCCTCAGGACAAGGCCCCGCCCTCGCGCACGGCCGTGCTGTTCGGCCCCATGAACGAACCCATGGCCGACCTGCGCGGACGGCGCATCTGGCTCATCGGCGCCTCCAGCGGCATCGGCGCCGAACTGGCGCGCCAGGCGCTGGCGGCTGGTGCGCGGGTGGCGCTGTCGGCGCGCCGTGCGGAGGTGCTGGAAGAAGTCGCGGGTGGCCATCCAGAGGCCTTCATCGCCCCGCTGGACGTGCTCTGCCACGATGCCTGGCGCGACCAGCATGCGCGTATCGTCGAAGCCTTCGGCGGCGTGGATCTGCTGATCTTCTGCGCGGCCAGGTATCGTCCCGAGCGCAGCTGGGAAGTGCAGGAAGACGAGGCCGAGCACACCATCCGCACCAACCTGGCCAGCGTCTATTCGGCGCTGGGCGCAGCGCTGCCGGACATGCTCGCACGCGGCAGCGGCGGCATTGCCCTGGTGGCCAGCGTGGCCGGTTACGTCGGCTTGCCGGGCGCAACCGTGTACGGGCCGGGCAAGGCGGCGCTGATCAATCTGGCGGAAATTCTCTATAGCGATCTGCGGCCCAAGGGCGTCAATGTCTATCTGGTCAATCCCGGCTTCGTCAAGACCGACCTGACCGACAAGAACGACTTCGCCATGCCCGCCCTGCAGACCCCGCAGCAGGCCGCCAGCGCAATCTGGCGCGGCATCGGCGAAGGGCGCTTCGAGATCCATTTCCCCTTGCGCTTCACGGCCTGGCTGAAGCTGTTGCGGATATTGCCGTTCCGCTTGCGCTTCATGCTGTTCCAGCGCTTCCTGCTGAGCTGATGATGAGCCACCTGGACCAATTGCTGCAGTGGTATGGCGCGCTGGAGCGCAGCAGCCTGGAACGCATCGGCGAATTCTATGCGCCCGAGGCGATCTTCAAGGACCCCTTCAACGACATCAAGGGTCTACGCTCGATCCGCCGCATCTTCGAGCACATGTTCGAGACCACGGACGATCCGCGTTTCGTGATCCTGGAGCACATGGGGCAGGGCGATCAGGGGTTCGCCACCTGGCGCTTCGAGTTCCGTCTCAAGGGACGTTTCTATACCGTGCTGGGGGCCACGCATTTCCGCTTCGATCAAGCCGGCCTGGTCACCGAGCATCGTGATTACTGGGACGCCGCCGAAGAGCTGTGGCAGAAGCTGCCGCTCATCGGCGGGCCGGTGAAGTGGCTGCGAGGGAAGTTCCGCGCCGCTTAGTCGGTCGTACTCGGACTCCAGAACGCCTGCTTCACCGCCGGCAAGGCCAGCAGGCGCTCCACCAGCGCGTCGAGCTCATCGCCATCCACGGAGGTGGCGGCCAGCGTGGCTTCGATCTCCACTTCGTCGTCGGTAAAGGGCCGCACCTCCAGGTCGTGGGTGGGATGGCGGCTCTGTTCCAGCATGTCGGTCACGGCGGTGAGCACGCGCTTCTGGTGCGCGCTTTCCACGATCAGGTGCAGGGTATTGGTCACTTCCACCGAAGGCACATCCAGCGGCTTGCGGTTGATGGTGTTGACCACCGGGCGCAGCAGTGTATTGGCGGCCAGCACGAAGATGGTGGCCAGGATGGCTTCCAGGATCAGGTCCGCGCCAGCCGCCGCCCCCACCGCAGCCGAGCCCCACAGGGTGGCCGCCGTATTGATGCCGCGCACATTGCCTTCTTCGCGCATGATCACGCCCGCGCCCAGGAAACCCACCCCCGACACCACATAGGCCACCACATGCACCGCCCCCTCGTGGCCGGCCAGGCGATTGGCCATGTCCACGAAGACGGCAGCGCCCAGGGCCACCAGCACATTGGTGCGCAGGCCGGCAGTACGTTGCCGGTACTGGCGTTCCAGACCGATGAGGCCGCCCAGGATGAAGGCGGCGGTCAGGCTGATGAAGGTGTCCAGCAGGGAATTGAGGTTGATGTTGTTGAGGATTTCCATGGGTTCCGGCAGATCTTGTTGCAATGGGATGGCGCAATGGTGCGCGATGATGCCGCATCAATGCAACAGGCACATGACAAATCCACGGATGCCGGGCAGCAGGTGTTGGTGGTGGGCATCATCTGGCGATTCTCATCGCGTGATTGCGCAAAAAAGTATCAGCCGGGCCGCTCTGATGATGTAGAGATCGCCGCCACAGGCGCACTAAGATGCTGCAAACGGGAGAAACTGCAAAAAGCCATTCCGCAGTTTTCCACGACAAAAATGCTCTCGATCGAGAGGAGACACGATGCAGCCCGACCTGGAACTGGTCCATATCCGCAAGGGTGAATCCTTTGCGGCATGGATGCACGGCTACCCCTTCCGTACCGTGCGCTGGCATTACCATCCGGAATACGAGATCCATCTGGTGGTGGCGACCTCGGGACGCTTCTATGTGGGCGACCACATCGGTGACTTCGCCCCCGGGCAACTGGTGATGACCGGCCCCAACCTGCCGCAGAACTGGATTTCCGATATCGCTGCCGATGAGATGGTGCCGGTGCGCTCGCTGGTGATCCAGTTTCCCGAGCAATTGGTGGATCAGTGCGCGGCCAGCATTCCCGAAATGGAAGCGATCATGCCCTTGCTGGAACGCAGCCATCGCGGCTTGCTCTTCGATGCCGCGACCAGCGACACGGTGCGCCCGCTGATGCAGCGCCTGATCGACCAGCGCGGCCTCAAGCGCCTGGCGCTGTTCTGGGAACTGCTGGACGTGCTGGCCAATGCTCCCGAACCGGAAGTGCTGGCCAGCCTCTCCTACAAGCTCGACCTGTCGGGCGTGAACAGCAGCGGCCTCAATCGCGCCATCGCCTACCTGCGCGAACACCTCACCGACGACATCGGCGAACAAGACCTGGCCGATATGGTCGGGCAGAACCTGAGCAGCTTCTCGCGCGCCTTCAAGCGCCATACCGGGACCACCCTGGTGCGCTACAAGAACCAGCTGCGCGTAGACCTGGCCTGCCTGGCCCTGCTGACGCGGCCGCAGGCGCGTATCACCGATATCTGCTACGAGACGGGGTTTTCCAACCTGTCCAATTTCAACCGGCATTTCCACAAGATCAAGGGCATGTCGCCCTCGGAGTTCCGCACTACCTTTGCCAGCAATGGACTGTTTGCAGCTACCGGGTAGCTGCAGCCACATCCAGAAATAAATAATTCAAATCATTTAAATCATTTTCCTTTTACGGAAAAACGCATTCAGGAAAGTCCCCGCTTTCCGGAACAGGACAGGTGTTGCCTGTCGCCCCCCAACGAGCCATTCCGCCGTCGAGCGAACGACCCACCACCAACAACAATGGAGACTGCAATGAAGAAAGCACTGATCGCACTGGCCCTCACCACACTGGCTGCCGCCCCGGCGATGGCGCAGGAGGTGAGCAAGCTCAAGATAGGCATGAGCTTCCAGGAAATGAACAATCCCTATTTCGTCTCGATGAAGAAGGCCCTGGACGAGGCCGCCAAGTCCCTGGGCGCCAAGGTGATCGCCACCGACGCGGCCCACAACGTGGCCAAGCAGATCGCCGACATCGAAGACATGCTGCAACAGAACATCGACATCCTGCTGATCAACCCGACCGATTCGGCCGGCGTGGAGGCGGCGGTGAAGGCGGCCAAGGCGCGCAACGTCATCGTGGTGGCGGTCGATGCCAATGCCTCTGGCCCGGTGGACATGTTCGTCGGTTCCAAGAACAAGGATGCCGGCTACCAGTCCTGCCGTGCGCTGGCTGACGCCATCGGCGGCAAGGGCGAGGTGGCCATCCTCGACGGCATTCCGGTGGTGCCCATCCTGCAGCGGGTGGAAGGCTGCAAGCAAGCCCTGGCCGAGTACAAGGACATCAAGCTGGTGGCCACCCAGAACGGCCGCCAGGACCGCTCGGTAGCGCTGGGCGTGGTGGAGAACATGATCCAGTCGCGCCCCAATCTGAAGGGCATCTTCTCGGTCAATGACGGCGGCGCGATGGGTGCGCTGGCGGCCATCCAGGGCAGCGGCAAGGATATCAAGCTGACCTCGGTGGATGGCGCGCCCGAGGCGGTCAAGGCCATCGCCGACGGCGGCCCCTTCGTCGAGACCACGGCCCAGTTCCCGCGTGACCAGGTGCGTGTGGGCCTGGCCATGGCGCTGGCCAAGAAGTGGGGCGCGCGCGTGGTGCCCAAGGAAGTGCCCATCGATGTGATGCCGGTGACCAAGAAGAACGCCGCTGGCTTCAGCTGGTAAGACGCGGGCGCGGCGGCTGTCCGGCGATGGCGGGCCGCGCCTTTCATTTTCCTGATGGAGGCAGCCATGCTCCAACTGACTGGCATCAAGAAGAACTTCGGCCCGGTGACGGTGCTGCGCGGGGTGGACCTCGAGGTGCGCGCTGGCGAAGTGCATGCCTTGCTGGGCGAGAACGGCGCGGGCAAGTCGACGCTGATGAAGATACTGTGCGGCATCGTCCGGCCTGACGCCGGCGAGATCCGCATCGACGGCCAGCCCTGCCGTTTCGACAGTTACCGCGCCGCCATTGCGGGCGGGGTGGGGGTGGTGTTCCAGGAGTTCTCGCTGATCCCCTATCTGGACGCGGTGGACAACATGTTCCTGGCGCGCGAGCTACGCAGCCGCTGGGGTTGGCTGCAGCGCGCCGCCATGCGCCGGCGGGCGCAGGAGATCATCGCCCAGCTGGGTGTGGCGATTCCGCTTGATGTGCCCGTGTGCAAGCTCTCGGTGGCGCAGCAGCAGTTCGTGGAGATCGCCAAGGCGCTGGCCCTGGACGCCCGCATCCTGGTGCTGGACGAGCCTACCGCCACGCTGACCCCGGCCGAGGTGGAGCATCTCTTTGCGGTCATGCGCGGTCTGCGGGCGCAGGGGGTGGCGATCATTTTCATCTCGCACCACCTGGAAGAAATCTTCGAGATCTGCGACCGCATCACGGTGCTGCGCGATGGCGCCTACGTGGCCACCTGCGCCACCGCCGAGGTGGACCAGGCGCGGCTGGTGGAGATGATGGTGGGACGGCGCATCGAGAATTGCTTCCCGCCCAAGCCGGCCAAGGGTGTTGATAGTGATGGTGATGGCGAGGTGGTGCTGGAAGTGCATGCCCTGCAGTTGAGACGCCAGGCGCCGGTCTCGCAGTTCCAGTTGCGGCGGGGCGAGATACTGGGCTTTGCCGGGCTGGTCGGCTCGGGCCGCACCGAGACCGTGCTGGCCATGCTGGGCGCGCATGCCGCGCTGAGCTGCAAGCTGTCCATGCATGGCGTGCCGCTGCGCTTTGCCGATCCGGCCCAGGCGCTGCAGGCGGGCATCGGCTTGTTGCCCGAGAGTCGCAAGGAGCAGGGCCTGATCACCAGCTTTTCCATCCTGCACAACGTCTCGTTGAACAACTATGGCAAGTATCGCCTGGGCGGCCTGTTCCTGGACCGGCGGCGCGAGCAGCAGGCCACCGAGGCCGCCATGCAGCGCGTGCGGGTCAAGGCGCCGGGGGCGCAGGTGTGGGTCGATACGCTCTCCGGCGGCAACCAGCAGAAGGTGGTGATAGCGCGCTGGATCAACCACGCCATGAAGGTGCTGATCTTCGACGAGCCCACCCGCGGCATCGACGTCGGCGCCAAGTCCGAGATCTACCAGCTCATGCGCGAGTTCACCGCGCAGGGCTATTCCATCCTCATGATTTCTTCCGAGTTGCCGGAGGTGGTCGGCATGGCCGATCGCGTCTGTGTATTCCGGGGCGGCGGCATCGTCGCCACCCTCGAGGGCGAAGCCGTCAACGCCGAAGAGATCATGACCCATGCCACCACCGGGAGAATCCGCCATGCCGCATGACGCCAACGCATTGCCCGCAGCCTCGCTGCACACCTCCGCCAGCCAGCGCTGGCGCAGCCTGATCCATTCACCGCTGGCGCTGCCCCTGGCGGGGCTGGTGGTGGTATCGCTGCTCATGGGGCTGGCCTCGGACAATTTCTTCACCGTCTCCAACTGGTTCAATGTGCTGCGCCAGGTGTCCATCGTCGGCATCCTGGCCGTGGGCATGAGCTTTGTCATCCTCACCGGCGGCATCGATCTCTCGGTGGGCGCGGCCATGGCGCTGGCCGGCACGATCTCGGCCGGACTCATCGTCAATAGCGGCCTGCCCGCGCCGCTGGCGCTGCTGTGCAGTGTGGGACTGGCCACCTGCATCGGCCTGCTCAATGGCGCACTGGTGGCGTGGGGGCGCATGCCGGCCATCATCGTCACGCTGGCCACCATGGGCGTGGCGCGCGGAGTGGGGCTGATCTATTCGGGCGGCTATCCGATCTCGGGTCTGCCGGGCTGGATCTCGTGGTTTGGCGTGGGTCGCATCGGCATGGTGCCGGTGCCGGTGATCCTGATGCTGATCGTCTATGCGCTGGCCTGGCTGTTGCTGCAGCGGACCGCCTTTGGCCGCCATGTCTACGCCATCGGCGGCAATGAGATGGCGGCGCGCCTGTCGGGGGTGAAGACCACGCGCATCAAGCTGGCGGTGTATGCCATTTCCGGCTTCACCTCGGGCCTGGCTGCGATCATCCTGACGGGCCGGCTCATGTCGGGCCAGCCCAATGCGGGCGTGGGTTTCGAACTGGATGCGATTGCCGCCGTGGTGCTGGGCGGCACCGCCATCGCGGGAGGGCGCGGGCTGGTGGTGGGCACGCTCATCGGCGCGGTGCTGCTGGGCATCCTCAACAATGGCTTGAACCTGATGGGCATCAATCCCTACCTGCAGGACATCATTCGCGGCGTGATCATCCTGCTGGCGATCTATATCGCGCGGGAATGGCGCTGAGCATTTTCATTCCTTTTTTTCATACTCAATTTCATTCACAAGGAGACACGATATGACCCAATCCCTCGCAGGCAAGATCGCCGTCATCACCGGCGCGGCCTCCGGCATCGGCCTGGCCACCACCGAGAAATTGCTGGCCAACGGCGTGACCGTGGTGATGGTGGACTGGAACGCCAAGGCCCT
Source organism: Herbaspirillum camelliae (assembly GCF_001929405.1). Lineage (NCBI taxonomy): Bacteria > Pseudomonadati > Pseudomonadota > Betaproteobacteria > Burkholderiales > Oxalobacteraceae > Herbaspirillum > Herbaspirillum camelliae. The sequence goes on from NZ_KV880769.1 coordinate 2,559,008, forward strand.
CGACGAACTGGCAGCGCGCCTGGGGCCGCAGGCCATCCCACAGGTGACCAATCTGCTGGATGCCGAGAGCTGCGCGGCGATGGTGCCGGAGATCCTCAAGAAGGTCGATCACATCGATATCCTCTACTGCAATGCCGGCACCTACATCGGCGGCGATCTGGTCGATACCACGCCCGAGGCCATCGACAAGATGCTCAACCTCAACGTCAATGCGGTGATGAAGAATGTCCACGCGGTCGCGCCGCACATGATCAAACGCAAGAGCGGTGACATCATCGTCACGTGTTCAGTGGCCGGACATTTCCCGACCTATTGGGAGCCCGTCTATGCCGGTTCCAAATGGGCCATTACCTGCTTCGTGCAGACCATGCGCCGGCAGATGATCCCGCATGGCGTGCGCGTGGGCCAGGTCTCGCCGGGCCCGGTGATCTCGGCGCTGCTGGCCGACTGGCCCGAAGAGAACCTGCGCAAGGCCAAGGAATCGGGCAGCCTCATCGAACCGTCGGAAGTGGCCGATGCGGTGGAGTACATGCTGACCCGCAACCGCAATGTGACCATCCGCGATATGCTCGTGCTGCCCACCAATTTCGACCGGGTCTGAACCGGCAGGGGGCTTCATTCAGGCAACCAGCGAGGAAAGATGGAGACTTATCTGATCGGCATCGATGTCGGCACCGGCTCGGCCCGGGCCGGTGTGTTCGACCCCCAGGGCCAGTTGCTGGCCAGCGCCCGGCATGACATCGATCTCTTCCGCGACGAGCGCCGCGCGCGCGTCGAACAATCCAGCGCCCAGATCTGGGAAGCGGTCTGTCAGGCGGTGCGCGCCGCCGTGGCCAAGTCCGGCATCGACCCGGCGGCGGTCGCCGGCATCGGCGTCGATGCCACCTGTTCGCTGGTGGTGCAGGGCGCCAGCGCTGGGGTGGGCGATGCCGGCCATCCCGAGCGCGATGTCATCGTCTGGATGGATCATCGCGCACTGGAACAGGCCCAGCGCATCAACCGCATGGGCCATGCGGTGCTGTCCTATGTGGGCGGGGTGATCTCGCCGGAAATGGAAACGCCCAAGCTGCTCTGGCTGAAGGAAAACCTGCCGGAGGTCTATGCCAGCGCCGCCCATTTTTTCGACCTGACCGATTTCCTGACCTGGAAGGCCACCGGTTCGCTGCAACGCTCTTCCTGCACCGTGACCTGCAAATGGACCTACCTGGCCCATGAGGCCGGCTGGGATGCCAGCTATTTCCGGCAGATCGGCCTGGGCGACCTGGCCGAGGCCGGCTTTGCGCGCATCGGCGCAGAGGTGGTGTGGCCGGGTACGCCGCTGGAGGGCGGCCTCAGTCAGACGGCGGCGCAGGCCATGGGCTTGCGGCCCGGTATTGCAGTCGCGGCCGGCCTGATCGACGCTCATGCCGGTGGCGTGGGCACGGTGGCCGCTCGTGGCGGGCAGGGTGATGCGGCGGCCTGCATGGCCTATGTTTTCGGCACCTCTTCCTGCACCATGACCAGCCATGCCGATCCGGTGCTGGTGCCGGGCGTCTGGGGGCCGTACTACAACGCCATGGCACCGGGCATGTGGTTGAATGAAGGCGGCCAGTCCGCCGCCGGGGCCGCCATCGATCACTTGCTGCGCCTGCATCCGGCCACGCCCCAGGCCAGGGAAGAAGCGGCCCGTGCGCAGATGGAATTGCCGCAGTGGCTGGCGCAGCAGGCGCTGGCGGCGGTGGTCCATCCCTCGGAGGCGGTCTGGCTGGCCGGCCAACTGACGGTGGTGCCGGAATTCCTCGGCAACCGCTCGCCGCTGGCCGATCCGCAGGCGCGCGCCGCCCTGCTGGGGCTGGGCATGGAGCACGACATCGACAGCCTGGTGGCGCTTTACGTGGCCGGCCTGTGCAGCCTGGGCTATGGCTTGCGCCAGATCATCGAGGCCCAGGCGGATTGCGGGGTGCGGGTGCAGAGCATCTCGGTCTCGGGCGGCGCGGGCGTACATCCGCTGACGCGCCAGTTGCTGGCCGACGCCACCGGCATGCCGGTGGAAATCACCGCCAGCCCGGAACCAGTGCTGCTGGGTTCGGCCATGCTGGCGGCGGTGGCTGCCGGCCTGCATGCCGATCTGCAGAGCGCCATGCCGGCCATGTCCAGCGTGGCCGGGTGCAGCCTGCCGGCGCAGGGTGACATCGCTGCGCTGCATGCGGCGCGCTACCAGGCCTTCCTCAAGAGCCAGCAATTGGCGCGTGCGCTGCGCGACAGCCTGGCCCCGCTGCTGGCGGCGCATACGCAGGGCCATCATTGACCATGGAGGAACACATGTCATTTGCAGGAAAGACGGTCATCATCACCGGGGCAGGGCGCGGTATCGGGCGTGCCTGCGCGCACTTGCTGGCGCAGCGCGGCGCACAGGTGATCGCGCTGGCGCGTACCGCCAGCGACCTGGCGCGCTTGCAGGAAGCGATCGGTGCGCGTGTCATTGCGGTGGACCTGAGCGACCCGGCTGCCGCGCGGCGCGCCATGGCCGAGGCCGGCAGCGCCGATTTCCTGGTCAACAGCGCTGGCATCAATGTGCTGGAATCGGTGCTGGAGATGAGCGATAAGGGCTATGAAGCCGTACTGGGCGTGAACCTGCGCGCCGCGCTGATCACCTGCCAGGCCTTTGCCCGGATGCGCATCGCCGAAGGCGGCGGCGGGGCCATGGTCAACATCACTTCCATTGCCGGGCATCGCGGCTTTGAGCAGCATCTGTGCTATGCCGCTTCCAAGGCTGGTCTGGAAGGCGCTACCCGAGTGCTGGCGCGGGAGCTGGGGCCGCATGGCATCCGGGTCAATGCGGTGGCGCCCACCATCACCCTGACCGAGCTGGCCGAGGCCGCCTGGAGCGACCCGGCCAAGTCGGGGCCGATGATGGCGCGCCATCCCAGCGCACGCTTCGCCTCGCCCGAGGATGTGGCGCGCAGCATCGCCATGCTGCTCTCGCCGGATGCGGCCATGCTCAATGGGGCGGTGGTGCCGGTGGATGGGGGCTTCCTGGCGGTGTAGCTGACGTGGTCTGGCCGCAAGCTCAGACCACGCAACAAGGGCGGCTCGTCGGCCGCCCTTGTGGTCTTGCTGTATTCATCCAGCCGCATGCCTGCCCGGCCTCAAGGGCCGTGGGCAACTTGCTCAGCGGCCGATCTGGTGACCGATCACGCCACCCACGGCGGCGCCGCCAGCGGTACCGATGCCGCTGCCGCCGGTGAGGATGGCGCCGCCCACCGCGCCGACCGTGGCGCCGATGGCGGTGTTCTTGTCGCGGGTGCTCATGTTGCTGCAGCCGGTCATGGCGGTCAGCGCAATGGCAGTCACGGAAATGGCAGCGATCTTGTGCAGAGTTTTCATGATTTTTTTCCTGATCGTTAAGGATTTTTTACTGGCTTGTTCCTGGAGTGAAGGGTGCTCCCCGATAATCGCCCTTGTAAGCGAAAAACCGGGATAGCTACGGCAATAGACTAGCGTCTTCTCAAAAAGATTCGAGGTTCCACATCTTCGCTTACAGTTGTTACATACTGTCGCCTTTGTTGTCCCTCTGTTACCCTCAGTTGCAGAGGGGCAGGGCAGATTCGATCCAGACCACGACCAGAGAGACTTCATGACCCTGACCTTCCGCCTCCGCCATGTCGCCCGCCTGCTGCTGTCTTCAGCCGCCCTGATGCTATGCAGCGCAGCAACGCAGGCGGCCGGCCCACCCCAGCCGGTGGAGGGCGACTGGGTGGCGCCGCGCTTCCAGTTCCATACCGGCCAGACGCTGGAGAACCTGCGCCTGCACTATGTGACCCTGGGTGACCGCGCCAATCCGGCGGTGCTGGTGCTGCACGGCACCTACCAGAGCGCCCAGGCCATGCTGTCCAAGGACTTCGGCGGCCAGTTGTTCGGCCCCGGCCAGCCGCTGGACGCCAGCAAGTACTTCATCATCATTCCCGACGGCATCGGCGTGGGCAAGTCCACCAAGCCCTCCGACGGCCTGCGCGCGGCTTTCCCGCAGTACAACTATGCCGACATGGTGCTGGCGCAATACCGCATGCTCACCGAAGGCATGGGCATCACGCATCTGCGCCTGATCATCGGCAATTCCATGGGCGGCATGCAGACCTGGATCTGGGGCGGGACCTATCCGGGCTTTGCCGACGGCCTGGTGCCGATGGCCTCGCAACCTACCGAGATGGCCAGCCGCAACTGGATGATGCGGCGCATGCTGGTGGAGTCCATCAAGCAGGACCCGGCCTGGAACAATGGCAACTACACCGTCCAGCCGCCCTCGCTGCGCCTGGCGAACAACATGTTCGTCTTTGCCACCAATGGCGGCACGCTGGCCTACCAGGCCATGGCCGGCAGCCATGCCCAGGCCGACAAGCTGGTCGATGACCGCCTGGCCGCACCGGTGACGGCCGACGCCAATGACTTCATCTACCAGTGGGGTTCCTCGGCGGACTACAACGCGGCGCCGGGATTGTCCAAGATCAAGGTGCCGGTGCTGGCCATCAATTCCGCCGACGATGAACGCAATCCGCCCGAGACCGGCGTCATGCAGGCCGCCTTGAAGGAAGTGCCGAGTGCGCAGTTGCTGCTGATCCCGGCCAGCGCCGAGACGCGTGGCCACGGTACGACCGGCATGGCGCGCTTCTATGTGCGTGAGCTGGAGCAGTTCATCAAGGGCTTGCCGGCCCGCTGATGCGCACGCTGCAATGGCGAGCCGCCTTGGCGGCGCAACGCCAACCTGTTCTTCCAGCGCGACTATCGCACCCGACAAGGCGGGCCGACCCAGTCGGTCGGTCATGTGCCTGCTGGCGCTGGATTTTGTGCAACAGTGAAACTGGTGACCGGTGACCGGTGACCGGTGACGGGCTAGTCGGAAGTATGCTAAGGTAATACCTAGTGCTACTTCACTGGAGGTTATTGTGACTGCTGCTACCCTTCGCCCTGTGGCGATCAAACTTGATGACGATATGAAGACGCGCGTGAGGCGTCTTGCTGAGGCGCGTCAACGTACTTCACACTGGCTGATGCGTGAGGCGATCACGCAATATGTCGTTCGCGAGGAAAAGCGTGAGGCTTTTCGTCAGGAAACACTGAAGGCATGGGAGGATTTTCGGGCCAACGGTTTGCATGTGACTGCTGGGGAGGCTGATGCTTGGCTAGCCCAGTTGGAACAAGGTAATGATATTGAGCCGCCCGCATGTCACGAGTGATCTGGACGCCCCCGGCGCTGCTCAATACGCAGCGCCTGTATCGTTTTCTGGCGGCCAAGAACCTCGACGCGGCTAAGCGTGCAGCAAAGGCCATCCGGGACGGTGTCAAGGTGTTGGGACACCAGGCGGAGGTCGGCCGCCCGGTTGAGGATATGCCTGACGAGTTCCGGGAATGGATCATTGACTTCGGCGACAGCGGTTATGTGGTCCGTTATCGGATCGATCTGGATGAGGTCGTCATTCTCGCAGTGCGGCATCAAAAGGAAGTCGGGTACTAGGCAGTGGTGGCTGCGCTCAGCCCAGCCTGGCCTCGCTGGGCGGATGGCCGATGATGCGCTTGAAGGCGCGACTGAAGGACGCTTCCGAATCGTAGCCCAGGCGATTGGCCACCACCGCGACCCGCAAGCCCTCGCGGGCAATCCAGTGGCGCGCCTGGAACATCTTCACCCGCGCCACATACTTGGCCGGGGTCTCGCCCACGGCGGCAGAAAACTTGTCGATGAAGCTGGAACGCGACGCCCCCATCAGCGCGGCCAGCTCGGCCACCGACCAGTCGCGTTCCGGATGCTGGTGTACCGCCGCCAGCACGCGCCCCACCTGCGGGCAGCGCACCGCCGCGATCCAGCCGCTGGCATCGCTGCAAGCGCATTCCACCCAGCCGCGGATGATGCTGGCGGCCAGCACATCGGCCAGGCGCGCCAGGATGCCGCAGGCGCCGATGCGGTTGAGCGCCACTTCGCGCTCCATCGCATCGAGCAGGGCCAGCACCGCTGGATCGCGCTGGGCCAGGTCGCAGGCGCGCATGGCCTCGGGCATCATCATCAACAGCGGATGCAAGGGGTCCAGGTTGAAGCGCAGCGTGCCGGAAAAGAGCACATGCGACGGTGGCAGCGATGCCGGGTGCGCGGCGGCGTCGGCCAGGCCGTTGCCGCTGTCGTCGATCAGGAAGAGATTGTCCGCCAGCGCCTTGCGCGCCAGCTTGCCGATTTCTACCGTCGGCAGCCCCGGCGCACTGGCCAGCGCATGCGGCGCACCGCGCGGCAGCAGCACGGCGTCGCCCGTATTGAGCTGCAGCCACTCTTGCTGGCCGACCTGCATCCAGCAACTGCCCTGGGCGACGAAATGGAAGGTCGCCTCGCGCCTTGCCGGGAAAGCCACTGCCCAGGGTTCGTGCAACACATAGCGGGCGTATTCGACGCCATCCAGGCGCAGGCCCAGCAGGATCCCGGTCAGGGGATCGACGCCATCGGCAGGGCGCTCCCGGGGCAAGGCCTCCGGGGTTTCCGATAGATTTGGACGAATAGTCATATCTTTGCGAAATATCGGCATGGAAAGTCCAGGTATTTAACCATAGACTGCGCTACCCATGTCATAGAAAGGTTTTCCCATGTCCACCCCCGGCATCATCGAGGCCCCGCTGACCGAGACGGCGGCCTCGGCAACGGCCCCTGCGCCCACTGCCCACAAGGCAGGCCAGGAGGCTCCCGCCAACTGGAGCGGCATCGCCAGCCTGGCGCTGGGCGTGTTCAGCCTGGTCACCGCTGAATTCCTGCCGGCCAGCCTGCTCACCGCCATCGCCACCGACCTGCACGTCTCCGATGGAGCGGCCGGGCAAGCCGTCACGGCCACGGCCATTGTTGGGGCGGTCGCCGCGCCCAGCATTCCGTTGCTGACCCGCAATATCGACCGCAAGCGCGTGGTGCTGATGCTCTCGCTGCTGTTGCTGGTGTCCAATATCCTGGCCGTGACCGCGCCCAACTTGCCGGTGCTGCTAGTGGCGCGCGTGCTGCTGGGCGTGGCGCTGGGTGGTTTCTGGTCGATGGCGGCGGCCTTGGCCATGCGCCTGGTGCCGGATCATCTGTTTGCGCGGGCCATGTCGCTGATCCTCACCGGTGTGTCGGTGGCCACCGTGTGCGCCGCACCCATTGGCGCCTACATGGGCAATCTGTGGGGCTGGCGCAGCGCCTTCGTGGCTGCGGGCGTGGTGAGCCTGGTGGCCATTGCGATCCAGTGGATCGCCATTCCGCGCCTGCCGCCCAAGGATCATCCCAGCCTCAAGGTGTTGGCTGAACTGCTGGGCCGCAAGGATGTGCGGGTGGCGTTGCTGGCGGTGCTGCTGGTGGTGTCGGGGCATTTTGCGGGCTTTACCTATATCCGTCCGCTGATGGAGCAGATCACCCACATGTCGGTGACGACCATCTCGGCCGTGCTGCTCGGCTATGGCGTGGGCGGTTTCTTCGGCAACTTTGCGGGCGGCTTCATCGCCGAACGCAGCGAACGCTACGCCATCGTCAGTGGCGGCGCGCTCATCGCCCTGCTGGCGGCCTCCCTGTGGGTGGCCGGCAGCTCGCCGGTGGTGGCGGCGGTGGCCATTTCGCTGTGGGGCTTTGCCTTCGGCGCCTTCCCGGTGGGCTTCCAGACCTGGATCGTGCGCGCCGCGCCAGACCATGCGGAAGGCGCGGGCGGCCTGCTGGTGGCGGCCTTCCAGGTGGCCATCGCCAGCGGGGCGATTGGCGGCGGCGTGCTGGTCGATCATGTGGGCGCGCTGGGCGGCCCCATCTTCGCGGTCGTGGCCATCACCCTGGGCACGCTGCTGACGCTGCGCTATGGTCCGCGTGGCGGCGGCGCGCCGGTGGCGGGCAATGCGCACTTCTGAGCGGGCAGTGTGATCCTGCCCTGATCGCGTATTGCTGTCCGGCGGCTTCCGGTGCGTTCCCGGAAGCCGCTTTCTTCTTTTGGCATTATTCCTCCCTGTGCAATAAAGAAGTGTCCATGGCGCGGATTCTCTTCATCCGCGCTTGGCTCCACACTGGCGTCACCGTGTCAGGAAACAGTCCTGACCGCGCCAACCCACCAGGAGCCATCTCATGAAGATCCATCACCATCCTCTCTCCGGGCACGCCCATCGCGTCGTCCTGTTCGCATCGCTGCTGGGCCTTGCGGCCGAGCTGGTCGAAGTCGACCTGGCCGCTGGCGCGCACAAGCAGCCGGCCTTTCTGGCCCTCAATCCGTTCGGCCAGGTGCCGGTGCAGGAAGATGGCGAGGTGGTGATTGCCGACTCCAACGCCATCCTGGTCTATCTGGCCAAGAAGGCCGGCCGCAGTGACTGGCTGCCTGAAGATGCACAGGGCGCGGCTGCTGTGCAGCGCTGGCTGTCGGTGGCCGCCGGTGAGCTGGCCTATGGCCCGGCAGCGGCGCGGCTGGTCACGGTATTCGGTGCGGCTTTCAACGCGGACGAAGTGATCCAACGCGCCCACCTGCTGCTGGGGCGCATGGAGCAGCATCTGGCAAAACGCGACTGGTTCGCTGTCGATCACCCCACCATTGCCGACGTGGCGGTCTACAGCTACCTCGCCCGCGCTCCCGAGGGCAATGTCGATCTGCGCGGCTATCCGGGCGTGCAAGGCTTCCTGCAGCGCGTCGAAGTCTTGCCCGGCTTCGTCCCCTTCGCCCAGACCCCGGCTGGCCTGATGGCAGCCCAGGCCTGAGCGTGTTCGCATCGCACCCGCGCATTTCGTTTCTGTGAGGTCCGCCATGAGCACTTCTTCCTCCCCATCGGTCTGGCATGCAGGCGAGCAACTGCTGCAAGCGCAACTCGGCGTGGCCGACAAGATGCAGGCCGTCGGGCAGCGCGTGGTGCGCACCGTCATGCCCGATCAGCATCGCGACTTCTACCGCCAGTTGCCTTTCATCGTGCTGGGCAGCGTCGATCCGGCAGGGGATGCCTGGGCGACTTTGCTGGAAGGACAGCCGGGTTTCCTGGCTTCGCCTTCGCCCGTCCAGTTGGACATGCATGCCCATCCTGCGCCCGGCGATCCGGCTGCCGCCGGCATGGCCGCAGGCGCGCCGGTCGGCCTGCTGGGCATCGAGATGCACACGCGCCGGCGCAACCGCATGAATGGCGTCCTGACGCCGCTGGAGGACGGCTGGCGGGTCCAGGTGGAGCAGAGCTTCGGTAACTGTCCCCGCTACATCCAGCTGCGCGACTATTCCTTCGCGCGTGATCCGGCGCAGGATCATCCCGGTCAGCCCGAATCAATGGCCACGCTGGATGCCTCGGCGCGCGAATTGATCGGCATGGCCGATGCCTTTTTCGTGGCCACCTATGCCGATGTGGACGAGCGGCGTCAGGTCGATGTCTCCCATCGTGGCGGCAAGGCGGGTTTCGTGCGGGTGGATGCGGAGGGGGCGCTGACCGTGCCGGACTTCAACGGCAACCTGTTCTTTTCCACGCTGGGCAACATCGTCCTCAATGGCCGTGCGGGTTTGTTGTTCGTCGACTATGCCAACGGGGATGTGCTGCAGATGAGCGGGCAGGCCGAGCTCATCCTCGATTCGCCGGAGATTGCCGCCTTCGAGGGGGCCGAGCGGCTGTGGACCTTCCGCCCGCAGCGCATCGTGCGCCGCCGTGCCGCGCTGGCCTTGCGGTGGCGCTTCCAGGACCAAGGCTGGTCGCCGTATGTGCTGGCCACGGGCCAGTGGCCGCGCGCGGGTGCGTGAGACGGCTTTCTTCCTGACCGAACGGATGGAGGCATAATGCTTCCCTCGTTCACAGGGAAAGGCAGACTCATGGACCGTTGGCTGGCGATGCGAATCTTCGTGCAAGTGGCCGAGACCGCCAGTTTCGCCAAGGCGGCGCGGCAGATGCAGTTGAGCGCACCGGCGGTGACCCGCACCGTGGCGGGGTTGGAAGAACTGGTCGGTGCGCGCTTGCTGGTGCGCACCACGCGCTCGGTCAAGACCACCGAAGCCGGCGCCCGCTACCTGGAAGACTGCCGCCGCATCCTCGCCGAAATCGCCGAAGCCGAGGCGGCTGCCGCCGGTCATTACGACCAGCCCTCGGGCACGCTGTCGGTGACGGCGGCCTTGCTGTTCGGGCAGATGCATGTGCTGCCCATCGTCACGGAATATCTCGATCTCTATCCGGGCATGCGGGCGCGGACTTTCTTCGTTGATCGCCCGGTCAACATTGTGGAAGAAGGCATGGATGTGGCGGTGCGCATTGGCCATCTACCTGATTCCGGATTCACGGCCATCCAGGTCGGTTCGGTGCGCCGCGTGATCTGCGCCGCACCCGATTATCTGCGCCGGCATGGCGTGCCGACCTCGCCGGCCGATCTCAAGCAGCATCGCATCGTCACCTCCACCAGCGCGTGGGCCTCGCCCGAATGGCGTTTTGCCGATGGCCAGCGCGTGCTGGTGGAGGCCGCCCTGCAGACCAATACCAACGAGGCCGCCATCGCCACGGCCCGTCAGGCTTGGGGGTTGACGCGGGTATTGGCGTACCAGGTGGCGGCTGACCTGCGGGAAGGGCGCTTGCAGCGGGTCATGAGCGAGTTCGAAGAGCCACCCTTGCCGATTCATGTGCTCTATCCGGAAGGGCGGCGTTCGCCGGCCAAGGTGCGGGCTTTCATCGATCTGGCCGTCGCCAGGCTGCGGGAGAATCCGGCGTTTGATTGAGCGTAGAACCCGCCAGGCTCTACGCGCCGGGGAGGGATTGCCGCAGTTGCCTCACCATGGTCTTGATGGGCAGATGGTGGATGCAGCCAAGCATGCGCAATGGCGATGTGCAAGCTAAGAGTGTGAAATTGCTCTTTTAATGGAATGCGAGAGGATAATCCGATTTAACAGAGCAATATTGCTTCCTAATCTTGGCAAGAACGCTTCTCCATGTCGGCAAAGGCGGAAACGATCCAGGTTCTCACGCCGTCCTCACCTCCAGCGGCACCCGCTGCAGGAAGCGCTCGAACGACGCCAGGAAGGCCTGTTCCGGCGCTGATAGCTTGCGTTGACCATGCCAGGTCAGGAAGACGTCGATCTCGGCCACCGGGCCACCCAGCGGCAGTACCTTCAACTGCCCCTCCGCCACGTCCTGGCCGATCAGATGTTCCGGCAGGAAGCTCAGGCCGACCCCGGCGACCACCAGCCGGCGGATTTCTTCCACATGTGGTGAGGTCGCGGCGATGTGGCCGGTAAATCCTTGCTGATCGCGAAAGACGGTCAGGGGAGAGAGCGTATCGCCCAACTGGTCGCTGGCAAAACAGACGAAATTCTGCACCAGCAGTTCGGTCATGGTCACGCTACGTTGCGCGAACAAGGGATGACGTCGTCCGCACACCAGTACATAGCGATGCCGCAGGAACAGCCGCCGTTCCAGTTTTTCCACCGGCTTGCGGCAAAGGCACAGGCCCAGGCCGCTGCTGCCTTTGGCGAGGGTGTCGAGAATGGCCGCACTCTGCATGACATCGATGCGGAATTCCACGCGCGGATAGCGCCGATGGAAACGCGCCAGGAAATCGTCATACGCCGCGCTCTGCACCCGGCTCATCAGCAACAGGCGCAGGTTGCCCGCGACATCCTCGCCAGCCTGCCCTGCCACCACCTCGATGCGCGCCATCATGCCGTACATCTCGCGCGCGACGGCATAGATTTCTTCACCCAGCGGCGTGAGCCGGAACTCGCCGTGACGCCGGTGCAGCAGCATGCCTCCGAGATTGTCTTCCAGCCGCCGCAGCGCCTGGCTCACCGCCGGCTGGCTCAGGCACAAGGTGCTGGCAGCGCGCCCGACGCCGCGCTCTTGCACCACGAACATGAAGGTGCGCAGCAGGTTCCAGTCCATGCGCTCGGAGGAAAAGGCAGGCAGGGGCGGGCGCAGGCTGGCGGAGTCGTGGCGCATGATGGCTAAGTCCAGGGGTGTCGAAGGCAAGTCAGGCAGGCTCAGGCATCAGGCGCGCTCCAGTCCGGCGAAGAAGCGCGCGGCGTTGTCCTGCAATCCGCCGATATGGTAACCGCCTTCCTGCACCACCAGCGTGGGCAATCCCAGTGCGCCGACCTCGCGCCCCAAGCGCTCGAAACCGGCGCTGCTCACGGCCACCACCGCCTGCGGGTCTTTCTCGAAGATGTCGAAGCCCAGACTCAGTACCAACACCTCGGGCTGGTACAGCGCGATGGCGCGGCAGGCCTGCGTCAGGCGCGCAAAGAAGACCGCTTCGGGTGAGCCATGTGGCATCGGCAGGTTCAGGTTGTAACCCAGGCCTTCGCCGCTGCCGCGCTCCTCTTCAAAGCCGGCCACCACGGGATAGAAATTCTCGGGGTCGCCATGGATGGAGACGTACATGACGTCACGCCGCGCGTAAAAGATTTCCTGGATGCCCTGGCCGTGGTGCATGTCGGTATCGAGCACGAGCACGCGGCGATGCTTTTCACTCAGCATCTGGGCGGCGATGGCGGCATTGTTCAGATAGCAGAAGCCCCCGGCCGCATCACGCCGCGCATGATGGCCGGGTGGGCGGCACAGCGCATAGGCGCGTCGCTCACCTTGCAGCAGCGCCTGCGCGCCGGCAATGGCGCACTGGGCCGACCAGTAAGCCGACTGCCAGGTGTGCGGCCCGACCGGACAACTGCCATCGGCGAGATAGCGCGCTGCCTTGGCCAGCACCCCGCGTAGCGCATTGGGTTCGCGCACGAAGATGTTGGAGACCACTTCCTGCCCCCAGTCATCTGGCAACTCCATCCACTGGGCATGCGCTTCTTGCAGAAATTGCAGATAGTCCAGCGCGTGCACCGCACTGATGGCGGCGGCTCCCGCGTCGGCGGGCGGCTGCACCGCAAAGCCCAGCCGCGTGCACAGCGCGGCCAGCTCATCCAGCCGTTCCGGCACCTCTTGCGGCACGCGCATCTTGCCGCGCGAATAGTAGCTCTGCGGGTGATGCAGTTTCTGCGCGGGATGGTAAAAGGTTTTCATCGACCCTCCTGAACGCGCAGCGGGCGCGGCAGCGTCACGGAGCGATCACGGCCCAGGCGCGCCACGCACGACATCGACAACAGCGAAAGAGCGGAGAACAGCAGGGCCAGTGGCCACCACTGGCCCTGGAATTTCTCTGCGAGGACCGTCCCCAGCAATGGCGTGAGTCCGCCGAAGAGCGCCCCCGAGACCTGATAGGCCATGGAGATGCCCGTATAGCGGATGCGCGTCGGGAAGGCCTCGCTGACGAAGCCGGCGATGACCGCGTAATAAGCGCCGATGAAGAGGATGGCGATGGCCACGCCCGCCGTCACGCTGATCAGCGAGCCGACATCGACCAGTGAAAACATGGCGTAGGGCGAGATGATGGACAGGGCCGACATCGCCACCAGGAAGCGGTGATTGCCCATCAGGCGCGCCAGATAGGCCGCCAGCGGCGTAATGAAGAATTGCATCACGGACACCGCCAGCAAGCCGTTGAGCACCAGCGCACGCTCGAGATGGAGGTATTGCGTGGTGTAGACCAGCATGAAGGTATTGGTGAAATAGAATCCGGCGATACCCAGCACGTTGGCGCCGATGGCCAGCATCAGCAGGGCGGGCGCGCCGCGCAGGACCTCGGCCAGGGGCGCCGCCTCCGAGCTGGCCGCCGGTGTGCTGGCGCGCCGTTGCTGTTCGTCCAGGAAGTCGGGTGACTCCTGCACCGACAGCCGGATCGCGAACCCGACCACCAGCAAGAGGGCGCTCATCAGGAAGGGAATGCGCCAGCCCCAGTCGAGGAAGACAGCATTGTCGAGGCTGCTGACCAGCTTGAACATGAGGGTGGCCAGGATCAAACCGGCCGGGCTGCCCAGTTGCGCGAAGGAGGCCAGGAAGGTGCGCCGACTCTGGTCCGGCGAATGCTCACTGGCCATGAGCACGGCGCCGCCCCATTCGCCGCCTACCGCGATGCCCTGGATGAAGCGCAACGCCACCAGCGCGATAGGCGCCCAGATGCCGATGCTGGCATAGGTCGGCAGCAGCCCGATGAGTATCGTCACCGTGCCCATCATCAGCAGGGTGATGACCAGCGATTTCTTGCGGCCGACGCGGTCACCGATGTAGCCAAATACCGCCCCGCCCAATGGCCGCGCCAGGAAGCCCACCGCGAAGGTGCCGAAAGACGCCAGCGTGCCGTAGAAGCCGTTGGTGGTGGGAAAGAACAGCTTGCCGAACACCAGGGCCGAGGCCGTGGCGTAGATGTAGAAGTCGTACCATTCGATCATGGTGCCGACGAAGGCCGCCAGCGAGGCGCGTACTGGCTGGTGACGAGATGCCGCGGTGTGCATGGTTCAGTCTCCCGATGTGGATGTCGATGTGGGGGAAACTGAAGTTATACGACTGCCGCGCTCATAAGAAAAATTAGGTTTTTGAATCTTTTACATTCGGAATCCTTATGCGAGAAGGAGGCGCACATGCGCTTTTTCGCAGCTTCACCGGCCATGTCGATTTTTTGCCGGGCCCATCAAGCACAACGCCGCGCGGCTGTCACAACAGCGGCGCGGCGTCTCGATGCAGGTAAGTCTATCGACCGGCCTGGGTCAGGGAGATGTCAGAAAGATCAGTGATGATTGGCATCCACTATCAGATTCCCCCCATGCACAAATACTTCACCACCAGATAATCATCAATCCCGTAGTGCGACCCTTCCCGTCCCAGCCCCGACTGCTTCACGCCGCCAAACGGCGCGACCTCGTTGGAGATCAGCCCGGTATTGATCCCCACCATGCCCGACTCCAGCCCTTCGGCCACGCGCCAGATGCGGCCGATGTCGCGTGAGTAGAAGTAGCTGGCCAGGCCGAACTCGGTATCGTTGGCCAGGGCCAGGGCTTCTTCGTCGGTCTTGAAGCGGAACAGCGGCGCCATGGGGCCAAAGGTCTCCTCGCGGGCGACCTGCATGGCCGGGGTGACGTCGGCCAGCACGGTGGGCTCGAAGAAGCTGTGGCCCAGCGCGTGGCGCTTGCCGCCCAGCAGTACGCGGGCGCCCTTGGCGACGGCGTCGGCGACGTGCTGCTCGACCTTCTGCACGGCCTGCTCATTGATCAGCGGACCCTGGGTCACGCCTTCTTCGGTGCCTTGGCCGACCTTGAACTTCTTCACCGCTTCCACCAGCTTGGCGGCGAAGGCGTCATAGACGCCATCCTGCACATAGATGCGGTTGGCGCACACGCAGGTCTGGCCGGCGTTGCGGTACTTGGAAGCGATCGCGCCTTCGACGGCGGCGTCCAGATCGGCGTCGTCAAAGACGATGAAGGGCGCATTGCCGCCCAGTTCCAGCGAGAGCTTCTTGATGCTGGAGGCGCTCTGCTGCATCAGCAGCTTGCCCACGCCGGTGGAGCCGGTGAAGCTGATCTTGCGCACGATGGGGTTGGAGGTCATCTCGCCGCCGATGTCCTTGGGCGTGCCGGTGACCACGCTGAACACGCCCGCCGGAATGCCCGCGCGCTCGGCCAGCACGGCCAGCGCCAGCGCAGAGAAGGGCGTGGCTTCAGCCGGCTTCAAGACCATCGGGCAGCCGGCGGCCAGCGCCGGGCCGGCCTTGCGGGTGATCATCGCAGCCGGGAAGTTCCACGGCGTGATCGCAGCGCACACGCCGATGGCTTCCTTGATGACGACGATGCGGTTGGAAGGCGAAGGGGAGGGGATGGTGTCGCCATAGGTGCGCTTGCCCTCTTCGGCAAACCACTCGATGAAGGAGGCGGCATAGCCGATCTCGCCCCGTGCTTCGGCCAGCGGCTTGCCCTGCTCGGCGGTCATGATCAGCGCCAGGTCATCCGTGTTGGCCAGCATCAGTTCGTACCAGCGGCGCAGGATGGCGCTGCGTTCCTTGGCGGTCTTCTTCTTCCAGGCGGGCCAGGCGGCGTTGGCGGCTTCGATGGCGCGGCGTGTCTCGGCTGCTCCCATCAGGGGAACATGGCCCAGCAGTTCGCCGTTGGCCGGATTGTGCACGGCCAGGCGTTCGCCCTGGTCGGCATCGCACCACTGGCCGTTGACAAAGGCTTGCTGGCGCAGCAGGGCAGGGTCTTTCAGTTGCAGCATCTTGGGTCTCCGTTGAGTGGCCGGCCTCAGAAGCGGGCGGCGGCCTTGTTGCGTCCGCGCAGCCATTCCAGGGCCAGCAGCAGGCAGGTTGAGAAAATGATCAGGATCGTCGCCAGCGCGGCAATGGTCGGGCTGATGTTGTCCTTGATGCCGGCAAACATCTGGCGCGGCAGCGTGGCCTGTTCAGGGCCGGCGACAAAGAGGGTGAGAACCACTTCGTCGAAGGAAGTTGCAAAGGCAAACAGCGCACCCGAGATCAGGCCCGGGGCGATCACCGGCAGCGTCACGCGGAAGAAGGTGCGCAGTGGGCTGGCGCCCAGGCTCAGGCTGGCGCGCACCAGGTTGTGGTTGAAGCCCTGCAGCGTGGCCAGCACGGTGGTGACCACAAAAGGCGCGCCCAGCGCGGCATGCGCCAGGATCAGGCCGAGGTAGCTGTCAGAAAGGCCAATACGGGCAAAGAACAGGTACACGCCCACGCCCACCACGACCACCGGCACGATCATGGGCGAGATGAGGATGGCCATCAGGATGCCCTTGCCACGGAAATCGGCCTTGTTCAGGCCCACCGCCGCCAGTGTTCCCAGCACGGTAGCAATGACGGTGGCGGCTGGGGCGACGATGAAGCTGTTCTGTGCGGCGCGCACCCAGTCGTCGGAGCTGAACAGGTTCTCATACCAGCGCAGCGAGAAGCTCTTGATGGGATACATCAGGAAGCTGCTGTCGGAGAACGACAGCGGGATCATCACCAGGATAGGCGAGACCAGGAACAGCAGCACCAGCACGTTGAAGCCGCGCGAGGCGAAGAACCAGGCGCGTCCGACGAGCGAGGTGTAGGGCGGGAAGAGAGGCGGTTTGTTCATGGCGTAGTCCGTGGATTCTTCGATGTTCTTCAGTGCATCGGTGGCGCAGCGATCAGCTGATGCCCACATCGACCTTGGCAAAGCGGCGATAGACGCCATACAGCACCAGGGTCGCCGCCAGCAGCAGGGCGCCCAGTGCGCAGGCCATGCCCCAGTTGATGGTGGTGTTGATGAAGTAGGCGATGAAGTAGCTCACCATCTGTTCGTTCGGTCCGCCCAGGAGCGCCGGGGTGATGTAGTAGCCGCCGGCCATGATGAACACCAGCAGCACGCCCGCGCCGATGCCCGGGTAGGTCTGCGGCACATACACGCGCCAGAACGCGGCGAAGGGATGGCTGCCCAGCGAGACGGCCGCTTTCAGGTAAGTGGCTGGCACCGACTTCATGACGCTGTAGAGCGGCAGGATCATGAAGGGCAGCAGGATGTGCGTCATCGAGATGTACACCCCCACGCGGTTGAAGACCAGCTCCAGCGGCGACTGCGTCAGACCGGCCAGCATCAGCGCCTTGTTGACCAGGCCTTCGGACTGCAGCAGCACGATCCAGGCCGCCACGCGCACCAGGATCGAGGTCCAGAAGGGAATGAGCACCAGGATCATCAGCAGGTTGGCGCGGCGCTCCGACATGGTGGAGAGCCAGTAGGCCAGCGGATAGGCCAGCAGCAGGGTGATGCAGGTGACCACCGCGCTCATCCACAGCGTGCGGCCGAAGATGGTGCGGTAGATGGCGGATTCGGGCGGCGCGGCTTCGATGTCGCCGAAGACGTTCTGGCGCAGGTCCAGCGAAGCCAGCAGGTAGTAGGGCGAATAGACCGAGCCGTTCTGGGCGATCACGCGCCACACGTCGGGTTGGCCCCATTGCGCATTGAGGGCGATGATGGCCTCGCGGGTGGCCGCCGGGCTCAGGGGTTTGCCCTCGGCGTCACGCAGCGGCATGGCGCGCGCCGTGCCCATCACCAGCGAGCGCGAGCCGGCCAGCTCGATGTTCAGACGCCGCGCCAGGTTGCCGGCGGTGGTGTCTTCCTTGGCGCGGGCGAGGTCTTCGGCCAGGGCCGAGTAGGCCTGGTCGGGCAGGGCCGACTTGCGGTCCCACTTGGCCAGTACCGCCACCGTCTGCGGCAGCGTGGTGGCCACTTCGGGGTTTTCGATGGCGCGCTGCAAGAGGGCCACGATGGGCGCCACGAAGGTCAGCAGCAGGAAGATGGCCAGCGGCGCGATCAGCGCCAGCGCACCCAGCCGCTTGCGGGTCTGGGCGGCGCGCAGGTCGCGCTTGAGTTGCTGCGGATCAGGTTCGGCCAGGGGCATGGCGGCGGAGCTAGTGGCGATGGTGGTCATGTGTCGGTAATCCGGTGGCAGCGGGGTTCAGCACAACGGCGCTTGAACATTGTTGCGCGCCGAAGCGGGACAGATACAAGAGCTGCAGCGCCACCCGCTACCGTTCGGACTGAGTAGGCCCTGCAAGGGCCGTATCGAAGGTTCGCCGTCAGTGTACCGACGGCGAACCTTCGATACGCGGCTGCGCCGCTACTCAGGACGAACGGGAGCCAGGGCGCGCAACGGCTGCATCGGACCTGTTACTTCGCGATCCAGGCCGCGAAACGTTGCTCCAGCTCTTCGCCGTGGTCGGTCCAGAACTGCAGGCTCAGTTGCACCGCATCCTTGGCGTTGGCCGGCGAGGTCGGCAGGTTGGCCAGGGTCTTGGCATCGAGCAGCTTCAAGGCGCCCTTGTTGACGGGGCCGTAGGCGATGTTGTTGGCGTAGGTCTTCTGGGTGTCCGGCTGGCTGGCGAAGCTGATGAACTTCTCGCCCAGGGCCTTGTTGGGCGAACCCTTGGGGATCACCCAGTAATCCAGCGTATAGACGCTGCCGGCCCACACCACCTTGAGGTTCTTGCCTTCGCGCTGGGCGGCGTCGATGCGGCCGTTGTAGGCATTGGCCATGACCACGTCACCCGAGGCCAGGAACTGCGCCGGCAATGCACCTGCATCCCACCACTGGATGTTGGGCTTCAACTGGTCCAGCTTCTTGAAGGCGCGGTCCACGCCTTCCTTGGTGGCCAGGACCTTGTAGACATCCTTGGTCGGCACGCCGTCGGCCATCAGGGCGAACTCCAGGTTGAACTGGGCGCTCTTCTTCATGCCGCGCTTGCCGGGGTATTTCTTGGTATCCCAGAAATCGGCCCAGCCGGTCGGCGGGGTCTTGAGCTTGTCGCCGTTGTAGGCCAGCACGGTGGACCAGACGAAGGCGCCCATGCCGCATTCGCTGACGGTGGCTTCGGGGATGTAGTCGTCTTTCTTGATGGTCTTGGCCAGGTCGAGCTTTTCGATCAGGCCGTCGTCACAGGCGCGGTTCAAGTCGCCGCCGTCGATTTCCACCACGTCCCAGCTGACCTTCTTGGTCTCGACCATGGCCTTGAGCTTGGCCAGTTCACCGTTGAACTCAGAGGTCACGACCTTGGCGCCGGTGCTCTTCTGGAACGGCTCCACGTAGGCCACCTTCTGGGCGTTGCCATTGGCGCCGCCAAAATTGACCACGGTCAGTTCAGCGGCACAGGCCGCGCCGGAAAACAGCAGGCCCAGGGCGAGCGGGGACAGCAGGGCGGGTGTCAGGCGTTTCATTGTTGTTCCTCGTTGGTTATCGTGCGTGTTGACTGTGTTGGAAAAAACCGAGCGGCAATCTGCGGTTGCCTGACTCTTGGGACTGCAAAGGACTACAAAAATGGGATACCGGCTCCCGTTCGGACTGAGTAGGCCCGAGAGGGCCGTATCGAAGACACATAGCGGGTTGCGTCCTTTGATCCGCGGCCAAGCCGCTACTCAGGGCGAACGGGCGTCACAAGTTGCATCCGTTGATTTTCAGAGGAAGCAGCGCAGACGATCCTGCGCCACATGCAGCACCACGCTGCTGCCCTCGCTCAGCCCCGACAGCGCCGGGTCCGACAGCGAGAGCTTGACGAAGCAGTCTTCCTGCCCCGCGACCGTGCAGCGCACGCGCACATGGTCCCCAAAATAGATCAGCCCGGCGATGCTGGCGCGGATGCTGTTGGGTTCGGCGCTGCCACCCGCGGCCAGGCGGATGCGCTCGGGGCGCACGCAGGCGGTGATGCTTTGGCCGGCATGGGCGCGATGCACGTTCAGGCCGGTGACCACCGCGCCATCGGTCAGGCGCACCGTACAGTGCTCGCCCTGCACCGATTCCACGCTGCCCTTGAAACGGTTGTTGTCGCCGATGAAGTTGGCGACGAATTGATTGTCGGGATATTCGTACAGCTCGGTCACGGGCGCCAGCTGCTGGATCACGCCCTGATCGAACACGGCCACGCGGTCCGACATGGTCAGCGCTTCGCTCTGGTCGTGGGTGACATAGACAAAGGTCACGCCCAGGCGCTTGTGCAGGGCCTTCAGTTCCAGCTGCATGTGTTCGCGCAGTTGCTTGTCCAGCGCGCCCAGGGGTTCGTCCATCAGCACCAGCTGCGGATCGAACACCAGCGTGCGCGCCAGCGCCACGCGCTGTTGCTGGCCGCCCGAGAGCTGGGTCGGATAGCGGTCGCCGAACTTGCCCATCTGCACCATGTCCAGCGCCTGCTTGACCTTGGCCTCGCGGGTGGCGCGATCCATCTTGCGCACCGACAGCGGATAGGCCACGTTCTGGGCGATGGTCATGTGCGGGAACAAGGCATAGTTCTGGAACACCATGCCGATGTTGCGCTTGTGCGGCGGCACGCGGTTGAGCAACTGGCCGTCCAGGCGGATCTCGCCGCCGGTGGGGAATTCAAAGCCGGCCAGCATCATCAGGCAAGTGGTCTTGCCCGAACCCGACGGGCCCAGCAGGGTCAGGAATTCGCCCCGGCGAATATCCAGGTCCAGGTTCTTGACGATCAGGTTTTCGCCGTCATAGGTCTTCTTCACGCCGCAGAACTGCACCAGCACATCGTTCTGCTGTGCCGGTGCCTGCACCGCTTGCTTCATTGCATAAGCCGCCATCATTCATCCTCTCTCTGATGTGGGCCGGATTCGCCGTCCGGCCCATCCCTTCATTCCTGTTGCAACAGCTGCCGTGCAATGCAAATCTCAGGCCAGCCGGATCGCCTTGGCCAGGATGCCCAGCGCTTCGTCCATGACGGTATCGGGAATCGTCAGCGGGAACAAGAAGCGGATCACGTTGCCGTAGCTGCCGCAGGTCAGCAGCAGCAAGCCGTTGTTCAAGGCATGCTGCTGGACCTTCTTGGTGTACTCGGCATCGGGCTCGCCGGTGGCCGGATCGGCAAACTCCACCGCCACCATCGCACCCACGCCACGCACTTCGGCGATCTGCGGCACGGACGAACGCAGTTCCTTCAGGTGCTCCTGCAGCTTGTCGCCCAGGCGCTGGCCACGCGCCACCAGTTGTTCTTCTTCCATCACGTCCAGCACCGCCAGCGCCGAGGCGATGGCCAGCGGGTTGCCCGCGTAGGTGCCGCCCAGGCCGCCAGGGGCCGGCGCATCCATGATCTCGGCGCGGCCATTGACCGCCGACAGCGGCATGCCGCCTGCCAGGCTCTTTGCCATGGTAATGAGGTCGGGCAGGACATCGTAATGTTCCATCGCAAACAACTTGCCGGTGCGGCCATAGCCGGACTGCACTTCGTCCGCGATCAGCAGGATGCCGTGCTCGTCGCAGAGGGCGCGTAGGCCGCGCATGAAGTCGGCCGGCGCGGCGTAGAAGCCGCCTTCGCCCTGCACCGGTTCCAGGATGATGGCCGCTACGCGCTTGGCTTCGATGTCGCTCTTGAAGAGGCCCTTGACGGCTTCCAGCGCATCTTCGCTGGTGATGCCGTGCAGCGCGCTAGGGTAGGGGGCATGGAAGACGTCACCGGGGAAGGGACCGAAACCCAGCTTGTAGGGCGCGACCTTGCCGGTGAGCGCCATGCCCATCATGGTACGGCCATGGAAGCCGCCGGCAAAGGCGATCACGCCCGGACGGCCAGTGTGGGCGCGGGCGATCTTGATGGCGTTTTCCACCGCTTCGGCGCCGGTGGAGAAGAAGGCGGTCTTCTTCGCATAGTTGCCCGGCGTGAGGCTGTTGATGCGCTCGGCCAGTTCCACGTAGCTGGCGTAGGGCACGATCTGGTAGGCCGTGTGGGTGAACTTGTCCATCTGCGCGCGCATGGCGTCGAGCAGCTTGGGATGACGATGGCCGGTATTGAGAACGGCGATGCCGGCAGCGAAGTCGATGAAGCGGCGGCCCTCCACATCCCACAACTCGGCATTGGCTGCGCGCTCGGCATAGAAGTCGCACATCACGCCCACGCCGCGCGGGGTAGCGGCGTTCTTTCGTTGTTGCAGCTCTTGGTTGTTGGCCTTGCTGGTCATTGCTTGCTCCGGGTAAAGGGCGCCCTGGCGGCGCGGAAATGGCTGAGTCGGAAACAATATAAAACCCAAGTGGCACTGTAATATAGAGCCAATTTCAAATATTTGATGGTGCCACTTGAAAATCGCCTCGCTCTCCGATTACCTGCTGCTACGCATCAATCGTCCAGCTGTCAAAGCCGCTCCAGGCAAGGCAAAAGCCGGTTCCGCGCACGAAAGCAGTGCAGCGAAATCCGCCCCGCGCACCCCCGTGAACCGGCAGATCTACCAGTTGATCCGCGAAGCCATCCTGGCCCATACCCTGCCGGCTGGCATGCAATTGCCCTCCTCGCGCGACCTGGCCCTGGAACTGGGCAGCTCCCGCAACACCGTCACCTATGCCTATGAACAGCTGCTGGCCGAGGGTTACCTGGAGAGCCGCCCCGGCGCCGGCACCTTCGTGGCCGACACCGCCCCGGACCAGATTCCCGAAGCCGTCGAGCGTCCCGAACCGCTGACCGACCCCAGCGGCAAGTCCGAGCTGTCCGCACGCGGGGCCATGCTCACGCGCCAGGCCGGAGTCGGGGAGCGGCAGTGGGGCGCCTTCATGCCCGGGGTGCCGGACGTGACCTGCGTGCCCTACAAGATCTGGGGCCGCCTGCAGAACAAGCACTGGCGCCGCTCCAACGCCGACCTGCTGACCTATGGCCCCGGCGCGGGCTATGCCGGGCTGCGCGAGCAGATCGCCGAGTACCTGCGCGTGGCGCGCTCGGTCAATTGCACGCCTTCGCAAGTGCTCATCACCACCGGCATCCACCAGTCGCTGGACATCGTGGTCAAGCTGCTGGGCGAGCATGGCGACAGCGCCTGGGTGGAAGACCCCTGCTATTGGGGAACGCGCAGCGTGCTCAATTCGCTGGGCATCCAGTCGGTGCCCATTGCGGTCGATCAGGAGGGCATGCGCATGCGCCTGGCCAACCTGCGTCGGCCGCCGCGCTTCATCTGCACCACGCCCTCGCACCAGTATCCGCTGGGCATGGTGATGAGCCTGTCGCGGCGGCGCATGCTGCTGGAGTACGCCGCCACCCACAAGGTCTGGATCATCGAAGACGACTACGACAGTGAATTCCGTTATGGCGGCAGGCCGCTGGCGTCGCTGCAGGGCATGGATACCCAGGACCGGGTGCTGTACATGGGCACCTTCAGCAAGATCATGTTCCCTGGTCTGCGCATCGGTTTCCTGGTGGTGCCCGAGTCCCTGGCGCGGGCCTTTTCCACCGGCATCGCCGAGCTCTACCGCAATGGCCAGGTGTTCTTGCAGGCCACGCTGGCCGACTTCATGGCCGAAGGGCATTTCGCTTCGCACATCCGCAAGATGCGCGTGCTCTACGCCGAGCGGCTGCAATTGCTGCAGCAGTCCATCAATCGTCATTTCGGCGAAAAGATGACCATCACCGGCGGCGAGGCCGGCCTGCACCTGGTGCTGGGCCTGCCGCAGGAGTGCGACGACGTGCTCATCTGCGAACAGGCCCTGGCCGCCGGCATCGTGGTGCGCCCGCTGTCGCGCTACTACATGCATGCACGGGGGGCGCGGCGCGGCCTGTTGCTGGGCTATGCCAGCGTCCCCAATGATGAGATTGCGCGGGCTTTCGACAAGCTGGCGGCGGTGATCAAGCCGCATCTGGCGTAGCCGGCTTGCCATGTGGGCTGAGCGGTGATTTTCGTGTTCGGGAGGAAAGTCTTTCGCGGCGCAGGCAGTGGTGCAGGAGGGCATGCAGGCCTAAGATGGCCCGTCTGCTGCATTCAACGTGAAAAGGAATCCCCATGAAAGCCATCCTCACCCAACCGCAATCCCCGCTCATCAGCGCACCGGATGCCCTGATCGATACCACCTTGCCCGATCCCATTCCTGGCGAACATGACCTGCTGGTGGAGGTCAAGGCCATCTCGGTCAATCCCGTCGATACCAAGATCCGCGCCAGCGCCAAGGAAGCCCGCGTACTGGGCTGGGACGTCAGCGGCGTGGTGCGCGCGGTCGGCGCGGCCGTCACGCTCTTTGCGCCGGGCGACGAGGTCTTCTATGCCGGTTCCATCACCCGCCCCGGCGCCAACAGCGAGTTGCACGTGGTGGATGAACGCATCGTCGGCCGCAAGCCGGCCAGCCTCGGTCACGCCGATGCCGCCGCCATCCCGCTGACCGCCATTACCGCCTGGGAATTGCTGTTCGACCGCGTGGCCGTGGCCGAAGGCGGCGGGCAGGGCCAGCATCTGTTGATCATCGGCGCGGCTGGCGGCGTCGGTTCCATGCTGACGCAGTTGGCGCGCAAGCTCACGCAACTGACCGTGATCGGCACCGCCTCCCGTCCTGAGACGGCGCAATGGGTGGGCGAGCTGGGCGCGCACCATGTGATCGATCACAGCCAGCCGCTCAAGCCACAGCTGGACAAGCTGGGCATCCCCGAGGTCGGCATCGTCATCAGCCTGACCCATACTGACCAGCATTACGCCCAGATCATCGATGTACTCGCCCCGCAGGGGCAGCTGGCGCTCATCGATGATCCTGCCTCGCTGGATGCGATGCCGCTCAAGCTCAAGAGCATTTCCCTGCACTGGGAGCTGATGTTTACGCGCTCGATGTTCCAGACGCCCGACATGATCCGGCAACATGAACTGCTGCAACGCGTCTCGCAGCTGCTGGACCAGGGCGTGCTGCGCCCCACTACCGGCGAACATTACGGGCGCATCGACGCAGCCAACCTGCGGCGCGCGCATGGCTTGCTGGAGTCGGGCAGGGCGAAGGGGAAGATTGTGCTGGAAGGGTTCTGAGCGGACATTATCAGGGGCTCAGATGTGTTTTGTTCAGTCGTGCCGCTGCTTGTTGAGCGCATGGCTGGTCGAAAGGAATTGTTCCAGAGCGTGAAGCAGGGAGGAAATAGAGGCGGGATTCTTTTCGATCAGGAACTCGAAAATCTGTTGTTGAGTGAATTCGCGAGCGGTCAGATGCGCAAACAGTCTTTTTCCTGCATTTGAGAAGTCCCGCTCCTTGATCGGCTCTCCGCGCGCTGCACTGAGCTTCCTGCGTACCTCCGTATCTTTTCTGAAGATCAGGATGAATTGATAGAAGAGTCGTTTGAGCAGACTTCCCCCGCTGTATTTTTCGCCGCGGGAGAATGCCTGCAAGCGGTCGTGATCCGGAATCAATAGCTGCAATTCCCGCGTGTCCCAGAATTCTCCCTTGAGGCATCGTGTAAGGAGTTCTTTTTCAACACTCTCCATGGGAATGCAGAAGACGTTTTCCTTTTTGGCCAATGCCGTTTTTCTCTGATCGCCATCCAACACGACGATGACGTTCTTGTATTCGTCTGTGAGGAACTTCTCGCTCTTGTTTCTCTGCATGAGATCAGTTGTGTTCTTGCTTCCGCCCACAAAAATGATCTTGAACTGGTAAAAGGGACGGGCACAATGTTGATCGATGAGATGTTTCAGAAAGTCGCTGAGCACGGCATCTTCTGTGAGGATATATTTCTCCCATCCATTGAAGCCAAACAAGGTGCTTTTCACAAATCCATAAGATTTTCTTTCGATGCTGATGGCGCCGTCTGCTTGCTCTTCCATATAAAAAAGCTCATCAGAAACGGTGCGCATCATGGCAAGGGAGTGTGTCGTGAAGACAAACTTTGTTTGATAGATGTCCTTGAATCTTCTCAACCATTCGACCAACCGGACCTGTGCGGCCGCATCCAGTGAGATATCGATTTCGTCAATAAAGATGGCGAGGTAGTGGGACCTTATACGGCGATACAAACTGATCAAGAAGTATTCCCCGGAGCTGAAATGGTCTTCCCTCAGGTAATAATCATCGTCGTAGGGAATGACGTAATAGGGGACTCCCTTTACCGTTATCTCGACAAGATTATCAAACTTGTTTGTGAGGTAGATTGCCTTCAGAAAGCTGATCAATTCCTCCGGCCTTGAGTAGTCCTTGAGCACGATCTGGCGGCGAAGGTCATCGTCGATCCCGCTGATTTTCTGGAAAAAATTAAAGCGTTCTCCGTAGGGGATCGGAAGCTCGACTGATAGCCTGTCCTTTAAATTCTTCGGCAGCGTTTGTCGTGAATCCAGGGTCTTTAGCTTGGCGTTGTAGTTGAAGACAATCTCCTGACCATTTATCTCATAGCGTATCAGGCTCGCGGCGGAAGCTATCCGCGCCGCACTGGTTTTGGTGAAGGTGTCGGCATTGATCAAGTTGCCGATCGCCTTGATCAGCGTCGTCTTGCCGGATCCGTTCTTTCCCGTAATGCATAGCAGAGACTTGTCGTCCAGATCGAAAGTGAAATCGATCTTACTGATGTGCTGTACGTTCCGAATCGAAATCGCAAGTTTCATTTTTCTTTTGAAAAACCGCTGTACTTGAGCGCATCGATGGTTGCTGCTCCAAATTTGCGGCGTAGTTTGTCCGTGTAGTCTGGATCTATGGAATCAACGTAGTTGATGTTTCCACTTAGGTAGGCAATGTAGTCATCTTCAACCAGATCGCGCTTTGCATCCGTTCGTTGCTTGGCCTGATTGACAATGTTCTTGAATTTTTCCCGGTCATTCAGATAGAAGAAGAGCAGGACCTCGAGCTCGTTCTTTTTCTTCGTATCGATGCTGATCCTTCCATTTGGAAGGATCAGCATGCCAAGAATCTTTATTTTGCCGCCGACCTGGAAGAAGCGGGTTTTCCCTTGATGAATAAAGAATTTTTCCGATGAAAATTGATGCAGCTTTTCCTGTACCGCATTACCTGCCTCCTGCACAGCACCTTGGTTCTGCCCTGAAATGATGATGTCGTCAGCGTAGCGGGAATAGCTAAGATCCCGCTCCTGGCAGAGGCGCTCCATCTCGTTGTCGAAATTCAAGAGAACCGCATTGCTCAACGGCGCGGATGCTGGAAGTCCGACTGGTATGGAATCGTCGATACAGACGAGATCCACGATCCGATCAAGATGAGCAGTCAGATCGGCGATGGGGCAGTACGGTTCACCCGCAAGGATGGTTCTTTTCGTGAGCGCTTGATCAATAGAATCGAAGAACGACTGAATGTCGGTTTGGAAGAAGTACTTGCTTTGAGTGTGCCGTTGAACGGCATTGACGGCGCTGAAGCCTTTCCGGTAGGAAAAAACCACACGCTCGTTGATAGGCAAGAGCTCGAACAGGAATAGATTGAGGAACCGATGGTAGAGCTTGAGATTTTCCTTCGGTTTGAATAATTTCCTTCCGCCAAAGTCACTCGTCCCGATGACCTCATAGTTCTTCTCGACCGGGCTTTGCAAGAAATCTTCAAAGCTATGTTTGCCGTGATACATCGCATCAAAGAGCTTTTGCAAAGGTTGTTTAGTCATATATTCCGACGTTCATCCGTCCAAGGTCTGCGAGGCAGGCTTGCCCGTTTTTCCTCTGCAGTTGTATAATCGCGCCATGTCAGTGACTAGGAGTAGCTCCAGTCATTCTGCTGACCTCTAGGCCGTCTGATTCTACCAATTTAGTTGCGTGGCTTGAAACTTCTCAAGCCACGCAATAGTAGAACTCCAGATATTCAGGCCTTAAAAATCCCCATTTTGACGGCGCCCGGCAAGATCGAGACCAAGCTCGATTTGAGTTGGTGTCATTCCGTATATTTCCTAAGCGCACAGGTCTTCTTTAGCAGTGCAATTTCAAGCCCCCAGTGCCAGCATGTTCCCCACACAAAAATTGCATTTCTGATAATTAAATGGGATCTACCCTGCGCCCATGGTAAATTATCAGGCCCGGACCAGCCCATCGTGTCCGGACCCTCTCACAACCCCCATAGGAACCCTAGTTGGAAAACATATTACTGATCCTCGTGGCCTTCTTCCTGGTCGCGTTGAACGGTTTTTTCGTTGCAGCAGAATTCAGTCTGGTCAAGTTGCGGCAAACGCGCATCCGGGCCATCGCAAAGACACAAGGCTTACGCGGCCGTATCCTGGCCGTGGTGCACAACCAGCTCGACGCCTACCTTTCGGCCTGCCAGCTGGGCATCACCCTGGCTTCGCTGGGCCTGGGCTGGATCGGTGAACCGGCCTTTGCCCGCATCCTCGAACCTCTCTTCTCGCTGGTGGGCGTGACCAACCAGGAACTGATCCACGGCGTATCCTTCGTGTTCGCCTTCTTCGTCATTTCCTTCCTGCACATCGTGGCCGGCGAGCTGGCTCCCAAGTCCATGGCCATCCGCAGCCCCGAGAAACTCGGCCTGTGGTGCGCCGTGCCGCTCTATGGTTTCTACTGGGGCATGTATCCGCTGATCTGGGTGCTCAACGCCAGCTCCAACTGGCTCCTGCGCGTGGCTGGCCTGGGTGCGGGCCATGGTCATGACGCCCACTATTCGTCGGACGAACTCAAGCTCATCCTGCGCGCCGGCAACAAGAGCGGCAAGAGCGGCAAGTTCACCCGCGACGAATGGAACGTGCTGACCCAAAGCCTGAACTTCGCCGAGCTGGACGTGGCCGACATCATGCGTCCGGCCAGCGAGATCGTGGCGCTGGGCGATGACAAGAGCCTCGAAGAGAATCTCGACATCATCTATCGCAACCGCTATTCGCGTTATCCCTACTTCGACGCCGAGCGCCAGCAGGTGCTGGGACTGGTGCACCTCAAGGATGTCTTCCTGGCGCAGCAGGATGGCCGCGCCATCGCCAACCTCAAGGACTACCTGCGCCCGGTGCAATACATCTCGCCGGCCCTGCCGGCGCTGGACCTGCTGCGGCGCTTCCGCACTGGCAGCCCGCACTTCGCCATCATCGGCAAGAAGGGCCAGCCCCCGGCCGGCTTCATCACGCTGGACAATATGTTGAGCCTGCTGGTGGGCGAGATCCGCGACGAGTTCCGCCACAACACCGGCGAATGGACCCGCCAGGACGACGGCACCCTGCTGGGCAAGGGCAGCCTGCCCATCGTCACGCTGGAAAACATGCTGGGCATCGACATCGAGTACGACGACAGCATCGACTCCGTCGGCGGCCTGGTCATGGAAAAACTGGGCGACCTGCCCAAGGAAGGGCAGAAGATCGACTTTCCGGCCTTTGACGTGGTCATCAAGCGCATGTCGGGGCCGAAGATTGTGCTGGTGAAGGTCTATCCCAAACTGCAGGAAGTGCGGGAGTAAGCCCGTATCGGGGAGGGCAAGCTGGCGCTGAAAACGACGCTGGCCCTGCCCATATTGCCGGCATTTGCCGTCATTGATCGCTCATCAATCAGAGCTCCTCTTGATCCATCGCCTCCGCCACGGGTGGGAGCGCAGGCGCATCCTTGGGTAGCCGCTCGGTCATAGCCAGCAAGCTGGCGGCGGAGATCAGGAGGTGCTTGCCGGTTTCGTCTGCACGGGCGTAGTGGTGAAGCAGCATGCGCAAGCCCATTTCCTGCGAATTGAGGCGGAACGGCTGATGCTGGCCCGTGAGGAGCCAGTTGATGTCGATGTTGAATTGCACATGCATGCCGTGCAGCAGACGGCTGCCGGGCATACAGCGTCCTTGTTCGATCTGGCAGATATGGTTGGGCAAGGTCCCAAGCACAGTGGCGAATTTGCGCTGGCTGAAGCCGATGGCCAGTCGGGCGCGCTTGATGCGCTGGCCGATGGCTGTTTTTGATGCATTCATGGCGGGCTGTTATGTGATCCCTCCCTGCGCCGGGCTTCCTCTGTTCAGGCCTGCGGGCCTAGATGGAAAGCTTGCTGGTATAAGGCGTCGGTTATGTCAACACGTTCCGAGGTACGGGTCTGGATCTGGCGTCAGACCCCAAAGAGCGTGTGCGTATTGGCCGGTTGATAGGCCACGTTTTGCAGATGCAGCGTGTAGGTCTGGTTGCCGGCAGCTGCGCCGTCCAGATCGACGACCAGCTTGGTGCCGGCGCCCCCCTGAATCGGAGCGACTTCCTTTACGAATTCGTTGAAGTTGCTTTCATTGATGTCGTGGAGATAGTGGCGCGGAGCGGGTTCACCATCAACTGAGCCGGGATAACCAAACACCTTCACCGTATCTACTCCCAAGGTAAAGTCAGTCACCGTGGCCGAGAAGTCCCCCTTCTTGCCAAAGCTGCCGAGTATAAGGCTGTCTGCACCTGAGCCAGTCTGGATCATGGTCGATAATCCGTCCTTGGTCCGTCCAATGGGGATGAAGTCATTGCCTTTGCCCCCAGCCACGCCGCTCAATGATTGGGGCGCCCAGAATACCGATTGGGTCAGTCCGCTGATGCTGTCGGCCTGGCCATTGGATGCGCCCGGCGTAATACTGGTGGCCGTCACGCTCAGATCGTCGTAAGTGCCGGGCGCCAGAATATTGGCGGCCGTCTCGATGGTATGGTAGTGCGCGCTTTGGCAGTTGACCTTATCGAATCCCAACAGTTTTCCGCCCATGCGAACTGTGATCAGATATTCATCCAGCGGATCGCCTCTGCCTGCATATACCTTGAGATCTGGACCACTTTCATAGTGGCCTGGAGCCCAGAAAGCACCGACCAGCGCATGCGAGGGATGGAGCGCATCGTTCGTGTAGCTGATGTCGCGGTCAGCGTACCGAATAGCGCCCATACTCTGCGTGCTCTCGATTGTAGCGTTCGAAACGCTATGCATGTAGCCATATTGCTGAATCTTTATATCGATCATGTTGGACCTGCTCGAGTTGCCGGAAGTCTCGGTATAGGTGCTGAAGATCTGTCTTTCACCCTGGTATAAACTCAGGTCGGGCGTCAGGATCACTGAAGCGTTATCGTTGCCTATGTCCTTCGCGGTCAGTGTTTTGCTGGCTAGTAAGCGGTCCTTATCGTGAAGCGCGATCACATCGCCAACGTTAGCCTCCCAACCGTTGTAGTGAATGCGTACAGACGGACGGGTATTGGCGTTATCCGTCTGTACCTCATAGAGCAGCCTGATATTGCCGATGTCGTAGTTGCTTCTCGATGCCGCCGTTGAACCAGCGAATTCGTAGATGTCGGTATTTTCGGCGATGAACCCGCCCTTGTTGGTCAGCACAAGCTGTTTGCCGTCATCGGATAAGCTGAAACTGAACTGACCTCCCTTGACCGACGCCGCGCTCTGATGCTGCAAGGTGAACTGCTCGCCCGATCTCAACGGTTTATCAAATTCGAGGAAGCTTTTGTAAGGCCGATAGGTGGTATTGGCGTTACCGGTAATCGAGAGGCCACCCCATTCCGCCGAGATACCCCTGAGCGCGGAAAGAAATGCCTCCGCACTCATGCCTTCGGGGATCGGTAGTGCGACCTTTTCATTTTTGGTCAGATTGTGGGGATTGCTTTTTCCGAGGATGTCTCCGAGTTCTAGCAATTGATAACTGGTTTGCTTGCTGTTGATCAGTTCGGCAGAGATCTTCGGCGCCGCCGTGGTATCGAGTTTCAAGATCGCTTTGGCGGTACCGGTATGCCCAGCCTGGTCAGTCAGCGTGATACTGACCTGGCGGTCGCCAGCCATCTTTGAGCTGGTCTGGAATTTGATCGATTCCAGAACGGCCTTGGTTTCCAATCCCGTCAGCGCAGCACCGTCCTGCTTGCGTAATACAAGATCGCGACCGCTGCTGTCAAAGCTGAAGCTCATTCCCGCTACCCCTCCCAACGTTTGGCCGGCTCCTGCACTCTTGTCACCGAACGAGACCTTGCTGTGTGTATCGCTATCCAGGATCAGCTTATCGGATTTTGCACTGCCCTTTGGGCTCGAGAGCGTCAGCTTGATGCTGTCGATGTCGTTGGCAAGCGGCGCGCCAATGGTTTTTTGGAACAGGCTCACTCCGTCGCGTGCGTGTGTCAGACCGATCGCTCGTTGCGATGTGGTCTGCACCCCAGCCACGGAATAGTCCAGGTCCAATGATGGCGCCACCGTGTCCAATACCAGCTTGGCGGTCGAGTCTGCACCGATCTTGTCGGTGTTGGAAATGAGCCGGAACTGTGCGGCCCATTCGCCATCCAGCGCATTGGGCGCAACCAGTTTGATCGACTCCATGATGGCTTTGGCCTGTACGCCGCTCAGGCTGCGGCGCGGGTCGCCACTGGTCAGCGTCAAGGTTTTGCTCGGCGCATCATACCAATAGCTCAAGTCTTTCACGCCAGCAATGTTTACCCCTTTCGTCAGGGCCTGTGAAGCGTCCAGACTCAGCGGTCGATCAAGCACGATCTTGTGATTGGCTGTATCCAGTCGAGCGCCCGAGAAAGTGACCTGTAATCCGTACAGATCCTGAGTCGGAGGGGCCTCAATTCCGGTCAAAAAGGCTGTTCCACCTGCGAGAATGGCTGGATTGGTCAGGTAATGGGAGGCTGAGCGTTGAATATCCTCAGTGTCGGGATCTAGATCTACCCAGAGCTTGGAAGGAGACACGTCAATGGTTGCGGTGGCAATTTGAGATGGAAGCCTATCCCATCCGCTGCTGGAGATTGATATCGTTCTTTCTCCAGGCGAGCCATTGGCATTGACCAGCTTGATGCTGCCAACCATGTCAGTCAAGATTTTTTCATCGAGCAGGTCGTGTCCAGGATTGAGATGGCTTCTCATCTCGATTGTTCTGCTCGCACTGTCGTAGCGGAGATCGCTGATGTGCCCTCCGATCCATACTGCTGAGTGAGCTGAAGATTTTTCCAAGGATAGTTCTAGGGGCCAGGATTTTCCTCCGGCGTAGTAGGCAGGAGGTTTTTCTTCAATCAGAATCTTGTCGTTGGTTAAGTCAAGTCCTGAGCCGGATAGTGAGATGTGGATGCGATAAGTGGCGGCATCCTGAACCGGAGCAATTGCGGGTGCAAATGAAACGCCGTCGATCAGAGATTCCGTGCTGACTTGTCGCGAAATGTGAAGTTGCCTGTCTGGCGTGGTCGCGTCCAGGTCCCAGCGTAGCTGAGGGACATTCGAATATGGCTTTGGGGAGAACGAAGTTTGCCGAGTATTCGAGCCAAAGTAGCGCATCCCCTCATTACCCGCCAGGTCTTCATGCATGACGAGGTAATCCCACTCTCCTGGACTGCCGAATAGCGGGCGCTTAGCGTACGGATCTTCGCTTCCTGTTGTTTCCAATTTTACGGAATCTAGGTTTCGTTGATGATTCGAGTAACCGTTATTGAGGTTTTTCTCCTCGTTGACCTTGGATAAGGGAAGACTGAGGCCTTCCCAATTTTTGAACTCTGCTTCCCGGGTGGTACTGGGGCTGCGTTGTCGATACCACTCCGAGCTGTCATTTCGGCGGGAAATGATGTAGTCGCCCCCGACGATAGCCCAGACATACCATGTCTCGCCGTTGGCATACCTCTGGAAGACAGGTCGGGAAATGTCCAGTGTCGCCTTTCCATTTGCAACGAAGTGATCAGAAAAAGCATGTTGTAGCGCCAACACATTTTCCTTGGAGACCGAGGTGTAAAGTCCATTGATCTCCGGGTGATAGGAGTCGGGTCCCGGTCGATACAAACCGCTCACGATAACCGCGCGCGGTAGCTCAAGTTCCTGTAGCAACTCGTAGTCGGTCAGGGGTTTGCCAAATTGGCGCACGGCAACTTCGCCCCTTGCGCCTGTATTAGGATCGCGATGATAGACGGTTGTCTTGAGCCAGGACTCGGCATCGAGTGACGGCTTTAGGTTGACGTGGGCCTTGCCCGAGCTCCAGTCAATCACCGGACCATACAGAACCGTATCGAGCTGGAAATCTAGCGAACTGATTGCAATGTTTCCGCTCTTGTCGATCACTTTAACGTGAACCGTGTGGACGCCGTCCTCTGTGATCTTGATCAGATTCTCTTGCGGGTCAACCGGATCCTTCCAGGTTGCACCTGCATTGGTACTCCATTGCCAGCTATTGTCCGCACTAACGCCATCAACCTTGACCCAGCCTAGCTTGGTAACCCGATCACTGCCGGAGAACCCTGAGTCGTACCACAGTCGGAGTACTGGGCGTGGAATAACGGTGTTTACTCCCGCGACAGGATTGCTCAGCGCGATGGAGTTGATGGATTCATTCCCCGCTCTATCAATGGACTTGACCATGACATTCTCAGGGAAAGCGAGCGTGCTACGCAATTTGATAGTATCGGCCCACGGCGTTTGCGGGTGGTTCCATGTCAGCCCTTGATTCGTACTCCACTGCCAGGAGGTGGCATTCTCCCTGTTACTGAATTCGATGATCCGCCAATCAATACCGGTATAGGAATGGCTGCTTTCTTCTTCTGGGAGGATTGTCAATTCAGGTTTTGATGGTGGCGTTCGATCCAGCGTGAATGAGTATGAATAGCTGTCAAAATTACCAGCTCCATTCTTGGCTCTTGCCGTGATCGTATGCTCTCCTTCCTCGTGGATCAAGACCGTTGGATAGTTCGCCGAAGCTGGAACAAAGGGGCCGAAGTCGATTTGATATTCCAGGTTGTTTCCTGAAAGCCTGAGGGTTCCATCGTTGGTGATGCCGTCGTGAGATGCTTCGCCAGTGTCGTTCACCAGGCTCGGTGGATTTAACCCGGAGAACTGTGCTGTGACCCGAAAAGTATGATCAATCCTGGGTGACTCGATGTTACGAACGAAGTCATGTGCTTGGACCGTGACCAGTTTCACCTGATCGGAGTAGGCATCACCAGCTAGCCGATATCGATCGGATTGACTCAGGTGATATCTCCACTTCCAGTTCTCACTGGACGTGCCAGGATCGAAAGTCTCGATTCCGCTGGCCATGACAGTGCCATCAAAGAAGAAAAGCGTGACGGTTGCGCCTTTCGCCGCAGTGCCAGTGAACACCAGATTGCCTTCTAAATCGCTAGATAGCAGAACGTCACTTCCGTTCACGGGATCGAAGGTCGGATGCGGCATCAGAAAGGATTGTTTCATCATCAGAAACTCTCAAGTTAAGGTGAGTATGGATCTGGTACAGGGACGGCTGCAGCCAAGGCGGCCACCGCGTGTGCTTGTCGCTTCATCGAACATCCCAACCGTCGCAGCACATGCGTACTTGCACCAGCATTGGACTCTCCGAGGCAAGGCAAGGGCAGACTGGCCCGAACGTGTTGCGCTGCTTCAGAAAGATCGACCTGATCGATTTCGCCTAGGAACGGACTTGTCCGGTGGAAGAGGCAGGATGCTCTCGCGCTCCTTCCTTCCCTCCCGAGCAAAGGCTGGTCAATCGGATCGATACAGACATCTTAGTGTTGGTGACTTCATCAAATTTCTCGCTTTCCGAGATTGAAAAGAAATTTCGTTATTGGTGGAGAGCACAGTTCACGTCTCCCAGAAAACTTCGTAAGGGATGGATTCACTTGCATTGCACATGGTGCGAATTTCAGTAATGACTCCGGCAGCGCCCAGCTCGTGGATCGTGGACCGGTATCTGCTCCGATCTGGTGAGACTGGACCGTAATCAGCCGCTGGCTGTTAGTGAACACTTTGGCATCCAGCCTCTGCATATTGGCCTCAGTCATCGTGTAGGCCCAGTCCCCCGTCTTACTCCCATCGTTGCGGTCTCGGGTAGGAATGCCGTTCTTGACGACTGTGCCGTCCGAGAAGAACAACATCACCGTATGCCACTGCGCGGCTGCTCCCGTGAGGGTGAAGCCTTGCGAAATTCTTCCTTAGTGACGCCGTTGTCACTGGTGACCGGATGAACAGTCGGAAGCGGAATGAAAAAAGAAGTACTCATGTGTCAAGCTCCAAAGAGGTAAGTGTGATCCCGCGCGTAAAGCCGGGCTGCTGCCGCTGCAGCGACTCCTTCCGGGTGCCGGGCCAGGATTCTTTCCGATCCGAGGCATCCAGGTTGCCTGGGCATATCGATCTCTCCAACCCATGACGAGCCGGAGAGACCATTGCTCTATCCCGTCGCCCTCGCAGGCCCCGGGAACCCTCCCTGATTTCCCTCAAACACCAAAGATCGTCTGCGTATTAGCCGTATTAAAGGCCACGTTCTGCAACTGCAGCGTATAGCTCAAGCCGCCCTTAACCCCATCCAGATCCACCGTCAAGGTCGTGCTACGTCCGCCGTCGCTGGCCACGGCGCTGGTGACGAAGCTGCTGAGGTCGGCGGACGTGATGCTCTTCGCCCACACCTGCACCTTGTCCAGACCCAGCTGGAAGTCGGTCACGGTGGCGGTGAGGTTGCTGCTCTTGCCGAAGGCGCCCAAGGTCAACGTGTCCGCGCCGGCGCCGGTGGTGACGGTGAAGGGGGTAGCGGTTTGGCTCGCCCCCAGCAGCATGCCGTCGTTGCCATTGCCGCCGATGAGGTTGCCCATCCCCTGTCCCACCCAGTACCAGCCCAGCGAGGCATCCTTGATCGCCGAGGTCTGGCCGTTGTGGATGCTGCCTTCGGTGACGTTGGTCACCGTCGCCGTCAGGTCGCGGTACAGCCCCGGCGCCAGGAGGTTGGAGGCGGCCTGCAAGGTGAATTTGCTGGTGGCGGGATCGTCCGTGGTGCTGAGAGTGAAGGTGTCATAACCCAGCAGCTTGCCGCCCAGGCTCACGGTCACCAGATACTTCTGCGGTCCCGTGAGCCCCGGCGTGTTCACGCTGCCGCTGAAGATCAGCCCCTTGTCATAAGTGCCTTCTCCCCCAATACGGCCAGGGTCGGTGATGGAGGTGTAGGCGTCACCGCCCAGCAAGATCGCCTTGGCCGTGGACTCTTCACCATATCCCGCCTTGACCTTCAGGTCGGTCAGCAAGGGCGCCTTGGCGTCGCCCGTGATGTTGACGGTGGTCGCCCTTGACTGCGAGGTGAGGCCCGTGGCCGAGGTGTACTTGCTGAAGATGGCGTGATTGCCCGAGGCCAGGCTGTCGCTGATCTTCAGGTTCAGCGTTGCCGTGCCGCTGCCGCCCACGTCGGTGCTCTCCAGCGTCTTGCTGGCCAGCAGCTTGTTGCCCTCGTAAAGACCGATCACATCGCCCACCGAGACCTTGGCGCGGTCGTAGCTGATGGCAAACGTCGGCGTGCTGTTGACATTGTCCGTGGTCGTTTGATAGAGCAGGCGGAGGTTGCCCATCTCATAGCTGCCGTTGAGCTCCTTTGATTCGCCGGTGAAGCGAGTGAAGCGATAGATGTCGCTATCGGGTACCGCGAAGCCGCCGTTATTGATGAAGCTCAGGGTATTGCCCGCAATGCTGAATTGCACCTGGTTGCCCTTGACCGCCCTGTGCGACTGGTGCGCCACGCTGAACGAGTCGCTCAGCATCGAGGGAGCGGCAATGCTGGTGTAACTGCGATACTTGTCGTCAATGACGTTAGATGGAGCGGTGATGCCGGGGCCGCCCCAGTCACTGGCGATCGCCTTGAGCGCCAACAGGAAATTATCCGCCGTGAAGCCCGTCGGCAGGGGAATCTTCACGCTCTCTCCCTTGCTCAGGTTGCTGGTATGGGTCGAGCCCATGCCGGTGGTCATGGTCACCATGCCATAGCTGATCTGCTTGCCCGTATCGACCAGGCTGGCCGTGAGGGCCGGAGCGGTGCGCGAGATGTCCACCCACAGCGAGGTCAGGGTCTGCGTGCTGCTGTTGCCGGCCATGTCTGTGAGGGTGAACTTGAAGAGGCGGTCGGTGGTGTCGCGCGAATCGCTCTTGAAGCGCAGACCTTCCAGCAGGGTGCGGACGTCTGCATTGGTCAGCGCTGCGCCAGAAGCAGTCTTGATCACCACGTCTGAACGGATGGCGCTCGCCGGCAGTCCATCGGTGGTCTCCCTGGTCGTATATCTCAGTGACGGCAGGCCGGGGAGGTTGAGGGTGGCGTCGCCGCTCGCACGCAGCAGATTGCTGGCGGCTTCTGCGCCGGTATAGAACAGACGGTCACTGGTCCTTGTGTAATCGCGGCCCGTGTATTCCAGCCTGATGTCGCGGATGTCATTGGTTGCCGCCACGCCGATGGTCTTCTCGAACAGCCCCGTTGCACCGGCCAGGCGTTCAAGGGACACGGTGCGATCAGAACGGATCTGCAGACCCGCTGCCGCGTAGTCCAGGTCCAGTGACGGCGCCTGGGTATCGACGATGAGGGTGGCGCTGGAGTACGGTCCCTTGAGTTCCCCCACGCCTGACTTGATCAGGCGCACCTCGATGGTCCGCTCGCCATCCTTGGGGCTGGCGTTGATCAGGGCCAGCGATTCGACGATGGCCTTGACTTGTGCACCTGTCAGTGCGGTGCCGGACGATTTATTGATGCCGATGGTGCGGGTGTCCGGGTCGTAATTGTAGGACACGCCAGTGACGCCGCCGATGGTCCTGTGGGTCGCGGTGGGTGGATAGGTATTGAGGTCCAGCGCCACGTCCAGCTTCAGCTTGTCATTGTCGAGATCCAGCCCGGCGCCGCCGAGGCGGATTTGCATGCCGAGGGTATGCCCAGCAGCTTGGCGTAGCTATCGACGATGTTCTGCACATCCTGCGGCGTCCCGGCCTGGGGTTTGCCTACCGGGGCCGAGGCCAGGGCGTTGTTGAGCGCCGCGAGGATGACTGCGCTGACTGCCGCCGGTTCTGTGGGCAGGGTGACTGCGATGTTTTCATAGTCTGTCGCTGCGGGGGC
This sequence comes from Herbaspirillum camelliae, assembly GCF_001929405.1. Classification (NCBI taxonomy): domain Bacteria; kingdom Pseudomonadati; phylum Pseudomonadota; class Betaproteobacteria; order Burkholderiales; family Oxalobacteraceae; genus Herbaspirillum; species Herbaspirillum camelliae. The sequence continues at coordinate 2,597,739 of NZ_KV880769.1, forward strand.
GCTCAGGGCGCTGTTGCCGGCGTAGTCGCGGATCTTCTGTTGCGCGGCGACGGCGTTCGTCGATAGCGTTTGCAGTTCGTCCAGGGTATCGACCTTGTCCAGCGTGGTGGTCTTTTGCAGCTTGAAGAGGACGGCGGGCAGGTCTTCGTCGGTCAGGCCGGTCACGCCGATGAGGGTCAGGTCTGCCTTGTCCGGCGCTTGCGCACCATTGCTGTTGACGTGCGCGATCACCTTGGCGACGACCTTCATCAACTCGGTGATCTCCTTCGGGGTGTTGACCTTGTCGGCGGCCAGCTTGTCGATGACGCTGTTGAGCAGGCTGAGCTTGGCAGGCTGGTCGGCGAAACCTGCGGGCAGGTCGATACCGAGCTTCTTGTAGTCATTGACGGTGACGGTGATTCTGGCAGTGGCATCCGGATTGATGTTGTTGCTCGCGCCATCGGCCAGTGCCAGGACCTTGTTGTAGATATCGACGATCTCCTGCACGTCCTTGGCGGTGGCGGTCGCCGGTCAGGTTGTCCGGGACGCCGTCGGCAGCTTTGAGGATGCGGTTGGCCTTGCTGGCGATGACAGAGTCCAGCAGGGCGCGCACGGCGCTGTCGGTGCCGTTGGTGGTGTCGGTGGTGACGCCGGGGATGGCGGAACGGATGGCGGCCCAGTTGGTGATCGTGACGATGCCGTCGGCGTTGGTGCTCTTTTCCACGCTGGTGAATTTCACCTCCAGCTTTTCCAGCAATTTCTGCGTCAGCTCAGTGTCGGTTCTGCCAGCGACGGTGTTCATCAGCGCCTGGATGGCGTTGAGCAGATCGGTCAGCTTGGCCGGGATGGTGATCGTGTTCCGCTCATCGTCCTTGGTCAGTTAGCTGCCCGGTATTGGTCCGACGGCGGCCAGCTGCATCAGCTTGTCCACGGTGATGGCCAGCTTGTTGAGCTCGGCCACCGTGTCGATCTTGTCGGTGGACAGGGCTTTCACGGCGCCGTTCAACAGGCTCAGGGCGTGGGTGCTGTTGGTCGCGGCGGAAGTCTTGGGCAGGGCGATGCCGATCAAGTCGTAGTCTGCCTTGGTGGGGGCAGCCGCGCTGCCGCCGTTGGCGTGGGCCAGCACGTTGCCGTAGCTATCATTATCCGCAGCATTCACCCGCAGATTCGATAAGGCGCCAGGACCCTAAGACAGGGGCGTGGAAACCCTGGCACATCATTGGCGATGTTGGGCCGGAGGGTTATTGGATCAATCGTCGCTATCTCGCAAATAACGGGGAAGAGTTTCCACTAAAGGATTGGGCCGCTTATAACGTGAGAAGAAGCGGTGCTCCGTTGTTTTTCGAGCGACCTATGAACGCAGAAGAGCGGAAGAAATACCCTGGGTATAGCTTGATTCGCTATGAGTACGCGCCATTGCCTGATGCCAGAAGACGGGTGACCTTGGTCAATGATGATGAGGTCTACATGATTGCGCGCCCCATCGACACACGCCCTCCCATGAACTGCAGAAGCTACGACGACAGATGCAAGATCGATTACAACGAAAGCTACATCCTGCAAAAACGCATGGTCACCCCGATCAATGAATCGAAGGCGCAATACGGCTACATGTGGAGAGAGATCACGCACTCGCCTGAGGATTTGCGTTTAGGAGTTACGGGTTCCGAAATGATGGTGGTGGATATGAGAACAGGAGAGACGGTTGCCGTGCGGCGAAGTTACACCCGCAGGTATGTGGAGAAGAAACCATTCACCGTAGTTTGGAATATGCGTCGAGCAGTACGTAGCACGATCTGTCTTGAGCCAGTGCCCAGAGAGTTCGGCTCTTTTATTGAGGATAGCGTTGGCTTGACAAAAACGGTAGCGGACGAGCCGCTGGCTAATCGATAAAAATAGCAATGAGCGAATCTGAAAAAAAACTTTCACGGCTTCTTTACTTGCCGGGTTCAAACTTGGCCCCGACAGCCGATCTGTTGAGAAGTCTCCTGAAGACGCAGAGGATGACGACGGTAGCCCAATCGTTTCTTGATCAAAGCATTATCGGCTTGAAGGAGGATGTCCAGTACGAAAAAAAACTTACAAAAAGATTGCTCGCGGGGAATATTTCGCCTCAGGCACAAGCCATAGAGCAGAACCGTTTGCAGGTAATAGAAGATAAAACCGCCAAAAATGAGGGGCGCGAACCTCGCAAGATAGATGTGCCCATCGGGACGAATTATCTGACCCCATCAGAGGCATTGGCTTTTGTTGAAAAATATGACGTCACACAAAAGCCTAATGACTCCACGGGTTTTTCTGCGACCCTGATCACTGAAAAGCCCCCACTTAATGCAGGCCCTGACTTCAAAAGAGAAATTATCGTTTCGCTGCGCGACACCGAATTCCGCCCTAATTCCCTGGGGGGAGGCGCTACGCAGGATGTGGCGGGAGCTGACTTCAAGGAGACGGTAGGGCATGGTGCCGCCTTGGGACAGATTGCAGAGGCAGATAAGTGGTTTCGCGATCAGGTCATTCCTAAATTGGAGGGTTGCGAAAAAGTGACCTTGGCCAGTGGCTCCCTGTCCGGCCAGATCGCGCAATCTCTGGAAATGCTCTATCCCGAACATATCAATCTCTCTGCCAACAATAACATCAGCTTCAATGCCACCAATTTACCTGCGCTGAGGGACCCCGCAGGGAAGATGTCTCCGTCGCAGATCTTGCGTGAGGCCATCGATACCTACACCGCTTACCGTGATAACCCCTTATTGGCGAAGAGCTGGCTGCCTCAGAACGGCACGTATGAAGTCGGGGAAGAACAGCGCGTACACGCCAAAATTGACCGGGCGGCAGCCTCTGCAGACATCAATCCTTCCAGCAGCACGGCGTCGGGCAATTATTACGAAAGTGAGCGCCTCGACATTGCCTGGATGGCGGTGAAAGAAAAGTTTGAGGCGATGGGCATGCGGCCCAGTATTCTGAACAATCCCTTTCGTGGGGACCTTGTTGAACGTCCAGGTAGCCTGAGCGTGATCACCATGGCGATGGCCGGGGCCGATGTGACCATGGTGCCGGGAATTGGCGTTGGCAATGGCAACGCCCTGGTGTTGCCGATTCACGGCCAGAATGGTGCTGTGCTTGGTGGCCCCTATACCGACATCGGCAATAACCATGCGTTTTATACCCTGACCAGGCCTGTTTCCCTGATGCAGGTGATTCAGGAACAGCGGCAGGAAAACGGCGAGCCGCTGATGACGCTGGGAGAGTTCGCGGTGATGGCCGAACGCTCCGGGGTCGAAATGGCTGACATCGTGGTACGGGATCCCAACGCAGTCAAGGCCATCGAAGGAGACAGTTTTCCCAATCTGCTTGATTTCATACGTGAAAGCTTTGTTCCCGCAGGGTCATCGTTCACCCGAACCGTTTCGGATAATCGTCCTTATGGTGAGGCTGGTCTGGATGCGCGCTTGTCCTGGGATGCCGGTGTGAAGGAACTCAGGGCACAAATGCAGGGCGTGGTGGATGCCGGGGGCAGCGTCAAGATGCTCGACATTGCCAGCCTGCAGTCTGAGCAGCGTGTGGCGCTTGCCTTGGAGGATAGTCCGCGTGGCGATGCGGTGCGATTCGCACTCAAGCAGGCCAGTCCGGTGGCGATGGTAGTGGCTGACCGTGAAGGCCGTAGTCTGGTTCCTCAGAACGTGCGTGGATCGACCGCGCTTGAGCGGGATGGTGATGGCAACGTCGCCCGCAAATTCGAGCAGGATATCCGCAGTGTAGAGAACAGATATGCATTGATCATCGACGCTCGCGAAAAGAATCTTGATGTCAAAGGCGCTCGTTATGAGGCGCCTCAAGTCTCAAACGCTGCCTCGCCATCGGAATCGCCCGTGCCAAGACCAGCCGCTGCCGCGCTTTCCTCCCGCGGTGAGGCAGGCGCCGCAGCGGCGTCAACACCTGATGGCGCGCAAGTACTTGCAAGAGGAAGCATGCCTGCGGTCCTGGGGGAGGTATCGGCGCTACCAGGTCGTCATCCATTGGAAGCGAAAAGCGCTGCGGTGTTAAGCGGCAGGGGGCGTCTGGGTAATGAGGCAGTGGTCGCCGATCGCAGCATGGAAGGTCAGGAAAAGCTGCAATTCCAGCTGACCAGCTCAGGGCTCCAGTGCGGCGACGATCAGCGTATCGCTCTGGCCCAGCAACTGGTCCGGTTCGGCTTGAGCGGCGTTGATCTTCACACCCTGTCCGACGATAGCGTCGCTGTTGCCAATATCAAAGGGACGACCGTCGGCCATCTGCACAAGAAATCGGATGGTTCCATCCGTTACATGGACAGCAACGAGAACGGATTCGAGGTCGGTTCTGACGGCAGCGCGAAGATCGTTCTCAAGGCCTATAGCGAAACGGAATCGCAACAGCATGAAAATTCTTCGACCCTACACAGAGGGCGCCGTCACTGACATAGGCATTGCAGATATTGGGAGATAGCGTCCCCTCTTCGGCATCTGCCGTAGGTGTCCCCAACAAGCCACTTACGGAGCAGCGGCTTGACAACGTCACCTCAGCGGCGACTGTCTTGCGCGGGATTATTCGCGATAGACAGGAGCAGTGTGGGTAAGGTGGAGTCTGTTGCTAAGGGCCATACATTCGGAGAACCAAAAAACCGGCTCCTGCAGAAACAGGAGCCGGTCGCTTGGTAACGTCCGATACGGGTGACTAACGCAGCATCAGAACCCCAACGTACGCCCATCCGGATTACGCGGATCCGAGAAACCATCAAAGCCATCCGAGCGGATCTGGATGGTCTGGGTGCGCCCCATGGAAGGCTGCACGCTGATCTTCTGGCCCTTGTCCTGCAGGATCTTGATCGTATCGGCCGACAAGCCCTTTTCTACCCGCAGTTGATCCGGCGCCCACTGGTGATGGATGCGCGGGGTGATGGTGGCTTCGGCCACGTTCATGTCGTGGTCGATCACGTTGAGGATGGTCTGCAGGGTGGTGGTGATGATGCGGCTGCCACCGGGGCTGCCCGTGACCAGGAAGGGCTTGCCATCCTTGAGCACGAAGGTGGGCGACATCGACGACAGCGGACGCTTGTAGGGAGCGACCGCATTGGCGTCACCGCCGACCAGGCCAAAGGCGTTGGGCACGCCGGGCTTGGCGGCGAAGTCGTCCATCTCGTTGTTCAAGGTGATGCCGGTGCCGGTGGCGACGATGCCGCTGCCGAAGTTCAGGTTCAGCGTGTAGGTCGTGGCCACCAGGTTGCCGTCCTTGTCGGCCACCGAGTAGTGGGTGGTCTGGTCGCTTTCATACGGCTGCGGCTGGCCCGGCTTGATTTCGCTGGACGGGGTGGCGCGGTCGGGGTTGATCTTCTTGGCCAGCTCATCGGCATAGGCGCGCGAGGTCAGGCCCTTGACCGGGACCTTGGTGAAATCCGGATCGCCCAGGTATTCGGAGCGGTCGGCATAGGCCAGCTTCATGGTTTCGGCCATGAGGTGGATGGTCTGGGCGCTGTCGGCGCCGTATTGCTTCAGGGGATAGCGTTCCAGGATGTTCATCATCTGGATGATGTGCACGCCGCCCGAGCTTGGCGGCGGCATGGACATGACCTGGTAGCCGCGATAGTTGCCCGACACCGGCACGCGCTCCACTACCTTGTAGTTCTTCAGGTCGTCGGCGGAGATCAGGCCGCCGTGCTTGTCCATCTCGGCCACGATCTTCCTGGCGATGCTGCCTTCGTAGAAGACCTTGGGACCTTCCTTGGCGATCAGGCGCAGCGACTTGCCCAGATCCTTCTGGACCAGCAGTTCGCCTTCCTGCAGCGGACGCCCTTCCTTGAAGAAGATGGCCTTGGACGAATCCCACTGCCCCAGGTGCTCACGCTCGGCCGAGAGGATCTGCGCCAGACTGCGGCTGACCGGGTAACCCTTCTCGGCCAGTTCGATGGCCGGCTGGATGACCTGCGACAGCTTCATGGTGCCGTACTTGGACAGCGCATGCGACAGGCCCGCCACGGTGCCCGGTACACCCACGGCCAGGTGGGTGTAGAGCGAGCGGCCCGGCACGACGTTGCCCTTGTCGTCCAGGTACATGTTGCGGGTGGCGCGCTGCGGAGCCATCTCGCGGAAGTCCAGGGCGACATTCTTGCCGGTCTTGGCGTCGTGGATCATCATGAAGCCGCCGCCGCCGATGTTGCCCGCATTGGGCAGCACCACGGCCAGCGCAAAGCCTACTGCGACGCCCGCATCGACGGCATTGCCGCCCTTCTTGAGGATGTCCACGCCGACCTGGGTGGCCAGTGCCTGCTCGGTGGCTACCATGCCGTGCTGGCTGTGCACCGGGCTGATGATGTCATAGGTGAGGTCGTACTTGACCACGGGTGCGGCCGGGGCCGCCGTCTGGGCCTGGGCCGGCGCGAAGGCCAGCGCGCCGCACAGCGGCAGCAGGGCCAGGGCGGGTTTGCAAAGACCGGTGAATGTCTGCATGAGGGATGCTCCTGATGATCTCTGGATGTAGGAATCTACATATTATTTATAGGAATGCCGCGCGCCGTGCTGCAAGGGCGAACGACACCGGGAGATTGTAGAGAATGGCGGTGTTCTGTCCAGAGCCGCAGGGCGGCGATGGATGGATTATTGCTGCGGATTCGTCCACGGATGTGCGGGATGCCCGCGCCGGGCGAATGGCCTCGCTTCAGGTGCTGACGTGCCCGGGTGCTTACGTGCTCTCGCGCACGGCCAGCTCGAAGCCCAGGTCCAGCCGCCCCTTGGCGATCTCTTCCCCCTTGAGCTGGCGCACCAGCATCTCGGCCGACTGGTAGCCGATGTCATAGCGCGGCGTGACCACGGTGGTGATGGAGGGCGTGGCGCAGGCCGCCCAGGAGAGGTCGTTGAAGCCTGCAATGGCCATCTGGCGCGGCACGCTGATGCCCTGGCGCTGGCATTCGAAGAGCGCGCCCAGGGCCAGGTCATCGTTGCAGCAGAACACCGAATCGCAGTCGGGATGGTCTTGCAGCACCCGGCGCAGCAGTTGCGCGCCCATGTCCACGGTGGTGGGCTGCGGCAGCAGCACTTCGATATCGGCTGCCAGTCCGGCTTCCTGCAAGCCTTTGCGGAAGCCTTCGCGGCGCTTCATCATGCGCGGATCGAGCTGGGCCGCCAGGAAGGCCGGGCGGCGGTAGCCGCGCTCGGCCAGATGCCGGGCCACGGCGTGGCCGGCGCGGGTCTGGGAAAAACCGACCGAGTAATCCTGCTGGCTGCGGCCCAGGTCGAACATGCGCACCGCCGGGATGGCCCGGCTGGCCGGGCGGCTTTGCAGGATGTCGTGCTGTTGGCTGCTGGAGAGCAAGAAGCCCGCCGGCGCATGGGCCAGGTAGGTGGCGATGAGTTCTTCTTCCTTGTGGCGGTCATAGCCGGTCTCGCCGATGAGGAACTGGTAGCCCACGCTGGCCAGGTAGTCGCGGATGCCCGAGAGGGTTTCGATGAACACCGCATTGGTCAGCGACGGCACCAGCACGGCCACCACCTGCGAGCGCGCCGAGGCCAGCGTGGCGGCGGCCTGGTTGGGCACATAGCCGAGCTTGTCGATGGCTTCCAGGATGCGCTGGCGCGATTGTTCCTGCACCAGGGCCGGCGTCTTCAAGGCGCGCGAGACCGTCATCGGGCTTACCCCGGCCTCGGCGGCCACGTCGATGATGGTCACGCGTCCGGTGGCGCGGCTGCCACGTACGGCGGGTGGGGACTTGGGCTTGGACTTGGGTGCTGCGCGCTGGGTCATGGAGAGCGGGAGAGGGCGGTCAATTCAGGGTGGCGACATGATACCTGCTTGCGGGGTGGGAGGGCGTGATTCCTGCGGGATGCGAGGAGACGGTGCGCCTTCGATACGCGGCCATGCCGCTACTCAGTCCGAACGGTTCTCGATGATCAACGCTTGCGCTCTTCGTCCTCCGCCCATCCCCATCCCTCCTCCCGTTCGGACTGAGTAGCCGCGCAGCGGCGTATCGAAGACACGCCTACAGATCACCGCCAGCCTCCCCCGGCAGCATGGGTCCGGAGCGCACCCGAAAGAAAATGATTTCCGCACGGCATGACCTGCCTTCCGTTTCCTCGCTCCTTCTACCGCACCGCAACACAACAAATGTTTGACCCGCGCAAAATGTTAGCGTTATCATCGCGCCCCATGTTAACGCTAACATCCGAACCTCCGGGCACACGGCGGCGGGGTCAGCGGCGGCATACCACACTCAGGAAAACAGATAACACTACGCAGATAGTGCAGATGTCCGTGCCGCCCGCCAGGGTGGCCGCAGGAGACGCTCGCCCCACTCATCGTCAGCAGGGCCGCGCTGCTGCGGCCGTCCCAGGGGCGCATGGCATCGGCTATCGGCAATCGGAGAACCCATGCTGGGAATGAGCCACGACGCCACCTTGCTGTTCAATGCAGTCATCGCAATCCTGGCGCTGATCCTGATGATCACGCGCCTGCGCATCCATCCCTTCATCGCCCTGACGATCACGTCGGGCTTCCTCGGCCTGATCTCGGGCATGCCGCTGCCCAAGATCGTCAAGTCCTTCCAGGACGGTTTCGGCGGCGTGCTCGGTTTCGTGGGCATCGTGCTGGGCCTGGGCACCATGCTGGGCAAGCTCATGGCCGAATCCGGCGGGGCCGACCAGATCTCGCAGACGCTGGTGCGCGCCTTTGGTCGCGAGCGCGTGCACTGGGCCATGATGATGGGCGCCTTCCTGGTCGGCATTCCGCTGTTCTTCGAGATCGGCTTCGTGCTGCTGATTCCGCTGGTGTTCATCGTGGCGCGCCGCTCGGGCGTGCCGCTGTTCAAGATCGGCATGCCCATGCTGGCCAGCCTGTCGGTGATGCACGGCCTGGTGCCGCCGCATCCGGGGCCGCTGCTGGCTATCGGCATCTTTGGCGCGGACATCGGCAAGACCATCTTCTATGGCCTGCTGGTGGGTCTGCCTACGGTCATCATCGCTGGCCCCATGTTCGGCGCCTTCATTTCCCGTTACGTCGATATCAAGCCGTCCGAAGAACTGATGGCGCAATTGGCGCGCGAGCCGCAGACGACCAACCTGCCTGGCTTTGCCACTACCCTCATCACCGTGCTGGCGCCGGTCTTCCTGATGTTGTTGAAGACCTTGGTCGACGTCACCCTGCCGGAAGGTCACGCCATGCGCGACCTGATGGACTTCATCGGCAACCCCATCGTGGCGCTGCTGGCTGCGCTCCTGCTGGCTATCTGGACCTTTGGCATCGCCCGTGGCTTCACCCGCCAGCAGGTGTTGAAATTCGTGGACCAGAGCCTGGCTCCCACCGCCGCCATCGTGCTCATCATCGGCGCGGGCGGCGGCTTCAAGCAGATGCTGGTCAATTCCGGGGTGGGCACGGCCATCGGCCAACTGGCCGTGCATGCGCAAATCTCGCCGCTGCTGCTGGCCTGGTTCGTGGCCGGCGTGATCCGCGTGGCTACCGGTTCGGCGACCGTCGCTACCATCACGGGAGCAGGCATCGTGGCGCCGCTGGTGGCGCTGATCCCCGGCACCAACAAGGAACTGCTGGTGCTGGCCACCGGCGCCGGTTCGCTGATCCTGTCGCACGTCAACGATGCCGGTTTCTGGCTGGTCAAGGAATACTTCAACATGAGCGTCGGTGAGACCTTCAAGACCTGGACGGTGATGGAAACGCTGATCTCGGTGGTTGCTATCATCTTCATCATGTTGCTCAACCTGGTCGTCTGACCTTCAATGATGCACGCCCGGCACGCCCGGGCGTGACTGCTTGCAAAGGAATCTCCATGTCCACGTCCGCCTTGGCCCGCTACATGCTCGGTGTCGATATCGGTACCACCAGCACCAAGTCCGTCGTCTTCACCCTTGATGGCAAGGTGGTTGCCCAGCATGCGGAGGAATATCCGGTCCTCTGCACAGAACCGGGCATGGCGGAACAGGACCCGGAACAGATCGTGGCCGCTGCGCTGGCCTCCATTGCCGGCGCGGTCAAGGCCGCCAAGGCGGCGCCGCAGGAGATCGCACTGCTGTCCTTCAGCGCGGCCATGCACAGCGTCATTGCGCTCGATGCCGAGAATGGCTTGCTGTCCAACAGCATCACCTGGGGCGATATCCGCGCTTCGGTCTGGGCCGAGCGCATCAAGCACGAGCATGACGGCAACGCCATCTATCGCCGCACCGGCACGCCTATCCACCCGATGTCGCCGCTGTGCAAGCTGATGTGGCTGCGCCATGAAAAGCCGGAGGTCTTCAACCGGGCGGCGCGCTTCGTGGGCATCAAGGAATACCTGCTGTATCAGCTCTTCGGCCAGTGGCTGGTGGACCATTCCATCGCCTCGGCCACCGGCATGTTCAACCTGCGCGAGCTGGCCTGGGACCAGGGCGCGCTGGAATTGCTGGGTGTGCGTCCCGAACAGTTGCCCACGCCCGTGCCGACCACCCACCGCCTGCCGGCGCTCTCGCCCGAGATGGCGCAGCGCCTGGGCTTGTCGGTCGATACGCCCTTCATCATCGGCGCCAATGATGGCGTGCTCTCCAACCTGGGCGTCAACGCCATCGAGATCGGCCATGTCGCCGTGACCATTGGGACCTCCGGGGCGATGCGCACGGTGATCGATGAACCGCGGACCGATCCGCATGGCCGCCTGTTCTGCTATGCCCTGACCGAAAAGCACTGGGTGGTGGGCGGCCCGGTCAACAATGGCGGCAACATCTTCCGCTGGGTGCGCGATGAACTGGCCACCGCGGAAGCGGCTGCGGCGCGTGAAGAGGGTGTTGATCCCTATGAAGCCCTGACCCGCATCGCCGAGAAGGTGCGTCCTGGCGCGGAGGGCCTGCTGTTCCATCCCTTCATGGCCGGCGAGCGCGCCCCGCTGTGGAATGCCGACCTGCGCGGCTCCTTCTTCGGCCTGGCCCTGCATCACGGCAAGCACCACATGATCCGCGCGGCGCTGGAGGGCGTGATCTTCAATCTCTACAGCATCCTGCCGGCGCTGGAAGAACTTGTCGGCCCCACCAAGCGCATGATGGCCACGGGCGGCTTCGCCCGGTCGGCGTTGTGGCGGCAGATGATGGCCGACATCTTCAACCGCGAAGTGGTGGTGCCGGAGAGTGTGGAATCGTCCTGCCTGGGTGCTGCCGTGCTGGGCGCGTGGGCGCTGGGCCTGCTGCCGTCGCTGTCGGTGATCTCGGGCATGGTCGGCTCCACCAACCATCACGCCCCCGAGGCCGAGGCGGTCGCCGTCTATGGCCGCCTGCAACCCATCTTTGCGGCCATTCCGGCCAAGCTGGAGGCGGAGTATCACGCCATTGCCGCCTTCCAGCGCGAGGCGGGGCGCTCTCATCCTTAGGTTCATGGTTCCCGTTCGGACTGAGTAGCGGCTTCGCCGCGTATCGAAGGCGCGCCTGCAGCAAGCTTGGGAGCGCCTTCGATACGGCCCAGGGGCCTACTCAGTCCGAACGGCCGCGTTGATTCTATGAGTAGTCGATTTGATTTTAAGGAGATGATGTGACCACCAAGACCACCCCCTTGCCCGCAGGCTTGCAGGGCTTTTCGCTGGAAGGCAAGCTGTCGCTGATCACCGGTTCTTCCGGCGGCATCGGCCTGGCGCTGGCGCGCGGCATGGCCCAGGCGGGCGCGGCCATCGTGCTCAACGGGCGCGATGCCGGCAAGCTGGCCAGCGTAGCGGCGCAGTTGCGCGCCGAAGGCCATACCATCCATGCATCCAGTTTCGACGCCACCTCCTCGGAGGACGTGAAGGCCGCGGTGCAGAAGATCGAAAGCGAGATCGGCCCCATCGGCATCCTGGTCAACAATGCCGGTATCCAGCGCCGCAATCCGTTGGAAGAGTTCAAGGAATCGGACTGGCACGACCTCATCAATACCAATCTCAACAGCGTCTTCTACGCGGCGCAAGCCGTGGCGCGCCACATGATCCCGCGCGGGGCTGGCAAGATCATCAACATCTGTTCGGTGCAGAGCGAGCTGGGCCGTCCCAACATCGCGCCCTATACCGCCACCAAGGGCGCGGTGAAGATGTTCACCAAGGGCATGGCCATCGACTGGGGCAAGTACGGCATCCAGGTCAATGGCCTGGGCCCAGGCTACTTCAAGACCGAGATGAACATGGCCCTGGTCAACGACGCCAAGTTCACCGACTGGCTGGTGGGTCGCACCCCGTCGCGCCGCTGGGGTGACGTGGAAGACCTGGTCGGCGCGGCCGTGTTCCTGGCCAGTGATGCTTCCCGCTTCGTCAATGGCCACATCCTCTACGTGGACGGCGGCGTGACGGCCACCTTGTAAATCATTTAGCTCATTTTCGGAGAAGACCATGCAACAAGGCCTCGTCATCCATGCGCCGCACGACCTGCGCATCCAGGCACTGGACACCGGCGCACTGCAGCCGCAGCAACTGAAGGTCAAGGTCAAGGCCGGCGGCATCTGCGGCTCGGACCTGCACTACTACCACCACGGCGGCTTCGGTGTGGTGCGCATCAAGGAGCCGATGGTGCTGGGCCATGAAGTCTCGGGCCAGATCGCCGAAGTCGGTTCGGCCGTCACCGACATCGCCCCCGGCACGCGCATCGCCATCTCGCCCAGCCGCCCCTGCGGCGTCTGCAAGTACTGCCAGGAAGGCAAGCAGAACCATTGCCTGGACATGCGCTTCTACGGCAGCGCCATGCGCACGCCGCACGTGCAGGGCGCGTTCCGCCAGGAAATCATCATCGAGCGTTCGCAAGCCCACGTGGTGGCCGACCACGTCAGCGATGGCGAAGCCGCCATGGCCGAGCCGCTGTCGGTGGCGCTGCATGCGGTGCGCCGCGCCGGCCCGCTGGTGGGCAAGCGTGTGCTGGTGACTGGCTGCGGTCCCATCGGCGCCCTGGTGGTGGTGGCTGCGCGCCGCGCCGGGGCGCTGGAAGTGGTGGTTACCGATGTGGCCAGCATGCCGCTGCAGGCGGCCTTGCAGGTGGGGGCGGACAGTGCCATCAACATGGCCGAGACGCCCGATGCCTTGAAGGCCTATGCCGCCGACAAGGGGACCTTCGATGTGCTCTTCGAGGCCAGCGGCAATGAGCGTGCGCTGGTGGGCGCGCTGGAAGCCCTGCGCCCGCAGGCCATCATCGTGCAGGTCGGCCTGGGCGGCGACATCCAGTTCCCGGCCAACCTGCTGGTGGGCAAGGAGCTGGAGTGGCGCGGCGCCTTCCGCTTCCATGAAGAGTTCGCCATGGCGGTGGAGCTGATGAACCGCAAGCTGGTGGATGTGAAGCCGCTGATCACGGCGACCTATCCCATTGCCCAGGCGGTGGAAGCCTTCGAGATCGCAGGCGACCGCTCGCGCATGATGAAGGTGCAGATCAGTTTTGACTGAATCGGCACAGTGGCCCTGACACGGGGCTGCTGCGAGGGGTTCATGAAAATGCCGTCCGCAGTATTGCTGGGCGGTATTTTTTTTGCCTGCCTGAAGAAGGGGGCCTGCGGCATTGATTGACAAGCCCTGCTGCGCGCTATAAGTTCGTGGCCAACTCTGCATGGCGCGGCGTTGAGGGGCGCGCGCCATCTCAAGCAGCCACCGCAACACCTCTGGGGAGAGGAATCCATGTCCAGGCCTGGGCTTCGTACGCTGTCCGTCGGACAGCGCTTGTCGGTACTGATCCTGCTGGCCTTGCTGGGACTGGTCGCCACGGCGGCTGTGAGTTTGCGCCAGATCGAAAACGTCTACACGGCGGCCAATTACGCCCAGGTCAACACGGTGCCCAGCGTGACCACGCTGGATGACGCGCAGGCTGCCTTCAACGCCATCCAGGGGCGCATCTATCAATACCTGGTCAACCTCGACCCGCGCGACCGCAGCCGCCTGATCAAGGAGATGGACGTGCAGCGCGCGCGCATGCAGCGGCATCTCCAGACCTACGCCGATGCCTACATCACCGACGAGACCGATGGCGCCATGCTGGCCGATGACCGCGCCCACATCGCCGCCTTTGAAGAGGTGGTGCGGCGGCTGCTCGCGGTGGCCGAAGAGGACCGGGTCGAGGATAGCCTGGGCCTGAGCGTGCTGGAATTTCGCGCTGCCATCGATACCGTGCAGGCCAGCTTTGCGCGCCACCGTTCCTACAACATCGCGCTGGGCGACGCCAGCGCATTGAGCGCCCGCGAGATCATCAGCCATGCGCTGGAGGCGGTCGCGCTGGTGGCCGGCGGCGTGCTGCTGATCCTGCTGGGGGCGGGATGGTTGCTCACGCGCACCCTGCTGCGGCAGATGGGCGGCGAACCGGGCGATGTGGTGACGGTGATGCAGCGCCTCTCCGATGGCGACCTGGTGCAGACGATCACGCTCAAGTCCGGTTGTCGCGACAGCATGATGCACGCCATCCAGAAGATGATGACGCGCCTGGCTCAGGTGGTGGGCGAAGTACGCGGCAACGCCGACGGCCTGGTCAGCACCGCCGAGGAAGTCAGCGCTACCGCGCAGTCCCTCGCGCGCGCCTCCACCGAGCAGGCCAGCGGCGTGGAACAGACCAGCGCAGCGCTGGCGCAGATCCACGCCTTGGTGCAGAGCACTGCGCAAAACGCCAGGCTGACCGACCAGATCGCCGCAGCGGCGGCGCTGGAGGCGCGCCAATGTGCAGAAACGGTCAAGCAGATGGTGGCGGCCATCCAGCAGATCGCCGGCAAGATTGCCGTCATCGATGACATTGCCTACCAGACCAACCTGCTGGCCCTGAACGCCACCATCGAAGCCGCGCATGCGGGCGAGCACGGCAGCGGCTTTGCCGTGGTGGCGGCCGAAGTGCGCCGCCTGGCCGAGCGCAGCCAGTCTGCGGCGCAGGAGATCGACGAAGTCGCCCGCGCCAACGTGACCCTGGCCTGCGCTGCCGAGCGACAGCTCAGTGACATGGTGCCGACCATCACCCGCACCTCGGTGCTGGTGCAGGACATCGTGCAATCGTCCGAGCAGCAGTCCGCTGCCGTGAGCCAGATCAGCACGGCAGCCAGCCAGCTGGCCCAGGTGATCCAGCAGAATTCGCTGAGCTCGGAAGAGCTGGCTGTGACCTCCGAAGAACTCAATCGCCGCGCCTTGCTGCTGCAGACGGCAGTGGGTTTCTTCCAGTGCCAGCTGGTGCGGGGGATGCAGGCCAGGCTGGCGTAGTGGTGCGGGCGCCGGGGGGGCGTGACCAAGACCTGGCCGACGCGGGTAGGGCGTCCAATGCGTCGGGATTGCTCTTCAAAAGCTCAATTATTCACCTATAGTTTTCTCACCACATTGTAAGATTGCCTATAGACAATCTTTATCTGACTCACTAGACTTGCCCTCGCAGACATCGGGGGAGTCTGTTTTTTCCATTCGACGCCGCTCACCGCGCGCATGTCTTGGCGAAAGAACGAACTTCGTCTGCCATTCCCGCTTTCTCCAGTTGCTGATTGCTCCGCGCGCGGTGGCAGGGGATCGCTTTCACTTTTTTCGACGAATCAGAACATGCAGATGCAGACCAAGTTGAAACATATCGCTCTGGCGGCCCTCCTTGCACTCAATGGATGCGCCAGCCCATCCGACAACAAGACGGCTGCCGCCACTGCCGCGCCGGCGCCAGCCAAGACATCGGCGGTCACCTCGCCCACCCAGGCAGCTGGCGCTGCCGCGCCAGCGGATGCACCGGTAGCGGCGGTCTCCACTGCGACGGTGGTGGCGCCTGTGCCGGTGGCATCGGCCAAGCCGGACCCGGCCATGGCGGCAGAGCCCAGGTTGGGGGTGCTCTACACCACCTCGTTCATCGATGGTTCGCGCCTCAAGGAAGTGCCGGAAGAAGTGCTGATCGTGCGTCCCAAGAATACCCAGAACACCGTGGCGGCCCAGGTGGCCCTGAACATCTTCATGTTCGCCCTGGGTGGGGGAATGGCGGTCAACACCTTCAGCAAGGATGATCTCAAGGGCGACAAGATCGAGGACGTGAAGGACCGCAACCGTGTGCGCAATCAGGTCGCCTCCGGTTTCACCGCGCAGTTGAGCCGCGCCCTCAACACGGCGCTGCAATCACAGCCTGAGATGAAGACGGCGACCTTCAAGCAGCGCGTCATGGTGGCAGGCGGCAGCGCCAAGCTGGTCTATGAAGCCTTGACCGGCGAGCAGGCCGATCTGTACAAGATGAGCACCAACCTGAGCGTCTACAAGCGCAAGGAAAGCGCGGGCATGCTCACTTTCAGTCCCTACGTCGAGGTCTCCTGCAACCGCACGTCGGAACAAGCCCTGCCGCTGGATCAGTGGGCCAAGGATGACTACGCACAAGTCGAGCAATGGATGGCCGAGACATTTGAACAGTGCAGCAACAAGGTCGTCGGGGCGTTGCCGGATCTGCTGGCAAGCTGATCGCCGGAACACGCGGGATGCAAAAAGGCCGCATCGTGGATGAGCACGATGGCGGCCTTTTTTTATGCGGAGGTTGCGGCGTCCCCGGACAGGCAACGCACGGAACGCCTGTCGATCAGCGCAGCGCGTCGACGATCTGCTCCAGCTTGACCGCATCAGCAGCAAACTGACGAATGCCTTCAGCCAGCTTTTCGGTGGCCATGGCGTCGGCATTCAGGGCCAGGCGGAAGGTCTTCTCATCCAGGGAGATGCGTTCGATATCGGCGGCGTCAGCCGCTTCCTTGCTCAGCTTGCGTTCCACCGGGGCATCGCTGTCGGCGAGCTTTTGCAACAGGTCGGGGCTGATGGTCAGCAGGTCGCAGCCGGCCAGTTCGACGATCTGCGAGGTATTGCGGAAGCTCGCGCCCATCACTTCGGTGGCGTAACCGAACTTGCGGTAATAGTTGTACACCGCCTTGACCGATTGCACGCCCGGATCATCGCTGCCGGTGTATTCCTGGCCGGTGGACTTCTTGTACCAGTCATAGATGCGGCCCACGAAGGGCGAGATCAGCTGCACACGGGCTTCGGCGCAGGCGATGGCTTGCGGCAGCGAGAACAGCAGGGTCAGGTTGCAGCGGATGCCGTCCTTCTCCAGGATCTCGGCGGCGCGGATGCCTTCCCAGGTGGAGGCGATCTTGATCAATACACGCTCGCGGGCGATGCCGGCTTCTTCGTACAGGCGGATCAGTTCGCGGCCCTTGGCGACCGTGCCTTCCGTGTCGAAGGACAGGCGCGCGTCGGTCTCGGTGGAGACGCGGCCCGGGATGAGTTTCAGGATTTCCAGCCCGAAGGCGATCAGCAGGCGGTCGATGATCGCATCGGTGCTCATGCCGGCGTGGGCCTTGACAACGGATTCCAGCAGCGGCTTGTACTCGGCCTTCTGCACGGCCTTCAGGATCAGCGAGGGATTGGTGGTGGCGTCCTGCGGGGCGAAGGCCTTCATGGCCTGGAAGTCGCCGGTGTCGGCCACGATGGTGGTGTATTGCTTCAACTGTTCAAGCTGGCTCATGGGAAATCCTGTTGCTAAGTTGGAAGAATGAATGGTTCAGCATTGTACGCAATCGCGGCGGCTTGTCTGTCGGGCAATGGCTGACACTTGACCTCGCGCAGCCGCAGCTGATGCCTCGTCAGCGGAAGAAGGAATCGAATTGCATGTCGAACTTCTGCAGCGACTTCTGGGCGTTCTGCATCTTCTTGCGGAATTCCGGACCGCGTCGCAGGGCCAGTCCCACCGCAAGGATGTCGATGACCACCAGGTGCGCCAGGCGCGCCGAGATGGGGGTATAGGGGTCGATGTTGAAGGACAGGTCGATGGGCACCAGCACCGTGGCCAGTTCGGCCAGGGGCGTACCCGACGGGCCCAGCACGATGATGTCGGCGCCGCCCTTGCGGGCCAGCTGGATCGAGCGCAGCAGGGCGGCATTGCCGCCGCGCTGCGAGATCGCCACCACGCAGTCGCCGGCTTTCAACAGCGAGGCGGCAATGCTGTGGATGTGCGGGTCGGAATAGGCCACCGTGGGCACGCCCGAGCGGAAGAACTTGTGCTGGGCGTCGTTGGCCACGATACCGGAGGTGCCTTGGCCGTAGAACTCGATCTTGTTGGCCCGCGCCAGCACGTCCAGCGCCAGCTGGATGGCGTCCGGATTGAGGTGGTTGCGCAGGTCCAGCAGGGTATTGATGGAGCGGCTGCAGATCTTGTTGACCAGGTCGGCGGCCAGGTCGTCCTGGGCCAGGGTTTCGTCGGCGCCGGGCAGGGCCAGGGCCAGGCTCTGCGCCAGTTTCAGCTTGAAGTCATGCCAGCCCTCGTAGCCGATGGCGCGGCAGAAGCGGATCACGGTCGGTTCCGACACTTCCGCGTTCTTGGCCAGCGCCGTCAGGTTCTCCGCCAGCGCCAGCTGCGGATTGGCGAGGATGGTCGCCGCCACCTTCTTCTCCGACTTGGAGAGGGAGTTGATGTGGGTGCGGATGGAGTCGAGCAGCATGGACATGATGGCCTATCGGTCTATCGGTCTAGCGGACTGGCGCAGCCGGCCTCAGACTTCCGGCAGCGCTTCTTCGCGCCATTGCAGGCCGTCGCGGCCGATCAGGGCGCTGGCCGCTGCCGGGCCCCAGGTGCCGGCGTTGTAGGGGACCGGATCGGCCTCCTGCTGGTCCCAGTGATTGAGGATGGGTTCGACCCATTCCCAGGCGGCTTCCAGCTCGTCGCTGCGCATGAACAGGGTCAGGTGGCCGCGCAGCACGTCCAGCAGCAGGCGTTCGTAGGCATCCATGCGCGGGGTCTTGAATTTCTCACGGAAGTCCAGTTCCAGCTCCACCGGACGCAGACGCATGCCATCGCCGGGCTGCTTGGCCATCAGGTTCATGTGCAGGCCTTCGTCGGGCTGCAGGCGGATCACCAGGCAGTTGGGCGTGTCGTTCTGATGCGCGAAGATGGAGTGCGGCACGCTCTTGAAGCGCACCACGATCTCGGCCAGCGAATCGGCCATGCGCTTGCCGGTGCGCAGGTAGAAAGGCACGCCGGCCCAGCGCCAGGTGTCGATCTCGGCCTTGACCGCGACATAGGTCTCGGTGCGCGATTCGGGATTGGCGTCGGCTTCCTTGCGATAGCCCGGCACGGCCACGCCATTGACGTGACCGGCGCGGTACTGGCCGCGCACCACGTTCATGGCCAGCGTGGTGGGGGTAAAGCGCTTGAGCGAACGCAGCACCTTGAGTTTTTCATCACGCACGGCATCGGCCGAGTTGGACACCGGCGGCTCCATGGCGACGATACACAGCAGTTGCAGCAGGTGGTTCTGCAGCATGTCGCGCAGCGCGCCGGAGGTGTCGTAGTAGTCGAAGCGGCCACCCACGCCGAGCTCTTCGGCGATGGTGATCTGCACATCCGAAATCCACTCACGCCGCCACAGCGGTTCGAACAGCACATTGCCAAAGCGCAGCGCCAGCAGGTTCTGCACGGCTTCCTTGCCGAGGTAGTGGTCGATACGGAAGATCTGCGATTCCTGGAAGTAGCGTCCGACTTGCGCGTTGATGTCGCGCGCGCTGGCGAGGTCGCGGCCCAGCGGTTTTTCCAGCACCACGCGCGAAGCGGGCGTCACCAGGCCGCCCTTGGAGAGGTTCTCGCAGATGGAGGCGAACAGGCTGGGCGGTGTGGCCAGGTAGAACACGCGGGCCAGGCCTTCGGTGTCGCGCAGCGCTTCCTTCAGGTGGACAAAGCTGGCGCCCTCCTTGGCATTGACCGAGGCGTATTGCAGGCGGTTGCAGAAGCGCTCCCAAACAGCCTTGTCCAGATTGGCCGCCGGGACGTGGGGTTTGGAATCCTTCTCGACGATCTGGATGAATTCCTCGCGGGTCTTTTCATCGCGGCCCAGGCAGACGATGCGCGCCTCGGGCGGCAGGTCGCGTGCGCGGTCGCGGGCGTACAGGGCGGGCAGCAGCTTGCGCATCGACAAGTCGCCGGTGCCGCCAAACAAAACCAGATCGAAATCGGAAATAGCCATGGTGTGGATTCTCTTGTCTCTTGTGCGTCGTCTTCGTTGATCAAGGCGCGGCGTGCCGCTGCGCTCTGCTACATGTCCAGTACTACTGTGTTCTGCTGTCTTGCCTGCCGCGCCAGCGCGATGAGGGCGTTGGTGGAGGCGTCATGCAAGGCCGGGTTGGGTTCGCTGCGCAGCTCGCCGTGGATGGTCTTGGCCAGCACCTTGCCCAGCTCCACGCCCCATTGGTCGAAACTGTTGATGCCCCAGATCGCGCCTTGCACGAAGGTCTTGTGCTCATAGAGCGCAATCATGGCGCCCAGCGCATGCGGGCTCAGTTCGGGCAGCAACAGGGTATTGCTGGGACGGTTGCCGTCGAAGGTTTTGTGCGGCAACAGCGCGGCGAGTTCCGCAGCGTCCACGCCCTGGCGTTCCAGGTCGGCGCGCACCTCATCGGCCTGTTTGCCGCGCATGAAGGCTTCGGACTGGGCGAAGCAGTTGGCCAGCAGCACCTCCTGGTGCTCATCAATACCATGCGAAGGCTTGAGCACGGCAATGAAATCGATGGGCGTGACATCGGTGCCCTGGTGCAACAGCTGGAAGAAGGCGTGCTGGCCGTTGGTGCCGACGTCGCCCCAGATGAAGGGACAGGTGGCCACCCCCACCGGTGTGCCGTCGCGGGTGATGCGCTTGCCGTTGCTCTCCATGTCGAGCTGTTGCAGGTAGGCCGGGAAATAGCGCAGCCATTGGTGGTAAGGGGCGACCGACAGCGATTCGCTGTTGAAGAAGTTGCGGTTCCAGATGCCGATCAGGGCCTGGATGACGGGCATGTTGGCTTCCAGCGGCGCTTCGCGGAAATGGCGGTCCATTGCGTGGGCGCCGGCCAGGAAGGCCGAAAAATGCTCAAAGCCGATCAGCAGCGCAATGGGCAGGCCGATGGCCGACCACACCGAATAGCGTCCACCCACCCAGTCCCAGAAGGGGAACATGTTGTCGGGGTCGATGCCGAAGGCTTCCACCTCGGCGGCATTGGTGGAGACCGCCACGAAGTGACGCGCCAGATCGGCTTGCTGGCCATGGCGCAGGAACCAGGCCCGCGCCGACTTGGCGTTGAGCATGGTCTCCTGGGTGGTGAAGGTCTTGGAGGCGACGATGAAGAGAGTGGTCTCGGGATCGACGCGGGAGAGCACCTCATCGAGGTCATGGCCGTCCACGTTGGAGACGAAATGCGTGGTGAGCCGTGCGTGGCGGTAGTTGCGCAGGGCCGTGCAGACCATCTGCGGGCCGAGGAAGGAGCCGCCAATGCCGATGTTGACGATGTCGGTGATCTCGCGTCCGGTGTAGCCGCGCCAGGCGCCGCTGCGCACGCGCTCGGAAAATTCGCGGATATGCTCCAGCACCGCATGAACCTCCTGGCTCACAGGCTGTCCGTCCACTTGTGCGTCACAGGCCTGGGCCGGTGCGCGCAGGGCCGTGTGCAGCACGGCGCGATGTTCGGTAAAGTTGATCTTCTCGCCCCGGAACATGGCTTCGCGCAGCGCTTCCACGCCGCGCTCGCGCGCCAGGCTCATCAGCAGCGCCAGGGTCTCGGACTCGATGCGGTTCTTGGAATAGTCCAGCAGCAGACCGGCCGCGCTTACATGCATGCGCTCGAAACGGTCGGGCTGTTGCGCGAAGAGGTCGCGCATGTGCCAGGTGACGGCCTTGGCATGATGGTGTTGCAAGGCCTGGAAGGCGGCCGTGTCGGTCAGTGCAGTGGTATGCATGGTCTGGTGTCGGTTGGCGGTCGGGCCGGGCCTGCGGACCAGGCAGCTGCTTGCTGGCTGGCAAGGATGGGCGGTCGGCCGCGAGTCTTGGTCTTTCTTGGTGCAACGATTGGACTATACATCATTTTCGTCAAAATGGTAATTTCACTACAGTTTATGACGGCGTCGTTACATCCGCGTACCAACTCTGCTGCAGCCCGGCAATCCAGACTGATACGGCTTTTTGCGCAGATTTTGTAAGGCCAATGAAAAAACGCACGGTGGCGGCATGTTGCAGTGCTCTAAGTGTATGATTTCATTCATTGAAAATTGTGTAGTAAAATTACATTGTTAACGCTAACAGGAACCCGACAATGCCTCTCAACGCTACCTTAGCCAGCGTCACCCAACGCATCGCCGAACGTAGCCGTCCCTACCGGACCGCTTACCTCGAACGCCTGGAAGCGGCCCGCCGCAAGGGCGCACAGCGCGGCGCGCTGGCCTGCACCAACCTGGCCCACGGCTTCGCCGCCTTCCCCGCCAACGACAAGCTCAAGCTCAAGGAAGACAAGGCGCCTTCGCTGGCCATCGTCTCGGCCTACAACGACATGCTCTCGGCGCACCAGCCGTTCGAGCGTTTCCCCCAGATCATCAAGGACGCCGCCCGCGAAGCCGGCGCGGTGGCCCAGTTCGCCGGCGGTTCGCCGGCCATGTGCGATGGCGTCACCCAGGGCCAGGCCGGCATGGAACTGTCGCTGTTCTCGCGCGACGCCATTGCCATGGCCACCGCCATCGCGTTGTCGCACAACATGTTCGACGCTGCGCTCTACCTGGGCGTGTGCGACAAGATCGTACCGGGCCTGTTGATCGGCGCGCTGCACTTTGGCCACCTGCCGGCCGTGTTCGTGCCGGCCGGTCCCATGACCAGCGGCATGAGCAACAGCGACAAGGTCAAGATCCGTCAGCTCTACACCGCCGGCAAGATCGGCCGCGCCGAGCTGCTGGAAGCCGAATCCAAGTCCTACCACGGCGCCGGTACCTGCACCTTCTATGGCACCGCCAACAGCAACCAGATGCTCATGGAAGCCATGGGCCTGCACCTGCCGGGCGCGGCCTTCATCACCCCCAATACCCCGCTGCGCGATGCGCTGACCGCGGCGGCCGCCAAGCAGGCCGCCAAGATCACCGACCTCGGTACGCAATACACCCCGGTGGGCCGCATGATCGACGAAAAGTCCATCGTCAACGCCATCGTCGCACTGCACGCCACCGGCGGCTCCACCAACCACACCCTGCACCTGGTGGCCATCGCCAAGGCGGCCGGCATCGTCATCGACTGGGACGACTTCGACAGGCTCTCGGCCGTGGTGCCGCTGATCACCAAGATCTATCCCAACGGCACCGCTGACGTGAACCACTTCCATGCAGCCGGCGGCACTGGCTTCGTGCTGCGCGAGCTGATCGATGCCGGCCTCATGCATGACGACGTCACCACCATCCTCGGCCAGGGCCTGCGCCAGCACTGCAAGGAACCGATGCTGGCCGCCGAGGGCGAGAATGGCCGTCCCGGCATCGTCACCTGGCACGACGCCCCCGCGCAGAGCGGTGACGAGGGCGTGCTCGGTACGGTGGCCAAGCCTTTCGCCGTGGACGGTGGCTTGAAGCTGCTGCAGGGCAACCTGGGCCGCGCCGTCATCAAGATCTCGGCAGTCAAGCCCGAGCACCGCGT
Source organism: Herbaspirillum camelliae (assembly GCF_001929405.1). Lineage (NCBI taxonomy): Bacteria > Pseudomonadati > Pseudomonadota > Betaproteobacteria > Burkholderiales > Oxalobacteraceae > Herbaspirillum > Herbaspirillum camelliae. The sequence continues at coordinate 2,621,073 of NZ_KV880769.1, forward strand.
GGTGGAAGCGCCCGCCGTGGTCTTCCATTCGCAGGAGGCTTTCATGGCCGCCTTCAAGGCCGGTCAACTCGACCGCGACTTCGTGGCCGTGATCACCTTCCAGGGGCCGCGCGCCAACGGCATGCCCGAGCTGCATGCGCTCACGCCAGCGCTGGGCATCCTGCAGGACAAGGGCCGTCACGTGGCGCTGGTCACCGATGGCCGCATGTCGGGCGCATCGGGTAAAGTACCGGCAGCCATCCACGTCACACCCGAAGTGCTGGGCGGTGGTCCGCTGGGCCGGGTGCGCGATGGCGACATCATCCGCCTCGATGCCGAGGCCGGCACGCTCGAAGCCAAGGTCGACGCCACCGAATGGGCGGCACGAAGCCAGGACAGCAGCGATCTGTCGGGCAACCAGCATGGCATGGGCCGCGAATTGTTCAGCCTGTTCCGCAACGCGGTGGGAACCGCAGAAGAGGGCGGCGCCACCTTCGGCCTGCCGCCGATTTTTGAGAAAGAGAAAGTCACGGTATGAAGACCACACTGGAAATCATGCGCGCCTCGCCGGTCATCCCGGTGATCGCCATCGACAAGTTCGAACACGCCGTGCCACTGGCGCGCGCCCTGGTCGCAGGCGGTATCCGCGTGCTGGAAATCACCCTGCGCACCGAACACGGCCTGCCGGCCATCCGCGCCATTGCCGAGTCGGTACCAGACGCCATCGTCGGCGTGGGCACGCTGACCTCGCCCGAAGAGTTCACCGCGTCGCGTGATGCGGGCGCGGTCTTTGGCGTCTCACCGGGCCTCACACCCGCGCTGATCGAAGCCGCCAAGCGCAGCGGCCTGCCCTTGCTGCCGGGTGTGATGACGCCCTCCGAAGTGATGGCGGCGCGCGAAGCGGGTTTCCGTCAGTTGAAGCTGTTCCCGGCCGTGCCGGCGGGCGGCGTGGGCATGCTCAACGGCATCGCCGGTCCCTTGGCCGACGTGTCCTTCTGCCCGACCGGCGGCATCACGCAAGAGACCGCGCCGCAGTTCCTGGCCTGCAAGAACGTGGTCTGCGTGGGCGGCTCCTGGCTGACCCCCAAGGCCGCCATCGAGGCGGGTGACTGGGACAAGATCACCGAGATCGCCAAGGCGGCCAGTGCATTGAAGAAGGCTTGACGGTTGCGCGGCGGCTGCGTAACGGTTGTTTGATGGCTGTTTGATGGTTAATTACGCAGATGCAATGACTACCGTTCGTACTGAGTAGCGGCATCGCCGCGTATCGAAGGCGCGCTGTCGATACGTCGCCTGCGCTGCGACGCAATCCGAGCGGGCGGTGGATGCAGAAAAGAAAAGGGCGGTACCGATGATGATTCGGTACCGCCCTTTTTCATGCGCAAGACGGGATTACTTCTTGCCCGCCAAGGCTGGTTCCGCAGGCGCCTGCGCCTGCTGCCTGAGCCTGTAGGCCAGCACCAGCAAGACGATCCCCAGCACGATCATCGGTACCGACAGCATCTGCCCGGCCGAGATGGTGATGCCGCCGAAGTGCACCTCATAGTCCGGCACGCGGAAATACTCGGTGAAGAAGCGCGCGCAGCCATACAGCAGCGAGAACATGCCCGCCACCGCCATGCGCGGACGGGAGTGGCGCGAGAAGATCCACAGGATGATGAACAGCAGGATGCCATCGACCAGCATCTGGTAGATCGGCGAGGGATGGCGCGGGATGTTGTCCACATTGGGCCAGATCATGGCCCAGGGCAGCGAGGGATCGGCCGGACGGCCTGGCAGCTCGGCATTGATGAAATTGCCCAGGCGGCCCGCGGCGTAGCCCAGCGGCACCATCGGGGCGATGAAGTCCATGATGTCCATCAGGTTGCGGCCGCGCTTGCGGCCCCACAGGTACATCGCCAGCAGCACGCCCAGGAAACCGCCGTGGAAGGACATGCCGCCCTTCCAGACCGCGATCATGTCGGCCGGATGGGCAAAGTAATAGGCCGGGTTGTAGAACAGGATCTCGCCCAGCCGCCCGCCCAGCACCACCCCGAGCACGCCATAGAAGAGCATGTCGTCCAGGTCTTCCTTCTTCCAGCCGACGGCGGCGATGTGCGGCTGCTTGATGCGCAGGCGGCCCAGCGCGATGAATTGGGCGAAGGCCAGCAGGTACATCAGGCCATACCAGTGGACGGCCAGTGGCCCGATGTGGACGGCGATCGGGTCGGGCATGGGGTGGACGAGCATGAGTTTGATCTTTCTGTTGTTGGGCGGGACGGCGATTGGAACGCGGCGGGCAGCGCAAGTTCGCGCAGTACTTCCCGGCGCGCGGGAGGGGTGCTTCAGGCCGGTTCGTCCAGCAGTTCCAGCAGCGCCCGCAGGACGCTGGAGGGACTGTCGCGCCGCCAGGCCAGGCTGGTCTGGATGGCCGGGGCCGGGTCGCTCAGCCGTCGGTAGTCCACACCCGGGCGTTTCAGGTTCGACACGGATTGTGGCACAAGCGCCATTCCCATGCCAGCCGACACCAGACCGACGATGGTCTGCATCTGGATGGCCTCCTGGCCGATATGGGGCGTCACCCCGGCATCGCGGAAGCACGACAGGATGGTGTCATGGAAGGCCGGCGCGATGCGGCGCGGGAAGATGATCAGCGGCAGCTCGCGCAGGCTCTTGAGCGACACCGGTCCGCGCTTTCTGACCGCGCCCTCGGGCAGCGCCGCAATCAGCGGTTCGGACAGCACCGGCCGCACCTCCAGCAGGGCGGCGGCCTTCTCCGGCAGCGGCGGCAGCAGCAGGCCAGCGTCGATCTTGCCTTGCAGGAGGTCTTCCAGCTGGACGTCGGTGGTGGCTTCGCGCAGTTCGATCTGCACTTGCGGATAGCGTGCCCGGAAACGCTGCAGCAGCGGCGGCAGGATGCTGTAGTCGGCGCTGGAGATGAAGGACAGGGACAACAGCCCCGAGGCTCCACTGGCGGCGCGCCGCACCAGGTCGGGCAGGGCCGCGGCCTGCTGCAGCAGGCGCTGGGCTTCCGGCAGCAGGGCCGCGCCTGCCGGGGTCAGCGCCACGCTGCGCTTGGTGCGCTGGAACAGCGGCGTGCCCAGCAGTTCTTCCAGCGCGGCGATGGTCTGCGACAGCGGCGGCTGGGTCATGTGCAGGCGGGCTGCGGCGCGGCCGAAGTGCATCTCTTCGGCGACGGCGGCAAAGTAGCGCAACTGGCGCAGTTCCAGGCGGGGCAGGTCGGACATGGCTGATATCGGATCCGAATCAATCGGGCTCTCATGATATCCCTGCGCGATATCAAGCGGCAAGCCGCCGCGCTGGCGGGATGATCGCGCAGGAGATTTGATCTATGACAGATATACGTTCGGGCAGATAGTGGCGGTCCGGGGAAGCCGGGTAGAATAGCCCCGCCTGCGAAAGCGGCGGCTAGACCCTTGCCGCAGGCCCGTCGTTCACCGCTAGCTGAGGAGCCTCCATGAAATACCTGTTGTTGATCGCCACCCTGGTGGCCGGTTCGGCCATTTCCGCCGAAGCCATGGCCAATGCACAACTGGCCAAGTCCAAGAATTGCATGGCTTGCCACTCGGTGGACGCCAAGATCGTCGGTCCCGCCTTCAAGGAAGTGGCCAAGAAATACGCCGGCCAGAAGGATGCCGAAGCCAAGCTGACCCAGAAGGTGCTCAACGGCGGCGGCGGCGTCTGGGGCGCAGTGCCGATGCCGGCCAACAAGGGCCAGGTCAGCGAGGCCGAAGCGCGTGAGCTGGTGAAGTGGGTGTTGACGCTGAAGTAAGTGATCGGCGTTGTGAGGTAAGACGAAAAGGAGACCGAGGTCTCCTTTTTTCATGCACAGAGCTTACTTCAACCACTCCTTGATCCGCCTTCCCAACACCTCGCAACTGATCCCATAACGATCATGCAAGGTCGGCAGCGCGCCGGCATCCAGGAAGGCGTCCGGCAGGCCAGCCAGTTGGAAGCCGGCCGGCTGCACGCGGTGGCGCATCAGCGTGGTGGCGACGATCTCGCCCAGGCCGCCGACCACCGAATGGTTCTCGGCCACCACCACCAGGCGGTTCTTCTTCTTGACCTGCTCCACCACCGTGGCTTCGTCGAAGGGCTTGATGGTCGGGCAGTGCAGCACGGCCACGCTGAGCTTGTCGGCTTCCAGCGCCTTGGCCACTTCCAGCGCGCGCATGGTCATGAAGCCGCTGGAGATGATCAGCACATCATTGCCGTCGCGGATTTCCTTGGCGCGGCCCAGCTCGAACCGGTAGTCGTATTCATCCAGCACCAGCGGCACATTGCCGCGCGCCAGGCGCATGTAGACCGGACCCTGGTGCGCGGCGATCTGCGGCACGGCCTGTTCCAGGTCCAGTGCATCGCAGGGGTCGACGATGGTCATGCCGGGGATGGCGCGCATCATCGCCAGGTCTTCGGTGGCCTGGTGGCTGGGGCCGTAGCCGGTGGTCAGGCCCGGCAGGGCGCAGCAGATCTTCACGTTCAGGTTTTCTTCGGCAATCACCTGATGGATGAAGTCATAGGCGCGCCGGGTGGCGAAGACCGCATAGGTGGTGGCGAAGGGCACCAGCCCTTCCTTGGCCATGCCGCCGGCGGCGGCCATGAGCAACTGTTCGGCCATGCCCATCTGGAAGAAGCGCTCGGGATAAGCCTTCTGGAACAGGTGCAGGTCGGTGTACTTGGCCAGGTCGGCGGTCAAGCCCACGATCTCGGGGCGGTCGGCGGCATAGTCCACCAGCGCCTTGCCGAACGGGGCCGCCTGCACGCGCTGCCCCTCGGCGGCGATGGAGGCGATCATGGCCGAGGTGGTCAGGCGCGGTTTCTTCTCTGCGACGGTGTTCATGCTTGGCTTCCTTGTTGATAAGACTGGTCGAGGATGGACAGCGCCTGCTGCCATTCGGGCGGATCGACACGGATGAAGTGGTTCTTCTCGCGCTGTTCCAGGAAAGGCACACCCTTGCCCATCAGGGTGTCGAACAGGATCACGCGCGGCTTGGCGTCCTGCAGGTTGCGGGCGTTGTCGAAGGCCTGCACCACGGCGGCCAGGTCATTGCCATCGACGCGCTGCACGTACCAGCCAAAGGCCGCCCATTTGTCGGCCAGCGGCTCGAAGCCCATGATCTTGCCGGACGGGCCATCGGCCTGCTGGTTGTTGATATCGACCAGGCAGATGAGGTTGCCCAGCTGGTGGTGCGCCGCGCCCATGGCGGCTTCCCAGGTCGAGCCTTCGTCCAGCTCGCCATCGGACATGGAGTTGTAGACGAAGGCCGGGTTGTTGTTGTAACGCAGGCCCAGCGCCATGCCCACGCCGATGGCCAGGCCCTGGCCCAGCGAGCCGCCGGAGATTTCCATGCCCGGCGTATAGGTCGCCATGCCCGACATGGGCAGGCGGCTGTCATCGCTGCCGTAGGATTCCAGCTCTTCATCGGGGACGATGCCGGACTCGATCAGCGCGGCATACAGGGCGATGGCGTAGTGGCCGTGCGAGAGCAGGAAGCGGTCGCGACCGCTCCACTCGGGATCATCCGGGCGCAGTTGCATGGCGTGCTTGTAGGCCACGGCCAGCACATCGGCCCAGCCCAGCGCCTGGCCGATGTAGCCCTGGCCCTGGACCTCGCCCATGCGCACGGCATTGCGGCGGATGCGGTATGCGCTTGCGCGCAGGTTTGCCAACTTGTCAGACATTGCGAATCCTTGCTTGTGGATGAGTGTGTTCGGAAAGATCAGAGGAAACCGATGGAGAACCACGGCACGAAGGCCACGATCAGCAGGCCCACCACCAGCGCGCCCAGGTAGGGCCAGATGCGCTTGACCGCCACGTCGGGATGCACGCGGCCGATAGTGCAGGCGGCGTAGTAGCCCAGGCCGAAGGGCGGCGCGAACAGGCCCACGCCCATGGAGAGAATGATGACCATCGCGTAATGCACCTCATGCACGCCAATGGCCTTGGCCACCGGGAAGAGCAGCGGCGCGAACAGCACCATGGCGGGGATACCCTCCAGCACGCTGCCCAGCACGATGAAGGCCGCGATGGACACCAGCAGGAAGCCATACTTGCCGCCCGGCACGCTGGTCATGGCGTCGGCCAGCGCATGCGAGAAGCCCGACTGCGTCAGCGCCCACGACATGCCGGTGGCCGTGCCGATGATGAACAGGATCGCGCCCGACAGGGCCGCGGTATCGACCAGCATCGGATAGAGCCGCTTCCAGTCGAACTTGCGGTAGACCAGCAGACCCGCCACCACGGAATAGGCGATGCCGATGGTGGAGACCTCGGTGGCCGTGGCCACGCCTTCGACCACGGCAGTGCGGATCAGGATCGGCAGCAGCAGCGCGGGCAGGGCAATGATGAGCGTGCGCAGCACCACGCGGCCGGGCGCGCGCTGGATGCCTTCGAGAATCTCGGCACTGCGCCAGCGCGCCAGGATCGCCAGCAATACCGCCAGCACGATGCCCGGCATGATGCCGCCGGTGAACAGCGCCGCAATCGATACCCCGGCCACCGAACCGATGGTGATCAACACCAGCGAGGGCGGAATGGTCTCGGCCATGGCGCCGGAGGCGGCCAGCAGCGAGATCAGCTCACCCTCGTGATTGCCACGGCGCTTCATCTCCGGCAGCAGCACCGGGGCCACGGCCGCCATGTCGGCGGTCTTGGCGCCGGAGATGCCCGACACCAGCAGCATCGCACCCAGCAACACATAGTTGAGGCCACCGCGCACATGGCCCAGGAGCGAGGCCAGAAAGTCCACCATGGCCTTGGCCATGCCGGTCATTTCCACCAGATGGCCCAGCAGGATGAACAGCGGCACCGCCAGCAGGATCAGCGAAGACATGCCTTCATCGAAACGTCCGGCCACCACCGCCAGCGGGCTGGTGGTCACGGTCAGCATGAAGGCCACCGTCGCCAGACCAAAGCAGAAGGCGATGGGAATGCCCAGCAGCACCGACACCGCCAGCACCAGGCCGAAGAACACCACCAGGTTCCAGTTGCCGATGGCCTGCAGCCAAGACGAGCCGAGGTACATCGCCCCGGCCACCACCGCCAGCAGGGCCAGGACGCCGACCAGGTCCACCAGCTTCTGGCGCGAGATGCGCAGCAGCGAGAGGGCGATCATCAGCGCCGCACCGACGGCCACGGCGGCGGCGCGCACGGTGTTGGGCCAGCCCAGCGCTGGAGTCTGCACGAACATTTCGTCTTCGGCGTATTCCCACATCGGATGCATCAGGATCAGCAGCATCACGCACGGCGCGATGATGGCCAGGGCTTCGGCCCAGGCCTTGCCGCGTTCGCTCATGAAGCCCACCAGCACGGTGGTGCGCATGTGGGTACCCCGGCGCAGGGCCACGGCGGCGCCGAGATTGGCCAGCCAGAGGAAGAGGATGGAGGCCAGTTCATCGGCCCAGGGGATGGGGTTGTTGAAGATGAAGCGCATGATCACGCCCGCCAGCAGCACCGCCACCTCGCCCACCACCAGCGCCGCGGCGGGGATCTCGATGGCCAGGCCCAGCCAGTGTTCCAGGCGCGCAGCCAGCGAGCGCTCATCCGCCACCGGTTGCTCCAGCGACAGAGCGCTCATCCCAGACTCCCTACGCTGTTCTGCAACAGCTTCCAGGCGTCATCGCCGAACTTGGCGCGCAGGTCCTTGTAGAAGCTGCCTCGGGCCAGCGCTTCCTTGAAGGAATTCTTGTCGGCTTCGATGATCTGCACGCCCTTGCCCTGCAGATCGTTGCGGGCAAAGCCGGACAGCGAGGCAATGTCGGCGCGTTCGTCGGTGGCGGCCTTGTCCAGTTCGCGGCGCACGATTTCCTGGATGTCCTTGGGCAGTTTTTCGAAGGCGCGGCGGTTGCCCAGGATCCAGTAGGCATCCCAGACGTGGTTGGAGATGGTGCAGAACTTCTGCACCTCGTACAGGCGTGCGGTGCTGATGATGGCTAGCGGGTTTTCCTGACCTTCGACCAGCTTGGTCTGCAGCGAGGAATAGACCTCGTTGAAGTTGATCGGCGTCGGGCTCGCGCCCAATGCGCTGAAGAGCGAAGTCAGCATCGGTGCGGCCGGTACGCGCAGCTTCAGGCCCTTGAGGTCGGCGGCGGTCTTGATCGGCTTGGTCGAGGTGGTGATCTGGCGGAAGCCGTTGTCCCAGGGCTTGGACATGGTCAACAGGCCGACCTTCTCGATCTGCGCGCGCACGTAGGCGCCCAGCGGGCCATCCATGGCTTTCCAGACTTCCTTGTAGTCGTGGAAGGCGAAGCCGGTGTTGACGATGCCCGCCGCCGGCACCAGGGTGGAGAGCACCACGCTGGCCTGGTTGAAGAATTCCACGCCGCCATTGCGGATCTGCGACATCAGGTCGGTATCCGAACCGAGCTGGTTGGCCGGGAACAGCTTGATGTCCAGGCGGCCGCCGGTGGCTTCGCGGATACGGTCGATGGCCTGCTGCGCACGCTTGTTGACCGGGTGCGACGGATCCTGGCCGGTGGCGAACTTGTAGTTGAACTCGGCCGCATTGGCCGGACGGCTCATGATGGAAAACAGCGGCAGCGCCGCGCCGACGGCGCCGGCCTTGAGCATCTGGCGGCGGCTCAGGGTGGTCTTGCCGGGTTTGCTGTTGTCTTGGGTCATCTCTGGTCTCCTGTTTGTTCTGATATCGGGAAAGATGCCGGGCAGGCCGGCGTGCGCGAGCATTAAGCTGTGTTTAATGAATCAGCATTCCACCATTAACGTCCAGCGTGATGCCGGTGCAGTATTGCGAGAGGTCGCTGCCCAGGAAGATGCAGGCGCCGCCGATGTCGTCGGCACGGCCCAGGCGCGCCAGCGGAATGGTCTCGGCGATCTCGGCCTTCTTTTCTTCGGTGAGCTTGCCCTTGATGATGTCGGTGCCGATCAGCCCCGGGGTGATGCTGTTGACGCGAATACCTTCCGGACCGAACTCGCGCGCCATGGCGCGGGCCAGGCCGAGGACGCCGGCCTTGGCCGCCGAGTAGTGCGGACCGCCCAGGATGCCACCGCCGCGCTGGGCCGACACCGAGGAGATGCAGATGATGGAACCGTTCTGCTGCGCGCGCATGGCCGGCAGCACCGCCTGCGACATGTAGAGCGTGCCGCGCAGGCTGACGTCGAGGATGCGGTCGTAGTCGGCGCCGGTGATCTCCAGCGTCTTGACCGGCTGGGTGATGCCGGCATTGTTGACCAGGATGTCGATGCGGCCGAACTGCTGGAGGATGGCCGCCGCTGCCGTGTCGCAGGAAGCCTTGTCGGTCACGTCGGCCACCAGGCCCAGGTGCTGGCTGCCGATGCGCGCAGCGGCAGCCGCCGGATCGGCCTGGGCCAGGTCCAGCACCACCACGCGGGCGCCTTGTTCGGCCATCAGGCGCGCCGTGGCGTAACCCAGACCATTGATTCCTGCACCGCCGGTGATGACGGCAACCTTGTCCTTGAGCAGCATGTCGTGTTCTCCAGATGTTTGCGTTGATAGGCGGAACACCGGAGACAAAGCGGGTGCGTGTCTGCGCCAGGCGCAGCATGCGTAGGGGGCGATGCAGCCGCCAGGCGGTGCACCGTTGTCTCCGTTTTTGTTCTGATGCGCATGGTCGGACTTTCCTCGCCTGACGACAAGCGAAGTCTCGTCATGTTAAAGTGACGGATCATCATCTTAGCTGCAGAGCCCGCCCATGGCCGTTCTCCCGCCCCTGCCCAACCTCCAGGCCTTCGAAGCGGTGGCCCGGCGCAAGAGTTTTGCGCTGGCCGCGGCCGAACTGCATCTGACCGCCTCGGCGGTGAGCCATCAGGTGGCGCGGCTGGAGTCTTACCTGGGCATCCGGCTGTTCGAGCGCAGCGCCCATGGCGTGCGCATCACCACGGCGGGAGAGGCTTACCTGGCGCGCATCCAGGGCGCGATCTCGGCCATCACGGCGGCGTCCATGGATGTGCGCCAGGGCGTCAACAACACGCTCTACATCCATTCCGCGCCCAGCATCGCCAGTCTGTGGCTGATGGCGCGCCTCAATGATTTTGCGCGCAGCTATCCGGAAATCACCTTCAATCTGTCGGCGGCGCACTCGCAGAGCAATTTCGAGCTGGGCGAGGTGGATATCGATATCCGCTATGGCATTCCCAACTGGCCGGGGCTGGTGGTGGAACCCTTGTTCGAAGAGTGCATCGTGCCCCTGGCCAGCCCCGCCTTCATCCGTGAATACCGGCTCAGGAAGCCGGCTGACCTGCTGGGCGTGAAACTCATCCGCAGCAATGTCAGCGTGGTGCAGTGGGCCGACTGGTTCGGGGAATTTGCGGACGTGCGAGCGCCCGAGCAGTTTGCGGTACGGTTCGACCGCGCGCAGATGTCGCTGGATGCGGCCACGCAGGGACTGGGCGTGGCGCTGGAGAGCGCCACCGTGGCGGCGCGCCACATCGAGGAAAAGAAACTGAAACCCATCTTCGGACTGGAGCGCGCCATCAAGGTCAAGGCGCACTTCGCCGTCTATCCGGCCCACCATGCACGGCGGCCGGCGGTGGCGGCGTTCCTGGAATGGCTGCGGGAGCAGGCCGATGGGCAGGGGTGAGTGGCCCTGCAATCCGCATAACGTTCGACCTGAGCCATCCTTTGGCGCTGTATCGAAGTCTGTCCTGAGGCTGTTGATCGGGTGCGGACGGCGCGCCTTCGATACGGCCCCTGCGGGGCCTACTCAGGTCGAACGGTGGTGGGGTGATTGCGTGAACGGCTCATTGGCGCCAACGCTGGCCGTTTGCCGTGCCGGATGACTAGACTCCCGTTCGGCCTGAGTAGCGGCGCAGCCGCGTATCGAAGGTTCACCGGCGGCGCAGCCCTCCGACAGGCGCAGGGCGAGCGGTCGTTGGCAATCGTGGACATTAACTCCCCGGCTTTTGCTGCCGTGCGACTTCCTTGCGCTTCATCGATAGATACTCTTCCCGCGTGAGCTCATGTAACTGCCGGGGATATTGCTCGGTCGCGCCATACCAGGCTGCCAGGCGCTTCTCCAGCCGCTCGCCGGCGGGCGCCTCCAGTGCGGCCAGGTAGGCATCGATGGCCAGGTAGTAGCGCATGGTGTTGCGCTCCACCGTGGCGCGGCTGCCCGAGACATACTGCGCCTGGCCATTGGCGTCACGCTTGACGACGCTGAAGCCGACCTTGTCGCGTCCCACCGTCATCAGGTAGGCGCGCAGGGCCAACCTGCTGGCCATGCCATAGGAATAGGCATAGCTGAAATGCAGGAAGGACCGCCGCTCGTCCAGCGGGATGGCCTCGATCTCGATGCGATAGTTGGAGGTGTCCAGCGGCCCCTTGTCGGCCAGCATCGAGGAGGAGAAATAGTCCGCCGCGCTGCTCCCGCCGTGGTAGCGCAGATCGACCCGGTAGGTGTCGTTGAGGTCCTGCTCGGTCTTCTTGCCGACCTGCATGCGCAGGGTGGTCTTGCCGCCTTCGCGCAGCAGTCGGCAGTACTTGGTGTTGAGGTGCAGGATCAGGATGTCGCACCAGTGGTCGGGACTGTCCAGCGCCTCGCGCACCTGGGCAAAGGGATAGGCCAGCACGGCGTAGATATCGCCCTTGACGGTGCTGTCCTGCTCACGCGAATTGAGATACAGCGGGCGCTGGTAGGCATTGTTGCTCAGTTCACCCTGCAGCTCTTCGTAACGGCTCTTCATGGCCGCCGCGCCGTTCTGGGGCTGGGTCTGGGCCTGGGTCTGCGCAGCACCACAGAGGGCCAGCGCCAGCGCGGCGCAGGCCATCAGGGGCCGTGACAGACGGGACAACGTGGATCGCAAACGGGACTCCTCTCTAGCCATTCAAGCATGCCAATTGAGCCAATTGAGCCAATTGGCAGGCGGCTACAGCAGCCGCGCCCAGACGCTGGCGCCGAATTCCTTCATGCGCTCGCTGATGGGGCGCTGCTCCCATTGTTCCTTTGTGATCTCCTTGGACGCGCCAAGATCCCGGTCGAACATGTCTTTGACTTGCACACCGAATTGCGGGCTCAGGATCACCGCGTTGATTTCCTGGTTGTAGACGAAGCTGCGCCAGTCCAGGTTGGTCGATCCGATGGTGGACCAGACGCCATCGATGAGTGCGGTCTTGGAGTGCAGCAGCGCATCCTGTCGCTCGTAGATGCGGATGCCCGCCTCCAGCAGTTCCTGGTAGAAGGAGCGCGAGGCGTACAGCACCAAGGACGAGTCGCTGTGCGAGGGCAGGATCAGGCGCACATCGACACCGCGCTTGGCCGCGTCCTTGAGCGAATCGCGCAATTGCGGGTCCGGCACGAAGTAGGCATTGGTGAGGTAGATGGCCTTTTCCGCATGCTGGATGGCGGAGATGAAGGTAGCGTAGATGACGCTGTAGGGATCATCGGGAGAACTGCCGATGGCGCGCACGATCTCGTTGCCAGCCGGCGCCACCGTGGGGAAGTAGCGATGATCGCCCAAGGCGGGACCGCGCTGCCTGTTCCAGGTATCGACGAAGAGCTTCTGGAATTCCAGCGCCACCGGGCCATCGATGCGCACCTGGGTGTCGCGCCAGGGAATCTGTTGACCCTCGGCATTGAGACGCGGCTTCTTCTTGCGGGTGCTGAAGGAACCGCTGGAATAGACGCTGCTGATGTTGATCCCGCCCACGAAGGCGGTCTTGCCATCGACCACCAGCAGCTTGCGGTGATCGCGCTGGTTGACTTCCCAGTCCTTGCGCAACTGGGTCGGGTTCAGCGGGTTGTATTCCAGCACCTGGATGCCGGCATCGATCATGGGCTGGAAGAAGGTGCGCGGCGTGTTGAGCGCGCCCACGCTGTCATACATCAGGTTGACCTGCACGCCCTTCTTCTGCATGGCGATGAGCAGGTCGGCGAACTGGCGGCCGACCTCGTCGTCTTCCATGATGTAGGTTTCCATGTTGATGTGGTAGCGCGCCGCCTGGATGGCCTGCTGCATGGAGGCATAGGTGGCCGGCCCGTCGATGAGCAGGGTCACTTTGTTGCCTGTGACCAGGGGCGAGCCGGTGATGGCGCCTTCGATGGCCACGTGCCGGTCCAGCAGGGTGTTGTCGGCGTTCTGGGCGCGCAGCTTCTCCAGCACGGCCTTGGATTGCGCCTCCGAGAGCACGCCGCGTCCGCCCTTCATCTGGATGGTGCGCGCCGACTGCGTGTCCATGTCGGGCACGATGGTGGGCAGCGAGCTGCATGACGAGAGCAGCGCCGACAGGCCAGCCAGTACGAGCAGGGTAGCGCACCAGCGCCTGGGCTTGATGTTCTTGTTGGTCATGGAAGATTCCCGGTTCTACGCCGCCATCGACCTTGACGCTGTCTCGCAGGGAGAGTAAGGCAACGCAGTGTCGATGAGTATATGCCGCAGCCTGGCGCCACGGCGCAGCCAGAGCGGCGAATCGGCGCTGTCCTACAACGGAAAGCGGGAGCTGCCTACAGGAAAGCCGGCGCGCTGTGGCGCCTATGCTGAAGGTGGGGAAGACGACGAAGGGGAGGGGCCACGCCCTCCCGGAGGGATTCAGTAGACGTCGCGGCGGTAGCGCTTCTGTTCGATCAGGTCTTGCAGACCCGTTTCGCCCAGGAGGCTGGTCAGCACCGCGTCCACGCCGGCGGCCATGCCATCGAGGCTGCCGCAGACATACAGCACCGCACCCTGGTCCAGCCAGTGGCGCAATTCGCTGGCGGCCTCGCGCAGGCGATCCTGTACGTAGATGCGGGCTTCCTGGTCACGCGAGAAGGCCAGGTCCAGGCGCGCCAGCTGGCCCTGCTGCAGCCAGGCTTGCAGTTCCTCGCGATAGAGGAAATCGTAACGTTCGTTACGTTCGCCGAACAGCAGCCAGTTGCGCGTGCCGCCCGCGTGGATGCGCTGGCGCAGATGGCCGCGCAGGCCGGCCATGCCCGAGCCGTTGCCGATGAAGATGGCGGGCGTGTCGGCGGACACTGGGGCAAAGCCGGCATTGTCCACCAGTCTGGCCTGCACGTGCGCGCCGATGGGGGCGTATTCGGTCAGCCAGCCGGAGGCCAGTCCCAGGCCATCTTCGTGCCGCTGCTGGCGCACCAGCAGTTGCACCGTGCCATCCTGCATGGCCGAGGCCACCGAATAGGAGCGCGCAGTGAGCGCCTGCAACTGTTGCGCCAGTGTCTGCGCATCGGCCGCTGCCTGCACCGGCAGTACGCTGCAGGCCAGTGCATCGGCCAGGCTGCAGCGCATGCCACGGCAGTGGACTTCGGTTGCGCCATCCAGCCCCAGGCGCTGCAGCACCAGGGCCACACGATCCGGCGCGTGGCGCGGCATCACTTCCAGCAGCGCACCGGCTTGCCATGCCGGCGCCGGCTGGTTGGTGTCGGCGCTCTGCAAGACCAGGTGGAAGAGCGGTTCGCCCTGGCTGCCGGCATTGAGATGGTGGCGCTCCACCAGCACCCATGAGGACCAGGCCGGGCTGCTGGCGGGCAGGAGATCGCTCACGGCGGCGTCCAGGCCATGGCTGGCCAGTTCGCTCTCCCACTTGCGCAGGGCCGCGGCGTCCATGCGGTCCACTTCCACCAGCGGGAACATCGGCTTGGCCCCGCACTGGCGCAGGCCATGGTCGAGCGTATGGCCGAAGCCGCAGAAGCTGGTGTAGTGGCGATCGCCCAGCGCCAGCACGGCATATTGCAGATGCGCCAGCGACTGGCCGGCGGCCTGGCGCAGGCGACGTTCGAAGCCGCGCGCGCTGTCGGGCGCGTCGCCCTCGCCGAAGGTGCTGGCGATGAGCAGCAGGCGGGGATGGTGGCGCAGCGTTTCGGCAGTGGTCTGGGCCAGCGCCTGCAGGGTCACGGCCACGCCGCTGCGGCGCAGGCGCGCTGCGGTATGCAGGGCGATGCGTTCGGCCTGGCCGGTCTGCGAGGCATAGGCCACCAGCAACTGGCCTCCGCCTTGCTGCTGCGGCTCTCCCAGGGCGGCGCGTTCGGCGCGCAGGGCGGCCTTCTTGCGGCGGCGGTCGAGGTAGAGCATCCAGCCGGTGATGCCGAAGAGCGGCATCATCAGACTGGCGATGGCCATGATGATGCGTCCGGGCAGGCCGAAGTAGGTCCCCATGTGCAGCGGATAGATGGCGGCGATGAACCTGCCGCCGGTGCTCTTGTCTTCGTAGCGTTCCAGCTGTCTGATCTCGCCGCTCTGTGGCAGCACCACCATGCGGCTGCGGGCGCGCTCATGCGGCGCGTCGTGGCCGAGGAAGAAGATCTGCAGCGGCTGCGTACCTTGTTCGGGCAGGCGCAGCTGTGCGCTCTGGTAGTCCGGCGCCTTGGCCAGGAAGGCGTTCCAGGCCTGGGTCAGTTCCAGGGTGACCGGGGTCTCGCTCTTTGGTGCGTCCTTTTTCTTGCCCTCGCCGCGCGCCATCGGGGCGCGACGGGTTTCGCCGGCCAGCGTGTTGACGCCGTCCTTGAACCAGTCCAGCGCCCAGTAGGCGCCGGTGGTGGCGAAGATCACGTACATCACCAGCGACCAGGTGCCGATGACCGAATGCAGGTTCCACAGCAGGGAGCGGCCCTGCAACTGGAAGTCCAGCCGCAGCCAGGCGCGCAGCGACAGCCAGCGGCGCGGCCAGCGCAGGTATAGCCCCGACAGCGCCAGCATCAGCAGGCACAGCGCCAGCGTCCCCAGGACGATCTTGCCGATCTCGGTGGGCAGCAGCAGCCAGCGGTGGAAGCGCTCGGTGAACTCGAAGAATTCCATGCCCGTCACCGGCGGCAGCAGTGCGCCGGTGTAGGGATCGACATAACGCGCCTGGCCGCGCCGCTCTCCCGGAGGCGGCGCGAACACCACGCGCACCGAAGCCCCGGGCTCGGCCGACAGGGTCATGGTGGTGATGCGGCGTTGCGGCTCTTCCTGGCGCAGTTTCTCCAGCACTTGCTGCGGCGTGAGCGTGGCTTGCTGGCGCACCTGGACGTGCATCACCCCCGGGCTGAGCAGATCCATGATTTCTTCACGGAAAGCCAGCAAGGCGCCGGTCACGCCGATGGTCATCAATACGGTGCCGGCGGTGATGCCGATGAACCAGTGGAGTTGGAACCAGATCTTCTTGAACATGCGATGGCTTGGCGGACGGCGGGCGTGAGGCCCTGTTGTTGTTCGGGGCCGGGCCGCAGCAGAGCGCGACCGGGGCTGGGTAAGCCCGGTATTATAAATCAAATGAAAATGATTCCCATTGGTATTCAGAGGCTTGCCACCACAGGGAATCGGAAGGATGCATTCAGTCCTGCATCATCCTCAACACCGTCCGCGTGAACGCACTTTGCCCGTCTGCCGCCACGTCGATGATGCTGAGGTGATGGGCCTGCGCGGCCTCGACCACTTCGACCTGGTGTCCTGATTGCCGCAGATTGGCGGCGTACACGTCGCGCTGGCGCAGGAATTCCTCGCTCTCCTGGCCGCCCGCGCACAGCACGGCGCGCACGCCGTCCGGCATGGACAGGAGCAGCGGGCTGGCCTGCAGGACGTCCGAGGGTGACAGGTGCAGGGCTTCGTTGAGATAGCTCAGCCGTATGGGTTCCAGGTCGTACAGCCCCGACAGCGCGCAGACGCCGCGCACCGGTGCGGCGCGCAGCGCGGCGATCACGCAGGCCAGATGCGCGCCGGCGGAATGACCCATGAGCCAGATGGCGTTGGCGTCCACGCGCAGGGCGGGGGCCTTGGCGTGCAGCAGGCGCAGCGCCCGGCCGCAGTCGGCGGCGATGTCGCCCATCCTGACCTGGGGCGCGAGGCGGTAATTGATCAGCGCCACATTGATGTCCTGCTCCAGATAGGGCAGGGCCAGATGGCTGAACTGGTGCTTGTCCAGCGAGCGCCAGTAGCCGCCGTGGATGAAGACCAGCAAGGGCCGTCCATTGCTGCGGGCGGGAAAGAAGTCGATGCTCTGCAGCATCTCTTCGCCGTAAGGCAGGTCGGCCAGGTGCGGATGGGCCTGGCGGGCGGCCTCGCCCTGCCGGGCAAAGCGGTCGAAGTAGTCCTGGAAATCCGGCACCCGGGCGCGCACGTTGTACTGCGCATCCAGTTCTTCAGAGGTGTAGTCGCGGTAGATCTTCATGGTCTCTCCTCCCCCCGGCGGGTTCTTATTCGGCGAAATGTTCCGAGATGAATCCGCGCAGCCAGACATTGCCTTCATCCTGGTTGTAGCGGCGGTGCCAGAACATATTGGTCTGCAACGAAGGCAGTCGCAGCGGCGGCTTGATATAGCGCAGCCCGAACGGGGCGGCGGCGCTCTCGGCGAGCTTGCGCGGCACCGTCACGACCAGGGCGGTGCTGCTGACAATATACGGCACGGCGGTGAAATGCGGCACACGAAAACGCACGCTGGGCAATATACCGGCCTTCTCCAGGTTCTGGTTGATGCGGTCGTAAGGGCTTTCCTGGGAAGACACCATCAGATGCTCGGCGGCAAGAAATTCCTTCAGGCTGACCTCGCCCCGTCCCGGCTTGTCCAGCGCATGGCCGATGCGGAACATGCTCACGTATTCCTGCCGGAACAGCCGGCGTTGGTACAGCGCTTCGGACAGATTGTCGAAGGCGCCAATGGCCAGGTCCACCCGGCCCGATTCCATTTCACTCTTCAGATCGATGGCGCCGGCGCGCACGGTGCTGATGCTCACGCCGGGCGCATGGCGCGCGCAGGCTTCGATCAGTGTGGGCATGAAATACACCTCGCCCACATCGGTCATGGCGATGGTGAAACGGCGTGTGCTGGTCTGCGGAGAAAAGCCTTCCTGCAGGTTCAGAGCCCGCGCCACCTGCTGCAATGCCGCAGCCACCGGCTCGGCCAGTTGCTCGGCGAAGGGCGTGGGCTGCATCCCTTGTGCGGTGCGCACGAACAGCTCGTCCTCGAAGCTGCGCCGCAGCCGCGCCAGGGCGTTGCTCACGGCGGGCTGCGACAGGCCCAGGCGGCGCGCCACGGAAGAGATCTGGCGTTCCTGGAACACTTCCTGGAAGACCACCAGCAGGTTGAGGTCGATATCACGCGGTTCGATGAGAGGCATGGTGCAATGCGCAAGGATGGGTATTATTCACGAAATGAATGGATCGTATTTTTGCATTTATATCGTAAAAGAAGGGCGATTGCACTACAGTGTGACCGCAACAAGAACAAGATCACGAGACGGCCCGCCCCCACGCTGCTGGTGCGGCGACGGCCCAGATAAAAAAACGTAGAGACAGACGAGGAGCAAGACCATGAGCATCCACACCAGTGGCGCTCTCCCCACGGTCAATGTGGACCAGGTGGTGGAGCAGGGCCGTTTTGGCGCTTTCCAGTTCGGCCTGCTGCTGCTGTGCGGCCTGTGCCTGATCATCGATGGCTTCGATGTGCAGGCCATGGGCTATGTCGCGCCGGCCATCATCGCCGACTGGGGCGTGAGCAAGGCCAGCCTGGGGCCGGTGTTCGGCGCGGGCCTGTTCGGCATGCTGCTGGGCTCGCTGGTGTTGACCCCGGTGGGCGACCATTATGGACGGCGTCCGGTGCTGATCCTCTCCACGCTCTTCTTTGCCCTGTGCATGCTGGTCACGCCCATGGTGACGACGCTGGACCAGCTGCTGGTGCTGCGCTTCATCACCGGCTTCGGCCTGGGCAGCATCATGCCCAATGCCATGGCGCTGGTGGGTGAGTTCAGCCCCTCGTCCTCGCGGGTCACGCGCATGATGCTGGTGTCCTGCGGCTTCACCGTGGGGGCGGCTGCAGGCGGCTTCGTCAGCGCTGCGCTGATCCCGGCCTATGGCTGGCATGCGGTGTTCTGGGTCGGCGGCGTGGTGCCGCTGGTGCTCGGACTGGCCATGCTGGTCTGGCTGCCGGAGTCGATCCAGTTCCTGGTGCTGCATCGCCGCCCGCGCACGCAGGTGGCGCGCTGGCTGCGCAAGCTCGACCCGGCCATCGTCATCGATGACAGGACCGAGGTGGTGGTCAAGGAAACCAAGGCCGAAGGCATGCCGGTGGCGGCGCTGTTCCGCGATGGCCGGGCCGGCGTGACGGTGCTGCTGTGGCTGATCAGCTTCATGAACCTGATCAACCTGTACTTCCTGTCCAACTGGCTGCCTACGCTCATCCGCGATGCCGGCTACTCGACCAGCATGGCCGTGCTGATCGGCACCTCGCTGCAGGTCGGCGGCGTGATTGGCACGCTGTCGCTGGGTCGCTTCATCCAACGCTTCGGCTTCACCCGCGTGCTGGGCAGCTGCTTCCTGCTGGCCTGCCTGTCCATCGCCTTGATCGGCAAGCTCGCCACCGTGCCGGCCTTGCTGTTTGTGGCCGTGATCGTCGCCGGATTCTGCATCGTCGGCGGACAGCCGGCGGTCAATGCGCTGGCCGGCACCTTCTATCCGACCACGCTACGTTCCACCGGCATCGGCTGGGCGCTGGGCATCGGTCGCATCGGTTCGGTGGTGGGCCCGGTGATCGGCGGCCAGTTGATTGCCCTGCAGTGGACCAATGCCTCGCTGTTCCTGGCCGCCGCTGTGCCGGCGCTGATTTCCGCGCTCACCATCGCGCGACTGCATCGTACTGCTCAAGGAGTGTCTGCATGAATACCGCTACCGATTTTTCCGTCAGCCACCACGTGCATACCCGTGGCTACCAGTCCGGCTTCGGCAATGAGTTCGCTACCGAGGCCTTGCCGGGCGCCTTGCCGGCGCATCAGAATTCTCCTCAGCGGGTGGCCTATGGGCTCTATGCCGAGCAGATCTCCGGCACCGCCTTCACCGCTCCACGCGGCCACAATCGGCGTTCCTGGCTCTATCGCATCCGCCCGGCGGCCATGCATCATCCCTTCGAGGCCATGCCGCAAGGGCTGCTGGTGAGCCGCTTCGATGAGGTCGCACCGCCCCCCAACCAGTTGCGCTGGGACCCGCTGCCCATGCCGACCGCACCCACCGATTTCATCGACGGCCTGGTGACCATGGCTGGCAATGGCTCGCCGCAGGCGCAGAGCGGTTGCGCCATCCACCTGTATGCGGCCAATTGCTCCATGACCGACCGCTTCTTCTATTCGGCCGATGGCGAACTGCTGATCGTGCCGCAGAGGGGCCGCCTGCAATTGCGCACCGAGATGGGCGTGATCGATATCGAACCGCAGGAGATCGCAGTCGTCCCGCGCGGCGTGCGCTTCCAGGTGCGGCTGCCTGACGGTGAGGCGCGCGGCTATATCTGCGAGAACTTCGGCGCGCTGCTGCGCCTGCCGGACCTGGGTCCGCTGGGTTCCAATGGCCTGGCCAACCCGCGTGATTTCGCCACGCCCCATGCCTGGTACGAAGACCGCGAGGGCGACTTCCAGCTCATCGCCAAGTTCGGCGGCCAGCTCTGGCAAGCGAAGATCGGCCATTCACCGCTGGATGTGGTGGCCTGGCATGGCAACTACGCCCCCTACAAGTACGACCTGCGGCACTTCAACACCATCGGTTCGATCAGCTACGACCACCCCGATCCGTCCATCTTCCTGGTGCTGCAATCGCAGAGCGATACGCCCGGCGTGGATACCATCGACTTCGTGATCTTCCCGCCACGCTGGCTGGCCGCCGAAAACACCTTCCGCCCGCCCTGGTTCCATCGCAACGTGGCCAGCGAATACATGGGCCTGATCACTGGCCAGTACGACGCCAAGGAGGGCGGCGGCTTTGTGCCGGGCGGCGGCAGCCTGCATAATTGCATGAGTGGTCATGGACCGGACGCCGCCACCTTCGAGAAGGCCAGCCGCATCGATACCAGCACGCCGAACAAGGTCGATCACACCATGGCCTTCATGTTCGAGACCCGCAACATCCTTTGCCCGACCCGCCATGCGCTGGCGTCGCCCGCCTTGCAGCGCGACTACCAGGATTGCTGGCTGGGCATCCAGAAGAACTTCAACCCGGAGCACCCATGAGCCTGTCTAGCCTGACCCTGAACGAAACCCACGACACCGAACTGCGCAGCTGGGTGCCCAGCGCCAATGCCGACGGCTGCCCGTTCCCGATCCAGAACCTGCCCTATGGCGTGTTCCGCCGCGCCGGTAGCGAGGAGGATTTCCGCGTGGGCGTGGCCATCGGCGACCAGATCCTGGACTTGCCCGCCGCGCAGTCCGCGGGCGCCTTCTCGGGCTTTGACGAAGCCACTCGCCAGGCCGCCCATGCGGCCTGCAGCGGTTCCCGGCTCAATGCGCTGATGGCGCTTACGCCTGCGTCCTGGTCGGCGCTGCGGCTGGCCTTGTCGCACCTGCTGCGCACCGCTTCGCCGCATCAGACCGAGCTGGCCGCCTGCCTGGTGCCGCAGGCCCAGGCCGAGTACGATGTCCCGGCCGCCATCGGCGACTACACCGACTTCTACACCTCCATCCATCACGCCACCACGGTGGGCAAGCTGTTCCGCCCGGATAATCCGCTGCTGCCCAACTACAAGTGGGTGCCCATCGGCTATCACGGACGAGTCTCTTCCATTGCCGTCTCGGGCCAGCAGTTCCCCCGTCCGCTCGGCCAGACCAAGGCGCCGGATGCGGATGCGCCCACCTTCGGCCCCTGCAAGCGGCTGGACTATGAGCTGGAAATCGGCATCTTCATCGGCGGCGGCAACGCCCTGGGCGAGCCGGTGCCCATGGAAGAGGCCGAGGACAAGGTGTTCGGCCTGTGCCTCTTGAACGACTGGTCCGCGCGCGATGTGCAGGCTTGGGAATACCAGCCGCTGGGGCCGTTCCTGTCCAAGAGCTTTGCCTCCACCATCTCGCCCTGGATCGTGACGCTGGAAGCGCTGGCGCCTTACCGTTGCAGCTGGAGCCGCCCCGACGGCGATCCGCAGCCGCTGCCTTACCTGGACGCGCCGACGCTGCGCACGCAGGGCGCCTTCGATGTGCAACTGGAAGTGCTGATCCAGACCGCTGCCATGCGCCAGGCCGGACAGCTGCCGCAGCGCCTGTCGCTGTCCAATTACCGCGATGCCTACTGGACCGTGGCGCAACTGGTGACGCATCACACCGTCAATGGCTGCAACCTGCGGCCCGGCGATTTCCTGGGCTCGGGCACGCTGTCCGGCCCCGCCCCGGACGAGGCCGGTTCGCTGCTGGAACTGACCACCGGCGGCAAGTCGCCGTTGACGCTGGCCAGCGGCGAGAAGCGCGTGTTCCTGGAAGATGGCGACACCATCATCCTGCGCGCCGTGGCCCGCCGCGACGGCCTGCCGCTGATCGGGTTTGGCGAGTCGGCAGGAACCGTGCTGCCAGCGCGCAGTCAGGGATGAAGGATAAGGGATAAGACAGAAGCTCCAGGAGAAAGCCAGACCATGACGACGCTCTACAGCTATTTCCGCAGTTCAGCCTCCTACCGCGTGCGTATCGCCTTGCATCTCAAGGGCCTGCCCTACGAGACCGTGCCGGTGCATCTGCTCAACCAGGGGGGCGAGCAGTTGCTGCCAGCCTTCACCGAGATCAATCCGCATGCCCTGGTCCCGGTGCTGGCCGAGGAGGGGCATTACGTGAGCCAGTCGCTGGCGATGCTGGAGCTGCTGGAGGAGCGTCACCCGACGCCCTCGCTCTTGCCCGGGGACGCTTTCCAGCGCGCCCACATCCGCGCGCTGTCGCTGGCCATCGCCTGCGATATCCATCCGCTGAACAACCTGCGGGTGCTGAAGTACCTCAAGCGTGAACTGGGTGTGGATGACGAGCGCAAGAACGCCTGGATCGCGCACTGGATCAATCTGGGCTTCACCGCGCTGGAGCGGCAACTGGCCGCCGATACCACGCGCGGGCATTTCTGCGTCGGTGATGCGCCGACCATGGCCGATTGCTGCCTGGTGCCGCAGATCTTCAACGCCCGCCGTTTCGAGGTGGACATGGCGCCGTATCCGACGCTATGCGCCATCGAGCAGGCCTGCCATGCCTTGCCGGCGTTCCAGCAGGCCCATCCGGCGCAACAGCCGGACGCGGCCTGAACAGCGCCAGGGCGCTCAGCCCTGGCTGCGGCGCGGCACCAGCAGATTGCCGGTCATGATCAGGACCGGCTCCTCGTGCTGGTTGTAGGTGGTCACGCGGTGATGGAGGAAGCCTTGCAGCGGCTTGGATTGCGAGGTCTTGATGCCCAGCACCTCGGCGTCGAGGCGCAGCGTATCGCCGGGGCGGGTCGGGCGCGGCCAGCGGAATTCATCGAAGCCCGCGCCGATCAGTCCGCCTTCGATGTTGAGCGTGTCCACCAGCAGGCGCATGGTCAGCGCCGCCGTATGCCAGCCGCTGGCGGCCAGGCCCTTGAAGAAGGTCTGCTGCGCGGCGGCTTCGTCGAGATGGAAGGGTTGAGGGTCGAACTGCGCGGCAAAGGCCTTGATGTCGGCGCTGTGCACGGTGAGGCTGCCCGGTGAACGGAACACCTGGCCGGGCAGGAAATCATCGAGATACTTGGGCTGCTCCACGTGTGCTCCCTGGTCCTAGTTATCGATACCGGATCGGCGTGCAGCGATAGGCTGCCGCTGTCCATCCAGTATAGCCAGAGAGTGGCCCTGCTGACGAGCAGGGCGGTGACGATCTTGCGTACGTCAGCCCTTGCAATGACCACCCCGCACCGGCGGGGTTTTTCATCGGCGGCCCGCAAAGGCGGCCAGCGCGCTCAGGAAGACTTGGACAGCTTGGCCAATTGTTGCGTCAGGTAGCTTTGGCGCGACTGCATGGTGGCCAGCGTGACGTTGAGGCGGTTGAACTGGTTGGTGTAGGTGTCCTTGAGATCCTGCAGACGTGAATTGGCCGCGGTCTGCTGGTCGGTCACGATCTTCAGGCTGTCCTGCAGCCCCTTGGTCTTGGACGCCAGCACGCCCGACTCGCCCAGGATGCCGTCCATGAGCTTCTGCAGCTTGGGCACCACGCCATTGGTGGCGGAGGTGAAGAGCTGGGTGATGCCGTCGAAGTCCTTGGTGGCGGCATTGGTGAGCTTGGTGGCGTCCAGCGCCAGGGTGCCATCCTTCTGGAAGCTGATACCGATCTGCGACAGGTTGGTCGAGCCGCTATCGCCCAGTGCGCCCAGCATGGTGTTGCGCACCTGGCCCATCAAGGCCAGCACCGACGATTCCGAGGCCAGCGGCGAACCCGTGCTGGCCTGGCCCTTGGTGGTGGACGGGGTTTGCTTGGTCAGGTTGGCCACGGCCTTGGCCAGCGTGTTGTAGGCCGTGACGAAGGTGTTGGCGGCAGTAGAGAGGCCGCTGGTGTCATTGTTGATCGACAGCGAGAAATTGTCCGCGCTGGTGGTGACCTTGCTCAGGTTCAGGGTCACGCCGGAGATCACGTTGGTGACCTTGTTGCTGGTGCTGGTTACGGTCACGCCGTCCACGGTCAGCTTGGCGTCTTGCGCCTTGGCCAGTTGGCCCATGGTGCTGCCGGCCAGGTCGCTGTAGTCGCCCGCGCCGGTCAGCTTGACCGCGTCCGTGCCGGTGGGGGTGAGCACCAGATGGTCCTTGGAGCCGTCATTGGTGATCGAGGCGGTCACGCCGGTGTTGGCGTCATTGATGGCCTTCATCACATCGTTGAGGCCGATGGCGCCGCTGCCGTCGAGGTCGGTGGGGTTGATGGTGAAGGATTTGCTGCCCACCTGCAGCGCCAGGCTGCCGCTGGAGTAGGTCTGGTTGGTCGCCACGCCCGTCGTGGTGATCGTGCCGCTGGGGTCGAAATTGAAGGCCGCGAAGTTGCCCGTGCCGGTCACGCGCAGGGTGTTGGCCGAGCCGCCGTCCTTGGCAGTGAGCACCAGGTGGTCATTGGTGCCATCGTTGACGATGGAGGCGTTCACCCCGGCATCGCTGGCATTGATGGCGTCGCGCACGCCGGCCAGGGAGTTGGTCTTGGGCTGGATGATGGCTGTAGAGCCATTGCCGGTCTTGATGGCCAGTACGCCGCTGTCGAAGGTGCTGCCCGGGGCGATGCCGGCCGAGCTGACCTTGACCGCCTGCGCCAGCTGGTTCACCGCGATGTTGTACTTGCCCGCCGCCGCCTTGCTGGCGTCGCGCGGAGCCTGGATCTGCGTGACCGTGCTGGAGACATTGGAAGAAGGGTCATAGGCCAGGCTGGAGAGGCTGTTGTTGGCCGTGATCTTGATGGTGTTGGCGGTGCCGCCGGTGTTCGATTCCAGCACCAGGTGGTCGCCGCTGCCGTCGGTGGTGATGGAGGCCGTCACGCCGGCCTTGGAGGCGTTGATGGCGTCACGCACCCCGGCCAGGGTGGCGTTGGCTTGCAGGGTGATGAAGGTGGGCTGGTTGGTGCCGACCTTGATGGCCACCGAGTCGCCTGCGTTGAAGGTCTGGCCGGCCGTGAAACCCGCCGATTGCAGCTTCTGGGCCAGCACCTTGGTCGATTCATCGGTGTTGGTATCGGCCGTGAAGGGATCGGTGGTCAGGTTGCTGCCGGTGCCGGCGTTGTTGAGCGTGGTCTTCTGGGCGCTGAAGCTGGCCGCCGTCAGGGTCTTGAGCGCGCTCTGGTAGCTGGTGAAGGCATTCTTGAGGCTGCCATAGGCCGAGATCAGCGTATTGAAGCTGCTCTCCTTGTTCTTCAGCGGCGTGAGCCGTGACTTGCTCTCGACCGAGATCAACTGGTTGACCAGCGTCGCAACGTCCAGCGGACCTGCCGACGTCGAAATGGTGCCTGTAGAAGTAGCCATGGTGGAGCCCCTGATGATGTTTTTATGATATGAAGCGCTGAGCTTGCCTCAGCATACCGCCGTTATCGGCAGGTCTTTACAAAAGTAAAGGGTGATTTTGCTGACTAATACTGACGTTTGTCTGGTCTTTTTGTGGAGATTTGATGGAGATGCGGGAATTTGTGCGTTCAACGCCAGCGGCTGCCTGGCACGGATAATCCCGTGCAGCGAGACAGTGTGGCCGATCTTGAGAACGCCGGACGGTGGATGGGCGGGACGGGAAGGAAGCGCAGCAAGGCAATGCGCGCCAGAGGCGGCGCGCCGGGCATCCGGCGGCCGTTGCCAGCCTCAGCTCTGGATGAACTTTTCCAGCGGGTAGTGATGCTTGACGAAGGGCGACTTGATGACGATGTAGCTGAAGTATTTCTCGATGCGCAGGTTCTGCTCCAGCAGCGATTCGATCACGCTCTGGTAATGCACCACGCTACGGGTCATGAACTTGAGCAGGTAGTCATAGCCGCCGCTGACCAGATGGCATTCGATGATCTCATCGACGTTGCGGATGGTGGACTCGAACTTGGCGAAGTCTTCGCGTCGATGGTCCGACAGCGTCACTTCGGTGAACACGATCTGTACATCGGCCAGTTTCTCCAGGCGGATGTAGGCGCCATAGCCGCTGATGTAGCCGGCCTTCTCCAGGCGCTTGACGCGGATCAGGCAGGGACTGGGCGAGAGGCCCACCGCGTCGGCCAGGATCACATTGGTGATGCGGCTATTCTGCTGCAGGTGACACAAAATCCTCAGATCGATCCGGTCCAGTTTCAACGCGCCGTTAGTCATCATGTTGCCTCGGGTTATTCGACTCAGCCTGCTGGCCTTGCCCGCGTATGGCACGCAGGCAAGGCCGGCAGGAGGTTGCAGGGCATTTTAACCCCTCCAGCCGCGATTTCCCCATCGGGATGGAGGCGATACTCGCATTGGCCGATTCAGCGCACGGCCTGGCGCACCTCGGGTTGGGCCAGCACTTCATCGAGGATGGCCTTCAGGCGCGCAAACATCAGCGCAAAGTCCTCTTGCGTGTAGCACAGCGCCGGCGCAAAACCGAGGATGTTGTCGCCGAAGGCGCGGAACACCAGCCCATGACGATAGGCCGCCTGGAAGATGCGATCATGCAGCTTCAGTTCCGGCGCGAAGCGCGCTTTCGTCTGCTTGTCGGCCACCAGCTCCAGCGCACCCAGGAGGCCACGGCTGCGGGCGTCGCCCACCAGCGGATGCGTCAGCAGGGCGCGCAGGCCGCCGGCAAAGACCGGTTCCAGCCGACGGCCATTGTCGAGCAGACCGCCTTCTTCATAGAGCCGCAGGACCTCCAGCGCCACCGCCGCGCTGACCGGGTGGGCCGAGTAGGTCTGGCCATGACCGACCACGGTGCTCATCGGCGCGCCATCGGCAATGCCGTTGTAGACGCGGTCTGACATCATCACCGCCCCCATCGGCGCATAGCCGGCGGTCAAGCCCTTGGCCATGGTCATCAGGTCGGGCTGCACATCTTCGTCCAGGCAGGCAAACATCGGGCCGGTGCGGCCAAAGCCGGTGATGACCTCGTCCACCACGAAGAGGATGTCCAGTTCGTTGCAGGCCAGCTGCATGGCCTTCAGCCAGCCCTTGGGTGGCACCACCACGCCACCGGATCCCTGGATCGGTTCGCAGAAGAAGGCCGCCACATTGTCCGCACCCAGTTCGGCGACCTTGTCGCGTAGCGATTGCACCGAGGCCGCGATGATCGCTTCATCGCCCTGCAGCGCGCTGCGGTAGGGATAAGGCGAAGGCAGGTAATGCTGGGTCGGCAGCGGCAGGTTGAAGTGGTAATGGAAGTTGGGCAGTGCGGTCAGGCCCGCACCCACCGAGGACGAACCGTGATAGCCGCGCTGCAGCGAGATGAAATGCTGCTTGCCCGGCTTGCCGATGGAATGGTGATAGTGCGTGATGTAGCGGATGGCCGCATCCACCGCATCCGAACCGCCGAGGGTGAAATAGACGTGCTGCAACGAGGCCGGGCTGATGTCCACCAGCTTCTTAGCCAGCAGGATGGCCGGTTCCGAGGCGAAGTGGAAATAACCGGTGGCGTAGGGTAGGCGCTGCATCTGCTCGGTGGCGGCGCGGATCACGCTCTCCTGGCCATAGCCGGTGTTGACGCACCACAGGCCCGAGAAGGCGTCCAGCAACTGCTTGTCCTGGTGATCGGTCAGGTAGGCGCCCTGGCCGGACTTGAGGATGATGGGACCCAGCTCTTCATGTTCGCGCAGGCTGGTGACGGGATGGATCAGGTGGCGGCGGTCGAGCGCGGCCAGGGCGGAAGTTTGCATAGAGAGGGGCTCGCTGAAGATGCGTTGAACAAGGCCGTGCAGGCTAACGGCACAACCGGCATGGCTTCTATGCTAGGTCCCCGGCCTCGCAGGCGATGCGCGAGATGCAGGGCTGAAAAAGCATCTTCATGGGTTTTGCGGGCGGCTTTGGCATTTTCTGCGGTCGCGTGCGCGCACTTCAGCCCAGCGCCTGGTTGACGATGGAGAACAGCTGCATGCCAGGGTCGCGCACCGGCGGCTCGCCCTTGCACATGCGCGTGACATGGTCCACGCAGGTCAGGCCCAGCTTGTCCAGCCAGGACGGCAGGCCGGTCGATTCGAAGACATCGAGGCGGATGAAGGAATCCGAATAGGTATTGATCCAATGCGCGATCAGACCCTTGGCGCGCTCGGCGTCGGGTGCGACCACCGGCCCGATCACGCGGCCATGGCCGAAGCGGCGCACCAGCGCAAAGCCCAGCATCTCGCCATCACGGTCCAGCGCCACGCCTTCGGACATCTCCAGCAGCGCCAGCAAGAGCTTGCCGCGATCCATGCCGGTGGCTTGCGCATCCAGCGCCAGCAGCCGCGGCACATCATTCTTGCCCATCGGCCGCACGCGCTCGCCCGGCGGCAGCGACACCAGCACCGGCTGCGCCGAGCTGCCCTGGAACTGGTGCAGCACATCCTGCTGCACGAAACCCAGCTGCTTGTAGAGCGGCATGCCGGCCGCCGTGGCGTTGACGATCAGGCTGTGCCCCTGGACCGCGCTGGCGGCCTGCTGCATCAGTCGCCGCCCCAGGCCGCGTCGCTGCAATTCGGCCTGCACCAGCAGCATGCCGATGACCGCGTGGTGTGCGCCATAGGGGGTGCAGACCACGCTGCCGACCACGCGCAGCGGCGCCTCCGCGTCCGTGTTCTCCAGCAGGTAGCCTTGTCCCCGCTGCAGCAGGAAAGTCCAGTCTTCCAGCCGGTGCGGCCACTTGAAGCGCAGCGAGAGCCGGTGGCAGTGAGCCAGGTCATCCGCTTCCATGGGGCGCAACAGCAGGTCGGGCAAGGGCGCGCGGACAGTCTGGGGATCATGGGTGGACGGCGCGGGCATGGGAGCTCCTGTTCGTTTCAATGAAAGGGACGGCGACAGCCAGGACCACTTAGAGCTGGCCCTGGCAAACGTATTTGGTATGCAGGTAATCGTCCAGGCCATGTACCGAGCCCTCGCGGCCATAGCCGGATTCCTTCACGCCGCCAAAGGGCGCGGCTTCGGCCGCCAGTGCGCCTTCGTTCACGCCCACGATGCCGCTTTCCAGCGCATCAGTGACGCGATGGATGCGCCGCACATCGGTGGAGTAGAAGTAGGCCGCCAGGCCGAAGGGCGTGGCATTGGCCGCGGCAATCACTTCCTCTTCGGTGGCGAAGCGGGTGATCGGGGCGACCGGGCCGAAGGTCTCTTCGCAGCTGCATTGCATCGCGCCGGTCACGTCGGCCAGCACGGTCGGCGCATAGTAGTTGTCGCTGCCCAAACCGGGACCCTGCAGCCGTTTGCCGCCAGTGATCACGCGCGCGCCGCGTGCGATGGCGTCGCGCACGTGCTGGTCGATCTTGGCGATGGCGCGGGCATTGATCATGGGGCCGATCTGCGAGGCCGGATCGGTGGCCGGGCCGACCTTCAAGGCGGCCACGCGCGCGCCCAGCTTGTCCACGAAGGCGTCGTACACCTTCTCCTGTACGTAGATGCGGTTGGGACTCACGCAGGTCTGGCCGCCGTTGCGGAACTTGGCCGCCATCACGCCATCGATGGCGGCGTCCACGTCCGCATCGTCAAACACGATGAAGGGCGCATTGCCGCCCAGTTCCAGTGAGAGCTTCTTGAGGGTGTCGGCCGAATGGCGCGCCAGGTGCTTGCCCACGGCGGTCGATCCGGTGAAGCTGATCTTGCGCACCCGCCCATCGGCCAGCCATACGTCCACCACCTCGGGCGTGCGCTCGCGCGAGGCGGTGACGATGTTGATGACGCCAGCGGGCACGCCCGCTTCCTGCGCCAGGCGGATCAGCGCCAGTGACGTCAGCGGCGTATCCTCGGCCGGCTTGCACACCACCGTGCAGCCTGCGGCCAGGGCAGGAGCGATCTTGCGGGCGATCATCGCAGCCGGGAAATTCCATGGCGTGATGGCGGCCACCACACCGACCGGTTCCTTCAGGGCCATCATGCGGCGGCCCGGGACGGGCGCGGGAATGATGTCGCCATTGGCGCGCGTGGCTTCTTCGCCAAACCATTCCACGTAGCTGGCGGCATAGGCCACTTCCCCCTTGGCTTCGGCCAGGGGTTTGCCTTGCTCGCGCGAGATCAGGCGGCCCAGGTCTTCCTGATGCGCCAGCAACAGATCGTTCCAGCGCTTGATGATGCCGGCGCGCTGCTTGGCCGGCGTGGCGCGCCAGGCCGGGAAGGCCGCCACGGCCGCCTCCACGGCGGCGCGGGCATCGGCCGCGTTGCCATCGGGCACAGTGGCGAACACCTGGCCGGTGGCCGGGTCGCTCACGTCGAGCTGGCGACCATCGGCCGCGCCGCGCCAGTCGGCGCCGATCAGTTGGGCGCCGGGCATGAGGTCCTGGCGTTGCAGTGTGAGAGAGGTCATGGTGAGCATTCAGCAAAAGTTAATGCAACAAGCAACAGACATTCATGGAAATTTAATGCAGCAAGTCGGACGTCATTACGCCAGCTTGTCCTTGAGCCGGTAGTACAGGCCGATCAACGGTAGGAACCAGGGTGGTCCGAAGTGACCGGGGATGGCCGGCCACTCGCGTTCGCACCAGGGGTTGGCCAGGGCGTCGCCGGCCATCACCTTGGCCATGCACTGGCCCATGTGCACTGACATCTGGGTGCCATGGCCGCTATAGCCCATCGAGTAATACAGGCCGTCGCGCTCGCCGGCCTGGGGCAGGCGGTCGCGCGTGACGTCCACCAGTCCGCCCCAGCAGTAGTCCAGGCGCACCTGGCCCAGTTGCGGGAAGGTCTCGTGCAGGCCGCGGCGCAGCACCTCGCCGCTGGCCGCATCGGACTGCGGACTGGAAATGGCAAAGCGCGCGCGTCCGCCGAAGACCAGGCGGGTGTCCGGCGTCATACGGAAATAGTGATGGATGTTGGCCACCGTGGTATAGGTGCGCTGGTGCTTCAGCAGCGCGACCGCGCGCTCGGCGCCCAGCGGTTCGGTGACCACGATGAAGCTGCCGATGGGCACGATGCGCCGACGCAGCCAGCCGAAGCTGCCATAGGCGCCATGGCGGCTGGCCCCCGTGGCCAGCAGCACCTGCCGCGCCAGCACCGCGCCGCGGGTGGTGTGCAGGCGATGGCCGTGGGTCTGGCCGATGCGTTCCAGGCGTCGCACCTCCGTGCCGGTATGGATGGCCGCGCCCTGGCGCTCGGCTGCCATGGCCAGGCCGTAGGCGAAGCGACCCATGTGCATCTGGCCGCTGCGCTTGTAGAGCAGTCCGCCGTGGAAGCGCTCGCTTTGGACTTCGGCCTGCACGCGCTGGGCGTCGAGGATCTCCACATCCAGGTCCACGCCATCGGCGATGAGCCGGTCCGCGCTGCGCTGCAAGGCGTCCATCTGATAGGGTTTGGTCGCCATCTTGAGCTTGCCGTGGCGCAGGAAATCGCAGTCGATCTGCTCTTCCGCGACCAGCCGCGCCACCGTATCGACCGCATCGTCATACGCGTGATACCAGGCGCGCGCGCGCTCCACCCCGACCTTGGCGGCGAGCTCGGCATAGTCCACCGCCAGGCCGTTGTTGACGTGGCCGCCGTTGCGACCCGAGGCTTCCGCGGCCACATGCGGGCCGGCCTCCAGCACGACTACCGAGGCCCCGCGTTTGGCCAGCGCCAGCGCCGCCGACAGGCCCGTGAAACCGCCGCCGACGATGGCCACGTCGACCTGCGCCGGCAGTTCGCGCGTGGGGGAAATGTAGAGCGGGGCAGAATCGGTCCAGTAGGATTCCAGCTTCATGGTCGGGGCTTCAGGCAAGTGGATGGGGCAGGGCGCGGGCGTCTGAGCCGGCGCAGCGCCTGACGCAGTTCGCCATGTCATCAAGGATAGGACGCATGGGCCAGAACGGTGACGCGAACTGCCCGTCGCCAGCGGCATGGCATGCCGTTGTGGCGGGGGCGTTCGGCATTTTGTTTGCCATGCGGCATCTCCGGGGCGGTAGAGGGGGAGGCGGATCAGTAGCCGCGCTGTCGGTCGATCAGGCCCAGCAAGGGCAGGCCTTCCCGATGGCGGCGCAGGTTCTCCAGCACCGCATCGACCGCGCCATCCGGCTGGGTCATGCTGGCGATATGGGGCGTGAGCACGATGTCCGGATGCGTCCAGAACGGGTGCCCCGGCGGCAAGGGTTCGACCTCGCACACATCCAGCACGGCGGCGCTGAGCTGGCCATCGTTGAGGGCGGCCAGCAGGTCGTCTTCCACCAGGTGGCCGCCGCGTCCGACGTTGATCAACGCCGCCCCGCGCGGCAACTGCGCAAACAGGTCGCGGCACAGCAGGCCGCGCGTATCCTCGGTCAGCGGCACCAGGCAGACCAGCACATCGGTGCGCGCCAGGAAGTCGCGCAGACCCGCGCCGCCGCTGTAGCAGTCGATGCCGTCGATCTGATGCACCGAACGGCTCCAGCCGGCGCAGGGAAAACCCAGGCCGTGCAGCTGCTGCAGCACCGCCCGCCCCAGCATGCCCAGTCCCAGCACGCCAACCCGGCAGGCCGAAGCCGGTCGCACGCGATGCGCCCGCCAGACCTGATCGCGCTGCTGGCGCGCATAGATGCGGCTGTCGCGATGCAGGCCCAGCACCGCGTGGGTGACGTACTGCACCATGCCGGCGGCGATGCCCGGTTCGGTCATGCGCACCACCGGCAGCGCCGGCGGCAGGGTGGACATGTCGAACTGGTCGATGCCGGCGCCCACCGAGAACAGGATTTCCAGCTTGGGGAAGCGCTCTGCGATATCGTCCGGCGGCGTCCATGCCGCCAGGTAGCGCACGCTGGCGCCGTCGCCCTCATGCGGCCAGATCTGGAAGGGCAGTTCGGGCGCCTTTTGCGCAAACAGTTGCGCCCATTCGGCCCCGCGCACCGGGTCGGCCTTGTAGAGAAATGTCATGGTGGAGATGGGCCGGCGGTCAGCCAAGCGCCTGGTTGATCATGGAATAGGTGCGCCACGGCGTGGCAGGCGAGGGCGGTGTGCCACGGCACATGCTGACCACGTTGTCCACGCAGGTGAGGCCGATCTCCTCCAGCCAGGGCTTGAGGCCAGTGCGGCCCGGCACGTCGATGCGCAGATAGGCGCCGGGATAGGCATCGACCCAATGCGCGATGAGCGCCTTGGCGTCTTCCACCTGGCTGGCGATCACCGGCCCGATCACGCGGCCCCGACCGAATTCGCGCAGCATGGCCACGCCCTTGACCTGGCCGGCCTGTTCCAGCACGGCCACGTCGGCCGTGGCCAGCAGCGGCTGCAGCAGCGTGCTGCGGTCCATGCCGCTGGCCTGGCGATCCAGCGCCAGGAAGGCCGGCGCTTCTTCCTTGCGCAGCGGGCGGATGCGGGCATCGGCGGCCAGCGCTGGCTGGGCGCGGGCAGAGGTGCTCTGGTGCTGGCTCAGGGTATCGGTGACGGCGAAGCCCAGCTTTTCATAGAGCGGGCGTCCGGCGTCGGTGGCGTTGAGGATGACGTTGCGCGATCCGGCATCCTGCAGCAGGCGCTGCATCATGGCCCGGCCCAGGCCACGGCCTTGCAGCGCATCGGCAATGATGACCAGGCCCAGCGAGGCGTAATCCTCGCCCAGCGGGCAGAGCATGCCGCTGCCGGCCACGCTGCGCGTGCCGTCGGGCTGTTCCAGCTCGACCGCCCAGCTGCTGCTGACCTGGTGGTGGAACTGCCAGTCCGCCAGGCGGTGCGGCCAGTGCAGATGAAGGCTCATGGCGTGGCAGCTGGCCAGGTCCTCGGGGCGCATGGGGCGCAGCGTGGTCTGGGCGGCCTGCCCGGCCATGAGGGTGCTTTCGGTATGCATGAAGCGTGTCCTTGTCAATACGATGATGACGGCGATGAAGCCGATGAAGCCGATGAACTCAAACGGCAGCCAAGACCTGCCGCCGGTAAATCATATAAAACGATATCAAACGATATAAAACGTTTGGATCATTGCGCCTTCACGACGCGCTGCGCTGGTCAGGTACACAGACCGACCCCAGCGCTACCCCAGCGATGATGCACCCGGCGCGACGCAGAACGGCAGTCTTCCCATGCGTTAATTCGCAATCTTATGGCGATCTGCCCCCTCTTCTCGGCACAAAATTGGGCGGCGTCGGCATTAGCATGGAGCAGCCCGCAGACGCTGGTCCGCAGTGCCCGTAGGCGGCGCAGGCCTGTACCGATGGGGCCTTGCCGGTGGATACGATCCGCACCAAGTTGGTGAAATCGCCCCAAAGCAGCGCACCCGGATCGCATTGCTGCACTGCTCGGCAAGCTATGCTGATTGGGCCGTCCAAAACACATATTTCTGTTTCGCGACCCGGTCAAAAAGGAATAAATCGCAAGTTTCGCTATGTTGTAATCCTCCTCATGCACTGAACCGCAATCACGCAAACGAGCAGCATCCAGCGCAGGGCCGACAGGTGATGCGCCCCCTTTTTTTGACAGGACGACTTTCCATGAGCACTTTCAAGCCCAAGTTCATTACCTTCGATTGCTACGGCACCCTGACCCGTTTCCAGATGGCGGAAACCGCACAGAAGATCTACGCCGACCGTATCTCTGCCGAAGACATGCCCTTCTTCCTGCGCCAGTTCGCCGCCTACCGCCTCGATGAAGTGCTGGACCAGTGGAAGCCCTACGAGCAGGTCTGCAAGAACGCCATCACCCGCACCTGCGCACGCTGGGGCATCCAGACCAACGACGAGGAAACCGGCGCCTTCTACAAGGCCGTGCCGACCTGGGGGCCGCATGCCGACGTGCCAGCGGGCCTGTCCAAGGTGGCCAAGGAATTCCCGCTGGTGATCTTCTCCAATGCCGACGACAGCCAGATCATGCACAACGTCGAACAGCTGGGCGCGCCCTTCCACAAGGTCTTCACCGCCCAGCAGGCCCAGGCCTACAAGCCGCGCCTGCGCGCCTTCGAATACATGCTCGACAACCTGAACTGCAATCCGG
This sequence comes from Herbaspirillum camelliae, assembly GCF_001929405.1. Taxonomy (NCBI): domain Bacteria; kingdom Pseudomonadati; phylum Pseudomonadota; class Betaproteobacteria; order Burkholderiales; family Oxalobacteraceae; genus Herbaspirillum; species Herbaspirillum camelliae. The sequence goes on from NZ_KV880769.1 coordinate 2,656,159, forward strand.
AAGACGTGCTGCACGTCTCCTCCAGCCTGCGTTACGACCTCATGCCGGCCGCCGACATGGGGATCAAGAACAAGGTCTTCGTCGCGCGCGGCCATGAACCTTCCACACCCTTCTACGGCTACACCGAGATCAAGGATATCTCTGGCCTGCCGGGCGTGCTCGGTCTGTAAGTGTAGGGGGCTGTCGCTGCCGTCAGCACTCGCCGTCCCTCCTTGCCTGCTGGTATCAAGCTTGCAAGGAGGTGATGCCCGAGCAACAGGCGGCGGGGCAGCCGGTGGTCTTCGTGGTTGAACTTTTATCGTGAGGCATTTCATGAGCAAGCAGGAAAACGGACGTCACCCCCAAGAGGGTTCCATCATCACCGGCGACACACCGGAACACGCCCAAGGCGGCTTCACCCGCCGCGACATGATGCGCACCCTGCTGGCCGGCAGCCTCATGACCGTAGGCGGCACGGGCCTGCTCACGGCCAGCGGCAGCGTCATGGCCCAGACCGGCAAGCGCGGCGGCAAGATGCGCATCGCCACCCAGACCAGTTCCACCGCCGATACCCTGGACCCCGCCAAGACCGCGCATTCCACCGACTACACCCGCGTACACATGTTCTACAACGGCCTGACCAAGCTCGATAGCAAGCTCGCACCGCAGATGGTGCTGGCCGAGGAAATGCTGACCACCGACGCCATCACCTGGACCGTCAAGCTGAGAAAGGGCGTGGTCTTCCACGATGGCAAGCCGCTCACGCCGGCCGACGTGGTCTACTCGATCATGCGCCACAAGGATCCGGCCACCGCTTCCAAGGTCAAGGTCGTGGCCGACCAGTTCGAATCGGTCAAGGCCACCGGCCCCAACGAAGTGCAGATCAAGCTCACCAGCGCTAATGCTGACTTGCCGGTGATCCTGGCGACCGCGCAATTCCTTATCATCCGTGACGGCACCACCAATTTCAGCACGCCCAATGGCACCGGCGCGTTCAAGCTCAAGGAGTTCACCCCGGGCGTGCGCACCATTGGCGTACGCAACGAGAATTACTGGAAGCCGGGCCTGCCCTATCTGGACGAGGTGGAACTGTTCGGCATTCCCGACGAAGCCGCGCGCGTCAATGCACTGCTCTCCGGCGACGTGCACTGGATCAACGACGTCAATTCCCGCTCCACCGGCCGCGTCAAGAACACGCCGGGATACACCGTCATGGAAACCAAGTCGGGCCAGTACACCGACCTGGTGATCCGCCAGGACGTGGCGCCCGGCAACAGCATGGATTTCACGCTGGGCATGAAGTACCTGCTGGACCGCGAGCAGATCAAGATGGCTGCCTTCCGTGGCTACGCCGTCATCGCCAACGACCAGCCCATCGACCCCACCAACCGCTTCTACTTCGCCGGCCTGCCGCAGCGTCCCTACGATCCGGACAAGGCCAAGTTCCACCTGGGCAAGGCCGGCGTGCTGGGCAGCACCATCCCCATCGTGGCCTCGGTGGCCGCGACCGGCTCGGTGGACATGGCCGTGCTGATGCAGCAGAGCGCCGCCAAGATCGGCCTGAAGCTGGATGTCAAGCGCGTGCCGGCGGACGGTTACTGGTCCAACCAGTGGATGAAGGTGCCGGTCGGCTTTGGCAACATCAACCCGCGTCCTAGTGCCGACATCCTGCTGACCCAGTTCTTCAAGTCGGATGCGCAGTGGAATGAGTCGGGCTGGAAGAATCCGCAGTTCGACCAACTGGTGGTGGCGGCGCGCGGCGAGACCGACTTCACCAAGCGTAAGGCCATGTACGCCGACCTGCAGACCATGATCCACGAGAAGTGCGGCCTGGGCATCCCGGTCTTCATCATCAACCTGGAAGGCATGAGCACCAAGGTCAAGGGGATCGATCCGGTGCCGCTGGGGGCGTTCATGAACTACACCTGTGCGGAGTACGTCTGGCTGGACGCGTGAGTGCGGGAATTGGCTTGCCTTTGCGATTCGTTCACCGTTCGTACTGAGTAGGCCCGAAAGGGCCGTATCGAAGGCGCGACGTCGGTGCGCCTTCGATACGCGGCGATGCCGCTACTCAGTCCGAACGGGATGAGAGGGTGGCAATCGTGTATGTACATGCGGACGTGTCGTTCAGTGCAAGCGCAAGTCCCAGTAGTCTGTTACCGAGGAAAGCTATGAATGCAATGATTCTGCGTCTGATCGCGCGCCGCCTGCTGCAGGCGGTGCTGACGCTGCTGCTGGTCTCGGCCGGCGTGTTCTTCATCACCAACCTGCTGCCGGGCGACGCCGCCCAGACCGCCCTGGGCCAGGCCGCCACGCCCGAGACGGTGGCCGCGCTGCGCCTGCAGTACGGGCTGGACCTGCCGGCGCCGCTGCGCTACGCCCACTGGCTGGGCAACCTGCTCTCGGGCAATCCCGGCATGTCGCTGGTCAACAATGTGCCGGTGGCGCAGATGATAGGCGGACGCTTGCCGGCCTCGCTCATGCTGGCCGCCGTCACGGCCCTGGTGTCGGTGCCGCTGGCGCTGTTCCTGGGCATCTTCTCGGCCATGTACCGTGGCTCCTTCTTTGACCGCGCCGTCAACGTCAGTGCAGTGTCGATGGTGTCGGTGCCGGAATTCCTGGTGGCGACGGTGGCCGTGATGATCTTCGCGGTCAAGCTGCGCTGGCTGTCGGCGCTGTCGCATGCGGGTGACGCCGCTACCCTGGGCGCCTTCATCAAGGCCTATGCCATGCCGGTGCTGACCCTGTGCTGCGTGATCGTGGCCCAGATGACGCGCATGACGCGCGCAGCCGTGATCGATCAATTGCGTTCGTCGTATGCCGAAATGGCGCTGTTGAAGGGTGTCAAGCGCACCCGCATCGTGCTGCGCCATGCATTGCCCAACGCCATCGGCCCGATTGCCAATGCAGTGGCGCTGAGCCTGTCCTACCTGCTGGGCGGCGTCATCATCGTCGAGAGCATCTTCAACTATCCCGGCATCGCCACCCTGATGATCGATGCCGTCACCACCCGTGATATGCCGCTGGTGCAAGCCTGTTCCATGATCTTCTGCGCCGGCTATCTGCTGCTGGTGCTCACCGCCGATGTGCTGGCCATTGTTTCCAATCCAAGGTTGAAGACCCGATGAAAGCCCTCCACGATTCCACCGGCAGCCCGGCGGGTACTCCCGCAAGCCCAGCCAGCGCACCGGCCAGGCGCGTGCGCCGCCATTCGACCATGGCCTGGATAGGCATGGTCATCGTCGGCTTCTGGATCCTCATGGCCATCCTCGGCCCCAGCATCTCGCCCTATGACGCCACGGCCATCGTCGACACCGACGTGTTCTCCGGCATGAGCCACAAATTCCTGCTGGGCAGCGACTACCTGGGCCGCGACATGTTGAGCCGCATCCTCTTCGGCACCCGCGCCACCATCGGCCTGGCGCTGGCCGCCACCGTCCTGGCCAGCGCCACGGGCACGGCCATCGCGCTCTTCGCGGCCTTCTCGGGCGGCTGGCGCGACGCCGTCATCAGCCGCGCACTGGACGCCCTGATCTCCATTCCCAGCAAGATGTTCGCGCTGATGATGGTGGCCACCTTCGGTTCGTCCATGCTGCTGCTGGTGCTCACCGCGGCCATCACCTACATGCCCGGCGCCTACCGCATTGCGCGCTCGCTGGCGGTCAACGTGCAGGCCATGGAATACGTGCAGGCCGCACGCGCTCGCGGCGAGGGCGTGTGGTACATCATGACGGTGGAAATGCTGCCCAACATGATCCGCCCGGTGCTGGCCGATTTCGGCCTGCGCTTCGTCTACGTGGTACTGCTGCTGTCGGGCCTGAGTTTCCTCTCGCTGGGCGTGCAGCCGCCGGACGCCGACTGGGGTTCGCTGGTGCGGGAAAACATTTCCGGCCTGGGTGAGGGCGCGCTGGCGGTGATCATGCCGGCCCTGGCCATTGCCTCGCTGACCATCGGCGTGAACCTCTTGATCGACAACCTGCGCAGCAAGCGCGCTGCCAAGGAGTAAGCCTGTGAAGCAATTCGATATCTTCCTCGGCAAGGAAAGCGGCGCCGGTGGTGCAGGCGGCGGTGCGGCATTGCGGCCACTGGTGGAGGTGCAGGGGCTGCGCGTGAATGCCCGCAAGGACGACGGCAGCCAGGTCGAGATCGTCAAGAACGTCAACTTCACCGTCGCGCGCGGCGAGGTGCTGGCCCTGATCGGCGAATCCGGTTCCGGCAAGACCACCATTGCGCTCTCGCTGCTGGGCTATGCACGCGCCGGCTGCCACATCGCTGGCGGCCAGGTGCGCATTGGCGAGCGCCAGATCGACCAGATGGATGAAAAGGCGCTCCTGGCCATGCGCGGTCACCATGTGGCCTATATCGCCCAGAGCGCGGCAGCGGCCTTCAACCCGGCGCGCACGCTGATGGACCAGGTCATCGAGAGCGCCCTGCAGCACGGCGTGATGGACAAGGCCAGCGCCATGCGCAAGGCCGTCGAGCTGTTCCGCGCGCTGGCGCTGCCCAATCCCGAGAAGATTGGTGAGCGTTATCCGCACCAGGTCTCCGGCGGCCAGTTGCAGCGCGTGATGGCGGCCATGGCCCTGGTGACCGGTCCGGAACTGGTGATCCTGGACGAACCCACCACGGCCCTGGACGTGACCACCCAGATCGAAGTGCTGCGCGCCTTCAAGAACGTGGTCAAGGAACTCGGCACCACCGCCGTCTATGTCTCGCACGACCTGGCGGTGGTGGCGCAGATGGCCGACCGCATCATCGTGCTGCGCGATGGCGCGGTGCGCGAAACCGGTTCGACCAGCCAGGTATTGCACGCGCCCGCCGACAGCTATACCCAATGCCTGCTGGCCGCCGCTTCGCCGGCTGCACGTGTGGTGCAACTGCGCGAGATCCTGCCCGAGACCATGCCAGCCGAAGCCCGCGCACCGCTGCTGCGCATCAGCGGCCTGGTGGCCGGCTATGGCGCGCCGGACCGGCTGGGCCTGCCGGGCGTGCGTATCCTGGACGACATCAATCTCACCATCCAGCGCGGCAGCACCGTGGGCATCATCGGCGAATCCGGTTCCGGCAAGACCACGCTGGCGCGCGCCGTGGCCGGCATGATCGCGCCGGCGCGCGGCAGCATCCAGCTCGATGGCGAAACTCTCTCGCCCACGCTCGAAGGCCGCACCCGCGAACAGTTCCGACGCGTGCAGATCGTGTTCCAGAACGCCGATACGGCGCTCAATCCGTCCCACAGCATTGGCCGCATCCTGAACCGTCCGCTGTCCTTCTATCACGGCTTGAAGGGCGATGCCATGCGCCGCCGCACGGCTGAATTGCTGGACCTGGTCCAGCTGCCCGCCAGCGTGATCGACCGCCTGCCAGCCGAACTCTCGGGCGGCCAGAAGCAGCGCGTGAACCTGGCCCGCGCACTGGCGGCCAAGCCCGACCTGATCCTGTGCGACGAGGTGACCTCGGCCCTGGATACGGTGGTGGCCGCCGCTATCCTGGAGTTGCTGGCTGAACTGCGGCGCGAGCTGCAGGTGTCCTACATGTTCATCAGCCACGATATCAGCACGGTGCGCGCCATCTGCGATGACATCGTGGTGCTCTATGCCGGCCGCATGGTGGCCAACCGCCCGCGCGAAGCGATGATGGCGCCGCCCTATCACCCGTATTCGCATCTGCTGCTGTCGTCGGTGCCGGCCATGCAGCAGGGCTGGCTGGAGCAGGTGGCCGGGGCGGGGCAGCACAAGCTGCCGCCCATCGGTGCGATCGATCCCTCGCCGGACATCTGCGCCTTCCTGCCGCGTTGCGCGCAGCGCATCGATGGCGTGTGCAACGTGGTGCCGCCGCGCCGCCGCAACATGGAACATGGCGGCGAGATCCTCTGCCATCGCTCGGATGCCGATCTGCAGCAGTCGCAGACGCCGCTGGTGCCGGTGGAGGGTGTGACGATCTGAATACGGTGCTGCAGGGTGACGGCAGCCGAAGCAGGAACGAAGCTGGAATGGAGCATTAAGCCGGATTTAATGTCGGATTCCATGAGTATTAACCACAGCGTCGGACGCGGGGCTTAGCATCGTCAGGCATGGCGTGCTGGCCGCCAGCGGCCGGACCACGAAGAAAAGATCCGGGCAGGACGGGACCAGGAAGATCGCACTGACTCCGTCGTCCTCCCACCCCAAGGAAACAGGAGAAAAAATGACTGCAGCGTTGGTGTTGTACCGTGCCTCTGGCGACCCCGTATCCACCGCATTCCGTCCCGGCGCGCTGGGTGAGTCCGATCCCTTTGCAGCCTTGCGCGAGATCGCCTGGCAAGGCATCGGCGGCATGAGTGCAGGCCGCCTGCGCTTCGAGGGCGCCCTCGAGATCGCCCGCTTCCCGCACCAGGAAACCCTGGTCGTGGTGCAAGGCGAACTGCTTGTTGAAACCGAAGGCGCAGCGCCCCTGGTGCTCAAGCCCGACAGTGGCGTGGTGATCGCCACGGGCGCGGCGGTGCGCATCTCCGCCACGCAGCCGACCCTGGCAGTGTTCTGCGCCGCCGACTGCCCGCAGCCGGTGCAGCCGGGTGTGTTCCCGCTGGTGGCCGAGGCCGACTTCAAGCCCTCGCTCAATGCGCTGCCCAAGGAAATCCTGCTGGGCGATGCGCCCCAGTGCCGCAGTGACAACGTCGTCGATGAAAGCTCCATCGGCTGCAAGATCGGCACCTGGGATTCCACCCCTTACCACCGCATCGTGCGCGCCCATCCGGTCAACGAGTTCATGCACATCCTCGATGGCGGCGTGCGCTTTGCCCAGACCGATGGCAGCGTGGTCACGGTGGAAAAGGGCGATGCCCTGTTTGTGCCCAAGGGCGAGGCGGTCGGCTGGGAGAGCAGTGAGCGGGTGGCCAAGTTCTACGTGGTGCAGACCGTGCCGGCCGAAGGAGGCAAGTAAGATGTCGCCTCCGCTCGTCCAGGTCCAGAGTCCTACCATTCCTCCGACGTCGGCCGATGTGGTCGTCATCGGCGGCGGCATCATCGGCATCTTCACCGCCTACTTCCTGGCCAAGCGCGGCATCTCGGTGGCCGTGGTGGAGAAGGGCCGCATCGGCGCCGAACAATCCAGCCGCAACTGGGGCTGGTGCCGCCAGCAGAACCGCGATGCGCGTGAACTGCCGATGGCCACCAAGAGCATCGACCTGTGGGAACAGTTCTCCGCCGAGACCGGCGAAGACACCGGCTTCAACCGCTGCGGCCTGCTCTATCTGTCCAACGACGAGGAAGAGATCGCCCGCTGGGCCGCCTGGGGCGACTTCGCCAAGACCGCCGGGGTGACCACCTACATGCTCGACGCCAAAGAGGCCGCCGAACGCGGCCACGCCACCGCGCGCGCCTGGAAGGGCGGCGTCTTCTCGCCCACCGACGGCACCGCCGATCCGGTCAAGGCCGCCCCCGCCGTGGCGCGCGCGGTCATGAAGCTGGGCGGCCACGTGATCCAGCAATGCGCCGCACGCGGCATCGAAACCGAAGGCGGCCGTGTCTCGGGCGTCATCACCGAAGCCGGCGTCATCAAGACCAAGGTTGCCGTGATGGCCGGCGGCGCCTGGGCCTCGTCCTTCTGTCATCAACTGGGCATCCGCTTCCCGCAGGCCTCGGTGCGGCAATCCATCATGAGCGTGGCGCCCATGGAAGCGCCCTTGCCGGGCGCGCTGTACACCTCCGGTGTGGCCGTTACGCGCCGCAGCGACGGTTCCTATGCACTGGCCATCAGTGGCCGCGCCCGGGTCGATCCGACCATGCAGTTCCTGCGCTTTTCGCCGCAGTTCCTGCCGATGTTCGCCAAGCGCTGGCGCAGCCTGTCGCCGGGCGGGCTGGAAGCCTGGCGCAGCGGCCACGAGACGCTGTCGCGCTGGCGCATGGATGCGCCCACGCCGATGGAACGCATGCGCATCCTGGACGCCTCGGCCGATCCGGCATCGATACGCGCCACCCATCGCCGTGCGGTCGAGCTGCTGCCGCAGCTGGCGCAGGCCAAGGTCACGCATACGTGGGCCGGTTATGTGGACAGCACGCCCGATGGCGTACCGGGCATCGGTGAGCTGCCGCAGACGCCGGGCCTGATCCTGGCCGCCGGTTTCTCCGGTCACGGCTTCGGCATCGGGCCGGGGGCCGGTCACCTGATCGCCGACCTGGCCAGCGGCGCTGCGCCCATCGTCGATCCACGGCCTTATCACCCGAATCGCTTCAACGATTCGTCCTGGGGCAAGGTGGCCGATTTCTGAAGCGGGTCAACGCCGCCAGGGGATAGGCTGGAAGGCCCGCTTGGCGGCCTCGAGGAAGACGCGCTGGCGCAGTGTCAGGCCCTGGCGGCCAGGCAGCAGGGCCATGATGGGCGCGGGATCGAGCTGCCAGCCGGGCAGCACGCGCTTGAGGCCGCCATCGGCCAGCAGGTAGGCGCAATCCCATTCGGAGCGCGCCACGAAGCCTTCGCCATCCAGCGCCCAGTCGCGCGTGATGGTGCCGTCGTTGGAGGAGAGCGCGCCGTTGAGCTTGACGGTCAGCGCCTTGCCAGTGCGGCGGCCGGCGCTGTCGACGGGTGTGAAGCGCAGGCGGCTGAGGTCGTCGTCATTCTCGCGCAGGCTCAGGTAGGGATAGTCGGCCAGGTCGGAAGGGTGGCGGGCGCGGTTCATGCGCCGCGCCAGTGCCGGACTGGCGCACAGGAAACGCTCATTGGGCGCGAGGAAGTGACCGACCCAGGACGAACCCCTGACGCGTCCGATGGAAATGATGGCGTCAGCTCCGCTGGCGGCGGCCAGTGGACTCTCGGCCAGCAGCAGCGAGATCGTCAGGCGCGGATGGTTGCGGTGCAGGTCGCGCAGCAGCGGGGCGACGTAGCGGCGGCCGAAGCCGAAGGGCGCCACCACCCGCAGCGAACCGCTGACATTGGCCAGGCTGGCGTGCTCGCCGCGGTCCGATTCGCGCGAGACGCTGGCGGTGATGGCCTCGATGCGTTCGAGGATGTCGGTGGCTTCCTGGACCAGGCGCTGGCCCTCATCGGTGAGCGCGAAACCGCGCGCAGCACGATTGGCCAGGCGCACGCCGATGCGCTCTTCGATGCGCTGCAGGCGCACCGTCACGGCCGGCGGCGTCAGGTCGAGCAGGCGGGCCGCGCCGGCCAGCGAGGCGGACGAACCCAGTGCGCGTAGCAGTTGCATGTCATCGAGTTGCAGCATTAAAGACCTCTTAATGGTGGATTGAACGAACATTAAACATCGCTGACGCTATCTTGGCTACAGTTCATCTGCGGAATTGCGTCAGCTATCCTGGCCGACCTTCCTTGCTCCTCAGTGCTCTCATCATGAATTCCGACTCTCACAACCCTGAAGCCACGGCAATGCCCCTGACCCTCAACCCCGCCGGCCTGGCCACGCCGGGCGGCCACTACAGTCACGTCGCCATCGGCAACGGCATGGTCTTCATCTCGGGCCAGCTGCCCATCGATGCGGAGGGACGCAAGCTCACCGATGCCGCTTTCGACGTGCAGGCCCGGCAAGTGCTGGCCAATGTCGAGGCTGCGCTGGCCGGCGCTGGCAGCGAGATCGACAAGCTCTTGCAGGTGCGCGTGTACCTGGCCGATGTGGCGTACTGGCCGGCCTTCAACGACCTCTATGCCCGCTGGGCTGGCAATGCCCGCCCGGCGCGCGCGGTGGTGCCGGTGCCGGCGCTGCACTTCGGCCTGCTGGTCGAGGTCGAGGCCACGGCACTGCTGTGACACTTCGCGGCACGCGAGACACCCTACGACACCAGGACACTCAAGGACACCCCGACATGACCAGTTCCCCTCTGACGCATTTGATGCGCAACGCCCGCCTGGATCACTTCTACATCGATGGCCGGTGGCAGCGTCCGCAAGGCGACGGACGCGCCGCCGTGGTCTCGCCCGCCACGGAGGAAGGTGTCTGCGAGATTGCACTGGGCAATGCCGCCGATGTGGATCAGGCGGTGCAGGCGGCGCGCCGGGCGTTTCCGGCCTGGGCTGCGACCTCGCCGCTGGAACGCGCCGCGCTGTTGGGCCGTGTGCATGCGCTGCTGGTGGAGCGCAGCGAACTGTTCGCCCAGGCGCTGACGCTGGAGATGGGCGCACCCATCAGCTACGCGCGCACGGCCCACGTGCCACTGGCCGCCGAACACCTGCGGGTGGCGCGCGACAATCTGGCCGACTACCCCTTCATCCGTCCGCGCGGCACCACCGCCATCGTGCGCGAACCGATCGGCGTGTGCGCGCTCATCACGCCCTGGAACTGGCCCATCTACCAGATCACCGCCAAGGTCGGCCCGGCGCTGGCGGCCGGTTGCACCGTGGTGTTGAAGCCGAGCGAGCTCTCGCCGCTGTCGGCGCTGCTCTTTGCCGAGATCGTCCATGAGGCCGGCATTCCTGCCGGGGTCTTCAATCTGGTCAATGGCAGTGGCGCTGAAGTGGGGGCAGCCATGTCCTCGCACCCGCAGGTGGACATGATTTCCATCACCGGTTCCACCCGCGCCGGCGTGCTGGTGACACAGGCGGCCGCCGTCACCGTCAAGCGCGTGGCGCAGGAGCTGGGCGGCAAGTCGCCCAACCTGGTGCTGCCCGATGCCGATCTCGAACGCGCCATCCCGCCCGGGGTGGCGGCAGCCTTGCGCAACATGGGCCAGTCCTGCAGCGCGCCCACGCGCCTGATCGTGCCGCGTGCGGCGCTGGATCGCGTGCATGAACTGGCGCTGGCGGCGCTGGCGCAGATGAAGGTGGGGGACCCGAACGATGCGGCCACCACCCACGGCCCGCTGGCCAATCGTGCGCAATTCCTGCGGGTGCAGCAGATGATCGAGGCGGGGATGCAGGACGGCGCGCGCCTGCTGGCCGGCGGTCCCGGACGTCCGGACGGCCTGGCGCAGGGCTACTATGCGCGGCCCACGATCTTCTCCGAGGTGCACACCGACATGGTGATCGCCCAGGAAGAGATCTTCGGACCGGTGCTGGCCATCCTGCCCTATGACACGGTGGAAGAAGCCATTGCCATCGCCAACGACACCGTCTATGGCCTGGGCGCGCACGTGCAGGGCAGCGACAAGGACCAGGTGCGAGCGGTAGCGGCGCGCATCCAGTCCGGCCAGGTCCACCTGAACTATCCGGCCTGGGACCCGCAAGCCCCCTTCGGCGGCTACAAGCAATCCGGCAACGGACGCGAGTATGGCGTGGAAGGGATGGAAGAATACCTGGAAGTCAAAGCTATCCTGGGCTATTACGCCTGACTGCGCACAGCGCTGGCAAATCATCATCATCCGCATCATGGAACACACTGGACATCCGAACGATACCCTGCACCAGCACCGCGCCCACTGGGCCGGCCTGCGCCGCGACCTGCATGCGCATCCCGAGTTGCGCTTCGAAGAACATCGGACGGCCGACGTGGTGGTGCGGGAACTGCAATCCCTGGGCTACACCGTCACACGCGGTCTGGGCGGCACCGGCGTGGTGGCCAGCCTGGCGGGCGCCGACCCGCAACGCGGCATCGTGCTGCGCGCCGACCTGGATGCCTTGCCCATCGTCGAGGCCAACGATTTCGCCCATGCCTCCTGCACGCACGGCGTCATGCACGCCTGCGGTCATGACGGCCACACCGTCATGCTGCTGGGCGCGGCGCGCCTGCTCAAGCAGGGGCCGATGCTGCCGGGCAGCGTCCATTTCGTGTTCCAGCCGGGTGAAGAGGGTGGGGCGGGGGCGCGCAAGATGATCGACGAGGGGCTCTTCGAACAGTTTCCCACCGAAGCCGTGTTCGGCATGCACAACTGGCCGGGCTTGCCGGCCGGGCAGTTCGGCTTGCGCACCGGCCCCATCATGGCGGCGGGTTCGCGCCTGAAGATCAGCATCACCGGCAAGGGCGCCCACGCGGCCCAGCCGCACCTGGGGCTGGACCCGATCCCGCTGGCCTGTTCCATGGTCCTGCAGTGCCAGACCATTGCCGCGCGCCACAAGGACCCGGTCGATCCGGCGGTCATTTCGGTTTGCATGTTCCATGCGGGCGATACCGACAACGTCATTCCGGACCGCGCCGAATTGCGCGGCACCATCCGCACGCTGTCGTCCACCTTGCAGCAACAGCTGCAGGAGGACATCCGCCGCATGTGCCATGCGCTGGCCGAAGCCTATGGGGCCAAGGTCGAAGTGGAATTCTTCCAGTACTATCCGGCCACCATCAACACGCCGGCCGAGACCGACTTCTGCGAACGCGTGATTCGCCATACCTTCGGCGATGAACGCATCCGCACCGGCATCCCGGCCAACATGACCTCCGAGGATTTCGGTTTCATGCTGGAGGAGCGGCCCGGCACCTATGTCCTGATCGGCAATGCGCCGCAGGACCGCGCCTCGCACTCGCTGCACCACCCGCACTACGACTTCAACGACGACATCATCGAAGAAGGCGTACGTTACTGGGTGGCGCTGGCGCAGTCCTGGTTTGGCAGCGGGCTCAAGGGCGGGACGCTTACCAGCCGTTGAAACGCGGCCAGATTGCCACGCTGCCGTCCGCGCCGATGGCCTGATATTCTTGGTACTGCGCACCGGTGGCACAGGCGTGATTGGGCAGGATGCGCAGGCGCGTGCCGATGGACAGGTGCTCTGCGATCTGCGCGTCGGGCGTTCCCTGGCGCGAGAGGATGCCGTGTTCCTGGTTGGCGCCGCTCATGAGGTAGCCCTCCAGCACCTTGCCGTCTTCCGTGCAGACCTGGCCATAGCCGAAGTCGTGCTTGCGTCCCTGCGTGCCACGGTCGCGGCTCATGGCCATCCAGCCTGCATCGACAATGGCCCAGCCTTTCTCGGGCTGATGGCCGATCACGGTGGTCAGTACGCTCAGGGCGATCTCGTCCATGGTATTGACGCCCACGTTGTGCATCACCAGGTCGAACATGGCATAGACACCGGCGCGCACTTCGGTCACGCCCTGCAGGTGTTCGGCGCGCAGGGCGGTCGGGGTGGAGCCGATGCTGACCACGTCGCAGGGCAGACCGGATTCGCGCAGGCGTTCGGCGGCGCGCACGCAACCGGCGCGTTCCTGTTCGGCCACGGCGATGAGGGCGGCGTCGTTGTCGTAGTCATAGCTGGAGCCAGCATGGGCGATCACGCCGCCGATGCGCATGCCGCCCGCGTGGAGTACGTTGCCGACGGCCAGCAGGGTGGCGTCTTCGGGGGCGATGCCGGAGCGGTGGCCATCCACATCGATTTCAATCCAGACCTCGAAGCATTCCTCTTGCGCCTGGCCGAAGGCCACGATGGCTTGGGCGCAGACCACGCTGTCGGCCACGATCTTGAGCTCGCAGCCCTGGCGGCGCAGCGCCAGCGCCTGGGCCAGTTTGGTGGGGGCCATGCCGACGGCGTAGACGATGTCGGTGATGCCGGCGGCAAAGAACTGTTCGGCTTCCTTCAGGGTGGAGACCGTGATGCCGCTGGCGCCGGCCTGCAATTGTGCCTGCACCACCTCATTGCATTTGGTGGTCTTGACGTGCGGACGAAAACGCACGCCCAGCACATCCATGCGCTGCTGCATGCGGGCGATGTTGCGTTCCATGCGGGCGACGTCGATCAGGGCGGCGGGGGTGGGCAGTGACGCCAGGTTCATGGTGGACTCCTGAAGATTGCGCGGTAGGGAGCAATGACTATAGGAGATCGGCGTCAAGAGGTGCTTAATGCTGGATGAATCCAGCATTAAGCGTGGTTTAACACTGCGAATGCTTGGGCAAGTTCAATCCAGCTTGAACTTGCCTACCACCGCCGCCAGGTTGCTGGCCTGGCCCTTGAGCGAATCCGCTGCTGCGGCGGCCTGTTCCACCAGGGCGGCGTTCTGCTGGGTGGTCTCGTCCATCTGGGTGATGGCCAGGTTGACTTCGTTGATGCCGCCGCTCTGTTCCTGGGTGGCGGCGCTGATTTCGGCGACTACATCGGTGACGCGCCGCACGCTGGCCACCACTTCGGTCATGGTGCTGCCGGCGCGCTCCACCAGGGCGCTACCGGCGCTGACCTTCTGCACCGAATCGTCGATGAGTTCCTTGATTTCCTTGGCTGCGCCGGCCGAGCGCTGGGCCAGCGAGCGCACTTCGGACGCCACCACGGCAAAGCCGCGTCCCTGCTCACCCGCGCGGGCCGCTTCCACGGCGGCGTTCAGGGCCAGGATATTGGTCTGGAAGGCGATGCCGTCGATCACGCTGATGATGTCGGCGATGCGGCGCGAACTCTCGGTGATGCCTTCCATGGTCTGCACCACCTGGCCCACGACCTCGCCGCCCTGGCTGGCAATCTCCGAGGCGGTGGCGGCCAGCTGGTTGGCCTGGCGGGCGTTGTCGGCGTTCTGGGTCACGGTGGAGGTCAGTTCTTCCATGGCCGAGGCGGTTTCTTCGAGCGAACCGGCCTGTTGTTCCGTGCGGTTGGACAGGTCCAGGTTGCCGCGCGCGATCTCGTGCGAGGCGGTGCTGATGGTCTCGGTGCCCTGGCGCACTTCGCTGACGATGTCGCGCAGGCTTTCGTTCATGGCGCGCAGGGCTTCCATGAGGGCGCCGGTTTCGTCGCGCCCGGCTGGGCGGATGCGCAGCGTCAGGTCGCCGCGCGCCACGCGCTGGGCGATCTGCACGGCCTCCTTGAGCGGACGCGAGACATTGGTGGCCACCAGGAAGGCCAGCAGCGAAGCAATCAGCACCGTGGCCGCCAGCAGGCCGACGATCCAGCGCTGCGCCCCGCGAAACACGGTCGAGGCCTCTTCATCGGCCTGGGCGCTGCCGCTGGTGTTGATCTTGACGATCGCATCGAGGTTGCCGACCATGCTGCGATAGAGCTTGGCCGATTCGCCGTTGAAGAGGGCGCGGGTCTCATCGTATTGCTGGTTGGCCGCCATCTCGGCCAGTTGCTCGTCGACCTTGGCGTAGGCCGTCAGGTTCTTGAGGAATTGCGCGTACTGTTCCTTTTCCTGCGGCTCCGACATGCGCTGTTCGAAGATGGCGCGCTGCCGGGTCAGGGCATCGAGCCGGTCCTTGATCGCCTTGTTGGCGGCGGCGCGCTCCTGGGGCGTGACGGCGGTGACCAGTTCCAGTTCGTTCAGGCGCAGCGGCGGCAGCGAGCCTTGCAGCTCGCGGGCTGCGTCCATGGTCGGCATCCACTTGCTGACAATCTCGCCGGAGGCCTTGTTGACCTGCTTGAGTTCCTTGATGGCGAACAGGCCCTGCAACAGGGTCAGCGCGATCACCACGGCAAAGGACAAGGCCAGTTTCTTGGCGATGTTGAGGTTGTAGAACCAGATCATGTCATCCTCGCATTCGATTTATCGTTGTCGGTATCGGTCCAGCCGACGTCATCGAAGCGGGGCCGCCCGGTTGGCGTCCGGGCGTGTACAGGGAGCATCCGGCCGGGGTGGCGGCGGGGCGCGATGGCGCAATCAGAGTGCCGGTGATGTCATGCTGTCATGCCGTCACGAAGCGTCGGCCTGCCTGCCCATCCTGTCTCTGTGTGATTTGCGGCGGGCCTCCCACTGCCCCTGGCGCTTGCTTGTCGATGGTCGCATGGCTGGATCGGGCTTGATATTAACCAGCGGCAAGCATTCCATCCAATGAAATTAATCGACCAGGCAATGCGGGATTTGATATCAATGCAGCGCCGCACGGCCTGCACCGGCGGCCTGCGGGGTGAGGTCAGAAGCGCGGTTTGACGGTCTTCCAGTCCGGTTGGTACTTGCGCATCTGGCCCACGTCATCACGCTGGCGGATGCCGCACTCGAGGTAGAGCTGATGCAGTTTGCGCAACTGGTCCTGGTCCACTTCCACGCCCAGGCCGGGGGCGTCGGTGATCTGCACGCAGCCATTGCGGATGGGCAGCTTGCCGCCCTGGATGACTTCCTCGTCCGGCTCTTGCCAGGGATAGTGGGTATCGCAGGCATAGGACAGGTTCTCCACCGCTGCGGCCATATGCGACATCGCCATCAGGCTGATGCCCAGGTGTGAGTTGGAATGCATGGACACGCCCAGGCCGAACACATCGCACATCTTCGCCAGTTGCTGGGTATCGCGCAGGCCGCCCCAGTAGTGGTGGTCGGCCAGCACGATCTGGACACTGTTCAAGGCCACGCTGCGGCGCAGTTCATCGAAATCGGTGACCACCATGTTGGTGGCCAGCGGCAAGCCGGTGCGGCGATGCAGTTCGGCCATGCCTTCCAGGCCCGGAGTCGGGTCTTCGTAATATTGCAGATCATCGCCCAGCAGCTCGGCCATGCGGATGGCAGTCTCCAGCGACCAGTTGCCGTTAGGGTCGATGCGCAGCGGGGCGTCGGGGAAGGCTTTCTTGAGCGCCTTGATGCAGGCCACCTCGTGTTCGGGCGCGAGCGCGCCGGCCTTGAGCTTGATGCTCTGGAAACCGTTTTCCTCGATCATCTTGCGCGCCTGCGCCACGATCTGCTCTTCGCTCAGCGCCTCGCCCCAGGCATCGGGTGCATAGGGACTGTCGATGTGCTGGGCGTACTTGAAGAAGAGATAGGCGCTGAAGGGAATCTCCTTGCGCACCGCCCCGCCCAGCAGATCCACCAGCGGCACGTTGAGGTAGCGCGCCTGGGCGTCCAGGCAGGCCACCTCGAAGGCCGAATAGGCATTGGAGACGGCCTTGCTGGCATGCGAGCCCGGGGCCAGTTCCGCACCGGCGTTGCTGGCCGGCGCCATGGCGGCCACTACGCCGCGCACGATGGCGCGCAGGCCGTTGAGGTTGAACGGGTCCAGGCCGACCAGTCGTTCCTTCACCAGATCGAGGATCTTCAGCGCCGGCGCATCGCCATAGCTTTCGCCCAGGCCGATGTAGCCGTTATCGGTTTCGAGCTCGATGATGGAGCGCAGCGCATAGGGTTCATGGATGCCGCTGGCGTTGAGCAGGGGGCCATCCTTGAAGGCGATGGGGGTGACGGTGACGCGGGTGATTTTCATGGTGGACTCTCTTGAAGATGTGGCCGAAGCGCGGGGCCGGGTTCAGCGGGGACGGCGCGCGGCGCCCGGTCCCGAACGGGCCAGGAACACGACCCCGGCGGCCACCAGCGAGGTGATGGCCAATCCCATCAGCCCGCCCTGGATGGAGCCGGTGCGCTGTTCCAGGAAGCCGAAGGCCGTCGGCGCGACAAAGCCGCCGAGGTTGCCGATGGAATTGATCAGGGCGATGACGCCGGCGGCGATGCGTGCATCCAGATAGCCTTGGGGCAGCGGCCAGAACAGCGAGGAAGCCGCCTTGAAGCCGACCGCCGCAAAGCAGATCGAGACAAAGGCATAGACCGAATTGCCGAAGGTGGAGGCGAACATGCCGAGGGCCGCGATCACCAGCGCCGTGGCGGCCCAGGCCTGCTGGTGCTTGAAGCGGGCCGCCAGGGCGGCGAAGGCGTACATGGCCACAATCGAGATCAGCCAGGGAATGGAATTGAACAGCCCCACCTGGAGATCGCTGAAGCTGCCCATCTTGCGGATGATGCTGGGCAGCCAGAAGGTGGCGCCATAGATGGTCAGGGAAATGGAGAAGTAGATGAAACAGAAGATCAGGATCTGCGGGTCGCGCAGCAGTTGCAGCGGCGAGACCTGCGCGGGCTGGTGCTTCATGCGCTCGGCCTGCTCGTCCACGATGGCGCTGGTGATGGCGGCGCGTTCCTGCGCGGTGAGCCACTTGGCGTCAGCGGGCATCGAATCCAGCCAGAACCAGACGAAGCCGCACAGCAGCACCGAGGCCATGCCTTCGATGATGAACATCCATTGCCAGCCATGCAGCCCGCCGCCGTCGATCTGCAACAGCCCCCCTGAGATCGGCCCGCTGAGGATGGACGCCAGCGCCGAGCCGGACAGGAAGATCGCCATGGCGCGCCCGCGTTCGCTGGCCGGCAGCCATTGCGTGAAGTAGTAGATCACGCCGGGGAAGAAACCGGCCTCGGCCGCTCCCAGCAGGAAGCGCAGCACATAGAAGGTGGTCTCGCTGTTGACGAAGGCCATGGCCGTGGCCGCCAGGCCCCAGGTCGCCATGATGCGGGTGAGCCAGGCCTTGGCGCCGAAGCGTTGCAGCAGCAGGTTGGAGGGCACCTCGAAGAGGGCGTAACCGACGAAGAACAGCCCCGCACCCAGGCCATAGGCGGCCGTGCCGATGCCCACGTCGGTGGCCAGGTGGCTGCGCACGAAGCCGATGTTGACGCGGTCGATGTAGTTGACGATGAACATGATCACGAACAGCGGCAAGACACGCTGCTTGATCTTGGCCACCGCCTGTTGCAGGACGGTGGGCGCGGCCGCGCCGGTGGCGCTGGCTGCTTGCTGGGGTGTTTCCACGCAGGTCTCCTCGATGGACAGGGCGCAGCTGGCATGGCCTCTGAGGGCGAGATGTCATCGTACAACTGCGCGATGTGAAGCATTAAAACACTAATATATTAGTGCGTCAATCGTGAGAGGGCGGTTTATCATCGCGGGTCGGGAGGGACGTGCTCGTGGTTGGCGGGCGTTCTCCCGGCTTTCCAGGAAGGACGCAAGGACATCAGCATGACCAGCACCAGCACCAGCATCGCCCCCATCGTCATCACCCCGCCGCCGCTGGACCGTTCGCGCCATGCCGCGCCGCAGGTCTTCGAGCATCTGCGCGAGCTGATCATCGGCATGCGCCTGGCCCCGGCCACGGTCCTGCAGCGCGCCGAGCTGGCCGCGCAATACGGCCTGAGCCAGACGCCGATCCGGGATGCGCTCATCAAGCTGGGCGAGGAAGGGCTGGTGGACATCTTTCCCCAGCATGCGACGGTGGTCAGCGCGGTTAATGTGACGCTGGCGCGGCAGGCGCATTTCCTGCGCCGTTCCATCGAGCTGGAGGTCGTCCACACGCTGGCGGCGCAGGCCGACGCCGCGCTGGTGAACCGCCTGCGCGACAGTATCGAGGTCCAGCGGGTGCTGGCCGGGCGGGAAAACTACGCCGAGTTCGTGCTGGCCGACCAGGCCTTCCACCGCCAGATGTACGAAGCGGCGCAGGTACCGGAGCTATGGTCCATGGTGCGGCGGCAAAGCGGCCACCTCGACCGCCTGCGCAACCTGCATGTGCCCATCCCCGGCAAGACCGCACGGGTGTTGCGCGACCACGCCGCCATCGTGGACGCCATCGCGGCCGGCGACCCGGCCGCCGCCCAGGCCGCGCTGCGCGAGCATCTGTCGGGGACGCTGGCGCAGCTGGAGGAGATCCGCCAGCGCTTTCCGCATTATGTGAAGGATTAGCCAGGCCCCATCCTTCTACTGGCCCACGAAAAACGCCCCGCGTCTCACGACAGCGGGGCGTTGTTCATGCAGCTACCGCGACGGCGGCTGCAGATCAGCTCAGAGCGAGCTCAGGCCTTGGACTTGCCGTCCTGCGCCTTGGCCGCCGCCAGGGCGGTCATGTTGATGACGCGACGCACCGTGCTCGAGGGCGTCAGCACATGCACCGGAGCGGCCGCGCCCAGCAGGATGGGGCCGATGGTGGTGCCTTGGCCGCTGCTGGTCTTCAACACGTTGAAGAGGATGTTGGCGGCATCCAGGTTGGGGCAGACCAGCACGTTGGCCGCACCCGTCAGGCCGCTGTCGGCCAGGCCGGCGTTGTTGCGGATCTTTTCCGACAGGGCGGCGTCGCCATGCAGTTCGCCGGCGGATTCGACCTCCGGGGCCAGCTTCTTGAAGGCCTCATGGGCGGCGGCCATCTTGCGGGCCGACGGACGCGAGGAGCTGCCACGGTTGGAGTGCGACAGGAAAGCCACCTTCGGCGGCACGCCGAAACGCGCCACTTCTTCGGCGGCGGCCTGGGCGATGCGGGCCAGTTGCTCGGCGTCCGGAGTGTCGTTGACGTAGGTGTCGGTGATGAAGAGGGTCTGGTCCGGCAGCAGCACGGCGTTCAGGGCCGCGAATTCCTGCGCGCCTTGCTTCAGGCCGATCACCTTTTCCACATGCGCCAGATGGCCGTCGTAGTTGCCATCCAGGCCGCACAGCATGGCGTCGGCGTCACCGGCCTTGACCATCAGCGCGGCCAAGAGGCTGCCGCTGGCGCGCACGTCGGCTTCGCTGCCATCCTTGTACTGGGCGGCGTACTGCGCCACGCGGGCGTCGCTGGCCGGGTCGATCACTTGCACGTTCTGACCGATCTTGATGCGCAGGCCGGCCTTCTTGATGCCGGCTTCGATGGCCGCAGGGGCGCCCACCAGGATAGGCGCGGCCAGGCCTTCGTCAGCCACGAACTGCACGGCGCGCAGCACGCGCTCGTCCTGGCCGTCGGCGTAGACCACGCGTTGCGGCGCGACCTTGGCGGTGTTGAAGACGGGCTGCATGAACATGCCGGTCTGGTAGATGAAGCGGGTCAGCTCGGCGCGGTAGGCGTCGTAGTCCTTGATGGGACGGGTGGCCACGCCGGACTCGGCGGCGGCCTTGGCCACGGCCGGGGCGATCTTGAGGATCAGGCGCGAATCGAACGGGGTCGGGATCAGGTAGTCGGCGCCGAACACCAGTTCCTTGCCGGGATAGGCGGCGCTGACTTCGGCGCTGGTCTCGGCCTTGGCCAGGTCGGCGATCTCGCGCACGCAGGCCAGCTTCATGGCTTCGGTGATCTTGGTGGCGCCGCAGTCCAGCGCGCCACGGAAGATGTAGGGGAAGCACAGGACGTTGTTGACCTGGTTCGGGTAGTCCGAACGGCCGGTGGCGATGATGCAGTCCGGGCGCACCGACTTGGCCAGCTCGGGGCGGATTTCCGGTTCCGGGTTGGCCAGGGCCAGGATGATGGGCTTGTCGGCCATGGTCTTGACCATCTCGGCGCTCAGCACGCCCGGCGCGGAGCAGCCCAGGAAGACGTCAGCGCCATTGACCACGTCGGCCAGGGTGCGCGCCTCGGTCTTGATGGCGTAGCGCTGCTTGGAAGCGTCCAGGCCACCGGGGCGGCCTTCATAGATGACACCCTTGCTGTCGACCATGTAGACGTTCTCGCGCTTCACACCCAGGCCGATCATCACTTCCACGCAGGCAATCGCTGCCGCACCGGCGCCGGAGACGGCGATCTTGACCTTGCCGATGTCCTTGCCGACCAGTTCCAGGCCGTTCAACAGCGCTGCCGAGGAGATGATGGCGGTGCCGTGCTGGTCATCGTGGAAGACCGGGATGTTCATGCGCGCCGACAGCTTCTGCTCGATGTAGAAGCATTCCGGGGCCTTGATGTCTTCCAGGTTGATGCCGCCCAGGGTCGGCTCCAGCGAGGCGATGATCTCGACCAGCTTGTCGGGGTCGTTCTCGGCCAGTTCGATGTCGAATACGTCCACGCCGGCAAATTTCTTGAACAGGCAGCCTTTGCCTTCCATCACCGGCTTGGAAGCCAGCGGACCGATGTTGCCCAGGCCCAGCACGGCGGTACCGTTACTGATGACGGCCACCAGGTTGCCGCGCGAGGTGTAGTCGAAGGCCTTCAGCGGGTCGGCTTCGATGTCCAGGCAGGGATAGGCCACGCCCGGCGAATAGGCCAGCGACAGGTCGCGCTGGTTCGACAGCGGCTTGGTGGGACGGACTTCGATCTTGCCGCGCGACGGCGTGCGATGGTATTCGCGTGCGGCGTCACGCAAGAGTTGCTCGGCTGCAGAGATTTGTTGGGTCATGGTCTTGATGAGGAGTAAAAACGGGTGTGGTGATAGGAGGGCGCCCGTACTCCGGGCAAGGCCCGCCTTCACCGTTCTGGTTTCCTGGTGTGAATGCGGCGGATCGGCCGGGAAGATGCTTTGACTTCCGGCCATCCGGATCGTGGGGAGGAAACCGCTAACGGCTTCCTGCGCCTGCTCCCGCTCGTTCCGGGGCTTGTGGCGGCGGGAACGGCGACGGGGAGGGGGATATTACCTAAAATTTGGCGCTTCGGGTTTTTTGCTAGCACTTGCCTTGACTTTGCTCTGGTTTCTGCTGGCTGTTACAAGCTGTTTCCATCTCGTCGATTGTTGACACAAATCTTCGATATCAAGGCGCGCATAATGATATTGACGACGATACCTGTCATCCACTACCACCCCAGATGTCGTTGTGTCTACATTCCTCGTTTTCATCTCAGTAGGGAGTCCGTCATCATGAGTCCGCAAGAAACCCAGGCACTGCAGGATTTTCTTCAACAACTGAC
The DNA here is from genome assembly GCF_001929405.1 of Herbaspirillum camelliae. NCBI lineage: Bacteria > Pseudomonadati > Pseudomonadota > Betaproteobacteria > Burkholderiales > Oxalobacteraceae > Herbaspirillum > Herbaspirillum camelliae. The sequence continues at coordinate 2,678,275 of NZ_KV880769.1, forward strand.
CGAGGTCCGGGGCATCAGCAAGGATCCCCAGGCCGATGCGATGATCGCCGCGGCGGTGGCGCGCCAGCCCGACGCGGCCTATCTGCTGGTGCAGCGAGCGCTGCTGGTGGAGCAGGCATTGAATGCCGCCAAGGCGCAGGTGGCGGCGTTGCAAAGCCAGGTACAGGCGCTGCAGGCCGGCGGTGCGCGCGAGCCGGGCTTCCTCGATGGCAATGCCTGGGGGCGCGCGGCGACGGCGTCGCGTCCGCAAGCCTATGGTTCGGCCGCACCGGCAGCACCGGCCTACGCCGCGCCTGCCGCGCCCGCCTACCAGGCCGCACCCGCGCCAGCAGCAGCGCCTTCGTCCTCATCGGGCTTCTTTGGCGGCGGCATGGGCAGCATGCTCGGCACGGTGGCCGCTACGGCGGCAGGTGTGGCGGGCGGCGCCTTCCTGTACCAGGGCATCGAGCACCTGTTCAACGGCAATGGCGGCTCCGGCTTTGCGCACCAGAACGGACTGAGCACGCCGGTGGAAAATATCGAGAACACCACCGTCAACAACTACTACGGCAGCGATGCCGACCGGTCCTCCGACCAGGCCAGCAGCGATGGCAACGACTTCGGTTCCAGCAACGACCTGGCCGACCTGGGCAATGTCGACCTGGACGATAGCGGCGGCTACGACGATTCGCTGGTCTGAGCGGCCGGGCGCTGTTGCGCTTGCGCCGCCCCTTCCATCAACTTCACCAGCTGATGCAGGGTCTGCGTGGTGGGGACGGCCAGGCCCAGGCGCTCTGCCTCGCGGACCACGGCGCCGTTGATGAAGTCGATCTCGGTCCTGCGTCCGGCCTCGATGTCTTGCAGCATCGAGGGTTTGTGATGCAGGTGGGTGCGGAAGGCGTGTTCGATGGCGTCTTCGACCTGCACCAGGCGCGCGTCAATGCCCGCTGCCTGCGCCACTGCCACGGTCTCGGCGGCAATGCGCAGGGCCAGCTCCCGGCCTGGGGCGCTGGCCCCGGCGGCGCCCACGGTCAGGCCGGTGACGGCGCAGATCGCGTTCAGCGCGGCATTGAAGGCCAGCTTTTCCCAGATGGCCTGCTGCACCAGTGGATCGGCGCTGCAGGGCAGGCCGGCTGCATTGAAATCAGCCGCGACCTGGGTCAATTGCGCGCTGGGCTGCCCCGACAGCGTCCAGATCCTGACCTGTCCTTCTCCATGACTGTGGACCACGCCCGGCGCCCTGAGGTCGGCCGGCAGATTGGTCATGCCCACGATGATGCGTTCACGCGGGATCACCTCGGCAATCAGGTCGGCATTGCCCAGCCCGTTCTGCACCGACAGCGCCCAGGTATGGGGACCTGCCAGGTGGGCCACGCTGGCGATGGCGGCCTGGGTATGGAAGCCCTTGGTGAAGAGGATGATCAAATCGAAGGTATCGCGGAAGCTGTCGGCCCGGCCCACTGGCACCCTGACCGTGTGGGCGCCGTCTTCATCGGTGAGCGACAGGCCATGGCTGCTGATCGCCTCGATGCTGGCCGGGGCCACCTCGATCAAACTCACGTCCTGTCCGGCCAGCGCCAGGCGCGCTGCGAACAATCCCCCCATGGCGCCTGCGCCGACGATGGCTATCTTCATGCGTGTGATTCCTTCTTCAATGTTTCAGCCGCCCCCGCATTCACGCGGGGGATATGTTTGCGCACCACCAGCAGCGCCACGAACACCATCAGCATGGCCCCGGCCAGCATGGCCAGGTAGCCCGCTGCGCCGCCCTGGGTGATCACCAGCGCGCCGGCAAAGGCGCTCAGGATCGCGCCCAGCCGGCCAAAGGCCAGTGCTGCGGCGGTGCCGGTGGCGCGCACCTGGGTGGGATAGATGTAGGCGCACAGTGCATACATGGTGCTCTGTACGGCGTTGACGAACAGGCCGTGCAGGCCGATGCCCACCACCAGCAGCGTGGTCTGGCTGGCCACATCGAGGCTGCGCAGGAACAGCGCGCTGGCCGTGGCCGCCAGGCAGCACAGCAGCATGGGCAGGCGCGAACCGAAGCGGGTGATGAACAAGGCGCACAGCAGCGCGCCAAAGACGCCGCCGAAGTTGTAGGCCGTCAGCCCGGCGCCGGCTACCGAGGGGCTTAGCCCTTCGCCCGCCAGCATCGTGGGCAGCCAGCTGAAGGCGCTATAGACCGCCAGCAGGTTCATGAAGAAGGCCACCCACAGCGCCATGGTGTCGCGTGCCTGGCCACTGGCGAAGAGCGCGCCGAATCCTGCGCGGGTCTCGACGGCTTGCTCGCGGGCGTCGGCAAAGCCGGTGTCGGCGCTGACCGGTCGCGACATGCGTTGCAGGAGGCGGCGCAATTCATCCCAGCGGTGCGGATGGCGCGCCAGGTAACGCGGCGACTCCGGAATGACAAACCACAGCAGCACCGAAAACGCCACCGGCAGCAGGCCGCCGATCAGGAACAGGCCGCGCCAGCCATAGTGCGGCAGCACCGCATTGGCGAACAGCCCGGCCAGCATGCCACCCAGCGGTACGCAGACAATGGTGGCGGTAACGGCCAGGGTGCGGCGTCGCGCCGGGCTGAATTCGGCGGTCATTGTGGTCGAGCTGGGCAGTGCGCCGCCAATGCCCAGGCCGGCGCAGAAGCGCAGGATGGCGATGGTGGTCACGTCCGGAGAAAACGCGATCAGGCTGGTGGCCACGCCGAAGACGAAGACACTGCCGATGATGGCCATGCGGCGCCCGAAGCGGTCGGCAAAGAGGCCCGCAAAGGCGCTGCCGATGCCCATGCCGACCAGGCCGGCGGCCACGGCGGGGGCGAAGGCGCTGCGGGTGATGCCCCATTCCTTGATCAGGCTGGGGATGGCGAAGCCGATCAGCTGTCCATCAAAGCCATCCATGACGATGGACAGCGCCGCCAGGCACACCACCAGTTTCTGGAATCCGGAGAAGACGCCGTCATCGAGCATGCGCCCGATGTCGACGGTCTGCTTGCCATGTGCGCCCAGGTTGCTCATGTGCGCTCCTCGGCGGCGCGCAGGGCGGCGGCGATGTGCTTGTGCAAGAGCAGGGCGGGTGCGAGCTGGGGCGGCAATGGCCAGGGCGTATTGCGCATGGAGGTCTCCTCGGTGGTATCACGCCGGTCCGATCGTGGGCGGCCGGCGTTGGTGATTGTTGTGGTGGTGGAACAGCAGGCCCGGCTGGCGCAGCGTGACACTGGCCTGGCCGGGGCAGGGCAGGACTCAGAACGGATAGTGGCGCGGCGTGGTCTGCACCGTCACCCAGCGCAGTTCGGTGAATTCGGCAATGCCGGCCTTGCCGCCGAAATGGCCGAAGCCGCTGGACTTGACGCCGCCGAACGGCATTTGGGCCTCGTCGTGGACGGTGGGTCCATTGATGTGGCAGATGCCCGATTCGATGCGGCGCGACAGCGCCAGGGCGCGCGCCACGTCACGGCTGAACAGGGCCGAGGACAGGCCGTATTCGTTGTCGTTGGCGCAGGCGATGGCGGCTTCGTCGCCTGCCACGCGCACGATGGGCTTGACCGGGCCGAAGGATTCCTCGCGGTAGATCAGCATGTTGGCGCTGACGTGATCCAGCAGCGTGGCCGGCATCAGCGTGTCGCTGGCCTTGCCGCCGCAGACCAGGGTGGCGCCCTTGGCCAGAGCGTCGTCGATCAACGCATTGCAGCGCTCGACGGTGGCCATGTCCACCACCGAACCCAGCACCACCGGTCCCTGGCGCGGATCGCCCAGCGGCAGGCTGGCCGCCTTGGCGGCCAGCCTGCGCACGAACTCGTCGGCCACGCTGTCATCGACGATGATGCGCTCGGTGGACATGCAGATCTGTCCCGAGTTGGCGAAGGCGCCGAAGGCGGCGGCCTCCACGGCGGCATCGAGGTCGGCGTCGTGCAGCACGACAAAGGGCGCCTTGCCGCCCAGCTCCAGCACGGCGGGCTTGAGGTGGCGGGCGCATTGCGCAGCAATGATGCGGCCCACGCGGGTGGAACCAGTGAAGTTGACGCGCCGCACGGCGGGTTCAGCGATGATGGCTTCGACGATGGCGGCGGCGTCTTCCGGGGCATTGGTCACGAAGTTGACCACGCCCGGCGGCAGGCCGGCCTCCTGGAGGGCGGCAATGATCAGGCCATGGGTGGCCGGGCAGATCTCGGAACCCTTGAACACCACCGTGTTGCCACAGGCCAGCGGCAGGGCGATGGCGCGCACGCCCAGGATCACAGGGGCGTTCCAGGGCGCGATGCCCAGCACCACGCCGGCCGGCTGGCGCACCGCCATGGCCAGGTTGCCGGGTACGTCCGAGGGAATCACTTCACCGGCGATCTGGGTGGTCATGGCGGCGGCTTCGCGCAGCCCGTCGGCGGCCAGCTTGACGTTGAAGCCAGCCCAGTGATGCGACGCCCCGGTCTCGGCCGCCATGGCCTGGACGAAGTCGTCGGCGCGGGCCTGCAGCGCATCGGCGGCGCGTGTCAGCAGGGCGCGGCGCTGGCCCGGCCCCATCGCGGCCCAGGCCGGGAAGGCGGCGGCTGCGGCGGCGACCGCTGCGCGGGCGTCGGCCACGGTGGCCGCCGGCGCGCGCGCAGCCACGCTATGGTCCAGCGGATTGCGCCGCTCGAAATACGCAGCGCCGGTGGCGCCGCAGCGTTCGCCGTTGATCAGCATATCGATCTCATTCATGGGTCTGCTCCTCGGGTTTCTCTTGTCTGTCTGGATTCAGGGGGACGATGTCGGGCCGGATGGCGAACCTGGGGTTCAACGCACCACGATTTCCACCAGCCGCGTTTCATTGGAACACAAGGCCTCGCGCAGCGCCGGCGCCAATGCGGCGGCCTGGCTCACGCGCACGCCGTGACAGCCCATGCTGTGCGCCAGCGCCACGAAATCCAGGCCGGGAAGGTCCGTTCCATGCACCGGATCCTCGGGGCCGAAACCGAACACCGGCGCGAAATCCTGCAAGGCGGCGTAGCGTCCATTGTTGAGGATGACGAAGGTGACCGGCAGTCCCAGCTGGACGGCGCTGTAGATGGCCTGCGGGGAATACATCGCCGAACCATCGCCGATGAGCCCGATGACCCGGCTGTGCGGACGCGCCAGCGCGACGCCAACGGCAGCCGGCATGCCATATCCGAGGCCGCCGCTGGCCATGGTGTAGAAGCTGCCGGGGCGAGTGAAGGGCAGATGGGCCTGCATCACGGGACGCGAGCCGGGCGCTTCCTCGACGACGATGTCGCCGGCCTCGCGCACGTCGGCCAGGGTTTGCAGGGCATAGGCCATGGATAGCGGAGCGCTTGCCTCCACCCGCGCACACGCAGGCCGCGCCGGCGGTTGCGCACGTTGCGTGGGCGGTTGCCGCCTGATCTGCGCCAGCAGGTCGTCCAGGCCGAGCTGGATGTTGCCGACGATGGCCTGGCCGGTCGGTGTCCAGGAGGCCGTGACCGGATCGTCGATCAGCTGGAACAGGGCCGCGCCTGGCGGCACGTGCGGGCCACTGCCTTCGACGTGATAGGTGAAGGCCGGGGCTCCCAGCGCGAAGAGCAGGTCGTGGCCTTGCAGGGCCTGCACGATCTTCTCGCGCATGGCCGGCAGGAAGCCGGCGAACAGCGGATGGTCTTCCGGGAAACTGCAGCGCGAGGACATCGGCGCCACGAACACCCGCGCCCGCAGCGTTTCGGCCAGCGCGATCGCGGCGTCCCAGGCGCCGGCCCGGTCCAGCTCCGCACCTACCACGATGGCTGGGCGCTGACTCTGTTCCAGCGCCGCCGCCAGCGTGGCGATGGCGGCAGGTTCCGGACGGCAGCGGCTGGTCACCTGGGTGGGCGGCACCAGCTCGGCCGGCTGGTCCCAGTCATCCACAGGGATGGAGACGAACACCGGCCCGCGTGGTTCCTGCATGGCCATGTGATAGGCCCGCGCCAGCGCCAAGGGCACATCGGCTGCGCGTGCCGGTTCGATGCTCCACTTGAGGTAGGGCTTGGCCAGCTCGGTGGCCTGCGTGGCGCCCAGGAAGGGGTCGAAGGGGAGAATGGAGCGCGCTTGCTGGCCGGCCGTGATGATGAGCGGCGTGCGATTGCGAAAGGCGGTGAAGATGTTGCCCATGGCATTGCCGACCCCGGCGGCCGAGTGCAGGTTGACCAGGGCGGCGTTGCCGCTGGCCTGGGCGAAGCCGTCGGCCATGCCGACCACGACGGCTTCCTGCAAGCCCAGCACGTAGCGGAAATCCTCCGGAAAGTCACGGAACATCGGCAACTCGGTGGAACCGGGATTGGCAAAGACAGAGGTCATGCCGAGACGGCGCATGAGATCCAGCACCGCATGACGGACGGTGATCGGGTGGGAAAACTTCTGCTGCATCGCTGATCCTGTGAAGAGACCTGCACCAGTGCGGGCCGGGTGGATGATGGAGGGCAGTATGAAACGCTGGCTCCAGGTTGAAAATTGCCGGATGTGATCAAAGTCATTACATCTGGTAATGTGTTGAACCCGTCCTTTCATCCTCCCAGGAGGCCCCGCGTGAGCTTCAACCTGCAACAGCTGGAAATGTTCAATGCCATTGTCTCGGCCGGCAGCCTGGGGCGCGCGGCGGCGCTGCTCAACCTGACCCAGCCGGCCCTGAGCCGCGCCATCAAGCGGCTGGAAGAATCGGTGGGCGGGACCTTGTTCGAACGCCACACCAAGGGCATGCACCTGACCGTGCTGGGCCAGGCGCTGCTGCCCCATGCCATGTCGCTGCAGCGCGAGGCCCAGCAGGCGCGCGAGGAGCTCGATGCCATCCGCGGCCTGGCCAAGGGCGTCATCAAGGTCGGGGCGGTGGGCAGCATCGCCAGCCTGGTCTTGCCGCTGGCGGTGCGCGGTGTGCTGGACAAGTGGCCCAACCTGCGGGTGGAGATCATCGAAGGCGTATGGGACCGGCTGGTCGAGGGCTTGCTCACGCACGAGATCGACCTGGCCCTGAGCACCTCGGGAGGGCAGACCGAGGGGGTCGCGGCCATTGCCGATTGCTGCTGGACCGACCTGAGCTACGTGGTCGCCGCGCCCGATCACCCCTTGCGTCAGCAAGGGCGCATTGCGCTGGAGCAGACCCTGGGACAACGCTGGGCGCTCACGCCCAAAGGCACCGGCCCCTATCTGCACGTCCAGGAAACCTTCGCCCGGCATGGCCTGCCGATGCCGGAGATCGCCGTCGAGTCGCGGTCGGTCACGGTCCTCAAGAGCCTGGTGGCGCGCTGTGGCTTCATCGGCTGGATGTCCGGGCCGATGTTCGATACCGAGCGCCAGGCCGGCGTCATCGCCGCACTGGAGGTGGCCGGCCTGGATGCGCCGCGCACCCTGACCGCCTTCCGCCGCCGCCAGGGCATCCTGCCGGCGCCGGCCGCCCGCCTGCTGGACGAGCTGCGTCATCTGACCGGCTCCCTGGCGCCGACGCAGCGGGCGGGCGCGGCATCGCCGTCTGCCGCTGCCATGGCTCCCATCTTCCCGTGAGGCCGCCGAGCAACGCCACTTGACTTCGCCAGGAGTGATCAATATGATGCGCATACATCGATGTATATGCATACTTAATTGACAGTCTGCCTGAAGGGCAAGACTCCACCGGGAAGCCCCATGAGCAAGGACATCTGCACCTGCGCCCCCCTGCGCCGCCTCACGCGCCGCATCACCGTTCTTTACGACCATCACCTGCAGGATTGCGAACTGAGCATTACCCAGTATTCGCTGATCAGCCGCATCGGTCGCAAGGGACCCATCGCCAACATCACCCTGGCGCAGGACATGGGCATGGACCGCAGCACCCTGAGCCGGGCCTTGAAGCCGCTCATGGCGGCCGGCTGGATAGAGACCGTGGACCTGCCCGCAGACGCCCAGCTGGACAAGCGTTCCTTTGCGCTGCAACTGAGCCGGGACGGCCGCGCCAAGCTGGAACAGGCGCGGCCGTACTGGCGGCGCGCCCAGGATGAGATCGACCGCCTGCTGGGCCCCGACCTGGCGCGCAATTTCAACGATCTGATCGAAGACGCCTACACCCGCCTGCAAGAAGAAGCCTGATCTCCACCCGGCCTTGCGCTGCTGCACCCACACCTCCACTGGACTGCCATGACCAAGTTCACCCAATCGCTCGCCAACGCCGTCACGCCCCGCTTCCACTATGCCTGGGTGGTGGTGGGCGTGATCTTCCTCGTGCTGCTGTGTTCGGCCGGCATCCGCGCCACGCCCTCGGTGATGATCCTGCCGCTGGAACAGGAATTCGGCTGGAACCGTTCCACCATCTCGGTGGTGATCTCGGTCAACATCGCCCTGTATGGCCTGATCGGTCCCTTCTCGGCGGCGGCCATGCAGCGTTTCGGCATCCGCCGCGTGGTGCTGGCGGCCCTGGTGCTGCTGGCCAGCGGCACGGCGCTGTCGACCCTCATGCACATGCCCTGGCACATGCTGCTGTCGTGGGGCTTGCTGGTGGGGGCGGGCACCGGCGTGGCCGCCAATACCCTGGGCGCGACCATCGTCAGCCGCTGGTTCGAGACCCGGCGCGGCCTGGCCATGGGCTTGCTCACGGCCAGCGCGGCCACCGGCCAGATGGTGTTCCTGCCGCTGATGGCGGCCATGGTCGGCAGCTATGGCTGGCGCTCGGTCGCCTTCCTGGTGTCGGCGGTGGCGCTGCTGGCCATCCCGCTGGTGTGGCTGCTGCTGCCGGAAAGCCCGGCGGCGATCGGCCAGAAGATGCTGGGCCAGACCAGTGACACCAAGGAGGAGGGCCTGTCCCGCCGCAATCCACTCTTCATCGCCCTGGACGCGCTGCGCACCTCGGTGCGCATGCCGGATTTCTGGCTGCTCTTTGCCAGTTTCTTCGTCTGCGGCCTGTCCACCAATGGCTATATCGGCACGCAGTTCATCGCCATGTGCAATGACTACGGCATCAACGAAGTCAGCAGCGCTTCCATCCTGGCCGCCATGGGCATGCTGGACCTGGTCGGCACCACGCTCTCGGGCTGGCTCTCGGACCGCTACAACCCGCGCGTGCTGCTGTTCTGGTATTACGGCCTGCGCGGCCTGGCGCTGATCTTCCTGCCCTATGCCTTCGGCCTGCAGTACTACGGGCTGACCATCTTCGCCATCTTCTATGGCCTGGACTGGATCGCCACCGTGCCGCCCACCGTGCGCCTGGCCAATGATGTCTTCGGTCGCCTGGCGGCCCCCATCGTGTTCGGCTGGATCGTTGCCGGCCACCAACTCGGTGCGGCCACCGCCACCACGCTGGCCGGCTACCTGCGCGCCTCGCTGGGCAACTACACCTTGTCGTCCATCCTGATGGGGGCGGCTTGCCTGGTCGGGGCGGTGTTGGTCTTGCGCATCAAGGGCAAGGCGGGCGGGGCGGTGGCGGCTGTGGCCTGATAGTGGTCTGATAGCCGCCTGATTGCGGCCTGGCTATGGCCTCTGGATGACGCCATTTCTCCTGCGGGGGAAATGGCGTTTTTTCATTCAGCCTGTCCCTTGGGGAAATCGCCCGCGTCATGTCCGCCGTGCGACAATGCCTACGGGGGCATTCATTCGTACTCGATTTTCCGATCGCCAGAACATGAACAAGAACAATCTTGCGCACAGCGCCTTGCTGATCTCGATGATGTGGCTGCTGCATCCCGGCGCCCAGGCGCAAGAGGCGGCGATGCCACCGGTAGAGATTCGCCAGCCGCTGGTGATGCCCACGACGGCGGCGGCCCGGCCCAGTTATCTGGCGCGCATCCAGCGCCGTTACGACCAGGGCAACCAGCCCATCGGCGAATTGCAGAACGGCCTGTTCTGCAGCCGCAAGAGCGATATCTACTGGACTGCCAAGGGTAGTGAAGCGTTGTTGCCGACCGGGGTGATGCTGGCGCGTTTCCGTAGCGAACTGCAAAAGCATGGCTATCCCCTTCCCGGACCGAAAGAGGCGCCGCTGTTCCAGGAAAAACCGGATGACGCCACGCCCAGCCAGGCGGAGCAGGCGTTGCAGGTGGGCGTGATCGTGGCGCAGGTGCTGACCAATCTCTGTCTCAAGGGCAATGCTTCCTGGACCGGCGAGGCCTATCTCAGGCTGGAATGGCAGGTGTTCGCGCCGGATCAGCGCAAGGTTATTTTCAAGACCGTCAGCGAAGGCCTGTTCCAGTCGCGCCAGGCCAGCCTGGAAGGGGCGGCGCCGCCCATCGTGGCCGAAGCCTTCAGCGTGGGCGTGCGCAATTTGCTGGCCGATCCTGCCTTTGCGCTGGCCTTGCAGACCCCTTACGACAGGGCGGCGGCGGCCGCCAATGCCAGTATCCTGCCACCCTCCCAGCCTTCCCAACCCGCCGCTCCGGGCACGGGTACGGGCGGTGCGGCCAACAAGCCCGCCCCGGGACCGGCGGTGAGCATCGACAATCTCCCTGCGGCCCAGCCGGGCGGCGAGATGTCCAAGGTGATCGGCCAACTGCGCCAGGGGGTGGTGACGGTCTTGACCGAGGGCCGCTCCGGCACCGGCTTCTACATCGGCCAGAGCGGCTGGCTGCTCAGCAACCAGCATGTGGTGGGCACGGCCCGCTCGGTGCGGGTGCGGCTGCCGGGCGGTCGCGAGTTGCCGGCCGAGGTGTTGCGGGTGGATGCGGCGCGCGACGTGGCCCTGCTCAAGACCGAACCGCCCGGCGTGCGTCCGCTGCCCTTGCGCCTGGACGAGCCGGGGCTGGGCGAAGATGTCTATGCATTGGGCTCGCCGCTGGGCGATACCTTCAATACCACGCTGACCCGCGGCATCCTCAGTGGCGTGCGCCTGCTCAATGGTCAGGAATTCCTGCAAAGCGACGTCGCCATCCTGCCCGGCAGCAGCGGCGGCCCCTTGCTGGACCGCTCCGGCCAGGTGGTGGGCATCACCGTGGCCGGCCTGGGGGCGCGTGGCATGGCGGGCATGAACTTCTTCATTCCGCTGGCCAGCGCGGTGGAGCGTCTCAATCTCCAGTTGCAGCAACGTCCGCCCAAGCGCTGATCCGGGCTTGTGCAGCCCGCTTGGCAGCGCCGCGCCGTGGTAACGCTACCAGCCGCGATGCTAGAATGCGGCCATGTCCGAGAACCGCCTCTCTTCCTCCGAATTCCCCGTCGCCTCCCATCAGGATGGCGATGCCGCCAGCCCGCGCCGTCGCGGCAGCCGCAAGAGCGCCGGTGGCGTGACGCTGCGCGATGTCGCCCAGCTGGCGGGCGTGGCGCCGATCACGGCCTCGCGGGCGCTCAATACGCCTTCGGCGGTGTCGCCCAAGGTCTTGCAGAAGGTGCGCGAGGCGGTGGAGAAGACCGGTTACGTGCCCAATCTGCTGGCCGGTGGACTGGCCTCCAACAAGAGCCGGCTGGTGGCGGTGGTGGTGCCGACCGTGATCGGGCCGGTGTTCCAGGAAATCGTCCACACCCTCACCGAAACGCTCGCTGCGGCGGGCTACCAGGTCATGCTGGGCCAGAGCGGCTATGAGAATTCGCGCGAGGATGCGCTGCTGGAAGCCATCATTGGCCGTCGTCCCGATGGCGTGGTGCTGACCGGCATCATGCGCTCGGCCGAGGCGCGCAAGCGCTTGCTGGCCAGCGGCATCCCGGTGGTGGAGACCTGGGATCTGACGCCCACGCCCATCGACATGCTGGTGGGCTTTTCGCACGAGGCCATCGGCCGCGAGGTGGCGCGCTACCTGCATCAGCGCGGACGCAAGAAAGTTGCCGTGGTGGGTGGGCGCGACGAGCGCAGCCAGCGGCGCATGAATGCGTTTGCGCAGGAGTGCGTGGCGCTGGGCATGCAGGAGGGCAGGGCGCCGTTGCCCATGCATCATGTGACCGCGCCGACCACGCTGGGCCAGGGCCGCCAGGGACTGGCCGAGCTGCTGCAGGCGCAGCCCGACCTGGACGCCATCTTCTGCAGCTCCGACCTGCTGGCGCTGGGCGTGATGATCGAGGCGCAAAGCCGTGGCATCGCCATTCCTGAGCAACTGGCCGTGGTCGGTTTCGGCGACCTCGAATTCTCTCGCGACCTGCAGCCGCGCCTGACTACGGTGCGCATCGACGGCACCGGCATCGGCCAGCGCGCCGCTCGTTTCATCATCGACCGCGCCGCCGGTATCGAGGTGGCTGAACGGGTGGTCGACGTCGGTTTCTCCATCATTGCTCGCGACAGCGCCTGATTCCTTGCCTCTTTTACCGGGCTCTTTTGGCGGCCTCTTGGGGCGCAACATTGCTGAAAAGCCATTTCAGAAAGACTGATTGACATCACAAATTGGTACCGCTACCATTTGCTGAAATTAGTTTGGTACCGCTACCAATTGGGTGGTCCGTACCTTCGACGATTCCGTGTTTGCCGATCCATCGGCGTGAGAGAGCAGAGCCATGAGCCAGAGCGCAGCCATCCCCCATACCGTCCAGCCCGTCCAGGGCGCTCCCCGCGTGACCGAGATGCGCGTCATTCCGGTGGCAGGTCATGACAGCATGTTGCTGAACCTGTCGGGTGCGCACGGTCCCTATTTCACCCGCAACCTGGTCATCCTCACCGACAGCGCCGGCAACACCGGCGTGGGCGAGGTGCCGGGCGGCGAGGGCATCCGCCAGACGCTGGAGGATGCGCGCACCCTGGTGGTGGGCCAGTCCATCGGCAATGTGCAGGGCATCCTCAACCGTGCCCGCACGGCCTTTGCCGACCGTGATACGGGCGGGCGCGGCCTGCAGACCTTCGACCTGCGCATCGCCATCCATGCCGTGACCGCGCTGGAGGCGGCGCTGCTGGATCTGCTGGGCAAGTTCCTGGACGTGCCCGTGGCGGCCTTGCTGGGCGAGGGCCAGCAGCGCGATGAGGTGGAGATGCTGGGCTATCTCTTCTATGTGGCCGATCGCAACAAGACCGATCTGCCTTACCTGGCGGCGCCGGATGCGCAGGATGACTGGACGCGCCTGCGCCATGAGGCGGCCCTTACGCCCGAGGCCGTGGTGCGCCTGGCTGAAGCGGCCTATGCGCGCTATGGCTTCAATGACTTCAAGCTCAAGGGCGGCGTCATGCGTGGCGAGGAAGAGATCGCTGCCGTGACCGCCCTGGCCGAGCGTTTCCCCAAGGCGCGCATCACGCTCGATCCGAATGGCGGTTGGTTGCTCAAGGATGCGATCCGCCTGTGCCGCGACCAGCATGATGTGCTGGCCTATGCCGAAGATCCTTGCGGCGCGGAAGATGGCTACTCGGGCCGCGAAGTGATGGCCGAGTTCCGCCGCGCCACGGGCCTGCAGACTGCTACCAACATGGTAGCGACCGACTGGCGCCAGATGGGCCATGCGATCTCGCTGCAATCGGTGGACATCCCGCTGGCCGATCCGCACTTCTGGACCATGCAGGGCTCGGTGCGTGTTGCGCAGATGTGCCATGAGTGGGGCCTGACCTGGGGTTCGCATTCGAACAACCACTTCGATATCTCGCTGGCCATGTTCACGCATGTGGCAGCGGCCGCACCCGGCAAGATCACCGCCATCGATACTCACTGGATCTGGCAGGACGGCCAGCGTCTGACGCGTGAACCATTGCAGATCGTCGGCGGCAAGGTCAAGGTGCCGGCCAAGCCGGGCCTCGGTGTGGAGCTGGACATGGAGCAAGTCGAGGCAGCGCACCAGACCTATCGCAACATGGGCCTGGGCGCGCGCGATGACGCGGTGGCCATGCAGTATCTGATCCCGGGCTGGAAGTTCGATCCGAAGAAACCCTGCCTGGTCCGCTGAGGACGGGCGCTCGACGCTCCAGCAAGGCCGCCACAAGAGCGCGCTGACGCGCCGGTGGCCTGGCATGTAGTTCATCAACCGGCAGTAGCAGTACGGGCTCAACAGAGGAGACAACCCGTGAATCCTTCCCAGTCATCCACCCCGGCAGGCCTGGCGCTCACCTCGGCGGTCAGCAAGATCAAGTGGCGCATCCTGCCGCTGTTCGTGGCGATGTTCATCATCAATTACATCGACCGCGTCAACATCGGTTTCGTGCGCAGCCATCTGTCCACCGACCTGGGCATTGGCGCCGCCGCCTTTGGCCTGGGCGCGGGGCTGTTCTTCGTGGGCTATGCCATTTTCGAAGTCCCCTCCAACATGCTCTTGCAGCGCTATGGCGCGCGCGCCTGGCTGACCCGCATCATGTTCACCTGGGGCCTGGTGGCGGCCTGCATGGCCTTCGTGCAGAGCGAAACCAGCTTCTATTTCATGCGTTTCCTGCTGGGCGTGGCCGAGGCAGGATTCTTCCCCGGCGTGGTGTACTACTTCACGCAGTGGCTGCCCAATCATGAGCGTGGCCGGGCGATGGCGGTGTTCCTGTCGGGCTCGGCGATCGCTTCCATCCTGTCCGGTCCGATCACGGGGGCGCTCTTGCTCATCGAAGGCGGCGGGCTGCATGGCTGGCAATGGATGTTCATCATCGAAGGCGGGGCGTCGATGGTGTTCTGCGTGGTGGTATGGCTGGTGCTGGACTCCACTCCGCGTGAGGCCAAGTGGCTCTCGCAGGAGCAACGCGAGGCGCTGGCCGCCGTCATTGCCGCTGAACAGGAGCAGCGCGCGGCCAGTCGTCCGGCCCATGTCTCTGCCTTGTCGCTGCTGCGCGATCCGCAGATCGTGCTGTTCTGCTTTATCTATTTCGCCATCCAGTTGACCATCTACGGCGCCACCTTCTGGCTGCCGACCATCATCAAGAAGATGGGGCATTTCAATGATTTCCAGGTGGGGCTGTTCAACTCCATCCCGTGGATCGTGGCCATTGCGGCGATGTACCTGTTCGCCGTGCTGGCGGCGCGCTACAAGAAGCCGCAGTTCTGGGTCGCCACCACGCTGGTGATCTCGGCGGTGGGCATGGCCATTTCGGCGGTGGCCGGCCCGGTGATCGGTTTCGTCGCGGTGTGTTTCGCCGGCATTGGCTTCAAGGCGGCTTCGTCGCTGTTCTGGCCGATTCCGCAAGCCTATCTCGATGCCCGCATCGCGGCGGCGGTGCTGGCGCTGATCAATTCGCTGGGCAACCTGGGCGGCTTCTTTGCTCCCGCCACCTTCGGCTACCTGGAGCAGAAGACCGGTTCCATCCAGGGTGGCCTGTTCGCCTTGTCAGGAGCCTCTCTGCTGGCGGCGGTGCTGGTCTTCCTGGCGCGCACCCGGCCCGCCGCGCCGGATGGCGGCGGCCCGGCTGAGGCGGCGGTCAAGCACGCTGCCTGAAGCGGCGTTACGGTTTTCTCCGAGGTTTTCCTCGTTTGCGCCCTGTGCGCCGGACCTGTGCCGGCGAGCAGGGCGCTTTTTCATGCCCGGCCCGATGCAAGCGGGCGCGCTGCGGCGCACCTATAATGGCAGTCTGCAATCCGCCATCGCGGCGGAACATCAAGGCCGCCTGCCATGGAAACCCTTTATCACCTGATCGAGCAGTATGGTCTGCTCATCGTCTTCGTCAATGTTCTGGTGGAGCAGCTCGGTGCGCCTGTGCCGGCCTATCCGACCCTGATCCTGACCGGTGCGCTCTCGGCGTCGGGGCGCTACTCGCCGGCGGTGCTGTTGCTGGTGGCGGTGTGCGCGGCCCTGCTGGCCGACTATGTCTGGTACCTCGCGGGCCGGCGCTATGGCCGCCAGATCATGTCGCGGCTGTGCCGTATCTCGCTCTCGCCGGACTCCTGCGTGCGCCAGACCGAATCGATCTACCTGCGCTGGGGTGCGCGTTCGCTCTTGCTGGCCAAGTTCATTCCCGGCTTTGCTTCCATTGCCAGTGCGCTGTCGGGCACCATGGGCACGCGCCGTCGCAGCTTCCTGCTGTGGGACGCCGCCGGCAGCGCCTTGTGGGCCGGGCTGGGCATCTTCCTCGGTTCACTGTTCAGTTCGGCCGTGGATGACCTGCTCAATGTGCTGGCCGAACTCGGCCATTACGGCATGCTGATGATCGCGGTGGCGCTGGCCGCTTTCGTGGCCAACAAGTGGTGGCAGCGCCGGCGTTTCCGCAAGTCGCTGGAGATGGCGCGCATTTCGGTCGATGAGCTCAACACCATGCTCGAAGAGGGCAACGCCCCCACCATCATCGATGTGCGTTCGCCGCTGTCGCAGCAGGATGGGCGTATTCCGGGCGCCGTCACCATCTCCAACCAGGAGATCCAGACCTTCGTCTTCGATGGCCCCGTCGAGGGCGAGGTGGTGGTCTATTGCGCCTGTCCCAACGAGGCCTCGGCGGCCCTGGTGGCGCGCCAGCTGATGCGGCGCGGCTATACCCGTGTGCGTCCGCTGACCGGCGGCATCGATGCCTGGCGCGCGGCGGGTTACGCCATCGATGTCTGAATGGCGGTGCCTTGGCGGATGGTCTTGGTGACCGGGGTCTTTTCGCAGATCTCGGCCAGGCGGGTCAGTTGTTCCGGGGACAGTGCATTGCCGAAGCTGATCTTGCGGGTGATGGTTTCCAGGCCGCTGTCATCGCGGCCGAAGTGGGCGTCCACCGAGATGCTGCCCAGGTCCCAGCCCTTGCGGTCGGCGTACATGCGCAGGGTCAGCGAGGTGCAGGAGGCCAGCGCAGCCAGCAGCAGCTCATAGGGCGCGGGACCGGTGTCCTTGCCGCCATTGCTTTCGGGTTCGTCGGACTTGAGCTGGTGGATGCGCGCCTGGATGTCCTGGGCGTAGCCGGCGGCGTTGTGCAGGGTGACGTGGGCCATGAGGGTCTCCGTGGGGCAAGTGGTCGATGTGATCGGAGATTGTGTCACAAGGCTCACACCAGCGTGCGCACCGAATTGGAAATCGCGCGAGCACATTCCAGCACCAGCGGTCCCAGTTTCTTGTCGGCCTCTTCCACGCTCCAGCGGCTGGTCGGCGCCACCACATGTACCGATGCCACCGGCTTGCGCTCGCTGTTGAATACTGGTGAGGCGATGGTCATGTCACCCAGGAACAGCTCTTCCCGGTTGCTGGCAAAGCCGCGCTCGCGGCTGGCGGCAAGAAGTTGCATGATGTCTTCCACATCGGTGCGGGTATGGGGCGTGTGCACCGTGCGTTCGCTGGACTCCAGGATGGCCTGCGCTTCCTCCGGTTCCAGCGCGCTCAGGTAGGCGCGGCCCGAGGCGGTGCAGTACATGGGGATGCGGCTGCCGATGGGCATGTGGATGGGAATGAACTTGCTGGCGACGAAGCGCGCCACGTAGACCATCTCACCGTCGTAGGGCTCGGTCAGGTTGACCGTCTCGCCGGTGATGTTGGCCAGTTCCGACAGGAAGGGATTGGCCACATCCACCAGGATATCGGCGGCCAGATAGTTGTAACCCACTTCCATCACCTTGGGCGTGAGCTGGTAGCGCCGCGTTTTGGCGTGCTTGCAGATGTATCCCAGCGTCTCCAGCGTATGCACCATCCGTTGCGCCGAGCTCTTGGAGATGCCGGTCGCGCTGGCCACGTCGCCCAGTGTCATGGTGCGATGCTGCGCATTGAACGCGCGCAGCACGGCCAGGCCCTTTTCCAGCGATTGATTGAATAAGAGATCCGATGCGGTGTCGTCGGGCTCGTTCATGCGGGCTCCTGGAGGAGTGGGAAAGAATGGCCAATTCTACGGTAATTCACTGCATTCGTATCGAATATCGATTCATAAATATCTGTTAACGATTCGAGTAAACCAAATATACTTATTTCAACACCTCATTTTGATATCCAAGATCTGCATCCAGGCCATACCGGGCAGTCCGATGCGAAGGAGCTTGCCTGAGGTGTTGCAACATCCGGTTCCGTCAGGGCCGTCGCAGTCCATGCTTGTTCAGCAGGTCCACGCACCGCCGAGGGAGCGCCAGCACCGTCGCGCGGACTTCCAGTCGTCCATCCTGATCGCGCCTGGCCGCGATCTTGCGCCAAAGGGGAGTCGTATGAAGCCATTCCATTGCCTGTTCAAACATCTGGTGGGCAGCGTCGCGCTGGCTGCCGCGGTGGCCACCCTGGGTAGCGCGCCCGCGATGGCGCAGGCTAGCTACAACGTGGGCGCCACTTCCACGGGGGTGCCGTTCACCTTCCTCGATATCAAGACCAACAAGCTGCAGGGCATGATGGTCGACACCGTCACCGCCGTGGGCAACAAGGCCGGTTTCTCGGTCAATATCCAGCAGACGCCCTTTGCCGCGCTGATCCCCTCGCTGACCGGCAACAAGATCGACATCATCGCAGCTGCCATGTTGAAGACCGAGGCGCGCGCGCAGATCGTGGACTTCAGCGATCCGGTGTATTCCTATGGCGAGGGCTTGTTCGTCAATGCCCAGGATGCCAAGAGCTACAAGAACCTCGATGACCTCAAGGGAGAGATCGTTGGCGCCCAGGTCGGCACTGTCTTCGTGGACGCGCTGAACAAGAAGGGCGGTTTCAAGGAAGTGAAGACCTACGATTCGGTGGCCGACATGATGCGCGACGTCGCCCTGGGCCGGATCAAGGCCGGTTTCGGCGATCGCCCCATCGTGGCCTACCAGCTTGCGCAGGGCGCCAATCCGCAGGTGCGCCTGGTCAAGGAATATCAGCCTACGCTCATGGGCGATGTCTGTCTGGTCATCCGCAAGGGCGATCCGAAGTTGATGGAACGGCTCAACAAGGCGATTGCCGAGCTCAAGGCTGATGGCACGCTGGCGCGCATCGTGGAGCAGTGGAAGCTGAACTGATCCGCTCCTCGTCGTCGCCTTCCCCGTTATCGGCACAGGCAGGGACGTCACCTGCGGCGTCCTGCCTGCTTCCTGCCATCCTCACTACTTGCGTTCGCCCATGCTCCTGCAAAACGTGCTGGACTTCCTGCCCATCCTCCTGAAGGGAGCGCTGGTCACCGTCGAAGTCACGATCTATTCCTTCCTGCTCAGTTCGGTCATCGGACTGCTGCTAGCCCTGATGAAAGTCTCGCGCCTGAAGCCCGTGGCGCTGGCCGGGGCCACCATCGTCAACATCATCCGCGGGCTGCCCATCATCGTGCAGCTGTTCTACATCTATTTCGTGCTGCCCGATATCGGTATCCAGCTCTCGGCCTTCCAGGCCGGTGTGGTCGGCCTGGGCATCGCCTATTCGGCCTACCAGGCGGAGAATTTCCGTGCCGGCATCGAGGCGGTGGATATGGGCCAGATCGAGGCGGCGCAATCGATCGGCATGCGCGGGCCGTTGATCATGCGCCGCGTGGTCCTGCCGCAGGCCTTTCGCATCGCCTTGCCGCCCTATGGCAATACGCTGGTGATGATGCTGAAGGATTCCTCGCTGGTCTCCACCATCACGGTGCTGGAGATGACGCGCGCCGGCCAGATGATCGCTTCCAGCACCTTCCAGAACATGACGGTCTACACCACCGTGGCGGTGCTGTACCTGCTGCTGTCGCTGCCGCTGGTGTTCCTGATCCGTCGCCTGGAGATCCGCAACAGCAAGGGGAGAGCGCGATGATCGAGGTCAAGCGTATTTCGAAGTGCTTCGGCCGGCACGAAGTGCTCAAGGATGTCTCGCTCTCCGTGGCCCAGGGCGAAGTGGTCTGCCTTATCGGCCCGTCGGGTTCGGGCAAGTCGACGGTGCTGCGTTGTATCAATGGACTGGAGTCCTACGAGCGTGGCGACATCCTGATCGACGGCCAGCGCGTGGACCGCGATGGCCCGGATATCCACCGCCTGCGCACCCGGGTGGGAATGGTGTTCCAGCGCTTCAACCTGTTCCCGCATCGCACGGTGCTGGAGAACGTGACCGAGGGGCCGATCTACGTCAATGGGCTTGGGCGCGAGCAAGCGCGTTCACTGGCCATGACCTTGCTGGACAAGGTGGGGCTGGCGGCGCGCTGCGATGCCTATCCGGCCCAGCTCTCCGGAGGCCAGCAGCAGCGCGTGGCCATTGCGCGCTCGCTGGCCATGCAGCCCGAAGCGATCCTCTTCGACGAACCCACCTCGGCGCTGGACCCCGAACTGGTGGGCGAGGTGCTGGCGGTGATGCGCACGCTGGCCGCCGATGGCATGACCATGATCGTGGTTACGCACGAGATGGGGTTTGCCCGCGAGGTGGCCGACCGTGTGTGTTTCCTGCATAGCGGCGGCATCGTCGAATCTGGCGCGGCAGCGCAGGTGCTGTCCGAACCGCAGCATGCGCGTACCCAGGATTTCCTGCGCCGCGTGATTGGCAAGTGAGAGCGAGGCCTTGCCCATGACAAAGCATTCCAACCCGGCCTTCCCGCCTTCCCTGTGGGCGGCGACCGCCGAAGAGTTTTCCGGGGCGCCGCCCCTGCAGGCCAGCGCACGCTACGATGTGGCCATCGTCGGCGCCGGTTACACCGGCCTGTCCACGGCCCTGCACCTGGCCCAGGCCGGTGTGTCGGTGTGCGTGCTGGATGCCCATGCGCCAGGCTGGGGTGCGTCTGGGCGCAATGGCGGACAGGTCATTCCCGGCCTCAAGTACGATCCCGACCAGTTGCGGGTCATGTTCGGCAGTGCCGTGGCCGATCCCCTGATTACGGCCATCGGTTCGGCGGCCGATACGGTGTTCGACCTGATCGCCCGCCATGGCATCGAGTGCGAGGCGCAACGCGCTGGCTGGATCCAGCCCACCCATTCTCCCAAGATGATGCGCGCCCTGGAGGCGCGTGCGCGCCAGTGGATGGCCGAGGGGGCGTCGGCGCAGTTGATGGATGGGGCTGAAGTGACGCGCCGCATTGGTACCGGCGCCTATGTGGGCGGATGGAAGGATAAGCGGGCCGGCAGCCTGCATCCGCTGAAGTATTGCCGGGGACTGGCGCAGGCGGCGCAGCGCCTGGGTGTGGTCATCCACGGCGATACGCGGGTGACGCGCCTGGAGCGCCGCCAGGGGGGCTGGCGGCTGCATGGTCCGTCCGGAGAACAGGGGCCGCATATCGATGCCGAACGGGTAGTGCTGGCCACCAATGGCTATACCGATGACCTGTGGCCGCATCTGCGGCAATCGGTGATTGCCGCCAACAGCTTCATCGTCGCCACCCGGCCGTTGCCGCCAGCGTTGGGCGCCAGCATCCTGCCCGGTGGCGAGGTCACTTCCGATTCGCGCCGCTTGCTGCTGTACTTCCGGCGCGATGCACAGGGCCGGCTGCTCATGGGCGGCCGCGGGCCCTTCGGCGAGCCGCGCGGGCCAGCGGACTTTGCCCATCTGGAGCGCTCGGTGGCCTTGCTGTTCCCGCAGCTGGCCGGGGTGGAATACGAATACCGCTGGTCGGGACGGGTCGCCATCACGCGGGACTTTCTGCCCCATGTGCATGAGCCTGCGCCCGGCCTGAGCATCGCGCTAGGCTACAACGGACGTGGCATTGCCATGGCCACGACCATGGGGCAGCGCCTGGCGCAGCGCCTGATCGGACAGGCCGGGATGGCGTTTCCCTTCCCGGTCAGCACCATTGCGCCCATTCCTCTGCATGGCTTGCAGCGCTTCTACATCGCCGCCGGTGTGGCCTGGTACAGCGTGCTGGACCGGTTTTCCTGAGTCTCCTGACCATCCTGACTATCCTGATATGAGCTCAGGCGGTGCAGGCGAAAAAAAACCACGCTTGCGCGTGGTTTTTTCTTGCCGGGAAGGCCGTCGCTGATGCTGAAGATCAGGCGAAGTTCTTGGCCACGAAGTCCCAGTTGATGATGCCCCAGTAGTTCTCGACATACTTGGCGCGTGCGTTGCGGTAGTCGATGTAGTAGGCGTGTTCCCACACGTCCACGGTCAGCAGCGGCTTGCTGTCGGTGGTCAGCGGGGTGCCGGCGCCAGTGGTGTTGACAATGTCCAGGGCGCCGTCAGCCTTCTTGACCAGCCAGGTCCAGCCGGAACCGAAGTTGGCCAGGCCTTGCTTGGTGAACTCGGCCTTGAAGGCGTCGAAGGAACCCCACTTGGCATTGATGGCGTCAGCCAGCGCGCCGCTCGGAGCGCCTTGGCCCTTCGGGGTCAGGCCGTTCCAGTAGAAGGTGTGGTTCCACACCTGGGCAGCGTTGTTGAAGATGCCGCCGGAGGATTTCTTGATGATCTCTTCCAGGGACAGGTTTTCGAATTCGGTACCCGGAATCAGGTTGTTCAGGTTGGTCACATAGGTCTGGTGGTGCTTGCCATAGTGATATTCCAGGGTTTCCTTGGAAATCGTGGGCGCCAGCGCGTCCAGATCGTAAGGCAGTGCCGGAAGGGTATGTGCCATGATGAATCCTTTCAGTCTTGTTGGTTTGCTACGAAGGTTCTATTCAGAACCTGAGATTCTAAAGCGGAAGACAATTCTTTGCACTCGATCAAATGCCGTCTTCGTCGGGCAGGCGCCCGCATGGCGGGCGGCAATGCGAATGCTTCCTGTTGCGCAAGCGCCCGGCCAGCAGCGGGCAAAGCCGTAGATGCCAGCGCGGCGCAGACGTTCCAGCTCATCCGAAGGCGCGTGCGCCCCGCAGACAGCGCAAGCCGGCTACACCAGGGCAGCAGAAGCTTATGCAAAAAAGTCTGCCACAGCTGTCAAGCCTGCCTGGCTCAATCCAGTCGCGGCTGCACGCTGGCGATACCCACCTCGGCGCTGCCCTGGGCCAGGCGGATGGTGATCTCGCTGCGGGCGGCCAACTCGGCGGGGCTGTGCAGCACGCGCCCCTGGTGGCCGCTGACGATGGCATAGCCGCGTTCCAGGGTGCGTTGCGGGTTCAGCAGTTCCAGCTGGGAGTGCAGGGTGGCCAGCGCCTGGCGCTGCGCACTCTGCTGCGCGCCTTGCGCGCGTTGCAGGCGGCGCGCCAGGTCGGCCAGGTCACGCCGGGCATGGCGGGTATCGGGCAACTGGTGCGCCAGCCGGGAAGCCAGTTGCTGCAGGCCATGACGCATGCGCGTGAGCGGGATCTGGTTGGCGTGCGAGAGGCGGTTCTGCAAGGCCAGCAGCTTGACCCGTTCGTGCTGGATATAGGCGCTCGGGCTGACCAGGCGGCGCGACAGCCAGTCCACGCTCTGGGCCTTGTCGGCGAGCGTGCGGCGCAGGGCGCGGGTCAGGTCGGCGGCGTGGCCGCGCAGCTCGGCCAGCCAGTCCTGGCGGGCGCTGGCGGCCAGCTCGGCGGCTGCTGTCGGGGTCGGGGCGCGCAGGTCGGCGGCAAAATCGGCGATGGTGAAATCGGTCTCGTGGCCCACCCCTGAGATCACCGGCATGGCCGCGGCCACGATGGCGCGGGCGACCACCTCTTCGTTGAAGGACCACAGGTCCTCGATGCTGCCGCCGCCCCGGCACACCAGCAGCACATCGCATTCGGCCCGTTCCGAGGCGCGTCCGATGGCCGCGGCAATGCGCTGGCCCGCGCCTTCGCCCTGCACTGGCGTGGGATAGAGCACCACCTCCACATGGGGCGCGCGGCGGCGCAGCGTGGTCAGCACGTCGCGCAGGGCCGCAGCCTGGGGGCTAGTGACGATGCCGATGCGGCGCGGGAAGCCCGGTAGTGCGCGTTTGCGCTCGCGGGCGAAGAGGCCCTCGCGCTCCAGCCTTTCCTTCAGTTGCAGGAAGGCGGCGTAGAGATCGCCCACGCCCGAGCGGCGGATGGCTTCGACGTTGAGCTGGTAGTCGCCACGGGGCGCATAGAGCGTGACCAGGGTGCGCACCTCGACCTTGTCGCCCTCGCGCGGCATGAAGCCGGCGTACTGGGCGCGGCCCTTGAACATCACGGCACGCACCTGCGCACCCTCGTCCTTGAGATTGAAATACCAGTGGCCGGATGCGGCGCGGGTGAAATTGGAGACTTCCCCCTTGACCCAGAGCAGTGGAAAGTTGCGTTCCAGCATCCGTCCCACCGCCTGGTTCAGGGCCGAGACGGTCAGCATGGGCGGTCCGCCATCGGCGCTTGGTGCAGCGGGCGCGAGCGGGCGGGCGGTCGGGAAGGGCGGGAACTTGTCGGATGGCATCGGGCGTTAGGGCGTGGTACGAGTGGGAGGCGATACAATGTCGCATTGTAAAGCCAAGCCGCATAGGCTACATTCTGCACCGCAGATTGCAGCGGACCCTGGGAGGACCGCCGCGCTGCCCATCGGAACCATTGCATCTCATCAGGACATTAGGAGTACGTTTTGCTCGCCATCATCCTCGCCGCAGGCTGGCCGATCTGGCCCTTGCTGATCGCATCCATCATCGGCCTGGCGCTGGTCATTGAAAGACTGGTGTATCTGCGCCGCAGCCGCATCCTGCCGCCCGACCTGCTCAACCAGGTGGTGCGCGTCTACCAGAGCGGCCGCATCACCGACGACGTGGCCGACAAGCTGGAACAGAATTCGCCGCTGGGCCACGTGCTGGCCGCAGGCCTGCGTAACGTCGATGCCCCCCGCGAGGTCATGAAGGAAGCCATCGAGGAAGCCGGCCAGGCTGCAGCCCATCGTCTGGAGCGCTTCCTGACCACGCTGGGCACCATCGCGTCGCTGGCCCCGCTGATGGGCCTGTTCGGCACCGTGGTGGGCATGATCGAGATCTTTGCCTCGCAGAACGCCGCCGGCACCAATCCGGCCCAGTTGGCGCACGGCATTTCCATTGCGCTCTACAACACCGGTTTCGGGCTGGCCATTGCCATGCCGGCGCTGGTGTTCTACCGCCACTTCCGGGCGCTGGTCGATGGCTTCGTGGTCGACATGGAACAGCAGGCCGTGAAGTTCGTCGACATCGTGCACGACGTGCGCCGCTGATCTGCCGAGGCCGTCATGAACTTCCGCAAGGGCCGTCCCCGCGAAGACCTGGAAATCAACCTGATTCCCTTTATCGATGTGCTGCTGGTGATCGTGATCTTCCTGATGGTCACCACCACCTACAGCAAGTTCACCGCACTGCAGCTGACCCTGCCCACGGCCGATGCGCCCAAGGCGCTGGAGCAGCCCTTCGAGCTCAACATCGCGGTTGACGCCAATGGGCGCTACGCCCTCAACAACAAGCGCATTTCCGCGCGCGACGCCCAGGGGCTGTCCGAGGAAATGCAGGCCGTCGTGCGCGCCAGCGCCAGCAAGCTCGATCCGGTCATCATCATCAATGCCGATGCGCTGGCCACGCATCAGACCGTGGTCAACGTCCTGGAAGCCGCGCGCATGGCCGGTTATCCCAAGGTGACGTTTGCGGCACAGGCCAGCAGCAAGTGAGATGGACGTCATTCTGGCGTAATCGATTCTTCACCGGAGGTACGTTGGGCCTGTTGTCACTGTTATCAGTGATCAGCGCCCGCCGTACATCGTTTTCATTTTATGGATTGAACCCATGGCCGATTCCAGGCCCAACGCCGAAGCCATCCTGAGCCGCGCCTGGCAGTCGCGTGGCCCGCTGGCCTGCCTGCTGTGGCCGCTGTCGCTGCTCTTTGCGGCGCTGTCGGGCGTGCGCCGGCTGCTCTTTGCACTGGGCGTCAAGCGCAGCGAACGGCTGCCGGTGCCGGTGGTGGTGGTGGGCAACATCTTCGTCGGCGGCACCGGCAAGACTCCGTTTGCGATCTGGCTGATCGAGGCGCTGCGCGCGGCCGGTTATACGCCGGGCGTGATCTCGCGCGGTTATGGCGGCGGCGCGCAGCAGACCGTGGAAGTCAGCGCCACGTCCGCCGCTGCGCAGGTGGGCGATGAGCCCCTGCTGATCGCCCAGCGCACCGGCGTCCCGCTGGTGGTGGGCCGCCGCCGCGTGCAGGCTGCGCGCGCCTTGCTGGCGGCGCATCCGCAGGTCGATGTGCTGGTCTCCGACGATGGCCTGCAGCATTACGCCATGGCGCGCGATATCGAGATCGTACTCTCGGATGCTCGCGGAGTCGGCAACGGCTGGCTGCTGCCGGCGGGGCCGCTGCGCGAGCCGGCGTCGCGCCGGCGGGATTTCTCGGTGCTCAATGTGGGTAGCAGCGGCATGGCTGGCGCCGCGCCTGCCGGCGTGCATGCGATGCAGCTGCTGGCCACGGAGGCGGTGCAACTGGCGCCGCCCTCGGCGCGCAAGCCGCTGGCGCGCATGGGCGAGGGCGGGCTGCGGCTGGCGGCGCTGGCCGGGATCGGCAATCCGGAACGTTTTTTTGCCACCCTGCAGGCGGCGGGATTATCCTTTTCGCGCCATCCCTTGCCCGACCATTACGACTTTGCCGTCGATCCCTTTGCCGGCCTTGCCGCCGATGTCATCCTGATCACCGAAAAGGATGCAGTAAAATGCAGGGCTATCGAGGCCATCCGAAACGACCCGCGCATCTGGGTCGTGCCTGTAACAGCGCGCATCGACGGCGCGCTGGCTGAACACATAGTGGAGAAACTCCGTGAACGCCCGACTGCTTGATATCCTGGTCTGCCCCCTCTGCAAGGGTCCGCTGGACTATGACAAGAAAGCCCAGGAACTGATCTGCAAGGCAGACAAGCTGGCCTATCCCATCCGCGACGGCATCCCCATCATGTGGGCCGACGAAGCGCGTGAGCTCACCGCAGTGCCTGCGGCGCCGGCGGCCTGATCCATCGGTCTGCCCATGAGCTTTACCGTCATCATCCCGGCGCGCCTGGCTTCCACGCGCCTGCCCAACAAGCCGCTGGCCGACCTGGGCGGCAAGCCCATGATCGTGCGGGTGGCCGAGCGCGCGGCCCAGTCGGGCGCGGCGCGCATCATCGTGGCCACCGACCATCATGACATCCATGCGGCCTGCCAGGCCCATGGCGTGGAAGTGGCCATGACCCGCGCCGACCATCCCTCCGGCACCGACCGCATCGCCGAAGTGGCGGCCGCGCTGGACCTGGCCGAGGATGCGGTGGTGGTCAACGTGCAGGGCGATGAACCGCTGATCGACCCGGGCCTCATCGCCGCCACAGCGGCCCACATCAAGCCCGGCGTGCCCATGGCCACGGCCGCGCATGCCATCGAGAGCGCCGCCGATGCCTTCAATCCCAACGTGGTCAAGGTGGTGTTGAACAAGGAAGGCTGCGCCATGTACTTCTCGCGCGCCACCATTCCCTGGCACCGCGATGCCTTCGCCCAGTCGCGCGAGGTCTTGCCCGACGCCAGCGGTCCCGACCACGCCAACGAATACGTGCCGCTGCGCCATATCGGCCTGTACGCCTACAGCAACCGCTTCCTGCAGCTCTATCCCACGCTCTCGCCGTCGCCGGTGGAACGCATTGAGGCGCTCGAACAGCTGCGCGTGCTCTGGCATGGCCACGCCATCGCCGTGCATGTGACCTCGCTGCTGCCCGAAGCCGGGGTGGACACCCCCGAGGATTTGTTGCGCGTGCGCAAGCATTTCGAGGCCCCGCCCGACAGTCCGCTGGTGCAGACCATTTCGGCACTCTGACTCGAGCCCGCGCCGGCATGATCCGGCGCAAGGCGGGCCGGATCGGCTTGCTGTAAGTTCCATGTCAAGCTGACACGACACAATCAAGCCCCGGAGACTGCTTAAAAATCAGGCGTTTGTCATGGTTCGGTAAGATTTTGTGGTAAGTTTCGTCCCAGAGCTGATGCAAACGGCGCGCAAACAAGCTGCATAACCGTCCAGATGGCAGGCATCCTCTGCCATCACGTCACACAAGAATTCAAGCATTCAAATTTCAGAAACCTCAATTTAGGAACCCATATGCGCCTCATCCTTTTAGGAGCGCCTGGTGCCGGTAAAGGCACGCAAGCCACTTTTATCAAGGAAAAATTCCACATTCCGCAAATCTCCACCGGCGACATGCTGCGCGCGGCGGTGGCGGCGGGTACTGAACTGGGCATCGCCGCCAAGAAGGTGATGGACGCAGGCGGTCTGGTTTCTGACGACATCATCATCGGCCTGGTCAAGGATCGCCTCAAGCAGGCCGATTGCGCCAACGGTTACCTGTTCGACGGCTTCCCGCGCACCACGCGCCAGGCCGACGCGATGAAGGATGCGGGCGTGGCCATCGACTACGTGCTGGAAATCGACGTGCCCGACAGCGCCATCGTCGAACGCATGAGCGGTCGCCGCGTGCACCCGGGTTCGGGTCGCAGCTACCACGTCAAGTTCAACCCGCCCAAGGTCGAGGGCAAGGATGACGTCACCGGCGAGCCGCTGGTGCAGCGCGATGACGACAAGGAAGAAACCGTCCTGAAGCGCCTGGCCGTCTACCACGACCAGACCAAGGTGCTGCTGGGTTACTACAGCAACTGGGCGGCTTCGGGCCAACCGGGTGCGCCGAAGTATCGCAAGATCGCCGGCGTGGGTCCGGTGGAAGAAATCAGGGATCGTGCATTTGCCGCCCTGGCGGAGTAAAGTAAAGCGGACTTCGGTCCGCTTTTTTATTAGTCTTTTGATTGCCGGCACAAGCGGCGGTTGAGCTGGAAAACTAATAGAACTGACAGAGCTAGGAGAAGAGCAGAACAGCAGAACAGCAGAACAGCAGAACAGCAGGTAACAGAACAGTGATGATCAAGACGCTATCCCGCCCGGGGATGTCGTCGCGACAGCCCCAGCAGGCATAACAATTCCAACAATAAGGGCGACGTAATTTGCAGGCGCAGTATCGGTGGTGACGCAGGCAGCACAAGACTGCAGGCGGCACGGCGGATGTTCGTGATTGTTGATGAGTCGTGATAACAAAGGAGATGAAGATGGCACTTGCCCTGTGGTTCGCCATTGCCTGCGGCATTGTCGCGGTGATCTATGGCCTGGTATCGCGCAACTGGATTCTCAAGCAAGACCCTGGCAACCCCCGCATGCAGGACATCGCCCTGGCCATCCAGCAGGGCGCTTCTGCCTACCTGGCGCGCCAGTACCGTACCATCGCCATGGTCGGGGTGGTGCTCTTGATCCTCATTGCCCTGATACCTGGTCTGGGATGGCTCACGGCCATTGGTTTCCTGCTGGGGGCGGTATTGTCGGGGGCCTGCGGCTTCATCGGCATGAATGTCTCGGTGCGGGCCAATGTGCGCACCGCGCAGGCCGCCACGCAGGGCATGAACCAGGCGCTGGCCGTGGCCTTTCGCGGCGGCGCCATCACCGGCATGCTGGTGGTGGGGCTGGGGCTGCTGGGAGTGTCGCTGTTCTTCTGGGTCTTGTACATCTATGGACAGGGCCGCGCGGCCAGCCTGCATGACGCCATCCAGCCCTTGATCGGACTCGCCTTCGGCGCTTCGCTGATCTCCATCTTCGCCCGGCTGGGTGGGGGCATCTTCACCAAGGGCGCAGACGTCGGCGCCGACCTGGTGGGCAAGGTTGAGGCCGGCATTCCCGAGGATGATCCGCGCAATCCCGCCGTGATCGCCGACAACGTCGGTGACAACGTGGGCGATTGCGCCGGCATGGCCGCCGACCTGTTCGAGACCTATGTGGTCACGCTGGTGGCGACCATGCTGCTGGGCAGCCTCATGCTGACCGGCATGGAGACGCTGGCGGTGCTCTATCCGCTGGCCTTGGGCGGGGTCTCGATCCTGGCCTCCATCGTCGGTTGCGCCATGGTCAAGGCGCAGCCCGGCAAGAAGATCATGTCGGCGCTCTATACCGGCCTGTGGTGGGCGGCCGGCCTGTCATTGATCGGTTTTGCCGTGGTCACCTGGCTGCTGTTGCCACCGCCCCTGCGTGTTCCCTTGATGGGAGCGGCCGTGGTGGGCATCGCCCTGACCGGGCTGATGGTCTACATCACCGAGTACTACACCGGCACCGACTTCAAACCGGTGCAACACATCGCCCAGGCCTCGACCACCGGTCATGGCACCAACATCATCGCCGGGCTGGGCGTGTCGATGAAGTCCACGGCCTACCCGGTGCTGGCGGTGTGTGCGGCGATCCTGCTGTCGTACTGGCTGGCCGGGCTCTATGGCATCGCCATTGCGGCCACCTCCATGCTGTCCATGGCCGGCATCGTGGTGGCGCTGGACGCCTACGGACCCATCACCGATAACGCCGGCGGCATTGCCGAGATGTCCGGCCTGCCCGAGTCGGTGCGCGCCATCACCGATCCGCTCGATGCGGTGGGCAACACCACCAAGGCCGTCACCAAGGGCTATGCGATTGGCTCGGCCGGATTGGCGGCGCTGGTGCTCTTTGCCGATTACACCCACGCGCTGGAATCGGTGGGCAAGAGCGCCAGCTTTGATCTCTCCAGTCCGGCGGTGATCATCGGCCTGTTCATCGGCGGACTGATTCCCTACCTGTTCGGCGCCATGGCGATGGAGGCGGTAGGGCGTGCGGCCGGGGCGGTGGTGGTCGAGGTGCGGCGCCAGTTCAGCGAGATCAAGGGCATCATGGATGGCAGCGGCCGGCCTGAGTATGACAAGGCCGTCGATATGCTGACCTCGTCGGCCATCCGCGAGATGATCCTGCCCTCGCTGCTGCCGGTGATCGTCCCTATCCTGGTGGGGATGCTGCTGGGGCCGTCGGCCCTGGGCGGGCTGCTCATGGGTACCATCGTCACTGGCCTGTTCGTGGCCATCTCGATGACCACTGGCGGCGGCGCCTGGGACAATGCCAAGAAATACATCGAGGACGGCCATCACGGCGGCAAGGGTTCCGAGGCGCACAAGGCCGCCGTCACCGGCGACACCGTGGGCGATCCCTACAAGGACACCGCTGGCCCGGCCGTCAATCCGCTCATCAAGATCATCAACATCGTGGCCCTGCTGCTGGTGCCGCTGTTACCGGCCATGCCGACCTGAGTGTGGCTGACCCGTGCAGCAATTGTCGCCGTATCGATAGTCTGCGGTGCGGCGACCCTTTCATCATCGATCCGCAGATGCGGATTGCCAGAGTGGACGATCCGTCAAATAATGCCGCCTGATGCATCACCTCATCATCCAGGCGCACGGCCTGGGCGATCCGCCCGCGGCTGTCATGACCATCTTCAGGAGACTCCATGCGTATCGAAGGACATGTTTTCATCATCACCGGCGCGGCTTCCGGGCTGGGTGCAGCCACGGCGCGCATGATCGCTGCCGCCGGCGGCAAGCCCGTGCTGGCCGACCTGAACCAGGAGGCAGGCGAGCCATTGGCGGCGGAGCTGGGCGGTGTCTTCGTGCGCTGTGATGTCAGTTCGGAAGAGGATGCGCAAGCGGTGGTGCGTGCCGCCGAGTCCCTGGGCAACCTGCGCGGACTGGTCAATTGCGCCGGCATCGCCCCGGCTGAAAAGCTGGTCGGCAAGAGTGGCCCGCACACCATGGCGCTGTTCATGAAGACCCTCAACATCAACCTGGTGGGCAGCTTCAACATGGCGCGTTTTGCCGCCGAGGCCATGGCCAGGAGCGCGGCGGTGGAGGAGGGCGAGCGCGGCGTCATCATCAACACGGCCTCGGTGGCGGCCTACGATGGCCAGATCGGCCAGACTGCCTACGCCGCCTCCAAGGGCGCCATCGTGGCCATGACCTTGCCGATGGCGCGCGATCTGTCGCGCAGCGGCATCCGGGTCATGACCATTGCGCCGGGCATCTTCGAGACGCCCATGATGCTGGCCATGCCCCAGGAAGTGCGCGATTCGCTGGGCCAGGCGGTACCGTTCCCGCCACGGCTGGGACGCGCGGCGGAGTACGCGCAACTGGCGCGCACCATCATCGAGAACGTGATGCTCAATGGCGAGACCATCCGCCTGGACGGTGCCATCCGCATGCAGCCCAAATAAGCGGCATTTACCTGCCAATTCTCTTGTCCACAGGCCCGGTGCTGCTGCTAAGCTCAGGCCATGGAGACAACCACACATAAAACCGGACTGATCCTCACCGGTGGCGGCGCACGCGCCGCCTACCAGGTAGGCGTGCTCAATGCGATTTCCATGATCCTGCTCGAAGCAGGCTGGCCGGTGCATAGCAATCCCTTTCCCATCATCTGCGGCACCTCGGCCGGCGCTATCAATGGCACTGCGCTGGCCTGCCGCGCCGATGATTTCGGCGAGGCCGTGCGCGAGCTCATGGCGGTGTGGAGCAATTTTGGCGTGGACCAGGTCTACCGGGCCGATTCGCTGGGCGTGATCCGCTCGGGCGCGCGCTGGCTGTCGCTGTTTTCCTTCGGCTGGCTGCTGCGCAAGTGGCGCGCCAATCCGCCCAACTCGCTGCTGGACAACACGCCCCTGGTGAGCATGCTGCATCGCCTGCTGGACCTGCCGCGCCTGGATGCCGCCTTGGCCGAGGGCCAGTTGCATGCGCTGGCGGTAACCGCCTCTTCCTACACCAGCGGCCAGCACATCACCTTCTACCAATGCGCCGGGGAGATCGAACCCTGGCGGCGCACCCAGCGCCTGGCCATCCGCGACCAGATCGGTGTCG
Organism: Herbaspirillum camelliae; assembly: GCF_001929405.1. NCBI lineage: Bacteria > Pseudomonadati > Pseudomonadota > Betaproteobacteria > Burkholderiales > Oxalobacteraceae > Herbaspirillum > Herbaspirillum camelliae. The sequence goes on from NZ_KV880769.1 coordinate 2,710,366, forward strand.
ACCATCTGCTGGCGTCCTCGGCCATTCCCTTCATCTTCCCGGCCATCCCGGTCTATATCGATGGGCGCTGCGAATACTGCGGTGATGGCTCCATGCGCCAGATCGCACCGATCTCGCCAGCCATCCACCTGGGCGCGACCAAGGTGCTGGTGATCGGGGCAGGGCGCATGGGCGAGAAAGGCGAGCAGGCGCCCACCAACACGCCGCACTATCCCAGCCTGGCGCAGGTGGCGGGCCATGCCATGTCGGGCATCTTCCTCGATGGTCTCTCGGCCGACATCGAGCGCATCAACCGCGTCAACCAGACCCTGTCGGTGCTCAACGAAGAACAGCGCCGCCACACCCCCTTGAAACCCATCCGCACCCTGGTGATCTCGCCCTCCAAGCGCATCGACAGCATCGCCAGCCGCCATGTGGGCAGCCTGCCACGTCCCATCCGCACCATGCTGGGCGGCATTGGCGCGACCGAAGCGCGGGGTTCGGCGCTGGCTTCCTATCTGCTGTTCGAACAGAGCTTCACGCGCGAACTGATCGCCCTGGGTCAGAGCGATACCTACGCCAAGCGCGACGAAGTGATGGCCTTTTTTGAACCGGACACGGCGCAATTGCTCCAAGCCTCTGCCTGATTTGCTGCCGGTCAAGCTTGGCCGCTGTGACGGTTGCCTAGCTGAAAGCAACACGTTAATCTACGAGATGCTTTCGCCTTGAATTGACAAAATTGCAATTAAATAAAACGCAGATGCGAGCCCGATTCATTTTCTCGATATTTTCCCGCTACTGGCTGGTGCTGTTGACCGCCCTGATGCTGTCGGCGCCGGTGCAGGCGCGCGGACCTGCGCCGGGGGGCTTGCCGGAGGTCAACCTTGACCAGCTGCCGCGCGAAGCCCAGCAGACCATGGCCCTGATCCGCGCTGGCGGACCTTTCCCCTACGAGAAGGATGGGGCGGTGTTCGGCAATTATGAAGGGGTGTTGCCCCGGCAAAAGCGCGGGTATTATCGCGAATACACCGTCAAGACGCCGCGCGCCCGCAATCGCGGGGCCCGCAGGATCGTCAGCGGGGGGGAGCCCAAGACTTCCGGCGAATACTATTACACCAGCGATCATTACAAGACCTTCCGCCGGATACGGGATTGAGGCTGGTCGGGCAGCAGGGCGCGCAAGCCCTGTCTGCACGCACGCAAGTCAGACCTGGTCACCAGATTTATCACGATAGCCAAGACAGCCACACAGCCCCGCCTATGGATACTGAAGGGAAAATAAGTTTGTTTAAAACGGTGCCGCCCAATCTCGTGCAGTCCATTCGCGCCTTTCGCGTCAATGAACTGCAGCAGGAGGCCGCGCATCTGCAGCAGCATTTTCTCTATGCCTATTGCGCCCAGGCCGTGACCAAGCAGCAGGTGCTGACCAGCATTGCCACCGCTTTCCACTTCCCGCGTCACTTCGGCAAGAATTTCGATGCCCTGTACGATTGCCTGACCGACCTGACCCACAAGGCCGGCAAGCAGCCCGGCTTCGTGGTGGTGTTGGAGCAGTTGCCCAATACGCAGAAGTTCGACAAGGAAGCCCGTGAGACCCTGCTCGACGTCTTCCGCGATGCGGCCGATTACTGGGCGGAGAAGAAGGTGCCATTCCGCGTCTTCTATTCCTTCCAGTAAAGATCCGCAGCCGACCCGAAGCGGATCCGAAGCCGATCCGGATACTTTTTGTTAAAACATTTACGCCACGATCTGCCTTGCACATCGTGAAAAACGGCGGTGGGCGGGCCGCCAGCAGGTACAATGCGCAGACCATGAGAAGCATTGTCATCCTGATTTCCGGACGAGGCAGCAATATGGAAGCCATCGTCCGCGCCGCACAGGCCGAGCAGTGGCCTGCCAAGATCGCCGCCGTCATCAGCAACCGCGCCGACGCCAGCGGCCTGGAGTTCGCCGCCCAGCGGGGCATCCCGACCGCCGTCATCCCCAGCCGCGACTATCCTACGCGCGAGCAGTTCGATAGCGCCCTGCGCGAGAAGATCGATACCTTCGCGCCGGACCTGGTGGTGCTGGCCGGATTCATGCGTATCCTGACGGCTCCTTTCGTGGAGCACTACCAGGGCCGCATGCTCAACATCCATCCGTCGTTGCTGCCCAGTTTCCCCGGGCTGGCCACGCACCGCCAGGCGCTGGCGGCGGGCGTGAAGCTGCACGGCGCCACCGTGCACTTCGTCACGCCCGACCTCGACCATGGTCCCATCGTGGCCCAGGCGGCCGTGCCGGTGCAGGAAGAGGACAGCGAAGAAGCCCTGGCCGAACGGGTGCTGGAACAGGAACATGTGATCTACCCGCGCGCCGTGCGCTGGTTCATCGACGGCCGTCTGCGCCTCGATGGCCATCGCGTACGCCTGGCGACGGCGTCCTGAACGCCCAGCCTGCGCAACCCCTTATCTTGAATTGAATCTGAAGGACCTAGCATGAGATTGCCTCCCGCGATCATTCCCCATACCGAAGAACTGCTGCGCGAAGTGCTGCGCTTCACCGGCCCGGCCGACGTGACGCTGTCGCGTTACTTCCGCGACAACCCCCGGCTGGGCAGCCGCGAGCGCGGCGTGATCGCCGAGGCCGTCTATGGCCTCTTGCGCAACAAGACGGTGCTGACCAACTTTGCCGAATCGGGCAGCGGTCCGATGATGCGCCGCCTGGCCCTCTTGGGCCTGGCCGATGCGGTGGGCGCTGAATCCATCGCCGGCCTACAGGAAGGCGAGGCCGACTGGCTGGAGCGCGTGGCCCAGATCGATCGCACCCAACTGGCTCCGCAGATGCGCAGCAACCTGCCGCCCTGGCTGTGGGACAAGCTGGTGGCGCGCATGGGCGAAGCGGCCACGCTGGAACTGGCCGAGGCCATGAACCGTCCGGCCCCGCTGGACCTGCGCGTCAATGCCCTCAAGGCCGATCGCGACACTGTCATCGCCGAACTGGCCAAGGCCCCGGTGGCCTGCGAACCTACTCCGTATTCGCCACTGGGTCTGCGCGTGCTGAAGAAGCCGGCCCTGCAGAACCTGCCGCTGTTCAAGGATGGCGCCATCGAGGTGCAGGACGAGGGCAGCCAGCTGCTGGCCCAGATCGTCGGCGCCAAGCGTGGCGAGATGGTGGTCGATTTCTGTGCCGGCGCCGGCGGCAAGACCCTGGCGCTGGGCGCGCTGATGCGCAATACCGGCCGCCTGTATGCCTTCGACGTCTCCGAGAAGCGTCTGGCCAAGCTCAAGCCGCGCCTGGCGCGCAGTGGCCTGTCCAATGTGCATCCGGTGGTGATCGCCCACGAGAACGACGCCAAGGTCAAGCGCCTGGCCGGCAAGCTCGACCGCGTGCTGGTCGATGCACCCTGCAGCGGCCTGGGCACGCTGCGCCGCAATCCCGACATGAAGTGGCGCCAGACCGTGGAGACCCTGGCCGAGATGCGTGCCAAGCAAAGCGCCATCCTGGCCAGCGCCGCGCGCCTGGTGCGCGCCGGCGGCCGCCTGGTGTACGGCACCTGCAGCATCCTGGAAGAAGAGAATGACGAGGTCATCGCCGACTTCCTGCAATCGCATCCGGACTTCATCCTGCGCCCCATGGGCGAGGTGCTGGCCGAACAGAAGATTGCGCTGGAGATGGGCGACTACCTGAAGCTGTTGCCGCATCAGCATCAGACCGATGGCTTCTTTGCGGCCGTGCTGGAGCGCCGCGCGGCATGATGCGAGGGTGCTTCTCCCGCGCTCTGCTTGCGCTGGCACTGTGCCTGCCGGCCGCCGCGCCGGCGCTGGCGCGACAGGCCCGCGAGGCCGTACCGCCGCCCCCGGTGATGCCAGCTCAGGGCACGATACAGCCGGCCTTTGCGCCTTGGGACGATGTCGAGGGCCTGATCGTCGGCCAGCTCGATGGCGCCCGCCGCCAGATCCTGGTGCAGGCTTACCTGCTGACCAGCCGGCCCATCACCGATGCGCTGGTCGCGGCCCGCAAGCGCGGCGTCGATGTGCGGGTGCTGATGGATGTGGGCCAGCTCGACAAGAATTCCAATGACCGTCTCAAGCAATTACGCGGCGCTGGCATTCCGGTCTGGCTGGAAACCGATTACCGCAACGCCCACAACAAGGTCATCATCATTGATGCCCCCTTGGCGACGGCCACCGTGATCACCGGCAGCTACAATTTCACCTGGTCGGCCCAGCACAAGAATGCCGAGAACGTCTTGGTGCTCGGCAAGAATCCCGCGCTGGCAGCACGCTACGCCGAGAACTGGCAGCGGCACCGGCAGGATGCCGAAGCCGCTCCCTGAGCCGCCGTCCTCGCTTCGTCCTTTTGCTTCCCGGCCTGCATGACCGATCACTTCTTTTCCCTCTTCACTGACCCCGCCCCACTGTCGCTGCTGCGCCAGCTGGGCCTGATCGCCCTGTGCCTGCTGGGCGGCATCGCCCTGTCGCGCTGGCTGCGGGCGCGTTTCATGCTGCCCGGCGACGACGTCCCGCAGTCGCTGGTCATGCAGATCGGCGTGAAGAGCTTCGCTCGCGTGCTCTCGCCACTGCTGGCGCTGGGGCTGCTGACGGCGGCCTACTACATGCTCAAGCGCAGCGGCCATTCGGTGACGCTGTGGGAAATCATGTTTCCGCTCACCGTGGCGCAGGTGGCGATGCGCTTTGTGTTCTATGTGCTGCGCGGCATCTTCGTCAAGGACGCGACCGTGGGCGCCCTGCTGCACCTGTCCGAGAAGGCGATCGCCGTGCTGGTCTGGCTGTGCGTGGTGCTCTGGATCACCGGGCTGTGGCCGGACTTTGTCGATTACCTGGATGGCACCACGCTGCCGCTGGCGCGCCACAAGGTCTCGCTGTTGACGATGTTGCAAGGTGCGGCCTCGGTGCTGGTGACGCTCATCATTGCCCTGTGGATAGGGACGGTGCTGGAAAACCGGCTGATGAAGTTCAGCGGCATGCATTCCTCGCTGCGTACCGTGGTGGCGCGGATGCTGCGGGCCCTGCTGATCCTGATCGCCTTCCTGGTCAGCCTGTCATTGGTGGGGATCGACCTGACGGTGCTTTCGGTCTTCGGCGGCGCACTGGGGGTGGGTATCGGTCTGGGCTTGCAGAAGATCGCCAGCAGCTATGTATCGGGTTTCGTGATCCTGCTCGAGCGCAGCATGGTCATCGGCGACATGGTTGCTGTGGATAAATATTTCGGCAAGGTCACCCAGATCAATACCCGCTACACCATCCTGGAAGGGCTGGACGGCATCGAATCGGTGTTGCCCAACGAACTGTTTGTCTCAAATCCGGTACAGAACTATTCATTGACCCACCGCATTGTACGTTTGTCCACACAGCTTACAATTCTGTACCAGGACGACGTCGAAACCGTCTTGTCGATCATGGAACAGGCCGCACTTGGGGTACAACGGGTATCCCAGCAGACCGCCCCGCAGGCCCTGCTGATCAAGATCGGGGCCGACGGGCTGGACCTGGAGCTCGGTTTCTGGATTACCGACCCGGAAAATGGCCGGCTCAATGTCTTGTCCGACGTCAATCGGGCCATCTGGGCTGCCTTCAAGCAACATGGCATTGAAGTGGCGCACGCCAAGCGCGACATTCGCATCATGGATGAGCGCAGCTTCCGCCAAAGTACGGGCAAGGAAAATCCTGATATGCCAGGGGCGCGGAATTCGCGTACAATGCCCGGTAATTAAAAGAAAATAAAACCATTTTCACGGAACAAGTAATAATCCTGTTTTGTTGTCCGATAGTTGTTTTCTATTTGGAGTTGTACTGATGACCCTTGATGCGATCCTCGACTTTGTTGCCAACGGCCTGCTGCATGCATCCGGTTGGCAGATTGTCATTTACACCCTGGTGATGACCCACATCACTATCGTGGGCGTGACACTCTACCTGCATCGTTGCCAGGCGCATCGCGCGCTCGAACTGCACGCGATCCCCAGCCACTTCTTCCGTCTGTGGCTGTGGATGACCACCGGCATGGTGACCAAGCAATGGGCCGCCATCCACCGCAAGCACCACGCCAAGTGCGAGACCGAGGAAGATCCGCACAGCCCGCAGACCCGCGGCATCAAGAAGGTGATGTGGGAAGGCGCCGAGCTCTATCGCGCCGAATCCAAGAATGACGAAACCATGGAGAAGTTCGGCCATGGCACCCCCGACGACTGGCTCGAGCATAACGTCTACAGCAAGTACAGCTGGCAGGGCGTGGGCCTGATGCTGATCATCGACGTGCTGCTCTTCGGCGCCATCGGTCTGACCATCTGGGCTGTGCAGATGGCCTGGATCCCCTTCTGGGCGGCCGGCGTGGTCAATGGCCTGGGCCACTTCTGGGGTTATCGCAACTACGACTGCGTGGATGCCTCGACCAACCTGTTCCCGATCGGCATCCTGATCGGCGGCGAGGAAATGCACAACAACCACCACACCTTCGGCACCTCGGCCAAGTTCTCGGCCAAGTGGTATGAATTCGACGTCGGCTGGATGTATATCCGCATCCTGGAAACCTTCGGCCTGGCCAAGGTCAAGAAGGTGTTGCCGGTGCCCAAGTTCGACCGCCAGAAAGCCGTCATCGACTTCGACACGCTGCAATCGGTCATCGCCAACCGTTACGACGTCACCGCCAAGTACGCCCGCTCCCTCAAGAGCGCCTGGAAGGATGAGCTGGACCACCTGATCGAGAAGGCCAAGCTGGAATCGCGCTTCCTGAAGTCGTCCAAGAAGCTGCTGCAGCGTGAGCCGGGCCGTCTGGAAGATGGCCAGAAGCAACAGCTCTCCGAACTGTTCGCGCATAGCAAGGCGCTGCAGACCATGCATGAGATGCGCATCGAACTGAGCGCCATCTGGGAGCGTTCGCACTCGACCCGCGAGCAACTGCTGCAGCAACTGCAAGACTGGTGCGCACGCGCCGAGGCGTCCGGTGTGAAGGCCTTGCGTGACTTTGCACTGCGCCTGCGCAGCTATGCCTGATTGACCGGTTGGCCAGTACGCGCTGGCCGCCTGGGCAGGAATAAAAAATCCCCGCAGAGTGATCTGCGGGGATTTTTCTTTGTGCGTGGGCTGGTGTGCGCAGGCTTGAGCGCCGTTGGCCAGTCTACGGCCCTTTTCCTGTCGCGGCGCCGCTGCCCGGCGCCATCAGCGGCGAGGCTTGACGAGGCGCTCCCGGCGTTGCGTCAAGGCAGCGGCGCGAGGGGAGGGGCAGGGCAGTGGACGATGGCCGTGCACAGGCAACAAAAAACCCGCAGATCGCTCTGCGGGTTTTTCATCGGGAGACCGGGATCAATTACTTGATCTTGGTTTCCTTGTATTCGACGTGCTTACGTGCCTTGGGATCGAACTTCATGATGCTGATCTTTTCGGGCGTAGTACGCTTGTTCTTGGTGGTGGTGTAGAAGTGACCAGTACCTGCGGTCGACTCCAGTTTGATTTTGTCGCGGCCGGATTTCGCCATGATAGATTTCCTTTACTCTGCTAATTAGACTTTTTCGCCACGAGCACGCAGATCGGCCAGAACGGCATCGATGCCGATCTTGTCGATCACGCGCAGGCCGGCGTTGGACAAACGCAGCGAAACCCAGCGGTTCTCGGATTCGACGAAAATGCGGCGGTTCTGCAGGTTGGGCAGAAAACGACGCTTGGTCTTGTTGTTTGCATGGGAAACGTTGTTGCCGACCATCGGCCCCTTCCCGGTGACTTGGCAGACACGTGCCATGTGAGACTCCTTAAAAATTTCCGAATTTGGGAAAAACGAGAGTATAAGGAAAAAACTTAGACTTTTCAATGACTTGCGAAAAACAATTGTGTCATCGTGATACCTAGATATTTAACAATTGTTTGCATCAAGCTTTCCTGAACCTGCCTAGTTGGCGCAGAAGCCGCTTGCCATGCGGGTTTGCCGCCTGTTCGAGTGGTGCTGCGCTAGATCTTCCTATGGTCGGCGAAGGAGTAGAGACGTGTTCCAGCCACCACGAAATGGTCCAGCAGGCGGATGTCCATCATCTGCAGCGCCTCGTCCAGTGCTTCGGTCAGCCGCAGGTCGTGGTCGCTGGGTTCGGGGTCGCCCGAGGGATGGTTATGGGCCAGGATGACCGAGGCTGCGTTATGCCGCAGCGCGGCCTTGATGACCTCGCGGGGGTAGACGGCGGACTGGGTCAGCGTGCCCTTGAATAATTCTTCGGTGCCGATGAGCTTGTTGCGCACGTCCAGGAAGAGGGCGACGAAACATTCCTGTTCGCGATGGGCCAGCATCAGTTTCAGGTAGTCGCCTACCGCTCGTGTCGAATTGAGCAATTCGCGCTGCCGCATCTGCGTGTGGATGGCGCGGCGGGACATTTCCAGCACCGCCCGCAACTGGGTGCAGATGGCAGGTCCCAGGCCCTTGCCCAGCGGCAGGTCTTTTTCGACAGCCCCCAGCACGCCGTCCAGCGAGCCGAAGCGCTGTATCGTCTCGCTGGCCAGCTCCACTGCATTCTTGCCGGGAATACCCACGCGCAGGAAGATCGCCAGCAATTCCGCGTCCGACAGCGCCGCCGGTCCGTGCTGGGCCATCCGCTCGCGCGGCCTTTGTTCCTTGGGCCAATCCGTGATCACCATGTCTTGAAACTCCTGAAAATGAAGGAAATGAAGGAAATCGCCTGCCCGGTCCCGGCCGCCCCAGCGGGTCTTGAGCCGCCTCAAGGACAGTGCAGGGAAGTGCGCCCGCCTGGTCGCGAAGATGAAGCCGGCCCCGGCGCGGCAGGCCAACGTGGCTTACAATAGCGGGCTATTGTGCCTATCCGAGTTTCTGCCATGCCCAGCCCATCCGCACCCGTCGTCACCGAAAACGCCTATCTCACGCTGCATTACCGCCTGGCCTCGCTGGACGGGGAAGACATCGTCAGCACCTTCAACGAGAATCCGGCCACGCTGCAGTTCGGGCAGGGGCAACTGGCGCCGTTCCTGGAGTCCTGCCTGCTGGGCTTGCCCGAGGGTGCACACCAGACCTTCGAACTGGCCCCGGCCCAGGCCTTCGGCGAGCGCACCGATGAACTGGTGCAGCGCATTTCCCGCGCCACCTTGGAAGAGAACTCTTCCATGGACGAGCAATATCGCATCGGTGACCTGGTGGATTTCGCTGCGCCCGGCGGCGGCCGCTTCGCAGGCATCCTGCGGGCGATGGATGATGATGGCGCAATTTTCGACTTCAATCATCCGCTGGCCGGCCAGACATTGAAGTTCGAAGTGAAAATCATAGGAATCCTGTAAGCGCCTCGATATTTGGCGATGCAGTGCTAGTGAAGTAGTGAAGAAAGTCGTGAAGAATCAAGGAAATCACCATGACCGTGGATAAAGCCGAATCCGAAATCCTGCTGGCCCAGCCCCGTGGTTTCTGTGCGGGTGTGGATCGCGCCATCGAGATCGTCGAGCGCGCGCTGGCGCAGTTCGGCGCACCGATCTATGTCCGCCACGAGATTGTCCACAACGCCTACGTGGTCAACGACCTGCGCGCCAAGGGTGCGGTGTTCATCGAGGAGCTGGCCGATGTGCCGGCCGGCAGCACCGTCATCTTCTCGGCCCATGGCGTGTCCAAGGCGATCCAGGCCGAGGCGGCCGAGCGCGGGTTGACGGTGTTCGACGCGACCTGTCCGCTGGTCACCAAGGTGCATATGGAAGTGGCCAAGATGCGCCGCGAGGGTCGCGAGATCATCATGATCGGCCACGCCGGCCATCCCGAGGTGGAAGGCACCATGGGCCAGACCGAAGCCGGCATGCACCTGGTGGAAACGGTAGAAGACGTGCAGCGCCTGCAGGTGGCCGACCCGGCCCTGCTGGCCTATGTTTCCCAGACCACGCTGTCGGTGGATGACACGGCCGAGATCATCGCCGCCCTGCGCGAGCGCTTCCCCGCCATTTCCGAGCCCAAGAAGGGCGACATCTGCTATGCCACCACCAACCGTCAGGAAGCCGTGAAGTTCATGGCGCCGCAGGTGGATGTGGTCATCGTGGTGGGCAGCCCCAACAGCTCCAATTCCAATCGTCTGCGCGAGCTGGCCGAGAAGAAGGGCGTGGCGGCCTTCATGGTGGACAATGCCGCCCTGATCGATCCGCAATGGATCCAGGGGCGCCAGCGCATCGGCGTCACTGCGGGGGCTTCCGCGCCGGAAGTGCTGGTGCAGGCCGTGATCGACCGCATCAAGGAAATCGGTGCGCGCAGCGTGCGGGTGCTGGAAGGGATTGAAGAAAACGTCACCTTCCCCTTGCCCAAGGGCTTGGGGGCGCGCACGGCGACCAGCGAGATAGCGGCCTGAGGCTGAGTCGACACTGAAGAGCGTGGAGCGCATGGATTGCGTTAAAAGGCTTGCCGATGCAAGCCTTTTTCAATTTGGCCGCAGTTGATGCAATAAAACGGTGCAGTTCACTGGTCTTACCGCGCTTTCTTATGTAACAGCCGAGTCTTTCTGCTGGATTGTATGAAGGTTCTGAGTATAATTCCGCACCAATATTGACGAGCCGCCCAAAAGGCGGCTACGCGAGAAGCCTCCTTCGAGCGAGGCCCGGCGCGCCGCCAACGCGGCGTAACGAGAGACAGGGAGACCCCAACCATGCAAGTCCATCTGCCAGCCGGCCTGCGCCGGTCTTGTCGGCATTCCCGCCACAGGCGCTGCTGTCGCATCCGCGGCGATAGCGGCTGATATCGCTTCACTTCCCTCCGTCCCCGTCTGTCAGCTTGGCTGAGCAAGCCTTTGGTTGAAGGGCAATGATCGTATCCCGGCCTCCGGGAACGGATTTTGCTAATCGCCATGCTTTCGTGCAGCGCCCGCCCGGTGCAGGCCTCCGCGTTTTTCTTGTTTTCATCTAGATCGAAGAGTTAACCATGGACATTTTCATCCAGCAGATCATCAACGGATTGGTGCTAGGCAGCATGTACGCACTGATCGCCCTGGGCTACACCATGGTGTATGGGGTGCTGAACCTGATCAACTTCGCCCACGGCGACATCCTGATGGTGGGTGCAATGGTCGGCCTGTCGCTGCTCAAAGTGGTGCAGCAGGTGGCGCCCGGCCTGCCGGGCATCGTGCAACTGGTCATCGCCATCGTCGGCGCCATTCCGGTGTGCATCGTGGTGAGCCTGCTCATCGAGCGCATCGCCTACCGGCCCCTGCGCAATGCCCCGCGCCTGGCCCCGCTGATCACGGCCATCGGCGTATCCATCCTGTTGCAGACCTTGGCCATGATGATCTGGGGCCGCAGCCCCTTGCCCTTCCCGCAGGTCATGCCGTCGGACCCGGTGCATATCGCCGGCGCCCTCATTTCGCCCACGCAAATCATGCTGCTGGCGCTGGCCGTGCTGGCCATGGTGGGCCTGGTGCTGATCGTGGAAAAGACCAAGATGGGTCGCGCCATGCGCGCCACCGCCGAGAACCCACGCATCGCCGGCTTGATGGGCGTGGACGCCAACAAGGTCATCGTGGTCACCTTCGCCATCGGCGCGGGCCTGGCGGCCATTGCCGGGGTCATGTGGGCGGCCAACTATTCCACCGCGCAATTCGCCATGGGCTTCGTACCCGGCCTGAAGGCCTTCTCGGCCGCCGTGCTGGGCGGCATCGGCAACATCTACGGCGCCATGCTTGGCGGCATCCTGCTGGGCTTGATCGAAAGCCTGGGCGCGGGTTACATCGGCGACCTCACCGGCAACTTCCTGGGCAGCAACTACCAGGACATCTTTGCCTTCATCGTGCTCATCATCGTGCTGACCCTGCGTCCCTCCGGGATCATGGGCGAGCGCGTGGCTGACCGCGCCTGAGCCCCTTACTCCTTTAGTCATCCACACCTTTACAGAACCAGAAGAGAAGACCTATGGCTCTCCTAACTTTCGACATGAAGCGCAATCCGCAGCAAGCCCGCACCAGCCTCTTGTTGCTGCTGGCCCTGATGATCGTGTTTCCCTTCGTGGCCCAGCAGTTCGGCAATTCCTGGGTGCGCATCATGGACGTGGCGCTGCTCTACATCATGCTGGCCCTGGGCCTGAACGTGGTGGTGGGCTTTGCTGGCCTGTTGGACCTGGGCTACATCGCCTTCTATGCCATCGGTGCGTATACCGCGGGCTTGCTGGCCTCGCCGCAGTTTGCGGCGGTCATCGAATCCTTCGTCAACACCTATCCCAGCGTCGGCAACTTCCTGGTATGGCTGTGCGGCCCGGAGATCGTGCAGAACGGCATCCACCTCTCGCTGTGGCTGATCGTACCGATCTCGGCCTTGCTGGCTGCGCTCTTCGGTGCGCTGCTGGGCGCGCCGACCCTGAAGCTGCGCGGCGACTACCTGGCCATCGTGACGCTGGGCTTTGGCGAGATCATCCGCATCTTCATGAACAACCTCAACGCCCCGGTCAACATCACCAACGGGCCGCAGGGCATCAACCTGATCGATCCGATCAAGGTGTTCGGCGTCTCGCTGGCCGGTGAGCCCGGCTCGGGCTCGATGGTCCAGGTCTTCGGCATGAGCATGCCCTCGGTCAACGCCTATTACTTCCTGTTCCTGCTGTTGTGCATCGGCGTGATCTTCTTCTCGGTGCGGCTGCAGGATTCGCGTCTGGGCCGCGCCTGGGTCGCCATTCGCGAAGACGAGATCGCCGCCAAGGCGATGGGCATCAACACCCGCAACGTCAAGCTGCTGGCCTTCGCCATGGGCGCGTCCTTTGGCGGCGTGGCCGGGGCCATGTTCGGCGCCTTCCAGGGCTTCGTCTCGCCGGAATCGTTCTCGCTGACCGAATCCATCGCCGTGCTGGCCATGGTGGTGCTGGGCGGCATCGGCCACATTCCTGGCGTGGTGCTGGGCGGCGTGATCCTGGCGGCGCTGCCGGAAGTGCTGCGTCACGTGGTGGAGCCGGTGCAGATGGCCCTCTTCGGGAAGGTCTGGATCGATGCCGAAGTGCTGCGCCAGCTGCTCTACGGCCTGGCCATGGTGGTGATCATGCTGACCCGCCCGGCCGGCCTGTGGCCCTCGCCGCGCCATGAAGACCGCCCCGAAGCGGACCATACCCAAGTCGGCACGACCGGCGAAGTCAAAGCCTAAGCAGGAGAGAACAAGATGAGCCAGACACTGCTCAAGATCCGCGACGTCAGCAAGCGCTTCGGCGGCCTGCAAGCCTTGAACGGCGTGGGCATCACCATCGAACGCGGCCAGATCTATGGCCTGATCGGCCCCAATGGCGCGGGCAAGACCACCTTCTTCAACGTCATCACTGGCCTGTATCAACCCGACACCGGCACCTTCGAACTGGACGGCAAGCCCTATTCGCCCAGCGCCCCGCATGAAGTGGCCAAGGCCGGCATTGCCCGCACCTTCCAGAACATCCGCCTGTTCGGCGAGATGACCGTGCTGGAAAACGTGATGGTGGGCTGCCATGTGCGCACCAAGCAGAACGTCTTCGGTGCGGTGTTCCGCCACAAGGCCGCCCGTGAAGAGGAAGCGGCCATCCGCGAGAAGTCGCAGAAGCTGCTGGACTTCGTGGGCATCGGCCAGTTCGCCAAGCGCACGGCGCGTCACCTGTCGTATGGTGACCAGCGCCGCCTGGAGATCGCCCGCGCCTTGGCGACCGATCCGCAACTGCTGGCGCTGGACGAACCAGCTGCCGGCATGAACGCCACCGAGAAGCTGGGCCTGCGCGAGCTGCTGGTGAAGATCCAGGCCGAAGGCAAGACCATCCTGCTCATCGAGCACGACGTCAAGCTGATGATGGGCCTGTGCAACCGCATCACGGTGCTGGACTACGGCAAGCCGATTGCCGAAGGCGTGCCGGCCGATGTGCAGAAGAACCCGGCGGTGATTGAGGCCTATCTGGGTGCGGGACATTAAGCGAGACCATAGAACATGACAACGAACATTCTTAAAGTCCAACAACTGAGCGTGGCCTATGGCGGCATCCAGGCCGTCAAGGGGATTGACCTGGAGGTCAACGAAGGCGAACTGGTCACGCTGATCGGCGCCAACGGCGCGGGCAAGACCACCACCCTCAAGGCCATCACCGGTACGCTGCCGGCCAGCCGCGTCGAGGGGCATATCGAGTACCTGGGCCAGGCGCTCAAGGGCAAGAAGTCCTTCGAGCTGGTCAAGGACAAGCTGGCGATGGTGCCGGAAGGGCGGGGCGTCTTCACGCGCATGAGCATCCAGGAAAACCTGTTGATGGGCGCCTACACCAGCGACGACAAGGGCCAGATCGCGGCCGATATCGACAAGTGGTTCGCGGTCTTCCCGCGCCTGAAGGAGCGCGCGGCGCAGATGGCGGGCACGCTCTCGGGCGGCGAGCAGCAGATGTTGGCGATGGCGCGGGCGTTGATGAGTCATCCCAAGCTGCTGTTGCTGGATGAACCGTCGATGGGCTTGTCGCCGATCATGGTGGAGAAGATCTTTGAGGTGATCCGCAATGTGTCGGCGCAGGGCATCACCATCCTGCTGGTGGAGCAGAACGCCAAGCTGGCGCTGGAGGCGGCGCATCGCGGTTACGTGATGGAGTCGGGCCTGATCACCATGCAGGGGCAGGCGCAGCAGATGCTGGATGATCCGCGGGTGAAGGCGGCTTATCTCGGTGAAGGTTGAGAGTGCTGAAGTGCCCGTTCTTCTGTAAATGATATAAATTATTTGCAGGAAGATTGCGGTATCAATGAAAAGCGCAGCCACACCGGCTGCGCTTTTTTCATGCTTGCGTCATTGCATATTTGACGCATCGAGGATCAGGCCGCCTTGCGCGCCCGCACCTCATTACGCAGGCTCTTGACCTTGTCGTGGTTGGCCAGCACGCCCTGGTACTGGCGTTCGATCAGCAGGCGGATGTCGGTCGGCAGATCTTCACTCAAGGCCTTGCGATAGGCGTTGACGGCGGCATCCTCGCCCCGTTCGCATTCTTCCAGGATGCTTTCGTCATCCCGTCCGGTGATGGCGCTCTTCAGGTTGACCCATTGGCGGTGCAGCGCGCCGCCCAGCGTGCTGTGACTGGCCGGTTCACCGCCCAGCCGGCGTACCAGGTCCTGCAGGTCCAGCACGGTCTGCGCGCATTCAGTGGCGCGCGCCATGAAGGTGTCCTTGTACGGGATATAGCGCTCCTGAGCGTCATCAGCACAGGCGCGGAAGCCCTTCTCGCCATCCATGGAAATCTGGATCAGGTCGTTGAGGGTGGAAATCAGGTGGTCGTTGGTCATGGTGGTCTCCTTTCTGGCAAAGCGCCGTGCGCGACTTATTTAGAAAACTTAGGTCACGCCGGCAGTCCGTGGAATCAGGCAGGTCAGTGAGCGAAGAAGTAGATCAGCACCAGCAGGAAAGCCGGTACGCCGCACAGCCACGCGAGGAAATACTTGCCCATGGGATTCTCCTTGTGATGGGTTCAATGGATTGCAGCAGTGGCGTCGCCTTGCTGCACAGTTTCATCCTAGGAGCGCATAGGCCCCTACGCCATCGGACGAGGCCGCAAGCGCCTGTAGGAAACGATCTTCCCATGCGCTGAAAACCCCCCGTTCACAAACTCTCCTCAGAATGGCGCAAATCCAGTTCCCGCAAGGCTTTGCGCGTTGTCCTACAAGACAATCGGCCGGCGTCCTATAGAGCCCTGCAGTATGGCGTTGCTACCATTTTTCCATGCTGTACAGGCTGTCCTGCGAGGGCAGAACCCGACCACCTTGACCACGAGGAGACGCACATGAACAAGAAGACCATCCACGGCCAGTGGCAGCTTGCGCTGGGCAAGTTCCAGGAAAACCTGGGCGCCGCACTGGGCAATGTCAACCTGCAGCGCGCTGCGCAACGTCGCCAGATGGATGGTCGCATCATGCATGCCGTGGGCCAGGCGCAAGAGCTGATCAAGCGTTCGCTGCGCCAGCGCGCAGGTTCGCTCTGACTGTGGCGCTCGGCGTGGCCCGTTGTCCTACACGGCAATCGGGATGGCGCCGATACAAAGCGCGACAAGGGATCGATATCGTGTTGACTACTTGCTCAAGTGCGCAGACATGCAGGTAGCCAAGAGCATGCAGAACATGCAAGGAGGCGCCGGATGTTGCAACGCGATAGCGTTCCACCAGCACCCGGCATCAGCAAGAACAAGATGGGAGGAGACGACATGGACAAGCTCGTGCTCGGATGGCTTCTGGGTGTGCCGGTGCTGATGCTGATCGTTCTGCAATACCTCATGTAAGCACCCTACGCCGAGGCTGGCATGGCCGCCTCGATCAACCCGAAACGAATTCATGGAGGGCTAGCATGCAAGCCAACAAGTTCAAGACTGTCCGTACCGATGTGCAATCCCTGCTGCAGCAGGCCCAGGACATGTTCGCCGAAGCGGCCAATGCCACCGGCAAGAAGGCCGATGACCTGCGCGCCGGCGCCCAGGATCTTCTGGAGCAGGCGCTCAACACCGCCCAGGATGCACAGGCAGCGGTGGTCGATACCGGTCGTCAGATCGTCACCACCACCGATGACTACGTGCAGTCCAATCCCTGGCGCGCCATCGCCATCGGCACCGGTATCGGCTTGCTGGTAGGCCTGGCCGTGGGCCGCAGCACAGATCGCTACTGATTCCCGGAACACACCGGAATGATGCCAGTGCGGCATGGCCGGGTTCAGCCAGGCGCAGAGACGTGACTTCTCTTGCGCGTTAGTCAAGTCACCGGAGAAAAGGAATGAGTATGACCAAGAATCCCCCCAAGACCGATGTGAAGTCCACCCCCTTCCACCTCGACAAGCAGGCCATCCGTGCGGCGGCCGCCAAGATCGATGAAGGTGCGGTCACCGAAGGTTATCGCGGCAATCGCGAAGAAGTCATCGCCATGCTCAACGATGCGCTGGCTACCGAGCTGCTGTGCGTGATGCGCTACAAGCGCCACTACTACACCGCCAAGGGCCTGGAGATCGAAGCCATCAAGGGCGAGTTCCTCCAGCATGCCCAGGAAGAGCAGAGCCACGCCGACCAGATCGCCGAGCGCATTGTGCAATTGAATGGCGAGCCGGACTTCAATCCCAGAACCATCGCCGAACGCAGTCATGCGCAGTACGACGAGTCTTCCGACATCAAGGAAATGATCCGCGCCAACCTGGTGGAAGAGCGCGTGGCCATTGAGGCGTACCGCCAGATGATCGAACGCATCGGTGACGACGACCCGACCACCAAGCACATGCTCATCCAGATCATGGCCCAGGAAGAAGAGCACGCCGACGACATGAGCGACCTGCTGGGCCTGTAAGACTTCGTTCCGGGCATGCCCGGGCAAGCTGGCGGGGACTGCCCCGCTCCATCACAACAAGGAGATCACTATGAACTGGGACATCGTCGAAGGTAACTGGAAGCAATTCAAGGGCAAGGCCAAGGAGCAATGGGGCAAGCTCACCGATGACGACCTCGACGTCATCGCCGGCAAGCGCGACCAGCTCGTGGGCCGCGTACAGGAAGCCTATGGCGTCTCCAAGGATGAAGCCGAGAAACAGATCCGCGACTTCGAAGACCGCAACAAGGACTGGCGCCAATAAGCATTAAGGCCAGCCTTGGCCGGTCGGTTCGATATCAGGCAAGCGTGGAAACGCGAACGTGAGAGTGCAGGTGTGAGTGCAGGAGAAGGAAGCAGGCCGGCTAGCTAGCCTGCATAACAACGGCCCAGGGCCACAACCAAGAGCAAACCATGAGGAAGGACACAATGAAAAAAATCATCGCAACCATGATCTTCGGCGTCGCCGCTATCGGCATGCAGGGTGCAGCGTTTGCTGCCGATCCGGCGGGCGCTCAATACAAGGCCGACAAGAAGAAGGCCGATGCCGACTACAAGACTGCCAAGAAGAAATGTGGTCCCTTGAAGGGCAACGACCAGGACGTCTGCGAGAAGGAAGCCAAGGCCGCCCATGAGTCGGCGCTGGCCGACGCCAAGGCCAAGCGCAAGGGCGCTGAAGCCGACAAGGACGCCCGCAAGGACAAGAACGACGCCAACTATGACGTCGCCAAGGAAAAGTGCGACGCCATGAGCGGTGACGCCAAGGATCAATGCGTGGCCAATGCCAAGGCCAAGTACGGCAAGTAATCACGCCGCCCGTCATCACTGATTTGTTGCGATGCGCGGGCGGCGCGCCTGCCGCCCGGATCGCCTCCCTTTTTACTTCTTTAGGAGATCATCATGTCCCTGACCAAAATGTCCCTCACCAAGCGTTTCATCGGTTTCTTCCTGGCACTGTTCATGGTGTCGCTGGTGGGCTGCGCCTCCGGTCCTAACAAGGAAGGCACCGGCGAATACGTCGATGACGCCGTCATCACCACCAAGGTGAAGGCCGCCATCTTCAACGAGAAGGATCTCAAGTCCACCGAAATCAACGTCGAAACCTACAAGGGCGTGGTCCAGCTCTCCGGTTTCGTCTCCAGCTCCACTGCAGCGGCGCGTGCGACCGAACTGGCCCGTGGCGTCAAGGGTGTGGTCTCGGTGCGTAATGACCTGCGCCTGAAGCAATAAGGGCAGGGAACTTGTGAGCGCGCAACCGGTCTGTTGACCGGTTCGCGCTTGTCTACTTCCAGAGCGCGGCGACCGCGTGCAGGCGAGCCGGTGCGTTCCGGAAGAAGACAGGCCAGGGGCAGTCAGGTATAGTGACAAGCCGATGCCACGGGCATTCGCAGGGAGTCCGCCCGCCTTGGAAGGGGCGGACCAGGGAGTGCAGGAAAGTGCAGCAGCAGCGAGGCGCCCCGCTTGCCGGCGCCGGTCTTCCGGGACCCGACTGGCAGCATGGCGGACCCATAACACAATAAAGTACTACCCAGGATAGCAGGCGGCGTCACAGGCGCCGGTATATCCATTCACCGCTCAAAATTGCCATGACAAAAATACTTGTAGTCGATGACCACGCGGTCGTACGGGCAGGTGTGCATCACTTCATTTCTGAAATTCCGTCGATGGAAATCGGTGGCGAGGCCAGCACGGCGGAGGAAGCCATCCGCCTGGTCCGCACCCAGGAGTGGGACATCGTCCTGCTCGATATTGCAATGCCCGACAAGAGCGGCGTGGAAGTGCTGAAGCAGATCAAGCGCGAAAAGCCGGAGTTGCCGGTGCTGATGCTGTCGATGCACCCCGAGAGCCGCTATGCGGTCCAGGTGCTGCGCAGCGGCGCCTCGGGCTATGTGCAGAAGGAGGCGCTGGCCACCGAGCTGGTCAACGCCATCAATACCATCCTGCGCGGACACAAGTACATCAGTTATGGCGTGGCCGAGCTGCTCACCAGCGAGCCGGTGGATTCGGAAAAGCCCTTGCACGAGACCCTTTCGCAGCGCGAGTACGAGATCTTCTACAAGCTGGGGCAGGGCCAGGGCGTGACGCAGATCGCCGACGAGCTCTGCCTGTCGGTGAAGACCGTGAGCACCTATCGCTCGCGGGTCTTGCAGAAGATGAGCATGACCAACAATGCGGACATCATTTATTACGCGATCAAGAACAACCTGATCGACTGACACCCGGCGCATCCGGGCGGATGCCTGCCCGGCAGGCACGCCGGGCCCAGCAAGGAAACGTGGTACGGCGCATCATGGACGATATTCTCAACACCAGGCCCCAGCGCGATAGCGAAGGGACGCCCTTGCGCATCTTCCTGGTCGAGGATTCGGAGGATGTGCGGGACCTGATCGTGGAAAGCCTGGCCGAGATCGGGGGCGTGCGGCTGGTGGGGTATGCCGAGACGGAAATGGACGCCTTGCGCCACCTGCAGCAGCACAGCTACGACGTACTCATCCTAGATATCCAGTTGAAGCAGGGTAACGGCATGAGCCTGCTGCAGGCGCTGGCCCGTTCCAATACGCGGCGGCAGAGCGAGATCAAGGTGGTGTTCAGCAATCACGTCAGTCCAACATATCGGCGGGTAGGAGTGCAATGCGGGGTTCAGCATTTCTTCGACAAATCTTCCGAGTTGCCCTTGCTGTGCGACCTGCTCGAAGAGCTGGCGCAGCAGCGGGCGGGCAAGGCCGGACGCAGTTCATCGAGCAACAACTCGCCCCAGGGGCCGGCCCAGGCGGGCGGGATTTGAGGGGTGCAGCGCGTATGCGCTGCCACATGTCGCGGCGCCAGGGCGGTTCGGCGCGTGCGCGATGAAGCAGACCATCAGAAGCAGAGCCGGTGCTGGCGTGCCGCAGCGGCCGCGCTAGAGCTACAGCTAGAGCTAGAGCAAGGGATTTCCGACGATGCAGAAGAACAACGACGGCCTTCGTCCGTCCTCCGCCGATATCCAGAACAGCGCATCGGTCGAGTATTTCGCCGCGTCCCACGCGCATTACAGCAGCATGGCCACGCTGGCCATGGGTCTGGCCATGGCCGTGATCCTGCTGGGCCTGGTGGTGCTGCTGGCCGGCCTGCTGGGCGAGGAATACCGGCGCCTGCTCTCGGGCCTGCTGGAGATGCGCGAGATGACGGCCGTCGGCCTGATCCTGGGCGCGTCGGCCCTCTACCTGCGCTGCATCCACGGCGGTGCGCGCCGCTCGGGGCTGCGCCGCGTCGCTGCGGGCTTGTCCTGGATGCTGCTGGCGCTGGGGCTGGCAACGCTGGCGCATGGACTCATGTATGCGCTGGGCTGGCTGCCGATCGACCAGAACCATCCGCTGTCGCCCTTGGTGATCCCGCCCTTGCTCTCGCTGGGCTTCGTGGTCATGGCGGCGGTGCTGCTGCTGCAGGACTGGCGCATGCTGGGCGGCTACTATCCGGCTGAATATCTTTCCTTTGCACTGATCGGGCTGGCGGCCATTCCGTTGGTGGGCTACCTGTACGGGGTGAGCCAGTTCGTCTACCTGGATTTCCCGCTGCCGGTGTCGCTGCTGTCGGCGCTGGTCATGGCGTTGCTGGCCACGGCGCTGCTCATGGCGCGGCCGGCCCATCCGCTCATGGCCATCATCACCCGCATCGCCCCAGGCGGCCAGATGTTGCGCCACCTGCTGCCGCAGACGGTGTTCCTGCTGCTGGCCTTCAGTCTCTTGCTCAACTGGGGCATGACCCATGGCTGGATCTTGCCGGAGCTGCTGCTGCCGACGCTGACCCTGATCAATGGCGTCATCGTGCTGTTCATCTTCTGGGGTTCGGCCAGCCGTCTCGATAGCGAATACGGCGAGCGCACCCGCAATGCCCAGAAGCTGGCCGAGACCAGCGCCTTGTTGAACGCCGTCAGTGAAAGCACCAGCGACCCCATCTTCGTGAAGAACCGCCAGGGCCTGATGATCTTCGCCAACCCCGCCACCTTGCACAAGCTGGGCAAGACCTGGGAGGAAACCATGTACCGCTCCAGCCGCGAGCTGTTCCTGGTGCCGGAAGAGGCCGATACCATCGATCGCGACGATCGCCGCGTGATGGCCTCGGGCAAGCCCGAGAAGCTGGAGCAGACGCTGCATCTGCCCGAGGGCGTGGTGACCTTCCAGACCGCCAAGGTGCCCTGGTTCGGCAAGGATGGCAGCGTCCAGGGCGTCATCGGCATCAGCACCGACATCACCGAGCGCAAGCAGGCCGAGGACGAATTGCGCCAGCGCGAAAGCCAGCTGGAAAAGACCGTCATCCAGCGCACGGCCTTGCTGCGCGAGCTGACCAACCACCTGGAGACGGTGCGCGAGGAAGAGAAGCGCGCCATTGCCCGCGAGTTGCACGACAACATGGGCGCGTCGCTGACGGCCTTGTCGATGCATCTGGAGGGGGTCTACCAGATCCTGCCGCCGGATGAAAAATGGGCCGACCGCAAGGTCCGCATGCAAGGCCTGATGAAGTCGCTGGTGGCCACCACGCGGCGTATCCAGACCGAGCTGCGGCCCAATACCCTGGACCTGTTCGGCCTTAAAGCGGCGATCTCCGAACAGCTCGATGAACTGCACGAGCGCACCGGCATTGCCTGCCATGCCAGCTTGCCCGATGAAGACGTGGAGGTGGGACATGAAATGGAAATTGCCATCTACCGCATGCTGCAGGAAATGCTCAACAACGTGACCAAGCACGCCAAGGCCAGCAAGGTGGACGTGATCCTGGATATCGATGAAGACCACGTGGCGTTGACCGTGCGTGACGATGGTGTGGGCATTCCCGAAGAGCGGCGCGACAACCACAAGACCTACGGCCTGCGCGGCCTGCGCGAACGCGCCACCTTCTTCGGCGGCGAGGTCGATATCCGCTCCACGCCCGGCAAGGGCGCGCTCATCACCATCAGCTTGCCGATCCGGCCTGAGCTGGTTTCCAGCGAAGCCTGAAGCCGCAAGCCGTTTCAACCCCCGCAAAGCCGCCTCAGGGCGGCTTTGTGCTTTTTGGCGCGCGGGGAGGCGGGCGTCATTTTCCTGCAACCATTTTCGGTTATTCCTACGCCCGAAAGGGCGAAGCGCTGATGGGCCGCATCCAGGCTCATCGCTACCATGGATTCATCGTCGCAACAGCCCTTCAAGGGCGCGGCGAGGGCCGATGGAAGGGCAACGCATTGCCCCGGTGTCGCGCCTCCATTTTTCCCTTATCAGGCAGTCCAACCCCTACAAGGAGCGATCATGAACAAGGATCAAGTCAAAGGTAGCTTGAAGGAAGCCGCAGGCAAGGTGCAGGAAAAGACCGGTGAGCTGACCGGAAACAAGAGCCAGGAGCTCAAGGGCGCTGCGCGCCAGGTGGAAGGCAACGTGCAGAAGACCTATGGCGATGCCAAGGAAGCCGCGAAGGACTAAGGCCGCGCCACGCTGAGGTGGCTGTGTAGGAAAAGTCCTACACGAGAATCGGAAAGCGCTGATTTTGTGGCGCAGCAATTTCCGCGACCATGTGTGCATTGGTGTGATAGAGCCGCGAAACGCAAAAGAGTTCTCGATTTGTCACACAATTTTTTGCTCACCGCCAGAAGGGATCCCTGAAAGGGCAGACCATGAAAAAAATAGTCGGTATTTGCATGCTGGCCGCCACCTCGGCCTTCGCCCCCCACGTCTTTGCAGACACTGCGCCCGCAGCCGCCGGCGCCTCGCGCTGGTCGGTTCCGTCAATGGACCGGCACATGCCGGCCGATGCAGCCCGTCTGCACAAGCAAGGGCTAAAGAAATTCCGATACATGGACATGGCCCAGGGCAAGCGCTCCCGGTCCCTGCAGAATGCCGTGCTGGTGTTTGGCGCGGGCGGACGGGACCAGGCAACTGCCACGACGCCGGTCTATCGCGATCAGCAGGAGCCTGCGCAGCGACCGCGCGTGATCATGCGCCCGTCGACCTGAGCGGTCCCTTGGCCGGTGCAGCTTGCTCGCGCCGACTCAACTGGATAATGAGGAGAGCTTCATGAAAACAATTCAAAAACTGGCGGTGACTTCGCTGGCCATCTTCGCTTTCTCGGCAATGACCGGCTGCAGCAACATGTCGCAACGTGACAAGAACACCGCCATCGGCGCCGGCGCCGGTGCCGTGGGTGGCGCCATCCTGACGGGTGGCAGCGGCCTGGGTACCGTGGGTGGCGCAGCAGTGGGCGGCGTGATCGGCAACCAGGTGGGCAAGTAAGCCCAGGCTCTGGCAGCACGAGAACCCGTCTATCCACCTGAGCGGCCGCGCCATGGCGCGAGCGTTTCAGGCGTCAAATGAACAACGCCGCGTCGAAGCAATTCGTCGCGGCGTTTTTCGTGTCCGGGGCCAGGATCAGGAGTCGTCCTTGAGGCTGTGCTGGTAGTCGTCATGGATGCGCTTGGCGCGGGCAGCGTCATCCTTGCGGGCTACTCGTGCTTCATGGCGGCAGTTGGCGGCTTCTTTACCCTTGAGCGACTTGCAGGCGGCCAAGGCCTCCGCGTAGGCCGCAGCGGTTTCCTGG
Organism: Herbaspirillum camelliae; assembly: GCF_001929405.1. Taxonomy (NCBI): domain Bacteria; kingdom Pseudomonadati; phylum Pseudomonadota; class Betaproteobacteria; order Burkholderiales; family Oxalobacteraceae; genus Herbaspirillum; species Herbaspirillum camelliae. The sequence continues at coordinate 2,734,130 of NZ_KV880769.1, forward strand.
TTCAGGTTGCGCAAGCGTGCCTGGGGGGTATCGTCGGCTTCGTACCAGCGGGCGGGATCCGGGCTGGGGCTGGCTTGCGGTGCATCGGCCGCATGGACCGCCGCTGCGCCGAACAGGCCCAGTGCGGCCAGGCAAGACAGGAGGGTGGGGGCGAGGAGCTTTTTATTCATCTGCTTGGGACTCCATTCACGTTGCGGAAACGGCATCCCTGCAGGATGCCCGAAAAGAACACGGCGCGGACGGTGACCAGGCACCGTGCGCGCCGTGTTCCCCCCGCAACCCGGATGTTATCAGGCTTGCGCGGTCACGGGCAGGATTGCTCCTGCCTATATCTTCCCTAGCAACAGCAGGATCAGCAGGATGATGACGATGGTGCCAGCGATGCCGCTGGGACCATAGCCCCAGTTGCGGCTGTGCGGCCAGGCCGGGATCACGCCCAGCAGGATCAGGATAAGGACGATGAGCAGGATGGTGCCGAGGGTCATGGACGTTCTCCTTTGTTATTGATGGGTACGTTGGCTCGCCAGGCGAGCGATAGTGCTGAAGCATCATAGGTCGGCAGGCCTGCCGCAACGATCAGCGTGCGTCGCAAGATGCTGTAGGAGAATGCGGCAAGTGCAGGTAGGCGGGCCGCACGCGGGAGGCCGCCATCTTGGTGCATGGCACAAATGAAGTGCGCAGCATGCCCGCGCAGGGCGCGCAGGCGGCGCCGGCGCGGCACGGTACGCATTCCATGTGGATTCCTGAAGACCAATGCTGGCGCGGCTTTGCGCCAGGCTTCCGGCTACTGGCACGCTCTTTGCTGAAAGAAGGTCAGAGCGCAGCCAGTGCGCAGCAGGTGTGACCAACGGCGGTCGCGCCGTCCAAGACAAAGGCGTCTTCCGGCAAGGGTCCTCCATGCTGGAACACGCCTTTTTTCATTGTTGGCTTCCGATAATTCGACACGCATGGGGAAGGTTGCTATGGAATTCAAGGCTCACAACAAGGCTCACGACGAACCAAAAGACCCGGCTGGGACGGCGCGCGGCGAGCAGGTGGACGGCAAGCGCCGCACGCTGATACAGGGCGCGGGCCTGGCCACCACTGGCGCACTGGGGCTGGCCGGCAGGGGCGCCTGGGCCGCCGGTTCGGACAAGCCCGAGAAGGAGGAGGTGAAGATAGGCTTCATTCCGCTCACCGATTGCGCCTCGGTGGTGATGGCCTCGGTGCTGGGCCTGGACAAGAAATACGGCATCAAGATCATCCCCAGCAAGGAAGCCTCCTGGGCCGGCGTGCGCGACAAGCTGACCAATGGCGAACTCGATGCGGCCCATGTGCTGTACGGCCTGATCTATGGCGTGCAGATGGGCATCGGCGGCCAGAAGAAGGACATGGCCGTGCTCATGGGCCTGAACCACAACGGCCAGGCCATCACGCTATCCAGGAAGCTGGCCGACAAGGGCGCCGTCGATGGCGCATCGCTCTACAAGCTGATGCAGACCGACAAGCGCGAATACACCTTCGCCCAGACCTTCCCCACCGGTACCCATGCGATGTGGCTGTATTACTGGCTGGCCGCCAATGGCATCCATCCCATGAAGGACGCCAAGGTCATCACCGTGCCGCCGCCGCAGATGGTGGCCAACATGCGGGTGGGCAATATGGATGGCTTCTGCGTGGGCGAGCCCTGGGGGCATCGCGCCATTGTCGATGGCGTGGGCATCACGGCCACCACGACCCAGGACATCTGGAAGGACCATCCCGAGAAGGTGCTGGGCAGCTCGCTGGAATTCGTCAAGAAGTATCCCAATACCTGTCGCGCCATGATGGCGGCCATCCTCGAAGCCAGCAAGTGGATCGACGCCTCGCTGACCAACAAGAACCGCATGGCCGAGGTGATCGCCGACAAGTCCTACGTCAACACCAGCAAGGACGTGATCGACCAGCGCATCCTGGGCCGCTACCAGAACGGCCTGGGCAAGACCTGGGATGATCCCAACTACATGAAGTTCTACCAGGACGGCCAGGTCAACTTCCCCTTCCTCTCCGATGGCATGTGGTTCATGACCCAGCACCGCCGCTGGGGCCTGTTGAAGAGCGACCCCGACTATCTGGCCGTGGCCAAGGCCGTCAACCAGATCGATCTCTACAAGGAAGCCGCCGCCATGACCGGCACGCCCCTGCCCAAGGACAGCATGCGCAGTTCCAGGCTCATGGATGGCGTGGTCTGGGATGGCAAGAATCCAGCGGCCTATGCGCAGTCCTTCAAGATCAAGGTGTAAGAGGGGTAAGGACGGGTAGGGCAGGTCGGGCGCGCCCAGGCGCGCGCCTCACAACGAAGTGTCATCAGCAAGGGGAAAGCGATGAGTGCAGTCGTCGAAAGCATCATGGGCGAGAACGCCAAACCTGCCGGTCCTGCCGGCAACCACCCACCGGCCGCCGTCAACAGCCAGGCGCCGGTCTCGCCGCCGGCCGCCATCCCTGCTCGCAGGGCCAGGAAGCGCCTGGCCAGTGGCGGACTTTTCATGCGCGTGGCGCCGCCCTTGCTCGGGTTGGCCCTGCTGGTGCTGGTGTGGCAGATCATCGCCTTGAAGACCAGCAGCTTCCCCACGCCGTGGGTGACGCTCAAGGAAGCCGGCGTGATGTTTGCCGATCCCTTCTATCGCAACAGTCCCAATGACCAGGGCATAGGCTGGAACGTGCTGGCTTCCTTGCAGCGTGTCGGCATGGGCTTTGGTCTGGCTGCGCTGGTCGGCATTCCGCTGGGCTTCGCCATTGGCCGGGTGGAGTTCCTGGCGCGCATGTTCGGCCCCATCATCAGTCTGTTGCGTCCCGTCTCACCGCTGGCCTGGCTGCCCATCGGGCTGCTGGTCTTCAAGTCCGCCAATCCGGCGGCGATCTGGTCCATCTTCATCTGCTCGATCTGGCCGATGATCATCAACACCGCCGTGGGCGTGCAGCGCGTGCCGCAGGATTACATGAACGTGGCGCGCGTGCTGAACCTGTCGGAGTGGAAGGTGCTGACCAAGATCCTGTTCCCCTCGGTCTTGCCGTACATGCTCACCGGCGTGCGCCTGTCCATCGGCACCGCATGGCTGGTCATCGTGGCCGCCGAGATGCTGACCGGTGGCGTGGGTATCGGCTTCTGGGTCTGGGACGAATGGAACAACCTGAACGTGCCCCACATCATCATCGCCATCGTCGTCATCGGCGTGGTCGGCCTGGTGCTGGAGCAATTGCTGGTGGCGCTGGCCAAGGCCTTTACCTATGAGCAGGTCAACAACTGAAGCAGGGGATGGACATGGACAACATCAACGGCAAATTCATCGACATCCACGGCGTGGAGATGCTCTTCCACACCAAGAAGGGCGTCTTCCATGCGCTGCGCGAGATCAACCTGACGGTCGCCAAGGGCGAGTTCGTCACGTTGATCGGCCACTCCGGCTGCGGCAAGTCAACGCTGCTGAACCTGATTGCAGGTTTGTTGAAACCCAGCGAAGGCGTACTGCTGTGCGCCAACCGCGAGATCGGCGGCCCGGCCCCGGAGCGCGCGGTGGTGTTCCAGAACCATTCGCTGCTACCCTGGCTGACCTGCTATGAAAACATCTACCTCGGCGTAGAGCGCGTCTTCGGCGCCACGGAAAACCGCACCCAGCTGCGCGACCGCACCCGCGCCGCGCTGGCGCTGGTGGGCCTGAGCGCTGCCGAGAACAAGCGTCCCAATGAAATCTCCGGCGGCATGAAGCAGCGCGTGGGCATCGCCCGCGCCCTGGCCATGGAGCCCAAGGTGCTGCTGATGGACGAACCCTTCGGCGCCCTCGATGCGCTGACCCGCGCGCACCTGCAGGATGAATTGCTCAAGATCGTGGCCAAGACCGACTCCACCGTGGTCATGGTGACCCACGATGTGGATGAGGCGGTGCTGCTGTCGGATCGCATCGTGATGATGACCAACGGCCCCGCCGCGACCATCGGTGAAGTGCTGGAAGTGAAGCTGGCGCGCCCGCGTGATCGCGTCGTGCTGGCCCAGGACCCGGAGTACGGCCAGTACCGCACCGCCGTGCTGGAATTCCTCTACCGCAAGCAGGCACACCCGGCGCGTGAGGCCGCCTGAGTTGTCCTCGGTGGTCTGATGCCAGAAGCAATCGAAGTCAGTCTGAAGGAGCAAGTCATGTCCAGCCCTGCCGTGATCGAGGCCATGCCTGAGCAGGCCAGCAGTACGCCGGAAGCGGCCCCGTTGTCGGGCGAAGTCTTTGGCGCCCTGATCAATCTTTCCGGACGGCGCCGATTCACTTCGCAGCGCCTGGTGCTGTATGCGGTGCTGGCCGCACAGGGTCAGGCGGGGGCCTGCACTACTGCACGCGAAGCGCTGGCGCTGTTTCGTGGCGCCCACAGCGCCTTGCTCAAGCGCTCGGGGGACTTGCCGGGGGTGTTCTGTCCGGAGCTGGAGGAAGTCTATTTTGGACGCAGCGGCGGTGACGCCCGCATCACTGCCTTCGCCGAACTGGCGCAGTGCACGCTCAACGCCATCGAAGACAGGCTCAAGAGCGCGCCCACCCTGCTGGCCGAACTGGTGCAGGAGACCACGCCGCTGCTGGCCGTGCTCAACGAGATCACCGCGGTCTATGAAGCACAGTCGAAGAAGCGTGCGCAACTGATGCGCCACCAGTTGCGCGGCATCATGACCGACATCGAGACCATCGCCCGCGAAGCCAAGATGGTGGCCTTCAACGCCCGCATCGTCGCAGCCCGTTCCGGCCAGGCCGGCAAGGAATTCTCGGTGGTGGCCGGGGTGCTCTCCAGCATCACCGGCGAGATCGACGAGCTGGTCAAGCAAGCCCTGAGCGGCGCGGCGACATAAGCACGCTTACTTCGCCGGTTGCTTGCACGCCGCCCACGCCACCAGCAGCCACGCCGTCAGGAAGCCCACGCCGCCAAAGGGCGTGATGGCGCCGAGGATGCGCGTGCCGGTCAGCGCCAGCAGGTAGAGGCTGCCGCTGAAGACAACGATGCCCGCCAGCATCAGCACACCGGCCCAGCGCAGCGCCGCCCCGCCCAGGCGCGGCATCAGCAGGGCCACCGCGATCATGCCCAGGGCGTGCATGACCTGGTAGGTCACGGCGGTATGCCAGATGGCCAGCATCTCTTCGGAAATCATTTTCTTCAGACCATGCGCGCCGAAGGCGCCGCAGCCCACGGCGATGAACATGTTCAATGCGCCCAGGGCGATCAGGGTGCGTTCTTTCATGGTGTTTCCTTCCGGGTTGGAGCGGCTTCTGTTGGCACGGAAGCCAGGTTCAGGCTGGCGCAGGGGCTGGCGATCAGAGGAGAGGGCGGCAGCGCTCGTTAAGGGATCAGTAAGCGCGCAAGGCCTTGCCGAGACGGTATTCGTGCCTGAGCACGAACTGCGAGCTGGCGATCAGCCCCGACAGGCCCAGGATCAGTTGCGTGAGCGTATCGGGCGGCAGGACCCAGACGCTGCCCGCCGGCGCCGCCACATTGGCCGCCGCGCTGATGACCGGCGCAGCCCAGGAGGCTTCGTCGCTCACATCCAGCAGGATCTGGCCTTCAGGAGTGGTATGCAGATAGATCTCGCCGCCCAGTTCCAGCGTGAAGCAGATGCCCTGGCCGGCGTTGACGGTATTGATCTTGTGGCGGAACACCACCGCTTGCAGTTCGCGGTTATAGGTATCGATCCAGGTTTCCACCTCGTGTACGTTCTGCAGCACGATCCAGGGACGCGGTGCGGGGATGGTATCGCCAGCGACGGCGTCTTCGGGGAAGAGGGGTTCGGGGGCTTGCTCGGACATGGTCTGTGTGGAGCCGGGCTTGGGGCTGGGGCTCCGGGTGGGTAGGGGGAAGGCAGCAGTATATCGGATCGGGATGCGGATCACTGCCGCCCGTACCTTTGGGACGAGCGCCAAAGTGCGCGGCTCCAGCTGGCCAAGGGTATTGGTGGCGCCCCCACCCTTGTGCCGCGTGCACGGATGGGGGGCGTTTTTCATTTGCCCGCTTATCGGGTCAGGGCGAATTCAGGATAGGTGATCTGGGCATCGCCTTCCTTGGTCAGGAGGGCCAGGCCCAGGTCTTGCAGGAAGGCATATTCTCTTGGCGTGCCGCCCTCTTGTGTGCAGGTCAATGTCGTGGCGCTGCCAGGCAAGGAGCGGTGAATCTGGTTGGCAGGCACTGTTGCGCCCGTCGTGCAGGTTTTGCTGATGGTCACCGGTTTCGCTTTCGGGTCGTTTGTTCTTTGTACGCTGCTGCGTACGTTGAAGGTCTGGCCGGGGTCCAGGGTGGCGGGCAAGGACAGCGAGAGTTCGGTCGCTGCCAGTGGTGGCATGGGCGCCTTGTTCAGGTAGATCTGCGAGCCCAGTTCGGCCAAGCCGGACAGCGAGATACGCTCCACATAGGATGAGGTGGTGTAGTGCTCGCGGACGTGCAAGAGACCCTCCACGTTGTCGATTTCGATGATCGTCTTGAAGGGTTTGCTTCCCCCATAGGAGAGCATGGTGATGATCTTGCTGAAGCGCGGACGCCAGACCGAACCCTGTGGCGCGGCGGCATCGACGGCGGCGATGACATTGGCGCGTGGCTTGCCGAGAACGGCCGGCGGGGGAGGCGGAGCAGGGAGCTCATCGGGCCCGAGATCGGGGCGTTCGGTCTTGAGTACCTGGGCGCTGACGCTGCCTTGCAAGGAGCAGGAGACACGCGTGGCGTTCTTGTTGTTCTCCATGGGCTCCACGATGAAGGCACGTTCGATGGTATTGGCTGCAGGGACCGTGCCGGACCCGGTATGGACGGCACGCCAGTCCGAGTTGCCCGACTTGAGTTCGGTACGCGCATAGTCCGAGCCGCTCCCGCGCAGCCGGTCGGCGTCGCTGACCAGAGGGCGCAGATTGCCGATGACGTTTTCGACGCTGCCTTCCACGACGAAGCCCCAGTAGTAATAGTGGCCCAGCTCCTCCATATCGCTGATCTCATCGAAATAACCGAGCAGCTTCAAGCCGCCGACGGTAATGGCCGGGTTGAAATCGACCTGGTTGGCGGGAGCGTTCTTGCGGTCCTTGACTTTGATCCAGGCGATACCGTCCTTGCGTTCCACAGGCCCTATCGCCTGCTGGGTTGCTGTATCGGTGGCCAGGGCGCTGAAGAAGCTGCTGTTGCAGCGGGTGAATTCACGCAGGGTGTTCTCAGCCATTTGCGCTGAGGCTGGCGGGGCTAGCAGGCTGAAACTGGTCGTCAGTACTGAGGCCGCAAAAATGAAGCGTGTGGATGGTTTTGGCACGATGATCTCTCCCGGATAAATTCTTGCTTTATAGAAAGCCAAACCCTTACTGGATGAGAACGTGTTTTGCAATTCTTTGCAGTATCTGGGGCCGCGCACCATGATGGGCGTCGTGTTGCTGCCTGCTGCATTAGAGGGCTGAGTGCCGCAAAAACAACGATATAGCAGGGTAAAGGGGCAAACAAAAAGGGCTCCAGCGAACTGGAGCCCTTCTCATGTACTGCTGAATTTCTGGTAGGCCGTGCGGGACTCGAACCTGCGACCAACGGATTAAAAGTCCGCTGCTCTACCAACTGAGCTAACGACCCGAAAGACCGCTATTATAGGCAAATGCTATTGACGCTGTCAACACATAGGCGCATGGTGATCACTGTCCCGCATCACCCGCCCGGACAGCGCCTCAGCCAGCCCCTTACTTCAGCGACGCCATCCGTTCCTTGCCGGTCTGCGCGGCAGGGGTGTTGGGATACTTGGCGATCAACTGTTCCAGCGTCTTCTTGGCGGCGGCCTTGTCTTTCAGCTCAGCCTGCGAGCTGGCGATATTGAGCAGGGCGTCAGCGGCCTTGGGATTGTCCGGATAGTTCTTCACCACCACCTGCTGCGCGGCAATGGCGCCCTTGTAGTCGCGCTGGGCGTACAGGGAATTGCCTTGCCAGTATTGCGCTGAAGGGGCGTAGCCGGACTGTGGATAGCGCTTCAGGAAGTCGGCAAACGCATTGGCCGCTCCCTTGTAGTCGCCACCCTTGAATTGCGACAGGGCCGCGTCATAGGCCTGCTGTTCGGAAACGCCCACGGCCACGGTCTGGCCATCCACTTGCACCTGCTGTGGCTCCAGCTTGCGCAGGCGCGCGTCCAGGTCGACGTAGAAATCCTTCTGACGTTGCTGGGCGTTGGTAATCTCGTTGGTCAACACTTCGATCTGGCCGCGCAGGGCCGCAATCTGCGATTGCAGGTTGTCGTTGCGATCGGAAAGCGTCAGGACACTGTTCTTGTCAGCCTTGTTGGCGACGTCGCGTTGCAGGGCTTCGATCTTGGAACGGATGTCCAGGATGGCCTTGCGCGCCTCGTCATCATCAAACAGGCCGGCACGGGCGGTAAGCGGTAAGAAAGCCGTGGCGGCCAGCAGGGCCGCCACGGTTACCGATTTCAGTTTGAAAGCGGTATGCATGACAATCACTGGTAAGCGATGTCAGCGCGACGGTTCTCGGCGTAGGACGCTTCATCCTGGCCCAGTGCCTTCGGCTTTTCCTTGCCGAAGGAAACCGCTTCCACCTGTGCGTCGGACACGCCCAGCAGCACCAGGGCCTTGCGGACGGCTTCAGCACGCTTCTGACCCAGGGCCAGGTTGTATTCCGCGCCGCCGCGATCGTCGGTGTTGCCTTGGATGACGACCTTGCGATCCTTGTGCGCCACCAGGTACTTGGCGTGGTTCTCGATGACGGTACGGTATTCCGGCTTGACGGTGTAGCTGTCGTAGTCGAAGTACACGCTACGCTTGGCCAGCACGCCTTGCGGGTCGTTCAGCGGATCGGTCGAACCGGTGTCCACGGTGTTGACGGCACGGGTGTCTGCACCGCTGTTGCTGGCGCCGTTCTGCACGGGCGCGTTGGCCTTGTCGTCCAGCTTGGTCGACGAGCAGGCTGCCAGCAGAACAGCGCTGGAGACGATGAGAGCGAAGGTACTGATAGTGCGCATGTTGGATTTCTCCTTGTCGTGATGAAAGCAATACTGAATGGTTTTGTTGGACTTCTTTATTTCATGAACGGACCCCAGGTCGGCTCCCTGATATCGCCGGCCTGCGTCGTCAGACGCTGTTTGATGCGACCATCGACGGAGACGACGGCCAGGGATCCGCGACGACCTGCTTCCGTCGCGTACATGATGTATTTGCCATTAGGCGCAAAGCTGGGCGACTGGTCGCGGCTGCCGTCGGAGAGGCGGATCTCCTGGCCATTGGTCAGGTCCAGTGCATACAGCTGGAACTGGCCATCGCGACGCGAGATGAAGGCCAGCGTCTTGCCATCGGGCGAAATGCGCGGGCTGATGTTGTAGCTGCCGTTGAAGGTCACGCGCTGGGGCGAGCCGCCATCCAGGCCGACCTTGTACACCTGCGGGCCGCCGCTGCGGTCGCTGGTGAAGTAGATGCTGCCGCCATCGGGCGAGAATTGCGGTTCGGTATCGATGCCGGCGCTGTTGGTCAGGCGACGCAGGCCGGAACCGTCGGCATTGATCACGTAGACCTGGGTGAGGCCATCGCGGGTCAGTGCCACGGCCAGGCGCGAGCCATCCGGCGACCAGGCCGGGGCGGAGTTGCTGCCCTTGAAGTTGGCCACGATGGAGCGCTGGCGGGTCACCAGGTTCTGGATGTAGACCACCGGCTTCTTCATCTCGAAGGAGACGTAGGCGACCTTGGTGCCGTCAGGCGACCAGGACGGCGAGATGATGGGCTCGTCGGAGCGCAGCGCCACCTGGGTGCCTTCGCCGTCGGCGTCAGCCACTTCCAGGCGGTATTGGCCGCCGGACTTGGTCACGTAGGAGATGCGGGTGGAGAAGATGCCGGGAATGCCGGTCAACTTCTGGTAGATGTCATCGGCGATCTTGTGCGCGGTCAGGCGCAGCAGTTGCGGCTGGGCGCCGATGGACAGGGCCGAGAGCTGGCTCGACTGGACCGTGTCGAAGAGGCGGTAGCGCACGTCGAAGCGGCCATCGGCCAGGCGTGTGACGCTGCCCACGGCCAGGGCGTTGGCGCCGCGCTTTTGCCAGTCGGCATAGTTGACGGCCGAGGAGTCCGAGAGCGCATCGCCATTGTCGATGAGCTTGAAGACACCGCTTCTGGCCAGGTCAGCCTTGACCACCGAGGTGATCTGTTGCGGCGCCGACTCTTCACCGGGGAAGGCGGTGATGGCGATGGGAATCTGGGAGGCGCCCACGCCGGTGATCTCGAAGCGGATCTGCGCCTGCGAGGCCGGGGCGAAGGACAAGCCGGCCACGGCGGCGGCCGTGGCGGCGAGGCTGGTCAGGTAACGGGCTTTAATCATCGTCTACTGATCTTTCGGGTAATGGGTGAAAGTGAAGCTGGACGGTACCTTGTTGTCGGTGTCCGGCGGGAACGGCTGCGACTTCATGACTGCCGTACGCACCGCTTCATCAAAGCCGGGTACGCCCGAAGGCTTGTTCACGCGCACGCTGCGCACGGTCCCGTCCGGGAACAGTTCGACAGTGTACTCCCCGGCAGGGTTTCCGCTCACGCCGCTGTTGTCGAAGACTGTGTTGCTGCGGATCTTGGCGCGCAACTTGTTGGCGTAGTTGGGGCTGCCCTTGGGACCTTGCGACTTCTCGGCCGTGCCCGTGCCGCCGGTGGCGCTGGTGGCCTGGCCCATCATGCGTTTGAGGTCTTCCTGGCGACGTGCTTCAGCGGCCTTGGCGTCGGCGGCGGCCTGCTGCTGCTTCTTCTTGTCGGCAGCCTGCTTCTCGGCGTCGGCCTTCTTCTTGGCCTCGTCTTCCTTCTGCTTCTCTTCCTTGAGCTTCTTCTGCTTGTCGGCGTCGAGCTTTTCCTTCTTCTCGCGCTCGGCCTTCTCCTTCTCGGCCTTTTCCTTTTCAGCCTTGAGCTTGTCGGCTTTTTCCTTTTCCAGTTTCTCCTGCTTTTCCTGTTCTTCCTTGCGCTTCCTTTCCTTCTCCTTCTGCAAGGCGATATCGGGCTTCTCGACCTTGGGTTCGTCGATCACCTTGGGTGGGACAGGCTTGGGTTCGGGTTGCGGCTGCGGTTGCGGCTTGGGCGGCTCGACCACGGGCTGCGGTTCCGGCTCAGGCGGGGTGGGCAGCGGCGCGGCTTCCTTGTATTGCGGATCCCAGATCTCGGCTTCCACCGTCAGCGGTGTTTCGCTCTGCCAGCGGATGCCGATCCAGAAGAACAGGAACAAGGCCACGTGCATCACCAGCGCCAGCGTGATGGCGCGCCAGCGGCCGGGAGCCTTGGGGATGTTGTAGGGTGCGTTATCGCTCATATCACTCGGGTGTGCGCTTACTTGGTGGCCAGGCCGACCCGCGCAATGCCCTGTTTCTTGGCTTCCGAGATCACTTGCACGACCTCGTCATACTTGATGTCCTTGTCAGCCGAGATCATCACGGCCAGCTCGGGATTGTCATCGTGCAGCTTGCGCAGGCGCTCCGACAGGTCGGTCTTGCCGGTCACCGTCTCGGCCTTCTTGCCGCCGCTCTTGGGGCCATTGATGCGGATGGTGGCCTGGCTGTTGGGCTTGAGGGCGATCTCGATATAGTCCGAAGGCGGTTGCGTGGACTTGCCCGCCGTGGGCAGGTTGATCACGCTGGGGTTGGTGATGGGCGTGGCCACCATGAAGATGATCAGCAGCACCAGCATCACGTCGATGTAGGGCACGACGTTGATTTCTGACTTGAACTTGCGGGGACGGCCCCCGCGCATCGATGACCCAGCCATTAGCGTGCCTGACGTTGCAAGATGTTGGAGAACTCTTCGATGAAGCTTTCGAAGCGGATCGCCAGACGATCGATGTCGTGCGAATAGCGGTTGTAGGCGACCACGGCCGGAATGGCGGCAAACAGGCCAATGGCGGTGGCGATCAGCGCTTCGGCAATGCCGGGCGCAACGGCGGCCAGGGTGGCTTGCTGCACGTTGGCCAGGCCGCGGAAGGCGTTCATGATGCCCCAGACGGTGCCGAACAGGCCCACGTAGGGCGAGACCGAGCCGACCGAAGCCAGGAAGGCCAGGTGCGATTCCAGCGCATCCATTTCGCGCTGGTAGGCCGCGCGCATGGCGCGGCGGGCGCCATCGAGCAGCAGGCTGGGATCGACGGCGCCGCCACGGGCCGCCACCGACGCCTTGGCCTTGGTGAATTCACCCATGCCGGCCTGGAAGATGCGTTCCAGCGCGCCGCCGGCACCACCGGCCTTGCGGCGGTTGGACAGGGCGTCCTGGTACAGCGCCGAGAGGTTGCCGCCGGACCAGAAGACGCGCTCGAATTCCTCGGTCTGCACACGGGCGGCGCGGATGGTGAACATCTTGCGGAAGATGTAGGTCCAGCTGATGATCGAGGCCGACAGCAGCAGCAGCATCACCAGTTGCACCAGGACGGACGCGTTTGCGATCAGCGAAATGAAGGACAGGTCTTGTGTGACATTCATGGGAAAGTGTGGCGGCTTGGAGGCGGCGTTTGGATGGAAAGTCGAGAGTTAAAAATCTTTTGTTCAGTGGGCCTGCGGGCGATACGAAACAAAAGACGGTAAATACAGACAGAAGTTTTCCCTGCGGCAGATCGTCCCAACTGGCGAGAGGGGCCTGCGAGCAGGCGCGAATCTCTGAGCCATAAAGGCGCGGATGAGCTTTTCCGTTGACATCATGTGGTCTTCTTGATGCAAGTCAGCAGTTCGTCAGGAATTGGGCGTGGCCGGAAAGTGGCCTGGTCCACGCAGACGACGGTGATGCTGCCGCGGGCCAGCAGCCTGGGTTCGCCATCCCCCGACGGCAGGCGCCAGGCTTCCTGGACGAATTCCATGGAAGCGTTTCGAAGTTTTTCGACCACGACGGTCAGGCGGAGTTCATCGTCCAGGCGGGCCGGCCAGAGGTATTCGACGTTGGTGTTCTTGACCACGAAGATGGCGCCGGTGGTCGCGGCAAGCTGCTGTTGCTGGAAGCCGAAGGAGCGCAGCCATTCGGTGCGGGCACGCTCGAAGAACTTCAGGTAATTGGCGTAGAAGACAACGCCACCGGTATCTGTATCTTCGTAATAGACCCGGATCTTCCAGTCGAATGGACTACTGGCGGCACTCATATGCTTCTTGTTATTGGGAAATCTGCTGTGGCAGCGGAAATGGAGACAGAGGAAAAAGGATCAATCAATATTGCACTATTGCAATCACGCCCGTGACGACCGCAGACTTCTTGCGGCAGTCAACAGGAAAGCAGGAAAGGGCAGAAGAGGCGTTCCTGCGGCACCGTGGCGGCTCCGGCAAAACGCCATTCTACCTCATCCCTTATTGTTTGCGCTTGATGTTGAAGGGGCTGAAGCCCTGGCAGGTCGGCATCAGCTCCATGTAGTTGATGTTCACATGGGCCGGCATGGTGGCGACCCAGAAGGCCGCTTCGGCGATATCGTCTGCCGTCAGGGGCGTGGTGCCTTCGTAGACCTTGGCCGCTGCGCCGTCGTCGCCCTTGAAGCGCACGTTGGAGAACTCGGTGCCGCCGCACAGGCCGGGGGCCAGGTTGGTGGCGCGCACGCCGGTGCCGACCAGGTCGGCGCGCAGGTTCAGGGTGAACTGGTCAACGAAGGCCTTGGTCGCGCCGTAGACGTTGCCGCCCGGATACGGGTAGGCGCCAGCCACCGAACCCAGGTTGATGATGGTGCCGCGGCCGCGCTTGACCATGTCCGGCAGCAGGGCGTGGGTGATGGTGACCAGGCCCTTGACGTTGGTGTCGATCATGGTTTCCCAGTCCGACAGCGCCACTTCGTGGGCCGGGCCCAGGCCCAGCGCCAGGCCGGCATTGTTGATCAGGACATCCACTTCCTTCCAGGCGCCGGTGAGGCTGGCCAGGCCGGTCTCGATGGAGGATTTGCTGGTCACGTCCAGCACCAGCGGCAGCACCTTGTCGGCGCCCAGCTCCTTGACCAGGTCGTCCAGACGCTCCTTGCGGCGGCCGGCGGCAATCACCTTGTGGCCATTGCCGGCGAATTTGCGCGCCATGGCGGCGCCGAAGCCTGCGGTTGCTCCTGTAATCAAGACGACCATCTCTTCAATCTCCTGTTGGTGTGGCGATGTGGCGTGGAACCGGCGCTGCCGGAAAGAAGAGGGAATTGTAGCCCAAAGCCACTTTTTACGAGGGCGGGCTCGCTTTTTCTGCTTGCTTGGCTGGCATTGCGGGGTGTTGTCAGGAGCAGCGGGGTTCTTGCCCAAATCGCCTCGTTTCACTACAATGCGCTGACCATTTCGTCTCACGTGACTGGCGAAACGCCGGCGAAAGCCGGCCAAGATGGGGATCCATCGGGAAGCGTGAGATTTCAACAGCCGTGCGCCTGGGCAGCCGAATGGACAGTACGACTGAGGCTGCCCGCAATCCCATTCTATTTTCTGGCCCTCATTCGATTTCGGAAGTCGAGCTACCGGCATGTCCGCATCTTGCCGGTGACGCGATCTTCGGCCGCAGCTCATCAATTTGGAGAAATACCATGTTTGACAAGAACCAGACTCTCGCGAAAGTCGATCCCGACCTGTGGTCTGCCATCCAGAAGGAAAACGCACGCCAGCAGGATCACATCGAGCTGATCGCTTCTGAAAACTACACCTCGCCGGCCGTCATGGAAGCGCAAGGTTCGCAACTGACCAACAAGTACGCCGAAGGCTATCCGGGCAAGCGCTACTACGGCGGCTGCGAATACGTGGACGTGGCCGAGCAGCTGGCCATCGACCGCTTGAAGGCCCTGTTCGGCGCCGAAGCCGCCAACGTGCAGCCGAACTCTGGCTCCCAGGCCAACCAGGGCGTGTTCTTCGCCATGTTGAAGCCGGGCGACACCATCATGGGCATGTCGCTGGCAGAAGGCGGCCACCTGACCCACGGCATGGCGCTGAACATGTCGGGCAAGTGGTTCAACGTGGTTTCCTACGGCCTGAACGACAAGGAAGAGATCGACTACGACGCCATGGAACGCCTGGCCCGTGAGAAGAAGCCCAAGCTGATCATCGCTGGCGCCTCGGCTTACTCGCTGCGCATCGACTTCGAGCGTTTCGCCAAGATCGCCAAGGAAGTCGGCGCCTACTTCATGGTCGACATGGCCCACTACGCCGGCCTGATCGCCGCTGGCGTCTATCCGAACCCGGTGCCCTTCGCCGACTTCGTCACCTCGACCACCCACAAGTCCCTGCGCGGCCCGCGCGGTGGTGTGATCCTGATGAAGGCCGAGCACGAGAAGGCCATCAACTCGGCCATCTTCCCCGGTATCCAGGGGGGGCCGCTGATGCACGTCATCGCTGCCAAGGCCGTGGCCTTCAAGGAAGCGGCTTCGCCGGAATTCAAGGCCTATCAGCAGCAAGTGGTGAAGAACGCCGACGTGCTGGCCAAGACCCTGATCAAGCGTGGTCTGCGCATCGTCTCCGGCGGCACCGAGTCGCACGTGATGCTGGTGGACCTGCGCCCCAAGGGCCTGACCGGCAAGGAAGCCGAAGCCATCCTGGGTTCGGCCCACATGACCTGCAACAAGAACGGCATCCCCAACGATCCGGAAAAGCCGTTCGTGACCTCGGGCATCCGCCTGGGCAGCCCGGCCATGACCACCCGTGGTTTCAAGGAAGCCGAAGCCGAGAAGGTCGGTAACCTCATCGCCGACGTGCTGGACAACCCGCATGACGCGGCCACCATCGAGCGCGTCAAGGCCGAGGTGAAGCAGCTGACCGACGCTTTCCCGGTCTACGGCTGAATCCCGGCCTGAGTCCAGGCAGGCCGGCGCAGTGTCGTCGCGCCAGCTTGCCCGGGCAGCTCGATGTATTACCGGAAGGCGCCCGTTGTTGCGGGCGCCTTCGCGTATCTGCCTCTCGGTACACTGGATTGACCGGCGCGTTGCTGTCATCGTGCCTACCCCGGTGCTGCTGCCGGCAGGGCGTATCTGGTCATGCCTGATCTGATCAGCCCGTCACGAAGTGCGAGGGCGCCGCCCTCTTTGTCTAGTCCAAGGGATTTATCGCCGCCATGAAGTGCCCATTCTGCAATCACGAAGACACCCCGGTGCTGGACACGCGCCTGTCCGAAGACGGCCATTCGATCCGTCGTCGCCGCCGCTGCGGCAATTGCGACAAGCGCTTCACCACCTATGAGCGCATCGAGCTGACCTTGCCGGTGATCGTCAAGAAGAATGGCAGCCGTACCGAGTTCGATCCGGCCAAGCTGCGCGGCAGCCTCATGCTGGCCTTGCGCAAGCGCCCGGTGTCCGCCGAGGCGGTGGACATGGCGATCCAGAGCATCCAGGACAAGCTGCTGCAGAGTGGTGAACGGGAAGTGATGTCGGGGCAGATCGGCGAATTGGTCATGCGCGAACTGAAGCGCCTGGACAAGATCGCCTATATCCGCTTTGCCTCGGTGTACAAGAGTTTCGAGGACGTCGCCGAATTCCAGGACGCCATCGCCGAAGTAGGGCAGGAGCGCAAGGGCGTCAAGCGACGCGACGATTAACTCGCGCTGAACCCGGCAATGAGAGAGGCGCGCCCTTGTGGGTGCGCAGGCATAAAAAAACGGCTGCATATGCAGCCGTTTTTCTTGAATCAAGCCCCGCCTGTGCCGCTGTGCCGGCATCCTGAACCTGACGGTTCAAGTTGGTTGCAGTAGTTCAATTTCGGGTTCATCGGACTAGCGACGATCACGCCCATCAAACGATCCCACAACCTATGCTCGTAAATGGTTCAAGGAATATATGGCAATCGCGAACACGGCAGGAGTACGAAGTCTAACGCATTCGCCGCCACGAACCAAGGCCTGTGTGAATTTTTTCCCGAGGATTTTGTAACCAGTTTTTCCTGCACGTCCGAGCATGAAAAAATGGCTGCCCAGAGCAGCCATTTTGCGTCACCGACACCGGATGTCCCTGATGGGTCAGAACAGTTTTTCCTGTGGAGCAAGCGCCTGATCGACCACCTCGGTGATGGTGGCGATCTGCTGCTGCCACTGTGCCAGGGTCATGCCGGCGAACGGACCTTCATTGCGTTGCATGCTCAGCAACTCGGCGGCGATGCCCAGGCCCGCCATCACGGCAATGCGGTCGGTGCCCTTGATGCGCCCGGCATCGCGGATGGCGCGCATCTTCTGGTCGAGATAGGCGACGGCGTGGTGCAGGGCGGCCTGTTCGCCCTCCTGGCAGGCCAGGGTATAGGACTGGCCCATGATCATGGCCTGGATCTGGATGGTGCTCATGCGGCCTCCTCATTGGCGGGCGCCGCTTCTTCCTCGGCCACCGGCAATTGCGCCAGGACCGCAGAGACGCGCCGATAGGCTTCGTCCACGCGGTTGTTGAGCGTGGCGTTGTCTTCGGAAAGCCCTTTGACTTTCCGGCGCAGCTCGGCGTTTTCCTCGCGCAGGCGTTGCGCCAGTTGGGCTAGCTGGGAGACTTTTTCAGCCAGTTGCAGGAATTCGGAACTCATGTGTTGAATGTTCGCAGGATGGGAATTGTGCTGACCGGCCTTATCGGTGTGGTCAGCAATCTTCAATTATAAGCCCATTGCACCGCGCCCAGAACAAGAACGGACGCCAGGGCCGGCCGGAAGAGCTTGGTCCACGGTCAGCTGCATTGGTTCCTCCCGGATGTTGACGCGCTGCCTCTCACTCGCCCCGGCGCACTGCCTGACCATGCAGGCGCATATAGCCCTGCTGCAGCACGAAGTTGTCGAAGGCGGTCAGCAGCGGGTGGTATTTCTCGCTGTTGCGCTCCAGTTGCATCAATGCATAGCCTACGGCTTCCAGCGTCGAGAGCTGCTCGGGCTTGTGCGATTTGCGGATGGTGTAGCGCGAGGCCGGCGTGTCCGCCAGCACCAGGCGCGGCAGGGTTTGCAGGATGGGATTGTCGAAGAGCATCTTGCGGCTCTTGCGCCAGGTGCCATCGAGGATTACCAGGCGGATGCGCTGGAATTCCTCCTGCCCTTCGACCTTCATCGTGCGCGCGTCGAAATAAGTGGTGGACGGGGTGCTGGCGTCGTCCGTGTAGAGCAGCACCGGATGGACCTTCTCGCTGGGGCTGACGTTGCGCAGCCGGGAAGGGCCATGCAGCAGCGCCTCCAGTTCGTCCGTGTCGAAGACCGAGCCGACCACCAGCTTGCTGGCCGGCAGGCTCAGGTGCAGCAGACGCACGCTGTTCTTGGCATTGCCCACTTCCAGGGGGTGCTGCAGGATCAGCACGTCGAACGCATGGTCGATGGGCGAGGTCCAGTGGCAGATGCAAGCCGTCATGGCGCGCTGGCAGATCGGGCAAAGCAGTCTGCGGGACGCGGGTTGAGCGTGTTGATCGAGCGGGGAAACCAAAATGATGGGCCTTCTTTAGGGTGCGCAATGGTTCATCTTGCTGCCGGCGAGCCCGTATTTGCGCTTTTCAGGCCACCGGCACGACAGTTCATCTCGGTAGGCTAGATTGATCCCTGCATCGTTCGACGTCAATCGACATTAAGCGAAGATACTCTCGATTTTTGGTGATATTGAAATGCAATTTTAACCATAGTGAAGGGCGGCCCTTGTCGCCGTCAATCGTTTGATACAAGCTGTAAGGCTTTGTTGACGCATAACCCGCCTTACACCTTGAGAAAATCTTCCCGTCCTCCGAGCCAGCGGGCCAGGTGGCGGTCAACGATGTCCGGGGCATGCTGGAGCAGCGCCTGGGCCGTATCGCGCGCCTTTTCCACCAGCCACTGGTCGGTGGCCAGGTCGGCGAAGCGCAGCATGGCTTCACCCGACTGGCGCGCGCCGAGGAATTCGCCAGGACCGCGGATGTCCAGGTCGCGCCGGGCGATCTCGAAGCCGTCGGTGGTTTCGCGCATGGTGGCCAGGCGCTGCTTGGCCGTGCCGCCCAGCGGCCCCTGGTAGAGCAGCAGGCACACGCTGGCCGCCGATCCCCGTCCCACCCGCCCGCGCAACTGGTGCAGCTGCGACAGGCCGAAACGTTCGGCATGCTCGATCACCATCAGCGATGCATTGGGCACATCCACGCCGACCTCGATGACCGTGGTGGCCACCAGCAGATGAATGGCGCCCCGGCTGAAGCCTTCCATGACCATCTGTTTTTCCACCGGCTTCATGCGGCCATGCACCAGGCCGATCTGCAGGTCGGGCAGGGCGGCCGACAGCGCCGCATGGGTGTCGGTGGCGGTCTGCAACTGCAGTGCCTCGGATTCCTCGATGAGCGGGCAGACCCAGTAGATCTGCTTGCCTTCCAGCGCGGCGGCATGGACTCGTTCGATCACCTCATCCCGGCGGTTCTGGTCGATCACGCGCGTGACGATGGGCGAGCGGCCTGGCGGCAGTTCGTCGATCACCGACACTTCCAGGTCGGCGTAATAGGTCATGGCCAGGGTGCGCGGGATGGGCGTGGCCGACATCATCAACTGGTGCGGCACTGCCGGCGAGTCGCGATCGGCCGGGTTGAAGCTCTTGTTGCGCAAGGCCAGCCGCTGGCCGACGCCGAAGCGGTGTTGCTCGTCCACGATCACCAGCCCCAGGTTCTCGAATTGCACCGTGTCCTGGATCAGCGCGTGGGTGCCGATGACCAGCCTTGCCGCGCCGGATTCGATGTGCGCCAGCGCCTCGGTCTTTTCCTTTTTCTTCTGGCTCCCGGAGAGCCAGGCCACGCCAATATCGAGCGGCTCCATCCAGGCAGCGATCTTGCGGAAATGCTGTTCGGCCAGGATTTCAGTGGGCGCCATCAGCACCGCCTGGCAGCCGCTGTCGATGGCCTGCGCCGCCGCCAGCGCGGCCACCACCGTCTTGCCGCTGCCCACATCGCCCTGCAGCAGGCGCTGCATCGGGAACGACTGGCGCAGGTCGGCGCGGATCTCTTCCAGTACGCGCTGCTGGGCGCCTGTCAGCTGGAAGGGCAGGACCTTGGTCAGTTCCTCGGTGATGCGTCCCGTCACCGGCAGCGCGCGCGAGCTCTTGGCCCGGCGCGCGGCCTGGGCGCGCTTGAGCGAGAGCTGCTGGGCCAGCAGCTCGTCGAATTTCATCCGTATCCAGGCCGGGTGGGATTTCTCGATGAGCGCGTGTTCATCCACGTCCGGCGGCGGGTTGTGCAACAAGCGGACCGAAGGCTCGAAGGCGGCCAGGTTCAGTGTGGCCAGCATGGAGGGCGGCAGCGTGTCGCTCCAGTCCAGCCGGCTCATGGCATTGGCGATGGCCTTGCGCAGATAGGCCTGGGACAGGCCTTCGCCGGCCGGATAGACGGGCGTGAGGACCTCCGGCAGCGGCGCCCCCTCGTTGACCACCTTGTAGGAGGGATGGACCATCTCCGCGCCGAAAAAGCCGTGCCGCAATTCCCCGCGCACCCGCAGCCGCGTGCCTTCGGCCATTTGCTTGGTCTGGCTGCCGTAGAAGTTGAGGAAGCGCAGGGTGAGCTGGCCACTGTCGTCGCCCACCGTCACGATCAACTGCCGCCGCGGGCGGAACTGCACCTCGCAGGAGCTCACCACGCCTTCCACCTGCACGGTCTGCAAGCCCCGCATCGACGCATCGGCGATGCTCATGAGGGTGGTTTCATCCTCATAGCGCAGCGGCAGGTGCAGCACCAGGTCCATGTCATTGTGCAGGCCCAGCTTGGCCAGCTTGTTTTCGGGCTTTGTAGCCGACTTGGCGGCCGGCTTGGCGGCGGAGGCGGCCTTTTTCTTCGAGGCCGGCGGGCTGGTTTTCTTCGCGGTAGCGGGCATGCGGTCGGCGTTGGTTGGACAAGGAGCCATTGTGACTAGTCGCACGCGCATATGGGAAAAACGCGCAGACAGCGTAAAATAGCGGGTTACGCTATTTTACTGTGAATATTTACAGTATCAATCCCGCCGGCGACACTTCTTGCCCGGGAAGCGCCCTGGCGCAGCGCCACGAGCGCCGCCGCGCATCGCCTCCATCCATATTTTGCACGCATGTACTCTCTTTCCGACTTCGATTTCGAGCTCCCTCCCGAGCTGATTGCCCAGACTCCGCTGGCCGAGCGCAGCGCCTCGCGCCTGTTGCAGGTACAGGGTGCGCAACTGACCGACCGCCGCTTTTCCGACATCGTCGATCTGCTGCAGGCCGGCGACCTGCTGGTCTTCAACGATACCCGCGTGATCAAGGCGCGCCTGTTCGGCGTGAAGGAAACCGGGGGCAAGATCGAGGCGTTGGTCGAGCGCATCCTCGATCCGCGCACCGTACATGCCCAGGTGCGCGCCTCCAAGTCGCCGCCACCCGGCAGCCGCATCCGCCTGGCCGATGCCTTCGACGTGACCGTCGGCGAACGCTTTGGCGAGTTCTATACGCTGCATTTCCCCGAGGATGCCTTCGCGCTGCTGGAGCAATACGGCAGCCTGCCCCTGCCACCCTACATCGACCACGAGGCCGACGCCTACGACGAGACGCGCTACCAGACCGTCTACGCCAAGGAGCCCGGCGCAGTGGCCGCCCCCACCGCCGGCCTGCACTTCGACCAGGCCTTGCTGGAGCAACTGGCCGCACGGGGCGTGCAGCAGGCCTTCGTGACCCTGCACGTGGGCGCCGGCACCTTCCAGCCGGTGCGGGTGGAAGACCTGTCGCAGCACAAGATGCATAGCGAGTGGTACACCATCCCGCCGCAAACAGTGGAGGCCGTGCGCGCCACCAAGGCGGCTGGCCGCCGCGTGATCGCGGTGGGCACCACCAGCATGCGTGCGCTGGAGTCGGGCTCGCAGAGTGGCCAGCTCAAGGCCGGCAGCGACGATACCCAGCTCTTCATCACCCCCGGCTACACCTTCAAGACCGTGGACCAACTGGTGACGAACTTCCACCTGCCCAAGTCGACCTTGCTGATGCTGGTGTCGGCCTTTGCTGGCTATGAACACATCCGCGCCGCCTATGCGCACGCGATTGCACAGAAATATCGTTTCTTCAGCTATGGCGACGCCATGCTGCTGACCCGTACCTGAGAAACCTGAACAAGAAACCCGAGAGCACCATGCTGGAATTCACCCTGCTGAAAACCGACGGAAAGGCCCGCCGCGGCCGCGTCAAACTGAACCACGGCACCGTCGAGACGCCCATCTTCATGCCGGTGGGCACCTATGGTTCGGTCAAGGCCATGTCGCCGCTGGAACTGAAGGAGATCAACGCCCAGATCATCCTCGGCAATACCTTCCACCTGTGGCTGCGCCCCGGTCTGGAAGTGGTCAGCAGGTTCGGCGGCCTGCACAAGTTCATCGGCTGGGACAAGCCCATCCTGACCGACTCCGGCGGATTCCAGGTATTTTCGCTGGGAGAGATGCGCAAGATCACCGAAGAGGGCGTGCATTTCGCCTCGCCCATCAACGGCGACCGCCTGTTCCTCTCACCGGAAATCTCCATGCAGATCCAGCGCGTGCTCAATTCCGACATCGTCATGCAATTCGACGAATGCACCCCCTACGAGATCGATGGCCGCCCCGCCACCCGCGAAGAAGCCGGCAAGTCCATGCGCATGTCACTGCGCTGGGCCAAGCGTTCCAAGGATGAATTCGATCGTGGCGAGAATCCGAACGCGCTCTTCGGCATCGTCCAGGGCGGCATGTTCGAAGGCCTGCGCGATGAGTCTCTGGCCGGGCTGGAAGAACTGGGCTTCGACGGTTTCGCCATCGGCGGGCTGTCGGTAGGCGAGCCCAAGGAAGACATGATGCGCGTGCTGGAGCACGTCGGCCCGCGCCTGCCGGCCAACAAGCCGCACTACCTGATGGGGGTGGGCACGCCGGAAGACCTGGTCGAAGGCGTGGCCAATGGTGTGGACATGTTCGATTGCGTCATGCCCACCCGCAATGCCCGCAACGGCTGGATCTTCACCCGCTACGGCGACGTCAAGATCAAGAACGCCAAGTACAAGAACGATGACCGTCCCTTCGACGAGAGCTGCGACTGCTACGCCTGCAAGAACTTCTCGCGGGCCTACCTGCATCACCTGCATCGCGCTGGCGAAATCCTGGGTGCGCGCATGAATACCGTCCACAACCTGCACTACTACCTGCAACTGATGCAGGAGATGCGCGACGCCATCGACGCCGGCACCTTCCAGGACTTCGTGAAGAAATTCAAGGAAGACCGCGCCCGCGGCGTGGACTGATGAGGGGCAGCTGGCGCTAGCGCTAACGGGGGTGGGCCTGCCGGGCCTGCCCTGACAGGCGCTGCAACTGCGCCCACAATTGCGCCGGCGCAACCGGCTTGTGCAGCATCGGAATGCCGCTCTCGGCTGCCTCGCGCAGCCGCGCCGGCGCGGTGTCGCCGGTGATGAGCAGGGCGCTGACCGGCTTGCCCAGCACGCGGCGCACGGCGGCGATGGCGTCGGTGCCGTTGCTGTGCTGGCGCAGCCGGTAATCGCTGATGACCAGTTCGGGCAGATGTTGCTGCGCCAGCGCCTCGGCCTGTTCCAGCGACTCCGCGCAGTGACAGCGGCAGCCCCAGTGTTCCAGCAGTTGCGCCATGCTCTCGCGCACGCGCTGGTCATCGTCGATCAGCAAGACCCGCAAGCCCTGCAGATCATGCCGCACCGGCGGCGGTAGCGGCCGCAAGGCGGCCGCCAGGGAGGAGTCGTCCTGGCGCGCCAGCGGCAGCGTCAGACGGAACACGCTGCCACGTCCCGGGACCGACTGCACGCTTAGCGTGAGCCCCTGCAGGCGCGCCAGCCCCTGGGCGATCGCCAGTCCCAGCCCGAGACCCTTGCGATGGTCCCGTTCGGGATTGCCCAACTGGCGGAACTCTTCAAAGATCTCTTGCTGCTGGGCCGGGGAAATGCCCACCCCGGTATCCCAGACCTCCAGCCAGGCCTGGGCACCGCGCTGGCGGCAGGCCACGAGAATGCCGCCGTGGTCGGTATAGCGGATGGCGTTGGAGACCAGGTTGCGCAGGATCAGCTCGGTCAGCGAGGCGTCGGCGCTGACCACCGCTGCGCTCTCACGGCAGCGAAACACCAGCCCCTTGGCTTCGGCCTGCGCCGCCATTTCCTGGCTGATGCGGTTGACCAGCGCCTGTACCCTGAAGCGGGTGACCTGCGGCTCCACCACCCCGGCTTCGATGCGCGAATAATCCAGCAAGGTATGCAGCATGTCGGCGCAGTTGTCGGCCGCGCGGCGCAGCTTGGCGACCACCTCGCGCTGCATGGGGTCCAGCGGCGTCGTGTTGAGCACTTCCAGAAACAGGCCTTGCGCGTGGATAGGCTGGCGCAGGTCGTGGCTGGCTGCCGCCAGGAACTTGGACTTGGCCGCATTGGCCTGCTCGGCCTGGGCCAGTGCCTGCTGGGTCCTTTCGGATTCATGCTGGAGCCGGCGGATCAGTTCGGTATTTTCATAGCGCAGCGTGATGGCCGCCTGGGCTGCGCGCGCGCTGTTGCGCGCCTGCACCAGCAGCGAAGCCACGTAGAGCAGGGCCGCCACGCTGAGCACCTGCAGCGAGGGATCGTGCATGATCCATACCCAGGCGGCCAGCATGCCCAGTTCCACGATGCAGAATGAAATGAAGACCGGCAGCACCGGCGAAAGGATGGACATCGAGTTGCCCGCCACCCCGGCCAGCACGCCGATGGCCAGGATGCTGCCGCCGGGACTGCCGGTGTCCAGGGCCACCGCCGCCAGCGCGCCCCAGGCCGCGCCGTCCAGGCCATGCAGCAGCATGAGCCGGCGGCGCACCGCGCCGATCTGCTGCGGTGTGATGGTCATGGCCAGTATGCGGCGGGCATCGGCAAAATCGATCAGCTTGGAGACGATCACGCCGCCGGCCCAGGCCAGGAGCGGCCACAGTCCTGCGCGCTCGCCCAGGGCGTAGACGATCAGCAGCGCCACCAGGATGCCGGGCACCACCGAGCTGCCCAGGTTGCCGCACAGCAGCCGGATCTGTTCCACCTGGATCTGGTGCGCCACGGCGTCTGGCGCAAGGGTGCCGGGACGGGGCGGGGAGGACGCGTCCATGGCCTCAACTGACCAGGCCGCGCCGGCGCGCTGCAAAGGCCGCTTCGGCGCGGTTGTCCACGTCCAGCGCCAGGAGGATGGCCTGGACATGGCCGCGAATGGTGTTTTCCGACAGGTTCAGCCGCCGCCCGATGGCCTTGTTGGTCAGGCCCTGGCTCAGCAGCCCCAGCACCTCGTACTGGCGTGGCGTGAACTGGGCCTTGTCATCGGGCTGGTCGCCGCGCTGGTTCGGGCAGGGCGTGAGCCCACCGCCGACCTTGGCGATCACGGCCATGATGTGTTCTGTCGTGGCCGCCTTGGAGACGAAGGCCGATGCGCCGCGCTGGAGCGCCTGGCGAACCGTATGGTCGGTGTCGTCGGCCGACAGGATGATGGCCGGCACGCCCGGCCATTTGCGCGCCAGCACAGCCATGCCTTCGAGGCCGTTGAGCCCGCCCAACTGGATATCGATCAACAGCAGGGTGGGCGCGTCTTCCGCTTCGCCTTGCAGGTGCAGCGCCTCTTCCAGCGAGGCTGCTTCGGACAGGCGCGCCTGCGGCAGGCTGTTTTGCAGCACCAGGCGCAGGCCGCTGCGGAACAGGGCGTGATCATCAATGATCAGGAGATGAGGCGTCGACATCGGCAAGGCATCCTCCCACAGTCGTTGTAACGGACTGCCGGTAGTGTTGGGGATTTTTATGCCGCGATTCTACGCCTTAATGTCGGCTGGCAGCGGCCAGCGGCCAGCGGCCTCGCATGATCTGGCGCAGCTGCCGTGTTTGAAGCAGCGGGCTCAGCAGGGAGCGCCGCCTTGGGCGCGCTGACGGAGCGTCTCAAGGGACGGTGCGTCCAGCGCCTGCCAGGGCGAGGTCCCGGCGATGTGCATGGTCTGCGTCCACTCCTGCCAATCCTGGCCGGCCTGCTGGTACAGCACCAGCAGATCGTGCGGCGCCAGCTGCAACTGCGCCAGTGCGGTCCCGGCCCGGGCCAGCGCCGCCGGGGCCTGCTGCGCCGGGCCGCAGCCCAGCTCAGCCATGGCCTGCGCCAGATGCAGGGTCCAGACGATCTCGTCCTGGCGCGTGGCGGCGATGTCGCCGATGTCCACGGGTGTTTCATAGTGCAGCACGGCGTCGCAGAAGAGGTCCGGAATCTTCCAGTCCTGCATCAGTGCGGCGGCGATGTTGAGATGGTTGAAGCCGAACAGCGACTGTTCCATGGCCAGGCGGGCCGGCGCATCCAGGGCGCGGGTAAGCAGCGCCGAGTAGCCGCTCGGTTGCGCCGAGGCCAGGGTGAGCTTGCCGATGTTGGCCAGCAGGCCGGTGGTGAACATTTCCCCCAGCGGCGCGACGCGGAGCTGGCCGGTGACAGCCTGGGCGCTGCAGGCCATGGCAAAGCTCTGCGCCCAGAAGGTGGGCAGGCTGAAGTTGGCGCAGGAGGCCGGCGCCCGGGTTTCGGCCAGCGACAACGCCAGCGCCAGCTGGCGCACCGCCTGCAGGCCGACCAGCAGGAGGCTGTCCATGCTCACCGAGGCAATCGGCCGCGCCCGCTGGGCATTGAGCACGTTGACGATGCGGATGATGCGCCCCGACAGTGCTGGATCGGCCTGCACCAGATGGATCAGTTCGGCCATGTCCGGATTGTCCTGGGTGCACAGCTGCATGATGGTCAGGCGCACACCGCCCGGCGACGGCAGGGCCTGGGCGCTGCGCAGCTTGTCAAACAGGGTCGGTTCGATGAAGGTCAGCATTCACTTGCCTTCCTGGTAGCGATTGAAAATCTCCAGCACCTCTTCCCACCCGGCGAAGAAGGCTTCCACGCAACGTGGGTCGAAATGGGCGCCGCTATGCTCGCGCAGGTACTGCGAGGCCCGCTCCAGGCTCCAGCCGGCCTTGTAGGGACGTGACGAGGTCAGGGCGTCGAACACGTCAGCCACTGCGACGATGCGGCCGTAGAGCGGGATCTGTTCACCCTTGAGGCCATTGGGATAGCCGCTGCCATCCCATTTTTCGTGGTGGGTGAGGGCGATCTGCGAGGCCGTCTGCAGCAGCGGCGAGGGACTGGCCACCAGGATGTCGGCGTCGATGCGCGCATGCATGCGCATGAGCTTGAGCTCTTCCTCGTCGAGGCGGCCCGGCTTGAGCAGGATGTGGTCGGGGATGCCCATCTTTCCGATGTCGTGCATGGGCGCGGCATTGAGCAGCAATTCCTGCTCCTGGCGGTCCAGGCCCATCCGGGCGGCGATGATCCTGGCGTAGTTGGCCATGCGCGTGAGGTGTTCGCCCGTTTCTGGATCACGATAGCCGGCCGCGCGCGCGAGCAGGTCCACCGAGTCCAGCGCCAGCGTGTCGCTGTGGCGGACCTGCTGGTCCACCTGTTCGGAGAGGCTGTCGATCTTCTGGCTCATGGCCAGTTGCGACCTGCGCATGGCCAGCATGTTCTTGACCCGCGCCAGCAGCTCCACCCGGTTGACCGGTTTGGAAAGGAAATCGTTGGCGCTCATCTGCAGGGCGGTATGGCGCACCTGCAGGCCCATGTCGGCGGTGATCATGATGACCGGCGTCATTTCCTGCCCGGGCATGGTGCGAAAGCGCGAGAGGAAATCCAGTCCATCCATGCCGGGCATCATGTAGTCCAGCAGGATCAGGTCCGGCGCATGTTCCTGGCACCAGTCCAGGGCCTGGCGCGCATCTGCACAGGTGCTGATGCGGGTCTGCGGCACTTGCCCCAGCATGTGCGAGAACAGGGACAGATTGGTCTTGTCGTCATCCACGATCAGGATGTTCATATTGCTCATAGGCCCCTCGTCTGGCTTGCTTGCAGGTGTTGGCACAGTTGTGCGAATGTCGCGGCGCAGGCCTGCGCCCGCGTGCGTGTCTGCGCCAGATCCCCCTGGCGCGCCGCCATTTCCATTTCCCGTCCCAGTTGGCCCAGCGCATCCAGGCCCAGGTTCATGCAACTGCCCGCCAGCCGGTGTCCCAGCGCCTGCACTTCGTCCAGCGCGGGCTCTTGGCCCTGGCAGTGTGCCTGCAGCTCCTGCATCAGCGGGCTGGTGTGCTCGACAAACATGGTCAGCATCTCATGGGCCAGGGCGCGGTCCTCGCCGAACAGTTCCTGCAGACGGTCTTCATCGATCAGTTGTGGCGCCGCCGGCGTTGCTGCCGACGCCGGGGACGGCGGCAGGTAGTGCGCCAGCATGGCCGCCAGCTGGGAGCGTAGCAGGGGTTTGGTCAGGTAATCGTCCATGCCCGCCTCCAGGCATCGCTCTCGGTCACCGGCCATGGCATTGGCGGTCATGGCCACGATCGTCGTATGGGCCAGCTCGCCTTGCATGCTACGGATGCGGCGCGTGGTTTCGTAGCCGTCCAGCACCGGCATCTGGCAATCCATCAGGACCAGTGCATAGCGGTGGCGCGCCAGCCGTTCCAGCGCCTCCAGGCCATTGGCGGCGATGTCGGCCGCATAGCCCATGGCGTTGAGCTGGTACACGGCGACCTTCTGGTTCATCACATTGTCTTCCACCAGCAGGATGTCGCGCTGGCCGGGCTGACCCTGACGCGGCGTTGCCGGCGCGGCCATCCAGGCATGGTTGCTGGTCTGGACCTCCGGTGCGCTGCCGGTCACGCCGAGGGCGCGCAGCAACTGCTGCTTGCGCAGCGGTAACTGCAAGACTTCATGATGGGGTTTGCTACCCGTATCCAGTCCGTGCACGCCATGGTCAAGCAGCACCCGGCGCAGCGCCGGACGTTCGGCCTGCAGCCGCGCCATGACCGAGACCGCGTCCAGGTCCTGGACCAGGGTGCTGACGATGACGGCATCGATGCCGCTGGCGCTCGCGCCCGGGCCGGTCAGCGCCGCCAGTGCATCGCTGGCGCTGCCAAAGCGCAGGGTTTCCAGGGCCGCGCTGCGCAGATATTCATGTAGCATGGCGGCGCTGGCGTCATGCGGTTCGACCAGCGCAATGCGGCGCGGTCGGTCGGCGGCCGGCGGTTCACCCCGGATCACGCCAGCGCCCGCAGTCACCGGGATGCCCAGTTCGAACCAGAAGCACGAGCCGGTCCCCAACGCGCTTTCCACGCCGATGCTGCCGCCCATCAGTTCCACCAGGCGCTTGCAGATCGACAGGCCCAGGCCGGTGCCACCATATTGACGGGTCACCGAACTGTCGGCCTGGGCGAAGGGGGAGAACAGCCGGCGCAGCGTGTCCTCATCCATGCCGATGCCGCTGTCGCGCACCTCGAAGCGGACGCGGCAGTGGTCACCCGTCACCTGCAGGGCCTGCACCCGCAACAGCACCTCGCCGGCATGGGTGAACTTGAGCGCATTGCCCAGCAGGTTCAGCAGGATCTGACGGATCCGTCCCGGATCGCCCAATAGTCGGGGCGGCAAGCGGCTGTCGACATGGGCCAGCAGGCGCACCCGTTTTTCCCTGGCCTTGAAGGAGAGCGCCTCGGCGCTGGCTTCGACCACCTCGGCCAGGTCGAACTCGACCACGGCGATGTCCATCTTGCCGACATCGATCTTGGAAAAATCCAGCACGTCATTGACGATGCCCAGCAGGGCGTTGGCGGAATCCTCGATGGCCTTGGCGAACTCGGCCTGCTGGGTATCCAGGCGCGTCGAACGCAGCAGGCCGGCCATGCCCAGCACTGCATTCATGGGCGTACGGATCTCATGGCTCATGGTGGAGAGGAAGGCGCCCCGGGTCAGCATGGCATGGTCGGCGGCTTCCTTGGCCTGTACCAGCTTGTCGGCGGTGCGAGCGCTTTCCCGCAGCAACCGCAACAGGGTCAGCGCGTGGATGCCCCAGATGGCCGCCAGCACCAGCTTCTGCCAGGCCGACAGGGCGCCATGCGCCAGTGCAACCGCCGCCAGCACGGCAAAGCAGGTCTCTGACACGATGAGCAGCATGCGCCCCTGGCGCGCAAACATGCCGCCCGGACTGCCCGATGTGCATCGCATCACAAGTTTCTCCCCATGGTTCCTCCCTCGTTGGCATGGGCATCCCGTGTGGTCCGGATGCCTGCTTCAATCAATTATAACGAATTATATTTATAATTATGGAAATTGGTTTATTTGTTTAGTGTCCATCAGGTCAGGGTGTCGGGAAAATGACGCGTATCTGAGCATGTTCGTGATACGCATCGTCCCGCCGTGACGGAATTTGCTGCCGGTCCCTGCTGGCCCTTCTGATGAGATAGATAATCTACCAGAGAACGATAATAAATTAATTAATTTGTGTTATTCGACTAAATCGTTTAATATGGCTTCGGGATGTAAAACAAAACAACGGCCACAACAATCCGCCAGGAGCCGCCAATGAAGCATGATTTCCCTTTGATATTGCCTGTTCGGCCTGCGCGGTCCGAATGGGTCCGCTTGACCGGTCTGCTGGTCTTGCTTCTGATGAGCGCCCTGGTCTGGCAGCGTCCCCACGCGGCCACGGTCGGCAGGTTGACCATGTCGGCGCTGGTCTTCACGCGTTGCCAGGTGCGCGTCAATGTGGTCGATGGCACGGCAGCCGTCTCCAATCTCTGTGGCGCGGTACCCAGCGGCGCCCAGGATGGCCGCGCCTTCCTGCTGGTGGACCAGCAGGCGCGCTCGGTGCTGGTGGTCTACTAGCCGGCCAGTCCTGGCAGCAGCACTGCCAGCACGACCAGCAGCACCACGGCCCAGGACGGCATGCGCAAGTACACCAGCGCGGCCAACGCGGCCAGCGCCACCAGCAGGTCACGCAGGCTATGGATGGCGCTGGTCCAGACGGGCTGGTAGAGCGCGGCCAGCAACAATCCCACCACGGCGGCATTCACGCCCGCCAGCGCGGCCTGCATCGGACCGTTGCGGCGCACGCTGTCCCAGAACGGCAGCAAGCCGATCACCAGCAAAAACGAAGGTGCAAAGATGGCCCCCAGGCACAGCAGCCCACCGGCCACGCCGTTGGGCCAGGACGACATCACCACGCCCAGATAGGCGGCCAGCGTGAACAAGGGGCCAGGCACCGCCTGCGCCGCGCCGTAGCCGGCCAGGAAGACGTCCTTGTCCAGCCATCCCGCCGGCACCAGCTCGGCTTGCAATAACGGCAGCACCACATGGCCGCCGCCGAAGACCAGCGACCCGACCCGATAGAAGATGCTGGTCAATTGCAGCCAGGGAGCCGGATACCAGGCGGCCAGCGCCGGAATGCCCACCAGCAGCACCAGGAACAGCAGCAGGCAGGCAGCGCCCACGCGCCGGCTCAGCGTCGGTGGCAAGTCTTCCAGTCGGGCTGCGGGCACGCTCTTGAACAGCAGCCAACCGGCCAGCGCCGCCGTCACAATGATCGCCAGTTGCGCCAGCGCCCCGCTCATGAGCAGCGCCGCCAGCGCGGCGGCCAGCGTGATCACTTGACGTTGCAGGCCCCGGCACAGGCTTCTGGCCATGCCCCAGACCGCCTGCGCCACGATGGCCACGGCCACGATCTTCAAGCCGTGCACCACCTCCCCCGAGAGCCAGTGCGCCTGCTGCAGTACCGACAGCGCCAATCCCATCAGCAGCAGCGCCGAAGGCAGGGTGAAGCCCAGCCAGGCCGCCAGCGCGCCCCCATAGCCCGCGCGCAGCACGCCGATGGCCATGCCGACCTGGCTGCTGGAGGGGCCGGGCAGGAACTGGCACATCGCCACCAGATCGGCATAGGCCGCCTCCGACAGCCAGCCGCGCCGCGCCACGAATTCCGTACGGAAATAGCCCAGATGCGCTGCCGGTCCGCCGAAGGAGCTCAGGCCCAGGCGCAGGAAGACCAGGAACACCTCCCAGCAAGCCCCCGGCGAACTGCTTGCACGGGGTTGGTTGGCGGTAACGGAGTGGCGAGGCTGGGCGGGCATGGGCTGGGCCAAGGCGAAGTGGAGGGTGCGGATATTGGCGCTATCTTAGAAGCGAGCACGCGGAAAATGAAGCATTTTTCAGCAGCAGGGTGGGGGCCTGCCGCTCCCCCGTCCGGACAAAAATACCCAATTTGCCCTTGATCTACGGCAAGCTGTCCCGATTTGGCGGTATAGCGCCTGCGCAATGCTAGAATGCAGGGCTATTTTTCAATCAACCTTTGGAGCCTTACGTGTTTATTTCCGACGCATACGCGCAAACGGCCGCAGCAGCCCCTGGTGGCGCGATGGGCAACCTGGCCAGCTTCCTGCCGATCATCCTGATGTTCGTGGTCCTGTACTTCCTGATGATCCGCCCGCAGATGAAGCGTCAGAAAGAACAGAAAGCCATGATGGACGCACTGGCCAAGGGCGACGAAGTCGTCACTTCCGGCGGCATGCTGGGCCGCATCACCAAGGTGGCCGATGGCTATATCACCATCGAAGTGTCGGAAGGCACCGAGATCATCGTGCAAAAGGGTGCGGTCACGACCCTGCTGCCCAAGGGCACCATCAAGGGCCTGTAAGCTGGCCTCACCGGTTCGGCCGGCCTGATCCGGCGAACCCATGGGCGCATCGCTGATGCGCCCATGTCGTTAGAACGGCGCGCAGAAACTTCCGGTTCCTGGCGCCGGTTCTGAACAGGGCGGCAGGTCCCTGCCTCCCTCTCCCGCAAGCAAGAAGCACAAGACCATGAATCGTTACTCTCTCTGGAAATACGCACTGATCGTCCTGGCCCTGCTGTTCGGCGTGATCTATACCGTCCCGAACTTCTTCGGCGAATCCCCCGCGGTGCAGATCAGCAGTGCCAAGTCGACCCTGAAGGTCGAGCCTGCCGTGGCTGGCCGTGTCGATCAGATCCTGAAACAAGGCAATCTCGGCGCAGAGAGTGTGGCGTTCGACAACAGCGGTTCGCAGCCCTCGGTGCGCGCCCGCTTCGCCACCACCGACATCCAGTTCAAGGCCAAGGCCCTGCTGGAAAAGGAACTCAATACCGACCCCAGCGACCCGACCTACATCGTCGCCTTCAACCTGCTGCCCAATACCCCGCAATGGCTGCAGAGCCTGCACGCCTTCCCGATGTACCTGGGCCTGGACTTGCGCGGGGGCGTGCACTTCCTGATGCAGGTCGACATCAAGGCGGTCCTGAACAAGCGCCTGCAAGGCCTGCAAGCCAGCGTGCGCAGCCTGCTGCGTGACAAGAACATCCGCCACAGCGGCATCAGCCGTTCCGGCGACAGCATCGAGATCTCCTTCCGCGATGCCGACACCCGTAGCAAGGCCCGCGCCGCCCTGGGCGAGCTGCAGGAAATGCTGCTGACCGACGCCGGTAGCGGCGATGACTTGAAGCTCATCGCCACCCTACGCCCGGAAGCCCTCAAGCAGACCCAGGAAGACGGCGTCAAGCAGAACATCAGCACCCTGTCCAAGCGCGTCAACGAACTGGGCGTGGCCGAGCCGCTGATCCAGCGCCAGGGCGCCGACCGTATCGTGGTCGAGCTGCCGGGCGTGCAGGATGTCTCGCGCGCCAAGGACATCATCGGCCGCACCGCCACCCTGGAAGTGCGCATGGTGGACGAAAGCGTGGTGCGCGGTACCGAAGAAACCACCGCCATCCCCTTCGGTTCCGAACTGTTCAAGATCGGCAAGGGCGCGCCCGTGGTCCTGAACAAGGAACCGGTGCTGACCGGCGACTACATCTCCAACGCCTCGGCCAGCTTCGATGAAAACCACCAGCCGGCGGTCAGCATCGACCTGAACGGCGACGGCGGCCGCAAGATGCGCGAAGCCACCCGCGACAAGGTCGGCAAGGCGATGGCCATCGTCCTGTTCGAAAAGGGCAAGGGCGAAGTCCTGACCGTGGCCACGATCCGCTCCGAACTGGGTTCGCGCTTCCAGATCACCGGCATGGGTTCGCCCGAAGCCGCCAGCGACCTGGCCCTGCTGTTGCGCGCCGGTTCCCTGGCCGCACCGATGGACATCATCGAAGAGCGCACCATCGGCCCGCAACTGGGCGCCGACAACATCAAGAAGGGCTTTGACTCGGTGCTGTATGGCTTCATTGCCATGGCCGTGTTCATGGTGATCTATTACCAGTTGTTCGGTTTCTTCAGCGCTCTGGCGCTGTCGGTGAACGTGCTGTTGCTGGTGGCGCTGCTCTCCACACTGCAGGTCACGCTGACCCTGCCCGGTATTGCGGCGATCGCGCTGGCGCTGGGTATGGCGATCGATTCCAACGTGCTCATCAACGAGCGCATCCGCGAAGAACTGCGCGCCGGCAATTCGCCGCAGGCCGCCATCGCCGCCGGTTTCGATCGCGCCTGGGCGACCATCCTGGACTCCAACGTGACCACCCTGATCGCCGGCCTGGCGCTGCTGATCTTCGGTTCCGGCGCCATTCGCGGCTTCGCCGTGGTGCACTGCCTGGGCATCCTGACCTCGATGTTCTCGGCCGTGTTCTTCTCGCGTGGCGTGGTCAACCTCTGGTATGGCCGCAAGAAGCGCCTCTCCAGCCTGGCCATCGGCCAGATCTGGAAGCCCGAGGGCGAGGTGCTGACCACCTCCGGCAAGGCTTCGGCCAAGCGCGACGGCAAGTAAGCCGCGGTACGACGACATAGCAGCACAGCCAGAATTGAGCCGGCCACCCCGATGATCGTGGGGTCGGCACCGAAAGGATAGTGATGGAATTTTTCCGCATCAAAAAAGACATTCCCTTCATGCGTCATGCCCTGATCTTCAATGCGATCTCGGCACTGACCTTCGTGGCCGCGGTGTTCTTCCTGTTCTCCAAGGGATTGCACTTCTCCATCGAATTCACCGGCGGCACGGTCATGGAAGTGGCCTACAACAAACCGGCCGACCTGGAGAAGATCCGCAAGTCCATCGAAGGGCTGGGTTACCGCGACACCCTGGTGCAAAGCTTCGGCACCGCCCAGGACGTCATGATCCGCCTGCCCGCACAAGCCGGCGTGAACGCCAGCCAGCAGAGCGAGAAGGTCAATGCTGCGCTCAAGGCCGAGGATCCGGACGTGCGCCTGCAGCGCGTGGAATTCGTCGGCCCCCAGGTCGGTGACGAGCTGGCCCATGATGGCCTGCTGGCGCTGGGCATGGTGGTGCTGGGCATCGTGATCTACCTGGCCTTCCGCTTCGAATGGAAGTTCGCGGTGGCGGCGGTGATCGCCAACCTGCACGACATCATCATCATCCTGGGCTTCTTCGCCTTCTTCCAATGGGAATTCTCGCTCACGGTGCTGGCCGCCATCCTGGCCGTACTGGGCTACTCGGTCAACGAATCGGTGGTGGTGTTCGACCGGGTGCGCGAAGCCTTCCGTGACCGTCGCTTCGGCAAGCTGTCTGCGCCGGAAGTGCTGAACCATGCGATCACCAGCACCATGTCGCGTACCGTCATCACTCACGGCAGCACCGAAATGATGGTGCTGGCGATGTTCTTCTTCGGTGGCCCGACGCTGCACTACTTCGCGCTGGCGCTGACCATCGGCATCCTGTTCGGCATCTATTCCTCGGTGTTCGTGGCCGCTGCCCTGGCCATGTGGCTGGGCGTGAAGCGCGAAGACCTGATCAAGCCGGTCAAGGTCAAGGACGAGAACGGCGGCGCGGTGGTCTGATCCAGCGACACCCGCACGACGATGAAAGGGCCGCCGCGTTCATGCTGCGGCCCTTTTTCATGAGAGGCCATCCAGGCCGATAACACTGCATTGAAGTTTGAACATGAGCACATCCATCGATCTGAACGATATCGACTATGAGCGCCGCTTCGGCGGCGTGGCCCGCCTGTACGGCGCCGCCGCCCTGCAACGCTTCCGCCAGGCGCGGGTGTGCGTGGTCGGGGTTGGGGGCGTGGGCTCGTGGATCGTCGAAGCGCTGGCGCGCAGCGCCATCGGCCACCTGACCCTGGTCGACCTGGACAACCTGGCCGAATCCAACGTCAACCGCCAGATCCATGCCTTGACGACCACCCTGGGCCAGGCCAAGGTCACGGCCTTGCATGAACGCATCCGGCAGATCAATCCCACCTGCGTGGTGACCGAGGTGGAGGATTTCGTCGATCCGGACAATGTGGAACAGATGCTGGGAGGCGAGCGTTTCGATTACGTCATCGACGCCATCGACAACGTCCCGGCCAAGGTAGCCATGATCGCCTGGTGCCGCAAGAATGGCATGCCCATGGTCACCATCGGCAGCGCGGGCGGCCAGATCGACCCGACCCAGATCGAGATCCGCGATCTCTGCCGCACCGAGCAGGAACCGCTGCTGGCCAAGGTGCGCAAGCGCCTGCGCTCACAGCATGGCTTCCCGCGCGGGACCAAGAACAAGTTCCATATCGACGCCGTGTTTTCCACCGAGCCGCTGCGCTTTCCGGAACTGGCCGAGGGCGAGGCCTGCGAGATCGCCCCGGCAGAAGACCTGGATGTCGGCGAAGACGCCGCCGACAGCACCCAGGCCGGCGTGACCGGCCTGAACTGCGCCGGTTTCGGTTCAGCCATGGTGGTCACGGCGACCTTCGGCCTGGTGGCCGCTGCACACGTCCTCAAGAAACTGGCCGCGCAGGCCGCTGCCCAGCCTTGAGCAGCGGCGGGCTCAGTGGCCGCCGCCCTCATCGATGCGGTGCGCCGACACGCACAGCAGCACGCTGGCGGTGACCAGCACCATCGCGGCGATCTCCAGCAGGGTGGGCCAGCGCTGTTCCCACAGGAAGCCGTAGAGCAGGGCGAACAGGGTTTCGAAGAGGATCATCTGGCCGATCATGGTCAGTGGCAGCAGGCGGCTGGCCTTGTTCCAGCAGGCATTGCCGAACAGCGAGGCGCAGATCGCCACGCCCGCCGACGCCGCCACGAAATGCAGCCAGTCGTGGCCCGGATGAGGCTGCAGCATGACCGTAAAGGCCGGTACGGCCACGAACAGCGAGAGCAGGCCCGTCACCACGCCGATCAGCAGGTTCCAGTCATGCGCCGAGATGTGGTGCAGGCGCGCCAGCCAGCGGCTGTTGCCCACCGCATAGGTGGTCCATGAGATGAGCGCGGCCAGCGCGCAGAAGAACCCGATCACGCTATCCCTGGCTTGGCCGGCTGCCGACACAGAGAGCGATTGCCACGCCACGCAGGCAATCCCGGCCAGCCCCAGCGCCAGCGACGGGACCAGCTTGCGCAGCGGGACTGCGCCTTCGCCCCGGCTGCCGATGATGCTCACCGCCACCGGCAGGAAGCCGATCACCAGCGAGGTCATGGCCATGCCGCCCAGCTGCACCGCGCTGGCCAGGAAGACGTAATACACCACATTGCCCAACAGGCTCAGCCACACCAGCGCACG
The DNA here is from genome assembly GCF_001929405.1 of Herbaspirillum camelliae. Lineage (NCBI taxonomy): Bacteria > Pseudomonadati > Pseudomonadota > Betaproteobacteria > Burkholderiales > Oxalobacteraceae > Herbaspirillum > Herbaspirillum camelliae. The sequence continues at coordinate 2,771,231 of NZ_KV880769.1, forward strand.
CCATTCGTCCCGCCCCAGGTACGGCAGCAGCCGGCGCAGGCGCGGTGCGATCAGCAAGCCGGCGAAGAGGCCATAGGCCAGGTAGCGCCCGGCCGTCAGTTGCCAGGGCGAGAAGCTGCGGGTCAGTTCGGGGGCAAGGAACACCAGGCCCCAGGCGGCGCCAGCCAGGGCGCTGTAGAGGATGCCTTGCAAGATCGTGGGGGAACTCATCGGGGAGGGCCGGACAGCACCGGTCGCAATACGGGAAAGCGCGCAGTATGCCGCAGCGTGCGCGGCCCGGCTTGTTGCAGGCTACGGAAATGTTGATCGACGCTACGGCGATCAGCCCATGCCGGCGGCGCTTTCCTCTGCGCCAGCAGCAACGCCGGCACTGGGCCGGCGTTGTGGTTGGCTGCGCCAATGACGGCGCCGGTTCAGATCAGATGACGGTCCCGAACAGGCCCGCACCGATGAAGGCCAGCGCGACCACGCCGATACCCATGGAGAGATAGGCCAGCACCGCCACGCCAGTGATGATGGTGGCCGAGGCCAGGACGATGGCCACTTGCAGCATGCCGGCGGCCATTTCCATCTTCTCGTACTTTGCCATATAGGCGTGGGCCTCGTGTTCCGCCTCGCGCGCCTTGTGGGCCAGCTCCTTCTTGCCTTCGCCGGACTTCTCGTCGCTGTCGTAGTGGGCGATGGCGTCGTCGAGCCTGGCGATGGCTGCATTGACGCGCTCATCCTTGGGGTTGCCCAGCAACGTCAACTGCGTCTTGGCCAGTTGCGCCGCATTGCCGCGCACCGATTTGGCCTGGAAGAAGGACCACAGGTTGGCCGCTTCCTGATTTTTCAGGATGACTTCAGTCTGGTAGGACTTGGACAGGGTTTCGGTGATCGCCAGCACCAGCGCCAGGATGGCGATGAGCAGGGCGAGCTTCTTGTTGCCGGAAGCGTGGGCATGCTCGGCGTGTTCCAGGTTTTCGGTGGTTTCCGTCATGGTGCTTTGTTGTGGTGTGAGGAAATAAGGAGTGGCCGCGCTGCGGCCAGCGAGTCATCAACGATTCAGATGGTAATTGGTTGACCTGAAGCATCATTGAACTCGTATTTTAATACTGGCGGCTAAGCGCGGATATATGCTGCCCGAAGGGGAAATTCCTCCCTCTTTACATGAAAATTCGCATTTCCTCACAGACCTCCCCTGACCGCCTGGTGCGCCGCAACGATGCAGGCTCTTCTGTATTTGTCTACACTCCCTAGGCACAAATTCTGAACAGATGAGATTGTTTTTATCGACTGCTGTTATATAAAAAGACAATCACGCAATGGTTTTCGATGAATTACATTAATGGTTCTTCGCAACAATGACCGGGACGCGACGAGGTAGGCCCCGCAGCACGGCGTCATGACGCCGTAGCAGGACGCAGCCAGCATATCGTCGCGACAAGCCGGCCGCGCATCAGGGAAGACAGTGTGCGCGGCCATCAGAACATGCCCGTTTCCCGGTCCGGACATGATGACCCCTCGGGTCGAACAATAGGAGAGAACGTAATGTCGAACGAAGCCAAGTGCCCCTTCAACCATACCGCCGGCAGTGGCACCAGCAACCGCGACTGGTGGCCCAAGCAACTGCGCGTGGACCTGCTGGCCCAGCATTCCTCCAAGTCCAACCCGATGGGCGAGGATTTCGATTACGCCGAGGCCTTCAAGAGCCTGGACCTGGCAGCGGTAAAGGCCGACCTGGCCAAGGTGATGACCGATTCCCAGGACTGGTGGCCGGCCGACTTCGGGCACTACGGCCCGCTGTTCGTGCGCATGGCCTGGCACAGCGCCGGCACCTACCGCATCGGTGATGGCCGTGGCGGTGCCGGGCGCGGCCAGCAACGTTTCGCTCCCCTCAACAGCTGGCCCGACAACGTCAACCTGGACAAGGCGCGTCGCCTCTTGTGGCCGGTCAAGCAAAAATATGGCAACAAGATTTCCTGGGCCGACCTGCTGATCCTGACCGGCAACGTGGCGCTGGAAACCATGGGCTTCAAGACCTTCGGCTTCGCCGGTGGCCGCGCCGACGTGTGGGAGCCGGACCTGGACGTGTACTGGGGCGCCGAGAGCACCTGGCTGGGCGGCGATGACCGCTACGGCAAGGGCAAGTCCGGCGCTAGCCACGGCGAGATCACTGCTGACGCAGACCGTCACGGCAACGAAGAGAGCCGCACCGGCCCTGCTGGCCGCAACCTGGAAAATCCGCTGGCGGCCGTACAGATGGGGCTGATCTATGTGAACCCGGAAGGTCCGGAAGGCAATCCTGACCCGCTGGCAGCAGCCCATGACATCCGCGAAACCTTCGCCCGCATGGCCATGGACGATGAAGAAACCGTGGCCCTGATCGCCGGCGGACACACCTTCGGCAAGACCCACGGTGCCGGCGACGCCAAGCACGTCGGCCGCGAACCGGAAGGCGAGGACTTGGACAGCCAGGGCCTGGGTTGGAAGAGCAGCTTCGGCAGCGGCGCAGGTGGCGACACCATCAGCTCCGGCCTGGAAGTGACCTGGACCCAGACCCCGGCCCAGTGGAGCAACTACTTCTTCGAGAACCTGTTCAAGTATGAATGGGAACTGACCAAGAGCCCGGCCGGCGCCCACCAGTGGGTGGCCAAGGGCGCCGATGCAGTGATCCCGCATGCCCACGGCGGCGCACCGCTGCTGCCGACCATGCTGACCACGGACTTGTCGCTGCGTTTCGATCCGGCCTACGAAAAGATTTCGCGCCGCTTCCTGGAACATCCCGAGCAATTCGCCGATGCGTTTGCCCGCGCCTGGTTCAAGCTGACCCACCGCGACCTCGGCCCGCGTTCGCGCTACCTCGGTCCGGAAGTCCCGGCCGAAGAACTGATCTGGCAAGATCCGCTGCCCCAGGCCGAGGGCGCGCAGATCGATGCGGCTGATGTCGCCGCGCTCAAGGCCAAGGTGCTGGGCTCGGGCCTGTCGGTGTCGGAACTGGTGTCTACCGCCTGGGCTTCGGCGTCCACCTTCCGTGGCGGCGATATGCGCGGCGGCGCCAACGGTGCGCGCATCCGCCTGGCCCCGCAAAAGGATTGGGCCGCCAACCAGCCGGCGCAGCTGGCCAAGGTGCTCAAGACCCTGGAAGGCATCCAGTCCGCCTTCAACCAGGGCGGCAAGAAGGTCTCGCTGGCCGACCTGATCGTGCTGGCCGGCAGCGCCGCAGTCGAGAAGGCTGCCCAGGATGCAGGCGTGGCCGTGGCCGTGCCGTTCCGCGCTGGCCGTGTGGACGCCTCGCAGGAGCAGACCGATGCAGCGTCCTTCGCACCGCTGGAGCCCATCGTCGATGGCTTCCGCAACTTCCAGAAGCAGCGCTATGCCGTGCGTGGTGAAGACATGCTGATCGACAAGGCGCAACAGCTGACCCTGACCGCGCCGGAAATGACGGTCCTGATCGGTGGCCTGCGCGTGCTGGGCAACAATGTCGGCGGCAGCACCAAGGGGGTGTTCACCAGCCGTGTGGGCGTGCTGTCCAATGACTTCTTCGTCAACCTGCTGGACATGGGGACCGAATGGAAGTCGACTTCGCCGGCCCAGGAAGAGTTCGAAGGGCGCGACCGCAAGACGGGCGCGGTCAAGTGGACTGGTACGCGTGTCGATCTGGTGTTCGGCTCCAATGCCGTGTTGCGCGCCCTGGCCGAAGTCTATGCCAGCGCCGATGCCAAGGAAAAGTTCGTCAAGGACTTCGTGGCGGCCTGGGTCAAGGTGATGGAGCTGGACCGCTTCGACCTGAAGTGAGATCCGGCAGGGCTTGAAGCCTGAAGTTTGAAGCTTGAAGTTTGAGCGAAGCAGCAGCAGACGGCGGACCGCGAGGCCCGCCGTTTTTGCTTGGCTGGCAGGATCGGGGCATGGCGATGTCATCGGCATGTCACGGCACAGGCGCTATAGTGGCCGGCTTGATTCCTGTCTTCATCATTGATACGCGAGGCGCATCATGGCCCTGAGCCTGGACGACGTTGCAGTGCTGTTTGCACGGCATGGTCATACCCAATACGCCGGTGAGCCGGTCACCCAGCTGGAGCACGCGCTGCAGACGGCGCTGCTGGCCGAGCAGCAGGGTGCATCGGCCAGCCTGATCGTGGCCAGCCTGCTGCACGACCTGGGGCATATGCTGGAAGACCTGGGCGATACGCCCACGCTGTTGGGTGTGGATGACTTGCACCAGTGGCGCATCCAGCCTTTCCTGCGCGGCCTGTTCGGCGACGAGGTGCTGGCGCCCATTGCCCTGCACGTCGATGCCAAGCGCTATCTTTGCGCCACCGATCCGGGCTACTTCGGCTCCTTGTCGGCGGATTCGGTGCGCAGCCTTGCCTTGCAGGGCGGGATCTTCGACGTCGAACAGGCGGCTGCTTTCATCGACCGGCCCTATGCGCGGGATGCGGTGCGTCTGCGGCGCTGGGACGACCAGGCCAAGACGGCGGGGCTGGCGACGCCGGACTATCAGCACTTTTCCCAATACTTCCAGCAGTGTCTATGCCCGCCTAGTGGTGCTGCGGCAGCTCACTCCAGATAGTTCTTGCGATAGGAAGAGGGTGTCACGCCGCGCAGTCTGCGCATGGCGTGCGTGAGCGCGCTCTGGTCGGCGTAGCCACAGCGCTGCGCCACCTGGGCCAACGGCAGGGCGCTGGTGCGCAGCAGCTGGCAGGCCTGGGCCATCCTGACCTCGGCCAGCCAGGCGCGGGGCGAGCTGTCCAGTTCGGCGCGGAACCATTCGTGCAGGCGGCTGGGAGAAATCGCCGCCGCCTCGGCCATCTGCGCCACGGTCCAGGGATGGGCGACCTGCGCCTCCACCTGGGCCATCATGCGGCGTAGCCGTGAAAGCGCCTGCGGCGTACGTTGCGCCAGCGTATCGAGCAGCAGCGGCACCCAGTGCTGCAGCGTCGCCGGACTGCTGCGCGCCTGCGCCAGCGAGACCGCCATGAATTCCACCAGCTTGCCCGCCGCCACCGACAGCGGCAGGAAGGGGCGTTGCGCCAGTTGTTCCAGCTGCAGCGTGTTCACCGTCGCCGGCGCCAGGTCCAGGACCAGCGAACGGTTCTCGCCGCCAGCGCGGGTGGCATGGCGCGCCCCGGGTTCGACGAAGGCCCCGGTGGCCACGTCGGCCCGGCCCTCGCGCCCGCCGATGTCCAGCGCCAGATGGCCCGCCAGCGGCAGGACCAGTTGCGGGAAGTCATGGCGATGCGCCAGCGATTCGTCGCGGTAGCTGCGCAGGTGCAGCTGCGCCAGGGGAGGCGCGAGGTCATGGTGCGGCAGGGGCGGCAGGGACATGGCGCAGGCAGGGCAATCGGGATGCCGCCATGATAGCCGAGTTCTACAGCCTGATCTGGTCGAAGCTGGTGATCCGCTGGCGCGCCTCGCCCACCTGGGGCTGTTGGCCGCCGGCGATGGTATCGGCCTCGCGCACCAGCTTGCCGAAGTCCAGCCCGGTCATCCGCTCCACCTCGGTGACGGCCACGCGCCAATGGTTCACATCCACCGAAGGCAAGGCCTGGGGCGCACCCAGGCTGTGCCGGCTCTCCGACAGCAGCGCCGATTGATCCGCCACCAGAGCGACCGCCCTGAGCCCCTGCTTGCCCTTCCAGGCCACGATCTTGAAGAAGGAAGAGGGGATCTGCACCTCGTCGGCCCACAGGTCGACCTGGTCATTGAACACCGGTCCCTGGAAGACGCACAGCCGGCCCTTGGCGCTGCTGGCCAGTACGCCGTTTTCCAGGACATAGCGTTCCAGCCCCTGCCAGTAGACCGCGCTCTGGTTGAAGCGGAAATGCTGGGGCGAGCAGTTGGTGAAATGGAAGGTATCGGCATTGGCGCGTTCGGCCTCCTCTGGCGAGCCCCAGCTGGGATCGGAACGGCGCGTCAGGTGACCGCGATCGAAGTAGTTCGACCAGGCGCCATAGAAATCCTGTTCCAGCACCGCGCCGGCGGGCACGCGCGGATCGCGGAACCAGGCGTCGCCTTCGGCGGTATTGACGTGGCCACTGCCGCGATCGACCTCCAGATAGCGCGCACCATCGATATTGGTGGCGGTAAAGGCGGCCATGCGGCGCGGCTTGAGCAGCTTGATGCTGAAGTGCTCGTACTTCAGTTCGCCGTCGCCGCGGGCGGCATCATCAGCCAGCAGGGGGACGATCTGCGCGGCCAGCGTACCGCTTGGTTGAGGCAGCGGCAACTGCACGCCGGCAATGAAGGCAGGATCGTAGCCGCTGCGGTTGCTGTAGTCCGGATCGATGCGCAAGGCTTCCTGGGCATGCGTGGGGCGGGGAGAGACGACGTGCCTGCGGTTCCGTGGAGGCGAGGGCGGACGGCGCTGCCGGTGTCGGGGCCACTGCTGTGCCGGCCACCCTTACTGTGATTTCCAGCGGTATCGTCAATGTGGCGGCCTGGGGGCTGTCACTGATGCGGGCATTCATGCCGCTGTCATTTCCTGTGCTCATGCTGATCTCCTCTCCTGTGTCGGGAATAGTCGCGGCTGGTGCGGCCACAGCGGTGGCTGGCGCGGCAGCAGTCTGATAGCTGAGGGCTTCCTGCAGCAGTGGCCGGGCTGCCTCGGGCAATTCCGGCAGACGTTGCAGCAGGTCGCGGTAGATGGCGCTGATGCGTATGCCTTCGTTGACCTTGCGTGGCGTGTCCTGCGCCGAGGCGGCGTCGCGATAGGGCTCGCCCCAGTGATGCAGGGCGACCAGCTGCCAGTCGTCATTGAAGACCGGTGAGCCGGAAGAACCCTGTTCGGTATCGGTTTCATAGAGCAGCGTGTGCTCGGTGCGGGCGGTCACGGTGTTGTTGCGGATGCTGATCATCTTCAGCCAGCCGCCGGGGTGCTGGATGATGTTGGCGTTCATGCCGATGACATGCTTGTCGGGCTGGTCCGACAAGGGGCAGAAACCGAGCATGTCGGTGGTGGCCTGTCCCGACTGGCGCTCTCCCAGGGCGATGAGGGCATAGTCGAGCTGGTCACTCCCGGAAAACAGGGCCAGGCGCTCTGGCGCCAGCAGGAAGCTGGTGGTCGCGCGCGGCACGCCGCGCTCGTCCAGTTCGCGCAGGAAGCTCACGCGCGTGCCTCGCGCTGCAGCGAGGTCGGCGATCACGTGCTGGTTGGTCAGGAACAGGCGGGGACTGACCATGAAGCCGGTCGCGACCTCATTGACCTGGTCGCTGCTGACTTCGACATAGGCCACGGCGCGCGCCACCGCCGCGCCTTGCGCCAGGAAGCTGGCCCGCAGGAAATCCTCGGTATCGCCGATGATGGACTCGGGGCCGCCGCGCGCGCCCAGATTGCGTTGCCGCAGGGCATAGGCGCGGGCGCGTTCGCTGTCAGGTTCGGCAGCGCGCCACTGGCCGCAGGCGACCAGCTCGCGCACACGCTGGCGCTGGCTGGCCGTGTCGGCTACGCAGGCGTGGAAATCCTTCAGGGCTCGCTCATCCATTTCGTCTCCAGATTCCGGCTTGGGGCGGGATGACCTTATGCCCTTCATATGACATCGGCATGACGTGAAGCCGTCAATTTGTCGCCAAATGTAAGAGCACGTGAGAGCACAAAAAAGCCGCCCCGGTCTGCACCGGGGCGGCTTTTGCGGTTGTGCTGCTACAGGGCGCGGCTTACTGCATATGCCAGCCGTGGCTGACCACCACCGACTGGCCGGTCAGTGCATTGGTCGGGAAGGCCGCCAGGAAGACGGCGGTCTGGGCTACGTCCTGGGTGGTGGTGAATTCACCATCGACGGTGTCCTTCAACATGATCTTCTTGATCACGTCTTCTTCGCTGATGCCGAATTCCTTGGCCTGCTCGGGAATCTGCTTTTCCACCAGCGGGGTGCGCACGAAGCCGGGGCAGATGACATTGGTGCGGATCTTGTCCTTGGCGCCTTCCTTGGCCACCGTCTTGGCCAGGCCCAGCAAGCCATGCTTGGCGGTGACATAGGGCGCCTTCAGCGGCGAGGCCAGGTGCGAGTGGACCGAGCCCATGTAGATGATGGAGCCGCCGCGGCCCTGCTTGATCATGGCCTTCATGGCCGCGCGGGTGGTCAGGAAGGCGCCGTCCAGGTGGATCGCCAGCATCTTGCGCCAGTTCTCCAGCGTCAGCTCGGCCACCGGGCTGATGATCTGGATGCCGGCATTGCTGATCATGATGTCCAGGCCGCCATAGGTGTTGACCGCATCGGCCACACCCTTGTCGACCTGGGTTTCGTCGGTGACGTTCATGGCCACGGCCATGGCCGTGCCGCCTTCCTTGACGATTTCCTCGGCGGTGGCCTTGGCTGCTTCCAGGGCCAGGTCGGCGATGACGACCTTGGCGCCCTGGCGGGCGTACTCGACGGCGATTTCCTTGCCGATGCCGCTGGCCGAACCGGTGATGAGAGCGACTTTATCCTTGAGTAGCATGATCTTCCTTTATGTTTCGTTTGACGGACATTGCAAAGCATAGCCGCCACCGATTCCAGCGCATCTTGCGTCCGGTCAACGATGGCGGCCATCGATCCATGGTTTCGATGAAACCTTCATCGAAAGATTCCTCGGGGCGCTGGCCCCGCTTTCCTGTACTCGTGCAACGCCCATCTCCTGATGGAGTGTCTCCAGGCGTGGCTTTGTCACGCCATTGTAACGCTGGGGCGCTGGTTGTTGCTGCGTCGCCAAAGTGACGGTAAAGGTCATGTTCATGAAACATTCAATGGTTAGTCTGTGCAGCGTTATACGGGGACATGGCCGTTTCCCGCGTTCCGGCGAGCAAGGTCTCGATTTGTTTCGGGGGCGGCCCAGTTTTGAAGGAGAGTGCAAGGCAGGTTGGCAAAGTCCGGGGTAGCGTTTCCTGGCCGCGCCTGAGATCAACCGGCCGGCTCCTTCACTAAACCACCATAAAGGACCATGCATGAGACTGCTTACCATTCCTGCCGATGCCAACCCGAGTTTTTCCAAGCTGAGCTTGAGCCTCGCGAGCACCCCGGAAGAAGTGCGCGAAGTGCAGCGCCTGCGCTACAAGGTCTTCATCGAAGCGATGAACCTGTCGGCGCTGGCCAACCCGGAAGGCCTGGACAAGGATGAGTTCGACGACTACTGCGACCACCTGATCGTACGCGACAGCAAGACCCTCTCGGTGGTCGGCACCTATCGCGTGTTGAGCCCGCACGGCGCGCGCCGCATGGGCAAGTTCTACTCGGAACAGGAATTCGATCTCTCGCGCCTGGACAACATCCGCGGCGTCATCGCCGAAGCCGGTCGCGCCTGCATCCACCCCGACTACCGCAGCGGCGGCGTGATCATGATGCTGTGGGCAGGCATCGCTGCCTACATGCGCAAGGAGCGCTGCGAATACCTGATGGGCTGCGCCAGCGTGAGCCTGGCCGATGGCGGCCACAACGCCGCCGCGCTGTACCACGCCTTCCGCGAAAAGAACATGGCGCCGCCCGACTACCGCGTCGCGCCGCTCTTGCCCTTCCCGCTGGAAGACCGCCAGACCGGCGTCGAACCGCAGATCCCGCCGCTGTTGCGCGGCTACCTGCGCAGCGGTGCCTGGGTGTGCGGCGAACCGGCCTGGGATCCTGATTTCCACTCGGCCGACTTCTTCCTGCTGCTGCCGCTCTCCAAGCTCGACAGCCGCTATGCCCGCCACTACCTCAAGGATTCGAGGACCGCATGAAGCCACGCGAACAGTTCATGGAAAAAGCCCAGGGGCTGTTCGCCGACCTGGGCCCCGACCAAGATGCCGGTGACGAGGAAGGCAAGCGCGATCCGCTGCGCTTTCGCACCATCTGGATTTCCGATATCCACCTGGGCACCACCGGCTGCCAGGCCGAGCGCCTGCTCGAATTCCTGCGCGCCACCGAATCCGACACGCTCTACCTGGTGGGCGACATCATCGACGGCTGGCAGTTGAAGCGTCGCTGGTACTGGGACCAGTCCCACAACAACGTGGTGCAGACCGTGTTGAAGAAGGCCAAGAAGGGCACCAACGTCATCTTCGTGCCCGGTAACCACGATGAAGTGATCCGCCAGTTCATCGACCTCGACTTCGGTGGCATCAAGATCCGCGACGAGCTGGTGCACGTCACCGCCGAAGGCAAGCGCATGCTGGTGCTGCACGGCGACCGCTTCGATGGGGTGATCGCCTGCGCCAAGTGGCTGGCCTATGTCGGCGACACGCTCTACACCATGATCCTGAAGTTCAACCAGTGGTTCAACAGCTGGCGCGCCCGTGCCGGCCTGCCTTACTGGTCGCTGTCGCAGTACCTGAAGTCCAAGGTCAAGAACGCGGTGAACTACATCAGCTCCTTCGAGGATGCGCTGGCCGATGAGGCGCGCAAGAAGGGCCTGGACGGCGTCATCTGCGGTCACATCCACAAGGCTGAAATCCGCGACATCGGCGGCGTCACCTACTGCAACGACGGCGACTGGGTCGAGAGCCTGTCGGCCCTGGTGGAAGAGCCCAGCGGTGAACTGCGGCTGGTCTCGTGGCAGGAAATCATGCAACTCAAGCGCGCCGGCAAGGAAGCCCGCATGGCCGCCCGCGAACTGGCCACGGCCTGAACGCGGTCAGGCCGGGTCAGGCCCGGCCGGCGGTGCAACCGTTTTATGTTCTATATCGTTTAAATTATTTATGCGCATTGCCATCATCAGCGACGCGGGCGAACCGCAAGTCAACGGCGTGGTCAACACGCTGCGCTCCACAGTGCGCTGCCTGCGTGCGCTGGGGCACGAAGTGTTGCTGCTGTCGCCACGTGACTTCCGCACCTTTGCCTGCCCGACCTATCCGGAAATCCGGCTGGCCTACCAGCCCTATGCGCGCATCGCGTCGGCGCTGGAGAGCTTCCAGCCCGACTGCATCCACATTGCCACCGAAGGCCCCATGGGACTGGCGGCGCGGCGCTATTGCCTGCGCCGCAAGCTCAGCTTCACCACCGCCTATCACACCCGCTTCCCGGAATACCTGGCCGCGCGCAAGCTCTTGCCCAAGGCGCTGACCTACCGGCTGCTGCGCTGGTTCCATGGCCGCTCCGAAGCCATCATGGTGCCGACGCCGGCGATGAAGACAGCGCTGGAAGAGCAGGGCTTCAACAAGGTCGTGCTGTGGGGGCGCGGTGTGGATACCACGCATTTCCGCCCGGCCGTGGAAGACCACGCCTGCATCGACCGGCCGCTGTTCCTCTACGTGGGACGGGTGGCGGTGGAAAAGAACATCGAAGCCTTCCTCAAGCTGGACCTGCCCGGCACCAAGTGGGTCGTCGGCGACGGCCCGCAACTGGAAGAGCTGACCCAGCGTTATCCGGAGGTGCGCTTCCTCGGCGCCAAGGGGCAGGATGAACTGCCGGCCTACTACAACTGCGCCGACGTGTTCGTCTTCCCCAGCAAGACCGATACCTTCGGCCTGGTGCTGCTGGAGGCCATGGCCTGCGGTGTGCCGGTGGCGGCCTATCCGGTGGAAGGGCCGATCGACGTGGTCGACAACGGCGTCTCGGGCATCCTGCGGCACGATCTGCGCCAGGCTTGCCTGCAGGCGCTGACACTGGACCGTCAGGCCGTCCATGCCCATGCCCGCAGCCGTTCGTGGGAATCCGCCACCCAGCAATTCCTGCAGCATCTGCATCTGGCGCAGCGTCCACTGGCCGACAAGGCCACCGTCATCAAGCCGTTGCGCGAGACGCACTGATACCTGCCCAGACGCATACGGCTACGGCTGGCGTTTCGTTTTACGCCAGCTCTGCAATGAGTGTATCGATGAAGGCCTTCCCGTTGTCGGGCGGGCCTTTTCTGATTCCACGCATCTTTCTCGGCAATGCCTGAGCTTTACTGACCTTTACTGACGGAGGTCATACCATCCCCAGTTTCCCCGCTGGGCCAGAAGCCTCCATGGCATCATCCGCATCCGTCGCCACTGCCATCGGGTCGGTGGCGACGTAATGGAATGGATTTTGCTAAACCTCAAAAGCAGCACTGATCACAACACCTATAGTTGTGACTGCGCGCCGGGGGACGTTGCCGTCAACGTCGGCAGACACAGTAACAACCGTAAGGGGGAATCATCATGGGGCAATTGTTGGCCAATCTGAAACTGTGGCAAAAGTTTGCCTTGCTGGGGCTATTGGGCCTGGTGTTGTTCGGCGTGCCGACGACCTTGTACTTCAACAGCACCGAACGGATCATCCGCTTCAAGCAGCAGGAAATCGCCGGCGTCGAACCGGTGCGCCGATTGCTGCGTAGCGTGCAGCTCATGCAGCAGCATCGCGGCATGTCCGCCGTCATGCTCAATGGCGCGGCCGACATGGCCGGCCCGCGTCAGGCCAAGGCTGCCGAGGTCGACCAGGCGTTGGCGGCGCTGGCGGGTGCGCTGGAAGAAGTGGGGCGCGACGATACCCGCATCCCGGAGCTGTTCAAGAATCAACTGGCCGCCTGGACCAAGGTGCGCGACGCCGTGGCGAGCCGCTCGATCACCCCGCCCGAGAGCTTCGCCGCCCATAGCGCGGCAATCGCGGCGCTGTTCGAACTCAACGAGCGCCTGCTGGACTACTACCACTACACCATCGATCCCGACTTCGACAGCACCCAGCTCATCAATGCCGCCTTCATCGCCATGCCAGCGCTGACGGAAGACCTGGGCCGGGCGCGCGCCCGTGGCGCCAGCCTCTTGCTCAAGAAGGAACTGAAGCTGGAAGAACGGCTGGAACTGGTAGCCATGCTCGAACGCGCGCAGGAGCGTCTCAGTTCGGCGCGCAAGTCCTTCGCCAAGGGCGTGGCCGCCAATGCCGAGATCGGCGTCAAGCTGGGCAGCACCTTCGAGAAGGCCGATCGCCTGGGCAACGAGGTCATGAAACTCACGCGTGAACAGGTGCTCTTGCCGCAGGAGCTGAGCTTCCCGCCGGACGCCTACTTCAAGCAATTCACCTTGGCCATCGATGAACAGTTCAAGGCCATCAGCGAAGTCACCGAAGTGCTGGCCGGCCAGCTGGATGCCCAGAACGCTGCCCTGCGCCGCGAACAGCTCACGGTGCTGGGCGCCATCTTCGCGCTGGCCCTGCTGGTGGCCTGGCTGGGCGTGATGATCACCCGCTCGGTGACCCAGCCCATCCTTGCCTCGGTCTCCATGGCCGGCCGCGTGGCCGACTATGACCTCACCGCGCGTAGCGCCGCCCAAGGCCGCGACGAATCGGCCCAACTGCTGGGTTCGCTCAACGCCATGACGGCCAGCCTGGGTGGGATCGTGGGCCGTGTGCGTACCAGTATCGAAGTGATCCAGCACGCCTCGCGCGAGATCGCCACCGGCAACGCCGATCTGTCGCGCCGTACCGAATCGCAGGCCTCCAGCCTCGAAGAGACCGCCAGCGCCATGGAAGAGCTGACCTCGACCGTGCAGAACAATGCCGAGAACGCCCGGCAGGCCGACCAGCTGGCAGGCTCGGCCTCGCGCCTGGCCGAACGCGGCGGCGAGGTGGTCAGCAATGTGGTGCAGACCATGGATGAGATCAAGACCAGTTCGCGGCGTATCGTCGATATCATCAGCGTCATCGATGGCATCGCCTTCCAGACCAACATCCTGGCCCTGAACGCCGCCGTGGAAGCGGCTCGTGCCGGCGAGCAGGGACGCGGTTTCGCCGTGGTCGCCTCGGAGGTGCGCTCGCTGGCGCAGCGCAGCGCCAGTGCGGCCAAGGAGATCAAGGAGCTCATCAGCGATTCGGTGGACAAGGTCGACGCCGGTGGCCGCCTGGTCGATGAGGCCGGCATGACCATGGGCGAGATCGTCAATTCGATCCGCCAGGTGGCCGGCATCATGAGCGAGATCACCCAGGCCAGCCAGGAGCAGAGCACCGGCATCGGCCAGGTCAACGACGCCATCACCCAGATGGAAGCCATCACCCAGCAGAATGCGGCCCTGGTGGAAGAGGCCGCCGCTGCCGCCGAGAGCCTGCAGCAGCAGGCCGAGATGCTGTGGGATGAGGTTGGCGTCTTCAAGACCGAGGGAGCCGACGGGGTCGCACCCGATGGCTTGCCGCCTGTTGCCACCACCTCTGCTGCACTGAGGCTGGCGGCAGCCTGATGTCCTGACGCACCGCGCTGGTGAGTGTGGCCCGACCTTGGCGACGCTCGCCACGGCCTGTCTACAGGGGCGTTTTCCCTGGTGGTGCGGCAGGTCATCGACACGCCCCGAAACGGGGCGTGGTCATTTTCTCAAGTATGCAAAACAAACATGAGGGCATGCCCACAAAGCATTGGCTCGTCCAAGCTCCGCTCTTCTAATATGCGCCACGCCCGTTTGCGCTGAGCATCCGATTGCGGCGCCGTCAAGGGAGACGACCGCAAGCATCGTGCTCCGGCAGGCTGGGCCAGAACAACAATAAACAAGTCGGAACAATCTCCTGTGGCCCGCATCGGATGGGGATCCTGTGCAGGGTGCATGCCTTTGCTGCGCGACTGCGGAGAGTGCGCGGGGGCGCGGGGGCGCAGCGGGCATGAATCATGCTGAATCACTGCCACAGGGAAACAAATAGAGACGCACCGGCCGGCACGACCAGCCGGCACAACAAGCACACACACCAGACGCGTAGCGATACGGAAGAGCACACCCATGATCCAACGTTTGAAGATCGGCAGCCGCCTGGCCTTCGGTTTTTGCCTCATCCTCCTGCTGGCCACGGCCATCCTCCTCATCGGCCTGTGGCGCATGGCCGAGCTGGAAGCGGCCAGCGAATATGTGATCGACGAGAAAGTGGCCGCCATGACGGCCGCCATGAACATGCGCGAGGCCGGCAGCCAACTGGCGCTGGCCCTGCGCAAGGTGGTCACGCCCACCGATGCCGCCGAGGGCAAGGCCGAGGATGCGCATCTGACCAAGATCCTGCAAGCCTATGCCGGCTTTGAAAAGCAGATCACCGAATTGTCCCCCACCGGACGTGGCAAGGAATTGCTCAACGCTGCCAGCGGCGAGAGCAAACGGCTCTTTCCTATCGTCGAGACGATTCGCCAGCAGATCGCCAGCAACAACTACTTTGATGCCGCCCAATTGCTCAAGAGTGATTTCCTGCCGGCCCATGACAAGTGGATGGCCAGTGTCGGCGCTCTGGCGGCGTTCCAGCAGGATGACATGAAGGACGCCCACGCCCACGCCAAGGACAGCTATCGCAAGGCGCAGATCGGCATGCTGCTCATGGGCGTGCTCACGCTGGGCCTGGGTTTCTTCTTCACCTTCGTCATCACGCGCTCCATCGTCGGGCCCTTGAAGCGCGCCGGCAATATCGCCGAGACGATTTCGCGCGGCGACCTCACCCAAGAGTTCCACGATCATGGCCGTGATGAAGCCGCCACCATGGTCAACGCCCTGGAAGCCATGCAGACCAATCTGGCCGCCACGCTCAACGAGGTCAAGGAGAGCGCCGCGGTCATCGCCGTGGCCTCGCACGAGATCGCGCGCGGCAACGTGGACCTGTCCAACCGCACCGAATCGCAGGCCTCCAGCCTGGAAGAAACCGCCAGCTCCATGGAGCAGCTCACCTCCACCGTGCAGCAGAACGCCGAGAATGCGCGCCAGGCCAATCAACTGGTGGTCTCGGCCTCGGACTACGCCACCAAGGGCGGACGCGTGGTGGGCGATGTGGTCGCCACCATGGGCTCGATCAAGGAAAGCTCCAGCAAGATCGTCGACATCATCGGCGTGATCGATGGCATTGCCTTCCAGACCAATATCCTGGCGTTGAACGCAGCGGTGGAAGCGGCACGCGCCGGCGAGCAAGGGCGCGGCTTTGCCGTGGTCGCCTCGGAAGTGCGGGCGCTGGCCCAGCGCAGCGCGGCTGCCGCCAAGGAAATCAAGGGCCTCATCAGTGATTCGGTGGAGAAGGTCGATGCCGGGGGCAAGCTGGTCGATGAAGCCGGCGCGACCATGAGCGAAATCGTCACCTCGGTCAAGCACGTGGCCGACATCATGGGCGAGATCACCGCCGCCAGCCAGGAGCAGAGCGCCGGCATCGCCGAAGTCAATCACGCCATCACCCAGATCGACGAGATCACCCAGCAGAACGCCGCCCTGGTCGAACAGGCCGCCGCTGCCGCCGAGAGCCTGCAAGAGCAAGCCGATGTGCTGGCCCGCGCAGTGGCGGTGTTCCGTCTCAAGACCGCACAAGCCCAGGGCAGCATTCCGGCACCCTCGCCGATGCCGGCACCTGCTGCTCCCCTGCGTACCGTCAATGCGCCAGCGGCAGTAGCCGCCGCCCGCCCGGTGGCCAGCCTGCCTGCGGCCGCACCGGCCAAGCGCAAGCCGGCGGCGCTGGCGCGGGATGATGAATTCGAAGAGTTCTGATTGCGCAGGCTGGCGTTGATGTGAGCGTCAGCTCGCCAGAGACAGAGATCGGCAAGCAACGCCACCGTCCCCAGGACGGTGGCGTTTTGTCATCTTGCCGGCCGGCAAGCAAAAAAGGTGAGAATTTAAGATAATCCGTAAGTTGCCGTTAAGCTATACCAATTGCAGCAGGCGCGTCGCATCGTTCCGGAAAGGGGAGGAAGGGCGACCGTCTGCGCGGCCAGGGGAAGAGCATCGCGTCGGGGGCTGGGCAGCACACAGGGCCCCGGATGACGAGCGTGCGCCAAGACATGCGCCCTGGGAGAGCGCTACGGCACGTCCTCTTCATCCACCGGAATCCATCCATGTCCATCAAGAACCTATCGATCAAGGCGCAACTCGCCATTGCCATCCTTGTGCTCGCCGCCCTGCTGGTGGCCATTGGCGCCTCGGGCCTGCTCGGCATGTCGGCCGCCGTCAGCATCAATGCCCAGCTGTCCCAGGAGCGCCTGCCCAAGACGGTGGCGGCCGACAACACGCTGATCTGGATCGGCCGACAGCGGACTTCGCTGGATCAGGCCGCCCTCACCAATGATCCCGCCTGGGCCGAACGCATGTATGGCATGGATGCCAACGCGCGCAAGGAAGCCCTGCAGTGGTGGGGCAAGTACACCGCGCTGCCCCAGACGGAAGAAGGGCGCGTGATGGTGAAGAAGGTCTCCGAAGGCATCGACAAGACCGAACAGGAACTGACCCGCTTTGCCGAGGTGATCAAGGCGGGCGACCGCCAGGCCATCGCCGACCAGGCGCGCAAGGTCGGCACCATCTATACCGCCATGCAACTGGATGGCCAGGCCTTGAGCAAATACGAGACCGAGCAGGCGGCCCAGAGTGCAGGCGCTTCAATGGCCCGCTACGAGGCCTCGCGCAACTTCTCCATTGTCGCCATCGTGGCCGGTCTGCTGCTGGCCTTCTACAGCTGGTGGTCACTGCGCCGCGCCATCGGCGAACCGATGCAGCGCGCCCTGCGTCATTTCGACGCCATTGCCGCTGGTGACTTGACCGAGTCGGTCCACGTCCATTCCCGCAATGAGATGGGGCAATTGCTGGAAGGCCTCAAGCGGATGCAGGAAAGCCTCTCGCGTACCGTGCAGGCAGTGCGCAGCGGCAGCGACGCCATTTCCATCGCCACCCGCGAGATTGCCTCGGGCAACCTGGACCTGTCCTCGCGCACCGAGCAGCAGGCGGCCTCGCTGGAAGAGACCGCGTCGAGCATGGAAGAGCTGACCACCACCGTCAAGCACAACGCCGACAATGCCCGCCAGGCCACCACGCTGGCAGTGAACGCCTCCACCATTGCCGCCGATGGCAATGCCGTGGTCGGTCGGGTGGTGCAGACCATGGAAGAGATCCGCGCCAGTTCGGCCAAGATCACCGATATCGTCAGCATCATCGATGGCATCGCTTTCCAGACCAACATCCTGGCCTTGAACGCAGCGGTGGAAGCCGCCCGCGCGGGCGAGCAGGGACGCGGCTTTGCGGTCGTCGCCACCGAAGTGCGCGCGCTGGCGCAGCGTTCTTCCAGCGCCGCCAAGGAAATCAAGGAACTGATCATGCACTCGGTCGACCGCGTCCAGGCGGGCTCGGAGCTGGTGGGTCAGGCGGGCGACACCATGAGCGACGTCATCAACGCAGTGCAGCGCGTGACTGACATCATGAGCGAGATCTCGGCCGCGTCCAACGAACAGAGCGCTGGCATTGACCAGGTCTCGCACGCAGTGACGCAGATGGATGAAGCCACCCAGCAGAACGCTGCGCTGGTGGAGCAGGCCAGTGCCGCTGCCAAGTCGCTTGAGCAGCAGGCTCAGGCGCTGATGCAGGAAGTGGCGATCTTCCGTGTCAGCGGCCAGGCAGTGATGCAGCCGGCAGCCACCTCGTCCAGGGCGACGGTCAAGCCGGCCGCCAAGCCAGCGATGAAGCCGGCATCGGCAGCACCCGCCATGCCAGTGGCCAAGGCCGCTTCCGCATTGAAGCGCCCGGCGCTGCCCGCCACTGCCGCTGCTCCCGCCGCCAAGCCGACTGTCCGTGGCGTTCCCGCCGGTGATGGCGGAGATTGGGAAACCTTCTGACTTTCAGGTTTTGCTGAGTTTTTCGAGGCGGATGAACATCAGTCCGACCGGAAAAAAATAAAAAATTAAAAAATTAAAAATGGAAAGCGCCGCGACCAGCCATGCCAGTCGCGGCGCTTTTGTTTGTACCGATAGGGTGGGGGAGTTGCTTTTCGCTCAGCGCGGGTGATGCTTGCCACTGGTGGCCAGCAGTTCGGGCGCGATCACGGCCTTGAGGTAATTGGTGGTCACGTCACCACGATCACGCTGGGCGATCCACCAGACATTGGCCTTGCGCAGCGACCATTCCTGCGGCTGGCCGCCGATCAGTTGCGAGGCGACCAGGCCCAGTGTGGGCTGGTGCCCGACGATGAGCACCGGCTCGCGGCTGTCGGGCCAGTTGGCCGCGCGCAGCAGATCCTCGGCGCTCATGTTGGGGGCCAGGTCGGCCACCACCTTGTACTTGCGCTTCAAGGCTTCCACCGTCTGCAAGGTGCGGGTGGCCGGGCTGACCAGGATACGACAGCTTTCCGGCAGGTTGCGGTCCAGCCATTCCGCCATCTTGGCGGCGTGCTTGTGTCCCTTGGGGGTGAGGGCGCGCCCTTCGTCAGGTTCGCCCAGTTCGGCCTCGGCATGCCGCCATAGAATCAGGTCCATCTCAACTCCTCAGGTAAGCCGCCATGGCGCCGCCGGTCCATCCTTCACTCTTCCGGCGGCGTAGCCGGGATGCCCAGCGTGTTCATCAGGTATTGCTGGGCGTTGAAGGTCTGCTGCCTGCTGCGCGGTTTCTTCTGCGTATAGACGCCATTGATGTCCAGGTGCCAGGAATGCGTATTGTCTTTCAGATAGGGATTGAGGCCTTCCGAAATGACGCGCTTCTTCAGGCTCTTGTCCAGCACCGGGAAAGCGACTTCGATGCGGCGGAACAGGTTGCGGTTCATCCAGTCGGCGCTGGCCAGGTAGACATCATGCGCCAGGTCGTTGCGGAAATAATAGATGCGCGAGTGTTCCAGGTAGCGGCCAATGATGGAGCGTACCTTGATGTTCTCGGACAGGCCCGGTACGCCCGGACGCAAGGCGCAGGCCCCGCGCACGATCAGGTCGATCTTCACGCCATCGGCCGAGGCGGCATAGAGCGCCCGGATCACCGATTCATCCAGCAGTGCATTCATCTTGGCGATGATGCGCGCCGGCCGTCCTTCGCGGGCGATCTGTCCTTCGTTGCGGATGGCGCGGATGATTTCCTTCTGCAAGGAGAACGGCGCCAGCCACAGATGGGTCAGGTTGCGCGGCTTGGTCAGGCTGGTGAGGTGGATGAAGACCTCGTTGACTTCGGCGGTGAGCTGCTGGTTGGAGGTCAGGAGACCAAAGTCGGTATAGAACTTGGTGGTGTTGGGGTGGTAGTTGCCGGTGCCGAGGTGGGCGTAGAAGCGCAGGCCCTGGTCTTCATCACGGCGGATCACCAGCGCCAGCTTGGCATGGGTCTTCAGGCCCACCACGCCATAGACCACCTGCGCGCCCGCCTGCTCCAGCTTGACCGCCCAGTTGATGTTGGCCTCTTCATCGAAGCGCGCCATCAGTTCCACGATCACCGTCACTTCCTTGCCGTGCTGGGCCGCGTAGATCAGCGCCTCCATCAGGTCCGAATTCATGCCGGTACGGTAGATGGTCTGCTTGATGGCCAGCACGCCCGGATCGTGGGCGGCGGTGCGGATGAAGTCGACCACCGGCTGGAAGGACTGGAAAGGGTGGTGCAGCAGCACGTCCTTCTTGTCGAGCGCGGCGAAGATGTTCTCGTTGACCAGTTGCGGCGGCAGCGTGGGAGAGAAGGGCGGGAAGCGCAACTCCGGCTGGTTGACCAGGTTGGCGAGCTCGCCCAGGCGCACCATGTTCACCGGCCCCTGCACGGCATACAGGCGGTTGCGTTCGATATTGAACTGGTTCAGCAGCAACTGCGCCAGGTGTTCCGGGCAATTGGCCGCCACTTCCAGGCGCACGGCCACGCCGAACTGGCGGCTCTGCAATTCGGTCTCCAGCGCCTGGCGCAGGTTCTTGACCTCTTCTTCATCGACCCACAGGTCGCTGTTGCGGGTGACGCGGAATTGTGAATAGGCGGTGATTTCCCGCCCTGGGAACAGGTCGGCGATGTGTGCATGGATCACCGAGGAGAGCAGGCAGAACGACGACTGCCCCTTGGCCGAGAGATTGTCGGGCAGCTTGATCACGCGCGGCAGCACGCGCGGGGCCTTGATGATGACGATGCCAGTGCCGCGCCCGAAGGCGTCCTTGCCCGAGAGCTCGATGATGAAATTGAGGCTCTTGTTATGGACCTGCGGGAAAGGGTGGGCCGGGTCCAGCCCGATGGGCGTCAACAGCGGCCGCACATGCTGTTCGAAATAGTGTTTCACCCAGGCGCGCTGGGCCTCGTTGCGGTCATCGTGACGCAGCAGGTGGATGCCGTTGGCGGCCAGCTGCGGCAGGATTTCATCGTTGAGCAGTTCGTACTGGCGCGCCACGATGCGGTGGCATTCGGCGCTGGTGCGCTCCAGCGCTGCGCGCAGCTCGGGCGGATCGATGTTCTCGCCCTCGATGCGGTTGGCCAGCAGGCTGGCGATGCGCACCTCGAAGAATTCGTCCAGGTTGCTGCTGCAGATGCACAAATACCGCAGGCGCTCCAGCAGCGGCACGCTGTCGTCCTCGGCCTGGGCCAGTACGCGGCGGTTGAAGGCAAGCTGCGAGAGCTCGCGGTTAAGGTAGATCGTATTAACGGGAAGTTCAGGTTGGGTGCTGCTTTCCGGTTTTACTTTTCTGGTCATCAAGAGTCCCTGTCCATCCAGTTTGAGCGGGCAGTGTATTGAGGAGGTATGACGAGTTTATGACAAGTATTATGACGCTTTGTCATTTTTTCTCAGCAGAAAATATCATATTTTCGATGTGATGAATGCAAGATCTCTGCCGCCTCAGCTGATTGACTGACGCTGCAACAGAACTGTCAGGAAAGCCCCTCCAGCGCCAGCCTACGCGCCTTTTCGGGGTGCTTTATCGTGTTCGGGATGCTTTCCTGCAGGAAAGTATGGCCTGCCCAAAGATGACAAGTTTGGGTCATAAACTCGTCACATTAGCTGGTTAAAGTTCGCCCTGTCTCAGAAGTCATCCCTCCCACCGTGATGTTTCTTGCTGACGTCCTCTCTCAAAATCATAGGAGTAGTTGAAATGGGGTTTAACCAACTGATCAAATCTGTTGCAGTCGCAGTGGCCGGCGCTTTCGCTTTCAGCGGTGCCGCTCATGCAGCAGAAATCACCGGCGCTGGCGCCTCCTTCCCGTACCCGGTCTACGCCAAGTGGGCTGAGCTGTACAAGGCCGCTACCGGTAACAGCCTGAACTACCAGTCCATCGGTTCGGGTGGCGGTATCAAGCAGATCAAGGCCAAGACCGTTGACTTCGGCGCTTCCGACGCACCGCTGCCGCAGAACGAACTGGCTGAAGCCGGCCTGACCCAGTTCCCCGCCGTGGTGGGTGGCGTGGTTCCCGTGGTCAACCTGGATGGCGTGACCCCGGGTCAGATCAAGCTGTCGGGCCAAGTGCTGGGCGACATCTACGCCGGCAAGATCACCAAGTGGAATGCACCGGAAATCACCGCCCTGAACCCGGGCGTGAAGCTGCCCAATGAAGACATCACCGTGGTCTACCGTTCGGACGCATCGGGCACCTCCTACGTGTTCACCTCCTACCTGTCCAAGGCCAACGCTGACTTCAAGAGCAAGATCGGCGCCGGCACTGCCGTGAAGTGGCCCACCGGCGTGGGTGGCAAGGGTAACGAAGGCGTTGCCGCCAACGTGCAGAAGGTCAAGGGCGCCATCGGCTACGTCGAGTACGCCTACGTCAAGAAGAACAAGCTGAACTACACCCAGCTCAAGAACAAGGACGGCAACTTCGTCTCCCCGGACGATTCCTCCTTCAAGGCCGCGACCGCCCACGGCGACTGGGCCAAGACCCCTGGTTTCGCTGTTGACTTCACTGACGCTGCCGGCAAGGAATCCTGGCCGATCTCCAGCGCCACCTTCATCCTGCTGCACAAGGAACAGGCTGGCGATGGCGCCAAGGGCAAGGAAGTCCTGAAGTTCTTCGACTGGGCCTACAAGAACGGCGGCAAGGTCGCCGCTGACCTGGACTACGTGCCGCTGCCGGATTCGGTCACCAAGCTGGTGGAAGATTCCTGGAAGAGCAACGTGAAGGACAGCAGCGGCAAGGCCATCTGGTAATCCAGTAGTGCCATACCGCGCCGGGCCAGCAGGCCCGGCCAAGCAAGCCTCTCCCCACGGAGTATTCGGGCCATCGCAGCGAAAACGAGCAACTCTGGACATCAGAGCATTCGCGGCGATGGCCCGTTTTAATGGTGAATTCAAATGAGCGCTAATTATTCCACCACGGCAATGTCGAATACCGAAATCAAAAAATCCCCGACAGAGACTGAAAGTGCGCAGGTCGCGCGCGAGAAGTTGATGGCCGTCATGCGCCGCCAGCGACTGCAGGATTTCTTTTTCCACAAGATCACCCTGATCTTCGCCCTGTCCGTACTGCTGATGCTGGGCGGGATCATCGTCTCCCTCATCATCGGTTCTGCGCCAGCCTTCCAGGCTTTCGGCCCGGGCTTCATCACCCGCGTCGAATGGGATCCGACCAATAATGAATTCGGCGCCATGATCGCCATCGTCGGCACGCTGTCGACCTCGATCATCGCCTTGCTGATCGCCTTCCCGGTCAGCTTCGGCATCGCCCTGTTCCTGACCGAAATCTGCCCCGCCAAGCTGCGCCGCCCGCTGGGCACCTGCGTGGAACTGCTGGCGGGCGTGCCCTCCATCATCTACGGCATGTGGGGCCTGTTCGTGTTCGCGCCGCTGTTCTCAGAATATGGCCAGCCCTTCCTGAAGGCCACGCTGGGCCAGATCCCCGGCATCGGCGTGCTGTTCTCGGGCCCCACCATGGGCATTGGCATCCTGACCGCCGGCCTGATCCTGTCGGTGATGATCATCCCCTTCATCTCCTCGGTCATGCGCGACGTGTTCGAAGTGGTGCCGGCAGTCCTGAAGGAATCGGCCTATGGCCTGGGCTGCACCCGCTGGGAAGTGGTGCGCAAGGTGGTGCTGCCCTATACCAAGACCGGTGTGGTCGGCGGCGTCATGCTGGGCCTGGGCCGCGCGCTGGGTGAAACCATGGCGGTCACCTTCGTGATCGGCAACTCGCACCGCCTGTCCTGGTCGCTGTTCTCGGCCGGCAACTCGATTGCCTCGACGCTGGCCAATGAAATCGCCGAAGCCTCCAGCAAGCTGCACGTGTCCTCGCTGTTTGCGCTGGGCCTGATCCTGTTCGTCATCACCTTCATCGTCCTGTCCGCCGCCAAGATCATGTTGATGGGCATGACCCGCAAGGAAGGAGCCAAATAATGAGCCAGACCGTACAAGCCGGCGTACAACACGCCGATCAGGCGCAAGCCATGAACCCCGTCTACCGCCGTCGCCTCATGCAGCATCGCATGGGCATGCTATTCTCCTTCCTGGCCATGGGCCTGGGCCTGTTCGTGCTGGCCTGGATCCTGCTGACCCTGGTCGTCAAGGGGGTGGCTGCGCTGAACCTGGGCCTGCTGACCGAAAACACCCCGGGTCCGGGCGACGCCGGCGGCGGCCTGTTGAACCCCATCGTCGGCTCGCTGATGATGGTCGGTATCAGCACCATCATCAGCACCCCGATCGGCATTCTGGCCGGCGTCTACCTGGCTGAGTATGGCGAAGAAAGCAAGCTGGCCCAGGTGACCCGCTTCGTCACCGACATCATGCTGTCGGCCCCCTCCATCGTGATTGGTCTGTTCATCTACGCCATCTACGTGGCCAACGTGAACCACTTCTCGGGCTGGGCCGGTACCTTCGCCATCTCGCTCATCGCCATTCCGGTGGTGGTGCGTACCACCGACAACATGTTGAAGCTGGTGCCGAGCGGTCTGCGTGAAGCCGCCTTCGCCCTGGGTGCCCCGCGCTGGAAGGTGGCCATCATCGTGCGCCTGCGCGCCGTCAAGGCGGGCGTGGTGACCGGTGTGCTGCTGGCGGTGGCCCGTATCTCTGGCGAGACCGCACCGCTGCTCTTCACCGCCCTCAACAACCAGTTCTTCAGCACCAACATGAACCGTCCGATTGCCAACCTGCCGGTGGTGATCAACCAGTTCGCCATGAGCCCGTATGACAACTGGGTCTCGCTGGCATGGGGCGGCGCCTTGCTGATCACTTTCAGCGTGCTGCTGCTCAACGTGCTCTCGCGCACCCTGTTCAAGCAACAAATCCCCGGCTAATTCTCCAAGTGACCGACATGACTACTGCTCATCAAATGGCAAGCCACGCTTCGACTGCACCCGCCAACGCCGCTGCGCCCAAGAAGGCTACGCTGGAAGTCTCGCAACTCAATTTCTACTACGGCGGATTCCAGGGTCTGAAGAACATCAACCTCAACATCTGGGAAGGCAAGGTCACCGCCTTCATCGGTCCCTCCGGCTGCGGCAAGTCCACGCTGCTGCGCACCTTCAACCGCATGTATGACCTCTACCCCGGCCAGCGCGCCGAGGGCAAGATCATCTACGCCGGCAACAACATCCTCGAAGCCGGTCAGGACCTGAACATGCTGCGCGCCAAGGTCGGCATGGTGTTCCAGAAGCCGACCCCGTTCCCGATGTCGGTGTACGACAACATCGCCTTCGGTATCCGCCTGTATGAAAACCTGCCCAAGGGCGAGATGGACGAGCGCGTCGAATGGGCGCTCAACAAGGCGGCACTGTGGGGTGAAGTCAAGGACAAGCTGAACAAGAGCGGCCTGTCGCTCTCCGGCGGTCAGCAACAGCGCCTGTGTATCGCGCGCGGCGTGGCGGTGAAGCCCGAAGTGCTGCTGCTGGATGAACCGACCTCGGCGCTGGACCCGATCTCGACGGCCAAGGTGGAAGAGCTGATCGGTGAGTTGAAGAACGACTACACCATCGCCATCGTGACCCACAACATGCAGCAGGCGGCGCGCTGCTCGGATTACACCGCTTATATGTACCTGGGCGAACTGGTGGAGTTTGGCGAGACGGACCAGATCTTCATGAATCCGGTGCGCAAAGAAACCCAAGACTACATCACCGGCCGCTTTGGCTGATCGAACCGTCGTCTCGGCTACTGCGCGCTCCGATTTCGCGTCTGCGAGGCTCGCCGTACGCCTGTACGGCTGCGCTTCTCGACGCGAACTCGAAGCGCTCGCTACGCCGATACGACGATTCCACAGAGTAGTCAGGGCACATATTTTTTATAGAAATTCTTTTTAGGGACGTCATATGACCGGCGATCATTCCTCCAAACAGTATGACCAGGATCTGGAGCAGATCCGCTCCAAGGTGCTTGCCATGGGCGGCATGGTGGAACACCAGTTCCAGGATGCGATTGCGGCTTTCCGTAGCGGTAACCTCGAAGTGGCGCACCGCGTGATGAAGGACGATGAGGCAGTCAATCGCCTGGAAGTCGAACTCGATGACGCTTGCAGCCACCTGATCGTGCGCCGTCAGCCGACTGCCAATGACCTGCGTACCGTCATGGCGACCATCAAGATCATCACCGACCTGGAGCGCGTGGGCGATGAGGCGACCAAGATCGCACGTACTGCGATCCATCTGCACAAGCGCGGCATCGGCCTGATCTCGCATTACGAAACCGTGAGCCTGATCGCCGAACAGGCCATGGACCAGTTGCGCAGCGCCCTGGATGCCTTTGCCCGCCTGGATGACCAGCAGGCGCTGGAACTGATCAAGGCCGATGAACGCATCGACCATGGCTTCCGTTCCATCACCCGCAGCCTCATCACCTTCATGATGGAAGATCCGCGCACCATCTCCGGCTCCATCGATACCCTGTGGGTGGCCAAGGCCATCGAGCGTATCGGTGATCATGCCAAGAACATCGCCGAATACGTCGTCTACGTGGTCGGCGGCAAGGATATCCGTCATACCGACTTCGGCTCGGCCAAGGCAACCCCGGAAGAAGACTGAGCACGACGGCGCCGGTGGGGGCAGCAGGGGAATGCTGCCGCTACCGGATTGCGGAGGGGAGAGCCGCGATATTGCTACCAGCCCTATACCCATGACTACTATCCTCATCGTCGAAGACGAACCCTCCATTGCCGAACTGATTGCCTTCACGCTCAAGGAGGCAGGCTGGTCCAGCTTCGTCGTCTCCAACGCGGCGGCGGCCTGGGACTTCGTGCAGCATCGCGCGCCGCAACTGGTGCTGCTGGACTGGATGCTGCCCGACCGCAGCGGCCTGCACCTGCTCTCGCGCATCCGCGCCGACCGCCAGCTGCAGCAGCTCTCGGTCATCATGCTCACCGCCAAGAGCATGGAAGAAGACAAGATCGCCGGCCTCGACAATGGCGCCGATGACTACATCACCAAGCCCTTCTCGCCGCGCGAACTGACCGCGCGCATCAAGGCGCTGCTGCGCCGCAAGAGCCCCGAGCACGCGCAGGAAGTGATGTCGGCTGGCCCCATCACGCTCGATCCGGCCAGTTGCTCGGTGAGCCTGTCGGGCGCGCGCATCGATATCGGCCACGCCGAATACAAGCTCCTGAAGTTCTTCCTGGCCCATCCTGATCGCGTCTTTTCGCGCAGCCAGTTGCTGGACCGCGTCTGGGGCGACCATGTGGTGATCGAGGAGCGTACCGTGGATGTCCACGTGCTGCGCCTGCGCAAGGCCCTGCGCGATGCCGAATACCTCATCAAGACGGTGCGCAGCGTGGGCTACATGCTCTCCACCAAATAAGCCCGAACACGACCCAAGCCAAAGCCAAAGCCGCCCGCATCAGCCATAATCACGCGACAATTACAAATTCGGCGCGCGGGCGCTTGCAAGATCTAACTGCCAAATCAATGAGTCCTCAACTATTGTTCTGGATTCCCGCTGCATTACGCCTGGTGCTTTGCCTGGCCGGAGCGGGAGTCGTCGGTTTCTTTTTCGGTCCCATCGCGGGCCTCGTGACAGCGGTGCTGGGCGTGGGCGCGATGATGATCACCCATCTGCATTACCTGCTACGCCTGTCCACCTGGCTGGATGATTCGGGCCAGTCGCGCCTGCCCGATGGCTGGGGCGCGTGGACTGACGTCTATGCGCGCCTGTACCGCATGCGCCGCGACGACGAAAGGAACCAGGCCGAACTGACCGAGTGGCTGGCGCGTTTCCGCCAGGCCATGAGCCTGCTGCCCGATGGCGTGGTGATCATGGACGATGTGCTCTTCCTCGAATGGTGCAACCCGGCCGCACAGTCGCACCTGGGCCTGAAGCTGGACCGCGACAAGGGCATGCGCGTGACCAACCTGATCCGCAATCCGGCCTTTATCGACTACATCATCCTCGGTCGCTACGAACAGCCGCTGACGATGACGCTGCATGAGCGCAAGCTGATCATTCAGATCATCCCCTTCGAAAACCGGCGTCAGATCCTGGTCACCCATGACGTGACCGAGTCGGAGCGTATCGACATGATGCGCCGCGACTTCGTGGCCAATGCCTCCCATGAATTGCGCACGCCGCTGACGGTGATCAATGGTTTCCTGGAGATCGCCCTGGCCCAGCCCAATCTGGAAGAGGGCACGCGCATGGCCCACCTGAAGTTGATGACCGAACAAGGTCAGCGCATGCAGAACCTGATCGATGACATGCTGACCCTCACGCGGCTGGAGTCGATCGACTATCCCCTGCGCACCGAGGTGCTGCGCGTGCGCCCGCTGCTGGAGCGCATCGCCGAGGAGGGCCGCGCCCTGTCGGCGGGCAAGCACGAAATCGTGCTGACCATCGATGGTCCCGACCTGAAGGGCAATGCCGAGGAATTGCGCAGTGCCTTCACCAACCTGGTCACCAACGCCGTGCGCTATACCCCCGAGGGCGGCCGCATCATCCTGCGCTGGCAGAGCGACGAGCAGGGCGCGCATTTTGCGGTGCAAGATACCGGCATTGGCATCAGCCCCGAGCATATCTCGCGCCTGACCGAACGCTTCTACCGAGTCGACAAGAGCCGTTCCCGCGAAACCCAGGGCACCGGCCTGGGCCTGGCCATCGTGCGCCATGTGCTGCTGCGCCACCATGCCACGCTGGAAATCGCCTCCGTGCCTGACCACGGCAGCACCTTCACCGCGCATTTCCCTTCGACCCAGACCATCCAGGACTATGCTCCGGTGCCCTGATTGTGGATGCGTGACCACGGCCCATGCGATTTAGAAAGGATGCTTCGGCATCCTTTTTTCTTCTTTGAAGCGGTCTTGGGCGCGTGATAATGCGCTGTATCGTAATACTGACGCCTCGTCAGTAAGTACAAATACGAATGCCTTGCCAAGGTGCAAGTAGGAACAATACCGCACCGCAGGGATCGGCGCCGGCCACCGGGAATCAACGGCGCCTTTTCCTCAAGCTGTCTTCTGACACCAGCAGTTTTTTTCGCATCGACGAGATGAGGGATGTCTGACATGAAGCACGGCGACCTATCCAACCGATCAACCGATGACTTGATGGCGCCGCGCTCAGGAAATCCCTGATCGCGGTTCCTGACGTGTGCCTGCACACTCAGCGTGCGCCCCGCTGTTGCCTGCGGGCAGCTGCGGAGCCTGCGCTCGTCGCCGACCAGTATTTTTGCCCAGAGAGAAAAGAATGCGCTACTTCGCCAACATGAAAATCGGTCGCCGCCTGGCCCTGGGGTTTGCCGTCATCCTGGCCGCCGCCAGCGTGGTCGTAGCCCTGTCGATCTGGCGCCTGCAAGGCATCGCCGCCGCCACCGACGAAATGATGCACGAGCCCCTGACCAAGGAGCGGCTGGTCTCGGACTGGTACCGCACCATCCACACCAGCGTGCGGCGCACCACCGCCATTGCCAAGAGTTCCGATCCCAGCCTGGCGGCTTTCTTCGCCGACGATGCCGCCGCCGCCAGTCGCATGTCGACCGAGCAGCAGAAGGCCATCGAAGCGCTGATCGAGTCGGATGAGGAAAAGGCCGTCTTCACCAAGCTGGGCGCGGTGCGCAAGGATTACATCAAGTACCGCGACGCCATCTCCAAGGCCAAGGCCGAGGGCCGCACGGAGGAGGCCGCCCAGATCCTGGCCGGTCCCTTCGATGTGGCCGGCAAGGGCTATCTCGACCTGTTGCAACAATTGCTGACGCTGCAACGCGCCAATATCGACCAGGTCGCGCTCCACATCCAGGCGGTCTATCGCGAAAGCCGCAACCTCATGCTGGCCCTGGCCGTGCTGCAGGTCGTGCTGGGCTGGCTGTTTGCCCGCACCCTGGCGCTGGGCATCACCCGCCCGCTGGAACAGGCGGTGGAGGTGGCCGAAGCCGTGGCCGCCGGCGACCTCACCCATCGCATCGATGAGCGCCTGGCCGCGCGTGGTGATGAAACCGGCAAGCTCATGCATGCCCTGCATGCCATGACCGGCAATCTCGCCCGTATCGTCGGCCAGGTGCGCGGCGGCACAGATGCGATTGCCACCGCATCGAAGGAAATCGCCACCGGCAACCTCGACCTGTCGGCGCGCACCGAACGCCAGGCCGGCGCGCTCGAAGAGACCGCCTCGGCCATGGAAGAACTGACCTCTACCGTATCGCAGAATGCCGACAACGCGCGCCAGGCCAACCAGCTCGCCGCCTCCGCCTCATCGGTGGCGCAGCAGGGCGGGGAAGTGGTGGCGCAGGTCATTTCCACCATGGGCTCGATCAATGAGTCCTCGCGCAAGATCGTCGATATCATCAGCGTCATCGACGGCATCGCCTTCCAGACCAACATCCTGGCCCTGAACGCCGCAGTGGAAGCCGCACGCGCCGGCGAACAGGGCAGGGGCTTTGCGGTGGTCGCTTCGGAAGTGCGCTCGCTGGCCCAGCGCTCGGCCTCGGCCGCCAAGGAAATCAAGGCCTTGATCGACGACTCCGTGGCCAAGGTCGGCTCCGGCAGCGAACTGGTCACCCGTGCCGGCAGCACCATGGATGAAGTGGTGACTAGCGTGCGCCAGGTCGCTGACATCGTCTCCGAGATCAGCGCCGCCAGCAGCGAACAGAGCGATGGCATCAGCCAGGTCAACCTGGCCATCACCGACATGGACCAGACCACCCAGCAGAACGCCGCCCTGGTCGAAGAAGCGGCTGCTGCCGCCGAAGCCATGCAGGAACAGGCGGCGCGCCTGTCTGAAGTGGTCAGCCAGTTCAAGCTGCTGGGGCAAGACCAGATCGCTTACGCCTCCCGCAGCGCGGTCGATATCACGCCGCCCTTGCCGGCCTTGCGCTAAGCCGCGTCTCATAAAAAATTACCCGCCTGTGTGGCGGGTAATTTCTTTGTCGGCGGCAACGTGGTGGTTGCAAAAATGATTTATATCATTTATATAATTTTCGGTCGATGCAGCGATTGCCTCAGTAGGTCGCGCGACCGCCGGAGAGATCGAACACCGACGCCGTGGTAAAGGAATTTTCTTCCGACACCAGCCAGGCCACCATGGCCGCCAGCTCCTCCACCTTCACGAAGCGCGCACGCGGGATCTTCGAGAGCATGTAGTCGATATGCGCCTGGGTGCACTGTTCCAGGATGCGGGTCTGCGCTGCCGCCGGGGTGATGGCGTTCACCGCAATGTTCTTGGTCGCGGTTTCCTTGCCCAGGCTCTTGGTCAGCGCAATCATGCCGGCCTTGGCCGCGCTGTAGGCCGAGGCGGTGGGATTGCCTTCCTTGCCGGCGATGGAAGCGATGTTGACGATGCGTCCATAGTTCTGCGCGATCATCCGTTGCACCACCACCTGGTTGACGTAGAACGCCCCATTGAGGTCGATATCGATGACGCGGCGCCATTCCTCCGGGGAATACTCCGCCACCGGATTATTCTGTCCGGCAATACCAGCGCTATGCACCAGGATATCGATGGATTGGGTCAGTTTCTCGGTGGCCTCGATGGCTTGCTGCACATCGGTCTGGCTGGAGATATCGACCTTGACGGTCTCCACATTGCCCAGTGATTCGAGCTTGCGGCGCGCCTCGGCCAGCGCCTTCTCGTCCATGTCCCACAGCACTACCTTCGCCTTGCCCTGCAACAGGCGCTCGGCCACGGCATAGCCAAAGCCCTGCGCGCCGCCCGTGATGATGGCGCTACGGCCCTGGAAATCGTAGTGATTCATTGTCTCTCCTTCCCTGGTTCGGTCATTGGATGGCGCAGGCGCGTGGGCCTGCGCATTCTTGTTCTTGTTCCGGATGGGTGACGCAGCGCTGCCGCAGGGGGCAGCGCCAGGCATTGCGCTTTTGCTGATGCCTTATGCGTCGATGGTCTTCTGCTCTTGCTCGCCCAGGCCGTCGATGCCCAGGCGAATGGTCTGGCCAGCGCGCAGGTAGACCGCTTCCGGCTTGACGCCCATGCCCACGCCCGGCGGCGTGCCGGTGGAGATGACATCGCCCGGCTGCAGGCTCATGAAGCGCGACAGGTAGGACACGATATGCGCCACGTTGAAGATCATGGTGCTGGTATTGCCGTTCTGATAGCGCTTGCCATCCACTTCCAGCCACATGCCCAGCTTTTGCGGATCGGCCACTTCATCGCGGGTCACCAGCCAGGGGCCGATGGGGCCGAAGGTATCGCAGCCCTTGCCCTTGTCCCAGGTACCGCCGCGTTCGATCTGGTATTCGCGCTCGGAGACGTCGTTGACCACGCAATAGCCGGCCACGTGGGACATGGCGTCCTTTTCCTCGATGTAGGCGCCGCCCTTGCCGATGATCACGCCCAGTTCCACTTCCCAGTCGGTCTTCTTGGAGCCGCGCGGGATCTTGACGTTGTCATTGGGGCCGACCACGGCCGAGGTCCACTTGTTGAACACCACCGGTTCGGCCGGGATGGGCAGGTTGGATTCGGCGGCGTGATCCGCGTAGTTCAGGCCGATGCAGATGAACTTGCCGATATTGCCCACGCAGGCGCCGATACGGGGATTGCCTTCCACCACCGGCAGGGTGTTGAGGTCGAGCTTGCGGATCTTTTCCAGCGAGGCATCGTCCAGCACGGCGCCGTTGACGTCCTTGATATGCGCCGACAGGTCGCGGATCTTGCCAGCCTGATCCAGAATGCCGGGCTTTTCCTGCCCAACCGGGCCGTAACGCAGTAATTTCATCGTGTTTCCTTGAAGAAAGAGTTGTCTCGGATCGGCGCCGATGCCGGCTTGCGGCTGGTGCAGGTGCTGCAGTTGCAGCCAGGGCGCGCAAGGGCGTGGGATCGCCTGTCGTTTTGGAAGTTGGATATTACCAGTTTATTGGTAAGACCAATAGGCCAATGGGTGAATTTTCAGGCCAGGAGCGCAGCTATCGAAAAAAATTGTAGTTGGACGTGAAAAATTATATTCGGATGCGGTGCCCTTAAAAATGAAGAACTTACAGGGGCAGCTTTCTGGGGTGGTGATTTTATTTGGACTGAAATGCTGAGCTCGGCAGCAAATTCACCGGGCTCTCAAGGACGAGCTAATACATATCAGGTTGATCTAAGGATGAGCATCTAACGTGAGGCTGCGACTGTCGAGTATCGAAATCTGGCAGAAAGAAGCCTTGATGAGGTCAGAAAATGAAAAAAAACCGTTTTAAGAAAAATATTTTTTGTCCCCGTTTTTCGGCTTTTAGTAGGGCTGTTTTAGGCGCGTTTCTGATGATTCTGCTGGGTAACAAATTGAGTTGGTTTTCACGCCTTAAAAGTACTTCCAATACAAAGAATGCGACTTCTATACATCTTGTGTAAATGGAAACGCATCCCCGGAGAGCATCAAAAAAAGCGATTGTGAGTAACTAGATCTAGATTTTATGAGGTGTCTAGGAATATATTTTAAATAGTATAAATAATTTATTAATTTAAAATTCCCGAGTGCGAAATGTTTACTGTCCAGTCGTGGGCCAACATGGATCAATAAGATTTTCCGCCCAGCGAGGAGGGGGCTCTGCAGCGAAGGAAATCGGGTCGAGAACGGGGGGGCGAGGCTAGCGATGAGCCGTTGACATTGGAAAATCGAACGAGCAAGATGCGTCTTCTCAAATTCCAGATCATGGAATTTGACTGACCGAGTTGAATGATCTAGCGAGTGAGATGCTGAACTTGATGAATAGCAAAAGCGCAGCAGAGTAGTCTAAAAAGCAATTCGCCCAGAACGAGGGGGGAGTTGCTAAAGGCCCAGAAACGAAAAACCGACCCGGAGGTCGGCTGATCGAGGCAAGTGATCTTCGTAACGGCAAGAAGCACATGCGCGAGTGGAATCCGCATAGTGCCGTTACCGACACACCTCGTCAAGCCCTTCCCACGTCTTTTTGCAATGTAGTACGTAAAAATTGCCTATTTGGCAATTTTAAAGGGGAAGTCATGTCTAGTTCCAATGTAGATGAGAAGTCGGGGCTTTCTCCGACGCCCATTCTCAATGGGCAACAAGCCGATGTTTCTGCTCCTGCCAAACCTCGGCGCGCATCTCCTCGTAGTCCTCAACAGAGGCAAAAGCGCGCACTGTCTCAGAACAGAGGGCTAGGGGACGGCGAAGCCTATCAATCGTTTATACGTGTCGAGCGATCCGACTTCAGCAGTAGAGGATTGTCAACTATTTGGCTTGATCCGCTGAATCCTAAGCTTGTGTCGCACCTCTTGAGCGATCTAGAGCGATACGTGTTGCTACATTTGGCGGCCGTTGGCGCCACTTTGAAAAGTCAGTATCCGCTGTGGAGAGCCGGCGTCGAGCCGGAATTTCTTCGAATATGTGCATCACCCGATGAGGGAACCGTGCGGATTGCCAAGGAGCTAGGGTTTAAACATCCGGTCGTTGGAGGGGAGACTATGGTGCTGACTGTTGATCTTCTGGCTGTCCTTCCGGGAGGGCAGTTTCTTGCAATTTACGCCAAGTACGAAAAAGATCTGCCGGCACAAGGCACACGCGGTTATGAGCTCTATTTGATAGCTAAAGAATACTGGCGTCGCCGAAGCACTGAGATGCTTGTCCTTACTGAACGCGGGGCGAAGATTGACTTGGTGCTGACTTGGCTCGAATGGGCCTCATCTATCCGAGGAATGTATGTGGTCGGCTCAGCGAGTCAGCTGCTGGCCCTCGTTGATCGCCTTGTGTGCCAAACGGACAGTGAACTATCAATGAATTCGCGTTTTGAGTTCTTTAGTGAGTCGAGCAATGAGATCGTTCACGCATTGAAATACGCCATTTGGGTTGGACGGGTATTTATCGAGTGGCCAAACAAAGCCGACCTGACTCTTTGCTGGGATATCCGTTTTTCCCCTACCGCAAATTCCAACGGCTATCAGCGTATCGCCGCGATGGCAACGAAGCTGTAGGCCTGGAAATGGAATTCCCTTTTCTTTGCTATATCCATGTCCTGGAGGCAGTGGGTGTGATTAGGTCTGGGTGGTATCGAGTCGTATGGAGTACCAAAGCTGGCGAAGAAGTTGTCCTGGTACGGCTTTCAGATGCGATCGATATCAATGTTCCCTGGAAACTGAAGGAGGATCTGAGTGCGCCACTCTTAGTGGAAAAGAGTCAGTTGGTCGCGATGATTGACAAATCCCGAGCCGAATTAGCAGAGGTTCCGACTATGGCGACACCAGGTTCGAAAGTCGTTCGTCAGAACAAGACCACAGAGGAGATAGAGAAGGAGAAGTTGTTGCGCGAATTCAATGAATTCAATATCAGGACGTTGTTGCTGACTGGAGGATGGACGGCAGAGATGAAGCGTCTCAGCAAGCGGTTCGGATTCGCACTTAACTCAGTTAAGAGGCTCGTGTTGGCGTATTTGCGCTCGGGACACAATTACGAGGTGGCCTCACAGCGAAAGACAAGGGTCAAAGGAACGCCGCGCACACTAACGGAAAAACTGGGGCGTAAGCGAAATAGTTTCAAGGCGGGGCATAGTGCGCATCCCGGGATCAATAGTGTCGAACACGAGCAGCTCGTAAAGAATTTTATCGAAGCGCGCGGCCCCCGGCGAGGAACCATACCTCAGCAGCATAGAAGTTTCTACGATACCTATGCATCCAAAGGATTTGAAGTTGACGAAAAAGGGAATCCGAAGAGAATTTTATTTCCTGATGAAGAGCGCATTAGATTGCCGGCGTTCCGCGCATTGTTAAAGAGGCTGGATTTTGAAGGCTATGTCACCCGAAATGATTCTGAGCAGGCAAAAGAGAAGAAGCAAAGTGTTCTGATTGGAAATGCGAGAAGTCGAGGATCATTCCCTGGGCATACGTACATCATCGACGCTACCGTCGCAGATATATACATAGTTTCTGCATATGACCGTCGGAGGATCATTGGTCGCCCGATTATCTATGTGGTGATTGATCTCTTCAGCTCCGTAATTTTGGCGATCTACGTGACTCTATGGGGGCCCAATTTCAATGAGGCGCGGAATGCGATCTTTATGGCCTTATCGGATAAGAAGGATTACTTAAGGTACCTGGGGCTTGAGGAGTTTCAAGAGTACTTTCCTCAAGGAGTTCGGCCGAACTATCTTCTCTATGACAGAGGGGAGCTTTTATCAAAGAATGGGGAAACTCTGGGGCAGAGGCTGCAATTCTCTTGCTTGGTAGCTGCTGCCTACAAGGCAGTGTGGAAATCGATAGTGGAGCGCAACTTTGGTGTAATTAATACCTATGTTCTTGAGAAAACGCCTGGGCACGTCGTAAAGGAGCATGTGCGAGGTGAGCCAGATTACAGGCTATCTGCGATTCATACCTTGACTGAGATTCGACGTCTTATGGCAATCCATCAGATTCGTTGGAACTCGGGCAAGAAGATGGGGAAGCACTTGACCCCGTCAATGATTTTGGATCCTGGTCATGAGCCAAGCCCAATTTGGATGTGGAATTGGGGGCTGAGGAATTGTCACGGTTCGCCTTTCTTCTTTACGAGAGATCAATTGATTGTGTCCACTTTAGATTGCGTGAGCAAGCCTGTAAAACGGACTGGATTCGAATTGGAAAAGATGAAATTGGTTAATGATTGGATGAAAGACCATCGGTCAATTTGTTTAGCGAATAGCCATCCATCTGAAGCAATGCTTGCGTTCTCTCCAGAGAATCCAAAGTTGGCCTTTTGCCGGATGCAAGGTGAGACCTCTTTCAGGGACCTCTTTATTTCCGATATTCCAGATACACCGGAGCGCGAGATTTGGGTCCCATCGAGAGAAGATATTGAGGATCAGATTGCTATTAAAGGATTTAAAGATGAGGACCATCAGAGCTCATTGACGGGGCTAAACGCGAAGCTAGGTCTTGCCGAGGCGGAGATCGGTGATATCGCCCGCCGTGCAACTAAGACGGCATTGAGGGAGACGGCCGCAACAAAGGCTGAACGCACAAGAGATATGACTGGGGCTCGACATGCTGAAGACCAGTATGAGCGGACAGGTGTCTATCCGAGCCAGGGCGAGCCGGTAGGTAATGCTTTGGATCAGCCAGGCAATGAACGCAAAACCGAATTCAAGGATCAACATGAAATGCACGAGGCCGCGGAGAGCGCGATGGAAGGGTGGGGAGAATGAGTCTAGCCATTTATAACACTAAAAATGTTGCTCCCCGCCATCAAGGAAATCCATTGATTGAGGCGCTGCAGCCTACTGTCGTAGACAAAGATGTTTTTAAACTTCTGGCTCGAAAACCTGACATTGTCGTGAGAGCGGAGCGGGCGCTACCGCCACAAATGCGTGTTCATAGCATGGCCGATATTGGCGACATGTTTTTGCCCGATAGAAAAGCTGTTGATCTATATGCCACCGTGGATATCGAGCTTAAGCGAGGGTTGAAGCGGAGATCACCGTTCACCGCCGAGGCCCAGCGGACAATTGAATCAGTTCAAGAGCAAATGAAAGATAAGTGGGAACGCAGCAAAGCAGCAATCGAAACTGCAATCAAAGCAAAGAGCGATCCATTGGACGCCGTAGCACTAACTCTGCCATCGAGTTTGCGTTCAATACTGGTAATTGCGCCAAGTGGCCGAGGAAAGTCCGTTACTGTAAGAAATGTATTAATGGTCAACCCGCAAGTTATCGAACACTCGGAGTATCAGGGGAGAACTTTTAAGCAAAAGCAGATCGTTTGGCTATCGGTGCAGGCACCGCTAAATGCATCGATCTCAGGTATCTGTCTCAGTCTCTTAGGTGCCGTTGATAGTGTACTTCGCTTGAGAGGGGAGGATAGTTATGTCAGCCAATATTCGAAGGCCAGAACCAACGAAATCTTGATTTGTCGAGTTGCTCAGGTAATGGCTACGCATTTTGTTGGGGTGCTACATATTGACGATGTGCAGCGAATTTCTGATGGCACTGGCGCTCATATCGGATCCTTGATTAGTTTTTTAATGCAGCTATCCGACGTGGTTGGGGTTCCACTGATTCTCTCGGGAACCAGCAAGCTTATAAAGATTTTAAATCGATCAATGGAGGTCGGGAGGAGAGTCTGTTCGGGGACAACGGTAGAGATGACTCTTGAACGAAAATATGAAAAGACGGGAGCGTTCGGGGCATTAATGCGCGGCGCCTTTAAATTCCAAATACTGGATAAAGACTGCCCGAATCCAGAAGAGCTGATGGAGTACCTCTTTGATAGGTCACAAGCTGTGAACGCCGTTGCCATGATGCTTTTTATTCAGGCGCAAATTATCGGAATGCGTAGAGGTGAGGAGGTACTCACAAAGGAACTCATTGACGTTGCATATGAAGGGATACTACCTCTGCATAATGCATTGGATGTGTTGAGGCGAGGGGATGTCGACGCACTGGCACAGTATGAGGATTTGCTGGGGGTGAGTGAAGCAATGAATTCACTTTGGTCAAAGATGATCTCTGGGGGACGGCCATGAGCCGCAAAAGAAGATCAGAAAAGAGAGGCCTGTTTCTGTTGGAGGCAGAGGTTGTTTTCAACGAAGTTCAACCAATCTTGATCATTCGTTGAGATCCAATGGATGGCTTCGATCGCCATCTTTTCATCAGGTCTGATATGGGGATTTAGAAACCCTTTCGCAGCGAGAATGATCTCCCGATATTTATTCTGAAGCCTTTCTTGAGAGGAACGTTGAAAAAGCCGTTTGGCGAAATCTGATGTCGAAATAGAGAAGAGAATCTGGTTCTTTGTTTTTCTCAGTTGTGGTGAAGTTTGAGAGAGTCCGAGCGACGCCGCAAGAACCGTGCGGAGAAATGTATCTTCGTCATTTTGCATATCGACGGAAGTTTTTTTTGGCGGGGGAAATAGATGACCGAGGACGTGGGCTTTCGACTCGTTCAAGACATCGTCCCAATTTTCTCTAGGAACAAAGTAAGAGAGCATCGCGGCCCAGCGAATGGGGTGCAGCGGCAAAGGCTCGTATTGGGAGAATGTCAGCGGAGGAATGTTTTCCAGGGCATGAAATTCAGGTATTTCTAGTGGTGCCAAGAGCCTTCCGTAATACATATTGCTCAACATGCACGCGCTCGCGACATTTTCTATGACGTTATAAGTGAATTCGTTAGGGACTTGATTCTGAAGAATCGTTCTTGTTAATAGAGGAGCATTTAACTCATCCTGCAAACTCAGCCAAAAAACAGCATCGGCAATTGACGTCAATGCGGCTCTAATGTCGTTGTTTGGAGGCGGCCCATTTGAATCGAGCTTGTTTTCAGCTGGAGGCTTAATCCATGCGAATTTCTCTCCAATTCGTCGCGGTCGTTCAATTAGAAGGGAGTTGTGTGCGGCGCATATCCAGATACCTGGTAGTTGATGCGTTCTGTGCCAGTAGGAATATCCATACTGATTGATGTCGCCGGAAGCACAATGGGGGCAAAATTTGAGCGAATGACTAAGAAATTCTCTTTGACCGAATAGACCAATTTTTCCGTTCAATGACTGAAAATTTTCATCGCATTTTGCGTGGATAAAATCTTGTAGTCGGTCTTTTTTCATAAATGCCATATAGACGGGTGAGATCGTCTGCTCTCTAAGCAACTGGAGAGCGGAGCAATTTTCCTGGTCGATGGCTTTGAGGAAATGATTTAAACCGGTAGGCAGCTGCGTCCTAGAGCCCGATTGAGGATCGTTGAATAGCAATTTTCCAGTTACTTCAGGTGATCGATGACCCGCGCGATGATGGTACCGCGCGCATCGGCTGTATAAGGTCTCGTCAGGTGCTCGATCTGGAAAGAATGTAAGCTGATTTCTAGAACTCATAAGAAAAATTAGATGTTAACTTTCTCTTTACCACTCGCTGATGATGAGCATTACTTCTCGTATTTCTCAAGCCTTTATCTACGTTCGGGTACGAATAGCCCTAGAAAGTTCTTGTTTGATTTGGCATTGGCAAATCGTAAGGATTCTCTTCAACCTAAAACAATCATTTTTGCGAATCTAATGTTTCCCGTTCCTCTTAGGGGGCTAGTGGGGTCGGTAATCTCGGAAGCTGAGTTCAGCCCAGATCGCCTTGGTTTATTAACACCTCTTCCTTACTACAGACCATTTCTAGCCACAACGTTGAGAGAGCGACTTTTCGAATCAGTGAGCTCTACTAGGCCCAGTTATCTGTTTCACGGATCGAAGGATTTTGCTCGGATTCGATTCTGTAAAGAATGCCGGAAAAAAGCGCGAGAAGAATATGGCCGCGACGTATTTCTGCGGTCACATCAGTTGCCTGGGGTTTACGTTTGCTGGAAGCATTTAGAGCCATTGTATGAGTCTGCAATCGAATTGGCTATGCTGAGCAGATCATCAGATGAAAATGCTGTGCGTTGCGTCCAGAATGTCACCGAAGAATGGATATGGCTTGCTGGTGAATCGCGCGCACTTCTTAATTTGAATCATGATTTTGTGCCTATGGAGGCGATCGAAGCTCTGTATCATAAATTCGGATGCGGCATCCTTGATCAATGGCGCCGAAAGGTAGGACTTTCGGAAGCTAAACGTTTTTGGCGACAATCATGGTCTCAGTTGGTGATTGAGCGCTACAGTAATGAATTATCTGCGGGCGTCTTCAACGTGTTTCACCATTACAGTAATGTTGGTCGAGAATGGTGCAGGAATTTGCCATTTGAGCATCTGCTAGCAATTCGCTCTAATTTTGGATCTGTCGATGAGTTCTTTAAGAAACTTTCAGAGGTTAGTAGAGAAGATCTAGCCAGAGTAAGTTTTGAAGAGAAGTACAGCCCTAAAAATAAGGGTAGCTTTCGGGCTTCGATCAATATGAAAAGGGTTCATAGAGATTTTCTTTCTGAAGTACGAAAGTTGCACCTTGAGGTTAGGTGCGCGGGGGGAATGAATTTCGTTTTTGAGCTCGCCAAATCGGGCGGGATTGAGTATGAGCAGTTCGAGAGTAGTCAGCCGGCTCTTATTGATAAGGTGTCAGACTGGCGATATGACATGACCATCATGAGCGAAGAAAATTATGCATTTGCAGAAAAAATCGCTGAGAAGATGAGGGTAGCCTCGATCAGTCTGGCATTCCACGAGATATTTGAATATGCCATCGCTCAATGGCGAAAAAGTGGATATTGGCGGAGATTTTTTGAACGGAGAAATATCCTACACCCCTATGCCGTAACTAAAGTTCGACCATAAGGTTTGGGAAAATAATGAAATCTACAAAAATTGACTTGTAAAAAACCATGAGAATAATTGAATTAGAACGATGGGGAGAGTTTGTTGAACACACTATTGCGGCGCACGATGATGGAAAAAATGCCCAATCTAATCTTGGGCTTCTTCCTCCCGTACTCTATCGTGGTCACGCCTCGGACGAGTGGACGTTACAGACGACGCTTGAGCGTAGTGTACCTGCACTGAAATCTGTAGGTGGCTATCACCAAGCAGTTTATGATTCCAAGCATCAGATGGAGTCCTACTCTGGAAACAAGTGGGAAGTGCCGAAACGCGAAGACTTCGAACGTAAGTTAAAGCGTGGTGACTGGCTTGATGGAATACCTGCGCTCAATTATCTCGTCCACTTACGTCATCATGGCTTTCCCAGCCCCTTGTTGGATTGGACGCGATCTCCTTTCGTTGCGGCATATTTTGCCCTTTCAAGCACCACGCCCGCAAACGGTAGGGTAGCAATCTATTGCATGTCGTCACGCGAACGGTCTTTGCGATTGCATGTCAGCGACGGCACTATGATTCGCTCAGTTGGCTATCGCGTCCGAACACATAAGCGCCATTTTTTGCAACAGTGTGAGTACACCATCTGCTGCAAAAATGAAGAGGGCCTATGGTCGTACGCCAATCATGAGGCAGTATTGGCGGCGGACACCACTTCACAGTTCGATCTGATGAAGTACACGTTGCCAGTCACTGAGCGCGTACCGGCGTTACGCTATCTTGACCAATTCAATTTGAATGCTTATACGCTGTTTGGATCGGAAGATGCTTTGGTCGAGTCAGTCGCGCGTCGCGTGTTGAGGTATTAGTGGATGGTCTGAACAAGGTTTATGAAAAAAAGGAAGAATAGTGTTAGAGGATCATCGATACTAGCTATATCCGAATTGCATCCGGTTTTCTCTGCTTGGGTGTTGGCCTCGCGTCTGATCAACCAGAACACCGCCGCCTACAAGATGACCGGTGCCAGCTACACTGCCAGCCAGGCGCTTGAAGGTGCCAGTGGAACAGCCAAAGAGAGGTCGGCTGTGGCTAGCCGATGGTAGCTGCATCCGAATGCGACCGGAATATGCCAATCATGTCTGGAGCTGGGACTTCGTCATGGAGAGAACGCATGATGGACGTGTTCTGAAAATCCTGGTGCTCATCGATGAATTCACCCGCCGCTGTCTCGCGCTGCACGTGGCCAGGAAAATTCGCAGTAATGACGTCATCGATATCCTGGCTGAGGTCATGGTGACCTACGGTGTTCCGGCATATCTACGCTCTGACAATGGGCCGAAAATGGTCGCAAAGAATCTACGGTGCTGGCTTGCTTCGGTCGGTTCAAAGACGCTGTATATCGAGCTAGGAAGTCCATGAGAGAACGGATACTGCGAATCCTTGAATGGCAAATTCCGTGATGAGCTGCTCAACGGAGAAATCTTCTACACCCTGCGAGAAGCTCAGGTCTTCATTGAGCGATGGCGTCATCAGTACAATACCGTTCGACCGCACAGCTCACTGAAATACCCTTCGCCGGCACAGCAGGCTACGCCGCCGGCAACAACCCCAGCACCACTGCGGCTTGCCGCTTAGACTAACTTTAAGTCTGGACCAGTTGTTTCAGGCCGGTCACTGCTCCTGGTCGATATCAGATGTAACTTGATAGAATTTTGTGCTTCCTCTCACCAAAATCATAAATGACTTTGGCTAGATATTTTATGCAGTAGATATTCGAAGCGGTGGTTGTGCTTAGAGAGAGTTCACGTTACTGCCACGCTAGACTGCAGTTGTTTGTGATAGTAAGTGGTCCCGCACAATTCACCGTCCGGCATCAACGCATAATTGGGGATTGACCCGACAATTTTCCATCCAGATTGCTGATACATGCGCTCCGCAGCACCGCCAGAAACAGTATCAAGCACTAATACGGATTTGCCTTCTTGCCGAGCCACTTCCTCCAGTACCTGCATTA
This sequence comes from Herbaspirillum camelliae, assembly GCF_001929405.1. Lineage (NCBI taxonomy): Bacteria > Pseudomonadati > Pseudomonadota > Betaproteobacteria > Burkholderiales > Oxalobacteraceae > Herbaspirillum > Herbaspirillum camelliae. The sequence goes on from NZ_KV880769.1 coordinate 2,814,240, forward strand.
ACCGGCTGGCGATGCCTTGGCGCCGAGCCCTGCGAAGCACCAGCATTTTCGCCACATCGGCCCGATGTGGCTGATTCTCCGGTTGCGAGGTAATGAGCTGGACCGTACCGACGATTTGGCCATGACTATCTTCTGCGATCAATAAAGATCGCTCACCTCTTCCCACGCTCGCGGCGATACCTTGCCAAAACGATATAGCGGTAGCTCTCGACAGTGGATTCACGAAACTGACAGAGGCTCCACCTTCGACACAGTCGATCAAGACGTCGCTCAGAGCATTTACATGTGTTGCAGCTTCCTCTACGTCAATGCGGCGTATGGTGACTGGGATTTTCATATCAATTCTCCTGATTATCAGACGTGTTCTGAGTAAGTGAAGCCAGATGGCGAGCAACAGTGCAAGTGGAATTATGGTCGATGACCGGTAATAGTATTGTCTTGGTTGAGTAACATTTATGAGCCACCATGCCGGGTCATCAAACTTAGCAGATGAGGAGCAATGGCTCGTAACGTAGAAATCAAAGCAAGGCTGTCTGATCTGGCAGCAACTCTTGAACGAGTCCGGGAAATGGCGGATCGAGGACCTGTAGAAATTGAGCAGGACGACACTTTCTTCAATTGCGACAATGGTCGGCTAAAGCTCCGCCAGATTTCTCCAAATGAAGGCAGCCTGATTTTTTATCGCCGTGTAAATCAAATCGGCCCAAAGGAATCCTTTTTTGTCCATAGTGCGACAGCTACCCCTGATAGCCTACGGGAGGTTCTCTCGCTAGCCTACGGTGAGGGTGGACGGGTTATCAAGCACCGTACACTGTTCCATATTGGTCGCACCCGAATTCACATTGACCGAGTCCAAGGCTTGGGTAGCTTTCTGGAATTAGAAGTCATGCTTTCAGACGGAGAGCTGATCGAAGCAGGAGTGATCGAAGCCGAGAAAATCATGGAGAACATCGGCGTAATCGCGGCACAGCTTATCGATAAGGGTTATGTCGATTTATTGATTGAGGCGCAAAAGACCTAGCACTGGACTAGATGTCTGCTCTTGCCGCCGAAAGCAGACTATTCATTCTGATCGTCAATGGGGCTTGGCATTTTTCTCGCTGAGACGCCATAAGACCCACCATTTTTTTCCAACCACGCACAACCAGAGCCAATTCAATGCTGTCAGGATCAACAGGCCGAGCAGTACACGTGCAGACGGCGTTCCATGTTGCGACAGCCATACCCACGCTCCAAGTAGCAATAGATGGGTGAAGGTCAATGCCAGGGTGTGCACATGTAATTTGACATGCCCCTCTTGGACGTCTGAGCCGGCTTCGGCCAATGCCTCTTTAGGTAGCTGCTCGGATTGTTTCTCCATGTCTTCTCCTTTTCTATTTTTCATATACATGGGAAGGCCTCAAGGGCTTCCGATTGCACCGTATTCGACGGCTGTCTTTACGTAGAAAACGGATACTCCTTCGCTCTCCAATGCCTGAAATAACGACGTGCAAGTTGCCTCGTCCATTGCCAGCGTAAGTTCTTGAGGTTGGTCTGCGAGCTCAAAAAAATGGGATGAGTGGACGTGGCCGTCTCGGCCGAATCCTTCCGCCCCTGCCGTGAGCGTGCCTCCCTTCGCGCCATGCTCCTGGGCGAATTTCAGAAGCCACTCGGCAAGAGGAATTCCTTTGTGTTTGCGGTCTTGCTGTGTGAAGAACGTGATCTGGAAGCCTTTCATGTCAGTCTCCTTATCGAATCGTCATGACGGTGGTAATGCCGAGGACGGTCATGATCAGCGAGCCGCCAAGATGCAAGGCGATAGCGCCGATGGCCCACATGAGCCGACCGTTTTGAAGCAGCGACACGATTTCTGCCGCAAATGTTGAGAATGTGGTCATCCCACCGATGAAGCCGGTGATGATCAGCAAGCGCCATTCCGAAGCAACCATCGGATGGGTCGCAAAGTAAGCCGTGGCAACTCCAATCAAGTAGCCGCCGACCCAGTTGACGGTCAGCGTTCCCAAGGGCACTGTCGGGAACAGGCCATTAAGCTTCACGCTGACGCCCCAGCGAGTCAGGCAGCCGATGGCTCCGCCGATGCTGATGACTGCGATGGCTTTGAACATGAGTTATCTCCTGGTCTCCATTTACTGCTCCAACGGGAGCGTGCATTGGAAGAGAATGGCTCTGACCTTCTGCAGCTCCCCAGCATGGTCGTGGAGGAATTTTCGGAGATGCTTTTCGGTGTCGACGAGCTCAAGGCACTGTGGGTGACGCATTGAGGAAGCCTCTGGATGGTGATGACTGATGTGCTCACCCACGAGGTAACTGCTGCTGATGTGCTGCAGCGTCGCTTGTCGAATGCCGGATTTCTTCGCCGCCACCAACAGATGCTGGGCAAGCGCCGGGGCCGACAGGTGATGCCAAAATCTGGTGGCTTTCGCTTTTGCAGCAAGAGGAAAATAGAGTTTCAGTACGGTCATTTCACTCATGATTCGGCCTTTTGCTTGTCGGTCGACACGGTGTTCTTTTCGAGGTGCTCTTGTTTGAGCTTCGCTTTGTAGGCGTTCAGTTCGGAAATCTTCATGCCCTCAGGTAGCGGCCTGTGTTTCGAATGACCGATGCGCTGCGCGTGATAGATGCCGGTATGGCCTGAGAAAAGATATGCGACGACACAGGCTACAGCGGCAAACGGCCCGATTTCCGGACCGAAGAGCTCCACGGCCATTACGGCGGATGCGATGGGTGTGTTGGCGGCGCCGGCGAACACGGCGACAAAGCCTAGACCGGCCAACATTGAGAACGGCAAATGAAGCAACGGAGCCAAAGCATTGCCGAGGGTCGCACCGATATAGAACAGTGGCGTCACTTCGCCGCCCTTAAAGCCGGTACCCAGTGATGTGATCGTGAAGGCCATCTTGGCCAGAAAGTCCCAAGGCGACAGCGCATGCTGGAAGGATTCGACGATGACGGGGATGCCTAGGCCAATGTAGCGATGCGCGCCCACAACCCACACTGCAATGGCGACGATTAAGCCACCGATAAAAGGCCGCAACGGCCCGTAGGCGATGTGCTTCTTCATGAATGCAGACAGGGTGTGGGTGGTATTGGCGAATACCATGCCGATCAGGCCGAAGACGATGCCTGCGACGATGACGGCTGCCATACTCCAGATGGCGATGGGAGCCATCTCGGTGAGGGCGTAATGCGTGTGATGCACGCCCCAAGCAAGGCCAATTTGGTCAGCGGCGATGGACGCTACGAAGCAAGGGAAGATTGCGTCGTAACGCATCCGGCCGATGGCGAGCACTTCGAGTCCGAACAAGGCACCGGCGATGGGCGTACCGAAGACCGAGGAGAAACCGGCGGCGATACCTGCCATCAGTAGTAACTTCCGGTCTTCGTGGCGCAGCTTGAAGAGATGCGTCAGCTGGTCCGCCAGGGCTCCGCCCATCTGAACCGCAGTACCTTCACGGCCAACTGAGGCGCCAAACAGGTGGGATATGACGGTGCCGATCAGTACCAGAGGCACCATCCGTACCGGGATGACCTTCTTAGGGTCGTGGATTTCGTCGATCAGTAGATTGTTTCCCGCCTCAACCGGTTTGCCGGTATGGAGGTAGAGCCAGCCCACCGCAAAGCCAGCGAAGGGCAACAACCAGATGATCCAAGGATGAGCTTCGCGCCATTGCGTCGCGAATTCTAGGGAGTGAAGGAAAAAGGCCGACGCTGAACCCGCCAGAATAGCGATCAGGCTGGCGATTACGCACCATTTGGCGACGTAAGGCAGTAAGTCGAGTTGCTCGGGATGTTTGTAATGTTTCATGTTGCCAGGTGTCGAGTAAATCGGCCTGGCGAACAGAACAGAATAGGCGAATGCCTACAGCCCCGGTGCACCAGGTTGCTGTAGGCATCATCAGCCCCGGCGTGAAGCCGGAGGCGGTTCAAGGAGGAATGCCATCTCCTTGCATCGATACTACCAATATTTATTTCTGCGGACAACTGGGGCAGACGCACATCTTCTTGCCGGTTGCCTGCCAGTCACAATATCTCGGATTTGCTTCTCCCTTCAACATCCAACGATTTCTTCCAATCAACATGGAGAGAATCGCACAACCGATATGCTACAGGGCTGCAGTTCGAAATTTCCAATTCAACAATTTCCTCCTGACCTAGATTTTCAATCAGACTCGTCAGCGCCCGTAGGGCGTTTCCATGGCTCATGATGAGAATCTGCTTCCCGGCCAACAGCGCAGGTACGGCTTCGTCATTCCAGAAGGCAGAAACGCGCGACACAGTCTGCTCCAGCGATTCAGACGTCGGAATGCGCTCTTCCTCGATACCTGAATAGCGAGCGTCAATCGGAATGAATCTGGCAGCCGTGGCATCGACAGGCGGGGGAATCCCCTCATAGGACCGTCGCCATCTTTTGACGACGTCCTCTCCGAAGCGGCTGACCGCCTCGGCCTTGCGCATGCCGGTGAGCGCACCGTAGTGGCGCTCATTCAGGCGCCAATCCAACTGCACGTCCGGCGACGGAAATGCCGAGGCTTCGAGCAACAATCTCAGCGAGTGCGTGCAGCGCCCCAGCACAGATGAATACGCCAGATCGAAGCGCAATCCCTCACGACGTATCGACGCCGCGGCATCGGCGACTTGCTCGATGCCCGCTTGCGTGAGCGGCACGTCCGCCCAGCCGGTGAATCGCTGCTCCTGATTCCACAAGGATTCGCCGTGACGAATTAGGACCAGGTTGGCGGTAGACGTTGGCTCTATATGGGTGTTGCTCATGGTCTGCCCTCAGGCACGGGCAGCCCTGACTGCACTGGTCCAGAGCAATACCGTGAGCCCAAGGAGGAACAACACAGCCTCAGCGGGCATACTTGCCTCCATGGCGCCGACCCAGACCCAGGCGGCACCAACCCACAGTACGATCCCTACCGCCAGAAAGCCGTCATCGACAAAGAGACCAATGAATTCATCCCAGATGGACGCCATCCATCCGCGTGGTGCTGACTTCTTGGATGGTTCCTTTGTGGTCACTGCTCGCGACGCGTTGAGCTTGCGGCAAACCAACAGTGCGACCTGTGCCACGACGAAGTAGGCGGCAATCAAGGCAAGCAGCACCCAGTCCGCGCCCGGCCATTCAATGTGCACGCCTTCGCCGGCCCAGAAAGTACCGAAAGCTGCCAACAGAATGCCGACGCCGAACTTCAGGGTATTTTCCGGAACATTGGCCAGCGGGCGATGCAGCCACAGGCCGAGCAGCACTACCAGGATCAGCGCAGCAATCGCACCCAAAGAGGCCGGCCCGATCAATTGACCGCTCGCGCCGATGGCAATGACGATGAATACGACCTCCACGCCTTCGAGCATCACGATCTTGAAGGCCGTGAAGAATGCGGTCTTGTCCCAACTGCCGGCAGCGGGCGCTCCGTTACGAAGCAGTTCCGTCTCCTTTTGATAGGTGGCGGCCTCATCGTGCAAGGCGATGACGCCTGCCGAGCGCAGCACCGCCTTGCGCAGCCAGCGCAGACCGAACATCAACAGCAATGTACCGACGACCAGCTGGATCACGGGAAGCGGAATCGCTGCCAGGGAGCTGCCGAAACACACGACCATGAGCAGTAGCAGGCAAAGCGCCGTCACGGTGCCCATGATGGCAGGCCGCCAACCGCGAACGGTACCAACTGCCAGTACCACGGTGAGGGCCTCGACGAATTCGACCAGCGATGCCATGAAGGACGCCAGTATCGTTGGCGCTGCTTGAGCGATATGGATCATGAAAAACCTCTTCTTCATCAAATGTTGAGAAAAAGCGGCCCCCTGACGGCACGCAAAGCGTGCTGTCACTCAATTCTTCGGTTGATATCAGGGAGCTACTTGCTCAGAGTGTGAGCGGCTTAAATGGGAGGACTGGCTTCAGCTTCCACTCAGCTTGGATGTCTCCTTCTGGAAAACGGTATTGGCGTAGTCGTCCAACATGTGTTCGCACTTGACCAGGCGTTGCGCGGCTTCTTCACCCTTCGGAGCATTGCAGAAATCCAACTTGCGAATCTTGTCGAGCCAGTTCTTCAGCTTCTTCAGGTCTTCTTCGTTTTCCTGCAGCTCGGCATAGGTGAAATGCTCGTTCGCCGTTTCTTTCTCGATTTCTTTTTCGAAATCGTTGCACTTGTCCAGGAACTCCTCGTACTCTTCGTCGCGATCCTGGTTGAAACGTTGCGTCAGCAGGTTGTCCTGATGGTCGTCCAGGCCGGCCGCTTCCAGCACGAAGGCCTCGCCGGCGTTAGTGATGATGTCGTTCTGCAGCAGCCGCAAGATGCGTTGATGCTCTGACGTATTGGGAATCACGCAAACGCTGTTCTGCAGGTAGACGGCGCCGCATGCCTTGATCTTGCGCCACACGGCGACTCTCGCCTTGGCTGGCTCGGGGGGAATCTTGTAGCTGAGAAGCAGCCAGTTTGTCTTCATCGTTTCGCTCATCGTGCTTTCATTCGTTGTTTCCATCGTGCCAGGGTGCGGTTGAACCACGTCGTCTTTCCAGTGTGACTGTCCACTGTCTGTGATGCTTCACTTGCTCCAACCATTTCACGCTCTCGGCTCGACACGATTTTACGGAGGCGAACCCTGTCTGCCAACGGGGGGAGAAACATGGCACCCCCTTATGGAATCTGGAATCTGGCCAGGATGGGGTAATGGTCGGAAGCGCCATCGGTGAGCGCATTGCGGATGACCTGGTAGCTCTTTGCGCAGGCCGCAAGTGATCGCGATGCCAGCATGTAGTCGCAACGCATGGTGGCGAACTCCGCATCTCGGTAGGCCTTGGTGGGCACTGTCGGCGTCCGATCTGTGTCCAGTAAATACCCCACATCGACCCAGCCAGCCGCTTCGAGATAGGCCAGAACACTACGATCAATGCTGGCCATGTCATCAGCCAGGTAGCGGGCGCGGTGGTGTTGCGCAAGGGAGTGCCAGTCCGTCGGTTCTGGATCGTGCGGGGACGCCGAGTTGAAATCCCCTGCCACCAAGGTGAGCTGGTCCGGTGAGGCTTGTACGCCCAAATATGCCGCCTCGCGCCGGCGCACTGCAGGGCCATTCGGACATAAATGGGTGGAGATGAATGTCACCGGCGCTGCTGCACCTGGTATTTCGATCTGGAGTGTTGCCGCTGCGTGATGAAAGTGCATTGTGTCGGCATTGAATCGCGCGGCACGTAAAGGCGCGCGGATGAAGATGGCTAGGTTTTGGCCGGTCCGCGGTGCCGGCGCCAGAAACCCGCGCATCCCTATCTGTTTCTCCAGGGCATAAAAATCAGCGCTGCCATTGGCATCCAGGTATTTGGCTTCCTGCATCAAAAATACGTCCGGGCGCAGCTCATTGATGAGTTGTACCTGGGCATCTGCGCGTGTGTGTTCCTGTCCATCACGTCCGGCGAACAGGGTGTTGTAGCTCAAAACTGCAAGAGTTGGCATTTGGCGTAACGGTAGTTAAGATCATATTTGACTATATTAATGTAACGACCGTAACAATGTATACTTCAATTTTCAACTTTATTTATGTCCAATTGCAGCAGCTACAGGGAGAAATCTTTAAAGTGTGGTTGTTTCTGAAATAAAAATGCCCGCAGTGCGGGCATTAATTTGGGCGTCGGATGACGGCTTTTGGCCGGAAGCGGCCTTCTAGAAGTTCGAAGTCTGATCCCGTCAGCTTTCTTCTGCTTTTGTCTGTACACCTTTTCGCTTCGCCTTTGAATAGCTTCTGCTCGGATGCGATTTTCCAAACGGAGTTAGATGCGGTTCGTAGATAGAGATTTTTCCCTTGTTCTCAAAATCCCGAAGGTAAGTCTGAAATGTATCTCCGTGAGCTGTTTGCATCAAAGCGATCTTCGTTTGTTCGCCACATGCTGGGCACTTGATCTTGTTGTCTTGTATTGGCCGTGCCTGAGAGTGGAATTGGAGAACGGTCATGCCACAGTTTGGGCAAAGAAGATCTAGAGGCTTGGCTTTCATCGTGATTCGGAAAAAAGTAACCAAGGACAATTATCTCATCACTGATGGCAACGAATGGCCAGAAGCTGACGTTATGCAAGTGTAATGACCCACTAAAAACCTGCTCAGTAGATAATCCTAAAAGGGAATCAAAATGAGCAAGGTCATGGAAGAAGAATTCAAACGTTGGACAGCCAAGCGCAAAGCGGCGCTGGTGATGGAAATCATCCAGGGAAAGACGACGGTAGCCGAGGCTAGCCGGTCGTTTGATATCCCGCCATCCGAGATCGAAGAATGGGTCGATGAAGGCCGCAAAGGGATGGAGAACGCCCTGCGCGCCAAGCCGCTGGATGTGAGAGAACAGTACGAGCGGCAACTCAAGGAGCTGCAGGAAGCCTACGGAGAAGCCATGCTGGAGCTGCGCGCCAGAAAAAAATTGGCGTCCCTGTTGGGCGAGGAAGACAAGTAATCGAGACCATCCGCCAGGGACTCAAACAAGACGGTTTCGATGTGGCTGTCAGCAAGATATGCGCGTGGTTTGGGATTGCCAGGCGCAGCGCTTACTACAAGCCGGTGAAGGCTGAGCCCAAGGTGCAGGAGCGGCATTGCCGAGGGTCGCACCGATATAGAACAGTGGCGTCACTTCGCCGCCCTTAAAGCCGGTACCCAGTGATGTGATCGTGAAGGCCATCTTGGCCAGAAAGTCCCAAGGCGACAGCGCATGCTGGAAGGATTCGACGATGACGGGGATGCCTAGGCCAATGTAGCGATGCGCGCCCACAACCCACACTGCAATGGCGACGATTAAGCCACCGATAAAAGGCCGCAACGGCCCGTAGGCGATGTGCTTCTTCATGAATGCAGACAGGGTGTGGGTGGTATTGGCGAATACCATGCCGATCAGGCCGAAGACGATGCCTGCGACGATGACGGCTGCCATACTCCAGATGGCGATGGGAGCCATCTCGGTGAGGGCGTAATGCGTGTGATGCACGCCCCAAGCAAGGCCAATTTGGTCAGCGGCGATGGACGCTAC
>NZ_KV880769.1:2823252-3669522 GCF_001929405.1 Herbaspirillum camelliae
AAACATTGCAGCACGCCAGTCGCATCATTGGTGACTGGATCGGCTTCTATAACCACCGCCGGCCGCATCAGGCGCTGGGCATGAAGACACCGGCTGAGGCGTTTGCTTTAGCCGCATAACTTGAGCAGGTTTCGCTGGGTCATTACACAAGCTCCTTCTCTTTTCGGTCAGCAATGCCCAAGAAAAAATTGACGGGAGAGGTGCCTCGCAGATCTAGTCTCTAAGAAGCAGAATTGAAGCTAGAAAAAGCCCACTAGATTTCTCTGTGGGCTTTTTACATAAAGCTGGTTCTGGACCAACTCTACTCGCAGAACAGCGGTGTTGGAACTAGGTGAATCCGATGTGCGAATGAGGAAGGATCTATCCTTGGTGGAGAGAAATCACGGTCGGTATTGGTCGACAAATGCTTTTTCGCTATGGGCCTTTCGCTTTGCTTCAAAAACGGCGGCACGTTCGGCATAGAGTTCCCGTACGAATTTCCCAACTAAACAACTATCCGCAAACATGTTGTATCTCCAGCCTGTTCCGTAAGAAGGAAGATTGATGTTGTCGATCGTCATGATTTCCATTGACGAGTCGCTAACAGAAAGGTAATGGTCGATAACCTTCTTGACCAACTCACGTGTGCAGGCGAGCGCGTGAGCATGCCAGGCCTCTGTATGCCATTCACCAGGATTTGGCTTAGAGAACGGATATTGAATGCCCCGACCAGGGCGATCATATCCCAAGCCGTCCCATGGCCCGGTTTCAAATGCCCACCAATTCCGAGGGCCATTGGGGGCCGCAGGACGGACCTGAGCCCAAGTAACCATGTTCTGATTCAGCCAGTCATCGGCAAAGCTGTCGGGATTGAATGGGTCTAAACGACGAATTGCCTCCGCATCGCCTCTCATTTGTGAGACGGCATGTTCTTCTTCATTGCCAATTTTGAAGATGCAGTGGCTATAGTCCATACAGAAATGAAATGGGATTCCGCGCTTTCGAACTATTTCAGCGACCTTATTCACTCGTCTAAAGTCTTCGGACCACATATCGACGTGGCCTTCATATGAAACCTTGATACCGTACTTTTTGGCTTGGTCATAAACACGCAGGTAGGAGTCCGCGACCTCTTGGTCGGTCACGTAGTGACCGTCCGCATGCTTCGACCAAATCATCAGGTTGTGATATTTCGATCCAACACGGTAAGCCCGCTCAAGATTCGAGGCCATTACGTGTTCATCTTGTCCAAGTACATAGGTCCAGCTGCCCGATAGAATAGGAAGACCATATTTTTCGCTTGCGGCTAAATATTCATCAAGCTGCTTGTCATCAACAGGGATACGGTCGACGAAATCCCACAATCCTGTTTCGCTTAATATCCTAAGCTGCTCTGATATCGGTAATTCCGTGTCAGAAACTGGAGCAGCCATGGAGGACGGAATTACGCCCCGCCCTGCGCAGGCCATCAAAAACATTTTCTTCATTACCTTCTCCTTGGTTTCTTTGTCTTAGCGGTTAACGCACTCAGTCCACGGTGGTTGGTGTGTACCGGTTGCATCTGGATAGGCGCGGCCGCTTTCGATTTGCGGAGTCAGTAACGCTTCACGGAAAGCATCGCGCCCCTGTCTGCTCGCTTGGTCAAGTTCACGAAGCCACTTTCTATATTGCAGGGAGACCTTATCGGTTGAGACGGAAACTTCGTCAGTGCTGATTTCGGCTGGCCACTGCGATTCGATGACAGGTTGGTCTTCTGCAAAAACCAAATTGTTGAAAGCAATATGCATGTGATCAGAGTCATCACTTTTTTCTCGACCAAAAATCAGGAAATTTTTTGTTCTGGTGTCATCAACTGGGCAAGAAACATTGAACAAAACATGGATGGAGTCAGTGGTGTATTTCCGTACTTCGAGATTGATTGCAAATGGCATGGTGCACGTGTAGCTAAACGTACCAATGGGTGCTTCGTCAGGTACGTCCATCCCTGGAGGCGTTTCGTAGACGAATCTGAACTGCCCATTAACTCTATCCATCGGAACGATGGGAGGCGCCGCATTGTTAGGATCAAAGAGTGTCCCGGGGTGAACAAACGCGAAATGTGAAAAATCTGTGAAATTCTCCCAGCGACGCTCGGCAGTAGCATCCCACCAGTAGGGTTCTTGCACCACGACACGAAGTTTCTTATTGTCAGCTCCGCTGAAGTAAGGAATTGACGTTGATTCGAAACTGGAGTCTAGTCTCACCCAAATAAGGCCATATCGCTCCGCGCAATCGAATTTTTTTACCACTGCCTTCGACGGGATAGGGGCGCTGGGGCACGCGGGAATAAACTTGCACTTTCCTTCGGCATCGTATTCCCAGCCATGATAGGGACATTGCACGCTATCGCCATTAACGGCACCAGCCGAAAGCTTTGCGGAGCGATGAGCGCATCGGTCATGCATTGCGACATATCCACTCGGGAGCTTGGCGACCACTATCTGTTCATTGAGAAGCTTTACAGCTATCGGACCAACGCCTGATGGTTTTGCTTTCTCCAATTCTTCTACAGTGCATACCGGATGCCAGAAATGCCGCAGATAGCTTTTGTCCTGAAAGATTGCTGATTGTTGCATGCTGCCCTTTCATGCAGACCTTAAAGGCTGCTTTGATAAATAATTCACTTGGGTTAAAGGATGTGGACCTCTCCTAGAGGCAGGCGGCTAGGATGTGGATATGTAAATAATTTTGTTCATAAATGTCTCCGTTATTGGATATGTGTATTTCGATTCGTTCGCGCTGCAATCCGGCTAAATGCACGAAACGCAACACTGGTATTTAAGACCATATGGCGATGCCGAGTAAGAGGCTTTATGAGAAGGCTCGGTGCAAAAATGAAATGCCTAGTCCTAGAAATAGGATGGTTACGAGACCGCTAAGGTTGTTCACGGTCTTTTGCATGGACATATAAAAAGAGGCCCGCAAGCGGGCCTCTTTATGAGGGCGGAATCAGAGGAGGCTCAATTCACCGGCGTGGAAGTGTATTGAGATCTTCATGAATCCAATGCTTCTGCATGAAACATAAGATGGTCATCGATCACTGTCGAGATAAAGTAGTAACCGTGGTCATATCCAACGAATCGCCGCAATTGAAGTGGCTGGTTGGCGGTTTCGCACGCTATCTCCAAAGATGACGGTGATAGCTGCTCGACCAAAAATTTATCGCTGGTACCCTGATCCACCAAAATACCAGCAGGATATGGACGCCTCAGTTTGGCCATCAATGCGCTAGCATCATATTCAAGCCAGTCTTTATTGGCCGTGCCTAGGTAGGTGCTGAATGCTTTAACTCCCCAAGGGCACTGGCTCGGTGCGCAAATTGGGGCAATTGCTGACACCGATTTGAACATTCCTGGATTACGTAGTGCTAGCACCAAGGCGCCGTGCCCACCCATTGAGTGCCCCATGATGCTTATAGCACCGGGAGAGACGGCAAAATCGTCCAACAACAACTGTCGCAGTTCCAGTACGTAGCTGTACATCCGATAATTTGTGCACCAGGGAGCTTGCGTTGCATCGACATAAAATCCTGCTCCAACGCCCAAGTCCCAATTCTCGGATTCACCTGGAACGTTCGCGCCGCGTGGGCTCGTATCCAGAGAGATCAGCATTACTCCAGCCTCGGATGCCTTCCGCTGAGCTCCAGATTTCGTTACGAAAGTCTCCTCTGTGCAAGTCAGACCCGCCAAATAGATAAGGGCAGGTACGGGCCCATTTTTGGCGGCGGGCGGGAAGAATACTGAAAACCGCATCGGTAGTCCGATGGATTTCGGATGATGTCTATAAAATCGTTGAACGCCGCCGAAGCATGCATGTTCGCTTATCAATTCAAACATCGCGACCTCAAGTTAGTAGATGACCACAGAGCGGATGGACTCACCTGCTTTCATCAATTCAAAGCCTTCGTTGATTTGCTCCAAAGACAACCGGTGAGTAATCAAGTCGTCGATGTTGAGCTTGCCCTCCATATACCAGTCCACGATCTTTGGAACATCTGTACGACCTCGGGCGCCTCCGAAGGCAGAACCGCGCCATTCGCGTCCAGTTACCAGTTGGAACGGACGTGTGGAGATTTCCTGTCCTGCCGCAGCTACGCCGATAATGAACGATTTACCCCATCCCTTGTGAGTGCATTCAAGTGCTTGGCGCATCAAATTGGTATTGCCTACGCATTCAAAGCTGTAGTCGGCACCGCCGTCGGTCAACTGAACGATAGAGTCAACGACGTTTTCGACTCCCTTCGAGTTGATGAAGTGTGTCATACCGAATTTTCGAGCCATCTCTTCGCGCTTTGGATTGATATCGACCCCGATGATTTTGTCTGCGCCTACCATCTTTGCAGCCTGAATTACGTTGAGGCCGATCCCTCCGAGTCCAAATACAACGACATTCGCGCCAGCCTCAACCTTCGCGGAGAACAGTACCGCGCCAACACCTGTTGTGACACCACATCCGATATAACAGACCTTATCGAAAGGTGCGTCCGAGCGGATTTTTGCCAGCGCAATTTCGGGTACTACGATGTAATTTGAGAACGTGGAGGTTCCCATATAGTGGAACAGTGGCTTGCCTCCAATGGAGAAGCGGCTGGTAGCATCCGGCATCAATCCTTTCCCCTGAGTGGCCCGGATGGCTTGGCATAAATTCGTTTTCTTTGAAAGGCAGAATTTGCATTCACGACACTCGGGTGTATAGAGGGGAATGACATGATCATCCTTTTTCAACGTCTTTACACCTGGGCCAATATCAACTACTACGCCGGCACCCTCGTGGCCGAGAATAGCAGGAAAGATTCCTTCTGGATCTGCGCCCGACAAGGTGTAGTAGTCCGTATGGCAGATGCCAGTAGCCTTCAGCTCGACTAAAACCTCACCTGCTTTCGGACCTTGAAGTTCGACTTCTTCGATCGTCAGTGGGGCGCCTGCTTTCCATGCAACTGCTGCTTTTGTCTTCATTTTGCGTTTCTCCTTTGAGTAGTAGATAGGGTCGCGTTTTAGCTTCCCATGATGCTTGTGTGAGCCCGAACTGAGATATTTGATGAAATGGGATTGCCGATAATGAATGAGATCATCAGAGACGCCAGCGTAGAACCAACTGAGGAACAGTTTCTTTCACTCCTGAAACGCCGAACTTGTTCCGCCAGTGTTGAATCTCGATGCCGGCGAAGAATTTGTCGCGCACACCCCAAAACTCACCTACATCCAACCTTAGTTGGACCTCCGTCAAAATTTGTTGCGAGCAAGTGCCATGTGAACCGATGAAATCGGTGTAGCCGCCGAATTCAAAGCGTGCACGCCCTACCGTGAATTGGTTAAGCCAGTACGGAGTGATTTGATATGTAGTGTTTCCTTGACCGCAAATTCGACCACCTCCGAATCCGCTATATCGTCCGTTGTCCCGATATGCAAGTACGTCGATGCTTGCAATACTGAAGCCGGGCAACGAGAAGTCAAAGGTTGGGCCGAACAGCAGTGCTCGCGTGTTTGGTCCATAGGTAGTGTTGCGGGACCCAAAGTTGTATCCACCAGTCAGGCCAACGTCGCTGATAGGGCCAAATGCTATTTTTTGTCCGGCGATCTTGCTCAAACTGAGCGTTGCGGAGCCTTCGCTGTAAAGGTCACCGGAGTTGTTGTCCGCATTATCGGCAGTTGACATTAATAGGAAAAAGTAGCTGCGACCTAGGCTAAATCCACTCGCGTTCTGTACCTGCAGCATGTGTTTTGCTATGTGGGGACCGCCAGTTCCTCCGTTGTCGTTGTATTGCGTACCGTAGCGATATTCCAAGTCAGTAGTGCTCCAGTCTGCGCTCCATGCTGGAAGTGCAAGAAAGGTAAGTGCAGAAAGCGCCAAAACACGCATTGAAATACAGGTCATGAGTTTTCTCTGTTATGCAAGGTTGAGTTAGTCCCGCCCTCATAAAAGAAGGATGGCATTTGGCTATCTAAGGGAAAAAACTCCTGGCCCGGGATGATCTGCGAGCGCAGGAGAAGAGACACACCACAACTACATCGCTACAACCGGTTAGATTGTTTCCGTGCGCGCCGTTTCCAATGCTGCTTTCTCCGCCTCTTGAGTAGAGCCAACACCATTGAAAAATAGATTCAAGATGACTGCGGTAATCGCGGCCAGAAGAATGCTACTGCTTAGGATTGGAGCAATCGCTCCTGGCATCTTGGAAAAGAATTTCTCGGAGACGACCGGAAGCATCCCGACGCCTACGCTAATAGCAATGATGTAGAGATTTTGATGGCGGCTAAGATCTACTTTGGTAAGCGTACGGACACCACTGGCTGCGACCATGCCAAACATCACGATACCTGCGCCACCAAGAACGCTAGGTGGGACAGATGCCACAACTACGGCAAGCTTCGGCAACATCCCTAGCAAAATTAAAATGATGCCCCCGACTGCACAGACCCAGCGGCTGCGAACGCCTGTCATTGCCACCAAACCGACATTTTGTGCGAAGGAGGTGTATGGGAAGGTGTTAAAAAATCCTCCGATTACATTGCCGATGCTATCGGCCCTGAAGCCTCGAACCAAATCCCTTTGTGACACTGGTTTTCCTACAATTTCTCCGACAGCAAGGAACATACCGGTTGATTCGATAAAGGTCACCAGCATGACTACGCACATTGCAGCTACACCCCAGAAGCTGATTGTCGGCATGCCGAAATGTAGAGGTGTAATAACGCCAATCCAAGGAGCGTCAGCTAAACCGTCAAACGAAACCTTTCCAAGTGCTAGGGAAAGGAGTACTCCAAAAATGAGCGCCAGCAATATCGACAGTGACGACAGCATGCCTCTATCTTTACGTACCAGGAGTAGTACGAAAAGTAATACCGAGCCCGCAATAGCTAGATTCAAAAGACCACCAAAATCGGCACTTCCATATCCACCACCAGCCCACGTCGCAGCGACTCCCATGAGGGAAAGTCCAACCAATAGAATCTCGATGCCGGTGACGATAGGCGGGAAGAAACGCAGCAATTTTCCGACGAACGGTGCCACGATTAAACCGAATAGGCCGGCCGCAATTGTGGCGCCATAGACACCTTGTAGCCCCATTTCTGGGTTGCTACCAATTGCGATCATGGGTCCGATTGCGGTGAATGTAACCCCCATCATGATTGGCAATCTAATGCCGAACCCACGCCAACCGACAGTCTGAACTAATGTGACTAATCCACCAGCCATAAGATCTGCATTGATAAGGTAGGCGATCTGTTCTTTAGGAAGATTCAGCGCTGCGCCAATAATTAACGGCGTGGCGATTGCTCCAGCATACATAACTAGCACGTGCTGTATTGCTAGGAGAATCAGCCTCAAAGGACGGACAGATTCTAAAGTGGAATCCAATGTATTCATCGTAGAGCTTTCAATTGCTTGCTAATTAATGGCGCCGAGGTGCCATTAATTTATGTCTAGTCATTTTTGTTAATCGTGGCTTCCTGCGGCAACGGTTGGGAGGAAATTTCATCCCAGGTGCTACGGATCCATTCAGCAATTGCCACGTTTTGGTCAAACAACGAATACTTTGCATTCTCACCGTAGTCCGCCATGTCAATCATGTCTGTGGTGATATATCGAAGAGGGCTTCTACGATTCAGATGGTGATGCTTGAACATCTTTCTCACCACTTCCTTGCACGGTTCTAGCCGATACGCGTGCCACTGCGAATGCCATTCACCAGGACGGGGCTTCGTAAAAGGATATTGGCAAGGACGGCCATATGCACCACCGATGTACTCATTCGGATTCTTGATTGCCCAAATGTTCTTCGGCCCGTTCGGCGAAACCGGTCGAACTTGCAACCAGTGCACCCAGTTGTTTTCGATCCACTCATCGATGACGTTTCCTTGCTCGTACGGGTCAATTACCAGCTTCCCTGATTCGACATCGTTCCGAATTCCGATGATGTCTTGCTCTTCAACGTTGTCTACTTTTATAAGTACGTGACTGTGGTCAAGAACAAATTTGAATGGAAGTCCTTCCCTGGCCAGCCGCTGGCCAATGGGGGTAATACGGCGAGGATCTTCGGACCACATGTAAATGTGATTTTCAAATCCGATTTCAATGCCAATGCGAGCGCCTAGGTCGTAAGCATGTCGATAGAACGCCACGATTTCATCATCACTGACAATTTTTCCTTGTGCGTTGCAGAGATGCAGCATCACGTCATGAAACTCTGTGCCAGCTTCTTTGCTGATGCGAAGATTTTTTTCCAGTAGATCTTCATCCCGACCAGAGACGTACCACCACAGACCGGTTCTGAGCGGGATGCCATACTTGTTTGCTGCTCGAATGTATTCTTTTTCTTCTCCAGGTTGGGGCATACGGTCGAAGTGATCATAGACGCCGGAAGATTTGATCATGCTGAATTG
This sequence comes from Herbaspirillum camelliae, assembly GCF_001929405.1. Classification (NCBI taxonomy): domain Bacteria; kingdom Pseudomonadati; phylum Pseudomonadota; class Betaproteobacteria; order Burkholderiales; family Oxalobacteraceae; genus Herbaspirillum; species Herbaspirillum camelliae. Next base: position 2,831,655 of record NZ_KV880769.1, read on the forward strand.
CTCATCAACGCTGATCGGCGTACCTTCAAGATGCACGACTCCTCGGCCATTGCATCCCAGAGAAAATGGCATTTTCATTGGCGTTCCTTTTTTGAGTTTATTGAGATTTCTCGAGAACTGTTGTTTTGAGACAGCGCATGAATGCCTCTTTTCCCTCGGTAGCTGCAAGAGAAAGTTCTCGCAACCATTTCCGGTATTGGTTGGATACCTTATCTGTCGTTACCGAAAGTTCTTCCATCGTGATGGTCTTGGGGCGCTGCGACTCGATGATTGGTTGGTCTTCGTCCAAAACGATTTTCTGGAAGGCTGCGTGCGCATGGTCTGGATCGTTATCTTTCGCCTCGCGCGAGATAATCAGAAAATTGCGGCAACGGTCGTCGGATACTGGGCAGCTTGTCGTCCACAAAGTAAATACGGAGTCATCCCGATATAACCGCAATTTCAAGTTGATTGAGAACGGCATGGTGCAGCGATAGGTAAATGAACCAAGAGGCGCGTTCTCCGGAAGATTCTCAAGCATTTCTGGTGGTGGTTCGATTTCGAAGCGCAGCTCCGAGTCAACACGATCCACAACTGGGATTGGCGGGCGGTCATAAGCTGGATCGTAAAGAGTTCCTGGATGAACGAAGGCGAAATGGGATAGATCAGTAAAGTTCTCCCAACGTCGTTCGGCGCCAGTTTTCCATTCGTAAGAAGGGACTACGATATGGCGCATGCCAGGCTGGTCCCATTCGCTGAAGTAAGGAATGTCTGTGCAGTTCCAACTGCTGTCCAGACGCACCCAAACAATGTCGTACTTGACGACACAATCGTAGCTAGAAGTGCAAGCGCGACGCGGTATGGGCTGTTCGGGACATGCTGGAATTCGAACGCAATTACCACCGTTATCAAATTGCCAGCCATGATATGCGCACTGAAGAGTTCCGTTGTTGACTCGCCCCTTTGAAAGAGCTGCGTGACGATGGGGGCAGAGGTCATTCATGGCGACTATCTCGCCGTTCAAATTTGCAATAACGAGCTGCTCGCCTAGTAACTCCACGGCATGCGGGCCTAGGCCGGATGGATTTGCAGATTCAAGCTCGGCACGCGTGCATACCGGATGCCAGAAATGCCGCAAGAAGGTGCGGTCTTCAATGAGAGGCTTGCTCATAGAGGTCTCCGAAAATATATCGTTTTAGTTGGTGTCGGCCGTCAATGCTGGCGCCATGATTCCTGCCATACCAATGAAGCGAGGCTGGCTGCGGAAATCAGAGATCCATCTCCTAAGTGCTGGGAATTCGTCAAGCGATACCCCTCCCTCGGGTGCTAGTGCAGCGTATGGGAAGCATGCGATATCTGCGATGGTTGGCAGTTTTGTGGCGGCAAGCCACTGCTGCCCATGGAAGTGAAGTTCAGCGAGGTGATCATCCATCACACGAAAAATAGCCTTGGCTCCTTTTCTGCACGATTCAATATCGAAGTTATAGCCTAGTGCGTCATGTAGACGTGCCGCGGACGCAGTTCGCGTAATTTCGTCGGCTGTCGAAAGCCAAATTTGAACATGCGCACGAATCAATGGATCATCTGGATACCAGGTTCGGCTTCTGTCGTACTTGCTCGCCAAATACACAAGGATCGCCTGTGCATCGCGAATATAAAGCTGTTGGTCCTCAAGTACAGGAATTTGGCCGAGTGGATTGCACCTCTCGATAAACCAATCTGCCTTGTGTTCCTTTCCAGGATGGAAATTCAGCGGATATCGGTCATATTCGACTTTCAACGCGTGCAGTAGGAAACGCACCTTGTAGCAGTTTCCAGACAATTCATAGTCAAAGAGTTGCATGAGATTTTCTTTAGATGTCGAGTACGATGCGTTCAGATTTTGATCGTGACACGCATATCAGGATTTGTTTTCCGGCAGCTTTTTCTGCAGCACTAAGGTAACTGTCACGATGATCTGGCTCACCAGCGAGCACACGCGTTAGGCAAGTTCCACATACACCTTGCTCGCAGGAGATTTCCGGACGAAGTCCGGTTTCCTCTAATGCTTGGATGATTGTTTGGTGAGGCTTTATACGGATGATCTTTCCGGACTTGGCCAGCTCGACCTCGAATTCCTTGTCGGCCGATCCAGTCGCAACTGGCGCTGCGCCGAAGTGTTCACAGTGGAATCTATCGGGACCCACCGTCTCGTTCGAAAGACGTTCGACGGTCGAGATGAAGGGAGCTGGTCCGCACACGTACACATGCGTGTTTGATCCTGCGCTTGCAAGCGCTGCCTTAATGGATTCTTCGGTGTCCTCAGGCGAGTATCCAATTTGAAGTTGAACTGTGCGGCCAAGGTTTTCAAGTCGATTCGGAAACGCCACATGGTCAAGCGTGCGTGCGAAATACACTAGCTTGAATGGACGGTCTTCCAAGTGAAGTTTTTGCGCCATCGAAAGGAGTGGAGTAATTCCAATTCCCCCAGCAAATAGAAGATGATGGCTAGCATCCTCAACCAAGGGAAATTGATCTCGAGGCTCACTAACTTCGACGACGTGACCCGGCGTTAGCACTTCGTGAATGTAGGCCGATCCTCCGCGGGATGTCGGTTCTCGCTTAATAGCCACAAGATAGCTGTCTCTTTCGGAAGGCGAATTGCAAAGCGAATAGTGACGAATGAGCGGTTTACCATCGGTACTTGGCAGAACAATCTCGATGTGCGATCCCGCTGGGGCAACTGGGAGGCTCGCTCCGTCGAGTGGGACAAGCTCTACTCCAACGATTTCGCTTGCTACCGGCCACTTTCTAAGAACTCGAAAGCTAGCGCGACCATTTTTGGGGAGAATGGTGTCGAGAGTCATATCGTCCTCACGCATTTGCGATGGCGCCGTAGCGCATGTCGCGGCTCTTCAGCCAACGCCGATACGCCACGGATGCGGCGTCACAGCGTGTAGGAATCTCTACGCCCGTATGGAGCGGAAGACGCTTCGGGACTTGGTTTTCCAGAATTGGCTTGTCTTGAGCAAAAATGGTGTGCTGGAACGAAATCAAGTCGTTATCGGACGATTCGTCGTCGAAATAGGCCAACAGACAATAGGCGATAATTTCGGTCTCGCTGATGGGCTGAACCAACAGGGCCAATGCATCCATTTCGCCTGGGCGAGTGAATGCTGTTTTATAGAGTATTGCGGAGAACGGCTGCATCACGCGATACTGGTACTGAACCTCTAATGGAGCCTTTGCGCTCATTGACGTCTTAGGTTGTAGGAATCGACACTCGCGAGCCCAAATTTCTCCGTTCTCTTCATCAATCTCAACGGTGTATGGTGCAACTTCGGTATTCGGTACTTCGCCTAAGTAGCTAGCGTGGACGAATGGAAAATGACCCATGTCCAAGAAGTTTTCAATCATCCGGAGCCCAGACACTGAGACCCCTACGCCGTCGCAGTCGACAATTCGGCGGCCTTTCTCACTGAACTCTGGAAATGCAAAGAAGCGATTAGGTTCAATCCCGGCGCATACCCAGAGATAGTCATATTGTTCTTGGACGTGAACAAACTCGCCACCGAGCGTGCCGTGAAGCTGTTCATCGTCATCACGCCAGATTTTCACCTCCTCTTCGAGCAGGCGAGTCGTGTAGGGATGCTCTTTGTTTCGACCTAGCAGACGTTTGGCTGGGCCCACTGTGAGCCAATCATTCACGACGTTGGTGTCATTGATACTAAGTTGCATGTAGCTCTCCTTGTTTTTTCCACGCGATTTCAATCTCGCCCCGCAGCTTTTTCAGTTGTGCGTGCGCACTCTGAAACGATACTGCGTCCGCTGCTGCATCGACTGCCACATGCAGCAGAACGAGCTCGTCTCCACTCTTGGCCAGGTAAGCGAAGGCGGTGTGGTCACCTACGGTTCCGCGGAAAACGGCAGGTGCGACCGGGCGCCAAGAGCGTTTCTCCAAAACTTCTTCCGCGACCTTTTGTGGCGCGCGAATACCCATGGTCCGCAGATATGTCTTCGAAGCGAAGGTCGGTGGGGGAGTCCGTGGATCTTCTTTGCTGACCCAAACCATGCCATCCGATTCAACGACATAGAAAGTGCTGGCACAGATATTGCGTGGTGCTGGCATTTGCGGATGGGCGGGAATGCTAACGCAGCGACCGTCGCCAGCTTGATACTCCCAGCCGTGATAGGCACAGGAGAGCCGATTATTAATGACTCGACCCAACGTAAAGCGGAGCCCCCGATGTGGACATTTGTTTTGCCATGCTTGAGGGGCCCCATTGTCGGCGCGCCACAAAGCGACTTCTTCTCCATTGAGGAATCCGAGGGTGACGTTTACCGATGCCGGCAAATCGGCTGATGGGATCACTGGGCACCAGCGAGCTTTGTCTGGTGCAGAAAGTGTTGAATGAAGTTGCTCGTTCATGTTTCCTCTACGTTGTGTGTTCGGCCGTCTCAAGCCGATTAGAAACTTAACGTAGTGACAAACGATGAGAAAGATGTCTTCCAAAAACATCCTTTTCATTTTTGGAAAGCTCTCGTGATATAAACTTTTTTAAAAAATGAAATAACCGGAGACTAGGCATGCAGATTGATCTGCGACTGATAGAGGCTTTCGCATTGGTGTTGCGATGCGGTAGCCTGACCAAGGCGGAAGAAGTAAGTGGGATTTCAAAAGCGACCTTGAGCCGACAAATTTTGTCCCTTGAGAAGACACTTGGCTCCTCTCTATTGTCTCGAAGAGCCCGGGGGATGGCTCCTACGGAAGCTGGTCGCGTGTTCTATGCACACTGTGAAGCAATGCTTGCGGAATTGACTGGGCGTATCGATACTGCACGCGTTCAGGTGCAGGAGATGAATAGTGGTGTGACAGGAACGCTTTCGATATTGGCAGACAGCGTCTTCAGCACTACTTACGCTTGTCATGTGGGGCGCCTTTTTAAAGAGAAGCATCCGAACGTTCAGGTTCGCTTGGATGTCGCTCAACGACCCGATGCACTTTCTGTAGATGAAGTTGATTGCTACATATGTTCTGTTCCGCCGGATATTCCGAATATGGTGGGAAAGCTACTGGGCAGAATTAGCTATGGTTTGTATGCGAGCCCTTCTTACTTGAGCCGTAAAGGAGTACCCGCGACACCTATCGAAATGTCCAATCATGATGCGATTATCTTGTCTGGTCGAGGAACACATCAAAAGCTTATGCTGCACAGCGAAAAACACAGCCAACCACAACTGTCTAAGGGGGGGATTTGGACGAATGATTATTGGGTTATGAAAACTTATTGTCTCGACGGTTTTGGAATTGCTGCTCTGCCAGATTTCTTTGTTCAACCGGAGGTTTTACAAGGAACACTTGTTCCAGTTCTTCAGAACTGGAAGCCAGAATGGACCAAGATCTACTGTGCATATCCACTTCAGCGCTATCGGACGAGAAAGTTGCAGGAATTCGTTGAAATGCTGGCGCAGAGTATTCAAAACTTGGAGTCTTATAATCCTTACGTGGGATATTCCTCGGCTCAAGCTAACGGCTAATCAGGTCATTCGAGATTTTTGAAATGATGAAGAATTGGGGGGCGAACTGCTCTATTGCCTTTGCTCGGCGCTTTTTGGGCGCGTAGAAAAAGCCACTACGTTAGTAACGTAGCGGCTTTTCAAGGTTGCGGTGAGCTTCGGTTATCAATCCGTAGCGGGCGACAAGCGACGGCGGAGCAGGAACGCAATGGCCAGCATGAGCAGAGCGCTGGTATAGACCGGGATCGTTATGACCAAGCGGGTGTTGGTGCCTGAGTTTTCTGGAGCATATGTCAACGAAGGCAGCGAGAGAAACTCCTTCCGAGTCACTGTCTCGAAACGCATAATCTTTGGCACGAACATAGCTCGCCAAGTATCTTCGTATTGATTCACTCGCGAAACATACCCCTGATAGTCGTTGGCGCTGATGCCGGCCAAGCTTTCAGCCTTGCCCAAGAGCGCAATGTTGGGGAGTAGCCAATACCAATTCGACATCCAATTCCACTGATTGGTACGAGCAACGTCAAATCGGTAGGCAAGCGGACGGTATTGATTGTCCTGCGAGAGATAGCGAGGCACCGTGGAGACTGGCCATTCGGTGATTGGCTCGGGTAGCGAGTGCTCTTTGTACCATTGGCTCAATAGTTCTTCGGCATGGTCCTCGGCATCTTGTTGAATTCCCCGCATCTCGACCAAGGTAGCCAACCGGGATGGCATTGGATTCTCGCTTTTCGCGAGCTCGCCGACCATCGTCGGAATGACAAAGATACCGATAATCCAGGCGCCAAGCATGGCAACCATCGTGGCGCTGGAAGACCGGGTCAGAAGTATCAGAACTGCTGCCAAGGCTCCCCAGAAAAGCGCGTAGCCAAATACGTCCGGCAACCAGGAGATTAAAACGGACAACCTCCCAGCGGAATCGATGCTTAGCGCCAGTGCGGCAGCCGCGGCCTCGATAGCGGTCAAAGCAACAATCCGGATGAAGAGGGCTGCTGCAAGAATGCGCCACTCATTGTCAGCCTGGGAAACAACAAAACGCCAAATCCCTTGTTCCCGGTCCTCATTGACAAGGCCGAAGCTCAGGGCAAACAACACCAAGGGCAGGAGCACCGTAACGACTACGCCATGGTCTAGTGCTCCCAAAGACGCCAGGTACGGATTGGACAATCCACCGTCTCGCCGACCGTCGACATGCCGGGATTCAATTCCCACACGGGTGTCGCTGGTGAGGGCATCAAAGCGGCTGCTGCCAAGAACAAGTCCATGCCCCAGCGCCAGTTTTACGTTGGCGCCGGCCAGGCGATTGATATTGAATGGCTGCGCCTTAATGGGCTTGTCATCCGGGGTAAGACTTCCGGCGAGTCGCTCAACGACGGAGGCACGTACGGAGTCTTGATAACTGGCTTCCGCACGGCGCTCCTTGGCATCAAATCCAGCCAATATTCCACTCAGAAGCAGAATGGCAGCGGTCACCAGAGCAATAATCATATTGGTGCGGTCATGGCGGAAGCGGCGCCATTCACTTGAGATGAGTCTCATCACGGTTTCAATCTCCTCGCTGCGAAAATCAGAAATAAAGTGGCTGCGGCTAGCCAGGCAGCAATGACGGTAAATTCGCTCGATAAGTTGTGCAGGCCCTGAGCAAAGCTCATGGGGACGTATTTCATCTTCGGCACCAGCTGCCAGACGTTGTTGCCGGCATATCGGGAGTCGAAGGATGTGACGCCTTGCGAATTCTCGATATCCCATTTGTCGATTAGCGTGTTCACCTCCCGGCGATACTTCTCTGCGGCGCTCTCGAAGTGATGTTGGCTATCCAGGTCGGTCCCCGCCATTGCCATCGCGACGTTCTTGATTGCTACCGCAGGGCTAAAGCCAGAGCCCAAGAAGGCCAGGGACTTCTGTTGCATATATTTCTGCCACAGAGATGCGAAGTGAACGTCCTGCACGCGTTCTGCGTACCCGTCGCGCTCAAGACGGCGTAGCGCATTGACGCCAAGAGGCAGGGCATCGAGCGAGTTGACGTTGTATTTCTTCAGCAGTGATTCATCAAAACGTTTCATTCGGGCCGTTTGCGTGCCGTCCCCTGGGAGCCCGTCTTCGGTATCGGTTTTGATGTCACTCCAGAATTCTTCTGCAGATGGTGTTTGGACAATCTGAGTCGAGATGGCCGTGCCCACGCGTGGCATCGTCATTACCATGACCAGCCAAAACAGCAACATGAAGATGAGAGAAGTGCGGCTCCGTTTGAACAGTGCGGATGCGCCGATGCACAGAGAGCCGAATATCCAAAGGTATGCAAAGTAGCTCGCAGCAGTAACACCAAGGCGTGGCCACATTTCGGCGCCGTTTCCAGGCAAATAAGAAAGCAAGATGCCGGCCACAATCCCCACTGGCAGCAACACCATCCAGATTGCCGCCTGGGAGGCAAGGAGCTTGGCTGCCAGCAGCCGGCCGGATGAGACGCCAAGTGCATGCATCATGCGCAACGTACCTTGCTCCCGTTCCAGGCTGACGCTGTTAAAGGCAATGGCAATCAGCATCAGCGGGAGAAGTGCATAGAGCAGAAGCATCGGGGATAGCTGGGCGAAGCGCGACGCTATGGTTTCGTCCGCGGCTGGCGAGAATCGAGTGACGTTACGGATGTGCGGCTCGATATAAAGGGCTTGACCGGATACCGCCGTCAGGCCCGGTTCGAGGATGGATATAGGGTTCTCCGGGCGGAGCACATACTGTCCGAAGTGAGCTCCCCGGTGGGGGTTCTTGTCACCTTGGAATTCCCATTGCTTTCGAAGCGCTTGGTCGATGGCTACCCGTTCCTTCGCGCTGGCGCCGTATTTTTGCTCCGAGACGAGTAGAAGTGATGCTGATAACAGCAGAATAATCAGAGCCAGAACGCGAAATCTTCCGTCCTTAAGGACGGATGTGATTTCCTTCTTCAACATGGCTTTCATCATGGCGCAGATTGGGAAAATTGAAGATATTTTTGTGCCAACTCATCGGCGCCGACGTCGGCCATCTTGAACTCATCCACCAAGTAACCGTTCCGCATGATGCCCACCTGGTCTGCCACCTGGCGAGCATTCTGTAAATCATGCGTAGCCATCAGAATGGCCATTCCTCGGCTTGCCGCATTCTTGATTTGTACCGCGAAGTCGTTCGCGGCTGCCAGGTCCAGACCGGAGGTGGGCTCATCAAGCAGCATCACTTTTGCGTGTTTGGCGTAGGCAATGGCGAGACCGACTTTTTGACGCATCCCTTTCGAATAAAGGCCAGCGTTTCGTAAATGATGACGCTCGTCCAGGCCTGCATCGCTCAGCATCCGGTGCGCCTCGCGGTCACTGACGTTTACTTTTGCCAGGGTGCAGAAATACTGGAAATTCTGAATGCCTGTGAGATACGGATAGAGGGCCACGTTCTCGGGAAGGTAGGCAATCAAAGCCCTGAGCGAATTGCCTTCTTTCAGATGCACACCGTCAATCTGGATGTCGCCACTAGATGGCTTTATGAAGCCAAGAAGAGTGTTGATGGTCGTAGTTTTTCCGGCGCCATTACCACCCATCAGGGCATAAACGGAGCCTGTATTAATCTCAAGGTTTAACTTGTGCAGAACGGTTTTCTTATCTCGCTGCACTACAAGGTCTTTAATGGAAATCATCAGAACGGAAGCTCCGGGTAGGGAAGGGCGGCATTGTCTCGGGGGCTGCGCAGAAGGGGTGAGCGGCGCCGCACGTAGAACATCGGACGGAGTAATGAAACCGCCCCATTAAAGGGGCTGGCAGGTAGAGCTGGGGACGCACATAAGAATGCGCTCCCGCTACTTTTCTTAGAAATTAACTGATGCCGTTAGCGTCAAAGCACGCGCGGAACCGACGAGCAGGTAGCCGCTTGGATTGGCTTCCCAATGATGACGATTGAACAAGTTGGTGATGTTGGCGCGCAAGGTAACCGGATTCTTCGACGAAGTTTGTAGCGTGTATCGAGCCCCTAGGTCAAAGCGTGTCCAGCTAGGAACCGACTGAGTGTTCGCAGCGTCCAGGTAAGTTTGTCCGGTGTGAACGACGCGTGCTGTGGAGGTCAGGCCTGCGATTTGCGGAACATCCCATTCACCGCTCAGGTTGGCCTGAAGACGGGGAACGCCGATGGCACGTTTGCCGTTGTTTGTGCCACCAGCCGTTTGGGTCAGCTTCGCGTCGAGGAAGGTAATGCCGCCAAGCAGACGAACACCACGGGCAACTTCGCCAAATCCGGAGAATTCAAGGCCACGGTGGCGTTGTTCCCCATCCAGGCTATAAATCCGCGTAGTCGGGTCTGTAATGCCGACCGGGCTGGTAATTTGGAAAATGCTGGCACTCGCACCGAACGTGCCGTAATCAACCTTGGCGCCCATCTCATATTGCTTGGTCTTGAATGGGGCAAACACGTCGGCGCTATTGACAGCGTTGGCCGGCGGTTGTGGTCCCTGGGTCAAAGCCTCGATATAGCTTGCATAGAGAGAAAGAGTCTTGGTCGGGCGCACGACAATGCCGACCATAGGAGTCGTAGCACTGCTGTCGTATTTCCGTGTGATTGCTGCAGTCGTCGGTGCATACGTCTGCGATTCCACGTTTTGACGACGCAGGCCACCCGTCAGCTGCACCAGACCATCGGCGAATGACAGCGTATCTGCCACTGCATAGCTCTGCAGCGTAACCTCGTTCGCCGGACCTTCTCCGTACGTGGTTGCAGCCAGCGGAACAGTCTGCTGCGGCAGTGTTACGGGATTGTAGATGTTGGTCAGGTAAGTGGCATAAGCCGTCTGTCCCAAACGGTACGTTTGATGCATACGGTTGGCGCTAACCGACACTTCATGGCGGACGGGACCGGTCGCCAATTTCGCGCGGAATCCCACTTCACCGGTGTACGTCTCGTAGCTACCGAACTGCGCCGTGGAAACAGTGCTGACCGTACCGCTATTGGTGGTAATGGTCCCGCCAGGCGATTCGCGTTTGTTGAAGTTGAACTTGTTACCGCCGAGAGTGGCATAAGCAGTGACATCATCCGTCAGGTCGTACTCGACTTTGCCGAAGCCGGTGGTGCTCTGGGTGTCGGAAAAGTCGTAGACCTGGCTGACGTTGATATTGGCATCCGGGACGGACGGGACTCGTACGCCCGCTGCCACGTTGTAACCACGCTCGGGAGCTCTCATCCAGTCGTCTTGATAAATCAGGTCGCCTTCGATACGGAGGCGGCGGCTCTTGTAGTCTGCCCCGACAGAAAGAGAGTTCGTCCGCATGGACTGGTTATCGTATGGTGTGTCGCCATCACGCACAGCTGCATTGATACGAACCCCAAACTGATTGTCGTCCCCGAAGCGGCGCCCCAAGTCGGCATGGACGCCTTTTCGCGATTTGGAAGAATATTCCAATGTGCCTTCAGTCAACGGCTCATCCCCTGCACGCTTGGTCATGATGTTGACGGCGCCGCCAACACTACCGCCAGGTGCAATGCCGTTGAGCAGGGCACTCGGACCTCTCAACAAATCGATGCGCTCCACGGAGTCCGAGCCGATTCGGTAGTTGGGCAGAAGGCCGTACAAGCCATTCAGAGCCACATCACTATTGGGGACGCGAAAACCGCGGATGGTATAGGCGTCATAGCGATTGCTATTGCCAATGGCTGCTCGCACAGATGGGTCCAAACCGGTCAGGATGTCAGCAACACTAGTGGCTTGTTGGTCTTGAATCAGCTTCGAGGTGAAGCTGACCGCACTGAATGGAACGTCCAGAAAGCTCTTTTTTCCCAAAAGGCCGAGCGAACTTACCCTGGCGACCTGGCCGCCGGCGAAGGTCGATTTCTCTGCGTCTGTGTTGGATGTCACCGTGATGGCCGGCAAGGGGGCTTGTCCATCGCCGCGTTGAGCAGCTTGCGGATTGCGTAGCGCAAAGCCCCCATCTGGCTGGGGAATGGCTTCGACGCCACTACCCCTGAGGAGCACGCCCAGTGCATCTGCCGGAGAATAAGTGCCGGAAACGCCGGTGGTGTTGACGTTCTGAACAATGGCCGAATCGTAGGCCACATTCACGCCTGTGGTGCGTGCATATTGCTCAAGAGCGCCTCGTAGCGGCCCAGGTTGAATATTGAAACTGCGCGCGGCGGCAGCTTGTTGAGAGGCCGCTTGTGCTTGAACCAGCTGTGGTGCATACGCCAGACTCAGCGCGATGGTCAGTGCGCTCCACTTCAAGAAGCGGGAGGGATTACTTGCTTTGCGGCTTTGCAGGGGGCGGGCTGGGGTGCCGGCAGTTTGCGCTGAGTGCATGAATCGTTCCTATAGAGAGGTTTTATGTTGCATCCTCAGTAGGACGATTGAGATTCAAAATCACCTCATTTTTTGGAGATTTTTTTAAAAATATTTTCTCAGCGCTGTCGGGAGGCAATTCTCACCCAATAACGGGTCATATATCGGACCTCAACCGGTTGGGTGGTCGCAAGGAATCGCAGTGTCTTATCGGTATCGCCGAGGTGGTAAAGGCCGGAAACGCGGAGGCCGGCGATATCCTGGTCGCAAGAGATAACGCCACGGCGGTAACGAGCGATTTCAGCAGCTAAGTCGTCTAGGCGCGCATCGTTAGCAACAATCAGACCGTCAGCCCATTCGCTAATGCCAATCCCTGAGGCTTCAGCAAGGACTCCGCGGTCTTTATATAGCCACCAGGTTTGACCCGGTGCCACTCGAATTACGTCTCCACCGGTGGCCGGCGTCAGCTCGATAGCCCCCTCTTGCAGGCTCACTCTTGCTCTGTCGTCATCAAGACGAACAATGAAGCGCGTCCCGAGCGCCTGCAGCATTCCGAACTTAGTGGCTACCCAGAATGGGCGCTTAGGCTGGCCTTGGCTGGTGAAAGCCGCGTCCATGCCAGTAGAGACAAGGATTTCTCCACGATGAATGTGAATTTCACGGCGATGTTCCTCGAAAGCTACGCTGATGGCGGTATCCGTATTGAGGGTGACCGCCGTGCCATCGTCCAGATGAATGGTTCGAATCTCGCCGACCGAGGTAGATTCCGAAGCGATGAGCCGCTGCCATGGCGTCTCTCGGTTGATTACCCACGCCGTCGGTCCGACAACCGCGGTGAGTAATAGTAACTTCAGCGCCGTGCGTCGCGAGGCCCGGCTGCCCGTCCGTGACTTCTCCACGGCATCAAGGACGCCCTTTGCGACGCCAGTGGGAAGATTCTTGAAGTTGGCTTGAACGCTTGAAACGCGTTTCCATGCTGCCGCATTGGCCGGATCCGCTTGGAGCCAGCGTTCGAATGCTATCCGAGTATCGTCGTTAGGCTGGTTGAACTGTACTTTCAATGCCCAGTCGACGGCCTGCACCAATTTGTCTTCGGGAGAATGACTTAGAGGCGGCATGCTTACAGGGGGGGGGCGAGGGTACAGCAATGAAGTAGAGCCGACGAGATATAGCGCTCAACGGTGGCACGTGAGACGCCCATCCGTTCTGCAATCTGCGGGCAGGTCATACCTTCGAGCTGTGCCAAAAGGAAGGCTGTTCTGACTTTCGGCTTGAGGGAGTCAAGCATTCGGTCGATTTGAACCAGCGCTTCAAGAAGCATGAGGCGTGTCTCTGGTGGAGGGGCCATTGTTTCAGGCATAGAGGCCAGCGTTTCCAACCATGCTCGCTCAAGTTCTCGGCGTCTCCAATGCTCAACGACCAAGTTCTTGGCCACGGTGCTCAGATAGGCACGGGGCTCCTTGAACTCTTGCATCGGCCGATTCAAAAGACGAATGAAGACGTCATGTGCCATATCGGCTGCATCAAAAGAATCTCCCAGCATCCGGCACAGCCACCTGTGTAGCCAGTTGTGATGTTCCGTATATAGCGATTGGATTGATTGCTGGGGCACGATGGCTGAGGTCTGTATGGGACTATTTGCGCAGCATGTCCATATCAGTCGTTATAACAAATGAGAATCATTATATTTTATGGGGTGTCACGTCCTAGCGCAAGATTCTGGATAGTTAGCTGTTGCAATCTGGTCTTGATCTTGAGCAGTCTCAGAAATGGCGGCAATAGGCAGACAAAACTGCATAAAAATGAAAATCCGCACTTCTCCACGGATTTTTTGAGTAGTCAGTTTGGCTGTGTTGACTTGCACCGAGGAGGTACCAACTTTTGACCCAAGCCCATAATCTAGGCTAAGGGCGGGGAAATTACCCGACGTTTTAACCTACCTTTTTTCTCAATGAGGTGAGTGGAAGAATGGCGAGATAGATGTGCTCTCTCGTAATTTTTCGGCGCTAACAAATAAGAGCTCGCATCTCAAATGGGGATTCGTCCGTAGCCAATACGGTTCGAAAATGTATTTGACAAGAGACGGTGGAGTCGTCCTAGTCCAACGCACAATCATTACGCTAGCTAGATGAATTCGTGCTTAGACCGGCTGGCTTGTTAAGCGCCGTAGCGGCCACATCCTCCAAAAAGCCGGACCTCAAAAACGATGTTCAGGGATGCGAAAGAGATGAGAGAGAAATGAGGAGTCGCAGTCTAGTAGCCTTCGGAAGGCCAAAGGAAGACAACTCGATAGTGAGAGGGGCGCTCTTCTACGCCGGAGTCAACATGCTTCTGTAAGAATATGTTTAAGCACGTTCAAAAGCATCTTGTGATCAAGGATGTCGTTTATCTTGGGATTGCGCAGAGTACGCGCACTAAGCCCTTCTAATAAAGCGGCGACAATCTCACAACGGGATTTAACCTCCGGCAAGTTACTTCCCAGCAGGTCATAGAAAGCTTGTTGTACTTCCGCATCGTTTTGTTGAATCAGAGCTGCTACTTCGAGGTTTCGGCTGGATTCTGCCAAAATATCCAAGCCCAAGGATGCCTGATGCGGAGCCATGTATCTAGCGATACTCTTGGGAGTATGTTCCATGATTGCGGCGACGGGGTCTGCGGTTTTCTCTGCTTTGGCCGTCACGTCAGCAATAAGCTGACTCAACTCCGAATGTTCCCGGGCGACGATGCCTTCAATGATGCTCTCTTTGCTTTTAAAGTAGTGATATATGTGCCCAAGGCTCATGCCGGCTGCATTTGATATCTTGGCCATACTCGTTTGATGGAATCCCTCTTGGCGAAAACATTGCGCGGCAGCGTGAAGCACTTGCTCTTTGCGGCGTCGGGCGGTTGCGGTCTCATGTGTTTCGCTAGGATCTATGGGTTTCATAAAATTTCCACTGGCCAATTTCAGATGGTGTGTTTGCGCACTGCAACACAGGCCTGTCAAGTATAGCTTAGTTAGTTTGGTTATCCCTCTAAATATTTTAGGTTGGATGACCAAATTATTGGATTCGAGCGTTACAATTTGAAAAATAGGATGATTAACCTAATTCAAAAATAAAATAGGTTGTATATCCAAACTAATTAATTGATACCACTCCCACAATGAAAATGACTCCACAAAAGATGCCCCGAATTGCCGGCGTTGCAGTTGTGCTCGTGACATGCCTCCAGCTCGTAGCATGCAAAAAAGACTCTGCTTTGGCAGCGGCAAGCGCAGCTCCTGAGGTCGGTGTTCTCACGATTCAACCTCAAAAACTGCAGCTGGTCACTGAATTGCCAGGGCGCACATCACCGTTTCTGATCGCGGAAGTGCGACCGCAGGTGGGCGGCATACTGCTGAAACGCAGCTTCAAAGAGGGGGCGGAAGTTAAGGCTGGTCAGTCTTTGTATGAAATCGACCCCGCCCCTTACAAAGCCGTAATGTCGCGTGCGGAGGCAGCATTTCAATCAGCGCAATCATTGGCCAATCGCTACGAGCAGTTGATACAAACTCGGGCAATTAGTCAGCAGCAATTCGACGACGCGCGATCGCAGTATCTGCAGACCAAAGCCGCAATGGATACGGCTCGTATTGACCTGAATTACACAAAAATTGGAGCCCCGATCTCGGGGCGAATTGGTCGATCAACGGTGACGCAAGGTGCCTTGGTCACGGCGAACCAAGGAACAGCCTTGGCAACGATCCAGCAACTCAACCCAATATATGTCGACATCGTGCAGCCCTCTACTTCGTTGTTGCGGTTGCGTGAAGAACTTGCAAGCGGTCGTCTCAAAAGTGCTGCCGGAGGTGAGGCTGAAGTTCACCTGACGTTAGACGACGGTCGGCCATACCCACATCCAGGGAAATTGCAATTCTCGGAGGTTAGCGTGGATGAAAGTACAGGCGCCGTTACCCTACGTGCGGTATTCCCCAATCCCCAGGGACTTTTGCTTCCTGGGATGTTTGTTCGGGCTCAGTTGCAAGAAGGAGTACGTGACAACGCACTGTTAGTGCCCCAACGAGGAGTTACTCGCGATACTCAAGGGAACGCTGTGGCTATGGTGGTAGACGCCAAGAATTCTGTCCAGCAAAGGTCTTTAGTCACCGAGCGCAGCGTCGAGGGCCAGTGGCTGGTAAGTAGCGGAATTAAACCGGGCGACCGCGTCATTCTGGACGGTCTGCAACGTGTTCGTCCAGGCATCGAAGTGAAACCTGTACCAGCCAGCATCAATGAAAAACAGGCAGTCGCTATGGCTGCTAGCAAGTAAGGGAAGTCCATGTCCAGATTCTTCATTGACCGCCCAATCTTTGCTTGGGTGGTTGCTATTGTCATTATGTTGGTTGGCGGGTTGTCGATTTTCTCTCTGCCCGTCAATCAATATCCAAACGTGTCCCCACCAGCAATCGGGATCATCGCGACCTATCCTGGCGCGTCAGCACAAACGGTCCAAGACACCGTCACTCAGGTGATCGAGCAGCAATTAAACGGCTTGGATGGGCTTCGTTATATTCGCTCGGAAAGCAATACCGATGGCAGCGCAAATATCGTTGTCACATTCGAACAGAATGTCGATCCAGACGTTGCGCAGGTACAGGTACAAAATAAACTTGCGCTGGCAACTCCCATGTTGCCTCAAGCGGTACAGCAGCTGGGCCTTCGTGTCGTGAAGTGGAAGCTTAACTTCATGGTCGTTGCTGCGCTGGTATCCGAAGATGGACGCTTGGACAACTACGCATTAGGCGACCTGGTAGTCTCTCAATTGCAAGATCCGCTAACGCGGACTCCGGGCGTTGGCGACTTCATGGTTCTTGGTGCTCAGAACGCAATGCGTATTTGGGTGGACCCACTCAAACTCACCAACTACAAGCTCATGCCGGGCGACGTCGTGACTGCCATCCGAGAACAAAATGTCCAAGTTTCGGCGGGCCAGTTGGGTGGGCGGCCTAGCACAGATAAGGTTCAGCTGAACGCCACAGTGCTTGGAAAGACGTTATTGAAGACACCTGAGCAGTTCAAAGAAATTCTTCTTAAAGTGAATCCTGACGGTTCTCAGGTCCGCTTGAAGGATGTAGCTGATGTCGGTTTGGGCTCCGACAACTTCTCAATTAGTGCCATGTATGGGGGGCGCCCCAGCGCAGGCATTGCATTGCGCCTGGTGAGCGGTGGTAACACACTTGAAGCCGTTGACGCTGTTCGGGCAACGTTATTACGACTGGAGCCGACGCTACCAGCCGGAGTGAAGATCGTCTATCCGTATGACACAGCCCCTGTTGTAAGCGAATCGATCAAAGGCGTCGTTCACACATTGGGCGAGGCAGTCGTTCTGGTCTTCCTGATTATGTATCTTTTCTTGCAGAACATACGTGCAACGTTGATCCCCACGTTGGCTGTCCCGGTGGTTTTGCTGGGAACCTTCGGTGTGATGGCTGCATTTGGCTTTTCCATCAACATCCTGAGTATGTTCGGCCTAGTACTTGCAATCGGATTGTTGGTCGATGATGCAATCGTGGTGGTGGAAAACGTGGAGCGCCTCATGGTGGAAGAAGGTCTATCTCCGCTTGAAGCGACACGAAAATCCATGGATCAGATTTCAGGTGCTCTGGTCGGAATTGGTTTGGTTCTTTCGGCCGTCTTTATTCCTATGGCGTTCTTTGGCGGATCAACGGGGGTCATATATCGACAATTCTCGTTGACTATCGTCACTGCGATGGCGCTTTCCGTAATCGTTGCCTTGATATTCACTCCGGCTCTGTGTGCAACGATTCTGAAGCCGGTGCACGGGCATCAAGAAAAGAACGGATTTTTCGGATGGTTTAACAGAACCTTCGAGCGTAGCGCCACTCGTTATGAGCGCGGTGTGTCTCGTATTGTCGCTGGCCGTGGCCGTTACATGCTGGTCTTTGGCCTGATCGTCTGTGCACTTGCTGCGCTATATCCAATGATGCCGACCTCGTTTTTGCCAGGCGAAGACCAGGGATCCTTATTCCTGCAGGTCGAGCTCCCAAATAACAGCACTTCAGCTCAGACTGATCAAGTTCTCAAGGATATTTCTGAATATCTGGCGAAAGAAGAGGGCGATATGGTCGAGGCCGTTTTCGCCGCAAACGGTTTCAGTTTCTCTGGACGCGGTCAGAATTCCGGAATGGCTTTTGTTACGTTGAAACCATGGGAGGAGCGTAAGGGTACAGTCTTCGAGCTTCAGCAGCGTGTAATGAAGCACTTCAGCCAAATCAAGACAGCAAACGCTTTGGCATTCGCACCTCCGCCAATCTTGGAACTAGGAAATGCCACAGGCTTCAATTTGTTTCTTCAGGACTTCAGCGGAGAAGGACACGAGCATCTTATGGCCGCCCGGAAACAGTTCCTCACAGAAGCGGCGAAGGAACCTGCGCTTGCGTTGGTACGAGCAAACGGAAAAGACGATGAACCACAATACCAAATCATGATTGATGATGAGAAGGCCCGTGCTCATGGTGTGACGTTGGCGGATATCAACACGACTATGTCTGCAGCATGGGGATCCGCGTATGTGAATGACTTCATCGACCGTGATCGAGTAAAGCATGTCTACGTTCAGGGTGTGGCAGAGGCACGTATTACACCGGAGGATTTTAATAAATGGTATGTGCGTAACAAGAACGGTGACATGGTCTCGTTCGCCTCGTTCGCATCTGGAAAATGGACCTACGGTTCTCCAAAATTGGAGCGCTACAATGGCCTGCCGGCTATCGAGATTCTGGGGCAGCCTGCTGTTGGCTACAGTTCTGGGGACGCAATGAAGGCAGTGGATGAAATTGCTAAGAGACTCCCTGCTGGCGTTTCAGTTGCTTGGACTGGCCTCTCATTTGAAGAGCGGATGTCGGGTTCTCAAGCGCCGGCCCTTTATGGGCTTTCGATTATCGCAGTCTTTCTCTGTCTGGCAGCACTATACGAAAGTTGGTCAATCCCATTCTCAGTTCTTTTGGTGGTCCCGTTGGGAGTGATAGGCACGGTCGGTGCCACGTTACTTCGGGGCTTGGACAACGATGTGTTTTTCCAGATCGGACTTCTGACTACCGTTGGCTTGTGCGCTAAAAATGCCATTTTGATCGTGGAATTTGCAAAGGATCTGCATGAAAAAGGTGGGCGGACGTTAGTTCAATCAGCTATCGAAGCCTCACGACTTCGTTTGCGTCCAATCATCATGACCTCCTTGGCTTTTACTATGGGTGTTATTCCGTTGGCGATCTCAAGCGGCGCCAGCTCAGGGAGTAAGCATGCGATTGGTACTGGAGTTATCGGGGGGATGGTGACCGCGACCGTCTTGGCCATCTTCTTTATTCCTTTGTTCTATGTTGTGGTGTCATCGTTATTCAAAAAGAGAATTGCCACCGAAACCAAGATCTCGCATTCGGAGGCGTCACAATGAAAGCAAAAATCGCGCGCATTCTTGTGCCAACCCTGTTGAGTGCCTCCTTGAGCGGATGCTTCGGTACTTTGGCGCCGCACTACTATCAGCCCGCAAATCCGATTCCCATGCAATGGCCTGGGGGATCGGGGGCAGATTCGAGCAAATCTGAACTGGGCGGTGACATGACTTGGGAAAATCTTGTTGTCGACCAAAAACTACGCCAAGTCATCGACCTGGCGCTGGATCACAATCGAGATCTTCTCGTCGCAACTCTCAATATTAAGAAGGCAAGAGCTCTGTACCAGATTCAACGTGCAGATCTACTCCCCGGTCTTGGCGTTGACCTTGCTGGGAATTCAGGAAGGACGCCAGCGTCGATATCGACAACCGGCAGTGCATACACGAGCCACGCATATAGCGTCGGCTTGGGAATCCCTTCTTGGGAGATTGACTTGTTCGGGAGACTGCAAAGTCTGCGGGATCAAGCGTTACAGCAATACCTTTCTACCGAAGCACTGCAGCGTGGTGTAAAGATTGGTCTCATCGCTGAAGTCGTAAATTCCTATTTAACGCTTGCTGCGGATGCGGAGCGGATGAAGTTGGCGCAAGAGACGGAGCGTAGCCGGCAGGATACGTACGATCTGCAGCGAAAGCTGAATGAGCTGGGAAATGTGTCCGAATTAGAGTTGCGCCAAGCCCAGATAGAACTGGAGGCTGCACACGATACAGTGTTTGCACAGGAAAGCGCCGTTGCCATGAGTAGAAACGCGCTAGATCTTCTTCTCGGGACCCCGTTACCAGAGAATTTAAAGCCTAGTTCGTCATGGGACTCCGTATTTTCTTCGAAAGAGCTACCGCCTGGTTTGCCATCCGACCTCCTGCAACGCCGCCCTGACATTGTCGCTGCGGAGCACACTTTAGTCGCGGCACACGCCAGTATCGGGGCGGCGCGGGCTGCTTTTTTCCCAAGTATTAGCTTGACCGGTGGGATTGGTGTTGCGAGCAACTCTCTGTCGGACTTGTTTGACGGAGGAAATCGGACTTGGAGTTTCCAGCCACAGATTAGCATCCCAATTTTTTCTGGCGGACGGCTTCAAGGAAATCTTGATGCGGCGAAGGTGAGTAGAGAAATCGCCGTTGCAAATTATGACCATGCCATCCAAGTGGCGTTCAAAGAGGTCGCTGATGCGCTTGCAGTTCGCTCGCGCATAGCTTCGCGTATGTCGGCTCAAGAGCGTCGTGTCGAGGCGGCACAGGATGCTTATGTGCTCGTTAGAAGGCGATATAACAATGGCGTATCGAGTTATCTAGAGGTGTTAGACGCACAGCGAACATTGTTCACTGCGCAACAAAACTGGATATCAATTCGCCTCAGCCGTCAAACAAATACCATCACCCTGTATAAGGCGATGGGAGGAGATTGGCAGCAACAACAATATCCAGCGACGTCTAGCACCTTGAAAAAAGCTACCGCGTCCTCTTTCGAAAATTAAAAATTGGAGACTGTCATGCCCCACCTATTGAGAGACATAACGGTCTTCTTCGACCATAGCGAAGCGGGTCATCGAGTCTTGGAGAGTGCTACTCGATTTTCTGCCAATCAGAGCGCGCACCTAATTGGTGTTACGGCTATCGATCATTGGGGGGATTTTCCACAAGATGCTTTTTCGAGAGGAAAGGCAATCGTTGACGTTATCCGACATCAGCAGGAATTAGAAGCATCACGGCTAACTTTGATTAATGAATCCCTTGAGACTATGTCATCTCGATTTGGAGTGAGCACGGAATTCAGGGTGATACCGGCTGCGGAGGCCATTCAAGAGACTTCTCTACACGCGCTGTATAGCGACCTCTTGATTATAGGTCATCCCAATGCACCTGGAACTCCAGCATCTTGGTCGCTAGAGGATGTTTTGATGAGAGCAGGGGTACCTCTCATGATCGTTCCAGATGCCTGGCGTAAGGACCAAATTGGTCGAAGAATTACTGTGGCATGGAATGCCAGTCGTCAGTCTCGGCGAGCTCTAGCGGATTCGTTGCCCTTGCTCGTTTCTGCAGACGTGGTGCAATTGCTTATAGTCGATTCAGCCGATAAAGCCGACTTACATGGAGAGGAACCAGGCGCAGATATGGCCACTTACCTAGCTCGGCATGATGTGAAGGTTGAGCTAAAAAGAGTGCCATCAGATGGGCAACCTGTGGCCATGAAAATTGTGGAGCAGGCGCTGGATTTTGGATCAGATCTGCTTGTCTTTGGTGCTTATAGTAGGCCGAAAATCCGAGAGATGATGCTTGGAGGGGTTACCAAGACTCTCCTCTCAACTGTGCCTATGCCATTGTTTGTCTCTTATTGATGGCGGCCAGAGATTGACATGGCCAGACGGAAAAAAGAAGACGCGCTAGAAACACGCGAAAAAATATTGGACGCTGCGGAGTCATGTTTTTGCATGATGGGTGTTTCGGGGACAAGTTTGCAAGAGATTGCAACTAAGGCTGGATGTTCTCGAGGTGCTATTTCTTGGCACTTTAAAGAGCCAATCGAAATTCTGCGGGCGGTTCTGGAGAGGGGCCGGCTCCCATTGTTAGACGACCTTGCATTTGCTGCCACCCTTGAGCACCAGGTTCTTCCTGCATTCAGGGCAAGTCTCCGGAAGTCATTTTGGCTAATAAAGAATGATAAACATGTGCGGGCCGCGTTAGAAATTTTGGTCTTCCGTTGTGACTTCTCTGGAGGCGGGAAAGAGTTTTTGGAGGCTCATCGCCGTGAGCTGATGATGATGCGTTCGTTATTCTGTGATGTTTTGGAACGAGCGTCCTTTAGTAAAGAAATAAAACTGAAATGCCCGAGTTCTATCATTGCTTCACACATCACGTCTGCGCTTCTGGGAGCGATCAAAGCTCATTTCCTGGATCTTGGTGAGGTAGATCTGGAAACGAATGCTGTCGGTGCTATAGAGGCAATATTGATTGCGGAGTGTTGAGTTGCATCCAAAACTGACCCACTTTCCCCGGAAATTTGCATCCTAAGTTGACCCATGTTTAGACCACAATCCTGCTCATGACAGCGAGCGGGAGAACGGAGTGATAGACGTGGCCCTACTTGGAATTATTCGGCGCTGGTACATCCGCGATCGCATCTCGATCAGGGAAATCTCCCGCCGGCTGGACATCTCTCGGAACACGGTTCGTCGCTATATCCGATCCGGAGCGATCGAGCCTTCCTACCCCTCAAGGCATTCATCCAGTGCCCTGGATGAATTCGCGCCTCGACTTTCAGCCTGGCTCAGCGCCGAGGCGGTCAAATCGCGCAAGCAGAGACGAACCCTGAAACAGATGTTCCTGGACTTAAGGGAGCTGGGATATGAAGGGTCGTACGACCGCGTGGCAGCCTTCGGGAGGCAATGGAAGGTGGGTCAAATGGAGAGGGTCAATTCTGCGAGCAAATCAACATGCTGGACAGATCTTTAGCAATTCGAAGGTCATAGGCAGTCTGAAGATTTAGCCAGCCTTGTGCTTCGCTTCCAAAGTAACGTTCTAGCCGCAGCGCCATGTCTGCATTGATAGCCCGTTTTCCCTTAATGACCGCATCCAAGCGCCCGTAAGGCACATACAGCGCCATCGCTACGGTACGTACACTCATGTCTGCAGGCTTGATATAGTCTTCGAACAAGATCTCGCCAGGATGAACTGCACGCATTCCATTTTTGATCATGATGCGCTCCAATGAATGGGAGTCAGCTGCCTAGATCTACGTCACCTTCATGTTCAATTCAGCCCCATGGGCGGCTTGCCAGCTGAATTTTCTAAAGCAGTCACCCGTTCAAAATCAGAGCTGCCGAATTAACGCCCAACTAGCCTCATCTTCATTCAGGCAAAATCTTCAGCTGTCAGAGAAGACGAGCGTTCAAATTTTAGTTGACGCTTGTACAGCTGCTTTTTGTGAGCCTGTTTGTTCATCATCGTTTCGCTCAGTCGCAGAGGAGACGTATTTCCCGAAGTTTTCTTTCTGCCGCAATGGCGCGATCACGATATTCACTTGAAGCTTTCAGGAGTTTCGAGATCGACAGCCAGTAAGCCGCTCCCAAGTCACCTTCTTCAAGTTGCAATTGATTTAATTTCCTCAGAGCGATCGAGAGGTCGATATCGTCATTCATGTCCATGTGCCTTCTCCCGGATCATGTCGGCTGCATAAATATTGAGCGCGTTACTCTGCGCCAGCGGCAAGCACAATCATCGTACTACTCATCAAGGTTATCAACAGGCCTGCCCCCAATAGATGAGGAGAACAGAAAGCAATCGATTGCTTGCGAAGCTTAACTCCCTACGTTGAGCAGAGCTGGAAGTTGCTTTAATTTAGTTAATTTCTTTTTTGCAACATTAAATGGGGAGGCGTTCGAATTATATTTGGACTGCAGATCCAGATTTAAGAGAGTGTATGACGCCATTTCTAATGGAGTAAGTCTTTGATTTATTTGCACAGTTAATCCAAATACAGTTTTCTCTCACAGCAGCTGTGGTTGCGAATGGAGAGGCTTTCCATGACCGCATTATCCGGGCAACTCCCCCCAACGTGACATGCTCTGTTTGATGCGGTTCTCGGCCAAGGTACGCCGATAGACATGCATCTGGGATGGACAGCCCTGCTCCGATGCAACATAGGACGAAGCGTCCCCGTCAAACCATATTGGATTGGGGCAAATGGCTTGTCTCACACGACACGATCTCGCTGTTATACAAGTCCATTACGGGCGACAGATAGAGCTTCTCACTACCAACTGTGAACTCAGTCACGTCCGTTACCCATTTCTCTCCAAACCGCTCTGCCTTGGATTTCCGTTGAAGCAAGTTCGCCCCATGGACGTGCGCAGAGCCGCGATACGACCGGTCTTTCTTCGGCCTTATCAACGACTTCAAGCCCAATTGCGTCATCAGGCCCTAATCAGTTCGCTCGCCTGCTTGAGCGTATCCGTGAAGCAGCGGTAGCTATATCTGCCTTTGTGCCGCTCATATATTTTGCGGATACGCGACGTCACGGTCGGATACTTGTCGTCCGTCTCTTGCGACTTGATCTGGTAATAGAAGGTGCTGCGCGCCGATCCAGCAACGCTCAACAGAACAGACAACTTATGGTGTGGCCTCGCTTCCCGCGCGAGTTGCGCTGCTTTTGTGCAGCTGCTTGCGCTACCTGAATCAAGGCTCGACGCTTTTTTAGGTAATCATTCTCCGCACGCAGGTATTCGGTCGCATCAAGCAATTCCTCACGCGGGCGCGTGTTGTCTTTCTTTCTGGGCTTGAGGGGAATCTTGGGTTTCATCATCTTTGCGCGTCCTTTCGGCCTGGGCTGCAATCCAGCCAGACCGCGCTCATGATACTGGCGCTCACATCGACTGACTGTGCCGCAGTCTCGAAGTGCAAACATCGCCTCGACTTCGCGCTGCGCTTCTTGCGCAGCCGATTCAGGCCGCCATTGCGGTAGCTCTGGAGCCATCGTTGAATTATCCCTTGGCCCAACCCGTATTCCTTGCCCTGGCCGCCGGCACTAGCTCCTGCCAGATATTCCCTCACCACTTCTTGCTTGAACTTAATCTCGTACTTCGCCATAAAAAACACCCAAAGGGTGGATCAGTGTCCAGCCTTTGGGGTGCAGTTCAGTTTTCCGGGATTTTCTATTTGCGGTGGCACACCAATAATTGGCGCTTTACTGTGCGTCAGCGACAAGCTCAATGATCGTACTATTCAACGATGTTACATTGAGATATTCTACAATCCGAAGCACCGGCACAGCTTCAGTAAAATCGATCGCTAATGAACTACAAGAAGCGGTATTTCCACCACCAGGCGAACGTCTAAGAAATTGGTGGAGATTAAATATGGTGATCGAATAAGTGTTGCGTTGGAACAGGCGGAAGCTTTTAAAGGTATTAAGGCGACTTCCTTTAAATAAGAACTATCTCATATCAATACAATGAAGAAAAAAAGTAGTAGGTCTTCGCCGATAATTCACGCTCTTATCGTCTCAACTAAAAATAATCTGTTGTCCATCCCGCTAAGCGGAGAATATTGTCTAGCTCTTGATCAGAGCACGGTGCGAGTCCTTTACAGCGGAAAGAAAGAAGTTCCTGTCGGCCTTAAGCGAACGGTCGCTTCGTTTCATACCTTGTTTGGAATAAATGGATCGGGTAAAACAGAGGTCTTATTGGATATCGCAAGTGTATTTCAAAAAGATAGGAATGAAGCCAAGACTTCGGTGCTCTATGCTCGCGAAGGGAATTTATATTTGTTCCTATCCACTGAGCACTCCCATCTGGAAATCCTTAGCGATATTGAAGTCTCTCGCTCCGATCTCCGACCGAAGGCGCCTTCAGTCTTTTACACTAGCTCTCCCTTCGAGAATAGGCGCCGCTCTGATTTGGTTCGCAGCAATAGCGGTTACTGGCTAGACGTCTCACCAAGATACGCTGACGCCAATCTCTTTGATGGCCTGAGCTTGGCTGAGGCAATGGCGCATCTACCGGAAGGATTTATCGACAATGCACAGGTAGAAATTGGCATACATCTCTTGAGCTTAGACGATATCTATCGGAGTCTTTCTACTGCCACGCTTGACCATATGTTCGGCGTGGACGGTGGTGTTATCTTGGCTCGACTTATACAGGCCCAGGGAGAGCAAGGCCTAGTCGACGAGATAGATATTCTTCGAGTGCTCTCCAGCACCTTGCATGCCGATCCTAAAACAAGGTTGTCCTGGGCTCAAGATCTTTGGCGCGCACTGGATACCGTATTAGCAAAGCACTACAAGAAAAAGATGGTCTACGGTGCGGACGGTGAAGAGCTCGTAAATCTAACTAAAGAAGATAGGAAGAATATACTTTGGGACGCTCTTAGTATCAGCCAGCGTGATGTTGAACGCGCAGAGAAAATCGTTAAACTCATAAATCTACTGAGAGATCGGTTACTTCGGGGTGGACGTCTTGGATCATTGTCACCCCAAAGCCTTTACAGCCGCCTTGAACAACTCGTGCGGAACAAGTCTCTTCTGCGGAAATGCATTACTGACGGATTGATTTCGTTTACGCTGGAAGGATTGAGCTCGGGAGAGACTGCCATTTCGATGTTCTATACCGCTATCAATAGTGCGTTGATGCGGTTGGATGACTCTGGTGACAAAACAAGTCCGGTTTTCATATTGATTGATGAAGGCGAGATGTTTTTGCACCCCAGCTGGCAACGAAAATACGTCCAAGGAATACACCGGCTAGTTGAAAGCTTTAAAGCTATAGCGCCCCGTACTCATATTTTGGTCTCGACGCATTCGCTCATAGTGGCTGCCGATACTCCTCCCGATTGTCTGATCGATATTGAGAATGCTAGAAGAGTCAACGGCTTTGGTCTAGGGCCGAAATCTCTCTTGGAGGCGGTTTATCAAGTCGATGATCTCCCCGGTGATTACAGCCGACCTACTCTGGAAATGCTTGCTAAATATTTTCAAAAAGGATCTCGCATTTCGCGGGAAGATGCCACACGCATTGTGCAAGCATTGGCGGATGATAATGTCCGTGAGTATCTCCTCAAACGGATCGCCGCCGAGAGTCAAAAATGATTCAGTTGCCGACTAATGGTCCCCTCGACGAACAGACACATTTGTCGACGCTAAAGGCTGTAACCCTGGATAAGATCTATCAGGAGTTTTCGGTATTACGTCGATCTGAGATGATGCCAAGTCCCACTGTGCCGACGTTGGCGAGTTTGGTTGAGAAGTATCTGAAATCAGAAATTGACTCACTGTTGATTGGTAAGCCGTCTGATCTTCGTATTCATATAGAGAATTTTGCGAGATTTTTTTCTGGGTTTCATCAGTACACGAAAATCAATCCAACAAAAAAGCAGAAATCAATCTTTGATGCTGACTACGCAGCGTTAAGCAACGCCATCCGTAATGCATTTGACTATGATGCTTTTTCTGGCGAGAAGGATGGCTGGGGGGCTTACGCACTTGTGAAAAATCACCGCCTGCGAATCTGCCCTTACTGTAATCTTAACCATGTCAATTACCACAGCGACGATCCAGTAGTGACCGTAAAGAAACCGCGTCGAAAGAGAGGAGTACCAAAACCTCCCGTGGTCAAGAAATTCACAATGAGGCCACCGCTGGATCATTTTTATCCGCGGGGCCACTATCCCTATCTTGGTATTTCTTTGTATAACCTTATTCCCTCATGCCATCAGTGCAACTCTGGCGTGAAACATGATGATGATCCGTTTCAAAAACAGGTGAAGACTCCATTCGAGTTCCCGCCAAATTCCATCCAGTTCTCTTTGGAAAATGCACAGGATTTTGCGATTCCAGTGACGGGCAGTGCTCCTGGTACTCCTATCGCAAGCGTAAAGATCAAGGTTATCGGCATTAATGGCGCACAGAGCCACGTCGACTTCTTTGAACTTGTAGATCGTTACGGCTGGTATTCGCCTGAAATTCAAGATTTGTATAACTCCATCTTGAGTTACTGGGCGGTTGGCCCCACCTTGGGCAGCTGCCTTATCGCTGGAGACATGATCCGCGGGTTCTCCGAAAGTGATCGAGAAAAACGTGCTCTAGGTATTTGCATCAGTCATATCTACACTGAGCTAATCAACCTTCCTAGGTCAAATTAGATCTTGTTTTTTTTTAGATTGACCTGGTGGGGGGGAGTGAACCCCTCGGGCTGGACCAAGGTTGGTCGAGAACTAAGCCGCCTGCTGGCCTTCCCCCAGCATGACGAACACTTTTGATAGGTATGATGTCCCCATCGAAGGTATTACATGGCACGTGAACAACGGCTATTTTCTGAAGAGTTTAAGCGCGAAGCTGAGCTGCCTATCCGACCGCTAGCGGTCCGTGCTTTGGATGAAGTGCGCTTGACGTCTTCCGCACGACGTCGCTAATATGATGGTCATCATGCAGAGCAAGCCTACCCGCAAACAAGTCAGCCACGACCGTATCGTCGATGTTGCCTCGCGCGCCATCAGGCGAGCGGGCGCACATGGTGTCGGCGTGGCGGACATCATGAAGGAGGCTGGCCTCACCCATGGCGGTTTCTATGCGCATTTCGAGTCGCGCAACGCCTTGGTGAGCGAAGCGATGAGGCATGCCTGGCAAGACACATCGCAGGCGTTGACGAACGCGATGGCGCGGCGGGTGGCGGCGGGCGAAAGTCGTTTCGCAGCGCTGGTGAATTGCTATCTGCATGACAGTCATCTGGAGAAAGTCGAACAGGGTTGCGTGATCGCCGCCTTGTCTTCTGAAATGACGCGTCTGGATGAGGCGGCTCGCGGCGATGCCAAGCGGCTCGTCGCTCAGTTGATCGAGCTTGCGCGGTCATGCTTGCCGCCAGGCTGCGATCCGGCTAACGGCGCAACAGTGGCCTCAACCATGACGGGCGCATTGCAATTGGCGCGGACCTTGGGCGGCAAGCAAGGGCGTGAGTTGCTGGCGCTGGCCAGAAAGCAGTTGATCAATCAGTTCGATCCGGTTTTGTCTTGATCCGTCGCCTTCACCTTGACGACGCATCCCTCCGTTGAGTTTGTCCGCTTTGTCGCTGACAGCCTCATTTTTCTTAGAAATATGATGGTCATCATAAATGTCTGATTCATGAAAATCGCTGACTCCACCGTTCTCGTCACCGGCGCCAATCGCGGCATCGGTCTTGCCCAACATCGCATGAATTGCCGCATCTGCATTCAATAGGAGATACCAGTGACACAGCCGATGTTTGTCCTCGTGCAGTTCGATGTAAAGGACTTCCCCACCTATTTCGAGCAATACGGTTCCCTGATGAAGGCCGAGGTGGAAAAGTTTGGCGGAGCGTTTCTTGCCGCCACAGGGGATGCCGTGGCGCAGGAAGGCCAATCCAGCGGCAACTTCACCGCCCTCATTCGCTTTCCTTCTCAAGAAGCAGCGAGCGAAATGTATGCGTCGGCAAGCTATGCACCATTGAAGGCCAAACGCATCAACGAGCTTACAAATAGTGGGAATGTGATTTTCCTGCCGGGACTATGAAAATAGTGTCGCCGTTCAACCCGCTATCCCGACCCTGACCATCAGCACGAGAAAGGAAGACATGGACGTCGAAAAACAAGCCAGTGTCTGGACAGATCAGCAGGCCGCCGCACTCCAGCGCGAGCGTGATGGCGGCGGTGCGCCCGGCGTGGCCCGAATGGAACAGATCGCGGGCAAGAGCGGGATGGAAATCCTCAGTGCGATGATGTCCGGAGCGCTGCCGTCGCCGCCGATGAACGAGACCATGAATATGACCCTGTTAGAACTTGACGAGGGTAGCGCCGTATTCCAGGGCATCCCGCTGCTGCGGCATCTCAACCCGATGGGGACGGTGCATGGAGGCTGGTTTGCAACGCTGCTGGATTCTGCGCTGGGTTGCGCGGTAAAAACGACGCTGTCGGCTGGGCAGAGCTATACGACGGTAGAACTGAGCGTCAATATCGTACGGGCAGCTTCGCAACAAACCGGACCGCTCCGCGCGGCCGCCACGGTCTTGCATCGGGGCGGTCAAATGGCCACAGCGGAAGCGAGCATCAAGGACGAAAGCGGCAGGCTGTACGCCCATGCGACCACGACCTGTTTTGTATTCAAGGCTCCCGCAGCTTGATGGCAACTGCCGCGATTCGAGAGCTGATGTAGCGTCGATATCACCTATCTCCGAATAGCGTGCAGCTGCCCTACGGGGGGCGGCTTATCTGCCCCCCGCCTGATTCATGGGTTCACTCAAACTCAAAGCAGTTCATTCGAAGACAACCATTCAGCTTCATACGCCCCCAGTGCGCGCGCCGGATAACGCCACGCCAGCGGCGCACCCTCGACCTGCACCGGTGGCAGCAGTCGCGCCGCCGGTCCCCACGACGTCGGCTCGACGTGCGCAGCGCGATCAGTTGCTGTTTCCGCCGCGAACCCCACCACCTCGCGCATTGGCTCCGTGCGCAATTGCAGGACCGCTGCAGTACGCGCCAACGAAGCACGCACCCCGATTCCTACCCCTTGCGTCATCCTCAGCGTCAATCCCCGCAGCGCTGCGGCCGCCATCAGATAGCCCGTCGCATGGTCGATGGCCTGGACCGGCAGATTGACCGGTGCAGCGCCGCCCATCACCCGCATGCCGGTCTCGGCGATGCCGGTGCTCATCTGGATGAGGCTGTCGAAACCGCGCCGGCACTGCCATGCACCGGACCAGCCATAGGCATCGAGCGAGACATCGATCAGTGCGGGATTGAGTTCGCGCCGTTGCGCGGCGTCCAGGCCGAGCTTGGCGAGCGCATCGGCACGGTAACCGTGGACAAGGATGTCGGCATGGCGCATCAATTTCCGCAGCGTATCGAGGTCGGCTGGGTCTTTCAGATTCAGCCGCGCACAGCGCTTTCCCAGGACGACTTCCGGCACGGTGTTCGGTTCTTCCCAGCCGTAGGGATCGATGCGCAACACTTCGGCCCCCAGCCCGGCGAGGAAGCGGGTGGCGACAGGACCGGCGAGAATGCGCGTGAGATCGAGCACGCGGATTCCACGTAATGGCCGATCTCGCGACGGCTCCCAGGCGCGCGTAGTCACACGGGGCCCGGTCGCGACATGCAGCAAGGGCTCGGCAGCGACGGCCTGGCCTTGCTGATGCGCGGCCCATTCCTCGCGGGAATACATCACCGCAGCACAACCACCGCGCGCAACAATGGCTGCCTCCAGTGTATCGGCGTCCCAGCCTGCCACCGCTTGCCGCACCGATTCCGGATCCGCCGCGCAGTCGAGCACGGACAGCGCGGCCTGGCGGTGATGCGGCGCATTGGTGTGCAAGCGGATCCAGCGATCACGCGCCCGATAATTGCCGGCGATCGCATCCCATAGCGGCGGCATCGTCCATCCCAGCGGATGCAGCGACGCGCCAAACCAGAGCGAGGCCATGCGCCGGTCGACCTGAACCGCCGGCAAGTGACCGGTCGAGGCTTGCAGCAACTCGGCTGCCGCCGTTGCGGCCGCGCCAATGGCCGCTGCGGCCAGGTCGGTTACCCGGAATGCGGACACCAGCTCCCCGGTTCCACCAAAGCCGCACGTCGCGGCCAACGCGGGAGCGCCTCCCAGGGCTGTCCAGAATTCCCGCAGATGCTGCGACGCCGCTTGTGTCACTTGATCGTTCTCCATGTTTGCCTCGACTGGTTCAGGTGTGACAAAGATCGGATCGTTTGAATTTGCTGTCAACGTTGATTATCCTGATCAACTAATCAAACGATTCCCTTCCACGACGATGTCGAACTACCTCAACTCGACCGAAGCCGCTGCACGGCTCGGGGTGTCCCGGCAAACGCTGTACGCCTACGTCAGCCGCGGCCTGCTGCACGCCGAACCCGGCGCCACGGCACGCGAGCGCCGCTATTTCGCCGCCGACGTCGAGCGCGTCGCGGCACAGCGTGCACGCGGACGCAAGCCCAAGGAAGTGGCGAAGGCGGCGCTGAACTGGGGCGCTCCCGTACTCGAATCGAGCATCACCTTGATCGATGGCGGACGGCTCTTCTATCGTGGCGTGGATGCACTCAGGCTGGCTGAGCATGCCAGCCTGGAGGAGGTGGCGGCCGGCCTCTGGCAATGCGACAGGCAGACTGCCTTTGGTCCCCAGGTCAACGCTTCTCCCGCTGTCTTGCGAGCGCTCTTCAGGCACTACGGCGATCAACGGGCAGAGGAAGTCCTTCTGCCGCTTTTCGCCGTGGGCAGCGAAGATGCATCGACCGCCATCTGGCAGAAGGCGACCGAGCGCCAGGCGCAAGGCTGTGGCGACCTGGTGCGGATTCTGGCGGCATGCCTGCTGCGGACCCGTCCCGACACCAGCCCGATCCACGAGCAATGTGCGCGGGCATGGGGCGTGGGTCGTTCGGGCGCCGAGCTGATCCGGATGGCGCTGGTGCTCTGCGCCGATCACGAGCTCAATGCGTCCAGCTTCACCAGCCGATGCGTGGCCTCCACGGATGCGAGCCTGCGGGCAGCGGTGATCGCCGGTCTGGCGGGCCTGTCCGGTGGACGGCATGGCGCGACCACTGGGCGCGTGGAGGCGCTCTGGGATGAACTCGGCACGCGCGACATCGACAGGAAGATGCGCGAGCGGCTCTCGAGAGGGGACGACCTGCCCGGCTTCGGGCATACGCTCTATCCGGATGGCGATCCACGTGCGAGCTATCTGCTCTCCCAGATCCTGCCACGCCATTCGCCCTGGGCAGCCATGATCGACGCCGGAATCACCCTCACGGGCCAGAAGCCCTCGGTGGATTTCGCCCTGGTGGCGCTGCGCAGGCATCTGCGGCTTCCGGTGGGTGCAGCGTTCGGCCTGTTTGCGCTTGGTCGCTCGATAGGGTGGATTGCGCACGGACTGGAGCAGCGCGAGCAGCACCACCTGATCAGGCCCCGTGCGGTGTACATCGGACCGCAACCTGAAGCCGGCCAAGCCGAGCCTGGGCGGTCGCGATCACGCGCACGCTCGGCAAGCCGGCAAACACAGCAAGGTATCGTGCCGAAAAGCGATCTGCCTGCTAGCTTTTTCAATACCCGATAGCGCTGCTTGACGACGACAGCGAGCATGACTGGCGTCCAAGCAAGAGTGCGTTACCCACATGCAGCGCACAGATATCGCCATGCGGTCGCTGTGGCGATTGCTTCGGCATTGACTGCGCAGCGTGCTGATGCGCGGGTGGAGTAGTGGTCTCTCAGTGCGAGCGGCGGGTCAGTTGATCCGCCAGTGCCGGAAGCTCTTGCAGCAGTCCGTCGCGGGCACGCAGTCCCGCATTGGGCTGGGTGGGCTGATCGTCCTGGATCAGGCGGGCAAACACCCGTTTCTGATCGCCCTTGATGGCCCAGCCTACAAACCATCCGTAGGCATGAGCAGGATCATAGCGACCATTGGAGCCCGGCGAACCGGTCCCGGTCTTGCCATGGATTTCCCAGCCGTCCGGCGCCGCAGCGATGAGCGTGACCTTGCTGGTCATATCATACGCATGCGCGCTGACCGGCAATTGCCGGTTCACCAGCCTGCGCAGGAAGGCAATCTGTTCCTGCGGCGAGATACGCAGCGACGAATTGATCCATGCACCTTGCAGGCCATTGTGCTTGCCAGGTTCACCCGAGACATCCTGGTTGCCATAGCGGAAATCGCGCGCATAGCGCTGGAAACGTTTTTCTCCGAGCTGCTGGGCCACGCGCTGCGAGAACCAGACCACGGAATACTGTATCCACCGGCTGGCATCGGTAGGCTGGCGCCACGCATCGCCACCCCAATCGGGATATCCCGGCTGATAGGGCCAGGACGGCGTGTGTTCGTCCTGCAGGATGCCCGCGTCGAAGCCCATCAAGCTGATGGCGATCTTGAACGTCGAGGCTGGCGTGAAGCGCTCGGCGCACTCGCCGCTCCTAAGGGCAGGGCCGTGCTCGGACGCATCAGCCACGATCGTGCATATCGTCCGTGCTGAAGCCGCAGTCGAGAAAGCTGCACTCGCGATCAGGGCCGCACATATCCATGTCTTGCGCATTTCTGTTTCTCCGGCAGGGGTGAAGTGAGTTCAGGGGAAAGGCAAATCTCCAGCGCTTGCGATGGCTGCTCACGAGGTCGTCGAAGCCAGCCTGAGATGGAGCAGGGGGAAGGGATTGCCCTGTCCATCATGCTCAGAGCGGCCCATCTGGACGAATCCAAGATGGAGGTAGAAACCGATGGCTGCCGGGTTCTGTTCATTCACATCCACGCGGCATGCGCCCTGATGTTCGATGGCATGGCGCATCAGCAAGGAGCCGATACCCTTGTTCTGATGCGAGGGGGAGACGAAGAGCATTTCCACCTGGTCCCCGGCCACGCCGATGAAACCGGTGATTTCACCTTCCTCCTGCCTGGCAATGCGCAGGTCGACGGCGTCAAAATAGTGATTCAGAATCAGTAGTCGCAGCGCGGCAATCTGCTCGTCGCCCAAGAAGTCATGGGTTGCCCGCACTGAGCACTCCCAGATGTCGATGAGCGAGGCGTAGTCCTCCTTGCCGGCTCTTTCAATGTTCATGGATGGCATTCCTAAAGTCCTGTGGTCTTGGTCTTGTAGAACAACAGAGCTGCAAACTGTACTGGCCCGGATGTTGTCATGATGATGTCCCGGGCATGGTCGCGCACTATACCTCAAGCTTCACCGAAAAGGGCGGCATAGAAGCGCGTGAAATATGCCGATCGCTACCGGCATTGTTGCTACCCTACCTGGTATTCTTTCTGCGCATGGGAATCTCAAATAAGTCATTTGAATTCAGCCCGCTGCACTGCTTCAATACACGTCATGGAAACCCCCATGACCCAGGAGAAGCAGATGAATTCAGAAAGTGGATCGGCCGCCCTTCGCATTCAGGAAGCTGATGCCAGTCGTGGCGTCCATGCGCGCCTGAGCTATCTGTCCAGCCATTCGCGCGACCCGGTCAGCTATGCATTCACGCCACCGCCCGGCACGCCCTGGGAAAGCGCCCAATACGACCAGCAAGAGTGCTTCATCGCCGATGCCGCCGTCCATGCAGGACTGAGCATCGACACCAACGGCTTCGCGTTGTTCGATGCGCCCACCGCCTTGCGCAACCCTGACGATGCCGACGAGATCACCGCCCTCTGCTATGCCGAGGCCATCGAGATCGCGCTGGCGGTCACCGGTGGCGCCCATGCCTACGTCTTCGATCACCTGGTGCGCGAGCGCGACCCGGTGCGGGCGCCGCTGAACTTCGGACGCACCACGCGGGGCGCCACGCCAGCGGCCAATGGGCGCATCCACAATGACTATACTGAGGTGTCAGGGCGGCGGCGTCTGTCGATGATCTTGCGGGATTCCGACCTGATCCCTTTCGTCCAGCATTTTTCCATCATCAACATCTGGCGCACCCTGCGCGGCGTGGTCGAAGATACGCCGCTGGCGCTGCTCGATGCGCGCAGTGTGGCAAGCCAGGACCTGGTGCGCGGCGAAGTGCGTTATCCCCAACGGAACGGCGAGATCTACCTGGTGCGTAACAATCCCGCGCACCGCTGGTTCTATTTTCCAAAGATGGATCGCAGCCATGCCCTGGTGTTCAAGCAATACGATTCCCGCACCAGCGGCGTAGCGCGCTTTACCCCGCACACGGCCTTCGATTTGCCGGCCATCCCGGCCGATGCGCCTTTGCGGAAGAGCCTGGAGATGCGCTGCCTGGTGGTCCACGCATGAACGGCCCCGCCAAGCTGATCGAATACTGGTTCGACTTCGGCAGCAACTACAGCTACCTGAGCACCATGCGCATCGAGCAGGCGGCGCGGCAGGCCGGTGTACGGGTGGTGTGGCGTCCCTTCCTGCTGGGGCCGGTATTCCAGGAACTGGGCTGGAGCACCTCACCGTTCGTGTTGCAGAAGGAGAAGGGGGCGTATACCTGGAAGGATATGGCGCGCCAGTGCAGGAAGTACGGTTTGCCGTGGACCATGCCCAGCCGCTTCCCGCGTGCGGCGGTGCTGGCGACCCGGGTGGCGCTGCGCTTTGAGCATGCGCCCTGGATGTCCAGTTTCTGCCGCCTGGTCATGCACCTGAACTTCGCCGAGGATAGGGACATCGACAGCGTCGAGACGATCAGCGAAGTATTGCAGGCGCTGGGCCTGCCATTTGCCGAGATCATCGCCGAGGCGCAATCGGAGCCCAATCGCGCCCGACTGCGCGAACAGACCCGACAGGCCCGCACACGCGGCATCTTCGGCGCACCGACCTTCTTTGTCGGCGATGAGATGTTCTGGGGTAATGATCGTCTCGACGATGCCCTGGCCTGGTGTGTCGGCGATGCGGGCGTCAGCCGATGAGGCTGCGGCGAGCCCTGGCCTGCGCGCAGATCCAGTTGGCGATCAGCTGCACCTCGCGGCGCGGCGAGGGCTCTGCCTGGATCAGCCAGTAGGCATAGCCGTCGTCGTCCTGGGTGCGTGGATCGGCCAGCAAGACCAGTTGGCCGCCCTCCAGTTGCGGAGCGATCAGTTCCAGTCGCCCCAGGGCCACACCCTGGCCGGCCAGGGCCGCCTGGATCACCATGTCGTACTGGTTCAGGCGCAGCATGCGCGCCTTCTTGCTGATCGTACCGAGCTTGCCAATCTTGCCGGCCTTGCCCACGGATTCACTGTCCAGCCAGGACTTCCAGCGCAGATGCGGGTTGGCCTGGTCGAATTCCAGCAGCGTGGCGTCGGCGGGCAACTTGCCGTTCTTGAGCAGCAAGGGATGGGCTACCGGCGCCACTGTTTCGCCGAACAGCCGGATCGCATCGGCGGGTGCATGGACGCGCCTGGTATAGCGCAAGGCCAGGTCGATGCCTTCGTGGCGCAGGTCTATCGTGCTGTCGCTGGCGGCCACGCGCACATCCACGCCCGGGACCTGCTGCTGCAGCCGCGACAGACGCGGCAAGAGCCACAGCCCGGTCATGCCGATGCTGGCGGTGATGGTAACTGGCCGCGCCGCCTGGGCCGCGCGCAGCTCGCCCAGGCTGTCCTGCAATTGCAGCAGGGCGGCGTCGGCGCTGCGAAAGAGCCGTTCGCCCATGGGCGTGAAGGAGATCGAACGATGATGTCGCTGCAGCAATGGCGTTTGCATGTACTGCTCCAGCAACAGCACCTGCCGACTGACCGCCGATTGCGTCAGGAACAGGTCTTGCGCGGCCAGCGTGAAGCTCATGCGGCGACCCACTGCGACGAATCCGCGCAGCAGATCCAGGGGCGGCAGCTTGGCAAGGGGAAGGCTCATGGCAATCTCGGCAGGGCGGGGAAGAGCTGCTATTGAAGCATAGACCGGGGCTTGCGTGAGAGCGCTGGCGGAAATTTTTCGCATGCATAGAGGGAATGTGAGGGTCTACCGAATTCACTTGAGCCTGCGCCCGCCACGTAGTCAAATTCAGCATTCTTTCTTCATCGGTTTCTTTACGAGATAGGTCTTCCATGCGTATTGCTACTGTCAATCGAAAACCCTGGCTGGTGGTGCTAGCCGGCGCCGCCATCATGAGCATGGCGCTGGGATCGCGCCAGACCTTTGGGCTGTTCATCAGTCCCTTGTCCTATGACCATGGCTTGCCGGTGACCCTGGTGGCCTTTGCCATCGCCTTGCACAACCTGGTCTGGGGCGCCGCCCAGCCGCTGGCCGGGGCCCTCACGGATCGCCATGGACCGGCGCCGGTGGTGGCGTTCGGGGCGGTGTGCTATGCCATCGGCCTGGCGCTGACGGCGCTGGCCCCCAATGGGGCGGTGCTGGTGCTGGGCATGGGCGTGTTCATCGGTGTGGGAATCAGCTGCACCAGCTTCGGCGTGGTGTTGCCCGCGGTCGGGCGAAGCGTGCCCGCTGAACGTCGCAGCAGCGCCATGGGCCTGGTCAGCGCCGGTGGTTCGCTGGGCCAGGTGCTGATGCTGCCGCTGGTCCAGGGTCTGCGGGCAAGCTCGGGCATGAGCCTGGCCTTGATGGTCTTGGCCTTGCTGGTGCTGGCGGTGGCGCCCCTGGGTCTGGCGCTGGCCCGCACCGGCCCGGTCGCAGCCGACGCGCCACGGCTGGATTATTCGGTGCGCGAGGTGATTGCGCAGGCCACCGCCCATCGTGGTTACCAGTTGCTGACGCTGGGATTCTTTGCCTGCGGTTTCCAGCTGGCCTTCATCGCCACGCATCTGCCCGGTTATCTGGAACTGTGCCACATGCCCATGGGCCTGGCGGCCACCGCGCTGGCCTTGATCGGTCTGTTCAACATGGCCGGCAGCTGGGCCTGTGGCTGGCTGGGTGGACGTTACCGCCCGCAGCGGGTGCTGGGCTGGTTGTACCTGGTCCGCAGCACCGCCATCGGGCTGTTCTTCATCGCGCCCAAGAGCAGCCAGTCGGTGACGCTCTTTGCCGCCGTCATGGGACTGACCTGGCTGGGCACGGTGCCGCTTACCACCGGACTGGTGGCGCGCCTGTTCGGCACGGCGCACATGGGCACGCTCTTTGGCGTCTGTTTCCTGAGCCATCAGGTGGGTTCATTCCTGGGGGCATGGCTGGGCGGATGGATGCTGGAAGTGACGGGATCGTATTCCCTGCTGTGGATGGCCACCTTTGTGGTGGGCATCGTGGCGGCGCTGCTGCACTTTCCCATCGAAGAAGCCGATGGAAGCCGAGGAGGAGGCCGCCTGGTCAGGCATTGATGCGCTGGTCCGGCGCATCCAGCAGGCCGAGCGCATCGTCATTGGCCTGCCGGGCTGACGCCCTTGCGGCAGGCCGTGTGCGCGTCTGATCGGGTTGGCCTATCTCGGCTCAAAAAAATACGGAGGTGTTGCAGATAAATTATCGCAAATATCGAAATACGTGCATTATTGAGTGCAAATCATTATCATTCGCAATTCTTCGGATGTCGTCCTGAAGATTTCCCAATTTTTAGAAGAAATAAACGGCGGAGGTTCGCCAGTATTTTTATTGGACCGAATGTAATGAAGACCCATCAAGCCCCATCGCTCTTTGTGCGCGACCTGCGCATCACCACGACCGCTCTTGCCTCGCTGGCAATACTGGCTTTTCCCGTAGCAGGCCTGGCTCAACAGGCAACCCCCTCGGACGGACAACCCGGCCTGGAGCCCATCCAGGTCAGCGGCGACTGGCTGG
Organism: Herbaspirillum camelliae; assembly: GCF_001929405.1. Taxonomy (NCBI): domain Bacteria; kingdom Pseudomonadati; phylum Pseudomonadota; class Betaproteobacteria; order Burkholderiales; family Oxalobacteraceae; genus Herbaspirillum; species Herbaspirillum camelliae. Next base: position 2,870,461 of record NZ_KV880769.1, read on the forward strand.
GCACTGGCTTGGAAAGTAGCGTTAAAACTTATCCGGGAGCGCGCACCGTGGTGAAGAAGCAGGAGATCGAAAGCACCGGCGCTGTCAGTATCGGTGACGCGATGCGCCGCATTCCCGGTGTGCAGTCCAGCGACAACTCCGGCACCGCCGGCAGCGCCCTCGCGCTCAACATCGGTGTGCGCGGGCTGGCCGGGCGCTATTCACCGCGCTCCACCATCCTGCTGGACGGCATCCCCATGGCGGTGGCGCCCTATGGCCAGCCGCAACTATCGTTCGCGCCACTGAGCCTGAACAATATCGAATCGATCGATGTCGTCCGTGGCGGCGGTGCCGTGCGCTTCGGTCCGCAGAACGTGGGCGGCATCATCAATTTCAAGACACGCTCCATCCCGACGACGCCCGGCATTTCCGGTGACGCGGCGGTGCGCTACAACAGTTACGGCCAGGGCGGCGGCAATACGCAGTACACCGCCTTTGCCGGCGGTCAGGCGGAGAATGGCTTCGGCATGGCCTTTCTCTATTCCGGCCAGGAAGGAAGCGGCTGGCGCGACAAGAGCGATGAGCACCTCAATGATTTTGCGCTGAAGATGCGTTATGAAATCTCGCCGACCTCCGAGCTCTACGCCAAGATCAACTACTATGACGTGCTCAGCCGCACGCCCGGCGGACTCAGCGTTGCGCAGTACGCTGCCGACCCGTTCCAGAACACACGCCAGCGCGACAATTGGGGTGGAACCCGTAAAGGCTTTGATGTGGGCTACCTCAACACGATATCGGATCGCCAGGAATTCGAGATCCGTACCTACTTCAACCAGGCTACCCGCCAGAGCACATTGATCAATCCGGCCGGCACCCGCCTCTCACATCAACCGCGCAACTATGAAACGCTGGGCATCGAGCCGCGCTACACGCAGCGCTTTGCATGGGGCAGCACTACGCACGATGTCACCGTCGGCTATCGTTATGTCCGTGAGCGCGGCGATGATAATGTCTATAACGAAGCCGTCCTGACCGGCGTGCTCAGCGGATTCACCCAGTTCCAGAACAGCACCGATGCCCATGCCGGCTACATCGATGACAAGATCGCCTTCGGCAAATGGCGCATTACTCCGGGCCTGCGTTTCGAGCACGTCCAGTCGACCCGCTATGACGTGGCCAATAACGCTTCCTACCAGGTGTCCAACAACAAGCCGCTGCCCTCGATCAACGTGGCCTACCTGCTTACCGAGCAGTTGACCTTGTTCAGCAACTACAACACTTCCTTCGGTGTGGTTCAGAATTCGCAACTCAACACCATGTCATCGGCCAATCCGCTCTCGCCCGAGCTGGCCAAGACGATCGAAGGAGGGGTGCGCTGGAAGAGCGCGCAGGCATCTGCAGAAGCGACGGTGTTCCATATCGATTTCGACAACCAGATCGTCTCCGTTCAGGGAACGAATCCAAGCGTCTTCCGCAATATCGGCAAGACCCAGCATGATGGCATCGAACTGGCGATGGACTATGCCTTTGATCAGCAGAGCGTCTTGAAGGGATGGTCGGTCTACGCCAACTACACCTACACCCGCGCCTTGCAGAAATCGGGCGCGAATCCGGGCAAGGACTTGCCGTTCTATGCGCGCACTACCGACACGGTGGGCACGCGCTTCAAATCGGGATCATGGGGTTTCAATCTGTCGACCACGCATCAAGGCCGTCAATTTTCCGATGAAGCCAACACCATCGCCGAAAGCGCCGACGGCAGCATCGGGGAAATCCCTGGCTTCCGCCTCTGGAATGCCCAGGTGGATTGGAAAGTGCCGGGGGCGAAGGGCTTTGATGTCTTTGCCGGCATCAATAACCTGACCGACCGTCGCTACTTCACACGGACCACCGATAACAACCTGGGCAAGCTGGTGGGCGCACCGCGCACCGTCTATGTGCAGGGGCGTTATTCATTCTGATCCAGGGCCAGCAGAGAAAAACTCAGGACGTCGCCGCTCTCCCGAAGGCGTGGGAGCGGCGGATGGTCTGGGATGGCAGTTCGCAGAACAAGGCCCGGTAGTCCTCTGCAAAGTGGCTCAGATGAAAGAATCCCCAGCGTGAGGCGATATCGCCTATCGTGATCTGCTCCGCAGAGGTTGACATCAATGCCCGTCGTACGCCGTTGAGCCGCACGCAGCGCAGATAGTTGCGGGGCGTCGTCTCGGTCACGGTTTGAAAGCTGTTCTGCACCGTGCGCCGGCTGACCTGCATCTGCTCGCACACCTCGAAGATGCTGGGGACATTGATGGCATCGTTCATGGTCTGCCGATGCAACTTGTCGACGATGTAGCTGCGTATCGTGCTGATCTGCCGGCTGGCGCCACAGTCGGGCGCCGATAGCAGCGCCAGCAATTCGGCCAGCAGAGACAGTTCCAGTTCCTGCTCTTGTTGCGGGTGCTGTCCGTGTCCATCCTCGATGGAGAGCATCGCCCAATAGAATATGTTCAGAAGCCGCTCGCGGCAGGCGTGCAAGTCCTGGGAGGCGACTTTCACGACGGGCTGCTTCATCAGCGCAACAATGCGCTCCGGACTTGCCGTGTGCTCAAGCTGCGCCTCAAACAGGGCGCGGTCAAAGGTGATGGCGAACAAGTCCGTGTCCATGGGCAGGTGACACATGAACTCGTCTCCCCCCTGCAAGAACAACATGCAGTGCTCATCCACCTCGCGGCCCTGTACATGCGCCTTGCCGGGCGCTGCGACAGGAAATGCAAAGCACACCTGCTCTCTGGGCGCTTCCCCCTGCTGCACCACGCGCTGGTTGATACGCTCGCGAAAGACGTGGCAGCGGGGCGTGGACAACTGCAGCAGCGAGCTCTCCACCTTGCCTGCCGAAATCTGCGCATAGTGCAGATTCCATGGACTGATCGCAGCGGCGTGCTCATGCACATCCTGAAAACGAAGAACGCTTTGCAACATGGTCTCTCTCCAAGGTGAGCTGCGGCTTCATCGATAAGCGCAGCCCAGTCTCCTAGCATCTGGCGTGCCTGATCTTATGCATGGCGTCGGTGACGGCGGGCTGCGAGCATCGGCTTGCCATCGCCCGTCACCCGTCACCCATCACATCACCACTCATTCCGCAATCAAGCAGGAATGACGTCATTTTTTTGCGACTTTATCTCAAAGCAAAAAAACAGCAAATAATTTTTTATTTATTTATGTGTTTTGCTGCTTCTTTTTGTCTTGGTGCAATCTTTACTTTTTTGCACAAGTTTGATGCGGCTTCTGCTGTTAGCGCCTTGCTGTAGGTCGCCCGGCATTTGCGGTGGCCTGCTTCATATGCCGATTGGGGTTACCCCGGCGCAGTCGCCAGGGCCAGAATCCAGCTATCCATTTTTCTTCACTCCTTCCAGATCACACGCCAATGAAGACTACTTCGGACGGACATCACATCAAGGCCGGATGCGCACCCATTCACGGCCTACCTTCCCCGGCTGCCTTGAGCAGCAAGATTCCCGATGGCAATGCCTACGATGTGGTCGTCGTCGGTGCTGGCTTTGCCGGACTGACCGCTGCCCGCGAACTGGGATCCAGTGGCCTGCGAGTGGCCATTGTCGAGGCGCGTGACCGCATAGGCGGGCGCACCTTCATTGCCGAGCAGAATGGCCAGAAGTACGAAGTAGGGGGCACCTGGGTGCATTGGGGCCAGGCTTATGTATGGAATGAACTCCATCGCTATGGCCTGGGGATCTCTGAATCGGTCAGCGGCACGCCTGAGTCCATCAGCCTCTTGACCTCCCAGGGATTGGAAACGGATAGCGCCGAAGCGATGGGCAAGGATCTGTCTGCGGCCTTGCAATTGTTTTGCGATGTCGATGGCGCGCGTGGCGAAATCGCCTTCGCCAATCCCCATTGTCCGGACCCGGTCGCCGATCGCTTCGACAGCATCAGCCTGGCCGAGCGGCTTGCGCAGATCGAGCTGTCAAGCCGCCAGCGCGCACTGCTGGAGTCGTTCGTCACCATGAATGCGGCGACCGATCCTGCCAAGGGCGGCTTCTATGATCAGCTGCGCTGGTGGGCGCTGGGCGAATATTCCACGGAGGCGCTGCTCAAGCGTCTGGGACGCTACAAGATCGCCAAGGGGACCTCGGCGCTGGCGCTGGCCTTGCTCAAGGATTCCAAGGCCGATCTGTTCGTCGGTGAGCCAGTCTCCGAGATCACGGCGACGGCCGATGGCGTACGGCTTCAGGCCAGGAATATCTCGCTGCTGGCCAAGTCTCTGGTGGTGGCCGTTCCCATGAATGTACTGGGCGACATTCGCTTCACCTCCGGTCTTGCTCCGGCCCGTGAGCAGGCGCATCGCCAGCGCCATGTCTGCGCCGGCACCAAGTTCATCGCCCATGTGGACCGCAATGTGGGGGCCTGGATCGGCTTTGCGCCGTATCCCAATGCGCTGACCATGGTCATCTCTGACCGCGTGATCAATGGAAAGTCACTGCTGGTCGGATTCGGCCCGGATGACAAGATCGATCTCACCGATATCGGCCAGATCCAGAGCGAGCTTCGCAAGTTTCTGCCGGACATCAACGTGACCGAGGTACTGGCGCACGACTGGATCAATGACCCTTATGCCAAGGGTGGATGGACCTGGTTCGCGCCCAACCAGACCACCCGTCACCTGGCGTCGCTGCAGGCCTCGGCGCCGCCGCTGTTCTTTGCCAATACGGATTGGGCCAGCGGCTGGCGCGGCTTCATTGACGGGGCCATCGAGGAGGGGATCCGGGCTGCCCGCGAGGTAGGAGAGTTCCTGTCCCCGCAGGCTTGAAGCGAGGCAATTTGCGCCATCCACTTTACTTTGAAAGGAATGACATGAACCTGAACCTGAACCAGTCCATCGAGAAGCTGCAAACCTTGTGCCGTCAAGGAGATGCCGTCGTACTGCATCGCGAGATGTTCTGCGCGGATTGCAGCATCAACGGGGAGGGCACGCCGGTCATCACCGTTGGCGGCGACTTGCTGCCGATGCTGACCGACATGCTCAAGATCACCCCGCACCTGTCCATCCGTTCGGTGCGCACGGTGGAGATCAATGAAGGCGCGGCCATCACCTGGCTGGAATGGACCTCCCCTCCCGCCGGCGGCGCCGGCGATCAGATTGCGATGCGTTCCTTGACGGCATGGCGCAAAGAGCAGGATGGCTGGCGCATTGCGGCCGATATGTATGGTTTCGGGCTGTTTGCCGGCAACTGAGCAAGCTCAGCCAAACCGAGCCAATCACGTTTCTTGCCTGCCGTTTCAAGGAGTCCCGGATGTCTGCACCAGCCCGTTCAACGCCTGATCACACCGGTCTGAAGAAAGATGCCATCGGCTGGTTCGGCATCTTCCTGATGGTGATTACCACCAATGGTCCGCTTACCTCGATGGGAGGCGGCGTACCGGTGAGCATCACCCTGGGCAACGGCATCGGGCTGCCGGGTTCCTACGTCGTCGTGTGCCTGGCCTATCTGCTCTTCGCCATCGGCTTTTGTGCGATGACGCCTTACGTCCAGAATGGCGGGGCATTCTACGCCTACATTACCAAAGGCCTGGGCAGCGTCGCGGGAGTGGGCAGCGCCTGTATCGCCGTGTTGTCCTATATCTCCATCCTGCTGGCCTGTTATGCGATGCTGGGGCATTTCATGCAGGTCATGATGGCCGCGATGGGCATTGCCGCGCCATGGTGGATATGGGCGCTGGTCTGCGCCGTGCTGGCCCATCTGCTATGTGTACGTGGCATCGAGTTCAGCGGACGCCTGCTGCTGTTGCTGATGCTGTGCGAGGTGGGCGCCATCCTGGGCGCGGATGTGCTGGAGCTGCGGCGCCAGCACTTCACTGGCGCCGTGGTCTCCTTTGCTCCGTTCCGGCCGCAGTCGGTTTTCACGGCGGGCTTCGGACCTTCCCTGATCTTTGTCGTCGCCTCCTTCATGGGGTTCGAAACAGCCGCGATCTATGCGCAGGAGGCCCGCGATCCGCAACGTTCGGTGCCACGTGCGATGTACTTTTCGATCGTCTTCATCGGTGTGTTGTACGCAGCATCCATCTTCCTGATGCTCCATCATTTCGGCGTGGATCACGCGGTACAGGTCGCGGCAAATGACCCGGGAGGAATGTGGCTGTCCATGTTCCAGACCCTGGCAGGACCGACCGCAGCCAGGATCGGCGCGGTCCTGGTCATCACCAGCCTGTTCGCTGCGGTACTGAGTTTTACCAACGTGGTGGCCCGCTACTGGCATGCCTTGTCGATGCGCGGGCTGGTCTGGACAATGCTGTCCAGGACGCATCCACGCCATCGTTCGCCCTATGTCGCCTCGGCCATCACGATGTGCATTTCCTGTGCCTTGATCCTGATGTGCGCGATGGCTGGCTTGGATCCGATGCTGCAGGCATTGCCATGGGCCAGCGTTCCATCGGCCATCGGCGTGTTGACTTGCCAGGTGCTGGCTGCGCTTGCCGTGGCCAGTTTCTTCAGACGTCACCAGAGCTCCGTATCAGCCTGGCGCGGCGTGGTTGCGCCAGTGTGCAGTGCCTTGGTGCTGCTGTATTTCCTGTGGCAGATGATCGCCCATGTGCAACTCCTCTCGGGTTTGCCTTCCGCTCCCAGTTACCTGCTTGCAGTGAGCATCCTGGTCGCCGGAGGGCTGGCTTCCTTCTATGCCTGCCATCTCCGGCGAAGCTCTCCGGACGTATTTGCACGACTTTCCGAATTGGTGAAGCAGCAGTAGATGGGCTCTTGCTCAGATCCGGAGGACCCTTTGGAAATCAGAAACTATGCCGTATCCCCGCCATCATCCCGAACTGGTTGCCGCCCGGTGCGGGGTTGGCGGTCCCCACGCTGCCGCCGGCGCTGACTGACAGATTGGATTGACCACGGTTGTCGATGAAGCCGCTGGTGAGGTAGAGCGCCGTGCGGGCAGAAAGTGAGTAGGTGGCCCGCAAGGCGCCCAGCCAGGCCTTGTTGGCGCTGTCGTTGTAATGCAGGTAGTAGAGCTGGCCGGCCAGGTTGAATGCTGGCGTGAGGTCATAGGACAGGCCGGCGTAGTACAGCTGGCTCTTGGACAGCGCGCTGCCCTGGTTGTGTCGCAGGGAGCCGCCGATGCCGACCTTGAGCCGGTCGGCCTTGACATAGGCGCCCAGCAACATCCGGCTGTCGCTCAACTGGCTGCTGGACAGGCCCGCCGCCGCGCCCTTGCCGCCGCGCAGGGTGTCATAGGCCAGCGAGGCGCCCCAGGCAGCGGTGTCGTACTTCACCATCAGGGACCACTCACGACAGGCCAGGCTGTCGCCCGCCTGCTCGCCCGCACAGTTGGTGCCGGCCGGATTCTGGCCGGCGTTGACGGTGTCGCGTCCGAAGCTGTAGGTCCCGCCCAGCGTGAAGGCGCCGAAGCTGCCCCGGTAGGCGATGGAATTGTCGGCGCGCGCGTTGGGACGATAGCTGTCCAGCGCATTGGCGCCATAGACATTGGCGCCCAGGATGTCGGACTCCAGCGTGGCCCACAGCAGCATGGTGGCCTGGCGACCGAAGCTGATCTGCCCCCAGTGATCGCTCAAGCCTACGTAGGCAATGCGTCCGAACATCCGGCCACCCTGGTTGAGTGCTCCCGAGTCGGGAGCAAATCCCGATTCCAGCATGAACACGCTGCGCAGGCCGCCGCCCAGGTCCTCGGTGCCGCGCAGCCCGATGCGGGAGGGCGTGGTCGCGGTGAGATTGGGGATGCGCAGCAGGCCCTGCTGGCCTGCGCCGACGTGGTTGACGTATTCCACGCCCGTGTCGACGATGCCGTAGAGCGTCACCGACTGTGCCTGGGACAGCGATGCGCTCATGGTTAATAGCGCAGCGATGATAGCCTTCAATGCCTTCATGAATTCCTCCTGATGGATGTGCCTGGTCTTGTTCAGGTGCGAGGATGCGGGCTGGCGCGCAGGCGTCCGCCATGGCTGGGCGTGACCGTGCGCAGGCCGCGTGCGGTACGGGCCGTTGCCAGCAAAACATCGGGATGGTGAACCTCAGGGGAGGGCGATTCGATGGCGACTTAGCGCCTCCCCCGGTGCTTGCAGACTAAGGGGAGATTTCTTCCAGCGACCGGTTGGTGGTCTCGATCATCCGCCACGCCGCCAGCAAGCCAAGGACGGTGACGCCGGCGAACATCAGGAACACCGTGGCAATGCCATGTCCGGCCAGGACTACCCCGACCATCGTCGGTGCCGCTGCAGAGGCGGCGCGCAGCCAGGAGGTGGCGAGCCCCGTGCCGATAGCGCGCATGCGGGTCGGATAGATCTCGGGGGTGTAGAGATACAGCAGCACCGTCGTCGTTCCCATCACCGCATAGGCCGAAGAAGCCAGCAACATCACCGACCAGGCGCTTTCGGCCTTGAGTACGCCCAGCAAGGCCAGTAATGCGCCGCTGACGATGAAGCTGGCAATGGCCCAGCGCCGGCGGCCCACGCGGTCGATCAGCAAGGCGCAACCCAGCACTGCACAGGCGCTCAGCACATTCGATACCGAGGCCATGCGCAGCGACTCCTGCAGCGGCAGGTGATAGACGGTCTTGTACAGGCTGGGCAGCCAGTTGTTGATGCCATTGGCCACGAAGTAGGAGCTGGCCCACAGCACCCAGACGATGATGGTGCGACCGCGATAGACCGGAGAAAACAATTCCTTCCACGAGCCGCGCTGGCGTTTTCCCGCGCCGGCAGCCAGTGCGTTGATGCGCTGTTCGATGGCTTGCTTGTCGGTCTGCGCATCGAGGTTGCGTTTTGGGGTGCTGGCCTCGAGTGTGCGGATGACCTTTTCTGCATCATCCAACCGGCCACGCCCGATCAGCCAGCGCGGCGACTCGGGCAGGCGCGTGATCAGCAGGGCCACCAGTATTCCGGGGATGCCGCCCACCAGGAACATGTATTCCCAGCCAAAGCGCGGCACCAAGAACGCTCCCACCTGCGCCGCCGCCAGCAGGCCCAGCGGGAAGATCAGCTCATAGAGGACGAAGAACTTGCCACGGCCATGGGCCTGTGACAGCTCGTTGATGTAGGTGGCCGCCACCGGGACTTCACCACCCACGCCGATGCCCTGGAGGAAACGGCACAGGAACAGCATATGGAAGCTGCCCGTGAACGCACAGACGATACTGAGCACCGACATCAGGCCGACCGTGACACTGGCGCTGGGCACGCGACCGTAGCGCTCGGCCATCCAGCCGAAGAACAAGGCGCCGATGACCTGCCCCAGATAACCGGAGGCGATCAACAGACCGATCTGCGCCGCCGACAGGTGCCACAACCCCACCAGCACCGGCAGCACGAAGGCCAGCGAGAGGGCGTCGAAGGCGTCGAACAAGGTGGCGCTGCCCATGATGATACGGGCTTTGGTGTGCCACCTTGAGAAAGGTACGTTCTCGATACGGAAGAGCAATCCTGCGGCGCGGTGCGCATCGTCGGATGTCAGCAGTCCCTGGCGGGCTGCCTGTGCGCGCGTGTGCGCGGCCAGCGTAGTCATAGTGTCTCCATGCTTTTTTCTGTTCTTTTTTCTGTTGCAGGCCTGTTCCGGCCAGTCTTCCTTGTCAGCCTCTGGGGGCGATCAAGGCCATGGTCACAGCTGAGTCACTGGCCAGTCTTCGCCGGCCAGTGCTCGCTGTGACGCCGTGCGCCGCCCCTTTTTTTGGGGGGGGGCGCGGACCGATCAGATCATCTCGGCGGAACGCAGCGCCTTGGCGATCTCGACATCGGCGCCGGGCTCCAGCGGCAGCAGCGGGGAGCGCACCGTGGCGTGCTCGAGGATACCGCGTGCCACCAGGGCGTGCTTGAGGGCCACCGTACCTTCCATGTGCGAACCACGATGGTAGACGTTCTTGGTCACCGGCAAGAGCTTGTCATGGATGGCGCGGGCCTTGCGGTAATCCTTGGCCTTGCCGGCAGCGATGAGGTCGATCAGCAGCTCGGGGGCGATGCTGCCATAGCCGACCAGGGCGCCATCCACATCGAACATGGTGTGCAGCAGGTATTCGTCGTGGCAGGTCAGGATCTGCAGGTCGGGACGTTCGCGGCGCACGACCGGGATCTCGGTGTCCCAGCGGCGCATGTTGCGCACGCCGTTCTTCATGGCGAACACGCCGGGCAGGGCGGCGATGTCGAGCTGGGTTTCCAGGTTGTAGGTGGCCTTGGTGGCGTCGGGGTACTGGAACAGGATCAGCGGCAGGCCGCTTTCTTCGTAGATGGCGCGGTAGCGGTCTTGTGGCGCGCCTTTCTGGTAGCCGAAGCGCAACCAGCCGTGCGAGGGATAGACCAGGCCGGCGGCGGCCCCGGCCTTGACGGCGCGCTTGGCTTCTTCTGCGGCGACCTGGGTGCCTTCGAGCGTGATGCCCGCGATCACGGGGACCTTGCCGTCAGTGGATTTGACGAAGCTCTCGATGACGGCGGCTTGCTCGGATTGCGACAGGAAGGTGCCTTCGCCAGCGTGGCCCAGCACCACCAGTCCTTTGACGCCATCGAAGCTGCCCAGCCATTTGCCCAGGCGCAGGATGGCCGCGTGGTCGACGGCGCCGTCGCGGGTGAAGGGGGTCACGGGGGCCGGGACGAGGCCGCGCAGGTCGATACTCATGTTGTCATCCTTTCGTTGTAATGAATGTTTTTCTTGTCCTCCAGCAACGGCAAAGAGGCTCAAGACGCCCGCTGGGCCTGCACTCTGGCAAGGCCGGTGACAGCGGGATGAAACAAAGTGTAGGGTTGCCCGAGCCATGCAGGAAGAGCGTAAAGGGGCATTTCAGATATACTGGATTGACATATCCCGCTGGAGAACGAAGCCATGCACTACGCCGCCTGGAAGCTCTTTGTCGAAGCCATGGAGTTGGGAAGTCTCAGCAAGGTGGCCTTGCTGCATGGGACCACCCAGCCCCACATCAGCAGGCAGATCGCCGAGCTGGAGCAGCAATGCGGCGGCCGGCTGTTCCAGCGCAATGGCCGGGGCGTGATTCCGACCGAACTGGGCATGCGGGTGGCGCCGCGGGTGCGGGCCTGGCTGGCCACCACCGAGCAGTTGACCAATGACATCCAGTCAGCCGCCGGCACACCCATTGGCCGCGTGCGCATGGGCATACTCCCTTCGGCTGCGCATCCTCTGGTGAGCACGCTGTACCAGCAGATCCAGCAACGTTATCCGCAGATCCAGCTGAGCGTGCGCGAAGGGCAGGGCGCGCAGCTCGATACCTGGCTGGACAATGGCTACGTGGACCTGGCGCTGCTGTTCCGCCATGGCGCCCATGCCAAGAACGGCGATCTCTACATCACCAAGACCGATACCTATCTCGTGGGTGCGCCCAACGATCCACTGGTGCAGGCGCCCACGGTTCCATTCGCGTCGCTGCACCAGCTGCCTCTGGTGTCGTTCTGCCGGCCCAACAGCTGGCGCGACCGGCTGGACCATCTGAGCATCGAGCATGGCATCACGCTCAATGTCCAGATCGAGGCCGATTCCCTGAGCATCCAGGAGCATCTGGTGGAAAATGGCGGGGTCTATGCGCTGCTCGGGCCTTACGCGATCGCCAGCGCGGTGCGCAAGAACCGCCTGAAGGCATCACGGATCATTTCGCCTGAGATCACCCGCCACATCGCATTGGCCATGTCACGCCATGGCGAGCTGACCCTGGCATGCCGCACCGTCATGCAGCTGATCAAGGAACTGGCGCAGGACCGCGTGGATATCGCAGGCATTCATTGAAGGAATGCATGTCACTCTGCCGTGGCGCCCTCGTGGCGTACTCGTTGAGTCCCTGGCAGGTCATCCCCGGCATTCCCTTTTTCGAGAAGCGGTAAAAGAGAGATTGACGGCAGCACCGATTTTCTGTGAAATTGCGCAGCAGATTGCGTCACTGCAACATCACGATATCAACACCACAACATCAAAACATCAAAGGGCAAGCGATATGGGGATCACATCGTCGGGACGCAGGCAGGTCCGGCGCAGGGGCAAGGGCATGCTGCTGGGACTGGGATGGTCGGCGCTGATGATGGCGTCGGCAGCGGCCTGGGCGCAGCAGGATGGCGCGACCCAGGCGGCCATCGTCAAGGTCATGCGCGGCGAGGTACAGGCCCAGCGCGAGGGCAAGACCCGCCCGCTGGCAGTGGGTGAACGGCTCTACGAGGGCGACCGCGTGCTCACCGCCGCCGCCAGTTCGGTCGGCTTCACGCTGCGCGACGATACCCTCATCTCGCTGGGACCCAACAGCCAGTTCCTGCTCGAACAGTTCGTCTTCAATGAAAAGACCGATGAAGGCAATATCGCCGTGCGCATGGTCAAAGGGACCCTGCGCTACGTCTCCGGACTGATCGGCAAGCATGCGCCGGAACGCCAGCAGTTTTCCACGCCCACGGCCACCATCGGCATTCGCGGCACCGACTTCATCGTCGAGGTGGCCGGTGAATAAAAGCCTGATCCTGACCGCCCTGGCCGTCCTTCTGGCCGGTTGCGCCGGCCCGCGCGAACGCTTCCTGCTGCTGCCCCAGCCCGATGGCTCGGCCAGCAGCATCGTGGTCAAGACCGCCACCGGCGAAACCGCGCTCGCCACGCCCTACGCATCGGTGGAGACCGCCGGCGGCAAGGTCGACAAGACCCTCACGGTGACTCCCGCCGATGTGGAAAAGCGTTATGCCGACGTGCTGGGCAGCCTGCCCGCGCGGCCACGCAGCTACGATCTCTTGTTTGAACTGGGAACGGATCGTCTGACCCCGGCCTCGCAAGACGCCCTGAAGAAGGCGATCGCTGAAATCAAGGACTTCCCCGCAGGGGAATTCGTGCTGATCGGTCATGCCGACAATATCGGCAGCGAAAGCAACAACGATGCCCTGTCGCTGCGCCGCGCCCGCCTGATCGAACGCGAACTGCGCCGTGCCGACGTCAAGGCGCTGAGCATCGAAGTCATCGGCAAGGGCGCACGCGACCCGCGTGTCCCGCAGAAGCGCGGCGTGGCCGAACCGCGCAATCGCTTCGTCGAGATCAAGATCCGTTGAGCCAGGGGCGGACCTGGCAGATCCGGTCCGCCTGTTCCATGATCAAGGCTCCAGCACGGTCAGCCCCGCCGGGCGGGACATATCGGCTCAGAAGGTCGTCCAGTCCTCTTCCTTGGTCGCTTGTGCGGAGGGTGTGGCGGCCTTGCTGCCCAGGCGCTTGGGTTCGCCGCGCGGCGCCCCTGCAATGGTCTTGGGCGCGGTTGGCGTGATCGTGCGCGGGGCATCCTGCATGCCGATGGCCGTCTGTCCCAGGTTGAAGATGCTCACGATCTGCGCCAGCGCATCGGCCTGATCCTGCAAGGCGCGCGAGGCTGCCGCGGCTTCTTCGACCAGCGAGGCGTTCTGTTGGGTCACGTCGTCCATCTGCATGATGGCCTGGTTGATCTGTTCGATGCCGGCCGTCTGTTCCGTGCTGGCCGCCGAGATTTCTCCGATGATGGAAGTCACCTTGCCGGCGTTTTCGACGATGCCGCTCATGGTCGTGCCAGCCTGATCGGCCAGCCGCGCACCGACGTTGACCTTGTCCACCGAATCTTCGATGAGCGTCTTGATTTCCTTGGCGGCGGCCGCCGAGCGTTGCGCCAGGTTGCGCACCTCGGTGGCGACGACCGCGAAGCCGCGTCCCTGCTCGCCGGCGCGGGCCGCTTCCACGGCGGCGTTCAAGGCCAGGATGTTGGTCTGGAAGGCAATGCCGTCGATGACGCTGATGATGTCGGCCATCTTCCTGGAGGACTCATTGATGGCGCTCATCGTGTCGACCACCTGCGCCACCACCTCGCCGCCCTCCTGCGCCACCGTGGAGGCGGTCGCGGCCATCTCCTTGGCGTTCTGTGCGTTGCTGGCGTTGTGCTTGACGGTGGAGGTCAGCTCTTCCATCGACGAGGCTGTTTCTTCCAGGGCGCTGGCCTGCTGTTCTGTGCGTGCCGACAGGTCCAGGTTGCCGGTGGCGATCTGGCGCGAACCGGTGGCGATGCTCTCGCTGCTCGTGCGCACTGTCTGCACCACCTTGCGCAGCGAGCCCTGCATCATGTGCATGGCGCTGACCACGCTGCCTTGGGCCGCATGGCTGATGTCGATGTGGGTACTCAGATCGCCGGAGGCAATCGCATCGGCCGCAGCGGCCACGTCGCGCGGTTCGCCGCCGAGCTGGCGCGTCAGGTTGCGCGAGATGAACAGGCCCAGCGCGATGCCGAAGAGGACGCCGCCAAAGGTCAGCACCAGCAACAGGGTGCGGATATGGGCATAGATGAGATCGGTTTCGTCATTGAGCCGGTCAGCGTTGTCCTTCTTGACTTCCATCAGCTTGAGCATGTTCGCCTCGGCTTCGTTGGCCAGCGGCCGCACCGAAGAGAACAGCCGGCTGGTCGACTGGCGCGCATCGGCGACCGGCTCCTTGCGTAACTCGTCGGCGGTCAGCATGACGGCGTTCTTGTACTTGGTAAAGGCCTCCCTGGCCTTGGCCACCAAGGCCTTGCCGTCGGGGGTGACGAAGCGCTGTTCGGTTTCGTTCAAGGCGAGGCTGGTATTGTCCAGACGCTTGGCGAGATCGTTGAGACTGGCCTCGCGTTCGGCGGGAGACTCTGCCAGCATGGCCGTGCGGATGGCGCGGTTCGACGAACTCAGGTCCAGCGTGGCCTGGGCGGAATGGCGTAGGCCCACGACCTGCAGCTCGTACATCTCGGTGGCCAGGTCGTTGATCTGGCCTGCCTTGATGATGCCGATGGTACCGATGGTCGCGCCGATCAGGGCGACGATCATGAAGCCGCCGATGAGTTTGTGACTGACTTTCAGATTGGTGAACCAGTTCATTCCTGCCCCTTATTGGTCAAAGTGAGTTGCATTGCGCCGGGCGTGCCCTCGGGCTGCCCTGCGCATGTGGTCTCGGCCAGACCGCGCTGGTGCGGGGGAACTGTGGATCATCGCCAGCGGGGAAGCGGGATCTGCCTGGCCAGAGCAGGGAGGGTTGATGCGGGAGCGAGAGGAAGTGCGGGCCAGGGGTATCCGTAATCACCGTCGACGTACGATCTTTTGTTCTTCTCGTGTCTGGCCTTGCGGACTTTATTACAGATGAGTCCCAGCGTTTAGCCCCTTATTAATTCAAAGACTGTTTGGTAAATCAGTCGAATAAAGAGGGCTGGGCAATTTTCGACCTCTTCGCGAGCTCGGGTTGCGCAAGAATCATGGTGGCCATTAAGCCGCCATGTCGCAGGTTCAGCTCCGTGATACGAGGATGGAGCTCAGATAATGATGTACTTCAGTCAACTATATTGGCTACACTCACTATTAAAAAAAATTAACTATTAGTGTAATTTTCTCGGCCTAATCAAGTGGCAACTCCTGTATTACATTCCGGTTTCGATGAGCTTGACCATCGGGGGGGCGCAATCTGTTCGCAGGAAAGCTTGCGCAAGCGCGCGCGGAATTTTGCGGGAACCGGTGCTGTCTGGTGAGAGGCGGGCAAGCTCGTCCGCAGCTTGGTGCGCCATTGCGCTTCAGGATCAGGGCCGCTCGCTCCCGAGGCCAATGGGCTCACATTCAGTCAACAAATGCTATTCCGTACAATCAGTCATTCAAGGGAATAAGTTCATCCATATCATGTTGCGATAAAAGAAACTCGCATTGCATCGCAGCCAGGATTGGGCTGCGCGGCATCAGCACATTCAGTCAATGAGAAAACTTGGAATAGATGATTTAGCACGAATGGCGACGTTTGCGCGGGTAGTGGAGCTGGGAGCTTTCTCGCGCGCCGCCAAAGCCCTGGGCCTCACCACTTCATCGGTCAGTCAGCATGTCAGGGCGCTCGAATTGTCATTGCAGGCGACGCTGTTGAACCGCTCCACCCGCAAGCTCAGCCTGACCGAGGCCGGCACGCTCTTCTACAAGCACTGCGCCCATATCGTCACGGCCGCCAGTGAAGCCGAGCAGAGCATTGCCGTGCTCAACAACGAGATGGTGGGCGAGGTGCGCATTGCCGTTTCCAGTTTCATGTCCACCAAGTACCTGATCCCCGCGCTGCACGATTTCATCAGACACAATCCCAAGGTGCGGCTGCGCTTGGAAGTCGCCGACAACAACGTCGACCTGATCGAGCAGCGCATCGACCTGGCGCTGCGCGCGGGCCGCAATCGTCAGCCGGGCGATATCTTCCTGGGTCGGTTCACGGATGTGCTGTGCGCCTCTCCGTCCTACCTGGCAGTGCGGCCGCCTATCCGTTCGCCGGTAGATCTGTTGCATCACGATTTCCTGCTGTTTAATCCGCATGGCGAACCCTGCTTCCTCGAATTCTCCAATGCAGCCAGCGGCACGGTGAAAGTGCGGCTGCAGCCGCGCATCAGCGCCAATCATGCGCGCTCGCTGCGGTATCTGGCGCTGGACGGCCATGGCATCACGCGCCTGCTGGAATGCAAGATCGATGATGACCTCAGGGCCGGACGCCTGGTCCAGGTCCTGCCGGAATGGACGTTGGGCGGCTTCGATGTCTATGTCACGGTGCGCCACCGCGACAACATGCCGCTCAAGGTGAGGCAGTGCCTGGAGCATATCCAGCATTACTTCGAGGTGGTTCTTCCTCTCAATGCAGTGGCGGTGGCGCCGGCCTGAGTTGTTTGTCTGGGTTGCCTTGCTGGCGGGAGATGTGCAGCGGGCGGGCCTTGCATTCCCCTCGCTCCCGGACGCGTTATACTGTGCTTTTATACAGCTAACGGCCGCCAGAACCCCCGTGCCCTCCGCAAGACCCTTCTACTATCTGGACAATTTCCAGCAAGTCCTGGACTGGCTGGCCCAGCGCTGCGCCGACCTGCTTGATCTGCGCGAGCGGCAGTTCATCGCCGCCTTCCCCGGCCTGCCGCTGTCCTCACGGGCGCTGTTGGTGCGCATGATGATGCGCAAGGGCGAGCTCTTCCGTACCGGTCGGCTGGACTATCCCGAGATCGGCTGCCCGCTTGAGGCCGTCAGCGGCCTGCCCGAGGACTGGGTCGAGCGCGATGCGGTGTTGACGCTGGAACAGTTCTTCAGCCTCTCCACCAAGCCGGAACTTGTGCGCGCCTTCGCGCTGGCCGGCGCACCACGGGCCGCCCGCAAGACCGACCTGCTGGCGCAACTGGCGGCCGATCCGGCCTGGGACCAAGCGCGTGTGCTGCGCCAGTGGTGCAGGCAAGGCGACGAACTTGCGTTGCGCCTGCGCGTGCAGGACCTGTGCGACCGCCTGCGCCTGATGTTCTTTGGCAACCTGCGCCAGGACTGGAGCGAGTTCGTGCTGGCCGACCTGGGCCGGTTCCGCTATGAGCGGGTGACCTTGTCGCCAGAGGCGCGCGGTTTCCGTCAGCGCAGCGACGTCGATCACTACCTGCGCCTGCATGCCTGCAGCGAAGCGCTGGAGGCCGGCGAGGATGCTGCCGATGTCATGGCCGCGTTGACGGCGGCCGCGCCTGCCGAGGGCGACCACAACCCCTGGCTGCAAAGCCGCTACGAGCGCCTGCTGTTCAAGCTCGGCCAGCATCTGGAAAAGCAGGGCCACTGGCAGCAAGCCCATGCGGTCTATGCCCGCTGTCCTTATCCGGGTGCACGTGGCCGGGCCATGCGCGTGCTGGAAAAGCAGGGGCGTTATGCCCAGGCCTATGCCCTGTTCCAGGCCGCGCAAGCCGCACCGGAAAGCGAAGCCGAGCGTCAGCATCTGCAACGCATCGGCCCACGCCTGACGCGCCAGCTCGGCTATCCACCGATGGTGCGCATGCGCCCCTTGCCGCCGCAGCGGCTGGACCTGGTCCTGGCCATGCAGGCCGGGCAGGGTGTGGAGGCGGCGGTGCGCGCGCATCTGCAGGCGCCGGATGCACCGGTGTTCTATGTCGAGAATACGCTGGCGACGGCGCTGTTCGGACTGCTGTGCTGGGACGCCATCTTTGCGGCGATTCCGGGTGCGTTTTTCCATCCCTTCCAGCGTGAGCCCGCCGATCTGCACAGCGCGGATTTCCATGCGCGTCGGCGTGAGGCATTTGCGCATTGCCTGGCGCTGCTGGACCAGGAGCGCCATCGCGAGGCCATCCTTGCCACCTACGAGGACAAGCAAGGTGTGCTGTCGCCTTTCGTCAGCTGGGGCGCGATCAGTCGTGAATTGCTGGTGCTGGCGCTGGACTGCATCCCGGCCTGGCATCTGAAGCACTGGTGTCTGCGCATCCTGGAGGATGTGCGCGAGAATCGCAGCGGCTTCCCCGACCTGATCCAGTTCTGGCCGCAGCAGCGGCGCTACCGCATGATCGAAGTCAAGGGCCCGGGCGACCGCCTGCAGGACAACCAGCAGCGCTGGCTGGCCTTTTGCGCGCAACACCAGATGCCGGTGGCGGTGTGCTACCTGCAATGGCAGCAGCAGGCCGCATGAGCAGCGCACCTGTGGCACCGGCCCGGCGCTACACGGTCTCCGTGCGCGCCCTCTGTGAATTCACCGCCAAGGAGGGCGATCTGGACCTACGTTTCACGCCCACGCCGACGGCGCGCCAGGGCATGGAAGGTCACGCCATCGTGGCGAGCCGTCGTGGCGAGCACTACCAGAGCGAACTGGCGCTGGCCATCGATCATGGTGCGCTGCACGTACGCGGCCGCGCCGATGGCTACGATGCAGACCGCCAGTTGCTGGAAGAGGTCAAGACCTATCGCGGGCAACTGGCCAGCATGCCCGACAACCATCGCCATCTGCACTGGGCGCAACTGCGCGTCTATGGCCATCTGCTGTGTCAGGCGCAGGGGCTGGAGCGCGTGAACCTGGCGCTGGTCTATTTCGAGATTGGCAGCCAGCAGGAGACGCGGCTGGAAGAAAGTCGCAGCCGGGAAGAACTGGCCGGGCTGTTCGGGGCATTGTGCGAACGCTTCATCGGCTGGGCCGCCCAGGAGCTGGCGCATCGGCAGGCGCGCGATGCGGCGCTGGAGCAGTTGCGTTTTCCACATGGCGATTTCCGCCCCGGCCAGCGGCAACTGGCCGAGGCCGTCTTTCGCGCCCATGCGGGGCGGCGCAGCCTGCTGGCCCAGGCGCCGACCGGCATCGGCAAGACGCTGGGCACGCTCTTTCCCGCCCTCAAGGCCGCCCCGCGCCAGCAGCTGGACAAGATCCTCTTCCTCGCCGCCAAGACGCCCGGGCGGCAACTGGCGCTGGACGCCGCCGCCACGCTGAAAGGGCAGGGCGAGCTGCCACTGCGGGTGCTGGAACTGAGCGCGCGCGAGAAGGCCTGCGAGCATCCCGAACGCCTGTGCCGGGGCGATTCCTGTCCCCTGGCCCAGGGTTTCTATGATCGCCTGGCGCAGGCGCGCGCGGCCTGCCTGGACGCCCCCTTGCTGGACCGCGCCAGCCTGCGCCAGATCGCCCTGGCGCATCAGGTCTGCCCCTATTACCTGGGCAGCGAGATGACGCGCTGGAGCGATGTCATCGTCGGTGACTACAACTACTGGTTCGATGGCGGGGCGATGCTCTATGCCATGGCACAGGCGCATGACTGGCGCGTGAGCGTGCTGGCCGACGAGGCCCACAACCTGGTGGCGCGCGCCCGTGGCATGTACAGCGCGCAGTTGAGCCGGGCCAGCCTGCGCGCGGCGCGTGCAGTGGCGCCGGCGGCGGTGGTCAAGCTGCTGGAGAAGATCGGCCGCGCCTGGAGCGCCATCGGCAAGCGGGCCTTGCTGCCCTACCAGGTGCTGGAGGCGATGCCGCCGCGCTTCATTGACACCCTGAGCGCGGCCAACAACGCCATCAGCGATCACCTGGCCCAGGTGGCCGTGCCGCTGGAGCCTCCGCTGCGTGACTTCCATCTCGAGGCCATGGCCTTCGTGCGTCTGGCTGAATCCTTCGGGCCGCATTCGCTGCTGGACCTCACGCGCCAGGATGAGCGCAATACCGTGCTGGCCATCCGCAATGTGGTGCCGGCGCCTTTCCTGGGGCCGCGTTTCGTCCAGGCTCACGCCACCACGCTGTTCTCGGCCACGCTAGGCCCCTGGCATTACTTCGCCGACCTGCTGGGCATGCCCAAGGACACCGTCTGGATCGATGTCGAGTCACCCTTCCACGCCAGCCAGCTGGAGGTGAGGGTGGCGCGGGACATCTCCACCCGCTGGCAGCGCCGCAGCGCATCGATTGCGCCGATCACGGCGCTGATGGCGCGTCAGTTCCGCCAGCGGCCCGGCAACTACCTGGCGTTCTTCTCCAGCTTCGACTACCTGCAGCAAGCGCTGGCGGCGTTCACCCGCGCGCATCCCGACATCCCCACCTGGCAGCAGTCACGCGGCATGAGCGAGGCCGAGCGCGAGGCTTTCCTGGCGCGCTTTGTCGTGGGCGGCAGGGGGATAGGCTTTGCGGTGCTGGGCGGCTCGTTCGGCGAGGGGGTCGATCTGCCGGGCGAGCGGCTCATCGGCGCTTTTGTCGCCACGCTGGGTCTGCCGCAGGTCAATGAGGTCAATGAACAGCTGCGCCTGCGCATGCAGGCGCTCTTTGGGGCAGGCTACGACTACACCTATCTCTATCCCGGCCTGCAGAAGGTGGTGCAGGCCGCCGGACGGGTCATCCGCACCGAAAGCGACCAGGGCGTGGTGTGGCTCATCGATGAGCGCTTTGCCCAGCCGGAGGTGCAGGCGCTGTTGCCGGCCTGGTGGAAGCGGGACGATGTGGCTCAAGCGACGGGGCGTTGAGCGAGCCTGGTTGGGTCTGTTTGGGGTCTTTTAGTGTGGTTTTGTGATCAAATTGATAATAATATCGGCTCTTCTGCGCAATTGCCCGGCCCCGGGAGGCCCAGCGGATTGGATGCAAACCGGCCCGCCTGCTAAACTTGCCGATCCGCCTGATTTACGGGCCGGCTGATAGGCCGGTTTCCAGGCAGTCCTGGCCAACCCCAACGATAAATTGACAGAAGAATTCGACCCCGCTCCCCTTGGCGACGAGCATGAATCCGGCTCCTTCGAGAGCTATTTCCGCGACCCCTCGCAGGCCACGGAAGCGCCGCTGGCCTGGAGCCTGGGCCAGCGGCTGGACGTGCTGGATGCGCTGCGCGGGCTGGTCTCCGGCGGCCAGGCAGCGGCGCGCCTGCGCATCTGGGTGTTCCTGGAGCTGGCGGCCCTGCCGCAAGGCCGCCTGCAGCGTGAAGACCTGAACCAGCTGTTCTACGCCCTCAAGCCCGAGGCCATGGAAGCCGCCCTCAAACGCCTGCGCGACCTCGGCCTCCTGGTCTGGAACGCCACCGACCAGGATTACCAGCTCCCGCCCATCGCCCAGCAGGTGCAAGCCTTGCTGGCCCCGTTGACGCGCGCCGTGGGCGAGGATGACGAGATGGCCGCGTTGCTCTCCCAGGTGGCGGGCGCGCAGGCGCTGGGCCTGTCCGACGCCAGCCAGATCCGCCATCTGCACGCCCAGCTGGCGCGCCTGCACGACCAGTTCGCCGACGCCATCGAAAGCGGCTCGGAAGCCCTGCTGCGGCAGGCCCAGCCGCGCTTCGAACGCGCCCTCAAGCTGGTCAACCGCGCCGGCGAAGCGCTCACCGCCCTGATCCGCAGCGAACACGCCGACGCCCGCCTGGAGCGCGAAGCCCGCGCCCTGGGCAATGGTCAGGCGCGCCTGCTGACCATGGCCAGCCAGTTCACCCGCGCCCTGCAACAGGCCGACCGCCAGCGCGTCACCCTGGGCAGCACCGGTGTGACCAGTTCGGACGTGCGGCGCTGGCTGCAACTGCATCCCGACCTGTCGTCCCTGATGGGCGAAGCCTTGTCCATCGGTGTGAAACCCGTCTTCGTCAGCGGCCACGAATTGCTGGACGTGGCCGAGGGCGAGTTCGAACGCGACCGTCCCGACACCCAGCGCTCGCAAGGCCTGCCGCCGCCCGCCCAGGCGGTGGAGGGCAAGATCGAAGCGCTGCGCATGCCCGCCGAGCTGGGCGAACTGATCGAGCAACTGGGCCGCCTGGGCGCCTTGCCCACCTCCACTGCAGAGGATGCGGCTGAGCTGCAACCACAGCCGCTGTCCTCGGTGGTGCTGGGCGGCAGCTTTGGCAAGGCCGCCTATCGCTTGCAACTGCTACCGCTCTTGGGTGACCGCCAGGCCCAGACCCTGCAAGGGCAGACCGGTGACCTGGCGCGCCTGCCCTGGCACGTCGGCTTCCTGCCGCGCGTAGAAAAAACCGATGACCCCGATGTGGCCGCCATGAGCGCCGGGGCCATCCATCCAGATCCATCCCGGGAAAGACCGAATGAGTGAGACCCTAGACGAGGCAGGCCTGTTGGCCGCCGAACTGCTGGCGCGCCGCTGGCTGCCCCGCAAGCATCCCCGCGTGCGCCGCGCCCTGGTCGATGCCGACCTCTGGCAAGCCCTGCAAGACCGCCTGACCCAGGTCGGCCTGCGCCTGGTGGACAACATCCACGCCGACCATATCAGCGTGGCCCTGGTGCGCCCGGCCGAGTACGTCGTCTTCGGCGAAGCCGGCATGAACGCCAACAACAACCTCGACCTGCCGCGTGATGCGATTTCATTGTTGGTGGTGCTGTGGTCGCTGATCGTGTTGCCCAAGCGCGAGCGCCAGTCGGCCCGCGCCGGCGGTGACGATAGCCAGCAGCAGGACGAGATGTTCCAGACCGAAAAACCCATGCCCAGCGCCGCAGAGGTCAGCCCGGTGGTGTCCTACAAGGCGCTGCTGGCCGACTTCGGCAACCAGCTCGGCAAGAAGACGCGCATGGATACCAACCTGCGCCGCCTGGAGGCGCACGGCTTCATCGTGCGGCGCGGTGACGACATCGCCGAAGGTCCCTTGCTGGACCTGCTGCTGGACTATGACGCCCTGGCCCCGCGCATCCTCGATGGCGCGCTGGGTGATGTGCTGGCCCGCGCCGGCGCCCGCGAGCCGGACCCCGAGGCTGATCACGAGAGCGATCACGAGAGTGATCAGGACGCCGCCGCCACCGACCCATCCGCACCATCCGAACCAGCCGCCGAGGGAGACGCCTGATGTTCCACCTGCAATCTCTGGAACTGCTGCAGTGGGATTACTGCCAGCGCCTGACCCTGCCGCTGGACGGCTCCATCATCACCATCGCCGGCCCCAACGGCTCGGGCAAGACCACGCTGCTGGACGCCATGCGCACCCTGCTGGGCCTGGAATGCTCGGGCGGACGCAGCTACAAGACCTACGCTCGCCACGCCAATGCCGACACCACCTGGCTGCGCGCCACGGTGGACAACCGTCCGCATGGCCGCCAGACCTCGACCCGGCCCTTCGCCCGCAACCTGCTCTACGCCGACCAGGTCACGCTGGCCTGCCGCATCGAGCGCAATGGCGGCGACTGGCAGCGCCGCTACTGCATGAGCGATGGCGATGTCGCCATCGAGACCCTGGCGCAATTGCCCGAGAAGGATTGGCTGGGCCTGGACCACTGGCGCAAGCGCCTGGAAGGGGCCGGCCTGTCGCGTGCGATTGCCCGCGTGCTGGCGCTGGAACAGGGGCAGACCGACCGTCTGTGCGAATTCTCGCCCAAGGAATTGCTGCGCCTGGTGTTCGAAGTCTTCGGTGACCAGGAAGTGCTGGACCGCTACGAAGAAGCGCGCCGTCACCAGCGCGACCTGGCCGCCGAGGTCACGCTGGCCGAGCAGGAACTGGCCTACAGCGAAGCCCAACTGGCCCAGCTCGACAGCCGTGTCACCCTGTATCGCCAATACCAGGGCAAGCTGCGCGAGCGCGAAACCCTGGCCACTGAAGTGATCCCGGTATTGCGCTGGCATGAAGAACGCCAGGGCACGGCCCACCGCCTGCGCGAATTGCATCGCCAGCGCCTGCATCACAATAGTCAGCGCCGCCAGCGCAGCAGCGACACCCTGCAATTGTCGGCGCTGCTGACCCAGCAGCAGGCCGCCCGCGAGAAGGTGGCGACCCTGGAGCGCGACAAGGCCGAGGCCCAGCAGGCCCAGCAAAAGGCCCGCGATGCCGAGAAGCCGGTGGAAGAACTGGTCAAGCAGTCCGACGAACTGCTGGCCCTGTCGGCGGTGGAGGGCGATGCCGCCCAACTGCTGGCGCGGGTGGAAGAACTGGAACAGAACAAGAGCGATCTGCATGACCGCTGGCGCGCGCTGGAGCAGCAACGCAAGGACGCCCAGGAGGCGCTCGAGCGCGTCTCCGGACAGCGCCAGGCGCCCAAGCCGGGCGACGTCCAGCAGTTCACCCGCAGCCTGCGCCAGGCTGGCATTGCCCACCACATCCTGGCCGATGTCATCGAGATCAGCGACGATCACTGGCGCGCTGCGGCCGAAGGCGTGCTGCGCGCTTCCTGCTGGGTGGTGGTGCTGGAGGACCCCAAGGATGAAGCGGCCGCCATGGCCCTGGCCGAGCGTGAGCGCTATCGTCACTACGTCGTCGCGGATGCGGCCAGCGCACCGGACAAGCCCAATGCCGACAGCCTCCTGGCCGTGTTGCGCTTCTCGGCCAAGGCGCCGTCCTGGCTGCTACGCCAACTGGCCCAGATCCGCCGTGTGGACGACACGGTCGAAGGTGCGCGCGTGGGCGGCGAATGGATCACCCCGCAAGCCTACTGGCGCGATGGCCGGGGCGGGCGCAGCGTCTGGCGCGATCCGGGCGACTACCAGTTCGGTGCCGCCGCCATGGCCTCGCGCCAGGCCTCGATCCAGAAGCGCCTGGCCAGCCTGGACGAACAGCTCACCGACATCGTGCTCAAGCAGAGCGAAGTCAAGCGCCAGCTCGACGCCGCCAAGAAAGCCACCCAGGGCCACCTGGCCGCCGAAGCCCTGGCGCGCCGCAGTGAAGAATTCGAAGAGGCGCGCCGCCAGTTGCCCTCGCTGCGCCAGGCCCGCATGGCCGCCAGCGAACGCTGGTCGCAGCTGGACCTGCACCATGCCGCCGCCATCGAACAGCGCACCATCATCGATGGCAAGCACGCCGCCCTGGAGCGCCGCCTGCGCGAGAGCGAAGGCGACCTGGCAGGGCAGGAACGCGAATGGCGCATGCGTCACGACGAGCAGCGCGCCCGCGCGCTGGCCTCGCGGGCGCAGAAGGCCGGTTTCCCGCAGCGCTGGATCAGCGGTGCATCCCTGCAATTGCTGTACGAAAAATACACGAATGCCAAGCAGGCCGAACTGCGCATGACCTCGGTGGAAAACGAACTGGAAAGCGGCCAGTGGGAAAAGGACGGCGCTGTCGAAGACAAGCACCTGATCATGCAAGGCACCGTGGGCAACCAGCGCAATGAGCTCGATGCCCGCAAGATCAGCAACGCACAGGCCGAGGAAGCCGTGGGCAATGCCCGTGAGCGTTATATCGATGTGCTGCGCGCCACTGTGCGGCGCTATCGCAAGAACATCATCGACCTGGGTGCGCTGGCTGGCGTGATCGTCAGCGCCGACCTGCCGCACCTGGACAACGACGACGCCGTGCTGCGTCAGGCGGAGCTGAAGGTGAGCTTCAACTTCGATGGCAAGGGCGAGATTGGCTTGAATGACGGCGAGGCGTCGGGCGGGCAGCAGGTGATCAAGTCGCTGATCCTGCTGGTGGGTTTGTTGAAGGACGACGACATGCCCGGCGGTTTCGTCTTCATCGACGAACCCTTTGCCCACCTGGACGTGCGCAACATCCAGCTGGTCGGCAACTTCCTCAAGTCGACCCGGGCGCAATACGTGCTGACCACACCGATCACGCACAACGTCGAAGTCTTCGAGCCCGCCGATATCACGCTGGTGACCTCGAAGAAACCGCGCGAAGCCCGCTGGGCGCCGCCCATCGGGGTCTTGCAGCGGCGCCTGCGGCTGGACGCCTGAGGCGGCACATGCCGCCGCCCCGGCGCCAGTTGGGGCGGGCTAGGCGACCACCATCATTCCCATCGCCGTGGGTGTCTTGAAGGCGCCCACCAGGTCGGTGAGCTTGTGGGCTTGCATCTGCATCGATTCGGAAGCCGCCGAGGCCTGTTCGACCAGGGCCGCATTCTGCTGGGTGACCTGGTCCATCTGGTTGATGGCCTGCTGGATCTGTTCGATGCCGCTGGCCTGTTCCTGGCTGGCGTTGCTGATGCCGGTGATGATCTCGGTGACCCGCTGCACGCTCTCCACCACTTCCCGCATGGTGCTGCCGGCTTCATTGACCAGGGTGCTGCCGGCCTCCACCTTGCTGACCGAATTGTCGATGAGCGTCTTGATCTCCTTGGCGGCCGCTGCCGAGCGCTGCGCCAGGCTGCGCACTTCGGTGGCCACCACGGCGAAGCCGCGTCCCTGCTCGCCGGCACGGGCCGCTTCCACTGCAGCGTTCAAGGCCAGGATGTTGGTCTGGAAGGCGATGCCGTCGATCACGGCGATGATATCGACGATGCGCTTGGACGATTCGTTGATGGCGCCCATCGTATCGACCACGCGGGCGACCACTTCACCACCCCGCACCGCCACGCCCGATGCGGTATTGGCCAACTCGCTGGCCAGGCGCGCGTTGCCGGCATTCTGCTTCACGGTGGAGGTCAGTTCTTCCATGGACGAGGCGGTCTCTTCCAGGGAGCTGGCCTGCTGTTCCGTGCGGGACGACAGGTCCAGCGTGCCCGAGGCGATTTCATTGGCCGAGGTATTGATATGCTGGGCGCCATTGCGCACGTCCAGCACGATGGTCTGCAGGCCGGACTGCATGATGGTCAGTGCTTCCAGCAGCTTGCCGGTCTCGCCCTTGATCTCGGGATCGATCTGCGCGGTCAGGTCGCCATGGGCCACGCGCCGGGCCACCGAGGTCGCATGCTCCAGCGGATTGCGGATGGCGCGGTAGACCAGCATCAGGGTGCAGGCCAATACCACCAGTGCAATGGCGATGAGACTGTAGAAGATGGCCGCCATCTGCGTAGCCTGGGCGCGGGCGCTTTCGACCTGCTCTGCGGTGCGGGCGTCGAGCATGGCGAAGAACTCATCGACCGGGCGCATGATCTTGGCCTTGTAGACGTGGTAGGCATGGTTATGCATCAGGTCGCGCGCCTGCGCCAGATCGGGGTCGGCACGCTTGGTGAAATTGCCCTGGGCGTCCGCATAGAGACCCTTGACCATGTTCATGGCGATGACCTCGGTCTTGACCAGCGCGTCCGAATTGTTTTTCGCTTCTTCCAGCTTGCCCATTTCGGCGGCCGTAAAGCCGGCTGCGCGCATGAGGTCGGTGAGCGCCACGTGCTGGTTCGAATCGGGGCGCGGCGCCTTGCCCTCGGCGGCGACAAAGTCCCAATAGATCCGCCCGTAATGTTCAGGGCGCGCCTTCTTGCCGTTACGGATGTCGAGGATGGCTTCGTATTGCTGTTCATAGGACGGATCGCCCGTGACCACATAGGTGCGGGCCAGCCGGGTCAGGTCGTCGGAGCTCTGGCGCAATTCGGTGGCCAGCAGGAAGGACGCATAGCGGCTCTCGTTGGCGGCGTTGAGCCTGGCGTCGTAGCGGTCCACACCCAGGGCGGCGAGAACGATCAGCGTCATCAGCAGGGTGATCACTGCGGTGAGCATGATGAAGATTTGACGGATGCTGAAGCGGGAGACTAGCGAGATATTCATGGCGAACCCCTATGTAAGATCAAGTCAATCGGGGCGGATCCTTTATCTCGCCCCGAATCGATACTGCTGAAGGCCGCATGGGCTTGACGACGCCGTGCAACAGCTGCCACAGCCTGGGTCGTCAAAACGGCCGGTGTTCTGCCCTTGAGCTTGAACCGGGGCGCCGTCCGGGCTGGCCGCCTTCCGCGCCGCCCGTGTCTGCAACGAAGCACAATTTTCTATCAAAGAATCACAAATTCGTTATAATCAATTTAATAAGCTAAATATGATTAAATTGATGGATTTAATTTACATGCGGGCGAATCTTTTTTCAAGGAAATTATTTGTGTGGATTCGCACGCTGGGTTAGCTGCGACAGCGGTGATAGCGGTGATGGCAATGACAGTCGCGACAGAAGCTGCACCGAGCGCGCATGCAGCTGCCTTGAACAGGCGGGGGAAAAGGATAAAAAGAGGGGAGAAGGGGAAAGCGGATGACGGGAACAACGGGGGAATGGACGGCATCGCCCTGCGCGGCGCTGAGGCAGCGCCGCGCGATCCGGTCAGGCTTGACCGGTCAGGAACTGCACCACGGCCTGGGTGAAGGCGGCGGCTTGCTGCTGGTTGGAGATATGCGCGGCATCGAACTCCACATACTGCGCTCCCGGGATGGTAGCGCGCATGAATTGCGCATCGGCCGGCGGCGTGGGCACATCGCCGCTGCCGGCAATCACCAGCGTGGGTGCGCGGATGCCGGCAATGGCCTCGCGCAGGTCATTGTCGCGCACCGCCGCGCAGGCAGCGGCATAGCCTTCGGGGGGCGTAGCCAGCAACATCGCGGTCAGTGCTTCGACCTGCTGGGGATGCGTCTGGGCATACTCCGGCGTGAGCCAGCGTGACACCACCGCGCCGGCAATGGCCCCCAGGCCTTCGCGGCGGACCGTGTCGATGCGGCTGTTCCAGGCCTCGGCCGTGCCGATCTTGGCGCCGGTGTTGCAGAGGATGAGTCTGTTGACGCGCTGCGGATGATGCACGGCCAGCCACATGAAGGTGCTGCCGCCCATGGACAGACCGCAGAAATGCGCCTGGGCGATCCCGAGATGGTCCAGCAGGGCGATCACATCACTACCCAACTGGGCGATGCTGCAGTCGCCCGGCGTGACCCCGGACTGGCCGTGACCGCGCGTGTCGTAGCGCAGCACACGGAAGTGCTGCAGCCACTGCGGCATCTGCGGATCCCACATCGACAGCGAGGTCCCCAGCGAGTTCGACAGCACCAGCACCGGCAGCGCAGCATCGCCCTCCAGTTGATAGTGCAGCCGTATGTCGTTGACGTTGGCAAAGGGCATCGAGGTCCCCTCAGCCGATCTGGGCAATGGCCGACGGATGCTGGGTCAGCGGCGTGACCGAGATGGTCATGAAGGGATACAGCGGCAGCGCCGAGAGGATGTTGTGCAGTTCGTCATTGCCCGAGACATTGAAGATGCTCACATTGGCGTACTGGCCCACCACGCGCCACAGGTCGCGCCACTTGCCCTCGCGCTGCAGCTTCTGCGACATCTCCTTCTCGTCCTTCTTCAACTGGTCGGCGACCGCCTTGTCCAGCGTGGCGGGGATATTCACTTGCATTTGAACCATGAACAGCATGATGTCTTCTCCATTGTCGTGATGAGGGGCGCTTGCCTGCGGGATTGCTGATGAGGCTTGCTGTGATGTTCGATAAACGAACAATGATCCTTTATTCGCACAATCCAGTGTAGGCGTGTGCGGCTGGCGCTGTCAACCTTCGCCAGGATCGGCGGGCTTGCGCTGGGGGATGGGAAAACCGGTGGCCGGGAAGGAGTTGGTATCGATGTCCAGCCAGGCCGGATGTTCGGCATACATGTCGGCCACCAGCCGTTTGACGGCCTCGATGTACCAGGCGTTGTCGTTGATGCGATGGGTCAGGATGATGGGCGAGGTCGCACGCGCATCGTCGATGAGGCGATAGTGCAGGTCATTGCGCAGCCGCGCCGAGGCCGGGATCAGGCAGATCCCCGATTCGGCCGCCACCAGGCCCAGCGCGGTCTGGATCTCGCGCACCTCGTGCACTTCTGCCGGGTGGATGTCCTGGTCGTTGAGCAGGCTCAGGATGTGGTCGGCGAAGCTGGGACGCGGCTCCTTGGGATAGACGATCAGCTTCTGTCCATGCACCTCCTTGAGGCTCACGCGCTGGTCGCTGTCGGCCAGGGCGAAGGAGGGCGGAATGGCCAGCACCAGCTTTTCCTCGCGCAGCACGATGCGCGCCACCGTGGCGTCATTGCTGCGGATGCGGCCGAAGCCCACATCGATGCGGCCCGACTTGAGCGCAGCGAATTGCTGCATCGAGGTCAGCTCTAGCAACTGGATGTCAACCTCCGGATAGTGCTGGCGCAACTTGCGCACCAGCATCGGCAGGCCGCCATAGAGGGTCGAGGCGACAAAGCCGATGGAGAGGGTCTGGCGCTGGTTCAGGCCGATTTGCTGCGTTGCATTCTTGAGCTGGTCCAGGCGGTTGAGGATCTGCAGGGCCTGTTCATAGAACAGCCGGCCGGCCTCGGTCAGCCGCAGCGGACGGCTGTTGCGCAGCAAGAGTTGCACCCCCAGCTCTTCCTCCAGCAGCTGGATCTGCCGGCTCAGCGGCGGTTGGGCGATGTGCAGCTGCTCGGAGGCGCGGGTGAAGTTGCGCGTGTTGGCGACGGCGACGAAGTATTTCAGTTGTCTGATGTCCATGGTCAGGAAATCATATCCCAGGCGCACTAACACTGTCTAATTCGCGATTTTTTGTGCATTTGCGAGAATACTATATAAAAAAGGTATGAAACTAGACGTATTTGGTGTTGGCAATGGATGGCCTTCCGGGTGTTCAATGCAGGTCATGGAGACGACACTACACAACAACACTGCGGCAGGCCCGGCGCTGATCGACCGGGTCGAGACCTTCCTGGTCGACTTGCCGACGATCCGGCCCCATCAGCTGTCGATGGCCACCATGAACGGCCAGACCCTGATGCTGGTACGCCTGTACTGTGCCGACGGCAGCGTCGGCGTGGGCGAGGGGACCACCATCGGCGGCCTGGCCTATGGCGCGGAGTCGCCCGAGGGCATGAAGCTGGCCATCGATACCTATTTCGCCCCGCTGCTGCTGGGCGCGGACGCTAGCCAGATCCCGGCCATCATGGCGCGCCTGAACAAGGCCATCTGCGACAACCGCTTCGCCAAGTGCGCCGTCGAGACGGCGCTCTTCGATGCGCTGGGCCAGCGCACCGGCCTGCCGGTGTCGCAGTTGCTGGGCGGACGTGCGCGTGAAAGCCTGCCCATCGCCTGGACCCTGGCCTCGGGCGATACCGCCAAGGATATCGATGAAGCCGAACGCATGCTGGCCCAGCGTCGCCACAACATCTTCAAGCTCAAGATCGGTCGCCGCGAGGTTGATGCAGACGTGGCCCACGTGGCCGCCATCAAGAAGGCGCTGGGGGACCGCGGTGCGGTGCGGGTCGATGTGAACATGGCCTGGAGCGAGCTGGAAGCCCAGCGTGGACTGGCCGGACTGGTCGATGCCGGTTGCGAGCTGGTCGAGCAACCGGTGGCCTCGCCCCAGGCGCTGGCCCGCCTCAAGGGCAAGCACGCCATCGCCATCATGGCCGACGAATCCCTGACCGGCCCGGCCTCGGCATTTGCGCTGGCGCGCATCGGCGGCGCGGATGTGTTCGCCATCAAGATCGAACAATCCGGCGGCCTGCGCGCAGCCCAGCAGGTGGCCGCCATCGGCGACGCCGCCGGCATCGAGCTGTACGGCGGCACCATGCTCGAAGGCGCCATCGGCACCATCGCTTCGGCCCATGCCTTCGCCACCTTCCGCGAACTGCAATGGGGGACCGAACTGTTCGGTCCGCTGCTGCTGACCGAGGAAATCCTGGCCGAGCCCTTGCAGTACCAGGATTTCCAGCTGGCCATCCCCCATCGTCCCGGCCTGGGCATTACGCTGGACGAAGAGCGATTACAGTATTTCCGGCGCGACAGCAGACAGGGCGCGACAGTGACAGCAGTGAGGCCGGCCAAGCTGGCCGGATAAAACAATAAACCCATCGGCAATCAATAAATCCAAAAGGAGACGCAACATGGCAGCCAAGATTTTCAGCACCCGCGAAGTACAAGATTTCCTGCGCCTGGCCAGTGGCCTGGACACCGAAGGCGGCAACCCGCGCACCAAGCAGATCGTCCATCGCATCCTGTCCGACCTGTTCAAGACCATCGAAGACCTGGAAATCACCTCCGACGAATACTGGACCGGCGTGGCCTACATCAATCGCCTGGGCACCGCCCACGAAGCCGGCCTGCTCTCACCGGGCCTGGGCCTGGACCGCTTCCTGGACATGCGCATGGACGCCGAAGACGCCGCCCTGGGCATCGATGGCGGCACACCACGCACCATCGAAGGTCCGCTGTACGTCGCCGGTGCGCCGGTAGAGCAGGGCTTCGCCCGCCTGGACGATGGCAGCGACAAGGCCGGCCAAACCATCATCATGCACGGCACCGTCTACGGAGCCGACGGCAAGCCCATGCCGGGCGCCCAGGTCGAGGTCTGGCATGCCAACACCAAGGGCTTCTACTCGCACTTCGACCCGACCGGTGAACAAAAGCCCTTCAACATGCGCCGCACCATCATCACCGACGCCCAGGGCCGCTACAAATTCCGCAGCATCATGCCGGCCGCCTACGGCTGCCCGCCCGCCGGTCCCACCCAGGGCCTGCTCAATGCACTGGGCCGTCATGGCAACCGTCCGGCGCACATCCACTTCTTCGTCACTGCCGAAGGCCATCGCAAGCTGACCACCCAGATCAACATCGAAGGCGATCCGCTGATCTATGACGACTTCGCCTACGCCACCCGCGAAGGCCTGGTGCCGCCGCTGGTGGAGCGCACCGACGCCGCCAGCATCAAGGCCGAAGGACTGGAGGGTCCGTTCGCCGAGATCGTCTTCGACATCAAGCTGACTTCGCTGGTCAACGGCGCCGACAACCAGATCGTCGACCGTCCGCGCCTGGCAGCCTGACGCTACCCCACCTGCCCCCGCCGTGCACTGCGCCGCGATGCCTGCCATCGCGCGGGGGCGGCTTGCACCCTGGAGAGACCGCACCATGAACACCACCGCCGCCGCCGACCAGTACGACGAGCTCGACACCCTGCTGCAGAGCGCCCTGCAGGAAGACAAGGACAATGGCGTCTTCCGCTGCCGTCGCGACATCTTCACCAACCCGGACCTGTTCGAACTGGAGATGAAGCACCTGTTCGAATCGAACTGGGTCTATCTGGCCCATGAAAGCCAGATCCCCGAGATCAACGATTACTACACCACCTGGATCGGCCGCCAGCCGGTGGTGATCACGCGCGACAAGACCGGTCAGCTCAACGCCGTCATCAACGCCTGCGCCCACAAGGGAGCGATGCTGTGCCGTCGCAAGCATGGCAACAAGAGCAGCTTCACCTGTCCCTTCCACGGCTGGACCTTTTCCAACAACGGCAAGCTGCTCAAGGTCAAGGATGAGAAGACCACCGAGTATCCGGTCTCCTTCAACAAAAATGGCTCGCATGACCTGACCCGCGTGGCGCGCTTCCAGAGCTATCGCGGCTTCCTCTTCGGCAGCCTCTCCGAGGACGTGCTGCCGCTGGAAGAGTACCTGGGCGAGACCCGCGTGATCATCGACCAGATCGTCGACCAGGCCCCCAATGGCCTGGAAGTCCTGCGCGGCAACTCCAGCTATATCTACGACGGCAACTGGAAGATGCAGATGGAAAACGGCTGCGACGGCTATCACGTCAGCTCGGTCCACTGGAACTATGCGGCCACCATGAGCCGCCGCAAGGAAGGCGGCACCAAGGCCACCGACGCCAACAACTGGAGCAAGGCGGTAGCCGGCGTGTATGGCTTCGAGAATGGCCACATCCTGCTGTGGACCAATACCCTGAACCCCGAAGTGCGCCCGATCTGGAACCAGCGCGAAGAACTGGCCGCCCGCGTGGGCCAGGCGCGCGCCGATACCATCGTGGCCCAGACCCGCAACCTGTGCCTGTATCCGAACGTGTTCCTGATGGACCAGTTCGGCACCCAGATCCGCGTGGCCCGTCCCATCAGCGTGGACAAGACCGAGATCAGCATCTTCTGCTTCGGCCCCAAGGGCGAGAGCGATGAAGACCGCCGCGTGCGTATCCGCCAGTACGAGGATTTCTTCAACGTCTCCGGCATGGGCACGGCGGACGACCTGGAAGAATTCCGCGCCTGCCAGGCTGGCTATGCCGGTTCGACCGTGCGCTGGAATGACATGAGTCGCGGTGCGCCGCTGTGGAAGGAAGGCCCGGACGAGAACGCCCGCAAGATGGGCATGCACCCCAAGTTGAGCGGTGAGCGCAGCGAAGACGAAGGCCTGTTCGTCTGTCAGCACCACTACTGGACCGAACAGATGCGCAATGCCGTGAAGAAGGAACGCGCCGCTGTCCAGCTGGGAGCAAAACAGGGAGCACAACAAGGAGCACAAGCATGAGCCAGTCCACTCCACTCAATGCCATCTGCGCCTTCCTCTACCGTGAAGCCCGCTACCTGGACGAGCGCCAGTGGGAACAATGGCTGGAGCTGTACGCACCCGACGTCGAATACTGGATGCCGGCCTGGGACGATGACGACCAGATCACCGAAGACCCCCAGCGCGAGATCTCGCTGATGTACTACGCCAACCGCGATGGCCTGGAAGACCGCGTCTTCCGCATCAAGACCGAGCGTTCCAGCGCCTCCATGCCGGAGCCGCGCACCAGCCACATGATCGCCAATGTCGAGGTCCTGGACGAGCAGGGCGACGTCGTGGAGGTGCGCTACAACTTCCACACCCTGTCGCACCGCTACAAGATCACCGACCAGTTCTTCGGCACCGTGCTGGCCACACTGCGCAAGGTCGAGGGCGGCTTCGTCATCGCCCGCAAGAAGATCGTGCTGAAGAACGACTATATCCGCCAGGTCATCGACGTCTATCACGTCTGACCGGCAGCAGGAGACAGAAGATGAGCAGCTATCGCATCGCCTTGAATTTCGAGGATGGGGTCACCCGCATCATTGATTGCGGCGCCAGGGAAAAAGTCCTGGACGCGGCCTTCCGCAACCGCATCAACCTGCCCATGGATTGTTCCGATGGCGTCTGCGGCACCTGCAAGTGCCGCGCCGAGAGCGGCGTCTACGACCTGGGCGATGACTACATCGACGATGCGCTCAGCAGCGACGAAGCCGATGCAGGCATGGTGCTGACCTGCCAGATGGTGCCGCAGTCCGACTGCGTCATCGCCGTGCCGGTCGCCTCGACCGCCTGCAAGACCGGCACCGTCAGTTTCGCCGGCAAGGTGGCCGCACTCAGCGACCTGGGCGGCGCGGCCTTTGAACTGGTGCTGGATGTGCCGGCCAATGCACCGGCCTTCCTGCCCGGCCAGTACGTCAACATCGGCGTGCCGGACAGCGGCCAGCACCGTTCCTATTCGTTCAGTTCGCCCTCGGGCGCGAGCCGCATGAGCTTTCTCATCAAGAACGTCCCCGGCGGTTTGATGAGCAACTGGCTGGCCAGCGCCAGCGAGGGGGCGACGCTGGCGCTGACCGGGCCGCTGGGCAGCTTCTACCTGCGCCCCGTAACGCGCCCGGTGCTGATGCTGGCCGGCGGCACTGGGCTCGCGCCTTTCCTGTCGATGCTGGCGGAACTGGCGCAGCAAGGGCTGGATCAGCCGGTACACCTGATCTATGGCGTCACCCGCGACCAGGACCTGGTGCTGGTGGAGCGTCTGCAAGCGCTGGCGGATCGCCTGGCTGGCTTCAGCTTCACCACCTGCGTGGCCGATCCCGCCACCACCCATGCGCGTCAGGGCTACGTGACCCAGCACATGCCCGCTGCGGTGCTGCACGATGGCAATGTGGACGTCTACCTGTGCGGCCCGCCGCCGATGGTGGAGGCGGTGCAGAAGCACTTCCAGGCCACGGGCATGCAGCCGGCCAGCTTCTATTACGAGAAGTTCGCCTCCAGCCAGCCGGCGGTGGCCTCAGTGGCGGCAGCGGCATGAGCGCCGCCTCCATGAAAAGTCGCTTCGCCGGCAAGGTTGTCGTGGTCACCGGCGCCGCCCAGGGCATCCTGCGCGGCGTGGCGCTGGGCATTGCCGAAGAGGGCGGCCAGGTGTTGCTGGTGGACCGCGCCGAGTTCGTCCATGAGGTGGCCGCAGAGGCCGCCGGCGGACGCGGCAAGGGCCTGGTCGCCGACCTGGAAAGCTATGCCGGCGCGCAGGCGGCCATGGACGAGGCGGTGCAGTTGTATGGCCGCATCGATATCCTTATCAATGGGGTGGGCGGGGCCATCCGCATGCGTCCCTATGCCCAATACACACCGACCCAGATCGACGCCGAGATCCGCCGCTCGCTCATGCCCACACTCTACGGCTGCCACGCGGTATTGCCGCAGTTGTTGCAGCAGGGCGGGGGCGTGATCGTCAATGTGTCGTCCAACGCTACGCGCGGGATTCGCCGCGTGCCGTATTCGGCGGCCAAGGGCGGCGTCAATGCCCTGACCGCAGCGCTGGCCATGGAGTACGGCGAACTCGGCATTCGCGTGGTGGCGACCGCGCCCGGCGGCACCCAGGCGCCGCCGCGCCGGGTGCCGCGCAATCCGGAGGGCGACAGCCTGCAGGAACAGATGTGGATGCAGGAAGCCGTGCAACAGGTCACCCGTTCCAATTACTTCAAGCGCTATTCCACGCTGGAAGAGCAGATCGCACCCATCCTCTTCCTCGCCTCCGACGACGCCAGCTACATCACCGGTGCAGTGCTGCCGGTGGCGGGCGGTGACAACGGTTGAAGCTTCTGAATCATCTTTTCACCAGCTACGGAGCCGCCATGCCAGACCGCCAGGCCATCATTCCCAAAGGAATGGAAGACGTCTACGAAAAGATCGGATACGCCCCCGCTGTGCGGGTGGGGCAGGTCCTGTATGTGTCCGGCCAGATCGGCCGGGGGCCGGACATGCACCTGGTCGAACCGCGTGAAGCCCAGATCGTGCAAGCCTTCGAGAATCTCAAGCTGGTGCTGGCAACGGCCGGCGGCACGCTGGACGACATCGTCGATTTGACGACCTTCCATACCGACATGCGCGACCTGCCGCTGTTCATCAAGGTGCGCAACCGCTACCTGAGCCACTATCCGCTACCCGCCTGGACCGCCATCGGTGCGCACATGCTGGGCGGCGCGCCGGGTTATGTCATCGAGATCAAGGCGGTGGCGCACCTGCGCCCGGCAGGAGGCGGCACACCCTGAAGCAGGACCGGCCACGCGGCCAACCCATAAAACGTACTAAAAACAACGTACTGAAGACAACGAAGGAGGAGACCTATGAAGACACTGGATGTGAGCCAGATCATCGATGGCGCACGCTTTACCAAGTTCCACTGGATGGTGATGTGCCTGTGCGCATTGCTGCTGGTGTTCGATGGCTATGACCTGTTCATCTACGGCGCGGTGCTGCCGGTGCTGATGAAGGAGTGGTCGCTCTCGCCGGTGCAGGCCGGCGCACTGGGCAGCTATGCGCTGTTCGGGATGATGTTCGGGGCCTTCATCTTCGGCCCGCTGGCGGATCGCATCGGCCGCAAGAAGGGGGTGGCGATCAGCTTCGTGCTCTTCAGTATCTCGACCTTCCTGAGCGGGTTTGCGACCTCGCCCACCGAGTTCGGCGTCTATCGCTTCCTGGCCGGCCTGGGTTGCGGCGGCCTCATGCCCAATGCCGTGGCGCTGATGAATGAATATGCGCCCAAGCGCCTGCGCAGCACCCTGGTGGCCATCATGTTCAGCGGCTATTCGCTGGGCGGCGTGCTGTGCGCCGGCCTGGGTATCTGGATGCTGCCCAACTTCGGCTGGCAATCGATGTTCTTTGCCGCCGCCGTACCGCTGGTGCTGCTGCCGGTGATCCTGTGGAAGCTGCCCGAATCGGTCGGCTTCCTGCTGCGCCAGGGCCGCCTGGAACAGGCCCGCGCCATGCTCACGCAGGTCGATCCGCAGGCGCGCATCGCGGCCGATACCCAGCTGGTGCAAGCCGATGTCAAGGGCGCGGGCGCCCCCATGCTGCATCTGTTCAAGCAGGATCGCACCGTCGGTACGCTGATGATCTGGGTCTCCTTCTTCTGTTGCCTGTTGATGGTCTATGCGCTCGGCTCCTGGCTGCCCAAGCTCATGGCCAGCGCCGGCTACAGCCTCGGTTCCTCGCTGTCCTTCCTGCTGGCGCTGAACTTCGGCGGCGTGGTCGGGGCTATCGGCGGCGGCTGGCTGGGTGACCGCTTTACCCTGCCCAAGGTGGTGGTGAGCTTCTTCACCGTCGGTACGGTGGCTATCGCCCTGCTGGGTTTCAACAGTCCTACGCCGGTGCTGTACCTGCTCATCATCGTGGCCGGCGCCACCACCATCGGCACGCAGATCCTGCTGTATGCCAACACCGCCCAGTTCTATCCGCTGGCGATCCGCTCCACCGGGCTGGGCTGGGCCTCGGGCGTGGGCCGCTCGGGCGCCATCGTCGGCCCCTTGCTGGGTGGCGCACTGATGGCGGCGGCCCTGCCGCTGAAGATGAACTTCCTGGTCTTCGCCATCCCCGGCCTGGTGGCCGCGCTGGCCATGGGCCTGTTCATGCTGCGCTACCGCCATGGCAGCCAAGCTAGCCATGCTGCCCCAGCGGCGAAGGCGCCGCCGGCGGCCGCCTCGCGTAGCGTTTAAGATCGCTCTGGCAGCTAGGCGGTCCGGCGCCTGCGGGCGGCGCCGGACCATTTTGCTTTTGTATGGATTGGGGACGACATGTGCAGCGGAGAACGCGCAATGGTGCAACGACAAGGCTCGCTCACGGCGTGGGTGGCCGGTTTCCTGGCAGTGCTCATTTCCTACGCCGGTCCGCTGGTGATCTTCGTGCAGGCCGCGCATGCCGGGCAGGTGCCGCAGGCGCAGCTGGTGTCCTGGGTGTGGGGCATCTCGATGGGCGCTGGCGTGAGCGGATTGCTGTTGAGCGGCTGGTTCCGGCTACCCATCATCACGGCCTGGTCGGCCCCGGGGACGGCGCTGCTGCTGAGCCTGTTTCCCGGCATCAGCATGCCCGAGGTGGTGGGGGCCTACCTGATGGCCGCGGTGCTGCTCATCCTCATCGGTGTGACCGGTTATTTCGAGAAGATCCTGGCCTTCATTCCCAAGGGCATTGCGGCGGGCATGATGGCGGGCATCCTGTTGCAGTTCGGCCTGCAGGCCTTCCGCTCCAGCGTGGCCGCGCCGCTGATGGTGGCGGCCATGCTGGCGGCCTATCTGGCGGGCCGTCGCTGGTGGCCGCGCTACGGCATCGTGGTGGTGGCGCTGACCGGCTTTGCGGTGGCCTTTGCCAGCGGCCAGACTGCGCTGGGCGCATTGCGGCTGCAACTGGCCGAACCGGTCTTCATCGCGCCCCATTTCAGCGTGGGCGTGTTCTTCAGCCTGACGGTGCCGCTCGTGCTGGTGAGCCTGACCGGCCAGTTCCTGCCTGGCATGGCGGTGCTGCAGCTGGCCGGCTACCATCCCTCGACCCGCGCCGTGGTGACCGGTACCGGGCTGGCCTCGCTGGCCACGGCCTGCTTTGGCGGCATCACCATCGTGCTGGCGGCCATCACGGCTTCGCTGTGCACCGGCAAGGACGCCCATCCCGAGCCGGGCAAGCGCTACATCGCCGGTATCGCCAATGGCGTCTTCTATCTCATTGGCGGCACCTTTGCGGCCTCCATCGTGACGCTCTTCACCGCCTTCCCCAAGGAGTTGATCGCCGCATTGGCCGGCCTGGCGCTGATCGGCGCGATCGTCTCCAACATTCGCCTCATGAGCGAGGAGGGCGGCTATGTCGAGCCCTCGGTCATCACCTTCCTCGCCACCGCCTCCGGCATGACGCTGTTCGGCCTGGGCGCAGCCTTCTGGGGTGTGATGGTGGGCATGGCGGCCTATTGGCTCATCGGCCGCCCCGTTCAAAAAAAATGAAAACGCATGGAGACTGCAATGAATCCGCAAGACTTCTTCGACCCGCTGGCCAGCGAGGTGCTGGCAGTGGCCCCGGCGCGCGCGCATGACCTGGCGCGCCTGCGCGTGCTGGCGCAGCGCCATGCCGCCCCCACCGTCACCGTGGTGGGCAAGTACAACCACGGCAAGAGCCGCCTGCTCAATGAACTGGTGGGGCGCGACGTGTTCGCCGTGGCTGATCGCCGCGAGACGGTCACGCTGTCCGAGCATCATCATGCCGAACTGCGCTGGCTGGATGCGCCCGGCCTGGATGCCGATGTGGCCGAGCAGGACGACGGCCACGCCCAGCAAGCCATCTGGCTGCAGGCCGATATCCGCCTGTTCGTGCATGCCGCCAAGGAGGGCGAGCTCGACGCCGGCGAGCGCAAGCTGCTGCAGACCCTGCGCGAGGACCAGTTGCGCACCCGGCGTCAGACCCTGTTCGTGCTGACCCAGGTCGACCAGATGAGCGACGAGGAGCAACTGGCCAAGGTCAGCGCCGCCATCCAGGCGCAGGCGGGCGGATTGGCGCTGCATCCGGTCTCGGCCACCCGCCATCGCAATGGCGTGGAAGGCGGCAAGCCGCTGTTGCTCAACAAGAGCGGCATCCCGGCCCTGCAAGCGCTGCTGCGCGAGGTGGTGCAGCAAGTGCCGGCCGCGCGCCAGCATGAGCAGGCAGTGCTCTTTGCCGACATCGGCGAGCAGTTGCAGCAGCAGCAGGCCGCCGCGCAAGCGCAATGGCAGACGCTGCAGCAGCGCCAGCAACAGCAGCGCCAGCAATTCGAGCAAGGCTTGCAGAGCGTG
Source organism: Herbaspirillum camelliae (assembly GCF_001929405.1). NCBI lineage: Bacteria > Pseudomonadati > Pseudomonadota > Betaproteobacteria > Burkholderiales > Oxalobacteraceae > Herbaspirillum > Herbaspirillum camelliae. The sequence goes on from NZ_KV880769.1 coordinate 2,910,840, forward strand.
CTGGAGAGCATCCACCGGGACCTCCAGCCCATCGTCGAGTTGCAAGGCGAGGACCCGGCGCTGACACCTGACACGGCGGCTGATGAGTTCAGGCTCACCGCCGGCAAGCGCGAGCGGGCGCGCATCCACGTGGCCTATTCACGCGCCTGCATCGCCATTCGCGCTCACCTGATCCAGCACGGTGTGGAAGGCTTGCCCGCTGACCAACGCACCTCCGTGGCCAGCCTGGACACGGTGATGGTGGCGGTGATGGGCATCTCGGTCAAATACCGCGCCGACCTGCGCCGCCGCTTCTGCGAGCCGGCCGGACAGGCACAGCTGATGCAATCCTTCCTGCATTACTATGAACTGTCGGAGGACCAGCAAGCCTTGCAGCAGGCGCTGGCGCAGGCGCAGTCCGAGCAGCAGGCCAACACCCGCGCACTGGAGGCGCTGCAGCGGCTGCGCCAAGGGGCGAGCGCATGAACCGGCAGGAGCAACAGTTCATCGACGCCATCGGCCGCACCGGCCAGGGCGAGGCCGACTTGCAGCCGGTGCTGGCGGCCTTGCGCGGCTGGCTGTCGGCGCTGGACCAGGCCTTGCAGGACGGGCGCATCGACGCGGTCGGCTTGCAGTCCGGCAGCGCCTTGGCCCGGCGTATCGCTGACCTGCATGAAGACCTGGCGCGCCAGGCGCAGCGCCGCCAGCAGCAATGGATGGCACTGGCTCCGGCGCGCGCGCTGGCGCAGCGTTTCGAAGGCAAGCTGATGCTGCTGGTGTTCGGCAAGTTCAATGCCGGCAAGAGTTCGCTGTGTAATTTCCTGGCCCAGCGTTTTCGCCAGCGCAGCCAGGCCGTGCAATATTTCCATCTGCAGGATGGGCAGTTGATCGAAAGCGCCAGCGCCTTCCATGAAGGCGCCACCGAGACCACGGCGCGCTTGCAAGGTGTCTGTCTGGGCGATGGCCTGGTGGTGCTGGATACGCCCGGCCTGCACTCGGCTACCGATGACAACGCCGCCCTGACCCAGCGGTTTCTGGACAGCGCCGATGCCGTGCTGTGGCTGACCAGTTCGACGTCGCCGGGGCAGGTGCAGGAACTTGACGAGCTGGCGCGCGAACTGCGCCGTGGCAAGCCCTTGCTGCCCGTGCTCACGCGCAGCGACGTCATCGATGAAGACGAACTGGATGGCCAGATCGTCAAGCGCCTGCGCAACAAATCCTCGGCCAATCGGGCCGATCAGGAAGCCGATGTGTACGCCCGCGCCAGCGACAAGCTGCAGGCCCTGGGCGTGGCCTTGCGCCAGCTCAAGCCGCCGGTCTCGTTGTCTGCGCACGTGGCCCGCACCGAGGGCGCGGATGCTGCCGCGATGGAGGGCGCGGGGTTTGAACGCTTCTATGCGGCGCTGTCGGCGTTGCTTGCACCGGCGTTGGCCTATCGTGATCGCAAGCCCGCCGAAGTATTGCTGCACCACCTGCAGGAAGACGTGCTGGCGCCCTTGCACGGACAGACCCTGCCGGCCCTGCAAGCCCTGCAACAGTTGCTGGAGCAGGAGCAGGCGGCGCTGACCGCCCAATGTGCGCACATCGTGCAACTGGCCTGGCGCGAGATCATGCCGGGCCTGCCGGCCTTGCTGGAACAGCACGCCGCCGCAGTCGATGTGGCCGCCGTGGTGGATACCCTGCAGCCGCTGATGATGCACGCCTTCGAGCGCCACGCCCGCGCCGTGCTGGACAGTCATGTGCTGGCCGCACCGGCGGCGCAGGGCATCGTCTTGCCCGCCGACGCCGGCTATGAGAGAGCCTTCGCTGAGGACTTGCCGCCCTCCTATGAAAAGCTCTACGACGCCCTGGGCCAGGCCATCCAACTGAGCCTGGAAGCGTTGGCCGAAACCATCGGCGACATATGCGCCGCCCGCCTGCAGGCCTTGAGCACAGCAGTGCAGCGCAAGCAGCAGATCATCCACCGTTACACCGGCCAACTGGGCGAGATTGAACACGGCCTGCGACAACCTGGCATGTAGAACGCATTTCATCAACGGGCATCTCACGGCTACGGTGATGGATGAAATGGGGCCGGCATTAAGTCTTTCTTAATTTTCCAGGTCTACAGTCAAGCCATCGGAAGCCCAACCGTCGGGCAGATCCGGTCCACCGCCTCAGGCGGCGCGCTTTTTCATCCTGAACCACGATAAGGAGCCATCATGGACATCAACAAGATCACCGCCATCAGCGCCATCGTCTTCGGCCTCGCAGGCCTGGCCGCACCGCTCACCCAAGCCCAGGAGATGCAGGGCTCGGTGGCCTACATGAACGGCGGCATCGGCGCCGGCGAGCAGCACAAGCTGCGCGAGGCGGCCAAGGACTACAACCTGCGCCTGCTCTTTTCAGAAGCCAAGGACGGCGCTTTCGTCAGCAACGTCAAGCTGACCGTCAGCGATCTGCACGGCAAGAGCATCTTCACCCTGCCCAGCGCCGGACCGATGACCAACCTGAAGCTGCCGTCCGGCGAATATGAGGTCACCGCCATCTACAACGGCGTCAAGAAGACCAGCAAGGTCAGCGTGGGCGAGAAGCCGGCCTCGCTGAGCTTCAACTGGGCGCATCAGGACAACTGACGCCCGCCCTCCATCGGGTCACTGCGCTGCCCGGCAGGCGTGCTGCCGGGGAGCGTCGTTGTGCTGCTGTGGCACGCTGTTGTTCGCGGTTGTCGCCATGTGGGAAAGATGACATTTTTGTCACTCAAATGTCATTCGAATGACGTGCTGGGCTGCCTAGAATCAGGTTCCCCTTCAACGACGTCTTCCAGGTCCCCATGATGAAAAAACTACTGCCTCAAGTCTTTCGCGGTGCACTGATCCCGGCGCTGCTGGCCAGTCATCTGTTGGTCCCCGTCGCGCTGGCGCAGACACCGGCACTGGTCGGTATCCGCGGCACCATCGTCTCGGTCGGCAAGGATCAGCTCGTCGTCAAGAGCAACAAGGGCGCCGAGCAGAACGTGGCGCTGGACAAGGACACCCGCGTGGCCGCCATCTCCATTGCCAACATCAATGACATCAAGCCCGGCAGCTATATCGGCGCGGCCGGCATTCCCCAGCCGGATGGGTCGCAGAAGGCGCTGGAGGTGCATGTCTTCCCGCCCGCCATGGCCGGCACCGGTGATGGTCATCGCCCCTTTGATCTCGCCCCCAACAGCACCATGACCAACGGCACCGTGGGCGACGTCATCGCCAGCAATGGCCGCACCCTGACGCTGAAGTACAAGAACGGCGAAAAGAAGATCGTGGTGCCCGAGGATGTGCCGGTGGTCAACATCGAAGCCGGTGACCGCTCGCTGCTGGCCGCCGGTGTCAAGGTGGTGGTGCGCGCCCGCAAGAATGCCGACGGCAGCCTCACCGCCGCCAGCGTCAGCGCCGGCAAGAACGGCATCACCCCGCCGATGTAACAAGGAGGGCGACGATGTCCCGACCACCCGTTCTTCATCCGCTGGCCGTACGCATTGCCCACTGGCTCAATGCCTTTGCCATCGCTTGCATGATCAGCAGTGGCTGGGGCATCTATAACGCCTCGCCCATCTTTGCCTTCAAATTCGCTTCCTGGATAACCCTGGGCGGCTGGCTAGGCGGTGCCATCGCCTGGCACTTCGCGGCGATGTGGCTGCTGGTGGCCAATGGGCTGTTCTATCTGCTCTATGGCGCCCTGAGCGGCCACTTTCGCCGCCACCTGCTGCCCGTGCGTGCGGGCGAAGTCTGGCGCGATGCCGGGCAGGCGCTGCGCTTCAAACTGCCGCACCAGCCCGGCGTCTATAACGCCGTGCAGAAGCTGCTGTATTGGGCGGTGATGCTGCTGGGCATCCTGGTGGTGCTGTCCGGATTGGCGCTGTGGAAGCCGGTGCAGCTGGACTGGCTGGCCGATCTCTTCGGCGGCTTCGACTTTGCGCGCAAGGTCCACTTCGCCGCCATGGCGGGCATCGCCGCCTTCGTGGTGGTACACCTGGCGCTGGTGGCCATCGTGCCCAGGACCCTCCTCCCGATGTTCATCGGCGGCCATGACAAGAAGGCCAATGCATCATGAAAGACAAGGACGACAAGCACGCGCCGAAGACGGAAAAGATCCTGCTGGCCGACCATCGCCCGGCCCTGGTGCAGGTGCAGCGCCGCCTCATGCTGCGCTCGGCGCTGTCGCTGGGGGCGCTGTCCATGCTCTCGGGCTGCGACCTGCAGGACAACGACAGCGTGGACAAGGTGCTGTGGGCCATGTCGCGCTGGAATGATCGCGTGCAGGCGCTGCTGTTTCGCAGCCACAAACTGGCGCCCACCTATGCGGCCAGCCAGATCACGAATCCCTTCCCATTCAACGCCTTCTATGACGAGTTCAATGCGCCGGAGATCGATGGCAGCGACTGGAAGCTGGAAGTCTCGGGCCTGGTCAGCGACAAGCGCAGCTGGACGCTGGAGCGCCTGCGCGCACTGCCGCAGGCCGGCCAGATCACCCGCCACATCTGTATCGAAGGCTGGAGCGCCATCGGCCAATGGTCCGGCGTGCCGTTGCGGCTGTTCCTCCAGGCCGTGGGCGCGGACCTGACGGCCAAGTATGTCGGCTTCAAATGCGCCGACCGCTATTATTCCAGCCTGGACATGCCCACCGCGCTGCATCCGCAGACCATCCTCGCGCTCGACTTCGGCAAGGAAGCCTTGCCGACACAGTATGGCTATCCCCTCAAGGTGCGTGTGCCGACCAAGCTGGGTTTCAAGAATCCCAAGCATGTGGTGGCCATCTTCGTGAGCAACCAGAATCCTGGCGGCTATTGGGAAGACCAGGGCTACAACTGGTTCAGCGGCATCTGAACCGACAGGCTTGCGACCGGCTCACTGCGTCGGCATGGCGCGCGAACGCGCAATGCTGGCTTCCACACCTTGCCAGGCCGGCTTGCCGGCGGCGAATTCGCTGCGCAGATAGGCCAGCAGGTCCACCATCTGGGCATCGCTGAAACTGTTGGCGAAGCCAGGCATGTAACCCAAGGCAGGATTGGCCGGTTCGCGGATGCCATGCAGGATCACGTGGACCAGGTTGTCAGGCGTATCGCTGTGCAGATTGGTATTGACCCGCAGCGAGGGTTTGACGCCGAACAGGGTTGGGCCTGTGCCTTCCTGGTGGCAAGCCGCACAGGCCCCTGCGAACAGGCGCTGGCCATTGGCCCGTGACCGCAGCTCGGCCGGGCTGGGCGCTTGCGTGGCGGATGCCGGTACGGGCGCCGCAGGGCTGCTGGCTGCGCCGGACTGGAACGAGGCCAGGTAATGCGCGATGGCGCGCACGTCACCCGGCGGCAACTGCGCCAACTCGGCCACCACCGGCGCCATCGGCCCGGCTGCGATGCCATGCCGTGCAGAGAAGCCCCTGCGCAAATAGGCAAACAATTCTTCCTCCGTCCACGGCGTGGGCGACTTCGACAAGGCCGTCAGCGCCGGCGCCTCCCAGCCATCGACCGTGCCGCCGCCCAGGTAGTGGCGTCCCCCTTTTTCTGCACCCAGCGCATTGCGTGGCGAGTGACAGGCCGCGCAATGGCCCGCGCCTTCGACCAGGTAGGCCCCGCGATTCCACAGATCCGAGCGCGCCGGATCGGGCTGGAATACCTGGGGATCATGGAACAGCGTATTCCAGCCCGCCAGCAAGGGCCGCAGGTTGAAGGGGAAGCGCAAGTCATTGGCCGGCGGTGTGCTGGCCACGGCCGGTTGCGCCATCAGGTAGGCATAGAGCGATTGCATGTCGGCCTCGCTGATCTTGGCGAAGGCGGTATAGGGGAAGGCCGGGTAGAGATGCCTGCCGTCGCGGTGGATGCCTTGGCGCATGGCGCGCTCGAAGGCGGCGTACGACCAGTTGCCGATGCCGGTTTGCTCGTCGGGGGTGATGTTGGTGCTGTAGATGGTGCCGAAGGGCGTCTGCAAGGCGTGGCCGCCGGCGTTGGCCGCCCCGCCCGGCGCGGTGTGGCAGACCGCGCAATCACCCGCCAGCGCCACCCGTCGTCCACGCTCGATGGTGGCGGCCGAGTAGAGGTCGGGATCGGGACGCGCGATGGGCGCGATCTCGCTGCGCCAGGGCATCGCCAGGGTCAGCGTAGTACCCACTGCCGCCACGGCCGCGCCCAGCCAGCCATACTTGCGCCAGCGCTGCGCGCCGCGGGCGGGCGCGGAGGCGTTCAATGCCAGCCGGATCTGCTCGCCGGAAAAGGGCGCCTGCCGCAGCCGCACGCCGGTGGCGGCATAGACGGCGTTGGAGATGGCCGCCGCCGCCGGCAGCGTGAAGGCAGCGCCGGCGTTGAGCTGGATGTTCTGCAGCGCCGGCGGTGTTCCCACCAGTTCGACCGTCGGTAGCGCGGCGCTCTGGGGCAAGCTGAGCGAGGCGGGCAAGGTGGACGGCAGGCTCAGTTCGCGCGACCAGGCATCGAAGCCCTTGCCGCCGTGCATGCTCTGCGCCAGCGCCAGCCGGGCCTGCTGGCCGAGCCGGTCGGCGTTGGCCTGTTCCAGCGCAGGGCTGGTTGCAGGCGGCTGCCCGGCAGCGCGTACGTCGTGGCCGGCGGTAATCTTGGTCACGCTCAGTTCGCCGGAGGCCTCGTCGTATTCCACATCGGCGACCCAGGCCGACCAGCTCTGCACGGGCTGGCCGGCTTGCTGTTCGATCGTGCTGGCATAGGCGAAGCCGCGTCCGCGCAAGCGGCCGCCCCGGCGCTGGCCTTGCTGCCGGGCGGGATGCCAGCTGGCGCCGTGCGCCACCGAACGGATCAGGTCCCTGCCGTGGCTGTCGGGCAGGTGGGCCAGGCGATACTGGACCGGGTCCTGTCCCAGGCGCTGCGCCACTTCATCCAGAAAGATCTCCTGCGCAAAGCAGGTCGCTGCGACCGGCACGCTGGTGTCCACTGGCCCACTGACGTGGACGGTGCGCCAGTCATAAGGCGAGGCCAGCGCCGCGCCATCGTTGGTGGAGGCGTCCGGCAGCGCATAGGCCGTCTCCGTCAGCAACCAGGCCAGTGGGGGGGCAGGGCTGTCCTGCGTGACTTCCAGTGCGCTGTTGCCCAGCGCGCCATCCTCATCGAATTCGCCGCGCAGATGCAGCGAGGTCAGGAGGGCGGGCGCATCTCCGGGCGTCAGCGCCAGCGAGACCGCTTCGCCACACTGCTGGCACAGCAGCGCTGCCACACCGGCCACATCGGAGGCGGCGCGGTACTCGCGGGCGTCGGCGGGTGCGCGGTGGCTGCGCACCTCGATCTGGGCGACCGGTAGAGCGAGCAAGCCCGCGACTTCGAGCGCGATGGCGGCGGGATTGCCGAAGGGCAGGTCGATGCGCATGCCCGATTTGCTAGGTGCGGCCAGGGCCACCACGTCGGGGGACGATAGGGCGGCTTCGCCCTCCTGCCATTGATAGTCGGCTTCCAGTGTGAGGTCGTACAGGCCTTCTTCTTCCTTGCCGCGCTGATAAAGGCTGTGCGCCTGGCGTGGGCGCAGCGCCTGGTCGTCGTCGGCCGGCGTGCTCCAGCGCGGCTTGAGCAGGGCGCAGGCCTGGCGCGCCTGGGCGTCGCTGTCGGCGATGACGGCCAGCAGGTGACGCTGCTGTACCAGCCTGCGCACGCCGGGCAATCCCAGCGCGGCGTCAACGTCCACGCCTTGCAGGTGGGCGCCGGTGTAACGCTGCGATTGCCAGCCCAGCACCGGCGGCAGGGCCAGCCGGGCATGGCGCAAGGAGGGTAGGGAGGAGGGCGTGGCGGTGGTAGCCGCCTGCAGGTCGATGCTGCCCATCATTGCCTTCCTCGCTGCAGTTCGACTGCACGCAGTGCGGCCCGCAGGATTTCCACATGGGTGCCGCAGCGGCAGAGGTTGAAGTCCAGTTCGTGGCGGATCTCGTCTTCGCTGGGCGTGGGTGAGCGCAGCAGCAGGGCCTTGATGGTCATGATCATGCCGTTGAGGCAGTAGCCGCACTGCGCACCCTGTTCATCGATGAAGGCTTGCTGCACCGGGTCCAGACATCCGTCCTGTTCCAGTCCATCGAGCGTGGTGACATGGCGCGCGGCCACGCCGGCCAGCGGGATCACGCAGGAACGCGCCGCCACCCCATCGACCAGCACCGTGCAGGTGCCGCATTCACCCAGGCCGCAGCCGAACTTGGGACCGTTGAGGCAAAGGTCGTTGCGCAGCACGTTGAGCAGCGGCGCATCGGCGGCAATGTCCAGGCTGACCGGGACGCCGTTGACATGGAAGGTGATGGGTTCTTGCTTGTGCATGGTCTCTCTGTTGCTGCGGGCGCCTCGGGGGCGCTTGTGGAATGGTCGTCAGCGCATGGTGAAGCATCCTTCATGCCAATGCGCTTGCTGCGGGGAGTATGCCTGCGCTTGCGGGGGCTGTCAGGCGGACCTCCTTCTTTGTCTTGAAAAAGAGTGTACACATTGAATAATGCCAAGTAAATCGCCAATTTCCATGTTGCATTGCGCGGCCTCGAACTGGTGCGATATAGGCCTGTAAACTCCCGTATTTGGTGCTGCATCGCACATAAATAGGGAAATGCGCGGTTCTGCTGGTGCGCATGAAAAACGCTGTTGCAAAGATCCGGGAAATGATTAAATATAGTGTATGCATTACAAATTAGCGAACTTCGCGTGACCGCGGCAGATCAAGGAGAACCTCACATGCAGCAGCGTCTTTACCGTATCGGGCAAATCGTCCCCAGTTCCAACACCACCATGGAGACCGAGATCCCGGCCATGTTGACGGCGCGCCAGGCGATCCGCCCCGAGCGTTTCACCTTCCACTCCAGCCGCATGCGCATGAAGAAGGTGGTCAAGGAAGAGCTGGCGGCCATGGATGGTGAGTCCGATCGCTGCGCCGTCGAGCTCTCGGACGCTCGCGTGGATGTGCTGGGTTACGCCTGCCTGGTGGCCATCATGGCCATGGGGCGCGGCTATCATCGCCAGTCCGAGCAGCGCCTGACCGCCCACACCGCCGCCAATGGCGCCGACGCGCCGGTGGTCACCAGCGCCGGCGCGCTCATCGATGCCTTGAAGGTCATCGGCGCGAAGAAGATCGTGGTCGTGGCGCCCTACATGAAGCCCTTGACCGAGCTGGTGGTCGATTACATCCGCCATGAAGGTTATGAAGTGCTGGACTATCGTGCCCTGGAAATCCCCGACAACCTCGACGTAGCCCGTCATGACCCGGCCAGGCTGCCCGCCATCGTGGCCCAGATGGATACCAGCCAGGTTGACGCCATCGTCCTCTCGGCCTGCGTGCAGATGCCCTCGCTGCCGGTGATCGCCCAGGTCGAGGCGATGACCGGCAAGCCCGTCATCACCGCGGCCGTGGCCACGACCTACGCCATGCTCAAGCGCCTGGAGCTGGACCGCATCGTGCCGGGCGCGGGTGCGTTGCTCTCCGGCGCTTACTGAGAGGCGCGCCATGCATAGCCGCTCCAGCAGCTTCCTCTACGGCGCCAACGTCCAGGCCAACGGCATCCGTCAGCATTACCTGCGCTATGGCGGCAACGACGGTGCGCGCGCCAGTCGCGACGCCGTCATCATCCTGCCCGGCATCACCAGTCCTGCGGTGACCTGGGGCTTTGTCGGCGAGCGCTTCGGCCAGCAGTTCGATACCTATGTGCTGGATGTGCGCGGCCGTGGTCTTTCATCGGCTTCCGATACGCTGGACTACAGCGTGGACGCCCAGGCCGCCGATGTGATCGCGCTGGCCCAGGCGCTGGGCTTGCAGCGTTACGCCATCGTCGGCCATTCCATGGGCGCACGCATCGGCGCGCGCGCTGCGCGCCAGGCGCCGCAGGGATTGACGCGGCTGGTGATGGTGGACCCGCCGGTATCCGGTCCGGGCCGCCGCGCCTATCCGTCCAAGCTGCCCTGGTATGTGGATTCGATGCGCCTGGCGCGCGAGGGATGTTCGGCCGAGCAGATGCGCGCCTTCTGTGCGACCTGGACCGAGGAGCAATTGCAGTTGCGCGCCGAATGGCTGCACACCTGCGACGAGCGCGCCGTCATCGCCAGCTTCGAGGAATTCCATACCGGTGACTTCCATGCCGACCTGCCCGCGCTGCGGCTGCCGGTGATGCTGATGCAAGCCTCGCGCGGCGACGTCATCCTGCCCGAGGATGTGGCCGAGATCCGCAGCCTGCTGCCGCAGGTGGTGGTGAGCCGCGTGGAAGACGCCGGCCACATGATCCCCTGGGATAACGAGGCCGGCTTCTACGCCGCCTTCGGCGACTTCCTCGGCGCGACACTGTAGATTCCGCTCATCGAATGACCGATTGCAAAGGAGAACACCATGGCCGTCAGCGACCATGACCTGATCAGCGCCTGGAAGCAGGTACTGAGCTTGTCCAGGCTGGAGGCGGGACAGATCGTCACCGTCCTCACCAGCAGCAGCACCCATCCGCAGACCCTGTCCACCGCCATGACCGCCGCTGCGCTCATGGGCGCGACCGTCAATCGTCTCGACTTGCCGCCGGTCAATGCGGAAAAGGCCCTGAGCCGCGACTCATTGGCCTACCTCGGCACCACCCCGCTGACCGGCAACCGCGCCGCCATCGCCGCCCTCAAGGAAAGCGACCTGGTACTGGACCTGATGACCCTGCTGTTCTCGCCCGAGCAGTACGAGATCCTCGCCACCGGCACCAAGATCCTGCTGGCGGTGGAGCCGCCCGAAGTGCTGGTGCGCATGGTGCCCAGCGAGGATGATCGCCGCCGTGTCGCCCAGGCGGCGCGCCTCCTGGAAGGCAAGCGGGAGATGCACATCAGCTCCGACGCCGGCACCGACCTGCGCTGTCCGCTGGGCGAGTTCCCGGTGATCCAGGAATATGGCTTTGTGGACCAGCCGGGCCGCTGGGACCATTGGCCCAGCGGATTCGTGCTGACCTGGCCCAACGAGCGCCAGACCAACGGCACCCTGGTCATCGATCGTGGCGATATCCTCTTGCCCATGAAGTGCTATGCGCAGGAAGCCATCGAGGTCACGGTCAAGGATGGCTTCGTCACCCGTATCGAAGGCGGGCTCGACGCCGAACTGCTGAGCGACTACATGGCCTCCTTCAAGGACCCGGAAGCCTATGCCATGTCGCACATCGGCTGGGGCCTGCAACCGCGCGCGCAATGGTCCACCCTGGCCATGTACGACCGCGAGGCCACCATCGGCATGGATGCCCGCGCCTACGAAGGCAATTTCCTGTTCTCCTTCGGCCCCAACAATGAGGCGGGCGGCAGCCGCACCACGGCCTGCCACATCGATATCCCGCTGCGCCGCTGCACGGTGGCGCTCGATGGCGTGCCAGTGGTCAAGGAGGGCAAGGTATTGGACGGTTTCGTCTACGGCAATTCGAAATGAGGCGGGCCGGCTTCACCGGCAGCCTCCCGCAAAGGAAGATACGATGCACAAGGAAGTGGAAACCTACCAGCGCCAGGGCTTTGGCCAGACGCTGGAAATGAAGCCGCCGTTCGGGCTGCTGATTGTCGATTTCGTCAACAGCTTCGCCGATCCGCAGCAGTTCGGCGGCGGCAACATCCCGCAGGCCATCGAGCGCACGCGAAGCCTCCTGGCGCATGCCCGCCAGCAAGGCTGGCCGGTGGCGCACAGCCGCATCGTGTTCGCCGATGATGACGCCGACCGCAACATCTTCGGCATGAAGGTGCCTGGCATGGTGACCCTCAAGGAAGACCTGCCCGGCAGCGCCATCGTGCCGGAACTGACCCCGGCCAACGGTGAGCTGGTGGTGCGCAAGACTGTGCCGTCGGCCTTCTTTGGCACCTCGCTGGCGCCGTGGCTCACGCAGCATGGCGTGCAGACCCTGCTGGTGGCCGGTGCGGTGACCAGCGGTTGCGTACGCGCCAGCGTGGTCGACGCCATGTCCTGGGGCTTCCGCCCGCTGGTGGTGTCGGATTGCGTGGGTGACCGCGCCATCGGCCCGCACGAGGCCAATCTGTTCGACATGGCGCAGAAGTATGCGGCCGTGATGCCGCTGGACGAGGCCATGCAGGTGGTCAGCCAGCGTTGATGTCCGCAGCGGGCAAGGCCGGTGCGAACCCGATGAATGTGACATGCAAGATGCGCTGACATGCAAGCAATGAACCCTACCGCCCCGACCCCGCGCGAGGCCCGCCGCCAGCTACTCTCGCGCAGCGACGCGCTGCTGGTGACCCGGGCGGCCCAGCCGGGCGTGAAGCCCGCGCCCGGCCAGCCGGGGGCGGCGTCTTCCTATGTGCAGCCCTTGCCGGATGTGTTCGTGGCCATCCTGGGCGAGGGGCAGGTGCTGGCCTTCAATGGCCACGTCGATCTGGGCACCGGCATCCGCACCGCGCTGGCGCAGATCGTGGCCGAAGAGCTGAGCGTGTCCATGGAGCAGGTCCGCATGATCCTCGGGCATACCGAGGAGGCGCCGAACCAGGGGCCGACGATTGCCAGCGCCACCATCCAGATTTCCGCCATGCCGTTGCGCCGTGCGGCCGCCCAGGCGCGCGAGCACCTGCTGGCGATGGCCGCCGCGCGCTGGGAGACCACAGCCGAGCGCCTGCGCGTGGAGGCCGGCTGCATCATCGATGGCGACGTGGCGGGGCGCACCATCAGCTATTTCGAATTGCTGCGCGGGCAACGCGTCGTGCTCACGCTGGAATCCGGCGAGGTGCCGCTCAAGCCGGTGAGTCAGTACACGCTGGTGGGACGTAGCTCGCAGCGGGTCGATATTCCGGCCAAGGTGCGCGCGCAGCCTGTGTATGTGCATGACGTGCGCGTGCCTGGCATGTTGCATGGCCGCGTGGTGCGCCCACCGCATCCGGGCCGCGACGGCGGGGATTTCGTTGGCCGCAGCCTGCTGGCGGTGGATCGCCAGTCGGTGGCCCATATTCCCGGCCTGGTCGCGGTGGTGGTGGAGGGTGATTTCATCGGCGTGGTGGCCGAGCGGGAAGAGCAGGCGCAACGCGCCATGCGCGAACTGAAGGTGCAGTGGAAGAGCATCCCGCCGCTGCCGCCCATGGACGACCTGGAAGCGCGCCTGCGCAGCCTGCCCGCCCAGCGGCGCGAGCTGGTGCGGCAGGGCGACATGGAGGCGGCTATTTCTAACGCCGCTGGCCACATCGAGCGGACCTATGTCTGGCCCTATCAGCTGCATGCATCCATCGGGCCGTCTTGCGCGGTGGCGGACTGGCGGGCGCAAGGCCTGACGGTCTGGTCCGGCACCCAGAATCCCCATGTGATGCGCATCGACCTGTCGCGTCTGTGTGATCTGGACGAGGGCAGCATCGAAGTGATCCGGCTGGAAGCCTCCGGCTGCTATGGCCGCAATTGCGCAGACGATGTGGTGGCCGATGCGGCCTTGCTTTCACGCGCCGTGGGCCGGCCGGTGCGGGTGCAGCTCACCCGCGAGCAGGAACACGCCTGGGAGCCCAAGGGGGCGGCCCAACTCATGGATGTGTGCGGCGGCGTCGATGCCCAGGGCCGGCTCTCGCACTATCGCTTCCAGACCCGTTATCCCTCCAATGATGCGCCGGTGCTGGCCTTGCTGTTGACCGGCAAGATCGCGCCAGAACCGCGCGTGCTGGAAATGGGCGACCGCACCGCCTTGCCGCCCTATGCCTACCCGCACATGCAGATCGATTGCGATGATGTCGCGCCCATCGTGCGCGCCGGATGGTTGCGCGGGGTGTCGGCCATGCCCAATTCCTTTGCCCACGAGGTCTTCATCGACGAATTGGCCGAGCTGGCCGGCGCGGACCGGCTGGCTTTCCGGCTGGCGCATCTGCCGGACGAGCGCGCCAGTGAGCTGTTGCAGGCGGTGGCGCACAAGGCTGGATGGGTCACGCATGCCCAGGGCTCGCGCGGGCAGGTGCAGGCCGACGGCAAGCTGCGCGGTCGCGGCATCGCCTATGCACGTTACGTCCATAGCAAGTTTCCGGGCTTTGGGGCGGCCTGGTCGGCCTGGGTCATCGATGTCGAAGTCGATCCGGTCACGGGCGCGCTGGCCGTCACCTCGCTGGTGGTGGGACAGGATACCGGCATGATGGTCAACCCGGCCGGGGTGCGCCACCAGATGCACGGCAATATCCTGCAATCCCTGAGCCGGGTGCTCAAGGAGCGGGTGGCCTTTGGGCCACAGGGGGCCAGCAGCCTGGAGTGGGGTGCCTATCCCATCCTGCATTTCACCGAAGTGCCGCCCATCGAGATCGTGTTGATGGAGCGCCAGGACCAGCCGCCCATGGGCGCCGGCGAATCGGCCTCGGTGCCGAGTGCGGCGGCCTTGTCCAATGCGCTCTTCGACGCCACCGGCAGACGCCTGCGCCAGCCGCCCTTCAATGCGGAGTGCATCCTGGCGGCGCTGCAGGAACCGCTGGCGGCGGGGTGAGCAGTCCACGCGGACTGCGCAGCCTACTCCTCGATCATCTTGCGCAGCAGGAACACCAGCGCCACACGTTCAGCCGGATTGAGGTTGCCATAGGTCGCCTCGCTGATCTGGGCGGCGAAGGGCACGGTGTCGGCCACCAGCGTGGCGGCGCTCTTGCTGAGCGACACCAGCACCTTGCGGCGGTCGGCCTCGTCGTGGGACAGCTCGATCAGGCCGCGCGCCTTGAGGCGCTCGACGATGCCGCGGATGGTAGCCTGGTCGATGGCGGTCACCTTGACGATGTCCGACAGCGAGCAGGTCTCCAGGTCGCGGATGGCGCACAGGGTCACGAACTGCGCGGCCGTCAACTGCGAATCCGGGATGTGCTGCTGGAAGATGGCGGCATGGCGCTGGTAGGCGCGGCGCAGCAGGTGGCCGATCTGGTCGGAAAAGTGATAATTGGCAGAAACGGTCTTCTTGGTCATGGGCACCAGAGATGAGTGGCTTGGCATGCCCTGGTCGCCGGCGGCGAGCAGAGGGCAGCTGCTGATTCTAATGTCCTGTTTGCCCGCTGTATACGTAGTAGATGCGGTGCCAGCGGAAGCCTTGGCGCGCTGGCGCGCCGGCGCAGTCCGTTTGGCGGTGGGGGAAGAGCGTGTTGCTGTGGTTTTCATCGGAGAGGTAGGCAAGTATGTTGATTGATTTCGCGGGGCTCAAGCCCGTCGAGGCTTATGAATGGATGTCGTCGCTGATCGTGCCGCGGCCCATCGCCTGGGTCTCGACCCTGGATGCGCAGGGACGCGCGAACCTGGCGCCCTTCAGCTTCTTCCAGATGGTCACCGGCAAGCCGCCCACCTTGCTGATCTGCCCCTTGTTGCAGCGGGGCGGCAAGCTCAAGGATACGGTGCTCAATATCGATGAGCGCGGCGAGTTCGTGGTCAATCTCGCTGCGCCCGCGCAGGCTGCGCAGCTCAACGAGACGTCCTTTCCCTTCGAGGCCGGCGTTAGCGAGTTCGAGGCCTGCGGCGTGACCGCCGCGCCCAGCCAGAGCGTGGCCCCGCCCCGTGTGGCGGACGCTGCGGCCAGCTTCGAGTGCAGGCTGGCCATGCTGGAGCCGTATCCGCGCCACGCGCCGTCTTGCCATCTGGTGTTGGGCGAAGTGCTGGTTGCGCATGTCCAGGATGACTTGCTCGATGGCGATGGCAAGCTCGATCCGGGCAAGGTTGATCTGCTCTTTCGCATGGGCGGCGAATGGTATGGCCGCAGCGTCAACGCCTCCAATTTCACGTTGCCGCGTCCGCGCTGATCGGGCTGGCCGTGCTGCTCCTGCAGAGGCGTCGTCGATCCATCGACGGCGCGCGCTGTTGCTGACACTCCATTGACGTTCTTGCATCCTGCTTGCGCGCTCGGCGCAAGCAGAAACGCCAGCACTGTCGCGATGTCGTGGTGCACAACGCACTGTGCTTGTGCAGTTTTCGCGTTTCGCATTAATATGGTGTGTACATTATAAATAATAAATCTGTAAGCGGCTTTGGAATCGCCGTGGAGACAAGCTGGATTCCCTGTATATCCCCATTTAATCCATATTAATCCGGCCTGCGCACTGCCTTCTTGCGCTCGGTCAAAGCTGGTCTATATTTTGCTTACACGCTAAATATAGAGTGTGTGCGTCATAAAAAATAATTGATGAGTCGCGCTTGCATCATCCCGTTGGTACGGACTGAGGATGCTGCGCGAGAACTGCCGCCGGCATGATCCGGCGGCGCCGCACAGGAGAGGAAGATGTTGTCGTTAACCGCTACGCAAGATCCACGGCTGCCGGCGCTCGGCCATGGAAACGAGGATGTCCAGGCCGACATGGCCCTGGGCGAGGATGAGTACCTGATCACGCGCACCGACATCGAGGGGCGGATGGTCTATGTCAATGCGGCCTTCGTCAGGCGCAGCGGCTACGCCGCTGATGAGTTGCTGGGGCAGCCGGCCAGCATGATGTATGCGCCCGATATGCCGCCCGAACTGGGTGTGGACCTGTGGCGCACGGTCAAGGCGCGCGGTGCGTGGACCGGGGTGATGCGTCATCGCGGCAAGGATGGCCGCTGCTTCTGGGCCAGGGCCACCATCACCCGCACCATGGTCGATGGTGCGCACGTCGGCCATACCACGGTGCGTACCCGGGCCGCCGATCATGAGGTACGCCGGATGCGCGCCTTCACCGCCGCGCGTCGACGCGGCGCGGGACGCTGGTGGGAATTGCGGGAAGGGCGGCTGGGCTTGCGCGGCATTGGCCGCTTGCTGCGTATCAGCTTGACGCCCACGCTGGCCTGGCGCATGCGTTTTGCCCAAGGTCTCAATGCTGCGCTGCTGTTGGTGGCGCTGCTCTGGCTGACGGGTTCTGGTGCTGCGGCAGGGTGGCAGGCGGTGGTGGTCGTGCTGCTCTCGCTCTGGCAGGCGCTGGTGCTGGCGCTGGCGGCGCGCCGCGTGAGCCGGCCGGTGGAGGGGATGTTGAGGCATGCGCGCAGCATCGGCGCGGGCGACCTCACGCAGGTGGTGGCTCAGCAGGGCGGCAGCGATGACGAGGTCGCCCGCCTGGCGATGAGCATGGATGTGATGCAGAAGAGCCTGGCCAGCCTGGTGCGCGACTTGCGTGAAGGCGTGGCCACGGTGGGCGGGGCGGCAGCGGAAATTTCCGACGCCAACATGGACCTGGCGGCCCGCACCGAAGAGACCGCTGCCGCCGTCGAGCAAAGCGCCCATCGCATGGCCGAGCTGGACAGCGCCGTGCAGCGCAATGCCGCCAGCGCCGGCCAGGCGCACGGGCTGGCCACGGCGTCGGTGCAGGCCGCCGAAGCTGGCAGCGTGCTGGTGCGCCAGGTGATCGGCAGCATGGATGAGATCTCGCGCAGCGCCAGCGGCATTGCCGAGATTTCCTCGGTGATCGAGGGCATTGCCTTCCAGACCAACATCCTGGCGCTCAATGCCGCCGTCGAAGCGGCGCGCGCCGGTGCGCACGGACGCGGGTTTGCCGTGGTGGCCAGTGAAGTGCGCAGCCTGGCCCAGCGCAGCAGCGACGCGGTGCGCCAGATCAGTGAATTGCTGGCGCGCTCGGGCAGCGATGTGGCCAATGGCGTGAACCTGGCAGGCCAGGCTGGCGAGAGCCTGGAGCAGATTGTCGAGCTGGCGCGCAAGGTCGGCGTGACCGTCGGCGAGATCAGCGAGGCCTCGCGCCAGCAAGGCGGCGAGATCGCGCACATCAACCATGTCATCGGACAGATCGATGACGCCGTGCGCCAGAACGCTGCCATGGTCGAGCAGGCGGCTTCTGCCGCTGCGGCGCTGGCCGAGCAGAGCCAGCGGCTGGAGCAGTCGGTGGCGATGTTCCGTACACGTCAGTAGGCGCAGCAAGGATTTCCAGAAGAAGCCCGGCTGACCGGGACGGCAAGGCAGTGGCGGTACCTCCAACACATCAATCAAAGGGATGAAGAAACATGAAAAAGGCATGGGCAGTCGGCGTGGCAAGTCTGTTGTGCGCGGGTGGCGCGCTGGCGCAATCCAACGTCACCCTCTATGGCGTGATCGATACCTACATGGGTTACACCAATGCGACCGGCAAAGGCTCGGTGGCGTCGCTGGACAGTGGCGGCTACCAGGCCAGTCGGGTGGGTTTCAAGGGCAGCGAAGACCTGGGCGGCGGACTGCGCGCCAACTTCCAGATGGAAAATGGCTTTGCTTCCGATAGCGGGGCCATGCACGATAGCACCCGTCTGTTCAATCGCCAGTCCTGGGTCGGCCTGGGCAACGAGCTGGGCGAGCTGCGCCTGGGACGGCAGAATTCGCCGGGCTTCCTGATGATCGCGCGCCTGGACGCCTTTGCGGGCGCGACCTATGCGTCCTTCCTCAACAACGTCTCGGCCTACACGCCGCGCTACGACAACGTGATCGGCTACCTCTCGCCGGTGATGCGCGGTTTCAGGGTGCAGGCCTACTATGGGCTGGGTGAGCAGACCGCGCCGCGCAACGGCCTGTCCACCGCCATGCTGGCGGGGGAGTACGAGAGCGGCCCGCTCTACCTGGGCGTGAGCAGCTCGGCCCAGAACAGCGCCAATGACAACATCACCATCCGCTCCACCTTTGCCGGCGGCGCCTATGATTACGGCAGTGGCAAGGTCTTCCTCGGCTATTACCGGGGCAACAACCTGGGTGCGGCGGCCAGTGCCAATACGCCCGGTTCGTACTACAGTGCCTATTCGCTGTCGGCCAACTATCGCCTGACTGGCCAGGCCACGCTCGGCGCCGGCTATGGCTGGGCCAAGGACAGCACGGGTGCGGGCCGCAATGCGCGCCAGTTCAGCCTGATCGGCACCTATGACCTGTCGCGCCGGACCATGCTCTACGCCACCTATGCTCACCTGGCCAACAACAATGGCGCGAGCTTCTCGCTGGCGGGTGCTGCGCCGATCACCAAGAATGTGCCGGTTTCGGGCGGCACGGTCAATGGGGTTCAGGTGGGTATCCGCCATCTGTTCTGAGTTTGTGATGTTCTGAAGTTCTGAGGTTCTGGAGAGGAGTCAAGCAATGGACAGTATCGACCTCGATGTACTCAAGCGCAGTCAGCAGTGGCTTGAGGCTGGCCGTGGCGTGTTGCTGGCCACGGTGGTGCGCACCTGGGGTTCGGCGCCGCGGCCGGTCGGGGCGATGCTGGCCTTGCGTGACGATGGTGCGCTGGTGGGTTCGGTCTCGGGCGGTTGCATCGAGGATGATCTCATCGCCAGCGTGCAGCGCGATGGCATCGTGCCGCAGCCGCCGGGGCGGCTGGTCTATGGCGTCGATGCCGACCAGGCGCATCGCTTCGGCCTGCCCTGTGGCGGCACCCTGGAGCTGGTGACCGAACCCTTGTCGGCGCAGAGCCGCATCGGCGAGTTGCTGTCCATGCTGGCCGAAGGTCGGCTGGTGCGGCGGCGGCTTTGCCTGCGCAGCGGCGCGGTGAGCCTGGAGCCGGCGCCTTCAGGCAGCATCCTGCAGGTGGATGCGCATGCACTGGTGACGGTGCATGGTCCGCGCTATCGCCTGCTGGTCATCGGTGCGGGAGAGCTGTCGCGCATCCTCTGTGCGATGGCGCTGGCGCTGGATTTCCAGGTGACGGTCTGTGATCCGCGCAGCGAGTACCTCGATCAGTGGGATCTGGCGGGCGTGGAACTGGTGCGCAGCATGCCCGACGACACCGTGGATGCGATGCAGCCCGATGCGTGTTCGGCTGTGCTGGCCTTGACGCACGATCCCAAGCTTGATGACCTGGCGCTGATGCAGGCGCTCAAGACGCCGGCCTTCTATGTCGGTGCGCTCGGTTCGCGCGCCAACAACCATGCGCGACGCGAACGGCTGCGGCTGTTCGACCTCACTGCTGCGCAGCTGCAGGCGCTGCGCGGACCGGTGGGGATCTTCATCGGCAGCAAGACGCCCGCCGAGATCGCCATTTCTGTCATGGCCGAGATCGTGGCCGTGCGTAATGGCGTGTTGCTGCCACGCGTGTGGGGTGTTGAAGAGGCCAAGTCGCTGCGTGGCGCGCCTGCTGCTGAGTCTTCGGGGAATGCGTGCAGATTGCGTCATGGTTAGTTATGGCGAGCCTGGCGCAACCTTTGTCCGGATTATTCCTGTAAACAATGATGTGTACGCTTTAAATTGCGCTGTGCGGGATCTTGCTTTGCGGATTCCGTGCGCTCCCCGCATAGTCGCACCAGTATGGGGTTTGTATGCCTATTAATGGGCATAAACTGCACTGCAATGCAGCAAGAAAAATCTCTTCGATAAACATCTATTCTTTTAAAAATAGAGTGTGTACACTGTATTTAATTCGACGTGTACCGGATTTCTCGTCGTAGGTTTTTCCCCATTTCGCAAGGAGATCAGTGTGTCCAATTCCCCTCGTATCGCCGTCGTCGGCGCTGGCTTGGGTGGTGCGGCAACCGCCGCGCTGCTGTTGCAGGAAGGTTTCAATGTGCGCGTCTATGAGCAGGCGCCCGGTTTCTCGCGCCTGGGTGCGGGCATCCACGTTGGGCCCAACGTCATGAAGGTACTGCGCCGCATTGGCATCGAGGATGAGATGAACCGCCAGGGTTCCCGTCCCGATTTCTGGTACAGCCGTCACTGGCAGACTGGCGACGTGCTGGCGCAGATTCCGCTGGGTGATTACGCGCTCAAGCACTATGGCGCGTCCTACCTCACGGTGCACCGGGGCGACTTCCACGAGCTGCTGATCAAGGCGCTGCCCAGCGAGCGCCTGAGCTTCGGCAAGTGCCTCACCAAGGTGGAGGACCGTGGCGATGTGGTGATCCTCAGCTTTGCCGATGGCACCATCGAAGAAGCCGATATCGTCATCGGCGCCGATGGCGTGAACTCGCGCATCCGCGAAGAACTGCTGGGGGTGGAGCCGCCCAAGTACGCCGGCTACCTGGCGCACCGCGCAGTCTTCCCCACGCCCGAACTCAAGGCCGGCATGCTGCCCTTCGATGCCTGCGTGAAGTGGTGGAGCGATGACCGTCACATGATGGTCTACTTCGTCACCAGCAAGGCCAACGAGCTTTACTACGTGACCGGCGTGCCGGTGGAGAAGTGGGATCTGAACGACCGCTGGCTGCCCTCGAGCAAGGAAGAAATGCGCGAGACCTTCCACGGCTGGCACCCGACGGTGCAGGCGCTGGTGGACGCGACCGTGGAAGTGACCAAGTGGTCCCTGCTGGAACGCGATCCGCTGCCGCTGTGGAGCCGTGGCCGTCTGGTGCTGCTGGGCGACGCCTGCCACCCGATGAAGCCGCACATGGCCCAGGGCGCCGCCATGGCCATCGAGGATGGCGCCATGCTGGCGCGCTGCTTCAAGGAAGTGGGCGTGAGCCACTATGCCGATGCCTTCGCGCTCTACGAAGCCAATCGCGCCGCCCGCGCCAGCAAGGTGCAGCGCATCTCGCATGACAATACCTGGCTGCGCACCAATGAAGATCCGTCCTGGTGCTTTGGCTACGACGTCTTCACCGAGCCGCTGGTCGCGCCCAGCAAGGCTGCCGCCTGAGCGCGCTTGGTTGATTGACCGCCGGGCCCGCTTCGAGGGAAAGCGAGGAAGGCTCGGCTCTTGCATCGTGTCGCCGGTCACCACCGGTACGGTAGCCAGGATGCCTGGCGCCGTTTTGAACATTTGAGGAGAGTTGCATGTCCACGCTACCCGCGTCAGTGGAACAGGGGCTACAGGCCGCCGGGGTCGGGAAGTTCCAGTATCGCTTGTTCGTCATCTTCGGTCTGGTCTGGCTGGCCGATGCGATGCAGGTCCTGTCCATCGGCTTCTCGGCGCCGACCATCGCCAAGACCTTCGGCCTGACCGTGCCGCAGGCGCTGCAGAGCGGCACGATGTTCTTTGTCGGCATGCTGCTGGGTGCCTTCGTCTTTGGCCGCCTGGCCGACCGCATCGGCCGCCGTCCGGTGCTCATGGGGGCGGTGGTGATCGATGCCTGCTTCGGCGTGGCCTCGGCCTTCGCGCCCGATTTCACCTGGCTCTTGGCCTTGCGCCTGCTGACCGGTATCGGCGTGGGCGGCACGCTGCCGGTGGACTACACCATGATGGCCGAGTTCCTGCCCAGTGCGCGACGCGGGCGCTGGCTGGTGATGCTGGAATCGTTCTGGGCCATCGGCACGATCTGCCTGGCCGTGCTGGCGCTGGTGGCGGTGAGCTGGGGCAATGACGCCTGGCGCGTGATCTTCTTCGTCACCGGCCTGCCGGCCCTGGTGGGCGTGGTGTTGCGCTTCTATGTGCCGGAGTCGCCGATGTATCTCAACCGCAGCGGCAAGTCCGACGCCGCACGCCAGGTGCTGGAGCGGGTGGCCAAGGTCAATGGCAGCAGCACGCCGATCCCGCCGCTGCAACCCGAGGTGGTGGAGCGCAAGCCCATGAGCGCGCTGTTCTCGGCTGCCCTGCGCCGCCGCAGCCTGTCGCTGTACCTGGCCTGGGGCTTGATCTCGATTGCCTACTATGGCGTGTTCGTCTATCTGCCGGTCAAGCTGGGTTCGGAAGGCTTCGGTTTCATGCGTGGGCAGATCTTCCTGATCTTCCTGGCGCTGGTGCAGTTGCCCGGTTATGCGCTGTCGGCCTATGGGGTGGAGCGCTGGGGCCGCAAACCCACGCTGGTGGGCTTCCTGGTGCTCTCGGCGGTGGGCTGCATGCTCTACAGCCTGGGCAAGGACCCCATGCTGGTGGTTGGTTCCACGCTGTTGTTGAGTTTTTCCCTGCTGGGTACCTGGGCCGCGCTGTACGCCTTCACGCCCGAGGTCTATCCTACCGACCTGCGCGCCAGCGGCATGGGCACGGCCGGCGCGGTGGCCCGCTTCGGCGGCTTGTTCGCCCCGGCCATCGTGGCGCCCGTCATGGCCAGCCATTTCACGCTGGCGCTGGCGATGCTGTCGGCCTTCCTGGTGGCAGGCGCCGTGGCCATTCTTTGCGTGGATGTGGAGTCGCGCAATCGTGCGCTGGAGTAGTTGAGACTGCGCGCCAGTGCGCTGGCCGGTTCAAGGGGAGCCACCGCATGCGGTGGCTTTTTTGTTGCTGCGGTGACGGGCCACGGCAGTTCATTAAGTTCTTTTGAGAGGCGCCAGGAAAATTCCGCCGGCTGGAATCTGTCATCTCTGAGATTGCGCTATCTCCCGCACCCGGCGCAGATCCTCTGCCGTATCCACATCGGCAAAGATGCCCTCATCCGTCACCTCCAGCTCCGTCACCGGATGTGTCTTCAGCAAGGCGCGTGCGCCCTGGTCGCCCTGCAAGGCCAGCAGTGCGTCCAGGTGAGCGCGTCCGAATCCGACCGGGTGGCCGCGCCGGCCCTGCATGACCGGGGCCACGATGGGTGCGCCGGCGGCCAGCGCGTCGCGCAGCAGGCAGAGGGTGGACACTTGCACGCACGGCATGTCGGCCAGCGCTACCAGCCAGCCCGAGGCCTGGGCGCTGTGCTGCACGCCGCATCGCAAGGACGCGCTCATTTCCCGCGATGCCGCTGGCGCGGGCATGCAGATCGCGCAGCCTTGCGCGCGCAGGGCCTCGGCCAGCGCGCCCGGTCCGGGCACCACGGCCAGCACCGGCATCACCTCCAGCAGCGCGGCGGCGGCCGCGGTGGCGACCATGCCGGGATGTCCGTCGTGATGGGGAAAGGCTTGCAGCAGCTTCTCTTCATGCGCATTGAAGCGGCTGCCGCGGCCGGCTGCCAGGAGCAGGGCGATGGGTGGAGAGGATGGGGCGGTCATGTGGCGTGGGTGCAAAGAAAGCAGGCGGGAAGGCGCTATTGTGCCCAAGTTCGCCCAGCGCCGCTTTCCTGGTCGGGGTGCTCTGGGGTGCGCTAGAGTGGCTTCCCGGTTGCGCCGGGGCCGTTTGCCAACAGATATTTATGTTTTTTATTTCATAACATTTTCCTCCCCTTGTGTTCTGCACGCCACGCTGCACGCTGCTTTACCGCCATGCCTTGCTTTTTCGGCATGGGACATTTCTTAATTTTGATATAGTCGGCAACGTAACGCACTTCTAGAATCGATTGCGTAACAGCAACGCAGGCACCAGTCTTGCTAGATCGGCTTGGGGGGCAAGCCGGCTGGGACGGAAGCAGGGTGGGGTCCGTCCCCCGGGGATGCCGAGAATAACGCGGTAGCGATGGAAAGAATCAATGATCAAGAACATACGTATCGGCTCGCGCCTGGGGGCGGGTTTTGCGGTAGTGCTGGTGTTTTCGATGGTGGTGGCGGCTGTGGGGATCTGGCGGCTCAAGACCGTGGCGGCGCAGACCCAGCAGATGATGGACGTGCCGCTCAAGACCGAACGCCTGGTCTCGCAATGGAACACGCTGCTGTTGATCGCCATCCAGCGCACCACCACCGTGGTCAAGAGCCACGATCCTGAACTGGAAGCCTTCCTCGGCAAGGAGGCCGCCGCCTCCAGCAAGGAATCGGCCCAGACCCTCAAGGATGTGGAGCAACTGCTGGCCAGCGAGGAAGAAAAGAAGATGTTTGCGGCCATCAATGTGGCGCGCAAACAATTCCTGACCATTCGTGACCAGATCTACGCGGCCAAGAAGCAGGGCGACGCGGCCCAGGTCGAGGAGCTCTACCAGAAGCAATATGTGGGCATCGCCAAGTCCACCCAGGACGCCATGCGCGCCCTGCTGGACTTCGAGCGCGCCCGCATCGATCAGATTTCCGCCCAGATCCAGCAGGATGCGACGTCCAGCCAGTACCAGATCATGCTGCTGGAAGTGGTGATCCTGCTGTGCGGCATTGCGTTTGCGGTTCTGCTCACGCGCAGCATCACCCGGCCTGTGCATGCGGCGCTGGCCATTTCCCAGCGCGTCGCCGCAGGCGACCTGACTTCGCGCACCCAGGCGGTGGGGCGCGACGAACTGGGCCAACTGGTGGCGTCGCTGCAAGGCATGAGCGAGCGCCTGCATGGCGTGGTCTCGACCGTGCGACATGGTGCCGACAGCATTGCCATGGCTTCCGGCGAGATCGCCAATGGCAACCTGGACCTCTCGGCCCGGACCGAAGAACAGGCCGGTGCGCTGGAACAGACGGCGGCGTCCATCGAAGAACTGACTTCCAGCGTACGCACCAATTCCGACAATGCGCACCAGGCCAATGAACTGGTCAGCACCGCCGCGTCGGTGGCCGGCCAGGGCGGTGCGGTGATGGATCAGTTGATCTCCACCATGGCCACCATCAATGATTCCTCGCGCAAGATCGTGGACATCATCGGGGTGATCGATGGCATCGCCTTCCAGACCAATATCCTGGCCCTGAACGCGGCCGTCGAAGCAGCCCGCGCCGGCGAGCAGGGGCGTGGCTTTGCGGTGGTGGCTTCCGAAGTGCGGGCGCTGGCCCAGCGCTCGGCGGCGGCGGCCAAGGAAATCAAGCAGCTCATCGACGATTCGGTAGGCAAGGTCAGCGCCGGCAGCACGCTGGTGGAGCAGGCCGGCAAGACCATGCAGGAAGTGGTGGGCAGCGTGCAGGGTGCGCATACGCTGGTGGGCGAGATCAGCACCGCCAGCCGCCAGCAGGCCGAAGGCATCCACCAGGTCAACCAGGCAGTGGGACAGATGGATGGCGTGACCCAGCAGAACGCCGCGCTGGTGGAGCAAGCCGCGGCGGCCGCCAAGTCGCTGGAAGACCAGGCTGCGCAATTGAAGCGGGCAGTAGCCTTCTTCTCACTGCAGGCAGCGTAAAGCAGCCGCCGGCCCATCCGGGCCGGCGCCATGCGCTTCGGCGGGATCAGGCTGCCTTGGGCAGCTAGGCAGCTAGGCAGCTTTAGGCAGCCGCAGGAAGTCGGTGCCGAAATCCATCAGCACGTCACGCACCAGCGTGGCCGTGCTCTGGCAGCCCAGCTTGTCCTTCACGCTGGCGCGATGCACATCCACCGTCTTGACGCTGATATTGAGTTCGCGGGCGATGAGCTTGCTGGACTGGCCCATGATGACCTTTTCCAGGATCTCGCGTTCACGCGCGGTCAGCGTCTTGAGGCGCGCCTTGAGTTGCTGGCGACGCGTGCGGGCCTGCATGTTGCCGGCCACGTGCTTGAGCGTCATCTGGATGCGCTCCAGCATCTGCTGGGAGTTGTAGGGTTTTTCCAGGAAGTCGACCGCGCCATTGTGCAGCGCGCGCACCGACATCGGGATGTCGCCATGTCCGGAGACAAAGATCACCGGAATGTCGGCGCCGATCTCCTTCAAGCGGTCCTGCAGCTGGAAGCCGCTGATCTCGGGCATGCGCACATCCAGGATCAGGCAGGACAGGCTGTTGGCGTCGTAGGCCTTGAGAAAGGCTTCCGGTCCTTCGAAGCATTCGGTGCGGATGTTGACCGAGCTCAGCAGCCAGGCCAGCGATGTGCGCACGGCTTCGTCATCATCAACGATGTAGACCACCGGCGGGTTGGTTTCCATCATTACTCCTCGTCTCGTCAAAATGGAGCCGGTGTGCACCGGCGCTATTTCCGACCCTCTCGATTTCTTGATGGTCCGGTCGGCACAAATCAAAACACCACGTCTTGATCTATGCAAAAAACAGGCCTGAAATTCTTGGGATCAGCGTCACTGTAACACTGTCATCAGGGGTGTGATCTAGGTATTTTTACCTAGGTGCGCTGCCGCAATCCCCGGTGGGGCGGGCATGTGGCACGCATTGTCTGCACCATGGGCATGCCTTAACCTGCTGTTATCGAGCGCCGTGCATCATCGGCGTGCAAACCAGGGAGTCCCTATGAGCGCCAACGCAGTGCAGACCGCCACCGTCCATCCATCCACCTCCGCTGCCAGCGCGGCCCGTCCGGCGCTGGCGCCGGAGCAACTGGAATTCCGTCATGCCATGGCGCACCTGCCGGCGGCGGTGTCCATCATCACCACCAATGGCGAGGGCGGCCGCTGCGGCATCACCGCCAGTGCGGTATGTTCGGTCACCGATACGCCGCCCACCATCCTGGTCTGCATCAACCGCAGCAGCGCCATGCATGATGTCTTCAGGAAGAATGGGCGGCTGTGCGTGAATGTGCTCTCGGACGAACTGGAACAACTGGCCATGCATTTCTCCGGTGCAACCAAGGTACCCATGGAGGAACGCTTTGCCTGGGATATCTGGGAGCAGCCGGGGGAACTGGATCAGCCGGTGCTGGCTGATGCGCTGGTGAAACTGCAGGGGCGTATCCGCGAGTTCAAGGAAGTGGGCACCCACTCCGTCATGTTCGTCGAGCTGGCGGAGGTCAAGGTCAATGAGAAGAAGGATAGCCTCATCTACTTCAATCGGCTATTCCACAAGGTCAAGCGCACGGCGCTGTAAATCTTTTAGCAAGGATACAAAGATGAATGCCGTTCAGCGCAATGCTGAACGGCATTCATGCTTTTGCGCGCGTCTGCTTGGATTATAAAAATGCCGTTCGGACTGAGTAGCCGCGCAGCGGCGTAACGAAGACACACCACGGTCGCAACCAGCGCTGCGCCTTCGATACGGCCCTGCGGGCCTACTCAGTCCGAACGGTTGATGGGACCTCAGAGATCCAACACCAGCATCCCCGACCTGGCCCGCGAGACGCAAGTGCAGATCTGGTCATTGGCCGCCTTCTCCTTCTTGGACAGGCAATTGTCGCGATGATCCGGCTCGCCCTCCAGCAGCGGCACCACGCAGGTGCCGCAAATGCCTTCGCGGCAGGAAGTATCGATGACGATGCCCTCGCGCGCCAGGATATCGACGATGGGAATGCCGACCGGAATCTGCACCACCTTGCCCGAACTGGCCAGCTTGACCTCGAAGGCGCCATCACCGCCCGCAGCAGCCGGGGCCGCTGGCGCGGCCTGGAAGTGCTCCAGGTGGATGGCCTCTTCGCTGCGGGTGGCGGACGCGCACTTGACCACGGCGTCCATGAAGGACGCAGGGCCGCAGGTATAGACGTGGGCTTCTTTGCTGCCGGCTTCCAGGCAGGCGGTGAGGTAATGCTCCATCTGCGCAGGCATGACCGCATAGTGGAAGCGCACATGCGCGGCAAAGGGCGCATTCTCCAGCAGGTCGGCAAAGGCCGCATGTTCGCGCGCGCGCACGAAGTAGTGCAGCGTGAAGCGCTTCTCTTCGGCCCACAGGCGATAGGCCATCGCCAGCAGCGGCGTGACCCCAATGCCCGCACCAAAGAGCAGATGCTCCGGTGCGCTGGCGTCGAGCGCGAAGAGGTTGCGCGGCGTGCCCACTTCCAGCTCCATGCCTGCCTTGACCGCATCGTGCAGCGCCGCCGAGCCGCCGCGCGAGGCGCTCTCGCGCTTGACGGCGATGGTATAGCCGCAACGGTCTTCCAGCGGTCCGCATAGCGAGTATTGGCGCATGATCCCGGTCGGCCCGGTGACGTCGATGTGCGCGCCCGGCTCGTAGGCCGGCAGCGGTGCGCCATCGGCGCGCACCAGGCGGAAGGAACGGATGTCGCCGGTTTCGTCGGTGAGGGTGTCTACGATCAGTTTCATGAGGCCAATACTCGTCGGTTACTCGTCGGTTCGATGTCGGATTGCGGTGCGGCAGTTCAGAGCAGGAAGCCCAGGGCGTTGAGGCTGTCCATGGAGTTGATCAGGCGGATCACCTTCTGCTCGATCTTCGGACCCTGGGGCGTGAAGCGCAGGCGGTGCGTGACATTGGCTACGAACATCGTGTGCTGCTGGCGCTTGTAGCCCACCAGCACCTGGGCCGAACTGATTTCCACCAGGTCTTCCGACAGGTGCACCGGCACGAAGCGCGAGACCGTGCGCACGGTGGCCGCGGCATCGACCGCCGACATCGCATGCCCCGAGGTCAGGCGCTCGATGCGGATCTTGCGCATGTGGGCATTGTCGTAGGCATAGTTCAGGGTGGCGGCGTAGTCGGTGGTCTCGGGATCGATGGGCACGACGTAGTAGCCATCGTCGGTCCACAGGTCTTGCCAGGCGGCGTAGTCCTTGCGGTCCAGCAATTCGGCTTCCTTCCAGATGAAGGCGATGGCGCGCGCCATCGGCGCGGGGATGCCTTGCAGGGTGTCTTGTTGGCTCATGGTGATCACTTCTCCATCATCTTTTTCCACATGGCATAGGCTTCGCGCATGCCGGTTTCATCGGTCGAGTGCGACACCTTGTCGCCGTTGTCGTCCACCCATTCACGGTTCAGTCCGCGGTTGACCAGGATGGGCGCATCGCGGCCGGCGTGGGAGCCGGCCTGCACGCGTTCCCAGGCTTCGGCGTCGTCGGGGCTGCCAAAGCCGAACGGCCCCTGGAAGTGTTCATGGATGCGCAGGCGTTCGCGGTTGGCGATCTCGGGGCCGCCATCCATACCCAGGGCGACGTGGCGGATCTGGGTCTCGCCCACCGACACCGGATGCAGCACCCGGAAGAAGGACATCGACATGGCCACATTGGGGAACAGGTTCAGGTTGAAGCCCGCGCCATGCAGCGAACGCACGATGCGGCGCACCTGCTCCGGCGGCATGGTCTTGGACAGCTCTTCGGTCACATGGGCAAAGCGTTCCTGCAATTGCTCGCTGCCATCATCCACATCCAGGTCCACGTGCTCGGGCACCATGATCATGACGCTATGGCCATTGCCCAGCGAGCGGGTGATGGATTGATCATCGGTCATGAAGGAAAGCATCTCGGAGGTCTCTTCATCCACCGACGACAGGAAGGTCTTGTGCACCACCGGGAAGTGATAGCCATCGGTGGTGTTTTCCAGCTGGATCTTCCAGTTGCCCTTGAAGCTGAACTTGTGCTCGCCCTGCACCTTGATGGGGAAGCCCGCGCCCTGCTTCATGAACAGGTCGATCCACTTCTTGGCGTGGCCGAGGAAGTCCGACAGCGGTTCGATCTCCTGGTTGAAGGAGGCGAAGATCATGCCGTGGTAGCTTTCGCAGCGTAGGCTTTGCAGCGGCAGGTCGGCCTTCTCGATCACATCTTCATAGCCTTCCGGATAGGGCAGGCCGCGCAGCTTGCCATCCAGGCCATAGGACCAGCTGTGGTAGGGGCAGGTGAAACCGGTGGCGTTGCCCTTGTGCTTTTCGCAGACGGTGGCGCCGCGATGGCGGCAACGGTTTTCCAGCACGTTGATCTTGCCGCTCTTGTCGCGCACCACGATGACCGGCTGGCGACCGATCTGGGCGGTCTTGAAGTCGCCGGGATTCTTGATCTCGCTTTCATGGGCGACCCAGATCCAGGTCTTGTAGAAGATCTTGTCCATCTCCGCTTCGAAGAGGGCCGGATCGGTGTAGAGCGAAGGGTCCACCACCGCATCCTGGACCAGGTCGGCATAGGATGAATCGGTCTTGCGCGGGTGGAAGCGTAGCGGTGCGTTCATGGCTTTCTCCAATGGCTTGCTGTCGTTGTCGGTGTTGATCTTGTGGCGAGCTTGTTACGTACTTTTTACGTGCTTGTTACGTCAGGGCAGGCGCTTGAGCACCTGTTCCAGATGCAGGCCCAGCGCGCAGAGGCGTTCATCCTCACCCTTGCGGCCGACCAGTTGCAGGCCAGCCTTGAGCGGGCTGCCGGCGATGGACACCGGAATGCTCAGCGCCGGGTGGCCGGACAGGTTGAAGGGGCGCACCAGCGAGGACAGCAGCAGTACCGAGGCACCCTGGCGGATCGCCTCCAGCGTCGGCGGCAGCGACGGCAGGGTCGGCAGCAGCAGGGCGTCGGCATCGGCCAGGGCGGCGTCGATCTCTGCGCTGAAGGCCGTGCGCACGGCTTCGGCGTGGGCGACTGCCTCGTCGCTGGTGCTGGCTGCGGCCGACAGGCGTTTCTCGATATCGGCGCCCAGCTTGCCCAGGCCCAGCAGATGGCCGAAGGCATCGTGGGTCTCGCGGTTGATGAGGGTCATGCCGGCTTCGAAGGCGGCTTGCATGTGCTGCGGTGTCCAGCGCGAACCTTCCCAGCCGCTGGCGGCAAAGGCGGCGGCGACGGCCTCGGCGATCTCGACGTCGGCTTGCACCGTGACCAGCTTCACACGCGCATGGGCGGCGGGCGTGCTGGCGGCGGCGCGGTCAAAGCCCGGCGTGATGCTGGCCATGGCGCTGATGATGAGGTCCATGCTGCGCGCGAACGGTCCCAGGCAGTCCAGGCTGCTGAGCGCTGGATAGGCGCCGGCGCGGCTGACGCGCCCGAAGGTGGGCTTCAAGCCGATCACGCCGCAACAGGCAGCAGGCAGGCGGATCGAACCGCCGGTATCGCTGCCGATGGACACATCCACCAGGCCCGCGCCGACCGCCGAGGCCGAGCCGCTGGAGGAGCCGCCGGTCATGCGCGTGGGATCTTGCGGATTGACGGCGGTGCCGTTCCACTCATTGATGCCGGTCATGCCATAGGCCAGCTCGTGCATGTTGGCGCGCGCGGTGATCTGCCAGCCGGCCTCGAGCAGCGCGGCGACCACGTCGGCATGGGCGCTGGCCGGCGGCGCATCGGCCAGTGCGGCGCTGCCGCCGCAGGTGGGCTGGCCGGCGATGTCGATGCAATCCTTGATGGCCGCCGTGGGGCCGCTGCCGCCCAGGTGAAAGCGCGAGAGCAGGGCGTTGCCGGTGCCGGGGACGGTGCGCGGGACGGTGGCGTTCATCCTGCCGCTCCCAGGCAAGCGATGCGCGCCTGCTGCTGCAGGGCAGCGATGGCGGCGCGGCCGCTGCGCTTGCGCAGCGGGGTGGGCTGGCGCGGGGAAGAACTGGGCTGAGGTGTCATGGCGCATCCATCTAAAAGTTGCCTTGCAGGCCGAAAATCCACGTCCGGCGTGGGATGCAGGCGGTTTCCCTGGCTGATGTGAAGCATTTTAAAAGTCGCCTTAAAATAGATCAAATTGATGTAAAATATTTTTCTCATAAGCGGCATGGATAGTAATGGCCGCTTTCCCTTATCGGGCTCAGGCCCCGTGCGACCCCAGCGACCCCATCCGGAGACTGCAATGGCGACCTTCAACAACATGGACCTGAACCTGCTGCGCGTCTTCCAGGCCATTGCCGACGAACGCAGCCTGACGCTGGCGGGCAACCGCCTGCACCTGTCGCAGCCGGCGGTGAGCTATGCGCTGGGGCGCTTGCGGCAGATCTTCGACGACCCGCTGTTCATCCGTACCAAGGAGGGCATGCAGCCCACCCCGGCCGCGCTGGAACTGGCCAAGCCCATCAACCGGGCCTTGCAGGCCGTGCAGGATGCGCTGCGCTATACCGAGCGCTTCGATCCGGCCCAGAGCACGCGGGTGTTTCGCGCCTCGATGACGGATGTGGCCGAGATGATGTTCCTGCCGGACCTGTGTGAAATCCTGACGGCCCAGGCGCCGGACGTGCGTCTGCAGGTCGAGCAGGTAGCGCCGGCCCATCTGGAAGAAGCGCTGCGCACGGGGCAGCTCGACTTTGCCTTCGGCAATTTGCCGGCCCTGAAGCCGGTCACCTGTCACGAACTGCTGTTCCGCGAAACCTATGTCTGCCTGATGCGCCAGCGCGATGGCCTGCCGCAGCGCGCCCGGCTGGAGCTCGATGAATTCCTGGCGATGTCGCATGTGCTGGTGGAGTCGGCCGAGAGCAGCCACCACCAGGTCGAGAATTCCTTCCAGAAGCTGGGCGTGCAGCGCCGCATCAGCCTTTCCATTCCGCACTTCACGGTGCTGCCGCGCATCCTCGGCAAGTCCGACCTGGTGGCCACCGTGCCGGCGCGCATCGCCCGGCTCTTCCATAGCGAACATCCGGGGGTGTTCGTCTCCTACCAGTTGCCGGTCAACATTCCCGTGGTCGAGGTCACGCTGCACTGGCACCAATCCTTCGACCATGACGCCGGCAACAGCTGGTTGCGCCAGATCGTCATCGACCTGCTGCAGCAATACGGTCGCAGCAGCTGAGGCTGCCGCAGTCATCGTCATGGCCAACGGCCCGCGCTGCTGCGGGCCGTTGGTGCTGCGCTCTGTTGCAGCAGCAGCGTCAGAAGCGATGACGCATGCCCAGGCGCAGCGCGGTCTGGTTGCCGGTGGCGGACTGGATGCCGCCGCCGAAGACCGGATAGGCGTTGTAGCCCTTGTCGCGGTCATAGACCGCGCCGACGTAGAGGTCGGTGCGCTTGGAGATCTTGTAGTCCACCGTGGCCACCAGCGCCTGGGCATTGCCCACGCCCTGGTTGCGCTTCTGGAACTGGTAGGCGGCGGCCAGATCCCACAGCGGTGTCAACGCATAGACCGTACCCAGTTCATAGGTGGTGGCCTTGGCGCTGGTATTGGTGTTCTTGACCTGGGTGATCACGCCGAAGGGCGTGAAGGCGCCGATCTGGTAGCGCGCGCCGCCGCCATAGATGCGGGTGGAGAAGCTGCCGGTGCTGTCCTTGATGTCGGTGTAGGCCAGCGCGCCGCTGAAGGGACCGTTGTCGTACTGACCAGTGGCGCTGACGGTGCGGCCGGCATTGTTGTTGCCGGCGGTCTCGCCCAGGCCGACCATCGCGCCGAAGCTGAAGCCGCCGAACTTGGCGCTGTTGTACTTGATCGAGTTGTTGGTGCGATCCCCCGCATAGATGTGGTTGTTCAGCGCCGTGCCGTGCGCCGCGTCGGCATGCAGGCCCCAGCCGAAGGAACCGGCCGGCGACAATGCACCCATGGCGTACTGGCCGCCGATGTTGGCCATGAAATCGTATTGGCGGCCCACGCTGAGCGAACCCCATTGCGTACTGCCCAGGCCGACGAAGGATTGGCGGCCGAACAGGAGCCCGCCCTGGCCCAGGCTGCCGTCATCGGCGCCGAAGCCGGTTTCCAGCGTGAAGAAGGCATTCATGCCGCCGCCCAGGTCTTCGGTCCCCTTGAAGCCGATGCGGCTGCCCTGGGCGATGCCGCTATCCATGCGCAGCAGGCTGGCGCCACCGCCGCCGCTCTTGGGCGCGCTGGAATAGTAGGTCAGGCCGAGGTCGATCAGGCCGTAGAGGGTAACGCTGCTCTGGGCATGCGCCGTCGTCGCGCCGCCCGCGAGCATCGCGGCGACCAGTAGTGTCTTCTTCATGTAGCAAGCTCTCCCTGTGTGCTGTATGGCTGGCGGCGCTGCGAAGCAGGCCGCTGGCTGTGATACGCGGTCTTGCCGGACTGCGTGGCGGACATGACGGTGGGGTGTCATGTGCAGGCATCATAGGAAGCGCATTTGCGTCAGATCAAATTGATAGAGCGGATAGCGGCAATAAGCCTGGTTCATGCGCGCGCCAGGCAGGGGCCGTTTTCTCTGCTCCGGTGCATCAAGGTACGCGCAGGCAATGAATTCATGCGCGCAGGCACCATGCAGGTGCGCACGATCACCAAGGCGGCGCGTGCGCGGCGGCGGGTAAAGAGCGGGTAAAGAGCGGATAAAGGATTCTTTAGTTGTGGCGCTGGACCAACGGTAGCGTGAAACAGAAGCGCGTGCCGCGCACTTGCGCCGGCTGCGCCCAGATATCGCCGCGATGGCGCGCGATGATGTTCTTGCACAGCGCCAACCCGATACCGTTGCCGCTGACCTTGGACGAAAAGAAACCATCGAAGAGACGCTCGCGATGGCCGGCATCGATGCCGCGCCCTTCGTCGGCCACCGTCAGGAGCGCCTGCTGATCCTTGCGCGCAAGGCTGATGCAGACGCGCCGCTGGCTTTGCGGGAAGTGCGACATTTCCTCGATGGCGTTGAAGGCCAGGTTCAGGATCACCTGGCCGATCAGGACCTTCTCGCAGCTCACCACCAGCGCTTCTTCACTGGCCTGCACCTCCAGCTGGACCCGGCTTTCGGACGCGCGCATCTCGATGAACCAGCGCACCTCGGCCAGCACTTCATTGAGATCGATGAGGCCTTCGCTCTGCTCCAGCTTGACCACGTATTCGCGCACGCTCTTGATGATGGCGGCGGCATGGTCGACCTGGCGGCCGGCGCTCTCCAGTCCCCAGATGATCTGGCCGGCCTGCTCGCGCAGGGTCTCGCTGTGATTGAGGCGCAGCACCGAGCCTTCCAGGAAATTGCGGATCGCCGCCAGTGGTTGCGACAGCTCGTGCGCAATGGCGGTGGCCATCTCGCCCATGGCGTTGTGGCGCGCCAGGTATTCCAGCGCGGCCTGGTCGCGGCGGCGCGCTTCCTCGGCCTCGACCTGGTCGGTGATGTCGTGGAAGTGCAGCAGATGGCCCTTGAGGTCGTTCTCGATCTCGATATAGCGGCACACCGCGTGGTGCCAGCGCACCAGTCCATCCTTGCGGGCGATGCGATAGCGCAGCGGGAAGCTGATCGCGTCCGGTAGCGCCAGCGTGAGCAGCTCCAGC
Source organism: Herbaspirillum camelliae (assembly GCF_001929405.1). Classification (NCBI taxonomy): domain Bacteria; kingdom Pseudomonadati; phylum Pseudomonadota; class Betaproteobacteria; order Burkholderiales; family Oxalobacteraceae; genus Herbaspirillum; species Herbaspirillum camelliae. The sequence continues at coordinate 2,945,946 of NZ_KV880769.1, forward strand.
AATTCCTCCTGCGAATCGGGCAGGCATTGCTCGACGAAATTCTTGGGTGGGTTCTGGCCGGGTCGTACACCCAAGAGCTTGCGCCCGGCATCGCTGAGATATTCGATGCCGCCATCGGGACGCAGCACCGCCACGCCTTCGTCGGAGTCCTGCATGAATTCCTTGAGACGGCTTTCCAGCTTCTTCATCTCGCGCCGTATCTGTTCCTCGCGGGCGATATTGCGGAACTGCACCATGATGACATCGCGTTCGGTCAGCGGCACCAGGATGGCGATCGCCTCGGACAGGATCTCCTCGCCGTTCTTGGCGCGGTAGCACCATTCCACCATGTTGCTGCCATGCAGCGTGGCGTCGTGCAGCCACTTGCGGCCGATCTCGCGGCGATACTCGTGCGACTGCCGGCTCATGTCCGGCGCCTTCAGCGGCAGCAGCTCTTCCAGCGTAAAGCCCAGCACCTGGCAGGCCGAAGGATTGGCCCAGAGGATGGACTTGGTCTGGGCGTCATGCAGGATGATGCACATGGGCAGCGCATCCATCATGCGGCGGAAATCATCGAGGCCAAAACGGATGGGATCGTCCTCGGGGGCGGCGGTGTGTTCTGGCATGGGCGTCTCGTTGATCAGGCATGGCGTCTAGGGGATTTCTTTAGTGCACTCATCCTCATCCCCTAAAAAAGCTGCAGCGCTCCCGATTGAACCGGGATACGCCGCTCCCTACACTCGACTTCATTCTGATGCAAGCCACCTGGAGAATGCAATGTCCGTGATGGAAAAACCGGCCGCGCTGGCGGTCCGTGAAGAAGACGCCCTGGTTCCACTGCTGGCCGAGATCCGCGCGCGCCGCGATGAGTTCGCTGCCCAGCGCTTCGTGCCCAAGGAGTTCATCGCGCAGTTGAAGAAGGCCGGCGTCTATCGCGCCGCCACGCCGCAATGCTTCGGCGGCAGCGGCATGTCGCCCATGGGCTTTCTGCAATTGATCGAAAGGATTTCCGAAGCCGACGCCTCCGTGGGCTGGGTCGCCAGTTTCGGTTCGGCCTCGGTCTACCTGGCCGCGCTGCCCAGGGAAACCCAGGCCCAGCTCTACGCCAAGGGACCGGACCTGACCTTCGCCGGCGGTCTCTTCCCGATCCAGCCGGCCACCCAGGCCGAGGGCGGCTGGATCGTCGATGGCACCTGGAAGTTCGCCAGCGGCAGCAAAGGTGCTGACGTGCTCGGCGTGGGCATTGGCGCGGCCGTTCCCGGACAGGCCGGCTCCAAGCCGCGCACCGCCGTGCTGCCGCCGGAACAGGTCGAGATCATCGACAACTGGGAGGTCATGGGGCTCTTGGGCACCGGCAGTCACGACCTCAAGGTGTCACAGCAATTTGTCCCCGAGGAATGGACCTTCATCCGTGGTGGCGTGCCCACCATCGATGAGCCGCTGTATCGCTATCCCACCATCGCCTATGCCGCGCAGGTGCTGGCGGTGGTCAACCTGGGCGTGGCGCGCGCCGCCATCGACGAGATCAACCAGATGTCGGGCGGGCGCGTGGCCATCACGGGGGCGCCCAAGCTGGCCGACCGTTCCTACGTGCGCATCGAAGTGGCCAAGGCCGAAGCGAAGCTGCGCTCGGCGCGCGCCTTCCTCTATGACGCCACCGGCGAAGTATGGAATTCCATCCTCGCCGGCAATCCGGTCACGCCCGAGCAGGTCAGCCTGTTGCGCCTGACCGCCGTGGAAATCGCCAAGGTCGGCAATGAAGTCACCCAAGCCATGTTCGGTCTGGCCGGCACCACCGCGATCTACAGCAACCACCCGTTGCAGCGCTACCTGCGCGATGCCGCCGTGGTCAAGCAGCATGCCTTCCTGGGCGAGGGCATCTATGACGGCGCCGGTGCGGTCACGCTGGGCGTGCCACCGATGCCGGGCTTCCTGTAAGCCGCTGAGTCCTTTCTTCTTGCGTACCTTTACGTATTTACTGATTACCCAGTTATCACCCCGGAGCCTCCATGAGCCAAGTCCCCAGCAATGATAAAGAACCGCTGCGCGTCCTCTTCTGCGTGGGCGTCACGCAGAACTTCTTCGACCTGCCCGCCACCGAGACCGGTCCGGTGTGGCAGGCCTATGGCCAGATGATGACCGCCCTGGCCACCATGGAGGGCATCAAGGTGCTGGGCACCATGGACGATGACCGCCTGATGGTGGGCAAGTCCGACGATGCGCCGTGGACCTTCTACATCATGGCCGACGTGGCCGACCTCGACACGGTGGTGGCGGCCTGCAACCTGTTCCGCACCACCATGGTGGGCGAACACCGCCTGTGGAAGTACGGCAAGATCGAAGCCCGGGTGGGCCGCGCCCTGATCATCCAGGGCGCCTGATCATGGACAAGAAGATTGCGCTGGTCACCGGCGCGGCACGCGGCCTGGGGGAAAGCATCGCCCGCAAGATGCACGCAGCCGGCTACAAGGTGGCGCTGGCGGACATCGATCTCGAACAGGTCTCGGCGGTGGCCGCCAGCCTCGACGCCAGCGGCGCCACGGCCATGCCGCTGGCGCTGGACGTGCGTCGCAAGCCCGACTTCATCGCCGCCTGCGACGCCATCGAACTGCGCTGGGGCGGGGCGGCGGTGCTGGTCAACAATGCCGGCCGCTCACGCGTGGCGGCGCTCATGGAGATCACTCCCGAGGAGTGGGACGAGGTCACCGCCATCAACATGAAAGGCACGTTTCTTGCGTGCCAGGTGTTCGGCAAACGCTTCGCCGACCGGGGCTACGGCCGCATCATCAACATCGCTTCATTGGCCGGCCAGAATGGCGGCACCGCCACGGGCGCGCACTATGCCGCTGCCAAGGGCGCGGTGCTGACACTGACCAAGGTCTTTGCACGCGAACTGGCCGGTGCGGGCGTGACGGTCAATGCGATCTCGCCGGGGCCGCTGGATTTGCCCATCGTGCGCGAGATCGTCCCGGCCGACAAGCTGGCCGCGACCATCGCCACCATTCCGGTCAAGGCCCTGGGCGAACCGGACTTCATCGCTGACGCCGTGCTGCTGCTGGCTTCGCCAGAGGCGGGGTCGGCCACCGGCGCCTGTCTCGACATCAACGGCGGCCTGTACATGCGTTGATGCCGAGCGGTCTTGCGCTGCTCTCGATTTGCTGTTCCAGATGGATGACGCGTCGGGAAAGCCCGTCATCCTCGCCACCAACAAGGGAGAAACACATGCTGCACAAACGCCTGATTGCCGCTGCCGTACTACTGGGGATGAGTTCGCTGGCCATGCCTCCTGCCCTGGCCCAGGTCAGGGTCGGAGTGGTGACCTCGTCCACCGGACCGGTTTCGCTGGTGGGCATTCCACAAAAGAATACGGTGCCGCTGCTGCCCACCAAGATCGGCGATCTCAAGGTGGAATACATTTCGCTGGATGACGCCAGCGATCCGACCAAGTCGGTCACCGAAATCAAGAAGCTCATCGCGGAACACAACGTCGACGCCATCATCGGCCCCAGCGGTTCGCCCAATGCCATGGGCGTGATCTCCTTCGTGGCCGAAGCCGGCGTGCCCTTGCTTGCGCCGGTGGGAACGGCCGCAGTGGTGCTGCCGATGACGGAGCAAAAGAAGTGGGTCTTCAAGACCACCCAGAACGATGACCTCATCGCCAAGGCGCTGGTGGACCAGATGGTCAAGACCAAGGTCAAGACCGCCGGCTTCATCGCCGTCAACGATCCCTTCGGGGAGAACTGGGCGCGCGTCTTCACCGACCTGGCCGCCAAGAACAACATCAAGATCGTCGCCAACGAGCGCTACCAGCGCACCGATACCTCGGTGACCGCGCAGAGCTTGAAGATCGTCGCCGCCAATCCTGATGCCGTGCTGGTGGCCGCACCGGGCGCGGCCACGGTGCTGCCGCAGACCACGCTATTCGACCAGGGCTACAAGGGCAAGATCTACCAGACCCATGGCGCGGCCTTGCCGGCCTTCCTGCAACTGGGCAAGAACAAGGTCGAAGGCACGATCCTGGCGGCCAGCCTGATGCTGGTGCTGCCGGAGATCTCGGACAGCAATCCTTCCAAGAAGGTCGCCATGGACTACATCGAGGCCTACAAGAAGATGTACAACGCCGTGCCGGCCACCTTCGGCGCCAATGTCTACGACGCCGGCCTGCTGCTGGAAAAGGCCATTCCGGTGGCCGCCCGCAAGGCCAAGCCGGGCAGCAAGGAATTCCGCGCCGCCCTGCGCGATGCGCTGGAAAACACCAAGGAAGTGGTGGGTACCCAGGGCGTCTACAACATGAGTGCGACCGACCACAGCGGATTCGATGAACGTGGCCGCGAACTGATCACCGTCAAGGGTGGCAACTGGGCGCTGCTCAAACAATAAGAACGCTGCTTCCTTCGCCGCCCTGGCCTCCACCAAGGACGGCGGAGTTTTTCCTCTCCACACGCATCCCGAACCTGGCGCGCCGCTCCTGGCTATTCTGGCTGCTCTGCAGCGCGCCGGTTCCACAAGGAAGTCGCAATGAATCTCCAAATCGTGGCGCTCCTGGGACAGGACGGCATCACCAACGGCGCCATCTATGCGCTGTTGGCGCTGTCCATCGTCCTGGTCTTCACCGTCACCCGTATCCTTCTGATTCCGCAGGGCGAATTCGTCTCCTTCGGCGCACTGACCATGGGCATGATGCAGAACGGCCAGCCGCTCACGGTGGCCTGGCTCTTGGTGGCCATGTGCCTGGGCGCCTGTGCCCTCGATCTCTACGACATGTGGCGCACCAGCCGCCGCTGTCCCAGCCTGTGGCTGCCGGCCAAGCTGGCCTATGCCGCCGTGGTGGGCGGGGTGGCGCTGTCGGTCAACTTCGCCACCATGCCCATGCTGGTGCAGATCGCCATGACGCTGCTGTTGCTGGTGCCGATGGGGCCGTTGATGTATCGCATGGCCTTCCAGCCCATTGCCTCGGCCTCGCCGCTGGTGCTGCTGATCGTTTCCATTGCCGTGCATGTGGCGCTGGTGGGCGTGGCGCTGCTGGTGTTCGGTCCAGAAGGGGCGCGCACCGCGCCCTTCACCGAAGCGGCGCTGGAGCTGGGCAGCCTGCGCCTGTCCAGCCAGGCGCTGTGGGTGATCTGCGTATCGCTGCTGCTGATCGTGGGCCTGTTCCTGATGTTCGAACGCACGCTCTACGGCAAGGCCTTGCGGGCGGCTGCGCTCAATCGCATGGGGGCGCGGCTCATGGGTATCTCGCCGGTGTTCGCGGGCAAGGCCATGTTCCTGCTGGCGTCCTTGATCGGGGTGATGTCGGGCGTGCTCATCGCGCCCATCACCACGATCTACTATGACTCCGGTTTCCTGATCAGCCTCAAGGGCTTCGTCGGCTCCATCATCGGCGGGCTGGTCAGCTATCCGCTGGCGGCCGCCGGTGCGCTGGCCATCGGCCTGATCGAATCCTTCTCCACCTTCTGGGCCAGCGCCTACAAGGAAATCATCGTCTTCGTGCTGATCATTCCCATCCTGCTATGGCGTTCTCTCACCACCCGTCATGTGGAGGAAGAAGAATGAAGACCTCTGCCTTCTCGCTGTCCCCGCGCGTCGCGCTGGGCCTGTTCATCGTATTGCTGGCGCTGGCGCCATTCGTGCTGCCGCCGTTCTACATGACCTTGCTGAACAACATCGGCCTGGCCTCGCTGGTGGTGCTTGGACTGGTGCTGCTGACCGGCGTGGCGGGGCTGACCAGTTTTGGCCAGGCGGCCTTCGTCGGGCTCGGGGCCTACTTCTCGGCGGCGCTCTCGGCCAAGGTGTTGCCGCTGCCCGAGGCCCTGCTGTGGTTGCAGTCGCCGTGGCCGGCGCTGGCCGTGGCGTTGCTGCTGACGGCCTTGCTGGCCTTTGCCGTGGGCAGCGTGACGCTCAAGCTCTCCGGGCACTACCTGCCGTTGGGCACCATCGCCTGGGGCATCAGCCTGTACTTCATCTTCGGCACGCTGGAGAGCATGGGCGGGCAGACCGGCATGTCGGGCATTCCCTCCATCAGCCTCTTTGGCGTCACACTCGGCTCCGATCGCGCCATGTTCGGCCTGATCTGGGTGGCCGTGCTGCTGGGCGTGGCGGCCTTGCGCAACCTGCTGGATTCACGTGAGGGACGGGCCATCCGTGCGCTCAAGGGCGGCATCGTGATGGCCGAGGCCATGGGCGTGAACACGGCGCGCATGCGCATCGTGGTCTTCGTCATCGCTGCCGTGCTGGCGGCGCTGTCGGGCTGGCTGTATGTCCACATGCAGCGCTTCGTCAATCCTTCACCCTTCGGTCTGGGCTTTGGCATCGACTATCTCTTCATGGCGGTGCTGGGCGGGGCCAGCCATGTGTGGGGCGCGGTGCTGGGCTCGACCCTCATCGTGGTGCTCAAGGAATGGCTGCAAGGCCTGCTGCCGGTGGTGCTGGGCCGCTCCGGCAACTTCGAGACCATCGTCTTCGGTCTCTTGATCGTGGTGTTGCTGCAGCGCTCGCGTGAGGGCATCTGGCCTTACCTGGCGCGGCTGGCCCCGGTGCGCACGCGCCGCCTGGTGATCGATGCCCAGGCCGAGGCGCTGCCGCGCCGTCCCATGCCCGCGCCGCAGGAAGTGGTGCTGGACGTGCGTAGCGTCACCCGCAAGTTCGGTGGGCTGGTGGCCAACAACAACATGAGCCTGAAGGTGATGGCCGGTGAAGTGCTGGCCCTGATCGGCCCCAATGGCGCGGGCAAGTCCACGCTCTTCAACCAGATCTCGGGCGTGGATACGCCGACCTCGGGCAGCGTGCAATTCCGCGGGCAGGAGGTCACCGGTCGTGGTTCGCGCCACATCGCCGGGCTGGGCATGAGCCGCAGCTTCCAGCATGTGCGCCTGATGCCGCGCATGACGGTGCTGGAGAACGTGGCCATCGGCGCTTACCTGCGCGGCCAGCGTGGTGTGTTGGCGTCGATGCTGCGCCTGGACCGCAAGGAAGAAGCGCGCATCCTCGCCGAAGCCGCCCGCCAGATCGAGCGGGTGGGGCTGAAGGCGCAGATGTACGAGCTGGCGGGCGCACTCTCGCTGGGCCAGCAGCGCATCCTGGAAATCGCCCGGGCGCTGGCGGCCGATCCCTGCCTGTTGTTGCTCGATGAACCGGCGGCCGGCCTGCGCCTGGGCGAGAAGCAGGCGCTGGCTGAACTGCTGCGCAAGCTGCGCGGGGAGGGCATGGCCATCCTGCTGGTGGAGCACGACATGGACTTCGTGATGGAACTGGTGGACCGCATCGTGGTGATGGATTTCGGCCAGAAGATCGCCGAGGGCCTGCCTGAGGACATCCAGAACAATCCTGCGGTGCTGGAAGCCTACCTCGGCGTGGCCGACGAAGAGGGCGACGAAGATGCCGGCACCGCCGCGCAACCCGACACCGCCATGGCGGCAGGAGCACATCATGGGCAATAAGGTATTGGAAGTACGTGACCTGTCAGCGGCCTACGGCAAGGTCGAGGTGCTCGCGGGCATCGACCTGTCGGTGGAGCAGGGCAAGATCGTGACCGTCATCGGCCCCAATGGCGCGGGCAAGACCACGCTGCTCTCGGCCATCATGGGCGTGCTGCCCTCGCGCGGGGCGATGGCCTTCGACGGCGCCATCCGCCACTCGCCAGAAGTGGAAGAGATGGTCGCAGCCGGCATGACCCTGGTGCCCGAAAAGCGCGAGCTGTTCGCCGAGATGAACATCGAGGACAACCTCATGCTGGGTGCTTTCCAGCGCTACCGCACCGGCCAGCGCGATCATGCCGCCACGCTGGAAGAGGTCTATACGCTCTTTCCGCGCCTGCGCGAGCGCCGCAGCCAGCAGGCCGGCACGCTCTCCGGCGGGGAGCGCCAGATGCTGGCGGTGGGCCGTGCGCTGATGGCCAAGCCGCGCCTGCTGATGCTGGACGAACCCAGCCTGGGCCTGGCGCCGCTGATCGTGCGCGAGATCTTCCGCATCATCGCCGAGCTGCGCCGCCGTGGCGTGTCCATCCTGCTGGTGGAGCAGAACGCGCGCGCCGCGCTGCAAGTGGCCGACTATGGCTACGTGCTGGAGAACGGCGCGATCCGCATGCACGGCCCGGCCAGCCAGCTGGCGCATGACCGCCGCGTGATCGAGGCTTACCTGGGCTTGTCCGGCAAGCACCAGGACAAGCTCGCAGGCTGAACCGGCAGGGACCTTCCATGAGCGACGATTCCATTTCCTCTTCCGCCCCGTTGCGCATCTGCATCGCCGGCGCGGGCGCCATCGGCGGCACGCTGGCAGTGCGTCTGGCCGCCGCCGGCCATCAGGTGAGCGTGCTGGCGCGCGGTCAGACCCTGCAGGCCATTCGTGAACACGGCCTGACGCTGCACGACCTGCACGGCACCACCCACGTCCGGCCAGCCGCCGACCATCGGCCCTCGTTCGGCGTGCAGGATGTGATCTTCCTCTGCGCCAAGAGCCAGGACATGGCGGACCTGCTGCCGCAGGTCGCGCCGATGGTAGAGGAGAACACGGTGGTCATTCCCACCAACAACGGTGTGCCCTGGTGGTATTTCCACCGCGAAGGCGGACGCTTCGATGGCCAGACCGTGAAGGCCGTCGATCCCGAGGGCGCGCTGGCCGCAGCGCTGCCCTTGGCGCAGATCATCGGCAGCGTGTTGTTCATCACCGCCGAGGTGGAGAGTCCCGGCGTGATCCGCTCGGTCAATCCGCATCTGATGGTGCTGGGTGAGCCTTCCGGCGAGATGAGTGAGCGCCTCTTGCGCGTGCGCGCTGCGGTCGAATCGGCCGGCATCGAAGCCCGCGCCACCGACCGCATCCGCGACAAGCTGTGGACCAAGATCATCGCCAACATCAGCACCAATCCCCTGTCGGTCATCACGCAGGGCACGCTGCAGCAGTTGTATGGCTTGCCGGAGTTGCGCGAGGTGGTCAGCCAGATCATGCGCGAGACCCTGCTGGTGGCTTCCAGCCATGGTGCGCGGGTGGATATCGATCCGCTCACCTTCCTGCAACTGGGCGAGGCCATGGGGGAATTCCGCACCTCCATGCTGCAGGACCTGGAACGCGGCCGTCCACTGGAGCTGGCGGCCATCGGCGACGCGGTGCTGGAGATGGCCGAGCGCTACGCCATCCCGATGCCGATCACCCGCGCCATCGTTTCGCTGGCGCGCTTTCGCGGCGAAGCGGCGCAACAACAGAGAGCGCCGCAGACACCAGCAGCGCCGCAGCCGGCGGCGCGGGCTGCCTGAGCACGTTCACCTGATTCACAGGATGGAGGAGTTACATCGATGAACATCATGCAATACAGCTATGGGGCAGTACAGCCCGCCCATTGCAGCGACGAGGAATGGGCGCTGCGCATCCAGCTGGCGCACTGCTATCGCCTGGTCGATTACCTCGGCTGGACCGAGATGATCTTCAACCACATTTCGGTGCGCGTGCCGGGGCCGGAGCATCATTACCTGGTCAATCCCTTTGCGCTGAACTACAACGAAGTGACCCCGGCCAATCTGCTCAAGGTCGGCCTGGATGGCCAACTGGCCGAGCCCTCGGACTACAAGGCCAATCCCGCCGGATTCGCGCTGCACAGCGCCATCCATGGCGCGCGCGATGACCTGCGCTGCGTGATCCACACGCACACCACGCCGATCTCGGCGGTGACGATGAAGAAGAGCGGCTTCGCGCACAACGACTTCTACGGCGCGCAACTGTTCGGGCGCATCGGCTATCACGACTTCGAGGGCATCACCCTGTTTGCCGAGGAAAAGCAGCGCATGCTGCAAAGCCTGGGCGAGAAGCACATCCTGGTCTTGCGCAACCATGGGGTAGCGGTGTGCGAGAGCGATATCGAGCGCGCCTTCTTCCTGCTGTGGACGGTGCAGCGCGCCGCAGAGATCCAGGTGGCGGGTCGATCCATGGGGGGCGAGGATCAGGTCTTGCAGGACGACGTGCGGCAGAAATGCGCGGACCTGACGCAGCAGCTCATTCGCAATGACGGGTTTGCGGTGATCTTCTTTGAGGCGATCGTGCGCAAGATGTTGAAGGGGCTTTATCAGGTGAATTGACGGCGCAAGCTACTTGCATTTTCCGCTGGCGGCCCGGTACAGGATGCCCGGTAGCGCAAGCAAGCCGCCCGCTTGGTTCTCGCTCAGGCAGTCGGGGATGGCCGCCTCCTTGATGCCTTCCGCCAGGACATCCTTTGGCCTGGAGAGAGTCAGCTTGCGGTCGGCGGGATCGGCCATGTTGCTGTTCGGGTGCAAGCCTCTGGCCTTGCTGGCATTGGCAGGCAAGGTCAGCACCAGGCCGGTATCCTGCCCACCCGTCGGCGCTGGGGGCAGATCATGGTTGCCCGCAGCCATGCCATCGCTCTTCTGAGGCCTGCTTGCAAGCGCTGCCTCGCTGGACGACTGCGCCGCTGCTTCAGCAGCGTGGTTGGCAGGTCGCGGGGCCAAGCGTGGCCTGGTGGCCGGAGGCTTTGCATTTGCAGGAGGGAGCGGGGAGGGCGATGGCATGGATGGTCTTGGCTGGACATACAGGATGCCGGTCAGGGGACGCGGATCGTCGATATCGCGCTGACCTGGAAGGGATTGATGGGCGATAAAGACGACGCCCCCGGCGTGAAGCAAGATGCTGGTGATGATCCCCAATAGCCATGGTCTAGGCATTCCTTTCCACTGAGTCATCGTATGCATCCTTTTGTCCCCAAGCTCGCGATGAGCTGATAGCCGCTCTTCTGAATTTCTCAGCGCCGAGTTCAGCTCCGGTCGATCATGCAGCGCCCCAGCGGTGAGGGCGTCAGTCTCCGGTCCCTGCTGGACTTGCTCAATGGAAGGATTTCTATTTTTCGCGGGTTTGCTGTCCGCGCTCACCTTCGTCCCGCTGATTGCCTATCAATTCGCAGCGCTCAGTATCCAAAGGCTATTCCATTTTCCCGTCGCCTGGTGCTGTGGTGGTGTTCTTTACTGTTTATATCAAATATATCAATTTATTGTGATGTCTTTTGCCCGGGCAAGGCTCGCTGCTGTCAGGTGACTGCTGCCGCGCAGACAGGCGCTGATGTTATTTGAATCGCGCGTTGGCCCTTATATGGCCGGATTTCCCGGTGGAATCATCAGGTCGGCTGCTTGCCCTTCCGACAAGCTGTGGCGGCAATGCCTCGCTAAACCTCATATAAAAACATATTTATCGAATTTAATGAATAAATCGTTTAGAGTTGGGGCGTCGGGTCCGGAATCGGACTCAACTTCGCGACCACGCGGAGTAAACCACTCAACAGGGGGCGATGATGAAAATTTCGGATATGAAGATCAGTGTGCGGCTGGGGGCGTGTTTTGCTGCGTTGATCGTGGTGATGTGCGTGATTGCGGGAGTGGGCGTGAAGAACCTGATGATGGTGAGCGATGCGACCGATGAGATCGTCAACGACCGCTACGTGAAGGTTGCGCTGGGCACACAGATCAATGACAAGGTCAACATCGGCGCGCGCAGCCTGCGTAATGCCATCATGGCGCGCAATCCGGAGGAGCAGAAGAAGTACCTCGACCGCATGGACACCTATACCAGCCAGGTGGGCCAGCATCTGGCGGAGCTGGAAAAGCGCCTCAATACACCTAAGGGAAGTGAGCTGATGGGCGCGCTCAAGCAAGCCCGCGCCGACTACACGAAGGAGCGCGTCAAGGTGGTCGAGCTGATCCACCAGCAAAAGCGCGATGAGGCCATTGCCCATCTGTTCGACAAGACCATCGGTGTGCAGGATAAATATTTTGCTGCAGTGGAGGACATGGTGAAATTCCAGGCCTCCTTGATGGACAAGAGCGTGGAGCGCGCCACTGCCGCTTCCAGTTCGGCCATCAACATCATGCTGCTGCTCTCGGGCGTGGCCGTGCTGTTGTCGGCCTTGTGCGCCATGCTCATCACGCGCTCCATCACCCGGCCCCTCAATGAAGCCGTGCAGGTGGCTACCGCCGTGGCGGCCGGTGACCTGACGGTGCAGATCGACGCGACTTCCAACGATGAGACCGGCGCCTTGCTGGGCGCGCTCAAGTCGATGAATGACAACCTGCACCGCATCGTCGCTGAGGTGCGCGCCGGTACCGACACCATCAATACCGCCTCCAGGGAAATCGCTACCGGCAACCTCGACCTGTCCTCGCGCACCGAGCAGCAGGCCGGGGCGCTGGAAGAGACCGCTTCGGCGATGGAAGAGCTGACCTCGACCGTGCGCCAGAACGCCGACAACGCACGCCAGGCCAATACCCTGGCCGAGACCGCTTCGCAGGTCGCCATCCAGGGCGGCAGCGTGGTCGGTGAAGTGGTGCAGACCATGGGACAGATCAACGATGCCTCGCGCAAGATCGTGGACATCATCAGCGTCATCGATGGCATCGCCTTCCAGACCAATATCCTGGCCTTGAACGCAGCGGTGGAAGCGGCGCGTGCCGGCGAGCAGGGGCGCGGCTTTGCGGTGGTGGCGTCGGAAGTGCGCACGCTGGCGCAACGCAGCGCGGCGGCGGCCAAGGAAATCAAGACCTTGATCGACGCGTCGGTGGAACGCGTGGAAAGCGGCAGCCGCCTGGTCGGCCAGGCCGGGGCGACGATGCAAGAAGTGGTCGCCAGCGTCAAGCGCGTCACCGATGTGGTCGCCGAGATCACCGCGGCCAGCGGTGAGCAGAGCGATGGCATCGAGCAGATCAATCAAGCCATCGTGCAGATGGATGAAGTGACGCAGCAGAATGCGGCGCTGGTCGAGCAGGCTGCCGCGGCGGCGCAGTCCCTGCAGGAACAGTCGGGCCGGCTGTCGGAAACGGTGGGCATCTTCCGTCTCGGCGACGACCACGCGCGCCAGCCCTCGCCGTCGCTCGCGCCGGTGCAGCGCAGTGCGCATGTCGCGCCGGCCCGTCCAGTGCTGGCGCGCAAGCCGGTCACGCGCACCAGTGCACCGGCCAAGTCCATCCCGGCGGCCCAGCCGGTAGCCCAGGCCGCCCTGGCCGATGGACAGTGGGAGCAGTTCTGAGCAATCCCGAGTAGTCCGCTGCGAGGCGGACTCATGCAACATCCGGCGCGCCCTTGCGGCGCGCTTTTTTATTGGTCCGAGGGCAGCCTGATGCCCTTGACCTGGGCCAGCCGCTGCAAGGCGTCTTCCAGCGGCAATCGCGCGCGGCCAGCGGCCAGGCATAGCTCGCGGTGCAGGGCGGCTTCTTCTTCGGATTCGTCCTCGCACTGGCGGCTGTAGCGTTCAAAGCCGACCAGTGCGGTCAACAGTTCGGCCAGGTGGCGCGGGCATTCGCACTGCATGCGCGTCGAGGCTTGCGAGACCTGCGCCAGTTCGGCTTCGCTGAAGCGCGGGGCGGGTACGGCGGGGCTGTCCTTCTGTACCTCGCCGGGCGGCAGGTCCAGGCGTCGTATCAGTTCGCACAGCCAGGCCGGATCGATGCCGTCCATGGGCTTGCGCACCAGCTGATGGCCGGCCTGGGTGAGCCGCGCCACCATCTCCGGCGAGCCAAAGCGATAGAGGACGACGACGCGGGCGCTGGCGAAGCTGCGCCGCACGCTGTCCATCCTGCTGCCCAGGCCCGGGTCCAGCACCGTGCTTTCCACCAGCAGCAGCTCCACACCGGTGTCCAGGCCCAGGCTGGATAGTCTCAGTTCTTCCAGATCCTGGACCGCGCTGCTGACGCTGGCCTGTTGCCGGCGCAGCGCCTCCACGCACGCCGTGCTGCTGATCCAGGGGCCGGCCAGCACCAGCCGCAGGCCGGCCAGGGTTGCTGCGTCGGCAGGCTCGGCGGCGTCCGGACTCTGGTCCAGGGATTTGAGCGCCTCCAGCGGCAAGGTTGCCAACTGGCCGATCCGATGTCCTTCGTCCACCAGGTGCTTGATGTGAGCCAGCCGCTGCACATCCTCCTGCGAATAAAGCCGCTGGCCACCGCCGCTGTGATGCGAAGAGGTCAGGCCGTAACGGTTTTCCCAGGCCCGCAGGGTCTCCACCGACATGCCCAGTTGGCGGGCTACCGCGCCGGGGCGCAGCAGCGGCAGTTCGTTGAGCTCGTCGGGATCGGGATATGAATTGGTTGTCATATTGGTAATAGAAAAAATTTTAGAAAGTACGGATTTTTCTTATGTGTACCCGTTCAAAAGCGGTACATATCGATAATTGCGGATAGACAAAACGGCGATACGATATGTTCCGCGATTTTTTGAGTGAGTATGTCACGTATTTGTACGATTGTGCCGTGTTTGTCTGACATAAAGACCGGCCGCCCCGGCTGGCTCACAGAGAAACCTTGCATCCACTACAACAAGAAAGAACCGTCATGAAACTTGCGGACCTGAAAATCGGTACCCGGCTGTACATGGGCTTTGGCTTGGTCGCCGCCATCCTCGTCATCCTGGTCAGCATGGCCTATACCAATTTTGCGCGCCTGGGCGCGGCCAACGAGCTCAATGTGCACAGCTATGAAGTGCGCGCACAGCTGCGCGTCATGGCTGTGAGCCTGATCAACATTGAAACCGGCCAGCGCGGCTTTTCGCTCACCGGCGTGGATGCCTCGCTGGAACCCTATCACCTGGGCCTGAGCACCTTCAAGAGCGCGCTGGAAAAAGCCCGCGCCCTCACCACAGACAACGCCTTGCAGCAGCAGCGCCTGCAGGAGCTCTCCGACAGCGCGCAGCGCTGGATAAGTTCGGCGGTAGACCCTGCGATCACCCTGCGCCGCGAGGTGCGTGAAGGGCGCGAGCAGATGGCCGCTGTGGTTGCCTTCGAGCAGGCCGGCAAGGGCAAGAGCCAGATGGATCGCATGCGTGTGCTGCTCAATGATATGGACCATATGGAGTCGGCCCTGCTGGGAGAGCGCGCCGATGAAGCCGCTGCGCTCAGCTCGGTCACCGCGACCACCCTCATCGGCGGTGGCGCCATTGCCCTGGTACTGGCCATGTTGCTGGCCTGGTGGCTGGCCAACAATATCACCCGTCCGCTGGCGCTGGCGGTGCAACTGGCGCGCCGGGTCGCCTCGGGCGACCTGACCGCGCGCATCGAGGTGCGCTCGCGGGATGAGACCGGTGCATTGCTGGGCGCGCTCAAGGACATGAATGAAAGCCTGGTGCGCATCGTCTCCGGCGTGCGTCGCGGCACCGACATGATCGCCACGGCTTCTTCCGAGATCGCTACCGGCAACCTGGACCTGTCCTCGCGTACCGAACAACAGGCCAGCTCGCTGGAAGAGACCGCCTCGTCCATGGAAGAACTGACCAGCACGGTGCGGCAGAACACCGCCAACGCCCGCGAAGCCAACCGCATGGCGCTGGCTGCTTCCGACATTGCCAGCAGCGGCGGCGGGGTGGTCAGCCGGGTGGTCGATACGATGGAAGAGATCAATGATTCCTCGCGCAAGATCGTGGACATCATCAGCGTCATCGATGGCATTGCCTTCCAGACCAACATCCTGGCCTTGAACGCGGCGGTGGAAGCAGCGCGCGCCGGCGAGCAGGGGCGCGGCTTTGCGGTCGTGGCCAGCGAGGTGCGCAGCCTGGCCCAGCGTTCGGCGGCGGCGGCCAAGGAGATCAAGGCCCTCATCAGCGATTCGGTGGCCAAGGTCGAGTCTGGCAGCGTGCTGGTCAATGAGGCCGGCGACACCATGCGCGAGATCGTCGAGAGCGTGCAGCGCGTGACCAACATGATCAATGAGATCACCGCTGCGGGGGAAGAGCAGCGTTCGGGCATCGAGCAGGTCAGCCAGGCGGTGGGCCAGATGGATCAGGTGACCCAGCAGAATGCGGCCCTGGTGGAGCAGGCGGCTGCGGCTTCCCAATCGCTGCAGGAGCAGGCGCAGGAACTGGCGCAGGCGGTCAGCGTGTTCCGTCTGGACGCTGGCCAGGCGCTGGAGGCCGCACCCGAGGTCGCGCCGGACAGTGTCGCAGCGCCCAGATCCGTTGCGACGCCTGCGACGCGCTCGTCCAGGCTGCCCTCGCCGGCCAGTCCGATGAAACCGGCGCCCGCTTCGGGCAGCCGTCTGAGTTCGGCCGATGCCGATGAATGGGTCACCTTCTAAGGCTTACATGCATACTGATCTCCTGAAACAGTCACCCTTGCTGATACCCCCGCTGCCGCTCGATGCTGCCGAGCAGCAGCGCCTGGCCGTGCTCGATGCCTACTGCCTGCTCGACACCCAGCCCGATCCCCTGTGCGACATGATCACCGAACTGGCGACGCGATTGTTCGATGTCGAGATCGCGCTGGTCTCGCTGGTGGCCGAGCATCGCCAGTGGTTCAAGTCGCGCCAGGGTCTGGACGCACCGGGTACGCCACGCTCGCAATCCTTCTGCGCGCATGCCATCGTGCAGGCGCGCACGATGGTCATTGCCGATGCCCGCCAGGATGAGCGCTTCGCCGACAATCCACTGGTGCTGGGCGAGCCTGGCATCCGCTTCTATGCGGGAGCCGCGCTGCGCACGGCCGATGGCGTGGCCCTGGGAACCTTGTGCCTGATCGGCAAATCACCGCGCAGCCAATTCAGCGAGGTCGATCAGGACAGGCTGGAACGTCTGGCCGCCATCGTGATGGCGCGCCTGGACATGCTGCGCATGGGCAGCTATGTGGACAGTCTCACCTCCTTGCCCAATCGCAGCCGGCTGGTGGCGGACGTCCAGCTCATGCAGGCGCACACCGCCGGGCTGGCCGGGCTCGATGAGCTGCCGCAGCGTCTGGCGGCGGTGGCGGTGGATGTCTGTGACCATACCTACCTGACCGACATGGTCAAGGCGCTGGGCTGGGATTACGTAGAGGGTTTCCTGATCCAGGCCAAGGAGCGCCTGTGCCAGGCGCTGGGCGACATGGCGCTCTATCGCATCGGCGCCACCACCTTCGCCTACCTGGACCGATGCGATCGCTGGCAGGCCCAGGCCGACCGTATTCGTCAGGCCTTCGCGGCCACGGTCGAGCACCAGGGCATTCCGCATCATCTGGAAGTCTCGGTGGGCATCGTGCCGCTGAGCCAGTGTCCGGATGCGGCGGAGCTGGTGCCGTCGCTGCTGACGGCGGCTGACGTGGCGCGCGCGGACGGCCATCTGCAATGCCAGTATGAGCAGCCGCTGGGGCAGATGCAAAAGCACAGTTTCGAATTGCTCTCCTCGATTCCGGCAGCCTTGCTGAGCACGGACCAGCTGTGGCTGGAGTTCCAGCCCAAGGTGTCCTTGTCCACGGGTCGCTGCGCGGGGGTGGAGGCGCTGTTGCGCTGGCGTCACCCGGTCCATGGGGTGATCTCGCCGGCCTTGTTCATCCCGCTGGCCGAAAAGACTGCGCTGATCCGCCAGGTGACGCTCTGGGTGCTGCAACGGGGCATCGAGCAGGCCACCGCCTGGGCGCGGCGCGGCGTGGCCATCCCGGTGGCCATCAACGTCTCGGCGCGCGACTTCGACAATGACGACCTGCTGCAGCTGTTGGGACGCTTGCTGGAGCAGCACCGTATTCCGGCCGGGCTGATCGAGATCGAATTCACCGAGAGTGCGATGAGCCGCAATCCGGAAAAGCTCTATGGCCGCATCCAGGAAATCAAGCGGCTGGGGGTGAAGGTGGCTATCGATGACTTCGGTGCGGGCTTCAGCAACCTCAGTTATCTCAAGCATATTCCGGCCGATTACCTGAAGCTGGACCAGTCCTTCATCCTGCGCATGGAAAGCGACTACTCCGACCAGCAGATCGTGCCATCGATGATCCATCTAGGCCAGCGGCTGGGTTTCGCGGTCGTGGCCGAAGGGGTGGAAAACGAAAAGACCCGGCGCATCCTCCAGCATCTGGGCTGTGACTTCGGACAGGGCTTTGGCATTGCCCGGCCCATGAACGCTGCCGATTGCTGGGACTGGATCGGGGCGCGCCAGTAGCGGCGGCTTTGGGGCAGCGCTGTATCAGTGCGCGCAGGAGGCGCCGATAGGGCTTGTGGTGAGACTTCGTGAGGAGTATATTTCCGCACAGAAATATAAAACGGAGACGATCATGAATGCCAAACCGGCACTTCTGCTGCTCCTGCTCCCCCTCATGTCTCTCCTGCTGCTGACCGGCTGTAGCCGCTCGCCCAAGGAGCAACTGGCCTACCAGCATGCCGAGGAGCAGTACCAGATCAACCAGCGCAATGCCCAGGCCTACCAGCAGCGAGGCGAAGTGGACGGGCGCATCGACCTGGCCAGCGGGCGACTGCGGGACTGAACGCCGCCGACGCTGCCTCAGAGGGCGGCAGATTCCGTGCGCTCGCTGAGCGCCTGCTCGCACATGGCGCGCAATCTCGCCAAGTGGCCCTGCGTGATCTGCTCAAGCGCCTGCGCCTGGAACTGGCTGCACTGCGGATGATCATGACCCAGCGTCTCGCACCAGTCGATCAGGTCGGACACTGCCCCTTCCGCAATCATCTCCAGGGCCGCCTGCAACAGCGCCTCTGGCGGCATGGCCAAGACCTCACCGGCGGTGCTGCCGGTGCTAGCGGTGCGTCCCAGCAATGGCAACTGCAGCAGTTGCGCGATCATCTCTTGCAACTCGCTGAAGTTGACCGGCTTGAGCAGACTACCGTCGAAGCGCAGGTCCTCCTCAAGCTCGACCTCGCAGGCATGCAGGGTGGCCGACAGCAGCAGCACCGGCGTCCCCGGCAGCAGGCGACGCGCCGCTTGCAGCACCGCCCCTCCGTGTACGCCCGGCAGCAGATAGTCGGTCAGCACCAGCGCAGGGGCCTCCTGGTCCATGGGCAGCGCGCACAGGTGGGCGATGGCGGTTTCGCCATCGCCGAACACGCTCACCGCGAAGCCCAGGCTGCTCAACTGATCTGACAGCAGCCGGGCGATTTCCGGACTGTCTTCCACCACCACCACCTGGCGGCCAGCGCCATCGATGAGCACGCGCGCACTGCTTTGCTCCTGCACGTGATGGCTGGCGATATCCTGTTCCGATCCCAGCTCGGCCGGCAACTGCAGCTGCATGCGGGTGCCGACGCCTGGCTGGCTCTCCAGCGCAATACTGCCGTCCATGCGCTGCACCCATAGCCTGACGATGGCCAGGCCCATGCCGATGCCGGGTTGCCGGCGGTCGGCGTCGGCGCGTTCGAAGGGTTCGAAGATGCGGGCCTGGAATTGCAGCGCAATGCCGCATCCGGTATCGCTGACCTCGATCTGCAGCGCGCCCTTGCCGGCGTGCGCGCTGTCGGCCTGCCACTGCACGCGCAGGCCGATGTGGCCCTCGCGGGTGTACTTGGCGGCGTTGTCCAGCAGATTGCCGAGGATGCGGTGCAGGCGGCGCGCATCCAGCGCCAGCACGGGCGGCAGGTCCGGGCTGATGTCCAGGGTGAAGTGATTGTGCTGGCGCTGGGCCAGCACCTGGCCCTCCTGGGCGATCTCCTGGAGCAGGGCATGCAGGTAGAGCGGCACCGGCTGCGGTGTGTCCAGCGGATCGCCGCGCGCATAGTCGATCAGGTCGTTGACCATGGCCAGCATGTGGCGGGCGCTGCGCATGATGATACGGCCGTGTCCCGCATGCTGGCCGCCGCTGGCCTGGATCATGTCGGCAAAGCCGAGGATGGACGTGAGCGGGGTGCGCAGGTCGTGGCTGATGCGGGTCAGGAAACCGCTCTTGGCCAGGTTCGCCTCGTCGGCCGCCTGCAGGGCCTGGCGCAGTTCCTGGGTGCGCACCGCCACCGCTCTTTCCAGCTTGAGCTGTTCGCGCGCGCGCAGGGAAAGCACAGACGATTGCATCTGCTCGTGCTTGCGATGCAGGTCTACTGCGCGGCCGGTCACGATCACGCTGGTCATGCACAGCAGCCCGATCTGGAACAGCGCGGCAAAACGCCAGTCCGGCAGCAGGTCGCCGTCGAACACGCCGTTGAGTTCCAGCATCTTCATCGACATCGCCAGCCAGGCCAGTGCAAAGGACAGCACCAGCATGCGCGCATTGTCCAGCCGGCGCCGCCAGGCATGCAGCATCGAGGCCAGCCACGCCAGGTAGGACAGCCCGGCGCTGGCGTTGGCGACCGGGGCGGCGTCGCGATAGTCGCCCAGCGCCGTCCACGAGGTCACCACGCCCAACACCAGGATCATGTACCGGTACAGCGTCTGCCAGCGCCACAGCGTCTGCAGTTCCACCATGCTCTGGCTCATGCACAGGTAGATCAGCGTGGCCAGGCAACCCAGGGTGGCGGGAGCGTGGACGATCCAGGCGCTGCCCGCCTCCAGCAGGTAGCGATACAGATAGCCCTGGAAGGCGCAGATATAGGCCTGCGCCGTCGCCAGCCAGGCCGCCATGAATATGAGGCTGCGATCGCGCCAGACCAGTCCCTGCACCAGCGCATAGGCCGCCAGCAGCAATGACAGGCCCAGGAGGAAACCCTGGATCGCCAGTTCGCGGCCCTCCTCCTGGCGCATCGCGGCGGGCTCCCACAGCGCCACGCTGATGTCGATGATGGAGTCGCTGGCCACGCGCAGCATGAACTGGCGCTCCTCACCCGGTGCCAGTGTCACCGCAAAGAAAGGACGCAAGGAACGCACGCTGCGCTGCCCGAGGGGAAAGCGAGTGCCGGCCTGCTGCATCTGCGCAGGCGCGCTGGCATCCTCGCCATGGTCCGTGGCCAGCAGATGCAGTTGCACGTCTTCCAGGCGCGCAGAACCCAGCCCCAGCCAGCGGGTGACGGGAATCTCCGCCGAATTGCGCAGCGCACCGTACAGCCAGTACGCCCCTTCGTCGTAGCCAAGCTTGAGCACGCTCGCGCCAACGGGACGCCAGTCCGCCTGCGCGCGCGCGTCCGGCACGTCCAGGCCGGCGCCAGGGTCATGCAGCAGCCACAGTGCAGGCGTGATGGTGGCGGCCTCGCCCACTTGCGCGAAGTCGATGCTGAGCGCGCCTGCGCGCGGCGCACACAGAAGCCCGAGCGCCAATGTCAGCAGCAGAGCGCGCATCATCTGCAGCGCTGGCCCATGCGGCCGGCGCAGTTCCTGCGAGGCTTGCATGGCGGGATGTCAGCGGCGGAACTGGCTGGGTGGCATGCCGAAGCGCTCGCGGAACGCCGTGGAGAAATTGGCCGTATTGCTATACCCCAGCGCCAGTGCGATGGTGCCAATCTCCAGCGTGGTTTCCGAGAGCAGCCGGCGCGCTTCCCTCATGCGCTCTTCGCGCAGGAAGTCGAACACGGTCACGCCCGCGCAGTTCTTGAAGGCGCTGCTGAGCCGACGTGCATTGGTGCCCACCGCCGAGGCCAGGCCATTGAGGCTCAGGGTCTGGTCCAGCTTCTCCAGCATCAGCTTGCGGGCAGCCTGGAACAGCACCATGTCGAAGGTATTGGTCCCGTGCGGAACTTCCACACTCTCCGTGCTGGCCGACGGCGCATTGCTGCGCACCGCCGAGCGCAGATGGATGCACAACCTCAGTCGCACTTCCTCGAAGTCGAAGGGTTTGGTGATGTAGTCCACGGCGCCGGTGGAGAGTCCGGTGACCTTCTCTTCCGTGGTCGTGGCTGCAGAGAGGAAGATCACCGGAATATTGCGCGTGCTCGTATTGGCCTTGAGCAGGCGACAACTGGTCAGGCCGTCGTAGCCGGGCATGCGGATATCCATCAGGATCAGGTCCGGCCGCACGGTCTGGGCCTTGCGATAGCCATCCTGTCCATCGGTGCCGATGTAGAGGCGCACGCCATGGCGCAGCAGGAATCCTGTGAGCAGGGTGCGGTCGTCTTCGGCATCATCGACAACCAGGATGCGCTGGCCGGAGAGGGGGCCGAGGGGGAGGGGGGGGAGCGGCTTGTAGATCATTTTCTCCTCGTAAAGTAGAGGAGAAACTTACCGCGAAAGCCCAGTCTGCCGACGAAAAAATGGTCCGGGAGTAAATATTTTCCCGGCCTTCAAAACAATCGGACGGTTATGCAAAAGCCCGATGAGAAAGACGGCGAATTTTTTCGAAAAACGTATCGTTGCAGATATCCCGAAAAGGCCGCCGTCCGGGCCTGTCTGGCCTGTCACCAGGCCGGATAGTTTTGCTACATGAGTTAGGGCCTTGATCTTGATTGTGGTTAAGCTTTGTTCAAAGACAATAGATTTTTCCCGATGTAAAAACAATCTGTTCGAACGGAACAAGACAAAGTGTAAAAAATTAGATTTTTTGTATAAATTTCTTATCCGGCGTCATCGTAAATGCGCTTCATTCAAGGAGCGCAGAGGTGTTGACGTTTTCGTGACATCGTATTTTTGTTAGTCATTGTTTTGCTTACTCTCATAGAGGGGGAATTGAATGGTTGCAGTATTTCTGGTTGAAAGCGATGCGAGGCGGCAGTGTAATGCGTCGTTGCGTAAATATCTGCGTGCGCGCGGACATACGTTGATTTCGCCGATGGCGGAGGATGGGGGGATGATGATGCCCGTGTGTGCGGGCGATATCGCCATTGTCGATATGGGGCGAGCGAGTGGTCCAGCTTGCGAGGTGGTGCGCAGGTTGCGCTCGCTCAATGCGCGCATCGGCATCCTGCTCATTGCGGCGCCCGATGAATGCGCGGCCAGCCGTATCCACGGTCTGGAAAGCGGTGCTGATTTCTGCGAGCCGATGCCCGTGCGGCTGGACATGCTGGCTACCTATATCGACGTGATGCTGCGTCGGCTGGTGCCAGGCGTCTGGCAGCTCGACTTGAAGGCGCGCACCTTGCGCACGCCGCGCAATGATGCATTGAAGGTGAACGACAAGGAGATTGCCTTGCTCAGGCTCCTGGCGGCCAGTTCGCATCACTCGGCCAGCCGCAGCGATATCGCTGGCGTCTTCGGCGTGCCCTACGTCGATTTCGATGAGCGCATACTGGAAAAGATAATCAGCCGGCTGCGTCGCAAGTGCCGCGAGAGCGGGCTGAGCAATTTGCCGCTGCAGACCCTGCACGGACAGGGCTATTACTTCAGCGAGCCTATCCGGGCGTTGAAGGGGGGCGCCTATTGAAACCGGCGTGACCCCTGAACAAGAATCGCCGCTCCTGGGCTAAGCCAGGGCGGCGATTTTCTTGTATTTCTCTATTCAAGGTCAGCGCAGCCACAGCTCACTGTGGCCCGACCGACCGGGCTTACCTGCCCCAGCTCAGCACCAGCGGATCGAGGCGGCGCGCCACGCGCAGCAGGCCTTCGCGCACCTTGGGATGCAGCGGCGGCTGCGGATGGCGCAGCATGTCGGACTTGATCACGCCGCCTTCGAGCATGAGCGCCTTGCAGGCGGACAGGCCGCACTGGCGGTTTTCGTAGTTGATCAGCGGCAGCCACTGCATGTAGAGCTCGGCGGCCTTCTCGGTGTCGCCCGCGAAGTAGGCGTCGACGATCTTGCGGATGCCGTCCGGATAGCCGCCGCCGGTCATGGCGCCGGTGGCGCCGGCGTCCAGGTCGGGGATCAGGGTGATGGCTTCTTCGCCATCCCACGGACCGACCACGGCGTCGCCGCCCAGTTCGATCAGATCACGCAGCTTGGAGGCCGCGCCGGCGGTTTCGATCTTGAAGTAGGAGACCTGTTCGATTTCCTTGGCCATGCGGGCCAGGAAGGGGGCTGACAGGGGCGTGCCGGCCACCGGCGCATCCTGGATCATGATGGGGATATCGATGGCGTCGGAGACGTGTTTGTAGAATTCGTAGATCTGTTTTTCCGGCACGCGGAAGGTGGCGCCGTGGTAGGGCGGCATCACCATCACCATGGCTGCGCCCGCATCCTGGGCAGCGCGGCTGCGCTCGGCGCAGATCTGGCTGCCGTAGTGGGTGGTGGTGACGATGACCGGCACGCGTCCGGCCACATGCTCCAGCACCGTGTTCTGTACCTGCACACGTTCTTCGTCCGAGAGCACGAACTGCTCGGAGAAATTGGCCAGGATGCACAGGCCGTTGGAGCCGGCGTCGATCATGAAATCGATGGCGCGCTTCTGGCCTTCCAGGTCCAGCTTGCCGTTGGCGTCGAAGATGGTCGGGGCGACCGGGAATACGCCGCGGTAGAGAGGGGTGCTCATGGAGTCTCCTTGTTGGGATTGTCAGGGTTGTTAGGGGTGTTGGATGACGGTGAATATACGTCTGCCCCGATGGGCTGTATAGTGAAGACTTTCCATCATGTGATCGCTTTTTGGAATCACCCATGCCATCTCTGCAATCCGCCCCTCGCCCGCAAAGTCTGAACATCCTGCTGTCGCGCCTGCGCATGAAGCAGCTGCAATTGCTCATCGCCCTGGATGAGCACAAATCCCTGCACAAGGCCTCCAGCGCCCTGGCCATGACGCAGTCGGCGGCCAGCAAGTCGCTGGCCGAGCTGGAATCGATGCTGGATGCGCAACTGTTCGAGCGCACCAAGTCCGGCCTGATTCCCAATCCCTTCGGCCATTGCGTGATCCGTTATGCGCGCCTGATGGCCACCGACCTGGGTTCGTTGTGCGAAGAGATGGCCCAGATCCGTTCGGGGCAGGGCGGGCGCCTGGCCATCGGCGCGGTCATGGGCGCGGTGCCGGCGCTGATCGTGCCGGCGGTGGACGCCTTGCAGCGCCGCCATCCGGAGCTGAGCATCGAGATCGTCGAAGACACCAGCCTGCACATGCTGGACCTGCTCGACGAGGGCCATCTCGACCTGCTGGTGGCGCGCGCCAGCGTCTCGGCCCATCCCGGCAAGTACCATTACCAGAGCCTGTCGGAAGAGCCCTTGTCGGTGGTGGTGTCGGCCGAGCATCCGCGGCCGCGTGGCAAGGAGCTGCACCTGGCGGCGCTGGCCGGCTACCGCTGGATCACCTATCCCAGCCACATGCCCCTGCATGCGGTGCTGGAGCGGGAGATGGACCTGGCCGGACTGTCCATGCCGACCAATACCATCGCCACGGCTTCTACCTTCGTGACGGTGGCCTTGTTGCAGCAGGGGGCGGACATGGTGTCCATCCTGCCCACGGCGGTGGCGGAGATGTTCGTGCAGCGCGGCATGCTGCGCATCCTGCCGGTGAAATTGCGCTCGATGTCGCAGACCATCGGCATCGTCACGCGCAAGGGCGGGCAATTGTCGGGTGCGGGACAGGCCTTTGTGCAATTGCTGCGCGAGGGCTTGGCATAGGGCGCAATCGCAGGCCTGGCGTGGGATTGTGGTAGAGTGCGCCTCCAACGAAACCTATTAGAGACAGAGACATCCGCCATGCCCGAACAGATACAGCGACGCAAGTTATACCAGGAAGTACTGGAACGCCTGATGAACCGTATCCACCAGGGTGAATTCCCGGCGGGGTCGCAACTGCCTTCCGAGCGTGACCTGATGGAGCAATACGGCGTGGGACGCCCGGCCGTGCGCGAAGCCTTGCAGGCCATGGAGCGCTCCGGCTTCGTGGAGATCGCCCACGGCGAGCGTGCGCGGGTGGTCGATCCCACTGCCGAGCGCCTGATCGCCCAGATCGCCGCCGGTGCGCAGCATCTGCTGCGCACCAAGCCGGACATGTTGCAGCATCTCAAGGAGGCCCGCGTCTTCCTGGAAACCAGCACCGCCCGCATGGCCGCCGCGCGCGCCACGCCAGAGCAGATCGAGCGGCTGCGCCAAGCCGTGACGGCGCATCGGGCCTCGATGGTCGATCTGGGCGAATTCATCGAACGCGACATGGCCTTCCACCGCGAGATTGCCGACATCAGCGGCAATCCCATCTTCCCGTCCATCGTCGAATCCCTGTTCCGCTGGGCCAGCGAGTTCTATACGCCCATGGTGCGTGCGCCGGGTGCGGAAGAGCTGACCCTGGCCGAACATACGCGCATCGTGGACGCCATTGCCGCCGGTGACGGCGACGCCGCCGCCGAGGCGATGCGCATACATCTGGTGCGGGCCAATGCGCTGTATCGCAGGCTGGGGCAGCAATGACGGGCCGTTGATCCTCACCTCATTGGCCACCCGCTGGCGCGTATCAACCCGACGCTAGCGCAGTGATGCGATAGACGCAACGCCGCCCGTCTGCCAGCAGGTGTTCCTCCCGGGTGATCTCGGCATGCTCGCCCAGCACCTCTCCAAACAATTGCAGCTCCGACCGGCAAAAACCCTGGCAGCTCTGTGCCGCGGCGCAGATGGGACAGTGGTCTTCGATGAGCAGCCATTGCTTGCCCTGTTTTTCCACCCGCGCCATGTAGCCTTCGGCGCTACGCAATTCGGCCAGCTTTTCCAGCTTGCGCGGTAGCGAGTTCAGCCTGCCGCAATGCTGCTGATACTCGGCGCGCATCTGCACTTCGCGCTGGTCGATCAACTTGTCCAGGCCGGCCTGGCCAAACAGCTGCCGTATCGATCCTATCAATTGCACCGTCAATTGCGCGTGCGTATCCGGAAAGCGGGCGTGGCCTGCCGCCGTGAGCTCCCAATCCTGCCGGGGCCGCCCGGCGCGCGCGGCGGCGGCCTGGCGGCCTGAGATGAGGCCATCGGTCGCCAGTTTCTGGATCTGCTGGCGCGCCGCTTCGGCACTCATCTCCAGCTCTGCTGCAAGTTCGCTGGCCGAGGCCGGGCCGCGCGTCTTCAGGCGCAGCAGGATGCGGTCGGCGGTGCTGGGGCTGGCGTGTGTGGGGTTCTGTATCGCTTGATCGGTTCGCATATTAATCCAAGTGTTTACTTGTTTAATTGTACGTTACGTTTTACCATGCGCTCAAATTAACCAAGAATTTACTTGGATAATAGTCCGGCGCCGGACAAAAGTCGATCAGCATCTGCTCTCTCCAATCATGAAGGAAACGCCATGACAACTTCTTCTTCCGCTCCGCCCGCCCAGCCTCAACCTCAGTCCCAGCCCGCCAGCGTGGCCAGCTGGGGCGAACTGCTGGGCCGCCGCCACGGCTGGTGCGCCGTCGCCCTGACCGGCGGCGTGGCCATGCATGCCATCAATGTCCACATCGTCACGACCATCCTGCCCTCGGTGGTACGTGATATTGGCGGACTCGATTATTACGCCTGGAACGTGACCCTTTTCGTGGTGACATCGATCATCGGTTCGACCCTGACCGGCAAGCTGCTGGCCCGCCTGGGAGCGCGTGCGGCTTACCTGCTGGCGCTGGCGGTGTTCGGCGCTGGCGCGCTGGTGTGCGCGGGCGCAGGCAGCATGGGCTGGATGCTGGCAGGACGGGCGGTGCAGGGTGTAGGTGGCGGGCTGCTGGCCTCGCTGGGCTATGCCCTGATTCCGTTGGTCTTCGAGCAGCGCTTGTGGTCGCGCGCCATCGCCCTGGTGTCGGGGATGTGGGGCGTCTCGAACTTGCTGGGGCCGGCCGTGGGTGGGCTGTTCGCGGCAGGCGGGCACTGGCGGCTGGCTTTCTTCGCGTTGCTGCCCTTGCTGTTGCTGCAGTCTGCGCTGGTGGTGCGGCAGTTGGGGCCGGACCGGGTGCGCGCGCAGTCCGATGCGGTGCAAGCCATGCCCTTGGGACGCATCTTCCTGCTGGCGCTGTCGGTCTTGCTGGTGGCGCTGGCGGCGCAGACCGGACAGGCCTGGAGCGCACTGGCCTGCGTGCTGGGCGGCGCCGGGCTGGGTGCATGGGTGGCGCGCATTGACCTGCGCCATCGCATCAGCCTGTTGCCGCGCGACGGCTATCGGCTCTCCACGATGATGGGCTGCGCCTTTGCCTGCATCTCGCTGCTGGTGATGGCCAGTTGCGTGGAGATCTTCGTGCCGTACTTCCTGCAGAGCCTGCATGGTTACGCGCCACTGGCCGCTGGCTATGCCACCGCCGCCATGGCCGGCGGCTGGAGCGTGGGTTCGCTGGTGGGTTCCGGACGCAGTGCACAGGCGGCTGCACGCATGATCCGCATGGGGCCCTGGCTGATGCTGCTGGGTCTGCTGGCCCTGGCCGCGCTGCTGCCGGCGAGCTTGCTGGCGGCGGGCCTGGTGGCCGATGTGCTGGTCGTGCTGGCGTTGGCGGCTGCTGGCCTGGGCATTGGCGTGGGCTGGCCGCATCTGGTGGCGCGGGCCATGCAGGCGGCGCGTCCCGGGGAAGAGAACCTGACTTCCTCGGCCATCACCACCGTGCAGTTGTATGCGATGGCCATGGGCGCGGCCCTGGCCGGTCTGATCGCCAACCAGGCGGGCCTGGGCATGCCGGGCGGGGTGGACGGTGCGCGCCAGGCCGCCGGGGTGTTGTTTGCCGTGTTTGCGGTGGCGCCGGCCCTGGCCATCGTGCTCACGCGCAGGCTGGTGGCGCGTGCTTAGGCGTAGGAGGGAAGATGGAGCTGCCTGTGCCCATGACCGAGATCGACTATCACCTGCTGGTGGCCGAGTTCGACATGCTGTGGTCGCGCCCGCCTGATGCGGCCCTGCGCGAGCGCATGGATCAGATGATGCGTTTGATCTCGGCGTTCGAAGAGAGCCGGCGGATCGCTTCTTCTGCCTGAGCCAGGGCGGCTTCGGGCAGGCGCAGGTGGAGGTGCGCCAGGGTGTCGTGGCGGCTGTCCAGCAGTTCGTATTTCTGCTGCGCCAGCCAGTAGCGCAACTGCGGCTCGGCCGCATAGATCACGCCGATCTCGATCTCGGCCTGGGCCACGCGTTCGGTGCGCTGGGCTTCTTTGAGGGCGCTGGCGATGGCGTCGGTATAGGCCCGCACCAGTCCGCCCGCACCCAGCTTCACGCCGCCGAAATAGCGCACCACCATGGCCAGGACGCCATCGAGCTCATGGTGACGCAGTACTTCCAGCATGGGCCGGCCAGCGGTGCCGGAGGGTTCGCCATCATCGGACATGCCGGACTGGCCGCCGGCCATCAGCGCCCAGCAGACGTGGGTGGCGCTGCGGTGGGCGTCGCGCATGCGGGCGATTTCCTGCATGGCGGCCTCGCGTCCGGGCACCGGCATGACGATGCCGATGAAGCGGCTCTTGCGGATCTCCAGTTCGATCTCCACACGCTGGGCGAGGGTGAAGGTGGCCATGGCGTGGTACCGTCAGGCCTGGTGGTCGGCGTTGCCCTTGAGCAGGGCCAGTTCGGCGCGCAGGCCCTGGTTTTCTTCGGAGAGCTGCGCCACGCGGGCTTGCAGGGCGCTGATCTCGCGGCGCAGGGTGGCGGTGAGTTCGTTTTCCTGACCTTCCACCAGGGGGATAGCCACGTCGCCGACGCTGTCCTCGGCCTTGGGGGCGCGCGGCGTGCGGGTGGCGGCTTTCTGCTCGCGCACTTTCTTGGCGGCCTCGCGCAATTCCTTCTTGCCACCGGCCACTGCGCTGACCTGCACTTCGCTGGGCAGGGTGGCCACGGCAGCGGCGGCGTTGATGGAGATGGCGCCGCTGCGCACGGCCTGCACCAGTTCCGGTGCGGCGGTCTTGCGGATGCGGTCGATCTGGCCGATGGTGGCGCTGCTGATGCCGGCGGCGCGGGCGATGTCTTCGCGGGTCTTGATGCGGCCGGTGTTGTCGTCGGCATGCCAGGGGTCATCATGGGCCTGGGCCGCATCGGCGGGGGCGGTCTCGTCGCCGGCCGGGCTGTCGTCGCCGGCGCTGGTCTTGGCCGGCGTGGCCTCGGCCTTGGTGCGGGCGGCGATGATGTCGCGCTTGCGCAGGGCCAGCATGCCGCGCTGGAAGTCGGAGACGCTGCGGCGGCCCAGCTGGTTGTCGATCATCCAGAGCAGCACGTCCTCCAGCGATTGGAAGCTGTCGTTCTGGATGGTCTTGAAGGGCAGGTCGTACTTGCTGCAGATTTCGTAACGGTTGTGACCATCGATGAGCACCTCGCCCCATAGCACCAGCGCGTCGCGGCAGCCTTCGGCCAGCAGGCTGCGTTCCAGCGCGGCGTATTCGTTGGGAGTGAGCGGGTCGATGTACTGTTTCAGTTCTTCGTTGATGACGATATTCATGGTGGTGCCGTGCAAGACGATGCAAAACGATGCAAAACGATGCAAAACGATGCAAAACGATGCATAAGGAAGGCCTGGAGCCAGGCGGCGCATTCTACACCACTGGCATCTCGGACCCGGACACTGGCCGAGCTTGCAGTAGAATAGGGCGCTTCATTTCCCACCTGTCGTCTCATGCGCTTTCCCTTCCGTCTGGCTGCGGCCGCCCTTGCTAGCACTTTCTTCCTTTCCGCCTGCGGCACCTCTTCGTGGATGCCGGGCAGCAGTTCGCCCCGCGAGGGCAGTGCGGCCACTTCCTCGACGGTAACGCCGGTCAGCCCGACGCCGCGCCGCGTCAAGATCGGCCTGGCCCTGGGCGGCGGCGCTGCGCGCGGCTTTGCCCACATCGGCGTGATCAAGGCGCTGGAGGCGCAGGGCGTGCAGGTCGATGTGGTGGCTGGCACCAGCGCGGGCAGCCTGGTCGGTGCGCTCTATGCCGCCGGCAACGATGGCTTTGCCTTGCAGAAGCTGGCCCTGGCCATGGACGAGGCGGCCATCTCGGACTGGTCGGTGCCACTGTTCTCCAAGGTCAGCGGCGTGCTCAAGGGGGAGGGCGTGCAGAACTACGTCAACAAGGCCGTCAACAACGTCCCCATCGAGAAATTCAAGATTCCCTTTGGCGCGGTCGCCACAGACTTGCGCAGCGGCCAGCCTATCCTGTTCCAGCGCGGCAATGCCGGCATTGCCGTGCGGGCTTCGTCGGCGGTGCCGGGGGTGTTCCAGTCGGTGAAGATCGGCGAGCACACCTATGTCGATGGCGGGCTGGTGTCGCCGGTGCCGGTGCGCTTTGCGCGGCAGATGGGAGCGGACTTCGTGATTGCGGTCAACATCTCGGCCAATCCCGAGGCGCAAGCAGCTTCAAGCAGTTCCGTGGATGTGCTGTTGCAGACCTTTGCCATCATGGGCCAGACCATCAACCAGTATGAGCTCAAGAACGCCGACATCGTCCTGCAGCCTGGCCTGGGTGCGATGAAGGGCAGCGACTTCGCCAGCCGCAACGTGGCCATCATGGCCGGCGAGCAGGCGGCGCTGGCGGCCATGCCGGAGATCAAGCGCAAGCTCAAGGCCATGCAGATGGGCGAGTGATGGCCTGGGTGATGGTGTTGTAGAAATAAAAAAAAGGCCGCTGATGATAGCGGCCTATTTCGTTGAATTTGCTTGGTAAGCAGAACTCGGAATTGCGTAATTATTTACTTTTTACTTATTTGCTTTCTTCTTCGCCGGCCGCGATGCGGCGCGCACCATTGAAGCGCTTCTTCCAGTAGGACTCGTCCATGCTCTCGATACGCACCTGGCCGCCGGCCGAGGGGGAGTGGATGAACTTGCCGTCGCCCAGATAGATGCCCACGTGCGAGAAGCCACGACGCAGGGTGTTGTAGAACACCAGATCGCCGGGTTGCAGATTATCCTTGCCGATCTTTTCGCCCACGCGGCTGATTTCCAGCGAGGTGCGGGGCAGGTCGGTGCCCCATGCTTCCTTGAAGACGTAACGCACCAGGCCGCTGCAATCCAGGCCCGTATCAGGCGAATTGCCGCCGTAGCGGTAATTGATGCCCAGCATGGCCAGGGCCTGGGTGGCCAGTTCGGATGCGCGGTTGGTGATGTCTTGCAGGCGGGCGATCGCAAGATTGGTCTTGCTGATCAGTTGCTGGGCTTGCGGGGTAGTTGCCTGGGGAGGGGGAAGATCCTGCGCTGCCAGGGAAAGGTCAGCGGAATGAGCCGATGCACTGATCCAGAGGCCGGCTGCGAGCGCGCACGCGCGAGCGGTTTGTCGTCGGATTCGGTCAGATCGGCGTAGGGTCATCGGGATCCTCTCAAAATAGGATTGCGGGACTGTAAGGTAAATCTTACGTCTTGTCAAAAGCTGATTTCATGCCAGCTTGTCAAATTGAAATGATTTGTGGGGCAAAAGCGGGCTTCTCACGGTCTTCTCCCTGTAAGTGTTTTTCCTACAGGAGCTGTAAAAAATTTTTTCGCTAAATTATTTGCACTATTCGCGCAATTTGCACTACTTCCGTGATCTGCCTGTCGCGACCTGGCGAAGGGCTTCTTTCTGGTGCGTTAAATGCTGCATTAAAGGTGCATTAAAAACTCTCAACGATGAGTTTGTGGCGGCGGGGTGTCAAAAAAGCGATCTGGCCGTACAATCAGCGTTCGATTTTTTATGCCTACCGGAGCAAACATGCAAACCAAACCGTTTCTGACGCTGGACGACGTGAAGAAGATCGCCGCCGGCGCCGAAGCCGAAGCCCGTGCCAACAACTGGAATGTGGTCATTTCCGTGGTCGACGATGGCGGCCACCTGCTGTGGCTGCAACGCATGGACGGCGCTGCTCCGATCTCCTCGCAGATCGCCCCGGCCAAGGCCCGCACCGCTGCGCTGGGTCGCCGTGAAAGCAAGATCTATGAAGACATGATCAACAACGGCCGCGTCTCCTTCCTGAGCGCCCCCGGCCTGGATGGCCTGCTCGAAGGCGGCGTGCCTGTCGTCGTTGACGGCCACTACGTGGGCGCCGTGGGCGTCTCGGGCGTGAAGTCCTCGGAAGACGTGCAGATCGCCAAGGCCGGCATCGCTGCCCTGGGCCTGTAATCTCCTCCTCGACGCCGGTGGGCTTGCCTGCCGGCGTTCCCGCTTTTTTGCAGCCATTTCGGTGCTTCTTGCGGCAACTTTCGGCGATCTACGATTTGCCGGAGGGACGCTCTTGCGCTATAATTGAGCGGTTTAGCCAATTTTATCCGCCGTAGCGCATACCCATTCCTCTTCCTCGTTCCAAACAGGCCCAGCCACGCTCCCGTACCGAATGAGTCGGGGTGTTCGCGCCGGTCGGTTGGCGCGCAAAGGTCTACCGGTCATCCAGCCGCGGCGGTAACAATCTCAGGAGTTACCCTTGCTGCCTCTTCTTTCCGGTCCCGCGATTCCGGCCGTCCTCGCGCTCGCAGACGGGTCTGTCTTCCAAGGTTTTTCCATCGGCGCCGCAGGCAACACCACCGGTGAGGTCGTGTTCAATACCGCGATGACCGGCTACCAGGAAATCCTGACCGACCCCAGCTACAGCCGCCAGATCGTCACTCTCACCTATCCGCACATCGGCAACACGGGCGTGAACCGTGAAGACGTCGAAGCTTCGCAGATCCACGCCGCCGGTCTCATCATCAAGGACCTGCCGCGCCTGCTGTCGAACTTCCGCAGCCAGCAATCGCTGTCGGATTACCTCAAAGAAGGCAACATCGTCTCCATCGCCGGCATCGATACCCGCAAGCTGACCCGCATCCTGCGCGAGAAGGGCGCCCAGAACGGCGCCATCGTCGCCGGTGATGCGGACATCGCGGCGGCCACCGCCAAGGCACTGGAACTGGCGCGCGCCTTCCCCGGCCTGGCCGGCATGGACCTGGCCAAGGTGGTCTCCACCCAGAAGGCCTACAACTGGACCGAGACCGAATGGCGTCTGGGCCGCGGCTATGGCCAGCAGATCACCCCGAAATTCCACGTGGTCGCCTTCGACTACGGCGTCAAGTACAACATCCTGCGCATGCTGGCCGAGCGCGGCTGCAAGGTCACCGTGCTGCCGGCGCAAGCCACTGCTGCCGAGGCGCTGGCCCTGAATCCGGACGGCATCTTCCTCTCCAACGGTCCTGGCGATCCGGAACCCTGTGATTACGCCATCGCCGCGTCCAAGGAACTGATCGAGCGCGGCATCCCGACCTTCGGTATCTGCCTGGGTCACCAGATCATGGCCCTGGCCTCCGGCGCCAAGACCCTCAAGATGAAGTTCGGCCACCACGGCGCCAACCACCCGGTGCAGGACCTGGATAGCAAGCAGGTGATGATCACCTCGCAGAACCACGGTTTCGCCGTGGACCAGGCGACCCTGCCGGCCAACTGCCGCGTGACCCACGTCTCGCTCTTCGACGGTTCGCTGCAAGGCTTCGAGCGTACCGACAAACCTGCTTTCTGCTTCCAGGGCCACCCCGAAGCATCCCCTGGACCGCATGACATCGCTCCCCTGTTCGACAAGTTCGTGGCGATGATGGAGAAGAAACAAAATGCCTAAGCGTACTGACATCAAAAGCATCCTGATCATTGGCGCTGGCCCGATCATCATCGGCCAGGCCTGCGAATTCGACTATTCCGGCGCCCAGGCCTGCAAGGCCCTGCGTGAAGAAGGCTTCAAGGTCATCCTGGTCAACAGCAACCCGGCCACCATCATGACCGACCCGGAAATGGCTGATGCCACCTACATCGAGCCGATCACCTGGCAAGCTGTCGAGCGCATCATCGCCAAGGAAAAGCCGGACGCCATCCTGCCGACCATGGGCGGCCAGACCGCGCTGAACTGCGCGCTGGACCTGCACCGCAACGGCGTGCTGGACAAGTACAAGGTCGAGCTGATCGGCGCGACTCCGGAAGCCATCGACAAGGCCGAAGACCGCTCCAAGTTCAAGCAGGCCATGACCAAGATCGGCCTGGGTTCGGCCCGTTCGGGTGTGTCGCACACGATGGAAGAATCGTGGGCGGTGCAGAAGACCATCGGCTTCCCGGTCATCATCCGTCCGTCCTTCACCATGGGCGGCACCGGCGGCGGCATCGCCTACAACGCCGAAGAATTCGAAACCATCTGCAAGCGCGGCCTGGAGGCTTCGCCGACGTCCGAGCTGCTGATCGAAGAATCGCTGATCGGCTGGAAGGAATACGAAATGGAAGTGGTCCGCGACAAGGCGGACA
This sequence comes from Herbaspirillum camelliae, assembly GCF_001929405.1. Lineage (NCBI taxonomy): Bacteria > Pseudomonadati > Pseudomonadota > Betaproteobacteria > Burkholderiales > Oxalobacteraceae > Herbaspirillum > Herbaspirillum camelliae. The sequence goes on from NZ_KV880769.1 coordinate 2,980,462, forward strand.
ACTGCATCATCGTCTGCTCCATCGAAAACCTGGACCCGATGGGCGTGCACACTGGTGACTCCATCACGGTCGCGCCGGCACAGACGCTGACCGACAAGGAATACCAGATCATGCGTAACGCCTCGCTGGCGGTGCTGCGTGAAATCGGTGTGGATACCGGCGGCTCCAACGTGCAGTTCTCGGTCAACCCGGCCGATGGCCGCATGATCGTCATCGAAATGAACCCGCGCGTCTCGCGTTCATCGGCACTGGCCTCCAAGGCCACCGGCTTCCCGATCGCCAAGATCGCCGCCAAGCTGGCCGTGGGCTTCACCCTCGACGAATTGCGCAACGAGATCACCGGCGGCGCGACCCCGGCGTCCTTCGAGCCGTCCATCGACTACGTCGTGACCAAGATCCCGCGCTTCACCTTCGAGAAATTCCCGCAGGCCGACAAGCACCTGACCACCCAGATGAAGTCCGTGGGTGAAGTCATGGCCATCGGCCGCACCTTCCAGGAATCCTTCCAGAAAGCCCTGCGCGGCCTGGAAGTGGGCGTGGATGGCATGAACGAAAAGACCACCGACCGCGAACTGATCGAGAAGGAACTGGGCGAACCCGGTCCGGACCGCATCTGGTACGTGGGCGATGCCTTTGCCCAAGGCTTCTCGTTGGAAGAAGTGCACGGCCTGACCCACATCGACCCGTGGTTCCTGTCGCAGATCAAGGAGATCGTCGATATCGAACTGTGGCTGGAAAAGGACGTCGCGCTGGAGTCGCTGGACAAGGCCACCCTGTTCCAGCTGAAGCAGAAGGGCTTCTCGGATCGCCGCCTGGCCAAGCTGTTGAAGACCACCGACACCGCCGTGCGCGAGCAGCGCAAGAAGCTGGGTGTGCGTCCGGTCTTCAAGCGTGTCGATACCTGTGCGGGCGAGTTCTCGACCGATACCGCCTACATGTATTCGACCTATGACGAAGAGTGCGAATCCAACCCGACCGACAAGAAGAAGATCATGGTGCTGGGCGGTGGCCCGAACCGTATCGGCCAGGGTATCGAATTCGACTACTGCTGCGTGCATGCCGCGCTGGCCATGCGTGACGATGGTTACGAAACCATCATGGTCAACTGCAACCCGGAAACCGTTTCGACCGACTACGACACCTCCGACCGCCTGTACTTCGAGCCGGTGACGCTGGAAGACGTGCTGGAAATCGTCGACAAGGAAAAGCCGGTTGGCGTGATTGTCCAGTACGGCGGCCAGACCCCGCTGAAGCTGGCGCTGGACCTGGAAGCCAATGGCGTGCCCATCGTCGGCACGTCGCCCGACATGATCGACGCCGCCGAAGACCGCGAGCGTTTCCAGAAGCTGCTGCAGGACCTGGGCCTGCGCCAGCCGCCCAACCGTACCGCCCGTACCGAAGCCGACGCGCTGCAACTGGCGCAGGAAATCGGTTACCCGCTGGTGGTGCGTCCGTCCTACGTGCTGGGTGGCCGCGCCATGGAAATCGTCCACGAGCAGCGTGACCTGGAGCGCTACATGCGCGAAGCCGTCAAGGTCTCGCATGACTCGCCGGTGCTGCTGGACCGCTTCCTGAACGATGCCATCGAAGTGGACGTGGATTGCCTCTCCGACGGTGAACGTACCTTCATCGGCGGCGTGATGGAGCACATCGAACAGGCTGGCGTGCACTCTGGCGACTCGGCTTGCTCGCTGCCGCCGTATTCGCTGTCCACGGAAACGATTGAAGAACTGAAGCGCCAGACCGCGCTGATGGCCAAGGGCCTGAACGTGGTCGGCCTGATGAACGTGCAGTTCGCCATCCAGCAAAGCGAAGTCGATGGCAAGACCGTCGATACCGTCTTCGTGCTGGAAGTGAACCCGCGCGCCTCGCGTACCGTGCCCTTCGTCTCCAAGGCCACCGGCCTGCAACTGGCCAAGATTGCCGCCCGCTGCATGGTCGGCCAGTCGCTGGACAGCCAGGGCATCAAGAACGAAGTCGTGCCGCCTTACTACAGCGTCAAGGAAGCCGTGTTCCCGTTCGTCAAGTTCCCGGGCGTGGACACCATCCTCGGCCCCGAGATGAAGTCCACCGGTGAAGTCATGGGTGTGGGCAAGACCTTCGGCGAAGCCTTCGTGAAGTCGCAGATGGGCGCCGGCGTGAAGCTGCCGAAGTCGGGCAAGGTCTTCCTGTCGGTGAAGAACAGCGACAAGCCGCGTGCCGTGCAAGTAGCGCGCGATCTGGTGGCGCTGGGCTTCTCGATTGTCGCCACCAAGGGGACGGCGGCTGCCATCAGCGCTGCCGGTCTCCCGGTGGCCACCGTCAACAAGGTGGTGGAAGGCCGTCCGCACATCGTGGACATGGTCAAGAACAACGAGATCGCCCTGGTGGTCAACACCGTGGAAGAAAAGCGCAACGCCATTGCCGACTCCGGAGCGATCCGTACCTCGGCCCTGGCCGCCCGCGTGACCACCTTTACCACCATCGCCGGTGCCGAAGCAGCAGTGGAAGGGATGCGCCATCTGGAGTCCTTGGACGTCTACGATTTACAAGGCCTGCATAAAGCTATACACTAAACCCACAACACGTTACTTTGTCGGCAGTATCTGACGCCGGCAAGCGCAGAGGGCATCTGAGCAATCGATGCCCTCTCTGACTTTTGGACGACACCCTGCGGCCACAACATGTTCAATGTTGCAGGGCAGATCCGTCCGGGGACGCTAAGGACATGACGCCACCGTGCCGCCGTTACAACGGCACCCGCTTGGCGTCATGTCCTTAGCGGCTCTGAGTCAGGAGCGCGTGTTGTTGAAGAGCTGACGGAATCCTGCAGCAACGGTCCGCATACCAGCCAGAATGTTCCCGCAAAGACGATGCTTGTCCGCCAGGTTGGCGGCGATGCTGTCCTTTTGCGTGTTCGCTGGCTCGCGGACCTTGGATGCGTCCTCCGTGTAACCCTAACCTTGAGCAAGAGACTTATGAGCACAGTTCCCCTTACCAAGCGTGGCGCCGAACTTCTGAAGGAAGAATTGCACCGTTTGAAAACCAAAGACCGTCCGGAAGTCATCAACGCGATCGCCGAAGCGCGCGCGCAGGGCGACTTGTCGGAAAACGCCGAATACGAGTCGGCCAAGGAGCGACAGGCCTTCATCGAAGGCCGCATCGCTGACCTGGAAGGCAAGCTGGGCGCGGCCCAGATCGTCGATCCGGCCGAACTGAACGCGGAAGGCCGCGTGGTCTTCGCCTCCACCGTGGACCTGGAAAACCTGGACAGCGGCGAGAAGGTGACCTACCAGATCGTCGGCCTGGACGAGGCCGACATCAAGGAATCCAAGGTCTCCGTGACCTCGCCCATCGCCCGCGCCCTGATCGGCAAGAGCGCTGGCGACGTCGTGGCGGTGGAAGCCCCGTCGGGTCTGAAGGAATACGAGATCCTGGAAGTGCGCTACGTCTGACGTGGCATCAGGCGGCCTGTCTGCGGATAGGCCGCCGCAGCGATCCCTCCAGCAAGGATGTGATCTGCTGCAAACTCCGACGAGCCGGAAATGAAAATGCCCGCATCAGCGGGCATTCTGTTTTTTGGACCGCAGCAAGCTGCAGCCCGGTGGGCGAACGACAATCAGCCGAGGGACTTCTTGGTGCTGCGCTGGCGCGGCTTGGCCTTCTTGACCAGGCCACCGGCGGTGATGCGCTCGTTACCCTTGAGCATGACCTTGCTCACCGAAGGGCGCTTGGTGGCGTGCGACTTGACGATGGTCACTTCGCGCAGGCCGCCCTTGGCGCCGGCAGCGGCTTTCTTGCCCTCGTCCTTCTGCGGGCGATACAGCACCAGCAGCTTGCCGATGTGTTGCACCGGGGCGGCCTTGAGCTCGGCGCAGATGGTTTCGTAGATCGCGATGCGGGCTTCGCGGTCGTCGCCGAAGACGCGTACCTTGATCAGGCCGTGGGCGTTCAGGCTCTTGTCGATTTCCTTCATCACGGATTCGGACAGGCCGCTTTCGCCAACCATCACAACGGGGTTCAAGCCATGGGCCTGGGCGCGCAGTTCGCTGCGCTCGGCGGGAGTCAATGTCAACATGGGAGTGCAGGTTCGGGACGGTGTCTCGGCGGCGCCAAGTTGTCCCTCAATGAGATAAAACCAGTATTCTACGCGAATGGCAAAGAACAAACTGAACAAAAACTGGTTACACGACCATATCAACGACCCTTATGTGAAGCTTGCACAGAAGGAGGGCTATCGTGCGCGCGCCGCCTACAAACTCAAGGAAATCGACGAGGAAGAGCGGCTCATCAAGCCTGGCCAGGTGATCGTCGATCTCGGCTGCACCCCCGGCAGCTGGTGCCAGTACGTGCGCAACAAGCTGGCCGGTGCGCAGGGCGGAGGCATCCATGGCACCATCATCGGCCTGGACATCCTGCCAATGGACCCGATTGCCGACGTCCACTATATTCAGGGCGACTTCCGCGAGGAGGAGCCGGTGCGCCAGCTGGAAGCCGTGCTGGACGGTCGCAAGGCCGACCTGGTGCTCTCGGACATGGCGCCCAACCTGTCCGGGGTAGCCATCGCCGACGCTGCCCGTGTGGAGTACCTGATCGACCTGGCCATCGATTTTGCGCAGCTACACATGAAACCTGGCGGCTCCTTGCTGGTCAAGTGTTTCAACGGGACTGGCTACAACGAGCTGGTGCATAAATTCCGGGCCGAATTCAAGACCGTGATGTCAAAAAAGCCCAAGGCCAGTCGCGATAAGTCGTCGGAAATCTTTCTTCTAGGGAAAATCCTGAAAAATCCTCGCAGCTAAATCGGTTAAAGTTGATGCGCAACAGCGTCAGAAGCTCGGTTTGAGCGCAAAATCTGCCAGATTTCTCTTCAGATGCTGCGTTTTCCTGACTTGTTTTGCCTGATTTCAGCCTCATATCGATTTTCAGGAATCGTCTGATTGCCTCTACCGGCTGTCCAGGACTGCTGATGGCGAAATGACAAGCCTGCTTCCAGAGGTAGCCCGCACGCGATGTTGCGTTGCGTGAGCGCACGCCGGGAGCAGGGCGGACGGCGGTTTTCTGTGTAAGGGTGTTTGAATCCGGGTAAAATCGGAGCATACAAAGGCAACGTGGCGCCCAGGCGTCGGAGGAGTTCCAGTGAACAATATGTTTTCCAAGGCTGCCATCTGGGTAGTCATCGCGCTCGTGCTGTTTATGGTGTTCAAGCAGTTCGACAGCCGCAGCATGGCGACCAACGCCAAGGCGATCGCGTATTCCGACTTCATCTCCGAGGTCAAGGCAGGCCACATCAAGGATGCGACCATCGAGGATCGCACCATCGTGGCCACCACCCAGGATGGCACCAAGGTCAAGACCGCGGCGACCTATCTGGATCGCGGCCTGGTCGGCGACCTGCTCAACAATGGCGTCAAGTTCGACGTCAAGCAACCGGAAGAGCAATCCTTCCTGTCGCAAGTCTTCATTTCGTGGTTCCCGATGCTGTTGTTGATCGGCGTCTGGATCTTCTTCATGCGCCAGATGCAGGGTGGCGGCAAGGGCGGTGCGTTCTCCTTCGGCAAGTCCAAGGCGCGCATGCTCGATGAAAACAGCAATTCCGTCACCTTTGCTGACGTCGCCGGTTGCGACGAAGCCAAGGAAGAAGTGCAGGAGCTGGTCGAGTTCCTGCGCGACCCCACCAAGTTCCAGAAGCTGGGCGGCCGTATCCCCCACGGCGTGCTGATGGTCGGTCCCCCGGGTACCGGTAAGACCCTGCTGGCGCGCGCCATCGCCGGCGAAGCCAAGGTGCCGTTCTTCACCATTTCCGGTTCGGACTTCGTGGAAATGTTCGTCGGCGTGGGTGCTTCCCGTGTCCGCGACATGTTCGAGAACGCCAAGAAGCACGCACCCTGCATCATCTTCATCGACGAAATCGACGCCGTCGGCCGCCATCGTGGCGCCGGCATGGGCGGCGGCAATGACGAACGCGAACAGACCCTGAACCAGATGCTGGTGGAGATGGACGGTTTCGAAGCCAACTCCGGCGTCATCGTGATCGCCGCCACCAACCGCGCCGACGTGCTGGACAAGGCGCTGCTGCGTCCGGGACGCTTCGACCGCCAGGTGATGGTCGGCCTGCCCGACATCCGTGGCCGCGAACAGATCCTCTACGTCCACATGCGCAAGGTGCCCATCGCCCCTGACGTCAAGGCCGACATCCTGGCCCGTGGCACGCCCGGTTTCTCCGGCGCCGATCTGGCCAACCTGGTCAACGAAGCCGCCCTGTTCGCCGCCCGCCGCAACAAGCGTCTGGTCGAGATGCAGGACTTCGAGGACGCCAAGGACAAGATCGTCATGGGTCCGGAACGCAAGTCGGCCGTGATGCGCGAGGAAGAGCGCCGCAACACTGCCTACCACGAGTCCGGCCACGCTGTCGTCGCCAAGCTGCTGCCCAAGGCCGATCCGGTCCACAAGGTGACCATCATGCCGCGTGGCTATGCCCTGGGCCTGACCTGGCAGCTGCCGGAACATGACCGCGTGAACATGTACAAGGACAAGATGCTGGAAGAGATCTCGATCCTCTTCGGTGGTCGTATCGCTGAAGAAATCTTCATGCACCAGATGTCCACCGGCGCTTCCAACGACTTCGAGCGCGCTACCAAGCTGGCCCGGGCCATGGTCACCCGCTACGGCATGTCCGTGACCCTGGGTACCATGGTGTATGAAGATTCGGAGCAGGACGCCTACTTTGGCCGCATGTCCTCCAAGACCGTCTCCGAAGCCACCCAGCAAAAGGTGGACGCCGAAATCCGCAGCATCCTGGACGAGCAATACGCCCTGGCCCGTCGCCTGCTGGAAGAGCATCGTGACAAGGTCGACGTGATGGCCAAGGCCCTGCTGGAATGGGAAACCCTGGACGCCGACCAGGTCAACGACATCATGAACGGCGACGAACCGCGTCCGCCGCGCAATGGCGTACCGGCCAAGAAGTCGCCTTCGGACAACAACCGTTCCGGCGATGTCTCGCCCAATGCCACGGCCCCGGCCTGATGGCGACGGCAGATGCACGGTAGCAAGGAAGGTGAGGAGTGATCCTCACCTTTTTTCTTTTTCAGCCCTGATCAAAAAGACAAGATCAGGCGGTGTATCATGCATCGCCTGGCGTCCTGCCAAGGACGCGCAGCAAAAGTTTTCCGCACCACCACACAAGCAAGATGACGCAAGCATTCCTCAAATGCGGCAGGTTCCGCCTGTCGGTACAGCAAGGCCGTCGCCCCCTGGTGATGGGCATTCTCAATGTCACGCCGGACTCCTTCTCGGACGGCGGCCGTCACCAGCGCCTGGACATGGCCCTGACCCATGCCGAGCAGATGATCGCCGATGGCGTGGACATCATCGATATCGGCGGCGAATCGACCCGCCCCGGCATCGCGCCGCTGTCGCTGGAAGAGGAGCTGGAACGCGTGCTGCCGGTGATCTACGCCCTGCGCGACTGTGGCAAACCGCTCTCGCTGGATACCTACAAGCCCGCCGTCATGCGTGAAGCGCTGCTGGCCGAGGTGGACATGATCAATGACATCAACGGTTTCCGCGCAGAAGGCGCCATCGAGGCGGTTGTGGACAGCGAAGCCGGGCTCTGCGTGATGCACATGCAGGGCCAGCCGCAGACCATGCAGCAGGCGCCGCAGTACCACGACGTGGTCGGCGAGGTCGAGGCTTTCCTGCAACAACAGGTGGACCTGATGCGCCAGTCCGGTATTGCTCGCGAGCGTATTTGTATTGATCCCGGTTTTGGCTTTGGCAAGACAGTGGAGCATAATCTCGCCTTGCTGAAGAATACCCGGCGCCTGATCCGGCACCTGGGTTTGCCGCTGTTGGCGGGAATGTCGCGCAAATCGATGATCGGCGCGGTGACCGGCAAGCCGCTGGAGCGGCGCATGGCCGGCAGCATCGGCGCGGCGCTGGTGGCCGCCCAGCAGGGTGCGATGATCATCCGGGTGCATGACGTGGCCGAGACGGTCGATGCCCTCACCATGTGGCAGGCCGGACGGGAAGACGCCTGAGCGGGTCAGCGGGCAAGGGTATTCAGGATGATGCGGCCGGCCTGGACGCATCATGGGAGATGGACCGTGGGGGGCACAGGTCCGCAAGACAAAAGGAAAAGGACAGATATGGCAGCAAAGTATTTCGGCACCGATGGCGTGCGTGGTCGCGTGGGCGTGGCGCCCATCACTCCGGATTTCGTCATGCGCCTGGGTTATGCCGCCGGCAAGGTGCTGGCCAAGGCCAAGGATGGCATGACCCGTCCCACGGTCCTGATCGGCAAGGACACCCGTATTTCCGGCTACATGCTGGAAGCCGCGCTGGAAGCCGGCTTTGCCGCCGCCGGCGTGGACGTCTGGCTGGCCGGTCCGCTGCCTACCCCGGCCGTGGCCTATCTGACCCGTGCGCTGCGGCTCTCGGCGGGCGTGGTGATTTCGGCTTCGCACAATCCCTACCACGACAATGGCATCAAGTTCTTCTCGGCCACCGGCAACAAGCTGCCGGACTCGGTCGAGGCCGATATCGAGGCCGCGCTTGAACAGCCCATGGATTGCGTGCCCTCCGAGAAGCTGGGCAAGGCGCGCCGCCTGTCAGACGCGCCCGGCCGCTACATCGAGTTCTGCAAGAGCACCTTCCCCAACGCCATGAACCTGCGTGGCATGCGCCTGGTGGTCGATTGCGCCCATGGCGCGGCCTACAATATCGCCCCGCACGTGTTCCACGAGCTGGGCGCGGAGGTCATCACCATCGGCAACCAGCCGGATGGCCTGAACATCAATGAAGACTGCGGCGCCACTGCACCCAAGACCCTGGTGGCCTCGGTGCGCGAATTCCGCGCCGACCTGGGCATCGCACTCGACGGCGATGCCGACCGGCTCATCATGGTCGATGGCGAAGGCCGTATCTACAACGGCGACGAGCTGCTGTACCTGATGGTCAAGGATCGCCTGGCCACCGGTCCGGTGCATGGCGCGGTCGGCACACTGATGACCAACATGGCGCTGGAAGTGGCCTTCAAGAAGATGGGCGTGCCCTTCGAGCGCGCCAAGGTGGGCGACCGCTATGTGCTGGAAGTCCTGCAGGAAAAGGGCTGGGTGCTGGGCGGCGAGGGCTCCGGCCACCTGCTGGCGCTGGACAAGCACACCACCGGCGACGGCATCGTCTCGGCCTTGCAGGTGCTGTCGGCCTTGAAGCGCAGCGGCAAGACCTTGGCCGAGCTGACCGCCGATATTTCCATGTATCCTCAGTCGCTGGTCAATGTGAAGATTCCCGCTGGCTACGACTGGAAATCCAATACCGCGCTGCAAGCCGAGAAGGCTGCCGTGGAAGAGGAACTGGGCGAACGCGGCCGCGTACTGTTGCGCCCCTCCGGCACCGAGCCGCTGATCCGCGTGATGGTGGAAGCCCAGCAGGCCGACCTGGCGCGCAGCATGGCGCAGCGCATTGCGGCCAAGGTGCTTTGAGCCCGGTCTTGTTCAGTATTCAGTGTTGCGGATAGAAGGACGATGCCAAAAGAGTTACCCCACATCCTGATGGTCGAGGACGAACCCAGCATCGCGGAGCTGTTGCGCTTCACGATGCAGGGGGCGGGCTTTGCCACCACCATCGCCACCGACGTGGCGCAGGCGAGGAAGCATATCGCCGAGTCGCTGCCCCATGTGGTGTTGCTGGACTGGATGTTGCCCGACAGTTCCGGCCTGGTCTTGTTGAACGAATTGCGGCGCGACCAGCGCACCGCCAGCCTGCCGGTGATCATGCTGACCGCCAAGGGGATGGAAGAAGACAAGGTCAAGGGCTTGAACGAGGGCGCGGATGACTACGTCACCAAGCCTTTCTCGCCCAAGGAACTGGTGGCGCGGGTGCAGGCGCTGTTGCGTCGCAAGGCGCCGGAGATCGGCAGCCAGGCGCTGAAGTATCGCGACATCAGCATCGACGTCGAACGACGCCAGGTCTCGGTGGCCGACAAGCCGGTGTTGCTGGACCAGGCCGAGTTCAAGCTGTTGCGCTACCTGGTGGCGCATCCGGAGCGGATCTTCTCGCGCGCCCAGCTGCTGGACAAGGTCTGGGGCGACCATACCTTCATCGAAGAGCGCACCGTGGATGTCCATATCATGCGGCTGCGCAAGTCGCTGGGCGACCTGGCTCACTATGTGCAGACGGTGCGCGGCATGGGCTACAAGCTCAGCGCCGAACAGTAAGCGCCGGCCCCCCAGATGCTGCATCAGCAAGGCGATCCACGGATCGCCTTTTTTACGTCCTGACAGCCTCGGCGTTCAATCCAGCGGCACGCTGCGATAGCGGTTCACCTCTGCCGCCGAGACCAGATCGCCCTGGTTACCCCAACTGGTGCGCACGTAGGAAACCACTGCGGCCACCTCCTGGTCACTCAGTTGCGGACCGAAGGGCGGCATGCCAAAGGGATAGGGGTTGCCCGCCGTGGAGGGGGGGAAGCCGCCATTGAGCACGGCCCGGATGGCGTTGGCTGGATGTGGGCCGGCAATGGCGTGGTTGCCCGCCAGCGGCGGGTAGTCGGGCGCGCTGCCCTGGCCCTTGCCGCCATGGCAGTCCACGCACAGGGTGCCATAGAGCTGCTTGCCTTGCTTCAGGATGCGCTCGGCCTCGGCGGGTTCTACCGGAGCAGGTCGCGCCGTGTCGTCCGCAGCGCTGGCCGGCAGGGATTTCAGATAAACCGCCATGGCGCTGACATCCGCATCGTTCAGGTACTGGAGGCTGCGACCGACGATTTCCGACATCGGCCCTAGCGTCACTGCATGGGGAGAGACGCCCGTCTTGAGCAGGGCGGCGATATCCGCAGTACTCCAGTCTTGCAGGCCATCTGTCCCTCCGTGCAAGGGCGGCGCATACCATTGCAGCGCCGGGATCACGCCGCCCGCCAGCGCCAGCGGCTCAATGCTTGCGCCCAGCCGGTTGCGTGCGCTATGGCAAGCGCTGCAATGGCCCGCGCCTTGCACCAGATAGGCGCCGCGATTCCATTGGGCATCCTGGCGGGGATCGGGTTGGTAGCTTTGCGGCGTGAAGTAGAGTGCGCGCCATAGTCCCAGCAGCATGCGCTGGTCGTAGGGAAAGCGCAGCGCATGGGCTTGGTTGGCGCGTGCCACGGGCGGCAGGCTTTGCAGGTAGGCGAACAGCGCATCGCTGTCTGCGCGGCTCAAGCGGGTATAGCTGGTATAGGGGAAGGCCGGATACAGGAATTGCCCGTCCTTGCCGCGCCCATGATGCAGGGCGCGCCAGAAGTCGTCGGCGCTCCATTGGCCGATCCCGGTGGCTTTGTCGGGGGTGATGTTGCTGGTGTAGAGGGTGCCGAAAGGGGAGGCGATGGCGCGGCCGCCAGCGTAGGGGGTGCCGCCGCGCGCGGTATGGCAGGCCATGCAGTTGCCGGCGCGCGCCAGGTATTGGCCTTGCGCCAGCTGGCGCGTGGGGGCGGGGGCGGGAGCAACCACGCCGCGATCTTCCGGGCGTAGCCATTGCCAGCCGATGACGGCGGCTGGCAGCGCGATCAGCAATGCGGCAGTGGCGCCCAGGCTCTTGAGCAGGTGCGTGCGCTTCATCGCTGCACTCCCGCCTGCGGTTGACTGCCACAGTGCTGCGGCAGCGGCGCGGGGAGCGTTGGTGCAGGTGCGTAGTCCGCCGGCACGGTCTGGGCGCTGAGCCAGCTGCTGGCCGCATTGATCTCTTCGGGGCTGAGCGCACGTGCGACGGCAGCCATGCAGTCAGGCGTCTTTGCCGTGCGGTCGCCATTGCGCCAGGCGCCCAATTGGGCATTGATGTAGTCGCGCGGCAGACCCAGCAACCCGGGGATGCCAGGTTGGACGCCACCCAGACTGGGCGCATGGCAGGCGATGCAGGCCGGTATGCGCCGCTGCGGATCGCCTTCCGCGACCAGACGGCGGCCGCGCTCCAGCACGGTGGCGCTGGCCTCATTCGGGGCCGGCGGCGAATAGGGCGGATGCTGGTCAGCGAAAAAGCGCGCGATCTGCTGCAGATAATCGTCGGACAGGTTGGCCAGCAGGTAATTCATCATCGGATAGCGCCGCTGTCCATCGCGGAAGCTCTGCAACTGATTCAGGAGATAGGCCTCAGGCTTGCCCGCGATGCGGGGATAGTAGCCATCAGCGGTGGCGCGCCCTTGCTTGCCATGACAGGCGGTACAGGCCGCCATGCGTTCGGCCATGCCCGCAATGGCAGCTGGCGCAGCCTCTGGGGCCGCTGCCGTCGCCAAGCCGCATGCCATCCCTATCCCCAGCACGATGGCTGCCGTCCCCTTCACATTTTTATTGAGCAAGCGCATGAACCTATTGTAGTCCAAGCCTTGCCCCTGCTTGCAGCTTTGCAAGCCTGGACGCAGCAGCTACAATAGCGGCCTTGCTGCCCCCGTAGCTCAGTGGATAGAGCGATCCCCTCCTAAAGACAATTGGGCAGCGGCTGCCGAAAGGCGCCGCGTGAATGGAGTCAAATTCGGTGAACCCTGACAGCGCCTGGTCCCTGCGACTGCGCGGCTGCTGGCAATACCGAGCCAAGCCAGTTTCCGAGATGGATGGAAACCGGAAGGTGTAGAGACTAGACGGCTCCGGCCTGTAGGCATGTGCGGCATCAGGCACAGGCCCATGGTCAAGGTATAGTCCAGACCACAAACGTTCTCCGGTGGCGAAAGCCATAGTGGTATGAAGGGATAGGTCACACGTTCGATCCGTGTCGGGGGCGCCAGCATAAAAAAAGCGCAGAGGGCAACCTCTGCGCTTTTTCGTTTTCAGCTTCGCCTTCAGCCTCTCCCTCTGCATCAGGAAGAGGCTTTCTTTCAATGACCCTGGTTGGTGCTTTCCAGGAAACGCCGCGCATTTTCATTGGGGGCGCGCGTACCATTGGTCGCCGGTGCAGTGCCAGGGACATTCGGTTCCGGCTGCGCGCCACCCGGCGCAGCCGGAGCCTGGCTCGGCGTCCATCCGAAGAAGTTCGAGATCGCATCCACCACCGTCACGCCCACATTGGTCACCAGACCGTTATTCGGGGTGAAGTTGTCGTAGTAGGGCTCGCCATCGATGAAGCGGATGCCTTCAGGCACCGGCAAGTCGAATTGCGGCACACCCTTCAAGGCCTTGGCCATGTAGTCGACCCAGATCGGCAGCGCCAGCTGCGCGCCGAATTCCTTGCTGCCCAGGCTCTTGGGCTGGTCATAGCCCATCCAGACGACCGTCGCCAGGGTGCGCTGGTAACCGGCGAACCAGCCATCGACGGCGTCATTGGTGGTGCCGGTCTTGCCGGCCAGGTCGCTGCGGCCGATGCTGTTGCTGCGCGCGCCCGTACCCCCCTGGGCCACCGACTTGAGCATGCTGGTCATCATGTAGCTGTTGCGCTCCGACACCACACGCGGCGCGCCATTGCCCACGATCAGCGGCTCGGCCTTGGACAGCGCCTGGCCGCGTGCATCGGTGATCTGCGAGATCAGGTAGGGCTGGACCTTGTAGCCGCCGTTGGCAAACACCGAGTAGGCCGCCGAGAGCTGCAGCGGATTGGTCTGGCCCGCACCCAGCGCCATGGGCAGGTAGGGCGGTACCTTGTCGGCGTCGAAACCGTAGGTGCCGGTGATGAAGTCCTTGGCATAGGGCACGCCGATGTAATCCAGCGTACGGATGGCCACCAGGTTCACCGACTTCTGCAGGGCCGTGCGCACGGTGATGGGACCGGCCGGGGTCTCATCGTCCTTGGGCTCCCAGTTCGGCTGGCCGGGGCCGGCAGGATAGGAGACCGGGGCATCGTTGACGATGGAGGCCGGCGCAAAACCCTTCTCCAGTGCTGCCGAGTAGATGAAGGGCTTGAAGGTGGAGCCAGGCTGGCGCCAGGCTTGCGTGACGTGGTTGAAATTGTTCTGGGTGAAGTCGAAGCCGCCGACCAGCGCGCGGATCGCGCCATCCTGCGGCACCACCGACACCAGCGCGGCTTCCACCTGCGGCAGTTGCACCACCTGCCAGTTCTGCTTGGCGTCCTGCATCACGCGGATCAGTGCGCCGGGGCCGATGCGGATGTCCTTCTTGGCCTTTTCCGACAGGGCCGACGCCACGAAGCGTAGTGCCTCGCCCTTGATGCTGATCTTGTCGCCGCTACGCAGCACGGCGTCGATCTGCTTGGGGCTGGCCGCGACTACCACCGCGGCCAGGATGTCGTCGTTGTCCGGATGGTCATCCATCACGTCATCGATGGCGGCAGCGCGGTCCTCGGCATTGGCGGGCAGCTCGATGGTCTCTTCCGGGCCGCGATAGCCGTGGCGGCGGTCGTAATCCATCACGCCCTTGCGCACGGCCAGGTAAGCCGCTTGCTGGTCGGCTGCATTGACGGTGGTATAGACGTTGAAGCCCTGGGTGTAGGTGTCTTCCTTGTACTGCGCATAGACCATCTGGCGCACCATTTCATTCACATACTCGGCGTGAATGTTGTATTGGCTGCCCGGTGCGCGCACCTTCAGCTCTTCCTTGGCGGCCTTTTCATATTGCGCCTTGGTGATGAAGCCCACGTCCAGCATGCGCTGCAGGATGTACTGCTGGCGGATATGGGCGCGCTTGGGATTGACGATGGGGTTGTAGGCTGAGGGCGCCTTGGGCAGGCCGGCCAGCATGGCCGCTTCGGCCAGGGTGACGTCCTTGAGGTCCTTGCCGAAGTAGGTGCGGGCAGCGGCGGCGAAGCCGAAGGCGCGCTGGCCCAGGTAGATCTGGTTCATGTAGACCTCCAGGATCTGGTCCTTGGTCAGGGCATGTTCGATCTTGTTGGCCAGCAGCACTTCATAGAGCTTGCGGGAGAAGGTCTTTTCCTTGGTCAGGAAGACGTTGCGCGCCACCTGCATGGTGATGGTGCTGGCGCCTTGCGAGGCGCTGCCGCGCAGCACGTCGGTGACCAGCGCACGGGCGATGCCGATCCAGTCGATGCCGCCGTGTTCATAGAAGCGATAGTCTTCGATGGCCAGCACGGCGTTCTTCATGTCGGCCGGAATGTCGTCCAGCTTGACCAGGCTGCGCTTTTCTTCCCCGAACTCGCCCAGCAGCACCTTGTCTTCGGACCAGATGCGCAGCGGCACCTTGGGGCGATAGTCGGTGATCAGGTCCAGCGAGGGCAGGCGCGGATTGATGAAGATCAGGGCATAGACCACCAGCAGCGCGCCGGCGACGCCCAGGCCAAGGATGGACAGTCCGATGAACTTGGCAATGTTGGGGTTGAGAAAACCGCGCTGTCGGGCGAGCGGTCGGGAATGCGGGCGGGGAAGCGTTGGCAGAGGCATGGGATGAGCGGAAATCGGGATGCGCTATCTTACAGCATCGGGCCGCCAGGCCGGCGCAGGGCGCTCGGCCAATGCTTAACCAGTTGTAACATGGGACTTCTTCGACGCTGAAATTCGAGTATCTGTCGCTATTTGTCGTCAGGACCGTTGCTACAGTGCAAACCGAGGGCGTCATTGGCTGGGCTTGTCGGCATTCCTGCGCTTAAATCAGCATTTCAGCGGCGCAGTCGGTACAATGCCGCTCTTGCGCTTTTTCCCGCATCAAGCGCCTCCGCATTCATCCTGCGCGGCCCTGGCCGACGCACTCACGCAGATCACGCACGCTATGGCAGTCATTTCCCTCTCCGACGCACAACTGGCCTTCGGCCACGTCGCCCTCCTGGATCACGCCGAATTCTCGCTGGAGACCGGCGAACGCATCGGCCTGATCGGCCGCAACGGCACCGGCAAGTCCTCGCTGCTGAAGATCATCGCGGGTCGCTCCAAGCTGGACGACGGCCTCCTGGTCATGCAGCAGAACCTGAAGATCGCCTACGTCGATCAGGAACCGCATTTCCCGGAAGAGATGACCGTCTTCGACGCCGTGGCCTCGGGCCTGGGCGAGCTGCCGGCGCTGCTGGCCGAATATGAAGCCATCACCGGCCAGTTCGGCGGCGACAATGACGACGCCCTGCTGGAACGCATGCACCAGATCCAGACCGTGCTGGATGCGGCTGATGCCTGGTCTATCGGCAACAAGGTCGAGACCACGCTGGACAAGCTCAACCTGAACCGCGATGCCCGCATCGGCGAGCTCTCCGGCGGCATGAAGAAGCGCGTGGCCCTGGCCTGCGGCCTGGTCGGCAACCCCGACGTGCTGCTGCTGGACGAACCGACCAACCACCTCGACTTCGGCTCCATCCTGTGGCTGGAAGGCCTGCTGCGCGACTTCAAGGGCAGCCTCCTCTTCATCACCCACGACCGTAGTTTCCTGGACAACGTCTCCACCCGCATCATCGAACTGGATCGCGGCAAGATCCTGTCCTTCCCCGGCAACTTCACCACCTACCAGGCCCGCAAGGCCGAGCTGCTGGCCAATGAAGAGGTGGAAAACGCCAAGTTCGACAAATTCCTGGCGCAGGAAGAAGTCTGGATCCGCAAGGGCGTGCAGGCCCGCCGCACCCGCGACGAAGGCCGTGTGCGCCGCCTGGAAGCCTTGCGCGTGCAGCGTAGCGAGCGCCGCGAGCGGCAAGGCCAGGTGAAGCTGGAAGTGGGCACGGGCGAGCGTTCCGGCAAGATCGTGGCGGAACTGGAGAATGTGAACAAGGCCTACGGTCCCAAGACCATCGTGCGCGACTTCAGCACCATCTTGATGCGCGGCGACAAGGTCGGCCTGATCGGCCAGAATGGCGCCGGCAAGACCACGCTGTTGAAGCTGATCCTGGGCGAGGAAGCGCCCGACAGTGGCACCGTCAAGCAGGGCACCAAGATGCAGGTGGCGTATTTCGATCAGATGCGCGCGCAGTTGAATGAAGAAACCACCTTGGCCGATACCATCGCGCCGGGCAGCGACTGGGTCGAAGTCAACGGCCAGCGCAAGCATGTGATGACCTATCTGTCGGACTTCCTGTTCGCGCCCGAGCGCGCCCGTTCGCCGGTGCGCACGCTCTCCGGCGGCGAGCGCAACCGCCTGCTGCTGGCGCGCCTGTTCGCCAAGCCGGCCAATGTGCTGGTGCTGGACGAACCGACCAACGACCTCGACATCGATACCCTGGAACTGCTGGAAGAATTGCTGGAAGAGTACGAAGGTACCGTCTTCCTGGTCAGCCACGACCGCATGTTCCTGGACAATGTGGTCACCCAGGTGATCGCCTCGGAAGGCAATGGCGTCTGGCGTGAATACGTGGGTGGTTATTCCGACTGGGAGCGCCAGCGCCCGGCGCAGCAGGCTGCTTCGTCCAAGGCCGCCGCCAAGGCTGCTGACAAGAGCGAGGTGAAGGCCGAATCGACCATGGCCGCACCGGGCGTGGCGCCCATGGCCGCCAAGAAGAAGCTGAGCTACAAGGAACAGCGTGAACTGGAAGAACTGCCCAAGCGCATCGCCGCGCTGGAAGCGGAACAGAAGGAGCTGTCCGCCAAGCTGGCCGACCCGGATCTGTACAAGAAGGGCGCCGACGAGGCCGTCAAGCTGAACCAGCGCTTTGCCGAGATCGACGAAGAATTGCTGGTGAGCCTGGAGCGCTGGGAAGAAATCGAAGGCAAGCAGTAAGCCCGCAAAGGCTGGTCAGCTCGGCTTGCGCAGCGCTTCGCGCAGGTCGGGCAGCATCTCGCGCAGGTTGGGGGCGTCCTCGGCATGGGGGCGCAGGGCCAGGTAGGCTTCCAGGTCTTCCAGCGCCGCCTGGGCCTGGCCCAGGTTGGCGTAGGCCAGTCCGCGGTCGCGCTTTTCGGTGATTTCCTCGGGCAGCAGGATGACCAGGCGCTCCTGCACATCCAGCACCTGTTGCCAGCGCTGGCTTTCCATGAAGATGGCCTTGAGGTTGCGCAACATGCGCGCCAGGATCTCGCGCGGATGCGCCGCCCGCAGATAGGCTGCCAGCGGCAGTTCATCGCCGAATTCTTCATCAGGCTGATGCGCCAGGAAAGGTTCCAGGCGCTCTTCCAGTTCTTCCCGCGAGAGGCTGGCCCCGTTCATGGGGTCGAGCACGATTTCCCCCGACTGTACCGACAGCTTCATCAGGAAATGACCGGGGAATGACACCCCCTTCATATCCAGCCCGATGTGCTGGGCCAGTTCGATATAGACCACGGCCAGCGAGATGGGGATGCCGCGCCGGGTCGAGAGCACCCGGTGGATGTAGCTGTTGTCGGGATCGTAATAATTGTTGACGTTGCCGGCGAAGGCCATTTCCTGGAAGAAGAAATGGTTGAGCATGCGCAGCTTCTGGATCTGCGAAGCGTCCGAGGGCAGGCGCTGCTTGAGCTTGGCGGCCAGCGTATCGAGCGCCATCTCCTCTTCGGCGAAATCCATTTCGGGATAGAAGTCCTGACCCAGCGTCAGGGCGGATTCGAACAGGGGAATCGAATCGTCCTGGCGCACCAGTGAAGCGAAATAGTCGAGGGAGGTGAGCGTCATGCCACCCATGCTATCAAAATATTGCGCGCTGCGTCAGGTCTGTCTGCTGTGGCAAGAAAGATCATGATTCAGCTTGCCCACAGTCTGACAAACACCTTTTGATTCACCACCTCAGCGCCGCGCAATACGCTTGAACTCGCGCAGCCGGAATCCCATGGCAAACAGCGGCCCGAAGTAGGCCAGGGCGCACACCAGCATTACCAGCGCCAGGGCGCCGATGCGCATGAGCGGATGGGCGCGCAGGGCGATCCAGTCGAAATGTCCGGCGATCCACAGCGAAGCACCCGCCAGCACCAGCAGCGCACCCGTCAGGCGCACCAGGAACAGGCCCCAGCCGGGGCGCGGTACATAGATCTGGCGGCGGCGCAGTCCGATGAACAGACACAAGGCATTCAGGCAGGCCCCCAGGCCGATGGACAGCGCCAGCCCGGCGTGGGCGAACAGGGGAACGAAGACGCTGTTCATCAGCTGGGTGGCGATGAGCACGCCCACGGCGATGATCACGGGGGTGCGGATATCCTGCTTGGCATAGAAGCCCGGCGCCAGGATCTTGACCATGACCAGGCCGATCAGACCGACCCCGTAGGCCACCAGGGCGTGGCTAGTCATGGTCACCGAAATCGCATCGAAGCGGCCATAGTGGAACAGGGTGGCCGTCAAGGGCTCGGAGAGCGTGGCCAGGGCGACGGCAGAGGGCATGGCCAGCATGAAGGTCAGGCGCAGGCCCCAGTCCAGCAGGGAGGAGTATTCTTCCATGTCCTGCGCGGCGTGGGCGTTGGACAGGCTGGGCAACAGGATGGTCCCCAGCGCCACGCCCAGGAGCGCCGTGGGGAATTCCATCAACCGGTCTGCATAGGAGAGCCAGGACACGCTGCCATGTTCCAGGCGCGAGGCAATGTTGGTATTGATCATCAGGCTGATCTGCGCCGCCGAGACGGCAAAGACGGCCGGCCCCATCTTCTTGAGCACCCGTTTGACGCCCTCATCGCGCAGGCCCAGCATGGGATTCCAGTAGAGGTGCGGCAGCATGCCGATCTTCATCAGCGCCGGCACCTGGATGGCCACCTGCAGGATGCCGCCCACCAGCACGGCAAAGGCCATCGCATAGATGGGCTGCGCCATGAAGGGGGCCACGAACAGCGAGGCGATGATGAAGGCCAGGTTCAGCAATACCGAGGTCACAGCGGGAATCTTGAATTCCTTCCAGGTATTGAGGATGCCCCCGGCCAGCGCCACGAAGGCCATGAAACCGATGTAGGGGAACATGATGCGGGTCATCAGCACCGAGGCGTGGAAGGCATCGGGGTTGTATTGCAGGCCGGTGGCGATGAAGTAGACCACAAAGGGAGTGGCCAGGATGCCGGCCACGCAGGTGGCCAGCATGACCCACATCAGCACCGTGGCGACATGGTCCACCAGGTGCTTGGTCTGTTGCTCGCCGCGCTGGTTCTTGTATTCGGCCAGGATGGGGACGAAGGCCTGCGAGAAAGCGCCCTCGGCAAACAGCCGGCGCAGCAGGTTGGGGATGCGGAAGGCGATATTGAAGGCGTCGGTATAGGCGGAAGCGCCAAAGGCACGGGCAAACAGGATTTCCCGGACCAGTCCGGTGATGCGCGAGAGCATCGTCATGCCGGAGATGGCGGCTAGGGTTTTATGCAGATTCATGGAGCGGCATTATAGCGGGGCAGGGAGGCCTGGGGCGGCGGCCAGGCGTAGGCGGGTAATGCATGCCTTGGCGCTGTAGAGTGCTACCGGGCGGATCGGTTCAGCGCGGCGGTGGGGCTGTATGGCAACGGATACCGTCCGGTTTACCGCAGATGCGGACAAGTTGGTTGCCTGCTCACGCAAATCTGGTTATAATCCAATGCTTTACAGAATTTGGCATCGCGAGTCCTAGGGGTTTGCGGCGCAAACGACTCTCGATTTAGGATAATTTTCATGGCAAATACCGCACAGGCACGTAAGCGTGCTCGTCAAGCAGTCAAGCAAAACGCTCACAACTCGAGCCAGCGCTCGACCCTGCGCACCGCAATCAAGGCAGTTCGCAAGGCCATCGCTGCCGGCGACAAGGCTGCAGCAACCTCCGTGTTCCAATCTTCCGTGTCGACCATCGACAGCATCGCCGACAAGAAGATCATCCACAAGAACAAGGCTGCTCGCCACAAGAGCCGTCTGGCTGCTGCCCTGAAGGCCCTGGCTGCTTAATCTGCGCCTGGCTTGAACTGAAGCGCGGCTCCGCCCGCTTCAGGTTGCAGTAGATGCAGTACAAGAAAACCGCTTATTGCTAAGCGGTTTTTTGCGTTTGTATTGCCCTGTGTTCTTCCTTGCGGCCGAGGCCGGAGCGACCGCCCCGGCCCTGCTCCCTGCTTAACGAGGCAAGCCCTCGATCTGGCTGCCCGGCTGGATGTTCTTTTGCTTGAACCAGCCCTTGTTCATCTCCAGCGCGTAGACCGCCGCGCGCTTGGCGCAGTGCGAATCCAGCGTCTGTGCCTTCATGTCCTCGATGTTGATGATGACGCCTTTTTCGTCCATGAAGGCCACCGACAGGGGGATGAGGGTGTTTTTCATCCACATGCAGACCCCGGCCGGCTGCTCGAACAGGAACAGCATGCCTTCGTTGTCCCCCATCTTTTCCCGGAACATCAGGCCTTGCTCGCGCTCGGCCTCGGTCTTGGCGACTTCTGCCTTGATCAGGTGGATGCCGATGTTGAGCTGGGTGGTGGGAAACTTGCGCACCTGTGGCGTCTGGGCCTGGGCGCTGGAGAGGCAGGCGAGCGCCAGCAGGGTGGCGGCGCTGCGGACGAAAAAGCGGGAAAGAGGATGGTGGCGCATGTTCGGATTCTATGGATATCGGTTCGTGCAGGGATCAGCAGCATAGCAGGTGCCGGGCGATGGTGGATGGCCCGGGGATGCGCGCAAAGTGCGCGCCCATGAAAAAAGGCAGGACCAGCCTGCCTTTTTCGTCATGCGGACGCTAATTACTTAGCTTCAGCTGCCTTCTTTGCCTTCTTTGCCTTCTTGGCTTTCTTTGCCTTCTTGGCCTTCGGAGCAGCGGCTTCAGCCTTCGGCGCTTCCGGAGCGGCCGGAGCTTGTGCGAAAGCAGCAGTTGCGAACAGACCAGCGATCAGAGCGGCGATCAATTTTTTCATTTTGCGTCCTTCAATTCAACATGTTAGGGATGTGAGGCAAACGATGATTCGAGCGAATCACTGTCAATAACGGCAGCGGCTTGCATAGGTTGACAGTATTCTTCATATTTTTAAGAGTTCTTGCCAAGAAAATATGATGTACGATCAGAAAAAACATTGTCATTGACGTAATTTTTCCGATTTGCGCCCCGCTATCCCTGCCGCTCCAGCTCCAGTGGCTCTACTTCCCGCCATTCGCCCGGCATGACCGGGTGGGTCGCCAGCGAGAATGGCCCGATGGCAATGCGCACCAGGCGCAGGGTCGGCAGGCCGACGGCAGCGGTCATGCGCCGTACCTGCCGATTCTTGCCTTCGCTGATGGTCAGGGCGATCCAGCTGGTCGGCTGGTTCTGGCGCTGGCGGATGGGCGGGTTGCGCGGCCACATCCAGCCCGGTTCCTCAATCAGCCGGGCCTGGCTGCCCTGTGTCACGAAATCGCCCAGGTCCAGCGGCTGGCGCAGCTTGTCCAGGGCCTCGGGGGAGGGCTGTCCTTCGACCTGGGCCAGGTAGGTCTTGGGCAACTTGCGGCGCGGATGGGCGATGGCGTGCTGCAGCTTGCCGTCATCAGTGAGCAGGAGCAAGCCTTCGCTGTCGGCGTCCAGCCTGCCTGCCGGGTAGACGTTGGGAATGTCGATGTAATCGGCCAGCGTCTGGCGTTCGGGATGGGCCGAGAACTGGCTCATCACCTGGAAGGGTTTGTTCAATAAGATCAGGGGCATGCGCTAGTGTCGCAAAAACATGGCGCTGCGTAAAATCCTGATGCATAATCGATTAGTATGTCCTGTGTCTTATATAAGACTTGGATCGAACTCGGATTGCGGCGAACTGGAATTTCCCGGGCTCAAATCCCGGAAATCTCTTAAAATTCCCCGCTTGCATGGCAATTCAGGCAATGGTCGCTGCTTTGCCTGCTCCTGCCTGCCGCTGATACCTATACAGGCCACGCTCGCCTCAACCGTCGGAGAACACGATGTCGTACCAACATATCCAGGTGCCTGCAGAAGGGCGCAAGATCACCGCCAACGCCGATGACACTCTTAATGTCCCCAACAATCCCATCATCCCCTACATCGTAGGTGATGGCGTGGGCGTGGACGTCACGCCGGTCATGCTCAAGGTGGTCAATGCGGCAGTGGAAAAGGCCTATGGCGGCGCGCGCAAGATCCACTGGATGGAGATCTATGCAGGCGAAAAAGCCACCCGCCTGTATGGTTCGGATGTCTGGTTGCCCGAAGAGACGCTGGCCGTGCTGAAGGAATACCTGGTGGCGATCAAGGGTCCGTTGTCCACGCCCGTGGGCGGAGGCATCCGTTCGCTCAACGTGGCCATGCGCCAGCAGCTGGACCTGTATGTCTGCCTGCGCCCGGTGCGCTACTTCAAGGGCGTGCCGTCGCCGCTGCGTGAGCCTGAGAAGACCGACATGGTGATCTTCCGCGAGAACTCCGAAGACATCTACGCCGGCATCGAATGGGCCGCCGGTACGCCCGAAGTCAACAAGCTCATCGACTTGCTGACCCGCGAAATGGGCGTCAAGAAGCTGCGTTTCCCGGAGTCTTCTGCACTCGGCATCAAGCCGGTCTCGCGGGAAGGTACCGAGCGTCTCGTGCGCCAGGCCATCCAGTACGCCATCGACCACGACAAGCCCTCGGTGACGCTGGTGCACAAGGGCAACATCATGAAGTTCACCGAAGGCGCGTTTCGTGACTGGGGCTATGCGCTAGCAGCGCGCGAGTTCGGCGCCGAGCTGATCGACGATGGTCCGTGGATGCGCCTGAAGAACCCCAAGACCGGCCGCGCCATCATCGTCAAGGACGCCATCACCGACGCCTTCTTCCAGCAGGTGCTGATGCGTCCGGCTGAATACAGCGTCATCGCCACGCTGAACCTGAACGGCGACTACATCTCCGACGCCGTGGCGGCGCAGGTGGGTGGCATCGGCATTGCGCCCGGAGCCAACATGTCCGACTCGGTAGCCGTGTTCGAAGCCACCCATGGCACCGCGCCCAAGTATGCCGGCAAGGACTACGTCAATCCCGGCTCCATCATCCTTTCGGCCGAGATGATGTTGCGCCACATGGGCTGGATCGAAGCCGCCGACCTCATCATCAGCGCCATGCAGAAGTCGGTCTCGTCCAAGCGCGTGACCTATGACTTCGCCCGCCTGCTGGAGGGAGCTACCCAGGTCTCGTGCTCGGGCTTTGGCGACGTCATGATCGAGAATATGTGATCGCAGGATGAGGAATGAAACAGCCGGGCGCATTCCCCGGCTGTTTTTGTCTGTGGTGGTTGTGGTGAAGTGGTAGCACGGCATTGACCGGCGGAAATGAAAAAAGCCCCGCGAGCGGGGCTTTTCAGAGAAAACCGGGGTTTAGGCGGCGTTCTGGATGTTCGATGCTTGCTTGCCCTTCGGGCCTTGCGTGACGTCAAACTGGACTTTTTGACCTTCTTTCAGGGTCTTGAAGCCGTTCATCTGAATTGCGGAGAAGTGGGCGAACAGATCTTCGCCGCCGTCATCCGGAGTGATAAAGCCGAAGCCTTTGGAATCGTTGAACCACTTGACAGTACCTGTTGCCATAAAAGCATCTTTCAAATATAAACTATCACACGAGCCGTTAAAGCAAGAAACATCGCGCGTCACGCAGCCCCACTTAAACCGTGCCCCCTTCTATCGGCCAACAGTAACAAGATGTAACTGATTTCCGATGAAATTCCATTGTTCTCGGTCGAAATGCAAAAGTCAAGCTGTTTTCAGATTTAAGTTTGTAGGCTTGTTTGTTTGATGGGGGGCGCGGCCCTTGATTTAGGATAAATCATCGTCATCTGCGCAAGGTCCGGAAAACGCGTAATATCTATCTCATCTAGATCTTACGTGATCATTGTGCGTTGCACAGCTTATGATGGTCGAACAAACGCATGGCAACCAAGCACGAAAATGATGGAGGTACCGTCCTCGAACGGCAGGAGTCCAAACTCAAGCCGCCGCCGATGTACCAGGTGTTGTTGTTGAACGATGACTATACGCCGATGGAATTCGTCGTCGCCGTCATCCAGCAGTACTTCAACAAGGACCGTGAAACCGCGACGCAGATCATGCTCAAGGTTCACCGAGATGGGAAGGGAATGTGTGGTGTGTATCCCAAGGATATCGCATCCACAAAAGTGGAACTCGTTTTAACCCACGCTCGAAAGGCAGGGCACCCCCTGCAATGCGTGATGGAGGAAGCATGATTGCGCAGGAACTCGAAGTCAGTTTGCATATGGCCTTTGTCGAAGCCAGACAATCGCGTCATGAATTCATTACCGTGGAGCATCTGCTGCTGGCTCTGCTGGACAACCCGTCGGCCGCCGAAGTCTTGCGCGCCTGCTCGGTGAACATTGACGATCTGCGCAAGACGCTGACCAATTTCATCACCGACAACACCCCCACGGTGCCTGGCACCAACGAGGTGGATACCCAACCCACGCTGGGCTTCCAGCGCGTGATCCAGCGCGCCATCATGCACGTGCAGTCGGCTTCCAACGGCAAGAAGGAAGTCACCGGCGCCAATGTGCTGGTGGCGATCTTCGGCGAGAAGGATTCGCACGCGGTCTACTACCTGCACCAGCAGGGCGTGACCCGTCTGGACGTGGTCAACTTCATCTCGCACGGGGTGCGCAAGGACCAGCAGGCCGATCCGCAGAAGGCCCCGGAAGGCGCGGAAGACGTGCAAGCCGAAGGCCAGCAGAAGGAAAGCCCGCTGGACCAGTTCACCCAGAACCTGAACAAGGCCGCCGCCGAAGGCAAGATCGATCCGCTGATCGGGCGCGAGTCCGAAGTCGAGCGCGTGATCCAGACGCTGTGCCGTCGTCGCAAGAACAACCCGCTGCTGGTGGGCGAGGCTGGCGTGGGCAAGACCGCCATCGCCGAAGGCCTGGCCTGGCGCGTAACGCAAGGCGATGTGCCCGAGATTCTGAAGAATGCCGTCGTCTATTCGCTGGACATGGGCGCGCTGCTGGCCGGCACCAAGTATCGTGGCGACTTCGAGCAGCGTCTGAAGGCCGTGTTGAAGCAATTGAAGGACAGCCCCAACGGCATCCTCTTCATCGATGAAATCCACACCATCATCGGTGCGGGTTCGGCTTCCGGCGGCACGCTGGACGCGTCCAACCTGTTGAAGCCGGCGCTGTCGAGCGGTCAACTGAAGTGCATCGGCGCGACTACCTACACCGAATTCCGTGGCGTCTTCGAGAAGGACCACGCGCTGTCGCGTCGCTTCCAGAAGATCGATGTGAACGAACCGACCGTGGAGCAGACCGTGCAGATCCTGCGCGGCCTGAAGTCCAAGTTCGAGGAACACCACGGCGTGAAGTATTCTGCTTCGGCCCTGACCTCGGCGGCCGAACTGGCGGCGCGCTTCATCAATGACCGTCACCTGCCCGACAAGGCCATCGACGTGATCGACGAAGCCGGTGCTGCCCAGCGCATCCTGCCCAAGTCCAAGCAGAAGAAGACCATCGGCAAGCCGGAAATCGAGGAAATCATTTCCAAGATCGCCCGCATCCCGCCGCAGTCCGTGAACCAGGATGATCGCGCCAAGCTGCAGACCATCGACCGCGACCTGAAGAACGTAGTGTTCGGCCAGGACCCGGCCATCGAAGCGCTGTCGTCGGCCATCAAGATGGCCCGTGCCGGCCTGGGCAAGACCGACAAGCCGATCGGCTCCTTCCTGTTCTCCGGCCCGACCGGCGTGGGCAAGACCGAAGTGGCCAAGCAACTGGCCTTCATCCTCGGTATCGAGCTGGTGCGTTTCGACATGTCCGAGTACATGGAGCGACATGCGGTGAGCCGCCTGATCGGCGCGCCCCCCGGCTACGTCGGTTTCGACCAGGGTGGCCTCTTGACCGAAGCCGTCAACAAGAAGCCGCATGCCGTGCTGCTGCTGGATGAAATCGAGAAGGCGCACCCCGACATCTTCAACATCCTGTTGCAGGTGATGGACCATGGCACGCTGACCGACAACAACGGCCGCAAGACCGACTTCCGCAACGTGATCATCATCATGACCACCAATGCGGGCGCCGAGAGCCTGCAGAAGCGCACCATCGGCTTCACTGAGAAGAAGGAAGCCGGCGACGAAATGGCGGACATCAAGCGCATGTTCACCCCGGAGTTCCGCAACCGTCTGGATGCCATCATCAGCTTCCGCCCGCTGGACGAGGAAATCATCCTGCGCGTGGTCGATAAGTTCCTCATGCAGCTGGAAGAGCAACTGCACGAGAAGAAGGTGGAAGCCGTCTTCTCCGACAGCCTGCGCAAGTTCCTGGGCAAGAAGGGCTTCGATCCGTTGATGGGGGCGCGCCCGATGTCGCGCCTGATCCAGGACCTGATCCGCAAGGCGCTGGCCGACGAACTGCTGTTCGGCAAGCTGGTCAGCGGTGGCCGCGTGACGGTGGAGATGGACGACAAGGACCAGATCAAGCTGGAATTCCCCGAAGGCGACGATTCGTCTCCGCCGGAAGAACCGCAAGAGAAGCTCGAAGTCGAATAAGCCTCATCAAGCAAGCCATGCAAGCCACGCCGGGAAACCGGCGTGGCTTTTTTGTTCGGCAGTTCGGAGCGCCTTCGATACGCCGTTGCGCGGCTACTCAGGTCGAACGGGAGTCAATGTGCAATGCCAAGGAATTTGCGGTCTGATGATCGTTCGACCTGAGTAGCGGCAACGCCGCGTATCGAAGCCTGTCCTGACCCTGCCGAAGGCGCGCGCCTCAGTAAGCGATCAACAAAAACAAAAACGGCGCGGTCTTCACCGCGCCGTCTTCAAGTCGATCTCATCAACACCAGCTGATCAAGGCACCAGCGGCTTGCCCGCCTCCTGCTTGGCCTTCACGATCTGCGTGACCTTCTCGATCATCGCCAGGCGATAGGTGGTAGAAGGATGCAGCGCCGTATAGCCATTGGGTACGCTGGCCGGATACTGGTCCGCCAGGCGCTTCCAGAAGGCCGGCACGTTGTCGATGCTATAGCCAGCCCGCGCCAGCAGGTACAGCGACAGCGTATCCGCGGCGGCATCGAGGTCCTGCGGATAGACGCGGATACCCGCGGTGCCGGCGGTCGTGGTCGGGTCCGGATGCGGCAGCAGCAGGTTGTCGATCACTTCGGCGATGGTTGAGACCATGCGCTGGCGGATCGCATGACCGAGGATGTTGTGCGCCATGTCCTTGGCGATCAGATAGGCCAGTTCGTCATCGGACTGGGTGAACTTGAGCATGCCCCGAGTGATGAGCACGCGGCGGCCATCGGCATAGGTATTGACGTTGCTGGCATTGCCCAGCTCGATGCTGAAGGCGCAGGCGAAGGTCAGCGGCACATTCACGGTGCTGGTCTGGCCATTGCGCTGTACGCCCAGGGCGATCGGCGCTTTCTTGACCACCAGCGGGCTCAACAGCACGGCGGCCTGGCGCTCGGCGTCGGTGCCTTGCGGCATGGGCTTGCCCGCCACCGAGACGAGCAGATCGCCACGCTGGATGCCCGCCTGTTGCGCGCCGCTGCCAGGCAGCACGCCGGTCACTTGCAGACGGTCGTCATAGCCCAGGCTGCGCGCCGTATCGGCATACTCGATGGGGAAGGAATAGCGGTTCTTGGCCGTGAAGCCCAGCAGGTTGCGGGCATTGCCGCGGCACAGCTGGGCGTTGCTGGTCAACAGCGGGGCGGCCACACGGTAGAGGCGGTCCTGCTGCGCGATCAGCTCCTGCAACTGCTGCTGCTGGGGAGTGGTGGCCACCGGCTTGGGTGGCTGTGCCGTGGCGGTGGGCCAGGTCGTCGAGGGCGGGCTGCTGACGGTCGGTTCCTGCGTAGCACAGGCGGCCAGCAGGGCCAGTGGCGCCAGGGCGGCCAGGGTCTTCAGTTTCTGCCACGGGGATTGGGGCAGGGGGGATATGAGCATGCGGTTCTCCATCAGTGTTTGCCTGTGCTGCCGAAACCGCCGGCGCCGCGTTCGCTGCTGTCGAATTCCTCTACCACATTGAAACCGACCTGCAGGACCGGCACGATCACCAGCTGCGCCAGACGTTCCATGGGGTTTAGGACAAACTCGGTACTGCCGCGGTTCCATGTCGAGACCATCAACTGGCCCTGATAATCCGAATCGATCAGCCCCACCAGGTTGCCCAGCACGATGCCATGCTTGTGGCCCATGCCGCTGCGCGGCAGGATCACGGCTGCGTAGTTGGGATCGGCCAGATGGATCGCCAGGCCGGTCGGGATCAGGTGGGTGGAACCCGGCGCCAGCGTCAGCGGCGCATCGATGCAGGCCCGCAGGTCCAGGCCAGCGCTGCCGGGGGTGGCGTAGGCAGGCAGCTGGTCTTTCATGCGGGGGTCGAGGATCTTGATGTCGATGGTCTTCATGGATGCTTGGTCGAGTTCAAAAGGGTACAAAAAAACACGGCCTGCGAGGCTGGTGGCCGGCAGGCCGCTAGGGCTCAGGCCGCCAGGCGGCGCGCGATCTCGCGCACCAGCTGGCGGGCCAGGGTCTGCTTGTCTGCACGCGGCAGCGCCGTATGGCCCTGGGCGTCGAACAGCATGAGCGCATTGTCGTCGCGGCCAAAGGTCTGGTGGCCGATGTTGCCGACCAGTAGCGGAATGTTCTTCTTGACCCGCTTGGCCGCGCCATATTGCTCCAGGTTCTCCGATTCGGCGGCGAAGCCCACGCAATACGGGCGCTGGGGCAGGGCGGCCACGGTGGCCAGGATGTCGGGATTCTGGACAAAGTGCAGCTCTGGCGTATCCCCGTCGTTCTGCTTCTTGAGCTTCTGCGCGCTGGCATTGGCCACACGCCAGTCAGCCACGGCGGCCACCGCCACGAACAGGTCCTGTCCGGCTACCTGGGCCATGACCGCATCATGCATCTGCTGCGCCGTCTGCACGTCCACGCGGCGCACGCCGTAGGGAGTGTCCAGCGCCGTCGGTCCGGACACCAGGGTGACCTCCGCGCCGGCCTCACGGGCGGCCCGGGCAATCGCATAGCCCATCTTGCCGGAAGACAGATTGGTGATCCCTCGCACCGGATCGATCGGTTCGAAGGTCGGCCCGGCCGTCAATAGCACGCGGCGGCCTGCCAGCAGCTTGGGCTGGAAGGCGGCGACGATCTCTTCCAGCAGTTGCACCGGCTCCAGCATGCGGCCTTCGCCGACCTCGCCACAGGCTTGCGCACCGGCGTCCGGTCCCAGCAGCAGGATGCCGTCTTCCTTGATTTGGCGTACGTTGCGTTGCGTGGCCGGGTTCTGCCACATTTCCACATTCATGGCCGGTGCCACCATCAGCGGCACCCTTGCAGGACGAGCCACGCACAGGGTGGAGAGCAGGTCGTCGCAGGCGCCATGGGCCAGCTTGGCGATGAAGTCGGTGGAGCAGGGCACGATCACCACCGCGTCGGCATCGCGGGTGAGATTGATGTGCGGCATGTTGTTGTCCATGCGCGCATCCCACTGGTCGGTATAGACCGGATTGCCGGTGAGCGCCTGCATGGTGACGGCGGTCATGAAATGGGTGGCCGCTTCGGTCATCACCACATGGACAGCGGCGCCGGCGCGGCCCAGTTCGCGCGCCAGCATGGCCGCCTTATAGCAGGCCACGCCGCCGGTCAGGCCCAGTACGATTTTCTTGCCAGCCAGATCCATTGCTTGCTCCTTGATGTGGCGCGCCGCAGGCTTACTTCCTGGAGACGCGGCGCAGTTCATCCACGACGAACAATACCGCACCCACGCAGATCGCACTATCGGCGATGTTGAAGGCCGGCCAGTGCCAGTTGCCCACGTAGACATCGAGGAAATCGATCACATGGCCATAGACCACGCGGTCGATCACGTTGCCGATCGCACCGCCCAGGATCAGCGCCAGCGCCCAGCAGAACATACGCTGGCCGGGATGCTTGCGCAGCAGGTGGATGATGAACACGGCCGCACCGATGCCGATGGCGGTGAACAGGTAGCGCTGCCAGCCGCCACTGGCGGCCAGGAAGCTGAAGGCCGCGCCCTTGTTGTAGACCAGCACCAGGTTGAAGAAACCGGTCACCGGCAGCGATTCACCGTAGTGGAACAGTTTGAGGATGGTGATCTTGGAGAGCTGGTCCAGCAGCAGCACGATGGTGGCGATGCCCAGCCAGGGCAGCAGCCCTTGGGTGGAAGAGGAAGCGCCGGGAGAGGAAGAGCGTTTTTTGGTTGCCATGGATGTTCTTGTTTGATGAGGCTGCCCGCTGCGTGAAGTCGCAGCGGGCAGCTTGCAAGGCGGTCCTGCCCGGATCAGGCGAACTGCCGCTTCTCGCCCTGGCCGAACAGGTTGCTGACGCAGCGGCCGCACAGGCCCGCATGCTCGGCATGAGACCCGACATCGGCGCGATAGTGCCAGCAGCGTTCACATTTCTGATGCGTCGAGGGGGTGACCACCACAGCTTCTTCTTCCGCCGAAGCCACGCGGGTCACGCGGGCCGCCGAGGTGATGAGCACGAACTTCAGGTCATCGCCCAGGCTTTCCAGCAGCGCCGCCTTCTCGCCCGCCACCTTCAGTTCCACCTCGGCCTGCAGGGACGAACCGATGCTGCCAGCGATACGCACTTCTTCCAGCTGCTTGGTCACGGCGGCGCGCACTTCGTGCAGCACCGCGAACTTGGCCAGCAGGCCTTGCGCATCGGCCACTTCCGGCAGAGCGTAATAGACCTGCGAGAAGATGGTCTCGCCGCTGGCCTCGAAGGCTTCCTTGCCGGCGAAGAAGCTCCAGGCTTCCTCGGCGGTGAAGGACAGGATCGGAGCCATCAGGCGCAGCAGCGACTGGGTGATATGCCAGACGGCAGTCTGCGCCGAGCGGCGTGCCGCCGAATCCACGCCACTGGTGTAGAGGCGATCCTTGAGGATGTCCAGGTAGAAGCCGCCCAGGTCTTCCGAGCAGTACATCTGCAGCTTGGCCACCACCGGGTGGAATTCATAGGTCTCGAAGTGCGCCAGCACCTCCGCTTGCAGGCGCGCCATGTTGGCGATGGCGTAGCGGTCGATTTCCAGCAGCTCGGCCATCGGCACGGCGTGTTGCGCTGGGTCGAAGTCGGAGGTGTTGGCCAACAGGAAGCGCAGGGTGTTGCGGATGCGGCGGTAGGCTTCGGTGACGCGCTTGAGGATTTCCTCCGAGATCGAGATCTCGCCGGAGTAGTCGCTGGAGGCGACCCACAGGCGCAGGATTTCGGCACCCAGCGAGTCGGCCACCTTTTGCGGCTCCACGCCGTTCTTGAGCGACTTCGACATCTTGCGGCCTTCGCCATCCACCACGAAGCCGTGCGTGAGCAGCGCCTTGTAGGGGGCGCGGCCGTTGAGCATCGACGAGGTCAGCAGCGAAGAGTGGAACCAGCCGCGGTGCTGGTCCGAGCCTTCCAGGTAGAGGTCCGCCGGGAACTGCAGCTCTTGCCTGTGCGAGCCGCGCAGCACGGTCTGATGGGTCGAGCCGGAGTCGAACCAGACGTCCAGCGTGTCCTTGTTCTTCAGGTATTGGTCGGCCTCGTCGCCCAGCAATTCCTTGGGATCGAGCGCCTGCCAGGCTTCGATGCCGCCTTGCTCAATGCGCTGGGCGATCTGTTCCAGCAATTCGGGCGTGCGCGGATGCAGTTCGCCCGTTTCCTTGTGGACGAAGAAGGCCATCGGCACCCCCCACTGGCGCTGGCGCGACAGGGTCCAGTCCGGACGGTTGGCGATCATGCCGTGCAGGCGCGCCTTGCCCCAGCCGGGGAAGAAGGCGGTGTCCTCGATGCCTTGCAGCGCGGTCTGGCGCAGGCTGGGGCCGCCATCCTTGGGCGTGTTGTCCATGCTGGCGAACCATTGCGAGGTGGCGCGATAGATGATGGGGCTCTTGTGGCGCCAGCAGTGCATGTAGCTGTGGCTGAACATGACCAGCTTGAACAGCGAGCCCATTTCCTCGAGCTTGTCGCAGATGGGCTTGGAGGCTTCCCAGATGGTGAGTCCCGCAAACAGCGGCAGCCAGGACGCATAGCGACCATCGCCCATGACCGGGTTGAGGATGTCGTCATCCTTCATCCCGTGCGCCTTGCAGGAGATGAAGTCTTCGATACCGTAGGCCGGCGACGAGTGGACGATGCCGGTACCGCTATCGGCCGTCACGTAATCACCCAGGAACACTGGCGACAGACGGTCGTAGCCTGCGTCGGCCTTGGCCAGCGGATGATGGAAGCGGATCAGCGAGAGCTTCTCGCCGGTGGTGGTGGCGATGATCTTGCCTTCCAGGCCGAAGCGCTCCAGGCAGGAGGCCACCAGGTCCTTGGCCAGGATCAGCAGTGTGGCTTGGCCATTGCGGCTGGTTTCCACCAGCGCGTATTCGAATTCGGGATGCACGTTCAGCGCCTGGTTGGCCGGGATGGTCCAGGGCGTGGTGGTCCAGATGACGATATAGCCGTGGCGGGTCGGCAGCTCGGTCAGGCCGAAGGCGGTGGCGAGCTTGTCATGTTCGGCGAAGGGGAAGCCGACGTCGATGGCCGGGTCGCGCTTGTCCTGGTATTCCACCTCGGCCTCGGCCAGGGCCGAGCCGCAGTCGAAGCACCAGTTCACCGGCTTCAGGCCACGATAGACATAGCCCTTCTCCAGGATCTTGCCGAGCGCGCGCAGCTCGTCGGCTTCATTGGAGAAGTTCATGGTCTTGTAGGGGTTGTCCCATTCACCGAGTACGCCCAGGCGGATGAAATCCTTCTTCTGCAGCTCGATCTGTTCATTGGCGTAGGCGCGTGCCTTGGCTTGCACCTCGGCCACCGGCAGGTTCTTGCCGTACTTCTTCTCGATCTGGATCTCGATGGGCATGCCGTGGCAATCCCAGCCCGGTACGTATTGCGCGTCGAAGCCGGCCATGTTGCGCGCCTTGACGATCATGTCCTTGAGGATCTTGTTGACGGCATGGCCCAGATGGATCTCGCCGTTGGCATACGGGGGGCCGTCATGCAGGATGAACTTGGGACGACCTGCCGATGCCTTGCGGATGCGCTCGTAGACCTTCTTCTCCTGCCATTGCTTGACCCATTGCGGCTCGCGCTTGGCGAGGTCGCCGCGCATGGGGAAGGCGGTCTCGGTCATGTTGACCGGGTACTTGGAGGGGGCTTTGCCGGCTTTTTCCGGTTTGCCGGGTTTGGCGGAGGATTCGTTGTTGGACATGACAAGGCTTTCGTTGAATGCAGGTTGATTCGACAGCCGCGCGCGGCAGGATGCGCGCTGGCGAGATGCAGGATGGGGCGGCTGGACAGCAGCGGGAGCAGGGCTCCGGCTGCCGCCCAGCGTTCAAATTCGGTCGGTGGCCGAGACGGCGAAACCGGCGTTCTCGCGGAACCAGGCGCGCGCATGGTCCACATCGCGCGCGATGGCGGCCGTCAGCGTGGGCAGATCGACGTACTTCTCTTCGTCGCGCAGCTTCTTGAGGAATTCCACGCGCACCAGCTTGCCGTAGCAATCGCCCTTGAAGTCCAGCAGATGGGTCTCCAGCAGCACCCGGCCGCTGTCGTCCACCGTCGGACGCACACCCAGGCTGGCCACGGCCGGCAGCGGCTGCTCGGCCAGTCCATGCACCTGCACCACGAAGATGCCCGAGAGCGCCGGATGCTTGTGGCCCACGCGCATGTTCAGCGTAGGGAAGCCGATGGTGCGGCCCAGCTTCTTGCCGTGGACGACGCGGCCGCTGATGGCGTAGGGATGGCCCAGCAACTGGCGTGACAGGTCGAAATCGGCTTGGGCCAGGGCGGCGCGCACGGCCGAAGAGGAAATGCGTACGCCGGCATTGGTCACCGTGGGCAGTGCGTGGACCTCGAAGCCGTACTGCTTGCCGGCTGCGATCAGGGTGTCCAGCGTACCGGCGCGGCGTGCGCCAAAGCAGAAGTCGTCGCCCACCATGAGCCAGCGCACGTGCAGGCCCTGCACCAGGATCTTCTCGATGAAGTCTTGCGGGGAGAGGGCGGCGAAATGGCTGCCGAAGTGTTCCACCACCACGCGGTCGATGCCGGAGTTGGCCAGTGCTTCGAGCTTGTCGCGCAGGTTGGCGATGCGCGCCGGGGCGCGTTCGGGCGTGCCGGCCAGTTGGGCGAAGAATTCACGCGGATGCGGCTCGAAGGTCATCACCGCCGCGTCCAGCCCCAGTTTGCCGGCGGCCTCGCGCACGCGCGCCAAGAGAGCCTGGTGGCCCAGATGCACGCCGTCGAAATTGCCGATGGTCAGCGCGCACGGGGCGCGCGATTCGGCTGTGGGAAGTCCGCGAAATACCTTCATTGAGCCGCTGGATAGATGCGTTGTTGCAAAAGCCTTCCATTATAAATGGTTTCGGAGGCTTTCCTTGATTTGGTGGCGGGATCGGGGCGATCAAGCTGCCAGGCGCGGATATCCAAGGCAGTTTCCATGTTTCTTTGGTGAAATATTTGAGGCTGGTTGATTCCTTCTGAGGACATGTGCAACGGTGGGCATACCAGATCCCCCAAAGTGCCCAAGTTAGGCTGGGTCAGCGTATTCCCGACCGAAAAAGATGCCTTTGACTCTTTGCCGAAGGTTTTTCACCTCCTTGCTGTTGCCTTATTCACCCATCGACAAGTGCTCCGACCGCAACGGCGGAGGTCTATGTGGCCCATCTATAGAAGTTGAAGATCCATCCATATCCGTACGCCTAGAACTGCGACGACGGCGTCTTCAAAAGTTTTTTAACAAATCCATCGGAATTGGATTCCAGAGGATGAGGGTGTTCATCTCGTCTGTGAAATGTCGGATCATCTTTTCTCTCCATTGGACCTTGTTCGATCATTGGCAGGGGAGAGAACAGTGCAATCTGGTGCTATCAAATGGTTTCGTGAACTAGCTTGTTATGTGGAGAGGAAATGAAAGAACGTTTGGTAAAGCTTCTTATGCTAGCGAGCATGATTATTCCTGTCGAAGCCATATCGAGTGCGGCAGACGAAGACGGCAGACGGATACCTGAGGTTCAATCCCAGGATGCAGAAAAATGTGAAACCAACAAGTTCGCGGTGGATGAGTCCCGTGAGGCTGCGGATGAAAAGCTGATACTCAACAGGAGAAAAGAATTCTTCAAACACATCTTCGACGCGAGAAATATCAGGGTGGCGAAAAGTGCGACCGCATTTAATTGGGACGTCAATTGGCCGGCTCAGCAAAAATACTGTCGCAAGTTGTCTGAAGAAATTTTCGTTAAGAAGGACATTACGTTCCCTGAGCCGATCTTCCGAAGTACCCGCGGAACCACGCGGCAATTGAAGGTCATTCTGGATGCCGCGGTGGCGCCTCGGCGTTGTAGTGATCTGGTGTCTTCGGCTGCGTTCAGTTTTTCTCCTTCCAAACCAGATGCTGTGATTGGCACCAACATCGATGCCAAGGGCTGGGAGGGCTACACCTTCCGCGCTTATTCGGAACGTATGCGGGATCGAACGAATATCTACGTTGAAATGTTGAAGCCCGACGGCTCAGAGCGGATTGATCCACAAAACACCGATGGGCCGGTTCCCGAATCCAAGATCATGGTGCATGGATTCTCGATATATCAGGAAAAAGATGGTGGAGGAGAGCCTGCAACTGAGAACTTGCAGATCCAAGGATGCTATGCCGATGATCCGTTCTACGCGCTAGGTTATCCATCCCATAGAGCGGCACTGCAGAGAGTTCTTCTGGCGCGGGTCGGAGGGCGGATCGTTGCATTGGAATTTGGTACCTATAGCCGGGAGAGATTCGCCGGTTTCCATGATATGAACGCCCATAAGTCCATTGGTAACGTTCAGTCCTTAAACGGACGTGCGGGAGAAGGATATGTCCTGGTGAAAGAGGTGGAAAAGGAGTTCTCAAGATACTGGTCTGTGACGAGCGCTGGAGAGACCTTCGGTGGGTACAGTCAGCCTATTGATATTCAATCTAAGGAGGATGCTTATAGTTATAGCTGCATCTTCAATTTCAGAAGGCCTAAGTGAAAATGCCTACGCAAAAAACTGAAAAGTACTTCTCTGAACTTGCTAATTTTCTGGAGAAGAGCGAGGGTAATCGTCCGATGGTTTATCTCGACAAGAATGGAAACCCGACGATTGGTATCGGAACTTTGCTTTACCAGAACAAGGTTGTTCAAGAAAAATCGGTTGCGCTTGTCGCAAAGGAATCTTCTGATCCGGAGCTGTTTAAGAAGGTAATGGCCGCAATTGTCAAAGCGAAGGGGGACGAAACGGAATTGGAAAAGTCGTTTGTGATGGGGACAGAGGGGGGCAATCGAACGCTACTGAAGTTGAAGCAGGAAGACGGTCGTGGCGGAATTGTTGAAACGGATGTGTCAAAGCTCCTTTCTAAATCAGCCGCTTCTCGGGTGATGGAAATAGCGTCCCCAGACTATGAAGCCAAC
Source organism: Herbaspirillum camelliae (assembly GCF_001929405.1). NCBI lineage: Bacteria > Pseudomonadati > Pseudomonadota > Betaproteobacteria > Burkholderiales > Oxalobacteraceae > Herbaspirillum > Herbaspirillum camelliae. The sequence continues at coordinate 3,017,433 of NZ_KV880769.1, forward strand.
GTTAGGAAAATAGAGAAATTCCTCTCTAGTTCAGAGAAGGAATTCTCGTTCCCGCATAAACAGAGAATTGCCGTCTTTTCGAGAGTCTACAATGGGTTGCCGGAAAAAAAGTTCTGGAATGGCCTGGAGAGTGAAGATCCTGCCAGGATTGCAGAATTCTTCAGTGACGGTCGTGGTGGGAAGGGTAATACCGGACACTATAAGAGAACTATCGAAGAAATAGCGATGTTCAGCGGTAAGCCCCTGGTAAAGAGAGACGACGCTACTGGAATTTTGGGCAAGGATGCGCAGGAAAACCAGGTGTTTGTGGGATTCCGGAGTTTAGGAAAGGTCCCTGCTGGCCAAGACGCTGCTGAGATGGTTGCCTTCTCTATTAAAGAGAACAGCGATGGAACACGAATTCAAGAGCAAGTTAAGATTGATCTGCCCAAAAGGATGAGACGCGCAACTGATTTCGTCGATCAACAGACGGTTGACTACAATGAGGTACTTGAATCGCAGCGCTAGAAAAGTCAGCGTGATTCGTTGAAGATATCGGATGATGCTGAACGAGGCAGCACTCACAACGCTGTGTCGGCGAACTCGCCAATTCCAGTTGATGACGATGGATCGCATCGGCTTTCCCCGTCCAAAGTAAAGCTGAAGCACTAACATCCATACGAAGCCGTCTTGACGGGCGTCTGCACGTCAGGTGGCCTAAACGCCCTGTCCAGGGGGTATTGAAGCTTACTGTTGATTCCGCCTTACAGGCGGAATCGACCGAGTATCTCGGTTAGGAGAAGCACGGCACCGGCACACGGCGATGCCCGCAATGGTACGACGCCCAAGCGCCTAAAAGGCCAGTATGGTGACGTCGAAATCCTCACGCGCCTCTCTTACAGCTGCGTCAACACCGCCTCCGGTTCCTGCAACTGCCGCGCCTCGGCCAGCATCCAGATGGTGATCTTCCGGACTTCCAGCTTGCTCTGCGTGATATGAGCGCGCAGCAGGATCTGGGCTTCGGTGGCCTTGCGCTTGGCAATCAACTGCAGGATCTTGCCGTGTTCCTCGTAGGTGGCGTCGATGCGCTTTTTCTTCAGGAAGTCCAGCCGGCGCACGATGCGGATCTTTTCCGTGACCTCGGTATGTACCCGCGTCATCTCCTCATTGCCGGCCGCTGCGACCAGGTTGGTGTGGAAGGCCTCGTCGAGCTGGGCCACCTTGACCGCATCGGTCTGGCGCGCATCGGGTTCGGCCAGCCAGATGGCGTTCAATTGCGTCAGTTCAGCGCTGGCCTCCGGCTGGCTGCAGAGTCTGTCCAGCGCAGCCATTTCCAGCACGATGCGCAGGTCATAGAGATTATCGAGCCGGTCGAAGTCGATCGGACAGACCTTCCAGCCACGCTTGAAGCCCACTTCCAGATAGCCTTCGCGCTGCAGCCGGAACAGCGCATCGCGCAAGGGTGTGCGTGAGACGCCCTGGCGCTGCGCCATCTCGGTCTCGGTGAAATTGTCGCCCGGCAGCAGGCGGAAGCTGAAGATATCGTCCTTGAGCCGGTGATAGACCTGTTCGGCAAGCGCATTGGCGAGGGTGACAGTCATGGCGCGATCATTCGGATGTTCTTGGGGGAGTCAACTCAGGTCATCAAGCCTAAGTGGGCAGCTTCGGCTTCCTTGACCGGCAGCGCATAGTCACCGGTGCAGAGAATTCAGATAGTTGACCCAGCCGCCATGCCGGGTGATATCGGTGGCGCTGGCAATGCCGGCCGGCTCGCAGATGAAGCCCTTGACGCTGCTGCCGTCTTCCAGCTCCACCGTGCCTATGCCCAGTGGCGCGGGAATGGCGGCCACGAAAGCGCCGAAATGGCGCAGCGGCATTTCCCAGACTTCCACGGCAATGGCTACGCCGTCTGCGCCTTCGGTACGCGCCAGGCCCGGCTTGGGAGGCGCGCTGTTGGCCAGGGCATAGAGACGATAGCGCGGTGCGGTGCGGGTGCTGGCCAGACGGCGCGCGCCTGCTTCCAGCAACTGCCAGTTCAGCGGCTGGCCACTCAGATGGGCGCCGACCACGCACAGCCGGATCGTCTCTTCGGTGAAGGGCAGGGGCGCGCTAGCAATGGCGTCGGCCTGGGCCGCACCACCGAGCTGCTGCTGCAGGCGCGCTCCGGCTTCAGCCAGCAAGTGGTCGGCGCCGGCCGGACCGATCAGGGTCACGCCGGCGGGCAGGCCGTCGCTCCTCCACAGGCCGGGGATGGCCAGGGCGGACATGTCCATCAGATTGACGAAGTTGGTGTAGTAGCCCAGTTGCGAGTTGCGCCTTACCGGATCGGCCTGGACGTCGGCGATGGTAGGCATGCCGGTGGTAGTCGGCACCAGCATTAGGTCAGCGCCTTCCAGCAACTGCTCGGCCTGACGGCGCAGGTCGGCCAGGCGGTACTGGCCCTGGAAGGCTGCCACGGCGTCATAGTCGGCGGCCTGGGCGGTGATCTCGCGCACCACCGGATGCACGGCCTGCGGCTGCTCCACGAAGAAATCCCCCAGCGCCGCGCGGCGCTCGGCCACCCACGGCCCTTGATACAGCAAGCGCGCAGCATCGGCGAAGGGCGCAAAGGGAATCCGCGCCAGGGTTACTCCAGGCAGTTCGGCGATCCGGGTCAGGGTGCGGTCCCAGGCATCCTGGGCGGCCAGGTCGCCGTAGAACTCGGTGGTGGCCGGGATGGCGATGCGATAGCCCCGGCGTTTGAGCCCCAGCATGGGCAGCTTGCGCGAATAGGCGTCGGCAGTGTCGTAGCCGGCGGCGCTGTGCAGCACATGCCAGGCATCGGCGACGTCGTGGGTAAAGATGGAGATGCAGTCCAGGGTGCGGCAGGCCGGCACCAGGCCCTGCGTGCTGATCAGGCCCCGGCTGGGTTTGAGTCCGACCAGATGATTGAAGGCAGCGGGAATGCGCCCCGAGCCGGCGGTATCGGTGCCCAGCGCAAACATCACCTGGCCCAGCGCCACTGCCACAGCGGAACCGGAACTGGAGCCGCCCGAGACGTAATCCGGGGCAATCGCATTGCGTACCGCGCCGTAAGGCGAGCGCACGCCGACTAAGCCGGTGGCGAACTGGTCCAGGTTGGTCTTGCCCACCAGTAGCGCACCGGCCGCCTGCAGGCGTTGGACGACCGTGGCGCTGGTCTCTGCCACCCGGCTGAATTCGGGACAGGCCGCCGTGGTGGGCATGCCGGCCACATCGATGTTGTCCTTGACGGCAAAGGGGATGCCAAACAAGGGCATGCTCTCCAGGACCGCCTCGCCCTTGATCTGCCACATCAGGTCCAGCGCGGCGGCCTGCTGCTTCAGCTGATTGGCCGGCACACGGCTGATCCAGACTTCATCGCGGTCGGCCTGCTCGATCTGCGCCAGCAAGCTGGCCACGGTTTTGCCAGGGCTGCTGCTGCCATTGCGGTAGGCGGCCAGGGTGGCGGCGATGGTGGAAGGGGCAGCGGCAGCGACTTGTTGCGGAGTCTGGGAAGGCTTCATGTTGGATATTCAAACTTGAATACAAGATTGAATATCGTTAAGCAGGAGCCATGCCAGATCGCTGCCTGGACCTGGCTGGTCCTGGCAAAGCCAGGCGGGGAAGGGCGGGACGGCCATCCTTGCCGGATGGCATCGGTGGGTTCAGCGGGTGAGGGGACGCAGCGGCGAATCAAATTGGTGAGGCCTGCGCTCCTTTGGGGAGGGGGAGAATAGCTTACGTACGTTCAGGCGGCAGACCGGTTGCCCGGTCTAGGCGCTACAGGCTCCATGGCGAGGGGAAAACCGCTCAGAGCTCGCCCCACACCGCGTTCAAAGCCGCCAGCGCGGCCAGCCCCGCTGTCTCGGTGCGCAGCACACGGCTGCCCATGGAGAGCATCAGCGCCCCTTGGGCGCAGGCCAGTTCCTCTTCCTCGTCGCTGAAGCCGCCTTCCGGGCCGACCACCAGCGTCACGGCCTGCGGTGGATGGTGGCGCGCCCAGCCCGACAACGGCTCGGCGCCGCGCGGCGAGAGCAGGATGCGGCGGTGCAGGTCGCTCTGGGCGATCCAGCGCTTGAATTCGGTCACTTCCCCCAGATGGGGCAGGCGGTTGCGCCCGCATTGCTCGGCGGCGGCGTGGATGATGCCTTGCCAGTGCGCCTGCTTCTTCTCGGCACGCTCGCCCGAGAGTCGCACCACGCAACGCTGGGCGGCCAGCGGCTGCAGGGCGGTGGCGCCCAGTTCCACGGCCTTTTCCACGATCCAGTCCATCTTGGCGCCTTCCGGCAAGGCCTGGGCCAGGGTCAGCGCATAGGGCAGCTCGGCTTCGCGGGGGGAAAAGGTCTTCACTTGCGCGTGGGCGCGTTTCTTCTCGATGGCGCTCAGGGTGGCGGTGTATTCGCCGCCCTCGCCATTGAACAGGGTGATGGCGTCGCCCGGCTGCAGGCGCAGCACGTGGATGTGATGGGCGATCTGCTCCGGCAGGACCAGGTCCGAACCGATACCGAGGGCTTGCGGGAGATGGAAACGGGGCATGGGCGGGTCCTGAGGGCAGTGAGCGGGGGAAACATTGTCAATACAGCCATGTGGCTGGCCCTGAATTTTAATCCCCCCGGCGCACTCTGGTAAAATACGGCCCCGCACTTGCCTCGGCCTTCCGGGGCGGGTGGATTGGCTTCAGAACCCCGATTTGTGCGCCAGGCGGCGCTTCCAGCAAAGCAAACTCAGACATCGACATGATTTCCACTCTCCCCACCGACAAGATGGCCAACGCGATCCGCGCGCTGGCGATGGACGCAGTTCAAAAAGCCAATTCCGGACACCCGGGCATGCCGATGGGGATGGCGGAAATCGCAGTAGCCCTGTGGGCCAAGCACTATCGCCACAATCCGGCCAATCCGCACTGGGCCAACCGCGACCGCTTCGTGCTCTCCAACGGCCACGGCTCCATGCTGCAATACGCGCTGCTGCACCTGACCGGCTACGACCTGTCGATGGAGGACATCAAGTCCTTCCGCCAACTGCACTCCAAGACCGCCGGCCACCCCGAAGTGCACATCACCCCGGGCGTGGAAACCACCACCGGCCCGCTGGGCCAGGGCATCACCAATGCGGTGGGCATGGCGCTGGCTGAAAAGCTGCTGGCCGCCGAATTCAACAAGCCCGGCCTGGCCGTGGTCGATCACTACACCTACGCCTTCGTCGGCGACGGCTGCCTGATGGAAGGCATCTCGCACGAAGCCTGCTCGCTGGCCGGCGTCTTGAACCTGTCCAAGCTGATCGTGCTGTATGACGACAACGGCATCTCCATCGACGGCCACGTCGAAGGCTGGTTCAAGGACGACACCCCGAAGCGCTTCGAAGCCTACGGCTGGAACGTCATCCCGGCCGTGGACGGCCACAGCGTCGAAGCCGTCAGCGCCGCCATCCACCAGGCCAAGCTGGCCGACAAGCCGACCCTGATCTGCTGCCGTACCGTCATCGGCAAGGGTTCGCCCAACCTGGCCGGTACCGACAAGGTCCACGGCGCCGCCCTGGGCGACAAGGAAATCGCCGCCGTGCGCGAAGCGCTGGGCTGGACTTCCGCTCCCTTCGAGATCCCGGCCGATGTCTATTCCGCCTGGGATGCCAAGGCCACCGGTGCCGACTTCGAAGCGAGCTGGAAGCAGACCTTCGACACCTACGCCGCCCAATACCCGAGCGAAGCCGCCGAACTGCTGCGCCGCCTCAAGGGCGAGCTGCCGGCCGCGTTCGCATCGACCGTGACCGCCTACATCAATTCCACGCTGGAAAAGAAGGAAACCATCGCCACCCGCAAGGCCAGCCAGAACGCCATCCAGGCCTATGCGCAGGCGCTGCCGGAATTCCTGGGCGGCTCGGCCGACCTGACCGGCTCGAACCTGACCAACTGGAAGGAATCGGTGGCCGTGCGCGCCGACCAGCGCGGCAACCACATCAACTACGGTGTGCGTGAATTCGGCATGAGCGCCATCATGAACGGTATCGCCCTGCATGGCGGCTATCTGCCCTTCGGCGCCACCTTCCTGACCTTCTCGGACTACAGCCGCAATGCCCTGCGCATGGCCGCGCTGATGAAGATCCGTGCACTGTTCGTGTTCACCCACGACTCCATCGGCCTGGGCGAAGACGGCCCCACCCACCAGTCGGTGGAACACGTCTCTAGCCTGCGCCTGATCCCCAACCTGGACAACTGGCGTCCCTGCGACACCACCGAAACCGCGGTGGCCTGGGCCGAGTCCATCAAGCGTCACGATGGCCCCAGCACCCTGATCTTCTCGCGCCAGAACCTGCCGTTCCAGGAGCGCACCGACGCCCAGGTCAAGGATATCGCCCGTGGCGGCTACGTGCTGCGCGATGCGCCCAACGCCAAGGTCATCCTGATGGCGACCGGCTCCGAAATCGAACTGGCCACCAAGGCCGCTGATGCGCTGACCGCCGAAGGCATCGCCGTGCGCGTGGTGTCGATGCCCTCGACCGACGTGTTCGACCGCCAGGATGCAGCCTACAAGGCTTCCGTGCTGACCCGCGGCGTGCCGCGCGTGGCCATCGAAGCCGGCGTGACCGCCTTCTGGCACAAGTACGTCGGCCTGGAAGGCGCCGTGGTCGGCATCGATACCTTCGGTGAATCGGCCCCGGCTGGCGTGCTGTTCAAGCACTTCGGCTTCACCGTCGAGAACGTGGTGGCCAAGGCCAAGGCAGTGCTGGCTTGAACAGTGCGCCGTCCATGACTGAAGACGTTCTGTTCCGTCGCGCCAAGAAGGGCGACGCGGCCTCCATCGCTGGCGTGCGCATCGATGCCTGGCGCGCCAGCTATCGCGGCCTGGTGCCCGACAGCTACCTCGATCACTTGAAGCCCGAGGAAAGCGTCAAGCTGTGGGAGCAGGTGCTGGAAGCGTCCTCGGATGCTGCCTGCACCTTTGTGGCCGAGAGCGGCGGCGAGATCATCGGGTTTGCTTCCGGCATGACCCTGGCCGAGTCGCGCTTTGGCTGCGACGCCGAGCTGACCGCCATCTGCGTGCTGCCCGATGAGCAGCGCAAGGGAATCGGCAAGCGCCTGCTGGCCAACGTCGCCGCCACCCTCATCAGCGCTGGTGCGACCGGCCTGATGGCCTGGGTCTTGAGCAAGAATGAAGGCGCAGGGGAATTTTTCGAGTCACTCGGGGCCGAAAGGCTTTATGAACAAACGTTCACCTGGGATGATGGCAGTGAACTCGACGAGACTGGTTTCGTCTGGCGCAAGCTTCACTCCTGAGCGGGTGAGCGCCGGGTGTGCCCGCTATGGGATCGATCGGCAAGATGAGCAGGGCAGGCAGCGACGGCAAGAACAACTGAACAAAAAGGCCGGAAAAGAAGGATTCATGTCCGCCTGGTGGCGCCCACGGGGCGCAAGCTGACGGACAGGTCGCTTTCCCGACTACCGGTTTGCATTGATTTTTACTACTTAAGGAGAAGAGCATGGCAATTCGTGTTGCAATCAACGGTTATGGCCGCATCGGCCGCAATATCCTGCGCGCCCACTACGAAGGCGGCAAGAAGCACGACATCGAGATCGTTGCCATCAACGACCTGGGCGACCCGAAGACCAATGCCCACCTGACCCAGTACGACACCGCCCACGGCAAGTTCCCCGGCACCGTGACCGTGGATGGCGACTCCATCGTCGTCAACGGCGACCGCATCAAGGTGCTGGCCCAGCGCAACCCGGCCGAGCTGCCCTGGGGCGAGCTGGGTGTGGACGTGGTGCTGGAATGCACCGGCTTCTTCACCACCAAGGAAAAGGCCAGCGCCCACATCAAGGGCGGCGCCAAGAAGGTGATCATCTCGGCGCCGGGCGGCAAGGACGTGGATGCGACCGTCGTCTTCGGCGTCAACCACGGCGTGCTCAAGGCCTCCGACACCGTTATCTCCAACGCCTCTTGCACCACCAACTGCCTGGCTCCGCTGGTGCAGCCGCTGCATGACAAGATCGGTCTGGAAAACGGCCTGATGACCACCGTCCACGCCTACACCAATGACCAGGTGCTGACCGACGTGTACCACGAAGACCTGCGCCGCGCCCGTTCGGCCACCCAGTCCATGATCCCGACCAAGACCGGTGCTGCTGCCGCCGTCGGCCTGGTGCTGCCGGAACTGAACGGCAAGCTGGACGGCTACGCCATCCGCGTGCCGACGATCAACGTGTCCATCGTCGACCTGTCCTTCGTGGCCTCGCGCGACACCACCGTGGATGAAGTCAATGCCATCCTGAAGGCCGCTTCCGAATCCGGTCCGCTCAAGGGCATCCTGACCTACAACACCGACCCGCTGGTCTCGGTGGACTTCAACCACAACCCGGCATCGTCCAACTTCGACGCCACCCTGACCAAGGTCTCCGGCCGCCTGGTGAAGGTGTCGTCCTGGTACGACAACGAGTGGGGCTTCTCCAACCGCATGCTGGACACCACCGTCGCCCTGGCCAACGCCAAGTAAGACGCGTGTTCTGGCGCACCGGCCGGGGTTCCTCGGTCGGGAGCGTCAATTTCAGGGCTGTTTCGGCTTCTTTTCCTCGTATGCAAGCCTGCTTGCCGCGGTGAAAATAGATGGATCAGCCTGCAAAAGGATCAGAAGGCTGTTGCGAGCGTCGCTTGCAATGGCCTTTTGTCCATTTGCCGCCATGGGCCGCATGGCCCGTCAACAACAAGAGCAACCGACCCAACGAGGGAACGCATGTCAGCAAGCTCATCCCAGGCCCGTCGCCTGTTGGCCAACCTGGCCCTGATTTCCGCCGTCAGCTTTTCGCTGTCTGCGTGCGACTACATCAGCAGCTTTTCCAAGCCCAAGCAGACCCCGGAAGAGGCCAAGGCCGAGGGCATCGCGCTTGGCGCGGGCTGCCGCCAGGCCGGCCAGAGCCTGGAAGACTGCTACCAGCGCAATCCCGACGCCCTGAAGGCGGGTATCTTCGCCGGCTGGAAGGACATGCACGAATACATGGCCGCCAAGGGCATCCAGACGGTCACGGCGCCCGCTGCGCAGGCTGATGCCGCCAAGGACGACGCCAAGGGCAAGGATGGCAAGGACAGCAAAGATGCCAAGGACAGCAAAGATGCCAAGGACAGCAAGGACAGCGATCGCAGCAACCGCGCCCGCGAACGCGATTCCAGCCGCGACAGCGCCCGTTCGCGCGACCGCGAGAGCTCGTCCTCACGCGACACCGGCAGCGACCGCCGCGCCAGCCGCGATGAGAAGACGCCGCCCAAATATTGAGCTGGGATAAACGCGCAGGACGGTTGCAGTCCTGTTTGCCAGCCGGTAACATCTGATGCCCCGCTTGCGATGCTCCGCTTGCGGGGCATTTTTCCATCAACCGGCAGGGGGAAACCGCCGGTCAGCCCGACGCCAGCCGATTCTGCCGCGGCGTCCAGCCAGTACAACAAGCACAACGACATGACATCACATTCTTCGCCCATGCCTCCGGCCGTGCCGGAGCACGTCCCCGAGACTGCCTTCGGTCTCTGGTTCCTGCGCACGCCGACCTGGACCCTGCACGTGCTGGAGCGCGCCATGCAGGATCTGGAGCGTCTCATTCCCGCGCGCCGTAGCAGCTATCCTGTGGTCGCCGATGTGGGCTGCGGCTGGGGCCGTTCGCTCAAGAAGCTGCACCAGCGCTTTGCCCCGCAGCGCCTGATCGGCATGGACATCGATCCGGACATGATCGCCGCTGCCCGCAGCGAGACCGAGGCTGAGGGCCTGCGCGCCGAATTCATCCAGTGTTCCAGCTCGCGCATGCGGCTGGAGGACAATAGCGTGGACCTGCTGTTCTGCCACCAGACCTTCCATCACCTGATCGACCAGGAAGAGGCGATCCGCGAGTTCTACCGCGTCCTCAAGCCGGGCGGCATCCTGCTGTTTGCCGAGTCGACCAAGCGCTACATCCATTCGTGGATCATCCGGCTGCTGTTCCGCCATCCGATGGAGGTGCAGAAGACCGCCGGAGAATACCTGGCCCTGGTCCGCAGCGCCGGTTTCGAGGTGGCGCCGCAGTCGATCTCCTATCCCTACCTGTGGTGGAGCCGGGAAGACCTGGGCATCCTGGAGCGCGTCTTCGGCATCAAGCCCCGCGCCGAGCGCGAAGAAACGCTCATCAATCTGGTGGCGGTCAAGCCGCAGCAGTAAGGCGACATCGCTGTTGGCTCAGCGCTGGACATGAAAAAACGGGATGCACCGGCAGGCGCGTCCCGTTTTTCGTTCACCGGCGCCTGGCGCCGGGCCGGCCCAGGGTCAGCCGAAGACCTGCTGCCACAGCCGGATCACGCACGCCCGCTCATGCTCCACCCGGATCGCATCGATATGGGCGCGTTCTGAACCCTGCAGGCGGATCTGGTGCTGCAGCTTGCGGAAGAGGCGATAGGCATTGGCGGCCTCGTCGGCCAGCAGCGCGTCGATCAGGCCCAGTTGTCCGGCCAGCTTGAGCAGGGCGATATTGCCGATGTCGCCGGTGAGCTGGGGATGGTCGCTGGCATGGCGCAGGACCAGGTATTGCACCATGAATTCGATGTCGATCATGCCGCCCTCGTCGTGCTTGAGGTCGAACATGGTGCTGCGGTTGGGATGGGCCTCGCGCATGCGCCGTCGCATCGACAAGACTTCTTCTTCCAGCCTGGCCGCATCGCGCGGCTGGCGCAGCACCCGTTCGCGCAGCGCTTCAAAGCGCTCGCCGATGGCCGTATCTCCCGCGCAGAAGCGCGCCCGCGTGAGCGCCTGGTGTTCCCAGATCCAGGCCGCATTGAGCTGGTATTTCTCGAAGGAAGACAAGGGCGACACCAACAGGCCGCTGGCGCCGTCCGGACGCAGGGCGATGTCGATGTCGAACAGCGTGCCGGCCGGGGTGTGGCTGGTCATCCAGGTGATGAAGCGCTGCGCCAGCTTGGCGTAGAGGCCGGGGGCGTCCTGGTCTTCATCGTCGTAGAGGAAGACCACGTCCAGGTCGGAGGCATAGCCTAGTTCCTTGCCGCCCAGCTTGCCATAGGCGATCACCGCGAACTGCGGCACCTCGCGATGGCGCTGGGCAATGGTCTGCCAGACTGCTTCGATGGTGACTTGCACCAGCACATCGGCCAGGGCGGAGAGTTCGTCGGCCAGTTTTTCCACCGACAGGTCGCCCTCCAGGTCTTGCGCCAGCAGGCGGAACTGTTCGGCATGGTGCAACTCGCGCAGGATGTCGAGCTGGCGTTCGGTATCGCCCTCGGCGGTGGCCAGTTGACGGCGGCAGTTCTCGGCGAAGGCGGTCCAGTCGGAGGCCGCCTTGAGATTGCGGTCGTCCAGCAGTTCGTCCAGCAGCAGCGGGTGGCGCGTGAGGTAGGTCGCGGCCCAGCCGCTGGCGCCGATCATGCGCACCAGGCGTTGCAGGGCATAGGGATACTCGGTCAGCAGCGCCAGGTAGGCGGCGCGGCGGGCAATTGCTTCAAGCAGGTCGAGCAGCCGCCCCAGCGCCGGCAACTGGTCGTAGTGCAGTGCCGCCAGCAGCGGCAGGCTGGTGTTGATGACGGTATTGAGGCGGTTGCGGCTGGCCTCGGGCAGGCTTTGCATGCGTGGGGATTGCCAGGTCAGGTGCAGCCGCCGCGCACCGTCGGCGATGTCGGCCTCGGGGAAGCCGACCAGCTGCAGGGCGTCGGCCAGTCCTTCGAGGTTGTCGTTATCGCTCACACTCACGCTGGGGCCGTCGCTGTCGCTCTCGGACTGCTTGTCGGCGAAGATGGCGTCGAACTGGGTGGCGACGATGGCGCGCTGGCGCTCCAGTTCGTGCAGCAGCGCAGCCGGCTCCTCATAGCCCATCATCCGGGCCACCAGCAGCAGGTCGTCGGGATTGACGGGCAGGGTGTGGGTCTGGGCGTCTTCCAGGTATTGCAGGCGGTGTTCGAGATTGCGCAGGAAGGTGTAGGCGTGCAGCAACTGTTCCACCACGTCGGGCGCGAGCAGGTCCTTGGCGGCCAGGGTGCGCAGGGTGGTGCGGGTGGAGCGGTCGCGCAGCTCGGGATCGCGCCCGCCCCGGATCAGCTGGAATACCTGGCTGGTGAACTCGATCTCGCGAATGCCACCGCGCCCCAGCTTGACGTTGTTGCTGCGGTCGGGGTGCAGGGCTTCCTGGCGCTTGACCTCGGCGCGGATCTGGCCGTGCATGGAGCGCAGTGCGTCGATGGAGCCGTAGTCGAGATAGCGGCGGAAGATGAAGGGGCGGCTGATCGCTTCCAGCGTGGCGATGTCTTCCGGCGTGCCGGTGAGTGCGCGCGCCTTGGTCCAGGCATAGCGTTCCCATTCGCGGCCCTGGCGCACCAGGTATTCCTCCACCATGTTGAAACTGGCCACCAGCGGGCCGGAGTTGCCGTTGGGGCGCAGCGCCATGTCGACCCGGAAGGTGAAGCCGTCTTCGGTGATCTCGGCCAGCGCACCGATGAGCTTCTTGCCCAGCCGTACGAAGAATTCATGGTTGGACAGCGATTTCTGGCCGGCGTCGGCGCGGGTATCGCCGTCTTCGGGATAGACGAAGATGAGGTCGATGTCCGAGGAGACATTGAGTTCGCCCCCGCCCAGCTTGCCCATGCCCAGCACGATCATTTCCTGCGGTCGTCCTGATTCCTCGCCGATGGGCAGGCCATAGAGCGCGGTCTGTTCCTGCATCAGCGCCGCCAGGTGGGTCTGCACGGCGAAGTCGGCAAAGCCGGTCATGGTGGTGACGACTTCGTCGAGGTCGCCACGGCCATCCAGGTCGCGCGTGATCAGGGTGCAGATGACCAGGTTGCGCAAGCGGCGCATGGCCGCCGGCAGGCTCAGGCCGCTGGCCAGGTCGTGCTCCAGGCGCTGCTGCAGGAAGGCGTGGTCAAGCGCACCGGCGGCGGCCGCGGCGGCCACCAGGGCAGGGCGGGCCGGGTCGGCCTGGGTCCAGCGGGTGTAGTAGCGCGAGGACGAGGCCTCGACGAGGGAGCGGTGATGGGCAGGCGAGAAGACCGGCATAAGCGTCTGGAAAGCTCCGCAACAAAGTGTAAAAGAAGGAAAACCGGTGGCCATGTCGCTTCAGTCATGTTGCGCTGCGTCGATAATTGGACAGGGCTGGGACAGTGCTGACATGGGCCTGACGGATGGGCCAGAGAGGGGATTCTATCCTTCATTTTTCAATTTATCGGCCATTTTGCACCCAGGAAGGGCATTGCGCAGATGGCATGGCCATGTTTTCCATGCGATCATGTCACCGCTTCATCTGCCTGAACTGCCGTATTGCCAGAAATCTTTGAATCCCGAGCTGCCATTGCATCCTGATGTCCGAAGAATACGATAACGCTGCACACAAGCCTGGCCGCTGGGCTCTGTGCTGGCGCGTCGCGCGGGGCAGCTACTTCCGCCTGAACCGGGCCAGCCATCATCTGCTGGGCTTTACCGTCAAGCTGCTGCTGGCGGGCTACTTCATCTTCTGCGCGCTGTTTCTGGTGCTGCGCTACGCCGTGCTGCCCGAGATCGGCCATTACAAACCGCAGATCGAACGCCTGGTGTCGGCCCAGATCGGTCGCGCCGTCAGTATCGACGTCATCAACGCTTCCTGGCGTGGCCTGCGCCCGCAGCTCTCGCTGACCAACATCACCGTACATGACCAGCAGGGCGAGCCCGCGCTGACCTTGCCGCAGGTCTCGACCACGCTGTCCTGGAGCAGCGTGCTGGTGGCCAGCCTGCGGCTGGAAAACCTGAGCATCGAAGGCGCGGACCTGGCGATCCGGCGTGATGGCGACGGCAAGCTCTTCGTGGCGGGTATCCCGGTGCCTACCGGGGGCGATGGCAGTTCGCTGGACTGGCTGCTGTCGCAGCGCGAAATCGTGATCCGCCATAGCAAGCTGCGCTGGGATGATGAATTGCGCAAGGCGCCGGAGCTGGTGCTGGAAGACGTCAACCTGGTGCTGCACAACCGCTGGCTGCGCCATCGTCTCTCGCTGCGCGCCATCCCACCGGTGTCTTATGCCGCTCCGCTGGACGTGCGCGCCGACTTCAGCCATCCGGCGTTTGCCCGCAGTTCCGACATCGTGCGCTGGAAGGGAACGCTCTATGCCGACCTGCGGCGCACCGACCTGTCGGTCTGGCGCGCCTATTTCGACTATCCCATCGCCATCCAGAGCGGCACCGGCTCGGTGCGGGCCTGGCTGGCGCTGGACCATGCCAAGGTGGCCAATTTCACCGCCGATCTGGCCCTGAACGATTTCAATGCGCAGCTCTCGCGCCAGCTGGAGCCTCTGTCGCTGAAGCGCGTCAATGGCCGCATCTCGGCCAGTGAAAGCCTGGGAGCCACTCCCGAGGACGGCATTCCCACCTTCGGCGCCAATGGCCATCAGGTGACCCTGACCGATTTTTCGATCGAGACGCCGGACGGTTTCGTGCTGCCGCCGACCTCGATTTCCGAAAGCTATGAGCCAGGCACGCCCCTGAAGGCCGAGCGCACCAGCGTCAAGGCCACCTACCTGAACCTGCAGACCCTGTCGCAACTGGCCACGCGGCTGCCGCTGGCGCCTTCCCAGCGCAAGCTGCTGGATGACCTGGCGCCGCGCGGCGAGCTGCGCGACTTCACCGTGCAATGGCAGGGAACCTATCCCGAACTGGCTTCCTATCGCGTCCAGGGCCGCTTTTCCGGGCTGGGACTCAAGGGCCTGCCGGCGCATGTGGAGCCGCGCCGCAATGCCGCCCAGCAGGTGCGGGCGCAGTGGGCGGGTTTCCCCGGCTTCAGCAATATCGACGGCGAGATCGACGCCACCGAGAAGGGCGGGTCGGTCAAGCTGGACTCGCAGGATCTGGCCATCGAGATGCCGGCCGAACAGTTCGTCGAGTCCAGCATGCCTTTCGACAGCCTCAAGATGCAGGCGCGCTGGCAGTACCTGAAGGACCAGACCCTGCAGGTGGACCTGGAGCAGCTGCAGTTTGCCCAGCCCGGCGTGGCCGGCAGTCTCTCGGGGCGGCATGTGCAGCCCTTGCAGGGCAAGTCGGCGGGCAGTGTGGACCTGCACGGCGAACTGAGCCGCTTCGATGTGAAGGCGATCCGCCGCTACCTGCCGAGCCACCTGAGCGAACCCTTGCGGCACTGGCTCACCGATGGACTGGTCGATGGCAGCCTGCGCGATGTGCAATTCACCCTCAAGGGCGCCTTGGCCGATTTTCCCTTCCATACGGCCAAGCCCGGCGACAAGCCCAAGGGCCAGTTCCAGCTCAGCGGCGATTTCGAGGGCCTCAAGCTGAACTACACGCCCGGTCATCTGGGTCGCGACGGCAAGGAGCCGGAATGGCCTTTGCTGGAAGAGGGGCGGGGTCACCTGAGCATCGATCGCACCCGCCTCGAGATCAAGGCCGACAGCGCCCGCACCCTGGGTGCGAAGCTGGGGCCGGTGACGGCGCGGGTGGCCGATGTCGATTCGCATGAGGCCGAGCTGGAGATCGAGGGCGTGGCCAGTGCACCGATGGCGGTGTTCCTGCGGTACGTGAACCAGAGTCCAGTGGCGCGTTGGACCGGCAACATCATGGAGCGCAGCAGCGCCACCGGCGAGGCCAGGCTGGACCTGAAGTTCCAGATGCCGCTGCATCACGCCATCGACACCCGTGCGCAGGGCGCCTTCCATTTCGCCAACAATGATGTGGACCTGCTGCCGGACCTGCCGGTGCTCTATCGCACCAATGGCAAGGTCGAGTTCAATGAACACGGTTTCACCCTCAATGGCGTGCGCGGCCAGTTCCTGGGCGATGCGCTGACCATCAGTGGCGGCACCCAGAAAGACGGTAGCAGCCAGATGCGGCTGGAGGGCGCCATCAACGTCGACATGCTGCGCAAGCAATATCCCGATCCATCGCTGCAGCGCCTGCTGGCGCGCCTGTCCGGCACGACCCGTTACAACGCCACCGTGCTGGTGCGCCAGCATCAGCCCGAGGTGGTGGTCGAATCCAGCCTGGCCGGGCTGGGCGTCGATCTGCCCGTGCCCTTGCGCAAGAGTGCGCAGGAGAGCCTGCCTCTGCGCTTCGAACTGCTGCCGCTGGCCTCGGCCGATCCCCTGATCGAACGCGAGGAGCTGAAGGTGGCGTTGGGGAGCAACATTGCTTCACGCTATGTGCGCGAGCGGGTGGCAGCTACGGGAGCTGCTTGGCGGGTGACCAGCGGCGGCATCGGCTGGAACCAGCCCGCGCCGTCGCCGTCTGCCGGCCTGAAGCTGGCGCTGGCTGCCGACAGTCTGGAGGTGGACCCTTGGCTGAGCCTGAAGAACGAACTGGCCGGCCGGGTGGCTGCAGAGGATGCGCCGGCCGCTTCCACTCGCCTTGGCAGCGGCGACGTGGCACAGTATCTGGAGCCGGATCAGGTCTCGGCGCGGGTGGGTGAACTCAGCCTCAAGGGCAAGAAGCTCAACAAGCTGATCCTGGAAGCTGCCCATCGGCGCAATAGCTGGCAGATCAATGTGGAGTCGCAACAGGTCGCCGGCACCGTTACCTGGGACGAGCCAGGCGCAGCGCGCGGCCCGGGCAAGGTGACGGCGCGCCTATCCTCGCTGGTCATTCCAAAGCCGGCGCCGACCGCCGAAAATGGCGCCGCGACGGTTGCCGCTGAAGACGACAACGTACAGATGCCCGCCCTGGACATTCGTGCCGAACAGTTCGAGCTGGGCGGCAAGAAGCTGGGCCGACTGGAGCTCGACGCCAGCAACATGGTCACCTCGGTGGGCCGGGAATGGCGTATCAGCCGCTTGCTGCTGGCCAACCCTGACGCCCAGTTCCGCGCCGCCGGCAACTGGATGAGCTTTGGCAGCAACCATACTTCCAACTTCACCTATGCGCTGGACATCGAGGACGCCGGCAAGCTGCTGGAGCGCTTCGGCTATCCCGGTACGGTGCGCGGCGGCAAGGGCAAGCTCGATGGCGATCTCAGCTGGAAGGCGCCGCCCTACGCCATGGACATGGCCAGCCTGGCCGGGCAGGTCCACATGGATGTGCATGCCGGGCAATTCCTCAAGGTCGATCCGGGGGCGGCCAAGCTGTTGGGCGTGCTCAACCTGCAAGCCTTGCCGCGCCGCTTGACGCTGGACTTCCGCGATGTCTTCTCGGAAGGCTTCGCCTTCGATACCGTTGCCGGCACGGCCAGCATCAACAAGGGCATCGCCACTACCGACAACCTGAAGATGACGGGCGTGACCGCCTCGGTGCTCATGAGCGGTTCGGCCGACATTGCGCGCGAGACCCAGGACCTGCATGTGGTGGTGATTCCCGAGATCAACCTGGGCACAGCCTCGGTGGTGGCCATGGCGGTCAATCCGGTAGTCGGCGTGAGCACGCTGCTGGCGCAGCTGTTCCTGCGTAATCCGGTGATGAAATCCCTCAGCTTCGAGTACAAGGTCAGCGGTTCCTGGAGCGATCCTATCGTCGTCAAGCAGGGCCAGGTCACGCCGGTGGACGGGCAGCGTGCGCGCGAGCTGCTGGAGCAGGGGCGCGGGCAGGGCCTGCCTGCCATGCCTGCGCCGGCGGCTCCCGCTGCACCGGCCGCTCCGGCTGCAGCGCCGACGGCCCCGGCAGGGCGCCGTCCCTCCAACCCGCAGAACATCGGCCCGGTCATCAATAGCGGCGCGTGAGCGTATTGCTTGTGCCGGCGGCAGGCTGGCCTCGAATGCGCGATACTGTGGGCATCGTTCATCTCCCAATGCAATGAGAGGCAAGACATGACGCAGGCAATCAAGGTGGCGGCCATCCAGATGGTCTCCACCCCCGAGGTAGCGCAGAACTTCGCCAGCGCGACCCGTCTGGTGGCCGCTGCCGCCCAGCAGGGGGCGCAACTGGTGCTGCTGCCCGAATACTGGCCCATCATGGGCCGCCACGAACGCGACAAGCTGGCCCACGCTGAAGCCGATGGTGTCGGCCCGATCCAGGAATTCATGGCCAGCCTGGCGCGCCAGCATGGCCTGTGGCTGGTGGGCGGCACGCTGCCGCTGAAGGCCGGCAATCCGGACAAGGTGCTCAATACTTCGCTGGTCTATGGGCCGCAGGGTCAGCGCGTGGCGCGTTATGACAAGATCCATCTGTTCAACTTCGTGCGCGGCGAAGAAAACTACGATGAAGCCCGTACCATCGAGTACGGTCACCAAGTGCAGAGCTTCGAAGCGCCTTTCGGGCGGGTCGGCCTGTCGGTCTGCTATGACCTGCGCTTTCCCGAGCTGTACCGCGCCATGGGCGAGTGTGCGCTCATCGTCATGCCCGCTGCTTTCACCTACACCACTGGCCGCGCCCACTGGGAATTGCTGTTGCGCGCCCGCGCCATCGAGAACCAGTGCTACGTGCTGGCGTCGGCCCAGGGCGGCGAGCACGTCAATGGCCGCCGGACCTGGGGCCACAGCATGCTGGTCGATCCCTGGGGCGAGGTCGTTTCGATCCTGCCGGAAGGGGAAGGGCTTGTGATCGGCGACATTGATCCCCATCGTCTACAATACGTTCGAGAAAGTTTGCCGGCACTCCGCCATCGCAAGCTTTGACCTTTTTGCCTTCCGACAAGACGCTATGAAATTATTTGAACCCAACATGGGCGCCCTGCAAGTGGCGCGTGACGTGCTGCTGACTCCCTTCGGCCTGGACGAATCCAAGCTGCTCAAGGCCCTGGGCAGCATGTTCACGCACAAGGTCGACTATGCCGACCTCTACTTCCAGTTCACCAAGAGCGAGGGCTGGAGCCTGGAAGAAGGCATCGTCAAGACGGGCAGCTTTTCCATCGACCAGGGCGTGGGTGTACGCGCCGTGTCGGGCGACAAGACTGCATTTTCCTATTCCGACGAGATTTCCGAATCGGCCCTGATGGATGCCGCTGCGGCAACCCGCACCATCGCCCGCCAGGGCAGCGGCAAGATCAAGGTGGCCGGTGCGATGATCCCTGGCGGCGGTCGCGCGCTGTATCTGCCGCATGATCCGCTGACCTCGCTGGACGCCACCGCCAAGGTGCAGTTGCTGGAGCGCGTGGAGCGCATCGCCCGCGCCAAGGACCCGCGTGTCAAGCAGGTCATGGCCAGCCTGTCCGGCGAATACGATGTGGTGCTGGTGGCGCGTGCCGATGGCGTATTGGCTGCGGACATCCGTCCGCTGGTGCGCGTGTCGGTGACGGTGATTGCCGAGCAGAATGGCCGTCGCGAGATGGGCAGCAGCGGCGGCGGTGGCCGTTACGACTATGGCTATTTCTCCGACCTGCTGCTGGAACAATATGCTTCCGAAGCCGTGGCGACGGCGCTGGTGAACCTGGAATCGCGCCCGGCCCCGGCCGGTCCGATGACCGTCGTGCTCGGCCCCGGCTGGCCCGGCATCCTGCTGCACGAAGCCATCGGCCACGGCCTGGAAGGGGACTTCAACCGCAAGGGTTCGTCCACCTTCTCCGGTCGCATCGGCGAGCGCGTCGCGGCCAAGGGCGTGACCGTGGTCGATGACGGCACCATCGCCGACCGTCGCGGTTCGCTCAACATCGACGACGAGGGCAACCCGACCCAGTGCACCACCCTCATCGAAGACGGCATCCTGAAGGGCTACATCCAGGACACCATGAATGCCCGCCTGATGAAGATGGACGTCACCGGCAACGCCCGCCGCGAATCCTTTGCGCACCTGCCCATGCCGCGCATGACCAATACCTACATGCTGGGTGGCGACAAGGACCCGGCCGAGATCCTGGCGTCGGTCAAGAATGGCCTGTATGCGGTCAACTTCGGTGGCGGCCAGGTGGATATCACCAACGGCAAGTTCGTCTTCTCGGCCAGCGAGGCCTACATGATCGAGGATGGCAAGATCACCTATCCGGTCAAGGGCGCTACCCTGATCGGCAATGGTCCGGACGTGTTGAACCGCGTTTCCATGATCGGCAACGACATGCGCCTGGATTCGGGTGTGGGCGTGTGCGGCAAGGAAGGGCAGAGCGTGCCGGTGGGCGTGGGTCAGCCGACCTTGCGTCTGGATGGCGTGACCGTGGGCGGGACCGCCTGATCCAGATCCTGCGGCGTTGCTGCGCTGCCAGCATGATGAAAACCGCCGGAGGGATTCTGGCGGTTTTTTTTCGTCCGTGACGGCGTTTTCGAGGGAGGAGAAGGGCGTGGCCAGATCAAGAAAGCTGTTTTTTTGCAGGATAGCCACGCTCATACGCCCCCGCCCAGGCGTGCATGGCTTGCATTTGGCTTGAATTATTATTGTGTTTTATCGGATAATTTTTGTGTTGGTGATATAAAAAGTTATTTTTTATGGTCGTTGACGCATAAAAATTGCGTATGCACTGCACCATTTCATTTTTTTCGGTTTGCTTGCCAAAGGTCTGGATTTGTAGCACTATGAATGCCTGCTTCACTTAAACGATTGACGCCAGACATGTCCTTCACCCGCGCTTACTTTTATTTTTACTTTAGCTATTCCAGCCCCACGGCGGTGAAAAGCGGTAAGCGTTCGTAAAAAGACAAAACCGATTTCCTAAAAAACCGCCAGTGATGGCGGTTTTTTTTTGGTCAAATTTCCAGCTGAATAATTGCAGCACACCAGGAGAAAAAAATGCCGCGCACTGACGATCTTCGCATCCGAGAAATGAAAGAACTGGTCCCCCCCTCGCATCTCATCCGCGAATTCGCCTGCACCGAAAAGGTCGAGCGCACCACGGCTGAAGCTCGCACCGCGCTGCACCGCATCCTGCATGGCCAGGATGACCGCCTGATGGTCGTCATCGGCCCTTGCTCCATCCACGACACCAAGGCGGCCATGGAATATGCGCGTCGCCTGGTGGTGGAGCGCGAGCGTCACAAGAACGAGCTGGAAATCGTCATGCGCGTCTACTTCGAAAAGCCGCGCACCACGGTGGGCTGGAAGGGTCTGATCAACGACCCGTACATGGACAACAGCTTCCGCATCAACGACGGCCTGCGCGCGGCCCGTGAGTTGCTGCTCAACATCAACGAGCTGGGCCTGCCGGCTGGCACCGAGTTCCTGGATGTGATCAGCCCGCAATACATCGCCGACCTGATCAGTTGGGGCGCCATCGGCGCTCGCACCACCGAGTCGCAGGTGCACCGTGAGCTGGCTTCCGGCCTGTCCTGCCCGGTGGGCTTCAAGAATGGCACCGATGGCAACGTCAAGATCGCCGTGGACGCTATCAAGGCCGCCTCGCAGCCGCATCACTTCCTGTCGGTGACCAAGGGCGGCCACTCGGCCATCGTCTCCACCGCCGGCAATGAGGACTGCCATATCATCCTGCGCGGCGGCAAGCAGCCCAACTATGATGCGCCCAGCGTGGAAGCGGCCTGCCAGGACATCGCCAAGAGCGGCCTGGCGGCGCGCCTGATGATCGACGCCTCGCACGCCAACAGCTCCAAGAAGCCGGAAAACCAGATTCCGGTCTGCGCCGACATCGGTCGCCAGATCGCCGGTGGTGATACCCGTATCGTCGGCGTGATGGTGGAATCGCACCTGGTCGCCGGCCGCCAGGATCTGGTGCCGGGCAAGGAACTGACCTATGGCCAGTCCGTCACCGATGGCTGCATCAACTGGGAAGAAAGCCTGCAAGTGCTGCAAGGCCTGGCTGATTCGGTCAAGCAGCGCCGCCTGGTGGGCGATGAGCGCGACGCCGCCTGATGCTCAGTAGATAGCGGAGTAGGACAATGAAGAACGCCGGCAATTGCCGGCGTTTTTTGTGGACTGCGCAGCAGGAAATCAGTCGCGGAAGTTGTTGAATTCCAGCGGAATATCCTTGATCTCCTTGCGCAGCAGGGCGATGGCCGCCTGCAGGTCGTCGCGCTTGGCGCCGGTGATGCGCACGGCGTCGCCCTGGATGCTGGCTTGCACCTTCATCTTGCTGTCCTTGATGACGCGCACGATCTTCTTGGCATCGTCGCTCTCGATGCCGTTCTTCACCTTGATGACCTGCTTGACCTTGTCACCGCCGATCTTCTCGATCTTGCCTTCGTCCAGGAAGCGCACGTCGACGTTGCGCTTGGTCATCTTGTCGGTCAGCACGTCGCGCACCTGGCTCAACTGGAAGTCGGAGTCGGCGTAGGCGGTCAGTTCGCGCTCCTTTTGCTCGACGCGGGCGTCGGTGCCTTTGAAGTCGAAGCGGGTGGAGATTTCCTTGTTGGCCTGGTCCACGGCGTTCTTGACTTCCACCAGGTTGGCTTCGCAGACGGTATCGAATGAGGGCATGGCTTGTTCCTTATGTTCTTGCAGCCGGCGAAGGCCGGCGTCTGACCCGTGATTTTAGCGGAGAGGGGGCGTGGCCGCCATCGCCGATCCGCTGACAGCGGATTTGCCGCAGCGGGGCGATATAATCCCAGCCCTATGACCACGTCTTCACTTCCCCTCCAGTACGCCGTTTCCCTGGCCGACCTCAATACCTTCGGCATCCAGGCGCAGGCCCATGCCTATCTGCCCGTCCAGGGCGCCGACACCCTGCACGCCCTGCGCCAGGACGCCGCCCTGATGGCCTTGCCGCGCCTGGTGCTGGGCGGCGGCAGCAACCTGTTGCTGACGCAGGATTTCCCAGGGCTGGTGCTGCACATGCAGGGCCGGGGCATGACCATCACCGGCGAGGATGAGGATTTCATCTATGTCTGCGCCGCTGCCGGCGAGAACTGGCATGGCTTCGTGCAATGGACGTTGGCGCAAGGCCTGGGTGGACTGGAAAATCTGTCGCTGATCCCTGGCAGCGTCGGCGCCGCGCCGATCCAGAACATCGGCGCCTACGGCATCGAGGTCAAGGACCGCTTCCACAGCCTGCGCGCCTTCGATCTCGCTACCGGCGAGATCCTCACGCTGGACCGCGACGCCTGCCGCTTCGGTTATCGCGACAGCGTCTTCAAGCAGGCGCTGCGCGACCGCGCCGTGGTGCTGGAGGTCAGCTTTGCCCTGCCCAAGCGCTGGCAAGCCAATGCCAACTACGCCGACGTGGCGCAGGCGCTGCAGGAGCGTGGCGTGACCGAACCCGGCCCACGCGACATCGCCGAAGCCGTCATCACTATCCGCACCCGCAAGCTGCCCGATCCTGCGCAGATCGGCAACGCTGGCAGCTTCTTCAAGAACCCCATCGTGCCGGCCCGTCTGCGCGATACCTTGCGGGCGCAATATGCCGACCTGGTCAGCTATCGCGTCGATGAAGGGCACTACAAGCTGGCCGCCGGCTGGCTGATCGACCGCAGCGGCTGGAAGGGCAAGACCATGGGGCGCGCCGGCGTGTACGAGAAACAGGCATTGGTGCTGGTCAATCGCGGTGGCGCCACCGGCGCCGAGGTGGCCAGGCTGGCCCAGGCCATCCAGGAGGATGTGAAGGAAAAATTCGGGGTGCAGCTGGAGCCCGAGCCGGTCTTCATCTGAACGCGACCCAAGGGCAAAACATCAAGATATGAAAAAGCCGTCCAGTAGCGATACTGGACGGCTTTTTCGTTCAGGCAAGACTGCGATCAGCCGAAGTGGCAGACGTAGTCCAGGGTCTCGGTGACTTCGATGTCGAAGCTGGAGTTGCCCGGCACGCTGAAGGTGGTGCCTGCGGCGTAGGTATTCCAGGCTTCTTCACCCTTCAGACGCACGCGGCAGCTGCCGCCGTTGATTTCCATGATTTCCGGCGCGCCGGTATTGAAGGTCAGGCTGGCGGGCAGGATCACGCCCAGGGTCTTCTTGGTGCCATCGGCAAACAGCACGGTGTGCGAGACACACTTGCCGTCGAAGTAGACATTGCCCTTTTTCAGGACGGTGACGTTGTCGAATTGGGTGCTCATCGAATCGCTTCCATTAAACGGTGAATATGAATCAGGCGGAGATTACTTCTCGTCCTTGCCCAAGAGCGGCAGCGACACCGCAGTGCTGGAATCCAGCAGGCCGGTGTTCTGGTAGATCGACAGCTTCTGGCGGGTGTCGGCGATGTCCAGGTTGCGCATGGTCAACTGGCCGATGCGGTCGATGGCCGAGAAGCTGCCTTCGCCCTTTTCCATGGTCAGACGTTCCGGGTGGTAGGTCAGGTTGGGCGACTCGGTGTTGAGGATCGAGTAGTCATTGCCGCGACGCAGTTCCACCGTGACTTCGCCGGTGATGGCGCGCGCCACCCAGCGCTGGGCGGTCTCGCGCAGCATGATGGCCTGCGAATCGAACCAGCGGCCCTGATACAGCAGGCGGCCCAGCTTGCGGCCGTTGTCGCGGTATTGTTCGATGGTGTCTTCGTTGTGGATGCCCGTGACCAGGCGCTCGTAGGCGATGAACAGCAGGGCCAGGCCCGGGGCTTCGTAGATGCCGCGGCTCTTGGCTTCGATGATGCGGTTCTCGATCTGGTCGCTCATGCCCAGGCCATGGCGGCCACCGATGCGGTTGGCTTCCAGGATCAGCTCGGTCATGCTGGCGAAGCTCTTGCCGTTGAGCGCCACCGGACGGCCTTCTTCAAAGCGTACGGTGACCGTCTCGGCCTTCACTTCCACGTCATCACGCCAGAACGCCACGCCCATGATGGGCTGCACGATCTTGATGCCGCTGTTGAGGAATTCCAGGTCCTTGGCTTCGTGGGTTGCGCCCAGCATGTTGGAATCGGTCGAGTAGGCCTTTTCCACCGACATCTTGTAGTCGAAGCCGGACTTGATCATGAACTCGGACATTTCCTTGCGGCCGCCCAGTTCATCGATGAAGGTGCTGTCCAGCCAGGGCTTGTAGATCTTCAGGTTGGGGTTCACCAGCAGGCCGTAGCGATAGAAACGCTCGATGTCGTTGCCCTTGTAGGTGCTGCCGTCGCCCCAGATGTCGACGTTGTCTTCACGCATGGCCGACACCAGCATGGTGCCGGTCACGGCGCGGCCCAGCGGGGTGGTGTTGAAGTAGGTGATGCCGGCGGTGGAGATGTGGAAAGCGCCGCTTTGCAGGGCAGCGATGCCTTCGTTGGCCAGTTGTTCACGGCAGTCGATCAGGCGCGCCAGTTCGGCACCGTATTGCATGGCCTTCTTGGGGATGGCGTCATAGTCCGGCTCATCCGGCTGGCCCAGGTTGGCGGTGTAGGCGTAGGGGATGGCGCCCTTCTGGCGCATCCAGGTCAGCGCGGCGCTGGTATCGAGGCCGCCGGAGAAGGCGATGCCGACTTTTTGATTGACCGGGACGGATTGCAGGATGTTGGACATGATCTTGACGTTGCGATGAAGTGAAGTGTTAAGCGTGATTCTTGCGCTGGGGGAATGGGCAGCAGGGCGGCTTAATCGAAGCGGCCGTGCACCAGATATTCGAGCAGGGCCTTCTGCACGTGCAGGCGGTTTTCCGCCTCTTCCCAGACCACCGATTGCGGGCCGTCGATCACTTCGGCGGCCACTTCCTCGCCACGGTGTGCGGGCAGGCAGTGCATGAAGAGCGCATCCTTCTTGGCGCGCGCCATCTTGGCCGGGTCCACGATCCAGCCATCGAAGGCCTTCAGGCGGGCATTGTTCTCGGCCTCGAAGCCCATGCTGGTCCACACGTCGGTGGTGACCAGATCGGCATCCTGGCAGGCATCAGCCGGATCGGCGAAGAAGGTGTAGTGCTTGTTGCCCGGCGAGACCTGGGCCGGATCGATGTCGTAACCCTTGGGGGTGGAGACGTTGACGTGGAAGCCGAACACCTCGGCCGCCTGCAGCCACGAATAGAGCATGTTGTTGGCGTCACCGACCCAGGCCACGATCTTGCCCTGGATGCTGCCGCGATGTTCGATGTAGGTGAACACATCGGCCAGCACCTGGCAGGGATGCTGCTCGTTGGTCAGACCGTTGATGACGGGCACGCGCGAATGCTTGGCAAAGCGCTCGATGATCTCCTGGCCGTAGGTGCGGATCATGATGACGTCGCACATGCGCGACATCACCTGCGCCGCATCTTCCACCGGCTCGCCACGGCCAAGCTGGCTGTCGCGGGTGTTGAGGTAGATCGCCGCGCCGCCCATCTGGTGCATACCGGCTTCGAAGGAGAGGCGGGTGCGGGTCGAGTTCTTTTCGAACACCATCACCAGGGTACGATCGGCCAGCGTGTGATGGGGCTCGTAATTCTTGAACTTACGTTTGATCACACGGGAACGTTCGATCACGTACTCGTATTCATCAAGCGTAAAGTCGGAAAACTGAAGGTAGTGTTTGATTGCCATAAATAAAAACGGCGGCCAGTGTGGCGCCTGCCGCCGATAGTCGTTAACTCCTTAGATTATAAGGGATTCGGCCCAAAAAGATACCCGGCGTACTTGCCTCCGGGAAACCCGCGCCTGGGCATTGAGCGTGCAGGCGCTTGCGCAGATCAGGCAGCCCAGGGAAATGCAGCGCTTCGAATTCATCAGGGAAGAAAATAGAAGACTTTCGCAGAAACCATGAATGGTTTGCGAGAAACAGGAAGCAGTTCCAAGATGTCAGCAAAAGTCAGAAAGTAAACGATAATCGTTTTCATTAGTATGCATAGAATTGACGGCCTTTCAACTTTCCTTGAGTGGCTGCCATGTTCAAGATGCAATTCCCGATTCCCTTTGCCCGCATCCACCGGCTTCCCGCCGCCGTGTGTGTGGCCTTCCTGACCCTGCCGGCCTGCGCAGCCGAGCGCGAGGGCGGCAATGAGGGCGAGTCCTCCGGACAGTCATCCCTGCCAGTGGTGGAGGTGCGCGACCAGCGCAGGTCCCATGATCCTCGCGCAGGCCGGGTCGGTACGGCGACAAGGAGCGCCGCCGATCCCATGGAGGTGCCGCAGAGCATCCAGAGCGTGAGCGTGGAGCAGGTCAGCGTCTATGGCGCGCGCACGTTGGCCGGGGCTCTCCTGGGCGTGCCGGGTATTTCCAATATCTCGGATACCCGTTTCGATGCCTTCCGCATTCGCGGCTTTTCCAGCGCCAACGATCTCTTGCTCGATGGCATGCGGGATGATCCGCAATACGTGCGGGGCCTGGGCAACATCGAGCGGGTGGAAGTGCTGCGAGGGCCGGCTTCCGTGCTCTACGGGCGCGGCAGCGGCGGGGGCGTGATCAATCGCATCAGCAAACAGCCCGGCCAGGACGTCACCAGTCAGGCCACGCTCAGCCTGGGCAGCGCCGGGCTGTTGGGCGCGGCGCTGGACTGGAACCGGCCACTGGCGCCGCAGTGGGCCTTGCGCATCAATACCGGGCGCGAACATGCGGGCAGCTTCCGCGATATCGTCAACGGCACGCGCCAGTACTTTGCGCCGGCCCTGAAGTGGGAGTCCGGACGCGACAGCTGGCTGCTGCAGGCTGAATACGACGAATATGAAAGGGTGCCGGATCGCGGCATTCCCGGTCGCGTCATTGCCACGGCCAACGGCAAGCCCACCGCCTACGCGCTGCCGACCGCCGGGAATGAACAATTCTTCGGCGCCGCCGGACGCGACGTCATCCGCGATATCCACATGAGCCTGCGCTCTACGCTCACGCGGGCGCTTTCGCAGGACTGGACCCTGCGTCATGCGCTCGCCCTGATGGACCTCAACAGCAATTTCGATAACACCTTTGTCACCCAGGCCTACCAGAGCGCGCCACTGAACCTGGATCGCGTAGAGCGTACTCGCTACCAGCAGAACCTCCAGCAGCGCAGCGTGCAGAACAATCTGGAATTGCTCGGCCAGCGGGGTGCGCATGATCTGCTGATCGGGCTTGAACATGGCTGGCAAAAGCGCGAGCCGCGCCTGTGGTCGGTCGCTGCACCGTCAGTCTCGGCGGTGACGCCGGAAAACACCCGCAATGGCGACGACCCGACTACGCCTTTCCAGATGAATTACCACAAGGCTTCCAACCTGGGCCTCTATGTGCAGGACCAGATTTCCTTGGCCACGCACTGGAAGATGCTGGCCGGCTTGCGCTGGGATCGCTTCGACGTCGATTCGCGCAACCGCCGCAACGGCGTGCGCAGCGAGCGCACGGCCCATGCCCTGAGCCCGCGCATCGGCGTGGTGTGGGAAGCCTTGCCGGGCCAGCATGCCTATCTGTCCTGGAGCAAGAACTTTGCGCCGGTCGGGGGTGACGTCATCGGCATCACGCCCGACGCCCGTGGCAATTTCAATGATCTCAAGCCGCAGTTCAGCCGTCAGGTGGAAGCCGGGATCAAGAGCGAATGGCTGGACCGTCGTCTCAGCACCACCCTGGCCTGGTTCCAGCTGGAGCTGTACAACCGCAACGTGGCCGACCCCGTGCGCCCGGGCTTCTTTGAGCAAAGCGGCCTGGAACGCAATCGCGGCATCGAACTGAGCGTGGAAGGGGAGCTCGCCGCGTCCTGGTTCGTGCGGGCCGGCTGGGCCATCCAGAGCGCGAAGATCGTGCAGGCCGAACCGAAGTTCGTCGGCAAGCGGGCATCGGGCGTATCGGGCCGGGGTGGCAGTCTGTTCCTCAGCTATGCCCCCACCCTGGGCTGGTTCGCCGAGCTTGGCCTCACGGTCGAGGGAGCGCGCTACGCCGACCGTGACAATTTGCTCGAACTGCCGGCCTATACGCGCTGGGATGGCAAGATGGGCTATCGCCTCTACGAAGCTGAATTCACCCTGGCCGTCACCAACCTGACCAATCGCCGCTACTACGAGAGCGCCACCGGGCTATCCCAGGTGCGGCCCGGTGCGCCGCGCGCGCTATTGCTCACGGCGGCCTACAAGTTCTGAACGAATCAGGAATCGATCAGTACAGCGTCTGCGAGGACTCATGGACCAGCTGCGCATAGAGCTGGTGCCGTAATCCCGCGATCTCGCCGGCCTGCACCGCTTCCAGGACGGCGCAGCCGGGCTCGTTGAGGTGATGGCAGTTGTAGAAGCGGCACTTGCCCAGGTAGGGCGTGAAGTCGCGGAAGGCGCGTTCCAGCATGCCCTCCGAAAGCTGGTACAGGCCGAACTCCTGGAAGCCCGGCGAATCGATGATGCTGGCCTCGCCCTCCATCTGGTAGAGCCGGGTGAAGGTGGTGGTGTGCTTGCCGGTATCGAGCGCCGCCGAGATCTCGCGGGTAGCGATGTCGGCGTCGGGGATGATCAGGTTGATGATGGACGACTTGCCCATGCCCGACTGGCCGATCAGGATGGTGCTCTTGCCTTCCAGCAGTGGCAGGAAGGTCGCGCGGGTTTGCTCCGGATGGGCGATGGCCGAGACTTCATGCACCGGATAACCCAGGCGGGCATACACCTGCAGCCGCTCGCGGGTCTTGGGCAGGGCGTCGGTGATGTCGGTCTTGTTCAGGATCAGGTGCGCCGCGACCCCGGCCGATTCGGCCGCCACCAGCGCGCGTGAGACCAGGTCATCGGTAAAGCTGGGTTCGGTCGCCACCACGATGAAGAGCTGGTCCACGTTGGCGGCCAGCAGCTTGGACTTGTACTGGTCCGAGCGGTACAGCAGGGTCTTGCGTTCATCGATGGATTCGATCACGCCCTGGTCGGCCGAGGTGCGGGCCAGGCGGATGCGGTCGCCCACGGCGACGTCGCTCTTCTTGCCCCGGGTGACGCAATGCAGTTTTTCTTCGCCGGCCTGGACCAGGTAATGGCGGCCATGAGCGGCAATGACCAGGCCCGGTTCGATGGCATCGGACCTGCTGCGCTGGCGCGCAGCGGCTTGCTTGCGGCCCCCCATCAGGCGTGGGCGCGCTGGGCGAAGAGGGCGTCCACCTTGGCCGCACAGACGAAGTCATTGGCCGAGAGACCACCGCGTCCCGCGTTCACGCTGTGGGTGTCGAACTTCACCGTGCAGCGGTTGTAGCTCACGCCCAGCTCGGGATGATGGTCTTCGGCGTGGATCATCCAGGCGATCGCGTTCACAAAGGCCAGGGTCTCGTAATAGTTGTTGAAGGCGAAGCTGCGCACCAGCTTGCCGGCCTCGATCTGCCAGTCGGGCAGGGCGGCCAGGTGGGCGGCGATGGCGCTATCGTCCAGTGCGTCGATGGGTTGGATGCAGTGGGCTGCAGCGAGGGTGGATGCGGTGATGCTCATGGAGTTCTCCTGAAGGCCGGCGCGCATGCGCTACCGGCCTGACGATGTTCGATGTTGAGTGCTTGCGGTGTCAGTGTTGGCCCGCCGATGCCGCCAGCGCGCCATGCAGACGCCGGATGCGCAGCGAGGCCGGCGGGTGCGAATCGTAGAAGGCCGAGTGCAGCGGGTCGGGCGTGAGGGTGGAAGCATTGTCCTCGTAGAGCTTGACCAGGGCCGACACCAGGTCCTGCGCATCGGTATGCTGCGCAGCGAAGGCGTCGGCCTCGAACTCGTGCTTGCGCGAAGACAGCGAGGACAAGGGCGAGAGCAGGAAGGTGAAGATCGGCAGCACCAGCATGAAGAGGATCAGCGCCATCGCATCATTGCTGCCCATCAGCAGCGGTTCCACGCCCAGGCCGGTGTAGAACCAGGCCTGCTGCTTCAGGTAGCCCAGCAAGGCCAGGAAGGCCAGCGACATGGCGAACATCACTACCACACGCTTGACGATGTGCTTGAGCTTGAAGTGGCCCAGTTCGTGGGCCAGCACCGCCTCGATCTCATGCGGGGCCAGGCGCGCCAGCAGGGTGTCGAAGAAGACGATGCGCTTGCCCGAGCCGAAGCCGGAGAAGTAGGCGTTGCCATGCGCGCTGCGCTTGGAGCCATCCATCACGAACAAGCCCTTGGAGGCAAAGCCGACGCGCTGCATCAGGCCCTCGATGCGGCTGCGCAGGCTGTCGTCTTCCAGCGCAGTGAA
The DNA here is from genome assembly GCF_001929405.1 of Herbaspirillum camelliae. Classification (NCBI taxonomy): domain Bacteria; kingdom Pseudomonadati; phylum Pseudomonadota; class Betaproteobacteria; order Burkholderiales; family Oxalobacteraceae; genus Herbaspirillum; species Herbaspirillum camelliae. The sequence goes on from NZ_KV880769.1 coordinate 3,048,079, forward strand.
CTTGTTGAACAGCGGTGCAATGAAGCTGGGATAGATCACCAGCATCAGCAACTGGAACACGCACAGCACGATCCAGGTATAGAACCACCAAAGGGCACCGGCCTTGTCCATCAGCGCCAGCACCACCCACAGCAACGGCAGGCCGATCACCGCGCCCAGCAAGGTCTGCTTGATCATGTCGCTGAAGAACAGCGCGCGGCTCATCTTGTTGAAGCCGAAACCTGCTTCCAGCCTGAACTGGCGGTAATAGTCGAAGGGCAGGTCGACCGCTCCCGAAATGAGGCCGAAGCCGGCCACCAGCGCGATCTGGTACAGCATGCCGGGGCCGCCGGTCCAGCCCAGCAGCAGGCTGGAGAGGGCTTGCAGGCCGCCCAGCAGGGTAAAGCCGATCAGGACCGCCGCATTGACCAGCAGCGTCACCAGGCCGAACTTGGTGCGCGCGACCGTGTAGTCGGCCGCCTTCTGGTGGGCCGACAGGGGGATTTTTTCAGCGAACTCGGCCGGCACGGCGGCGCGATGCGCCAGCACATGACGGATATGGCGCGAGGCCAGCCAGAAGCGTACTCCCAGGCTGATAGCCAGGAAGGTGACGAACAAAACCGAAAACGAAAGTGAAGACATGCGTACCCTGTGCGAAAATGGCGAAAGTGCGTGGCGGCAATCGCCAGCCACGCCGCCCGGCCAGTGCCGGGCGAGCGCACCCAGCAATGGAACCAAGCAGTAGAGGGGAGCCATCCCCATTACGTCAATAAGGAAGAATTATGTCACAAGCCCCCGTCGCGCCTGTCCGCCCCAATGAAATGAACCTGATCTGGGTGGACATGGAAATGACCGGCCTGGATCCCGACAAGGACCGCATCATCGAAGTCGCCGTGGTGGTTACCGATGCCGAACTCAACGTGCTGGGCGAAGGCCCGGTGCTGGCCATCCATCAGTCCGACGAGCTGCTGGACGGCATGGACGCCTGGAACAAGGGCACCCACGGCCGCTCCGGCCTGATCGACCGCGTCAAGGCCTCGACCGTCACCGAAGCCGATGCCGAAAAGCAGATCATCGAATTCCTGAAGCAATACGTCCCGGCCGGCAAGTCGCCCATGTGCGGCAATTCCATTTGCCAGGATCGCCGCTTCATGGTGCGCGGCATGCCCAAGCTGGAAGAATTCTTCCACTATCGCAACCTGGATGTGTCCACCCTCAAGGAACTGTGCAAGCGCTGGAAGCCCGAAATCGCCACCGGTTTCAAGAAGCGCCAGATGCACACCGCCCTGGCCGACATCCTCGAATCGATCGAAGAACTGAAGTACTACCGCGAGCACTTCATCAAGGAGTGAGTCTGCAGTAGCGTGCGGTGACGTGACGCAAACCAAAAGGCGCGCCCGTTGAATGCAATGGCGCGCCTTTTCGTTGCAGCAAGGAAAATCACTCTTCCGTATCGGAATCGGCCCCGCAGCACTTCTTGTACTTCTTGCCGCTGCCGCAAGGGCAGGGGTCGTTGCGACCGGTCTTGGGTGCGTCGCGCTGCACCTGTTCCACCGCCGACTTGCGCTTGGGCGCCCAGTAACGGTGGATATGCGGAATGGCCGCCTCGATCTCGATGGCCAGCTTGTGGGTCTTGATGGGATCGTCGATGAGCTTGGTCTCTTCCTCTTCCAGCTCTTCCGAACCGAGCAGGTAGATCGGCCGCATCAGCGGCGCCAGGTTGGAGTGGAAGATTTCATCCCACTGCTCGGCGCGCAGCTGGATGCCTTCCCAGAAGCCCCAGGCCCAGGCCTCGGCGTCCAGCAAGGGTTTGCCTTCATGCTCGCGCTCGCAGAAGAGCGGTTCATATTCCTTGGGCGCGACCTCGAAGGTGATGGCGATTTCGTTCATGCTGCGCGCAATCAGGCTGGTGATACGTTCAGCTTCCTTGCCATTCTTGAACTTGGGCGTGTCTTCCGGACGGCTGCCCCAGACGCGTGGCAGCCATTCGGCCATCAGCACTTCCTGCGGACCGATGGCCAGGGCCGTCAGGTAGCCGTGCAGGGTGTCCATGGTCATCACATCGTCGGCGCAGCGATCGGAGAGAAGAAAATCGTCGAGTTCGTCGAATTCGGCGTCGGAAAGGGGCTGGTCGAGATGCATGATGGTTCCAATGACTGATGCTAAAGGCAGGAGTTTAAAGGCATTGGGCCGGGGGCGCGAGCATTGTTGGCGGTACAGGGGGGATTGTCGTGCGGCCTTGGCTTGCCGGACAGTACAATAGACGGATGAATCCATCCGCCGCCCCCGACCAGCCCGACGCCACGTCCTTCGCCACCCTCTCGCCCGATACCGTGCTGGACGCCCTCGCGGCCCAGGGCCTGTACGGCGATGGCCGGCTGCTGGCGCTCAACAGCTATGAGAACCGCGTCTACCAGGTCGGCATGGAAGAGGGGCCGCCGCTGGTGGCCAAGTTCTATCGCCCCTTACGCTGGACGGATGAGCAGATCCTCGAAGAACACGCCTTTTCGCAGGAGTTGGCGGATGATGAGGTGCCGGTCGTGCCGGCGATGACGCTGGAAAACGGCCACACCCTGCATTGTCATGCGGGTTTTCGCTTCGCGGTATTCCGCCGCCATGGCGGTCGCGCGCCGGAGCTGGACGCCGCCGATACGCTGGAGCGCCTGGGCCGCTTCATTGGCCGCATCCATGCGGTCGGCCTGCGCCAGCCCTTTGTCCATCGTCCCGCGCTGGATCTGGCCAGTTTCGGCGAAGAGCCGCGCGACTGGCTGCTGGCGCATGACTTCATTCCCATGGATGTGGCCACCGCCTGGCGCACCACGGTCGAGCAGGCGCTGGCCGGAGTGCAGCGCTGCTACGAGCGCGCCGGCCACATCCGCACCCTGCGCCTGCATGGCGATTGCCACGTCGGCAATGTATTGTGGACCGATGCCGGCCCGCATTTCGTCGATTTCGACGACAGCCGCAGCGGCCCGGCCGTGCAAGACCTGTGGATGCTGCTCTCGGGCGAGCGCTGCGAGATGGTCGGGCAACTGGCCGACCTGCTGGCCGGCTATGAAAGCTTCTGCGAGTTCGAACCGCGCGAGCTCTACCTGATCGAAGCCCTGCGCACCCTGCGGCTGATCCACTATTCGGCCTGGCTGGCGCGGCGCTGGGACGATCCGGCCTTCCCGGCCGCCTTTCCCTGGTTCAATACCCAACGTTACTGGCAAGACCGCATCCTGGAACTGCGCGAACAGATCGCGCTGATGGACGAAGCGCCGCTGTGGCCGGTCTGAGCCCTTCATCGAAGAAGAGAACACATGACGCAAACGCTTACCCGCTGTGGCTGGGTCAATCTTGCCAATCCACGCTACATCGACTATCACGACCACGAATGGGGCGTGCCCTGTCACGACGAGACCCGGCTCTTCGAGATGCTCAACCTGGAAGGGGCGCAGGCCGGTCTTTCCTGGGAGACCGTGCTCAACAAGCGCGAGACCTACCGCGCCGCCTTTGACGGCTGGGACGCCGAGAAGATCGCCGGCTATGACGAGCGCAAGGTGGCGCAACTGCTGGCCGATCCGGGCATCGTGCGCAACCGCCTGAAGGTCGCCGCCACCATTGGCAATGCACGTGCCTATCTCAAGCTGTGCGAAGAGATCGGCGGGCTGGATGCCTATCTGTGGGCGCATGTCGATGGTCAGCCCATCGTCAACCGCTGGTCCAGCCTGGCCGAGTGTCCGGCCAAGACGCCGCTGTCGGACGCCATTTCCAAGGATCTGGCGCGGCGTGGCTTCAAGTTCGTCGGTTCCACCATCATCTATGCGTATCTGCAGGGCGTGGGGGTGATCAATGACCATGTCCGGGATTGCCATTGCCATGGACGCTGAATGAGGGATGCTGAAGCGGGCCTGTACCAAAGGGTGGCTTGTTGAACCCTGGCAATGGAGTGGATTGGTTTACACTGCCAGGCTGTGGCGTCGTGCCGACGCCGTCGTAAAAGGATACACAAGGCCGGCTGGCGACATGCCAGGCCGGTGAAGTCGGGAGTAGCATGATTTTCGTCAAATGGTTTGGCTGGTCGGTCCTCTGGCTGCTGCCGCTGCTGCTGCGCACGGTAGCGCGCGCGCTCGGCCGCAAGTCGGTCTTCGGGGGCCGCGGTGCGATCCGTCTGTGGTGCGGCAGCCTCTTGCTGCTGGTCGCCAGCGGGGCGATCGAAGCGCTCATCCGCGCGCAACTGGGCAGCGGTGACGGCGGTCCGGGCGCTGCCCTGATGGGAGGCGCACTGCTGGACGCCCTGGGAGCACGCATCAGCCGTGGCCTGGCCGTGGCCGTGATGCTGGTCTTGCTGGCGCTGGGCCTGAAATGGCTGCTGAGCGCCTTGTTCGGTCGCGCCCGCAGTGAAGATCGCGAAGACCATCATCCCGAACTGGATCTGGGGCCGCCCCGTCGCGGCAGCATCGAAAGCGAGCGCGTGCGCATGAGCAGCCTGCGCTCCAGTTTTCCGACGGGCGCCGAGCGCCGTGCACCGGCCCGCCCGGTGGCCCGTCCCGCGGCGCGCGCGCCAGCCTCGCCCTTCGAGCCGCGTCCACGCCCGGCGCGCTTGTCACCCGCCGCAGAGCGCACGCCGGACAGCGCGCCGCGCGAGGATTGGCAGGTGCCGCTGTCGGCCCTGACCGGCAATGGCAGCCAGCGCGGCAAATGGCCGGCCTTGAAGCCCGGTGCGCAGCCCGCCAAGCCGCGTCCGGAATCCGAATGGGCCGCCTTCGAAACCTTGCGTCCGACCGAAGCCATGCTGGCCCGCGCCGCCGCCAGCCGCGCCATCCAGGCCGCCAGCGCAGCCGCTGATGTGAGCCTGGCGCGCGCGGTCCCGCCTGCGGCCGCCGCACCCCGGCCGATTCCGCCTTCGATCGCCCGTCCCGTGCAGCCCGGCGGAGTGCCTGCGGCCAGCCCTGCGCCTGCTCCGGCAACGCGCGGCATGCGCATCAGCAGCGTAGGCCGCCCCGCGCCAGCCAGCACCGCCGCGCCCAGCCCCGCTGAGCGCGCCGATGTCATTCCCACCCGCTTGATGCGCTCCTTGCAAGAGAGCAGCGCTCCCCCAGCGGCCCAGCCCGCCATGCCGCCCCTGGCGGCGACGGCCATGGTGCCCCCGCCATCGTTGCCGACCGAGCCGGCGGCGCCGGCTCTCTCGTCTGCAAGCCTGCCCCCGCAGATGGAGGCGCCCGCGCCGACGCTGCCATGGGAGGCAACTGTCCCCGCAGTTCCCGCCGAGCCCATCAAGCCATCAGTGCCGCCAGCGCCCGCAGACCTGCAGGAGCCCCTCACTCCCTTTGCTCCGCTCACCCCCGCTGCGGGGGCGCAGCAGACATTCCAGGCGCCGTGGTTCGACATGCTGCCCGATCCCGAACCGTCAGCGCCGGTCGAGCCCGTGGCTGCAGAGCCGGGTTTCATGGTGCGCATGCCGGATGCGCCCACCGCACCCGAGCCAGCGCCGGTCTCCATGGCCTATCCCGACTATGTGGATGAGCCGCGCGTGGAGATTCCGCTGCCTTCGCTGGAGCTGCTCGATGAAGTCCCAGAGTCGCGCATCGAGGTCGATGCTGAGCAATTGCAGGAAACCGGCCGCCTGATCGAGCAGCGTCTCAAGGAATTCAAGGTGCCGGTGACGGTGCTGGGCGCCGAGGCCGGTCCGGTGATCACCCGCTTCGAGGTCGAACCGGCCCAGGGGGTGCGCGGGGCCCAGGTGGTGAACCTGATGAAGGACCTCTCGCGGGCGCTGGGCCTGACCTCCATCCGCGTAGTCGAGACCATCCCGGGCAAAACCTGCATGGGCCTGGAGTTGCCCAATGCGCGTCGGCAGATGATCAAGCTCTCCGAGATCGTGCATTCGCCGGCGTATCGCAAGTCGGCTTCCCATCTCACCATTGCCATGGGCAAGGACATCACCGGCACGCCCGTGGTGACCGACCTGGCGCGCGCACCGCACATGCTGGTGGCCGGCACCACCGGCTCGGGCAAGTCGGTGGCCATCAACGCCATGATCCTCTCGCTGCTCTACAAGGCCACGCCCGAGGAAGTGCGCCTGATCATGATCGACCCCAAGATGCTGGAACTGTCCATCTACGAGGGCATTCCACACCTGCTGGCGCCGGTGGTGACCGACATGCGGGAGGCCGCCCATGCGCTGAATTGGGCGGTGGACGAGATGGAGCGCCGCTACAAGAAGATGTCCAAGCTGGGCGTGCGCAACCTGGCGGGCTACAACCAGAAGCTGGACGAAGCCGCCGCCCGTGGCGAAAAGATTCCCAATCCCTTCAGCCTGACCCCGGACGCGCCGGAACCGCTGGAGAAGCTGCCCACCATCGTCATCGTCATCGACGAACTGGCCGACCTGATGATGGTGGTCGGCAAGAAGGTCGAAGAGCTCATCGCCCGCCTGGCGCAGAAGGCGCGTGCAGCCGGCATCCACCTGATCCTGGCGACGCAGCGCCCTTCGGTGGATGTGATCACCGGCCTGATCAAGGCCAACATCCCGACCCGCGTGGCTTTCCAGGTTTCCTCCAAGATCGATTCGCGCACGGTGCTGGACCAGATGGGCGCGGAATCGCTGCTGGGCCATGGCGACATGCTGTTCCTGCCGCCCGGCTCGGGCTACCCGCAGCGGGTGCACGGTGCCTTTGTCTCCGACGAGGAAGTGCACCGCGTGGTGGAATACCTGAAGTCCTTCGGCGAACCGCGCTATATCGAAGAAATCCTGGCGCCGCCCATCTCCGAAGACACGGCCCAGGCCGACATGTTTGCCAACGGCGAGGGCGGCGATCCGGAAGCCGACCCGCTCTACGACGAAGCCGTGGCCTTCGTGCTCAAGACGCGGCGGGCCTCGATCTCGTCGGTACAGCGGCAATTGCGCATCGGCTACAACCGCGCTGCGCGGCTGGTGGAGCAGATGGAAACCGCAGGCGTGCTCTCGGCCATGTCGCGCAATGGCAGCCGCGATATCCTGGTGCCGCCCTCGGGTGGTGTTGAAGAATAGGCTGAATCTACCTACTCAGTCCGAACGGGCGGTGAAATAAAAATCGGCGGACCCTTGCAGGCCCGCCGATTTTTTTTGATCGCGCAGGGCGATCAGCCCATCAACTTATGTCATCACACATCCAGCTGAGTCACCAGCTTGGTGTTGATGTAGGCCTCAATGGCCTCGGTGCCGCCTTCGGAACCATAGCCGCTGTCCTTGATGCCGCCGAAGGGCAGTTCCGGCAGCGCCAGGCCCAGGTGGTTGATGGTCAGCATGCCGCTTTCCACGCGTGCGGCCAGGGCGTGCTTGGTCTGCGCCGACTTGGCGAAGGCGTAGGCGGCCAGGCCGTAGGGCAGGCGGTTGGCTTCGGTGATCACTTCATCCAGGGTCTCGAAGGAATTGATCAGCGCCAGCGGGCCGAAGGGCTCTTCATTCATCGCGCGGGCCTGCAGCGGCAGATTGGTCAGCACGGTGGGCTGGAAGAAGTAACCCTTGTTACCAATGCGCTTGCCACCGGTGCGCAGTTGCGCGCCCTGCGAGACGGCGTCGTCGATGAGCGCTTCCAGCGCCGGGATACGGCGCTTGTTGGCCACCGGACCCATGGTGATACCGGCTTCCAGGCCATTGCCCACCTTCAGCTGTTCGGCATAGGTGACGAACTTGTCGACGAAGGCATTGAAGACACCCTTCTGCACCAGGAAGCGGGTCGGCGAGACGCACACCTGACCGGCGTTGCGGAACTTGGCCGTGGCCAGCATCTTGGCGGCGACATCCACATCGGCGTCGTCGAACACCATCGCCGGTGCATGGCCGCCCAGTTCCATGGTGGCGCGCTTCATGTGCTGGCCCGCCAGCGCGGCCAGTTGCTTGCCCACCGGGGTGGAGCCGGTGAAGGAAATCTTCTTGATCACCGGATGCGGGATCAGGTATTCCGAAATCTCGGCCGGCACGCCATAGACCAGGTTGATCACACCCGCCGGCACGCCTGCATCGGCATAGGCGCGGATCAGTTCAGCGGGCGAGGCCGGGGTTTCTTCCGGCGCCTTGACGATGATGGAGCAGCCTGCCGCCAGCGCAGCGGAGAGCTTGCGCACCACCTGATTGAGCGGGAAGTTCCAGGGGGTGAAGGCCGCCACCGGGCCGACCGGCTCCTTGATCACCATCTGGTAGGCGCCCGGCACGCGCGCCGGCACCAGGCGGCCATAGGTGCGGCGGGCTTCCTCGGCGAACCAGTCGATGGTGTCGGCCGCGCCCAGGGTTTCCATCTTCGCTTCGGCCAGCGGCTTGCCTTGTTCCATGGTCATCAGGCGCGCCACTTCATCTGCGCGCTCGCGCAGCAGGTCAGCGGCGCGGCGCATGATCTTGGAGCGCTCGAAGGCCGACATCTTGCGCCAGGTCTCGAAACCCTTGCTGGCCGCTTCCAATGCGCGGTCCAGATCGGCACGGTCGGCATGGGCGATCTTGCCGATCACTTCTTCGGTGGCCGGGTTGATCACGTCGATGGTGCGGCCCGAGGCGCTGGCGGTCCATTCGCCATTGATGAAAAGCTGTACGTCCTTATACATGTGCGATCCTTGTTGGTCAGGTTGCGGGGAGGCCGCGCGGCCTTGTCCTGACAGGCAAGGCGGGCGCGGCGGCGGGGGAGTAGCAGGACAGACCGGTGCAAACCGCTCTGGTTCATGCGTGGCGGCATGTCGTCCAAAGACGTCCTTTATACCATGGGCGCGTCTTTTCCGTCGGCTCCCGGCGGCTGGCCATGCCGCTGACAGCGGCGTCCTACAAGGCTGAAGCGGCCACGCAAAGGCGGAACAATCATTCGCAAGCGCGGGTCACATCGCCATAACAATGCGCCAAGCAGAGGCCTCCATGAGCAGCTCTTCCGACGACGTCCGCGACCTTTCTTCCACCGCCTCTACCAAGGGCACAGCCCCCCAGGATGCAGCAGCCCTGGTGGCCGGTACCTTGCTCAGCGCCGGGGTAGGAATATGGCTGGGGCGCAAACGCCGCCAGCGCAAGTCGGCGTGCTTAGTTGTGCCGCCCGCGCAGGTGCGGCCTGCCACACAGACGACCGCCCAGCCGCCTCTGCATTCAGGGCTGGAGCGCGCGCTGCGGCTGGTCACGCTGCTGCTGCCGCTGGTGGCCGCCTGGCGTCGTGGTACGGCGCGCGCCAAGCTTGAGCAGGCCAAGGCCAGGGAGCTCGCCGAGTCTTCTCCCGACGCCCCGGCGCGCATGGACATCGTCAAGGCGAGGCTGGAGCCTGCGCCTTCGGACTATCTGGACCCCGCTGCCGAGGTCAAGATGATCAGTGGGGGCTCGCGCCCCCAGCAGGCCTGGCAGTTGACGATGGCCGCCATCAACGCCTGGCTGGATGACTTCGCTCCCAGCATGGGAGCGGCCATCGCCTACTACACCATCTTTTCCATCGCCCCCATGCTGGTGATCGCCATCGCCGTGGCGGGCATGCTCTTCGGCCACGACGCCGCCCAGGGCGAGATCGTCAACCAGATCCGCGATATCGTCGGCACCGAGGGCGCCTTCGCCATCCAGGGCTTGCTCAAGTCGGTTAGCCAGCCGCGCGAGGGCATGATCGCCGCCGGCATTTCAGTGGTGACCTTGGTCATTGGTGCGACTGCCGTGTTTTCTGAATTGCAGAGCGCGCTGGACCGCATCTGGCGCATTCCTGCGGTCAAGCGCAAGAGTGGCGTGTGGCAGCTGGCGCGCACCCGTCTGCTGTCCTTCGGCCTGATCCTGGGGCTGGGCTTTCTGCTGATCATCTCGCTGGTGGTCAGCGCTGCGCTGGCAGCACTGGGGCGCTGGTGGGGCGGCTGGTTCGAGGGCTGGCAGCTGATGTTGCAACTGCTTAACTTCGTGTTGTCCTTCGTGGTGTTTTCCACGTTATTTTCGATGATCTACAAGTTCATGCCGCGCGTCACCCTGTCCTGGCGCGATGTCTGGATCGGCGCGGTGGCCACGACGGTGCTGTTCATCATCGGCAAGTATCTGATCGGCCTGTATCTCGGCAGCACCGGGATGACTTCCGGTTTCGGTGCAGCCGGGTCGTTCGCGCTGCTGTTGCTGTGGATCTATTATTCGGCGCAGATATTCCTGCTGGGCGCGGAATTCACCTGGATCTACGCCAACAATTTCGGTTCGCGCGCTTTGCGCCAGAAGCTGGTCACTACGGTGGAAGATCATCACGTCAGCGTGCAGCAAGCCCAGCAGGTGGTGCGCGCCAGCGAGGGCCAGCGCTGAGCTTGACGCCACTGTGTGTGTAGTGTGTAGGACGCGCTGTGCCCGTAAATGCGCCAGCGGCCTACAGCCATCCGCCCTGGAAGAATTCACCATGAGCATCCCGGACGCACGCCAGAATGCGCCGCGCCAATTGCCCATCCATGATTCAGCCAGCACGGAGATGCGACATGAAAACCAAGGACATTCCCGAAGACGCCACCTTTGACGAATACAACAACGCCGCCGGTGGCTGGGGTTCGGTCAAGGCGCTGGGGGCTATCTTGCAGCAGGAGCACGTCATCGCCAGCGGCACACGCATCCTGATGCATCAGAACAAGCCCGAGGGCTTTGCCTGTGTCAGCTGTTCCTGGGCCAAGCCGGCCGATCCGCATCTCTTCGAATTCTGCGAGAACGGCACCAAGGCCACCGCGTGGGAAATCACCCGCAAGCGCGCCACGCCCGCCTTCTTTGCGCAGCACACCGTGACCGAGATGGAGTCCTGGAATGACCTCGAACTGGAGTCCAGCGGCCGCGTCACCGAGCCGATGAAGTACGACGCCGCCAGCGACCGCTATCTGCCCGTCAGCTGGAGCGAGGCCTTCGATGATATCGCCGCGCAGCTGCGCGCCATGGATCCGAAAAAGGTGGTGTTCTACGCCTCGGGCCGCGCCTCGCTGGAAACCTCCTACCTCTACCAGCTCATGGCGCGCATGTATGGCACCAACAACCTGCCCGACAGTTCCAACATGTGCCACGAATCCACCTCCGTGGCGCTGCCCCAGACCATCGGCGTGCCGGTGGGCACGGTCACGCTGGACGATTTCGGGCAGACTGACTGCATCCTCTTCTTCGGCCACAACACCGGCACCAATGCGCCGCGCATGCTGCATCCGCTGGAAGAGGTGCGCAAGCGCGGCGTGCCGGTGATCACCTTCAATCCCCTGCGCGAGCGTGGACTGGAGCGCTTCGTCAATCCGCAATCGCCCAAGGAAATGGTCACGCCGGCGCACACCGACATCAGCACCCAGTACCTGCAGATCAAGATCGGCGGCGATAGCGCAGCGGCCATCGGCATGGCCAAGCGCATTCTCGAACGGGATGACAAGGCCCGCCAGGAAGGCTCGCCGCGCCTGCTGGACCTGGCCTTCATCGAAGAACACACCAGCGGCTTCGAGCAGTTCGCCGAGGCCGCGCGCGCGGCGCCCTGGGACGAGCTCGAGCGCCATGCCGGCGTCTCCCGCGCCGAGCTGGAGCTGGCCGCCGATACCTATGCGGGGGCCGAGCGCGCCATGCTGATGTATGGGATGGGCGTGACCCAGCATCGTGAAGCCGTGCGCACCATCCACATGCTGACCAACCTCCTGCTCATGCGTGGCAACATCGGCAAGCCGGGCGCGGGCATCTGCCCGATCCGCGGCCATTCCAACGTGCAGGGGCAGCGCACCGTGGGCATCACCGAAAAGCCTGAGCTGGTGCCCAATGACAAGCTGCGCGGGCTCTATCATTTCGAGCCGCCGATGGAGAAGGGCCTCAATACCGTCGAGGCCTGCGAAAAGATCCGTGATGGCGAGCTGTCGGCCTTCTTCATGCTGGGCGGCAATTTCGTGCGGGCCATTCCCGATCATGGCGTGATGGAACCAGCCTGGCGCAATCTGCCGCTGACGGTGCAGGTGGTGACGCACTTCAACCGCAGCTGCGTGATCCACGGCCAGACCTCCTATGTGCTGCCTTGCCTGGGCCGCATCGAGATCGATCGCCAGCGCGGCGGCGAGCAGGCCGTCTCGGTGGAAGACAGCACCGGCTGCATGCACGGCTCACGCGGACGGGCCGAGCCAGCTTCGCCGCACCTGCTGTCGGAACCGGCCATCGTGGCCGAGCTGGCCAAGCGGCTCTTGCCCTTCAATGCGCAGGTGGACTGGGACGGCTGGGTGGGCGATTACGCCCGCATCCGCGACGCCATTGAGGCTACCTATCCCGACATCTTCCGCGACTTCAATGCACGCATGTGGCATCCAGGCGGCTTCGCCCGGCCCCTGGCGGCGCGCGAGCGACAATGGAAGACGCCGAACGGCCGCGCCAATTTCATGACGCCCGATGGCTTCGATCCTGATCCGGACATGCCCGGTGACGCTCCCGACGTCCTGCGCCTGATGACCACGCGCGGCGACAGCCAGTTCAACACCACCGTCTACAGCCTGGATGACCGCTTCCGTGGCGTCTGGGGAACGCGGCGCGTGTTGTTGATGAACCTGCGCGACCTGCAACAGCACGGGCTGGCGGCGGGCGACTTCGTGTGTGCCGAAACGGTCAGCGACGATGGCGTAGAGCGCCGTGTCCCGCATCTGCGGGTGGAGCCCTTCGATATCCCGGTGGGCTGCGTGATGGGTTACTTCCCCGAACTGAACCGGCTCATTCCCTTGTTCCACCATGCGCGCGGCAGCAAGGTGCCGGCGGCCAAGTCGGTGCCGATCCGCTTGATCCCGGAGTTGCGTGAACCCTCGCTGTCTTGAGGCCTATCCGGAGAGTTTCCACGCAGGGGCGCGGCGCATTTTCCGAAACCGCTTGCTTCACCGATTGGCCAGGATGAAAAAAGCCCCGCCGAAGCGGGGCCAAGAGGGGACCGGGTGAACCCGGTCGTGCAACAACAACGCAAACTCTCTCTGCGATGCATGTAGAGATCAAGATGATCAATATGATCAATACGATCAATACGATCAATACTTCCACATGATCTTTTGCAGTTCCTTGGGATCATTGGTCCTGGTCAGCGCCAGTTCAGCCAGGATGCGCGCTTTCTGGGCATTCTGGTCGTCGGTCACGACCCAGTCGAACTTGTCATCGGGCTGTTCGCCATTGCGGATGACCACGCCGCTGCCGGTGCGCGAGGCGCGGATCACCTGCACGCCCTTGCTGCGCACTTCCTGCAGCACCGGCACGATCTGCTCGGCCACGCTGCCGTTGCCGGTGCCGTCATGGATGATGGCCTTGGCGCCCGCAGCCACGAAGGCGTCATAGGCGGTGCGGCTGACGTTGCCGTAGTTGTAGACGATGTCCACGCGCGGCAGGCTGCTGATCTTGTCGATGTCGAACTCGGTCTGCGTGGTGTGCGGACGTGCCGGCAGGCGGTAGAAGCTCAGCTTGTTTTCCACCACATAGCCCAGCGGGCCATAGGGCGAACGGAAGGTCTCGACCTTGAAGGTATTGCTCTTGGTGACGTCGCGGCCGGAATGGATCTCGTCATTCATCACCACCAGGGTGCCCTTGCCAGCGGCTTCCTTGCTGCCCGCCACCAGCACGGCGTCATACAGGTTCAGCGCGCCATCCGCGCCCAGCGCGGTGCCCGGGCGCATGGAGCCGACCACCACCACCGGCTTGTCGCTCTTCAACACCAGGTTCAGGAAATAGGCCGTCTCTTCGATGGTGTCGGTGCCGTGGGTGATGACGATGCCGTCCACGTCGCTCTGCTTCAACAGTTCGGAGACGCGCTTGCCCAGCTTGATCAGGCGTTCGTCGTTGAAGCTTTCGCTGCCGATCTGGAAGATCTGTTCGCCGCGCACGTTGGCGATCTTGCTGATCTCGGGCACGGCCGCGATGATCTTGTCCACCAGCACCACGGCCGATTGATAGGCGGCGGTATTGACGCTGGATGCACCGGCGCCAGCGATGGTGCCGCCGGTGCCGATGACGACGACGTTGGGCTTCTTGTCCTGTGCTTGCGCCGAGAAGGCGCAGGCCAGCGAGAGGATCATCACAGCGCCGATTTTCTTGAATTGTGCCTGCTGCATTTTTATAAGTCTCCTGGTGTGCTATGGATGGCCGCTACGCGCATCGCGCTCGTTGTTATGGTCGTCTTTCCCGAGCGGATCGGGCGGAGTGATTCGTGCGGATGGCATCGAACGAAGGCGATCATACGAAAGCGCGACAGCGCTGTCTCATGCTTTTAAAACATGAATGGATGCATCTCCTGCATGAGCTGGCGTAGGGGCTACGGGCCGCTGTGGTGGAGGGGATAGAGTCAGGTCATACGTGACAACGTCATGGGCAAGCGACGTAAAAAAAGCCGCATGCGCGGCCCCGTCCAGCATGCCCGGCAAGCGGGACTAGAAGAATTCCACCGTGTCGTTGGTGGCGATACCCGAGCGCAGCACGCCCGAGTTGACCAGTTCCTGGTAGTAGCAGATGCGGTTGCGACCGGTCTTCTTGGCGTGGTACAGCGCCTGGTCGGCATGACCCAGGATCACCACCGGCGTTTCGCGGGCGATGCCCACGAAGCCCAGGCTCACCGTCACTTTGCCGACCTGCGGGAAATCGTATTCCTGCACGTTCTGGCGGAAACGGTCGAAGATCTTGCGGGCGTCCGAGAGCGTGGTCGAGCGCAGCAGGATCACGAATTCCTCGCCGCCGAAACGGAAGATGCGGTCATGGCTGCGGAAAGAGGCGCGCAGGATGTTGGCCACCAGGATCAGCACTTCATCGCCATAGAGATGGCCGTAGCGATCGTTGACCTGCTTGAAGTGGTCGATGTCCACCACCGCCAGCCAGTGACCCTTGGGCTCGTCGTCCTGGGCTTCGGCGCTGTCGTGGCGGCGCTCGTCCTGCTCCATCGAATGCGCTTCGTGCGGGGCAATGGCAAAGGCGTAGCGGGTGAACTGTTCGTCGAAGGTCTTGCGGTTGAACAGGCCCGTGAGCGCATCGCGCTCACTGTAGTCCAGCAGGCTCTGGTAATTGCAGAAGACGTGGAAGATGCCATGGATCACATCCATCATCTGCGGCGCGAACGGCTGCTGGCTGCGGATCTCCAGGCAGGAGTTCATCTTGCCATGCAGCCAGACCGGCAGCCACAGTACATGCAGGCCGTCCGGCGTGGCTTCCAGGTATTCGTTGAGATGGTTGCGGATGCAGGCCATCATGGCCGGGTAGGCGCTCAGCAATTCCTTGGGATCATCAACGGTATGCTCGTCGATGGTATGCAGGGTGCCGTCGCGGATGACCATCTTCTCCTGCACGTAATGCTCGTCGCGCATGGTGAAGATATCCAGCATGCGAATGGTCTTCACGTCAGTGAGCTGGTACAGCGCAGAGACGACCGAGATGGCCAGGCGGGAATGTTCCCGGTGGGCCGTGATCTCTACCAGATGCTTGAGCAGCGGTTCTTTCATCTCGTCGTCGATGTCCTGCATGAGCCCATTGTTGTATGTATGGTCGGTACTCGTCTTGCGTACTTCGCCATTGAGACAATGTCGGAACCAATGCAAGAATCACGCCATGGTCCGGGCAGCGAAGCACAAGGATTTTACACGCTGGCATATGCTAGGAAGAAGCAGTTTCTGCAAACAGGTGCCGAAAAAATCACTTTGGTTTCCATGTGGAAATATTTAGTTAACGTGATTTTCGATTACGTGCGTATTTGCTGGTGTCGTGACTGTCCGTTTGCACCCGGAATTTCGCCATGGGCTGCATCGCCGCGCCTGTATTGGCTTTGACGCAGCTTGCCTGCTATCAGAATGGCGCTTTCCATTCTCATGGGCTGCGTAATGGGTGTGGATGGCCCGTTGCGAATACTTATAAAAAAATCGCCGGCTTGCACCGGCGATTTGATTTATATCATTTCCACTATTTGCGGCGATTTGCCGCTATCTGATCATTGCGTGACGAGCCGCAGCGGATCGTCACGCGCGCCTTCATGCGTAGATGATCAGCAGGGCCACGGCGATGATGAGGCCGAACTTGGTGAGCTTGTAGACGGTCTTGTTCCAGTTCTTGAAGCGGCGGCGATATTGCCCAGCCAGCCAGACGAAGCGGAACAGCTTGTTGACGCGGCCGGTCTGGTCGCCGGTTTCGTTGGGCGAGGCGGCAGCGGTCATCATGGTGCGGCCCAGGAAGCCATTGATCGCTTCGGCCCAGCGGTAGCGCAGCGGACGCTCGACGTCGCAGAAGAGGATGATGCGGTTGCTCTCGGCGCCGTTCTGCGCCCAGTGGATGAAGGTCTCGTCGAATACCACGCTCTGGCCATCGCGCCAGCTGTAGCGCTGGCCATCGACTTCGATGAAGCAGCGATCGTCATTGGGGGTGACCAGGCCCAGGTGGTAACGCAGTGAGCCGGCGAAGGGGTCGCGGTGCGGATTGAGGGTGCCGCCGGGGGCCAGTTCGGCGAACATGGCCGCCTTCACGCAGGGAATGCCCTTGAGGATTTCCACCGTCTTGGGGCAGAACTTCTCGGCCGAGGGATGGCTGGCGTTGTACCACTTCAGGTAGAAGCGTTTCCAGCCGGCCTTGAAGAAGGAGTTGAAGCCAGCGTCGTCATTCTTTTCCGCCGCCTTGATCTTGGCCATTTCGCGCAGGGCCACGGCTTCGTCGCGGATGACTTCCCAGTTCTGGTCGATGATGGCCAGGTCCTTGAATTCCTTCACGGCAGGATAGGGGACCGCTGGCACGCGGGAAAACGCGTACATGAACAGGTTGATGGGCGACATGATCGACGAGTGGTCGAAGAACTGGCGCAGGAAGGGCAGCCTGACGCGTCCACGGAAGTGGATGAACAGGATGGAAAACAGATAGATGGAAACGATCGCCCACTTCATTGCATGGTCCTCTTGATGTTGCCAGCTCTTCCAGGTGAAGGAAAAGCACGGGCGGATATCCGCCCAGATGGAGTCGATTGGGGAAAGATCAACGGCAAAGGCAGCCGCAAGGCGCAAGATGCAGGCTGTTGAGTCCTATTCCCGGGGGCTGCGGGAACCGGCCGTACCGGCGTTCGCGCAGAGCAAGCGGGGATTCTACACCAAGGGGATGTGAGCATTTGTAAGCTACCGGATGGCTTCTATATGAATGAAGATACATATTCATCCTGCCCTGACCCATATCAAACGCCCAATCGGGATAGGGGCAGCCAGAACCTGGCCGATCCCCTCCCACACCACCCGGCGTGCGGGTCCGCACCGGGCGGTTCGAGTCGTTGAGGTCAACAGAGCCGAGGCACCCCGAGCCGGTCGAAGTAAGCGATGGGCATGGCTCGGTTCAGTCGATGGTAGCTGTTGCGCCACCATCGACAGCTATTGGCCGCCACCTTGGCGGCGTCCGCCTCCGAGGCGCCCAGCGCCCGCAATTTCCGGTATATCGTAGGCCCTCGACGCCAGTGCTTGAGTTGCAAGGCGCGTAGCCGGTGCCTGATCCACTCGTCGAGTTCACGGAACACCCGTGGCGTCTGCGCCAGCTGGAAGTATGCCTTCCAACCCGGCATATAGGTCCGCAGCCGTTCCGCTACCTCCGACAGGCTGCGCCCGCACGTGCGACGCGTCAACTCCCGGATACGCTGTTTGAAGGTCTTCATCGCCTTGCCCGCCACCGCGCATTTGATCTGTCCGTCCCGGCCTTGCCATAGGGCATATCCCAGGAACTTGCGGCCAGTCGCACGCGCCACCGCTGTCTTGGCTTCGTTGACCTTCAGGTGGAGTCGCCCATAGAGCTTGCGCAGGCCTTCCAGCACCCGTACACCCGCGCTCAAACTGCGTACATACACGTTGCAGTCGTCGGCATAGCGCACGAAGCGGTGTCCCCGTCTCTCCAATGCTCGATCCACCTCATCCAGCACCACATTGGCCAGCAGCGGCGACAGCGGCCCGCCTTGCGGCGTACCTTCGTAGCGTTCGCTGACCACCCCGCCATCCATGATCCCAGCCTCCAGGTAGCGACGTACCAGCCGCAGTACGGCCTTGTCCGCAATCCACCTCGATAGCCTTTCCATCAGTATGTCGTGGTTGACCCGATCAAAGAATTTCTCCAGATCCACATCGACCACCACCCGGTAGCCAGCCTGCACATGCTGCTGTGCCTTCAGCACCGCATCCCGTGCCCGCCGTCCCGGACGAAAGCCGTAACTGTGTTCCGAGAAGCTCGGATCAATCATGGGCTGCAATACTTGCAACAGAGCTTGTTGGATCAGCCTGTCCCTGACCGCCGGGATCCCCAATTCACGCAGGCCACCTTCAGGTTTCGGGATTTGGACTCGTCTGACCGGCTCCGGCCGGTAACTGCCATCCAGCAACGCTTCCCGTATCCTAGGCCATTGCGTTTTGAGGTCTTGCGCCGTCTCAGTGATCGACTTCCCATCCACCCCGGCACTGCCGCCATTGGCTTTGACGCGCTTCCACGCCTTCACCAGATTGGCTCTGGCGAGCACCTGCTCCAGCAGGCCTGCTCGCCCCGGACCTCCGGTGTCTTGATGCGCCGTCTGTGCTTCATCACGCAACCCTTCGGGCGTGGCTTCACCTCGCCTTACCGCGTCGCGCCCTGCTTGCGCAGGCTTCTGATGCAATGCACCTCCGAGCAACATGGCCTTCGGTCCTCCTACTCGTTCGGCCCTTCACCCCCAAATGGCGGCTACTATGGCCTCTGCTGACTCCTCGCTCCGGTTTCACACCGTCGCCCTTTCAGGCGTGAGGCGAGGTCTCCCCAGGTAAGAACGCACTCCTTCATCGCACAACCGCCGCATTTACGCCGCTTCGCCTTGGTCACAAGAGCTTCGCGGTTCTTTGCCCGCTCGCCCTGCTCGGCAGCGCCTTCTATGCGATTCTTGTTCATCGGCTCGCGATTTACGCTCCACGCTTCCTTCCCACACTTGGTCGCCCTCATGCAGTTGCGCTTCACTTCATTCACTGTGACCAGCTCATGGCGGGACTTGCACCCGCAGGAGTGCGCCCATGCTGGGCGCACAAAGAAAACGGACCGGGAAATCCCGGTCCGTCGGTGTTGCGGCAAGGTGCGGCAATAGGGTGATCAGGCCGCCTGGGTCACGACCTGGCGCGCCCGGTTCCAGCGCGGCAGGCCGGTGAAGGCGAAGTCGATCTCCGGCACGTGGCCGGCGACGATCTCGGCAATGGCGCGGCCCGAGCCGCAACCCATGGTCCAGCCCAGGGTGCCGTGGCCGGTATTGAGGTACAGATTAGCGAACTTGGTCTTGCCCACGTAGGGAACGTTGGACGGGGTCAGCGGACGCAGGCCGGTCCAGTAGGTCGGGTTCTCGTAGTCGCAGCCATCTGGGAACAGTTCACGGGTGCGGCGGGTGATGGCTTCGCAGCGGGTGGTGTTCAGTTCGCGGGTGTAGCCGTTCAGTTCGCAGGTGCCGGCCACGCGCAGGCGGTCGCCCAGGCGCGAGACCACCAGCTTGTAGCCGTCGTCGGTGAGCGAGACGGTGGGAGCGGCGTCCGGATTGGTGATCTGGTAGGTGGCCGAATAGCCCTTGCCAGGGTAGAGCAGCAGGTCGATGCCCAGCGGCTTGACCAGTTGCTGCGAGAAGCTGCCCATGGCAACCACGAAGGTATCGGCCTTCAGGACTTCATGGCGGCCGTCCGGGTTGATGACTTCCACGCCGGTCACGCGGGCGGAGGCGCCGGCGCCTTCGGTGATCAAGCGGGTGATGCTGGTGGAGTAGCGGAATTCGACGCCGGCTTCTTCGCTCTTCTTGGCCAGGCCCGTGGTGAGCTTGAAGACATCGCCCGATTCATCGGTGGCGGTGAAGTCGCCGCCGACGATCTTGTTGCGGATCGACGCCAGCGCCGGTTCGATGCGCACGACTTCATCGGCGCCGATGGATTCACGTGGGCAGCCCAGGTCGCGCATGAGCTTGGCGGCGGGCAGGGAATCCTGGAATTCCTTTTCTTCGGTATAGAAGTGCAGGATGCCGCGGGTCAGGTGGTCGTACTGGATGCCGGTCTCGGCGCGCACGGCTTGCAGGGTCTGGCGGCTGTATTCGCACAGGGCGACGATGTTGCGGATGTTCTCGTCGGTGCGGGCGGCGGTGCATTCACGCAGGAAGGCCACGGCCCACTTCCATTGCAGCCATTCGGGACGGAAGCGATACAGCAGCGGAGCGTCTTCCTTGCCCAGCCACTTCAGGACCTTCATGGGCGCTGCCGGGTTGGCCCAGGGTTCGGCGTGCGACACCGAGATCTGGCAGCCGTTGGCGAAGCTGGTTTCCTGTGCCGCGCCGGGCTGGCGGTCGATGACGGTGACGTCGTAGCCCTGCTTCTTCAGGAACCAGGCCGAAGCGGTTCCGATAATGCCTGCGCCCAATACGATCACTTTCATCTCACTCTCCCGGTTTTGCATGAACCTGCTGGTGTTTTTCGGATGTTCGCATGGCCTTGGAGGAATGCGAACGATGCATGCATTGTAAGAAAAGCGGGATTGCCAATGTGATCAATACTGGCTTGTTTTTTTATTCGATGAAAAGCGATCTGTCGATTTTTATTCAAAAAGAAAAGAAAACCAGCCTCATATTTAGTTTTTTGTGGATGCGAAGCGCGCCATCTCTTCGGCGACGGCGCGGGTGACGGTTTCAGCCAGGGCTTCATGCAGGCTGTCCCTGATGCGCTGCGTCAGCACCGTGGAGAGATTGTCCAGCACCAGCGCCATCTGGTCCTGCAGCTGTTGCTGCAGGACGGTATCGACCTGTTCAAGCAGGCTTTGCAGGACGTTTTCGCGGATTTCCTGTTCCCATTGGCGGTATTGCTCCGCCGCAGGCGTCACCGGCAGCAGCGCGACGATGGGCGCGCCGGGTGGAGTGGCCTGGTAGCTGGTGGCCGTCGGCTGGGTGTGGAAGGCGCCGGGACGGGCCGGGGGCGCGTAGTCGGGCGCGCGCGCCGGGGCGTGTGCAGGCGCGGCCGGGGCCAGCGGGATGACCTCGGTCAGGAGGGGGATGCTGTTGTCGTCTTGATTCATGGCAATGCGTGGCAGGCGGGCTCAGGTCGCTCAGGCGGCCACATGGTGCGTCAGCGGATAGCCGCGTTCCTTGTAGAAACGATAGCGGTCACGGCCTGCGGCCTTGTCGGTATCGTCGGCGGAGATGATTTCCAGCATGCGCTCGAAGCGGGCAAAATGGGCCGGAGTGTCCGTCCCCAGGTTGATCAGCAGCTGGTGATGCGGCAATTCGGCAGCGTCGTCGCTGGTGAGGATGATGGCGGTCTGGGCGGCCAGCGGGTCCTTGGCCATGACGTGGGGCAGGAAGTCCTGCTCGGAAAAGCTCCAGAGTGCCTGGTCCAGCTGCTGCAACTGGGCGGGATCGGGGCTGCGCACGACGATATTGACGCCGGTGGCGCGCGCCTTGCGCACCAGGCGGCAGACGTAGGTGATCTTTTGCGGGACGTTGCTGTGAAAGTCGATTCGGGTCATGCCGCCAGTATAGTGGCTGGCGCTGCCGCATGCCATCTGCGGGCGACAAACAAAAGCTTGGTGCTGCATTGACAAAGATGCAACATCTCTCTCTCACATTTCAAGAACTTTTCTTCACTGCAGCGGTCTTTCGCAGATCGCGGGCCCGCCAAGAATGCGATGCATACGACTACAAGGAAAATGCCGGCCAATGTCGCCTGACAGGGCCGCAGTGAACTGCGATCTCATCATGCGCCCTCGGTTCGGGAGCGCGCACATCATATAAAAGGCGTCTCACATGGGTGACCTGGTCAAGACGGTAGCACCAACCAACACGACGGAGAAATCCTGCACGGAAGTCGCATGCGATTGCAATGATATGTGGTCCATCGTGCAACAATTCAGCACCATCCGCTTGTGCGAACAGAAGGGGAAGGGGAGCGGAAAAATCTTGCAGGCCTACAGCACGCGGGCCAAGCGGATCGCAGCGACCTATGCGCGGTTTTATCTGGAAACCGAAGATGGCGGCAATCCCGACTTCAAAGGCCGTCACTATTGGATGGCATTGGGTGCGTTCGCCAGCAAGACCGTGGCCTGTTCGCTGGACATGCTGCGGGTAGAGACGCTGCAAACGGTCTTTCAGGGCCTGGGCAAGGATAATCTCTGGCTGTTTTATGACATCAGTGGTTGGCACTATTACTACAATAAATACCGGCAGAGCTTCGATTTGTGCGTCAATCAACGCAACGCGGCGAAGTATTTGAAGCCGGTGCAGGAGCAGATGAATTTCTACCCGTGGAAAGATGAAGCGCTTCCCAAGATCAATAACATGAGCGATTGCACCTACATCAAGGTCGCATTCCAGAAGACGAGTGAGTTCGAGGGCCAGAAGAATGTCTCCAAACGGCCGCCAATTCAGATGGCCAATTTGCAGGCCATTGCCGACCATGAGCAGGGCGTGATCCTGCAGCCGCTGATTTACGCGGATCCCGATTTCGCCAAGTGGGTTCGACGTCAGCGTTGCATGCTCATTCAGTGGGCCAGTCCTGATCTGCAACTGGTTTTCAACCATGCTTGCGATACCAAGGATGCCTTGCTCAAATCGGTCGCGCCTGACGACACTGTCCTGGAAAACTTGAAGAGCCGGATGTTCTGGATTTCTGCCGCAGCAAGCAAGTTTCACCATCTCATGCAAACGCAGACCGCTTATATGGAAAAGGAGCTGCATACCATTGCGGGTTGGGTCAACTTGTCCGATGACGGACTAGAACTCGATCCTGCCTATATGCAGCCTTTCTGATAAATGAAATCAATCTTCGTCCGCGCGGCTTTCACCGTCTTGCTTTCGGCTTGCAGCCCCTCTCATCAGGAACACGCTCCCATGTCTTCTCTTGTCGTTTCCATCAATGCCTCTCCCGAAAAACTGCTACGTGAGCACGGTGATCAGATCAAGGTCGTCAAGCAGGGGCCGGGCGTCAATTTCTACACCGCACAATGGGCGCAGCAGTCGCCTGGATCCGTGACGATTCAGCCCGGGAAATTCCAGTTCACCATCCCCTATGTCCTGGGCCTGCAAGGTGTGGAGGAAACCGGCGCGCCGGCTGAGGGGCTGGTGCAATACGAGATATTCGCTGGTATCACCGGCCCTGACCTGATCGGTCATGATGAGGCGCGCCAGAAGTTCTTCGCGCTTTTGCAAGGTATTCGCAAGGCTGGCTGGACTCCCTTCATCGATCGTGATGATCCGCGCATACGGGGCAGGCAGCGGCTCGAATACGTGCTCAAGAGCTCCTCGGCCAGCAGCCTCGACCCGGACTACGAGCCCACCCTGGCGGAGTGGATGCAACTGGAAGACCTTTCCAGATGGACCTTTTATGCTGATCACGCCTACCTCTCGGTCGCCTTCAAGAGGGAAGCCAGCCTGCGCGATCCTGACAAGCCGGGCGCTTATCTGCTGACCTATACCTTGATGAGTGAAAACCAGCATTTCCGCACCTACGTGGCTCCCAAGGACCGGGATCGCTGGAAAGAGCTGCTTCCCGCCACTCTCAAGGAGTTGCAGGCGCAACGGCAGCAGGCGGAAAAGGAGTGGCGCTTGAAGGGGGCGAGCATCGATGAAGGATATGTGGATCCGCCCGCGCCCCAGCGCTAGGCCTGCTCCAGGCGCGCAATCTGCTGCTCATTGAGCGCCTGGATGAAAAAAAGGCCCGCACGCAGGCGGGCCATCCTTAGCGGTTAGCGGACAAGCTGGCCAGAGGCTTAAGCCGCCATGCCGCTATGCCGCAACAGCGCATCGATGCTGGGTTCGCGGCCACGGAAGGCCTTGAAGGACTCGATGGCCGGACGGGAGCCGCCCACGGCCAGGATTTCCTGCTGGAAGCGGCGGCCGGTTTCCAGCGAGATCACGTTGCCGCTGCCGGCAGCCGCCTCTTCGAAGGCGCTGTAGGCGTCAGCTGACAGCACTTCGGCCCACTTGTAGCTGTAATAACCGGCCGCGTAACCGCCCGCGAAGATGTGCGAGAACGAATGCTGGAAGCGGTTGAATTCGGGCGGACGGATCACGGCGACGCGGTCGCGCACGCTGTCGAGCAGTTGCTGCACGGTCTGGTTGCCACCCACTTCATACTCGTGGTGGATCAGCATGTCGAACAGCGAGAACTCCACCTGGCGCAGCATCTGCAGGCCGGACTGGAAGTTCTTGGCGGCGATCATCTTGTCATACAGCGCACGCGGCAGCGGCTCGCCGGTGTCGGCATGTGAGGTCAACTGCTGCAGTACATCCCATTCCCAGCAGAAGTTTTCCATGAACTGCGAGGGCAGTTCCACCGCATCCCATTCCACGCCGGAAATGCCGGACACGCCCACTTCATCCACTTGCGTGAGCATGTGGTGCAGGCCATGGCCGAATTCGTGGAAGAGCGTGATGACTTCGTCATGGGTGAACAGGGCCGGCTTGGTCACGCCATCGACCACGGCGGGTTCGGTGAAGTTGCAGACCAGGTAGGCGATCGGGGTTTGCACGCCTTGCGCGGTCAGGCGGCGGGCGCGGGCGTCATCCATCCAGGCGCCGCCACGCTTGCCGGAGCGGGCATACAGGTCCAGATAGAACTGGCCCACCAGCTGGCCCTCGCGTTCGATGCGGAAGAACTTCACATCCTTGTGCCAGACCGGGGCGCTATCGGGCTTGATCTGTACGCCGAACAGTTGCTGCGCCACCTGGAACAGGCCGCCGACCACCTTGGGCTCGGGGAAATATTGCTTCACTTCCTGTTCCGAGAAGGCGTAGCGTTGCTCGCGCAGCTTTTCGGAGGCGTAGGTGCTGTCCCAGGCCTTGAGCTCATCCAGGCCCAGCTTTTCGCGGGCGAAGGTCTTCAGTTCTTCATAATCCTTCTGGCCGAAGGGGCGGGCGCGCTGGCCCAAGTCTTCCAGGAAGGCGATCACTTCGCTGGGCGACTTGGCCATCTTGGCCACCAGCGAGACTTCGGCGAAGTTGGCATAGCCCAGCAGTTGCGCTTCTTCCTTGCGCAGTTGCAGGATCTGGTCGATGTTGCCGCTGTTGTCCCATTCGGGCTTGACGCCCAGCTCGGAGGCCTTGGTGGCGTTGGCGCGGTAGATCTTTTCGCGCAGCGCGCGATTATCTGCATATTGCAGAACGGGGAAGTAAGAGGGGAAGTGCAGCGTGAACTTGTAGCCGGGCTTGCCATCCTTCTCGGCGGCGGCGCGTGCCGCTTGCTTCACATCGGCCGGCAGGCCCGACAGTTCGGCCTCGTCTTCGACGAAGAGGGCGAAGTCATTGGTGGCGTCCAGCACGTTCTCGGAGAAGCGGGTGGTCAGCATGGCCTGCTTTTCCTGGATCTCGGCGAAGCGTTCCTTCTGGTCCTCGGCCAGTTCGGCGCCGGACAGGCGGAAGTCGCGCACGGCATTGTCCACCACCTTGCGGCGCGCCGCCGACAGGGAAGCGAAGGCCGGGCTGGCCTGCAGCGCCTTGTACTTCTCGAACAGCGCCAGGTTCTGGCCCAGCGAGGTCCAGAATTCCACCAGGCGCGGCTGGTTCTCGTTGTAGGTGGCGCGCAGGGCCGGGGTGTCCATGACCGAGTTCAGGTGGCCGACCACGCTCCAGGCGCGGCCCAGCTTTTCGGTGGCTGACTCCAGCGGTTCGACGAAATTGTCCCAGGTGACTTCGGCCATCGGCGCTTCCAGTTCGGTCACCAGGCGGCTGGCGTCGGCCAGCAGCTTGTCCAGCGCCGGGGTGACGTGCTCGGGCTGGATGGCGTCGAACTGGGCGTAGCCCGAGAAATCGAGCAGGGGATTGGCGGCGATGTCGGTGGTGGTCATGGGCTCTCGTTTCTCTGAAAACATCCGGCAGCCAGGCTGCCGGAGGGTATTGCGCTAAGTGAAGGCCGATCAGCTGCGTTCGGCGGCTTCGATGGTATTGACCAGCAGCATGGTGATGGTCATCGGACCCACGCCACCCGGCACCGGGGTGATCCAGCCGGCGACTTCCTTCGCATTGGCGAAATCGACGTCGCCGCACAGCTTGCCGTTGTCATCGCGGTTCATGCCGACGTCGATGACGACGGCGCCAGGCTTGACCATGTCGGCGGTGACGATGTTGCGCTTGCCGGTGGCCACCACCAGGATGTCGGCCTGGCGGGTGTGATGGCCGAGGTCACGGGTCTTGGAGTTACAGATAGTGACGGTGGCGCCGGCTTGCAAGAGCAACATCGCCTGCGGCTTGCCGACGATGTTCGACGCTCCCACCACCACCGCATTGGCGCCGCGCACCGGGTAGTCGATGGATTCCAGCATCTTCATGACGCCATAAGGGGTGCAGGGGCGGAACAGCGGCTGGCCGGTCATCAGCAGGCCGGCGTTGCTGACGTGGAAACCGTCCACGTCCTTTTCCGGGGCGATGGCTTCGATCACCTTGTGGGCGTCGATATGGGCCGGCAGCGGCAGCTGCACGAGGATGCCGTTGATCTTGGGATCCTGGTTGAGGGCGTCGATGCGGGCCAGCAGCTCGGCTTCCGTCAGCGAGGCTTCATACTTTTCCAGGACGGAATGCAGGCCATTGTCCTGGCAGGCCTTGACCTTGTTGCGCACATAGACCTGGGAAGCCGGGCTGTCGCCCACCAGGATCACGGCCAGGCCAGGTTGCTTGCCCTGGGCGGTGAGGGCGGCGGCGCGCTTGGCGACTTCGGCACGCAGTTGTTGGGAGAGCAGGTTTCCGTCGATCAGTTGAGCAGGCATGGCAGATAAGCTAAGGCAGGAATAGAAAGGAGGCTCCCGGCGGGCCGGGGCGGCTGGGGCGCGAAGCGCCGGAACCCGTGATTATAAAGCCAGCCGGCAGGAGCGACGAAATGCGCACTCCGGTATTGGCGTTGTCGATTTGAAAACGAATGTCGTCGTTTATGTCACCCTCTGGCTTTGGGGCAGCGCACGACGGGAATTTCCAATTTCGGTTATGCTCCCGCAACCAAGCAAGCCAGCCCCCGATTGAACAAGGATTACCGCATGACCGATCTCCTGAACCGCCGCCTGCAACAGCTTTCCCAGCCGCAACATCTGGCGTTGCTGGGGCAGGGCTTGCGCGGTATCGAACGGGAGACGCTGCGCGTGGATGCCCAAGGCCATCTGGCTCGCACATCGCATCCGCCGGCGCTGGGTTCGGCGCTGACCAACGAGCTCATCACCACTGACTACTCCGAGGCGCTGCTCGAATTCATCACCCCGGCCATGCCCGACATTGCCGACGCCCTGCAGCGCCTGGACGAGATCCACCGCTTTGCCTATGCCAAGCTGGAGGGCGAGTTCCTGTGGAATGCTTCCATGCCCTGCGTGCTGCCGCCGGAAGACGAGATTCCCATCGCCTGGTACGGTAATTCACATATCGGCATGTTGAAGCACGTCTACCGGCGCGGCCTGGCCTTGCGCTACGGGCGCACCATGCAATGCATTGCCGGCATCCATTACAACTTCTCGCTCAGTGAAGACCTGTGGGAAGTGCTGCGCGAGGGGGGTGACAGTGTGGACCTCTCGCTGTCGCGCCGCGATTACCAGTCCGAGCGCTATATTGCGCTGATCCGCAACTTCCGCCGCTATAGCTGGCTGCTGATGTACCTGTTCGGCGCTTCGCCGGCCGTCGCGACCAATTTCCTGCGCGGCCGTCCGCACCAGCTGGAAACGCTCTCCGAAGACACCCTCTATCTCCCCTACGGCACCAGCCTGCGCATGAGCGACCTGGGCTACCAGAATCACGCCCAGGCCAATATCACGCCACACTACAACAACCTGCCGGCCTATATCCGCAGCCTCTCGCATGCGGTCAGCGAGCCCTATCCGCCCTATGAAGCCATTGGCACCAAGCGCGATGGTCAATGGGTGCAGATCAATACCAATATCCTGCAGATCGAAAACGAGTTCTACTCGTCCATCCGCCCCAAGCGCGTCATCAACAGTGGCGAGCGCCCGGTGCAGGCGCTCTCGGCGCGCGGCGTCCAGTATGTGGAAGTGCGCTGCATGGACATCGATCCCTTCAACCCCTTGGGCATCGGCCTGGAGGCAGCGCGTTTCCTGGATGTGTTCCTGCACTTCCTGGCGTTGGAATCGAGCTGCCTGACGTCGGACGAGGAGGGCGCCGAGAATCGCGCCAACTTCCTGGCCACCGTCAAGGAAGGCCGTCGTCCGGGACTGCAATTGCATTTCAAGGGCGCGGCCATCGGCTTGAAGGAGTGGGGCGAGCAGTTGCTGGAGCGCATGGCGCCGGTGGCCGACCTGCTGGATCGCCAGCGCGGCGGCAGCCAGCACCGCGACAGCCTGCAGGCCCAGCGCGCCAAGCTGGCCGAGCCCGACAGCACGCCGTCGGCGCGGGTGCTGCGCGAGATTCGCGCTAGCGGCAATTCCTTCGCCGACTACACCCTGGCCAGCAGCCAGCGGCAGGCCGCCGAACTGATGGCCCGCCCGCTGCCGGCGGCCACCACGGCCGACTTCGTGGCCATCGCCCAGGCCTCCCTGGACGCCCAGCGCGCCATCGAGCGCACCCAGGAAGGTGACTTCGACACCTTCGTTGCGGCCTACCGTGCCAGTACTCTGGGCAATATCGCCATCTGATCTGATGAGGGCCGGCCATTGCGGGCCGGTTCCTCTATCCACCCACTGTTCTATATAAAAGCTAGAAGCTGTTCTGCAGGTGCGCCGGCAGCGGCGGCCGTCAGGCCCTTTCTGGCTGCTTTATTGCTTCTTTTATATGTGAAATATATTTCACGTTGTCGTCCCATAGAGCAGCTTCAGGGCGCTTTCAGACCTCTTTGCGGCATTGCAAACAACTCAAGAAAGCGCCATTCCAGCAGTGATATCGTAAAAATACGAGGCCCGGAAAGCCCCTGTTTATGCCGCTTTGCAGCATATTTCCGCATTATGAAATCGATTATCGTAATTTGAAAATTGAAAATTCCCTGATAAAATTCGTCGTCCACACGGCTGGAAGACCGTACATTTAAGCCTGTTCCGCCTCCAACACCTTGCCCCAAGGGCCGGGAAGGGGTTGCAGCGCAGGCAATATGATGGGTTTTCCTGCATCACCTGCCGGCGGCATCGCGTACCGAATGACCCGACCGACCCGCCTGGTTTATCCGACCAGACGGATCTCTCAACAACCAGGAGACATGACATGTCAGCCCAAATCGATCAAGTTCTGGCGCAGGCCGCCAACGATCCCGATGTGATGGAAACCCAGGAGTGGCTCGACGCCCTCGAAGCCGTGATCGAAAAGGAAGGCCCGGATCGCGCCCACTACCTGATGGAACGCATGGTCGATCTGGCCCGCCGTCGTGGCGCCCACATCCCCTTCTCCAGCAATACCGCCTACGTCAACACCATTCCCGCCGATCAGGGCGAGCACTGCCCGGGCAACCTGGAATATGAAGAGCGCCTGCGCTCGTGGATGCGCTGGAACGCCATGGCCATGGTGGTCAAGGCCAACCGTGTGGATGGCGACCTGGGTGGTCACCTGTCTTCCTTCGCGTCGCTGGCCAACATGCTGGGCATCGGCTTCAACCACTTCTGGCACGCCCCGACCGAAGACCACGGCGGCGACCTGCTGTACATCCAGGGCCACTCCTCGCCCGGTATCTACGCGCGCGCCTTCCTGGAAGGCCGCCTGAGCGAAGACCAACTGATCCACTTCCGCCGCGAAGCCGATGGCCATGGTCTGTCGTCTTACCCACACCCCAAGCTGATGCCGGAATTCTGGCAGTTCCCGACCGTCTCGATGGGCCTGGGCCCCTTGATGGCGATCTACCAGGCGCGCTTCCTGAAGTACCTGCACGCCCGCGGTATCGCCAAGACCGACAACCGCAAGGTCTGGGCCTTCTGTGGCGACGGTGAAATGGACGAACCGGAATCGATGGGCGCCATCGGCATGGCCGGCCGTGAAAAGCTGAACAATCTGGTCATCGTGGTCAACTGCAACCTGCAACGCCTGGACGGCCCGGTGCGCGGCAACGGCAAGATCATCCAGGAACTGGAGTCCGACTTCCGCGGCGCCGGCTGGAACGTGGTCAAGGTCATCTGGGGCAGCGGCTGGGACGAGCTGCTGGCCAAGGACAAGGACGGCATCCTGCAGAAGGTGATGATGGAAACCGTCGACGGCGAGTACCAGAACTACAAGGCCAAGGACGGCGCCTTCGTGCGCAAGCACTTCTTCGGCAAGCATCCCAAGCTGCTGGAAATGGTCTCAAAGATGTCGGACGACGACATCTGGCGCCTGACCCGTGGCGGCCACGACCCGCACAAGATCTATGCTGCCTTCAAGGTCGCCCAGGAATCCAAGGACCAGCCGACCGTGATCCTGGCCAAGTCCATCAAGGGCTATGGTTTCGGCAAGGCTGGCGAAGCGCGCAACACCGCGCACAACACCAAGAAACTGGACGACGAAGCCATCCGCGCCATGCGCGACCGCTTCCAGCTGCCGATCTCGGACGCTGAACTGCCCAACATCCCGTTCTTCAAGCCGTCCGACGACACGCCGGAAATGCAATACCTGCACGAGCGCCGCAAGGCCCTGGGTGGCTACCTGCCGCAGCGCCGCGTCCACGCCGACGAAAAGCTGCCGGTGCCGGAACTGTCGGCCTTCCAGGCCATGCTGGAACCCACTGCCGAAGGCCGTGAGATCTCCACTACCGCCGCCTATTCGCGCGTGCTGACCGCGTTGCTGCGCGACCCCAACCTGGGCCAACGCGTGGTGCCCATCATGGTCGACGAGTCCCGTACCTTCGGTATGGAAGGCCTGTTCCGCCAGATCGGCATCTTCAGCCAGGTCGGCCAGTTGTACGAACCGGTCGACAAGGACCAGGTGATGTACTACCGCGAAGACAAGGCCGGCCAGATCCTGCAGGAAGGCATCAACGAAGCGGGCGGCATGAGCTCGTGGATCGCTGCGGCGACCTCGTACTCGACCAACAACCGCGTGATGATTCCGTTCTACACCTACTACTCCATGTTCGGTCTGCAGCGTATTGGCGACCTGGCGTGGGCAGCCGGTGACATGCGCGCTCGCGGCTTCCTGATCGGCGGTACCGCCGGCCGTACCACCTTGAACGGTGAAGGCCTGCAGCACGAAGACGGCCACAGCCACGTGTTCGCTTCGGCGATCCCGAACTGCATCCCCTACGACCCGACCTTCGCCCACGAAGTCGCCGTGATCATCCATGACGGCCTGCGCCGCATGGTGGCCAACCAGGAAGACGTGTTCTACTACATCACCGTGATGAACGAGAACTACGGCCACCCTGGCATCAAGCCGGGCCAGGAAGAGGGCATCATCAAGGGCCTGTACCTGTTGAACGAAGGCGGCAAGCAAAACAAGCTGCGCGTGCAACTGCTGGGTTCGGGCACCATCCTGCGCGAAGTCATCGCTGCGGCCGACCTGCTGCGCGATGACTGGAAGGTCGACGCCGACGTCTGGTCCGCACCGTCCTTCACCCTGCTGGCCCGTGATGGCCAGGACGTGGAACGTTGGAACATGCTGCACCCGGCCGAGGCTCCGAAGAAGAGCTACTTCGAGCAATCGCTGGAAGGCAGCGAAGGCCCGATCGTGGTCTCCACCGACTACATGCGCACCTACGCCGAGCAGGTCCGCGCCTTCGTGCCGAAGGGCCGCTCCTACAAGGTGCTGGGCACCGACGGCTATGGCCGTTCGGACACCCGCGCCAAGCTGCGTGAGTTCTTCGAAGTGAACCGTTACTTCGTGACCGTGGCCGCCCTGAAGTCGCTGGCCGATGAAGGCAAGATCAAGCCGGAAGTGGTGGCGCAAGCCATCGCCAAGTACGGCATCGATCCGAACAAGCCCAACCCGGTGACCCTGTAAGGACTGCCTGACCGACCATCCCCGCCTCAGCCTGCTGATCGCGGGGATGTGTCGTGTCTGGAAAGCCACCCCAACGGGGGAGGTCCGCTGCTCAGGCAGCACCTGCCCTAAGCGAATACTTCTCCCGGCCCAGCGCCTGGGAACAGAACAACGGAGCGCATCAGATGAGTCAAGTCGAAGTAAAAGTCCCGGACATCGGCGATTTCAAGGAAGTCGAAGTCATTGAGGTGATGGTCAAGGTCGGCGATACGATCAAGGTCGACCAGTCGCTGATCACGGTTGAATCCGACAAGGCCAGCATGGAAATCCCGTCCAGCCAGGCTGGCGTGGTCAAGGAAATCAAGGTCAAGGTCGGCGACAAGGTCGCCGAAGGTTCGCTGCTGGTGATCGTCGAAGGCGAGGGCGCTGCTGCCGCGCCTGCCGCCGCACCGCAAGCCGCCGCCGCTGCGCCCGCAGCCGCTCAGGCTTCGGCCCCGGCGCCGGCCCCTGCTGCTGCACCGGCAGCTGCTGCCGGCGGCACCGTCGAGATCGAAGTCCCCGACATCGGCGACTTCAAGGAAGTGGAAGTCATCGAAGTCATGGTCAAGGTGGGTGACACCGTCAAGGCCGAGCAATCCCTGCTGACCGTGGAATCCGACAAGGCCAGCATGGAGATCCCCTCCAGCCACGCCGGCGTCATCAAGGAGCTGAAGGTCAAGCTGGGTGACAAGGTCGCCAAGGGCAGCATCATCGCCACCATCGAAGCTGCTGGCGGCGCACCGGCTGCTGCCGCTGCTCCTGCCGCCGCCGCTGCGCCTGCAGCCGCTCCGGCAGCTGCACCGGCTCCCGCTGCAGCACCCGCGCCGGCCGCTGCTGCCGTGCCCGCCATCGCTACCGCTTCGGCCACCAGCACCGGCGGCAAGGCCCACGCTTCGCCTTCCGTGCGCAAGTTCGCACGCGAACTGGGCGTGGATCTGTCGCGCGTGCCGGCTACCGGTCCCAAGGGCCGCATCCTGCAATTGGACGTGCAGAACTTCGTCAAGGGCGTCATGGCCGGCTCCACCTCGGTGGCCGCTTCCGCACCGGCGACCAATGGCAGCGGCTCGGGCATGAACCTGCTGCCGTGGCCGTCGCTGGACTTCAGCAAGTTCGGTGAAACCGAACTGCAACCGCTGTCGCGCATCAAGAAGATCAGCGGCCCCAACCTGCATCGCAACTGGGTCATGATTCCCCACGTGACGCAGTTCGACGAAGCCGACGTGACCGAGCTGGAAGAATTCCGCAAGACCTCCAACGACGCCTTCGCCAAGGCCAAGTCGCCGGTCAAGCTGACCATGCTGGCCTTCGTCATCAAGGCCAGCGTCTCGGCCCTGAAGAAATTCCCGGCCTTCAATGCGTCCCTGGACGAGAAGGGCGAGAACCTGATCCTGAAGAAGTACTACAACATCGGCTTTGCCGCCGATACCCCGAATGGCCTGGTGGTGCCGGTCATCAAGAACGCCGACCAGAAGAGCATCGGCCAGATCGCTACCGAAATGGGCGAACTGTCCGCTCAGGCCCGCGACGGCAAGCTGAAGCCGGCCGACATGCAAGGCGCGACCTTCACCATCTCCTCGCTGGGTGGCATTGGCGGTACCGCCTTCACGCCCATCATCAATGCGCCGGAAGTGGCCATCCTGGGCCTGTCCAAGTCGATCACCAAGCCGGTGTGGGATGGCAAGCAGTTCGTGCCGCGCCTGATGCTGCCGACTTCGCTGTCCTATGACCACCGCGTCATCGACGGCGCCATGGGCGCACGTTTCTCGGCTTATCTGGCCGACGTGCTGGGCGATCTGCGCAAGTCGCTCCTCTAAGCCACCACCGAACATTACGGAGTCAGGACAATGAGTCTCTCTGAAGTCAAGGTCCCCGATATCGGGGATTTCAAGGAAGTCGAAGTCATCGAGGTGATGGTCAAGGTCGGCGACACCATCAAGGTGGATCAGTCGCTGATCACCGTCGAATCCGACAAGGCCAGCATGGAAATCCCGTCCAGCCAGGCCGGCGTGGTCAAGGAAGTGAAGGTCAAGGTCGGTGACAAGGTCGCCGAAGGCTCTCTGCTGCTGATGGTGGAAGCCGCTGGTGAAGCTGCTGCCGCACCGGCACCGGCCGCAGCACCCGCTCCGGCTGCCGCGCCTGCTGCTGCGCCCGCCGCACCGGTGGCTGCACCGGCCGCTGCCAGCTTCGGCGGCAGCGCCGACGTGCAGTGCGACGTGATGGTGCTCGGTGGTGGTCCTGGCGGTTACTCGGCTGCCTTCCGCGCGGCCGACCTGGGCCTCAATACCGTCATCGTCGAGCGCGATGCGACCCTGGGTGGCGTCTGCCTCAACGTCGGCTGCATCCCTTCCAAGGCGCTGCTGCACGTGGCGGCCGTGATCGACGAGACCGCCGCCATGGCCTCGCACGGCGTGACCTTCGGCAAGCCCGAGATCGACATCGACAAGCTGCGCGCCTACAAGGACAAGGTCATCGGCACCATGACCGGTGGCCTGGCCGGCATGGCCAAGGCCCGCAAGGTGCAGGTGGTCAATGGTAACGGCCAGTTCGCCGGCCCCAACCACATCGAAGTCACTGCAGCGGATGGCAGCAAGAAGGTCGTGCAGTTCAAGCACGCCATCATTGCGGCCGGTTCGTCCGTGGTGAACCTGCCCTTCGTGCCACAGGATCCGCGCATCGTCGATTCGACCGGCGCGCTGGAACTGCGCCAGGTGCCCAAGCGCATGCTGGTCATCGGCGGCGGCATCATCGGCCTGGAAATGGCCACCGTCTATTCCACCCTGGGCGCACGCATCGACGTGGTCGAGATGATGGATGGCCTGATGCAAGGCGCGGACCGCGACATGGTCAAGGTCTGGCAGAAGTTCAACGAGAAGCGCTTCGACAACGTCATGGTCAAGACCAAGACCGTGGCCGTGGAAGCCCTGCCGGAAGGCATCAAGGTGAGCTTCGAAGCCGCTGAGGCTGGTGCGACTGCACCCGAGCCGCAACTGTACGACCTGGTGCTGGTGGCCGTGGGCCGTAGCCCCAACGGCAAGAAGCTGTCGGCCGACAAGGCGGGCGTGATCGTCTCGGATCGCGGCTTCATCGCCGTGGACAAGCAGATGCGCACCAACGTGCCGCACATCTTCGCCATCGGCGATCTGGTGGGCCAGCCCATGCTGGCGCACAAGGCGGTGCACGAAGGCCACGTGGCCGCTGAAGCGATTGCCGGCGAGAAGAGCTTCTTCGATGCCAGCGTGATCCCCTCGGTGGCCTACACCGATCCGGAAGTGGCATGGGTCGGCGTGACCGAAGACGAAGCCAAGGCCCGTGGCATCAAGATCGAGAAGGGTCACTTCCCGTGGGCCGCTTCCGGCCGCGCCGTGGCCAATGGCCGTTCGGAAGGCTTCACCAAGCTGCTCTTTGATGCCGAGACCCATCGCATCATCGGTGGCGGCATCGTCGGTACGCACGCAGGCGACATGATCGGCGAAGTGGCGCTGGCCATCGAGATGGGCGCGGACGCCGTCGATATCGGCAAGACCATCCACCCGCACCCGACCCTGGGTGAGTCGCTGGGCATGGCCGCCGAAGTGGCGGAAGGTCATTGCACCGACTTGCCGCCACAGCGCAAGAAGTAAGGCTTCCTGCCCCCGGCGGCAGCAAGGCAGGCGGCGAACCTTCGGGTTCGCCGTTTGTCTTTTGGGGGGCGGCATCGTCCGTGTGCGTTTGCCTTCACTTCTCGCTCCATTACGTTCAAGCAGGAAAGTCCATGTCCAAGTCTCTTGCCGACCTCATCGTCAACCCGGCCAAGCCGGACACAGCTCCCCACCTGAAGGTCGCCCGCCGCGTCATCATGGCCGGCTGGGGCTTGTTCATGCTCTCGCTGGTGCTGCCTGTGCTGGGCGACGAGCCTGGCGCGCTGGCCTTCATCTATTCGTTGATGATGCCGTTTTTCCTGTTCGACAAGCCCAGTTGGCTGGGCCTGGCAATGTCGTTCTACAGCGTCGTCAACTTGAGCCTGATTGCCTCCCTCTTCATTGCCTTGGGCGACAAGTTGCTGACCCGGCCCGCGACCTCTGTCTTCTTTGTCCTGGTGGCATTGGACACGATGTGGATACCCTTCACACCCGATCAGCAATTCGCGCGCCATCCAGCCTTCTGGTGCTGGAGCGCTTCTGCCGTGGTAGTCGCCATCGGCATGAACATGGCGCGCCTGAAAGAAAAAGCTCGCCAGGCTGCGTAGCAGCAGAGGCGGGCGGCGATGCCGGGAGTGTGGGCGGGAGCGGGCAGGGGGCTCAGGCTGCGCTGAGCAATCCCATCGTCGGATGGATCACCTGTTCTCGCGGGTAGGCCACGGCAGGCTGCGGCTGTTCGATCCGGAATACCGCGACTGCATCGCGCAGGCTGTTGGCCTGCTGCGCCATCGATTGCGCTGCACTGGCCGATTCTTCGACCAGCGCCGCATTCTGCTGGGTCACTTCATCCATCTGCGAGATGGCGATGTTGATCTGGTTGATTCCCGAGCTCTGCTCGTTGGAGGCGGCCGTGATTTCGCTCATCAGGTCATTGACCTGCTGGATCGAGCGCACGACCTCGTCCATGGTCTGGCCAGCCTCATCGACCAGCTTCTGGCCCGCTTCCACATGCTGCACCGAGGATTCGATCAGGCCCCGGATCTCCTTGGCGGAGGAGGCGCTGCGCTGGGCCAGCGAGCGCACCTCGGTTGCCACCACGGCGAATCCGCGGCCCTGTTCTCCGGCGCGGGCCGCTTCGACGGCGGCATTGAGAGCCAGGATATTGGTCTGGAAGGCGATGCCCTCCACGGTGGCGATGATCTCGGTGATCTTGTAGGCGCTCTGGGAAATATCCTTCATGGTGCCGACCACGCGCTCGACCACTTCACCGCCCTTTTGCGCATGCAAGGAGGCCGAGCGCGCCAGCTGGTGGCCCTGGCCGGCGTTCTGGGTGTTTTGCTCGACCGTGGAGGTGATCTCTTCCATGCTGGAAGCGGTCTCTTCCAGGGAAGCCGCCTGTTCTTCGGTCCGGCGCGACAGATCCAGGTTGCCGACCGCGATCTGGCTGGCGGCGGTGGAGATCGACTCCGCTGAGTGCTTGATGCCGTCGACGATGCTGGTCAACTGGGCGCGCATGTTCTCCAGCGACGCCATCAGGCTCTGCTGGTCCCCCTTGGCCAGGGGGATGTTCACCGCCAGGTTGCCCTGGGCGATCTGGGCGGCTAGTTCCTGGGCCTGCGCGGGTTCGCCGCCCAGTTGGCGCAGCACGCTGCGCACGATCAGGAAAGCGGCAGCCACGGCCAGCAGCACCGAACCGGCCACCAGCGCCCAGGTAGTCGTGAGGATGCTTCGGTAGGTGGTGTCGGCTGCGGCGGAAGCCTGGCTGTTGAGTTCATCCTCGAAACGGCCCAGTTCATCCAGGTTGTCCAGCCACTTGGCCTGGACCGGACGGATCTTCTGGCTCAGCAGGCTGGTCAGTTCGGCGGTCTTGTCCTGCTGCGCCAGGGCGAGGGCCTGGTTCATCAGGGGCTCGGTGTCGGCCGCGTTTTGCGCGATCAGGTCGAATAATTCCTTTTCCCTTCGTGTGGTATCGGGTTGCTCGAACATCTTGCCGAGTTTTTGGCTGGCGTCCTGATAAGCCTTTTCCTGCACCTTGATGCGTTCGATTTCGCGGGCGATCAGCGCCGGCTCCTGGAATAGCGCGATATTGCGGATGGCCAGCGCGCGGATGCGCACACTGTTGTTCATGACGTCTGCCAAGCCGCCTTGCTGGTTGTTGGCGACGATGTCGGACAAATTGCCCTTGACCGTGGCCATACCCCACAGTCCGACCAGCGAGATGATGACCAGCAGAACGACGACACTGGCAAATCCTAGCGCCAGGCGGGTGGATACCTTCAGTTTGTTCATGGAAATTCCCCTGTAGATGAGTTGTGCTGCCCTGCGCGATTTCTAATTTTTCCCGTATATAAGCGATACAGAGATGGTTTTATGCCAACTCGTTTCGCTATTTCCTCTAAATGCATGTGGTTTGTACAAGTATTTTCTTGTTTTCAAACGTTTTGCACTGGAGTTGTAACGTTATTGATCAGGCTCGTCCGAAAAAGATCCATCACGACGTGATTATTTTTTGTGTCGAGCGGCTGGCCCGCTGTGCAGGAGGGGGGGCGGGAAGGGGAAAGCAAGGGGGGGCGTGCGGCGTCGGCGGGGGAAGAGGGGGTCGCTGCAGCCGCAGCGCAATCCTGACAGGATCAGGCGCGGCGGCTGGGTGGATGGGAGAGGGCTCCGGCTGCCGCAGGTGGCGCCGGAGGCGTGGAGTCAGGCGGTCGGACTGACCGTGGCGGCTGCGCTCTTGCCGCGATACAGCACCAGCGTGGCAAGCAGGCCGCAGACGGCGGCAAAGCTCATCCAGTAGCCCGGTGCAGCCTTGTCGCCGGAGGTTTCGATCAGCCAGGTCGAGACCAGCGGCGTGAAGCCGCCGAAGATGGCGGTGGCCAGGCTGTAGGCCAGCGAGAAACCGACCGTGCGCACATGCGCCGGCATCACCTCGGTGAGCGCCACCACCGCCGCGCCGTTATAGCTGGCATAGAGGAAGGACAGCCACAGTTCGGTGATCAACAGGTTCTTGAAGCTGATGTCGGAGACCAGCCAGGACATCACCGGATAGGCCGTCAACAAGGTCAAGAGCGTAAAGGCCACCAGTACCGGACGACGTCCCACGCGGTCGGACAGCGCGCCCATGATGGGCAGCCAGCAGAAGTTGGACAGGCCCACGCAGAAGGTCACGATGAGGCTGTCCGAGGCCGACAGCTTGAGCACGTTCTTGCCGAAGGTCGGCGTGTAGACCGTGATCAGGTAGAACGACACGGTGGTCATCACCACCATCATCATCCCGGCCGCCACGATCTTCCAGTTCTGCGCGATGGAGGTCATGATTTCGCCGAAGCTGGGATGACGCTTGCGCGCCAGGAATTCTTCGGTTTCCTGCAGCGAGCGGCGGATGATGAAGATGGCCGGCACGATCATGCAGCCGATGAAGAAGGGAATGCGCCAGCCCCAGTCGCTGATCTGCACCGGCGACAGGGATTGGCTGACCAGATAGCCGATCAGGGCAGAGGCCATGATGGCCGCCTGCTGGCTGGCCGATTGCCAGCTCACGTAAAAGCCCTTGTTGCCGGGCGTGGCCATTTCGGCGAGATAGACTGACACGCCACCCAGCTCGACCCCCGCCGAAAAGCCCTGCAGCAATCGTCCGGTCAGCACCAGGATCGGCGCGGCCACGCCGATGGTGGCATAGCCGGGCACGAAGGCGATCAACACCGTGCCGATGGCCATGATGGCCAGCGTCACGATCAGGCCCTGGCGACGGCCCACGCGATCGATGTAGCTGCCCAGGATGATGGCGCCCAGCGGACGCATCAGGAAGCCCGCACCAAAGGTGCCGAAGGTCAGGATCAGCGAAACGAACTCGTTGTCCGACGGGAAGAAGGTCTTGGCGATGTAGCTGGCGTAGAAGCCGTACAGGAAGAAGTCGAACATCTCCAGGAAATTGCCGCTGGTGACCCGCAGGACCGTGGACAGCTTGGAGTGTTTGGCGTTTGTAGTGGTTGTGGTCATGTCAGTCTCTCTCGTTCTCTCTTTGCCTGGACCCGTGCTCAGCGCGGCGCGGGATCGAGTCCAGAAGCCTTGATCGCCGCCTGTGCCTCAGGCGAGGCCAGGAAGTGCAGCAGTTCCTTGGCCGCTTCGGCTTCGTGCGTGCCGACCACCACGCCGGCGGAGAACGGCGTCAGTTGCTGGGCTTCTTCGGGAATGGGGCCGATGATGTCGATGCCCTTGACCGGCTTGAGCTCGGAGATCTGCTGCAGGCCGATCTCGGCATCACCGCGCGCCACCACCTGACCCACCGGCTCGGCCGGGATCATGCTGCCCTTGTAGGCCATCTGCTGGTCGATGCCCAGGCGCTTGAACAGCTTGGTGGAGAGGAACACGCCGCTGGCGCTATCCGAATAGACCACCGAGTGGGCCGTGAGCAGGGTGCGCTTGAAGGCGTCGAGGGTAGAGATATCCGGGCGCGGCGCGCCGGCCTTGACGGCCAGGCCAATGCGCGAGAGCGCCAGCAGCTTGTGCTCGGTCTTGGAGACCTTGCCTGCGGCCACCAGCTTGTCCAGCGAATCGCCGACCATGATCACCACATCGATGTGCTCCCCGCGTTGCAGGCGATTGGGAATGGCTTGCGGCGTTTCACCCATGGACGGGCCCCAGCCGGAGATGAGCTTGTGGCCGGTCTTCTTTTCGAATTCCGGCACCAGTGTCTTGTAGGCAGCGGCAAAGCCACCCGAGCTGACCACGTGGATGTCGGCCGCTGCGGCCAGCGCGCTGGTGGCGCCGATGAGCAGGGCGAGAACACTGCGCTGCAGGGTCTTGGAGGACAGAAGGCTTTTCATGAGGATCTCCTATTGGTCGGTATCGTTTTTCGGTTTAAAACACGGCAGTTTGCGGAGTATCCTTTGAAAAGTTAAATGCATTTAATCTAAGGATTGATAAATAATGCGCATCAATATCGAGACCGCCGAATTGCAGGCCTTCATCGCCGTCGCCCGCCAGTCAAGCTTTCGCGCCGCGGCCGAGGGCTTGTTCATCACCCAGCCGGCGCTGAGCCGCCGCATCGAGAACCTGGAGCAGGCCCTGCAGGAGCGCCTGTTCGACCGCACCACCCGGCGCGTCTCGCTCACCCCCGCTGGCGAGCTCTTCCTGGTCCATGCCCAGGCCGTGATGGAAGAGCTGGAGCTGGCCGTCAAGAGTGTCGAGCAGCGCATGGCGCAGCGGCGCGAGCACGTCACCGTGGCTTGCGTCCCTTCGGTGGCCAATAATCTGTTGCCGCAGGTCTTGAAGCGTTACGCGCGCAGCCACGCCAACGTGCGCGTGCGCATCATCGACGAGAGTGCGGCCGATGTACTGGAGAGCGTACGCAAGGGCGAGGCCGACTTTGGCGTCAATTTCATCGGTGCGCAGGAAGCCGAGATCGACTTTGCCGAACTCACGCGCGAGCGCTATCTGGCGGTCATGCCGACGCACCATCCGCTGGCCGCGCACGCCAGCCTGAACTGGAAGTCACTGGCGGGCGAGAAGCTGGTCTCGGTCTCGTCCAGCAGCGGCAACCGCAGCCTGATCGACAACGCCTTCTCGCGCGTGCCGCAGCGCCCGGTGATCCAGTACGAGACCAATCACGTGGCCGGCGCCATCAGCCTGGTCGCCGTCGGGCTGGGGGTGGCCCTGCTGCCGGAACTGGCCATCCGCAATGCGCCCTACAAGGGCATCGTGGCGCGTCCTGTGACCAGCCCCGTGTTGAGCCGCGCCATGGGCTTGATCACCTTGAAGGGCAGGGTGTTGAAGCCGGCTGCCGCGACCCTGGCGCAAGCCCTGCGCGATGCCATTTCGACAAGGTCGGGCAAGTAGGTTTTTGCGCGGTTGCTGCTTATTTTTTGTGCGGTTTATTGGGAGGGCAGGCGGGACCGGCGCTAGCGTTGCGACGAAATCGCTTATCCACAGGTTTATGCACACAAATCGGGGATAAGTTTCCTGTAGGGACGGGGCTTTGGGAGCGGTTGCGCAAATTATTTGCAAAACTGCAGGCCATAAAAAAGGCCCTCGCATGCGAGAGCCATTTTCAGATGTATTCGTTGCAGTCCGGGCAATGTGGATTGGTGTTGCCGGTTCTCGCCTTGCCTTCAAAAAACCGTTCTGGCCGGGTTTTTTGAATCCTCTCCGAAATGTCTTTTTTCGGAGAGGGGGCGATTATATAGCCTGGATAAAAAAAATGATACGTCGACGGCAGAAAATTATTTTCGCGGAGAAGCCGCCGGATGTTCCTGGGTGAACGGGTAGCCTGCTTCGTGCATGATCCCTCCTTTGCCCTGCAGACAGGAGGTGTTCACGGCAGGCAATCCAGTCAGCGTGAAGAGATCAGGGCAGCCTGGGGTCCTGGTAGCTCTCGTCGATTGCCACCCCTTGCTGTTTGAGAACTTGCTCTGCACGCTCCCTGTCCTGTTTGAGCAACTTCAGTTCTTCCGGCAAGGCGGCTTGCCAGTCGGCTCTCCTGGCCGGGCCGACGATCCGGCGGGCCTCCTCGTTGGCACCGTTCAGGGAGAGTTTGACGAAATACGCTCCCTTCTTGTTGACATCCTTGCGCTGGGCGTCCCGGGTCAAGGTCAACCTGAGATAGGCGTTCTCCAGCTGGAAGCGCCACATGGTGTCGTCCGGCATGCTCATCCACTCTTGCAGCGAGAGCGGATAGTCCGGATCCAGAGCATAGGTGGGGGAGCTCAATGCATAGCGCAAAGCAGCGCTGCCCTTGAGGCGCGGATGGCCGCGTCCCACATAACGTTGCCAGCCCGCCTTGCGGATTTCCTGCAGCAGCGCCAGGAAGCGCTGACGCGCCAGGTCATGCGGTATTTCCTCTTCGGTCGCCAGACCTGCATACACGTGCCACTCGACAATATCTTCACCGGCAAAGTTGGGATCATCGCTTCCCGAAATGCCGAGCACGTCGTTGATTACGGCGACGTGATTTCCAGTCTTGATCTGGACGGTCCCCAGTGCATTGCGCGGCCAGTCCACCGAATAGAAATTGACGTTGGGCGGCCGGTTGAGCAATTTGATCTGGTGCGGGTAGCGCGCAAGCAATGCCTTGCCGGACTGGTTGGGCGTGATTTCGATGGTTTCGGGCATCTTCTGGACGTTCTCGTTGTGGTCGGGTGAGCAAGCGCTGACAAGTGTGACGAGCAAGGCTGCAGACAAGGTCGCGCCAAGGCGCATGAGGCGTTTTCGTATCATCGCAGTGGTGGCGTTCAGAGCGGTGCGCCAAACATGTAGGTCGGTTGATAGTTCTGCATTTGGTCCATGTTGACCCAGTCCGCCATCGCATTCAACTGGCTTTCCATGTACGCTCCTTGCCTTTGCATCAGGTCATGGAAGATATCGGCGACGCTGGTAATCCATTGCATACGGCTCTGGAAGTCTTCCAGAACGGTCTCCTTGGGCGCCTCTGATTTCAATTTCTGGTCGTCGATGTCGCAGGCGCTGGTGAAGGCCATCTGGAGTTTGGGCGAGAGCGAGCGGATGCCGCGCAAGCGCTGCACCCATACCCAACCTGCAAAACAGGCGTCATCGTAGATCAGGGGTTGCAATATCACGCCTTGCTCATGATTGGCAATGGCGATGAGATGCTGGTACTTCAGTCGTTCCTGGTCTTCGCCGGGCCTGGTGGATTCGATCTGCTTGACCAGGTCGAATGCCTCGACGATGTGGTCGTGCCTGTGCATGTTGGCGATCTTGGGCAGCGCTTCATCCTTCCAGGGATAGTTGGCGACCTGGTCCTTGACCGGCTTGATATAGGCAGAGGCGTCCCGACACGAGACGCACTGATCGAAGCTGTTGCGAAAGCGCGTGTAATACCAGTGCCATCCGCTGATGTCATAGAACAGCCACAGATTGCCTTTTGCCAGGCCCTTGAATACCGGATCGATGATCGGCACCCGCAGATCGTCCAGCGAACAGGCTACCGTCTTGCTGGCGAAGGCGCCCAGCGCCATCCAGTAGAAGCGGCCCTTCTTGGTCGGCTCGCCATAGTCTTCCTTCTCCAGATAGAAGCGAGCATACGTGGCGGAGATGCGCCGGGCGCGATCACTGAAGACCGGGATGATGGAGCCTTCGTTGCGTCCATGCAGGGTGCACAGGCGCTTGGTGCTCATCTGCTGGATCATCGACCACATGAGGTTGCAGTCACACTTCAGTTCCTTGCAGGATTTTTCCGTCGTATTGGTCTGCGACTCTACTTTGTCCGGAGCGCCCATTGGGTGTGTCCTGTTGATTTATCTGTTTCGAGATCAGCTCTTGGTCGCAACGACCTTGAGCCGCTCCATGGCAAATTTCGCGTCCTCGTGGTGATCAGGCGCGCTCTGCGACAGGTCAGCGCCGAACAGGGGTGCGAGGACAGCGGAGGGGGCCTCCGAAGTGGCCAGGTTCAATGGCAGCAGACCTTGGTCCGAAGAGTTTGGG
The DNA here is from genome assembly GCF_001929405.1 of Herbaspirillum camelliae. Classification (NCBI taxonomy): domain Bacteria; kingdom Pseudomonadati; phylum Pseudomonadota; class Betaproteobacteria; order Burkholderiales; family Oxalobacteraceae; genus Herbaspirillum; species Herbaspirillum camelliae. Next base: position 3,091,871 of record NZ_KV880769.1, read on the forward strand.
GAAGCGGGAATCATGTGCTTGGCCTCATTGTCGTTGTCATTATCCCCATCGGCGGGCGATGGATTGTTTGTGACCTGTTTGCGCAAAGACAAATGTTGCGGTGACGGTGCGCCTTGCTGGCATAGGCGACTTAGAGACAGGCAGCCGGGGAAAAAGTTCTCGCCGGCTGCGAGGGTGTTCGAAACACGGAGGATGGGGGGGGATGCTGAAAGAAGTTAGCCAATCCTGCAGACAATAAAAAACCCGCTGTGTCGGCAGACATGCGGGTTTAAGAACATCATCGGACTTCGTTCAATACTTTCAATACTGTGTGGTGCCGGGAGCCGGAATCGAACCGGCACGCCTTGCGGCGCGGGATTTTGAGGCTAGCGACACTAATTCGGTAAAAACGAGTATATCACGGGCTTAGACAGAGGGAGAGATGCGGTTTATCGTATTTCTAGGTCAAATTTGGTCAAATCTAACTCTGTATGCCAGCTCTCAAAAAACTCTCTGAACGAACCATCGACAAGAACATTACCGTCAGATGCGACGGCTATTCCTTCCGTGTACGCCTGACAATCAAAGGTCTACGCATTGATGAAACCTTCGATTCTCTACAAGATGCACGTGCCTACAGGGATCGAATGAAATCGGATGCAACGATCGATCCCACGCACAGACTTGTACTTGAGGCGAAACAGCGAAAGCAGGAGGCTGCCCAGATGACGCTTGGTGCCTTGCTTGATCGGTACGAGCGAGAGATCACACCGGCTAAGAAAGGGGCCGCGGTGGAGCGAACGAAAATTGGCAAGCTCAAGAGATATCCAATTTCTAGATTGCCCATCTCTCTGGTCGGTCGCGATGCTGTCTCCCGATTCATGGCCACTGCCAGAAATGAAGGTTGGTCGGAAAATAATTTACGCAAATATTTGATGCTGCTATCAAGCGTCTTTCAAACCGCAATTCGGCGTTGGGGTATGAGCCTGGAAAATCCTGTGCGAACGGTTCAGGTTCCTGCGAACGGTAAGGCTCGTGATCGCAGACTGGAGGTCGGGGAATATGAGCGAATCTTCGTGCAACTGAAGCGGGCTCGAAATCCCTACGTCGCCTCTCTGTTTGAATTTGCAGTGGAGACGGGTGCGCGTAGGGGAGAGATTCTTAACCTTCGTCGGAAAGACGTGAATATCCTTTCGCATACTGCGGTTCTTCGAGACACAAAAAATGGTGAAGACAGAGTGATCCCGCTCAGCGGAAGAGCGGTTGGAATCATTAAAGAGCTGCCCGATCCCTCCTCTGAAAATGTATTTGCTGTGAATGAAAAACAGCTGAGGGACGCGTGGGAAGCCGCAAAGCGAAGGGCGCGCAAGGAATACGAAAAAGAATGCGCTGAGAAAGAAATTGCGTTGAACCCTGGCTATATCACGGGACTACGATTCCATGACCTCCGACGAGAGGCAACCAGTAGATTTTTTGAACGGGGGTTGGACTTGATGGAAGTGGCATCGGTTACGGGCCATAAAACGTTGCAAATGTTGAAGCGCTATACACACTTGAGAGCAAGCGACCTTGCAAAAAAACTGGGCTAATAATGATGAATTCTATGATTGAATTGGGCACTATTCTTCGACCGTTGATCGAAGCGACACTTGATGAAAGTCAGGAATCGGTTTCCAAAAAAATAAATGAGATTTTGATTATTTTGGAGGATGAAGATCCGTTCATCATGGCGCTTGATCGGTTGCAAGCGCTAATTGGCCTGACTGAGACCGAAGCTCAGTTGGGTGTTCTCAGTGGCTATCTCGCGGGGATTTTGCATTGCCGGCATATGTACGACGCCGTTATGTAGCTCCGTCAAGGAGACCGTGGAATAAATGCGGGTACCGCGTTTATGCCGCGAAAGCTCCTTGACGGCGCGCGGAAAGGACATCCTGGCTCGTGGGGGGAGGGGCAGTCCAAACTGCTCCTTCCCCCATGAGGAACGGGAGGGGCGCCACCAAATAACCTCATTGTGGGGGATTGATATGAAGTACCTGGTAGTAGATCTTGAGGCGACGTGTTCCGATGACGGCAGCATCACGGCCGAGAACATGGAAATTATTGAAATTGGAGCTTGTTGGGCGTCGCCGTCAGGTGAGGTGCTCCAGCGGTTCCAGCAGTTTGTGAAACCGCTGGTAAATCCGGCCCTCACACCTTTTTGTAGGGCCTTGACAGGTATTTCTCAACACGACGTTGATACAGCGCCGTTGTTTGCAACTGCCGCCGAAAAATTATTTTTGTTTGCAGAAGAGCATAGCGATCCCCAGGCTGTTTGGATGAGCTGGGGAGCATATGACCAGAAGCAATTGGTGAGAGATTCGTCTTTGCACCAGGTGAAGTTCCCGATTGCTTTCCCGCATCAGAACGCGAAAAAGATGTTTGCGAAAAATCAAAAGATCGGTAAAGAAGTCGGCATGGCAAAGGCTTGCGAGTTAGCCGGGTTTAGTTTGTTAGGCCAACATCATCGAGGACTTGATGATGCAGTTAACATCGCCAGGCTGTTACCTTTTATTTTGGGACATAGCCACCTGAGGAAGTCAAAAAATCCCGCAATCTAAGAAGGATGCGAAGAAGCCTGTAGTATTATTTCCTGAAGGAATAGTTGGATATGCCCAATTATTCCTTCGGCTACATAGAGTATTTTTGTTTTGATAATTAAAAAATAATCCTGTGGGAGCAATGATGTTCTTCTTCGTTTTTGTATTGGTTGTTGGATTGATAATCTATGGCCTTTGGTCGCTTTATCGTCGAGAGGATCGTTCACGAAGGCAGCTTTTGGACGGGCTTCGAGCACAAAATTTCAGTAGCGAGCACCTACTGGAAGGTGGCTCCCACTACGTGGCTTTTGACTCAAATAGTCATCGGGTAGCATTCGCAACTGCTAAAGGCGTGCAGCTATTCAATTTTGATGAAATGGCGGAAATCCAATGGCTTTGGGTTGATCGGAACGGAAGGAAGGAGCGCAATTTCCTGCATTTCAGGATGAACAATGTTGTATGCCCTTTGATCAAAGTTCGCTGCACGTCGGCACAGCAAGCGGAACATTGGAATGCTAAAGTCCAAGCTATTTGGGCTCTCCCGACTTAAATTTCACCACTGAAAACAATATGGACCTGATTACAAAATCTTTTGACGGACGTTTCCGTTGGATACGAGTAGTTCCTTCTGAAGCCAATCGGTTACCATCAGCTAATGAGCAGAAGCCAACCTGGATTCGGCTTGATCTCATAGAAGAGGTACGTAGGAGCGTGTGCTTTGGGGGAGGCGATGATCCATCGACGGAATACAGTATTGTTGTGCGTACGTCGACCGGGCAATATCATCCCAGCTTAAACCTGTTCCATCGTAAAGACGCCGACCTGGTCATTGATCAGCTACTTGATATTATTTCAGAAGCCAGAATGCCGTGACGTTGTACTGGCGTGCCTGCGCCAAGCCGCGAAGAGAATCTCATCAATTGGCGTCCTTCAAGAAAACCTGGGATTCTCTTTGCATTATTTGCACGTTGACTGCAAGGCAAATCTTGCGGCAGCGGGTATGGGCGTAGTCCATCCTCTTTTCGCTATCAATGAGTCTACCTCTCGCTGTTTAGCAAGCGTTTCATCTTCTAGTTGTTTTACGGATTTCCAAGACCACACCTCCCGCCCGCCCACACAATCACACGTCCACACCATCTTCGATCGTTTGTATGTCTCGAATTCCGCTTGGGTTTTCTGATCTATTTCGTCTGCATACGACGTCACAGTAACGAACAGCGTGAGAAATGCGATCCCCGCAGTGATAGCTAAAAATTTCCAGCGACGAACATCAGATTTAAGCTGATTCCACCTCATCATATTTTGCTTTCGGCGAGATTCAAGGGCGGCCTTTTCACTATCTCTTTGCCGTAATTCCTCCAGCCATTCAGCATGCCGGACCACCAGGCTTGCTGCGCACTCCTCAGCAGAGAGCGAAGATTTCGCAAGCTCATTAGCTTGGTTGATTGACCAGGTGATTGCCTGAGGGACGCCCTGCAGGTCATCGTGTCCTTCGTCAATATCGTAGAGCGCGAATGAGTGATACAGAGGTCTGCCGCAGAATGAACCTGCTCTGATGTAGAGAATAAGGACCATGGCTGAAAAGATCTCCCCATGGCCGAACTCTCCGCCGCAAATACGATGAGCGCACTCATGCAGGTAGAGCGCAAGGATTTGCCTTCTGTGCATTTCTTCTGACAAATCCGTGCGCTGAACTAGTTGATTACTGATTGCGACTTCACCGGCCTCCGTATAGTCGAGGTATGAGCAGAAGCCACCCCAGTTCGCGGAGCGCTGGCGATTGATTAAGATTGCTGGATACGGATGCATCCTCAGCCTTTCAAATAGTTCGGAAGTCAGTGTGCTGGTAAGGATAGCGGGAGGATTCTCGTCAATCAGCTGCCTGAGTATGTTCATGAGTTCGAGGGCTTGCTACCTTTTGGAGGAATCGAAACTGTGGCGCGAGCTAAGATGGCGGCGTCGCCAATGGAGAGGCCCAAAGTGTAATGACCCACTAAAAACCTGCTCAGTAGATAATCCTAAAAGGGAATCAAAATGAGCAAGGTCATGGAAGAAGAATTCAAACGTTGGACAGCCAAGCGCAAAGCGGCGCTGGTGATGGAAATCATCCAGGGAAAGACGACGGTAGCCGAGGCTAGCCGGTCGTTTGATATCCCGCCATCCGAGATCGAAGAATGGGTCGATGAAGGCCGCAAAGGGATGGAGAACGCCCTGCGCGCCAAGCCGCTGGATGTGAGAGAACAGTACGAGCGGCAACTCAAGGAGCTGCAGGAAGCCTACGGAGAAGCCATGCTGGAGCTGCGCGCCAGAAAAAAATTGGCGTCCCTGTTGGGCGAGGAAGACAAGTAATCGAGACCATCCGCCAGGGACTCAAACAAGACGGTTTCGATGTGGCTGTCAGCAAGATATGCGCGTGGTTTGGGATTGCCAGGCGCAGCGCTTACTACAAGCCGGTGAAGGCTGAGCCCAAGGTGCAGGAGCGCTTTGCCGAACCCATTCGCAAGATGATCCTGGAAGAGCCGTCCTTCGGCTATCGCACGGTGGCTGGCCTGCTCGGGTTCAATAAGAACACGGTGCAGAGGATCTTCCAGATCAAAGGTTGGCAGGTCAAGAAGCGTCCTATTGGTTTCCGGCCCAGGGTGAAGGCCTTGCCGTCGGTAGCCACAGGACCAGACCAGCGCTGGGCAACCGATCTGTGTCGGATCTGGACAGGGCGAGATGGCTGGGCGGTGCTAGCCTTGGTGATTGATTGCCACACGCGGGAATTACTGGGCTGGCATCTGTCGCGTTCGGGCAAGTCGAAGACGGCAGAGTCGGCCTTGGAGCAAGCGCTGATCGCGCGTTATGGCTCACTGGGTCGCGTGACGGCGCCGTTCTTGCTGCGCTCAGATAACGGCTTGGTGTTCACCAGCCGTAGTTACACCGCGTTGGTCCGCAGTTACGGGCTTCAGCAAGAGTTCATCACGCCGCATTGCCCACAGCAGAATGGCATGGTCGAACGCGTCATCAGAACCCTAAAGGAGCAATGCGCTCATCGACATCGCTTCGAAACATTGCAGCACGCCAGTCGCATCATTGGTGACTGGATCGGCTTCTATAACCACCGCCGGCCGCATCAGGCGCTGGGCATGAAGACACCGGCTGAGGCGTTTGCTTTAGCCGCATAACTTGAGCAGGTTTCGCTGGGTCATTACAAAAGTGCATTGAAAAAATAGTGTCCAAATCTCGATCTCAACGAGATACGCGGCCTCGCGGTTCGCCAACGAGGCTGCGCGCGCGAGCTGCAGATCTACGGCATTGGAGAGATCAGGGTTACCCCGTTTCAGCGCTTCAAGCTCTGGATCGCGGCGATTCAGTCTGGCGGCATCAGAAGACATTGCCCGTTCAATTCATTTTGGGGTTGAAGCCAGCGCGAGTTGAAACTTCTTTTTCGAGGCCGTTCCGTGTGGTAAGCCCCAACTCTGGTTCGGACGACGGTTTCATCCCTGTATCGAGCTTGTCCTGTTGCCCAGCCTCCTCTATTGCGCGTCGCAAGCGCTGACGGAACTCTTGTTGTTCACGTTGAATCTCCAGGACGCTATTGGTCCTCATGTCAATGGCCTCTTTATGTTCTTCCTCAAATTTTTGCAGGAGGCGATCCAGAGCATTGTCAACACCCGTAGCTTTGCGATCGGTATTTATAATCTTTATATCCAAGTCCGCCATCTGTTTGGTCAAGCGATTACGAGCGATAAATGTCGAGTTAGTCAATTGATCACGTAGTTTCGTTTGAATTTCGCGCTGCTCACCAGCAGCTCTGGCAAGCGCGGTTTGTTGAGCTCTCAGCTTTTTGAACTCTGGTGCCGCGTCCGAACTAGTAATCATTTTCTCCAGGAGTGAAGTACGAATCTCGCTTCTACTGACAATGGGAGACTTGTCTAAGAGCAGCTCTTGACGCCGTAATGCTGCGACTGTGGACCCTAAAGCAGATCTGGCGCTGGCTGGAGGGTCTCCAGCATGTTGCAACGACTTCGTAGCAGACGGAAAAAACGGGGGAATCTCTTCAATGCCGAAAATACGCAGAATGAAATTGAGTCCTCTCCGAATCGCTTCTAGTAGTTCCGAAACAATTTCGTGGGACGCAGAAACGTCTGCACTATTTGTCCTGGTACGCTCTTCTTTTCTGTCAATTTCGGTCTTTTGTGCCAATTCAATAAGCCTATCTGACAGTAATTTCGCTTCCTGCTTCGACGGATTTCTTAAGAACGAATTTAGGTCTTTCTCCAAAACAGCGGCGTCTTCTCGAAGCTTGTTAATGTAAAAAACATTATTTGGGTTGCTCGGGGCAGGGCGTGAAAAATGTGCGCTACTGTGTTTTGCTGTATTGGAATGTGCCGCAATGTTTTTTAATGTGCCATACATTGTTAACTCCTTTCTTAAGTTTTGAGTTCTCATCAAAGCCTCGATGTATGAACGCCGAGCAGATCGCGACTCATTGATACGTATAGAATCCATCTCAGTCAGCGTGCGGGCTTTCTTCCCTGCCATTTTCTTTTCCGGTTGGAGATCAATCTGCCGGTCTTTATATGAGCGATGATCGACGCGCTCCAGCCGTCCGACGGCTTCGAGCGACGTGTTGCAGTGCTCCGCCCAAGATTGCCTGAATGCCTGCAGACGATCTCGTGTTCCCATGGAGTCCTTTTTGCAACCTCCGCCCGCAGGATCTTTTGCGTTATATCTCTTGAAAAATCTATCGGGTGAGCGGTCAATTCCATCATTCAGTCGTTCTGAGATCTGGATATGTACATGTGCGGCCGGCATCCCGTCGCTCTGTCGTTTCGAATGCACTGCTAGACTGAATGGGTGGCGAGAAAAATGGGCCGAGACGAAACTCTGTACCAAGCCGATCTGTTCTTGCAGTGATAGGCCTCGAGGAAGTGACGCTTCGAATTCTCGATATTGCGTCCCATTCTTCCGTTCGAATTCATGTGAGGCACGCCAAAAAGACTCGGCGTTATCTGACGCCCATAATGGTAGATTCCCACTCTGCGAATAGAGAAGGGTTTCATCGTTACCAGCACGTGCGTTCCGCTGCCGATTCAGGTCCTGATAGCGTCCAGTGCGAAAGTTGTACTGATACTTGAGGTGCGCGTCGATCCGTCCGCCGCCTTTACGGTCGCCTACCGAAACCCTGAAGTGATAGTGGCCTAGTGGACTCATCTACTTGGATCCGAACCTTACGCTCACGACGTGAGCGTGCCGCCTGCAAGGCCGCGCGTTTCTCCACTTTGTGGAGAAACTACTAAGCGCGCATTGTCATGCTGTTGAGTCATGAGGCCTGGCCGCTGGATGCTGGCGATTCGGATGCCTTTTTCTCAGGGAACCTCGCGTGATATGCACGTAGAACATCTACGACCGCTTCCTCATCAACGTTTTCGATGTTCTTCAACTTCTGAAGCAATGCCATCGTGACAGTGGCGTTTTCTGAAGCAATTTGTAGGGCAGCAATTCCGATGCAGATCTTGGCGTGATTCTGGCGCTTCCTGCTTGCGTCCTGAACCGTGCGGAAGATTTCGCTTGTTCTACGCTCGGCCTCTCGAGCTTTAAATTTAAGTTTGTCTGCCGCCCAGAGACTATCCAGCAGCTTCTTTTCTACTGGAGTAGTTTCTTCTTTCGCTGAGAGCTGAATGATCATTTCCTGATCTGATGTCTTTTTGGCGAGCGACGTCATCCAAGCGAGTCGCTGATTTTTGTCATAACTCATGCTTGTTCCCTTGAGATGCATTCATGTTTGCTGCCAGAAATTTCGTGAAGTCAGTGCGCACAAATTTCGATGCCAGCCCGTCTTTTCTATAGAGGTTGAAGACCGGACGATTGTTTTGCTCGAGAAAGGCGCCGAATTCCGTAATTACCGATTGTTTCGTATCTTCATTTAATGACTCGAAATGGGCGTACGCGACCGCATGAGCTGCGGCCTCTCTTGCTTGCTGTTCAGCTTTAGCTTGCTGTTCTTGGTGCTGTATTTGCTCAAGCTCATGGCGAGCTGCGAATTCGGAACGCCATTTTTCAAGCGAATTCAGGTCACTACTGTTGGCACCGTCGCTGATAATGCGCGCCCTGACTACCTCGCGAAATCGTGGCTCGTTGGTCATCGGCTTCTTTTTGCGCTGAATCCAAACTGCAGCCTCAATCAGATCTTCAAGATCTTCGATTGTTTTGATCCCACTACCAACCGGGTTGGTGGTGGTAGAAATAGAAGTAGGGATAGGGTTAGGGTTAGGGTTACCGCCTGCCTCTTCGGATGTGCTTGGAACCCCGTCCGGATACCCTTCGGAGGGGGTGCTCAGTCCTTGTAAGACGCCATCTGGGTCATATTTCTTTAGCCATTGAATAACGCCGTCGCGCCACATGGCTGGAACGCAGCCTAATTCTTCATAGGCTTTTTTTTGCACATTTCCGGTAAAGGCTCCTTTCAAAGAGTTGTGCTTCCACCACTCCTTTACCCAGACCCAGCCTGAAACTTCATCGAATTCGATTAGACCTTTGTCTTGAAGATGTCTTAACGCGTTGAGTACTTGGGGCTCAGTCCAACCGGCACCGACACCCACTGCGCGCCACATTACTCGGTAGACGCCTATGACACCGCTCTCTTCGCACGTAAGGAATAGAAAAAGAGTGAATCGCTCCTCTGTTGTCAGATCCGTGAGATCGGGATCCTTCCAGAAGGCAGTGTTAAATATGCGAGAGCGCCCCATACTTAGGCACCTCTCTGATGGAGGCTTGCGCGTTGCGCCTCTGATTTGCGAGGCCGACCAGGCTTACGTTTGCCTCCCGATATGGCTACCGTTGAGTCGATGAGCGAAGCGATGTCCGCGATCTTGAAATAGTTCATGCGACCGATCCTGACGGGCACCAATTCGAAAGTCTTCGCACAAAGTCGATTTCGTATGGTCTGCGGCTCGAGGCCGAGAATGTCTGCGGTTTTCTTCAGTGGGACGAGCAGGGCGCCGCCGGAGCTGCGCAAGACGAGATCCAGGGTAGAGATTTGTTGCATGAATGCTCCTTATGCCGCAAAAGTGCGGCACGAATTAATTCGTGCATCCCAACGGATGCGCTAAATCATTTCTTAGGAGCGGAGCGGGGAGGCCGTTCGGCCTGCTCGGGGTGAGCGTTAGGGGGGAAATGGGGCGAGACCGGTGCGGCTGGTCGACGGCGTAGCACCAGTAAGTTGGACCTGGAAAGGCGGTACGCGTAGGAAAAAATTAAGCAGCCCAGCGTCACCACCATTACCAGCAAAACAGGCGAAATCGCAGTGACAAGAAATCCGAGCTTTCCCAGCACCAATGCTACAAAGACAAGCGTCATCAGCAAGCCATAAAGCTTGTAGAGGCCGATAGCCCGCTTTTGATTGGTCGACAGTTGAGGAGAGGAAGCCCGCATGCGAAGTAATTTATCAGCTTGCAGATATGCAAGCAAGAAGCTCGATGTACCGAAATATACCGAATTACTTCAGGCGCCTTTTGAAGATTGACCAGGTCAAAATTGGTCAACTTTTAGGGAGTGACTCGGTATAATCGGATATCTTCCTTCATACCTAATCCCTGAAATCTACTGGTGCCGGGAGCCGGAATCGAACCGGCACGCCTTGCGGCGCGGGATTTTGAGTCCCGTGCGTCTACCTATTCCGCCATCCCGGCGACGCAAGCCGGCAATTATGTATGATTTCGCGCCGAGGAGCAAGCCCTCAACACGGTCAGCCATGCCGGGCGTGGAAATTATTTACCGCACACCGCCTCGATGGCCCGCTCACCGGTGGAACCAGGGATGGGATCCTGCAATTTGACGTCCGAATACGCCAGCTGCGGCGCCAGCAGCAACTGGCCACGCCCATCGGCCTGCGCATACATCTTGCGGCTGCCAAATCCCAGCTGGCGGTTGCCGCAATCGAAGTAGGCCGTCGAGATCTCGGACAGGTAATACGTCTTGCTGCCCTGGCCCATCAACAGTTGCGGCCGGTGCCAGTTCAGCAGGATCTGCGCCTGGCGCACGCTGCGCGTAGTGACGATGCTGCTCTTGTCGATGAAGAAGCTGCCAATGCTGTTCTCACCCAGCGGCAACCATTCGGCATGGGCCGTCAGGCCAGTCGTGGCCAGCACAGCGCCCAGCAGCAGCGCTGCGCGCTGCGCAGAAAAAAAGGAAAACACGCTATCCATATCGGGGCCGGCGTCGCGTCAGCTCATCATCATGGCCAGCATGGCGACATCGTCTTCCAGCATCAGGATCAGCACGATGCTCCAGAAGAGCAGTTGCGCCAGCACCCAGTGCTTTGCCGTGTCCAGCCTTGCCACCATGTCCAACCTGCCGATCGCGAGAAATTGAGTTGCAGTAATCCTAACATGTCTTCGCAAATTGACATGCTGCAATCTCAGCGAAATCGCCGGATACGGCCTCAAGCAAAGGCAAGGGCAAGGGCAGGGCGGCTGACCGGACCCGCGCCGCCAGGTCCGGCCAGCGCCGCTCAGATCGCTGCCGCAATCGCCTGGCCGACCTCGGCCGTGTTGCTCTTGCCGCCCAGGTCGGGCGTGGTGGGGCCGTTGACCAGCACGGTCTCGATGGCGGCCAGCATGGCGTCGTGGGCCTGGCGGTACTTGCCCTGGCCGCCGCCGAGGAAGTCCAGCATCATCGCGCCCGACCAGATCATGGCTACCGGGTTGGCGATGTTCTTGCCGAAGATGTCCGGGGCCGAGCCGTGCACGGGCTCGAACAGCGAGGGCAGTTCGCGGCTGGGGTTGATGTTGGCCGAGGGCGCAATGCCGATGGTGCCGGCGCAGGCCGGGCCGAGGTCGGAGAGGATGTCGCCGAACAGGTTGGAGGCCACCACCACGTCGAAGCGATCCGGGTTCAGCACGAAGTGCGCGGTGAGGATGTCGATGTGGTACTTGTCGCGGCGCACGTCGGGATACTTCGCGCCCATGGCTTCGACGCGCTCATCCCAGTAGGGCATGGTGATGGCGATGCCGTTGGACTTGGTGGCCGAGGTGAGGTGCTTCTTGGGGCGGCTTTGCGCCAGGTCGAAGGCGAACTTGAGGATGCGGTCGGTGCCTTTGCGGCTGAACACCGATTCCTGGATGACGGTCTCGCGCTCGGTGCCTTCGTACATGCGACCGCCGATGGAGGAATATTCGCCTTCGGTGTTCTCGCGCACGACGTAGAAGTCGATGTCGCCGGGCTTGCGGTTGGCCAGCGGGCAGGGCACGCCGGGCATCAGGCGCACCGGGCGCAGGTTGACGTAGAGGTCGAAGTCGCGCCGGAACTTGAGCAGCGAACCCCACAGCGAGACGTGGTCCGGCACCGTGGCCGGCCAGCCGACGGCGCCAAAGTAGATCGCTTCGAATCCCTTCAACTGCTCGAACCAGTCGTCCGGCATCATCTTGCCGTGCTGGGCGTAGTAGTTGCAGTGCGCCCAGTCGAAGTGGGTGAATTCAATGTCGATGCCGAATTTCTTGCTGGCGGCCTGGACTGCGCGCAGGCCTTCGGGCATGACTTCCTGGCCGATGCCGTCGCCGGCGATGACGGCGATCTTGTGGGTCTTGCTCATCTCTTGTGCTCCTCTGATCTGACTGGACGATGTTGGACGATGGAAGGCGGGCTCATGACGGGCTCGTCATGGGCTTCATCATAGAGCGCTTCCCTGTTGCGATCATCCACGAACTGGTGATTCCATAAAACACGAATCGTGAATGATGCCGAAAACGCCAGCCAGCAAAAAGGCGCTACCAGAACGGTCAGCGCCTCATCAGCGGAGCCGGGAGGAGAGCCGATCAGCCAGCTAGCGTCTCGCTCCAGAGCGTCACGCCCAGGGTGTGCTCGGCGCCGGGCTCCAGTTCCACCAGGTCTTCCATCACGTTGGCCGTTTCTACGCACAGCATGCGTTGCCAGGCATCGTCGGCGAACTGCGACAGCCGACGGGCCTTGCTCACCCAGGGGTTCCAGACCACGGCCGAGCTCGATCCGCTGGCCTCGATCTGGATGCGGCGGTTCCAGCCATCGTCGCGGATGGACAGGCGCGGCGGCAGGTCCAGATAGATGCGGTCGGTTTCGCTGCTGACCACCAGGGCGCGCTTCTGCTCGCGCTCGGCCCAGCCTTCCAGGGTCTCGATATAGCGGTGGCCTTCCAGGCCTTCGACGGTGACGTCGTGGATGCTGCTGACGGCGAAGTAGCTGTGCAGCGCCTGCGTGAGGGCGAGGTGTTGCTCGCTGCCATTGCGGGTGGTGAGCTTGAGGTGCAGGCGGTCGTCCAGCAGGATCTCCAGGCGCAGCTCGATGCCCGGCGGCAGGTGGCGCAGCGCCGGCGATTCGCTGGTGGGGGGAATGGCCAGCACCAGGCGCACGCTGTCACCCTCGATGGCGTTCTCCATCAGCAGCCAGGGAATGCCGCGCACCAGGCCGTGCGCGGGCAGGCGGCCGCCCGAGTGCAGCGATTGCACCTGCGGCGGGTTGCGCATCAGGTCGCCGAACCAGGGCCAGCAGACGGGAATCCCGCCGCGCACCGAGTTGCCGGCCTCGAAGGCGGCTTCTTCGCTCATCCAGATCAGCGGTTGCTGTCCATGCTCCTGATAGCGCAGCACCTGCGCGCCCTGTTCGGCAATGAGCAGTTCTGCCCGCGCTGTCTGCACGCGCAGGCATTGCAGCTGGTTGACTTCGATGCGCTGGATGTGGGGAAGATCGGGCGGGACTTCCTGTTCGTCAATGAGGCTCATGCCGATGTCTCCAAGAGAATTCGTTGCGATGCTGCAAGACTGCCACATTTCAGCCAGTTGCGGGAGATCTGACCGGGTTGGCAGGCGATGCGACGTGTCTCGCCAGGCCGGTGGTGCGGATCATTGGCGGGGCTATAATCCACGGATCGTGGATTTCAATGGCTACATATCGTGAACAATACTCCCTTGCTGGAAGATCTGCGCCTGTTTTGCGTGGTGGCGCGCCACAGCAGTTTTGCGGGTTCGGCGCGCGAGGTGGGCGCATCACCTGCCTATATCAGCAAGCGCATCGCCCTGCTGGAGCAGGCCCTGGGCGTGCGGCTGTTCCATCGCACCACGCGCAGCGTGGTCATGACCGAAGACGGCGGCAATGTCCATGAATGGGCGCGCAGGATCCTGGATGACGTCGAGCAGATGATGGAGACGGTGAGCAGCGCCAAGCGCGTGCCGCGCGGGTTGCTCAAGATCAGCACCAGCTTCGGGCTGGGGCGCAAGGTGGTCTCGCCGTTGCTGTCGCGCTTTGCCAGCGAACATCCGGAACTGAAGATACAGCTGGAACTGGTGGACCGGCAGATCGACCTGGTTAATGAGGGGATCGATCTGGATATCCGCGTGGGGGCGGGGCATGAGCCGCATCTGTTCTCCAAGCGCATCCTGCCCAGCCAGCGGGTGCTGTGCGCCAGCCCGGCCTATCTCAAGAAGCATGGCCTGCCTGCGGACCTGGCCGCGCTACGCCAGCACCAGTGTCTGGTGATCCGCGAGCGCAACCAGTCCTTTGGCATCTGGCGCATGATGGGACCCAAGGGAGTGGAGACGGTCAAGGTCTCGGGCATGCTGGCCTCCAATCACGGCGAGATCATCCATCAGTGGGCTGTCGATGGTCATGGCATCATCCTGCGCTCGGCTTGGGATGTGGCTGACAGCCTCAAGCGCGGCCGGCTGGTGCGGGTGTTGCCTCAGTATTTTCAGGAGGCTGACTTGTGTGCGGTCTATCCCCTGCAGTTGAAGAATTCGGCCAAGGTGCGCGAATGCGTGCGCTTCCTGCAGAAGCATCTGGATGTGGCGGGGCTGCCGGCCATGGCTTGATAGGGAGGAAAGGGGGAGGCTGAGGTTGGCGGTGTGCGCATCCCCCTCCCGTTCGCACTGAGTAGCCGCGTGAGCGGCGTATCGAAGACGCCAAGTCCGCCGCGCCTTCGATACGCGCCTTGCGGCGCTACTCAGTCCGAACGGTAGGTGGGAGCAATGGCTCCTTGCTCGACACTCCGCGCTCAATGTTCAATGCTCAACGCCCATCCAGATGCTGCCGCACGATGCGCTCCAGCGCTTGCGCCACCTGCGATACGGCGGCGTCCTCGGCATGGCGGCGATGGTGCAGCAGCCGCAGCGGCGGTGCATCCAGCGGCAGGGGCGGGCGCAGGCAACTCAGTGCCACCGGGTGGGCCGCGCTGGCCGCAGGCACGCAGTGCATGGGCATGATGGCGATCAGGTCCGAGCCGTGCAGCAGGGCCGGGGCCATCAGGAAATTGGGGATCACCATGCCGATGCGGGCCCGGTGGCCTTGGGTGGCCAACTGCTCATCAAGCATGCGATTCAAGGTGTCGTGACTAGAGATGCGCAACTGTGGATGGGCCAGCCATTTGGCCAGCGTCAGTCCTTGCGCGGCCGGATGGTCGCGCCGCATGACGGCCACGCAGCGCTCTTGCAGGACGTCGCGCCCGCGCAGCGATGCATTGGGCTTGATGGCTCCCAGCACCAGTTCGGTGTGGCCGCTTTCCAGGCTGGCGGCGGCATGGGCGTCACCCTGCCAGGGCTGGAATTCCAGTGTCAGCGCGCCGGCGCTGCCGGCCAGCTCACGGTACAGCGGCTGCGCCACCACCTGCGCCGGATAGTCCGGCATGAGGATGCGCACCCGCTGCGGCTGGCTGCTTGCGCCCGCACTGGCCGATGCGGCGTGGCGTTCGGCCAGCGCCTGGCGCAGCGGTTCGCGCAGGGCTTGGGCGGTGCGGCTCAGTTGCATCTGCTGGCCGCCATCTTCCAGCAGCGGATCGCGCAGCAACTGGCGGCAGCGTTCCAGTGCGCTGGCTGCGGTCGGCAAGGACATGCCCACGCGCGCGGCGGCGCGCGCCAGGTGGGTTTCGTCGAGGACGGCGTCGAGCAATTGCAGCAGGCGGGTGTCGAGGGCAGCGAGGTTCATGAAGCGATCAGGCAGAAAAGAAACGACCCGCAGCCGGGCGGTTGCGGGTCAGGGGCGGCAGTGTAGCCGCTTCGCCGCGCGCCTTCAAGAGCGGCGCGGGCGGCTGCCAGACACGGGGATCAGCCGAAGGCTTCCTTGATGGTCTGGATCTTGCCCATCTCGGTGGCGTCGTAGCCGGCCAGGTTGTTGACCACCTTGCGGAAGCTGTCCGATTGCAGGATGTCGATGACCGCGCGGATCAGCGGATCGTGCAGCGAAGCCGCCGGCAGGGCGAAGAAATAGCGCTCGCGCACCAGCGGGATGAAGCCCAGTCCGAAGCGGTGGGCGGCGGTCTGCACCCCGAAGCCGACGTCGGCCATGCCGCTGGCGATGAAGGCAGCCACCGCCGAATGGGTGAACTCGGTGTTCTCGAAACCGTTGATCTTCTTGTGCGGAATACCCGCGCCGGCCAGCATCAGTTCCAGCAGCATGCGCGTGCCGGAGCCCGCTTCGCGATTGACGAAGCGCAGGTCGGTGCGGATCAGGTCAGTGAGGTTGCGCACGCCCTTGGGATTGTCCGGTTCCACGAACAGGCCCTGGTTGCGGATGGCCAGGTGGATCAGGCAGTCGCTGCGCTTGTTGAGCCATTTGGTGTAGGCGGAAACGGCTGGTTTCTCGAATTCCCCCAGCGGTACATGAAAGCCGGCCAGGTCGCACTCCTGGCGCGACAGCGCGGCCACGGCGTCGGTGCTGTGGCGATAGCGCACTTCCACCGGCAGGCGCGCCTCGTTGATCTTGCCCAGTAGTGCCGCCACCGCAAAACCATGGCTGGCGTTCAGGCGTACTTTCTCGGCCTTGCCCTCGACGGTCTTGCCCAGTTCGACTTCCAGTTCCGAGGCCAGGCTGTCCAGCGTCGGGGACAGGCGCGCCGTCACCAGGCGATCGGCCCACAGCAGCTTGCTGGCGAAATCGGTCAGTGTGGTGCCACGGCCACGTCCGCTCTCGATGAGGGCATTGCCGAACAGTCGCTCGGCCTCGCGCAACAGGCCCCAGGCATGGCGGTAGGAGTAGCGCGTCAACTGCGCCGCGCGGGCGATGGAACCGCTTTGCTGGATGGCGGTGAGCAACATCAGCAGGTTGGCGGTGTCCAGTGGCGCCTCGTTGTCGTAGGCGATTTCCCAGTGAGGTTTGATGTGGACTTTGTACATTTAAGAAAAATAAAGCATATTGAAACGCCCGTTTATCGGTGATAATTTCGCGTCACTCCGCATAAATGATAGAAAATATATGCGGCGTTGTACATATATAAATACAAGAGGAGGACATCGTCGCAAAGATGGAACGGTTTCACGACCCGTTCCTGCCGGCTTTGCCGCGACTTCCCTCCTTCGTTTTTGCCTACACACATCACTCATAAAATATTCGGAGGAATAATGGCTTTCGATTTCCTGAACAAGGAACACACAGTCGCCAAGCCTGGCTTCAATCGCTGGCTGGTCCCGCCAGCGGCGCTCGCAATCCACCTGTGCATCGGCATGGCCTACGGTTTTTCCGTGTTCTGGCTGCCGCTGTCGAAGGCCCTGGGCGTGACCGCGCCCATTGCCTGCGGCGCCGATGTCGGTTTCTTCGCCCAGGTCTTCTCGTCCTCCTGTGACTGGAAGATTTCCATGCTGGGCTGGATGTACACGATGTTCTTCGTCCTCCTGGGCATCTCCGCGGCCCTCTGGGGTGGCTGGCTGGAACATGCCGGTCCCCGCAAGGCCGGTGTCGTTGCCGCCATCTGCTGGTGCGGCGGCCTGCTGATCTCGGCCCTGGGCGTGAAGACGCACCAGATCTGGCTGATGTGGCTGGGCTCGGGCGTGATCGGCGGCGTGGGTCTGGGCCTGGGCTATATCTCGCCGGTGTCGACCCTGATCAAGTGGTTCCCTGACCGGCGCGGCATGGCTACCGGCATGGCCATCATGGGCTTCGGCGGTGGTGCGCTGGTCGGCACGCCGCTGGCCGATGCGCTGATGAAGAAGTTCGCCACCCCAACTTCGGTGGGCGTGTGGGAAACCTTCGTGGTCATGGCCGTCATCTACTTCGTCTTCATGATGGCCGGCGCCTTCGGCTACCGCGTACCGCCCACCGGCTGGAAGCCGGCTGGCTGGACCCCGCCGGTGGCCAAGTCCTCGGCGACCATGATCACCCAGAATCACGTCCACGTCTCCAAGGTCTGGGGCATTCCCCAGTTCTGGCTGGTGTGGCTGGTGCTCTGCCTGAACGTGTCGGCGGGTATCGGCGTCATCGGCATTGCTTCGCCGATGCTGCAGGAAGTGTTCGGTGGCAAGCTCTTGGGCGTGAATATCGGTTTCAATGACCTCTCGGTCGAGCAGAAGACCGCCATCGCGGCGCTGGCTGCCGGCTTCACGGGCCTGATCTCGCTGTTCAACATCGGTGGCCGTTTCGCCTGGGCTTCGTGCTCGGACTTCTTCGGTCGCAAGATGACCTACGCCATCTTCTTCGTGCTGGGCTTCGTGTTGTACGTGAGCCTGCCGTGGTCGGCCAAGTCGGGCAACATCCCGCTGTTCGTGGGTGCGGTCTGCATCATCCTGTCGATGTATGGCGGCGGCTTCGCTACCGTGCCGGCTTACCTGGCCGACCTGTTCGGCACCCAGATGGTGGGCGCCATCCACGGTCGCCTGCTGACTGCGTGGGCGACCGCCGGCATCCTCGGTCCGGTGGTGGTGAACTACATGCGTGAGTACCAGTTGGCCCAGGGCATGCCCAAGAACGAGGTCTACAACACCACCATGTACATCCTGGCCGGCATGCTCATCCTGGGCCTGATCTGCAACCTGCTGATCCGCCCGGTCGCGGCCAAGCACTTCATGACGCCGGAAGAACTGGCCCATGAAAAGAAACTGGCCCATGAAAAGTCGGCGGCCGATGCAGCGGTCACTGCCGGTTCGGGCGATATGTCCCAGATCGGCAGCGGCGGCAACCCGGTCATGATCGGTCTGGCCTGGGCGGCTGTCGGTATTCCGCTGATCTGGGGTATCACCCTGGTGCTGCAGAAGTCGGCGGTGCTGTTCCGTTGATCACTTGCTAACGTAGTTACGTAATTAAGTAGTTACGTAGTTTGGTGATCTTGTAGTTAAGTATTTCGGTAGTTCAGTAATTCAGTCATTTCGTTTTACCCGCAGGCCGGCTCCACCCGGCCTGCACGCAAGACCACAGCGGCGAAAGCCGCTGACACAAGCTGCCATGGCCACGTGAACCAGGGCAGCTTGTGTCAGCGACTATCAAAAAAACAGGAGCATGGCCTGCCCACCCGGTAAGGGCAGGCCAGCATCCACAGTGTTCAGACCAACCCCTAAAGGCAGGGAGAACATGCAACAACGGAGACTAGCTGGTTCGTCACGCACGGCGGTGCGCGCCCTTCACCGGGGCAGCGTCATGCCGCTGCATTGTTCTTCCCATCCCTTGATCTGCTTTCCGCAGGCTGCGCCTCCCTAGGCGCGGTTCCATCCCTTTCATTCGTCATTTGCGCGGTCCACAGAAGATCCTCCGGGAGAGGGACAAGGTCCGCATCAAGGCAACACAGGAGGCATCAATGAAGAGGCAACAGGTTTTCGACGTGGCGGCGGTGCGCGGCATCATCGCCGAGCGCAAGGAGATGGCCGGCGCCATGCTCCCCATCCTGCATGGCATCCAGGAAAAGGTCGGCTATATCCCCGCCGATGCGGTGCCGATGATCGCGGGGGAGTTGAATGTCTCGCGTGCCGAGGTGCATGGGGTGATCTCGTTCTATTACTTCTTCCGCCAGGAACCGGCGGGCCGGCACGTGGTGCAGGTCTGCCGCGCCGAAGCCTGCCAGGCGCGCGGCAGCGAAGCCCTGGCCGAGCATGCGCAGAACGTGCTGGGCTGCGGCTTCCATGAAACCAGCGCCGATGGCCAGTTCACGCTGGAGTCCGTGTATTGCCTGGGCCAGTGCGCCATCGGTCCCAACCTCACCCTCGATGACGAGCTGCACGCCCGCGTCGATGCCGACAAGTTCAAGCGCCTGATCCAGGCCAAGCGGGAGGCATGATGAGCACCAACGATACCGTGACCGTCTACGTCCCGCGTGATTCCACCGCGCTGGCGCTGGGCGCCAATGAAGTGGCCGCCGCCATCGCCGCCGAGGCGCACAAACGCGGCCAGTCCATCAGGCTGGTGCGCAATGGTTCGCGCGGCATGTTCTGGCTGGAACCGCTGGTGGAAGTGGCCACTGCGGCGGGCCGCGTAGCCTATGGGCCGGTGGCGCCCGAGGATGTCGCCGGGCTGTTCGATGCGAGCCTGCTGCAAGGCGGCCAGCATGCGCTGCACCTGGGATTGACCGAAGAGATTGCCTTCCTGAAGAACCAGGAGCGCCTCACCTTCGCCCGCGTGGGCATCATCGATCCCCTCTCGCTGGAAGATTACCTGGCCCACGAAGGCTACGTGGGCCTGAAGAATGCGCTGGCCAAGACGCCCGAGGCCATCGTCCAGCAGATGATAGCTTCCGGCTTGCGTGGCCGGGGCGGCGCGGCCTTCCCGACCGGCATCAAATGGCAGACCGTGCTGCGCGCGCAATCGGCGCAGAAGTACGTGGTCTGCAATGCCGACGAAGGGGACTCCGGCACCTTCTCCGATCGCATGATCATGGAAGACGATCCCTTCACGCTCATCGAAGGCATGACCATTGCCGGTCTCGCCGTGGGCGCGACCGAAGGCTACATCTACGTGCGCTCCGAATATCCGCATTCGATTGCCACCCTGGAGCAAGCTATCGCCATTGCCCATGCACAGGGTTACCTGGGCGATGACATCCTGGGTTCCGGCAAGTCCTTCCGCCTGGAAGTGCGCAAGGGCGCCGGGGCCTACATCTGCGGCGAAGAAACCGCCATGCTGGAAAGCCTGGAAGGCAAGCGCGGCGTGGTGCGCGCCAAGCCGCCGCTGCCGGCGATCGAAGGCCTGTTCGGCAAGCCCACCGTGATCAACAACCTGATCTCGCTGGCCTCGGTCCCGGTGATCCTGGCGCGGGGCGCGGACTTCTACAAGAACTATGGCGTAGGCCGCTCGCATGGCACGCTGCCTTTCCAGCTGGCCGGCAACATCCGCCAGGGTGGTCTGGTGGAGAAGGCCTTCGGCCTCACGCTGCGCCAGTTGCTGGAAGACTTCGGCGGCGGCAGCGCCAGTGGCCGGCCGATTCGCGCAGTGCAGATGGGTGGCCCGCTGGGCGCCTACCTGCCGCCCTCGCAGTTCGATACGCCGCTGGACTATGAGGCCTTTGCCGCCATCGGCGCCATGATCGGCCACGGTGGCCTGGTGGCCTTTGATGACAGTGTGGACATGGCCCGGCAGGCACGCTACGCGATGCAGTTCTGCGCCGTGGAATCCTGCGGCAAGTGCACCCCTTGCCGCATCGGCTCCACACGCGGCGTGGAAGTGATCGACAAGATCATCGCCAACGAGGAACGGCCGCAACAGATCCACCTGTTGAAGAGCCTGTGCGACACCATGGTCAATGGCTCGCTGTGCGCCATGGGCGGCATGACGCCGTTCCCGGTGCTGTCGGCCCTGAACCATTTCCCGGAAGACTTCGGCGCGCCCAGCGAACAGGCGGCCTGATCCCATCAGCGAAGTAGCGAACCAGCAAATTAGCGAATTAGCGAATGCAAGGAGTTGCACATGAACCAGCTCAATGAAACGGATTACGGCACCCCCGCGCGTGCCTCGGAAAACATGGTCACGCTGGAGATCGACGGCGTGGCGGTCACCGTGCCAGCCGGCACCTCGGTCATGCGCGCCTCAGTCGAGGCCGGCATCAACGTGCCCAAGCTATGCGCCACCGACAGCCTGGAACCTTTCGGTTCCTGCCGCCTGTGCCTGGTGGAGATCGAAAAGGATGGCCGCAAGATGAAGGGCTATCCGGCCTCCTGCACCACGCCCTGCGAACCGGGCATGAAGGTGCAGACGCAGACCCCCAAGCTGGCCGAGATCCGGCGCGGCGTGATGGAGCTCTACATCTCCGACCACCCGTTGGATTGCCTGACCTGTCCCACCAACGGCAACTGCGAACTGCAGGACATGGCCGGTGTGGTCGGCCTGCGCGAAGTGCGTTATGGCTACGAGGGCGAGAACCACACCACGATGAAGAAGGATGAATCCAATCCCTACTTCACCTATGACCCCTCCAAGTGCATCGTCTGCAACCGCTGCGTGCGGGCCTGCGAAGAAACCCAGGGTACCTTTGCGCTGACCATCAATGGCCGTGGCTTCGAATCGCGGGTGTCGGCAGGGCAGATGGAAGCCTTCATGGAATCCGAATGCGTCTCCTGCGGCGCCTGCGTCGAGGCTTGCCCGACCGCCACGCTGACCGAGAAGACCGTCATCATGCTGGGCCAGGCCGAGCACAGCAAGGTCACCACCTGCGCCTATTGCGGCGTGGGTTGTTCCTTCAAGGCCGAGATGAAGGGCAATGAAGTGGTGCGCATGGTGCCGTACAAGGATGGCAAGGCCAACCAGGGCCACTCCTGCGTCAAGGGCCGTTTCGCTTGGGGCTACGCGACCCACAAGGACCGCATCCTCAACCCCATGATCCGCAAGAGCATCAACGACCCGTGGCGTGAAGTGTCCTGGGAAGAGGCGCTGTCCTACGCGGCCAGCGAGTTCCGCCGCATCCAGGCCAAGCATGGCAAGGATTCCATCGGCGGCATCACCTCCTCCCGCTGCACCAATGAAGAAACCTATCTGGTGCAGAAGCTGGTGCGCGCCGCCTTCGGCAACAACAACGTCGATACCTGCGCGCGCGTGTGCCATTCGCCGACCGGCTATGGTCTCAAGCAGACCCTGGGCGAATCGGCCGGCACCCAGACGTTTGAATCGGTGATGAAGTCCGACGTCATTCTCATCATGGGCGCCAATCCGGCTGCGGGCCATCCGGTGTTTGCCTCGCAGATCAAACGCCGCGTGCGCCAGGGCGCCAGGCTGATCGTGATCGATCCGCGCACCACCGAGATGGTCAAGTCGCCGCACATCCAGGCCGACTATCACCTCAAGCTGCGCCCCGGCACCAACACCGCCATCATCACCGCTCTGGCCCACGTGATCCTCTCCGAAGGCCTGCAGAACGAGTCCTACATCCAGGAACGCTGTGACCTGCAGTCGTACAAGGACTGGAAGGAATTCGTCCTGCGCGAAGACAATTCCCCCGAAGCCATGGCCGCCATTACGGGCGTACCCGCCGACATCATCCGTGGCGCGGCTCGCCTCTACGCCACCGGCGGCAACGCCGCGATCTACTACGGCCTGGGCGTGACCGAGCATGCACAGGGTTCGACCACCGTGATGGGCATCGCCAACCTGGCCATGTGCACCGGCAACGTCGGCCGCGAAGGCGTGGGCGTGAACCCGCTGCGAGGCCAGAACAATGTGCAGGGTTCCTGCGACATGGGTTCCTTCCCGCATGAACTGCCGGGCTATCGCCACATTTCGGACTCCACCGTGCGCGGTCAGTTCGAACAGGCCTGGGGCGTGACGCTGAACCCGGAGCCGGGCCTGCGCATTCCCAACATGTTCGATGCGGCCCTCGATGGCAGCTTCAAGGGCCTGTACTGCGAGGGCGAGGACATCGTGCAGTCGGACCCGAATACCCAGCACGTCGCCGCGGCCTTGCAGGCCATGGAATGCATCGTGGTGCAAGACCTGTTCCTGAACGAAACGGCCAAGTATGCGCACGTCTTCCTGCCTGGTTCGTCCTTCCTGGAAAAGGATGGCACCTTCACCAATGCCGAGCGCCGCATCTCGCGCGTGCGCAAGGTGATGCCGCCCAAGGCCGGCAAGTCCGACTGGGAAGTCACGGTGGCGCTGGCCGAAGCGCTGGGTTACCCGATGCCGTACAATCACCCCTCGGAAATCATGGACGAGATCGCCGCCCTGACGCCCAGCTTCCATGGCGTGAGCTACGACAAGCTGGAAAAACTCGGCAGCATCCAGTGGCCCTGCAACGAGTCCGCTCCGGAAGGCACGCCCATCATGCACGTGGGCAGCTTCATCCGTGGCAAGGGCAAGTTCATCAACACGCAATACTTCGCCACCGACGAGAAGGTGACGCAGCGTTACCCGCTGATCCTGACCACCGGCCGCATCCTGTCGCAGTACAACGTGGGCGCGCAGACGCGCCGCACCGAGAACTCGCAATGGCATAGCGAAGACCGGCTGGAGATCCACCCGCACGATGCCGAGGACCGTGGCATCCGCGAGGGTGACTGGGTCGGTGTGGAGTCGCGCGCAGGCCAGACCGTGCTGCGGGCGACCGTGACCGAGAAGGTGCAGCCGGGGGTGGTCTATACCACCTTCCACTTCCCGGAATCGGGCGCCAACGTGATCACCACCGACAACTCCGACTGGGCCACCAACTGCCCCGAGTACAAGGTGACGGCGGTGCAGGTGATGCCGGTGACGCAGCCCTCGCAATGGCAGCAGCATTACGAGCGCTTCAACCGCGAGCAGCTCGATCTGCTCAAGGGCGAGGTGCAGGCCGAGCCCTTGGTGACGAAGTAGGCAACGCAGCCCCGGCGGGCTCGTGCTGCCATGATTTCCGCAGACACGAGCCCAACCTACCCAGCAGGACAGCATGAACACCAGCAAGCCCAGCAGCCCCCTCATCGACGACAGCACCGGCGACTACGCCACCTTCACCCGCGTGCAGGTGGATCGCTGGCGCGACGGCCAGCGCGAGACCGTGGAAGATGTAGTGGCAGAGGAAGTCCCGATCGCGCTGGAATACAACGGTATCTCGCATGCCGTGATGATGGCCACGCCCGCTGACCTGGAAGATTTCGCGCTGGGCTTCTCGCTCACCGAAGGCATCCTGGCCGATCCTAGCGAGCTGTATGAATGCGAGATCGTGCCCGGCTGCGAAGGTGTGCAGGTCCAGATGCGCATTGCCACCGAGCGCTTCGTGGCGCTGAAGGAAAAGCGCCGCAACCTGACTGGCCGCACCGGCTGCGGCCTGTGCGGGGCCGAGACGCTGGAGCAGGCCGTGCGACATCCGCAGGCGGTGCAGGGCGCTGCCTCGTTCTCGGTGCAGCAGGTGCATGCGGCCTTCGAGCAGATGCAGGCGGGGCAGCAATTGCTGCAGGCCACGGGCGCGACGCATGCGGCGGCGTGGATGGATGCCTCCGGGCGCATCGTGCTGGTGCGCGAAGATGTGGGCCGCCACAATGCGCTGGACAAGCTCATCGGCGCATTGGCGGAAGAGGGTGCGGATTTTGCGCAGGGCGCGGCCATCATCACCAGCCGCGCCAGTTACGAGATGGTGCAGAAGGCGGCCACGGTGGGCATCGGTTTCATCGCCGCCGTGTCAGCCCCGACCGCATTGGCGATCCGGTTGGCCGAAGAGACGGATGTGACGCTGCTGGGCTTTGTGCGCAAGCAGGGGCATGTGGTGTATGCACGGCCGCATCGCTTGCGATGAATCGCTGGCCTGGGCGAACCGATTGTTGGACTGATGGACTGACGGATTGACGAACAGAGCAGGAGGAGACCCCTATGAATACCGAACACCTGGTCAAGATGGCCAACCAGATTGGCAGTTTCTTTTCCACCATGCCCGACCGCGACCAGGCCATCGCCGACCTGGCCACCCATCTCAAGCGTTTCTGGGAGCCGCGCATGCGCAAGGCCTTCCTGGAACATATCGAGAAGACGCAAGGGGAGGGCGTGGACGCCATCGTGCTGGAGGCGGTCAATCGGCATTTGCAACAGTTGGCGGTGTAGCGCTGCGGCGCCTTTGCTGATTCATTGAAACCGCTCAGCTTGCTGGGCGGTTTTTTTGTCAGCGGCTTGCGCGCGGTGGTAAGTGAGATAGTCCGCCAATAAATTTTCGGTATTGCGCCAATAGAACGCCAATAGGTGTGAAAATGAGTTGTTAAGTTATTGATTAAGTGGATAAAATTGACGGCAATTAAATCACGAAAGTCCGCCAAATGCCCGCCATTGGAAAGATAGAACCGGTACTGCCCATGAACTCGGATCTGGTCCCCTTGCTGGAGCTGGCCTCGGATCTGCGGGCCGAGTCCATCGTGCTGCTCTCGCATGTCGGGGAGCAATCCCGGCAGGTGTTGGCGAGTATGTTGCGCGCGATGAATTCATACTACTCTAACAAGATCGAGGGCCAACATACCTATCCCGCTGATCTTGAAGATGCGCTGCACCGCCATTTTTCAGCCGATGCCGAGATCCACAAGCGTCAGGTCCTGGCGTTGGCGCACATGGCGGTGGAAGAGGAGTTCGAATCGCGTGCGCAGACTGTGCCGTGGGATTTCATGTTCACTCAGGAGTGGATAAGCGATCTGCATGCGTCGCTGTACGCACGGCTGCATGATGAAAGCACCATCGTGCTTGATCAGAATGGCCGTGAACGCGGGCGCTTTCAGCCGGGGGCTCTGCGTCGGCACGCCGTGAAAGTCGGGGCGCATACGGCACCTGAGCACAAACTGCTCCCCGATCTGCTGGCGCACTTCCACGATCGCTACGGCAAGGTGCAATACCGCGATGTCAGCAAGATCATCGTCGCTGGCGCATCCTTGCATCGGCTGTCGTGGATACACCCCTTCATGGATGGCAATGGACGCGTCAGCCGTCTGCAAAACCATGTTTTGTTGCATCACCTCGGATTGATGGATGGGCTGTGGTCACCCATGCGTGGATTGGCGCGTAACCAGCAGGCCTACTACGGCGCCCTGCATCAGGCGGACTTGCCCCGTCGCAACGCCACCGATGGCAGGGGTGAGTTAAGTTCCAAGGGACTGGCCGATTTCATCCGCTTTTGGCTTGATACCTGCCTGGATCAGGTTCGATTCATGGGGCAACTCTTGCGGTTTCCGGAAATGGAAGCCCGCTACGTCAATCTGGCACTGCTGTTCGCGCATGGTTTTGGCCGGGAGCCGGTACAGCATCACCGCAGCATCCTGCGGCCCGAACTGTTGGGCAAGGTCCTGTATCGTCTGTTCCGCGCCGGGCAAATGGAGCGTAGCGAGTTCAAGGCCGCACTCGATATTTCGGATCGCACTGCGACGCGACTCATCAGTCGCTTGCTGGAGCAGCGACTGATTGTCTCCGAAGGACGGATGGCGGTGTTGCAGCCGGGCTTCCCCATGGGCAGTTTCCGTTATCTCTTCCCGGGATTGTGGCCTGAGGTGGAGGGTTTGGAGATGCAGCCTGTCGGAGGCGAGTAAAGCAGGTGAGCCAGGCGCAGTTGCCTCGTTCCCCTCACGCCGCCAACGGCACCCCCGCCGCAATTCGATGAAACCTGCGCCCGAAGTAAGCCAGTCCATCGGCCTGCGACGCCGCCAGGCGAATGCGCCGGATCTCCACGAAGAGCACACTGTGCGTCCCCGCCTGCTGCTGCAACACGATATCCCCTTCCAGCACCGCCAGCGCATCCGGCAGCACCGGCTGGCCGTAGTCACCCATCTCCCAGCGCACCTGCGCCATGCGTTCCTCGGCGGCCAGCCCGGTCATGCCGGCGATGATGCGCGCCACCTCTTCGTGATGCGCGGCCAGGATGTTGATGCACAGGCGGCCATTGCCGACGAGGACAGGATGCGCTGCGCTGCTGACGTTGATGCAGACCAGAACCGTGGCCGGGTCATCCGAGACCGAGCTGACGGCGCTGACCGTCATTGCCGCACGGCCTGCGGGACCGTCGGTGGTGATGATGTTGACGGCCGCTGAGAGGCGCGCCATGGCGTCGCGAAAGTCTTGCTTCATGGTAGGTCCATCCAAAAATGAGGTGACATCCGGCACCAGGCTTCGTATCCTTTGCGCCATTACTGACACCATTATTAGCGCCATCAGTAGCGCCATCAGCAGCAGCGTCTGCAGCGCTATCTGGCGCATGCCGGCCAGCCGGTGAGAGGGAGAACGCAGCGCTTGCAACAGCCTGCGTCCTGGGATGAACAATAGACCCTGAGCAAATCACGGGTCAAATGATTGTCTGGAATGTTCCGCATGAAGCAAATGAATATCGCCGCAGCCGACCTGAACCTGCTCAAGACCTTCATCGTCATCTGGGAGCTGCGCAGCCTCACCGCCGCCGCCGAGCGCCTGCACCTGACGCAGCCGGCGGTGAGCCATGCACTGCGCCGCCTGCGCGAGATGTTCGATGATCCGCTGTTCGTGCGCAGCACCAGCGCCATGGTGCCGACCGAAACGGCCATTCGCCTGCATGAGCCCATCGCACGCGCGCTCGACATCCTGCAGGAGGCCTTGCACACCCACGCACAGTTCGACCCGGCCACGGCCACCCGCACCTTCCACCTGGTGATGTCGGACATGTCGTGCAGCCACGTGCTGCCGCTGCTGATGGAAGAGCTGGCCCATGCCGCGCCGCATGTGTCGATCGAGGTGCAGCAGATGGCCATGGAAAACCTGGGTGCAGCCATGCGCAATGGCGATGTCGACCTGGCCTTCGGCTACCTGCCCGGCCTGCCGGAAGACTGCCAGAGCCAGCTGGTGCTCTATGACGATTACATCTGCATGCTGCGCCGGGAACATCCGCTGGCCCAAGGTCCGCTGACGCTGGAGAACCTGCTGCAGTTGCGCTACGTCTACACCGTCACCAACACCACCGGCCACCAGCTGGCCGAGGATGTGCTGCGCAATGCGGGCGTGAAGCGCGACGTGGCGCTGCGCATGCCGCATTTCACGGTAGCGCCGCAGATCGTCCGCATCACCGACCTGGCGCTGTTCCTGCCGCGCAGCATCGCCGAGCGCAACAACCTCGATCATGCCTTCGTGCTGCTGGACCTGCCGCTGGAGATGCCGCGCATTCCGGTGAGCATCTACACTCACACGCGCTTCTCGGGTGACACCGGCATCCAGTGGCTACGGAGTCTGCTGATCGAGATGTTCGGACGCGCCGAAGCCTAGCACGACAGCCATGATGATCGCGCCCGATAGGGCGCATCAGTTGCGTTGATTTGACCATCGGTGAGGGTGGCCCGACACTACGGGCCAGACCGATCTTTCTACCTACCGCCATGCGCGCCATCTGCTATCACCACTACGGACCGCCTTCCGTACTCCATCTGTGCGACCTCGATGAACAGCCCTTGCCGCCCGGCCACGTGCGCGTGGCCATGCAGGCTGCCGGCGTGGCGCCCGTGGATACCAAGCTGCGCGCGGGCCTGCTGCAACATCTGGTAGCGCTGGACTTGCCCAAGGTGCCGGGTCGCGATGGTGCGGGCGTCATCACGGCGCTGGGTGAAGGCGTGCATACGCTGCAAGTCGGTGAGGCGGTGTGCGTCATGCCGTCCATGTCGGGACGCGGCACGACGCTGGCCGAGCTGGTGCTGCCGCAGGAACAGGTGGTGCGCAAGCCCGATGTGCTGTCCATGCAGCAAGCCGCTGCGCTGTTGCAGCCGGCTTGCAGCGCCTGGATTGCGCTGATGCAGACCGCCCCCATTGCGGCCGGCATGAAGGTCTTCATCCATGCAGGTTCGGGTGCGGTGGGCAGTCTCATGGTGCAGCTGGCGGCGCACCTGGGCGCCGAGGTGACGGCGAGCTGCCGCAGCAGCAATGTCGAGTACGTCGCCGCGCTGGGCGCGTCGCACGTGCTCGCTTATGATCGCGATGGGCTGGGCAGTGTGCGCGGCCAGGATGTGGTGATCGATCTGGTGGGCGGGGCCGCGCATGACCAGTCCTATCGCATGCTGCGACGGGGCGGGCAGTTGGTCTGGCTGGTGGCCGCGCCGATACGGGAGAGGGGGGAGGAGTTCGGTGTCTGCGTCAGGCGCGCGCTGATCCATGAGGATCAGTCCATCTTGCAACAGGTAGCGGCGCTGGCGCAGCAAGGCGTCTGGCGTCCTGCCGTGAGCGGAGTGTTGCCGATGCAGGAGATTGCACGGGCGCACCAGATGATCGAAGCCGGCGAGGTCATGCGCGGGCGGCTGGTGCTGGATATCGGTTAGCTATAGGGTAAGGTTGCGGTCAGCGCAGGCGCTTGAAAACAGTCACAATGACGCCCTCGGGCGGGAGCGTACGTAACTTTCCCCCCGCTGATACTCATTTCCTGGAGCCAGACCATGCGCATTGCCGCCACCGGAGATCTTCCCTATTACGCCGTCATCTTTACTTCGCTGCGCACCGAGGGCGATCATGGCTACGGCCAGATGGCCGAGGCGATGGTGGAAGCAGCCTCGCGCCAGCCAGGCTTCCTGGGCGTGGAATCGGCGCGCGAAGAACTGGGCATCACCGTGTCCTATTGGTCCAGCCTGGAAGCCATCTCCGCCTGGAAACGCGACCTGGATCACCAGATGGCCCAGCGCCTGGGCCGCGAGCAGTGGTACCAGGCCTACAAGACGCGTATCTGCAAGGTCGAACGGGACTACGCCTTTTCCCGCGATTGAATCCCATGGGGCCTGCGCGCCAGCGCCTGGCCTTCAGCAAGTGCGTTGCAGGAAGGCCATGACCGCCTGGGCAAACTGTTCAGGCATCTGGTCGGGCATGGGCACCATGCCTTCTTCCAGCGTCTGTATCTGACTCCCCGCAATAGCTCGGGCGATCCGTTCACCATAAGGCGCGGCGTGCGGATCACGTCCGGCGCGCAGCACCAGGGTGGGGGCGCGCACCAGTCCAATGCGTTCTTCCATCCGATAATTGCGAACCACCACATGGCCGTGCGCGGCCATCGGTCCCGCCTTGATCGCGTCGACCAGGAAGCGCGAGAGCAGGTCGGTATCGCCCGCCGGATAGTAGGGCTGGCGGCGCTGCCATAATTCCTGCAGATGACCGCCATCCTCACGTACCGGCACATCGTCAATGGTGCGCTGGCCCGCGTGAGCAGTGCGGCGGGCGGCATCGTTGAACGGGCAGGACGACAGCACCAGCGCCGCCACCCGATCGGGCGCTGCCGCTGCGATCTCCATGGCCGTGACGGCGCCGGTGTGATGGCCGACCACGGCGGCTTTGCCGATCTCCAGCTGATCCATCACCTCCAGCGCCAGTTGCGCCCAGCGCTCGATAGAGTGCTCGTGCAAAGCCAGCCTGCAGGAATCTCCAAAGCCCGCCGTATCGAGGGCGAGCGCGCGGTAGCGCTGTCCCAGCAGGGGCAGCACGTCGCGAAACTCGTCCCAGGAACGGGGCGTCTGGTGCAGCAGCAGTACCGGGAAGCCCTCGCCAGCGCTGGCCAGGTGCAATGGGCCGGCGCTGGTGTCGATGAACTGGCGGCGGATGGCGGGTGGCTTGGGATGCATCGACATGAATGACGCTAAGGCACTAAATGATATAAAAAATTAGTCTTTCATCAGCACCGAATAAGTCGGCACATTATTGGCCCAACCCGAGGTCAAGGGCGCGACGAAGACATTCTCGGTGCGGGTACGGGCGATCTTCCAGACGCCATCGACCTTCTTGAACAGATTGTTGAGCCGGCTGGAACGCAGCAGCGACGACCCATCTCCGAAGATCCATGGCTGGCAATGCACCCATTGGCCATCTGCCTGGGTGCATTCGGCATTGACGTGGATCTGTTCCGAGGTGAGGTAATGCACGTTCAGCAGCAGCGCCGGATCCTTCTTCTGGCCCCAGAAGGCCTGGAAGTGCTTGCGGATGGCGTCCTTGCCGACGGCCTGGCCGAACTGGCCTTCGTAGTAGGCGCCCACGCCTTCCCAGATGGCGTCCTCGGCATAGAGTTCGAGGATCTTCTCGATGCGCTCGGCATCATCGGCTACCGGTTCGGGGCAGGGCGTGTCGCACAGGAACATGTAGCGGGCCTGGATGCGGCGGATGTCGGCTTCGGCGTCGAGCACGTCGAGGCGGCGTTTGAGTTGCAGGATTTCCTGGTGGAGATCGGTCATGGTGATGTGTCTCTGAGTCTGTCTTGTTGATGAAGATGCAACCGACCGCCGGCCTGCGCCGGCGGTCAAAGATAGCGCGCCAGCAGCTTGCGGGTCGCCACGCGCAATACACGGTCGAACAGGTAGCCGAGGATGCCCAGTGCGATGATGCCCACGAACACCCACTCGGTGCGGCTGAAGTTGCGCGCCGTCCAGATCAAGGCGCCCAGTCCTTCGCGGGCCGAGACGATCTCGGCCGACACCACGGTGAGGAAGGAATTGCCCATGGCGATACGCGCACCGGTGACCATGAATGGCACGGTCGAGGGCAGGATCACGGTGCTGAGGATCTTCCACTGTCCCGCACCCAGCGAGGCGGCCGCCCGCAGGCGCAGCGGGTTCACGGCCTGCACGCCGGCAATGGTGTTCAAGGTGACGATGAAGACGGTGGTATAGAAGATCAGCGCGATCTTGGACAGCTCGCCCGGGCCAAGCCAGATCACCGCCAGCGTGACAAAGGCGATGGGCGGGATGAAACGGAAGAACTCGATGTACGGATCGAGCAACTGCCGCACCGTTTCAAAGCGGCCCATGAAGATACCCAGCGGCACCCCAATCACCACCCCCGCACCCCAGCCGGCCAGGATGCGGCCGGAGGAGGCCAGCACCGATTGCTGCAGGGTGCCGTCGCTGATCAGCTCCAGCGCCGCCGCCCAGGTCATCGAGACCGATGGCAGGAACAGCGGCGAGGTGGTCATCGAGACCAGTTGCCAGAGCACCAGGCCGCCGACGATGGCGATCACCGAGATCAGGAAGGGCCGGGCGGCTTTCAGGCGACGGCCCAGGTTGGATGGCATGGCCGACTCTTGCGCCGTCGGCGTGGCTGTCTGTGTGTACTGCGTCATTTGACTGTTTCCTCCTCGAGCAAACCTTGGGCGCGCAATACGCGCGTGACTTCCGCACCGATGTCGTCGCGGATGCGCGCATACAGCGCCATGCAGGCGGGGTCGGCCGGATCGCGTGGATGCGGCAGATGCACCTCTTCGATGGTCTTGATGTGGGCGCGTGGACCGGCGGTCATCGTCACTACGCGATCGGCCAGGAGGATGGCTTCCCAGATGTCGTGGGTGACGAAGACGATGGTACAGCTGGTGCTCTTCCAGATGCGATCCAGCTCGCTCTGCAAGACCTCCCGCGTCTGCGCATCCAGCGCGCCGAAGGGCTCGTCCATCAAGACCACCGAAGGCTCATTGACCAGCACCCGTGCAATCTGCGCGCGCTGGCGCATGCCGCCCGAGAGTTCGGCGGGGAACTTGTCGATGGCGTGCTTCAGGCCTACCAGCGAGACATAGCGTTCGGCCGCGGCGCGCCGCTCGGCGCTGGCGACACCGCGCAGCTTGAGGCCGTACTCGACGTTCTCGCGCACGCTCAGCCAGGGAAACAGCGCCTCCGATGACTGGAACACCACACCACGGTCCAGTCCCGGACCCTTGACGCGCTTGCCGTCCACGCTGATCTCGCCGCTGACATCCTGGAAGCCGGCAATCGCGTTGAGCAGGGTGGACTTGCCACAGCCGGAGGGGCCGAGCAGGCAGACGAATTCCCCGGCGCGGATATCGAGATCGATGCCGGCCATGATGTCATTGCTGCCAATGGTGAGGCCCACCCGCTTGAGGGAAACAGAAGATCCGTGCGCCATGGCTTACCCCTTGTAGAAGCCGCGTTGCAACACCTTGCTCATGTCCACCGGAGCCTTGATGGCCTGGCGTGACAGCAGGAATTCGCCGATCGCGTTGGCGGTGGCCAGATCGGCGTCGCTGAAGTCGCGCACCACCGGCTCCATGTCCTTGAGCGAATTGAGCGTCTGCGGGATCGGGATGCGGGTGATGGCCTGCACCGACTGGGCCGCGCGTGGCGGGTCCTTGCGGGTGATCTCGGCGGCTTCGGCCAGGGCCTTGAGGATCTTGCCGGCCACCTCCTTGTTGGCCGCCAGCCAGGGGGCGGTGGCCGAGAGCCAGAGCGTGCTGGTGTAGCCGACATCGCCACAGGTCATCAGGATATGGCCGCCTTGCTGCACACCCAGCGTGGGCCAGGGTTCCCAGACGAAGTAGGCGTCGATGTCGCCGCGCGCCAGCAGGGCCGGCAATTCCGGCGGGCCGGAGCGCACCATCTCGATCTTGCTGGCATCGAGCTTGAGCTGGCGGATGGTCAGGCCGGTGACGTATTCCGAGACCGAGCCGGCGACGATGCCGAATTTTCTGATCTTGTCGGCCGAGGCGATGTCCTTGCGCGCCACCAGTTTCAGGTAGGT
Source organism: Herbaspirillum camelliae (assembly GCF_001929405.1). Classification (NCBI taxonomy): domain Bacteria; kingdom Pseudomonadati; phylum Pseudomonadota; class Betaproteobacteria; order Burkholderiales; family Oxalobacteraceae; genus Herbaspirillum; species Herbaspirillum camelliae. The sequence continues at coordinate 3,125,497 of NZ_KV880769.1, forward strand.
GCGTGACTGGTAGGTCACGGCCAGCGGACGCAGTTCGGCGCGCGCCAGGCGCACGATGTGGGTCGGTTCTCCCGCGCAGCCCAGGTTGACCTGGTTGGCCACCAGCGCATTGAGCGCTTCGCCGCCGTCGGTATAGGACTGCACGCTGACGTTGGGCGCGCCGTGCTTGGCGAAGAGCTTTTCATTGGCCGCCACGAAGAAGGCGGTAAACACCGGGTCGGCGCCCACACCGATGGTCACGGGTGCGCCTTGCGCCAGGGCTGGCACGGCAGGCAGGGCGCCTGCGGCGAGCATGGAAGCCGCGCCCAGCAGGAGCTTGCGGCGATGGGGCGAGGGAGTGGAATGGGTCACGAGCTTGGTCCTCTTTGTCAGTGGGTGGAACGCCAGTGGAGATGGCGGGGGACAGCAACTACAGAGCAGCACATGCAGAACAGGTATGTCTTGCGCCGCTGGGAGAAGCGCCTTTCAGCGCCTGATGCCCAGCTTTGCAAAGAGTGCGCCAGCGCTTTCGTAATTGAGCTCGGACAAGGCCGCGTGCTGCGTCACCACCATCGCATCACGCACGATGCGCTGCAGGCGGTGGGTGCGCTGGATGGCCGCCATGCCGGCGGACTGGTAGGCGTCGTTGACCACTTCCATCGAGACGCGCGCCGCATAGGTGGCCGAGAGCTTGAGCATCATGTCGGTCTCTTCGCTGATGGGGTTGCCAGCCAGGATCTGTTCCCAGGCCTGTTCGCAGGCGTCATAGAAGAACATGCGGGCGCTGCGCCACTTGGCTTCGGACATGCCCAGCTTGATCTTGTAATAAGCGCGGTCAGCCAGCCGCAAGGCGCCCGGCATGATCTTGGCGCCGCCGGCCATGTCCGTGACGATGTCCAATGCCGCGCGCGCCAGTCCGATATTGACTGCCGCATGCACTTCAGCCTGGTAGGCCAGCGCCGGATAGCGATACAGTGGTTCGTCGATGAGCCCGGGCGCGCCGCGTGCACAGGTCCATTCGTGGGCGACGAATTTGTCCTTGAGGCGCGTGTCGTGACTGCCGGTGCCTTGCATGCCGACCACGTTCCAGTTGTCGATGATTTCCACTTCGGCTGCCGGCATGACGGCCATGAGGGCGGGCTTTGGTGCGCCATCGTCGCCGCGGCCATCCTTGATGCCCACGCCTATCCAGTCCGCCCCCTTGCAGCCGCTGGCGAAGTGCCAGCGTCCCGAGATGTTCCAGCCGCCGGGAACTGGCTTGGCTTCCTGCAGGGGATAGAGGCCGCCGGCATAGACCTGGTCGGGGCCGTCGGCGTAGATCTGTCGTTGCGTCTCGATGGGCAGGGCGGCCAGGTAGGTATTGGCCGAACCGAAGGCCGCCACCCAGCCGGTCGAGCCATCGGCGCGCGAGATGCGTTCGACCATGGCCAGGAAGGGCGCGGGCGCCAGCGGTTCGCCACCGAAGCGGCGCGGCGTGCTGGAGCGGAAGATGCCGGCCTGCTTCATCGTGGCGATCAAGTCGCGCGGCACATGGCCCAACTGGTCGAACTCATCGCGACGCGCCGTTACCTCGGCGATGAGGGTGTCCATCTCGGGCGAGTCAGCATGCGGCGGCAGCGCCGTGACGACTTTTTTCTGGACGGGATAGACATCGAGCGTGATCGAATTCATGGCGCACCACTTTGGTTGAACGGAGGTAGCTGAGTGTCATCCTCGGTCAAAGTAGGGTCAAATTCTATTTAGGAATTGACGCAATGAATATTAGTAATAATCAGTAGGACGCGCCGCGATGGCGCACGCGGTTTCGGGTCGATGCACTTGCATGAGGCGAAAGTCCGCCAGGGGAGCGGGATTGCGGGGTGTCGTGCACCAAACTTGCGAGGCCTGGCTACACCGGCGGCAGATTATTTGAAGTATTGATGGGGCTTATCCGTGATGCGGATTTGCCTCTTGCCTATAAGCCTGACTACTATCGGAACGCAGATTGAAACGACCATCGTTCAGTTTCGCAGAGGCTCCTTCTGGCCTTCTTTTCAGACGGGCTCCGTGAGGAGACCCGTCTCTTTTCGTTGTTCCTGATGATCTGTGCTACTGGCTCGCGGATTGCCAGTAGGCGCTGTCGCAGCCATGCTGCGCGATATGCTCCAGCTTGCGGGCGACGGGTTCGCGCTGGAGGATGTCGGTGCGCAAGACGGACACCTGCAAGCCAGAATCGCGCAGCTTGCGCGTGGCGGCATCGAATTGCGCCGGCGCCAGTGCATGGATGCCGCAAGCCGCATAGAGCCGCGCTTCCGGCGTGGCTTGCTCAGCATCGACCAGTTGCGTGAAGACGGCCAGCGCATCGCTGGACTTGAGCAGGTGGCGATAGTGTTGCTCGCTCTGGCTGATGTGGCCGATGAAGCCGACCTGGCCGAGGGCGAAGATGGGAGTGCGACTGAGTTGGACGACATTGGTATCGGCGTCAGTTGAAGTGGCGCATCCCGTCACGATCAATGTCACGAGAAGACAGGCAATCGAAGATGTGTTCATCGGTGTAGCAGCCTCAGGTAAGGTCAAGTTCGCCCCACATTGAACCAAAAAAATGGCCGCATCTGAACTGCGGCCATTCGATTAATTTGTGCTCAATATCGATAACCCAAGGTCAGCATCACCGTCCTGTCATCCCCCAGCGCGACCGCCTTGCCCAGCCCGCCGGCATAATACTCGGTATTGAAGACATTCTTCACATTCAACGCCGTCCGCCAACGCTCGGCGTTGTAGGCCACGCCGATATCGGCGAGCACATAGCCTGGCAAAGTATAGCCATTGGTGCGCATCATGCTCTGTCCGCGTACGCCGCCATTGAGTTCCCAGCCGCTCAGTTCGCCCGAGAAACGGTAACGGGCGCTGGTGGTGAAGTTGTGGCGCGGGACATTGTCCAGCCATTGGCCTACCGTGGTGCTGCGCTGGCCGCCGTCGTCAATGACGATGGCGGCGGTGTAGGAATAAGCGGCGTTGAGGCTCAGTCCATTACGCAAGTCCGAAGTCACGCTGATTTCGCCCCCCTGCGAGCGTTGTCCGCCGATGGCCATCTTGTAGCTGGTGTGGTCAGGGTCCGTGACCAGTACGTTGCGTCGGCGCAGATCGAAGAGGGCAAAGTTGATGCTGGTGCGTCCCTCGTCGAGATCGACCTTCACGCCCGTTTCCCATTGCTTGCCGGTCTCGGGCTTGAAGATGCTGCCGTCGAAGGCGGTACCGCTGTTGGGGTAGAACGAGGTGGCGTAGCTCAGGTAAGGACGTACGCCGTGCCACAGCTCCACCATGATGGCGGCCGAGGCGGTGGTGGCGCTGGAGGCGTTGTCGGAGTGGCTGCCGGTGAGAGCGCTGGTGGTGTAGGTCGCTGCGCGATCCTGGCGCACGCCGGCCAGCAATTGCCAGCGCTCGCCCAGGCTGATCTTGTCGCGGGCATAGAAGCCGGTGTCACGGACCGAGGTGTCGTTGAGCTTGGCATTGGTCGAGGTCAGCTGGGTGGGACAGACCACCCTGGCGCCGTAGCTCGGATTGTAGATATTGCTCAGGGGCGTCACGCTACAGGTGAGCGTGCGCTCCAGCTCGCGTGAATTCATGTAGTCGGTGCCGAGCGTGACTTCGTGCTTGCCCCAGGCGGTGGCGAAGCTGCGCTGGACATTGGTATCCATGGTGAAGGTCTGGCCTTCGAAGGTCTGATCCATGGCGCTGCGGGTGAGGCTGGTTCCGGTCAGGTTGTTGATCGAAATAAGCTGGCCGCTCATGGTGAACTGCTGGTAACGCAGGTTGTTGTTGAGCGTCCAGCCATCGTCAAAGCGGTGCGTGAGCGAATAGCCGATGCGCGTCTCGTTGGCAGCATAGGGTCGTGCGCCCGGCTCGCCGATGAACAGGCTACGCGCTAGCGGGCCGCTGGCGTTGGGCGTGATCGAGCCAGACAGCGGCAAGCCTTGCTGACGGACGTAGTTGCGTTCCTGGTAGCTGGTCAAGATGGTGAAGTCGGTACGCGCACCCAGGTCCAGCGAGAGGGAAGGGGCAATGTAGCGGTTCTTGAACCAGACATGGTCGGTGGCGTCGTTCGAATTGGAGATGAGGCCATTGATGCGGAAGGCCTGCTTGCCATTCTCGGAGAGCGACTTGTTCAGGTCCACGGTGCTCTGGTAGAGGTCGTGGCTGCCAACGGTCACGTCGACGTTGGCGAAGTCGCCGCCCTGCGGGCGCTTGCTGACCATGTTGACCAGGCCGCCTGGCAATACCAGCCCATAGAGTAGAGAACCCGGCCCCTTGAGCACTTCCACTTGTTGCAAGCCATACAACTGCTCGGCCACCCGGCTGCTGGCGGTGGTGCGCAGGCCGTCCAGATACAGTGAATCCGAGGCGACCTGGCCACGAATGATCAGGTCATCCCAGCCGCGTCGGCCGTATTGCTGCGCGACCACCCCGCTGACGTTCTTGAGCGCATCCGACAGTGATACGGCCTGCTGGCTGTCCATCATGGCACGGGTCACCACTGAGATCGATTGCGGTGTTTCCGACAGAGGCGTGTCGGACTTGTTGACCTGGGTCTGCGTGGCCTTGAACTTGCTGTCGGTATAGCCGTCAGCGGTCACGCTGACTGTGGGCAGGGCCGTGCTGGCGCCGTCCGCAGGCTGCGCTGCTGCGGTCTGGGCCAGGGCGGAACTACTGGTGATAACGGTGGAAAAAGCAGAAAAAGCGAGGAGGATGGCGCGGGCGCCTGGAGTCAGCGAGGGCATGAATCTGATATTAATGAGAATGGTTTTTATTCATGATATCGCATCCGGAGGTGAAACAATAGGATTTCCTGCTCGGCCGCTCAGGTCTTGCCAAGACCGTCTTACATGGTGAGAACCTATCCAGGCTTCATTCCTGGCTTGTAAATTTTTCATCTGAAATGGGTTTGACCCGGGCGGAAGTGACTGCTATCTTGGAACCGGTTCCAAAAGATTCATATAAAGAGCAGCCCGGAACCGGCAGGACAAATCAACCGACGCAGTTCAACGATTTGGCGGGCAAGAGTGAGACAAAGCATCAAGACCGGCACCGACCGGGTCACCATCGCGCAGGTTGCGCGGGAGGCCGGCGTGTCCAAGACCAGCGTTTCGCGTTATCTGGGCGGCGAGTTCGACGCGCTCTCGGTGCGCCTGCGCGAGCAGATCGGCAAGACCATTGCGCGCCTGGGCTATCAGCCCAGCCAGATGGCGCGCGGCCTCAAAGGTGGGCGTACGCGGCTCATCGGCATGCTGGTGGCCGATATCCTCAATCCCTATTCGGTGGCGGTGCTGCACGGGGCCGAGGCGGCCTGCCAGAAGCATGGCTACACGCTCATGCTCTGCAATACCGGTAACGACGAGGCGCGTGAGAAGCAATCGCTGGCGGCGCTGCATTCCTATAGCGTGGAAGGGCTGCTGTTCAATACCCAGGGGCGCAATGTGACGCCGCTGCATGAGCTGGGGCAGGCCGCCTTTCCGGTGGTGCTGCTGGACCGCCACGTGGAAGGCTGTGACTTCGACCTGGTCGGCCTGGACAACGTCAAGGCGGCGCAAGTGGCTACCCGCCATCTGCTGGCGCAGGGCTATACCGATATCGCCCTGGTGGTGCAGTCGCTGTATGGCGTGAGTTCGCGCCAGGGGCGGCAGGCGGGTTTCCTGCAGGCGATGTCGGAGCGGCGCGATTGTCATGGCCAGACGCTGGAGGTGGACGTGGAACAGCCCGGCCACGTGGCCACGGTGCTGCGCGAATTCTTCCTGCGTCGCGCCAGCGGTGGCGGTCGGGTGGCGCTGCTGGCGGGCAATGGCATGGTGTCGCTGCAAATTGCGCTGGCCTTGCAGAGCATGAAGCTGAGCTTCCCCGATGACGTGGGATTGCTCTGCTTTGACGAACTGGCCTGGTCGCCGCTGGTGGGCAGCGGCATCAGCACGATAGAACAACCTACGTATGAAATCGGCTTTACGGCTATCGAGCGCCTGCTGGTGCGCATCCAGGGCGAACGCTCGGTGCGCATGGAAATGCTGCTGGATGGCCGCCTGATCAGCCGGGGTTCGACAGCAGCGGTGGCTGCGCAGGAAGGACGTGCCTGCAGTGCGCGCCTGGCCGCCAAGCTGGGCGCGACGGGCTGAAAAGCCGCGCAGCTGGAACCGGTACCAACGTTTTTAAGGGCTATTTCGCCCCACTGGTAAGACCTTGCAACAGGACAGCTCAGTTCGCCTCTGCGCCACCTCGCCGGAGCCGAACGTGCCAGAAGCAGTTTCAGCAGTCGCGGCCCCGGGGCCGCAAGCCAACCTGACGCAGAGCAGGCGCAGCAGCAAAGAGGGCGGGAGGACTCATCCGGCAATCTGCGGGAGGGGTTCGAGGCCAATCGGAAATTGGAGCCCATGGATTCCATGGAGCCAATGGACTGCCGTCACCACGGCAAATTTTCAGGAGACCAGGATGAGCATCAAGAAGATTTTCAACGCCAAGTTCCTCGCACTGACGCTGGCCGCCGCCTGCGCAGTGGCCACCACTGCGCAGGCCAGCGCGCAGAGCATTGCCGAGCTGACCAAGAAGGGCAAGATCACCATCGGCGTGGTCAGCGGCACGCCGCCGTTCGGCTCGGTCGATGCCAAGGGCACGCCCATCGGCTATGACGTGGATGTGGCCAACCTGATCGGCAAGTATCTCGGCCTGCCGGTGGAGATCGTGCCGCTGGTGCCGCCGGCCCGCATCCCGGCGCTGGAGTCGGGCAAGGTCGATATGCTGGCTGCGACCCTCGCACCTACCCCTGAGCGCGCCAAGTCGGTGCTCTTCACCATTCCCTACAGCGGCTTCGAGCTCTCCATCGTCGGCCCGGTGGGCAGCAACTACAAGAAGCTGGAAGATCTGGTGAAGAAGAAAGTGGGCGTCTCGCGCGGTTCCACCAACGACACTGCGCTGACCCGCCTGGCCCCTCCGGGGACGGTGCTGGTGCGTTTCGAGGATGACTCCACGGTGACCCAGGCGCTGCTGTCGAACCAGGTCGATGCCATTTCCATTCCCAATACCATGGCCAATGAGATCGTCAAGAGCCGTGGCCAGGGCAAGATCGAAGTCAAGTTCCCGTACTCGGTGCAACCCAATTCGATGACCGTGCGCAAGGGTTCGTATGAGCTGCAACAGTGGCTCAACAACTTCATCTACTACGTCAAGCTCAACGGCGAACTGGATGCGATCTCGCGCAAGTGGGCTGGTCCGCTGCCCAACCTGCCGGTGTTCTGATCCCTAGAAACTGTCTTGCAGAAGCGGTGGCGCACGGATCGCGTGCGCCACCTGGAAGAACAGATCACGCGCCGCTCAGGGGATGAACGGGCGGCGCGGGTTTGGCGGAGGAGCACACGATGCAATACGATTTTCAGTTCGCGTTCATCTTCCAGCACCTGGATCAGTTGCTGGTCGGCGCGCTGCTCACCATACGGCTGAGCGCGCTATCGATGATCTGCGGTTTGGCGGTGGGGATCTTCGGCGCCATCATTTCCATCCACGGCAGCAAGCCAGCGCGCCTGGCGGTCACCTCCTATGTCGAGCTGATCCGCAGTACGCCTTTCCTGGTGCAGCTGTTCATCATCTTCTTCGGCCTGCCTTCCATTGGCGTGCAGGTCGATGCCAATATCGCCGCGCTGGTGGCGATGACGGTCAACCTCGGGGCCTATTCCACCGAGATCGTGCGGGCCGGCATGATGGCGATCCACCCTTCGCAGATCGAGGCGGCGCAGGCGCTGGCGATGACGCGGTGGCAGGTGATCCGCCATGTGGTGTTGACGCCGGCGCTGGAAAAAGTCTATCCGGCCCTGGCCAGCCAGTTCACGCTGATGATGCTGGCCTCCAGCATCGTCTCGGCCATCTCGGCTGAAGAGTTGACCGCCACGGCCAACCTGCTCGACGCCGAGACCTTCCGCAGCTTCGAGATCTATCTGGTGGTGATGGTGCTCTACATCCTGCTGGCCTTGCTGTTCCGCCTGGCCTTCTGGCTGATCGGGCTGGTGGTCTTCAAACGCCGTCGCCGTCTGGGCGTGGCTCGTCCGAGGAGGATGTGATGCTCGCTGAATTTTCCTTCGACAACTTCGTGTTCCTGCTGGAAGCAGCCCGCTGGACCCTGCTGCTGTCAGCCCTGGCCTTCATTGGCGGCGGCATCGCCGGCTTTATCGTGGCCTTGATGCGCACCTCGCACCTGGCGCCACTGCGGCTGCTCTCGGCCGTGTATATCCAGATCATCCAGGGCACGCCGGTGCTGATCCTGCTGTTCCTGTCGTTCTACGGACTGGCGATCTTCGGCTACAAGCTCCCGCCTATGGTGGCGGCGACCATCGCCATGACGATCTATTCCAGCGCCTATCTCGGCGAGATCTGGCGCGGCTGTATCGAGGCCGTGCCGGTGCCGCAGTGGGAAGCCTCAACCGCCCTGGCCATGACGCGCTGGCAGCAACTGCGCTACGTGATCCTGCCGCAGGCGGTGCGCATCTCGCTGCCGCCCACCGTGGGCTTCCTGGTGCAGATCGTCAAGAACACCTCGATCGCTTCCATCATCGGCCTGGTGGAACTGGCGCAGGCCGGCAAGCTGGTCAGCAATGCGACCTTCCAGCCTTTCCTGGTCTTCCCCATCGTGGCCGGCATCTACTTCGTTTTCTGCTATCCGCTGTCGCGCTTCGCCTTTGCCTTAGAGAGGAAATACCATGCCCATCGTTGAGATCAACAACATCACCAAGCGCTTCGGCAGCAACCAGGTGTTGAACGGCATTTCGCTGTCGGTCGAGCGCGGCCAGGTGGTGGCCATCATCGGCCGGTCGGGCTCTGGCAAGAGCACCATGCTGCGCTGCATTAACGGCCTGGAGACCATTGATGGCGGCAGTATTACGGTGGCTGGCCACAAGCTGACCCACAAGCATGAACACCTCATCGAATTGCGCAAGGATGTGGGCATGGTGTTCCAGCATTACAATCTCTTTCCGCACCTGACCGTGGAGGAGAACATCATGCTGTCACCCCGCATCGTCAAGAAGACCGCCACCGAGACTGCCCGCGAGACCGCCATCAAGGTCTTGAAGCAGGTCGGCCTGGACCACAAGCGCGACGCCTATCCCGAGCAGCTCTCCGGCGGCCAGCAGCAGCGGGTGGCCATTGCCCGTTCGCTGGCCATGGAGCCGCAGGTGATGTTGTTCGATGAAGTGACCTCGGCGCTGGACCCGGAACTGACCGCCGAAGTGCTGAAGGTGATGGAAGAGCTGGCGCGCGGCGGCATGACCATGCTGCTGGTGACGCACGAGATGGAGTTTGCGCGCCGGGTGGCTGACCTCACCGTGTTCATGCACCAGGGCAAGGTGTGGGAAGCGCGCCCCTCGGAGGAATTCTTCGCCGATCCGCAGACGCCGGAAGCCAGGCAGTTCATCGGCGCCGGGGCCATCAAATGAGCCCGGTCCTGGTCGCCGCCTCGGCCTATGGGGCCGATCTGGTGCGGCGGGTGGGCCATGCCGATCTGGTTCCGATGGTGGCGGCGGCCGGCGCGGCGGGGCTGGAGATACGGCGCGAGCTGTTCGATGGTCCGCAGGATCTGCCGGCCTTGCGGGAATTGCTGGCGCAGCACAAGCTGTTTTCGGTCTATTCGGCGCCGTTTGAATTGTTCCGCGCCGATGGGCGATTTGATCGCGAGCAGATCGGCCAGGCGATGAGCGAGGCCGAGGAGATCGGCGCACGTTTCCTGAAAGTATCGCTCGGCCATTTTTCTGCAGGCAGCGATCTGCAATCGCTGCTGCGCTTCCTCTCGCATTCCCCCATCGAAGTCCTGCTGGAAAACGACCAGACCCCGCAGGGCGGGCGGCTGGAACCCATCGTCAGTTTTCTGGCCCTGTGTACCGGCAATGGTTATGCCTTCGGCATGACCTTCGACATGGGCAACTGGCGCTGGCAAGGTGTCGATCCCGAGACGGCTGCGCGTTCGCTGGCGCCGCACGTGCGCTATGTGCATTGCAAGGGCGTGCAGGAAAGTCATGGCAAATTGAAGGCCGTGCCGCTGCAGGCGCAGGACAGCCACTGGCAGGAGATGCTGGCGCATTTCCCCACAGGCATCCTGCGCGCCATCGAATTCCCGCTGGTCGGCAGCGACCTGGAAGAAACGACGCGCCGCCACGTGGCGATGCTGGCGGCCGTCTGAGGACAAGCACAATGACGATGCAACTGGATGTGGTGACCTGGGGCGAGGCCCTGGCCTTGCTGGTAGCCGATGAGGTCGGCCCGTTTGAGGAAGTGGAGAAATACACGCGCCGCCTGGCCGGCGCCGAGACCAATGTGGCCATCGGCCTGGCGCGCCTGGGCTTGAAGGTGGGCTGGGCCAGCCGCGTGGGCAATGATGCCTTCGGCCGCTTCATCCGCCAGCGGGTAGCGCAGGAGGGGGTGGATGTCAGCCGCGTGCTGACCGACATGGAATTTCGCACTGCCATCCAGTTGAAGGCCAAGGCCGTCGGTGGGGCCGATCCCGCCATCGAGTATTACCGCAAGGGTTCGGCGGCCAGCCATCTGTCGGTGGACGATTTCGATGCCGGCTATTTCGGCGCGGCGCGTCACTTGCATGCCACCGGCATTGCACCGGCCTTGTCGCCTACGACCATGGCCTTTGCCCATCAGGCCATGGATTTCATGCGCGCGCAGGGCAAGACGATTTCCTTCGACCCCAACCTGCGGCCGATGCTGTGGCCCTCGCGCGAAGTCATGGCGCAGCAGTTGAATGCGCTGGCCTTCAAGGCGGACTGGATGCTGCCGGGATTGTCGGAAGGCACGCTGCTGACCGGATATGAAGATCCGCACGCCATTGCCGGCTTCTACCTGGAGCGCGGCGTGAAGATGGTGGTCATCAAGCTGGGTGCCGAGGGCGCTTACTGGCGCAACAGTGAAGGCGAGGGCAGGGTGGCCGGTGTGCCGGTGAAGGAAGTGGTCGATACCGTGGGGGCCGGGGACGGTTTCGCGGTGGGCGTCATCAGCGGGATGCTGGAAGGCTTGCCGGTGCCGCAAGCCGTCATGCGCGGCAACCGCATCGGGGCGTTCGCTATCCAGGTGGTGGGAGACATGGAAGGCTTGCCCACCCGGGCCGAACTGGAGGCAGCGTCCTAGCGCTTGTCCGAAACCCTCGCCCCGTTCGGACTGAGTAGCGGCGAAGCCGCGTATCGAAGGTGCTCCGACGGCGCGTCTTCGATACGGCTCTGCGGGCCTACTCAGCCCGAACGGTAGTTGGGTGATCAAAGTTGGCGCACTCTTTTATCTGACAGGAATCGTCATGAAGCCGCACGTAGTCGTCTACAAAAAATTGCCCGAACATCTGCTGCAACGCCTGCAAGCGGAATGTGATGTGACGCTGTTCGACCGTATTACGCAAGACAACCGCGCCGATTTCCTCGCGGCCTTGAAGACCGCCCACGGCATGATCGGCGCCAGCCTGCCCATCACCAACGCCATGCTGGAGGCTGCCCCGCAGTTGAAGATCGTCTCCACCATCTCGGTGGGCGTGGACAATTTCGACCTCGATTATTTTCGCCGGCGCGCTCTGATGCTGGCCCATACGCCCGGTGTGCTCACCGAAGCCACTGCTGACACCATCTTTGCCTTGATCCTCTCCACTGCACGCCGCGTGGTGGAACTGGCCGAGTTCGTCAAGGCCGGTCGCTGGAAGGGCAGCATCGGTGAGGCCCAGTTCGGCGTGAACGTGCACGGCAAGACGCTGGGCCTGATCGGCATGGGTCGCATCGGCTCTGCGGTGGCGCGGCGGGCGCATCATGGTTTCGGTATGCCCATCCTGTATCACAACCGCCGCCCCGATCCGCAAGCCGAGCGCGAACTCGATGCGCGCTACGTCAGCCAGGACGAATTGCTGGCCCAGGCGGATTTCGTCTGCGTGATGCTGCCCTTGAACGCCGATACCGAACGCCTGATCGGCGCGCGCGAATTTGCGATGATGAAGCGCAGCGCCATCTTCATCAATGCCTCACGCGGGCGCATCGTCGATGAGGCGGCGCTCATTACGGCCCTGCAGGACAAGACCATCTATGGCGCCGGCCTGGATGTGTTCGAGGTCGAGCCGCTGCCAGCCGAGTCGCCCCTGCTGCAACTTCCCAACGTGGTGGCCTTGCCCCATATCGGCTCGGCCACTCATGAAACCCGCCTGGCCATGGCCGAGCTGGCTGTCTCCAATCTGCTGGCCGGTCTGCGCGGCGAACCGGTGCCCCACCTGGCGGTCTGAACAGCGCGGTGTTGCCTGCGGGCAGGCCGCGCTTCAATTCCGCGGCGTGAAGTTTTTTTCAGCTTCTCTTCATTTCCTCTTCCGCTCACGTGAATCTTTGGTGTATGCTGCGAACATTAAAAAGAACGATCGTGCTAAAAACCGGTAGGCACCCCGTTTTGCTTTTATAATCCTGCGGAAGTTTACGTTTACGTCAATTCCTTTTTGCAAGGGCCATGCGATGAAAGTATTAGTACCAGTCAAGCGCGTCGTGGATTACAACGTCAAGGTGCGCGTCAAGAGCGACGGCAGCGGCGTCGATATCGCCAACGTCAAGATGTCGATGAACCCGTTTGACGAAATCGCGGTGGAAGAAGCCGTGCGCCTGAAAGAGGCTGGCCGTGTCACCGAAGTGATCGCCGTCTCCGCCGGCGTGACCCAATGCCAGGAAACCCTGCGCACCGCCATGGCCATTGGCGCCGATCGCGGCATCCTGGCCGAAGTGGCGGCCGATGTCGAACTGCAACCGCTGGCCGTGGCCAAGATCCTGAAGGCCCTGGCCGAGAAGGAGCAGCCGCAACTGATCATCCTGGGCAAGCAGGCCATCGACGACGACTGCAACCAGACCGGCCAGATGCTGGCGGCGCTCTTGGGTTGGCCGCAAGCCACCTTCGCCTCCAAGGTCGTGCTGGAAGAGGGTAAGGTCACCGTGACCCGCGAAGTGGACGGCGGCCTGGAAACCCTGGCCCTGACCCTGCCGGCCATCATCACCACCGACCTGCGCCTGAACGAGCCGCGTTACGTCACGTTGCCCAACATCATGAAGGCCAAGAAGAAGCAACTGGACACCGTCAAGCCCGAAGAGCTGGGCGTGGACGTCGCCCCGCGCGTGAAGACCTTGAAGGTCACTGAGCCCGCCAAGCGCAGCGCCGGCGTGAAGGTGCCGGATGTCGCGACCCTGGTCGCCAAACTGAAAAATGAAGCCAAGGTGATCTGATCATGACCGCACTCGTTATTGCTGAACACGACAACGTTAGCCTGAAGGGCAGCACCCTCAACACCATCACCGCCGCAGCGCAAGCCAGTGGCGATGTCCACGTCCTGGTGGCCGGCGCCAACGCCAAGGCCGCCGCTGACGCAGCCGCCCAAGTGGCAGGCGTGGCGAAGGTACTGCTGGCCGATGCCCCGCAGTTCGCCGATGGCCTGGCCGAGAATGTCGCTGAACAAGTCCTGGCCATCGCCAAGGATTACAGCCACATCCTGGCGCCCGCCACCGCCTACGGCAAGAACATCCTGCCGCGCGTGGCCGCCAAGCTGGACGTGGGCCAGATTTCCGACATCACCAAGGTGGAGTCGGCCGATACCTTCGAACGTCCCATCTACGCCGGCAACGCCATTGCGACCGTGCAGTCGATCGACCCGATCAAGGTCATCACCGTGCGGACCACCGGTTTCGATCCGGCCGCACTTGGTGGCTCGGCTGCCGTGGAAAGCATCCCCGCTGTGGCTGATTCGGGCAAGTCCAGCTTCGTTGGCCGTGAGGTCGCCAAGTCGGATCGTCCGGAACTGACCGCTGCCAAGATCATCGTCTCCGGTGGCCGTGGCATGGGTTCTGCCGAAAGCTTCAAGATCCTCGAGCCGCTGGCCGACAAGTTGAACGCCGCCATGGGCGCTTCCCGCGCCGCCGTCGATGCGGGCTACGTGCCCAACGACTGGCAAGTTGGCCAGACCGGCAAGATCGTCGCCCCGCAGCTGTATATCGCCGTCGGTATCTCCGGCGCGATCCAGCACCTGGCCGGCATGAAGGACTCCAAGGTCATCGTGGCCATCAACAAGGACGAGGAAGCGCCGATCTTCTCGGTGGCTGACTATGGCCTGGTGGGCGACCTCTTCGAGGTCGTGCCGGAGCTGGTCAAGCAGCTTGGCTGATGCCCGTTGAACCGTAGTATCCGCCCCGGCTCAGGCCGGGGTGTTTTCGTGCAAGCAAGGAACGCCGGTAGAGCGGTCCGCAATGGAGGTTGGAGATGAGTTACACCGCGCCCGTGAAGGATATGTTGTTCGTCATGAACGAGCTGGCCGGCCTGGCGGCTGTGAATGCGTTGCCCGGCTGCGAAGACGCCACGCCGGAAACGGCCGAGGCCATCCTCGAGGAAAACGCCAAGTTCTGCAGTGAGGTAGTGGCCCCGCTCAATCACTCCGCCGACAAGGAGCCCAGCAGCTGGGCCGACGGCAAGGTGACGACCAGCCCCGGTTTCAAGGAAGCCTTCCGCCAGTTCGGCGAGGCTGGCTGGCAAGGCGTGCAGCATCCAGTGGAGTTCGGCGGCCAGGGCCTGCCCAAGCTGCTGGCCACGCCCTGCATCGAAATGCTGAACTCGGCCAATCTGTCCTTCGCACTGTGCCCGCTGCTGACCGATGGCACCATCGAAGCGCTGATGACCGCCGGCACCCAGGAGCAGAAGGAAACCTTCATCGCCAACTTCATCTCCGGCAAGTGGACCGGCACCATGAACCTGACCGAGCCTCAGGCCGGTTCCGACCTGGCGCTGGTGCGTACCCGCGCGGTGCCGGAGGGTGACGGGACCTACAAGCTCTTCGGCACCAAGATCTTCATCACCTATGGCGAGCATGACATGGCCGAGAACATCGTCCATCTGGTGCTGGCCCGCACGCCCAATGCGCCCGAAGGGGTGAAGGGCATTTCGCTGTTCATCGTGCCCAAGTTCCTGGTCAACGCCGACGGTTCGCTGGGCGCGCGCAATGACGTGCATTGCGTCTCCATCGAACACAAGCTGGGCATCAAGGCCAGTCCGACCGCCGTGCTGCAGTTCGGCGACCATGGCGGCGCCATCGGCACCCTGGTCGGCGAAGAGAATCGCGGCCTGGAATACATGTTCATCATGATGAATGCGGCGCGCTTTGCCGTGGGCATCCAGGGTCTGTCGGTGTCGGAACGGGCCTATCAGAAGGCTGTGGCCTATGCCAAGGATCGCGTACAGTCGCGCGACCTGGCCGGTTCACCCGGTCCTGTGGCCATCATCCACCAGCCCGACGTGCGCCGCATGTTGATGTCCATGCGCGCCCAGATCGAGGCGGCACGTGCGCTGTCCTATGTGGCGGCCGCCACTTCGGATGCGGCCCACTTCAGCGATGACGAGGCCACCCGCAAGTCCAACCAGGCCTTCTACGAATACCTGGTGCCCATCGTCAAGGGCTGGATCACCGAGATGTCCATCGATGTGACTTCCACCGGCGTGCAGGTGCATGGCGGTATGGGCTTCATCGAGGAAACTGGCGCGGCCCAGTATTACCGTGACGCCCGCATCCTGCCGATCTACGAAGGTACCACCGCCATCCAGGCCAATGACCTGGTGGGCCGCAAGACCGCCCGTGATGGCGGCGCCGTGGCCAAGGGCATCCTCGCCCAGGTGCGCAAGACGGTCTCCGAACTGCAAGGTGATGCCCAGTTGCAGCCCATCGCGGCGCGCCTGGGTGAGGCGGCCGATGCGCTGGAGCAGGTGGTCGATTATGTGGTGGCCAACGTCAAGAGCGATATCAAGGCGGTCTTTGCTGGCAGCGTCCCGTATCTGAAAATGGCCGGTGTGGTCTTGGGCGGTTGGCAGATGGCGCGTGCTGCAGCTGTCTCTGCGGCCAAGCTCAAGGCGGGCGAGGGTGATGGCAAGTTCTATGAGGCCAAGCTGGCCACGGCGCGTTTCTATGCCGATCAGATCCTGCCGCAGGCGCTGGCCTATCGTACGGCCATCGTCGATTGCGGTGCGGCGGTGATGGCCTTGGCCGAGGAGCAGTTCTGATTTCCTGATTTCTGGCGCAAACAAAAGCCCGGAACACCGCAGAGCGGTGTTCCGGGCTTGTCTATTTGATGGGGCAGGGGATCAGCCGAAGGCGCCGCCGGTGAAGAGCAGATCGAAGCTGCGCGCCAGCAGGGCGATCACGCCCATGGCCCCCAGGCCCACGGTCAGCACCAGGATCACGGCCAGGATCCAGTGCGATTCCGAGCTCTTGCCGCTGCCGGCGTTGTGGCGGGCATCCCATTTGTCATCCGGGGTCAGGCCGATCACCAGCGCTTCCAGGCAGGCGATGAGCATCGACAGCACAAAGGGCAGGGCGGTGAACAGCCGGGGCGCTTCCGGCTGGGCCGCCATCAGGCCCAGCGACAGCGGAATGGCCAGGATGTGCAGCCAGCCGAAACGGTCGCGCGCGCCATAGAGATAGAAGCGATGCAGGCCGATGCTGCCCAGCGTGGTGGCCAGGAAGGTCGTCAGGGTCTTGTTCTTGTGGCGGTGGTCTGGGGGCATGCTGATGTCTCTTTGTTCTGGTTTGTGCCATGGGAGATGAAGCCCTGGCAATGTTGTTCTCAGGATATCGAGGCAGTATAGCCGAGCCTGGGGCGTGCAGGAATTTCCCGCTGGACATGTCATGACTGGCTGTTGAGGCGGGGTGGGGAGCCGTTCTGGTGTTTTCTGATGCGATTTGACATCAGTTTCGGCGCTTTTTATTGGGGCAATGCGTTGGTCTGCTGCACAAAAGCGCCAAGCAGCTTGCCCGGGTGTGCGGAAGTCCGTTATAATCTGCGGCTTTTCCGTGTCCGTATTCTTACTGGAACCATTATGGTCGTTATTCGTTTAGCTCGTGGCGGCGCCAAGAAGCGCCCCTTCTACAACATCGTTGCAACCGACTCGCGCAATCGTCGCGATGGCCGTTTCATCGAGCGCATCGGCTTCTACAACCCGGTCGCTTCCGGCAAGGAAGAAATCGTGCGTATCGCTGCTGACCGTCTGGCTCACTGGCAAGGCGTTGGCGCACAACTGTCGCCGACCGTTGCTCGCCTGGTCGCTCAAGCCGGTTCCAAGGCTGCTGCCTAATACAGGTTTTCCTGTCTGATTCCGCGTCAGTCCTGCTGGCGCACGGATGAAGAACAGGTCTGGTGTACTCATGACTCATCCAGCCCAGGCGGGGTTCTCCGCACCCGACGATCTCGTGACCGTCGGCCATGTGACCGGAGCCTACGGAATCCAGGGCTGGATTCGCGTGCGCCCTTATTCTTCTGAGGCAGATGCCTTGTTGAATGCCAAGACCTGGTGGCTGGAGAAGTCCGGCCAGCCCAAGCAGGACGTCGATGTCATGCAGTCCAAGGGGCACAGCGGCGATGTCGTTGCGCGCCTGACCGGGGTCGCCGACCGCAATGCGGCCGAAGCGATGAAGGGAACGGTGGTTTCCATCTCCCGCAAGCACTTCCCGGCGCTGGATGACAATGAATTCTACTGGGTCGATCTGATCGGCTCGGCAGTGGAAAATCTCCAGGGTGAAGCCTTGGGCGTGGTGTCCGATATGATGGACAACGGCGCTCATCCCATCCTGGTGGTGAAGGCCCCGGTGCAGGAAACTGCGCCCGAGCCGCAACCGGAACCCGCTGCCGACGCAAAGCCGAAGAAGGGTGCCAAGGAGAAATCTGCGGCGACACCCGAACTGCTGATTCCGTTTGTCGATCAGTTCGTCAAGACGGTGCAGCAGAGCGAAAAAAAGATCATCGTCGACTGGGACAAGGATTACTGACCTTCGAGGTCAGTTTTTGCTTTTCCGGCTCGCTGATGTCAAGGGATTCACAAGATTCAAGAGATATCAGGAAATGGAGGCGTGATGCAGTTTGACGTCGTCACTCTGTTTCCCGAGATGTTCGCTGCGCTCACGCAGTCCGGCATTACCCGTCGGGCGCTGGAGCAGCAGCGCTGGGGCTTGCAGTTGTGGAATCCGCGTGAATTCACGACCGACAATCACCGTACCGTGGATGACCGCCCCTATGGCGGCGGCCCCGGCATGGTGATGCTGGCCAAGCCGCTGCAGGCCGCCATCGAGGCGGCGCAGCAGCGTCAGCGGGCGCTGGGCCTGGCCAAGCCGCGTGTGATCTACCTGTCGCCGCAAGGCGCACCGCTGACGCATGAGCGCGTGGTGCGGCTGTCGCAGGACAGCGGGGCGGTGCTGCTGTGCGGACGCTATGAAGCGATCGACCAGCGCTTGCTCGACAAGTGCGTGGACGAGGAAATCAGTATCGGCGACTTCGTCCTCTCCGGCGGCGAGCTGCCGGCGATGGCGCTGATGGATGCCGTGATCCGGCTGTTGCCGGGGGCGCTCAACGACAGCGCCTCGGCGGTGGAAGACAGCTTCGTCAATGGACTGCTGGATTCACCGCATTACACGCGTCCGGAAGTCTATGAAGGTGAACCGGTGCCCTCCATCCTGTTGGGGGGACACCATGCCGAGATCCAGAAATGGCGCCGGCAGCGGGCGCTGGAAGCCACCCAGGCCAAGCGTCCCGACCTCATCGTCAGGGCGAGGGAGCAGGGGCTGTTGAGCAAGGCCGATGAAAAGTTTCTGGGCAGTCTGCCGCAGCAGGCCGCTAACCCGAAGTCTTAGTAGCAAATGGCAGCAAATTAGCAGCAAATGTAGTACCGCAGGCCCAGCAATGGGTTTGCACCGTGCGGTGGTCCAGGCCACCGTGTTTGAAACCCCATCCTCTACCGGGCTATACAATCAGCCCTCGTGGCAACGGCGCCGGCAAGATGGTTACAGGAGCAAAAAATGGATCTGATCCAGCAACTCGAGCAAGAAGAGATCGCGCGTCTCGCCAAGAACATTCCCGACTTCGCCCCCGGCGACACCGTGATTGTCAACGTGAACGTGGTTGAAGGTACCCGCAAGCGCGCTCAGGCTTACGAAGGCGTGGTCATCGCCCGCCGTAACCGTGGTCTGAACTCCAACTTCATCGTCCGCAAGATTTCTTCGGGTGAAGGCGTTGAGCGTACCTTCCAGCTGTACTCGCCGCTGATCGCCTCGATCGAAGTCAAGCGTCGTGGTGACGTGCGTCGTGCCAAGCTGTACTACCTGCGCGAACGTTCGGGCAAGTCGGCACGTATCAAGGAAAAGCTGCCCAGCCGTGCGGCAAAGGCTGCTGCTGCCGAGTAATCGGTCGCCTGTTGATGCGTCAGGAAAAGGGGTGTCTTACGACGCCCCTTTTTCGTTTCCGTCTACTGCATTAATGTTCTGCCAACCTCGATGAAGCGAGCACAACGTGGCCAGTTTCGATCCCGTCAATCTGCCTGTGGACGCCGTCGCCGGTGAAGGCGCGCTGGAGGCTGCGCGCCTCAATGCCGACTGGCTGCGCCAGCGCTTCGCCGACCCACCGCGCTGGGAGCCCGAGCACAGCGGCGACCAGATGGCGCGCCTGGCCGAATCCAAGGGGCGCTTCCGGCTGGCTTCGGTGCTGATCCCCATCGTCCTGCGTGAGCAGGGGATGACGATACTGTTCACGCGACGCACTGCAGATCTGAGGGATCACGCAGGGCAGATCAGCTTCCCCGGCGGTCGCCGTGAAGACTATGACGGCTCGGCCATCGAGACTGCCCTGCGCGAGACCGAGGAAGAAATCGGCCTGGCGCGCCAGCACATCGAGATCATCGGCTCCCTGCCGGACTATTTCACCGGCACGGGTTATCGCGTCACGCCCGTGGCGGGCCTGATCCAGCCGCCCTTCGAGGCCATCGGCGATCCGCGCGAAGTGGCCGAGATCTTCGAGGTGCCGCTGGCCTTCCTCATGGATGGCGTCAACCACCAGCGCCGTTCGGTAGAGCTGCCGGCTCCGGTGGGCCGGCGCAGTTTCTACACGATGCCGTATGACCGTTACTTCATCTGGGGGGCGACCGCCGGCATGTTGCGCAACCTGTTCCACTTCCTGCGCAGCTGAGTGGGGCAGGGCGCAGCTTCAAAACGATGTCAGCCGATCAAGTCTGCATATCGGTGTAAAAGCAGGTGAAATTTCTTGTTGATTTCGGTCAACGAATCTATTGTTTGATTCCCATCTTGCACTGCGTTATCGTACGGGCTACAGAGACCCATAAGGCTGCTTGATGACATTTCTTTCCATTCTCTTTGCGCTGCTCATCGAACAACTCAAACCGCTGCGCGCAGACAATCCCGTTTATGCATCGATCAAGTCTTTCGCAGCGACCATAGAAGGCTGGTTCAATGCCGGCCAGGTCCATCATGGCCGCCTGGGCTGGGTGGCCATGGTCGGCGCACTGACCGTGCCGGTGGCGCTGATCTACTGGTTGCTGCTGCATGTGAGCCTGGTGGCGGCGTTCGCCTGGAACGTGCTGGTGGTCTATCTCACGCTGGGTTTCCGTCACTACAGCCACTACTTCACCTCGATCCAGCTGGCCCTCAACAGCGGCGATGAAATGACCGCCCGCGCCCTGTTGTCCGAATGGATCCGGCAGGATACGACCGGCATGGATGTGAGCGAAATTTCCCGTATCGCCTCCGAACGCGCCCTCATCACGACGCATCGTCACGTCTTTGGCGTGTTCTTCTGGTTCCTGATGCCGGCCGGCCCGGCGCTGGCCGTGATGTATCGCGTGGCCGAGTATCTTTCGCGGGCCTGGAATGAGCCCGATCATATGAAGTTCGAAGCCTTCGGTCGCTTCGCCGCCCAGGCCTTCTACTGGATCGACTGGATCCCGGCTCGCCTGACCGCCGCCGCCTTTGCCGTGGTGGGCAACTTCGAAGACGCCATCTATGCCTGGCGCAACTTCGCCAGCCGTTGGGATGACGAGAGCGCCGGGATCATCCTGGCCGCCGGCGGCGGCGCCATGGGTGTGCGCTTTGGCACCGAGAAGGAAGCCGCAGCCGGCATCATCCTGCCGGCCGATGCCGCAACCGTCGATTCCATGCCCGAGGAAGCCGACGGCCTGCCCGGCGACACGCCCTCGCCGCGTACCCTGCAGAGCACCGTGGGCCTGGTCTGGCGCGCCTTGCTGCTGTGGATGTTCCTGCTGCTGTTGCTGTCGGTGGCGGTGTGGATGGGCTAGAAGCGGGCAGTCTGGCAAGAAGCGGGCTCTGGCCCGCTTTATTTTTGGAAACGCGAAAGGCGCCAACCCGGTATACTCCCGGCTTCGCATCATCAAAAGATCAAGATCGCACCTTGCCCGGCAGCATCAGCAGCAGGGCAGGCACGGGCGACATGCAGGGCTGGGTGGAGGCGAGGAGACCGGTAGAAGCCAAGTCTTCTATAAGATATAATACTCAACACCGCTGGCACCCAACGCAGAACATCGCGCAGGCACCGCGGAATCCAGGGCTCAGGTTCCACCAGGACCAGGGCATTCGGTTGCAAGCGCTTTAGAAGAACTGCATGTATGGCTGATCCCATCAAACCCGCAAACGCACCGGCCAAGGAATTCATCATCCTTGGCAAGACCTCGGATGGCCGGCAGTTTCGCCCCAGCGACTGGGCTGAGCGCCTGTGCGGCGTGATGTCCTGTTTCCGTCCCGAGGGCAGTGGCGGACGCAATGCCCACCTGAAGTATTCTCCCTACGTGCTGCCCACCCATATCGATGGCGTGCGCTCGGTGGTGGTCAACGAAGCCCTGCGTGAGCTGGAGCCGCTGGCCTATCACTTCGTGCTCAATTTCGCCAAGGACAATGACCTGCAGGTGGTCGAGGCCTGTGTGCTGCCCGACCCGCCCAAGGACAACAAGGGCGCTTGAGGCCTGTGCCGCATCCTTGCCCTGATCCCGCTTGAAATGGCGCTGACAGCGCCGTCTTTGCACCATCCCGCCAGCTTCCCGCCGCCCGCTCCTGCAGGCGGCCCCGCCAGCAGTTACACTAGCTCGTTGATCTTCAGTCACCCCGCCTGCGTCGGATGCACCTCTGCCCGGGCCGGGGAATCATCCGGCCGCTTGTGGCCGTCTTATCACGGAGAAGAAGCATCATGAACCACCGCATGGAGCGCGATACCTTTGGTCTGATCGAAGTGCCGGCCGACCGCCTGTGGGGCGCGCAGACCGAACGTTCGCTGCGCCACTTCCACATTTCCACCGAGCGCATGCCCACCGAGCTGATCGTGGCGCTGGCTGCCGTCAAGCGCGCCTGTGCCAGCGTCAACCGCGACCTGGGCAAGCTGGAGGGCAAGAAGGCCGAGGCCATCATTGCCGCCGCCGATGAAGTCATTGCCGGCAAGCATCCGCTGGAGTTTCCGCTGTCGGTCTGGCAGACCGGCTCCGGCACCCAGAGCAACATGAACATGAACGAAGTGCTGGCCAACCGCGCCTCGGAACTCCTGGGCGGCGTGCGTGGCGAGGATCGCCTCATCCACCCCAATGACGACGTCAACCGTGGCCAGTCCTCCAACGATATCTTCCCCACCGCCATGCACGTGGCCGCCTGCATGGCCGTGGCGACCCACCTGATCCCGGCGCTGCACACGCTGCGCGGCACCCTGGCGGAGAAATCCACCCAGTTCGCCGACATCGTCAAGATCGGACGCACCCACCTGCAGGACGCCACGCCGCTGACCCTCGGCCAGGAATTCTCGGGCTACGTGGCCCAGCTGGAACATGCCGAATCGGCCGTCATCGGCACCCTCAACGCCATCTCCGAGCTGGCCGCGGGCGGCACGGCGGTGGGCACGGGCTTGAACGCCCATCCCGAATTCGGCGAACGTGTCGCGGCCGAGCTGGCCAGGTTCTTCGGTTTCCCGTTCAAGACGGCGCCCAACAAGTTTGCGGCCCTGGCTGGCCATGACGCCCTGGTGGCTTCCCACGGCGGCTTGAAGACCCTGGCGGCGGCGCTGATGAAGATCGCCAACGATGTGCGCTGGCTGGCCTCTGGTCCGCGTTCGGGCCTGGGCGAGATCACCATTCCCGAGAACGAGCCGGGCAGTTCCATCATGCCGGGCAAGGTCAATCCCACTCAGTGCGAAGCGATGACCATGTTGTGCGCGCAAGTGTTTGGCAACGACGTGGCCCTCAACATCGGCGGTGCCAGCGGCAACTTCGAGCTCAACGTCTTCAAGCCGCTGATCATCCACAACTTCCTGCAGAGCGTGCGCCTGCTGGCCGATGGCATGGCCAGCTTCGAAGAGCACTGCGCGCGCGGCATCGAGGCCAACCACAGCCGTATCGGCGAGCTGATGGAAAAGTCGCTGATGCTGGTGACCGCGCTGGCGCCGCATATCGGCTACGACAAGGCCGCCAAGATCGCCAAGCAGGCGCACCACGACGGCACTACCCTGAAGCAGGCGGCGCTGTCGCTGGGCTACGTCACAGAAGAGCAGTTTGCCGAGTGGATCAAGCCGGAGCAGATGACGCGGCCGGGTTGAATCGTGATATGATTTCAGCGTTGCAGGAGCGCTGGAAGCTTTAAGTTACCCAGGACTGCGACGCTAAACGGCCTTGAAAAAGGCCGTTTTGTTTTTCTGGCGTTCGGTTACGATGCGCGCTACGCGGGCTTTATCAGATCGCCTCGCGGGATAGTGGAAAAAAGCTCAGCCTTCGGCCTGCGCGCCGACAATTCAAGTACTGCGACATCGTTGACGTGATTTCCATAACCGTCGGCTCTTCGGTGCAGATTACATAACGCCGACATTTTTTTCGTAGGTAAGACTTCGGATTGGGCACTAAGTGCGCTATCGATCTGTGCCACCATATCGTCAATCGAATAGCCGTCGGCATGGCGACTATTGAAGAGGTGTTTGCCGAGAAAGAGAATTTCTGCATCCATCAAGGGCGGACGTCCTTCCGTAAGGCGTTGAGCATTGATCGCGGCATGTTGCAAGGCGGTCAGCTTGCCGATCGGGACGACCTTGGGACGCTCGCCACAGGCGATGAGTTGGAGATTGGTGCGGATAAGGGAGTGGCTGTCAGCGTATAAAGGCATTTGACGCGGATCATGAAAATTCCCTCAATGAAATTATAGTCATTGCTCATCCTTCCCTCCGCTGCAACTAGCTTATTCATCTGTAAACAGGTGGCCGGTCTCGAATAAAATGACTTTCTCGGATGGCGGAAATACTCCAATTGCAAAGCATCCTCAACCGTATGTATATCAATATTGATTCGGGTTACGAATTGAAACATCGAAGCAATTCGAGCAACTCCCGGCGTATATTGCTTTCATGCGCCAGATGCGCCTGCAGCCCACGCCGGTAAAGGAGTTCCGGTTCAGCGGATGACTTCGGGAATGATGCACTCTGGCAAGGAAAAGAAACTTCCAGGGGCGATCACATGAAGAGAATTGCGGCAATCGGTGTCTGTGGCGTCCTCGCCGTGGCAGGATTGGCGGCCAGCGCATCGGCGTATGCGCACGGGCGCTTCTATGGCGGCGTGGTGATCGGCGGGCCGATCTGGGCGCCGCCGCCTGTTTTTTACTACCCGCCACCGGTCTATGTCGAGCGCGTACCGCCGCCGGTCTATATCGAGCAACCGCGCCAGGATTACTGGTATTACTGCCAGGAATCGCGCGCCTACTATCCCTACGTGCAGAGCTGCCCCAGCCAGTGGATGAAGGTGGTTCCCAATACCAACCCGTCCGGGCCGGGCGGGCCGCCGCCGTGAGGCCGGGCAGTTCTTCCGTACCGCCAGTCTCCGTATCAACCCGATGCCACCTCGCCGGTGGCGCAAAGGAAGCACCATGAATCCGATCAACAAGCGCGCCGCGACGGTCTGCGCCCTGGGCGCGATGGTGGCGCTGGGCGGCTGCGTGAGCGTGCCCACCGGCCCTTCGGTGATGGCCATGCCCGGCAAGGGCAAGAGCTATGAGCAGTTCCGCGCCGACCAGCAGCAATGCCAGCAATACGCCCAGGACGCCATCGGTGGCCAGGCGGCGCAGACGCAGAACAATGCCGCCAACAGCGCCGCCGTGGGCACCGCCGTCGGCGCGGTGGCCGGCGCGCTCATCGGCGCCGCCTCAGGCAATGCCGGTGCGGGTGCCGCCATCGGCGCAGGTGGTGGCCTGCTGGTGGGCAGCGCCGCCGGCAGCAATGCCGCGGCAGGTGGCAATTACTCCATGCAGCAGCGCTACGACATGACCTATACCCAATGCATGTACAGCAAGGGCAACCAGGTCCAGCAGCCGGTGCAGACCACCACCGTCTATACCTACCATCCGCGTTACTACTATTACGCACCGCCGCCGCCCCCGGGCTATTACGGCCCGCCACCGGTGTATTACGGCCCCCCGCCGGGCGCTTACTGAGTCCGCGCGTCCAAACCGCCTCCTTGCAGGCGGTTTTTTCTTATACGGCGCAACATGGCGCGCTGCCGGTGCGCTGTCGGTGCTATACTCGCCGCCATGCTTTTCCGAAAAAATCAACTTGCGAAAACCCAGCATTGGTGGCGCGCCTGAACGAGGCGGCCCGTTTTCACACAGCTTGACCATGTGACCATGATGCCGCCGGTTCCGGCGGCATTGTTTCTTCAGCGTCGGGAGCGGCGGCATTCCAGAGATTAACGATCAGGAATGACCATGTCTTCGAACGCCACTAGCTCCACCTCCAGCACCTTGCCCGTCGTTCTCACCGGCGACCGTCCCACCGGCCCCTTGCATCTGGGCCACTACATCGGCTCGCTCAAGTCGCGCGTGGCGCTGCAGGAGACCTCGCGCCAGTTCCTGCTGCTGGCCGATACCCAGGCCATGACCGACAACGTGGGACGCCACCAGAAGGTCACCGACAACGTCCTCGAAGTGGCGCTGGACTATCTGGCCGTGGGCATCGATCCTGAGAAGTCGACCATCTTCATCCAGTCCCAGGTGCGCGAACTGTATGAACTGTCGATGGTGCTGCTGAACCTGGTGACGGTCTCGCGCCTGGAGCGCAACCCGACCATCAAGGAAGAGATCCGCCTGCGCGGCTTCGAGCGTGATATTCCGGCCGGCTTCCTGACCTATCCGGTCAGCCAGGCGGCCGACATCACCGCCTTCAAGGGCCAACTGGTGCCGGTGGGCAGCGACCAGTTGCCGATGATCGAGCAGACCAATGAACTGGTGCGCAAATTCAACGCTACCGTGGACCGCGAAGTGCTGGTCGAATGCAAGGAAGTGCTCTCCGAAACCGGCCGCCTGCCCGGCATCGATGGCAAGGCCAAGATGAGCAAGTCACTGGGCAACTCCATCGCGCTGGGTGCCACGCCGGCCGAGATCAAGCAGGCCGTGCACCGCATGTACACCGACCCCAACCACCTGCGCGTGGATGATCCCGGCCAGGTCGAGGGCAATGTGGTCTTCACCTTCCTGGATGCCTTCGACCCTGACCGCGACGCCGTGGCCGAACTCAAGGCCCATTACACCCGTGGCGGCCTGGGCGACAGCGTGGTCAAGCGCCGCCTGGAAGGCATCCTGCAGGAAATGCTGGAACCCATCCGCACCCGCCGCGAAGAGTTCGCCAAGGACCGCGGTGAAGTGCTGGCCATCTTGAAGCGGGGCACCGAGCGCGCCAGCGCCGTGGCCGCGCAGACCATGTCGGAAGTCAATGCTGCGCTAGGTCTGAACTATTTCGGCTAAGTCAGCTTGACCGATCAATGAAAACCGCCGCATCCCGACAGGGGATGCGGCGGTTTTTTCATGCCGGCGTGAAAGCGCTCAGCGGTTCCTGGCGGGCGTCATCTGCGGCAGTTCCAGCAAGACTTCCAGCCCGCCCTCGGGCAGGTTGCGCAGGCGCAGCTGCCCCTGGTGGTTCTCGGCGATGTTGAGCGCAATGGTCAGCCCCAGGCCGGTACCGCCGGTATCGCGGGAGCGCGAGGCTTCCAGCCGATAGAAGGGCTCGAAGACCGCATCCAGCTCGCTCTCCGGAATGCCCGGTCCCTGATCACGGATGCGGATGGCGATCTTCTGCTGTTCCAGTGCGATGGAGACGCGGGCGCACTTGCCATACTTGCAGGCATTGTCGATGAGGTTGGTCAGGCAGCGCCGCAAGGCCCCCGGCTGGGCCATCACGAAGGCGCGGGTGCTGCCTTGCAGGGCCACGTCCTGGCCGGCATCGGCGGCGTCGGCGCAGACGCTGTCGAGCAGGGAATCGATGTCCAGCGCCTGGATCTTCTCCGATGAATCCATGCTGCGCGCCAGGTCCAGCCCCTCGCGCACCATCCCGTGCATGACGCCCAGGTCATCGATGAGCTTCTGCTGCAAGCCAGGATCGCTGACCTTTTCCAGCCGCAGCCGCATGCGCGTCAACGGTGTCTGCAGGTCATGCGTGATGGCCGCCAGCATGTGGGTGCGATGCTGGATCTGGCGGCGGATGCGCGCCTGCATGGCATTGAAGGCGTGGGCCGCCTGGCGGATCTCGGTCGGTCCGGTTTCGGCCAGCGGGGCGTGGTCGATGTCGCTGCCCAGGCGCGAGGCCGCTTGCGCCAGCTGGCGGATGGGACGGGTGGCCATACGCGCCACCAGCCAGGCCAGCATGGCGATCAATACCAGGAACAGCAGGATGTATTGCAGTCCGAACAGGCTGGCCGGCCCGCCACGTTCGCGCAGGGCAGGAGGCTCGCCCGGCTGGTGCAGGCGCAGGCGCATCAGCGCCTGGTCGTGCAGGCTGATGTAGATGACGCGGCAGGTATCACGACGCGGCGCGCGGACGTCATCGATGCGCAGGGGCGGGCATTCGCTCTCGCGCTGCACGGCGATCTTGCGGTCTTCGCCCAGGCGCGCCTGCAGCATCTCGGTCAAGGGGCTGGTGCTGGGACTGGGACTGGCATCGGGGCCGATGGCGTCGTTCATGTCCTCCACCATGCGCGCCTCGAAACCGAAGTTGCTGGCGGCCTGCAGCACGATGGGGCGCTGCGCCGGGGGGATGTGGTCTACCGCCTGGACGATCTGTTCGACGCGGTCGGCCAGGTGCTGGAAGCGCAGCTCGCGCAGGGTGTTGCGGCGTTCGTTGCTGGCCAGCCAGTTGGTGGCGAACACCGCCACCACGATCCCGCCCAGGAGCAGGAAGAAGATGCGGTTGCCGATGGAGCCCAGGAAATTCTTCATGCCGAGCGACCCGCGCCTTCCGTGGTGACAGTGGTGGCCAGGACATAACCCTCGTTGCGCACGGTCTTGATGATGGTGGGGGTGCGTGCATCATCGCCCAGCTTCTGGCGCAGGCGGCTGATCTGGATATCCACCGAGCGGTCGAAGGGATCGGATTCGCGGCCCTGGGTCAGTTCCAGCAACTGGTCGCGGTTGAGCACCCGGTTGGGATGGTCGAGGAAGACCTTGAGCAAGCGGAACTCCGCGCCCGACAAGGCCACTACCACGCCATCCTTGTTTATCAGGTGGCGCGCGGTCAGCTCCAGGGTCCAGCCGGCAAAGCGCATGGTGGCCACGTCCGGCTGGGCCATGTTGGGCGGCAAGGCCTGGGTGCGGCGCAGGACGCTGCGGATGCGGGCAAACAGCTCGCGTGGTTCGAAGGGCTTGGCCAGGTAATCATCGGCGCCCATCTCCAGCCCCAGGATGCGGTCCAGCGGCTCGCCACGCGCGGTCAGCATGATGACCGGTACGGATGAGCTGGCGCGCAGGTTGCGGCAGAGCGTGAGCCCATCTTCGCCGGGCAGGGTCAGGTCCAGCACGATCAGGTCTACCCGCGACTCTTCCAGCACGCGGCGCATTTCGCTGCCATTGGTGGCGGTGAGCGTGCGCAGGCCGTTGCTGTCCAGGTATTCGGCCAGCAGGGTGCGGATGTCGCGGTCGTCATCGACGACGAGGATGTGAGTATTTGTATCCATGGGTCGCATTATGCCGAACTTGTCCGGGCGTGCAGGGTGGATTTGTATCGGGTCTTTACAAGGCGCGGGGTAGAAATAAAACGATACCTGGGCGGCCTGCGTATATACAAAACGATACAAATGACGCCACAGCGGAAAAATCCCCGATACACGCCGCCGGTTTAATGGGAACCGTGCCAAGACGGCATGTCGCCGTCCAACGCATTACAGAGCATCACCCCTGAAAGGAGCAAGCCATGTTGACAATCAAGAACCGTATCCTCTCCGGCATCGCCGCCGTGAGCATCAGCGCCGTGACCCTGTCGGCCTTCGCCCAGATGCCCCCGGGCGGCCCGCAAGGCCATCCGCCCAGCCCCCAGCAGGTCGCCAAGTTCGAGCAGATGCGCGCCAAGCACCAGGCCGAGCTGCACGACAAGCTCAAGATCACCGCTTCCCAGGAAGCCGCCTGGAAGCTCTTCCTGGACAAGACCAAACCGGCCCCGTTCGACCAGGCTGGCCGTCCCGACAAGGACGAATGGGCCAAGCTGTCCACCCCGGAACGCCTGGACAAGCAACTGGACATGATGCGCAAGCGTGAAGCCTTCGCCGAACAGCGTATCGCCGCCACCAAGGACTTCTACGCCACCCTGTCGCCGGAACAGCAGAAGATCTTCGACGCCGAGCACGCCAAGATGGAACGCCATCGCTGGGAAAAGATGGAGCACATGCGTCGTGGTGATCGCAAGGGCCCGCCCCATGACGGCAACCCGGCTCCGGTTGCTCCTCCGGCCAACTGATCCAGGTCCGGCAGGAGATGCTCTCACGCCGGCGCATGCCCGATGCCGGCGTCTCGGGCAGTGTCACCCCGCAGCCTTGCGTAACCCGCGCAAGGCTGTTCCCGTTTGTTCTGGCTGGCACATCGTGCAATACACGCAATAGCTGGGTACACTGCGTGCCAGCCTGGATGCTGGGCGGCATGCTGACAATGTTGCACGCCCGTCAGCCTGTTCGGAGAGAATAACGGCGGCGGCCCGACCCGATTGGGGCGCTGCCATCCCTTAGGCTTTCGGGTTGCTCCCGGCGCTGCGAGCAGGCAAGCAGATACAGCAGACAAATTCTGGCGGGCCGCCATGGTGGCGGCCCGTTGACGTGATGACTTGATGACGTGATCGGTCCACTGGTTTCCCTGACATGACAAATACTCCCAATCCCCACCCGCCATCTCCCTCCAACCCATCCGCCCGGGGCAGCATCCTGCGCCGCTGGTGGTTCTGGGTGCTGGTGGCGGCGCTGGCGGCCGGTGGCGGCTACAAGATGTGGTCCAAGAAGAAGGCAGAACAAGAGCAGATGGCGGCCATGGGCGGGCTGGGTGGCCGTCCGGGTCCGGGGGGAGCGGGTGCACGCCGTCCGGGTGGTCCCGGCGCCTTCGGCGCGCAGACCATGCCGGTGGGCGTGGCCAAGGCGCGTCTGCAAGACGTCAATGTCTTCCTCAACGGCCTGGGTGCGGTCACGCCCACGGCCACCGCTACCGTGCGGGCGCGCGTGGATGGCCAATTGATGAAGCTGCACTACAAGGAAGGCCAGGTCGTCAAGGCCGGCGACCTGCTGGCCGAGATTGATCCGCGCGCGCTGCAGGCGGCGCTGACTCAGGCCGAAGGCCAACTGGCGCGCGACCGCGCCTTGCTGGCTTCGGCCCGGCTGGACCTGAAGCGCTACCAGACCCTGCTGGCGCAGGACTCGATCGCCAGCCAGCAGGTCGATACCCAGGCCGCCCTGGTCAAGCAATACGAAGGCACGGTCAAGGCCGACGAAGGCAACGTGGCCAGCGCCCGCCTGCAGCTTTCCTTCACCCGCGTGACCGCGCCCATCAGCGGCCGCCTGGGTCTGCGTCAGGCCGACGTGGGCAACAACGTCACCACCAGCGATACCAACGGCCTGGTCATCATCACCCAGTTGCAGCCGATCACGGCCATCTTCAGCATCCCCGAAGACAATATCCCCAAGGTCTTGCAGCAACTGCAGAGCGGCCGCAAGCTGCCGGCCCAGGCCTGGGACCGTGAGCAGAAGAACAAGCTGGCCGATGGCGTGCTGCTGACCATCGACAACGTGGTCGACGCCACCACCGGCACGGTCAAGCTCAAGGCCCAGTTCCCCAATACCGATTACGCGCTCTTCCCCAGCCAGTTCGTCAATATCCGCCTGCAGCTCAACACCGAGCAGGGCGCCACCGTCATTCCCACGGCAGCCATCCAGCGCGGCGCCAAGGGCCTGTTCGTCTACGTGGTCAAGGACGACAGCAGCGTCACTGTGCGGCCGGTCAAGACCGGTCCAGTGCAGGATGACCTGACCGTCATCACCGATGGCGTGAGTGCGGGCGAGACCGTGGTCATCGATGGCATCGACCGTCTGCGTGAAGGCGCGAAGGTGGAAGCGGTGGCGCGAGGCGGTGCGGATGATCCGGCCAACAAGCTCACCACCGAGAATCCCGAACGCCGCCATGGCAAGCGCGGCCAGGGCAATCAGGGTGCGCAGGCTGGCGCTGGCGGTGATGCAGGGCAGGGCGCTCAGGGCGGCATGAGCCCGGAAGAGCGCCAGAAGCGCTGGGCCGAACTCAACAAGCGCATCGACGCCGGCGAATTCGGCGAAGAGATCAAGAAGCTGCCCGAAGACCAGCGCCGCCAGAAGATGATGGAGCTGCGCCGCCAGCGTGAAGCCGCCGGCAATGGCAACGGCAGTGGCAATGCCGCCAAATAACCAGGGCCACGCATGAATCCCTCGCGCCAGTTCATCCTGCGGCCGGTCGCCACATCCTTGCTGATGCTGGCGATCCTGCTGGTGGGCATCGTGGCCTACCGGCTCTTGCCGTTGTCGGCCCTGCCCGAAGTCGATTACCCGACCATCCAGGTGGTCACGCTCTATCCCGGCGCCAGTCCCGATGTGATGACCTCCTCGGTCACCGCGCCGCTGGAACGCCAGTTCGGCCAGATGCCAGGCTTGAAGCAGATGTCCTCCACCAGTTCCGGCGGGGCCTCGGTGATCACGCTGCAATTCAACCTCGACCTGAGCCTGGACATCGCCGAACAGGAAGTGCAGGCCGCCATCAATGCCGGCAGCAACCTCCTGCCCTCGGACCTGCCGATGCCGCCGGTCTACAGCAAGGTCAACCCGGCTGATACACCCATCATCACGCTGGCGGTGACCTCCAGCACCATGCCCCTGCCCAAGGTGCAAGACCTGATCGATACCCGTATCGCCCAGAAGATCTCGCAGCTGTCCGGGGTGGGCCTGGTGAGCCTGTCGGGCGGCCAGCGCCCGGCTGTGCGCATGCAGTTGAATCCGCGCGCCGTGGCAGCGCTGGGCCTGAACCTGGATGATGTGCGCACCGCCATCGGCAACGCCAACGTCAACCAGGCCAAGGGCAGCTTCGACGGTCCCACGCGCGCCTCCACCATCGATGCCAATGACCAGCTGCGTTCTGCCGATGAATACCGCAATCTGATCATCGCCTACAAGAATGGCGCGCCCATCCGCGTCTCGGATGTGGCCGATGTGGTCGATGGGGCCGAAAACGTGCGCCTGGGCGCCTGGGCCAATACCCAGCCGGCGGTGATCGTGAACATCCAGCGCCAGCCCGGCGCCAACGTGATCGCCGTGGTCGACAGCATCAAGAAGATCCTGCCGCAGCTGCAGGCCAGCCTGCCGGGCGCTATCGATGTCCGCATCCTGACCGACCGCACCACCACCATCCGCGCCTCGGTGGACGATGTGAAGTTCGAGCTGCTGCTCTCGGTGGCGCTGGTGGTGATGGTGATCTTCGTCTTCCTGCGCAATGTGCCGGCCACCCTCATCCCCAGCGTGGCGGTGCCGCTCTCGCTGGTGGGGACCTTTGCCATCATGTATCTGGCCGGCTTCTCGATCAACAACCTCACGCTCATGGCGCTGACCATTGCCACCGGCTTCGTGGTCGATGACGCCATCGTGATGATCGAGAACATCTCGCGCTACATCGAAGAGGGCATGAAGCCCATGCAGGCCGCGCTGAAGGGGGCCGAACAGATCGGCTTCACCATCATCTCGCTGACCTTTTCGTTGATCGCCGTGCTCATTCCCTTGCTCTTCATGGGCGACGTGGTGGGCCGCCTGTTCCATGAATTCGCGGTCACGCTGGCCGTGTCCATCCTGATCTCGGCAGTGGTCTCGCTCACGCTCACGCCCATGATGTGTGCGCGCCTGCTGCGCCATCAGCCGGAAGAACAGCAAGGCTGGTTCTATCACAAGAGCCAGCAGTTCTTCGACCGCATCATTGCCCGCTATGGCGTCATGCTGCAATGGGTGCTGGCGCGCCAGAAGCTGACACTGCTGGTGGCCGCGGCCACGCTGGGCTTGACGGTGTTGCTGTACGTGTTCGTGCCCAAGGGGTTCTTCCCCTTGCAGGACACCGGCGTCATCCAGGGGATTTCCGAGGCCACGCAATCGATCTCGTTTTCCGCCATGGCCGAGAAGCAGCAGCAACTGGCCAAGGTCGTGCTGCAAGACCCGGCCGTGGAGAGCCTGACCTCCTTCATCGGCGTGGATGGCGCCAACGCTACCCTGAACAGTGGCCGCATGCTCATCAACCTCAAGCCCCATGAAACGCGCGACGTCTCGGCCCCGGACGTGATCCGCCGGCTGCAAGCCAAGCTGGCCGCTGAGGTGCCGGGCATCACGCTCTACATGCAACCGGTGCAGGACCTGACCATCGAGGATAGCGTCTCGCGCACGCAATACCAGTTCACGCTGGAAGACGCCGATCCCGCTGTGCTGAGCACCTGGGTGCCCAAGCTGATCGCCCGGCTGCAACAACAGAGCGAGTTGGCCGATGTGGCCACCAACCTGCAAGACCAGGGTTTGCAGGCCTACATCGAGATCGACCGCAATGCCGCCTCGCGCCTGGGTATTACCACCGCGGCCATCGACAATGCGCTCTACAACGCCTTCGGCCAGCGCCTCATTTCCACCATCTATACCCAATCCAACCAGTACCGCGTGGTGATGGAAGTCAAGCCCGAGTTCCAGCACGGCCCGGCAGCGCTGGACAGCATCTACCTGGTCACCTCCGGCGGCGGCAAGGTCCCCTTGTCGTCGATTGCCACGGTGACCGAACGCACCGCGCCGCTGGTGGTGAACCACATCGGCCAGTTCCCGGCGGCCACCGTGTCGTTCAACCTGGCCAAGGGCGCGTCATTGGGCCAGGCGGTCAAGGCCATCAAGGCCGCCGAAGAAGAGATCGGCATGCCGGCCTCCACCGTCACCAACTTCCAGGGCGCGGCGCTGGCCTTCCAGGCGTCGCTGTCCAATACGCTGTGGCTGATCCTGGCGGCCATCGTGACGATGTACATCGTGCTGGGCGTGCTCTATGAGAGCTACATCCATCCCATCACCATCCTCTCCACGCTGCCCTCGGCAGGGGTCGGGGCCTTGCTCTCGCTGATGATCTCGGGCACCGACCTGGGCATCATCGGCATCATCGGCATCATCCTGCTGATCGGCATCGTCAAGAAGAACGCCATCATGATGATCGACTTTGCGCTGGAAGCCGAGCGGCGCCAGGGCAAGAGCCCGCGCGAGGCGATCTACCAGGCCTGCCTGCTACGCTTTCGTCCCATCCTGATGACCACCATGGCGGCCTTGCTGGGCGCGCTGCCGCTGATGCTGGGGACCGGTGTGGGCTCCGAGCTGCGCCAGCCGCTGGGCATCACCATGGTGGGCGGCTTGCTGGTGTCGCAGGTGCTGACGCTGTTCACCACACCGGTGATCTACCTCGGTTTCGACAGCCTGGGTCGCCGCCTGCGCGCGCGCTTCGGCCAGCGTGAGCCAGGGCCGGGCGGCGATGATGACGAAGGCAAGCCGGCCGCCCTGCCGCCGGCGGTGTAAGCGGATCGACGCATGAATATCTCGCTTCCCTTCATCCAGCGGCCCATTGCCACCACGCTGCTGACCATCGGCATCGCCCTGGCCGGCATCGTGGCCTTCCGCCTGCTGCCGGTGTCGCCGCTGCCGCAGGTGGACTATCCGACCATCTCGATCTCGGCCTCGATGCCCGGGGCCAGTCCCGAGACCATGGCCGCGACCGTCGCCACGCCGCTGGAACGCGCCATGGGGGCGATTGCGGGCGTGACCGAGATGACCTCGACCAGCTCGCAGAACTCCACCCGCATCACCTTGCAGTTCGACCTGAGTCGCGACATCGACGGCGCCGCCCGCGACGTGCAGGCCGCGCTCAATGCGGCGCGCAACCTGCTGCCCACTGGCATGCCGAGCAATCCGACCTATCGCAAGGTCAATCCGGCGGACGCGCCCATCCTGATCCTGGCCATGACCTCCGACACCATGACCCAGGGCCAGATGTATGACGCCGCCGACAGCATCGTGGCGCAGAAGCTCTCGCAGGTGCGCGGGGTAGGGCAGGTCAGCGTGGGCGGCAGCTCGCAGCCGGCGGTGCGCATCGAGTTGAATCCGACCGCGCTCAACAAGTACGGTATCGGCACCGCCGACGTGCGCACCGCCGTGGCGGCCACCAATGCCAATCGTCCCAAGGGCCTGCTGGAAGACCAGGACCGCAACTGGCAGATCTACGCCAATGACCAGGCCAAGACCGCCGCTGAATATGCGCCGCTGATCGTCTCCTACCGCAACGGCACGCCGGTGCGGGTGCAGGATGTGGCCGAGGTGCGCGATTCGGTGGCTGATGTGCGCAATGCCGGTTCGTCCAATGGCAAGCCCTCGGTGCTGATCATCATCAATCGCCAGCCCGGCGCCAACATCATCGACACCGTCGATAACGTGCGCGAGCTATTGCCGCAGTTGCAGGCCTCGATTCCCTCGGCCATCGACATGAAGGTGGTGCTGGACCGCACCCCCACCATCCGCGCCTCGTTGAAGGAAACCGAGTTCACCTTGATCCTCTCGGTGGCGCTGGTGATCATGGTGGTGTTCCTGTTCCTGCGCAATGCACGCGCCACGCTGATCCCGGCGGTGGCGGTGCCGGTCTCGCTGATCGGCACTTTTGGCGTGATGTATCTGGCCGGCTTCAGCCTGGACAATCTCTCGCTCATGGCGCTGACCATCGCCACCGGCTTCGTGGTCGATGACGCCATCGTGGTGCTGGAAAACATCTCGCGCCACATCGAGTCGGGCATGAAGCCCTACAAGGCCGCCTTGCTGGGCGCGCGCGAGGTGGGCTTCACGGTGCTGTCCATGAGCATTTCACTCATTGCCGTGTTCATTCCCATCCTGATGATGGAAGGGATAGTCGGTCGGCTCTTCCGCGAGTTCGCCATCACCTTGTCGGTGGCCATCCTGGTCTCGCTGGTGGTTTCGCTGACCACCACGCCGATGATGTGCGCGCAGTTGCTGCGCCATGATCCCGCCGCTGACGAAGCGCGTCGCCAGCGCCGCCATCCCTGGCTGCAGAAGATCGCCGACCAGAGCGCGGCCATCTTCGACGACATGCTGCTGGCCTATCAGCGCACGCTGGCCTGGGCGCTGCGGGCGGCGCCCTTGATGATGCTGATCCTCTTGGCCACCATCGCCCTGAACGTGTACCTGTACAAGGCCATTCCCAAGGGTTTCTTCCCGCAGCAGGACACCGGCCGGCTGGTGGGCGGCATCCGTGGCGACCAGGCGATTTCCTTCCAGGCCATGCGCACCAAGCTCAATGAATTCATCGACATTGTCCGGGCCGATCCGGCCGTCTCCGATGTGGTGGCCTTCACCGGCGGGCAGCGGCGCAATGGCGGCTTCATGTATGTGACCCTGAAGCCGCTGAGCGAACGCAAGGACAGTGCCGACAAGGTGGTGGCGCGCCTGCGCATCAAGACCGCCAAGGTGGCTGGTGCGCGGGTGTTCCTGGTGCCGGTGCAGGATATCCGCATCGGCGCGCGGCAGAGCGATTCGCAATATGAATACTCCCTCAAGTCCGATGACGTGGGCCTCTTGCGCATCTGGGAGCCCAAGATCCGCCTGGCCCTGTCCAACCTCAAGGAGCTGGAAGACATCAGCACCGACCAGCAGGACAACGGCCTGCAGACCACGCTGACCATCGACCGCGAGACCGCCATGCGCGCAGGCGTCACGCCGCAGTTGATCGATTCCACTCTGTCTGACCTCTTCGGGCAGCGCCAGATCTCGACCATCTACAGCGGCATGAACCAGTACCACGTCGTGATGGAAGCTGCGCCGCAATACTGGCAGAGCCCGGAAACCCTGCGCGATACCTATGTCAGCCTGGCCGGTTCTTCCAACCTCTCGCCGACTACTTCCAGCCTGTCCACGCCGCCGGCGCTGTCGGCCTCGGGCAAGTTGAACGCCAATACCGGCCTGGCCCAGACCATCTCCACCGCACCGTCACGGCAGATCCCACTGGCGGCCTTCTCGCGTTTCGAGCCGACCACCACCTCCTTGTCGGTCAGCCACGAGGGACAGTTCGTGGCGTCCACGCTGTCCTTCAACCTGGCTGAAGGGGTCTCGTTGTCGCAGGCCACGGCGGCCATCGACCGCGCCATGGCGCAACTGGGCGTGCCCACCAATGTGCTGGGCACCTTTGCCGGCACGGCCAATGCCTTCCAGTCGTCCACGTCCAGCCA
This sequence comes from Herbaspirillum camelliae, assembly GCF_001929405.1. Lineage (NCBI taxonomy): Bacteria > Pseudomonadati > Pseudomonadota > Betaproteobacteria > Burkholderiales > Oxalobacteraceae > Herbaspirillum > Herbaspirillum camelliae. Next base: position 3,162,867 of record NZ_KV880769.1, read on the forward strand.
GCCGCTGCTGATCCTCACCGCCTTGCTGGCCGTGTATATCGTGCTGGGCATCCTCTATGAAAGCCTGATCCACCCCATCACCATCATCTCCACGCTGCCCTCGGCAGGCGTGGGGGCGCTGCTGGCGCTGATGGTGACGGGGACCGACTTCAGTCTCATCGCCTTGATCGGAGTGATCCTGCTCATCGGCATCGTCAAGAAGAACGCCATCATGATGGTGGACTTCGCCATCGATGCCGAACGCAATCGCGGCATGTCGCCGCGCGACGCCATCTTCGAGGCCTGCAAGCTACGCTTCCGCCCCATCATGATGACCACCATGGCGGCGCTCCTGGGCGCGATCCCCTTGGCCATCGGCCATGGTGACGGCGCAGAGCTGCGTCAGCCGCTGGGCATTTCCATCGTCGGCGGGCTGGTGGTGAGCCAGTTGCTCACGCTCTATACGACACCGGTGGTGTACCTCTACATGGAACGCCTGAGCAGCTGGAGCAAGCGCCGCTTCGGCCGCAAGAACAAGACAGAAACCTCGGCCGCCTGAAGCTGCCGTGATGGAGAAACGCATGACGCAACAAGACCTCTTCAAACTCAAGCCCCTGCTGGCGGTGCTGGTGGCCAGCCTGGCCTTGGCCGCCTGCTCGGTCGGCCCCGACTACGTGCGCCCGCAGATGGACACGGGACCTGCCGTCTTCAAGGAAGGCCAGAACTGGAAGCCGGCCCAGCCGCGCGACCTGGTGGCCGATGGCAAGTGGTGGGAGATGTTCGGCGATCCGCAATTGAATGCCCTGGTGGCCCAGGTGGATATCTCCAACCAGAACCTGGCCCTGGCCGAAGCCAATTTCCGCAGCGCCGTGGCGCTGGTGCAAAGTTCGCGCTCGGCCTATTCGCCCACGCTGTCGGCCTCGGCCGGGGCGTCGCGGGGGAGCTCGGGGTCGGCAGGCTCGTCTTCCTCGAGCGCTGCCTCGGGCAGCAGCGCGGGGAGCGTGCGCAATTCCTATACCTTCTCGCTGACCGCTGCCTGGGAGGCGGATATCTGGGGCAAGGTGCGGCGCGATGTCGAATCCAGCCAGGCCAGCGCCCAGGCCAGTGCGGCGGACCTGGCCGCAGCGCGCCTGTCGGCACAGGCACAGGTGGCGCAGAACTACCTGCAACTGCGCGTGCTGGACGCCCAGCAGCAATTGCTGGAAGAGACGGTGCAGGCTTACGAGCGTTCCTTGCAGGTGGCGCAGAACCAGTATGCCGCCGGCATGGTGGCCAAGTCCGACGTGATCCAGGCGCAGACGCAATTGAAATCGGCCCAGGCCTCGGCGCTGGACAATGGTGTTACCCGCGCCCAGGTCGAGCACGCCATCGCGCTGCTGGTGGGCAAGACACCGGCGCAATTCGCGCTGCCGCGCGCTCCGCTGGCGGCCGTTGCGCCACCGGTGCCGCAGGGCCTTCCCTCGATGCTGCTGGAACGCCGTCCCGATGTGGCCGCTGCCGAGCGCCGGGTGGCCTCGGCCAATGCCAAGATCGGTGTGGCCAAGGCGGCGTATTTTCCCAGCCTGACCTTGTCAGCGTCGGGCGGCTACCAAAGCTCCAGCTTCGCTGACTGGTTCACGCTGCCGGGCCGCGTCTGGTCACTGGGACCGCAACTGGCGCAGAGCATCTTCGATGGCGGCGCGCGCGCTGCGGCTACCGACCAGGCCATCGCCACCTATGACGGCACCGTGGCCACCTACAAGCAAACCGTGTTGACCGCCTTCCAGGAAGTGGAAGACAACCTGGCCGCGCTGCGCATCCTGGAGCAGGAAGCAGCGGTGCAGGGTGAGGCGCTGCAGGCCGCGCGCCAGGCGGTGACGCTGGTGAACAACCAGTACAAGGCGGGTACCGTCAGTTACGTCAATGTCATCACCGCCCAGGCCACGGCGCTGTCGGCCGAGCTGACCTCGCTGAACATCCTCAACCGCCGCATGGCCGCCAGCGTGCTGCTGGCCAAGGCGCTGGGCGGGGGCTGGGACGAGCACAGCCTGGACGACCTGGGGCCGCTGCAACAGCAAAGTGCAGAAAAAGCCAAAGCACTGAAAGAGAATGCCGCGCTGCGTTGAGTTGCGTTGAGTTGAGTTGAGTTGAGTAATCGGTAAGCAAGTTACGCGTGAATGAAGCGTAACAAAAGGGTAGCCAAGAAGTAACTAGGGCCTCACCAGCACAGCCGGCAGCGCTCCCCGCAAGGCATTGCAGACCACGATCTCCTGCGCCGCCAGCAGGTCGGCGCGGGTGATCACGGCTTCCACTGCATCCCAGGCGGGATCGGCCAGCAGCACCCGCCGCATCACGCCCGGCAGCACGCCCGAGGGGAGGGGCGGCGTGCACCAGCGGCCAGCGATCCTGACGAAGACATTGCTGCGTCCGCCTTCGGTCAATTCATCCCGTTCATTGAAGAAGAGCATGTCGAAGCCGCCGCGCTGTTCGGCCTCTTTCCAGGCAGCGTCGTAGCGGGCGCGGCGCGTGCTCTTGTGGCGCAGGAAGAGGTCGTGGCTGTCGGTGGCGGTCTCGGCCAGGAAGATCTTGACCGGTCCCGCCAATGGCGTCAGCGCTGCGTGCTGGATAGTGATGCGGCCCTGCGCATCCAGCGCCAGGCGCAGACGATGCGCCGTATCGGCGGGCAGGCCAGTGCAGGTGGCGGCCAGTTGCTGGCGGATCGCTGCTTCGTCGTAAGGGAAACCCAGCGCAGCGGCCGAGCCTTGCAGGCGTTGCAGGTGCAAATCCAGATGGCGGCAGCCCTGTTGACTGGCGTGCAGGGTTTCAAAGAGGCCGAAGTCTTTTTCCAGACCGGTCAGGAAGGAGGACTTCAGCTGGCATTCGGCAAATTCCGCAGCGGCCTGGCTGTCATGGACGATCCCGGCGCCTACCCCCATGACCGCTTTGCGCAGGCCTGCGTGCGGCGCTTGCAGCTCCAGTGTGCGGATCGGTACTGACAGGCAGAAGTCGCCGATGGCCGGGCCGCCTGCGCGGGGCGCGTCGAACCAGCCGATGGCGCCGGTGTAGAGTCCGCGCGGCTCGCTCTCGAGTTCGTGGATGATTTCCATGGTGCGGCGCTTGGGGGCGCCGGTGATGGAGCCGCAGGGGTAGAGCGCGTTGATGGTGTCGGCCAGCGTGGCGTCCTCGCGCAGGCGGGCGCGGATGGTGGAGGTCATCTGCAGCACCTGCCCATAGCGGCGCACGTCGAACAGATGCGGCACCTGCACCGAGCCCGGCACGGCCACGCGGCCCAGGTCATTGCGCAGCAGGTCGACGATCATCAGGTTCTCGGCCCGGTTCTTTTCATCGGCGGCCAGCGCCAGGGCGCGTTGCGCGTTGACCGTTTCTGCACCTTCCTGCTCGGGTGGCACGGCGCGCGCGGTGCCCTTCATGGGCTTGGCCTTGAGCACGCCCTGCTGGTGCGAGACGAACAGCTCCGGTGAACACGACAGCACCATGCCGCCCAGCTCATCGCGCACCAGCGCGCCATACGGCACCGGCTGACGCGCGCGCAGACGGCGATACAGGCCGATGGCGTCGCCGTGGACGTCGCCATGCAGGCGATACGTGTAGTTGACCTGGTAGGTGTCGCCGGCGGCGATGTAGTCGCGGATGCGGGCGATGGCCGCGCTGAAGGCGGCTTCGTCCACGCTGCTGCGCAGGTTGGCGATGCCGCCTGACGTGAACATATCGGCACCGTCCGCCTGACACGATGCGGCCAGCCAGGCATCGACCTCGGCAGCGGCCAGGCGCTCGCAGCGGGCAAACAGCAGCACGCGCGCCAATGGCCCTTGCAACCGATGATGCGGCAAGCCCTGCAGCGCCGCGCCCAGTTCATAGCTCCACAGCGCCACGGCGTGCAGGCCACCGCACAGGGCTGCCTGCATCTCGTCCAGCAGGCCCGCAAAGCCCGCCGCATCGGTGCAGCAGAGCGTGCGCACGTGCCCGGTATAGAGGCGCGAGCGCGGGTCGGCCGGGCTGGCCTGGTGGTCGTCGAGGAGGGCGAAGCAATCGTTCATGAAGCGTGGGCAGCGATGAGAGCGGCGGCCAGGACGGCCGCCGGCAGCATGATAGCGTAAAAGGTATACTTGAAGGCTTGCCGGGCGTTCTGCAATGCCGGTCATTTGCGCTGCAGGCCGCCATCGCGGCTTCATCCACACCTTTGCCCATGCCTATCCCACGCACCTTCATCATTCCCCTGATCGTCGCCTGTGCGCTGTTCATGGAACAGATGGATTCCACCGTCATCTCGACTTCCCTGCCAGCGCTGGCGCTGGACATGAACGTCGATCCCATTTCGCTCAAGCTGGCGCTGACTTCCTACCTGGTCAGCCTGGCCGTGTTCATCCCGATCTCGGGCTGGATGGCGGACCGCTTCGGCTCGCTCACCATCTTCCGCTCGGCCATCTGCGTCTTCATGCTGGGCTCGATACTGTGCGGCGTCTCCTCGACCCTGCCGCAATTCGTGGCGGCCCGCTTCCTGCAGGGCATGGGCGGCGCCATGATGGTGCCGGTCGGGCGGCTGGTGATCCTGCGCAGCGTGGAAAAGGTCAACCTGGTCAAGGCCTTGTCCTACCTGACCATTCCGGCCCTGTTCGGTCCCGTGCTGGGGCCGCCGCTGGGCGGCTTCATCACCACCTATTTCCACTGGCGCTGGATCTTCTTCATCAACATCCCCATCAGCATCCTCGGCCTCTACCTGGCCACGCGCTTCATCCCCGACCTCAAGGCCGAGCAGGTCGCGCCGCTGGACCTGAAGGGCTTCCTGCTCTCGGCGCTGGGTTGCTCGCTGCTGATGATGGGACTGGCCACGGCAGGACGCCATCTGGTCTCCGGCGAGGTGGCGCTGGCCTGCGTGCTGACGGGCGTGGCCTTCCTGGCGGGCTATGTCTGGCATGCGCGCCGCGCCAGCGCGCCGCTGATCGACCTGGCGCTGCTGAAGATTCCCACCTTGCGCGCGGGCGTCTTCGGCGGTTCCTTCTATCGCGTGGGCATCGGCGCCATTCCCTTCCTGTTGCCGCTGATGCTGCAACTGGGCTTTGGCTATACGCCCTTCCATTCAGGCATGCTGACCTGCGCCTCGGCGGCGGGGGCCATGTTCATGAAGACCATCGCCGCGCGTTTCCTGCGCCGCTACGGTTTCCGTCGCGTGCTGCTGGTCAATGGCGCGCTGGGCGTGCTGGGCCTGTGGGCCATCGCCACCTTCACGCCGCAGACGCCTTACCTGCTGATGGTGGTGATCCTGTTGATCGGCGGCTGCTTCCGCTCCCTGCAGTTCACCAGCCTCAATGCCATCTCCTACGCCGATGTGGACAAGCTGCGCCTGAGCCAGGCCACCAGCATGGCCAGCGTGGCCCAGCAGCTGTCCATCGGCATGGGCGTGGTGCTGGCCGGGTTTGCCTTGCAGATGTCCAACGAAATCCAGGGCCATGCCACGCTGGTGGCGCAGGATTTCTGGCCGGCCTTCCTGGTGGTGGGGGCGGTGGCGGCCTGCGCGCTGCTGATGCTGCGCCAGCTGCCGCATGACGCCGGGGCCGAGATGGCCGGGCGCGACGAGAGCCGTCCAGCCTGAGTTCTACAGAACATTGAGGATAACGATGCACTATAAACACCTCTGGTTTCCCCTCGGCGCGGTGCTGATCTGGGCCGGCAATACCGTCATCAGCAAGATGTCGGCCAGCGTCATTGCGCCGGAAGACATCTCCTTCTATCGCTGGGTACTGGCGGCGCTGCTGATGTCGCCTTTCCTGGCGCGCCAGACCTGGGCCGCACGCGCGCAGATCCGGCCTCATCTGGGCAAGATCGTGGTGCTCGCGCTGCTGGGCATGGTGCTGTTCCAGAGCCTGGCCTACTTCGCCGCCGCCACGGCCTCGGCCACCAGCATGGGCATCATCGCTTCGCTCATGCCGCTGCTGACCCTCGTGCTGAGCATCAAGCTGCTGTCCGAACCGCCCACCGTGGGCACCCTGGGCGGCGGTATTCTTTCGCTACTGGGCCTGGCGGTGCTGATCGGGCGCGGCCATCCGCTGGCGCTGTTCGAACAGGGCGTGGTCACGGGCGACCTGCTCATGCTGCTGGCCACCATCGCCTATGGCCTGTATGGCGTGATGCTGCGCCGCTGGGCCTTGCCGCTGCGGACTTGGCAGTTGCTGTACATGCAGGTGCTCATGGCGGTGGTGCTGCTGTTTCCCGGTTTCGTGCTGGGCCATCACTCGCCGCTCACGCGCGAGAACCTGCCCATCCTGCTCTATGCCGGCATTGCCGCTTCCATCATTTCGCAGTTCCTGTGGATGCGCGGCGTGGCGTATCTGGGGGCGAGCCGCTGCGCCATCTTCGTGAACCTGATGCCGGTATTTACTGTCATCATTGCCGTGCTGGCGCTGGGTGAGCAATTGCATGGCTACCATGCCGTGGGCGGCGTCATCACGCTGGGCGGCGTCATCATGGCGCAGGTGTTCCGGCAGCGGCTGCGCTGGCGGCGACTGCCGGGCTGATCAGGCCAGAACAACAAACAGGAAGACAGGAAAGAGACATGATCGATCCCCAGATGATCGTCAATTGCACGGTCTACAAGAAGGGCAAGAAGCTGCGCGAGATCAGCCTCGACGAGATCAGCGACGTGCTGGAAGAAGAGGGTACCTTCGTCTGGCTGGGCCTCTTGGAGCCCAACGTCGAGCTGATGAACAAGATCAAGGAAGAATTCTGCCTGCACGAGCTGGCCGTGGAAGACGCCTACGCCGCCCATCAGCGCCCCAAGATCGAGGAATATGGCGACACCCTCTTCGTGGTCCTGCACACGGCCCAGCTGACCGGTGGCGAAGTGCAGTTCGGCGAGACCCACATCCTCACCGGTCCGCGCTTCGTGGTCACAGTGCGCCATGGCGCCTCGCGCAGCTATGCCAAGGTGCGCGAACACTGCGAGATGCTGCCCGAGCGCCTGGTGCGCGGCCCCAGCTTCGTGCTCTATTCCATCATGGACTTCGTGGTGGACAACTACCGTCCCATCATGGACGACCTCGAAGCCAAGTTCAGCCAGTACGAAGAACAGCTCTTCAATCCCGGCGCCATCAGCGGCAAGGCCTACCTGCAGGAGCTGTACCAGTTGAAGCGCCAGCTGATCCGCCTGCGCTCGGCGGCCTCGCCGCTGCTGGATGTCTGCACGCAATTGCTGCGCTTCCACGAGGGCCTCATCACCAAGGACGGCAAGGCCTACTTCCGCGACATCTACGACCACGTGGTGCGCTTCATCGATACCGGCGACCGTCTGCGGGAAATGGTGGAATCGGCCGTGCAGATCAACCTGGCCCAGGTCACCATCCACCAGAACGAGATCGTGCAGACACTGGCCGGCTGGGGTGCGATCCTGGCCATCCCGACCATGATCTTCAGTCTCTACGGGATGAACTTCGCGCATATGCCGGGGCTGTCGTGGGAATGGAGCTTCCCGCTGGTGTTGGGCGGTATCGTCAGCGCCTGCACGCTGCTGTGGCGGCGGCTGCGCAAGGCCGGTTGGCTCTGAGACCGGTCGGTGCAGCGGGGTGCGGCAAATTGCCGCACCCGGTGGCTTGCGCCGGCTACACCGCTCGCTGACCCGCACGGCGCCGGGCTTGGCGCCTTTCGTCATGCCGCGCAGTCTGTTCTAAATGCGAGTCATTTCGCTTGTAAAATGCAACTTTGTTGCATAGAATGCCGGGCTTGGCCGGTCGCGCCGACCGCCATGTCTTGCGGCACAGGTCCGTCCCACTGCCGCAGCACTCCATAACGACAAGGGAAAAAGATGAAGATGACCGCATTGCGCGCGGCCGTGCTGGGCGCGTTGGCGCTGGGCCAGACGCCGTCCGTGAGCTGGGCTGCCGATGCCGCCGCCAAGGAGGAGGGTGGACTGGGCGAGATCGTGGTGACCGGGCAGGGCGAGCGCCAGCAGTATCGCCAGAACAGCACCAGCAGTGCCACCCGCACCGAGACGCCCTTGCAGGAATTGCCGCAGTCGGTGCAGGTGGTCTCGCGCCAGTTGATCGATGATCTGGCCGCGACCCGGCTCGATGATGTGCTGCTCTACGTGAGCGGCGTGGCCAGGCAGAACAACTTCGGCGGCCTGTGGGACAACTATTCCATCCGTGGTTTTTCCGGCAGTGAAAACGGCGGCATGAACATCCTCTGGAACGGCTTCGCCTCCAATCGCGGCTACGCACCGCCGCGTGATATGGCCAATGTGGAGAGCGTAGATTTCCTCAAGGGGCCGGCTGCGGCCCTGTATGGCAACAGCGAGCCGGGCGGGACCATCAATGTCGTGACCAAGAAGCCGCAATTCAAGTCCGCCAATGCGCTGGACCTGTCCATCGGCAGCAACGACGCCTATCGCAGCGCCGTCGATTCCACCGGCGCGCTCAGCAGCACCGTGGCCTACCGCCTCAATGCCGCCATGGAGCACAAGGGCAGCATGCGCGACAACGTCCGCAGCGAGCGCGAATTCTTCGCGCCGGCCTTCACCTGGCTGCTGACCGAGAGCACGATACTGAACTACGAAGGCGAGTTTCTGCGCCAGAAGGCGCCGCTGGATCGCGGCATTGTCGCAGTCAATGGCAATGCCGGCGTGCTGCCGGTGTCGCGCTTCCTGGGCGAGCCCAATGACGGCGACATCAAGATGCAGAACCAGAATCACCTGTTGACGCTGGAGCAGCGCCTCAACGAGAACTGGCATCTGCGCACCGGCCTCTTCCACAAGGAAGGCAGCCTGGATGGCTATTCCACCGAGGCTTCGTCCTTACGCGCCGACAATGCCACGCTGTGGCGCCAGCGCCGCTATCGCGACTACAGCTGGCACGACACCTCGCTGCAGGCCGAGATCGGCGGCAAGTTCGCCACCGCTGGCATCGGCCATGAAGTGCTGGTGGGGACCGAGGTGGACTGGCTCACGCTGGATCAGCGCATGCTACGCATCAATCCCAGCAACGCTGCCCCCTACGCGGTCAATATCTACAACCCCGTCTATGGCCAGGCCCAGCCGACGCCCACGGCCAATACCGACACCAGCGAGCGGCAGATCAGCACCGGTCTCTACCTGCAAGACCAGCTCAGTCTGTCCGAGCGCTGGAAGCTGCTGGCCGGCATGCGCGCCGATGCTTTCCGGTCCACGCTCAACAACCTGCGCAACGGCACGGTCACGCGCCAGGACAAGCACGCCTACTCGCCACGCCTGGGCCTGACCTACCTGGTCACGCCATCCTGGTCGGTCTACGTCAGCGCCAGCAAGTCCTTCCGTCCCAACAGCGGCAGCGACGTCAGCGGCAATGCCTTCAGCCCCGAGACCTCGCGGGCCGCAGAAGCCGGCCTGAAATTCCAGAGCGAGGACAAGCGCAGCGGTGCGACTCTGGCGGTCTTCGATATCACCAAGCAGAACGTGCTGACGACCGACCCGGCCAATCCCAACTTTTCGATTGCCGCCGGCGAGGTCCGCAGCAAGGGCGTGGAGCTCGATGCCAACGCCAGGCTGGGTCACCACTGGCGCGTGACTGGCAACCTGGCCTACACCGACGCCTACGTCAGCCGGGACAATACCTTGCCGGTGGGTTCGCGGCTGGTGAATGTCCCGCGCACCTCCGGCAGTCTGCTGGCCGTGTTCGAGGACGCCGACGCGCGTGGTGCGCCCTATGGCGTGGGCGGCGGCCTGAACTATGTGGGCCGGCGCACGGGCGATCAGGCCGGCAGTTTCATGCTGCCCAGTTACGTCACGGCCCGGGCATTGGCCTATTGGCAGTTCACGCCGAAGATGAAGCTCTCGCTGGATGTTAATAATCTCTTCAACAAGCGTTACTACAGCAGTTCCTACAACAGCCTGTGGATCATGCCCGGCGACGAGCGCAATGCGACGCTGGCGCTCAATATCAAGTTCTGAGGATGGTCTTGGCTAGTCAACCACCTTCGCGCAAACGGCGCGATCTGTTGCTCTTCACGCCGCTGGCGGCCACGCTGGCCGCTAGCCCCTGGCGCACCGCGCTGGCCCATGGCGATGAGCCCGGACATGCACACGGCGATATCGCACATGTCGGCAAGGACATGCTGACCGTGGTCGGACCGTGGGAGCTGACCGGGCTCGATCCCACCCGTTCGGGCTATATGTTCGCCCGCATGGAGGTGCTGGAAACCTTGCTGGAAGTGGACGATGCCGGCCAGCTCCAGCCCTCCCTGGCCAGCGCCTGGAGCGTCAGCGCCGACGGTCTGCAATGGCGTTTCGTCTTGCGCAGTGGGCAGCGCTACCACGACGGCTCGGCGCTCACGCCGGCCAGCATCCTGGCCTGCCTGCAACGGGCGCAGGCGCGTCCGGGCGTGCTGCGCCTGGCCGATATCGCCGCCCTCCGCCTGGAGGGGCAGACCCTGGTGGTCGTGCTGCGTCGTCCCTTCGGCCCGCTGCCTTATCTGCTGACCCATTACACCACCCAGATCCTGGCGCCGGCCAGTTTCGACGCGCAGGGCAATGTGGTGGCCATCATCGGCAGCGGCCCCTTCCGCATCCGTTCCATCGCCTTGCCGCAGCAGTTCGAGGTCGAACGCGCTTCTGGCAGCGTTCCTGGCAGCGGTGCGGGCAGGGCGATCCAGCGTGCGCGCTACATCAGCGTCTCGCGTGCGGAGACGCGTACGTTGCTGGTCCAGAGCGGCCAGGCCGACCTGGCCTTCTCGCTGGACCCGCCCAGCATCCGCGCCCTGCAGGATAGCCCGCGCGCCAGCCTGCTCTCGGCCATGCTGCCGCGTACCACCCTCCTCAAGCTCAATGCCGGCCACCCGGTGCTGGCCGATGTGCGGGTGCGCCGCGCCATCTCTTTGTGCATCGAGCGCGAGGGCATCGCCCGCGCCTTGCTGCGCGATCCCGACCTGGGGGCTACGCAACTCTTTCCGCCGTCGCTGGCGCGCTGGCATGACGCTGCACTGGCGCCCTTGCGCACCAACCAGCAGCAGGCGCGCAGCCTGCTGGACCAGGCCGGCTGGCGGCCTGGCAGTGATGGGGTGCGGCGTCGCGACGGCCAGCGCATGGCGCTGAACCTGACCACCTTCGTGGATCGCCCTGAGCTGCCGCTCATCGCCACGGCCTTGCAGGAAGAGATGCGCCAGATCGGCATGGCGGTGCGGGTGGTGATCGGCAACTCCAGCGACATTCCCGCCGGCCATCGCAGCGGCCAGTTGCAGATGGCGCTGGCCGCGCGCAACTACGGCAACCTGCCCGATCCTGTGGCCAGCCTCTTGCAGGACTTTGGCCCGCAAGGCGGCGACTGGGGCGCGATGGGCTGGGACAACCAGGAAGTGCCGGCCCTGCTGGCGCGCCTTGCCGCTACGCCCGCTGACGCTGCCGCCAAGGGCAACGCCGAGCGCGCGCGCATCGTGGCGCTGCTGCAAGAGCAGTTGCCGGTGATCCCGGTGGTCTGGTATCGCCAGACCTGCGCCGTGAGCCGGCGCGTGCGCGGCGCCAGCATCGATCCCTTTGAACGCAGTTACCGGATTTCTTCATTGCAATGGACCTGAACCGTTTTCTTTCCGCCCGCAGCGGCCAGCGGCTGGCGGCGGCCCTGATGCCGCGGCTGTTGCAGGCCGTCCTGGTGGCCCTGCTGGTGGGCACGCTGTGCTTCTTCATGACGCGTATGCTGCCGGGCGACATGGCCTATCGCATCGCTGCGGGCCGCTACGGCTATGACATGGTCACCACCGAGGCGGCCCTGGCCGTGCGTGATGAACTGGGGCTGGACCGGCCCTGGTTCATGGCCTTGTCGGAGTGGTGGAGCCGCCTGCTGCACCTGGACCTGGGCGTCTCCCAAGTCACCTCCCAGCCGGTGCTGGCGGAGATCGCCCACCAGCTCGGTCCGACGCTGCGCCTGTCGCTGCTGGCGATGGCCTTGTCGCTGCTGGTCGGACCGACCCTGGGCGTGCTGGCGGGACTGCATCCCGGCCGCTGGCTGGACCGCGCCACACTGGCGCTGTCGGTGGGCTTGCGGGCCTTGCCATCGTTCTTGCTGGGGCTGATCCTGGTCTTGCTGTTCTCGGTGCAACTGGGCGCCTTGCCCGCCGCCGGCCATGGCGACCATGGCGGCATCCTGCTGCCGGCGTTGACGCTGGCGCTGGGGCTGGCCGCCGTGTCCTGCCGGGTGGCGCGCGATGCCATGGTGCAGGTGCGGCAGTCGGAGTACTTTGCCTTCGCCCTGACCAAGGGCTTGTCGCCAGCCCAGGCGCTGGCGCGCCATGGCTTGCGCAATGTCGCTGCGCCGGTCACCGCCTACCTGGGCGTGCAACTGGTCATGCTGGTCGAAGGCGTGGTGCTGGTGGAGACCATCTTCGCCTGGCCCGGCATCGGCCATGCGCTGGTGCATGCGATCTTTGGCCGCGATGTGCCGATGATCCAGGGCACGGCCCTGGTGCTGGGCCTGATGTTCGTTCTGTTCAACGCGCTGGTCGATGCGGCCTGCGCCTTTCTTGATCCGCGAGGCCGCGCATGAGTACCTTGTCGTCTTCCCTGCCGCTGCTGGAGCAGGCTGGCCCACGTCGCTGGAGCGCGGGGCAGTGGAGCGGGCTGGTCTTGCTGCTGCTGGTGGCCGGCTTTGCCTTGCTGGGGCCGCTTGTCATCGATACCGATCCGGCCCGCCAGCAACTGGCGCGCTACCTGGAAACGCCCAGCCTGGCCGAGCCGTTGGGCTTCGATCAGCTGGGGCGCAGCATGCTGGCGCGGCTGGCGCATGGGGCGCGGCTGTCCTTGTCGCTGGCGCTGTTGAGCGTGCTCTCGGCCGCCATCCCGGGCAGCCTCATCGGCCTGCTGGCGGCCTGGTGCGGCGGCTGGACCGAGCGCGTGCTGGCGGCGCTGGCCGATGCCGTGCTGGCCTTGCCGGGGCTGTTGCTGGTGCTGCTGCTGGCCGCCTTTGCGCCGGGGGGATTCTGGCCTTTGTATGTGGGCATCTCGCTGGCGCTGTGGGTGGAGTATTTCCGCGTGGTCCGGGCGGCCAGCCGCATCCTGCTGGCCAGTCCGCAGGTGGAAGCGTCACGCCTGCTGGGTTTCGGTGCGCTCTATATCGTGCGCTGCCATCTCTTGCCAGCCTTGCTGCCGCGCCTGTTGACGCTGGTGCGCTTTGGCCTGGCCGGCGCGGTGCTGGCGATGTCGGCGCTGGGCTTCGTCGGTGTCGGCTTGCAGCCGCCCACGCCGGAACTGGGCGTGATGATGATCGAACTGTTGCCGTATTACCGCGAGGCGCCGTGGCTGGTGGCCTCGCCGGTGCTGGTGCTGTTCCTTGGCTTGCTGGGTCTGTTGCTGCTGTCGCCGCAGGGGGAGACTGCATGAACGCTCCGCTGCTACTGGACGCCCTGCGCGTCGAGGACCTCACCGTCTGGCATGGCCAGCAGCCACTGGTGGGCGGCGTCAGCTTTGCCGTCCCTGCCGGCGGCGTGCTGAGCTTGCTGGGCGAGAGCGGTTCGGGCAAGTCGCTGCTGGCCCAGGCCATCATGGGCAATCTGCCGGCCAGCCTGCGCGCCACCGGTTCCATTTTCCTGGCGGGTCAGCACAGCGATGCCGCCGATAGTCGCAGCCGCCAGCGTGGCTGGGGACGGCGCATTGCCTTGCTGCCGCAGGAGCCCTGGCTGGCACTGGACCCGACCATGACCGTGGCGCGCCAGGTCGCCGAGACCTATGAGCTGGTGAGCCAGAGCGCGCCTGACCAGCAGAACGAGAGCCTGCACCGTGCGCGCAGCCAGGCCGCTGTATCGGCCCGGCGCGCCCTGGCCAGCCTGGGCCTGGAAGCAGCCGCCGACAAGTATCCCTTCATGATCTCGGGCGGCATGGCCCAGCGCGTCGCCTTCCTGGCCACCCATGCGGCCGGGGCGCCGCTGATGATCATCGACGAACCTACCAAGGGACTGGACGTGGATTGCCGCGGCGAAGTGCTGGCCCTGTTGCAGGCTGCACAGGCTGAGGGCGTGAGCCTGTTGTGCATCACTCATGATGTCTGGCTGGCGCGCGCGCTGGGTGGGCAACTGGCGGTGCTGCAAGACGGCGCGATGGTCGAGCAGGGCAGTGCAGAGGCGCTGCTGGCGCAGCCGCGGCATGCCTACACGCGCCGCCTGCTGGCCGCCGATCCGGCGTGCTGGCCGCTGCCGGAGGCGCGCGCACCCCGCGCGGATGCTGCTGTCATCGCCGAGCTGCGCGAGCTCAGCAAGTCCTTCGGCGAGCAGGCCTTGTTCGCAGGCGTCAGCGCTCGTCTGCATGCCGGTGAGGTGGTGGCCGTCAGCGGCCCCAGCGGTTCGGGCAAGACCAGTCTGGGCAACATCGTGCTGGGCCTGCTGCAACCGGATAGCGGCCAGGTCATCCGTGCGCAGGGCTTGCCGCGCACGGCCTTCCAGAAGATCTATCAGGACCCGGCTGCCGCGTTCGCGCCGACCATTCCGCTGCGGCGCTCCCTGCAGGATCTGGTGCGCCTGCATGGCCTGCAGTGGCAGGAACTGGAAGCCTTGCTGGAGCGCATGCGCATTGCTCCGGCGCTGCTGGATCGCCTGCCGCGCCAGGTCTCGGGCGGCGAGTTGCAACGCATTGCGCTGGCGCGCGTGCTGTTGATGAAGCCGGCGCTGATCTTTGCCGACGAACCGACCTCGCGGCTGGATCCACTGACCCAGCAGGAAGTGATTGCATTATTGGTGGAGCAGGCCAGGGCGGTGGGCAGCGCGGTGCTGCTGGTGACGCACGATGCCGATATCGTGCGCTGCGTGGCCGACCGTTGCCTGACGCTGTCGCCGGCGGGCCAGTCCCAGTCCGCGCACTGAATGCGCGGGTTTCAGGCGTCGGGGGTGGGCAGGGGCAGGTCGGCGTCTTGAGCGTCCTCACCCTGCATGAGCAGGGTGGCCCAGCGTCCCTGGGTCGAATCGAGCCCGTCGGGCAGAATCATGTAGGACAGGCTCTGCAGCCCGCAATACTGCTCCAGGTAGGCGCGCGCATGGCTCATGCGGTTGCGCAGCTGGGCGATGGTGTCATGGCCGCCAGGCTGCACCGGCAGGAATTCGTAGACCACTTCCGGATGGAGGAATTCGGTCAGGTGCAGGATCACCTGTTCCAGATCCGGCGCTTCGGCGGTGAATTCGTGGTGGGCCGGCACGTCTTCATTGCGCAACTGGTATCGGATAAGGCAACGCATGGCTCACCTGAGGCTCAAGTAATCGGACGGCGCTCCCGATGCGGCCTGGAGCGGGCTGCTTGCGGCATCCTCTGCGGCTTTCTGCGCCTGCGCTGCCGCGCTGGCAAAGGGGTGTTGCACGGCGCGGTCGCGCCCCTCTTCCTTGGCGCGATACAGGGCGCCGTCGGCGCTGTCGATCAGTTCGCGCGGTTCGATCTGCAAGGACTTGCCGCTGGCCAGGCTGGCCACGCCCACGCTGATGGTCACCACGCCCATGGGGCTGCGCTCATGGGTAATATTCAGCCCGCGTACAGCCTGCACTACCCGGTGGGCCAGCCCCTGGGCGCTGCCGGGATGGCAGTTGGGCAGGATCACGGCGAATTCCTCGCCGCCATAGCGCGCCACGATATCGCCCTGGCGGCGCGCCACCGTGCTGATGGCAGCGGCCACCTGGCGCAGGCAGATGTCGCCGGCGGCGTGGCCGTAGGTGTCATTGAACTGCTTGAAATGGTCCACGTCGATCATCATCAGGCTCAGCGATTCGCCGGTACGGTTCAGGCGCGCCAGCTCGGCGGCCAGGGCGGCGTCGAAGTAGCGGCGATTGAACACGTCGGTCAGCCCATCCTTCTGCGACTGCGCTTCCAGCGTGCGGTACAGGCTTTCCAGCTCCTGGCGTGCGGCAATGGCCTGCGCTTCGGCGCGTTCGCGTCCGGCCACCAGCACCACCAGCCGCTTGCCGCCGAAGCAGATCACGCCCAGCAGCAGCACGACGCCCACGCCGCGCGCCCAGATGTGGCGGCTCCAGTCTTCCAGGATGTCATCCCGGGCCAGCGCGACGACGGTGAAGATGGGGTAGGCCTCGCCTTGCTGGAAGCAACTGATGCGCTCCACGCCATCGCGCTCGGAGCGCATCGCGAAGGAGCCGCGCCGGGCCTGTTCCAGATGCTGGCGCAGCGCCTGTGACATGGGCGGACTGCGGTCGGTCATGTCCGGCAGCAGCGGACGACGCAAGATCAGGGCGCCCCCGCTCAGGCCGAACAGGATGACGCCATGGGGGCCGATGTTGAATTGTTCGTAGTAGCGCTGAAAATACGCCAGGTCGATCTCCGCCACGATGACGCCGGCAAAGCTGCCATCGACGTGATTGATGCGCCGGCTGACCGTGATGGTCCATTGACCGGTAACATGGCTGCGCATGGGGCGGCCGAGGAAGGGGCGGTCGCTGCGGCGGTGCTGGTGATACTGGAAATAGTCATCCTGCATCGGTGATTCCGTTTGCACCATGCGTTGCTGTGAGCTGGCTACGGTGCGGCCCTGTTCGTCCACCACGGATAGCTGCGCCAGTTGCGGCAGGCTGGCCACGCTGCGGATCATGAAGTCGTGGGTGCGGATGCGGGCGCGGGCGCTGCGGTCTTCGTGGTCCAGGTGTTCCTGCACGGTTTCCAGGACGATGTCGGCTTCCTTGATGGATTGCTCGGCATGCTGGATCAGCGCCAGCGCCACGTTGGAGGCATCGGTGGTCGATTCGGCCAGGGCCACTTCGCGGGCGCGCCAGGCCGTCCAGGCTTCCAGCAGCAGGATCACGGCGCAGACGACGACCACGAACAGCAGTGCTGTCCGTGACGTATGTGTCTTGCCGTGTTGTGCCATGTTGATGTCCCCGAAAGCGCACTTGTCCCCAGAGCGCATTCTTTCCCAATCGTCATCCGGGTGTCTATCAGGGAAAGCCTGAAGCGTGCGGCTATTGCCCTGTTGCAAGCTCTCGGGGCGGGCTGTGGACTGGCTCAGTCGTAACGGCGGTTGAACAGGATGTTGAGGCCATTGATGGTCCCCGCGCGGGCCACCACCGACCAGCGCCGCGAGATCTGCCAGGTCGCCTTGGCCACGCTGGCCGCGCCTTGCAGGCTCTGTTCGTAGCCCAGGGTGATCTTCTCGGTGATGGCTTTGCCCAGGTTGACCACCTGATCATTGGTCAGCCCCGATTCACTGGAGCCGATACTGAACTGGTCCAGCCCGATATCCTTGGCGATGCGCTTGCCGCCCATGTTGCCCACCAAGGCCAGCGCCTGGCTGCTGGCAGTGCGCTGCCCGATGCTGGAGTTGTCGGTGCCATGGCCGAACATCATCCAGGACAGTTTCTCGTCATCCGGCACATTGGGTTCGGAGACCAGTTGCACACGTGGCTGGTTGGCGTTGCCGGTGACCGAGACGCCAGCCTCGACGTCCTGGTTGCGGCGCATGGCCAGGATGTTGATGTTGGGATTGGCGATGGGCCCCTGGAAATTGATGATGCCGCGCTCGATGTTGAGCTTGGTGCCAAAGGCTTCGTAGCTGCCTTCGGCCACGTTGATGGTGCCGCTGGCGCGCATGGGGGAGAGCGGTTCGCTGCGCACGGCCATCTCGCCGCGCAGGCGCAGGTCCGCGCCGCTGCCGCGGAAGCGGAAGTCATTGCCCAGGTCCACGGCGATATTGATGAAGGGCGCGAACTTGCTGGCCGGCTTTTCGGTGGCGGCTTCCAGTCGCTCCTTCGATGACGCCTGTCCACCCACCTGGTTCTTGCCGGTGCGGCTGATGATGACCACGTCATCCCCCAGCTTGGGAGCGCTGCTCTTGGGCAGGTCGAACAGGGCGTGGTCTACGGTGAACTTGCCATCCACATGCAACTGTTCGTTGACGTTGCTGATCTTGCCCTGGCCCGAGAGCATCAGGCGGCGGTCGGGACTGGCGAACAGTTCCAGCTGCTCGGCCGTGAGGGTGGCGTTGAGGTCGGGGTTGTCGGCGCCCAGCTGGATCTTGCCGCCGGCGCGCAGGGTCCCCCGGCCGCCATGGAATTCGATCTGGCGCAGGTCGATGACATTGCTGTCCATCACGATGCGCACGATGCCATCCTTCAACTGGATGCCCTGGTCGAACTGCGTCACGGCCAGGTCGTCGCCATTGACCGCGCCCGAGAGCTTGGGCTGGGCCAGCGTGCCGGCCACGTTCAGGTCGGCGCTGAGCTTGCCGTTCAGGCTCACCTGCGGACCGATCAGGTCACCGATGCGCTTGAGTTCAGGCAACTCCAGGCGCGCCTTCAACGCCAGCGGAGATGCATCGGCCAGGGTCAGCAACTGGCCGACCCGTTGCAGGCCGATCTGGCCGTCCAGCGCCAGGGTGCCGATGCGGCTGGCGTCCACGCGTCCGCTCAGGCGCATCTGCTCGCCCTGGAAGTCGCTGCGCAGCTTCAGTTCGGACAGCCCCAGCGTGGCCTCGCCATTGCTGGTGACGAGCCGCAGGTCGCCGGACTGGCGGGCGATCTGGAGATAGCCGCGGGCGCTTTCGGCCAGCGAGAAATCCCAGTCGCTGTCCAGCACCAGATCGGTCTTCACCGGCGGGGCGGCGGCGCCCAGTTGTTGCGCCAGTTCCAGCAGGCGACCGACGTCGAGGGCGCGCACCTGCCCGGCCGAGGCGATACGGCCTTGTCGCCATGACAGATGCCTGAGGTCGAGCGCGCTGCGGTCGATCTCGATGCGGGTGCTGCCGGCCTCTACGGCCTCGGGCGAGGCCTGCAGCGCCAGCGGGTGCAGCATGGCGATGCGCGGGAAGCCGTCGTTGCTGAGCTGGTCGATGCTGCCGTTCCAGCCATACTGGCCGCGGGTCTTTTCGGTGACCTGGCCATGCGCCGCCAGGGTCAGCGCCAGCGGACGATTGAGCAGCTTGCCGTTGGCTTTCAGGCTCAGGCTGTGCTTGGCGAAGGTGCCATCGAGCTTGACCGCCAGTTGCGCCAGTTCGGCCTGCGGCCCGCTGTAGCCGTCGCCTTCCAGCGTCAGCGCCAGGCGGTTTTCGGGCGAGGCCACGCCGGCGGCGAGATTGCTGTGGATTTCCGCTTGTCCGGCCAGGTGGTGCAGCTTGTGCGGACCGAAGGCCAATTGTTCGGCCTGATAGCTGGCCTGCAGGCTGGGGCGCTGGCGCGTGCCGCCAAGCTGGCCGTCCAGGCGCAACAGGCCCGACAGGCCATAGCCCAGGCGCGCCAGTTGGGGGGCATCGATCTTGAACTTGAGCTTGTCATTGGCCGCGCCAAAGCTGCCGTTCAGATCCAGCGTATTGCCGGCCACCTGCAGATGGGCCTGGCTGGGCAGCAGCCGCATGCCGGCCAGGTCGATGTCGCCGCGCCCGGCCATGGGCAGGTCGCCATAGCTGCTGTCGTGGATGGTGAAGCCCAGCTTGAGGCGCAATTCCGGCGAGATCGCCCCGGCGGCGTTGAAGTCGAGGTTGATGCGGGCCGGTACCGGTGCTACGGCCTTGCCGCCGCGTCGCGCGCTGGCCGTTGCTGGCGCAGTGACAGTCTGCAGCACGGCGGTGGGGTCGAAGTCCACCAGCCGGCCTTTGAAGGCATAGTCCATTGCGCCCACGGTCTTCATGCTGCCAGTGGCTTCCAGGCGTGACTTGCCGGCCGTCAGGCTGGCCTCGCGCAACTCCACTGTGCCGGCATGCAGGGTGCTGTCCAGATGCAGCCGCAGGGCGCTGTCTTGCAGCGTCAGCAGGAGTTGCTGGGCATCCGGGCCGAGCGTGGCCTCCATTGGGCCTGACAGGCGCGTGGGGCGGATCTGGCGATGGATCTGGCTGAGATCGAGCTCGCTGATGCGCAGCGCCAGGCGTCCGGCCATCGGTGTGGGCTGGGCGGGGTCCTGGCTGCCGGGCTGGAATTGTCCAGCGCCTTCGATACGGCCATTGCGGGGCAGGCGGATCTCCAGATGCGTCAGGTTTTGCTGCTGCAGGTCCAGCTGCAGGTCGGCGCTGGCCGAGAGCAGCGGCAGCAGTTGCTGGTCCAGGCTGCCGGGACGGGTGTTGTTGATCTCTATCCGTCCGGCCACTTTCAGCGGCGCGTCGGCTGCCTGTCCGGCTGGCGGGGCAAGGTCGGCGCGCACGCTGAGGTCGGCGGCGGGGGCGGTGGCATGGAAGGCTTGCGGATTGAGATGCTGCAGGTCCACCCGGGCGCGTTTGAGCGGCACCGCGGCGAAGGGGGTGGCGATGATATCGGCGTCGCCCTTGAGCTTGTCGCCGCTGGCCTTGAGGGCCACGCCCAGCTCCTGCAGCGAGCCTGAAAGCTGCGCCGCCAGCTGGTATTGCTCCTTGAATTCGCCATGCTGGTAGACCCCGCCCAGCTCCAGTCCACCGCCGATGTCGAAGGGCTGCTTGCCGTTCAGGTGCACCAGCGCCGTGGCCTGGCCATAGGGCGTGACCAGGCTGTCGAGCACCAGCGTATGCTGCACACCGTCGGAGCTGCCATGCAGGCGCAGCTTGCTGAGCTCAGTGGTGGACGTGCCTTGGGTGAGGCTGAACTTGTCCAGGCTGATCTCACCAATGTCCAGGGCCAGCGGCAGCGACAGCGAGGCCGGCATGCTGCTGGGTTCGCTGGGCGAGGGTTGCTGGTTCAATTGCACTGTGCCGGCGCGCAGGTAGGCAAGGCTGAAACGGCGTTTGAGCAGCGACAGGTGCCAGCTGGCATCGAGCCGGTCGATATCGAGGATGCGTTGGCCATCCTGGTAATGCACGGCGCGCAGATGCAGGCCATCGGCCACGGTGCCGCCGAGCAACTGGCCGGAGAGCTTGCCTCCCAGCGTCTTGACGGCGGTATTCCAGAGCAGGCGGGCGCCGCTTTCGGTCTTGGTCGCGTAGAGCGCAGCGCCGGCCACCGCCAGCACGATCACGGCCACGCTCGCGCCGCTCCAGGCGGCGATGCGGCCCGCGCGCCCGCGGCGGGGCGCATCGGGTTTGCCCGCTTGGCCCGAAGGGGGCGTGGAGGAAGGCTGGGGTTGGGGTGGGGCTGCTGGCTGGTCGCTCATGCGTGTTGGTCGCTGTCTATCGTTTGTACCGTCGGTTTGTATCGTCGATATCTTTTATATCGTTTATGTCTTGCTGGCCACGGTGTCGCTTGCGCTAGAAAGCGATCCCCAGCGAGATGTGGGGCCGGATCTGGCGTTTCTGGATGCCATAGGCCAGGTCCAGGTTGAGCGTGCCGACCGGACTGCGCCAGCGCGCGCCTGTGCCCACGCCATGATAGAAGGTCTTGTTGCTCCAGTTGTCCGCCGCCGCGCCCATGTCGTAGAACACGGCAGCGCCCCAGTTTTCGCTGAACCAGCGCTGGTATTCGGTACTGCCCACGGCCAGGTACTTGGTGGGGTAGACGGTGCCGTTCTGCTCATTGCCGATGCTCTGGTAGCTGTAGCCGCGCACCGAGTCGTTGCCGCC
The DNA here is from genome assembly GCF_001929405.1 of Herbaspirillum camelliae. Classification (NCBI taxonomy): domain Bacteria; kingdom Pseudomonadati; phylum Pseudomonadota; class Betaproteobacteria; order Burkholderiales; family Oxalobacteraceae; genus Herbaspirillum; species Herbaspirillum camelliae. Next base: position 3,184,226 of record NZ_KV880769.1, read on the forward strand.
GGTACGGAACAGCAGCGAGGCCGGCACCGAGCCGGCCCGCCCCGCCGTGAAGACGCCGCCCAGCTCGGCGCGCAAGACCACGATATCGCGCTTGCCGACCGGCACGAACTGCTTGAAGCGTCCATACAGGCGGCTGAAGCTCTGGTCGGTCAGCACCCCCTTGAGGGCCAGGCCGGCTTCCAGCGTCAAGAGGTTGCCGTGGCGGGGGAAGATGGGATTGTCCACATTGCGGCGCGACCAGGCAAAGCCCGGCACCAGCGCGCGGTGCTTGCCTGGCGTGACGATGGTGTTGGCCGGCAGGGTGACGCCGTTTTCCTGCACCAGCTCATCGCGGTAATAGGTCAGCGAATAGGTGGTGTCGTAGTTATCGCTGTTGCGGGCGCGCTTGAGGCCGACCTGCTGGGTGCGCAGGTCGATGCCTTCCAGCGTGGTGCGGTCGTACGAGGTGTTGAGGCTGTTGACGAAGGCCTTGCTGTCCGGCGGCATGGCCAGCGACAGCAGGCCGTACTGGCGCTTCTGCTCCAGCCGCAACTGGCTGTCGAAGACATAGGCGCGGTTGAACACGTTGTAATGCGAATAGCGCCCTTCGGCCTGGGCCCCGGTATCGGTGCCATAGCCCACGCCGGTGCGGATGCGCTGGGTGGGGAATTCGGTGACCTGCACCTTCACCGGGGTCTGGTCGGCATGGGCGGGGTCGTCGTCGATGGCCACGATAGCATTGGAGAAGTAGGGCGTGTTCTGGATCTGCCGTTGCAGCGCCAGGAGACGGTCCACATCATAGGGCTCGCCCACGGTCAGCGGATTGACGTTGCGGATGATGGATTCGGGATAGCGCCTGGTGCCGGTGATCTGCAGCGCGCCCAGGGTGAAGGCCGGGCCGCTGTCATAGCGCACGCTCAGGTCGGCCTGCTGCGCCTGCGGGTCGATGCGGGCCTCGGAGTCGGCGATACGGGCGGCGGCGTATTTCTTCTGCTGCAGCGTTGCCAGGCCGGCATTCTTGGCCTTGTCCCAGTCCTGCTGGCGGAAGGGCTCGCCGGGGCTCAGCGACCAGTCGCTGCGCAGCTGCGCCACGCGTGCGGCATCCTGGCTGGCGGCGCTGCCGGTGACGTTGATCTCGGCCGATTCGACCAGGGTACGCGGACCGGGGTCGACGGTGACCGTGATGCGGCGCACGCCGTCCTTGCCGGCGGCGCTCTGTTCGCTGACCTTGGTCATGGGCGTGAAATAGCCTTCGGTGGCGGTCAGGTCGCGCACCTGCTCGCCGGCGGTGTCCATCATGAACTTGAGTTGTTCGTCGCTGATGTCGTCGCGGTCCTGGTAGCGGGACAAGTCAAGGAAGTCCTTGAGCAGCGACTGCACCGGCTTGGGCGCTTCGATATCCACCTGGTAGGCGGCAATAGCGGGTTCTGCGGCGCACCAGAGGAGGGTGATGGCCAGGCTGCGGGTCCATTTCATGGAATCATTGCGTTATTGTGATCGGTTCAGGCGGCCGGCCCGGGGTTAGGCATTCGGGTAGGATGAGGGCTAGGCGGCACGCGCCACCAAGCCTGACCCCTGTGCGCCGCCGATAGTTCCTGGCCGCGCAGCGCCGCCGGCGGGTTCGGTCGGGCGCGTCGCAGGCAACACCGCGCCAGCCGCCTGGGTTGCAAGCGCGTATTGTAATGCGCCGGGCGCGCTTGCCGAACCGATGATTGCATTTCAGTCATGCCTCATGGCGCAGATTCAAGGAGAGTAGTGTGAGCAGTGCGAGCAATGTGAGTATTGATGCGTATTCGGAAAAGGCGACCTGCGAGCGCCTGCTATGGGTGCATCGCTGGACCGATAAGCTGTTGAGTTTTCGCACCACGCGGCCGGCCGGCTATCGGTTCGCGGCCGGCCAGTTCGCCCGCCTGGGCCTGGAGATCGATGGTCAGATCGTCTCGCGCGCCTATTCCATCACGTCCGCCGAGCATGAAGACGTGCTGGAGTACTACGCCATCATCGTGCCTGGCGGGCAGTTCACCAGCCGCCTGGACGCCTTGCAGCCGGGCGACCCGGTGTGGGTCGAAAAGCTCAGCTATGGTTTCATGACGGCTGACCGCTTCAGCGACGGGCGGCAGCTCTGGATGCTGGCCACCGGCACCGGCCTGGGGCCTTACGTGTCCATCCTGCAGCAGCCGGAAGTCTGGCAGCGTTTCGAGGATCTGGTGCTGGTGCATGGGGTGCGCCAGTGCGCCGAACTGGCCTATGCCGACAAGTTCGAGCAATTGCGCCAGCAGGCCGCTGCCCAAGGCTGGCCGGCGCGTTTGCACAGTTTGCGCTGCGTCACCCGCGAAGCTGTCCCGCCTTCCTCGCCGGGCCTACTGGCCGGACGCATCACCGACCTGTTGCGCGGCGGCCAGCTGGAGCAGGCCGCCGGCCTGTCGCTGACCGTGGACGACGCTCGCGTCATGGCCTGCGGCAATCCCGAGATGGTCACCGAAGTGCGGGAACTGCTGCGCGAGCGCGGCATGAGTCCTTTGCGCCGCGCCGGGGGTGGGCAGTTCGTCACCGAAGACTATTGGTGAGGTGCTCCCCGGCGACTGTTGGCGTAGGATAGCGCTTAACAAAGGTAAATTTCGGACTTGTTGAAAAGACTAGGGCCATATTTTTCGGCTTCCATGAAGAAAGAAGGCAAGCTCAAGAAAAGCGGCGATGGTCATCTCGAAATAATTCGATTCTTGAGCCATATATCGACGTTTTCTTCCAGTTTTGCGCTGAATTTCTCTATCACGTCTGGATAGATTTTTTTTCGATGCCGTCATGGTATCGGAGATGGGGGAGCCGACATCGACGCAATCAAGTCGAGGGCCGCTGAGCCGAGGTGATAGAGGAGTGGGCAGCTCCGGCCGACGGCAGCCAACTGTCCGTTAATTGAACCATTTGGGGGTAGTATGAATTTGAAGAAAGTCCTGCACGTGGCCATCGCAGATGACCATCCTATCGTGCTGGGCGCGTTACGCAATGAGCTGGCTCGTTTGCCCGAGATCCGCATCGATCTCGAGGTCGATACCGGCGAAGACCTGATCAATGCGCTCAAGCGTACACCGTGCGAGATTGTCATCACCGATTTCGCCATGCCCAACGAGGAAAGCGACGAGTCCGACGGGTTTGCGCTGGTCAAGCGGATCAAGGCCGAGCATCCGTCCACCAAGCTCATCGTCTATACCGCGATGAACAATGGCGCCGTGATCCGCAGGCTCTACCGCATGGGAGTGTTCGCGGTGATCAACAAGCGCGAGAAGCCCGACGAGCTCATCAATGCCTGCCTGGCCACGCAGAGCAGCAAGCAGCTGTACTTTCCCGTTTCGCTGCGCGGCGAACTGGAGATGAGCTGGGCGCAGGGCGACGGTTTCGCCGCCACCCGCGAGCTGACCCAGAGCGAGCTGGAAGTGGTGCGCCTGTTCGTGGAAGGTCAGTCGCTGGGCGAGATCTGCGTGCGCCTCTCGCGCACGCCCAGCACCATCAGCACCCACAAGAACAATGCCATGCGCAAGCTGGGGCTGAGCTCGGATGCCGACCTGATCAAGTATGCCTTCTCGACGGGCATGATCAACTGAGCGTAAGGGTGGGGATGGCCTGGCGGCCTTCGTCTGGCCGGCATGAAAGTTGCGAAAAAGAAACCCCGGCCACAGGAGCCGGGCTTTTTTTCTGCCGCTAAGCAGGTTCCTGATGCAGAAGATCGCCGCGACTCTACGTCCAGACGCATTTCGCTGGCAAGCCGATGACAGACCGACTTGCGCCCGGCCCGCGTCCCTCTGATCTAATCGCCCGCTACCTGGTCCGCATCACGCGCTTTGAGCCACAGGCCAAATTCTTTCATCACCTTGACCACCGGCTCCAGGCGCTTCCCGTCCTCAGTGACTTCATATTCCACTCTGACGGGCGAGGTCGGATACACCGTGCGTTTGACCAGGCCTGCATTTTCGAGAGCCCGCAGATCCAGGGTCAGCATCCTTTGAGAAATACCCGGCACATCGCGCCGCAAATCGTTGAATCGCTTCGGGCCTTCCAGGAGATAGGACACCAGCAACAGCCGCCAACGCCCGCCCAGCAAGCGCATCGACTCTTCGACGGAGCAACCGCTCATGTTTTCTTTCATGACATCTCCAGCGACGGCCAGGATCAAGCGAGTACAAAACGTACAAAAATCTACAAAATTCGGTATAAAAATGTACCTAGATGACATTATAGTGCCTTCTTTATTTTTTTATACCCAACAATTAAAATAGTTCCAATCGTCTCAACCCGGAAGGGGAAGCCTCCTCAACGTTATCTGGAGATTGTCTATGAAGCTTTATTACATCCCGGCCGCCTGTTCGCTGTCGCCGCACATCGTCATCAACGAGCTGGGGCTGGACGTCGAACTCGTGAAGGTGGACTACAAGACCCACCAGACCGAAGACGGTCGCGACTTCCACGCGCTCAGCCCGTTCGGCTACGTGCCGCTGCTGGAATTGGATGATGGCACCTTGCTGCGCGAAGGTCCGGCCATTGTCCAGTATCTGGCCGACCTGAAACCGGAAGCCAGGCTCGCCCCGGCCAACGGCACCCTTGAGCGCTACCGCTTGCAGGAGTGGTTGAGTTTCCTGACGTCGGAAGTCCACAAAGGCTTCATTCCGCTGCTCTATGCACGATTGTCCGGTGCCTACGGCCTGGAGACGGTCAAGCCGAAGCTGGAGCAGCGCTACGCCTGGCTCGACGAGCAACTGGCGGGGCGTGACTACCTGATGGGCGACTACACGGTGGCCGACGCCTACCTGTACGCCCTCACGCAATGGGGGCAGGCCGAATGGCTTGTGCCGACCTATCAGGCCAACATCCATTTCGACGGCCTGGTCAATCTCAAGGCTTGGTATCTCCGTATGCGTGAGCGGCCCGCCGTACGCAAGGCGCTTGATGCGGAGGAATTGAAGTAAATCCTCGGGGCGGGGCGAGGTGGCGTGTTGGCGGTGCGCGTATCTGCCAATTGGATTTGCTTCCTCGTCCCGTTCGAGGGCGGTAGCAGAGCAGCAGGGCCAGGAGGACGCACAAAACAAAAAGCCCGGTCGCAAGGGACCGGGCTTTTCATTGAATCTTTGGGGTGGCTGATGGGACTCGAACCCACGACGACAGGAATCACAATCCTGGACTCTACCAACTGAGCTACAGCCACCGTCGACTGTCAGACAGACTTAAGTCCGTCATCAAGTAAGCAAAAGATTATACAAAGACTTGCAGGGAATGGCAACAAAATTTCGATGCAAACAAGAAAGTCCCTCTGGCACGACCTCCCCGGCACCCTCAAGCACCGCCTTGCGGCTGCAGCGCCTGTACCGGCGGATCGAGCTTGAGCAAACCTCGGAAGGCGTTTTCCAGCGTGGATCGGCTGGCGGTCGTAAAGCCGGCCAGCGAGCCGGTCGCGGCCCGGGTCTGCAATTGGCCTGCTTCCAGCAGGCGCTGCAATTGCCGGGTGACCGCCTGGCCGGTATCGATGATGTCCGGCGCTTCGCCCACCAGGCTTTTGCAGACGCTTTCGATGGCGGGCCGCACGAAGGGGTAGTGGGTACAGCCCAGCACCAGCGTATCGGCGCCCTGTTCCAGCAGCGGGGCCAGGTAGCGCTCCAGCAGCTGCACCGTGGCCGGGGAATGCAGTTCGCCTTTCTCGATCAGGTCCACCAGGCCCACGCAGGCCTGGGGCAGGTAGCGCACCTGGTATTGCGCTTGCATCTGCGCCTGCAGCACCGCAAAGCGCTGGCTGGCCAGCGTGCTGCGCGTGGCCAGCACACCGACGGTGCGGCTGCGCGTCAACTGGGCGGCAGGTTTCAGTCCAGGCTCGATGCCCACCACCAGCAGTTGCGGCCAGCGTGTGCGGATGGCCTGGATCGCGGCTGCGGTAGCGGTATTGCAGGCAACCACCAAGGCCTTGACTCCCTGCTCCAGCAGGAAGGAGGCGATGGCCAGCGAGCGTTCGACGATCTGCGCTTCGGTCTTGTCGCCATAGGGCGCATAGCCTGAGTCGGCGAAATAGAGCAGATGCTCCCGTGGCAGGGCGGCATGGATATGCCGCAGCACCGACAGGCCGCCGATACCGGAATCGAAAATGCCGACCGCGGCATCGGCTGCGGTCGGCATGAGGGGGCTGCTATCGGACCTCACTGCAGAAGGCGTACGGAGCTGCTTGATGGCTTCGTCCATGGTGCTGCGTAGGCTCCTGCGGTGAGTCGGCCTGGATCAGGCCGTGGTGACGGGGATCTTGGACAGGGATACGCTCTGGGCGATCTTTTCCTTCCATTCGGCGGGGCCCGTGTTGTGCACCGAGATGCCGTTGGCGTCCACGGCCACCGTCACCGGCATGTCCTTGACGTCGAACTCGTAGATCGCTTCCATGCCCAGGTCGGCAAAACCCAGCACCTTGGCCGACTTGATCGCCTTGGAGACCAGGTAGGCCGAGCCACCCACGGCCATCAGGTAGGCCGACTTGTGCTTCTTGATCGCCTCAATGGCGGCCGGGCCGCGCTCGGACTTGCCGATCATGGAGATCAGGCCGGTCTGTTCCAGCATCATGTCGGTGAACTTGTCCATGCGGGTGGCGGTGGTCGGGCCAGCCGGGCCGACCACTTCGTCGCGCACCGGATCGACCGGGCCGACGTAGTAGATCACGCGGTTGGTGAAGTCCACCGGCAGCTTCTCGCCCTTGGCCAGCATATCCTGGATGCGCTTGTGGGCGGCATCGCGGCCGGTCAGCATCTTGCCGTTCAGGAGCAGGGTCTGGCCTGGCTTCCAGGAGGCGACTTCTTCCTTGGTCAAGGTGTCCAGGTTGACGCGCTTGGACTTCTCGGTGTCGGCCACCCAGTGCACTTCCGGCCAATCCGACAGCGACGGCGGTTCCATGTAGGCCGGGCCGGAACCATCCAGCACGAAGTGGCCGTGACGGGTCGCGGCACAGTTGGGGATCATCGCCACCGGCTTGGAGGCCGCGTGGGTCGGGTGCATCATGATCTTCACATCCAGCACGGTGGTCAGGCCGCCCAGGCCCTGCGCGCCGATGCCCAGGGCATTGACCTTCTCATAGAGCTCGATACGCAGTTCTTCAGTCTTGTTCTGCGGGCCGCGCTTCAAGAGCTCGTACATGTCGATGTCTTCCATCAGCACTTCCTTGGCCATCAGCATGGCCTTCTCGGCAGTGCCGCCGATACCGATGCCCAGCATGCCCGGCGGGCACCAGCCGGCGCCCATGGTCGGGACCGTCTTCAGGACCCAGTCCACCAGGTTGTCAGAGGGGTTCAGCATGACGAACTTGGTCTTGTTCTCGGAGCCGCCGCCCTTGGCCGCGATTTGCACGTCCACGGTGTTGCCGGGCACCAGTTCCATGTGGATCACGGCGGGGGTGTTGTCCTTGGTGTTCTTGCGCTCGAACTGCGGGTCGGCCACGATGGAGGCGCGCAGCACGTTGTCCGGGTGCGAGTAGCCACGGCGCACGCCTTCGTTGACGGCGTCGGCGATCGACCCCGAGAAGCCTTCGAAGCGCACACCCATGCCGATCTTCAGGAAGACGTTGACGATGCCGGTGTCCTGGCAGATCGGACGCTTGCCCTCGGCGCACATGCGCGAGTTGGTCAGGATCTGGGCGATGGCGTCCTTGGCGGCCGGGCTCTGCTCGGTCTCGTAGGCGCGGGCCAGATGTTGAATGTAGTCGGCCGGGTGGTAGTAGCTGATGTACTGCAACGCAGCGGCTACGGATTCGATGAGATCGTCTTGCTTGATGATGGTCATGGCTGGTTCTCTCGGGTTTGGATGGGGCGGGATCGGTACTTAATGCTTCTCTGAGGGCTTGTCGGAAGGTTCGTCGCCGTGCGCGCCGGGGTGGATCATCAGGCGGTCGCAATAGGCAATGGCCATGGCCGAGAACAGGAAGGCGATATGGATGCCGGTCTGCGCGATGAGCGTCTTGGCGTCGTACAGGTTGGCGTTGATGAAGGTCTTGAGCAGATGGATCGAGGAGATGCCGATGATGGCCGTGGCCAGCTTGACCTTGAGCACCGAGGCATTCACATGCGAGAGCCATTCGGGCTGGTCGGGGTGGCCTTCCAGGTTCATGCGCGAGACGAAGGTTTCGTAGCCGCCCACGATGACCATGATCAGCAGGTTGGAAATCATCACCACGTCGATCAGCGCCAGCACCACCAGCATGATGGTCTGTTCATTGAGCTTTTCAGGACGGATGGCGCCGGGAATGGCCACAGCGTCCAGGATATGGTCCAGCGAACTGGCGTTGCCCATGGCCGCGCCGATCAGGTCCACCAGTTCCACCCAGAAGTGGTAGACGTAGACGCATTGCGCCAGGATCAGGCCCAGGTACAGCGGCAACTGCAACCAGCGGCTCATGAAAATCAGGTTGGGCAGGATGCCGATCTTGCGGGGAGGCTTGGGGGCCTGGGGCGACGGGATTTTCATGGGTCTCTGGAGTACGCTTGATTCTGCCGGATGGGAGCGGGATCCGATTCTGCCGTCGCGCAAAAGCGCAACGCCAAGCCTCGGATTTGGGGGCGTATTTTACACGCCCTTGACCACAATCCGGCGAGCTCCCTTCATCCTGTGCCAGATCAAATGTGAGCAGATCCGTGCCTGCGGGAAACACGATGCTGTGCCAAAATGCATAAATGTTATCCCGAACATAAGGGAGATATGAAGGTCTTCTTCAATGAAACCCTCGTGGCAAGAACCGCCCAGCCCTGATGCAAGCGGCCTCCCGTGCTGGAAGGGCGCTGCTTGTGTAAGGACTGAGTAAGTGAAACGGCCTATGTTTTGCGGAAAGCAAAAACAAACCTACTGGAGACTACCGTGGCAGACATCGAGACATTCAAGCAAGAGAACCGCGTTTTCGCACCCCCGGCGGAGCTGGCCAAGCACGCCGCCATTTCGGGCATGGACGCCTACCAGGCCCTGAACGCCGAATTCGAGAAGGACTACGAAGGCACCTGGGCCAGACTGGCCAAGGACAACCTGAAGTGGCACAAGCCCTTCACCCAGACCCTGGATGAATCCAACGCGCCCTTCTACAAGTGGTTCGCCGATGGTCAGGTGAACGTCTCGTACAACTGCCTGGACGTCAACCTGGAAAACGGCAATGCCGACAAGACCGCCGTCATCTTCGAATCCGACGACGGCAAGGTCAGCCACGTGTCCTATCGCGAGCTGCACCAGAAGGTCTGCCAGTTCGCCAATGGCCTGAAGTCGCTGGGCATCAAGAAGGGCGACCGCGTGGTCATCTACATGCCCATGTCGGTCGAAGGCGTGGCCGCGATGCAAGCCTGCGCCCGCATCGGCGCGACGCACTCGGTGGTCTTCGGCGGCTTCTCCGCCAAGTCCCTGCACGAGCGCGTCATCGACGCCGGCGCCGTGGCCGTGCTGACCTCGGACTACCAGGTGCGCGGCGGCAAGCAGCTGCCCTTGAAATCCATCGTCGACGAAGCCCTGGACATGGGCGGCTGCGATACCTTGAGGCATGTGGTCGTCTACAAGCGCGCCGGCGCCGAGATCAACTGGGTCGAAGGCCGTGACCTGTGGCTTTCCGATGTCGTGGCCAACCAGCCCGACACCTGCGAGCCGGAATGGGTCGATGCCGAGCATCCCCTGTTCATCCTCTATACCTCCGGTTCCACCGGCAAGCCCAAGGGCGTGCAGCACGCTTCGGCCGGCTATCTGCTGTGGGCGGTGCTGACCATGAAGTGGACCTTCGACATCAAGCCCGACGATGTCTACTGGTGTACCGCCGACATCGGCTGGATCACCGGCCACACCTACATCGCCTATGGTCCGCTGGCCGTGGGCGCGACCCAGATCGTCTTCGAAGGCGTGCCGACCTATCCGAATGCGGGCCGCTTCTGGGACATGGTGGCGCGTCACAAGGCCACCATCTTCTACACCGCGCCCACCGCGATCCGTTCGCTGATCAAGGCCGCCGATGCGGATGAGAAGGTCCATCCCAAGCAATACGACCTGTCCTCGCTGCGCATCCTCGGTTCGGTGGGCGAGCCCATCAATCCGGAAGCCTGGATGTGGTACTACAAGAACGTCGGCCACGAGAACTGCCCCATCGTCGATACCTTCTGGCAGACCGAGACCGGTGGCCACATGATCTCGCCGCTGCCGGGCGCAACGCCCCAGGTGCCGGGCTCCTGCACGCTGCCGCTGCCGGGCATCACGGCGGCCATTGTGGATGAGACCGGCAATGACATCCCCAACGGCAATGGCGGCATCCTGGTGGTCAAGCGTCCGTGGCCGTCGATGATCCGCACCATCTGGAACGATCCCGAGCGCTTCAAGAAGAGCTACTTCCCCGAAGAGTTGGGCGGCAAGATCTATCTGGCTGGCGACGGCGCGGTGCGCAACAAGGAAACCGGCTACTTCACCATCACCGGCCGCATTGATGATGTGTTGAACGTTTCCGGCCACCGCATGGGCACCATGGAAATCGAATCGGCGCTGGTGGCCAACAGCATCGTGGCCGAAGCCGCCGTGGTCGGCAAGCCCGATGAAACGACGGGCGAATCGATCTGCGCCTTCGTGGTGCTCAAGCGTCCGCGTCCCACCGGTGACGAAGCCAAGCAGATCGCCAAGGAATTGCGTGACTGGGTCGCCAAAGAAATCGGCCCCATCGCCAAGCCCAAGGAAATCCGCTTTGGCGACAACCTGCCCAAGACCCGTTCCGGCAAGATCATGCGCCGCCTGCTGCGCGTGCTGGCCAAGGGCGAGGCGATCACGCAGGACGTTTCCACGCTGGAAAACCCAGCCATCCTGGATCAGTTGAAGGAAGCGCAGTAACAAGCCCGGACAAGCCGCCGCAAGGCGCTTGCAGGCGAGCCGGCAGGGCAGGGCGTTGCAATATGGACGCCGGCCCTGCCGGTTTTTTCATGGTTGTTTTGAAAAATATGCAGAAAATACTTGGCTTAGTTGAAAAGCTTGCTATAATGCATGGCTTCGCTGAACGCGAACCCAAATCCAGGAGAGGTGGATGAGTGGTTTAAGTCGCACGCCTGGAAAGCGTGTATAGGTTCATAGCCTATCGGGGGTTCGAATCCCCCCCTCTCCGCCAGTACTAGAAAAGGCTCCCGAACAGGGAGCCTTTTTTATTTCTGCAATTCCCCGCCACAAGGTTTGCCAAAAGGTCTATTTGGCAGACTCAGGCTGAGCATTATTTTCCGCCGGCGTTCCAGGCGCAGCAGTCGGCGCTGCAGCGTCAGGGTTGTGTATTCTACCGGGGGCTTCCTTCCGCCCATCCTGACGCGGCTGCTTTTTCCTTGCAGCCTCCTTGCCGTTCCCTGTAGGCGGCTCCTGAGTCCCAGGGTTTCCGGTCGCTGCCCGGTTATCACCCGTTGGGCCGCGCTGCTCGAACGGTTGAGCCACTGCTACGGCCGAGATGCCTGCAAGTAAAAATGCAAGGCAATATTCTCGCGTCATTTTCATCAGGTTCTCCTGGCGCTTGCCCTTGTTGCTGCGAAACCTTCCACCCATGGATAAGAGGTAGCACGTTTGCAGTAGGGAGCCGTGGTGGAAGGGGAGAGCTATTCGACGCCGCTTTTGTCCGAGCTCGGATCGCTTGGCGCAGAAGCCGGGCTCTTTTCCACCAGAACTCCACCCCGTCCAACACGCTGTATCCCGGCCGGCGCATTGAGCGGCGGCTGCCCGCCGAGGGTCCCCTCGTGGCCCTGCGCTTCCTTTTCATAATGGGTTTCGGTGGGGCCTTCCTTGGGGCGCAGCGGTTGATCGCGATCGATGTCATGCGCATGCTGGCGCTGGTCGTGGGACTGATCCTGGCTCATGGCGGTCTCCTTAAAACATCCAAGGTAGCCGCATCGGGCGGCAGACGTTATCAGACGGTCTCTCGCATTGCCGTCGGCCAGGCGCTGACAAGACCCGGCCAGTCCTTGCCGCGCTAGGGCAGATCCTGCAGCGCCCGCTCGCGCACTTTCTTCATGGCGCTCATCAATGCCTCTCGCTCGGTCTTGCTGAGCGCTTCCAGCAGGAAGGCCTCGCGCTGTTCCACCATCGGCACGATCTTGCGATAGAGCTTGCGCGCCTGCGCGGTGGGCTTGACGATGCGGGCCCGGGCGTCGTGCGGGCTGGGCTCGCGCACGATCAGTCCGGCCTCTTCCATGCGCGCCAGGGCACGGCTGACCTGCATCTTGTCCAGCGAGGCGTGCGGCCCCAGATCGCTGCCCTGCATCTGGCCCTGCTCGGCCAGCGCCGCCAGGATGCGCCATTCGTCACGGCTCAGGCCGAAACGGTCGGCATAGACCGTGGCCACCGAGCGGCTCACCGCTTCGGCCAGCTGCGCCAGCTGGTAGGGAAAGAAGTCCTGTAGTTTCATGCGGACATGGTAACAGACGTTACCAAAACGCGACATCCAGTGCCGGCTTGATGCACATCAAGAACGATAACCTTGGAGCGCTTCATCTCGTCATCGACGCATTGACCATGCTGTGGCTCACTCCATATAGTAACAACTGTTACTAATTAGGCCGCATCCGGCCATGGAGACCAATGATGAACATCGAACGCATCCACCACGTGGCCTACCGCTGCAAGGACGCCAGGCAGACCGTCGAGTGGTACGGCAAGTACCTCAACATGGGCTTTATCCTGGCCATCGCCGAAGACCAGGTGCCCTCGACCCGGCAGGCCGATCCCTACATGCACGTCTTCCTGGATGCCGGGCAGGGCAATGTGCTGGCCTTCTTCGAGATTCCCAATTCGCCGCCCATGGGGCGCGACGCCAATACCCCGGCCTGGGTCCAGCACCTGGCCTTCAAGGTCGATAGCGAAGCCACCCTCAAGGAAGTGATGCAGCGCCTGCAGGCCGATGGCATCGAGGTGGTCGGAGTCACCGATCACACCATCTTCAAATCCATCTATTTCTTCGATCCCAACGGACATCGCATCGAACTGGCCGCCGACTGCGGCACGCCGGAACAGATGCAGCGTCTGGACGAGGTCAAGTGGGCCATGCTGGAAGAGTGGTCGCGCACGCGTCGCGCGCCCAAGCATGCGGCCTGGATGCATGAGCAGGAATTCGCCGCGCCGACCCACTGAGGCCGCCATCCTTGGGCAGCTTTGCCCACCTATTTCCCCTACAAGAATGAACAGGAGACACGCATGCACAGCACCTATACCTATCCCCGTTTTGCCTACCGGCAGTCCGATGAACAACGCCAGGCCAGGCCGTCTCGCCATCCCGTGGTGGTGATCGGCGCCGGTCCCATCGGCCTGACGGCGGCGCTGGAATGCGCCGCGCGCGGCTTGCCGGTGGTGGTGCTGGATGACAATGACACGGTGAGCATCGGCTCGCGGGCGGTCTGCTATGCCAAGCGTCCGCTGGAAATCTGGGATCGCCTGGGCGTGGCGCCACGCATGGTCGAGAAGGGGGTGAGCTGGAAGCTGGGCAAGGTGTTCTTCGAGGAGCGTGAGGTCTACCGCTTCGATCTCTTGCCCGAGCATGCGCACAAGATGCCGGCCATGATCAACCTGCAGCAGTATTACCTGGAGCAGTACCTGGTCGAGGCCTGCCAGGCCCATCCGCTGATCGACCTGCGCTGGAAGCACAAGATGATCAGCCTGCACCAGGACGATACCCATGCCGCGCTGGCCGTGGAGACGCCCGATGGCATCTTCCGCATGGAGGCCGACTGGGTGATCGCCTGCGATGGGGCCAACAGCGACACCCGCAAGATGGTGGGCGCGGAGTTCAGCGGCCAGTTCTTCCAGGACCGCTTCCTCATCGCCGACGTCATCATGAAGGCGGATTTCCCGGCCGAGCGCTGGTTCTGGTTCGATCCGCCTTTCCATCGCGGCCAGAGCGTGCTGCTGCACAAGCAGTGCGACAACGTCTGGCGCATCGATTTCCAGCTGGGCTGGGAGGCCGATCCAGAAGAAGAGAAAAGGCCCGAGAAGGTCATCCCGCGCATCCAGGCCATGCTGGGCAAGGAGGTGGAGTTCGAGCTGGAGTGGGTCTCGGTGTATCAGTTCGCTTGTCGCCGCATCGACAAGATGCGCTACCAACGTGTGCTCTTTGCCGGCGACGCCGCGCACCAGGTCTCGCCCTTCGGTGCGCGCGGCGCCAATACCGGCGTGCAGGATATCGACAACCTGGTCTGGAAGCTCAAGCTGGTCATCGACGGCAAGGCCCCGCTCAGCTTCATCGACAGCTATCACGAGGAGCGCGCCTGGGCCGCGGACGACAACCTGCGCCAGTCCACCCGTTCCACCGATTTCATCACGCCCAAGAGCCGCGCCAGCAAGGCCTTGTGCGACGCCGTGCTGGGCCTGGCGGAAACCGAGGAATTCGCGCGCACGCTGGTCAATAGCGGACGCCTGTCCACGCCCACGCCCTATGTGCATTCGCCGCTCAATACCGCCGATGCGGCGCTCTTCGGTGGCCGCATGGCACCCGGCACCGTCTGCGCCGATGCTCCGGTCCTGCGGGAGGGGCAGCCAGGGTGGCTGCTGGAGTCGCTGGGGGCGGGCTTTGTCGTCCTGTTCTTCGGGGCGAGTGCGCCGCAGGCAGTGATCGAAGCAGCGGGCATGAGCGCCAGGGTGGTGACGGTGGGTGCGCCGGGCTCGGGCGCGGAACTGATTGACCGCGAAGGATTGGCTGCCTTGCGTTATGCCGCTGGTGAGGGATGCGTCTATCTGGTCCGGCCAGACCAGCATGTGGCTGCGCGCTGGAATCGTTTCCATTCGGATGACATCGCGGCAGCCCTGGCGCGCTGCGTCGGCCAGGAGATGGCGCTGGCGGCCTGAGCTTGCCGGCTGCCAGCCGTCCGCGCGCCCGGCGGGGCAGGGCAGCGCGGACGTTCTATCGGCCCGGGCCGGCGCGCCCGGCGCATCAGCAAGGCCGGCAGGATCAGTAGATATCCATGCCGAAGTACTGGGCTACGTCACCCTCGGTCCAGTCCTTGATCACGTTGCGTTCCAGCATGACGCGATATTCGGAACGGGTGCCGCCATCGGGCAGGCTGAGCACACGGCTTTCCAGCGTATAGACGGTTTCATGAATCCGTGTGCTCATGGAGACATGCTTGAGGATGTTGCCGCTGGCCAGCTCAGGGGGATTGTCGTGGGAAGGCATGTCCATGTTCTCGCTTCCTGTTTATTGCATGTGCGCGCGGCGGGCCAGGATCTTCTCGATCTTTTCCTTGAGCGTGGTGGCGTTGAAGGGCTTGACGATATAACCGTCCGCGCCTTCCTGCGCCGCCATGACGATGTTCTCCTTCTTGGCTTCGGCCGTGATCATCAGCACCGGCAGATGCGCCAGCGCAGGCGTGCTGCGAATCTTCTTGAGCAGGGCCAGGCCATCCATCACCGGCATGTTCCAGTCGGTCAGCACGAAGGTGATATTGGAGGCGCCCGATTCGAGGATCTTCAGGGCCGATGAGCCATCGTCTGCTTCCACGATCTTGCTGTATTCGAGTTCCTTGAGCAGGCCGCTGACGATGCGTCGCATCGTCGAAAAATCATCGACCACGAGGAAATGCTGTTCTGTTGCTGCCATGATTGCTTTACCTATTACGTTGTTGCGCCTGCCCTGTTACGCGGGCACGAAGCTCGCTGCGTCGCTTGCAACCGGGGTATCCGGGCAGGCGCGGTCACACGGCGACAGGGCGCGCGCAGGCGGCCATTGTCCAGCGTAGCGCCTGCTATGTCAGAAGGGGATGGGCTCAGTGATGCAGCGCCCATTTGTCGTGCGCGTTCTTGCTGTGGTGTAATTCCAGCGGCTGGGCGCCCCATTTGCTGGAGAGGGCCAGGTCCATCTGGGCGCAGGACGGATTGTCCTTGTCGAGAAGAAGTCGAGGTCGGCGTGGCTGCGCGCCGGCATCGAGAGCAGCGCCATGCCAGGCGCGACGGTCTGTGCCGTCAGCGCCAGCAGGCGGATGAAAGGGGGGCTTGATCATGTTGGTCCGTTACAGTGGGGGGAATGGAAAGGACTATTGAAAAGCTGTCAAAAATGCCCTGACTGCGACAGTTGTTATACCAGAAATCAGAACCGTCAAAAACCAACGCTTGCACAGCAATCGCGGCGCTTTTCCTCGGATAGGCAAGGACTGAGATGGGCATAATCCGGCAGGCTGCCCATGGTCTGTGCGGCGGCAGTTTTGCTTGATTGCACTTTACTATTGCTAAAGCTCATCCAGTGCTGGCGGGCGCGCCCGGCGTGGCGCAGGGGTGACCGGTGTCTCCCCGCGATACACTGCGGTCCGCCGATCAAGCGGGACTCTTGCCCTCTTTTTCGGGAAGGGCGCGCACCGTGGTCGACTTATCATGAGGGCATACCAGACTGCGCATCGCCAAGCAGCGAAAGCGCGGCACCGTTGCCCCCCTCCACGAACCACTCCGGAAAACTCATGAATCCTCTTCGTCGTCTGCGTCTCGGCGCGCGTCTAGCCTGCGGCTTTGCCGTGCTGTTGCTGTTGCTGGTGGTTATCACCGTCATCGGTATCACCCGCATGTCCTCGCTGGACAATACTTCCACCCAACTGAGCGGGCAGATCTACCCCAAGGTCAGCGCGGCCCAGAAGATGCAATACCTGATGATGAATATCGCCCGTTCAGCCCGTAACATCATCATCCTTTCCGACGAAGCCCAGATGGGCAGCAACAAGCAGGGCATCGACAAGGATCTGGCCGAATACGCCAGGTTGCTCGAACAGCTGCGCGGCAGCGCCGTGACCGACGAGGGCCGTCAGATGGTCAACGCCGTCGCTGAGGCTAGCAAGAATTACTTCGACTTCACCAACGACGTCGTCGCCTTGGGCTTGAAGAACCAGAACGAGGAAGGCCAGCGCCTGCTGTTCGGTCCCCGCTACAAGAGCCAGGGTGAATTGCTGGCGCGGCTGACCGAACTGGTGCAGCGGTATGAAGCCCAGATGCAGCAGGCCGCCGCACAGGCCCACGCTACCTATGTGACCTCGGCCACCATCCTGGGTGGTGCGGCTGGTGTGGCCATCTTGCTGGGCCTGCTGGCCGCGCTGGTGATCACCCGCTCCATCACCGTGCCCATGGCCGAGGCCGTGGACGCCGCGCGCAAGGTGGCCAATGGTGATCTCACCAAGGACATCCGCGACAACTCCCCCGACGAAACCGGTGAGCTGCTGGCGGCGCTGCGCGAGATGAACAGCGCCCTGGTCGATATCGTGACCAATGTGCGTACCGGCGCCGATACCATCGCCACGGCCTCACAGGAAATCGCAGCCGGCAATCAGGACCTGTCGGCCCGCACCGAACATCAGGCCAGCTCGCTGGAAGAAACCGCTTCGTCGATGGAAGAGCTGACCTCGACCGTGCAGCAGAACAGCGCCAATGCCCGCCAGGCGGCCGACATGGCGCAATCGGCCTCGGGTATCGCCGGCCAGGGCGGTGAGCTGGTCGGAGACGTGGTGGCGACCATGGACGATATCGATGCCTCCGCCCGCAAGATCGTGGACATCATCGGCGTCATCGATGGCATCGCCTTCCAGACCAACATCCTGGCCCTGAATGCGGCCGTGGAAGCAGCCCGCGCCGGTGAGCAGGGACGTGGCTTCGCGGTGGTCGCCACCGAGGTACGCAGCCTGGCGCAGCGCTCGGCGGCAGCGGCCAAGGAGATCAAGGTCCTCATCGGTGATTCGGTGGAGAAGGTGGATTCGGGCGCGCACCTGGTCAAGAAGGCCGGCCAGACCATGCAGGAGATCGTCAAGAGCGTGGCCCAGGTCAATGCCGTGATCAGCCAGATCAGCAATGCCGGCGAAGAGCAGCGCGCCGGCATCGAACAGGTCAATCAGGCCATCACGCAGATGGATGAAGTGACCCAGCAGAACGCCGCCCTGGTCGAACAGGCCGCAGCGGCTTCGCGCGCCATGCAGACCCAGGCCGCTGACCTGGCCGAGAAGGTCAGCATCTTCCGCCTGCCGGCCCAGGCCCGCAGCGCCATGTCCTGATCCGCTGTTCCGAACGTAATAGTCGTCCGCAAGCCCGGCCGCCTGGAAACAGGCCGCCGGGCTTGTTGCTGATACGGGGAAGGGAAGGCAGGATGCGCGCTGGCGCCGCGACGAATCACTGCGCCATCCGTTGGCGATGGCGCAGCAGCAGAATCAGTGCGGGAACAGCGGGAACGACGAAAACAGCGGGAGCAGACTCAGTCCTGGCCTTTGGCGGCGATATCGATGGCGCGCACGATGGCTACGGCTTTTTCGATCACTTCGGCCTGGCTGGTCACGCGCATGCTCTTCTTCAGATGATGGATGGCGTCGCGGGTCTTTTTGCTCACCGGCACATTGATGTAGCCATCAGGTTCGGTGATGAAGCGTGGCGGGGTGACGACGACGGCTTCCTGGATCTTGCTACGTTTGGGCATTAGAGTCTCCCTCATTCGTGGGTAGATTGTGACTGCGCGAATATAACTTTTATCTCCAAAAAGTTAGAACACATTTTTTCTATTTTACGCATTTTCTTTGCTTGCTCTTATTTGGTGAGAACGAATATCTCCTGATTCGGCAGGATCGCAACAGAAATTTTTTATATTTATTCCCTTGCAGGGGCGTTGAACGGCGCTGGCAACGGGCATCAGCGAGAGGCGCGGCGCAAGGGAGATTTGTTAGGTTTTCACTGTATGGGAAAAATATATGCTTGCGCTGTCCTGCAGCATTTCCCTATGAGAAGCGCCATCCTCTTGCATCCTCACCACGTTTGGGCAAGGGCGTTTTACTAAATGCCGTCGAGCCGCAGCGTACTCCCTGGCGCTGCTGGCCGCTGTGCTTGCAGGGCAGCGGCCTGCGCCTCGGGATGGCGCGCATTCCTGTTGCGGCGGAGCTGCTGGCATAGTCCTTGCAGTCTCGGCAGGCATGACGAGCGGCTGGCAAGCCAGGGGTGACTGATGCATTTTGTTAGTCCTGACGTTCCGGTGTTTCGGTGTTCCGGTGTTTCGGCATCCCGGCATCCCGGCGATGCCAGAAGGTGCTTGTCATGTCAGCTTGTCACTCCCTTACCCGACCATTTCTCGACCTCAAGGAATCCGCATGAATCTCATCAAGACCGCAATCGCCGCTTCTCTGGGCCTCATGGCTGTCGCTGTCCACCCGGCCATGGCCGATACCCTGGCTGATATCCAGAAAGCCGGCGTGGTCAAGATCGGCGTGCCGCAAGATTTCGCGCCCTATGGTTCGGTCACCTCCGACCTGCAGCTGCAGGGGCTGGACATCGACGTGGCGCGCCTGGTGGCCAAGGGCATGGGCGTGAAGACCGAGCTGGTGCCGGTCCCCATTTCCAGCCGCATGGCCTTCCTGCAGACGCACAAGATCGACCTCATCATTTCCACCCTGGGCAAGAACGCCGAGCGCGAAAAAGTCATCGATTTCTCACAGGGCTACGCGCCCTACAACAACAGCGTCTTCGGCATCGCCGCCATCAAGGTGGCCGGCCCCGCCGACCTGGCCAACCAGACCGTGGGCGTGGCGCGCAGCACCTTCGAGGACCTGATGCTCACCGACAGCGTGCCCAAGAGCACCGTGATCAAGCGTTACGAAGACAATAATGGCCTCATCGCCGCCTATGTCTCGGGGCAGGTGCAACTGGTGGGGACGGGCGATTTCGTGGCCTATGCACTGGCCGAGAAGACGCCTGCCAACAAGCCGATGCTGAAGTACATCATCAATGTCTCGACCTGCTATGTGGGCATGAACAAGGGCGAGCCCGCCCTCATGGCCAAGGTCAACGACGCCCTGACCGCTTCCAAGAAGAGCGGTGAACTCAATGGCATCGTCAAGAAGTGGCTCAATGTGCCGCTGCCGGAAAAGATCGCCACCACTTACCAGTGAGCTTCCGGTCAGGACAGGCAGCGTGCCTCAATCACATCACGTAGACGTGATGTAACGGTAGCGTGATTATCACGTAATCGAGAATGGATGAAAAAAAGCCACGGATCGCTCCGTGGCTTTTGTTGCTTTTGTTGCTTTTGGTGGCTGTTCAACATTCGCAGCGCCGTCGCGCCGGCGCTGTCATGCCAACGACTCAGAAGGCCGGGACGATGGCGCCCTGGTACTTCTCTTCGATGAACTTCTTCACGTCCGGCGAGTTCAGGGCAGCGACCAGTTTCTTGATGGCCGGGCTGTCCTTGTTGTCTTCGCGCGCCACCAGCAGGTTGGCGTAGGGCGAATTGGCGTCTTCGATGAACAGCGAATCCTTGACCGGGTTCAGCTTGGCTTCCAGCGCATAGTTGGTGTTGATCAGGGCGACATCGACCTGGTTCAGCACGCGCGGCAGGGTAGCCGCTTCCAGGGCGCGGAACTTCAGCTTCTTGGGGTTCTCGACGATGTCCTTCTGGGTCGCGGAGATGTTGGTGTTGTCCTTGAGCTTGATGAGGCCGTTGCGGGCCAGCAGCAGCAGGGCGCGGCCCGAGTTGGACGGATCGTTGGGGATGGCGATGGTAGCGCCATTGGGGATGTCAGCGATCTTCTTGTACTTCTGCGAGTAGGCAGCGAAGGGCTCGACGTGGACCTTGGCGACCGGCACTTCGATATCGTTCTTGTGGCTCTTCTTGAACTGGTCCAGGTAGGGTTGATGCAGGAAGAAGTTGCCATCCACCTGTTTCTCGTTGGTCTGCGCGGCCGGCTGCACGTAGTCGGTGAAGACCTTGATCTGCAGGTCGATGCCTTCCTTGGCCAGGACCGGCTTGATGTGTTCCAGGATCTCGGCATGCGGCACCGGAGTGGCGGCGATGACCAGCTTGTCGGCAGCGTGCGCGCCCACGGAGAAGGCCAGGGCGGCGCCAGCGAAGAGGTGAGGGATCAGTTTGCGGATCATGTGTTTCTCCATTCTTGTAGTGACAATCAATTCGACGTCGGTTGACGCATGAGCAGGCTCGTCCTTCATGGGGGCCGAGCCCGGGAACTTGCTTGCGGAACTTACTTGCGGGTAAAGCGCAGCACCAGGCGGTCGCCAAAGAACTGCAACAACTGCACCAGCACCACCAGGATGGCGACCGTGACCACCATCACTTCGGTCTGGAAGCGCTGGTAGCCATAGCGAATGGCCAGGTCACCCAGGCCGCCGCCGCCGATCACGCCCGACATGGCGGCATAGGACATGAGCGTGATGGCCGTGATGGTCACCGCAGCCAGCAGCCCCGGCAGGGCTTCCGGCAGCAGCGCTCCAAAGATGATCTGGCGGCGTCGCGCACCCATGGCGGTACAGGCTTCGAGGATGCCGCGATCGATCTCGCGCAGTACGCTCTCCGTCAGGCGCGCAAAGAAGGGCGCGGTGCCGATCACCAGCGGCGGGATGGCGCCGGTCACACCCAGCGAAGTCCCCACCAGCCACAGCGTGAAGGGGATCAGCATGATCAGCAGGATCAGGAACGGCACCGAGCGCAGCACATTGACCACCAGCGACAGCACCAGGTAGAGGCCGCGCTGCTCCAGCAGCTGGCGGCGGTTGGTAAGGAACAGCAGGATGCCCAGGGGCAGTCCCAGCAGCACCGTGAAGAACAGCGAGCCGCCGGTCATGGCCAGGGTTTCCAGGGTGGCGTCGCCCACCTCGCCCCAGTCGATCACCGACAGGTCGATCTGGCCGAACAGGGAAGTCAATGCGCTCATGCCAGCACCTCATGTTCAATACCCGATGTCTGCAGGCGATCGAGCACCTGTGCCAGCGCTTCGGCATCACCGGAAAACTCCACCAGCAGCTACCCGTAGGGCGTGTCCTTGATGCGCGAGACGGTGCCGCGCACGATGGTGGCCAGGGCCGAGGTGGCCGCAGTCAGTTGCGAGAGGATGGGTTGCGCGGCGATATCGCCGGCATAGGTCAGGCGCACCAGCTTGCCATCGGGACGGCGCTGGTAGAGGCTGTCGCCGGCGTCCCAGGCGTGGCTCTGGGCCAGCAGGGAGCGCGTGACCGGATGTTGCGGACGCAGGAAGATATCGACCACCCGACCCTGTTCGGCCACTGCGCCGTCATCCAGCACCGCCACGCGGTCGCAGATGCTGCGGATGACTTCCATCTCGTGGGTGATGAGCACGATGGTCAGGCCCAGCTTGCGGTTGATTTCCAGTAACAGGCGCAGGATGGACTGGGTGGTTTCCGGGTCCAGGGCTGAGGTGGCTTCGTCGCAGAGCAAGAGACGCGGGTGGTTGGCCAGGGCGCGGGCGATGCCCACGCGCTGTTTCTGGCCGCCCGACAGTTGCGAGGGATATTGGTCGCGATGCGCTTCCAGCCCCACCAGTTGCAGCAGCTCATCGACGCGCGCGGCGCGTTCTTCGCGGCTGTAGCGGCCGGTGATCTTGAGTGGCCAGTCGATGTTCTGCGCCACCGTCTTGGCATTGAGCAGGTTGAAATGCTGGAACACCATACCCACCCGCTGGCGCAGGCCGAGCAGGGCTTCGTGGCCGAGGCCGGTGATGTCTTCGCCATCAATGAGGACGCGCCCGCTGTCGGGGCGCTCCAGCACGTTGAGGGTGCGGATCAGGGTGCTCTTGCCGGCGCCGGAGCGGCCGATGATGCCGAATACCTCACCCTGGGCGATATCCAGGTTGATGTCGCGCAGCGCGATGATGTCCCGCTGGCCGGCACGGTAGGTCTTGTGGAGTTGCTCGATGCGAATCACGATGGTCAGTGTTAAGAGAACTGCGGAAGTCTAACTTTTAGTTATTAGGCGGGAAACGAAAATGAAGTTACTAGCTTATGAGATAAAAGCATGATGATACCCCCTCCCATCCTCGCCGGCTGGGAGGAAGGAAGGGGGAGGGAGGATACGCCCGTCTCAGGCCGCGCTGGCCAGGGCTTCGGTTCTTGCCAGGTAGGCCTCGTGGGCCAGCCCCTGCCGTACCGTCGCCACGACGTAGTCGATCTCGGCCTCGGTGGTGCCGCGCCCCAGCGAGAAGCGTACGGCATTGCGCGCCACGTCCGGCGAGCGGCCGATGGCCAGCAGCACGAAGGAGGGGGCAGCGGCGGCGGAATTGCAGGCCGAACCGGCCGATACGGCGATGCCCAGCAACTGGCTGCCCAGCGTGCCGTGACGGGTCGGCGGGAAGCTGACGTTGAGATTGTGCGGCACGCGCTGGCGGGCGCAGCCGTTCAACTGCACGCCGGGCAGGTCGGCCAGCCCGGCCCATAGCCGGTCGCGCAGCGCGCCGATGCGGCGGCTTTCTTCTTCCAGCAAGCGGCCTGCCAGGGCGAAGGCCTCGCCCATGCCCACGATCTGGTGGGTGGCCAGGGTGCCCGAGCGCATGCCGTTTTCATGGCCGCCGCCGTCGATCTGGGCTTGCAGCTTGAGGTCAGGATTGTGGCGCACATAGAGCGCGCCGATTCCCTTGGGACCGTAGACCTTGTGCGCCGAGAAGGACATCAGGTCCACCTTCAGCCGGGTCAGGTCGATGGCGATCTTGCCCGCCGCCTGCACCGCATCGACGTGGAAGACCACGCCGTGGGCCGCGCAGATCTCGCCCAGCTCGGCAATGGGCTGGATGACGCCGATCTCGTTGTTCACGTACATCACCGACGCCAGCAGGGTATCGGGCCGCAGCGCGGCGCGCAGCTGTTGTGGGGTGACCAGGCCATCCGGTCCGGGTTGCAGGTAGGTAACTTCAAAGCCCGCCTTTTCCAGCGTATGCATGGTATCGAGCACGGCCTTGTGCTCGGTGGGGACGGTAATGAGGTGATTGCCGCGCCCCTGTGCGCGCAGCGCATAGGCTGTGCCCTTGAGGGCCAGGTTGTTGGATTCGGTCGCGCCGGAGGTCCAGACGATCTCGCCCGGCTGCGCACCGACCAGGCCCGCCACCTGGGCGCGCGCCTGTTCCACGGCGCGTCGCGCTTCCCAGCCGAAGGGATGGGAACTGCTGGCGGCATTGCCGAACTTGTCCGTGAGGAAATCGCACATCACCCGCGCCACCTGGGGATCGACCGGCGTGGTCGCGCCATAGTCCAGGTAGATGGGAAAACGAAGATCAGCCGGCGGGCGACAGGGGGCAGGGGCGTTCATGATGCGATCCGGAGAATGAGGTGATCCAGGGGCAGGGCGGGTACCACAGGCCAACATTACGCCGCTTGCCTTATCTGGAAAACGAATTTGCCGCTATTTGTATATACGGTTTACGTGTTTCTTTCAGGCAATCGATGCAGAGGCACCGTCGGCAAGGCTTCCCGGCCTTGGCGCTAGCGGCGCATTAGCTTATACAAAATTATTATACTGAAATAGAATACAGACAAACCTATAATTCGAAAAACATATGCAAGCACTTTGATCAAGGAATCCGATTTCGATGGACCTGAACCAGCTGGAAGCCTTTGCAGCGGTAATGACCCTGGGGAGCGTGACCGGCGCCGGGCGCAGCCTGGGCCGTTCGCAGCCGGCGGTCAGCAAGGCCATCGGCGACCTCGAGAGCGAGCTGGGCTATGCCCTGTTCGACCGCAACGGCCCGCGCGTGACACCCACGGCCAAGGCCTTCCTGCTCTATGAAGAAGTGGAGCGCTCGCTGGTGGGCCTGCGCAGCATCCGCGAACGCGCCCAGGAAATCGCCCGCGAAGAAGTCCATCCGGTCCACCTGGTGGCCACGCCCGCGCTGGCCTCGACCATCGCCCCGGCGGCCCTGCAATTGCTGGCGGCCGACGGGCGGTATGCCTTTCCCGAACACGTCCACCTGCGCAGCGCCTCGGCCGAGCAGGTCGTGCATGCGGTCCTGCATCGCACCGTCAGCCTGGGCCTGACTTCGCTGCCGGTGGCCCATCGCGGGCTGGACCTGCACTGGATCGGCGAAGCGCCCTGCGTGGCCGTGGTGCGCGCCGATCATCCCCTGGCCGGCAAGGACAAGCTGACCCGCGCCGCCTTGCGCGGCCAGCGCGTCATCACCATGTCCAACCGCTATCGCCTGCGCCAGCGCGTGGAACTGGCGCTGGGCGAAGACAGCCAGCTGGATGTGGCCATCGATACCAATACTTCCTTCAACGCCATCATGGCGGCCCGCGCCGGATTGGGCGTGGCGCTGGTGGAGCCGGCCACGGCCTATGGCATGCCCATCGAAGGCATGGTGGTCAAGCGCCTGGCGGTGGAGATTCCGTTCTACTTTGGCGTGGTCACGCCCTATGGCAAGCCGGTCGAGGGCGTCACGGAGCGCCTGATCGACGCGGTCGAACAGGCCGCGCGCACCACCTTGCAGGGCTTCGTCAAGCGCGACGCCAGCCTGCATGATGAATTGTTATAAATGATTTCGCAGTAAGCAGTACCGCAGCAGGCAGCAGGCAGCAGCGTCAACCGGGAAGGGCGTTGCATCATAAAACCCGAAATCAGACGATCTCAGGCCGTGGCCTGTGGCGTCTTTTCATGCTTTTGACGAGGCGATATGCAAGACACCGAACCGACCCCAACCGACGCCACCTGCGCTGCGCCCCCGCAAGGGCTGGCGGCACTGGAGGCGCGTCTGCGCCAGGACCTGCAATGGCTGGCCCTGCCCGGCAAGTCGTGGACGCCGCAGATCGAGCGCGACGGCGTGCCGGTGCTCGACGTGGCCATCATCGGTGGCGGCCAGGCCGGCATGGCCGCTTCGGTGGCGCTGTCGCACCTGGGCATTGCCAATGTGATCTACGACCAGTCGCCCAAGGACTTCGAAGGCCCCTGGGCCACCACGGCGCGCATGGAAACCCTGCGCTCGCCCAAGACCCTGACCGGCCCGGCGCTGGGCTTCCCGGCGCTGACCTTCCGCGCCTGGTTCGAGGCGCAGTTCGGCCTGGATGCGTGGGAGGCGCTGGACAAGATCCCGCGCCTGCAATGGATGGATTACCTGCGCTGGTTCCGCCGCGTGATGCAGCTCGATATCCGCAACGAGCATCGCGTGCTGGCCGTGCAGCCGCGTGCCGATGGCATCGTGGCATTGCAATTGCAATCACCGTCGGGCGCCTCCACCGTGCTGGCGCGCCGCGTGGTGGTGGCGACCGGCCGTGATGGGCTGGGCGGCGCTTACCTGCCGCCGCTGGCCGATCAATTGCCGCGTGAGCGCTGGGCGCATTCTTCCGACCTGTTCGACTACGCCAGCCTCAAGGGCAAGCGCGTGGGCGTGATCGGCGGCGGCGCTTCAGCCATGGACAGCGCGGCGACCGCGCTGGAAGAGGGCGCGGCCCGCGTGGATATGCTGATCCGCCGCAAGGACCTGCCGCGCATCAACAAGGGCAAGGGCTCGGGCAGCCCCGGCCTGGTCAATGGCCACCTGCATCTGCCGGATGAATGGAAATGGCGCATCCGCCATTACGTCAATGCGCAGCAGGTGCCGCCGCCCTCGGGCAGCACCCGCCGCGTCTCGCGCTTTGCCAATGCGCGCTTCCTGCTGGGCACGGCGATCGAGTCGGTGCAGATCCAGCCAGATGGCGCGCTGCTGCTGCACACCAATCGCGGCCCGCTGGAGCTGGATTTCCTGTTCTTCTCCACCGGCTTCAAGATCGACTGGAGCCTGCGCCGCGAATTCAAGGACATCGCCCCGCACATCCTCAACTGGAGCGACCGCTACACCCCGCCCGCCGGCGAAGAAGACCAGGAGCTGGCCGACTCGCCCTATCTGGGACCGGTGTTCGAATTCCAGCAAAAGACCCCGGGCAGCCTGCCGGGACTGGAGCGTGTGCATTGCTTCTGCTATCCGGCCGCAGCCAGCCACGGCACCGTCTCTGGCGACATCCCCGCCATCAGCGATGGCGCCTATCGTCTGGCGCAGGGTATTGCTGCGTTGATGTACCGTGAAGATATCGAATACCACTACCGCAATATCCAGGCCTATGAAGAGCCCGAGCTGGAAGGCGACGAGTGGACCGAGTCGCCCTGGGAGCTGCCGGCATGAGTGGCGCCATTGCCCGGAGCGTGTTGCAGGCGCTGATGGTGGTGCTGTTGATGACGGTGATCGTCTTCTTCGGCCTGCACATGATCGGCAACCCTGTCGATATCCTGATCGGCCAGGATGTCGACCAGGTCGACCGTCTGCGCATCATCAAGGAACTGGGGCTGGACCAGCCGGTCTGGCGTCAGTACCTGGCCTTCCTCAATGGCGCGCTGCATGGCAACCTGGGCAACAGCTTCGTCTATAACACCCCGGCCATCCTGCTGATCTTCCAGCGTCTGCCGGCCACCCTCGAGCTGGCCTGCGCGGCGCTGTTGCTGGCCTTGGTGGTGGGCGTGCCGCTGGGCCTGTTCGCGGGCATGAAGCCGGATCATCCGTTCTCGCGCCTGGTCATGACCACCAGCATCTTCGGCTTTTCGCTGCCGACCTTCTGGATCGGCCTGATGCTGATCATGGCCTTTTCGGTGACGCTGGGCTGGCTGCCCTCGGGCGGACGGGGCCAGACCGCTGAACTCTTCGGCGTGCAATGGTCGTGGCTGACGGCTGATGGCTGGCGTCACATGATCCTGCCGGCGATCAATCTGTCCTTGTTCAAGATTTCACTGGTCATACGTCTCACCCGCGCCAATGTGCGCGAGGTGCTGCCGATGGACTTCGTCAAGTTCGCCCGCGCCAAGGGGCTCTCGCCGGCGCGCGTGGTGCTGATGTACGTGCTGCGCAATACCCTCATTCCGCTGGTGACGGTGGTGGGGCTGGAGTTCGGCTCCACGATTGCCTTTGCGGTCGTCACAGAAAGCATCTTTGCCTGGCCCGGCGCGGGCAAGCTGATCCTCGACAGCATCAATGCGCTGGATCGCCCGGTGATCGTGGCTTACCTGATGGTGATCGTCTGCATGTTCGTCACCATCAACCTGGTGGTGGATGTGCTCTACAAGTTACTGGACCCGCGCGTGCGGGTGGAGGCCAAGCCATGAGCGCGCCGCAGACCGAAGTGAGCATGACGCAAGAACAGGTGCGCGCCTGCGCGGCCGAGCTGTCGGCCTTCCAGGCCCCGCGCCGCGAATCGCCCTGGCGGCGCGTGATGCGCCACTTCGTGGCTTCGCGCTCGGCCATGCTGGGGCTGGTGATCGTGCTCTTGCTGATCGTCGGCGCCATCGCCGCGCCCTGGATCACCCCGCAGAATCCCTATGACCTGGCGCAATTGAACTTCCTCGATTCGCGCCAGCATCCAGGTACCCTCAATGGTGATGGTACGTTTACCTACTGGCTCGGGACTGATGGTCAGGGACGCGACCTGTTCTCGGCCATCATCTATGGCCTGCGTATCAGCGTGGGCATCGGCGTGGGCTCGGCCCTGATCGCTGGCGTGATCGGCACGCTCATCGGGCTCCTGGCTGCGTACGCCGGCGGCAAGGTCGATACGCTGCTCATGCGCTTTGCCGACCTGGTGCTGTCCTTCCCCTCCATCCTGGTGGCGATGCTGATCCTGGCCTATGTGGGCAAGGGCATCTTCAACGTGATGGCGACGCTGGTGGTGCTGGAGTGGGCTTATTACGCCCGCACCGCACGCGGCCAGGCGCTGGTGGAGCGACGCAAGGAATACGTGGAGGCCGCGCGCGGGCTGAACCTGTCGTCCTGGCGCATCATGGTGCGCCACATCCTGCCCAACTGCCTGCCGCCGCTGATCGTCATCGGCACCTTGCAGGTGGCGCGCGCCATCACGCTGGAAGCGACCTTGTCCTTCCTCGGCCTGGGCGTGCCCATTACCGAACCCTCGCTGGGCCTGCTCATTTCCAATGGATACCAATACATGCTCTCGGGCGAATACTGGATCAGCTTCTATCCCGGCATTACGCTGGTGGTGGTGATCGTGGCCATCAACCTGGTCGGCGACCGCCTGCGCGACATCCTCAATCCGCGGTGGCAGAAATGAGCGCGCTCACGCTGGAAGTGCGCAATCTGCGCACGCATTTCTTTACCCCCGAGGGCGTGCTGCCGGCGGTCGATGATGTGTCGCTGTCGGTCGGCCGTGGCCGCATTCTTGGCCTGGTCGGTGAGTCCGGATCGGGCAAGAGCGTGACCGGATTTTCCATCCTCGGCATGGTCGATGCGCCGGGCCGCATCGTCGGCGGCGAAATCCTGTTCCAGGGCCGCGACCTGGTCAGCATGGACAAGACGTCCCTGCGCGAACTGCAGGGCAATCGCATCGCCATGATCTTCCAGGACCCGATGATGACCTTGAATCCGGTCCTGAAGGTGGAGGCGCAGATGGTCGACGCCGTGCTGGCGCACAGCAAGCTCAGTCGTCAGCAGGCCCGTGAACTGGCGCGCGACACCCTGGGCATGATGGGTATCGCCAGTCCGGAAGAACGGTTGCAGGCCTATCCGCATCAACTCTCGGGCGGCATGCGCCAGCGCGTGGCCATTGCCATTGCGATGCTGCACAAGCCCGACCTCATCATCGCCGACGAACCGACGACGGCCCTGGATGTGACCATCCAGGCGCAGATCCTGTCGGAAGTGCAGAAGCTGGCGCGCCAGCATGGCACCGCGCTGATCTGGATCACGCACGATCTGTCAGTGGTGGCCGGCCTGGCCGATGAAGTGGCGGTGATGTATGCCGGGCGCATCGTCGAGCAGGGCAGTGTGGATGTGGTGCTGGATGCACCGCTGCATCCCTACACGCAAGGCCTGATCGGCAGCCTGCCCAGCAACAACCGGCGCGGTGCGCGCTTGCGCCAGATTCCCGGCATGACGCCCAATCTCTTGCACCTGCCGCCGACCTGCGCCTTCGCCGCCCGCTGCGAGCGCCTCTCCCAGCAATGCCTGGTGGCCCCCGCGATCAGCGAACCATTGCCGGCGCACCGGGTGCGCTGCTATCACCCCACCCCGAGCACACAGAGCAGCGAGCAACATGGATAAGGCCGTCATTCCCCTGATCGAAACCCGCGCCGTCAGCCGCCGCTTCGGTGAGCGCCGCCAGGGCTGGCTGCAGCGCCAGTTGCAGGCGCGCGGCTGGAGCCGTCCGCCCGCCATCACGCATGCGCTGGATAAGGTGGATCTGAAAGTCTTGCCTGGCGAGGTAGTGGGCCTGGTGGGCGAATCCGGCTGTGGCAAGTCCACCCTGGGCCGGGTGGCCTGCGGTCTGCTCGATCCCTCCGATGGGCAGGTGCTGGTCAACGGCCGTGACCGCGCCAGCCTCAGCAGCAGGGAAGAAGCCGAGGCGCGTCTGCAGGTACAGATGATCTTCCAGAATCCCTATGCCAGCCTGAACCCGCGCTTGCGCATCGATCAGATCGTCGGTGAAGCGGCGCAGGTCAATGGCAAGGTCGAGGGTAATCTTGATGACTACGTGTGCCAGCAGTTGCTGCGCGCCGGTCTCGATCCGGCCCTGCGCGACCGTTATCCGCACCAGTTCTCCGGCGGCCAGCGCCAGCGCATCGGCATCGCCCGCGCCCTCGCGGTGCAGCCGCAGATGCTGGTCTGCGATGAAGCGGTGGCGGCGCTGGATGTGTCCATCCAGGCGCAGATCCTCAACCTGTTCATGGACCTGCGTGAAGAGCTGGGTCTGACCTATCTCTTCATCAGCCATGACCTGGGCGTGGTGGAGCACGTCTCGGACCGCGTGGTCATCATGTACCTGGGCCGGGTGGTGGAGAGCGCGCCGGTGGCCGCGCTGTTCGGCCAGCCCAACCATCCCTACACGCAGGCGCTGCTGGCCGAAGTGCCGCGCATGGGGGCGCGCAAGAAGGAATTCACCGCCATCAAGGGCGAGATCCCCAGTCCGCTGAACCCGCCCACCGGCTGCCACTTCAACCCGCGCTGCCCGCATGCCACGCAGCGTTGCCGTGAAGAACAGCCCTTGCTGCGGGAGATCGCGCCGGGGCATATGAGTGCCTGCCATCTCAACGATGGCCGTTGATAAGGTTTGTTGAAATGTTCTCCCTCCCGTTCGGACTGAGTAGGCCCCCTGGGGCTGTATCGAAGGCGCTGATGCTGCTGATGCCCCGGCAGCCACGCCTTCGATACGCAGCTGCGCTGCTACTCAGTCCGAACGGGAGCAGGGGGCGGGGCAATTCAGAAAAACCGTCCAGGAAACCCCAGCCAGAAAACCGCAAGTTGATGTATCCGCAGTGCTTCCACTTTGACCACAGAGGAACCCGATCATGAAGAAAACCCTCCTGACCCGCCTGCTGGCCATCGCCCTGACCGGCGCAGCCCTGGCTGCCGCCGCCGATGCCGCGCATGCGCAGAACCTGAATATCGCCTTTGCCGATCCACTCTCGTCGCTGGACCCGCAGTTGAACAACCACGCCGGCGACCGCTCGGTGGATCTGCATTTCTGGGACCTGCTGGTCCAGAACGACTACAACAAGCTGGTGCCGGGCCTGGCCGTGAGCTGGAAGAACATCGACCCCAAGACCTGGGAGTTCAAGCTGCGTCCCAACGTCAAGTGGCAGGACGGCAAGCCCTTTACCGCCGATGACGTGATCTTCTCCTACCAGCGCGCCCGTGCGGTGCCGGGCAGCGTAGCGACCTTCGCCGGCTACCTGCGCACCGTCGAATCGGTGACCGCCAAGGACCCGCTGACCCTGGTCATCAAGACCAATATCCCTAACCCGGACCTGCCACTGAACCTGGCCTCGGTGCACATCGTCAGCAAGCACATTGGAGAGAAGTCCACCACCGAGAACTACAACAGCGGCGCAGCGGTGATCGGCACCGGCCCCTACAAGTTCGTTTCCTACACCCCGGGCGACCGCGTGGTGATGCAGCGTAACGACGACTACTGGAACGGCAAGCCGCTGTGGGAAAAGGTCAACTACCGCTACATCAACAACGGTGCGGCGCGCACTGCTGCGCTGCTCTCCGGCGATGTGGACGTGATCGACAAGGTCTCGGTGTCCGACCTGGCCAAGCTGAAGCAGTCGCCCAACGTCAAGGTCTATCCCTACAACGGTCTGCGCGTGCTGCTGATCCAGCCGAGTTTCCATCAAGGCCCCAGCCCCTTCATCACCGACAACAACGGCAAGCAGCTGGACAAGAACCCGCTGCTGGACGTGCGCGTGCGTCGCGCCATGTCGCTGGCCATCAACCGCAAGGCCCTGATCGACCGCATCCTGCAGGGCGCGGCCACCGAGGCCAACCAATGGATGCCGGCTGACACCTTCGGCTACAACCCGGAGATCAAGAACATCCCCTTCGACGCTGCACAGGCCAAGAAGCTGCTGGCCGAGGCCGGCTTCCCCGACGGCTTCAAGCTGACCTTGCACGTGCCCAACGACCGCTATCCGCAAGCGCCGGAGACCATGCAGGCCGTGGCCCAGTTCTGGACCCGCATCGGCATCAAGACCCAGGTGGAAGTGCTGCCCTGGGCCGCGTATTCCTCGCGCGCCAACAAGAACGAGTTCGCCGTCTCGGTGCTGGCCTGGGGGAACGGTACGGGCGAAGCCAGTTACGCGCTGGTCAACGTGCTGGGTTCGGTCGATCCCAAGAAGGGTATCGGAGCTTCCAACTGGAACCATTACAGCAGCCCCGCCGTGGACAAGGCCCTGGCCGATTCCACCGCTGAATTCGATGCGGCCAAGCGCGAAGCCATCCTGCGCGGCGCCGCCAAGACCGTCTCGGAGGAAGTGGGCGTGATTCCGCTGTACCACTACCAGAACATCTGGGCCGCCAAGAAGGGCCTGAAGGTCACCCCCATCAGCAGCGACCGCACCACCGCCATGATGGTGACCGAGGACAAGAAGTAAGGCCATGCCCAACTTCTCCATCGACGTCAGCCCGGCCGACGACCTGATCGACGTGCCTCGCCGCATCATCGTGCGGGGTGCGCATCCGGGCGAGCCGGTGCGGATTTCCTCTTCCACGCTGCGCAATGGAACGCAGTGGCGCAGCACGGCCTGCTACATCGCGGACGCCCATGGCAATGTGGATGTGAGCATGAACCCGGCCATCGACGGCGACTACTACGGCATCGACCCGATGGGTTTGCTGTGGTCGCAGAAGCCGGTGCAGGCCGGGCGGCGCGATCAGTTCCACGCCAATGTGATGACGCCGCTGGAAACCACGCTGACCGTTTCTGCACTGGACCAGCCGGGACTGCCGCCCTGCACCCCGGCCAGCACGACGCTGGTGCAGCGTCTGGCGGGCGCGGGCGTGACCCGCCGTGAAGTGCGCGAGCTGGGCCTGGTCGGCACGCTCTTCCTGCCGGCCACGCCCGGGCCGCATCCAGCCGTGATGATCCTCAACGGATCGGGCGGCGGCATCAACGAGCCACGCGCGGCGCTGTATGCCTCGCGCGGTTACGCGGCCTTTGCACTGGCTTACTTCAAGGCGCCGGGCCTGTCGGATTACATCTCCAATACCCCGCTGGAATATTTCGAGCGCGGCCTTGACTGGTTGCGTGCCGAAGTCAGGCCCTTGCATGACTTCGTCGCCATCAGCGGCCAGTCGCGCGGCGGCGAGCTGGTCTTGCTGCTGGGCGCAACCTTCCCGCAGAAGGTCTCGGCGGTGTTGGCCTATGTGCCCAGCGCGCTGGTGCACAGCGGCCAGAACGCAGCCGATCCTGCCATCGGCCGCGAAGGGCCGACCTGGCTGCTGCGCGGCCAGCCGCTGCCGCACCAGTGGCAGGACAATCGGACCGCCAGCTGGGCGCCCTTCGACGAGGGCCCCGCGCCGCATCGTCATGAACTGGCCATGCTGACCGCCTTGCAGGACGAAGAGGCGGTGGCGCGTGCGCGCATTCCGGTCGAAAAAATCGCCGCGCCCGTGTTGCTGCTGTCGGCCACCGATGACGGCTCCTGGCCTTCCAGCCTGTATTGCGGCATGGTGCGCGACAAGCTCGCGGAGGTCGCCCATCCGTGGCCGGTGCTCTGGCGCAATTACGCCAATGCCGGCCACTCCATCCTGTTCCCGTTCGTGCCGACCACGCAGACCGCCTATGCCCACCCGGTATCCGGGCGCATCAGCACCGGTGGCGGCGAAGCGGCGGCGAACGCCCGCGCTGATCTCGACTCCTGGCAGCAGGCGCAGCATTTCCTGCGCGATGCGCTGACCAGGCATTCATCCCCCAAGGAGACTTCATGACTACCCCCGTCTACGACATCCACGCCGATGTCATCGACCAACTCGCCGGCCTGTCCGTCGGCAGTGCGCTGCATAGCCTGCGGCACCAACGCGACAAGGTCGCGGTGGCCTCGCAAGGCAGCTACGACACCCTGTTCGATCCGGCGCTGGAAGGCATCGGCCTGGACGAACGCCTGCTGGTGGCGCTGTATGCCTGCCGCCTGGCCGGTGCAGACGACCTGGTAGCGCACTATCGTGCGCGCGCGTTGGTCATCTCGGTGGAGGCGGCACAACTGGCCGCCGCCGAGACCGGCGAGCCTGAGCAATTGCCCGAAGGCCGTCTGCGCGCCATGCTGGTCTTCACGCGCGCGCTCACGCAGCGTCCGGTGGAAGGCGACAAGGCCGCCATCGAAAAGCTGCCCGCTGCCGGCATCAGTACGCCCGCCGTGGTGGCGTTGTCGCAGCTGATCGCCTTCGTGTCCTATCAATTGCGCGTGGTCGCTGGCCTGAAGGCCATGCGTGCTGCCGCTGCCCAGTAAGGAGAGCCGCATGAGCGACATCATCAAGGCCAACGGCTTTACCAATGAAACCCTGGAGTGGGATGCCTGGCTGGACGTGATCCAGCTGGAGGCTGCCAGCGCAGACCAGATCAAGGTGCTGGAAGAAAGCCATCCCAAGGCCAAGACCTCGGACTACTACCTGTTCCTGGCGCACCAGCCCGACATCCTGCGGCAGCGTTCGGCCGCCTTCAACGCCATCATGTACGCGCCCGGCGGCCTGCCGCGCGCCGAGCGCGAGCTGGGTTCGCTGGTGGTCTCGCGCATCAATGGCTGCGTGTATTGCGCCTCGGTGCATGCACAGCGTTTCGAACAGCTGGCCAAGCGTAACGATACGGTGCGCCAGGTCTTCGATACGCCTTATGGCGCTGGCGTGGATGCGCGCGAGCAGGCCATCGCCAAGTTCTCGGCCGAGCTGACCGAGACGCCGGGTGATGTCAGCGTCGCGCAGATCAAGGCGCTCTATGACGTCGGCCTGAGCGAGCTGGAAGTGCTGGACCTGATCCATTCGGTGGCCATCTTTGCCTGGGCCAATCGCCTCATGCTCAACCTGGGCGAGCCGGTGTTTGCCGATGGCAGCAAGGCCGAAGCGAAGTAAGGCATTTGCGTGCTGACGCAATCATGTTGATGCAATCATTTCCATAAGGAGACAGGGATGCACATTCCGGATCATCTGGTCTATGCCCAGACCCATGAGTGGGTCAAGCTCGAAGACGATGGCACGCTGACCATCGGCATTACCGATTTCGGCCAGGAGCAGTTGGGGCCGCTGGTGTATGTGGACATGCCGGCGGTGGGCAAGGTCTTGGCGCGCGGCGCCGAGTCGGGCATCGTCGAATCCAACAAGACGGCGTCGGACCTGCATGCGCCCGTCGATGGCGAGGTCGTCGCCGTCAACGCGCTGCTGGTGGAGACGCCCGACGCCATCAATGGCGCGCCGTATGAGCAATGGATCTTCAAGCTCAAGCCGGCCGCGCCGTTTTCGGCGGACGGTTTCCTTGATGCGGCGGGCTATCTCGAGCTGATTTCCTGACGCGGTTCTTCGTTCAGGAAGCCGAAGCGGCGGCGCGGATATCGAAGGCGCCGCCGGTTTGTGCACGGTCACGCAAGGTGACCGCGTTCTTGCCCAGGAGCGGGAAGACCAGTTCGGCGAAGCGGATCGCTTCTTCCAGGTGCGGGTAGCCGGACAGCACGAAGGTATCCACGCCCAGGTCCGCATATTCCTGCAGGCGTTCGGCCACCGTGGCGGCGTCGCCCACCAGCGAGGTGCCGGCCCCGCCGCGCACCAGTCCCACGCCGGCCCACAGGTTGGGGGAGATTTCCAGCTTGTCGCGGCGGCCGCCGTGCAGGGCCGCCATTCTCTGTTGTCCTACTGAATCCATCCTGGCGTAGTTCTGCTGGGCGCGGGCGATGTCTTCGTCGGTGAGTTTGCTGATGAGGCGTTCGGCTGCCGTCCAGGCTTCGGCGGTGGTTTCGCGCACGATGGCGTGCAGGCGTACGCCGAAGCGCACGGTGCGGCCTTGTCGGGCGGCGCGTTCGCGCACGTCGTCGATCTTCTGTCTGACCGCGGCCGGGGGCTCGCCCCAGGTGAGGTAGGCGTCTACGTGTTTGGCGGCGAGGTCGTGGGCGGCGGGGGAGGAACCGCCGAAGTAGAGCGGTGGGTAGGGCTGTTGCACGGCGGGGTGGAACAGTTGGCCGTTGCGGATGCGGAAGTGTTTGCCTTCGTAGTTGACGGTCTCGCCCTGGAGCAGCTTGCGCCAGATGGTGAGGTATTCGTCGGCGGCTTCGTAGCGTTCGTCGTGCTTTAGGAAGACGCCGTCGGCTTCGAGTTCGGTGGCGTCGCCGCCGGGGACGACATTGAGCAGCAGGCGGCCGTTCAAGGCCTGGTCCAGGGTGGCGGCTTGTCTTGCTGAGGGGCCGGGGCCGCCTAGCGATGTTCTCAATGCCACTAGCAGCTTGATGCGCTGGGTGACCGGGACCAGGCTGGCGGCCACTACCCATGGGTCCAGGCAGGAGGCGCCTGTGGGGATCAACAGGCCGTCATAACCCAAGGTCTCGCTGGTGACGGCGATCTGGCGCATGTACTCCAGTGTGGGGGCGCGGCCGAAGTCGGATTTGCCCAGGTAGCGGGTGTCGCCTGAGGTGGGGAGGAACCAGAAGAGTTCTAATGACATGCCGTGTTTCCTTTTGCATATGTTCGGGAGGTTGGCGTTATTAGAGCGCTCTGGTTCGATTGTGGCTAAGAATGTTTTCTTCTTTTCTTAGTTGGTTTTTGGTTTTTGGTTTTTGGTTTTGGGTGTCTTGGCGGATTGTTGTTGTGGTTGTTAGGTTTTGGGTAGTCTGCACGGGATTTCTTCCTGCGCTCTAGCTTAATTATTATCTTTCTCCGGTCGGGAGGACGCGCCGGGGGCGGCCCGGCAGCCGCTCACTTTTCTTGTCTCGCCAAGAAAAGTAAGCAAAAGAAGGCGACCCCTAAGATCCAGCCCTCCTTCGGAGGGTTCCCGCCGCAGTGGAGCAAAAAGTGGGAAAAATAGAGTCGCTTCGCTCCGACTATTTTTCTGATCCACTTTTCGCTCCACTGCGGCGGCTGGCTCTAAGGGGAAAAACCTGAACGGGCTCGCCTTCGGCCTCGCACTTCTCCTACTCGCCTTCGGCTTTGGCTTGGGACGGTGCGCCTTCGATACGTCGCTGCGCGACTACTTAGTCCGAACGGGAGGAAATTATTTAGAAGAAAAACAAAGGCAGGGAAGAGATATAAAGAGAAAGAGAAAGAGAAAGACGAAACTAAAAAGTACGAAAGTATGTGATCGAAGAGAGCCGAAGCGCCAGCGAGCCCTCGGCGATGCCGAAGGCGAGCCGGACAAGCCGTCCGCTTCTGACCCGCCGCGTCAGCGCGCATAAAAACGGATCAGAAAAATAGTCGGAGCGAAGCGACTCTATTTTTCCCGTTTTTATGTGCGCTGACGCGGGGACCCTCCGAAGGAGGGCGGGGCAGTAGCGGTCGCCTTCTTTTGCTTACTTTTCTTGGCGAGACAAGAAAAGTGAGCGGCTGCCGGGCCGCCCCCGGCGCGTTCTCCCGACCGGAGAAAGATAAGAATTAAGCTAGAGCGCAGGAAGAAATTCCGTGCAGACTACCCAAAAACTAACAACCACAGCAACAGCCCGCCAAGACAAGACAAGACAAGAGCAAGCATCACCCACCAGCAAACATCAACGAAGCCCCCCGATACTCAGCCAGCCATCTGGCAAACAGCTGAGCCTCAGAACCAGCCTGAGCATTGATCCCGAGATAGTAGGGCGCCAACGTCAAGCGCAAGTCCGGGAAAGGACACACCAGCCGCCCGGAACGAAGATCATTGTCCGCCAGCGAAACAGGCGACAAGGCCACCCCCAGCCCATCCACCACCGCCTGCAACACAAAATGCACATGATCGAAATGCAGCATCGCCTGAGAACGAGACCGCCTCAATCCCGCCAGCTTGCGCCAGTCCTCCCAGTCATTGCGCCGACTGCGCGAGAGCAGCACCGTATGCCTGGCCAGCCCGGACACATCTTCCAGCGGCGCCGCCTGCAACAGCGCAGGAGAAGCCACCAGCACCAGCTCATCCTCCATGAAGCGCTGCACCTTCAGCGTCTCCGGCCAATTGGTCTCACCCCGGCGGACCGCGATATCAAACGAAGAACCCGCCTTGCCCACCGTCGCCGTACTGGTCACCACCTGCGGCGCAATGCCCGGATAACGCTCCACGAAATCGGAAAGATGCGGAATCAGCCAGCGCACCGCAAAGGAAGGCCGCACATTGATCACCACCGTGCGCGTCGGTGCGTCGCGCATCACCCGCCGCGCGGCATTGGCCAGGATCTCCAGCGCCGGGCTGGCCTCCTCGAAGAACTGCCGGCCCCGCTCCGTCAGCAACACCTGCCGCGTGCGCCGCTCAAACAGCGGCATGCCGAGATAGCCTTCGAGATTCTTGATCTGGCGACTGATGGCGCCATGCGTGACATTGAGCTCGTGCGCCGCAAGCGTGAAACTCTGGTGACGGGCCGCGGCCAGAAACGCGCGGATGGCGTTGAGCGGAAGGGTGAGGTCGGCCATGCGTCAGATATTATCACGCATGCCCGGAATTAATATCGGTTGTCAGCCCCCGCGCGCGCGGCGCATCATCAGCGCCATGACCACGCCAGACCTCCGCCAGGCCGACCTCCACTCGCGCCACGCCGCCATGTCGCTCTCGGCCGCCTTGCCCTGCGATATCGTCCTCTACCTGCTCTTGCCGATGTACGCCGACCAGTTCCACGTCAGCCTGGCCGAGGCCGGTGTGCTGCTGGCGGCCAACCGGCTGGTGCGCATCGCCGGCTACCGCTGGGTCGCCCGCTTCTACGCCCAGCGCGGTGATCGCCCCACCTGCACCCTGGCGGTCTGCGCCGCGATCGTGTGCGCACTGGGCTATACGATGGCCAGCGGTTTCTGGGCGCTGCTGCCGCTGCGCCTGCTGTGGGGCATGGCCTTCGCCGGTCTCAATCTTTCCACCCAGGCCATGTCCACCTCCAACCCGCAAGGCGCGGCGCGACGCTCGGGGCGCTCGCGTGGCGTGATCGCCATCGGGCCCATGCTGTGGCTACCGACGGCGGCGCTGCTGGCGCCGCAGATCGGGCCGCGCCTGGTGTTCGCGCTGGTGGCCGCGACGGCGCTGCTGGGCCTGCTGGCGGCGCGGCGCCTGCCGCAGCACGCCTACGCACCGCCACAGCCGCGCCGCTGGAAGCTGCCCAATGCGCTGGACTGGTGGTCTTTCCTGGAGGGCTTGACGCTGGATGGGCTGTTCATCGTCGGCCTGGCCTACATGAGCAAGCAGTCTTTCGGCGCCGATGGCGAACTGGTGGCCGGGGTGCTGATGGCCTTGCGCTATGCCGGCGAGATCGTCCTCAGCCCCCTGGGCGGATGGCTGGCCGAACGGTTCGGTGCGGTCAAGGTGCTGGTGACGCTGTCGCTGGCCACCTGCGTGGCCCTGGTCGGCTTCGGGGGCGGGCTGCTATGGCTGTTCGCGGGGGTGATCGTGATACTGCGGGCGCTGCAACTGCCGCTGCTGGCTCCCATCGTGGCTGCCCGTACGGCACCGGAGCAGCGCGTGCACGCCCTGGCGGGACGGGCGATCTGGCGTGATATCGGGGCGGGGATGGGACCGATGCTGGCCGGTTTGCTGTTGCCGGTGATGTCTTCCTTGTGGCTCTACAGCCTGGCCGCCTCGGCGCTGGCGCTCGCGGCCATCGCTTGCGGGCGGGCGCCGGCGCCGGTCCCTGCGGTCCCCGCGTCGAGCCAGGGTTGAGCCAGGGTTGAGCAGGCGTTGCGCCTTATGCGCGCTGTGGATATCGATCTGCTCATTGCTTCGTTCACAGGCAGGCCCGGCTTGACTAGCATGCCCCTGATCCCTTCCTTGCCGTTGTCAGGAGCGCTCATGAACGATCATCACATCTACCAGGAGCTCGGCCACTTTGCGACCGAGCCGCTGCTTCCTGCGGAAGGCCGGACCATCGGCGCTGCCTTCCTGCTCGGTCTGTCGGTGCTGGGCTTGTTGTTCCTGCTGCAACACTGGCTGGGCCTGGGCGGCTGAAGCCGGCCAGGTTCAGGGCTGGCGGCAGTCGCTGAGCATCTCCGCCTGCGAGATATTGCTGCCGGCCGGCACGCTGTGGGTCAGCCAGACATTGCCGCCGATCACCGAGCCTCGGCCGATGGTGATGCGGCCCAGCAGGGTCGCGCCGGCATAGACCACCACATCGTCTTCCACGATGGGATGGCGCGGAATGCCCTTGACCAGCGAGCCATCCGGTTCCTGCGGGAAACGCTTGGCGCCCAGCGTCACCGCCTGGTACAGGCGCACGTTGCGGCCAATGATGGTGGTCTCGCCGATGACCACGCCAGTGCCGTGGTCGATGAAGAAGCTGGGGCCGATCTGGGCAGCCGGATGAATGTCGATGCCGGTGGCCGAGTGCGCGATATCGGCAATCAGGCGCGCCAGCAAGGGCGCGCCCAGTTGATGCAGGGCGTGCGCCAGGCGATGGTAGATGATCGCCGTCGTGCCGGGATAGCACAGCAGAATTTCCGAAATGCTCGAGGCCGCCGGGTCGCCGTGATAAGCCGCCTGGATATCGCTGACCAGCACGTCGCGCACGGCCGGCAACTGGTGGGCGAAGTCGCGCGTGATATGAGCGGCCTGTTCCCGCAACGGCGCATCTTCCTGCACATCGCTGCTGAAGTAGAGGCTGCGCCGCACTTGCTCCTTCAGGATGCTCAGGCCAGTATTCAACTGGCTGCCGACGAAATAATCAATGGTCTCGTCCGACAGGTCTGTATGGCCGTAATGCGTGGGAAACAGCGCTGCCTGCAGGTGTTGCAGGAGCTTGTGCATGGCCTCGCGCGAGGGCAGTTCGCGGATCTCGCCGCGATAGCGGATCTTGTTGGTCACTTCGCGCGAGGTACGCAGCCCGGCCACGACGGCTGACAGGCCCAGTCCGGCCGTGTCGACCAGGGCGCTCAATTCGGGGGTGTTCGAGGTATCCATGTGCGCATGCTATCAAAAATGCTGCCATGGTGTTGGATCGTGCTGCGGGTAGAGGGCAGGCCGCTGTGGCCCGGTGCGGGCAACTGGCTGGAAAGCAGGGGGGGGCGAGGAGCAAGGCAGAGAGATTCGCGGCGCCCAGTTCTATCTGAAAAGTGGCGCCGCCTAGTGAATCTGCTCTGGAAATGACTTTAACCCTTCCCGCACCATGTTGCAAACAATCATTGCGTCTATCCATATGCACTCTCTGCGCCATTTGATCTGCAGCAAAATCAGCCCGTCACGGCAGCTAGGGAATTTCCTGAGTCTCAATGCGGCCTCATCAGGAAGCTCCTGATATCGACCATCAGCGCAGGAAGTTAAAGTTCTCCCATGCCAGCTGCCCGTCAAAGTCTGCGCCCATGGCGCACTTCGGGCAGTGCGGTTACCGGGAGCCCTGAGGGGGGCTGACGTTTGGGCGCACTTTCGCAAGGAGGTGCGCCCCCTTTTCGTTGGCACGACGTTTGTGTTGAAATAGGGGACTTATCGTTCCTCTGAGGGGAGTTACGCCATGCATCAGGCCCGGTCCTTTTCATCCTCGCTGCTGCTGGCGGCGCTGCTGCTGGGGCTCTCGCCCCTGTTCGCTTCGGCCCAGGTGGCCGCGCCGGGACCGGCGGCAGTGCCAGTGCCGGCCGGCAGTGCCGCGCCCACCCCGGTGGCCAGCGATATCACCCGCAGTTGCAGCAATGGGGCCGGCTGCGTGCTGACCTGCCTGAACATGACCGGCGATACGGTCCTGACCGAGGCGGCCTCGCGGGCGGTGCGCATCATTTCCTTGTCCAATGGCAACAGTGAATTCCGTCTCGACAATGGCGCGGCGGGCATCAATGTGGTGCTGGTCTCGCGGGATAACCTGATGTGCAAGCTCAGCGGCGGCGTCTGACGCGCCGACGTGACTTCAGCTTAACTGCCCAGCAACTTTTCCCTGACCGATTCTTCTTCGGCATGCGCGGCGCTGGCGCGGGCCAGGTCCGACAGGGATAGCACGCCCACCAGCTTGCGTCGCTCCGGTCCTGCTACCACCGGCAAGCGCGCCACGCCCAGGCGAGCCATCATCCCCGCTGCGCTGCGAGCGCTCATGTGCGGCAGCAGATAGTGTTCATGTCCCTGGGCAAGGGTGTCGCAGGGCTGGGAGGCATCGGCATGTTCCAGCGCACGCAGCGCCAGCATGCCTACCAGATGCACGCCATCGGTGACCGGATAATAGCGATGCACATGCGCCTGCGCGCGGCACCAGGCCAGCGCCTCGGCGGCGGGCAGGGCGCCGGCCAGCGTCTGCGGAGCGGCGGTCATCAGCTCTTCCACATGCATGCGTTCGAGCGGATCGACGCCATATTCACGATGGACGTGCAGGCCGCGCCGGGCGATCTTCTCGGTCATGATGGAGCGTTTCATCAGCAGCACATTCACGCCATAGGCCACGGCGGTGGTGGCGATGAGGGGCAGCAAGGCCTGGCTGGCGTGGGTCAGGCCAAAAGCGAAGACGATCGCCGTCAACGGCGCACCCAGCACACTGCCCAGCACCCCAGCCATGCAGACCAGCGGCCACAGGCCATCGGACCCGCCCGGCAGCCAGGGCGAGAGCACCAGCCCCAGGCCCGCGCCCAGCATCAGCAACGGCGCCAATACCCCGCCTGAGGTGCCCGAGCCCAGCGCCAGCAGCCAGATCACGGCCTTCACCAACAGCAGGGCCAGCGCCGCCGACAGCAGCATATGCTGGTGCAGCAGGTCGCCGATGACGTCATAGCCCACCCCCAGCGCGCGCGGTTGCAACAGGCCGCCCTGGCCCACCGCAATGCCGCCCAGCGCCGGCCACCACATCCAGTGCAGCCGCAGGCGGT
This sequence comes from Herbaspirillum camelliae, assembly GCF_001929405.1. Classification (NCBI taxonomy): domain Bacteria; kingdom Pseudomonadati; phylum Pseudomonadota; class Betaproteobacteria; order Burkholderiales; family Oxalobacteraceae; genus Herbaspirillum; species Herbaspirillum camelliae. The sequence continues at coordinate 3,227,125 of NZ_KV880769.1, forward strand.
GGAAGCCATCTTCGATGCGATACAGGGCCAGCGTCAGGGCGGCGGCCAGCACGCCGCTGGCCAGGCCGGCCACCAGGCAGGAGAGCAGCGCCACCGGGGTGGGCGCTGCGACCTCCATGGGAAAGAGTGGGCCGGCCTCCACCAGCCAAGGCCTTACGAAGCCGGCCACCGCGCACGCCAGCGCCACCGGCAAGAGGCTGCGCGGCTTCAGTTCGAACAGCAGCAGCTCGACGGCCAGCAGCACCGCCGCCAGGGGCGTGCCGAAGATGGCCGTCATGCCGGCGCAGGCGCCGGCCACCAGCAAGGTTTTGCGCTCGGCGGCGGTCAGGTGCAGCAACTGCGCCAGCAGCGAGCCGATGGCGCCGCCCGTCATGATGATCGGGCCTTCCGCGCCGAAGGGGCCGCCGCTGCCGATCACGATGCCCGATGACAGGGGCTTGAGCAGCGCGACCTTGGGCGACATGCGGCTCTTGCCGAAGAGGATGGCTTCAATCGCTTCAGGAATGCCGTGGCCACGGATCTTGTCGCTGCCATAACGCGCCATCAGGCCCACGATGAGCCCGCCGGCGATGGGCAGCAGGGCGGCGATCCAGCCCAGTGTATGGGTGGCGGGCGTGCTGGCGGCCAGCGACAGGCGCTGGAAATAGAACAGATTGGTGAACAGCGCAATGAGCTTGAGCAGCAGCCAGGCCGCGCCGGTGGACAGCAGGCCGATCGGCAGGGCGATCGCGCACAGGTAGGGCAGCCGCCGGTCGGCTGTGTAGTCGCGTTTGTGTTTCATCGTGGAGAAGCGGGTGGGCGCTTTCTTTGGATCATGTTGATCGATCAAGAAGTCGCCATGGTAAAGGGATAAGGCGCAAATATATCACAACGTGATATAAATGAATGTGACTGGGTTTCAGTACGTGCGCAGCCATGCCGGATGGCTTATCCGCTTTTCTTCTATGCACTGGCGGAACAATTCGTTCGCATCACTGGCCGGCATGGCTAATCTCATCGCTCAGACTTTTCCCTGACCAACGAGATTTCGGAGCCCGCATGCCGCATGACCAAGCACAAAGAAACAAGGCCATCCAGACCACCGTAACGAACCCACGCCGCCGCCGTCTCATCGCCGGCGCGGTGACGCTGGGGGCTGCTGCCGCCGCCGGGGCGAGCTTGCCCTCATTGGCGCACGCGGCTGCGCCCCGTCAGTTGCGGGTGGGCTATCAGAAGGGCGCGCTCGGTCTCATCCGCGCCCACGGCGTGCTGGAGCAGCGCCTGGCTCCCTTGGGGGCCACGGTGAAGTGGGTGGAGTTCAGTGCGGGTCCGGTGCAGCTGGAGGCCTTGGGAGCGGGTTCCATCGACTTTGGCGATGTCGGTGAAGCGCCGCCCATCTTTGCGCAGGCGGCAGGCACGCCGCTGGTGTATGTCGGCGCGACGGTGCCGCGGCCGTACGTGGAAGCGGTGCTGGTGAAGGACGACAGCGAGCTGCAGCGACCGCAGCAGTTGAAGGGCAAGCGCATCGCCTTGAACAAGGGCTCCAATGTGCATTACTTCCTGGTCAAGTTGCTGGAAAAGCATGGGCTGAAATACGGCGACGTCACTCCGGTGTGGCTGGCTCCGGCCGATGCCCGCGCCGCTTTCGAGCGTGGCGCGGTCGATGCCTGGGCGATCTGGGAACCCTACCTGGCCGCCGCCCAGCAGGGTCTGAAGGCGCGCATCCTGGCTGATGCCGATGGCGTGGTCAAGAACCGCGCCTACTATTTCTCGACCCGGGACTATGCCCGCGACAACGCCGACCTGCTGCGCACCGCGCTGGAAGAGCTGGGCAAGATCGACGAATGGGCCAAGGCCCGGCCCGATGAATACGCCAGCGAGCTGGCCGGCATCCTGGGCTTGCCCAGGAGCGTGCTGGACGTGGTGGTGCGGCGATATCACTATGGCACGCTGCCCATCACCCGCGCCATCCTCGACGAGCAGCAGCAGATCGCCGACACCTTCCTCGACCTTCGGCTCATTCCCCGCAAGATCAGCTTGCTGGAGGCTGCGCCGCCTTGGCTGGCGTGAGCAGGAGGAGAGTGGCTATCTTTGTAAGCTCAGGAGCTGTTGTTCCAATCGTCTGATTCCACGGATCAGATTGGCGAAGCTGGGAGAGCGCGCATTCTCAAGATTCAAGCGAGAGCCCAGCATTCTTGATCCACCCACTTTCTGGTACCTCCCGCGCGTCAGTTCTCCGAGCTCTGCGCTCGGGGAGCCAAGCCTGTCTGGGTCGCGGTATTTTGCAGTCTCTTGATGCTTGCTCAGACCCTGGATGTTCAGCGTGGATTCCACGGCGGCCAGATCAGCGAGATAGAAGCTCTCCAGTTCGCGACATGCAATGCGCACCAGTGAGACCTTGCCTTTGCCTGCTGCCTCGCATCGTGCAAGAAGGCCAGCCTTCAGCGCCTTGCAGTCGGCGTGGCTATCCTGGTCACGCATGACCAGAAAGCGCGCGTCAGGGTTCAGGTAACCTCGCAGCTTGCGCTCCAGCTGCTTTTCCAAATCTTGCTTCCCTTCGAAGGGGATGAGCCGGTGATGAACATGTGGATTCAACACCCTGGGTAACAGCGTCTCCAGCATCGCTTTGGCTGACGCTTCTTCCAGCAGAAAGACGAGCTCCGGTCTCATTGCGGATCGGCCCCTTCAAAAAATCCCTGTTTCCACAAGTAGCCGAGCTGATCCCCCTCGCTCATGTACCTTGCAATTTGCGCGTCATCCTTGGCGCGGCGGATCTCGCTGGCGCCATCCTTCTTCACCAGCCAGCAGACTTCTTCCAACTGCAAGGCGTTCAAGAAGTCTGGCGAATGCGTTGAGACCAGAACTTGCCCGCGCGTGGAATAGAGACGGAATTCTTCTGCCAGCTCAGTCATCAGTTTCGGATAAAGCTGATTTTCCGGCTCTTCGACGCACAGCAAAGGATGAGGATGCGGATCATGCAGTAAAACCAGATAGGCGAACATTTTTATCGTCCCATCTGACACGTATCGATCGAGGAACGGCGTCTTGAAGGAGCCGTCCTGGAATCTGAGGGTGAGATAACCATCATCCATCAGTCTCGGTTCGATGCGGCTGATGCCAGGAACCCGATGCGCCATGATCTGCAGAATTTCCTGAAACTTCTCTGGATATCTCTCATGAAGATGCAAGGCCACCCGTGGAAGATTGTCGCCCGTTTCTGAAAGATGCTCTGAATCTCCGGCAGCTTCCTTGCGGCCTCGCGCTGCGGAGATATGGAAATCCGATACATGCCAAGACTCGATCAGCTGTCGAAACGCGTTAGCTGCCTTGAAACGTTCGAACTGTCCGAGGCCCTTGATGGCCAAGGTGTACGGGGCTACGGTCTGATGTTCGCGATCCAGCGATTCGTCCGGCTGATGAAAATCCTCTTCGTTGGTGATGGCGAATCCCGCCCCGTTCGTGAAGTCCAGGAAGCGGTAAGGACTGCCATAGCGACCACGCTTGTAACGCAAGACTTCGCGTTTGACGAAGGGTAAGCCATCCTGCTCTGCAATCTCCAGGGAGTAAGTGACGAGCCGCTCCACATTGGTAATGGGCATGCGATATTGGATCTCGATGAGGATGCTCTCGTTTTCAGGAACCCCTCGGCTGAGCACTTCCCTGAAGCGACCACGTTTATCCAGCGCTTGCCTGACGTTGCCTTTGAGGCAATCGTGGAGAAATCCGAAGACGTCAAAAAGCGTGGATTTCCCCGCGCCATTTGCTCCGACCACGACCAGGAATGGCGGAATGTCCGTGAGATGCACATCACGGAATGTCTTGTAGTTTTTTAATCTGATCGACTCAATTTTCACGAATTTCCCCAGTAAGCAGGCTGCAAGGCGCAGTGATGCGACTGATGCAAAACCGCCCGAAGACGGTAGCCCGGTACTTTATCATGCTCTGAATCCATCGCCTGTGCCGTCCCGGTCTTTGCCGGGCTCATGTTTTCAGTGCTGACCAGCTAGGAGTCACTTCCCCGCTTCCCTGAAATGCAAAAATGCCCCGATGGCTGTTTTGCCTTCGGGGCATCTCCTGCAAACGCAGGCGAAAGGGGACCACTGAAACGATTTACGCTTTCAATTGCAGCGCATTGGTGAGATCCCCCATGGGCTGCTGCCCGCGCGCAATCATGGCCTCGTCACGCTGCTTGAGTCCGTCCAGCTTCTCCAGGTCGAAGGTGCGGGTGATCAGGCGCAGGATGGACGCCGTGTCATAGACCGTGTGGTCCACGGTCCCCTTGCGCGCGAAGGGCGAGACCACCAGCGCGGGTACGCGTGTGCCCGGCCCCCAGCGGTCACCCTTGGGCGGGGCGACGTGATCCCACCAGCCGCCGTTTTCGTCGACGGTGATGACCACCACCATGTTCTTCCACTGCGGGCTGGCCTGCAGGCTCTTGATGATGTGGGCGATGTGACGGTCGCCGGAGGCGATGTCGGCATAGCCGGCATGCAGGTTGAGGTTGCCCTGCGGCTTGTAGAAGGTCACCGGCGGCAGGCGGCCGGCCTCGACATCGGCCAGGAAGCGGTTGGTGCGGGCTTCATCACCCAGGCCGCCGTCGCGCAGGCGCTTGTTGCGCTCGGCGGGGTTTTCCGGACCCAGGTTCTTGAAGTAGTTGAAGGGCTGGTGGTGATACTGGAAATTGGGAATCTTGGGGATGCCCTTGGAATCCTTGAACTCATCCAGCGTGGCCTGCCAGGCGCCGGCATACCAGGCCCAGTCGATGCCCTTCTTGTTGAGCTTGTCGCCGATGTGTTCGTGCGTCTGCGGCACCAGCACGCTGGGCTGGTTGGGTTCGGCATAGGCCGGATTGTTGCGGTCGCGGCTCCAGGTCGGCCAGTAGGGCGGGGCCATGGTGTTGACGGCGTAGCCGTCCGGGGTCAGTGCGCTGGGGCCGAACTTGGGCGGACCTTGCAGGGCGCTGGTCGGGCTGCCTTCGGCAGGCACCAGTTCCGGCGAGAGCGGGTCATTGTTCTTGGTCTTGGCCACTTGCGTGCGCGAGACCGAGTTCATCACGTTGGGATAGTAGGGCGCGGTGGCGCAGATCAGGTACTGGTGGTTCAGGAAGGAGCCACCGAAAGCGCCCTGGAAGAAGTTGTCGCACAGCACGAACTCGCGCGCCACATCCCACAGGCGCAGGTTGTAGCGGGTGTCGGCATAGTGCCCCATGGTGAGGCCACCGGAATCGGCCCAGGCCACGAAGCCATCGTTCTTGCCGCCGTTGATCTGCATCTGGTTCTGGTAGAACACATGCCACAGGTCGCGCGTGACCAGGCCCAGCGGCAGGGCTTCGCCTTGCGGGCCCTTCAGGGCATAAGGGGCATTGGGCAGGTTGGTCTGGTACTGCTTGCCGGCCTCGTAGGTCACGCCTTCGATGGTCTGCTCCTGGTTCACCACGCCGCTCCAGGCCGGGGGCAGTTGCTTCAACAGGCTGCCATCGCGGTCACGCTGCTGGTAGTCCGAGGGCTTGAGCGCAGACAGCGGCTTTTCCAGGCCGGGGAAGTCGGCGAAGAGGTTGTTGAAGCTGCGGTTCTCGGCGTAGATCACCACGATGGTCTTGACCTGTTCGCGCAGCGCGCGGTCCAGCGCAGCGGCCTCGGCCGGATTGCCGCTGGGCGGCGGTGCGCTGCCCTGGCCGTCGGTGGCGCAGCCGGCCAGCGCGCTGCCAGCGCCCAGGGCCGCCATGCCGCCCAGGAAGCGGCGGCGGCTGGGTTGCTGCACAGGCTGGGTAGGATCGGAGGACGCGGGCTGGCTGCCGGCGATATCGTCGTCGTGCTTGCTCATGGATGGATTCCTGTCGGATATTGTTGTGGGGTTTGGCGCGTAGCGGGAGCCAGCATAGCGCGACCGTATGACAAGGATGTGTCTTTTTGATCAGTCGGGCAAGCCACATATACGAACAATCCTGCACCAAGAGACACTCAAACTGCGCCAGCTCCGGGGCTAGGATAGGTCATCCACATCGATGGGGGCCATCATGCTGATCAAAACGCTAGGTATCCTGCTCGTCTGCGCAGGCTTCATGAGCAGTACGTTTTTCTTTCTGGTGATGGCGTTGACGGCGCCCTTGCAATGAGTCGCGCGTAATGAGCTAGCCGGTCAATCCTGCTTGGGCAGCAGGACCGGTTTGCCCGAGCGGTTCACCGCGATGAACAGGCCCATGAGCCCCACGAAGCCGACCAGCAGCAGGCTGGCATTGACCGCCACGCGCAGGTAGCCCAGCGCGTTGACGTCGATGAAGGGGTAGGGATAGAAGCCCGACAGCGCCCCGCGCCACAGCGTGATGAACAGGTAGCCCAGCGGATAGGCCAGCCACAGCAGCGCCTTGCGCCACGAGGCCTGGAACACCGGCACGAAAAAAATCCAATAGACAATGGCCAGCAGCGGCACCACCGTGTGCAGGCTTTCATTGACCAGCGCCCGGAAGCCGGTGGGCGTCCACAGCTGTCGCAGCAAGAGGTTATAGGCGATGCCGACGAAGGCCAGGTAGGTCACCACCGCCGTGATCACCGCGGGCTGGCGGAAGAAGCGGCTCAGCGGCGTCTTCAGCGACAGGGCCAGCGAGGTAAAGCACAGGGCGCTCATCAGGATGGTCAGGTTGGTGAGGTACATCGTCAGCCGGTCCAGTCCGTCAAGCACGCCGCCGCCGCGCGCCAGCAGGCGGCCGATGGTGATATCGGTCTGCGCCACGAAGGCGAACCAGCTGATGGAAGCGATCAGACACGCCAGGGCGCGCGCAGCGCTGGACTGGTGGCGCTCGGGATAGAGGCGTTCGGCAAAGGAATCCAGCGATTCCGGATCGGGGAACTGGTTGTGGCTCATGGCGAGGATAGGGGAGGTCACGGGACCCTGTTGGCGAGTGTCATGCGCGGCGACAGGGACGACAGCACACATCATAAGTCGGTTGGGGCGGATGTGCTTGGCCGATGACATTCATTTTCATTGCTTACATTGCGTCACAGGCTGCGAGGTCTGGCGGTCGTCTCTGCCCGCGGGTTGACATTCGCATTTTCCATCTGTCCGTCCACGTTCCAGCTTGTGCTTGAGCAAGAGTGAAATGGACTTGCCTGCGTCCTCGCTTGATGAGAATGGAGGGCCATGTCGATGGCCGTAGAATTCTAACTTTTACGCATGCCATCTGCGGTGATGAAGAGCCTCGGCTGAAAAAGGAAGCGAGTCTGAAATCCTTGGCTGACGTGGGTTGCCGTCAAACAGGTGTCGCCATATGGCGACGACTGTGTGAGAGTAACTGTTACATTTTTTTTAGTTACAAGGCCTTTGGAAATATAAATAATTTCGCATGGTTTGAGTGCAGGAAATGCGCCCCTTTATGTCCCCCGTCAAAGGGTGCTGCCCTGTTACAAATTTGTGGTGAACTTTAGAAAAGGCATCCTGCCGAATCGCACAGGTTTCTTCGAAGACAATCTTTTTTTTGTCTCCATGCGTCGCTCGTGTGCGACGTCTTGAACCTGTCGACGTAGCGACGCGCCGCTGAACATCCGGACCCATCCAGAAGGTCTTTCGGATCTGCACGGCAGCGCCAGTGGTACACGCATACGCACCCGCATGCATGTGCCTGCTGGTCTGCCTGCGGCAGTTCCGATTCAAGCGCGCCGCCGTTTTCGTGCTTTCCGTTTTGCACGCTTATTTTTCGTGCGTAGTGATACGCACCCGCACCCTCAATTTCAGGAGATCACATGCTTCGTTCAGAATCCCTCTTCGGCAAACGCGAAACCACTTCGACCAATTCTCCTTTCAGCAGCGCTTCCAGCAACGGTAGCACCTCTACTCCTACAGGTGGCAATGTGACCAGCGTGAACAAACCAGCCCAGTATCCCTCGTCGGTCTCCACTCCTGCTCCTGTGCAGGCTGCAGCGGAGGAGAGTGGCAGCAAGCTCACCGTGGGACCCAACATCAAGGTCAAGGGTGAGATCGAGGACTGCGACACCCTGGTGGTGGAAGGCAAGGTACAGGCCACCATCAATTGCCGCGTCGTGCAGATCGCCGAGCGCGGCGCCTTCAAGGGCTCGGCCGAGATCGACCTGGCCGAGATCCGCGGCGAGTTCGATGGCGAGCTGACGGTGCGTCAGAAGCTGGTGATCTATGCCAGCGGCAAGGTCACCGGCAAGATCCGCTATGGCAAGCTGGTCATCGAAGAGGGTGGTCAGTTGGCGGGCGATCTGCAGGTGGGTGGCGGTCACGAGCAGAAGGAGCTGCTGCAGAAGACGGCCTGAATCCTCCACCAGGGTGGGCGTTGAGGGCAGTGCGGTGCGCTGCTCTCAGGGTGTTTCCTGTCTGAAACCAAGGGTGTGATGTTGGAAACGGCGGGTAAGTTGCCGTTATCTGTCGTGATCCTGGCGGCTTTGTTGCCTTGCTGGCATGGTCGCTGTTGCAGGTCCGGGAGGCGGATTTGTCCGCATCGCCCGGGCATGCGACAATAGCGCCTTTCGTCCTCTTGACGGCCCGCGCGGGTCGGCGGCTGCGCCTTGTTCGGCATGGTCCCTGGGGACGCTGGCGTTTCTCAGTTCACTCTCATGGCTCACCCGGAATATATCCTTACCTTGTCCTGCCTGGACCAGCGCGGCATCGTGCATCGCGTCTCGGGCTTCCTGGCCGATCACGGCTGCAACATCATCGACTCGGCGCAGTTTGGCGATGCGCAGTCCAAGCTGTTCTTCATGCGGGTGCATTTCTCTTCGGAGGATGCGTCGGTGAGTGACGCTGCCTTGCGTGCCGATTTTGGTGTGCTGGGCGATGCTTTGCAGATGAACTGGCAGTTGCATGATGCGGGCAAGAAGCCGCGTGTGATGCTGATGGTGTCCAAGATCGGTCATTGTCTGAACGATCTGCTGTTCCGTTACAAGAGCGGTCTGCTGCCGGTGGAGATTCCGGCGATCGTGTCCAATCACACGGATTTCTATCAACTTGCGGCGAGCTACAACATTCCCTTCCATCATCTGCCGCTGGCCACCGGCGCGCCGGTGGAGGTCAAGCGGGCGCAGGAGCAGCGCATCATGGAAATCGTGGAGGCCAACCAGATCGATCTGGTGGTGCTGGCGCGGTACATGCAGATCCTGTCGCCGGAGATGTGCGAGGCTTTGCGTGGGCGGGCGATCAATATCCACCATTCCTTCCTGCCTAGCTTCAAGGGCGCCAAGCCTTATTACCAGGCGCATGATCGGGGGGTGAAGCTTATCGGGGCTACTGCGCACTTCGTTACCGGTGATCTGGATGAAGGTCCGATCATCGAGCAAGGGGTGGAGCGCGTGGATCATTCCATGGGGCCTGATACCTTGACTGCTATCGGGCGGGATATCGAGTGTGTTGTGCTGGCTCGGGCTGTTAAGTGGTTTACTGAGCATCGCATTCTGTTGAATGGGCATAAGACTGTGATCTTTAACTGATCCTTTCTGGTTTTTGCTTTTTTGCTTTTTTGGTTTTGGTTGTGTGGACGCCGTCTGGCCTTTTGGGGTTAGGCGGCGTTTTGCGTTTTTGGGTAGTCTGCACGGGATTTCTTCCTGCGCTCTAGCTTAATTACTTTCTTTCTCCGGTCGGGAGGACGCGCCGGGGGCGGCCCGGCAGCCGCTCACTTTTCTTGTCTCGCCAAGAAAAGTAAGCAAAAGAAGGCGACCCCTAAGATCCAGCCCTCCTTCGGAGGGTCCCCGCCGCAGTGAAGCGAAAAGTGGGAAAAATAGAGTCGCTTCGCTCCGACTATTTTTCTGATCCACTTTTCGCTCCACTGCGGCGGCTGGCTCTAAGGGGAAAAGCCGGAACGGGCTCGCCTTCGGCCTCGCGGGTCTCCTACTCGCCTGCGGCTTTGGCTTGGGACGGTGCGCCTTCGATACGTCGCTGCGCGACTACTCAGTCCGAACGGGGGGGAATTATTTGGAAGAAAAACAAAGGCAGGGAAGAGATATAAAGAGAAAGAGAAAGACGAAACTGAAAAGTACGGAAAGTATGTGATCGAAGAAAGCCGAAGCGCCAGCGAGCCCCCGGCGAAGCCGAAGGCGAGCCGGACAGGCCGTCCGCTTCTGACCCGCCGCGTCAGCGCGCATAAAAACGGATCAGAAAAATAGTCGGAGCGAAGCGACTCTATTTTTCCCGTTTTTATGTGCGCTGACGCGGGGACCCTCCGAAGGAGGGCGGGGCAGTAGCGGTCGCCTTCTTTTGTTTACTTTTCTTGGCGAGACAAGAAAAGTGAGCGGCTGCCGGGCCGCCCCCGGCGCGTTCTCCCGACCGGAGAAAGAAAATAATTAAGCTAGAGCGCAGGAAAGCAGCCCGTGCAGACTACCCAGGAGGGCAGCACCAAAAGAACAGCCAGCCAAGACCACCAGCAAGCAGAAATCAGGAAGAAGGATACTGCTCCCGCATCATCCGCTTGTTGAGCTTACCCACACTGGTCCGCGCCAACTCAGCCACAAACCGCACCCGATCCGGCACCCCATAACGCGAAATAGCCCCCGCCTCAGCAGCCGCCCGAACATGTTCCCGGATATCGTCCTCGCTGACCGCAGCAGCGTCTTTCTTGAGCACCACCAGCGCCACAGGCCGCTCGCCCCACTTGCCATCCTGTATCCCGATGACCGCCGTTTCCGCCACCGCAGGATGACGCGCAATGATGTCCTCGATCTGCAACGAAGAGACCCATTCTCCACCCGTCTTGATCACATCCTTGATGCGATCGGTCACCTGCAGATAGCCCTCGGCATCCAGATGCCCGATATCCTGCGTATGCAGCCACCCCCCGCGCCATAGTTCTTCAGAAGCCTCGGCCTGATGCAGGTAGCCCTGCGTGAGCCAGGGCGCCCGCACCACCACCTCACCGGTCGTACTGCCGTCGTGCGGACAATCCTGCATCTCGCCATCGACCGTACGCAAGTCCACCAGCGGCAAGGGCCGTCCCGTCTTCACTCGGATCGCCGCTTCGCGCTCGCCGCCCAGCTCCTCGGTCGGCACCTGCGCCAGCGTCAGCACCGGGCAGGTCTCCGACATGCCATAGCCGGTGAAGACATCAATGCCGCGATCACGCGCCATCTTCGCCAGGCTGCCCGTCATCGCCGAGCCGCCGATGATCATCTTCCAGCCCGACAGGTCGACCTCGCGCGCCTGTTCAGACGTCAGCACCATCTGCAGGATGGTCGGCACGCAATGCGAGAAGGTGACCTTCTCCTCGCGGATCAGCCTGCAGATCGTGTCCGGGACATAACGGCCCGGATAGACCTGCTTGACCCCGGCCATGGTGGCCACATACGGCAACCCCCAGGCGTGGACGTGGAACATGGGCGTCAACGGCATGTACACATCGTCGCGATGGAAGCGCCCCTGCTGCGGCGCCAGCGCCAGGCCGGCGGTGGTGGCCAGGGTGTGCAGCACCAGCTGGCGGTGGCTGAAGTACACGCCCTTGGGCAGGCCCGTGGTGCCGGTGGTGTAGAAGGTGGTGGCGCGGGCGTTCTCGTCGAAGTCGGGGAAGTCGCAGGCTGGCGCGGCCTGGTTCAGCAGTTCTTCATACTCGCCGGCAAAGCCGGGACCACGCGGGCAGGGCGTGGCGTCGTCGGTGAGCCAGACGCAGCGCGTGAGCGTGGTCAACTCGCCGCGGATCTGCTTCAACAACGGCAAGAAGTCGGAATTGACCAGCAAGACGTCGGCCTGCGCATGATTGAGGGTATAGGCGATCTGCTCGGGAGAAAGACGCACATTGACCGTCTGCAGCACGCATCCCATCATCGGCACGGCAAAGAAGCATTCGAGGTAACGGTTGCTGTCCCAATCCATCACGGCCACCGTGTTGCCCGGCTGCAGACCCATCTCCTTGAGCGCATTGGCCAGACGCTGCACGCGCTCGTAGAAGCCGGCATAGGTGAGGCGGCGCTGGCCGTAAATGATTTCCTGGCCGGGGGCGGTGGCCAGGGCGCTGTGCAGCAATTGCTTGATCAGCAGCGGATAGCCATAGGCGGACGGGGTCTGGTGGATGGCTTGGGGCATGCCGGGTCTCCTCTGTTGCGGCGTGGTGGCCTGTTGTCGGAATGAACTCCGATGATAACGCTAACGCTCCCAGGGGATGGTCGTCGGGACGACGAAATTTGCCTGGCCTACCTGCGGCAGATCGTCGCCCCGCCGATGCGGCAGGATCAGCGCTTCTCTTCCAGCGAGGTGACCGTCAGGGCGCCGTCGATGCGATCGGCCGTGAAGCGGACCTGCTCGCCTTCACGCACCTGGCCGACGATCTCGGGCGCAGCCCGGAACACCATGGTCATGGCGGGCATCTGCAGGTTGGCAATCTCGCCGTGACGGATGGTGAGCTTGCCGGCGGCGGCGTCGATCTTGCGGATCTGGCCATCGACCTTGGGGGCGCTGTCTTGCGCATGGGCGACCGGCATGCTCAGGAACAGGGCGGCCAGAAGGGGTACGAGGCGTAACATGGATTTTCCTTTTCGATGAAGTTAACGTAAGTAAAGATGACTCAGTGATGACCCTGGTGGCCACCCTGCATGCCCGGCTTGACGACTTCCAGCGTGGGCTTGCCATCGTCGCGGTCGGGCGCGCGGGCGGCGCTGGGGGCGGGGCCGTTCCAGGGGCGGGCGACCGTACCGGTGGGGGCGCGGTACCAGCCGGGATCGCAGTAGTCGTCGCGCGCTAGCTGCTTGCGCACCTTGACGGTGCTGAACATGCCGCCCATCTCGATGGGACCATACGGGCCGCGCCCGGTCATCATCGGCAGGGTGTTCTCGGGCAGGGGCATTTCCATCTCGCCCATGGAACCGCCCTTGTCGCCCATGGCCATGTAGTCGGGGATGAGCCGGGTGATCTTGTCGAGCACCTTGGATTGGTCCACCCCGATCATGGTCGGCAGGTCATGGCCCATGGCGTTCATGGTGTGATGGGCCTTGTGACAATGCAGCGCCCAGTCGCCTTCTTCGGTGGCGTCGAATTCGATGGCGCGCATCTGGCCTACGGCAATGTCGGTGGTCACTTCCGGCCAGCGCGCTGCGGGCGGCACCCAGCCGCCATCGGTGCCGGTGACGCTGAATTCGTGACCGTGCAGGTGCAGCGGATGATTGGTCATGGTGAGATTGCCCACGCGGATGCGCACGCGGTCGTTCTGCCGCACCACCAACGGATCGATGCCGGGGAAGGCGCGGCTGTTCCAGGTCCACAGGTTGAAGTCCAGCATGGTGCTGACCTTGGGGACCGATGCCCCGGGTGCGATGTCGTAGGCATTCATCAGGAAGACGAAGTCGCGGTCCACCCGCATGAAGCCGGGGTCTTTCGGATGCGTGACCCAGAAGCCCATCATGCCCATGGCCATCTGCACCATCTCGTCCGCATGCGGGTGATACATGAAGGTACCGGCGCGTTTGGCAGTGAATTCGTAGACGTAGGTCTTGCCCGGCGGGATGGCTGGTTGCGTCAGGCCCGATACGCCATCCATGCCATTGGGCAGGCGCTGCCCATGCCAGTGCACCGAGGTGGCTTCGGGCAGCTTGTTGGTGACGAAGATGCGCACCCGGTCGCCTTCCACGACTTCGATGGTGGGGCCGGGGCTCTGGCCGTTGTAGCCCCACAGCCTGGCCTTCATGGCAGGCGCAATCTCGCGCACCACCGGTTCAGCCACCAGGTGGAATTCCTTGACGCCATTGTTCATGCGCCAGGGCAGGCTCCAGCCATTGAGGGTGACCACCGGTTGGTATGGACGGCCAGTGGCGGGATGCAGCGGTGGCTGGGTGGCGGGGCTGGCCTGCAGCGGGGCTTCCGGCAGGGAGGCCGCGCCGGCGCGGCTGACAGCGCCCGCCGTCACCGCCAGGGCCGCGCCTTGCAGGAAACTGCGGCGTTGCTTGTCGGGTGTGCTCATGGTTGCTTTCCTTGTGTGGGACGGCCGCCCAGGGCCAGTTGCAGGCTGGCGTCGGCGATCCAGAAGTCGCGCTGGGCTTCGATGGCGGCGTTGACGGTGGCGGCTTGTTCGCGGGCATCGGCCAGCAGGGTGAAGACGCTGACGAGCATGCCGTTGTAGCGCAGCACGTTTTCATCGGCGATGCGCTGGCGCAGGGGCAGCCATTCATCCTGATAGCGTCGCGCCAGGGTGTAGGCATCCTGCCGCTCGCGCCAGGCCAGGCGCGCCTGGGCGCGCGCATCGAGGACGGCGGCGGCCAGCTTGTGGGCGCCTTGCAGGTAGATGGCTTCGGCCTTGGCCACGCGCGCCTGGCCCCAGTCGAACAGCGGGATCTCCAGCGAGATCTCGTAACCGTTCTCGACCGGCTTGCCGCTTTCGGTGGTGCGCAGCGCCCCCAGGTCCAGCACGTTGACCAGGCGCGTGGCGCGGGTCAGGCCCAGTGAGGCTTGCAGGCCTTGCAGTTCGGTGCGGGCGGCCTCGACGTCGAGGCGCTGTTGCCGGGCTTGCTGCTCGATGTCGTCCACGGCCTCCAACTGCCGGGGCAGGGCGGGCAATTGGGCCGGCAGCGCGAAGTCCGGCGCCAGGCCCAGCAGGCGGGCCAGGCTTTCCTTGTGCTGCGCAGCCAGGCGGCGGGCCTGTTGCAGGCTGGCTTGCGCCTGGCCGTAGAAGAACTGCTCGCGGGCACTGTCAAGCTGGCTGATGTTGCCCAGCCGCGCCATTTGCACCGCCAGGGCATGCGCTGCCTCGGCGGCATCGGCCACTTGCTCCTGGTACTGCAAGCCCTGCTGCGCCGCCACCGCCTGGTAATAGGCCTGCCGGGTCTGCGCGGCCACGCTCAGCACGCGTGAGGCCAGCGACAAGCGTACCTGCTCGAAGCGTCGCTGTTCGATGCGCGACGCAGCCGGCAGGGTGAGCAGGCGCATCAGGCCCAGCGACAGGCTGCGTTCGATCTTGAGATCGTCACCGGCATGGGTGCGCTTGAAGGAAAAGCCGGGATTGGGCAGGCGGCCGGCCTGCACCAGGTCGGCCTCGGCCACGCCGAGTCCGGCGAAATCGGCTTGCAGGTCCGGATTGTTGATGAGTGCGATCTGCACGGCGTCATCCGCGCTGGCCAGTCGTGGCGCGCTGTTGGCGGGATCGTGCAGCAATTGGCGCACGCGCTCGCTGCTGGCCTGGGTTTGCTGCGGGCTGCGGTTCCAGGCCGGGGCCTGGCCCAGCCGCGTGCTGCTGGCCTGTTCGACCTGGCTGAAACCGCCGTCGGGCGACAGCTGCGCGCAGCCAGCCAGCACGGCGCAGGCGGCCACGGCAGCGGCCCGCAAGGGACGTGAAACGTGGGGGATCATGGAATCCTCGTCTGATGGTGATCGTCATGCCGTGCGCACACTGTGGCCAGGGCGCGCAGGCTCAGGCGCACGCGAACGTGCGCAGGGCGATATCAGGCGAGGGCAGGGGGACGGTCGGGGTTTTCCGGCAGATAGCCGACGAAGCCGGAAGCCGGCAGTGCGATGAATTCGCGCGAGGGAAGATCGGGCGCGGGCGGCGCGCTCAGGGCCAGCGGCAGCAGGCCGCCGACGGTGCAGGCGGCGCAGAAGCTGCAGGAGGCTTGGGTGTGATGTTGCGGGTCTGGCTGGTGGGACGTCTCTGCACTATCGGCAGTGACTGTCTGAGCCGCTGCGCCATGATGTCCTTGCGGGTCATGATGCGCATGCTGCATCCCGGCGCTGTGCGCGGCGGGCGCGGCCGGTGCGGCCGATGCGTGATGCCGCGCCGACGACTGCACCGCCGGCGCGCAGGCCTGCAGCGCTGCGGCGAAACCCTGGACGGGAATGGCCAGCGCCAGCAAGCAGAGCAGGAAGAGTTTTGCGCGCAGCATCATGGGCGGCAGTATAGACCGTCCGGCTGGCGGCAATCAACCTGCCCATCCGTGCTCAAGCGGCCGCCTTGCGCTGGCGCAAGCCGCGCACCAGGCGCAGGCCGTTGAAGACCACGATCAGGCTGGCTCCCATGTCGGCAAACACCGCCATCCACAGCGAACTCATGCCCACCAGCGCCAGGGCCAGGAACACCGCCTTGATGCCCAGCGCGATGCTGATGTTCTGCACCAGCACGGCATGGGCCTTGCGGCTCAGGCGAATGAAATCGGGAATCTTGCGCAGGTCGTCGTCCATCAAGGCCACGTCGGCCGTTTCCAGCGCCGTGTCGGTGCCGGCCGCGCCCATGGCGAAGCCGATGTCGGCCCGCGCCAGCGCCGGCGCATCGTTGATGCCGTCGCCCACCATGCCCACGCCGCGCAGGCCGTGACGCTGGCTCAGTTCTTCGATGACCTTGAGCTTGTCTTCCGGCAGTTGGTCGCCGCGCGCATCGCTGATGCCGGTCTGGGCGGCGATGGCCTGGGCGGTGTGGCTGTTGTCGCCGGTCAGCATGATGACCTCCACGCCCAGCGCCCGCAGTTCGGCCACGGCTTGCCTGCTGCTGGGGCGCACCGTATCGGCCACCGCCACCAGCAGTTGCGGCTGGCCATCGCGACACAGTACGGTGGTGGTCTTGCCTTGTTTCTCGAAGGCTTGCAGGCGCGCTTCCAGTTCGGGACTGCACTGGCCCAGTTCATGGACCAGGCGGTGATTGCCCAGGTGCAGCAACTGTCCGTTGATGCGTCCTTGCACGCCGCGTCCGGCCAGGGCGGCGAATTCGCTCACCTCCACGGTCGCGATCTCTTCCTGGGCGGCGATGGCGCGTGAGACCGGGTGGTCCGAACGGGCCGCCAGTGAGACCGCCAGCTGCAGCAGCGCCTGCTGGTCCGCCTGTGCCTGCAGCGAGACCACATCGGTCACGCGCGGCTTGCCGAAGGTGAGGGTGCCGGTCTTGTCCAGCGCCAGGGCGCGCAGTTGGCGGCCTTGCTCCAGATAGACGCCGCCCTTGACCAGGATGCCGTGGCGTGCCGCCGAGGCCAGGCCGCTGACGATGGTCACGGGGGTGGAGATGACCAACGCGCAGGGACAGGCGATCACCAGCAGCACAAGCGCCTTGTACAGCCAGGGCTGGAAGGGCGCACCCGCCAGCAGCGGCGGCAGCAGCGCCACCAGCACGGCCATGACGACTACGGCAGGGATGTAGTAGCGGGCGAAGTTGTCCACGAAGCGCTGGGTCGGCGCGCGCTGGCCCTGCGCCTGCTGCACGCTCTTGACGATGCGCGCCAGCGTCGAGTCGCCTTGCACCGCCGTCACGCGCATCTCGAAGGCGCCCTGTTCATTGATGGTGCCGGCAAAGACGGGGTCACCGGCCTGCTTCTGTACCGGTATGCTTTCCCCGGTAATGGGCGCCTGGTTGATGCTGGTGCTGCCTGACAGCACCAGGCCATCCAGCGGTACACGTTCCCCAGGGGCGACCCGTACAGTGTCATCCACTGTCACGGTACGGGCCGGTACAGTTGACCAGACACCGTCCTCACCGCGCCGCGTGGCCATGTCGGGCGTCATCGCCATCAAGCCGGCAATGGCATTGCGGGCGCGGTCCAGCGACAGCGCTTCGATCATCTCGGCCAGGGTGAACAGCACGATCACCACCGCCGCCTCCGGCCACTGGCCGATGACGGCCGCACCGATGACGGCCAGCGACATCAGGAAGTTCATGTTCAGCGAGAAGTTGCGCAGCGCGATCCAGCCCTTCTTGAGCGTGCCCAGCCCACCCAGCAGGATGGCCGCGAGCGCCAGCCCGATCACCGGCAGCGAGCGCTCGTCACCGCTGGTCCAGGCCAGCACTTCGGCGCCCAGCGCGGCTACGCCGGCCAGGCCCAGCAAGGCCCAGCGCCGGGCCGGGATGCGGTAGGCAGCGGCCTGGTCGGGTGCGTCGCGGCCGGCCTCGGCGTCGAGCGAGTCGGATTTGACGGCGGGCAGCATGTCCAGCGCCTTGAGGGTCGCCACCAGCGGGGCGATGGAGGGCAACTGGTGTTGCACCGTCAGCTCGCGCTGGATCAGGTTGAATTCCAGCGTACCCACACCGGACATTTGCGAGAGGCGTTCGCGGATCAGTTTTTCTTCGGTCGGGCAGTCCATCTTCTGGATGAAGAAGACGGCCTCTTCGGTCGCTCCCTCCAGGCGTGCAGCGGGGATGGGCGCGGACCTTCCCTGCTCGCTGGTGCAGGCATGGCCGGCGCAGCAACTGGACGCTTCGGGGGCGTGATGATGGGCATGCTCGTGCCCATGGTCATGCGAGTGATCGTGCTTGTGCGAATGTTCAGCCATCCGGTGCTCCTTGTGCAGCCAATTGGGTTCAGGGGTATATTAAAAACCCTGAAGTAACTACAAGGTCAAGCGAGGATCATCATGGATACGCTCAAGATCGGCGAACTGGCCGCCAAGGCGGATTGCCCGGTGGAAACTGTCCGCTATTACGAGAAGGAAGCGCTCTTGCCCGAGCCCACCCGTTCCCAGGCGAACTACCGGCTCTATGGCGAGCGCCACGTCGAACGCCTGCAGTTCATCCGTCACTGCCGTTCGCTGGACATGACCCTGGATGAGGTGAGGGAGTTGCTGCGCCTGCGCGATGCCCCCGAACAGGATTGCGGGGGCGTCAATGCCTTGCTGGACAAGCACATCGGCCATGTGGCCGAACGCATTGCGCAATTGCAGGCGCTGCAGGCGCAGTTGCACCAGTTGCGCGCCCAGTGCGAAGTGGCGCAGCCGGCGCGCGACTGCGGCATCCTGCAAGGCCTGGCCAGCCTGCCTGATGACCTCAAGCCGGCCAACCTGGGCAGCCACGGCGGCGGCTGCCACTGAGTACAGACACGCGGCTCAGTTGGCCTGATCCAGCCAGGCCATCACTTCGGCGATCACCTCGTCCGGTTTTTCCCGTTGCGGGAAATGGCCGGCGCCCGGGATCACCACGCGCCGGTAGGCGTTGCTGAAGAGCTTTTCCTTGCCTTCGGAGGTGGCGGGATGGTTGGCGCCATCCTCGGCGCCATGCAGCAGCAGCGTGGGCACCATGATGCGCGGCGTCTGCGTCAATTGTTCTTCCAGCGCCGCATAGGCCGGATCGCCCTCGGCAAAGCCCCAGCGATGGCGGTAGGAGTGCAGGCAGATGTCGACCCAGTCGGGATTGTCGAAGGAGGCGGCGGTATTGTTGAATTCGCTCTCGGCAAACTTCCATGACGGTGACCAGGTATTCCACATGAAGCGGGCCAGGGTGCGCCGGTCCTGTTCCAGCTCGGCCGCGCCGCGTGGCGTGGCGAAGAACCAGTGATACCAGTAGTTGCGTGATTGCTGCAGGCTCAGCTTCTGCTCCGGCGTATTGGTGCCCCAGCCGACCGACAGGGTGATGCAGTGGCTGATACGCTCGGGTGTCTGCGAGGCCGCGATATAGGCGGCGCGCGCGCCCCAGTCGTGGCCGATGAGCGCGTATCGCTGCAGCCCCAATGCATCGGCAAAGGCCATCAGATCGCTGGCCAGTGCTGCCAACTGCCCGCTGCGCGGTGTGCTGTCCGAGAGGAAGCGGGTCGGCCCATAGCCGCGCAGGTAGGGGCGGATCACCCGGTAACCCGCCGCCCGCAGCGGGCGCAGGAAGGCGTCCCAGGTGCGCACATCATCTGGCCAGCCATGCAGCAATACCACCGGCGGCGCTTCAGGCGGGCCGCTGACTTCGAATCCTATGCGCAGCTTGTCGGTCTCGATGAAGCTCAGATGATTGGTCTGGGGCATGGCAGGCGTTCTCCTTCGGATGGCGCACAGGCAAGTTCAACGGGCGAGCTGGCGCTGGCATCGCCGCAATTGGCATTCTGCCGTATTCCCTGCATCTCTGTCTGGCACGGCGGGACTTCGCCTGCTGCCTTCAGTCGCCGTGCCTGCCGTGGACGGCGCAACAGTCTGCGTTTCCTCCCAGCGCCTCGAGGATGGGGCAGTCGGGCCGGTTGTCGCCATGGCAATCCTGCACCAGCTGTTCCAGCGTGGCCTTCATGCCCTGCAATTCACTGATGCGCTGGTCCAGTTCGGCGATGTGGGTCTGCGCCAGTTGCTTGACCTTGCGGCTGGGGCGCGACTGGTCCAGCCACAGACCGATCAGGTCGCCCACCTGGGCCATGGAAAAGCCCAGCTGGCGGGCCTGCCGGATGAAGCGCAGCAAGTGCACATCGCGCTGACCATAGACGCGATAGCCCGCATCGGTGCGGCTGGCGCGGGGAATGAGCCCGGTCTCTTCATAGTGGCGGATCATCTTGGCCGAGACGCCCGAGGCGCTGGCCGCTTCTCCGATATTCATGGATTCACTCCTTGGCGCTGACTGGCGCATGGGGCTGCCAGCGGCGCAGCAGCAGGGCGTTGCTGACGACGCTGACGCTGGAAAACGCCATCGCCGCGCCCGCCAGCATGGGGTTGAGCAGGCCCAGTGCGGCCAGGGGGATGCCGACCAGGTTGTAGATGAAGGCCCAGAACAGGTTCTGGCGGATCTTGGCGTAGGTGCGCCGCGAGATGTCGATGGCGTCGGCCACCAGCCCGGGATCGCCGTGCATCAGCGTCACCCCGGCGGCCTGCATGGCCACGTCGGTGCCGGTGGACATGGCCATGCCGACATCGGCTGCCGCCAGCGCGGGCGCGTCGTTGACGCCATCGCCCACCATCGCCACCACCTGCGCGCCGCCTTTGCGCAGCGCCGTGACGGCCTCGGCCTTGTCGGCCGGCAGCACGTCGGCGCGCACTTCCTGGATGCCCAGTTCGCTGGCCACCTGTTGCGCCGCGCCGAGGTTGTCGCCGCTGAGCATGGCGCTACGCACGCCCATGCGGTGCAGCGTGGCGATGGCGGCCTGCGCGCCGGGTTTGATCTGGTCGCCGAAGGCCAGTAGTCCCAGCACCGCGATTCCGCTGTCATCGCGCTGGGCCAGCCAAGAGAGGGTGCGACCCTGGGCTTGCAACTGCTCGGCGCGCGCTTGCAGGGCCGGAGCGTGTGCCTGCAATTGCTGCATCCAGCGGCTGCTGCCCAGCAGTAGCTGACGCCCTTCGACGACGCCTTCGATGCCCAGGCCGGCCACGCTGCGCACCTGTTCGGCCTGCCGGCTTGCCTGTGCCGACTGCGCAGCGGCTTCCCGCACGGCGCGTCCGAGCGGATGTTCGCTGTGGGCTTGCAGCGCCGCCGCCAGCGCCAGCAGTTCGTCTGTGTTCATGGATTGGGCCGCTTCCAGCTCGAGCAGGCGCGGATGGCCGAGGGTGAGCGTGCCGGTCTTGTCGAAGGCCACCACATTGACCCGGTGGGCGATCTCCAGCGCTTCGGCGTCCTTGATCAGGATACCGTGGCGCGCTGCTACGCCGGTGCCGGCCATGATGGCCGTGGGCGTGGCCAGGCCCAGTGCGCAGGGGCAGGCGATCACCATTACCGCCACGGCATTGAGCAGCGCCTGTTCCCAGTCACCCTGCAGCAGACCCCAGCCCAGCAGCGTCAGCAACGACAGCAGCAGCACCGCCGGCACGAACACGGCGCTGACCTGGTCCACCAGGCGCTGGATGGGGGCCTTGGCCGCCTGTGCCTGTTCCACCATGCGCACGATGCGCGCCAGCACCGTCTCGGCGCCGATGGCCGTGGTCTCGAATACCAGCACGCCCTCGGCATTGATGGAGCCTGCCGTCAGCGGGTCGCCGGCTTGCTTGGCTTGCGGGCGGCTCTCGCCGGTCAGCATGGCTTCGTCCAGATGGCTGCGGCCCTCGCGCACCACGCCATCGACCGGCACCCGCTCGCCGGGGCGCAGCACCACCAGATCACCGACGCGTACCTGGGCCAGCGGCACCTCGAAGTCCTGCCCATTGCGGCGCACACGGGCGTTGTCCGGACGCAAGGCGTTGAGCGCGGCGATGGCGTCGGCGGTCTGGCGCTTGGCGCGGCCTTCCAGCCATTTGCCCAGCAGCACCAGCGTGATCACCACGGCCGAGCTCTCGAAGTAGAGGTGGGGCATGGCCATCTCATGGCCGGGCATGGTGGGCATGGCGGGCAAGGTCAGCCATTGCCACAGCGACAGGCCATAGGCCGCGCTGGTGCCCAGCGCCACCAGCAGGTCCATGTTGCCCGAGCGCGCGCGCAGCGCACCCCAGCCGGCGTGGTAGAAGCGCCAGCCCAGCCAGAATTGCACGGGCGTGGCCAAGAGCCATTGCCACAGCGGCGGCAGGCTCCATTGCACGCCCAGCGGCGCCAGCAGCATGGGCAGCACCAGCGGCAGCGATAGCGCGGCAGACAGCGCTACCGGCCACCAGGAGGGCAGGGCCGCTTTGGCGGCGGGGGCGGTCTCCTCGGGCAGGTGCGCGCGGGCGTGGTAGCCGGCCTTTTCGATGGCGGCGATGAGCTGCTCCGGCGCGACGGCGCCGGCAGTGGCGATGCTGGCGCGTTCGGTGGCCAGGTTGACGCTGACCTCGGTGACGCCGGGGATCTTCTTGAGCACTTTCTCGACGCGCATCACGCAGGAGGCGCAGCTCATGCCTTCGATGTCGAGGCTGATGTCGGTGCGGGTGGCAGTGGAATCATTCATGCGAATTGTCCGGGAAGATGAAGTCGATGCCTGCATCATCATCCTTCCCATGAGGGTAAGGTCAAGTCCGATTGTCGCATGACGCACCTTGGCATGCAGTCGCGCTTGACCTTGCCATGGCGGGAAGGTTTAAGCTTCTGCCATTGTCATCTTCGTTCTATTTATGAAAGGAAACGCCATGAGCACCACCTTCACCGTCAACGACATGACCTGCAACCACTGTGCCGGTGTCATCACCAAGGCCGTCAAGGAGGTGGACGCCAATGCCAAGGTCGATATCACCGTGGCCGACAAGCGTGTGGTCATCGACAGCAGCCTGCCGGCGCAGCAGTTTGCCGAGGCTATCGAGGAAGCGGGTTATACCCCTGTTGCCGCCTGAGCCACTTCACCCCGTGGCCCCCGCATCCCGTTCGGACTGAGTAGCCGCAACGCGGCGTATCGAAGGCGCTCCGGTGATTGACCGCAGGCGTGTCTTCGATACGCCGCAAGCGGCTACTCAGTCCGAACGGTAGGTAGGGGGCTCGAAACGCAGCTTACTTGCTCAGCAAGCGCATCGCCCCTTCCAGTCCATCCATGGTCAGCGGGAACATGCGGTCATTCATCAGCTGGCGGATTAGGGCGATCGATTGGCGGTATTGCCACAGCCCTTCCGGTTCGGGATTGAGCCAGACGAAATGCGGGAAGGTGCTGGTAAAGCGCTGCAGCCATTCGGCCCCGGCCTCGGCGTTGTTGTATTCCACCGCGCCGCCCGGCTGCACGATCTCGTAGGGACTCATGGTGGCGTCGCCCACGAAGATGAGCTTGGTGTCGGGCGTGTACTTGCGCAGCACGTCCCAGGTCGGGAAGCGTTCGGCGTGGCGGCGGCGGTTGTTCTTCCACAGGTAGTCATAGACGCAGTTGTGGAAGTAGAAGAATTCCATGTTCTTGAATTCGGTACGCGCCGCCGAGAACAGTTCTTCGGTGCGAGCGATATGGTCATCCATGGAGCCGCCCACATCAAAGAGCATCAGCACCTTGATCTTGTTCTTGCGTTCGGGCTGCATGCGAATGTCCAGGTAGCCGGCATTGCTGGCGGTGGCGCGGATGGTATCGTCCAGCGCCAGCTCCTCGTCCAGTCCTTCCCGCGCAAAGCGGCGCAGGCGGCGCAGCGCTACCTTGATGTTGCGCGTACCGAGCTCACGCTCGCCATCGTAATCCTGGTATTGGCGTTCTTCCCAGACCTTCACGGCGCTGCGCTGGCCGCCCTTGCCGCCGATGCGGATGCCCTCGGGGTTGTAGCCGCCATGGCCAAACGGCGAGACGCCGCCGGTGCCGATCCACTTGCTGCCGCCTTCGTGGCGTTCCTTCTGTTCTTCCAGCAATTGCTTTAAGCGGTCCATCAGCTTGTCATAGCCGAACTTCTCGATGGCGGCCTTCTGCTCGGGCGTCAGATCGCGCTGCAACTGCTTGACCAGCCATTCCAGCGGAATCTCCGGGCGCTTCTCGAAGATCGTTTCTATGCCCTTGAAGTAGGCGCCAAAGGCGCGGTCGAACTTGTCGAAGTGGGCCTCGTCCTTGACCAGCGTCAGCCGTGAGAGGAAGTAGAACTCGTCCAGCGAGGGCGAGATGAGCTGCTTGTCCATCGCCTCCAGCAGGGTCAGGAATTCCTTGATCGAGGCCGGTACGCCAGCCTGTTTCACGATGTAGAAGAAATCGATCAGCATGGGTGCGACTTCAGCGGCCCAGCTTGAACTGCAGATGGCGGCGCACCGTCGGCCATTCCGATTCGATGATGGAAAATACCACCGTGTCACGATAGGAGCCATCCGGCATGCGCATGTGATTGCGCAGCACGCCGTCCTGCTTGGCGCCCAGCCGGGCAATGGCGGCGCGCGATTGCTGGTTCATCCAGTGGGTGCGGAATTCCACGGCGATGCAGTGCATGTCTTCGAAGGCGTGGGTCAGCATCATCAGCTTGCACTCGGTATTGATGCCGGTGCGCTGGGCGCTGGCGGCGTACCAGGTGGAGCCGATCTCCACGCGCCGGTGCACCGAGTCGGCATTCATGTAGGTGGTCATGCCGCACAGCGCGCCGGTGTCGTTGCGGCGGATCACGAAGGGCAGCATGCTGCCCTGTTGCTGCAGGTGCAGGCGGCGTTCGATCTCGGCGCGCATGCTCTCCGGCTTGGGGATGGCGGTGTACCAGAGCTTCCATAGCTTGCCGTCCGACACGGCGGCGATGAGCGCGTCGTGATGCTCGGCATGCAGTGGCTCGATGGTGGCGAACTGGCCCTTGAGGGTGATCGGCGAGAGGAATTGCATGGCAGCTCCGGCAGGTAGGAGGGGATTCAGCGATGGTTGCGCGACATGAAGACCAGGCGCTCGAACAGATGCACATCCTGCTCGTTCTTGAGCAGTGCGCCATGCAGCGGCGGCACCACGGCCTTGTTGTCCTGGCTGTGCAGGGCTTCGGGCGGGATGTCTTCGGCCATGAGCAGCTTGAGCCAGTCGATCAGTTCCGAGGTGGAGGGCTTCTTCTTGATACCGGGCACATCGCGCACCTGGTAGAAGGCCTCCAGCGCCCGTGCCAGCAGATCGCGCTTGATGTGCGGGAAATGCACATCGACGATGCTCTGCATGGTCTCCTTGTCCGGGAACTTGATGTAGTGGAAGAAGCAGCGGCGCAGGAAGGCGTCCGGCAGTTCCTTCTCGTTGTTGGAAGTGATGACCACCAGCGGACGATGCCGGGCGCGCACCAGTTCGCGCGTCTCGTAGACGTAGAACTCCATGCGGTCGAGTTCGCGCAGCAGGTCATTGGGGAATTCGATGTCGGCCTTGTCGATCTCGTCGATCAGCAGCACCACCGGCTCGTCAGCGGTGAAGGCCTGCCACAGCACGCCCTTGACGATGTAGTTGTGGATGTCCTTGACGCGTTCTTCGCCCAGCTGTGAATCGCGCAGGCGCGAGACCGCATCGTATTCGTACAAGCCCTGCTGGGCCTTGGTGGTGGACTTGATATGCCACTGCAGCAAGGGACGACCCAGGGCCGCGGCCACTTCCTCGGCCAGCATGGTCTTGCCGGTGCCGGGTTCGCCCTTGATCAGCAGCGGGCGTTGCAAGGTGAGGGCGGCGTTGACCGCCAGCTTGAGGTCATCGGTGGCGACGTAGTGCTCGCTGCCGGTGAATTTGATCGGGGTCGCAGGAACGGTGGAATGATCTGGCATGGATGCTGTCCTTGTCAGTTGCTGTGGTCGGGGCGTCGTTGGGATGCGGCGTTGCAGCAGCAGGACCGCAGGTTTCCTCGAGTATAAGGGAAAACCCTGGCCCCCTGATTCCGCTTGAAATTGGCGAAACCGTTCCTATATACGGTTCTCCGCATGCAACAACTGACAGAACTGACAGCGCCCCGGCGCTCACTGCTCATGAAATTCCTTTTCTTCAAGATGCTGGTGGTGTGGAGACGAATGCGTCACGGCATGCAGGCGCGCTACATGGATCGCCAGGATGTCGGGCGTCAGCTGGAGGTGCTGATGCGCCGCGCCGATCCGGCCTCCAGCTGGCATGAGCGGGCCAACTGGATGATCGACGTGGTCGAATGGCTGCGTCATCGCCCGGCGGTATCCTTCCTCGATCGCCGGGCCTGGCACCAGGTGCGCCGTGAGCGGCTTGCCATCCTGCTGGACTGGCTGGACCAGCACCGCGAGGTGCGCCGGGCGGTACAGAATGCGCTGCAAAAAACGCTGCGCGAAGCCACCGGCCCCGAACTCTTCTCGACCACCGGACTGCCCCACGAACCCGGCTTCTTCGGCGAACTGTCCGAACGCCTGGCGCGCCTGATCCTGCCCCGGCACCTCTCACCCACCGACCTGTCGTCGCTCTTCACCGCCCTGTTCCCCGACCCGGACGACGCCGTCTGGCTGCTGGAGCTGGACAATGATCTGCTGCAGCGCCTGTGGAAGCTCATGGCTGACGATGGCATCTCGCACATGTACTGGCAGCAGATCGAAGAAGCCATCACCTACCTGACCACGACGGTGGTGGCCGATGGCATCAGCCCGGCCTTCCGCCAGCGCCTGGAACCCAAGATGCCCATGCGCGCCACACCCTTCCTGGCGCTGCGCCGCGAAATGGAAGCCTGGCTACGCGCCCAGCCCGGCGACATGGGCGCCTTGCGCAGCGTGCGCATGCTGGTGGCGGTGTGCCATGCGCAGACCGACCGCATCTATGCCCACCTGGATGAATATGGCGTCTCGGTCAGCCTGGTCTACCGGGTCGAGCGCATGCGCGCGCATCTGCAGCGCATCGGGCGCCTGATCGACGTGCGTTCGGGCATGCCGGGTCCGGCGATCAGCCCGGCCGTACCCGGGATGGCGGTCAAGCCGGGGGCGGGGCGGGTGCAACTGCTGCTGTGCGACCTGATTTCGGCCCATCATCACCGTGATTCGGTGCGCGGCCTGATGCGGCGCAGCTTTGCGCTGTTGGCGCGCAAGATGGTGGAACGCAATGCCGATCACCGCGAGCAGGCCATTGCCCGCGATGCGGCGGGCTATCGCCGCGTCATGCGCGCGGGTCTGCTGGGCGGGGCGGTCATTGCCGGCACCGCGCTGCTCAAGCAAAGCCTGTCGATGCTGGGCGTGGTGCATTTCGTGGATGGCGCGCTGGCTTCGCTCAATTATGCCGCCAGCTTCCTGATCATCGCCGCGCTGGGCGGCGTGCTGGCCACTCGCCAGCCTGCCGTGACCGCGCCGGCGCTGGCCTCGCGCATGGGCGACCTGGATGCCGAGGGCATGCGCGACCTGATCGCTGAATCGGGGCGATTGCTGCGCTCGCAATCGGCGGGCATCTTTGGCAATTTGCTGGCGGTCGTGCCGGTGACGGCGGCGCTGTGCGCGCTGGGCTGGTTTGCCCTGGGTCGCCAGCCCATGTCGCTGGAGGCGGCGCGCCAGAGCGTGGCGTCGCTGTCGCTGGTCGGTCCCACGCCCTTGTATGCCGCCTTGACCGGCGTGCTGCTGTGGCTGGCCAGCCTGGCGGCGGGCTTTGCCGACAACTGGTTCGCACTGCGCCGGGTGCGCGAGGTGGTCTCCAACCATCGCCGCCTCGTGCATGGCCTGGGCGCCTTGCGCGCCCAGCGTTGCGCGGCCTGGCTGGAACGCAATGTCGCCACCATTGCCGGCAGCTTCGCGCTGGCGCTGCTGCTGGGCATGGCGCCGGTGGTCGCGGCCTTCTTCAGCCTGCCGTTGGATATCCGTCATGTCACCCTGGCGGCCGGCACGCTGACGGCCGCCATCTTCAGCCTGGGCTGGCAGGCGCTGATGACGCCGGCGTTCTGGCTGGCCGCGGGCGGGGTGGCCGTCACCGGCTTGCTGTCGGTGGCCGTCGCGTTCGCCTGCGCGCTGGCGCTGGCCCTGCGTTCGCGCGATCTGCCACGGCGCGCGCGCAATGTCGCCATGCGGGCAGTGTTGCGCCGTTTCGTCGTGCGTCCCTTGTTCTTCATCTTGCCCGAGCGCGCGCATGCGGCAGTGCGGGATGAGTCCGACGAGGATGAGCCGGACGATGACGATGGCGGCGACGATCCCGGTCCGGACGATCAGATGCCGCGCCTGGCTTCACTTGAGCGTGATGACGATGTGCAGTCTTCTGTGCGTCGTCATGTAGCCTGAATGTGGCCTGAACCGGCCTGGCTGGTTCTTCCATCGGGCCGGATATTGCATTGCACACAACTGTGTCAGCAGGTCGAAGTCCGCGCCGGGTGGGCTGTTGCGGGTCATGGATGCGGTTTTTTCACAGGGATGACGCTCGCGGTTTTATTGGTTAGAATCAAACCGTTTTTTGCGCAAGGCAGGGGGAGTGGAGAGACCAGCTTGAGCCGAAACACCGGTTGAGCCATAGCAGAACAGCCAAACCTGCAGGACCAGGCAATCTAACAAGCACGATAAAGTTTGCCGCTGGTAGCAAAAGATGCGTTTCGTCGGGTGTCCGCCACGCCGCCATATGGGTGGGGCGGATGGCAAGTCCAATCATCTTTACCCTGCTCACATGAAAAAACACCTCGTGTTTCTTGCCCTCGTCGGCGTAGTCGGCAGCGCGTCTGCGGCGGACATCGTCGGCAATGCCAAGGCTGCTGAAAACAAAGTCTCCATGTGCATCGGTTGCCATGGCATCCCTGGCTACAAGGCCAGCTATCCCGAGGTCTATCAGGTGCCGATGCTGGGTGGCCAGTCCGCTGCCTACATCGAAAGCGCCCTGCACGCCTACCAGAAGGGAGAGCGCAAGCATCCCTCCATGATGGGAGTGGCCGCCAGCCTGTCGGACCAGGACATCGCCGACCTGGCCGCCTACTATTCGCAGCAGAAGTAAGGGGGAGCCACGAGATGAAGAAGAACCTGATCACCCTGTGCCTGCTGGCTGCAGCCACGCTGTGCGCGCAGGCCGCCAGTGCTGCTGACGTAGCCAATGGCCGCGCGCTGACCGAAAAGTACAACTGCGCTTCCTGCCATGGCAAGGACTACAACTCGCCCACCCAACCGGCCTATCCCAAGCTGGCCGGCCAGCATGCCGATTATCTCAAGCACGCCCTGACCGCCTACCGGCGCGGCGACACGGCCATGAACGGCCGCAACAACGCCGTCATGGGGGCCCAGGCCAAGCCGCTCAGTGATCGCGATATCATCGATATCGCCGCTTATCTGCATAGCTTGCCGGGCAGTCTGGTGGTACGTAAGTAGGCGCACCACCCAAGCACTGAGGCCACGTCGGCAGTTGTCTGCGGCGTGGCTTTTTTGCATGCGCGCCAGATTTATCCCTGCGCCCTGCGCTTGATATTCTCGATATAGGCCGCCCCATCCGGCGGCAGGCCGCTGCGTTGGGCATTCCAGATCATCTCGCCCAGCGCTTCCATGATCTCGTGATGCGCTTCGTGCTCGGAGCCGCGGCGCTGCGCCAGCAGCTGGAAGGCGGCGCGGATGCCCGGTGGCTGGTCGATCGAGATCTGCTCCGTGATCGACAGGTGCATCGACAGGTGCAGGAAGGGATTGGTCTGGCCGCGTTCGACCGAATAGTCCGCCGCCAGGGCTTCTTCCACGTCGCGCAGTCCCTCGTGGTATTCGGGGTGCTGCATGATCCAGTCGCGGGCGATGGCTTCCAGC
The DNA here is from genome assembly GCF_001929405.1 of Herbaspirillum camelliae. Classification (NCBI taxonomy): domain Bacteria; kingdom Pseudomonadati; phylum Pseudomonadota; class Betaproteobacteria; order Burkholderiales; family Oxalobacteraceae; genus Herbaspirillum; species Herbaspirillum camelliae. The sequence goes on from NZ_KV880769.1 coordinate 3,256,652, forward strand.
GGGGTCAGGATCTCATTGCCCTGGTGCTTGCGGTAGGCTTCGCAGAAAAAACGACGGACATCGTGCTGGGACGGCGTGAACATGGCGGTGCAGGTGATCGGTGACAAAGCGGTATTGTACGCTGCAACGTCTGCGGCTTCAGGCATCCTGAAGCCTACCGCCACGTGAGAGCATTCCTGAAGTAATATTCTTGCCGTACAACAAGCATCCGAATAATCCATCCAGCCAGCACCGGCCGCACCGGTTCCACCGGTAGGGGGGAAGAGGCCCGGTTTAGAGAAGGGATAGTGCATGCAATGTGTTGCAAGGCTGTTGGCTGCGCTGCTGGCGCTGGCCACACTCGGTGCGCCCATCGGGGCGACAGCCCAGCCGCGCGCGCCGTCGCCGGACAAGCAAGAGACACCGACGCTGGCCATCGGCTTTGCCGGTCCCTTGAGCGGACCTTCCGGGGGCGTCGGCAAGAGCATGCAGAATGGCGTGCAACTGGCGCTGGCCGAGGCCAACCGACGCGGCCTGCGCATCGGCGGCAAGTCCTGGCAGCTCAGGCTCATCGCCCAGGATGACCGCGCCGATCCAGCCACGGCCGAGTTCGTGGCGCGCTCTTTGGTGCAGCAGCAGGTCATCGCGGTGGTCGGCCACTGGACCAGCGGCACCAGCCTGGCGGCCGCGCCCGTCTACCATCGCGCTGGCGTGATCCAGGTCACGCCCTCGGCGATGAGCCGGCGACTCACGGCCATGTCCTATCCGCGCATCTTTCGCACCATTCCCAACAACGAGAGCCTGGGCCGTTTGGCAGGTGAGTACGCCGTCCATAAGCTGGAGGCCAGGACGGTGGTCACCATCGACGACCGCACGCCCTTTGGCCAAGGGCTGGCTGAGCAGTTCGCACGCACGGCCAGCGAGCGCGGCGCCCAGGTGGTGGGGCGCTACTCGGTCAGCGACAAGACCTCGGACTTCAACGCGCCCCTGCTGGAGGCTCGCAAGCTGCAGCCAGACCTGATCTTCTTCGGCGGACTGGACTGGCAGGCCGGGGTGCTGGCCAAGGCTATCCGCAGGCTCAAGCTGCATGCGCGCCTGATGGTGTCACCCGGCACGCTGGGTCTGCCCTTCCTCATGCACGCCGGTCCCGACGCCAATGGCGCGCTGGTGCTTGAGCCCGGGCCGCCGCAGGACAAGATGCCGGGCTGGAAGAGTTTCCGCCAGCGCTACAGCGAGAACTTCGATTCCGATATGGATCTGTACGCGATATTTGCCTACGAAGCCGCGCAGGCCATCATCCAAGGCATCCGCCAGTCGGGCAGCATCGATCCCGAACGCATTGCCGAGGCCATGCATCGCTTGCGTTTCGAAGGCGTCAGCGGGCCGGTGGCTTTCAACGAAGAGGGTGACCTGTTGCAGCCCAGCTTTACCATGTACGAGGTCAAGGACCAGCGCTGGCAACCGGTGGCGCGCTTCAACGGCCTGCCGCGCCAGTGAGGCGGGGGCTCAGACGCCCTTGGTCGGCAGCGGGGTCTTCTGCTTGAATTCGCAGAGGTCGGCGATGATGCAGTTCCAGCATTGCGGCTTGCGCGCGATGCAGGTATAGCGGCCATGCAGGATCAGCCAGTGATGGGCATCCTGGCGGAATTCGGGCGCGACGAACTTGATGAGCTTGCGCTCGACCTCGTCCACATCCTTGCCCGGCGCCAGCCCCGTGCGGTTGGACACGCGGAAGATATGCGTATCGACCGCAATGGTGGGATGGCCGAAGGCGGTATTCAAGACCACATTGGCCGTCTTGCGCCCCACGCCCGGCAGCGCTTCGAGCGCCTCGCGCGACTCCGGCACTTCGCCGCCGTGTTCTTCGATCAGGATGCGGCAGGTCTCGATGACATTCTTGGCCTTGGTGCGGTACAGGCCAATGGTCTGGATGTAGGGCATGAGCTGGTCCACGCCCATGCGGTAGATCGCCTCGGGCGTGTTGGCCACCGGGTAGAGCTTGCGCGTGGCCTTGTTGACCGAGACATCGGTGGCCTGGGCCGAGAGCAGTACGGCAATGAGCAGCTCGAAGGGCGTGGCGTATTCCAGCTCGGTGGTGGGGGTGGGATTGGCCTGGCGCAGGCGCTCGAAGATCTCGCGGCGTTTGGTTGGATTCATGCTTGCTCGCTGTCGGTCGGATGGCTGACCTGTTCGGCCTGTAGTTTCTTCAGGCGCGCGCGTTCCATGGCGGCCTGGATGATGGCTTTCTTGCGGGCCAGTTCGGCCTGTTCCTCGGGCGTGCCGGCGGCGGCCGCTTCGACTTCCTTCAACTTGGCGGCGGCCTTGGCGGCCAGGCGGGCGTCGTTTTCTTCCTTGTCGCGACGCAGGCGCTGAATACGCCATGCATGGCGCGCGCGGGCGGCGTCAGCCTGCTCCTGGCCCCAGGCCTGCCAGCCGGTGCGGCCCGGCGTCACCTCGACCATGCTGATGCAATCGACCGGGCAGGGCGCCACGCACAGATCGCAGCCGGTACACAGCGCGTCGATCACGGTATGCATCTGCTTGGCCGCACCCACGATGGCATCGACCGGGCAGGCCTGGATGCATAGGGTGCAGCCGATGCAGACCGCTTCATCGATCACGGCCAGGCGGCGCGGCTGTTCGCTGCCATGCTCCGGGTTCAGCGGGATCACTGGCCGTCCCAGCAGCTGCGCCAGCCGCGCTACGCCCTCCTGGCCGCCGGGCGGACATTGGTTGTACGAGGCGCGGCCCTCGGCGATGGCCTCGGCATAGGGGCGGCAGGCCGGATAGCCGCACCTGGTGCATTGGGTTTGCGGCAGCAGGTCTTCGAGTCGGTCGGCCAGCGAGGCGGACGAGGTGATGGCGGATGGCGGCACGTCGGTCAGGCAGTTCAGCAGAATAAGGGCACTATTATCCGGCCAAACCGCCGCCAAGTCATGCCGGCTGCGCAAAGCAAAACGGCGCCGCCGTCGGAACGGGGCGCCGTCTGGCCGGGAACATCATGCGCTTAGGCGTTGGCGCGGATGAATTCGCCGATCTTGGGACAGACGATCTCGCGCCAGCGGCGGCCCGAGAAGATGCCGTAGTGGCCGGCCTTGGGCACGGTGAAGTGCTGCTTGCGCGCCTTGGGAATGCTGCTGCACAGCTCCTGCGCGGCCTGGGTCTGTCCGGAGCCGGAGATGTCATCGAGCTCGCCTTCGATGGTGAACAGGGCGACCGACTTGATGTCTTGCGGGCGAACCAGTTGGCCTTCGATTTCCCAGGCGCCGCGGGCCAGGTCGAAGTCCTGGAAGACCACCTTGATGGTTTCGAGATAGAACTCGGCCGGCATGTCCAGCACGGCATTGTATTCATCGTAGAACTTGCGGTGTTCTTCGGCCGAGGCGTCGTCGCCGTCGCGCAGGTGCATGTAGAAATCCCAGTGGCTCTGGGCATGGCGGCGCGGGTTCATGGCCACGAAGCCGGCGTGCTGCAGGAAGCCCGGATAGACCTTGCGGCCAAAGCCGGGGTAGTTGGCCGGCACGCTGTAGATCACCGTGTTCTCGAACCAGGAATAGGGCTTCTCGGTGGCCAGGTCATTGACCGCCGTGGGCGACTTGCGGGCGTCGATGGGGCCGCCCATCATGGTCATGCTCTTGGGCAGCATGGGGTCGTTGGCGCTGGCCATGAGCGAGATGGCCGCCAGCACCGGCACGGTGGGCTGGCAGACCGAGATCACGTGCACATCCGGACCCAGTGTGCGGATGAAGTCTTGCACGTAATAGACGTAGTCATGCAGATGGAACGATCCCTGCTCGACCGGCACCATGCGCGCATCGGTCCAGTCGGTGATGTAGACATCGTGTTCCTGCAGCAGGGCGCGCACGGTCTCGCGCAGCAGGGTGGAGTGGTGGCCCGACAGCGGCGCGACCACCAGCACGGTAGGCTGCTTGAGGGCCGTAGCCTGGCGCGCGCTGAGGTCCTTGCGGAAATGGATCAGGCGGCAGAAGGGCTTTTCTTCCACCACTTCCTCGACGATGCCAACGCTCTTGCCATCGACCGGCACGGCGTCGATGTTGAACTGCGGCTTTTCGTATTCCTTGGACAGGCGGTACAACAGCTCATAGCCGGCTGCGATACGCTGGGAGAAGGGGGTGTGGGCAAGCGGCGAAACCGGGTCCGAGAAAAGCTTGGCTGAGGTCTCCGCCCATTGCATCATCGGGTTCAGAAACGCGCGATTGAGTTCATGCAGTTGATAAAGCATAGCTGACCTTTATACAAGCACCGGCTGGCTTTCCCTCCCGGACGACACGCCGGGCCAGGTGCGCAGCAAGCATGTGCCACAAACGTTTGGCGATGATCGTTGGCTGACAGAATTGTTTTGTTTTCATTCTGTCAACACTATCCTTGTTGCGACGCAATAGGATAGCATGCTTTGCCTATGGCCCCGCTAGCTGGTCATACCACCATCGCGGCTGGCCATAAAAAAGCCCCTGCGCAGGACAGGGGCTCTTCTGTATGACGCGACCGCGCGGGTCGGCGGGTCGATCACCCAGCTCAGTCGAAGACCGGGCTTTCCACGCCCAGGATCTTGTGCAGCTTGGGCGAGGTGGTGGTGTACTGCATGTGGATCTTCTTTTCCGGGAAGATATACGGGGCAGCGCCGAAGGCAGCCAGGGCGGCCTCGTGGAAGCCCGACAGGATCAGCTTCTTCTTGCCCGGATAGGTGTTGATGTCGCCCACGGCGAAGATGCCGGGGACATTGGTCTCGAACTTCTCGGTATCCATCACCTTCAGTTGCTTGCGTTCGATTTCCAGGCCCCACTCGGCGATCGGGCCCAGCTTGGGCGACAGGCCGAAGAAGACCAGCAGCATGTCCAGCGGCAGGCGGCGGGTGACGCCGTCAGCGCCGGTGACCTTGACTTCGGCCAGCTTGCCGTCCTTGATCTCGGTGCCGGTGACCTGGCCGATGACCAGCTGCATCTCGTACTGTTCGCACAGTTCCTTCATTTTGGCCACCGAGGCGGGCGCTGCGCGGAATTCTTCACGACGATGCAGCAGGATCACCGATTCGGCCTTGCCCACGAAGTTCAGCGCCCAGTCCAGGGCGGAGTCGCCACCGCCGCAGATGACGATGTTCTTGCCTTCGAACAGGGCCGGGTCCTTGACGCGGTAGAACACCTGCGAGCCTTCGAACTGCTCGATGCCTTCGACCTTCAGGGTACGCGGCTGGAACGAGCCCACGCCGGCGGCGATGAAGATGGTCTTGGTGATGAACCTGGTGCCGGTGGAGGTTTCGACGTCGAAACGGCCGTCTTCGCGCTTGTTCACCAGGGTCACTTCCTGGCCCAGGTGGAAGGTGGGCGAGAAGGGTTCGATCTGCTTCAACAGGTTGTCGGTCAGTTCCTGACCGGTGCAGACCGGCACGGCCGGGATGTCATAGATGGGCTTGTCCGGGTACAGCTCCACGCACTGGCCGCCGACGACCGGCAGGGAATCGATCACGTGCGCCTTGATTTCCAAAAGGCCAAGTTCGAACACCTGGAACAGGCCGACCGGGCCGGCGCCGATGATGACGGCGTCGGCATCGATGACACCGTTTGCTGCCGCAGTCTGGACATTGTTTTCCATGATTTTCTTGATATTCCTGTTTCAGTAGATCAGATCAGTAGAGCGGCTTTTCACACTTGCGCGCAGCGCGAGGGGCTAACGGCGGGGCCGTATGGCGGTGGGATAGGCCAGTGATGATGCAGCGAGCCAGCGCCTGACAGGGGGCGCAGCCCATGTGGCCGGCAGGGTCTTTGCTGCCGGTCAAATACAAACGGCTGCGCATCTGGCTTGGGCGATGGTGCTGCCAGGCTGGATGCGCAACCGCAATTCTGGCCGGGTTCAGGCCCGGCCGGTTTGATCGACCGCAGCGATCAGCGCTGCAGGTATTGCAGCTTGTCGGTCTTGTCCTTCCATTCCTCGGCTTCTGGCAGCGGCGCCTTGGTCTTGGTGATGGAGGGCCAACTGCGGGACAGTTCGGCGTTCAGGGCGATGTACTGCTGCTGGTCGGCCGGCACGTCTTCTTCCGCGTAGATCGCGTTGACCGGGCATTCGGCCACGCACACGGCGCAGTCGATGCATTCGTCGGGGTCAATCGCGAGGAAATTGGGGCCTTCGCGGAAGCAATCCACCGGGCAAACATCCACGCAATCCGTATAGCGGCAACGGACGCAGGAATCGGTGACAACGTGGGTCATAACTGTCCTATCTGTAAAATTTCTTCAAACCGATGGCTAACTGCGCCGCAATTGATGGCAATATGGCACGGTTAAAATCTTGTTGCGGCTGGTCAACCCACCCTCGACGTTCAGTCGACGAGCCGAGCGCCTGCATTTTGGGGCAGTCCTCCGCCTTGTGGGCGCCGTCGGAATGCCGCTGTGCAACCCGCCGCAAAGCCTTGTATTTTAAGGTAATTCGATTTTTCCCACAAATGAGGCTTATACAGATTACGTATAAGTAAATAAACAAGCTCGCGATCAGGTCAGCCGCCGCCAGGGGCATCCGGAGGGCCGGCGATCCCGCCGGCACGCCGCTTCGTGCAAGCGACGGTCTGGTCAGAGCGACAAGATGATAAGGATGTCCGGCGTGAACGCTGCCCATCGCAAGCAATCCCTTCGTTCCCCTCTTTTCCGCTGGCCGCTCCTGCTGGGCCTGGCCGCCGCGCTGGCGCTGCCCTGGGGCCCGAGCCATGCCGCCGAGGCCATCCGCATCGGCGAGATCAACAGCCGTCACCGGCTCTCCACCGCCGGGCAAGCCTACCGCAATGGCCTGGCGCTGGCCCTGGAACAGATCAATGCAGCCGGCGGCGTCGGTGGTCGGCCCTTGCAACTGGTCGTGCGCGAGGACGACGGCGATGCCGACCAGGCCGCCCGCAATGCCCGCGCACTGATCAGCCAGGACCATGTGGAAGTGCTGACCGGCTCCATGCTCTCCGACGTGGCCCTGGCCGTCTCGCGCGAGGCGGCCCGCGGCCGTACCGTGCTGGTGGTGGGCGATGCGCTGTCCGACGCCATCACCCTCGACAAGGGCAACCGCTACACCTTCCGCGTGCGCCCCTCGACCTATATGCAGGCCGCCATGCTGGCCGAGCAGGCCGCCCGCATGCCGGGGCGGCGCTGGGCGGTGGTGGCGCCCAACTATGAATATGGTCAGAGCGCCGTGGCCAGCTTCAAGCTGTTGTTGAAGCAGGCGCGTCCGGATGTGGAATTCGTCAGCGACCAGTGGCCGGCCCTGGGCAAGATCAAGGCGGACGACGTCGCCCGGGCGATCCGCCAGTCGCGTCCGGATGGCATCTTCAACGCCACCTTCGGCGAAGACCTGCAGAAGTTCGTCCAGGCCGGCAATCGCCAGCAATTGTTCGAGGGCGTGCGGGTGGTCTCGATGGCCTCGGCCGGCGCGCAAAGCCTGGACCCGAGCCAGAGCGAAGCCATCCGTGACTGGCTGGCCATCGGCTATCCCTGGGACCAGGTCAGCCTGCCCGAGCACCAGCGCTTCCTCGAGGCTTACCTGAAGCGCTTCAGCGAACGCCCGCAATTGTCGGCCGTGTTCGGCTATACCACCATGATGGCCATTGCCGCTGGTCTGAAGAAGAGCGACGGCGGCGATGGCGAGGTACTGGTGGAGGCCATGCGCGGCCTGCAGTTCGTCTCGCCGCTGGGGCCGGTCAGTTTCCGCGCGCTGGACCAGCAGGCCTCGCTGGGCGCCTTTGTCGGCCTGGTCTCGCAGAAGGATGGACGCAGCAGCATGCGCGACTGGCGCTATCTGGATGGCGCGGCCTACCTGCCGCCGCCGGCCTATGTGCGCAGCCGCCGTCCGGCCTCGGCCTCGAAATGACCCGGCCAGGCCGCAAAGCCCCCGCAGCAACCGGGGCTTTGGACTGACCGATCTCGGTTAAGATAGCGGGCGCGACGCCCGGCGGTGTCGTCCCGGCATCGCGCGGTGCAGGTGGACTATCAACATGGCAGCATGCGGCCAGCCGCATCCGGATTTCATGATCATCACTTCCTTACTCGACACCGACCTGTACAAGTTCACGATGATGCAGGTGGTGTTACACCATTTCCCTGGCGCGCAAGTCGAATACCGCTTCAAATGCCGCAACGAGAACGTCGACCTGCGGCCCTACGTCGATGAGATCCGCGCCGAGATCGCCGCCCTGTGCCGGTTGCGGTTCAAGGAAGACGAACTGAACTACCTGCGCAGCCTGCGTTTCATCAAGAGCGATTTCGTCGACTTCCTCGACCTGTTCCATCTCAACGAAAAGTACATCACGGTCCAGCCCGACCCGTCCGGCAATGGCGAGATCGAGATCAGCGTCAAGGGACCGTGGCTGCACACCATCATGTTCGAAGTGCCGGTGCTGGCCATCGTCAATGAAGTGTATTTCCGCGCCACCCAGCGTTCACCGGATCTGCAAGAGGGCAGGGCGCGGCTGCGCAAGAAGATGTCGGTCATCACCGACGATCCTGAGCTGGCCGGCTGCAAGATCGCCGACTACGGCACCCGCCGCCGCTTCTCGCGCAGCTGGCATGCCGAAGTCATCGACGAGATGAAGCAGCACATGGGCGATCACTTCGCCGGCACCTCCAACGTGATGTACGCCATGCAGCACGACCTGACCCCGCTGGGCACCATGGCGCATGAATACCTGCAGGCCTGCCAGGCGCTGGGGCCGCGCCTGCGCGACTCGCAGACCTTTGCCTTCGAGATGTGGGCGCGCGAGTACCGGGGCGACCTGGGCATCACGCTCTCGGACGTCTATGGGATGGACGCTTTCCTGCGCGACTACGACATGTATTTCTGCAAGCTCTTCGATGGCGCACGCCACGATTCGGGCGACCCGTTCGAATGGGGCGAGCGTCTCATCCAGCATTACCGCGACAATCGCGTCGATCCCTCCAGCAAGGTGCTGGTGTTCTCCGACAGCCTGGACTTCGACAAGGTGCGCGCCTTGTACCTGCGCTTCAAGGACCGCGCCAAGGTGGCCTTCGGCGTGGGCACCAACCTCACCAATGACCTCGGCTACACGCCGCTGCAGGTGGTCATGAAGATGGTCCGCTGCAATGGCCAGCCAGTGGCCAAGCTGTCGGACACGCCGTCCAAGAACATGTGTGATGACCCGGCCTATGTGAATTATCTGCGCCAGGTGTTCCAGATCAAGGCTTGACCGGATTTGAACGATACCTGAAAGTTTTTCCACTCGGCCGTTTTTGCGTCCGGGCGGCATGTCGGCTGCTATAGTGTGATTCCTCGTGATGGCCTGCGCCGGCAGGTGGTCGCGGGGAGTTTCTTCATCTGCATTTCCTCAGGACGACATTTGCTGACCCGAATCACTGCCCCCTCCCTGTTTGCCCTCTGCGCCTTGCTCCTGCCGTTGCCGGGGTGGAGCGCCGAACTCGACGGCGCAGGCCTCTCGCTGGCCTGGGCCATCCCCTTTGCCGGTGTGCTCTTGTCCATCGCCGTGCTGCCACTGGTGATGCCGGCCCTCTGGCATCATCATTTCGGCAAGATCGCCGCCGCCTGGGCGCTGGCCTTCCTGCTGCCGTTCGCGGCCCTGCATGGCGCGCATGCGGCGCTGGCCATCAGCGTGCATGCGCTGGTGGCGGAATACCTGCCCTTCATCATCCTGCTGACCGCGCTCTTCACCGTGGCCGGCGGCATCTGCGTGCGCGGCAACCTGCATGGCACGCCCGCCCTCAATACCGGCTTGCTGGCGCTGGGTACGCTCTTGGCCAGCATCATGGGCACCACCGGCGCGGCCATGCTGCTGATCCGCCCACTGATCCGCGCCAATGACGACCGCAAGCATACGGTGCATGTGGTGGTGTTCTTCATCTTCCTGGTCGCCAATGCGGGCGGTTCGCTCACGCCGCTGGGCGATCCGCCGCTGTTCCTGGGCTTCCTCAAGGGCGTCGATTTCTTCTGGACCGCGCGTCACCTGCTGGGGCCGATGGCCTTCCTGTGCGGTGCGCTGCTGCTCATCTTCTATGGGCTGGACCGCCACTTCTACCTCAACCGCGAAGAGCGCCGTCCCCTCGATCCCACACCGGACTCGCCATTGCAACTGGAAGGGCGCGTCAATTTACTGCTGCTGGGCGCCGTGGTCGGGCTGGTGCTCATGAGCGGGTTGTGGAAGCCGGGTGTGGCTACCGAGCTGATGGGCGCGCCGCTGGAGTGGCAGAACCTGCTGCGTGACGGCGCTTTGGTGGGGGTGATCCTGATCTCGCTGTGGCTGACGCCGAAATCGGCGCGCTCCGGCAATGAATTCGGATGGGGCCCGATGCTGGAAGTGGGCAAGCTCTTCGCTGCCATCTTCCTGACCATTGCTCCGGTGATTGCCATGCTGCGCGCAGGCGAGCAGGGCGCTTTTGCTGCCGTGGTGCGCGCCGTGACCGGCCCCGATGGCAAGCCCGACGATGTGATGTATTTCTGGATGACGGGTTTGCTGTCCTCCTTCCTGGACAATGCGCCCACCTATCTGGTGTTCTTCAATACCGCCTCCGGCGATGCGCGTGAGCTGATGGGGCCGCTGGCCTCGACCCTGGCGGCCATCTCTGCCGGCGCCGTCTTCATGGGGGCCAACAGCTATATCGGCAATGCCCCCAACATGATGGTCAAGGCCATCGCCGAGGAGCGCGGCATCCGCATGCCCAGCTTCTTCGGCTACATGGCCTGGTCGGCGGGGATCCTGGCGCCGCTGTTCATTGTCATGAGTTTCCTGTTCTTCTGACTGATCCAGATTGATTCAGATTGATTCCGAGTGATGTTGTGCCGCACCTTTCCGACAACGAAACCTAGATAACGAGACCCGCATGAAACCCAAGATCTTCGTCGCCCGCGCCGTCTTCCCCGAAGTCCTGGCGCGCCTGGAGCAGCATTTCGAGGTCGAATCCAACCAGGACGACCGCATCTACAGCGCCGCTGAACTGCAGGCCAAGGCGCAAGGCAAGGATGGCCTCTTCACCACCCCCAGCGAGCCGGTGACGGCGGCGCTGTTTGCCGCCAACCCGCAGTTGAAGGCGGTCTGCAACATGGCCGTGGGTTACAACAACATCGACGTGGCCGCCGCCACCCAGGCCGGCGTGATGGCGACCAATACCCCCGACGTGCTCAACGAAACCACCGCCGACTTCGGCTGGGCGCTGATGATGGCTGCCGCGCGTCGCATCACCGAGTCGGAACACTTCCTGCGCGCCGGCCAGTGGAAGAAGTGGAGCTATGACAGCTTCGTCGGCTCCGACATCCATGGCGCCACGCTGGGCGTCATCGGCATGGGCCGCATCGGCCAGGCCATTGCCCGCCGCTCGCTGGGTTTCGATATGCAGGTGCTCTACCACAACCGCTCGCGCCTGGCGCCGGAGCTGGAAGCGCGCGCCAACCACGCCCGCTACGTCAGCAAGGAAGAGCTGCTGCGCCAGGCTGACCACGTGATCCTGGTGCTGCCTTACTCGAAAGACACCCACCACACCATCGCCGCAGCTGAACTGGCGCTGATGAAGCCGACCGCCACCCTCACCAACATCGCCCGCGGCGGCATCGTCGATGATGCGGCGTTGATTGCCGCGCTGCGCGAAGGCCGCATCGCTGCCGCCGGAGTGGATGTGTTCGAGAATGAGCCGGCCTTCAAGCCGGAATTCCTTGATCTCAGCAATGTCGTGCTCACGCCCCACATCGCCAGCGCTTCCACGCCGACTCGCCTGGCCATGGCCAACTGTGCAGCCGATAACCTGATTGCGGCCCTGTCAGGGCAGCGTCCGCCGAACCTGCTCAATCCGGACGTCGTCAAGGGCTGATTCGTCCGCCTCGCTGGCAAAGAAAACGAAAACGCGAAAACGCGAAAACGGGCGCACCCGCGTGGCAGGTGCGCCCGTTTCTTGTTTCTCTATGCTCGTCTCGAAGGCGGCAGGATGGCTGCCTACGCCGAGTGCATCAACCCTTCAGTTCATTGAAGATGTCGATGTATTCCTGTTGCGCTTCGGCTTGCGGCTTGCCCTTCAAGGCAGCCCAGGCGTCATACTTGGCGCGGGCCACGAAGTCGGTCATGCCGGGACGTTCGCCTTGCACGTCGCCGTTGCTGCCTTGCTTGTAGAGACCGTACATCTTCAGCAGGGTCATGTTGTCGGGACGCTCGGGCAGGCTCTTGGATTCGGCCACGGCCGCTTCGAATTGTTCTTGCAGGGTGCTCATGTCTCTCCTCCCCAGGGCTCAGACGGCCAGCAGTTCGACTTCGAAGATCAGCGTGGCGTTGGGCGGGATCACGCCGCCGGCGCCGCGTGCGCCATAGCCGAGGCTGGCCGGGATGATCAGCTTGCGGGTGCCGCCAACCTTCATGCCCTGCACACCTTCGTCCCAGCCCTTGATCACGTGGCCTGCGCCCAGCGGGAAGGCGAACGGGTCATTGCGGTCCTTGCTGGAGTCGAACTTGCTGCCGGCGCTGCCGTCATCGTTCTGCAGCCAGCCGGTGTAATGCACCGTGACATGGCTGCCGGCCTTGGCTTCGTCGCCTGCGCCAATGTTGATTTCTTCATATTGCAGCCCGGAAGCTGTCGTGATCGTGGACATCATGTTCCTTTCGGTGAGGGGATTGCGTGGGTGCGGCCGGTGCTGCCCTGGTGTGTGCTGACCATGCCTGACAGCGCAGGATGTTGCTCCCGGGCATTGTCCGCAAACGCAGGCGTGACGGGGACTGAGCCGGGCTGTCAGGCCTGCGGTGGCGGCTTGCGACCGGAACGGCTGGCAGTGTAAACCAAAAAACTAGAAATTTTTCATATTGCGTCAGTGGGCTGTCAGCGGGAAGTACACGGGCCGCGTTAACCGCCGAGGACGTGCCTCGTGCACGATGAGATCAGGCATTTTTGTGTAAAGTTCGTCATGTTGCGTAGAATCCGCCAATATTTTTCCCTCACCCTTCGCGCAGCATGCGTCTCGGCCGTCCTGGCCGTCTCGGCACACGCCAACGTGGTCGTGGTCCTCAATTCGGGCGATGCCTCGGTCTCCTTGCTGGACGAGACCGGCGAAAAGGAACTCTCGACCTTCTCGGTGGGCAAGGAACCGCACCACCTGATGGCCACTCCCGACAACAAATCGCTGATCGTGGCCAGCGCCACCGGCAACCAGCTGCTGTTCCTGGACCCCAAGACCGGCGCGGTGCAACGCAAGATCCGCGACATCATCGATCCCTACCAGATCGGCTTCACCCCTGACCAGAAGTGGTTCGTCGCCACCGGCCTGCGCCTGGACCGCGTCGATGTCTACAGCTATGACGGCCAGGACCTGAAGCTGTCCAAGCGCATCCCGCTGCCCAAGACGCCCAGCCATATCGCCTTCGACAACGCCAGCACCACCGCCTTCATCACCCAGCAGGGCAGCGACCAGATCAGCGCCATCGACCTGGCCACCCAGCAGGTCAAGTGGACTATGCCGGTGGGCAAGCTGCCGGCCGGGATCATCATGACCCCGGACAACAAGTACCTGATGGTCGGCATCATGGGGTCGGACTATGTCGAGGTGATCGACTGGCGCACCCAGAAGGTCGTCAAGAAGATCAAGACTGGCATTGGCGCGCACAATTTCCGTGGACAAGGCGACAAGCGCTTCGTCTATGTCTCCAACCGGGTCGCCAACACCATCAGCGTCGTTGACATGACCACGCTGGAAAACGTCGGCACCATCAAGGTGCCGGGTGGTCCGGACTGCATGGAAGTGACTTCCGACGGCAAGACCATGTGGGCCACGCTGCGCTGGGTCAAGAAGGTAGCGGTGATCGACCTGGCCAGCCGTTCGGTGACCAAGGTGATCCCGGTGGGCCGCTCGCCGCACGGCATCTATCTCCATAACCGCGCGCCCGATCTCTGATCCCTCTTCATGAAGTAGCGATGACGCAGCCTCTCCCAAGAAAGTCCCTGCGCAGCCTGTGCCTGTTCGCCCTGCTGGCGGCAGGCCAGGTCCTTGCGCAACCGGCCGCGCCGCAAGAGTCGGCCTGCAAGGGCAGGATCTATCTGACTTTCGATACCGGCAGCCAGTCCCAGGCCGAACTGATCGAGCAGACCCTGCAGCGCCACCACATCAAGGCCACCTTCTTCCTCGCCAACGAAAAGACCATCCACGGCGACTACTCCCTCGATCCGGGCTGGGCGCCGCTGTGGAAGCGGCTGGCTGCCGAAGGGCATGCCTTTGGCACCCATACCTTCGACCATGTCTACGTGATCCGCGACCTGCCCGCGGGCAAGATCGAAGTGCGTCCGCAGTTCGGCGCGCAGGCCGGCAAGAAGCTGCAATGGACACCGGCCCAGTATTGCGAAGAGATGAAGCGGGTCGACCAGCGCTTCCAGGAGCTGACCGGGCGCAAGCTCGATCCGCTGTGGCGCGCGCCGGGCGGACGCCTGACACCCAATCTGCTCAAGGCCGGCCAGGCCTGCGGCTATGCCCATGTGGCCTGGGCGCCGGCGGGATTCTCGGGCGACGAACTGCCCAGCGACAAATTCCCCAACGAGATGCTGCTGAAAAAGGCGCTCGATGGCCTCAAGGATGGCGATATCTTCCTGGCCCATATGGGCATCTGGTCGCGCCAGGACCCGTGGGCGCCGGCCGTGCTGGAACCTTTGATCACCGGGCTGGAGCACAAGGGCTTCTGCTTTGCCACCCTGCGTGATCATCCGGCCTACCGTCACCTGTTCACCGCCGGCAAGGAACGCTGAGGAGCGCCCCTGGTCCAAGCGGCGCAGGCCGCCAGGGGGGCGCCAGCGTATCATTGCAGCACCGTACCACTGCACCACCGCACCATCGTCTCTGAGCTATCCATGATCCAGACCATTTCCGATCTTTTTGCCGCCGTCCAGGGCTGGCTATTCCAGACTCTCGTGCAACCGCTGGTGTTCTTCATCGGCATGGGGGAATTCGTCGAAGAAGCCTTCACCGGCACCGAATTCGTCCTGGTGGGCCTGTGCGAGCTGGTGATCCTCTTTCTCATCCTGCGTCCGCTGGAGTCGGCCATCCCGGTGCATCCCATCACCGATCCACGCGCGCGCTGGAACGATTTCATCTACACCGTGCTGCAGCGGCTGGGCGTGATCCCCATCCTCGCCTTCCTGCTGCTCGACCCTGCGTTGTCCTACCTGTCCGAGGCGCTGCACCTGGAGGGCTGGGGCAGCTTCAACCTCGACCAGATCTGGCCGGGCGTGACCGATCAGGCGCTGGTGAGCTTCTTGCTCTACATGGTGGTGCTGGACCTGTGTGAATACGTCTATCACTGGGCGCAGCACAATGTGCGCTGGATGTGGGCGCTGCACAGCCTGCACCATAGCCAGCAGAACATGAACCTGTGGAGCGATGACCGCAACCACATGCTGGACAACCTGTTCCATGACATCATCTTCGGCCTGATCGCCGTCTTCATCGGCGTGGAACCCTCGCAGTACATCCTGCTGGTGTCGCTCTCGCGCATGCTGCAGAGTCTGCAGCATGCCAACGTGCGTATCCACTTCGGCCGCATCGGCGAATACCTGCTGGTGTCGCCGCGCTTCCATCGCACCCACCACGCCGTCGGCCTGGGCCATGAAAGCCGGGGCCGCAACTCGCTGGGCGGGCACAATTTTGCCGTGCTGTTCCCGATCTGGGACGTGCTCTTCCGTACCGCCCACTTCAGCCAGGGCTTTGCCATGACCGGCGTGCGCGACCAGCTGCCGCCGCCGGCCGGCAAGGGGCGTGACTACGGGCGCGGCTTCTGGATGCAGCAATGGCTGGGTCTCAAGCGCATCGTTGAATTTAGCCGCAGGAAGGCGCGCTGATGCGTCTGTTCATCGCCTCCTTCGGGCGCGCCCTGCTGGCGCAACTGCACATCCGCATGCTGTGGCTGACGGTGCTGCCCTTCGTGGTGTCGCTGGCCTTGTGGGCGCTGTGCCTGTGGCTGGGACTGCAACCTGTGATCGACTGGCTGCAGGACTATTTCGTCTCGCACGGCATGTTCGGCGAGATCGGCGGCATGCTGGCCTGGTTCGGCATGGGCGCGCTCAAGACGGTGCTGGTGCCGCTCTTGGCCATGTGGACCCTGCTGCCGCTGATGATCATCACGGCCCTGGTCTTCGTGGGCCTGTTCACCATTCCCGCCATTGCCCGCCACATCGGTGCGCGCCACTACCCCATGCTGGACAAGCGGCATGGTGGCAGCGTCGCCGGCAGCCTGTGGACGTCGCTGTGGTGCTTTGCGGTCTTCACGGTGCTGTGGATTTCCACCATCTGGGTATTCCTGATCCCGCCGCTGGCCCTGGTCATCCATTCCCTGCTGTGGGGCTGGCTGACCTATCGCGTCATGGCCTACGACACCCTGGCCGACTACGCCAGCGCCGAGGAGCGGCGCGCCGTGCTGCATCTGCATCGCTGGCCGCTGCTGGCGGTGGGCACCGTCGCTGGTGCGCTGGGCGCTGCGCCCACGCTGCTGTGGCTGGGCGGGGTGTTGTCGGTGATCCTGCTGCCGGCGCTGGCGGCCTTGGCGATCTGGCTGTATGTGGTGGTGTTCGTCTTCACCGGCCTGTGGTTCCAGTTCTATTGCCTGGAAGCCCTGCTGCGCCATCGTCGCGGCCAGGCGCCGGACGGGCCGCCGCAAGGCGAGCTCACCGACGTGACGCCACGTTGACGCCAGTTTGATCTGACTGCAGCGGCGCCGGCTGGGTGGTCCGATCCGCACCCCGCCTGAATCGGGCATAATCGTCGGCGTGTTTCATCAACTTTCGGGCAGACAGACTCATGGCATTCGGACTCATCATCATCGGCGACGAGATCCTCTCGGGCCGCCGTGTCGACAAGCATTTCCCCAAGGTATTGGAGCTGCTCTCGCAGCGCGGCCTGCAGTTGTCCTGGGCAGAATACGTGGGCGACGACCGCGAGCGCATCACCGCCACCCTCAAGCGCACGCTTGCCAGCAATGATGTCGTGTTCTGCACCGGCGGCATCGGCGCCACGCCCGACGACCATACCCGCCAGTGCGCCGCCGCTGCGCTGGGCGTGTCGCTGGCGCTGCACCCCGAGGCCAAGGAAAAGATCCAGGAGCGTATCGCCGACATGGCCCGTGAGGCGGGATCCACGCCCGATTTCGACGCCCCCGAGAATCAGCACCGCCTGAAGATGGGCGAGTTTCCCCAGGGTGCTTCCATCATCCCCAATCCCTACAACAAGATTCCCGGCTTCTGGCTGAAGAACCCGGGCGGGCAGGGGGCGCACTATTTTGCACCGGGCTTCCCGGTGATGGCCTGGCCGATGTTCGAATGGGTTCTCGATACCCACTATGCCGACCAGTTCCACCGCCAGGCCTGGGCCGAGCGCTCCATGCTGGTGTTCGAAGCCATGGAGTCGACCCTGACGCCGCTGATGGAAGCGATCGAAGCGCAGTTCCCGCTGGTGAAGGTCTTCAGCCTGCCGCATGTGGGCGATGAAAAGACCCGCCGCCACATCGACCTCGGCGTCAAGGGGGACCCGGCCCAGGTCGAGCCCGCCTTCGAGAAGATGCAGGAAGGCCTGCGCAGCCTGCGCGCCGAGTACCAGATCAGCGCCTGAGACGGCCCGGCCGCGCGGGTGCAAGACAAAAAAATGCCCCGGTCCAGCCGGGGCATTCCATTCTTGTCACCGCCCTGCACAGGCAAGGGCGGCGGCGCAGCGCCGAATTACTTGCGGGTGCTGCGGGTGGCTTTGGCGCCAGCCTGGGACATCTGTTCCACGGCGTTGGTGACATTGGCTTCGAGAACTTCAGCGGCTTGCTTGGCGTTCTTGGTGAACTGCTCGTAGCCGGCGCTCATGTTGCCGATGGCCGACTTGAGCACGGACACAGCCTGCTCGGAACCGGCCGGTGCATTCTTGGCGACTTCGTCGATCATCGCCACGACCTTGCGGTTCACTTCGGCGATCTGGGCTTCGGCAGCCTTGGTCAGCTCAGCCTGGGTGCTGGAGAAGATGCCGCTGAGGTGACGGCCATAGGCGACCGACTTTTCCAGCGTCGGCTGGGCGTGGGCGCTGGTGAGCGCAAAGAATTCCTGCGGGTCCTTGGCCGCGAACAGCTTCTGGGCGGCGGCCTGGCTTTCTTCCAGAGTGGAGCGGGCTGCCTTCAGGTTCAGGTCCACCAGTTTTTCCACACCTTCAAAGGTCTTGCTGGCCAGCTGGCTGAACAGGGCGATTTGCGCTTCTGCGTTGGCTTTGGCTGCGGCGGAAAATTGCTCGGTGTAGGTCGTCATGTTGAAACATCCTTCTCTTTAGTTGGTTGATGAACAAGGCAGCGTGACGGTGAAAACTTACGGACCGATCTCGACGAACAGGTGGATTCCGATGTCATTTCTTCTTGAAATATGATGCATTGCACAAGCGAATTCTAGTTTAATCGTGCATAAAGTCAAAGCTTTCATCGCATGGGAATGGCGAAAAGCGATGCAAAGTTGATCCACGTCTAATCAAGGACTTAGGTGATTTTTTGAGAGGCATTCCAAGAAAGATGAACTCTGCCTCAAGGAACTGGAATCAGGTTATCAATCCCGTGCGCGCAATCGTTTGCGCGCCGCATCAAGGCAGTTTTGTTGCAGTGCGGCAAGCCCTGCCGAGAAAAACGAGAGTGTTGTGTGAAAGCCTACTACAGCGATCATTTTGTATTACCCCTGCCATCCGGCCACCGTTTCCCCATGGTCAAGTACCGCATGATCCGCGAAGGGGCGGCGCGCGCCTTGCCGGACCTGGAATTCCATGAAGCCATGCCGGCCTCGGACGGTGAGCTCGCCCTGGCGCATCATCCGGACTACATCGCCCGCGCCAGCCGGGGCGAGCTGACGGCTGCCGAGCAGCGCGAGATCGGTTTTCCCTGGTCGCCCGAAATGGTGGAGCGCTCGCGCCGCTCCTCGGGGGCGACCATCGCCGCCTGCCGCGCCGCCTTCAGCGAGGGCGTCGCCGTCAACCTGGCCGGCGGCACGCATCACGCCTACGGCGACCACGGCGCGGGGTTTTGCGTCTTCAATGACGCGGCCATCGCCGCGCGCCTGATGCAGGCCGAACGCCGCGCCGCCCGCGTGGCCATCGTCGATCTGGATGTCCACCAGGGCAATGGCACGGCAGCGATCCTGGCGCGTGATGAGTCGGTGTTCACCCTGTCGCTGCATGGACAGAACAACTATCCCTTCGAGAAGGAGCAGAGCGACCTGGACGTGGCGCTGCCCGATGGCGTGGGCGATGACGACTACCTGGGCGCCTTGCAGCAGGCGCTGGCGACGCTGCAGCAGCGTTTTGCCCCGCAGTTGCTGATCTACCTTGCAGGGGCTGACCCTCATGAGGGCGATAGGCTCGGCAAGATGAAACTGACCCTGGCGGGACTGGCCGCGCGCGACCAGGCCGTGTTTTCCTATGCCCGCGAGCACGAAATCCCGGTTGCGGTTACGATGGCGGGCGGTTACGGACGGGAGATCGAACAGACCGTGGCCGTACACCTACAAACGATAAGACTGGCCAGCCTCCACGCCGCGCGCTGGAGCAGCCGACAAGCTGAGCCGGGCCCAGCCCCGATGATGGAAAACAAGAAATGATGCCTTCCCCCGCCGGCGCAAGCCGGCCCCGCCAGCTCCTGATGAGCCTGGTGCCGTTGCTGTTCGTGCTGATCTGGAGTACCGGCTTCATCGTCGCCAAATTCGGCCTGCCTTATGCGCCGCCGCTGACTTTCCTGCTCTTGCGTTTCACTGGCGTACTGCTGGTGCTGCTGCCGCTGGTGCTATTGTTCCGCGCACCCTGGCCGCATGGCCGCATCCGTCATGTGGCCGTGGCTGGCGTGTTGCTGCAGGCCGGTTACCTGGCCGGCGTGTGGTGCGCCATCAAGATTGGCATGCCGGCCGGCTTGTCGGCCCTGATCGTCGGGCTGCAACCCATCCTGACCGCCTTCGCCGCGCCCTTGCTGGGCGAGTCCGTGCGGGGACGGCAGTGGCTGGGACTGGCGCTGGGGCTGTGCGGGGTGGGGCTGGTGGTGGCCAACAAGATCTCGCTCATTGGCCTGTCCACGGCCAGCATCGCCCTGTGCGTGTTTGCCTTGCTGTGCATCACGGCGGGCACCTTGTACCAGAAACGCTATTGCGCGCACTTCGACCTGCGCACAGGCACCGCGATCCAGTTCATGGCTTCCATCGTGGTCGTGCTGCCCTTGGCGGTGGTCGTGGAAGGACTCGACTGGCGCCTGAGCAATGTGTCCTGGACCCCGCAGTTCATCGGCGCGCTGTTGTGGTCGGTGCTGGCCTTGTCCATCGGGGCGATCTTCCTGCTCTTTGCGCTGATCCGGCGCAGTGCCGCCACCAGCGTCACCAGCCTGCTCTACCTGACCCCGCCCACCACCGCCGTGATGGCCTGGCTGATGTTCGGGGAAGCGTTCAGCCTCATCGGCGCGCTGGGCATGCTGGTGGGGGTGATCGGCGTGGCCTTCGTCGTGCGCAAATAGTTGTGCGCAAATAAGCGTACGCAAATAATTCAGTCCGCCGCCGGCATCAGGGTCACCAGTTTCAGATCGGGCCGATTGGCCACGCGGAAGTTGACCTGCAGATACCGCAGCTCCGTTCCCTGGGGCGTGCGGAAGCGACGCTCGCCGCCCTCGCGCGCCACCACATCCTGCAAGCGCCAGGCGCGCTGGAACAGGGCGTTGCAGGCCGACAGCTCATCGACCAGCCTCAGCACCGCCGGATCGTCCAGCAGGGCCGCGCAATCAGCGCGGAATTCCGCCACCAGCCGGTGCGCCCGCTGCTCCCAGTCCACCGTAAGACTACGGGCCTGTTCGCTGGCAAACATGAAGCGCAGCAGGTTGGGGCGCGTGCTCCTGTCCTCGAGCCAGCCGCCGAAGAGCTTGCGTGCCGCCGGGTTCCAGGCCACGGTGTTCCAGGTCCGGTCCAGCAGATAGGCGGGCGCGCGGAACTGGCTGACGACGTCCAGGATTTCGGGCGCGATGCTGCTTTCTTCATGCTGGTCCGGGGCGGCCGGATCTTTCTTTCCCGCCAGTTCAAACAGGTAGGTGCGCTTGGCGCGCGGCAGCCGCAAGGCATCGGCAATACGCGCCAGTGCCTGCGGCGAGACCGACTCGGTGCGCCCCTGTTCGATCCAGGTGTACCAGGTCACGCTGATGCCGCACAACTGCGCCACTTCTTCGCGCCGCAGACCGGGCGTGCGGCGGCGGCCGGCCAGCGCCATGGCCGGCAGGCCTGCATCGGCGGGGGCCATCTGCTGGCGTTGGGTCTTGATGAATTCGCCAAGGGCGCGGCGGGCGAGATCGGGTTCCATCGGTGGGGCAGGGTAGTGGTCGGAGTAATAGTATAACTACCCAACTTGTAACAGCATAGAGAAGCGCTAGACTGGCCGCTCATCCACTGCATCACCCCTTCACCCCGTCACCACGTATCAGGAGCCCCGCCATGCGCAGCCATCAGCAAGTCGTCACCGAACAGTTCGGCAGCACCGCCGCCGCCTATCTCAGCAGCACCGTCCATGCGCAGGGCGCCGATCTGCAGGAACTGGCCGCCATCGCCGCCGCCATTCCCGCCGCACGCGTACTTGACCTGGGATGTGGCGGCGGCCATGCCAGCTTCGCGGTCGCGCCGGTGGTGGAGAAGGTGATCGCCTATGACCTCTCGCCGGCCATGCTGGAGGTGGTTGCCACCGCAGCGGCCGAACGCGGCCTGGCCAACCTGGCGGTGCGCCAGGGCAGCGCCGACCGGCTCGACTTCCCCGACGCCAGCTTCGACCTGGTCTGCACCCGCTTCTCCGCGCATCACTGGCGCAACCTGCCGCAGGCGCTGGCCGAGGTATTCCGGGTGCTCAAGATGGGCGGGCGCTTCATCGTCATCGACACCGCCGCCCCCGCCGACGTGCTGGCCGATACCTATGTGCAGTCCATCGAGTTGTTGCGCGACACGTCGCACGTGCGCAACATCAGCCTGCGTTCCTGGCGCAAGCTGCTGGCCCGGGCGGGCTTTGGCGTCTCCAGTGACAAGAGCTGGAAGCTGCGCCTGGAGTTCGACAGCTGGGTGGCCCGCATGCGCACCCCGCAGGAGAACATCGTGGCCATCAAGGCCCTGTGGCAGGCGGCTCCGGAAGAAGTGCGGCAGTATTTCGCGCTGGACGCGGCAGGGTCGTTCTCTATCGATGTGGCCATGCTGGACGCCTGCAAGCTCTGAGCCGGCGCTCGCCCGCCCATTGGGGGCGGGCTTTTTCCTTTTGCTGGCACACTCTGAGGCCATCCGGCGTCAACGGTCCAGCCGGCCTCCTCGTTATCCCTTCATTCAATCCACCGTAAAAGCGCACATCTGCGCCCTATATTGCCTTCTGTTAAGGCCTTGTACGGGCCGGGCATTACGGTAGACTGTTTCACGTCGAAGTTGGTTTTGGTGAATTCTCTCGAGAAAAATCTAAAAATATCGAGAAAAAACTTAAAGCATACGTAGGAAAATCCGAGGTGAGCGGGGGACGCAAGCACCTCTCTGGAATGTAGAAAGCCGATTAAGTGATTGCGCTAACTACTTAATTCTCTTGCGAAAATTCTGCTTTTTGCTACACTGCCAACGTTTCTTTTGTGGACTATCAGGGTAAATTGGGGGGAGATCCACCTATGTTCAAATCAGCGCTGGCCGTATTGACATCGCTACTTTTCATCCACGCTGGTTTGGCGCCCGCCGCCGCGCAGACTGTCAACAACACCGCCAAGAAGCCGGTCAAGAAGGCTGTCGCCAAGCGTGCCGCCCAGCCGGTCAGCCGCACCGTCGCCAAGGGATCGCTGAACAACCGCGAAAAGCTGGTGCGCAAGGTGACTGTGGTCAGGGGCAAGCGTCAGGTCAGCTACCAACGCGTCTCGGCTGCTCCTTCGGTGCCAGTGGTGCCACCGGTGATGACGGCTGGCGACATGGCCGGCCTGAACCTGACCCCCGACCCATTGGCCCTGCGTTCCAACGTGGCGCTGGTGATCGACCAGGCCAATTCGCAAGTCCTGTTTGAAAAGAATTCCGGCGTGGCCCTGCCGATCGCCTCGGTGACCAAGCTCATGACCGCGCTGGTAGTGGTAGAAGCGCGCCAGAACATGGAAGAAGTGCTCACCGTCACCGATGACGACGTGGACCGCGAAAAGCACAGCAGCTCGCGCCTGCGCGTGGGTGCGACCCTGAGCCGCGACGACATGCTGCACATCGCCCTGATGAGTTCGGAAAACCGCGCCGCCTCCGCGCTGGGTCGCAACTACCCGGGCGGCCTGCCGGCCTTCGTGGCGGCCATGAACGCCAAGGCGCGCTCGCTGGGCATGACCGATACCCGCTATGTCGATTCGACCGGCCTGTCCAGCCAGAACGTGGCCAGCGCCCGTGACTTGGCCAAGCTGGTGGTGGCGGCCTACAACTACCCCGTCATCCGCCAGTACTCTACCGATCCCAAGTACATGGTCGAGCCCAGCGGCCACGCCCTGCAGTACAACAGCTCCAACCGCCTGACCTCCAACAAGGAATGGGATATCGGCCTGCAGAAGACCGGTTTCATCAACGAGGCGGGGCATTGCCTGGTGATGTATACCCGTATCGAGGGCCGTCCCATCGTCATGGTCTTCCTCGATTCCAAGGGCCGCCTCTCGCACGTGGGTGACGCCGCCCGCATGCGCAAGTGGCTGGTGGATGACCAGCCCAGCAACCTGACCCGCATGAAGATGGTGCGCGCCGACGAGGGTTGATGGAGGCGGATGGCCTTGCCTGCAGAGGCTTGAATGAAAAATGCCGTTCAGTGATGAACGGCATTTTTGTTTGCGCTTCAGAAAACCGTTCGACCTGAGTAGGGCCGCAAGGCCCGTATCGCGGGTGCACTGACCGATGTGCGACGACCGCCGCGCCTTCGATACGCCGCTGCGCGGCTACTCAGGACGAACGGGATGGGGATGATTGGGTGGGGCAGTGGCGGGCGGATGCGTCGTAGAGAAACTGCTTGTATTTCAGAAAACCGTTCGACCTGAGTAGGGCCGCGAGGCCCGTATCGAAGGCGCGCTGACCGATGCACGACGACCGCCGTGCCTTCGATACGCCGCTGCGCGGCTACTCAGGACGAACGGAATGCGCGGGGTGAAGCGTTTTTCAATTTCGGTCCTGACGATACCCCAGCGCCGAGGAAATCTGGCTGGCCGTGCTGACCAGGTCTTCCACCCATTCATCCTGCAGCCGGTCGGCCGGGGCCGAGATCGACAGACCCGCGACCAGCTTGCCGCTGTCGTCGCAGATGCCGGCGGCCATGCAGCGCACACCCAGCTCCAGTTCTTCGTTGTCGCGTGCGTAGCCCAGCGCGCGCACCATCGACAGTTCGCGTTCCAGCTTGGTGAGATCAGTGATGGAATTCTTGTTGTGGCCCGCCAGCCCCGTACGGGTGGCGTAGGCGCGCACGTTCTTGGGGTCGTCCACCGAGAGGAAGAGCTTGCCGGTGGAAGTCAGGTGCAGGGGCGCCCGGCCACCGATGGCGCGCACCACCTGCATGCCAGAACGTTCAGAAAAGGAACGGTCAATATAAACGATTTCATCCGCCTGCCGCACCGACAGGTTGATGGTCTGGTGGGTCTTGCGGTGCAGGGCGCGCATGAAGTCCAGCGCCGCTTCCCGCACCGACAGCCGGCTCTTGACGATGTTGCCCAGCTCCAGCAGGCGCATGCCCAGGCGGTAGGTGCCGGGCTCGACGCGGTCGACGAAACGCTTGACCACCAGGTCATTGAGGATACGGTGGGCGGTGGAAGGATGCAGGTCGGTGGCGGCGGACAATTCCTTCAGGCTGACCGGATCAGGGTAGGCCGCCAGGGCGTCGAGCAGGGACACCATGCGCTCGATGACCTGGATGGAGATGTGTTGTTCTGTCTCGCCTGCTTCTTTTTTCATGACGCCGCCTGGTGCGTTGCAATATCGGGTTTATACCACAATGTGAAAAGAACAAAAAGTCCGTTCGTGCTTTTCCTGGTCTGCAGGAAGGCCAGAAGGCCGGCCCGCATCGCTCCAACCAAGCCTTTGGTTATAAAGACTGTCTGCTTTATTCTGAGGCCATGTGCTTGCATATCCGTTTTTCGCATATCGAGAGACGAAACTATTCGTTCTTTTTGCAGGGCAGGCTCATTAACCTGTGTGCTCCAAAACAACAGAACATTCGGGAACGGATATGCTGAAGAACATCATCAAGTCGGTCGCTGTCGCCCTGGTGCTGGCCCAGGCCGCCCATGTGGCGCACGCGGCAGACGTCTCGCTGCTCAACGTCTCTTACGACCCGACGCGCGAACTCTACGCCGACTACAACAAGGCCTTTGCCAAGTACTGGAAGGAAAAGTCGGGCGACAACGTCACCATCAAGGCTTCCCATGGCGGTTCCGGCAAGCAGGCTCGTTCGGTCATCGACGGCATCGATGCCGACGTGGTGACCCTGGCCCTGGCCTACGACATCGATGAAATCTCGGAAAAGGCCAAGCTCTTGCCGGCCGACTGGCAAAAGCGCCTGCCGCACAACAGCTCGCCCTATACCTCCACCATCGTCTTCCTGGTGCGCAAGGGCAATCCCAAGGGCATCAAGGACTGGGGCGACCTGATCAAGCCTGGCGTCTCCGTCATCACCCCCAATCCCAAGACCTCGGGCGGTGCCCGCTGGAACTACCTGGCGGCCTGGGCCTATGCCAAGCAGAAGGGGGGTAGCGACGACGCCGCCCGCGACTATATTTCCAAGCTGTTCAAGAATGTGCCGGTGCTGGATTCGGGGGCGCGCGGCGCCACCATCACCTTCGTCGAACGGGGCATCGGTGATGTGCTGCTGGCCTGGGAAAACGAAGCCCTGATCTCCTTGAAGGAATGGGGCCCGGACAAGTTCGACATCGTCGCGCCCTCCGTCTCCATCCTGACCGAACCGCCGGTGGCCGTGGTCGACAAGGTGGTCGACCGTCGCGGCACCCGCAAGGTGGCCGAGGAATACCTGAAGTTCCTCTATTCGGAGCAGGGCCAGGAAATCATCGCCAAGAACTACTACCGCCCCATCGATCCCAAGATCGCCGCCAAGTACGCCTCGCAATTTCCGAAGCTGAACCTGGTGACCATCGACAAGGATTTCGGCGGCTGGCAGAAGGCCCAGAAGACCCACTTCGCCGATGGCGGCACCTTCGACCAGCTCTACGCGCCCAACAAGAAGTGACCTGAAACCCGGGCAG
Organism: Herbaspirillum camelliae; assembly: GCF_001929405.1. Classification (NCBI taxonomy): domain Bacteria; kingdom Pseudomonadati; phylum Pseudomonadota; class Betaproteobacteria; order Burkholderiales; family Oxalobacteraceae; genus Herbaspirillum; species Herbaspirillum camelliae. The sequence continues at coordinate 3,282,840 of NZ_KV880769.1, forward strand.
GAACCGGTGCGCCGGTTCCCCTCCCTCCCTCCCTCCCAGTACAAGCACACGACATGACTATCCTGTTATTGGCCGGCAGCCCCTCTGCGCCTTCCCGTTCCACCCGTCTGCTGCACCACGTCGGCGACAAGCTGGCCCAGCTCGGACATCGCTACGCCCGCCTGGAGGTGCGTGACCTGCCGGGCCAGGCCATCCTGCGCGCCGACTGGAACGATGCCGAGGTCAAGGCCGCGCTGGCCACCGTTGCGGAAGCCTCGGCCGTGGTCGTGGCCACGCCGGTCTACAAGGCAGCCTACAGCGGCATCCTCAAGGCCTTCCTGGACCTGCTGCCGCAATTCGGCCTGACCGACAAGCTGGTGCTGCCGCTGGCCACCGGCGGCAGCCAGTCGCACATGCTGGCGCTGGACTATGCGTTGCGCCCGGTGCTCTCTTCGCTCAATCCCAAGCATGTGCTGCCCAGCATCTATGCCACCGAGGCGCAAGTGACCTGGAGTGAAGAAAAGGGCCTGGTGCTGGACGCACCCATCGAAGCCCGTGTCGATGAAGGTGTGGCGCAGCTCTCGGCCAGCCTGCTGGCCCTGCACAAGGCCGCGCCCGAGCAATTCCGCGAGATTCCCTTCTCGCAGCTGCAATACAGCGTTTCCTACTGAAGCACAGCGCCGGAGTGATTCCGGCATGGCGATCCGCACCGACAAGAGCACCGGCTGGTACAGCGGATGGCCTGTTGCATGCCCGAATTTTTGGAATCTGGAGAAAAACATGTCCGCCAACAAGAACAAGACTGTCCGTCAACCACGTCGCCGCGCCATCCAGCGTCTCTCGGCTATCGCTCTGGGCGCGCTGACCATTGCCCTGGGTGCGTCGCCCGTCCAGGCGCAGGAAACCAAGCTGCTGCGCATCGGCTACCAGAAGGCCGCCAATACCCTGGTGCTCCTGAAAGCCCATGGCACGCTGGAAAAACGCCTGCAGCCGCTGGGCGTGGAAGTGAAGTGGGCCGAGTTCGCCGCGGGTCCGCAGTTGCTGGAGGCCTTGAACGTGGGCTCGGTCGATTTCGGCTATGTCGGTGAAGCGCCGCCGGTGTTTGCCCAGGCCGCCGGTGCGGACTTCGTCTATACCGCCTATGAAATCCCCACGCCCGATGCCGAAGGCCTGCTGGTGCAAAAGAATTCGCCCATCAAGAGCGTGGCCGAACTGAAGGGCAAGAAGATCGCCTTCAACAAGGGTTCCGACGTGCACTGGCTGGTGGTGGCGCTGTTGAAGAAGGCCGGTCTGCAATACAGCGATATCCAACCGGTCTACCTGGCCCCGGCTGACGCACGCGCCGCCTTCGAGCGCGGCGCCGTGGATGCCTGGGCGATCTGGGACCCGTTCCAGGCCGCTGCCGAGAAACAGGTCGGCGCGCGTCGCCTGGCCACTGGCGTGGGCGTGGTCAATCACCACCAGTTCTTCCTGAGCGCACGGCCCTTTGCGGCCAAGAATCCGCAGGTCGAGAAGATCCTGCTGGAAGAGATCAGCCGCGAAGGCGAATGGGTACGCACCCACACCGCGCAGGCCGCCGCCCAGCTCGCGCCCATCCAGGGCCTGGACGCCGACATCATCGAGACCGGCCTGAAGCGCTACGCCCATGTCTACAAGCCCGTCGATGCCCAGGTGCTGGCCGAGCAGCAGAAGATCGCTGATGCCTTCCATGAACTCAAGCTCATCCCCAAGCCGCTCAAGGTCAGCGACGCCGTCCTCAAATAAGGCCGCCACAGGAGTCCTAGCATGAACGTTTTCTGGTTTATCCCCACCCATGGCGACAGCCGCTACCTCGGCACGTCCGAAGGCGCTCGCGCAGTCAGCCATGACTACATGAAACAGGTCGCCGTGGCCGCCGATACCCTGGGCTACGACGGTGTGCTGCTGCCCACGGGCCGCTCTTGCGAAGACGCCTGGGTAGCCGCCGCCAGCCTCATCGATGCCACCCGCCGCCTGAAATTCCTGGTGGCCGTGCGTCCCGGCCTGATGGCGCCCACGCTGGCCGCGCGCATGGCTGCCACCTTCGATCGCCTCTCCGGGGGGCGCCTGCTCATCAACGTGGTCACCGGCGGTGATCCGGTGGAGCAGGAGAGCGATGGCGTCTTCGGCAGCCATGCCGAGCGCTATGAGATTTCCGACGAATTCCTCAAGATCTGGCGCGACGTGCTGACCAAGACCCGCAGCGGTGAACCGACCCATTTCCAGGGCAAGCATCTCAGCGTCAAGGGCGCCAAGGCGCTCTATCCGCCGGTGCAGCAGCCGTATCCGCCGCTGTATTTCGGTGGTTCTTCCGACGAGGCGATCGACCTGGCGGCCGAGCAGGTCGATGTCTACCTGACCTGGGGCGAGCCGCCCGCCGCCGTGGCCGAGAAGATCGCCCGCGTGCGCGAACGCGCCGCCAAGGCAGGCCGTACGCTGCGCTTCGGCATCCGCCTGCACGTGATCGTGCGCGAGACCAATGAAGCCGCCTGGCGCGCTGCCGATGAACTGATCAGTCGGCTCGATGACGAGACCATCGCCAAGGCCCAGGCCAACTTTGCCCGCATGGATTCGGAAGGGCAGCGCCGCATGGCGGCCCTGCACGGCGGCCGCCGCGACAAGCTGGAAGTGAGCCCCAACCTGTGGGCAGGCGTCGGCCTGGTGCGGGGCGGCGCGGGCACGGCGCTGGTGGGCGATGGTCCGACGGTGGCCGAGCGGCTCCAGGAATATGCGGCGCTGGGCATCGATACCTTCATCCTCTCGGGCTATCCGCACCTGGAAGAGTCCTACCGGTTTGCCGAACTGGTGTTCCCCCTGTTGCCGCGCGGGCAGCGCGAAGGCGGCAGTGGCCAACAGTTGCCCGGCCCCTTCGGCGAGATCGTTGGCAATACCGAATTGCCCAAGGCCGCGCCGGTGCGCGTGTCAGCCAGTTGAGGCGGACATGACGAGCGCATCCAATCCGGTCGCAGGCAGGGCCGTCGGGCCGCAGGAACAGGCCAAGCCCAAGGCCGCCAGCAAGCCGCGTCGGCAAAGTCATGCCTGGATCGGCTGGCTCTTGCCGCTGCTGCTGCTGGTGTGGTGGGAAGTGGCGGCACAGGCGGGCTGGCTGTCCAGCCGCATCCTGCCGGAACCGCTGGCCGTGCTCAAGGCGGCCTGGGAACTGTCCGCCTCGGGCGAACTGTGGCGTCACCTGGCCGTCTCCAGTGGCCGGGCGGCCTCCGGCTTTGCGGTCGGTGCCGGTCTGGGCCTGATCCTGGGCCTGCTCTCGGGCAGCCTGCGTTCGGCCGAGCTGCTGCTGGACACGACCTTGCAGATGGTGCGCAACATTCCCGCGCTGGCGCTGATCCCGCTGGTGATCCTGTGGTTCGGCATCGATGAGACGGCCAAGCTGTTCCTGGTGTCGGTGGGGGTGTTCTTCCCGGTCTACCTCAACACCTTCCACGGCATCCGGTCGGTGGACCAGGGCTTGATCGAGATGGCCAAGAGCTACGGCCTGTCGGGCTGGCCGCTGTACCGTGACGTGATCCTGCCGGGCGCCTTGCCGGCCATCCTGGTGGGCCTGCGCTTTGCGCTGGGGCTGGTCTGGGTGCTGCTGATCGTGGCCGAGACCATTTCGGCCCAGGCCGGCATCGGTTACATGACCATGAATGCCCGCGAATTCCTGCAGACCGATGTGGTGCTGGTGGGCATCCTGCTGTACGCCTTGCTGGGCAAGCTGGCCGACACGGCGGCGCGCTGGCTGGAGCGGTTCTGGTTGCGCTGGCATCCGGGCTATCAATGAAGCTGCATGAGACCGAGTCAGGAGAAGAGCATGCGTAACGACGCACAGGAAAACCAGCAAGTCCGCCGCGCTGCCGGGCGGGGCGTGGGCATCAGGCTGCGCGCCTTGTCCAAGGCCTTCAGCGGGCGCACGGTCTTGCACGAGATCGACCTCGATATCGCACCGGGCGAGTTTGTCGCCATCGTCGGTCGCAGCGGTTGCGGCAAGAGCACGCTGTTGCGCCTGGTGGCGCAGCTGGATGCGGCCAGCGGCGGAGAGCTGATCTATGAACATGGCGGCAGCGGCCAGCCCGAGGTGCGCATCATGTTCCAGGACGCGCGTCTGCTGCCGTGGAAGCGGGTGCAGGCCAATGTGGCCCTGGGCCTGCCCCGGCAGGCGGCGCCGCAAGCCTTGCATGCGCTGCGCCAGGTCGGCCTGGACCAGCGCGCCGGTGAGTGGCCTGCCGTGCTCTCGGGTGGCCAGCGGCAGCGCGTGGCGCTGGCGCGTGCGCTGGTGCATGACCCGCAGTTGCTGCTGCTGGACGAACCCTTGGGCGCGCTTGATGCGCTCACCCGCATCGAGATGCAGACGCTGATCGAATCGCTCTGGCGCGAACGCAGCTTCACCGCCTTGCTGGTCACCCACGATGTGCAGGAAGCCATCGCCCTGGCTGACCGCGTGCTGCTCATCGAAGACGGCCGCGTGGCCCTGGATCAGCGCATCGACCTGGCCCGCCCACGCTCGCGCGGTCAGGCGCAGTTTGCGGCGCTGGAAGAAGCGATCCTGGCGCGGGTGCTGCGGCATCCGGGTAGCGAATCCGCCATCGAGGAACTCGAACCTGCCTTTGCGCCGCGTGGCGTGCAGCAGGTGCAGTGGGCCATCTGAACAACATTGATTTCAACCCCTACGGCGCGGCAAGTGCCACACCGTTTCATCAAGGAGCAGAGCATGACCATTCAAGCAATCAACGTACGCAACCAGTTCAAGGGCAAGGTCAAGGCCATCATCGAAGGTTCGGTGGTGTCCGAGGTCGATGTGGAGACCCCGGCTGGCATCGTGACCTCGGTCATCACCACCCGTTCGGTCAAGGATCTGGGCCTGACCATTGGCAGTGAAGTGGTGGCGCTGGTCAAGGCCACCGAAGTATCGATCGCCAAGCTGTGATCGCGTGGCCGTTCCGGGCGGCCAGCCTGCCCGGGCGGTATTTTTTCAGGAGCAGGCCCGATGGCATATCAGGCACTGAACGCTTATCTGGCACGCCTTTCCAAGGGCGCCACCACGGCCTCCCCGGTCTGGCTGGATGAGCAGGGGCGCGCCGCAGGGCGTTTCTTCAATACTTCGCTGACATCGGCCTTCCAGCCGGTGCGCAGCTTCGACGACGGCCAGGTGATCGCCTGCGAAGCCTTCGCCCGCAGCCATTCGGCCGTCGACGACGGCCTGCATTTGTGGAAGCTGCTCGACCAGGCCGCCAGTGACGACGAATCGGTCGAACTGGACCGCCTGTGCCGCATGCTGCACGCCATCAACTACTTCCGCCAGGTCGGCGAGGACGCGCCCGAGCTGCATCTGTCGGTGCATGCGCGGCTGCTGGCGGCGGTCAACAACAATCACGGCGTGGCCTATCGCCGCATCCTGGCCGCGCTGGAACTGCCGCATGAGCGCATCGTGCTGCAACTGCCGGTGGTCACACCCAACCAGCGCTGGCTGCTCAACTACGTGCTGGACAATTACCGCCGCAACGGTTTCCGCCTGGGCGTGTCGGCCAATAGTCCGCTGGAGGCGCTGGGCTTGCTGGACAAGGTCAGGCCCGATCTGATCAAGGTCGATGCACGCGAACTGGCCGACCCTGACAGCGTGGCCTTGCTGTTGTTGCGGGCGGCGGAGCAGGGCGTGCGCATCTTCTTTAAGCGCGTCGAGAGCCAGGAGGTCTTCGGGCGGCTGCAGCAGTACGGGCAGGCGCTGGCCCAGCCTATCCATGCCCAGGGTTACCTGTGGGACGTGCCGGCGGCGCATCTCCCGGAGGCTCTCCTGGCGCTCAGGGACGCGGCCTGAGGCATACTCCGTGGTTCCATCTCCAGCAGCGAGGCGCGTATGAGTCTGTCTTCCCAAACGTCTTCGGCCCCGGCGCGGCTTGCCGACTTCCGGATATTGGTGGCGCCCGGCCTGTCCGATAGCGGCGCCGAGCATTGGCAGTCGCGCTGGCAGCGCCTGTATCCAGGTTTCGAGCGGGTCCAGCAGGATGACTGGGAAAGCCCGGACCTGCCGCGTTGGTCGCAGCGCCTGGGCGAGGTGCTGGCGCAGGACGGCCGGCCCACGGTGATCGTGGCCCACAGCTTTGGCTGCCTGGCTACCGTCCATCGCGCCGCCGCCCTGCAAGCCGAGGGTGGCTCGGCCCATCCCATCGTGGCCGCCTTGCTGGTGGCCCCGGCTGATCCGGTCAAGTTCGGCGTCAGCGCCGCAGTCAGGCACAAGCTGCCCTTTGCGGCCAGGGTGATCGGCAGCGACAACGATCCCTGGATGAGCGCCGAGCGCGCCCGCCACTGGGCCGAGGCCTGGGGCGCGGATTTCCGCTCGGTGGGCGCGCATGGCCATATCAATGCCGAGTCCGGTCTGGGCGACTGGACCCAGGGCCAGCAATGGCTGTTGGAACTGCTGGAACAGATCATCTGAATTTCATTGCGCTTCCTTCCTCAAGCGTATGAAGAGCGGTATTTAGCCTGCTCTTTATGCGCTTTTCTTCTAAGGGCATGCAAAAAACTTCGTTCTCTTTATAACTAACGGGTGCGAATATCGCTCACCTATAGTCGCATTTGTAATAAAAAGAGAACGACAATGTCCGCATCCCCTGTTTCCCTTGCCGCCCCCCGAGCCGCGCCGGCAGCCGCTTCCAGCGGGACTGGCCGGCGCGTCCTGCCGGGTTTCCGGCTATCGCTGGGCTTCACTCTCTTCTATCTGGCGCTGATCGTCCTGATCCCCTTGTCGGCGCTGTTCCTGAAGACCTTCACGTTGACCTGGGAGGGCTTCATCGAGGCCGTCACCTCGCCCCGGGTGATGGCGTCCTATCGCTTGAGCTTCGGGGCATCGCTCATCGGCGCTTTCCTGAACGTGATCTTCGGTGGCATCGTGGCCTGGGTGCTGGTGCGCTATCGCTTTCCCGGCAAGCGCATCATCGACGCGCTGGTGGATCTGCCGTTTGCCCTGCCTACGGCCGTGGCCGGCATCGCCCTGACCACCCTCTATTCACAAAATGGCTGGCTGGGCAAGCTGCTCGCTCCGCTGGGCATCAAGGTCGCTTTCACGCCGCTGGGCGTGCTGGTGGCGCTGACCTTCATCGGCCTGCCTTTCGTGGTGCGCACCGTGCAGCCGGTGCTGGAAGAGGCCGAGCGCGAGCTCGAAGAAGCCGCTGCCAGCCTGGGCGCGAGCCGCTGGCAGACCTTCACCCGGGTGATCTTCCCCACAGTCCTGCCGGCGCTGCTGACCGGGTTTGCGCTGGCGTTTGCACGTGCTTCCGGCGAATACGGCTCGGTGGTCTTCATCGCCGGCAACATGCCGATGGTGTCCGAGATCACGCCGCTGTTCATCGTGACCAAGCTGGAGCAATACGACTATGCCGGCGCCACGGCCATTGCGATGGTGATGCTGCTGGTGTCCTTCGTGCTGCTGTTGACCATCAACCTGTTGCAAGCCTGGACCCGCAAGCGCGGCCAGTCGGAAAGGATCTGAGATGAGTGCTGCACCCATTTCCGCGGCCCACCAGGCGATCGCCCGTGGCGAGCCGCCGCTGACCCCGGCGGCCACGGCCGAACCCTTCTGGGTGCGAGCGCTGCTGATTGGCATCGCGCTGGCGTTCCTGACGCTGTTCCTGTTCGTGCCGCTGGTGGCGGTGTTCTATGAAGCGCTGCGCAAGGGCTGGGATGTCTATGTGGCCTCCATCACCGAGGCCGATGCCTGGTCGGCCATCAAGCTGACCCTCATCACCGCCGCCATCGCCGTGCCGCTGAACCTGGTCTTCGGCGTGGCCGCCGCCTGGGCCATCGCCAAGTTCGAGTTCCGCGGCAAGAACCTGCTGCTGACCCTGATCGACCTGCCGTTCTCGGTCTCGCCGGTGATCTCCGGGCTGATCTATGTGCTGCTGTTCGGGCTGCAAGGGTATCTCGGCCCCTGGCTGCGCGAGCATGACATCAAGATCCTCTTCGCCGTGCCGGGCATCGTGCTGGCCACCATCTTCGTGACCTTCCCCTTCGTGGCGCGCGAGCTGATCCCGCTGATGCAGTCGCAGGGCAGCGAAGAAGAAGAGGCTGCGCTGGTGCTGGGCGCGTCCGGCTGGCGCACCTTCTGGCACGTCACGCTGCCCAATATCAAGTGGGGCCTGCTGTATGGCGTGATCCTGTGCAATGCCCGCGCCATGGGCGAGTTCGGGGCGGTGTCGGTGGTCTCCGGCCACATTCGCGGCGAGACCAACACCATCCCCTTGCAGGTCGAGATCCTCTACAACGAATTCAACATCACCGGCGCCTTTGCCGTGGCCTCGCTGCTGGCCTTCCTGGCCCTGGTCACACTGGCCATCAAGAGTGTCATCGAGTGGCGGCTGCATCAGCAGCACAGCGCCAGCGAGCAAGTCTAAGGAGTCATCATGAGCATCGAAGTCCATCATATCCAGAAGCGCTTTGGCAGCTTCACCGCGCTCAACGACGTGTCCCTGAATTTCCCTGCGGGCGAACTGACGGCCTTGCTGGGGCCGTCCGGCTGTGGCAAGACGACACTGTTGCGCATCATCGCCGGTCTGGAGTCACCCGACTCCGGCCAGGTGCTGCTCGATGGCGAAGACGCCTCGGCGCGCCATGTGCGCGAGCGCCAGGTCGGTTTCGTGTTCCAGCACTATGCCTTGTTCAAGCACATGACCGTGTTCGAGAACATCGCCTTTGGCCTGCGCGTGAAGCCGCGCAGCCAGCGTCCTTCGGAAGCGGTGATCCGCGAGAAGGTCAAGCGCCTGCTGGAGCTGGTGCAGCTGGACTGGCTGGCCGACCGCTATCCGCCGCAACTCTCGGGCGGCCAGCGCCAGCGTATCGCGCTGGCCCGCGCGTTGGCGGTGGAGCCGCGCGTGCTGCTGCTGGACGAACCCTTCGGCGCCCTCGACGCCAAGGTGCGCAAGGAACTGCGCCGCTGGCTGCGGCGCCTGCATGATGAGCTGCATGTCACCAGCATCTTCGTTACCCATGATCAGGAAGAAGCGCTGGAAGTGGCCGACCAAGTAGTGCTGATGAACAAGGGGCAGGTCGAACAGATCGGCACGCCCGAGGCGGTCTACAACCATCCGGCTTCGCCTTTCGTCTACGGCTTCCTGGGCAATGTGAACTTGTTCCATGGTCGTCTGCATGAAGGGGTGCTCGATGCCGGTGGCGCGCGCTTCGAGGCGCCCGGCCACGACGATATCCGCGATGCCGCCGGCGTTGGTTTCGTGCGTCCGCATGATCTGGATGTGGAGCGCTACTCACCGGGCGCTGAGGGCATCGTGGTGCAATTGCGCCGCGCCCACGCCATCGGTCCGCTGGCGCAGCTGGAACTGGAGCGCGATGACAATGCCGAGCTGATCGAGGCGGTCATCCCCAACGAACGTTTTGCGCAATTGGGTCTGAAGAATGGCGAAACCCTGGTGGTGCGTCCGCGCCGCCTGCAGGTCTTTGCGCAACAGGAAGGAGGGCAGGGACGATGAATTTCCAGCAGCTGCGTTCCATCCGCGAAGCCGCCCGCTGCGGCTTCAACCTGACCGAAGTGGCCAATGTGCTGTTCACCTCGCAACCCGGCGTGAGCCGCCAGATCCGCGAACTGGAAGAAGAGCTGGGCGTGGAGATCTTCGAGCGCAACGGCAAGCGCCTGACCGGCCTGACCGAGCCGGGCAAGGGCATCCTGGGCATCGTCGAGCGGCTCTTGCTGGAAGCCGAGAACCTGCGCCGCGCCAGCAAGGAATACGCCGGCGAGCAGAGCGGCACGCTCTCCATTGCCACCACCCACACCCAGGCGCGCTACGTACTGCCGCGCGTGGTGCAGGCCTTCCGCGACGCCTTCCCGCAGGTGCGTATCGCCCTGCAGCAGAGCGCGCCGGAACACATCGCCGAATGGGTCATTTCGGGCAAGGCCGATATCGGCATCGCCACCGAAGGCCTGTCGCAGTTCAAGGAGCTGGTGTCCTTCCCCTGCTATACCTGGAACCACGTCATCGTGGTGCCGCAAGGGCATCCGCTCTTGGGGCTGGAGCAGGTCACGCTGGAAGACCTGGGCACCTGGCCGCTGATCACCTATGACGTCGGCTTTACCGGCCGTGGCCATATCGATGAAGCCTTCCGCCAGGCCGGTATCGAACCCGACATCGTGCTCACCGCCATGGATTCCGACGTGATCCAGCAATATGTCTCGCTGGGCATGGGCGTGGGCGTGGTGGCCTCAATGGCGGTGGACCAGGGCAAGCACCAGGAAATGGTGGCCATCAATGCCGCGCATCTGTTCAAGGCCAACATCGCCCGGTTGGCGGTGCGGCGCGGCGCTTACCTGCGTGGCTATGCCTTCGATTTCATCCAGCAGTTCGCGCCTGAACTCAAGCGCGCCGATATCGTCAATGCGCTCAATGAGGCCAATGCGCCGCAATAAACGCAGGAAAGCGAGCATGAAAAAGCCCGGCCACGCAACAACGTGACCGGGCTTTCTTGCCTTTGCGCCGGATCGCTCAGGCGCTGGTGGTGTTCAGGCTCGCCGGCACACCATAGTTGACTACGCCATTGCTGCCCACGGCGGGCTGGCCGGCGGAGTTGAGCACGTCGGTGAAGCTGACCGCGGGCTTCTTGGCCGGCGTGGGCAGGTTGGTGTAGGCGTTGCTGTGATAGGTGGAAGTGACGTTGTTGATGGACATGACCATCTCCTCGGTAAAGTGTGGGCCCCCCGGGCCGGTGGCCCAGACTCGTGACTGCCAGGGGAGTATAGGTGGCGGCCTTGTCGCTGCCCCTACCATTAACCCAGACTTGCCTATCTTTACCAGTGTTGGCTGCCGGCTACTTCTTCAGTCTGGCGGCGCATTGGTCGCGCAGGGTAGTGTCTTCGGGGCTGTCCTCGTCCTCATCACCGCCGGTTGTGCTCGCTCCACTGTGGGCGCATTGCCGGTAGGCCGTGACATAGCGCCCGAACTCGGCGCGCGCCTGCGCGCGCGGCAGGCTGGCCAGACGCTGGATGAAGGCGCGGCTGCCGATCTCGAAGTGTTGATAGTCGATGGGTTGCTTCCAGTGGCCGCCCCAGACCAGGAAACCGTGGTCATGGAACACGCTGATCACTTCCTCGGCCATGCCGCTGCTGACCGGACTGCGTTCAAGGTGGGCGGCCCCGGCTGGCGGCAGGACTTCCTGGGTGGGACTGCCGGCCTGGCTGACGTAGGGGTTCTGCAGCGGGTTGATGTCGATGGCCGCGCCATAGGCGTGCTTGGACCAGCCGCCGCCCCCGGTCATGGGCCGACCGTTGAAGGCCGAGGTGTTGTTGGCGGCCATGGAGCGCTGGTCGTCGCCCTCGAAGGCTTCCATCGGCTGGGCGCCAGCCAGCGGGAAGGAGCGCAGCAGCAACTCACCGAACAGCGCCTCCACCTCCGGGGCGATGGCGTCCAGCACCACCACCGCGCCGCGCCGGACTGCGCCCTCGCTGTCGTTGTAGTCGAAGCTCACCGTGGCCAGCCGCTGGCAGGGAACCGGATTGCCGGCAGTGATGACCTTGCTGCTCTTCATGCGCGCGCATTGCGCTGCTGAAACAGGGGTGATGTCGGCATGGGCCGCCTGCGCCAGGGCCAGGCTGGCCAGCAGGCCGCACAGCAGGCGGGGAAAGAGAGAGGAAAGGGCGGGGAGGGTCATCATAGCTGGCGATGATACGGGTTTTTGCGGCTGAAATCCTTGTCTTTTGTGTCAGATTGCCTGCGATGGCTGACATCAAGATGCGCCATTTTCTGACAGTGCGGGATCAGCAAAGCGGGAATAATCCGACTTGAGCAGTGTCGAATTTCGGCAACCCCATGATTTTCGGCAAATCCGATCAACAACCTTTGGAGGCAAAACATGCAGATTCGCCACACCCTCTTGGCTGCCGCCGTATTCACCGCCGTCCTCGCCGGCTGCAACAAGCGCGACGAGGCGCCCGCCACGCCTGCGGCCAACCCGCCGGCCAGCGCTCCGGCTGACTCGGCGACCACGCCGGCAGCACCGGCAACCCCTGCCGCACCGGCTACTCCGGCCCCGGCTGATTCGGGTTCGACCGCCACCCCGGCCACTCCGACGCCGACCACTCCGGCTCCGGCCAGCGGTGACACCGCCGGCGGCGAGAAGAAATAAGCTACCCGTCACCCACAAGAACGGCAACAGCCGACCCTATCACCCGCAGTGGGAACAGCACTGCATGCGCCGCGACAGCTCCCTGTCGCGGCGTTTTCTTTTGGTGGTGCGGCGTCGCCGAATGGCGACAAGCTCTAGCCTGGCGAGCGTGAAAACGCAGGGGGAAAAGCATGCAAAAACTTTACGAACTTTTTTTGCGGGGCTTTACTCCTACAGGTGGTTGAACTGTTCCTTCAACCTCCCTCTTGATAGGGAACTTGCCCGCAGTTCTTTGCTGCGGGCTTTTTTTCGTCCATCGCTCGCGCGCGGCCGTTCCTACTTGCCGCCGTGTGCCTTGACTACGGCGATCATGGCGCCAAAGGCCGGCCCCATGTTGGCTTCCAGAGTGGGATACATGCGCGAGATGCTGCCGTCCAGATAGAGCGCATCACTGCACTTGAGCTCGTCGCGCAGGAAGGTGGCAAAGTCGAAGAAACTGATGGGGTTGCGCGCAATGGCCAGCGTGACCACGCCGGTACGATCCAGGCAGACCGCGTTGCGCACCACCATGTTGACCGACTCCGGATCGAAGCGGGTATTGATCTTGCCCTCCACCAGCATCAGCGGACCGGACTGGGTAGCATAGCGCGCCACCGTGTTCCACAGGCTGCCCTCGGCGGCATAGTCCGAGGTCGCCACGATGTAGGCCTGGCGATCCCCCAGCACGAACACGCCATTGGGTTGCAGGTAGAAATTGCCGTAGGCGTTCTGGCGGGTGTTGAGCTTGCGCAGTTGCACGCCGTTTTCCACGTACAGCCCCAGCGGCTGCAACTGCTTGTCGTAGATGCCGGCATTGGTGGCGCAGATCATGTCCTGGCCCTGGCTGCGCAGGTGGGCGTCCAGCCGCAGGAAATTGGCCAGCGGCACGCCGTTGGCATCCTTCCAGAACATGCGGATGGTGTCGGTGCGCGGATCGGCGCGGCAGGTGCTGATGAAGACCTGATGATACTGGTACTGTTTGACCTCGGCGGCGCGGGCCGGCAGCGGGGCGGCCAGGCACAGCGCCATGGCGACCGCGGCCAGGGCGGCGGGCAGGAGGGAGCGGAGAGCGGTCAGTGGGAACAAAGGCATGAAGCAGGTCTCGTGTTGCAGGAGCGCCATCGCCCCTTGAGGCAGGACGATGACAGGCGGCTATTGTAAATGGGGCCAGGCCAGGCTTGCCACCGGAACTGGCTGATCCGGCGCAAAGCCAGGCCGGTAGAGGCTTTGCGGGGATTTCGCTGAAACCCGACATGTTGCAGTGCAAAGTCAGGGTGATTTTTCAAAAATCGAGAAAACCGGCATGAAATGTGCGGGAAATCGAATTTGACAGCGTAAAAATGACGTGGGAGGTGGAATTCTCAAAAAAAAGTTGTCCTCTATGACGGTGGTGTTACACTCTGCCCCCATGTCCCGGCCGGGCCCGAAAAAAATCGGGGCCAGAGAACCGGGACCCAACGCGCGCCGGCCCTCCGTCGGGTTGCGGCGCTCCTTGAATCGAATACAGCCTGGAGGAAAACACGATGAAATTCGCAAGCCGTCTGACCAAGATCGCCCTGGCCGCCGCCACCTTCGCCGCCTTTGCTGGCGTGGCGCATGCCGAGACCGTCAAGATCGCGATCGCTGGCCCGATGACCGGCGCTGTCGCCCAGTACGGCGACATGGTCAAGGCCGGCGCCCTGACCGCCATCGAACAGATCAACGCCGCTGGCGGCGCCAACGGCAACAAGTTCGAAGCCGTGATGATGGACGACGCCTGCGAACCCAAGCAAGCCGTGGCCGTGGCCAACAAGATCGTGAGCCAAGGCATCAAGTACGTGATCGGTCACGTCTGCTCCGGCTCGACCATCCCAGCCTCCGACATCTATGAGAACGAAGGCGTGGTGATGATCACCCCCTCGGCCACCGCTCCGCAACTGACCGAAGCCAAGCCGCACAAGTTCATCTTCCGCACCATCGGCCGTGATGACCAGCAAGGTCCGGCCGCTGCCCGCTACGTCATCGAGAAGCTCAAGCCCAAGAAGGTTGCCGTGCTGCACGACAAGCAGTCCTACGGCCAGGGCGTGGCCAGCTCGGTGAAGGCGGCGCTGGATGCAGCCAAGGTGCCGGTGGTGGTGTTCGAAGGCATCAATGCCGGCGACAGCGACTACTCGGCCATCGTCACCAAGTTGAAGTCGCAGGGCGTGGACTTCGTCTACTTCGGCGGCTACCACCCGGAAATGGGCCTGATCATGCGCCAGGCGCGTGAGCAAGGCATCAAGGCCGTGTTCATGGGTCCGGAAGGCGTGGGCAACAAGGACATCACCGCCATCGCCGGCCCGGCCTCCGAAGGCATGCTGGTGACCCTGCCGGCCGACTTCGCCGCCGATCCGGCCAATGCTGCGCTGGTCAAGGCCTTCGCTGCCGCCAAGCGCGATCCCAATGGTCCGTTCCAGATGCCGGCCTACTCGGGCGTGAAGATCATCGCCGACGCCATCGCTGGCGCCAAGTCCACCGATCCGGAAAAGGTTGCCGCCTACATCCACGCCAACAGCTTCAAGACCCCGATCGGCAACGTCGAATACGACAAGAAGGGCGACCTGAAGTCGTTCAAGTTCGTCGTCTTCACCTGGCACAAGGACGCCACCAAGACCGAGGCCAAGTGATTCGCACCGAATCGTTGGCATGACCGTCTGACCTGACGTCAACCACGAAATGCCCCATTGCAGTCCGGATGGGGCATTTCCACATCTGGTACCCCCTCATGAATGAATTGCTCCCTCAACTGACCCAGCAGCTCGTCAACGGGCTCTCGCTGGGCGCGATCTATGCCCTGATCGCCATCGGCTACACCATGGTCTACGGCATCATCGGCATGATCAACTTCGCCCACGGCGAGATCTACATGATCGCCTCCTACGTAGGCCTGGTGACCCTGACGGCCATCGGCGTGCAGTCCGGCTATCCCTTGCCGCTGCTCCTGGGCGGCGCGCTGATCGTTTCGGTGCTGGTCACGGGCCTGTACGGCTGGACCGTCGAGCGCGTAGCCTATCGCCCGCTGCGCGGCGGTCCACGCCTGGTGCCGCTGATCTCGGCCATCGGCATGTCCATCTTCCTGCAGAACTATGTGCAGATCGGCCAGGGCGCACGCGACATGTCGGTGCCGGTGCTGATCTCGGGCGCGCTGGAATTCCAGATGGGCAGCGACTTCACCGTCACCATTCCCTACTCGCGCATGGTCATCGTCGGCGTGACGCTGGTGCTGATGGTGGCCTTGACGCTGTTCATCGCACGCTCGCGCATGGGCCGCGCCTGCCGCGCCTGCGCCGAAGACATGGGCATGGCCAACCTCTTGGGCATCGATACCAACAAGGTGATTTCCTTCACCTTCGTCCTGGGCGCGATGCTGGCAGCCGTCGGCGGCGTGCTCATCGCCCTGACCATCGGCAAGCTCAATCCCTATATCGGCTTCATCGCCGGCATCAAGGCCTTCACGGCGGCGGTGCTGGGCGGGATCGGCAGCATTCCCGGCGCCATGCTGGGTGGTGTGCTGCTGGGCCTGGCCGAGACCTTCGCCGCAGGCTACCTGCCCTCGGAGTACAAGGACGTGGTGTCCTTTGGCCTCCTGGTGCTGATCCTGCTGTTCCGTCCCACGGGCTTGCTGGGCAAGCCGGACGTGGAAAAGGTCTGAGCGTGGCGGCACTGCGACGCAAGACGGACAACGATTTATTCAAGGAGGCGTGATGCCTGAGACTTTCAAGAATGCCGTGACGGCGGCCCTGGTGACCGCCGTATTGACCATCCCGCTGCTGGGCATGCAGTTGCAGCTGGAAGGTTACCGGGTGGTGCTCAATACCCACTGGACCCCGGTGCTGGTGGCGGTGCTGGCCGTGTTCCTGTTCCAGCTGGTCAAGCCGACGCTGTCGCGTTCGACCGCCGGGATCAAGCTGCCGGCGCTGCCGCGCATGCAGCCGCGCCAGCAGCGCGCAGCCGTGATGATCCTGCTGATGGCCGCGCTGGTGTGGCCCTTCTTCGGTTCGCGCGGCTACGTGGACGTGATGACCCTGGCGCTGATCTACGTGGTGCTGGGCCTGGGGCTGAACATCGTGGTGGGCTTTGCCGGCCTGCTGGACCTGGGCTATGTGGGCTTCTACGCCGTGGGCGCCTATACCTATGCGCTGTGCAACCAGTACTTCGGCCTGACGTTCTGGGAATGCGTGCCGCTGGCGGCGGCGGCCTCGGCGCTGTTCGGCTTCCTGCTGGGCTTCCCGGTGCTGCGCCTGCGCGGCGACTACCTGGCCATCGTCACGCTGGGCTTCGGTGAAATCATCCGCCTGCTGCTCAACAACATGACCAGCATCACCGGCGGTCCCGATGGCGTGTCCGGCATTCCCAAGCCGACCGTGTTCGGCCTGGTGATGGCGCGCAATCCCGTGACCGAGGGCGGCACCACCTTCCATCAGCTGTTCGGCCTGTCCTACCAGGGCGGTCACATGGTGATCTTCCTGTACTTCCTGGCCTTGCTGATGGTGCTGTTCACCTACTTCGTCACCAGCCGCCTGCTGCGTATGCCCATGGGGCGTGCCTGGGAAGCGCTGCGCGAAGACGAGATCGCCTGCCGCTCGCTGGGCATCAACCCGACCAAGGTCAAGCTCTCCGCCTTTACGCTGGGCGCCGCCTTTGCCGGCCTGGCCGGTTCCTTCTTCGCCGCCCGCCAGGGTCTGGTGACGCCGGAATCCTTTACCTTCATCGAGTCCGCCCTGATCCTGGCCATCGTCGTGCTGGGCGGCATGGGCTCGCAGCTGGGCGTGATCCTGGCCGCCATCCTCCTGACCGTGCTGCCGGAACTGGCGCGCAGCTTTGCCGAGTACCGCATGCTCATCTTCGGTCTGGTGATGGTGCTGATGATGATGTGGCGTCCGCAAGGACTGCTCCCCGCAACCCGTCCGCACGTGGAGCTGCCGCAATGAATGCATCCGTGAAAACCATGTTGGAAGTGTCGAACCTGTCGATGCGCTTTGGCGGCCTCTTGGCCGTGGATGGCGTCTCCCTGGCAGTGCAGGAGCGCGAAGTCTTCGCCATCATCGGCCCCAACGGCGCCGGCAAGACCACCGTCTTCAACTGCATCAGCGGCTTCTACCGGCCGACCTCGGGCGAGATCACGCTCGATGGCGCCTCCATTGCCCGCCAGCCCAGCCACCAGGTGGCGCAGCAGGGCCTGGTGCGCACCTTCCAGAACATCCGCCTGTTCAAGTCCATGACCGTGGTGGAAAACCTGCTGGTGGCGCAACATCAGCAAGTCAACACCAACCTGCTGTCGGGGCTGTTGAAGACGCCGGCCTATCGCAAGTCCGAGCAAGAAGCGCTGCAGCGCGCCGCCTACTGGCTGGACCAGCTGGGCCTGACGGCGCTGGCCAACCGCGAGGCTGGCACCTTGTCGTATGGCCTGCAACGGCGTGTGGAAATCGCCCGCTGCATGATCACCAAGCCGCGCCTGCTGCTGCTGGATGAACCGGCGGCCGGCCTGAATCCGCAGGAAAAGCAGGAGCTGTCGCAACTGATCGACCGCCTGCGCCGCGAACACGGCGTGGCCGTGCTGCTGATCGAACACGACATGAGCCTCATCATGGGCATCTCCGACCGCATCCTGGTCATGGAGCATGGCAAGCCCATCGTCACCGGTACACCGGAACAGGTGCGCAGTGACGAGCGTGTGATCAAGGCTTACCTGGGAGAAGAATGATGCTGCAGTTTGACAAGGTGCATACCCACTATGGCGCCATCGAGGCCCTGCACGGCGTATCGCTGAATGTGGAGAAGGGCGAGATCGTCACGCTCATCGGCGCCAATGGCGCGGGCAAGACCACGCTGCTGATGACGCTGTGCGGTCGTCCGCGCGCCTCCAGCGGTCGGGTGATCTTCGAGGGCCAGGATATTACCCAGTTGCAGACCCACGAGATCATGCGCCGCGGTCTGGCGATTTCGCCGGAAGGCCGGCGCGTCTTTCCCAGCCTGACCGTGCTGGAAAACCTCAAGATGGGCGCCTTCTTTGCCAGCAATGAGGCCATCGAGCAGGGCATCGAGTATGTCTTCGGCCTGTTCCCGCGCCTGAAGGAGCGGGCGGCCCAGCGCGCCGGCACCATGTCCGGCGGCGAGCAGCAGATGCTGGCCATCGGTCGCGCCTTGATGAGCAAGCCGCGTCTGTTGCTGCTGGATGAGCCCACATTGGGCCTGGCCCCGCTGGTGATTGCCCAGATCTTCGAGATCATCCGCACCATCCGCGAGAGCGGCGTGACGGTGTTCCTGGTCGAGCAGAACGCCAACAAGGCGCTGGGTGTGGCCGACCGCGGCTATGTGCTGGAAAACGGGCATGTGGTCATGTCCGATACGGGAGCCAACCTGCTGGCCAACAGCGACGTGCGCAAGGCTTACCTCGGCCACGGCTGAGCGCGGCTGAGTCTTCCGTACGCAAGTCCTGCACCACGGCCCGGTCATGAAAATGACCGGGCCGTGGTGTTTTCAGATAGCACAAACGCGGCGGAGCAGGCTCTGCTGCAGAGCAGCAAGAAAGTGCGTAGAATGGCCGCCCATCCTGGTCCCGGCGCGACGGCGCGGCACGTTCTGCGTGCCTGCGGGCCATTTTTCGAGGAAGACATAATGACGCACACCTCACGCCGCCGGGTACTCAAAGTGGTGGGCCTGATGACGGGCGCCGGCGCCGCCGGCCTGTTCGGGGCCCTGCCAAGACTGGTCACCGCGCAAAACAATGCGACGACGGCCCCGCTGGATGATTTCATTCAGGTTTCCCGACAACTGACTGAACGCAAGGATCTGAGCCCCAGGCTGGGCGCGGCCTTGCTGCTGGCCCTGGGCAAGACCGAGAAAGACCTGGCCAGTCGCCTGCCAGCCCTCAAAGGGCTGCTGCAAGCCCAGCCGGCGCTGCTGCAGGCCGAGCGCCTGTCCTTTCCCGCCGAGCATGGCGACAGCGAAAAGCTGGCCCGGGTGATCCTGGGCGCCTGGTACGAGGGCGTGGTGGGCAAGGGCAAGCAGGCCCAGTATGTCACCTACCTCAATACGCTCTCCAACACCCTGGTGAGCGGCAAGCTGGTGCCGCCCAGTTTTTCCTATGGCCCCTGTGGCAGCTGGTCGCGCCAGCCCTGATTTGCGAGAGCGACATCCATGAGTAATCTCAATTCCGCCGATGTGGTGGTGATCGGCGCCGGCGTGACCGGCGCCTTGCTGGCCACGCGCCTGGCCAAGACCGGGAAGTCGGTGCTGTTGCTGGAATCCGGTCCCCGCATGGGCCGTGATCAACTGGTAGAGCGCTTCCGCAGTTCGGCCTTCAAGTCCGACTTCATGGCGCCGTATCCGTATTCGCCGCTGGCGCCGCATCCGCGCTATACCCCCGAGCCCAACGGCTACCTGCAGCAGAAGGGGCCGCACGCCTTCAATGCCCAGTACATCCGCATGTTCGGCGGCACCAGCTGGCACTGGGCGGCGCAATTGTGGCGCTACGTGCCCAACGACTTCCGCCAGCACAGCCTCTATGGCGTGGGCCGTGACTGGCCCATCAGCTATGACGACCTGGAGGATTACTACTACCAGGCCGAGGTCATCGCCGGCGTCGGCGGTTCGCCCGAGAGTGGTTCGCCGCGCAAGCATCCCTTCCCCATGGAGCGGGTGCCGGCCTCCTGGCTGCAGCAACGCGTCACGGCTCGCCTGGCGCCGGAGTTCACGGTGCTGGACGACAGCACCGGTCGCAACAGCCGCAACTATGATGGCCGCCCGGCCTGCTGCGGCAACAACAACTGCATGCCGCTGTGTCCCATCGATGCGCAATACCACGGTGGACTGGCGGCCCAGCAGGCCGAAGACAGCGGCGTGAAGGTCATCACCGAGGCGGTGGTCTATCGCCTCGAGCATGATGAGAAGGGCCGCATCGCCGCCGCTCACTACTATGACTGGAACAAGGTCAGCCATCGCATCACGGCGCAGACCTTCGTGCTGGCGGCCAACGCCATCGAAACCCCCAAGCTGCTGCTCATGTCGACCAGCGACAGGTTCCCGCAGGGCATTGCCAATGCGCGCGACAACGTCGGCCGCAATCTGTGCGACCACCCGGCCATCGGCGTGACCTTCGATGTGGATGAAGAAATCTGGCCCGGTCGTGGCCCGGTCAGCCCCTGTTCGATCGGTCAGTTCCGCGACGGCGACTTCCGCGCCGAACATGCGCCGTTCCGCATCGATATCTCCAATGCCTCCCAGGTCGCGTCCGTGACCAAGGAAGTGGTGGCCGAGGGCTATTTCGGCAAGCGCCTGGAAGAGCAGATCCTGTTCCGCGCGGCGCGTCGCCTGAGCATCAAGAACGCGCTGGAACAACTGCCGGACCGTAACAACCGCGTCACCCTGGGCGAGAAGAAGGATGAACTCGGCCTGCCCGTGCCGGCCCTATACTGGAACGTGGACGACTACGTCGTCAAGGGAACCGAAAAGACCCGCGCCTGCTACGACGCCATCGCCGCCAAGCTGGGCGCGACCAACATCAAGCACAGCAAGAGCGGGGCGTTCTCCAATCGCCAGCACATCACCGGCACGCTTTCCATGGGCCTGGACCCGGCCACCAGCGTCACCGACGCCTGGGGGCGCGCGCATGACCACGAGAACCTCTTCATGGTCGGCACCGGCGTCATGCCCACCGTGGGCACCTGCAACGTCACCCTGACTGCCATGGCGCTGGCCTTGCGCACGGCCGACAAGATCATCGAGGAGAGCCGTCATGCGTAAGCCGTTCAAGCGCCTGCTGGCCATTGTTGCCCTGCTGGGTGTGGGGGGCATGTCCCATCTGGCTCATGCGGCCGATGAGGGACAACTGATCAAGCGCGGCGAGTACCTGGCCATTGCCGGTGACTGCGCCGCCTGCCACAGCCAGAAAGGGCGTGCGCCTTTCAGCGGCGGCCATCCGATCAGCAGTCCCTTGGGGACGATCTACAGCACCAACATCACGCCCTCCAAGACCGCAGGCATCGGCAGCTACACCCGCGACCAGTTCGCCGCCGCCCTGCGCCAGGGCGTACGCGCCGATGGCAGCCAGCTCTATCCGGCCATGCCCTATACGGCCTATGCGCGCTTGAATGACGAGGATGTCACGGCGCTCTACACCTATTTCATGCAGGGCGTAGCCGCCGTGGACCAGGCGGCGCCGGCGACGGACTTGCCGTTCCCGTTCAACATCCGTCTGTCGATGAAGGCGTGGAACTGGCTGTTCCTGGACAAGAAACCGTTTGAGCCCGATCCCTCGCAGTCGGCGCAGTGGAATCGCGGTGCGTACCTGGTGCAGGGCCTGGCCCATTGCAGTACCTGCCACACGCCGCGCAACTTCCTGATGGCCGAGCAACTGGAGCGCCGCCTGCAAGGCGGCTCGCTGGGTACCTGGTATGCGCCGGACATCACGCCCGCCGCCTTGCAGGCCAAGCCGGCATGGACGCGCGAGATGCTGGCCGACTACCTGGCCAGCGGCCACGCCGCCAACGGTGCGACGGCGGCCGGCCCGATGCTGGAAGCCATCGAGATGAGTTTCTCGCGCCTGCGCCGTGAAGACCTGGACGCGATGGCCAGCTACCTGTTGCCGCCGACAGCCGCCACCGCAGCACCAGTCGTCGCCAAGCCGCCCGTCGGCCTCACGCCGGTGCAGGGGGATGACACGCCGCAGGCGCTGGCCGCGCTGAGCCTGGGCGCGCGCGTCTACATGAACAATTGCGCGTCCTGCCACAACACCGCCGGCCAGGGCCTGAATGGCCTGCCGCCGCTGCAGGGGCACCCGGTGTTGCACCAGCCCAATGGTGACAATGTGGTCATGGCCATCCTGGAAGGGGTGTTGCCCGAGCATGGACAGGGCATGATCGGCTTTGCCCATACGCTCAACGATGAGCAGGTGGCTGCGGTCACCAACTACCTGTTGCAGGACATCGGCGGCAGCAAGGCCAGTGTCACGGCAAAGCGGGTCTCCGCATTGCGTGGCGGTGGCGAGGCGTCGCCGCTGTTGTGGCTGGCCCGCACCGGGATGGCGCTGGCGGGCTTGCTGGTGGCGCTGCTGATGCTGGTCTTGTGGCGTCGGCGTCGCGCGCGCAGGGTGGCCTGACGAGCTGCCTGGCCGTTACAGAGAGCGTATTTCCGAGAAGCCGTCCGGTGCAAACCGGGCGGCTTTTTCCTGGATGCTGATTTGTTGTTCACCCTGGCCATTCGTGACAGTAAGGATTGTTTCAGGCTATCCTCGCCACTCGACGAGGAAAAGCATGAAAAAGCGCATGAAAAAGATTTCGCAGCACATCAAACGCATGGGCAAGGGCAGCCTCCTGGTGGCCTGTGCCGCGCTTTTCCCTGGCCTGGCCCAGGCCGATCGCCTGGCCGATATCCAGGCCCGCGGTACGCTGGTCTGCGCGACGCTGGCCAATAACGAGCCGCTCGGTTTTCCTGATCCGCAGAGTCGCCAGGTGGTCGGTTTCGACGTGGACATGTGCGCCGCCGTGGCGCGCAGGCTGGGCGTGCAGATGGAGCAGAAGAGCGTGACGGTGGAAGGGCGCTTGCCGGCCCTCATCGGGGGGCAGGTCGATCTGGTCTCGGCGGCCCTAGGCTATACGCGCGAGCGTGCCCGCCAGATCGACTTCACTGCCTCGCATTACCAGAATCCGATCAAGCTGATCGTGCAATCCGACTCCGGCCTGAACCTGATCTCGGACCTGGCCGACAAGCGCATCAGCGCCAATCGCAGCTCAACTCCGGAACAGGCAGTGCGCCGTGTACTGCCCAAGGCCATGCTGCAGACCTTTGCCGATACGCCGCAGGCTTTCCTGGCGCTGGCCCAGGGCCGGGCGGACGGTCTGGCCATTTCCATGCCTTCGGGCATCCGTTTCGTCAACGAATCGGCCGGGCGCTTCAAGTTCGTCGAGGGGGCGCTGTCCTGGGAGCCGACCGCGCTGGGCGTGAAGAAGGGCGAACACCGGCTGCGTGACGCCGTCAATGCGGCGCTGGCCGCGCTGGAAAAGGACGGGGAAATCGACGCCCTGTGGACCAAGTGGTTTGGTCCCAAGACCAAGTTCAATATTCCGCGCGACAAGAAGCTGACGCCGATTTCGGCGTTTCGCTAGGTGCTCTGGCGGGGGGCGATCATTCCGTGATCAAGGTAGGGAATATTGTCCGCTTGCTTTGCAAAAATAAATGCATTCGCGGGCAGCGGCAGACCGCAGAGGATGCCCTGAAGAAAGCGAACATCTTGATCGATAAGGCCTACCGCGATCCTCCGCTTCCTGATCTCAGCCATTGAACTGGCTCAAGCCGACGGCGCCAGCGCCACGCCATGAGCGTGATGGTGCGCGGCGTGGGCGGCCATCGATAACGCCATGCTGAGATAGTTGTCGCTGCGCCTGCGTTGCTGCGCCTGCTGTTGTTCCAGCACGAACAATTGCTGGTAGAGATTGCGGATCTGCTGCTGCAGCAACTGACGCTGCTGCTTGCCATCCTTGTTGGCGGGGAAGCGCGCCAGCGACTGCGCCTGCTGTTGCAGGATCAGGATGCGATGGCTCAGTTGCGCGATCAGTTCGGCCGGATCGTGATCCAGTGTGTCGGTGCCTGCGGCTTGCGGGACAGCGTCTTGCCTTGTCTGATCGACGTACATGCGGACTCCAGCCCCTGACGAGGCGCTAGTGAGAT
This sequence comes from Herbaspirillum camelliae, assembly GCF_001929405.1. Taxonomy (NCBI): domain Bacteria; kingdom Pseudomonadati; phylum Pseudomonadota; class Betaproteobacteria; order Burkholderiales; family Oxalobacteraceae; genus Herbaspirillum; species Herbaspirillum camelliae. The sequence goes on from NZ_KV880769.1 coordinate 3,306,657, forward strand.
GGGATTGCCTGCATGTTTTACGGCAGCCTGGGGCAAAGCTTGAGCCGCAAAATGAAAAAGGCGGAGCCGCCTTGATGCGGGCTCCGCCTTTCCTGGCCGGGTGGGTAGCGTGGTCAGGAGATTCAGATCACGCCACGGCGCATCTGGTCCAGTTCGATGGATTCGAAGAGCGCCTTGAAATTGCCCTCGCCGAAGCCGTCATTACCCTTGCGCTGGATGATCTCGTAGAACACCGGGCCGATCAGGTTCTGGGTAAAGATCTGCAGCAGCAGGCCCTGGCCGGCCGTGGGCGCGCCATCGATCAGGATCTTCAGTTCACGCAGGGCGTCCAGGTCTTCACCATGGCCGGGGATGCGGCGTTCGACCAGGTCGTAATAGGTGGAGATGGTGTCCTGCAGCGGCACCCCACGCTCGCGCAGGGCGCGCACGGTCTGGTAGATGTCGTCGGTGCCCAGGGCGATGTGCTGGATGCCTTCACCGTTGTACTGCTTGATGAATTCCTCGATCTGCGATTTGTCGTCGGCGCTCTCGTTGATGGGAATGCGGATCTTGCCGCACGGGCTGGTCATGGCGCGCGAGCGCAGGCCGGTGACCTTGCCTTCGATGTCGAAATACTTGATCTCGCGGAAATTGAACAGGCGGGTGTAGAAGGAAGACCAGGTATCCATCGCGCCGCGCATGACGTTGTGGGTCAGGTGATCGATATAGGTGAGGCCCACGCCCTTGGGATTGCGCTCCACGCCGGGGAAGAACTGGAAGTCCACGTCATAGATGGAGCCATTCTCGCCATAGCGGTCCACCAGGTACAGCAGCGAACCACCGATGCCGCGAATGGCGGGAATATTCAGTTCCATCGGCCCCAGCTTGGCCTCGACGCCTTCCGCGCCCAGTTCCAGCGCACGCTTGTAGACCTGGGCGGCATCCTTGACCCGGAAGGCCATGGCGTTCACCGAGGCGCCATGCACCTGGGCGAAGGCGGCGGCATTGCTGCCGGGTTCGCCGTTGAGGATGAAGTTGACCTGGCCTTGACGGTACAGGGTGACGTTCTTGGAGCGGTGCCGCGCCACGGCGGTAAAGCCCATCAGTTCCAGCACACCGGCGATGGCGGCAGGGTCGGCGGCAGTGTATTCGACGAATTCGAAACCGTCGGTGCCCATGGGATTGTCGAACAGGTCGCCGCTGGCGGCGGGGGCGAAATTGGTCTCGGTGTGGCCCATCTGTGTCTCCTCGTATCAGGTGCGGCCGGCAAATGCGGCCTATGCGAGGAGTTTATTGCGTAAAAAGCGCAATATGTGATTGTTTTTTTGCGCGATAAACTAGGTAATATGCACAAATAATTCTTAAATAGGTAAATTGGAGAGATAAATGAGCATCATCAATGTGGACCGCTATGACCTCGCGCTGCTGACCGAGCTGCAGCGCGACGGCCATATCACCAATAGCGCCCTGGGCCAGAAGGTCCACTTGTCGACCTCGCAGATCAGCCGTCGCGTGCAGCGCCTGGAAGAAGCCCACGTCATCGAACGCTACACCGCCGTGCTGGACCCGGCCGTGGTCGGCCTGGGTGTGACGGCCTTCACCACCGTGACGCTGGATCGCCAAGGCGAGACCCGCGGCGAGCTCTTCGAGAAGGCCGTGGAGACCATGCCCGAGGTGACCGAGTGCTTTTCGGTCACGGGAGAGGGCGATTATATCCTGCGCATCGTCGCCCCCGACCTGGCGGCGTTTTCCGAATTCATGATGACGCGCCTGCTGCGCCTGCCGGGCGTGACCAATGTCAAATCCAACATCACCCTCAAGAAGGTCAAGCAGTCGCATGAACTGCCGCTGGAACACGTGATGCAGCCGGTCAAGTCGCGCCAGCGCATCCGCTTCTCGCAGTAGGCGGGCGCAGCGGATTCGAAAGCAAGCGGCGGAGTGTGTCCGCTTGCTGTGCGGCCTAGAATCCGGACATTGCCATCGCCTTGAGCGCATCATGCCGACACTGCCTGAGCTTACCAACGAACCCACCGAGTCCATCGATATTGCCCGCTGGCGCGCCGTACAGCAGCGCGACCAGTCTGCTGACGGCCAGTTCTGGTATTCGGTGAAGACCACCGGCGTCTATTGCAGGCCTTCCTGCGGGGCGCGCACGCCCTTGCGCAAGAACGTCGCCTTCCACGCCAGCTGCGCTGCGGCCGAGGCGGCCGGATTTCGGCCCTGCCAGCGCTGTCGGCCCGACCTGCCGCCGCTGGTGCAGCGCCAGGCCGAGGCCGTGGCGCAGGCCTGCCGCCTGATCGAAGCCGCCGAGACCGCACCGGACACCGCCGCCCTGGCCGAGGCGGTGGGCCTGAGCCGCTATCACTTCCATCGGATCTTCAAGGCCCATACCGGCGTCACCCCCAAGGCCTATGCCGATGCCCATCGCGGCCAGCGCCTGCGCGCCCAGCTTGGCCAGGGCAGCAGCGTGACCGAGGCGCTCTACGAGGCCGGTTTCAATTCCAGCGGGCGCTTCTATGCCCACAGCGACGCCCAATTAGGCATGAAACCGAGCGCCTACCGGCGCGGCGGCAGCGGCGAGCGCATCCGCTTCGCAGTGGCGCAGTGCTGGCTGGGGGCCTTGCTGGTGGCCGCGACGGGGCAGGGCATCTGCGCCGTCACGCTGGGCGAGGACGCCGATGTGCTGGTACGTCAGTTGCAGGACCGTTTTCCGCAGGCCGACCTGGCGCCCGGCGACGCCGACTTCGAACGCATGCTGGCGCAGGTGCTGGCGGCGCTGGAAGACCCCCGGCAAGGCGCGGCGCTGCCGCTGGACGTGCGGGGTACGGCGTTCCAGCAGCGGGTCTGGCAAGCCTTGCGCAGCATTCCGTCAGGCGTGACCTTGACCTATTCCGAACTGGCCGCGCGCCTGGGGCAACCGGCGGCCGTGCGGGCCGTGGCCAATGCCTGCGCCAACAACGAGATCGCCGTGCTCATCCCCTGTCACCGCATCGTGCGCCTGGATGGCTCGCCCTCCGGCTACCGCTGGGGCATACAGCGCAAGGCCGCGCTGCTGGCGCGCGAAGCAGCAAACCGGGAGGGCGCCTGAAGCGGCGCGCAGGCGCGGCTACAATAGCTGTTCCCTCATTACCGGAGCCGCGCATGCCTGTTCCTGGCAAGGCCGCACTCATCCTGGCTGGCGCTACCGCGCTGCTGGGCAGCCTCATCGCCTGTTCGCCGCTGACGGCCATCAATGCCGTTACGCCCGCCTCGACCTACCTCAAGACCGAAGGCGTGCCCTATGCCGGCAGCGACAATGCACGCCAGCAGTTGGATGTCTATCGCCCCGCCGACACGGCCAGCACACCGCCGCAGGGGCGGCCGGTGGTGGTGTTCTTCTATGGCGGCAGCTGGAACCAGGGCAGCCGCAAGGACTATGCCTTCGTCGGTGAAGCCTTGGCCTCCCGCGGGGTCATCGCCGTGCTGCCGGACTACCGCCTCTATCCCGAAGTCAGCTATCCCGATTTCCTCCAGGACAGCGCCCAGGCCGTGGCCTGGACCTTGCGCTCGCTGCAGGCGCTGGGCGGCGATCCGCAGCGGGTCTTCGTCATGGGCCATAGCGCTGGCGCCTACAACGCCGCCATGATGGCGCTGGATGCGCGCTGGCTGGACGCCGCTGGCGCGACGCCGGCGCAACTGCGCGGCTGGATAGGCCTGGCCGGCCCCTATGACTTCCTGCCCATCGAAAACCCGGACGTGAAACCGGTATTCCACTTCCCCGACTCGCCCCCCGATTCGCAGCCGGTGCGCCACGTCCAGGCCAGCGCGCCGCCAGCACTGCTGATCGCCTCGCACCAGGACAAGCTGGTCTCGGCCACCCGCAACACCGGTGGCCTGGCCGCCTTGCTGCGCCAGCACGGGGTGCCGGTGGTGGAGACCTATTTCGACAATACCTCCCACGCCTCGCTGGTGGGCAGCCTGGCGCGTCCGCTGCGGTTCATCGCCCCCACGCTGGACGAGGTCAGCCGCTTCATCGATGCGCCGCCGCCGCGCACGGCGGGGCGGTCGTGACTGGCGATCTGTTCGCTGGCCTGGAACGCACGCCCGCGGTGGAACGCATCACCGAGGGCGCGCTCTTGCTGCGCGCCTTTGTCGATGCCAGCGAGGCCGCGCAACTGATGCAGGACATCGCGACCGTGCTGGCGCAGTCGCCCCTGCGGCACATGCAGACGCCGGGCGGTTTTCGCATGTCGGTGGCCATGAGCAATTGCGGGCAGTACGGCTGGGTGACGGACCGGCGCGGCTATCGCTACCAGTCGCTGGACCCCTTGAGCGAGCGCGACTGGCCGCTCATGCCAGCGTCTTTCCTGGCCTTGGCCGGACGCGCCGCAGAGGCGGCCGGCTTTGCGGCGTTCGTGCCGGACGCCTGCCTGGTCAACCGCTATGAACCCGGCGCCAAGATGTCGCTGCACCAGGACCGCAATGAAATCGACATGACCCAGCCCATTGTCTCGGTGTCGCTGGGTCTGCCGGCCACCTTCCTGTTTGGCGGCATGGAGCGCAGCGACAAGGCGCAATGCATGCGCCTGGAAAGTGGTGACGTGGTGGTCTGGGGCGGACCGGCGCGGCTGGCTTTCCATGGCGTCGATACGGTGCGGCAGGCAGAGCATCCGCTCACCGGAGCCTGCCGCTACAACCTGACTTTTCGTCGCGCGCGCTGAGCGCCGCAGCGGCTCCCGCCGGGCCGGCGCAGCGACAGCGCCAGGCCCGCCATGATGGCCGCCGCGCCAGCCAGCATGGACGGCGGCAGCGGCTCCTGCAGCGCCCAGGCCGAAGCCAGCACGCCAAACAGCGGCGAGAGCGCATTGAGCATCATCGCCTTCACGCCCAGACGCGCCACCACCCAGTTGAACAGCGCCACGCTGACAATGCTGACCAGCACGCCGTGATAGAGCGACTGCAGCGCCAGCGCCGCCCAGGGCTTGGAAAAGGTCTCCGCCCCTTGCCAGGGAAGCGCCGCCAGCACCCAGCCCAGCGAGAGCACCTGGGTCATGGCGACCGCATCCAGCGGCGGCAGGCCCCAGGTCTTGTTGAGCACCAGATACCAGGCCCACATGAAGGCTGACAGCACGAACAGCAGGTCGCCGCGCCAGGCGCCCTCTGGCGTGAGCGAGCCGCCGGCCATCGCGCCATGCAACCCCACCACCAGCAGGCCGCCCACCAGCAGCAATGTCCCCCACAGCGAAAAGCGCTCATCGCGGCGGAACACGAAGCGGCTGATCGCCATCCCGAACAGCGGCGTGAGCGCCGGATGGATCAGCGCGCCGTGCGAGGCCGGCGCGTAGTTCACTCCGCCCACCAGCACCAGGCTGAACAAGGGGCCCGAGAGCAGGAACAGCACCAGCGCGCGCGGCCAGCCCAGGCCGCAGGCATTGGCCAGTCCGCGCCGCCAGACATAGGGCAGCATCAGCAGGCCGCTGGTGAGATAGCGCACCAGGGTGGCGTCCTGGGGCGTCAGGCCGTGCTGGAAGCCGTAACGGGAAATGACGGGCTGGATGCCCCAGATCAGGGCCACGAGGATGCCGGCAAGAAGGGAAGGGGGCATGGCGGTAGGAAGAGCAATGGAAAGACAGAACAGTAGTCCAGGCCGGGTTTGACTGACTTTCGATGCTGGGACAATAATATTCGAATTTCCGCCATCTCTTGAACCGCAGCCGATGACCACGCCCGCCGCCCATCCCGCCCGCCCTGCCGTCCTGCCCATCGATCAGGTGGATGGCATTCCGCGCCCGGTGGTAGCAGCCGGTGCGCACTACCGGCACGGTGCAGTGCAGCCCTGGCACAGCCATCGGCGCGCGCAGCTGTTGTATGGCCTGAGCGGACTGATGCAGGTGATCACTGCTGATGGCGCCTGGGTGGTGCCGCCCCAGCATGCGGTGTGGATTCCTTCCGGGCGCGAGCACCAGAGCCGCATGCTGCAAGCCGTCACCACCTGCAGCGCTTTCATCGAGCCTGACCATGCGCCACGCGTGGCGTCTTCCTGCCAGGTGCTGGAGGTGCGCCCGCTGCTGCGCGAGCTGCTCATCGAAGCCACCCGCATGGACCCCCATTACGTCCTCCACAGCCGGGAAGAAAACCTGATCCGCCTGCTGCTCGATGAAATCGGCCGCGCCGAGGAAATCCCGGCCCATGTCCCATTGCCGCCTGAGCCCCGGCTGGGCGAGCTGTGCCACCGCTTCCTGGCCGCGCCATCGATCCGTTCGGGACCGGCCCAGTGGGCGCTCCAGCTGCATATCAGCGAACGGACCTTCAGCCGCCGCTTCCTGGCCCAGACCGGCATGGGCTTCCAGCAGTGGCGTCTGCGCGCCTGCGTCATGTACGCCATCTCGCGCCTGGCGCTGGGCCAGCCCGTTACCGCCATCGCCTATGACCTGGGCTATGAGCGGCCCGCGGCCTTTTCGACGATGTTTCGCAAGATGACCGGCCACATGCCATCGGCCCATCCGGCGGCGCAGGCTGCACCAGGGCAACCCGATCGATGATCAGTGTGCTCGCTGCATGCTTGCCGCGCACCGGCAGGCAGCAGAGAAAGGTTGAGCAAGCTCGGTCTTGTCCGAAAAAATGGCAAATTCCGGACAAAATCTTGCCAAGTGGACAGGAGGTGCAATGTCCGCACTCTTCGACCTCACGGTATTTCGTGACGTCTTGGGGCAAGAAGTCTAGGTTACCGCTCTGGATGTCCGACGCAGAATAGACGGTCGCTGCCATAAAAAAGGCCGGAGAACTGCACTCCGGCCAAGCATTCTGCGAGGGATGCAGAAGACACTATTCCATCCTCATGCCCCGGCCAGGCGTGGGGTCTGTGCGCGACCGCCGCCGGAGAGGTAGCGCTCCACCGACAGGTCTTCGTGGGCAATGGCCGGACGACGACCCGAGATCAGGTCGGCCAGCAATTGCCCCGAGCCGCAGGACATGGTCCAGCCCAGGGTGCCGTGGCCGGTGTTGATGTAGAGATTGGAGACTGGCGTGGCGCCGACCACCGGGGTGCCGTCCGGGGTCATCGGGCGCAGGCCGGTCCAGAAGCTGGCCTGGGCGGTGTTGCCAGCGCCCGGGAAGAGGTCGTTGACCACCATCTCCAGCGTGGCGCGGCGCTTGGCCTTCAAGGCGGTGTCGTAGCCTACGATCTCGGCCATGCCGCCTACGCGGATGCGGTCGTCGAAGCGGGTCACGGCGATCTTGTAGGTTTCGTCCAGGATGGTCGAGACCGGGGCCGCCGAGGCGTCGGTGATGGGGACGGTGATCGAGTAGCCCTTGAGCGGATACACCGGGATGGCCGGCAGGCCCGGCACTTCGCCCAGCAGTTGCGGCGAGTACGATCCCAGCGCCACCACATAGCTGTCCGCCTGCACCAGTTCCTTGCCGCACACCACGCCAGCGATCTTGCCGCCAGCCATGGCCAGCGCATCGATGTCCACGCCGTAGCGGAACTTCACGCCGATCTGTTCTGCCATCGTCGCCAGGCGGGTGGTGAAGAGCTGGCAATCGCCGGTCTCGTCATTGGGCAGACGCAGGCCGCCGGTGAGCTTGTCGCGCACCTTGGCCAGCGCCGGTTCGGCATTGCCCAACTGGTCCGGGCTCAGCAGTTCGAAGGGAACGCCGGCTTCCTTGAGCACGGCGATATCCTTGGCCGCGCCTTCCAGCTGCTCCTGGCTGCGGAACAGTTGCAGGGTGCCTTGCTGGCGGCCTTCATAGGCAATGCCGACGTCGGCGCGCAGGTCGCGCAGGCAGTCGCGGCTGTATTCGGCCAGGCGCACCATGCGTTCCTTGTTGACGGCGTAGCTGGCGGCGTTGCAGTTGCGCAGCATCTGCCACATCCAGCGCAACTGGTTGAAGCTGCCGTCGAGGCGGATGGCCAGCGGGGCGTGCTCCTGGAACATCCACTTGATGGCCTTCAACGGAATGCCAGGGGCGGCCCAAGGGGAAGCATAGCCCGGGGAGATCTGGCCGGCGTTGCCGAACGAGGTTTCTAGCGCGGGGCCGGGCTGGCGGTCCAGCACGGTGACTTCGTGGCCGGCGCGGGCCAGATACCAGGCGCTGGTGACGCCGATCACACCGCTTCCAAGAATGACCACACGCATGCTGACTCCCCGTTTTGAAATGTTGACGCTGCCAAGCGCTGTTCAAATAGATGAAATAGATGAAATCGTTGATCGGCAGAAGATTCAGCTATGATAGGAGTGAATATGTAGTGTTTGTTCACGTATTTATCCGGTGTTTTATGAAGTTTTCTTGTAAAACGCCCCGAAACAGGAAAATCTCATGAGAACTCAGCAACAGTCCGTCCGCACCTTGGACAAGCTCGATCACCGCATCCTGGCCGTGCTGCAAAAGGATGGCCGCATCTCCATGAAGGAACTGGGCGAGCAGGTCGGCCTGTCGGTGACGCCCTGTATCGAGCGGGTCCGGCGCATGGAGCGCGATGGCGTCATCACCGGTTATTACGCCCGCGTCAATCCGGAGTCACTGGGCGCGACGCTGCTGGTGTTCGTGGAGATCACGCTGAACCACAAGTCCGGCAACATGTTCGAGCAGTTCCGGCGCGAAGTGCTGCGCATCCCCGAGGTGCAGGAATGCCACCTGGTCTCGGGCGACTTCGACTACCTCATCAAGGCCCGTATCCGGGGCATGGCGGAATACCGCAAGCTGCTGGGGGATATCCTCTTGCAGTTGCCGGGGGCGGCGCAGTCCAAGAGCTATGTGGTGATGGAAGAGATCAAGGAAACCCTGGCGCTGCCGCTGGATGACTGAGCGCCAAGACTGAGCGCAAAAGCGGTGCGGATAAAGCAGGGCGGGTCAGGCCAGCATTTGCGCTGACAGGTTGACAAGGACTGTACTTGAATCGGCCGGATGCTCCTGTGCATTCCGGAGCCTGCCGGTGTGTCCTAGACTTCACCTACACTGGACTCCACTCCGATCCGAGACATCATGCCTTCCAAACCAAGAATCGAGCAATACAATCAACCCGCAGGCGGCTGGGGCGCGCTCAAGTACGTCGCGCTGAACCTGGTCAAGGAACACGTGGCCGATGGCCGCGGCTTGCGCACCCTGTTGTCGCAGAACCAGCCTGATGGCTTTGATTGTCCCGGTTGCGCATGGCCGGATCGCGAGCATACCTCCACTTTCGAATTCTGCGAAAACGGCGTCAAGGCCGTGGCCGCCGAGGCGACCAAGAAGCGCGTGACCCCCGAGTTCTTCGCGCAGCACACCGTCACCGAGCTGATGCAGCAGTCCGACTTCGAGCTGGAAGAGCATGGCCGCCTGACCCATCCCATGGTCTACGACGCCGCCACCGACAAGTACAAGAAGATCGAATGGGCCGACGCCTTCGCGCTGATGGCCAAGCATCTCAATGCCTTGCCTGATCCGGACATGGCCGACTTCTATGTCTCCGGGCGCGCCAGCAATGAGGCGGCCTTCCTGTTCCAGTTGTTCGTGCGTCAATACGGCACCAACAATTTCCCCGATTGCTCCAACATGTGCCACGAGCCCACCAGCGTGGGCCTGCCCGGCACGGTCGGCATCGGCAAGGGCACGGTGCTGCTGGAAGACTTCGACCATTGCGACACGCTGCTGCTGTTCGGCCAGAACCCGGCCACCAATCACCCGCGCATGATGGGCGAGTTGCGCCACGCCTCCAAGCGCGGCGCCACCATCGTGGCCATCAACCCCTTGAAGGAACGCGGCCTGGAGCGCTTTGCCGATCCCCAGAGCAAGGTCGAGATGCTGACCATGGGCAGCACCCGCATCAGTTCCATGTTCATCCACCCCACGCTGGGGGGCGATCTGGCGCTGATCAAGGGCGTCATCAAGCGCACCATCGAACTGGATGACGCCGCCCGGGCCGCTGGCGCCGAGCGCGTCATCGACGTGAAATTCATCGAGGAACACACGGCCGGCTTCGAGGAATTCGCTGCCCAGGCGCGTGCTGAAAGTTGGGACGACATCATCGCCGAATCCGGCGTCTCGCGCGAGGACATCGAGAAGCTGGCCCAGGTCTACGTCAAGGGCAAGGCAGTCATTGCCACCTGGGGCATGGGCCTGACCCAGCACAAGCATGCGGTCGCCACCATCCAGCTGCTGTCGAACATGATGATGCTGCGCGGGAACATCGGCCGCCAGGGCGCGGGCCTGTGCCCGGTGCGCGGCCACTCCAACGTGCAGGGCGACCGCACCGTGGGCATCGATGAAAAACCGACCCCGGCCTTCCTGGATCGCCTGGAGCAGGTGTTCGGCTTCAAGGCCCCGCGCCATCACGGCAATGACACCGTGGGTTCGGTCATGGCCATGCTGGAAGGGCGTACCAAGGTCTTCATCGGCCTGGGCGGCAACTTCGCCATGGCTACGCCCGATACGCCGCGCACCTTCGAGGCCATGCGTTCCTGCAACCTGACCGTGCATATCACCACCAAGCTCAATCGCAGCCACCTGGTGCATGGCAAGGATGCGTTGATCCTGCCGACCATGGGCCGCACCGAGATCGATATGCAGAAGTCCGGTCCGCAGGGCGTGACGGTGGAAGATTCGATGAGCATGGTGCACGTCTCCTACGGCATCAACAAGCCGGCTTCCGAGCACCTGATGTCGGAAACGGCCATCGTGGCGCACCTGGCTGAAGCCACCATGAAGTCGCGCAACAACGGCCCCAAGATCGACTGGCTGTGGTACGCCGAGGACTACTCGCGCATCCGCGATGCCATCGAGCAGGTCTATGACGCCTTCAAGGGCTACAACGAGCGCATCGCCAATCCGGGCGGCTTCCACCTGGGTGTGGCCTCGCGCGACCGTGTCTGGAAGACCGCCAGCGGCAAGGCCAACTTCATCGTCCATGAGATCCCCAAGGACACGCCCATCCATCGCGCCCGCGCGATCCATGGCGAGAAGCTGCTGACCCTCATGACCACCCGCTCGCATGACCAGTACAACACCACCATCTATGGCATGGATGACCGTTATCGCGGCGTGTTCGGCCAGCGCCGGGTGGTCTTCATCAACCCGGCAGACCTGCAGATGCTGGGTTTGAAGGATGGTGAATGGGTCGACATCACCAGCGTCTGGGACGATGGCGTGGAGCGTCGCGCCGAGGGCTTCCTGCTGGTGGAGTATGAGATTCCGCGTGGTTGCATTGGCAGCTACTACCCCGAGACCAATCCGCTGGTGCCGCTGGAAAGCTTTGCCGACAAGGCGCGTACGCCGACCTCCAAGTCCATTCCGGTGCTGTTGTCGCGTTCGGCGGTGCAGCGTTCGGCGGCCTGAAGGGAGGGCAGCATGAGTGTGATTGACATGCCGACCCAGCAAGATGCTGACCTGCAGGCGCGTGCACAGCAGATGGGCGTGCCGCCCGAGGTGCTGCTGATCGTCGAAACCCTGCAGGCCGATGCCGAGGAGAAGGAGGGCGGGGCGCTGTCGCTGGCGCGCCTGTCCAAGCGTACGCAATTGCGTATGAGCACCTTGCGGCGCTTCCTGGCGGCGCTGGAAGAGGCTGGCGTGATGAAGGTCGAGATGAATGAGGATGGGACGGGCAGCGTGAGTTTGCTGGTGTCTCCTCAGTAAGTAAGTGCGGCGTGGGGCGCGTCTTCGATACGGCGCGCTGCGCCTACTCAGTCCGAACGGGTTTTTCTGTGCGTCGGCTCCAACACACACCGTTCGGACTGAGTAGGCGCGACAGCGCCGTATCGAAGCCTGTCCTGAGCTCGCCGAAGGGGCGCTCCGCACGCAAATTCACCCCGCCAGTTCTTCCACCAGTTTCCCCACCAGCTTCAAGGCCTGCTCGGTCTCCTTGGACCAGGCATAGCTATAGTTGAGCCGGATGAAATGACTGTAGCGGTTGGTCGCCGCAAAGATGCGTCCCGGCGCCACCGTGATCCCCAGCGCCAGGCTGCGGCGATACAACTCCATCGCATCGACCCCCTGCGGCAACTCCACCCACAACACGTAACCGCCCTGCGGCTCGGACACTTGCGTGCCGGCCGGGAAGAAGCGCAGCACGAAGTGCCGCATCATGTCGCGCTGCTGGGCAAAGGCCCGGCGTACCCGCCGCAGGTGGCGTTCGTAGCCGCCCTGGGTGAGGTATTCGGCAATGGCCCGTTGCGGGGCCGTGGGCGTGGCCAGGGTGTTGAGGAACTTGAGCTTTTCCACCTGCGCCCGGTAGCGGCCCGGCATGGCCCAGCCGATGCGGTAGGCCGAGGTCAGGCTCTTGGAAAACGATGAGCAGTGGAGCACCAGACCGTCGCGGTCGTAGTTCTTCAGCGAAGAGGGGTGGGCATTGCCGTAATACAGCTCGCTGTAGACAGCGTTTTCGATGACCGGCATCTGGTGCTGCTCGGCCAGGCGCACCAGCCTTTCCTTTTCGCTGTCCGGCATCTGGAAGCCCAGCGGATTCTGGAAGTTGGGCATCACCATGCAGGCAGCGATGGCCTGCGTCTTCATCCGTTCTTCCAGCGCGCCCACGTCGATGCCGCGTTGCGGATCGGTCGGGATCTCCAGCGCCCGCATGCCCAGGCGCTCGATGGCGTGCAGCATGGCGTAGAAGGTCGGGGTCTCCACGGCAATGGTGTCGCCGGGGCGGGCCACGGCCTGTAGGCACAGATTGATGGCCTCGGTCGCACCGACGGTGATGACGATTTCCTCGGGGTCGACCTTCAGGCCGTTTTCCAGGTAACGCCGGGCGATCTGGCGCAGCAGTTCGGGGTGGCCCGGCGGCAGGTCGTCGAACACGCTGGACTGGCTGGCATGGCGGGCAATGCGCCCCGCATACTGGGCCAGCCGGTGCGAAGGAAACAGCGCCGGATTGGGATAGGGCGAACCCAGCGGCACCGTGCCGTCCTGCTGGATGGTCTTGAGCGTGGCCAGCACCAGCCGGCTCACATCGACCTCGGTCGATTCCTGCCAGGCCGGATGGTCTTCGCGCGAGGTGGTGCGCAGCGCCGGCTTGGGCGGCGCTTCGGGCTGTTCGCGCACGAAGTAGCCGGACTGCGGCTGGCTCTCGATGATGCCGCGGCTTTCCAGCAGTTCGTAGGCGCGCACCACGGTGGTGACGCTGACCTTGTGCTGCTGGCTGGCGATGCGCACCGAGGCGATACGCTCGCCCGGGCGTAGCACGCCGTCGCGGATGGAGGCCGCGAGCTGGTCGGCAAATTGTTTGTAAAGGGGCGTGACGGCCATGGGGCGGGTTTCTTGATGGTGTTAGAGTTGTTGCCTCGCATTTTACAAGGACCGCGCCATGATCACCGTGCATCACCTGAACAACTCCCGCTCCCAGCGCGTGCTGTGGCTGCTGGAAGAGCTGGGGCTGGACTACCAGATCCGCTTCTACCAGCGCGACCCCAAGACCATGCTGGCGCCGCCGGAGCTGTTGAAGGTGCATCCGCTGGGCAAGTCGCCGGTCATCACCGATGGCGACCTGACGGTGGCCGAGTCCGGCAACATCATCGAATACCTGCTGGAACGCTACGGTGCCGACAGCGGCCTGCTGCCTGCGGCCGGTACGCCCGAACGGCTGCGTTACCGCTACTGGCTGCATTTCGCCGAGGGATCGGCCATGCCCTGGCTGGTGATGCAACTGATCTTCGCCAAGATGCCCAAGGCGGTGCCGGCGCTGATCCGTCCGATCGCCAGGATGCTGGCCGAAGGCATGCGCAGCCGCGTGGTGGCGCCGCAGCAGGAGCGCCAGTTGCGCTTCATGGAGGAAGAGCTGGGCCAGCAGGGCTGGTTTGCCGGGGCGCAGTTCAGCGGGGCCGACATCCAGATGAGTTTCCCGGTGGAAGCCCTGCGCGCCCGTGGCGGCCTGGATGGACGTTATCCCAACCTGCTCAAGTACCTCGAAGCCATCCACGCCCGTCCCGCCTACCAGCGGGCGCTGGAAAAGGGCGGTCCGTACGAATTGCTGCGCTAAGGACGTCCGGGCAGCCGGCGCGCCTGGTACCGGGCACCGGGCCAGGGGACAAGGATGCGCCGGGTTTGACGCGATTTGCCTTTTCTCCCTGTTGCAGGAGAGAATGTCACGTCAAATCATTGAGATAAGAACAACATGAGCATATTCACCAGTCTGCTGCTGATCCTGCTCCTGGTCGTGGTCAGCGCCTTTCTTTCCTGCGCCGAGATTTCCATTGCCGCCTCGCGCAAGATCCGCCTGGAAATGATGTCCAAGGAAGGCGTGCACAATGCCGACCGCGTCCTGTCCCTGCAGGCGCAACCGGGCAATTTCTTCACCGTCGTCCAGATCGGCCTGAACGCTGTTGCCATCCTCGGCGGTGTGGTGGGTGAACCCGCCCTTACGCCCCACATGCGTGAGATCATCAGCAGCTTCTATATCGGTCCCTGGCTGGAAAACGCCAGCTTCGCCATGTCTTTCCTGGTGGTGACGGCCTTCTTCATCCTCTTTGCCGACCTCATGCCCAAGCGCCTGGCCATGGTGGCCCCGGAGCGCGCAGCGGTGGCACTGGTCAAGCCCATGCTGCTGCTGGAGACGCTGTTCAAGCCCCTGGTGTGGTTCTTCAACAGCCTGTCGAAATGGATCTTCACCCTGTTCGGTCTGCCGCAGGTGCGCCAGGAAGTGATCACGCCCAACGAGATCCACGCCATGGTCGATGCCGGCGCCCAGGCTGGCGTGCTGCTCACGCAGGAGCATCACCTGATCGAAAACGTGTTCGAGCTGGAGAGCCGTTACGTACCCTCGGCCATGACGCCGCGCGACAGCATCGTCTACTTCCTGCTCACCGATAGCGAAGCGACGATACGCCAGAAGATCATCGACCATCCGCACTCCCGCTTCCTGGTCTGCGATGGCCACATCGATGCCGTGTTGGGCTATATCGACAGCAAGGATGTCCTGAAGCGCCTGCTCAAGGGGGAACAGTTCTCGCTGGCCGACAAGGGGCTGGTGCATCCTCCCTTGTCCATTCCCGACAGCTTGAACCTGTGGGAAGTGCTGGAGCGGATGAAGGCCATGGATGAAGACCTGGCCATCGTGGTCAACGAATATGCGCTGGTGGTGGGCATCATCAGCATTACCGATGTCACTGGCGTGCTCATGGGCAATCTGCTGGCCATCACCGAAGAAGAGCAGCAGATCGTGCGGCGCGACGAAAATTCCTGGCTCATGGATGGCTTGACGCCCTTGAACGATGTCATGAACGAGCTCGACATCGATGAATATCCCAACCCGGTCGGTTATGAGACCTTGTCGGGCTTCATCATGTACATGCTGCGCAAGATTCCCAAGAAGACCGATTTCGTGCTCTTTGCTGAATTCAAGTTCGAGGTGGTCGATATCGAAGGCAATCGTATCAACCAACTGCTGGTGACCCGTTTCAAGCAGGACAAGAGCGAGAAGGAAGCGGTGCTTCTTCGGGATTGATGTTTTTCAGAGTTTTCTTATTTTCACTCCTCGCTGCTTAAATGATACTTCGACCAGTCGCCTGCTCGTGATACTGGTACGCGGGGAAAGCAGGCGACCAACGTCGTAAAGGTAGTAAGTGAGTAAGTAACGTAGCAGAGGTAGTCGTGGGTAAAGCCCGCATCCGAAAGGATGCGGGCTTTTTTGTTGCACCTTCATTTCAGGCCCTGGCTGAGCTCGCTGCCTGCCGCCAGCGACCCTACGGGCGCCACGGCGCCCTGGACGGATTTCTTTTCTTACCATCCTTTTGATGTTTGTATATTCTGTATTTATTGGTGATATTTGTGATTATTTGTCACAATATCACTGGAAAAATCAAAAGTAAGCGGATTTAAGTTGTATTTTTGGTTCCAAAAAGTATTAAAAGTAAAAAATATTAAAGTTTTGCCGCAATCAGTCTATAATTTTTCCAACAGCTTATCGGTGTTTTTGCCACGCAGGATCACAACGCCTTCGGGTCACGCACAAAGGCGTTGCGAGGGGAGGCTGTGTCAAGCGCGGGATCTTGGGCGTCGGGTGCAGCACGCCGACGTTCGAACGATGCGCTTGAACGGCGTCCTCGTCGAGGCCGGGACTGGTTATCCACCGGTCCGGCTTTGGTTGAGGGAGTGGTGGCAAATCGGGGAACGCGCTTACATAAATAAAAATGAATGACATGCAATCTGAGGAGCGATTCCGGCGGCTGAACTGGCTAGCCGGCGAATTGCTCGATGTACCGATGTCGTTGATTGGACTTGTTGCTTCCGAGACCGTGATTTGGCACGGCCCGGTCGGCCTGCATGTCGAGGAAACCACTCGGCCCTGTGCTTTTGTCGAGCACACGCTGCTGCACGAGGGTGTTTTTCTCGTGCCGGATGCGAGCAAGGATCCACGTTTCAGCGACCACAGTCTGGTCACGGGAGCGCCGTTCGTGCGCTGCTTTGCCGGCATGCGCTTGCGCTTGAATAACGGCGTCGTATTCGGCGCGCTGTGCGTGATGGATACCGAGCCGCGCATTTTCCGCGCCCGTGAAATACGGACTTTCGAGGGGTTGGCGCAGATCGCCGAGGATATTTATCGCCTGTTTCTGTTTGAACGCCAATCCCATTAGCCAGCACGCCAGCCTGTCCTTGACCATCATTGCTCGCATCAGAAGATCACACGTACACATCATTGACCATGCTCCCGGATATCTCGCCATCGCGGCTTGCTGCCGTACCGTTTGACACCAGGGCCGCGCGCCCGGGTGTCAAGGATGGTTTCGGCAATTTGTTGGACGAAGAAACCGGATATGCCAGAGGCCGGATCCTCCGTTCCCATGTGGAGGAGATGCGCAGATTCGACTACGGTCAGCGTCTGGCCGCAGAGAGATTGCGGCTGTTCGGCGAGACTTCCATCGGTGTATTTGGCGGCCATGCCGGGGACTTTTCCCTGAGTCAGGGAGATATGCGGACCTGGTGCGAGGAGTGGCTCGGCCCCAGCCGCATGGAGCGGCAGTTCCAGAATGCCGCCAGGCTCCATCTGGGGGGCGACGACCAAGCCCGGGCAGCGCTGTTCAATCGCACCTCGGCAGGGATCATCACCGCCATCACTGCCCTGGCCGGTCACGGGACCGTGATGTCATTGCTGCCGCCAGAGGGCCGTTCGCACGCCTCGGTACGTCGCGGCGCGGCCCTGGCCAATGCCCGCTTGCATGAGTACACGGCGCAACAGAACTGGCAGCAGTCCATCGAGCGGGTCAGGCCGGACCTGGTGCTCATCACGCCGGTCACGAGCGATCTTGACATCCTGCGCGACGACGGCATGCTCAACATGATCCAGATTGCCCATGCGGTCGGAGCCGTGGTGCTGGTCGATGACGCCTATGGCGCGCGCCTGCGTCCGGCCTTGTGCGATGGCGTATCCGCGCTCTCGCTGGGGGCGGACCTGGTCATCACCAGTTGCGACAAGGCGGGCATGCATGGTCCGCGCGCCGGATTGATGGTCGGCGATGCCGCCTCGATCATGACCTTGCAGGCGCGTTCGCGTGAGTGGGGCATGGATGCGCGTGCGCCGACCATGGCCGGCGTGCTGCGGGCATTGCAGGCCTACACCTCGCTGCAGCTCATCAGCGAGGCTGCCTGTGGAAAGCGCTTGGCCGAGGCGCTCAGCCATGAACTCGGTGCCTGGGTCAGGCATAGCCCGCTCGGCGTCATGTTGGACGCGCAAGACTTGTTGCGCTACCTGCTGATGCAGCGGGATATGGACCCCGGCTTCAGCGCGGCGGTCCCCTGCGAAGCCAGTGCGGCGGTCGCAATGGTCCTCTTGCGTGACTTTGGCATCCTCACTGCGCATTCCCACGGCGATCCCGGGGGCAGCGCCGCCTTGCATATCAAGCCCACCAGCAAGTCGCTCGCGCGTACCGGCGGCATTGTATCGGTGGTGCAGGCGTTGCGCGAATCGCTGAAGGCGGTGGCGGCAGTGATTGATCAGGAGGAGCGCTTGCGGGAACTGATCCTCGGTGAATAAGCGGGAATCAGCGGAGGTACGCGATCTCTCAAGGGCGGCCATGCAGATGCGGGCCATATGGTCAACGTGATCAACATGATCAACATGATCAATGTAGAGGGCCTGGCTACGGGGCTGTCTGGCCGCCGATGGTGCATTTCCGGTTAATCGTGATTCGTGAATCTTTCTATAACCCCAACTGACAGAAGCAAATCCGAGCCTATGAACAATCCCAGTTTAAACATGCCCCCGTTAGCGGCGCTGGACGCAGACGAGCTCAGAGGCATGATCACATCGGTCAACAAGCTCACCAACCAGATGGCTGTGCTCACGGACTATTTCGAGCGTGCCGGTTCCCGTCTGCACCAACGGCATACGGAGGACCTGGACAAGGCGGTGGAACGGATACTGCACGACGGCTACGGCCTGGAAGAAGCGGGCAGCATCGAATTGGAATTGGCCATGCCAGTGCTGCGCTCAGTGGGCGCCGAGGTCTTCGTCAAGAAGCTCTTATGGGGCGAAGAGGAAGATGACCTCACGCTGGCCTGTGCGATGGCCAAGGTGATTCCTCAATTCGAGTGCCTGGTGCAGGAGCATCCCTTCCTGCTGTTGAGCCAGGCAGCCGATTGCCTGGCCGCGATCAGGAACTTCAGGTTGCCAGGCACAACCAATGATGGCCTGACCGCTTAAGGGGCAGCCCGCAGCGCAGGCACGTCTTCTTTCCTGATTGCAAGGTGGGGCTCAGTGCGCGGCTCAGCCTGGAATGGATTGGCCCTTGATGAAATGAGCTCTATGGAACTGGCAAGCAAGTACGCCTTACAGATACGCGATCTCGCACTGCAAGCCGATGCCGGCGAGGACATGATCGAGGCGCTCAACTTCACCCTCTCTCACGCCAAGCGCGATCTTGGCAGCGTCGCTTCTGCTCCCGCCGTGGCGTGCCAGCAGCAATTGTTTTCCTTCATGCGGGACATCTCCGAGGGCGCGTCGGCGGTGATGTATAACGCTGTGCTGAACTGGGCCATTCGCGACCTGGAGCAGTCATAAGAGAAGCGCGCAGGCCTGCGCGGCGCAATATCTATCTGGACTCCAGGATGTGCAGTCTGAGGATATCCGAGGCCAGCATCGCCAGTTCTTCCAGCGCTTGCTGTTCATGGGAGCGCAGGATACGCGGTTCGGTGTCGATGACGCACAGGGAGCCGAATGCCTTGCCCTCGTACATCAGGCGCACCCCCGCATAGAAGCGGAAAAAGGGGGCGGATGTCACCAGCGGGTTGTTCATGAAGCGCAGGTCCGTCTGCGTGTCGCTGACGGCAAACACGCCTTCATGCGCGATCGTATAGTTGCAAAAGGCCCAGGCGCGCGGCGTCTCATTGAGGCTCAGGCCGTGCGCCGACTTGAAGATCTGGAGTTCCGATGTCAGGAAGGTGATCAGCGAAATGGGTGCATCGAGCAACTCGCTGGCCAGCCAGGTCAGGCGATCGAAGCGGGTGTCCGGCTGCGAGCGCTCGATGATGCGTTCCACGAATTCGGCCCGGTCGCCTTCTTCTGCACCGGCAGGGTAGGCCAGGGCTTCCAGCTCTTCAGGCCCGTCCTCGTCTCCCATCGCCGGTACTTCGTGATGACCGATGAGCGACATCACCGAACTCCGGCGCGTGCGGCGATGGCCGCCCGGCGTTTTCCAGGACGCCAGCATTCCGCTTTCCATCCAGATCTGCGCAGTCGTAATGGACACGCCCAGCATCCTTGCGGCCTCACGAGAGGTCATCACCGGGTCGACGATCGACATATCCCTGACTTCAGGCGGTGTGGCGCGGCCCATCAGTGACATCCTCGCCGAGGAGAGATATAAAAAACAAAATCACTTGATTTCATATTCCGTTTTTTTGCAAAAAAATTGTGAAGATATCAATGCGTGGAGTTATTGCGGATGACGGGTGATCGAAACGTTTTCATGCGCTGATCTATACGCCTCCATGTCGAGGGAAGCCGGGTATTGTTCAGCTTTCCAGCTGTCCCATTGCCAGCGCAAGGCTGCGCTGGGGTTGGCTTCTTCGGTCTTGAGCCTGCATCCAAAATCTTTGAATTGTAACCCCGACTATATTTCAGTGTTTGACGGCGTGTCGTGGTTTGACCGTCAGCTGACTTGCGTCATGGAGTCTCAAGGTTTTGTGGCTCGATGGCACGGCATGCCGGGGCGCATGCTGCTGTTTGCCGCTGGCCCTTGTGGCCCGGACGTGGTCCGGAAGTGGGAGGGGGGATTGGATGACGTGCATCTGCCCACGCGATGGGTGCGACCGCAGCCAGGACCTGGGTCCAGGGGGGCAGGGTGACAGCGGCCCGTCCGGCCTGCAGGCGGCAGGCTGCCGCCTGGGGCCACGGGTCTGAGCCCGACTGATCGCTGGTAGCGCGTTGGCCTGGAACGGATGCGCCTGTTGGCCACTGACTATTGGCTATTGCTATTTTTTCTCAGCGGCCATCGGCGCATATTTCCACGGATCAGGCAGGAAGGTGTTGACGTTCTCGATATAGGTCTGGATGAATTTGTTATCGACATCCGTTTGGATGTGCATGTTCAGGCGTGAAGTATGGATCTCCGACAACAGCCGTCGAAAGTCCGGATCATTCCTGGCAATGGCGGTGAGCGTATGCAGGATGGAGGTGTGCGCTTCGCGGATGGCGATGTCGGTCTCCAGCAGCTTGGCCATCTGCGCCAGCATCAGATGCTGTTGTTCAACGACTCGGCACAGCGTATGAAAGTCAGTTTCCATGGTGTAGGTCAGTAGGTTGGATGATCGGAACGACTGGCACGTCTTCAGGGCGACGTCACCGGAGCAGGCGCCGCCGCCTCCGGATACGGTTCTGCCGGTGCGCTGTGCGCGTGTCCGGGGCCGGCATATTCTTCGCAGAGCGTCACCAGCGCCGGCATCGAATGGATGTCCGCACGGCTGCGCAGGATCTCCAGCACCTCGCCGATCTGCTTGCGGCTGGGCACGATCTCGATGGCGCTTTTATGGATCCATTTGCGGACGAGTCGATACAGCTCGTCCAGCGGGAGTGTGGCCACTTCCGCGCGTGTGGGGACTTTCACATTCAGCGGATGTGGCCTGCCGCACTGGTGGGCGAGCGCCGCCTCGATGTTCTCCAAAGGGATATTGAAATGGTCTTGGGACTGCATCGCGTGACTAACTCCTTGGTATGGGCGGGAAAGGCGACATTGGCAGGGAGCCAGTGCTCAGGCCTTCCTCTTCAAAAATGGACAGCATGCTCGTGCGTTACGGGATTGAGGTTCTGCGGATCGACGCTCTGCGCAGCGCCACCTGCGCTTGCACTTGCTCTTCATGAATATCCTCCGCAGTCGCGGCGTAGCGCTATGGGTCCTGTGCATGGCGGCAGATCGCTCTGAGGTATTGTGGCCTCGCCAGCGGCGCTGCCGCCTTACTGCAGCCCCATGTTGCTGCGACGCTGCAGGATCTTGCTGATCTTGTCATCCAGCGTTGCGGCATTGAAGGGCTTGACGATGTAGCCATCCGCCCCGGTTTCTGCTGCCAGCACGATGTTCTCCTTCTTTGCTTCGGCGCTCACCATGAGTACCGGAAGTCGCTGCAGCCGCGGTGTCTCGCGGATCTTCTTCAGCAGGTCCAGCCCGTCCATGCCCGGCATGTTCCAGTCAGTGATCACGAAACTGATGGGCAGCGCGCCGGACTCCAGAATCTTCCATGCCGATGTGCCATCGTCGGCATCGGTGACCTTCAGGTACTCCAGCTCCTTGAGCAGCCCGATGATGATGCGCCGCATCGTCGAAAAATCATCAACCACCAGAAAGTGTTGGTCCGTGCTCACTACGGCTCCTTTCAGCCTGACGAACGCTTCTTGATTCGCGTTCTGATTGGATTTCCAGTGCCGCGCCGAGGGCGTGGCCCTTGGCGATTTCCCCCTGTTTTTGTCGGCGTTTGAGGTGAAATATGAAATTTGTTTACGAATAAAAATGCAAGATATACAAAATATGCTCTCACAATTGCGTCAAAGATGCAAAATATGTAAAATGTGCAACACATTCTGACAGAATGGGCTAGGGAGTAAGCCCGCAATGGGAGGTGCTGGCCATGGATCGGTGAGCGTAAGCAATATGTAATTAGTTGCGTAACTTATTCGTGATTACAGGTCGTGCCAGAGGGGGCGGCGTGTGCTGCCGGCGTCATACCCATCACCTATAACGAAAGCATCGGTAGCTGAAGTGGGCGGTTCCTGTAAATGTCGGCGCTGAGGGCGATGTCCTTGTTTCCGCATGGCCAGGGTGTGCCTCAATCCCGGCTGCCACTTCATTGAAAGGAATCCTCGTGGCCCTGGTCAAAAAAAACATTCCGAGTCTGTCGGCAGCCTCCTTCCACGATAACGACGCCAATCGAAAAGGCAGCATTTCGGTGCGCGAGGCGGAGGCGCAGCGCAAGCGCGCACGCACCCTGGCCAAGCAGCAGCAGGCGGCCGAGCGTATCGCTGCGGCCACGGGCGAATTGTCTTCGGGCATCAATGAGGCTGCCTCAGCCTCAGAGCAGCTGCGGCGTGCGGCCAACCAGATTTCGGCGGGTGCGGAGGAAGCCTCCGGGGCGGCGCAAGAATCCACCAGTGCGTTCCACCTGGTCACCGAATCGATTGGGATTCAGTTGCAGAGCGCTGAGGTCAGCGAGTCCAAGGTCAATGCCTGTCAGCTGGTCATCACCAGCACCTCCAGCGACGTCGCCAATCTGATCGCCAACGTGACCGAGGCCGGTCAGCGCCAGCAGGGTTCGGTGGCCATGGTGAGTGAACTGGAGGCGCAGGCCTCCAACATCGGCGATATCGTCAAGGCGGTCGCCCGTATTGCGGACCAGACCAATCTGCTGGCGCTCAATGCAGCCATCGAAGCGGCGCGCGCCGGCAAGCACGGCAAGGGTTTTGCGGTGGTGGCCGATGAAGTGCGGACCCTGGCGGAAACCTCCGAACGCAGCGCCAAGCAGATCCAGGATCTGGTCGGCCAGATTCAGCAAGACGTCAAGTCCATTGCCGAGGGCATCAACAAGTCGGCCCAGGTCCTGGGCGCCGAAGTGGAAAACGGCAAGGTCATCAATTCACAGCTGGAGCGCATCGGCGTGGATTTCCGCGAGATCGCTCGCAGCGTCGTGGAGATCAGTGCGGGCGCCAAGCAATCCGACACGGCCGCGCAACAGGCGATGAAGGGCTCGCAGGATATTGCGGCGGCCGCATTGCAGCAGGCTGCTGCGGCCGAAGAAACGGCCAAGACAGTCAGCGAGCAGGCGCAAGCCTTGGCCGAGGCGGAGCAGGCCGCGCAGGCGCTGGCGGAGGTCGCTGAAGAGCTGAAGAATTCCACCGATGTGAGCAAGAGTGCGGAGGTGGTGGCCTCCAGTGCTGAGCAGCTGTCGTCGGCGGTGGAAGAGATCAACCGCGCCAGCGCGCAGATCATGGGCGCGCTGGAGGAAATCAGCAAGGGTGCGCAGGTGGCCGCAGCGGCCAGCGAGGAATCGTCCACGGCCATCGGTCAGATCGAAAAGGGCGTGGAAGTCGCGCAGCAACGGGCGACGGTGAGCGGGGAAAAAGTCAAGGGTATTCAATCCTTGCTCATTGCCAACAAGGACGCGGTCGGTAGTCTCATCAACGGCATCGCCGCCTCGGTGAAGGCCACCCAGGACAGCATCAAGCAGGTCCGCGATCTGGACCAGGTATCGCGCCGCATCGACAAGATCGTCGAAGCAATCACGACAGTCTCGATCCAGACCAACATGCTGGCCGTGAATGGTTCGGTCGAGGCCGCCCGGGCTGGTGAATTCGGCAAGGGCTTCGTGGTGGTCTCGACCGATATCCGCAACCTGGCGCGCGACTCCGCAGAAAACGCCGATCGCATCAAGGATCTGGTCAAGGCGGTGCAGGACCAGATCGCCCTGGTCAGCGCGGACCTGGAAGACATCGTCAAGGCCGCCATCATCGAGGCCGAGAAGGCCAAGATCACGACGGCCAGTCTGGCGCAGATCGAGGCTGACGTCGCTGAGGTCGAACGCGGGGCGGCGACGATCCTGGCCGCCTCTGGTGAAATCTCCACTGCCATCGGGCAGGCCAAGAAAGGGGTGGACCAGATCGCCAGCGCCGCGCAGGAATCGGAAAAGGCCGCCGGCGAAGCGGCGGGCGCCGCCGAGCAGCAATCCAAGGGCGCGCGCGAACTTGCTGCTGCCATCGAAGAAATATCCTCGCTGGCGGATGAACTGCAAAGCGTAGCCTAAGGGGCGGCGATGACAACCGATATCGTCACCGTCCGCGAAACGTCGGATCCGGACCGACCGTCGTCCCAGGAGCGCATTGCCACGCGCCAGTTCGTGACCTTCGTCGCGGGCGACGAAGTGTTTGCCGTGGAGATGGCGCCCGTGCAGGAAATCATACGTTCTCCCGATGTCGTTCGTGCAGGACATGGTCGATGCCGACAGCAACAAGGCCATCGTCGAAGCCATTATCGTCATGGCCCATCGGCTGGGCATGAAGGTCATTGCCGAGGGAGTGGAGACCATGGTGCAGGCCCAGTTGCTCAGGGACGCCGGATGCGAGTATGTGCAAGGCTATCTGTACTCGCGGCCCTTGCCGGAGGATGACTTCCTCAATTTCGCCGCCTCCGCCCATAGCCCCGCCGACACGGCTGCGGCGCGTTGACGCAGCGCGTTCATCGCGGCTTCCCGTTTCCTTTTGATGGCCCTCCGGGCTTGCGTTTCCATTGGGGAAGCAAGGTCTGAGTGCGCGCAGGATCGGCCTGCTGGGGTCAGATCAAAATGAGAACCATCACACCGTGATGCAAAAGAGACAAGGCGGGAATAAGTCTTTGCTGGTAAGACCATTATGTGAGTAAATTCTAAATATGCAAAATATTAAAATTCAATAATCACGAATTGTTAATAATCTTTATTTTTAGTGATTTTTGAGCTCGCATCCATCCATGGAGGGTAAATGAAGGTCTTGTCAGAAATGAAAATAGGGGTGAAGTTGAGTCTAGGCTTTGCAAGTCAGCTGCTGCTACTGCTGGCGCTGGTTGCAGCGGCCATTCTGGGTATCAACTCCTTGCGCGAGACCATTGTGTACGCCAACAAGCTCAAGAACGAACAGCTCGAGCCCCTCTACCTCGCCCGCGAAGCGCTGGACCAGACCGGGATCGCGGCGCGCAATGCCTACGTCTTCGTGAGTGACGCCGATGCCAAAAATGAGCTGAACATCGTCGACGCGCAGAAGGAAATCTATCTGCGGCAATTGCAGCTGCTCGAGCCGCGGCTGGCCGATCATGCCGGTTTCGCTGAGGTCCGTGAGGGTCTGCGGCAAATGGCTGAGGAGCTCAAGCGTCCGCGCCGGTATCGTGACAGCGGCGCCATGGAAGCCTATCGCGATTTCCTGGTCAACGAATGCAGCCCCTTGCGTCGCAAGATCGTGGCCAATATCAACCAGCTGATTGATCAAATCTCGACCGCGAGCACGACCGCGGGCGATGCTGCCGAGAATGCGGCAAAGCAGGCGCTGCTGTTCATTTCCCTGCTGGCGGGGCTGGCCATCCTGATAGCGGTGGTCATCGCCTTCTTCATTACCCGCAGCCTGCTGCGCCAGCTGGGCGGCGAGCCCGCCTATGCCATGGGCATCGCCCAGCGTATCGCTCATGGGGACCTGGCCGTGGATGTGGTGACCCGCAGCCATGACCAGAGCAGTCTTTTGTATGCGATCAAGATGATGCGCGACAGTCTGTCCCGCATCGTCGCCCAGGTGCGGCAGGGGACCGACTCGATTGAACGGGCCTGTTCCGAAATCTCCAGCGGCAATGCCGATCTTTCTGGCCGTACCGAGCGCCAGGCCAGTTCGCTGGAAGAGACTGCCAGCGCCATGGAACAGATCACCTCGGCGGTGCGCCAGAGTGCCGATAACGCCATCCAGGCCAACCAGCTGGCTGGATCGGCATCGAGCATTGCGCTCAAGGGCGGACAGATGATGGGAGAGGTGGTGGCGACGATGGAAGACATCCATCATTCTTCGGTGAAGATCGTCGACATCATCAGCGTGATCGACGGGATCGCTTTCCAGACCAATATCCTTGCGCTCAATGCGGCCGTGGAAGCGGCGCGCGCCGGTGAGGGCGGACGTGGTTTTGCGGTGGTGGCCTCGGAGGTGCGCACGCTGGCGCAGCGCAGCGCCGCCGCCGCCAAGGAGATCAAGGAGCTCATCAGCGCCTCCGTGGCCAAGGTCGAGAGTGGCAGCGGCCTGGTGAAGGGGGCGGGCGAAACGATGGGGGAGCTGGTGGGCAGCGTCCAGAATGTCTCCAAGGTCATCGCCGAGATCACCGCCTCCAGTCGCGAGCAGAGCACCGGGATCGAGCAGGTCAATGACGCCATCTCGCACATGGACGAAGTCACCCAGCAGAATTCGGCCCTGGTCGAACAGTCCGCCGCGGCGGCCGAGGCGCTCACGGCGCAGGCGCAATCGCTGGCGCGCCTGGTCTCGACGTTCAAGGTCACGCCCGACGCGCTGGCGCTGAGGTAGATACGTGTTGCTGGAGAAAGAGGAAAACACCGAACTGGAAGCAGCCGCACGTCAAGAAAGCGCCCGGCTGGCACAACTGCACGGCTATTGTGCGCTCGATACGCCGCCGGACAAGTTATGTGATCAGGTGACGCAACTGGCGTGTTCGATGTTCGATGTGGAGATTGCCCTGGTAGCGCTGGTCGATGAGCATAGGCAGTGGTTCAAATCCCGCGTCGGGCTGGAGGTGAGCGAGACGCCACGCGCGGATTCCTTCTGCAATCATGCCATCCAGACCCGTCATGGCATGGTGGTGACCGATGCACTGCAGGATGCGCGTTTTTCCCGCCATGCGCTGGTGACGGGCGCACCTTTCATTCGCTTCTATGCCGGGGCGCCGCTGGTGACGCCGCAGGGGCTGTCGCTGGGCACCCTGTGCATCATCGATTCGCGACCGCGTCCGGATTTCGGTGCGAGTCAGTTCGCGCAGCTCAATCAATTGGCTGCCATCGTCATGGAGCGCCTGGAACAGCTGCGCAACCGCGGTTACATCGATCACGTGACCGCCTTGCCCAACCGCGCCCGCCTCATGGAGGTGCTGCGTACGCGCGGACATGCGCGCGCCAACACGGGCGGGGGGGATGCGGCGGTGGCCGTGGACATCTGCCCGCGCGAATATCTCTTCGACATGGTCAAGGCCCTGGGGTGGGACTATGCCGAAGGTTTCCTGATGGACGTCAGTCGCACGCTGCGGCGGGTGCTGGGCACGCTGCCGCTCTATCGGGTGACCACCACTACCTTTGTCTATCTGGACGAAACTGCCCCCGCGCAGCGCCGGCGGCGTATTGCCGACATCGAGCAGCGCTTCACGCCGGCGCTGGAATTCCAGGGCATTCCACACCTGCTGGATATCGCCATTGGCGTGCTGCCGTTGGAGGAGGACGTCAGCGGTGGCGATGTGGTGCGCTCGCTGCTCACGGTCATCGATGTCAGTCGGGAAGAGGGCGTCTCGCCGCGCATCTTCGAATCGGTGCACGCGGAAAAGCAACGCTACGCCTTCTGGCTGCTGGCCGCGTTGCCGATGGCGCTCAATACGTCCGATGAGCTTGCGCTGCATTTCCAGCCCAAGGTGCGGCTGCGTGACGGCGCCTGCGTGGGTGTGGAGGCGCTGATTCGCTGGCATCATCCTATCCACGGCAATATCGCTCCAGATGTGTTCATTCCGCTGGCCGAGAAAACGGGTCAGATCCGCCAGGTGACCGCCTGGGTGCTCCATCAGGTAGTGTCGCAGGTGGCGCGGTGGCTGGAGCGCGGACGCGCGCTGCCAGTGGCGTTCAATGCTTCGGCAAGGGATTTTGATTCGGATGAACTGTGCACGCTGCTGGCCCAGCAGTTGAAGCAGTACAAGGTGCCGCCGGCATTGATCGAGATCGAGTTCACTGAGCATGCCATGGCCAATCATCCCGAGCAGGTGCGTCAGCGGGTGCAGGCCCTGCGCGAGCTGGGCGTGAAGGTGGCCATCGACGATTTCGGCGCCGGGTTCAGCAACCTCTCCTACCTCAAGAACATTCCGGCCGACACCATGAAGATCGACCGCTCTTTCATCCATCGCCTGCTCGATGATGAGGCGGACCAATTGATCGTGCCTTCCATCCTCCACCTGGCGCACAACCTTGGCTTCAGTGTCGTCGCCGAAGGCCTGGAGAACGAACGGACCGCTACGCTCTTGCGCCACCTGGGATGCGATTACGGGCAAGGCTATGCCATTGCCCGACCGATGCCGCTGGCGGAACTGGAGGCCTGGCTGGAGAGGCGTGGATGAGCCCACGGGGCGTGGACAGGTGGGCTAGTGCTGCTGCAGTTCCATGATCTGCAGCGCCATCATGTCCGTGGCCAGGGCAGCCAGCTCTTGCAAGGCGCGTCTTTCCTGGGAGCGCAGCAGGCGGGCTTCGGTATCAATGATGCACAGCGAGCCGAAGGCCTTGCCCTGGTACATCAGCGGCACCGCCGCATAGAAGCGGATGAAGGGCGCCGAGGTGACCATGGGATTATTGGCAAAGCGCGGATCCTTGCTGGCGTCGGCCACGGTGAATACATCCTCATCCATGTCGGCGTAGTTGCAGAACGCCCACGAGCGCGGCGTAGCGGCGATGTTCAATCCATGGGCGGCATGGAAGATCTGCAGCTCGGCAGTCTGGAAGGCGACCAGGGCAATGGGCACTTCCAGCAATTCGCTGGCGAGCCAGGTCAGCCGATGAAAGCGTGCTTCGGCCTGCGTGCCCGTCCTGGATTGCGCCATCAGGGGCGCCTGCCGGGCTTCGTCGGCGCTGGCGGCCTCGGGCGTCTGCGCCACGGGAGCCGCCTGGACAGCAGCAGGTCCGGATTGTTTTACTCCGCTGTGGCCAAGCAAGGTCATGACCGAGCTCAGCCGCGTCCGCCGGTGACCGCCGGGTGTCTTCCATGAGGCCAACATGCCCGTTTCCATCCACATCTGGGCGGTCGTGATCGACACGCCCAGCATTCTGGCGGCCTCCCGGGAAGTCATTGCGGGGTCGCTGGGCGGTGCGTCGCTTTCGTGAGATCTGGCGGCGCGTCCCATTTGATTGATCCTATAAAAGTATGGCTGTAGGTGTGGTCGGTCTTGTATTTCTCATATTTAACATCTTAGGACGTAGTCAAGGGCAAATAAAGCAAATTGCTTGATATATTTCATTTTTCGATCATGTTGATATGCGAAAAATATGAAATAGCGCTAGAGCTGTGAGTGTCGAAACGCTGAGTCTCCTGCGTCCGATGCGGTCAAATTATTTCTAATCGGAAATTGTTTGCCATATCTTGCCGCCCGTTCATGCTAAGGTGGCATTGTAGTCTTCATTCCCGGGTGCTGTCCTACATGTGCTCTTTTCTATTTTGGCATTAATTTGCATTATTTTGTGCCAAATAGTGGGAATTGAATATCGCAAGGTGAGATATTTGCTGCCGGGAGGCAGGATGTGAAGTTGCTTGCGCACACAGGCAAGGCGTTTTCTCTGCCAACCAATGCAAATCAATAAGGAAGTGACGTGCCGAAAGAGGTCAAGAGTCCCTGCGTTTCCGAGTGCAAGCTCAAGCACGAGGTCTGCACCGGTTGCGGGCGCACCCGGGATGAAATCAAGGAATGGAAGGGCATGAAGCGGCGCGACCAGTGGGAAACGGTGCGGCTGGCTGCCAAGCGGCTCAAGGCGCTGAAGAAGTGAGGGCGGGCAGGGTTGTCCGGGGCTTGCCCGCAAGAAAAGTCCAACTGGTATACACTGTGAGGCCCCAGGAGGTCGCAGAACCTCCTTCTTCATTTTCTTCATTTCCTTCATTGCGCCATCTGTTGCCTACCGTGCGACCTTCGCTGCTCATTCCGCTCATCGTCGGCTGTGCGCTGTTCATGGAAAACATGGACGCCACCGTGCTGGCCACTTCGCTGCCCGCGCTGGCACGCGATCTCCATCAAGATCCGATCACCCTCAAGCTGGCCATGACCGCCTATGTGGCGGCGCTGGGCGTGTTCATCCCGATCTCGGGCTGGATGGCCGACAAGCTCGGCGCGCGCAAGGTCTTCAGTGCGGCCATGATCGTCTTCATGACTGGCTCCATCCTCTGCGCAGTCTCGGGTTCGCTGGTGACCTTCGTGGCCGCGCGCTTCCTGCAGGGCATAGGCGGGGCGATGATGGTGCCGGTGGGGCGCGTCATCATTGCCCGCTCGGTGGACAAGTCCGAACTGGTGAAGGCGGTCAGCTACCTCACCTTGCCGGCCTTGCTGGGGCCGGTGGTGGGGCCGCTGCTGGGCGGTTTCATCACTACCTATTTTCACTGGCGCTGGGTGTTCCTGATCAATATCCCGTTCTGCTTCCTGGGCCTGTACCTGGCGCGCCGCTTCATCCAGAACTTCAAGGAAGACAATCCCGCTCCGCTGGACGTGAAGGGTTTTGTGCTCACCTCGGTGGGCGCGGCCATGATCATGCTGGGCCTGTCGCTCTTTGGCAGCCATCTGGTCGATGGCGCCACGCCGGTGGCCATGTGCTCCATCGGCGCCATTGCGCTGGTGATGTACTACCGGCACTCCACCCAGATCGAGTTCCCGCTGCTGGACTTTCGCCTCTTGCGCATCCCCACGCTGCACGCCAGCGTGGTGGGCGGTTCGCTCTTTCGCATTGGCCTCGGCGCGGTGCCGTTCCTGCTGCCGCTGGCCCTGCAGGAAGGCCTGGGGATGACTGCGTTCCAGGCCGGCAGCATCACCTGCGCCTCGGCCTTCGGTTCGCTCTTCATCCGTCTGTTGGCTGGGCGGGTGTTGCGCCGCTATGGCTTTCGCACGGTGCTGATGGTCAACGCGGTCTTTGCCGGTATCGCGCTGGCGGCCTATGGGATCTTCAGCATCCATACGCCTTATCTGCTGATCGTATCCATTGTGCTCATGGGCGGGGTCTTCCCGGCGCTGCAGTTCACCTGCCTCAATTCGATCGCCTATGCCGACATCGACAATCGCGACGCCGGCCGTGTCACCAGCCTGGCCAGCGTCATCCAGCAGCTGTCGCTGGGCCTGGGCGTAACCGTGGCTGGTATCGTGCTGCAACTGTCGAATCACCTGCAGGGCCACGCCACCATCGTCGAGGCCGACTTCTGGCCGGCCTTCCTCGTCATCGGACTGTTCTCGGTGGCGTCGGTGCCCATCAGCGGCAAGCTGCCGCATAACGCCGGGCTGGAGCTCTCGCGCGGCAAATGAGGCGGCGGGGCAGGGCCGGGCTGTTATCATCCCGGCATCCTGCAACGATGGAGTTCGCTATGTCCTTCCCTGTTTCTTCCCTGCGCCGCATGGTGGCGGCCAGCTTCTTGCTGGCCTCCTGCGGCGCTTTCGCCTTTTCGCTGTCCGACCTCAGCAACCAGGACGCTACCGCCGGCCTGAAGGCCGCGCTGGAGAAGGGCGCCAGCAGTGCCGTGGCCAACCTGGGCCGGCAGAACGGCTTCCTCAACAACGACAAGGTCAAGATCCACCTGCCCGGCGCGCTGGAGCAGGCCATGCCCATCCTGCGCATGACCGGCATGGGCGGCCAGGTCGATGGCCTGGTGGCCGACATGAACCACGCCGCCGAGGCCGCCGTGCCGCTGGCCAAGCCGCTGCTGGTCAACGCCGTCAAATCGATGTCGGTGACCGATGCCAAGAACATCCTGGCAGGGGGCGACACCTCGGTGACCGATTTCTTCCGCCAGAAGACCTCGGCGGAGCTGGCCGTGAAGTTCCTGCCCATCGTCAGGCAGATCACCGACAAGAACGGCCTGTCGGCCCGCTATAACGCCGTGATGGGGCAGGCCAGCAAGACCGGCCTGGTCAGCAGCGAGCAGAGCACGGTGGAAGGCTATGTGACCCAGCGCGCCCTGGATGGCCTCTTCCTCATGATCGGCGAAGAGGAAAAGGCGATCCGCAAGGACCCGGTGGGCAGCGGCAGCGCCATCATCGGCAAGGTCTTTGGTGCCATGCGCTGACAGCTGCTCCGTTCTGGCGCACTCCGCCTTCTGAAAAAATCGTCGGTCCTGGCATGGGCCGGCGATTTTTTTTGCGCCTGTTGCTCGACGGTAAATCTCGGCCGGAGCCGCATGGGGTAAGGGATAGCGCCGCGCTGGCGGTTTTCACAATGACCGCTTTTAGATACACTTTGAGCACCGTTGGGAACTTTTAAAAGTGCTTCAGATCTGTAAGTTATCGATTTAGATTGCTACATTGCTGGACAGTATTAAGCGATTGCATTAAACTATCGTTTGTCTTCGCGACATTACTTGTTCAACAACGACTCTCAGCAGTGTCCGATCCGCGCTTGTGCGGGTTGTCCAAATTTCCGGCTGGCAGCGTGAACGCCCTCCCGTTCTCCACGGTGACCCGTTCCCATCCCTGTCCGGTATGCACTATGCCGAAGCTGGCTTCATCGCTTCGGTTTCATCGCTGCCTTTGCAGCTTTCGGTTCGCATCCAAACGATACGCCCAGGTGGGCAGCGAACCCCGTAAAACTTGATCCTAGAAACCCGTCGTCGCGGCGTCATGTCGTGCCGGCTATACCAACAGGGGGTAACATGACACGTGTTCGTCACGTCTTCGCCGGCGCGTTCGGTTTTGCGCTGGTCCTTGCAGGCCTGATCTGGTGGATCGGTCCGGATGTCATCCAGAAGTATCGCGGTGACCTGGTCTACTACACCGGCAAGCATCTGGAACTGGTCTTCACTTCCATGCTGCTGGCGCTGGCCACCGGTGTTCCGGCCGGTATTGCGCTGTCCCGTCCGGGCGCGCAGCGCAGTGCAGAGAAATTCATCCAGATCTTCAACATCGGCAACACCATCCCCTCCATCGCCGTGCTGGCGCTGGCGCTGGCCTTCTTCGGCATCGGCAATGGTCCCACCATCCTGGCGCTGTGGCTGGCCTCGCTGCTGCCCATCGTGCGCAATACCTACGAGGGCTTGAAGAACGTGCCGGCAGCGATGAAAGAGGCGGCCCGCGGCATCGGCATGAAGCCGCACCAGGTCCTGCTGCGGGTGGAATTGCCCAATGCGCTGCCCATCATCGTCGGCGGCGTACGTACGGCGCTGGCAATCAATGTGGGTACGGCGCCGCTGTCGATGCTCATCGGCGGCGAGAGCCTGGGGGGATTGATCTTCCCCGGCATCTACCTGAACAACCACGGCCAGCTGCTGCTGGGCGCGGCGGCCACGGCGCTGCTGGCGCTGGTGCTGGACGCACTGGTGACGGCGCTGTCGGGTTTCTACCTGGTCCGTCGCGGGCTGCGTACCTGATTCCCGCGCATTCCATTTCCATCACAAGAACGACCGCACGCCGACTTCATCCACGGCATAGCGGTAGAGAGGAAAGTATGACAAAGAAGACCATCGCAACCTATGCCCTGTGCGCCCTGGCGCTGGGCCTGGCCCTGTTCGGCGCGGCCCCGGCTCGCGCTCAGGCGCAGCACCTGGTCATCGGCGGCAAGAACTTCACCGAGCAATTGCTGCTCTCGGACATGACCGCCCAGTACCTGCGCGCCAAGGGCTATGACACCGAATTGAAGAACGGCCTGGGCACCACCCTGATGCGCTCGGCGCTCGAAAGCGGCCAGCTCGACATCGTTTGGGACTACACCGGTACCGCCCTGATCGTCTACAACCACATCGAGGACAAGCTCGACCCCGACCAGATCTACCAGAAGGTCAAGGAACTGGACGCACCGCGCGGCCTGACCTGGCTGAACCAGTCCGAGCTGAACAATACCTACGCCTTCGCCATGCCACGCGCACTGGCCGACAAGTACAACATCCACTCGCTGCAAGACCTGGCCAACCGCATCAACGAAGATGACAAGCAAGGCGGCCAGCCTCATCTCATGGGCGTGGACTACGAGTTCGCCTCGCGTCCTGACGGCCTGGGGCCGATGCAGCAGCTGTATGGCTTCAAGCTCGATCGCAGCGAGGTCAAGCAGATGGATCCTGGCCTGGTCTACACGGCGCTGAAGAATGAACAATTGTTCGTCGGCCTGACCTACGCTTCGGATGGCCGCATCAAGGGCTTCGACCTGCAACTGCTGGACGACGACAAGGGCTACTTCGCCGCCTACAAGGCCACCCCGGTGGTGCACCAAGAGATCCTGGACAAGCATCCCAAGCTGGCCGAACAACTCAACGAACTGGCCGCCAAGATCGACACGGCGACCATGACGGAGTTGAACAAGCGCGTCGACATCGACCAGGAGCCGGTCGCCAAGGTGGCCGCCGACTTCCTCAAGCAAGCCGGCCTGATCTGAGGAGGGGACCATGAACATCTTCCAATACCTGCAATCGGACTGGCCCAACATCCTTGAACTGACGCTGCAGCACCTGAAACTGGTGGGCATTGCGGTGAGCCTGGCCATCGCCATCGGCGTGCCGCTGGGCATCTTGGTCGTGCGCGTGCGCTGGCTGGCCGGCCCGCTCATGGGCCTGGCCACCATCGTGCTGACGCTGCCCTCGATTGCCCTGTTCGGCCTGATGATTCCGCTATTCTCGAAGTTCGGCGCCGGCATCGGCCCCTTGCCGGCCATTACCGCCGTGTTCCTGTATTCGCTGTTGCCGATCATGCGCAACACCTATCTGGCGCTGGAGAACATCGAAGCCGGCATCAAGGAAGCCGGCATCGGCATCGGCATGACCTTCTGGCAGCGCCTGCGCATGGTGGACCTGCCGCTGGCCGTGCCGGTGATCCTGGGCGGCGTGCGTACGGCCGTGGTGATGAACATCGGCGTCATGGCCATTGCGGCCATCATCGGCGCTGGCGGCCTGGGCGTGCTGATCCTGCATGCCATCAGCCAGAGCAATATGCAAAAACTCGTGGTGGGCGCGGTGATGATCAGCGTGCTGGCCATCATCGCGGACACCCTGCTGCAACGTCTGCAGAAAATCCTGACACCGAAAGGAGTACAAAAATGATCGAACTGGACCAACTGAGCAAGACCTACACCCAAAAGGACGGCACTCAGGTCAAGGCGGTGGATGCCGTGAGCCTGAAGGTGGCCGAAGGCGAGATCTGCGTCTTCCTCGGCCCCTCCGGATGCGGCAAGACCACCACCCTGAAGATGATCAATCGCCTCATCAACCCGACTTCCGGCCGCGTGCTGTTGGATGGCCAGGACACCTCGGGCATCGATGAAGTGGAACTGCGCCGCCATATCGGCTATGTGATCCAGCAGATCGGTCTGTTCCCCAACATGACCATCGAAGAAAACATCACCATCGTCCCGCGCCTGTTGGGCTGGGACAAGAAGCGCTGCCAGGAGCGCGCCACCGAGCTCATGGCCATGGTGGCGCTGGACCCGAAGAAGTTCTTGAAGCGCTATCCGCGAGAACTGTCCGGCGGCCAGCAGCAGCGTATCGGCGTCATCCGCGCGCTCGCTGCAGACGCGCCGGTACTGCTGATGGACGAACCCTTCGGCGCGGTCGATCCGATCAATCGCGAATCGATCCAGAACGAGTTCTTCCAGATGCAGCGCCAGCTGAACAAGACCGTCATCATGGTCAGCCACGACATCGACGAAGCCATCAAGCTGGGCGACAAGGTGGCCGTCTTCCGCGCCGGCAAGCTGGTGCAGTTCGATAATCCGGATACCTTGCTGGCCCGTCCCAAGGATGATTTCGTCAGCGCCTTCGTGGGCCAGGATCACACCTTGAAGCGTCTGCTGCTGGTGCGCGCTGGCGAGGCCGCGACCACGCCGGCTACTGCGCAGCCGGATGTCTCCTGCGACCAGGCCCTGGCGCTGATGGATGACCAGGATTCGCGCTATCTGACCATCATCGATGCCGACAACCGTGCGCTGGGTTATCTCACCCGCCGTGATGTGCGCGGCAGCACCGGCGTGGCCGAGGACAAGGTGCGTCCCTTCACCATGAATGCCGATCCGGATGAGAACCTGCGCGTGGTGCTCTCCAAGATGTACAAGCACAGCACCAGCTGGATGCCGGTCATCGCCAACGACGGCAGTTACGTGGGTGAAGTCACGCAGGATTCCATTGCCAGCTATCTCAGCTCGGGCAAGTCGCGCGGGATGGCGATGGCGGCTTGATCATTCACCATCGGCAAGCCGATGTGAAGCCACAGCAGGGCAATGCGTATGCATTGCCCTTTTTTATTGCGCAAGCTTGAGATCGTCCAGGAAGGCCGCCACGATGGGCTCCCTGGCGCGGCTACGATGGGTCACCACGCTGATGCCCACGTCATAGGAAAGCTTGGCCCGGTTCAGCGCCCGCATCTGGCCGCGCGCCTCGTACTGGCGGCCCATCTCCTCGGGCAGATAGCCCAGGTGCTGGCCGGAGAGGATGAGGATGGACATGGCTTCCATGTTGCCGGTCACGGCCATGATGTTGCGCTGCTGCAGCGGCAGGTGTTCGGGCGGCACCGGATAGTCGCGCCAGGCCCAGGCGTGGTCTGCGGCCTGCTCCGGCTCGATCGCGCCGGGCTGGTCGAAGAGCGGATGGGGTGGGGCGCAATAGGCCACCTGGCGCTCCAGCATCAGCGGGGTGTAGTGCAAGGCCGTCACGCGCCGCCAGAAATAACCGATGGCGACCTGGACGGCGCCATTGAGGAGCATTTCTTCCAGCTCACCGGGCGTACGCACCAGCAGTTCCAGTCGCACGGCCTCGTCGCGCTGACGGAAGCGGCGGATCACCTCGGCCAGACGGTGGTTGTGCTGCGTCGGTGTATGGCCCATCAGGCCGATGCAGAGCGTGCCGACCAGGCGCTTG
The DNA here is from genome assembly GCF_001929405.1 of Herbaspirillum camelliae. Taxonomy (NCBI): domain Bacteria; kingdom Pseudomonadati; phylum Pseudomonadota; class Betaproteobacteria; order Burkholderiales; family Oxalobacteraceae; genus Herbaspirillum; species Herbaspirillum camelliae. Next base: position 3,343,339 of record NZ_KV880769.1, read on the forward strand.
TCGAGGTTGCGCGCCTGCATGCCGAATTCGTCGAGTGCATCCATCATGCGCCGCGCCGCGTCGGCGAACTTCTCTCCCTTGGCGGTCAGCCTGAAGCCGGCCCGACCGCGCTCGCAGAGGCGATACCCCAGACGGGTCTCCAGCGAATTCAACTGTGCGCTGATGGTGGACTGGCCCACGTTGAGCCGGGCCTGGGCAGCCGAGACCCCGTGCGAATCGACCACGGCCAGGAAGACGCGGATCAGGCGCAGGTCCAGATCGAAGATGTTGGTGAGCATGACGGCAGAGGGGAGGAACGTTTCCGCTGATTTTACATTGATAAAAATCGATGTAAGCGATGCAATATCACTATATTTCACCGCTGAAAGCCTCGCTAGAATCGATCCCATCTCAGCCGAACTGCAAGGATGAATATCGATGGAACATGCACTCTACCAACCTCTCGGGGGCAATGTGATGCCCCGTTTCGGCGGTATCGCCACCATGATGCGATTGCCGCATGTGGAAGACCCGGCCGGGCTGGATGTGGGCTTTGTCGGCGTGCCGCTGGACATCGGTACCTCCAACCGTTCCGGTACGCGCTTCGGGCCGCGCCAGATCCGCACCGAATCCGTGCTGCTGCGCCCCTACAACATGGCCACCCGCGCCGCGCCTTTCGATTCGCTGAAGGTGGCTGACCTGGGCGACGTGGCCTTGAATCCGTACAGCCTGCTGGATTCGGTGCGCATGATCGAAGAGGCCTATGACCGTATCTATGCCACCGGCTGCAAGACCATCAGCCTGGGCGGCGACCACACGCTGACCTTACCCATCCTGCGGGCCATGGCGCGTCATCGCGGGCCGGTCGGGTTGATCCATGTGGATGCCCACGCCGACGTCAACGACACCATGAATGGCGAGAAGATCGCCCACGGTACACCCTTCCGTCGCGCCTTCGAGGAAGGCTTGCTGGACCCCAAGCGGGTGGTGCAGATCGGCCTGCGCGGTACCGGCTATCACGCCGATGACTTCGACTGGTGCCGCGCCCAGGGCTTTCGCGTGGTGCAGGCCGAAGAATGCTGGCATCGTTCGCTGGCGCCGTTGATGGAGGAGGTGCGCGCGCAGATGGGCGATGGCCCGGTCTACCTGACCTTTGATATCGACGGCTTGGACCCCGCCTTTGCGCCCGGCACCGGCACCCCGGAAATCGGTGGGCTGACGGTGCAGCAGGGGCTGGAGATCATCCGTGGCTGCAAGGGACTCGATATCGTTTCGGCCGATGTGGTCGAGGTTTCGCCACCCTATGACCAGGCCGGGACCACCGCACTGGTGGCGGCCAATCTGGCCTATGAAATGTTGTGCATCCTGCCGGGCGTGACATACCGGACCTGAAGGAGCAGGCTGCAAAACGAAAAACGCCCGCATCAACCGATGCGGGCGTTTTTTTCAGGCAGGCAGTCTTTTCAGACCAATGGCTTGTGCATAAACATGGCCTTGCCGGTCTCGGCCTTCAACTCATAGCCTTCGAAGCCGCAGGCGCGATACAGCGAGCGCGCTACGGCATTGCCTTCCAATACCTCCAGCGTGAGCTTGCAGCAGCCCAGCTTGCGCGCCTCTTCCTCGACCGCAGCCAGGAGCTGCTTGGCGAGGCCCTGGCCGCGATAGGCTGGCATCACGGCCAGGTCATGCACGTTCAGCAGGGGCTTGCAGGCGAAGGTGGAAAAACCTTCGATGCAGGTGGCCAGGCCGGCCGGTGTCTCGCCATCGAAGGCCAGGAAGACATGGGCGGTGGGACGTTTCTTCAGTTCGGCTGCCAGGTTCTCGCGCACGTAGTCGGAGAGCTGCTTGCCGCCGCCCATGGCGTCGGAAGCGTAGGCGTTCAGCGTCTCGAACAATGCTGCCGCGTGGGCGGCGTTGCCGAGATCGGCCTTGATGACGGAAACACCCATGTTGCCCCTTTGCTGATGAAGATGAACGCCTTACTTGCCCGCTGCGCGGTGGCCGCCATGGGTCAGCGCCGACGGGCGCGGACCGCCCTGGCGGGGCTGACCGGGGTTGCGCGGCTGGCTGTTGGCATGGGCCGGCTTGGGGGCGCGGTTGGCGTTGTTGCCACCGTTGCCGCCATTGTTGCCGTTGCCGCCTGCGTTGCCACTGCGTGCGCCCTGGCCATGACCCTGACCGCGTCCGGCATTGCCATTGGCCGCTGGGCGCGGCTTGGCAGGCTGGCTGCCATTGCCACCGTTGGCAGGCTTGGCCGGCTTTGCAGCCGCGGCATTGCCGTTGCCATTGGCAGCAGGTTTGCGCGGGGCGCTGCGCTGGCCACCGCGTCCGCCACCGTTCTGGTGACGGCCCTGGCCGCTGCGCAGCTGGATCGGTTGCGGCTTGGCGGTCGGGTCGGGTTCGAAGCCGGCGATCACTTCCACCGGGATCTCGCGCTTGATGAAGCGCTCGATGTCGTGCAGCAGGTCGCGTTCATCCACGCAGACCAGCGACACAGCTTCACCGGTGGCGCCGGCGCGGCCAGTGCGGCCGATGCGGTGGACGTAGTCTTCCGGCACATTGGGCAGGTCATAGTTGACCACGTGCGGCAGTTGGTCGATGTCGATGCCGCGGGCGGCGATGTCGGTGGCGATCAGGGCGGTCAGCTTGCCGTCCTTGAATTCAGCCAGAGCCTTGGTGCGGGCCGACTGGCTCTTGTTGCCGTGGATGGCCATGGCGGTGATGCCGTCGCGGGCCAGTTGTTCGACCAGCTTGTTGGCGCCGTGCTTGGTGCGGGTGAAGACCAGCACCTGCTTCCACTGGTGGGTCTTGATCAGGTGCGCCAGCATGGGGTGCTTCTTGTCGCGGTCGACCGGGTGGATCTTCTGGGCGATCACTTCCACGGTGGAGTTGCGGCGCGCCACTTCGATCAGGGCCGGGTTGTTCAGGAGGCTGTCGGCCAGCTTCTTGATCTCGTCAGCGAAGGTGGCCGAGAACAGCAGGTTCTGGCGCTTGGGCGGCAGGGCAGCAAGCACCTTGCGGATGTCGCGGATGAAGCCCATGTCCAGCATGCGGTCGGCTTCGTCCAGCACCAGGATCTGGATGTGCTGCAGGTTCACGGTGCCTTGCTGCATGTGGTCCAGCAGGCGGCCGGGGGTGGCCACCAGGATGTCCACGCCGCGCTTCAACAGCGTGATCTGCGGATTGATGCCAACGCCGCCGAAGATGCAGGCGGAGGTCAGCGGCAGGTACTTGCCGTACTGGCGCACGCTTTCTTCGACCTGGGCCGCCAGCTCGCGGGTGGGGGCCAGGATCAGCGCACGGATGGGCAGGTGGCCGTTGATCTTCTGGCGCGGCATGGCCGAGAGGCGCTGCAGCAGCGGCAGGGTGAAGCCTGCGGTCTTGCCGGTGCCGGTCTGGGCGCCGGCCAGCAGGTCACCGCCGGAGAGCACTGCGGGGACGGCCTGGGCCTGGATCGGAGTAGGGGAGGTATAGCCTTGTTCGGAAACGGCACGAACGATTTCGTCGGACAAGCCGAGCGCGGAAAATGACATGAGACTCTGAAATTGGGTTTGGCCTGTGGTCCCGTACGGGCGCCAGTCGCAGGCAAACGGGTTGGAACTTGAGGAGGGCGCGGACTTGACTGGCTATACGCCGCGCTGGCCGCAGTATAACAGCGCCGCCTGGTACAGACGTGATTTATTTTCCGTTTTTGCCAAGCTCATCCGGGCTGGCGGCCCAGGAAGTCCAGCACCGGCGGCAACACCAGTGCACTCTGCATGAGGCCGCCAAAGTGCGTCACACCGGGCAGGCTGACGAATTTGGCGCGCGCCAGCCGGGCGGCGGTACGCTCCACCGCAGCGTGGCGGGCGTCGGCGTCGCCGCAGAAGAACAGGCAGGGCATCTCCATCCGGGTCAGCAGCTCTTCCTGCGAAGGGCGCGCCTGCTGGGCAGCGGCGGCCAGGGCCACCAGGTCGTTGCCACGGATGAGCATCTTCACCTGGGGCGAGATGGCTTCATCCAGCAAGTCCTCGAAGGCGGCGATGAAGGCTTCCGGATCAGTGCCGTCGATGCCATGGAACACTTCCCAACTGCGGTCTTCATAGGGATGCGCCGCCCCCAGGATGAGGCTGCGCAGGCGTTCTGGCGCCTGCCGCACCAGGCCGTAGCCGACCCAGCCACCCAGCGAGTAGCCGAAGAAGTGGGCGCGCTCGACCTGCGCGGCATCCAGCACGGCCAGGGCGTCGCGGCAGCGCTGGCGCTGGCTGTAGGCTGCGCTGTCGTGCGGCTTGTCACTCTGGCCATGGCCCAGGGCATCGAAGCTGATGACCCGGTAGTGCTGCCGCAGCACGTCGGTGAAGCCGAAGAAGCGCCAGGCTTCCAGGCTGCTGGTGAAACCATGGTGCAGCAGTAGCGGCGGGCCCTCGCCCTCGACCTGGTAGTGGATCTTGCGCTGGTCGCTGATGGCAAAGGGCATGGCTATCCTCAGGGGGTGTCGGACTGCTTCTTGCAGCGGCGCGCCAGCAGCTCGCGGGAGCGGGCGCAGATTTCCTCGGTGCTGAGGTCTTCGATGTGGGTGGCGATGGACCAGACGTGGCCGAAAGGGTCGCGCAGGGTGCCTGAGCGGTCGCCATAGAACTGGTGTTGCACCGGCCGCAACTGGACTGCGCCGGCGGCCAGCGCCTGGTTGAAGACGGCATCGACGTCGGCCACGTAGATCAACAGGCTCACGCCTGCTCCGCCCAGCGTCTGGGGGCTGAAAAAGCCGAGTTCGGGATGTTCGCCAGCCAGCATGATGCGGGCGTCGCCGATCTGGAGTTCGGCATGCCAGATCTTTCCGTGGGGACCATCCAGCCGCATGATCTCGACCGCACCGAAGGCGCGCTGGTAGAAAGCGATAGCCTCGGCCGAGGCATGGACGATCAGGTAGGGGGTGACGCTATGGTAGCCGGCAGGCAGTGCGCAGGCGGTCGCCGAGGCACTAGGCTGGGGCTGCGGCGTAGCCGCGTTGGGCGGGATGGGCATGTCGTCTCCTCGGTCATCGCCGGTAGCGGCACTATAGCAGCAATGCCAGTGCCACCGCAGGGAGGATGACCGGGAGCGTTGCCCGTCAGCAGCGCAGGATCAGGCGAATTCGGAGAGCAGGTTGACCTGTTGCGCGAAGATCTTGGGGCTGCCGGCAATGACGTCGCCCTTGTAGAGGTAGTCGGAGTCGCCCTTGAAGGTGCCCACGATACCGCCCGCTTCGGTCACCAGCAGCGAGCCGGCGGCGATGTCCCAGGGCTTCAAGCCCTTTTCGAAGAAGCCGTCCAGGCGGCCAGCGGCCACATAGGCCAGGTCCAGGGCGGCGGCGCCCGGGCGGCGCAGGCCGGCGCTGTGCTCGGTCATGACCTTGAACATCTTGACGTATTCGTTCAGGCCGTCCAGGTCACGGAAGGGGAAGCCGGTGCCGATCAAGGCGTCGGCGATCTTGTCGCGCTTGCCCACGCGGATGCGCTTTTCGTTCAGGTAGGCGCCTGCGCCCTTGGAGGCGGTGAAGAGGTCGTTGCGGGTGGGGTCGTAGACCACGGCCTGCGTGATGATGCCGCGCTGTTGCAGGGCGATCGAGACGCAATATTGCGGGAAGCCATGGATGAAGTTGGTGGTGCCGTCCAGCGGATCGATGATCCAGACGTTCTCGTTTTCATCGTGCAGGTTGTCGGAGGCACCCGATTCCTCGGCCAGGATGGCGTGGTCGGGGTAGGCGTTCTTGAGCACGTCGATGATGGCATCCTCGGCCGCCTTGTCCACCTCGGTGACGAAATCGTTGTGCGACTTCTTCGACACTTTCAGCAGCGACACGTCGAAGGACGCGCGGTTGATGATGGTAGCGGCGCGGCGGGCTGCCTTGATCGCCGTATTGAGCATGGGTGGGATGATCATTCCGATGGTTCCGTTAAAATTGCGGCCATCGATGACGATGGCTGCGTTGCTCATCGTCGCCATGCCCGACGGGCCGGCCTTCCGCGTGAAGCTTGCGGAACAGGCTGGCCAGGCGGACCCGGCAGTCAAACCAGTGCGACGATGAAATTAATGAGCGTTGCGCCGCCCGCGGCTGTTATGCTTGCGGGTTTGCCAGGCAGTCCAGGGGGCTGCAGTGTTCATCAACGTGGTGGACCTGGGTTGACGTTGCTGCAGCAATATTGACGTTTTGCCAATATCCGATCCTGGGGCGCGAATCCCGCTATTTTAAATGAACAAGCAAGTGTCAGGACAATCTCTTTTCAGCCGTTTGCGTTTCGTGCTGGTCAATACCAGCAGTCCCGGCAACATCGGCTCGGCCGCACGGGCCATCAAGACCATGGGCTTTTCGGAGCTGGTGCTGGTCAATCCGCGCTTTCCGGACGCGGTGAAGGAAGATGAAGCCATTGCCTTCGCCAGCGGTGCGCTGGATGTGTTGCAAAATGCACGCATCGTCGGCAGCGTGGAAGAAGCGTTGCAGGGATGCAACTTCGCCGCCGCCGTCAGCGCCCGCCTGCGTGAATTCTCGCCGCCGGTGGTCTCGCCGCGCGAGCTGGCGGGGCAGCTGTCGCACGATACCGGGCTGAACGCCGCGCTGCTGTTCGGCAATGAGCGCTTCGGCCTGCCCAATGAGGTGGTGCAGAAGTGCAATGCCTTGCTCAACATCCCGGCCAATCCCGACTATTCCTCGCTGAACCTGTCGCAGGCGGTGCAGGTGCTGGCCTATGAATGCCGCATGACCGAGCTGGAAGTGCAGGGCGGACCCATGCAGACCAGCGGAGATGCGCGCGCGCCAGGCGAGGTGGGTTTCCATGGGCAGAGCGCCAGCGTGGCTGAGATCGAAGGCATGTTTGCGCACCTGGAGCAGGCGCTGGTGGCCATCGACTTCCTCAATCCCGGCAATCCCAAGAAACTGATGCCGCGTCTGAAGCGCATGTTTTCACGCGCCCAGCTGGAGACCGAAGAGGTCAACATCCTGCGCGGCATCGCCCGCCAGATTCTGGAACCGAAGCAGGCCAAGGCCGGCAGGCGAGAACAAAACGAACAAGGAGAAGGCTGACATGGCCAAGCTGACCCTGGACCGCATCCTGCAATCGCAGGGTTTCGGTTCGCGCAAATATTGCCGCGAGTTGATCGAGGATGGCGAAGTCGTCATCAACGGTGAAGTGGTGGACGACTACCGCGCCACGCCCGACACGAAGGGCCTGGTGCTGACCATCTTCGAGGAAGAGTGGGAATACCGCGAGCACGTCTACATCGCCATCAACAAGCCGCAAAACATCGAATGCTCGCGCAAGCCCAGCCATCATCCGGGCGTGCTTACGCTGCTGCCCGAACAGTTCACCTGGCGCGACGTGCAGCCGGTGGGGCGGCTGGATCATGACACGACCGGCTTGCTGCTCATGTCCGACGATGGCGCCTTCATCCATGCGCAATCCTCGCCCAAACGCCACGTGCCCAAGGTGTATGCGGCCACCACCGCCGAGCCGGTGACCGAGGCCCTGATCGCGCAACTGAAGGCGGGCGTGCAGTTGCATGACGAACCGGCGCCGCTGGCCGCGACCCGTTGCCGCCAACTGGGCGAGAACCTGCTGGAAATCGTGCTGGAGCAGGGCAAGTATCACCAGGTCAAGCGCATGCTGGCGGCGGCCGGCAATCATTGCAGCGCCTTGCGGCGCACTGCCATCGGTGGCTTGCAACTGGCGACGCTGGAACTGGAAGAGGGGGAGTGGACTTATCTGGATGCAGAGCAGATGGCCTTGCTGGTGCCGGACGCGGAGTAAGCCCAGGCTCAGTGTTTGAGAGCCTTCGCCGACAGGGCGCGGCGTTCGTGCAGCACGCGTAGCAGGCTCAGCGTTTCCGCCTGCGTGCGATAGAAGAGAAGGTAGGGGAAGTGATCCAGCTGCCACATCCGCAGCGAGCGATCTGGCAGCAAGTGGGCATAGCGCCGTGAGCCCATGGCGGGTTGCAGGGCGAGCCCTTGCAAGGTGATGGTAAGTTCCTCGGCGAAGCGCTCCGCCAGGGCAGGCGAAAATTCGACGTAGTAATCGGTGATATCAAGGATGTCGCGCTGCGCGACCGGGGATAGCTCGATCCGCATGCGCAACGGTCATGCTCTGTTGCGGATGCGCTCGCGCAGCTGACTGGCGAGGTCGTCAATGGCGATGTCGATCGACGGCCCCGCTTGCAAGCCCTCCTCGATCAACGCCTGAAGGCCTTGCTCTTCTTCAGTCTGCGGGCCGATGGCAGACGGGCTGGCGCCGCGGGCCAGAGGGTATTTGTCGGCGAGGGGGAGGGTGCAGGAAGTCATTCGGCGATTATAGACCTGGGTTTTGCCCTATTTCCTCCGGGTGTTGCTGGAACGTTTTAATTTCCGTTTTTCCCGAAATCCTTCCGTGCTCCCCTTGTCCTGTCTCAGTGTCGCGCGTCACCAGCCTTATTCGCGCCACCCACATCGGCCACGAACAACTGCGCGCAGTCCACCGCATCGAACTCATAGCGCTGCCCGCAGAAATCGCAGTCGATGGCCAGCTTTTCCATCTGCGACAGGGCTTCGGCCACTTCTTCCTGGCCCAGCATCTTCAACATGTTGCCGACCTTCTCGCGCGAGCAGGAGCAGTGGAATTGCGGATGCACCGGGTCGAAGACGCGGATGGTCTGTTCCCAGAACAGGCGATGCATCAGCGTGGAGATATCAGTGGAAAGCAGTTCTTCGCGCTTCAGGGTATCGCCCAGCATGACCATGTGATTCCAGTCTTCCAGCTCGCCTTCTGGCTTGGCGGTCGGGGCGGCCGTGCCGCCAATGGAGGGCAGCTTCTGCAGCAGCAGGCCGCGCGAGACGTTTTCGTTTGCCGCCAGCCATAGCTTGGTATCGAGCTGCTCGGAACGCAGCATGTAGTTCTCGATCACGGTGGCCACGCTCTCGCCATCCAGCGGGACCACGCCCTGGTAGGCCTGCTGGCCGGGCAGCTTGTCCTTGGGGTCGAGGGTGATGACGAAGCGGCCATGGCCAGCGGCATTGACCAGGTCGGTCAGCGTCGCATCGTCAGCGATCTCGGCGCCGTCGGCCAGCTTGGCGGTGGCGCGCAGTTGCAGCTCGGAGTCGCATTCGACCACCAGCAGCTTGACCGGACCGTCGCCATGGATCTGCATGACGATCATGCCGTTGAACTTCAGGTTGGCCGACAGCAGGGCCGAGGCGGCCAGCATCTCGCCCAGCAGCGTGCGTACCGCGACCGGATAGTCACGGCGCGCTTGCACCTGACGCCAGGTGTCGGAAATCTCGACCAGCTCGCCCCGTACGGGCGCGTTGTCGACCAGGAATTTTTGCAGCGTGTCTTTCATTGTTTCCTTTGCTTGGCGGCTCAGGCGATGCGCTTGAGCTTGGCCTTGAACTGTTGCGCGCGCTGGACATAGCTGTCGGTGCCGGCCCGCATGCGCGCGATATCTTCTTCACTCAACTGGCGAACTGCCTTGGCGGGGGCGCCGATGATCAGGGAGTTGTCGGGAAACTCCTTGCCCTCGGTCACCAGCGCGCCGGCGCCGACCAGGCAGTTCTTGCCGATCTTGGCGCCATTGAGTACGACCGCCTGGATGCCGATCAGGGCGCCCTCGCCGATGGTGCAGCCATGCAGCATGGCCTGGTGTCCCACGGTGACGTTCCTGCCGATCACCATCGGATAGCCCACGTCGGTATGCAGCACAGCGCCTTCCTGCACATTGCTGTTTTCACCAATGGTGATGAGTTCATTGTCGCCACGGATGGCCACGTTGAACCAGACGCTGGAATGCGCTTCCATCTTCACCTTGCCCACCACCGTGGACGACTCGGCCACGAAGGCGGTGTCGTGGATCTCGGGGATGTCTTGCTCCAATTGGTAGATCGCCATAATAAAATTGTCTCCTCGTTGCCTGCTGGTCGGTAGCTGATGCCTTGCCGCCTTGTCTTTGCGGAGCTTTGTCATCATATGGAGACAAAGCCGGCGTCCTCAACCGCGTATTTTACCTTCCCTGAAAGTCAGTTCCTTGGATCACGTCTCGTCCCCAGATGAAGTCTTTTCATTCACCGGCCTGCGTAGCGGTGCATTGTCTTGCCTGAAAGAAACGCGCCCCGCCGCCAAGTGCAGCGCCGTGCGCACCCTGCGCGCCGCCTGGCAGCAGGGGCGTTTGCCGCTGGAAACGGAGGATCTGGCGGCCACCGAACCGGGCAGCGGCATTCCCGGTCGGCCAGAGCGGCCGGAACTGGTGTCTCCGTTGCAGGTGAAGCATCGTTCCATGGGCACGCCCGAGGGCAGGGCCGCGCTGATCCATGCGCTGGCGCATATCGAATTCAATGCCATCAACCTGGCGCTGGATGCGGTCTGGCGCTTTGCCGGCATGCCGCGCGATTTCTATGCCGACTGGTTGCAGGTGGCCGACGAGGAAGCCTATCACTTCAGCTTGCTGGCCGATCACCTGACCACGCTGGGCCATGCCTACGGCGATTTCACCGCCCACAACGCGCTCTGGGACATGGCCGAATCGACCAAGGGTGACGTGCTGGCGCGCATCGCCTTGGTGCCGCGTACGCTGGAGGCGCGCGGCCTGGATGCGGCCCCGCCGGTGCGCGCCAAGCTGGAGCAGGCGGGTGACCTGGCCGCGGCCGAGATCCTGGACATCATCATGCGCGACGAGGTCGGCCACGTGCTGATCGGCAATCGCTGGTTCAATTGGCTGTGCGAGCAACGTCAGCTGGATCCGGTGGCGACCTTCGCCCAGTTGTGCCAGCGCCACAAGGCTCCGCCTTTGCGCGGTCCCTTTAATCTGGACGCTCGCCGGGCTGCCGGTTTTTCCGACGAGGAAATGCTGATGTTCACCGACATTTCCCGCTAGTGGCCAGCTTTGCAACTTGTGTAACCAATTTTGTTGCTGGCGAGGCGAGGCCGACTGCTGTGCTATCTTCACCACGAATTCCGATGCCCGGAATCGCTTTTATGGAAAGGATGACAACATGAACAAGATGTCCAAACTGTTGGCTGGCGTAGTGATGAGCGTGGCCGCCATTTCCTTGCTGGCGGCTTGCCAGAAGAAGGAAGAACCGGGTCCGGCTGAAGTGCTGGGCAAGAAGATCGACGGCGCCGTCCAGGATGCGGGCAAGAAGCTCGACGAGGTGACTGGACAGGCCAAGGACCAGAGCGAGCAATCCGGCTCCAAGCTGGACAATGCGCTGGACAAGGCCAAGGCTGACGCCAAGGAAGCCTACGAAAAGACCAAGGAAGGCGCCAAGGACCTGGCCCAGAAGACTGGCGAGAAGATGGAAGAGGCTGGCCAGAAGATCCAGGACGCCTCCAAGAAGTAATTCCGGCGCAGCCCCGTGTTGCACCGGCTACCTGCCGCAATGCCGTCCCGCGCCCGCCGGACGGCATTGTGCATTCTGGCCCCTGGGCCTCCTGGTGTCCTTATTCCCGGGCGTTGTGGATCAGGTCGATCACCAGCTTCTGGATCGCCGGTTCCAGCGCCAGCGCCACGTGGCCGATGCCAATGACCGGGATGTTCCAGGCGCCAGCAAGATGGGATGAACTTTGCGGCGAGACGATGTTGTCGTGATGCGAATAGATCGAGACGATGTGCGACAAGGCGTCCGCCTCTTCGGTGGCGGCCAGCTTCTGCAGCCATTCGCTGCTGCGGCCTTCCTCGTAGCGGCCCAGCCAGTTCATTTCTCCGCAATTGATGCCGATGCCGAAGTTGGCGATGGCCGTGCCGTGGTGAGGCGAGCCCAGTGTGATCACGCGGGCCACCCGATCGCATCCATGGTCGCGCAGGTAGGCCCGGGCGGCCAGTCCGCCCATGCTGTGGGCGACGATGACGAGCTTCTTCTGCCCGGTCTCGGCCAGCACGCGCTGCACGGCGGCGTGGACCAGCGGTGCGTATTCATCGATGCTGCCGAAGACCGGCTCCATATCGAGCGCGTAGTGGGTGATATGGGCTTCCCGCAGTTCCAGGCTCATCCAGCGCCAGTAGCCGCTGTTGCAGCCGTAGCCATGGATCAGCAGGACCGGCAGCGAGGTGGTGTCGGGGTAGGTGAACTGGTCGAAGCGCAGGAAGGGCATGGCCCAGGATGAGCACAGCATGGTGGCGCGGAATTCGCGCACGAACAGGGTGGCAATCTGCAGCCAACTGATCTCCACGGGATTGGAGGTGCGACCGCGATAGGGCCAGGTCAGGAAGAAGCTGTTGGCGGTGATCTGCGCGCGCAGCAGCAGTACGAAGAGGATGCCGCCCAGCGCCGCGGGCAGCATGGGCCAGTCGAAATGCCGCAGCAGGAAGTAGAACAGGATCGCAATGCCGAACTGGATCAGGAGCAGGGTTCTGGAGATGCGTGAAATCATGCGGGATGAGGGCCGGGCGATCAGTGGGTCGGACATGCCGCAGCATGCGTTCGCCCGAGAGCATAGCAGAGCCCCGCGCCGGGCTCATGTCCGCTTCATGACTTTGCCGTGGCGGGCATGGCGGTGACATCGACCAGGCGGGTGCCGGCCAGGCGGTCATGGAGGAATTGACCGTCCTTGTCCAGCCTTGCGGTCAATGCCCAGAGCACGATATTGCCGGCCGGGATCAGCACCAGCGTCCATTGCTGGCCATGCACGGCCGCCGCCAGCGCCAGGCCCGGCAAGACCCACAGCCAGGCCAGCAGGAAGCGCCAGGCGGCACGCCACAGGCCCAGTGCCGCACCTTGCTGGTCCACCACGCGGAAACGCCAGGTCTTCATGGCCAGGGTCTGGCCGCCATGGGTCCAGAACCAGATGAAATACAAGGCCAGTACCAGGAAGAGCCACATTTCCAGCCCATGGCGCAGATACAGGGCATGGCGTTGCTGCAGCAGCGTCGAGAACAGCCAGCCCGAGATAAACAGGACGCCAAACAGCAGCATCGATTCGTAGAGCATGCTGCTGAGGCGGCGGCGCAGCGAGGGCGTGGTCAGGTCCGGCATGGTGGCGTCAAAGGGAGCAGAGAGTAGAGGTAGTCGCGGTGGCCCGCTCAGGCGGCGCCACGTCCGCCTGAGCGGGCCCGCAGATGGTAAAGCAATCAGCGGGGATTGCCTATGGCGTCAGTTGAGCCAGCGCAATACGGTGGGCAATGGCGGATGGAGAAGGCAGGAAATCTGCAGGGGCTGGTGCGCAAGAGCGGACTGCGCTGGCGATTGGCTTGCGCGTCGGAGGAGAGTGCGGGGCTTACTGGCTCTCGGCCACCGTTGCCGCCGCAGGTGCTGCTGCGGGTACGGCCAAGGCTGCAGTCGTGGCCAGCGGCGCCATGGCCGGTTGGGGTGCAGCTTGCGAGCCCGGCACCAGTGACGGCGCTACGGGTGCAATGGCTGGCGTCGGCGCCGGCACGACCGGCAGCGGCCGGTCCAGTGCTTCAGCGGGCAACTGGATGGTGGGCGCGGCCGCAGAAGGCGAGGTGGGCAGCTTGGCCACGCGCTTGGGCAGCTTGGCTTCGGAGAGTTTCTTCTTCTGCTCTTCGGACAGTTGCTGGTACTTGGCCCATTGCTCGTGCTTTTCTTCCGCGTCCAGCTTCTTGGCGCGGGCGTAGTTGGTGCGGGCGGCGCTACGCTCGGCCGGGGTCAGCTTGACCCAGTCGCGCATGCGCTCATGCAGGCGCTGCTGTTCTTCCGGCTTCATGCGGGCGTAGCGCTTGCCGATCTCCAGCCACTTTTCTTTCTGCAGCTCGCTCATGCGCGGCCATTCCGTGGTCAGCGGTTCCAGCGCCTGGCGCTGGGCGGCGGACAGGTTGGTCCAGGCCAACTGGTTGTCGGATTTGCGCGCAGCGCTCTTGACGCCGGGCTTGGCGGGCGGATGCGCGGTTGCCGCAGCGGGAGGCGTGACGGTAGCGGCGGGGGGGGCTGACGTGGCCGGGGCCGGGGCAGCAGCCGGGGCGGCGGCCGCAGCCGTCGGGGCAGCCGGTTCCGCCGGAGCGTTCTGCGCCACCGTCCACGCGCAGCTCAAGCCACCGGCCAGCACTGCGAGCGCCAGCGCGATGCGCGAGAGGCGGGCAGGGGCTTTCACGGAAGTGCCGGTGGTCTTGCGCATCGTCTTATTGTTCCTTTTCAGCCAGATAGGCATTGAAGCCGTGGTCCAGGTAGGCCGACAGCGGCAGTTCGTCAGAGAGCACGGCCGCGTCGATGTCGGCCAGGTAGGAGACGCGCTTGGCGTTCTCGTGCTGGTAGAGACCGGCGAAGAGGATGATGCCCGCCAGCAGCGGCGCGGCCACACCCAGGCGACCCAGCCAGGAGGACTTCGGCGAGAGCATGCCGCCGGCGCTGCCCAAGGCGCCGGCCAGCACCGGTTGTTCCACGCGTACGGTCATGGGCGTCTGCTTCTTGCGCGCCAGCGCCACCCGGCGGGCGGCGGCCAGGCTTTGCAGGGTGTCGTCGGACAAGTTATCGAGGTTGGCGTCCAGCGCCAACTTCACCTTGTAGGCGAATTGCATTTCCTTGTTGTTCATAATGAGATTCCTTTGGCTCTTAGAGCTTGAGCCAGCGCGTGAGTTGCGCGGGAGCAATGGGTTTTGACGCTGCCTTCGGAGCAACCCATGGCGGCGGCTGTTTCCGCCACGTCCATGTCCTGCCAATAACGCATCAAGAATGCTTCCCGTTGACGTGTGGGCAGTTTTTGTATCTCGGCATCGATGAGGTTCAGGGTCTGCTGGCGCTCGACCTTGTCGGCGCTGGATTCGGCGGCCTCCGAGCCGTCTTCCGATTCGAGGCTTTCGAGCAGGTCGAAGTCCTCGCCGCCCTCGCCATCGCCGCCGTTGCCGCCGAAGCTGGAGAACAGGCTCACCCAGGTGTTGCGCACCTTTTCACGGCGGAAGAAATCATGGATGGTGTTTTGCAGGATGCGCTGGAACAGCATCGGCAACTCATCCACCGGTTTGTCGCCGTATTTCTCGGCCAGCTTGATCATCGCATCCTGGACGATGTCCAACGCGGCCTCATCCTTGCGTACGGCATACACCGCCTGTTTGAAGGCGCGGCGTTCGACACTTTCAAGAAAATCGGAGAGTTCTTTGTCAGTTGCCATGCAATACGGTGTGCCGGATGGGTCGCTGGCCAAGAACGGGTAAAATCGCTCAGTCTGGCCGGTAGGGATGCGGAAAATGCAACAAAACGTCAAAAAGCAGACCGAATCCTAGCAAAAATGGCCCTCTTTGTCGTGCAGTTTATCCCTACGCCTTGGTCCAAATGCGAGTGAAGCATGGCGCCGGGCCTGATTTCGCTTGACCAAAATGATGCAACGCATTACTGTCCTGTTTCCCGCCTCCCACATCTGGGGCGTTTTTGTTCCTTGCCGGTGCTTCACATAAGGTCGTGCCGGTTCGAGGAAACGCTTTATAGGTTTAAAGCTTGTTTGTTCTAACCCGTGCCACAAGCGCGAGGAATCAGTAGCAGTCGATCTTGTACCAAGGCTGAACGAGTCGCGTTGAGCGGCGTTTCGAACTCCACTACGGTTGGGGCGCAGAAACGGCGTGACCGCACAATAAAGGGATGCTGCCGGCAAGACGATCGATACGGTTCCGTCAGGAGAGAACATCCGATCAATTTCCAATGGACCTTGAAAGGAAGCAGCATGAGTGCTGAGCAACTCACCGGCGCGGATATACTCGTCCGCTGCCTGGCTGAAGAGGGTGTTGAACACGTCTTCGGCTATCCTGGTGGCGCCGTCCTCTATATCTACGACGCAATCTTCAAGCAAGACAAATTCCAGCACATCCTGGTTCGTCACGAACAGGCCGCCGTGCATGCAGCTGACGCGTATTCGCGCAGCTCGCAGAAGGTCGGCGTGGCCATCGTCACCTCCGGCCCTGGCGTGACCAATGCCGTTACCGGCCTGGCAACGGCCTACATGGATTCGATCCCCATGGTGGTGATCTCCGGCCAGGTGCCGTCGACCGCCATCGGCCAGGACGCGTTCCAGGAGTGCGACACCGTCGGTATCACCCGCCCCTGCGTCAAGCACAACTTCCTCGTGAAGGATGTGAAGGACCTGGCGGAAACCGTCAAGAAAGCCTTCTTCATCGCCACCACCGGCCGTCCCGGCCCGGTCCTGGTCGATATCCCGAAGGACATCACCATGCATACCTGCGCCTACGAGTATCCGAAGGCGGTGGAAATGCGTTCCTACAAGCCGGTCGACAAGGGTCACTCGGGCCAGATCCGCAAGGCGCTGCAGCTGCTGCTGTCGGCCGAGCGTCCGATGATCTATACCGGGGGCGGCATCATCCTGGCCAACGCCGCGCCTGAGTTGAACAAGCTGGTCGATCGCCTGGGCTATCCCTGTACCAACACCCTGATGGGCCTGGGCGCCTATCGTTCGTCCAGCGACAAGTTCGTGGGCATGCCCGGCATGCACGGCACCTACGAAGCCAACATGGCCATGCAGCACTGCGATGTGTTGATCGCCATCGGCGCGCGCTTCGATGACCGCGTGATCGGCAATCCGAAGCACTTCGCCTCGCATGCCCGCAAGATCATCCATATCGATATCGACCCCTCGTCGATTTCCAAGCGCGTCAAGGTCGACATCCCCATCGTGGGCAACGTCAAGGACGTGCTGCAGGAGCTGCTCTCGCAGCTGGATGCGGCCGAGACCCGCCAGAACGGCGCGGCGCTGGATGCCTGGTGGAAGCAGATCAATGAATGGCGCAAGCGCGATTGTCTCAAGTTCGCCACCTCGGAAGAATTCATCAAGCCGCAATCCGTGGTGCAGAAGGTGTGGGAAGTGACCAAGGGTGATGCCTTCATCACCTCCGACGTCGGCCAGCATCAGATGTGGGCCGCGCAGTACTATGGTTTCGACAAGCCGCGCCGCTGGATCAATTCCGGCGGCCTGGGCACCATGGGCGTGGGCCTGCCGTACGCCATGGGCGTGCAGATGGCCAACCCTGATGCGACCGTGGCCTGCATCACCGGCGAAGCTTCGATCCAGATGTGCATCCAGGAACTGGCGACCTGCAAACAGTATCACCTGACCCCCAAGATCATCCTCCTGAACAACCGCTTCCTGGGCATGGTGCGTCAGTGGCAGCAGATCGACTACGGTTCGCGCTATTCCGAGTCGTACATGGATTCGCTGCCGGACTTCAACAAGCTGGCGGAGTCCTACGGCCACGTCGGCATGAAAATCGAGAAACCGGGCGATGTCGACGGCGCGCTGCGCGAAGCCTTCGCCATGAAAGACAGGCTGGTCTTCATGAACTTCATCACGGATCAAACCGAGAACGTCTGGCCCATGGTCAAGGCGGGCAAGGGTTTGACTGAAATGTTGCTGGGTTCGGAGGATCTCTAACATGCGCCATATCATTTCTGTGCTGCTGGAAAACGAAGCCGGCGCATTGTCCCGTGTCGTGGGCCTGTTCTCCGCACGCGGCTACAACATCGAAACGCTCACCGTTGCACCCACCGAAGATTCGACCCTGTCGCGCATGACCATTGTGACCTCGGGTTCGGATGATGTGATCGAACAGATCACCAAACACCTGAACCGCCTGATCGAGGTGGTGAAGGTCGTCGATCTGACCGAAGGCGCGCACATCGAGCGCGAACTGATGCTGATCAAGGTGCGCGCAGTGGGCAAGGAACGGGAAGAGATGAAGCGCACTGCGGATATCTTCCGCGGCCGCATCATCGACGTCACCGAGAAGACCTACACGATCGAGCTGACCGGCGCCAAGAGCAAGCTGGACGCCTTCATCGACGCCCTGGATCGCACCGCGATCCTGGAAACGGTCCGTACCGGCGGCTCCGGCATCGGCCGCGGCGAACGGATCCTGAAGATCTGATCGACCGCGCCAGCAGTACGCATCACACACATATACATACATTCAAATTCGAGTTACTCGGAACATAGGAAAAAATCATGAAAGTTTTCTACGACAAAGACGCAGACCTGTCCCTGATCAAGAACAAGAACGTGACCATCATCGGTTACGGTTCGCAAGGCCACGCTCACGCCCTGAACCTGAAGGATTCCGGCGTCAAGGTGACTGTTGGCCTGCGCAAGGGTGGCGCTTCGTGGAACAAGGCTGAACAGGCTGGCCTGAAGGTCGCCGAAGTCAACGACGCGGTCAAGGATGCCGACGTCATCATGATCCTGCTGCCGGACGAAAACATCGGCCAGGTCTATGCTGAAAACGTCGCACCGTTCGCCAAGCAAGGTGCCACCGTCGCCTTCGCCCACGGCTTCAACATCCACTATGGCCAAGTCGTGCCGCGCGCTGACCTGGACATCATCATGATCGCCCCCAAGGCCCCCGGCCACACCGTGCGTTCGACCTACAGCCAGGGTGGCGGCGTGCCGCACCTGATCGCCGTGCACCAGGACAAGTCCGGCAGCGCCCGTGACCTGGCCCTGTCGTACGCGACCGCCAACGGCGGCGGCCGTGCCGGCATCATCGAAACCAACTTCCGCGAAGAAACCGAAACCGACCTCTTCGGCGAACAAGCCGTGCTCTGCGGCGGTACCGTGGAACTGATCAAGGCCGGTTTCGAAACCCTGGTCGAAGCTGGCTACGCGCCGGAAATGGCCTACTTCGAGTGCCTGCACGAACTGAAGCTCATCGTTGACCTGATCTATGAAGGCGGCATCGCCAACATGAACTACTCGATCTCCAACAATGCCGAATACGGCGAGTACGTGACCGGCCCGCGCGTGATCAACGCCGAGAGCAAGGCTGCCATGAAGAAGGTCCTGGAAGACATCCAGACCGGCGAATACGCCAAGAGCTTCATCCTGGAAAACAAGGCCGGTGCACCGACCCTGATGTCGCGTCGTCGTATCAACGCCGAACACCAGATCGAAATCGTGGGCGAGAAGCTGCGCGCCATGATGCCCTGGATCAAGGCTAACAAGCTGGTTGATCAGACCAAGAACTGATCTGCCCCCGCCGGCAGCAGTCCAGGAAAACGCCACGGTTCGCCGTGGCGTTTTTTTTCGTCCGCGGACAAGGCGAGGGCGTTTGAATTGTCATTGTGTTACGCCTTGTTGCACTTGGCCAAGAACCAATCCCTGACGCCGGTCGTCGAAGTGCCGGGTGGATGCTTCCGATATGAAGCTATGATCACCCCCGTCACTGACCAAGAATAAAGAGGATCCCTTATGACACCTTCCCGCAAACTGATGCTGGGCGCCGTCCTGGCCACTGCCTGTATCGCCGCCCAGGCGCAGGCACAGACGGCCATCACCACGCCGGCCCCGGTCCCGACCACCGGCACCATGGTCGTGGTGCCAGCCAATGGCGAGATCAGCGTGCCCAACGACCAAGCACGCGTCACCTTGCAAGTCGAAGAGCAGGACAAGGACAAGGCCGCTGCCGCCTCCCGTGTGAACCAGAAGATGAAGCAGGGCATCGAGCTGCTCAAGCGCCAGGACCCGCAATCCGCCCTGAAGAGCTACGGGTATTACACTTACGCGGTCTATGCCGAACCGCCGCAAGTCACGCCGCAACAGCCCCGCCAGCCGGCCAAGGCACGCCAGGTGGTGGGATGGCGCGTCGGCCAGTATCTGGAGATGACCACCGAGAACCTGGCGGCACTGCCCAAGACCGTCTCCTCGGCCCAGGCCCTGATGAGCCTGAACGGCCTGCAATTCGGCCTGAGCCCGGCGGCCGCCAAGAAGCTGGACGCCACCTTGGTCAATGCCACCTACCGCAATCTGGAAGAGCGCATCGGCTTCATCGCCAATGCCATGCATCGAGCTCCGTCGGATGCCGTGATCGAGACCGTGGACTTTGAAGGTTCCGGCAACTACGCTGCGCCGGCCCCCGCCCCGATGATGGCCAAGGCCATGCGTGCCGACATGGTCCAGGAAAGCACGACGGTGGCCGAGCCCAGCTTCGAGCCGGGTGAATCCACCGTGAATATGCGCCTGGTGGGCAAGGTGCGCTTCAAGTAAGCGAACACACCGGACTGTTCGCGTCGGACAGTTCATATCAAGAATCGTCAACCCGCTCGGGTTGGCAGGGGAGGGAGGCTATAATCGGCCTCCCTTTCCGTTTCAAGAAGATCATCTCATCATGCGGACCTTCACCAAGCTGCTCCTGGCGCTCTTCACTGCACTGGTGGCCAGCACGGCGCATGCCGACATCTGCGCCGACCTGCGCGCCATCCACCAGCAGTCGCAATCCCGCTTCGACGGTTGGAAGAAAGACGGTCCCGATTCCGTCATGAAGGACGATAAGCGCGGTCCGATCTATCTCTCCAACTTCATGCTGGATGGCGCCCAGAGTTGCGCCATCGCTGACAATTCCTCGGTCTACACCTGCATCTGGCGCTATCCAACACCGGCTGACATGGGCCGCGCCTACCAGCGCCTGGTCAACGATGTGAAGGCTTGCGCACCGCTGGCCAAGGAGCCGCCGGGCATCATCGCCGACGAGCCCCAGGAGCGCCGCCAGGGCGACTTGCGCCAGATCACCGAAGTCACTGGCCTGGACTATGCCGATGCCGAAGTGACGATCCTGATCGGACAGATGCAGCTGACCGGTCCGCAGGGCCTGGCGCGCAACGAACTGAAGCTGAGCTTCTCCCGCCAGCGACCACGCTGAGCCGGCGCTGGGCAATGCCCTGGCCCGATGCTCGAAAAATTGTTCTCGATGACCCGGGATGCACCGCCACCGGCCGGATGGCGGCGCATTTCATTGCATTTAACGGGCGCTGGACTAAAATGGGCACGCTTTTACTTTTGAACTTTCCGCGAGCACTGCGCGATCATTGGAGCAACATTGAACAATAACCACTATCCCCACCCCATTATCGCCCGCGAAGGCTGGCCCTTCCTGACCATCGCCGTGGTCGTGGCAGCGCTGGCAACCTATTTCTGCGGCGCCTGGTCCTTCCCGCTGTGGATCATCGCGCTGTTCGTGCTGCAGTTCTTCCGTGACCCGCCGCGCGTGATCCCGCAAGCCGCCAATGCCGTGCTGTCGCCCGCCGATGGCCGCATCGTCGTGGTGGCCCGCGCCCATGATCCCTACACCGACCGCGAAGCCCTGAAGATCAGCGTCTTCATGAACGTCTTCAATGTCCACTCCAACCGTGCTCCGGTGGATGGCAAGATCGAGAAGGTGCAGTACTTCCCCGGCAAGTTCGTCAATGCCGACCTCGACAAGGCCTCGCTGGAAAACGAGCGCAACGCCCTGGCCATCACCACCACCAGCGGTCACAGCGTGACCTGCGTGCAGGTGGCCGGCCTGATCGCCCGCCGCATCCTGTGCTACGTCAAGGCCGGCGATACGCTGGCGCGCGGCCAGCGCTACGGTTTCATCCGCTTCGGTTCGCGCGTGGACGTGTACCTGCCGCTGACGGCCATCCCCAAGGTCACCGTGGGCGAAAAGGTCTCGGCGACCGAAACCATTCTGGCCGAACTCTGATCACATCCTGACAGCCTCCTCCGGAAAGTACGCCACGGATGAGGCTGGCACAGGGTTTCCTGCACAACCATTACTGGATATCGATGCCAACACTCAGAAGACGCAAGGCCAAGACCGGCATTCCCTTCCCCAAATCCCTGCGCAAGCCCAAGGCGGCGCAACTGGACGAGAGCGGGCAAGTGGTGGTGCGGCGCCGGTCGCGCGGCATCTACCTGTTGCCCAACGCCTTTACTACCGCAGCCCTGTTCTGCGGTTTCTACGCCATCGTGATGGCGATGAACCTCAAGTTCGACTATGCCTCCATCGCCATCTTCGTGGCCATGGTGCTGGACAGCCTGGACGGCCGCGTGGCCCGCATGACCAACACCCAGAGCGAATTCGGCGCGCAGTACGACAGCCTGTCGGACATGGTTTCCTTCGGCGCCGCGCCTGCGCTGGTGGTGTATGAATGGTCGCTGCGCGGCATGGGCAAGCTGGGCTGGCTGGCCGCCTTTGTCTATTGCGCCGGCGGTGCGCTGCGCCTGGCGCGCTTCAACACCAATATCGCCGTGGTCGACAAGCGCTACTTCCAGGGCTTGCCCAGCCCGGCCGCGGCCGCCCTGGTGGCGGGCTTCGTCTGGTTGATGGATGACCTGCGCTTTGCCGGCACCGACCTGAGCTGGTACGCCTGGGTCATCACCCTCTACGCCGGCATCACCATGGTCACCAACGTGCCGTTCTACAGCTTCAAGGATGTCAACTTCCGCAAGCCGGTGCCCTTCATTGCGGCACTGCTGGTGGTAGTGGCGCTGGTGCTCATTTCCAGCGATCCGTCCAAGGTGCTGTTCGGGCTGTTCGTGCTGTATGGCCTGTCCGGCTATGGCGTCTATCTCTGGCGCCGCCTCAAGGGCAAGCCGGTCAGTATCGTGCAGACCAAGGACGAGCATGGCGAGGAGCCGCACTGAGTCTGGCGCGCTGGCGCCTGGCTGATACCGCACCCGGCCTGCGCGCCGGGTGTTGTCATTTTGGCGGGGTAGAGAGGTAGGCGTGGCTTGCCGATCCGGCGGGAGTTGCCTAGAATCCCTGATGAACTGAATGTTTTTCCTGCATCTTGCGCATGGACGGCATGAACATGGCCATTGACACCTCCTCAATCCCGCTGGGCAACCTCGACCCCTATGGCCTGCCTGGCAACAGTGCCAGCGCGGGCAGCGGTGCGGTCAAGGCGGTCAACGATCCGGCCGCCGTCGCGCAGGCGGTGGAGCTGTCCGCGCAGGCCTCGGTGGTGGTCAGCCTGGGCGGCGCTTCGTCCGGCAATGGGGCGCTGACCTACAACGCGGCCGGATTGTTCGATGCCATTGTCGGCGCCGGTTCGGCTGATGGCACTTCCCCTGACCTGTCGCAGAACCAGGCTACCCAGTCGTATTACCAGGGCATCCTCGGCAGCATCGTCATCCCGTCTTCCAACGATGGCGTCTATGACGGTTCGGGGCAGTTCAGCGGCCAGGCCCTGTCCTCGCAGCTCTCGCTGCTGCTCAAGTCCAATCCCGACCTGACCGGCGCCATCGTCGAAGATATCGTCAACCAGGGTATCGTCGGCGGTCTCATCTCCACCACCGCCTGAGCCTGCATCCGGGCTGCGCGGTCCAGCGATTACTGCTCCAGGATCAGATCGGCCAGCCGCTCGCGCAGGAGGGCGTCGTGCTGGCTGCGTTCGCTGACCCGATGATCCACGCCCGGCAGATCGATGATGCGGCAGGCGCTGGCCGCCACGGCATGTTCACGGATGAGTTCGGCGACTTCAGAGGGAATGACCGCATCCTCGCTGGCGCGGATGAGGGTGAGGCGGCCCGGGTAGCGGCGGATCAGGGTCAATACCGTGGCGTCGCGCCAACTGCCAGGGCGGCGCAAGGCCGCGCTGAAGGCTGGGCCGAAGGGCAGCTCGAAGGCCGCGCCGTCATAGAGCGCACCCACCAGCGTGACCACATGGGCGATCCGGTTTTCGGGGCGGCAGGCCAGGCGAAGGGCGATCTCGCCGCTCATGCTCACGCCCACTACGGTGCGTGGCGCAACGGTCAAGGCATCCAGGGCGGCCTGGGCTTCTGCCAGGCGTTTGGCGAGGGAGTTCGGCTGGCGGGCGCTGCTTTGTCCATGCCCGGAAAAGTCGATGGCGGCGCTGGCGCATCCGCGCAGCGCCAGCGTCTGGCGCAAAGGCCCCAGGCGCTGGCGGTCACTCTGGCCGGCGCCATGCAGCACGAGCGTCTGCACCGCGCCACCGGCCGGGCTGTGAAGCAGATCGGCGGCCAGCGTTTCGGCGCCCACCGCGAGCGCGCGTGGCTGGGCCATCCAGCCGTCGGGCAGGGTGCTCATCAATCGGGCAGGTGACGGCGTTCCACCGTGGGCGAGGTCGCGTAATACTGGCGCTTGGCTTCATACATCAGGCTGTCGGCGCGTTGCACCACCTGTTCCAGGCGCTCGCCCGGCAGCGCCGTGGCCGCGCCCATGGACAGGCTCAGCGGCACCCCGGAGTAATACTGGTTGTTGACCTCCAGCAGCTTCTGGATTTGCTCCATGAGCAGTACGCAGCCGCGCTCGTCGGTGGCCGGCAGCAGGATGGCGAATTCGTCGCCACCCGTGCGCGACACGCTGCAAGGGCGCTCCACTGCCTTGTCCAGCACTTCGCCCACGCGGCGCAACAGGGCGTCGCCAGCCGCATGGCCGAGTTCGTCATTGATGTCCTTCAGGCCGTTGAGGTCGGCCACGATCACGCTGACCGGGAAGGGGCCCTTGCGCTCCAGGCGGTTGAGTTCATCGACCATGTAGGCGCGATTGTGCAGCTTGGTCAGTTCATCGTGCTTGCCAAGGAACTCCAGATAGGCTTCGGCCTTCTTGCGCGCGGTGATGTCGGTCAGCGCCACCAGCACCAGGTCCCAGTGCTCTTCATGGCCGGGGAAGACCGAGAATTGCAGATGGACGTGCAGCGTCTCGCCATTGAGCGCGTAGTTGACCACCTCGCGCTGGTGCAGCAGGTTGCCGTTCCACAGTTCGATCAACTGTTCGTTGAAGTGCTGGCGCATGTCGTCGCGGAACACATCGGACAGGCGCGAGAGCAGCGTGGCCTTGTCGGGGGCGCAGAACATGGACAGCGTCTGGAGATTCACATCGATGACGCGGATCTCTTGCATGCAGCGCTCCACGAACTCCGGATGCACGTCGGTGAAGGTGCGGAAATCGGTGATGCCGATGCGGTGCAGGTCGTTGAAGAGGCGCTTGACCTGGCTGAAGTCTTCCACCCACAGCGAGATGGGGGAGTACTCGAACAGGCCCCGGGCATAGTTCTCGCTGCGGGAGAGTTTCTTGCGCGCAGTTTCGCGTTCGGTGACGTTTTCGATGGCCAGCAGCACGTATTCCCAGCTCTCTTCGCTGCCCGGCATGATGCGGCCCGACAGCTGGATGTCCAGTCGCTTGCCGCCCAGCGTGTAGTTCACGGTATAGCTGGAGAAGTGGCTGCGGCCCTCCCACAGCTGCGCCATCTCGTCGATGAAGGTTTCCAGCATGTCGTCCCGGAACACCTTGTCCAGGTTGGCCACCAGATGCTCCAGGTCACGCGCCTCATACCATTCGAGCGTGCGGCGATTGACATCGACCACGCGGATCTGCATCGCGCAGGCATGGGCGCGTGCATGATCCTGCCGCAGATAGCTGCGCAGATCCGTCACGCCCTCGGCGCGCCACTGGTCGAAGAGGCGCTTGAGGCCGCTGTAATCCTCTTTCCAAAGGGAGACAGGGGTCAGATCGAAGGTTTCCTGTTCGGACAGGGCGTGGTTGCCGGGACGGGAAGCTGGGCCGGCGCTTGCGAGGGGGTGATCGTTCTGCATAACACTTCGTCTTTTGCTGATAACCAAGTGTAATGGTTTTACGTCAAGCTCGGCAGGACTTGCCTGCCCGTTTTGATCGTTTTGCCAAAAATGATTGATCAAAGACGGGAAATGCAGGCTCTTGCTTGATTTTATGTTAACTTCCATCTCGCCCTGGGCCTGCTCTTCTTCAGCGCCGCACGCTCTTGGCCACCTTGGGCCGCTGCGCCGCCAGCCAGCGCCACAGCGCCAGCAAGGGGTGATGCCAGGGCCGCTGCACCGGAGTGAAGCAAAGCAGCTCGCCGCCCTCGGCCGCATGGATTTCGATCCAGCCATCGTGGGCCAGCACCAGCCGCTCGCCATCGGCCAACCTACTGCGCCGGTTCACCAGTCGCTCCATCTGCCATTGCGCCGATTCGGTCACGCGCATGGCGTTGGCCTGGCTGATCAGCTGGCTGCCGGCGGCCAGCCATACTTGCAGGGTCTGGCCGCGCGCCAGGCGCAGGTGGCGCGGGCTGGCCTGCAGTTCGGGAAGAGGGGGGTGCCAGGGGGTATGCATGTGCTTTCTCCGTCAGTGGGTACGCTTGCAGTCTAGGCAGGCTGGCGGGATGGCAACAGGCACAGGAAAATTCATGCTGCAACGTAACAGGAGGTGATTTTCCGATCTGTTATCGCAGCTTTTCGAATACTCTGTATCTGTTCCGGTCGTTTGCCGGAGAACATGATTGCTGTTATGGATACCAGCCTGCTTATTGCCGATCTGCCCGATGCGCCCAGCCCGCCTGCGCCTCTGCTTCCCACTGCGCCCGAGTCTGGCCGCCAGCCCTTGTATCGCCGCCTGGCCGATCACTACCAGAGCGCCATCCAGGCCGGCACCCTGGTAGCGGGTGACCGCATGCCATCGGTGCGCGACCTGATGCGTCAGCATCAGGTGAGCCTGTCGACGGCGCTGCAGACCCTGCGGCACATGGAAGAGGGCGGCTGGCTGGAGGCGCGTCCTCGCTCCGGCTATTTCGTGCGGCAGCCGCGCCGTTCCGCCATCCGGCCGGTGCAGGAGCCCAAGAGCCTCTTGGCCATCGATGCCGGGCAGTTCGTCGGCATCCATGAACGCGTTTCCAAGTACATCGCCTTGCGCCAGGCGGGCGCACCGCACATCGATCTGTCGGGAATGACCTGTGCGCCCCAGCTGTATGCGGTCGAAACCCTCAAGCAGGCCGCCATGCGCGCCCTGCGTGAGCGCCCCGAGCTGCTCACCAGCGCCATGCCGCACAATGGCAACGCCACCTTCCGCCAGGCCGTGGCGCGCCGCGCGCTCAATGCCGGCATGCGCATCGATACCGAGGAAGTGGTGGTCACCCATGGCTGCATCGAAGCCCTGAACCTGGCGCTGCGCGCCGTGGCCGGGCCGGGCGACACCATCGCCGTGGAGTCGCCCACTTACTTCGGGCTCTTGCAGGCGCTGGAAAACCTGGGCATGAAGGCGCTGGAAATTCCCACCAGCCCGCATACCGGGATCTCGGTCGAGGCGCTCGAGCTGGCCGTGCGCACCTACGGCAACATCAAGGCGGTGGTGGTGGTGCCTAACCTGCAGAACCCGCTGGGCTGCATCATGCCCGAGGACCACAAGGATCAGCTGGTGCGCCTGTGCGACCAGTTGAAGCTGCCCCTCATCGAAGACGACGCCTACACCGAGCTGGCCGATGGCAGCGTGACACCCTCCAGTCTCAAGAGTCGCGACCGCAACGGCAATGTCATCTACTGCGCCTCGCTCAACAAGGTGCTGGCCCCCGGCATGCGCCTGGGCTGGATGAATGGCGGACGCTGGCACGAGCGCGTCAAGATGCTCAAGTTCACCCACACCCGCGCCAATGAAGAGTGGACCCAGGTCACCGCCGCCGACTTCATCGCCAGCCCGGCCTATGACCGCCACCTGCGCCGTCTGCGCCAGATGCTCAAGCAGCAGCGCGAGCGCATGGCTGAGTCCATCGCTGCGTATTTCCCCGAAGGTACGCGCCTGAACCTGCCCAACGGCGGGGTCGGACTCTGGGTGGAGCTGCCGGTGCAGGTCTGTTCCCAGCAATTGTTCGAGCGCGCGCTGGCCGAGGGCGTGGGTGTCTCGCCGGGCGCGATCTTTTCCAACTCCAGCCGCTACGGCCATTTCGTGCGCATCTGTTGCGGCCATCCCTTCAACCGCGAACTGGACCAGGCGCTGCGCCGCCTGGGGGGACTGGTTCACCACCTGGCCGACGCTTGATGCGCTCGGACCGTGTTCAAGGGTCGCCGGGGTCGCCTGCGGGCGACCTTTTTCTTGGGTGATCAGACGTTGTGGCAAGAGAATCAGGCATTGCCTGAAATCTCCTTCTCCTTCACACTTGTAAAGAATATGTAAAGAGGCGGCGCGCTTGTGGCGACGCGGCCCGGATTGCGCCCGCCTGACACATCCCACCTGTCCCTGGAGACCCGGCCATGTCCTTGCCGTCGCCGCATACGCACGACCCAGCGCCTGCCGGCGCGCATTACGAGGCCCTGCTGCGCCAGGCCATCGACGCCCACATGGCCGGGCGGCTCGACCAGGCCTGCGTCATCTATGAAGCGGTGCTGGAAGCGGATCCCATCCATCCGCTGGCCTTGCATTACTACGGCATCTGGTTGCACCAGGACGGACAGCATGACGAGGCCCTGGACAAGCTGGAGCTGGCCAGCGCCCTGGAGCCGGACAACGCCGACTGGCACAACGATCGCGGCAATGTGCTGTTCGCCCTGCAGCAGCCGGCCCTGGCCGAGCAGGCCTACGCCGATGCGCTGGCCTTGCGGCCGGACGACCACACGATCTGGAACAACCTGGGTGCCGTGCTGCTGCAGCAGGACAAGCGGCAGGACGCCATCAGCGCCTTCGAGCGGGCCTTGCAGATCGATCCTGATTTCGCGCCCTCGTTGTTGCACCTGGGCGGCATCCATGAAGCCGCAGGCGACAAGATGCAGGCGTCGCACTATCAATGCCGAGCTTACGTGCTGCCGCCGCTGGAAGGAAAATCCTGGGAGATGCTGGGCATTTCCTTCTACTTCCTCGGCCGCCTGCCCGAGGCCGCCGGGGCCTACCGCGCCTGGCTGCGGGAAGAGCCGGACAATCCCATCGCCGCCCACATGCTGGCGGCCTGTTCGCAGGCCGACGTGCCGCCGCGTGCCTCGGACCGCTACATCGAATCGCACTTCGATCGCTATGCCGAGACCTTCGAAGCCAACCTGCTGCAGAGCCTGGGCTATCGCGGCCCGCGCCTCATCGCCGAAGGACTGGCGCTGATCGCGCCGCCGGCGCACCAGTTCGCTGCCGTCGATATCGGCTGCGGCACCGGACTGTGCGGGGCGCAGGTCGCCCCTTATTCGCATCATCTGGTGGGCGTGGACCTGGCTGGAAAGATGCTGGAGAAGGCCGCCGCGACGGGCCACTATGCACGCCTGGAAAAGGCCGAGATCGGCCACTACCTCGCGACCCATCCGCAGTCTTGCGACCTGGTCACCGCGGCCGACACCATGATCTACTTCGGCGATCTGGCGCCGGTCATGCAGGCGGTGGCGCTAGCCTTGCGCAGCGGCGGCCATTTCGTCTTCACGGTGGAAGCGCTCACCGGGGCCGATGTCGCCCCCCAAGGCCACGCCCTGCACGCCAGTGGCCGTTACCGTCATGGACGCGACTATGTGCGCGGCTTGCTGCAGGCGCATGGATTCACGCTGCTGCACGACAGCGACCAGGTCCTGCGCGAAGAAGTGCGTCAGCCGGTGGCGGGCATGCTGTTCGTGGCCCGCCGCGCCTGAGTTCATCCGCTCGTCTTCGCCAGTACAGCCTCGACCTGGGCGCGCCTGGGGATGGGCTCTACCGCGCCATAGCCGGTGGTCGACAAGGCTGCGGCCACATTGGCATAGCGCGCCGCCGCGAAAGCATCGCGGCCGGCCATCAGCTCGGCCATGAAGGCGCCGCCGAAGCAATCGCCCGCACCGGTGGCGTCCAGGGCGTCGACGGGGTAGGGCGCGACCATGCGGCGCTGGTCGGAAGTGGCGACATAGCAGCCTTCCTTGCCCAGCTTGAAGGCCACCAGCTTCACGCCATACGACAGCAAGCGATCGACGATGGCGTCCCGGTCTTCCAGCCCCGTCAGCAGCGAGACGTCTTCCCAGCTCGGCAGGCAGATGTCGCACAGCCGGAACGCCTCTTCCATCCGGGCGCGGGCGCGTTCCAGCGGCCACAGGCGCAGTCGCAGGTTGGTATCGAGCGACGTGGTCGCGCCGCTGGCGCGGGCGTGCGCCATGGCGGCCAGCCCTGCCTCGCAGGCCGATTCGCTGATAGCCAGGCTGATCCCCGAGAGGTGCAACGCGCCAGCGGCGGCGATGGCCTCCAGCGGCAGCGCCTTGGCCTGGAAAGTGCTGGCGGCCGAGCCGGCGCGGCGGTAGTGGAAGTGGTGGCCGGCGGCATCGTGGGTGACGAAGTAGATGCCGGTGCTGCCGCCGGGAGCGATGGCGACATGGCGCACGTCTACCTCTTCACGCTGCCATAGCGCCAGCAGGTCCTGCCCGAAGTGGTCGTCGCCGACCGCACTGAGGTAGGCCGAGGCCGCCCCCTGGCGGGCCGCTGCGATGGCGAAGTTGGACGTGTCGCCGCCATAGCCCTGCAGGAACTGGCGCGGCGCATCGATGCGCTGGTTGAATTCCACCATGGCTTCGCCATAGGCGAGGATGGTTTTGCTCATGTCCGTTGCCCCTCCCAGCTCAGAAGAAGGTCTGCACGATGTCGGTCACATCGAAGCGCGCGTCGACCACCACCAGGTGACGCCACTTGTCGAAGGTCAGGCAGGGATGGGAGATGTCGAAGGCGATCATGTCGCCCACCTCGATATCGTCACCCGCGGCGATCTTCAGGTAGGCGTGCTGGTCCATCATGCCGGTCACTTCCCAGTGCGCCGGCGTGGCCTGCGGGCCGGTATCGCGGCCGGGGCGGAAGCGTGAGACCGGCATCGGCAGGCCGGCATCAAAGGCGGCGTCGCGCTTGCCCAGGGCAATGATGGCCTTGTCGGCCTCGGGAATGGATTGCACATAGGCCCACAGTTGCAGCGCCGGCTGCAACTGGCTGCGCATGCTGTGCGCCACCGGATTGCGCACCTGGATCTGCGCCTGCGCAGCGCGATAGATGCCCACGTCATGGGTCAGGTAGCAGCCCGGACGCAGCACCACATCCAACGCCGCGCCGATATCGGCCTGGCCGAACTCCTCGGCCACCACGTCGTACCAGGCCGAGCCGGCGCCGGTGAGCACCGCCGGTCCGCGCGCCAGCCGGCGCGCCAGCTGGCCTTGCGCGGCCAGGTCTTGCAGGCAAGCCACGGCGCGCTGCAGGAAGCGGCGGATATCGACCTCTTCCTTGAGCACGCCTTCATAGACTTCCACGCCAGCCAGGGCGATGCTGTCCCAGCGCGAGATCGCCTCCAGCACGGCCTGCTGTTGGGCTTCATCGCGCACGCCGGTGCGTCCGCCGGTCGGACCCAGTTCCAGCAGCACGTTCAGGGTCTGCTTGCGTTCGGCAAAGAAACGGCCGAGCTGATCGACCAGCGCGGCCGAATCGACCAGGCAGAAGAACTCGAAGGAGGGATCGGCCAGCAGCTCGGAAATGATGGCCATGTTGCGCTTGCCCACCAGCTGGTTGGCCATGATCACGCGACGCACGCCATGGTGGTAGCCGGCCAGCGTCTGGTGGGCGGTAGCCAGGGTGATGCCCCAGGCGCCAGTGTCGAGCTGGCGCGCAAACAGCTTGGGCGCCATGGTGGTCTTGCCGTGCGGGGCCAGCTTCAGCTGGTATTGGCCGACGAATTCCTGCATCCACTTCAGGTTGTGCGCGATCTTTTCTTCATACAGAACCGCCGCCGGCAAACTGATGTCTTCGTTGAGCAGGTTCCAGCGCACGGTGCCGGCCTGACCCGGCGGCAGCGCTTGCGGCAAGGGACCCAGCCCCTTGTTGAGTGGATCGATGATGCCCGCCTCGTAAGCGCCTTGGTAGTTTGTATCATTCATCGCATTGATTCCTGTTTATTTAGGATTGACGTAACAATAGCCTTGAATTTACTATGTTTACGTCGTGTTAGTAAATAACATAAATTGTTTCGCAGTTCCTGGTGGGCTGCGCAGCTCGGCCTTTCCTGCCTGGCCTTTCTTGCCTCCTTGCAGAGAGTTCATCTTCCCATGGCGCAGACATTGGACATCATTTCCCGCATCACCGAGCGCAGCAGCACCTTGCGCCTGGCCGAACAGAAGGTGGCGGAAGCCATCCTGGGCGATCTGCACGCCGCCGCCAGCGCCAGCATCGGCGAGCTGGCCGACAAGGCGGGCGTGTCAGTGGCCAGCGTGACGCGCTTTGCCAAGGCCATGGGTTGCCGCGACGTGCGTGAATTCAAGTTCCTGCTGGCGCAGGCGGTGGCGGTGGGGCAGCGCTTCTTCGACGGAGCAAAGACCGTGCCGTCGGAACAGCCGCCGGAATTGGCCGACGTGGTCTACCGCGACATCCACGCGGTGCTGGAGCTCAACCGCGCCATGCTCAATGCGGACATGCTGATGCAGGCCGCGCATCTGCTGCTGGGCGCGCGCATGATCTACTGCTTCGGCATGGGCGGGGGTTCGACCATGATGTCCGACGAGGCGCGCTATCGCCTGGTGCGGCTGGGCCGTCCGGTGGCCAGCTACCACGATGCCGTGCTGCAGAAGATGGTGGCCGCCACCCTGGACAAGGACGACGTCCTGCTGGTCTTCTCCACCACTGGCAGCGTGCCTGAGCTGCTGGCCAGTTGCGAAGTGGCGCGCGAATACGGCGTCAAGCTCATCGCCATCACTGCGCTGGGCTCGCCGCTGGCGAAGCTGGCCGACGTGCTGCTGCCCATCAAGACGCTGGAAACCGACCTGATTTTCAAACCGTCCTCGTCGCGCTACGCCATGATGGCGACGCTGGACATGCTGGTGCTGGAACTGGCCCTGCTGCACAAGGAAAGCAGCCAGGAACGCCTGCGCCGCCTCAAGTACGTGCTCGACGCGCACCGGGGCGGCGGCGACCTGCACCAGCCGCTGGGAGACTGACATGCTATCCACCACCCATGCCGCAGACGGCGAACGCCGCTGCGATATCCTGATCCGCCATGCCCTGGTCATTGATGGTTCCGGGGCCGAGCCCGTGGCGGCCGATGTGGCCGTACACAAAGGACGCGTCGCCGCCATCGGCAAGCTCGACGACTGGCAGGCCGCGCAAGAGATCGATGCCAGTGGTCGCGTGCTCTCGCCGGGCTTCATCGACGTCCATACGCACGATGACACCAACGTCATCCGCACCCCCGAGATGTTCCCCAAGCTCTCGCAGGGCGTGACCACGGTGGTGGTCGGCAACTGCGGCATCAGCGCTGCGCCGGTCACGCTCAAGGGCGAGCCACCGGACCCGATGAACCTGCTGGGCAAGCGCGAGGCCTTCCACTATCCGAGCTTCGCCAGCTATGTCGAGGCCGTCAATGCGGCGCGACCCGCCATCAACGTGGCGGCCTTGGTCGGCCACACGGCCCTGCGCAACAATCACATGGACCGTCTCGATCGCGCCGCCACCGAGGGCGAAATCGCCGGCATGCGGGCGCAATTGCGCGAGGCGCTGGAGCATGGCGCGCTGGGCCTGTCCACCGGGCTGGCCTATGGCAATGCCATCAATGCGCCCACCGAGGAAGTGCTGGCCCTGGCCGAGCCGCTGGCCGAGTTCGGCGGCCTGTATGCCACCCACCTGCGCAGCGAATTTGCCGACATCCTCGATGCGATGGAAGAAGCCTTCCGCATCGGCAAGCATGCACGTGTTCCGGTGGTGATCTCGCACCTGAAGTGCGCGGGCGTGGAGAACTGGGGCCGCAGCAGCGAGGTCTTGCGTGCGCTGGAGATGGCGGCGCGCCATCAGCACGTGGGCTGCGACTGCTATCCCTATACGGCCAGTTCCTCCACCCTGGACTTGAAGCAGGTCACGGACGACTACGACATCCAGGTCACCTGGTCTGAGCCGCATCCTGAGCAGGGCGGCAAGATGTTGAAACAGATCGCCGCCGAATGGGATGTCGACTTGCACGCGGCCGCGGCTCGCTTGATGCCGGCGGGGGCGGTGTATCACTGCATGTCCGACGACGACGTCAATCGCATCCTCTCGCATCCCGCCACTGTGGTGGGCTCCGATGGCCTACCCAACGATCCCTTGCCGCATCCGCGCCTGTGGGGCGCTTTCCCGCGCGTGCTGGGTTACTACAGCCGCGAGCAGAAGCTGTTCTCGCTGGCCACGGCGGTGCACAAGATGACGGGCCTGTCGGCCCAGCGTTTCGGGCTGGATCTGCGCGGTTTCGTACGGGTGGGCTATCACGCCGACCTGGTGCTGTTCGACGCCGAGGCCGTGCGTGATGCAGCCAGCTTTACCGATCCCATGCAGCCGGCGCATGGCATCGAGGCGGTGTGGGTCAATGGCGAACTGGCCTATCGCGGTCAGGACAAGAAGGCTACCGCCGCGCGCGCAGGGCGCTTCCTGGCGCGCACGGTGCAGAAAACGTCAGCCTGAGTTTTTCGTCTTTCCGGATTTTCAGGTTTTCAGGAAGCTTCAACAAACAACAAGGAGTAGCAATGAGCATTCAACGATTTGGTGTGGAAGGTGGCAGCGGTACGGGTGGTCAGCATCTGCCGTTTGCCCGTGCAGTGGCCGCCGACGGCTGGCTATACGTCTCGGGCCAAGTGGCGATGGAAAACGGCGAAGTGATCGATGGCGGCATCGTGGCGCAATCGCACAAGGCCATCCAGAACGTGCTGGCCATCCTGAAGGAAGCCGGCTACGGCCCCGAGCACGTGGTGCGCTGCGGTGTGTGGCTCGATGATGCGCGTGACTTCCAGTCCTTCAACAAGGTCTTCAAGGAATACTTCGGCGCCAATCCGCCGGCACGCGCCTGCGTGGTCTCGAGCATGGTGGTGGACTGCAAGGTCGAAGTCGACTGCGTGGCGTTCAAGCGCTGAGGGTCCGGGAAAAGCGATGGCGACGTTGGATGCGTCGCCATTTTTTCAAGGGATCGCCAAGTATCCCGAGCAAACGCGTAAATGATTTAGAGAATTAATTGTTTGCTGGCAGGGGTGTCGTGCGCCAGCGGGTGTCTTTGATCATCGGAAGAGGAGAAGCAGATGGAGGCAGTACAAGGAAGTGCGCTACTGGTGTACGCGCTGGTAGCGGTGATCGCACTGATCGTGCTGATCGCCAAGTTCAAGATGAATCCATTCATCGTATTGATCGTGGTGTCGCTGGTGCTGGGCCTGGCCGTGGGCATGCCGATGGGTAACATCGTCAAGGCCTTCGAGACGGGTGTGGGCAACGCCCTGGGCCATATCGCGCTGGTGGTGGGTTTGGGCACCATGCTGGGCAAGATGATGGCCGAGTCCGGCGGGGCAGAGCGCATCGCCAACACCATGATCAAGGCCTTCGGCGAGAAGAACGTGCATTGGGCCATGATGGTGGTGGCCTTCATTGTCGGTCTGCCGGTGTTCTTCGAAGTCGGTTTCGTGCTGCTGGTGCCGATTGCCTTCAACGTCGCCAAGCGTACCGGGACCAACATGGTGCTGGTGGGCATTCCCATGGTGGCGGGCCTGTCGGTGGTGCACGGTCTGATTCCGCCGCACCCGGCAGCGCTGCTGGCGGTGACCGCGTATAGCGCCGATATCGGTCGCACCATCCTGTATGCGCTCATCGTCGGTATTCCCACGGCCATCATCGCCGGCCCCATCTTCGGCAAGCTGATCTCCAAGGTGGTCATCCCCAATCCGGACAATCCGCTGATTTCGCAGTTCGTCGATGAGGGCAAGAAGGATCGTGAGCTGCCGGGCTTCGGCATTACGCTCTTCACCATCCTGCTGCCGGTGGCGCTGATGTTGATCGGTAGCTGGGCCGACCTGTTCTTCGCACCCAAGACCTTCGCCAATGACTTCCTGCGGCTGATCGGCAATTCGGTGATTGCGCTCTTGATCGCCACCCTGGTGAGCTTCTGGACCTTTGGCCGCGCCCGTGGCTTTGGTGCCGACCAGATCCTCAAATTCACCAACGAATGCCTGGCCCCGATTGCCAGCATCACGCTGGTGGTGGGCGCCGGCGCCGGCTTTGGTCGCATCCTGATGGATGGCGGCGTCTCCAAGGCCATCGTGGGCATCGCCACAGACGCCCATCTGTCGCCGCTCATCCTGGGCTGGTTCGTGGCCGCGCTGATCCGCGTGGCGACCGGTTCGGCCACGGTGGCCATGACGACCGCCTGCGGCATCGTCGCACCCATCGTCTCCACCGTTGGTGGCGTGCGTCCGGAGCTGATGGTGCTGGCCACTGGCGCGGGTTCGTTGATCCTGTCGCACGTCAATGACGGCGGCTTCTGGCTGGTCAAGGAATACTTCAACATGACCGTGCCGCAGACCTTCAAGACCTGGACCGTGATGGAAACCCTGGTCTCGGTACTGGCGCTGCTGTTCACGCTGGCGCTGGCGACTGTGGTCTGATGCGCTGAACGCGGTTGACACAAGAAAGGCCAAGGGCCGTCCGGATTGCTCCGGGCGGCCCTTTTTTACTTGCTGCGACGGTGGTCAGAAGCGGAAGCGCGAATCGTCGTAGCGCGGATCAGGACCGTTCTCGACTTTCTCCACGATGCCCTGGTCGGTGAAATAGACCGTCATCATCGAATTCCAGACGCCGCTTTCCTTGTAGCCGTAGTTCCAGGCTTCGAAGGGGATGCGGGCGTAGCGCGTCACCTCGGTGGGGCGACCGACGCGGCGCAGGACGTCGAGCTTGGTGTCCTGCTTGGGGCGGATGGCGCGGAAATTCTCGATGGTCCAGACTTGCTCATAGGAAATGAGGCGATGGTCGGGGCCGATGCGGGCCATGTACTGATACTGGCCAAAGGCGCCGGCGCCGTATTCGAAGACACGCACGTTGCCATCGGGATACACATTGGTCGGCGGTCCCAGGCGAGCCACGACCTGGTCTTCAGGTTCGCCCGGCTGCACCGGCGGCTGCAGCAGCGAGGCGCAGCCCGACAGTGTGGACAGCGCCGAGAGGGCCAGCAGCGCGGCCGCCAGGCGCGGGCGGGCGCGTTGGAAGAGGGGGACGAAAGAGGGCATGCGAGACTCCTGATCAGATTGTCACTTCATCATCATCGGACTGCGGCGTGGCCTGACGGCACGCGGGCGTCGGTCAATGTTGGTGAGAATGAC
Organism: Herbaspirillum camelliae; assembly: GCF_001929405.1. Lineage (NCBI taxonomy): Bacteria > Pseudomonadati > Pseudomonadota > Betaproteobacteria > Burkholderiales > Oxalobacteraceae > Herbaspirillum > Herbaspirillum camelliae. Next base: position 3,379,803 of record NZ_KV880769.1, read on the forward strand.
TTTTTGCTATATAATTTCGCGTCCGGTCGGTTTGACCGGATTCTCATTTTTTGTTCACGGTATGCAGGGCAGGCAAGTTCCGACGCTCCGCACACCGCTTGTGAAAGGTAAACGCAATGTCCATCGAAAAAGCAGCCAAGGCTGCCATTATCTCCGAAAACGCCCGCGGCACGAACGACACCGGTTCTCCGGAAGTGCAAGTCGCTCTGCTGACCGCACGCATCAACGACCTGAACGGCCACTTCAAGGCCCACGTCAAGGATCACCACTCCCGTCGTGGCCTGATCAAGATGGTCAACCGTCGCAAGAGCCTGCTGTCCTACCTGAAGAACAAGGACGCTGACCGTTACCGCGCCCTGATCGAGAAACTCGGTCTGCGCAAGTAATTTGACTCCGCGTCTGGGTCCCGGGGTTTGCGCCCCGGACCACCACGAAATGCCTGCGTCACTCGTTGACGCGGGCATTTTGTTTTTTGCGATTCCGCAAGCTCAGGCATAAGCCGGGGCAAGTAGCATCGCAAAACGCCCTCCCTCGGGGCAGGAATGCATCATCGTTTCATCGCGGCAGGCTGTTTGTGTGATCAATGCCGCGTTCGTCGTGAGTGACCGGTTTCGCCGGCCACTGTGGTGAGGTGAACGACAGCGCCTGAAAATCTGTCGGCAAAAGGAAGTCGTGCACCGCGGACACAGTCGGGGCAGGCTCCATAAAAGAAAGGAAATACCGTGTTCAATAAAGTAACCAAGACCTTCCAGTACGGTCAGCATCAAGTGACCCTGGAAACCGGCGAAATCGCTCGCCAGGCTTCTGGCGCCGTGGTGGTGTCGGTGGAAGACACCGTCATCCTGGCCACCGTGGTGGCCCGCAAGGAAGCCAAGCCCGGCCAGGACTTCTTCCCGCTGACGGTCGACTACATCGAGAAGACCTATGCAGCCGGCCGCATCCCCGGCGGTTTCTTCAAGCGTGAAGGCAAGCCTTCCGAAAAGGAAACCCTGACCTCGCGCCTGATCGATCGCCCGATCCGCCCGCTGTTCCCGGAAGGCTACCTCAACGAAGTGCAGGTGATCATCCACGTGCTGTCGGTGAACCCTGAAATCGATCCGGACATCCCCGCCATGATCGGCGCCTCGGCCGCCCTGTCGCTGGCCGGCATCCCCTTCAATGGCCCGGTGGGCGCAGCCCGCGTGGGTTACATCGACGGCCAGTACGTCCTGAACCCGACCACTTCGCAGCTCAAGTCCTCGCAGCTGGACCTGGTGGTGGCCGGTACCGAAACCGCCGTGCTGATGGTGGAATCGGAAGCCGACCAACTGTCCGAAGAAGTCATGCTGGGCGCCGTCGTGTTCGGTCACGACCAGTCCAAGGCCGTCATCGAAGCCATCCACGCGCTGGTGCGCGAAGGCGGCAAGCCGGAAGTCCAGTGGACCGCCCCGGCCAAGAACGAAGCCCTGATCGCACGCGTGTCGCAACTGGCCGAAGGCCCGCTGCGCGAAGCCTACCAGACCAAGGACAAGCAAGCCCGTACCGAAAAGCTCAAGGCCGTCACCGCTCAGGTCAACGAAGCCCTGATCGCTGAAGCCGCTGCCAACAACGGTGTGGCCGCTGATTCTGCCGAAGTCGGTTCGATTCTGTTCGATCTGGAAGCCAAGATCGTGCGCTCGCAGATCCTGGAAGGCGAACCTCGCATCGACGGTCGCGACACCCGCACCGTGCGTCCGATCTCGATCCGTACCGGCGTGCTGCCGCGTACCCACGGTTCGGCCCTGTTCACCCGTGGCGAAACGCAAGCCCTGGTCATCGCGACCCTGGGTACCGCACGCGACGAACAGAAGATCGACGGCCTCTTGGGCGAATACTCCGATCGCTTCATGCTCCACTACAACATGCCTCCGTTCGCCACCGGCGAAACCGGTCGCGTGGGCACCCCGAAGCGCCGCGAAATCGGCCACGGCCGTCTGGCCAAGCGCGCGCTGATCGCCGCGCTGCCGGCCGCTGACGAGTTCAGCTACTCGGTGCGCCTGGTCTCGGAAATCACCGAGTCCAACGGTTCCTCCTCGATGGCCTCCGTGTGCGGCGGCTGCCTGGCATTGATGGACGCCGGTGTGCCGATGAAGGCCCACGTGGCCGGCATCGCCATGGGCCTGATCAAGGAAGGCAACAAGTTCGCCGTGCTGACCGACATTCTGGGCGATGAAGATCACCTGGGCGACATGGACTTCAAGGTGGCCGGTACTGCCAATGGCATCACCGCCCTGCAGATGGACATCAAGATCCAGGGCATTACCAAGGAAATCATGCAGGTCGCGCTGGAGCAGGCCAAGGAAGGCCGCCACCACATCCTGGGCAAGATGCAGGAAGCCGTGCCGGCTGGCCGTGCCGAACTGTCCGACTTCGCTCCGCGCCTGATCACCATCAAGATCAATCCGGAAAAGATCCGTGACGTGATCGGCAAGGGCGGCGCCGTCATTCGCGCGCTGACCGAAGAAACCGGCACCCAGATCGACATCAGCGACGAAGGCGTGGTCACCATCGCCTCCGTGGATGCCTCGGCTGGCCAGGAAGCCAAGCGCCGCATCGAAGAGCTGACCGCTTCCGTGGAAGTGGGCAAGGTCTACGAAGGCACCGTGCTGAAGCTGCTGGACTTCGGCGCCATCGTTCAGGTCCTGCCGGGCAAGGATGGCCTGCTGCACATCAGCCAGATCGCCAACGAGCGCGTCAACGCTGTGGCCGACTACCTCAAGGAAGGCCAGCAAGTGCGCGTCAAGGTTCTGGAAACCGACGACCGTGGCCGTCTGAAGCTGTCGATGAAGGCTGCCCAGGCTGAAGAGGGTGGCGAAGCTGCTGCTCCGCAAGAAGCCCAGTAAGACCTTCTGCCGTGGGTAGCTGATGAGCTTGCCCCGGCAGGTCTGACCAGGTAACAAGGAAATCCCCCGTGCCGCAAGGCCGGGGGATTTTTTTGTGGAGGTCAGCGATCAAGGGCGGGGGACAATCTGCCCAAGTGCTTTCGAACCAAAAGTATGCGATTCTGTCGGTCTGCATTGAGGGACATCAATGTCCCGGTATGCCGCGCTCATCAGGGGAGGCGCGGGCGATACTGCCATGCAGGCATATCCGAATAGAGAGTAGGGGACAGCTGCGCAACCCGGCCACGTCAGAGGGACGGGTTTGCGTGGACAGAACAACAGGTTACTTTTGAAAGGAAGGCAATGCCCCACGTAGTCATCATCGGTTGTGGATTCGGCGGCCTGGCCGCCGCGCGCGAACTGGCCAATGCCGAGGTGCGCATCACCATGATCGATCGCAGCAACCACCACCTGTTCCAGCCGCTGCTCTACCAGGTGGCCACGGCAGGGCTGTCGGCTCCGGCCATCAGCGCACCGATCCGCGCCATCCTGGCGCATCAGCGCAACCTGACCACCTTGATGGCCGCCGTGACGGGCATCGACACCGCCGCCAAGACAGTGCAGCTCGAAGACGGCAGCACGATTGCCTACGACCACCTCATCGTGGCCGCCGGTTCCACCCACAGCTATTTCGGGCGCGATGAGTGGAGCAGCCTGGCACCGGGCCTGAAGACCCTGGAAGACGCCTTCGAGATCCGCAAGCGCATCCTGATGGCCTTCGAGCGCGCCGAGCGCGAGAGCGATGCGCGGCGCCGCCAGGAATGGCTGACCTTTACCGTCATCGGCGGCGGTGCGACCGGCGTGGAAATGGCCGGCACGCTGGTAGAGATCGCCCGCCACACCCTGGCCGGCGAATTCCGCAACATCGATCCGCATTCGGCGCGGGTGGTGCTCATCGAAGGATCGGACCGCATCCTGGGCGCCTATCCGCCCGACCTCTCCGACAAGGCGCGCGAGCAGTTGCAGAAGCTGGGCGTGGACGTGCGTACCGGCAGCCGCGTGGTGCATATCGATGAGACCTGCGTGCGTTATACCAACTTCGATGGCGAACAGACCTTGTCCACCCGCACCGTGATCTGGTCGGCCGGTGTGGCGGCTTCGCCGCTGGGCAAGACGCTGGGCGTGGAGTTGGACCGTGCGGGTCGTGTGCCGGTGTCGCCTGAGCTCAATATCGCCGGGCATGATGATGTCTATGTCATCGGCGACCTGGCGGCGGCGCAGTCGGAGGGCAAGCCGGTGCCGGGCGTGTCGCCGGCGGCCAAGCAGATGGGTCGCGTGGCTGCACGCAACATCAAGCATCGCATTGCCGGCCAGACGCCGGAGACCTTTGTCTACCAGGACTATGGCTCACTGGCCACGATCGGCCGCAAGGCGGCCATCGCCATGGTGGGCAAGCTCAAGTTCTCGGGCTATCCGGCCTGGTTGTTCTGGCTGTTTGTGCACGTGTATTTCCTGATCGGCTTCCGCAATCGCATCATGGTGATGGCGGACTGGGCCTGGGCGTATTTCACCTTCAAGCGCAGTGCGCGGGTGATCTCGGCGACCATGCCGACGCAGGCAGAGCAGTCGGCCTTGCGCAAGGAAGTGGCAGAGTAGGCATTCCCGCCCCATCAGCAGAAAGCCCTCGTTCCCGGTGACGGAAGCGAGGGCTTTCTTCTTTCTTGCAGGGGCGCGTGTGGCTCAGTCTTCCAGCGCCAGCATGGCGAAGCTGGCCAGCCAGTGGCCGCCGCTGTAGTGGCTGCCGACGACCTGGTCGATGGAGGCGGCGATGTGGCGCTGGATGGCAGCCTCGATGGCGCTGCGTGCGGCGTGGCCCGCGGGCAGGTGGCGCAGCACGGTCTTCAAGCACCAGGCGCGCGAGAGGTTCAGGCCGTCCAGGTGGGCGATCTTGGGATTGGTCGGGTCGGAGACGAGGGCCGGCTGCATGATCTGCTCGATCTCTGCCATACGCGGTAGATACTGGTCGAACCAGGCGGCGAAGGCTTGCGCCGACAGGACCTTGCTCATCAGTAGTGCCTCGGTGAGCGCGCCAGAGATGTACTCGTCGCCGCCGGGTTCATAGTGGGCGGGATAGTCGGTGTCCTTGCCGTAGTAGCGCTGTGCGCTGGCCAGGATGACCTGTTCCAGTTCGACATCCTTGACATGGCGCGCCTGATCCAGCGACAGCGCCAGGGCGAAGGCGGTGTTGTAGTGCGTGCCAACCCGGATCGGATAGCTTAGCTTGGACAGGTACTCCAGCAAGCGGCGGCGGATCTCCAGCGTCAGTGGCTGCATCGCGGCGCGCCAGCTAGCAGCACGCGGCAGCGTGGATTGCGCCAGTTCCTGGTCCAGTGCGAGTATCCAGCCGAAGCCATAGGGACGTTCGAATGAGGCCCGGCCACCGACGCGGAAATAATCGGTCTCGCGCTCCATCAGTTCGGGCGTAAAGTGCTCATCGAAAATGGCTTCGATGTCAGGGCGTGCAGGCAGCTCAGGATAGCGCCGCACGCAGCGCAGCAACAGCCAGAAGCCATGCACGGCCGAGTGCCAGTCATAGCAGCCATAGAACACCGGATGCATGGCGCGCGGAGAGAGCACATCCCCGGCGTCATTGAGCACGTGCATGATGTGATTCGGATATTCCTGGCGCAGATAGGCCAGCGGCATGCGGGCAAACTCTTCAGCCCGTTCCAGTGTGAGTTGCATGGGGACTCCTTGAGGCAATGTGGGCGACCTGGCCGGCATCGTCTGCGGCCAGGTCCGGCCTTCCGACAAGATCAGCGGAAGGCGAGGAAGTACATCAGGAACACGTTCACCGTCAGCAGCGTCAGCGCGGTGGGGATCTGCACCTTGATGACCTGGTACTTGTTCTTCAGTTCCAGCAGCGCCGCCGGCACGATGTTGTAGTTGGCCGCCATCGGCGTCATCAGCGTGCCGCAATAACCGGAGTACATGCCGATGGCCACCAGCGGTGCGGGGTCAGCGTGATGGCCCAGGATCAGGAAGGGCAGGGCGATGCCCGCGCTCATCACCGGGAAGGCGGCGAAGGCGTTACCCATCACCATGGTGAACAGCGCCATGCCCACGCAGTAGATCACCACCACCAGGAAACGGTTGTCGGGATTGACGAACAGGCTCACCACCTGCTGTACCGACGTACCGGTCTTGGCCGCCACGAAGACGCCACCCAGCATGGCCAGCATCAGCGGCAGGATGGCGGCCCAGCCGATGGAATCCACCAGGCGGCGCGACTGGCGCACCGCTTGCAGCGGCGTGCCACGGGTCAGCACGCAACCAGCGATGAGCGCACACACGCAGGCCACGCACAGAGCCGCCAGCGTGAGCTGCTTCTGGTCCAGCAGCGTCACGCCGCCTACCGAAACACCCTTGAGCAGTACGGTACAGGCCACCGTGATCACCGGGATCAACACTGCGGGGAAGAACAGCCAGTTGCCCAGTTTCCTGGACGAAGCCACGCGCTCCTCCTGGGTGGAGGTGGCATAGCTGCCCATGGAGAGCATGCCGGTGCCGGCGATCAGGGAGATGATGATGACGGTGCCGCCGATGATGCGGTGGGCCACGGACTTGCCGAGGTTTTCCACCAGCAGGTCACCGAACAGGAAGACCGCGCCGAAGAGGAACCAGAACAGCGCCGTGGTGAAGCGCTTGGGGTTGCCCTTGTCGCGCAGGGTCATGACGGTCAGCATCATGACGATGATGCCGATGAGGTAGTAGATGCGATTGATCGAGATGAGCGTATTCATGCGGACACCTTGGCAGCGGATTGGGTGGCCTTCCACGCATCGACATCGCGGCGGATGGAAGCGTCGAGGCGGGTCAGACGGAACATGTGGATCACCAGCGCCGACAGTGCAGTGGGGATGGCCCACAGGCCGATGTGCAGCGGCTCGATATTGGTGATGCCGTTTTCCTTCAGGAAGGCGTCCATCAGCAGCACCGCGCCAAAGGCGATGAAGATATCCTCGCCGAAGAAGACCGCGATGTTGTCGCAGGCCGCAGCATGCGCCTTGATCTTGTCGCGGATGTGTTGCGGCAGGTCTTCGCCATAGGCGTTCACTGCAGCCCCCTCAGCCATCGGCGCCAGCAGCGGACGCACGGTCTGCGCCTGGCCACCGAGGTAGATCAGGCCCAGGGCGGCCGTGCCTTCACGCAGGATGAAGTAGAGCATCAGGATACGCGCCGAGGTGGCGCTGGCGATGCTGGAGATCCAGGCCTGGGCACGCTCCTTCAGACCGTAATGTTCCAACAGGCCGATGATGGGCAGGATCAGCAGGAAGGTCGCCAGCGAACGGCTGTTGACGAACTTCTCGCCGAAGGTTTCCAGCAGCATGCCGAAATCCATGCCCACCGACAGGCCGGTGGTGAGGCCCGCGACCGTGACCACCAGCAGCGGATTGAAACGCAAGGCAAAACCGGCCACGACGATCGGTATCCCGATCAGGGGCAGCAGTGTCGTACTCTCCATGAAAAACTCCCTATGTGAATGTGGAAAAGATCCTATCGTCCTAGTGCAAGGTCCGTGCCAACTGCATCGCGCAAAGCCGCGCCCGGTCTGGCTTTGCGGCAATCACTGTAATGTAGGGACGTGACTTTTCCTGCGACCTCGCGGGCCTCGTACTGGCGACTTTTCTTCTTGTGGTTGGAACAGAACTACCGCTTGTGACTACCTTGAATCCTGTCGTGCTGGGCACATTCCCGCATGGTGCGACGCTGCGTAAGACATCTCACACCGTCTCACGCCGCCGCGCGCACCGCGATGCGCTCTTCGTGCAGGCGCGCCCGAATCTGGCGCGCAAAATCCAGTGCATGCGCGCCATCTCCGTGCAGGCATACGGTCTGTGCATTGACTTCGACGATGCTGCCGTCGATGGCCTTGACCTTCTTTTGCTTGACCAGCATCAGGGTCTGGGCGATGGCGTCGGCATCGTTGTCGATCATGGCGCCCGGCTTGCTGCGCGCCACCAGGCTGCCGTCGGCTTCATAGGCGCGATCGGCGAAGACTTCTTCCACCGCATTGAGATCGGCGTGGCGGGCGGCGGCGATCAGTTCGCTGCCGGCCAGGCCATACAGGCTCAGCTCGGGATTGAAGGTGCGGATGGCGGCGCAGATGGCGTTGGCCAGGACGGCATCCTTGGCGGCCTGGTTGTAGAGTGCGCCGTGCGGCTTGACGTGCGTCATGCGGCCGCCTTCGGCGCGCACGATGGCCTCGAGCGCGCCGAGCTGATAGAGCATGCCGCTGAAGATTTCTTCGGGCGGCAATTGCATGGCGCTGCGGCCGAAGTTTTCGCGGTCGGGGAAGCTGGGGTGCGCGCCGATGGCCACGTGATTCTGGATCGCCCAGCGCACGCTGCGGCGCATGGTGTTGGCGTCGCCTGCATGCCAGCCGCAGGCGATGTTGGCGGAGCTGACCAGGGTCAGCAGTTGTTCGTCGGTGTCGCAGCCTTCGCCGAGGTCGGCATTGAGATCGATATGCATGGCGTTCCCTTATTTCTTGTAGAGCGTGGCCCGCGACCAGTCCAATGCGGCGACCGTGGCGCGGATGGAGTCGAGGTAGCGTTGCTGTTCTTCGGCGGCGGCCAGGGCATCGGCCATCTCGCAGGGTTCCAGTCGTAGCGTGGCGTTCAGCGGCGCTTGCGCCAGCTTCCACAGGTCAGCGCCGATGATCACGCCGATCTTGGGATAGCCGCCGGTGGTCTGCGCGTCGCCCATCAGGATGATGGGCTGGCCCGAGGGCGGCACCTGGATCACGCCCGGCACCACGCCGTGCGACAGCATGTCGCGGCCTTGCTTGCGCTTGAGTTCCGGACCTTCGAGGCGATAGCCCATGCGGTTGCTGTTGGGCGTGACGCGCCAGGTAGCGGACCAGAGCGCGTCGCGCGCGCTCTTGCTGAACTGGTCGAATTCGGGACCGGGCAACACGCGCAAGGTGACGTGCTGGCTATGTTCGTCGGCGCGCAGGGCCAGGCCGCTCCAGCGTGGTGAACGTACCCCGAAGGCGGGGCCGTGGACGGCGGCGGTAGCGGCTTGTGCATCGCCGATGGGCAGCTTGTCGCCGCGCTTGAGGGCGCGTCCCTGATGACCGCCGAAACCGGCCTTGAGATCGGTACTGCGTGAACCCAGCACCAGCGGCACATCGATGCCGCCAGCCACGGCCAGGTAGGTGCGCATGCTGTGACGCGGCGCCTGCTCGGGCGAATCGGCGGCGGTCAGGCTCAGTTTGAGGATGCTGCCAGCGGCAACCGGAATGCTCCAGCATGCGGCGATGGGCTTGCCATCGAGCGTGGCGCCGATGTCGTCGCCACCCAGGGCGATGCGAGTGGCGCGGGTGAAGCGCAGCTCGGCCACGCCCATGGTGATTTCCAACCCTGCCGCATCGACTGGATTGCCGACCAGCAGGTTGGCGCTGGCCAGGGCCAGGGTATTGAGCGCGCCGCCGGGATGGATGCCCAGGCGGCGATGGCCATAGCGGCCCATGTCCTGCACCGAGGCCAGCATGCCGGGTTGGATGATGTCGATCATGAGGCCACGCGCTCCACGGTAAAGCGTACACGGTCGCCGGGACGCAGCAGCGTGGGCGGTTCCTGGGAAGGGGCGAACAGTTGCAGGGTGGTGCGGCCGATGAGCTGCCAGCCGCCGGGCGAGGCCATGGGATAGATGCCGGTCTGTTCGCCGCCGATGCCGACCGATCCGGCCGGGATGCTCACGCGCGGCGTAGTGTGGCGCGGTGTCGCCAGGCTGGCGTCGAGCCCGCCCATGTAGGCGAAGCCGGGCAGGAAGCCCAGGAAGTAGACCACGTACTCGGCATTGCTGTGACGGGTAATCACTTCCTCTGTCGACAGGCCGGTATGGCGCGCCACATTGTCGAGGTCGGGGCCGGCGCTACCGCCGTAGACCACCGGGATCTCGACCGTGCGCCCGACGCTGCGTTCGCCGCTGAGCTTGGGCCAGGCCGTCTGGATGCGTTGCGCCAGGATGTCCAGGTCGGCCACGGGGCGTCTGGTGATGAGCGTCAGGTTGTTCATGCCGGGCACGACTTCGCTGACTTCTTCCCATTGGCCGGCCAGTTCGGCCAGCGCCCAGATGCGCTGCTGCTGGGGCAGGGTGGCGGGGGGCGGCAAACTGCATAGCAGTGCGCGATCGCCCAAGGGGTGGAGCTGTGGCTGCATGTGTCTCTTGCCTCGCCGTTGATTTTTGTTGAGAACCCGCCGATGCCGCCGACGGGGTCAAGGTGCGTCTGGTGATGCCCTGCTTTTTTGCGGATATTACATTCCAAAGAAAATATAAACAATATGTCGATAAATTATTTATTTGGTCTTTACGTTATAGTGTTGCCATTCCGTCGCCCTGACTTATCCGCTTCCCATGAGCCAAGAGAACAACGAGACGTCCAGCCCCGTCCAGCCTGATGCGCAAGATGTGGTCATGGCCCCGCGACCGACCAAGATCGTGTCGTCCCAGCACCTGGTGTCAGAACGCAGCGCCGAGCTGTCCGAGCTCGAATATGCGCTCATCATGGCCAGCAATGCCTTCAACCGCTGGATGGTGCGCTGCATGGCCGCTGCTGGCGCCAAGGACATGACGGCCATCGAGGTGTCGCTGTTGCATCACGTCAATCACCGTGACCGCAAGAAAAAACTGGCCGATATCTGTTTCGTATTGAACGTCGAGGACACCCACGTGGTCACCTATGCCTTGAAGAAGTTGGTCAAGGCCGGCTACGTCAAGAGCGAGAAGGCGGGCAAGGAACTGCTGTTCTCGACCACCCCGGCCGGGCAGGCGCTGTGCATGAAGTACCGGGAGGTACGCGAGCGCTGCCTCATCGAGGTGCAGGCTGAGAGCGGCATTCCCAACCAGGCCATCGGCGAGGCTGCGCAGTTGCTGCGCAATGCCTCCGGCTTGTATGACACGGCAGCACGGGCGGCGGCCTCGCTTTGAGACCCATCACACTCCATTCAATGAAGGATAGGACACATGCGCGCAATCGAGATCAAGGAATTCGGCGGCCCCGAGGTATTGCAGGCCTGTGAACGGCCCGTGCCGGAGCTCAAGGCGGGTGAGGTACTCATCAAGGTCCATGCGGCGGGCGTGAATCGCCCGGACGTGTTCCAGCGGACCGGCAACTATCCGGTCCCGCCAGGCGCCTCCGACCTGCCGGGCCTGGAAGTGGCGGGCGAGATCGTGGCGGGCGACCTGGGCGACAGTGGTTTCAAGCTGGGCGACCTGGTCTGTGCGCTGGTGCAGGGTGGCGGTTATGCGGAATTCTGCGCCGCGCCGCTGGCCCAGTGCCTGCCTGTGCCCAAGGGCTTGAGCGCGCTGGAGGCGGCGGCCCTGCCGGAAAACTACTTCACGGTGTGGAGCAATGTGTTTGACCGCGGACAGCTGTCGGGTGAAGAAACCCTGCTGGTGCAGGGTGGTTCGTCCGGCATTGGCGTGACGGCCATCCAGATCGCCCGCGCCCTGGGTCATCGCGTGTTCGCCACCGCCGGCAGCGCCGAGAAGTGCCGCGCCTGTGAAGAGTTGGGGGCTGAGCGCGCCATCAACTACAAGACCGAGGATTTCGAGGCCGTGGTCAAGGAATTGACCGGCGGCCGTGGCGTGGATGTGATCCTCGACATGGTGGGCGGTGACTATTTGCCGCGCGAGATCAAGGCCCTGGCCGACGATGGTCGCCTGGTCTTCATCGCCCAACTGGGCGGGGCCAAGGGACAGCTGGACATGGGGCAGGTGATGCGCCGTCGCCTGACCATTACGGGCTCGACCTTGCGTCCGCGTCCCGTGGCCTTCAAGGCCGCCATTGCGGCCAAGCTGCGTGAACATGTCTGGCCCCTGATTGAGGCCGGCAAGATCCGGCCGGTGATCCATCATCGCTTCCCCCTGGAGCAGGCTGCACAGGCGCACGCCATGATGGAAGGCAGCACCCACATCGGCAAGATCATGCTGGAGCTGTGAGCCGGCAGGGCGGCTGGGCGCTAGCCGGTCGCTCTGGTTTGACCGTGTGGATGGCAAGCGGCTACAATATGGGGTTATCCAAATCGAAACCGAATTCAACGAACATAGCCTATGCGTCGCAAACTTGTAGCCGGTAACTGGAAAATGAATGGCAGCCTGGCTGCCAATGCTGCCCTGGTGGCCGGCATCAAGGAAGGTCTCGCGGCCCAGGCTTGCGATGTTGCAGTATGCGTGCCGGCGCCTTACCTGGCGCAGGTGCAGGCGGCTGTGGCCGGTTCGCCGGTGGGACTGGGCGCGCAGGACATGTCCGCCCATGCTTCGGGCGCCTATACCGGCGAGGTGTCGGCGTCCATGTTGCAGGAATTCGGGGTGCAGTACGTCATCCTGGGTCACTCCGAGCGTCGCGCCTATCATGGCGAGTCTGATGCAGCGGTGGCGGCCAAGACGGTGGCTGCGCTCAAGGCCGCTCTGGTGCCGCTGGTGTGTGTGGGCGAGACGCTGGAGCAGCGTGAAGCCGGCCAGACCAATGCCGTCGTGGGTGGTCAGCTCGATGCTGTGCTGGCTGCGCTGAGCGTGGAAGAAGCTGCCCGCATCGTCGTGGCTTATGAGCCGGTCTGGGCAATCGGCACCGGCAAGACCGCTACGCCCGAGATGGCGCAGGAAGTGCATGCGATGTTGCGCGCGCGTCTGGGTGCCAAGAGCGCGGAAGCTGCTGCCAAGGTGCGCATCCTGTACGGCGGCAGCATGAAGCCCGATAATGCCCAGCAGTTGCTGGCCATGGGCGACATCGATGGGGGTCTCATCGGTGGTGCGGCGTTGAAGGCGGCGGATTTCCTGGCGATCATCAACGCAGCGACCTGAGTTTCAGGCAGGCGGTTCAGGTTTCAAGTAAGGGGTTTGTCAGCCGCGCGGGAGATACTCCGCGGCGGGCAGTCGAAATATCAAGAGTGGATTGGTTCAAATGAATACTTTGTCTTTGGTGGTAGTGGTAGTTCAGGTGCTGGCGGCGCTGGCAATCATCGGTCTGGTGCTGTTGCAGCACGGTAAGGGCGCCGACATGGGTGCGGCTTTCGGTTCTGGCGCGTCCGGCAGCCTCTTTGGTGCGACCGGCTCGTCCAACTTCCTGTCCAAGTCAACTGCTGTGGCTGCCGCCATTTTCTTCGCGGCGACCCTGGGTCTGGCTTTTATCGGCAACCACCATGTTTCGCAAAGCGGCGGCGTGATGGATAATCTGCAGGCGCCTGCCGTTCCGGCTCAACAAGCTGCCCCGGCTGCGCCCGCTGCACCGGCCGAAGCTGGCAAGCCTGGCGACCAGTCCAATCAGATTCCGAAATAAGCCTTTGCTGAATCTGAAATAATCGAAGAATAAAACGATAAGAATCTTTCTTTTTAGCTGATTGTGCATTGAACAAGAGTAACAAATGAAGGTACAATAGCAGTCTCAGGCCGACGTGGTGAAATTGGTAGACACGCTATCTTGAGGGGGTAGTGGCGAAAGCTGTACGAGTTCGAGTCTCGTCGTCGGCACCATAGAAATGAAATGAAAAGCCAGCGAAGGTCTTCGTGCCTGAGCTGGCTTTTTGTCGAGGAAGTTTCTGATTGATATTGAGAATCATTCCCATCGATAAACCAACGCATAGCGGCCAATCGTGAACCTCGAAAATTACTTCCCAGTCCTCCTGTTTATTCTTGTTGGCATCGGTGTCGGTGTCGCTCCCCAGCTCCTCGGTCGTCTTCTTGGTCCGCACAAGCCGGACGCTCAAAAAACTTCTCCTTACGAATGCGGCTTTGAGGCATTCGAAGATGCGCGCATGAAGTTCGATGTGCGCTACTACCTGATCGCCATCCTGTTCATCCTGTTTGATCTGGAAACCGCCTTCTTCTTCCCTTGGGGCGTGTCCATGCGTGAGCTGGGCTGGCAAGGTTTCGTCACGATGATGGTCTTCATCGCTGAATTTGTTGTCGGATTTTGGTACATCTGGAAAAAGGGTGCCCTGGATTGGGAGTAAGCCATGTCTATTGAAGGCGTATTGAATGAGGGGTTTGTTACCACCTCGCTGGATAAGGTAATCAACTGGACCCGTACCGGATCCCTGTGGCCCATGACCTTCGGTCTGGCCTGCTGCGCAGTTGAGATGATGCACGTCGGTGCTTCGCGTTACGACCTGGATCGCTTCGGTGCGGTGTTCCGTCCGTCGCCGCGCCAGTCCGACCTGATGATCGTGGCCGGCACCCTGTGCAACAAGATGGCGCCGGCGCTGCGCAAGGTCTATGACCAGATGCCGGAACCGCGCTGGGTCATCTCCATGGGCTCCTGTGCCAATGGCGGCGGCTATTACCACTATTCGTATTCGGTGGTGCGTGGCTGCGATCGCATCGTGCCGGTCGACGTGTATGTGCCGGGTTGCCCGCCGACGGCGGAAGCGCTGCTGTATGGCGTGATCCAGCTGCAGAACAAGATCAAGCGCACCAACACCATCGCGCGCTAAGAGGGCAGTATGACGACAAAATTGGAAACTCTCGAAGCCGCCCTGCGTAATGCGCTTGGAGGGTATCTTCAGAACCTGACCGTGGCCCTCGGTGAAGTCACCGTGGTGGTCAAGGCCGCTGACTACCTGTCGGCCATGCGCGTGCTGCGCGACCATGCCGACACCCGTTTCGAACAGTTGCTCGACCTGTGCGGCGTGGACTACTCCACCTACGGCGATGGCGCCTGGGAAGGTCCGCGCTTTGCCGTGGTGTCGCACCTGATGTCGATCGCGCACAACTGGCGTGTGCGCGTGCGCGTGTTTGCCCCGGATGACGATCTGCCCATCGTGGCCTCGGTCGATCCGATCTGGAACTCGGCTGGCTGGTACGAACGTGAAGCCTTCGACTTCTACGGCATCCTCTTCGACGGTCACCCCGACCTGCGCCGCATCCTGACCGACTATGGCTTCATCGGCCACCCGTTCCGCAAGGACTTCCCGGTGTCCGGCTATGTCGAGATGCGTTACGACGCCGAACAGAAACGCGTCATCTATCAACCCGTAACGATCGAGCCGCGCGAAATCACCCCGCGCATCATTCGTGAAGAAAACTACGGGATCAAATAATGGCAGAGATCAAAAACTATACGCTGAACTTCGGTCCTCAGCACCCGGCCGCGCACGGCGTGCTGCGCCTGGTGCTGGAGCTGGATGGTGAAGTCATTCAGCGCGCCGACCCCCATATCGGTCTGCTGCATCGTGGCACCGAGAAGCTGGCCGAGCAGAAGACCTTCCTGCAGTCCGTGCCTTACATGGACCGCCTGGACTACGTCTCGATGATGAGCAACGAGCACGGTTACGTGCTGGCCATCGAGCGTATGCTGGGTATCGAAGTGCCGCTGCGCGCGCAGTACATCCGCGTGATGTTCGACGAAATCACCCGCCTGCTGAACCACCTGATGTGGATCGGTGCGCACGCACTGGACGTGGGTGCGATGGGCGTGCTGCTGTATGCCTTCCGTGAACGTGAAGACCTGTTCGACTGCTACGAAGCCGTCTCCGGCGCCCGCATGCACGCGGCCTACTATCGTCCGGGCGGCGTCTACCGCGACCTGCCGGACAGCATGCCGCAGTACAAGGCGTCCATCGTGCGCAACGAGAAGGCCATCCGCGAACTGAACGAAAACCGTCAGGGTTCGCTGCTGGACTTCATCGAAGACTTCACCAATCGCTTCCCGACCTATGTCGACGAATACGAAACCCTGCTGACCGACAACCGTATCTGGAAGCAGCGTCTGGTGGGTGTGGGCGTGGTCTCGCCGGAACGCGCCCTGCAGATGGGCTTCTCCGGTCCGATGCTGCGTGGCTCGGGCATCGCCTGGGACTTGCGCAAGAAGCAGCCGTATGAAGTCTACGACCTGCTGGACTTTGACATCCCCATCGGCAAGAACGGTGACTGCTACGACCGTTACCTGGTGCGCGTTGCCGAAATGCGCCAGTCCAACCGCATCATCAAGCAGTGCGTGGAATGGCTGCGCAACAATCCGGGCCCGGTCATTACCGACAACCACAAGATCGCGCCTCCCAAACGTGCGGACATGAAGTCCAACATGGAAGACCTGATCCACCACTTCAAGCTGTTCACCGAAGGTTTCCGCGTGCCTGCCGGCGAAGCGTATGCCGCCGTCGAGCATCCGAAGGGCGAATTCGGTGTCTATCTGGTCTCGGACGGCGCCAACAAGCCGTACCGCCTGAAGATCCGTGCCCCGGGCTTTGCCCACCTGCAAGCCCTGAACGAAATGGCCAAGGGCCACATGATTGCCGATGCGGTCACTATCATCGGTACGCAAGACATCGTGTTCGGGGAAATCGACCGATAAGTCGAAGAGCAAGAGTAAGAGTCAAGGCGGGCTTCGATGAGAAGCCCGTCAGGTTTGGGGAATATCCAATAACCGCGCAGTACTGATGCGCATGGATGGCCAACGATATGCTGTTAAGTCAAGAAGCCCTTAAGAAAATCGATCGCGAACTCGCGAAATACCCGGCGGACCAGCGCCAGTCTGCGGTCATGTCCGCACTGCGCATCGCTCAGGTGGAATATGGCTGGCTGCCGGCCGAGCTGCAGCAGGAGATTGCCGACTACATCGGCATGCCCGCCGTGGCCGTGCAGGAAGTGGCGACCTTCTACAACATGTTCAACACCAGCCCGGTGGGCAAGCACAAGATCACCGTGTGCACCAACCTGCCGTGTCTGTTGTCGGGTGGCGAGCGCGCCGCCCATCACCTGAAGCACAAGCTGGGCATCGACTATCGCGAAACCACGGCCGACGGCCAGTTCACGCTGATGGAAGGCGAATGCATGGGCGCTTGCGGCGACGCACCGGTCATGCTGGTCAACAACCATCAAATGTGCAGCTGGATGTCCAACGAGAAGATCGACGCGCTGCTGGAGGAACTGAAGAAATGACCTGCCTGCACGACCGCCACATCAAACCGCTGATCCTCGCCGACTTGAATGGCGAGAACTGGCACCTCGAGGATTACGTCAAGCGCGGCGGCTACGAGTCGCTCAAGCGCATCCTCAATGAAAAGATCACTCCGGAACAGGTCATCGCCGACCTCAAGGCCTCGGGCCTGCGTGGCCGCGGCGGTGCGGGTTTCCCGACGGGCCTGAAGTGGAGCTTCATGCCGCGCCAGTTCCCCGGCCAGAAGTACCTCGTCTGCAATACAGATGAAGGCGAGCCGGGCACCTTCAAGGACCGTGACATCATTCGTTACAATCCGCACGCGCTGATCGAAGGCATGATCATCGGCGGTTACGCGATGGGCATCACTGTCGGTTACAACTATATCCACGGCGAAATCTTCTCCGCCTACGAGCGTTTCGAAGAAGCGCTGGAAGAGGCGCGCGCCGCCGGCTTCCTGGGTGACAACATCCTGGGCACCGGCTTCAGCTTCCAGCTGCACGCGCACCACGGTTATGGCGCCTACATCTGCGGCGAAGAAACCGCCCTGCTGGAGTCGCTGGAAGGCAAGAAGGGCCAGCCGCGCTTCAAGCCGCCGTTCCCGGCCAGCTTTGGCCTGTATGGCAAGCCGACCACCATCAACAACACCGAGACCTTTGCGGCTGTGCCATTCATCTTCAAGGTGGGCCCGCAGGCCTACGCCGAGATGGGCAAGCCCAACAACGGCGGCACCAAGATCTTCTCGATCTCGGGCGACGTCGAGCGTCCGGGCAACTACGAGATCCCGCTGGGCACACCGTTCTCCACGCTGCTGGAACTGGCAGGTGGCATGCGCGGCGGCAAGAAGATCAAGGCCGTCATCCCGGGTGGTTCGTCCGCACCGGTGATCCGTGGCGACGTCATGATGGACACCACCATGGACTACGACGCCATCGCCAAGGCCGGCTCGATGCTGGGTTCGGGCGCGGTGATCGTGATGGACGAGACGCGCTGTATGGTCAAGTCGCTGCTGCGCCTGTCCTACTTCTACTACGAAGAATCCTGCGGCCAGTGCACGCCGTGCCGTGAAGGCACCGGCTGGATGTACCGCATGGTGGAGCGTATCGAGAACGGTCACGGCAAGTTGGAAGATCTGGACGTGTTGAACTCGGTGGCCGACAACATCCAGGGCCGCACCATCTGTGCGCTCGGTGATGCAGCGGCCATGCCGGTACGTGCGTTCGTGAAGAATTTCCGCGAAGAGTTCGAATACCACATCGAGCACAAACACTGCCTGGTTCCGGCATACATCTGAACAGGGCAGGGGATGCCAGGTGGAATGGAATAAGCCTTCCACCGGTATTGTTGGCAAGAATATTTAGCTTGGGCAAACAGCCATGGTTGAAATCGAAATAGACGGCAAGAAGGTTGAAGTGCAGGAAGGCAGCATGGTCATGGACGCTGCCAATAAACTCGGCACGTACATTCCTCACTTCTGCTATCACAAGAAACTGTCCATCGCGGCTAACTGCCGCATGTGCCTGGTCGAGGTCGAGAAGGCCCCGAAGCCGCTGCCTGCCTGCGCCACGCCGGTCAACAACGGCATGATCGTGCGCACCGCCAGCGACAAGGCCGTCAAGGCCCAGAAGGGCGTGATGGAATTCCTCCTGATCAACCACCCGCTGGATTGCCCCATCTGCGACCAGGGCGGTGAGTGCCAGCTGCAGGATCTGGCCGTCGGTTACGGCGGTTCCTCCTCGCGCTACCAGGAAGAAAAGCGTGTCGTGGAGCCCAAGGACGTCGGTCCGCTGATCTCCATGAAGGAAATGAACCGCTGCATCCACTGCACCCGCTGTGTGCGCTTCGGCCAGGAAGTGGCCGGCGTGATGGAACTGGGCATGCTGGGTCGCGGTGAACATTCCGAGATCACCACCTTCGTCGGCAAGACCGTGGACTCCGAACTGTCGGGCAACATGATCGACCTGTGCCCGGTCGGTGCCCTGACCTCCAAGCCGTTCCGCTACAGCGCCCGTACCTGGGAACTGTCGCGCCGCAAGTCGGTGAGCCCGCATGACAGCGTCGGTGCCAACCTGATCGTGCAGGTCAAGAATGGCAAGGTCATGCGCGTGCTGCCCTTCGAAAACGAAGAAGTCAACGAGTGCTGGATCTCCGACAAGGACCGTTTCGCCTACGAAGCGCTGGACAGCGAACAACGCCTGACCAAGCCGATGTTGAAGCAGGACGGCAAGTGGCAGGAAGTGGACTGGCAGACCGCGCTGGAATACGTCGCCCACGGCCTGCGCAACATCCGTTACGAACACGGCGCTGATGCCATCGCCGCGCTGGGTACCCCGTACTCCACGCTGGAAGAACTGAGCCTGCTGCAGAAGATCGTGCGCGGCGTCGGTTCGGAGAACGTCGATTTCCGCCTGCGTCAATCGGACTTCGGCCTGGATGGCCAGATCAAGCCGTGGCTGGGCATGTCCATCGTCGAATTCTCGCAGCTGAACCGCGTCTTCGTGATCGGTTCCTTCCTGCGCAAGGACCACCCGCTGCTGTCGGCCCGCCTGCGCCAGTCCGCCAAGAGCGGCGCCAAGGTCAGCGTGCTGCACGCCACCGACGACGATCTGCTCATGCCGATCGCCAACAAGATCATCGCCGCGCCCTCGGCATGGCTCTCCGCCCTGGCCGAAGTGGCCGTGGCCGTGGCCGAAGCCAAGGGTGTGGCAGCACCGTCGGCCTACGCTGGCGTGACGGCCTCGGATGCCGCCAAGGCCACTGCGGCCAGCCTGCTGTCGGGCGACGCCAAGGGCGTGTTCCTGGGTAACGCCGCCGTGCAGCATCCGCAAGCGGCGCAACTGCACGCTGCCGCACAATGGATCGCAGAACAGACCGGCGCCAAGCTGGGTGTGCTGACCGAAGGCGGCAACGCCGTGGGCGGCTACCTGGCCAACGCCGTGCCGGCTGCGGGCAAGGCTGCTGCGGTTTTCGCACAGCCGCGCAAGGCTTACCTGCTGCTCAACGCTGAACCGGAACTGGATAGCTACGACCCGCAAGCCGCCAGCGCCGCCCTCAAGCAGGCCGATATGGTCGTGGTGATGTCGGCCTTCAAGCATGGCGCCGACTACGCCGACGTGCTGCTGCCGATCGCTCCCTTCACCGAGACCTCCGGCACCTTCGTCAACGCCGAAGGCCGCGCCCAGAGCTTCAACGGCACCGTCAAGCCGGCCGGCGATGCGCGTCCGGGCTGGAAGGTCCTGCGCGTGCTGGGCAACCTGCTGGAACTGGAAAACTTCGAGTACGAGACGTCCGAGTCCATCCGTGACGAACTGCTGGGCAAGGAGACCGACCTGTCGGCGCGCCTGAACAACCTCGCCTCCGTACCGCTGCAGGCTGTCTCGACCGCCGCCGCTGAAGTCGAGCGCGTGGCCGATGTGCCCATCTACTTCGCCGATCCGATTGCACGCCGTTCCGCGCCGCTGCTGGAAACCCGTGACGGCCAGGCGCCCAAGGCATGGCTGTCGGCAGCACTGGCGTCCAAGCTGGGTGTGGCCGAAGGCGACCAGGTCAAGGTCAAGCAAGGCTCGGGCAGCGTAGCGCTGACCGCAGCCATCGATAAGAAACTGCCGGAAAACGTGGTTCGCGTCGCTGCTGCGCACGCCTCCACGGCTGCACTGGGCGGCATGTTTGGCGCAATCGTCGTGGAGAAAGCGTAAAAATGGATCACCTGATCGCCCAAATCAATACGGTAGGCCCGGCCTACCTGGGTCCGACCCTGTTCACCCTGGTGTGGACGCTGGTCAAGATCCTGGCGGTGATGGTGCCGCTGCTGGTGTGCGTGGCCTACATGACCTACTGGGAGCGCAAGCTGATCGGCTGGATGCACGTGCGTCTGGGCCCCAACCGCGTCGGTCCGGCCGGCCTGCTGCAGCCCATCGCTGATGCCGTCAAGCTGATCTTCAAGGAAATCTCGACCCCGTCCAAGGCCAACAAGGCGCTCTTCTACCTGGCGCCAGTGATGACCATCATGCCGGCGCTGGCCGCCTGGGCGGTGGTGCCGTTCTCGCCGGAACACGTGCTGGCCAATGTCAACGCCGGTCTGCTGTACCTGATGGCGATTACCTCGATGGAAGTCTACGGCATCATCATCGCCGGCTGGGCCTCCAACTCGAAGTACGCTTTCCTGGGTGCGATGCGCGCCTCGGCACAGATGGTGTCCTACGAAATCTCCATGGGCTTCTGCCTGGTGGTGGTGCTGATGGTCTCGGGTAGCCTGAACATGACCGACATCGTCATGGGCCAGACCCAGGGTCACTTCGCCAGCATGGGCCTGAACTTCCTGTCGTGGAACTGGCTGCCGCTGCTGCCGATCTTCGTGATCTACTTCGTCTCCGGCGTGGCCGAGACCAACCGCCACCCCTTCGACGTGGTGGAAGGTGAATCCGAAATCGTGGCCGGTCACATGATCGAGTACTCGGGCATGTCCTTCGCCATGTTCTTCCTGGCTGAATACGCCGCGATGATCCTGATCTCGATCCTGACCGCACTGCTGTTCTTCGGCGGCTGGTCGGCTCCGGTGTCGGCGCTGGACTTCATCCCGGGCTGGATCTGGCTGGGCTTGAAGACCTTCTTCTTCCTGTCGCTGTACGTGTGGATCCGCGCATCGTTCCCGCGCTACCGCTATGACCAGATCATGCGTCTGGGCTGGAAAGTGTTCATTCCGCTGACCCTGGTGTGGCTGGTGGTCGTGGCGATCTGGATTCAGTCGCCGTGGAATATCTGGAAATAAGTTGGAAGGCTGAGGCTAAAAATGGAAGCTATTAAGGATTTTTTCGGCAGCCTGATGCTCCGCGAGCTGTTCAAGGGCCTGGCCCTGACGGGTCGCTACCTGTTCAAGCGCAAGATCACGGTGCAATTCCCCGAGGAAAAAACGCCGATGTCGCCGCGTTTCCGTGGTCTGCATGCGCTGCGCCGTTATCCCAACGGTGAAGAACGCTGCATCGCCTGCAAACTGTGCGAAGCGGTCTGCCCGGCCATGGCCATCACGATCGAGTCCGAGCAGCGTGCTGACGGTACCCGTCGCACCAGCCGCTACGACATCGACCTGACCAAGTGCATTTTCTGCGGTTTCTGCGAAGAGTCCTGCCCGGTCGACTCGATCGTCGAAACGCACATCCTGGAATACCACGGTGAAAAGCGGGGCGACCTGTACTACACCAAGGAAATGCTGCTGGCCGTGGGTGATCGTTACGAAAACGAAATCGCCGCTGCCCGCGCCGCTGACGCTGCCTACCGTTGATGGTGCTGCCGGGCCGCCCTGCAGGACAGGGTGGTCGGGCAGGGTAGGGGAAGTCGCAGGACGATGTCGGATGGATTGCGAGGGGTGGCCGGTGCTTGCCGTCCCGTGCTGATTGAATGAACCAACTTCTGGTTGATTATGGAATTTAAAACTGTCTTGTTCTACGTGTTCGCGGTGATCCTGGTGATCGCCGCCGTACGCGTCATCACGGCCCGCAACCCGGTGCATGCGGCGCTCTTCCTGGTGCTGTCCTTCTTCTCGGCAGCCGGTATCTGGATGCTGCTCAAGGCCGAGTTCCTGGCCATCGTGCTGGTGCTGGTCTATGTCGGTGCGGTGATGGTGCTGTTCCTGTTCGTGGTGATGATGCTCGATATCAACATGGACAAGCTGCGTGAGGGCTTCTGGGGTTACTTCCCGCTGGCCGCGACCATCGGCGTGATCATCGTGCTGGAAATGGCCGCCGTGCTGCTGCGCAGCTTCTGGACCCCGGAAACGCAGGTGCCTGCCGCCTCCGATACGCTGGGCCAGACCAAGCCGCTGGGCAAGCTGATCTTCACCGAATACGTCTACGCCTTCGAAATCGCTGCCGTCATCCTGCTGGTGGCCATCGTCGCCGCCGTGGCCCTGACTTTGCGCCGCCGCAAGGACAGCAAGTACTTCGACCCGGCCAAGGCCGTCAAGGTCAAGGCGTCGGACCGCGTGCGCCTGGTCAGCATGAAGGCCGAGTCCACCCGTAACGAGCCGCCCGCCGACGCCGCCGCTGCGGCAGACAAGCCGGCCGCCGGTCAACAATCTTAAGAAGGGCGATCAAGAATCATGGCAATCACGCTCTCCCACTACCTGATCATCGGCGCGATCCTGTTCGCGATCTCGATCGTCGGCATTTTCCTGAACCGCAAGAACGTCATCGTGCTGTTGATGGCGATCGAACTGATGCTGCTTGCGGTCAACATGAACTTCATTGCTTTCTCGCATTACCTCGGTGACGCGGGCGGACAGATCTTCGTGTTCTTCATCCTGACCGTGGCTGCGGCTGAATCCGCGATCGGTCTGGCGATTCTGGTGGTGCTGTTCCGTAACCTGGATACCATCAACGTGGAAGACCTCGACAGCCTCAAGGGCTGAGTCGGCATCCGCAGCGTCCTGTTCTTGCGTTCTGGTTTGGATTTCATTTAAAGATGGGAGGCCCCCTTGCAGCAGATGGTGCAGGCGGGGCAGCCAATAAGCGATAAGGTTCATCATGGCTGGGCAACTTAACCCACATCTTCTTCTTGCTGTACCCCTGGCGCCGCTGGCAGGTTCGGCCATCGCCGGTCTGTTGGGTACCAAATTCTTCGGCAACGTCGTTGGCCGCAAGGTGTCGCATACCGCGACCATCCTGGGCGTGCTGATCGCCGCCATCATCTCCATCCAGACCCTGCTCGCAGTGCTGGACGGCGCCACCTACAACGGTACGCTGTACAACTGGATGACGGTGGCCGGCCTCAAGCTGGAGATCGGCTTCATGGTCGACAGCCTGACGGCGATGATGATGTGCGTGGTGACCTTCGTGTCCCTGATGGTCCACATCTACACCATCGGCTACATGGCCGAAGATGAAGGCTACAACCGCTTCTTCTCCTACATCTCGCTGTTCACCTTCTCCATGCTCATGCTGGTCATGAGCAACAACTTCCTGCAGCTGTTCTTCGGCTGGGAAGCGGTGGGCCTGGTGTCCTATCTGCTGATCGGTTTCTGGTACACCCGTCCGACCGCCATCAAGGCCAACATGAAGGCCTTCCTGGTCAACCGCGTGGGTGACTTCGGCTTCATCCTGGGCATCGGCCTGCTGCTGGCCTATGCCGGTTCGATGAACTACACCGAAGTCTTCGACAAGCGCGCCGAGCTGGCCCAGCTGACCCTGCCGGGTACTGACTGGATGCTGTTGACCGTGGCCTGCATCTGCCTGTTCGTGGGTGCGATGGGCAAGTCGGCCCAGTTCCCGCTGCACGTCTGGTTGCCGGACTCGATGGAAGGCCCGACCCCGATTTCCGCGCTGATCCACGCCGCCACCATGGTGACGGCCGGCATCTTCATGGTCACCCGCATGTCGCCGCTGTTCGAACTGTCCGACACCGCGCTGTCCTTCATCCTGGTGATCGGTGCCATCACGGCGCTGTTCATGGGCTTCCTGGGCACCATGCAGAACGACATCAAGCGCGTGGTGGCTTATTCCACGCTGTCGCAGCTGGGTTACATGACCGTCGCCCTGGGCGCATCGGCCTACTCGGTGGCCGTGTTCCACCTGATGACCCACGCCTTCTTCAAGGCGCTGCTGTTCCTGGGCGCCGGTTCGGTCATCATCGGCATGCACCACGACCAGGACATGCGCAACATGGGCGGCCTGCGCAAATACATGCCCATCACCTGGATCACTTCGCTGCTGGGTTCGCTGGCCCTGATCGGCACACCGTTCTTCTCGGGCTTCTACTCCAAGGATTCGATCATCGAAGCCGCGGCCGAGTCGCACCTGGCAGGTTCGGGCTTTGCCTACTTCGCCGTGCTGGCCAGCGTTTTCGTGACCGCCTTCTACTCCTTCCGCATGTACTTCATGGTCTTCCATGGCAAGGAGCGTTTCGGTCAGGCCCACGGCCATGATGATCATCACGCCCCGGCTGCGGCCCATGGCGTGCATGATGACCATGCCCACGATGCACATGATGACCATGGCCATGATGAACACCATCACGGACTGGCCCCGGGCCAGAAGCCGCACGAGTCGCCGCTGGTGGTGACCTTGCCGCTGATCCTGCTGGCCATTCCCTCGGTCATCGTCGGTTTCTTCGCGATCTCGCCGATGCTGTATGGCGACTTCTTCAAGGGCGTGATCTTCTTCGGCGACAACCACAAGGTCATGGAAGAACTGGCCCACGAATACCACGGTCCGGTGGCCATGGTGCTGCACGCCTTCACCAGCGCGCCGCTGTGGCTGGCCATCGCCGGTGTGGTCGTGGCGTACTACTGCTACATGATCAACCCGCGCGTGCCGGCCTGGTTCAAGGAAAAGTTCAGCATCATCTACACCATCCTGGACAACAAGTACTACATGGACAAGTTCAATGAAGTCGTCTTCGCCGGCGGTGCCCGCCTGCTGGGCAGCGGACTGTCCACCGTGGGCGACCGTGGCATCATCGACGGCCTGTTCGTCAACGGCAGCGCCAAGGTCGTCGGCTGGTTCTCGAAATTCACGCGTCTCTGGCAGTCCGGTTACATCTATCACTATGCGTTCGTGATGATCATCGGGGTGCTGGGTTTCCTGGTGTGGTTCATGCCGTTCCCGTTCGCCAAATAAGCTGTCCGAGTAGATAACAACCATGATGCAGTCAACATTTCCCATCCTGAGCCTCGCGATCTGGGTACCGATCGTCTTCGGCATCCTCGTCCTGGCACTGGGCCGCGACAGCAATCCGGGCCTGGCCCGCTGGCTGGCGCTGTTCGGTTCGCTGGTCGGCCTGGTCGTTACTTTCCCGCTGATCCAGCATTTCGATCCGCTGGCGCACGGTTACCAGTTCGTCGAAAAGACGCCCTGGATCGATCGTTTCAACATCAGCTATTTCCTGGGCCTGGACGGCATCTCGCTGTGGTTCGTGCCGCTGACCGCCTTCATCACCGTCATCGTGGTGCTGGCCGGCTGGGTGGTGATCCAGAAGCGCGTGGCCCAGTACATGGGCGCCTTCCTGATCCTTTCGGGCATCATGGTCGGTGTGTTCTCGTCGCTGGATGCGATGCTGTTCTACGCCTTCTTCGAAGCGACCTTGATCCCGATGTTCATCATCGTGGGCGTCTGGGGCGGCGACAACCGCGTGTATGCAGCCTTCAAGCTGTTCCTGTACACGCTCTTGGGTTCGCTCTTGATGCTGATCGCGCTGATCTACCTGTACTACGTGTCGGGCGGCAGCTTCGAGATCCCGACCTGGCATCAGGTGCCGCTGTCGATGATCGAGCAGAAGGTCTTGTTCTTCGCCTTCCTGGCAGCCTTCGCGGTGAAGGTGCCAATGTGGCCGGTGCACACCTGGCTGCCGGACGCCCACGTGCAGGCGCCGACCGGCGGCTCCATCGTGCTGGCCGCGATCATGCTCAAGCTGGGCGCCTACGGTTTCCTGCGCTTCTCGCTGCCCATCCTGCCTGACGCCAGCCATGCGCTGTCCGGCTTCATGATCTTCCTGTCGCTGGTGGCCGTGATCTACATCGGTCTGGTGGCCCTGGTACAGCAGGACATGAAGAAACTGGTGGCCTATTCGTCGATCGCCCACATGGGCTTCGTCACCCTGGGCTTCTTCATGTTCAACGACATGGCAGTGCAGGGCGGTATCGTGCAGATGATCTCGCACGGCTTCGTCTCCGGCGCGATGTTCATGTGTATCGGCGTGCTGTATGACCAGATGCATACCCGCGAGATTTCGCAGTACGGCGGTGTGGTCAACAAGATGCCGCGCTTCGCCTTCTTCTTCATCCTGTTCTCGCTGGCCAACTGCGGCCTGCCGGCCACTTCCGGTTTCGTTGGCGAATTCATGGTGATCCTGGGTGCAGTGAAGTTCAACTTCTGGATCGGCTTGTTGGCTGCCACCGCCCTGATCCTGGGTGCGGCCTACTCGCTGTGGCTGGCCAAGCGCGTCATCTTCGGCGCCGTGACCAACCATCACGTGGCCGAGCTGGTGGACCTCAATGGCCGCGAGTTCCTGATCCTGGGTCTGCTGGCGATTGCGACCCTGGTCATGGGTGTCTATCCGGGCATCATCACCGACAGCATCCAGACCTCGGTGACCGACCTGTTGAAGCACGTGGCGGTCTCCAAGATCAACTGATCTGCGCAGTAAAGATGTGAAGGGCGGGGCGCTTGCGTCCCGCCGACAAAGAAGCTGGGCAACAACGAGTAACGAGACGAGCCGGTGTGATATTGCCGGTCGGGCGGCGCGGCGGGAAGTCGCGACACAAGCGGGCGAACACAAGCGGTAGTAACTAAATGAATAACATGAATCTGATCCCTGTCTATCCGGAAATATTTCTGCTGATCGCAACTTCCGCGATCCTGCTGATCGATATGTTCCTGCCGGAAAGCAAGCGCGTCATCACCTATCTGCTGTCGCTGGCAGCGCTGGTGGTGTGCGCGGTACTGACCTTTGCCGACCTCAACACGGGCGCTACGGTCTACACGTTCAACAACATGTTCGTGTCCGATCCGCTGGCCAACCTGTTGAAGCTGTTCACCTACCTGGGTGTGGGCGTCACGCTGATCTACTCGCGCCAGTACAACACTGCGCGCGGCATCACCGGCGGCATGCTCGGCGGCGAATACTACGCCCTGGCGCTGTTCGCGCTGCTGGGCCAGATGGTCATGATCTCCGGCAACAGCTTCCTGTCCATTTACCTGGGCCTGGAACTGATGTCGCTGTCGCTGTACGCGCTGGTGGCCCTGCGCCGTGACCACGCTGCTTCCACCGAAGCCGGCATGAAGTACTTCATCCTGGGTGCGCTGGCTTCCGGCTTCCTGCTGTACGGCATGTCCATGCTCTATGGTGCGACCGGCGGTGCGCTGGAGTTGAACGAAGTCTTCCGCGCCATCGTCTCCGGTACCGTTGACCGTACTCCGCTGGTGTTCGGCATCGTCTTCGTGGTGGCCGGTCTGGCCTTCAAGCTGGGCGCTGTTCCCTTCCACATGTGGGTGCCTGACGTCTACCAGGGTTCGCCCACGCCGGTGACCCTGCTGCTGGGTGCCGCACCGAAGCTGGCCACCTTCGCCATCACCTTCCGTCTGCTGGTCGAAGGCATGCTGCCGCTGGCCGTGGATTGGCAGCAGATGCTGATGGTGCTGGCCGTGCTGTCCATCATCCTGGGTAACGTCACCGCCATCGCGCAGACCAACATCAAGCGTATGCTCGCCTACTCGACCATCTCGCACATGGGCTTCATGCTCTTGGGCATGATGTCGGGCGTGGTCGACGGCAACCTGTTCTCGGCCGTGAACGCCTACAGCTCCTCGCTGTTCTACGCGGTGACCTACGTGATCACCACGCTGGGCTCCTTCGGCGTGATCATCCTGCTGTCGCGCTCGGGCTTCGAAGCCGACACCCTGGATGACTTCAAGGGCCTCAACCAGCGCAGCCCGTGGTTTGCCGCCGTGATGATGATCATGATGTTCTCGCTGGCTGGCATCCCGCCGCTGGTGGGCTTCTACGCCAAGCTGTCGGTGCTGCAGGCGGCCATGGCCACCGGCCAGATCTGGCTGCCGGTGCTGGCGGTGATCTTCTCGCTGATCGGCGCGTTCTACTACATCCGTGTGGTCAAGGTGATGTACTTCGACGAGCCGGCTGACAACAGCAAGATCGTCGCTACGCCCGAGATGCGCGTCGTGCTGAGCCTCAACGGTATCGCCGCCCTGGCCATCGGCCTGTGGCCGGGTCACCTGATGGATGCCTGCACCAATGCCATCGTGACCACGCTGGCGACCTTCCTCAGCAAGGTCGTCGCCTAAGGGAACAGGGGAATGAATATTTCCCTGTTCAGCTGGATCGTCATCCTGTTGGCCGCGCTCGCGGCCAATTTGCCGTTCTTGAACCAGCAATTGTTCGCGCTCATCCCGTTGAAGAAGGATGCCGCCTGGGTCAAGCCGGTCTGGCTGCGTCTGCTCGAGTTGCTGGTGCTTTACTTTGTCGTCGGCGTCGTTGCTCACCTGCTCGAAGCCGGCGTGGGTAATGTCTTCTCGCAGGGCTGGGAATTCTATGCCATCACTGGCTGTCTGTTCCTGGTGTTGGCCTACCCCGGCTATGTGATGCGCTATCTGCGCAAGAGCAACGCCTGAGTTTCCGACTGCCCCGCCGGCCAGTGCGGGCTGGGGGATCGCCTGGCGATGAGCCCGGGCGTCCCGAGGCCGCGTGAGCCCGGCCATCTCCCCTGATCGCTCCTCCACCTTCTACGGTCATCACATGGACGCCCATCTCAAAGAGACCCAGAAAGACAATCGCCAGGTCTACACCGGCCACTTCCTCAAGGTGCAGCAGGATACGGTCATCCTGCCCGACGGCAAGCATGCCGTACGCGAGTACATCAAGCATCCCGGCGCAGTCGCGGTGCTGCCGCTGTTCGACGATGGCAGCGTGCTGATGGAGCGCCAGTTCCGCTACCCCTTGCACCGCGTCTTCATCGAGTTCCCCGCCGGCAAGATCGATCCGGGCGAAGATACCCTGGATTGCGCCAAGCGCGAGCTGCAGGAAGAGACCGGTTACAGCGCTGCCGAATGGCAGTATGTCTGCACCATCCATAACGCCATCGCCTACTCGGACGAACATCTGGTGCTGTACGTAGCGCGCGGACTGACGCAAGGCGAACGCAAGCTCGATGAGGGTGAGTTCCTCGATATCTACAAGGCGCCGCTGGAAGAACTGCTGGAACAGGTGCGCAATGGCGAGATCACCGACGTGAAGACCGTGATCGGCGTGTTCTGGCTGGAGAAGATCCTGAGCGGGGCATGGACGCCGCCACCGCGTCCGGCCGGCGTCTGAGCCGCCGCTGCGTCAGCCCGTAAAAAAGCCGCATCCTTGGATGCGGCTTTGGTGTTTCTGGAACCAGCGTTTTGCATTACATGCCGGAGTAGTTCGGTCCGCCGCCCCCTTCGGGCGTGACCCAGACGATGTTCTGGGTCGGGTCCTTGATGTCGCAGGTCTTGCAGTGGACGCAGTTCTGGGCGTTGATCTGGAGCCGGTCGCTATTGTCTTCGTTCTTGATGAATTCGTAGACACCCGCCGGGCAGTAGCGCGATTCCGGGCCCGCATACTTGGCCAGGTTGACCTGCACCGGCACGTTCTTGTCCTTGAGCGTCAGGTGCGCCGGCTGATCTTCGCCGTGGTTGGTGTTGGAGATGAAGACCGACGACAGCCGGTCGAAGGTCAGCTTGCCATCCGGCTTGGGATAGGCAATGGGAGCGTAGTTGCTGGCCGGCTTGAGGCATTCGTGGTCGGCATGGCTGTGACGCAGCGTCCACGGCGCCTTGCCGCCGAAGAGCACCTGGTCGATGCCCACCAGCAGTGTGCCGGTCACCAGGCCCTTGCTCATCGAGGGCTTGAAGTTGCGCGCCTTGTGCAGCTCTTCCTTGAGCCACGAGGCCTCGAAGGCGGCGGGGTAGGCCGACAGTTCATCGGACTGGCGGTTCTCGCCCAGCGCGTGGAAGGCGGCGTCGGCGGCCAGCATGCCGCTCTTGATGGCGGCATGGCTGCCCTTGATGCGCGAGGCATTGAGGAAACCGGCATCGCAACCGAGCAGCGCGCCGCCCGGGAAGACCAGCTTGGGCAGGGACTGCACGCCGCCGGCGGTAATGGCGCGGGCGCCGTAGGAGATGCGCTTGCCGCCTTCGAAGAACTTGCGGATCTCGGGGTGGGTCTTGTAGCGCTGGAATTCCTCGAAGGGCGAGAGGTAGGGGTTTTCATAGGCCAGGCCGACCACGTAGCCAACCGCCACCTGGTTGTTTTCCAGGTGATAGAGGAAGGAGCCGCCATAGGTATCGTTGTCCAGCGGCCAGCCGGCGGTGTGCACGACCAGGCCAGGCTGGTGGATTTCCGGCTTCACTTCCCACAGTTCCTTGATGCCGATGGCATAGGTTTGCGGATCGCGGCCGGCGTCCAATTGGTACTTGCTGATCAGCTGCTTGCCCAGGTGGCCGCGTGCACCTTCGGCGAAGAAGGTGTACTTGGCATGCAGTTCCATGCCCAGCTGGAATTCCGGACCGGGTTCGCCTTCCTTGTTGATGCCCATGTTGCCGGTGGCCACGCCCTTGACCGAGCCATCCTCGTGATAGAGCACCTCGGCTGCCGGGAAGCCGGGGAAGATCTCCACGCCCAGGGCTTCAGCCTGCTGGCCCAGCCAGCGGGTGACGTTGGAGAGCGAAATGACGTAGTTGCCGTGGTTCTGGAAGCAGGTGGGCAAGAGCCAGTTGGGCGTCTTGTAGGCTTTGCTGGCGGAGAGGAAGAGGAAGCGGTCTTCCGTCACTGGGGTGTTGAGCGGGGCGCCTTGCTCTTTCCAGTCAGGGATCAGTTCGCTCAGTGCGCGCGGGTCCATCACTGCGCCGGAGAGGATATGGGCGCCGACTTCGCTGCCTTTTTCCAGCACACAGACCGAGACCTCGCGGTTCTGCTGGGCGGCCAGCTGTTTGAGGCGGATGGCCGCCGACAGGCCGGCCGGGCCGCCGCCGACGACGACCACGTCGTATTCCATCGATTCCCGTGGGCCGTACTGAGCGATCAAGTCTTGAGAAGAAGTCATGGGTGTCCCGTTTATATGAACTGCCTGTTTTCGAACGATCGTGCTATTGTTAATTATTTTTCGAAGGAACGCTAGAGGAAATCTGCATTTCCCTGTAGTTGAGATCCTTTTAGTGCGCTTGCCGGCGGTTTGCTGTTGACAAGGCAGAGGCAAGTGCGGGGCGGCAGGGTGCCGGACCCGGAATATGTTTCCCTGAATGCAGCTATTTTATTGGATTTTGCGCTGTCCTCTTATATTGTCTTGTCGTCTCGACATAGCCGGCAGCCATGACGCAGACTGCAGGGGCAGCACTCCTAGTGGTCTGATGACTCGATAATGACCTGAGAGTGCACTTGGTCCCTGAGTCGTAAATGCGACATCGCGCCGACGCGCCGCATGAAAAAAATTACATTCATTGATGAATCAAACCTGAAAAGGACCCACGATGAGCAGTCACCCGCAGGCCAATTCCAAGCAGTTGTATCTCTCCCGGCAGACCATCCGCTGGGGGGACATGGACGCGTTCGGCCACGTCAACAATACGGTCTATTTCCGCTTCATGGAGCAGTGCCGCATCGAGTGGCTCGAGGAGGTCTTCGGACCCACCATCGCGGGCGAAGAGGGGCCCGTCATCGTCAACGCCCACTGCAATTTCCGTCGCCAGATGAAGTATCCGGCGCGCATCTGTGTGGAGATGTCCGCGGGTCATTTAGGTCGCACGAGTGTGGAAACTACGTATATCATCCGCGACGCGGCCGACGAGCAGATCATTTATGCTGACGGTGCCGCAAAAATCGTCTGGGTTGATTTCAAGAAAGAAAAGTCCACCGCGCTGCCAGAACAGCTGCGACAGCTGCTGACAAGCTTGTAAGTTTGGCGCAAGGAAACTGGGACAGAATCGGCCCGACACTCCCGCAAGGAACCGCCACAGAGCGGGGGGAGCGGAGAATTCGTTTCACACGGAGCGGGTTCAAAAAGCGCTTAGCCCGTCACCGATGTGCAAGCCAACAATTACATTCTGGAGGATGACATGACATACAAGACCCAAGCCTTTGTTGCTGCCGCCCTGATGAGCCTGGCGCTCACCTCGCAGGCTGCCGACCCGATCAAGATCGGCGTGTCCGGTCCCTACACCGGCGGTTCTGCCCCCATGGGCGTGTCCATGCGTGACGGCGTCAAGCTGGCCGTGGCCGAGATCAACGCTGCCGGCGGCCTGCTGGGCCGCCAGATCCAGCTGATCGAGCGCGATGACGAAGCCAAGAACGAGCGCGGCGTGCAGATCGCCCAGGAGCTGATCAACAAGGAAAAAGTGGTCGCCACCGTCGGCTTCATCAACACCGGCGTGGCCCTGGCCTCGCAGCGCTTCTACCAGGAAGCCAAGATCCCCGTCATCAACAACGTGGCCACCGGCACCGTGATCACCAAGCAGTTCGAGAAGGAAAAGGACAACTACGTCTTCCGTACCTCCGCTGCCGACAAGATCCAGGCCAAGATGATCGCCGACGAAGCCGTGGACAAGCAGAAGTTCACCAAGGTCGCCATCCTGGCCGACTCCACCAACTACGGCCAGCTCGGTCGTGAAGACCTGGAAAAGGTGCTGGCTGACAAGAAGGTCACCCCGGTCGCCGTCGAGAAGTACAACATCAAGGATGTGGACATGACGGCCCAACTGCTCAAGTCCAAGCAGGGCGGCGCCCAGGCGGTGCTGACCTATGGCATCGGCCCGGAACTGGCGCAGATCGCCAACGGCATGGAAAAGCTGAACTGGCACGTGCCCATCATCGGCAGCTGGCCGCTGTCGATGGGCAACTTCATCGACAACTCCGGCAAGAACGGCAACGGCGCCCGCATGCCGCAGACCTTCATCCAGGACGGCAACACCCCGAAGCGCAAGGCCTTCATCGAGGCCTACCAGAAAGCCTACAAGGTTGACCGCATGCCCTCGGC
Source organism: Herbaspirillum camelliae (assembly GCF_001929405.1). Lineage (NCBI taxonomy): Bacteria > Pseudomonadati > Pseudomonadota > Betaproteobacteria > Burkholderiales > Oxalobacteraceae > Herbaspirillum > Herbaspirillum camelliae. The sequence continues at coordinate 3,413,080 of NZ_KV880769.1, forward strand.
CGTCTCGGCAGCCCAAGGCTACGACTCCATCCTGCTGCTGGCCGCCGCCATCAAGCAAGCCGGCACCACTGACGGCGACAAGGTCCGCGCTGCGCTGGAAAACCTGAACACCAAGGTCGAAGGCGTGGTCACCACCTACGACAAGCCGTTCACCCACGACGATCACGAAGCCATCAAGCCTGCCATGGTCGTGATGGGCGAGGTCAAGAACGGCCGCGTCATCCTCGGCAAATAAGACTCGACTCGCATCACGCACAGTAGTCGAAGAGGCCAGTCCTTGCGATCCGGGGGCTGGCCTTTTTAATACGATCTGTTGACGAATTCCTAACGGCACGGTGGCACCGCGCCGCGGATCGTCGCAGCTCTGTGCCGCCACCCGGCGGTAGCCGCTTCTTGGGAAATACAATGGATATCCTTTTACAACTGGTCTTCTCCGGGATCGCGCTCGGCATGATCTATGCCGTGATCGCCTTCGGTTACCAACTGACCTTTGCCACCTCCGGCACACTGAACTTCGGCCAGGGCGAAGCCCTGATGCTGGGCGCGCTGGTGGGGCTGTCCGTGGTGGGCAACATCCACGGCGGACCTTATCTCAACTACTGGCTGATGATCCCCATCGTGCTGGTCTTCGGCGCGCTGCAAGGCATGTTCGTGGAATGGATCGGGGTACGCCCGGCCATCAAGATCAAGTCCGAGTTCGGCTGGATCATGTCCACCATTGCACTGGCCATCATCTTCAAGAACGTCGCCGAGAACATCTGGGGCAAGGATGACCTGCCGTTCCCCTCGCCGATCTCGGGCGCACCGTTCCAGATCCTGGGCGCCAACGTGCAGCCCATGCAGGTGCTGGTGGTGGTGGGCGCGCTGCTGATCATGGCGGCGGTCGAATTGTTCAACCGCAAATCCATCTACGGCAAGGCCGTGGTGGCGACCTCCAATGACCGCGATGCCGCCGGCCTGATGGGCATCAATACCAGCATGGTGATCACCTTCTCCTATGCGCTGTCCTCGGCCACGGCTGCGTTCGCGGGCGTGCTGGTGGCGCCGCTGACCCTGACCGGCGCCACCATGGGGGCGGCGCTGGGCCTGAAGGCCTTTGCGGTGGCCATCATCGGCGGCCTGACCTCGGGCATGGGCGCCATCGTCGGCGGCCTGATCCTGGGCGTGGCCGAGACCTTGACCGGCTTCTACATCTCGACCGGCTACAAGGAAGTTCCGGGACTGGTACTGCTGTTGCTGGTGCTGGCGGTGAAACCTGCAGGCCTGTTCGGCAAAACTGCGATCAAGAAGGTCTGATGCCATGAACAAGAAAATCCTGCTGCTGTCCTTGCTGGGCGTTGTCGCGCTGGGCGGCATTCCCATGGTGGTGCACAACCCGTATTACCTGCACCTGATCGAAACCATCCTCATCTACGCCATCCTGCTGTTCGGGCTGGACATCGTGGTCGGCTACACCGGCCAGGTCTCGCTGGGCCATGCCGGCCTGTTCGGCATCGGTTCCTACGCGGCTGGCGTGCTCTTCTTCAAGCTGGGCATGCCGATCTTCGTGACGGTGCCGGCGGCCATTGCCGTGACGGCTGTGTTCGGCGCCATCCTGGCGTTGCCGGCGCTGCGCGTGACCGGGCCTTACCTGGCCATGGTGACGCTGGCCTTTGGCACCATCATCCAGATCCTGATCAACGAAATGACCTTCCTCACCGAAGGTCCGCTGGGTATCAAGCTGCAAAAGCCCATGATCGGTGGCGACAAGATGAGCGAAGTGCAGTTCTTCTACCTGGTGGCGATCCTGATGGTCTTCTCCATGCTGGTGGTGCACCGTATCCTCAAGTCCAACCTGGGGCGCGCCTTCCAGGCGCTGCGCGACAGCCCCATCGCCTCGGACTGCATGGGCGTGTCAGTGTATCGCTACAAGGTCTACGCCTTCATCATCAGCGCCGCTCTTGCCGGTCTGTCCGGAGCCCTGTACGCGTATTCGGAAGAGTACATCTCGCCCAATACCTACAACTTCGAGCTGACCATCATGTTCTTGCTGGCGGTGATCATGGGCGGTCGCAAGTCGCGCATCGGCTCGCTCATCGGCGCGCTGATCGTGGTGATGCTGCCCAGCCTGTTGTCCGATATCGCGCTGTTCCGTCAGATCGCTACCGTGCTGGCGGTGATTGTAGTGGCCGGTGCGGGCGTCCAGGTGGCGCGCAAGACCAAGACCGTGCGCGCCGTGGTCGTGCCGGTAGTGGCGACCATCGCCATGGCGGCCTTCTCCTATAAGCTGGAAAACATCACCGACTGGCGTCTGACCATCTTTGGTCTGATGACCCTGTTCGTGGTGTATTACCTGCAGGACGGTATCGTCGGCTTCTGCCGCACCCTGTTTGGCCGCGTGCTGACCAAGCATGTGCCGGTGGCCCAGCAGATCGCCGGTGACAAGGAGCGTGCCGTCATCACGACCGACTCGGTCAAGGATGCCGGCGCGACGCTGCTGAAGGTCAACCAGATCCTGATGCAGTTCGGCGGCCTGAAGGCGCTCAACCGCGTTGACCTGGATGTGCGCAAGGGTACCGTGCATGGCCTGATCGGACCGAACGGTTCCGGCAAGAGCACCATGATGAACGTCTTGACCGGCATCTATCGTCCCACCGATGGCGTGGTGGAATACGATGGCCGCCCGATCTCCGGCAATGTGCCTTCGGCCATCGCCCTGGGCGGCGTGGCGCGTACTTTCCAGAACGTGCAGCTGTTCGGTGAAATGACGGCGACTGAAAACGTGCTGGTGGGCCTGCATCACACCTTCAACAGCAATGTGGTCGATGTGATGGTCAATACGCCGCGTTATGTGCGCGAAGAGCAGGCTGCACGCGAACGCGCAGCGGCCATCCTGGAGTTCGTCGGCCTGGCCAACCTGGCCAATGAAGAGGCGCGCAACCTGCCCTACGGCAAGCAGCGCCTGCTCGAAATCGGCCGCGCACTGGGCCTGAACCCGAGCCTGCTGCTGCTGGACGAACCTGCTGCCGGCCTGACCGCGCCGGACATCAAGGAGCTCGTCGCCATCATCCGCAAGATCCGCGAAGCCGGCATCACCATCATCCTGATCGAGCACCACATGGACGTGGTCATGTCGATCTGCGATACCGTCACCGTGCTCGACTTCGGCCAGAAGATCGCCGAAGGCAAGCCGGCCCAGGTCCAGGCTGACCCCAAGGTCATCGAAGCCTACCTCGGCAGTGGCGCAGGCGATGCCCACGACAACACATCCAGCCCCGCGGGAGCCTGAACATGCTGACCATTTCCAATCTGCACGCCGCTTACGGCAAGGTCGAGGTGCTGCATGGCATTTCGATGGAGGTACCCAAGGGCAAGGTGGTGACCCTGATCGGTTCCAACGGCGCCGGCAAGACCACCACCATGCGCGCCATCTCCGGCATGATCAAACCGAAGGGCGGGGAAGTCACGCTCGGCGGCAAGAACATCACCGGCCTGGATTCGCACAAGATCGCCCGCTTCGGGCTGGCGCATTCGCCCGAAGGGCGGCGCGTCTTCGCCACCATGAGCGTGACCGACAACCTGCTCCTGGGCGCTTTCCCGCGCTTCACCCGGGCGCGTCCCAAGGGCGACATCGCCCATGACCTGGAGCGTGCGCTGGAGCTGTTCCCGCGCCTGAAGGAGCGGCAGGCCCAGTTGGCCGGTACGCTCTCGGGCGGCGAGCAGCAGATGCTGGCCATGGCGCGGGCGGTGATGCTGAACCCCGAGGTGATCCTGCTGGACGAGCCCTCCATGGGGCTGGCGCCCATCCTGGTCGACGAGGTCTTCCGCATCATCGTGCGTCTGAAGGAGCAGGGCGTGACCATGCTGCTGGTCGAACAGTTCGCTGCGGCAGCGCTTAATGTTGCGGATTACGGCTATGTGTTGGAGAATGGCAAGATATCCGTACATGGACCCGCCGACAAACTGCAGAACGACCCGGCGGTCAAGGCCGCCTATCTGGGCGGCGGTGCGCATCACTGATGCCTGGCGACGAGCCCGCCTCAGCATGCGCACAGCGTGATACTGGGGCTCGCACGTCGCCTGGCTGACAGCGTGTCCGGTATATTAAGGGGGAGGCATACCTCTTGAATGCTGTTTAAGGCGCACCCTCGGGTGCGCCTTTTCTTTGTGCGCCCAGCATGGGCGCACTCCTGCGGGTGCAAGTCCCGCCATGAGCTGGTCACAGTGAATGAAGTGAAGCGCAACTGCATGAGGGCGACCAAGTGTGGGAAGGAAGCGTGGAGCGTAAATCGCGAGCCGATGAACAAGAATCGCATAGAAGGCGCTGCCGAGCAGGGCGAGCGGGCAAAGAACCGCGAAGCTCTTGTGACCAAGGCGAAGCGGCGTAAATGCGGCGGTTGTGCGATGAAGGAGTGCGTTCTTACCTGGGGAGACCTCGCCTCACGCCTGAAAGGGCGACGGTGTGAAACCGGAGCGAGGAGTCAGCAGAGGCCATAGTAGCCGCCATTTGGGGGTGAAGGGCCGAACGAGTAGGAGGACCGAAGGCCATGTTGCTCGGAGGTGCATTGCATCAGAAGCCTGCGCAAGCAGGGCGCGACGCGGTAAGGCGAGGTGAAGCCACGCCCGAAGGGTTGCGTGATGAAGCACAGACGGCGCATCAAGACACCGGAGGTCCGGGGCGAGCAGGCCTGCTGGAGCAGGTGCTCGCCAGAGCCAATCTGGTGAAGGCGTGGAAGCGCGTCAAAGCCAATGGCGGCAGTGCCGGGGTGGATGGGAAGTCGATCACTGAGACGGCGCAAGACCTCAAAACGCAATGGCCTAGGATACGGGAAGCGTTGCTGGATGGCAGTTACCGGCCGGAGCCGGTCAGACGAGTCCAAATCCCGAAACCTGAAGGTGGCCTGCGTGAATTGGGGATCCCGGCGGTCAGGGACAGGCTGATCCAACAAGCTCTGTTGCAAGTATTGCAGCCCATGATTGATCCGAGCTTCTCGGAACACAGTTACGGCTTTCGTCCGGGACGGCGGGCACGGGATGCGGTGCTGAAGGCACAGCAGCATGTGCAGGCTGGCTACCGGGTGGTGGTCGATGTGGATCTGGAGAAATTCTTTGATCGGGTCAACCACGACATACTGATGGAAAGGCTATCGAGGTGGATTGCGGACAAGGCCGTACTGCGGCTGGTACGTCGCTACCTGGAGGCTGGGATCATGGATGGCGGGGTGGTCAGCGAACGCTACGAAGGTACGCCGCAAGGCGGGCCGCTGTCGCCGCTGCTGGCCAATGTGGTGCTGGATGAGGTGGATCGAGCATTGGAGAGACGGGGACACCGCTTCGTGCGCTATGCCGACGACTGCAACGTGTATGTACGCAGTTTGAGCGCGGGTGTACGGGTGCTGGAAGGCCTGCGCAAGCTCTATGGGCGACTCCACCTGAAGGTCAACGAAGCCAAGACAGCGGTGGCGCGTGCGACTGGCCGCAAGTTCCTGGGATATGCCCTATGGCAAGGCCGGGACGGACAGATCAAATGCGCGGTGGCGGGCAAGGCGATGAAGACCTTCAAACAGCGTATCCGGGAGTTGACGCGTCGCACGTGCGGGCGCAGCCTGTCGGAGGTAGCGGAACGGCTGCGGACCTATATGCCGGGTTGGAAGGCATACTTCCAGCTGGCGCAGACGCCACGGGTGTTCCGTGAACTCGACGAGTGGATCAGGCACCGGCTACGCGCCTTGCAACTCAAGCACTGGCGTCGAGGGCCTACGATATACCGGAAATTGCGGGCGCTGGGCGCCTCGGAGGCGGACGCCGCCAAGGTGGCGGCCAATAGCTGTCGATGGTGGCGCAACAGCTACCATCGACTGAACCGAGCCATGCCCATCGCTTACTTCGACCGGCTCGGGGTGCCTCGGCTCTGTTGACCTCAACGACTCGAACCGCCCGGTGCGGACCCGCACGCCGGGTGGTGTGGGAGGGGATCGGCCAGGTTCTGGCTGCCCCTATCCCGATTGTGCCGTTGGCGCAACCAGTGTGGGCGTCGCCTGTTTCCATGGGGAGGTCGAGATGAGTGAGGCCAGGCATCACCGTATCGAGGTTGGCGCGGTCAGCCTGCATGCCAGTAGCTGGGGCCGGCTGGATGGCCCGCTGCCGGCCATCGTCCTGCTGCACGATTCGCTGGGCGCGGTGTCGCTATGGCGTGATTTCCCCTTGCAGCTGTCGCAGCAAACGGGAAGGGCAGTAGTGGCCTACGACCGTTATGGCTTCGGTCAGTCCAGCGCGCGCCAGGATCGTCTGGCGGCCGGTTTCATTGCAGAAGAAGCCCGGCCATGGCTGCTGGCGGTGCTGCAGCAACTGGGCTTGGCCCAGGTGGTGCTGTTGGGCCACAGCGTCGGTGGCGGCATGGCCATCTCCGCCGCGGCGGCGCTGCCGGAGCGGGTGGTGGCGGTGATCACCGAATCGGCCCAAGCCTTCGTCGAGGACCGCACCCTGCAAGGCATACGCAAGGCGCGCGAACAATTCGCCCATCCGGACCAGTTGGCCCGGTTGGCGCGTCATCACGGCCAGGATCTGGACAAGGCGCAGTGGGTGCTGGAAGCCTGGACCGAGACCTGGCTCGCGCCGGAGTTTGCCAACTGGTCCCTGACGCTGGCGCTGGCGCGTCTGCACTGCCCGGTGCTGGCTATTCATGGCGACGAGGATGAATACGGATCGCTGGCGCACCCGCAGAGGATCGCCACGCAGCCGCAGGCATTTCCCGGGCAGGGGCGCAGTCTCATCCTGCCAGGTTGCGGCCACGTCCCCCACCGGGAGCAGCCCGATGCGGTGCTGCGCGCCGTTGCGGATTTCCTGCGCTGAAGGCGATCCCGCAGGCCGAAAACAGCCCCGTGCAGAGGGTCGCGCGGCTATTTCTCCTCTTTCAGATCCTGCTGATAGGCCTGCAGTCCCCTCAAATACATGAGACGGACGAAAAGTGCCTTTGAGCGGTAACTTTGTCTCGCAAAGTGTTCTGCTTCTTCGAATTCCGCCGGGGTAAGTCGAAAATTAACCAGACGGGATGTTCCATTTGCGGGCTTGCGTTCGGATTGTTGCGTCGCTGCCATAAGATGTCTCCTGGCTTGTTGGTCCAAAAGCAATATCCTAGGAGAGGTCCTTTTCATATGTCATCGAATAAAAGCGAATATTTGACAACACTTGGTGATAGGTTGGCCAAAGAGCGCAGCCGCTGCGGCCACACCCAGAAATCCATCGCCGATAATCTCGATATCACCGCACGCACTCAGATCAAGTACGAAATTGGCGAAACCGCCCCCGACGCCTACTATCTGCACGGCCTGGATGCGATCGGCATCGATGTCACCTATGTGTTGACCGGTGTACGCGGCGCCACGCCCAGCCCCGAAGAGAGTCAGCTCATCGCCTGCTACCGCAGCGTCGACAAGGCCACGCGCAGCGCGCTGACACAACTGCTGGCCGGCATGGCCGACATGGTCAGGGCCAGCCGCAAGAAGCGTGATTTCTTCGCCGTTCCCGAGGAGGTGCGGGTCCGTCCCGGTCGGCAGCGCAAGTTGCCGGTGGGCCGTCCTCGCAAGCAGAAGGATTTTCTCAATGAAGTCCGTACCAAGGAGGGAGAGGGCAACGAGGGCGCCGAAACCAATGCAAGCGGTGAGAGCGTGCAAGATTAGCCTGCGCTTGCAGGCGGCAGAAATATCAAAAAGCACCGTGATCGCTCATGGTGCTTTTTTGATATTGGTGGCGGGGTATGGCAGAAACTCAAACAGTTTATCTCAACGGTGCCGAAACGTCCCCATCGACGTCCGTATCATCGTGGAGGCAGTCACCCCCTAGTGATGCCACGGCCTGCGAGATGGGCGGCGCTCTCTTTGATTTAAAAATTTGGTAAGATAGAGACTGTTTTAAACCCAGCCCAAGGAGGCGTCATGATTGCAGATCGCATTCGTCAAGCACGATTGGCGGCAGGTCTGACCCTGAGTGCGTTGGGCGATCAGGTGGGTGTTTCTCACACCGCCATCCAGAAGTACGAGAAGGGTCTACTGACACCGTCGTCGACGCAACTGCTCAAGCTGGCCCGTGCCTGTGGCATCCGTACTGAATACTTCTTCCGCACGCATACGGTTGAACTGCTGCATCCCGAGTTCCGCAAGCTCGCGTCCTTTGGCAAGACGGCGCAGGATGCGCTGAAGATAAAGGTCGTCGAGTTGGTGGAAAGGCGCGTGGAGTTGCTCAGCGCATTTCCCCGACTGCCGGTCCCGGCGTTTGCGCCGCCCGCGAATCTGCCCCAGCACATCGCCTCGCTGGATGAGATCGATGCGTTCTCGGATACGGTCCGCAACGCTTGGCAGTTGGGGTTGAATCCGATTGCTGACCTCACCGACACCCTCGAAGGCCTTGGCTTGCTGGTCATCGTGGTCGATGAAGATAACCCGGGCTTTTCTGGCTTGACGGCTAAGGCACGGACCGAAGATGGGCGCGAGTATCCGGTCGCGGCTGTTTCCAAGCGCTGGCCCGGTGATCGGCAGCGGTTCACGCTGGCGCATGAGTTGGGACATCTGCTGCTCGGAGGACGACTGGCTGAGGGCATCGACGAAGAGAAAGCCTGCGACTGGTTCGCCGGTGCCTTTCTGGCTCCGCGCGTCGCAGTGTTGCAGTTGCTTGGGGTACAGCGCCATGCGCTGGAATGGCAAGAGCTGTATGTGCTCAAGCACGAGTTCGGTCTGTCGATGACCGGATGGCTGCAGCGCGCCAAACAGTGTGGCGTGATCACCGAGACCGTTCATCTCTCTATGTTCAAGCGGTTTTCGGCCAGGGGCTGGCGCAAGACCGAGCCTGGCCAGCCCCTGCCGCAAGAGCACCCAAGACTATTTGATCAGTTGGTGTACCGCGCCTTGGCTGAGCGATACATTTCCGAAGGCAAGGCGGCGGAACTGCTGGGCATTCCGATGATGCGCTTCCACAAAGAACGCCAGATGGAGTCATCGGATGCGGTTGCTCATCAGTGATGCGAACATCTTGATCGATATGGAAGCGGGAGCGTTGATGGAGACGCTCTTCCAGCTGCCAATGCAGTTCGGTATCCCTGATCTGCTGTACTACGAAGAAATTGAACCGGGCAGCCCTGGCCTTGAAGACCTGGGCTTGCAAATCATGGAGGTCAACGGCGACTTCGTGGCTTATACAGAGCGGTTGGCTGCCCAGTACAACCGTCTGCTTCCCGCGAAAAACGGTCCCAAGCCCAGTCACAACGACTACTTGGCATTGGCGCTTGCGAAGCAAGAGGCTTGCACCTTGCTGACCGGCGACGCCAATTTGCGGATGGTTGCCAACAAGGAGCAGGTCAGCGTCATGGGTACCATTGGGTTACTGTGCGCCATGATCGAGAACCAGCTACTGTCGGTCGACGACGCCTTCAAGGCGCTTGACCGCATGAAGTCTGGCAAGCGCCGGCTGCCCTGGCCGGAAGCCGAAAAAGTGCTGAACGCGTTGCGTTGATAGGTTCTGCCATTGGCAGGCAATCATTGTGGGTCAGTGGCTTTAGGCCAATGTCCGCTGCGACACACTGCGTGCGGTAGCCCAGTCGATCCGCTCCTGCTCCAAGCGAACGTTTTGCCCCCAGCGCTGCTGCTTGAGGTCCCGCTAGAGTTGCTGCTCTTGTTCTGTCAGTAGCGCCAGTTCCGTTGCTGGATGCTGCGTCGATTCGTCCACCCACAACGCTTTGTGTTGCAGCAAAGTGTCTTCGTCCATGAGCGCAGATTGCAACTCTGGAATGTATGAATGGGCTCGATGCAGGTCATGCGCTACGGCTAAGAAGCTGGAGCCGATTCCGAGAGAAGAGCGGGGGAGGGCGACCGGGGAAGTTCCTGCCAGTCCGCTGGAGCCGGGGGGGCACACGCAGAATGTGCGGGAGCCCTGTGTCTCTTGCAGGACGCACAAATGAAAACGCCCAACTGATAACAGTTGGGCGCTGAAATTTGGTGGGGCGTCACAGATTCGAACTGTGGACCTACGGATTAAGAGTCCGCTGCTCTACCAGCTGAGCTAACGCCCCGTTCGCCGATCCCGCCAGAGGCAGGATGACCGGGAATATAAAAAGGCCTCTATTGAGGAGGCCTTTTGGAAATTTGGTGGGGCGTCACAGATTCGAACTGTGGACCTACGGATTAAGAGTCCGCTGCTCTACCAGCTGAGCTAACGCCCCATTGCTGCACTCGTTGTTGCTGTGTGCTGCAAGAGAGAGCGCATTATAGGTGGGGGGCGGGGGTAGTGCAAGCATTTTGTGAACAAAATATGAAAATATTTTATCTGCCCACGCTCACCCCCCTCCGCTGCGCCCCGGCTGTGGCGCGTTTTCCTCACTGTCATCCCCGTCCTGGGGGCATGAAGAGCGGCCTTACTGCAACGCCGACTTGATCCCGTTCACCCACGACTTGGCCGGCAACTTGGTCTGGGTCTCGATGAGTGCCGCACGCGCATACAGCTCGGGGAAATCGAACCGGACCTCGCCCTTGAAGGCCAGCGCCACGACATTGCCGTCATGGACTTCCGGCAGCGAGACCACGGTATCGAAGGCATATTCCATGGCGCGCAGATTCTTGGCATAGCTGGGATGATCGCCGAACAGGTTCACCGTCATCACGCCGCCGTCCGCCAGGCTGTCGTAGCAGGCCTGGTAGAACTCGGGCGTGTCCAGCACCGGCCCGCGCGCCGTGGCGTCGTAAAGGTCTACCTGCAGCGCATCGATGATGCCGTGGCTGGCGGCATGGACGATGAAGTCCATGGCGTCGCTCTCCAGGATCATCAGGCGCTCGTCCGGCTCGGGCAGCTTGAACATGCTGTGGCAGATCGTGATCACGGCCGGATTCAACTCCACCGCCGTCACCTGCGCCTGGGCGAACTGCCGATAGCTGAACTTGGTCAGCGCGCCCGTCCCCAGGCCTAGTTGCACGATGTGGCGCGGGTCGCGATTGAACAGCATCCAGGCCATCATCTGCTGGGCGTACTCCAGTTCGATCCAGTCCGGCTTGCGGATGCGCATGGCCCCCTGCACCCATTCGGTACCGAAGTGCAGGTAGCGCACCCCCTCCAGTTCGGACAGGGTCACGGGCGCGTACTTGATCTTGCGCGGCTTGCTGGCGTCGGCTTCCAGCTGCTGGCGGCGACGGTTGGGGCCGGCCTTGGTATTGGCCTGGGCTTCGATGGATTTTCTTCGGATAAGCATGATGTGAATGAATCTGGCCAGGCGCACGAGGAAGGTGCGGCCTGCGGATGCCGAATGATACCTTGCCCAGCCCCCGGTCAGCGGGGCAACGCACTTTGCGCATATCGACATGCGGATTCATTCCTTCATCCGGCTGCGCCCTCGTGTGAGCATGCGGGGCTCATCATTCCCGGAGTTTCCATGCATTTCGCTTCCTACTTCAAGCGTCTCGCCGTCGTTGGCGCCCTGTCTCTGGCCCTGGTCCCGCAGCTTGGCCAGGCGCAGGACAAGCAGAAGATCAAGGTCGGCATCTCGGTCGGCAGCGCGGAAGCCATCTTCGAGGTCGTCAAGAAGGTGGCCGCTCGCGACGGGCTGGAGCTCCAGACCGTGGTCTTCAGCGATTACCTCCAGCCCAATGCCGCGCTGGCGGCGGGCGACCTCGACGCCAACGCCTTCCAGCACCGTCCGTATCTGGAAAGCCAGATCGCCGCGCGCGGCTATCGCATCGTGCCGGTCGGGCTGACCATCACCGCGCCGCTGGGCATTTATTCGCGCAAGTTCCGTTCGGTCGAACAGCTGCCGCAGGGAGCCGCCATCGGCATCCAGAACGATCCCTCCAACGGCAATCGCGCCCTGCTGCTGTTGCAGAAAGCCGGGCTGATCCGGCTCAAGCCCGGTGTAGGTGAGAATGGCGTGAACGCGACGCCGCTGGACGTGTTCGAGAATCCGCGCAAGCTCAAGCTGGTGGAACTGGACGCGGCGCAGCTGCCACGCTCGCTGGATGATCTGGCGGCCGCATCGATCAACAATGACTATGCCTTCAAGGCCGGCCTATCCCTGCAGAAAGACACCATTGCCGTGGAAGACCCGCGCGGGCGTTATGCCAACATCATCGCCACCCGCGCCGAAGACAAGGATCGTCCCTGGGTCCGTAAGCTGGTGCAGGCCTACCACTCCGAGGAGGTGCGCAAGTTCATCGAGACCGAGTTCAAGGGCTCGCTGGTACCAGCCTTCTGATGCTGGCCTTGCCGCCGATGCGGCTGGCGACCCTGGCCACCCCAGCCGCTCAACCGCCCGTGCATCGGGCGTTTTTTTGTGCGCTTGCCGACGCAAAGAGCGCCCAGCCGGACCGCACTCTATTACACTGCGGCCATCATGCTCAAGAACATCATCCTCTGCCTGAAGCTTGCCCTGGTGTTTGCCGCCATCGTCTTCTTTGCCAAGGCGCTGCAATACCTGATCTTCAACGGCGGCTTGTCGGGCGAGTTTTACGATTATCTATTCTTCCGGAAATAGCCTCATGCGGAAGCGCTCGCAGATTGAATGCTGGCAAGGCGCTAGGTACGGAATATCGCGACGGCCTTGCGCAACTGCTCTACCTGTCCCTGCAGCGAGCCCGCTGCTGCTGCTGCCTGTTCTACCAGCGCAGCATTCTGCTGCGTGACATCGTCCATTTGAGTAATCGCATCATTGATTTGCTCAAGCTCGTTGCTCTGTTCATGTGAGGCCTCGACGATCTCATCCATGATGTGGGTCACGCGTCCGATTTCGCGGCTGACTCGCTCCATTGCCTCGCTGGCGCGCCCCACCAATTCCGTCCCGCCACGTACCCGATCTGCCGACGTTTTGATCAGGTCCCTGATTTCTTTGGCCGCAGTCGACGAACGTTGCGACAGATTGCGAACCTCGCTCGCAACCACCGCAAAACCACGTCCCTGTTCACCTGCGCGAGCTGCTTCCACCGCCGCATTCAAGGCCAGGATATTGGTTTGGAATGCAATCCCTTCCATGATGCCGATGATCTCGGAGATCTTGTTCGAACTTTCCTGAATGCCGGTCATCGTGTGGACCACCTCGGCAACAAGCTTGCTGCCCTCGATGACTATATTGGACGTGCTAGTGGCAAGGCTGCTCGCCTGGTCGGCGTTGCTGGCATTATGTTTGACGGCTTCGGTGAGCTGTTCCATGCTCGCCGCAGTCTGCTCTAACGCTGCGGCCTGTTCCTCGGTGCGAGATGACAGATCTATGTTCCCCTGGGCAATCTGCGTAGAACCGACCGCGACCGCATCTGAGCTTGAACGAATCTTGTAGATCATTTCCGTCAGGCTTTGGCGCATACGTGCAACTGCCGCTAGCAAGCTGGTTCTGTCGCCCTGGCGCAGATCGATGGCGAAGCCCAAATCACCAGCCGCGATGCGATTCATGACTTCTCCGGCGTAGATCGGCTCACCACCGAGTGTCCCGGTTAGTCGTCGAATGATCTGCCAGGAAATAAGTCCGATGCCGATGGTGACCAATCCGATCAATCCGATCAGGATTCCACCGATATTCCAGAATGTGGTGTCGATATCATCTGTGAAAACGCCAGTCCCGATCCACCATCCCCAGGGCTTGAATTCGATCAGGCCATTCATCTTCTGGACGACGGCTCCTGTTTCAGGGTGTTTGGCTTGCACCATGATGACCGGTGTCCGCTCCCGATTGAGCATTTCCTGATAGAGCTCGCCATCCGGTCGGCCATCTGGCGCCCGGCCCATATTGATTTTTCCAATCACCGTTGGATCACGGTGGATCAGGGTCAAGCCGTTGGGTCGCCGCGCCCAGAAAAAACTCTTGGCGGTGTAATTCAACTGGTTCAATGCCAGCTTGGTTGCCGCCTGAGCTTGCTCGGTCGTCATGTTTCCGGCGACCTCTTCTTGATGAAAATGGGTCGCCAGGTGGTTCGCCATCTCAAGCAGATTGATGATCTGCTCGCGTTTGTCATAGAGCATTGCCTGGCGAAGGCTGTAGAGCCCGCAGCTCCCGATCGCAAGAAGCCCCGCGAGTGCAACCATGGTGAGCACTATCAGCCGTGTCGATACTTTCATAGGGTTCCACTTGGACGCATCCCGTTTGCCACGAATGTGCGCGTGCTGTCAGACGAGCCAGGCTGCAGTTCTATATCCGGCCTTGTTGCAGTGATGGTTTGCCGCAAGCCTTGGTAGTTAGAATCCGCTGACTCACGCCTCATTGCTTTCGCGGCCTGGTCTGAGCTGTTTGTCATCACACTCGACACCTTGTGTGCAACGGTTTGACGTGCCAGCCTTTCTGGAAAAAAATGGTCAACTGTTCGTCCAACTACATCGGCCTGACGCTTAACTAGCCTCTATCGTGCGTCCGGTCATGTCTTGACGGTCCACATATTCTTGCCTCTTGTCGTCGCTGCTTTCGCCGTGCGGGCGGAAGCAGGTGTTCAAGTATCACTCGTCATAAAGTGAAAATAATGAAAAATATGTTAAATATGATGGTCAGTATACTGTTTAATGTTGCACTTACCGCATATTTTTAATATTCATTGTTATGCGGAAGATCAAGAATGCAGGGGATTGCAGTGCTTGGCGGAGATGGGGCGCACAGCTTGTCCCTGGCTTTTTAACGCAGAGCCTTGACGCGCGCGGGTTGGAGTCATGATGTGATGAGCAGGGCGAGCTGCTTGCGACCCGATGCTTGGCGATTGCTATCCTGCTTGTAGAATCAGCCAAGGTGTGAAATCCGCAGGGGCAATAGACCGCGCCCAAGCCTGCATATGCTCAACCGGCCTACGAGCCTTCGTCGATTGCCGTCAGATGGCTACGCTGGGCGGGTAGCGGCAATGGAATGTCGATGCGCCTGGATAGGGCGCACAGACTCCCTGGTCAAGGGAAGTTCTACGACTACCTGCTGTTCAGGAACAAGCTCTCACTTAAGACTGGCTACTTGGGCGAGTTGCCGCCAGCTAGCCAGTTTCTGGGCATAGGAGAGTGCGGCATAGGCCGGGCTGCTGGAGGGCAGCAGCAGGATGCGGTAGCGTCCGGCCTGTTCGCCCAGCGCTTGCAGACCGATCTTCCCGGCCGTGCCGCCGTTGAAGGCGATCGTTTCCAGGGCGGGCAACTGGGCCAGCAGCGTTTGAAGGTCGTTGCGCGAATGATCCCGGATATCGCTGTCCAGGCTGCCGATGCGGCGCGCCTGGGCAATCACGTCCCATAGGCCGACGCGATGTGCCAGCAGGGTTTGCAGGCGCGTCGGGTAGTCCATTGCGTACAGGTCCGCGCCGAGCACCTCGCCGACCAGCTTCCAGAACGCGTTGCGCGGATGCCCATAATACTGGCGCATCTGCAACGAGGCCGCGCCCGGCAAGCTGCCCAGGATCAGGGTACGTGTATCGCGCGCCACCACCGGGGGAAAGCTCGCCAGCAAGGGATCGCTGGCAGTGAACGTCAGCGGGGAGGCGGGAGCAGAAGAGGGGATGGTTTTGCGTGCAGCCATGATGCCGGAGAAGATGAAAAGAATTTCAGCAAGCGCTCACGCCGTTCCCCGCCATGCACAATGGTGCGGCGGCTGCACGGGGCGCGTGCTTGCGGCAAAATGCACATCTTAACGTAAGCCCTAACGAAGCTTGCAAGCTACCGCATCCGCAGTGTCGCGGGGCATTTCCGATTTTTCAGTTCAGGGAGACATGAACATGGCAGATAAAGTCATCCTCGTCACAGGCGGCAGCCGTGGCATCGGCGCGGCCACCGCGCTCCTGGCCGGGCAGCGCGGCTATGCGGTCGCGGTGAACTATGTGAGCAACCGCGCGGCCGCCGACGCGGTGGTCGCGCAGATCCAGGCCGGCGGTGGTCGGGCTATCGCAGTGGGCGGTGACGTGGCCCGTGAGGGAGATGTGTTGCAGCTCTTCGCCATCGTCGATCGCGAACTGGGGCGCGTGACCGCCCTGGTCAATAACGCCGGCGTGCTGGACCATCAGTCGCGCCTGGAGGACATGAGCGCCGAACGCATCAATCGCGTGCTCATCGCCAATGTGACCGGCAGCCTCCTGTGCGCCCGCGAAGCGGTCAAGCGCATGTCCACCCGCCATGGCGGACAGGGTGGGGCCATCGTCAACCTGTCTTCGATGGCGGCCAAGCTGGGTGGGCCCGGGGAGTATGTGGACTACGCTGCCTCCAAGGGGGCCATCGATGCCTTCACCATTGGTCTGGCCAAGGAAGTGGCCGCCGAAGGCATCCGTGTCAATGCGGTGCGTCCCGGTCTGATCTATACCGATATCCACGCCAGCGGCGGCGAGGCCGGGCGGGTGGACAGGCTCAAGGACGCCGTGCCGATGAAGCGCGGAGGAAGCGCCGCCGAGGTGGCCAACGCCATCCTGTGGCTGCTCTCCGAAGAGGCTTCCTATGCCACCGGCACCTTCATCGATGTCTCTGGCGGCCGTTGAGCGCGGCGGCCAGTCGTGCCAAGCTTGAACTCCGATCCTTGAACCCCGATCCCCGACCCACAGCGGAGGCCAGCATGCATTCTTCCCGTTCCGAACGTCCCGTCGATGTGCTGCTGGCGCGCTATGCCCAGAGTCACCGCCATCCCATGAATGAGCGCATCCACTGTATCTGCGTGCCGGCCATCGTGTTGTCGCTGCTGGGATTGTGCTGGAGTCTTTCTCCGGCCGTGGCGCTGGTGGTCGCGGCGGCTGCGTTGGCCTACTATCTGCGCCTGTCGCCGCCTTTCGCCGTGGGCATGCTGACCATGGCGGCGCTGATGCTGGTGTTCCTGGCGCGCTTGCCTGCCGGGGCGGTGCTGCCGGTATCGGCGGTGATCTTCGTGCTGGCCTGGGTAGGGCAGTTCATCGGCCACCGGATAGAGGGGCGCAAGCCTTCCTTCTTCGAGGACCTGCGCTTCTTGCTGATCGGCCCGCTGTTCGTGCTGGCCTTCCTGTACCGTCGCTGGCGCATCGCCTATTGAGGCGTCAAACATCATCTTTGTATTAAGATGTAAGAAGTTGTTGGCGCAAACGGAAAATGCGCGAACATTGCACATCCGTGCGCACCTGCCGGATGCCACGCCGCCCGAAGCCGGGCTCCTAATTCAGTCGGAGTATTTTTGTTATGAAGAAATTGCTTGTGATCGCAGCCCTGGGCTCCCTGGTGGCCGGCTGCGCCGTGACCCCCAATTCGGCCAGCGTCTACAACACCCGCCAGGCGCAGGGCGAGCAGACGGTACGCATGGGCGTGGTCGAGTCGATCCGTAACGTGACCATCGACAAGGGCTCGTCCGGCGTCGGCACCCTGGGCGGCGCGGCGCTGGGCGGTATCGCCGCCGGCTCCAATATCGGTGGCGGCAATGGCGCCCTGGCGGCCGGCATCGTCGGCGCCCTGGCCGGTGGCGTGCTGGGCAACCAGGCCGAAGCGCACCTGAGCAACCGTCCCGGCCTGGAAATCACCGTGCGCCTGGATAACGGCGAACTGCGCGCCATCACCCAGGATGCCGACGAGCCCTTCCGCATAGGCGAGCGCGTGCGCCTGCTGTCCAACGGCCGCACCACCCGCGTGACGCACTAAGCGCCGTTACGCTGGCCGCTGGTTGCAGCAGCAAAAAAGGTAGGACTGCGGTCCTGCCTTTTTTTCGTCCTCAGCCGGCTGGCTTGTTCTGCGCCAGCCACTGCTGGCGCTCGATCCGGTAGAGCCGGTGCAGGCGCAGCCGATGGCCCGGCGGCAGGCGTGGATGGAGGAAGTCCTCGCGCACATCGCATTGCATGCCCAGCCTTTGCATCACGGCCAGCGAGCGCTGGTTCTCCGCTACGGTAAAGGAGACGATCTGCGCCAGTTCCAGCGTCTCGAAGCCATAGCGCAGCGCACAGCGCGCCGCTTCGCTGGCATAGCCCTGGCCCCAGCAGGCGGGCGCCAGGCGCCAGCCGATTTCCACGGCCGGTGTGAAGGGAGCGGCAAACGCCACCCGCATCAGGCCCACCAGGCCTGCAAATTCGGTCACGCCGGGGATTTCCAGGGCCCACGCGCCGAAGCCGTGCTGGGCGAAGTGCTCCTCTATCCGGTCGACCAGGGCATCGCTCTCCTGGCGCGACAACGGCGCCGGGAAATGCTGCATGACCTGCGCATCGGCATTGATGGCCGCCATCGGCGCGCGATCCGACGCCCGCCAACGTCGCAGCAGCACGCGCGGACCGCGCAGCAGCGGCGACTCAGGCGCCGGCAGCGGGACCATCGTCAGCCTCCTTGCGCTTGACCAGCCAGATATAGACCACCGTCTGCAACAGCGCCACCGTACTGCCCACGATGACTTCACCCACCCGCATCAGCGCCAGGTGCAGCTCCTCGTTGAGGCCCTGTCCGCTGAAGGCGGCCGATAGCAGGATCACCACCGTGGCCGGCCCCAGCCGCCAGTTGCTGGGATAGTTCTGCAGCAGCATGGCCACCACTACCGCTGCGGTGAGCGCGGCCAGCATGGCCAGGAAAGTCGGGCCGAACAGGACCAGCGCGATGCAGGAGACGATGCAGCCGGAAAGGGTATTGATCAGCCGCGCCCGGAAGTTGGCCTTGGCTACCGTCATGTCCGGTTCGGTGACGATGATCAGCGAGATCATCGCCCAGTAGGGCTCGGCAATGCCCACCGCGCGCAGGCCATACCAGAGGACCAGGCAGCCCGAGAGGATCTTGATCAGGTAGACCAGGGCGTTCTTGCGTGGATTGATGAAGTGCAGTTCCATGGAGCGGGCCGGTAAGCAGAGGATCCGATGTTATCGATGAGAGACAGGCCAGGCAAGCCAGCAAAAAAACACCGCCTTCCGGCTGGACCGGAAGGCGGTGTCATCGTTCCCGGCCCGTGATCGGGGGCGGCAAGCTTAACTTGCTTAGTTGCTTGCTTACTTGGTGGCCATGGCCAACAGCATGTCGTTGAGGCGCTTGACGAAGCTGGCCGGATCGGCCAGCGCGCCACCCTCGGCCAGCAGGGCCTGGTCGTACAGGATGTGCGACCAGTCGTCGAAGCGGGCTTCTTCATACTTCAGGCGTTGCACCAGCGGGTGGTCCGGGTTGATTTCCAGGGTCGGCTTGGATTCCGGCGCGGCCTGGCCGGCGGCCTTCAACATACGCACCAGGTTGCCCGACAGTTCATTCTCGTCGGCCACCAGGCAGGCCGGGGAGTCGGTCAGACGGAAGGTCACGCGCACTTCCTTGGCCTTGTCGGCCAGGGCGGTCTTCATCTTCTCGACCAGGTCCTTGTACTCGGCCTGGGTCTCTTCGTGCTGCTTCTTCTCGTCTTCGTTTTCCAGCTTGCCCAGGTCCAGGCCGCCCTTGGCCACCGAGGCCAGTTCCTTGCCGTCGAAGTCGGTCAGGAAGGACAGCATCCATTCGTCCACGCGATCGGTCAGCAGCAGCACTTCCACACCCTTCTTGCGGAAGATTTCCAGGTGCGGGCTGTTCTTGGCGGCTTGCCAGGTCTCGGCGGTGACGTAGTAGATCTTGTCCTGGCCTTCCTTCATGCGGCCCACGTAGTCGGCCAGCGAGACGTTCTGCACGTCGCTGTCGTTGTGGGTGGAGGCAAAGCGCAAGAGCTTGGCGATGCGCTCCTTGTTGGCCGCGTCTTCGCCCACGCCTTCCTTGAGCACCTGGCCGAACTCGGTCCAGAAGGTGCTGTACTTGTCCTTCTGCGCCTGCTCGTCGCTGTTGGCCAGTTCTTCCAGCAGGCTCAGCACGCGCTTGGCCGAGCCGTCACGGATGGCGCGCACGTCGCGCGACTCCTGCAGGATCTCGCGCGAGACGTTCAGCGGCAGGTCGGCCGAATCGATCACACCCTTGACGAAGCGCAGGTACACCGGCATCAGCTGCTCGGCGTCATCCATGATGAACACGCGCTTGACGTAGAGCTTGATGCCGCCGCGCTTGTTGCGGTCCCACAGGTCGAAGGGGGCGCGCGCCGGGATGTAGAGCAGCTGGGTGTATTCGCTGCGGCCTTCCACGCGGTTGTGGGTGTAGGCCAGCGGTGCGCCGAAGTCGTGCGAGACGTGCTTGTAGAACTCTTCGTATTGTTCCGGGGTGATCTCGGACTTGCTGCGGGTCCACAGGGCGCTGGCCTGGTTGACCGTTTCCAGCTCGTCCTTCTGGACGGTTTCCTTCTTCTCTTCATCCCACTCTTCCTTGTTCATCTGGATGGGCAGGGAGATGTGGTCGGAATACTTGCGGATGATGGACTTCAACTGCCAGGAAGAGAGGAACTCATCTTCACCTTCACGTAGGTGCAAGATGATATCGGTGCCGCGGCGCGGCTTGTCGATCTGTTCGATCGAGAAGTCGCCCGCGCCTTCGGATTCCCAGCGCACGCCCTCGGAAGCCGGGGTGCCGGCACGACGCGTCTCGACCGTGATGCGGTCGGCGATGATGAAGCCGGAATAGAAGCCCACGCCGAACTGGCCGATCAGGGCGGCGTCCTTCTGCTGGTCGCCGGACAGGCGCGAGAAGAATTCCTTGGTGCCCGACTTGGCGATGGTGCCCAGGTGCGAGATGGCTTCCTCGCGGTTCATGCCGATGCCATTGTCGGAGATGGTGATGGTGCGGGCGGCCTTGTCGAAGCTGATCCTGATCTTCAGTTCGGGGTCGTCCTCGAACAGGCTGGCGTTGTTGATCGCCTCGAAACGCAGCTTGTCGGCCGCGTCGGAGGCATTGGAGACCAGCTCGCGCAGGAAGATTTCCTTGTTCGAGTACAGCGAGTGGATCATCAGTTGCAACAGTTGCTTGACTTCGGCCTGGAAGCCCATGGTCTGTTTTTCGGTTGCCATGTTGAGGTCCTTATTGAAGAAATGGATCGGGTGGATAGGCAAAGACAATTGCCGGTGGGCTGGATATAGGGCGGGCCTTGTGGTTTTTCAACCGCATTTTTTCATGCTTTTTCCTGTGTTTTTGTGCGTTTTTATGTATTTCGGCACGAATGGGGGATTTCCTGCTGGCGGGAGGTCAACTTGCTGACCATAATCAGTGGTCTTAACTTTGATCAAGTCAATTGAAAACAAACGAGTTTTTTGTACTTTTGTAATTCTGTTGCCATGTACCGATGGTAAAATGACCTTGCCAAAATGGTAAGTTTTCATTCTCTCAGGATACCTCGCAGGTATCGCCCGCAAAGAAAAAGAATATGGGTTTGGCTAGCTGGATGACCGGACCGGTGGCGTGGGTGCCGCCGATCTTTCCTTGGGTGAAGGTTGGGGTAGGGGTGGCTGGCGTGATGCCGGCCGATGGTGTTGATGAAAGTAAAAAGCAAGCGTTTCCTCATTGGGGTTTCACTGGGATTGGCCACGCATCAGATGGTGAGTGCGGCGGATACGCCGCCCGCATTCACCGAGCCGCCAGCGCCGACGCAGGTGGTCTCACCGGCTACGGCCGCACCGCTGGACAGTCCGCCGCAGATTCGCCTGGGCGCCGACCCGGGCGGCGCCGCCGTCGGCGATTTCAGATTGCCGGCCTTGCCGGGCGAGTCCGCCATGGGCTCGCCGCAGGACGAGATCCTTCAGTTGCTGCGCCAGGCCGATCCCGAGTTCTCGGGCAACGCCATCGTGCTGCCGCAGATCAGCGTGGTGCCCGAAGGCGAATCGGTCAATGACCTGACCCTGCGCCAGGTGCTGGACCTGGCCATCAACAACAGCTACAGCTACGCCGCTACCTCGGCCCAGGCCGACCAGGCGCGCTATGCCGCCCGCGCCACCGCCGGGCAGATGGGGCCGACCCTGGACGTGCGGGCGCAGAAGGGGCAGGAGTATTCCTCGCCGTCCTCGGTGATCGATCCCAATACCGGCCTGGTCCGGCGCGCGTCCGACCACAAACGCTGGGATGTCACGGTGATCGGCCGCCAACCCATCTTTGCGCCGGGCTCCTATTTCGACTACCGCAAGGCCAGTTCCCTGGCCGACGCGGCCGACCTGCGCCGCGAAGACGCCCGCGAGACCCTGTACTACACCGCCATCAAGTCCTATTACGACGTCATGCGCGCCTATGCCACGCTGTCGTTCTCGCGCAGCTATGCCCAGCGCATGAACGCCTTGCTGGAATACATGCGCAAGCGTCTTGAAGGCGGCGGCGCCAGCCGCATCGATTTCGAACGGGTGCGCGGACGCTCGCTGACCGCCCAGGCCGCCGTGGCCGAAGCCGAAGGCGCGCTGGAAAGCGCCATGGTGTCGCTGAACCAGATCACCGGGCGCAAGATCGAGCAGCTCGAAGTGCCGGACCACATGATGCCGCCAGTGCCGGACACCTCCAAGCTAGCCCTCAAGGACGTCTATGACACCAATCCCGGCGTGCGCGCTGCGCGCCAGGACGTGGAGGCCGCCAACCAGGAGCTGAAGTCGGCGCGGGCCAAGTTCTCGCCCACGCTGGCCGTGGAATTCACCCAGACCAAGACCCGTGGGGCCGGTGGTGCCATCGATACCACCAACTCCAGCACCAACAGCCTGCAACTGTCCACCGACCGCCGCCTGATGCTGGTGATGACGATGAACCTGCTCAATGGCGGTTCCGACGTCTACTACAGCAAGCAGGCCGGCGCCAAGTACGTGGAAAAGAGCAATACGGTGCTGGACCTGGAGCGCAAATTGCGCGAGCAGATCGAGATCAACTACCGCACCCTGGGCGCGGTGAGAAAGCGCATGGACATCTCGCGCCAGGCCTACCTGACCAATGCCAATGTGGCCGATGTCTTCCTCGATCAGCTCTCGGCGGGCAGCAAGCAGTTGATCGATGTGCTCGACGCCTACCAGCAGGCCTACCAGGCGCGCGTGGATTTCTCCAACCTGCTGTTCCAGCAGGCCGATATCAGTTACCAGATCCTGCGCAACACCGGCCGCGCTTCGGCCGCGGTGCTCACGCCGACGCAGGCAGAGAAGTAGGGCGAGGGCAAGATGGAGAGTGGAAAAGAGCAGAATTTCTGGCCAGGCTTCGTGGATGCGTTGTCCAACGTGGTGCTGGTGATGATCTTCGTGGTGGTGGTGTTCGTGGTGACGCTGTTCTACTACTCGCAGAAACTGGCGCAGATGAAGGTCAGCAAGCTCATCTCGCAGGGCCATGTGCAAGTGGTGGGCGCGCAGAAGGCCAGCCAGACCGACGCCCAGGCCACCCCGGAGAGCAGCAGCACCAAGGCCGCCGAGACGCCGGGCGAGCGCGAGAAGGCGCAGGAGATCGAACAGCTCAAGCGCGAGGTGGCCACCCTCAAGGCCAAGCTGGCCGCGCCGCCCCTGCAGTCCGACGCCGGCAGCCTGCGTAGCGCCGCCGCGCCCTCCAGCCCCAACGCCATCCAGGTCAAGGCCGAGCCCAGCGACAAGGAAGTGGCCCCCGGTCTGCGCATCGACGCCAATGAAAAGGCCGTCACCCTTAACTTCGACGTGGATTCCACCCAGTTGAGCGCGGATGGCAGCCAGGCCCTCGACAAGAGCATCGGCGACTGGGTCCGGCGCGCCAAGTCCAGCCAGGGCAAGATCGTCATCACCGGCGTCATCGGCAGCGGCGCCTACAGCGAAAGCCGTCGCCGCGCCTATTACCGCACGGTGGCGGTGCGCAATTACCTGATCGACGCCGGCGTGGACAAGGAACGCGTGGTCAGCCGCGTGGCCACCTCCGACAATGGCGCGGCCAATGATTCCCGCGTGGTCGTCCAATACCAGACCAGCGCAAAATGACGCTCTCGCTCAAGCCCAACGCTACCCACGGGATAGGCGCCCGCGGCCAGGGCTTCATGCGCCGCCTGGCGCCACGGCTGGATCGCCGTCTGGGCGAACTGGCCACCATGCCGCGCCCGCGCCTGGCGGTGCTGGCCGTGACCGTGTTGCTGGCCTTGCTGGTGCTGTGGTCGGTGTTGGCCCCTATCGACATGGTGGTGCGCGGCAGTGGCCGCATCGTCGCGTCCGAACACAACCAGGTCATCCAGCACCTGGAGGGCGGCATCGTCTCGGCCATCCTGGTGCGCGAAGGCGCTGCGGTCAAGAAGGGCCAGACCCTGATCTCGATTTCGGATGTGCGCGCCAACGCCGACCTGGGCGAGGGACGCGTCAAGATCCTCGGCCTGCGCGCCAAGATCGCTCGTCTGAGCGCCGAAGCCTCGGGCGCTTCCAGCCTGCAGATGCCCGATGACCTGGAACGCGACGACCCGGCCGTGCAGAGTGAACAGGCCGCCTTTGCGGCGCGTTCTTCCAAGCTGATGCAGGAAATGTCGGTGCTGCGCGAGCAGTCGGCCCAGCGCCAGGCCGAGCTGGGCGAGGCCATCAGCCGCCAGAAGAGCCAGACCAGTGAGCTGGAACTGGCGCAGCGCCAGTACAAGCTGATCCACGACATGCTGGTGCGCAATGCCGCCTCGCAACTGGAAGACATCCAGGCCGCCTCGCGCGTGCAGGACGCCCAGAGCAAGCTGGCCGCCACCAACGCCATGATCCCGCGCCTGAACGCAGCCATTGCCGAAGCCCAGGCCAAGCAGGGCGAAGCGGCGTCGCGCTTCCGCTCCGATGCCCGCACCGAATTGACCGCGGCCGAGACCGAACTGGCGCGCCTGCAGGAAGAGATCAAGTCACGCAATGACCGCGTCTCGCGCTCCGAGGTCAAGGCGCCCATGGATGGCGTGGTCAACCGCGTGATGATCAATACCATCGGCGGTGTGGTGCGTCCCGGCGACCCCATCATCGAGATGACCCCCAGCGATGACAAGCTGGTCATCGAAGCCAAAATCTCGCCCACCGACCGCGCCGAGCTGGTCGCTGGTGCGCGTGCCCGGGTCAAGGTCTCGGCCTATGACTATGGCGTCTACGGCGCCATGGACGGCGTGGTCACCGAGATCAGCGCCGACACCGTTCCCGACGAAGGCAGTCCGCGTGGCGAGCGCTTCTATCGCCTCAAGATCGAGGTCAAGCGCGGTCATGACGAGGTACAGCAAAAGCTGGCCCTCATGCCCGGCATGACCGCCAGCGCCGACATCATCGTCGGCCGCCGCACGGTCTGGCAGTACCTGATGTCGCCACTGTCCCGTTTCGGTCAGGGTGCGCTGAGGGAGCCGCGATGATCGCCGCCTGCCTGCGCTTGTCGGGCCTGCTCTTGCGTGGGCGGGCCGTTGACGTTTTCTGCACCATCCACCTCCATTTCCGATTTCATTCCCATCGCGTCCTTTTCTCCGGAACATCGTACGTATGAAAAATCTTCGCCAATTCTATGCACTCGCTGCCATTCCGACGCTGTTGCTGCTGTTGGGCGCGTTCCTGTTCCGGGGCTTCGTGCTGCATGCGATCCAGATCAATCCCTTCCTGAACCTGTTCATCATCGCCGTGGCGGTGTTCGGCATTGCGCTGATCGGCTACAACCTCTGGCGCGTGAACTGGGAACACGCCAAGCTGATGCAGTTCTATGAGCGCACCAAGGCTGGCGAATCCATGGAGAGCCTGGTCAAGGCTCCTGAATTCGAGGGTACCGAGATCGGCCAGGTGCTGGTCTCGGTGGCCAGCACCAAGGGCCGGCTGACCTCCCGTATCGAACAGGAAACCATCGAAGGTTCGCTGCATGACCTGCGCGCCCACCTCGACGCCAAGACCGAGTTCCCGCAATTCCTGACCGGCTTCATGATCGCGCTGGGTCTGTTGGGCACCTTCATCGGCCTGCTGGAAACCCTGGTCAGCACGGCCGCGCTGATCGACGGCTTCGGCAAGGCCAGCTCGGGCGGCGACATGGATGCCTCCTTCATGCACCTGGTGGCCGACCTGCAAAAGCCGCTGGCCTCGATGGGCACCGCGTTCTCGGCCTCGATGTTCGGCCTGATTGGTTCGCTGGCCCTGGGCCTGACGCTGACGCCCCTGCGCGCGGCCAGCAAGAAGCTGGTCAGCCGCGCCCGCGAATGCATCAGCGACATGGTGCAGCACGTCGTGCACGACATGAGCGGCCCGGCTGCGACCCAGCGCCAGGGTGTGTCCGAATCCTTCCTGGCCGAGTTCCTGCAAGACCTGATGGTGCTGCAGCGCGAATCCATCATGGCCGCCCGCAACAGTTCGGAAGCATCGCTGCAGGCCGGCATCAAGCTCGAAGGCCTGAACGACCGCTTGAACAACATCGTCCAGCTCTTCAACGACAGCATGGAAGAATCGCGCAGCCTGCGCCAGCTGGTGGCCTTCGGCCCGCGCATGCACGAAACGGCACAGCAGACACTGGAAGAGATCCGCAACGTCGGCCAGTTGATCAATACCAAGATCACCTCGGCGCGCGACCTCTCCGACAGCCTGTCTTCGCTGGAAGAGCGTCTCTCGGTCAACGGCGATATCGCCAACCGCACCTTCGAAGTCCTGCCGCAGATCGTCACCACCATCCAGGCCGGTCAGCTGGCGCTGTCCTCGGCGCTGACCTCGCTGCAGACGCAGCAGGGCGAGATCGCCAACATGAACGAGAAGAATGCGCAGAACATTGCGCAACTGCCGGCGCTGCTGAACCAGATCTCGGTGCGCCTGGCCGACGAGATGGGCGCCATCCAGTACCAGGGCGAATTGCAGGCCACCGTGGCGGCGCGCCTGAACGAGCTGGGCAACACCATCGGCGAGAACTCCAGCAACATGGCCCGCGACGCCCTCTCGGCGCGCCAGTTGCAGATCGACCTGGCCAAGCACATGGCGACCCAGAACGACCGCGTCAAGAACCTGGGCGCGATCCCGCAGTCGCTCACTTCCATCACCGAAGCGCTGATGCGCCAGAACATCAACTGGCAGACCGTCATCGACGAGATGCGCACTGGTCGCCAGACCATGGTCAAGGACCTGCGCCTGGAGATGCGCGAAGCCATCCGCGAAATCACCGCCGTGCGCGGCGCGTAAGCGCAGCCTTCCCCCCATGGATAGCCATAGCCGCCCATGAACGCCAGCGAACAGGTCCACATCGATCAGCCGCAAGTCCTGCAGGACCTGCGCGCCGATCCCAGCTACCTGTCGCTGTTGCGCGCCTATGGCAGCCGCTTCGTCGAGATCATCGTGGCCGGCATCGTGGTCAATGTGCTGGGCCTGCTCATGCCGCTGTATTCGCGGCTGATCTACGACAAGGTGATCGGCAACCACATTCCCGAAACCCTGTGGGCGCTGACCCTGGGCATGCTCTTGTTCGTGGCGCTGGAGCTGGTGTTGCGCATCATCCGCGTGTACTACACGGAGCAGCTGGCTGGCCGCCTCGACAGCGAGTTCGATGAAGTCTCGGCGCGGCGCATGCTCACCGCCCGGGTGCAGGCCCCGGTGGGCGTGGTGCTGGCGCGTTATCGCGATCTCTCGGCGGCGCGCGACCTGATGTCGTCGAACTACATGCTGCTGCTGGTGGACCTGCCATTCCTGTTGCTCTACCTGGTGGTGCTGGGTTTGATCGGCGGTCACATGGTGTGGGTGCTGCTGGTGGGCGGCGGCTTGCTGGTGGGGCTGCAATTGCTGTTGAAGGTGCCCGGCAACGACTACGCCAACAGCGCCATGAAGTCCGGCACCGGCAAGGTCGACAAGCTGGCCAGCATCGTCTACGGCATGGAGACGCTCAAGACCTCGCCGCTGCAACATCGCCTCATGCGCGCCTTCCTGGCCGATGCCTCGGCCAATGCGGTGGCCCAGGCCAAGAGCCGTTTCTGGATGAACACCAGCTATGCCATCTCCTCGGTGGGCTACACCCTCATCTCGGTGGCCACGCTCGTGGTAGGCGTGTATCTGGTGGAAGACAATCTCTTGACCGTGGGCGCGCTGATCGCCTGCTCGCTGCTCATCAGCCGGGCGGCCACGGTGCTCTCGTCGCTGGCGGCCTTCCTGGGGCGCATCGAGATGTTCCGCCGCGCCCGCGCCGAATTCGACCAGCTTTTCGAGGAGCCCGCGCAAGTGCCCACCGCCGACGTGCTGCGCCAGGACATGCGCGGCCTGATCCAGGTCGGCAATCTCTTGCTGCACCTGGACAAGAAGGAAACACCCACGCTCAGGAACATTTCGCTGACCATCCAGCCGGGCGAGAAGGTGGGCATCGTGGGCCGCTCAGGCTCGGGCAAGTCCACGCTGCTGCGCACGCTGGCCGGACTGCACCAGGCCGAAGAGGGCCATGTGCTCATCGATGGCGTGGCCGTGACGGCCTATGCCGAAGAAGTGCGCATGCGCTGCATCGGCTTCAAGCCGCAGGAACCCTTCCTCTTCGATGGGACGGTGGCGGCCAATATCTTCGTGGGCGACCGCGTGCCGGGGCAGGTGTATGAGGCGGCGCTGGCGGTGTCTTCGCTGGATGACCTGATCGCGCGCGGCGAGCTGCGCCTAGACCAGCTCATCAAGGCTCCCGGCAATCTCTCGGGTGGGCAGCGCCAGATGGTGGCCCTGGCCCGGGTGATCGCCTGCACGCCGCGCATCCTGCTGCTGGACGAGCCCACCACCGGTATCGACCAGCAGACCGAAGCCCGCATCATCGAGCGCCTGGTCGGCTATGCCGGCGGCCGCACCCTGGTGGTGGCTACGCATAGCCCGGCGCTGTTGCGCCACCTTGACCGTATCGTCGTCATCGACGGCGGGCGCATCGTGGCCGATGGGCCGCGTGCGCAGATATTGCAATGAGGCTGCGTATTACTCACTAAGCACTCATTAAGCATTACGTATTACGCATTGCTTATTAAGTACTAAGTATTACGTACCAGAGATTACGCAGACAGACTGATTCGAACCGATCTTCGATAGCGAGGAAACCATGGCAACCGCAAGCTCATCACAAGTGAACTCCAGCGACAAGGTCACCGGCCCGGTACGGGTGGTGATGCCCGACCAGAGCGGCAGCTTCCAGATCAACGCCAACCGTGGCGCGGTCCAGCATGTGCAGGTGGTCGATGTGGACATGGTGCTGCACATGGCCGACGGCAGCAAGGTGGTGCTGGCCGGCGGCGCCATGGAAGCCATGGATGACAAGTCCAAGGTCAAGTTCGCCGACAGCAGCTCGGAGACCGGCAAGCTGCTCGACGCCGTCGGCAAGATCCCCCTCAAGCCCAACGACCAGTCGCGCATCCTCAATTCCGATCCGATCGCCGTGGCCGACAACGTGGCCAGTTTCGATGCCCATGCGCAGGCCCAGCCGCATGTGACGGTGGACCGCAATGCCGCCAGCGTGGGCAGCGATGGCATCAGCCAGCTGTCCAAGATCATCACCGACAATGCCGGTTCGTTGACCAGCAATGGCAGCCAGAACCTGTCGGTGCCGACCCAGCCGACCGTGGGGGATTCGTCCCAGGTCAGCGTGGCGGCCTCCATTGCGGCGGCCCTCAACCCCAGTTCGAATGACGCGCCGATCCGGCCGGTCGATCCGCAGTTGCCGCCGGAAAAGCCGGGCACGATTCCCTCGACCATCGTGGTCGATCCGTCGCAACCGTCGATGGCCATCAAGCTGGTCAACCTCACCACCATCACCCAGACCGGCGACAGCCTCTTCGGCAGCGGCGGCATTCCGGTCTCGGCCACCGACGCCGGCCTGCCGCTGCAGTTCAGCACCCAGGTCATCAATGCCGGCAATGATGTGCACACCATCTATGCAGCGGGCAACAATGCCGGCACCTTCATCAAGGTGTTTGACGTCACCATCAGTGGCAACGGCAATGTGCTCTCGGTGATCGTCTCGGGCGTGCCGGCCAACATGTCCATCGTCAACGCCACCAACCTGGGCGGTGGCCGCTACCAGATGTCGGTGGCGAGCGGGCAGACCGATTTCCCGATGCAGCTGCAGTACAACACGGTAGAAGCCAATACGGCCTCGCCGGTGCACCAGCATTTCGACCTGACTTTCACCACCCTGGTGGCGACCTCGCTGGGGCAGTTGACCCTCAATGACGTGCGCCATGTCGCGCTCAAGGACGCCACCGCCTATGGCGACCTGAGCTACCTCGATCCGGCCACCGGCGATCCGGTGCTGGTCTTGCCCGCGCAAGGGCTGCCGCACGAGGTGCATGCCGGCAATGGCGGCGTGACCATCTATGGCAGCAATGCCAACGACCTGCTCTACGGCGGCACCGGCAACGACACCATCTATGGCGGCAGCGGCAATACCTTCTTCGATGGCGGCGCAGGCGCGGACCGCCTGGTGGGCGGCGTCAACAGCACCGGCACCAACGTCAATACGGTCAGCTACGCCAACTCCAACGCCGGCGTGAACGTCAACCTGGTCACCGGCGTGGGCACCGGCGGCGACGCCCAGGGCGACCAGCTCTCCAACATCCAGAACCTCAAGGGCAGCGCCTACAGCGACACCTTCGTGGCCAATGCCTCGGTGAACCGCCTCGATGGCGGCAGCGGCGGCTCCGATACGGTCTCCTACGAATCTTCCGATGCCGCCGTCACCGTCAACCTGGTGACCGGTACCGGCAGCGGCGGCCACGCCCAGGGCGATACCTATACCCACATCCAGAACGTCGTGGGCAGCGCCTTCAACGACATCTTCATCGCCAGCGGCGATGCCAACCGTTTCGATGGTGGTGCGGGGTCCAACACGGTGTCGTACGTGAATTCGGCGGTGGGCGTGAACGTGAACCTGCTCACCGGTGTGGGCAGCGGTGGCGCCGCACAGGGCGACACCTATGTGCGCATCCAGAACGTCATTGGCACGGCTGGCGACGACACCTTCGTGGGTAATGCCGACGCCAACAGCTTCGATGGCGGCAGCGGCGGCAATGACACCGTCAGCTATGCTGGGTCGGCGCAGGGCGTATCGGTCAACTTCGTCTCTGGTCGTGGCACTGGCGGCAATGCCGAGGGCGACACCTACAACCACATCCAGAACGCCATCGGTTCGGCCTTTGACGATGTCTTCTTTGCTGGCGTGGACAGTCGTCACTTCGATGGCGGCAGCGGAGGTTCCGATACCGTCAACTACGGCGGCTCCACCGGCGCGGTCACGGTGGACATGATCAACCTGGTCGGCAGCGGCGGTTACGCCCAGAACAACAGCTACAGCAATATCCAGAACATCGTCGGCAGTTCCTATTCCGATACCTTCATCGCCAGCCTTGCTGCCAATAATTTCAACGGCGGCCTGGGGGGCTCGGACACCGTCAGCTACGCCTTCTCCAATGCCGCCGTCACGGTCGACCTGTTCCATGGCACCGGCAGCGGCGGCTACGCGCAGGGCGACGTGCTGGCGCATATCCAGAACGTCATCGGCAGCAGCTATGACGACACCTTCATCGCCAGCGCCGACGTCAACAATTTCGATGGCCGTGGCGGTTCCAATACGGTCAGCTATTTCTATTCGACCGGTGGCGTGACGGTCGATCTCACCAATACCATCGGCACCGGCACTGGCGGCTACTATGCGGCCGGCGATTCATTCACGAATATCCAGAACCTGATCGGCAGCGTCTACGACGACACCTTCGTGGCCAGCGCCGACGCCAACAGCTTCGACGGTGGTACCGGCTCGCTGCACAATCGCGTCAGCTATGCGGCCTCTACCGTCGGCGTCACGGTGGACCTGAACTACAGCAATGGCACCGGCACGTCGGGGGGCTATGCGCAGGGCGACAAGCTCACCAACATCCAGGACCTCACCGGCGGCGCCGGCAACGATACCTTCGTCGCCAGCCTGGCCGAAAACAACTTCGATGGCGGAGCCGGTTCCAACCGCGTGAGCTATGCCGCCTCGACCTCGGCGGTGACGGTGGACCTGGTGCTGGGCGTGGGCACGGGCGGCTATGCCAACAACGATACCTACGCCAACATCCAGAATGTCACCGGCAGCGGCTTCGACGATACCTTCATCGCCAGCCTGGCGGCCAATGCCTTTGATGGCGGCGCCGGCAACAACACGGTGAGCTATGCCAAGGCCGGCGATGGCAACGGCGTGACCGTGGACCTGTTCAATGGCCGCGGCAGCAACGGCTTTGCCGCCGGCGATACCTATGCCAACATCCAGAACGTGATCGGCACGGCCTACGATGACACCTTCGTGGCCGACAACAACCACAATATCTTCGATGGCCGCCAGGGTTCCAACACCGTCAGCTACGCCAACTCGACGGCAGCGGTGACGGTGAACCTGGTCACCGGTACCGGCACGGGCGGCTTTGCCGATGGCGATACCTTCACCAACATCCAGAACGTGGTCGGCTCGGCCCAGGACGACCTGATCATCGCCAGCAGCGACGCCAATACCATCGACGGTGGCGTCAGCGCGACCGGCGCGCACAACCGTGTGAGCTACGCCAATTCCGGCGCCGGTGTGACGGTGGACCTGACCTACACCGATGGCACCGGCACCTCCGGCGGCTATGCCACCGGTGACAAGCTCTCCAACATCCAGGACCTCACCGGCAGCCAGTTCGACGATACCTTCGTGGCCAGCCTGGCCGCCAACAACTTCGACGGCGGCACCGGCAGCCTGCACAACCGCGTCAGCTACGCCCACTCCAGCGCCAGCGAAACCATCGACCTCTTCAATGGCAGTGGCACAGGCACCTACGCCCAGGGCGACCGCTACACCAACATCCAGGACGTCACTGGCGGCAGCGCCGATGACCTCATCATCGCCAATGCGGCGGCCAACAACATCGATGGCGGTGGCGGTTCGCTGCACAACCGGGTCAGCTACCAGAACTCCACCGTCTCGGAGACCGTCGACCTGTTCAACAACGTCGGCAGCGGCGGCGTGGGCAGCCTGGCCAATGGCGATACCTATGCCAATATCCAGGACGTCACCGGCGGCAGCGCCGACGACCTCTTCGTGGCCAGCGCGGCGGCCAACGCCTTCGATGGCGGCGGTGGCAGCCATAACCGGGTGAGCTACACCAACTCCACCGTCGATGAAACCATCAACCTGGTCAGCGGCCAGGGCAGTGGCGGCATCGGCAGCCTGGCCAATGGCGACACCTATGCCAACATCCAGGACGCCACCGGCGGCAGCGGCAACGACACCTTCTACGGCAACACGGCGGCCAACCGTTTCGATGGCGGCGGCGGTAGCCACAACCGGGTCAACTACAGCGGCTCCACCGTCGCCGAGACGGTGGACCTGTTCAACAACGTCGGCAGCGGTGGTGCAGGCAGCCTGGCCAACGGCGACACCTACGCCAACATCCAGGACGTCACCGGCGGCACGGCCGATGATGTCTTCATCGCCAGCCTGGCCGCCAACAACTTCGATGGCGGCGGCGGCTCGCTGCACAATCGCGTGAGCTACGCCAATTCCAGCGTCGATGAAACCGTCAACCTGGTCACCGGCCAGGGCAGTGGCGGCACGGGCAGCCTGGCCAATGGCGACACCTACGTCAACATCCAGGATGTGACCGGCGGCAGCGGCAACGACACCTTCTACGGCAACACCGCCGCCAACAATTTCGACGGCGGCGGCGGCACCCACAACCGGGTCAACTACAGCAGCTCCACCGTGGCCGAGACCATCGACCTGCTCAACGGCCAGGGCAGCGGCGGGGCGGGCAGTCTGGCCAATGGCGATCGCTACACCAATATCCAGGACGCCACCGGCGGCAGCGCCGACGATGTCTTCATCGCCAGCGCGGCAGCCAACCGGTTCGACGGCGGCGGCGGCTCGCTGCACAACCGCGTCAGCTATGCCAGCTCGACCGCCGATGAAACCATCGACCTCTACAACGGCACCGGTTCGGGCGGCCTCAACAGCCTGGCCAATGGCGACACCTATGCCAACATCCAGGATGTCACCGGCGGCGCTGGCAATGACACCTTCGTGGCGACCGTGGCTGCCAACACCTTCGATGGCGGTGGCGGCACCCACAACCGGGTCAGCTACGCCAATTCCACCGTGGCCGAGACGGTCGACCTGATCGCCGGCCTGGGCAGTGGCGGGGCGGGCAGCTTTGCCGCCGGCGACGTCTACACCAACATCCAGGACGTGACCGGCGGCAGCGCCAATGACACCTTCATCGCCAGCGCGGCGGCCAACCGTTTCGATGGCGGCGGCGGCAGCCATAACCGCGTGAGCTATGCCAGTTCCACCGTTTCCGAAACGGTCGACCTGTTCAACGGCAATGGCACTGGCGGCGCAGGCAGCCTGGCCAATGGCGATACCTACACCAACATCCAGGACGTCACTGGCGGCACGGCCGATGATGTCTTCATCGCCAGCGCAGCGGCCAATGCCTTCGATGGCGGCGGCGGCACCCACAACCGCGTGAGCTACGCCAACTCCAACGCAGCCGAGACGATCAACCTGGTCAGCGGGCAGGGCAGTGGCACCCTGGCCGCGGGCGACACCTATCTCAACATCCAGGACGTCACGGGCGGCGGTGGCAACGACACCTTCTACGGCAACACGGCGGCCAACACCTTCGATGGCGGTGGCGGCACCCACAACCGCGTCAGCTACGCCACTTCCACTGTGGCCGAGACGGTGGACCTGTTCCTCGGCCAGGGCAGCGGCGGCGCTGGCAGCCTGGCCAATGGCGACCGCTACACCAGCATCCAGGACGCCACCGGTGGCAGCGCCGATGACACGTTCGTGGCCAGTGCGGCAGCCAATGCCTTCGATGGCGGCGGCGGCAGCCACAACCGCGTCAGCTACGCCAACTCCACCGTTGACGAGACCATCAACCTGGTCAGCAACACCGGCACTGGCGGCGCGGGCAGCCTGGCCAATGGCGATACCTACGCCAACATCCAGGATGTCACCGGCGGCAGCGGCAACGACACCATCGTCGCCAGCGCCGTCGCCAACTTCCTCGATGGCGGCACGGGTTCCAATACGGTCAGCTATGCCGGCTCCACCAGCAGCAACGGCAGCACCGGCGTGACCGTGGACCTGTCGGCGGGCACCGGCAGCGGCAACTACGCCCAGGGTGATACCTATGCCAACATCCAGAATGTCATTGGCAGCGACTTCGCCGACACCCTGACCGGCTTTGCCACCGTCGGCGTGACCTCGGTGCTGACCGGCGGCAAGGGCGCCGACAAGCTCACCGCCATCGATGCCAACCGCGCCTACACCTATGCCTCCTACGCCGGCTCGGCCAATGGCGTGAGCATCAACCTGCAGACGGGCGTGGGCAGCAACGGCGACGCTCAGGGCGATACGCTCTTCAACATCGATAACCTCATCGGCAGCAGCCAGAACGACACCTTCTACGCCAGCGCCAATGCCAACAAGCTCGATGGCGGGGCCGGCTCGGATACGGTGAACTATTCGCTCTCCACCAGCAGCGATGGCGTCAACGGCGTCACGGTCGATCTTTCCGC
This sequence comes from Herbaspirillum camelliae, assembly GCF_001929405.1. Classification (NCBI taxonomy): domain Bacteria; kingdom Pseudomonadati; phylum Pseudomonadota; class Betaproteobacteria; order Burkholderiales; family Oxalobacteraceae; genus Herbaspirillum; species Herbaspirillum camelliae. The sequence goes on from NZ_KV880769.1 coordinate 3,448,251, forward strand.
CGGCAGTGGCAGCGGCAACTATGCCGATGGCGATACCTACGCCAACATCGAAAATGCCGTGGGTAGCGCCTATCAGGATCGCCTCACCGGTTTTGCCACCGTGGGCGTGCGCTCGGTGCTGGAAGGCGGTGCAGGGGCTGACGTCATCACGGCGGTAGCGGCCAATCGCGCCAACACCTATGCGTCCTATGCCGGATCGTCCTCGGCGGTGACGGTGGACCTGAAGAACGCCACCGGCAGCGGCGGCGACGCCCAGGGCGATACCCTGGTCAACATCGACAATGTCATTGGCAGCGCCTATTCCGATACCTTCGTGGCCAGCACCCAGGCCAACAACTTCGACGGCGGCAGCGGCGGTTCCGATACGGTGAGCTACGCCAACGACACCGGTGGTGTGACGGTGGACCTGACCAACACCCTGGCCGCCAGCGGCGCGTACGCGGTCGGCGACAAGTTCACCAATATCGCCAACCTCATCGGCGGCTCCGGCAATGACACCTTCTATGCCAGCAGCGCGGCCAATGCCTTCGAGGGTGGGGCGGGCGTCAATACCGTCAACTATGCCCGTTCCGGATCGGCGGGGGTGGTGGTGGACCTGTTCCATGGCACCGGCAGCGCCCCCAGCGGCGTGGCCAACAGCTATGCCGCAGGCGACACCTACTCCCACATCCAGAATGTCGTGGGCAGCGCCGGCAATGACACCTTCTACGCCAGTGGCGACGCCAATGCCTTCACCGGTGGCGGCGGCAACGATACGGTCAGCTACTACTACTCGACCAGCGGCGACATCACGGTAAGCCTGGTCGCCGGATCCGTCGGCAGTGGCGGCGACGCCAGCGGCGATACCTACTCGGGCATCGCCAACCTGGAGGGCAGCGCCAACGTGAACAGTTCACTGACCGGCAATGCCAGCGCCAACACGCTCACCGCGCGCGGCGACAGCACCACCAACTCGCTCAGCGGCGGCGGGGCCAGTTCCGGTACGGATACCTACAACGTGGTCGAAGGCGGACACAACACGGTGACCGTGGGCAGCGGCAACAACCTGATCAATGTCAGCGCCGGTTCGCACAGCTCACTGGGGGCGCAGAGCGACATGGTGAACCAGAATACCGGTCAATCCAACATCAACTCCATTTCCGGTAGTGCGGGTGTGACCACCTTGCACTTCGCCGACCTGGGCAACTCGCTGAACCTGAGCAACTTCTCCAGCAAGGTCAGCGGCATCACCACGCTGGACGTCAGTGCCGGGGGCAGCACCAACATCCTCATCACGGCGCAGGACGTGATCCGCATGGGCATGCCCAGCGGCTCGACCTCCACCATCCTGACCGTGAAGATGAGCGCCGGTGAGAGCTTGCAGATTGCGGCCAATGGTTCGGACCACTACGTCTATTTCCCCGGCACCACCGACTATGCCTTCTACAACAGCAGCAACACGGAGGTGGCGCGCATCCACCTGGTGACCGCCTGAGTAGCGCAGGCGCAGGCGCCGGTGTTCAGCGCTCCATCGCCTGGGCGAGGAAGCGCCAGATGCCGGGGTCGGCCATGCTGGCCACGTTGATGCGCATGTAGGTGGAGGGCAACTGGGCCGGGGAGAACAGGCTGCCGGGCGCCAGCAGGAAACCCTCCTGCATGGCCGCCTCGGTCATCACATTGGTGTCGCGCCCGGTATCGACCCACAGGAACATGCCGCAGGGCGGCGCTTCCACCACGTCCATGCCCAGTCGTTCGAGCTGGCGCATCACCTTGTCGCGCGCGCCGTTCAGACGCGCGCGCACGCGCTCGGCGTGCTTGCGGTAATGGCCCTCGGAGAGCACCTTGTAGGCGACCCGCTCGCCGATCTCGCCGGTGGTCAGGGTCGAGAGCAGCTTGCGGTCGGCCAGGCTGCGCGCCAGTTCGGCCGAGGTGGCGATATAGCCCACCCGTAAATTGGCCGACAGCGTCTTGGAAAAGCCACCCAGATAGATCACCCGCTGCAACTGGTCCAGCGCTGCAATGCGGGTGGCCGGCTGCACGGCAGAACCGGGATGCATGTCGCAATAGATGTCGTCCTCGACGATGATGAAATCATGCTCCTCGGCGGTGCGCAGCACCTGGAAGGCCTTGGCCGCCGACAGCGAGGTCGAGGTAGGGTTGTGCAGCACTGAGTTGATCACGTACAGCTTGGGCTTGTGCACTGCCGCCAGCTCGCGCAGGCGGGCGATGTCAGGGCCGTCACCCAGGCGCGGGATGCCCACCACCTTGGCGCCCAGTGCGGCGAAGGAGCCGAACATCAGGAACCAGGCCGGATCATCCACGAAGATCACGTCGCCGGGACGCAGGAAATGCCGCGCCACCGTATCCAGCCCTTGCGTGACGCCGGTGGTCAGCACGATCTGCTCGGGCGCGGCGGCAATCTCCAGCTCGGCCAGCTTCAACTGCAATTGCTGGCGCAGCGGCAGGAAGCCCTGCGGCGTGCCATAGCCCAGCAGCAGATGCGGATTGTCGCGGCTGATCGCGCGCAGGGCATTGGCGATCAGTTCGCCATCGAGCCAGTCCGGCGGCAGCAAGCCGCCCCCGGGCATCTTGGCCGGGGGCATCTGGCGGAACATGTTGCGCACCAGCCAGACCACATCCAGGCCGCGCCCCGGTTCGGTGTCCAGCTCGGCCTGGGCCGCGCCGTAGCTGCCGCCCAGCGGTGTGCGCTCCCTCACATAGAAGCCCGACCCCCGGCGCGACTCCAGATAGCCCTGGGCCACCAGCCGGTCGTAAGCCTCCACCACCGTGAAGCGGGAAATCTGATTGGCATCGGCAAACTGGCGGATCGAGGGCATGCGCATGCCGCTGCGCAAGAGCTTGTCATCGATACGGGCGCGGATGCCCCGCACGATCTGTTCCACCAGGGAGTCGCCGCTTTCGCGCAGCAACAGCGGCCAGCCTGGCTGGCCATTGTCGGGACCCGTGCCATGGGGGCTGAGCTCTTGCTGTCTGGTGGGGTGTTGCCTGACTGTATTGGTCATATTGCCGTGACACTATGAAAATTATTCGGAAAACTGTACAGGTACTGTATCGGTATTGTCGGCTACGATGACTTTCATTACAAGCGCAGACACATTTTTGCCAGGCGCCCTAGAGGCCGCTTGCCGCCTGCCTGAACCATCATCGTCCGAGGAGATTCCCCATGTCGCACGCCGCCCGTACCCTCTTGCCCAGCCTGGCCGACATCGAACAGGCCGCCGGCATTGTCTACGCAGGCATGGCGCCGACAGCGCAACTGTGCTGGCCGCTGCTGAACCAAGCGCTGGGCGCGGAAGTCTGGGTCAAGCACGAGAACCATGCGCCCACCGGCGCCTTCAAGGTGCGCGGCGGCATGGTCTACCTGCATCACCTGGCGCGCCAGCAGCCGCAACTCTCCGGCGTCATCTCGGCCACCCGCGGCAACCACGGCCAGTCTGTCGGGCTGGCGGCGCGGCGCTTGGGCATCTCTGCGACCATCGTGGTCCCGCAGGGCAACAGCCAGGAGAAGAATGCCGCCATGCGCGCCCTGGGTGTGGAATTGATCGAACATGGCAGCGAATTCCAGGAAAGCCGCGAGCATGCCCAGCAGCTCGCCGCCCAGCGGCAACTGCACATGATTCCCTCGTTGCACCGCGACCTGGTGGCTGGTGTGGCCACCTACTGGATGGAACTGTTCGCGGCCCAGCCGGGGCTGGATGTGGTGTTGGTCCCCATCGGCCAGGGCTCGGGCATGTGCGGCGCAGTGGCTGCACGCAATGCGCTGGGCTTGTCGACCCGCATCATCGGCGTGGTCTCGGCCCATGCGCTGGCCTACAAGCTGTCCTTCGAAGCGGGGCGCAAGATCGAATCGCCGGTCAGCACCTGCATTGCCGACGGCGTGGCCTGCCGGGTGCCGGACCAGGCCTCGCTGGAGGTGCTGTTCTCCGAGGTCGATGAAGTCGTGGCCGTGACCGATGACGAAGTGATGGACGCCATCAAGCTGGCCTACATCGCCACCCACAACGTGGCCGAAGGAGCGGGCGCCTGTGCGCTGGCGGCGGCCTGGCAATTGCGTGCGCGGTTGCGCGGCCTGAAGGTCGGCGTCACGCTCTCGGGCGGCAATGTCGATCACGATGTGCTGGCGCGCGTACTGGCGCGTGCAGCGGCTCCCGCCGACATGCTGCTGGCGCCGGCGCAGGTGTTGCCGCTGACATCTTTGCCTCAGAGGAGAAGCGCATGATCGAGACCTTGCTGCCGCTGATGTCCTTTGCCTTCGTCTCTTCGATCACGCCCGGGCCCAACAACATCATGCTGACCTCCTCGGGCATCTGGTTCGGCTTTCGCCGCTCGCTGCCGCACATGCTGGGCATCACCTTCGGCTTTGGCGTACTGCTGGCCTTATGCGCCTTTGGTATAGGCGAACTGGTCATCGCCGTGCCGCAACTGGTGTGGCTGCTCAAGGCCATGGGTTGCGCCTACCTGCTGTACCTGTCCTGGCAATTGCGCCGCATGGGCGTGGCCGGCGCGACCGAGCGGGCGGCCCAGCCGATGTCCTTCGGTGCGGCGGCCTTGTTCCAGTTCGCCAATCCCAAGGCCTGGGTGATGGCCGTGACCGGCGCTTCGGCCTTCATGCCGATGCTGCATAAGCTGCCCGGCGCGCTGGCAATCCTGGTCTACTGCCTGGTGTTCTGCGCCATCAACCTGCCTTGCGTATCGGTCTGGGCGGGCGCGGGGGCGGTGCTGCGCCGTTACCTGGAGCGCCCGCTGTGGCGCATGGCCTTTGCGGCGGTCATGGTGCTGCTCACGCTCTATTCGGCATTGGCCATCTGGCTCTGATCTGGCGCTGAAGGTGGCGCGCAGGCCTCAGTCAATTGGCATCGATTTGTTTGATCACAGGGGAGTTCTCATGCAGGCAAGCAGCAAACCAGCCGTGACCGCCACACCCGCAGGCAACGTGGCGCGCAATGAAAGCCGGGGCATGTGGCTGGGGCTCATCGGGGTGGCCGTCTTCAGTCTCACCTTGCCCTTTACCCGCATCGCCGTGGCTGAACTCAGCCCCGCCTTCGTCGCCTTTGGCCGCGCCGTGATAGCGGGCCTGTGTTCGCTGGCACTGTTGGCGTGGGTGCGGGCGCCGCGTCCGAACGCGCAGCAATTGCGCGGCCTGGTCATCACCGCCCTGGGGGTGGTGGTGGGCTTTCCACTGTTTTCATCGATTGCCATGCGCTACGTACCGGCGGCCCACGGCGCCGTCGTGGTCGGACTTTTGCCGCTGGCTACCGCCCTGTTCGGCGCGCTGCGTTTCGGCGAACGCCCCTCGCGCGGTTTCTGGTTGGCCGCGCTGGCCGGATCGGCCATCGTCATTGCCTTTGCACTGCGCGAGGGTGGGGGCAGTTTCCATGCGGCCGACTTCGCGCTCTTCGCCGCCGTCATCACCGCTGCGATGGGTTATGCCGAGGGCGGGCGGTTGGCCCAGAGCATGGGCGGGCAGAACGTGATTGCCTGGGCGCTGGTGGTGGCCTTGCCGGTGATGCTGCCGGTCTCGCTGTGGCTGGGCTGGCAGGATGGACTGAGCGCTTCCGCACCAGCCTGGCTGGCCTTCGGCTACGTGTCGCTGTTTTCCATGTTCATCGGCTTCTTCTTCTGGTACAAGGGCCTGGCCTTGGGCGGCATTGCCCGTGTTGGCCAGGTGCAATTGTTGCAACCTTTCATGAGCCTGCTGGGCGCAGCCGTCATCGCCGGCGAGGCGCTGGATGCGAGCAATATGCTCTTCGCCCTGGCCGTGATCGTGGTCGTGGCCATTGGCCGGCGCATGGCGGTACGCCGCTGATGCAGGCCGGGCGGGGCTGCTGACCCGAATCTGAACGGCATTGCGAGCCGAAATAGTTCGGCCGGAGCCGACCAAAAGTCCGGATATTTGAGATAATCGTCCACTTATTTTTCTTAACGCGCAGAGCCCACGGCCTACAGCCGCAGGGGCGCTGTCCAACAGGGAGTACCGCATGTCCGTCTATGAAAAGCTGAAAGCACTGAACATCGAACTGCCCGCCGTGGCCACCCCGGCAGCAGCCTATGTGATGTATGCGCAAACCGGCAATACCGTCTTCCTCTCCGGCCACCTGGCCAAGAAGGATGGCAAGGTATGGGTCGGCCAGCTGGGACGCGATATCGGCACCGACGACGCCAAGCTGGCCGCACGCGCTGTGGCCGTGGACCTGATCGCCACGCTGCAGGCAGCCTGCGGCGGCGACCTCACCCGCGTCAAGCGCATCGTCAAGCTGATGAGCCTGGTCAACTCGACCGGCGAATTCACCGAGCACCACCTGGTCACCAATGGCGCCTCCGAGCTGATCGGCGAAGTCTTCGGCGAGGCCGGCAAGCACGCCCGTTCCGCCTTTGGCGTGGCGCAGCTGCCCATGGGCGCCTGCGTCGAGATCGAAATGATCGCCGAGATCGCCTGATCCATCGCCTTGCCGGCTGCTGCGGCCACAGAAGCCGCACGGCCCCCGCACCATCTCACACAGAACACAGAACAGACTGAACGACCGTATGAAACTCGAAAATCCCGCACCGCTGCAGTGGCAGTTCTCCCAGCGCGCCGACGCCATGAAGAGCTCGGCCATCCGTGAAATCCTGAAGGTGACGATGCGTCCCGACATCACCTCCTTCGCCGGTGGCCTGCCGTCGCCGCTGACCTTCCCGGTCGAGCACATGAAGACCGCCTTCGACCGCGTGCTGAGCCAGCAAGGCAAGATGGCCCTGCAATACGGCCCCACCGACGGCTACCTGCCGCTGCGTGAATGGATCGCCGCCTCGCTGTCGTCCAATGGCGCGCAAATCAGCGCCGAACAGGTGCTGATGGTGTCCGGTTCCCAGCAAGGCCTGGACCTGCTGGGCAAGGTCCTGATCGATGAAGGCAGCAAGGTGCTGGTCGAGACCCCCAGCTACCTGGGCGCGCTGCAAGCCTTCGCGCTCTACGGCGCCAAGTTCGAGTCGGTGCCCAGCGACGAATTCGGTCTGCAACCCGAGACCATCGAAGCCATCGCCGGTGGTGCACGCATGCTCTATTCGCTGCCCAACTTCCAGAACCCGACGGGGCGCACCCTGCCCACCGAGCGTCGTTTCAAGCTGGTGGAAACCTGTGCCCGCCTGGGCCTGCCGCTGATCGAAGATGATCCGTACGGCGCCTTGAGCTACCAGAACGCTCCGCTGCCCAAGATGCTGTCGATGAATCCCTCGGGCGTGATCTACATGGGTTCCTTCTCCAAGGTGCTGACCCCCGGCATCCGCCTGGGTTACGTGGTCGCGCCGCGTCCGCTGATCCTGAAGATGGAACAGGCCAAGCAAGCCACCGACCTGCACACCGCCCAGCTGACCCAGATGGTGGTGTACGAAGCCATCAAGGACGGCTTCCTGGACCAGCACGTGCCGACCATCCGCAAGCTCTATGGCGACCAGTGCCAGGCCATGCTGGATGCGTTGCAACAGTACTTCCCGGCCAGCTGCAGCTGGAGCAAGCCGGAAGGCGGCATGTTCATCTGGGTGACCCTGCCCGAGCACATCGATGCGGGCGTGCTGTTGAACGAAGCGGTGGAGCAGGAAAAGGTCGCCTTCGTCCCCGGCGCACCGTTCTACGCCAACGTAGCGCAGAAGAACACGCTGCGCCTGTCCTTCGTGACCGTGCCGCCGGAACAGATCCGCGCTGGTGTGGAACGCCTGGGCAAGCTGATCGCTTCCAAGCTGTAATCAGGCGGGTCGGTCCACGCATGAAGATCGCCAATCTGCCCTTCGGCACCACCGACTGGAGCCAGGTCCCCGCCACCGAGCATCCCGGCGTGACCGGCAAGGCCTGGTGGCGCACCTGCCAGTTCGGCGAGCTGCGCGTGCGCATGGTCGAATACACACCCGGCTACCTGGCCGATCACTGGTGTGTGAAGGGCCATGTGCTGCTGTGCCTGGAAGGGGAGCTGCATACCGAGCTGGAGGATGGCCGCAGTTTCGTCCTCAAGCCTGGCATGAGCTATCAGGTGGCCGATGGGGCTGAGCCGCACCGCTCGTCTACGGAGGTGGGGGCGAAGTTGTTTATCGTGGATTGAATTGCAGCCTCGGCGGCGTTCTCGCCGCCACCCGTTTGCCAAGGCCCGCGTCGGAAACGATGCGGGCCTTGTTGTTGATGCGCGGGTGATTCATCGATCCAGCTTGAGCGTCTCCCCATGCTTGAGCGTGACGAACTGCTCCTGCGGTAATCCAGCCGCTTGCATGGCCTTGGCCAGCTCCCTGGGAGGCTCGTCTAGCGCGTCATCAGCCAGTTCGAAGGTCCCCCAATGGATGGCGACCGAGCGCCGGGCATGCACATCCTGGTGGATCAGCACCGCCTGCGCCGGATCGACGTGTTGGTTCTGCATGAACCAGCGCGGCGCATAGGCGCCGATGGGGATGAGCGCCAGGTCGAAGTGGCCGAAGCGCTCGCCGATGTCGCGGAAATCCTTCGAATAACCCGTGTCACCAGCGAAGTAGACCGAGAAGGGCGCCACCGGCGACTGCCGCGTCGTATCGGCCTTGCCCGGGCAGTCCATGGCTTGCAGCACCCAGCCGCCCCACAGCGTTTCGGAGCGGTCCAACAGGCCGCGCGCCGACCAGTGCGTGGCGGGGACGAAATGGATGTCGAGCTGGTCCAGCGAAGTCTTGTCCCACCAGTCCATCTCTTGCACGTTGGTGATGCCCAGCGCCAGGAACCAGTCACGCAGTCCCAGCGGCACCAGGAACAGCGGCGGGCCACCCGGCTGCAGGTTCAATTGCTCCACGCTGGCGCGGTCCAGGTGGTCGTAGTGGTTGTGCGAAATCACCACCACGTCGATGTGCGGCAGCTCGCTGATCTGCACGGGCAGCGGCACTTTGCGCGACGGGCCGATGAAAGCGAAGGGCGAAGCGCGCTGCGAGAACATGGGGTCGGTCAGCACATTCTTGCCGCCCAGTTGCACCAGCGCCGTGGCATGGCCTATCCAGGTCACGCTGGGGTGGCGATCATTGTCCTTGAGCCAGGCCAGGTCCGGCTTGAGTACGGTGAACTGGTAATTGTTTTCCGGCGGCTTGGGCAGGCCCTGGGTCAGGCGCTCCCACTGCCACTTCCAGAAGGAGCCGCGCTCGGGTTGCGCATAGTTGTTGCGAAAACCGCTGTCGGTGCGATTCGATTTGCTGGGGTCGGCATACTTGCCGGACGAAGAGCAGGCGCCCAGGCTGGTCGCCTGCATCAGGACGCCAGCCGTGGCGAGAACACGCCGCAGTCGCGGCCAGGAACGGGATGTCGCAGGGGGCATGGCAAAGGCGCAGCCGGGCGCGCAGTCAATGGAATGAGCGACATCCTAGCAGGTGGCGGCAGGGCATGCAGGAGGCCGCCACCGGGCCGGCTCACATCACGTATTGCGCCAGCCCGCGACCGAAGGACCAGTTGCCCTTGTCGCCCTCGACCAGGCTGATCATGACGTCATCGGGCGCGATGCCAGGGTCGTGCTGCAGACGCTCCACGATACGCGCATAGAGGTCGTTCTTCTGCGCCTGCGTGCGGGTATTGCTGACCGTGAGCTGGATCAGCACGAAGTCCTCCGTGCGCGCCATGCCCATGTAGCTGCGGCTGAAGATGAGCTCTTCCGGATCATGCTCGGTGATGACCATGAAGCGGTCATCCTCGGGCACATTGAAACTCTCACGCAGGGCCTGGTAGACGTTCTCGGCGATGGCGCTGCGGTAGGCGCGGGACTTGCCGCGCAACAGGGAAATGCGGACCAGGGGCATGCTGTTCTCCTTGTGGTGTGAAAGCGGGGCAGGGCGCGAAGCCCATGCCCTGCATGCTATGCTGGCGCAATGATTTGAAAAACCACTGATTCATGATTTCAATGATTTGAATTCATCATCATTGAATAGCTCAACAGAAGGGAGCCCAAGCCATGGAAAAACCCCTCGACCTGGACGCCGTCCAGGCCTTCGTCCTGGCGGCCGATCTGCACAGTTTCACCCGCGCGGCCGAGGCGCTCGAGAGCACGCAGTCGGCCATCAGCCTCAAGCTCAAGAAGCTGGAGCAGCGCCTGGGCCGCCGCCTGCTGGAACGTACGCCGCGCCAGGTGCGGCTGTCGGCCGAGGGCCAGCAGTTCCTGCCGGCGGCGCGGGAATTGCTGGCCGCGCATGAGCGCGCGCTTGAACAACTCGACCAGGGGCCGGTCCGTTTCTCGGTGGGCATCAGCGATCACGTGGCGGGCGCCAGCCTGCCGCGTGCGCTGGCGCAGGTGCATGCGCTTGATCCCGGCGTGGTAGCGGAAGTGCGGGTCGGTTCTTCGCATGACCTCATGCCGCTCTATGAACGTGGTGAGCTGGATGCCGTGATCGTGCGCCGCGAGCCGCAGGACCGGGGCGGCAAGCTGGTCATGGAAGAACGCATCGGCTGGTTCGCCCATCCCGATGCCCAATGCTGGGCTGGCGGAGCCTTGCGCGTGGCGACGTTTTCCCAGGCCTGCCGCATCCGTGAGCTGTCGCTGCGGCGGCTGGATGCGGCGGGCATTGCCTGGGTGGAAGTGTTCGTGGGCGGCGGCATCCTGGCCGTGGGCGCAGCCGTGAGCGCGGGACTGGCGGTGTCGGCGCTGCTGTACCGCAGCGCCCCGCCCGGCGCCGTGGACGTAGGAGAAAGCCTGGGCCTGCCGCGCCTGCCACTGGCGCAGGTGAGGCTGCATTCGCGGCTCAAGGAGGCGCGCTTGCAGGGGGCGTTGCGGGCCTTGGTAGCGGCGTTGAAGGCGGCTTGACCGGGGCGCTCGATTTTTTTGAAAAAAATCTCTTGAAAACCCAAAAACGCATCCCTAGATCGGTACCAGCAGATGCTTGATGTTGAGGTCTGCGACGAAAACATCGCTTAACTGAAAGGATATTTTTATGCGTACTTTTGATCTCTCCCCCCTGTACCGTACCGCCATCGGCTTCGATCGCCTGGCCCAGATGTTCGACAACGCCCAGCGTGCCGATCAGCCCAGCTACCCCCCGTACAACATCGAACTGGTGGCCGAGGACAAATACCGCATCACCATGGCCGTCGCCGGTTTCGCCCGCAGCGAGATCGACATCGAGACCGAGAATGAAACCCTGAAGATCACCGGCCGCAAGCAGAAGGAAGACAAGCAGGTCAACTTCCTGCATCGCGGCATCGCCGCCCGCGATTTCGAACAGCGCTTCCAGCTGGCCAACCATATCAAGGTGGTCGGCGCCAACCTGGAAAACGGCCTGCTCAACATCGAGCTGGTCCGTGAGATTCCGGAAGCGCTCAAGCCGCGCAAGATCGAGATCGGCAGCCAGGACGACAACGTCCAGCGCCTCGAACGCGCGGCCTGATCGTCACCGTCCTGTCCTGCAGGAAAAAGCAGCCAACCGCCCGTCTCATCGGGCGGTTTTTTGCATGGGCGGCGGCAGTATTGATTGACGGCGATTACCTGCTTGGTTACGTTATGGTTCTACCTTGTGTTTCGGCTCACGAACCGGGCAAGTTGATCGGACCGCCCCGGAAGCTGCTCATTAAAGTTGGCAGAAGTGCAATATCTTGCGTATATTGTGATTGTGTCTGCCAAAGGGAGAAAAGCGTGAACGACTACCACTACCAGCACATCAATCCTGAACCCTTGCTCGAGGCCATGGGCGGTGATGCGACTGCCTGCCGCCACATGTTCGGCACCTTCGCCAAGAGTGCACCGGCCAACTTCGCACGCTTGGAAGCGGCCATCCTGGCCGATGATGCTGCCCAGGTCAAACGCGAAGCCCACAGCCTCAAGAGCATGACCGCCCTGGTCGGGGCGGCCGTGTTGACCGAAATGCTCAAGGCCGTCGAGGTGCAGTCGCGCACCGAACCGCCGCAGAGCGCCCGGGCCACGCTGCCCGAGCTGCGGACCCTGTTCGCCGCAGTCGCTGCCGAAGTGCAGCACTATGTGGATCAGGTAGGCGTGGCGCACTGACGAGCGTTTCCTGCCCCATCTTCCTCCTCCTCGCGCCGCCGGTGTCGATCCGGTCGTGGCGTCCCGCATCGGTAAAATAGTGATCTAGAAAAATTTCGAGTTTCTTCTCGAAATGTCAGCTTCCCTTCTGCGCGTGTGAAAGAAGAAGAACACGCCGCCTTCTCCGAGTGAACTTGCACTCGTATCCCTGTCCTTTGGGGTAATTGTTCGTTCATCTCCCAAAATCAATACTCCGTCGCACAAGCAAGTAAGAATAATCATCCGTCACGGAGGGGAGACGCCGATGGACGCCACTGTCAACGGGGTCACAACGAGCTTTGCGCGCTTTGCAACGGCACAGGCCGTCTGTCGCCCGCACCAGCACATTGCGCCTGTTTCCTGTCTTTTCGATCCCGCCGCTGTTGGGCTTGCTTGTGAGGGAGCCGCCATGGTAGCGGATGGCTCCCTGTCCACTCATCTACTACAACCAGCACGTCAAGCATCTGCGTCTGCGCACCGAAGCGACCACTCCGTGGCCGCTTTGCCGCAGGCGTTGGCGTAAGCGGAGCAGTCAGCGCAAAGCGAATTGCGCTGACTTGACAGCTCCGTCAATCATAAATAAGGAGAAAAACATGGGAAGCCGCCACGATTATTACGGAGACAATGAGTCCCAGATATGGGGGGGAGGGACCTGGAGCGATATCTACTATCACGGCACCGGTTCGATGGTGGTCAGGGCCAGCGCGCACCAGTCCGAGGCCGTGAAGCTATGGACTGATAAGCGGGCCAGGTATCTGGAGATGGGCATCGCCGCCTGGGGCGTGGGGATATGGGGCAGCGCCGACTCGTCTTCCATCGACGTCTATGGCTTATGCTGGGTAGACGTCAACGTGGGAGGGGGCAATCAGACGATCACGGCCTCCGGCCCAGGCGAGGTCAAGGTGCGCACCGCCGATGGCGATGACAATATCACCATCCCCGAAGGCGGCCGCTACAACCTCGTCGCAGTGGCCGGTGGCAAGGATAGCATCCATCTCGGGTTGGGGGTCGCGACCGAGATCATCAAGGGCAATGGCGCCTTGTCGCTGGACTGCTCGAAGTATCGATCGGGCTGGACCACGGTTGCCGCAGGTGTGCTCTCGGGCGAGAGCAAGATCCACTCCCGTGCCTATGGCAATACCATCAACATCGACCGCGTGGACGCACCGCTCGTGGTCGATATCTCCGGGCTGGAAGCCAACAAGTACTACGCCACCAAGGGTAACGGCAACCAGACGGTACGCGTGAACAGCGCCGGCTACAACATCGTCAGTACTGCCGACGGTGATGATGACATCACGGTGGTGGTCGGCGGACGCAACAACGACATCAGTACCGGAGATGGCGCGGACCGGGTTCGTATCAACAGCGGTATCAATGCCAGCGTCGTCAAGGGACTGGGCCGCCTGGACTATTCGCAGATGCTGTACCTGACAGGCAGCCTGGAGATCACCGCGCAGACAGCCCAGGTCAGCGGCTTCAGCAACTCCTTCAGCCTGAACCTGAAGATCGACAACCAGGACGCCAGCCAGCCCTGGAAAGTGGCGCGCTGGAAAACCTATGCGCTGGGCAATGCCGACCTGTCCGTCAACAGCCGTGGCTCGACCTGGTATGCCGATGTCTTCGGCGGCTCTTGGGCCAAAGCCAGCCTGGCCGGACAGAATTCGCTGCGGATCTCGGCCTTGCTGGGTACCACCATCAACGATAACGGCGGCAACAACTATCTGACCACCGGCGTGCAGTACGGCTCCATTGTCGTCTGGACCGATGTGGTGCGCAACACCTCCGGTGCGACCACCATCGATCTGCTGGGGCAGAAGCTGGACGTACATAACAACAGCGGCGCCGGCAACCTGTTCCTGTTCAACAATGGCGGGGTGGTCGGCAACCTCAACTTCGCGCGTAGTGGCAATGGCCTGATCGACGGTGAATTCGGCGCAGGCCTGGCCAGCAACATCGCCATGGGCCAAGACGCCAACTATGTGCTCAACGCCCGTAACAGCGGCAGCACCTACAGCTTCAGCCGCAACGGCAACGTCGTGCTGGATCTGGCCCGGCAGGGCCAATACCGGTTCGACGGCGGCTACGGCAATGCGGCGCTGCTGACCCACGGCAATTTGATGGCCAAGCAAAGCGCATCGACGACGGTGCACACCTTGGCCACGGTGACCAACGGCGCAGTGGCCGAGCTGGGCAGCGGATCTTCGGTGGTCATGCACGTTCCCATCACCTTGCCGGCCGATGCCCAGTTGCTGCTCTATAAGACAGGAGATGCCAGCCGGCCTCAGCTGGATCTCTACCTGGTCTATCAGGACGACCAGAAGCATACCGTCAGCCACCGCATCCAGTCACTGAAGCTGGCCGGCGCGCTGCCCTCGGTGCAGATCGACCTGGGCGGTCAGGGCAGTCTCTTGCTCAAGGATCTCAACAGCGACGTGGTGCGCCCCTTGCTGGGCACGGGCGCGAACGCGGTCTTCAAATACTTCGCCAATCGGGCTGGCAGCGGCAGTGATAGTTTCATCGCGCGCGGCGAGGAGGCATCGCTGCAGTCCGCCCTGGTGTCGATGTGGGGCGCCAAGAGCCTGTTGACCTTACCGGGACTGGCCAACATCGGCGGGATCTCCAACGGCAACTTCAAGCGCGGCGCGGTCGATTTCTCCACTGACTATCGCATCACTGACGATCCCAGCACCACGCTTGGTGCGGGTTCAGCGACGCTGACCGATTGGATACCCGATGCGTGGAACTTTGCGGCGCACGATAGCCCGTCAGGGAAAGGCAGCAAGTTCCTGCTGGTCGATGGCGGCCCCGATGTGACCAAAGCCTTCTGGCGTGCCGATGTGGCCGGACTGCAAGCCGGCCAGGACTATGCCCTGCAGTTCAGCATGATCGTTGCCGCTGGCCCCATCAATCAGCCGCGCTTGCAGCTCTATGTGAATGGCGTGGCCACCGGACCGGTGGTCAGTTCAAAATACGAGGACGCCTGGGTTGGTCGCAGCATCAGCTTCCATGTTCCTGAGGGCAGCGCCCCGGTGCGCCTTGAGCTCAAGGATCTGGAGCCTAGCCCTGCCTATAACGATTTTGCTTTTGGCAACGTGTCGGTGAAGCCCGTCGACATTGCCAACGTCGGCGCGATCTCCAATGGCGACTTCACTCACGGCTTGGCCGCCTTTTCCACCGACTATCGCATCACTGACGATCCCCGCCTCACGCTTGGTGCGGGTTCAGCGACGCTGACCGATTGGATACCCGATGCGTGGAACTTTGCGGCGCACGGCAGCCCGTCAGGGAAAGGCACCAAGTTCCTGCTGGTCGATGGCGGCCCCGATGTGACCAAAGCCTTCTGGCGTGCCGATGTGGCCGGACTACAAGCCGGCCAGGACTATGCCCTGCAATTCAGCATGATCGTTGCCGCTGGCCCCATCAATCCGCCCCGCTTGCAGCTTTACGTGAACGGCGTGGCCACCGGACCGGTGGTCAGTGCAAGATACGAGGACGCCTGGGCTGGTCGCAGCATCAGCTTCCATGTTCCTGATGGCAGCGCCCCGGTGCGCCTTGAGCTCAAGGATCTGGAGCCTAGCCCTGCCTATAACGATTTTGCTTTTGGCAACGTGTCGGTGAAGCCCGTCGACATCGCCAACGTCGGCGCGATCGCCAATGGCGACTTCACTCACGGCTTGGCCGCCTTTGCCACCGACTATCGTATCACTGACAATCCCCGCACCACGCTTGGTTGGGGTTCTGCGACGCTGACCGATCAGATGCCCGAGGGATGGGGTTTTGCCACGCGCAGCGGACCCACCGGTAATGGCAGCAAGTTCCTGCTGGTCGATGGCAGCCCCGATGTGAGCAAGGCCTTCTGGCGCGCCGAGGTGGCTGGACTGCAAGCTGGCCATGACTATGCACTGCAACTGAGCATGCTCAGTTCCGGTCCCAACCAGGCGCGCTTGCAGCTCTATGTGAATGGCGTGGCCACCGGTCCGGTGCTCACCTCAAGGGTTGAAGAAGCCTGGGCTGATCGCACCGTCAGCTTCCGCGCTCCTGCCGGCAGCGCCCCCGTGCTCCTTGAATTCAAGGATCTGGAGTCTAACTCTGCCTATAACGATTTTGGTTTTGGCAAAGTGTCGTTGAAGCCCATCAACACTGCCAACTTCGGCGTGATCTCCAATGGCGACTTCACTCACGGCTTGGCCGACTTTTCCACCGACTATCGCATCACTGACAATCCCCGCCTCACGCTTGGCTACGGTTCTGCGACGCTGACCGATCAGATGCCCGAGGGATGGGGTTTTGCCACGCGCAGCGGTCCCACCGGCGATGGCAGCAAGTTCCTGCTGGTCGACGGCGGCCCCGACGTGAGCAAGGCCTTCTGGCGCGCTGATGTAGGCGGACTGCAAGCCGGCCAGGACTATGCATTGAAATTGAGCATGATCAATAGCGCAGGTCCCAACCAGGCGCGCTTGCAGCTCTATGTGAACGGCGTGGCTACCGGCCCCGTGATCACCTCAAAGGCCGAGGAAGCCTGGGCCGTTCGCAGCATCAGCTTCCGCGCTCCAGTGGGCAGCGCTCCGGTGCGTCTCGAACTCAAGGATCTGGAGCCTAACCCTGCCTACAACGATTTCGGTTTTGGCAACGTGGTGCTGTCGCCCGAGTCGATGGCGGCCTCCGCGCTGGTGGATACCCCCACCTCGCAGGGCGTGGCGCTGGACTGGGCGCGCGGCGTGCGGGTGCTCCATGCGCAATCGGCCCAGGAGGTCGGCGAGCTGGCCACCCTGAGCACCTATCAGAATTACCTGCTGGCCAACAACGTCTATGGCGTGGCCGTGCTCAAGGACCTCGATCCTGTCAGCATTGCCACGCTGGCCCCTGAATTCTTCCGCCATGTGTCGGCGGCAGTGCTCAACGAATGGGGCAATTCGGGACGTCTGTCCAAGCTGACCGAGCCGCAGATCAAAGCCTTGCCGATCAATACGGTGCTGGAAATGCTGAACCAGGGCAGCGACCAGAAACTCTCTGCGGATGGCGCCGATCTGCTGTACCAGCGTCTGGCCAGCCGCATCGATGCCTTGTCGCACGAAGGGAACGCGCCGCTGACGGCGCAGATGCTGCCGGCCCCGGTGATCAGCCATCTGGGCGAGAGCACCCTGCGCAGCCTGGCCGGTTTGCCGTTGTATGGCACGCTCTCCACGGACCAGCGTCATGCGGTTGACGATGCGATCAAGCAGTTCGATATCGCCAGCACCCAACGTGCGCATCTGAACGGCATGTACTCGCTGCTCACCAACATGCCAGGACTGACGGCGGATGTGCTCCAGCAGATCCGCCCTGAGATGGACGATGTCGCGATCAAGAATGTGCTCGACCTGAAGCTGCCTGGCTGGAAGATGTGGCCCTATGGCTTCGCCTATTCGACGGTTTCCTCGGCGCGCAATTTCTTTTCGACCTGGGTGTACGACATGAAGAAGGCGCTACCGGAAGGACAATGGGAGGCGGGCGCCAGCCAGATCCGCGATACCATCAACCACTGGACCCCGGGAGAGGATGACGCGAGCAAGCAGTCCTTGCTGCACAGCTTCGACCAGCTCAACGCAGCCTACGGATCGGTCAAGGACCAGATCGCCAATGTCGACAAGGTCAACGGGCTCTACCAGAGCGTGCGCTTCTATGCCTCGCTGTACCGCCTGGTGTCGGCGGCGGGCGCCATGGGAGCCGATATCGAGAAGAGCGGCCAGGACAGCACGGCCAAAGCGCTGGCAGTCACCAAGCTGGTTTCCACCATGGCGTCTTGCCTGCAGGTGCCGGTGAACTACCTGATGCATGCCCTCGTCAGTCATGCGGTGGACGGGAACTTCAAGCAGTTCGGCGACGGCACGGAGTTCGGCAACGCATTGAAAGACAAGGACTTGCCCAATCCCTTCAAAAAGCTCTTCGAGATGCGCGGCGAAATGGCCTCGCCCATGAAGAGCGGTTCCATCGTCGGCGATTACACCGAGGCCCTCAAGACGTTCAAGGCGGAAGTGTCCAAGGTGGCCGCCCTGGCCGAGATCGATGGCGTGAACCACATCGTCGGCGAAGACGGGACATCGCTGCAGTCCATGCTCGACAGGCTGCTCGAGAGCAAGAAGAACGAGCCGCTCAAGATCGGCAGCAACAACGCCGAGGCCTTCCGTATCTGCACCACATCGCTGATCTGCCTGAGCGCCGACGTGGGCGGCATCATTACGGCGCTCTGGGGGGCGGTCGACACGGGCAAGGCCTTGGCAAACGGGGACGATCTGAGCAGCACCGAGATTGCCAGCAAGTCGCTGACTTTGCTGCAGCAATTGATCAGCTCGATCTCCAGCTTTGCCTATCTGGCCTCCGACGCGGCTTCCTGGCTCAATTCGATGGTCAACATCAACAAGTTCAGCTTCCTGTCGAAGTACACCAGCTCGCTGCCCGCCATCGAAGCCGCCGGCATCTCGGCGGGGGCGGTGCTCAGCCTGATCGCCACGGGGGTGGACATGATCCTGCATGGCCTGAATTACACGGCGCAAAATATCCTGCAACCGACGTTGGCGCTGATCCAGGACATGATCTTCATCACCCTGGACGTCATCGCCATGGCCGTCCCCGAGGTGCTGCCCTTTGTGGTGCTCTTCGAAGTGACCATGCCCAACTTCCAGAGCGCAGCCATGGCGGCTGTCATGTATGACCGTCTGTCGCTGATCAGCGATGTGAGCGGTTTGCTCGGCTATAACACCGCCGTGGCTCGTGATGGCGTCCTGGAGCAGGGCTACCTGGCTTCCTGCGCGCCGTTCAAGTCCTTGTACATGCTGCAGAACGCGCAGTACGGGCAGATGGTCGGTTCATCGATGCTGTTGGGGGCACTCGTCGGTCCTGCGGCCACTGCTGCGGTCACCACCACCCTCAAGAACCTCATCCAGTACGAACCGGACTTCAGCGATGCACCCGGCAACAACGTCAATGCCCAGTCCAACTTTGCCAAGCTGGTCTTGGCGGAAAACCTGCTCTTCAATTTCCTGACCTCCGATGTGCCTTACCTGAGCGGTGGCAGCGGCCTGATCGATTGGGGCCGGTACCGCGCCGGCGGGGGCGGCCAGCAGGCCGTGCGCGACAAGCTGGCCTTGCTGAGCAATCTCTATCAGCAGGACTTCCGCTTCATGCTCAACATCGCTTCCGGCAAGAATACGACGCTGCCCAACGGCCAGGCGGTCAGCCAGAATTCCTATGCCGTGCTCAGCGACATCGGTCCCTACACCGGCCTGGCCAAGATCGTCGCCCCTACGCACATGTACCACCAGCTGTGGCGACTGGGCCAAGATGGCGCGATCGATCTGTACCTGCCGGTGGCGCGCATGGCCGACATCGACAAGAACCTGCATCCAGATGTCATCAATGCGGTCAGCCTGAGCTTGTCGGGCGAGAGCGTGCATCTGAGCACCGCCGAGGGCAAGCGCGCCAATCTCTACTTCATCGGTGATGGCGCCAACCTCAAGGGCAAGGACGAGCATCTCTACCTGGAGAAGGGCAACTTCCTCATCAAGGTCACCAGCAGCGATGCGCAGCAACACATGGTGCTGCATGCCGGGGATGGCGCCAGCACCCTGGAGGGCGCACGCGAGATGATCGGCAGCGACCACGCCGCCACCATCTTCCTGGCCTCGGCCAAGACCCAGGTAGTCACCGGCAGCGCCAAACAGGCCGACACCCTGGGCTTTGCCGACAGCCTGAACCTGAGCACGGTCAGCATCAAGGAAGGCAAGATTTCCTATGAGTATCTGGACGGCAAAGACAGCAAGCAGGCCAGCCTGAGCTACAGCAACATCCAGAACTTCGCCATCTCGGACAAGACCGATCGCATCGACTTCTCGTTGGACGGCAATCATCCGGCCTCGCTGCTGGTGACCGATACGGCCAAGCAGATCGTCATCAACAGTGGCAAGCAGCCGGTGGTGATCCTGGCCGACAAGGCTGACAACAGCCGGGTCGATCTCTACAGCGCCACCGGCGAAGTCGCCGCCAATACCCTGGGCAACAAGGTGGTGGTTCACAAGGCAGGCAGCAGCGCCGATGACTTCTACGTGCTGTCCGCGCGTAGCGGTAACGAGCTGGACGCCTATGATGCCGCCGCCAAGACCTACTTCCAGATGCGCTCGGACGGACCAGGCATGGGACGTTCGAGCGCGGCATGGAAGGGACTGGCTTCCCTGCAGTCGGAGAATGCCTTCTCCTTCGGTCTGAACGATCTGCTGGATACGGCCAAGCCCGCCCAACTGTTCGTCAACGGCGGCGCCGGCAAGGAAGACACCACCATCGATCGTGTCGACCTGAGCAATATCGCTGGCAGCCTCATGAAGACCACCACGGTGCGACCCGAAGATATCCGCTTCTCCTTCAACAAGGACGATGCCGGCAGTTACAAGGTGGGTGACCACACCGTCTCCACCGGCGCGTCCTTGCTGACGGTGTCGGTGGCGGGGACCAACGTCATGGAGGTACACGCCCTGCGCAATATGGCGCCGGCCAAGGTGGACTTCTATCTCGACAACGTAGTGCTTTCCCATCAGGTGATCGGATGAAGAACATGATCAACCCCGTCGATCTGCAGCGCATCCTTGGCGGCGCGACCTTGCTGGCCGGAGCTTCGGCCCTGCACGGGCGCTATCCGGTGGGCTTCATGCTGGCGCGCTGGCGCGAAGCGCTGGCCAACAACAACTTCAACTACCTGGAGGCCTGCCACAAGGAAACCGGGCAAGCCCGGCCGCTGCAGTTCGTGGCCTGGAAGTTCGTCTCCGAAAGCTGGGTCGAGCAACTGCGCGCCTCGCAATCCAGGCTGGACTACTGGGGCCAGGAGATCGAGGATGGACCGTACCTGTTCATCATCGATCTGCTCTCGGCCGATATCGACCCGGTCTTCAGCTTGCGCAACCTGATCCATCAGTGCTTGCACCAGCGCGAGGTCAAGGGCGTGGCCTTCATCCGTTATCGCGACGAAGAACCCTCCGTGTGTGTCATCGAAGTGCCCAAGGTGTTGCGCAGCACCGATCATCAATCCCAGAAGGAGACATGAAATGGAATGGATCAATATCATCAATGAGGTCGTTCCCTACACCATGGGCGGGGCCCGCTACGGGGTCAAGCTGACCGGTGAAGAGGAGAGCTTCTATGACGCCGGTCTGGACAGCCTGGATGTGGCGGCCCTGAGCGTGTACCTGTGCGAAGTGTTGGCCGTGCCACCCTCGGTGGAGCGGGACGGCGATCTGGGCAATATCGCCGAGATGATCGCCTTCCTCGACAAGCATGCGGTCCGGCGTGACCTCACCGTGCCACAGATCAGGGCCTTGCTAGACTGATCGCCACCGGACCGGAGCCACTGGAGAGTGGCCCCGGTCCGGCGTGGATGGGATGGCCTGGTCTGGTCCTGAAATAACCAACCCATCAGTCAGTAACCTGACGCACATCAAGGGCTCAATCGGCTTGGATCTTCATAATGTGGACACAAAAGACGAACTTCGTCGCCACATTATCTGCCCACGCCGATGACCACCACGCGCCCGCTGCTGACGAGAACACGCCTGCTGCTGGCGGTCTTGCCCTTGTGCCTGACCGCCTGCCAGAGCCTGGCGCCGGATTACCAACGTCCCGCTGCACCGGTGGCTTCCGTCTATCCGGACGGGCTAGTCAATGAGGTGGCCAGCGCGCCGCTGCCATGGCGCGACTATTTCACCGATCCCCATCTGCAAGCCCTCATCACCCAGGCGCTGGAGAACAACCGCGACCTGCGCACAGCCGTCTTGCGGGTGCAGGAGGCACAAGCCTTGTATGGCATCGGGCATGCCGACCTGTTTCCTACCATTGGCGCGCAGGCCGGGCTGGATCGTTCGCGCACACCTGCTGACCTCAACCTGACCCGTCGCCCGCTGGTGGGCAGCGCCTACCAGGCCGGGCTGGGCCTGAGCAGCTGGGAGATCGACCTGTGGGGCCGCCTGCGCAGTCTCGACGACGCCGCCCTGGAAAGCGCACGCGCCAGCCAGGCCACGCGCAGCGCCGTCGCCCTGAGCCTGATGGCGCAAGTGGCCGATGCCTGGCTGGAACTGGCCGAACTCGACGAGCGCCTGGAGATCGCCAACCAGACCATCGCCAGCCGGCAAGAGAGTTTCCGCATCTTTTCACGCCGGGTGGAAGTAGGGGCGACCTCGCGCCTGAACCTGACCCAGATCGAAACCCTGCTCACCCAGGCCCAGGCCCTGGGAGCACAACTGCAGCAGCAACGCGCCCAGCGCCTCAATGCACTGACCCTGCTGGTGGGTAGCCCCGTAGCGCTGCCGGTTGGGCAGGCGCGCACCGGGCTGGATGCCGTGTTTGCGCCGCTGCAGCCGGGCTTGCCGGCGCTGTTGCTCACGCGCCGGCCCGACGTGGCTGCCGCCGAGCATCGCCTCATGGCCGCCAACGCCAATATCGGCGCGGCGCGCGCGGCCTTCTTCCCCAGCATTTCCTTGACCGGCAATGTCGGCACGGCCAGCGCTGAACTGAGCGGCCTGTTCCGCGACGGCAGCCATGCCTGGACCTTCTCGCCGAGCATCACGCTGCCTATCTTTACCGCAGGCCGGCTGCGCAACAACCTGGCGTTGAGCGAGGTGCGCCGCGACCTGGCCGTGGCCGCTTACGAAAAGACGGTGCAGACGGCCTTTCGCGAAGTCGCCGATGCCCTGGCCGCGCGCCAGTGGCTCACGCAGCAGCTGGAGATTGCACAGTCCGCCGTGCGCGTACAGCGCGAGCGGGCAAGGCTGTCGGCGCTGCGCTATGACAATGGCGCTGCGCCTTTCCTCGACGTGCTCGACGCCCAGCGCGACCTCTTGAGCGCCCAGCAGCAACTGGTGCAGATCAGGCGCGCACTGCTGTCTTCCTCGGTGGCGCTGTATGCGGCGCTGGGCGGGGAGGGCGTTGCCGCAGTCCTATCATCACCTTCCCCCTCTCGTTCCGGGTCATGATCATGAAGCTTCCCCTTCTCAAGAAACCCCTGCTGGCCGGGGCCGCATTGCTGCTGTTGCTGGGTGCTGCGTTCTTTGCCTGGCAGCGCCTGCATCACAGCGGCCCCGGTGAGGGCTTCGCCAGCGGCAATGGCCGCATCGAGGCGACCGAAGTGGATGTGGCCACCAAGCTGGGCGGCAGGGTCGAGGCCATCCTTGTCAACGAGGGCGATTTCGTCAGCGCCGGCCAGCCGCTGGCGCGCATGCAGGTGCTGTCGCTGCAGGCCCAGCGCGACGAAGCCCTGGCGCACCAACAGCAATCCCTCTCCGCCGTGGCCAGCGCCGAAGCCCAGGTGGCGGTGCGCCAGAGCGATTACCAGGCGGCCCTGGCCCAGACGGTCCAGCGCGAGAGCGAACTGGACGCCGCCCGTCGTCGCCTGGCGCGCTCTGAAGTGCTGGTGCGCGAAGGCGCTTCCTCGGTGCAGGAAGTCGATGATGACCGCGCCCGCGTGCGCAGCATGGACGCGGCGGTCACCGCCTCCAAGGCCCAGGTGACGGCGGCCGAGGCGGCCGTGGTGGCCGCGCGCACCCAGGTCAGCGGGGCCAGGTCCACCGTGACGGCGGCGCAGGCGACGGTCCAGCGCATCAAGGTGGATATCGACGACAGCACCTTGGCCGCACCGCGCGCGGGCCGCGTGCAATATCGCATCGCCCAGCCGGGTGAAGTGCTGGGCGGTGGCGGCAAGGTGCTCAACCTGGTGGACCTCAGCGATGTCTACATGACCTTCTTCCTGCCCGAGGTGGTGGCCGGCAAGCTGGCGCTGGGCAGCGAGGCCCGCATCATCCTTGATGCCGCGCCTCAGTACGTGATCCCGGCGCGCATCTCCTTCGTCGCCAGCACCGCGCAGTTCACGCCCAAGACGGTGGAAACGGCTAGCGAGCGCCAGAAGCTGATGTTTCGTGTGAAGGCGCAGATCGATCCGGCGCTGCTGCAACAGCACCTGACGCTGGTCAAGACGGGGTTGCCTGGCGTGGCCTGGGTCAGGACTGACCAGAACCAGCCCTGGCCGGCGCAACTGGCCGTGCAGGTCCCGCAATGAATACGCTCCCGGGCGGCGCTTGCGTGGCCCGCCTGGAGCGGGTCGCCCTGCGCTATGGCAAGACCGTGGCGCTGGACGCGGTGTCGCTGGACATCCCCGCCAGCTGCATGGTCGGCCTGATCGGCCCCGATGGCGTGGGCAAGTCCAGCCTGCTATCGCTGGTGGCCGGCGCACGCGCGCTGCAGCAGGGCGAACTGGCAGTGCTGGGCGGCGACATGCGCCAGCAGCGTCATCGCCAGCAGGCCTGCCCGCGCATCGCCTACATGCCGCAGGGCTTGGGCAAGAATCTCTATCCCACCTTGTCGGTGGAAGAAAACCTGCAATTCTTTGGCCGCCTGTTCGGCCAGGATGCTAGCGAACGCCGCCGCCGCATCGATGAACTGACCACCAGCACAGGCCTGGACAAGTTCCTGGCGCGCCCGGCCGGCAAGCTCTCCGGCGGCATGAAGCAAAAGCTGGGCTTGTGCTGTTCGCTCATCCACGATCCCGACCTGCTGATCCTGGATGAGCCCACCACCGGCGTGGACCCGCTCTCGCGCGCCCAGTTCTGGGACCTCATCGCCCACATCCGCCAGCAGCGCGCCGGCATGAGCGTCATCGTGGCCACCGCCTACATGGAAGAGGCCGACCGCTTCGACTGGCTGGTGGCCATGGATGAGGGCAGGGTGTTGGCCACCGGTACACCGGTACAGTTGCATCAGCGTACCGGTACAGATTCGCTGGAAGAGGCCTTCATCGCCTTGCTGCCCGAAGAAAAACGGCGCGGCCACCAGGCCGTGCAGGTCACGCCGCTGGACGACACCATCGATAGTGGCGTGGCCATCGAGGCCAAGGGGCTGACCATGCGCTTTGGCGATTTCCTGGCGGTGGACCATGTGGACTTTCGCATCCGGCGTGGCGAGATCTTTGGTTTCCTCGGCTCCAATGGTTGCGGCAAGTCCACCACGATGAAGATGCTCACCGGCCTGTTGCCGGCCAGCGAAGGCCAGGCTTGGCTGTTCGGACGCGAGGTCGATCCGCGCGACATGGCCACGCGCGCGCGGGTGGGCTACATGTCGCAGGCCTTTTCGCTGTATGGCGAACTGAGCGTGCGGCAGAACCTGGTCTTGCATGCGCGCCTGTACCGCGTCCCCGAAGACCAGATTGTCGCGCGCACCGAAGAAATGGCCAGCCGCTTCGGCCTGCTGGAGGTGATGGACAGCCTGCCCGAAAGCCTGCCGCTGGGCATACGCCAGCGCCTGTCGCTGGCCGTGGCGATGGTCCACAAGCCCGAACTGCTGATCCTGGATGAACCGACCTCGGGCGTGGACCCGATCGCCCGCGACCTGTTCTGGCAACTGATGATCGGCCTGGCGCGACAAGACCAGGTGACCATTTTCATTTCCACCCACTTCATGAACGAGGCGCTGCGCTGCGACCGCATCTCGCTCATGCATGCAGGCCGGGTGCTGGTCAGCGCCACGCCGCAGGCGCTGATGCAGCAGCGCGGCGCGGATACGCTGGAACAGGCCTTTATCGGCTATCTGGAAGAGGCAGCAGGGAAGGGCAGCAGCACCGCCGCGACTGCCAGCGCCGTGGCCGTCGCCGTGGCGCCGCCTGCCGCGACCCCATCCCCTCGCCTGAGCCGCTGGCGCACCAGCCTGGGCCGGGCGCTGAGCTACAGCCAGCGCGAGAGCCTGGAGCTGCGCCGCGATCCGGTGCGCGCCACGCTGGCCTTGCTGGGCACGGCCATCCTGATGTTCATCATCGGCTATGGCATCAACCTCGACGTGGAAAACCTCAGCTACGCCGTGCTCGACCGCGACCAGACCGGCCTGAGCCAGAACTACGCGCTGAACCTCTCAGGCTCGCGCTACTTCATCGAGAAGCCGCCCATCAGCGATTACCAGGAACTGGACCGGCGCATGCGCAGCGGCGAGATTTCCCTGGCCATCGAGATCCCGCCCGGCTTTGCCCGCGACATCGCGCGCGGTCACTCGGTGGAGGTGGGCGCCTGGGTCGATGGCGCCATGCCGACGCGCGCCGAGACCGTGCGCGGCTACGTCCAGGGCATGCATCAGTTATGGCTGGCCGACATGGCCACGCACCGGCTCGGGCAAAGCCTGGCCATGCCCGCCCGCATCGAAACGCGCTATCGCTACAACCCCGATGTGAAGAGCCTGCCGGCCATGGTGCCGGCCATCATCCCGCTCTTGCTGATGATGATCCCGGCCATGCTGACGGCTTTGTCGGTGGTGCGCGAGAAGGAGCTGGGTTCCATCCTCAACCTGTATGTCACCCCGGTGAGCCGCACCGAATTCCTGCTGGGCAAGCAGTTGCCCTACCTGCTATTGGGCATGCTCAATTTCGCCATGCTCACGCTGCTGGCCGTGACCGTGTTCGGCGTACCGGTCAAGGGCAGCCTGTTGACGCTGACGCTGGCTGCGCTGGTGTTCGTCATCTGTTCCACTGGCTTGGGTCTCTTGGCCTCCACCTTCACCAACAGCCAGATCGCGGCGCTGTTCGTGACCATGATCGGCACCATCATTCCCTGCGTGCAGTTCGCCGGCCTGTTGAATCCGGTCTCGTCGCTGGAGGGCATGGGCGCGCTGATCGGCCAGATCTATCCGGCCACGCACTTCCTGACCATCAGCCGGGGTGTGTTCAGCAAGGCGCTCGCGCTGGGCGACCTCACGTCCTCGTTCTGGCCGCTGGTAGTGGCCGCGCCCGTGATCCTGGGCTTGTCGGTGCTGTTGCTCAAGAAGCAGGAGCGGTGAGATGCGCAATTCCTGGGCCAACATCTACCGTCTGGGCATCAAGGAGCTGTGGAGCCTCTTGCGTGATCCGGCCATGCTGGTGCTCATTGCCTACACCTTTTCGCTCTCGATCTACGTGGCCGCCACGGCCATGCCGGAGAGCCTGCACAACGCCGCCATCGCCATCGTGGACAACGACGGTTCGCCGCTGTCGGCGCGCATTGCCGCTTCCTTCTATCCGCCGCATTTCAAGGTGGCCAGGCTGGTCACGGCCCGGCAAGCCGATGCCGGATTGGATGATGGCGTCTACACCTTCGTCTTGGACATCCCCGCCGACTTCCAGCGTGATGTGCTGGCCGGACGCGCTCCAGCAGTTCAACTGAATGTGGACGCCACCCGCATGAGCCAGGCCTTCACCGGCAACAGCTACATCCAGCAGATGGTCACCAACGAGGTCACGCAGTTCGTGCAGCGCCAGGAGGGCGCGGCCAGCGCGCCGGTCAGCCTGGCCTTGCGCATGCGCTTCAATCCCAACCTGGAGCAGTCCTGGTTCGGTTCGTTGATGGAGATCATCAACAACGTCACCATGCTCTCCATCATCCTGACCGGCGCCGCGCTTATCCGTGAGCGCGAGCACGGCACCATCGAACACCTGCTGGTGATGCCGGTGACGCCAGCAGAGATCATGCTGGCCAAGGTCTGGTCCATGGGCGTGGTGGTGGCGCTGGCGGCGCTGGCGTCGCTGCTGTTGATCGTGCGGGGCGCCTTGCATGTGCCCATCGAAGGTTCGGTGGCGCTGTTCATGCTGGTCACTTGCCTGCATCTGTTTGCCACTACCTCGATGGGCATCTTCATGGCCACGCTGGCGCGCTCGATGCCGCAGTTTGGCATGTTGACGGTGCTGGTGCTGCTGCCGCTGCAATTGCTGTCGGGCGGCTCCACGCCACGCGAGAGCATGCCCGTGCTGGTACAGGACATCATGCTGGCCGCCCCGACCACGCACTTCGTGGCGGCCGGGCAAGCCATCCTGTACCGCGGCGCTGGCCTGGAAGTGATCTGGCCGCAACTGCTGGCCATCTTTGGCATTGGCGCGGTGCTGTTCATGGCGGCGCTGGGCCGCTTCAGGAAGACCATCAGCCAGATGGCGTGATGGCGATATCGCCCCGCCTGCCCGGCGCAGGCGGGGGCAACTTGACCGGAGAACCACCATGCCCGACCTGACCAGTCCTTCCGCCCTGATCCCCGCGGCCAGCATCGGCCTGCTATTGCTCGGATATGGCCTGCGCCGCTATCGCTGGGCGCCGTATTGCATGCTCGCCGGGGCGTTTGGCTTGCTGGGGGTGTTGTTGTATCGGGTGTCGGTGGCGATTGCTTGATGATCCCGTCGGAGGAGAAATCAGGCGTGCGCGGGATGTTCCGGCTCGACCGACAAGCGCATTCCAACCGTCTTTAGCACGGCCAGCAGTGTCTTGAGCGTTGGGTTTCCCTTGGGGGACAAGGTGCGGTACAAGGATTCGCGACTGATCCCGGCCTCGGCCGCGACGGCGGCCAATCCGCCATACGCTTCTGCTACGGTACGCAGTGCCAGCAGACCGGCAGCACGGTCATCAGGATTGTCGAGCGATTCCATGGCTGCCTTCAAATAGGCAACTGCCAGCGCATGATCCGCACGTAATTCGGCAATCTCCCGCTCATGATGAGAGACCGCAGCTTTGATCTTGTTCATGTTTGCCTCCGCTTCCATTCTTCCCAATATTGCCTGGCCAACCTGATATCACCTTGCTGTGAGCGCTTGTCGCCGCCACATAAAAGGATCACCAGGGTCTTTCCGTGCTGACCACAATAGACACGATATCCCGCTCCCACATGGACCCGTAGCTCGATTACTCCGTCGCCGACGGCTTCGCAATCGCCGAAGTTGCCGGCTTGAACCTGACGCAAGCGTATCCGGATGCGGGCCTGCGCGACTTTGTCGCGCAATTGATCCAGCCATTCAGAAACTGGTTCACGCCCGTCCCGGCGTTGATATCGGAGTAATTCGACCATGCGGATGATTGTAGCTTATAAGCTACGCCCATCGTTTGATCTTCTCTTTCTTGCATGAAAGCTCGAATTGTATTGTCGCTATGTTAGGTTCAGCAGGGTTGCGGACGCAAAATCGCCCCCTATGCCTGCCGGCGAGGGGGCGATTTTCAGTGAGCAGAAAGCGCGTCAGACCTGCGCCCGCAATCCCATCACCTTGATACGCGATTCCAGCGCCTTGCCCTTGCGGGCGCGCTTGCCGATATGCAGGGCCAGCGAGACGGCCGACAAGGCAATCTCCTTGGCCTTGCCCACATTGCCGGTGCCGTACACCACCACACCCTTCTGGCTGATGGCCTGGGCGGCGACCAGCTTCTCGTTCTTTTCCAGCTCCATCAGGTTCACGCCACGGCCACCGGAAGAGAGCGTCTTCATCTCGTCCAGGCCAAACACCAGCAGACGGCCATTGCCGGAGACGCAGGCAACCGCGCTGGCATCTGCAGCCACCGGGGTCGGAGCCAGTGGCAGGGCGCCTTCATCGAGCGTGAAGAAGGCCTTGCCGCCCTTGACCCGGCCAAACATGTCGGAAGCCTTGGCGATGAAGCCCGCCGCCGCATCCGAGGCCAGCAGCAGCGTGGTGTCGGCGGGACCGGCGAAGTAGTGCAGGATGCTGCTGCCGCTGGCCAGTTCCACCAACGTGGTCACAGGCACGCCGTCGCCACGCGCATTGGGCAGGGCATTGACGGCAATGGTATAGACCCGGCCATTGGAGCCGAAGGCCAGCAGGTTGTCCACGGTGCGGCACTCGAACACGCCATAGAGGCTGTCGCCGGCCTTGAAGGTGAATTGCGTGGCATCGTGGCCATGGCCGGTGCGTGCGCGCACCCAGCCTTTCTGCGAAATAATCACCGTCACCGGTTCATCGATCACCTTCTGTTCGAAGGTGGCGCGCTCGGCTTCTTCGATGATGGTGCGGCGGGCGTCGCCATAGGTCTTGGCGTCGCCTTCGATTTCCTTGATGACCAGCTTCTTCATCGAGGCAGGATTGTCCAGCAGGTCCTGCAGCGTGGTCTTCTCGCCGCGCAGCTCGGCCAGCTCCTGCTGGATCTTGATGGCTTCCAGGCGGGCCAATTGGCGCAGGCGGATTTCCAGGATGTCTTCGGCCTGGCGGTCGGAGAGATTGAAGGCCTCGATCAGGGCCGGCTTGGGTTCATCCGATTCGCGGATGATCCTGATGACCTTGTCGATGTTGAGCAGCACCGCTTCCCGGCCTTCCAGGATGTGGATGCGGTCGTTGACCTTCTGCATGCGGAATTGCGTGCGGCGGGTCACGGTCTCGAAGCGGAAGCTGATCCACTCGGTCAGGATGTCGGTCAGGTTCTTCTGACGCGGACGGCCATCGCCGCCGATCATCACCAGGTTCAGCGAGGCGCTGGTTTCTAGCGAAGTCTGGGCCAACAGCGTGTTCATGAACTCGGTCTGGTCCTGGTTCTTGGACTTGGGTTCGAACACCAGGCGCACCGGCGCTTCACGACCGGACTCGTCGCGCACGGCGTCGAGCAGGCCGAGGATGGCGGCTTTCTGGGCCTGCTGTTCGGGCGTCAGCGACTTCTTGCCCAGCTTGACCTTGGGGTTGGTCAGTTCTTCGATTTCTTCCAGCACCCGCTGCGAGGAGACGCCCGGCGGCAGTTCGGTAATGACCGCCTGCCACTGGCCGCGCGCCAGTTCTTCGATCTTCCAGCGTGCGCGCACTTTCAGGCTGCCACGGCCGCTCTGGTACATGTCGGCGATGGTGGCCTGCGGGGTGATGATCTGGCCGCCACCGGGGAAGTCGGGGCCGGGGATGAGCTCCATCAGTTCGGCGTGGCTGATCTTGGGGTTACGGATCATCGCCACGGCGGCCTTGGCCACTTCGGTCAGATTGTGCGAAGGAATCTCGGTGGCCATGCCCACGGCAATGCCGGAAGCGCCGTTCAACAGCAGGAAGGGCAGGCGCGCCGGCAAGAGGCGCGGTTCTTCGGTGGAACCATCGTAGTTGGGTTGGAACTCCACCGTACCCATGTCTATTTCATCGAGCAGCAGCTTGCTGATGGGCGTCAGGCGTGCTTCGGTGTAGCGCATTGCCGCCGCGCCGTCGCCATCGCGCGAACCGAAGTTGCCGTGGCCGTCGATGAGCGGATAGCGCAGCGAAAAGTCCTGGGCCATGCGCACCAGCGCGTCATACACCGACTGGTCGCCGTGCGGGTGCAGCTTGCCCAGCACGTCGCCGACCACGGCGGCGGACTTGCGCGGTTTGGCCGCCGAGTTCAGCGACAGTTCATTCATCGCATAGAGGATGCGGCGCTGCACCGGCTTCTGGCCGTCGGCCACGTCGGGCAGGGCGCGGCCCTTGACCACCGAGATCGCATAGTCGAGATAGGCGCGCTCGGCGAAGGTGGACAGCGTCAGCGATTCGCCATCGGGCGCGCTCGGGGCTTGGTCGAACAGGGTCGGTTGATCGGTCATGGGGCGTAGTCTTCTTGTGTCACTGGGTTGATCGTTCAGTCATTGCCGCTGGCCGTAACAGGCGCATGGGGCGGCAGGGTGACCTTGAGGCGGGCCGATCCGGCCGAGGCCAGGGTGGGGCCGCCATCGGGGCGATACAGCTGGTAGAACCGCGACACCAGCCGCACATACCCCTGCGTCTCGGGATAGGGAGGAATCTTGTTGCCATACTTCTGCACCGCGCCTTCACCGGCGTTGTAGGAGGCGATGGCCAGTTCCACATGCTGCGGGAACATCGCCATCAGGTCGCGCAGGTAGCGCGCCGCCAGGCGGATGTTGATCTTCGGGTCGGTCAGCTTCTGGTGCAGGGTCTTGCGACGGTCGCCCTGCAGGCCGTAGCGCTCGGCGGTATCGGGCAGGATCTGCATCAGGCCCACCGCGCCCTTGCTGGATATCGCCTTGGCGTTGAAGCCGGATTCAGCCGTCATCACGGCCTTGAGCAGGGCCGCGTCCAGGCCGAATTCGCTGGCGGCCTGGGTCAGCAGCGGGTCGTACTTGCGGGCGTCGCGGTGCGACAGCATGGTGCGCACGAAGGGCGGATCGGCGGGCGTGACCGCTTCCTTGCTCTCTGCGTGATTCAACAGGGCAGCGCTGCTGGCCATGAGCTTGTCGGGGTCATCCAGCGTCTGGGCGTAGAAATGGACTGCGCCATCGGCGTCGGTGTACCGGTACACAATGTTCTGGGCCTTCTTGCTGCCGCTACCCTTGCTGGCGCCATCGCTGCTGCTGTCAGCCGCTTCCACCCGCATGTGTTGCACGCCATCGGCATCGGTGTACCGGACCACTTGCTGCGACTGTACCGGTACAGCGCACAGCAGCGTCACTCCGCCCAGCAGGGCGGTGGCGAGCAGATGGATAGGCGGCAAGGCGGCACGGGGCATGTCAGATGTCCGCTTCAGCCTCGTTGCCGTGCTCTTCGATCCAGGCGCGGCGGGAGGCGGCTTCGCCCTTGCCCATGAGCATGTTGAAGCGCTCTTCCGAGGTCTGCACGCCGGGCTCGCCAAAGCTGATCGGCAAGAGGCGGCGGGTGTCCGGGTTCATGGTGGTTTCCCACAGCTGCTCGGCATTCATCTCGCCCAAGCCCTTGAAGCGGGAAATGCTCCAGGCGCCTTCCTTCAGGCCATCCTTGCGCAGCTTGTCTTCGATGGCTTCGAGTTCGCCATCGTCCAGCGCATAGAGCTTCTGCACCGGCTTCTTGCCGCGCGCTGGCGCATCGACGCGATAGAGCGGGGGACGCGCCACGCAGATGTTGCCGTTCTCGATCAGCTTGGGGAAGTGACGGAAGAACAGCGTCAGCAGCAGCACCTGGATGTGCGAGCCGTCCACGTCCGCGTCGGAGAGGATGCAGATCTTGCCGTAGCGCAGGCCGGACAGATCCGGGGTGTCATTGATGCCATGCGGATCGACACCGATGGCTACCGCGATGTCGTGGATTTCATTGTTGGCGAAGAGGCGGTCGCGTTCGGTTTCCCAGGCGTTCAGGACCTTGCCGCGCAGCGGCAGGATGGCCTGGAATTCCTTGTCGCGGCCCATCTTGGCCGAGCCGCCGGCAGAGTCGCCCTCGACCAGGAAGATTTCATTGCGTGTCACATCCGAGGATTCGCAGTCGGTCAGCTTGCCGGGCAGCACGGCCACGCCGGAAGACTTCTTCTTCTCGACCTTCTGCGCCGAGCGCAGGCGGCTCTGGGCCTGCTTGATGACCAGCTCGGCCAGCTTCTTGCCGTACTCGACGTGCTGGTTCAGCCACAGCTCCAGCGCCGGACGCGAGTAACCGGCCACCAGCCGCACGGCATCGCGCGAGTTCAGGCGTTCCTTGATCTGGCCCTGGAATTGCGGGTCCAGCACCTTGGCCGAGAGCACGAAGGAGACGCGTGCAAAGACGTCCTCGGCCAGCAGCTTGACGCCCTTGGGCAGCAGCGAATGCATCTCGGCAAAGCTCTTCACGGCCGAGAACAGGCCTTCGCGCAGGCCCGATTCATGGGTGCCGCCGTTGGAGGTTGGGATCAGGTTGACGTAGGACTCGCGCACCACCGCGCCTTCCTCGGTCCAGGCTACCACCCAGGATGCGCCTTCGCCCTCGGCGAAGCCTTCGGCATCCTTGCCGGCGAACTGTTCGCCTTCGAACAGCGGGATCAGGGTCTCGCCGCTGCCGGTCTGCGCCAGTTGTTCCATCAGGTAGCCGCGCAGGCCCTGGTCGTATTGCCAGCTCTGGCTGTCGCCGGTCTTGCCATTGTTCAGCGTGACCTTCACGCCCGGCAGCAGCACCGCCTTGGAGCGCAGCAGACGTTGCAGCTCGCCCATGGGGATGGTGGGGGAGTCGAAATACTTGGCGTCGGGCCAGACGGTGACGCGGGTGCCGGATTTCTTGTCGTCGCGGGTGGCGGGACGCGACTGCAATTTTTCGATGACGTCGCCGCCCGAGAAGGCCAGGGTGTGGACGCCACCTTCGCGCCAGACCGTGATTTCCAGGCGCGTGGCCAGGGCGTTGGTGACCGATACGCCCACGCCGTGCAGGCCGCCCGAGAAGGCGTAGGCGCCGCCGGAACCCTTGTCGAACTTGCCGCCGGCGTGCAGGCGGGTGAAGACGATCTCGACGGTCGGGACCTTTTCTTCCGGGTGCAGGCCCACGGGAATGCCGCGTCCATCGTCTTCCACGCTGACGCTGCCGTCGGCGTTCATGGTGACGATGATGCTCTTGCCATAGCCGCCCAGCGCTTCGTCGGAGGCGTTGTCGATCACTTCCTGGAGGATGTGCAGCGGGTTTTCGGTGCGGGTGTACATGCCCGGGCGCTGCTTGACCGGCTCCAGTCCCTTGAGGACGCGGATCGATGATTCACTGTAGTCGGACGGGGAGGTTTTCTTGGTTGCCATGCAGATGAGTGGTCGTGGCTGATGCCGGAAGGGTTGTCGTGTCTCTGTTTGCCCAGCGCCGAGGCCCGCAGCTCGGGCTATCGTGCGCTGCAAAAGCGCATTCTAATGAAAATTCCAGGAATTCGGCGTCCGGGGCGAGGAAATGTTCCCTTCAGGGCAGGAGCTGTTGGTAACCGCTGGTAACTGCGGTTAATTACGCGCATAAAAAAGGCTTGTGCAAGCACAAGCCTTGTCAAAGTGGCAAATAAGCGACTCAGAAGCGACTTAGGCCGCCAGCAAGGCCTCCACCGCCAGGCCGATGGACAGCAGGCGTTTGTCCTGGCCGGCGCAGGCCGCCAACGACAACCCGACCGGCGCACTGCCGGGGGCGTGGCAGGGCAGGGACAGCGCGCAACCATCGAGGAAGTTGATCAGCGTGGGATTGCGCAGCATCTTGCCGTTGGCGCCATAGTAGGCATCGTCGCTGGCTTGCAGCTCGGCAATGCGCGGGGCGACGATGGGGACGGTGGGCATGACCAGCGCGTCATAACCGGCCAGTTGCACCTCGACCTCGGCGATCCAGCGCGGGCGGGCGTGCAGCACGTCCAGCAGGTCGGCGGCGCTCATGTCCTTGCCGCGCAGGATGCGCGAGACTACGCGCTGGTCATAGCCGGCGGCGTTCTCGGCGATCAGCGCGCGGTGCCAGGCGTAGGCCTCGGCGGCGGTGAAGCCGCCCTTGGCATTGATGGCCGCCAGGGCGTTGAAGGCCGGCACTTCGGCCTCCACGATCATGGCGCCGGCGGCGGCCAGCTTGCCCAGCGCTGTGCGGTAGGCCTGGCCGACGGTGTCGTCCATGCCATCCAGCACCACATTGGTCGGCGCCAGCAGGCGCAGCCCGCGCAGCGGGTGCGCAAGGACGGGTACATAGTCTTCACCGGCCAGGACAGCGTCCATGATGGCGCAGCATTGCACCGATACAGCCAGCGGGCCAATCGAATCCAGATAGGCGGACAGTGGCAGTACACCTTGCATGGACACCCGCGCCGCCGTCGGCTTGAAGCCGGTCAGGCCATTGAGCGCCGAGGGGATGCGCACCGAGCCGCCGGTGTCCGAACCGACTGCCGCAAAGGCCATGCCATCGGTGACCGAAATGGCCGCGCCGGAGGAAGAGCCGCCCGGGATGCGGCCGCCCCCGATGTTGCGCTCCCAGGCGTTCTGCGGCGTGCCGTAGTGCGGGTTGATGCCCAGGCCGGAGTAGGCGAACTCGGTCATGTTGGTCTTGCCGATGACGATGGCGCCGGCCTTCATCAGGTTCTGCACCACGGCCGCATGTGCGGTGGCCGCGGGCTTGCCGCGCAGGACGACGGAGCCGGCCAGGGTGGTTTCACCGGCCACGTCGAAGAGGTCCTTGACCGAGACCGGTACACCTTCCAGTGGCGAGCGGCACAGTCCGGCTGCGCGCAGGGTATCGGAGGCGCGGGCTGCCGCGCGCGCCTGCTCGGCATAGACGCGGGTGAAGACACGCGCGCCTTCGCCAGCCGGGTCGGCGATGCGGGCCAGGGCTTGTTCGGTCAGTTGCAGGGAAGTGATGCGGCCGGCATCGAGGTCGGCGGCCAGTCGGGAGAGTGTGCTTGGCATGATGAGGAAGTCGTGGTTCTCAGGCAGGGACGCCCGCAGGCGATCAAAGCGTGCAGTATCGCACTGCTGCGGACATCCCACAAAACGGCCGGCCTGGCCGGCCGCAGCGGGGGAGCGCTCAGGCCACTTCGGCCAGCGACTGCGCCACGTAGCGATGGCGCAGGGCGCGCTGGCGGCGCGGGTCGAACAATTCCATCGTGAAGGAGGCGGCCGGACGGATGCCGCCGATGGCGCCCACGGTGCCGCAGGTCATGCCGCAGCCTTCGGGCAGCTGCGCGCCGCCTTCGGTGAAGCGTTCGATCAGGTCGGTCGGGGTGCGCAGCGAGGCCAGCGGGCCCTCCTGATAGAGCTTGGTTTGTCCGTCTTCCTCGATCCAGGAGCGGATCACCAGTTCATCCCAGTACTCGGCTACATCCGCCAGCTTCCACGCGGTCGTGCCGACCGGCTTGACGCAGGCCTGCTTGGAGAAGGCCACGCTGTGCGCTTCGAGCTTGCGGTCGGTATGGTCCGAGGCGATGGAGACATAGAGTTCGCCACCGGCGTTGAAGACGAAGGTCTCCACTTCACCGGAGGAGGCTTCGCCCAGCACCTGCACCTGAGCGGCTTGCGAGAGCTGGTTGGCCGAGACGCGGTAGAACAGCGGCACCGCGCTGGGGCGGGAGATGCCCAGGGCTTCCAGTTCTTCGATGTGGTGCTCGATGGCGGCCATGTCGCGGCCAGCCCAGCCGGCGATGACCAGGGTGTGGATCTCGGCCTGGAGGGAGGATTGATCGGGGAGGGTAAAGGTCAGCTTCATGAGTGTCTATCCAACAGGGTGAATCAATGTCAATGGGAGAGGGGAAGGGCGGGTTCAGGACTTCCTGATGAACACCACCACCAGGAAGCTGGCAAGCAGTTCCAGCGCCGCAACGAAGTACAGGCCCGAGGACAGCGACCCGGTGCTGGTCTTCAATGCGCCGATCATGAAGGGCGCAACGAAGCCGGCCAGGTTGCCGATGGAGTTGATCAGGGCGATACCGCCAGCGGCTGCGGTGCCGGCCAGGAAGGCGCCGGGGATGGACCAGAACACCGGGAAGGCCGCCAGGATGCCGATGGCTGCCAGTGTCAGCGAGCACAGCGCCAGGGTGGCGTTGCCCAGCGTCATGCCGGTGGCGACCAGGCCGATACAGGCGATGAGGGTGGCGATGGCGCTGTGCAGGCGGCGCTCGCCGGTCTTGTCGGAATGGAAGCCGTTCCAGATCATCGCCAGCGTGCCGGCCACGAAGGGGATGGCCGAGATCAGGCCGATCTGCAGGTTACCCTTCACGCCAATTTCCTTGATGATGGACGGAGCCCAGAAGGCGATGGTGGCGTTGCCGCTGACCACGCAGAAATACACGGCGGCACAGATCCAGACGCGATAGTTGGTGCAGGCATCCTTGAAGGAGAAATGCTTGCCCGGCGCACTGTTCTCGGCGGCCAGCACTTGGGTGACGGCGTTCTTTTCCGCCTCGCTGAGCCACTTGGCGTTGGCCGGTTTTTCCGGCAGCCAGGCCAGTACGGCAAAGCCGGCCAGGATGGAGGGAATGCCTTCGAGGATGAAGAGCCACTGCCAGTTGGCCAGATGCCCCACGCCTTCCATGCCGCTCATGATGAGCCCAGCAATGGGACCACCGACTGCGCCCGCGATGGCGAACGACGTCATGAACAGGCCATTGACGCGGGCGCGGCGCTGGGCCGGGAACCAGTAGGTCAGGTACAGCACCACGCCGGGGAAGAAGCCGGCCTCGAAGATGCCCAGCAGGAAGCGCAGCACGTAGAAGCTGGTCGGCGTGGTGACGTAGGCCATGGCCATCGACGCCAGCCCCCAGAGGATGGTGATGCGCGCCAGGGTCTTGCGGGCGCCGATCTTTTCCAGCAGCAGGTTGCTGGGGACTTCGAAGATGAAATAGCCGATGAAGAAGATGCCTGCCCCCAAGCCATAGACCGCTTCCGAGAACTGCAGGTCCTGCAGCATCTGCAGCTTGGCAAAGCCGACGTTGACGCGGTCGATCCAGGCCAGCACGAACAGGAAGACCAGGAAGGGAATCAGACGCCAGGCGATCTTGCGGTAGGTGACTTCCAGCGGCGCTGCCGCGCTGGCATGGGCCGCAGGCGTGGCCGCTGCGGATGGGGAATAGGACATGAAAACCTCCTCGGGTAATGCCGGCGTCCGCTGCTGCGGCGTCGTGCTGTGGTCTGTTGGAAATGAAGATGTGGCCGGAGCTGCAGAGGCAATCCGGCATGCCGGGTTCA
The DNA here is from genome assembly GCF_001929405.1 of Herbaspirillum camelliae. Lineage (NCBI taxonomy): Bacteria > Pseudomonadati > Pseudomonadota > Betaproteobacteria > Burkholderiales > Oxalobacteraceae > Herbaspirillum > Herbaspirillum camelliae. Next base: position 3,486,365 of record NZ_KV880769.1, read on the forward strand.
TACGGTGCTGCCGTCTCGGTCTGAAATCAGTATGGGGATGCGGGGCAGGCGCTGTCCAACAAGAAAATCTGAGCAGGCTTGATTGAAAAATCTTATGAGCAAAAGCAGGGCAGGGTTTGCTTCAGGATGGTGCTGTGCGCGCAAGCCCGGCCTGCCGCGCCGGCCCGCTGCGGCGGGGGCGGGCGCGCTCTTCAGTTCAGCGGGGCGGGCAGGCGGGCGATCTCGTGGCCCCAATTGAGTGCGAAATCGGCAGCGGTTTCCTGGGCAATGCGCGCCACCGTTTCGGTCAGCGGATTCTCATGGTCCGAGCGGAACGAGGCGATCAGCACCAGCGCCGGGAATTCCGTATCCACCCTCAGCAGGTGCAGGCTCTCTTCATTGAGTTCGCGCTGGATGATGGCTGGCGGCACGGCGGTGATGCCAAAGCCATCGGTGGCCAGGCGGATCATGGTGGCCACCGAGGCGATGCAATTGATGTGCAGTGTGCGCTCGCTGCGCTGGCTGCCCGAGAACAGGCGCTCGATCACCGCATGCGGCCCCGAGTTGCGGGCGAAGCTGATGATGGGGAAGGCCGCCAGGTCGGCCAGCGACAAGGTCTCGCTGCCGATGTCGAGCTTGGGGCTGCCGACCCAGCGCATGGGCAATTCGCACAGCGCCAGATTGCTGACCTGCGGGCCGATCACCGCTTCGGCCTGCAGCACCAGGTCGAGGTTGCCCTTGCTGAACTGTTCGTGCAGGTGGATAGTGGTGTCGCTGACGATCTCGATCTGCAGGCGCGGGAAGGTCTTGTGCAAGCGTCCGAGGAAATCCGGGAACCAGCTGTGCACGATGGATTCGATCACGCCGATGCGGATGACGCCCGCATAGACTTCGCGGTCGGACATGTCTTCCTTCATCTCGCGCATGAGCTTGACCATGCGCTCGGCATGCACCAGCGCCTTGCTGCCATCGGCGGTGAGCGCCACCTCGCGCGCGCTGCGGTCGAACAGGCGCACGCCGAAGTCCTGTTCGAGCGAGGCGATGCGGCTGGAGACGGCGGCCTGGGTGGTGTGCAGGCGTTCGGCGGTGAGCCGGAAATTGCGCAGCCTGGCCAGCCAGACGAAGGTTTCGAGAAAGCGGATGTTCATACGTGCTTCAGGCGGAAGGAAGGGCGTATTTTATCGCCATCAGGCGAATAGCCGGCGCGTCAGTTTTGGTGCGCTGCGCCATAACACTGCTGGCTTCCTGTGTTGATCTGGTGCATTACGTCGTCTTATTTGTGTGCTTCTGGTGCGTTATATCGATATTCGAAATTTGAAAGTATTTTTTCTTTACTCTCGAAGAAAATGAAAATATATTTACATTTTTTCAGCGGGCAGGGACAGTTGATCACCTCTCGCTGCATGATAAATACGACCTGAATACCGGTGCAGTAGTGGGGTGGTGAGCCGCATGGAAATGATTTATATCATTTTCGGCGACGACATCATGACGATCAAGAAAAACGGGATGGCCGACGGTGACGCAACAGCAGAAGAACATCAGCTTGCAGGGCGCAGGCGCGGTCGCGCAGGCGGTGGGCAAGCTGTATGCGCAATTGTCCAAGTCGCACCGCAAGACGGCCGACTATGTGCTGGGCAATCCGTTTCGCGCGGCCACCATGACCATCGATGAGCTTTCGGAAGCGGCTGGCATTTCGGTCGCTACCGCAAACCGCTTTGCCCATGCACTGGGTTTTGACGGCTATGCGTCCTTTCGCGCCGCGCTGGTGTCGGACTTCGCCACCACCCTGGCGCCGGTCGAAAAGCTGCGCAATGAAGTCCAGCGCGCCGCCACCAGCGCCGAGATCATGGCGGCGGCCTTCGACAGCGACATCGCCAATATCGAAGCCACGCGTCGCATGCTCACGGCCTCCGATTGCGAAGCGGCGGTGGACATGATCCTGGCGGCCGAGCGCATCTTCATTACCGGCTTTGGCGCATCGGCCTATCTGGCCGGCCTGATGGCCCATGCGCTGGAGCCTTATGTGCGCACGGTGTCCTCGGTGGCGCTGGCCGGTGGTCCTTCGCAGGCAGGCCGGCAATTCTTCAAACTCGACAACCGCGACCTGGTCATCCCCATGGTATTTCCGCGCTATGCCGCCGATACCGTCTGGCTGACTCAGCGCGCGGTGGAGAAGGGCGCCAGGATACTGGCCATCACCGACAGCCCCGGCTCGCCCCTGGTGCCGCTGGCCGATGTGACCATCTATGCCCAGACCGACCGCAAGCTTTCACCCACCTCGGATGCAGCCGCGCTGATCCTGATCCAGGCGCTGTGCGATGCCGTGGCTCATCGCGCCCGGCGCTCGGTGCAGGCCGCCTCGCAGATGGCCGAATTCGTGCTGCCCTGGCTGTACCTGCCGCAGCAGCAACAACGCCCGGTCGTGAGCAGGGCCGCACGGCCCGCCAAGACCGCCAAGATCGCCAAGATCGCCAAGGACGTTTCAACCCGACGAAAGACCAAAGCATGACCATTCCCGTAATCGCCATCCACGGCGGCGCCGGCACCATCACCCGTGCCTCGCTCACGGCCGAGGACGAAGCCCGCTACCACCAGGCCCTGGCCGACATCGTGGCCGCCGGCCAGGCCGTGCTCAATGCCGGCGGCTCGGCGCTGGAAGCCGTGACCGAGGCGGTGCGCCTGCTGGAAGACTGTCCGCTCTTCAATGCCGGCCACGGTGCGGTCTATACCAGCGAAGGCAAGCACGAGCTCGATGCCTGTGTCATGAACGGCGCCGACCTCGCCTCGGGTGCGGTGGCCTGCGTGACCCGCCTGCGTAATCCCGTCCTGGCGGCGCGCACGGTGATGGAGCACAGCGAGCACGTGCTCCTGGTCGGCCCCGCTGCCGAAACCTTCGCCGCGCGCCATGGTGCGGTCACGGTCGAGCCGGCCTATTTCCATACCGATGCCCGTCATGAGCAATGGCTGCGCGTGCGCGGGCAGTCGCGCGCCATGCTGGACCACGATGCCTCTTCCTTCGCCTTCGCGGAAAAAGCGGCAGCCCCCGCCGAGCCCATCGACCCCGACCACAAGTTCGGCACCGTCGGCGCAGTGGCGCTGGACCAGTTCGGCAACCTGGCAGCAGCCACCTCCACGGGCGGCATCACCAACAAGCAGCCGGGCCGCGTGGGCGACTCGCCCATCATCGGCGCGGGCTGCTACGCCAACAACGCTACTGTCGCGGTCTCGGCCACCGGCACCGGCGAAGCCTTCATGCGCACTGCGGCCTGCTACGACATCGCCGCCCGCATGGCCTATGCCGGCCAGAGCCTGGAGGCGGCCAGCCACGCCGTGGTGTTCGAGACCTTGCCCAAGGTCGGCGGACGCGGCGGCGTCATCGCCATCGACGGCCAGGGCAACCTGGCCCTGCCTTTCAATACCGAGGGCATGTATCGCGCCTACGGACGCGGCGAGCTGGCCGCGGTCACGGCCATCTACGCAGCCCAGGCCTGACGCGGCCCAGCAGGAGAGAATCAAGATGCAACAGTCACAACGCGTGCTGGACGTGAATCACCTGAGCGTGCGCTTTTCCACCTCCGAGCGGACCGTGGATGCGGTGCGCGACCTGTCCTTCCATGTGGACCAGGGGGAGACCCTGGCTATCGTCGGTGAATCGGGGTCGGGCAAGTCGGTGTCGTCGCTGGCCATCATGCGCCTGATCGAACATGGCGGCGGCAAGATCGCCAGCGGCAGCATGCAGTTCCTGCGCCGCAGCGGCCAGAGGCTGGACCTGGCCCAGGCCGACAACGCCACCATGCGCAGCATCCGGGGCGCGGAGATTGCCATGATCTTCCAGGAACCGATGACCTCGCTGAACCCGGTTTTCACCGTCGGCGAGCAGATCGCCGAATCGATCCGCCTGCACCAGGGGCTGGGACGCGCCGCTGCCCAGGCCGAGGCCCTGCGCATGCTGGAGATGGTGCGCATCCCCGAAGCCAAGCGCGTGCTGGGCCGCCATCCGCACCAGCTCTCCGGCGGCATGCGCCAGCGTGTGATGATCGCCATGGCGCTGTCCTGCAAGCCCTCGCTGCTGATTGCGGATGAACCGACCACGGCGCTGGATGTGACCATCCAGGCGCAGATCCTGCAACTGATCCGTTCGCTGCAGCAGGAGATGCAGATGGGCGTGATCTTCATCACCCACGACATGGGCGTGGTGGCCGAAGTGGCCGACCGCGTGGTGGTGATGTGCCGGGGCGAGAAGGTAGAAGAGAACGAGGTCAAGGCGCTCTTTGCCGCACCGGCCCATCCCTACACCCAATCGCTGCTGGCCGCGGTGCCGCGTCTGGGTTCCATGCGCGGCACCGACAAGCCGCTGCGCTTTGGCATCGCGCCCCAGGCCGAGGCGCGTCCCGACCTGATCGCCAGCGAATTGCAGGCCCAGGCCGAGATTGCCGCGCAACGCCAGCCCATCCTCAAGGTGCGCGATCTGACCACCCGCTTCGATGTGAAGAGCGGCCTCTTCGGTCGCGTCAGGCAGCGCGTGCATGCGGTGGAAAAGGTCAGCTTCGATCTGTATGCCGGCGAGACCCTGGCCATCGTCGGCGAATCCGGTTGCGGCAAGTCCACCACGGGCCGCTCGCTGCTGCGCCTGGTCGATATCGCCGGCGGCAAGGTCGAGTTCGGCGGGCGCGATCTGGCGCAGTTGCCACGTTCGGAATTGCGCCAGTTGCGCCGCGACATCCAGTTCATCTTCCAGGACCCGTTCGCCTCGCTGGACCCGCGCATGACGGTCGGCTATTCCATCATGGAGCCCATGCTGGTGCATGGAATGAAGGAGGGCGCGCAGGAACGCGTGGATGCGCTGCTGACCCGCGTGGGCCTCACGCCCGAGCATGGCCAGCGCTATCCGCACGAATTCTCCGGCGGCCAGCGCCAGCGCATCTGCATTGCGCGCGCCTTGGCGCTGAACCCCAGGATCGTCATTGCCGATGAATCGGTGTCGGCGCTGGATGTGTCGATCCAGGCCCAGATCGTCAACCTGATGCTGGATTTGCAGGCCGAGCTGGGCATCTCCTTCATCTTCATCTCGCACGACATGGCGGTGGTGGAGCGCATCAGCCATCGGGTGGCGGTGATGTACCTGGGACAGATCGTAGAGATCGGCCCGCGCCGGGCGATCTTCGAGAATCCGCAGCATCCCTATACGCGCAAGCTCATGGCCGCCGTGCCGGTGGCCGATCCGACCCTGCGCCAGCCGGGCAAGAAGCTGCTGACCGATGAAATTCCCAGCCCGATCCGGCTGGTAGGCGATGAGCCCAAGGTCGAACCCTTGCAGGAAGTGGCGCCGGGGCATTTCGTGGCCCAGCACCGTATTGCCGGCGCTTTCTGAGCAGCGGTGCGTTCCGGTTTTTTGATGTTGTACAAAAATGCAGTCCAGGCAGTAAAAATCAATTACGTCGTACCAACCTCGCTTTACTGTTTTCTGTTTACCGTCTACTGATCAGGAGAGACCACATGTCTACAACAGCAACTCACAAGGGAGTGTCGGCGGCCAAATGGCTGGCTGTCGCCGCCCTGGGTACCACGCTGCAGTTCGCCGCAGCGCATGCCTTCGCGGCCAAGACCGTGACCCTGGCGGTCTATTCGACCTTCACCACGCTGGACCCGTACGACGCCAACGACACGCTCTCGCTGTCCATGGCCAAGTCCTTCTACCAGGGCCTGTTCGGCTTCGACAAGGACATGAAGCTGATCCCGGTGCTGGCCGAAGGCTACCTGGTCAGCAAGGATGGCCTGGAATACACCATCCGCTTGAAGCAAGGCGTGAAGTTCCAGGATGGCACCGACTTCAAGGCCGACGCTGTCAAGGCCGTGTTCGACCGCGTGACCAACCCGGACAACAAGTTGAAGCGCTACAACCTCTTCAACCGCATCGCCAAGACCGAGATCCTGAACGACTACACCGTCAAGGTGGTCCTGAAGGAACCGTTCTCGGCCTTCATCAACGTGCTGGCGCACCCGTCTGCGGTGATGATCTCGCCGGCCGCGCTCAAGCAATACGGCAACAAGGACATCGCCTTCCACCCGGTGGGCACCGGTCCCTTCAAGTTCGTGGAATGGAAGCAGACCGACTACGTCAAGGTGGCCAAGTTCGACGGCTACTGGAAGCCGGGCTATCCCAAGGTCGATGAGATCATCTGGAAACCGGTGGTGGACAACAACGCCCGCTCGGCCATGATGCAGACCGGCGAGGCGCAGTTCACCTATCCGCTGCCCTATGAGCAGGCCGACCTGTTGAAGAGCAAATCCAACCTGGATGTGGTGGCGGCGCCCTCGATCATCCAGCGCTACATGTCGATGAACACCAAGCAGAAGCCCTTCGACAACCCCAAGGTGCGCGAAGCCATCAACTACGCCATCAACAAGCAGGCGCTGGTCAAGGTGGCCTTCAATGGCTACGCCGTGCCGATGGACGGTGTGGTGCCGCAGGGCGTGGACTATGCCTACAAGACCGGTCCCTGGCCCTATGACGTGAAGAAGGCCAAGGCGCTGCTGGCCGAGGCGGGCTATCCGAATGGCTTCGAGACCGAACTGTGGTCGGCCTATACCCACAGCACGGCGGTGAAGATCATCCAGTTCCTGCAGCAGCAACTGGCGCAGGTGGGCATCAAGGCCAAGATCCAGGCCCTGGAAGCCGGTCAGCGCGTGGAACGCGTGGAAAGCTGGCAAGACCCGGCCACCGCACCGGTGCGCCTGCTCTACATCGGCTGGTCGTCCTCCACCGGTGAAGCCGACTGGGCGTTGCGTCCGCTGCTGGCCTCGGAATCCTTCCCGCCGCGTCTGTACAACACCGCCTACTACAAGAATGACAAGGTCGATGCCGACATCGCCAAGGCGCTGACCCTGACCGAGCGCAAGGACAAGGAAGCCCTGTACAAGGACGCCCAGCAGGAAATCTGGAAGGACGCACCCTGGGCCTTCCTGGTCACCGAAAAACTGCTCTATGCGCGCAACAAGAACCTCAAGGGCGTCTATGTGATGCCTGACCAGGCCATCGAGTTCGAGAACATCGAGCTGGTCAAGTAAGCCGCAGTAGTACGGCCGTAGTACGGCGGTAGTCAGGCAGTACCTCTCCGGCGGCGTCGCAGCGGCGCCGCCGGCAGTATTCTTGCGATGGGCGGCGGCCCGTCGCGGCAACCAGCGCGGGTGGGTTTCCCCGGCGAGGCCATCTTAGAGAGCATCATGTTTTCCTTTGTCATCAAACGCCTGTTAGGCCTCATTCCCACGCTACTGCTGGTAGCGGTGCTGGTGTTCCTGTTCGTGCACCTGCTGCCGGGCGATCCGGCGCGGCTGGCCGCCGGTCCCGAGGCCGACGACAAGACCGTCGCGCTGGTGCGCGCCGACCTCGGCCTGGACAAGCCCTTGCCGGAGCAGTTCGTCAATTTCTTCCTCAATGCCGCGCGCGGCGACTTCGGCCATTCCATCCGCACCAAGCGTCCGGTATCCGAAGAGATCAGCGCGCGCTTCTGGCCCACGCTGTGGTTGACCGTGGTGGCCATGGTCTGGGCCGTGCTGTTCGGCCTCATCATCGGTATTTCCTCGGCGGTGTGGCGCAACCAGTGGCCGGACCGGCTGGGCATGACCCTGGCGGTGTCGGGCATTTCCTTCCCGGCCTTTTCGCTGGGCATCCTGCTGGTGCAGGTGTTCTCGGTCAAGCTGGGCTGGCTGCCCACGGTCGGCGACGATACCTGGCTTCACTACATCCTGCCCTCCATCACGCTGGGCGCGGCGGTGGCGGCGGTGATGGCGCGCTTTACCCGTTCTTCCTTCATCGAGATCCTGCAAGAGGACTTCGTGCGCACCGCGCGCGCCAAGGGCCTGACCGAGACCGTGGTGGTCATCAAGCATTGCCTGCGCAATGCCTTGATTCCGGTGGTGACGATGATGGGCTTGCAGTTCGGCTTCCTGCTGGGCGGCTCCATCCTGGTCGAGGTGGTGTTCAACTGGCCGGGCATGGGCCGCCTGCTGGTGGACGCCGTCGAGATGCGTGACTACCCCGTCATCCAGGCCGAGATCCTGCTGTTCTCGCTGGAATTCATTTTCATCAACCTGGTGGTGGACGTGCTCTATGCCGTGATCAACCCCAGCATCCGCTTCAAGTGAGGGGAATCATGTCGCTCTCCAATGCACCCGTCTCCGATACCGGCGCCCCCTTGCCGCCGCCCGGTCCTGCTGTGGCCGCCAGCGGCCAGAAGATCCGCACGCCCTGGCGCGAATTCTGGCGCAAGTTCAAGAAGCAGCATCTGGCCGTGTATGCGGGGGTGTTCATCCTGTTCCTGGTCGCCGTGGCTGTCCTGGCGCCGTGGATCGTCCCCTTCGATCCGGAAAACTTCTTCGACTACGACGCCCTCAATTCGCCACCCACCTGGGTGCATTGGTTTGGCGTGGATTCGTTGGGCCGCGACATCTTCAGTCGCATCGTCATGGGCACCCGCATCTCGCTGGCGGCGGGTTTCTTCTCGGTGGCCATCGGCGCGGTGATCGGCACCGTCTTCGGTTTGCTCGCCGGTTACTACGAAGGCTGGTGGGACCGCATCACCATGCGTATCTGCGATGTGCTGTTCGCCTTCCCCGGCATCCTGCTGGCCATCGGCATCGTCGCCATCCTGGGCGGCGGGATGATCAACGTCATCATCTCGGTGTCGGTGTTCAGCATCCCGGCCTTTGCGCGCCTGGTGCGCGGCAATACGCTGCAGTTGAAGAACCTGACCTATATCGAGGCCACCCGCAGCATCGGCGCCTCTGACATGACCATCATGTGGAAGCACATCTTCCCCGGCACCATCTCGGCCATCGTGGTGTATTTCACCATGCGTATCGGCACCTCCATCATCACTGCCGCAGGCTTGTCCTTCCTCGGCCTGGGCGCGCAGTCGCCGACCCCGGAGTGGGGCCTGATGTTGAACGAAGCCCGCGCCGACATGGTCACTTCGCCGCACGTCGCGCTGGTGCCCAGCATCGCTATCTTCCTTACGGTACTGGCCTTCAACCTGCTGGGCGATGGCTTGCGCGATGCGCTCGATCCCAAGATTGATCAGCGTTGATGCAATGAGTTTGCCGGTACCGCATATAGGCCGCTTGCCCGCCGGGCCGCGCAACAGCATCACCGATGTGGCGGGCGTGCGCGTAGGGCATTGCACGCTCGATGACGGCGCGGTGCAGACCGGCGTGACCGTGATCGCGCCGCACCCGGGCAATCTCTTCACCCACAAGCTGCCGGCGGCGGCGGCCGTCATCAATGGCTTCGGCAAGAGCGCCGGGCTGGTGCAGCTGGAAGAGCTGGGTACGCTGGAGACGCCCATTGCGCTGTCCAACACCTTTGCCGTGGGCGCGCTGCTGGAGGCCCAGATCCGCCACACCCTGCGCGCCAATCCCGAATGCGGCCGCAGCCTGCCCACGGTCAATCCGCTGGTGCTGGAATGCAATGACGGTTACCTCAACGACCTGCAGCGCATGGCGGTGCAACCGGCGCATTTCGAGGCGGCGTTGCAGGCGTTGTCGGAAGAGGTCGTCCAGGGCGCGGTAGGAGCGGGACGGGGCATGTCCTGCTTCGAACTCAAGGGCGGCATTGGCACGGCCTCGCGCTGCGTGGCGCTGGGCAAGGCGGCGCAGGGTTTTACGGTGGGCGCGCTGGTGCTCTCCAATTTTGGCCGCCTGCCTGAGCTGATCCTTGCTGGCGAGCCACTGGGCGCGCAGCTGGCGGGCCAGGGCAGCAGCGACAGCGCGCCCGAGAAGGGGTCCATCATCATGATCCTGGCCACCGATGCGCCGCTGGATGCACGCCAGTTGAAGCGCCTGGCCACCCGCGCCGGCGCGGGCCTGGCGCGTACCGGCTCGGCCTATGGCCATGGCAGCGGCGATATCGCGCTGGCCTTTTCCACGGCGCAGCAGATCGAGGCCGAGGCCGACTGCGTGCAGATGGCGCTGCTGGCCGATCACCTGCTGGACCCCTTGTTCCATGCCGCTGCTGACAGTGTCGAGCAGGCCATCGTCCATGCGCTCTTGGCCGCCCAGACCGTGCGCGGGCGCGACGGCCATGTACGCATGAGTCTGCGCGAGCGGCTGGCTTCCTGAATGGCATTCCTGAAAGAACCTCCCATGAGCAAGCGCGCCAACATCCTGGTTTCCGTCGATATCGAGGGCGTGGCCGGGGTCTTCCATCCCGAGCAGACCCGCGCTGGCAACGGCGAATACGAACGCGCCCGGCGCTGGATGACCGAGGAGGCCAACGCCGTCATCCGGGGCGCGCTGGCCGCAGGCGCTACGGCCATCAAGGTCAATGATTCGCACGGCGGTTTCCGCAACCTCTTGCCCGACCTGCTGCACCCGCAGGCGCGCATGGTGCTGGGCAAGCCGCGCGTGCTGGGGATGATGGGCGGCGTGGATCACGACATCGATGCGGTCATGCTGGTGGGCTATCACTCGCGGGCGCAGGGGCGCGGCATCCTGGCGCACACCACCAACAGCTTCGCCTTTGCCCGCGTCTGGCTGGATGGGCAGGAAATGGGGGAGGCCGGCCTGTATGGCGCGCTGGCTGCCGAACACGGGGCACCGGTGATCTTTGGCAGTGGCGACGATGCCTTCATCGAAGAAAACCAGCCCCTGTTTGCCCACGCGGTCTTTGCCGAGACCAAGAAGGCCTATGGCGCCAACAGCGGCGACTCGCTCACGCCCCAGCAGTCCTGCGCCTTGCTGGAAGCGCGCGCGCAACAGGCCGTGGCGGCCTGGCTGGCCGATCCGCAGGCCATGCCTGCGCGACCCCTGCGCGGGCCGTTGCGCTGCCGCTTGCAGGCGCAGACGGTGGCGCTGGCCGACCTGTTCAGCCAGTTGCCCATCGTGGAACGTTGCGACAATGTCAGCGTGGAGTTTGATGCCCCCACGGCGGAATATGCGGTGCGGGTGCTCAACAGTCTTTCGGCCATGTCGGCGATGTTGCGCTGAGCGGCTGCGTTTTGCTTCTTTTCTCGTTTGGTTGTTTGTTGACTCTCGTTTGAGAAGGTTCTAGGATGAGAGGGTAACAATTCCCAGATGAGAGGCAGGCCATGGCAACCCGATCCAGCAGCATCCGCGTAGTGAGCAAAGGCAGCCAGGGACTGGGTGCCAGGCCTAATGACTTCCAGCGCTTTGCCAGCATGGATCCGATCAGCCAGGGCCGCACCATCCGCGATGGCATGGACGCCATCATCGCCGAGCGGGTGGCCAGGGAGCTGCTGCAGATTCCGTTGCAGACGCTGCTGGCCGGCCTGGGATTGCCCAGCTCCACCATCTTGCGCAAGATTTCCCGAAAGGAACGACTCTCCGGTTCCGAATCCGACCGCATCGCCCGCGTGCTCTACATTCGCGAGCAGGCGGCGGACGTGTTCGAGGATGAGGAGCTGGCCGCCGAATGGATGCGCCGCGCCAATGCGGCGCTGGGCGGCATGACCCCGCTGGAAGTGCTCGATACCCAACCCGGCTATGACCGGGTGCGCGATATTCTCTCCCGCATTGCCTTTGGAGTGGCTGCGTGAAACTGTACCGCCTGGCCAAGGACAAGCCAGGTCACTACGCAGCAGAAGATATCTCAGGCAATGGCGCAGCCTTGAGTGGCGGACGCTGGAATCCGCGTGGCTTGCGAGTGCTCTACACCTGCTGCAGCGCCTCGACGGCCTTGCTCGAATCCCTGGTCCACATGGCCGGGCTCATGCCCCGCGCCCACTACTATCTGATCGTGCTGGAGGCGCCCGATGCCGAACTGCGCAAGGCTTACGTGCCGAGCCTGCCGCCGGACTGGGCCGATATCACGCGTGACCCGGCCAGCACGGCGGCCATCGGGCAGCACTGGATAGAAGAGGGAAAACACCTGATGATGAAAGTGCCCTCGGTCGTCAGTCCGAGCGATTTCAATGTCTTGCTCAATCCGCTGCATCCGCAGATGTCTGGCATCAAGGTGGTGGAAAAGAAGCTGTTCCAGTTTGACGCCAGACTGTTCGGCTGATGAGGGGGGACAGGTTTAGCGAGCCTTGCTTTCGATCAGCTTGACCAGGGCATGGACGGTCAGGTTGACCGGGGTGGACAGTCCATGCGCCTGGGCGCGTGCCACGATGAAGCCATTGAGGTGATCGATCTCGCTGGGCTTGCCGCGCGCCAGGTCCTGGGCGGTGGATGAGAACTGGCCGGGCATGGTCTGGACGATCTTGCGCACGGCGCTGTCCACGTCGCCGGCCAAGCTCACGCCTTCGGCCGCAGCAACTGCCTTGCATTCAGTCACCAGCTGGGCAATCACCTCGGAGATGCCAGGGCCTTCGACCAGCTTGCCATAAGGCAGTTGCGCAATGGCCGAGAGGGCATTGTAGGCGCAGTTGATGATGAGCTTGAGCCAGAGCGCGCCGCGCACATTGTCTGATATCTCGGTGGGTACCCCCGCTGCGACGAGCGCATCGGCGGCAGCGCGGCTCCCCGCTGCGGGCTCGATGACCAGCTCGCCTCGGCCATGATGCTTGACGTGCCCAGGTCCGGCCATCTCGGTGGCCACATAGACGACGGCGGCCGCTACCGGCTGGCGCAGCACGGTGCGCAGGCGCTCGGCGTTGTCGGTGCCGTTCTGCAGGCTCAGCACCAGCGTATCGGGCGCGAGATGGGGCGCCAGTTGCGCGCCGGCAGTTTCGGTATCGGGCGACTTGACGCAGAACAACACCAGCTCCGCACCAGCGGCAATGGCTGCATCGGTGCTGGCCTTGACCGCGATGGTCTGGTCGAAGGCCTTGGTTTCCAGGCGCAGGCCGCGGGTGTTGAAGGCCTCCACATGCTGCGGCCGGCCCACCAGCACCACCTCATGCCCGACCCGCGCCAGCATGCCGGCAAAATAACAGCCCACCGCGCCTGCACCCATCACTGCGACTTTCATCCCGGTCTCCTCGCTGATCAAAGAGCGAAGGCTAGCACAGCGCCGTAGGGATTTCAGGAGGAGGGCGGGTATTGTCAGGAATCTGACGTGACAACGATGGCAGATATTTCAATTAAATAGCTTGCTATTTAATTTTGACCTCGCTAAACTGCGTTCCATGGTATCGAAAACAGACAAACGCAAGGCGGCCCCGCTACTGGATGCCCAGTTGTGTTTTGCGCTGTATTCGACATCCCTGTCGATGAGCAAGCTCTACCGCAAGCTCTTGCGCGACATGGGCATCACCTATTCGCAGTACCTGGTGCTGATGGTGCTGTGGGAGCAGGATGAGCTCACCGTCTCCGAGATCGGTGAACGCCTGGTGCTGGATTCGGCCACGCTGACGCCCCTGCTCAAGCGCATGGAAGCGCAGGGCCTGGTGACCCGGGAGCGCGCAGCCAGCGACGAGCGGCAGGTGGTCATTTCGCTCACCGCCGAGGGCGACGCGCTGCGGGAGAAGGCCGTCGAGTTGCCGCGTGAAGTCTTGCGCGCCACCGAATCGACCGCTGCGGAACTGGCGGCGATCAAGGAAGAATTGATGCAGTTGCGGGCGCGCCTGCACAAGAATACCGGCGACTAGTCAGACGCCGCAGAGCAAGAGCAATGCAGACAGGGACATGGGCCGGATGGCGTGCCCCCTTTTTAGAGTCAAATATATAGTGCACTATTTAATAGTATGTAATTACGCATTCAGTAAGTAGTACGCAGGTTGATGTGCAGGTTCATTCTTTCCTTCCGACAGGTCCGGAAGAGGGCAGTTATACCGAGAGCCAATAGCGCCATATAAGTAGTTTGCTATTTAATAGTTCTTTAATTGAAGCGCCGTTTTTGTCGTAGCCCAACGCAGTCCCCTCGTTGCAGTTTCCCGGTGTACGCACCGATTGATATTTGATAAAGGAAGAAGATCATGACATCGTTCAAGCAACTCGCCGCCGTCGCCGCCATCGGCCTGGTATTCGGTAATGCCTACGCCGCTGGCGACGCCGGCGTGGAACCCACCACCCAGGCTTTCCTGCAGGCCCTCGAAGCCGGCGGCGGCAAGCCCCTGGAACAGCTTTCGCCGGCCGACGCCCGCGCCGTGCTGGTGGGGGCGCAAGCCAGCGTGAAGCTGCAACTGCCCAAGGCCGACGTCTCCGAGAAGACCATCAGCGCCGACGGCCAGCAGATCAAGCTGACCATCGTGCGTCCGGCCGGTTCGGGCAAGAAGACGCTGCCGGCCTTCATGTTCTTCCACGGCGGCGGCTGGGTGCTGGGCGACTTCCCCACCCACGAGCGCCTGGTGCGCGACCTGGTGGCCAACTCGGGCGCAGTGGCGGTGTTCGTGAACTACACGCCTTCGCCTGAAGCGGGTTATGGCGTGGCGATCAACCAGGCCTATGCCGCGACCAAGTGGGTGGCCGAACATGGCAAGGAGATCCACGTCGATGGCCAGCGCCTGGCCGTGGCCGGCAACAGCGTGGGCGGCAACATGGCGGCCGTGGTGGCTCTGATGGCCAAGGACAAGGGCGGCCCGGCGCTGCGCTCGGAAGTGCTGCTGTGGCCGGTGACCGATGCCAACTTCGAGACCGCATCCTACAACCAGTTCGCCAATGGCTACTTCCTGACCAAGAACATGATGAAGTGGTTCTGGGACAGCTACACCACCGACGCCGCCAAGCGCAAGGAAATCACCGCCTCGCCCTTGAACGCGACCCCGGCGCAACTGTCCGGCCTGCCGCCGACCCTGATCCAGACCGCCGAAAAGGACGTGCTGCGTGACGAGGGCGAAGAGTATGGCCGCAAGCTGGCTGCTGCCGGCGTGGCCGTGACCAGCGTGCGCTACAACGGCATGATCCACGACTTTGGCCTGTTGAACGTGCTGGCCAAGGTGCCGGCGGTGCAGACGGCGATGCGCCAGGCGGGTGAAGAGCTGAAGTTCCGCCTGAAGTAATTGCCTCCGCTTGCCCTGCGCGTGAAGTCGCGCAGGGCGCGTTGCTTCGAACGCAGAAAGGCCCCTGGACGCATGCATGTGTCCAGGGGCCTTTTGCGTTTTTGCCTTTTGTGTACCTGCTAACCGTTCGTCCTGAGTAGCGGCGGTAGCCGCGTATCGAAGGTGCTGCTGCCTGCACGCCTTCGATACGGCCCTGCGGGCCTACTCAGGACGAACGGGCGGCGGGGCGCGAAGGAATGGCTTGCACCTCTCTCGCCCATCCATCTTTACGCCAGCACGCGCGTCAGCCATGCGCCGATATCCTCGACTTCTTCGCCACACACCGAGTGCTGCATCGGATAGTCATGCCACTCGACCGGATGGCCCAGTTGCGTGAGCAATTCACGCGACTGCACGGCGCGCTCCAGCACCACCACCGGGTCCATGGTGCCATGGGCCATGAAGATGGGCGTGTCGTGGTTGGCGGCGTGGCGTTCGGCCTCGATGGTGGCGGCCAGCGGCAGGTAGCCGGACAGGCACATCAGGCCCGCCAGGCGTTCCGGATGGCGCAGGCCGGTTTGCAGGGTCATGGCGCAACCTTGCGAGAAGCCGGCCAGCACAATCCGGTTGGCCGGGACGCCGCGCGCCTTTTCCTGCGCGATCAGGGCTTCGATGGCGGCCTGCGAGGCGCGCAGGCCGGGTTCATCCTCGCGGCGCACCAGGTCGGGGGCGAAGATGTCGTACCAGGCGCGCATCACATAGCCGCCGTTGATGGTCACCGGCATGGTCGGTGCGGTCGGGAAGATGAAGCGGATCGGCGGACAGGCCGAGAGGTCCAGCTCGCGCACGATGGGCACGAAGTCCGAGCCATCGGCTCCCAGGCCGTGCAGCCAGATGACGGAGGCGGTGGGGTTGGGAGCGGTATCGATCTGGATGGTGTCGAGTTGTGCGGCCATGGGCGTGCGGTTCCTGATTCCTGTGCGGTTGGGGGGCGATTTGTCTGTCTCGCTGCCCGGGCGCACAATACGGTTTTGTCCAAGGATGTGCGCCTGGGTGATGGGCTCACATCATACGATGAACGCGGCCGTCCTGCTGCGATCGGTCACAAGGAGCCTTGATGAAGTGCAAACGATTTTCCGGACTGCTGGCCGGCGCCCTGAGCCTGTTGCTGGTCTTGCCGCCGCCCTTGGCGCAGGCCGAGGCCGAGGGTCGGCTGTTCCAGCCCACCGGCGAGAACCTGATGATCGCGCCGCCCGCCGGCTGGCGGCTGGCCTATATGGATGGCGATCCGGAGGGAGATTATGTGGTCGATTTCCTGCCGCAGAACGAGGCCCACGATTCCTGGCGCGAAGGCTACATGAGCGTGCAGCGCCGCACCTTTCCGGAAGCCGCCCTGCGGGACAACATCCGCGCCCGCAACCTGACCATGCCGCAGGTGGCGATCTCGGAAGTGATGCAGATCGCACAGCGCAAGTGTCCTGGCCGTTTCGTGCCGATGGGGCAGAAGGACAGCCTGACCAACAATATTCCGACTTCCGTGAGCGGTGGTTTCTGCGACCGGCTGGGACCCAGCGCGCCCTATGGCGAAGGCTCGGTGATGGCCGTCTTCGAGGGCAAGGAGCGTCTGTTCGTAGTGCAGTTCAGCTGGCGTCCGTCCACCGAGAATGAACTGAAGCAGTTTGCCTACCGGATCAGTCCGGAGCGACTGCAGCAGTTCCTGGACTTGCTCAATGCGGCCACGCTGTGCGGCGGGCCAGACGAGGGCAGATGCCCCAACTAGGACTGGCCGGGCTTACTTGCCGGCCGGGCTGGTCGGGCGGATTGCCGACTTGGGGCGGAAGGCCTTGCAGACCGCGTCATCGGTCTCGATGTAGGGCCCGCCGATGAGGTCGATGCAGTAGGGGATGGCGGCGAAGATACCGGCTACGCGGGTCTTGCCGTCTTCATCCTTCAAGCCTTCCAGGGTTTCGCGGATGGACTTGGGCTGGCCGGGCAGGTTCAGCACCAGCGCGGCATGGTCGGCCGTTTCGCGGATCACCGCGACCTGGCGCGAGAGGATGGCCGTGGGAACGAACTGCAGGCTGATCTGGCGCATCTGCTCGCCAAAGCCCGGCATTTCCTTGGTGCCGATGGCCAGCGTGGCTTCGGGCGTGACGTCGCGCCGCGAGGGGCCGGTGCCGCCGGTGGTCAGTACCAGGTCGCAACGGGCCAGATCGACCAGTTCGACGATGGTTTGCTCGATCTGGGCGCGTTCGTCGGGGATGAGGCGGGTCTGGACCTCGAAGGCGCTGCGAAGCGCACGGCCCAGCCATTCTTTCAGGGCCGGGATGCCCTGGTCCTGATAGACGCCACCAGAGGCGCGGTCCGAGATCGACACCAGCCCCACCCGCAGCACCTCACGCTGAACTGCTTCAGCGCCCATCGCCGTCCTGCTCGTCATCGGCCTGCTCGGCGGCTTCGCCCTTGGCCAGCGCGGCCTGGGTCTGCAGCTGCTTGAGGATCTGGAAGATCTCGCGGTAGGCCTTGGGCGGCTTGTTTTCCGCCTGCTCCTTGCGGGCATTGCGGATCAGGGTGCGCATGTGCTGCACGTCCACCTCGGGGTGGCGGTTCAGCAGTTCGGTCAGCGCCTGGTCGTCGGCCAGCAGCTTTTCGCGGCGGCGTTCCAGCGCGTGCATGGCGGCGGTTTCGGCCTTGGAGGCGCCGTGCCAGCTGTCGATGGTCTTCTGGATGATGGCCAGTTCGTCGGGTTCCAGCGTGCGCATCTTCTTGCCCACGTACTGCATCTGGCGGCGACGGCCTTCGTGATCCTTGATCTGCTGGCATTCAAGGATGGCGTCGCGCACATCCTCGGGCATGGGCACGCGCTTGACGCGGTCGCGCGGTTCGTTGACCAGGGATTCGCCCAGCTTTTGCAGGGCATCCATCTCGCGCTTGAGCTGGGACTTGGAGGGGCGGTCGTATTCCTGTTCGAATTCGCTGGACTGGAATCCGACAGCGCCGCGGTTGGCATTGGGCATATCGTGACTTCGAGAAATAAAGCTTAACGGCTGCTATGATAACCGCTTTACCCGGATTTCAGAGAAAACAGGCTCATGAGCGATACCCCATTCACGCACAGTCAGGACCAGTTGAAGCAGTTGGCGCAGGATGTCCTGCGTTATGCCCGTGACAAGGGCGCCTCGGACGCCGCCGTCGACATCAGCGAAGGCAGTGGCCTCTCGGTAGCGGTGCGCAAGGGCAAGATCGAGACCATCGAGCAGAACAAGGACAAGGGCATCGGCGTGACCGTGTTCCTCGGAGAAGGCCGCCAGGTGCGGCGCGGCAACGCCAGCACCTCGGATTTCTCGCAGCAGGCCCTGAAGGAAACGGTCGAGGCCGCCTACAACATTGCCCGCTTCACCTCCATCGATGACTGCGCCGGCCTGCCTGATGCCGACATGCTGGAAATGTCGCCGCGCGACCTGAAATTGTTTTCGCCGTGGAATATTTCCGCTGAAGAAGCTGTGGCGCTGGCCCAACGCTGCGAAACCGCTGCGCTGGAGACGGATCCCCGCATCAGCAACAGCGAAGGCGCTGGTGTCTACGTGCAACACTCGCATTTCATCGCAGCCAACAGCCGTGGTTTCATGGGTGGCTATCCATTCTCGCGCCACACCATCTCGGTGGCACCGATCGCCGGCAAGGGCGGGAGCATGCAGCGCGACGACTGGTATTCCTCCAAGCGCGATCCGAAGAAACTGGCCCAGCCCGAAGCCATCGGCCGCTATGCCGCCGAGCGCGCGCTGGCGCGCCTGAACGCCCGCAAGCTGAGCACCCGCAAGTGCCCGGTGCTGTTCGAGGCGCCGCTGGCCGCGGGTCTCCTGGGGGCATTCGTGCAGGCCGTCTCGGGTGGTGCGCTGTACCGTAAATCGACTTTCCTGCTGGACTCCCTGGGCCAGCAGGTGTTTCCGGAGCACATCCAGATCCTGGAAGATCCGCACGTCATCGGTGGCGTCGGCTCGGCCCCCTTCGATGAAGAGGGCGTGCGTACCCTCAAGCGCGAAGTGGTGCGCAATGGCGTGGTGCAGGGTTATTTCCTGTCCACCTATTCGGCCCGCAAGCTGGGCATGCAGACCACCGGCAATTCGGGCGGTTCGCACAACCTCACGCTGCGTTCGGCGCTGACCACTCGCGCCGATACCTTCAAGGGCATGTTGAAGAAGATGGGCACCGGTTTGCTGGTGACCGAGCTGATGGGCCAGGGCGTGAACTACGTCACCGGTGACTATTCGCGCGGCGCTTCCGGTTACTGGGTCGAGAATGGCGTGATCCAGTATCCGGTGGAAGAGATCACCATTGCCGGTAACATGAAGGACATGCTGCGCCAGATCGTGGCCGTGGGCAACGACACGCTCATCCGCGGCACCAAGAAAACCGGTTCCATCCTGCTGGAAAGCATGACCATCGCGGGCGACTGAGTCTGGCGCCGGCCGCCATGTCTTGCGACATGGCTGTGCTGATTCATCACCTCTGGGCAACTGCGCCGGCGCGGCGTGGGCGATGCGCTGCTCTGCCGAGCGCATCGGCTCGCATTGGAGCCTGAAGCTCAAGGAGCAGCGCTACGAACTGCTGCTGTGAGCACGCCGGCAAGCTGTCCGGCGCAGCGCTAGAATGGCGGATTGCGCCTTGCGCGACTTTCCGGATTAGCTTCCCCGCAACATGGCCCTCCATACCGACGCCGCCCATTCCAGCGGCCAAGTCCTGCCGTTTCGCGAATCCTTGCTGGCCACGCTGGGCATTTGCTTCGTCATCATGCTGGTGGCGCTGGACCAGACCATCGTAGGCACCGCGCTTCCCACCATCGTGGCCGAGCTCAAGGGCTTCGAGCTCTACGCCTGGGTCGCCACAGCCTACCTGCTGACCTCGGTCATCACCGTGCCCATCTTCGGGCGGCTGGGCGACTACTTCGGTCGCAAGCCTTTCGTGATCGCCTCCATCATCGTCTTTGTCGGCGCCTCCGCCTTGTGCGGCATGGCCAACAGCATGTTGTTCCTGGTGCTGGCGCGCGGCTTGCAGGGCATTGGCGGGGGCATGCTGGTGGGCACCTGTTTTGCCTCGGTGGCCGACCTGTTTCCCGATCCCCGGGTGCGGTTGCGCTGGCAGATCATCCTCTCGGTGTCCTTTGGCATTGCCACGGCGGTGGGTCCCTCGCTGGGCGGCTTCCTGACCCAGGGCCTGGGCTGGCGCTGGGTGTTCTATTGCAACCTGCCCATCGGCGTGATTTCGTTGTTCTTCGTGTGGCGTTTCGTGCCGCATATCCGCCATATGCAGCATGTCGGCAAGATGCGGCTGGACTGGCCCGGCGCGCTCTTGATCTCGCTGTCGCTGGGCAGCCTGCAACTGCTGGTGGAGCTCTTGCCCAAACGTGGCGTCACCAGCGGCATGCTGGTCTTGCTGGCGGTGTCGGTGGCGGCTTTCTACGCCTTGTGGAAATGGGAGCAGCGCGCCGCCCAGCCTATCCTGCCCTTCGAGATGCTGCGTGACCGTGCGCTGGCCAGCCTGTTCCTGCTGTCGGTGCTGGCCGGCTTTGCCATGTTCTCGATGCTCATGTATGCGCCGCTGCTGTTCCAGGGCGGGTTCGGCCTGAGTCCGCGCGAGGCCGGGCTGCTGATCACGCCCCTGGTGGCCTGTATCACCGTGGCCAGCATCGTCAACGGACGCATCATCACCCGTATTCCCAATCCCAACCTGATGATGAATCTGGGCTTTGCCCTGATCGCCGCGTCCTGCCTGGGCATCGTGCTGTGCGACCGCGTCACGGGCAAGGGCTTCCTGCTGGCGGTGATGCTGGCCGGCGGGTTCGGGCTGGGGCTGGTCCTGCCCAACCTGACCGTGTTCGCCCAGCAGGCCGCCGCGCGCGAGCACCTGGGCATTGCGACGGCCTTGCTGCAATCGCTGCGCATGATAGGCGGGATGCTGGGGACGGCCATCACCGGTACGCTGGTGAGCCAGATGTATGGGGCGGGCGTCGAGAAGGCGCTGGAGGGCGATCATGCCGCGCAATGGCTCAAGGACTTCAGTGACCCTGAAGTGCTGGTCAACCACGACATCCAGTCGGTGCTGCTGGCCCAGCTGATGCAAGCCGGCCATGATGGTTCGGCCTTGCTGGAGGCGGCCCGCGAGGCCTTGGTGGGAGCCATCCACATGGGTATTGCGATTGCCATCGTCGCCGCGCTGGTGGGGCTGTGGATGGTGCGCCGGGTGCCGCCTATCCGCTTCGATCAGGACAAGAAGGTCGAGCCGGTGATGTCGGAATGAACCCTAGGCTTGGCGCGATAAAACCAAAGGGACCACATGCGGTCCCTTTTTTGCGCATGGAGATTATTCCGGCTGCCCGGCTTTCTTGATGACGGCATAGCGCTCCAGCGTGCGCTCACGCGCCTGCGCATGATCGACGATAGGGCGGGGATAGTTCTGTCCCAGCACCACCCCGGCATCCATGCGTTCATCTGGTGTAGCCGTCCACGGGGCATGGATGCGCTTGTTGGGGAGCTTGGCCAGTTGCGGCAGATAGCGTCGGATGAACTTGCCATCGGGGTCGAATTTCTCGGACTGCGTCACCGGATTGAAGATGCGGAAGTAGGGCTGGGCGTCGCAGCCCGAGGATGAGGCCCATTGCCAGCCGCCGTTGTTGGCGGCGAGGTCGAAGTCATTGAGGTGACGCGCAAAATAGCGCTCGCCCCAGCGCCAGTCGATGCCCAGGTCCTTGGTCAGGAAGCTGGCCACCACCATGCGCAGGCGGTTGTGCATGTAGCCGCTCTGGTTGATCTGGGCCATGGCGGCATCGACCAGCGGATAGCCGGTGCGGCCCTCGCACCAGGCGGCAAAGAGTGCTTCGGCCTGCGGGCCTTGCTCCCACTGGATGGCGTCGTATTCGGGCTTGAAGGCGCGGCGGGTGACGCGGGGGTGGTGGTGCAGGATCATGAAATAGAAATCGCGCCAGGTCAGTTCCGATAGCCACACCGCCGCGCCCGCCGGTCCTTGTCCGGCATGCATGGCCTGCATGGCCGCCCGCGCCAGGGTGCGGATGGAAATGGTGCCAAAGCGCAGATGCACCGACAGGTAGGACGGTCCCTTCACTGCCGGGAAGTCGCGCGCCGTACCATAGCTGCCGATGCGGCCGAGGAATTCGTCCAGCAGGCTTTGTGCGCCCGACATGCCGGTGGGAATCTTCAGTTCCTGCAGATTGCTGGGCGCAAAGCCCAGTTGCTGATGCGACGGCAGGTTGTGTCCGGTCTTGCCGGGTGGGGTGGCGAGGGCCTTGAGGTACTTCTCGACCGGATAGGGCTTGAGGAAGAAGTCGCCGTCGGCTGCGGCCAGCTTGCTCATCCAGGCATTCTTGTAGGGCGTGAAGACCGAGAAGGGTTTGGCCGATTGCGTCAGCACTTCATCCTTCTCGAAGATCACCTGGTCCTTGTAGCTCAACAATTGTGCGCCCTTCTTGGCCAGGGTCTGGGCCACTGTCGCATCGCGTTCCACGGCAGCGGGTTCGTAGTCGGTGTTGGTATAAACCGCTTGCACGTCCAGCTCGGCGGCTAGCGCCGGGATCTGCGTGACGGCCGACCCGTGCAGCACGATCAGTCCGCCGCCGGCGTGGCGCAGGGCTTCATCGAGCTCGACCACGCTGGCCAGCAGGAAATCGATGCGGCGATCCTGCGTGACGCCCTCGGCCTTGAGGGCAGCGAGGATGTCGGTGTCGAAGACGAACACGCACCACACTTGCCGGCTCTGCGAAAGCGCGTAGTAGAGCGCAGCGTGGTCGGTCATGCGCAGGTCACGGCGGAACCAGACCAGGGATCTGTCGAATTGGGGCATTGCGATGATGATGAACGGTGGAGGAGGATGGGATGGATAGCATCCGGGATGGCTGCTGGGCAGCCCTGTCGCCACAGATGATAAGAGATTTGAAGTGCATCGGCCCGGATGGGAGGGCGGTGACCCAGCTTTGACACAGGATGCGTGCAGGTGGTGGTGGTGCTGGGGCGCAGGGAAGGCGGATCTACGATATCCCGCCCGTTCGGACTGAGTAGCGCCGCAGGCGCGTATCGAAGGCGCGCATGGGATGGTGATTCGTCCTTGCGCCTTCGATACGCTGCGCATGGCGCAGCTACTCAGTCCGAACGGGAGGAGGGTGTGTTGTGGTCCCAAAACGCAAAAGGTCGATTGATTTTCATCAATCGACCTTTTTTGTTTGGTGCCCACGGAGGGACTCGAACCCCCACACCTCGCGGCACATGGACCTGAACCATGCGCGTCTACCAATTCCGCCACGTGGGCTGCGCTGTAAAGCGAAGAACGTGATTATAGACGGTCTGCGAGAACTGTCAACAGCTTTTTTGCTGCAGTGAAGGATTTTTCGTTGCAATACGATGCTCCAAGCCCTTCAACACCTATTATTGCGGTTAGGTAAATGGCCGCAACTCCGTTACACTAGGCACATCCACCCGCCGGGGCGCTTGATACACCGTTGTTTTCCTGTCCCGGCATTGTTAACAATTGCGCGAAACGAAACTTTTGAGCCAATTTCCCTATTCCATTCCCAGCCGGGAAGAAATCCTCGGCATCCTGCGCACTTCGTCCGGCGCGCAAAACGCTGCCGCCCTGGCAGCCGCGCTCGGCGTCAAGCCTGAAGAAATGGATGGCCTGACGCGCCGCCTCAACGCCATGGAGCGTGACGGCCAGATCAAGCCGGATCGCGCAGGTCACTACAAACTGACCCATTCGCCCGACTTCATCCTGGGCCGTGTCTCCAGCCATCGCGATGGTTTCGGGTTCCTGCTGCCCGATGACGGCAGCGATGACCTGTTCCTGCCGGAGAAGGAAATGCAGAAGGTCATGCACGGCGACCGCGTCCAGGCGCGCATCGTCGGCACCGACCGCCGTGGCCGTCCGGAAGGCACCATCGTCGAAGTCGTGGAGCGCGCCAACACCCACGTGATCGGCCGCCTGCTCAATGAAAACGGTGTCTGGATCGTCGCTCCGGAAGACAAGCGCATCGGCCACGACGTGCTGCTGGCCGGCCCCCCGGGCAAGGCCAAGGCGGGGCAGGTGGTCAGCGTGGAGCTGACCGAGCATCCCTCGCGCTACACGCAGCCGGTCGGCAAGATCGTCGAGATCCTCGGCGACATCGACGACCCCGGCATGGAAATCGAAATCGCCGTGCGCAAGTACGGCGTGCCGCATGAATTCTCCGAAGCCGCCAAGAAGCTCTCGGCCAAGCTGCCCAGCGAAGTCAAGGCGGCGGACCTGAAGGATCGTGTCGACCTGCGTGACGTGCCGATGGTCACCATCGATGGCGAGGACGCCCGCGACTTCGACGATGCGGTCTACTGCGAACCGGTCAAGATCGGCCGCACCAAGGGTTATCGCCTGATCGTCGCCATTGCCGACGTGAGCCACTACGTCAAGCCCAACGACGCGCTGGATGTGGATGCGCTGGAGCGCAGCACCTCGGTCTACTTCCCGCGCCGGGTCATCCCGATGCTGCCGGAAAAGCTCTCCAACGGCCTGTGCTCGCTGAACCCGGACGTGGACCGCCTGACCCTGGTGTGCGACGCCGTCATCACTGCCAAGGGCGAGATCAAGGCCTACCAGTTCTATCCCGCCGTGATCCACTCGGCAGCCCGCCTGACCTATACCGAAGTGGCCTCCATCCTGGCCAATACCAAGGGTCCGGAGGCGGCGCGCCGCATCGGCCTGGTGTCGCACCTGACGCACCTCTACGAAGTGTTCCAGGCGCTCTTGACGGCGCGCCAGGCGCGCGGCGCCATCGACTTCGAGACCACCGAGACCTACATCGTCTGCAACGCCGCCGGCAAGATCGAGAAGATCCTGCCGCGCACCCGCAACGATGCGCACCGGCTGATCGAGGAATGCATGCTGGCCGCCAACGTCTGCGCGGCCGACCTGCTCAAGCGCCACGATCATCCGGCGCTCTATCGCATCCACGCCGGTCCGACCAAGGAAAAGCTGACGACCTTGCGTACCTTCCTCAAGCAAGTCGGCCTCACGCTCGGCGGTGGCGACACCCCCAGCGCCTCCGACTATGCCGAGCTGATGCCCAAGGTCAAGGCCCGTCCGGATGCGGTGCTGATCCAGACCATGCTGCTGCGCTCCATGCAGCAGGCGGTCTACAGCCCTGACAACATCGGCCACTTCGGCCTGTCCTACGAGTCCTACGCGCACTTCACCAGCCCGATCCGCCGTTATCCCGACCTCTTGACGCACCGTGCCATCAAGGCCGTGCTGCAAGGTAAGCGCTACGAACCCAAGGGCATCGACAGCACTGCGCTCAACACCTCCATCTCGCCCGCCGCCCGCAAGGCGCAGGCGCTGCAGCGTGCCACCGACAAGGCGGCCGGCAAGAAGCCGCGCGGCGAGAGTGCGCTGGCGATCTGGGAAGCGCTGGGCCTGCACTGCTCGGCCAACGAACGCCGCGCCGACGAGGCTTCGCGTGATGTGGAAGCCTGGCTGAAGTGCTACTTCATCCGCGACAAGCTGGGCGAGGAATTCACCGGCACCATCTCCGGCGTGGCCACCTTCGGCATCTTCGTCCAACTGGATGCGCTCTACATCGAAGGCTTGGTGCACGTCACCGAACTGGGCGCCGATTACTTCCAGTACGACGAGGCCCGCCACGAACTACGCGGCGAACGCACCGGCATCCGCTACCAGCTGACCGACCGCGTCACCGTGCAGGTCAGCCGCGTGGACCTGGATGCACGCAAGATCGACCTGGCGCTGGTTAACGAGCCGGGCATCCGTACCCTCATCAAGAACGAAGCCAAGCGTGCTGAAAACGCCGCGCGCGGCAAGTCCGGTGGTGGCAGGCAAGTCCAGGCTGAAGGCCAGCCTGCCGCCCGTGGCAAGAAGGGCGCGGCCGCCAAGCCAGCAACTGCGGCAGCCGCGGCAGCCGCCGCTGGCAGCAAGGCCAAGGGCGGCGCCAAGGCCAAGGCTGGCGGAGCCCGCACCAGCACGGCGCGGCCCGGTGAGGCCGACCGCAAGCGCGCAGCGTCCAAGGGTTTCACCAAGGGCAAGAAGAAGCGATGAGCATGTCCCCGGTCGCGCGTGATGGCGTGATGGTGTGATGCGCAGGCCGGGTTTGATGGAACCAGGGGCAGATGCCCCATCAAGCAAGACGAAAGACACAAGCAGGATCTATGAAGAGCAAAATGATTTTCGGCTTCCATGCCGTGACCTCCCGCATCCGCCACGAGGCTTCCTCGGTGGACGAGATCTACGTGGATGCCGAGCGCCGCGACCGCCGCATGCTGGATCTGCTGCATGCGGCCAAGGAAGCCAATGTGCGCATCATCCAGGCCGATGACCAGCGCCTGGCGGCCATGGTCGGCACGCGCCGCCACCAGGGCGTGGTGGCCAAGGCCGCCGCGCTGTCGCTGGCGCGCACCCTCGATGAGCTGCTGGATGCTGTGGTCGGCCCGCCGCTGCTGCTGATCCTCGATGGCATCACCGATCCGCACAACCTGGGCGCCTGCCTGCGCGTGGCCGACGGTGCCGGCGCGCATGCCGTGATCGCTCCCAAGGATCGCGCCGTGGGCTTGAATGCGACGGCCATGAAGGTGTCCAGCGGTGCGTCCGATACCGTGCCCTACATCACAGTCACCAACCTCGCGCGCACCATGCGCGACCTGAAGGAGCGCGGCGTGTGGATCATCGGTACCTCCGATGATGCCGAGAAGGGTCTCTACGAAGGCGACTTCACCGGTCCCACCGCACTGGTGATGGGCTCCGAAGGCGAGGGTATGCGCCGCCTCACCCGCGAGACTTGCGATGTGCTGGTCAACATCCCCATGTTCGGTTCGGTCGAGAGCTTGAATGTGTCCGTAGCGTCGGGTGTGTGTCTGTACGAGGCGCGACGCCAGCGCTTGCCCAAGTAAGTCCGGTCATCTCCGCATGACAGCATCGCCGGACTGTGTGTCCGGCGATTTTTTTTGTCATTCCACTTTTCTTTTATTCCTTTTATTCCTTTTATTCTTTTTATATCGTTCAGGAAAGTCATCATGTTCAGCCGACTCAGAGAAGACATCGCCAGCATCCGTGCGCGTGACCCCGCCGCACGCAACAGCTGGGAGGTGCTGACCTGTTATCCCGGCCTGCATGCGCTGATCCTGCATCGCTGGGCCAAGGCCTGCTGGCAGGCGCAACTGAAATGGCTGGGCCGTTTCATCTCGCAGCTGGGACGCATGCTCACCGGCATCGAGATCCATCCAGGCGCCACCATAGGGCGGCGTGTGTTCATCGATCACGGCATGGGCGTGGTGATCGGCGAGACCGCCATCGTGGGGGACGACAGCACCATCTACCAGGGCGTGACGCTGGGCGGCACATCGCTGGCCAAGGGCGCCAAGCGCCATCCTACGCTGGGCCGTGGCGTCATCATCGGCGCTGGCGCCAAGGTGTTGGGCGGCTTCTCCGTCGGTGATGGAGCCAAGGTCGGTTCCAATGCCGTGGTGACCAAGGAAGTGCCGGCCGGAGCGACGGCGGTGGGTAACCCGGCACGCATCATCGAACGCAACATCGTCTCGGCAGAGCCTGATCAGGCGGCTGCGCGGCTGTTTGCGGCCTATGGCGTGATGCCCAACGGCGACGATCCGCTGTCGAAGGCCCTGCATGGGCTCATCAACCAGGTGGCGGCCCAGGAGCAGCAGCTCCAGGTGATGCTGGCCGCCTTGCAGGGAGCGGGGATAGGGTGTCGACGCCTGGAAGAGGCCGGACAATTCGACGCCGCGCAACTGAACCGGCTGGTCGATTGAGGAGGAGGGGCGCAGCCGGTATCAGACCGGCTGCGTGGTTCGTCTTGGCTTTCGCTCAGGCGATCTCGTCGCCGTTCACATCATGCCGGTGCAGTGCGCCATCGGCAGTCAGGCTGATCCAGCCGCCGCGCGGCGTTTCCACGTCGTATTCCCAATCCGGCAGGACATAACGCAGCTTCTGCGCGTGGCCTTCACCGAGGCGATGCAGGGCAGGGCGATGCGTATGGCCGTGGATCAGTGTATCGGTGCCGGTCTGCGCAAAGAGCGCGTCGATGGCGCCAGCGTTGACATCCATGATCGCCATTTCCTTGCTCTGGTTGGCGTCCTGGCTGTTCTTGCGGATGCCTTCGATGATGGCCTTGCGCTGCGCCAGCGGCATGGCCAGGAACTGTTGCTGGTAGGCCGGCTGGCGTACCTGGGCGCGGAAGGCCATGTAGGCATGGTCATCGGTACACTGGGCGTCGCCATGGGCCAGCGTCAGCGTGCGACCAGCGGCGGTGATGACGTGCGGGTCCGGCAGCAGCGTCAGTGCGGCGGCATCGGCAAAGGCCTGGCCGACCAGAAAGTCACGGTTGCCCGCCATCCAGTACAGTTGCACGCCCTGAGCCTGTAGCGTTTTGAGCGCGTCGGCAATCAACTGGTTGTAGGGGGTGGCCAGGTCGTCGTCACCGGCCCAGTATTCGAAGATGTCGCCCAGCAGGTACAGTTGCTGCGTCTGTACCGCATGGCTCTGCAGGAAGGCCAGGAAGGCGGCCGTGGTGCGCGGCAGGCTGGCCTGCAAATGGAGGTCGGAAACAAAAAGCGCAACCGTCGGTTGCGCTTTCTGCATGAACTGGAAATCAGTCATGGTCGATGAAGTCAGCGGTCAAGGCCGGGCTCAGACCACTTCTGCCTTCTCGATCACCACGTCTTCCGCAGGCACGTCGGCGAACATGCCGGCACGGGTGGTCTTCACACCCTTGATCTTGTCGACCACTTCAGTGCCTTCGACGACCTTGCCGAAGACGCAGTAGCCCCAGCCGTCCTGGCCCGGGTAGTCCAGGAAGCTGTTGTTCTTGACGTTGATGAAGAACTGCGCCGAGGCCGAGTGCGGAGCGGCGGTGCGGGCCATGGCCAGGGTGTAGGGCTCGTTCTTCAAGCCATTCTTGGCTTCGTTCTCGATCGGATCGCGGGTTTCCTTCTGCTTCATGCCGGGTTCGAAGCCGCCGCCCTGGATCATGAAGCCGTCGATGACGCGGTGGAAGATGGTGCCGTCGTAGTGGCCGGCGTTGACGTAGGCCAGGAAGTTTTCAACGGTCTTGGGCGCCTTTTCCACATCCAGTTCGATCTTGATGGTGCCGTGGTTGGTGGTGAGCAGAACTGCCATGATGAATCCTTTGCTGATGTAGGGGAAATAAAAAACCGGCGGGCGACATGGGCCCGCCTTGTGATACCTCTGATACCTCTGATGCCGCCGAGGCCTGTAGCGCCGGCTGGCTTACTTGACCAGGGTGGCCGATTCGATCACCACCGGGGTGGTCGGTACATCGCCGGCGCCGGTGCGCACCTGCTTGATCTTGTCGACTACCTCAGTGCCGGCGACGACCTTGCCGAACACGGCGTAACCCCAACCATCCTGGCCCGGATAGTCCAGGAAGCGGTTGTTGGCGACATTGATGAAGAATTGCGCGGTCGCCGAATGCGGGGCCGAGGTGCGCGCCATGGCGATAGTATAAACCTCGTTCTTCAAACCGTTATTGGCCTCGTTCTTGATCGGGGCGTCGGTGGGCTTTTCGCGCAGGTTCTGGTCCATGCCGCCGCCCTGGATCATGAAACCATTGATGACGCGGTGGAAGACGGTGCCGTTGTACTGGCCTTTCTTGACGTACTTGAGGAAGTTCTCCACCGAGACCGGCGCCTTTTCGGGGTTCAGCTCGACGGTGATATCGCCCATGCTGGTCTTGAGCAGCACGCGCGGGGCGTCAGCAGCCAGGGCCGGGGCGGCCAGTGCAGCGGACAGAGACAATGCTGCGGCCATGCGCAGCAGGTGACGACGGGAGAGGATCATGCGTTGCCTTCGTAAATGATTTTCCATTGCGAACCTTCACGCACCCAGTACTGGCGCTTGCGGATCGCGTTCTTGCTCTTGCCGACCGCACTTTCCTGGGTGAAAGTGCTGACGATCATGTCTTCCGGTGTGCCCGGGTAGCGGAACAGGCTGACATCGCGCAGTTTGACACTGGTATAGCGCGCGCCGTTCAGGCTCTTCTGCTGGCGACCGAACCAGGTGGCCAGGCTTTCGCCCTGGGCCGAGCGGAATTCGGGGGAATAATACGACAACACCTTCTCGGGGTCGGCGTTTTCCAGTGACTGGCCCCATTGTTCCAGGATGGCCGAGGCGGCGTCGCGCTGGCGCGCCCATTCATTCTTGTCCACGAACTGCACATGCTGGCTGATCACCACCACCGTCTTGCCGACCTCGGCGGTGGAGTACAGGCTCTGCAGGTCCGGGTTGGCCAGCACCACGCAGCCGTCCGAGGACAGGGGCGGGCGGCTGAAGTTGTCCGAGGGCGTGCCGTGCAGCCAGATGCCATAGCCGCTGCGGCCATTGCGCTTGTCCCATTCGTTCGGGTAGGACAGGGGCAGCGCGCCCGTGCCATAGAAATCAGGCAGCTTGGGGCCGGGGATGCGGTTGTTGACGTAGTACACGCCAATGGGCGTGCGCTGGTCGCCGGACTTGGACTTGTTGGCGCCGAAGCGGCCCTGGGAAATGTAGAAGTCGGTCTGGAATTTCAGCTCGCCGCCCTGGTTCTCATAGACGTACATGCGCGAGCGCGTGGTGTCGACCACCAGCACGTTCTTCTGGTCTTCGCCCACTTGCAGCACGGCCTTGGGGATCAGGTTGGGGTCGGGTTTTTCCTGCAGGGAGCGGATGCGCACCATGGCTTCATCGCGCAATTCCTTGAGCTTGTCGGCGGGGCCGTCCGCCATCGCGCCGAAATTGCGCACCGGCCGCGCATGCATCAACAGCAGGTCGCCACGCACCAGATGGCCCAGGCGGAAGGTCGGGTAGGCCGCCACCAGGGCGTCGGCCTTGGCCTGGGCTTCGCGCAGGCGGTTGGCGCCCAGGTCCTTGTAGATGTCGATCAACAGGGCTTCCGGGTCCGGCTTGGCGGCAGGCGCACCGGCCGGGGCGCTCTGGGGCGGAATGGAAGACGAGGAAGCGACGCTGCCCACCGAAGGCAGACCCGCCAGACACAAGATCAGCAGGCGTCCCAGCATGCGCGCGGGACGCCCTTGCAAAGCGCTAGCCACCAATTACCCTCCCGATCGTTCCTGTTTGATCAGCCATCGATTGCCCTGTTTTACGAAGATCAGGGTCTTGCGGCTGTCTACTGTTAATCGATCCGAATTATATATCTGGCGATAACGCACGGTGGCGGTGTTGCCATTGATGCTCACCGTGGCATTGCTGACCTTGACACTGATGCGACCCTTGTCTTCGATACGGGCGCGGCGCTCTTCGGCCCATTCCTTGCGGGAGGCGCCCTTGGGGGTGTCGAAGTCGCTGGCGTAGTGACCCAGGTAGCTGCGCACGTCCTTGTCGCTCCAGGCCTTGGCCCAGCCGTTCAAGGCAGCCAGCACGGCGGTCTTGTCCTGTTCGGCGCTGGCTTGTTCCTTGGCTTTTTCCTTGTCGGCGCGGGCCTTGTCTGCCTTGGCCTTTTCGGCTGCGGCCAGCTTCTCGGCTTTGGCCTTCTCGGCGGCGGCCAGCTTGTCGGCCTTGGCCTTTTCGGCGGCAGCCTGGGCGGCCTTTTCCTTCTCGGCGCGGGCGGCCTGCTCGCGGGCCAGCTTGTCGGCCTGTTCCTTGTCCTTCTGGGCTAGCAGTTCCTTCTGCTTCTGCTCGGCGGCGGCCTTGTCGGCAGCCGCCTTTTGCGCGCGCGCCTGTTCGGCAGCCAGTTGCTCGGCGCGCACCTTCTCGGCACGGGCCTTCTCGGCGGCAGCCTTGTCAGCGGCGGCTTTTTCAGCGGCAGCCTTGTCGGCAGCAGCCTTTTCGGCGGCGGCTTTCTCCGCTGCAGCCTTGTCGGCAGCGGCCTTTTCCTTCTCGCTGGTGGCCTTGGAGATGGCGTTCTTCTCGGCCTCGGCCTTGTCGGCAGCGGCCTGCTGGGCCAGTTTTTCCGCCGCCAGGGCCTTGGCGCGTTGCTGCTGTTCGGCCGCGCTCGCTTCAGCCTTGGCCTTGGCATCGCGCTGGGTGGCGGCTGCCGAGGCCAGGCGCGGCACCGTGCCGCCGGTGGTATTGCCGTTGAGCGAACGCAGCAGCGTCAGCTTGGGTTGCGGCACATTGGCGCCCGGATCGATCTGCAAGGCCTTGTCATAGGCCTGGCTGGCCAGCTTGGCATAGACATCGCCCAGGTTTTCCAGCGCGGTGGCATAGGTCGGGTTGGTGCGCATGGCCATGTCCAGCGCCGCGCGGGCCTTGTCGTACTGGCCATCGGCCGCGTACAGCACGGCCAGGTTGTTGTAGGGTTCGGGCAGGTCAGGGAAATCTTCGGTCAGCTTGGTGAATACCGCGATGGCCTCGGCAGAACGGTTTTGTTCTGCTAAGATCAGGCCCTTCGTGAAACGCAGTTGCGCATCGCGCGGGTGTTTCGCCAGCACGGCATCGGTCTTGGTCAGCGCTTCGGCATACTGTCCGGCCCGCATCAGCTTGTTGATGTCAGACATTTCACTGGCATGCGCGAGGCTGGCGGGCGCCGCGAAGAGGGCGGCCACCAGGCTGGACATCACTGCCGTCTTGTGGGCAGTTTTGCTGATCAGATCGCGCAAACCATGAATGGGTGTCTGTTCTTGTGATTCTGGGGCCATGGTTTTATCGATGCTATACTCGAAGAGATTCGAAGAAAGCTGGCATTTTATATCAAACAAGTAAGACCAAAAGAGGTTTGGCGACCGTGACCCGTTCATGTTGCAACTGCTGCTAGAACAATGATCCCCCGGCAGGGGTGTTTCGGCGCGCGGGCTTTCGCGGCGCGAACCCCACGCACAATGCATGAACCAGGCGCCTTCTGCGGCGTCGCCAGATCCATAATCCCATCCCATGAGCGAGCTCAAGATTTACAACACGCTAGCGCGTGATAAGCAGACCTTTTCTCCGATCGAACCCGGCAAGGTGCGCTTGTACGTGTGCGGCATGACCGTCTATGACTATTGCCATATTGGCCATGCTCGCGTGCTGGTGGTATTCGACATGGTGCAGCGCTGGCTGCGCGCCTCCGGTTACGAGGTGACCTATGTGCGCAATATCACCGACATCGATGACAAGATCATCAAGCGCGCCGTGGAAAACGGCGAGACCATCGCCCAATTGACCAATCGCTTCATTGATGCCATGAACGAGGATGCCGCCGCCCTGGGCGTGCAGCGTCCCGACCATGAGCCGCGCGCCACCAGGTACGTGCCGCAGATGCTGGACCTGATCGGCAAGCTGGAAAAGAACGGCCTGGCCTACAAGGCCAGCGATGGCGACGTCAATTATTCGGTGCGCGATTTCCCCGGCTACGGCAAGCTCTCCGGCAAGTCGCTGGACGACCTGCGCGCTGGCGAGCGCGTCGATGTCAACACCGGCAAGCGCGACCCGCTGGACTTCGTGCTCTGGAAGGCGGCCAAGCCGGCGGAACCGGACGAGGCCAAGTGGGATTCGCCCTGGGGCTGTGGCCGTCCGGGCTGGCACATCGAGTGCTCGGCCATGTCCAGCGACCTGCTGGGGGACCACTTCGACATCCACGGCGGCGGTCAGGACCTGCAGTTCCCGCACCACGAAAACGAGATCGCCCAGTCCGAAGGCGCGCACCAGCACACCTTCGTGAACTACTGGATGCACAACGGTTTCGTGCGCATCGACAATGAGAAGATGTCCAAGTCCCTGGGCAATTTCTTCACCATCCGCGATGTGCTCAAGAAGTATGACCCGGAAGTGCTGCGCTTCTTCATCCTGCGCGCCCACTACCGTAGCCCGCTCAATTATTCCGATGCACACCTGGACGACGCCCGCCAGGCGCTGACCCGTCTGTATACGGCCCTGAAGGACGTGCCGCCGGAAGCCGGCGGTCTGGTGGCCGACGACGCCCATGCCCTGCGCCTGGCCGACGCGCTCAATGATGACTTCAATACGCCGGTGGCCATCGCGGTGCTGTTCGAACTGGCCAATGAGGTCAACCGTAGCCGTTCGCCCGCACAGGCGCGCCAGCTCAAGGCGCTGGCCGGCATCCTCGGCCTGTTGCAGCGGGAGCCCGGCGAGTACCTCAAGGGCGGCGTGGCGGCCACGGACGGCCTGGGCGAAGCCGAAATCGAGGCCTTGATCGCTGCCCGCAAGGCCGCCAAGGCCGGCAAGAACTTTGCCGAAGCCGACCGCATCCGGGCCGAACTGACCGAGGCCGGCATCATCCTGGAAGACAAGCCGGGCGGGCTGACCGAATGGCGGAGAGCGTGATTTGAATACCAACCGAAAAGCCAGCGACGTCGATCCCAGCCTGATCGTGCCGGCCTACTGGGAAGAGGCCAAGGCCGAGCTGATGAAGCGCGACCGCATCATGCGCAAGATCATCCCGCAGTTCGGGGACCTGCAACTGACGGTGCGCGGCGACGCCTTCACCACGCTGGCGCGTTCGGTGATCGGCCAGCAGATCTCGACCAAGGCCGCCAATGCGGTCTGGCAGCGCTTCCTGGAAGCCTGCCCGCGCTGCACGCCTGGCCAGGTGATCCGCACCGGTCCGGAAGGGCTGGCCGGCTGCGGCCTGTCCAAGCGCAAGGCCGAATACATCCTCGACCTGGCCGCGCATTTCAAGGCCAAGACGGTGCATCCCGACAAATGGGCGGAGATGGAAGACGAAGCCGTCATTGCCGAGATGATCCAGATCCGTGGCATTGGCCGCTGGACAGCCGAGATGTTTTTGATATTTAATCTGCTGCGCCCCAATGTGCTGCCGCTGGATGACCTGGGATTGCTCAAGGGCATCAGCATCAGCTACTTCTCGGGCGAGCCCGTCTCGCGCAGCGATGCGCGGGAAGTCGCCGCGAACTGGGAACCGTGGCGCACCGTGGCGACCTGGTATCTGTGGCGCAGCCTGGACCCGCTGCCCTCCGATTATTGATCCAAGGGGAAGAGGGCGCAGGCACTGCTGGTGTATACTCCCGTCCTCGCAAGAATTGAAGGCAAACCGATACATCCGGGATCATCGCGCCGCAACCCGCACCGGGCCGGCATTTTCACCGATCCTCGCCGCATGATCGGACTTGTTGAAAAGGAACACAATGACTAAATCGACAACGACTTTTCTGGGCTTCGAGCAGGCCATCGCCGAGCTGGACGCCAAGATCGAAGAGTTGCGTTTCGTACAGGACGACTCGGCCGTTGACATCTCCGAAGAGATCGAACGCCTGGTCAAGAAAAGCCAGCAACTGACCAAGGACATCTACGCCAAGCTCACCCCTTGGCAGGTCTCCCAGATCGCCCGCCATCCGCAACGTCCGTACACCATGGACTACGTGCGCGAGATCTTCACCGACTTCCACGAACTGCACGGCGACCGCACCTTTGCCGACGACCAGTCCATCGTCGGCGGTCTGGCCCGCTTCAACGGCCAGGCCTGCATGGTGATCGGCCACCAGAAGGGGCGCGACACCAAGGAACGCGCCATGCGCAACTTCGGTATGCCCAAGCCGGAAGGCTATCGCAAGGCCATGCGCCTGATGAAGGTGGCAGAGAAGTTCGGTTTGCCTATCTTTACCTTTGTCGATACCCCGGGCGCATTCCCCGGCATCGACGCCGAAGAGCGCGGCCAGTCCGAAGCCATCGGCCACAACCTGTACGTGATGGCCGAACTGAAGGTGCCGCTGATCGCCACCATCATCGGTGAAGGCGGTTCCGGCGGCGCGCTGGCCATCGCCGTGGGCGACTCGGTGCTGATGCTGCAATACGCCACCTACTCGGTGATCTCGCCGGAAGGCTGTGCTTCCATCCTGTGGAAGACCGCCGACCGCGCCGCCGACGCGGCCGAAGCCTTGGGCCTGACCGCCCATCGCTTGAAGGCCATCGGCCTGATCGACAAGATCGTCAACGAACCGCTGGGCGGGGCCCATCGTGATCCCAAGCAGATGGCCGGCCTGCTCAAGCGCGCACTGTCGGATTCGCTGCGCCAGTTCCAGGGCATGAAGACCAAGGACCTGCTGGCCGCGCGTCACGAAAAGCTGATGGCCTATGGCAAGTTCAAGGAATTGAATTCGGCGGAATAATCCTCCCTGCTTGCTTTGTCCGCCCAGGCGCCAGCGATTGCTTCGCTGGCGTTTGTCTTTTCCGGCTTTGATTTTTTCCATGTCCGCTCATCCTCGTCACGCTCACGAAACCACCCTTGTCCTCTTGCAGCAGGCGCTGCAGGACTGCCTGTCCGCCAGCGGCTTTGACGCCGCCCACGACACGCTGGCCGTGGCCTACAGCGGCGGGCTCGATTCCACCGTGCTGCTGTGGGTAGCGGCGCAATGGGCGCGTGAGAATGGCGGCACTAGCAGGCTGGCGCCGCTGCATGTGCATCATGGCCTCAGTCCCCATGCCGATGCCTGGCTGGCCCATGCCCAGGCCTGTTGCGCGCAACTGGGGCTGGTCTTGCAGTCCGAGCGTGTGCAGCTGGAAGGGGTGGCCGACAGCGGCGTCGAAGAAGCGGCGCGGCTGGCCCGCTATGCGGCGCTGGGCCGCCTGTGCCGCCAGCAGGGTGCGCGGGTGCTGCTGATGGCCCATCACCTGGATGACCAGGCCGAGACGGTGCTGTTGCAACTGCTGCGCGGCAGCGGCCTGGCCGGCCTGTCCGGCATGGACCGTTGCAATACCGCCCCGGCCTTGCTGGGCGACGATCGATTGCTGATGGCGCGGCCTTTTCTGGGCGTGACCCGGGCGCAGCTGGAGGTGGTGGCCGATGCGATGTCGCTGAAGTGGGTCGAGGACGAGTCCAACAGCGATCCGCGCTATACCCGCAACGCCTTGCGCCATCAGGTCATGCCGGCGCTGGGCCAGGTCTTCCCCGGCTATCAGCAGCGGCTGGCGCGCGCCGCAGGCCACGCGCAGGGCGCGCAGGAACTGCTGCGCGAAGTGGCCGAGCAGGACCTGGCGCACTGCCGTGAGGATGAGCACCTACGCATGCCGCCCTTGCGCGAGCTCAGCGAACAGCGTTTCCTGAACCTGATGCGCCACTGGTTCGGCCTGCGCGGCATGCGCATGCCTTCGGCAGCGTGGATGCAGGAAATGCGCCATCAATTGCTGCAAGCCGATGTGGAGGCGCAATTGTGCGTCTCCCATCCTGATGGTGAAGTACATCGCTATCGCGAGCGCGTTTTCCTTGCGCCGCGCCGTATGCCGCCCGAGGAGGGCGCCGTGGCCACGCTGCGGTGGGACGGCCAGGCGCAATGGCGCTTGCCGGCGTGGTACGGGACGCTGCACTTCGACCGTATCGGCGCCGATGACGTCCGCCCAGGTTTCGATCCCGCCTGGCTGCAGGGACAGTCTCTGCTGGCGTGCGGACGCAGCGGCGGGGAGCGCATCAGGCTGGCGACCAACCGTCCGGCGCGCAGTCTCAAGCAGCAATACCAGAGCGCGGACGTGCCGGCCTGGGAGCGTCCCTATCTGCCGCTGGTCTGGGCGGGCGAGTCCTTACTCTTTGCGGCGGGGATTGGCATGGATTGCGGGCAGTTTGCGGCTTGCGGAGAGCGCATCAGCCTGCGCTGGCAGCCGGACTGAATCAGTCAAATAATGTAAATGATATAAAAAATATCGCCCCCGGACCTGATGGTGCGGGGGCGATATCCCTGTCATCCCTGACATGGGTGGGCGTTGCACACGCCCGGTCTTGCTCAGTGCCAGCGCTTACTTCTTGGCGCCGTCAGCGGCCGGCTTGGCTTCGGTGCCAGCGGCTTCCTTCTTTTCAGCCTTGGCTTCGCCCTTCTTTTCGGCCTTCTTGTGCTTGGCGTGATGCTTGGCCTTGGGTGCAGTCTCGCTCTTGGCGGCTTCTGCCTTGGCCGGTGCGGCGGCGGTCGCAGCCGGAGCAGCAGGGGTGGCGGGAGCAGCGGCGCCAGTCTGGGCGAACACGGGCAGGGTCAGGGCCGACAGCAGGGAAGCAACGATGATGGTCTTGGTTTTCATGATGGTGTCCTTTCGAAGACGGATGTCGGTAATGTCGGTAATGTCTGTGACGGTGTCAGTAATGAACCGAATGAATCTGATGAATCAGTAGTACGGCGTGGTGCCGGTCTTACTTGGTCTTGGCAGTGTCGGCGGCCGGCTTGGCGTCAGCGCCTGCGGCTTCCTTCTTTTCTGCCTTCTTCTCGGTCTTGCCTTCAGCCTTGGCTTCCGACTTCTTCTCGGACTTCTTGTGCTTGGCGTGATGTTCGGACTTGGCCTTGGGTGTCGCTTCGGTCTTGCCTGCTTCCGCCTTGGCCGGAGCGGCCGTGGTCGCAGCCGGCGCGGCGGCGGCAGGGGCGGTGGCGCCGCTCTGGGCAAACACCGGCAGGGCCAGCGCGGTCAGCAGGGAAGCGACGATGACGGATTTGGTTTTCATGGCAATTTCCTTTTGAAAGTGGTTATTACGCTCGGCGCTTGATTTTGCGTAATCGCTACATCGTTTCGTTGCGCCTTGCTTCCTATAACGACCCGGCGACGGGAAGGACGACGTCAAAGTGTTTCAATTCATCGTGGATTTGTAAGCATTCGTTGCTGGCGTCGGCGCGGCCCGATTTGCCCGATGTGTGACGGGCCCAGCAGTGCGCGGGCTGCTTCTCTATAATGGTGGGCTTTCCTGTCTGCCCATCGAGATTCCCATGGATTATCAAACCTGGTTTGCCTTCTTCGCCGCTGCCTGCGTCATCGCCATCTCCCCCGGTTCGGGCGCGGTGCTGTCGATGAGCCATGGCCTGAACTACGGTGTGCGCCGCACCAGCGCCACCATCCTCGGGCTGGAGATCGCGCTGGTGGTGATCCTCATCATCGCGGGTGCGGGCGTGGGTTCGCTGCTGGTGGCCTCGGAGACGGCCTTCAATGTCATCAAGGTGGCGGGGGCGCTCTATCTGATCTATCTGGGCTTCTCGCAATGGCGTGCGCGCGTGCCCAGCGAAGAACAGGGCGAAGCGCTGGACGCGGCCAATGCCTCGGCGCGCGCCCATGCTCGCCAGACCTGGTGGCAGCGTTGCATGACCGGTTTTCTCACCAATGCCACCAATCCCAAGGGTATTGTCTTCATGGTGGCGGTGCTGCCGCAGTTCATCGACCACGACCGCCCGCTGTGGCTGCAATTGCTGGTGCTGGCGGTGACCATGGTAGCGGTGGACCTGGTGGTGATGCACGGCTATGCCTTTGCGGCCAGCCGCCTGCAGCGCTTCTTCCGCAGCCAGAAGGCGATCCGAGCGCAGAACCGCTTCTTCGGCGGCGTGCTCATGCTGGTGGGGGCGGGATTGTTCTTCTTCAAGCGCACGCAGCACTGAACTCGCCACCCAATAAAAACCCGCAAGCCAGTGACTTGCGGGTTTTTTATTGCCAGTGGCCGGAAGGGGGATTACTTGTCCTTCTTCAGGCAGGACGACATGAAGGCCTTGCGTTCGTCGCCTTTCTTGCCGGCGGCGTCGGCATTGCACTGCTTCATCTTGTCCTGTTGGGTGGCCGGTTTGGGCGCGTCCTTCTTCAGACAGGACGACATGAAGGCCTTGCGTTCGTCACCTTTCTTGCCAGAGGCGGTGGCGTCGGCATTACACTGCTTCATCTTGTTCTGCTGGGCGTTTTCCGCCATGGCGGGGGAAGCCACCAGCAGCGGTGCGGCCAGTGCGAAAGTGGTCATGGCGAAGAGCAGTTTTTTCATTGGATTCTCCCAGGGGCTGGTGGATGCGGTGTCTGTTAATTCAGACGAGCGCATTACAGCATGAAAGTTTGCCACTGACTAGCGTACGCAGGCCACGTCCCCCTCCTGGCAACCGGCCAGGGCCTTGAGCTCATCGGTGCGCTGGCGCGTCTTCTCGGCCAGGCAGGTCTGGCGCACCGTGGCGGCGACCGAGCCGCCGGCGCTGGCGGCGCTTTCGAAGCGGCAGGACAGGTCACGGTATTTCAGCCAGGCCAGTTGTACTTCGCGCAACTCGTTCTGGCGGGCGCGGTCGAGCTTGTCGCGGTAGGCCATGTAGGTGGCGTTGAGGTCGGCGTCGCTCTGGGTCAGGGTCTGCGAGGCGCAGGCATTCATCTCGGCCTGGGTGGCGGCCTTGGTGCAGTCGGCGGCCTGGGCGGCCTGACTGCCCAGGACCAGCAATGCGCCCAGCAGGGACAGGGAACGCAAGAGAGCTTTCATCTTTGGGGACTCCATGGGCGAGGACGAAGCCGCAGCGGGACCGCGTACCGTGCTTCGTCGGGATAAAATCACGTTTTGCGTGTCTTAGAAGAACGCGCAAGGCTGAGGTTCTCGGTCATTTGCAACAAGCCGTATCCGGCATGAGCCGAAAAAGGAGAGGTAGCGATGGGATTGAGCTGGTTGTCTGCCATCAAGTTGATTCCCTGGGGCGATGTGGTCCAGGCCACGCCGGGCATCGTCAAGGGCGCGCGCGAACTGTGGTCGCGCACCCGCAAGGCCAATACGGCGGCCCAGGCCCCGCAGGTCGCGCCCGCCGCCACCGATGCCGAACGGCTGGCCCAGCGTATCGGCCAGCTCGAGGCCGAGCAGTTGGAAGCCACCCAGCTCATCAACACCCTGGCCGAGCAGAATGCACAGCTGGTGGCCACCGTCGATGGCATGCGCCGCCGCCTGCGCATGCAGACGGCCTTCTGCGTGCTGCTGGCGGTGGGGTTGGCGGCGCTGTGGTGGCGCTAAAGCATTCTTAGGCATCCTTGGACACTCTGAAGCGGCCTTGCTGAGGCACAGGCCGCCTTTTTCATCCCATTACCTCTCTTTTCCGCATGTTCCTACAAGCACTGCGCATGACCTGGCGCGACTGGCGCACAGGTGAACTCCGTTTCCTGCTGATCGCGTTGATCGTGGCAGTGGCCTCGCTGTCTTCGGTCGGTTTCTTCGTGGACCGCATGCGCGCGGGCATGACCCGCGACGCCCACCAGTTGCTGGGCGCCGACCTGCTGGTGGCGGCAGACCAGCCCTTGCCGCCGCAATGGATGCAGCGTGCCGCCGCGCAGGGCCTGCAGCAGGCGCAGACCCAGGTCTTCCCGAGCATGGCCCAGGCCGGGGAGGGCGATGCGGCGCGTGCGGTGCTCGCGTCCATCAAGGCGGTCACGGCGGGCTATCCGCTGCGCGGCCAGCTCAGGTTGCAAACGGCGTCGGGTGCTGACCGTCCGGCTGAGGGCATCCCCCAGCCAGGCACGGTCTGGGTAGATCCGCAAATCCTCTCGCAACTGGATGTGCGGGTGGGCGATACCCTCAAGATCGGTGACCTGCCCCTGAAGATCGCGGCGGTCATCGCCGTGGAGCCTGATCGCGGCAGCGCCTTCGTCAACTTCGCCCCCCGCGTGATGCTGGGCGAGGCCGACCTGGCCGCCACCCATCTGGTGCAGGTCGGCTCGCGCGTGACCTATCGC
The DNA here is from genome assembly GCF_001929405.1 of Herbaspirillum camelliae. Lineage (NCBI taxonomy): Bacteria > Pseudomonadati > Pseudomonadota > Betaproteobacteria > Burkholderiales > Oxalobacteraceae > Herbaspirillum > Herbaspirillum camelliae. The sequence goes on from NZ_KV880769.1 coordinate 3,527,611, forward strand.
TTGCTTCTCGCCGGGCCGGCGCCAGTCGTCAAGCAATTCCAGCAAGAGGTGGAGCGGCAGATCGAGGCCGACAAGCTGCGCGGCGTGCGCCTGGAATCGCTGGAAAACGGCCGCCCCGAGATGCGCGCCACGCTGGACCGCGCCGAGCAGTTCCTCTCCCTGGTGGGCCTGCTGTCGGCCATGCTGGCCGCGCTGGCCGTGGCGATGGCGGCGCGCCGCTTCATGCTGCGCCACCTGGACGCCTGCGCCATGCTGCGCTGTTTTGGCCTCACGCAGGCGCAGGTGACGCGGCTGTACCTGGGTGAATTCCTGCTGGTCGGCCTGGCCGCCAGCGTGCTGGGCATGCTCATCGGCTATGCCGCCCATTTCGCGCTGCTGCAATGGCTGGGCAATTTCATGCCGACCGCCTTGCCGCCTGCCGGCTGGCAGCCGGCCGTGCAGGGCGTGGCGGCCGGCCTGTTGCTGCTGCTGGGGTTTGCCTTGCCACCCATCCTGCAATTGCGCAACGTGCCGCACAACCGCGTGATCCGCCGCGATCAGCTCGCACCGCAACCCTTGACGGTGGCGACTTACGGGCTGGGTACCCTGGTGTTCTCCGGCTTGCTGCTGTGGCAGGCGGGTGACCTGAAGCTGGGCCTGCTGACCATCGCCGGTTTCCTCGGCGGCTTTGGCCTGTTTGCGCTGGTGGCGTGGCTGTGCCTGCGGGGACTGCGTTCGCTGCGCGGCCTGGTGGATCGCCAGAGCTGGCGCTTTGCCATCGACGGCCTGCAACGCCGTCCTGCTGCTGCCGTGATGCAGGTGGTGGCGCTGGGATTGGGCCTCATGGCGCTGCTGTTGCTGACGGTCATTCGCGGCGATCTGGTGGGTGCTTGGCGTGAGGCCACTCCCGCCGATGCTCCCAACCGCTTCATCATCAACATCCAGCCCGACCAGCGCCAGGCGGTGGAACAGTTGCTGCGCCAGGGCGGGGTGGGTGATGTTGCGCTGTATCCGATGATCCGTGGCCGGCTGGTGCAGATCAACGGGCGCGCCATCAGCGCCGCCGACTATGCCGAGGATCGCGCCAAGCGCCTGGTGGACCGTGAGTTCAATCTCTCGACCCTGCGCGAGATCCCCCCTGGCAATGGCATCGTGGCGGGTCGCTGGTACGACGACAGCCAGCCGGAAGCCTCGGTGGAACGCGGCCTGGCTCAGACGCTGGGGATCAAGCTGGGTGACCGCCTGCAATTCGACATCGCCGGGCAACTGGTGGAAGCTCCTGTGACCAGCCTGCGCAAGCTGGAATGGGGCTCGTTGCGGGTGAATTTCTTTGTCATCCTCAATCCCACGCTGATGCGCGACACGCCGCAAAGCTGGATCACCGCCGTCCATCTGAACCCGCAGCAGGAAGCGCTGGGCAACACCCTCACGCGTGACTATCCCAACCTCACCGTGGTCGATATCGGCAGCGTGCTGCGCCAGATCCAGGACGTGGTGGGGCAGGTGATCTCGGCGGTGGAATTCCTGTTCCTCTTCACGCTCTGCTCCGGCGTGCTGGTGCTGTATGCGGCGCTGGCAGGCTCGCAGGACGAGCGGGTGCGCGAGGCCGGACTGTTGCGCGCGCTGGGCGCCACCCGCGTGGAGTTGGCGCGCGCCCAGCGCATCGAGGTGCTGCTGGTGGGTGCCTTGGCGGGGTTGCTGGCGGCCAGCGGGGCGGCTGCTATTGGCTGGGCGCTGGTGCACTATGTCTTCAATTTCGACTGGAGCTTCAGCCCGCTGGTATGGCTGGCCGGCATGGGCCTGGGTGCAGCCTGCTCGGCGCTGGGTGGCTGGGCCGGGTTGCGCCATGTGCTGCGCCGTCCGCCCTTGCAGACGCTGCGCGAGGCCTGATGCGCGCCAGGTCAAATCGCCTGCATATCGCCGCCGGGCGGCCCGCCGTGGGCTGGCCGGCTGCGGTATCATGACGCTCTTATGCAAATCGAAGACCCCAACCAACCCACCACCTTCGAACTCATCGGCGGCGCGGAAAAACTGCGCGAGATGGTCGACCGTTTCTATGACCTGATGGACCTGGAGCCGGAGTTCGCCGGCATCCGCGCCCTGCATCCGCCCTCGCTGGAGGGTTCGCGCGAGAAGACCTACATGTTCCTCTCCGGCTGGACCGGCGGTCCCAGCCTGTACATGGAGAAGTTCGGCCATCCGCGCCTGCGGGCGCGCCACCTGCCTTTCCCCATCGGCATTTCGGAGCGCGACCAGTGGCTGCGCTGCATGACCTGGGCCATGCAGGACGTGGGCCTGCCGGAAGACCTGATGAAACGCCTGCTGGCAGCGCTCTACCAGACCGCTGACTGGATGCGCAACAAGCCCGAGTAAGCTCCCCATGAACCCATTCGAGATGATCCTGGCCGGCCTGGTGGTGGCCGGCATCGTGCTGCAGGTGCTGGTGCTGCTGCGTTCGGGCCAGCGCGAGGAGGCCAGCGCCGAGGTCGAAGAGATGCTGGAGCACATGCAGCAGGTGCTCCAGCGCCACCAGCAGGATATCGGCGAGCGCATCGAGCGCGAGCTGCGCAGCCAGGTCCAGGCCAGCGCCCAGAGCACGCGCCAGGAGCTGGGCGCCAGCTTCGCGCAGCTGCAACAGACGCTGGCGACCCAGATGGCCAGCGTGGCCAGCCTGCAGAACCAGCAGATCGATGGCTTTGCCCAGCAACTGGTCAAGCTCAACGAGACCAATGCCCAGCAGCTGGACAGCATGCGTCAGTCCATCACGCTGCAGGCCCAGGTCAGCCGCGAGGAGCAGGCGGTCTCGCTCAAGCGCTTTGGCGATACCCTGAACCAGCAACTGTCGGCCCTGACCGAGTCCAACGCCCAGCGCATGGGCGAAGTGCGGGCCACGCTGGAAGCCAAGATCAAGGACCTGCAGACCGACAACGCGCAAAAGCTCGACGAGATGCGCAAGACCGTCGATGAGAAGCTGCACGCCACGCTGGAGCAACGTCTGGGCGAATCCTTCAAGCTGGTGTCGGACCGCCTGGACAAGGTCCACCAGGGACTGGGCGAGATGCAGCAACTGGCCACCGGCGTGGGCGATCTCAAGCGCGTGCTGACCAATGTGAAGACTCGTGGCACCTGGGGCGAAGTCCAGCTGGAAATCCTGCTGGAGCAGATGCTCACTCCCGAGCAGTACGGCAAGAACGTCGAGACCGTGCGCGGTAGCGGCGAGCGGGTCGAATTCGCCATCCGCCTGCCGGGCGGGAAGGAAGCGGGCGAGCCGGTGTGGATGCCGATCGATGCCAAATTCCCCAAGGAACAGTACGAACGCCTGGTCGAGGCCGCCGAGCGCGCCGACGCCGATGGTGTGGCCGCCGCCGGCAAGGAGCTCGAGCGCGCCGTGCGCACCGAGGCCAGGACGATTGCCGAGAAATACCTGTCGCCGCCACTGACGACCGATTTCGCCATCCTCTTCCTGCCCACCGAAGGCCTGTATGCCGAGGTGATGCGCAGGCCTGGCCTGTCCGATGATCTGCAGCGCAGCTGCCGGGTCACCATTGCCGGACCCTCTACCTTGTCGGCGCTGCTCAACAGCTTGCAGATGGGTTTCCGCACCCTGGCGCTGGAAAAGCGTTCTTCGGAAGTGTGGCAGGTGCTGGGCGCAGTCAAGACCGAGTTCGGCAAGTTCGGTGAAGTGTTGGCCTCCACCAAGACCGCCCTGGAACGCGCCGCCCGCAACATCGACCAGGCCGAGACCCGGACCCGCCAGATGACCCGCAAGCTCAAGTCGGTGGAAGCCTTGCCGGCAGACGCTGCGCAGAAGCTGCTGGGCGCGGCGGAACCAGACCTGGGCGAGTCGGACGAGGCAGTGTGAGCGCGATGCAATCGCAGCACGGAAAATTGAACCCGTCCGTCCTTGATTTGCTGGCGTTCTGAACCTCCCGTTCGGACTGAGTAGCTGCGCAAGCAGCGTATCGAAGGCGCGCTACCGGTGGTGCGCCCTTCGATACGACGCGATGCGTCTACTCAGGGAGAACGGGGTGGGAGAGGTGCGTCGATCTGGCTGAACTGATTCACACCAGTCCGTCGAACAAGACCACCGCCACTTCTTCACCCGCAGCCACATCGCCGCGATCATGCTCCAGTTCGATGATGCAATTGGCATCTGACATGGAGCGCAGGATGCCCGAGCCTTGCATGCCGGTCAGGCGCACACTCCAGTTTCCACTGTCATCAGGCGCCAGGATGCCGCGCTGGTACTCGGTGCGCCCGGCCTTCTTGCGGATCGCCGTGGCGGTCTTCACGCGCAGGCGTGGCAAGGGTTTGGTTTCGGCCCCGGCCAGGCGTAGCAGGGCGTCGCGCACGAAGAAGGAAAAGCTCACCGTCACCGCCACCGGATTGCCCGGCAGGCCGAACAGGTAGGCCTCCCGCCCGCGCGAACGGATGCGGCCAAAGGCCAGCGGACGGCCCGGACGCATGGCGATCTTCCAGAAGGCCATCTCGCCCAGGCTGGCCATGATCTGCTTGGTATAGTCGGCCACTCCGACCGACACGCCCCCCGAAGTGATGACCGCATCGGCCTCTTCACAGGCGCTGCGGAAAGCCGCTTCCAGCGCTACCGGATCGTCCGGCACTACGCCCATGTCGAGCACATCGCAGCCCAGGCGCGTGAGCATGCCGTGCAGGGTGTAGCGGTTGGAGTCGTAGACGCAGCCCTCATCGAGCGGCTCGCCCACTGAACGCAATTCGTCGCCGGTAGAGAAGAAGGCCACGCGCAGGCGGCGCTGCACCGGCACCTCGGCCAGGCCCAGCGAGGCCAGCAGGCCGATGTCGGAAGGCCGCAGTATGCGCCCGCGCGGCAGCGCCACGTTGCCTAACGCCAGGTCTTCGCCACGCAGACGGCGGTTGTCACCGGCACGCACGCGACCGGGTGGCACGGTGACCGCGCTCTGGTCTGCATCCACCGTCAATTCCTGCGGGATGACCGTGTCGCAACCTGCGGGCATGGGCGCACCGGTCATGATGCGCACGCACTGACCAGGCCCGACCTGGCCCGTGAAGCGGTCCCCGGCACGGACTTCGCCGATGATCTGCAGGCGCAGTTCGCGGCCCTCGGCCAGGTCTTCGCCGCGCAGCGCATAGCCATCCATGGCCGAGTTGTCATGCGCGGGGACATCGATGCGCGAGACGATGTCTTGCGCCAGCACGCGCGAGAGGGCGCTGCGGATAGGCAGTTTTTCGACCGCCTCGATGGGGTGGATGAACTCGCGGATCACCGCCTGGGCGCGCTCCACGGTCATGGCGTGCGGGTCATAGCCGCTGATGCAGCTGACGATATCGTTCAGGGAAGGAGGGGTCATTGTTCTTCTTCGAGCCGTTGCAGTTCCAGCCCGGTATTGATGTTGCAGAAGGCACGCTCGTCGGGAAACTCGACTTCCACGCAGGCCAGTGTAGCGAACCAGTGGTCCATCTTGCGCTCGCCGGCGGCCAGGAAGGCTTGCAGCGAGGCTTGCGTGGAGCGGCGCAGCAGGGAGCAGACAGGATGGCGCTGCCGGCCATGCGCGCCATCGGTAAGCGCCACCGCAGCGTCGGCGCCGGCCTCGGCCAGCGCAGTGGCCAGCCGGGCCACCATGTCGTAGGGAATCAGCGGTGAGTCGCAGGGGGTACTGGCCAGGAAATCGGTGGTGCAATGGACCAGCCCGCTGTGCAGGCCGGCCAGCGGGCCGGGGAAGCCTTCCTCCAGGTCATGCCAGACCGGATAGCCGAAGCGGGCATAGTCCAGCTGGGAACGGTTGGCGTTGATGGCCAGCGGGCCGACCTGGGGCGCCAGCCTTTCCAGCACATGCTGCACCAGCGGTTTGCCATGCAGCAACTGCAGGCCTTTGTCGACGCCGCCCATGCGCGTGCCACGGCCGCCGGCCAAGACCAGGCCGGTGATGTGGCTGGCGGAGAAGATGGGGTTGGTGGTGGCGGCGGAGCGCATGATCGGCCCCGGCTCAGCCGCCGATATAGGACATCTCGACCTTGCGCAGCGGTGCTTCCCGCAGGGCGCTGCGCAATTCGGAATAACGATCGCCACGCTGGCCCCACAGTGCCGCGATGGCTCCGGCGATCTCGGCATCGCTGCCGCCGCTGCGCACGATGCTGCGCAAGTCGTGGCCCTCGCTGGCGAAGAGGCAGGTGTAGACCTTCCCCTCGGTGGACAGGCGGGCGCGCGAGCAATCCTGGCAGAAGGCCTGGGTGACGCTGGAGATGACGCCGATCTCGCCGCTGCCATCGGCATAGCGCCAGCGCTCGGCGGTTTCACCGGTGTAGTTGGGATCGGCCACTTCCAGTGGCATCTCGGCGGCGATCAGTCGCACCACCTCGGCCGAGGGCAAGACCTCATCCATGCGCCAGCCGTTGGAGGAACCCACGTCCATGTATTCGATGAAGCGCAGGATGGCCGGCGTGCCCTTGAAATAGCGCGCCATGGGCAGGATCTGGTCGTCGTTGACGCCTTTCTTGACCACCATGTTGATCTTCACCGGACCCAGGCCGGCGGCGTGGGCGGCGGCGATGCCCTCCAGCACGCGCGCCACCGGGAAATCGACGTCGTTCATGCGGCGGAAGCTCTCGTCATCGAGCGAATCCAGCGATACCGTCACGCGCTTGAGTCCGGCGTCCTTGAGTGCCTGGGCCTTTTGCTTCAACAGGGTGCCGTTGGTGGTCAGGGTGAGATCGACAGGCTCGCCCTCAGGCGTGCGCAGGGCGGCCAGCATGCCGATCAGGGTCTCGATGTTCTTGCGCAGCAGGGGTTCGCCGCCGGTCAGGCGGATCTTGCGCACGCCATGGGCGACGAACTGGGCCGCTACGCGGGTCAGTTCCTCGAAGGTCAGCAGATCCGAATGCGGCAGGAACTGGTACTGCTTGTCGAACACATCCTTGGGCATGCAATAGACGCAACGGAAATTGCAGCGGTCGGTGACCGAGATGCGCAGGTCATGCAGCGGGCGGCCCAGGCTGTCGCTGAGCCAGCCGGTGGGTTGCACTGCCATCGGCGCAAGCCGTCCTGCCTCGTTGGCGGGGAAGGCTTGCCGGTAATCGACGATGGGAATGACGCGCTGGTTCATGCTGGCTGGCGGTAACAGGTGTGTAACGATAGCACGGCTGGCGATCCGGCGTAGATGCATGATCATGCATATTTCCCGGCGTCTAACCGATCAGTGCTGCGCAACCCCAGCACCGGCGCGGCCCAGGCAGAATGGGCGCGGAAAGAGGGCTTGCACTGTATCGCGCGGGTCTTCGGTCAACTGTCACCAAATAGGGGCTGGATTGCCGATGGCAAGACGCGCCGCCTATGAGGCTGACAACGAAAAAGGGAGCCGAAGCTCCCTTTTTTCTGGACCATCAGGCGCTTGCCTGGTCGATCAACGACGCGTTTCCACCTGCACCAGCGGCTCGGTCGACTGCGGCGGCAACGGCTTGCGCTCGCGTGGCGCGCGCGGCGCCGGCTCGAAGGCCGCTGCGGCTTCCTGAGCTGCACGCAGCTTGACCGGATCGGTGGTGGCCAGGGTCAGACCGGCCTGCGACAGCATCTGCTGCAGCGAGTCCCACTGGGCGCCATTGCCGGCGGTTTGCACCGGGGCAGGGGCTGCTTGCGGGGCTGGCGCGGCAGGCGCTGCTGGTGCAGCAGGCGCGGAGGCAACCACCGGCGCTGCTTCCACAGCGTCCAGCAGGCTGATCTGCTGCTGCACCACCGGAGCGGGCGCTGCAACAGGTTCGGCAGCCACCGCAGGGACTACTTCCACAGGTGCTTCCGAAGCTGCCGGAGCCTGCACTGGCGCTTGTACCGGCGCTGGCGCGAAGCTGGCGTCGATGGACGGCGCGACCGGCTCGATGGCGGGCTGGTGCGAGAAGACGGCTTCGGTAGCTTCGGCAGCTGCAGCGGCCACGGCTTCCACCGAGTTGACGCCGCTTTCTACCTTTGCTGCGCTCTCTGCAACAGGGGCATTCTCTGCGGCCGGTACCGGCGATGCGGCAAAGGAGGCCTGGGCCACGGCAGCCTGCGCCGAGGCTGCAGCGGCATCCGCCACGGGCACGAAGGCCGGGGTGACAGCCTCAGCACCTTCTGCGGCTTCAGCGCCATCACCTTCAGCGCCGTCGCCAGCTTCGGCGTTGTCGATCAGGTTGCCGTTCTCGTCGCGTTCACGGCGATGACGGTTGCGACCGCCGCGACGGCGGCGGCGACGCGGCTCGCTTGCGCCTTCGGCGGTTTCAGCGCCTTCGACAGCTTCGCCAGCTTCGATCTGCGCGGCGTCCACTTGCGTGGCGGCCTCATCGCTGGCGATGACGGCTGCACCAGCGGCCACGGCCACACCGGCAGTGCCGGCAGCCAGGGCGGCTTCCAGCGGCAGGCCTTCCTCGGACTTGGCTTCCTTGCGTTCGCCACGCGGGGCGCGCGGTTCACGCGGCTCGCGAGGAGCACGCGGTTCACGGCCTTCGCGGCCTTCACGCGGCTCACGGGCTTCGCGAGGCTCACGGTTTTCACGCGGCTCGTTGCGGCGGGCTTCCTTGGCTTCCTGGCCGTCACGGGCCTGGGCCTGGAGTTCGCGCGGTTCACGCGGCTCGCGGCCTTCCTTGGGTTCGCGCGGAGGACGCGGTGCGCGCACCTGCTTGCCTTCGGCGGCTTCGCCTGCCTTCAGTTCGGTAGCAACCGGGTTGCGGCCATTGCGCTCTGCGCGTTCGCCACGCTCGTTACGGTTGCGGCTGCGGCCATTGCGATCGCCGCCACGGCCATTGCGCTCACCTTCACGCTTGGCGGGGGCCTTGGCTTCCACCGGAGCAGGAGCCGCCACCGGCGCGACCGGCTTCTTGCGGAAGAAGCTGAAGATCTTGCCCAGCAGGCCCGATTCCGGCGCCAGCGTCGGCGGCGGCACAGGAGCAGCCACCGGTTCCGGGGCCTTGCGCTCGACGATGGGGGCCGGCTGGTCGGGGGTGATGCCCTTGACCACGGCTTCCTGGCGCGGACGCACTTCTTCCTTCTGGCGCTTGCTGTAGCCGATGTCGGTGTCGGCCTGCTCGGCCATGGTGTAGCTGGCTTGGGCCTCGTCCAGGCGCGGATCGTCGTGCTTGATCCGTTCCATCTTGTAGTGCGGGGTTTCCAGGTGCTTGTTGGGGATCATGATGACCGTGACGCGATGGCGCGTCTCGATCTTCAGGATTTCGCCACGCTTCTCGTTCAACAGGAAGGCGGCCACATCGACCGGGGCCTGCACGTGGATGGCGGCCGAATTTTCCTTCATGGCCTCTTCCTGGATGATACGCAGCACCTGCAGGGCGGAGGATTCGGTATCGCGGATGTGGCCGGTGCCGTTGCAACGCGGGCAGGTCACGTGGCTGCCTTCGGAGAGCGACGGACGCAGGCGCTGGCGCGACAGTTCCATCAGGCCAAAGCGCGAGATCTTGCCCATCTGAACGCGGGCGCGGTCGTGGTGCAGGGCGTCCTTGAGACGGCCTTCCACTTCGCGCTGGTTCTTGGAATTCTCCATGTCGATGAAGTCGATCACGATCAGGCCGCCCAGGTCGCGCAGGCGCAACTGGCGGGCCACTTCATCAGCCGCTTCGAGGTTGGTGTTGAAGGCGGTGGTCTCGATGTCGCTGCCACGGGTGGCGCGCGCCGAGTTCACGTCCACCGACACCAGCGCTTCGGTGTGGTCGATCACGATGGCGCCGCCGGAAGGCAGCGGGACCGTACGCGAGTAGGCGGTCTCGATCTGGTGTTCGATCTGGAAGCGCGAGAACAGCGGCACGTCGTCGCGGTAGCGCTTGACGCGGTGGACCATGTCCGGCATCACGTGGGCCATGAACTGCTGGGCCTGGTCGTGGATGTCGTCGGTATCGATGAGGATTTCGCCGATATCGGGCTGGAAGTAGTCGCGGATGGCGCGGATGACCAGCGAGGACTCCTGGTAGATCAGGAAGGCGCCCGAGGCGGACTGGCCGGCGCCTTCGATGGCGCGCCACAGTTGCATCAGGTAGTTCAGGTCCCACTGCAGCTCATCGACGTTGCGGCCGATGCCGGCAGTGCGGGCGATGACGGACATGCCATTGGGCAGGTCCAGCTTGTCCATGGTCTCGCGCAGTTCCTGGCGGTCTTCGCCTTCGACACGGCGGGAGACGCCGCCGCCGCGCGGGTTGTTGGGCATGAGCACCAGATAGCGGCCGGCCAGGGAGATGAACGAGGTCAGGGCGGCGCCCTTGTTGCCACGTTCTTCCTTCTCGACCTGGACGATGATTTCCTGACCTTCGCGCAGCGCTTCCTTGATGCTGGCGTTGCGGACGTCGATGCCTTCCTTGAAGTAGGTACGGGCCACTTCCTTGAAAGGAAGGAAGCCGTGGCGCTCTTCGCCGTAGTTGACGAAGCAGGCTTCCAGCGAGGGCTCGATGCGGGTGATGACGCCCTTGTAGATGTTGGACTTGCGCTGTTCGCGCCCAGTCGTTTCGATGTCGATGTCGATCAGCTTCTGACCGTCAACGATCGCTACGCGCAGTTCTTCCTGCTGCGTTGCGTTGAACAACATACGTTTCATGTTTTCACTCCGGGACCCGTAGGTCCTTCAAATGGCCCGTCCGTATGTGGTAGCGGGCCAAAAGTACAGGGGATGTACGCGGGAACGAAGTGATCGGGGGAGGGAATTGCCTTGATTGTGTGAGTGCGCCTTAGCGGGCGCTCCAGCACAAAGGGGCGCGGATGCGGTGGACCGGAACGCCGGGCAGCGCCGTATCCGCGCCGCGCGCTCCGCCATAGGCGGTCGCGCAGGCAACTGCGGACGGTAAGCTGGTCTGTGGAGCCAAACGTAACATATCAATTGGGTTGGCGACGGCGATCGGGTTTCACTGCATCAACCGGCAAGCTTCGCGACGCTCGGCCTGGATTGCGGCATGGCCCGTGCGATGCGCTGCAAGAGGGAAGGCGGATGAGCCTGCCGCTATTGCGCTGCTGGTCGCCGGTGGGCTGTGCACTGCTGTCCTGGGTCGGAACGCCGGATGCGAGTCTTGCCAGACTTTTATCCTGATGATCCAAACAATTCTGTTCCGCTTCCAAGTGCGTTATCCGATTGCAACTGCGGTGCAAACTGGACTCGCGCAGGGAAGATGCGTACTCGTTTCGAGGCCTTTATGTGGACCAGGCAAGCGGATGATCGGCTGTATTGTCAACCGTTGCAGCGCTTTTGAAGCGTCTGCGATGCCGCGCGTCGTGGTTTTCGGGGCCCCCTCCGTCTATTTTGCAAATGAGCGAGGCTGACGAAGTCTCCTCTTGTGTAGAATGTTCCTTTTTATTCTACTGACGCTGCTTTTTTGTTCAGCGTCGAACGATTATATATTCAAAATGAAGGACTTAGCGAGATTTTCTAGGGGGGCTTCTGAAAGCGCCAAAGCGGCGCCGGCCTCCCGGAACGCAACAGCCTCGCAGAGCGTCCCTCAGGTGCAGTTGCTGACCATTTCCGACGAAGAGGCGGGCCAGCGGATTGACAATTTCCTGCTGCGGGTCTGCAAAGGCGTTCCGAAAAGCCATATCTACCGTGTCCTGCGCTCGGGCGAGGTGCGCGTCAACAAGGGCCGCATCGACCAGACCTATCGGCTGGCCGAAGGCGACGTGGTGCGCGTGCCGCCAATACGAGTTGCAGAGAAGCAAGAAACGGTGGTGCCGGGGGCGGAATTCCGTATCCTTCTGGAAGACAGCCACCTGCTGGTCATCGACAAGCCGGCCGGCGTGGCCGTGCACGGCGGTTCCGGGGTGAGCTACGGCGTCATCGAGCAGTTGCGCGCGGCCCGGCCGCAGGCCAAGTTCCTGGAACTGGTGCACCGGCTGGACCGCGACACTTCCGGCGTCCTGTTGATCGCCAAGAAGCGCTCGGCCCTGACCAACCTGCACGACCAGATGCGCGAGGGCACCACCGACAAGCGCTACTTCACCCTGGTCCAGGGCGACTGGAAGAATGCCCGCCAGCATGTGAAGTTGCCGCTCTTCAAGTACAGCACACCTGATGGTGAGCGCCGCGTGCGGGTGCAGGCCGATGGCCAGCCTTCGCATACGGTGTTTTCGCTGTTGCGCCGTTTCGGCGACTTCGCCTTGCTGGAAGCCGAACTCAAGACCGGGCGCACCCACCAGATCCGGGTGCACCTGTCTTCCAGCGGCTTTCCCATCGTCGGCGACGACAAGTATGGCGATTTCGCCCTCAACAAGGCGCTGCAGAAGGCCGATGGCCGCCGCATCGCCTTCAAGCGCATGTTCCTGCACGCCTGGCGCATCAGCTTCAGGCATCCGGAGTCGGGCGACACCGTCACCCTCAAGGCCGGCCTGCCGCAGGAATGCGCCAGCTTCCTGCGCAGCCTGGAAGGCGGCGAGGAGGGCGAGCTGTTGCCCTACGGCATGCTGGCTGACGCGGAGGGCTGAAGGACAGTACACGGAGTTGGCCGGGATATGATACTTTCTGCCCGGAATTAACAGAATCGCATGCCCGTTCGCCAATGTGGATCTGGCGACGGGCGGGCAAGCAAAGAGCATCTCAATCATGGCAAGAAAGCAATTCGACCTGATCGTCTTCGACTGGGACGGCACCCTGATGGACAGCACCTCCACCATCGTGCGCTGCATCCAGGCGGCGGCGCGCGACCTGGGTCTGCCCATTCCCGACAAGAGCGCGGCTTCCTACGTGATCGGGCTGGGCTTGCAGGATGCGATGCAGGCCGCCATCCCGGATGTGGACCCGAAGTATTACCCGCGCATCGTCGAGCGTTATCGTCATCATTACCTGGGCCAGGACAAGGACCTCACCCTCTTCGAGGGCGTGCCCGAGATGCTGGCCGACCTGTCGCAGCAGGGTTATTTCCTGGCCGTGGCCACCGGCAAGAGCCGGGTCGGGCTGAACCGGGCCATGAACACGACCGGATTGCTGTCGATGTTCGACGCCACCCGTTGCGCCGATGAAACCTTTTCCAAGCCGCATCCGGCCATGCTGCAGGAACTGACCCGCGAGCTGGGTCAGGACATGCATCGCACCCTGATGATCGGCGACACCACGCACGACCTGCAGATGGCTATCAATGCCGGCGCGGCCGGGGTGGCGGTAGAATTCGGCGCGCATCCGCCGCAACAGTTGCAGACCCTGTCGCCGCTGTACTCGGCGCGCTCCATCCGCGAACTGCACCAGTGGCTCTGCGATCACGCATAAGGTGCAGCCATGACCGCTTCCGACGCCATCCTCATCTGCGCCTCGGCCGAGCTGGCCGAGGGCGGCCTGGGCAAGCGCTTTCCGGTGCAGGTGCGGGGCGATGAGGCCAGCGGCTTCGTGGTGCGCTATGGCGGTGTGGTCTATGGCTACCTGAACCGTTGCGCCCATGTGCCGGTGGAACTGGACTGGGCCGAGGGCGAGTTCTTCGAGTCCAGCGGCCTGTATCTCATGTGTGCAACACATGGCGCAGTGTATGCGCCTGATACCGGCAAATGCGCGGGCGGTCCCTGTACCGGCGCGCATTTGCGTAAGATCATGACGGTTGAGCGGGACGGCCAGGTGTTCTGGCGCCCGGACGATGTCGTCAAGCCCGTCGAGGCATGAGCTTCGAGGGAAATCCGGCGCAGCTGGCTGCGCAGTCTTGAGTGAGCCTATGAGCAACAACGAATCTGAACATCCGGAATCGCAACAGCAATCCACGCCGCCTGCACCTCCTTCTTCCATTCCCGCCAGCGTGCGCGATGACAAGAAGAGCGGCTGGGAGCGCGATGTCCTGGAAAAGCTGGCCCTGTTCGCCGTCAAGGAACAGCGCGCACGACGCCGCTGGGGCGTGTTCTTCCGCATCGCGCTGCTGGCGGTGGTGGTGCTGGGCGTGTGGATGGCCTTCACCTTCAACCGCATCGAGAACGAGCCGCTGGGACCGCATACGGCCCTGGTCGAGATCAAGGGCGCCATCGATTCCGAGGGCCAGGGCTCGGCTGGCGTAGTGATCCCCGCGCTGGACAAGGCCTTTGCCGCCAACGACTCGGTGGGCGTGATCCTGAAGATCAATAGTCCCGGCGGCAGCCCCGTGCAGGCCGGCATGATCAATGACGAGATCACCCGCCTGCGCAAGCAATATCCGAAGAAGCCCATCTACGTGGTGGTCGAAGAGGTCTGCGCTTCCGGTGGCTACTACATCGCCGCGGCGGCTGACAAGATCTTCGTCAACAAGGCCAGCCTGGTCGGTTCGGTGGGCGTGCTCATGGACGGCTTCGGCTTTACCGGCCTGATGGACAAGCTGGGGGTGGAGCGCCGACTGCTCACAGCCGGTGAGAACAAGAGCTTCCTCGACCCCTTCAGCCCGCAGAGCCCCAAGCAGCGCGAATATGCGCAGTCCATGCTGCAGGAGATCCACCAGCAGTTCATCGAAGTGGTGCGCCAGGGACGCGGCGCGCGCCTGAAGGAAACGCCGGACACCTTCTCCGGTCTGGTCTGGACCGGCTCCAAGGCGGTCGAACTGGGCCTGGCCGATGGCTTTGGCACGGTGGACAGCGTGGCGCGCGATGAGATCAAGGCCGAGGACGTGGTGGACTACACCCAGACCGAGAACCTCTCCGAGCGCGTGCTCAAGAAATTCGGCGTCGCCTTTGGCGCCGGCTTCGCCAAGACCGTAATGTCGTCGTCGCTGCCGCAGTTGCGCTGACGCTTCAGGTTCTTGGATGTAAAAAGGCCGGTTGCGTGGTGCAACCGGCCTTTGTCTTTGCTGGTCTTTGGTGGTCTTTGGTGCTGTTGACGCTGGTGGTGCAGCCGACTTAGTCTGCCAGCAGCAGGAAGACCGTGGGCTTCTTGTGGAAGTCCGGGGCCTGCTTGGCCGCCAGCGCGGCCTGCCACTGGGCCGCTGTCTGCGTGCGCACCGTTTCGGTGGGCAGCGACAGGTCCGTGGCCACGCAGATCAAGGTGCCAGGCTGGCAACTCTGCGCCAGTGCATCGAGCATGGCGCCGTTGCGATAGGGCGTTTCGATGAGCAGCTGGGTCTGCTTTTCCTTGCGGGAACGGTCTTCCAATTGGCGGATGCGCTTGCTGCGCGCCTCGGCATCGGTGGGCAGGTAGCCATTGAAGGCGAAGCTCTGACCATTCAACCCGCTGGCCATGACGGCCAGCAGCAGGGAAGAGGGGCCCACCAGCGGTCGCACCTGGATGCCATGCTGGTGCGCCAGCCGTACCAGGTTGGCGCCGGGGTCGGCGACCGCGGGCACACCTGCTTCCGAGATCAGGCCGCCATCGCGACCGGCCAGCAGGGGTGCGAGCAGGGTCGGCAGGGCGGCTGCCGGGGTGTTGACGTTGAGCTCGCTGATCTCGATTTCCTGGATCGGCTTGGCCAGCGCCTGGCTGCTGCCCAGCAGCTTCAGGAAGGCCCGTGTGCTCTTGGCGTTCTCGGCCACGAAGTAGTCCAGGCCAGCGGCGATGACCTGCACCTGGCGTGGAATGATGGCCTCCAGCGGATGGGCGGCGCCGGGCTCTGCGCTGAGTTCGGCGGTGCCGAGCGTGTTGGGAACCAGATAAAGAATGCCGGGCATGGGGGGAAAATTGGATAAATTGTATAAAATAATATGTGCAACGCAGCACGACTTCGCTGAGCCGCCATTCTACAGGGTGCAAGCTGTCATCAAAGTGTAATGCGCGCCCATTATCTTGTCGGAGTGGAGACAGGATGCGGTTTAAATTATTTAGCAATTGTTTCGGGGGCCATCCGCCCGGAACCCTTGCGGAAGGAAATGCATGTTTGCTGCGGTAGATCTCGGTTCCAACAGTTTTCGCTTGCACATCGGCAAGTACGAGGACGAGGGCATACGCGTCATCAAGAGCGCGCGCGACCCCATTCGCCTGGCTGCCGGCATCGACAAGACCGGCAATCTCACCGAACAGGCCTGTCAGAGCGCCATCGATTCGCTCACGCGCTTTCGCGCCATCCTGCGCGACTATCCGCTGACCGCTGTGCGGGTGGTGGCCACCAATACGCTGCGCGTGGCCAAGAACGCCGGTGAACTGCTGCCGGCGCTGGAGCGCGCCATCGGTTATCCGGTGGAAATCATCTCCGGCGAGGAAGAGGGCCGCCTGATCTACATGGGCGTGGCCGGCGTGCTGGCCGATGCGGGTGAAGAGCGCATGGTCATCGACATCGGCGGCGGCTCCACCGAGGTCATCCGCGGGCTGGGCGAACATATCCGTCACGTCGAGTCCTTCGGCATCGGCACGGTCAACCAGAGCCTGGCCTTCTTCCCTGACGGCGCTATTACCGCCGCTGCCTTCGAGCGTGCCATCATCTCGGCCCGCTCGCATGTGGAGGACGCTGTCCATCTGTTCAGCTTCGATGCGAGCAGGGTCAACGTCTACGGCTCCTCGGGTACCATGCGCGCCATTGCCGACACCATTGACCGCAACAATATGGGCGACGGTCGCATCTCCCTGCCCAGCCTGGCCGACCTGATGCAACGCCTGATCGACTTCGGCCACGTCAGCCAGATTTCGCTGGACGGCATGAAACCCGACCGCGCAGGCGTGATCATGGGGGGATTGGCGGTGCTGATCGGGTTCATGCAGGAATTCGGCATCGAGGTCATCACCCCGGTGGAAGCCGGCCTGCGCATGGGCGTGATGTGGGACCTGCAACTGCGCGCCACCAAGGCCGACCGCCGCGACCGTTCGGTCGAGGAGTTCGCCCGCCGCTTCCACATCGACGCCGCCCGCGCGCATGGCGTGGCCGATACGGCGCTGGGCTTCTTCGAGCTCTTGAAGCCCGCTACCGATTCCTATGCCCGCTACCTCTACTGGAGCGCGCTGTTGCACGAGACCGGGCTGGTGGTCTCGCCGACCGGCTATCACAAGCATTCGGCCTACATGATCGCCAATGCCGACCTGCCGGGGTTCACCACCCGCGAGCAGCGCCTGATGAGCACGCTCATCCTCGGACAGAAGGGCAACCTCAAGAAGATCAGCGAGATGCTGGCCGACATCGATTTCGCCAAGGCCGTGCTGGCCCTGCGCCTGGCGGTGATGTTCCGTCATGCGCATATCACGCTGGATCTGGAGAAGGTGCGGGTCAAGCTCAAGAGCAGGATCGACCTGGAAATCCGCCGTGACTACATCAAGGAGCATCCCAGCATTTCCTTCTGGTTCCAGAAGGAGCAGGAGTGGTGGGCCGGCATCGGCGTCGATTTCGCCGTCAAGGTGATCTGAGCGCCTGACTGTCTGGCGCTACCCGCAAACGCCCTTGCCGCGCAATCGCCGGCGAGGGCGTTTTGCTTTCTCGGGCAGGGGGATTCTGCCGATGATAATGCTTCTTATTTGTGATATAGTCGCCTGCGGTTTATCAACCGCATACTCATACTCATAACGAGGCGACCATCAGGCCGCCCGCTGCGACAGCCAAGTCCCCCAGGAGCGCGCTCCCGGACCGTCTTCCGCGCCAAAAGAAAACGCCGTTTTGCCACGGTGGTCGTTTACTTTTTTTTGAAAAGGATGGTCCATGTTCCCTCGTCAACTCGCCGTCGGCGCCATGCTGGCTGCCATTGCCACGTCCAGCTTCGCCCAGGAGAAGGTCATCAACCTCTACTCGGCGCGCCACTACCAGACCGATGAAGCGCTCTACGCCGACTTCACCAAGACCACCGGCATCAAGATCAACCGCATCGACGGTGACGACGCCGGCATCCTGGCGCGCTTGAAGAGCGAAGGCGCCTCCAGCCCGGCCGACGTGATCCTGCTGGTGGACGCCGCCCGCCTGTGGAAGGCGCAGAGCGATGGCCTGTTCCAGCCGGTCAAGTCCAAGCTGCTGGATGAACGCATTCCCGCCAACCTGCACAGCAAGGAAGGCAGCGATGGCACGCAATGGTTCGGCTTCTCCACTCGCGCCCGCGTGATCGTCTACAACAAGGCCAGCGTCAAGCCGGAAGACGTGGAGACCTACGAAGCCCTGGGCGACCCGAAGAACAAGGGCAAGCTGTGCACCCGCAGCGGTTCGCACCCCTACAACGTGTCGTTGTTCGGCGCCTTGCTGGAGCATGACGGTGCGGCCAAGACCGAATCCATCCTGAAGGGCATGGTCGCCAACCAGGCGCGCCAGCCGGTCGGTGGCGATACCGACCAGATCAAGGCCGTCGGCTCGGGCGAGTGCGGCGTGGCCATTTCCAACTCCTACTACGTGGCGCGCCTGATGCGCTCGACCAAGCCGGAAGACGTGGCGCTGATGGAAAAGGTCGGCATCGTCTGGCCCAACCAGAAGAGCTATGGCGCCCACGTCAACATCGCCGGTGGTGGTGTGGCCAAGCATGCGCCGCACAAGGCCGAAGCGGTGCAGTTCCTGGAATACCTGGCCAGCGATTCGGCCCAGCGTTACTTCGCTGAGGGCAATAACGAATGGCCCGCCGTCAAGAGCGTGAAGACTGAGAACCCGGCTCTGGTCAAGATGGGGCCGTTCAAGGCGGAGGTGATCAATATCGGCGCAGTGGGCGCCAACCAGCAGAAGGTGTTGCAGATGCTGGATCGTGTCGGATATAAATGATTTAGACGATTTATATCGTTTTCAAGGAAAGCCGGTCCATGCGCTGCATGGACCGGTTTTTTTATGCCTGCCCGTCGGGAGGGGGCAGGCACCGTTCAGCGCGGCGGATCCCGGAAGGGATTGTGTTCGTTCAACTCGGAAATATAGCCGTCGATGCCATTGCTTTCGCGTGACAGGAAGTGTTCCACCGCATCGTAGAACCCCGGATGGGCCAGCCAGTGCGCTGACCAGGTCTTCTGCGGCAGGAAGCCGCGCGCCATCTTGTGCTCGCCCTGGGCGCCGCCTTCGAACCAGCGGATCTTTTCGGCGATGCAGAATTCCAGCGGCTGGTAATACGCGGTCTCGAAGTGCAGGCAGGGGACGTGTTCCAGCGCGCCCCAGTAGCGCCCGTAGAGGGTATCGGCATCATGCACGGTCAGCGAGGAGGCGATCGGCTCCTCGCCGCGCAGGGCCACCGTCAGCAGCAGGTGCTGCGGCATGGTGTCGCCGATGCGGCGGAAGAAATCCAGGTTCAGGTAAGGCGTGGAGTAGTGCGCGGCATAGGTGTGCCGGTAGCAGCGGTTGAAGAAGCGCCAGTGCGCATCGGTGATCTCGGCGCCGCGCAGCCAGACGAAGCGCACGCCCTGTTCGGCCACCTTGCGACGCTCGGCCAGGATGTTCTTGCGCTTCTTGCGGTCCAGCGTATCGACGAATTCTGAAAAATCGCCATATCCTTCATTGTGCCAATGGAACTGCACGCCGCTACGCAGCAGGAAGCCGGCTTCGGCCAGTTGTCCAGCCTGTTGCTCAGGCGGGTAGAGGATATGGGTGGACGAGTGCTGGCCTTGCTGCTGCAGCCTTTGCAGCGCCTCCAGCAGGGCGGCGCGGGCGGTCTCGTCGATGGCCATGAGCCGTGCGCCGCGCACCGGCGTGAAGGGGATGGCCGAGAGCAGCTTGGGGTAGTACTCCACGCCATGGCGCTGGTAGGCCTCGGCCCAGGCCCAGTCGAAGACGTATTCGCCATAGGAATGGAACTTGCGGTACAGGGGCAGGGCGGCCGCCAGGGCCTCGTCCTGCCATAGCGTCAGGTAGTGCGGCTCCCAGCCCGACTCTGGACTGGCGCTGCCGCTCTCGTGCAGCGCATGCAGGAAGGCGTAGGAGAGGAAGGGATTGCCTTCCTCCTGGGCCGCTACCAGAGCGTCCCAGCGGGCCTGGCCGATCTCGGCCAGAGAAGAAACGATTCGCGTGCGATAATCCATGGACTGCGAGTGACCTGCGAAAGATGGCGCGGCCCACGGCCCCGCTCGAACAGGCATTCTACGCAAAATGAACAAAACGCGTCGCCGCTGCGGCGACGTGCACGGAGTCCAGAACACGCTATGCAAAGCCCCTTCTTCAATCTCTACAGCCACGGTTTCGCCCGCGTCGCGGTGGCGGTGCCGGACTGCAAGGTGGCCGATCCCGGCTTCAATGCCCAGCGCACCATCGCCCTGGCCGAACAGGCCGCCGCCCGTGGCGCAGTGCTGGTGTCCTTCCCCGAACTGGGCCTGTCGGCCTATAGCTGCGAAGACCTGTTCCAGCAACGCGCCTTGCTCGACGCTTCCCTGCAGGCCCTGCAATCGGTGCTGGAGGCCTCCATGCGCATCCCGGCGGCACTGATCGTGGGGCTGCCGCTGAAGGTCGATCACCAACTCTACAACTGTGCCGTGGTGGTCCATCACGGTCGCATCCTGGGCGTGGTGCCCAAGAGCTACCTGCCCAACTACAGCGAATTCTACGAGGCGCGCCAGTTCAGCAGCGCCGATTGCGCAGTCACGCGCAGCGTGCATCTGCTGGGGCAGGAGGTGGGTTTCGGCAGCCATCTGCTGTTCGAGATCCGCAATATCCCCGACTTCCGTTTCCACATCGAGATCTGCGAAGACGTCTGGGTGCCGATCCCGCCATCCTCCTTCGCGGCCCTGGCCGGGGCCACCGTGCTGGTGAACCTGTCGGCGTCCAATATCGTGGTGGGCAAGTCGGGCTACCGCCATCAGCTGGTCTCGCAGCAATCGGCACGCTGCCTGGCGGCATATCTGTATTCGTCGGCGGGCAATGGCGAGTCCACCACCGACCTGGCCTGGGACGGCCAGGCGCTGATCTGCGAGAACGGCGAACTGCTGGCCGAGTCCGAGCGCTTCGCCCAGGGCGGCCATGTGATCTATGCCGATGTCGACCTGGAACGCCTTTCCCGCGAGCGCTTCCACCAGACCACCTTCGGCCAGTCGGTGCGTCGTCATGCCGACGAAGTGCGCCGTTTCGAGGTGGTCGGCTTCGAGGTGCAGATCCCGCAGCAGCAGGCGCTGCCGCTGCAACGCCGGGTGGCGCGCTTCCCCTATGTACCGGCCAATGCCGAACAGCGCGAACTGCGCTGCCGCGAGGTCTACAACATCCAGGTACAGGCGCTGGTGCAGCGCTTGTCGTCGGCGGGATTGAAGAAGGTGGTCATCGGCGTCTCGGGCGGGCTCGACTCCACCCATGCGCTGCTGGTCTGCGCCAAGGCCATGGACAAGCTGGGTCTGCCCCGCAGCAACATCCTGGCCTATACCATGCCGGGCTTCGCTACCAGCAGCCGCACGCTGGTGCAGGCGCACCAGCTGATGGCGCAGGTGGGATGCTCGGCGCAGGAAATCGATATCCGTCCCAGCTGCGAACAGATGTTGAAGGACCTCGGCCACCCGTATTCGCGCGGCGAGCCGGTCTATGACATCACCTTCGAGAACGTGCAGGCCGGTGAACGCACCAACCATCTGTTCCGCCTGGCCAATCACCATGGGGCCATCGTCATCGGCACCGGCGACCTCTCCGAGCTGGCGCTGGGCTGGTGTACCTACGGGGTGGGCGACCACATGTCGCACTACAACGTCAACGCCAGCGTGCCCAAGACCCTCATCACCCACCTGGTGCGCTGGGTGGCCGAATCGGGTTCGCTGGAACTGAAGCAGCCGGAAGTGCTGATCCACGTCCTGGAAACCGAGATCAGTCCGGAACTGGTGCCGGGCGCCTCCGATGGCGAGCCGGGCCAGCGCACCCAGGACTTCATCGGCCCCTATGAGCTGCAGGACTTCAATCTTTACTACATCCTGCGCTACGGCTTCACGCCGGCCAAGGTTGCCTTCCTGGCGCACAGCGCCTGGCACGACCGCGAGGTCGGGCATTGGCCCGACGGCCTGCACGGTACGCACAACGAATACAGCTTGCCGCAGATCAAGAAGAACCTGGGCATCTTTGTCTATCGTTTCTTCAAGACCAGCCAGTTCAAGCGTTCTTGCGTGCCCAACGCCCCCAAGGTGGGGAGTGGCGGCTCGCTCTCGCCACGTGGGGATTGGCGCGCGCCCAGCGATGGCGAGGCCACCGTCTGGTTGCAGGATCTGGAAAGGATTCCCGATCTGGAGGGCTGAAACGCGCTTTTTACGGTCCTGCCTGCGTACGGAGGTTGAAAGCTGCGCAAGCCTGATTGACAATGTGCAAGTGGGCAGGGTGCCGCGACCTTGCCCGTAAAATAACAACAATGCTTAACCGCTATTCAACAGATCGTTTCTTTACGACATACCAAGAGAGGAATTGCCATGAAACAAGTGACCGCCATCATCAAACCGTTCAAGCTGGACGAGGTGCGTGAATCCCTCGCTGAAGTCGGCGTCACGGGCCTGACGGTCACCGAAGTGAAAGGCTTCGGGCGCCAGAAGGGCCATACCGAACTCTATCGCGGTGCCGAATACGTGGTCGACTTCCTGCCCAAGGTCAAGATCGAAGTCGTGGTGGACGACAAGGTGGTCGAGCAGGCCGTGGACGCCATCATCAAGGCGGCCCGTACCGGCAAGATCGGCGACGGCAAGATCTTCGTGCAGGAAGTGGAGCAGGTGATCCGTATCCGTACCGGCGAAACCGGGCCGGATGCCGTCTGATCCCGAACTGCGTTGCGCATCACCAGAAACCGGCCACCTGGCCGGTTTTTTTACGTCCGTTGCAGGCGGGCAGGGTGTTGCAGGCTGTTGCCCTGGCGTGTCACAGGCTGCGCCAGATTGACACAGCGTGACAGGGGCGCTGGCCACGCAGGCGCGTCCACGCTGGGCTTCAGGGCTGGCATGCGATTTGCCATCCAGAGGGATGAACGTTCGCCGCGACCTTGGCCGTGGCGGGATTTCAACCATAACCCCAACGGAGACGACATGAACCTGGCAGACATCAGCAAACTCGGCGTACGCGACCCCTTCAAGCAACGTTACGACAATTTCATCGGTGGCAAATTCGTGCCGCCGGTCAAGGGTGAATACTTCGAGAACATCAGCCCGGTGATCGGACGCGCCTTCTGTGAAGTGGCCCGTTCCAGCGCCGAAGACGTGGAACTGGCGCTGGACGCCGCCCACGCGGCAAAGAAGAGCTGGGGCAAGACCTCTCCCACCGAGCGCGCCAATATGCTCTTGAAGATCGCCGACCGCATGGAAGCCAACCTGGAGCTGCTGGCCACCGCCGAAACCCTGGACAACGGCAAGCCCATCCGCGAGACCATGGCCGCCGACATCCCGCTGGCCATCGATCACTTCCGCTATTTCGCCGCTGCCGTGCGCACCCAGGAAGGCAGCATCTGCCCCATCGACAATGACACCTACGCCTACCACTTCCATGAGCCTCTCGGCGTGGTCGGCCAGATCATCCCCTGGAACTTCCCCATCCTGATGGCGGTGTGGAAACTGGCCCCGGCGCTGGCCGCCGGCAACTGCGTGGTGTTGAAGCCCGCCGAGCAGACCCCGGCCTCCATCATGGTGCTCATCGAACTGATCGCCGACCTGATCCCGCCCGGCGTGGTCAACATCCTGCAGGGCTTTGGCGTGGAAGCCGGCAAGCCGCTGGCCTCCAACAAGCGCATCGCCAAGATCGCCTTCACCGGCGAGACCACCACTGGCCGCCTGATCATGCAATACGCTTCGCAGAACCTGATCCCGGTGACGCTGGAGCTGGGCGGCAAGTCGCCCAACATCTTCTTCGCCGACGTGCTGGACAAGGACGACGACTTCTTTGACAAGGCCCTGGAAGGCTTCGCCATGTTTGCGCTGAACCAGGGCGAGGTCTGCACCTGCCCCTCGCGCGTGCTGGTGCAGGAATCGATCTATGACCGCTTCATCGAACGCGCCTTGAAGCGCGTGGCGGCCATCAAGCAGGGCAATCCGCTGGACAAAAGCACCATGATCGGCGCGCAGGCCTCGCAGGAGCAGTTGGAAAAGATCCTGTCCTATATCGACATCGGCAAGCAGGAAGGCGCCAAGGTGCTGGCCGGCGGCGGACGGGAAGAACTGGGCGGCGACCTGGCCTCGGGCTACTACGTCAAGCCGACCGTGTTCCAGGGCAATAACAAGATGCGCATCTTCCAGGAAGAAATCTTTGGCCCGGTGGTCTCGGTGACCACCTTCAAGGATGAAGAAGAAGCGCTGGCCATTGCCAATGACACGCTGTACGGCCTGGGCGCGGGCCTGTGGACCCGGGATGGCACGCGCGCCTTCCGCATGGGCCGCGAGATCCAGGCTGGCCGTGTGTGGACCAACTGCTATCACCTCTATCCGGCGCATGCGGCTTTCGGCGGCTACAAGCAATCCGGCATTGGCCGCGAGAACCACAAGATGATGCTGGACCACTACCAGCAGACCAAGAACCTCTTGGTCAGCTACAGCCCCAAGGCGCTGGGCTTCTTCTGAACCTTCGCTGGTCTCCTTTGCAGCAAGGCAGCTTCGGCGCCGGTCCGCTCTGTGCGGCCGGCGCCGTTTTTATCTGGATCATTGAGGCAGGAGGATGCCGATGACAGCCTTACCCCGCGTCACCGCCACCGACGCTACCGTGGACCTGCTGCGACAGTTGAAGACGCGGCATGGCGCGCTGATCTTTTTCCAGTCCGGCGGCTGCTGCGATGGCAGCGCACCGATGTGCTATCCCGAGGGCGATTTCACCCTGGGCGATACCGATGTCTATCTTGGCGACATCGATGGCGTGCCGTTCTACATCGGCGCTGACCAGTTCGAGTACTGGAAGCACACGCAACTGATCATTGATGTGGTCAATGGCAATGGCGGCATGTTCTCGTTGGAGAACGGCAGCGGCAAGCGCTTCCTGACGCGCTCGCGGCTGTTTACCGATGAGGAGTATGACGCCCTGGCCCCGCTCAGTGCCCGCGTGACTTGAAGCGGCGGTAGAGCGTATTGCGCGATACCCCCAGCGCCTTGGCGGCGGCGCTGACGTTGCCGTCATGGGTGCGCAGGGCGCGTTCGATGGCGGCCCATTCGTTGTCGTGCATGGACAGCGGTTTTTCGTCCATCTCTTCATAGGCTGCCGGGGCAGGCATCCCGCCCGCCGCCAGCAGCGGCGCTGCCTCTTCCAGAAAGTCATCTGGCAGGTGTTCTACGCCTATCCGGGCCTCTCCATCGGCCATGGCCAGCGCGGTGCGGATCAGGTTGGACAGTTGCCGCAGATTGCCCGGCCAGCGGCTGGCCTGCAGCAATGCGAGGGCCTGGGTATCAAAGCGGGGTGCATCGCGGCCGCCTTCCTGTTCCAGGATGCGGTCAATCAGGGCGCTCAGGTCGCTGCGCTCGCGCAAGGCGGGCAGCTTTACCTGCAAACCGTTGATGCGGTAGTACAGATCTTCACGGAAGGCATGACGCGCAGTCATCTCGCGCAGGGGTTGGTTGGTGGCGCACACCAGCGCAAAGTCCACCGGGATGACGCGTTGGCTACCCAAGGGTGTTACTGCGCGTTCCTGCAGCACGCGCAGCAGGCGGCCTTGCAGGGCCAGCGGCATGTCGCCGATCTCGTCGAGGAAGAGGGTACCGCCCTGGGCCTGTGCGATCTTGCCCAGCGCGCCTTTGCGGCGGGCTCCGGTGAAGGCGCCGTCTTCATAACCGAACAGTTCGGCCTCGATCAGGTTCTCGGGAATGGCCGAACAATTCACGGCTACGAAGGGGGCTGCGCCGCCCCGGGTTTGGGTGGTACTACAGCGTGCGCTTTCGCGGTGGATGGCCTGTGCCAGCCACTCCTTGCCGGTGCCGGTTTCACCGGTGATGAGGACCGGGATGTCGCGGTCGATCACCTTGCGCAACTTGCCGATGATGGCGCTCATGCGGGCGTCGCCGGTATCGAGGGCTTGCAGGCCGCCACGCGGCTGGCCCGGATGGGGGCGCACAGGTGGGGCTGGGCGAGCAGATGGGCTGGCGGGCAGTACTTCCGGTGCCTCGATCACGGCTTCGCGCGCATTCTGGAAATGCTGGTCGCGCAGCCGCAGTTCTGCGCGGCCATGGATGCGGATGCCATTGTGCAGGCACAGCTCCAGCAGGCCTGGGGCGGCCTTGCGATGATGCTCGAACAGCAGCGACAGCGGCACCCCGAAGAGCGACGCAAAGGTATGCGACTGCAGTGCCGAGAGCGTCAGCCCCAGCTGGAACTGCGCGCTGCGATTGGCCGCCAGGAAGCGACCGCCCGGCGTGAAGCTGACGATGCCCTCGACCAGCGTACCGACGAATTCGGCGCGGCTGTGGAAATGCAGGGTGATGCAATCAGGAAAGCTGCCGGCCAACAGATGGTTTTCGATCATCTGCGCCGACATGCGCACCAGCGCCATGGTGTGCTTGTGGAAGCTGCCGCATTCGCCCGAGACATCCAGCACCCCCAGCACCTGGCCGCGATGGTCGAAGATGGGGGCGGCCGAACAGGTCAGGAAGCGATTGGCGTCCAGGTAATGCTGCTGGGCGTGCACGGTAGTGGGCTTCTGCTCGAACAGCGCTGTGCCGATGGCATTGGTGCCGCGCAGTTGCTCGGACCAGCGACCACCCGGCCCAAGGGCCACGCGATCAGCCTTGGCCAGGAAATCGCTGTCGCCGAGGGTATGCAGGATGGTGCCTTCCGCATCCGACAGGATCACCATGCTGTGGGTATTGCGGATCTGGTCGTAGAGGGTTTCCATGACCGGGCGGGCGTGGCCGGAGAGGGTCTGGTTGGCTTCGAGGGTCTGCGCCAGGTCGGCGCGCGAGAGCGAGTCGAGGTCGGGCCGCTGGCCGCGCGTGATGCCGTAGGACGAGCTGCGCTGGTGAGAGCGCTCGATGGCCTGCAGATCCGGCACGCCATCGGTGCTGGCCTGCACCAGCGGCGAGGTGCCCAGCAATGCACCGGCGCCGGGCCGGTTTGCCTGGTATTGCATCCTTGTCTCCTTGGGACCTCTGGCGGTCCTTGTTCCCCCTTGTGGTGGCTTTCTTCTCTGTTGGGAAGCTGAGGGTGAATTAGCATAACCGATTAATGCGGCAGCCGGACAAATTGAAACAGCATTTGCAGGGCCGTCCAAGTGAAGGCAGAATACTGTATATAAATACAGTATTGTTGAGCTTCCGGTGGCCTCCTTCCCCAAATTTCCGCAGGGCATCGCCCAACCTTTTCCGACCCAGCCAGCGCCCACGGCAGAGGACGATCCTAGCCTCACGCCTGCGACCTTCATCCATCGCAGCCAGGTAGCCCAGAAGGGACGGGGTGCGGTCACCAACCTGCGGGGGCGCTATGAATCGGTGAGCCGGGAAGAGTTCGACGATGGCTGGCAGCCCATGCATTGGGCCGAGGGAGAGGGTGCTGCCGCGCTTGAGCACGACGAGGAGCCGGCGCGCCTGAAGACCATCGTCACCGAAGAAACCGCCAAGTCCATCATCAGCCGCAATAGCTCACCGGACCTGCCGTTCTCGCTGTCCTTGAATCCCTACCGGGGCTGCGAACATGGCTGCATCTACTGTTTTGCCCGTCCATCGCACAGCTACCTGGGGCTTTCGCCAGGCCTGGACTTCGAAAGCCGGCTGGTGGCCAAGACCAATGCCCCCGAGCTCTTGCTGCGCGAGCTGGCCAAGCCCTCCTACCAGCCCGACACCATCACCGTGGGCATCAATACCGACGCCTACCAGCCCATCGAGCGCGAACGCCAACTGACCCGGCGCATTCTGCAGATCCTGCACGATTGCGAAAACCCGGTCGCCCTGATCACCAAGTCCGCCCTGATCGAGCGCGACATTGACTTGCTGGCCGCCATGGCCGCCAAGGATCAGGCCATCGTGGCTGTCACCATCACCACGCTCGATCCCGCCATCGCCCGCACGCTGGAGCCGCGCGCGGCCAGCCCGGCGCGGCGCTTGCGGGTGATCCGCACCCTGGCCGAGGCGGGCATCCCGGTGAGCGTGTCGATTGCGCCGGTGATTCCCTTTGTGACTGAACCTGATCTGGAACGGGTGATGGAGGCGGCAGTAGAGGCTGGCGCACGCCAGGCGGGCTATATCGTGCTGAGGTTGCCGTGGGAGGTCAGCCCGCTGTTCCGGCAATGGCTGCAGGCGCATTTCCCCGACCGGGCGGCGCGGGTGATGAACCGCATCCAGGACATGCGCGGCGGCAAGGATTACGACGCCGATTTCGCCACCCGCATGCGTGGCACGGGCGTCTGGGCGGACCTGCTGCATCAGCGTTTCGAGAAGGCCAGCCGGCGTCTGGGTATCCATCATCGCAACCGGGCGTTTGCTACGCTGGATGCAAGTTGCTTCAAGCGGCCACAGTGGGCGCCTGAAGCGCTGCGGCAGCCAGCCAGGTCGGACGGGCAGATGGATCTGTTCTGATGCGGAGCTTGCCGGTGGCCGTTCGGTCAGGCCCGCTCGCTGGACTTGAGCAGCACCACCAGCGCCCCCGCGCCACCGTCGGCCGCGCGGGCCTGGCAGAAGGCCATGACTTCATCCTTCTGGGCCAGCCAGTTGCGTACCTTGTGCTTGAGTACGGGCTCCTTGTTGACCGAGCCCAGGCCCTTGCCATGGATCACCCGCACGCAGCGCAGGCCACGGCGGCGCGATTGACGCAAAAATTCACCTAATGCTTCACGCGCCTGATCGCGCCGGTAGCCGTGCAGGTCGAGCTGGGCCTGGATCACCCAGTTGCCGCGCCGCAGCTTGGAGAGCACGTCCATGCCCACGCCAGGGCGGGCGAAACTGAGGTTTTCGTCGCTGTCCATCAGTGTGTCGATGGTGAATTCGTCGGAGAGCGACTCCAGCAGCGCCGCCTGCTCATCGGCCAGGTGCTGGCGCGGGATGGGCAAGGGCGCGTCGGGCAAGTGAAGCGCCTTGTCGATGGCCTTGCTGCGCAGCGGCGCGATCTGGCCGATGCTGTTGCGGAAGAGGTTGGCCTCTTCGCGGATGGCCGCTTCCTGGCGCGCTCGCTCGGCCAAGGCCAGCGCGCGCGCTTTTTCCTGCTCTTGCAGGTCGCGGCGCAATCCCTTGAGCGCCGCAAAATCCTTCATAGTCGCCATGACAGCCACCCCAACCCTGTAGCGAATTTGTCCCTGAGCGGGCTACTGTAGCAGAAGCTGGCGCAGTCTTCAGCCGCAGGCCAGCTTGATGATGACGCCGCCCGGGTCGACGTGGATGTTGAGCCGGCGCGGATTGAAGTCCATCGTGGCCGCGTCGCCGGGCTTGAGCACGCGTGTTTCCTGGGCGCCGGACTCGGCGGCCGCCTGGCGTTCCACATAGCCGCTCAGGTCTTCGCCTATCCAGCGCTGGACCTTACCGGCGTCGCACTGGCTGGCGGCAGCATCGGCCGGATCAGTGGCGGCAGTGCCCTGCGGCTCACGCGAGGCGCTGCAGGCGGCCAGGATGCCGCCCAGGGCCAGCAGGGCGAGGGCGACGGTGATGGCGGACGCGGGACGGGGCACGTTGTTTTCCTTGGGGAAAGAGGGAGTTGCCGGATTGAAAACAAAAAAGCCGGGACGATCTGCTCGTCCCGGCCCTTGGATGCTCCGTCGCGCTGCGAGTTCTCGCAGCGCAGCAAGATTATTCCAGTCCTTCCAGGTAGCGCTGTGCATCCAGCGCGGCCATGCAGCCGGTGCCGGCGCTGGTGATGGCCTGGCGATAGACGTGGTCCTGCACGTCGCCGGCGGCGAAGACGCCGTCGATGCTGGTGGCCGTGGCAAAGCCCTCGGTGCCGGTACGGGTCTTGAGATAGCCGTTCTGCATCGCCAACTGGCCTTCGAAGATGCTGGTATTGGGCTTGTGGCCGATGGCGATGAACAGGCCGTGCACTGGAATCTCGGTGATGGAGCCGTCCTGGGTGGACTTGATCTTGATGCCGGTCACGCCGCTGTCGTCGCCGACCACTTCATCCAGCGTGTGGTGCCACTGGATGGCGATCTTGCCTTCGCTGACCTTGTGCAGCAGGCGGTCGATCAGGATGGGCTCGGCGCGGAACTTGTCGCGGCGGTGGATGATGGTGACCTTGCTGGCGATGTTGGAGAGGTACAGCGCCTCTTCCACAGCCGTGTTGCCGCCGCCGACCACGGCTACTTCCTTGCCGCGGTAGAAGAAACCGTCACAGGTGGCGCAGGCCGACACGCCACGGCCCATGAAGGCTTGCTCCGAGGGCAGGCCCAGGTATTGCGCCGAGGCGCCGGTGGCGATGATGAGGGCGTCGGCCGTGTACTCGCCGCTGTCGCCGATGAGGCGGAAAGGGCGCTCCGACAGCTTGGTGGTGTGGATATGGTCGAAGATGATCTCGGTCTTGAAGCGCTCGGCATGCTGCAGCAGGCGCTGCATCAGCTCGGGGCCTTGCACGCCCAGCGGGTCGCCCGGCCAGTTTTCGACGTCGGTGGTGGTCATCAACTGGCCGCCTTGCTCCACACCGGTGATGAGCACCGGGTTGAGGTTGGCGCGCGCGGCGTAGACGGCGGCGCTATAGCCGGCGGGGCCGGAGCCGAGAATCAGGACCTTGGCATGTTTGGGCGTCGTGCTCATAAGCTACTCTTCGTATGTTGTGGGTTCGCCTCCCTAGCTTGAGGCGTGACCCGGGATTTCAATTCCTGACCACGGGCGGGCTGCGCAGCCGTTCAGGAGACGGGATTCACACGGGCAAACGGACAAACGGATTGCCGCGCTGCAAAACGGGTAAGATTATAGTCCAAGCCCTCCTGCGGGCCGATGGAATTACGCTATGCCGGCGATAGCCGCAGGGGGCCGCGCAGGCAACACAGCAACAGAAGAACGATTACCGTCGGGACCGGTCAGTGCAGCGTAGGACGCCTCTGCCCGGTAAAACCGCGAAGCGCCAATTCAATGCCGTTACAATGGCGGCTGGTTTTTTTTGCACGGAAGTTATGTCGAAGACGAGTCAAGCCCACATCCGCAACACCAAGGCGCCGGCGCCCCCCATGCCCAGCCGTCTGGTGCGGCTGTTATCCGAGGCGCGCTGGCTGGCGCTGTCCGCCTTGCTGGTCTACCTGGTACTGATCCTGCTGAGCTATTCCAAGACCGACCCCGGCTGGTCGGTGGCCAGCTCGGTGCCGCGCGTGGGCAACTGGGGCGGGCGCGTGGGCGCCTGGATGGCCGACCTGATGCTCTACATCTTCGGCCTGTCGGCCTGGTGGTGGTGCGTGCTGGCCGCGCGCTCGGTGTGGAGCGGCTATCGGCGCCTGTCCAACCGCTTCCTGGTGGCCCAGCCGGTGGAACCGGAACACCAGCAGGAGCCGCTCATCCGCGCCGTCGGCTTCGTCTTCATGCTCACTGGCAGCATGGGCATCGAATTCACCCGCATGCATCGCTTTGCCCCCAAGCTGCCGCATTCGTCCGGTGGCGTGCTGGGCGAAATGATCGGTTCGGCCGTGCAGCCCACCTTCGGTTTCACCGGTTCCACGCTGCTGCTGCTGATGCTGTTCGGCCTGGGCTTCTCGCTGCTGTTCCATGTCTCGTGGCTGGCAGCGGTGGAGCGCATCGGCGGACTCATCGAGGATGGCCTGTTCTGGGTGCGCGACTTCTTCGCCGCCCGGGCCGACCGCAAGGCTGGCCAGGAGGCCGCTGTCAAGCGCGAGGAAACCGTGGTGCAGGAACGCGCCAAGATCGTCGAAGCGCCGCCCATCCGCATCGAGCCGCAGATCGTGGAGGTGCAGAAATCCGACCGCGTCCAGAAGGAAAAGCAGACCAGCCTGTTCGATGACGTCAGCACCGACCTGCCGCCGCTGTCGCTGCTGGACGAGGCCCCGCCGTCGCAGCAGACGGTGTCGGTGGAAACCCTGGAATTCACCAGCCGCCTGATCGAGAAGAAGCTCTCCGACTTCGGCGTCGAGGTCAAGGTGGTGGCGGCCTATCCCGGCCCGGTGATCACCCGTTACGAGATCGAACCGGCCACCGGCGTCAAGGGCAGCCAGATCGTCAACCTGGCGCGCGACTTGGCGCGTTCGCTGTCGCTGACCTCGATCCGGGTGGTGGAAGTCATCCAGGGCAAGAATTACATGGGCCTGGAATTGCCCAACCCCAAGCGCCAGATCGTGCGCCTGACCGAGATCCTCGGCTCCAAGGTCTACAACGACAGCCATTCCAGCCTCACCGTGGCGCTGGGCAAGGATATCGCCGGCAACCCGGTGGTGGCCGACCTGGCCAAGATGCCCCACCTGCTGGTGGCCGGCACCACCGGTTCGGGCAAGTCGGTGGGCATCAACGCCACCATCCTCTCGCTGCTCTACAAGTCCACCCCGCGCCAGGTGCGCCTGATCCTGATCGACCCCAAGATGCTGGAACTGTCGATCTACGAGGGCATCCCGCATCTGCTGGCGCCCGTGGTGACCGACATGCGCCAGGCTGGCCACGCGCTGAACTGGGCGGTGGAAGAGATGGAGCGGCGCTACAAGAAGATGTCCAAGCTGGGCGTGCGCAACCTGGCTGGCTACAACCAGAAGATCGCCGACGCCGAAAAACGCGGCGAGAAGATCCCCAATCCCTTCAGCCTCACCCCGGACGCGCCGGAGCCGCTGGAGCAGCTGGAAACCATCGTCATCATCATCGACGAACTGGCCGACCTGATGATGGTGGTGGGCAAGAAGGTGGAAGAACTGATCGCCCGCATCGCCCAGAAGGCGCGCGCAGCCGGTATTCACCTGATCCTGGCTACCCAGCGTCCCTCGGTGGACGTCATCACCGGCCTGATCAAGGCCAACGTGCCGACGCGCATCGCCTTCCAGGTCTCCTCCAAGATCGACTCGCGCACCATCCTCGACCAGATGGGTGCGGAAACCCTGCTGGGTATGGGCGACATGCTCTACAACCCGCCGGGTACGGGGCTGCCGGTGCGTGTGCACGGCGCTTTCGTCTCGGACGATGAAGTGCATCGTGTGGTGGAACACCTCAAATCCCAGGGGGAACCGAATTACATCGAGGGCATCCTAGAGGGAGGCGTGCTCGAAGACGCCGACGGCGGCGGCAGCGGTGCTGCGGCTGGCGGAGCCGGCGGCGGCGAGGGAGACGAGATGTACGACCAGGCCGTGGCCGTGGTGCTCAAGCATCGCCGCGCCTCCATCTCGCTGGTGCAGCGCCACCTGCGCATCGGCTACAACCGGGCCGCGCGCCTCCTGGAGCAGATGGAGCAGAGCGGTCTGGTCTCCACCATGCAATCCAATGGCAACCGTGAAATCCTGGTGCCGGCTGGCGCCAGCGATGCCGCTGAATAAGCCGGCCGAATAAGCAGGTCGAATAAGCAGGCCGCCACCCTGGCGGCGGCCCACCTCAAGAAGGAATCAAATAACATGGACAATTCCAGATACGCATCTCGCCTGCGCACCGCGCAAGCGCCTGCCTCCACGCTGCGCCGTCGGCTCATGGCAGCCGGCCTGTCGGCCCTGGTAGTGGCTGGCGCCATCACCATCACGGCGTTGACGCCGGGCCGCGCCTCGGCAGCCGCTTTGGACCAGTTCAAGCAATTCGTCAGCAGCACCCAGTCGGCCAAGGGGGCATTCACCCAGCGCATGGTCAGGACCGAGAATGGCACCACCAAGGTGGTCAACACCTCCAGCGGCAGCTTCGTGTTCTCGCGCCCGGGCAAGTTCATCTGGACCTACCAGAAACCGTACGAGCAGGTGATCCAGGCCGATGGCGAAAAACTGTTCATCTACGACAAGGACCTCAACCAGGTCACCACCAAGAAGCTGGGCAATGCGCTCGGCTCTTCGCCAGCGGCCATCCTGTTCGGCAGCAATGATCTGGAAAAGAACTTCACCCTCAAGGAAGCCGGCGACAAGGACGGCCTGGAGTGGCTGGAAGCCGTCCCCAAGAGCAAGGACACCACCTTCGACCGTATCGGCATCGGCTTGAAGAATGGCACGCCGGTGGCCATGGAATTGCATGATTCCTTCGGCCAGGTCTCGCTGCTGAGTTTCGACAGCTTCGAGAAGAATCCGCCGCTGAAGGTCAACAGCTTCAGCTTCACCATTCCCAAGGGCGCGGACGTCTTCAACAACTGAAACTGATCTGCACGGATCGAGTGGCAAGAATGAAGACAGCCCCGCAGGCATATGCTTGCGGGGCTGTCTTCATGTTGCACTGGGTCAGGCCTGCGGCTGTTCCAGCAGCGGTAGCTTGTCCGCCACGTCCTTCCATTTCTCGTGCCCGGGCAGGGGCGGCTTGGCCTGGGTGATGGGTTTCCAGCCCGGCTGCCGGGACAGTCGGGCATTCAATTCCTCGAAATGCGCCAGGGTCGCCGGCAGGTCGGTCGCGTTGTAGATCGCCCCGACCGGACACTCCGGCACGCACATGGAGCAATCGATGCAGCCGTCCGGGTCGATGACGAGGAAATTCGGGCCTTCCACGAAGCAGTCCATCGGGCAGACGCTGACGCAATCGGTATATTTGCACTGGATGCAGGAATCGGTGACGACGAAGGGCATGGAGAAGGCAGGGTGAAGAAATAGGCGCAGGCCGCATTCTAACCGCTGGGCCGGATGGCTGCAGGCCTCGCCCATCGCCCCCATCGCCGCCTGCTGCGTTAGACTACGGCCTTTGGTGAACGCGTCTGGCAATCCGGCGCTACGCCCGCATCCTGATGAATATGAACTTTATTTCCCCAGCTGCCCTGCAGCGGTCCTGCTTCTTCGTCGCTTCCAGCTCTCTGGAGGAGCGTCCTCATGGCTGACCTGTTCGCCCAAGAGCCCACTGCACCGCTGGCCGAAGCGCTGCGGCCCAAGACGCTCGACGAAGTCATCGGGCAGTCGCACCTGCTCGGAGAAGGCAAGCCGCTGCGCCTGGCTTTCCAGTCCGGCAAGCCGCATTCCATGATCTTCTGGGGCCCGCCGGGCGTGGGCAAGACCACGCTGGCGCGCCTGACCGCGACGGCCTTCGAGTGTGAGTTCATCGCCTTGTCGGCGGTGTTCTCGGGCGTGAAGGATATACGCGGGGCCATGGAACAGGCCGAGCAGAACCTGGCGATGGGCAAGCACACCATCTTGTTCGTCGATGAAATCCACCGCTTCAACAAAGCTGTCAAGTCATATGTAAATCAACGACTTACAAGCCTGATTGTGCAAATTATTGGGCTCCCCCATTGTTCTGAGGCGGGAAACCATGTCTGATCTGTTCGCACCAGAGCCATCTGCACCACTGGCTGAAGCCCTTCGCCCCCAAACCTTGGATGAGGTCATTGGGCAGTCTCACTTGCTGGGCGAAGGCAAGCCTCTGAGACTGGCCTTCCAGTCAGGCAAGCCGCACTCCATGATCTTCTGGGGGCCTCCCGGCGTTGGCAAGACCACGTTGGCACGGCTCACGGCCAGTGCCTTCAAGTGCGAGTTCATCGCCTTGTCTGCTGTTCTTTCTGGCGTCAAAGACATCAGGGAAGCAATGGATCAAGCAAGGCAATATCTTGCGCAGGGCAAGAACACAATCTTGTTTGTAGATGAGATTCACCGATTCAATAAGTCTCAACAAGATGCCCTGTTGCCTCATGTTGAATCAGGCTTGTTTACCTTCATTGGTGCCACAACTGAGAACCCTTCTTTTGAGGTGAACTCGGCTTTGTTGTCGCGGGCTCAGGTCTATGTCTTGAAGTCGCTAACAGATGACGAATTGAAGCTCTTGCTCAAGAGGGCACAAGAAAAAGCTCTTGGCGATTTGGAGTTTGAAGACAAAGCTGTTGATACGATTGTCGGCTATGCAGACGGTGATGCCAGGAGGTTCTTGAACCTGCTTGAGCAGTGCAAGACCGCTGCCGGGGCTGCTGGTGTGCAGAGGATTGATGCCGAATTCATACAGAATGCTTTATCACTCAATGCAAGGCGTTTTGATAAAGGTGGCGACAACTTCTATGACCAGATTTCGGCATTGCATAAATCTGTTCGTGGTTCGCATCCTGATGCTGCCCTCTATTGGCTAACAAGAATGTTAGACGGTGGTGCTGATCCTCGGTATCTATCCCGCCGCATTATTCGTATGGCGTGGGAAGACATTGGCTTGGCTGATCCAAGAGCCATGCAGATAGCCAACGATGCTGCCTTGACCTATGAGCGGCTTGGAAGTCCAGAAGGTGAGCTTGCACTTGGTCAGGCGGTCATCTATCTAGCTGTCGCTGCCAAGAGCAATGCTGGATACAACGCCTACAACCAAGCACGAGCCTTCGTGAAGCAAGACAAGAGCCGGGAGGTTCCTGTTCATCTTCGCAATGCTCCGACAAAGCTCATGAAGGAACTAGGTTATGGGCATGAATACCGTTATGCTCATGATGAACCCAATGCTTACGCTGCTGGTGAAACCTACCTGCCTGAAGGCATTGCAGAACCTAGCTGGTATCAGCCAGTGCCAAGGGGCTTGGAGATCAAGATCGGCGAGAAGCTCGCCATGCTGAAGAAGTGGGACGAGGAAGCTGGCGAAAAATAAGATTTTTCTGGAGGGGCGATGTCTGATTCATCAAACAATGAGAACTTGCAGCAAGAAGACCTCTTCTATGAGGACCGTTTTCTTGAAAGTTGGGCGGGTGCCATCGTCACCAATCCCAGCACGGCTATTGTCGAACTCGTTGCCAATTGTTGGGATGCCTACGCCACCGAAGTCAAGATAAGCTGGCCTGATCCAAAGACCCACAAGCAGTTCTCCATCTCGGACAACGGTAAGGGCATGACAAAGGCCGAATTCGATTACATCTGGCGTGCCATGTCCTATGACCGTATCGCCAAGGGTGGTGTCACAACCGCACCGCCACCAGGTGTAGAAGGTCTTCCGCGCTTCGTCTTCGGCAAGAATGGCAAAGGCCGATTCGCCAGCTTTTGCCTCGCCAAGAACTACCAGATCACCTCGATCAAAGACGGTCAGAAGTTCGTCTACAAGGTCAGCAGAACGCCCAACAAGCCGCTGATCACTGAACTTGTGGAGTTCGTTGAGAAGGATGTGGAGGGGCACGGAACGACTATCGTCGGTGACGGTGAGATCCGTCAAGTCAACCTCCCCGTAGAGCAAGCCAGAGAGCTTCTAGGTGGACGGTTCCTCGCCAATCCGTCCTTCAAGGTCATCCTGAACGGAACGCCGATTTCGTTTTCCGACATCAGCAAGTCGTCCCTGTCTATCGTGGATGTTGAGGTGCCCAGTTACGGTACGGTCAAGATCTACCACATTGACACTCGCAAGGCTGACAAGACGACGAAGCAGCATGGCATCGCGTGGTGGGTCATGAACCGTGCAGTGGGCGATTGCCGTTGGCGTGGCGCCGACGTTGAACGCATTCTTGATGGCAGAACCGAAAAGGCCAAGCGGTTCACCTTCATTGTTCAAGCTGACTTTCTGAACAAGGAAAACGCCGTCAAGGA
Source organism: Herbaspirillum camelliae (assembly GCF_001929405.1). Classification (NCBI taxonomy): domain Bacteria; kingdom Pseudomonadati; phylum Pseudomonadota; class Betaproteobacteria; order Burkholderiales; family Oxalobacteraceae; genus Herbaspirillum; species Herbaspirillum camelliae. The sequence continues at coordinate 3,564,725 of NZ_KV880769.1, forward strand.
AGACTGGTCAGGCTTCATTGAAAAGAACCCGGCATGGGAAGCAACCAGACCCATCGTTCAAGACAAGATTCGAGAGATCATTGACAACACCAGTGCTGCCGAACGCGAAGACAAGCGTAGTGCTGTTCTTGAGCGAGTCGGTCAGTCGGTCAACGCTCTTCCTCTTCTGAGCAAGGATCGTGTCACCACATTCGTCAATGAGGTTGTGGACACCTGCCCGAATTTCGGTGAGCAGGAGATCGTTCAACTGACTGGCATCCTGGCGAAGCTGGAGAAGAGCAAGTCGCAGTACGGTTTGCTAGAAATCTTGCACAACCAAGATCCGAATGATCTGGATGCCCTTCACGAAGTGCTTAGCCAGTGGACCATTGGCATGGCGAAGGTCGTCCTTGACGAAATCCAGGGCCGCCTGAAGGTCATCAACGAATTGCGGATCAAGATTCAGGTTGCTGGAATCGATGAGGTCAAGGAACTCCAACCGCTCTTTGCCAAGGGTTTGTGGATGTTCGGAGATAAGTTTGAGTCCATCCATTTCACGTCCAACAAGGGCATGACGACCGTCATCCGCGAGCTGTTTGACGGAAAGGCTGAAAAGGCTTCGTTGAACAGGCCAGACTTTGTGATCCGCGGTGATGGCAGCATCGGCTTCTACTCGCTGCCTTCCTACAACGAGGAACATGAAGAGGTGGGCGTGGGCCACCTTGTCATTGTTGACCTGAAGACCACCAAGCTTTCACTGGGGTCCAAGGAAAAAGAACAGATCTGGAAGTATGTGAAGGAGTTGAAGCAGAAGGGGTACATCCAGCCGGAGACGCGGGTGGATGGCTTCGTTCTTGGGGATCAGATTGAGAGTGGTGAGGGTGGCACCCGCACCGAAGACAACGACAGGGTGAAGATTCAGCCCTTGCTGTACAGTATCATCTTGAACCGGGCTGAACAGCGCCTTCTGAAGCTCTATGACAAGGTGAAAGAAGCCCCGTTCCTTGTGGCACAGCAGGAAGAGCTGTGCAAGTTCATTGAGCCCATTGCCGTGCAGCAGTCTGATTTCTTGGAGGCAGAGCCGGTGGTGGAAAAATGAACGCCTCCGTGAATTGGATCGCCGCCTACAACTACCTGTTCTTGGCCTTCAACAGCGAGAACCAAGCGCTGTATGTCGGCGGTTCTACGTTCTGCCGCATGTTGCAGCAGGTCGATCCTGGCTCTCCGAGCTACCAGCAATTGATTGCGTTGAGACAGCAGCAGGGTAAGTCCACCTCGCGAAAAGACTTCTACTGGGACTTGATTCAGAATCTGCCAGAAGAGCAACGTTTCCGCCTGTACCGCGTGTTTGTCGACCACGTTGAGCCTCACGACAAGGCTGCCGCTGACAACGTGCGGAACATCGTGTTTGGCGGTGGGCAGGCCGTGCCTGTCACGGTCGTTCCTGTTGATCTTTGGAACTCGGAGAAGCTGAACAAGAGCCTCAAGGACATTGACCAGGCTATCGATGCCCACCACTACAACCGGGCAACGACACTGAGCTACACGTGTCTTGAAGGGCTCTACAAGGCATATGTTCGCAAGCACGTTCCTGCTCAAGCTGCTCTGACGGATCTCATGCCGTTGTGCAAGATGGTGAAGGACGACATCAGCAAAAAACTTCAGGCACAAGGTCCGTTTCCTGTTGAGATCGTCAATGCCATGCCCACGCTGACCAACGCGATCGCGAACTCGCGCAATGGATTCAGCGAGTCCCACTTTGGTGACGACTCCCAGAGGTGGCTTGCTCTCTTCGCTCGTGATCTGACCAACTCCATCGGCCGTCTCATGCTCAACTTCATGTGAGGTTGTGCGGCTGGTGTATTGCTCGCCACGCACGTTGATAAAGACAAAAAAAGAAAAACAAGGACTTTCTATAGATGGCTTATAACGAATCCACCACCTTTGGGGAAATTCTCGGTCTGAGTGGCAAGGTCCTAGCCGAGAACGATGTGTTCAAGTTGGGCAAGCGGAAGCTTGCGAAGATTTTTCTCTGTGAGCTTCTTGAACTCAACGTGAGTTCCACCGAAGCTGAGCTTGAGGCAGCTTACAAGGCATGCTCCCCACGAGAAAAAATTCCTGCTGATTCAGCGGAGTTTTGGAGCTTCGTGGAGAAAGAGTATCTGCACCTTGAGGATGAGCCAAAAGAGAAATTTTCCGAGATCTGCTTCCGTGTGAATGAGGATCTTGTTGCACTTGCAAAGAACCTTTCTTTCATCAGGAAAGAGCTAGTTAGCCTAGAGGAAAAAAAGAAGAACGATGGGCGACTGACTGCGGATGAGCGGTACTACAGGAACCAACTGGAATACTTTGAGAACAAGAATCTTGTGGCCAAGGATGAGATCGTTGATTTCATGACAAACAAGATCAGGCCATATGCAATCTCCAAAGCCTCCGTGAAAAGTCCTGTCTTTGCATTCTCTACTTCTTTGTTTGGGGATAGTCCGTATGCTTTTGGTCGGAGGTTCCATTGGGCACCAGCCGATCCTTACGACGTTCGTTCGCTGGACTCGTATTCCAATAAATTCATGGATCTGCCAGTGTCCGGCTACCGGGAAATGATGAAGGAATGCAAGAGTTCACCAGCGAAGTTCAAGGAATATGCGCTTGCTTATATCAACGGATTTCCTGGTGAGCTTCCAAGCGTTCGGGAAAAGCTTCTGGATCTAGTGGGGAAATCTCACATCCTGTCCAGCCGAAAACATATCATTGAGACAATGCTTCGGCACTTCGAAGCAAAGGACTACATTTCCTTGGTCAGCATGGCCCCGTTGCAGATTGAGGGGATTTTTGCCGATATTTGTAGAGAAATTGGTGTCTCCGAAAGCCAGCTAGACATCTCGTCATTGAACGACAAGCTTCAACACATTGATGGCAAGATGCGGAGCTTTTTCTTTTTTGAATACTATTCCTTCAAGTTCCCGGTGCTGAGGAATTTGGTCGCTCATGGTGGTCTGGTCGATGGCGACTTGGAAGACACCGCTATTCATCTCATGCTGGATCTGCTTCCTGTGTGTGAACTCGCGGTTTCAGAGGACTTGCCCATCATGCATGCGCTGGATGTCCTCAAGGAAGCCAGCAATGGGAAGCCTAAAAAGCTCGTGGAATGGCTGGATCTTCGCAAGTCCGTGGTCATTCCTGATTTCTATGCTGCTCAAGATTCGATCACAAAAGCAGAAGCCCATTACGCCTCGCAACCGTTCTGGGCCTATCTTGAAGGCGAGTTGAAGAAAGTCAAAGATGTGACTCATATCAAGTCTAGCGAGCCAGTGAAGGTAGCCGGTAAGGTCAGAAGTGCGGGTCTTGCCAATGAGCTGGCAGAGAAGTTCCTAAAGTCTTCTCAAAGGGTTGGTACTGAGGCCATAACGAAGAGAAATGAGCAAGTAGAAAAGCTGACCAGCCTCCTTAAGCCGAAGGTCGATGCTCATGAATCGGAAGAAAGTTAGTCTCAGACGCATTACTATCAATACAAAAAAGCACCCGATGAGGTGCTTTTTGCTCATTCTTGGGGCAGGTCAGTGCGACATTGCCAATACGCCAGTGAATAATTAATTTTTTCGGCAATCAGGGCAAGGTTCTGGCTACACGTTTAATTGAGCCAAGTCGGCATTCATTCAACTACTTCATAGCGAACCGACGCCTCGCCTTTCTTGATCCGCACGGATTGAATGCGGATCTGCCCGATCTCTCCCAGAGCGGCGACATGCGTCCCGCCACAAGGATAGGCGGGCAAATCCCCAAAGCCGATCTGCCGCAAACCGTCTTGCATCGCCATCACACAGGGCAGGTCCTGCGCCAGCAAGGCATTGCAACGGCGCTCCAGCTCCGCCGGCACCAGCTCTTGCGCCGCGACCTCTGTCGAGGCGGCCACGCCCATGACGCGTGCTTCTCCCGGCCAGTGGTGGGCCTTGGTCGGCTTCCATCCCAGTTCGGTCATGACCTGGCCAATCACATGTCCCGCCGAATGCAGCCGCGTATGCAGCTGGCGCGGCTGGGCGTCGACCAGTGCGACGGCTGGGCCGGGTGTGACGGGGGCAGTGGTGTAATGAACGACGCCGTCACTTTCACTGACCACGCGCAGTACCTCGGCTTCAGCGATCAAGCCCGTATCGCTGGGCTGGCCGCCGCCTTGCGGATGAAAGGGCGTGGCGGAGAGGCGGATGGCGTAGCGGCCATCGTCCTGCGGGGTGCAGTCCAGTACGTGGATGTCGGCGCGCAGGGCGCGGTCGGTGAGGTAAAGGCGTTCTGTCATGGCTAGGCTTTCCGATTGGCTGGCAGCAAGTGTCCTGCATTGTATCGATCGGCTGGAGTTGCGATAATCCAGCTCCTGAGCAAATGATCTTTGCACCATGAGCACAAATCAAAGCATCGCGCTGCTGAACGAAATGGCGGTTTTCGCCAAGGTGGTGGAGACCGGAAGCTTTTCGGAAGCGGCCCGCCAGCTGGGCGCCACGCCCTCAGCCATCAGCCGCGCCATCGCCCGGCTGGAAAAGGCCCTGGGCACCCAATTGCTGCAGCGGACCACCCGCAAGCTGCGCCTGAGCGAGAGCGGCCAGGACATCCACGCCCGTTGCCGCGACATGCTCAATGCGGCCCAGGCCGTACTGGCTGTCTCAGGCGCTTTCGACGCCGAGCCGCAGGGGCAGGTGAGGGTGAGCGTGCCCAAGGCGGTCGGGCATGCGCTGGTGCATCCGCATGTGCCGGATTTCCTGGCCGCGCATCCCAAGGTGGACGTGTTGCTGCGGCTGGAAGACCGCTATATGGACCTCATCGACGATCAGGTCGACCTGGCCATCCGCATCACCGATCATCCGCCACCGGGCCTGATGGGGCGGCGCCTGATGCGCATCGATCATCTGCTGTGCGCCACGCCGCATTACCTGGCCACTCACGGTACCCCAGCCCATCCCCAGGCCCTCAAGGAGCATAGTTGCATCTATCTCGGCGAATCGCCGGCGGATGCGCGCTGGCGTTTCCGCCGGCAGGGAAAGTCGGTCAATGTCGAGGTGCAGGGACGGTATGCGGCCAACCATACCGGCGTGCGGCTCGATGCCGTGCTGCGCCATCTGGGCATTGCCAGCCTGCCACATTTCATCGCCAGGCCGGCGCTGGAGGAGGGCAGTCTGGTGCAGGTGCTGCCGCAATGGAGCTTCAGGACGCACTACTGCGGCGAGCTGTGGGCGTTGTATCCCGCCACGCGCCATCTGCCGCCGCGCCTGAGCGCCTTCGTCCAGTTCCTGGCCCAGCGGCTGGCGCAGGAGCCGACGCTGGCGGGCGGCGGCAAGGCGGCGCGCTGAGGGGGCCTCAGGCGGCCGGGCGGCTCCAGACATGGAAGCTGCCTTCCATGGCCGACATGGCGGCGATCACGATGCTGTAGTTCTGGTCGTTGTCATAGCCGGGCAGGCGCTGCTTCATGGCTTCCATCAGCGCTTCCAGGCCCTCGGCGTCGTTCGGGACCAGGATGCCCTTGATGCCTTCGGCGCTCTGGCCCGAGAGTATCCATTCGGGTTGCGGCAAGTGGCCTTCGCTGATGCGGATGGTCACGTCCTTGACCTCTGCCCAGGCGATGCCTTCGCGCTTGGCACCGCGCACCATGGTGCGGATTTCTTCGTCATCGAATGCGACGCTGATCTTGCGCGCCTGCTGCGCCGCCAGCCGGGCCGGAGACAGCTCGGCGGCGCCCGGAGCCTGCACCTTCCAGTCGCTCTTGCGCGCCTTGGGCGGGACGAAGCGGTTCTTGATCTGCTGGCCGAAGGCAAAGGCCGCCCCGAAGGAGAGGCCGGCGATCAGTCCGTAGAACAGGCTGGCGTCGTTGGACATGTAATGGATGCCGGCCCACAGTCCCAGGGTGAAGGCGGCTACCAGACCTAGCAAGGAAAACAGGACAGGGACGTCGCGCGGGGCGCGGGGATCTTGCGGTGCAGACATGGCGAAAGGGACAGGGTCTCTGGATGGCGGAATTGGCCGAATGGTAACCCGCCCGGATAGGCCCCGGATAACCCTGGCCGGCGCTGAAGTGGCATTTTCTTGCGGACTGGCGTTGCTGGAGGCCCGTGGTGGCCGCCTGACTTGGTACAATCGCGGTTTCGAGCACCAAACCTATCGTATTTTCTTCCCATGATCGACATCCAACTCCTCCGTAAAGACATCGAGAACGTCGCGGCCCGCCTGGCGGCCCGCAAGTTCGTCCTGGACGTGGCAGGCTTCAATGCGCTCGAAGCCGAGCGCAAGCAGATCCAGACCCGTACCGAAGAACTGCAGGGCAAGCGCAACAGCCTGTCCAAGCAGATCGGCATGCTCAAGGGCAAGGGCGAAGACGCTTCCGCAGTGATGGCCGAGGTCAACGGCATCGGCGACGAGTTGAAGGCTTCCGCCACCCGTCTGGAAGAAGTGCAGCAGCAGATGAACCTGTTCCTGCAGGCGGTACCCAATCTGCCGCACGAATCGGTGCCGGTGGGCAATGACGAGAGCGGCAACGTCGAGCTGCGCAAGGTCGGCACGCCGCGCCAGTTCGACTTCGAGATCAAGGATCACGTCGATGTGGGCGCTGCGCTGGGCCTGGACTTCGATACCGCCACCAAGCTGACCGGTTCGCGCTTTGCCGTGCTCAAGGGCGGCATCGCCCGCCTGCACCGTGCGCTGGCGCAATTCATGCTCAACACGCACACGATCGAGCATGGCTACACCGAGTGCTACACCCCCTACATCGTCAATGCCGACAGCCTGCGCGGCACCGGCCAGTTGCCCAAGTTCGAGGCCGACCTGTTTGCGGCCAAGAAGGGCGGCCAGGAAGGCGAGGCCGAGAATGCCGCGCTGTACCTGATCCCCACCGCGGAAGTGCCGCTGACCAACTTCGTGCGCGACGAGATCGTGGCCGGTGATGCGCTGCCGATGAAGTTCACCGCCCATTCGCCTTGCTTCCGCTCGGAAGCCGGGTCCTATGGCCGTGATACCCGCGGCATGATCCGCCAGCACCAGTTCGACAAGGTGGAAATGGTGCAGATCGTCCATCCCGAGAAGTCTTACGAAGCGCTGGACGAGATGCTGGGCCACGCCGAGGCCATCCTCAAGAAGCTCGGCCTGCCGTACCGCGTCATCACCCTGTGCACCGGCGACATGGGCTTTGGTGCGGCCAAGACCTATGACATCGAAGTCTGGCTGCCGGCGCAGAACACCTATCGCGAGATTTCTTCGGTCTCCAACTGCGAAGCCTTCCAGGCACGTCGCATGCAGGCGCGTTTCCGCAATGCCCAGGGCAAGCCGGAACTGCTGCATACGCTCAACGGTTCGGGGCTGGCCGTGGGCCGCACCCTGGTGGCCGTGCTGGAAAACTACCAGCAGGCCGATGGCAGCGTTGATATCCCCGAGGCGCTGCAGCCCTACATGGGCGGCGTGATCCGGCTGGCCCCGGATGCCTGACACCTGAGCATTCCCGCTGCGCTGCATGCAAAAGCGGCTGCCTCTGATTGAGGCAGCCGCTTTTTTGCTGCGGACGGTGAAAACGTTTTCTTGATGGCGCTGGCTAGGCGTCCTTGAGTGCCCACGAGAAGGTTGCCGGGATGCGGCGCTCGATGAAGAGGCTGTTGCCGGGGATTTTCTTGGCTTGCTTCTTGGCCCGTGTGGCGGCCGAGGCGATCTGGTGCGGCGAGGAGTATTGCGAGGGCTCGATCTTGACCGCACCTAGCGACACCGACACCAGCCGATGGAAGATCCGGTTGCCCTGGCGGTCGTCGGTGTAGTAGCCGCCGCGTTCGACGTCTTCGTCGTAGTAGAAGCTGCGGGTCTCGGCGTCGAAATTGTCCAGGATGCTGCGGCAGCGCTTTTCCCAGTCTTCGCTCTGGAACAGGATCAGGAAATCATCGCCGCCGATATGGCCGATGAAATCCAGTTCAGGATCGCAGGCCTGCTGCAGTACGCGGCCGGTGGCCTGGATCATGTCATCGCCCTTGCGGTAGCCGTAGACATCGTTGAAGGGCTTGAACAGGTCCAGGTCGCAATAGCAGATGCAGAACTCCACGCCGCTTTGCAGCAGGTATTCGATGTGGTCGTTGATGGGCACATTGCCCGGCAATTGCGTGAGCGGATTGGCATGGCGGGCCGCGTCGATCTGCATCTGGGTGATCTCGCGCAGCAGGTCGTGGCCGGTGCCCAGGCCCATGTACTGGCCACGGTCGGTAATGATGAAGCCGTTGGAGAGGTGGTGCGACTCGGCATGCACCAGCAGGTTGGAGAGGTCCTGCAGGCTGGTGCTCTGCTCGGTCAGGATGGGATTGGGGTCCATGAAGAAGGCGCAGGACTTCTTGCCATACAGCTCGCGCCCGTACAGGCGGGCGAAGCGTTCGACCATGCTGTAGCGGTTGATCAGCCCGATCGGCAGGCCGTTGCTGACCACCGGCAGGGCCTGCAGCTGGGGATCGTTGACGAACATGTCGTAGACCGTGTCGTTGCTCACTTCGGGGCTGACGTAACGGGTCTCGCGCAACAGCTTGAAGACGGTGGCGTTGTGCTTGCCGGGGCCGTATTTCTTGGCGTCCAGCGGCACCTTGTCGCGGCGCAGGGTCTTGGTGACGTCATCCGAGATCGACACCGGTGGCTCCGGCAGCGGGCGCGAGATGTGATATCCCTGGCCGCAGGCGATGCCCAGGTCGCGGATGGTCAGCAGTTCGGCCTGAGATTCGATGCCTTCGGCGATGACGATGGAGCCGGACTTCTCGGCGATCTCCTGGATCGACCGGACGAACTGCAGCTTCATCGGGTCGTGGTTGATGCCCTGGACGAAGTGCATGTCCACCTTCACGTATTCCGGCTGCAATTCCGACCACAGGCGCAGGCTGGAAAAACCTTCGCCCAGGTCGTCGATGGCGATCTGGAATCCCATGTCGCGGTAATGCATGGCGGCATTGCGCAGTTGGGCGTAGTCGTAGGTGGGTTCGTTCTCGGTCAGTTCGATGATGATGCGCTGCGGGTTCACGCCCAGGGTATCGAGATAGCGCAGGGTTTCACCCTGGATCGCCTCGGGCTGCATCAGCGCCCCCGGCGAGACGTTGAGGAACAGGTTGCCCGGCAGGCCCAGCTGGGCGAAGCGGGTCAGCACGATGTGGCGGCACAGGTATTCCATCTGTACCGACATATTGTGTGCGCGCGCTACCTTGAACAGCGCCAGCGGCGAATGCAGGGGGGTATTGGAAGGGCCGCGGATGAGGCCCTCATAGCCCAGGATCTCGCCATTGCGCATGCGCACGATGGGCTGGAACAGGGCCGTTAGCTTGCGCTGGGCAATGATCTCATGCAGCAGCGAGAGCATCGGGTCCTCGGTCCCGGACATCGTACCTCCCGCAGCGCGGGCGATCAGGTCGGCGACTTCAGCGCCGAGCGGGAAGGAAAGGTTGGAAAGGGGCGCCATCTGGCAGGTACCGGGTTGGAATGGTCGAAAGAACGGCAAATAGTTTACGGATGCTAGAAGTGATTTATGACAAGATGATGATGCCGGGCAGCTCTGCGCTAGGGGAGATGAAAATTCCTTCACCTACGTTGCGTGCTGGGGCGGCGTTATCAGGTGGACATTATTTTTTAAACTTTTTTTTGTGAAAATAGTTCCACTCTGAAAATAGTTCTGCTATAGTCGCTGTCTTTGCTGCACCACGCAGTGAAACGACCGAAGTTAACCGGAGAGGTGGCAGAGTGGTCGAATGTACCTGACTCGAAATCAGGCGTACGGTTTCCCGTACCGTGGGTTCGAATCCCACCCTCTCCGCCAGTTGGCTCACAAGTTGTAGAAGTTGTTGAGATAAGGCTCTGATTCTTCAGGGCCTTATTTTTTTATCTGTCGCTTTGGCAGGCTGCTCGAGGGGAGTGGCCGGCTGTGCGACGGCATCATCATTGCCAGCGGCGCGTTCTCGTGGGGGGAGCGGGTCGCCAGGCTGTCATCCTTCCCGCCTTACAGGGCGATCCGCGCGGCCTTCGCTGGCGTGGTGGTTATTCACCCCCTGCGCCAAGAAGCAGTGTCGCCGGCCCGCCGGCCTTGATATAGTCGTCCAACGCGTTTGCCTTCGTAGCGGATTCATCATGTCCCTGAATCGACTGTTCCGGCTCATTTCCATCGCCTTGCTGCTGCTGTTTTTGGCATTTGCAGTCTCGCTGGTCTGGACCGAGTGGAACAGCTATCGCAACGGCGCCAACAGTGTGCCGGCCTTGCGCACGTTCAGGCTGGCGCTGGTGGCGCTGGAAAAACTGTCGGCCGAGCGGGGGCCGGCCAATGCCTACATGGGCGCGTCGGCCAGCCAGCGCGAGGCTGTCGCCGACAAGCTCAAGAGCGCCCGGGCCGAGACCGACGCCGCCTTGGCAGCCTTGCGCCAGGCGCTGCAATCGCATGCCCGACTACGCCAGTCATGGTCGCTGGACAAGGTCAAGACGGTCCAGCAGGCGCTGGAGCCGGCGCGCGCCGCCATCGACCGTATCGGCCGCCAGCCTGAGGCCGAGCGCAATAATGTCTATGTACTCTCGGCCGTGGGCGGCATGGTCGACATGATTCCGCTGATGATCCGCGTGGCGTCCGAACTGAGCAGCGAAGTCGATCATGCCGATCCGGAGTTGCGCGAGGGGCTGGCCGCCATCCGTGCCGCCGCCAGCTTGCGCGAATACGCCGGGCAGGTCGGGTCGCGGTTTACGCCGGCCTTGATCGCCCATCGCAAGCTGACCCAGGACGAGGTCATCGAGATCGGACGGCTCTATGGCCGCATCGAGTTGCTGCGCGGTCTGCTCAATACCCAGATGGTTAGCTACGTCCAGCGCCCGGAGTTCGCCCGCGCGCTGGAGCTGGTGGATAAGCAATATTTCGACAATGGCTTCCAGTTCCTCGATTTCCTCTTGCAGACGGGTGTCGCCTCAGGCGACTACGGCCTGACGTCGGTGGACCTGTTCCGTTTCTACGTGCCACAGATGAAGTCCATCACCGACCTGCGCGATCTGCTGCTGGACGACATGATGGAGCAGGCCGAGCGCCACAACCGGCGCGCCCGCAACTACCTGCTGCTGGTGATCGCCGTAACGGTGGTGGCTTGCCTGTTCTTCCAGGTGCTGATGGTGCTGATCCGCCGCCGCGTGGTGCAGCCCTTGGTGCTGGCGACCGATCTGGTCTCAGGCCTCGTGGAGGGGCGGCTGGACCAGGAGATTCCGCAGCCCCGCTACGAGGACGAGATCAGCGCCATGATGCGGGCGCTTAAGGTGCTGCGCCAGCGCATGCGCGAACGCAACAGCCTGGCACGCGAGCGCGAGGCGCTGATCACGCAATTGCAGACCTCTTCCAATACCGATTTCCTGACCGGGGTCTTGAACCGCCGCGCCTTCTTTACCCATGGGCAGCAGCAGATGACCGTCGCCAAGCGCTACGGACGCGAACTGGCGGTGGTGCTGTTCGATATCGATCACTTCAAGCAGATCAATGATTCCTACGGCCACCAGGCCGGCGACGCCATCCTGCGCGGTGTGGCGCAGTCGGTGTCGCAACTCTTGCGCAAGGTCGATGTGCTGGCGCGTTACGGCGGCGAGGAATTCATCATTCTCCTGCCCGAATCCAGCCTGCTGCAGGCGGCTGCGGCCAGCGAAAAGCTGCGCGCGGCGCTGGCGGCGGGTGAATTCGAAATCGATGGTGGTCGCCGCATTCGTGTCACGGCCAGCTTCGGCGTAGCCGCCGAAAACGGCGGACCGGGGCTGGAGCATCTGATCAAGCAGGCCGACATTGCGCTCTACCGCGCCAAGAAGCTGGGGCGCAATCGCGTCGAGCTGGCCGGCGAGGAGGAGGGCGTGGACGGGGCGCCGTCCTGAGCCGTGGCTCAGGTGCTGTCGCGCTCCAGGATGGAGTAGCCCAGGTCGTGTACCGCCTGGTCCAGAGGATCGCCGTCGAAACGGGTCAGCAGCATCTCGGCCGCGGTGAGGCCGATCTGGTGTGCGCTGATCTGTACCGTGGTCAGCGCCGGCAGCACTTCGGTGGCAATCTCCAGGTTGGCGAAGCCGGCCAGCGCAATGCGCCCGGGGACGGCAACGCCGCGCCGTGCGCACTCCAGCACTGCGCCCGCAGCGATCACGTCATTGCTGAAGAAAGCGGCATCCACTTCCGGATGCTGGCTCAGCAGGCGGCCGATGGCTTCACGCCCAGCTTGCAGGAAGGCGCCCATGGGCATCACCAGATGCACGGGTTCGGCTGCGCCATGGTGGTGTAGCGACTCGCGCAATCCGGCCACCCGCGCCATCCCGCGCGGATCGTCGCCGCCCACGAAGGCCATGCGCCGATATCCCTTCTGGTACAGGTAGTCCCCCATGGCGCGGCCAGCGGCGTGATTGTCGAAGCCGGCCAGCATGTCGATGGGCGTGTCGGTCAGGTCCCAGGTTTCCACGACCGGGATGCCAGCCGCCTTCAAGCGCTGGCGGGTCATCGGTGAATGCTGTACGCCGGTCAGCACCAGGCCGTCCACGCGACGGCCGATGAAAGCTTCTACCAGTCCCGTTTCCGCTTCTTCCGAATAATTGGTCTGGCCCAGCAGCAACTGGTATCCCTGCATGCACAATTGTTCCGACAGCCCGCGCAGCGTCTCGGCAAAGATGGAATGGCTGATGGTGGGAACGATGGCCGCCACGATGCGGGTGCGCCGCGAGGCCAGTCCGCCGGCCAGCAGGTTGGGGATATAGCCCATGCTGGCGATGAAGGCTTCGACGCGCTCGCGCGTGGCCGGCGAGACCTTTTCAGGGGTATTGATCACGCGCGAGACCGTAATGTGCGACACGCCGGCTGCGCGCGCGACGTCTTCCTTGGTGACGGCGCGCGTTGGCATGGCAGGGGGCTCGGGTTTGTGGCTCATCGTTGCGGTCTGTCAAAGAGGTTGCCGCAAGCATAACAGCAGCATGACGGCAGCGCCCCTGCGGACATCCACAGGCAGTCGCGGGGCCGCCTTCTAATCGCGGTCATTGAAGGCCGAGATGTACGAGACCTGGAATACGCCGGACAAGGACTGCAGCTCATTGCGATGCAATTGCGCCAGGCGGTGCAGGTATTGCTCTCCCAGGGTGGTCAGGCGGACCTGGACCAGGCGCTTGTCGCGGTCATCGGGTGTGCGGGTGACCAGGCCGGCCTTCACGCAGCGCGTGACCAGCGCCACCACGCCGTGGTGCTGGGATTGCAGTCGCTCAGCCAGTTCGCTGATGCTGGCCCAGTCGCGGCCGGGAAATCCCTTGATGTGCAGCAGCAGCAGATATTGCAGGGGCGTGAGCCCCTCGCTCTGGGCCGCCTCTTCCGAAAAACGCAGGAAACGGCGCAATTGGTAGCGAAATTCCGACAGGGCTTCGAAATCATCCTTTTGCAGGCGGGATGGGCTTGTCATGGCTGCTGGCTCCATTCTTCGATGGAGGTGGAGGACGGCTCGACAGCGGGGAATCGGGACATATATATCATCTTGTGATGTAATTGCGGTCTGGCCGGCGCAGCGGGTGGCGGTGCGCAGGGCCAATTCGTATGAAACGTCGTCGCGGAAATGGATATGCCGGATTCTATCTCGCTGTGGTTCAAAAGTTTTATTCCTGCCAAGGCCAATGTCGATCGCTTCGAGCGCATGCGCTCCTGCGCTGGCAGCCTCTTTGGCATCCTGCTGGTCGGTGTGGTCAGCTATGCGGTGCTGCCGCACAAGGCCGGCACGATCTGGTTGATTGCGCCCATGGGGGCGTCGGCGGTGCTTTTGTTTGCTGTGCCATCCAGTCCGCTGGCCCAGCCATGGTCCATCATCGGCGGCAACCTGTGCGCAGCGCTCATCGGCGTGACCTGCGCCAAGCTGGTGCCGGAGCCGGCCCTGGCAGCGGCCTTGGCCATTGCCCTGGCCATCGGTGCGATGTTCTATCTGCGTTGCATCCATCCGCCCAGCGGTGCGGTCGCGCTCACCGCAGTGTTGGGTGGGCCGGCGGTGCAGGCCATGGGGTACGGTTTCGTGCTCTCGCCGGTATTGCTCAATTCGGTATTGCTGCTGGCCACGGCGCTGTTCTTCAACAATGCCAGCGGTCGCCGCTACCCGCATGCCCAGCAGAGTGCCGCGCCTCATCCGCACCATACGCGGGATGAATTGCCGATTACGCGGCTGGGCTTTTCCCATGAGGACCTGGACGAGGTGCTCAAGCGCTACAACCAGGTGCTCGACATCGGCCGGGATGACCTGGAAGAAATTTTCTTGCAGACCGAGATGCGCGCCTATCACCGCCGTTTCGGCCAGACCCTGTGCGCCTCGGTGATGTCGCGCGACGTGGTGGCGGTGGAGTTTGCCACCGGCCTTGATGAAGCCTGGCGACTCTTGCAGGCGCATCGCCTGCGCGCCTTGCCGGTCATTGATCGTGGTCGCCATGTCATCGGCATCATCAGCCGCAGCGATTTCCTGGAGCATGCCGGCGTGCAGGTGCATACCGGGCTGACGGCGCAATTGAGGGCGCTGTTGCATCGCGTGCCGCTGCTTCATTCCGACAAGCCTGAAGTGGTCGGGCAGATCATGAGCCGGCCCGTGGTGATAGCCCAGGTCGACACGCCGCTGCTGGAGCTGGTGCCGCGCATGGCCGATGGCCTGCATCAGATTCCGGTCGTCCAGGCTGACGGCAAGCTGGCGGGCATGCTGACCCAGTCGGACATGATTGCCGCCCTGTATGAAAAGAACCTGGCTGCTGCACGCAGCGGGCCGGGCTTGCGCAGTGCGGCTTGACAGGTGGCGCGGGGAGGGGGATTCTGCGGCGATGGCGGTGTGCGCCGCTGGAGCGAACACGTGAGGAGAAGCTGATGAGAACCAAGGCGTTGCTGATGCTGCTGTCGGCCATGCTGGTGCTGCAGGCTTGCCAGCGCCAGGAGGCCAATCCGCCCAAGCCGGTCACCTCGGCGCTGGAGGCTCAAATAGAGGCGGGTTGATCGGATGGCGGGCAGCTTGTAGCCTTGCTAGATATTTTTCTGGTGAATATCTGCTATTGCCACAATAAAGCAGACGTGATGGGCGGGGATGACTATAGTTGCACCTGTCTCCTCCAATCTCCTCCTTAAGAAATTGGATTCAAGCCCGCACCTCTTGGTCGCGGGCTTTTTTTTTTGCCTTTTTCTTCTTCTGCCGTCGCGCTGAAATGATTGTCCCTTCCGGCATCAGGGCCGGGGATGCGCCGCTTCTTGGTAAGATGGCGTGTGCAGCGCCGGGATCCACGGGTGCGCTGCTTCCTGTCATTCGTTCAGAACACCTCAATGTCTTCAGCTTCCGTCTCCCCCTCGTCGCCCCAGTCCCTGCCTGAGCGGCCCGACACGCCTTGCGTGGCGGTCTGCTCCACGACCTTTGATGATGTCTGCCGCGGTTGCGGCCGTACCGTCGATGAGGTGGCGCAATGGGTCTTCATGGATGTGGACCAGCGTGAGCGGGTGTGGCAGCGTATCCTGGAGCAGGGTTACCCGCGTCGCAATTACTGAGGCGAGGCCAGTCCGAAAAAGCCTACGCCCGCCTGGCGCAGCATCGTGGTCAGGGCAATGAGCGGCAGGCCGGTGAGGGCAGTGGGGTCGTCGCTGCGGATGCTTTCCAAGATGGCAATACCCAGCCCTTCGTTCTTGGCGCTGCCGGCGCAGTCGTAGGGTTGTTCGATGTGCAGGTAGGCATCGAGCTCGGCGTCGGAGAGGTCGCGCATGCGCACCAGGGTTTGCACATTGCGGAGCTGGGCTGCCTGGGCGGCGTCAGGGCGGCGGCCATCCCACAGGCACAATGCGGTATGGAAGATCACTTCGCGTCCGCGCATCATCTGCAGTTGTCTCAAGGCATTGGCGTGATTGCCGGGTTTGCCGATCTGCTGCCCATCCAGGGTGGCCACTTGATCCGAGCCGATCACCAGGGCGGCGCCAGCGCGCGCGGCAATGGCGGCCGCTTTTGCGCGAGCCAGCCTGAGCGCAGTCGCTTCCGGCGTCTCGCCGGCGTGCGGCGTTTCATCGATATCCGGCGTCATGGTCTCGAAGGGCAGACCCAGGCGCTCCAGCAGTTGCTTGCGATACACCGAGCTGGAGCCCAGGATGAGGCGGGTGGTTGGAGCGGTGAGGTGGGAATGCGACATGGTCGGTGGCCGGAAGGGATGGGTTTGCGCGGCAATCGTGGTATTTGCCCGAAGATGGGCTCAGAAGCCTTTCATCAGGCCGCGTCAGGATATTTTTTGTGAGAAATTCGCAAACGCCGCGCTAAGGCTTTGACTGGTAAGGAAATTTTCTGTTATTATCGCAGGTTTTCCGGATTCTGCTTTGGCTATGAATGCATTTGTGATCGACGCGTTCGACTTCTGTCGGCTGAAACAGCAGGCACAGGGCGAGATTCCGGTTGCTGAATTAGGTCGTCTGGCGCAAGAGACGGTTGACCGTTCCGGCACGATTCGTTGGGCTCTGTCCGGCGATATCGACAAGCTGGGGCATGCTCAACTCAGTCTGGCAGTGTCGGGTGCAGTTAATCTGATCTGTCAGCGTTGCCTGATGGCATTGAATTTCGAGATTGATTCGAAGTCGCTGCTGGTATTGGCAAAAGATGAGGCCCAGGCCGACGCAATCGAAGAACTGATCGATGATGACGAGATCGATGTCATTGTCGGTTCGGCAGCCTTCGATGTGAACTACCTGATCGAGGACGAAGCGTTGCTGGCTCTGCCGGTGGCACCCAAGCATGACAAGTGTCCCGAGGGTGGTAGTGCGGCGGTCGAGGCCAAAAGTGCTGAACGGGCTTCCCCGTTTGAGGTACTGAAGAAGTTGAAGCAGTAATTGTTTGGGGATGTCTGGCAGGTGCCGGGCAGCGGCACAGCGGGTTTACGGAAACCTGAATCCGGTGTGTTAAAATTTTCAATCTTAAGTAAGGTTTAGGAGTAATCATGGCCGTTCAACAGAACAAAAAGACCCCGTCCAAGCGCGGTATGCACCGTGCACACGACTTTCTGACTGCACCCCCGCTGGCTGTGGAGCCGACGACTGGTGAAACCCACCTGCGTCACCACATCAGCCCCAACGGTTTCTACCGTGGTCGCAAGGTGCTCAAGACCAAGAACGACGAGTAATCTCATTCATTGAGCTTGCTGTTTTTGGAGAAAAGCGGCGCAATGAGCTTCTGTTTAAGGAGGTTCATTTTGCGCCGCTTTTTTATGTCCGCGACATCCGTGTGCGGATCCGCCTGCCTGCTTGCGTGAACCTTCATCAGGCGCATTGTCCGAGTGTGCCTGTTTGAACGGTCTCCAAACTGCCTCATAATGTGGGCTGGCAAGGCTCTGAATCAAATCGATGACAATCAAAATTTCAATCGACTGCATGGGTGGCGATCATGGCCCGTCAGTCACTCTCCCGGCCGCTGCCTCCTTCCTCAAGCGCCAATCTGATGCGGAGCTGATCCTGGTCGGCCAGGAAGCCGTGCTGCAGCCGCTGCTGAAGAAATACAAGCTGGCTGGCGAAGCCCGCATCCGTATCCACAATGCCACCGAGGTGGTGACCATGGAAGATCCGGTTGAGGTGGCCCTGCGCCGCAAGAAGGATTCTTCCCTGCGCGTAGCCGTGACCTTGGTCAAGGACGGGCAGGCCCAGGCGGCCGTGTCGGCCGGCAATACCGGCGCGCTCATGGCGGTGTCGCGCTATGTCCTGAAGACCTTGCCGGGCGTTGATCGTCCGGCTATCTGCACCATCCTGCCCAACCAGAAGGATGGCCCCACCTACATGCTCGACCTCGGCGCCAATGTCGACTGCGAGCCACAGCATTTACATCAATTTGCACTGATGGGCTCGGCCCTGGTGGCGGTCATGGAAGGCAAGGCCAAGCCGACGGTGGGCCTCTTGAACGTGGGCGAGGAAGACATGAAGGGCAACGAGCTGGTCAAGGCGACTGCCGGCCTGCTGCGTGCCGATCATGAGAAGGGTATCCTCAACTTCTACGGCAACGTGGAAGGTAACGACATCTTCGAAGGCACCACCGATCTGGTGGTCTGCGACGGTTTCGTGGGCAATGTGACGCTGAAGGCCTCCGAAGGCCTGGGGCGCTTCGTCAAGCAGGTGCTCACCAGTGAATTCAAGAAGGGCCTGGTGAACAAGTTGGGCGCATTGATCGCCTATGGCGCCATCAAGGCGCTGTCGCGCCGGCTCAATCCTTCCCGTTACAATGGCGCCAGCCTGCTGGGCCTGAAGGGCCTGGTCTTCAAGAGCCACGGTGGCGCCGATGTGTATGCGTTTGAATGGGCTATCCGCCGCGCCTACGACGCGGCCAAGTACGATGTGCTGGCCCGTATTGCCGCCAGCATGGCGGAGCTGATGCCCCAGGGGCAGGGGCGCACGGCCGAGGTCGCAGCGGTGGCTTCCGAGCCGGCGCCGGTCTCGCTGGATCAACCGAACTAACAGAGCAAGAAGACGGCATGACCACTTACAGCAAAATCATTGGCACCGGCAGCTATCTGCCTGCCAAGCGCGTGACCAATCAGGAACTGGCGGCGCAACTGGCCGAGCAGGGCATCGAGACCTCGGATGAATGGATCGTCACGCGTAGCGGTATTTCCGCGCGCCACTACGCCGAGCCCGCCGAGCTCTCCAGCGACCTGGCGCTGCAGGCCGCGCAGCGCGCATTGCAAGCCGCAGGCCTGCAGCCCAATGATATCGACCTGATCATCATGGCCACTTCCACCCCGGATCACCTGGGTGGCTTCCCCAGCACCGCCTGTGTGGTCCAGCGCAAGCTGGGCATCACCAACGGCGCGCCGGCCATGGACGTGCAGGCGGTGTGCAGCGGCTTCGTCTATGCCATGTCGGTGGCGGACAGCTTCATCAAGTCGGGCGCCCACAAGAACGTGCTGGTGATCGGCGCCGAAGTGTTCTCACGCATCCTCGATTTCAAGGATCGCACTACCTGTGTGCTCTTTGGCGACGGCGCCGGCGCCATCGTCATGAGCGCCTCGCAGGAGCCCGGCGTGCTGGCCACCAAGCTGCACGCCGATGGCAGCCATGGTCACATCCTGTGCGTGCCAGGCAGCGTCAACAATGGCGCCGTTGCTGGCAGCGCCTATCTTTACATGGATGGTCCGGCGGTGTTCAAGCTGGCGGTGTCCTTGCTGGACAAGGTGGCGCGCGAGGCGCTGGAAGCGGCCAACATGCAATCCACCGACGTGGATTGGCTGGTGCCGCACCAGGCCAATATCCGCATCATGCAGGGCACGGCCAAGAAGATGGGCCTGCCGCTGGAAAAGATGGTCGTCACCGTTGCCGAACACGGCAATACCTCGGCTGCCTCCATTCCGCTGGCGCTGGACCAGGCGGTGCGCGATGGCCGCATCCAGCCTGGCCACACCGTCATGATGGAAGGCGTGGGCGGCGGCTTCACTTGGGGCGCCGTGCTGGTGCGCATGTAAGCAGGGCGGGGCGGTTCATCGAGCCGCCTTCCGTCGCATGGCATTTTTATCCAACTTCAATCACATCCAAGCATGACAACATTTGCTTTCGTTTTCCCGGGCCAAGGTTCTCAGGCCATCGGGATGCTCAATGGTTTTGCCGACAATGAAGTCGTTCGCCAGACCGTCGCTGAAGCTTCCGATGCATTGCAGTTCGACCTGGGCAAGCTCATCGCCGAAGGCCCCAAGGAAGACCTGGACCTGACCACCAACACCCAGCCGGTCATGCTGACGGCTGCAGTAGCCTTCTACCGCGCCTGGCTGGCAGCGGGCGGCAAGGCGCCGGCGCTGGTCGCCGGCCACAGCCTGGGTGAATATTCGGCGCTGGTCGCCGCCGGCGTGATCGCCTTCAAGGATGCCGTGCCGCTGGTGCGCTTCCGCGCCCAGGCCATGCAGGAAGCCGTGCCGGTCGGGCAGGGCGGGATGGCGGCCATTCTCGGTCTGTCCGATGAGGACGTGCGTGCGGCCTGTGCCGAAGCCGCCCAGGGCGAAGTGGTCGAGGCCGTCAACTTCAATGCGCCGGCCCAGGTCGTGATCGCTGGTCACAAGGCTGCGGTCGAACGCGCCTGCGACATCGCCAAGGCCAAAGGCGCCAAGCGCGCGCTGCCGTTGCCGGTGTCGGCGCCGTTCCACTCGTCGCTGCTCAAGCCCGCATCGGATCGTCTGCAAGCCTACCTGGCCAATGTCGCGTTTTCCGCGCCGCAGATCCCATTGATCAATAACGTCGACGTCGCCGTGGTCAATGATCCGGCTGCCATCAAGGATGCGCTGGTGCGTCAGGCTGCAGCACCCGTGCGTTGGGTCGAGACCGTGCAGAAGATGGCCGCCGAGGGCGTGACCCATCTGGTTGAATGCGGTCCTGGCAAGGTCCTCACGGGTCTGACCAAGCGCATCAATGGCGAGCTGGTGGGTGAAGCCATCGTCGACCAGGAATCCCTGAACAAAGTATTGGAGTCGCTGAAATGAGTGCACAGAATCTGCAAGGCCAGGTCGCCCTGGTGACCGGCGCATCGCGCGGTATCGGCCGCGCCATCGCTACCGAACTGGCCCGCCAGGGCGCCAAGGTGGTTGGTACCGCCACCTCCGAGTCGGGCGCAGCCGCGAGCACCGAGTACCTGGCTGCGCTGGGTCCGGAAGCCGGCCGCGGCGCGGTCCTGAACGTCAATGATGCCCAGGCCAGCGTGGCGCTGGTGGAGCAGGTGCAGAAGGACTTCGGTTCCCTGTCCATCCTGGTCAACAACGCCGGTATCACCCAGGACCAGTTGGCCATGCGCATGAAGGATGAGGAATGGGACAGCGTCATCGCCACCAACCTCACCGCCGTCGGCCGCCTCTCGCGCGCCGTGCTGCGTGGCATGATGAAGGCCCGCACCGGTCGCATCATCAACATCACCTCGGTGGTGGGCGAGGCCGGCAATCCTGGCCAGATGAACTATGCCGCCGCCAAGGCGGGCGTGGCCGGCATGAGCCGTGCGCTGGCCCGCGAGATCGGCAGCCGCAATATCACTGTCAACTGCGTGGCCCCCGGTTTCATCGATACCGACATGACCCGCGCCTTGAACGAGCAGCAGTCCGCCGCCATCTTGCAGCAGATCCCGCTGGGCCGCCTCGGTGCGGCCGAGGAGATCGCCTATGCTGTAGCCTTCCTGGCCTCGCCGCAGGCGGCCTACATCACCGGCACCACGCTCAATGTCAATGGCGGCATGTACATGGGTTAAGTAAGTCTTGAGGGCTTGATTCAAGTCCTTTTGACGACTTTTGTTTGAAGTTAAGCTGCACTTGGCGCAATCTTGCCAGGAATAGTTAAAAGTAAATTTTCCGCGCGCAAACCTGCTAAAATGCGCGCACTTTTGTAACCTATCATCCCTCTGGAGGAACACTATGTCCGATATCGAACAACGCGTGAAGAAGATCGTCGCTGAGCAACTGGGCGTCGCCGAAGCCGACATCAAGAACGAATCGTCGTTCGTGGACGACCTGGGCGCCGACTCGCTGGACACCGTCGAGCTGGTCATGGCACTGGAAGATGAGTTCGAAATGGAAATCCCCGACGAACAAGCCGAAAAGATCACCACCGTGCAACAGGCGATCGATTACGCCAAGTCGCAAGTCAAGGCCTGATAAGGGCTTTGGTCAAAGTTTCAGGAGAATTGCTTGAGCCGCACTCGTGAACGTCGTGTAGTCATCACCGGCCTGGGATGCATCTCGCCTGTCGGCAACAACGTCGCCGATACGTGGAGTGCCATCAAGGAAGGCAAGTCCGGCATCGCTACCGTCACCAAGTTCGACGCAACCCCCTTCACCACGCACTTCGCCGGTGAAGTCAAGGGCTTCAATATCGAGGATTACATCCCCGCCAAGGAAGCGCGTCATATGGATACCTTCATCCACTATGGCATGGCCGCCGGTATCCAGGCCATGCAAGACAGTGGCCTGACGGTAACGGATGAGAATGCCGAGCGCATTGGCGTCATGATCGGTTCGGGCATCGGCGGCTTGCCGCTGATCGAAGAAACCCACGCCGAACTGACCAACCGTGGTCCGCGCCGCATCAGTCCCTTCTTCATCCCGGCCTCGATCATCAACATGATCTCGGGCAACTTGTCCATCAAGTTCGGCCTGAAGGGTCCCAACCTGGCGATCGTCACCGCCTGCACCACCGGCCTGCATTGCATCGGCTCCGCCGCGCGCATGATCATGTACGGTGATGCGGATGTGATGGTGGCCGGCGGCGCCGAATCCAGCGTTTCGCCGCTGGGCATCGGTGGTTTCGCTTCGGCGCGCGCCTTGTCTACCCGCAATGATGATCCGGCGACTGCGTCCCGTCCCTGGGACAAGGATCGTGACGGCTTCGTGCTGGGCGAGGGCGCTGGCGTGATGGTGCTCGAAGAGTACGAGCACGCCAAGGCCCGTGGCGCCAAGATCTATGCAGAACTGCTCGGCTTCGGCATGAGCGGCGATGCTTACCACATGACTGCGCCCAATCTGGATGGTCCGCGTCGTTGCGTGCTCAATGCACTGCGCGATGCCGGCGTGAACCCGGATGAAGTGCAGTACCTCAACGCGCACGGCACGTCGACCCCGCTGGGGGACAAGAACGAGTCGGACGCGATCAAGGCCGCTTTCGGTGACCATGCTTACAAGATGGTTGTCAATTCGACCAAATCCATGACCGGTCACCTGCTGGGTGGCGCCGGTGGCCTGGAAACGGTGTTGACCGTGCTGGCAGTACACAACCAAGTGTCGCCGCCGACGATGAACATCTTCAACCAGGATCCGGAATGCGATCTGGATTACTGCGCCAACCAGGCGCGGGACATGAAGATCGATATTGCCGTCAAGAACTCTTTCGGGTTCGGCGGCACCAACGGTACCCTGGTCATCGGCAAGATGTAAAATGCATGACCCGGCTTCCCTGCGGAAGCCGGGTTTGTCGTTTTAATGGCGCACATTGCGCACTTCGCGCCCGGGCCTCTCATGTCGATAGCTGTCTCTGCGGATATCAAACCTTCCCGCCTGCTTCTGCTGGTCACTGGTTTCGCCTGCCTGTGCGTGGCGTTGACCGGCGTCCTGCTGTGCGTGTGGCTGCCGGGATCGTGGTCCTGGCCCGCGCGTATTGCACTGGCGCTGGCTTGCATTATCGCCGCCGGCGTGGCGCTGCTGACGGTGTTGCGCGAGCGCAAGACCATCTGGCTGCATATTTCCGGCACCGGGCAGATTCGCGTGGTGGAACATCTGCTGACCGCCTCGAGCCGCGCCAAACCGCAAGTCATGAGCGCCGGACTGGCGCAATTGCTGGCCGGCAGCACGATCTGGCCCGGCATGCTGTTTTTGCGGCTGCGCCTTGAAAGCGGCAAGACCCGCACTATCCCCGTCCTGTCGGATTCTGTTTCCGAAGATACATTCCGCGCACTTTCCGTGGCATGTCGTTGGCTGATCAGTCACAATACGGCCAAAGCCAGGATGCTGGAAAAGTAAGGTCGGCAGACTTGAAAATTGCCGAGGTGGAAGCATCTGCCTCTGGCAATGACGATAAAACAATACTGCCATAAAAAACAAGGAACCCGGTTTGACGACAGAACGCGAAATAGACCAGCAGCTTGTTGAGCGCGTCCAGCGTGGCGACAAGAAGGCGTTCGAGCTATTGGTGGTCAAGTACCAACGCAAGCTGATGCGCCTGGTCTCGCGGCTGGTCCGCGACCAGGCTGAAGCCGAGGATGTGGTGCAGGAAGCCTTCATCAAGGCTTATCGTGCGCTGCCGCAATTCCGTGGCGATTCAGCTTTTTATACCTGGCTCTACCGTATTGGTATCAATACCGCGAAGAACTATCTGGTCACCATGGGCAGAAGGGCGCCCACATCGACTGAAGCAGATGCAGAAGAAGCGGAAACTTTTGACGATGCAGACCATCTGAGGGACATCAACACTCCAGAGTCGATGTTGGCCACCAAGCAGATTGCTCAGACGGTCAACGTGGCGATGGAAGCATTGCCGGAAGAATTACGTACTGCCATTACGTTGCGCGAGATCGAGGGGTTGAGCTACGACGAAATTGCAGATGCGATGAATTGTCCGATCGGCACCGTGCGCAGCCGTATTTTCCGCGCCCGGGAAGCAATTGCCGAGAAGTTGCGTCCACTGCTGGATACGGCAGCGGACAAGCGCTGGTGATGCAGCCGCAAGGCTGTTGTTGAAAAAGCAAAATAACAAAGCGGGATATGGAACTAAGATATTTGCCGGGTGACTGCTCATGGATACCAAAGTAACGACCAGAGAACAGACCTCAGCCCTTGCCGATGGCGAGCTGAGTGCTGAAGAAATGACCATTGCCCTCGCGGGTCTGCGTTCCTCCCAGGATGCGCAGCAGGCGTGGGAAGACTATCATCGCATTGGCGAGGTGCTGCGTTCGGAGGAGATGGATGTTCCCCTGAGCGCCGGTTTCTCCGCGCGCATGAGCGCCTT
Organism: Herbaspirillum camelliae; assembly: GCF_001929405.1. Taxonomy (NCBI): domain Bacteria; kingdom Pseudomonadati; phylum Pseudomonadota; class Betaproteobacteria; order Burkholderiales; family Oxalobacteraceae; genus Herbaspirillum; species Herbaspirillum camelliae. Next base: position 3,589,140 of record NZ_KV880769.1, read on the forward strand.
GCTGGATGCCGAACCGACTATCATTGCACCGCAAGCGACGGCCGCAGAGGCTGCTCCTGCGGCGCAGCCGGCCGTGGCCGTGCAGGCTGCCAAGGCGGCAGCCAATGGCGATCATCGCGCCGCCCGTCCGGGGCGCCTGGTGCGCTTCTTGATGCCCAGTGCGGCTGCCGCAGCAGCTGCCGTGGCCGCTGTCTTCGTGGCCATGCCGCAGCAGCAGGCCATGGTGACTGCCGACGCCAAGGCGGTTGCGCCGGTCAGCCAGGTGGCCGTGGCGCCGGTCAATGTGCCTTCGGCGATTGCCACGGTGTCCACCACCAATGCCAATCCCCAGAACGTCACCCAGGTGAGTTCGCTGGCCCAGCAGGGTGAAGTCAAGCGCGATCCGCGCATTGACGACTACCTGTTCGCCCATCAGCGTTTCTCGCCCTCCTACAGCTCGGCGCAATACGCCCGTTCCGCAGCCTTCTCCACTGACGCTGACAAGTAATATGCGTCAAACGGGGCGTCTGTTAGGCGTACTGTGCTTGCTTCCCGCGTTGCTCTTGCCATCCGCCCATGCGGCGGATGGCGAGCAGGCTTCCGCTTCTTCCTCGCTGATGGCGCAATTGCAGAAAATGCAATCGTCCGCCCAGCACCTGAATTATTCCGGTAGTTTCGTCTATCAGCAGGCTGCGCTGATACGCAGTTCACGTGTCACGCATGTGGTCGTGGGCAAGAATGAGCTGGAAAAACTCGAATTGCTCGACGGCAAGCCTGCTGAATTCATCCGCAGTAACGACGAAGTGGCCAGTTATTTGCCGCAATCGCGTACGATCCGGATGGAAAAGCGCGTCACCCGTGACGTCTTTCCCGCCATTGTCGATGTCCGGCCGCAGGAATTGGGTGCGCAATACCGTCTGCGTGCCGGTAGCGACGAGCGCGTAGCCGGGCGCGATTGCCAGGTCGTCGTGCTGGAGCCGCGCGATAAACTGCGTTATGGCTACCGCTTCTGGACCGACAAGGCCACTGGCTTGCTGCTGCGCGCCCAGACGCTGGATGGCCAGGGCGAAGTGATCGAGCAGATTGCCTTCACCCAGATCGAGATCGGCGGGATTGATCGCGCCCGGGTCAGCCCTAGCTACAAGGACACGCATGGTTGGCATATCGAAAAGGCCGTCATGACGCCCATCGAGCTGCCACAGTGGCAGGTCACGCCGCCGCCCGGGTTTCGCAAGATCCAGCAAGTGCGTCGACTGATGGCTGGGAGTGCGGCCGAAGGTGCGGCGCCGGCCCAGAACAGGGCCGCCGAGCGTGAAGTGTCGCAGATCGTGTTTTCCGATGGCCTGGCCGCCATCTCGGTGTTCATCGAGCCGGGCAGCCCGGGTCGTGAGGAGGGCAGCGCCCAGCAGGGCGCCATGCATATCCTCGGGCGTCCCCAGGGGGACTACTGGCTCACCGTGGTGGGGGAAGTGCCGGCGGCCGCGATCCGGCAAGTGGCTGATTCCATAGAATTGAAATCCAAATAAAAGAGACTGTTGCAATGACACCCTTGAAGACTACCCTTGCCAGCGCCTTGCTGGCCGCTTCCGTATTTGTTGCCGCCCCCGTCGCGCTGGCCGCTCCGCCAGTGGCGTCGCCCGCTGTGGCTGCCTTGCCGGACTTCGCTGATATCGTCGAGCGCACCGGTCCGGGCGTGGTCAATATCCGCACTACCGAACGCGTGCGCCAGAATGCCCAGGGGCAGGGCGGTGTCGATGATCCGGAGATGCAGGAATTCTTCCGCCGCTTCTTCGGCATCCCCATTCCACGCCAGCAACAGCCTGGCACTCCGCGCGGCAATGGCAAGCAGGGTGGTCAAGGGCAGCAGGAGGAAGTGCCGCGCGGGGTCGGCTCGGGCTTCATCATTTCGGCCGATGGCTTCATCATGACCAACGCCCACGTGGTCGAGGGCGCCAGCGAGGTCTATGTCACCCTGACCGACAAGCGTGAATTCAAGGCCAAGATCGTCGGCTCCGATACCCGCACCGACGTGGCCGTGCTCAAGATCGATGGCAGCAACCTGCCGCGCCTGAACATGGGCGACTCCGACAAGATCCGCGTGGGTGAATGGGTGCTGGCCATCGGTTCGCCCTTCGGCCTGGAAAACACGGTCACTGCCGGCATCGTCTCGGCCAAGGCCCGTGACACCGGCGATTACCTGCCGCTGATCCAGACCGACGTGGCCGTCAATCCGGGCAACTCCGGTGGTCCGCTGATCAACCTCAAGGGCGAGGTGATCGGCATCAATTCGCAGATCTATAGCCGCTCCGGCGGCTTCATGGGGATTTCCTTCGCCGTGCCCATCGACGAGGCGCTGCGTGTGGCCGATCAGTTGAAGGCCAGCGGTCGCGTGACCCGTGGCCGTATCGGCGTGCAGATCGGTGAGGTGACCAAGGATGTCGCCGAATCGCTGGGGCTGGCGCGTGCTCAGGGCGCGCTGGTGCAGCGGGTCGAGGCCGGCGGCCCGGCGGAGAAGGCGGGGCTGGAGGCCGGTGACATCATCCTCAAGTACAACGGCGCCGCTATTGAGCGTCCCAGCGACCTGCCGCGCATGGTGGGTTCCACCAAGCCGGGCGCCAAGGCGACCGTCAGCATCTGGCGCAAGGGCAGTGCGCGTGACGTCAGCGTGACCGTGGTCGAGCTGGAAGCCGACAAGCCCAAGCAGGCCGAAGAGAAGAAGGCCAAGCCTGACAACGCGCCCAATTCCCTGGGTCTGGTGGTCAGTGACCTGTCCGATGCCCAGCGCAAGGAACTGAAGGTCGATAACGGTGTGCTGGTCGAGGCCGTCAATGGTGCGGCTGCCGCGGCCGGCATCCGCCCGGGAGACGTCATCCAGCGCCTCAACGAAGTGGATGTGAAGGACGCCAAGCAGTTCGCCCAGCTCGTCTCCAAGCTGGACGCCAAGAAGCGCGCCGCCGTCCTGGTGCGTCGTGGCGATTCTTCGCAGTTCGTGCCGCTGCGCCCCAACGGCGGTAACTGATCCCTCGCAGCCCCAGGTGGGCTTGTGACGTCGAGGCTGCGATTCCGCGTGGATCGCAGCCTTTTTCCATCCTATTATCCGCTTGTAATTTTTTATGTCCCTCACCTCGTCTCCGAACCCTTCCGGTTCCGATGCCCTGCAGTTCCTGATCTATTCGCGCAGTTACTGCCATCTCTGCGAAGACTTGCGAGAGGCCTTGCTAGCCGCGTTGGGGGAGACGGCAGCCCGGGTCGAGATGGTGGATGTGGACGCCGACGCCGCGCTGGTGGCGCAATATGACGAGCTGGTCCCGGTGCTGATGGGGTGTGACCGGGAGGGGCGGTGGGTGCAGCTGTGCCACTACCATCTGGATGAGGCGGCCTTGCGCAAATTTCTTGCTTCACGGTAATTGAGCCCGCGCGTAGGCTGATGCTTTTCGGTGCGCCGACGCGCCAGCCTGCACCGGAAAGTCGGGCTTGTCCCTGTGAATTCCGGTAAAATGCCGGGTCGAATAAGCTGTTGCAAAGGCGCTCGGCTGGGCAAAGCCCGCTACTGAGCGCCTTTTTTCATCGTTTCCAGTCTGTTAATGAACAATATCCGTAATTTCTCGATCATCGCCCACATCGATCACGGCAAGTCCACGCTCGCCGACCGCATCATCCAGTTGTGCGGGGGCTTGTCCAACCGCGAGATGGAAGCTCAGGTGCTGGATTCGATGGATATCGAGCGCGAGCGCGGCATCACCATCAAGGCCCAGACCGCAGCCCTGGCCTACAAGGCCAAGGATGGCCAGATCTACAACCTCAACCTGATCGATACCCCGGGTCACGTCGACTTCAGCTATGAAGTCTCGCGCTCGCTGTCGGCCTGCGAAGGCGCGCTGCTGGTGGTCGACGCCTCCCAAGGCGTGGAAGCGCAGACAGTGGCCAATTGCTACACCGCCCTGGACCTGGGCGTGGAAGTGGTGCCGGTCTTGAACAAGATCGACCTGCCCTCCGCTGATCCCGACAACGCCAAGAGCGAGATCGAAGACGTGATCGGCATCGACGCCTCCGACGCCACTCCTTGCTCGGCCAAGACCGGTCTGGGCGTGGAAGACGTGCTCGAAGCGATCGTGGCCAAGGTGCCGGCCCCCAAGGGCGACCCGGATGCACCGCTGCAGGCGCTGATCATCGATTCCTGGTTCGACAACTACGTCGGCGTGGTCATGCTGGTGCGCATCGTCAACGGCACCTTGCGTCCCAAGGACAAGATCCTGCTGATGGCCACCGAAACCCAGTACCTGACTGAAAGCATCGGCGTGTTCACGCCCAAGTCGCAATCGCGTGAATCCTTGTCGGCAGGGCAGGTCGGTTTCGTCATCGCCGGTATCAAGGAACTGAAGTCCGCGCGCGTGGGCGATACCATTACCCTGGCCGGCAAGCCCGCCCCGGCGCCGTTGCCTGGCTTCAAGGAAGTGCAGCCGCAGGTGTTCGCGGGCCTGTTCCCGGTGGAGGCCAACCAGTACGACGCCCTGCGCGACTCGCTGGAAAAACTGAAGCTCAATGACGCTGCCCTGATGTACGAGCCGGAAGTCTCGCAGGCGCTGGGCTTCGGCTTCCGCTGCGGCTTCCTGGGCCTGTTGCACATGGAAATCGTGCAGGAACGCCTGGAGCGCGAGTTCGACATGGACCTCATCACCACCGCGCCGACGGTGGTGTACGAAGTGCAGCAGCGCGACGGCACCCTGCTGATGGTGGACAACCCGTCCAAGATGCCGGAAGTGTCCAAGATCGAAGAAATCCGTGAACCCATCGTCACCGTCAACCTGTACATGCCGCAGGAATACGTGGGCTCGGTCATCACCCTGTGCACGCAGAAGCGCGGCATCCAGATGAACATGAGCTACCACGGCAAGCAGGTGCAGCTGACCTATGAAATGCCGATGGCCGAGATCGTGCTGGACTTCTTCGATCGCCTCAAATCCACCTCGCGTGGCTATGCTTCCATGGACTATGAGTTCAAGGAATACCGCGCCGCCGACGTGGTCAAGGTGGACATGCTGATCAACAGCGAAAAGGTCGATGCGCTGGCCATCATCGTGCACCGTGCCGCCGCGCAGATCCGTGGCCGTCAGGTGGCGGCCAAGATGCGCGAACTGATCCCGCGCCAGATGTTCGACGTGGCCATCCAGGCCGCCATCGGCGCCACCATCATCTCGCGTGAAAACGTCAAGGCCATGCGCAAGAACGTGCTGGCCAAGTGCTACGGCGGCGACATCTCCCGTAAGCGCAAGCTGCTGGAAAAGCAGAAGGCCGGCAAGAAGCGCATGAAGCAGGTGGGCTCGGTCGAAATTCCGCAGGAAGCATTCCTGGCAATCTTACAAGTGGAAGACAAATAACATGCAGGCTTTGTTGGGCAACTTCGCACTGATTCTGTTCGTGCTGATGCTGGTGACCGGCGTGATCTGGTTTGCCGATACCTTCTTCCTCTCCAAGCAGCGCCGCTCCCGCGCCGACGCCGCCCTGGCCGAGTTCGACGCCCGCGTGGCGCGCGACGAGGCGCAAGGCATCAAGCGCGATGGCAGCGTCGCCAGCAGCCGCGCCGACCTGCAGGCCCATCACCTGAAGCAGCCGGCCTGGATCGAGTATTCGGGCAGCTTCTTCCCGGTGATCGCGCTGGTGTTCTGCCTGCGCTCCTTCCTGTACGAGCCGTTCAAGATCCCGTCCAGCTCCATGGTGCCGACCCTGCTGGTGGGCGACCTGATCCTGGTGAACAAATTCACCTACGGTATCCGCCTGCCCATCATCAACAAGAAGATCGTCGAAGTGAACCAGCCGCAGCGTGGCGACGTGATGGTGTTCAAGTACCCCAAGGACATGTCGGTGGACTACATCAAGCGCGTAGTGGGCGTGCCTGGTGATAAAATAGTCTATAAAAACAAGCGCTTAACGGTTAATGGTGAACAAATTTCTTATAAAGCGCTGCCGGATTATCTGGACGAGGAAAATCTGACGTACTATAAGCAGTGGCAGGAAAACCTGACCGGCGTGGAGCACAAGATTCTGACCGATGAGCGCGCTCCCAACTTCGTGCCCAATCCCGATGCCTTCCCGCATCACGAGCTGTGCACCTACAACGCCGAAGGTTTCGCCTGCACGGTGCCGCCGGGCGAGTACTTCATGATGGGCGACAACCGGGACAACAGCCTCGACAGCCGCTACTGGGGCTTCGTGCCGGACCAGAACATCGTCGGCAAGGCCTTCTTTGTCTGGATGAACCTGGGCGATATCAAGCGGATCGGCAGCTTCCACTAAGAGCGCGCCGCATCCTGGTCCAGCAGCTTTCGTAGTTTCCGCAGTTTCCATTTGGCAACTTTGCATTGTGGAGGCAGACCCGGAGCAGTTTTCAGCTTTGCTTTGAACCGATCCCGCTGACTGGTCAGGCTGGTAATCCCCGACAATCGCGCCGCTGCGCGCCGGGGCGGCAGACTGAATGACGGATGAAAAAATGGATCCTCAACTCTTGCAACAACGGCTAGGCCACACTTTCAAGGATGCTTCGCTCTTGCAGCAGGCCTTGACCCACCGTAGCCATAGCGCCTTGCATAACGAGCGGCTGGAATTCCTCGGCGATTCGGTGCTGAACTGTGTGGTGGCCTCGCTGCTCTTCGAACGTTACGACAAGATCGACGAGGGCGACCTCTCGCGTCTGCGCGCCAACCTGGTCAAGCAGCAATCGCTGTACGAGATCGCCCAGCGGCTGGAGTTGTCGCAATTTCTGCGCCTGGGCGAGGGCGAGCTCAAGTCGGGCGGTTTCCGCCGTCCCTCCATCCTGGCCGATACCCTGGAGGCGCTCTTTGGCGCCATCTTCCTCGATTCCGGCTTCGAGGCCGCGCGCGCAGTGATCCGCTCGCTCTACGTGCCCGTGCTGGAACACGTCGATCCACGCACCCTGGGCAAGGACGCCAAGACGCTGCTGCAGGAATTCCTGCAAGGCAAGAAGATCCCGCTGCCGCAGTACAACGTCATCGCCACCCACGGTGCTGCCCACAGCCAGGAATTCGAGATCGAGTGCCTGGTGCCCAAGCTGGACATCCAGGTCTTCGGCACCGGCGGCAGCCGGCGCGCAGGCGAGCAGGCCGCTGCCAAGCTGGCGTTGGAGGCGGTGCAACTGGCCCTGGCCAAGACGCCCTCGGCCGGCCGCAAGCCGCGTACCCGTACTACCCAGTTGAAGCTGGCCGGCATTGCCACCATCCAGCCGGATGCGCCGGAGCACGAAGGCGGCAAGGGGAATCGCCCCGACGCCCCTCCAGCCAGCACCGGCAAGCCGGCCAAGCCTGCCAAGGAGCAGAAGAGTGCTTCTGCAACTGCCCGCAGCGAGGCCAAGAATACCAGCGACCGCCCTGAAACGGCCGCGGCAGAACCCATTTCGGCGGCTTCATCCGCCACGCAATCCAGAACAGCATGACAGATTCCCCCATGGCCGACGACGCGTCGGCGCAGACCCCCGATAGCGATTACCGTTGCGGCTACATCGCCATCGTCGGTCGTCCCAACGTCGGCAAGTCGACCCTGATGAACGTGCTGGTCGGCGCCAAGGTCAGCATCACCTCGCGCAAGGCCCAGACCACGCGCCACCGCATCACTGGCATCCAGACCATCGAGAATACCCAGTATGTCTATGTCGACACGCCTGGCTTCCAGACGCGTCACAGCAATGCCCTCAACAAGACCCTGAACCGCACCGTCACCAACACCCTGACTGCGGCCGACGTGATCCTGTTCGTGATCGAAGCCGGCACCTTCGGCCCGGCCGACAAGCAGGTGCTGGACCTGCTGCCGGCCAACGTGCCCTGCATCCTGGTGTTGAACAAGGCCGATCGTAACAAGGACAAGACCACGCTCATGCCCTTCGCCCGCGAAGTGGCCTCGCATCATGATTTCGCCGCCGTGGTGCCGGTCTCGGCCAAGCAGCGCTTCCAGCTCGATCGCCTGCAGGAAGAGGTGCGCAAGCTGCTGCCGCAGAATCCGCCGATGTTCGACGAAGACGACATCACCGACCGGAGCGAGAAGTTCCTGGCCTCCGAAATCGTGCGCGAAAAGGTGTTCCGCTTCGTCGGCGAAGAGCTGCCCTATACCAGCACGGTGCTCATCGAGAAGTTCGAGCAGGAAGGCAACCTGCGTCGCATCTTCGCCGCCATCCTGGTCGAGCGCGACAATCACAAGGCCATGGTGATCGGCCAGAAGGGCGCGCGCCTGAAGGAAATCTCCACCCAGTCGCGGCTGGACATGGAGCGTCTCTTTGGCGGTCCGGTCTACCTGGAAATCTGGGTCAAGGTCAAATCGGGCTGGGCCGACAACGAAGCCGGCCTGCGCGCCTACGGCTACGAATGATCCCGGCTGCAGCCCGTCCTGCGGGCTGCACGGAATTCCTGCATCATCATGGCATTACGCCGCGCCCTAACGACGTGGCTTCACGCATTCAGGACGGATATCCATGACCACCATGCTCACCGAATCCCAGCTCGACAGTCAGGCTGACCCGGCCAACGCCGCAGCGCCGGTGGTCGCGCCGCAGGCGCCTGCCAAGACGCCCGCGCGCAAGACGGCCGCCCCGCGTGCGCGCAGCCGCGCCGTGCCAGAGAAGGAGCACAAGGTCCTGGCGCAGCCGGGCTTCGTGCTGCACAGCTATCCCTACAAGGAAACCAGCCTCATCATCGACGTCTTCTCGCGTGATCATGGTCGCGTGGCGCTGGTGGCCAAGGGCGCCAAGCGCCCGCATTCCAAGCTGCGCGGGGCCTTGCAGACCTTCCAGCCGCTCTCGCTGTCGTGGAGCGGCAAGTCCGAAGTGCGTACGCTGACCGATGCCGAATGGGTCGGCGGCCTGCTGCCGCTGGAAAAGTCAGCCCTGTTGTGCGGCTTCTATCTCAATGAATTGCTGGTCAAGCTGCTGGCGCGCGAAGATGCGCACCCGGCGCTGTTCGACCATTACGTGGCCACGCTCAACAAGCTGGCCCACGGCGAGAATGCCCCCATCGTGCTGCGCCAGTTCGAGCGCATCCTGTTGAAGCAGACTGGCGTAGCCGGCAACTGGAGCCATTGCGTGGCCAGCGGCAAGACCGTGCGGCCCGATCTTATCTACGTGGTCGATCCGGAGCAGGGCACCCGTCCCGAGCGCCTGTCCGACCGCGCCCCCAAGGTCAGCGGCAAGACCCTGCTGGACATGGAGCGCGAGGACTACAGCGATCCCACCACGCAACTGCAGAGCAAGTTCCTCATGCGCTACCTGCTGGCGCACCATCTGGGTGGCGCGCAGTTGAATACGCGCCAGATCCTGATCGACCTCATGCAATTGTGATGCGGCCGCGCTCATCGCGCCGCCGTCTGCGCAGCGCTCTGCCCACATCCGCCCCCATGCCGCTACAATCCAGATCTGGCTGCACCGTCATCGAGGTGCAGTCCTGAGCACATCCGAACATCATTCACACGAAGCTTCCTGACGCCATGAGTTTCCTGCAGCCCGCCGGCCCGGCCATTGAACTGGGTATCAACATCGACCACGTCGCCACCTTGCGCAATGCGCGCGGCACGCGCTATCCCGACCCGATCCGGGCCGCACTGGAAGCCGAGGAAGCCGGCGCCGACGCCATCACGCTGCACCTGCGCGAAGATCGCCGCCACATCCGCGACGACGATGTGAAAGCCATCCGTCCGCTGCTGCAGACCCGCATGAACCTGGAAGCCGCGGTGACCCGCGAGATGATCGATTTCGCCTGCTTCATCCGCCCTCAGGATGTCTGCCTGGTGCCGGAAAAGCGCACCGAAGTCACCACCGAAGGCGGTCTGGATGTGGCCGGCCATTTCGCCGACGTGCAGGCGGCGATCCGCCAGTTGCAGCAGGAGCAGATCAGGGTGTCGCTGTTCATCGATGCCGATGTCCAGCAGATCAAGGCCGCCGCCGAGTCCGGCGCGCCGGTCATCGAGCTGCATACCGGCCGCTATGCCGACGCCACCAGCGAGCAGGAACAGCAGGAAGAGCTGGAGCGCATCCGCCTGGCCGTGCAGGAAGGCGTCAAGCTTGGCCTGAAGGTCAATGCCGGCCATGGCCTGCACTACACCAATGTCCAGCCCATCGCCGCCATCCCCGAGATTGCCGAACTCAATATCGGCCATGCGGTGGTGGCCCATGCGGTCTTTGCCGGCTGGCGCAATGCGGTCTCGGAGATGAAGGCCATCATGATCAAGGCGCGCCTGGAAGCGCTCAAGGCCAAAGCCTGAGGCGCACCGCATGATCTACGGCATCGGTACCGACATCCTCCAGATCTCGCGCCTGCAGGCCGCCCTGCAACGCAATGGCGACCGCTTCGCCGGCAAGATCCTGGGTCCGCAGGAAATGGAAAAATACCTGCGCCGCAAGGCCAAGGTGGAAGCCCGTGGCGTGCGCTTCCTGGCCACCCGCTTTGCCGCCAAGGAAGCTTTTTCCAAGGCCATCGGCCTGGGCATGCGCATGCCCATGACCTGGCGCGCCATGCAGGTGCTGAATGCACCCAGCGGCAAGCCGGTGGTGGTCTGTAGCGGCGCCTTGCAGGAATGGATGCAAGAGCAGGGCCTGACGGCCCAGGTGTCCCTCACCGACGAAGTGGAATACGCCGTCGCCTTTGTCATCGTGGAGAAGTCATGAATCAAGCCGTCAAACCGCTCGGTCCGGTGATGCTGGACGTGGTCGGCACCCGGCTGGATGCGGCCGATATCGCCCGCCTCCAGCATCCGCTGACCGGCGGGGTCATCCTGTTTGCCCGCAATTACGAAAGCCGTGCGCAACTGGTCGCCCTGACCAGCGCGATCCGCCAGGCCCGTCCCGGCATCCTCATCGCCGTGGACCATGAAGGAGGGCGCGTGCAGCGCTTCCGCACCGATGGCTTCACGCGCCTGCCCGCCATGGGCCAGCTCGGCCAGCTGTGGGACCGCGACGTGCTGCAGGCCACCAAGGTGGCCACTGCCACCGGCTTCGTGCTGGCCGCTGAACTGCGCGCCTGCGGCATCGATTTGTCGTTCACGCCGGTGCTCGATCTCGATTACGGAGCCTCCACCGTCATCGGCGACCGCTCCTTCCATCGTGATCCCCGCGTGGTCACGCTGATGGCCAAGAGCCTCAATCACGGTCTGGCGCTGGCGGGCATGGCCAATTGCGGCAAGCATTTCCCTGGTCACGGTTTCGTCACGGCCGATTCGCATGTAGCCATCCCGGTGGACGAGCGCGAGCTCGATGAGATCCTCGGCGACGACGCCACGCCTTACGACTGGCTGGGCATGAGCCTGGCCGCCGTGATGCCGGCGCACGTCATCTATCCCAAGGTGGATGCGCAGCCGGCGGGCTTCTCCAAGGTCTGGCTGACCATGCTGCGCGAGCGCTTCGGCTTCCAGGGCGTGATCTTCAGCGATGACCTCAGCATGCATGGCGCCAGTGTCGCCGGTGGTCCGCTGGAGGCCGCGCAGGCTGCACTGGATGCAGGTTGCGATGTGGCCCTGATCTGCAATTCGCCGGACAAGGCCGATGCCATCCTGGCAGGCTTGCAGGGCGGCGCGGATGCAGCCTCGGCTGCGCGTCGCGCCACCTTGCTGCCTTGCGGAGAGGCCCTGGAGTGGGACGCGCTGCAGGCCGACCCGCGTTATCTGGCTGCGCGCGCGCTGGTGCAGTCGCTGTAGATCAGTCTTCGCTGTTGCCCATGTCCGACCTGCCTGCCTCCCCGCTGCCCGACCCGCGCGAAGCCGTACTGGAGACGGTCGCCCGCCTGCCGCACCTGCCGGGCGTCTATCGCTATTTTGACGCCGAGGACAATGTCCTCTACGTGGGTAAGGCGCGTGATCTCAAGAAACGCGTTTCCAGCTATTTCCAGAAGACCCTGACCAGCCCGCGCATCGCCATGATGGTCGAGCGCATCGCCCGGCTGGAAACCACGGTCACCCGCAGCGAGGCCGAAGCACTGCTGCTGGAAAACAATCTCATCAAGACGCTGCGTCCGCGTTTCAACATCCTCTTCCGCGACGACAAGTCCTATCCCTACCTGAAGATCACCGGCCATGCCTTCCCGCGCATGGCCTACTATCGCGGTGCGGTGGACAAGCGCAACCAGTATTTCGGCCCGTTCCCCAATGCCGGCGCCGTCAAGGAATCGATCCAGATCCTGCAGAAGGTGTTCCTGCTGCGCACCTGCGAAGACACCGTCTTCGCCAATCGCACGCGGCCCTGCCTGCTGCACCAGATCCATCGCTGCAGCGGTCCCTGTGTGAACCTGGTCAGTCGCGAGGATTACGCCATCGATGTGGAGAATGCCTCCAAATTCCTGCGTGGTCGCCAGAGCGAAGTGATGGAAGCGCTGGAGCAGAAGATGCACGCCTTCGCCGCCGACCTCAAGTTCGAGCAGGCCGCCGCCGTGCGCGACCAGATCGGCTCGCTCTCCAGCGTGCTGCACCAGCAGAGCATGGAGACCGTCAGCGACGCCGACATCGACATCATTGCCGTGGTGGTGCAGGGCGGTCGTGCCTGCGTGAACCTGGCCATGGTGCGCGGCGGCCGCCACCTGGGTGACCGCGCCTACTTCCCCACGCATGTGGACGATGCCATGGACACCGCCGAGGAGAGCATCGACGTCGAAGTCCTCAAGGCCTTCCTGGCCCAGCACTACATCGACAAGTTCATTCCCGGCTCGCTCATCGTCGGCACCGAGTTCGATGACCCGGCGCTGATGATGGCCTTGATGGAGCAATGCGGCCATCGCATCACGCTCACCTTTCAGCCCCAGGGCCAGCGCCGCCAATGGCTCGAGATGGCTGTCAAAGGGGCCGAGATTGCGCTGGCGCGGCTGCTGTCGGAGCAGGGCTCGCAGCAGGCCCGCACGCGCGCGCTGGCCGATGTGCTGGAGCTGGAGCGCGAAGACCTCGACGAATTGCGTGCCGAGTGCTTCGACATCAGCCACACGCAAGGCGAAGCCACACAGGCCTCCTGCGTGGTGTTCCATCACCATGCCATGCAGAACGGCGAATACCGCCGCTACAACATCAATGACATCACCCCCGGCGATGATTACGCCGCCATGCGCCAGGTGCTCACGCGCCGTTATGAGAAGGTGGCCAACGGCGAGGGCGTGATGCCGGACATCGTGCTGATCGACGGTGGCAAAGGCCAGGTCGAGATGGCGCGTCAGGTGCTGACCGAACTGGGCCTGGACATCAGCCTCATCGTCGGTGTAGCCAAGGGGGAAGGGCGCAAGGTCGGCCTGGAAACCCTGGTCTTTGCCGATGGCCGCGCGCCCAAGGAACTGGGCAAGGAATCGGCCGCGCTGATGCTGATCGCGCAGATCCGCGATGAAGCGCACCGCTTTGCCATCACTGGCATGCGCGCCAAGCGCGCCAAGGCGCGCCAGAGTTCGCGCCTGGAAGAGATCGAAGGCATCGGCGCCAAGCGCCGCCAGCGCCTGCTGGTGCGCTTCGGCGGCTTGCGTGGCGTGGCCGATGCCAGCGTGGACGACCTGGCTTCCGTGGAAGGCATTTCGCGCCAGCTGGCCGAGGAAATCTACCGGCAATTGCACTGATCTTGTCGGCCTGGTTGTTTTGCCACGCACTCTCCCACGTAAAGGAGGGCGCAGCAGCGGGCGACTCTGCTACTATTCGGTAACTTTTTTTCGTGTACGCCGCTCCAACCCTTCAAGACGTATGCCTTTCAATATTCCGATTCTGCTGACCTGGTTGCGGGTGGCGCTCATTCCTCTGGTCGTCGGTGTGTACTATCTGCCCGAGATCGGCCTGAACCGTTATGAGCAGGGCATTGCCGCCACTGCCATTTTCATCGTGGCGGCTGCCACCGACTGGTTCGATGGCTTCCTGGCCCGGCGCTGGAACCAGACCTCAGCCTTCGGCGCCTTCCTCGACCCGGTGGCCGACAAGCTCATGGTCACGGGCGCCTTGCTGGTGCTGGTCCATCTGGACCGGGTTCATCCGGTGATCGCCTTTGTCATCATCGGCCGTGAGATCGCCATTTCTGCGCTGCGTGAATGGATGGCGCAGATCGGCGCGTCCAAGTCGGTGGCCGTGAGTTCGTTGGGCAAGATCAAGACCACGGCGCAGATGATCGCCATTCCCATGCTGCTGTACTACGACCAGTTGTTCGGCTTCATCGACACCCGTCTGTGGGGCAGCCTGCTGCTGCTGGTGGCGGCCGTGCTGACGGTGTGGTCGATGCTGTATTACCTGCGCCGCGCGATGCCCATGATCAAAGAGGCCGATGCAGAGAATCGAAAGAAGATAATTAAATAAATAATTAAAAAACCAAGATTGATAGTTGACAAAGGCCAACGGCAGCTTATAATAGCGTTCTGTTTTCGATGCGGGAGTAGCTCAGTTGGTAGAGCGATACCTTGCCAAGGTATAGGTCGAGAGTTCGAGACTCTTCTCCCGCTCCAGGTTACTTGGAAAAAAGGAAGCCTAACAAAGCTTCCTTTTTTTATTGTGATAGGTGAGCGAGCATTGAAAGTTTGGCTTCGGCAGATGTCGAAAAAAGTCAAAAAAGATGTTTGCAAACAACACGCGTTTTAGGTAGTATGCGTGTCCCCAAGGCGGGGTAGCAAAGTGGTTATGCAGCGGCCTGCAAAGCCGTCTACGCCGGTTCGATCCCGACCCCCGCCTCCAGTACGCTCCATGCGGGAGTAGCTCAGTTGGTAGAGCGATACCTTGCCAAGGTATAGGTCGAGAGTTCGAGACTCTTCTCCCGCTCCAAGTTATGATCTACAGACCTCCAGTGATGTCTGTAAGTCGTTGAAAAGTGGAGCTTCGGCTCCTTTTTTCATTCCAGCAAAAGCCACGGAAATCCACCGACAGCCAGCATTTTTAAGGCCAGAATTGAGGCCAAAGAATGCGGGTGGCGTCGGTTCCGGGTTGTTGCTGGGGTTGGATCAGGAAGAGCAACAGCATCGAGCCTAAGTCTTACGACTTAGGAGTTTGATGATGGCACTCTCTGATCTGACCGTGCGGCAAGCCAAGGCCGCCGAGAAAACCTACAGCATCCCCGACGCCGATGGCCTCGGTTTGGTGGTCGCTCCCACCGGGGGCAAATCGTGGCACCTGCGCTATTACTGGCTCGGCAAGCAAAAGCGCATCTCCCTGGGCAGCTATCCCGAGATCGGCCTGCGCGAAGCACGCACCTTGCGTGACGAAGCCAGGGTACTTCTGGCCCAAGGCATCAACCCCCATACCGACCGCAAGCAGAAGCGGCACGCGGTCAAGCTGGCCTTCGACTACACGTTCAAGGCAGTCTTCAATGCCTGGGTCGAGCACCGCGCCAAGGAACTCAAGGAAGGCAGGAACAGCACGCTGTCGCAGATCAAGCGGATCTTCGAGAAGGATGTGCTGCCCAGCATTGGGAAGATGTCGATATACGACATTCGCCGGCCGCAGCTCCTGGGGGTCTTGGTGAGGATCGAGTGGCGAAAGGCGTTCACCACCGCCGAGAAGGTCCGCACCTGGCTGGGCCAGTTGTTCCGCTACGCCCTTGTCATCGTGGAAGCGCTTGAAGTCAATCCAGCGTCCGACCTGGACGTGGTGGCCGAGCCTAAGCCCCCGGTGACCCACAATCCGTACCTCCACCTGTCGGAGCTTCCCGAATTTCTGCAGAAGCTCAGGCTCTACAACCCGCGTGGCTGGCAGACCCAGCTCGGTATCCGGTTGCTGTTCCTGACCGGGGTACGCACCGGCGAGCTGCGACTGGCGACCCCCGATCAGTTCGACCTCGACCGCGGCCTGTGGATCATCCCGCCGCAGATCGTCAAACAGCTTCAGGACGAGATGCGCAAGGCCGGCAAGCGCCCGCAGGACGTGCCGCCCTATATCGTGCCACTGTCCGTTCAGGCCATCGAGATCTTGCGCTATCTCCTCGGGGTGATGAGGCCAGCCCAGGTTCATCTGCTCACCCACCGCAGCGAACTCAAGAAGCGCATCAGCGAGAACACCCTCAACGCAGCCTTGAAGCGGATGGGCTACGAGGACCAACTGACCGGCCACGGTATCCGCGGAACCATCTCGACGGCGCTCAACGAGATCGGCTATCCCAAGATTTGGGTGGACGCGCAGCTCTCGCACTCCGACCCGAACAAAGTGAGTTCGGCTTACAACCACGCCAAATATGTGGAGCCGCGTCGGCGGATGATGCAGGACTGGTCCGATCGCCTCGATCTACTCGAACAGGGACAGGTGGAAGCAGCCAGTGCGCACCTCACCATCCACATCGAGGGTGTGCCGGCCATGGTGGAGGAGGACAAGCTCGACACCTTCGTTGCAGCTCCCTCTGCCGCCTCAGCCCCGCCTGTGGTGGCCGCTCCCATCGTCGTGACGCCGAACAACGGGGGCATCACGTTTCAGCGGCTGTCGCAAGTACCTCCACCCCCGACGCATGCGCCAGAGCCGGAAGTATCCGCAATCCAGCGTGAACGCGAGGAAATGCTGGCCATCTACGAGTCGCCGAGCAGTCTGCCGATCCCGCTGTTTGGCAAGCTGGCCGGGAAGTCCAGAGACCAGATCAACCGTGAGTTGAAAGCCGGCAAGTTGCTTTCTATCAGCTTGGGCAACCGGGGCCAGCGTGTTCCTGAGTGGCAGCTCGTTGAGCTGAAGAAAAGGCTTGCCCAAACGCTCATCAAGCAATGTCCGAACTGCGATTCATGGATGCTGTATCGCTTACTGACGACGTCGCATCCCGGACTGGACGACCGTGTACCGATCGATGTCGTGACCCCTACGAATGTGAACAAGGTGGTACAGGCCATCATGCCTCGTGAGGAGCCCGAGTGCGCCCAGGTGCTCGACTGGTCGCGATAAGCTCGGCCCGTTCAGCAAATCGTTCCACAACCGGCAAGCAAGACGCCGGCGCTCGAAAAACTGTCGTAGCGAGCATCTTCGGATCGCCGGCCAAGGAGCGTGCCCTGATACACCAGGCAGGGGCCTGCATGATGTGACCCACCCCCTGATAACTGGCTCGTCGTAAAGTATAGATTTCGGCCGTCTGGGCCCCGTTACCAAACGAGGAGTCAGCGCATGAAGAAGTCGCGTTTTACCGAGGAGCAGATGGCCTACGCGCTCAAGCAGGCCGAGTTGGGCACGGCGGTCGGTGAGATTTGCCGCAAGATGGGTATCTCCGAGGCTACGTTCTACGTCTGGCGGAAAAAATACGGCGGTCTAGGGCCTTCGGAGCTGAAGCGATTGCGCTTGCTAGAAGACGAGAATCGCAAGCTCAAACAACTGGTGGCCGATCTGAGCCTGGACAAGGCCATGCTCCAAGAGGTGGTAACAAAAAAACTCTAAGGCCTACCCAAAGGCGAGCCTGGGTAGGCCAGCTGCAGGAGAGCTTCGGCGCAAGCGAGCGACGCGCCTTACGGATCATGTCGATGTCACGATCGTCGTATTCGTATCAAGCCAAGGCGCGCGACGACAGTGCGATCCGGCAGCGGATGCGAGAGATCACGCAGACGCGAATTCACTACGGGTGTGACCGAGTCTTTATCATGCTGCGGCGTGAGGGCTGGCGGGACAATCACAAGCGCGTTCACCGTCTTTATAAGCTAGAAGGCCTTTCATTGCGGCTTTGCCGGCCGCGTCGCAGCCGCAGCGCCCGTCGTCGGCAGCCGATCAGGTTGGCAACGGCGGCCAACACGCTTTGGGGTATGGACTTCGTCAGCGACGCGCTCTTCGATGGTCGTCGTTTTCGGTTACTGACGGTGATCGACCATTTCACTCACGAGTGCCTGGACATTGTGGTGGATCAATCGCTGCGTGGCGAACACGTGGCCGAAGCGATGACGCGCCTGGTCGCTCACCGCGGCAAGCCGGCGGCCATCAAAGTGGACAACGGCTTTGTCTTCACCATTCGCAACTACACAGCCTTGGTTCGTAGTTAGAGTCTGGAGCAAGCGTGTAATGACCCAGCGAAACCTGCTCAAGTTATGCGGCTAAAGCAAACGCCTCAGCCGGTGTCTTCATGCCCAGCGCCTGATGCGGCCGGCGGTGGTTATAGAAGCCGATCCAGTCACCAATGATGCGACTGGCGTGCTGCAATGTTTCGAAGCGATGTCGATGAGCGCATTGCTCCTTTAGGGTTCTGATGACGCGTTCGACCATGCCATTCTGCTGTGGGCAATGCGGCGTGATGAACTCTTGCTGAAGCCCGTAACTGCGGACCAACGCGGTGTAACTACGGCTGGTGAACACCAAGCCGTTATCTGAGCGCAGCAAGAACGGCGCCGTCACGCGACCCAGTGAGCCATAACGCGCGATCAGCGCTTGCTCCAAGGCCGACTCTGCCGTCTTCGACTTGCCCGAACGCGACAGATGCCAGCCCAGTAATTCCCGCGTGTGGCAATCAATCACCAAGGCTAGCACCGCCCAGCCATCTCGCCCTGTCCAGATCCGACACAGATCGGTTGCCCAGCGCTGGTCTGGTCCTGTGGCTACCGACGGCAAGGCCTTCACCCTGGGCCGGAAACCAATAGGACGCTTCTTGACCTGCCAACCTTTGATCTGGAAGATCCTCTGCACCGTGTTCTTATTGAACCCGAGCAGGCCAGCCACCGTGCGATAGCCGAAGGACGGCTCTTCCAGGATCATCTTGCGAATGGGTTCGGCAAAGCGCTCCTGCACCTTGGGCTCAGCCTTCACCGGCTTGTAGTAAGCGCTGCGCCTGGCAATCCCAAACCACGCGCATATCTTGCTGACAGCCACATCGAAACCGTCTTGTTTGAGTCCCTGGCGGATGGTCTCGATTACTTGTCTTCCTCGCCCAACAGGGACGCCAATTTTTTTCTGGCGCGCAGCTCCAGCATGGCTTCTCCGTAGGCTTCCTGCAGCTCCTTGAGTTGCCGCTCGTACTGTTCTCTCACATCCAGCGGCTTGGCGCGCAGGGCGTTCTCCATCCCTTTGCGGCCTTCATCGACCCATTCTTCGATCTCGGATGGCGGGATATCAAACGACCGGCTAGCCTCGGCTACCGTCGTCTTTCCCTGGATGATTTCCATCACCAGCGCCGCTTTGCGCTTGGCTGTCCAACGTTTGAATTCTTCTTCCATGACCTTGCTCATTTTGATTCCCTTTTAGGATTATCTACTGAGCAGGTTTTTAGTGGGTCATTACAAGCGTTCATTACCCCACATTGCTCGCAGCAAAACGGCATGGTCGAGCGAGTGGTCCGGAGGCTTCCCGAGGTCGTTTCGGATTTCGATATCGGCTGATATTTTATCTGTGCCACAACTTGCATCTGTCAATGGCCCGCGCTTTTTTAGGGAAGATGGAACGCAACTCTAACTAATAGACCGCGATTTTCTACGCCGTTTCCGATGCTGACGCTAGCCTTATGTTGTTCCGCAATTCGATGCACGATCGACAGGCCAAGGCCGCTGCCGATCATACCCGAGGCGGTGCCGCGGTAGAACCGCTCACCCACGCGCTTTAGCTCAGCGGGTGCGATTCCTGGTCCAGTGTCGCGTACTTGAAGGATTGCAAACGCACCGGAGCGAAATGCACCGACATCAACCCTAGCGTGAGTACCACTATAGCGGACGGCGTTATCGACCAAATTGTTGAGTAATATCCGCAATTCTTCGCTGTTGCCGTTGATTTGGACTGTTTGCGATAGCTCATCGATGCCGAGATCTACAGGAACGGCTTCCGCGATGAGCGAACGTTCGGCCACCACGGCTTTTGCCAGCATATGCAAGTCGACATTGCCGGTGGACATAGTATGACTTTCTGGATCCAGACGGGCTAATGTCAGCAATTGTGACGCCAGGCGTCCAAGCCTTGCAGTTCCATTTTGAATCTGCATCATAATGGCATGGTGTTCCTCGGCGTTGGCCGCTTGGGGTAGCAGCCCGACCTGCAAACTAAGCCCTGTGATCGGGGTACGTAGTTCATGCGCTGCATCGGCGATGAAATTCTTCTGCGTGGTAAACGCCCGTTCTAAACGCACTAGGAGATCGTTGATGGAGGTGACTAAAGGAATGACTTCGCTAGGAATTCCTGCTGTGCTGATAGTCTGAAAATTGTTCGCGTCTCGATGTTCCAGACCACTTGAAACCTGTCGCAAGGGGCGCAAGCCATAACCGATGCCGAACCACAGCAGCAAGGCCACTATGGGCAAGATAGACAGCACCGGCCAGAACAGATGTACTGCTACCTCAGCGATGGCGGTCCAGCGAGCATTTTTGGCTTGGGCAACGCGGATTGCGATGTCGCCGGTGCGACTGACATAAGTCTTCCAGACTACATTGTTGGCCTCTATCTCGTTGAGCCCCGTCTGACCTGGGGCTGGGAGGGTGGCGTCGTCATCTGAACTAAAGCGAAGCTCCCCTCCATGCCAGACTTGCAGCAGTACCCCATCGGCCCGTTGGCCAGAGAGGCGGCCCTTGCGGTCTTTCCCAACCAGATTCAGCTTGCCCTCTTTGTCCACTTGGATATGCCGTCCAATGACTTTCATCTGGTCGTCGAGAAGATCGTTCAAGTCGGACACCGACTTCCACCAGGTGGCCGCACTTGCAAGCATACCCGCCACCAACGTTGCAGGCACCAGCCACAACAGCAATCTACGCCGAAGTGACGACATGTACCACTGACGCATGCTCAATGGAATGGCGTTCATTGATCTACTCCGATCCGATAGCCGACGCCGCGTACATTGCGGATAACGTCAGCTCCAAACTTGCGCCGCAGGTTGTAAACGTGCACCTGAATGGCATTGCTTTCCACCTCTTCGTTCCAGCCGAAAAGGCTTTCTTCCAACTGCTCACGGCTGACCACGGTGCCGGGTTCACGCATCAGAGCTTCGAGGAGTGAAAACTCGCGCGCGGTAATGGAAATTTCCTGTTCAGCTTGCCAACAACGGCGTTGCGCTGTATCGATGCGCAAGACGCCTGCTGTCATAACTGACTGTATGCGTCCGACCTGACGTCGGGTAACCAGTCGGATGCGTGCCAGCAGTTCCTCTAATGCAAAAGGTTTGACGAGGTAATCGTCGGCGCCGCCGTCCAGTCCGGTCACACGATCGGAGACAGCATCACGTGCCGTGATGATGATGACGGGCGTTGCATCTTCAGTATTACGCATCTGCATCAGGATAGACATTCCATCCTGATGCGGCAAGCCTAGATCGAGCAAGAGCAATTCATAAGGGACAGTGCGCCTAGCGAGACTGGCGGCCGCGCCGTCCTGAACCCAGTCGACAGCGTAGCCTTGCCGGCGCAGACCTAGTTGTAAACCGTTCCCAATGATTGGGTCGTCTTCAATCAACAGAATTCGCATCGTCGTTTCTCCCGCTTTGAATTTGGTATTTCAGAACATGATCGTTTCAGATTGACTGAAGAAGTATATTGAAACGATTTTCTTAAGTCAGGCTTCATTTTTGTTTTTCTAGAATGCATTTCATCGGTTTTATTTTTTCAATCCACCTAAAGGAGCAAAAACGATGCGAACCTTGATTCTTGCGAGCTTACTAACATGCGTAGTAATGTCCGCTAACGCACAATATGCCGGTCCTGGCGCAACGCCGTCGGTTATTACGGCCAAGGAATTGAGCGCCAATGCTAAGGATGACCAGCGCGTAGTGATACGCGGCTACCTAATCCAGCAGCTTGGGGACGAAACATACCGTTTCCGCGATGAGACCGGCGAAGTGCTCGTCAAAATCGATAAAAAGCATTGGCCTGCAGGAGTATCGGTCAACGAAAAGACAGTAGTCGAACTCACGGGTAAATATGACAAAGAAATGGTAGGCGACTCCAAGCTTGAGGTGCGTTCGTTCAAGGTATTGCAATAAAAAGTCGATGCGTTCTTCTGGAAGAAATGGCATTAATGCTGTGGTGTTTAATGGATTACGGAGATAGGGTATGCGCTTTCAGCGCAGTTTATTGATGTCATTTTTTCGACAGTGCAAAGATCGCACTCTCGTGTTTGCACAGAACGTTGGACCGCTATTGTTCATACGCGAGCTCTTCTCTAATCCAGCAACAACAGGAGCCCCATGGCCAAGCTCTCGTCAACTTGGCATCAAGATGGCCGCCGCTATGCCAGTGGGAGGATCGGGTCTCATCGTTGAACTTGGGGCTGGAACTGGGGTAGTTACGCAAGCTTTGCTTGATCACGGCGTCGAGCCAGAGCGGCTACTGATCGTAGAGCGTTCACAAGTGCTTTTTGAATATCTACAAAAGCGCTTTCCACAATTGCGCGTCGTGCTCGCGGACGCCGCCGATTGCCGAGATTTTATTCCTGCTAGTATCAAAATTGATGCGATAGTTTCCAGTATCCCACTGCGCTCTCTACCGTTTGAAGATGCTGAGACTATCGTCAGTCAGTGGTGCAAGCTAGCACCACATGGAGCGTGGCTCGTACAGTTCACGTATGCCTTGTGGGGACCATTGCGTCACCTATCATCTCGCTTCGCCTTTCAGGATTCTGCTATCGCTTGGCTTAATTTTCCTCCAGCAAGAGTGGTGTTGTTTAAGATAGGTTAGGGTATGTTCACATTCGAAAAAATGTGTTTTTATCTTGTCTTTCGAGCGAGCAGAACAAAATGATTTGAAGTTTATTGAACGATGAAGTACTACGGTACGGGCAAGAATCGAATCGGTCTATCGGGCAAGGAGGGCGATGCAAGGCATCCAGCGGCCAACAATTGTTAGTTTTGTCGAAGCTGTTCTTGGGATCGGCCGGACCGGTTGCCTGTGGCGCGATTTGCCGAAGCTATTCGGCCGATGGCACACTGTGTATATGCGTTCTCCAGGTGGCGTCGCACGGATGTCTAGGAACGTTTGATCGATGCTGTGGTGGACGAAACCGAAATCAAGCATGTGTTATCGATTCGATCGTAGTGAGCGCGTACCAACACCAACGCATTCTCCATCCGGAAAAGAGCAGAGTTACTCGGCGAGGCGCGGAGTTAGAACCTGCGTTCCCTACCCAACCGGGGCGGTCAGACGTAGGCGTCCGGCAGGACGTGTGGCATGGGACTTCGTGTTTTGCTCGCTCTCATATGCTGTAGCAAGGATCGTCCTGCAGGAGGCTAGGAAAGACACCCCAGCCTCCGAAAGGTGCTGAGGACGGTTTGACGAACGATTAATGTGACTTCAAGCCGCTCCTCAAGCGCCTTAAGGTATCGCCCCGCCGTCTGGGCGCTGAGCCCGAGATCCAAAGCCGCAGCCGTCAATGAGCCGTTATCGGCGTTACGGAAGAACACCTCCATCTCCAGTAGTTTATCGCTCATCTTTCAACGGGTATCGGATGGTTGAGGCCTGGAAGCCGCTCATCTCTGTGCAAAACCGTTCGAGCAGCCAGCGGCCTGCGAGCCCGGGCAACTGTCCAGCCCGGTAGACCGCCTGGAACGGCATGATCCCGGCGGCAGGGCCTTCGAGTTCGATACTTTCCAGCCGGCCTTCTTTCAAATCATCGAGGACGAGCCAGCGGGGCATGTGTCCCCAGCCGAGGCCGGCAAGAAGGAAGGCGTGCTTGGCCCCAAGATCGGCCAGTCGCCAGATGTTGCTGCCCTGCACACCGTAATCGGTGCCGTCCGTCAGAGACGAGCGATCGGTGAGAACGAGCTGGGTTTCGACCATCAGGTCCTTCAAGGGCACCGGCCCGGTTCTGCCTGAGAGGGGCGAGCCGGGCGCGACGACCGTCATCATCCGCTCGCTGAACAGCCGCTCGGCCATCAATGTTGGCGGCGGGTAAGGCAATGTGCCGGTAATTCCGAGGCTGCATCGACCCTCGATGACCATCTGCGCCACCGCGCCCAGCGCTTCGACGTAGAGACGCAGCGGGGTGGACGGAAAGCGCTGCTTGAAGCTCGACAGGGCGTGCGTTAGGCAGGCTTGAGGGAACATCACGTCCACCACGATCGAGAGTTCTGGCTCCAGTCCGGAAACGAAGCTGCGCGCCTTAGCCTTTAGTCCATCTGCGCCGGTCACGATGCGGCGCGCGTCGGCGACGAGATGGGTGCCCTCGATAGTCAGTTGCGGGTAACGGCCGATGCGCTGAAACAGCATGACGCCAAGTTGGCCTTCCAGATTGCCGATGGCCTGGCTGACGACCGATTGGGCGCGGCCGAGCGCTCGCCCTGCGGCCGAGAAGCTGCCGTGATCCACAGCGGCGATAAAAGTGCGCAATTGATCGAGGGAAACGCCATCGAGCATGTATCGCTCCTTACGATGGATGCCATCTAATTATATAGGCTTCTTTAAAACAGAGGACGGTCGTATCTTATGTTCAAGGAGATCTTGAACATGCCCCATATTTTCGTATTAGGAGCAACGGGCTTCGTAGGAGGTGCCATTGCACGCCATCTTGTTCAAAGTGGCCATCGGGTTAGCGGACTGGCGCGCAACGACGTCAAAGCGGTACAACTCGTCGATGCAGGTATTGATCCTGTCTATGGCGATATCGAAACGGATCTGTCTTCAGTTCTTGCGGCCGCACGCGCAGCAGATGCCGTCATCTATGCCGCGCAGATCGCGCCGCTCGCCGAAAAGCAAGCGGTCGTTGACCTGCTGGAAGCGCTGACCGACACCGGAAAGGGTTTTCTCTTCCTGTCGGGATCGGGCGTCCTGTGCCAACGCACCACAGGGGCCTGGAGCGCGGACAGCTTTGCTGAAGATGACGTTTTCGTGCCCGAGCCGCTCGCCGTCGCCCGGGTCGAGACGGAACAGCGCGTACGCGCTGCCGCACGGCGCGGTGTACGGGCGATGGTGGTGCGAGCGCCGCTCATCTGGGGGCCTGGCGATCACGGCCATGTGTCGATGGTGTATAGCTCGGTCTCTGTTACCGGTGCCGCCTGCTATGTCGGCGAGGGTCTGGCGACCTACGGCAATGTCCACGTTGACGATATCGCCGACCTCTTTGCCAAAGCACTGCAATTGGGTGAGAGGGGCGGGCTTTACCATGCCGTGGCCGGCGAAATCCCCAACCGATGGATCGCCGAAGCTGTCGCCCGCGATCTGGGCTTGGCCGCGCGCAGTGTCAGCATGACCGAGGCAGTCAAGATCTGGGGCGAGTTCGGCGCGCTGATCATGAGCGTGTCAAGCCGCGTGCGCGATGCGGCAAGCCGAGCGGCCCTCGACTGGTCTCCGCACCATACCGACATGCTGTCGGAAATCGGCGAGCTGCGACTGCGCGCGCTCGCTTCCTCACAAATCAGATAAGGAACCATAAAATGAACACACATGAAGGAAAAGTAGCGATTGTCACCGGCGGTCGGCAGGGTATCGGCCGGGGCGTGGCGGATCTGCTCGCTCGGCGAGGCGCCACGGTTGTCATTGTGAATCGCACGGATGCGGCAGATGCGGCGCAAGCGATCGGTCATGGCGCGATGGCAATCGCTGCGGATGTCACGAGCGAATCCGATTGGTCCAAGGTCGCGAGCACGATGGAAGACGCGTTCGGCCGCGCCGACATCCTCGTTCACGCCGCCGGTGCCTATCCGATGGCCTCGCTGGCCGAAATGACGCCCGAGACATGGCGCAGCGTGATGGCGCTGAACCTCGACTCCCACCTGCTCGGAGCGCGCGCGATCGTGCCGTTGATGAAGAAGGCCGGTGGCGGATCGATCGTGGCGATTGGCTCCGACGCGGTCGGTATGGTGACGCCGCCGGGCTTCGGCTTCTCGCACTACATCACCTCGAAGATGGGGGTGGTCGGTCTCGTCCGTGCGCTCGCGAGTGAACTTGCACCTGACAACATTATCGTCAACGCCGTCCATCCCGGAATTACCGATACCGAGGGCGCGAGCGGCATGCCGAACGAACAGAAAGCACAGGTTTACATGCAGCAGGCGATTAAGCGGCTCGGCACGCCAGCCGACATTGCTGGACCCGTCGCCTTCCTCACCAGCGAAGACGCTCGCTTCGTCACCGGCCAGACACTAGTCGTCGACGGCGGCTGGCTGCGGCTGTGACATGACCGTTTCCGCCGAGCTCAGCAAGGGCGACTGCATCGCAGACTGGATTGCTTTGCTTTTTATCGGAAGGTGGCAAAGGTGTCCGCGTCAGCCGGTGCGATCGACGATCGGTTCTTTCGTTGCCGCGATCCATGGGCCGAGGTGTGACGGATCTCCATCCTGGCGAAGCTTGCCGAAAGCCAAATATCGCTCCAGCGCGGCCACCACTGCATCACCGCGTAGCCGGTTCAGATCGCGCGCAGCTGCGGACGTGATCTCGACAGTGATGGCGCCGTGCTCGTCCGGCCGCACTCCGACGCGGTATGACGGCTTGCCGCCAACTATGTCGAACCGCAGACCCTCGACCAGGCCATCACCAAGATCGGCACCATCGGTGCAGCGCTCGACCAGCGAGACGTTATGATTCGGGGAGAGGCCCGCCTGCTCGGCGGCTTCGGTCATCACATGACCCACCATCTCAAACAGCCCGGTGTTCCCTGCCGTATCTTGGTGACTTCCGCCATCCACCGCTCCTCCAGGGACGGCGGTCGCGCAACCACCTTGATATAGAAGTCAAAGGTGCGCCACTCTGCCGGAAGGATCACCTCGCGTTTGGTCATGCTAGTTCCCTCGATGCTCGGCCACCGCCCGTCATGCGACGGTCAGAACGATCTTTCCCTGGATGCTGCCGTGCTCGGCACGCTGGTGCGCGCGGGCGGCGTCGGCAAGCGGATAGGTGCTGTCGACGACGACGCGGACAGTGCCGTCATCGAGCAAGCGGCCGGCCTTGAGCAGTTGCGCGCCGTTTGAGCGCACCTGCGTCGACGACACGGTAATACCGAGCCTATCGGCTTCGTCCCGGTCGGCAAAACCCATTGGGAAGACCGGGAATAATGCTCCGCCGCGCTTCAAGGTCTTGAGAAAGCGGACCGTCTCCTTGCCCCCGACCGCATCAAGGACTAGATCAACGTCGCGGACCACCTCGTCGACCTTGATCTTTTGGTAATCGATGAATTGGTCGACGCCGAACTCGCGCATGAGCGCCTCGTTCTTGGCCGACGCCACGGCGATGACGCGCGCTCCCTGCCACTTCGCCAGTTGCACCGCAAAGTGCCCGACACCGCCACCAGCGCCGTTGACGAGGACGGTTCGGCCTTCGAGCGGCACCGGCGCATGACGGAACGACTGGAACGGATTCAGTTCGTCATGACCAAGTTCGATCAGGAACTGCCAGGCGGTGAGCAGCGACATCGGCGCAGCCGCGGCATGGATATGGTCAATCCCCGAAGGCTTGGGTGCCAGTTCGGATACCGGCACGGTGACGTACTCGGCATAGGCCTTGCCACCTTTCATGACGTCGGCCGGAAACCGCACCATCGCGTAGACCGCGTCGCCGACGTCGAATCTGGTTATGTCATCCGCAGAGGCCGCAACGGTGCCCGACACGTCGGATCCGAGGATGAGTGGAAAGGATGGGCTGGGCTGCCATTCGGGCGGAAGCGAGCGATAGCCATCGCGCAGATACCAATCCGGCGGATTGAGGCCAACCGCGTGGACGCGCACCAACGCCTCACCGGTCTTGGGTTCGGGGCGAGGCGCATCCTCATAGCGCAGTACTTCGGGACCGCCGAAAGTATGCAGCCGTACTACCTTCATCATGTTGGTCATGAGTAGCTCCGCCAGAAAACTTATATATTGCCTAGATTTTGCCAAATGGAATAAAAGTTGACAATATTGCTTTAGGTCGCTAATTTCATGCCATGAAGGAACAAATAGCTTTGGAGCGACTGACCGGTTTGATCGCGTTCGCGCGAGCCGGCTCGCTGGGCAGCTTCACCGCAGCGGCGCGAACGCTATCGATCTCGCCATCGGCAGTCAGCAAGAGCGTTCAGCGCTTGGAGCGCCATCTCGGCATCTCGCTTTTCACCCGCACCACCCGTACATTGACCCTGACGACGGAAGGACGCGACCTCCACGAGCGCGCGCTGAAGCTGCTTCGTGATGCCGAGGAAATCGAACTGGCGGCTAAGAGTTCGCGGGCCGAACCATCGGGTTCACTGCGCATCGCCACGTCGCTGCCGCTCGGCGTGCATGTCATCGCGCCTGCGCTGCCGGCCTTCCGCAAACTTCACCCCAAGGTCACGATCGACCTTCGCATCAGCGATCAGGTCGTCAACGTCATCGACCAGGGCATCGACGTAGCGATCCGCATCGGGGAGGTCGCTGACACAGGCCTGAAGTCGCGCCGTCTTGGCCCCTGTCATCTTTGCGCATATGCGGCTCCAGCCTATCTCGCGGCGCGCGGGACCCCGGTGCACCCGGACGAACTGGCAGGGCACGACATGGTTAACCTGCGCTACCAAAGCAGCGGTCAAGCCTTTCACTGGCCGTTCCAAATCGGCGAGCGGACGATTGAGGTCGTGCCGACGGCGAGCATCGTGGTCGACGTGAGCGATGCGGTGGTCGCGGTGGTCGCGGTGATGGCGGCGGGCGGGGGGATCGGCGTCACCGCAACATTCCTTGCCGCGCCCTATCTGGCGCGCGGCGAACTGGTCCCGGTGTTGGCCGACTTCGCCGTCGAGCGGAACAACATTACGGCGCTCTGGCCTGTCAACCGTGGAGCCAACCCCGCTGTGCGTGTCTTCCTCGATTGGTTGCAGACTAATTTCGAAAGCCGGATGGCAATTGCTTCAAGCCTTGGCCTCAGTGCGGCTGCATCAAGCTAGCTGCCATCCACGCTGGTGGGGAATCGCGTCGCGTTCCCGCCGGCGCAGACTCCCTGACGCTTACCTTCCGAGCCTCGTAGCGGCTAATGAGGTGTCGAAGCCAGCCGTGCATGAATGAATGGACGG
Source organism: Herbaspirillum camelliae (assembly GCF_001929405.1). Classification (NCBI taxonomy): domain Bacteria; kingdom Pseudomonadati; phylum Pseudomonadota; class Betaproteobacteria; order Burkholderiales; family Oxalobacteraceae; genus Herbaspirillum; species Herbaspirillum camelliae. The sequence goes on from NZ_KV880769.1 coordinate 3,617,901, forward strand.
CCCCGGTCCGCGCAGCCAGGTGCCCGGCATCATGCTCCTCGCTCGAGGCGTCCGCGTTCACCAGCGTGGAGGTAAGCGCTACACGTCCTGGAGGACGTCGTGCCTTGTCGGGCGGTCCGCTTGCTTCAGAATCGGCTGAAAGGATGCCGCCACCCGTTCGCGCACCGGAACGATGTCGCCCCGGGCCGAGCTCTTTCTGCTTCAGTGCAAACGCGACCTGCTGCTCAGTAAATTTGCTCTTCTTCACGACATGACGCCAATTTCATATTATGAAAAATCAAGTCGGAAATTCTACTTTTAAATGCTACTGTTTATTGGGGTAGGGGCAGGTAAGGTCACGTATCGCCAAATACAACAATTGCATTATTATGGACAAAAATTGCGCCAGTTTTGAGCGTCTGTACGCATTCATTGCTAAGCCAGTACTTGAACTAAAACACGGTGTTTGCGCTGTTGACAACTTGGTGCCTTCCGCTCAAGTGCAAAACTTACCGAAGGTAAGCAGCTAGCGCCTAAAAAATCTGGCACAAAATTTGCTCTTCGTGCATATATCTGCCTCAGGTATAGGGGTAGTTTATTCGCAGGAAAATAAGGAGAATTAAGCCTATGCCAGATTCCTTAGCCAGTGCCAACGGACCATTGATAGATGTTCTTTTCAAAGAACATTCCCGATGGCTAAATTTATGGTTTCGCAAGCAATCTTGGACCATTCATACACCTGACGATCTTGTGGCGGACGTATTTATGTCGCTACTTTCGCACCCGAATGTCGCACAAGTGCGTGAGCCACGTGCAATGATGGTGACGATAGCAAAGCGTTTGTTATTCGATGCCCGCCGCCGTAAGAAATTGGAACTGGCTTACGAACAGGCACTGATGTCTTTACCTGAGACGGTACATATTTCCCCGGAAGAGCGATGTATGTTCATTGAGGCATTGACTACTATAGATGAGGCTCTGTCGAGTCTATCTTCGCGTGCGCGACAAGCCTTTCTGATGAGTCAGCTTGATGGTATTTCAAACAAGGAAATTGCGGCTTCACTCGGCGTTTCGATGGGGGCGGTGAGCAAATATATGACGCAGGGTTTCACTGCGGTTTATCTGGCAAGAAAGAGTCTTGATGTCGGTTGATTCAGGCAAGGGCAGCATGCGAATGAAAGGCGATGCGGCAGGTCGTGCTGCGGTGTCATGGATGGTGTTGATGACATCGAACGAGATGACGGAAATTCAGCGCCTCGAATTCGAGGCATGGCTCAAGGCCGATCAATCCAATATGCTTGCGTGGCAGCGCATATCTTCTGGTTTGCAGCCTTTTGGCATCGTGTCTCGTACCGGAATCGGTGCCAAGGCGGTAAGCCAGGTGTCTGATATTCCTTCGCGTCGACGGCGTACCTTGATGCGAGGTGGATTAGGTGTGTTAGTGGCAGCAGCTGGCGGCGCAGCTGTCGTGCAGCGGTTTCTGCCACTCGACCAGATGTTGAGCGACCATTACACTAAAACTGCCGAGCAAAGCCGTTTCGCGCTATTTGACGGCACTCGTGTCACGTTGGCACCCAGGTCGGCGATCAACGTCATGTTGCAGCCCACACAACGTCGGGTAGATTTATTGCAGGGCTTGATGATGGTCGAGGTGGATGCGAACGATTCCAGGCCTTTTGCCGCCAAGGTCGACGACTTGGTGCTGAGCGCGGCCACGGGTACATTCATGCTGGATCGTCGTCCTGACGGGCTTGTTATCGTCGGTGTGAAGGGATATGGATCTCTTGCCGGACGAGGTGTTGGCTCGATAGGCGTGAGCCCTGGCAGTCGTTTCCTGTTCGATCAGAATGGCCTCACTGCCAGCATAGTCGATGCCAGCGCTGCGGTTTCCTGGACGACCGGTTGGGCCATTGTTCACAATGAATCCATCGATCGGATTGTCGAGCAAATACGACCTTATTTTGCCGGGATCATCCGCGTAAGTCCGATGGCTGGGCAGCGACATGCTTCCGGCCTGTTCAATTTGTACGATCCCATTGGTTCACTGCATATGATGGCACGTTCTGTTGGGCTTAGCATGAAGCAAGCAAGTGGATTCTGGGTGCACCTCGGCATCTGATAGGTGATCAATGCCATTGGGCTACGATATATTCTGATCCCAGGCTTGCACAGGCCTGGGAGTTGAAGCCGCGCTCTTAAGAGATTCCTCGTTTGACGGGGAAGGTCTAGGCTTCCACTGGTGCCAGCCAGTGAGGTAGGTTTTTTTTCATTATTTCCGACGTATTGTCGGCATTGAATACGATCCGGCGCTCCTCTCATCGCCCGACCATAACCAACGTCCTTTCCGGGTAGACCCCATCTTGCTCCTCTTGAGTAGCGCTGTACTCCTGCGCCTACACGTTAAAGATGCGCTGTGCTCATTTATATTTCCCAATCGTGGGATTTTTTCAGTTTCGTTCGACAAAGCTTAAGTAGTAAGGAAATTCTGTACCGGTAGATCTTATTTCATACGGATACATTCAAGCTTCATTCGCAAAAAGACGCGGAGCAGAAGCTCTCGCCGGACTGGCTGCGACTTAACAAATATTGGACATTCTTATGCAAATCAATGAGTTGCTTGTGGGAGATCCGGCGCCCGCGCTTGAGATCGAATGTTTTTTGAAGGGTAAGCCCATTCAGCGTTTCGAGCGCGGTTCGGTGTACGTCATCGAATTCTGGGCGACATGGTGTGCTCCCTGCAAGGCCAGCATTCCTCATTTGAGTTCTTTGCAGCAACATTATCCCGAAGTGTGCATCCTTGGCATCGCAGTCGGCTGGAAAGATGCAGATATTGTCGAAGTCTTTGTGCGCGAGCAGGGTGACGCAATCTCTTATCGCATTGCGCTGGATCGAGCGGGAAATCCTGGGGAGCGTTATAGCCGTAGTCGCTTGGTCTGGTGTGAGGCGGCATACCAGCAAGGTGTTCCCAGCGCTTTTATCGTGGATCGCGATGGACGTATTGCCTGGATGGGGCACCCACAGGAAATCGATCATGCCTTATCGGCCATAGTGAACGGTGATTGGGATCTTGAGCAAGAGGCGGAGGCGCATCGTCGGTGGCTCACTGACAGCAGGGTGCGAGAAGCACGGCGCATGGAGGCGACAGTCTCCAGGCTGCTGGCCGAGGATCGTCGTGCTGACGCAATTGCTGTTTATCATGAAGCGTTCGGGGCTTATCCGGTACTGGAGGCATCGTATGGTCTGGCATATTTTAAATTGCTGCTCGCTCAAACAGGAGATGCCGCGATGAACTATGCCCACCGGCTGGTGAATGAGATTTATCCAGAGTCATTCCCTGCGTTGTTGTATGTCGCAGAAAGATTGCTTGAGAAGACGGTGTTGCCTGAACGGGATGGCCTGGCGCGCGAGTCAGCGGATCTGGCACTGCTTGCGCTGTTAAAGCTTGAGTCCGTGCTCAGTACTGAAGCTAACACTGACATGAAAGTGCAGATGCGGATTTCATGCGCAATTTCTGAGGCCTTGCTGACGCTAGGAAACATAGCTGAAGCAAGAGTAAGGATGATAGCTGTTCAAGAATTGTCAGCAAAGCTCGGTGAAGCGCCGGTACAGCGGGTCGAGGAATTATTGAGCCGGATTTCTGCAAATGCCGGAGCTTTACCCATGGAGTGCGATGGAAATATATGTATCCCCGCCGCTGACCGAAAAATCGGTCTCTGAGAGTAGTCGGTTGAAAAAGTCAATGTGACTTTTTTTTTGCAAAAACCTGTGGGTCTTTTTCATTCTGGTTTCACAAAGGAGATGAGAATCTTAAAAATGAGGGAGTGAAAATGTCTAAAAAATTAAGGGTTGTCACTTTTCTGAAAATGTCAGTGGTCGCTGGCTGTGTCATCTACATGGAATCGGCTTTTGCCGGCCTGAATGATGCGATTGATGTGAGTATGCCATCTGGTGATCTGGCAGGAGTTTTGATCGCAATTTCGCAACAGGGTCATGTTGCTATTTCTTTCGCGCCTGAACTTGTCAGTGGGCGGCGCTCTATTGAAATCAAAGGGCGACTCAGTGTGCGTGAAGCGCTCGAACGGGTGCTGGCTGGCAGTGGTCTTCAGCTCATGGTCTCGTCGAACGACAGTGTCACCGTTGTGCTAGGTGGTGCCGCTGTGACACCTGCTGCGGCACCACTTGGTAGTAGTGTGCCGAGTACGCAGAAACTGGCTGCGCCGGTTAATCTGGATGCCGTTGATGTGGTGGGCGTCGTGGACGACTCGCGCTTCGGTGACGTCGGATTTCAGGCGGTCGGTTCAAGTAATACGATGCGGCTAGCTGGTACTGCGGCTAAGGAATTGCCGATGACGGTTAATACGGTGACGGCGGATGTGATCGATTCCCAAGCCTTGACGAATGCCATCGATGCGCTACAGAACGTGGCAGGTGTCACTCTTGGTTCAAGTGAGGCGAACGCTCCTACTTTTACGATTCGTGGATTTCAGTCTTCGGCGGTCTACAGTGACGGTGCAGGTGTCTCCGGCTTTGATGGGAGCCGAGGTAGCGGCCAAATTCCCATTGATGACGTTGAGCGAGTTGATGTCCTCAAAGGACCTACTTCTATCTTGACGGGCAGTAGTGCAAGTGGCGGTGCTGTCAACATCGTTCTCAAACAACCCACCACCAAGGTGATTCGCAAGCTGACCATGCGTTACGGGACGAATGACTATAAGGGCCTGGCGCTAGACCTGGGAGGGCCGGTCACCGGGGTCGATCATCTGACATACCGTTTCAATATATCGGGAAGCGGCGCAAATCGAAACTATGCCGGGTTTGATAATCCCGAAGAATATCTGGTCTCGCCTGCAGTGAAGTGGGACGATGGCCGGACTTCCATATTAGCCGGGGTACGTTATTTTTCTCAGAAACGGACTCCCAATCAATACACTTTTATCCCTAGAACGGGATACGATCCTAAAAATCCGATCATTGAAATCCCACGCGGTACTTTGCAGCTTAATCCTCAACTCCATTATCGTAGCAAGACATCGGTCGTCTATTCAGAGTTGTCGCATGATTTTGGCGAGATCGGCGGTGTGGGGATCAGTGTTCACGACCGCATCCAGTATCAGGATGAGTCCGATGACAATAATACGTATTCATGGCTCACTACTACGAGCAGAGGCGTACCTGCGGGCATCTATCGCGCCAGGCAAAACTACTACTTGCGTGATTACAAGCAGCTTACGAACCAGGCTGATATCACGTTGAAATATACCGCAGGTTTCGTGAGTAGCACGACCAAGTTCGGGCTCGACTATGCCTCCATGAGAACGGCCGAGCGCAGCGCAACGGGCAGCTTTGTCAATGTCAACCCCCTCACTGGTCTGCCCCAGCAACCTTTATTCGAGCAAGGTTCGAGCTCCCAGGAGTCCCGCTATCACCGGAAGGGGACCGGCGTGGGTTATTACGTATTGGAAAAGCTGGACATGGTGAATAACCGCCTGCATTTGTTTGCACAAGCCCGTTATGACCGCAATCGTTATGAGAACGTATTGAGTGGACAAACAAGTGCAACTGTCTTCCAGCCGAAAGGCATGTCATGGATTGCTGGCGGTGCCTATGATGTTTCCTCAATCATGACGTTGTATGCCAATCGGTCCGTAGGCTTCTTGCCAATCAATTCTATCGTTGCTTCTACTGGGGCGGTAGCAACGCCCGAGCATCGTTCGCAATATGAATTTGGTACCCGGTTCTTTCTGTTTGATAAGAGGATGACATTGAACGCTTCCTATTTCAACTTGCAGGCCACCAATGTGTCAGTGTGCGACCCGGTCCTCGGTTGTGACTTCGTTTCCCTGGTTCCCGGCCAGGTCAGTAAAGGATTTGAGCTGGATGCGCAAGGCGAAATTGTTACCGGTCTCAATCTGATCGCCTCTTTCTCACGTACTACAGCCGAATTTCAGGATCCCTTGTACACACAGCCGCTGGCTGGTGTTCCAAAATACACTGCCAGTGTATGGGCCAGCTATCGTTTCCAGCGCGGAGCATTGTCGAACGTCACGGCCGGGCTGGGTGCCCACGGCAATTCGAGTAGCAAGGTCAATTCAATCTCCGACCAAAATACGCTGTTCAATGTCGCCGGAAATGTGGTCGTCGATGCAATGCTTGGCTACGATATGGGCCGATGGTCATTCCAGGCGAAGTTCAATAATATTCTCAACAAGTATTATTACTTGCCAAGCTATAGCTCTTCCTACATTGGTATCGGCGAGGGACGCAATTTCTTGTTGCAGGCGAAGTATGCGTTCGACTGATACCGAGCATCGTCCCCCTTGTCTGGTCACAGTCAAGCAGCGCCATTTTTCTTATTTTTCGCACGTCATCTTGTCGAATTCGAGCGATATGTCGGAAGGTGTGGCAAACCTTCTAATGGTGGGATTTGCATTACAAGTCATATGACGCACGAATCGCCCTCGACCTTCTCCGGTCCGGACGCAAGGCTTGATTGGCGCCTACTCGTGCGCATTGTCAGGCTGTGGGTGCCGTATTGGCGACGATGGCAGGCTTGGCCAGCTTGGCTGGGCCTGCTTCTGGTAGCCAGTTATGGTGTTGCCATGTCGTTTTTGATTGTGCATGTCTCCGTGCTTCTCAAGCAGATGACGGACGCACTGCTTGCCCGCGACTGGTCGGCATTCCAGTCGGGACTGCTGATTTACACGCTGGCCTATGCATCACAAAATCTCTTGCCGCAAGCGCGTATCGTTCTGAGTGCCTTGATACAGGCCAATTGGAGCCGCTGGATGGCTAACGACATTGTCGGCAAATACCTCTCCAAGCGCGTCTACTATGATATTGCACTGTGTGGCGATCTCGATAACCCAGATCAAAGAATTGCTGAGAATGTACAACCCTTCATCGAAACCACGCTGCAAATCGTCGGTTCGACGGTCAGCCTGACATCACGCCTGGTTGCCGTTTTTGCTGTATTCATTTCGCTGGATATTAATTTTGCCTTCGTCGTTCCTGCGCTGGCGTTGTTTCAGATAGGTGCGGCCTACTTGACAGCATCACCCTTGATCCGGCGTCAGGTCGGCACCCAGATAGCGGAGGGCAATTTGCGCCACGATCTGGTGCATGTTCGCGACCATGCCGAGGCGATTGCCTTCTATCGCGGCGAAGCTGTTGAGCAGCAGAACATCATGAGCAGTACACGTTCTGCCGCTGATCAGCAGTTTCGCTTTGACCGTTATGTTGCAGCACTTGATATCAGTGTCGAAACCATACTGGCGATTGCCTGGATGGTATTGCCCTATGTGTTGCTTGCCCCCCGCGTGGCGGCAGGCGAATTAAGCTATGGCAGCCTGGCACAGGCAATGTCAATGACAGTGATCATGCACGACGTAATCAGACTGGTGGCGATGATCGTGTCGGGAGTTGGCCGGCTGGCCATGCAGGTGTCACGGCTTAGTCCGCTGCAGGAACGATTGGATGCGATGGAAAAGGATGCTGAAAACAATAACGCCGGACATATCCGTATGATACGTGGCGGTCGATGCGTCATACTCGATGACGTGTCCGTGCAGACACCGAATGGCATGCAGCAGCTTGTCAAGCATCTTAATGCCACTGTGGGAGACGGGATTACGCTGCTCATTGCCGGACCAACAGGTGTCGGTAAGAGTTCGTTATTGCGGGTGATGGGGGGGCTATGGAAACGGGGGCAAGGGCAGATCGTCATGCCGTCTGCCGATGTCACGCTGTTTCTTCCTCAACGTCCTTACTTCACTGTCGCAGATCTGCGTACGCAACTATGTTATCCACAAAGTGTTACGGTAACTGATGAGGTATTGCTGAAGGCACTTCAAGCCGTGCGTTTGTCGCATCTCCCAGGACTTCATGGTGGTCTGTCGGCGGTAAAGGATTGGTCGAATATATTATCCCCTGGCGAGCAGCAACGCATCGCATTCGCGCGCATTTTGGTTCTGGATCCAAAAATCGTGTTCCTTGATGAGGCGACCAGTGCCGTCGACGCCGAAACTGAGGCACATCTGTATGCTCTCTTGGCCACCAGCGGCGTGAGTTATGTCAGCGTCGCGCATCGCCTGGCCCTTGCTGCGTTTCATACGCACATGCTGACACTTTCCTCCGATGGGACCTGGACGCTCGGATCAACATCGCATGACAGCGTGGTGCTCGTATGAAAACGCAGTCCGACAAAGTCGATCCCGTCATAGGCTCGTCGGCCAGCAAGGCCGATTTGCGCCTGGATATGCTGTTGCTGCGTCGCTTGGCGCGTTGCTTCGTACCTTTCTGGTGCCGTCGTACTGCATGGCCGTACTGGATCGGCCTGATTGCGATGCTGGCTCAGACCGCCTTGGGTACTGCTCTTGCATTACGTGGCTCGTTTGTTATGAAAGATGCGACCAATGCCTTGGTCGAACACCAATGGCCGGTATTTCAGCAGGCCTTTATATTATATGTCGTCATTTTCACTGCAGGGATGGTGCTGCCAGGCCTGGCGAACATTGTCAGTTCCTGGGTCAGCAAGGCTTGGCGGATCTGGCTTACCGAACGACTGGTAGGCCGTTACCTGGCTGACCGGGTCTATTATGAAATCGCCCAGCACGGCGGACTGGATAATCCTGATCAACGTCTTCAGGAAAGTTTATCGACGGTCGTCGTGTTGTTTTTTAGCTTGCCCACCATCGTATTGGGATCTGTCGGAGCATTCATTGCTGCGGGTGCCGTCTTGGGTTCGATTGATACCAGGCTGGCCATTGTGGTCGTCGGTCTCAGCGTTATCCAGGCCATTCTCACTTATGTCGGTTACTTGCCACTGGTGAGGTTGCGATATTCCGCAGCAATGGCAGACGGTGATTTTCGCTACAGTCTGGCACATGTTCGCATGAATGCCGAGGCCATAGCGTTTTATGAAGGGGAGCCGATCGAGCAGGCTCAAATCGGCATCAAAGTGTCTGCGTGGGTGCGCCGGCACTTGATCGCGACGCTTTTTCAACGGCTGGTCACAGACATGTCTCTCATCATGTTCGGGATCGTATGGGTGGCGCTTCCCTATTTGCTGCTTGCGCCCAGACTGTTCAGTGGTGAGATTGATTTTGGGACGCTGACTCAAGGAATCGCCGTATCGTTGACGGTCGCGTCTTCGGCACGTGCCGTGCTTGGCGTACTTGCGCCTTTTTCCGGCGTGGCCCCTCATGTTGTGCGCATTGTTCAGGTTCTAGAGCGCGCAGATGCGGTACGAGGGCAGCAAGCCCAGTGGGCGACCAACCAGCTGCAATTGCAGCATCAGCATGACACGGTGTCCATCCACGATCTCTGCCTTGCCACGCCGGGTGGAGAGCAGACACTTGTACAACATTTGAACCTGTACCTTGGCTGCGGCGAGAACCTGATCATCATTGGCCAGACCGGCGTCGGTAAAAGCTCATTGCTACGCGCCATGGCGGGGCTCTGGACACGTGGTGCCGGGCGTATCGTGATGCCACCCCCGCAGGAGTGCCTTTTTTTGCCACAACAACCCTATGTGACCTTGGGTACGTTACGCATGCAATTGCTTTATCCGCATGGCGGGAGTGCCGCAGAAGTGCAGTTGCTGGCAGCACTTGATGCCGTGCGGTTGGCGCACCTGCCGGTGCTGCACGGCGGATTGGATGTCAACCGGGATTGGGCCCAGATCCTGTCGCTTGGTGAGCAGCAGCGCCTGGCGTTCGCAAGAGTGCTGATTGCACGCCCTAGTCTTGTGCTGCTCGATGAAGCTACCAGTGCCGTTGATGGCGAAACCGAAGCGCACCTTTACCAATTGCTGGAAAAAAGCCAGTCACGGTTTGTCAGCGTAGGACATCGAATGGGGATCATGAAATATCACAAACTCGTCCTGACCTTGCAGGCGGGAGGTAAATGGTTGTTGGCATCCACCGATCAGCCCTGCGCATCTTCAGTCCACATGGAGTCCGATTCATGAGTAGCGTTGAATTCAATGAGCGCCCATGGGGCGGGCTAGACAAGCAAGCGACGGGGCTGTCATGGTGGCTAGTGTGTGGCGCTGTCGCGGTTTCCATTGCACTGCATTTTTTCTGCATCACATTCATTTCCTGGTCAACACCCGGCGCGCCTGCGCATGCAGTACGTGGTGTAGAGATGGTGATCGAGATGGAGGCCGCACCAGCTTCCGGCGCGCCATCACGGAGCCAGGTGCCAGCAGCGCCGCAAACGCCGGTCCGTAAGGAAAAATCCGATATCCCATCCAGGTCGGAGCCCAAGGTGCAGCCAAAGAAGACAACGGTTGCACCAGCCAAGCCACAGACCAATCCTGCTATCGATCATCCGTCGGAAAATCCGTTGCCGACAACGTCTATCGCCGCCCCTGCGCCGGCGCCGCCCCTGCCGACACCACCGCTTGCTCCTGCAACCGGTCAACCTGATGCTCCCCAGTTCACACCGGCGATCTCGGGCCTGGCCAGCCTGGGCAATCCGGCACCGGCCTATCCCTCGTCGTCATTGCGGAATCGGAGTGAGGGACAGGTTTCGCTGCGCATACAAGTATTGCCTGATGGCAGGGCAGGGACTGTCCAGATTGTTCACTCCAGTGGAGATGAAGCGCTCGATGATGCAGCCTTGGAAACTGTTCGCCGATGGCATTTTATTCCTGCCAAGCGGGGAGCGGTTCCCATCGAAGGCGTTGCCATGCAGACGATTAATTTCAAGCTGCCACGTCGTTAGGCGACGACGTTTTTCTTATGCAATCCAATATGGAGCAGACATTATGACCGATACAAACCATCCACTTTTTAATCTGATTGTCCCTGGCGTATTGTGGATATTAGTGCTTTTTTCTATTGCGACCTGGGCCATTCTGCTGATGAAAACCGCGCAGTTTATTCATCGCAAGCGCGGCGATCAGCAGTTTCATGAGAAATTCTGGAATGCAACAGATATGCTATCAGCAGCAGAGTGCTCGCAGCAATATGATGGAGGACTTGCACGTACTGCACGTGCCGGTTTCGATGCAATGCATCTTGCTTTTGGGCCGAGTATCAACACCGGGCAACTAGCCCGCTCTGTGCATGTCGAGGAGCGGGTAGAACGCTATTTGCACAATCAGATCCGCCAAGAACGACGCGCCTTGGAGAGCGGACTGGCAATTCTGGCCAGTATCGGCAGCACTGCTCCTTTTGTTGGCTTGTTCGGGACGGTATGGGGAATCATGGAGGCGTTGCAGAAGATTGGCCTGTCGGGCTCTGCTAGTCTGGATAGCGTCGCCGGTCCGATTGGTCATGCATTGATCGCCACAGCCGTGGGTATCGGCGTCGCAGTGCCGGCAGTATTGATTTATAACTTTTTCATACGTCGACTAAAACTGGCGCTGTCGCGCATGGAGGATTTTGCTCACGATTTCGAAGATCTGGCACAACGCAGCCATTTTACCGTCAGCCGCCAGCCGGTCGCTGAACTGCAAGAGCTGGTTGTTGAAGGGAGTGCCTGACATGGCAATCACCAATCAAGATGACGATGATGTGCTCAGTGAGATGAACGTGACACCATTGGTCGATGTCATGCTGGTGTTGTTGGTCGTCTTCATCGTTGCAGCTCCGCTCATGACCAATTCAATCAAGGTGAATCTGCCGCGGACAGGCGCGATAGCCGCTTCTCAGGAAAAGGCGCCGACAGTGATCAGCGTGAATGCGCAGGGGCAATTTTACCTGAATGGAGCGTTGGTCGATTCGGCCGCCATTGAGTCAAGCTTAAGTCGGCAACATCAGGATAATCCAGACCTACGCATCCGTTTAGAAGCCGATCAGGAAACGCAATACCGTAACGTCGCGAAAGCCATGGCGGCAGTCGAGCGGGCCGGCGTCACACGACTATCGGTCATTACCGCCCGATAGGATGGCACGTCATGATGGTCTGGCCAGGGAGATGGGCCTGAATTTTGGCGGCATTAGCCAGAATCCCCCTACGGGGCCGCAGTTGAGGGCTTGATCCCGGTAGCGGCAAGTTTATTTGATGAAGAGGTAATGACGATGACAGAAAAATTTTCTCCTGATCGATGTCTTTTTTTAACAGGAAAGCCTGATCTTCACCGAAGCGGGGTTCAGTGCGAATGGATGGCAATGATAAGGAATTCTTGCCAATGTTTGAAGGTCGTTATTTCGGGTAATCAAAATTGAATCGCCCATCATCTATTGACGTGAATAACCGTATGGAACCGTGGCAAAACGATTGCGAACTTACCGTTCAAAAAGCGATCGACTGTGCACGTCGTGCTGGTGCCGAGGCAGTCATTGCGCAAATGGTCGACCAGGATGTCATGATGGCGGGTGTTCATGATGGCGCGCCAAACGAACAGACCATGCGTCGCAAGACTCGTCTGCATCTTACGATGATGCGGGGGCATCGCATGGCAACAGTGGCGGCGTCGGATTATTCGGAAGCGGGCATAAAAACCTTGGTCGCGCGAGGTATGGCAATCGTCGCGATCACCGCCGAAGATGAATTCGTTGGCTTGCCTGATCCGCAGGATTATGCAACCCATTTTCCCGATCTGCAGCTGGATCAACCGGTGGCAATGAACCTGCAAGATGCCGTAGCGCAGGCAAAGCGCATGGAAGAAGCAGCGTTGATGGCAGACCGTCGCATTGCACAGACCGAGCGCGCAACAGTGTCGTTTTCCCGAACCCGGCAATGTTACGCCAACAGTGATGGCTTCCTGCGAAGCGAGGCGTCGACCCTGCACTCGTTGATGTGTCAAGCCGTCGCCATCAAAAATGACCAGAAGGAAGTCGGCTTCTGGTGGGACAGTGTGCGTTGCGCTTCCGATCTATCTTCTCCGGAAGAGGTAGGGCGTCTTGCCAGCGAGCGTACTTTGCAACGGTTAGGCACCCGCACCGTTTCCACGCAAACCGTGCCGGTATTGTTTGAGCCGCTGGCCGCAGCTGAGATTCTGGGCAATCTCCTGGATGCCATTTCTGCGCGGCCGCTGTATCAGAATGCTTCATTCCTGGCCGGGCGCCTGGATGACTTGTTGTTCCCTGAACACCTGAATATTCTTGACGACCCGCTTATGAAGAGAGGCTTGGCGAGCCGGACGTTTGACTCGGATGGTATCGGCCTGCGTTCCCGATGGTTGGTCCAGGAAGGACGATTACGCAGCTATTGTCTGGGGCTCTATGGATCCCGACGGATGGGACTGCCTCTTTCCAGGCACCAGTCTGGACCATCTAACCTGGTTGTGTCCAGCCAGGCGACCAGGTCATCTGACGATTTCGGCGGGATGTTGCAGCGACTGGACAGGGGCCTGCTTGTCACTGGCTTGATGGGCGGAGGATCAAATACGGTTACTGGTGATTTTTCGGCGGCAGTACAAGGTTTCTGGGTCAAGGACGGCGAGATCGTTCATCCCGTAGCGGGAGTCACCGTGGCAAGCCACCTAGCGACCATGTGTGCTGGCTTGTTGACAGTCGGCAACGATATTTTGACGCGCAAAGGCATGACGACCGGTTCCTGGTTGATCGAGGCCATGCGTATCGGGGGCATATGAAAATATGCTGCTCGTTTTCTTAAATCAAGGGATCAATTGGCAATGGAAAAAAGCATTCAAGCAAGTCATGTGTCAATCAACGTAAGCGCATTGGCAATTGCCCGTGCAGGTCTAATGACACCCTATGGTCTGGATGAAACGCATTTGTTTGCCGGATTGCGTACCGCATTGAGCAAGGGCGGCGATTTTGCCGATTTGTATGTGAAATCCTCGGAGTTCGAACATTGGGCCCTGGAAGGAGGGCGGGTGAATCGTGGCAGATACGACCAGGATCTCGGTTTCGGTTTGCGCGTGTTGCATGGAGACCAGAGCCTGTTGGCGACTGCGTCCAGTCTGGACTTGGCGTCCATCATGCGTGCGGCTGATGCGGTGTCGAGCTCGCGTGCCCAGGCAGCGAGTCCTGTCGCGGCAATACGTATAGAGGGAGGAAAAAAAACTTACTATGCCCCCCTTGATCCGTTATTGGCGCTTAGTGCCGACGGGAAGATTTCTTTATTGGAGACAGTGAATGCGCTAGCACGCGCTTATGATTCCAGGGTCGTTGAGGTCAATGCCAGTTTGTCTCTCTCCCGCGACCTAATCATGCTGGCACGGTACGATGGTTTTTTAGGGGGAGATGTGCGGCCGCTAATACGTCTGGATTTGACGGTGCAGGTGATGGCTCATGGCCGCCGTGAGAGTGCTTCACGTGCATTGGGAGGCCGCAGCGATCCAGCTGCGATGGATGAGCCAAGGATAAGGCAACTTGTCAAGGAGACCGTGGATGCGGCCCTGGTGAAACTGGATGCGCGTGCTACCCCCGCCGGCACCATGAATGTGGTTATCGGACCGGGTTGGAATGGCGTGCTATTGCATGAGGCCATCGGGCATGGCCTGGAAGGGGATTTCAACCGGCGTGGATCGTCGGCATTCTCTGGCCGCATCGGCGAGCGCGTCGCTGCCCGCGGCGTCACCATCGTTGATGACGCGACAGTCATTGCAGGGCGCGGCTCTTTGAACATGGATGATGAAGGCGTACCAGGGCAGTGCACGACCTTGGTCGAAGACGGCATTCTCAAGGGCTACATGCAAGATATATTGAATGCCCGTCTGATGCAGGAAAAATCCACCGGCAATGGTCGGCGGCAGTCCTACGACGTCTTACCCATGCCACGTATGACCAACACGTATATGTGTGCAGGCGACGTCGATCCGGACGAAATCATCGCCTCGGTCAGGCATGGAATATATATTGCCAGCCTGGGTGGAGGCCAGGTCGACATCAGTAGCGGGCGTTTCATGTTCTCCGCATCCGAGGCTTTTCTGATTGAAGCTGGTCGCCTCACTGCACCGCTCAAGGGGGCGACCGTGGTTGGCGACGGGGCCGACGCACTGACGCATATCAAACTTGTGGGTAATGATCTTCAGATTGATCTTGCCCGCGGGGTATGCATCAAGCAGGGCCAGAGCTTGCCGGTAGGAGTAGGGCAACCGACATTGCGTATTGACAGTATGACTGTAGGCGGTACCGCCTAAATGTGGAATCTGTCAGTTGGCGTTACAAAGCGCTAAAAGCTTATTTAAAAACTATAACTTCCTGAATAAATAAAACATTGAACTGGCGATGAACTTTAGCACTAAAACATTAGACGCAAAAACCGCTGTAACTGCCGTCAAGACTGGCGCACTGGTCGTCGGCATCCACGAAAACCGCAAACTGGACCGTGCAGCCGCCGCCCTGGACAAGCTGGGTGCGATCAGCGCTGCCCTGAAGTCGGGCGACATCACCGGCAAGGCCGGCAGCACCCTGCTGCTGCGCGGACTCACCGGCGTGGCCGCCGAGCGCGTCGTGCTGCTGGGGCTGGGCCCGCAGGACGAACTGTCCGACAAGAACTTCGCCGCCGCCACCGCTGGATTGGTGCGCGCGCTGGCCACGCTGGGCTGCGACGACGCCGCCCTGCTGCTGCCGCTGGACCAGGTCAAGGGCCGCGACCTGGGCTGGGCGATCCGCAACGTGGTGCTGGCCGGACGCGACTCGGTGTATCGCGCCGATGCGCTCAAGAGCAAGAAAGACCCGGCTCCTGCCGGCGTCAAGAAAATTGCCTTTCTGACATCGGTTGCCGATGCATCCACGGCAAAGACCGCATTGGCCGAGGCGGTGGCGCTGGCCAACGGCATGGCGCTGACCAAGGACCTGGGCAACCTGCCCGGCAATTTCTGCACCCCGAGCTACCTGGCCAATACCGCCAAGAAGCTGGCCAAGGATTTCAAGCTGGGCGTCGAAGTGCTCGAACGCAAGCAACTCGAAGCGCTCAAGATGGGCAGCTTCCTGTCGGTCACCAATGGCAGCGACGAGCCGCCCAAGTTCATCGTGCTCAAGCACCTGGGCGGTCGCAGCAAGGACGCGCCAGTGGTGCTGGTGGGCAAGGGCATCACGTTTGACACCGGCGGCATCTCGCTCAAGCCGGGCCTGAACATGGACGAGATGAAGTACGACATGTGCGGCGCGGCTTCGGTGCTGGGCACCTTCCGCACCATTGCCGAACTGGGCCTGAAACTGAACGTCATCGGCGTCATCCCAACCTGCGAGAACATGCCTTCGGGCAGCGCCACCAAGCCGGGCGACGTCGTCACGTCGATGTCCGGCCAGACCATCGAGGTGCTCAACACGGACGCCGAAGGCCGCTTGATCCTGTGCGACGCACTAACCTACGTGGAGCGTTTCAAGCCGGCTGCGGTGGTGGATATCGCCACCCTGACCGGCGCCTGCATCGTCGCCCTGGGCCACCACAACACGGGCCTGTTCACCCGCGAAGATGCCGCTCACGACCAGCTCGCCGACCAACTGCTGGCGGCCGGCCGCAGCACCGGCGACACGGCATGGCGCATGCCGATCCAGGACATCTACCAGGAACAGCTCAAGTCCAACTTCGCCGATATCGCCAATATCGGCGGCCAGCCAGCCGGCAGCGTCACCGCCGCCTGCTTCCTGGAGCGCTTCACGCGCAAGTACACCTGGGCCCACCTGGATATCGCCGGCACGGCCTGGAAGAGCGGCGCGGCCAAGGGCGCCACCGGTCGTCCGGTGCCGCTGCTGACCAACTGGTTGCTGGACCAAGTGGCCAGTCTAAAAGAGTGAGGAACTAACGGAATCTTCGAATACGCGGGCAGCGTATAGTTGACTAATTAACTCGGACACCAATTTAGGCGAGAATAATCGCTATGGAAAGATGCTCCTGATTAGCACGCTACTGTAATGACCCACTAAAAACCTGCTCAGTAGATAATCCTAAAAGGGAATCAAAATGAGCAAGGTCATGGAAGAAGAATTCAAACGTTGGACAGCCAAGCGCAAAGCGGCGCTGGTGATGGAAATCATCCAGGGAAAGACGACGGTAGCCGAGGCTAGCCGGTCGTTTGATATCCCGCCATCCGAGATCGAAGAATGGGTCGATGAAGGCCGCAAAGGGATGGAGAACGCCCTGCGCGCCAAGCCGCTGGATGTGAGAGAACAGTACGAGCGGCAACTCAAGGAGCTGCAGGAAGCCTACGGAGAAGCCATGCTGGAGCTGCGCGCCAGAAAAAAATTGGCGTCCCTGTTGGGCGAGGAAGACAAGTAATCGAGACCATCCGCCAGGGACTCAAACAAGACGGTTTCGATGTGGCTGTCAGCAAGATATGCGCGTGGTTTGGGATTGCCAGGCGCAGCGCTTACTACAAGCCGGTGAAGGCTGAGCCCAAGGTGCAGGAGCGCTTTGCCGAACCCATTCGCAAGATGATCCTGGAAGAGCCGTCCTTCGGCTATCGCACGGTGGCTGGCCTGCTCGGGTTCAATAAGAACACGGTGCAGAGGATCTTCCAGATCAAAGGTTGGCAGGTCAAGAAGCGTCCTATTGGTTTCCGGCCCAGGGTGAAGGCCTTGCCGTCGGTAGCCACAGGACCAGACCAGCGCTGGGCAACCGATCTGTGTCGGATCTGGACAGGGCGAGATGGCTGGGCGGTGCTAGCCTTGGTGATTGATTGCCACACGCGGGAATTACTGGGCTGGCATCTGTCGCGTTCGGGCAAGTCGAAGACGGCAGAGTCGGCCTTGGAGCAAGCGCTGATCGCGCGTTATGGCTCACTGGGTCGCGTGACGGCGCCGTTCTTGCTGCGCTCAGATAACGGCTTGGTGTTCACCAGCCGTAGTTACACCGCGTTGGTCCGCAGTTACGGGCTTCAGCAAGAGTTCATCACGCCGCATTGCCCACAGCAGAATGGCATGGTCGAACGCGTCATCAGAACCCTAAAGGAGCAATGCGCTCATCGACATCGCTTCGAAACATTGCAGCACGCCAGTCGCATCATTGGTGACTGGATCGGCTTCTATAACCACCGCCGGCCGCATCAGGCGCTGGGCATGAAGACACCGGCTGAGGCGTTTGCTTTAGCCGCATAACTTGAGCAGGTTTCGCTGGGTCATTACACTCGATCACTTGTCTTCCTCGCCCAACAGGGACGCCAATTTTTTTCTGGCGCGCAACTCCAGCATGGCTTCGCCATAGGCTTCCTGGAGTTCCTTGAGCTGTCGCTCGTACTGTTCTTTGACGTCCAGTGGCTTTGCACGCAAGGCGTTCTCCATTCCTTTGCGCCCCTCGTCGACCCATTCCTCGATCTCTGACGGTGGGATATCGAACGCCCGGCTGGCCTCGGCTACCGTCGTCTTACCCTGGACGATTTCCATTACCAGCGCCGCTTTGCGCTTGGCTGTCCAACGCTTGAATTCTTCTTCCATGACCATGCTCATTTGATGTCCTTTCAGGATTATCTACTGAGTAGGTTTTCAGTGGGTCATTACACAAACATGGAAATAAATTTTTCTAAGACTGTGGGATTTTTCTCTTTTAGTTAGACAAAGGTTATAGAAAAAGGAAATCTTCTTCGGAAAGGTCTTCTTTCATATTGGCGAGTTCGGAACTCATCCATTAAGTGGCATGTAATTACCGAACTTATATCTGGAGTAACCACGCTATGAGCTTACCGTACCGCATCGGGCCGGCGCGTGCACGCGCAACAAGCGGCCTGCACTCGACTGTCTCCCGCCTACGCCGCAGAGTGCGCCACGTCGCCGTTCGCGCTGCTGTCTGGGTGTTGTACGGAGCTACATTTTCCGCTGGCGCCATCCAAATGTTGTTTCTGCTGTGGGAAGCAATGAACTCGCCGCTAAGCTGACGACAATGTATCCGACTTCCATCACGGCATGCTTCGCCTCAACCGCCCAAAACAGTGACCGGGCTTGCTTTTTGTCGCCAGCGCTGGAGTTAGTCACCAGCTTATTTTAAGTAACTAGCGTTCCGCTCAGCCAGTACTTCCTTGCGAATTCGGCCGTCGCGACTTCTCCGAGCCTCCTGTGAGGACAGTCCACGTGACGGCTACGACGGTACAAACGCAAGAAAGGCAAAGGCGCACATGCCGTCGATACGCTGGTCCACCTTGAACGTGCGAGTAATACAGGCCAATGCGAAGAAGCGTGCGCAGGTGGGTGAACTGGCCCGGCAGGTTCAGCTGTCACTGGAGATGCCGTCACGACAGCCTTTGTCGATCAGGGCTATACGAGAGAGGATTCGGCGCAAGCCGTGCAGGCAAAAGCATCAATTTTCATGTCATCAAGTTGCATGAGGCCAAGAAGATATTCGTCTTGTTGCCGCGTCGGTGGGTGGTGGAACGTAGCTTTGGTTGGTTAAAACGATCTTCGGCGATTGACTCGGTACTACGAACGGCTTCCTGAAACCCTATCCGGATTGCACTTTGTCGTATTTGCGATGCTAATGCTGAACAAGATAATGCCCAGCGAAAGTTCATAACACGCTTTAATTTAAAGCAAAAAGGGAGGAAGCGTTTTGTCCAAAATAAGATGTTTGGTATGTCTCATCACAATAGTTATGAGCGAGCCAGCCTTTTCGGCGGATGATGGGACATTACCTCTTGAGCCAATACGGATATCATCCGAGTCTAAATGGACGGGGGCCTATATCGGCTTCATGGGCGGTTTTTCTCAAGCAAAGACCATCGATCAGATTAAGCCAGATGGTGACCCTAATGTAAAACTTTATAATGATACTGGCCCGCGCGGTATTTTTGATACTCAAACTTCAAAACCTACTCTTGGCACGTTTGTCGGTTACAACTTTCGACGTAATGGACTCGTTGTGGGATTGGAGGCTGATGTAATCTCAGGACTTACATCAGTTGGAAATTCGGGGGGGGCAACCTTACCCAAATTATACGTTTAATGATGATAACTTTGCGGCTACGGCTTCAACCCAGATTCTATGGACAGCTTCGCTACATCCTAAAGTAGGCGTGGTCCTCCCCAATGATTGGTTGTTATATGTAACGGCAGGTCCAGCAATCGCTAAAGTGAATGTTGAGCATACTCTCACCGATACTCTTTCCGACTCTCATCAAACTCGCCTTAATAAAATCCGAATGGGATATGTCGTTGGTGCAGGCGTTGCGATACCTTTGAGCGAGAATCTGGCGTTAGAAGCAAAGTACGTCTATAACGACTTTGGGAGCATTACTAGCAGAACCTGGACAGATGTAGACGGCGCAGGATACAAGCAGTCCAATTCGTTGCATACCAAAATGTGGATGGTGGGTCTGAGTTATAACTTCAATGAAAGCGTTACCCCGCATTGGAATCTTTCGCCAGCATCCGACTTCATGCTGGAAGCTGGCTTCAAGGTTGGCACGGGGTATGGTACGTATGGCGCTCCACAGCCTTTGTTTAACTCGCCTTCGGTACCTATCCGCCATGTGCTGTCATCTCGACTGACATGGGATGAGTTAGAGTCAAATTACGGTGAGACTTTTTTGCGACTCAATCATGTCAATCATTTTTTCGGCAAGCTATCTTTCCAATCGGGCAGGGTAAAGTCGGGGCACATGTATGATGAAGATTTTCCAGCGCCGGGAGGCGGCTACTCTATGACCCAGACCGACATTGATGGACTGCGTAATAGCTTCGAACTGCTCGGAGGGTATAACCTCATGGAAACAGGAGGTTCACGTTTGGGGATATTCGTGGGTCATGAACGTCGGAATTATAGCTTCAGAACAGCCGGGCTGTGTCAGCTGGCCGCTGCTACCCCGTGCACAGGATATGCGGATGACTATGACTATGTAAGCCGAGAGTCACGATTGAGAATGTGGAAAATTGGTGTTGACACTCGCCTAAAATTATCGGAACGGATCTGGATAGATGCAAACGCAGCCTATATCCCAAAAGTGAAATTTGATGGAGAAGACGACCACTTGGCCAGGCAGTTCATCGTGAAAGACGAAGGGCATGGCACTGGTACGTCGGTTGAGGCATCTCTTAATTACAGCATTACAAATGCTTTAAGTTTGGGTTTTGGCGCACGTTATTTTTCTTTTCGTAGTAAGTTTGGCAGAGCGACCGCTATTGACCTTACTCCAAACGGGAGACCCTCTCAGCTTGAGGCATCTTACACTGATGATCAACTAGACCTGTTCCTGCAAATGACATATCAAATCGGGGGGGCGAGTGCTTCCCGAAAGTTGGATACATTTGGGACAAGTAATATAAATTCCTGGACAGGTCTTTACGTAGGCGGTTTGATGGGGGCTGCTCGACTCAAGGATCACTGGGAAGATCCTTTTGGAAATACGTTAACGCCGGGAGGAAACGTTAATTACGCAGGATTCGGCGATGATGTCACATCAGCTGGCGCCATTATGGGAGTGCGAGTAGGGTATGATCAAAGCTTTAAAAAATGGATTGCGGGTGTTTCATTTACCACATTGCGTAGTGATGTTTCAGGAGAAAATACCTGTTTCTCGGGCTTGCGTGGTCTCAATTGCATGAGAAATCTCGACCACATTTACATTGCTGCAGCGCGACTGGGATGGGGAAGCAATGGAACGTTAGTATACGGTACGGCGGGCTCAGCACTTGTGGAGGGGAGCCTAGCTATTAATGGCCGTAGCTTTGCATCTTACAAGGGCGCAAAAATTGATTCAAAGCGGCAATCAAAAATTGGATGGTTGACCGGTGCCGGTATTGAACATCGTTTCGATGAGCATATGAGCGTCTACGCCGAATACAATCACATCGGAGGAGTGCATGCTGACAACAATCTTTACGACGCTGCAGCCGATATCAAGAAACAGCCTCTTTCGACTAATAGCGCGCTAGATATCTTCATACTTGGCGTGAATTACCGTTTCTAGGAAGTGTCGATCTGAAAAAACTAACTGTCCGACTTAAGATTTCATATGCCCGGGCCTTCATCACATGGACTGATAAAGTATTCGAGACGCATCCGTCACTTCACTCACTGCTTTGATGTCGCTCCTCCTGAGAAGGCTCGACAAGCGTATCACTTCATCGTCAGGCCTTGGTTCAGCCTGAGGGGGCACTGCAGTTTAGACCACAATCCTGCTCATGACAGCGAGCGGGAGAACGGAGTGATAGACGTGGCCCTGCTTGGAATTATTCGACGCTGGTACATCAGAGACCGCATCTCAATCCTGGAAATCGCCCGCAGGCTCGACATTTCCCGCAACACAGTTCGCCGTTACATCCGATCCGATGTCAGCGAACTCGCTTATCCAGAAAAGCGTTCGCCAAGCTCGCTCGATGACTTTTCAAACCCAGCCAAGACAATACGGCCTATGTTTTCGTTATTTTCGAAGTTATCGAGCGCTGCGCTCAATTCGTTCATTACACCGTCACTCAAAGCATTGAGTTGCGCAGGGCGATCAAGGGTAATCAGTCCGACTTTCCCCTCAATCTGACTATTGATACAGGTGAACGACGTAGTGTTGCTAGTCACAGCATCTCCACTGCCAGAGCAGTAGCCTCGCCGCCACCAATGCACAAGCTGGCAACACCCGTTTTACCGCCAGATTTTCTCAAGGCGCCCAGCAAGGTCACCAAGATACGCGCTCCTGATGCGCCGATTGGATGACCCAGAGCACATGCTCCTCCATGAACATTTACCCGCTCCAAATCGAGTCCTAGATCGAAAGCTGCAGCCATTGGCACCACTGCAAATGCCTCATTGATCTCAAAGAGATCAACTGTATCGGCAGACAGCTTCGTCTTTCCGAATAGCTTCGTAATGGCGCCAACGGGTGCCGACGGGAATTTCTCCGGCTTGCCGGCGTAGCCAGTGTGAGCGAGGATGCGGGCAACAGGTTCAAGCCCTAGTTTTTCTGCCATTGACGCACGAGTCAGTACCAACGCAGCCGCCCCATCAGAAATGGACGACGAGTTCGCTGCAGTCACAGTACCACCAGGCTTGAATGCTGGTTTCAGGGAAGGTACTCGCTCCAGATTCACAGCGAAGGGCCCTTCATCTTTGTCGACCACGGTGGCACCCTTTTTTCCTTCAACGCTCACAGGAACAATCTCCCAGTCGAAACTTCCTTCCATGCTGGCGTTCTTTGCACGAATAGTCGAGCGGATGGCGTAAGCATCTTGATCATCCCGCGAAAAACGATAGCTCTCTGCGCACTCCTCAGCAAAGCATCCCATCAGGCGGCCGCGATTCTCTTCTGAATATGCATCCTCCAACCCGTCCAAGAACATGTGGTCAAGTATCTTTTCATGGCCAAGCCGGTAGCCGCGGCGCGCCTTAGGTAGCAGGTATGGCGCATTGGTCATTGACTCCATCCCACCTGCCACAACGATAGATGAAGTGCCAGCCAGAATGATGTCGTGACCAAGCATCACCGACATCATGGCTGAGCCGCAGACCTTATGAATGGTCGCACAGGTAACACTGGAAGGCTGACCTGCTCGCAGCGCCGCTTGACGGGCTGGTGCTTGTCCCAAACCAGCTTGCAACACACAGCCCATCAAGGCTTGGTCGACCAGCTCCGGATCGATGTGTGCTCTGGCGATCGCCGCCTGGATAGCGTAGCCACCGAGCTGCGGGCCGGACAAATCGGCGAAAGCTCCCTGGAAGCTCCCCATAGGAGTGCGGGCGACAGAGATGATGACAACTGGATCGTGCGACATTTGTTGCTCCTGATGCTGGACAAACGGCGAGAGAAGGACGAGAGAGTGAATGGAAACCGAAAAATCACTTCGCGGCCATCCGGAGAGAACCATCCAGACGAATGATTTCGCCGTTCAGGTAACGGTTTTCCAACACGTGAGTTACGAGCGAAGAGTATTCGACCGGTTTGCCTAAGCGAGGAGGGAACGGTACTGTTTTTCCCAGCGATTCGAGAACTTCGCTGGGCATTTCAAGCATCATTGGCGTCTCGAAAATGCCAGGGGCAATTGTGACGACGCGAATGCCGTATTTCGCCAGATCTCGCGCTAGCGGCAAGGTCATTGCCACAACGCCTCCTTTTGATGCGGCATAGGCTGCCTGCCCCATTTGACCGTCAAAGGCTGCGACCGAAGCCGTGTTGACAATGACGCCGCGCTCTCCGGTTTCATCTGGATCATTCCCGCTCATTGCCTGAGCGGCGAACCTCGCCATGTTGAAAGTACCGACCAAATTAATATTTAAAGCTCGGACGAAGCTGTCTAGGCTGTGGGGGCCAGCCTTCCCCAGCAACTTTTCTGCCGGCGCGATGCCCGCGCAGTTGATAAGGCCGGCTATCGGCCCCATCGACTTTGCGGCCGCAAATGCTTCAACCGCGCTGCTCTCGCTTGTAACGTCTGTTTGAATGAATTTCGCGTGCCCTCCAAGTGAGGCTTCGGCTTTTGCTCCAGCAACTGGATTTATATCAGCCAACACGACCAAGCCACCAGCGGCAACTAATGCCCTTGCCGTGGCAGAACCAAGCCCCGATGCTCCACCGGTCACTACATACACACCTGCTTTAATTCCCATCACTGCTCCTTGGATCTTTCTTATGAAACCGTTTGCGCGCTTACCGATGGTTTCGCAACAGAACGATCACCGGCCAGATTGTGGTTAATGAGCATGACTGCTACGGCGCCTACGAGGCCGGCCAACGCAATGCCCAGGAAGTTTTGCTCCAGAGGAAGCTGCAGAGCGACCAGTGCGCCGATGAGCACCGGTGCGATGATCGCCCCTAGCCGCCCCACACCCGATGCAAAGCCGACTCCGGTTGAACGAATAGCGACCGGATAGAATTCGCCGGCATATGCGTAAGCCAGGAGTTGCGTACCGAGGGTAGAGGCGCCAACCACGAAAACAACGACGAACAACAGCCAAGTTTCCTTGGTGTATCCCATCAAGGTCAGTGACAGGGCACCTACGATGTAGAAGACCACGAGAACATGCTTGATATTGAATTTGTCTCCCAACCAGCCACCACCAATCGCTCCCACCATTGCCCCAAAATTGAAGACCAGCACGAAGTTCAGGGCGGAACCGAGGCTATAGCCGGCCATACCCATGAGTTTGGTTAGCCATGAACTCAGCGAATAGACCATGAAGAGCCCTGTGAAGTAGGCGATCCAAATCATCAAGGTGCTGAAGCCCCGGCCGTTCGCGAAGAGCATCTTTACGGGCGCATTGTCTACTCGCTCAGTCACCGGAAGAATGAACTCTTCGTTACCGGACAAGCGAAGTTCCGGGTCGATCTTGCGAATGACGTCTGCCAGCTTGTCCTGGCGCCCCTTACGATGTAGCGTTGCCATCGACTCCGGCATTGTTTTTAGGATGAAGGGGATCAACAAAACGGGGACGCCGGCTACGAAGAAGACCGATTGCCATCCGTACGCTTCAATCAACTGCTTACCAGTCAATGCAACCAGAACACCGCCGACGGAGTATCCAGCGAATACGATTGTCACAAGACGCGCTCGGACTTTGACCGGTGAAAACTCCCCCATTTGCGCGGTAACGACGGGAAGTACGCCGCCAATTCCTAAACCGGCGAGGAAACGCAGCACACTGAAACTGATCGGGTCGTGTGCCAAGCCTGCCGCTGCAGTGAAGATGCTGAACGTCGCAATACCAACTGCCAGCATCAGCGGGCGGCCAATTTTGTCGGCGAGTGTTCCGAAGAACATCGCGCCAAACATCATGCCGAATAGTGCCGAACTGGCCATCACCCCCGCTTTGGAGGCATCCACGCCCATTTCCTTCATGATTGATGGAAGGGCGGCGCCCACAACGGCTAGGTCATACCCGTCGAGGACTAGAATCAACACTCCCCAAAATAAGATCAATCGGTGAAAGCTGTTGTATTTGGCCCCGTTGGCCACTTTGATTACGTCGATTTGTTGCATGTCTTCCTCCTTATTTTTTGTAGGTACTACTTGCAATAAAACTTCGTGAATGAAGCAACTCCTTCTCGTTTTGTGATCAGCGTATTTTCGATTTTTTCTGTATCTGCATAGCCAAGGCTCATACCGACAATGAACATTTCCTCAGGTGGAATGCCTAGCTCGACACTGATGATCTTGTGGTACTTCATGAACGCGGCCTGCGGACAGGTGTCAAGGCCATGGGCACGTGCGGCTACCATGATGTTCTGCATAAACATGCCAACGTCTAGCAGGCTTCCTTGCTGCATGACTCGATTGACAGTGAAGAGAAGGCCAACCGGAGCATCGAAGAACGAATAGTTCCTGCCGTGCTGGATATGCATCCGCGCCTTGTCTCCTTTTTGGATATTCAGCAAGCCATACAGACTCCAGCCGACATCCCTTCTTCGATCGATATAGGGAAATACCCACTCAGTCGGGTAGTACTCCCACTCATCCTTATGTGCGGTGGAGAGTTCGTGGTTGTTATCCACTTCGTGGATGGCGGCGCATAGCCGATCTTTGGCTGATCCCGTTACCACATGCACATTCCACGGTTGGAGATTTACGCCGGTCGCAGCAAACCTCGCCACGTCCAGGATTTCCTCAATCGTCTCTCTGGGAACTTCGGTGGGAAGAAAAGCGCGAATGCTGCGGCGTGTCACGATTGCCCACTCAACGGCCTCACGCAATGATTCTTTGTCCATCGGGGGCGGTCCTTCTCGGTCCATCTTTATCTCCTGGTGTTTTTTTATTTCGTCGATGACCGATCGACGTATGGACGGAGAGTAATGGCGATGTTTGATACGCGCTGTCCTGTTTAAGACATTGTCTTGTTCAAGACATTTGGAACCGAAGTGATGGCAAATCATGTGCAATGTCTTGTTCGAGACAGTCTTGCGCCGTAGTCCCCCCCCTACATTAGTCGCTAAACAGAGGCTGTTCTTCTCTGGAATATCCGCGAGAGATCGCAGCATCCAATAAATTTAAATAATTCAGGAGACACGAGATGCAAAATTCCATCTACGGGAAAGAGCTTCCCCGTACGCCGGCTAACTATGTACCGTTGACGCCCTTACACTTCCTCGACAGAAGTGCGGATCAATACCCCGACCGAATCGCTGTTGTACATGGTGACTTCAACCAGACTTGGCACGAAACGCGTCAGCGCTGTCGGCGTCTGGCGAGTGCATTGAGCAAAAGGGGAGTCCAAAGTGGCGATACTGTCTCAATACTGGCGCCCAATACGCCCGCAATGCTGGAGGCCCATTTTGGCGTACCACTTAGCGGGGCTGTGTTGAACAGCATCAACTGCAGGCTAGATCCGGACGGGGTCCGATTCATCCTGAAGCATGGCGAATGCAAGATTCTGCTGGTTGATCGCGAATTTTCCACTTTGGTTTCGCAAGCTTTGGTTGGTCTTCCAAATAAGCCGCTGATCGTAGACATCAATGACCTGAAGGCACCGCAAGGTGACGCGATCGGAGAAATCGACTATGAAGCCCTGCTGGCTGAAGGCGACGATGACTTTTCTGGTGTCTGGCCGACAGATGAATGTGATGCGATCGCCCTCAACTACACATCAGGAACGACTTCTGATCCAAAGGGAGTGGTGCCCAGTCACCGGGGCACCTACGTGATGAGTATGTTGCAGCTGACCGATTGGGGGATGCCGCGGAATCCGACCTATCTGTGGACGCTGCCCATGTTCCATGCGAACGGATGGTGCTTTACTTGGGCAATCACCGCTGCGGCTGGCACCCACGTTTGCATGCGTAAGGTCACTGCCAAAAACATCTTCGATGCTATCGCTGATCATGGCGTTGATCATTTCTGTGTCGCTCCCATTGTGTTGGCGTCGATTGCAAGTGCGCCGGATTCGGAGAAACGGTCGCTCCCACGCACCGTCCGTGTGAGAACCGCTGGCTCACCGCCACCGGCAGCTGTTCTCAAGGCTGTTCTTTCGTTGGGATTTGATGTCGAACACGTCTATGGAATTACGGAAGCGTCGGGTACCCCTGTCAGCTGCTACATCAATCCGGAGTGGGCAACATTGGATAAGGACGAGCAGTCGAGGTTGATGGCACGACAAGGAAACCGTTCTGCGGCACTAGAGTCACTCATTGTCGCTGATCCCGATACGTTGGAACCCGTGCCGTTTGATGGCCATACTCAAGGTGAATTGCTTCTCAAAGGCAACATTGTCATGAAGGGCTATTTGAAGAACGAGGAAGCTACGAAGAATGCTTTCTCGGGAGGCTGGTTCCATACTGGGGATGTCGCAGTAGTCCATCCGGACGGCTACGTCCAGATTACTGATCGTGCAAAAGACGTAATTATCTCTGGAGGAGAGAACATCTCCTCGGTTGAAGTCGAGGATACTCTTCATCGACACCCAGCTGTCCTGATTGCCGCAGTCGTATCGCAGCCAGATGCAAAATGGGGCGAGACGCCCTGCGCATTTATCGAACTTAAGGCCGGCGTCATAGAGCCAAGCGAGTCTGAGATTATTGAATTTTGCAAAGAGCGACTGGCAAAATTCAAGTGTCCGAAGCGCGTCGTCTTCTGCACTCTACCAAAAACTGGGACGGGCAAGATTCAGAAATTCAAGCTACGCGAACAAGCTGGCAGCAAATCCGCGATCACGGAGCTTGCGAAGGCATAACAAACAACGGCGCCATAAGGCGCCGTTTTCCCTTCTCCGCAACATTCCGATCAATCCTATTCATCTTGGCGGGCAAATTCTCGCAGCCGCGGAAGATCCAAAATCACGACGGATCCATATTCGACAGCGAGCATTTTGGCGTTCGCCAGTTCACGAAGTGCCCGATTGGTATTTTGGCGTGACAGCCCGCAAAGTCGACCTATCTCCTCCTGAGATAGCTGCAACGTTGATTCGGTCGAGGGATAGAGCTGTGGATTGAACAATTCAGAGAGACAAAATGCAACACGAGCGGGAGCTTCACGTAGACGCCGGTTCTCGATCAACGCAACGTAGTAACCACAACGCCAATTCAATTGATCGATCACGAAACGGCTGAAGGAGGTACTTTGCTCCAATAGCCACTCAAATGTTGTTCGCGGCACAAACGCCAATTTGCTGTCGCGAATAGCCACAATCGAATAAGGGCGAGGTTCATTTTTCAAGACGGCCCCCTCGCCAAACCAAGCGCCACCAGGAACGCCGGCAAATGTCGTTGACCGTCCATCAGGAGAAACAGTATCTACTTTGACCATCCCCTCGATGAGCCCAAACCAGTGATCTGCCGGAGTTCCTCGTGGAAAGATAATAGAGCCGCTGGAATAAGTACGTTCGTAAATGTCGTGGCGCAAGCGATCCATCTGTCCAGCAGTCAAAGTAGCCGGCCAGCGTGATTTTTCCAGAAAGGCGGTTAGTTCAGGAGACAGCGTCATGTGCAACTGATCCAATGCATACAATTGCCGGTAGTATGCATCATCTGTGGACCCGGCAATCCAACATCTTTGTCGCGTCGCAGCAGCGCAATGGCTTGATGTGCAAGCTGCACGGTGCATTATTGGGATTTTTAGATGCCGTCTATCGATCAGGAGCGGACGTGCAATGGAAAGAAAAAAGCCCGCTCACTGACCTGCCCCCGGGAATTGGACAGTTTAGAACTAGAGAGGGGTTACCATGACCGTACCCCAAAAACAGTATCACCCATTATTAGAATTTTCCGACTTCTGACCGTACCCCAAAAACAGTATCACCCATTATTAGAATTTTCCGACTTCTGGACGCCGGCCCAATGGCCATTTTCCCTTGCCTGGCGGGCGAATTCAGCCGGCGTCGCCCACTGCAATGCAGAGTGGGGACGGCTCTCATTATAGTCCTGGCGCCAGGCATCGATTTTGCCGCTGGCGTCTTCGAGCGACAGAAACCAATGGGTGTTCAGGCATTGCTGCCGGAACCGCCCGTTGAAGCTCTCGATCTTGGCGTTATCCGTTGGCGTACCAGGTCGACTGAAGTCGAGCTCGACGCCGTTTTCATATGCCCACCGATCCATCGCCTTTGAAATGAATTCGCTGCCGTTGTCGACCTTGATCGTCGCGGGCAAGCCTCGCTGCAGCGTGATGCGGTTTAAGGTGTTCACGACATCTTCCCCCTTTAAGCTCTGTCCGATATCAATGGCCAGGCACTCGCGCGTGTAGTTGTCCACGACCGTCAGTGCGCGCAACTTCCTGCCATCGAACAGCGCATCAGCAACAAAGTCCATGCTCCAGATCTGGTTCATTGCGGTAACAAGATGCTTGGGCTGACGCAGTCGCGCGGACTTATTGCGCTTGGGGCGTTTCAGCCGCAACGACAAGCCTTCCTGCTGATACAGCCGGTAGACACGCTTATGATTATCTGGCCAGCCTTCTCGCTGCAACATGACGTGTATGCGGCGATAGCCGTAGTGCACACGTGTGGCAGCAATCTCCTTGATGCGCATTGTCAACCCTGCTGCATCTCGCCTCCTTGCCTGGTACTTGTAGACCGAGAGCGACATGTCGAACAGCGCACAAGCTTGACGTATGCTCGCGCAATAACGATCGCGCAATTCGTCAACCAGAGACCGCTTGCGCGAAGGCTTCAGAGCTTTTTTGAGAGAACATCCTGCAGCATCGCCTTATCCAGGCTGAGATCGGCAACCAGTTTTTTAAGCTTGTTGTTCTCCTCTTCAAGCTGCCGAAGGCGACGTAGTTCTGACGGCCCGAGTCCGCCAAATTTCTTCTTCCAGTTGTAGAAGGTCGCATCGCTGATACCCAGCTTTCTGCAAACCTCCTCCACCGGCGTGCCGAGTTCGTTCTGTTTCAGTGCGAACGCGATTTGCTGCTCAGTAAATTTGCTCTTCTTCACGACATGACTCCCATTTCATATGATGAAAAAATCACGTCGGAAATTCTACTTTTAAATGCTACTGTTTATTGGGGTAGGGTCACTCGTGGGTGGCCCCGACACATTGATGGCGGCGACCTTGATTAGTCAGCAGGCCACCGAACTTCTGGACTGGCCCTTTGCCAGTGCCCTGTCGCTGCTGCTGCTCACCGGGACGCTCGTCGTGGTGATCGTGTTCCGGCGGTTCCTTGCTCTGTCAAAAGGCTTATGAACACCTCATCCATACCCCCTAGCATGCCCAAGCGGATGGGCCGCGAGCTGGTGCTTGCGTGCCTGGTGTGCCTGGTCTTGCTGTTCTTGGTGACGCCAACGCTGATCGTCATCCCGATGTCGTTCGGCAAAGCCGACTACATCGAGTTTCCACCGAGTGGGCTGAGCCTGAAATGGTTCAGCCGCTACTTGAGCGATCCAGCGTGGATCGAGGCAACGGTCTTCAGCTTGAAAATCGCGATCGGTTCGATGGTTGGCTCGACGCTGATCGGAACGGCTGCTGCGGTTGGGCTAGCCCGTGGCCGCTTGCCTGGCTCGGGACTGCTGTATGCCCTGAGCTTGAGCCCGCTCGTCCTACCCCACATCGTGTTGGCCATTGCGCTCTACCTGGCGTTGGCACCGCTCAGACTGGTGGGCACGACTACCGGCTTCCTGCTTGCCCACACGATGCTCGGCGTCCCCTATGTCGTCATCACAGTATCGGCCGCGCTGCGCGGCTTCGATCCGATGCTGGAGTTTGCGGCACTGAACTGCGGTGCCTCGCGCAGCCGTGCTTTCTTCGATGTGGTACTTCCATCGATCTCGCCCGGTGTTGTCGCGGGGGCCATCTTCGCCTTTCTCGCCTCGTTCGATGAAGCCACGGTGTCACTGTTCATCTCCGATGTGGGTGGCAAGACGCTCACCCGCAAGTTCTTCGAGGACATCGACTTCAACCTCACCCCCGTCATCGCCGCCGTCTCCACCCTCATGATCGTAGTGTCGGTGGTGACGATGACATTGGCCGCAGCCATCCGGACGCGTCGTTCCACTATGCCCTCTGAGAAGGAAATCCAGGCATGAAGCTCTCAACATCATGCGTAGCGTTTGGCGCTTTCATTCTAGGCAACCTCGTGCTCGCACCTGCGCATGCGGAAGAAACCGTCGTGGTCGCCGCAACCGGTGGCATGTACGAGCAGAGCCTGCGTAGCAGTTTCTTCGATGAGTTCACCAAGGAGACCGGCATCAAGGTCCGGGTGGTCACCGCATCTGCTCAGGAGCAGATCACCAAGCTCAAGGCAATGAACCAGGTGGGCGCAGTGACCTGGGACATTGCCGTACTTGGCGACATCGAGGCGCATAGCAACGATGTGCGCGCAATGACCGAGGACGTGTCTGTGTTCTGCAAGGCGTTCTCGGGGCGCAAGGACCTGCTGCCAGGGGCGTGCGATGCTGCGGGCGTGAAGGTCAACTCCGGTCTGACCTATATCGTCTGGAACGGGGACAAGCTCCCGGATGGCGGGCCATCTACTTGGCGCGACGTGTGGGATGTCAAGCGCTTCCCCGGCGGTCGGACCTTCCCCAACTTTAATGACCCCTGGCGCATTTTGGCGGCAGCACTGGTTGCCGATGGCGTCGCGCCGACCAAGCTGTTCCCGCTTGATGTCGATCGCGCACTGAGGAAGCTCGACGCGCTGAGACCGCACATCACGTTGTGGTGGAAAAGCGGGGATGCCAGTCAGCAGGGCTATCGCACCGGCGAGTACGTGATGGGGATGGTCTGGCAAACGCGAGCAACGCCTTTGATCAGGGAGGGCCGAAACCTCAAGTTCTCGCTCAAGGAAGGAGTGCTGGTGTCCGACCGCGCCACCCTTGTGAAGGGTGCGCCGAACCACGCCAACGCAATGAAGCTCCTTGGCTACATCGAGAACGCCACCGACGGCATGGCTCGGCACTGCACTAACCTCGGGTGCACCCCACCGAGTACGGCTGCGATGGAGAAGATGAGCCCGGCGGATCAGGCCAACATGCCAATCAAGCCGGACATATACGCATCGCTCATCGTCCCTGACTTCGACTGGATCAACGCCAATCGCGCAATGATGCTCGAACGCTGGAATGCTTGGCTGCAAAAGTGAAGCCTGAGACAGAAACCAGAAGGAGTCGCCTTGCTTGACGCAACCCGTTGTGTTCACCATCCACAGGTATCGACGGATGGGTTTGAAAGCCTTTCGGTGCCGACCTATCGTGCATCGACCATCGTCTATGCCGACGGGGAGAGTTTTGCCCGCCGCAAGGAGCGTGGACCGGACGGTTATTCCTATGGTCTCTATGGAGCGCCGACGACACGTACGTTGGAGGCGCAGATCAGCGCGCTGCATCGCGGTGCACGCACGCATCTCGTGCCTTCGGGGCTGGCCGCGGTCACCGTGCCCATGCTCGCCCTGCTAGCGCCGGGCGGCGAAGTGCTGATCCCCGATACCGTCTATGCCCCGGCCATGCAAGTTGGAGCCGGGACTTTCAGGGAGCCAGTGGAGTCTTCAGCATCGTCCTCATACCCGGCACCGAAGAGCGTCTTGATGTAGCCTTGAGCGGGCTTGGCATTTTCGCCATTGGTGCGTCTTGGGGCGGGACGCGCAGCCTGATCGCACCCTTGTCCCTTGATCTGTTGCGCCCCATTGGGGCCACATTGCTATCTCAGGCCGGGCCGATCGTCCGCGTCAGTGTCGGTGTCGGTGTCGGTGTCGAAGATGAGACGGAGATTCAGAGCGATCTTCAAGGGTTCCTGGATGCCCTGCTGCCCGATGGAGGTGAGTAGCCTCCATCTGGGCGGTGCCACTAATTTCCTGGGTTAATGAGCCATCAGACGGTGCTGGATTCGAATACCCCGGCCCCAGGCGATCATTCCAATATGGAGAAATGCGCTTGAACCCAAGCGTCGTTGTACACGGTTGACAGATAGGCGTTTCCCAGGTCGGGAGAAATCAATACGACTGTCGCGTCTCGCAGTTGGTGCTCGGAAGCGTATCGCTCAAAGCCCGCGATCACGCTGCCGGTCGATCCGCCTATCAGTAGTCCCGTTTGCTTGGAAAAGCGCCGGCAAACCGCGCCCCCCTCGCTTTCAGCGACGTGCAGGATCGCGGCGGGCGACGGACTCCCCGAGTCGGCGATAGGGGGTCGCTGGCTCGTACCGATCCCTGGAACGAATCGCTCGCCAGCCTTGTCTCCGAATGTCACCGATCCGGCGGAATCGATGGCTACGATTTTTGTCTCGGGGGCGTGGTGGGAGAAGAAGCTTGTGCATCCGAAAAGCGTTCCCGTTGTGCCGGTGCCCACGAACAAGTAGTCGAGGGCGGGGAATTCCTCATGGATCGCCGTCGCTGTTAATTGGTAGTGGGCCAGGATGTTAGCTTTGTTGGCGTATTGATTCGTCCAGACTAGGCCTGGCGTCTTTTCAACCTTGCGCTTGATGTACTCGATCCGACTTCCCAAGTATCCACCGTTCGCGTCAGGTTCGGTGATTACCGTGACTGCGGCGTTGAAGTACCGCATTAGCGCAAGTTTCGCCTCGAGCGCATTGACATCCACAACGCATTCAAAATGAATGCCGCGAGCGGCGCACAGCATCGCTAAGGCGATGCCAAGGTTTCCTGATGAAGATTCGATGACACCGCTAATCGATTCGCCACTTCGCTTCAATGCCTCGTCAAGTAAATATCTGGCAGTCTTTATTTTGATGGATCCAGCAGGGTTGAATGCTTCAATTTTTAGATAGACACTATTTTGACGTCCACTTAGATATCTGGAAATATCAAAAAACATATGATCGCAAATGAGGTCTTCTAGATTTGAGCCAATCATGGCTATCTCCATATACTGGGATCAATTTTAAGTATTCCATGCTGAAATGCACCACACCTACCATGAACGATGACTTAAGTGAAGTTCATGCCGCCAAGTGACGTTGCTGGCGCTGCCGCAGGTAGATGCGCTCGTCGCGCTGAAACCGAAAGATGAACAGGAACTGCCCTAACAGGCTGCTGAAAATACTCATCGCACTGATCTGCAGACAGGCGTGTGGTGGATTCGGCTTGACCTGTTGATCAAGC
Organism: Herbaspirillum camelliae; assembly: GCF_001929405.1. Classification (NCBI taxonomy): domain Bacteria; kingdom Pseudomonadati; phylum Pseudomonadota; class Betaproteobacteria; order Burkholderiales; family Oxalobacteraceae; genus Herbaspirillum; species Herbaspirillum camelliae. The sequence goes on from NZ_KV880769.1 coordinate 3,652,625, forward strand.
AAACTGCTCAGGACCGGCATCCTCTCGCGATGGCGTGGCCTGCCGCCGGTGAGATGCCATGCCGCTTGCCCATGTTGTGGGCAAAGCTGTCCCAGGGTTCGCATGCGCACCAGGTTGTAGGCCGCCATGTTCAACACAAACATCTGGCCCACCTTCTCTAGGCCGCGCACTGGCGCCTGCCGGATCCGTCCCACCACCTTGGCCCAGCCAAAGCCCTGTCAATCAATTTGCGCTGGGAAACGGAAAAACCTCACTGGCCAGCTACCGTATCAGGCACCGCAGAACGCCGTCTCGAGGTGTTCTGCGCCACGTACGCCAGCATCTTGATTGCTTGCAGAGCTTCGATAAACTCCGCCGCGTCGTAGCCCTTGTCCGCACCGACGGTCACGACCGCTCCCGGGTCGGTCGGCATGCCGGGCATCGGCGATCATCGTCTTGGCCGCTTCGCATTCGGCATAGCCATCGACCCGCGTCACTCGCGCATTGTCGATCAGTCCATGCCGGTTGTCGCTCAAGGTGTGCAAGATCTAACGCAGTTCGCTGGCCGTGTTGCCCTTGCGATACAGGCGTGCATCGGGATCGCTCGTGGAGACGTGCGTGTCATTGCTGCGGGACTGTCTCGAAAATCGTCGCCATCACCCATCACCTATCATCATCCTTGCGCCTGAAGTTCTTATGCTCGGGCCAGGTCTGGATCAACGTCCCGTCCACGCTAAAGTGCTCACCCGACAGCCAGCTCCCGCCATCTGCAAGCTCCAATTACCTCGTTGAACAGCGCAATCACCGCATTATGGGCGATCAACCGATCGCGGTTCTTGCTGAATGCCGTCGCGGCACCCACACTGCATCGTCCATCGACAACCCTATGAACCAGCGCAACAACAGGTTGTACTGACAGCTTCTCCGGGGCGATGCTCGGCCGGCCGCCCCGTGATCTGTCGGCATACATCCCGGCAAACAATCCGTCCAGCCGCACCAACGCTTCATTGAACATCACCCAGATTGGGCGCGACGGATGGTCGACCGGCAAGAACGACTCCAGCCTGCGTATTTCACACCAAGCTGGACAGCCGCCTGACCGTGAACAACTGCTCCATGAACACATCACTTCCGCGCGTCGGTGTGATCCATTGGGAATCTGAAGAGTCTACGGCAGAGATTGGTATTTCAGCAGCCTGCTAAGCTATTGGCCTAAAAAGCCTTTGGGGCGCTGTCAGCTTCCACGCGGAACTTGACAGCGGACATTTGTTATTGGATACACACACTCTCTCTGGGAGCAAAGCCCAAATGGAACTGCGACACCTTCGGTGCTTTCTGGTCTTGGCCGAGGAGCTACATTTCACCCGCGCCGCTGAACGGCTGCATATCGAGCAACCTCCGCTTTCGCGAGCCATCAAGGAGCTTGAGGAAGAGATAGGCGTGATCCTCTTCGACCGTGATCGGCGTGGAACTCAGTTGACGCCTGCTGGCGCTGCCTTCTTACACGACGTTCGTAGGCTATTCACGGTTTTGGAGCAGGCACAGGAAAACGTCAAGGCTGTCGCGGCGGGCCTGAGAGGCTGCCTGCGCATCGCCATATCCGATGGTTCGGTCGATTGGCGACTGTCTTCGTTCCTCGCCCATTGCCGCGAGGAAGAGCCCGAAATTGAAGTACGACTATCCGAAGTTCCCCTGGCCGAACAGTTGCGCGGCCTACGATCCGGTGATTTCACAATAGGGTTAGCGCACACGGCCGATGTGGGAGAAGGCATCGTCACCGAACCGATCTGGCAAGATCCGTTGATGATTGCGGTGCCTGCTCGCCACGAGCTGCTTGCCCACAAGGCGATTCCACTTCACAAGCTCAATGGTCATCCCCTGATCTTGTGTGACCCCCAAGTATGCGAAGGGTACTACCGTGAACTGACACGCCTTCTGCGATCACTGGAGCGAGAACCGAACATTGTCGAGCACGCATCCTCTCTGGACATGATGCTCACGCTGGTGGGCGCAGGCTATGGCATAGCATTCACGACGGCCGCCAGAATTGCCACCAGTCAGCGTTCAGGTGTCGTCGCCCGGCCTTTGGCAGTGGATTCGGCCATCATCACAACCTATTTACTTCGCCCAAGCGACAACGCTTTATCGCCGCTGCTTGAACGGTTCATTGCCCGCCTACACTCCCAAGTTAAAGGGTGAAGGGCTCTTCTCAGAACCTGTTCACGATTTTTTTGAGTAGCAGCGCCAGGAATGCCAGGTGGATGAACTGTGAGCTGGTGTTGAGCGTGCATTCGCAGTTCTTCCGCCAGCGTTGACTCTTCTTCAACCGTGGCAACCACGAAAGGGGATTGGGTATGAATTTATCTTAAAGAAGTGCCACAAGTAACAAATCCACTAGACTTTAGTCACTAAAGGGGGAGGTACGGGTGCTGAGCGTCGCTTGCATCTTCCATGCCGCAGCTGCATCGGAAATCGACTCACCAGTCGTCTCTATGTGATTGCTATTGAAGAAGCCTCGTGCACGCCAAGCGGCCTGACCAGACTTGGAAACCCATATCTCCATGACCGTCCCATTAATGGTGACCGTAGCTTTTTGTGATGAAGATCGAGCTTTCATGCTTCCATACCCTCTGGGCGGTTTGTCTCGTCGTGGCTTTTGAAACTAAGGCTCTGGCTGACCGCACACGAGTTTCATGACGGTTGCTAACTTGGGAGTGAGCTGAAGAGCGTAGTGTAACTTATGCAGGCGCCGGCGGCTTAAGAACTGGATTTTCGGAGCAGATAACAAGTTGCTTTGCGCCGCGAGAAACTGCGACATAAAGGTCTTGCGCTGACATTTTCTCTGGTTGAAGCACTACCGCCATATCTGACTCCAGACCTTTCAAGAGCAGAGTCCTGCCAACTGCCCGCTTAGAAATACTGCGGCCCAAGTGACGATTGCGCTCCCGGACCTGTACGCAAGATGCATCGAAGCATCTCGGGGCGGTACACATGGCTGCCGTTCTGGGTGGAAAAGGCTTCAAGAAGCTTAATGGCAACGCCTAGCGTAGGCGAGCTTGTGAATTCAACCGCACATAATTCTGCAGGTGTCGCAGGTGTTTTATTCCTGCCGTTCTGGATTGATAAAATACGTGGATAAAGAATCGAAGGAACAACACCTGTCACCAGCGTTGTTGCGTATTCGACTAGCGTGCTGAGGGCGTTCGGCGACAGTGGATTAAAGCCCTTTCCAAATCTAACAAGGTCCATGCTCAAACCTGTGGCGAAGCGGTCGATGCGGCCAGCTTAATCCCATACATGCTCGAAGCCTTCATGACGGGAGATCGGGCGTTCAGGAAGAGGGACAAGGTCAAGCCTCCAACCAGCCCCCCTTACTTGACGGCTGACCATGAGCACGTGCGCCTGATCCCCTGTACTGGTTGACACCGCGCTACCAGTCCGCTGCATGACACTCTGCCCCGGTTACATCGGGCGCTGCGAGGAGTATGGTTCGGCACCTAAAAACTCGACCTCGGGGTGACAGAGGTTGTGTGTAGCCTCTGATGCGGGAAACGAGATCAATAAAATAATGGCCACCGCTTGCACTTGAGTTGCCGTCATTCATCCAACCGGATGTAATCAGGGGTCACCGCCAATGTGACCCTACCCCAATAAACAGTAGCATTTAAAAGTAGAATTTCCGACGTGATTTTTTCATCATATGAAATGGGAGTCATGTCGTGAAGAAGAGCAAATTTACTGAGCAGCAAATCGCGTTCGCACTGAAACAGAACGAACTCGGCACGCCGGTGGAGGAGGTTTGCAGAAAGCTGGGTATCAGCGATGCGACCTTCTACAACTGGAAGAAGAAATTTGGCGGACTCGGGCCGTCAGAACTACGTCGCCTTCGGCAGCTTGAAGAGGAGAACAACAAGCTTAAAAAACTGGTTGCCGATCTCAGCCTGGATAAGGCGATGCTGCAGGATGTTCTCTCAAAAAAGCTCTGAAGCCTTCGCGCAAGCGGTCTCTGGTTGACGAATTGCGCGATCGTTATTGCGCGAGCATACGTCAAGCTTGTGCGCTGTTCGACATGTCGCTCTCGGTCTACAAGTACCAGGCAAGGAGGCGAGATGCAGCAGGGTTGACAATGCGCATCAAGGAGATTGCTGCCACACGTGTGCACTACGGCTATCGCCGCATACACGTCATGTTGCAGCGAGAAGGCTGGCCAGATAATCATAAGCGTGTCTACCGGCTGTATCAGCAGGAAGGCTTGTCGTTGCGGCTGAAACGCCCCAAGCGCAATAAGTCCGCGCGACTGCGTCAGCCCAAGCATCTTGTTACCGCAATGAACCAGATCTGGAGCATGGACTTTGTTGCTGATGCGCTGTTCGATGGCAGGAAGTTGCGCGCACTGACGGTCGTGGACAACTACACGCGCGAGTGCCTGGCCATTGATATCGGACAGAGCTTAAAGGGGGAAGATGTCGTGAACACCTTAAACCGCATCACGCTGCAGCGAGGCTTGCCCGCGACGATCAAGGTCGACAACGGCAGCGAATTCATTTCAAAGGCGATGGATCGGTGGGCATATGAAAACGGCGTCGAGCTCGACTTCAGTCGACCTGGTACGCCAACGGATAACGCCAAGATCGAGAGCTTCAACGGGCGGTTCCGGCAGCAATGCCTGAACACCCATTGGTTTCTGTCGCTCGAAGACGCCAGCGGCAAAATCGATGCCTGGCGCCAGGACTATAATGAGAGCCGTCCCCACTCTGCATTGCAGTGGGCGACGCCGGCTGAATTCGCCCGCCAGGCAAGGGAAAATGGCCATTGGGCCGGCGTCCAGAAGTCGGAAAATTCTAATAATGGGTGATACTGTTTTTGGGGTACGGTCAGAAGTCGGAAAATTCTAATAATGGGTGATACTGTTTTTGGGGTACGGTCAAAAGCCGGAAATTTCTACTTCTGACCGGTACTAATTCGGGTGTAGCGTCACGTCTATGAACGCACAATGGTGATCTGCATCGACGAAATCGGACCGAACCTGGATTGAGTTTTTCGGCAAACTGTGCCTTAACGGAAAAGGAGGTTTGCCATGAAGAAAAAGCGTTTTTCAGTGGAGCAGATCGTGGCGGTGCTGAAGCAGGCGGAACTAGGAATGCCTGTTGCCGAAGTGATCCGCAACGTGGGTATTTCGGAACAGACGTTTTATCGCTGGAAGAAGCAATACGCCGGCTTGCAGTCGGATCAGGTCCGTGAGTTCAAGCAACTCCAAGAGGAAAACGCAAGGCTCAAAAAGCTGGTTGCGGAGCTGAGTCTGGATAAAGCGATCTTGCAGGATGTCGCTGCAAAAAAATGGCCCGGCCCGCGTTGAAGAATGAAGTAGTGGACTATATCGTCAGTCACTACGGCATTCAGATACGTCGGGCCTGCAGGTTGATGCAACATTTGCGCAGCAACTATTACTACCGCAGCGTCAGGGATCCGCAGTTGGCGCTGCGCCGGCGCATGCATGAAATTGCCGGCACCCGTGTGCGCTACGGTTATCGGCGCATCCATGTATTGTTGGGGCGAGAGGGTTGGCAGTTAGGGCGGCATCAAGCTTATCGGATCTACCGTGAAGAACAATTGCAGTTGCGTTCGAAGTTGCCCAAACGACGCAAGATGGTGGTGACGCGCCAGGCCAAGGTGCAGCCAAAACGCCCCAACGAGGCCTGGAGCATGGACTTTGTGGCCGATCAGCTATCAAACGGGGTGAAGTTCAGAACGTTGACGATCGTTGACGTGTTCAGCAAGGAATCATTGGCCATCGAGGTAGGGCAAAAGCTCAGAGGCGAACATGTGGTCGAGATGCTCAATCGCTTGGTGGCGCAACGCGGTGCACCGAAGTATGTATTTGTAGATAACGGAAGCGAATTCTCTGGGCGCTTGATGGACCTATGGGCTTACCACTACGGCGTGCGTATCGACTTTAGCCGCCTTGGAAAGCCAACCGACAATTGCCATATCGAGACGTTTAACGGATCATTCCGGGATGAATGCCTCAATGTGCATTGGTTCAGCTCCTTGGCAGAGGCCAAGGCGATCATTGAGGATTGGCGCAGGGACTACAATGAGAGCAGGCCTCACTCTGCTCTCAATGACATGACACCACTCGAATTCGCAAGTCGGGTAAGGGATTCAGGTCTGGAGCAAGAAATTTTAACGCCGAAAACTAACTCTTAAAATGGTCCGGCGTTCCGTAGCGGATCAATGGCAGAGAAAGAACTTATCGTCGTGTCCGAAATTACTTGACCACAACAGAGTGCGCCATCAAAGCCTGGGATCAACCTAGATCTAGTATTAGTTTTGACGACCTAACGTCGTCTCTCCCGTTTTTCATGATTTGCGTATGAATCTATCACAGGTCTTTCTGATAGAAGCTGCTTCATCTCTAAAAAGTGCTCCGAAAGTTGAAAGATGGCGTCGCGGGATAGATGGATTTGTATCTTGCTCTGATTTTCGGAGCTTTTAGCTAAACAACTTAGCGTCAATATACCCTTTTCCACAGAAAGAGATAACTTCTCAATAAAGGAAATTTCCAATACGAATGGCAAGTTCTCCATAATATCCTCTAAAAAATGTTGTGATGGACACCATCAATCAAGTCAAATTAATCAATATCGGTGTGATTCCGCCCAAGGCCATATTAGGGCGTTTATGGTTATAGGTCCACATCCAGGCGGTGGCGAATCGCTCACGTGGTCCAGATCATCCCAGTGATACTGAGATAGGCATTCGTAGCGCACTGTTCTGTTGAATCGCTTAACGTAGGCGTTCTGCTGAGGATTTCCAGGCTGAATATAGTGCAGCACAATTCCGGCCTGCAGCGCCCATTCTGTAATGGCTGCACTTAGGTATTCAGGACTGTTATCACAGCGAATCATTGCAGGCTTTCCTCGCCATTCGATGATTTGTTTCAAGCTGCGGATCACGCTCTCCAACGGCAGTGAGAAGTCCACCTCGATACCCAGAGCCTCCCTGTTAAAGTCGTCAATGACGTTGAACACGCGAATGCTGCGGCCATCAGCCAGTTGATCGTGCATTAAGTTCATCGACCAGGTTTCGTTAGCGTCGGCGGGAACACCAGGTGGTTTAGGTTTCTGCCGCACCAAGCGCTTGCGCTGCTTGATACGCAGATTCAATTCCAGCCATCGATAAATCCGATATACCCGCTCGTGATTCCAGGCGAATCCACGCACGTTGCGCAGATACAAGTAACGCAGCCCGAAACCCCAACTCCGATGGTTGTCGGTCAAGCGTCTCAGCCAGTCTGCAATTTCGTTGTTCTCAGCCTTATGCTTGCCTACGTATCAGCGCACGGCACAAGCGCCATCTTATACCGGGGCGGCTTGAGGTGGAGGTGCACTCGATTGCGCCGAATCTGTTGGACCGGCAATTTGAAGCAACTGGGCCGAATCAGAAGTGGGCAGCGGACTTCAGTGTGCCGCAGCAAGCGGCGTAAGAGATGAGGGTATGGCCCCTCGCAATCGGCTTGCAGGAGTGGGTTGCAAACCACCATAAGCGGCGCAGGTCAAAAGTCTGTGTCGTGAGCGTTATGGAAAAGGTGCCACGAGGCATCAGGTATGGATCAAGGAAGACGAACAACCGTGAACTGCCGTTAAAGTGTCGAAAGTACTCAGATGACATCAAAACCGGGGAGTGATGTTGCCCCGCGATTAGTTTGGCCGTTACCTGCTTACGGGCCAAGCGGTGTCCGGCATAGAGGCAGCGTCAGCCTGATTCGGGCTCTTACGTTGAACTGCGGGAACCTTCGGTGGCGATGTAAAGCGAAAGGTACAAGCTCTCAAGGCGAGGCCGATAGTAGCGATGCGCCACCAAGGGACGGAGCAGCTCGTAGTAGTGTTGAAGCCGCTGTAATGGTGGTGGAGCGAAGGGGCTGCGTCATCCCGGCATTGTGTGACGTCAACCGCGAAAGCGGGAGGAGCGTCGCCCAATGACCAAGCCTTACGACATTCCCAAGGCGCTTGTCTGGGAAGCCTATTTGAGTGTGAAAGCAAATGGAGGATCAGCGGGAATAGATCAAGAGTCGATTGGGCAATTCGAGGCAAATCTGAGTAACAACCTGTACAAGCTCTGGAATCGTCTGTGTTCTGGAAGCTACTTTCCGCCGCCGGTGAAAGGCGTGGCTATCTCGAAGAAGTCTGGCGGGATTCGCATGCTGGGTGTACCGACGGTGGCCGACAGGGTGGCGCAAACGGTGGTCAAGCAACTGCTTGAACCAGTCATTGATCCGATCTTCCATGCCAATTCCTATGGTTATCGTCCCGGGCGCTCGGCGCACGATGCGATTGCCATGGTGAGGCGTAGAAGCTGGGAATACGATTGGGTGGTTGAGTTCGATATCAAAGGCTTGTTTGACAACATCGACCACGAACTGCTGATGCGTGCGCTCAGAAAGCACTGCCAGACACCATGGGTCTTGCTATACGTCGATCGTTGGCTGAAAGCGCCAATGCAAATGCCGGACGGCGAGTTGATGGAAAGGACGGGGGGCACCCCGCAAGGTGGTGTCGTCAGTCCTTTGCTGGCCAATCTGTTTCTGCACTATGCGTTCGACAGTTGGATAGGTCGTCACCTTAGTAGTGTGCGGTTCTGCCGCTATGCCGATGACGGCGTTATGCACTGCCGGAGTCTGGCGCAGGCCAAGTTTGCCGTGGAGAAGGTCGGTGAGCGGTTTCGTCAGTGCGGGCTTGAATTGCATCCCAAGAAAACCCGGATCGTGTACTGCAAGGACATCAATCGGCAGGGAGATTTCCATTGTGTGCAATTCACGTTTCTTGGCTATACCTTCCGGCCGCGTAAAGCGGTCGATAAGTATGACCGTGTCTATGTGAATTTCGCACCCGCAGTCAGTCGCGACGCCCTCAAGGCAATGCGACAGACGATACGCGGTTGGCATCTTCAGCTGAAATGTGACAAGAGCCTGGCTGATCTGTCGGCCATGTTCAATCCGATACTCCGTGGCTGGCATCAGTATTATGGTCGATTCTACGAGTCGGCTATGTCTGCCGTGTGGAAGCACCTGAATGACTATCTGACGCGCTGGCTGATGCGCAAGTACAAACGTCTGGCTCGGCATAAAACGCGAGCCCGGCAAGCTCTCGGGCGACTTGCGCTGAAGTTTCCGGACGCCTTCTGGCATTGGAGATTGGGATGTGTACCAAAGGCCGGATGATGGGAGCCGGATGAGTCGAGAGGCTCACGTCCGGTTCTGCGAGGGGCCGCAGGTGAAATTCCTGCGGTCTACTCACCCTTATGTCTGGACTGGTGAAGGCTGGTTGTTCGTCGCAGTCGTCCTGGACCTGTACTCACGACGAGTCGTCGTCTGGTCGATGCAACCGACGATGACGGCGCAACTGGTGATGGATGCCTTACTGATGGCAGTGTTTCGTCGAGGGCAGCCCCGGGCCGTGATACATCATTCCTACCAAGGCTCCCAGGGTAGATTCAACCGGTCGTCGCAACACCAGATTGTTGAACAGATTTTAGATACTCGTCCAGTGCTTCGGCCGGTGTCTTCCAACCAAGCGTTTTTCGAGGTCTGGAGTTGAGTGTATTAGCAACGGCCTGGATCTCGCGAACGCTCCACCGAGACAAGTCGGTACCCTTTGGGAAGTATTGTCGCAAAAGACCGTTCGTATTTTCGTTTGTGCCACGCTGCCATGGACTGTACGGGTCGGCAAAAAATACCTTTACCCCGGATTCGACCGTGAAGCGGGCGTGATCAGATAGTTCTTTGCCACGATCCCAGGTCAATGATTGCCACAAAAGAGCAGGCATGTCAGCCACTGCATTTCTGAGCGCATTAGCCATCGTAACAGCTCCGTAGCCAGCCAGCGCAGGACCATTTTTCGTCCTTGGTATCAATCCGTAGCCTTCCTCGCGCGGTAGGTGGACGAGCATAGTGAATCGGCTTGATCGCTCGACCAGCGTCCCGATTGCAGACCGGTTCAGGCCAATGATCAGATCCCCTTCCCAATGCCCTGGTACGGCACGATCTTGGGCTTCTGCAGGACGGTTAGTGATCATTACATCCTCGCTAACGTGCGCCCAAACTTTGGCTTGTGCTCTAGCCCTCGGCACGCGCAACGCCCGACCAGTGCGCAGACAGCTAACTAGCTCTCGCTTAAGAGCTCCTCGACCCTGGATATAAAGTGCTTGGTAAATGGCTTCGTGAGAGATTCGCATGGACTTGTCATTCGGAAAGTCGATTTGCAGCCGGTTGGAAATCTGCTCAGGCGACCAACCATTGACCCATTTACGGTCACCGCGATGCGGCTTGTTTCTGCCTATGAACGGCGCTTGCCGAGGACCAGAAACGTCACGGCCATCAGCACCGCGAACCTTGCCCTCCAGACGGTCTTGGACGTAATCGTGCAACCGTGGATTAGTTACTAGCTTCGAAGGCTTGGGTCTCTTTGCGACGAGTTCAGTCTTCCACTGCGCCACCGACGCTCGATACTCAAGTCGACCAGCACGAGTTGCAACGTTGCGTTTCAGCTCCCGGGAAACCGTCGACGCGCTGCGCCCAATACGGCGAGCAATCGCTCTTACTCCGATGCCTTGGCACGAAAGAAGTCCGATCTCTTCTCGCTCTGAAAACGACAAGTATCTCCCGGATAACGGGCTTAACATAGAAAGTGGCATACCACCATTGTGACGGAACCAACGCGTCCCTACTGCCGGTGACACACCGACCGCCTCAGCAGCCTTCTCACTCGTAATACCTGTTGCGATTTGCTCCCAGAATCGCCGCTCGGTGTCCCGGCGATGCGACGGCGCACCTGGTGATCGCATCGCCCCTCGCCCCGTCAACTTGTACATCCATCCCACTGGTCGTCCCATAAACACCTCTTTGATTAAAGGTGTTGCGACCACCGATTGAATCTGCCCAGTACACCAGCGAGGACTTCCAGCGTTTGCTTGAGTCTCACGGCATCGTCTGCAGCATGAGCTGTCGTGGTAACTGCTGGGACAATGCCGCCATGGAGAGTTTCTTCTCGACGCTCAAGACTGAGCGCCTAAGCAAAAAGCATTACCGCACAAGAGATGATTTACGTGCTGACGTGTTCGACTACATAGAAAGGTTTTGCAATCCACGTCGGCGCCATTCCACCCTCGGCTATCTCAGCCCAGTACAGTTTGAAAATCTAAAATGCGCCTAGCGGAAGTGTCCGTGACACTGGGGGAAGGCCATGCCTCAGGTATTCTCTGATAACGCTTTATCCCTCTAGCCCTTATCTTGTGCATTGCGCTATTGCACATCTGATAAGGAAATAGGACTAAATTATGAAACTCAACGACTTCAAGATAGGCCTTAGGTTAGGCTTGCTGGCGGCATTGCTATTGGCAGCGACCGCTTTTGTTGGTATTCGCGGATGGCTCACGGTCGACGGAATCTTTGGCCAGGGTCAAGATGCAATGGACAAGGGCGCACTGATTGAACAATCAGTGGATGCGGCCCGCAGTTCTCAGGTGCAATTCAAGATTCAAGTGCAGGAGTGGAAGAACACTTTGCTACGCGGCAAGGACCCGGCTGCGTTCGCCCAGTATCGTCAGGCTTTCATCAATGAAAGCGGCACTACTCAAACCTCCCTTAAAACTCTGGAAAAGTTGATGCCGCAGATCGGCATGGACGCCACGATAGTTCGCAAGGCGCAAGAGGCGCATGCCGAGCTGCTGGCTAAATACCTCGAAGCACTGAAGCAATATGCCCCTGAAGATCCCGCTTCTGTGGCACGGGTAGACGAATTGGTACAAGGCGTGGACCGCCTGCCCACAAAGATGATTGATGACATCGTCGTTGCCGTGTTGGCGCACGGCAAGCAGATGCGCACTACTATTGCAGAGAACAGTCTGATGGATTACCGGCATGCGCGAACGCTGCTGCTGGTATCGATGTTGTTGTCGTTGCTGGGAGGCGCGGTGGTGACATGGTGGTTGGTCCGCAGCATCGTGCGCCCGTTGGGTGAAGCAGTAAGGATTGCACAGACGGTAGCCGCCGGTGACTTGCGCTCCGAGGTGACGGTTTCAGGCAGGGACGAAACTGCACAATTATTGCATGCGCTTAAGGAAATGAATGACAACCTGGCAGGTATCGTGTCCGAGGTGCGACTCGGCACCAGCACCATTACGGTGGGGACGACTGAAATTGCCAACGGCAACCGTGATTTGTCAGAACGTACAGAAGAGCAGGCTAGCTCCCTTGAGGAGACTGCCGCATCGATGGAAGAAATTACCGCCACTGTGCAAAAGAATGCCGATAACGTTCGGCATGCTAATCAGTTAGCGGTTGATGCATCGAGTGTTGCCAGCAAGGGCGGCGAAATGGTCAGTGCGGTGGTGCAGACCATGCAAGCCATTGAACAAAGTTCGCACAAAATCGTAGACATTATCGGCGTTATCGACGGTATAGCCTTTCAGACTAACATTCTGGCACTCAATGCCGCAGTGGAAGCAGCGCGTGCTGGCGAGCAGGGGCGCGGCTTTGCGGTAGTGTAATGACCCGCTGAAAACCTGCTCAGTAGATAATGCTGAAAGGACATCAAATGAGCATGGTCATGGAAGAAGAATTCAAGCGTTGGACGGCCAAGCGTAAAGCGGCGCTGGTAATGGAAATCGTCCAGGGTAAGAAGACGGTGGCGGAAGCCAGCCGGGCGTTCGGTATCCCGCCATCAGAGATTGAAGAATGGGTCGACGAGGGGCGCAAAGGAATGGAGAACGCCTTGCGTGCCAAGCCCCTGGACGTCAAAGAGTAGTACGAGCGACAGCTCAAGGAACTCCAGGAAGCGTACGGCGAAGCCATGCTGGAGTTGCGCGACAGAAAAAAATTGGCGTCCCTGCTGGGCGAGGAAGACAAGTGATCGAGACCATCCGCCAGGGACTCAAGCAAGACGGCTTCGATGTCGCGGTAAGCAAGATTTGCCAATGGTTCGACATTCCACGACGCACGGCCTATTACAGGCCGGTGAAGAGCGCGCGCAAGGTGCAGGAGCGCTTTGCCGAACCGATCAAGAAGATGATTCTTGAAGAGCCGTCCTTCGGCTACCGCACCGTGGCAGCCTTGTTGGACTTCAAAAAAAATACCGTGCAGCGCATCTTCCAACTCAAAGGTTGGCAGGTCAAGAAACGCCCGATTGGCTTTCGGCCAAGGGTAAAGGCTCTGCCGTCGGTGGCTACGGCCCCAGATCAGCGTTGGGCGACAGACCTGTGCCGTATCTGGGCTGGACGCGATGGCTGGGCCGTACTAGCACTGGTGATCGATCGCCATACGCGTGAATTGCTGGGCTGGCATCTGTCGCGCTCAGGGAAACCGAAGACGGCGGAATCGGCATTGGAACAGGCCCTGATCACGCGCTACGGTTCGCTTGGCCATGTTACCGCGCCGTTCTTGCTCCGTTGCGACAATGGCCTCGTCTTCACCAGCCGCAATTACACAGCCTTGGTTCGTAGTTACGGTCTCCAACAAGAGTTTATTACTCCGTATTGCCCGCAGCAGAACGGCATGGTTGAACGCGTGATCCGGAGGCTTCCTGAGGTCGTTTCGGATTTCGATATCGGCTGATATTTTATCTGTGCCACAACTTGCATCTGTCAATGGCCCGCGCTTTTTTAGGGAAGATGGAACGCAACTCTAACTAATAGACCGCGATTTTCTACGCCGTTTCCGATGCTGACGCTAGCCTTATGTTGTTCCGCAATTCGATGCACGATCGACAGGCCAAGGCCGCTGCCGATCATACCCGAGGCGGTGCCGCGGTAGAACCGCTCACCCACGCGCTTTAGCTCAGCGGGTGCGATTCCTGGTCCAGTGTCGCGTACTTGAAGGATTGCAAACGCACCGGAGCGAAATGCACCGACATCAACCCTAGCGTGAGTACCACTATAGCGGACGGCGTTATCGACCAAATTGTTGAGTAATATCCGCAATTCTTCGCTGTTGCCGTTGATTTGGACTGTTTGCGATAGCTCATCGATGCCGAGATCTACAGGAACGGCTTCCGCGATGAGCGAACGTTCGGCCACCACGGCTTTTGCCAGCATATGCAAGTCGACATTGCCGGTGGACATAGTATGACTTTCTGGATCCAGACGGGCTAATGTCAGCAATTGTGACGCCAGGCGTCCAAGCCTTGCAGTTCCATTTTGAATCTGCATCATAATGGCATGGTGTTCCTCGGCGTTGGCCGCTTGGGGTAGCAGCCCGACCTGCAAACTAAGCCCTGTGATCGGGGTACGTAGTTCATGCGCTGCATCGGCGATGAAATTCTTCTGCGTGGTAAACGCCCGTTCTAAACGCACTAGGAGATCGTTGATGGAGGTGACTAAAGGAATGACTTCGCTAGGAATTCCTGCTGTGCTGATAGTCTGAAAATTGTTCGCGTCTCGATGTTCCAGACCACTTGAAACCTGTCGCAAGGGGCGCAAGCCATAACCGATGCCGAACCACAGCAGCAAGGCCACTATGGGCAAGATAGACAGCACCGGCCAGAACAGATGTACTGCTACCTCAGCGATGGCGGTCCAGCGAGCATTTTTGGCTTGGGCAACGCGGATTGCGATGTCGCCGGTGCGACTGACATAAGTCTTCCAGACTACATTGTTGGCCTCTATCTCGTTGAGCCCCGTCTGACCTGGGGCTGGGAGGGTGGCGTCGTCATCTGAACTAAAGCGAAGCTCCCCTCCATGCCAGACTTGCAGCAGTACCCCATCGGCCCGTTGGCCAGAGAGGCGGCCCTTGCGGTCTTTCCCAACCAGATTCAGCTTGCCCTCTTTGTCCACTTGGATATGCCGTCCAATGACTTTCATCTGGTCGTCGAGAAGATCGTTCAAGTCGGACACCGACTTCCACCAGGTGGCCGCACTTGCAAGCATACCCGCCACCAACGTTGCAGGCACCAGCCACAACAGCAATCTACGCCGAAGTGACGACATGTACCACTGACGCATGCTCAATGGAATGGCGTTCATTGATCTACTCCGATCCGATAGCCGACGCCGCGTACATTGCGGATAACGTCAGCTCCAAACTTGCGCCGCAGGTTGTAAACGTGCACCTGAATGGCATTGCTTTCCACCTCTTCGTTCCAGCCGAAAAGGCTTTCTTCCAACTGCTCACGGCTGACCACGGTGCCGGGTTCACGCATCAGAGCTTCGAGGAGTGAAAACTCGCGCGCGGTAATGGAAATTTCCTGTTCAGCTTGCCAACAACGGCGTTGCGCTGTATCGATGCGCAAGACGCCTGCTGTCATAACTGACTGTATGCGTCCGACCTGACGTCGGGTAACCAGTCGGATGCGTGCCAGCAGTTCCTCTAATGCAAAAGGTTTGACGAGGTAATCGTCGGCGCCGCCGTCCAGTCCGGTCACACGATCGGAGACAGCATCACGTGCCGTGATGATGATGACGGGCGTTGCATCTTCAGTATTACGCATCTGCATCAGGATAGACATTCCATCCTGATGCGGCAAGCCTAGATCGAGCAAGAGCAATTCATAAGGGACAGTGCGCCTAGCGAGACTGGCGGCCGCGCCGTCCTGAACCCAGTCGACAGCGTAGCCTTGCCGGCGCAGACCTAGTTGTAAACCGTTCCCAATGATTGGGTCGTCTTCAATCAACAGAATTCGCATCGTCGTTTCTCCCGCTTTGAATTTGGTATTTCAGAACATGATCGTTTCAGATTGACTGAAGAAGTATATTGAAACGATTTTCTTAAGTCAGGCTTCATTTTTGTTTTTCTAGAATGCATTTCATCGGTTTTATTTTTTCAATCCACCTAAAGGAGCAAAAACGATGCGAACCTTGATTCTTGCGAGCTTACTAACATGCGTAGTAATGTCCGCTAACGCACAATATGCCGGTCCTGGCGCAACGCCGTCGGTTATTACGGCCAAGGAATTGAGCGCCAATGCTAAGGATGACCAGCGCGTAGTGATACGCGGCTACCTAATCCAGCAGCTTGGGGACGAAACATACCGTTTCCGCGATGAGACCGGCGAAGTGCTCGTCAAAATCGATAAAAAGCATTGGCCTGCAGGAGTATCGGTCAACGAAAAGACAGTAGTCGAACTCACGGGTAAATATGACAAAGAAATGGTAGGCGACTCCAAGCTTGAGGTGCGTTCGTTCAAGGTATTGCAATAAAAAGTCGATGCGTTCTTCTGGAAGAAATGGCATTAATGCTGTGGTGTTTAATGGATTACGGAGATAGGGTATGCGCTTTCAGCGCAGTTTATTGATGTCATTTTTTCGACAGTGCAAAGATCGCACTCTCGTGTTTGCACAGAACGTTGGACCGCTATTGTTCATACGCGAGCTCTTCTCTAATCCAGCAACAACAGGAGCCCCATGGCCAAGCTCTCGTCAACTTGGCATCAAGATGGCCGCCGCTATGCCAGTGGGAGGATCGGGTCTCATCGTTGAACTTGGGGCTGGAACTGGGGTAGTTACGCAAGCTTTGCTTGATCACGGCGTCGAGCCAGAGCGGCTACTGATCGTAGAGCGTTCACAAGTGCTTTTTGAATATCTACAAAAGCGCTTTCCACAATTGCGCGTCGTGCTCGCGGACGCCGCCGATTGCCGAGATTTTATTCCTGCTAGTATCAAAATTGATGCGATAGTTTCCAGTATCCCACTGCGCTCTCTACCGTTTGAAGATGCTGAGACTATCGTCAGTCAGTGGTGCAAGCTAGCACCACATGGAGCGTGGCTCGTACAGTTCACGTATGCCTTGTGGGGACCATTGCGTCACCTATCATCTCGCTTCGCCTTTCAGGATTCTGCTATCGCTTGGCTTAATTTTCCTCCAGCAAGAGTGGTGTTGTTTAAGATAGGTTAGGGTATGTTCACATTCGAAAAAATGTGTTTTTATCTTG
>NZ_KV880769.1:3669532-3707946 GCF_001929405.1 Herbaspirillum camelliae
CCGAGCGGGGATGCGCCGTGCATTCCTCCGCGCTCACCGACGGGCGAATGGGGCCGCGGCCGTAGAAGACCACGGCAGGCGAATCGTCGGGGCGCATTACGCGATCGGTCTGACGGCGCCACATCACAGGCATTCGAGCGTGGTCGGCGTACGCCGCCACAGGCAAGACATCGTGCGTGCCGTCGGTCCAGGTCTGCATCATCGCTACGGTGTTCACAAGGAACGCGTTGACCTCATCAAGGTGTTCAGTGGCTGGGCTTAAGTCCAGCCAGGCTCACGCCAAGGCGGCGCCCAGCAACCGCCTTGCCTTGTCGTGGTGGTGCCGGGCACGCGCCTCATCGCTAAGCGTCGCGTCGCCGATATAGACCGTGCCGTCCCGCCACATGGCGTGCATGAGGACGGCCAGCTTGCGGGCCACCGCCACGGCCGCCTTGTGATGACAGCTTTTGCGCGCCAGTTGCAGGCCCCACTCGCGGATCTTGTCCTGGCCGCGATAGCGTTTGAGCATCACGGTCGCGGCTTCGTAGAGCGCACGGCGCACGTCCGGGTCGCCCGCCTTGCTGATGCGCCCCTGGATGTCGATCGAACTGCCCGACTGCCAGCGTTTGGAGGTCAACCCGAAGTACGCGCCGACGTTGCGGCTGCGCCGGAACCGGGACGGATCCTCGACGGCGGTCAGGAAACTCAACGCGGTCACCGGACCGACACCGGGGATGGCGAGAAACTGGCGACAGACGGGATGCTGGGCGACGTATCGCACCACCAGCTTGTGCAGGCGCAGGTACTCCTTCCAGAGCGCCGCGCGCGCCGTGAGCATGCTGTCCATCAGCTCGCGGGTCAGCGCGTCTTCGGCCACCGCCTCGCGCACGGCCGGCTCGAAACCGGCCCGCCCGACCTTGTGCAGGCGGATGCCAAACGCCTTGAGCGAGTGGCGAATGGTGTTCTCCAGGTCGAGGAACTTGCGCTTGAGGTTGCGCCGCTGCGTGAGCAGCAGGCGCAATCGATAGGTACTCTCCTGCTTGATGTGCGCCGTGCCGTACCAGCCGGTGCGCACGATGTGCGCAATGCCCAGCGCATCGGCCGCGTCGGTCTTGTTACGCTGCGCCGACAGCGCGGCACGCACGCGTCGTGCTTCCAGGCACACCGCCGGTAGTCCCTGGGCCAGCAGCGCCGGATGCAGCCACGGCGACAGCGCGCCGGCTTCGTGGCCGACCCGGCCCAGGCGCTTGCGGTACGGCGCCAGCGCCGTCGCGATCGCGGTGGGTTGCGTTGCGACGGTCGTTTGCATCAGCACGTGTCCGGCGTCGTCGATGACGCACACCGCGGTCTCCTGGATGGAGACGTCCAAACCGGCAAAGAGAGGGTGATCCATGTTCGTGCTCCTTGGTGTCAGTGGTGCGTTAAGGGGCTTTCATGGTAGTCGCGTCACGAACGCACCGCCGCGCGCTACCGCCTTGACGACGATTACAGCGGCATTTCGCGCGAGCTTCCATTACATCATCGGTTGGCGGCCGTGGCGACGGCTATGACAACGCGTTGGCCGAAACTATCAATGGCTTGTACAAGGCGGAATTGATCCACCGCCGTGTACCCTAGGAAAACTAGGGAATCCGTCGAACTGTTCACGCTCGAATGGGTGGCCTGCTTCAACCATCATCAGCTATTGGAATTCATCGGCTATATCCCTCCGGCAGAAGCTTACGCAAACTATTACAGCCAATCCACGAGCAGTACCGTGATGCCCGCTTAACTTAATCCCAATAACCTCCGCGAAAGACGAAGCGGTTCAGTATGCGCTGGGACAACCGTTGAACCTGGTGGATCCGCTGGGGCTGGATCCGCACGATTATCGTCACGTGCCGTATTACCCGTACGGCATGTGGACGAATCCTGGCCAAGCGGAAGTGTATCCGCCTGATCTGGGAGAGTCGATCGGCGGCATTCCTCGACTTCCGTCGTGGGGGGATTGATTTAGGCTTGTCAAGAAACATGGCCGCCGTTGGGGGGGCCTTGGTTTTACACTAGTTTGATAGGCCTTGGATTTGCATCCGGAATCGCTGAAACGCCATATTCCACGGAACCCTATATTCAACACACTATGCCTAGGTAGTGAGCGGCATCCAGAATGAACTCGAGTACTTTTAAAATCGTTTGTTTTGTGGTGGTGAGTTTGGTCTTGATGCTAGTCATTTGGCCGCTTTTGCCGATGCCGGTATTTGTTGCCCTGACGGTAGCATCAACATATTTGGTTGATCACCTTAGCACGCGATACGCGTCAGGTGGATGGGAAGCACTCGTGTTCTGGCGACGGGGGCGCCGCTGATGAACTTGGTTCTGATAGGGCTGACATGGTGGCCGGAACCAGCGTAATCCTTCCGTGTAAAGTGACGGCATCTTCATCAATTTGGCTCGGCTCTCGTTAAACGCTGATGTAGCGCACACCTTCATCCGCTGCCCATACGGCAGGTGGATGGATCCTGACCAGACCCAGGTCTAGCTGAAAGAGATGCCAGATCCGCGTGATGTCGATCACAAGTGATTTGGTCCCTACTCCGGGGGAAAAGTCTGCAAGAGCCACCGTGAAAGAGGTATGGCTTGTACAGAACGGCCTTGGGTGTTGTCTGGAGTCGCTGCTCGTAAGGTTCGTGGCGATGCCGTATGGCGGCGATCGATGTGTGGTTCGTTCAACAACCTGGGAGATCCTTCATGCGAACGCAGACCGTAGCGCTGATCATGGCGGTGGTGTTTTTCGGAATGATTCAGACGAGCAGCGCGGCCGGCGTGGTGCTTCTGCGCTACGGGTCAAGCCCGGTCACCCTCACCGGAACGCTCGACACCGACGCAACGAGGCACCTCTATCTACGCCTGGATCAGCCGATTTCAGTGGCGGCCGATCGGCCTGCAAATCCGGCGAGCACAGACTTGATAAACCAACGCGAAGTCGATGTGCATGGGTTTGTGTCAAACCAACCCATCCGCGATGTTCGTATCACCCTGACCGGTGTGCTCAGCCCAAGCCCTGGCGACGCGCGGCCGATCGTGTTGGAAGTGCGGTAGGCGCAATGCTTGCCTTAGACTGTCGCCCAATGAAGGCGAGAGGCGGGGCAGTTTCGCCGTCAAATCCTACGCCGAAACGCTACAAACGGCAGGGACAGGGCCAAATGTAGCTGTTTCGCGTCAGCAGTGAGCAACTGATGGCGGTGCAGGTGATCGTGCGGTTCTCTAAGCGAAGCGCCCCGGTCAAGGCCGGGACGCTTGCTGTCGGCGCGAGCCAAGCAACCAGCGCCGCTACGAGTGCATCCGCCACCGCCTCCGGCTTCCTTCGGTGTGTCCTGCTCCTGCGCTTTCTCCCCAGGCGGTGGCCCCCCTACAGGCCGCCTTTTAAGCTTTCCCAACCAATGACCGCCGGGAATGTTATGTAACGAGTTCGGCACTCTAGTCTGGGTGTCTGCCCATTTAGAGCGAGTATGAGTACGCTAAGGTTCCTCATTAACCTTAGGAAGCGAACATGTCTTTGCCTGTTCCTGTGTTACCGGCACTTGCAGTTGTGTTGTTAGCCGTCGTAGGGGCGGTCAATGCGACGGTCCTGCCTGGCACTGGCCTTGGGTCGTCCTGGCCGAACGCTCCCGATGTCAGTGCAAGTCCGTATTACCATGTCTATCGGTTCGAACGGGGCGGTATCCGTTACGTTCAGGTGAACGACACGACAGGTACGGTGCGCGGCGCGATCGCCTATGCGGGCAGCGGCCCGTTCCTGGACCTCCCCATCGGCATGGATGCATCACGATGGGGCGTAAATGCCGGGACATCTTCGCCCCCTTCCGGGGAGCCGGTGTATCACGACGAGGCGATGTCGATCTTCGTCACACCTCAGTCGGATGGTTCAGCCCGCATGATGGTTGCTCCCACGAAATGTGATGACGATCCGCTCGCCTGCAGCATCCGGGGCCCCTGAATGGGCTAAGAACGCTCAAGTCGCCGCACAGAGGTGATCCAACGCTGTCGGGCACCCGCTATCAGAGTGCCCGACAGCACGACAGCCAGCACTGCCTGGATTCGCAGCATCCCGGGATCCAGAAGACCCTGGGCGGTTGCGGCCAGCGCGAAACTCGCCATCATGCCACCCAGGGCGGTGCCGTGCCACCCGTGACACCACGCTAACCCCAGTACCGGCCACAGCAAAGCAAGACGAGCGACCTGGCGAACCACGTCATTCTCTGTGGAAAGGACAAACCACACCAGGGCGGTCAGTGTGGGCAGCACCCACCACACCACATCCCGCAGCAGGCGACTTCGCCACAGGAGGCCGGGGCGCAGCGACAGGGTGCCACATCGTTCGCGTAGCGCGAGAATCACCGGCGTCAGGGTCAGCGCACCGAGATAGGCACCAAGCAGACAAGAAAAGAAGACCTGATACGGATCGTGGTCAGGCCATTTGCCGGGCCGGTGCAGCAAGGCCGCAACCCAGGTGAGTGTGGTGATGCCCGCCGTGATGATGGCAGCAAAAAACGTGGCGATAAGCATCAGGGGTATCCGGGGGCATCCCGTCGCGTCATAGAGGGAACCTTGCTGTCGAACGCGCTTAAGCACGGGCCACCATAAGGCGACGGTCGGAACGGAAGCCAGGATGGCCCAGGGGATGCCAAACTTCGGCGCGCAAAACACGGCATGTTCAAGAAGAGGAACACACTCGCCGACGGCCAGCGCGGGCCAGAATCGCATCGGAAGCAGGAGCATGCAGGCCAGACGCAGGCCCGTGGTCAGCAGGAATTGAGGAGAGGAAAGGTAGAGGGTAATTTCATAGACCGCCTCGTAGGCAGCGGCAATGGCGACGTACTGTCCCCAGCCATGCCAGTGCGCGGCACTTCGGTTGATGTTGTTCCCCGAAGCCATGGGTTCCTCTGAAACGTATCTGACCGTCCCTAACGGCCATGATACGGCAGCAGGTGGCGGTAAGCAGACTGTAAATGTAATTTGCCGAATTCGCTCATGCTTTTATGTATCATGGCGTGCAGCCTCTGACTCCCTGTCGGCTGATTGAACGCAAGACCCTATCGTCAGGACGTCAATCCTCTGGTGAACCAAGACCACGCTCCTTCGCCGTCAGATCCGAATCGTCGGCATGCAACGACAGATAAGGGTTGTCCGGTGGTACCGGATCAAAGAGCATTGTCGGTACATTCATAAGATAACCATGCAGTCGCCGGGATTTACGCGGACCCGTCACATGGCAGGTCCAGATATTCAGACCGTTGGGCTGCTTACGATGCAGGCGCAACCGCTCAAACTGCTTCTGTATCCATTGCCATCCTTCCTGGTTTTCCTGCCTGGCGAGCGTAGCGACTTCTAGGTGTTCCTGCGCATAGCGCTGAAACAGCCCCGGACTGACCAGGTACGCCGTGCCATCAACGGTATGCACCAACGCCCTGGCGTCGTTGATGATGAGCCGCCGTGCGCGGATGCCGGCCCGCAGCCACGCGACGAAGTGCTCTCCTGGCGGCTCTGGCACCACGGATATAGGGGGACTACTTGTCGGTGGTGCGGGTGAGGGTTTCTCGGCTGAACTGGCTTGCCGCCAAGGCGGCTCTTTTATAAAGCGCGTTGGCGTTACGGCGGGTGCGGCGTTTTCGTGGGCCTCCGCGGCAGCAGAAGGGCTTTCACCGATCATGGCCAGCAGGTCCTCCATCGCGTCCACCGAATGGGCCACGGTGTTTCCAGGTGCCGGTTGGGACGGGCCCGCGGGCGATGAGGCCATTGCTTCTTGCGGAGCCGCTGGCTGGGCGCCAGATGTGAAGGCTTCCATCTGGGAATCGGAATCTGGATCGGCGGATCCCGCTTCGACCGCCACGGTGCCCGCGAAAGGTTCGGGGCGCTCACCGGATTCCCAGATGAGAGCGGGTGCCAGGCGCAGCAGCGTGAAGGTATGCGACCAGCCACTGTCGCTGCGGATGGTGGCCCGCCAGATCGCCTTACCATTCGTCGTGGGCTGCAGCATGCCGTGGTCCTGGAGCACGTTGAACACGGCGGTGTTACTGGCCGGGATACCGTCGATGCCCTGCGACAGCAGATGCGCGCGCAGCTTGTCCGACACCGTCTTGCTGACGAGCCAGAGCGCGTCTTGGGTGAGCCAGCCGTCCGAAGCCTGTGGCTGATTGAGCTTGAGCTCCTGCTTCAACAGGTAGCGCAGGCCGTCGAGCAGCTTGCGTTGCAGTGCGTGCTTCGGCGCGGCCATCGCCTTTGCCGGGTTGCCGCCGAGGGCCTGGGCGACCGAGGCGCGGTCGGCTTGGATCACCAGTTCGCCGAGCAGGCCGGCGTGCTCGTACTGCCCGGCCAGCACGTAGAGCAGCCCTGACCAAAGCGCAGGGTAGCCACTGAGCCAGTCCAGAACCTGCCTGTCGAGCAGTTGATAGTAGAGCAATCCGGTCGCGGCACTGTGCAGGCGGTACTCGCGATCCTCGCGGTAGCGGAACCGGTACGGCTGGTGTAGCGGGCCGTGCCATGGGTGCCAGAGACGGCCATCGGCCAGCTCAACGTGCAAATCGACGGCGAGCTTGCCGACATCGTGCAGCAGCGCCGCGTAGGCGACAGCGGCGGTCCAGGCGTCGGCTTGCGCGGCCTGGTCCTCGGGGCTGGCGCCCAAGGGGAGCAGATGGGACTGTCGCAGCTTCAGACCGTAGGCGACGATTTCCAGGCCGTGATCCAGCATGCCGCCCGCGTAGGCGTGATGGTGGCTCTCCGAGGCGGGGAACTGCTGGACCAACTCGGCGTAGCGTTCGAACGGTACACGGTAGAGGGTGGCGAACTGCTGGCGCGACATCGAGGTGCGCTGCCAAATGTGTTCCAGCAGCTTCTGCCGGCGTGGCGTCGCGAGCAGCGAGGCGGCCGACTCGGGCCGCAGCAACCCTTTCGGGAGAGCGGTGGCGAGTGTTGGCGATGGAGCGCCGGCGACCGGGGGCCGTTTTCGCTGGAACAGAGAGAGCATGCGGGTGTCCTAGTGACGGGCCGAGCGGGAGGCCTTTTCGCCTTTTCGGGTAGGGCCTTTCCCCTTGCCACCCATTCCCTTGGCCCTTGCCAGCCCTTTGGCCTTCACCCTTGGGGTATGGGGCCAACACTAGGGGGTACGCCACGATCAATGAGACAGAGCCTCACTCCACTATTACGAAAATGCTAGAGTTGGTACCGGTTTCGTTTGCAGACTCCACGCCAGCCCATGGCTGACCTACTGAAGATCCGAAAGATCAACGGTGATCGCGCAAATATCAGTTGAGCCGCCATGGTGCGAGCACGTGTGCTCGGTATAAAAACGCCCAAAGGTCCAGGCGCCATTTGCATTGTGTCTATTGTCTGAGGCGAGAACGACCGAAAGCAAAGTCTTACCAGGTCGCTCGTAGCTGGGGCGAATGATCTCCTTAAGACCCGTCATCCACGTCGGCCGGTTCCCTGCGGGGAACGTCTTGAATTCCTCGTTGTACGCTGGCCGGAAGTGACCAATCAACGCTGCCTCAAGCACTTCAGCGGATGCTTGCCGTCCTAGCTTTGCCTCAAGGATATGACTGTTTTCTATGAAGCATAGAGGGCTTGCCTCAACGAGATAACGGCACTGATAGCCAAAGACATAGATTTGAAGGTTGGGTGCATCGCGCTGAATGATGCCCGCTATCTCGCGAACCTTTTCATGGTTCCAGAGCCTATCGGCGAAATCTCGATTGCCATCCTTGCCAGTCGAAATGCCGATGTATTCGACTTTGAAATCCAGGCATTCCGGCCATGCGCGATCATCTACCCGAATGAAATGCAGCAGATCGGGTTCTAGAAAAAGTCCAATCGATTGTTCGGGGCCATCGATGAGCAAACGGTTGGGATGCCCCATGGGACCGAGAGCGATACGGACATTCTTAATCGCGTCGGGTGTGGGCACCTGCGCACTGAATGGCAATGGATACGGTGAGGTCGTACCGTCAAGAAACAGCTCGAATGGAACGCACTTCCATTGACGGTATGCGACTTCAAACTCCAGCTCGCCTACGACCTTCTTCTCGCTGGGAATCCAACAGAAGCTGTCTTGCCGGAACATGCAGCGCGGGCGAGTCGTAATGACGTAGTGGTGGTAGCCGTGGGTGACGCCCGAACCATGAACCACATGGCCATCATTTCGTTTGAAGATCATCCGCTCCGTCGGGGCGGCAACCTTGATCTTCTTGTAGTCCTCGACGTGATGCAGGCCGATGACCATCGGGAAACCAGACGAATAATGCAGGATCGATACGTCACGTATGGTCATGTGTCCTAATCGCTTCCATCCGATTGGGCCAGTCTCATTTCAAGTGTCGAAGCCTGCACCTCAAAATCATCAGGCCTATTTTTATGAAACTTTTCCAGGTTGTTAAGCTTCCATTGCAGGGCTGGCAGCTCTGCTACATGCGGGCATTGCAACAAGGACCAGTCGGGAGCGATACGTACCAGCCCGACCAGGAATTGCCTGTGAGCGGCCGTCAGGCGCTGTGGTAACTCCTGACGCAGACGCGTGCGCGTTTGCAACAGGACTTCCAGAGAGTGCGGCACATCAGTCATGCCGACAAACGCCCGCTGATACTCACCGGCGATGTCCTTGTCATTGCCGAAGAGGACTTCGTGCGGAGGCCGGTTGTGGCCCGCCAGATAGATCACGAAACACTCGACCATGCCGTCGGTGATCCCACCTGATTCGTAGAGCTGCCACACATCGAACAGATCTCGGGGATGTTGCCGATCCAGGGCGGCGACCAGCTTGCCCGCATAGAGTTCGTCCCGCACCAGGGTCGGCACGTCGAGCTCAACACCAAACTGGTCACTTGCCTTGGTACACAAGGGCCGTCGTTCGACAGGCAACACGGTGCCGCGGAACACTACGTTGACCTCGATTTTCACCTGGCTGGTCTCGTTCTCGATGATCAGTTTGGTGTCCCCTTGATCCTGGGTGCCAACTGGCCGCGTATGCAGTCCAAGCTTCCCAACGCGATCCGAAATAGTCGCCAGCTCCTGATCAATCGCACAGAGTGCTTCCTCGCGAGGCACCTGCCACGGGAGATACACAATGTCGATATCGACCGACAGGCGAGGCATGTCTTGCACGAAGAGGTTGATGCCGGTTCCGCCTTTAAGCGCGAAGATGTCATTGGCGAACACGTCAGGCGCGACGGTCAGCAGCAGGCGGACGGTGTCCGCGTAGGTCTTATCCATGCGGCCTCAGACTTAGTACAGTGCCATCGTTCAGCTGGCTCATCCAACGTTTGGTGCTGCCGGTACGAACCGCATACTGCGCAAGCAGGGCATCGACGTCCACGACCTTCGTTTCGCGCGCCCAAGTGAGGAACAGGCGCACCGTCTTCACACTGGTACAGCAGGCCAGAAGTCGTCCAATCACGTCCTTGCGGGGCGAGCGCAGTCCGTCGAAGAGATTGCGGGCTTCTTCGAGGCTCTGCTTGACACCAGCATCGTACAGAAGTTCAAGCACTGCACGCTCAGCGGCGGCAACGAGCAGGCCTTCCGGCATGCCTGGTGGCGTGGTCAGGGTCTTCTGGGCCAGCGCGTCGTCAGGCCAGTCAAATAGGCGGGCATGGACGTAGCGCGCCGGGAAGCGCTCGTTGAACCATGCCGGCATTGAGAAGCGGCTGTCGCCCCACAGCACTAACGCCTCCCCGCTGCCGAGGTTGTGCCGCACCCCTTGCCAAGCCAAGGCACTCTTTCCGCCAACATGCAGACCGAGTCCCCTCTTTTGCAGGAAGAGCAGCGCGCCGTAGACGCTGAAATCGTCATTCGGGTAGGCATAGACGCCTTGGGCCAGCCGCACGAGCCAGCCGGCGTCGACGTAGTGGGCGGCGAGCTGAGGCGAGACCCCGAACTGGTTCAAGATGGCCAAGTCGAACGGTGCCCCGCGGGGTAGCTCCGCCTGTAGACGTTTGATTACCTGGTGTCGAGAACTTACATCCATGTCGTAAAAATATCACAAGATCCAATCATTCAAGATGACTAAACAGATAAATGACTCAAAAATAGCATCATGCTTTATTTTTAAGACATGATCCAATCACCTGCATGTTGGCCTCTGCAGGCGTGAGGGGTTCGTGGCGAACCCCGCACGCCGGTAAGGCGATGATCAGCAGATTCTGAAGCCGCCACAGTCTCGGAAGAAGATCCTAGTGCTTTTCTGGCACAGCGATTCACCCTCAACATGGAACTACCCCTGAGCGGATTGAGCGACGCCCAGGATGCGGGGACTTCTCCTATTCTGCGTGGATGCCGCCTATTTCGGTCGACCGTGGTCTTTACAGGGAGGAATTCGTAGAAGATGACTAAGTTGACAAACGAGACTAAGGAGACTAAATTGACTTTATGTCCCATTCCTGCCTGCGGGAGATGACTATGCCCAAGACCCTTGAATTCATTGTTGATCACCTACCGCGCGTCACGGTGGAAGATGTGCATCGTTTCTTTACTACCGTTGAAATCCGGGACGCCAATGCATTTGCTGCCGAGCTTCAGGCGTTCGTCCAGGAGTGCGTGGGATCGGTGGAACTGCCCGCCAGCCTGGAAGTCGAGACGATGGAACAGGTGCTGGCACGTAAGGCGACCGCGCTGCGTTCCAGCACGCGCTGGATTCCTGGTGAAACCGACATTCAGCGCGGTCGTGCCATCCAACTGAAGGCCTTCAACCAGCCGCATAACCTGCCGTTGCCCGAGTTCGCCAGGCTGGCGGACAAGTCGCGCCAGCAAATCTACAAGGACATCCTCGCGCGTCGGCTGCTGGCGCTAAACGTGGGGCCGCGCGGCCAGAAGCTGCCCGACTGGCAGCTTGACCCGGTGAAGCAGCAGTTGACCCAGGCCGTTCTTCAGGAGGTCGAGGGTATCGACAACTGGACAATCTACCGTGCGCTGTCCGAGCCGCTTGAAGGTTTGGGTGGGCAATCGCCGGTGGATACAGTGACGGCTGGCTCCGTCGATGATGTGGCCAGGGCGGTGTTTAACGTGCTGGGCTTACACGTTCATTAAGTCGAGGTCGTTGTGAGTATTGAATTGCCGTCGGTCTCGATCAAGGCGGGTGAGTTGCTCCAGCAGTGAGCCGGGTTGTGTATCGGGGAAGCCCGCTATACTACGGTCGTACGGCACCAACCGCTACGACGATCCGTCGCAGAGCTACGGTGTGCTCTACCTGGGCAATGATCTGCCTACGGCGCTGATGGAGTCGGTGTTCCACAAGCACTATGGCTTACGGACGCGAAGCGATCAATTGCGCTGCAAGAAGTCGTGAGTCGGCTGGTGCGTGCCGTAGGCGTGCTAGGTGATTTGCGCCTGGCCGACCTTACGGCACCTCATGTCATGGCGGGCTACTTCGCTTTAAATCTGGAGCAACTGGCTCACCGCGATTACACGTACACGCAACAGGTGTCTGCCCGAGTGCATGCGATGCTCGGAGACGATGGTTTCCCGCTGTTCGACGGCGTGCTCTATCCGTCGCGCAACAACTACCCCGCTGCGAGCATCGCTCTGTTCAAACGAGCCAGAGTGAAAACCAAGGTTATTGAGGATATTGATCTGATTGATCACGTAGGCTGGCCGGATTCATTGCTGCCTGCGGCATTGCCCTAGAACTCGATCCCGGCCTGGTAGAGCCGGACGACGAAGTGTCTTGATGTAGGCGTGAAAACGTGTTGGGGCGCAATCGAAACCGATTTAGAGCAGACTTAAATAGAACACAACATATGTAGCAGGTGACGACCATGAGCACGAAAATCCACCGCAGCAACGCAGAGCGCTTTGGCCGCTGGTTGGGCGGGGTGTGGCGTGCGTATGCACGTCGCGAGCGCCAAGCGGCGGTTTGGCTGGCAGCTCATGGAGTGTCTGTCGGCGGTGCTGCTGCTCTGCTTTGGGTCATCAAACTCACTGCGCTCGCTATCTTGTTTTATGCCGTCTTTTGGCTGGCGCTGCTGCTAGTATTCGCTTTGGTGGGCGCCTGGGTCATTCGGCACGATGACGGAAGCTATGATGATGAGCATCGAGGTGAATGGCGTAACGGGTGGGAGGGCTATGGATATTATGAGAACGATGTTCGAACCGACTATGGTCGTGTTTTTGAAAATGAAGATCATTAGCCGAGGATTCTGCTGATTATTTCGGCATTTTCATGATCATCCCAGTTCCAGAGCGTCCGGCATTTTTCGCATCGACCGTTGAGTCGCTCAATCCACGTAACGCATTTCCAAGATTCAAACCAATCCAGCCCAGCGATGCTACCCAAAAACCCGGTAGCACAATGAACATCGTCGCCATGACGAAGTTCATCAGCATGTCGCCGAACGTGTTGTTTAGTCCGATCAGCGGATCGAAATTCGCCTGCGGTCGTCCGGCCCCGAAACCCCAGCCGTAAAGCGCATCAAGCATGGTGCTATCCAGCCAACGCGCCAGCTGAAACCAGAAGTCCACAAAAAACAGCGCGAACTCGACGCAACTGACGGTCACCAGGCCCTTGAGTTCATAGGTCCCGAAGAGCAGCACCAGCGGGATGCAGATCACCAGGGCCATCTTCAAGAACGACAACACCATCGGCAGCGCCTGTCGAACGACGTCCATGGCGGGTAAAAAGCCCATTGATCCAACCGCGAGGCCCAGGTCGCTGGTGCCACGGGCCGCCATGTTCGGCAGGGTCATGTCGATCTGACCGCCGTAGTCGGCATAGACCGCACCCTGGTTCATCTTTTGCTGCTGGGGTGAAACGACAGCCCGGATCACCGCATCATCGATCGCTGTTTTGGACAAAAAACCCGCCCATTTTCCGATGCGACTCAGCAGATCGGG
Organism: Herbaspirillum camelliae; assembly: GCF_001929405.1. Taxonomy (NCBI): domain Bacteria; kingdom Pseudomonadati; phylum Pseudomonadota; class Betaproteobacteria; order Burkholderiales; family Oxalobacteraceae; genus Herbaspirillum; species Herbaspirillum camelliae. The sequence continues at coordinate 3,682,364 of NZ_KV880769.1, forward strand.
GGCGACCTGGGCCAGCAAACGGCTCCGCAGCCCCTGGCCACCGTCATTCCACCATTGCTGGCAGGTCGGGTAGCCGCCGCCGCTGTCGACCTGAGCCAGTCCGGCGTCACGGGAGGCGTTATAGGGCCAGGCGGTACGCGCTGTGGTCGAGTGGTAGGTATCGTAGAACCCTGCCGTGGTAAGAAAGTAGCGCGCCCCGATCCAGGTGACATCGTTCATCTGGTCGTCCGATAGGGTGGGACGGTTCATGAACAGCTTCGCCCTCGCCGGACCGTAGCAGTCGTGGGTGAAGTCGGCGACCTCTTGGGCCAGCACCGGGTCATTGATACGGGTGGCATCGACGTCCATGCGCATCTGTCGAAGATCGGTGCCGCAGGGGATGGCCGCGACCGCCGCGCCTGTGATCGCTTTTGAAATGGCGTGCATGAAGAACCACCAGATCGGTACCAGCGCGCTCTGGTTGTTGAGCGCGGTGTACGACGTGTTCCATCCGGTGTCGGCCGGCTGTGGAACGCTGACCTGACACTGCGCGGATCGAGTCGTATCGAATTTAATCGTAGCCAGGCTGACCGGGATAAACGGAATACCGGCGAACAGGATGACTACGATCGCGACGAAGACCCGATTTTCGATACGCATGGAGGACAGGACGCCCTTGTTGCCTTCATCGGCCCCGTCGGCCCGTGCGCGCAGCCATTCCTGAAGCACGATGGCGAGGAAGGGTAACGCGAAGGCGCCGCTGGCGACGAGAATGTTCCAGATACCGTTGTTGATAATCCACCCGACCAGGGTCAGGTAGTACTCCAGATAGTCTGTTGTGTAGAGCGTCATGTCAGCGTCCTCGCTTTAGCCGTGTTGCAGCCAGGCGCTGCCTTCCATGAGCACGATGGCCACCACGGCGGCGACCTCAATGCGCAGGAAGCGCTGGCGTGTCTCGGCAGCGGGCTCGCGCTGCAGTACCCGCCGACGCATCCACCACCAGCTCCATGCCGTAGCCAAGTACACGCCTATCCGCCAGACCCGGAAAACACCTGCCCGCGCCTGCAGCCAGCGCTCCCACCCCTCAATACCGCCAGCCAAATGAATGCCGGTCAGGTTGACGGCCACTGCGACGCCAACGATCAGTGCTGTCCACAGGAGCGCCATGCCAACGCGCCGGTTGAACAGCCAGGCGAAACGCGACCCGACTGGCTGCATCATGGCGTACCACTCTTGGACTTCTGGATCTGGTTCAGGCGATCCGGTGTCGTGTCGCCCTGGAAGATCGAACGCGAGCCATCGGAGCGCGTGTTGTGCCGTCCGATCAGAGTCATGGCCGAATTGCCCGCCAATTCCCGCCGCAGTTCCAGTTCCGTCTTGAGGTTGTTGATTTCTTGTTCCAGCGTGCTGTTCTCGGCATCGACGGCCTTCACCGCGAGGTCGTTGGCCGCCACGTTCGGTTCCTTCGCGCCGGTCAGCAGCGTGCGCTGCAACAGCAAGGCCTTCTCCAGCACGCTGGAGAGCGCCACCTCCGAGACGAGGCGCTTACCCAGTACGTCCTGGTCCGGCTCGTCGCGCAGCGCCTCGACCACACCGCGCGTGACCGGCAGCGAGTTGCTGCCGGCTGCGTCCAGGTTGGCCGTTGTCATCGGCGTCGCACCCGTGATCAGATCCTGCAGCGCCTTCAGCTTGGTGTCGTACTCTTCCTGAATCATCGGCGTGAGGCCCACGCCGGGCGTGGTCTGCGTTTTCGTGCAACTGTCGCAGGTCTGCTGCTCGCGCTCGCCAAGCACGCGCGTCGCCCAATCGGAGGCCGCCCGCGGTGACGACCAGGTCTGGCAGGTCAGCCGGTTACCGCAGGTCGAAGTGTCGATCGACGAGGTATCGGTGGCGCTACGGCCATTAAGCAGGTTGTAGCCGGCGCGCGTCACGTCCGAGACGACCTTAATCGAGCGCTGGCCGCTGCCGCCCGCATTGCCGCCGCCTACCCACGGCACGCCATTGTTGCCCTTGCTGGTCTCGGCCTGCTCGACCGCGGAGACGGCATCGGCGCTGCCGATGGCCTGCTTGAGCGCCATGCCCTCGGCGAGCTGGTCCCAGCTTGCCTGGCCGCCCGCCATATCCGCCATTCGGTTCGCGATGGCACGGCAGGTCATCTTGCTACGGTCGAAATCCAGCCGCGCTTGCAGAATGCCGTTGGTCAGCAGGTTGTAGAGCCCCGGATCAGCGCGCTGGATGATGAGCGCCGGCAGCGACGCCACGGCGGTGGTGGCGTTCTGGATCACGTTGCTCATGATGGTCTGGAAGCCATTCGTCACACCATTGAGCTGATTTTGCAGGGTGCTCGACAGGCTCATGTCGCCACAGATCAGGTTGCTGTTCCAGCCCAATCCGACGCCAAGACTCTGCATGTTGCCCGCACCACCCATGGACACAGCGCGACCACCGCCGACGCTGTAGAGCACGTCGTCGCCGATCACGCTTCCGTTGATGCTCGCGCCGTTGCTGTCGATACGGGTCTGCTGCGCCCACGCGGCACCGATCACCACCACCGACCCGGCAGCCGCGAGCAGGCTGCGCCCGAGGTAGGATTTCGCCCGGTGGGCAAGCTTCGCCATGTGCATGTTCATCAGCAAGTCCTCACATGAAATCGGTGCTGCCCAGGAAAACCTGGCCGCGGCGCTGGCAGCAGGCATAGGGACGCCAGAGTGTCCAGGCGTAGTCGCCCTGCGGAGCTTGCATATGCACACTGCTGTTGGGGAAGACGGCGCAGGAGGTCGAAAGCGTCGGCGTCAGCTCCTGCCACTTGCCGGTGGAGGCATCGCCCTCGATCAGCGCGCCGGCCGGCCAGTAGCCGTCGCGCGCGGTGGCCAGCAGGGGCTGATAGACGTGGATCTGGCCGCTGCGCGTCACCACGTCGCCCGCGCGTTGCGCGACGACAGCACCGCTTTTGTAGTCGTCGGTCTGGTGCAGAAAGCCTCCACGTGGATACACGTTGCCCCACAGGTTCATCGTCAGGCGGCCACCGATCTCCCGCATAGCGGGGATCAATGCCTCGGGATAGACCGACTCGGGCACGTTGTAGCGCCACGCCACCGTGTCCAGGGTGCTCAACAGGTACGGCATAAACGCCGTACCAGCGCCGGCGCAGGTGTAACCGAACTGGCTGGCATATCGGGCAAAGACCGTCGCCGCCGGATGGCCGATCACGTCGGCGTTTTTGAACTTGGCGAGGTTGTTCTCGTGATCCTGGTTGGTCGTCCCGTCGCCGCCGGCCTGGGCGGTGGCATTGGGCATGCTCATGACGCGGACTTCGACCCAGGGGTTCTGGCCGGTGTTGGCATAGCTAGAGACCACCACGTCGGGGATGTAGTGCCGCACTTTGACCGAGGTGCGCACCGTGCAGCCGCCCCAAGAGCAGTACAGCCAGTAGCAGATGCCGACGACACGGTACTCCAGGCAGTCCGGAGAGAGCGCGGAAGCGACGATGGTCGCGGTGTTTACCGCCAGCGCCGAACCGGCGACGCACAGCATCAGGGACGCGACGACGGACCGCAGACGGCGGGAGGGTGCAAGCAGTCGTGCGCTCATGGCCGCGAACTCCGGTAGGCATGGATGCGGGCGACGGCGCGGGCGATATCAGGGTCGCCATAGACCACATAGCGGCGATCAACCACCACGGCGGGAACCTTGGCGATGCCCAATCCCCAGGCATCGGCAACGCCCTGGTAAGCGGTGGCAAGCTGCTGTTGCAAATCCGTTCCGGCTTGGGCTAGACGCCGCCGAACGATCGTCTCGGCCTGCACGGGATCGCCCGGAAGTTGCACACCCAGCGCGGCTTCCAGACTGGCTGGCGCATCGAGCCGCACCACGCGTACGCTGTTCGCGCGGCTCACCGGATGCGCCGCGTCCGTAACGACGAGGACGTCAGCGGCTGTCGTTGCCGTAAACACCAGTGCGGCGCCGATGACGAGCATTCTCCGAATAACACGGGCCTGGCGAAGCAATGGAAAAGATAAGGGGAACATCATCGCGGCATGACTTTATAAGGACTTGCCTTAGTCCACCGCAGGTGTGATCCACTCGCCAGCAAGAAACCGCAGAGCACCGTTGCCTTATTGATCGATGAAACCACGCGTCAGCTATTATTTTATTTTCGGGTCTAGTGGATCAATGTGAGAGCAACCGAGCGTTCTTGCGTACTCGTCGCGGCCAGATCCCGCCTGTCTATCACTGCCCGTTCAATGCGCACACTCTTGTTTGACGCCCTGTCGGCGATCGACCGATCGATGTCAGCCTGGCTCCGACCAGTGCCGCCGAACCACGTCGGCTGTCTCCTATAGGTCGTTGACCATTGCGCTGCAGCTGGGATCTTTACGATGCCGACCTGTTGTCGAATGCCGATGGCGCTAAACGTGGACGTCGCTACGTATCCCGACGCGGGCTTTACCGCCGCCGGCATGGGGAGAGCGGAGCGTTACCGCATGGAAGATGCCAGAGGTCCTCATCAACATGGCATCAGCATATGGCGCCGCCCCCGGCGCCACGCCGGGGGGGCGGATGCTTTTTCGGGCTACCGGTGATCAACCTAACCCTTACAGCAACGTATAGCGGAGAGCCAGCGTGGTCGTACGAGGGAGCTGCCAGGAGGCGGCATGGTAGTTCACACTGTCGATCGGGGAACCGTTGCCGTAAAGCCCGGTGTCGTAGACCTGGTTGATATCGATCGTGCCTTGCCGGTTGGTGACGTTGCTCACGCGCAGTTGCAGACTCAGGTCGTTCGAGACGTTGATCTTCCAGTGGTAAGTGGCCGACAGGTCGAGCTGCCAAAAGAAGGGTAGTCGCTTGTCGGTCCCCTGCGTGGCGACCTGACCGCCACAGAAATGCGCTTGCGAGGGGAGGTATTTGTAAGTCGGATCGTTGATATTCGGATAGCTACCCAGGCAACTGGTCGGTGCCCCAGTATGTGCGGTAACTACCCCACCCAGGGACAAGCCATTGCTGAAATCGTAGGTACCAGTTGCGACCAGACTATGGCGTATATCACCGGCGAGATTACCGTTGCTGCCGACCATGATTCCCGGGTAGTTAAATGCCGAAGTCTGACCGATCCAGCCACCGTTTCGACGCTCCTCGTCGATCAGGCCGTTGGTGTTGCCGTATTCCCGAGCATAGGTGTAGCTGAGATTGAGGAAGTATGGCTCGGCTGGCGTGGAGGCATGGGTAAGGCCAAGCTTGAGGTTGTAGTACTTGTGCTTGGGCCGCGGAATGCCGAGTGCCGCCGCTGGGATCGATAACGAGTCCAGGGTGCCATTGCCTTCATAATCCCTCTTAAGCGTGAACGCCTCACCTGGATTGAGCAGCCAGCAGGTCGCGTTGTTTTGTTGATAGCCGGGAAATCCATGGCTTTGCGCGTAGGCCTGTACGCCGCCGCCATAGCAGGTATCTTCAACGATGCGGCGAAGGTTCACCCAACCCACCTGCACCAGACCCGACCAGTTGGGCGTCAGCTGCTGCTGCGCATACAGTTGGGCTTCGTACTGGAAGGGGGCCTTGATGTTCGTTGCGGCGATTTGCGCGGGCGTCGGCACGCCCTGGTTCGTGATATACGAATTGCCTATCTGGGTCAGGCCCTGTGGCGCCATCGTGTTTGGATCGATATGCGTATACGTGTAGTAGTTGGTGTACGTGGTGCGCGGCTCGGCCACGCCGAAACTAAAGGACGAGGGTAAGGGGATCGAATACTTGCCCAGACTGCCACCCACTTTCAGCGAACTGTCGCCATTTACGTCCCACGAGAAGCCGAGGCGCGGCGAGGTGATCGGAAGGCGCATGAACTGGTTGCCTAGGCCATCCTTGTAAATGTAGTTGTCCCAGCGCACGGCCCCGTAGAGCATGACATGATCAGACGCCTGCCAGTAATCCTCTACATAGGCGCCCTTGTTGATCGTCTGGAACGAGCCGCCCTCCACGTCCACGTACTGGCTGACGTACCTGCCTGTGGCAGGCGACACCGAACCGTTCGGTAGCGCGACACCCGCCTGATTATAGTAAGTGAACCACCCTGCGGGCACCGACTCGGTCGTGCTGGCCAGCGAATGCCTGTAATACTCGCCGCCAAACACCAGTTTATGATCGCCTAGCTGCCAAGTCAGATCGCCCTTGTATCCCCGGCGCCAATAGTCCGACGGCGAGTAGCTAAACGGATTGTTGTTGCGACCGATGTTGGTTTGTTTCTGCGTTGACGAGTCATACGAGGTGACATAGGGGAATGCGGCGTTGGCACCGCTGGAGTTTGGTGAGTAGACGATCGAGCCCAAGTAACCGCCCATCAACCGCAACTGCAGGTCATCGTTGATCTGCCAGTGGTAGTTCCCGATAAGAAAGCGGGTATCCGTACGTTGCTGACTCCACGAGAGCCAGTTGCCCACGGATTGCGGACTGTAGTTCGCGTTGAGCTTGTAATAGTTATTGAACGACTGCGCGTAGTCGCGGTGAGCTAGGAGGTTGAGCGACTGGTCGTTGCTGATATTCCAGGTGAGATTCAGCAGGTAGTTTTTGTCGCGCGTGCTGGTACTCTGCTCCTGCGTCTGTCCGAATGACTCGGAGCGCGAGGCAGGATCGTTGCCGAGCAAAGCGTAGAAGAACAACTTGTCTTTCACGAGGGCACCGGAAGCCCACAGGTATTGCTGTGCGCTGCCAGCGTGGGTGTTTGCTGCGGCAAAGTTGTAATAATCGCCGATGCTGTTGATCGTGTTATGGCCGCGAGGATTGAGCAAGCGCGAGGTTGGCGGAGTGAAATACAGCGAGTAGCCCGCACGGAAATCGTTAGTGCCCTGCTTAATCGTCGACGACATCACACCGCCGGTGGCGTTTGTCCACGCGGCGCTGGCACCGTTGGTGATGAGCTGGGTATCGCTGATGGCTTCAGCGGGCAGGGCCGTCGAGCCGAGCGAATTCTTGTCGTTAGTGACGTCGAATTCATTGTAATAGTAGCGGTTTTCCGCCGGGCTCGCACCGCCCATGGACACAAAGCCTGTGTTGTGTTGGTCGAAGCGTACGCTGGAATCCAGGCGGGCCACGCTTTCAGGACTGCGGTCGACAGGCAGGGCATCAATGAGCTTGTAGTTGTAGCTGGTAGTGAGCTCAGGGGTGCTGACGTCGATCAGCGTCACGTTGGTAGACATCGTCGTTGCCTGCACAGTGATCGCGCCGAGGTCATTGGCATGCTCGATCGCCGCCGCCCCAACACCAAGGTCGGACACCGGCGTGTTGCGGTTCGGGTTCACCAGTACGGTGGATTGGGCGATTGATTGCCCCTCGCGGATCAGGCTTACCTGGTACTCGCCAGGGTTCAACCCGGTCAGTGAGTAACGGCCGTCGGCATCCGGCGTGATGTCCTTGCTGAAACCCGTGGCGTGGCTAGTGATGTTCACTGTCATGCCGTTGCCGGCTGATTCGTGACCGTAGAGCCCTCCGGTTAGCGACTGGGCCATCGCGCACTGGGCGCATGCCAGCGTGACTGACGCTGCTAATATACGGCGCACATGCCTGCCCGTGATCGAGCTTACCCCCTGCCGCCCGACTTGGCGCAACGAACGACCTTTGCTTATGCTCATGGCTTTACTCCCCGATAAGTGACATCAGCTAAGCATCGTGGCGGCACCCACGACACCGAGCTGCCCGTGGTCCACCATTCACGCCGCCGCGCATTCCAGGAAGGGACGCATCACGCCCTTATGGAAGACGCGCTTACAGCATGGATGGCCAAAAAAGGAAATCGCGTTGTTGCGGCCAGATGCCCTCGGGGAGCTTCCCTTCGTCCCGCAAAGCATTGACAGATCGCCGGAGAATCCAGCAAACACGGCTTCAAAAACGTCCAAGGCCTCGCTTGCGCAGGTGTTACTACCGGCGATACTGGCGACGTTAATGGTCCCCGGCGTGCGCAGCATGGCGGGATGGCATTGAGTTACGTGTTCGCGCGGGCGATCGTGAGCGGGCTTGGACCCGGACCGGTCCAAATGCGCGTTCCATCGCCCCGGGCAACAGGGTAGTAAGCGACGCTCCGGGTTTACGAACCGGCCGGCATAGGACATGGACGCGAAGTCACGGATGGCATCGAGCCAGTCGACCGCAATGAGGATGGCACACCGCTCGATCGCCGGCTGCGATGACGCCAGTGCTAACTGGACGTCAAGGTCCTCTTGAAGGATTGCGTCAAGGGTGGTCCCGTCGTCCTCGGCCAGGATGCAGAGCGGTTGGGGATGGATCGGGGTGACGAAGATATGGGCATACGTTACGCCAACATCTGCCGCCAGTACCGGGTGAGATACCGGCGCGGTGAGCGCCTCCATTGGCTGGTTGGCCTGCTGTCCCATATTCCCCCACGGCCGGAAAGCCAACGCGCAGGCGACGCAAAGAGCCGTCGGAACGCGTTTCGTTGTAGCGATTCTTCGCCCCACGTAACAACTTTGTCAATAAACAAGATGTTCATTGGTAAATGGATTGAAATATCGCAATCCATTCCGACGAAAAACATAATTATTAAACGGGTGTTCGAAGCCCAAAGCCCGCCAGATAAATGAATTGTCTTGGCTGCCTGCCATTGACGGTGCTAGGGTTGAAGTACCTTTAACGGCGGTTTCCAAATAAGCAGTCTTGCGTTGCACGTGAAGAATTGCAGGAGCTTTCATCACCACTCGTCAGCGTGCCTGGAGCAGCGCCCCGGCGCGCTAAGGTCAGGCAGCACGCCATTCTTCGGCTCACGGTGGTGATCTTGCGGTACAAGGACACCTCTGCGGTCCTCGGCTATGACTGGGCATGGGCGCAGCTCGGCCCGTAGCGCGAACGCACACGACACTTTCTATCTCGCCACGATTTTGGCGAGAAGCCCTTGCGTGTCGAGTATGCTCTGACCGAACTTGGAGTGGGGTTGTTGGTGCAGATGATTCCGCTATGGACATGGGTAATCGAACAGTCGGAGGGTTTTAAGGAGGCGCGCAGACGTTATGACAAGCGATAAAGCTCAGCCCATCGGCGGTATGGACATTCACGTGCGCGATGAAGGTCTGAAATCAGACCTGGCGATCGTGCTCCTGCGCGGAACCGTGCTGAGATGGGACGACTGTACGGATGGAATGAGCGAGCACGAAGCGTTCATCGCGCTGACTGACGCAACGTCTCGCCAGCCGACGTGTCGGCCAACCAGTCGATAGCCGACAGCAAGGCATCACCCTCGACAGGACCGGGCAACACGATGGTCTTGCCGGACTGGCGATCGCGCACTTGTAGGGTTGGCGTAGCCTGGATGCGGAGCTTGGCGGCCTCGGCGGATTGAGCCCGGATGGCCGCGTCGGGACGATCGCTGTCGAGACAGCGCTGTACGTCCGGCGTGAGGTCGGGATACGGCACGCCGGGCGGCAACCCCTGGCCATTGCCGCCGGTGTGCGTGTAGATCCACGTCACCGCTTTCCAGAAGGCTGCATGTCCGCCGGCCTCACCCGCGCACTCCGCGATCCGCGCCTCGGCGGTAGCCGCCGGATCGTGCATCGCCAGCGGCAGGTGATGCCACTGCCAGTTCACGTCTGGATGGGTGTCGATCCAGCCCTTGAGCACCGTGAAGTAGGTCCGGCAGTACGGGCACTCCAGATCGGCGAATTCGACCACCGTGTAGCGGGCGTCGGCGCGGCCATAGATCCAGGGCGGCCCCGCTGTCAGAGACGGCGCATTGGCCAGCACGGCCGGCGCCGGCGTGACGGTGGACACCGCATCACGCGATGATGGGCCGTGAGCCATCCACCAGGCGGCAATGCCCAGCAACACGACCACCGCCAGACCGACCAGAACACGCGGGCCGAGCGGCATAAATGGGAACTTGCGCATGATGTCCTCCCTTCAGGCCAATGCATCGAGCGGGAGCGAGGCGATACCGCGCGCGCGGTCGATCTTCTCCGCCACTTTGAACGCCGCGTCCAGTTCGCTGATGCCGTACTGCTGCATCAACTGGTAGCGTTCGGCTTTCTCCTCGGGTTCGGTCATCGCCATCGCGAGGTAGAGGCTGGGCGGCACGGCGCGGAACAGCACTTCCATGCTCTTGGAGAGGATGACGCCCTCGCTGAACTTGCCGGCTTCTTTGCGCGCTGACAGCATCAGCGCCTTCTGCGAAGGGTTCAGCTCGCGGAAGCGCGCGATCTTCTCGACTTCGTCGGGTGGCATGGACAGGCAGATCCACCACTCGATCATGTTGAGCATGGGCTCGGCCGCTTTCGGCAGGTCGTCCAGGTTTTGCGTTGCTAGCCAGAACCACGCACCGAGCTTGCGCCACATCTTCGTGATCTTGACTACGTAGGGCGCGAGTAGCGGATTCTTCGTGATGATGTGCCCTTCGTCGGTGACGTTGATGATCGGCCGCCCGAGGAACTGGTCGCGCTCGGCGATGTTGTTCACCGTGTTGATGAGGCTGATGTAGGCGATCGACAACTGGGCGTTGTAGCCTTCCCGTGCGAAGGTCGCCAGATCGACGATCGTGATGTCCGCCTCGGGCCAGGGCGTGCCGGCCCGGTCGAACATCTCACCGTCGACACCCTGGCAGAACAGGTGCATCGCTTCGGCCATGTCCAGCAACCGGGCGCGCCGCATCTCCGGCAGCGTCGCGTCGTTGCCGCGCTCGCGCAGCGCGTCGCGCACGTCGCGTGTGAGCACCGGACGTTTGTCTGCGACACAACGTTGTGCCGCGTCGAGAATGCACTGGCGGATCAGGCTGCGGTCGGCGCGCGTCATGCGCGCTTCTTCCTTGTCTTCGCCGCCGGTGATCATCAGCCGAGCAGTGATTTCCAGTTCGCCCAGCACGTCGCGCTGTTCGTCGCCCTCGGCCGCAGCGGTGGCATCTGGCTCTTCGTCCAGCGCATCGGCATCAAGCGTCTGCACCTGGCTTGGCGTAGCAACGAGCCGCCACGCATCGGCGAACGGAGCCAGACTGACACCCGCGCCCGGCGCGAGTTTCACCCGATGCACTGACAGCCCCAGCCGCGCTGCAAAGTCGCCGAACAGGCCGAACGAGTTGCCGGCTTCGACGATGAAGAGGCGTGGCCGGTAGATCGCCGTCACCTGGTTCAGGATGTTGTTGAGCGTGGCGCTCTTGCCCGAGCCGGTCGGCCCGAACAGGAACAGGTGTGCGTTCATCTGCCGGTCGAGACGGTTTAGCGGGTCGAACGTAATCAGGCCGCCGCCGCGGTTGAAGAAGGTGATCCCCGGATGGCCCGTGCCCTGGCTACGGCCCCACACCGGCGCGAGGTTCGCCGCGTGCTGCGCGAACATCAGTTGCGTGTACCACTGGCGTTTGTCGGCGGACGGGTCGAACACGGCGGGGAGCCAGCGCAGATAGCTGTTGAGCGGCGCCACTTCGTCTTCCTCGCGCACCGGTTGCACGCCTGCGTTGAGCATCACGTTGACCAATTGCAGACCGCGTGCATCGAGTTCGTCCATATCGTGCCCGCGCAGGTAGAGTGCTACTGCACCGCGGTACAGCTTGTGCGCGCTGCCGATCAGGTTGCGCGCCTGCTGCACGTCCTGCCGAGTTTGCTCGGAGGCAAGTGTTTCGCCGACGGACTTCTTGCTCAGGTGGTTCAGATGGGCTTCGAGCACGTCCTGCGGCGTGGCGACCAGGGTGAGGCACAGCACCGTGTCCTCGGGCATCTGGTCCATCAGCGCATTGAGCGCGTCGCCCTTGCGCGTCTCACCGGTCAGGTGGCCAGTCGCCGGTGGCGTGCGCAGCCGGTCCATCGAGATGACCCGGTGCGGCATGCCGTCGAACATCCACGTCCCGTTCGTCAGATCGGATCGAGGCTGACCGAAGAACAGCCGCTGCGCGAAGTCGGTCCCGCTGGCCAGCTCGATTTCGCCCTCCTCGTGCTCGTCAGGGTAGCGGGTGAGCGCGTAGAAGCGTTCCCGGTCCTCCGGCGTGTCGCCGAGTATCGTCGGCGCCGGGTTAAACCAGCGCAGCAGCCAGGCGTGGATGTCCGCGGCGTCGAGCCGCTTGGCCTTCACACCGGCGTTCGCCAGGCCGCCGGTAAGCCGGTCGCAGATGGTGGTGAGTGCCTGCTCGGGCGTCTGGCCGCGACGGGCATTGGCGACTGTGGGCGTGCGCCGGTAGACCACCATGCGCATGCGCCTGACCTGTCCACGCCAACGCAGGCGGGTGATGGTCGTATCCTCGAACAGGCCGCCCGGCGTGGCGATTGCGCGCAGGTGGTGTGCAAAGAAGCGGAGATAGAACGCACTGAAGGCGCTGTCTTGCGCACGGGGCCGCAGATAGGTCTGCAACGTGCCCAGATAATCATCGAAGTCCGGTTCGTCCTGTGCGTAAAACTGCACCACCCACGGATGCTCGTCGAACTCGTCGAACGAGTCCTGCAAGGCGTTTTCCACCGCGTCGCGGGCCCGCCACAGCCAGGCCATCTCGCGGCCCTCAGTGCCGATCGGCAGCAGCTCGAAAAAAGCGGCAACGGATTGACCATCGTCCAGCAGCATGCTTTTCGAGCCCGGCAGGTATTCGGCCCAAGGCAATAGATCGACGAACGACGGCGCAACGTCGTAGAGCGCCTCGACGTCCGCCTGGGTCGCCGGCTTGCGCTTGCCACGACGCAAGGCCTCGCCCGGCGTGGGAATCCCATGCGCGTTGAGCTTGGCAACGTGCCGCTCCCACGCATCCGGCACGCCGGCCTCGGTGCCGGCGCTCGGGACGGTCTTGCGCGGCCACGGCAGCGACCAGGCCATCTCAGTAGTCCTCCAGCCGTTCGCCCGGCATCGCGTACTGAACGCGCTGGTACAGGGGAAAGACGGTTGTGTAGCCGGGCACTGGCACCGGGTCGGTGCCCGCCAGGTGCGGGAACACGTACATCACTAGGTCGGGGTTCGGCAGCCGGTGAAACTGACGGTAGATTTCGTTGGTCGCGCTGCGCGTATAGGCTGCACTGGCGGCAGGCGTGTTCTGCACATCGGCGTCGGTTAGCGGGCGACGCAGTTCCTGGCGCGCGTCGAGCAGTTGGCGCGCGGCCTGACCACCACCCGCGCTGCCGCCAGTCTCCTGATTCCAGACGTCGAGCATTGTGCTGTCGCCATGCGGTAGCAGCTTTTCCTTGCTGGTCGCGCAACCGCCGAGCGCGACAAGGATTGCGGCGACCAGCAGGCCGGCCGCGCCATCAGTCCAGATCCGGTGCATGCGCTTCTCCGAGTCGGTGGTTGACCCGACGGCCCTTGGCGTCGTAGTCGATGTTGAGCGGATGGTCGAGATGCACGGCAACCTTGGCGCCGGGCGGCACGTAGATCGCGGCGAAGGCCTGACCGTAGAGCTTGCCGACCCACTGCGACATTTCCTGCACGCCACCGGCGAGAATACGCCCCATCGCCTCGTTGCCCGAGATGCCGACCGTGCCCAGCGAGCCGTTGCTGTTGCTGATGTAGGAGACGCTGCCGTTATCGGACTTGATGAGCGAGGCGGCACCCGCGCCGGCCGCGGTGATCAGCGCCTGCGAGCCGAGGTATTGCACAGCGTTGCTGCGCTGCTCGCCCGACACGCAGGGGATGCCGTAGAGGTCGCTGATCCAGCCAAGGCCGCCCTGGACGGTGTTGCCGTTCTGGCCGTTGTTATTGTTGGTGCTGCCGTTGGCGTTGCCCGCGTCCTCCGGCACGGTGCGAATCGTGCCGTCCTGGAAGACGAACGTGACCGAGCGGACTTGCCCACGCACGCACGAAAGCGTCCAGTCGCCCGATGCCGTGCCGCTGACCACGGCGCCCGCCACATCAGGAATGTCGATGCCGTTGGCAGTCAGGTTGTCGGGGCCGATCAGTACTTTGAATGGATACGGGTCGTTGACCGTGCCGTCGATCGGCACGCGGCCGATCAACGCGGTCATGGCGATCGAGCCCATCAGCGTAGCGTTCGTCGGCACGGTGTAGGCCGGTTTCGCGGATGCACCCAAGGCCTTCTCGCCGGCATCGGCCACCGTGCCGACCGTGCTGGACAGCGTCTTCTGCGCAGGGCCGAAGCTCATGGGAAAGGCCGGCCCCTTGCCGTTGTTGCCGCTGCTACCGTTCTTCGCGTCGGGCTTGGCGTCATCCGGTTCCACCCAGCGCGTGTCGCCAGGGCCGGTGCCGAAGTTCTTGCCATCGCCATCTTGCAGCCCGAGGCCCACCGGCAGATCGGCCTGGTTGCCCTTGTTCGTCAGGCCGTCGAGGCGCTTCTGCAAATCCTGCAACAGGCCCTGCGTCTGCTGGCGGTCGCTCGCGACCTGATCCCGGTCTTGCTGTAGACGACTGTGTTCCCCGTCGAGCGCGCTCTGGATGCGCTGGTCGATCGCGCTTTCGCGTGCGCGCAGGCGATCGTTCTCGGTCTTGGCGTTCTTGTTGTCGTTGAGCGAGGTCTGTAACTCGTTGCGCAGCTGCTTGACCTGGGCGACCAGCGTGGCGACGGTATCGCGCGGCGTGTCGCCCTCGATGCCCAGCACCTTCATCTCCTCGGGCGTGAGCTGGCTGGCCGCACGCTGCGGGGCTGACTTGTTGTCGGTATGGCCGGAGAACAGCTTGATGCCGACCCACACGACGGCTAGCGCCATCGGAATCATCAACCATTTGAGCAGGCCGTTACTTTTCATCTCGACCTCCTTCGACCTGGCCGGCCGCCGCAGCAGGCGGCAGGTTGACCACGGAGTTGATGGGGGCGACTGCCGGGAGCAGCGACTCGGCCAGGCCGTGGCTGCGGGTCACGAGATAGAGCACGGTGGTATCGGTGGATTGCCCGGCCGGCCCCAGGTTCGGATGTTGGAACGTTGCCGCCACGAAGTCGCCTTGCAGTGCGCGCGGGTCGAGATCAACCCAGTGATCGGTGGTGTTGGTGAGTTGCACTGCCGTCACCCAATGATCTTCCAGTCGCCAGGCGGCGAGCGCACGCGCCCGCACGGGCAACGTCGGCAGCAAGGTGGCAAGCGTCAGACCACGACGCAGATTCGCGCGCCCGATACCGGCGACCGGCTCCACCGTGCGTAGCGGCGCGTAGAGGTTTTGCGAAGCGTAGCGCGTCAGCACGACGGGAATGGGCGTCTCGCGCGCGGCGGCGGTCTTGTCGGGAGCGGTGGTAGCGTCGTCCGCATCGCCTGCCGGGGCGGTGGCCTTGCTGCCGTACCGCGTGGCGGTGGCAGCTTCGTCTTCCACGATGCGCACCGGCTCCAGCGGGGCCTGCCCGTCCTTCGGCGGCGTAGCGGCAATGTCAATCAGGATCAGCGCGCCGGATTCCACGTCCTGCAACTGCAACCGCGCCGGCGCAATCGCATCGCTCGCGCGCAGGTAGATCGCGCCGCCCGCACTTTGTACGCGCAAGCGGTTGGCAATGTCTGGTGGTACGCCGACGCGTACGTTGCGGTCGATGAACACCACGCGCTCCTGGCCGACAACGAGCGGCACGGCCAGCGGCATGCGCACCCAATGCAGGATGTCGACGGCATGACCGGTGGATGCGAGCCCCAGGCTCAGGGTGAAGGCCGCCAGGGCCGACAGGACAAGGCGCTTCATGGGGTGTCTCCCTGCGGGGGGGCCGCCGTGCCGGCGGGCGTGCTGGTCGGTGTGCTGACAGGCCCATTGATGGGGGTGCTGGTTGGGGTTGGCACCGATGCGGCTTCGATGCGCTGTGGCGTGCCCACGTAGCAGTCGAGCGCCAGGCCAAACGGGTTGTGCTCCGGGTCTACGTCCATGCGTACGACCTTCAACGGGTAGCGCACGAGCGCCCGCTTGACCTGGTCGCCGCCGTAGTATTCGTCAGCCATCACGTCGAGCGTGACGATCCAGTCGCCGTTGGAAACGACCTTGACGCGAGTGGTCGGGTCGTCGCCGTAGCCCCGGCCCGGAATCTCGTAGATGCCGCGCACCCGCTGACGCAGTTCACCGTTGCTGCGCCGGTACTCGTAGTCCTGTTGCAGGAAGGCACGGCAACCCGGCGTGAGATAGGCCGACAGCGCGCGCAGGTTGCGTGGGTAGTCCGCCTCGCCATCCGTGGGCCAGCGTTGAAGCTGCTGCCAGATGTAGAAGCTGAAGGCATACACGCTTTCGGGCGGCACGTCCCACCAGCGGCGCGTGCTGCCCGAGCGCAGGTCAGGCGGAACGTGGATAGTGAGATTCTTCGGGGCGCTCCACCAGCCGAACGCGAGCAGCAGCGTCACCACGAACAGCGCACCAGCCGCGAGCCGCAGCGTCTTGACGTGCGCCTGCAAATGCGTGATCTCGTTGCGGAAGCGGCTCATGCGGCACTCCGGGAAGCGGGACGCGGGCCGGCCTGGCGCCGGGTGGTCCAGGTGCCAGAACGGGTGATGAGGGAGCGTCCGCCCAATAGCGTGGCCAGCGCCGGGTAGTGCAAGGCGAGCCACCACTGAAGCTGCCGGTAGAGCCAGGTGTCGGGCCGGCCTCGCTTCTGCCGTCGCAGGAAGCCGCCGCCGGCGAAGATGCCCAGTGCGATGCCGGCCACGATCAGCGTCGGCACCATGGCGATGCTGCGCGTGATCCAGGCCAGCGGCAGACCGAGCGCCAGCCCCGCCGCAGCCGATAGGCCGGTGCAGATCCACAGCTCGTCGGCAGTTAGCCCGCGCACCACCACCGGCTGGCGGTTTAGTCGGTGCGGCAGGAACGTGACGAGGCCGTCGTGTGTACTGACAGGAGTGTTGCTCATGGCCGCCTCGCCTCACAGCACGCCCGTTGCCTTGGTCAGCAGCCAGATGCCGATTACGAGCAGCATGGCACCCACGGCAACCGTGAGCCCGAACTGCCCCCAGGTGGCACGGCCGGTGTGGATTTCCGAATAGCGCGTGTAGGCGTGGTAGCACACCCCGATGAACATCGAGGCGACCACCAGCAAGGCGACCAGCGTCACAATGTCATACCCATAGTTCTGGAGCGTCTGTAAAATCCCGCTGCCCTGACCGCGCGTGGGATCTTCCATCTTCGGCAGCCCGGCGGGAAACGCCGAGAGTGGCATGGCGGCGAAGATCAGCGGAACGAACGGGGCGACGATGCGCGCGGCGGTGCGATGGGAGTGGTGACGGTTGCGCATGGCGGTACGGCCTTTCGGGGAATCAGGACAGGAGAAAGAAGGTCAGCACCACGTACATCGCGAGAAATCGCACGACGACACCGAGGAACTGGCGTTGGGAGAGGCGTTGCTCGGCCCAGCCGACGTAGGCGGTTCGCATGGCCCACACGCCCCACAGTAGGAGCACGGCGAATACGATGCTGAGCACGACCGTGGAGACAGCCGTGGGGGTGAAACCGCCGTTGGCCTGGAAGGCGGCGATCTGGTCGGCAGAGGGCGTCATGGCGTGGGCGCCTCCTTGCCGTCGGTCTTGTCGTCATGGGCGTAGTCGCCGACCAGCGGTACGGGGTCCCGGGGCTGGGCGCGCTGCGGCACGAGATAGTCCTGTATGCCAGCGCGGACGCGCTTCACGTCGTCGCGCAGGCGGGCATAGTCGAAGTGGTAGCGGGTACGCTCCTGGGGCGAGACATCGGCCGCCTGTTCGGCCAGGCGGTCGAGTAGTTCAAGCTGGCGCAAAAACGCAGCCAGTTGTTCACGCTCGGTCGCGTCGTCCGCGGCGATCGCGGGTTGGAATCCCGAAGCGATGAGCAGCATCGCGACGAAGGTGTGTCGCCAGGTCGATGCGTAGCTGGAAAGGGATGCCATCGTGCCGTGCTCCGGGAATACGGATGGCACGATGCTGAGGCGGAGTGCGCATGAGCGCCACAAACAATCGGGACTGGATCGATACCGCTTTCAGGTCGATGCTGATGTACACGGCCTTACGCGATGAGTTGGATCGCAGACGACGCACAGACTAGGCATGGACATCATGAATTTTATGCCGTCCTGAGCATGTCCTGGGAACGGAACAGCGATCCGCTGATGCCATCTGTCCACCTCAACTGAGGGAGGGAAGCGACACGATACAAGCGTGGCATTTGTCCATTCTTCCTACCTGCGGGCTGCAGGGGACAATAATGGCAGCCACAGGTGCGCGCATTGCATGCGGTTCTGCGCCTGTGTCGTGGTAAAATATACGCGTGATGCATATTGGGGATAAGCGTTCCCGTGTGTCCGAAATCACTGCCCTGATGCTGTACCAGGATGTGGCTACCCGGCTCTGCTGATAGCCCGGTTGAAGTACTAAGCGTGTCCGATTGCGATGTTACTTTGTGCCACAGGACTTCGCCAGCAAAGGTTACGGTGGCGCATACCACTTAAGGTAAGCTTAAGAAATCACGTGTACTGTTTTACGTCTCGCTGCTGCCCACTGGCGGCGCAATCGCATCAGCCCTGGTATGGCTTCTTTAACATGCGTCCAGGTCAGATTGACGGGGAAGGGAAGATGGAAAAATATTCGCGTGTGCAGATCTTCCTGCACTGGCTGGTGGTGCTTCTGGTTGTCACGGCCTATGTGACCATAGAGTATCGCGACATCGGTGGTAAAGGCACAGTGACAAATAGTGTCATGAAGTCGATTCATTTCACGTGCGGATCAGCCATACTGATCCTGATGCTTGTTCGCCTCTGGCTGAGAAGGCGTTTACCCCCTCCCGCCGTAAGGCCCGTATTGCCGCCGTTCGCCGCGGCGCTGGCAACTGCAGGGCATTATCTGTTGTTTATCCTCTTCATCTCGCTGCCGGTACTGGGCTTATTAAACCGCTATCATAGCGGAAAGGTATGGCACCTTTTCTGGTTCACCGGCCCCGTCGCGGCCGTGCCCAATCCGGCCGTTGCTGAATCGCTCCTCCATTTGCATGAAACCCTGGCAGTTTGTGGTTACTGGCTCATCGGGTTGCATGTGCTGGCGGCGCTTTATCATCATTTCATCCGCCGGGATAATACTCTGTTGAGGATCATGCCCGATAAGCGACGGTGAGCGATGACAACGTGGCGCGGAGGAAACTGAGCCTCGATGCGGGTGCGGCGGCACTCGTGTTTCCGGGCTGATGACGAACGTCATACGTACTTCTTGAAACTTGATACTGTTATATCCATTGCCACACTTAGCAGTGTTGCGGCCGGCAGTAGGATAAGCAAAGGATGCACGCTGATCGGTAGCGCCAGGTACGTCACCCATGGCAACACCGCTAGCGGCATCAGGCTCGCCCTGGCGCGGTGGTGGAGGAAGCCGGACTCATGACCTGCGCCGAAGCGGCGAACATCCCGGCGAACGAGACCGTCCACGAAACCAACGAACGCCGCAAGCAGGAAAAGCGGCAGCGTCAGCACCAACACGAAAAACCGCACGAGGAAGGTCAGTAACGTGTAGGCCGAAGCGATCAGGTAGGCTTCCACATGCACGTACACGAGCGCCATGGTGTAGCGAAAGTCATGCGCCTGATTGCGGGTCCCGGCACTCGCCTGCGCCGAAGCATCGCGTATCCAGTCCAGCAGCCCGCTCCTGACGAACAGCCAGTCGTAGGCGTGTTCGACCAGCGCGTGCGCGGTGCGTCCCGGATCCTGCACGAGCGCGCTGCGCGTGAAGTGGGTCGAGAACTGATCCAGCTCGTGGTTGAGCATGGCTTGGGCGTGATGCCAGCTCTCCTGCGGCCAGAAGAAGTGCATGCCGACGCACTCGATCACGATGCACAGCAGCAGCGACCCGCACAGCACGCCGAAGAAGCGGAACGGTAGCGTGACGAGGCTGGCGACAGCACCCTGCTGTCGCTGCTGCGCGCGCTGCGCGACAACGGCCGGGTCGCTCACGATCCAACCTCGTCATCGACGGTCGCCAACTGCCTGAAGTCATCCAGCAGGTCGTCCGGCAGCGCGCTCTCCTGCAACCCCGGCAGTCCTTGGTTTTCCCACCAGTCGCCAGCATCGACGTAGTGCTGCCGCATGTAGCCTGCCAGTTCCTGTAAATCTCTGGGCATGGCCTCATCGGCGTCCGGTGCCGGCAGCGGCATGCGGACCTTCCAAAGGTTGCCACCCTCGATCAACGCAAAGCACTGCCCCTTGGGCAAGGCGACGACGTGCGCCGGCTCGATCAGCGGCACGCTGGTGCTGCTGATGCGGTCCTGGGTGTTCGACGTGAATGCCGTGTTACCGCGCGGATCGGAACTGTCGGTCGCGCCGCTCACCAGCGACGTTGCGTAGACCTCGACTTTCGGCAACTGGCGCGTCAGCAATTCGGCGGTGGCCGTCTCCCGCACGCGCAGCATGAACAGGTTGTTGAAGTTGCCGATGACCTGGCCGGCCTTGGCGCGGTTGCCAATGCGTGCCTCGATGTCCGAAAGTGTCTGCGTGTACGCCGTGACTTGCACGCCGGCGCCGCCGCCCTTGTTGACCATCGGGATGAACTCGTCGCCCATGAGTTCATTGAACTCGTCAGCGTGGACGTTGATCGGCACCTTCACGCCTGACATGGCACCCGGTAGCCCGTCATCGACGCCGAACTTGTAGATGTGCCCGGCCACCGAAACCAAATCCGAGAACATGGAGTTGCCGACGGCCGAAGCCACTTCCGCATCGGACAGCGCATCCAGCCCCACGTAGACCACCGCACGTTTGCGGATGATCTGCATCCAGTCGAAGATCGGGCGCGGGTCGTTGAGGTCGGAATAGTTCGGTGCGAGCAGTTGCGCGATCTTGCCAGTGGTGAGCTTTTCCAGAAGCGGCAGCAGTGACGCGACGATCTTGTCGAAGTAGGTACGGTCGTAGCGCACCGCGCTGCGCAGCCCGTCGAGCACCGGGTCGTAGATGCGCACCTGCGACAGATACTGTTCCAGTGCCACCACGCGCTTCTCGCGCCCGATCATGTTGCGCGGAATGGTCTTCTCGTTGAGCTTGGCCTCGATCTGGACGATGACCTCCCAGGCCTTGGGTTCGGTCTTGGCAAAGAAGTGCTGGGCGTACTCGATGAACAGCGCGTCGATGTTGATGACGTGGCGTTGGATCAGCAGGTAGTCCGGGCGCTGCCCCAGCTCGACCAGCGCACGCGCGATGATGTTGACGAAACGCCACGCAAACTCGCGGAACGCCGCGCTGTTGCCTTCGCCAGAGAGTTGGCCTGCAATGCGCGTGGCGACTTCCGAGATACGGCCGAAGCGGCCCACGGCATTGTAGCGTGCCGAGACGTCCGGCCAGCCCAGGTGGAACACGTAGAACTCGCCTTCACGTCCAGCGCGCTTAGCCTCCACATACATGCGCTTGAGCAAGTCTGCGTCGCCCTTCGGGTCGAAGACGATGACGACCTCATGCTCGCCAGCGGCGTTCTTACGGCGAATGTCCTGGGTGATGAACAGTTCCGCCAGACGCGTCTTGCCCACGCGGGTCGTACCCAGTACCAGGCTATGGCCGACGCGCTCGCCCAGCGGCAGCGTGACGTCGACCTCTTTCGGCTCGATGCCGTGCAGGCGTGGCAAGCCGCCGACCGGGGGCAGTGGTCGTGCGGGATTCAGCGGGCTGTCCCACGTCAGCGTCTTCGCGAGTTTGGAAAGCAGGAGTGGCGCGAACTCCAGCCGTTCTTCCAGCCGGCGCGCGACCTGGTAGATCGTGGTTGGCTCCACGTAGCGCAGGAATTCGGGCCGGTAGGTCTGCATCAGGCGATGCGTGTGCCGCTGGTCCCAGTGGAATCCGCGACCAACGAACAGCCGCTGCTGGCTGACCGGCACGTCGCGGCTGGTCATCACGTAGCGCGGCAGACGGCGAATGTTGCGGCGGTAGCGTAGGATGACCCAGGCATCCCGCAGCCGGATCGCGCCGAAGATCAGGAAGGCAAGCGCGCTGGCCAGGCCCAGCAACGGACTCAGCGCGAGCGACCAAGGTGCCATCACGCACAGAAGCGCGGCGCCCGTGCAAACGGCAACGGTGTATAGCTCTACCGCTGGCCGCAGCAGTACCTCGATGTTATGGGGCTGGGCCATGGCGGACGCCGCACGTCAGGGTTCGATGCCGGTAGCGGTAATCAGCACCGGGTAGTGTCGAATGCCCAGCCGCCCGGCCAGGTCGTCTCCCGAGACCGGCGACAGCATCAGGTCCGGCGCGAGACGTCGCAGCGACGCCAGTGCCTCGGGCGAGGCCACGTTGACTACCAGCCCCACGGCCTGAAGATCGTGCAGCGCGCTTTGTCGTTGCCGCAGCCAGGCACGCGAGCGATCGTCGTCTCCGATAAGAAAGAGCGGTGTCAGGCCCGGTGCGCGGATTACCCGACGCGGTTCGTCACCCGGCGACAGCCTTGCGGAGCGTACCGGCAGCATGGCCGCTTCGACATCGGTCGGATTGCCGATACGGGGAGCCGGGGCCGACGCGGGCGGTGCGTCGGAGCCAGCATCCTGGGGATTGAGCACCTGGTAATACGGCAACGCGGAAACCCCGCCGCGGTCTTCGATCACGACGAGCGGCGTGGTGGCGCTCTGCGCGTGAGCGGTCGATGCCGCAAGCAGCCCGAGGGCCAAGGCGAAAGCGATACGGTTCATGGTGTCGTGTTCACGAAAGGAAGGGAACCGACGGGGCCAAGCACGCGCGTCAGGTGCCGATGGACACTGCGCCGGTAGCGGGCCGCCGCTTCGCCACCGGCGGGACGGTGGTAGCGTCCGATGGCGAGCAGCCAGTCCTCGCCCGGCAGGTGCTGCTCGCGCAGGATGTCGGCGGCGATCGCTAGGTTCCGGTACGGGTCGAGCAGCTCGCAGGGAACGGCGTAGCGATGGGCCTGGTAGCCGAGATTGACCTGTCCGAGGCCAGCATCGATGCGGCTGGCGGGAGCGCGGGCCAGGGCGCGGCGCAGACCCGCGCAGGCTTCGGCGCGGGTGGCGTAGCGTTCGCTGTTGCCGGCGACATTGAGCGTCCACGGCCAGGGGATCAACCGGTCCCGCAGCTTCGCCCCGCTTTCCTGCAAGGCAACCGCGTACAGCACCGGCGACGGCACGCCGGCCTGCTGTGCGGCGAGTTGGTAGGCGGGTGGCGGAAGTTCCTGCGCCTGCACGGCCAATACCGGGATGCCGGCACCGAGCAGCCACGCCATGCCGATAGCGGCGCACGCCCGGCTGGAACGCCTTCTTATTGACGCTGCCATTGCCCGTTCACCTCGCGCATCACGGCGGGCAGTTCGCCGGGCAAGCCCAGCGAGAGCCAGCGGCCGCTGTCGTGGTTGAGCGTGATCGTGCGGGCGCGCACCCGGGCCGGGTCGATGCCAGCCTGCGTCGCCCACTGGCGAATACGGGCATCGTCGCCACGGCTGCCGACCATGTAGAGGTCGAACGGCGTGCCGGCGGCTTGGAGTTGCCGCACGCGCTGCTTACAGGAGGTGCAGTCGGCCTTGATGAACACCGCCGTCCGACCGGCACCGGTATGGCCGACGCTCGGCGCTTGAGGGCTAGGCAGGCTCACGCGGGGCTGACCGGGGAAAAGCCGCTGCCAAGCGGCGTCGTAGGCGCGCTGGTAGGCCAGCGTCTTGTCCACACGCCGGGCTTCGGCCTGCACCTGCAACTCCGCGTAGCGGTTGCGTTCCTCATCGCTGCGCGCCTCGATGCCGAGGGCGGTCAGCGGATCGAGGCTGGGCGAATAGACGCCGAGCGGCCCCTGCATCAACTGGCGGTAGCGCGCCCACTCTTCGGCGCGCAGGCCCCAATCGCGCGCTTGGTGCTCGTCGAGCGCGGTGTCCGTGCTGGTTTGCGTCTGGCTGAGATTTGTGCCGGAGGGTGTCGTCGGTGCCGACTGCGCACGGGCATGCAAGGACGCCAGGCTCACTGCGCAGGCGAGGCAGATGGCGATGTCGGACTGTCGCATCATGGCCGTCGTCCTACGGCAGCGCTATGCGCTGCGGCTGACCGTTCACCAGAAACAGCGCGGCATGGGCTTCGATGGATTGGAGCTGCCAGCCGCTATCGCTGTCGCCTTCGCGCAGCAGGCGTACGTTGGCGAGCGAGATCGTGGCCGGCGGCGCGATCGACAGAAAGCGTTCGCCGCCGCGCAGCTCCAGGCCGACGCCCCGGAAGGGCGGCACCAGCACCTTGGGCTTGACCGCTACCGGCACGCGCGGCCGAAGCACGGCAGGCACTGCCGCCCGGAGTTCCTGCTGACGGGTTTCGACGGCGCTGACGCGGCCCTGCAATGCTTGCAGGTCGCTGGCATGCGCGGCGTCGGCCTGCGCCTGTTCGAGGCTGGCGAGGCGGTTTTCCAACGCCTGCCGGGCCGCGGCGACTTCGGCCTGGCTTGCTGGCTTGGGTTGGCGCTTACCGGCTTCGGCCTGTTGGGCCAGTTCCTTGACCTGCTCGGCGAGTGCTTTGATCTGCGTTTCCTGCGTGTCGCGGCGGGCCTGCTCGGTGAGACGGGAGAGTCCGACGCTGTTGACGACGGCGATCAGGCTGATGAGCAGCAGCCAGATGCCGGCGGCGATCTTGAACCAGCGCGTGGGGCGGTCCGCTTCGGGAGTTTGGGGAAAGGTCATTGCAGCGCCTCCCAGGGTTGGAGCGCATCGACGGAATCGGTCGCGGATTCAACGGGGGCGACGACGGGTGTAGCCGTGGTCGGTGGCGGCGCGGCGCGGCGGTTGAAGCACACCTGCCGGGTGGTTTCGTCGATCGACAGATCCCAAGCGTCGGAGGCGGCGAGCGTCAGCAAGGCATCGCGCAGCGACAACGGCCCGAGATGCAGATGCGCGGCTGGCAACGGCAAGGCGAAGAGCCTGCCGGTATCCGGGGTATCGCAGAGCCGATAGCCGGAGCGCAGGAGCACGTAGCGCAGCGCGTCGCCCACGGTCGCGTCGAAGGCGGACGGAATGGAAATATCCACCACCTGCTGCATCAGGTCGCGCTGCGCCTGGTCTGGAACCAACTCGACCAGGGTGTAGCGGCCGTAACGGACCACCGGGACGAACTCGGACGAAAGTGCCGGTACGAAAGTGGCTGGCAGTTCGGGTGGTGCCGGCGGTGGAAGTGTCGTCGCGCAGCCACCGGCCAATAACGACCACAGCAGCCCGAGAAGCCACCAGAAGGGGCCGCGGTCGAAATGATGGAACAAAGGATGGTTGGGGCACATGGCTCGGTGTCCTGAAGCATTGAGCCCATACCATCCCCGCGCCGGCTTTGTAAGGCAGCAAACAAAGCGCACCGCGCGGCGTCCGTTTTCATAAAGAAGAACGGCCGTGTAGGTATAGCAATAGGTGTAAAAGTATGGCGCCATACCGCACCGGGCATCAGACTCGGCGGGCGGACTACCGCAAAGAGAGTTGTCTGTTAGGTGTCGTCTTAGAACGTGTTCAAAGTCTTTTAAGCAAAAGAGCGAGAAATGCCAGGTGGATGAATTGCAAGCTGGTGTTAAACTAATCATCTTGATCGGAAGGAAGCCATTTTCGCTTACCGATTTATTCGAAGCGAAATGGCCGTTCTCGTTGTTGAGGTGGCGATTGATTCTTAGCCAGCCGACTCCGTATCGCTTGTACGAGTTTCGCGAGGCCCGTTCTAATACGTTTTTAAGGTTTGCAGAAGATACTCTGTGTCCAATGCCTTGGATGTAATGACCCAGCGAAACCTGCTCAAGTTATGCGGCTAAAGCAAACGCCTCAGCCGGTGTCTTCATGCCCAGCGCCTGATGCGGCCGCGAGCGCGCT
>NZ_KV880769.1:3708030-6076317 GCF_001929405.1 Herbaspirillum camelliae
GAACACCAAGCCGTTATCTGAGCGCAGCAAGAACGGCGCCGTCACGCGACCCAGTGAGCCATAACGCGCGATCAGCGCTTGCTCCAAGGCCGACTCTGCCGTCTTCGACTTGCCCGAACGCGACAGATGCCAGCCCAGTAATTCCCGCGTGTGGCAATCAATCACCAAGGCTAGCACCGCCCAGCCATCTCGCCCTGTCCAGATCCGACACAGATCGGTTGCCCAGCGCTGGTCTGGTCCTGTGGCTACCGACGGCAAGGCCTTCACCCTGGGCCGGAAACCAATAGGACGCTTCTTGACCTGCCAACCTTTGATCTGGAAGATCCTCTGCACCGTGTTCTTATTGAACCCGAGCAGGCCAGCCACCGTGCGATAGCCGAAGGACGGCTCTTCCAGGATCATCTTGCGAATGGGTTCGGCAAAGCGCTCCTGCACCTTGGGCTCAGCCTTCACCGGCTTGTAGTAAGCGCTGCGCCTGGCAATCCCAAACCACGCGCATATCTTGCTGACAGCCACATCGAAACCGTCTTGTTTGAGTCCCTGGCGGATGGTCTCGATTACTTGTCTTCCTCGCCCAACAGGGACGCCAATTTTTTTCTGGCGCGCAGCTCCAGCATGGCTTCTCCGTAGGCTTCCTGCAGCTCCTTGAGTTGCCGCTCGTACTGTTCTCTCACATCCAGCGGCTTGGCGCGCAGGGCGTTCTCCATCCCTTTGCGGCCTTCATCGACCCATTCTTCGATCTCGGATGGCGGGATATCAAACGACCGGCTAGCCTCGGCTACCGTCGTCTTTCCCTGGATGATTTCCATCACCAGCGCCGCTTTGCGCTTGGCTGTCCAACGTTTGAATTCTTCTTCCATGACCTTGCTCATTTTGATTCCCTTTTAGGATTATCTACTGAGCAGGTTTTTAGTGGGTCATTACATGGACGTACTATCACGAAGATACTGGTGCCTGTAAAAACCAACTTGGACGCTGGCGATCTGCGCAGCCTTATAGAGCTTATCTTCCATGTTTCGTCCCTTCTGATCTGCTACGATCTCCAGGGTGCCGGCGATGTAGCTGTCGACATCGGCAGCGGGCACTCCTCCCAAAAGAATTGAGCGGTAGCCTGCTTCACTTTTGCGGCACTCAATTTCAACCCAGTAGGGCGACTGCTGCTCAATGGCGATGGCAATGACTAACGCGGTCCGGAAGACAAGATGCGGTGGCGGCGACCCGCAGCGCCTTGGTCCTGGTGAACGTATCGCCAGCTTCTGCCTGGAAGCTTTGCCTGCTCAGGAGATCCTTGCCTGAAGAAGAACTACCAGACGTTGAGGTTGCCGCGGCGCCCGTGTCGGTTGGCTGCAGTTCCTGCCAAAAAATTCACGCTGTCGATCTTATTGGCCTTCCTGAGATCTTCCAGTGCAGTCAAAAGATGGTCGAATCTCTTCTCCGCTTTGCGATTGATTACTTCCGCAATGCCTCAATCAACAGCATCTGTTGTATTTCCAGGAGTACCGGTGGATATTTTTCCTGCCTGATATCCGCAGGACGCTCCGGTGGACGATATGTCTGGCTCAGCTTCTTGACCATCTTCTCGGTCTTCGGCTCCTTCAACCATCCCCAATCGGAAGCGCTGAAATTGACCAGAGTTGTGGCCTGAGTTGGATAGATGTTGCTTTCTACTTCGTGTGGTCGTTGCTCGCCGTTCCTTAATACTGTTTGTTTCTTTTGGTATGGTTTGGGAAGGTCAGTGTGAACCTGATTTTCGGCCGTATCGCCACTGTTCATTTGTCCGTGGACAATTACGGGGGACCCACTCTGGCCACGCGAGCCTGCTGATCTCTGTGACAAGAAACTTCGGATGGGAAATTTTTTACCCATCTTCGTAATAGCTCCATTCGCGTAAATTGAAGCAGTGAACCTCCATCTTGAACAACTCGTCCGTTTCTTTGAAGGGAATCTTGGCGCTTGCGTACCAATTTGGCTTGGTGTCTGGAGCGGTTCGCTCCCGTAGGGTTTCAGAATAGAGTTGATTGACGCACACGCCTGCGTATTCATCGAAGTTATAGAGGGCCACCCAACAAGCTAATGGATCGTTCAGATTCGTGTGCAACACGATATTCCACTTGCCATCCGGGGTAATTTCGGATCGCAGTCATGACTTCAAGTCGTTTTCGGTCATCAGAGTCATCTCTTTGGTGTCACTCCACCTTCCTGTGCAAAACGCGTTGGCCATCATGCATAGAAGGCCTTGAAGATTGTCGTTCTAGGAAAGATGTAGGTGACATCCCCAGAGGTGTAGACGAAGCACCTTGATTTCTTCATCGCCCACGAGATCACGGAATATTCGAATTTATTGAGCAGGCGGTATTCCCCTCTGGTCCATTTGCGTGGAGGAGGGAGTGCCTGCCAAAGTGTGATTTCTTGGCCGTGAGCTTCACCGCCTGGCATTTCTATGAGTGTCGAGCTCGTTGGCAAATCACCCACGTGCACGCGATTCTTATAAATATCGCCGATTCGCAGTACCGGAAGAGCTCCGGCCAAGATTCGAGGATGCCACGGAAGAATTTCTGGCTCAAATAAGTGTTAACGCAATTTCTAAATGAGCGTTAATAGGGGGCATGCCGGGATAAAGTCCGAACTGACACATAAGCGAAAAAGTGTTTAAGATCAGCTTCTTTATGTCTGCAACGGCATAAAGAAAGTCTTTGCAGAGAGTTTTAATTCCTTGATTGCCAAAGCTTGGAATACCCTTCTTCGGTACCTTGGACCAGAATTTCTACCTCACCAGGTTGGAGTTCGATTATTCCACCCTGGAGTCGGTCTCCGGAAATTGCGCTTACATAGTCGCCCTTTGGAATCGACAACACTTTTGAGTCTTTCGAAAGATTTAGGATGAAACGCAAAGACCGACCTTCAGTGCTTCTCGTAGTTACTTCGACCCCCTCCGGTACATTAAGCTGGAAATCGATACCAGCCTCCGACGCGATGCGCCGCAGGAGCGCTCGATTTGCATCCGCGTCCAAGATGGTACCGATGTAATAAACGGAACCTGCGCAGACTACGTTTCGCGTAATGGCTGCTCGATCCGCGAAATATTCGCTCTCGTACGTGGCTATTGTCTCCGCCGTCACAGGAGTAAGGACGTCACACCACTGGCTGCAAGAATACGCCTGATCATTTTGTAGCAATATCTTTTGCGTGTCCTTTCCCACTGGATCATATTCGTCAACATACACGCCGGCCAGCTCCGTTAGGAGATTCGGAAGCCGGTTGGGAAGACATACGTTGTTCATGTTCTTCACACCTGTACGCGTGGTCAAAACAAGCTTGCCGCCATTGCTGACATATTCTCGCAGCTTGTCCGCAATCTCGTCATTAATGAGATAAAGCATTGGCGCGATAACTAGCTTGTAGCCCTGGAAATCACTTCGCCAGTTGAGCACATCGGTGCTAACCCCCATGCTCATCAGTCCGGTATGCAGGCTCTTGAAGTTCGTGAGGTAATCGAAGCCATCTGCCTGAGGTTGAATCTGAAAGGCGTTGAGCTGCTCGTGAGAGAAGAGCATGGCGACGTCGTTATCCAACGTCGTGCCCTCAAGCAGAGGAGCGAGCCTGTTCACCTCTTCACTAAACTGGACAAACTCTTTGTATCGGCGGCCAGGTTCACCATGGTGGTCGAGCAGTCCATGCCAGAATTGCTCTGCGCCGATACGCGCCGAACGCCAGCGGAACTGAACAATTGTGTCCGCGCCGCGCGACACGCTTTGCCACGCGTAAGCCCGAATCATTCCGGGGAACGGAGTGCGCGACATCGGATACCAGCATCCCGGAGTACCGCTGAGTTGCTCCATTACCCAGAAGTTTTTCTGCTTGACGCCACGCGTGAGATCGAGCGTCAATGCTCCGTGGTACATCCGCGACTTCGAATCGTCGAGAAGGTCAGTCGCGGGGTAGTAGTCGACAGAAGCAAAGTCCATGCTGTCGAACATGTCATAGTAATCAGCCGAGACCGGATAGCCCCAGAGATTGTGCGTCACGAACTTGCCGGGGCTGTTCTCTCGGAGGAGTGCGGCCTGGAATCGATTGAAGTCGGCAACAGTGTCAGATGAGAAACGTCGGAAGTCGAGCAGGAAGGAAGGGTTAAGAAACGGCGAACCACCAAGCGGCGTTTTCACCTGTGCCCAATCACTGTATTCGCCACTCCAGACGACGGTTCCCCACTCACGGTTCAGCTCTGGAAGTGTTTTGTACTTCTCCTGCAGCCAGCTCCGAAACTTTCGTGTGCAATTTTCGCAGTGGCAGTCATTCGCTGCTAGCTCGTTATCAGTTTGCCAGCCGATTACAGCCGGATTCGAGCCGTAGTGCTGAGTGAGCTTCTCGATGATCCGAGCGCCGTATTTACGCAGAGAGGGGCTATTGTAACAACGGTGAAGGCGAACGCCCGCATAATGAGTATGTCCTTTGTTGTCGACCGGGAGTACGTCGGGATAGTCAGTGGTCAACCAAACCGGCGGAGTGGCCGTAGGCGTCCCGAGTACGACTTCCAGCCCTTGGCCTGAGAGCACAGCAATCGCACGGTCCAACCAGTCGAAGTCGAATTGACCTTCGGTTGGTTCGAGCCTGGACCAGGCGAATTCCGCAAGACGAACTATTTTAATTCCTGCCTCGCGCATTTGCCGCGCGTCTTGCTCCCACATCGCGACATCCCAGTGCTCGGGGTAGTAGTCAACACCAACTTTCATGAAGTTATTCCTTTTGTGAATGTTATGAGTGCACGACGTTCTGCGAGTCCAAAACGAGTGCTTTAGCCTTTCGTAGCACCGAACGTTAAGCCAGCGACGAAATGTTTTTGCATTGCGAAGAAGACCGCCACCGATGGAATAGCAGCAAGTAAGGAGCCGGCCGACACGAGGTTCCAGGCAGTAGTCCACTGCCCCTTGAGCGCAGAGACGCCCACTGTTATTGGTGCTGCATCGTCACCTGTAGTTAGGCAAAGTGCCCAGAAGTAGTCGTTCCAGACGAACGTGAAAACAAGAATTCCCAACGCGGCCAATGCAGGGGCAATCAACGGCAGGATGATTTGGTAAAACAACTGCCATTCGCTGGCACCTTCTATGCGGGCAGCCTCGATAAGCTCGTACGGAAGCTCTTTGATGAAGTTGCGCAGGAACAAAGTACAGAAGCCCGTTTGGAACGACACATGGAAAAGAATCAATCCCTCGACTGTGTTGAACAGCCCAAGATTGAGCGTCAGTTGACGCACTGGAATCATCAGAACCTGAATGGGCACGAAGTTTCCTACGACAAAGATTCCGAGGAGAGTGCCGTTGCCCTTGAACGGATAAGTTGCCAGTGCGAACCCAGCCATCGCAGATAATGCGATGGCTCCCAAGACCGACGGAACTGTGATGAGGAAACTGTTCAAGAAATAGTGCAACATTGGCGAGCCGACGAGCACTGTCTTGTAGTTCTCGAACAAAGCTAGCCCATGGGGCACCCCCCAATAGTTGCCTGTCATTAGGTCTTCAGAGGAGCGCACTGATGTTAGAAGAACGGCGAGGAGCGGCAAGAGCCAAATCACAAGGGCAATGGGCAGTGAAGCCTTGTATGCTAAACGCCCAGCGGGACTCCATTTGCTTACGGGGGTCGGATACATATCAATTTTCCTTCTTTATCGCTCAGCGTGGAGAAGTCTGCGCAGCTGATACACGATGAACACCAGCATGATGAGAAACAGCACGACAGCGATTGCAGCCGAATAGCCATAACGGAAGTACTTGATAGCCTGGTCGTACATGAAGTAGGCAAGAACCGTCGAGCTATCGAACGGACCGCCTTCGGTCATGGTTGAAATCAGGTCGAAACTTCGCAATGCACCAATAATCGTGAGCACGACGGACATGAATGTTGCGGGACGCAACTGTGGTAACACAACGTGCCACAGGAGGGCCCAGCCTGATGCCCCTTCCATTCTGCCAGCCTCGATAACCTCTGAATTGATGCTCGTTAGATTCGTCAAATACAGCAGCATGCAGAAAGGAATTTGCGGCCACAACGCTGCGGCGATGACACCGAATGTTGCGTAGTTTTCATTTCCGAGAACGGGAATACCGTGACCAACGAACACTTTTAAGAGACCAAACGCAGGATCGTAGAACCAGCTGAACACGAGGCCGACAACCACTCCTGATAACACAAAGGGAGAAAAGAACAGCGACTTCACCAGACGCATGCCTTTAATGCTCTGATTCAGGTAGAGCGCGATGGCCAGGCCGATAGGCGGCGCGAGCAGAAAAAACAGCAACCACAACACATTGTTCTTCAGTGCTACATAGAACGTGTCGGTGTGGAACAGTTCGACGTAGTTCGCAATGCCAATGAAGGTCCTCTCGCTCATGCCATCCCACTTATAGAAGCTCAGTACTATGCTGCTGAAGATCGGATAAATCACATAGATGCCGAACATCACGCATGCGGGCAACAGAAACAGTATTGCTGCCCGTTTGCGTCTTGTAGCAAGTTGCGCCGACGCCCCCCTCCGTTGCGAGTGTGCCGAATCTTTCTTCAAGCCAACGTGCGATTCATCCTGCACCAACTTGCCCGTCTGAACCATAGTCATTTCAAACCCCGCTAATCAGGACTTGTTGTAGATGCGCTTGCGCGTCTTCTCAAGGTCACCAAGAATGACGTCGAGTTTCGACGGGTCCGTAATAAACCGTTGCATCCCCTTCATTCCCTCATCGGCCATTTCTTTGGTCATGTCGCGGTCATAGAATTGTGCGACCCCGCCCGTGGTCTTCGAGAGAATCCGGAAGCCAATCTTCGCAACCGGATCCTCCGGCATTGCCGCCTGGTTATTGGCTGGCAGTGTACCCAACCCCTTAGCAAGTTCTCCATTGATATCGGAGCGACCGATGAAGGCGAGAAACTTACGCGCGTCGGCTTTGTTCGCCGCACGCGCGGGGATATTAAGACACTCCACGGAACCATCTTCTGCGGGCGCAATTTTCGGGTCGATGGTCGGGAAACGAAAAAAACCCGTTTGCAGCTTCGTGTTGGGCGGCAGTCCAGGAGACAGAAACGTACCCATTAGCATCATCGCAGCATGGCCTTGACTGTAGATGGGCTGGACGGAATCAAGGCTGTACGACAGCGGGTTGTCGATGAAGTATTTGTTGTCGATCAGCGTCTTCCACGCGTTGTATACCTTCTTGACACGAGCGTCGGTATAGGCAATATCACCCTTCATCAGTTGCATGTGGAATTCGTAACCATTGATGCGCAAATCGAGGTAGTCGAACCATGCTGCCAATGTCCACGAGTCGCGTCCGCCCACTGCGATAGGCGCGATACCTGCGGCTTTAAGCTTTTTGCATGCATCAAGAAACTCCTCCCAGGTTTTTGGCTCTTCCTTGATACCAACCTTTTCAAAGAGATCCTTTCTGTAATAGATGCCCCACGCGAAATACTGCGTGGGCATTGCATATTGCTTGCCGTTGAATGACGATGGGGTCTTAAGCGACGCGAACAGCACATCCCAGTTGTTTTTCTGCCAATCAGAAGAGAGGTCTTCGAGCAGGCCGCGCTTAGCGTAGTAAGCCATGCGCTCGCCTTCGTGCCAGTTGATCACGTCCGGCGCCACCGAAGAAAGCCAACCTGGAAGCTGCACCTTATAGGCCTCTTCTTCGACGAATGCGACTTTCGGCGTGACGTCCGGGTTTGTCTTTTGAAATTCTTGAATCAACCGCTCCCACACCGCACGTGTTTCAGCACCTTTGAATGCAATATTCAGTTGGAGCGTTCCCGCATTGGCAACGCTGATGCAAGAGAGGGTAACCCCCAGGATTGAGAGTACGAGCAGACGTTTCATTGTTGTCTCCAGATATTTTATTATTAACGTTTCGGCACTGCGCGGCCGTCGGCGGTGAACAAGTGGCAGGATTTGGAATGGAAATGAAGCGCGATAGGCGCACCTACTTTATAGTTCGTATCACCGGCTTGTTTTGCGATGATGATGGTTTGATCGCGGTCTTCGACGTGTACATAACTGTGCTCGCCAAGCCGTTCCACGAGAGTCACATTGCGAAGAAAAACCTGCGTGTCTCTGTGAACCGTATGTCCATTTTCCTCATTTGCTGAACTGAGGCTGGAAACGTCAGCGAAATGTTCGGGTCGAATCCCGAATTGCACTGGCTGACCTACTTTCAAAGAGGCGCCGTCGACGCTCGCCGAGACTATTTCGTTGGTCCTCTCCAACTTAACGCTTGCACCCTCGTCGTTAATTGCCATGACGGAGCCATCCAGGATGTTCATCTTTGGGCTACCGATGAACTCTGCAACAAATCGGCTATTCGGACGATGGTAGAGATCAAGCGGCGAGCCGACCTGAGCGATGCTGCCGAAGCACTCGGCATCCTTACCGGCACGCAGCAGGACGATTTTGTCGCCGAGTGTCATAGCCTCAACCTGATCGTGCGTCACATAGACCGTACTAGCACGCGCGAATTGGCGGTGAAGCTTGGCAATTTCGACGCGTGTTTGCCCGCGAAGCATTGTGTCGAGATTCGAAAGCGGTTCATCGAACAGAAAAACACCGGGTTCACGCACGATGGCGCGGCCGATCGAGACACGTTGCCGCTGTCCGCCGGAGAGTGCCACAGGCTTGCGCTTGAGCAATGGCTCTAACTGCAATATCTTCGCCGCGCCGTTGACCTTGCGGGCTATCTCGTCTACCGACACGCCTGCGAGCTTCAGCCCAAATCCGAGATTTTGCTCAACGGTCATGTGGGGAAAGAGCGCGTAGCTCTGGAAAACCATCGCCACGCCTCGTTTGGATGGGGGAACAGCGTTCACGATCCGGCCGCCGATATGCACATCCCCGGAAGTCGCATCCTCAAGGCCCGCAATTATGCGGAGCAGCGTCGATTTTCCGCATCCAGATGGTCCGAGGAAAACGCAAAACTCGTTCTCCCCGATATCAAGATCAATGTTGCGCAGCACAGGCGTGTGTTCTCCAAATGATTTTTCCACGCCTTTCAATGCAATGGCTACCATGTCTCCTCCTATTTGATTTAACGTTACATCATCCGGATACAAAAAAAAGGCCTACGGCCTTCTCCGGAGCAAATTACGTTCTTTTTTTCAGTAATACTATCCACTATCGCTGACAGGTGCAATAGGACTTTCATTAATCATTTGGTTTACGTGGCTATAAGGAACGGTTGTATTATTTCGTTGAAAACTTGCCCCATCCACTCAAACAAGCCTGCTCCCTATGAACGGTAAACCATTCGCGCAGTCCGTGACCATCAAAGACGTTGCAGAGTACGCTGGCGTGTCGGTGATGACCGTATCCAACGTACTTCGCAGCCGAGGACGGGTAAGCGAAGAGACGCGTCAGCGAGTGCTTGGCGCGGTAGAGCGCCAAGGTTACCGACCTAATCTGAACGCACGTGCGCTTGTTGAGAGAAGATCGCCGACACTTGCCCTAATGCTCAGTTGCATCACGAATCCGTTCTACCCTGAGTTCGCGCTCGCGGCGAATCTCTCTGCGCTTAAGCACGAGCGTCATCTACTCGTTTGCAACACGGACCACGAGGTCGACCGCGGTATGAGTTTTCTGGAGCAGGTCGCAGGCTCGCTTTCTGACGGTGTGCTAGTCGCAAATTACTCCGATCCGCCGCTCGCTGAGCTACGATTACTCCAGAGTCGAGGTATTCCCGTTGCCATTTCGGTTTGGGAGTTACCGGACGAACCACCAGGTGTTCCGTGCGTGACGTTCGACGCGAAAGGTGCTGCCCGGCTTGCCGTAGAGCATCTGGTCGGGCTTGGGCATCTTCGTATCGGCGCAGTTATCGGTAGCTCGAAACAGGGCATACACCGGGCGCGCTATGCTGGTTTTCGAGAAGCCATGGCTGAATCGAAAGTCAGGTGCCTGAAAGCTGACGAACGGTTTACTGGCGACTCGTTCGATGCAGGATATGCGGCCGCGAAGAATCTGCTGACGGCTCGCCCAGATTTAACGGCAATATTCGTCTCGAATGATCTTCCGGCACTTGGCGTGCTGAACGCAGCGTTAGATCTCGGCTACTTGATCCCTAAAAACCTATCTGTGGTGAGTATCACCGATATTCAGCCTGCTCGCCAATCGCGACCGGGCTTGACGACCGTCGCAATTCCGACGGCCGAGATGGCGGAGAAAGGGATTGCACTGCTTATTGAACTCATGGCGGGTCGCGCCTCTGAGACAACGGTGGTCCAGGCGTCGGCCCCCAAATTAATTATTCGAGGCTCAACTGGGTCGGCAGCGGTGGCTCAACGTTGCACTTGATTCTTGCAGCCCCTTTGCGTCAATAATTGAGCGCTCCAGCTAGTGTTCCGTTCCGCTGATTCTCGTACAAAGTCTTTGTAGTTTTGCGAGGATGGAGTCAGCAGAAGCGGTCCATGTAAAGGTTTGCAATTCTCGTTTTAGTGGGATACGAATTGAGCGATACGCTTAATCAGTTGCTTGACCGAGCCAAACGAACCACGACGTATGGCCTGGCCGATGATTAGCGCTAAGATGGGACCGGCCAGCTTTTAGTTAAGCCAACGCTCGCAGTTCTTCCACCTAGCATTTCTCGCTCTTTTGCTTAAAAGATAACACGTTCTTAGCAAGAGAATGGGTTTTTCGTAACCCATGTCCTCAGCTAGAGGGACCCTACTTTGTCGTAGTGGATACCGACGTCACATACCTCGACGTGGCGCCGACGGTGAAGACGGGCATGCGTCCATGCCCGAAGCCTTACGGTACGTGACCACGACGCGGAAAGTCTTCATGGATCGGCTCCTTGGTTTAAGTCGTGCGATCTCGTCGTCATGAGCTCACGCATCTCGGAAACAACGCCGCCGGGTTCTATCGGGCGCGGGTATGAGCATCTGAATAGGGCTGGATGCTGGCTCATCTTTTATAGCTCGCTGCCCCGCCCCGTCGGGGAATGATCTGAATGGTGTCCTTTCATCGCAACCCGAAGAATACGTAAGGAGTCAACACATGACGATGGTAAAATAAACGTGAAGGCATAAACGCGGTTTTATAATCGATCTTCCTCAATGTATATGGCAGACAATGCTCCCTCTAGTGGGGAACGCGCATGATTTGGTTGGCGTGAATGGCCTGATCCTAGATCGTGGGGCAGCATGTCGAACCGAGGTTGTTGATACCGTCAGACGAGGTAATTTTTGCAATTTTTTACCGGGAGCCTGAATTCTGACGATCGCCTGCCGATAACAGTCTCTGACACCCGATTAATCCTAGTGACACCCGTTTGCTTGAAGCCGAGAGTCCCGAATGAATCCTGTCAGCGATGCCCGTCTCGGGGCCGCCGTGTCTGAAATGTCCCTTTGTGCCATCTATCTGCTCTCCGCAGACGGGCGGGTGCTGAGCTGGAATCGGGGCGCACGGCAGATTAAGGGCTGGGAGGAGCGAGATATCACGGGGCTTCATTTTTCCGTCTTCTATGACGATAAAGAAAGGGAAGCGCAGGTGCCGGATGCCAACTTGGCAATTGCACGTGAGCGAGGGGGGTATTCTGGCGAGGGCTGGCGTTTGCGCCGTGACGGTAGTGTCTTCCGAGCGTCGGTGGAGATTGAGTATCTTCATCCGCGAGATGGCGATCCGGCCGCCTTTATTAAGATTGTCCGCGACATATCGCGCAATTATGCGGAACGGACGGCGCTCAATAGCGCATTGGCTGCCGTCAGAAAGAATGAGGTTGAACTTGCCAGTATCAGTCAGCTTCTCGACGAGGTATTCAGCCACACCCCTTGCGGCCTTATCCTGTGCGATGCGCATTCCGGGGCTATTCTCCGAACGAACCCGGCAGCGACGCAGTTGACCTGGATAAAGGGTTTGATTGTTGGCGCTAACTTCCGTTCCGGTCCGATGACGAAGCTACCCGATAACCTCTTAGGTTTTTTCAGTCGAGGCCTTGACTTGCTTGACGGCAAAAGTCTCTGTGAAACGCTTTCTTCAGCAGATGGGGAGCCCGAATTCTCGCTCAGGTTAACCGCCGAGCGGCTCACGGTAGGGTCGGCTAGGGATATCGTGTTGTTTACGCTGCTGGACATATCGACCGAATACCAGGCCGCAGTTCAAGCCAGGCACCAGGCACTTCATGACCCGCTGACAGGTTTGCTCAACCGGCGTGGGTTAATGTCGTCGCTTGGTGAATTTCTGGCAACAGAAACAGCGTGTACCGTCATGATATTCGATATTGACCGATTTAAGAGTGTCAATGACGTGCTGGGTCATCCGGTAGGCGACGCTCTTCTGCAGGAAGCATCAGTCCGCCTTCTGGAGGTTTTGCGTGACGGGGACATTCTTGCGCGGACAGGCGGTGATGAATTTGTGGCGGTGTGTCCAGGCATAAAATCATTGGAAATCGGCGGTGACATCGCCTCGCGCTTGAGTAACGCATTGCGGAAACCTTTTGTTTTCAACGAAAAAAAGGTCATTTCCGGGTGTAGCATCGGTGGGGTTATTTATGTTGGCGGATCCTCTGACGTAGAGGACATACTTGCCGCTGCCGACATTGCGCTGTATGAGGCCAAATCTTCGGGGCGTAACCGCTACACGTTTTATACGGACGTACTGGCTTCGAAGGCAGCCGAGCGGTTCAGTCTAGAAAATGATCTTCGGAACGCAGTGCCAAACGGTGAGTTGCAGTTGTTCTACCAGCCTATCGTTGACAGCATTTCGGAGTGCGTGGTGGCTTACGAGGCTCTGCTGCGTTGGCATCACCCGGTCAGAGGCGAGGTACCTCCCTCTGTGTTTATACCGCTGGCCGAAGAAACCGGTCTTATCCACGACATAGGCGCATTTGCGTTGAACCTGGCATGCAGCGAGGTCGCAGGCTGGCTTGAGGGGGAAAGGGTGGCGGTCAACCTTTCACCTCGGCAATTTAGGGATCCGCAACTGGCCGAACGAGTGAAACAGGCCCTTGAACACAGCGGTTTGCCTCCGGACAGGCTTGAGCTTGAAATCACGGAGTCTGCTCTTCTAGAAAATGAGGGAGATAACTACCGCGTCATTCAGGAGTTCAAGGCCATGGGCATTCACATCGTCCTTGATGATTTTGGCATCGGATTTTCCTCTTTGAGTTACTTACGAACGAGTCTGTTTAGTAAAATCAAGATCGACCGCTCTTTTATACATGATCTGCATTCCGACGCCGGGGCAACGGCGATAGTCGGCGCCGTTCTTAAGCTGTGCCAGCAACTTGGGTTGGATGTCACGGCTGAAGGTGTGGAAAAGCCGGAGCAGGCTGAATGGCTCAGGACCTACGGCTGTTCTCAATTTCAAGGTTATCTGTTCGGTTTCCCGGCCCCTTACAAGGGGGCGTAACTCACATATCCATGTGTGAGTTGTTGTTGACAACTTCTGCGGTTTGACGTTCGATCATTGCTTGCATGGTGGGTCATGCATGGACCTTTGTAGTGGCACTCGGTTCACTCGAACCGCTCATCCGTGCGTCGCGTAACTCGTCCTTCTTCCTTCAACACGTCTAGCCTCAGGTGGATACCGATGGTATTGGCTGGCTGGGTGTTGTGAAAGGCTGCTTGTAGAAAGAAACGATGCGTCCATGCCCGCGAGGGGCATGGACGCGTCGATTAGGAGAGGAGAGAAACGGCGGGCAGAGAGCCGCCGCGATAAGCTTGGAGATCAGGCAGTGACCAACTGGCGGGCCAGTGCGACCTCGACGGAATCCCCATCCGGGTTGAGCACATCCAGCCCGGACTCGGGCACGTCTCCCGACGTGCTTTGGGACACGAGGATCTTCTTGGCCATCAGCGCCAGGCAGGTCATCTGCGAGGAAGCGGCGTAGCCGAGGTAGATCACGCGCACGGGTTGTTTCTGCCCGATGCGCCAGGAGCGACGTGCCGCCTGTTGGAGGCTATATACGTTGTAGCCAGACTGCATGAACACAATCGTGGGGAAGTCCAGCAAGTCCAATCCCGTCTTGACCAGCTCAGGATTGGTGATGAGCACGTCGATGCCACGGTCCAGTTGCTCAGCAATCCAGTCTTCGCGACGGCTGGCGTCCACGCTCGCGCGCAGCACCGCCACCCGAAAGCCTTCCTGCTCCAGCAGCATCTTCAACCGGCTCGTGGTATCCCGCGTGCCGGTATAGACCGAATACACCAGGGTCTTGCGACCCGCCTCCTTCTCCTGGCGGCAGATGTCGATCAGCTCGCGTTCCTTGGGCATGACTTCCAACTCGTTGAACTGAGCCGGGACATACGCCAGGGTGTTGCGCGTGCGCGGATGCACCACTGTTTCCGACCGGAAGCACGTATCCGGCCAGGCCAGCAGCACGTTGAGGACCACCCCGAGCAGCGTCGTGTCGCGCTTCGCCAAAGCTTGGCGCAACTCGGCCGTCAGCCGCCCGGACAGGTCGCGGTAGGCCG
Organism: Herbaspirillum camelliae; assembly: GCF_001929405.1. Classification (NCBI taxonomy): domain Bacteria; kingdom Pseudomonadati; phylum Pseudomonadota; class Betaproteobacteria; order Burkholderiales; family Oxalobacteraceae; genus Herbaspirillum; species Herbaspirillum camelliae. The sequence goes on from NZ_KV880769.1 coordinate 3,722,467, forward strand.
CGGCTTGCGCCGCGTCCATCGCCACCTCGCGGAACTCCTCGTCATACGGCGGCAGGACGTTGCCGCCGATGTCCTTGAGCTTGAGGAAGATTGTGAACGGCAGGATGCAGCGCAGCACCCCTTTCGGGCCAAAGCCCGGCGCCTTGACTGTCCGCACCGATACCTTGGTGCCCTTGGCCGTCTTGTGCGCGGTGCCGGTACTCTCGGAATAGATGTCCTTGAGGACACCGTGATCGCGCATGAACGCCATGGCTGCTGACGTCATGCTGCCGCTCTTGGTCGGGCGGTAGCCGTCTTCGATCATCCGTCCAGGCAAGGCGCGGAACAGCAGATAGAACAGGTCGTCGCCGTAGCCGCCCATCAGCGTGCCAGTGAGCAGCAACGTCTTGCGCGACTTCGCCGCCAACACGCCCATGGCCTGCCCTTGGGCGCTGCCACCGTTCTTGTACTCGTGCGCCTCGTCGGCGATGAGCAGGTCGAACGTGCCTTGCGGCAGGTAGCGTTTGATGAACTCCGAGGGTTGATAGCCGCCCTCGCCAAAGCCGAACTCCATGTTCGCCATCGCCCGTTCCATGCGCGTGGCCTGACGGTCGGAGAAAACCAGCTCGCCATCGCCATCCATCAAATTGATGAACTCGTGGATGTTGTCGCCCAGCATCGACGCCAGGAACGCATCGCCGAACTTCTGCATCAGCTTCTGCGCGGTGACGTCCCCGATGGTAGGGATACGCTTGAGCGCTTTGAGCACGGCGGAGGACTGGTCACTGGTGGACAAGCCCCTCGGGCGGATCAGCGTCCACAGCGGCGCGGCACAATGGCTGCACTTGCGGCGGTACTCCTCGGCTTCGAGTTCGATCGGGTTGACCGGCTCGCCGTCGAGGTCGGTGATGACGTGCCCGCAATCCGGGCACATGCCCACGTCGCCGTCGCGGGTGCGCCGCCGGGTGAAGACGGGTTTCCAGTGGAAGCCCATCCGCATCCGCACGCGGCCCAGGACGAAGAACTCCTGACCGGACGGCTGCACACCGAGCTGCTCGCGCAGCTTGATGAGCTTGACCAGCGTGTCCGGGCCATTGAGCACCCAGACCTTGGCGCCAGCCACCGTCTCCTGGATCTCGCGCCGCCACTTGTAGACCAAGTGCGGCGGTGAGAGGACCAGCGTGCGGCGGTAGCCTTCGGCGTTGAGGACGGCAGCGGTGGCAATGCCGACGGTGGTTTTGCCGCAGCCCATCTCGCCGTTGACGACCGCAGCGCGTTCGCCACGGTCGATCAGCAGCTCGGCGGCGGCATGGACCACCTCGGCCTGTGCCGGGAACAGCTTGCGCTTGAGGCTGGCGACGATGAGCTGGCGGTGTGCCTGCGGCGTGCCGGAGTAAACCGGCGGATTGGCGCGGTTGAGGGAATCGAGCAGTTCGTCGCCGAACTCGGCAACGAAGTCCTGAAGGCTCAGGGTGAGCGGAGAAGGTTCTGCGTCGAGCAGTTCGCCCTGCACGGGCGAGGTCTGGGCGACGAGGGTTTCGGGATCAAGGGACATGGTGATGCTCCAGATGAAAATGGGGCATGCACCACCCCCACGGGGCGATGGCATGCCCCGGTGTGGGAAGAGAAGAACGGCGCGTGGCCGTCGTGCGTGGAGAGGATCAGTACTCGCTGTGCAGCAGCAGCGTGGTGACGTTGCGATCCCATTCGGTAATGATCCAGAGCGTCAGGTCGGGCTCGACCTGGTAGGACGAGAACAGGCGATCCTCGCCGGACTTCAACGCGGCGTCGTTCTGGCGCCGGTCGCTGTCGTCGAGGTCGCCCCAGTCGCCATGGAGATGGCGAAGCAGGAACGGCGCGGGGTTGAGCCGGCCCTGCCGGACCAGTTCATCGACGCCGCAGGTCATGACCATCTGGCCGGGCGAGAAGCGCCGGTTCGAGGTCAGGGCGATGGGAGATGCTTGGGTTGCCATGGTGTGCTCCTTGGAGAATGAAGGGGCCACGGCACCCCAGCGGGGTGGTAGACCCCGGTTGGGTGGATGAGAGCGACGGCGAGCCGTCGTGGGTGAACCGCGATCAGCGGATGGTGAGGACCTCGCCCCGTGTGGGCGAACCGGGTGTCATGTCCCAGGCGCGAATGACGGGGACGAACTTGTCGGTGAGGATGCGGGTCTCGGCCACGGAGCCGTCGTCGCACTCGGTGAACTCCTGCTGGAGAGTCTTCTCCTTGTGAGTGTCTCCTTTGACGACGAGCACGCGACCATTCCTGGAGCGCACCACGCCGGAGATCGCGCCCGCGGCCAGAGCCAGGGCGAGATGCCAGTGCGACAACGCACGTGCCGGAGGCCGCAGCGCTTTTTGCGCGGCGCCCAGGTGCGTGTCCACGGACGGCCAGAGCCCTTGCAGCCGACCGACTTCATCGGCGAACTGCTCCGGTTCCATCGTCACGCGGTAGAAGTGCTCCGGCTCGGCCTGAGCCGCAGGGACGGTATACGGCAGGAACGGCCATTCGCTCGGCAGTTCCTCGGCTGCGGCATCGCCTTGCCCGATCTGCAACAGCAGACCGCGCGTGGCCTTGACCGCATCCGATGCCTGGTCGCGCTGGCGGATGCGCCGACCGAAGATCACCACCTGCCGGAACTGCTTGTCCACCGCCTGGTAGATGCGCAGCTCGGCGAAGTGCCGGGTCAACCAACCGACCAGCTCAGCGTCGAGCACGTAGGACGGCACGATGAAGACCAGCACGCCGCCGTATTGCAGCAGCGGCAAGCTGCGCTGGTAGAACAGCTTCTCCAGCCGGGCACGGCCCTGACCCTGGTAGCCGATGTTGCCGTTGACGTCCTTGCTCAGGTCGCCATACGGTGGGTTCAGCCACAGCAAGCCGAAGGCCTGGCGGGAGATCAGCGTATCCATCAGGTCGCCGTGGATGCAGTGGTCGACCAGACTGCGGGCATGGCGTGACCGCTCGGCGTCGTACTCGACTGCGAAGGCCTTGGCCTGCTCGCGCCCGAGGACATGGGCGGCTTCGGCGATCGCCACGCCTTCGCCGGCGCACGGATCGATGATGGACATGGGGCCGTTGGCAGGCGCCAGTGCGGACAGCACCCGCTCCAACGTCGGTTCATCGGTCGGGAAATAGCCGTTCTTGATGAAATTACGGGCAAGCCGCGGAAACATGAGAGCCATGGGATTTCTCCTGGAATGGGATGAAGGAAAGCGGGCATGTGCTGACGCACATGCCCGTGGTGAAGACTTCAGGCGACGTGCCGCAGGGGCGCGTTCGAGGCCAGCTCGTAGTCGGAGACGCCGAGCGCGCCTGTGCGGATCAGACCGCCGAGCGCGGTGGTCAGCGCCGGCACGTCGATGGCGAGCCGGTGACCCTCCAGCGGCCCAAGAGCGAACGGGAGGCCGGCCAGCATCTGGCGGGTTTGCAGCAGTTCCAGCACGGTCGCGCGCCAGTGGTCGAGCAGAGGCAACGGGCAGGTGTCCTGCACCAGCGTCCACAGCCGGTCGAGCCGGTACGTGGAATCGCGGGGCAGAAGCGCCAGGGCGCTGGCGTTGGCCTTGTCGGGCTGCACGCAGCGCTTGTCGAACAGCCACACATTGGAGAGCGACCCGAACAGCGTGCGCCGGTAGGCGCGCGTGGTTCGCTTCTCCAGGCGTTCGACGTTGCCGACGAACAGCGGCAGCGAGCCGCCTTCCGGGGTGATGACGTGGAACTGGTCCAATCCCTGCTCGTCGCGCCCGAGGGTGAGGCGTGCGAGGAACTCCTGAACGGCGGTGTCACGCGCCCAGATGGACAGGAAGATCAGATTGCCCTGATCGTCACCGACGCAGGCGTCGGCCATCAGGTCGGGGCACTCGTCGATGCGGTACAGCGGTTTGGATGAGGCGGAAGCAGGCATGGTGATGTCCTCGATAAAGAGAGAGCAGCACCGCCCGCCAGGGCAATGACTGCCCCGTGGGATGGATGAAAGAACGCGAATTACCTGGGATCAGAGTTCCCGTTCGGTGAAGGAACCGTCTGCCTGATGCTTGACGGTGCGATTGCCGGTATTCATTTCCTGGTCGCGCTCGGACTGGATGAACATGCTTTCTGGCACAACGATCTGAAAATGACGCAGAGCCTCGCGGTCGTAGTCGAGGTCATGGCCGAACGGATCTCTCTCGTGAAGGTTGCTGTACAGAAAATCGTCGTCCTCGACCATTGCCGTGTCGTCAATCAACTCGGCTGGCTTCTGGATCATCAGGAGGAAGTAACCCATCGGCCGATCCCAGCCGAGGATGACGGTGATGGGAAAGCCCTTGTTGGTCGTATCAAAGTAGTGCCGGCTCATGGTGAAGCTCCTAGGTGAAGTTGCCAGAGCTTCCCCATCGGGGAAGAACCCCGGCGGGTGTGTGGAAATGCCGTATGTACGGCGTGGGAACCGATGCTGGGATTTCAGTCCCAGTCGTCGTCTCGATCGCAACCGGCCGGGCAATATCCCAACTCGATCCCATGCGAGCAATAGCCGTTTTCAGAGTTCCAGCTCCGCGTCTCCTGCCGCTCGGCGGGTGTTGCTTAGCCCCATTCCTGAGCTATTTGCAGCGCTGTTGAGTGCTGGGATTCCGGAAATTGACTAACTTGCGCATCGATCTCCGAACTGAAACGCTCTACGTAGTAGTCGTAAGACAGTCCGCACCCTGCGTTAGCTTGCGTGGCCGCTCTCTCGCAGACAGTTCGCCACGCGGGTTCGTCCGACACAGGGCAGGTATCCCCGCCGAGGGCATTGGAAGTGGTCGCTGACATGATGGGGATGGGAGGCCTTAAGAAAAAGGCCGGAGTCCTTCCTGCGAGGAAGAACCCCGGCGGGCGGTGAACGTCGCCGAGGCGACGGAAAGATCAGGCAATGGCGAGGTGCCAGTCCTGGGACAGCGGCGCGAACTCGTAGCCCAGCACGCCGAGACGGTCGCGCTGCTCGCGCAGGACACGACGATCGACGGTAGCGTCGAGCTTGACGATCTCGCCCAGCGGCCAGAGGGTGCCGAACAGCGCTGCGTCGTCCGCCTCGGCCGAAGCCTCGGGGGACGCCACAGCCGGCTTGGAACCGAACGGCGTGGTGTCGACCAGCGGATCGCGCGGGCCGCGGGACTTCGCCTTGGCCGGAGCCTTGGGCGTTGTCGGTGCGGGAGCCTGCGCTTCCTCGTCGATCGGATCGACTTCCTGCGGGCTCAGTTGTCGGGCTTCGTCACCGCTCAGTTCGTCGATGTTGGAGAGCGTCATTCCGCCCAGCAGGGCGCGGATTTCGATGACCATGCGACCGTTGGCGGTGTACGTGGACGGGCGGATCTCGGCAATAGCGAAATCGCCCTCGTACTTGCCTTCGGCGTACTGGTCGAGTTCGGCGTTCTTCACAACGAACTCGCCGATGGAGGTCGCCAGGCGGCCGACGTTGAAGTCGCCGTTCCTGCCGTGGATGGTCTTGATGGCTAATTGGCCTGGGATGGTAATCATGGGAGGCTCCAGCGAATAAAGGACAGCCACTGGCCTTCGAGATGACCGACGATGGGGTGGCTGCGGGGAGAAGAACAAGGCCCCGGAGTGCGGGGCCTTGTGGATCAGCGGGTCAGAACGACTCGGCGGACTCCAGTGCGGAGGCCTCGACGTCAGCTTCAGCGGCCGGCGCGGGGGACGCCTGGGCCGGAGCTTCCTGCGGTGCGGGCGTTTCGGCAGAAGCCGGAACGTCGCTTTCGCGGTTGTCGGAGTCGGTCGGCTTGGACTCGGCTTTGTAGACGAGATCGCCATCGACCTTGATCCAGGAGATGAACAGCAGGCGGGCTTTGAAGCTCACCCCCTGCTCGCCGACGCGCTTTCCCTTGGTATAGGTGAAGACATCGGCCCAGAGGTCGCCGAGGCGAAAGCCGATCAAGACCTTCTTTTCGGCCTTGACCGCATCCTCGCAGCGGCGAACCAGGTGCTGTGCTTCGTTACCCGAAACGCGGGTGTCGAAGCGCACATACGAGACGTCATCGGTAGGACCGTTGAGCGCCGCGATGTCGCAGGCCAGGAAGGGGGAACCTTTCTTGGGCTTCACCTCGCGGATGCGATTGAGGTAGCCCAGACCGGTGATATGCAGGTCGAAAAAGGACTTTTCGTTGGAAGTGGTATTGGAAGTGGTCATGGTGAATCTCCTGAAGAACAAAGAAGCGGAGACACACCCGACCCAGGCGGGGAAGGTGTGGAACCCCCGCGTGGGTTGATGGAACAGCGATGGCATCACCATCGAAATCGACGGTCGTTCGCGCATGGATGCCGGTGCGAACTGGTTCGGTCACACGGGAGAACCGTGCGCAGCCTCGAAGACCGAAGGCTGCCTGGCATGTTGCTGACAACGTCAGCGGAACATGAAACGAGCGTGGCACGCCGGTCAGGGCGAGACCACTGGAAATCGGAAGCTGTATGCGCCCGCATTGGCGACACCAGCCTCGACCGTTAGTCGCCGCAGAAACAGGTAATCGGTTCTTCGCCGGCGTCGAACAGGTCGCCCTGGTTGGCTGCGAAGCGAGCTAGATCGGCGTAACTCGGGCCGTTGATGCGAAAGCGCGCGCCGCTGGGCTTGCTGGCAAGGTTCAGCGACTCCATGCGAATCCACCACACAGCCGCTTCCGGGCGGGCCTTGATGAGCGCCAGGCGCTGCCCGCGTGGTTTCAGGAAACACAGGTCGCAGTTGCCCTCGAGCGTGCGGCCGTTGATGGTCAGCAGTTCCAGGTCGAACGGCTGCGCTTGCCAGAAGGCCGTCACGTCGCGCACGGTCACGCCCGCCTCGGCCAGCGGCATGCACATGGTCTCGTGAGTAGATTCGGTGGAGTGACCGCGCGCGCGGATCTTGGCGACGCGCCGCTGCTCGTCGGCACGGATGCCGATGAACTGGTCCCATGTCGTCCAGCCCAGATGCCGCAGGAAGCGGTGCATCGGGCGAATCTTCAGCGAGGTGGTGCAGCCCCGTGCGACGGGATTGGGTAGGTACTGGCATTTGCGGATCAGCGCCTCGAAGGGCTCGCCCTCGCGACTGGCGCGCTGGAAATCGACCTGCACGAAGCCCGGTGCCTCCGGCTGGTATTCGAGCCAGTGGATAGGCACCATCCAGTGTGCAGCGCAGTTGCGCACAAAACGAAGCGTGCCTTCGACTTCCTTGCCCGTGTTGGCAAAGCAGACCGCGGTGTCGGCGGGCAAGCCATCGTTAGCCTGCAGGACGCGCCACAGCATGTAGGCGCTCGTGCGTCCACCACTGAAGCTGATGCAGGTGGGCTGGTCTATCTTGAACGGGTCGCGCATGCTCGTCTCCGGTGACATGCCGGCGGGCTGGCCGGCGAAGAAGGCCGTGTGGCCCGGAGACGAGTTCAGGCGCACGGCAACGGCCGCGGCGCGAGGAAAAAAAGCCCCCTTGCGGGGGCGATGAGACCGGAGGGTTAGCCGCTGTTCTTGGTCGGTTCGACCGCTTGCAAGAACAGTTGTGTCTCGGTGGCGGACACTTCGAGATCGTCCTCGCTGTTCAGGATGCGCGTGAAGACGCCGTCCTTCGGGTCCAAGAACTCGCCGAAGTCGTCGCCACCCAGCTCGGCGCGCACCAGCTCCCACCAGTCGTCGAACGGGTCGGTATCCGGGTTACAGCCGACGGCGTAAGCGATCAGCTTCTGGCGGCCATCGGTGCGGCGTTCCCCGCGCTCGGCTAGGAAATACGCACCCTGGTCCTTGGCGAGGATGACGTTGCACTGATTGACGATTGCTTCCGCCAGCACGGGGCGTAGATCGGCGCCTTTGAATCGTAGTGACATGGATGAATCTCCGATGGATTGAAAAGGAAAAAGGCTCCCCGCCTGATGGGTAGGGAGCCTGCGAGGCAGAGATGTAGACGGGGATGAGTTGAGCTTCACGCCGCCCGACGCTGGCGGGAGGCCTTCGTGCCGGAGGTGACGCTTACCTCGATCTGGCGCCAGCGCCCGTCGTCAATCAAGCGTTCGAGGACTTCGCCGAGGCTGTCGAAATACACCTCGTCGTGTCGGTCCACGAGTTCATCGTCGCGACGCAGCTCCACCACGTAGACATCGCCGGCACGGTCATAGAGCACCGTGACCCGGCCCGCGAACTTGGTAGTTTCGACGGTGAAACTGATCGCCGGGGGCGTCTCGATGATCTTGTCCGGCGTCGGATCGACCCAGGTGAAGTCGCGTGCGCCGGCATCGACCAGCAGGTGAGTGATGCGCCGGAAGCGGTCGGGAGCCGGAAGCTGCTCCAGTTGCTGGATCAGGTCGCCCAGCTCCGGGCATTGCGGCTCGGGGATGGGCAGCTTGGCTGGCGCCGAGCCAAGGATGTGCGTCTTGACGGTATAGGGTGTGCCGTCGGCAGTGTGCTCGGTGCGCTCTTCCGGGGTATCCGCGCGCAGGCCGTCGAAACGGCGCCGTGCGTAGGGATGGACATGCACCTTGGCACCGTCGTCGGGGACGGTCGTGACCAGCTTACGATCCAGTGCCACGAACTCGGCGCGGCCGGTCTTGACGACAACGGCTTCGTCGGTCGTCGCGATCACCGTGCCATCGAAGGGCTGCGGGTCGATCATGAAGCCCAGCGCCGATTCCTGCGGCTGGTCGTCGATGACGCGGAACTTGAACGTGCGGATGTTGCGTGGCACATGACCCACGACGAGCGTGGGCATCTGGTTGCGAATAGTGGAACGGTCCATGGGAATCTCCTTGAAGAAAGGCAAGGGACTCCCTGCCCGCAAGGGAGGAATGTCCCTTGTGGGTGGCGTGGATGGACGCGGCGTGCGTCCTGGGGATGGCAATGACCAGTGCGGTTGGCACTCGCAGTCTCGAAGGTCTCGACTGCCTGGGCATGCGCCGGCTACGCCAGCGAACATGCGTGCAGCATTGCGCGGCAGCAGTGATCGTGCGCGGAGGAATCAGAATCTGGCGGCGCCCGTTTTCGGTCGAAAAAAAGCCCCTCGGTGGAGGGGCTGGGTGGGTCAGGCTTTGTATACGAAATAGTGTGTGCGCTGTCGTGGAAAAAAAACGTGCTTCCAGCAGTCACCGTCGATATTGCCACCGTCGAACAGCACCATTTCGTAACTGTCGATGCTGGTGTCTACCAAATCGGATGTGTCGATCTCGCGCATGTTTAATTTGCCCTTCTCGCGCTCGAATACCAAGGTCTGGCCGGTTGCGCCGTCATGGTACATGAAGCTGATGCAGGCCATTAGTTGCTGGTCGAAATCCGCGTCGGCTCCGTGTTCGCACCATACGCGATCAACGATGCTGGGGAGGTTGAGGTTTTCCAGGGGACGATGTTTGTCGATCTGGCGCTGGCACAGGTCGCGGATAGTGCTTCCCAGGTGCGTCAGCAGGTCGCTCAAGGCGGGTTCGGAATGGAACATGGAAATACTCCAGAAAAAGAGCGGATCGACACCCTTGCGGGTGCTATTCCGCAGGGACGGGAGATGCTCTTGTGGAGCGTGGTTATGCTTCGTACACCGGCAGACCTTCCTGCACCTGGGCATCGGCATCGAAGATCAGGATACGAACGTCGGCCTCACCGGCCAGATGCAGCACGTCAGCCAGTTCAACCGGAAGGCCGTTGTCCAGATGCTCTTGCCGCAACTGCTCGGAGGTGATGCCATCAGCCTGTCCGAGGTTGGCGTCCGTCCACGGGATGGAGATCAGTTTCACGCCGATCGCCGGACAGTATGGGATGCGGAACGCGATGAACAGAAAGCCAGTCGGTGTGGCAATGTCTGCCAAATTGGCGAGGTAAGTCCACGCATCCTGTGTGAGGTGTGCCGTGCTGATTTCCCAGCAGCGACCGTAGATATTGGTCATTGGTGACTCCTTTCGAGAAACGAACGGAGCCAGCCCTGGCGGACAAGCATCCGCAAGGGAGAAACCCGAAGCCGAGCGACTTCGGGCGATGAAAGAAGGACATGGCTCGGAATGGAGCGTATGTCCCGGGTGAGAAGGAATGGACGATGGCGATAAGCCTGGACGAACTCACCAGCCGCTGTAGTTCAACAGGAGGTCGGCAAGTACCTGGCGACGCTCCAGATCGAGACCACCGAAGTCGGCCAGGCCGTAGAAGCTGCAGCGCTTGAGCATGGCGCCGCCCTTGCGTTCGTTGTAGAAGCTCACCATCGCGGCGAGAAACATCCGCTGGCCGCTACTCAGCACGCCGATGGCATCGTTGATTCGCTGCGTGTTCGGGCGAAGATCCCATTTGGTTTGGGCGCGTTGCAGCCCATCGGCAGTTCCATCGCCAAACCATTGGGGGCCGGCGATTTCAGCGCCACGCTTCCAGGCCTGGAAGAACGCTTCAGGTGCTTGTGAGAAGTGCTGCGTTTCCCGCACGATCAGATCGAGTGAGTCTTGGGGTAAAGACTGGTTCATGAGAAAACTCCTGACGAGGATGGTTTAGGGATAAAGCCGTTGCTGCCAGTGGCCTGTCGTCATGGCCTGGCTGGCCGTTTGGTACGAGCGGAAGTACTGGACGGATTCGCGTGAGACCGGACCTTCGGCATCGGTGGTGCCGATGTAATGGCCGGCAGCGCTGTGGCAGACCTGGAGAGGCAGACGTTTGCCGACGTAGATCAGCGCCAGATAGCCAACGGCATCGGCTCGGGCTTGGGAGGAGCTGAGAAGCTCCGCCGAAAACGGAAAGGACATGGCGATCTCCTGGGGAAAGTCGGAGGCCACATCCCTGTCGGGAAGCGAAAACCTCCCGGTCGGTGGAACAAGGCAGCATCGGCGCTGGTGGGCGCTCGTCCGCGGTGGTCGATGCGAAGCGGACTGGCGGGTCGCGCGGAGAAAATCCGCGGCAGCCGGAAGACCCAGGCTGCTGGCATGGTGCTGACGAAGTCAGCGACGCATGGAGGGAGCATCAGCGCAACGCAGATTCCTGTCGCCCGGAAAACAGAAACCCTTCATCACCGTGTTCCGCGCAATGTCTGCAACAGGCGCTCGCCTAGCCAGGCCACACATGGCACCGCCATCGAGTTGCCGATCGCCTTGTAGCGCGGCGCATCTGCGGCGGGCTTGCCGCGGTATGGAATAAGCGTATAGTCGTCGGGCATGCCCTGAAGGCGCTCGCATTCCATCGGCATAAGCCGGCGCACGCGCCATTGCGACCAGTCCGCATCACCTGGCTCGTTAGCTTCGTAGCGAAAATGAGCCTCGAAGGTCGGTGCAAGCACATGGCCCTTGTCACCACCGCCGCTACTCGCGCGCAGCGCGGGAGACAACACGAGCGAGAGTTCCGCAGTCACGCCGGCTTCGCGGCCGCGTAGCGCCACACAGGCGACGAGAGGCTGGCCATACCCTGGCTTTCCGCCGGACATGATCGTCCCGGTGACTTGCCCGTGGCCCGACTCCAGGCGTACCTCGCTGCGATTGTTTTGCGCGAAGGCGACGACCGTGGATTCGGGGCGAATAGCGATGATCGGCACGCCACGCCCCGTTCCGTCTTCGCTGCACCCCTTGCCGTTGTTCGCAGTGTTCAGCGCATGGCTGATTGAGCCCGTCACCGATTGCACGGTGAAGGTTTCGACCTCGAAGTCATTCTTGGCGCCGGGTGCCGCCGTCAGGCAGGCGGCCACGTCGATCGGCCCCTTCGTGTTGCCACCGCCGAACGAGTACGTCACCTTGCCGTAGGCTGGCTTCAATCCGGCAAAGCCGCTTGCTGCATCAGCACCTGGTGCAGCATGTGGGGAAGCGTCTTGCCACGGTGCATGGCCCGGCGCAGGATGCCCGCACACGCCACCGGGCTCAAAAAGTACTGCGGTGGGATCGAGATCGTCTCGACCACTTGCCACAAGAAACACACGACGACGGCGCTGGGCAACGCCGAAGTATTGGGCTTATGGATAGCACTGCGTTATGCACAGAAACTGCACTCAGGCCCCAAAACTCAGACCTCTCCCAAGCTATTGCTCAACATAATCTCCGATGATGATTTTCGTGGCATGTCGCCACGCAAATCGGAGATATGAGCATGAAGAACAGAAATGTCGTACAGGAGACGGCTCGGCTGGTAGAAGAACTGACCGGGAAGCTGGAAGTGATGGGCTACAGCGGCGCCACTATCACCCGCCTTAATTCAATCTGGAGAAATCTGGTTCCCTATGCCAACGAAAACGCTTCCGGTGCGTTTTCGATGGAAATGGCGCGCGAGTTCATCCAGAACCACTATGGACACCGCCTTGATGACCCCGACGCTTCCCACAACATCCATCGAGCAATCCATCTTCTCAGCGACTTCCAACGGTATGGGACCGTTTTCAAGCAATCACACGCCACGTTGAAAGGCTTCACGAAGTCCTATCGTCGAGTGTTCGAAGGCTTTCTACAGCACTTGTCCGCCCAAGGGGTTGCCCCTGGGTCGCTCCACACGTGGCGAAGTCGGCTGTTTCGGCTTGAACATTTCCTGGTCCATCTCGGCATTGAAGACTTCCGACTCATCCGGATTCAGCACATCAATTCGTACATTGAGTCGTTGGCCGGATTTTCATCGAATACCGTCGGCTCGACGCTGCGGATTCTGAAGCAGCTCTTTCAGTACGCTTGCTCCAATGGATTTCATGTCGAGAACTTCGACAACGCGATACCCATCGTCCGACGCCAAAAACGTCAGCGACTGCCAACAGTGTTTTCAACTGATGAGACCGAGAAGATCCTGTCTGCGATTGACAGGAGCAATGCTCTTGGCAAGCGAAACTATGCGATCTTTCTTCTGCTGGCAAGAATCGGGCTGCGGATCAGTGATGTTCGTGGACTGATGTTCCATCACTTTGACTGGTCAAGGCATGTGATTTCGATCGTTCAACAAAAGACAAAAAAGCCACTTGACCTTCCGATTATGGATGAAGTTGGGTGGGCAATTATTGACTACCTGCGGAACGGGCGGCCGCAGTCGGATTGCCAATTCGTATTCATAAAACATATCGCGCCGTTTGATGGTCTGACGTCTGCTTTACATCAGCAAATGATCCAATACCTTCGCAGGGCAGATATCCATGTTCCAGCGAACAAGCCCCGAGGCGTTCATTCACTGCGTCATAGCCTGGCGACGACATTGCTACAGAAGCAGGTTCCAATTCAGACCATATCCCACACTATTGGCCATCTCGATATTGGCAGCACCAACGGGTACGTTCAGGTCAACCTGCCGCAACTGCGCCTGTGCGCGCTGGAGGTGGCCTGATGTCTACATCAAAAACTTACTTTACCGGCCCTTTCGCACCGATGTGCGATGCGTTCGTGACCCAGATGCGCTCCCTGGGGCGGGTGTATAAGCAGCAGGCGATGCTCCTGCGCATGTTTGATAACTTCAGCAAGGGCTACAGCATTCAGGGTTTCACCATCACTGAAGAACTGGCTTCGGCCTGGTGCAAGAAACGTCCGAACGAAGCCGAATCCACGCGGCATTCTCGTGTGGGTGAGATGCATCGTTTCGCCAGGTTTCTTGAACGGCAAGGGCATTCGTCCTTCCTTCTTCCAGCCAGGATTCCTCGAAAGAGTTCGCACGTCCCGTACATTTTCACTGGCGAAGAGATCGGTCGAATATTCGACTATACGAGCGCCCTGAAGCCAAGCCCTGCGTCACGACTGATGCATCGCTCCATCCCCACGGTCATCAAGATCCTGTATGGATGCGGATTGAGGATTTCGGAGGTCTTTGCGCTACAAGTTCGCGATGTCGATTTGGATCACGGCGTTCTGCATGTCAGGCATGGGAAGAACGACCATGAGCGGCTTGTTCCCATGTCAAGCACTCTGGCCGAAACATGTCGGGCATATGCAGCGCAAGCGTTGACAGGCGTGAATGACTTCGCGCCATTTTTCTTCAACAGGAAGCTCGAACCTTGCAGCCCGGGCGACTTTGGAAGACGCTTTAGACAAATTCTGTGGCAGGTGGGGATACCGTATTACGGCAAAGACCGTGGTCCACGGCTCCACGATTTACGGCACACGTTCGTCTGCCATCGGCTTAACCGATGGGCTAAGGAGAAGGCAGACCTGAACGCCCTGTTGCCTGTACTCTCGGCCTACCTGGGGCACGCCAATCTCACTTCGACCTATTACTACCTGAGGCTGACAGCCGAGGTGTATCCGGACATAACCTCGACGCTTGAAGCGAGACTCGGACACATCTTCCCCGAGATCAATCATTTGACCGAGGGGGCTTTGGATGACTAAGCATCGGCAGCCAACTGACTTCGCATACGCATTGTCCAAATTCCTGGGAGAGCACCTGGCCGCGCACCGCGGAATGAGCGCGAACACCGTGGCGTCCTACAGAGATACGTTTTCTATCCTCTTGCGATTCATGGAGCATCAGGCCGGCGTGAAGATCGAGCGGATTTGCATTGCGGATTTGCATCAGAAGCAAATACAAGCGTTTCTTCTGTGGCTTGAGCAGGACAGGGGCAATTCCGTCAATACAAGGAATCAACGCCTCAGCGCGATAACGAGCTTCTTTCGCTTCGTGATGTCGATCTATCCAGAGCATATCCTCCTGTGCCAACAAATCCTCAATATCCAATTCAAGAAGCGGCAATCTTCAACTGTGGACTACCTGTCCATTGAGGCTGTGGAAGTGCTGCTCCAGCAGCCCAATGCACGGAAACCTATGGGACGAAGAGATCTGGTTCTGCTCAGCGTACTGTATGACACGGGGGCCAGAGTTCAGGAGCTTGCGAACATGAACGTGAGCGACTTGAAGCTGACAGCACCGGCAACCGCACGGCTGTTGGGCAAGGGGGCCAAAGTCCGTTTGGTCCCTCTGCTGGCGCCGACGACGGCTCTTTTAGTTTCATATCTGCAGGAGCATCACGGGCAGTACCCGGAGCAAAAAGACAGGCCATTGTTCTGCAACAACGTCAGGAAGCGGCTAACAAGGGCAGGCATCTCCTACATTCTGCAGAAGTATGCCAGGGAAGTCGCGCAGGTAAATCCGGGTCTACTGGGGACAAAAATCAGTCCGCATACATTGAGACACAGCAAAGCCATGCACCTGCTGCAGGCTGGCGTGAATCTGATCTACATCCGCGACCTGCTCGGCCACTCCGATATTAAGACGACAGAGATCTATGCGCGGGCAGATCTGGACAGCAAGAAGGCTGCGTTGGAAATGGCCTATCCAAGCACGTCAAGAACCCCATATCCGGCGTGGAGCCAGGATGTCGAACTGCTCAGTTGGCTGCAATCACTGGGAAAGGATCACCGGCCCGCTGGTTGATTATGTGAAGTAAGTTCGGCGCAAGTACCTGTTATTATTGGTTGCGTTACGCCGACTTTTCATAACGCTACGCTATCCATAAGCCCAATTATGTGGAGCTCCACATAATTGGGCGTCGAGCACCCGCCACGCGATGCGGCGGCGGGGTCCAGACACACAACCCGCGTGCGTCCACTTTTCCCCTGGCGGTTCGAGCGCACGGCTTTCTCCGGCCAGTGCGCCCAGGAAGTGTCCGAAGGCGTTGCTGCGATCGCTGAGGACGCCTGGAACGTTTTCCCAGACGAGCGTGGCCGGCGAGCAGTGGTTTTGCTGACGGGCTTTGTCGATGGCATTGGCTAACTCCACATAGGCGAGACTCAGCGCACCGCGCGGATCGGACAGGCCGAGCCGGTCGCCAGCGACGCTGAAAGATTGGCAAGGGGTTCCGCCGACCAGGATGTCGGGGGCTGGCACGGTGCCGGCGCGAACCTGGCCGGCGATCAGGGTCATGTCGCCGAGATTCGGGACACCGGGGTAGTGGTACGAGAGCACCGCGCTGGGGAATGGTTCGATTTCTGCGAACCAGGCCGGTTGCAAGCCGAGAGGTTTCCAGGCGAGGCTGAGCGCCTCGATGCCGCTGCACACGCTGCCGTACTGCAACGCAGGCAAGTAAATAGATGGGTGGTGCATGGGTTTTCTCCTTTCACGGGTCATGGATGGACGGGAGAAAGGCGCCGAAGACCGCGCAGGTCTTCGGCTGTCGAGGAGGAAACCACCTGTGGGCTGTCGCAGAACGTGGCCGTCGGTAGAGCCTGTCGCTGCATCAGCGATCGCACCCGGCCCGTGTCGTGGTTGGGGCCGAAATCCTTTGGCGCGCATCCGCGTACAAAAGGAGCCTGTTGTTTCGCCGGTAGGCGCCGGCATCGATTACCGCTGACCCAGTGGGTCTCCCAGCGGCTCACGCCGCAAGCCGTTGGGAGACCGACCGGGAAAACGGAAACACGCGGAACAAAGCGCCCACGGACGCGGGCGATGGACCAATACGCCTTCTCGCCGCGTCGGCAGGAACGGCCGATGCGGACATGCACACATCGCAGAAGGTTGTGCGTGCTGGGTGCCTCGCGGGGGGCGAGGCCAGTGCATCGGTCGCGGCCGATGCGACGGGGTTCGGTGAGACGGTTACTTGGACGAGCGGCGCTGCGTGGGTGCCTTGCTGCGGTTGCCGCCGCTGGTGCGGTGTCCCGGTTTAGATTCGATGGCTACCGTCCCCTTGCAGTCGGGATACCGTACGCACGACCAGAACGCACCGCTCTTGCCTGTGCGTTGCCGGGTGGCAGCACCACACAGCGGGCAGGCAGGCCCTTGAGGCAGCTTGATGGACAAGGTGATGCTGCGGTACTGCTGCACGAGCTGCGTGATCCAGGCGGATTGCTTCTTGACGAAGGCGTCCAGGGTCATCTGGCCGGTTTCGATCATGTCGAGCGCCTGCTCCCACACGGCGGTGGTGCCAGGATCGGCAATCGCCGCGGGCACAGCGTCGATCAGGGTGAAAGCCGCATCCGATGCCCGAATGGAGCGTCCCTTCTTTACGATGTAGCCGCGGGTGATCAGCCCGCTGATGATGTTGGCCCGCGTCGCCTCGGTGCCGATGCCGGTTGTGTCCTTCAGCTTCTGCTTCAGGCGCGGGTCGGTCACGAAGCGCGCAACGCCCTTCATCGCCTTGACCAGCTCGCCCTGGGTATAGGGCTTGGGTGGCATCGTCTTGAGCGCCTTGATCTCGACCTCGGCCACCTGGCACGCAAGGCCCTCGCGCAGCGCGGGGAGTACCTGGCTGCGCGCCGCAGCGTCGCCGTCCTCGCCCGTGCCAGCTTCGCCTTCGGGCTCGGCCAGTACTAGGTGCCAGCCCTTGACCACGACCTGCTTGCCTGTCGCTGTCAGCTTCTGCTGGCCGCAGGAAAGCTCGGCCACCGTGCGGTCGAATTCCTGGTGAGGAAGGAATTGAGCCAGATAGTGCGCCCGGATCAGCCGGTACACCGCCCGTTCCTTCTCGTTCATGGCGGAGAGGTTCGCCGGTTCGAGCGTCGGGATGATGCCGTGGTGCGCCGTGACTTTGCCGTCGTTCCAGGCGCGCGAGCGCTGAGAGCGGTCGAGCTGGCCCATGGTCGGGCGCAACGAGGGATCGGTCTTGAGCAGGCTGTCCAGAACAGTTGGCACGTCCGCGAACATGCTTTCAGGCAAGTAGCCGGAATCCGAGCGCGGGTACGTGGTGGCTTTGTGCGTTTCGTACAGGGCCTGGGCGATGTCCAATGTCTCCTGCACGTCCAGCCCAAGTTGCTTGGAACACAACTCCTGCAAGGTGCCAAGGTCGAACGGCAGCGGCGGGCCTTCACGCACGCGCTCGGTCTCGACCGACACCACCTGGGCACTGCCCGCGGCGCGGATCTGCTGCGCGGCCTGCTGGGCGATGGGCTGCTGCACGCATCGGCCGGCGTCGTCGGTGCAGCCGCCGGGTGGAACCCACTGCGCGGTGAAAGGCTGGCCGCCAGCGGACAGGGACAGGTCGATGGCCCAGTACGGCACGGACACGAAGGCTGCGATCTCACGGTCGCGGTCAACGACCAGTTTGAGCGTCGGGGTCTGGACGCGGCCGACCGACAGCACACCGTCGTAGTCGGCCTGCCGTCCCAGCACCGTGAACAACCGGCTAAGGTTCATGCCGACGAGCCAGTCCGCCCGAGAGCGCGCCAACGCCGAGTAGTACATCGGCAATGTCTCGGCCGATGGCCGGAGCTTGCCGAGTGCGGCGCGAATGGATGCGTCGTTGAGCGCCGACAGCCACAGGCGTTCGATGGGGCCGCGGTAGCCGCACAGGTCGATGATTTCGCGAGCGATCAACTCGCCCTCGCGGTCGGCATCGGTAGCGATGACCAGGTGGGTCGCCTTCGCCAAGAGCGCCTTGACGACCTTGAATTGCGTGGCGGTTTTCGGTTTGACCTCGACCTGCCAGTGCTGGGGAATGATGGGCAATTGCTCGATGGACCAACGCTTCAACTGCTCGTCGTAGGCTTCGGGCGCTGCAGCCTCGACGAGATGGCCGATGCACCAGGTGACGGTGACTCCGGAACCGTTGAGACAGCCTTCACCGCGCTGCGTTGCGCCGAGAATCCGCCCGATGTCTTTGCCCTGAGAGGGCTTCTCGCACAGAAACAGCCGCATGTCCGTCCATCCGATTCCCGTTGTTCATGGCGTTGCTGGCATCGAGCATGCCGAGCACCGGCAGGGGCGGCAGCAAACAAGCTGCATGCGGTGGCGACCGTTTTCACGAGATGGAATGGCTGCGGCGGGATTGGCGTGCAGCCGGTGGTGTACGGGCCGGGAGCCGCGATTTTCGGGAGCGCGTGGAAGCCGGTGGACGTTGATGGCGCTATCCCCTGGGGATAGTTCGCGAGAGCATGGAGGGCGGCGAAGATGTGCGACCGCCCTCCATGCCGGTTCACTTCCTGCGCTTGGCTTCCTTCGGCGCAGTCGGTTCCTGTGCGGCCTGGGGCTTGGGCTCTCCCTCCTGCGGCTTCGGGCTGAGTGCCACGGATTCGATGCGGAACGGCAGGATGCCGACGCTACGCGCGTTGATCTGCCAGGTCTCGCGCGGCTGATCTTCGTTGTCCGTCCAGGGTTCGCGCTCCATGCGGCCGATGACCAGCACGCGCATGCCCTTCTGGTAGAGATCCTTCCAGTGCGCGGCGTCGCGGTGCCAGATTTCTACCGGCGCCCAGAAGCCGCCGCGATCGTCGAAGGTGCCATCCTTCTTCGGCACAGGGTTGTCGAAATAGACGTTCAGGCGCAGCAGGCGGCTGGGCTCGTCGTTGCCGTTGGTAAATTCGCGGTACTCCGGTGGTGAGCCGATGTTGCCTTCGCCGGAAAAATGCGTGCTCATGGTGTGATCTCCGTGGTGGTTGAAATACCCGTGCCTCGTCGGCGCCGGGCGCGTGCTGGGATGCCCGGCGCAATCACCGATCGCGCATGGCGGCGGGAAGGGACGTGAGCCGGCGCAGGTAGGCGTCGTCCGCTTCGGCGGCCTTGCTGGCGCATTCCTGCGCCTGCCTGCCCAGGGTGTGCAGCAGGCTGATCTGCATGTTCAGCGTGATGCGCTGAAGCTCGATCGCGTGCAGGTCGGCGAGCAGGTTGACCGGCGTGCCGGTGCTCGCCATCAGCTCCTGCCACAGGGCCACGCCCATGGCCGAACGGTCGTGCCTGCGCCAGCGCAGAAAGGTCGTTCCTGCGCCAGTGGTCTGCTGGGCCAGTTCAATGGGCAGCAGATGGAAGGGATGCCCGCCAGCCTGTGGCAGCACCTGTCGCTGCGCCAAACCGATCAGTGCGTCGCGCATGGCGAAGCACTGGCTGGCCCAGGCCTCGAAGTCCCCCTTACCTTTAAAGGGCTTTAAAAGGCCTTTTAGAGAGGCCGCGTGTTCCAGCTGCATGAAGGTGGGCTGTTCCAGACCACGGAAGTAGCGCGGTTCGCGGTTCGGTTCGTTCATGCCTGTTCGTCCTCGCCGGTGCTGGCCTCCGCCGGATCGGCGGCAGTGCCTTCGTCGCTGGGAGGTGCGGCTGCGGCAGTGCTATCACTGCGCTGTTGCAAACCGCGGCGCACGACGGGCGGCGCAAACTTCGAGTGGCGCGTGCCTTCGAGCACGTCCTGCGGCAACTCGCCATATTTCTCCAGCGCGGCCCGCGCCGCGGCGTTCTTCGCCGCGAAGTCATCACGAGTGCAGCCGGAGTAGCGGTACTGCTGGGCCAGCGAGAACAGGCTGCGCAATGCATGTGCGCCCTCGTTGAGCCAGCGTTCCAAGGTGCTGCGGTCGATGAGCGCGGTGTGGTGGGCCAGGATCAGCTTGCGGGCGATGTCGTCGTAGTCGGCCAGCAGATAGACCGCTGCGAAGCCCAGTTGGGCGTTGACGAACAGGGGAAGCTTGACGGGCTGCACGTTGAGGTTTTCGCCTAAGGTCAATGCTGCGGGCACGCCGGCCAGCGCCTGGTCCACCTGCTCGCGCAACTTCTGCAGCGTGGTCTTGGTCTGGTCGAGCTTGTCCTCGATGCGCAGCATCCACCAGTCGCTGTAGGGATCATCCTGTTCCGCACCGCGCTTCATCTTGTTCATCACGGCGATGTATCCATTCAAGCCAACGATGCCCGGTCGGCCCTCGGCGGCGGCACGACCGTGCCAGATGCGGGAAGCGTGATGGGTGTGCAGCGTCAGCGACATCGCACTGCGCAGGGAGCCGAGATTCAGTTGCAAAGGTTCGTTGGTTGCCATGGTGACCGCCCGCCGAAAGGAAAGGAGCGACTAGCTTGGGCAGGAACTGGAAGGCCGTCAGTCAACAAACCGAAATGGGCCAGTCCCCGGTTTTCATCAGTGATCGCCGCGCGCGGCGAGAGCTATCCCCAGGGGATAGCTCCATCAAACACCACGGAGCGCTGCTCGCGCCAATGGCGGCGGACATGCGCTGGGAAACGCGTCGTGCTGGACCAGCATGCGGGCGTTAAACCCTGCATCACAACTATCCCCTGGGGATAGCTCCAAGGAGCGCCAAGGAAAGCTGTTCGCCGAGGCCTACGCAGATGGTCCACGTCTGAGGCGACCATTCGATACGCGGCCTGTCCACGTCCGAGATCCATCACCGCCAACAAGCTATCCCCAGGGGATAGCTCCACCGAACGCCATAGGCGTCCGCTTCATGGTCTGATCGCACCGAACGTTCAACTCTTGCGCAGAAGGTCGCGCAGCCGTTCGATGTGCTGCCGGGTCACCTCGGGCAAAACCACATTGCGTGGTGGCTCAGGTGGCGCATCTCGCGCGGCGGCGGGTGGGGGTGCCGCCCCAGCCTGCTTGGCCCACGCATTGAACTCTCCACGGATGGCCCGCTGGATGATGCCGAACAGGTAGCCGGCCGGGTTGCGGATGGCGCTGCCACGACAGCGCTCGGCCCATTCGTCCAGCACGGACTGGCGCAGTGAGGCATCGACCTGCTGCAAGGCCACCAAGGCACCGGCCTGCTGCTCTTCTTTCAAACCGAGGAAGCGTTCGGGCAGGCGAACACCCTGCATCGCGCGCGCCTGCCCACGCTCACGCGCGGTAGTACGTACTTCATCAATACGACTACTACGTACAGTACGGTCCTGCTTCGGATTCCGAAGAGAGGCGTCTGGTGCGGGTTTCGGCCCTGCTTCGGAATCCGAAGAGGGGCGTTCGCCATTCCGAAGAAGGCTCGCGGGCCCTTCTTCGGAATCGTCGGAGGCTCCCTCCTGTGGATAACTTTCGGGCGCCGCGATGCCCTGGCGCGCCAGGCGCTCGGCAAGCACCTGCAGCCGCGACGGCAACGTGCGGCCGGACAGCAGCGGGTCGTCCGCGATCTCCTTCAAGGTGTTCAGGCCCACGACCTGCACGGCCTTGGCCGAGTGGCCGAGGGCCTGGCTGACCAACTCCAGGTAGTCGGCGTCCAACTGCATCGCCTCGAACGGGGTCAGGGGCTCGTCATGCAGCACGTAGAGGTTGCCGAGGATGCGGCTGGTCTTGGGGTCGCGTCGCCGCCGCACCAGGCTCAGCCAGCGTGTCAGGCGCAGCAGCGTCAACGCCCGTGCCACGGTTTCATGCGAGGCTGATCCTGCGCAGGGCATCGACGCCAGCCAGGGGCGCAACTGCTCATAAGTGGGGAACGCAGTTACCCCGTCCTGGTTGAGCAACAACCTGAACACTTGCCATGCGTTGCGCTCCAGCGGCGTGAGCCGACGATCGAGGAACAGTCGCCTGGGCACGCTCTCGTGCCGGTTGCCGCTGAAGAGGAAGCCGTCGTTGGGTGCGGTCGCGGGTGCGCTGGAACGAGACGCGAGTTCCTTCAGAGCGCCCTCGAACAGATCAGTTAGGGCGACACGGCCTTGGCGCGGCGCGCGTTGTGCGGTGTCGTCCACGGCCATCGCTTATCCCAATCCCTGATCGACCCAGTTCTTGATCGCGGCCCAGACCACCGACAGCGGCAGTGACATGCCTTCGGCTAGGTTCATTGCCGCATCGAGAATTGAGGTCTCGTCCTCCAGATCGACGTTTCTGCTGCTGGTCACGGCCTTCCATTGCCGCCACAGTTCCGTATCTTGGGTCTCGTCCAAGACAGGGTGGCGCCCCTTGCGCTTGGGCAGGCCAAGGATCTCGCGCCGCAGGGCGACTTCCTGGTGGGTGAGGCCGTAAAAGCGGCTCACCATTTCTGTGCTGGAACCCAGGCGCAACATGCGATCGACCGTGGCAATCTCCTTCTCCACGTCCTGCGCCTGCTTGAGCAGTCGCCGGAGCACTTCGCGATTGACCGTCACCGAACACCACGACACACTCGCGTTGGCCAGCACGCTGATCAACGCGGGGTGCTTGAGCGCGTCCAGTTCCTCCTCACCGAACCCCATCAGCTTGCAGCGCCGCAGTTGTCCATTGCGCAGGTCATACAGCGCCTGGGCGATGACGGCCTGGTTGAGGGGGTGCGGTGCGGACATGCCAGGCTTCCTCGCTCAGGTCCTGGGAGCCGCAGTGCCGGCGTCCAAATCCAGCAGGCGCCGGGCCAGACGCAGCAGCCGAAAGAGCTTGACCATTGCGGTGTCGCTCAAGCGCGCGGCCTGGGCGTCGTGGCTTTGGCCCTGACCGAGCAGCAGCGTCGGCAGATCGAGTGCGAGCTGCCCATTGTCCAGGCCGACCTCGGCCGGGTTCTGACCAGCGAGGCACGCTAGCAGCACCATCACGGCGTGCCTCGATCCCGATGGGGCTCGGCCACGGCATGCGAACCCGATACCGTCGGGACGGTCTTCGATGCACCCGTCCAGATTCACCTCGCTGGCGATCTCGCGCGCGAACTGTGCAATGTGGATGCGTAGCCGGTCGGGCATGTCCAGGCCCGGATCGATGTACCAGACATCGGAGATGGGATAGAGGCCACCGGCCTGCACCGGGATGGACTGCAGCACGTTGGTCGAGAAATCGGGCGGCAGCGCATCTCCCAACTCGTCGGCGACCATGCGCTGGATGGACTGGAGACGCTCGGTCGTCGGTGCCGGCGAGACGATGTGATGCTGAAGCAGACCGTCAGGCTCTGCCGCAGGGCTTCCCGCGAACGTCGCGTCAGCGGCCGTATCATCCTCGCGCGTGGTAGGCACGCCTGATGACGGTTCCGCAGGAGATGAAGGCGCCGTGGCCGAAGGCGCCGGCTTGACCGGCGGCCTCGTAATGGCACTAGACTCAGGCAATGTGGGGGCCGTCGAGGGCGGCGTGGGGTCGCTGAGCAAGGCACGGTGGCGACTCTCGGATTCGGTCAGATCCAGCGCCAGCACGTCGTAGTCGATGCCCAACAATTCTGACATCTGGCCGATCAGCTCATCCTGCACGCGCTGTGGCGAGAACTCGTCCGCCTGAGTGTCGAACTGCGACAGCGCCTCTTGGAAGAATCCTTCGAAGTCCAAAGGGAGTGATTTGCCTTTTGCATATTGCTCCCAGGTACGCTCGCAGGCCTTGCGCATGACCGCCAGCCGCTCGACCTGGTGTCGGCCCAACCCTCCATAGAGCACGGTCGGGATGGCGGGCAGTAAATAGTGCACCGCATCGGCCATGCGACTGATGTGTGACTGCTGAACGGGGTAGCCATCGGCGGCTAGGCGGCGGGCCAGTTCTGACTGGCTCAGCGTGGCGGTGCTTTCCGCTTCATAGAACTCGCGGGCTTTCTCGACGCCGAGCGCCCGCTCGATGAAGGTGAGGCCGCCGCGCAACTCGTTTTCCGCAAGGTGCCCGGTCAATGCGATGATCTCGCCTCGCGCGGGCCAGGGGCGGAACAGGCACGATATGCGGAAGAACCGCTCGTCCCGGATTTCCGACCAGAGTTCACGCAGGATCGCCAGCCGCGTGTTGCCGCCGTTGCGGATGATGTAGTGGTCTTCGCCTGGCCGGCGGGTGATGGCCGGCGCTGCGTCCAGGCCGCGCTCGCGGATCGATGCCTTGATTTCTTCGTAGGCAGGGTTGCGCTTCTTGCGCGGGTCGTGCTCGTAGGGACGTAACTGGTCCAGCGTTACGACCATGGGTGTGTCGGCAATCGGGTCGCTCAAGGCCGTGGCCGAGGGACCGCTGCGCTCGAACCCGGCGGCAAGCAGCTTGCCGGCCATGTCCTGGGAGGTCATGTCAGCCATGGCCTCCTCCCCGGAGGCCATCGGCCTGTGCCATGCGGGCCTCGCGCTCGGCGCGTCGGATCTGCGCCCGGGCGTTCAACTCCGCGCGGTGGTCGCTTGCAGTCGAGCTGGTATAGATCGCGGCGCAGCCGTTCTTGGTGAACTTGAGATGCCCGCCGCGTGTGCGCTTGACGTGCCAGCCTTCGCCTACGGCGAACTCGATCAGGGCGCGCAGCCGCTTGTGCCCGCGGGCCAGTTCATGTGCGTTCGCCATGAAGCCTCCCGGTTTTAAGAGGTCGCTGCAGGCGGCCTGACACTTGAGCGAGCTGGCCCCGCCATTGAGGGAACAGTTCGCTGGCGAGCGCGCGCATGGTGTCGAGCGCAGCGGGCGCGACTCTGCCGGGTGGCTGGCGGTACTCGATCCGATGCACGGGCAGGCCGCGTGTTGCGGCGCGTGGATACGCTTCGATGGCCGGCACGTCGGTGGCGAGCACGCGGATGCCGGCATGGTCCTGGAACAGGTCGCGCAGGGCTTGCTGGATCAGCCGTGCATTGGCGGATACCGGGTGGACGCGGTTGATGAGCAAGTGCAGCGTCGGCGGCTCGATGCCCAGGTGGCGGTATGGCGCGATGTCCTCCAGCAACTGTATGGCGCCGCGCCGTAACTCGCGGGCGGCGAGGATTTCGGGCGGCACGGGCGAGAGCGCAAGATCGGAGGCGAGCACCGCCATTTCCAGCAGCACCGAGCGCGCACCCTGGGTGTCGATCAAGACCAAGTCGTAGAGTGGCGCCAGCACCGGCAGCAGATGGCGCAACCGCAGGCGTCCATCCGGCGCATGTAACAGCAGGGTGTTCAGTTCGCCCCGGTGGTCGTTGGACAGCACCAGGTCCAGGCCCGCGATGCTCGTGCGGGACACGAGTCGATCAAGGTCGCGCTCATTAAAGGCCAGCAACTCGTAGATGCCACCAGGGGCGCACCGGTCCAACTCGTAGTAGGAAGACAACGTGGGCTGCACGTCGAGGTCGAGCAGCAGCACCCGCAAGCCCGCATCGGCGGCGAGTCCGCCGAGGTTGGCGGCGGTGGTTGTCTTGCCCACGCCGCCCTTGGTCGAAATGATGGATACAACCTGCATGGCGCTCTCCGTCTGAGAATGGGAAATTCGAGGGAAAGCGGTCAAGACCGGTTGTTGAGGCGGTCGGCGATCCACTGGTCGATCTCGACCGAGTCCCAGCCGACGGCGCGAATGCCGAGGCGCAGCGCCTGCGGGAACTGGCGCTTCTTCATCAGGTTGTAGATGTGGGCGCGTTTGAAGCCGGACTTCGCTTCGACTTCATCGAGCCGCAGGATGCGGCGCTCGTTCGGTGGCAGCACAGGTGTTTGCGGCATGGCGGTCACTCCTGAACGCTCAGTGGCGTTTGTTGGCGTGACCTCTATTCAATAGACCTGGCTGCGGAAAGACATTGCAAATGCAATCTCCGCGCTTGCATATACAAGCTGGAAAATTTCACAGGGTGACGCTATGCAGCCGGCGCCTGGCTGTGGCGAACTTGCCGTTCAATGTCCGCTCCGCGATCCCCATGACGCCACGGTGATGGGCGACCAAGGCGTTCACCACCGCCTCCTGGGTCTTTAAGCTGGAGTACGGCGTGCCAGCAGGCGACTGGCCAAGCATCAGTTCCAGCATGCCACCGATGATGTTCAGGTAAGTGGCCTCGGCCCGATCGCTGATCGCACATTGAGTGCAAGCAGGAATCGCGGTGGACTGTTTGAGGAGCGCGTCGTGCTTTTCCTGCAGCTCGCGAAGTTGGCGCTTGGACTGCTCCAAGGCGGATTTCAGGGCCAGCCGCTCCACTAGGAGCGCCTGACCTGTTTCCATGGTGATGAAAGGATGCGCCATGCGCTCGCTGCGGCTGAACAGGAATCCGGGCCGATGCTCAGGATAGTGGGTACACATCCAGCGTTTCAGATCGACGTGGCGGACGGTCAGGTCGGGTGAACTCACGAGTGCGGGGTCATTGAGCGTGATCCCGTTCCTGCCGAAGGGCAGTTCAGAGTTGAGGATGCCGTCGTAGATGCGTTCCGAGTACAGCCGACACTCGTTCCATCGCGGGCAGTCCAACATCTGCGGCAGGCAGCGCGGTGATGCGATCGATGTGAGGATCACCGCCTTGTACCGCAACAACCCAGCCCACCGTATGGCAGCTTCGATGGGACGATAGAACACCTTTGATAATGGTGGATCCTTGTGCATGTTTTCGTCTCCTTTCGGAAGCGCTACATCACCGGCTCCTTTCTTGCCCAAGGGGCTGTTGTGTCGTTATGCCTGTGGCTATGCCCGGGACGATGCCCTGGAACGTGGACGGAAGAGATCATCGCATCCGCCACACTTAACCCTCTCTTGCTCACTGTGCAAGAATCGACCAGTTGCCGGCCCATCGAGCAACAGAGAAGAAGCACGCTCGACAATGGCGCTCACGGTGCCAGCGTCATGGGGTGCGTCCAGCCCATCAAGACCGATTCGATATGGTCTGATATCGGAGTGGTTTCACAGGGCACACGCGATAGCAGCCGGTGGCCATGCTTAGATGGTCATGGGGGAGAACCGAGTACCTCATACTCCTTCAGAATCCTGATATACCGACAAAGCATTCTGCAACTGAGCGCTGTGCTCCGTGTGAGCCTGTTGCATGACGGTCCTACTCAGTTATCCGCCACTGGGTCATATCGCAGCATGCAGCCCATCGCTGTGCTCGCACGCATGCTCTTAGAGACGATGCAGCTACGCGGGGCAAGCGCGGCACTAGGCAAGCCAGTTCCAACCTTTAGCGCGGCCTCCGTCCAATTAGAGGAAGCGTGATCACGAATGCTCTATGTCCGCCAACGGCAGCCGTTGCTGTGTCGTTGAGATGGACATCCGTGGGCCTTTCTGGATGTTGTTGGATGAACGCTGTTGCCGAGGAAGAAAAACAAGGCTATAATTGAGCTCTTCGCTAATCACCCAAGCGAAGAAAGTGATTAGGAAACAGAGGCTTAGCGCTCTAGTGCATGACTCGTTTCCCGCTCCAGATTCAAGGCAGGCAGCTTCGGTTTCCTGTTGCAGTAAAGTGGTAGTTCCCATGCGGGAGTAGCTCAGTTGGTAGAGCGATACCTTGCCAAGGTATAGGTCGAGAGTTCGAGACTCTTCTCCCGCTCCAGATTGAAAGAGGAAGCCTTCGGGCTTCCTCTTTTCATTTCTGCCTGGTTTTCCTTCCCTTCCTTTTTCCCTCTGCTCCCTTCTTATATCGCGATCGTCCCGGTCATCCCGATCTGGCGCTTCTAGTTCATCTGCGTGAGCATGGTCCGCAGGCGCCGCAGCGAAATCCACAGCAGGATATTGCCAATCAGAAAAAGCGCCAGCAGTTGTGGCCAGACCATCTCCAGGCCGGCGCCGCGATACAGGACACCTTCGCCAAGCCTGACCAGATGCGTGGACGGGGCGGCCAGCATCAGATACTGGATCAGCACCGGCATGCTCTCGCGCGGCGTAGCCCCGCCCGACAGCAAGATCAGCGGCAGCAATACCAGCATGAGCAAGAGGCCGAACTGCGGCATGCTGCGCGCCACCGTGGCCAGGTAGATCCCCAGCGCGGTATTGGCAAACAGGCTCAGCGCAGCCCCAAAAAGAAACAGACCGACCGAGCCTTCGATGGGGACGTCCAGCAAGCCGCGCACCACGCCATGCAAGGACAGCGTGGCCGCCACCAGGACCACGCCGCCCATGGCCAGGACCTTGGCGCCCATGATCTGGACAGGCGATACCGGCATCACCAGCAGGTGTTCGATGGTGCCATGCTCGCGCTCGCGGATCAGCGCAGCGCCCGCCAGGATGATGGCCAGCATGGTGATGTTGTCGATGATCTGCAGCACGCTGCTGAACCAGGTCTTTTCCAATGCCGGATTGAAACGGGCCCGCAAGGCCAGCGTCACCGCCTGGGGCGGTTCGTCCGGTCTTTTCTGCAGGAATCTGCGGATCTCCAGTTGCAGGATCTGCTCCACATACGCGCTGCCGCTGTAGGCCTGGTCCATGCGGGTGGCGTCTACGTTCAACTGCACTTCGGCCGGCTTGCCCGTCTGCAGCTTGCTTTGCAGGCCCGCCGGCAGATGCAGGACGAAGACATAGCGGCCCGCATCCAGTCCAGCATCCATCTCGGCCACGCTGATGCGCTGGGGCGTGCTGAATTGCGGCGCCATGAAAGCCGCGGCCAGGCGCTGCGAGAGCGGAGAATCGTCGTCATCGACAATGGCAATGGCGGCATTGCTCAAGGTGTCGGGAATGGCCGAGGCGGCGCTGTAGACCATGCCCGTGAAGCTCAATACGATCAGGCAGAGCATCACCCGGTCGCGCCAGAGGCTCCACAATTCCTTGAGCGTCAACTGCCACAGATTGGCGAGACCCTGTCGCATCTCAGCCCTCCTGCTTGCGCAGCATCAGCACCGCCAGCCCCATCACGACGGGCAACGTGGCCAGCAGCAGGGCCAGCGATGCGGCCACGTCGGCCAGTCCAAGTGCCTTGGCATACACGCCTCGGCTGATCAGGAACATGTGGGTCGCAGGATGGATGTCGCCGACCAGGCGGCCCATGCCTTCCAGTGAACTCACCGGTGTGGTCATGCCGGCGAACTGCGTGGCCGGGACCAAGGTGCCGAGCAGAGCGGCAAACATGGCCGCGATCTGGCTGCGCGTGAGCGCCGAGGCAACCAGGCCCATGCCGGTGGCAGTCACCAGGTACACCAGCGTGGCCAGCACCAGCGCAGCGTAGCTGCCCTTGACGGGCAATTCCAGCAGCGTCACGGCGGCCATGCTCATGAGCAGGAAATTGAGCATGCCCAGGGCGATATAGGGTAGCTGTTTGCCGCACAGGAATTCCAGGCGCGTCACTGGTGTGACGTAGAAATTGATGATCGCGCCCAATTCCTTTTCCCGCACCACCGCCAAGGCGGTCAGCATGGCCGGCAGCGTCAGCAGCAGCAGTGGAATGACCGCGGGCAAGATGGCCGGCAGGCTGCGCAGGTCAGCGTTGTAGCGCAGGCGTGTCTGGATCTCCAGAGCGGGCGTCTGCGGGCGGCCTTGCAGACGCTGCTGGCGCTGCTCCAGCCAGTGCTGGTGCATTCCCAGCACGTAGGCCTGGACCGTCTCCGCCCGGCTGGGCATGGCGCCGTTGATCCACGCGCCGATCTCGACCTGGCGGCCCGCCGCCAGATGACGACCGAAACCGGAGGGAATCTCGATGGCCAGCGTCAGCTCGCCATTGCGCATGCGCTTGTCCAGCTGCGCCGGCCCCTGCAGCGGCGCACGCTCCTGGAAATAGGGCGAGGCACGCAGCGCAGCAGCATAATCGCGGCTGGCGCTGGTCTGGTCCTGGTCCAGCACCGCATAGGGCAGTCCGTTGACGTCCGTACTGATACCGTAGCCGATGACGAACATCAGCAGCAGCGAGCCCAGCAAGGCCATCGTTGCCCGCACTGGATCACGGCGTAACTCCAGGGCTTCGCGCCAGGCATAGCTGAGCATGCGTTGCCAGCTGAAAGAGGTGGGCGGGGCAGGATCGAGCGGGAGTCCGGCCGGCATCGCGTCTGTCTGGCGGCTTTCGCCAGCGAGCGCATGCTTCTCGTCCTGGCCCGCCTGGACCAGATAGCCGATGAAGGCTTGCTCCAGCGTAGCGGCGCCGCGTTTGTGCATCAGCGCGGCAGGGGTATCGCTGTCGAGCACCTTGCCCGCATGCATCATGGACATGCGATCACAGCGCAGCGCCTCGTTCATGAAGTGCGTGGAAAGGAAGATCGTGACCTTGTCACGTCGCGACAGCGTGACCAGCAATTGCCAGAAATGATCGCGCGCCACCGGATCGACGCCGGATGTGGGCTCGTCCAGGATCAATATCTCCGGGCCATGGATCGTGGCGACCGCCAGCGAAAGCCGCTGCCGGATACCCATGGGCAAGTCGGCGGCCAGGCTGTCCATTACCGGCGTCAGCTCGAAGCGCCGGGCCATCTCCTCCACGCGCGGGCCGATCTGCGCCGCCGGCAGGTGGAACAGGCGCGCGTGCAGCGCCAGGTTCTGGCGCACGCTCAGGTCCTTGTACAGCGAGAAGGATTGCGACATGTAGCCCACCCGCTTGCGCAAGGACACATCGCGCGGATCGATCTCCTGCCCGAACAGGCGAGCCCGGCCACTGCTGGCCGGCAACAGGCCGGTGAGCATCTTCATGGTGGTGGTCTTGCCGCATCCGTTGGAGCCGAGAAATCCGAAGATCTCGCCGCGACGGATACGGAAACTGACGTGATCGACCGCCGTGAAGCCGTCCGCGAAGCGCATGCTCAAGTTCTCGGCCTCGATGGCGATGTCATCGGCATGGGTTTCCAGTGGCGGGATGGACAGGGCTTCATGGCCGGCTTTGCGATGGGCTGGCAACAAGGCGATGAAGGCGCTTTCCAGCGAGCTTGCACCGGTGCGCGCCAGCAGCGCTGCCGGTGCGCCGGTGGCCAGCACCCGGCCCTGGTCCATCACCGCCAGCCAGTCGAAGGCCTGCGCCTCGTCCATGTAGGCCGTTGCCACGATGACGCTCATGCCGGGATGGCGTTGTCGCAGGCGCGCGATCAGCTCCCAGAACTGCGCCCTGGCCAGCGGGTCCACGCCGGTGGTGGGTTCGTCCAGGATCAGCAGGTCGGGGTCGTGAATGAGTGCGCAGCACAGGCTGAGCTTCTGTTTCATGCCGCCCGAAAGCTGGCCGGCTGGCCGCGCCAGGAAGGGCTGCAGGCCTGTGCTGTGGGTGAGGTCATCGATGCGTTGGCGTCGTTCTTGTGCGTCCTGCCCGAACAGGCGGGCGATGAACTGGAGGTTTTCTTCCACCGACAGGGTGGGATAGAGATTTTTGCCCAGTCCCTGCGGCATGTAGGCGATGCGCGGGCACACTGCCTCCCGATGAGCCGCCTGACCCATATCGCCACCCAGCACATCGATGCGGCCGGCACGGATGCGACGCGCCCCGGCGATCAGCGACAGCAGCGTGGATTTGCCTACACCATCCGGCCCGATCAGGCCCGCCATGCAGCCGCCAGGAATCTCCAGTTCGACATGGGACAGTGCCGGGTTCTTGCCGTAGCTGTGACTGACATCGTGCACGCGGGCAGCGCAGCTTGGCGCGGTCATGGCGATTGTTCCGGTGCAGGCAAGGTCTTCGGCCACGGGAGTTGTTCGGCGGTCTTGATCCAGGCCACGCCGGGCATGCCTGCTTTCAGATGCGGCGCGATGCTGCCACGGGACGAGGGCGTCAACTGGGCCTTGACCCGGAACATCAGCTTCTGCCGCTCGCTGGCGGTCTCCACGGCCTTCGGTGTGAACTGCGCCTGTCTGGAGACATAGGTGATCCTGGCGGGCAGGGCGTCTGCCGGCATGGCGTCGAGCACGACCCGCACCTCTTGTCCAAGCCGCACCTTGCCGGCCAGTTCGGCTGGCAGGAAGAAGTGCATGTGCAGGTCCGACAGGTCGATCAGGTTGAGCAGCTTGCTCCCTTCGGTCACTACCTCGCCAGCCTGGGCCAGTCGATATTGGATATGACCATCGCGAGGAGCGCGGATGGCGCCTTCCTCCAGGTCGGCCTCAACGCGTGCGGTAGCGGCCTGGGCGACTTCCAGCATTGCCTGGGCGCTGGCCACGTCGGCTTCGGCGGCGCGGATGGCGGCGCGCGCTCCTTCTTCCTGGGCTTGCGCGGCATCGAGCTGCGCGCGCGCTTCGGCCAGGGCGGTCTCTTCATCGTCCACCTCCTGGGTGCTCAGGGCTTGCACACGACCCAGCGGCTGGCTGCGCTCGACGCGGCGGGTGGCGGCGGAGAGGCTATTGTGTCGTTGAACGGTCAAAGCCTGCGCACCGCGCTGCTCGCTGCGGCGCATGGCCAACTGGGCCTGCGCCACTGTCACGCCTTGGCTGGCGCGCTGCTGCTGCGCTCGTGCTTCACGCAGTTGCGCATGCAGGGAATCGACCTGCAGATAGGCCAGCACCTGGCCCGCCTGGACCGCTTCACCTTCATCGACCAGCATGTGCCGGATACGTCCGCCGAGGCGGGAGGCGATATCGACCTCGGTGGCTTCCAGGCGGCCATTGCTGGAGACCAGGCCGGAGGGCGCATCTGCGTGGCGCCACCAGATCCAGCCCATCCAGCCCACTGCCGCCAGGACGACCAGCAGCAGACCCGCAAAGAGGGGAT
Source organism: Herbaspirillum camelliae (assembly GCF_001929405.1). Taxonomy (NCBI): domain Bacteria; kingdom Pseudomonadati; phylum Pseudomonadota; class Betaproteobacteria; order Burkholderiales; family Oxalobacteraceae; genus Herbaspirillum; species Herbaspirillum camelliae. The sequence continues at coordinate 3,755,114 of NZ_KV880769.1, forward strand.
GTTGCAAGCTTCGGTTCATGATGCATCTACTCTTGTTGAGAGGGAGAGGCGGCGGAGAGATGTTGCGTTCCACCGCCCAGGGCCACATACAGGGCGATCTGGTTACGCAGCAGGGCGTGTTCGAGCATGTGCTGGCGCTGCTGCGCGCGCAGATGGTCGCGTTCGCTCTCCAGCACATCGAGCCGGCTGGCGCGCCCGTAGCGCAGCCGCATGTGCATCTGCGCCTGCCGTTGCGCTTGCTGTTGCACGACCTCGCGGCGCAACTTGAGCTGCTCTTTCAACCAGTGCGTTTGCTCAAGACGCTGGGCGACTTCGCGAAAGGCGTTCTGGACCGTCCGTTCATAGTCCAGCAGCGCCCGTTGCCGGTCTAATGCGGCGATATCGTAGCGGCTCTGGCGCAAGCCTCCGTCCAGCAATGGCAGGCTGATCTCGGGAACGAAATTCCAGGCCCTGCTGGGCCCTTTGAACAAGTCCTGCAGTGCTGTGCTGGCCACGCCGCCGAAGGCAGTGAGGCTGATGCGCGGGAAGAAGGCCGCTCGGGCCGCCTCCACCTGGGCGGCCGACGCCTGCAGGCGATGCTCGGCGGCGATGATGTCGGGCCGTGCGACCAGCAGCGTCGAAGGCAGTCCGGGCGCCAGCACGACCGGCAGGAGGATGGTGGTCGGGGTGGGTTCCAGTGCGGCCGGCAGTTGCGTCAGGCCGGCCAGCATTTCCAGCGTCGATCGCTGGCTGGCCCGCATCTGCTGCAGTTCGGCTTGCTCGGCCCGCATCTGCGCCAGCTCGCTGCGTTGCTGCGCCAGTGCGCCCGCATCGGCGCGGCCTGCATCGTGGCGTGCTTGCATCAGGGCCAGCGATTCTGCGCTAGCGGCCTGGAGAGATTCCAGCAGATGCAGGCGCTCATCGAGTTCGCGCAGGCTGGTCCACGCCTCGGCGACCTGGCCGATCAGGCTGATGACGAGGGCTTGTTCAGCGGCTCGGCTGGCCATCCATTCCTGCAAGGCTGCTTCGTTGAGGCTGGCGATGCGGCCCCAGAAGTCGAGCTCCCAGCTGCTCGCGCCAAGGCCGACCCGGTACTCCCGGGTGCTCGCCGCTGGCCCCGATTCGGGCGGCTCCAGCGGCCCGCGTGAGCGGCGCGCCTGCGCCTCCAGGTTGACGGCCGGCAGCCCGGCGCTGCGCTGGATGCGCCATTGCGCCTGCACTTGTTGCAGCCGCAGGCGCATGTCGCGCAGATCAGGGTTATGGCGCAGCGCCTCCGTGATCAGCGATTGCAGTGGCGCTTGCGGGAAGTAGTCTTGCCAGCCTATGGCGGATGCGGACGGAGCAGCGTTGGCTTGTGCATCTGCTGCTCCAATGCGCGGGTAGTGCGTCGGCATTGCCAGCGCGGACGGTGGCAGCGGCGCTGTCAGCGGCGCACAGGCGCATAGCGCCAGGGCGGGCAGTAGCCGCAGATGACGATACATTGTTTTGCTCATGCCCGTCCCGTGTCGGAGGCCGGGGCAGTGTGGTGCTGCGCCAGTTCCGGCGCGTCCGGCAGCAGGCCGGCAAGGCCAGGCAATGAAGACGCCGCGATGAGTACTAGCGGACATCGGTGCTGGGAGGAAGGGCTGGGGTGCATGACGGCGGGCAAATTGATTGGGCAGCCCGTAATAAACCATGCGTCCAACAAGTCCGCGCCAAGAATCCATGAAGGATTCCTCAAGCGCCTTGCGGTGCCGTCCCTTCAGCCGGTAATTCGAGGTGCATCCGCGCACCCCCTGCCGGGCGATTGTGTACGCTCAGCTTGCCCCCGTGCGCTTCACAGATCGCCACCGCCACCGCTAGCCCCAGGCCGCTGCCGCCGGCATGGCGGCTGCGCGAGTGCTCGGCCCGCCAGAAGCGGTCGCAGGCCAGCTCCAGATGTTCTGGCGCAAATCCGGGGCCATCATCTTCCACATCGATATGTATCTGTCCATCGTGCAGGCCGGCGCTGATGGTCAACAATTTTCCGCTGGCCGCATAGCGCAGGGCGTTGTCGATCAGGATCGAGATGGCTTGCCCCAGGCGGTCGCGGTCGGCGTTCAGCGGCAGGTGTTCGCAGCAGTACAGCGCGGCGGACATGGGCAGCAGGCGCAGGCTCGGTGCGGCCCAGGCCAGGCGCTCTTCCAGCAGAGGACGCAGCAGGAACTGCGAGCGCACCAGGGCCAATTGTCCCGCGCTGACCAGCGAGAGCAGGTAGAGATCGCTGATGAGCCGGTTGAGCTGGTCCAGCTGCCGCATGATCATCGAGAATTGCTGCGGCGAGTGATCGAAGATGCCATCCATGATGCCCTGCAACCGGGCCTTGGCCGCCGTCAGCGGCGTGCGCAATTCATGGGCGATGGCCGCACTGGAGGCATGCAGCTCGCGCTCGCGACGCTCCAGCCGTTCTGCCATTTCATTGACATCGCGCATCAGATCATCCAGCGCGGCAGGCACTTGCTTGCAGGAGAGGGCGCGCGCGCTGAAGTCACCGGCAGCGATGCGGCGCGCCGCCACGGCCACGGCGTCAAGATGTCGGGACAGGCGCAGCGAGAGCATCAAGCCGGCGCCAACGATGAGCGGCAGGGCGATCAGCACCAGCAGGCTGAACCAGAGCAGATCGGCCTGCAACACTTCAGGGGTGAAATAGTCGCCGTACAGATATTGCCCGTAGATCTGGCGCAGGCGTTCGGCATCGGCGTAGGGATCGTTCTCCAGGCGCTTGAGTTCGTTGAGGATGGCGTCGGGGATGCGCTCGCGCAGGCGCGCTTCCCACCAGAAAAAGCGCAACCACATGCCGGTCCCCACCAGCAGGGCCGCCAGCAGCGCCAGGGCGATCATGCGCAGGCTGATCCAGTACCACAGCTGGCGGGCGCGTGAGTGTGCGTGTGCATGCAGGGGCGCGCTCATGAGGGATTCCGGAAGCGATAGCCCAGCCCGCGCACCGTCACCACGACCTCGCGGATGCCTGCCTGTTCCAGCTTGCGCCGCAGGTTGTGGAGATGGGCGTCCACCACGCGTTCCATGGCGTCGCTCTCGGGTTGGCTATGGGCCAGCAATTCAGCGCGCGAAAACATGCGCGTGGGCGCCGCCATCATCTGCGCCAGCAGGTTCAGTTCGGTGCGTGTCAGGGTCAGTGCTTGCGGCTGGCCGTCCTTGTCGACCGTGGCCAGCGCGGCATCGGAGTCCAGCGTCAGGGCGCCGTGACGCAGGACGGCCTGCTGTGGCGCGTCCGAGAGGGGGCGCAGCAGGCGTCGCAACACCGCATGCACGCGCGCCACCACCTCGCCGGGATGATAGGGTTTGACGACATAGTCGTCGGCGCCATAGAGCAGGGAATTGATCAGCCGAGGCTGATCGGCCACGGCGGTGACCATGATGACGGCAGTGGAGGCATGTTGACGGATCGCCGCCAGAACTTCATTGCCGCTGAGGCCAGGCAGCATCACATCCAGTAGCACCAGATCGGGCCGCCAGCGCCGGTACAGTTCCAGCGCCTGGTGCCCGTCGGCAGCCTGACGGGTCTGGAAACCTTCGCGGTTCAGGTAGGCGTCGAGGATGTCGGCGCCGTCGAGATCATCTTCGACGATCAGTATTCGTCCTTTGCTCACAAGGTCCTCCTTAGTGAAATCTTGATAATGTCTTCATCGTGGCTTCACCTTGCGGTGAGACGATGAGTGAATTCAAGCGTGGCGGAGGATCGGTGGGACGATCGGACGCAATTATAAGCACGCTGACAAGGGTGGGGCAATTCTTTGATGCCGACCAAAAACCGGGGGCAATTCATTTCGCATTTTTCGCCTTTGCCCCAGGCAACACCTCTATCATCGACACAGGGAAAACATGAGCCATTCTTCCAAGAGCGCGCGCTGGGGTTTCCAGCGCTTCGTCGCGTCATCGGTTGCCGAAGGTTTCCTGCATGAACCGGTCATCATGCAAGGCATGTCAGGCGCCGAAGTGACTCGCAACGGCCGGTCTTACGTCAACTTTTCGGGGATCAATTATCTCGGCTGGCAGCAGGATGCGCGGGTCTTGGATGCCTTTGTCGAATCGGCCCGGCGTTATGGTCTCTCCACCGGCGGATCGCGCGCCACCCAGGGCATCTGCGAGCCGCACCTGCGGCTGGAGAACATGCTCAGCACCTTGCACGGAAAGGAGCGTACGCTCAGCTTCGCTTCCGGCATGCTCGCCAATATCGGTTTCATCAACGCCATGACGGCCAGGTTCGGTTTCTCATCGCGTAGCGCCATCGACAATCGCGACGCCGTGCTTGTCTTCGACCGGGACTGTCACTGGAGTCTCTGGAAGGCAGCCTCGCATCTCAAGTTCGGTGAGTCGCTGCTGGCGTTCAAGCACAACGACGTGACCGACCTGACTGCGGTACTGGCCAAGCTGGGTGGGCGCAAGGCCATCGTGGTTTTTGAAAGCCTCTATTCTTCAGACGGCAGTGTCGCCCCCATCGGTGAAATACTGGATGTCTGCCAGCGTTTCGATGCCCTGAGCTATATCGACGACGCCAATGGCTTCATGGTCTACGGTCCATCGCAACGTCCTTTCCATGAACAGTTCCGTCACATGCGGCGGGCTGATTTCATCATGGTGTCCTTGTCCAAGTCGGTGGGTCTGGAGGGTGGGGCCATCAGTGGAAGCGCCGAGTTCATCGATGCCTTCGAGGTGCTCAGTGGAACCTCCATCTTTACGGCGGCCATCCAGCCGCCCACTGCGGATCTGGCGGCATTCATCATCGAGCGTCTGCGGGCCAATCCATGGATCATGGACGACTATCTGGACCGCAGTGCGATGTTTCGTCTGAAACTGCAGGCCAGCGGTCTGCGCCTCAATGACACCGCGTCCTATATCACCTCGGTGATGATCGGTCGGGATGACAAGGCTGAACAGGTACGGCAAGCACTGGAGCAGCAGGGATTCTGCGTCCCCATCTTCCGCTATCCAGCGGTCAAGCCCAATCAGTCCTTGATCCGCCTGATCCTGCATCGTCTGCATACCGAGCCGCAGATCGATCGTTTCGTGGCCAGCCTCAAAGATCTATTGGGGCAGGGCGCAAGCGTGGACGCAACCAATGGCGCCGAGATCGTCGGGGATCCCCAGGGATGAGCCAGAGCGTTCCCCCTGGCGCGATGACATGGGAGGCAGGGCGTGCTGTGCCACTGGAGGGTGCGTTTGATATCCGGCTGGATGGAACGATTGCGGCCATCGATGCGCAGCAGTGGGAAGGTCTGCGGCATCCCGGACAATTCTGTCGTCATGATTATCTGCTGGCGCTTGAACAAAGCAGGATTGCGTGCCAATTCCTCTATGCCACGGCGTGGCGCGATGGTCAACTGGTCGGCGCTGCGGTGGCCACCATCTGGTCCCTCCGCTTGTCCTGGTGGGTAGAGCTGAAGGTGAGCACCATGGGGACTCCGCTCAATACGGGTCTGGCCATGATGCTCGCCGGGGCGCATGCCGATACCGGCTTGGCGGACTCGCTGATCGCCGCTCTGGAAAAGGCTTCGGCGGCACAAGGGGCCAGGCTATTCGTGGCCCGCGATTTTCCCGGACCGCACTGCCTGGGGCAAGCATCGCTCGACCTGCTATACAGACGGGCCTGTCTGGTCTTGCAGCAGGCCGATTTTGCCGCGTTTGTGGCAAGTCATCCGCGCGGCAAGCATATCCGCCGCGAGATACGTTCATTGGACAAAGCCGGTTACACGGTGGAGATACGGCGGGCCAGCGCACTGAGCCTGTCTGAAGCCCAGCGCCTGCATCAACTGTGGCTGCAACTGTTTCACAAGCATCGCTCTGCGGACCAGATCGAAGTGGGCCCCGCCTTCTTTGCCAGCATGAGTCGTCTGCCGCATGCGGTGTTCCTGCTGTTGCGCCGGGAGCAGCAGATCGATGCCTTCGATCTCTGTTTCATCCTCGGCGAAGAACTGGAGTCAACCTACTGCGGTGTTGATCTGGCGCGCACGGCCAAATTGTCAGTCCATCGCGCCATGGGACATCACATTGTGCGCGTGGCCTACGAGGCGGGCCTTAGGCGAATCAATTTCGGCATCTCCAATGAACAGCAAAAGCAGGAAATGGGTTGTCAATTCGACGGTCTCTACGCCCGCATCACGGCCTCTCCACGTTGGCTGGGCGGTCCGCTGCGCTACCTGTTGCGGCGCTTCGTGCTGACGCCGACGACAGCGGACGGCGTCAGCGGCCAGGACCGTTTGGAAGTGGCCGGATGAATGCGCCGGCGGGCAGAGCCAGGCAGGCCCTGATGCGTCTGATCATCCTGCAGTTCCTGGTCTCGATGGCGGACTGGATGCTCATCGTCCTGCTGCAGATGCTGATGTTCGAACTCACTCAATCGGCGTTTCAGGTCATGCTGCTGGTGCTGGCCGAACTGGCGCCGATGCTGCTGCTGGGGCCGTGGGCCGGCGCGGTGACAGATCGCAGTGGCTTGCGCCGTATACTGGGCGGTTCATGCGCAGCCAGACTGGCCCTCATCCTGCTGCTTGCTCTGCCGGCCACCCGCACCAGTCCGGCACCTTTGCTGGCGATAGCCGCGTTGACGGCGGTGTGCAACAGGTTCTTCACCCCGGCTGCCAGCGCGCTGCTGCCTTGCCTGGTCGGCTCTGGGCGGTTGCCATCGGCCAATGCATATGCGATCGGGGCCAGGATGGCTGGCATGGCGCTCGGAGCAATGGCCGGCGGCTTGCTGGCGGGGGTGGCCGGAAGCGGCGCCGCGATCCTGGCGATGGGACTGTTGATGCTGGCCAGTGGCGGCCTCAGCCTGAGCTTGCCTGAACGTCGTGACACCCCGGTGGCGCAGGTACCTGCCCGGAGCTGGACGGCTTTCGTGCGGGACATCGCAGTTCCTGGGCGTAGCGGCTGGCTGCCCATCGCCGCGAGCATGCTGGTCATGATGGCCTTGGGCAGCTTCGAAATCCTGGCGATCATTTATGTCAAAGAGGTCTTGCACAGGCCCTCGGCTGATGTGGGGCTGCTCTTCGGGGCTTACGGGGCAGGGGTCGTGGCCGGTCTGATCTTGTCATCCTGGCACCGTATTGCTGGGAGAAGCGATAGCGTCATACGCCTGGGCCTGTTGTTGATGTGCGCGGCGATAGGGGGCGTGTCGCAGGTCCAGGGTCTCGGCAGCGCCGCACTGCTGGTGAGTATGGCTGGGCTGGCCGAAGGGGTGGTGATGAGCCTGGGCTTGTTGCAGTTGTACCAGACGGTCGATCCGTCCCGTCTCGGGCGCGCCACTGCGCTTCTGGATAGCGCCTCGGGCGCGGCCTTCCTGCTGGCCGTGGTGGTCACCGGCCTGCTCGCCGACACCGTCGCGGCAGATCGGCTCATCGGAGGACTGGCCGTTGTTCTTGCCATCCTGACCTTGCTGCTCATCACATCAGGGCTGCAAGCCGGGGATGTCGGGCGAGCAAAAGAGAACGTTCTTGCGACAAAAAATCATGAAAATCAAAATGATTTGATTGACTGATTGCCACGTAGCACTTTCCCTACTACATTTGTGAATCAGGCATTTGCCTGTCACATCATATCCAACGGGGAGTGGGGGAAATGGATAATTTCCAGAAAGAGATTGATGAAAGAACCAATCTCACGGCATCTAACAAATTCGAGCTGTTGCTGTTCCGGTTGGGGACCGATCCGCACGGCGAGCGCTCTGAATTGTTCGGCATCAATGTGTTCAAGATTCGCGAGATCGTGCCCATGCCGCCGGTGACCAAGGCGGCCGGGACGCAATCGCCCATGCTGGGCATGGTCAATATCCGCGGCCAGATCATCTCCGTCATCGATTTGCCGGCCGTGGTGGGCTGTGTGCCCAAGACCGGCCTGAACATCCTGCTGGTCACCGAATACGCCCGCAGCACCCAGGCTTTCGCCGTGGAATCGGTGGATGAGATCGTGCGCCTGGAGTGGAGCCAGGTGCTGTCGGCCGAGACCAGCAGCGGTGGTGCATTCGTCACCAGCATCGCCCGTCTGGACGCTGACAAGGACACCAGCCGCCTGGCCCAGGTGCTGGACGTGGAGCAGATCCTGCACGAGATCATGCCCACCGACCGCGACATGAAGATGGAAAACCTGGAAAAGAGCGCCAGCCATGGCATCCGTCCAGGGACGGTGGCCATCGCCGCCGATGACTCCAAGGTGGCGCGCTCGCTCATCGAGCAGGGCCTGCGGGCCATGGAGATTCCCTACGAGATGCACGTCACCGGCAAGGAAGCCTGGGAAAAGATCCAGAAACTGGCCAAGGAAGCCCGTGCCGAGGGCCGGCCCATCTCCGATAAGATCTCCTTCGTCCTGACCGATCTGGAAATGCCCGAGATGGATGGCTTCACGCTGACCCGCAACATCAAGCGTGAAGACTATCTGAAGAGCATCCCCGTCATCATCCACTCCTCGCTGTCCGGTTCGGCCAACGAGGATCACGTCCGTAGCGTCGGCGGCGATGCCTACGTCGCCAAGTTCGAGGCCAATGAGCTGGCCGCGACCATCTACGGTGTGCTCGACAAGACCGGCGTCAAGGCCTGAGCGTCGCCAGGCCTGGCGCGTTCGCAAAGGGGGCCCTGCGGGGCTCCTTTTTTGTTGGCTCGCTTTGTTGGCGCGCTTCGTCGGCTCGCCCGGCAGCCGGCGATCTCGTATACTGTCGCTCCCTTGATCCTGCCCTTGTCGCCGCGACCGCCCCATGCAGATTCCCACCCTCGTTTCCCCCCAGGACGCCGTCCTGTCAACCCGGCTGGACCGCCTCATCGATGACAAGACCAAGCCGCTGGGCAGCCTGGGCGTGCTGGAGCGCCTGGCGCGGCAGATCGGCCTGATCCAGGGCACCGAGCGACCCACCATCGCCAGCCCGGCCATCATCGTCTGCGCTGGCGACCATGGGGTGACCGAAGAAGGGGTGTCGGCCTATCCGCAAAGCGTGACTTGGCAGATGGTCGAGAATTTCCTCGCCGGCGGCGCGGCCATCAATGTCTTTGCTCGCCAGAACGGGATTGCCCTGCATATCGTCGATGCCGGGGTCAATCACGACTTCGGCGTGCGTCCCGGCCTGGTCGATCGCAAGATTGCGCCCGGCACCGCCAACTTCTGCCGTGGCCCGGCCATGAGCCCGGCGCAGTGCGCCGCCGCCATGGAGGCCGGCATGCGCTTCGTGGATACGCTGCAGGCCGATGTGCTGGGCTTCGGCGAAATGGGGATCGGCAACACCACCGCCGCGGCCGCCTTGATGGCCGCCTTGACCGGCATCGCCGTCCAGGACTGCGTGGGCGCCGGCACCGGCCTGGATGCCCAGGGCGTCTCCCGCAAGGCAGACGCCATCGCGCGCGCCCTGCAGAGGCATGCCCAGGCGCAGACGCCGCTGGAGACGCTGGCCGCGCTGGGTGGTTTCGAGATTGCCTTCATGTGTGGGGCGATGCTGCGCGGTGCGCAACGGCGCATGGTGCTGGTGATCGATGGTTTCATCGTCACCTCCGCCTTGCTGGTAGCTGCGGCCTTGCAGCCGGTGGTGCTGGAGTATTGCGTGTTTTCGCATTGTTCCGACGAGGCTGGCCATGGTCGCATGCTGGCTCACCTGGGCGCGCGTGCGCTCATGCAATTGGACCTGCGCCTGGGCGAGGGCACCGGCGCGGCGCTGGCCTTGCCGCTGTTGCAGGCAGCGGTCAATTTCCTGGCCGACATGGCGACGTTCTCGTCGGCCAGCGTCAGTGGCAAGCATGACTGAGCCTATGCCAAGCTCATCCTCGCCGGGCAGAGGTGTGCTGTACCAACTGCGCCTGTTCTTCACCGCCCTGCAATTCTTCACGCGCTTGCCCATCCCGCGCTGGGTGGGTTTCCAGCCGGACTGGCTGGCGCACTCCATGCGTTATTTTCCCTTGGTGGGCTGGATCGTCGCCTGGGCCTCGGCCCTGGTGTACCTGTTGGCGGTGCAGTTCTGGCCGCAGCCTGTGGCGGTGCTGCTGGGTACGGCTGCCGGCATCTGGCTCACTGGCGCTTTCCATGAAGACGGGTTTGCCGATCTCTGCGATGGACTGGGCGGCGCGGTCAGCCGGGAGCGCGCGCTGGAGATCATGCGGGACTCCCGCCTGGGCAGCTATGGCGTCATCGGCCTGGTCTTGCTGATGCTCACCCGTCTGGCCGCGCTCGATGCGCTGCTGCCCTTGCAGATCCTGGCGGCGCTGGGCATTGCCCATCCGCTGTCGCGCTGGCTGGCCACCTGCCTGATCTGGCGCATGGACTACGTGCGCGAAGAGGGCAAATCCAAGCTGCTGGCCCAGCGCATGAGCGCTGGCGAATTTCTCATCGCCACCGTGTGGGTGATCGTGCCGGTCATTGGTACGGTCGCTTTGGGTCTGATGTCCTGGCAACGCATCGCCATGGGCTTTGGGCTGGCCACGCTGGCAGCGCTCTGGCTGGCGTACCGCTTGCAGCGGCGCCTGGGTGGCTATACCGGCGATGGTCTGGGCGCAGTGCAGCAGTTGAGCGAGACCTTTTTCTACCTCGGCGTGCTGGCAAGCCTGCCGGCCTTCTTGACGGCGTGAGCGATGGCGCTGCTGTTGATCCGTCACCCCCGGCCGCGCATTGATCAGGGCCATTGCTACGGCAGCAGCGATGTGGAGGTCGCCGATGACGTCTGGCAGGCCAGCTTCGCCGCGCTGCTGCCGCAATTGCTGCAGTTGCTGCAATGGCCGCAGAGGGCCGCGATCGTCACCAGCCCGCTGCGGCGTTGCGCGGTATTGGCGCAGGCGCTGGCGGATGCCCTGGGGCGGCCCCTGACGGTCGAACCCGACCTGCGCGAGATGGATTTCGGCGCCTGGGAGCTGCGCGCCTGGGACGATATCGCCTGGAGCGAGGTGGAGGCCTGGAACCAGGATCTGCTGCACTACGCACCGGGCGGCGGCGAGACCCTGCCGGCGGTGGCGCGACGGATGTGGCGCGCCTGGGAGCGGCTACGGCAGCATGCTCAGGCCGAAGGGGACGGCGTGAGCGACCTCATCGTGGTCTGTCACGCCGGATCGATCCGCATGTTGCGCGCCTGTGCGGCCTGGCAGGCAGGGCAGCTTCAGGCTAGCGCACCGGATGCAGCGGCGCTGGACGCCATCGCCCTGCTGGCGGTGCAGGAGCGTGGCGAGATTGCCTATGGCGAAGTCATGCGCCTGGCGCTGCCGCAGCATCCGTGAATGCCATCACGGCGCGCCGCCGACACCGCGCGATTCCACCGCAAACTTGATCAACTCGGCCTGGCCATCGATATTAAGCTTGCGCTTGATATTGAGGCGATGGGTTTCCACCGTCCGTACGCTGAGGTCCAGTTCGCGGGCGATCTGCTTGTTGGACTCGCCATTGGCGATATGCATGAGCACCTCGCGCTCGCGCTGCGTGAGCAACTCGCGCGGCGGCAGTGGCTGGGTCAGCTGGCGCGCCAGCGCGGCGCTGTAGTAGATGCCGCCCGAGCGCACCGTTTCGATGGCGTGGACGATGTCCTGGCTGGGGGCGTCCTTGAGCACATAGCCGCGTGCGCCGGCCTGGATGGACTGCATCACGTATTCGGCCTTGTCATGCATGCTCAGGATCAGCACGGCAATTTCAGGATGGCGGGCATGGAACAGGGCGGTGAGCTCGATGCCATTGATGCCGCGCATGTTGATATCCATCAGGGTCAGGTCGATCTCTTGCGCGGCAGCCGCAGCCAGGGCTTCGTCGGCATGGCCGGCTTCGGCCACCACCTCCAGTCCCGGTACGGTTTCCAGTCGCGCCCGCAGGCCGTCGCGCACCAGCGGATGGTCGTCGATGAGCATGATACGGGTGGTGGCAGGGGCGGTGGCAGCGGTCATGGTGTCAGGCAGGGATCAGTGAGGGGAGGGAAGCACGGGCGATGACGGCGCTGATGCTGGTGCCGGCCGGCGAGGAATCGATGCCCAGCTCGCCACCGACGGCTTCGATCCGTTCGCGCATGTTGCGCAGGCCGATGCCATGGCGCGAGTGGTCATCCACCTGGCCCAGGTCGAAGCCGTGGCCATTGTCTTGCACCTGCAGCATCAATAGGTTGTGGCCTTGGTAGAGGCGCACCTTGATCCGGCTGGCGCCGGCGTGACGGGCGATATTGGTCAGCGCCTCCTGGGCGATGCGGAACAGCACCGTATTGACCACGTCGGGCAGCGCCGCACCGTCGCCTGCCTGGGCCTGGTTTTCAAAGACGATCTCCACGCCCGCGCCGGCGGCATCGCGCCATTCGCCGCACAGGTGTTCCAGCGCGGCGGCCAGTCCCAGGTCATCCAGGATGGCCGGGCGCAGGTCGTGCGAGATGCGCCGCACTTCGGCCAGCACGCCATTGATCTGGGTGGCGGTCTTCTCGAAACCGGCGCGCGCCGTGGCGGCCTGTTCGGGCGTGCCGTTCAGGCGCACCAGCGCGGCTTCGATCTGCAGCTTGATCGACACCAGCCACTGGCTGATGCCGTCATGCAGGTCGCGCGAGAGCCGTGCCCGTTCTTCTTCCTGCGAGCGCACCACGCGCTGGGCCAGCTGGCGCAGCTTGGCGTCGGCCACCCGGTGCTCGCTCAGGTTCAGCAGCAATCCGGCCAGGCCCACGGCCAGGGCGCTGGCCAAGGCGATGGAGGCGATCAGCAGCAAGGTCTGGTGCAGATAGCCGGAGTTCTGGCGATCGATCTGCGCCAGCGCTGCCTCCACGTCGTCGAGGTAGATCCCGGTGCCGATCACCCAGCCCCAGCGCGGCAGGCTGATGACGTAGCCGAGCTTGGGCGCGACGGTCTTGCTGGAAGGTTTGCGCCACAGGTAGCGCTCATAGCCGCCGCCTTGCCGGGCGCGCTCGATGAGATGCTGGATGGTGAAGCTGCCGGAGGCATCGCGCCAGTTCCACATCTCGCTGCCTACCAGCTCGGGCTGGCGCGGATGCATGATGCTGCGGCCAGTGTCGTCATAGACGAAGAAATAGCCGTCGTCACCGAATTCCAGGTCGGCCAGCAGATGGCGCGCCTCTTCCTTGATGGCGTCGTCGGTGCGCCCGGTGTCGTAGAGATGGGCCAGGGCATGCTGGGCCAGGTCGACGTAGTGGCGCAGCTCGGTGTTCTTGCTGGCCAGGTAGGCCGCCTCTACCGCAGCGCGCTGCTGGCTGGCCAGTTCCACGGCCTGGTAGCGCACCACCAGCGCGATGGCGGTGAAGGCCAGGCACAAGGGAACGATGGCGAGGAAGATGATTTTCTGGCGCAGCTTCATGCCGCGATTCTACCCAAAGCCTCGCCCGGGGCCGCGAAAAACTGCTGCGCTGGCCGCCGCTCTGCGTAGTTCTACGTAGAGGCTCTGCGTAGTGCTGCGCTTGTGGGGCTGCGGTGGGGTGCCGATACTGACGGGCGTCGCGCCGGCCTGTCTGTGTCTTTGCGTTGTTGATGCCGGCGACGCCCATAACAAGAATACTTTCATCACCCTACAAGAACCCCGCAAGGAGGAGAACAATGAACCGGATAGTTTCCCGGCTGGGCTGGCTCGCGCTGGCCCTGGCAGGCGCTGGCGCCTGCGCCTATGTCGCGTTGCAGCGCGGCGAATCGATCAATGCCGTCTGGCTGGTGGTGGCCGCCGTGTGCGTCTACCTGATCGCCTACCGCTTCTACAGCAAATTCATCGCCGAGCGCGTGCTGGGCCTGGATGGCGGCCGCATGACGCCGGCCTACAAGTTCAACGATGGCCTGGACTACGTGCCGACCAACAAGTACGTGCTCTTCGGCCACCACTTCGCCGCCATCGCGGGCGCAGGGCCCCTGGTGGGGCCGGTGCTGGCCGCGCAGATGGGCTATCTGCCGGGCATGCTGTGGATCCTGGCCGGGGTCGTCTTTGCCGGCGCGGTGCAGGACTTCATGGTGCTGTTCATCTCCACCCGCCGCGATGGCCGTTCGCTGGGCGACCTGATCAAGTCCGAACTGGGCCAGGTGCCCGGCGTGATCGCGCTCTTTGGCGCCTTCATGATCATGGTCATCATCCTGGCGGTGCTGGCGCTGATCGTGGTCAAGGCCCTGGCTGAATCGCCGTGGGGCAGCTTCACCGTGGCGGCCACCATTCCGATTGCGCTGTTCATGGGCGTCTACTCGCGCTACATCCGCCCGGGCCGCATCGGTGAAGTGTCGTGGATCGGCTTCGTGCTGCTGATGCTGGCCATCGTCGGTGGTCAGTATGTGCAGGAACATCCTGCACTGGGCCAGATGTTTACCTTCGACGGCAAGCAATTGACCTGGATGCTGATCGGCTACGGTTTCGTCGCCTCGGTGCTGCCGGTGTGGCTGCTGCTGGCCCCGCGTGACTACCTGTCCACCTTCCTGAAGATCGGCACCATCCTGGCGCTGGCGCTGGGCATCGTCTTCATCGCTCCGCACCTGAAGATGCACGCAGTGACCCGCTTCATCGATGGCAGCGGTCCGGTGTGGTCGGGTTCGCTGTTCCCCTTCCTGTTCATCACCATTGCCTGCGGTGCGGTCTCGGGCTTCCATGCGCTGATTTCCTCGGGCACCACGCCCAAGCTGCTGGAAAACGAAAAGCACGCCCGCTTCATCGGCTATGGCGCCATGCTGATGGAGTCCTTCGTGGCCATCATGGCGCTGATCGCCGCCTCCTGCATCGAGCCGGGCATCTACTTCGCCATGAACAGTCCGGCCGCGCTGATCGGCACCACGCCGGAAAACGTCGCTCAGGTGATTTCGCAGTGGGGCTTCCATATCACCCCCGAGATGCTGACCCACACCGCCCAGGCCGTGGGGGAACACACCATCATCTCGCGCGCCGGCGGTGCGCCCACGCTGGCCGTGGGCATGGCCCAGATCCTCTCCGGTGTGACCGGCGAGGCCATGATGGCCTTCTGGTACCACTTCGCCATCCTGTTTGAAGCGCTCTTCATCCTTACCGCCGTGGATGCGGGCACCCGCGCTGGCCGCTTTATGCTGCAGGATCTGCTGGGCGCTTTCATCCCGCCGATGAAACGCACCGACTCCTGGGTCGCCAGCCTGATTGCCACCGGCCTGTGCGTGACCGGCTGGGGCTACTTCCTGTACCAGGGCGTGGTCGATCCGCTGGGTGGCATCAATACCCTGTGGCCGCTGTTCGGCATCTCCAACCAGATGCTGGCCGGCATCGCCCTGATCCTGGCCACTTGCGTGCTGTTCAAGATGAAGCGCGACCGCTTTGCCTGGGTCACCGTGCTGCCCACCGCATGGCTGCTGGCCTGCACCCTGACGGCGGGCTGGCAGAAGGTGTTCGACGCCAATCCGCGCGTGGGCTTCCTGGCGCACGCCAGCAAGTACCAGGCGGCGCTGGATGAGGGCAAGCTGCTGGCCCCGGCCAAGTCCATCGAGCAGATGCGCCAGGTGATCTTCAATGACTACGTCGATGCCGGCCTGGCCGCCATGTTCATGCTGGTGGTGATCAGCGTGCTGGTGTTTGGCATCCGTACGGTGCTCAAGGCGCGCTCGGCGCACCAGCCCAGCGTCAAGGAAGCTCCCTACGAAACCCTGCCGGCCAGCGCGCTGGCGCAACAATAATGTCTTTCAGGAGTCGGCAATGAGCAAACCTGGCGCTCTGGCGCAACTGCTGGCCTGGCGGCGCCAGGTCGGCCGCACGCTGAACCTGATGGTCGGCATGCCGGAATACGACAACTACGTGGCCCATATGCAAAAATCGCATCCCGATCAGTGCGTGATGAGTTATGAAGAATTCTTCCGCGAACGGCAGGAGGCGCGCTATGGCGGCAAAGGCCGGGTAGGGCGCTGTTGCTAACGCGTGAGGTGGATCGAGGAGACCGGCAAGGTCTCCTTTTTTCATGGCGGGCCACTTTCCGAAGCGGATTACCCTTTGGAAAAAAACATGCACCTTTGTGCAAAACTGTAGCAATTTATTGGAAACCCTTGCCACTCAAGCTTGTCAGAATGCTGGCTATTGCTTATCAACAGGCTTGTTCACAGGTTTTGTGGATAACTTCGTTGGGCGCCTTGCCTGGGGAGGGTGGGGCAATGGGCTGATCTGCCGCAATCTTGCGTATAATGCAGCCTTTCTTGCTGACAAGATGCTGACAAATTTTTCTTCCTGAACAGGACTCGATGCGCCGACTGCTGCTCTTGCTGTTGACCTTGCTGATCCCGCTGCAATTGCTGGCGGCGACGGCGGAGCCACAGCTGCGCCAGGCCGTGCAGGGTGGTCAGGCGCAGCTATGCGAAGCCTCGGCCACACTGGGGCAGTGGCATGCACATGCCCTGGCCGGCGAGTCCCTGGCGGACATTGCCAGCGAGGATGCGCCCGACGAGGATGATGATTTTCCCTCCTTGCAAGCCGAGCTGGAAGATCCCACGCTGCCGGCGAGCATTGCTACCCCGGATGCGCATTGGTATCCGTTTCCTCACGTCTTCTCGACTGTCCTGACCTGGTCGTCCTATCTGCGCGAGCAGTTGCGGCCACCCCCACTGGCCTGATATTCCAGTATCCGGCCTGGTTCGGCCAATCCTGCTTTGCTTGCAGGACAGGAGTCGGCCAGCCACCCGGACTGGCCGCCCCCATTTTGTGTCCCCCCGTTCCGACCCGGCCGTCGCCGCAGTGTGCGGCCCTCATTGTCATTCAGGAAAAATCATGAAACGCGTCATCCTCTTCCTTGTCACCAACCTGGCCGTCATGCTGGTCTTGAGCGTCACCGCCAGCCTGCTCGGTGTGAACCGCTACCTCACCGCCAACGGACTCAACTTCGGCATGCTGCTGGTGTTCTGCGGCCTGATGGGTTTTGGCGGTTCCTTCATTTCGCTGTTCATGTCCAAGACCATCGCCAAGTGGTCCACCGGCGCGCGCGTGATCGAGCAACCACAGAATTCCACCGAACTGTGGCTCTTGCAGACCGTGCAGAACCTGGCCGCGCGGGCGCAACTGCCGATGCCGGAAGTGGCCGTCTATGACGGTCCGCCGAACGCCTTTGCCACCGGTGCCAGCAAGAGCAATTCGCTGGTGGCGGTGTCCACCGGCCTGTTGCAGGGAATGACCAAGGACGAGGTCGAGGCCGTGCTGGCCCACGAAGTGGCCCACATCGCCAATGGCGACATGGTCACGCTGACGCTGATCCAGGGCGTGGTGAATACCTTCGTGATGTTCTTTGCGCGCATCGTCGGTTATTTCGTCGATTCCTTCCTGCGTCGCAACAATGAAGAGAATTCCGGTCCCGGCATCGGCTACATGGTCACGGTGTTCGTCTGCGAAATCATCTTCGGCATCCTGGCCAGCATCATCGTCATGTATTTCTCGCGCCAGCGTGAATACCGGGCCGATGCCGGTGCAGCCTCGTTGATGGGTTCCAACGCGCCGATGATCAATGCCTTGCGTCGCCTGGGCGGCATGCAGTCCGATGGCCTGCCGCAGAACCTGCAGGCCGCCGGTATTTCCGGGCGCGAATCCTGGATGGGCCTGTTCTCCAGCCATCCTCCGCTGGAGTCGCGCATTGCTGCATTGCAGTCGCGTCGCTGATTCGCCTGCTGTCCTTGCTGCTGCGCCCCGCCAAGTGCAGCAGTTCCCTGGCCGGGGCAGTGGCCGTGCTAGTCTCTTTACGGTTGCTGCGCCAGGCCTTCCAGTCATTCCGACAATTCATCCACCCAGAAAGGAAACCTGACTGATGCCCCATCACACTCCCCTGATTGCCACCATTGTCGCAGGCCTGGTGCTGGCCTTCATCTTCGGCACCCTGGCCCATCGTCTCAAGATGCCGCCCTTGGTCGGCTACCTGGTCGCTGGCATTGCCATCGGCCCCTTCACGCCCGGTTTCGTGGGCGACGCTGACCTGGCGCAGGAACTGGCCGAGATCGGGGTGATCCTGCTGATGTTTGGCGTGGGCCTGCATTTTTCGCTCAAGGATCTGCTGTCGGTCAAGAACATCGCCATCCCCGGTGCGGTAGCGCAGATCACCATCGCCACCTTGCTGGGCATGGCCTTGGGCTGGCTGCTGGGCTGGCCGATGGGAGAGGGTTTCCTGTTCGGCCTGGCGTTGTCGGTGGCCAGTACCGTGGTGCTGTTGAAGGCCTTGCAGGAGCGCCGCCTGGTGGAAACCCAGCGCGGCCGCATCGCCGTGGGCTGGCTTATCGTCGAGGACATCGCCATGGTGCTGGCGCTGGTGCTCATCCCGGCGCTCTCGGGCATTCTCGGCGGCAAGGGCGAGGCCTTGAGCGGCAACGCCGTGCTGCTGACCCTGGGCATTACCCTGGGCAAGGTGGTGGCCTTTGCGGCGGTGATGCTCATCGTCGGTCGCCGGGTCATTCCCTGGATACTGGAGCGCATCGCCGATACCGGTTCGCGTGAACTGTTCCGCCTGGCGGTGCTGGCCATCGCACTGGGCTTTGCGCTGGGTTCGGCTTATGTGTTCGGAGTCTCCTTCGCGCTGGGCGCGTTCTTCGCCGGCATGATCCTGTCCGAATCCGAACTGAGCCATCGCGCCGCCGAAGAGTCGCTGCCGCTGCGCGATGCCTTCTCGGTGCTGTTCTTTGTCTCGGTGGGGATGCTGTTCGACCCCTCCATCGTCGCGCGCGAACCGCTGCTGGTGCTGGCCACCGTGCTCATCATCGTGGTGGGCAAGTCGCTGGGGGCGCTCTTGATCGTGCGGGCCTTCGGTTATCCCAACGGTACCGCGCTGACCATTTCGGCCAGCCTGGCGCAGATCGGTGAATTCTCCTTCATCCTGGCCACGCTGGGCCTGTCGCTGGACCTGCTCTCGCCGATGGCGCGCGACCTCATCCTGGGGGGCGCCATTCTCTCCATCTTGCTCAATCCGCTGCTGTTCTCGCTGCTGGACCGTTATGAAGCGCGCCTGCCCAAGGCGCCGCAAGCCGACGACGGACCGCAGACGGTGGAGTTGCAGGATCACGTGGTGCTGGTCGGTTTTGGCCGGGTGGGGCGCGGCATTGGCGAGCAGTTGCGCGCCCAGGGCAAGCCTTTCGTGGTGATCGAAGCCCAGCTGGAAAACCTGGAGGCTTTGCGCGCCGCAGGCGTGCCGGCGCTCTACGGCAATGCGGCCCAGAGCGAGTTGCTGCAGGCGGCCGCCATCGATCGCGCCCGCTGGCTGCTGGTGGCGATTCCGGAAGTGTTCGAGGCTGGACAGGTGATCGAGAATGCGCTGGAGCTCAACCCCGGCCTGCAGGTGGTGGCGCGGGCGCATTCCGACGCCGAGATCGAGCACCTGGAAAAACACGGCGCCCAGCGCGTCATCATGGGCGAGCGGGAGATTGCGCGGGGCATGCTGGAACTGGTCGGGCAGGGCGCCTGAACTTCAGCAATTCGCTCCGCCATCTGCAGCATTTTTCCTGACATGATACAGTCGCGGCTGCTGTGGCAAGCAGGTTTGCGCCTGCTGCGCAGCAATACGTTCTCGGGGCGGGGTGAAACTCCCCACCGGCGGTAATCAGGCGGCGTCGTCCGACGTCTTCTGTAGCCCGCGAGCGCCCGGTCTGCCTTTCAGGTGAGCCGGGGTCAGCAGACCTGGTGTGATTCCGGGGCCGACGGTCATAGTCCGGATGAAAGAGAACGGGATGTTCGGTCAACGCCGCTGCCCTGCAGTGTGCGTGCGGCCGCGCATTCCAACGCCCTGTTTATTCATCGAACAGGAGTCCTGAACCCATGTCGCAATCGCATCTCTCTGCCGTCTCTTCCCATCACGGTCAACGTATCGCCTTCATCCAGGCTTGCTGGCACAAGGATATCGTCGACCAGTGCCGCATCGCCTTCACCGAGGAAATGGCCAAGCTGGGCTGGCCCGCCGCCAGCATCGATTTCTTCGAGCTGCCCGGCGCCTTCGAAATCCCCCTGCATGCCAAGGTGCTGGCCAAGACTGGCCGCTACGCCGGCATCGTCGCCAGCGGGCTGGTGGTCGATGGTGGTATCTATCGCCACGACTTCGTTGCGCAGTCGGTCATCTCTGCGCTCATGCAAGTGCAGTTGGACACTGAAGTGCCGGTGTTTTCGGCAGTGCTCACGCCGCATCACTTCCATTCCCACAGCGAGCATCACGACTACTTCCACCAGCACTTCCTGGTCAAGGGCCGCGAAGCCGCCCAGGCCTGCGCCACCACCGTGGCCAAGCTGGCGCAAGTGCGCGCGGGCGCGCAGGCCAGCCTGAATGCGGCCTGAATGCGGCTGATGTAGCAGCAGGGCTTCCGGACTGAAGCATTGTGATTCAACATTTACTTAACATTTGTGAATCATTTGCTTACAAACCTTACCGGTTTGGTCTGGAAGCGCTGTCGGGGCGGGGCTATAGTCTGGTCACGTATTCAGAACAGCGAGGAGCTAACGTGAAAAAGTCGATTTCTGTGATTGCCGGCATGGCCATCGTTGCCGCCGTGGCCGGCCTGTCTGCCGCCCCGGCGATGGCGGGGCATGTCTCGATCGGCGTGAACATCGGCGTGCCGGGTGCATACGTGGCTCCGCAGCCTGTCTATGTGCAGCCGGCCCCCGTCTATGCGCCGCCGCCGCCGGTCTATGTGCGTCCGGCGCCGGTCTATTACGTCAATCCGGCCCCGGTGTACGTGGAACGTGATTATTACTATTACCGTGGTCATCACCGTCACTGGCACCGTCCGCCGCCTCCTCCGGGATATTGGGGACGTTGAGCTGGCATCCCCTGCCTGGCCCCTGCAAGCGCAAGGGTCCTCAGCAATGGAAATGGCGGCCTAGGCCGCCATTTCCATTGGTCAATCAGATCAGTCCTGACGATTTGTAGATTACTTCTTGCCCGGCGCCGTGTCGTCGTCGACATCGACCAGCAGATAGCGCTCGGCCGCGCCGAAGAAGCGGTCGTAGAAGTCCGACGAGCGTATCGTTTCACTGGAGACGCGCACCATCGAGTCGTCACTGGCGGCAAAGGGCATCGAGACCGAGCCCAGCACGCTCACGCCCAGACTGGCCGAACTGTTGCTCTTCTTGATGCCGTAGCCATCCTGTGTGGCGCTGACGAACATGGTCGAGCTCTTGCCGTTGCCATTGGAAGCGCAGACCACATGGAAGGCGATTTCCATATGCTTGTCGGCGGCCGGCTGGAAGCTCTTGTTGCCGTCCATGGTGTTGTCGGTAGCCTTGGTGATGATGTAGCCCTGACCCAGCAGCGCACGGCGGGCGGCTTCGCAGACGGCCTTTTCACTGCCAGGGAAGCTGCGCGAGAAGGCGCTGGTGTCGCTGAACTCTTCCTGGTGATAGAAAGCCGCCTTGGTGCCACAGGCGGCCAGGGTCAGCGAGAGGGTGGCGGCAAAGCAGAGCGAAACAGAAAGGCGCGGACGCAACATGCGGCGGATCTCCAACGGCAGACAGACGAGTGGCGGGAATTGTAAAGGATTCGGGCTATGCCAGGTTTGGACAGATCGTAAAGATCGGTAACAGTTCAGCTCGAAGCGCTTATCACTCGACGGGAACAAGGCTCGTCAAAGCTCATCGGTCAGATACCTGAAGGTAAAATCACTTGTTAAATTGCCCGACTGAAAGTAATGTTGAGAGCCTGCAGCAGAAGGGTTTTCCATCGGGACTAAGGTGAACCTGCATCGCACATGCACCGATTCGAATACAGCCTCGTCAACGACAGCAATGGACAAACATCAGAAAGCGGAATTGGACCGTATCCGGCGTGAGCTGGTTGACGCGCACAATAAAGCTGCGTGGCAGATGGCCGCCACGATCATCAAGGCTTCGCTGGTAAAGAATGGCATGGATCAGCCGCCGACCGCGGCCGAGCTGGCCGAACTCAACGCCACCATTACCAACCTGCGCAGCGTGGCGGAAGACGCGCTGGAGTTGCTCAAGCGTTGAGGGCTGTTGCACGCTTGGCCCTTGCCCGGCAAAGAGGCCGCCTTTTACATCCTCCATCGAATCTGATCTCAGCGTTCCTGCCACTGGCTTCATGCGTTCGTGAGAAATTCACTTGCCCCGCGCGAGGGCGGCGGGCAAAAGATCAGCGTATTCCGCTCTGCATTTCGTGCTCAGCCGCCAGCGCCAGGAAGGCCGAGCGTGACATGCGTCGCGCCTGTGCCACGGAATCGATGCGCGCCACCAGGTTCTGCGGCAGGCTGACGTTGAGTCGTACTGACTTGGCGTTCACGCGCGACAGATCGATCTCCACCAGCATCCAGTAACCGCCCTGGAATTGTTCATCGTCAACCCATTCTTCGGGCGCGCTCGGGTCGGGGATAGGCTCGGCGTGCCCGTGGAAATGCGCCTCCACCGCCTCCTGCGCGGCGGCGGGCAGATCCTGCAGCTCGTCCGCTGCGGCGAAGCAGCCGGGAAAATCGGGGAAGGCAGCGCCATAGGCGCTTTCGGCATCCTTGTGGACGTAGAGAGGGTAGAGCATGGGTTTCTCCTGATGGCCGTTACTTCAGGCCCGCTTGCTTGAGAATGCTGTTCTGCGTGGACAAGGGCAGATCCTTCTTGGGATGTGGCACCGTCACCTTGCCGCGCTTGGTCGGATGCTTGAACTGGTGGTGCGAGCCTACTGTATGTACCAGGTACCAGCCGTCGGCCTTGAGTCGTTTGATGAGGGCTGCGCTGTTCATGCAGGGTATTGTGGATTGTACACACGATTACACAATATGGCCTTTTGGGCAGATCGCGCACTCAAATTTCACTCACCAGCGTCTGATCTCCTCCTAAATCGCCTTATCCGACGTCTGGCCATCCTGTTGATCAGGTCCGCCTGCATACGTGTCGTAAATCGTTAGGGGATTGGTACTACGGGCTGCTTCTGCAGGACTGCGATATTTCCATCGGAAGCCATCGCATCGGCTTGAAAGCCTTGACTGGTGCCTGAGGCCGGGGTCGAACCGGCACGCCCCCTTCCGGGTAAGCGGCGGATTTTAAGTCCGCTGTGTCTACCAATTTCACCACTCAGGCATGAGAGATGCCGGCGAGGGCCGCCGGAAAAGGGACGCATTATAGCAGCGACTTGCACTGCATCATCCGTTTTTTCTGCGGAAAATTCCGGGTTTTTGATACATCTGGTTCGTGCACCACGTCCGGTCTGTTTGCACGCGCCGGACGGCATTCCATCCCGTCCGAGAGTTTCATTTTCGGCCGATAAGCTGTCGTGAGAGGGTAGAATGACGTCTTCTTTCATCTGGAAAACCCTCACCATGACTGAAGCCGTAGTCAAGACAGTGCAGTGCATCTCGCCCGCCGGTTTGCACACCATGGCCTACAAGGAGTGGGGCGACGCGCGCAATCCCAATGTGCTGGTCTGCGTCCATGGCGTCACCCGCGTCTCCGATGATTTCGATCGCATGGCGCGCGAGCTGTGCGATACCTATCGCGTGATCTGTCCGGATGTCGTGGGGCGCGGGCGCTCCGGGCGTCTGGCCAATCCGCAGTTCTATACGGTGCCGCAGTATGTCAGTGACATGGTCACGCTGCTGGCGCGTCTGGACGCGCAGATCGTCGACTGGTTCGGCACTTCCATGGGCGGCCTGATCGGCATGGCGCTGGCCTCGCTGCCGGGCAATCCCATCCGTCGCCTGGTCTTGAACGATATCGGCCCGTCCATCAATGGTGCCGCCTTGGCGCGCATCGGTGACTACATCGGCCAGGACGTGCGCTTCGACAGTTTCGAGGAGGCTGCCCAGTACATCCGCACCATCTCGGCCAGCTTCGGCCAGCACAGCGACGAGGAATGGCACAAGCTGGCCAAGGACGTGCTGCGCCAGAACGAACAGGGTCAGTGGGTGCGTCACTACGATCTCGCCCTGGCGCTGCCGTTCAAGCAGACCACGCCTGAAGCCGCCAGCGTGGCCGAGCAGATGCTGTGGGCCGCCTATGACGCCATCCGTTGTCCCACGTTGCTGGTGCGCGGCGCCCAATCCGACCTGCTGTTGCCGGAGGTGGCCCAGGAAATGACCCGCCGCGGCCCCAAGGCCAAGCTGGTTGAATTGCCTGATGTGGGACATGCACCGACCTTCATGCATGCACCGCAGATCGAGGTCGCCCGCCAGTTCCTGCTGGGCTGAGTGCGCCTGCTGCACGCCGTTTTTGAATTTGAAGTTGATTTTGAATCAGCCGGCTCTTCGGGAGCCGGGCATCACGTAAAAGGAATCACCATGTCCGTACAACGCCTGCACGTCGGCAACCGTCTCTCCGAAGTCGCCATCCACAACGGCACCGTCTACCTGGCCGGCCAGATCGCCGAAGACACCACCCAGAACATCGAAGGCCAGACCCGCGAAGTGCTGGGTCATATCGACCGCCTGCTGGCCGAGGCCGGCAGCGACAAGAGCAAGATCCTGTCGTGCCAGATCTTCCTGTCCGACGTGAAGGATTTTGCTGGCATGAACGCCGTCTGGGACGAATGGGTCGCGCCCGGCAATGCCCCTCCGCGCGCCACCGTCGAAGCCAAGCTGGCCCGTCCCGAACTGCTGGTGGAAATCATCATCGTCGCTGCACAGAAGTAATCATTTATGGTTTCGGTAGCAAGTACACAGGGCGAAGGCCTGGCGGCGCTCACCGCTGGTCTCGGTCCTGAGGATGCCGCACGGGTCGCGCAGGCCTTGGCCGAGCTCGAGCCGCTCTATGCCGACAGGCAGATCCTGTCCGGGCAGAACGCGCTGCAGTTCTCCATCTCGGTGGCCACGGTGCTGACTGCGCTCAATGTCGATGCCGCCACCCGTATCGCCGCGCTGGCCTTCGAGGTGCAGATGCTGCATCCCGAACTGGAAGAGAAGCTGGAAGAGCGTTTCGGCAAGGAGATTGCCGACCTGGTGGGCAATGTGCGCCAACTGATGCGCTTCCACAGCTTCAGCTTCCAGCCGCAGCAGGAGGTCTTGCGTGGCAAGAACGCTGCCCAGCAGGCCGCCGCGCAGATCGAGACCCTGCGCAAGATGTTGCTGGCCATGGCCACCGACATGCGCGCGGTGCTGGTGCGCCTGGCCTCGCGTGTGGCCACGCTGCGCTACTTCGCCGAAACCAAGCAGGAAGACGAGGCCAGCGCCAACTACGCGCGCCAGACCTTCGAGCTGTATGCGCCGCTGGCCAACCGGCTGGGGATCTGGCAGCTGAAGTGGGAGCTGGAGGATCTGTCCTTCCGCTTCCTTGAGCCGGTGACCTACAAGCGCATCGCCAAGATGCTGGAAGAAAAGCGGCTGGAGCGCGAAGCCTTCGTCGCCAACGCCATTGCGCGCCTGCGCGCCGAGATGGCGGCGCAGGATATCCGTGCCGAGGTCAGTGGCCGACCCAAGCATATCTACAGCATCTGGAACAAGATGCGCGGCAAGCACATCGACTTCTCGGAACTCTATGACGTGCGCGCCTTCCGCGTGATCGTCGATGACGTCAAGACCTGCTATGCAGTGCTGGGCATCGTGCACGATATCTGGACGCCGATTCCCGAAGAGTTCGATGACTACATCTCGCGGCCCAAGCAGAACGGTTACCAGTCGCTGCACACGGTGGTGACGGCCGAGGATGGCCGGGCGCTGGAAGTGCAGATCCGCACCCACGAGATGCATCATTTCGCCGAGTACGGGGTGGCGGCGCACTGGCGCTACAAGGAGAGTGGCGGTTCCAATTTCTCTGCCCAGAAATACGACGAGAAGATCGCCTGGCTGCGCCAGCTGCTGGCCTGGAAGAATGAAGTCACCGACGCCGTGGTGGACCAGGAAGAGGTGCGCCGCGACTGGGTCGAGAAGCTGAAGTCGGCCACCCTGGACGAGCGCATCTATGTGCTCACGCCCCAGGCGCGGGTGATCGAATTGCCCAGCGGCGCCACGCCCATCGATTTCGCCTATCACCTGCACAGCGATGTCGGCCACCGCTGCCGAGGGGCGCGTGTGGATGGGGTGATGGTGCCATTGAACACGGCGCTCAAGAATGGCCAGACGGTAGAGATCATCACCGTCAAGAGCGGCCCCGGCGTGGGGCCGTCGCGTGACTGGCTCAGTCCGGATTATGCGGTCAGCTCGCGCACGCGTTCCAAGATCCGCGCCTGGTTCAACGCCATCGAGCAGCAGGAAACCCTGTCGGTGGGCCGGGGCTTGCTGGAAAAGACCTTGCAGCGCGAGGGCAAGACGGCGGTCAACCTGGAAGAGCTGGCGCAGAAGCTGGGCTTTGCCAAGGTCGATGACCTGTGCCTGTCGCTGGCCAAGGAAGAATTCAGCCTGCGTCACGTCGAGCAGGCCTTGCACGAGGGGCAGGAAAAGAAGCCCGAGATCGACGACGAGACCCTCATCACCCGCAAGAGCCGTGCGTCCAGCATCGTGCAGGGCGCCAAGTCAGGGGTGCTGGTGGTGGGCACCGATGGTCTGTTGACGCAACTGGCGCGTTGCTGCAAGCCAGCTCCGCCGGACGCCATCGCCGGGTTTGTCACGCGTGGCAAAGGCGTGTCCATTCACCGCGTGAGTTGCAAGAACTTCGCCGAGATGAGTTTGCACGCGCCCGAGCGGGTGATCCAGACGACCTGGGGCGCGCCGGCGCGCGAGACGGTCTATCCGGTGGATATCTTCGTGCTGGCCAGCGATCGCCAGGGCTTGCTGCGGGATATCTCCGATATCTTCCTGCGCGACAAGATCAATGTGATCGGCGTGAGTACGCAGAGCGTCAAGGGGCATGCACGCATGGCCTTTACCGCCGAGATCGGCTCTACCGAGCAGTTGCAGAAGGCCTTGACGGTGATCCGCGAGGTCAAGGGCGTGATCGAGGCCAAGCGGCAATAAGAGCGGGGCAGGGCGGTCGAGAAGGGAAGCTGAAATTTTTTGATGATTTTGCCATTTACCCCTTGGCAAAAGTCCAAAAGCTTCCTATACTCTCGCTTCTTCGTTAGGCGCGTAGCTCAGCTGGTTAGAGCACTACCTTGACATGGTAGGGGTCGTTGGTTCGAGTCCAATCGTGCCTACCAATTCTTCCTGGTGTGGAAGGGTTGGGGCGAAGAAAGCTCAAAGGAGGCGCTCCGGCTGCTTCCTTTTTGATTTTTGATGCACCGTTTTCGCTAGGCGCGTAGCTCAGCTGGTTAGAGCACTACCTTGACATGGTAGGGGTCGTTGGTTCGAGTCCAATCGTGCCTACCAATTCTTCTGTCGATGCAGAGGGGTTGGCAGCGAAGTGATACCGAAAAGGAAGCGCATTGGCGACTTCCTTTTTTGTTTTTTGCCTCTCACTTTTCTTTCCTCGCTCTTTCCTGCAGCGCGTGACCTGCCTTGCGCCGGCTTGTCCCCGATCAATGCTGGCTGGATTACTGCCCGGTAAAACCTCGTTTTGGCGTTTATCCAGCCCGATGTTTCGCGGAAGCATCGAAAAATGAATTAAACTTGCTAACGAATTTTTTGCGAGTTTTGTCCTCGAACTCTTATCTCACCGAAAAAACGAAATTAGCTATGGCGGCAGATGATCAGTATTTCCTGGTAGTTGATGACTTTTCGACCATGCGTCGTATTGTCAGCGGGCTGCTGAAGGAACTCGAATACACCAAGATGGTGGAGGCCGATGATGGTTCTTCGGCGCTGAAGATCCTGGAGGCGGGAGCCTTGCCGGTGACGTTCGTGCTGACCGACTGGAATATGCCCGTCATGGATGGTCTGGCCCTGCTCAAGAAGATTCGCGCCACGCCGTCGATGGCGCATCTCCCGGTGCTGATGATCACGGCCGAAGCCAAGAAGGAAAATATCGTCGAGGCGGCCCAGTCCGGTGCGGACGGCTATATCGTCAAGCCCTTCAACGCCGCCACGCTCAAGGACAAGATCGAGAAGATCCTGGCGCGTCGCGCGCATCTGGCCAAGGCCTGAGGTTCTGATGGCCTGCGCGGGCTGCTGAGCAGTCTTGCCCGGGAAAAAGAAACGGCATCTGCGGATGCCGTTTTTTCATTGGTGCGGAGGCGGGTCGTTTCAGCCCAGGCCAAAATAGCGGACGACGTCGCCGCGCGTCCATGACTTGATTTCCAGGCCGTCCAGCAGGACCCGATATTCCTCGTGCCGCTCGCCGTTATCCAGCTCGACCGTGCGACTTTGCAGTGTGTATTCACGGTTGTTGATGACGGTCCGTTGCGAATGTTGCTCGATGCAGTTCTTGGCGTCCGGCATGATGCTGTTCTCCTTGAATTGATCCTGATCCTAGCACGCAAAAGCGGCAGGGCGCGGGGCAGTGCGTGTAAAGACGGATATTTGCGTCGGTAAATGATGAGATTCGCTGAGGAACGTTGTGCTACGGTCGCCCTGGTGCGTATCTGGCGTCCGGGCTTGTTGTGATGTCATGGTCGTGCCGGCGCTGCAGCGCTGGTGAATACTTGTGCCAATGCATGGGGCGAAATTTGCTATAATCGCCGCCTACCCTGTGCGACCGCCCTGCGGCGGACCCAATCAGGTGGTCCCTATACCGAATCTGTAAGAGCGAGAAAGGCAAACCGGTTATGACACCGCGAACTACCACCGAGGTTTTAACGCGACGCTAGTCGGGTTCTTTTTCGTCCTTTGAAAAAGCGCGGCTGGTCCGCGTTTTTTTTCGTCCGTCTTTTCGACATTACCCTCAACAGGCAAGGCAGCAAGGCTGCCGACATGGAGTGCACAATGGTTTCAGTTCGTCTTCCCGATGGTTCGCAACGCCAGTTCGACAACCCGGTCACGGTGGCGCAGGTCGCTGCCAACATCGGCACCGGCCTGGCCAAGGCGGCCCTGGCTGGCCGCGTCGATGGCAAGCTGGTCGATACCTCCTACCTGATCGACAAGGATGCAGAACTGGCCATCATCACCGACAAGGATGCGGATGGTCTGGAGGTGATCCGTCACTCCACCGCCCACTTGCTGGCCTATGCGGTCAAGGAGCTGTTCCCGGACGCTCAGGTCACCATCGGCCCGGTCATCGACAATGGCTTCTACTACGACTTCTCGTACAAGCGCCCGTTCACTCCGGAAGACCTGCAAGCCATCGAAAAGAAGATGGCCGAGCTGGCCAAGAAGGATGAGCCGGTCACCCGCAAGGTGCTGCCGCGTGATGAGGCCGTGGCTTACTTCAAGTCCATCGGCGAGGACTACAAGGCCGAGATCATTGCCTCCATTCCCCAGAACGAGGATGTGTCGCTCTACACCGAAGGCAGCTTTA
The DNA here is from genome assembly GCF_001929405.1 of Herbaspirillum camelliae. Classification (NCBI taxonomy): domain Bacteria; kingdom Pseudomonadati; phylum Pseudomonadota; class Betaproteobacteria; order Burkholderiales; family Oxalobacteraceae; genus Herbaspirillum; species Herbaspirillum camelliae. The sequence continues at coordinate 3,784,184 of NZ_KV880769.1, forward strand.
CCGACCTCTGCCGCGGCCCGCACGTGCCGTCTACCGGCAAGCTGAAGGTCTTCAAGCTGATGAAGCTGGCCGGCGCCTACTGGCGTGGCGACTCCAACAACGAGATGCTGCAGCGTGTCTACGGCACCGCCTGGGCCAAGAAGGAAGACCAGGAAGCCTACCTGCACATGCTGGAAGAGGCCGAAAAGCGCGACCACCGCAAGCTGGGCCGCGCGCTGGACCTGTTCCACTTCCAGGACGAGGCGCCGGGCCTGATCTTCTGGCACCCCAAGGGCTGGACCATCTGGCAGCAGGTCGAGCAATACATGCGCCGCGTCTACCAGGACAATGGCTATCAGGAAGTGAAGGCGCCGCAGATCCTGGACCGTTCCCTGTGGGAAAAGACCGGTCACTGGGAAAACTATCGTGAAAACATGTTCACGACCGAGTCCGAAAATCGCGCCTATGCCTTGAAGCCGATGAACTGCCCGGGACACATCCAGATCTTCAATTCCGGCCTGCACAGCTACCGCGACCTGCCGCTGCGCTACGGCGAATTCGGCCAGTGCCACCGCAACGAGCCTTCCGGTGCGCTGCACGGCATGATGCGCGTGCGCGGCTTTACCCAGGATGACGGTCACATCTTCTGTACCGAAGACCAGATCCAGGATGAAGTGGCTGCCTTCAACCGCGTGGTGCGTGAAGTCTATGACTGCTTCGGTTTCAAGGAAGTGGCCGTGAAGCTGGCCCTGCGTCCGGAAAAGCGCATCGGCGCCGAGGAAGTCTGGGACAAGGCCGAGAACGCCCTGCGTGAAGCCATCCGCGCTTCCGGCTCCGAGTGGGAAGAGCTGCCGGGCGAGGGGGCTTTCTACGGTCCCAAGATCGAATACCACCTCAAGGATTCCATCGGCCGTTCCTGGCAGTGCGGCACCATGCAGGTGGACTTCTCCATGCCGGCCCGCCTGGGTGCGGAATATGTCACGGAAGACAACAATCGCAAGGTGCCGGTAATGTTGCACCGGGCCATCGTCGGCTCGCTGGAGCGCTTCATCGCCATCCTGATCGAAAACCACGCCGGCGCGATGCCCTTGTGGCTGGCGCCAACACAAGTTGTCATCCTGAATATTTCCGATGCACAGGCGGATTATGTGCAGAACGTTGCACAAACGCTGAAAAAACAAGGGTTTAGGGTAGAGGCCGATTTGCGCAACGAGAAGATTACCTATAAAATACGGCAGCATTCAATTCAGAAGCCGCCCTATATCCTGGTTGTCGGCGATAAAGAACGGGATGCCAACACTGTGGCCGTGCGAGCGCGGGGCAATGTCGATCTGGGCGTCATGTCCATCGACACCTTGGTGGAGCGCCTCAAGGATGAGGTGGTCGCCAAAGCCTGAGACGGGGAAGCTAGGGCTTCCTCCCAGCGCAAGAGCACGGCTTAATTTATTGGATTTTAAAAGGAAACTGCAATAGCTACTGACAAGTCGCATCGCCTCAATCGCGAGATCACTGCGCCAGAAGTGCGCCTTTCGGGTGTTGAAAACGAGCCGCTGGGCATCGTCAGCCTGGCGGAAGCCTTACGTCTTTCCGAAGAGGCTGAAGTCGATCTGGTCGAGATTGCGCCCACCGCGCAACCTCCGGTCTGCCGTCTGATGGACTACGGCAAGTTCAAGTACCAGGAGCAGAAGAAGGCGCACGAGGCCAAGCTCAAGCAGAAGGTCATCCAGGTCAAGGAAGTCAAGTTCCGCCCGGGTACCGATGATGGCGATTACAACATCAAGCTGCGCAACCTCACCAAGTTCCTGGAAGAGGGTGACAAGACCAAGATCACGCTGCGTTTCCGCGGTCGTGAAATGGCTCACCAGGAAATCGGCATGCGTGTGCTGGAGCGCCTGAAGGCTGACCTGGAACCGTATGGCCAGGTCGAGCAGTTTCCCAAGATGGAAGGTCGCCAGATGATCATGGTGCTGGCGCCCAAGAAAAAGAAATAAATCATTTAGATCATTTGGATCATTTAAATCATTTATATATTTTTCAGCTTTCCAGGTTGTAGGGTTTCAAGCAGTTAGCCGTATCAGGACGACATCTCCCCGGTGTCGTCCATGCCGCCACAACGCGGCAGCGAAGGCCGACAAAGGATTTGCAGGGCGCAGGCGACTGCGCCAGGCAAAAGCAGCGGGTTCTCCCGCTGTCAAATAAGTGAGAGCAGGCATCCAAGAGCAGCGAGTGTGCTGCCACCTGCAATCATCAAAAAATGGAGCTGTCCGAAAGGACAGAGTTGCTATGCCTAAGATGAAATCGAAGAGCAGCGCGAAAAAGCGTTTTCGCGTCCGCCCGGGCGGTACCGTCAAGCGCGGTCAAGCCTTCAAGCGTCACATCCTGACCAAGAAGACCACCAAGAACAAGCGTCAACTGCGCGGTACCGAGGGCGTCCATGAGACGAACCTGAATTCCGTTCGCGCGATGCTGCCGTTCGCTTAACCTCACCTACACTAAGGAGCTACTATGCCTAGAGTCAAACGTGGGGTAACAGCACGTGCCCGTCACAAGAAAGTCCTCGCACTCGCCAAGGGTTACCGCGGCCGTCGTAAAAACGTCTACCGTATCGCCAAGCAAGCAGTCATGCGCGCTGGTCAATACGCGTACCGTGACCGTCGTAACAAGAAGCGCGTGTTCCGCGCACTGTGGATCGCCCGTATCAACGCCGCTGCGCGTTCGCACGGCGTGACCTACAGCGTGTTCATGAACGGCCTGAAGAAGGCTGCGATCGAACTGGACCGCAAGGTTCTGGCCGATATGGCTGTCACCGACAAGGCTGCTTTCGCCGCCATCGTCAACCAGGTGAAGGCCAACATCGCTGCCGCCTAAATCGACAGCGTGTTGACGCGGTAGCCGGCCGCAACATCCACGACGCAAGTCAGACGAGCAGCCGGCGCTGCAAAATCCTGCGGGGCAGAGGTGTCACACCGATGCCCCGTATGTTTTTGATCCACGGTTTCGTGGATTTTTTTCCTTTTCGACTTCGTCGTCGGATTTTCGATTGGAGCGAGACTTACCGCATGAATCCCCTAGACCAACTCCTGGGCCAACTGGTCACGCAGGCGCAGGCTGATTTCGCCGCCGCGCCCGACGCCGCCGCACTGGAAAACGCCAAGGCCAAGTACCTCGGCAAGACCGGCCAGATCACCGAGCAGATGAAGGGGCTGGGCAAGCTGGCGCCGGAAGAGCGCAAGGTGCAAGGGGCGATCATCAACGTCGCCAAGGAACAGATCGAAAACGCGCTGACCGCACGCCGCGATGCGCTGGCCAATGCCCAGATGCAGGCGCGCCTGAATGCCGAAGCCATCGACGTCACCCTGCCGGGCCGCGGCCGTGGCGTGGGCGGCATCCACCCGGTGATGCGCTCCTGGCAGCGTGTCGAGGAAATCTTCCGCTCCATCGGTTTTGATGTTGCTGACGGTCCCGAGATCGAGACCGACTGGACCAACTTCACTGCATTGAACAGCCCCGAGAACCACCCGGCGCGCTCCATGCAGGACACCTTCTACATCGAAGGCAACGACAGCCAGGGCAAGCCCCTGCTGCTGCGTACCCACACCAGCCCGATGCAGGTGCGCTACGCCCGCATGAACAAGCCGCCCATCAAGGTCATCGCCCCGGGCCGCACCTACCGCGTCGACAGCGACGCCACCCACTCGCCGATGTTCCACCAGGTCGAAGGCCTGTGGATCGCCGAGGACATCAGCTTCGCCGACTTGAAGGGCGTCTACCTCAACTTCGTCAAGGCCTTCTTCGAGACCGATGACCTGCAGGTGCGCTTCCGTCCCTCCTACTTCCCCTTTACCGAGCCCTCAGCCGAGATCGACATCGCCTTCGGCAGCGGTCCGTTGAAGGGCCGCTGGCTGGAAGTCTCCGGCGCCGGGCAGGTGCATCCGACCGTGGTGCGCAACATGGGCCTGGATCCCGAGCGGTACATCGGTTTCGCGTTCGGCTCCGGCCTTGAGCGCCTGACCATGCTGCGCTATGGGATCAACGACCTGCGCCTGTTCTACGAAGGCGACCTGCGCTTCCTGAAGCAATTCAATTAATCCGAATGAAGGGTGCTGTGTCACGTCACCTCAAGTTACGTCGCAGCGCGCCTCTGGCTGATAGCTGAAAGTCTGAATCATGCAATTCTCTGAAAACTGGCTGCGTACCATGGTCAACCCGACCATGACCTCGGATGAACTGTCGCATCTGCTGACCATGTCCGGCCTGGAAGTCGAGGAAGTCGAACCGGTTGCGCCCCCGTTCACCAATGTGGTGGTGGGTGAGGTGCTGGAAGTCGCCAAGCACCCCGATGCCGATCGCCTGAACGTCTGCCGCGTCAACGTGCATACCGGCACCATCCTCAACATCGTCTGTGGCGCGCCCAATGTGCGTGCCGGTCTGAAGGTGCCTTGCGCCATGGTCGGCGCCGTGCTGCCGCCGGGCCCCGATGGCAAGCCCTTCGAGATCAAGGTCGGCAAGCTGCGCGGGGTGGAATCGCAAGGCATGCTGTGCTCGGCGCGCGAGCTGAAGCTGTCGGAAGATCATGGCGGCCTGCTGGAGTTGCCCGACGATGCGCCGGTGGGCCAGAATTTCCGTGACTACCTGCAGTTGAATGACCTCAAGTTCACCATCAAGCTCACCCCCAACAAGGCGGATTGCCTGTCGGTGCTGGGCGTGGCGCGTGAAGTCTCGGCCCTGACCGGCACCCCGCTGAAGGCCCCGACCTTCCAGCCGGCCGCCGTCAACCTGGATGAGAAGCTGCCGGTGCGCATTTCCGCGCCCGACCTGTGCGGCCGTTTCGCCGGTCGTGTCATCCGTGGCCTCAACGCCAAGGCCGCCACCCCGCAATGGATGAAGCAGCGTCTGGAGCGCAGCGGCCAGCGCCCGATCTCGGCGCTGGTGGACATTTCCAACTACGTCATGCTGGAGCTGGGCCGTCCCTCCCACGTGTTCGATCTCGACAAGATCCACGGCAGCCTGGATGTGCGCTGGGGTCGCAAGGGCGAGTCCTTGAAGCTCTTGAACGGCAATACCGTGGAAGTCGATGAATGGGTCGGCGTGATCTCGGACGACAAGGAGCTCGAATCGCTGGCCGGCATCATGGGGGGCGACGCTACCGCCGTCTCGCTGGACACCACCAACATCTACCTGGAAGCGGCCTTCTGGTTCCCGCAGGCCATCCAGGGCCGCGCCCGCCGCTACAACTTCTCGACCGATGCCGCGCATCGCTTCGAGCGTGGCGTCGACTTCGCCACCGTGGTCGATCACATCGAACGCATCACCGCGCTGCTGCTGGAAATCTGCGGCACCGCCGAGACCCGTGTGGGTCCGGTGGACGACCAGATCGTCAACCTGCCCAAGCGCGAACCGGTTACGCTGCGCACCGCACGCGCTGCCAAGGTGATCGGCGTGGAGATCACTGACGAGATGGTCTCGGACATCTTCAAGCGCCTGGGCCTGTCCTTCGACTACCAGCCGGGCCTGTTCTCGGTGACGCCGCCGTCCTATCGCTTCGACATCGAGATCGAAGAAGACCTGATCGAAGAAGTCGCCCGCGTCTACGGTTTCGAGAACATCCCGGCACTGCCGCCGGTGGCTGCCCATGCCATGCGCATCGCGCCGGAGAACACCCGTTCGCTGTTCGCCATCCGTCGCCTGCTGGCTGACCAGGATTATCAGGAAGTGGTCAACTTCAGCTTCGTGGAAAGCGCCTGGGAAGCCGACTTCGCCGGCAACACCGATCCCATCAAGCTGTTGAACCCGATCGCCAGCCAGATGAGCGTGATGCGCTCTTCGCTCATCGCCGGCCTGGTCGCCAATGCGCGCTATAACGTCAACCGCAAGGCCGCGCGTATCCGCGTCTTTGAAGTCGGTGCGGTATTCAGCAAGAACGCCGCCGTGACCGATGGTCCGCTGGCCGTGGCCGGTTTCGACCAGCCCAAGCGCGTGGCGGCCCTGGCCTATGGTCCAGTAGCCGAGGAGCAATGGGGGCAGGCGACCCGCAACGTCGATTACTTCGATGTGAAGGCCGACCTGGAAGCGCTGTTCGCGCCGCGCACCCTGCGCTTCGTCAAGAGCGAGCATCCGGCCCTGCATCCGGGGCGCACGGCCCAGGTGCTGCTGGGTGAGCAGGTCATCGGCGTGATCGGCGAACTGCATCCCAAGTGGCAGCAGAAGTACGACCTGCCGCTGGCGCCGGTGGTCTTCGAAGTCGATGCTGATGCATTGCAGCAGCGCGACCTGCCGACCTATGTCGAGATTTCCAAGTTCCCGGCCGTGAGCCGCGATATCGCCCTGGTGGTCAAGCAGTCCGTGGGGGCGCAGCAGCTCATGGACGTCTTTGCCGCCGAGAAGCAGGCCAATCCGGCCTGCCAGATTCTGCAAGCCCTTGTTTTATTTGATGAATATCAAGGTCGCGGACTGGAGAGCGACGAAAAAAGCCTTGCGTTCCGCTGCACCTTGCAAGATACTCAAAACACCCTTCAGGATGACAAGGTTGACCTTGCGATGAATGCACTGGTGGCCGCTGCGAGCGCCAAGCTCGGCGCCAGACTGCGTGCCTGATGTGATGTCCGCGAGCGAAAATAATTACAGACCGGAATCGGTTGAGGCCCAGTCATTCATCGCCATGAACAACGTGAATTCGAACGAATTTCAATCCGTGCTGGACGCCGACCTGCATCGCGCCGTGCTTGAATCCCAGGCGCGCTCGCAGGCCGACAAGAACCTGCCCACGCTGACCAAGGCCGAGCTGGCCGAACTTTTGTTCGAGCAGGTCGGTCTGAACAAGCGCGAAGCCAAGGACATGGTGGAAACCTTCTTCGACGAGATCCGCAACGCCCTCGAGCGCGGCGAGGCCGTCAAGTTGTCCGGCTTCGGCAATTTCCAGCTGCGCGACAAGCCGCAACGGCCTGGCCGCAATCCCAAGACCGGTGAGGAAATACCGATTACCGCACGGCGCGTGGTCACTTTCCACGCAAGTCAGAAACTGAAGGAAATGGTGGAGCTCTCCAGCGGCAGCCCCGTTGAAATGTCCGTCTAATCTATGAACGATCGTGTCAATAAGCCTGCGGCAATCGTCTTGCCGCCCATTCCGGCCAAGCGTTACTTCACCATTGGCGAGGTCAGCGAACTCTGTGGCGTCAAGCCGCACGTGCTGCGCTACTGGGAGCAGGAATTCACGCAGTTGAAGCCCGTGAAGCGGCGCGGCAATCGGCGCTACTACCAGCATCATGAAGTGCTGCTGATCCGCCGCATCCGCGAGCTGCTCTACGAGCAGGGTTTCACCATCAGCGGTGCGCGCAACAAGCTCGATGGCAGCAACGAGCCCGAGCAGCCCGAGATTCCCGAGCCGCCATCGATCAGCCTGGATGAAGAGGGCATCGAGAAGGTGCGCGCGGAACTACTGGATATCCTGCAGGTGCTGCGCCCGGAAGCCGTGGCCGCCGCCTGAGCCCTGCTGGCCGGATCATTTGCAAAACCGCTGCTTGCCAGCGGTTTTTTTCTTGGCGCATATGGTTTGTGGCCTCGATACTCGAAAATTATATAAATGATATAAAAAAATATAGGTCTTTTATTCTATGAGCATGACATGGCAACCCATGCAGCTCGCTGACCTCGATGCTGTCATGGCGATCGCGGCGCTGGTGCATGCGGGATTCTACGAGCGGCGCGAAGTCTTTGCCGAGCGGTTGGCGTTGTATCCACAGGGATGCTGCATCGCTCGTGAGGGTAGTGGCACAGGTCAGGCAGTCGGGTATGCGTTCATGCATCCGGCTCTTCTGGGTCAGCCTCCGGCGCTGGACAGTTTCCTGGTAGAACTTGATCCTCGTGCCGACTGCCTCTACCTGCACGACGTCGCCTTGTTGCCGACGGCGCGCTCAGCCGGACTGGGTCGCGCACTGATGCAGCAACTGTCGACGCTCATGGAAAAGGATGACCTGGCGCATGCCGCGCTGGTGGCGGTGCATGGCTCCGCGCCTTACTGGCGCAGCTGTGGATTCGAGGTGCTGGCCGATGCGCCGCCGGCATTGCATGCCAAGTTGCGCAGTTACGATGAACACGCGCTCTACATGATCAAGCCGGCCTGATGGGGCCGCTGCTTGTCGCATGACGCCGGAGCCGCAGGGCATCCGGCGTTTTTTTCATCAGGCCGGACAACTCACAACGGCTCGCTGCGCGTATAGACGCGCTCATGCCCGGACAGCCACAGCGCGATCTGTTGCAGCAGTTGCTGCGTCGGCGCCGGCCGCGCATCCGATCCCGCCAGCATGAAGGCCGCGAAGGCCACCAGCACGAAGCGTCGGCGCAAGACCTCGGCCGGTCCGCGCAGTCCCAGCCAGAACCAGGCCCCGGCCAATGCCCCCAGCGCCAGGCCGGTGATCACTTCCGAGGGCGAGTGGACCTTGATCGCCAGCCGCGACAGTCCCACCGTCACCGCCAGCAGTACCGCTCCCGATACCGTCACTGCGCGCGCCGTGCCGCTCTTTGCTTCGCTGAGCAGCAAGCCCAGTCCCAGATAGAAGCACATGGCCGAGGCCGAGTGGCCGCTCACGCCGGTGAAGTTGGGTAGCCAGGGCGGCACGATATGCCAGCCCATGAAGAGCAGCTTGCTTACCACCACGATCATCATCGCGCCGCCAAAGGCGCATAGCCAGCGCAGCATCGTGCGCCAGCGCCCATTGGCGGCCAGCCACAGGGCCAGCACAACCGCACCGGGAACAGTCAGCGCACTGTCGCCGAAAAAGCTCAGGGCATGCCACCACTCTTGGGAAAGAAAACCAAACATCCAGTCTGTCGTCACTTCATGAAGGAAAAGAAAAAGCAGGGCGCTCAACGCCAAGTCCAAGATGAGCTTGATCCCCCGATGCCCGCCAAGTTCATCAAAAACGCAGAAAAACAGCCGTGTCGGAGCTTCCGAACCCAAAACTTCCGTTCTTCCTACAAGAGCTATCGGACTTATCCGATTGACGGAAGAGGGGTGTTTTTGCCTTAGCACACATTGTTTCGTTTGGCAACAAATATTTTTTGATTAAGTGTCAAAAATGATGCATGATGAACTCTGATTTTTTCTGTTGCGACGCAGCAATGCCGACGCCGGAAATCGCCACTGTTATAAAAGATTTATCTAAAAAGAAAGGACATTGGAAAGATGGCTTGGCAGAGACATTCCTGGCTCAATCGTAGACGTAGTGCGCAAGTCCTTGCTGTGCTTGCCTTCATGGCCGCCCAGCAGGCCCATGCCGACGATGATGGCCAGGTGGTGACGCCGTACGTGCAGTACTCGATCCTCTATGACGACAATTTGCTGCGACTGCGTGATTCGGCGCAGGCGCAGTCCACGCTGGGCACGACGCAAATGTCCGACACCGTGCAGTCCAAGGCAGGCGGAGTGCGCTTTGACCGGATGTTCAGCCGCCAACATATCCGGCTTGACGCACGGCTGACGCAGAACACCTTTGACAATTTCAGGCAGTTCAACAACGACCAGCGCGACCTCAATGCCTATTGGGGCTGGGTGCTGGGAGAGCATCTTTCGGGTGACATCGGTTATGTGTATTCGCAAGGTCTGACGCCGTTCCAGAACCTGCGCGTGCTGGAGAAGAACATCCGCACCGCGCAGACCCGCTATGCCACGGCAGCCTGGCAATTGCACCCGGACTGGACTGTGCGCGGTCAGTATTCGCGCTTCAGTCTCGGCTACGACCTGCCTTCCTTGCAGAACAACAGCTTTTCGCAGGACATCTACGAAATGGGTCTGGACTACACCGCTCGCAGTGGCAGCATCGCCGGCCTCCAGGTCAGGCATACGCGCGGCAATTACCCCGAGCCGACCCTGGTGAGCGGCACGCTGATCAACAACTCGTTCAGCCAGGATGAATTGAAGGCGCGCGTCTCCTGGCTCTACAGTGACAAGACCAAGTTGCAGTTCCTCGGCGGCTATGTGCGCCGCGAGCGTGACACGGGCGGCGCGGCCAATTTCAGCGGTCTCAATGCGCGCCTGATCGCCGACTGGGACGCCACTGCCAAGACCGCTTTCACGATGAACCTGTATCGCGAGATCGGTGGCGTGAGCGACGTCGACGCCAACTACGCCTTGACCAACGGCCTGAGCCTGTCCACCCGCTGGCGCGCCACCGAGAAGATCCGCGTGGATGCCGGCATCGATTACCAGCGACGTGACTACAACGGTGCAGCCGTGGTCACCGGTGTCACGCCCTCCGGCCGCAAGGATACCTACAAGAAATACAGCTTCGGCGTCATCTACGCCCCCCTGCGCTCGCTGTCCCTGATGGCGGCCATCTACCGTGAGGATTCGTCCTCCAACATCAGCGGTTATGGCTATGTCTCCAACGGTATTGCTTTGACCACGCGCTATGAGTTCTGAGGCCCCCAAAATGAATGAGATCCGTGACACCCTTCCCATGGTGAACGTCAAGCCCAACGTGATCGTCATGGTGTTCAAGCGCCTGCTGGAACCGGCCATGATCGTGGCCTACCTGTGGGTGCTGGTACGCCTGCACGGACTGCCGTTCTCGGGGGACTACTGGATGCTGGCCATCATGGCCTTCTTCATCAGCTCCTATTTCTTCACCGAATTCCACGAGCGCCGCCTGCGCCGCAATCCCAAGGGGGCGCGTCCGGTGGCATCGATCTTCGTGGACTGGTTTGCCGTGGTGGCGGTGCTGGGCCTGATCGGCTATGTCTGCGAGTTCTACCAGCAGTTCGCGCCGGGCGTGCTGGCGGCCTGGGTGATCGGCACGCCGCTGGGCCTGTTGGTGTCGCAGTACGCGCAGTCGCGCGTCATGCGTGACCTGCATACCAAGGGCGAGGTCAGCAAGGCCATCATCATTGGCGTCAACCCGGCCGCGCTGAAGCTGGCCGAGCGCATGGACAACTATCCCGCGCTGATGATCAAGCTCATGGGCTTCTTCGATGACCGCGAGATCGGCCGCCAGCCGCAGGGTACCTTCACGCCCCTGATGGGCAAGATGTCCGACGTGGCCGCCTATGTGCGCAAGCACAACATCAACATGGTCTACATCAGCATGCCCATCTCGGCCCAGCCGCGCGTGCTGCAGATGATCGACGAGCTGCAGGACACCACCGCCTCGATCTACTTCGTTCCCGACATCTACATCTTCAATCTGATCCAGGCCCGCTTCGACTACGTCGGCGGGATGGCCGTGATGGCCATCTGCGAAACGCCCTTCACGGGCATGAACAATTTCGTCAAGCGCGTCAGCGATATCCTGCTGGCCACCGTCATCCTGCTCATGCTGCTGCCGGTACTGGTGGTCATCGCCATCTGCGTCAAGGCCACCTCGCCGGGTCCGGTGATCTTCAAGCAGCGCCGCTACGGGCTCGATGGCGAAGAGATCGTGGTCTACAAGTTCCGCTCCATGACCGTGCTGGAAGACGGCGCCAATGTGCAGCAGGCCACCAAGGGCGACGCCCGCCTGACCAAGATCGGCGGCTTCCTGCGCAAGTCGTCGCTGGACGAGCTGCCGCAGTTCGTCAACGTCCTGCAGGGACGCATGAGCATCGTCGGCCCGCGTCCGCACGCAGTGGCCCACAACGAGCTCTATCGCAAGCAGATCAAGGGCTACATGCTGCGCCACAAGGTCAAGCCGGGCATCACCGGCTGGGCCCAGGTCAACGGCCTGCGTGGCGAGACCGAGACGCTGGACAAGATGAAGGCCCGTATCGAATTCGACCTGGAGTACCTGCGCCGCTGGTCGCTCACCTTCGATCTCTGGATCATCGTGCAGACCGTGCGCCTGGTGCTCAAGCGGGAAAACGCTTATTGACCCGATCTCGCTGAGAACGAAGCTGCCAGCCTTACCAAGTACCAAGGATACGAAGAAATGAAGACAGAAAAAGGTATCACCCGACCTGCCGCAGGCGCGCTCAAGAGCGGCGCCGCCTTGCTCATGCTGGCGCTGCTGGCAGCCTGCGGGAAGCAGGAGCAGGCCGCTTCCGGGCAGGCCCTGGCCAGCGTGGACGGCAAGGAAATCACCATCCACCAGCTCAACGCCGAACTGGGCAAGGGCGGTGCGCGCGAAGCCAACAAGCAATTGCTCGATGGCCTGGTGGCGCGCCAGGTACTGGTCAATGCAGCGCGCAAGGAAAAGCTCGACGCCGACCCCGCCGTGCTGGCCGACATGGAGCGTGCGCGCGACCTGGTACTGGCGCAAAGCTATGTGCAGCGCAAGCTGGCCAAGCCCGCGCGGCCCAGCCAGCAAGAGGTCAGCACCTTCTACGACCAGCATCCGGACTGGTTCGCGCAGCGGCAGCAATACGAATTCGCCGAGCTGGTGATCGACCGCGCCAGCGTCAATGAGGAACTCACCAAGATGATGGTGGGCGTGCGTCCGCTGGAAGACGTGGCGGCCTGGCTGCAGAAGCAGCACATCCCCTTCACGCGCCTGCAGGTCACCAAGACCTCCATGGACCTGCCGCCGCCGATGCTGGCCGGCGTCAAGAAGATGGAAAAGGGCCAGCTCTTCATCGTCAATGAGGGCGATGCCGCCATCCTGGCCGCGCTGGCCGATGTGCGCAACGTGCCGCTCTCGCGCGCGGCCGCCACCCAGCAGATCGAGCAATACCTGGCCAACCAGCGCCAGGGCGAAATCACCGAGCAGGCCGTGGCCCGGCTCAAGGCCGACGCCAAGATCGTCTACTTCGATTCGGCCAAGACCTTGAAGGACAACAGCGTCGCCCCCGTGGCCGATGCGACCAGCCCCGGCAAGGACGTCGCGGCAGGCGCCGCCATCCGCTAGGGCCGCGCCGCCAGAATTTGCAAGACCCCCAACATCGAATCAGGCCGTACAGGCATAACTCCGGAGTCAAAACAATCATGAGAAAAATTTTGCTAATGCTTGCAGGTTTGCTGGTTGCTGTGCTCGCCTTCTCGGGCAGCGCTCGCGCCGAGGATATTCCCCTGGGGCCGGGTGACGTGATCCGCATCAACGTCTACGGCAGCCAGGACCTGACGCTGGAAACCCGCATCAGCGAGGCCGGCATCATCAGCTATCCCCTGATCGGCGAGGTCAAGGTCGGCGGCATGTCCACTGCCCAGGCCGAGCGCAAGATCGCCGGCATGCTCAAGCAGGGCGGTTACCTGGTCAACCCGCAGGTCAACATCCTGGTCACGGCCCCGGCCAGCCAGATGATCTCGGTGCTGGGCCAGGTCTACAAGCCCGGCCGCTATCCCCTTGATGGCCGCCGCAATGTGGCCGATGTGATCGCGCTGGCCGGCGGCGTCAATCCCGACGGCGGCGACACCATCACCATCGTGCGCACCGAGGACGGCAAGGTCACCCGTAACGTCGTCGATATCTACGCCATCACCCACAACGGCGACACCACCGAGCTGCCCACCGTGGGCGCCAATGACGTGGTCTATGTGGAGCGTTACCAGCGCTTCTACATCTACGGCGAAGTGCAGCGTCCCGGCGCCTACAAGCTCGAACGCGGCACCACCGTGCTGCAGGCCCTGACCCTGGGCGGCGGCCTGACCCCGCGCGGCACCGAGCGCGGGCTCAAGGTCAAGCGGCGCGATGCCAATGGCGAGCTGCAGGAAATCAGCGTCAAGAAGGACGACCTGCTGCTGCCGGACGACATCGTCTACGTCAAGGAAAGCTGGTTCTGACCGGGCGCCGTCAGCGTCCAGCCCAGAGCTTCCCGGTCACGACATTCTTGTCAGGAGTATTCCAATGAACCTATCCCAGTTCCTGCTGATCCTGCGGGCCCATCTCAAGATCATCCTGGCCATCTTCGGCGTCACCGTGGCGGCGGCGCTGGTGGTGAGCCTGGTCTTGCCCAAGACCTACAAGGCCACCTCCTCGGTGGTGCTGAACTACAAGGCCACCGATCCGGTGACCGGCACCATGGTCACGGCCCAGGCGCTGCCGGGCTACATGCCCACGCAGGTGGATATCATCAACAGCCGCAGCACCGCGCTGGCGGTGGTGGACGCGCTCAAGCTGGCGCAAGACCCCGCCGTCAAGGAGAGCTACGCCAACAGCAACAGCCAGCTCGACATCCGCAACTGGCTGGCCGGCATCCTGCTGGGCAACCTCGATGCGCAAGCCTCGCGTGACAGCAGCGTGATCGACATCACCTACAAGGGCCGCGACCCGCAGACCGTGGCGACCATGGCCAACGCCTTTGCCGAGGCCTACCAGCAGGTCAGCATGCAGCTCAAGCTGGACCCGACCCGCAAGGCATCGGCCTACTTCAATGACCAGATCAAGGTCTTGCGCGAGAACTACGAGCAGGCCCAGGCCAAGCTGTCCAAGTACCAGCAGGAACACGGCATCACCAACCTGGACAACCGCGTGGACGTGGAAAACAATCGCCTCAATGATCTCTCCACCCAGCTGGTGGCCGCCCAAGGCGCACTGGCCGAAGCGCAGTCGCGCCGCCAGGCCGCAGGCAGCGCCCAGAATTCGCCGGACGTCAACGGCAATCCGCTGGTGCAGAACCTGAAGGCCAACCTGGCCGCCTCCGAAGCCCGCTTCGCCCAGGCCGCCAAGCGCCTGGGCACCCAGCACCCGGACTACCTGAACGCCAAGGCCGAAGTCGATGGCCTGCGCGCCCAGTTGAATGCCGCCATTGCCGCCACCTCGGCCAGCGTGGCCACCAACGCCAGCATCCTGCAGAAGCGCGAAGCCGAGATCCGCAGCGAATTCAATGCGCAAAAGCAGAAGGTGCTGGAGCTCAATCGCACCCGCGACGAACTGTCGGTGCTCTCGCGTGATCTCGACAGCGCCCAGCGCGCCTACGAGCTGACCGCCCAGCGCTTCACCCAGACCAACCTGGAAGGCCAGTCCAACCAGTCCGACATTTCCATCCTGGCCAGCGCCATGCCGCCCACCGCGCCGTCCAGCCCGCGCCTGTTCATCAACCTGATCCTGTCCATGTTCGTCGGCCTGGTGCTGGGCGTGATGGCCGCCCTGGGCCTGGAACTGATCAATCGCCGCGTACGTTCCGAAGCGGACCTGGTGGAGGGGATCGGCCTGCCGGTGCTGGGTGTGATCTCCCACCCCGCGGCGCAGAAGGGCCGCGACCGCCGCCTGGGCTTTGGCCGCGACCCGGGCGCCGCGCCAGTCTGATGGGCTGATGGCTCCAGACTGAGCCGCGCCCATCTTCGTACCGGTCAGCCCAGGCTGGCCGGATCGTTACCGCTTCCTATGTAAAGGTCACTCCATGGATACCGTCACTCTCATCCACAGCAAGGAACAAGACAGCTTGCCCAACCGTTCCATCGGCGCGATCCTCATCGACGTCGGCAAGCTCACTCCGGAAAAGGCCGAACGCATCCTGCGCCTGCAGCGCGAGCGCGGCATGCGCTTCGGTGACGCCGCCATCCAGCTGGGCCTGCTGACCCAGGCCGACATCGACCAGGCCCTCTCGCGCCAGTTCGACTATCCCTACCTGATGAAGGGCGAGAGCAAGGTCAGCGAAGCCGTCGTGGCCGCCTACAACCCCTTCAGCGCGCAAGTGGAAACCCTGCGCGCGCTGCGCAGCCAGCTCATGCTGCGCTGGTTCGACGCCGATCTCGGCCACAAGGCCCTGACCATCACCAGCCCGGCGCGCGGGGAAGGACGCAGCTTCCTGGCGGCCAATCTGGCAGTGGTCTTCTCGCAACTGGGCGAGCGCACCCTGCTGATCGATGCCGATATGCGCCACCCGCGCCAGCACGAGCTGTTCGGGCTGGACAACCGCAATGGCCTGTCCGGCGTGATTGCTGGCCGCGCCACGGCGGCCGAGGCGATCCAGCGCATTCCGGCCTTGATCGATCTGTCGGTCATGCCCACCGGTCCGACCCCGCCCAATCCGCAGGAACTGCTGGGCCGTCAGACCTTCGCGCAACTCTTGCAGGAGCTCGCGCCCAGCTACGACGTCATCCTCATCGACACGCCCGCCGGCGGCGACTGCGCCGATGGTCAGATGGTGGCAGGGCGTACCGGTGCAGCGCTGATGGTGGTGCGCAAGAACGTCAGCCACATGAGCGCCGTGCGCAGTCTCACCGACCGCCTGGCCGATGCTCGCGTGATGGTGGTGGGCAGCGTGCTCAACGAGTTCTGAACCTGCCGCAGACACGTCCGTCATGAGCCTGGAACAGACCCTCAATCCCCCGCAGGAGCGCAGCCCTGGACTCATGTCCTGGCTGTTGGTCGCGCTCGGGCTGGCCGCCATGTACGTGCCCAGCTTCGTGGACCTGCTGCACGGGGTGTGGGGCAGCGAACGCAATGCCCACGGACCCATCGTGCTGGTGGTGGCCTGCGTCTACCTGGGCGTGCGCATTCGCCAGCTGCGCGATGAGGGCCTGATCGAGCGCCAGCCGGCGCCATTGGCGGGCAGCCTCATGTTGTTGCTGGGCCTGCTGTGCTTTGCCCTGGGCCGGGCGCAGACGGTGCTGTTCATGGAAGCCGGTTCGCTCATCCCCATCCTGGTGGGCATTGTTTTGCTGGTGTATGGCGTGAAGACCTGCCGCCGCCTGTGGTTCGCCTTCTTCTTCATGCTCTTCATGGTGCCGCTGCCGGCCTCGGTGGTGGACGTGCTGACCCAGCCGCTGAAGATAGGCGTGTCCTATGCGGCCCAGCATCTGTTGCAGTGGCTCGATTATCCGGTGGCGCGCAGCGGCGTGATCATCAGCATCGGCCCCTACCAGTTGCTGGTGGCCGACGCTTGCGCGGGCCTGAATTCGCTGTTCACGCTGGAAGCGCTGGGTCTGCTGTACATGAACCTGGTGCGGCATCCCTCGCTGGTGCGCAACACGCTCCTGGCCTTGCTGATCGTGCCGATCTCCTTCACCGCCAACACGGTGCGCGTGGTGGTGCTGGCGCTGATCACTTACTACCTCGGGGACGCCGCCGGGCAGGGTTTCCTGCATGGCTTTGCGGGCATGCTGCTGTTCTTCGTGGCGCTCGGTCTGATCATCGGCATGGACAGCCTGTTGCGCTGGATCGCCGTGCAGCTGGCGCGCTGGCGGGGCAGGGCGCTGCCGGTCGCGCCAGTGCGCCGCCAGGCGGCCGCACCGTTGCGCCAGGACGGCCTCTTTGCCCTGCGCATGCCGGTGGCTGCGGTGCTGGCCGGCGGCATGCTGGTCTCCGTGGGCGCGGCGTATGCGCTGGCGCCGCACCAGGAGAGCGTGGCCAAGACCGCACCGTTTGCGACCTTCCTGCCGCAACGCTTCGGCGACTGGCGCATGGTGCCCTCGCCCTATCTGCAGGTGAGCACGGCCTTGCAGGAAGGCACCGGCCGCACCGCCGAGCAGCCCTATGACGACGAGATCGCCCGCACCTACGTCAACAGCCGCGGCCAGCAGGTCATGCTGGCGCTGGCCTACGCCCGCGAGCAGATGCAGGACGTCAAGATCCATCCGCCCGAGGTCTGCTATGTGGCGCAGGGCTTCACGCTCTCCGGGCAACAGCCGCTGTCCATGCGCGCTACCGACGGCAAGACCATCGAAGGGCGGCGCTTCCTGGCCCGCAGCGGCGACCGCATGGAGCCGGTTACTTACTGGACGCGCATTGGCGATGCACTGCCGGTCGGCGGCCTGGATGCACGCCTGACGATTTTCCGCCAGGGCATGCAAGGCCGTATCGCCGACGGCATCCTGGTGCGCGCCTCCAGCCTCATCAGTGATCCATCCGGGCAAGACGCCGCCTTCGCCCTGCAGCAAGGCTTCCTGCAAGACCTGGAAGCCGCGCTGCGCAAGAACAATCCAGGCCTGCTGTTGCCGGCCTGATGCAATCTGAATTTTCTCCTGGCCCCGTGCAGAGGATGCAAGCATGAAACGATATTCCCTCGATCGCAGCCAATGGCTGTTGCTGGCCGCCGCCGTCCTGGTCTCCATCCTGGTCGGCATGGCCTTGCCCGTGGCCATCGCGCTGCTGGGCGACAGCGTCGGCCGCCTGGCGGCGTTGCCGGCGCTGTTCGTGCTGGGCGGGCTGTTCCTGTTCAACCGCAAGCTCTTGCTGCTGCTGATCTTCCTGTTCCGCGCCTCGGGCGACATCGTGCTCGAATCGACCCGGGTGGGGGGCGGCATGGGCCTGGGTGCGGCCATCAATGGCCTGATCATCCTGATCGCCTTCCTCTTCGTGGTGGAAAAGCCCAAGCAGCTGCCGCGCTGGATGGCCGTGCCCTGGCTGGTGCTGCTGGCCGTCGCCTCCGCGGGCGTGCTGATCTCGCCCGATCGCGTGGCCGCCATCAAGATCGTGCTCTCGCTGTGCTCCTACTTCGCCGTCTTCGTCTGCGCCTTCTACGTGGTGCGCACGCCCGAGGATTTCCGCAGCATGGTCAAGCTGATGATCGCTTCTTCCATCGTGCCGGCCCTCTATGGCATCGTCGCCACCGGCCTCTATGGTCGCGGCGGGCTGGCCAACTTCCGCCTGCAGAGTACCTTCGGCCACCCCAACATCCTGGCCTTCTACCTGACGCTGGTGATTTCGCTGGGGCTGTACGTGCTCAAGAGCCCCTTCTTCCGCCTGACCCAGTTCAAGCGCTTTGCGCTGATGGGCTACATGCTGCTGCTGTTCGTGCTGTTGCTGCTGACCCAGACACGCAGCGCCTGGATCGCCTCCTTCATGCTCTTGCTGCTGTATGGCCTGATGTTCGAGCGGCGCTACCTGATCTACCTGGCCATCCTGCCCATGCTGGCCATGCTGGTGCCCAGCGTGCAGGAGCGCGTGATGCAGCTCGACAGCGGCAACACCGTGCAGACCTATGCCAAGCTCAATTCCTTCGCCTGGCGCGTCTACCTGTGGGAGTCGGGGCTGAAGTGGATGTCGCCCTCGCACTACCTGACCGGGTACGGCGTGGAATCCTTCCCGTACTACTCGCAGACCTTCTTCCCGCTGGCCGGCACCACCAAATGGGGCGCGCACAGCGTGTTCGTGCAGTGGTTCTTCGATACCGGTCTCATCGGCATGCTGGCCTACCTGAGCATCTTCTACATGGTGCTGCGCAAGCTGATGAAGCTCTATCGCCTGGACCGCCTGGGTGGGGTGATCCTCATCTGCACCCTGGTCGAATACCTGGTCGTCTCGGCCTCCGACAACCTGCTGTCCTACCTGGCCTTCAACTGGTACTTCTGGTTGCTGCTGGGCATGGGTTGCTCGGTCTACATGAACAGCGAAGCCTGGCAGGAAGAACTGCGCCAGCGCAAGGTCCGTCCCTTGCATCGCGCCGCCATGCCGGGACTGCGCCATCCGGAACCCTCGAACTGAACGCGCATTGCGCCACGACACGACATGCCGACAAAAATCGCCTACTTCATCAACCAGTATCCCAAGGTCAGCCACAGCTTCATCCGCCGCGAGATCGCCGCGGTCGAAGCCCAGGGCTTCGAGGTCGTGCGCATCGCGCTGCGCGGCTGGGATGCCGAGATCGTCGATGACGATGACCGCGCCGAACTCGGCCGCACCCGCTATGTGCTGCGCCGGGGCATGGCGGGATTGCTGGCCCCCTTGCTGCGCCAGCTGACGGCCGCGCCCGGACGCTTCCTGGCCGCCCTAGGCCTGGCCCTGAAGATGGCCCGGCGCGGCGAGCGCGGGCTGCCTTACCACCTGGCCTACCTGGCCGAAGCCGCGCAGGTGACGCAATGGTGCGCCGCTGAAGGGGTGCGCCATATCCATGCCCATTTCGGCACCAACTCGGCCGAGATCGTCATGCTGGCGCAGTGCCTGGGCGGGCCTTCCTACAGTTTCACCGTGCATGGCCCGGAAGAGTTCGACAAGCCCCAGGCCCTGGGCCTGGACGAAAAGATCCGCCGTTCGGCTTTCACGGTGGCCATCACTTCGTTCTGCCAGAGCCAGCTGTACCGCTGGGTGGAGCAGAGCGCCTGGGACAAGGTCGCCATCGTCCACTGCGGCCTGGAGCGCGCCTTCTACGCCGGTGCGCCCACCACGCCGCAGATCGCCCCGCGCCTGGTCTGCATCGGTCGCCTGTGCGAGCAGAAGGGCCAGCTCTTGCTGGTGGAGGCAGCGGCGCAACTGATGCGTCGCGGCGTGGCCTTCGAACTGGTGCTGGCCGGCGATGGCGAGATGCGAGCCCAGATCGAAGAGCGCATTGCCCATCACGACCTGCAGCAACACATCCGCATCACCGGCTGGATCAGCAGCGCGCAGGTGCGCGAAGAATTGCTGGCCGCACGCGCCATGGTCTTGCCCAGCTTTGCGGAAGGCTTGCCGGTGGTGATCATGGAAGCCATGGCCTTGCGCCGCCCGGTGCTGACCACCTACATCGCCGGCATCCCCGAGCTGGTGATCCATGAAGAAAACGGCTGGCTCTTCCCGGCCGGCGACATCGAACGCCTGACCGACGCCATGCAAGCCTGCCTTCAAGCCACGCCCGAACAACTGGCGGCGATGGGGCAGGCGGCCCAGCTGCGCGCGGTGGAACGGCATTCGGTCAATGTCGAGGCCGCCAAGCTGGCGCGCCTGTTCAACGCCCACCTGGCCCCGCAGCCGCAGGCGCTGGGCCTGGCCGCACCCGCAGGAGGGACCCGATGACGCTGGCCCGCAGCCTCTCTCCCGCTGGCAGCGCCCAGGAGTGGCGCGCGCTGGGCATGGTCCATACCCAGCACAAGGAAATCCCTTCGCTGGATGGCTGGCGCGCGCTGGCCATCGCCATCGTCTTCCTGAGCCACGCCGGCCTGGGCCGCATCGTGCCCGGCGGACTGGGCGTGACCATCTTCTTCTTCCTCAGCGGCTATCTCATCACCACCTTGCTGGTGCGCGAGTTCGACCGCAGCGACAGTGTCAACGTACGCCACTTCTACCTGCGCCGCCTGCTGCGCCTGACGCCGCCCTTGTTGCTGGTGCTGGTGCTGACCTATACGCTCACCTGGCTGGGCATCTTCACTGGCGACGCCTCCTGGTCGGGCTTCCTGGCGCAGTTGTTCTACTTCGCCAATTACTACGTGCTCTTCTTCGACCCTGGCCATACGCTGCCGCAGGGCACCGGGGTGTTCTGGTCGCTGGCGGTGGAAGAGCATTTCTACTTCGTCTTCCCGGCGCTGTTCGTCTTCCTGATGCACAAGGCCGACCGCCGCAAGATCCCGCTCTACCTGGGCGGCCTCTGCCTGCTGGTGCTGCTGTGGCGCTACGGCCTGGTGTTGCTGGGGGACGCATCGATGGACCGTACCTATTACGCCACCGACACGCGCATCGATTCCATCCTGTTCGGCTGCATCCTGGCCACGCTGAAGCTGCCGCCGGCGGTCTACGCAGCGCTGCACAAGCCGGCCGTGCGCGTGGGCGGCGTGACGCTGGGCGTGGTGCTGCTGCTGTTGTCGCTGGCAGTGCGTGATGAGGTGTTTCGCGAAACCCTGCGCTATAGCGTGCAGGGGCTGGCGCTGATGCCACTGTTCTTCTATTCGGTGATGCATCCGCACAGCTTCCCGTTCCGCCTGCTCAACCTGCGCTGGGTGCAGCGCATCGGCATCTATTCGTATTCGATCTATCTCTCGCACGAAATCCTGCTGAGCAACGTGGATTGGGTGTCGCACAACGCGGCCATCAACATCGCCGTGGCCGCCGTGTTCTCGCTGCTGTTCGCCATGGCGGTGGACCGCTGCATCGATGCGCCGCTGCGCGTGCTGCGCGCGCGTTTCCGCTGATCCCGATCCAAACCGATAAGGAAGCCTATACGTGTTCTTGACCAAGAAAAATGACGCCGGACCACCGGCACCCCACCCACGCCGCCCGGGGGGGATGGCAGGGGAACATGCGCTCGGCGCGGGCGCAGCGCCGTCCTTGCATCCGGCCTACCGGCCCGACATCGATGGCCTGCGTGCCGTCGCCGTGGGCTCGGTGGTGATCTTCCATGCCTTCCCGGAATGGTTTGCGGGCGGTTTCATCGGCGTGGACATCTTCTTCGTGATCTCGGGTTTCCTGATTTCGCTGATCCTGTTCAAGAACCTGGAGCATGGCCGTTTTTCCATCGTCGATTTCTATGTGCGCCGGGTGCGCCGCATCTTCCCGGCCTTGATGACGGTGATGTCGCTGTGCCTGGTGACGGGCTGGTTCGTGCTCTTCGCCGATGAATACAAGCAACTGGGCAAGCACCTCTTCGGCGGCTCCACCTTCATTTCCAATTTCCTGTTCTGGCGCGAGA
The DNA here is from genome assembly GCF_001929405.1 of Herbaspirillum camelliae. Taxonomy (NCBI): domain Bacteria; kingdom Pseudomonadati; phylum Pseudomonadota; class Betaproteobacteria; order Burkholderiales; family Oxalobacteraceae; genus Herbaspirillum; species Herbaspirillum camelliae. The sequence goes on from NZ_KV880769.1 coordinate 3,806,324, forward strand.
GCGGCTACTTCGACAATTCCGCCGAGACCAAGCCGTTGCTGCACCTCTGGAGCCTGGCCATCGAGGAACAGTTCTACCTGTTCTGGCCGCTGCTGCTGGCCTTCGTCTGGAAGCGCCGCTGGGGCTTCCTGGGCATCATGGGCGTGATCGGCCTGCTGTCCTTCGGGGTGAATCTCTATTTCATCGGCCATGACCAGAGCGCAGCCTTCTATTCGCCGCTGGCGCGCTTCTGGGAACTGATGATCGGCGGCGCGCTGGCCTACATCAACCTGCACCGGCAAGACCTCACGCGCCGCTACAAGAACCTGCAGGCCTGGCTGGGCGCAGCCTTGCTGGTGGCTGGATTTGCCCTGCTGGATGGCGCGCGCGCCTTCCCGGGCTGGTGGGCGCTGCTGCCTTCGCTGGGCGCCTTCCTGCTGCTCTCGGCGGGACCGGGCGCCTGGTTCAATCGCCGCGTGCTGGCCAGCAAGGGCATGGTGGCAGTGGGCCTGGTGAGCTATCCGCTGTACCTGTGGCATTGGCCGCTGCTGGCCTTCGCCACCATCATCGAGGGCGAGAGCGCGCCGGCCGAATGGCGTGCCGCGGCGGTGCTGGGTGCGCTGCTGCTGTCCTGGCTGACCTATCGCTATATCGAACGTCCGCTGCGCGGCTCCACCCGCAGCCGCACCGTGCTGGTACTGCTGGCCATCAATGTGGCTGTGGGCCTGGGCGGGCTGACGATCTACCTCAAGGGTGGCTTCGATGAGCGCGCCATCAATGGCAAGCTCGATTACCTGACCCAGAGCGATGTCTTCGAAGGCTCGCGCAATTCCGATGGCAGCTGCGCGCGCCTCAATGGCATGGAGGGCGTGGATGAAGAAGTCTGCCTGTCCAACTCGGCCGCGCCGCGCACCCTGTTCGTGGGTGACAGCCACGTGATGGCCTTGCACTCGGCGATCTTCTCGGGCGACGTCAAGATGCCGGCCATGATGGTGGCCGGCCATGCCTGCCGCGTCTATCCTAACCTGCCCTATACGCCGACCCATCTGCTGCGCTGGGCCAACAATTGCACGGCCATCGCCAATGAAGCCATTGCGGTGGCGGGCAAGCTGCCTTCCATCGATACCGTGGTCATCAGTGGCGCCTATCCCCGTGGCGACCTCTCGCAGCCTTCCGAATACCAGCAGGACGGACGCACGCTGAGCAAGCGCGACGCGTTCCTGTCGGGCTACGGGGCGCTGATCGAGGCCTTCCGCAAGCAAGGCAAGAAGGTCGTCTTCATGCCCGACGTGCCTTATCTCAAGCTCGATCCACATGCCTGCGTGAACCGTTTCAGCGACGGCCAGGCGCGTGACTGCGCCTACACTGAGGCCGAGCATCAGGCGTTGCGGCGCGACTATGACGCGGCGGTGGCGGCCCTGCAGCGCGCGCATCCGCAAGCGCTGTTCTTCGATCCGCAGGGCCTGTTCTGTCCGGATGGCAAGTGCCAGGCCAAGCTGGGCGACGCCTATTTGTACAACGACAACCAGCACATCAGCCTGGCGGCGTCGCGGCTGTTGCTGGCCGAGATGCAGCGGCGCGGCTTGTTGCCGGCGGCGCAGCCGTGAAGTGGCAGGGAGAGTCAGGAGAGCAAAGAAAAGCCCCGCGCTCGTGAGAGGGCGGGGCGCTGAGGCCAGCGGGAAGTGCGGGCAGCCTCAGTCGGCGCTGATCAGCTCAGCCCCAACGTTGGAGGGCTGGCCGGTGCCGCCGCTACGGGCATAGACCGCCAGCGCTGGTTTGGCGGCGGTCCAGGTGAAGGTCTTGCTCTGGCCGTTGTCGAGGTAGCCGCTGTCGAAGGCGGCCTTGCCGGTGGCCTGGTCCTGCACCAGCAAGCGCAGCTTGCCGCCGCCGGTGGTGCGGGCGGTCAGCTTGTAGTTGCGGCCAATGACCGGCTTGGCCCAGCTGATACCGGCGATGCCGCGGTTGGCGTAGTTGACCACCTCGGAGACGCTGCTGGAAGCCGGGAAGACCACCGCCTGGTCCCAGGAGCTGTACTTGCCCAGGGTGCTGCCGGATTGCTGGGTCCAGTTGCCGCGCATGGAGAGCATGTTCAGGTTCTGGTTGGGCGTGAAGCTCTTGCCGTTGCCATCGACCCAGCCGCTGGCCCCGGTCACGCGGCGCAGGGCGGCGCGGATGACTTGCAGTTCACTGGCGGCCGTGTTGTTCCAGCCATTGGGATGCAGGTTGTAGGACGCACCGATCTCAACGTAGATCGCAAAGGGTGTGCCGGTGTTGGCGTCGACGATGTAGGCGCCGTAGCGCTTCAAGGTCTCGGCCACGCGGCGCAGCTCGGGATCGGTCAGCTTGCTGGTGTCGAAGTCGGGCGGCAGCATCACCAGCGCGCCTTCCGGGAAGGCGCCGCTGTTGAGCTTGGCGGCATTGGTATCGGCCGAGGTGGCCGGGAAGACGTAGGTCGGGTTGGCCGACAGGCCGTTGAAGGTCAGCGACATGGCCAGTGCATGCGGATAGTAGTCCGGTTTCTGTTCCACCTCGTGGGTGCGGATCAGGCCCCCCGAGGCAGGCACCCCGGTGGCGCGCGCGCCCTGGTAGTAGTGCGCAGGATCGGGCCAGCCGCGGCCATCGAGCTTGGTCCAGGAGTATTGGGCGGCGGTCCACTGGGTGCCGACCTGCTTCAACTGCCAGAAGGAATGGATGATGTTGGTGGTCGGATCGACGATGTCGGCATGGCCATCCGAGCCGGACGCGGGCTTCACCGAAGCCGGCCAGTGCGGGATGGTGATGTCGTGGTAGCCCTCTTCGTCGGTGATGAGCAAGCCCTTGCTGCCGGCTGCGCCCGTGACCGTGACCGGCGGATCTTGCGGCGAGGCCAGGAACACGCCAGTGGAATAGGCGCCGGCGTTGATGGCCGGGAAGTAGGTGGAGGTCGGGATCACATCCGACGCAAAGCTGGGATTGACGGGCCGGCTGTTCCACAGCGAATCGGCGGCGAAGGGCTTGCGGTACGTGCCCCAGTCGTCGGCCTGGGCCGGCATGGCGGCGTGCAGCGCGCCGAGCATGGCCAGCAGTGGTAGAAGTCGTGGTGGGCGGGTGCGTACTTGCATCATCATTCCTTTGAGGTGAGTGTGAGGATGAGGTGAAGGACCGTATTTGTTAGTTTTTCTGACGCTATTGCGATGGCCATGAGCTGCAGTATAGAGTTTTTTCGCTATGAAGATAGTGGTCGTGTGGCAATGAATATCGCTGGAACGATCTTCACAATTGTTAGTAAATATCGTGCGGAATCTTTTTGAGGATGAACTCTCCAAAAGGCGGCCGATGAGGCCTGAGACCAAGAAAGTTTGATGATGATCCTGCTATTGCAAATTCTGTTGATGCTGGCCCTGCTGATCCTGGCCATTCCCGCAGCGGTGCTGCTGGTGCAGGTGCTGGCAGCGCGCTGGGCGGGCCCCCGGCCCTTGGCCGAGAGCCCGCAGCGTCCGCGCATGGCGGTGCTGGTGCCGGCCCACAATGAGGCCGGCGGCATTGCCGAAGTCATTGTCGGGATACGGCGACAGTTGCAGGAGGGTGACCGCGTGCTGGTGGCGGCCGACAACTGCAGCGATGCTACCGCGGATATCGCGCGCCATGCGGGTGCAGAAGTGAGCGAACGTTTCCACGACATGCTGCGCGGCAAGGGGTATGCGCTCGATCATGGCATCCGCCACCTGGCGGCCGATCCGCCGGAGGTGCTCATCGTGGTCGATGCCGATTGCCTGCTGGGCGCGGGCGCGCTGGAGCGCATCGCCCGGGTCTGCTGGCGCAGTGGTCGCCCGGTGCAGGCCTTGTACCTGATGCATGCGCCGGCGGGCGCGGGCAGTCGGCGCAAGATCGCCGAGTTCGCCTGGGTGGTCAAGAATCTGGTGCGCCCGCTGGGCTGGCACAAGCTGGGTCTGCCGTGCCAGCTGATGGGCACCGGCATGGCGTTTTCCTGGCAGCAGATCGGCCAGGCCGACCTGGCCACCGGGCACATCGTCGAAGACATGAAGCTGGGTGTGGACCTGGCGCGTGCCGGCCAGGCGCCGCTGTTCTGCCCCGACGCCATGGTCTACAGCCATTTCCCCAGCAGCGACAGCGGCGCGGCCACGCAGCGCACGCGCTGGGAGCATGGTCACCTCAGCGTCATCCTCTCCTACGTGCCGCGCCTCTTGGGCGGGGCGCTGGTGTCGGGGCAGGGTGCGCTGGCCGGGCTGGCGCTGGACCTGTGCGTGCCGCCGCTGGCCTTGCTGGTGATGATGGCCGGCGGGGCGTGGGTGGTGAGCGCACTCGTGGCCGTGCTGACCGGCTGGATAGCGGCTTGCCTGCTGGCCACGCTGATCGTGGCGGCGATTGCTGCGGCGGTGCTGCTGGCCTGGTCGGGTTTTGCTCGCGAGGTCATCAGCCTGCGCGAACTGGGTGCTGCTTTTGCTTACGTGGCGCGCAAGCTGCCCTTGTATTGCAAGTTCATGTTCAACCGGCAAGTCGAATGGGTAAGGTCAAAACGTGATTCAGAATAACGTCAATATCAACTCGGAAATCAAGGCGCGCGTGGGTGAACCGGCGTCTGCTTCCGCTCCCCTCGAAGCGCCCGGCGAGGTCATCGCCAGCGGACCGGATTTCGAGCGCGATGTCTGGAGCATCCTCGGCCTGCCGTTCGACCGCGTCAGCCTGGGACAGGCCGCAGGCATCCTGCAGCGCGCCGCCAGCGAGCGGCGGCGCTGCTTCCTGTCCACGCCCAATCTCAATTTCGCGGTGGCCTGCCTGGACGATGCGGCGTTTCGCCATTCCGTCATCCAGAGCGACCTGTCCATTGCCGATGGCATGCCGCTGGTCTGGATCGCCCGCGCCCTGGGTCTGCCCATCAAGGAGAGGGTGGCCGGATCGAGCCTCTTCCAGGCACTGCGCGAACAGCGCATGGACAATGGCCAGGCGCCGCTGCGCGTGTATTTCTTCGGTGGCCCGCCCGGCGTGGCGCAGGCAGCGGACGAAAAACTCAATGCCGCCCCCTCGGGTCTGCGCAGTGTCGGCTACGCTTCCCCCGGCTTTGGCAGCATCGAAGAGATGAGCCCGCCGCAGGCCCTGGCGCACATCAATGACAGCCGCGCCGATTTCCTGGTGGTGGCGCTGGGGGCCAAGAAGGGGCAGGCCTGGATCCAGCACAACCTGGCGCAACTGCGCGCACCGGTGGTCAGCCATCTGGGCGCGGTGGTCAACTTCGTCGCCGGCACGGTGTCACGTGCACCGCGCTGGGCGCAGAAGACCGGCCTGGAATGGCTGTGGCGCATCAAGGAAGAACCCAAGCTGTGGCGGCGCTACTTCGATGACGGCATGGCCTTGCTGCGGCTGCTGGCCACGCGGGTGCTGCACTGCATCTGGGAGAGTCGCCGCCATCGTCCCGCTGCGGCGCTGTTTGACGAGGCCGAGATCGGCTGCCGCCGGGATGGCGGCGACTGCGAGCTGCTGTTTTCCGGTGCGCTAGGCCAGGCCAATCTGGCGCGCCTGCGCCCTGTGCTGGCCCAGGCCGCACAGGGCGATGCGCCCCTGGTGCTGGACTGCACCCGCTTGCAGTACATCGACAGCGCGGCGCTGGCGCAGCTGATGCTGCTGTATGGCGATTGCGTACGGCGCGCACGGCCCTGGGCCATCATCAATGCCTCGGCGTCGTTGCGGCGACAGATTACGCTGCATTGCGCCGACTATCTGCTGCAGGCGCGCGCCTGAACGTGGAGTCAGCCATGGTGCAGAAACGGTCAGCCATCGTCAGTTCTTGCGTGCCAGGCGGCTTGGCCGAGGCGCGTCTGAACTGGTCGCAGGCAGTGCGTTCTAGTACACTGCCTGCACAGCGCAACACCGCGCCAGGACTGCCTTGCAGCAGATTGCAGTGGCGTAGGGCAACAAGTTTCCGTGTGACAAAAAATTCAAACAACAGAGCGCCAGCCGCGCCGGCAACCCTCGCCGCCCGCCACGCTCCAGCCAGTGAAGAGAGTCCATCATGAAGATCTATCCCGTCATCCTTTCCGGCGGCGCCGGTACCCGCCTGTGGCCGCTCTCGCGTGCAGCCTATCCCAAGCAGCTGCTGCCGCTGGTGAGCGAGCAGACCATGCTGCAGGAAACGGTGGCGCGCGTGTGCGCCTGGCCCGAAGCGCTGGCCCCGCTGGTGGTGTGCGGCAACGAGCACCGCTTCATGATTGCCGAGCAATTGCGCGAGATGGATGTGCGCCCCCATGCCATCGTACTGGAGCCGCAAGGCAAGAACACCGCACCGGCGGTGGCGGCCGCGGCCCTGCAGCTGATGCGCCAGGACCCCGATGCGGTCATGCTGGTGCTGCCGGCCGACCACGTCATCACCAACCGCGAGGCCTTCCATGAGGCCGTGCGCGCAGCGATGCGCTCGGTGCAGGAGGGCGCGCTGGTGACCTTCGGCATCACACCCAGCAAGCCCGAAACCGGCTATGGCTACATCCTGCGCGGCGCCGCCCACGGCGATACCGGCAACTTCGCCGTCGAACGCTTCGTGGAAAAGCCGGACCTGGAGCGCGCCCAGGGCTTCGTCGCCGATGGTCGCTACTACTGGAACAGCGGCATGTTCCTGCTGCGCGCCCGCGATTATCTGGAAGAACTGGAACTGCATCGTCCGCTCATCGCCGCAGCGGTCAAGGACGCGGTGGCCAAGGCCTATACCGACCTGGATTTCTGCCGCCTGGGCGAAGCTGCCTTTGGCGCATCACCAGCCGAATCGATCGACTACGCCGTCATGGAAAACACCCGCCGCGCCGTGGTGGTGCCGGCCGATATCGGCTGGAGCGACGTGGGCTCCTGGAGCGCCCTGCAGGAAGTCATGCCGGCCGATGCCCAGGGCAATGTCACCCGTGGCGATGTTTATCTGGATGGCGTGTCCAACTCGCTGGTGCGCGCGGAGAGCCGCATGGTGGCGGTGCTGGGCCTGCAGGACCTGATCGTGGTCGAGACCGATGACGCCGTGCTGGTGGCGCACAAGGACAAGGCTCAGGACGTCAAGGGCGTGGTCGATCAGTTGAAGGACAAGAAACGCAGCGAACATATTCACCACAAGCGTGTCTATCGTCCGTGGGGCAGCTATGAGAGCGTGGATGCCGGCGATCGCTTCCAGGTCAAGCGCATCATCGTCAAGCCAGGCGAAAAGCTGTCCCTGCAAATGCATTATCACCGGGCCGAACACTGGGTGGTGGTGAGTGGTTCGGCGCTGGTCACGCGGGGTGAGGAAGTCACCTTGCTCAGCGAAAACGAATCGATCTACCTGCCCATCGGCGTGACCCACCGTCTGGAAAATCCCGGCAAGCTGCCGCTGCACTTGATCGAGGTGCAGTCGGGCAGCTACCTGGGCGAAGACGATATCGTCCGCTTCGACGACGTCTACAAGCGTGCCTGAGGCCATGTCGCTGATGCACGGTTAGACGCTGGCGTAGCGGACAAGAGATTACGATCCATGAACATCGCCTATCTGCTGCTGATCCACAATACGCCTCACCATACCGCACGCATCATCGACAAGCTCGACAGTGGCCGCGCCCGCTTCTTCATCCATCTGGATGCGAAGTCCGACGCGGCGGCCTATGCCGGCCTGCAGCGCGAGCATGTGCAATTCACGGCGCGCCGCCATGACGTGCGATGGGGCGAGATTTCCCAGGTCGATGCGATCCTGGAACTGATATCGAACGCCGTGCAGGCGGGTCCCTTCGATCGCTACGTGCTCATCAGTGGATCGGATTATCCGCTCTTCGGCGCCGAGCAGATCGAAGGATTCTTTGCCGACAATGCGCACATCGAGTTCATCAACAGCGTGCCGCTGGGTAGTCCCAGCAAGCCGATGAGCCGCATCACCACCTATTGCCCGAGCGCGGCCGATCCCTTGCCGCGCAAGCTGTTCATGAAGCTGTGGTGGAAGCTGGGTCTGAAGGTGCCGCCGCGCCATATCGCCGGTCTGTTCGGCAAGCTGGTGCCGCACGGCGGTTCGACCTGGTGGGCGCTCACGCATGCGGCCTGCACGGTGATCCTGGAGTTCCATCGCCGGCGGCCGGAGATCTATCGCTTCCTGGTCAACTCCTATTGCCCGGACGAGACCTATTTCCAGACGATCCTTTCCAATTCGGATCTCAAGGGCAGGATACGGCGCAACCTGACCTACACCTACTGGGTGGAAGGGCGCGCCAATCCGGAAATCATGACCGCTGAGATCTATCAGCGGCTCAAGGCCGGCGGCTTCATCGACGACAGCCGGCTATACGGGGCAGGGCCTGTGCTTTTTGCCAGAAAGTTCAGGGAAGGCGAGGAGACATTGCTGCACACCATCGATCAGAGCGGAGCCCTCACATCCGCCGGTGCAGCTTGATGACATTAATGCTGCGCGGCGGGAATCAAACCGGCGCGCGCCAGTCTTAGATCGCTGTAAAAACTTGCTCTGCTCCGAGGAGCTGAAAGGAAACGCATGAACATCACCGTCATCGGGACCGGCTACGTCGGTCTCGTCACCGGCGCCTGCCTGGCTGAACTGGGTAACAAGGTCTTTTGCCTGGACGTGGACCGCAACAAGATCGAGATCCTCAACAGCGGCGGCGTGCCCATCTATGAGCCGGGCCTGAAGGAAATCATCGCCCGCAACCGCGCCTCGGGCCGCCTGATCTTCTCCACCGATGTGGCCGCCAGCGTGGCCCATGGCGAGGTGCAATTCATCGCGGTCGGCACGCCCCCCGATGAAGATGGCTCGGCCGATCTGCAATACGTGGTGGCGGCAGCCCGCAACATCGGCCGCCACATGGAACGTAACTGTATCGTGGTGGACAAGTCCACGGTGCCGGTGGGCACCGGCGACAAGGTCAAGGCCGCCATCCGCGCTGAACTGGAAGCGCGTGGCCGTGGTGAGCTCGATGCGATGATCGTCTCCAATCCGGAATTCCTCAAGGAAGGTGCGGCGGTGGAAGACTTCATGCGCCCGGACCGCATCGTCATCGGCGTGGAAGAGGGCGCGGCCGGCGCCGAGGCGCGCGAGGTGATGCGCGAACTGTATGCACCGCTGAACCGCAACCACGAACGCATCCTCTACATGGACGTGAAGTCGGCCGAATTCACCAAGTACGCCGCCAACGCCATGCTGGCCACCCGCATCTCCTTCATGAATGAACTGGCCAACCTGGCCGACCGCCTGGGCGTGGATATCGAGCACGTGCGCAAGGGCATCGGCTCGGACCCGCGCATCGGTTTCAGCTTCCTCTATGCCGGCACCGGCTATGGTGGTTCCTGCTTCCCCAAGGATGTGCAGGCACTGGCGCGCACGGCCAGCGAGCATGGCCAGGAACTGGAAATCCTGGGTTCGGTGGAGTCCGTCAACGACAAGCAGAAGCAGGTGCTGCTCAAGAAGATCGTGGCGCGCCTGGGCGAAGATCTCTCCGGCAAGACCTTCGCGGTCTGGGGGCTGGCCTTCAAGCCCAATACCGATGACATGCGCGCTGCACCCAGCCGCGTGATCGTGCGCGAACTGCTGCAGCGTGGCGCCAAGGTGCAGGTCTATGATCCGGTGGCCATGGAAGAAGCGCGCCATGCCTTCGCAGTGGATCTGGCCGATCTGCCGGGCAAGGAGGCCGACCTGCACTATGCGGGCGGTGCCATGGAAGCGCTGGAAGGGGCCGATGCGGTCGTCATCGTGACCGAATGGAAATCCTTCAAGAGCCCGGACTTCGCCGCCGTGAAGGCCACGCTGAAAGAGCCGCTGGTCTTCGATGGCCGCAACCTGTTCGAACCGGTGACCATGGCGCGCCTCGGTGTGGAATACCACGCCATCGGCCGTCCTTCCAAGCGTCCCAAGTGAGGCAGTGATGTTGAAGCGATTGCGCGCCGATGCCAGACTCTTTCCCACCGCTGGCTTCTTCCTCAAGTTCCAGGTCAACTGGCTGCTCAATGGCCGCCGCTTCGCGGTGCGCCGCCAGCTCGACAGTGGTGTGGTGGTGTCGCTGACCTCGTATCCGCCGCGCTTTCCGACGCTGCACCTGACGTTGATGTCGCTGCTGGCGCAAAGCTATGCGCCAGCGCGCATCGTGCTCTGGATCGCGCACCAGGACATGGACAAGCTGCCGGCCAGCGTGACCGACCTGACGCGCCATGGCCTGGAAATCAAGGCCTGCGACGACCTGCGCTCCTACAAGAAGCTGATCCCGCAATTGCAGAGCGATCCCAGGAGCATCATCGTCACCGCCGACGATGACGTGCATTACTGGCGTCATTGGCTGCAGGAACTGGTGGACGCCTATGAGCCCGAGCGCAAGGAAGTCATCGCCCACCGCGTCCACCGCATCCGGCTGGGCGCCGATGGATTGCCGCTGCCCTACAACGAGTGGGAGCATTCCATCCGCGAATACGGCGCCGATGCGCTGCATTTCCCCACCGGCATTGGCGGCGTGCTGTATGCGCCCGGCGTGCTCGATGCCCAGGTGCTGGAGCAGGACGAGTTCATGCGCCTGTGTCCACGCGGCGATGACATCTGGTTCTGGTGGATGGCGCGTCGCAACGGTGCGCGCTTCCGGCGCGCGCCCTCGGTCAACCGGGATAGCTATTTCCATTGCTGGGACGGTTCCCAGGCCTGCGCCCTGTGGGAAGACAATCTCACCGGCAGCTACAACGATACGCAGATCGCGGCCATGATAGGCCGCTACGGCTTTGCCGAAGAAAGGAAGGTCGCATAATGGCTTCGGCTATGTCCAACGCACGCTGGTTGACGCTGTCCCAGATGGTGCGCATTGCCTTGCAGATGGTCTCCATCTTCATCCTCTCGCGCCTGCTGGCGCCGTCCGAGTATGGCCTCTTGGCCATGGCCACGGTGGCGGTCAACTTCGCCTCGCTGCTGCGCGACATGGGCACCGGCGCGGCGGTCATCCAGAAAGAGAACCTCACCCGCGAAACCACCAATACCGTCTTCTGGCTCAATGTCGGCCTGGGTGTGTCGATTGCGCTGGTGCTCATCGTCATCTCGCCCATGGTCGAGGATTACTTCCGCACGCCCCATCTGGCCCCGGTGCTGTGCCTGATGGCCTTGTCCTTTCCGCTCACCAGCAGTTGCGCCGTACACAGCGCCTTGCTGGAGCGTGAGTCCAATTTCCGCACGCTGGCGCGCATCGAGATCGTCTCGGCGGCGGTGGCGCTGGTGACGGCGGTCACGCTGGCCTTTACCGGCTTTGGCGTCTACAGCCTGGTGTGGCAGACGCTGGTGTCGGCCATGCTCTCGGCCTTGCAATTGTGGCTGGCCAGCCGCTGGCGGCCCGAGAAGGTCTGGAGCCGCAGCGAGTTTCGCGGGCTGTGGCGCTTCAGCGGCAACCTGACCGGTTTTTCCTTCGTCAACTTCTTCGCCCGCAATGCCGACAGCATGGTCATCGGCCGCATCCTGGGCGCGATTCCCCTGGGTATCTATGCGCAGGCCTACAAGGTGATGATGTTCCCTTTGCAGAGCATGAGCTACGTGGCCAATCGCGCGCTGTTTCCGGTGATGAGCCGGCAGCAGGGCCAGCGCGCCGAGATGGCGCGGCTCTACCTGCGCTCGCTGCGCCTGATCGCCACCGTGACCGCGCCCATGATGGCGGGCCTGTGGCTGCTGCGCGAACCCTTCGTGCGGGTGGCGCTGGGGCCGCAGTGGGAGAGCGTGCCCATCATCCTGGCCTGGCTCGCGCCGGTGGGCTTCCTGCAATCGATCATCAGCACCACGGGTGCAGTGTTCATGGCCACCGGTCGCACCGACCTGATGATGCGCCTGGGCGCACTGGGTGCGGTGTTGCAGGTGGGCAGTTTCTTCATCGGCGTGCACTGGGGCATCGAGGGCGTGGCCATCTGCTACCTGATCGCCAATGTGCTCAATGCCATTCCGCATTTCTATTTCGCCACCCGCGAGTTGCATAGCAACCTGCTGCAACTGATACGCGCGCTGTGGCAGCCGGTGGCCTTCTCGCTGGTGATGCTGGCCTTGCTGGCGCCGCTGCTGCAATGGATGCGCAGCGACCAGGTCGGCCCGCAGGTGGTGCTGTTCGGCCTGGCGGCCTGCGGTGCGGCGGTGTTTGCGGGATTGACGCTGCTGTTTTCCAAGGAGCTGGTGCTGGACATGAAGAAGATGGTGGGGCGCGCCTGAGTGGAAGCGTGTTTTCCATTCCCGTTTCATCCCCGTTCAATTTCCATGACAAGAATGACAATCACGCCATGAACGACCTGGTCACCATCTACGTCCCCACCAAGAACCGCCTCGGCCTGCTCACGCGCGCACTCAATTCGGTGCTGGCGCAGTCCTATCGGCCACTGGAACTGATCGTCGTCTCCGACGGCGCCACCGACGGCACCTGCGATTACGTCAATCAGTTGCACGGGCAGCACAGCGACATCCAGATCAAGCTGATCCACAACGCGCAATCCCAGGGCGCCTGCGCGGCGCGCAACCTGGCCATCCAGGCGGCGACGGGGCGTTTCATCACCGGCATCGACGATGACGACGTCTTCATGCCCGACCGCATCGAGCGCTTCGTGCGCCAGTGGCATGCGCTGGAAGAAGAGGGCCAGTCCTTCTCCTGCCTGTTCGACCGCCGCATCGTCAATGCCGGCGGCAGCGTGATGCTGTGGGACCTGGACGCCCGCGTGGATCTGCCCGCGATCCTGGAGACCAATGCCATCGGCAACCAGGTCTTCACCACCCCTGAGCGCCTCGTCGAGATCGGCATGTTCGACGCCGCCATGCCGGCCTGGCAGGACTGGGAAACCTGGGTGCGGCTGGTGCGCACCTTCGGCCCGGCCGTGAGCATCTGCTCCAACACCTACCTGATGGACATCTCCCACGAGTTCGAACGCATTACGCTGAAGTCACCCGAGCGCATCATCTCGGCGGCGCAACTGTTCTACGACCGCCACTGCCAGCGCCGCAACATGGCTGGCCTCTTGCGTTCGCTGGCGGGCTACCAGCAGATCAAGCTGTCAGCCAGCGACTTCTTCACCATGCTCGGTGGTGGACGTTCGCACGCCAAGTTCGCGGTCAAGCAGCTCAAGTACGGCAAGTACAAGGCGTCGCTGGCGCCGACCCTGCACGCGGGCGGCAAGTAGGACGGGCAGGGGAGAGGCAGATGGAAAAACAGCATTATGGCGGCCTGGAAATCCTCAAGCTCATCATGAGCCTGATGGTGGTGGGCATTCATACCAACCCGTTCGCGAGCCTGCCGGCGTTGAACTCACTGACCTCCAACGGCATCTTCCGCATCGCTGTGCCGGTGTTCTTTGTGATGAATGGCTACTTCTTGAGCCTGGAGCGTGACAAGTTCCTGCCCTGGCTGCGCCGCATCGTGCTGCTCTACCTGTTGCTGAGCCTGCTGTTTTCGCCCTTGTGGCTCGATACCGCTTCGCCGCAGGACGCATTGCTTTCGATTGTGCAGAATCTGGCGACGGGCTGGCATCACCTGTGGTATCTGGCGGCGCTGATCGTGGCGGCTTGCCTGGCCTACCTGGGACGCGCGCACTTGTCCTTGCTGCTGCCGGTGGCGCTGCTGTGCTTCGTCGCAGGCATTGTGTTGCAGGCCATTGCGCTGTGGAATGGCAATGACTTTGCCCATGCCATCCACGGCCACTTCGACCTGTATCGCAACGCGCTCACGGTCGCCTTGCCCTTCCTGCTGATCGGCATGGCGCTGCGCCGACGCCAGACGCCGTTGCATGTTTCATTGCCGGTGCTGCTGCTGGTGGGCGTGCTATTCGTGGGCGAGATCGTGCTGTGGGGATGGTTGAGCCGCAACCAGACGCGCGACCTCTACGCCAGCCTGATCGTGGTCGCGCCCGTGCTGTTCCTGGCGGCGCGCCAGGTGCAGCTGAACTATCGCGACCACATGTCGGCGCGCATCTACTACTTCCATCCCATCTTCGAGATGGCCTTCAAGCTCAATGGCAAGTTCGGTGGCGGCAAGGTGTTCCTGGTGACGGCGGTGCTGTCGGCGCTGCTGGCCTATGCCATCGGCAAGCTCAAGGCCCTGCAGGGCGCAGGGCGGCTGGGCTGGGTCAGGCTGATTCCCTGAGCGGGGCGGCAGCCTGGCGCGCTGCCTTGGCCTGCAGCAGCGCGACCAGTTGCTCGATGACCGGCCAGTCCTGCTCATCGAACTTGCGCGCGAACAAGACTTCGCCGGGGGCCAGCGGACTGTTGTTGTGCGGCGAATTGAAGACCACGTCCTGGGCAAACTGCGCCAGCGTATCGCTGTTGATGGCTTCGGGACTCTGCTTGCCGGGCCGCCAGTCGGTGTAGGTCAGGGTAGGGCGCAGGCTATCCTTGAAGGGCGAATTCCAGAGGATGGTCTGGAAGAAGAACTCATCCGGGCAATCGGTGTGATGGCAGAAGCGCACGAAGCGCGGATGCTCGCTGACATAGTCGAGCACGTAGCGGCAGGCCTCGCCGGTGATGGCCCACCATTGCGAACCCGCCGCCGGTTGCAGCGGGCCGAAGGCGCGCCGGAAATTGCGGCGCGGCAGGTGGGCGTTGATGAAGTCCTGCAACATCCAGCGATAGCGGTGCATGGGCGGACTGCGGCGTATCCAGTAGTGCTCCAGCCGGCCCAGGCCCTTGCCGTACTCTTCATTGGGCATGGCAAAGGCATCCATGTAGTTGGCTCCGCGCTCGCGCGCAAAGAAGCTGGCGATGTAAGCGGGCGGTTGCACCGGCAGCGTAGCGCCGCTGAGCAGGACGACGCGGTCGGGCGTGCCCAGGGTCTGCATCGCCTGGCGCATCAGCCGCAGCGTGGCTTCCACCAGCGAGAAATGCGCCCATGCACCATCGACGCGATCGCGGCAGAAGTGCAGGTGCGGATAGCGGTCGGCCAGCCCCAGGAAGGGAGCGATATCGGCCTTGCGGTCAATGTGCAGGAAGAAATGAGCCTTCGAATGCGCCGGTGCATCGGCCTGCGCCTGGTCACTGTCGAGCTGGGCCAGGAGCGTGTCCAGCAGGCGGGGATTGTTGTGGGCCAGGATCAGGTAGGCGATGTTCATCGTGTTGTTCTTCATGCTGGTTCGTGAGGGGCAGCGCCGGGCATGCTTACGCCAGCATCTGCACGCTTGAGGTCGATAAACGGGGTACAAAGTTCCGCAGGCGCAGCAATCCATTTGTTGCGCTGCACATCGCTGTGCAGGCGGATGTGTCGCAGTCCGGCGACATCAGTTTTTTGCTCCGCAATAAGAACTTTTCGGCCTGCAGCCGCTCTGTTGAAGGTCATGTGGCGCAGCGCCCGATTTCACCGGCTGGCCACGCCTGTATCCCTTCAATGACCTTCCGACGAGAGACCTGGATGACGAGAGATCCCGACTGGGAAGCCGACCTGCGGCGCTATGACATGCGCCGCCCCTTCCTCAAGGAACAATCGATCTGGGCGATCTGGGTGTATCGCTGGGGCCGCCGTATCGAGGCGCGCCCGGCGGGACTGTCCCGCAAGATCGCCAACCTGTTCTACTGGCTGGCCTTCCGGCTGGTCGAAACCGCATTCGGCATCAGCCTGCCGCGCACCGCCAGGATAGGCCCGGGCCTGCGCATCTGGCACTTCGGCAACATCTTCCTGCATGGCGACGTGGTCATTGGTGCGGGCTGCACGCTGCGCCAGGGCGTGACCATCGGCAACCGCCGCGAAGGCGGTCCGGTGCCGGTGCTGGGCGACAACGTCGAGCTGGGTGCGTACGCCCAGGTGCTGGGCGCGGTCCACCTGGGCGATGGCTGCAAGGTGGGGGCGATGTCCGTGGTGCTGGACGACGTACCGCCGGGC
Source organism: Herbaspirillum camelliae (assembly GCF_001929405.1). NCBI lineage: Bacteria > Pseudomonadati > Pseudomonadota > Betaproteobacteria > Burkholderiales > Oxalobacteraceae > Herbaspirillum > Herbaspirillum camelliae. Next base: position 3,822,100 of record NZ_KV880769.1, read on the forward strand.
GCGACCGCCGTAGGCGCCCCCGCACGCGTGATTGCGCGCACGCCGGCAGGCAGCCTTGCACCCGCCTCTTCCGAATTACTGCAAAAGGACATGACATGACCCAAGCCACCATCCTCGTCACCGGCGGCGCCGGCTACATCGGTTCGCACACCTGCGTCGAGCTCATCCATGCCGGCTATGCCGTGGTGGTGCTGGACAATCTGTGCAACAGCCGCGCCAGCGTGATCGACCGCATCGCGCAGATTTCCGGACAGCGTCCGCATTTCGTGCAGGGCGACATTCGTGACCGCGCGGTGCTGGACGGCGTCTTCAAGAGCCATCGCGTCGAGGCCGTGATCCACTTCGCCGGCCTCAAGGCGGTCGGCGAATCGGTGGCGCAGCCGCTGCGCTACTACGACAACAACGTCCACGGCAGCAATGTGCTGTTCGAAGCCATGGCTGCGCATGGCGTGAAGAACATCGTCTTCTCGTCCTCGGCCACCGTCTATGGCGATCCGGCCAGCGTGCCGATCACGGAAGAATTCCCGCTCTCGGCCACCAATCCCTATGGCCGCAGCAAGCTGATGGTGGAGCAGATCCTGGGTGACCTGCACGTGGCCGATCCCAGCTGGCGCATTGCGCTGCTGCGCTATTTCAATCCGGTGGGCGCGCATGAGAGCGGACTCATCGGCGAAGACCCCAGCGGTATTCCCAACAATCTGCTGCCCTTCATCGCGCAGGTGGCCGATGGCCGCCGCGCGGCGCTGTCGGTCTATGGCAGCGACTACCCGACCCCGGACGGCACGGGTGTGCGCGATTACATCCACGTCGTCGACCTGGCCCTGGGGCACCTGAAGACCTTGCGCAAGCTGGAGCAGGGGCCGGGCGTCTACACCTACAACCTGGGCACCGGACGCGGCAACAGCGTGCTGGAAATGCTGGCGGCCTTCGAACAGGCCTGCGGCCACAAGCTGCCTTACCAACTGGTGGATCGCCGTCCCGGCGACATCGCCTGCTGCTACGCCGCCACCGAACTGGCCGAGCGCGAGCTGGGCTGGCGCGCCCAGCGCGGCATCGAAGCCATGTGCGCCGATACCTGGCGCTGGCAGGCATTGGCCAAGCGACTGGCGCAAGAAGAGGCTGCCTGAGCGGCAGTACGAGAAGCTAATTCAAACAGAGGAGTGTGATCATGGCGACCATCGATGTGCTGCTGCCGGTCAAGAATGGCGTGGATTTCCTGGCGGAGTCGCTGGAGAGCTTGCAGGCCCAGACGGTGAGCGACTGGCGCGTGCTGGTGCTGGACCACGGGTCCACCGATGGCAGCGCCGAGATGGTGGAGCGCTATCACGAACGCGATGCCCGCATCGAACTGCATCGCTTCCCCGAGGCCGATGGCTTGTCGGGCCTGCTCAACAAGGGATTGGAGATCAGCGATTGCCGCTACGTGATGCGTCACGATGCCGACGACGTCTGCTATCCCGAGCGCATGGCCATTTCCCTGGCGGCCTTTGAGGCGAGCCCGCAGTGCGTGGCCATTGGCGGCCAGGCCGACGTGATCGATGCCAAGGGTGGTCCTATCCATGAGATGAAGATGCCGGTGGGCGTGCAGCGCGTGGCGGCAGCCAGCTTGTTCCGCAATCCCATTGCCCACCCCACGGCCATGCTGGATTTTGCCGAGGTGCAGCGCCAGGGGATCCGCTATGGCGTCGATTTCATGGGCGTGTTCCCGCAGGAACAGCAGATGATGGTCAAGAACCTGGCCGAGGATTACTTCCTCTTCGGCCAGCTCGGCATCCAGGGCAAGTGCAACAACGTGCCGCAAAAGCTGATCAAGTATCGCTGGCATGGCAATAACGTCAGCGCGACCCGTTTCGATGAGCAGATGAAGGTCTCCCTGCAGGTGTCGCGCTATCTGGTGCGGGCCTTTGCGCGGATGAAGCAGCAGCCGTATTTCGACCCTGCGCCGTTCTGCAATCACGGCGGCCTGCTCTTCGAGATCGATGGCCGCAATGATTTTTCGCCCGAGTTCGAGCGCATGGCCGCAGCGGTGCGCGAGGGACTGATGCATTCGCCGGAAGTGGAGCGTGAGCTGCGCTTCCGCAAGCTCGCCACCACCCGCAATGAATTGCTGCTGCTGTGGCGCTACTTCCTGTTCCAGGCTGGCAACGAACCCGAGACCGGGGAATGGAATGCCGTGCGCTCCTGGCTGATCCGCCGCATTCCCGGCAAGCGCCGCATGAGCACCTTGCTGGAGACGGCGGCGGCCTGAGCCGGACAGGTTTGCTGCGTCGCGGGCAGAAAAAGAAAAATTATTTATATCAATGACTTAGCGGAATCTTCCCAGGCTTGTCCACAGGCTTGCCCCCATTTTTTGGGGATAACTGCACCAGCGCGAGGACAAGTCGCGTCTGCGCATCGTCGAGGAGTGGTTTGACGGCGCTTTGCATGTCTGCGCGCCGCTCCCATAAAAGCCTTAGCATTCAATGGCTTGCCTGGCTTTTCCCAGGATTCTCCACAGGCCTGTCCCCGATTTTTGTGAACAACTTGGCAGCGCTCAGGCGCGCTTCGTTCAGCGCATTGCCGCAGCGTTCTGCCACAGCCGGGCCAACTGCTCAGCGCTGGCTTGCAGCAATTGCGGCGCCTGGGCGATGGCGTCCTGCAGCGAGCCGGGGCCGAAGACGATGGAGAAGCAGCCCGAGAAGCTGGTCTGCAATTGCGCCAGCGACTGCCGGTCGATGCCACCCGAGAGCAGGGTGGTAGGCACACCCAACTGACGTGCGCGCTGGCTGGCGATGAAGGGCGCTTTGCCGTGCAGGGTCTGGGCATCGCTGCGGCCTTCGCCGGTGATGAGCCAGTCCGCGCCGGTGAGGGCCTGGTCCAAGCCGATATGATCGGCTACCGTCTGCGCCCCCGAGCGGAATTGCGCGCCCAGCATCAGCAGGGCGTAGCCCAGCCCGCCGGCAGCACCAGCGCCGGGCAGGGTGGCTGCCTGGCGGCCCAGCGCCTCTTCCAGCACCTGGGCAAAGTGCGCCAGGGTCTGGTCCAGGGGGGCGACCTGGTCGGGCTGCACTCCTTTTTGCGGCCCGAACACGGCGGTCGCGCCTTCTGCACCGCAGAGCGGATTATCGACATCGGACATGGCCACGAAATGCGCCTCTTTCACGCGCGCATCGAGCCCGGAGGCGTCCACTCGCACCACCCGGTGCAGTTCGGCCGGTGCCGGCGCGACCTCAGTCCCTGCCGCATCGTAGAACACCACGCCCAGTGCGGCCAGCAGGCCCGCGCCGCCGTCGTTGGTGCTGCTGCCGCCCAAGGCGACCAGGAAGCTGCGCGCACCACGGTCGAGCAGGGCCTTGATGGCGTCGCCCACCCCCAGCGTACTGCGGCGCTCCACGGCCACCGCCGTGCCAGCCGCATCGGTGAGACCGACGATGGCCGCTGATTCGACCACCGCGCTGCCATCCTTGAGGATGCCCACCGGCGCCTCGGTCATCTGGCCAGCGGCATTGCGGCAGGCGATGGCGAAGCGCTCGCCGCCGGCATGCATGAGCGCGTCGAGCGTGCCTTCGCCGCCATCGGCGATGGGGCGCAGGCGGATTTCCGCATCGGGGATGGCCGCCCGGATGCCGGCGCCGATGGCGCGGGCGACGTCCTCGGCCGAGAGCGAACCCTTGAAGGAATCGGGGGCGATGACAACGACGGGAGGGCGAAGGGCAGGGCGGGGAGAAGTCATGGTGAATATCGCTTTGTGCTCGGTAGTCTTGACGGTCGCGCCATTATATAAGCGCAGGCGCGGCCTATTGCCGGCGCAAAGCTTCTCGCGGCAGCCAGCGCTCATGAAGTTTTTTCACGTCCGCATGAGCTTGCCGCCAGGAAGGAATCGCGGGTAACAAATGGTAAGCACGATGGCAGCCGTCCCCGAGCTGGTGGATAGTTTCATATTAGCCGCCATTCGGCTGAGGAGTTCATCCCATGAAATCACTTGCCTGCCTGGCCGTCCTGCCTGCTGCGCTGATGCTCGGCGGCTGTGTGGCCGTGCCTGTCGATCCGTATAACGGGGCGGCGGTCTATCCGGCGCAGCCGGTGTATTCTCCCTACTATGCCTATCCGGCTTATCCAGCCTATCCCGCTTATCCTGCCTACAGCTATCCGTCTTCGTCCTTCTATTTCGGCTATAGCAGCGGCTGGGGCCGGCGTGGCCATTGGCGTTGAGTACGGTTGCGCCTGATGGTGCATGCTGCGCGCAGGGCAAAAACAGCTAGAATGTCGCCTTTACTGATCGGCTTCGGAATCGGGCTCAAGGCCTGATCTTCCGGCTGATTCCCAGGAGCCGCCGCCGCAAGGTATGAGTTTGTTCGTTTCAGCTTCCCGTCCACAATGCCTGTCCCGTTCCCGGCGCAGAACTGCGCTGGGGCTGGGTGCGTCCGTGCTGGTGCACGCGCTGCTGTTCCTGTTCATCCGCGCCAAGCTCAACGAGACGCCGCCGCCCCTGGACAATCCGGGGCGGCCCGATGCGCCGCTGCAAGTGACTTTCGTGCGTCCGCCGGCACCCGCGCCGGTGGCCCAGCCTGAGCCGCCCAAGCCAGCGCCTGAGCCGCCCAAGAAAGTCCAGCCGAAAAAGCCTGCGGCCAAGCCGGCACCTCGCCATGCCGCGCCGGCGCGGACTGCCCAGCCGCCGCGTCCCACTGCGCCCAGCGCGCCGGTGAGCAATGCCGCGCCCATGGCCCAGGCTGCGCCGCAAGAGGACTTCATGACGTCGATGAATCGCCGCCGCGAGCAGCGTCAGGCCGCCGAGCAGGCTGCCGCCGAGGAAAACGCCGCTGCCCGCGCCGCCGAAAATCCCTCGGCCAACGACATCGCCCGCGCCAACATCGCTTTCCAGGATCGGCGCGGACGCGGCACCAACGGTGTCTTCCAGATCATCAGCATGGGGCCGCGCGTGGCCCAGTACAGTTTCCGTGGCTGGACCACCGACCAGCGCCGCAGCGAGAAGCAACTTATCGAAGTGGATGCCGGCTTTGGCGGCAATGTGCAACTGGCCGTGGTCAACAGCATGATTGCGCTGATCCGCAAATACTATAGCGGCGACTTCAGCTTCGATTCGCAGCGGCTGGGCAGGGTGGTGACCCTGTCGGCGCGACTGGAGGATACCAAGGGCTTGCAGAACTTCCTGCTCAACGAGTTCTTCGGTGGTAATTGAGCCAGGATTGGCCTCTAGACCGGCTCTCTCACCCGTCCTCAAATTCCTTCGATTTTTGAGATTTTTCTGATAAACCTAGAAAAATCAAGATGTTATCGTCAAGTCTCCTCAAAAAGGCTTGGCGCGAATGGACATCGAACTCACACAAGAAGAACTCGCCTGGATGCTTGTCGTGTATCGCGGCGAGTTTCGCATCATTCCGCGTCACGTGGTGCGAAGGGTGATCGCGCTTGGTCTGGGGATTCCCAACCTGGGAGGAGCGTTCAACCTGACGCTGGCTGGGCGCGAAGCGGTGCACACGGCCTACTTTTTCGACGAACCGTACATGCCGGAAACCGAACAGGTGCACATTGTGCGGGGCGTGCCCCGCAGCTGCTTCGCCGGCCAGGAGTACGCACCCTGGTGCCGCCTGTCGCATCGGGTCTGAAAAATATTAAAAATGTTTTCCAGAAACAGTTGAATTAAAAACATATGCTGCTATAATCTTTGTCTTCAGTCGGGGCGTAGCGCAGCCTGGTAGCGTACTTGCATGGGGTGCAAGGGGTCGTGTGTTCGAATCACACCGTCCCGACCATTAGATTCAACGCTTGTGGCGAAAGCCATAAGAAAAGACAGCACTGTATTGGGCAATAGCCTGATCCAGTGCTGTTTTGCTTTGTGAGGCAGGGTAGCGGAAAGTCGATTCCGAGACCTGGGCAGTCATTGCCTTGATATGGATTCCGGACGTCTGTTGCGACGTGTGTGTGCCAGGCGGGTCTGGATCTGTTCTATCGGCAGCCTCGTTCGAGCTGCAACAGTAGCGCCCAAGGCGCGCAAATCCCGAATTTGAATCCGCTCATCCGGTGGCGCGCTCTTGGGGCGATTTGATCTGGCAGGATTATGCCGTGCCTGCCGTGCCATTCTTGGCCATTTCTTTGATGCGCTCGCGAACTTTCTCCGCCAGTTTTTCCTTTTCCTCGGGTGACATCTGTTCGTACTGCTCTTTCGATACGCCCATGGAGTGCAGCACGGTAAAGAACAGCCGCTGATCCGGCGTCATCGCCAGCCACTCCTGCAGTTCCCTCGCGGGATCGGGCTTGGCTGAGCCCTTGGCCAGCTGCAGCTTGCTTTCGAAGGAGGAGGTCGCCGCATTGCTCTTGCTTTGCGCCGACGCGCTGCCCGGGTAGGACGTTCTGTTATCCAGCGAATCGATGTTGTTCATGATGAGTTTGTGATCCCCTATGAATTTATAGTGCTTGAGGCGGCGTAAGCTGCCCGTCTCTGCACTAGGATACACCAAGGTCTACATTAGGCAATCGCCGGTTTCCTTTCTCCCGTCTTTCCAAGATGCAGAAAAATGGATATATTTGGAAGCAATCATTTCCAAATTAATATTTTCATGCCTGCTTCTTCCTCCTCTTCTGCTCCTTCATCCCGCCGGCGCAACCCCGGCCGGCCGCGTGAGTTCGATGCCGACCAGGCCCTGGATGGCGCAGTGCGTGTGTTCAGCGAGCGCGGCTATGCCGGCGCCTCGATCAGCGATCTGAGCGAGGCCATGCAGCTGGCTCAAGGCAGTCTCTACAAGGCATTCCGGGACAAACAATCTCTCTTTCTGGCTGCCTTGGAGCGCTATCGGACGCAGCGTTCCGAAAAGCTCCGGCGCGCCATCGACGCGGGCGCGACAGGGCGGGGGCGCTTGCGCAATATGCTGCTGTTCTATGCTGAGTCCGCTCAGGGCGCGGCAGGGCGGCAGGGTTGCCTGGTTGTCAGCAGCGCCGTGGCAATCACGGGCTTCGAACCGTCCGTAGCAGCGCGGATCACCTCGTCGCTGGCCCGTAACGAGGCTTTGCTGGAAGAGCTGATCCGCCAGGGACAACGGGATGGATCGGTGGCCGCGCATGCCGATCCCGCCTCGACGGCACGTCTGCTCTTGTGCCTGACCCAAGGCATGCGAGTGGTCGGGAAGGCAGGGCGCAGCCGCAAGGAAATGCTGGCGCTGGTGGATGTGGCGCTGAAAGTGCTGGATTGATTTTTTTACTTGGATTGGAATCGATGGTTTCCAATTTATCCGGATAAGGCATAAGACATGCAATGAATGATTCGACGATCAAAGGAGCTGTGGCTATGAAAATCGCTTTTCTCGGTCTGGGCACGATGGGCTTCCCCATGGCTGCCAACCTGGTGCGCGCCGGCTATGCCGTGCGCGCCTGGAACCGTTCGCCCGCGCCCGTAGAGCGGCTGGCAGCGCTGGGCGCGCAAGCAGCAGCAACGCCGGCGGAGGCTGCCGCCGATGCGGATGTGCTGATCTCCATGCTGGCGGACGATGACGCCACCGAGGCCACCTTGCTGGACGCCGGCGCACTGGCCGCGCTCAGGCCGGGTGCGATCCATGTCAACATGGCAACGATATCGGTTGCGCTGGCGCTGCGCCTGGCGGGATCGCATCAGGCGCGTGGCGTGGCCTATGTCGCCGCGCCGGTGCTGGGGCGGGTGAATGTGGCTGAGGCTGGGCAACTCAATATCCTGGCCGCTGGCGAAGAACAGGCGTTGGCGGCGGTCCAGCCCTTGCTGGATGTGCTGGGCCAGAAGACCTGGTGCCTGGGGCGGCAGCCCGAGCAGGCCAATGCTGCCAAGCTGGCCATGAACTTCATGATTGCCAGCGCCATCGGCGCCATGAGCGAGGCCGTTGCGCTGGTGCAGGGGTATGGACTGGACAAGGCGGGATTCATCGAACTGGCGACTTCCACGGCCTTCGCGGCGCCGGTCTACAAGGGGTATGGGCAGGCGATTGCCGATGACCGCTTCGAGCCGGCCGGTTTCAAGCTTGCGCTCGGGCTCAAGGATGTGCGCCTGGCGCTGGAGGCGGGCGAGCAGGCCAATGTGCCGCTGTCGTTGGCCAGCGCGCTGCGCGACCTGCATATCGATGGTCTGGCCCATGGTGAAGGTCATCTCGACTGGGCGGCGCTTTCGCGCGCCTCGGCACGCCGGGCTGGTCAGGCGTGAGCGGCCCCGGCCATGTGGGCCGGGTTACACAAACACACAATTTCGCGTCTGCTTACGCTCGAGCCCAGCCGTTATCCGACCACCACGGCCACACGTGGCGTCCGGACATCGGCTCCGGAACATTCCGCCAAACACATCCAGGAGCGCAAGCATGAAATCCCTGTTACTGATCCCGGCACTGGCCGCCACCTTCGCCTTGGGCGGATGCGTGGTGACGCCGCCAGCAGTCCATCCTGCCTATGTCGCGCCGCCAGGCGTGGTGTATGTCGAGCCCACCTATGCCTCGCCCGGGCCGGGCTGGGTCTGGGAATATCACTCCTACTATGGCTGGGGCTGGCACCATCCGCACTACGGCTGGCACCGCGGCTGGCGCTGAGCCGCTGATGGCAACGAGATGAAAAAAGCAGCAGGGATACGGCCTGCTGCTTTTTTTTTGTCAGTGCGGGCAGTTCGTCAGGTCGACAGTCGCCGGTATTCGAGACTCAGATGCTGCAGTTGCTCCAGGGCGGCCAGCTTTTGCCGCAAGGGTGTTTCTTCCTGTTCTGCCGGGCCGGACAGGCTGACGATGGCTGCGCGCGCGGTCAGGCCAATGCGCCAGACATGCAAGTCGTCGATCTGCACCGGCTCATCGGCCAGCGCCTGGCGGATGCGGGTTGCCACCTGTTCATCGGTGACGTCCAGCAACACGGTCGCGCTGGTGCGCAGCAGGCTGTATGACCAGCGTGCAATCACCACTGCGCCGACCACGCCCATGGCCGGATCGAGCCAGGTCCAGCCCAGATAGAGACCGGCCAGCAGGGCGGCAATGGCCAGCACCGAGGTCAGCGCATCGGCCACCACATGCAGGTAGGCTGAGCGCAGGTTGTTGTCGTGGGCATGGTGGTGCTGGTGATGGTGATGGTCCTCGCCGTGTGCGTGATGAGTGTGAGGGGCGTGGTGTGCATGAGCGTCGTGATCGGCGTGGTCATGATGATGTCCTTCTATCAGCAGCAGTGCGCTGGCAATGTTGACGATCAGCCCGATCACCGCAATCACGATGGCCTCGCCGAACTCCACCGGGCTGGGGCTGGCCAGCCGCCATAGCGATTCACCACCGATGCCGATGGCGATCACGGCCAGCACCAGCGCCGAAGCAAAGCCGGCCAGGTCGCCCACCTTGCCGGTGCCGAAGCTGAAGCGCTGGTCGTGCGCATGCCGGCGCGCAAATACATAGGCGCCAGCTGCGATGGCCAGTGCGCCCGTGTGGGTGGCCATATGGAAGCCGTCGGCCAGCAGGGCCATGGAGCCGGTCATGTAGCCGGCTGCGATCTCGGCCACCATCATCACCGCCGTCAGGACCACCACCCACAGCGTGCGCCGGGTGTTGCGGTCATGATTGGCACCCAGATAGACATGCTCATGGCGGAAGGGGGAGGTGCTTTGCATGGGCGTTCCTTTCATTTGGCGTAGCGGCGAATCGCTTCCAGGACTTCTTCCAGTCCCTGGCTGCGTTCGCTGTCGGTCAGGCCGGGGCGGGCCACGTGTTCGCGCGCGTGGGCTTCGATGAGTTCGTCCATCAGGCCGTGGACCGCGCCCCGGATGGCGGCGGCGAGGTGCAAGGTCTTGGCGCAGTCGGTTTCGCCCTCCAGGGCGCGTTCCAGCGCCTGGACCTGTCCGCTGATGCGGCGAATGCGCTTGAGCAGGGCGTCCTTGTCCTGCGTCAGGTGTGCCATACCATACCCCCTATCCTATAAAGCCTGAATTGTATCAGGCATCGGGACAAGTGTGGCTGGGCTGTCAGGTAATGGGGAAACTGCTGACCAATTCAGCTACGCGTAAGCTAGGCGCTATAGCCTCGGGACAATGCGGCGTTTCTCGTCCGCAACCATACCTGCCCGGGAGCAGGTAAAAACAAGCGGGAAATCCGCAGGGAGACAGCGATGGCAATAACGAGGGCAGCCGGCGGGACCGGCAAGCTGATGCAATGCGTGCGGGCCGTGGGGCCTTGGCTGGCCGGCCTGGTGGTGGGCAGCCTGGCGCGGCTGGCGCTGGATGCGCTTGGGGCCGGGCAGTGGCTGCCTGGCCCCGTGATCCAAGGTCTGGGCGTGCTGCTGGGGATGGCGGTGTTCGCGCTGTTGCGCCAGCGTGGCCAGCCGCAGGGCAATCAACTGGTTGACCGCATCAGTGGGCAGATCGATCACATCATGATCGGGGCCGCCGAGACCTCCTTCTTCGTCGATACCATCAAGAACAAGCTCAGCAAGGATGTGGATGCGGCCAATCGCATCGCCGCCAGCGCCGAACAGAACGCGGAGACCACGCAACAGATTGCCGCCAATGCCGAGCGCGCCTCCTCCATCGCCTCCGAAGTGCGCACCGAGAGCGTGAGCGGACGCTCCGAGGTGGACCGCGGCTTGCAGCAGATCGGTCAGGCGCGTACCGATGCCTTGTCGGCGTCGTCGATGATGGCGCAGTTGCAGGAGAAATCGCGCCGCATCCATGGCATCACCGAGGTGATCAGCGAGATCGCCGCGCGCACCAACCTGCTGGCGCTGAACGCCGCCATTGAAGCCGCTCGCGCCGGTGAGCAGGGGCGCGGATTTGCCGTGGTGGCGGGGGAAGTGCGCCAGCTGGCCCAGCGCACCAAGGAGGCTACCGACGATATCGGCGTGATGGTGCGCGCCATTACCGAAGAGGCTGAACGGGCTGCCAGTGGCATGAATTCCCTCAGCAGCCGGGTGCTGGAAGCGGCCCAGAACGTGGAGAAGGTGCATGGGCTGTTGAACAGCATCGAGCGCTCGGCCAGCCAGTCCCAGGAGCAGATCGAGGAAATCGCGGTGGCGTCCCGCGAGCATGTGCAGACCACCCAGGAAATCGCCGAGGCCATCACCGACATCCGCAACGGCATGCTGCAGACCGATACCGAACTGCCGCGCGTGGCGGCGTCGGCCATGCAGCTCTCGGAGCGCGCCGAGGCAGTCTTCGAGGCCATCGTCGAGGGCGGCGCACGCGGCGGCCACGATGACATCCGCATTGCCGCTGCCAGCGCTGCGGCAGCGGTGGGCAAGCTGTTCGAGGAATCGATCCGGGCCGGGGTCATCACCGAGGCGGCGCTGTTCGACCGCCACTACAAGCCCATTCTCAACACCTCGCCGCAAAAGCATTCCAGCCAGTTCGACGCCTTCACCGACCGCGTGCTGCCAGCCATCCAGGAGGCACTGCTGGAGCGCATGCCGCAACTGGCCTATGCGGGTGCGGTGGATAGCAATGGCTATTTCCCCACCCATAACAAGAAATTCTCCCAGCCGCTCACCGGTAACTACGACGTGGACCTGGTCAACAACCGCACCAAGCGCATCTTCAGCGATCGCACTGGCAAGCGTTGCGGGTCCAATACCAAGTCCTTCCTGTTGCAAACTTATAAACGGGATACGGGCGAGGTGATGCATGACCTGTCGGTGCCTATTCATGTGAACGGCAAGCACTGGGGCGGCTTCCGGGTCGGTTACCGCTCCAGCCACGCGCCTGCGCCTGCGGTGGCGACGACGCCAGCGCCGGTCCCGTCGCCAGCGAAAGTATCGGTGAGAATTGCCAGGGGATGAGAGCCCCATGCACGGCTCAGGGAAATTGACTTGCCGCAATAGCGGGAGAAAACCATTTCATTTCCGGGGTTGATTTGCTTGACCCGGCTAGACGCCTGATAGATTATTCGACAAGGGGACGCCTGCCCATGCGGGGCGGCGAGTAACAGCAAGCGGCGCGCGTTTCGAGCGCGTTGCGCCAGGGAAGGAAAGATAGTGAAGCCTACGGTGCCAAGCAAGGGCGAATCATCCGGCAAGGAATTCGATTTCAACAGCCGTGATTTCGAACGCGTGCGTGGCCTGATCTACCAGCGGGCCGGCATCGCGCTGGCCGACAGCAAGCAGGAAATGGTTTACAGCCGCCTGGCGCGCCGCCTGCGCGCCACCGGCATCACCTCTTTCCAGCAATACCTGGACATGCTCGAACGCACCCACGACACCGACGAGTGGGAAGCCTTCACCAACGCCCTGACGACCAACCTGACCTCGTTCTTCCGCGAGGCGCATCATTTCCCCATCCTGGCCGATTTCCTCAAGACCTTGAAGGAACCGGCCACCATCTGGTGCTCGGCGGCCTCCACCGGGGAAGAGCCTTATACCATCGCCATGACGGCCTGCGAAGCCTATGGCTCGTTGACGCCGCCGGTGCAGATCGTGGCCACCGATATCGACACCAATGTGCTGGCCACCGGTTCCAATGGCGTCTATCCGATGGAGCGCATCGAGAAGATGTCGCCGGAGCGGGTCAAGAAATTCTTCCTGCGCGGCAAGGGCAGTCATGAGGGCTACGTGCGCGTGCGCCCGGAACTGCGCAAGCTGATCACCTTCAAGCAGCTCAATCTGCTGGCCGATGGCTGGCCCCTGAGTGGGCAGTTCGACGTGATCTTCTGCCGCAACGTGATGATCTATTTCGATAAACCTACCCAGAGCAAGATCCTGTCCCGATTCGTGCCATTGATGAAGCCTCATGCCTTGCTGTTCGCCGGCCATTCGGAGAACTTCCTGTATGTCTCCGACGCCCTCAAGCTCAAGGGCAAGACGGTCTATGAACTCAACGCCACGCAGCGCGGCGCAAGGACCAAGCCATGAGCCAGGCTTCGGAGCAGATTGCCTCCAATCTCTACTACGACCGCACCTTCGACTGCGACGCTGCGAAGATCCTGCCGGGGGAGTATTACTTCACCACCAAGGACATGATGATCGTCACCGTGCTGGGCTCCTGTGTCTCGGCCTGTATCCGTGACCGCGTCTCCGGCATCGGTGGGATGAACCACTTCATGCTGCCCGATGGCGGCGGCGATGACGGTAGCCCCGTGTCGGCCTCGGCGCGCTATGGCACCTATGCCATGGAAGTGCTGATCAACGAGGTGCTCAAGTCCGGGGCGCGGCGCGAGAACCTGGAGGCCAAGGTCTTTGGCGGCGGCAACGTGCTGCGCGGGTTCTCGGCCATCAACGTGGGCGAGCGCAACGCTGAGTTCGTGCGCCGCTACCTGAAGGCGGAAAACATCCGCGTGGTGGCCGAGGATCTCAACGACATCTATCCGCGCAAGGTGTATTTCTTCCCCCGCACCGGCAAGGTGCTGGTGAAGAAGCTCAAGCAGATGCACAACAACACGCTGGTGGATCGTGAAAAAGCCTACGCCAGCAAGCTGGTCACCAAGCCAGTGGGCGGCGAGGTGGATCTGTTCTGAGGCAGTGGCGCAGGACGGGCAGGGGTTGCAGGCCTATACCGATATTTGAGTGATTGAGTGATGAAAATTAAAGTTCTTATCGTTGACGACTCGGCGCTGATCCGCAGCGTCATGCGCGAAATCATCGGCAGCCAGCCGGACATGGAAGTGGTCGGCGTAGCGCCGGACCCCATCATTGCGCGCGAGCTGATCAAGCAGACCAATCCCGACGTGCTCACGCTGGACGTGGAAATGCCGCGCATGGATGGTCTGGACTTCCTCGAGAAGCTCATGCGCCTGCGCCCCATGCCGGTGGTGATGGTGTCCTCGCTGACCGAGCGCGGGTCGGAAATCACCCTGCGCGCGCTGGAGCTGGGCGCGATCGATTTCGTGACCAAGCCCAAGATCTCCATCCAGAGCGGCATGCAGGAATATGCCGACATGATCGCCGACAAGATCCGCGCCGCCGCCAAGGCGCGTGTGCGGGCGCGTCCGTCGCGCAGCGCCGAGCAGGCGGCCGGGGGCGGTAATGAAGCCTTGCCGCAGATCCGCAATCCCCTGACCAGTAGTGAAAAGCTGATCATCATCGGCGCCTCCACGGGCGGCACTGAAGCGATCAAGGAATTCCTCATCCGCATGCCATCGGATTGCCCCGGCATCCTGATCACCCAGCACATGCCCGAGGGCTTCACCCGTTCCTTCGCCCAGCGCCTGAACAACCTGTGCAAGATCTCGGTGGTGGAATCGGCCGGCAATGAACGGGTGCTGCCGGGTCACGCCTATATTGCGCCGGGCCATTCGCACCTGAAGCTGGTGCGCAGCGGCGCCAACTACATGACCCAGCTCGACCAAGGGCCGCCGGTGAACCGCCATCGTCCCTCGGTGGATGTGCTGTTCCAGTCGGCGGCGACCTGCGCCGGCAAGAACGCCGTGGGCGTGATCCTGACCGGCATGGGCAAGGATGGCGCGCAGGGCATGCTGGAAATGCGCAATGCCGGTGCCTACAATTTTGCCCAGGACGAGGCTTCCTGCGTGGTCTTCGGGATGCCGCGGGAAGCCATCGCCGTGGGGGCAGCCCATGAAGTGCTGGCCCTGCAGGCCATGCCGGGCCGGGTGCTGGCGTGGCTGGCGGAACACGGAAGCCGGGCGCTGCGGGTCTGAAACGCGGTTGCCGCACGCATTGTGCTGCCTTTTTTGGTTTTGCTGCACTACAATGCCGTGGCAACCGAGAGGGAAGCGAGCGCCAGGGCGCTTGCCCATAACAGGTGGCGGCTCAAGTTCGTATCCGGGCTTGCCGTTAACCAAGAATTCAATTGAATAGATGGAGTCTTAGCATGTCGGGTCCCAATACCAAGTTCTTAGTCGTCGATGATTTCTCGACCATGCGCCGCATCGTGCGCAACCTGCTCAAGGAATTGGGCTACACCAACGTCGATGAGGCTGAAGACGGCGTGCAGGCCCTGCAGAAGCTGCGCAGCGACCAGTTCGACTTCGTGGTCTCCGACTGGAACATGCCCAACATGGACGGCCTGACCATGCTGCAGGAAATCCGCAAGGACCCGGCGCTGTCCAAGCTGCCGGTGCTGATGGTGACGGCCGAAGCCAAGAAGGAAAACATCGTCGCCGCCGCCCAGGCCGGCGCCAACGGCTACGTGGTCAAGCCTTTCACCGCCGCCACGCTGGATGAAAAGCTGGGCAAGATCTTCGAGAAGATGGCAGCAGGTGGCTGACGTGGACAACGGCGTCAATCCCGTCCGCAACCCTTCGGCCGACGGCGCCGGGGTCGGCGAAGAGGTGCTGGTGCGCATCGGGCACATGACCCGCAACCTGCACGACAGCCTGCGCGGCCTGGGTTTCGACCGCCTGCTCGAAAAAGCCGCCAGCGACATGCCGGATGCGCGCGACCGCCTCGAGTATGTGGCGCGCATGACCGAGCAGGCCGCCCAGCGCGTGCTCAACGCCACCGAGCTGGCCAGCCCCTTGCAGGATCGCATCAGCGAAGGCGCTGCCGACCTCAAGGCGCAGTGGGATGCGGCCACCGCCGGCAGCTTCTCCGAAGAGGCCTGCCGCGCCCTGGCTGCCCGCACCACCAGCTTCCTGGCCCAGGCCAGCGAGGACAGCAGCGTGACCAAGCAGCAACTGCTGGACATCATGATGGCCCAGGACTTCCAGGACCTGACCGGTCAGGTCATCAAGCGTGTGACCAAGCTGGCGCATGATCTGGAGTCGCAACTGGTGCAGTTGCTGGTGGACTATGCGCCATCGGAAGCCAAGCGCGAGGATACGGGCCTGCTCAACGGCCCGCAGATCGATCCGGCCGGCAAGGACGTGATCGCCAACCAGGGGCAGGTCGATGACCTGCTGGAGAGCCTGGGTTTCTGAGCTCTCTGCCGGATGGGGTGTTGTTGTCAAGGCAATTCCCCATCCTTTGTTGTGCTGGCAACACATTCCTCCCTCATTATCCCGTTCCGAGACGTGGCGTACTGCCACAGGCAGAGCCTTGCGTTTTTGCCTAGTCCGAAATGGGGGACCTTTCCGCCCTTATTCCCCTGATGCCCGCGCTGGCTGCTCGCCAATAATCCTACCCTATTGTTCGATAAATCCGTCCAGCGCACGCGACGCCGGGCGGGCAGCAGTTTAGCAGGGGGTGCGGCGCATGGCCGAAGACAGCGACATGGAGCGGACAGAACCCGCCACGGGCAAACGCATAGAGCGTGCCCGTGAGCAGGGTGATGTGCCGCGTTCGCGCGAACTGGCCACCTGCCTGGTGCTGCTGGTCGGCGGCAGTTGCGTCTGGATGTTCAGCGGCCCGGTGGTGACCAGCCTGGACCGCGTCATGGTGGCCATGATGAGCCTGGAACGGGCGGCCATCTATGACCCGGTGGTGCTGATGAACCTGATGAGCGCGCGCTGTCTGGATGTGGCCATCGCGGTCATTCCGCTGGCCTTCCTGATGACCCTGGCGGCCATGGCCGCGCCGCTGACGCTGGGCGGCTGGCTGTTCAATGTCAGCTCGCTGGCGCCCAAGTTCAGCAAGCTCAATCCGATCAGCGGGTTTGCCAACATGTTTTCGATCAATTCCCTGGTCGAATTGGGCAAGGCCGTCCTCAAGACCCTGCTGGTGGGAACGGTGGCCTGGGTGACCATACGCAGCCAGCTCGATGCGGTCATGGGGCTGGGGGTGGAGTCGCTCAAGACGGCGGGCGCCCACGCCGCGCAATTGCTCTGGATCAGCTTCATCACCATGGTCAGCGCGCTGATCTTCATTGCCGTGCTGGATGTGCCTTACCAGCTCTGGAATTACGGCCGCAAGCTGCGCATGACGCGCGAAGAGGTCAAGCAGGAACACAAGGAATCCGAAGGTGACCCCCACATCAAGGGCAAGATCCGCGCGATGCAGCGCGCCATGGCCCGCCGCCGCATGATGGCCGAGGTGCCGACGGCCGATGTGGTGGTGACCAACCCGACCCACTATGCGGTCGCCCTGAAATACAGCGAAGGCAAGATGGGCGCGCCCAAGGTGGTGGCCAAGGGCAGTGACGAGATCGCTGCCAAGATCCGCGAGCTGGCCCGCGAACATCGCGTGCCGCTGCTGGAAGCACCACCGCTGGCGCGTGCCCTGCATACCCATACCGAGATCGGTGACGAGATTCCCGAGGCCCTCTACACCGCCGTGGCCGAGGTGCTGGCCTATGTGTTCCAGCTGCGCACCTACGGCCAGTTTGGCGGCACGCGTCCGGTCGAACCGACCGGGCTGGAAGTACCCAAGGAACTCGACCCGCTCACCGCGCCCAAGAAACCGCGCGGCTCACAGCGTAGAACCAGGCAGTAACGATGGCAACCAAACTCAATACCATGAAAATCCCGGCCTGGGTGCCGGTCAAGAACGCCAAGGCCATGGCGGCCCCCATCCTCATCGTCATGATGCTGGCGATGATGGTGCTGCCGCTGCCGGCCTTCATGCTGGACCTGCTGTTCAGCTTCAACATCTCGCTGTCGGTGATCGTGCTGATGACCGCGCTCTATACCGTCAAGCCGCTGGACTTCATCGCCTTCCCGGCGGTGCTGCTGGTCTCGACCATGCTGCGCCTGTCGCTCAACGTGGCCTCCACCCGTGTCGTGCTGACCGAAGGCCATACCGGCCCGGACGCCGCCGGCAAGGTGATCGAGGCCTTCGGTCACTTCCTCATCGGTGGCAACTACACGGTCGGTATCGTGGTGTTCGTGATCCTGACCATCATCAACTTCATGGTTGTGACCAAGGGTGCTGGCCGTATCGCTGAAGTGGGCGCGCGCTTCACCCTGGACGCCATGCCCGGCAAGCAGATGGCCATCGACGCCGACCTCAACGCCGGCTTGATCGGTGAGCCCGAAGCCCGCGCCCGCCGCAAGGAAGTGGCGCAGGAATCCGAGTTCTACGGCGCCATGGACGGTGCTTCCAAGTATGTGCGCGGCGACGCCGTGGCCGGCATCATCGTTACCGTCGTCAACATCGTCGGCGGCCTGGTGGTGGGCATGGTGCAGCACGACCTGGCCTTCGACGCCGCCCTGAAGAACTACACCTTGCTGGCCATCGGTGACGGCCTGGTGGCGCAGATCCCCTCGCTGATCATTTCCACCGCCGCCGGTGTGGTGGTCTCGCGCGTGGCCAACGACCAGGACGTGGGCGGCCAGCTGATCAATCAGCTCTTCGCCAAGCCGGAAGTGCTCTACATTACCGCCGTCATCATCGGCGGCATGGGTCTCATCCCCGGCATGCCGCACATCGCCTTCATCCTGCTGGCCGCAGCCATGGGCGGTGGCGCCTACGCCATCAGCAAGCGCGTCGAAAAGGCCAAGACCGAGGCCGCTGCCAGCCAGGCGCAGGCGGCCGCCGGCGGCGGCGCGGCGGCGGCCCCGCAGGAAAGCGAAGAGGCCACCTGGAACGACGTCATGCCGGTCGATACCCTCGGCCTGGAAGTGGGTTATCGTCTCATCCCGCTGGTGGACAAGGGGCAGGGCGGCGAGTTGCTCAAGCGCATCAAGGGCATCCGCAAGAAATTCGCCCAGGAAGTGGGCTTCCTGTCGCCGCCGATCCATATCCGCGACAATCTGGAATTGAAACCCTCGGCCTATCGCATTACCCTCAAGGGAGTGGAAGTCGGCAACGGCGAGGCCCATGCTGGTCAGTATCTGGCCATCAATCCCGGCATGGTGACCGGTCCCTTGCCGGGCATGATGACCACCGACCCGGCCTTCGGGCTGCCGGCGGTGTGGATCGACAATGGTCTGCGCGAGCAAGCCTCTACCATGGGTTACACCGTGGTCGATGCCGGCACCGTGGTGGCCACGCACCTGAACCACCTGATCACCACCCATGCTGCAGAGCTGCTGGGACGCCAGGAGGTGCAGAGCCTGCTGGACCACCTCGCCAAGGATGCGCCCAAGCTGGTCGAGGACCTGGTGCCCAAGATGCTGCCGCTGGGCAGCCTGCAGAAGGTGTTGCAGAACCTGCTTGCCGAAGGCGTGCATATCCGCGATATGCGCACCATCATCGAGACCCTGGCCGAGCACGCCGCGCGCATCCAGGATCCGACCGACCTCACCGCGATCGTGCGTATCGCGCTGGGCCGGGCGATCGTGCAGCAGATGTTCCCGGGCGAAACCGAGTTGCCGGTCATGGCGCTCGATTCCAAGCTGGAGCGTCTGCTCATGCAGGCCCTGCAGGCCAGCGGCGAGTCCGGCGGCATCGAGCCGGGCCTGGCCGATTCGCTGGTGCAGCATACCGAGATAGCGGCGCAGCGCCAGGAACAGATGGGGTATTCGCCGGTGCTGTTGGTGGGCGCGCCCTTGCGTACGCTGCTGGCGCGCTTCCTGCGCCGGGCCATGCCACAATTGCGCGTGCTGTCGCACGCTGAAGTACCCGAGTCGAAAACGATTAAAGTTACCAGCCTAGTTGGAGGGCAAGCATGAACGTCAAGAAATTTATCGCCAATTCTTCTCGCGAGGCCTGGCGCCAGGTCCGCGAGGCGCTTGGGCCGGATGCCGTCATTCTCTCCAACCGCAATATTCCTGACGGGGTGGAAATCCTGGCCATGGCCAATGAGGATATGACGACCCTGGTCGCGCCCACCGGTGCGCGCGCCCCGTCAGGTCGTCCCCAGCCCGCCTCGCTGCAGCAGCAGTCGGGCTTGCCGCCGGCGCAGCAGCCACGCCGTCCGGCCCTGTTGTCTTCGCCGCCGGCGCAAGCCCGCCCGGCGCGGGACAGCGCTCCCTTGCTGGACCAGCCCGGCAGCGAACGCGGCCAGGGTCGCGCCGAGGCCGCGCCGGCGGCCGATGCCCGCGTCTGGCGCAACCGCACCCGCGACAGCGCTCAGCGTCGTCCTGCCACTTCGGCCGCCGCCCAGCAGGGGCACGAGCAGGAGCAGGACCGTCCGCGTTCGGCCCTGCCTGAATTCGATGGCAAGGACTACGACGAGATTCTCTCCGAGGTCATGAGCGAGATCCGCTCCATGCGCGGCGTGCTGGAAACCCAACTGGCCGAGATTTCCTGGGGCGGCACGCAGAAGCGTGAACCGCTCAAGGGCATCGTCCTGAAGGAAATGCTGGCGGCCGGCTTCTCGGCCAGCCTGTCGCGTCTGATCACGGAAAACCTGCCGGCCAATTCCAAGTCCCAAGACATCATGTTCTGGGTCAAGTCGGTGCTGGCCCGCAACCTCAACACCCTGGCCAACGAAAACGAATTGCTGGAAAACGGCGGCGTCTTCGCCATGGTCGGCCCCACCGGCGTGGGCAAGACCACCACCACCGCCAAGCTGGCGGCGCGCTGCGTGATGCGCCACGGCTCCGGCAAGCTGGCCCTGATCACCACCGACGGCTACCGTATCGGCGGCTACGAACAGTTGCGCATCTACGGCAAGATCCTGGGCGTGATGGTGCACTCGGTCAAGGACGAGACCGACCTGCGCATTGCGCTGGAAGAGTTGAAGGGCAAGCACACCGTATTGATCGACACCGCCGGTGTGGGCCAGCGCGACCAGATGGTGGCCGAGCAGGACGCCATGCTCACCGGCGCCGGCGTGGACATCAAGCGCCTGCTGTGCCTGAACGCCACCGCCACTGGCGGCACCTTGAACGAGGTGGTGCATGCCTATTCCAGCTCCGGCCTGGCCGGCTGCATCATCACCAAGCTCGACGAAGCGGCCACCATCGGCAATGTGCTGGACGTGGTGATCCGTCACAAGCTCAACCTGCACTACGTGGCCAACGGCCAGCGCGTGCCTGAAGACCTGCATGTGGCCAACAAGCTCTACCTGGCCGACCGCGCCTTCAAGCAGAAGCGCGAGACTGCGCCTTTCGAATTCCAGGAGGGTGAGTTACCCGGCGTGATCGGTCCCACCGCCATGTCCATGAATGACAAAGGTCTGCGCGAGGTGAGCTTTGGCTAGTTACGATGGCGACCAGGCCGCTGGATTGCGCCGGATGCTGGAGCGTCCGGTCCCCAGGCTGTTTACCTTCTTCTCCGTGCTAGGGGAGGAAGACAAGAGCGCCATGCTCATCAATCTCGCAGCTTCGCTGGCGCAGGCCAAGCATAGCGTGCTGGTCATCGATGGCGATGTGGCCACCACCGGGCTGCTCACCCGCATCGGTTTGCGCCACGACGTGGCCACGCTGCAGGAGGTGGCGCGCATGGAGCGTGCACCGCGCGAAGCGACCCGCATGTTGCCGGAAGGTTTTTCGATGGCGCGCATTGCGCGGCGCAGCGTTCCTTCTGCCAGCGATCCGCAGGCCGGGCAACTGGCGGAGATCTTCGACAGCCTCATCGAGCAGGCCGAGATCACCCTGGTCAATGGCGTGCTGTCGGCGGACCAGTCGCTGCCGGTGCCGACCATGGAGATGGGGGAGATCGTGATCCAGGTCTCGACCACGGCGTCCTCGATCAAGGCTGCCTATGTGCTGCTCAAGAGCCTGAGCGACCGCATTGGTCGTCGTCCGTTCAGTCTCATCGTCAATGATGCGACCGAAGCCGAGGCGCGCACCGTCTACGCCAACATGGCGCAGGCGGCCAGCCGCTACCTGGCGGCGCAGCTCGATTACCTGGGCGCCATCCCGGCCGACGACCATATCCGTCGCGCCACCGGGCAGGGGCGCGCGGTGATGGATGTGTTTCCGTTCGCGACGGCGGCGCTGGCTTTCCAGCGCCTGTCCAAGAAATTCACCGCAGCCGAATCGGCGCGCAGCACTTACGGGATGGCGACCGACGGTGCGAGTCTGGGAGTGTGACGTGCATGTATAACGTCAAGGGAAAAAAAGGCAAGAACGATTTGCTGGAGCAGCATGCGCCGCTGGTGAAGAAGCTGGCGCATCAGCTCAAGGCAAAGTTGCCTCCCAGCGTGGAGGTGGACGACCTCATCCAGGCCGGCATGATGGGCCTGCTCGATGCCGTCAACCGCTACGAGGAAACCCATGGCGCCCAGTTCGAGACCTATGCCGTGCAACGTATTCGCGGTGCCATGCTCGATGAGCTGCGCAGCAGCGACTGGCTGCCGCGCAGCATCCGCCAGAACGCCCGCAAGGTCGAAGAAGCCATGCAGACGTTGCTGCAGCAGTTGGGGCGGCAGCCGAAGGAAGCCGAGCTGGCGCAGCACATGCAGATCAGTCTGGAGGACTATCAGTCCCTGCTGAGCGAATGCGGCGGCCATCAGTTGATCTACTACGAAGATTTCCATGACGACGACGGCGGCCACGAGCACTTCCTGGACCGTCACCAGACCTCGGACTCGGACGATCCTCTGCAGAACCTGATCAATGGCGGCTTCCGCGAAGCGGTGGTGGATTCGATCAAGGCTCTGCCCGAGCGCGAGCAGATCCTGATGGCGCTGTATTACGAGCAGGAGATGAATCTCAAGGAAATCGGCGCCGTGATGGGGGTGTCCGAGTCGCGCGTCTGCCAGCTGCACAGCCAGGCCATTTCACGCATGCGCTCCTATCTGCGCGAGCATTCCTGGAGCGGCGTGGCCTGATACGGATCCCGCCCATCATGCAAAAAGCCCGGCAATGCCGGGCTTTTGGTTTTCTGCTGAAGCGGAAAGGGGTGGCGGCGTTACACCACACCCAGCCTGCGGCCCGATGCGCTGATGCTGTTCTGGCCATCGGGGCCATAGAAATTGCCGGCGCCGGTCTTGCCTTGCAGTATGGTCAGGGCGCTCTGGTTGAGCGAGATCTTCTTGCCGATCAGCAGGCCGTTGACGCGGTTCAGTTCCTTGGCGTCCTGCGCCAGTTCGAACAGGGCCGCCCAGTGCTCGCGGTCGGCCTCGCTGCCGCGCTCATTCATCCACTTCTGCATGCCGGCTTCGTCTTCGCTGTAGCCCAGCTGGCCTAGCAGGGTATGGCGGTTGCCGGCCAGGGTGGCCATGTCGGCGACGATGGTGGCTTTTTCGGAGATGACCTCGGTCAGTCCTTCTGGCGTGGCGTCGGCCAGCAGAGCCTGTTCCTGGCGCAGTTTTTCGACCAGGCGCGACAAGGCCGCTTGTTCCTGTTGCAGTTGGCTAGCCGGGTTCATGCAGATCAATCCTGTACTGGGGATCAGGCGCGACGGGCGTTGATCAGGGTCTTGACGGTGTCGATGAGGCCGTTGGCCACTTTGTCGGCGTCGATCTGGAAGGTGCCATTGGCGATGGCGGCCTTGATTTCGGCGACTTTCTTGGCATCGAAGCTGCCGCTGCTGCTGCTGACCTTGGTTTCCAGCGACTGGTAGGTCGCCGACAGGCGCACGCTGTCGGAGGCGGCAGAGCTGGCGGCGCTGTTGCCGGCAGTCGCGCCCGCCTGGGCGTTGTTGCGAGGCTGGGCCTGGGTCTGCTCAGTGTTGAGCGCGGCGGATTTGAGGGCGTCGTTAACGTTCACGGCAGTATTCCTTGTAGGGTGGGGGCGCTTTGCACCCGCCTGTCGCATTGATTATCGACCATTTCCGCGCAAACTTTAACAGCCAGCGCATCTAATTGAGGGGTGTGAAGGATATTTCTTCACATTCTCTCATGTGACGAGACCCGAGGAGGAATTGCCCTGTATTAATTTTATAGCTGATTTTCAATAGTTGATTTCCAGAATCCCGCCAGCCTTGGCAATACCGCTGACCACCTGGCCCGCAGCGGTGCGCGCCTGCGTCATCTGGCCCTCGTTGGCATTGGACAGTGCGCGCGCCTCGGTGGAAATCTGGAAGCCGGGGCCATTGGAGACCACGCGCACCGACTGGCCCTGCTGGACCACCCGCTGGTTGCGGATGGCGTCCATGCGCAAGGGCGTGCCAGCGCGCAACGACATGCCGGCCACACGGCCAATGACCTGCGATTCTTCGGTGATCACGCCAGCCGGCAGGGCCGACATGTCGCCCCGCACCCGGCTGATGTCGCCGGCGCTGATGGTCTGACCCTGGGCCAGCGGCACGGCGGCGATCAGGTAGTCCGAGATCACCTGGACGTTGGCGCGCACGTAGAGGGTCCACGGAGAGGGAGCGATGCATTTCACGCCCACCGAGGTGCGGCCCCACAGGCGCGCGCCATTTGGCATGAAGGCCTGGGGATCCAGGCAGGCCGGCAACACCATGCGCTGATCGATCGGGTCGGTCTGAATGGTGATGCTGCCCGGCAGTCCGGCGGTCTGGGCCTTGAGGAATTGCTCGGCCGTTTGTTGCACGATCTGCAAGTCCTGGCGTTGCGGGGCATTGGGATCGTTTTGCGCCGAGGCGGGAGACAAGGCCAGCATTCCGCCAGCCAGCAAGGCCAAGGCGGCGCAGGCGTGACGCAATGCGCGGAGAAGGTGTTTCATCTTGAGCAACTTGTCCCAAGGGGACATTGGCGAATCTTGGCAGCAATGTTACTTCGCGCGCGCGAGCTCAAAAGGGCAAACAGGGGAGGCTTTTCTCTCTTTATCGCCCCTTAGAGTCGCGGGTGGAAACGTATGATCAAGCCTACGTAATTCCATCATCGGCGTAGTGCGCGAACAGCGCGGGCGGCGCCGGGTTATCTGGAGGGCCTGATGGTCTCTAAGCTAGACGATTTCTTCCGCTTCAATGAGATGGCGATGAACCTGCGCGCCCAGCGCCAGCAGGTGCTGGCGTCCAACATTGCCAATGCGGATACCCCCAACTACAAGGCGCGCGACGTCAATTTCGCCGATGCGCTCAAGAACGCCCTCGACAACAAGGCCACCGCCATGCCGCCGCTGGAGCTGGCGCGTACTGCTGCGTCCCATGTGGCGGGAACGGCGCCCGAGACCGGACCCGGCAGCATCGGCGGCTCGCCGCTGCAGTACCGTGGCGTGGCCCAGGGCAGCGTGGACGGCAACACCGTCGATCTGGATGTGGAACGCAATGAATTCGTCGACAACGGCCTTCGCTACGAAGCCGGCGTCACTGCTGTGAACGGCCAGATCAAGGCCATGCTCAACGCCATCCAACCGGGCTGATAAACCATGTCTCTTTCCAATATCTTCAACGTCGCTGGGTCGGCCATGAGCGCGCAGTCGCAGCGTCTCAACGCCACCGCCAGCAACATCGCCAACGCCGACAGCGCCACCAGCCCTGACGGTACGCCCTACAAGGCCAAGCAGGTGGTGTTCCAGGCCATCCCGGTGGGCGGCGTCAAGGACAGCGGCGTCAAGGTGGCCGCCGTGGTGGAAGACCAGGCTCCTCCCAAGCTGGTCTACGACCCCAAGCATCCCATGGCTGACGGCAATGGCTACGTGGCCATGCCCAACGTCAACCCGGTCGAGGAAATGGTCAACATGATCTCGGCCTCGCGCTCTTACCAGACCAACGTGGAAACCATGAACACGGCCAAGGCCATGCTGGTCAAGACTCTTACTATCGGACAATAGGACCTGATCAATGGCTACCGTCTCCAATGACCTGCTCACCGCGATGAATGGCACGAGCAGCAGCTCGTCCACTTCCAATTCTTCGGGCCTGACCGACAACAGCCCGGATGCGATCCAGAACCGTTTCCTGACGCTGCTGATGGCGCAGATGAAGAACCAGGATCCGAACAATCCCATGGACAACTCGCAGCTGACCTCGCAGATGGCGCAGCTCTCCACCGTCTCGGGCATCAGCCAGCTCAATAGCACCCTGGCCACGCTGATGGGCAACCTCAATTCGTCCCAGGCGCTGTCCTCGGCCAACATGATCGGCCACAGCGTGCTGGCGCCGGGCAATAGCGTCCAGCTGACCTCCGAGACCACCAAGGACGCCAGCGGCAACGACGTCACCAAGCAGCACGCCGTGATGGGCGTGAACCTGGCCACCAACGCTTCCTCGGTCGTGGTCACGGTCAAGGATTCCACCGGCGCGGTCGTGCGCACCATGGACCTGGGTACGCAGGCTTCCGGCGTGGTGCCGGTGATCTGGGACGGCACCAACGATGCCGGCAGCAAGGCTGCCGATGGCAACTATACCTTCACCGTCACCGCCTCCAACAATGGCACCGCCGTGAACGCCACCGCGCTGGCGTTCGGCACCGTGGCCAGCGTTTCGACCGCTGCGGACGGCATCAAGCTCAACGTCTCCAACATCGGCACCATCAAGCCGACTGACGTTGTGCAAATTCTTTAATCGTTACTACCGACTAATTTCGGGGCAAGGGGATATCTCATGGGTTTTCAACAAGGTCTGAGTGGACTGAACGGCGCTGCCAAGAGCCTGGACGTCATCGGTAATAACGTCGCCAACGCCAGCACGGTCGGCTTCAAGCAGTCGCAGGCGCAATTTGCCGACATGTACGCCAACTCGATGAATCGCTCCGGCAACTCGCCGGTGGGCATCGGTGTAACCGTGGCCAACGTGGCCCAGCAGTTCACGCAAGGCAATATCAGTTCGTCCAACAACCCGCTGGACATCGCCATCAATGGCGACGGTTTCTTCCAGCTCTCGGCCTCGTTGACCAACAAGTCGCCCATGTATGGTCGCAATGGCCAGTTCCAGCTCGACAAGAGCGGCTACATCGTCAACCCCAGCATGAACGGCGCTTACCTGATGGGTTGGGCCGCCGGTGCACAGGGCGGTGATCCGGTGCCGCTGCAGATCGACACCTCGTCCATCCCGGCCACGCCGACGACCACCATCTCGACCAAGGTCAACCTGGACTCGCGCCTGTCGGTGCCGACCACCACCCCGTTCAACGCCGCCGATCCGACCAGCTACAACAGCTCCACCGGCGTGGATCTGTATGACAGCCTGGGCAATCCCTACAGCATGCAGACCTATTATGTGAAGGCTGCACCGACGGGTACGCCTCCGACCACCACCTGGACCGTCTACGCCAAGATCGACAACACCACGCTGAACAACGGCGCCACGCCTGCGGTGCCCGTAGCCCTGGGAACGATGACTTTCGACTCCACCGGCACGATGACCCTGATCAACGGTGCAGCCATCACCGCCACCAACAACACCCTGACCATCCCCGCGGCCCAACTGGCGACCGTGGCCAAGGCTGGTGGCGTGTTCGCAGCGCCGATCAATATTTCCTATGCTGGCTCGACCCAGACCGGTTCGGCCTTCGTCAACCTGGCCCAAGTGCAGAACGGCATGCCGCCGGGCTCCCTGTCGAGCTTCTCGGTGGACAAGGATGGCAGCATCATCGGTTCCTACAGCAACCAGCAGACCAAGAACCTGGGCACCGTGGTGCTGGTGAACTTCGCCAACCCCAACGGCCTGCAACCGCTGGGCAACAACCTGTATCAGGCCAGCAGTGCGGCAGGCAGCCCCCTGGTGGGCAAGCCCACCACCGGCACCTTCGGCACCCTGCAGGCGCGTGCGAAGGAAGACTCCAACGTCGACCTGACCGCCGAGCTGGTCAACATGATCGTGGCCCAGCGTGTCTACCAGGCCAACTCGCAGACCATCAAGGTGCAGGATACCGTGCTGCAGACGCTGGTCAGCCTGCGCTGATAAGGCGGGCAGGGCGCGTCCGCGGGCGCGCATCAAGTACCACGGTCGCCGGCCTTGCCGGCGGCCGGTTTCAACCGGTGGCGCCGCAGGCTGGCGTCACGCCAAAGGGGTTTTATGGATCGTCTGGTCTACACCGCCATGTCGGGCGCCAAGCATACGCTTGAGCAGCAAGCGACCGCCAGCAACAACCTGGCCAATGCTACGACGACGGGCTTTCGCGCCCAGTTGAACACCTTCCGCGCCGCGCCGGTGGTGGGCGATGGCTTGCCCACCCGCACCTTCGTGGTGGATTCGACCGCAGGCAACGATTTTTCGCAAGGGCCGATCCAGGATACTGGTCGCGCTCTGGATGTGGCCGTCCAGGGCCGTGGCTGGATCGCCGTGCAGACCGCCGATGGCGGCGAAGCCTATACCCGCAACGGCAGTTTCAAGATCAACGAGAACGGCATCCTCCAGACCCAGTCCGGCCAGACCGTGCTGGGCGATGCAGGTCCGATCACGATCCCGCCCGACGCCACCGTGGCCATTGCCGCCGACGGTACGGTGTCGGCCATCCCGACCAACGGCATTCCCAATGCGGTTAACGTCTTGGGTCGCATCAAACTGGTCAACCCGGATGAAAAGAACATGAAGCGCGGTGATGACGGCCTGTTTCGCACCATCACCGGCGCAGCACAGCCAGACGCCAATGTGCGCCTGGCCAGCGGTGCACTCGAAGGCAGCAACGTCAATGTGGTGGAGGCGATGGTCAACATGATCAATCTCTCGCGCCAGTTCGAAATGAACATGAAGATGATCCAGACCGCCGAAAGCGATGCGACCAAGGCGACCTCGATCCTGTCGCTGTCCTGATGCACCTGTAGCGTACGCGCTCAATACGGAGAAATAAATGATTCGTTCCCTGTGGATTTCCAAGACCGGCCTGGATGCGCAACAAACGCAACTGGACGTGATCTCCAACAACCTGGCCAACGTCAGCACCAACGGCTTCAAGCGTTCACGCGCGGTCTTCGAAGACCTGCTCTATCAGACTGTGCGCCAGCCCGGCGCCCAGTCTTCGCAGCAGACGCAATTGCCCTCGGGCCTGCAGATCGGTACCGGCGTGCGTCCGGTGGCCACCGAGCGCATCTTCACCCAGGGCAACGTCAACCAGACCAACAATGACAAGGATCTGGCGATCCAGGGCAATGGCTTCTTCCAGATCCTGCTGCCTGACGGCACCACCGCCTATACCCGCGATGGCGCCTTCCAGACCGACAGCCAGGGCCAACTGGTGACCTCCAGCGGCTACACCCTGCAGCCGCCGATCACCGTGCCCTTGAACACCACCAAGCTGACCGTGGGCCGTGACGGCGTGGTCTCCATCATGCAGGCTGGCTCGACGGCCACCACGCAGATCGGCACCATCCAGGTGGCCACCTTCATCAACCCGGCCGGTCTGGAAAGCCGCGGCGAAAACCTCTACATGGAGACCGCCGCCTCCGGTGCGCCCAACCCCAACAACCCCGGCACCAACGGCGCCGGTGCGCTGTGGCAGGGCTACGTGGAAACCTCCAACGTGAACGTGGTGGAAGAACTGGTCAACATGATCCAGACCCAGCGCGCCTACGAAATCAACAGCAAGGCCATCACCACCTCGGATCAGATGCTGGCCAAGCTGTCGCAGCTGTAAGCCGGGCAGGGTAGTTGGATTCATTGAACAAGGTAGTTGGCAGTACAAGCAAGGACGAGGCAGAGATGAAGAGCATGCTGAAATGGGTGACCCTCGCGGGGATATTGGCTGTGGCTGGTTGCACCACCGTGCCCGACAGCATCGTGGCGGGACCGAAGTCGGCGCGCCCGCAGCCTGCCTCCTATGCGCCGCCGACCTCTGGCGCGATCTTCCAGGGCGCGGTCTATCGTCCGCTGCTGGAAGACCGCCGCGCACGCCTGGTTGGCGACACCCTGACCATCGTGATCAATGAGAAGACCAGCGCTGGCAAGTCCGCCGCCAGTTCGGCCAGCAAGACGGGTGCGGTGAATTCGCCGGTGCCGACCTTTTTTGGCACCTCCATCAAGGAATTGACGGCCAACGGCAGTTCCTCGGCCAAGTTCGATGACAAGGGGGCGACCACCTCCAGCAATACCTTCACCGGTACCATCGGCGTGACCGTGGTGGAAGTGCTGCCCAATGGCAACCTGGTGGTGGCCGGCGAGAAACAGGTGGCACTAGACAAGGGCGTGGAGTACGTGCGCTTCTCCGGCACCGTCAGTCCTGACAACATCCAGACCGGTAATACCGTCTCGTCCACCCTGGTGGCCGATGCCAAGGTCGAATATCGTACCAATACCCGCGTGGACATGGCTGACTTCATGTCCTCGCTGGGACGTTTCTTCTTCAGTATTTCTCCTTTCTGATGTGGAGTAGTGTGATGACCCGGAAAGGATTGTTTCCGATGCAATGGACCAGGATAGGCCGCAAGTTGCTGTGTACGGCAGGCGTCGCCGCGCTGGCCCTGGCCGCCGCCATGCCAGCGCAGGCTGAACGGCTCAAGGACCTGGCCAGCATCCAGGGCGTGCGGCAGAACCAGTTGGTGGGCTATGGCCTGGTGGTGGGCCTGGATGGTAGTGGTGACCAGACCACCCAGACACCCTTTACCGTGCAAAGCGTCATCAGCATGCTGCAGCAGCTGGGCGTGAATGTGCCAACCGGCACCAGCAGCAACATGCAGCTCAAGAACGTGGCGGCGGCAATGGTGACGGCCAACCTGCCGGCCTTCGCCCAGCCCGGCCAGTTGATCGACGTGACCGTGTCCTCCATCGGCAATGCCAAGAGCATCCGTGGCGGCACCTTGCTGATGGCGCCCCTGAAGGGTGCGGACGGCCAGATCTATGCGATCGCCCAGGGCAACATCGTGGTCGGTGGCGCGGGTGGGTCGGCGGCGGGTAGCAGCACCATCATCAACCAGCTGTCGGCCGGCCGCATCTCGGGCGGGGCAACGGTGGAACGCGCCGTTCCCAGTTCGCTGGGCACCAGCGACATGATCGTGCTGGAATTGAATGACAACGACTTTTCCACCGCCAGCCGGGTGGTGGATGCGCTTAACAAGCGCTTCGGCAACGAGACCGCCGTGGCGCAGGATGGCCGTGTCATCCGCGTGCGCGCGCCGATCTCCAGTGGTGACCGCGTGGCCTTCCTGGGCGCGCTGGAAAACGTCGATGTGACGCCGGGCAAGCTGGCCGCCAAGGTCATCCTCAATGCGCGCACTGGTTCGGTGGTGATGAACCAGAGCGTCATGCTCGATACCTGCGCAGTCTCGCACGGCAACCTCTCGGTGGTGATCCAGGCCGACAATGCCGTGAGCCAGCCCAATGCCCTGGCCGGTGGCCAGACGGCGGGCGTGCAGAATGCCCAGATCTCGATCAACAAGGAGCCGGGCAAGGTGATGCTGTTGAAGGGCGGTGCTTCGTTGGCCGAGGTGGTCAAGGCGCTCAACGCCATCGGCGCTACGCCCCAGGACCTGCTGGCGATCCTGCAGGCCATGAAGGCGGCCGGTTCGCTGCGGGCTGAACTCGAAGTGATCTGATGTAACAGGACGGACCCGGCAGACCGGCCCAGGTGGCAAGGGTGGCCGGGGCGGCTGCGATCCAACAACAACGTTCTCATCCAAGGTATTCCATGCTCAACAAGATCAACCCATCCAATCCGACAGAAAGTCTGGCCGTCGATGCGAATGGGCTGAACGGCCTGCGCGAGGCGGCCAAGCAGAACTCGCCGGAATCCATCAAGGGCGCGGCCAAGCAGTTCGAGGCCTTGTTCCTGAACATGATGATGAAGAGCATGCGTGACGCCACGCCGCAGAATGGTCCCTTCGACAACGAGCAGACCAAGATGTTTACGTCCATGCTGGACCAGCAGCTCAGCCAGACCCTGGCCCAGCGCGGCGTCGGCCTGGCTGATGTCTTGACGCGCCAGCTCTCGGCCTCGCTGCCCAAGAAGCTGCCGGACGTGCAGGACCTGGATGGCCAGGTGCCGGGCGGCGATGAAGGCTTGCCCATGGGCATCCCGCTGGTCAAGGACATGAGCGAGGCCGACCGGGCCAAGTTCATCCAGAGCTTCGCCAGCCAGCAGGCCGCCGAGAGCACCGACCAGGATGGCCGCAACGGCAAGCAGCGCCGCAGCACCAACAAGCCGGCCCACGTGGAAGCCTTCCAGAACCGTCTGCAGGCCGATGCCGAGATCGCCAGCAAGATGACCGGCATCCCGGCCAAGTTCATGCTGGCCCAGGCGGCACTGGAAACCGGTTGGGGCAAGAAGGAGATCGTCAGCCGCGACGGTCGCTCGGCGCACAACCTGTTCGGCATCAAGGCCACTGGCAACTGGACCGGCAAGGTGGTCGAGGCCACCACCATCGAATACATCAACGGCAAGCCGCAGAAGCGCGTGGAGAAATTCCGCGCCTATGATTCCTATGCGGACGCCTTCAAGGATTACGCCAACTTGCTGCGTAGCAATCCGCGCTACGAGAAGGTGCTGGCCAGCGCCCAGGATGCCCATGGCTTCGCCTATGGCCTGCAGCGCGCCGGCTACGCCACCGACCCGCACTACGCCGAGAAGCTCTCGCGCATCATCCGCCAGTCGCTGTCGGCCTGAGCCAGGACGCGCTGGTGCTGTGAGGCTGCGGCGGCCTGGGCCAGCTCATCGGTACCGGACGGAAACAATTTCGGCCAGTGTCGTCTAAAGTTTTGGCCAATGCTGCCGTTGACTTGGTTATTCCGCTAAAAGCTTTCAGGGACGACAACCTAGCATGGCAACTAATATCTTCAGTATCGGGCAAAGCGCGTTGCAGGCGGCCATGGCGGCGCAGGCCACCACCAGCCACAACATCTCCAACGGCAAGACGCCCGGCTACAATCGCCAGGAAGTCGTGCAAAGCTCGGCAGGCGGCATCAACTATGGCTACGGCTTCGTCGGCCAGGGTACCCAGGTCACCGAGATCAAGCGCGTCTACAACGACTTCCTGAACAAGCAGGCGCTGGCCTCGCAGACCTCGGCCAGCTCGCTGGATTCGTACTATTCCGAGATCTCGCAGATCAACAACATGGTGGCCGACACCAAGGCCGGCCTGTCGCCGGCGCTGCAGGATTTCTTCAGTGCGGTGCAGAACCTGGCCTCCAATCCCAACACCCAGGCGTCGCGCCAGTCGGTGCTGTCGCAGGCCTCCACGCTGGTGGCGCGCATCTCCAGCATCAATGACCAGCTCTCCTCGAGCAGCGCCAGCGTCAACAGCCAGATCACCTCGACCGTCACGTCGATCAATTCCTTCGCGCAGCAGATCTCCCAGCTCAACCAGGCCATCGTCAAGGCCGTCGGCACCGGTGGCGGCCAGCCGCCCAATGATCTGCTGGACCAGCGCGACCAGGTCATCTCCCAGCTCAACAAGCTGGTCAAGATCACCACCGTGCCGCAGGATACCGGCTCGGTGAGCGTGTTCATCGGCACCGGCCAGTCGCTGGTGGCGGGCGAGAATGTCACGCAGATGGTGGTGACCAATTCGCCCACCGATGTCTCGCGTCTGCAGATCGGCCAGGCTATTCCTGGTGGCGGCACCTCGACCATCCCCGACAGCTTCTTCTATGATGGCGGCAGCCTGGGTGGTCTGCTCAAGTATCGTTCCGAAACCCTGGACCCGACCCAGAATGCCCTGGGCCGTATCGCCATCGCCATGGGCACGGCGTTCAACCAGCAGCAGAAGCTGGGCCTGGACCAGAACGGCAACCAGGGTACGGCGCTGTTCAATGTCAGTTCGCCCAACCTGATCGGTTACCCGGGCAACACCGGCACGACCAACCTGACCACCACCATCTCGGATCCGTCGGCACTGACCACCAGCGACTACACGCTGAGCTACGACGGCACCAACTACACCTTTACCCGTCTGTCCGACAACACCAAGACCATCAAGGCGCCCGGCGCCTTCCCGGTCACGCTGGACGGGGTGACCTATTCCAATGGCGCTGCCGCGCCGGGGCCGTTTGCGCCCACCATGGCCAGCGGCAATACCTACAAGATCCAGCCGACCGCCAATGGCGCGGCGGGCTTCTCGCTGGCGCTGAACAATACCCAATTGCTGGCCACGGCCGCCCCGATCGCTACCTCGATCAACGCGACCAACAACGTCAACGCCAGCATGCCGGCGAGCAATACCGGCAACGCCATCATCTCCAACACCTCGCTGGACTCGAGTCAATATCAACAGGGCTCATCGGTGTCCTTCACCGCCGCCCTGGACGCCTCGACGCCGCCCAAGATGCAGTTGTCAGCGGCCTGGACGGGCGCCACGCCGGTCCCTGGTGTGACGGTGAGCTACGCCGATGGCACCACCGCCAGCGTGACAGGCGCAACGCCGTTCGACTACAAGTCGGGCATGACCATCACCAGTGGTGGCGTGACCTACGCCCTGACCGGTTCGCCGGCCGCCGGCGACAAGTTCAACTTCGCACCGGTCTCCGCCAACAAGGGGACGGCCACCATCAGCACCGGTTCGGTTACCCCGGCTTACCTGACCACCACGACGCCGCTGACCAAGCCGACTACGCTGACCTACAACAGCACGGCGGCGCCGCCGGTATTCAACATCTCGCCTGCAGTGCCCGCAGGCGGCGGCACCATCACCCACAAGGATGGCACCACCACCACCATCGCCGGTGGCGCGACCACGCTGTCCTACACGGCAGGCGATAGCTACGAGATCAGCGGCGTGCAGTTCGCCATTTCCGGCCAGCCCGGCAATGGCGACCAGTTCACCATCGCGGCCAATACCAATGCCGCCTCGGACAACCGCAATGCCCTGGCCATGGGCAAGCTGCAGACGGCCAACACCATCAACGGCACCAGCTTCCAGGGTTCGTATTCCCAGCTGGTGGCTACCATCGGCAACAAGACCAACGAGATCAACGTCACCAACACCGCCGAAAAGGCGCGCCTGACCGCGATCCAGAATCAGCAGCAGTCCGAGTCCGGGGTCAACCAGGACGAAGAACTGGCCCATATGATCCAGAACCAGCAGCAGTACCAGGCCGCCGCCAAGATC
The DNA here is from genome assembly GCF_001929405.1 of Herbaspirillum camelliae. Classification (NCBI taxonomy): domain Bacteria; kingdom Pseudomonadati; phylum Pseudomonadota; class Betaproteobacteria; order Burkholderiales; family Oxalobacteraceae; genus Herbaspirillum; species Herbaspirillum camelliae. The sequence goes on from NZ_KV880769.1 coordinate 3,856,488, forward strand.
ATCCAGGCGGCCAGCGACATGATCAACGTGCTGCTGTCGTTGGGCCGTTAAACTGATTAGAGGAAGAAGACCATGCGTATTAGCACCCAGATGATCTATCAGTCGAGCAACAACGACCTGACCAGCATGCAGAGCCAGTTCCTGAAGCTGTCGCAGCAGGTGACTGCGCAGCAACGGGTGCTGCTGCCTTCGGATGACCCGGTGGCTGCCGCCCGCGCCCTGGATATGCAGCAGACCGCGGACCTGAACCAGCAGTACAAGGTCAATCGCCAGAACGCCAACAGCGCCTTGGCCAGCGTGCAGGGCAACCTGGAGAGCATGACCAACATGCTGACCAAGTTGAAGTCCAACGTGATCACCGCGGGCAATGCCTCGTATTCGAATACCGAGCGCATCAACATGGCCTCCGAGATCAAGGGCAACCTGGCCGAGGTGCTGGGTTACGCCAATGCCCAGGACGGCCAGGGCAACTACGTTTTCGCCGGTTTCAAGAGCACCACCCAGCCGTTCACCCTCGATGGCACGGGCGGCGTGGTCTACAACGGCGACCAGGGCGCCATGAGCCTGCAGGTCGATTCGACCCGTGTGATGGATATCAGCGCTTCCGGCCAAGCCATCTTCCAGGGCAATGGTCAGGATATCTTCAAGACCATGAACAACTTCATCAACGTCTTGTCGGTGCCCGTGACCGAGGCTGCCAACAAGGCTGATGAGACTGCCGCCAACAACTTCGTCTATCCGGCCGGTTCCGGCCTCACGCCGATTGCCGCCTACAAGACCTCGCTGGCGCAGTTGAATGCGCTGAGCCCCACCGATCCGACCTACCAGGCGGTCTTTACGGCCACGGCAGCCCTCAAGCTGCAGTCTGACGCCGCCGACGCGGCACGCACCCCGGTGGTGGGCAGCCAGGCCGCGCTGGCCCGTAATCTGGCTTCGTTCAATACCCAGATCGACGCGATGCTCAACAACGTGACCACCGCCAAGGCCTCCATCGGTGCGCGCCAGAACGAGCTGGACAATCTGGATGCGGCGGGTGAAGTCAACAAGGAAAACTACACCCAGACCATCAACAACCTGCTGGGCCGCAACCCGTCCGATGTCAACCAGCTCATCAGCGACTACACGCTGACCCAGACCTATCTGTCAGCTGCGCAAAAGGTGTTCGTCACCACCAGCGGCCTGAGCTTGCTGAACTACCTGAAGTAAGTCATCCCGGCCGCTCCCTCAGGATCGCGGCGAGCAAGCAAAAAAGGCGAATCCCTGGGGTTCGCCTTTTTGTTTGATGAGGGGTTTCGCTTGCCGCACTCACTGCGCACCGATGGCCGCAGGCACGTTGGCGTCTCCGCCTAGCGCCTGGTACAGCGTCATCTGGTTCTTCAGCTGGTTCAGGCGCACCTGGGCCAGCGAGATTTCAGCGGTGCGCCGCTTGTCCTGCTGGTCCAGCCAGAGCTGCAAGGTGGCCGAGCCGGCCCGGTAGCGCACTTCCAGCAAGCGTTCGGCGGCCTGCGCGGCGTCCAGGTTGCGCACCAGCAGCGCTTGCTGGCGGGCATACTGCTGGCGCGCCGACAGGGCGTTCTCGACCTCGCTGAAGGCAGTGTAGAGCCCCTTGCGGAAGTTCACCACGGCGCTGTCGAAGTCGGCCTGGGAAATGCCGACCTTGAACTTCATCTCGCTGTGCTGCAGGAAGGGCAGCGTCAGCGCGCCGCCCAGCGTGGCCACGGGATTTTGCACCAGGCGCAGCAGGGCGTCGCTGCTGGTGCCGAGCGTGCCGGTCAGGCTCAGTTGCGGATAATAATTCAGGCGCGCCTGGTCCACGCCCGCCAGGGTGCTACGGATGCGCAATTCAAGCGCGCGCAGGTCGGGCCGCCGCCCCAGCAGTTGCGCCGGCACGCCAGCGGCCAGCACGGGCAGCGCTTGCTCCGGCAGCCGTGCCGGCAGGGCGATGGCCTTGCCGGGCGGCTGGTCGAACAGGATGGAGAGGGCATTGTCGTTCTCCACGCGCTGTTGCACCAGCTCGGTATAGCTCGACTGCTGGCTGTAGAGATTCTGCTGCGCCGACAGCACTTCCACCGATGACACCGCCCCCGCCTGGTATTGGGTGCGCACCAGCTCCAGGGTCTTCTCTGCATAGGCGATGCTCTGTTCGGCCGTGGCCAGGCGCTGGTTCAGGTAGGCCCCGGTCCAGTAGAGATTGGCGGTGGTGCCGATGAGCGTGAGCGCTGCGCTCTGGCGATCCTGCTCGGTGGCCAGGGCTTCCCAGCGGCTGAGGTCGGAGGTGGCTGCCAGACGCCCCCACAGGTCCACTTCATAACTGAGTTTGACCGAGCTCTGGCTGGCGCGCGTGGTGATACGGTCGCCATCGAGCTGCTTGCTGCTGCTTGCTCCCAGGCTGGCGCTGAGCGCCGGCACGAAAGCGTCATCGGCCAGGCCGGCCTGCAGTTGGGCGCGCCTGAGCTTGATGGCCGCCAGGGCCAGGTCATTGTTCTTGCGCAGGGCTTCATCGATGAGCGCGGTCAACGTGGCGTCGCCAAAGCCTTGCCACCAGCGCTGCACGTCAGCTTCGGGCTGGTCGCTGCGTTGCTGCCAGTTGAGCGGCGTCTGGGTGGACACGGGAGTGTAGGCGCTGCGGGTAAGCGGGCTGCAGGCTCCCAGCAGCGTGAGCGCGAGCAGCAGCGAAAGACGGAACGGGACGGGCAGGGACATGGGCAGTGATTTCATTCGCGGGCCAGGGCGTCGACCGGATTCAAGCGCGCCGCGTTGCGCGCCGGCAGGAACCCGAAGACCACGCCGATCAGGGTGGAGCAGGCGAAGGCGCTGACGATGGACGCCGTGGAGTAGATCATGCGGAAGCTGCTGACGAAATGCGAGAACAGGGCGCCGAAGGACAGCGCCAGCAGCACGCCCAGCAGGCCGCCGGCCAGGCAGACCAGCACGGCTTCGATGAGGAACTGTTGCATGATGTCGCTCTGGCGCGCTCCCACGGCCATGCGCACGCCGATCTCGCGGGTGCGTTCGGTCACCGAGACCAGCATGATGTTCATCACACCGATGCCGCCCACCACCAGCGAGATCAGGGCGATCATTGACACCAGCAGGGTCAGCGTGGCCGTGGCTTTCTCGACCGTCTGGCGGATGCTGTCGGTGTTGAAGAGGTAGAAGTCCTTGGTGCGATGGCGCAGCGTCATCAGTTGGACGATGCCTTGCTCGGCAGCGGCGCTGGGCACCTGGTCATTGACGCGCACGGTGATGCCGCTGAGGTGGCGCTGGCCGATCACGCGGCTCATGGCGGTGGTGTAGGGGACCCAGACATTGAGTGAATTGTTGTTGCCAAAGCCGTTCTCGCGCTTTTGCGTCACGCCGATGATGCGGCAGGGTACGCTGCCCAGGAAGATCACTTCACCCAGGGCGTTGCCACCATCGGGGAAGAGCTTCTTGTAGCTGTTGGCATCGATCACCACTTCCTGGGCGTAGCGGCGGATGCCCTCGGTATCGAAGCTCTTGCCTTGCGCCATCTTCAGGCCGCGCACCCGGAAGTATTGTTCGCCCACGCCGTTGATGGTGGCGTTCACGGAGATGTTGCCGTACCGGGCCGAGGATGACGTGGCCACGCTGGGCGTGACGCTGTCCACGAAGTTCTGCTCGGCCAGGGCGGCGGCATCGGCGGGCGTGAGGGTGCGAATGGAGGCCGACTTCATGTCGCCGAAGTCGGCGCCGGGAAAGATGTCGATGGTGTTGGTGCCCATCGCGCTGATGTCGGCCAGGATCTGCTCGCGCGAGCCGCTGCCCAGGGCCACCACCGAGACCACCGAGGCAATCCCGATGATGATGCCCAGCATGGTCAGGAAGCTGCGCAGGCGGTGTGCATTCATGGCCAGGAGCGACATGCGCAGTGCTTCCTTGAAACGGTCCAGCCAGGCGCGCCAGGGACTGGCCTGGCGGCCTTGCTTTGCGGCCGCACCGCTGCTGCTGGCCGTGGCGGCCAGGGCAGCAACCGTCTCCTCGTTGCGCCGGTCGGCGATGATGACGCCGTCCTTGATCTCGATGATGCGCTGGGCGTGGCTGGCCACCTGCATGTCGTGCGTGACGATGATGATGGTGTGGCCCTCGGCATGCAACTCCTTGAGGATCTTGATGACTTCCTGGCCGCTGTGGCTGTCCAGCGCGCCCGTGGGCTCGTCGGCCAGGATGACGTCGCCGCCGTTCATCAGCGCGCGCGCAATCGAGACGCGCTGCTGCTGCCCACCTGATAATTGCCCCGGTTTGTGATGGCTGCGCTCGGTCAATCCCAGCCGGGCCAGCAATTGCGCGGCGCGCTGGCGGCGCTGCTGCGGCTCCAGGCCGGCGTAGACCGAGGGGACTTCGACGTTGGCGGTGGCGTCCAGGTCCGACAGCAGGTGATAGCGCTGGAAGATGAAGCCGAAATGCTCGCGCCGCAATTGCGCCAGTTCATCCGCATCCAGCTTGCCGGTCTCGCGGCCAGCGACCAGGTAACTGCCGGCGCTGGGCTTGTCCAGGCAGCCCAGGATGTTCATCAGCGTGGACTTGCCCGAACCGGAGGCGCCGACGATGGCCACCAGCTCGCCGGCCTGGATGTCCAGGTTGACGTCATTGAGGACGGTGATGCTGTCATCGCCAGCCGGAAAGTCGCGCCGCAGGCCGCGCAGCTGTAACAGGGGAGTGCGCATGGTCGGCCTCACATATGCGGCGGCGGGCCGTCGTGCTCGCTGCTGCTGGCGGTGGCGCCGGGCAGGACGGTGCCAGTGACCACGCGTTCACCGGCCTTGACGCCCTCGACGATCTGCACCAGGGCGTTGGTGTTGATGCCTATCCTGACCTTGCGCTCATGCGCCTGGCCCTGGTCGTCCAGCACGCGCACGGTGTAGCTGCCATCGGCGGCTTTGGCGCCCAGCGCGGTGGAAGGCAGCACCAGCGCATTGCTGGCTTCGGATAGCACGATATTGACCTGGGTGGTCATGGAAATGCGCAGCTTGCCCTCGGGATTGGGGACATCCAGCAGGCCGTTGTAGTAGATCGCCGTGGAGCTGGCGCTACTGCTGCTGGTGCTGGAAGTCGTGCTGCTGGAGGTGTCGTCCTGAAGGATGGAGTCCGGCGCCGGCTCGATGGCGCGCAGCGTGGTGCGGTAGCGGTGGTCAGGATCGCCCAGGATGGTGAAGAAGACCGGCAGGCCTGGCTTGACGCGGACCACGTCGGCTTCGGAGATCTGCGCCTTGATGGTCACCGTATCCATGCGCGCCACCTTGATGATGGTGGGGGTGCTCTGGTTGGCGTTCACGGTCTGGCCTTCCTGCGCCACGATGGCCACCACCCGGCCTTCGATGGGCGAGCTGATGCGGGTATAGCCCAGGTTCAGGCGGGCGGTATCGACCTTGATGGCGCCATCCTTGATCTGCGCCTGCAGGGCGGCGATGTCGGCCTGGGTGGTGTTGAGGGTGGCCTCGGCGCTTTCGAAGTTCTCGCGCGAGCTGGCGTCGCCGGCCAGCATCATCTTCTGGCGCGCATAGGCCAGTTGCGCCTGTTTCAGGCTGGCTTCTTTGGCGCGCAACTGCGCTTGCAGGTTCTGCAGCGAGAACTCGGCGCTGGCCAGGGCATTGGCCTGGGTCAGCGAGTCGATCTCGGCCACCAGCTGCCCCTTCTTGACCTGGTCGCCCAGCGCCACCTTGAGCGACTTGATCTGGCCCGATACCTGGGCGCCCACGCTGACCTGCTTGTAGGCCTTGACGGTGCCGCTGGCCAGCACCACGTCCTGGATGTCGGCCACCCGGGCGGTGGCGCTGAGGTAGGTCGGCGGCGCTGGCGGGGTCAGTACACTGCGGATGATCCAGGCCGCGACGAGCAGCACGAGCAGGGCCAGGAGGATGAATTTGGGACGACGTAGCTGGGCAAGTTTCATGCGAAAAAAAAGACCTGCAGCGGCCTGGGAAAGATCAGGCGCTAGTGTGAACGGAGAATGGCGGCAAGATCGTCAGATCAGGTAAATGTCGCCTCGGGCTAGCGGCGGCTTGGCGTCAAGGCTTGGGCGCAGCATTGACCGGCGGGACGCTGCCCAGCAGGCGCACCATCTCCACGCCATCGGAGAGCAGCTTCTGGACCGGCGTGAGCATATAGGGAAGCGTGAGGCCGATCAAGATGAAACCCGCCAACATGGTAATCGAAAAACCGATACCGAACAGGTTCAGCTGCGGCGCTGCGCGCGTGAGCACGCCCAACGCGAAGTTGGTGATCAACAGGGCGATGAGCAGCGGCAGCGACAATTGCAGGCCCATGCTGAAGATCTTGGCGCCCCACAGCACCAGTTGATGGAAGCCCTCGGTGGTGATGGGCTGGCCGGTGATGGGCAAGGTGTGGAAGCTCTCGGCCACCACCTGCAACAGGATCAGGTGGCCGTTCAGGTTCAGGAACACCATCGTGGCCAGCAGGGAGAAGATCTGGCTGATGACGGCGGTGCGGCCCTGGGTCTGGGGATCGAAGAAGGCGGCGAAGGACAGGCCCATGGTGGTGCTGGTGAATTCACCGGCCGCTTCCACGGCGGCAAAGACGATGCGCATGGCAAAGCCCATGGACAGGCCGATGAGCAACTGCTGCAAGAGGATCATGATGCCTGTCATCGAGGTGGGCTCGATGGCCGGCGGGATCGGTACGTCGGGCGCGATCACCGCGCCGATGGCCACGCCCAGCAAGACCTTCACCAGCATCGGGACGCTGGCGCTGCCAAACGGAGGAGCAATGGCCATGAGGCCCAGAATGCGCGTGGTCGGCCAGATGAACATGGCGACCCAGATATAGAGTTGCTGGCTGGAGAAGGTAAGCATGCATCGGAGGCCGCAAGCTGCGTTGCGGCCACGGACCTACTACTGGACCATGGCGGGAATGCCGCTGAACATGGTGTGCATGTAATCCACGATCACCGTCAGAATCCACGGACCGGCCACGATCATGGCCAGGAACACGCCCAGCAGCTTGGGAATGAAGGCCAGGGTCTGTTCGTTGATCTGGGTGGCGGCCTGGAAGATGCTCACCAGCAGGCCAATGAGCAGGGCCGTGAGCAGCATCGGCGCGGCGATCAGGAGGGTGATTTCCATGGCCTGGCGGCCCATGGTCATGACGCTTTCTGGAGTCATCAGGCTCTTCCTTGTCCTAGGCTAGTAAAAACTCTGGGCCAGCGACCCGATGAGCAGCTGCCAGCCATCCACGAGCACGAACAGCATCAGCTTGAAGGGCAGCGACACCAGCGCTGGCGACATCATCATCATGCCCATGGACATGAGGATACTGGCCACCACCATGTCGATGATGAGGAAGGGCAGGAAGATGGCAAAGCCGATCTGGAACGCCGTCTTCAGTTCGCTGGTGACGAAGGCCGGCACCAGGAGGCGCAGCGGCACATCTTCCGGACCCTGCAGGGCGGGACCGCGCGAGAGCTTCACATACAGCGCCAGGTCGGACTCGCGGGTCTGCTTGAGCATGAATTCCTTGAGCGGCTGCGCGCCCTTGTCGAGCGCTTCCATCATCTGGATCTTGTTTTCCGCGAAGGGCTGGTAGGCGTCGGTATAGATGCGGTCGAACACCGGGCTCATGACGAAGAAGGTTAGGAACAGCGACAGCCCCACCAGCACCTGCGTGGGCGGGGTCGACTGGGTGCCCAGTGCCTGGCGCAGCAGCGAGAGCACGATGACGATGCGGGTGAAACAGGTCATCATCAGCAAGGCCGCCGGCAGGAAGGACAGCGAGGTGAGCAACAGCATCGTCTGGATCGGCAGCGAATAGTTCGTGCCGCCGCCCGGAGCGGGCATGCTGTTGAGTGCGGGAATACCCTGCTGGGCCGAGGCTGCCAAGGGCAGGCACAGCAGCGCCAGCCAGCAGTAACGGTTGCGCAGCAGCGCAGCAGCCTTGCGGGCCGCGGTTGAGACGATGCCTTGCGGCTTAGGAAGTGCTGCCATCTTGACCCGGGCGCTCGCCGTTGCCGGCTGCGCCATTACGTTTATCCATGGTGTGCTTGAGCCAGGTGGCGAAGGCCGGCGCATTGCCGGTAGCGCCTGCCTGTGCGGCGGTCAGCGTCTGGCGCGGCATGGTGGCCAGCGCATTGACCCGGCCAGGCGCGACCCCGACCACGATCCATTGCTCCCCCACCTCGATGACCATCACCCGTTCGCGCGTGCCCACGCTCACGCCCCCCACCACCTTGGCCGCGGCATTGCCGGCCAAGCCCTGGTTCAGGCCGAAGCGCTTGAACAGCCACGCCACCGCCGCCAGCACGGCCAGCACGACGGTCAGGCCGAGCAGCATGGTGAAGACGCTGCCACCGGAAGACGGCAGGGCCGCGCCAGCGCTCTGCGCCGCTGCAGCCGCTGTGTTCGCGGCGGCATGGGCGGCGGGAGCGGGGGGGCTCAGGGTGTTGGCTGCCGTGTTGGCGGCAGCGCCGTTGTCGGCCCAGGCAGCGCTGCTGCCGAGCATGGCGCCGCCCAGAAAGAGCAGGGCGGACACAAGGCCCGCCCGGCACTGTTGCAGGCTGCGTGAAAGAAAGGCTGCCACCGGATGATTCATCAACGACCGACCATCCCGTTCAGCGGTTGAGCTTGCGGATGCGTTCGGCCGGCGTGATGATGTCGGTGAGACGGATACCGAACTTGTCGTTGACCACCACCACTTCGCCCTGAGCGATCAGGCAGCCGTTGACCAGCACGTCCATCGGTTCACCGGCCATGCCGTCCAGTTCCACCACCGAGCCCTGCGCCAGTTGCAGCAGGTTCTTGATGGCGATCTTGGTGCGTCCCAGTTCCACGGTCAGCTGGACCGGGATATCGAGGATGAAGTCGATGTCGTTGGGGGTGTTGGTCTTGATATCGTCCCCGGAGAGATCCTTGAAGACGGTGGCCATCGCGGGTGCCGCGCTGATGCCTTTCTCGTCTTCCATCTCGCCTTTTTTCTGCGCTTCTTCAGCCTGCGTCTGCTCGGCCATGGCCGCGCCCCACGGATCGTCTTCCGCTGCGCCTGCGCCTGCTACGTTCTCATCAGCCATTACTAATCTCCTTGAAAGCTTTCCGGTGTTTCTTGATGGGTGATGGACAGCAGTTTTTCAACGCGCAAGGCGTATTGGCCATTGGATTGGCCGTAGCTGCATTCCATCACCGGCACGCCGTCAACCTGTGCCTCGACGGTCGTATTGGTCTGCAGCGGAATGACGTCGCCCACCTGCATGTGCAGCAGGTCGGTGAAGTTGACTCGGGCGGTGCCGAAATTGACGATCAGTTCGACCTCGGCGGTCTGGATCTGCTGCTTCATCAGCCGGATCCAGCGCTTGTCGACTTCCAGCGCCTCACCCTGCATGCTGCTGGTGAGGCGGTCACGCACCGGCTCGATCATCGAGTAGGGCGTGCAGATATGGATTTCGCCCGACACTGGTCCCAGCTCAACGGTGAAGGTGGTCGAGACCACCACTTCGTTGGGCGTGGCGATGTTGGCGAACTGGGTGTTCATTTCCGAGCGGATGAATTCGAATTCGATCGGATAGATCGGTTCCCACGACTTGGAGTAGGTTTCGAAGGTGATCTCCAGCACGCGCATGATGATGCGTTGCTCGGTGGGCGTGAATTCGCGGCCTTCGATGCGGGTGTGGAAGCGGCCATCGCCGCCGAACATGTTGTCCACCAGCATGAAGACGAACTGCGGGTCGAACACCACCAGCCCGATGCCGCGGAAGGGCTTGATGTGGACCAGGTTCAGGTTGGTGGGCACCACCAGGTTGCGGATGAACTCGCTGTACTTGGACACCTTCACCGGACCGACCGAGATCTCGGCGGTACGGTGGATGAAGTTGAACAAGCCGATGCGGAACAGACGCGCGAAGCGCTCGTTGATGATTTCGAGCGTGGGCATGCGCCCGCGCACGATCCGTTCCTGCGTTGCCAGGTTGTAGGTACGTACCGTACCAGGAGCTTCTTCGACGACCTTTTCTTCGTCTTCGTCTCCCGTCACGCCCTTCAGAAGGGCATCGACTTCTTCCTGTGATAGAAAGTGCTCGGCCATGGTGGTGTGAATCCCTGCCTTCTGTGTTCTGTGTCTATTACTGTTGCTGTTGCCGCCTCGGTTGCCGTCAGCTGCGCGCTGTTGCTTACTGCTGCTGGATCACGAAGGACGTGTAGAACACATCGGTGATCTGCGGACCACGGCCCTTGCCCGAGAACGGCTCGCCGAGCTGGTCGATGATCTCGTCGGTCAGGCGGCGCTTGCCTTCGCTGGTCAGCAGTTCCGAGGCCTTCTTGCTGGAGAGCACCATGAGCAGGCGGCTGCGCACCTGCGGCATGTACAGCTTGAGCGCTTCGGCCGTCTGGCCGTCCGGCACCTGCAGGGTCATCGCCACTTGCAGGTATTGGTCACCGGTTTCCTGCTGCAGGTTCACTACGAAGGGCTCGATCACCACGAAGGTCGGGGCCTTGGCCTCGGACTTTTCTTCGGCATGATCCTCCCCCTTCTTGCCCTTGCCGCCCATCATGAAGAACGCTGCGGCCCCACCAATGACCAGCACCAGCACTGCGCCGACGATGATGAAGAGCATCTTCTTGCTCGATTTTGCCGGTGCTGCTTCTGCTTCAGCTCCCTTGGCCGGGGCTTTTCCTTTTGTTGCCATCTACTAGTCCTTTCAGTTCGTCAGCGCGTGGTATGTGGATATCTGCTTAACGGCAAAGTTTTCTTATTGTTGAGTCCTGCGCGGACGATATTGCATTGCGTTGCCTTGCATGAGGGGGCCGATCTTCTCCTGCGCTCAGGCGAAGGTGTCGACCAGGCCCAGGCCGCTGGTGGTCGCCGCGGTGGTCGCGCCGGTGATGGCGATTTCGCCGTCCTGTTCCTGGCCTGCGCCGCCGGCGCCAGAGGAGCTGCGCGCCTGCTGCTGGCCGCCGTTGGCGCCTTGCTGCTGATTGGGCATGCCGGTGTTGACGGTGGCCTGGCCCAGCTGGATACCGGCCTGGTCCATCATTTCACGCAACTTGGGCATGGCCGCTTCCAGCGCTTGCTTGACTTCTGGTTGGGCGGTGATGAAGGTGGCGTCAGCCTGCTGGTTGTGCACGTTCAGCACCACCTGCATCGGTCCCAGGTCGGGCGGGTTCAGCGTCAGCGAGGCGCTCTGGATGCCGCCGGTGGCCATCCAGGTGATCTTGTTGCCCACGGCCTGATCCCAGCCGGCGCTGCCCACATTGGGCTGGATCTTGTCGGTGTAGGCGGTGCCAAAGACGGCCTGCGTCTGGTTGGCGGCCAGCGCCTGCTGCATGGCCGGCATGACCACCGGAGTCGGTGTGGCGTGGGGCAGCTCCTGCTTGGCCGTGGCCACGGTCTCGGTGGTGGCTTTGCTGCCATACTGGGCGCGGTTGGCCAGGGTGCTGGCGTCTTCCTTGGGCAGCGCCTGGGCTTTTTCGCTACCCAGATCGACGGCCGGCTTCTCGCCCTTGGCGGCATGGGCGTCGGTGGGATTGGCTTCGGCTGCGTTGGCCTTGCGTGTCACGTCGGCGGCGCCGTCCTGCTTGCCCTTGTTGGCGGCCAGGCTGCTCTGCAGGCCGGCCAGGTCGATCTTGCTGTCCTTGCCGTCGCCTGCCAGGGCTTGCTGCTCATCGACCAGCGTCAGCTTGGCGCCGCCGCGCTTGGCCTGGGCCAGCAGGTCGGCGTCGGTATGTTCGCTCTTGCCGTCGGTCACCGGTTTGACGGCGTTCTGGGCAATGTTGGCCACCAGGGCCAGCAGTTCTGCCGAGGCCTGGGTGGTGGTGTCGTCGCTATCCTTGTCCTCGTCCTTGGCGCTGTCCTGCTTCTGCTCGCTGCCATTGGCCGCGCTGGCCTTGGTGCTGGCCGCGCTCTGGGCCGGCTGGCTGGGCGCGGCGGGCTGCTGCTCCTGGGCGGCCTGCGGCTTGTCCTGAGACGGGTTCTGCTGGTTGCGGGTGCTGACCTGGCTGTTGAGGACCTGGTTGAAAGGCACATCGGCGCTGAAGCTGTCGGCCGGATTGGCGGAGCGCGCACCGGTAGCGGCTTGCGAGCCGGTGATCACATTCAACAGCGGCAGGGAAGTGTTCATGATGGTGGCCTGTCGGTAACTTGCGGGTACGTGCTGTCTGGTCGGGCGTCAACGCTTGTAGAACGTGATGCGCGATGCGTGTTCATCCATGGACTTCTGGTCGCGCTTGTTCTGCTTCTGCATTTCCTTGTCCCGCGCGCGCGTGGCCAGCGTGTCATAGGACATGCGCTTGCGCTCGCACGCTTGCCAGGCCGCGCGCGCTTCCGCGACACGCTGCTGGCTGCTTCTGACCACATCTTCCTGGCCGGCAATGGCGTTGTCGATCTTTTCGATGAACAACTGGAAATTGCGATAGCTCAGGGCGGTGAGGCCATTGCTCAGGGTTTCCTGGAAACGCGCGGCGTAATCGTCGCGGTACTGCTGCAGGATGCCCAGTTTCTGCTGTGCTTCCTCACTCACGCGCACAGCCCGACCGAGACGCTTGGTAGCTTCGTCGGTCTCTTTGGTCGCCAATTCGATCAGCGTGTCGAGTGCGGAGGGAGTCGCCATGATTGCACTGATTATATTTTTGGCTGCTTGCGCTCAATCACCCGAATAGAGCGGTAAGTTGCCTCAAGCTCTCTGATACATCGGCTTGCTCATGGATGCCCTGTTGCAAAAATGCTTCCATTCTTGGCAATAAGGCAATAGCCTCGTCCAGGATGGGGTCGCTGCCGGCGGCATAGGCGCCCACGCTGATGAGGTCGCGGTTACGCTGGAAGCGTGAGTACAACTGCTTCAGGTGGCGTGAGCTGCGCTGATGTTCGGCGTCGGTGATGCCGTGCATGGCGCGGCTGATGGACTGTTCGATGTCGATGGCCGGATAGTGGCCGGCCTCGGCAAGCTGGCGGTTGAGCACGATGTGGCCGTCCAGGATGGCGCGGGCGGCGTCGGCGATGGGATCTTGCTGGTCATCGCCTTCGGTGAGCACGGTGTAGAAGGCGGTGATGGAGCCGCCGCCTTCGTCGCCATTGCCGGCGCGTTCCACCAGCGCCGGCAGCTTGGCGAACACGGAAGGCGGGTAACCCTTGGTGGCGGGCGGTTCGCCGATGGCCAGGGCGATCTCGCGCTGCGCCATGGCATAGCGGGTCAGCGAATCCATGATGAGCAGCACGTCCTTGCCCTGGTCGCGGAAATACTCGGCAATGGAGGTGCAATAGGCCGCCCCCTGCAGGCGCATCAGCGGCGGGGTATCGGCAGGGGCGGCCACGACCACGGAGCGGGCCAGGCCCTCGGCGCCGAGGATCTGTTCGATGAATTCCTTGACTTCGCGGCCGCGCTCGCCGATCAGGCCGACCACGATCACGTCGGCGCTGGTGTAGCGCGCCATCATCCCCAGCAGCACGCTCTTGCCGACGCCGGAACCCGCAAACAGGCCCATGCGCTGGCCCCGGCCGACGGTGAGCATGGAATTGATGGCGCGAATGCCGGTATCGAGGATGTCGCGGATGGGCGCGCGGCCCAGCGGGTTGGCGGCGCGCACGGCCAGGGGCGCAGAGCGTTCGGTATGCAGCGGTCCGAGGTTGTCCAGCGGGCGGCCAGCGCCATCGAGCACGCGACCCAGCAATTCCTCGCCCACGGGCAGGCGGCGGCTGTGCTCATCGGCGCGGCGCGGGGTGAAGCTGATGGGGCCGGTGCGCGGCGGCGGGCGTACCGGTTCGACCGGATAGACCCGGGTGCCGGGAACGATGCCTTCGACATCGCTTTGCGGCATCAGGAAGAGGCGATCGTCCTGGAACCCGACCACTTCTGCCTCGATCATGGTGCCATTGGGCAGGGGGATGTTGCAGGGGCTGCCCACCGGCAGCTTCAGGCCGACCGCTTCCATCACCAGGCCCGCCACGCGGGTGATGCGGCCAGCGGTCATGGTGGGCTCGGCCATGGCGACCAGGCTGCGACAGTTGTGCAGGTAGGCTTGCCACAGGCTGCTATGGGATGGCATCGGGGAGTTCATGCGGGTCTCCCGTTCAGGTCGTTATCACTTGAAAGACATCATTCCAGCCAGTCGAGCTGCTTGGACAGCGACTCGCCCAGGCGCTCCCAGCGGGTCTGGGTGGTGGCATCGATCTGGTTGGTGCGGGTTTCGACCTGGCAGCCGCCGCGATCGAGCAGGGCGTCTTCCTCGATCTTCCAGCCTTGCTGGATCAGTTCTTCGCCCAGATGCTTGCGCACCAGGGCGGCGTCTTCCGGGTGCAGCCTCAGACTGGCCGGCAGCTGCAGCACGGGCAGGGCCTGGATGGCCGCGCTCACCGTGGGCAGCACCAGCTCGGGTCGCGCCTTGAGTGCAGTCTTGAGCATGGACTTGGCCAGGTCCAGGGCCAGGTCGAGCAGCTCGGGGGCCATCTTTTCACTGCATTGCGAGACTTCGGTGCTGAAATTGACGGCGATCTGGCGGAAGTGCTGGATGATTTCGTTGACTTCCTGCTGGCCTTGCTGGAGCCCGGCGACGTAGCCTTCGGAGCGGCCTGCCTGCAGGCCGTGTTCGCGACCCTCGGCAAAACCTTCCTGGCGGGCGGCCTCGCGGATGGCGTCGAGCTGCTCGGCCGTCAGTTGCGGCACCGGCGGCGGTTCTTCGAGGAATTCTTCCTCTTCCGGCAGCGGCTCTGGCTCCGGTTCGGGCTCGTCGTGGAAGGACGCCAGCTCCCAACGCTGGTAGGGCGTCATTTCTTCCTTGGGAATGATCTTTGCACGCATGGCTTCTTTGACTCCTCAGGCCGGCATGCCGACAGCAGGCTGCATCAGGCGCATCAGATGAACGCGTCCTCGCCCTTGGCGCCCAGCACGATCTGGCCTTCGTCGGCCAGGCGGCGCACGATCTGCAGGATGGCTTTCTGCTGCGCATCCACTTCGGACAGCCGCACCGGTCCCTTGGACTCCAGGTCTTCCTTCATCATCTCGGCCGCACGCTGCGACATGTTGGCGAAGATCTTGTCGCGCAGGCCTTGCGAGGCACCCTTCAGGGCCACGATCAGCGACTCGGACTGGACTTCGCGCAGCAGCAGCTGGATGCCGCGGCCGTCGATGTCGATGATGTTCTCGAAGACGAACATCTCGTCCATGATCTTCTGCGCCATGTCCTCGTCGTAGGAGCGCAGGTTGTTCATGACCGAGGTCTCGTTCTCGCCGGACATGAAGTTCAGGATCTCGGCTGCGGTACGGATACCGCCCATCTGTTGCTTCTTCAGGCTTTCGTTGCCGGTCAGCAGTTTGGTCAGCACATCATTGAGTTCACGCAACGCAGCCGGCTGCACGCCGTCCAGGGTTGCAATACGAAGGATGACGTCGTTGCGCAAACGTTCCGTGAAATTGTTGATGATGCCGCAGGCGTGGTCGCGTTCCAGGTGGACCAGAATGGTGGCGATGATCTGCGGGTGCTCGTTGCGGATGAGCTCGGCCACGGACTGCGCGTCCATCCACTTGAGGCTTTCGATGCCGGAAGCATCGCGCCCCCCCAGGATGCGGTTGAGCAGGGAAGTGGCCTTGTCGTCGCCCAGGGCCTTGGTCAGCACGCTGCGGATGTATTCGTCCGAATCCAGGCCCAGCGAGGAGGCCTGGCCGGTCTCGGCGACGAAGGCTTCCAGCACTTCATTGATTTCTTCGAAGCTCACGTTGCGTAGCGCCGACATGGCCGCGCCCAGCTTCTGGACCTCTTTCGGGCCCAGGTATTTCATCACTTCGGCGGCCTCATCCTCGCCCAGGGCGAGCATGAGGATGGCACCTTTCTGAACGCCGTCGTTACTCATTGTTCACCCATGACTTGATGATGCTTGCCACCAGTTTCGGATCATTCTTGGCCCACTGCTTGGCGGTTTCGAGGTTGGCCTTGTACTGTGCGCGCTCGTCGACGGCCGGCTCGCCGGAGAGGTTGACGATGGCGTCCGGATCGTCCGGATCGAAGCCGGCGGCAACTGCTGCGGCAGCGGCGGCGGCTTCGGCCTCGGCCTTTTCCTTGGCCAGGCGTTCGCGTTCTTCGCGGCCGGACAGCTTCCAGACGATAGGGCGCAGGACGCGGAAGTACAGGAACAGCAGGACAGCGGCCACCAGCACGTACTTGCCGATTTCCTTGGCCAGGTCGATCATGCCAGGCTGCTTCCACAGCGGCACTTCCGGCTCCATGTCGGTGCTGAACTGGGTGTTGACCACGTTGAGCGAGTCGCCGCGATCCTTGTTGTAACCCATCGCTTCCTTGACTAGGTCGGTGATCTGGTTGCGCTCGGCCTCGGTGAGCGGACGCATCACGATCTTGCCGGTATTGTCCAGGGTGCGCTTGTAGTTCACCACCACGGCCACCGTCAGGCGACGCACGCCGCCCATCGGTTGCTGGGTGTAGCGCACGGTCTTGTCGACCTCGTAGTTGATGGTCTCGTCCTTGCGCGAGTTGCCGGTGGCAGTCGGAGTCGGCAGGGCGCCATTGGGGGTGGCGGCACCAGTCTGGTTGGCCGCACCGTTGGCCACCGCCGGATTGACGATGGGCGCAGTCGCCGGAGCCGGAGGCTGGTTCGACAGCGCGCCCGGCACACCTGAGGTGCCGTTGGAGGCGCTGTTGGCTTCGCTGCTCTGCTTGCTGCGAACGGCGGCGCTATCCTTGGTCTGGTTGGGCTTGTAGGCTTCCGAGGCCTGCTCGGAACGGGAGAAATCGACGTCGGCCGTCGCTTCGGCGCGCACATTGCCGTTGCCGACGATGGGGGCGATGATGGATTCGACGCGCTTGATGATGTCCTGCTGCATGTCCTGGACATACTTCAGCTGGGTCGGATCGAGCGTATTCGGTTGGGCTTGCTTGGTGGTGTCGGAGAGCAGGTTGCCGTTCTGGTCAACGATGGTCACCGACTTGGGCGACAGTTCCGGCACACTGCTGGCCACCAGGTGGACAATCGCGCTGACCTGCTGCGGGTCCAGGTAGCGGCCCGGATACAGGCTCAGGACGACAGAAGCGGTCGGCTTCTGCTGGTCACGCACGAACACCGAAGCCTTGGGCAGGGCCAGGTGGACGCGGGCGGTCTGGACCGAGGCCAGGGAGCCCACAGAACGCGCCAGCTCGCCTTCGAGGGCGCGCTGGAAATTGACCTGCTCCAGAAACTGGGAAATGCCCAGCTTCTGGTTTTCCATCAGCTCGAAGCCGACATTGCCGCCCTTGGGCAGGCCTTGCGCCGCCAGTTTCAGGCGGGCGTCATGCACCATGTTCTCCGGCACCAGGATGGCCGTGCCGCCATCGGAATACTTGTAGGGCACGTTCATCTGCTGCAGCGACGCCACGATGGCGCCGCCGTCGCGGTCATTGAAGTTGGAGAAGAGGACCCGGTACTCGACCTTCTGGCTCCACAGCCAGATACCGGCCATCACCGCCAGGGTGGCGGCGGCGGCGATGATGAGCAGGATGCGCTTGCCTTGCGGCGAGCGGGCGTAGCCCATCATGCCGTTCTGGGCAGGTTGAGATCCGGGCACGCCCTCGTTACTGCCGAGCTCGCCCGTATTGTTGGTGTCGCCGGTCATTGTGCCATCGGCTGCTACCGCCATGATTTCCCCTCTGGCGACCCCTTGATTGCCAGCTTGATAAAGACTTGGTCCACTGCTTACCTTTGTGAGGTTTTTTGCTCAGTGTGGATTGTGCGTTCGCAGCGGGAATTTGATCGCCCGAACAGAATGGCAAATTCCCCGCTTATCGGTTCGATTTGTCAATGCAATGATGTTAAGGTGCTCGTGTACAAGGCCGCAGTGCGTGTCAGCATGTGGCAGGAATGCAAAAGATCAAACCAAGAGGTGGGAAATGGCGATCGAAAGTGTGATTGATACCAGCAAGATCGAAGCGATGGTGGCCCAGCTGAAGGCTGCCGCAGCACGCGCCCAGGGCGTGTCGGAACCGGCCCAGATCGGTCTGAAGGTCGAAAAGGCCGCGCCGCGCGTGGACTTTTCGGAGGTGCTCAAGGGCGCCATCGACCAGGTCAACGATTCGCAGCAGAAGGCTTCCAAGATGTCGCAGGCCTTCGCCATGGGCGATGACAGTGTGAACTTGTCCGATGTGATGATTGCGTCGCAGAAGGCCAGCATTTCCTTCCAGACCAGCATCCAGGTGCGCAACAAGCTGGTGTCGGCTTACCGTGACATCATGACGATGCAGGTGTGATATCTCGGCTGTTTTCCAGCGTCTGCAGGGCGGGCGCCGGGCGGCGAGGCAAAAAAATACCCCAGAAGCCGGTGGCCCGGTTGCTGGGGTATTTTTTTGGGGTTCGCTGGTCTTGGCGGGCTTACATCATTCCCGAGGCCTTGGCGTTCTGCTCGCGTTCCAGCTTGGTGATGAACCGCTGGATGGCGGCCAGGACGGTACGCGGGATATCGATGAACTGGCAGCCGAAGCGGTTGACGATCTTGCCATTGGTCATCTTGAATTCCTTGCAGTCGCGCACTTGCAGCTTGACCGAGACCAGGGTGTTGTCGCCCAGCTCCAGCTGGCAGTCTTCGTAGATCACACCGGGCGTGGTGGAGAGCAGCTTCTTTTCATCGGTGATGCCCACGCCGCCGGCGCTGATGTTGTTGAGCATCGTGACCACGGTGACAAACGAGCCATCCGACTGGGTGATGCGGAAGGTGCAGCGCAGCGGCTTGGCAATGGGCGTGGGGATGCGGAAGAACTCGCGTCGCTGCAGTCGCACCAGGCTTTCCGGGATGGCGACCTGCAGCGCCGGGCGGCCCTGGTATTCGATCTGGCGTGCACCATCGACAACGAAGGTGATGCGGATGCTGTTGTAGATCGCCTCGAAGTCGATCTGCTTGCTGGAGACGATACTGTCATTGAGCATCGCGCTGGGCGCGGCGTCGAGGGTGATCGCGTCTTCATCCGCATCTACGTCGAGGATGGAGGTGATCACCGACTCGGAGCCACCCTTGATCATCAGGCTCAGCAGCTGATTCTTTTCCATCATGCTGGTGAGCAGGGAAATGATCTCCCTCCGGGAGCGGACCCGGTAGGGACTGTCGTCGTCGATCTCGTCTTGGTTGGCCATCTGTGCGTCGATACGTCTGAATTCAGCGAATGGGATCGCTTTCCCCTGGGGAATTATTGGAATAATTTAGTCCCGTATCATACATCACCGATGAATTTAATTGCATATTTTCAATACGATATAGCCAGGCTAGCAACTCGGCGACGGTGCGGTACAGGGCAGGGGGGATCTGCTGGTCCAGTTCCACCTGCATCAGCAGGGAAACGAGTTCCTTGGATTCGTGGACATAGACGCCGCTTTCGCGGGCGCGGGCGATGATGGCCTCGGCCACCAGGCCGCGGCCCTTGGCCACGACCTGGGGAGCTGCCTGACTGGCGTTGTAGGCCAACGCGACGGCATTCTGCAGGGGAATGTTAGGTTTCTCCATTGCTCTGCTTGACGATCAGGGAATCCAGCGAGGTTCCGGCCGCGGCCATGGCGTCGGCAAAGAGGCTGCTGTTGCCGCGCAGGGCGGCGGCGGTGCTTTCGTTGTCGGCCTTGACCTGGACGTGGATCTGCTGGCCGATCAGGCGGATCGAGGCCGACACACCGCCCAGGTGAGCGAAGTCGAAGCGCACCACGCTGTGCCAACTGGGCGGCGCTTCGTCGTCCGCCTGGGTCTTGGATTGTTGCTGGTCATGTTCCTGGCTGATTTCCCATTCCATCTTCTGGCCCGGCCAGACTTCGCCGTGCCACAGCACGCGCTGCTGCTCCAGTGCATTGAGCTGGAGGTTGATGATCTGGCCAAGCTGGTTCTGGGCTGGATCGTTCTGGCTCAGCAGGTTGATTTCGCCGCCATGCTTGGCCGCCACCTGGGCCTGGGGTTCACGCAGCAATTCCGCGGCCGGACGCTGGCCGGCGGCCCAGGCCGAGACATGGGATTCGTAGAACACGCCGCTGTAGGCGATGGCGTCCTTGAGCGCGCCGGCCATCTGCTCTGGTGGCAGTCCGGCGCGAGGCAGCAAGGGAGCGGGGGCGCTGACGTGATCGGCCATGTCGCCTTGCTGGGAGGCGTGCAAGAGGCTGTCGATGAGTTTGGCTGCGTTGCTCAGGGTGGTGGTGGTGCTGGTCGGCGCGCCGGCTTGTCCCGGGCGCGTGCCCTTGGCCTGGGCGTCGGCGGCGATATCCTCGTTCTGGGCGATGTGGCCGGCGCCGGCTTCATCCCGGGTGACGAATTGCAGGGACTTGAGGTCCTTCTGCATGGCGCGCCCGGCATTGCTGAGGGCCACCGAGGCGCTTTCTTCATCGGGCCGGATGCTGCCTTCGTTGACCGAGAAGGTCGGGCGGGGATCCTTGGAAACCAGGGTCAGCACCAGCGTATCGCCGACCTTGGCATTGTTGGGCAGCACCATGCGCGCGGCCGTATTGGCGATGCGCACCAGGAAGGTGCCGTCACTGAAGTTGGACAGGATGCGCCCGGACATCTGCTGGCCCACTGCAATCTGGGCCAGGCGGCTGAAGGCTTCCTGTCGGGTGTCGGCGACCGAGACGACAGCCGTGGCGGGTTCCACGGCGTTGACGGGGTGGACGGCGCTGGCGATGTCGGCCCGCGGCAACATGGTCAACTACCCATGCCGTACGTATTGAGCAGCTTCTGTTCGGTCTGGTTGCTTTGGATGAGGGCAGACAGCTTGCGCAATCCCGGTTCGGTCAGGTTGCGGATGTCGCGGTCGTCTTCCAGGATCTTCTTGATGATGTCGACCTTGCGGGTGCGCAGCTCATCGGACAGCGAGATGCTCTCCTCGCAATTGCGCAGGTTGCTGATGTGCTTGCCGCACTGGGTCTCCAGCGTGGCCAGCAGTTCCCAGTCGGCAGCGCGGGCGGCTGCCAGCATTTCGTCAGTCAATCGGGAGATCGACTCGTAGATGGCGATGACCTCGTCACCATTCATGTCAGTCAAGCCTTTGCGAAGCTGGGTTGGGAAAATGCAGCGGTCGGGGCAGGCGCAGCCTGCATCGGGGCCGGCTGGCCGTTGGGCCCGATCTGTTCCCAGGCCGAGCGGATGTCTTCGAGCAGGCTGTGCACTTCATCCAGGATGGCGGGATTGTTGGTGGCGTTGGCCTCGAACAGGCGGCGGCTCATGTACTCGTACAGCGAATCCAGATTGAGCGCCAGTTCGCCGCCGACTTCCTTGTTCAGGCTGGCGCGCAGGCCGTTATCCACGATCAGGATGGCCTTGGTGATCGATTCGCCCTTGTCCTTGATGTTGGCTTCGGCCATGTACTTCTTGCCCAGCGCGATGGCCACCAGGGCGCCATCGAACAGCATGGTGATGAGCTTGTGCGGGCTGGCGGCGAGGACGCCGGTTTCCACCCCGATATTGGCGTAGGCGTTGGCCCCGCGTTTCATGGTTCCGAACATGACTTTCTCCTATGTTCGCGGATTCAGCTCAACCGCTGCTCTTGGCCAGGCTGGCCAGTTGCTGGGTCAGATAACTCTGGGTCGACTGCATGCTGGAAAGCGTGGTGTTGAGCCGATTGAACTGGTTGGTATAAGTGTCTTTCAGGTTGGACAAGCGGGTCTGCACTGCCGTCTGGCGGTCCTGATTGATCTTCAGGCTGGCTTGCAGGCCGCTGGTCTTGGTGGCGATGATGCCGTTGTCGCTGAGCAGACTGGTCATCAAGGTCTGCAACTTGGTGACAATACCATTTTTGGACGAAGTGGTGTTGGTCGGATCAGGGTCCGTACCAGCGAACAGATTGGCGATGCCGGCGAAATTGTTGGTCGCGGCCGTCGACAGTTTGGTCGAATCCAGCGCCAGCGTGCCGTCCTTCTGGAACGAAATGCCGATGTCGGACAGGGTGTTGATGCCATTGCCGCCATCCACCGAGCTGAACATCGTATTGCGCAGCTGGCTCATGATGGTCTGCACCGAGGACTCGCTGGCCAGCGGCGCCGAGGTGTTGGCCTGGCCCAGGGTGGTCGAAGGCGTCTGCGCGGTCATTCCGGCCACTGCCTTGGCCAGCGTGTTGTAGGCTGTCACAAAGGAGTTGGCCGCAGTGGTGATGCCCGAGGTGTCGTTGCTGATGTTGAGGGTGAAGTTGTCCGCCGAGGTGGTGACCTTGGACAGGTTCAGCGTCACGCCCGAAATTACGTTTTCGACCTTGTTGGTCGGGCTGGTCACGTTCACGCCGTCAATGGACAGCTTGGCATCTTGCGCCTTGAGCAACTGGCCCATGCCGCTCATGCTCAGGCCCGCATAGTCGCTGGTGCCGGTCAGCGAGACGGCTGCAGTGGCGCTGGACCCGGTTGGCGTGAGCACCAGATGGTCGTTGCTGCCGTCATTGGTGATAGACGCAGTGACGCCGGCGTTGGCGCTATTGATGGCCAGCTTCACCTGGGTCAGGTCGATATTGCCGCTGCCGTTGGCCACGGGAGCGATATTGACGCTGCTGTCCCCGACCTTCAGGGTCAGGTTGCCCGCACTGTAGGTCTGGCCGCTGGCGACATTGGGCGAGATCACCGTGCCGCTGGGGTCGGAGTTGAAGACGGCGAAGTTCTCGGTGCCGGTGATCTTGATGGTGTTGGTCGAGCCACTGGTCTTGGCGGTGACGACCAGGTGGTCATTGGTGCCGTCGCTGACGATGGTGGCGTTGACGCCGGCATCGCTGCTGTTGATGGCGTCCCGCACGCCGGCCAGGGTGTTGGTGGTCGGCTTGATGATGGTGGTGCTGCCGCTGCCGGTCTTGATGGCCAAGAGGCCGTTGTCGAAGGTGCTGCCCGGGGCGATGCTGGCCGAGCTCAGCTTCTCGGCCTGGGCCAGTTGCGACACCGCAACAGCATAGTTGCCCGAGGCCGCCTTGGTGGCGTCGCGCGGCGCCTGCGTCTGCGTCATGGTGCTGGACGTGGAGCTGGACGGATCGTAGAAGAACCCGGACAGGCTGTTGTTGGCCGTGACCTTGATGGTATTGGCGGTGCCGCCGGTATTGGATTCCAGCACCAGGTGGTCGCCCGAACCATCGGTGACGATGGAGGCCGTCGCGCCGGTCTTGCCGGCGTTGATGGCGTCACGCACGCCGGCCAGGGTGGAATTGGCCTGCAGGGTGACGAAGACGGGGGAGTTGGTGCCGATCTTGATGGCGATGGAGTCGCCCGAATTGAAGGTGGTGCCGCTGCTGATGCCGGCGGACTGGATCTTTTGCGCCAGGATCTTGGTGGAGTCATCGCCGTTGATGTCGGCCGAGAACGGATCGGTGGTCAGGTTGCTGCCGGTCCCGGCGTTGCTGACCGAGCTTTTCTGGGCGCTGAAGCTGGCGGAGGTCATCGCCTTGATGGCCGACTGATAGGTCGACAGGGCGCTCTTCAAGCTGCCGTAGGCCGAGATCAGCGTGTTGTAGCTGCTGGCCTGGGTGGTCAGTGGAGTGAGTTGCGACTGGCTTTCGGCCGAGATCAGCTGGCTGACCAGGGTGGCGACGTCGAGCGGGCCTGCCGAGGTGGAAATGGTGCCGGTGGATGTGGCCATGGTTCAACTCCTCAATCTTTGCTGGGGCACAGCGCCGTGCGGACTGCGGCGCGGTCAAGAGGAGAGTGGCTCTCAAGTACGGCGTCGGTGCAGGAGGGACGCTGTGCGGATGTCTAGGTGAATCCGTTATGAACTGGGGTAGTCGAATCCATCATGCGCAATGATAGTCCATTGGCGCATGACGTCATTCGAGCCACTGCAGTTCGTAGCAGACTCGAGGTATAACTCAAGCCTTGTGGTTGATCAGCAAGCCTTGCATCTTGTCGATCGATTTTGCGATGGCAATCGCTTCTTCGCTGGGGATCTGACGGATCACCGTGTCGGTGGCGGTGTCCATGACCTTGACGATGGTCTTGCCAGTGTCTTCATCTTTCGAGAAGTTCAGTGCAGCGGCATTGCTGGCGGCGAAATTATTGAGCTTGCTGACGGCGTCGTTGACTTCGCTGTCGGTAGCGCGACGGGCGTCCGGAGCGGCTACTGGTGCGACGGTCGATACCACGGGGTCAGGCTTGGCTGCGGTCTTCGGCAGTGCGTAAGCGGTGCCGGAGTCAGCCGCGGAGGCGATATTGAGTGGGGCAATCGACATGGTGCTACTCCCTTCCTTAAAGGAACGTGCGGAGAATATGGACTATCCCCCGCACGTCATCCTACCTAGCTATCAGGCTTATTTCAACAGCGAGAGGACCTGCTGCGGAGCCGAGTTCGCCTGCGACAGCATCGCGTTACCAGCTTGTTGCAGGATCTGCGCACGGGTCAGGTTCGCGGTTTCCTGCGCGTAGTCGGTATCCATGATACGGCTGCGCGACGCGGTGATGTTCTCGCTCGACACTTGCAGGTTGCTGATGACGGCGCTGAAGCGGTTCTGCACGGCACCGAACTCTGCACGCTTGGAGGAGATCAGGCTGATGGCCTTGTCCAGGTTCTGGATCGCCTTCTGTGCATCGCTTTGAGCCGACGGAGCGGCAACAGCTTGGTCCAGAGCCAGCTTGGCGCTGTCAACGGTAGCTTGCAGGGTCACAGCCGAGGAAGCCAGGGCCGACGAGGACAGCGAGGAACCGGTAGCGAACAGGTTGTCCAGAGCAGCCTTGGCCGAGGTGTAGGTCGCTTGCGCGGTGCTCACGCCGGCGGTATTGCCCAGACCGATCAGGCCCTTGGCGCTGGTGCCGATGACGTTGGCCATGGTGCCGTTGTTCGACAGGTCATCCAGGGTGATGGTGATCTGGTCGTTCAGCTTGTTGTCCGACACGTTGGCACCGACCTGGAAGGACAGGGTCAGGGAAGCCGACACGTTGGCCGAATCAGAGCCGGTGCCAGCCGAAGCGCCTTGACCGGTACCGGTGAACAGGTTCTGGCCGTTGAAGCTGGTGCCGTTCAGGACGCGGAACACTTCCTGGGACAGCTGGGTGTATTCGTCGTTGAGGGTCTTGCGGTCTTGTGCGCTGTTGGTGCCGTTGGCAGCCTGGACAGCCAGTTCACGCATACGTTGCAGGTTGTCGCCGACGGTCGACAGAGCGCCTTCAGCGGTTTGCGCCATCGAGATACCGTCGTTGGCGTTACGTTGTGCAACTGCCAGACCCTTGACCTGGGAGTTCATGCGGTCGGCGATGGCCAGACCGGCGGCGTCGTCCTTGGCGCTGTTGACGCGCAGACCGGAGGACAGACGTTGAATCGAGGTGTTCAGGGACGATTGCGACGCATTCAGGTTCCGTTGCGTATTAAGCGACGGGATGTTGGTATTGATGACTGATGCCATGTTAATTCTCCTAAGATTTGAGACCGATGATCCGAGTTTCAGTGCTTAACTTTGGTCTTCTACCCATGAGCCCCAGGCGTTTCAACCTCTGTTGATTGCTTTATCGGGCAGTCTTGGAAAAAGTTTAGGGTTTTACGCAAAAAAATCTTTTTCAAGACTTTCCGAACTAAAACTGCGTGCTTTGAAACTCCAAGCAAATCCTTTTTCGACGGCAATCTGAAAAACTTTAGGAAAATATCTGTTGTGGTAAAGAAATTTCTCCGAAACGACAAGGCCGCCCTCGCGGGCGGCCTTTTTTCGATGTCAATCCGACAATTGTCGGAGGGAAATCTTTATCCTCCGGCCTTCTTCTGCTGCAAGGCGACCAGCTCCTGGCCGACTTTGGTGAGTACGGAGTCCCAGTCGCTCAGGGCTGGTTGGCGGAACAGCCGCATGCCCGGGTACCAGGGCGAGTCCTCACGGTCCTGCAGCCAGCGCCAGTCCGGCACATGGGGCAGCAGTACCCAGGTGGGGTGTCCCAGGGCCCCGGCGAGGTGGACCACCGAGGTGTCCACGCTGACCACCAGGTCCAGGTTGGCGATGGCCGCGGCCGTGTCCGCGAAGTCCTGGCAGTCATCGCCCAGGTTGAAGATCGGCAGGCCGGAAGGCAGTTCCTTGAAGGCGTCCAGTGGCTTGCCCTTTTGCAACGAGTAGAACTCGATATTGGGCAGCTGGAACAGTGTTGCGAACTTGTCCATGGCAATGGAGCGGTGGCGGTCGTTGCCGTGTTCCGGGTTGCCGCCCCAGACCACGCCCACGCGCAGCTTCTCGGGTGACTGGCTCAACTGCCGGATCTTCTCGCCCCAGCTGCTCTTGAGGATGGGATCGGCCGACAGGTAGCCGCCGGGCACGCTGGGGATGTCGTCCACGGTATCGGTGCCCATGGCGTAGGGCAGGCTCATGAGCACGTAGGCGCAGTCGCAGGGCGGCAGCGGATCGCTTTCGCGGATCAGCGTCACCTCCGGGGAGTAGGACTGGAACAGGCGGTACAGCGGATTCTTGACGTGCAGCGCCACGCGTGCGCCCTGGTCCAGCACCATGCGCACGTAGCGCAGGAACTGGATGCTGTCGCCAAAACCTTGTTCGTGCATCAACAGGATGTACTTACCGGCCAGGGAGGACTTGCCATCCCACTTCGGGATCAGTTCAAACAGTTTGTGGATCAGGCGGTAGACGTGCGAGCGTTCGCGCGTCACCAGGCGGCTCTCATGGCACTCCCAGCCTTCCTTGAGGTGGCCCTGCAGCAGCAGGCTCAGGGCGATATTGTGCCTGGCCGTGGGATAGTTGGGACGCAGTTCCAGCGCCTTGCGGAAGTTGCCGATGGCGTCTTCGAGGTCGCCGTGATCGTGCTGGATGGCGCCGATGTTGTTATAGGTGAGGGCGTGTTTGGAATCCACTTCCAGCGCCTTGTTGAACATGCGCATGGCATCGTCAAAACGGTCACTGGTGGAGAAATAGCTCGATCCCAGCTTGACGTAGGCATTGGGATCCTTGGGGGCGATTTCGATGACGCGCAACAGGTGTTCGTGGGCCTCGTCGATCCGGTTCAGCTTCAGGTAGGAATCGGCAATCTTGTTGTGCGCATAGGTATCCTGGGGATCCAACAGGATGGCCGTCTTGTGGGACTCGATGGCTTCCTTGTACATCTCCATGGCATGGAAAGCCTCGCCCAGGGCGGTATGGGACGGCGCGAAACTGATCTGCAGTTCCAGCGACTTGAGGATCACGGCCACGGCTTCGTTGTAGCGCTTGCATTCGATCAGGGCGCGGCCGAGGTGGGAGAGGGGGCCGGGCGCATTGGGTTCTCGCTTGACGGCGTCCTCGAAATAGGCGACCGAGGCTTCCGGGTCATTCTTCTCGTGCAGGGCATTGGCCAGGCCTATGCGCGAGGCGCGGTGGTCCCGGTCGATGCGGATGGCGTGCTCGTAGATGGAGATGGCTTCGTCGATGCGGTCCTGGCTCAGCACCGTGCCGGCCAGGTTGCTCATGTATTCGGCGTTTTCGGGATCGGCTTCGATGGCCTTGCGCAGATAGGCTTCGGCGTCGGCGAACTTGCCTTCGTGCATGGCCACCAGTCCGCGCGCATGATTGGCGAACACCAGCGTGGGATTGCGCGACAGGACCGCCATGCATAATGCCTTGGCTTCGTCGGTCTTGCGGCTATCCAGCAGGTCAAGCGCCTTGCGCACGTCGAGCAGGTCTTGCAGGGGATGCTTGGGCGGCGGGGTGACCGGCTTGCCGTGCTTGTTGCTGTTCTTGCGCGTCGACATCGAAGGGGGTCCTTGTGGTTGGGTGCTGTAGTTGCACCGGATATAGCTTTCCAGCAGGGATGATATGCGCGCCGACGTCCAGGCGAAGAGGAAAACAGAAAGCAAAAAACCTTCGTTTTAGACGAAGGTTTTGCATGGTTCGGGTGCTTCCCGGTCGCAGTGCGGAGCTTTCTGCGGCGCGGTGGGGTCTTCGGCGTCTAGTTCCAGCTGCGCATGAGCCCTACGGCCAGGCCTTCCAGGGCGAACTGTTCTTCGTTGGGCTTGACGATGATGGGTTCGAAGTCGGGATTTTCCGGGAAGAGGGTGATCACGGAGCCGGTCTTCTGGTAGCGCTTGACCGTGACTTCGTCAGCCAGCCGGGCCACCACGATCTGGCCATTGCGGGCCTGGTCGGTCTTGCGCACGGCCAGCAGGTCGCCATCGAGGATGCCGGCGTCGCGCATGGACATGCCGCGTACCTTGAGCAGATAGTCCGGCTTGCCGGAGAACATGGCCGGGTCGACCTGGTAAGTCTTTTCCACGTGTTCCTGGGCCAGGATGGGAGAGCCTGCGGCGACACGCCCGATCAGCGGCAGGCTCAGTTGCATCAGGGCGGGATGAGGCAGCGCCATCTGGCGGCTGGCAGCCAGGCCACCCGGTTCGCGCAGGCGGATGCCGCGCGAGGTGCCCGGCGAGATCTCGATGGCGCCCTTGCGCGCCAGGGCCTGCAGGTGTTCTTCGGCGGCATTGGCAGAGCGGAAGCCCAGCTCGGCGGCAATCTCGGCGCGCGTGGGGGGGAAGCCGGTGTTCTCGATGGCGTTCTTGATCAGGTTCAGGATCTGTTCCTGGCGCGCGGTCAGTTTGAGCATGGAAGGGCCTTTCTCTCGGGGAAGGCTGTGTGGATGAACAGTCTGTATTTTTATACAGGTGCAATCCTTGTGTCAACGGCAACATGCATTTCCAGCGGTCGAAAACGCGGCTTTTGCTGTTTTTCTTCACTTCTTCACTTATAGATAGATGGACAGTTGGCCCTCTATATATAGAGGGGCTGAAAATGGTGAGAGGATCGCTCTCTTTCTGCGCCCCTGCGCCTTCTTGTCCTTCAATGAAGGTGATTTGTCGCTGCCAGGCCTCGGTCGGACGTGCCCATGATTGCTGTTATGTCCAAAAGCTTGTATGATCTTGGGTTTTCCTCTTCCCACACCCGTCTTGACGCCGGGGTGGGCGTCTTCAATAAGTCCATAAGGAGTCTACATGCGTCATTATGAAATCGTATTTATCGTCCACCCGGACCAAAGCGAGCAAGTGCCGGCGATGATCGAGCGTTACAAGGGCATCGTCACCACCCGCGGCGGCAAGGTCCACCGTGTCGAAGATTGGGGTCGTCGTCAACTGGCCTACCAGATCCAGAAGCTGGCCAAGGCTCACTACGTCTGCCTGAACATCGAAGTCGACAGCGAAACGCTGGCTGAAATCGAAACCGGCTTCAAGTTCAACGACGCCGTCCTGCGCCACCTGACCGTCAAGATGAAGAAGGCCGAAACCGGTCCTTCCCCCATCCTGAAGGCAGTGCAGAAGGAAGACGCGGCCAAGAGCCGTACCGAAGCTCCGGCAGCTTAAGCGCTGCGAACATAGCGGAGAGTGAACCAGTTTCAAGTCATCGCCAGCCTGGCCGAACGTGATGTCCTACGTTATACGCCGGCCGGTATCCCGATTGTCACTGCCAGGTTGCAGCATCAGTCGGAACAGGTGGAAGCTGGCATGAAGCGTCAGGTCGAATTCGAGATCGCGGCGCTGGCAGCGGGGGAAATCTCCGGTGCGCTCAACAGGGCGGCACTGGGTGAAGTCTTCCGGTTCACCGGCTTTTTGGCCCGCAAGAATCGCAACAGCAAGAGCGTCGTGTTTCATATCGTTGATTTTGGCCCGGTCGCGCCGGATTGAGCGGCGCAAGATAGCCAAACAGACCTTACCCAATTTTTAGATACAGGAGCCAACCATGGCATTCGGTAAAAAGTTCGATAAAAGCAAGCTGAAAAACAAGCGTCAACAGCAAAACCCGCTGTTCAAGCGCAAGAAATTCTGCCGTTTCACCGCCGCTGGCGTTGAACAGGTCGATTACAAGGACGTGGACACCCTGAAGGACTTCGTCCAGGAAAACGGCAAGATCATGCCGGCACGCCTGACCGGTACCAAGGCCCACTACCAGCGTCAAGTTGACACCGCCATCAAGCGCGCGCGTTACCTGGCCCTGCTGCCGTACACCGATCTGCACAACGCCTAATCAGCGTCGAGAAATAGGAGAAAAACATGCAAGTCATTCTGTTGGAAAAAATCGTGAATCTCGGCGGTCTGGGTGATGTCGTGCGCGTCAAGGACGGTTTCGCACGCAACTTCCTGATCCCGCAACGCAAGGCCCGCCGCGCTACCGATGCAGCCATCGCTGAATTCGAAGCCAAGCGCGCTGACCTGGAAAAGGCTGCCGCCGAGAAGCTGGCCGCTGCCCAAGCCCAAGGCGAAAAGCTGACCGGCGCCACCGTGGAAGTGTCGCAGAAGGCCGGCGTTGACGGCCGTCTGTTCGGTTCCGTGACCAACTTCGACATCGCTGAAGCCCTGGGCAAGAAGGGTTTTGCTGTCGAGAAGTCGCAGGTGCGCCTGCCCAACGGTCCCCTGAAGACCGTTGGCGAGCACCCGGTGTCGGTTGCTCTGCACACCGACGTGGTGGTCGACGTCACCATCGCTGTCAAGGGCGAGCAAGCGTAATACGCCTGTTTGCTGCAATTCGTTTTGCAATAGAAAAGCCGGGTTCGCCTGGCTTTTTTATTGTCAGTTTGACCAAAATATCCCGCTACTGGCGGCCGGATCGGCTGGGGCGGCAGATGTCTTGATGTTGCATTCGTTCGCACGCAGCATCAGGGTGTGCAAAAACGTCCGCCCTGACCAACGGCTTCACATCAGCAGGTTATAATGCGCGCCATGAAAGAATCGTCCCGCGGCAATCCAGAATTTTTCCGTGGCCAGAAAGAGTCATCGGACCCCCAGCTCGATGCGCTCCGTGTGCCGCCCCACTCCATCGAGGCCGAGCAATCGGTGCTGGGCGGCCTGTTGCTGGACAACGCAGCCTGGGACCGCATCGCCGACTTCGTCAGCGCCGAAGACTTCTACCGCTACGATCACCGCATCATCTTCGAGCACATCGTCAAGCTCATCAACAGCACCAAGCCCGCTGACGTCATCACCGTCTACGAAGCCATGTCCACCAGCGGCAAGGCCGAAGAGGTGGGCGGATTGGTTTACCTGAATGCGCTGGCGCAAAACACGCCTTCTGCAGCCAACATCCGCCGCTATGCCGAGATCGTCCGCGATCGCGGCATCCTGCGCAAGCTCATCACGGTGGCCGACGAAATCTCCGGCAATGCCTTCAATCCGCAGGGCAAGGATGTGAAGTCCATGCTGGATGAGGCCGAATCCAAGATCTTCGCCATTGCCGAAGAGGGTTCGCGCGGCTCGCAGGGCTTCATGGAAATCCAGCCGCTGTTGACGCAAGTGGTCGAGCGCATCGATGAGCTCTACAACCGCGACAGCTCCAGCGACATCACTGGTGTGCCAACCGGCTTCATGGACCTGGACAAGATGACCTCCGGCCTGCAGCCAGGCGACCTGATCATCGTGGCCGGTCGTCCCTCCATGGGTAAGACGGCGTTCTCGATCAACATTGGCGAACACGTCGCCATCGAATCGGGACTGCCTGTTGCGGTGTTTTCGATGGAAATGGGCGGCGCCCAGTTGGCCATGCGTATGCTGGGCTCGGTCGGCCGCCTGGACCAGCACCGCCTGCGTACCGGTCGCCTGCTGGACGAGGACTGGCCGCGCCTGACGCACGCCATCCAGAAGATGAACGATGCCCAGTTCTACATCGACGAAACACCGGCGCTGTCGCCCATCGAATTGCGCGCACGCTCGCGCCGCCTGGCGCGCCAGTGCGGCAAGCTGGGCCTGATCATCATCGACTACCTGCAGCTGATGTCGGGTAACGGTGGCAGCTCTTCTGAAAACCGCGCCTCCGAAATCTCGGAAATCTCGCGTAGCTTGAAGGGCCTGGCCAAGGAACTCAATTGCCCGGTGATCGCGCTGTCGCAGCTGAACCGCTCGCTGGAACAACGTCCCAACAAGCGTCCCGTGATGTCCGACTTGCGGGAATCGGGCGCCATCGAACAGGATGCTGACGTTATTTTGTTCATTTACCGTGATGAAGTTTACAATCCGGACTCGCCCGACAAGGGCACGGCGGAAATCATCATCGGCAAGCAACGTAATGGCCCCATCGGCAGCATTCGCCTGTCCTTCCTGGGGATGTATACCAAGTACGACAACTATATCGGCAATCTGGCGCAGCCTTACGGCGGCGACTGATGCCACCGGCGGCACGCCACCAGGGCGCGTCGCTGCACAAGGATCACGGGCGGCGTCGGGCCGCCCGTGTCATGCAAGGCGAACGGCTCCCAAGGCCGTTCGTGCAGGATCGGCAGGGCGGGGTACCGGCTTTCCAAGGGGACAGCCGCAGGCCGGTTCAAAACGGCGCTTTACATGGGCGCTAACCATTGATGAGAGAGAAAAATGTTTGGACGATTGATGCCGACGGAAGGCAAATTCTTTGACCTTTTCAATCAGCATGCAGAGCTGGCGGTCAAGTGTGCGAAAGAGATGGTGGCGCTGATGACCAATTTCGATGACCTCGAAATCCGTGTGCATGCCATTGAGGCCGTCGAGAAGGAAGCCGACAAGGTTACGCACAATGCCATCGAACTGCTGCACAAGACCTTCATCACCCCGCTGGACCGCGACGACATCCACCAGTTGATCACCCGCATGGATGACATCCTGGACCTGCTCGAAGACGCCGCCCAGACCATCTCCCTCTACGACATCAAGGCCATCACCCCCGAAGCCAAGCGCCTGGCCGAGCTGTGCCTGTCCTGTGCGGAGAAGGTGCAATCGGCCGTGGGCCTGCTGTCCAACATGGACAACTCGCGCCAGATCCTGGCCATCTGCCAGGAAATCGACCGCCTGGAATCCGATGCCGACCATGTCATGCGCGCGGCCATGTCCAAGCTGTTCCGCGATGAACCGGATGTGCGCACGCTCATCAAGCTCAAGGCCATCTACGAAATCCTGGAAACCGTCACCGACCGCTGCGAAGACGTAGCCAACATCATCGAAGGCATCATCGTCGAAAACGCCTGATCCCCCGGCGTAGCGGCGATTCCTCAGGGGGCGCCGCTGGCTTCACACAACGGTTTCCCCATGCAAACAATCCAAATCAGCTTACATATCCTCGCGTTGTTGATCGTCCTGGCGCTGCTGTTCGACTTCATGAACGGCTTCCACGACGCTGCCAATGCGATCGCCACCGTGGTTTCCACGGGCGTGTTGCGCCCGCAGACAGCCGTAGCCATGGCCGCCTTCTTCAACCTGGCGGCAGTGTTCGTCTTCCACCAGCTGCACGTGGCAGCCTCGGTAGGCAAGGGCACCATCGAGCCTGCCATCGTTGATCAGTACGTCATCTTTGGCGCGCTCATCGGCGCCATCTTCTGGAACCTGGTGACCTGGTACTACGGTATTCCGTCTTCTTCCTCGCACGCCCTGATCGGTGGTCTGGTCGGTTCTGCCGTGGCCAAGGCGGGCACGGGTGCGCTGATCTCGGCGGGCCTGTTGAAGACGATTTTGTTCATCGTGCTCTCGCCGCTGCTGGGCCTGGTGTTCGGCTCGCTGATGATGCTGCTGGTGTCATGGATATTCTTCCGCTCCACGCCGCGCAAGATCGATGGCTGGTTCCGACGCCTGCAACTGCTGTCGGCCTCCATGTACAGCCTGGGCCACGGCGGCAACGACGCCCAGAAGACCATCGGCATCATCTGGATGCTGCTGATCGCCTCCGGCTATTCCTCGCCGGAAGCGCCGCCGATGTGGGTCATCATCTCCTGTTATTGCGCCATCAGCCTCGGTACGCTCTTTGGTGGCTGGCGCATCGTCAAGACCATGGGTCAGAAGATCACCAAGTTGAAGCCTGTTGGTGGTTTCTGCGCCGAAACCGGTGGTGCGATCACCTTGTTCATCGCCACCGCCTTGGGTATTCCGGTCTCGACCACCCATACCATCACCGGCGCTATCGTCGGCGTGGGCGCGGCGCAGAAGATGTCGGCCGTGCGCTGGGGTGTAGCCAGCAACATCGTCTGGGCGTGGATATTTACCATCCCGGCCTCGGCCTTCGTGGCGGCGATCGCTTGGTGGATCGGCGTGCACGTGCTGTAAGTCACTCTCTGGCCGCTGCGTTTGTGGCGGCGGCCAAAAAGCAAAAAGCCACGTTTTCACGTGGCTTTTTGCTTTGATGCTGAAGGAAACTACATCAACGTCCTTACAGCACGTCGCTGGCATGATCAGCCAGGCGCGAGCGTTCGCCGCGCGCCAGGGTGACGTGCCCGCTGTGCGCCCAGCCCTTGAAGCGGTCGACCACATAGGTCAGGCCGCTGGAGCCTTCAGTCAGGTAGGGCGTGTCGATCTGGGCGATGTTGCCCAGGCAGACGATCTTGGTGCCTGGACCGGCGCGCGTGACCAGGGTCTTCATCTGCTTGGGCGTCAGGTTCTGGGCCTCGTCGATGATCAAGAACTTGTTCACGAAAGTACGGCCACGCATGAAGTTGAGCGACTTGATCTTGATGCGCGAGCGGATCAGGTCCTGGGTCGCTGCACGTCCCCATTCGCCGGCATCGCCATCGGACTTGTTGAGCACTTCGAGGTTGTCATCAAAGGCGCCCATCCAGGGGCCCATCTTCTCTTCTTCGGTACCCGGCAGGAAACCGATGTCTTCGCCGACCGGCACCGTCACGCGGGTGACGATGATTTCGTTGTAGAGCTTGGTTTCCAGTACCTGGGCCAGGCCCGAGGCCAGCGCCAGCAGGGTCTTGCCGGTACCGGCCTGGCCCAGCAGGGTGACGAAGTCGCACTCCGGGTTCATCAGCAGGTTCAAGGCGAAGTTCTGCTCGCGGTTGCGCGCGGTGATGCCCCAGACACTGTTCTTGGCATGGCCGAAGTCGCGCAGGGTCTGCAGCACGGCAGTCTTGCCGTTGATCTGGGTGACCTGGCCGTAGAAGGCCGGCTCGCCATTCTTGGGCTCGATGAAGACGAACTGGTTGACCAGCAGCGATGGCACG
Organism: Herbaspirillum camelliae; assembly: GCF_001929405.1. Taxonomy (NCBI): domain Bacteria; kingdom Pseudomonadati; phylum Pseudomonadota; class Betaproteobacteria; order Burkholderiales; family Oxalobacteraceae; genus Herbaspirillum; species Herbaspirillum camelliae. The sequence goes on from NZ_KV880769.1 coordinate 3,891,234, forward strand.
TAGGGACCGGTGACACGGTAGTAGGTATAGCTGCTGCCATGGCGGCTTTCCTGCCAGGACTCCATGCCCTTGCCATGCTTGTTCCAGAAGTCATCCGGCAGTTGCTGGATGCCCGAATACAGCAGGTCGGTATCTTCCAGCACATGGTCGTTGAAGTAGTCTTCGGCGGGCAGGCCGATGGCGCGCGCCTTCAGGCGCATGTTGATGTCCTTGGACACCAGCACCACCGGACGCTCCGGATACTGCTGATCCAGCGCCCGCACTACGCCCAGGATCTGGTTGTCGGCCTTGCCCTCGGGCAAGCCTTCGGGCAGGGCGGCGTTCTGCAGCTTGGTCTGGAAGTACAGGCGGCCCTTGGCATCCTTGTTGCCCAACTTGGCCAGGGGAATGCCCAGGTCAATGGAATCCTCGGCCACGTCGGACACCAGCGCATCCAGCGAGCGCGAGATCTGGCGGGCATTGCGGGCCACTTCGGACATACCCTTCTTGTGGTTGTCCAGCTCTTCCAGTGTGACCATGGGCAGATAGATGTCGTGCTCCTCGAAGCGGAACAGCGAGGTCGGATCATGCATCAGCACATTGGTATCCAGCACGAAGAGCTTGGATTTGCCCAGCTTGTCGGCCACCCGGCTGGTGGGCGACTTGGGACGGATTTCAGCGCTCTTGGGTGCGGCCTTGGGTTTTTCGGCGATAGTCGTGGTCTTGCCGGTGATACGGGCGCGTGGTACCGCGGCCTTGGCTTCCACGGCAGGGGCAACGGCGGCTACTGGTGAGGCAACGGCAGGAGCAGATGTTGTTTCTACGAGAGTAATGTTCGGTTTGACAGGCTTGCTGCGATCGGCCTTGGGATAGTCCTCGGGAGACAGCATCGAAGCTGGTTTGCTCGGCATTTTGGGCAGGGGCATCAGGACCTCGGAAGTGGATGAAGAAAACTCCGCTTTGTCAGAGCGAACAGGTGAAGCAGAACTGCATACAGCAAAGGGAAGCAGGACAAAGCTGCGGGGCCGCGAAGTCTAATGAAACCCTTGCCCGGCGAATGGAGGGAGGCAAAGGCGAGGGCTTGATTAGAGGGAGTGGCAAATCGAAAAGTAAAAAAGCCGTTTCGGCAGGCCTTGGGCCTTAACCTGAAACGGCTCCCAGCAAACGTTTTTCTATTTGAATTCAATGGCTTGTATCGTTTGACCGCATTTTTGTTGAACGCGTCGGAAACGCTTGCCAGACGAATCCTCCGCGGCCTGGCCCTGCCGCTTCGCGGGCCGTTGCGAGGGCGCCTGGGGCGTTTCGCAAGAGGGTGAGGGTCAGGCCAGAGTTTGGATGAAGGCCAGCACCTCGTCGACGTGTGCAGGAACCTTCACTCCACGCCATTCTTTCACCACTTTGCCTGCGCCGTCAATCACAAACGTGCTGCGCTCCACGCCGCGCACCTGCTTGCCATACATGTTTTTCATCTTCATGACATCGAACATGGTGCACAGGGTTTCGTCGGGGTCCGAGATCAGCTCGAAGGGCATGCCCAGCTTGGCCTTGAAGTTCTCATGCGATTTAAGGCTGTCACGGCTGACGCCAAAGATTTCCGTATTGGCCGCCTGGAACTGCGCGTGCAGGTCGCGGAACTGCATGCCCTCGGTGGTACAGCCCGGGGTGTTGTCCTTGGGATAGAAATACAGCACCAGGTTCTTGCCCTGGTAGTCGGCCAGCTGGAAAGTCTTGCCGCTGGTCATGGCGGCCGAGAAGTCTGGAACGGTCTTGTTGAGGAGGGATGGTCGGTCTGTCAAAGTGGCGCCCCGGTAGGTGATGTCGTATTGGATGAAGTCAGGTGGCCTTACATGGCCTGCAGGATCATGTCGCCGGAACGGCCGGGCAATTCGCCCCAGCTGATGGGCAGGATCGGCAGGACGTCGTTCTGGATGCTCTGGTAGTAGTCGCCCATGGAGACCAGTTCATAGCCCTGGGCGCGCCAGCCCGCCAGCAGCCGCTCGAAGATGGGGGCGAGTTTCTGCCCTTCAAGTTCGGCATGCAGGGTAAAGACGTGGTCACGCGGTGTCTTGGTCAATTCCAGCAGCAGCTCTGCGGCATTGCCTGCATCGATGAGCTTGCCGCGGATGGTGCGGCCCAGGATCTCGTCGAGCGTGGGCAAGGTGGTGGGCAACTGGACGCAGGACAGGGGCTTGCCGAACACCGAGAGTCGATGCGGACCGGCGTCCTGGTCGGCCAGGCTGCCGTCTTCGCGCAATTGCGAGCGGCCATCGGAGGAGTAGGCGATGCCGAACTGGTCCAGCTGCACGAAGGCATGGTCATTCATCTGCCAGCCGGCAGCGCCGTGGGTGCGCGGGGCGTGACCGAAGATGTCGTGATAGCGGCCATAGGCCTGCTGCATGGTCTCGGTGGTCCATTGGGCGTCAGCGGTGCGCACATTGTCTTGCCAGACCCGGTGATCCCAGGTGTGGATGCCGCATTCGAAACCGGCTGCATGGGCCTGGCGCATGAAGTCGGCGCAGGTCTTGCCGATATCGGGGGCCGGCAGCAGGGTGCCGTACATCAGTGTCTTGATGCCATAGTGTTCCACCACCGAGGTGCGCGAGACCTTGCTGAAGAAACCGGGACGGAAGATCTGCTTCAGGGCCCAGCCGGTATGGTCGGGGCCGAGCGAGAACAGGAAGGTGGCGCCGGCGCCGTGGCGGCGCAACTGGCTGATCAGGTTGGGGACGCCCACGCGGGTGCCGCGGTAGGTGTCAGCGTCGATCTTGAGTGTGAGTTTGGGCAATTCGCTGGGCCGGGTGAAGATGAGGGTGAGGGCGGTGGTCCGTCCTGTTGTAGGCAGGCCCGGACAACGTCCAGCCCTGCCGATAAGTTGCGAGACTAGCATCCTGCGCCGGATAGAACAATATGCAGCAACGCAGCATACAGCGTCAAACAGACGCCAGCGGCCTATCTGTTGCTTGACGAAACGACAATGCCGCAGGTGCAGCAGCAGGGCGGTCGTGACTGCAACAGCGCACGCCGGAAAAACAAAACCGCGCAAGAGCGCGGTTTTGCTGGCCGTTGAAGGACGGAAATCAGTCCATCAGGGCGCGCGCTTCGGCTACCTGGCTGCGGTAGGCGTCGAAGATGTTGCGCAGGGTATCGGCCATGGTGGTCGTGGGCGCCCAGTTCAGTTCTTCGCAGGTGTTGGTGATCTTGGGCACGCGGTTCTGCACGTCCTGGTAGCCCTTGCCGTAGTAGGCGGCCGAGGTGGTCTCGACCAGCTTGACCTGCTTGGCGGTCTCGGCGTACTCCGGATACTCGGCGGCCAGTTTCAGCATCATGTCGGCCAGTTCCTTGATGGAGTAGTTGTTGACCGGGTTGCCGATGTTGTAGATCTTGCCGGAGGCCACGCCGCCTTCGTTGGCGATGATCTTCATCAGCGCATCGATACCGTCATCGATATAGGTGAAGGCGCGCTTCTGCAGGCCGCCATCGACCAGGGAGATGTTCTCGCCACGGACGATGTGACCGAAGAACTGGGTCACCACGCGGGACGAACCTTCCTTGGGGGTGTGGATCGAGTCCAGGCCGGCGCCGATCCAGTTGAACGGACGGAACAGGGTGAAGTTCAGGTTGGCTTCCATGCCGTAGCCCCAGATCACGCGGTCCATCAGTTGCTTGGCGCAGGAGTAGATCCAGCGCGGCTTGTTGATGGGGCCGCAGATCAGTTCGGATTCTTCCGGATCGAATTCCTCGTCATGGCACATGCCATAGACTTCCGAGGTCGAGGGGAAGACCAGGTGCTTCTTGTACTTGGCCGCCGAACGCACTATCGGCAGGTTGGCTTCGAAGTCCAGCTCGAACACGCGCAGCGGCGCGTTCACGTAGGTCGAGGGGGTGGCGATGGCCACCAGGGGCAGGATCACGTCGCACTTCTTGACGTGGTATTCCACCCATTCCTGGTTGATGGTGATGTCGCCCTCGAAGAAGTGCATGCGCGACTTGTAGGCCTCGTTTTCCAGAATGTCGGTGATACGGTCGGTCATCATGTCCATGCCGTAGACGTGCCAGTCCGTGGTTTCCAGGATGCGCTTGGACAGGTGATGGCCGATAAAGCCGTTGACGCCGAGAATGAGGACTTTTTTCATAGTAGTGAGAGCTAGTGGATGGCCGGACTTCAGGAGGCCATGTATTTCAGGTAATTGTTGAGTGAAGCATCCTGATCATTGATCTGGATGCCCAGGATCTGGAGGAAGTTGCCATCGCCACAACGCGCGTACAACTTGCCGCCTTCGAAGAACTTGTCTTGCATGCCATGGGCGCGCTGCAGGGCAGGGTGAGCCGACGGCGGAACCAGCCGGGTCCTCGTGACCGTAATTTTATCATCCGCGATTTCCTCGAAGGCGCCTGGATACGGCGGGGCCACCGCGCGCACCAGATTATGGACCTCGCGGGCGGTCCGGCGCCAGTCGATGCGGCCGTCTTCGGGCTTGCGTCCGCCATAGTAGCTGCCCTTGGACAAGTCATTGGGCAGGCTGGGCGTGCGGCCGGAAAGCATGGCTGGCAGCACGTTCCAGAGCGTCAGCTCAGCCGCCACCACGACCTTGCCGAAGACTTCATGGGCAGTGTCATCCGGCAGGATGGGCACCGAGGTCTGCGCCACGATGGCGCCGGCGTCCGGCTTGACGGTCATCTCGTGCAGGGTGGCGCCGGTTTCGGTTTCGCCGTGCAGCACCGCCCAGTTGATGGGAACGCGGCCGCGATACTTGGGCAGCAGCGAACCATGCATGTTGTAGGCGCCCCGCTTGGCCGCGGCCAGCACTTCGACGGGCAGCATATGGCGGTAGTAGAAGCTGAAGATGAAGTCCGGCTGGGCCGCCTGCACCTGGGCCAGCAGCTGCGGCGACTTGGGGTCGGCAGGCGTGATGCAGGCAATGCCATGCTCGCGGCAGACGCCGGCCACGGAGCCGAACCAGATATTCTCGGTAGCGCTGTCTTCATGCGTGACCACCAGGGAAACCTGCACGCCACGGGCGAGCAAGACCTTCAGGCAGCGCACACCCACATCATGGTAGGCGAATACGACGGCGTTCATGTGGATTGATTGTCTTCCGCAGTGGATTGTTCGAGGATGGCCTGCACCACGTAGCGCGGGCGGGCCCGCACCTGCATGTAGATGCGGCCGATGTATTCACCCAAGAGGCCGATGGAGAACAGGATCACCCCCATCAGGAAGAAGGTGATGGCGAAGAGGGTGAAGACACCACCCACTTCGGCGCCAATCAGCAGGCGGCGCAGCACGATCAGGATGAACAGCGCCGCCGAGGCAAACGACAGGCCGATGCCCAGCAGCGAGAAGAACTGCAGCGGCACCAGCGAGAAGCCGGTCACCAGGTCGAAGTTCAGGCGGATGAGGCTATAGAGCGAATACTTGGATTCGCCGGCCGAGCGCTCCTCATGCTCGACCACGATCTCGGTCGGATTGCGCGAGAAGGTGTAGGCCAATGCAGGCACGAAGGTATTGATTTCACGGCATTTGTTGACCAGATCGATGACGTTGCGGCCATAGGCGCGCAGCATGTTGCCCTGGTCGGTCATCTTGATGCGGGTGATCTTTTCGCGCAGGCGGTTCATGGCCTTGGAGGCATAGGTGCGCCAGGCCGAATCCTGGCGCTTGCGGCGGATCGAGCCGACGTAGTCGTAGCCCTCGCGCATCTTGGCCACCAGGTTGCCGATTTCTTCGGGCGGGTTCTGCAGGTCGGCGTCGAGGGTAACGACGATGTCGCCCCGGGTCGCCTCGAAACCCGCCATGATGGCCATGTGCTGGCCGTAGTTGCCATTGAACAGGACCACCCGCGTCACGTCCGGACGCAGGCGATACTGCTCGGCCAGGATGCCGGCGGAGCGGTCGCGGCTGCCATCGTTGACGAAGATGACTTCATAGCTGTAGCCCAAGGCGTCCAGCGCCGGGTAGAGGCGCTCGAACAGTTTGGAGAGCCCCGATTCCTCGTTGTAAACCGGGATGACGACGGACAGTTCTGGTTTCATCAAATCTCTAGTGCTGGAAATGCTGGTACTGAAATAAATCAAAGGCCCGATGCACCACGACGCAGGTCGGTCGCGGCGGTCAGGCCAGCTTGTCAGGCAAGGTGAGGCGGGTTGCGCAAATACAATTTACGGGCAGCGGATGCGCGTTTTACCGAATGATGCCGAATTATGCCGAATTTCTTTGCAATTCGGCAAAAATCAGCCAAGCACGGATTTTACTGTCTCTACCGAACGGACAACGTCATCTTTACTCATTGTATTGAACATGGGCAGGGAGACGATGCGCTGGCCCACGCGCTCGGCCACCGGGAACATGCCTTCGCCGAAGCCACGCTCGCGGTAGAGCTTGAGCAGGTGGATGGCCGGATAGTGGTAGCCGATGCCGATCTGCTTTTCCATCATCTTTTCCATGAAGGCAGCGCGGGTGATGCGCTCGGGCAGCACCAGCTGGAACATGTGCCAGTTGGAATTCTCGAAGTCGGCCACCGGCAGCTGGGCGCCATAACGACTCTCGAAATCGCTGCCGAAGCAGGCAAAGTAGTGGCGCGCCAGTTCCTTGCGATGGGCGGTGATGGCATCGATATGGGCAAACTGGCCCAGGCCGATGGCGGCCGCCACGTCGGTCATGTTGAACTTGCCGCCCAGCACGTCCACTTCGAGGCCGTCGAAACCGCTGCGGGTGACGCCTTGCAGGCGATACTTCTCGGCCAGGCGCGCTTCCTCGGCGTTGTTCAGGACCAGGAAGCCGCCTTCGGAGCTGGTGATGTTCTTGTTGGCCTGCAGGCTGAAGGAAACGAAGTCGCCAAAGGCGCCGATGCGCTTGCCGTTCCAGGTCGAACCCAGCGCCTGGGCGGCGTCTTCCACCACGCGCAGCTTGTGCTTGGCGGCAATGGCGTAGAGGCGATCCATATCCACCGGCAGACCCGACAGGTAGACCGGGATCACCGCCTTGGTGCGCGGTGTGATGGCGGCCTCCAGCTTGTCCAGATCGATGTTGCGAGTGATCGGGTCGATGTCGGCAAAGACCGGCGTGGCGCCGGTTTCCAGGATCACATTGGCCGTGGCCACCCAGGAGATCGGCGTCGTGATGACTTCGTCGCCCGGACCCACGCCGGCGATGCGCAGGGCGATTTCCATGGTGCAGGTGCCCGAATTGAAGGTGCGCACGATGCGTCCGCCCAGGTAGTCGGACAAGGCCTTTTCGAATGCCTGCACCTTGGGGCCGCTGGTGATCCAGCCCGAGCGCAGCACTTCGCCGACGGCGGCGATGGTAGGCTCATCGATGGTGGGTTTGGCAAAGGGGAGGAAAGGCAGGCTCATGTTGGATTCCGGTCAGACAATATTCGGGAAGGAGGCGGCTGGCGCAAGCGCGGCAGCCGCCCGGGCGCACCGGCAGGCCGGGCGCGGCAAGGCGCTATTGTAAATCAGCTTCGGGTCAGCAAGACCACGCCGACGATGATCACGCCGATGGCCAGGAGGCGCTGCAGCGAGACTGCTTCGCCCAGGAAGTACCAGGCGCCCACGGCATTGATGATGTAGCCCAGCGACAGCATGGGGTAGGCCACGGTCACGTCGACCCGCGACAGGCCGATGATCCAGACCACCAACGAGATCACGTAGCAGGACAGGCCGCCGATGATGGGCAGTTGCATGGCCAGTTTCAGCCCGGTCGAGAACCAGTTCTCGGCCGTCAGGTGGATCGCGCCCACGGCGTTGGTCCCGGCCTTGAGCAGCAGCTGGGCCACGGCATTGAGGCAGATCCCGGCAAAGAGGAAGCCAAAGGTGGTCAGGTTCATTTCGCCGCCTTCTTTTCTGCAGCGTCAGGCGCAGGGTCGTTGGCCACGATGACGCGGCGCGGGTCCTGGCCGATCAGGCGCATGGGCAGCTTGCGCTCCAGCAGTTGCTGGTAGATGGTGGGGTTGATGATGGCGATATCCTTCTTGCCGGCGGCGTGGTCGGCCACCCATTGAGCCACGAAGGCATCCACCGTCGGCAGCCACAGCTGCGGCTCCTGCTTCAGGCCAAAGGCCATCTCGTCGGCATGCTGCACCAGGGTCATGGTGCGGCGCAGGTAGAAGGGCAGCGACTGCTCATAGCGCCCCACCAGATAGATCGGGGTTTCCGGCTTGAGCTCGGCCTGCAGCGCCGGCACATAGTCCACGCCAGCCGAATAGCGGCCCTGCGCTTCGTGGCCCAGGATCAGCAGTTGGCCCGCCAGGAAGGCCGTGGCCGCCAGTGCGGTGACGGCGCCGTCCTTGTTCTGGCGCGCCAGACGGATAGCGGCAATGCCGCCGATGAAGAAGATCAGTGCGCCGGCATACAGGTAGGGCATGTGCGCCTGCACCAGCGGCAGCGAGTAGGCATCCTTGGCCAGCTCGGGCACGCGCGGAATGAAGGCCAGCGCCACTGCCGAGGGTAGCGCCACCAGCGAGCCAGCCCAGGCCAGGGCCTTGTGGTCGGCTTCTTCCAGGTAGCAGGCGATCAGCAGGGCCAGCGCCGGGAAGATCGGCAGCACGTAGGAGGGCAGCTTGGAGTCCGAGATGCTGAAGAACACGAAGATGAACACCGCCCACACCAGCAACAGCCGCTTGGGCTGGAAACGGCCGCCGTTCAGGCTGTTGTAGCCGGCGGTGTCGCGCTGTTCGCGGGTGCCTTTCCAGAGGCTCTGGAAGAACACGCCCAGCCAGGGAATGATGCCCAGCAGCAGGATGGGAATGAAGTAATACCACGGACCGGTGCGGCTATGGATCTTGGTGGTAAAGCGCTGGAAGTGCTCGTGGATGAAGAAGAACTGCGGGAATTCCGGGTTGCGCAGCGACACTGCCACGAACCAGGGCGTGCAGATCGCAAAGAACAGCACCAGGCCCTTGACCAGATGCAGTCGCTTCCAGATCGCCCAATCACGCGCAAAGAAAGTGTAGAGCACCAGCACCGCACCCGGCAGGACGATGCCGATCAGCCCCTTGGAGAGCACGGCCAGCGCCATGCCGGCCCAGCACAGCAGCATCCAGTTGCGCTGGCTTTCGCGGGAGGCGCCGTCGCGCTGCGCCATGAGCAGGGCGCACAGGGCGATGGTCATCATGCCCGACAGGCCCATGTCCAGCGTATTGATGTGGCCCATGCCGGCCCAGAAGAAGCTGGAAGCCAGCACCAGCGCCGCATAGTAGCCCACCCGGGCGCTGAAGACGCGCTTGCCGGTGTAGGCCGCCAGGCCAATGCCCAGCAGGCCGCACAGGCCGGTCCACAGCCGCGCCTGCCATTCGCCCAGGCCGAACAGCTCGAAGGTGATGGCGTTCATCCAGGTCTGCAGCGGCGGCTTTTCGAAATACTTGATGCCGTTCAGGCGGGTGGTGATCCAGTCCTGCGTGGCCACCATTTCACGCGCCATCTCGGCGTAGCGCCCTTCATCGGTAGGGACCAGGACGCGTGCGCCCAGCATCCAGAACCAGACCAGCAGGAAGAGAATGAGGAGCGTCCAGACGAACGCCTTGGATTTGTACAGTTCGCGCATTGACAGCGGTTCCTTGTGCGGGTTCTTCGGTTTTTTGTCGCTGCAAAGAGCGGATCAGGCTTGGGGCGGGATGATCAGGGCCAGCGCCACCTTGCGGCCTTCGGCCATGAGGATGTTGTAGGTCCGGCAGGCAGCCTGGTTGTCCATGCATTCCACGCCGATGCGGCGCGCGGTCAGCACCGTGGTCAGCTTGGGGTGGACGAAGCGCTGGCGCTCGCCGGTGCCCAGGATCACCACGTCGGGCAGGGTGGCGTCGATCTGCGCGAAGTGCGCTGCGGTGAGCGCCTCGAAGCTGTCCACCGGCCAGGGGACCGGCTCGCTTTCGGGCAGCACCAGGAGGCTGTTGGTGAAGCGGATCGCATTGAGCTCGACCCCCTCTTCATCGTAGGCGGTGACGGTCTGGTATTGCTTGGTTTCGGTTGAATGGAGCTTCATCGCAGGATGGGCTGCAGCGCAGCCGTGGCCGGGTTACGTTGGAGGCGTGGCGAGGCGACGGCACCGGGATGTCATTCCGACATGCATCGCAGCAACAGGGTCGTAAAGTGCAGCATTGTAGCCGTTTCCTACCCTGGCGCACGCCTATTTGATTGATAAAATGCTTAGCTTTGGGCAAAATGGCCGGTTCCCGGCTTGCCCTGCGGGCTGCGTCCGGGGCGGCTTTGCAGCGCTTGAGCCTGGTCTTGCTTGCGCCGCAGCACAACTGGTGCGCCATCAGCGACCATGGCAATGCGTCGTGATGGAGGCGATAGGCGCAAAAAGGTTCCTGGGGCTGGCCGACAATGGCGACCCGTCCGGGTCGTCTGACAATGAGTAGAAGTTGAGGAAGAGGAAGAGCTGTGCGACCGATTCAGAAATCCAAGAAACTGGCAGATGTGTGCTACGACATTCGGGGTCCCGTGCTGGAGAAGGCGCGCCAGATGGAGGAAGAGGGCCACAAGATCATCAAGCTCAACATCGGCAACCTGGCCGCCTTCGGCTTCGACGCGCCCGACGAGATCGTGCAGGACATGATCCGCAACATGGGCAACGCCTCCGGCTACACCGATTCCAAGGGCCTGTTCGCCCCGCGCAAGTCGGTCATGCATTACACCCAGCAGAAGAAGATCGAGGGCGTCACCATCGATGACATCTACCTGGGCAATGGCGCCTCCGAACTGATCGTCATGAGCGTGAACGCGCTGCTCAATACCGGTGACGAAGTGCTGGTCCCGTCACCCGACTATCCGCTGTGGACCGCCGCCGTGAGCCTGTCCGGCGGCACACCGGTGCATTATGTCTGCGATGAGCAGCAAGGCTGGCAGCCCGACATCGCCGACATCAAGAAGAAGATCACCCCCAACACCAAGGCCATCGTCGTCATCAACCCCAACAATCCCACCGGGGCGCTGTATTCGGTGGAGGTGTTGAAGGAGATCATTGAACTGGCGCGCCAGCACCAGCTGATCATCCTGGCCGACGAGATCTACGACAAGGTGCTCTACGACGGCAACACCCACACCTCGCTGGCCTCGCTGGCCGACGACGTGCTGTTCATCACCTTCAACGGCCTGTCCAAGAACTATCGTTCCTGCGGCTACCGCGCCGGCTGGATGGTGGTGTCGGGCGAGAAGAAGCATGCCCGCGACTACATCGAGGGCCTCAACATGCTGGCCTCGATGCGTCTGTGCGCCAATGCACCCGGCCAGTTCGCGATCCAGACCGCGCTGGGCGGCTACCAGAGCATCAACGATCTGGTCGGCCCGCAAGGCCGCCTGACCAAGCAACGCGACCTGGCCCACAAGCTGCTGACCGATATTCCGGGCGTGAGCTGCGTCAAGCCCAAGTCGGCGCTGTACATGTTCCCGCGCCTGGATCCGGAGATCTATCCGATCAAGGACGACCAGGAATTCGCCTACGAGCTGCTGGCCGAGGAAAAGGTGCTGATCGTCCAGGGCACGGGCTTCAACTGCCCCACGCCGGATCACTTCCGCGTGGTGTTCCTGCCCAATACCGACGACCTGACCGAGTCCATGGGCCGCATCGCGCATTTCCTGGAAGGCTATCGCCGCCGCCACGGCACGGCCTGACCGCTTCAGCTGTCCCCGTCACGCCCGCGCGGGCAGGTGTGGCGGTCATTTTTCACCAACCACGAAGACAATATGAAATCCATCAAAGTAGGTTTGCTCGGCATCGGCACCGTGGGTTCCGGTACTTTCAATGTTCTCAAGCGCAACCAAGAAGAGATTGCGCGCCGTGCTGGCCGAGGCATTGAAATTACCATGGTGGCCGATCTCAACACCGAGCGCGCCACCGAACTGACCAATGGAGAAGTCAAGGTTGTCAACGACGCCAACCTGGTGGTGAGCAATCCCGACATCGACATCGTCATCGAGCTGATCGGCGGCTATGGCATCGCCAAGGACCTGGTCATGAAGGCCATCGCCAACGGCAAGCACGTGGTCACGGCCAACAAGGCCCTGATCGCCACGCACGGCAACGAGATCTTCAAGGCGGCGCAGGAAAAGGGCGTCATGGTGGCCTTCGAGGCGGCCGTGGCCGGCGGCATCCCCATCATCAAGGCGCTGCGCGAAGGCCTGACCGCCAACCGCATCCAGTGGATCGCCGGCATCATCAACGGCACCACCAACTTCATCCTCTCCGAGATGCGCGACAAGGGCCTGGACTTCGACGTCGTGCTCAAGGAAGCCCAACGCCTGGGCTATGCGGAAGCCGACCCGACCTTCGACATCGAAGGCGTGGACGCGGCCCACAAGCTGACCATCATGGCCTCGATCGCCTTCGGCATCCCGGTGCAGTTCGACAAGGCCCACGTGGAAGGCATCACCAAGCTGCAGGCCAGCGACATCACCTATGCCGAGCAACTGGGCTACCGCATCAAGCTCTTGGGCATCACCCGCCAGACCGCCAAGGGCATCGAGTTGCGCGTGCATCCCACGCTGATCCCGGCTGCGCGCCTGATCGCCAACGTCGAAGGCGCGATGAACGCCGTGGTGGTGCGCGGCGACGCCGTCGGCGAGACCCTGTACTACGGCAAGGGCGCCGGCTCCGAGCCGACCGCCTCGGCCGTCATCGCCGACCTGGTCGACATCACCCGCCTGGCTACCGCCGATCCGGGGCACCGCGTGCCTCACCTGGCCTTCCAGCCCAACGCCATGGCCGATACCCCGGTGCTGCCGATGTCGGAGGTCTCCACCAGCTACTACCTGCGCATGCGCGTGGCCGACCAGGCCGGCGTGCTGGCCGATGTCACCCGCATCCTGGCCGATTCGACCATCTCCATCGACGCCATGCTGCAGAAGGAGCCGGCCGAAGGTGAACAGCAGACCGACATCATCATGCTGACCCACCAGACCCAGGAAAAGAACATCGAGGCCGCCATCGCCAAGATCGAGGCGCTGACCACCGTGATGGGGACGGTCACCAAGATCCGCCTGGAAGAGCTGGCCTGAGTGAGTCTGCTTGCTGAACCATGTTCAGCAAGCTGCGTGGTAGCCAGATATGGATTGTTGCTGCCAGATTCCTGGCTTTCGACTTCCCTGGATGGGTATCAAGGAAAATCGCCGCTCCTGCATGACGCAGGGCGGCGATTTTTTTCACTGGAGGGCGATCCGGTGAATTCCCGGATGAAAATCTGTCACCTCAGAATTGAGTCCAAGCCTCATCTCCCTCCATCTGACCAGCCATTGAGGTAGATCTGGGTGTCGTGGCTGCGGGAGAGATCTTGGCGGTGTTGCGAGGCGCCGCCGCCTTGGTGGCAAGCTTCTTGAGCGAAGGCTGCACGACGGGCTGCGCTTCGATGGATGCGCTGGAATGCACGGTTTCCCATGTCGAATTGAGCTTGAACACGGCGACGGCTTGCTCGAGCCGTCCGGCCTGCTCGCGCAAGGATTGCGAGGCAGCGGCGGCTTCTTCCACCAATGCCGCGTTCTGCTGAGTGGTCTCGTCCATCTGGGTGATCGCCTGATTGACCTGGCCGATACCGTCGCTTTGTTCGCTGCTGGCGGCGCTGATCTCACTGACCACATCCGTGACCCGCCTGACACTGGCGACCACTTCATCCATGGTCGTGCCGGCCTGTGCGACGAGCTTGCCGCCGTCCTCGACCTTGGTCACCGAATCATCAATGAGAAGCTTGATCTCTTTGGCCGCTGTGGCGGATCGTTGCGCCAGGGAGCGCACTTCAGAGGCAACCACCGCAAAGCCACGCCCCTGCTCGCCAGCACGGGCGGCCTCGACCGCGGCATTGAGCGCGAGAATATTGGTCTGGAAAGCGATTCCGTCAATCACGCTGATGATCTCCACCACCTTGCGTGCCGAATCATTGATGGCCTGCATGGTCGAGACGACTTGCCTGACGACATTGCCGCCCTCGCTGGCGATATCGGATGCGGAACAGGCGAGCTGATTGGCTTGCCGAGCATTATCCGCATTCTGTTTGACAGTCGAAGTGAGCTCTTCCATGGCCGAGGCCGTTTCTTCGAGGGACCCAGCCTGTGTTTCCGTACGGGCGGAAAGATCGAGGTTGCCAGAAGCAATCTCGCTTGAAGCAGTGGCGATGGCGCCTACGCTGGTGCGAACGTCGCCGACGATATTGACCAGGCTGGTGTTCATCTCGCCGATGGCGCTCATCAACTGCCCGATTTCATCCTTCGACGTAGCATTGATCTGCCGGGTCAGATCGCCTTGTGCAATGGACTTGGCGACATCAACGGCCAGGTTCAGCGAGGCCACGATTTTGCGGACAAGCAGCAGGCCGCTGATCGCCACGATCCCTCCAACCAGCAGCGCTACCCCGATGGCCAGGATATTGGCGGTCTTCATGGTCGCCGCAGCTGTCTCTCCCCCTTGCTTGCCGAGTGCCACGTTGAAATCCTTGTGGTCCTCGAATGCTTTGGTTGCCTTGTCTACCAAGCCTTGCTGCGACAACATGTACGCTTTGGCTTCATCGATCTTTCCGGATGCCGTCATCGCCATCGCAGCTTCCCTTGCTTTCTCATAATTTGAGAATTCTTGCCGGTCGCCTTCCAGCAACTTGCGATCCGCATCATTCGAAATATCTTCTTTTTCGTATTGGTCCAATGCTTCCAATACCTTCTTATGCCCTTTGATCATGTCCTGCTCGAAGCGGGCCCTCATTTGAGCGTCCGTGGTGCCCAGGTAGCGCCAAAGAGCAAGACGGACCGAGGCGAAGCTGCTTCTGGCTGCGTCCAGGACCAAGAGGCTGGGAACGGTATTGAGCGTTGAATAGCTGGCGTCGGTATTGACCTTGTCGAGCTGCTGAATGCTCAGGATGGTCAGCCCGAACAGGCCAAGCAAGGTAGTGAAGATCAGTGCATAGAGCTTTTTGGCGATAGTCATTGTGGGCCCCCCCAAGATGGACATCGATCGATACAGCGATGGGGGAAACAATATCACCAAATAAAACAAAAAACAGAAATATTTAATCAAATTGTTTAAATTGCGCAACTAAGCAAATTAATCAATTATGTGTTTGTATTTGATTTGAATGGATCTCTCGCCCAATAAAAATGCCGCTCAGTCTTAAGCTGAACGGCATTGGCTGCTGGGCGTGCCTGTCGTATCGGCGTTGGCAACGCCGAACAGTGATTATTTCTTCAGTTCGACGTTGCAGACCGCCTGCAGCATGGCGTCACCCACCGACATCGGCTTGGGCTTGGCGAATTCCATGCCCTTGAGCGCATCGGAGTGATCGCGCTTGTCGCCCTTGCCATCGTTCTCGGCGAAGATGATTTCACGCACCAGCTTCATGGTCCCGGCCTTGCAGTTGTATTGATGCAGGTCCTTGTAGGACTTCAGGGTGGGGAAGCTCTTGTCGCCGTTGTTGGGGCGGGCTTCCTTGAAGTTCCACAGCGACCAGGCTTCGCGGATGCCGCCGGACTCGACGATGGAATCGGTATCGATCAGCAGTTCAGCCTGGTCGGTGCCGCCCAGGGATTGCCAGTTCTCGGCGTGGGCCGGCAGGCTTGCCAGCACCGCGCCAAACAGGCCGGCCGTGGCCAGCAGGGTCTTGATCTTGATGTTCATGCCGTTTCCATCCTTGTTGAGTTTGAAGAGCGTCTTTGATGTAGCCTGCGTGCAAACATTCCCGGCCAGTAGAGAGACCGGGCGGCGCAGCAAGAAGTGGCGCAGCATAGCCCGGCCATGGCCGTGTTTCAAGCCTGGTAACGTTTTATTTCAGCTTGATGATCCACGGCAAGTGGCTGCCGGGGCAGCGCTGGGGCGGTTTTCGCCGCAAATCCCCGGCTGCGCTTTTGTGCTGCGCCCTCACACCGTATAATCGTGGACTTTCTTCCCACTTCACGCTCCAGCCGCCTACGGCGCTTCCTATCGACATGCAATACGTCTCCACCCGCGGTCACGCTGCAACACCTTCCTTCTCCGAAATCCTGCTGGGTGGCCTGGCCCCGGACGGTGGCCTGTACCTGCCGGCGCAGTATCCCCAGGTCAGCGGCGCCGAACTGGACCAGTGGCGCAAGCTGTCCTATGCCGACCTGGCCTTCGAGGTGCTGCGCAAGTTCGCCACCGACATCCCCGAAGCCGACCTCAAGGCGCTGGCGCACAAGACCTATACCGCCGACGTCTATCGCAACACCCGCGCCGGCGAACATGCGGCCGAGATCACGCCGCTGCGCACGCTGGAAGAGCAGGGCGGCAAGAAGCTGGTGCTGCAGAGCCTGTCCAACGGCCCCACGCTGGCCTTCAAGGACATGGCCATGCAACTGCTGGGCAACCTGTTCGAATACGCGCTGGCCAAGCAGGGTGCGGAATTGAACATCGTCGGCGCCACCTCCGGCGACACCGGCAGCGCCGCCGAATACGCCATGCGCGGCAAGAAGGGCATCCGCGTCTTCATGCTGTCGCCACACAAGAAGATGAGCGCCTTCCAGACCGCGCAGATGTTCAGCCTGCAAGACCCCAACATCTTCAACCTGGCCATCGAAGGCGTCTTCGATGACTGTCAGGACATCGTCAAGGCCATCTCCAACGACCTGGAGTACAAGGCCGCCAAGAAGATCGGCACTGTCAACTCGATCAACTGGGCGCGCGTGGTGGCCCAGGTGGTGTACTACTTCCGTGGCTACCTGGCCGCGACCACCAGCAACGAACAGAAGGTGTCCTTCACCGTCCCCTCGGGCAACTTCGGCAACATCTGCGCCGGCCACATCGCCCGCATGATGGGCCTGCCCATCGACAAGCTGGTGGTGGCCACCAACGAGAACGACGTGCTCGACGAATTCTTCCGCACCGGCATCTACCGCGTGCGCAAGTCGGCCGAGACCTATCACACCAGCAGCCCCAGCATGGACATCAGCAAGGCCTCCAACTTCGAGCGCTTCGTCTATGACCTGTTGGGCCGCGACAGCGCCCGCGTCAAGGACCTGTTCCACAAGGTCGAGACCGCAGGCGGCTTCGACCTGAGCGGCCAGGCCGGCTGCGACGGCAACGAATTCGCCAGCGTGATCCAGTATGGCTTTGCCTCGGGCCGGTCCACCCATGCCGACCGCCTGGAGACCATCCGCTTTGCTGAAAAGACCTACGGTATCACCGTCGATACCCACACCGCCGACGGTATCAAGGTGGCGCGCGAGCACCTCACCCCGGGCGTGACCATGATCGTGCTGGAAACGGCCTTGCCGGCCAAGTTCAACGAAACCATCCGCGAAGCCCTGGGCCGCGATGCCGACCGTCCGGCCGGTTTCGAGAACATCGAGGCGCTGCCCCAGCGCTTCGAAGTGATGCCGGCCGATGCGGCGCGGGTGAAGGCCTACGTGGCGCAACACACCGGCCTGTAAGCCGCACGGCTCAGCGTTCAACGCCGTCCGCGCCATTGGCCCGGGCGGCGTTTTTCATGCGGCGCGCAAGGGCGTCGATTGCATTAGAATGTCGGGTCGCTGTATCGACCAGAAAACAACGCTGACCCGTTGCCCGATCTTCTTCGTCAGGCCTGCCATGTCTTCCACGCCCAATTCCTCCGCCTCCACGTCTTCGGCCAAGCCGGCACGCGCGCCCATGCAAAGCGTCAGCCAGGCGCTGGAGACCCTGCTGTCTGCGGCCGTACCGGTCGCACAGCGCGAGCTCATCGACACCCTGGACGCCTGCGAGCGCGTGCTCGCCGAGCCGGTGACGGCGTCCATCGACGTGCCGGGGATGGACAATTCGCAGATGGATGGCTATGCCGTACGTGCCGCTGATTGCGCCTCGGGTCAAGCGCGCTTGCGCGTCTCCCAGCGCATCCCGGCCGGCCAAGTCGGCCAGCCGCTGGAGGCTGGCACGGCGGCCCGCATCTTCACCGGCGCCGTGATGCCGGCGGGCGCTGACGCCGTGGTCATGCAGGAAGCCTGCGAGGCCGATGGCGAGCATGTGGTGATTCGCCACGTGCCCGTAGCGGGCGAATGGGTGCGCACCATCGGCGAAGATATCCGCCAGGGCAGCACCATCCTCGCCGCCGGTACCCGCCTGCGCCCGCAGGAACTGGGGCTGGCCGCATCCATCGGCCAGGCGCAGCTGCAGGTGCTGCGTCGCGTGCGGGTGGCGGTCTTCTTCACCGGTGACGAGCTGACCATGCCGGGCCAGCCGTTGAAGCCGGGCGGCATCTACAATTCCAACCGCTTCCTGCTGCGCGGGCTGTTGCAGAAACTGGGTTGCCAGGTCAGCGACTTCGGCATCGTCCCGGACAGTCTGCAGGCCACCCGCGAGACCTTGCGCGAAGCCGCCCGCGAGCATGACCTCATCATCACCAGCGGTGGTGTCTCTGTGGGTGAGGAAGACCATGTGAAGCCGGCGGTAGAAGCGGAAGGCCGCATCGACATGTGGCAGATCGCCATGAAGCCCGGCAAGCCGCTGGCCTTTGGCCAGGTGCGGCGCGGGGAGGGGGCAGGTGAAGCCTTCTTCATGGGCTTGCCGGGCAATCCGGTCTCGTCCTTCGTTACTTTCCTGCTGTTTGTGCGACCCTTCCTGCTGCGCCTGCAAGGTTTGCCACGCGAGGCCGTGCTGCCGCAGGCGGTCGCCCTGCGCGCCGATTTCGACTGGCCCCGCGCCGACCGCCGCCAGGAATTCCTGCGCGTGCGTCGCAATGCGCAAGGCGGCCTGGACCTCTTCCCCAGCCAGGGTTCGGCGGTGCTGACCTCGACCGCCTGGGCCGATGGCCTGATCGACAATCCGCCAGGACAGACCATCGCCGCTGGCGACATGGTGCAGTTCCTGGCCTTCGATCACCTGCTGAACTGAACTCCTCAAGGACATCCCATGAAAATCGAACTGCGTTTCTTCGCCAGCGTGCGCGAAGCCCTCAAGACCTCGCAAGAGGTGATCGAGCTGCCGACCAGCGTCAAGACGGTTGGCGACGTGCGCGCCTTCCTGATGGGGCGGGGCGGCATCTGGGCCGAGGTGCTGGGGCCGGAAAAGAACCTGCGCATGGCCTACGACCACGAGATGACCGAGGCCGATACCGAAATCGCCGACGGGGGCGAAGTGGCCTTCTTCCCGCCCGTCACCGGTGGCTGAGATGAGCACCCGCCGCGATCCTGCCGCCGCTACGCTGGAGCATTACAGCAGCCATGCCGAAAGCTTTCGCGAGGGCACCTGGGATCATGACGTCAGCCAGAACATGGCGGCGCTGCTGCAAGCCCTGAGCGCTAGACCAGATACAGCCGGACAGGGACCGTTCACGATCCTCGACTTCGGCTGCGGTCCTGGACGCGACCTGATCGAATTCACCCGGCGCGGTCATGTGGCGGTGGGGCTGGACGGTACTGCCGAATTCGTCGAGATGGCGCGTGCGGCCAGTGGTTGCGAGGTCTTGCATCAGGATTTCCTGAGGCTGGAGCTGCCGTTGCAGCGCTTCGACGGCATTTTTGCCAATGCCTCCTTGTTCCATGTACCGTCAGCCGAGCTGCCGCGTGTATTGGGACAGTTGCGGGCCAGCCTCAAGCCCGGCGGCATCCTCTTCAGTTCCAATCCGCGAGGTGGCGATCTGGAGGGCTGGAGCGGTCCGCGCTATGGCGTCTGGCATAGCCTGGAAGGCTGGCGCCGTTACCTGGAGCCAGCAGGATTCATTGAATTGCGGCATTATTACCGCCCCGACGGTTTGCCGCGCGAGCAGCAGCCGTGGCTGGCCAGCGTCTGGCAAAAGACGGAAGACCCGCGCCCAGCGGGCTGAACCAAACATTCGGAAATCCGGATTCTTTGGGAGGAGACACGGCCTGCGCCAAACAGGCCGGCGGAGGGGGTGCACAAGACATCGTCCAATGAAGCGATGCGCATTCATCCACACCTGAAGAAGGAACCATCTTGATTTCGACTCATCTGGCCGCCTGGGCGGCCCAGGACACGCAGTTGCTGCTGGTGACGCTGGCCGCACTGGTCACCATCGTGGCGCTGATCAGTTTCCTGTCCATCGCACCTTTCCTCTCCATCCTCATCGGCACCTTCGTGGCCGGCATCGGCGCCGGCCTGCCGCTGGAAGATATCGCCAAGGCCTTCAGCAAGGGTGCCGGCAGCCTGCTCGGCGAAGCCGGCATCATCATCGCCCTGGGCGCCATGCTGGGTGCGCTCATGGCCGAATCCGGCGCGGCCGACCGTATCGTCAACACCCTGCTGCGCTATGCGCGCGGCAGCTTCATCCCCTGGATGATGGCGCTGGTGGCGCTGGTGGTGGGTCTGCCGCTGTTCTTCGAGGTCGGGCTGGTGATGATGGCGCCGATCATCTTCGTCATGGCGCGCCGCTCGGAACTGCCCATCATGCGCGTGGCTATTCCGGCGCTGGCTGGCATGACGACCCTGCACGCGCTGCTGCCGCCGCATCCGGGCCCGCTGATCGCCGTCTCTGCCTTGCATGCGGACCTGGGGACGACCATGTTGCTGGGCTTCATCGTGGCCATTCCTGCGGTGATCATCGCCGGTCCCCTGTATGGCAACTTCATCGCGCCGCGCCTGAATCTGGCCGAGCCAGACCAGATCGGCAAACTGTTCAGCGCCCGGGAAGGGCAGTCGCAACCCAGCTTCCTGGTGGCGCTGGTGACCATCCTGCTGCCGGTGGTGCTGATGCTGGGCCGCACCGTGGCGCGCATCTGGGTTACGCCCAAGACCGAGCTCTTCGAGATGCTCAATTTCTTTGGCGAACCCATCATCGCGCTGACCGTGACGGTGCTCTTCGCCGTGGTCGTGCTGGGCTGGGGCCAGGGCAGCAGCCGCTTCGAGGTCGGCGCGACGCTGCGCCGCGCCTTGCCGCCGATTGCCGGCCTGCTGCTGACCATCGGTGCGGGCGGCGGCTTGAAGCAGACCCTGCTGTCGGCTGGCATCAGCGACACCATCACCAAGATCGCTGATGGCACCCACATGCCGCTGATCCTGCTGGCCTGGATCATTGCCGTGGCGTTGCGCCAGGCCACCGGTTCGGCCACCGTCGCCACCACGGCGACTGCGGGCATCGTCGCGCCCCTGGTGGCGGGTTTGTCGGCCACGCACAATTCCTTGATGGCGCTGGCCATTGGGGCGGGTTCGGTGTTCTTCTGCCACGTCAATGACGCCGGCTTCTGGATGGTCAAGGAATACTTCGGGCTGAACCTGAAGCAGACGCTGGCCACCTGGTCGGTCATCCAGACCCTGGTCTCGGTGATCGGCCTAGGCATGACGCTGGTGCTGTGGGGGCTGCTGGTCTGATCCAGGCCAGCTCGCGGGCTGGCCTGCGCTGGTAGAATCTCAGCCTGCATTTCTTTTTCTGACCAGCCATGCCCGTCCGCGTCCAGACTGCCGATTTCGATCTTTCCACTGAAGTGGCGCAGTTGCGCCTGTCCAATCCGCGTGTCGGGGCGGTGGTCAGTTTCGTCGGGACCGTACGCGATCTCAACGAGGGTGCAGCGGTTTCCGAGATGGAGCTGGAACACTATCCGGCCATGACCGAACGCGCCCTGGAACAGATCGTCGAGCAGGCCAAGGCGCGCTGGCCCATCTTCGATGCGCTGGTGATCCATCGCGTCGGTCCCATGCTGCCGCGCGAGCAGATCGTGCTGGTGGCGGTGACCTCGCCTCATCGCGGCGAAGCCTTTGCGGCCTGCGAATTCATCATGGATTACCTCAAGACCCAGGCGCCGTTCTGGAAGAAAGAGCAGACGCCGCAAGGCGAGCGCTGGGTCGACGCCCGCGAGAGCGACGACACGGCGCTGGCCAAGTGGTCACAATAAGTCGCGGCCGCCCGGGACGCTGATCGGGCGCACCGCCATCAACGGCACACAGGGGGAGCTCGTCTTGCCATTCACTTTCCGTTTTCCCCGCATCCCGGGTTTGCCCACCACGGCCACGGCGCCGTTCTGTCCTTCCGAAGTCGCCGGCACGGTCCAGGTGCCGCGTGGCGCTTCGGTCTGGCAGAAGCTGCGCATCTATGTCGGCCCGGGCTTGCTGGTCTCGATCGGCTACATGGACCCCGGCAACTGGGCCACCTCCATCCAGGCCGGTTCGCAGTTCGGTTACCAACTGCTCTTCGTGGTGATGCTCTCCAGCCTGGCGGCCATCGTGCTGCAATGCCTGTGCGCACGACTGGGCATCGCTACCGGCAAGGACCTGGCGGTGCATTCGCGCGAGCACTATCCGCCGGCGGTGGGCAAGGGCATGTGGGTGCTGGCCGAGCTCTCCATCATCGCCTGCGACCTGGCCGAGGTGCTGGGCTGTGCGCTGGCCTTCAATCTGCTGCTGGGCGTGTCGCTGCCGGTGGGGGTGTTGCTGACCGCGCTGGATACCTTGATCGTGCTGGGCCTGAAGGGCCGGGGATTCCGGCAGGTCGAGGCCATCATCCTGGGACTGGTCATCACCATCGCCGCCTGTCTGCTGGCGCAACTGGCCTTCGTCAAGGCGGACTGGCACGAGGTGATGCAGGGCTTCGTCCCCTCGCTGCAGGCCATCTCCAGCCGTGAACCGCTGTACCTGGCCATCGGCATCATCGGCGCTACCGTGATGCCGCACAACCTCTACCTGCATTCCTCCATCGTCCAGACCCGCAGCGTGCAGCGCGATCCGGCGTCGCTGCTGGAGGCGGTGCGCTATACGCGGGTCGATACCACGGTGTCGCTCTTGATCGCCATGGTCATCAACGCCACCATCCTGATCCTGGCGGCCTCGGCCTTCCACAAGAGCGGCAATACCCAGGTGGCCGAGCTGGATGAGGCCTACCACCTGCTGGACCCCATCACCGGGTCGGCCATGGCGGCCATCCTCTTTGGCGTGGGTCTGTTTGCGTCGGGGCAGAGTTCGACCTTCACCGGCACCATTGCCGGACAGGTCATCATGGAAGGCTTTCTCAAGCTGAAGATTCCCTGCTGGCAGCGCCGCCTCATCACCCGTGCACTCGCTTTGGTGCCGGCGCTGATCGGCGTGCTCACGCTGGGGCCGCATTCGGTGGGCAAGCTGCTGGTGGCCAGCCAGGTGGTGCTGTCGCTGCAGTTGCCCTTTGCCATGTATCCGCTGATCCGCCTCACCAGCCGCCGCGATCTGATGGGCGACCTGGTCAACCGCTGGTGGGTGAGCGCATTGGCCTGGCTGCTTTTCGTGACCATTTCGGCGGCCAATGTGTGGCTGGTCTGGCAGGTGTTTGCAGACTAGTGCTTGTATTACTTTCACATCAAACTATCATTATTGATCTAGTTTTTCCTGGTAATAATGATAGTTTAGTGTGTATATGAGGATATCCTGCATGGCCGTTGACCGACCTGTGTTGGACTATGGCCGCAGCCTGGGTATCGAATCCAACTTCCTTGACCCGCTGGCGGCCACCGTGGCGCAGGTACGGGCACAACTCGAGGCGCTCTGAATGGACAAACGCTTCAAGCCCCTGAGCGCCATTGAGCAAATGGAAGAGCGGCGCGCGCTCTTCGATGAACTGGCGGCTGATCCGACCCTGCCGGTGCCTGCGGTGATTCGCAAGATCCGCACCACCTTGCGGCTGACCATCGCCGAATATGCCAAATTGTGCGGCGTGTCTGCCCGTACACTGCAAGACATCGAGCGAGGCGAGTCCAGTCCCACCCTGGCGACCGCCGACAAGCTGCTCAAGCCGGTGGGCATGAGCGTCGGCGCAGTGATACGCAAGCGCCCATGAACAAGGCGACCTGCTGCCAGGTCGCCTCCTTTCTCCCCTCTTTTCTTCAGACCATCAGTTCTTGGCCACGGCCTGTTGCTTGCCGCTACCCGGTTCCAATACCACCGTGCAAGTCAGCCCCGAGGCCAGCAGCACGTTCTCCGGCACCTTGTCGAGCTGGATGCGCACCGGGATGCGCTGGGCCAGCCGCACCCAGTTGAAGGTCGGGTTCACGTCAGCAGTCAACTCGCGGCTTTGCGGATTGTCGCGGTCGTAGATGCCGCGGGCGATGCTGTCCACGTGGCCTTCCATGGAAGCGCCGTTGATCAGCTGGATCCTGGCCCGGTCACCGATGGACAAGAGCGGCAGCTTGGTTTCTTCGAAGTAGGCATAGACCCAGAAGGAATGGCTGTCGATCACGGCGATCTTGGCCGCGCCGGCCGCCGCATAGTCGCCGCGGCGCACGTTCAGGTTGGTGATGTAGCCATCCACCGGCGAGAAGACCTTGGTGCGCTCCAGGTTCAGCCTGGCGGTATCGCGCTGCGACAGGGCGGCCTGGTATTGCGCCTGGGCGCCTTGCAGCTGGGCCTGGGCGGCTTCCAACTGGGCTTGCGAGGCGGTGACCTGGCTGCCGGCGTCTTCACGGGCTTCGCGCGAGACCACCAGGGCATCGACGTCGGCACGGCGGCGGGCCTGGGCGCGGCGCATGTTCAGGTCGGCGCGACGCGCTTCCACTTCAGCGCGGCGCACGTCCAGCTCGGCCTTGCGGGCGGTGACGGCGGCTTCTGCCTGCTGCAGCGCCAGCGTGTAGCGGGCCGGGTCGATTTCCATGAGCAGGTCGCCTTTCTTGACCAACTGGTTGTCGCGCACCGGCAGGGCTACGACCTGGCCGGAAACGTCGGGGGCGATATTGACCACTTCGGCGCGCACGCGGCCGTCGCGGGTCCAGGGCGAATGCATGTAGTGCTGCCACAGGCTCCAGGCCAGCAGGATGGCCAGCAGGAAGATGGCCGTGGTGATGAGAACGCGGAAGATCGATTTGACCGACATGATGAACTACTCCTGAATGTTGCTTTATCTTTTCGTAAGGGATGGGCGCGGAAGGAACCAGCAGGCTAGCGATACACCGCCAGCCCCAGCAAGGCCGCCAGGCAGACGAACAGGCTCACCCTGAACAGCGCCGGGTGCCAGGTCAGCTCATAGAAGCCCAGGCGCACCAGCACCCGGTCTGCCAGCATGGCCAGCACGGCGGCCACCACCGCCAGCAGCAGGACGGTCGGAATATAGGCGTCGAAGAAGGAAATCTCACGTGGCATGGCGCTCTCCCGTTGTGTTGTTCGTAGCCCCCGCGCGCATGGTGTGCAGCGGCGATTGTTCATCGAGCAGGGCGGTACGGATGAAATGCAGATAGCTCAAGGTGCGTTGCAGGCGATGGCGTTCGCTGCGTTCGCGGTAATGCGGACCGATGGCGGTCTGGACCTCGGCGATGGTGGCGTCATTGGCCGCCAGAGCGCTGGCCAGGGTCGCCGCCGAGGGCTGCGCGAACAGCGCCGGGATGGCTTCACGCAGGCGGTTCAGGGCGGCATAGGCGGAGGCTGGCAGCAGGTCCGGTGTTTCGGTGCGGATGCCATGCAGCTCGTTGCGCAGCTCGATGATGGCGTGGCCCACTTCCAGCGTGGCGAACATCCAGCCCAGCGCCTTCTGGCGCAGCAGCGGGCGGCTGGTGGTGAACATGGTGATCTGGTGCATCAGGTCGCGGGTGCCGCTCTCGAACTTGAGGGCGAGATGGGCCAGCTTGCCGAAACAGGCATCGACCACCTGCTTGCGCAGCTGCTTTTCCAGCACCCGCACGGTCCAGTCGGTGGTGGGCGGCAGCAGCACCATGAAGGCCACGGCGGTGACCAGCAGCGACACCACCAGAGCCACCGACTCGTTCAGATAGCCGGCTGCGTTGAAATGCGCAAAGTTGTCGGGCACCGCCAGGAAGGGGAAGAAGATACAGATCCCCAGGCCATAGCCGGCCCACTTGGGCTTGGTGGTCAGGTAGACCGCCAGCATCAGCACCGGCATGAGCGCGCTGGCCAGCATCCAGTAGCCATCCAGGCGCGGCAGGATATGGAAGGTGTAGACGTAGCCGGCCACGGCGGCGAAGAGCACACCGATGGCGACCGTGCGGGTGGCCTTGGCAGGATCGGGCGCGGCCGAGGTGATGGCGCAGAAGGCGGCGGCGTTGAGTACGGCCACGTCGCCGCTGGGCCAGCCGCTGGCGATCCAGAAGCCGGCCAGGCACAGCATCACGATGGCTGCGCGGGCGCCGGCGATGAGGGCGGTGGTCATGCTGGTCTTGGGCGCATAGGAATGCTCCCACTGCTCGCGCTCATGGTGGCGCTGCGTCATCGACGCATAGGTGAGGGTGTAGGCGTGCAGTTCCTCGATGACGCGATAGAGCAGTTCGGAGGCCGTATCGAAGTCCAGCATGGCGCTGTCGCTCTGGCATTGTTCGGCCAGCGTGTTGCGGGTGGCGCGCACGCGGCGCGGCAGCTCGCGCTTGTAGGCGTCCAGCTTCAGGGCGGCGTCGGCGGCATCCAGTGCGCTCATGACCGGCTCGCCGCTGGCGCGTGTGAGCAGGGGCTGCACTTCACGGAAGTAGGGCGAGATGGCATCGATGACCACCTGTGCGCTGGCAGCCGGGTTGGCGTGCAGCCGGTTCATCAGCTGGTGCAGCGCATGCATGCGGGTGGACAGGGCCATGAACTCGCTGTTCATGCGGGTCAGCCGGCCACTGCGCAGGCGCACTTCGGGGTCTTCGAAGATGGCCGCGCTGCGCATGGCTTCCAGGCCGATGATGTCGCCCACGAAGCGGGCATTGGTGGCTTCGAGCTGCTTGCGGTCGGCGGTGCCGCCCAGGGTGGCGCTGATCAGATCGACGAAGGCAGTGAAGCGGCCACGGATGATGCGTACCAGTCCAGGCGCACTGGCCTGCGGAAACACCAGCGCGCTGACCAGGCCGACGCAGACGATGCCGACCATGATCTCGGTGACCCGCGTCATCACCGAATCAAAGGTGATGGCCGGATGCAGCGCCGCCGGCAGGCCGATGAGCGCGACCGTATAGCCCGACAGCACAAAGCCATAGGAGCGGAAATTGCGGTTGTGCGCCGAGCCCACGGTACACAGCCCGATCCACAGGGCCGATGCCAGCAGGAACAGCTCGGGCGTCTGCGCAAACAGTCCCACGAACACCACGATGGCCATGGAGCCCACCAGGGTGCCGATGACGCGATAGAAGCTCTTGGCCAGGATCATGCCGCTTTGCGGCTGCATCACGATGAAGACCGTGATGAGCGCCGAGCGCGGCGATTCCAGGTCCAGGCCATAGCCGATGCCCAGCGCCAGCAGGCCGGCCAAGACCATCTTGAAGACATAGACCCAGGTCGGCGCATCGCTGCGCCACCAGTCGGCGGCGGCCTCGCGCAGCTGTGCCTTGAAGGGCAGGGCAGGGTTGCTCATCGCGCCGCCACCTTGGCCGGTGCGGCCTCCTCGATGCCGCCGCCCAGCGCGGTCTGCAGGGCCGCATAGGCGGCCAGCCGCTGCGCCTGCAACTGCTGCACGATCTGCTGCTGGCGCAGCCATTGGGTCTGCGCGTGCAGGACATTGAGATAGTCGGTCAGGCCGCGCTGGTAGGCGCGGGTGGCGATGTCGACGTTCTTTTGCGCGGCTTGCACCGACTGCTGCGCCTGCTCTTGCTGGCGCGCTACCGATTGCAGGGTCACCACCTGGTCCGAGATGCCCTTGAGGGCCTGCGAGAGCAGGGCGTTGTAGTGCTCCACTTCGATGTCATAACCGGCGCTGGCCGCCCCCAGTTGACCGCGCAGTCTCCCACCCTCGAAGATCGGCAGCGAGATCGCCGGGCCGTAGGTGGTCTGCAGGTTGGGGGCGGAGAGGAAGGAGAACAGGCCGCCGCCAGCGGCCGCCGGGCCGATGCCGGCCAGCAGGTTGATATTGGGATAGAAGGCCGCTTTGGCCACCGAAATCCCCTTGGCAGCCGCTTCCACGCGCCAGCGCGCGGCGCTGATGTCGGGACGGCGGCCCACCAGGTCGGCAGGCAGCGCGCTGGGCAGGCCGAGGCGGGTCTGCAGTTGCATGCCAGGCCGCGTGATTCCATCGGCCGTGCCAGGGCCGGCGCCCAGGAGCGCAGCCAGCTGGTTGCGGATGAGGGCGATGTTTTCCTGCAGGGCTTCGATCTGGCGGCGGGTTTCGGGCAGGGGGGATTCGGCCTGGGTGATTTCCAGCTGTGTCCCGAGGCCGCCCTTGAAGCGGCGATGGGCCAGATCGAGGATCTTCTGTTCTTCCTTGAGCAGGGCTTCGGTGTTGTCCAGCAGGCCATATTGCAGCGCCAGTTGCACGTAGGTGCGCACCACATTGCCTTCCAGGTCCAACTGGGCGGCGCGGGCGTCGGCGGCCACCGCGTGCATTTCGTCCTGGGCGCGCAGGGTGGCGTTCTTGTTGCGGTCCCACAGGTCGACGTTATAGGACAGGCCCAGCGTGGCGGTGTTGTTCCAGGTCAGCTTGTTGCGGAAGGCTGCGCCGTAATAGACGTTGTCGGACCAGTCCTTGCGGCCTACCGACACATCCAGCTGGGCGCTGGGCAATTCGCCGGCATGCGCCACCACGGCCATCGACTGCGCCTGGCGCACCCGGGCGGCGGCCACCGCCATGCTGGGGTTGCCGGCCACGGCGCGGGTCACCAGTTGATCCAGCTGCGCATCGCCATAGGCCTGCCACCAGGCGCGCTGTGGCCAGCCGGCTTCGCTGGCGGCCTGGCGGATGGCCTGGCCGGCATCCAGCACGGCCACGTCACGGACCTGGGCTTGCGGCTGGATGCCGCCCTGGTCGGCGCAGCCGGCCATTGTCAGCGAGAGCGCAATGACGGTCAGGGCCGGCAGCTTGGAGAAGGCGATACGTGTCATGGAATTACCCGAAAATATGCAAATATCAGAAGATATGTATTCTATTTTGTAATTATTTTTGGAAAAATCTGCTATTTGGCAATTGTTTATATCAGAAGTAGCAATAATGATTGCTCCAATCTGGGTAACAATGCTGTCATCCGGAGGTGCGCCCGGCACCGACGCTGTCGCCGTCTACGCGCCGCACCCCCGTGTACAGTGAAGGAAAATGTTGGATACCCTGCAAAACATGCGCGTCTTCGCGCGTGTGGTCGAGGCCGGCAGCTTTACGCAGGCGGCCCAGCAGATGGGCTTGACCACGGCCCATGTCTCGCGCGCCGTGGCTGATCTGGAGCGCCATCTGCGCACGCGCCTGATG
The DNA here is from genome assembly GCF_001929405.1 of Herbaspirillum camelliae. Lineage (NCBI taxonomy): Bacteria > Pseudomonadati > Pseudomonadota > Betaproteobacteria > Burkholderiales > Oxalobacteraceae > Herbaspirillum > Herbaspirillum camelliae. Next base: position 3,920,174 of record NZ_KV880769.1, read on the forward strand.
AACCGTACCACGCGCCGCATCGCCCTGACCGAAGCGGGTGAACGTTATCTGCTGCGTTGCCAGCAGATCATGTCCTATGTCGATGAAGCCGAGGCCGAGGCCAGCGCCGCCTACGTCAAGCCCTCGGGCCGCCTGCGCATCCATGCCATGACCAGCTTTGGCCAGCGCTACGTGATCCCGTCGATCTCGGGCTACCACAAGCGTTATCCGGATGTGGCGGTGGAGCTGACCCTGGCCCAGCGCATTCCCGACATGCTGGAAGAAGGCTATGACGTCTCCCTGGTGCTGGCGCGCGAACTGCCCGATTCGGGCCTGATCTACCGCCAGCTCGGCTCTACCTTCAGCATGCTGTGCGCTTCGCCGGCCTACCTCGACAAATACGGCGCTCCCCAGCAGCCCGCCGACCTGCTCAACCATGCCTGCCTGCAACTGGTTAGCCCCATTTCGCCGCTGGATGAGTGGATACTGGAAGGGCCGGAAGGCGGGGCGGTCGTCGCCGTCAAGAGCAATTTCCAGGTCAACGTGGCCGAGGCCATGCTCACCGCCATCCGCGAGGGAATGGGCATCGGCGTGCTGCCGATCTATTCGGCCGTGGATGCTCTGCGCGCTGGCACCATCGTGCGGGTGCTGCCACAGCATCGCCTGCAGAACATGGGCGTGTATGCACTGTATCCTTCCCGTCAGTACCTGGACGCCAAGATCAGCACCTGGGTAGACTGGATGCACGAAACAGTGGACAGGACCCTGCAGGAAGACCACCAGGCGCTGGAGCGCCTGGGCAGCCTGCGCGAGGAAATGCAGGGCCTGGCCACGCGCGCTGGGCTGCAGGCCTGATCAATCAAGGGGGAATGTCATGGGATGGCTGGCGGTAGGGATGGGAGCGACACTGGGCGCCTGGTTGCGCTGGCGCATCTCGGTGGTGTGGAACGTGTCGGGTCACTTCGTGCCGCTGGGCACGCTGGCGGCCAACTGGATCGGGGCCTACGTGATCGGTTTCCTGGTGGCGTATTTCGAGCAGCACCCGGGATTGCCGCCGGAGTGGCGGCTCTTTGCGGTGACGGGTTTCCTGGGCGGGCTGACCACCTTTTCCACCTTCTCGGCCGAAGCCATGATTCTGTTGCAGCGGGGCGATTACCTCTGGGCCATCGGCCACTCCGGCTTGCATCTGCTGGGCTCCATCGTGCTCTGTGTTGCCGGGTTTGCAAGCTATCGCGCCCTTGCGGGATGATGAGCACTCTGCGTGACCTGATGCAGATCAACACAGACGGCACGATCATTGCTTGAAAATCGCAGGCGCAGGCCCAACTTTCATCTTATTGAAAAATTGGAGCGAACCATGCGTCTCGACAAACTCACCACCAAATTGCAGGAAGCGCTGGCCGATGCGCAATCCCAGGCTGTCGGCCACGACAATCAATACATCGAACCCGTCCACCTCATCCTGGCGCTGCTGAACCAGGACGACGGTGGCGCCCGCTCGCTGCTGCAGCGCGCCGGCGTGAACGTCAATGGCCTGTCTGCCGCCTTGCAGGCGGCCGTCAAGCGCCTGCCGCAGGTCTCCGGCAATGGCGGCGAAGTGCAGGTCGGCCGCGAACTGGTGGCCTTGCTCAACCTGGCCGACAAGGAAGCGCAAAAGCATGGCGACCAGTTCGTCGCCAGTGAAATGGTGCTCTTGGGCCTGGTGGACGACAAGTCCGACGCCGGCCGCGCCGCGCGCGAAAACGGCCTGACCCGCAAGTCGCTGGAAGCCGCCATCACCGCCGTGCGCGGTGGCGCCTCCGTATCCTCGCAGCAGGATGAAGGCCAGCGCGAAGCCCTGAAGAAATACACCCTGGACCTGACCGAACGCGCCCGCGCCGGCAAGCTGGACCCGGTGATCGGCCGCGACGATGAAATCCGCCGCGCCATCCAGGTGCTGCAACGGCGCAGCAAGAACAATCCGGTCCTCATCGGCGAACCCGGCGTGGGCAAGACCGCCATCGTCGAAGGCCTGGCCCAGCGCATCGTCAATGGCGAAGTGCCGGACAGCCTCAAGTCCAAGCGCGTGCTGTCGCTGGACATGGCGGCCCTGCTGGCGGGCGCCAAGTATCGCGGCGAATTCGAGGAACGCCTGAAAGCGGTCCTCAAGGAAATCGCCCAGGACGAAGGCCAGACTATCGTCTTCATCGATGAGCTGCACACCATGGTGGGCGCTGGCAAGGCCGAGGGCGCGATGGATGCCGGCAACATGTTGAAGCCCGCCCTGGCGCGCGGCGAGCTGCATTGCGTGGGCGCCACCACCCTGGATGAATACCGCCAGTACATCGAGAAGGATGCCGCGCTGGAACGCCGCTTCCAGAAGATCCTGGTGGACGAGCCCAGCGTGGAAGCCACCATCGCCATCCTGCGCGGTCTGCAGGAAAAGTACGAGGTGCACCACGGCGTGGACATCACCGACCCGGCCATCGTGGCCGCGGCCGAGCTGTCGCATCGCTACATCACCGATCGCTTCCTGCCGGACAAGGCCATCGACCTGATCGACGAGGCTGCCGCCAAGATCAAGATCGAGATCGATTCCAAGCCGGAAGTGATGGACAAGCTCGACCGTCGCCTGATCCAGTTGAAGATCGAGCGCGAAGCCGTCAAGCGCGAGAAGGACGAAGCCTCGCAGAAGCGCCTGCAACTGATCGAGGAAGAAATCGAGAAGCTCGAGCGTGAATACGCCGACCTGGAAGAAATCTGGAAGGCCGAGAAATCGACCGCCCAGGGAGGCCAGCAGTTGAAGGAAGAAATCGAGAAGGTGCGCCTGCAGATGGAAGAGGCCACCCGCAAGAGCGACTGGCAGAAGGTGTCCGAGCTGAAGTACGGCAAGCTGGCCGAGCTCGAAGCCGCACTGGAAGTGCAGAACAAGAAGGATGCGGCGGGCGTCAAGACCGAGAAGCCGAAGCTGGTGCGCACGCAGGTGGGCGCTGAAGAAATCGCCGAGATCGTGGCGCGCGCCACTGGCATTCCGGTCTCGCGGATGATGCAGGGCGAACGCGAAAAACTGCTGCACATGGAAGACGTGCTGCATGAACGCGTGGTCGGCCAGGACGAAGCCATCGTGGCCGTCTCCGACGCCATCCGCCGTTCCCGTGCCGGCCTGGGCGATCCCAGCAAGCCCTATGGTTCCTTCATGTTCCTGGGTCCCACCGGCGTGGGCAAGACCGAGCTGTGCAAGGCGCTGGCGTCCTATCTCTTCGATACCGAAGACGCCATGATCCGCATCGACATGAGCGAATTCATGGAAAAGCATTCCGTGGCCCGCCTGATCGGCGCGCCGCCGGGCTATGTCGGCTATGAAGAGGGCGGCTACCTGACCGAAGCGGTGCGCCGCAAGCCCTACAGCGTGATCCTGCTCGATGAAATCGAGAAGGCCCACCCGGATGTCTTCAACGTGCTGCTACAGGTGCTGGACGATGGCCGCATGACCGATGGCCAGGGCCGTACCGTGGACTTCAAGAACACCGTGATCGTGATGACTTCCAACCTGGGTTCGCACAAGATCCAGAGCATGGAAGACAGCGATCCGGCCTTGGTGAAGCTGGCCGTGATGGCCGAGGTGCGCACGCACTTCCGCCCGGAATTCATCAACCGAGTGGACGAGATCGTGGTCTTCCACGCGCTGGACGCCAAGAACATCGGCGCCATCGCGAAGATCCAGCTGCGCATCCTGGAGCAGCGCCTGGCCAAGCTGGAGATCGGCCTGGAGATCAGCGAGGCCGGTCTGCAGAAGATCGCCGAGGCTGGTTTCGATCCGGTCTATGGCGCTCGTCCGCTCAAGCGCGCCATCCAGCAGGAGATCGAGAACCCGCTGTCCAAGCAGATCCTGGCCGGCAAGTTCGGGCCCAAGGATGTGGTGCGGGTGGACGTGGAGCATGGCCAGTTGAGTTTCAGCAAGTAATTCAGCAGGTAGTTCGGCAGGTAGTTCTGCAAATAAGCCCGTCCGGCGCGCCCCTTTGCTTCAGGGCAAGGCGGGCGGCGATCAAGGCAGCCGCATGAAGATGCGGCTGCCTTTTTCTTTGCAGGATGGCAAAAATCTCACTTTGTAAACGACAAGTGAACAACTGTTCAGAAAACTTGTGCAACAGCTAATCAGCGGGGCCGGATTTGCATTCTTCACGCCCGGCGCGGCTCTTGAAGGGACAAGGCAACGGATTTCTTTGGCAAAAGTGCAAAAAAGCTATGCACAATACAGGATTAATGTGATTTACTTTCCTCGGGGGACGCGCCAGGTGAGCATGCCGGTGCGCCGTCAATCGAGGCCAAGGCGTGGGCAGCCATCGCCAGATAGTGACAATATTGCCTTTGAGCAAACAATACATGGTCTTAACGGGAATTCGCAGCGACATCGGTACTGATATCCAACGGGGGCGATTCTGAAGCAATCGTCCCTGCAGCGCTTATTCATCCTGCCTTTCGTTTTCCTGATGGTCTGCCTGGTGCTGACCATCGGGTGGTTCCTCTATCGCGCCGGTGACGACGCCACCGAGGTGCTGGCCCGCAATGCGCTCACCGAAGTGATCGGTCGGGTCAGCCAGGCTATCGACCGGCAGACCATGGGAGCGCGCGAAAGCCTCAACGTGGTGGCGCCGGCGGCCGTGCGTACTGCCGCTCCGGGGCAGTCCCCCGCCATGCTGCCTTTTCCGGTCGACCGCAAGGAGCTGGAAGAGCGGCTCTGGCTGGCCAACCTGATGTTCGAGGATCCCAGCTATGTCTATTTCGGCGGCGCCGATGGCAGCTTCCTGGGCATCAAGCAGGAGGAGGGCAGCCAGTTCACCTACAGCGTGCGCGAACCCGATGACAAGAACTACGTGTACCAGCTGCGCGGTCCCGGTACGCCCATGGAACTGGTGGCGACCCAGGAATATGAACCGCGCAAGCGCCCCTGGTATGTGCAGGCGGTGCAGCGCGGGCGCGAGACCTGGTCTTCGGTGTATGCGGACTATCGCCAGAAGCACCTGGGCATCAACCTCTCCAAGCCCATCTTCGATGCCAACGGCAAGCTTCTGGGCGTGGCCAACAGCAGCATCGGCCTGTTACGTCTGACCACGCTGCTGCGCGCGCTGCCGCTGGGGGCGCACGGCGTGGCCTTTGTCACCGAACTCAACGGCGACATGATTGCCGATTCCATCGATGAGCCCCTGCACCAGATCCGCGACCAGGATCCCGACCTGCGCCGCCTCAACGCCAGCCAGAGTAGCTCGCCCCTGGTGCGACAGGCCTATGAGGAGGTGCATCGTTATCTGGCCCGACAGCCTGCCCAGTCCGGCAGCCTGGTGCTGCTGAGTTCGCGTACCGAAGGGGGCAAGATCGAAGTGGCCTTCCGCTTGCACCACGATGCCGCCGGTCTGGACTGGTTGGCCATCAGCGCGGCGCCGCGCTCGGACTTCCTCGGTTCGGTCACCAGCGGTGTCTACCAGACGCTGATGCTGGGGCTCATGGCGGTGTGCCTGACCTTCGTGATCGGCTTCCTGTTGCTGCGCTGGGTCTTGCGCGACATCCGCAGGCTGACCCAGGCGGCCAAGAGCATCGGCAATGGCGGTCCTTTCCCGGACCTCAATATCAATCGCAATGACGAGATCGGCCAGCTGGCGCAAAGCTTCGTGGAGATGGAACGCAACCTGCGCACCGACCGCCTCACCAATGTGCTCAACCGCGATTCGCTGATTGCCCAGATTGATTTCCGTCGCAGCAACTGCGTCGATGGCAGTCCCTTGCATTTCGGTTTGCTGTTCATTGACCTGGACCGCTTCAAGGCGGTCAATGACGAATACGGCCATGACGAGGGTGACAAGGTACTGGTGAGCATCGCCCAGCGTCTGCAGCATACCCTGCGCCATGATGATTCGGTCGCGCGCTTCGGCGGCGACGAGTTCGTGGTCTACCTGCACGGGGTGAGCGATATGGAAGCAGCCCGCAGCATTGCCGACAAGATCCGGCACGCCGTCAACAAGCCTATCCCCGGACGGGAGGGCCAGCAGTATGTGGTCGATGCCTCGGTCGGCGTCTCGCTCTATCCGGATGACGGCCTGGACGTGGAAACCTTGCTGCGTGTGGCCGATTCCCGTATGTTCGACCAGAAGCGCCTGCATCGCATCCTGTCGGTGTAGGCTGTCCCTACCCAGACTACGGAGGAGTTCCCATGACTTTCGCCACCTGCGACCTGTGCGACGCCCATGAAGACAAGTTCGCCGCCGGCACACTGCACGTGTTGCCGCCGATCTTCGCATCCTTCGGCCGCAAGCAGTCCTTCTGCGGCCCGGCCCGCACGCTCAAGGTGTTCGAGGACAATGTACTGGTGCGCGCCACCCTGGAAACGCCAGGCCAGGGCCATGTGCTGGTGGTCGATGGCGGCGGCAGCCTGCGTTGCGCCCTGGTGGGCGGCAACCTGGCGCAACTGGCGCAGGACAATGGCTGGGCCGGCATCCTGGTCAACGGCTGTGTGCGCGATGCGGCGGAACTCAATGCCTGCGAGGTCGGTATCCGCGCCCTGGCCACGCATCCCCAGCGCAGCTTCCGCAAGGGCGCCGGGGATGCGGATATCAAGGTGGGCATTGCCGGCGTGGCGGTCTATCCGGGCGACTGGATCTATGCCGATGTCGATGGCGTGCTGGTCTCGCGCAGCGCGCTCTAAGCCGCCGCTGCGTTCTCCCGGGGCCCGCCTTGTGCGGGCCTCAGTCTTTGCGGGTGCGCAGGATCTGGTCGATGGCCGCGGTCTGCACGACGATTTCCTTGAGATCCTGGTTCAGCAGGCTGGTGCGCCGGCGCAGGTTGTCCCAGCCAGACCAGGCGCTGGCTTCGGCCGGCACGGGTTCGGGCGGCAGTGGGCCGATCAGTTCGATCTTGCCTGACAGCGCCTTGTCTTGCGGCGCTTGCGGCGAGACCGTCACGGCGCCGCCACGCTTTCTCGGTTGGGGCGCCAGCAGGCGCTGGGCTTCGGCCAGGTGTTGGCTGGCTTCCAGGTAGGTTTCTTCGATCAGGCGGCTGACCTGGGCTTGCGGCAGGTTTTCCTGATGCCGGCGCAGCATCAGGCGCAGCGCCGCAATGTGGGCCGCCACCAGGTAATTCTGCACGATGAAGCGGTTCAGCTCGCGCACGGCGCGCTGCTTGGTAGCCGGTTCGTCCATCATCCGCACCAGCGCCGAGATGAGCGCTGCCAAGCTGTCCATGAAACCCTTGCGGCAGACCCGATAGAAGAAGTCGTCCTGCACCTTGCCCTCGAGCATGTCGCGGCTGGCCGTCAGGTAGCGCTGGCTGGACTTGAGTACGTTGCGCAGCAGCTTGGGCAGGTCACGGTATTCCCAGGCCGGCAGCACGTAGGAAAAGACGGTAGCGATGGCCACGCCGATGAGGGTGTCGATGAGGCGCTCGCCGATGACGCCCTGGTGACCGGCCGGCACCAGCAAGTTCAGCAGCATCAGGATCTGCACCGAGGCGGCAATGGCGGTGTAGCGGTACTTGATGTAGGTAAAGGCGGGCGCGGCCACGCTGGCGGCGAACAGCACTGCCAGCTGGCCCAGCGGATTGTGGACGAAGCGCAGGATCAGCATGGTGATCAGGCAGCCGATGACGGTGCCGATGAGGCGGTCGGCCATGCGCTGCTTGGTGGCGCTGAAATTGGGCTTGAGGATGATGACGATGGTCAGCACGATCCAGTAGCCGTGTGCCATGTAGGGCAACTGGTTGGCGATCCACAGGCCCGTGGTCACTGCCAGCGCCACCCGGATGGCGAAACGGAAGATCGGCGACTGCCAGCGCAGGTTCACCAGCAGCATGTTGAACTTGAACTTCTGCTGGGTCAGGAACGGGGTCATGTCCGAGCCCGGCAGGATGGGGATGGGGTCGACCGGGTTCTGCGTGGCCTGGTGGACCTGGCCGATCAGTTCGATGATGTCGCGGATCTTGTTATAGGTCACCCGCAGGATGGTCAGCGCTTCTTCGGAGGCCTGGCGCGGGCCGGGCTGGGCCAGTTCGTGCATTTCGAACTGCACCGCGCGCAGCTCGGCCTTGTAGTTCACGGTGGGCTCGGAAGCCTTGTTGCGGGTGATGGCGTAGGCGATCGATTCGATATCCTGGGCGGCCTTGGTGGCCAGGTCGCGCAGGAACACCATCACGTCGGCGTCGCCGAAGTGCTGGCGCAGGAAGGCGTAGTCGGCATGGGTGGAGAGCACTTGCTCGTAGAGCTCCAGCATGGACAGGTGTACCTGCACCAGCAGACCGTCCTGCTTGGTATAGAGATCACGCAGGATCAGGTCGCGCGAGGCCTGCTGCTTGTCGGCCACCACGATCTGCTGACGCACCAGCTGGTTGAACTGGCCTGCCAGGTCATGCCTGACGTCATAGAAGTCGGCCTTGATGCGCAGATAGCGCGCCAGTTCGAAGAGCGCCTCGGCCAGCACCTGCTGCTTGATGCGCCGGCGCAGGAACCACGATACCGCCATGGAATAGGCCAGGTAGCCCAGCCCGCCGCCCAGGAACAGGGCCGCGTGCAGGAAGGCGTCGGCAATGGGCACCTGGTTTTCCATGGACAGGGTCATCACCATGAGCGCGGCGAACTGCAGCGGCATGGTCTTCTTGCCATAGACCACCATCATGCTGGCAAAGAAGCTCACCACCACCATCATGGCGCTGACCAGCCAGGGAATGGGCGCGCACAGGCTGATGAGCAGCATGACCACGGTACAGAGCAAGACGCCGGCCAGCATCTCGTTGAACTTGTGGCGCAGCGGGCTGGGCAGGTCCATCAGGCTGGTGCAGAGCGCACCGAGGAACACCGTCATCGTGGTGGGCATGTCGGCCACGTTGAACACCAGCAGGGTCAGGCCGACCACCCCGATTGCGATCCGCACTCCTGTATAGAAATAATGACTGAAAAGGAAAGTGCGGATGTCCAGGGCGTAATGCATGAAGACGGTTCGGCGTTGGATCACCGTTAGCTGAGTTAGGCGCTTATTCTCTGCCTTCTTGTGCGTTTAAACAACCCGAGGGGTGCACGCTGGCAGAGTGAGTATGAACGGCGTGACTGCAAGAGGTTTCATATGGACTGATTTTTACGATACGAAATCTTTATTCCGCAATGTGAAAAGTGCCGGTGCGCTGCATCAAAAACCTTTTTCATTCTCTGGATTTTTGTTTCGTATCGCGAAATTGAAGATATAAGTTATTGATTTTATTCGTATAAAAATTTTACAGATATCTTATATAAGACATTGTTGCTCCGCTCCCGCAGGCCTACTATGAAGTCATGGAATCAACGATTTCATCCGGTTTCAAGCCACTTTCAAGCCACTTCATCATTGACCAAAAAGGAGATCCACATGAGCACACGTGAACAGCAAATCCAGGCCCTGGAACGCGACTGGGCAGAGAACCCCCGCTGGAAGGGCATCAAGCGCAACTACAGCGCTGCCGACGTGGTCCGCCTGCGCGGCTCGCTGCAGATCGAGCACACCATCGCCAAGCGCGGCGCCGACAAGCTCTGGAACCTGGTCAACAACGAACCCTTCGTCAACGCCCTGGGCGCGCTGACCGGCAATCAGGCCATGCAGCAGGTCAAGGCTGGCCTGAAGGCGATCTACCTGTCCGGCTGGCAAGTGGCTGGCGACGCCAACCTGGCCGGTGAAATGTATCCCGACCAGTCGCTGTACCCGGCCAACTCGGTGCCGATGGTGGTCAAGCGCATCAACAATACCTTCGCCCGCGCTGACCAGATCCAGTGGTCGGAAGGCAAGGATGACATCGACTTCTTCGCCCCCATCGTGGCCGATGCCGAAGCCGGTTTCGGCGGCGTGCTCAACGCCTTCGAACTGATGAAGTCGATGATCGAAGCCGGCGCCGCTGGCGTGCACTTCGAAGACCAACTGGCGTCAGTGAAGAAGTGTGGCCACATGGGCGGCAAGGTGCTGGTGCCGACCCGCGAAGCCGTCGAGAAGCTCAATGCCGCGCGCCTGGCCGCTGACGTCATGGGCACCAAGACCCTGGTGATTGCCCGTACCGACGCCGAGGCCGCCGATCTGCTGACCTCCGACGTGGATGCCAACGACAAGCCCTTCCTGTCCGGCGAGCGCACTGTCGAAGGCTTCTTCAAGACCCATCCGGGCATCGACCAGGCGATCTCGCGTGGCCTGGCCTATGCCGAGTATGCGGACATGGTCTGGTGCGAAACCGGCAAGCCGGACCTGGCCTTCGCCAAGACCTTCGCCGAAGCCATCCACGCCAAGTTCCCGGGCAAGCTGCTGGCCTACAACTGCTCGCCGTCCTTCAACTGGAAGAAGAACCTGGACGACGCCACCATCGCCAAGTTCCAGCGCGAGCTGGGCGCCATGGGCTACAAGTTCCAGTTCATCACGCTGGCTGGCTTCCATGCGCTGAACTATTCCATGTTCAACCTGGCCCACGGCTATGCCCGCAACCAGATGTCGGCCTTCGTGGAACTGCAGGAAGCCGAATTCGCCGCCGCCACCAAGGGCTTCACGGCGGTCAAGCACCAGCGCGAAGTCGGCACCGGCTACTTCGACGCCGTGACCCAGGCGATCCAGCAGGGCCAGTCCTCGACCACGGCGCTGCACGGTTCGACCGAGGATGAACAGTTCTTCGATGACAAGGCCAAGAAGGCGGCCTGATTGACCTAAGACGCGATGATCCGAGTCTTGAGTGAATGTGTGTGATGTACGCCGGCCCGATTCCTTGCGCGGGCCGGTGGGGTGATCCCCGAACTTGATGCCGTACTCCACAAGAGTGCGGCATTTTTTTTCGTCGGTCGGCGTCAGGCGTCAGCTCTGATGCAGGCGACCGTCGCGCAGTTCGAAGACAGCCTGCCCGAGCGCTTCCACGTCGGCCGGGTCATGGGTGATGAGCAGCATGGGAACCTGCAGGTGTGCCTGCAGTTCGGCCAGTTCAGTGCGCATGCGTTCGCGCAAGCCCAGGTCCAGCGCCGAGAAGGGCTCATCGAGCAAGAGGATGTCAGGCTCGGCCACCAGCGCCCGCGCCAGTGCTACCCGCTGCCGCTGGCCGCCGGAAATCTGGGCAGGGCGACTATGGGCGATGTCGTCCAGCTCGAAGGCGCGCAACCACTTTGCTACTGCCGGATGCAGCGCCGGCCGGCGCAGGTTGAAACACCCGCGCGCCAGGCCAAAGGCGATATTCTGCGCCACCGAGAGGTGCGGGAAGAGGGCGTAGTCCTGGAACAGGTAGGCGACGTTGCGCCCTTGCACCGGCAGGTCGATGTCGGCACTGCTGTCAAAGAGCGTACGGCCATTGAGCCTGATATGGCCGCTGTCGGGCCGCATCAGCCCGGCGATGGCCTTGAGCGTGAGGCTCTTGCCCGCGCCCGAGGGGCCGTAGAGCACGATGCGCTGGCTCGCACTGACCAGGCTGAGGTCAAGCTCGAAGCGGCGATCACCGGCGCGCAGCTGTTTCTGGATCTGGAGGTCGAGGCTCACGGGCAGGTCAATGAGATAGACGATTTAGCGGAGTTGTTGCTGCGCCCGGTCCGGGGTCAGGCGTCCGGCCACCATCAGCAGCACGATACAGGTGATCGAGGTGATCACCACCAGCAGGGTGGCGGAGCGATCGTCACCTGCCTGTACTGCTTCATAGATGGCCACCGACAGGGTCTGCGTGCGTCCCGGCAGGTTGCCCGCCACCATCAGCGTCGCACCGAACTCGCCCAGCGCACGGGCAAAGGCCAGCAGCACGCCCGCCATGATGCCGCGCATGGCCAGCGGCAGGCTGACGCGGAAGAAGACACCGGCCTCCGACACGCCCAACACCCGCGCCGCATCTTCCATCTGGTGATCCACGCTCTCGAAGGCCGCCCGCGCCGCCTTGAGCACCAGCGGAAAGGCCACCACGGTGGAGGCCAGCACCGCGCCTTGCCAGGTGAAGACCAGTTCGATGCCCAAGCGCTCCAGCCATGCGCCCAACGCACCGCGACGGCCGAACAGCACCAGCAGGTAATAGCCCAGCACGGTCGGCGGCAGCACCAGGGGCAAGGTCAGTACCGAATCGATGAAGTCACGCAGCGGCGAGCGCCAGCGCGATAGTCCATAGGCGGCCGCCACGCCCAGTACCAAGTTGAGCAGGGTGGCCAGGCCGGCGACCTTCAGCGACAGCAGCAGCGGTGTCCAGACGGGATGCATGCTTGAGCAGACCGGCGGTGTTCAGGGCTTGAGGAAGCCGTAGCGCGCCAGCACCGCCTGGCCAGCCGGGGAGAGCACGTAGGCCACGAACTGGGCGGCCAGTGCCGGCTGCCTGCTGCCCGACGTGACGGCGATGGGGTAGGTGGCAGGCTGTTCGGAGGGCAGGCGCAGGGCGACCTTGACCTTCTCCGGCATGATGGCTGCATCGGTGGCGAAGACGAAGCCGGCGTCGGCTTCTCCGCGCGCCACATAGTCCAGGCTGGTGCGCACGTTCTCGGCCATGACTCCCTTGGCCTGCACCTGGGACCACAGGCCGGCCTGTTCCAGCGCCGTCCTGGTATAGCGTCCGAAGGGAACCGAGGCCGGATTGCCCAGCGCGATGCGCTTGTAGTCGGGCTGGGTCAGGTCGGCCAGCGATGTCGGCGCAAGGCGCGAGCCTTGCGGCACGATGAGCACGATCTGGTTGGCGGCGAAGTTCTTGCGGGTGGCCGGATCGACGGCTTGTTCGGCCACCGCCTTGTCCATGGCGGTCTGGTCGGCCGAGGCGAACACATCGGCCGGCGCGCCGCGCACGATCTGCCGCATCAGGATGTCGGAGGCGCCGAAGTTGCTTACCACCTTCACGCCGGGGTGCTGCTGTTCGAAGGACTGGGCCAGCTCCTTGAAGGCATTGGTGAGGCTGGCCGCCGCCGAGACCACCAGATCGGTGGCCTGGGCGGCGCCAGCGGCCAGCATCAGGGCAGCGGCACAGGCTGCGCCAAGCGCGTTTTTGAGGCGGGAATTATTTGGCATCAGGCGTCCTGGAAAGGGAAGGCAAAGCAGGAAAAGCGCGGGGCGGCGTGTAGTGGTGTGTGGCGAAATATACGCAAGGATATAACGAACGTCAATTCTAAGCGCCGCCCTGGCCGCTACCGGGCCGCCCTTGTACAATCACGCGCATGAATGATTCCAAGACCTTACGCGTGCGTGTGATGCAGGGCGAGACCATCGCCTTCGGCCCCGGCAAGGCCGATCTCTTGGAGGCCATCGGCCGGACCGGATCGATTTCCGGCGCGGCGCGCGAGATGGAGATGTCGTATCGGCGCGCCTGGCTGCTGGTCGAGGAGATGAACCGCTGTTTCGCCAGCCCGCTGGTGACGACCGCCACCGGCGGCTCGCGCGGGGGCGGTGCGGCGGTCACGGCGCTGGGCCAGGAGGTGTTGACGCGCTATCGGCGCATGCAGAAGAAGGCGGCCGCCAGCATCGCTGCCGACCTGCGGCACCTGCATATGCTGATGAACGCCACGCAGCCGGACGACGGCGATGCGTGAGTTCTGGATCAAATATCGGCTGCGGCTGCTCAACGCCTGCCGCGTCTCGGAAAGCCATTCCATGCTGTTGTGGGGCGCGCTGGCCGGCTTTGTCGGCGCCCTGGCCACGATCGCCTTCCGCGAATGCATCGCGCTCTTGCAGATCTGGATGACGGGCCACGACGGCAGCTTCGTCGATATCGCCAAGGGCCTGCCGTGGTATACCCGCGTGCTCCTGCCGACCTGCGGCGGTGTGGTGGCCGGGCTGTTCCTGGTCTGGGCCAAGCGCACCCCGGCCGGCAATGGCGGCGATTACATGGAAGCGGTGGCCATCGGCGATGGCGCCATTCCGGTGCGCAATACCCTCTTGCGCAGCATCTCTTCGCTGGCCTCGATTGCTTCGGGCGGCTCCATCGGGCGCGAAGGTCCGATGGTGCAACTCTCGGCGCTGTGCGCCTCGCTGGTGGGCAAGTTCTCGCATTTTCCTTCTTCCCGCCTGCGCCTCTTGGTGGCCTGTGGTGCGGCCGCCGGCATTACCTCTGCCTACAACGCGCCTATCGCCGGGGCCTTTTTCATCACCGAGATCGTCCTGGGTTCGCTGGTGATGGAAAGCTTCGGCCCCGTGGTGGTGGCATCGGTGGTGGCCAATATCACCATGCGCGAGCTGCCGGGTTATCGCGCGGCCTACGAGATGCCGTATTTCCCCGAGATCGGTGGCTGGGAAGTGCTGCTCTTCCTCGTGCTGGGCGTGCTGGCCGGTGTGCTGGCGCCGCAGTTCCTGCGCGTGCTGGAACTGGGCAAGCACGGCTTTGGCAAGCTGCGCCTGCCGCTGCCGGTGCGCCTGGGCGTGGGCGGCCTGCTGGTCGGCCTGATCTCGGTGCAGGTGCCCGAGGTCTGGGGCAATGGCTACAGCCTGGTCAATTCGCTGCTGCATACCAGTTGGGTCTGGCAGGCGCTGCTGATGGTGCTGGTGGTGAAGGTGCTGGCGACCTCCATCACCGTAGGCTCGGGGGCAGTGGGCGGTATCTTCACTCCGACGCTGTTCGTCGGCGCGGCAGCGGGATATCTGTTCGGCGATGCCGCCCAGGCCGTGCTGCCGGTGCACATCTCGCAACCCTTTGCCTATGCCATGGTGGGCATGGGCGCCTTCCTGGCGGCAGCCTCCTATGCGCCCTTGATGGCCATCCTGATGATCTTCGAGATGACCCTGAGCTACCAGGTGGTGCTGCCCCTGATGCTGTCCTGCGTGGTCGCCTATGTGGTGGCGCGCAGCGTGGACGGGCGCTCCATGTACGAGATCACCTTGAAGCGCCACCGCGACAACGAAGAGCGCCTGCGCTTGCGCGGCACCCACATGAGCGAGCTGATCCGGCCCGCCGAGACGGTCTTGCATGAAGAGGCTAGCCTGGAAGAGATCAGTGCGCTGTTCCTCAAGTATCCGGTCAAGTATGTCTACATCGTGGACGGGCGCCAGCGTTATCTGGGGGTGGTGGCGCTGCAGGACATCACTTCCTGGCTGCTGGACAAGAAGGAAGCGGCAGGGCGGGTGGCTCGCGATTTCCTGCGGCCGCATTTCCTGCACGAGGTGACGCCGGACATGTCCCTGGGCGAAGCGCTGCAATTGTTCCTCGACCATCAGGGTGAACGTCTGCCAGTGATTGCCAGTGCGGACGATCCTCAGCTGCTGGGAGTGGTGTTCAAGACCTCGCTGCTGGATGCCTACTTCCGTCTGGATCGCGCGGGGAACTGAAAGTCGAGCTGGGCGACATCATCGGGCTCGCATCTGGGGATGACCCGTGAACGCGATGCAAGCCGCGCCCATGGGGCGCACAGCGCTGTATCTTTGTAACAATGGCGGATTAGTCCGACAACTGCTCATGTATCCTTGTTACAATGTCACACGTCATGATCTCTTCGATGCTGAGCGTTCGCACTGTTGTCGATTTGTCCAGTCATCCTATTTCCAACCCCATCCTAGAAGTGAATTTTCCATGCTGAGTTATCGCCACGCTTTTCATGCCGGCAATCATGCCGATGTCCTGAAGCATATGGTGATCATCCAGTTGATGCGCTATCTCGGGCAGAAAGACACTGCCTACATGGTCATCGACACCCATGCCGGCGCGGGCGTCTATGCGCTCGATGGGGACTACGCCAGCAAGAACGCCGAATACGATACCGGCATCGCCAAGCTGTGGGACCGCAAGGACCTGCCGCCGGCCCTGAAGGAATACGTGGACCTGGTCAGGTCGCTCAATCCCAGCGGCAAGATGCGTTATTACCCCGGCTCGCCCTACTGTGCCGAAAAGGTCATGCGCGAGCAGGATCGCCTGCGGCTGTTCGAACTGCATCCTACCGAAGTGAAGGTGCTGGAAGAAAACTTCCGCAAGCTCGAAGCCCACGCGGCGGCCCAGGGCCAGCGCCCGTCTGCGCGCGGCAAGCGGGTGATGGTCTATCGCGGCGATGGCTTCCAGGGACTCAAGGCGCTGCTGCCGCCGCCGTCGCGTCGGGCGCTGGTGCTGATCGATCCGCCTTACGAAGACAAGCGCGACTATACCCATGTCGCCCAGGTGCTGGCCGATGCGCTCACGCGCTTTCCGACTGGCATGTACGCAGTGTGGTATCCCGCCCTGCAGCGCAATGAATCGCGCCAGTTGCCCGAGCGTCTCAAGCGCCTGGGCGCCAAGAGCTGGCTCAATGTCTCGCTGGCCATCCATGGCCCGGCCCCGGATGGATTCGGACTGCACAATAGCGGCATGTTCGTCCTCAATCCGCCGTGGACGCTGGAGCCGATGCTGCGCGAGCTGATGCCTTACCTGGTCGATGTGCTGGGGGTGGATGACAGCGCCGAATTCGTCCTCGAATCGGGTGAGACGTAATGGAAAATAACGCCTCCGTTGTGATTATTTGTGAATTTTTTGAGTCCGGCCGCTGTCGTTTCTTGGCAAAGTCATGCCAAGTCGGCATACAATAGCGCGCTTTCCTTGAGGCAACATTTAACGCAACGCTTGAGGTAGCCAAAACAACAACCATGTCTGATCAGTCATCCGACCAATCCACCTCGACTCATCAAGCGCTCGATTTCTACCTGGCGCGCCAGCCCATTCTCAGCCGTGAGCAGCACCTGATCGGCTACGAACTGCTGTTTCGCAGCGCCGCGTTCGGGCCGGCCAATGTGAAGGATGACGTGACGGCCACCGCCGCCGTCATTGCCCACGCCTCCGAATTGGGCTTGTCCAACGTGATCGGCAATCTGCAGGGCTTCATCAATGTCGATGCGGCCGTGCTGATGAGCGATTTCATCTATTTCCTGCCCAACGACAAGGTGGTGCTGGAAATCCTGGAAACCGTACGCGTCACGCCCGAGCTGGTGGCGCGCGTGCGCGAGCTGGTCAAGGCAGGTTACGTATTCGCGCTCGATGATGTGGTGGCCGAGTCGCAGGAGATCGAAGAGCTGCTGCCGCTGGTGAAGATCATCAAGATCGACGTGATGGAAGTCGATCCCAGCAAGCTGCTCAAGCTGTCGGTGCATTTCAAGCGCGCACAGAAGGAATTGCTGGCCGAGAAGGTGGAGACCCTGCAGCAGTTCAATGACTGCGTCACCTTCGGTTTCGACTATTTCCAGGGCTATTACTTCGCCAGGCCGATGATCCTCCAGGGCAAGAAGCTGGAGGCTTCGAAGATGGTCATCATGCACCTGCTTACTCTGCTGGTGCGCAATGTGGACAATGGCGAAATCGTGCGCTTCATCAAGCGCGACGTGGCGCTGAGCCTGACCCTGCTGCGCCTGGTCAATACCCCGGTCTACGGTTTCCAGAAGTTCATCGATTCGCTGGGCCAGGCGCTGATCGTGCTGGGCCGGCGTCAGTTGAAGCGCTGGCTGCAGATCCTGCTGTTTGCCAATACCGACAAGGAGCAGGCGCATACGATGTCGCCCTTGATGATCCTGGCGGCCACGCGCGGCAAGATGCTGGAGCTGATCACCACCAGGATCCGGCCGGGTCGCCGCAAGATGTCGGAGATGGCCTTCACGGTGGGCATCATGTCGCTGGTCGATGCGCTCTTCGGGATGAGCATGGAAACGGTGCTGCGCCAGATCACCGTGAGCACCGAGATCCGCGAGGCGCTGCTGCGCCGCACCGGCTTCTACGGCGTGGCCTTGCGGCTGGTCGAGTGTACCGAGCAGCGCGATCAGGACCAGGCCGAGATGCAGCGCCTGCTCGATGAACTGCAGCTATCGGCGGATGACTTCTTCGAAGCCGAGAAACATGCCTTTGAGTGGGGCAACAGCATCTCCAACAACAACATCGGCGCGCAGGCGAACATGCATATGTCGCCGCCGCCCGAAGGCTTCATCGACGATGATGACGACGACTGACGTCGCCGTCCCTGCCGATTGCCCATGAAAAAGGCTGCCGTCAAAGGCAGCCTTTTTCATGGGCGCGCAGGTTCCAGGTCGTCAACGCCTGCGCATACGCGCCACCAGCCGCCGCACCAGCCGCAGCATGCGCGCCAATGGCGAAGAGGGCGTGGCCGCCAGGCGCAAGCGCAGTCTCAGCATGCCTTCGCGCAGCGACTGCCGCAGCCGTTGCAACTGCCGCCAGCCCGCGCTGGCATGCAGTTGCGCCAACAGGCGGGCCTTGATTTCCATCAGCTTGTCGTGATAGCGCTGGAACCAGGCCAGCGACAGCAGGCTACGCCGGGTCAGCGCATAGATGCGCGCCACCAGTGCGGTGCCCAGCACCTTGGCGGTAAGCACGATGCATAGCCCCAGCGTGGGATGGCCGTGGGTGATCGACAGCAGGGCCAGGATCTTCACCGGCAACAGCAGCAGGGTGGGGGCCAGGAAGATCAGCAGCGCCGCATAGGGCGAGAGCCGCTCCACCCAGCGTTGCAGCCGCACCAGCAAGGGCCAGTCGGGAATGCGCGCCAGCACGGCCTGGCTGGCGTCCCAGAGCCATTCTTCCAGCATCAGCAGAAGGGCCGCCGTGTAGATCAGCGGCGCCAGCAGGCGGCGACGCCAGTGGCGCGGACGGCGCGGGGCAGGGGAAGATGAAGTCATCCGGGCGTCACTGGGCGCGCTGACCGATCAGCGTGAGCCAGCGATCGCCCCATTTGACATCGCTCATGCAGGAAGCGTAAGCCGTGACCGTGCGGGCAGCGCGTTCCAGCAGCTGGATGTCGGCTTCATGCTGGCGCGCCACGTGCGGGTCTTCCAGGAACAGCACACGGCGGCACTGCTGGTCCAGGATCAGTTCGGCAATCTGGGCGTCGCCACCCAAGGGGCCGGAGAGGAAGGGCTTGACCCAATGGCGACCAGCCTCGCCCTTGATCTTCATGGCCAACTGGTTGAGCAGGCCGCCGGTGGTGCCGGTGGCGCAGCGGAAGGCGAACTGGTCCAGCACGGCGAAGTGTTTTTCGGCCAGCTCCAGCATGCGTGACTTCATGGCGTCGTGGGCGATCAGGGCGATGCCTTCCTGGCCTAGCTGGAAACGGTCGTCTAGCGATGTATCGGGTGCCGCGCCATTGGCCAGGGCTTCCAGTTCGAACCACTCCTGGGCGCCGGCCAGGGTGGACAGGAAGGGCTTGCCGTGGATGACGCACTGGCGCTTGAGCGCCACCGCTTCCGGGAAGGTCGAGGAGGGATCGACCGGATCGATCAGGTAGATCACCGCATCCAGGGTGCGCTCGGGATCTTCGTCCACGGTGCGCGAGACCAGCTTCATTAGCCCGCCGTGCCGGCCATAGGGGAAGCGCACCAGATGCTCATAGCCCGGCAGCAAGTTCATCTGGCCGATGGCGTCGAGCGTGCGGCCGACCACGATCAGTTCAGGTTGCAGGCTTTCGATGCGATGCCGCGAGCCGGTCAGCAGCTGGACCAGGGCGGAATCGGGCGCGTCCTGGTGGGCGCGGTTGGCGATGAGACCGATGCGATAGCGGGGAGCGAGGGAAGACATGGGCGTGTCGTGGGTGCGTGGATTGTGATCAAGCCTGCGCGCAGGCGGGAAAGCAGATTATCGCCGAGTGCGCGGCAAAGGGCGAGCCTTGATCGCCAGCACAGCCGCGCCGCCATTAATCGGCGCAACTGTACCGTTGCAGCGCCCTGCATGCGGCTACAATAGGGCGACCACGCAACAGGCCGCACGGCGGCCAGCACACCGGACCGTATCCAGCATGAACAAGGCTTTTGTCAAAGAATCCGACGGCGACGATGACGATGAGGACATCGCGCTGCCCTCCATCCCCGCCGGCAGCAAGAACTACATGACCCCGCAGGGCCACCAGCGCATCAAGGATGAACTCTTGCACCTGATCGATGAAGAGCGTCCGGAAGTGGTGCGGGTGGTGTCCTGGGCTGCCTCCAATGGCGATCGTTCCGAGAACGGCGATTATCTCTACGGCAAGAAGCGCCTGCGCGAGATCGACCGGCGCATCCGCTTCCTGACCAAGCGTCTGGACAATGCGGAGGTGGTCGATCCTTCGGTGCATCACGGCAGCGACCAGATCTTTTTCGGTGCGACCGTCACCTATGAGAACCAGCGCGGCGAAGAGCATACCGTGACCATCGTCGGCATCGATGAGCTCGATCCGCTCAAGGGCCGCATCAGCTGGATTTCACCGGTGGCGCGGGCGCTGACCAAGGCGCGCGAGGGCGATGAAGTCGTGCTGCAGACGCCGGCCGGGCTGGAACAGCTGACCATTCTTGAAGTGAGCTATCCAGCGCCGCAGTAGGCCTCTGCTTTTTTACCGGGGCCGGCATGCATTTCGCATGCGGGCCTGTGATGGACGCCGGCACCGCCAAGAGTGCTGCGTCCCGGTGCAAGACCGTATTCCCATCATCCACGAGAAAGTCCCATGTCCATCGTTTTTGCCAGCCTGAACCATCCGCAGCGCGTCGTCCTGGCGGCTGAGGTGCATTCGCGCCCCTTCCTCCAGCTCACACGCTCGGAGACGCTCACGCACCTGGCCGTCTATGTCCGCGAAGATGGCAACGGCAGCCGCCATGCCAGCGCCCAGCACGCCTTGCTGGACGACCTGTGCGCTCATTTCGGCGTGGTAGCGCCGGGTGGCGAGGCCAAGCACTTCTATCACGACTTCGGCCGCTTCCGCCTGAAGTGGGAGTGCCATACCGAGTTCGCCACCTACACCTTCGCCCAGGCGCATGAGGAAGCCATCTCGACGGCCGATGCCTTTGCCCGCGCGCCGCTGGCGCATATTCCGCAGCAATGGCTGCTCTCGCTCAAGGGCAAGCTGATGGTGGCCGCGCACGTGGTGGTGGAGCCCGGCGACGATGATCCGGCTGGCACGGCGCGCCAGATGCAGCGCATCTTCGAAGGCAAGCTGATGAGTTCGAGCAAGGTCTTGCAGGGCGGCGAGATCTGGACTGATTTCAAGATCCAGTCGGACGGTTTCTCGCGCTTCATCGTGCGCGACATCGGCTTGCGTGAACTGCAGGGCGGCCGGCTGGCGCAGCGTATCCTGGAGATCGAGACCTATCGCATGATGGCGCTGCTGGGCCTGCCCCATGCGCAGCAATCCGGCCCGCTGCTCAATGAGATCGAAGGCGATCTGGCAGCGCTGACGGCCGCCATGGTGCAGTCCGAGCAATCCACCGGCGGCACCCCGGAAGAGCAGGCCGAGGACGAGCGGGTGCTGCGCAAGATCACCGGGCTGGCGGCCCGCATCGAGAAGCTGTCACTGGAGAACAGTTACCGTTTCTCGGCCTCGCAAGCCTATTTCCGGTTGGTGCAGGCGCGTATCGAGGAGTTGCGCGAGCAGCGCATCGAGGGCGTGCCGACCATCGGCGAGTTCATGGAACGCCGCCTGGCCCCGGCCATGAACACCTGCCAGGCCATCGCCCGGCGCCAGGAAGCACTGGCCGAGCGCATCGCCCATACCAACGACCTGCTGCGCACCCGCATCGGCATCGTGCAGGAGCAGCAGAACCGCCAGATCCTGGAATCGATGAACGCCCGCGCGGCCCAGCAGCTCAAGCTGCAGCAGGCGGTGGAGGGCTTGTCGGTGGCGGCCATCTCCTACTACGTGATCGGGTTGATCGGCTATGCCGGCAAGGCCGCCAAGGCGGCGGGCCTGCCCATCAATCCCGACCTGGCCACCGGCCTGGTGGTGCCAGTGGTGGCGGCCTGTGTGTGGCTGGGCCTGCGCCGCATGCACAAGGGGCTGGGCAATCACTGATCCGTCATCCGTCATCCTTGAAGCACAACGGGGTGCGCCGCTGCTGCCGGCGCACCCCGTCATGGTTGAAGCTTGATGCTTGATGTTGAATGCTTGACGCCGCCGTGATCAGACGCTGGCGTTGATCTTGGCTTCGGCGCTGGCCACGGCCTGCTTGGCGGCTTCCTCACCCATGGACACGCCTTCGGCCACCACCAGTTCGACATCGGTGATGCCGATGAAGCCCAGTGCACCCTTGAGGTACTTGCCATGGAAGTCCAGCGCTTCCATCGGACCTTCGGAATACTTGCCGCCGCGCGAGAGGATGATGACGGCCTTCTTGCCCTTGACCAGGCCGACCGGACCGTTTTCGTTGTAGCTGAAGGTGCGGCCGGCGC
The DNA here is from genome assembly GCF_001929405.1 of Herbaspirillum camelliae. NCBI lineage: Bacteria > Pseudomonadati > Pseudomonadota > Betaproteobacteria > Burkholderiales > Oxalobacteraceae > Herbaspirillum > Herbaspirillum camelliae. The sequence goes on from NZ_KV880769.1 coordinate 3,942,197, forward strand.
GGAAGACGTGGTCGATCCAGGCTTTCAGGGTGGAGGGCGGCGCGAAGTTGTACATCGGCACGCCGATGACGATGGTGTCGGCGGCCAGCAATTCGTCCACCAGGGCGTCGGATTGCTTGATCACTTCAGCCTGCTCGGCGCTGCGGGCATCAGCCGGGGTGAAGTAGGCACCCAGCAGCGATTCGCTCAGGTGCGGCAGGGCGTTGGCGGCGAGGTCGCGATGCACCACCTTGCCACCCGGGTTCTTGGCTTGCCACTGGCTGACGAAGGAAGCGGTCAGCTGGCGCGAGATGGAACCGCCGCTGCGGGCGCTGGAGTCGATATGCAGGAGGGTGCTCATGGTGATCCTTTCAATTGTTCGAGAGGCAGCGTGCTCATTGCTCATCAGCTTTGGGAGGTGAAATCTGAAGCGCTGAGAACGTCTGCATTGATGCGAACAATACCTAGTTTTCATTTCTTCCAATAGATGCGAGAATCGCATTTCACCAGTCCATTTTTGGAAGTAATTGGAAAAATCGACCCATGCTTGACCTCAACGATATCTGGCTTTTCGTTCATGTGGTGCGCGCCGGCAGCTTTGCCGCGGCGGGGCGCAGGCTGTCGATGCCGCCCAATACCATCAGCCGCCGCCTGCAGGCGCTGGAGGCGGCCATGGGCGTGCGGCTGCTGCAACGCTCCACGCGGCAGCTCAACATGACGGCGGCGGGGCGGGAATTCTTCGAGCGCTGCGCCCCGGGCCTGGAGGACATCGAACACGCCAGCGCCAGCCTCACCGAAAGCCAGGGCGAGCCCGCCGGCAGTCTGCGGGTGGCCGCGCCGGTGGACTTTTTCGACAATTTCTCCATCGAGTGGATGCATGAATTCATGCATCTCTATCCCAAGGTGCAGCTGGAGTTCGTGCTCAATGACGGGCGCGCCGACCTGATCGCCGAAGGTATTGACCTGGCCTTCCGTGGCGGGGTGCTGCCCGACTCCAGCCTGGTGGCAAGAAAGCTGGTGCAGAGCCATATGGCCCTCATCGCCAGTCCGCGCTACCTGGAGCACAGAGGTACGCCCCAGGCCCTGGCTGACCTGGTGGGCCATGCCTGCCTGGCGACGTCGCAGGCACCGCAGCATACGGTGTGGAAACTGGAAGGGCCGCACGGTCCGGAAAACGTGCGGGTGGTACCGCGCCTGTGCATCAACACCGCACAAGGGCAGCTGCGTGCGGCGCGGGCGGGGTTGGGCATTGCGCTGCTGCCGACCATGCTGGCCTCCGAAGACCTGCGCAATGGCAGCCTGGTCAATATCCTTCCGGATTACCAGCGCGACACCATGGGCTTCTATGCCGTGTACGTGCACCGGCGCCAATTGCCCAGTGCGGTCAGTGCGCTCATCGAATTCTTCGCCGACAAGCTCGAGCGCGGCATTGCCGACAAGGGCGCGCAGGCTTGCCAGGCGCATCTGGAGCGCGAGGCCGCTGCACTCTCGCTGCCGCAGAAAGCGGCCTGAGTCCGCCTTAGAACTCCACGGCCTGCTCGCCCAGGGCGTAGCGGCGGCAATGTTCCAGATAGGCGCGCTCATGGTTGGCCACCAGGTCGACCACGCTGCGCCACAGCCAGGACGGCACTTCCAGCGTCTTCGACCGTTGCCGTGCCAGTTCGGTGTACCACGCGCGGCAGGTCGCTTCATCCATCTGGCGGGCATGCGCCTGGCCGACAACGCGGGCCAGGTAGCGGGCGGCGCGCAGGGCTTCTTCCTGGCTCACGTGATCGATCTCCAGCTTCAGGTCCTGCGGCAGCAGTTCGCGCACAAATACGGGACGCTCCAGCAGCCGTGTGGCCAGCATGCGTGAACCCAGGTGCGGCGCAAGACGGCGGGCACCGGTGACGACGCGTTCGGCGTTGTCGCGCGGCATGCCGGCATCGCGGTAGCGGGGCGCAGCGGCGGTGACGGCTTCCTTGATATCGAAGAGGCACAGGTCGCTGCTTTCGCTGGCCTGTTCGTTCACATCCAGCAGCACGGCAAAGCGCAGCAGGCCCAGCGAGCTGCATCCCTTCATCCAGTAGGCGGTATCGAGCATCTTGATGGCGGCGTCGTCCTGGCGATGCCGCAAGGCGGTGAGCAAGGCACGCGCCGGGGCCGACTGCACCAGCGCGGTGATTTCTTTTCTTTCCTCTCGCGAGGCCGACCAGAAGCGCTTGCCCAGCGGGATATGCACGGTCTTGCCTTGCATGCGTTCATGCGCCAGTTCCTTCCAGGTGCGGCGATGGGCGGTCTTCAGGGCCACGCGCACGGATTGCGGTTTCTTGCCCAGGCGCAGGTCGTCACCGGGGCGGAAGGCAGATTCATATCCCTCCACCAGCACCTCCATCATCTTGGCCGTGATCACGCCCGGCAGGTCCGAACTGCGCGCGGCCATGGCCAGCGAAAGCGCCAGCCGGATCAGGTCGTGTGAGGGGTTGCCGATGACGGTCTGGTCGAAGTCACGGATCTGGATGTCGATCTTGCCCTCGGCATTGGCCACCGGTCCCAGGTTGCCGATGTGGCAGTCGCCGCAGATCCAGATGGCCGGGCCTTCGGGCAGGCTGCTGGCCTGGGTTTCATTGAGCCAGTTGTAGAAGCGCAGGGTGCTGCCGCGCACGTAGGCGTGGGCGGAGCGGGCCATTTTGAGGTTTTGGGCGGTTTTCAGGATGTCCTGGCGTGCGGAGGGACGAGGGGTCCTCGTGATCAGTTTTTTGGGCATGGCGATTTATATTATTTATATTCATTTTATTGTGGGCCGATGAAGCCCGAGCTTCAGTTTCCTCGCCTCTTCGCCGCTTGCCTATCAGAGAAGCGAGACTTGCCTTGTCAGACTCCCAGCCATGCGCTGCCCGCAACACGGATCCCAGAATCGGGATAGGGGCAGCCAGAACCTGGCCGATCCCCTCCCACACCACCCGGCGTGCGGGTCCGCACCGGGCGGTTCGAGTCGTTGAGGTCAACAGAGCCGAGGCCCCCCGAGCCGGTCGAAGTAAGCGATGGGCATGGCTCGGTTCAGTCGATGGTAGCTGTTGCGCCACCATCGACAGCTATTGGCCGCCACCTTGGTAGCGTCCGCCTCCGAGGCGCCCAGCGCCCGCAATTTCCGGTATATCGTAGGCCCTCGACGCCAGTGCTTGAGTTGCAAGGCGCGTAGCCGGTGCCTGATCCACTCGTCGAGTTCACGGAACACCCGTGGCGTCTGCGCCAGCTGGAAGTATGCCTTCCAACCCGGCATATAGGTCCGCAGCCGTTCCGCTACCTCCGACAGGCTGCGCCCGCACGTGCGACGCGTCAACTCCCGGATACGCTGTTTGAAGGTCTTCATCGCCTTGCCCGCCACCGCGCATTTGATCTGTCCGTCCCGGCCTTGCCATAGGGCATATCCCAGGAACTTGCGGCCAGTCGCACGCGCCACCGCTGTCTTGGCTTCGTTGACCTTCAGGTGGAGTCGCCCATAGAGCTTGCGCAGGCCTTCCAGCACCCGTACACCCGCGCTCAAACTGCGTACATACACGTTGCAGTCGTCGGCATAGCGCACGAAGCGGTGTCCCCGTCTCTCCAATGCTCGATCCACCTCATCCAGCACCACATTGGCCAGCAGCGGCGACAGCGGCCCGCCTTGCGGCGTACCTTCGTAGCGTTCGCTGACCACCCCGCCATCCATGATCCCAGCCTCCAGGTAGCGACGTACCAGCCGCAGTACGGCCTTGTCCGCAATCCACCTCGATAGCCTTTCCATCAGTATGTCGTGGTTGACCCGATCAAAGAATTTCTCCAGATCCACATCGACCACCACCCGGTAGCCAGCCTGCACATGCTGCTGTGCCTTCAGCACCGCATCCCGTGCCCGCCGTCCCGGACGAAAGCCGTAACTGTGTTCCGAGAAGCTCGGATCAATCATGGGCTGCAATACTTGCAACAGAGCTTGTTGGATCAGCCTGTCCCTGACCGCCGGGATCCCCAATTCACGCAGGCCACCTTCAGGTTTCGGGATTTGGACTCGTCTGACCGGCTCCGGCCGGTAACTGCCATCCAGCAACGCTTCCCGTATCCTAGGCCATTGCGTTTTGAGGTCTTGCGCCGTCTCAGTGATCGACTTCCCATCCACCCCGGCACTGCCGCCATTGGCTTTGACGCGCTTCCACGCCTTCACCAGATTGGCTCTGGCGAGCACCTGCTCCAGCAGGCCTGCTCGCCCCGGACCTCCGGTGTCTTGATGCGCCGTCTGTGCTTCATCACGCAACCCTTCGGGCGTGGCTTCACCTCGCCTTACCGCGTCGCGCCCTGCTTGCGCAGGCTTCTGATGCAATGCACCTCCGAGCAACATGGCCTTCGGTCCTCCTACTCGTTCGGCCCTTCACCCCCAAATGGCGGCTACTATGGCCTCTGCTGACTCCTCGCTCCGGTTTCACACCGTCGCCCTTTCAGGCGTGAGGCGAGGTCTCCCCAGGTAAGAACGCACTCCTTCATCGCACAACCGCCGCATTTACGCCGCTTCGCCTTGGTCACAAGAGCTTCGCGGTTCTTTGCCCGCTCGCCCTGCTCGGCAGCGCCTTCTATGCGATTCTTGTTCATCGGCTCGCGATTTACGCTCCACGCTTCCTTCCCACACTTGGTCGCCCTCATGCAGTTGCGCTTCACTTCATTCACTGTGACCAGCTCATGGCGGGACTTGCACCCGCAGGAGTGCGCCCATGCTGGGCGCACAAAGACAAACGCCCGCATCAGCGGGCGTTTGCAGGGCTGGGCAAGGCGGGATCAGCCGCGTTCGCGCAGGATACGTGCGACGCTGTCGATCTTGCGGATGCCGCGCATCAGGCGCGCCAGGTGCACGCGATCCTCGACCTGGATGGTGAAGCGCAGGTACTTCATCGAGGCATTGCCGCCTTCGTCATCCATGGCCACCGAGACGATGTTGGCGTCCGATTCGCCGATCTCGGCCGCAATGCGCGCCAGCGTGCCGCGTTCATTGTGGATCAGGATGGTGATGCGGCAATCGAAACGGCGGTTCAGGTCCTGCCCCCAGACCAGTTCGATCCAGCGGTCCGGTTCCTTGGCGTGCAGGCGCTTGGCGGTGTCGCATTCCTGGGTGTGGACGATCAGGGTCTGGTCGGCCTTGAGATAGCCGGTCAGGCGGTCGCCTGGGATGGGCATGCAACAGGAGGACAACTGCGCCGACGCACCTTCGCTGCCGGTGATGACCACCGGGTCGGGCTTGTTGGGCAGCATGTGGCCTTCCGGATCGAGCTGCGGCACGCTCACGCCAGTGTCCATCATGGTCATGATGTGGCGCGCCACCAGCGGGGCCATGCGGGTGCCGATGCCGATCTCGGCATACAGGTCATCCATGGTCTTGGCGCTGGATTCGTTGAGCAGGCGCTCGACGATATGAGACGGCAGTTCCGGTTCGATGCCCAGGGTATGCAGCGCATTGCCCAAGAGACGACGGCCCACGGCCTGCGACTCGACCTGGTTGGCGGTGCGCAGGCGATGGCGGATCGCCGAGCGCGCCTTGCCGGTGCGCACATAGCCCAGCCAGTTGGGGCTGGGACGCGAGGTCGGCGAGGTGATGATCTCGACGATGTCGCCGTTGTGCAGCTCGGCGCGCAGGGGGGCGGGCTCGTGGTTGATGATGGCCGAGGTGGTCTGGTCGCCGATGTCGGTGTGGATGCTGTAGGCGAAATCGAGCGCCGTCGCGCCACGGGGCAGGGCGATGATCTTGGACTTGGGCGTGAAGACGTAGACCGAGTCGGGGAACAGGTCGACCTTGACGTGCTCCAGGAACTCGGCCGAATCGCCGGTCTGCTTCTGGATGTCCAAAAGCGACTGCAGCCAGGCATGGGTGCGCTGCTGCAGGTCAGTCAGGCTGCCTTCGTCATCCTTGTACAGCCAGTGCGCAGCCACGCCGGATTCGGCCACGCGATGCATCTCGCTGGTGCGGATCTGGAATTCCACCGGCGTGCCATAGGGGCCGATCAAGGTGGTGTGCAGCGACTGGTAGCCATTCAACTTGGGGATGGCGATGTAGTCCTTGAACTTGCCCGGCATGGGCTTGAACAGCGAATGCAGGGTGCCCAGGGCCACGTAGCAGTTGGCGAAGCTGTCCACCACCACGCGGAAGCCATATACATCCAGCACCTGCGAGAAGCTCAGGTGCTTGTTGCGCATCTTGCGATAGATGCCGTAGAGGGTCTTTTCGCGGCCATCGACCTGGGCCGGGATGCCGGCGGCGATCAAGGTGCTGGTGACCGATTCCATGATCTTGGTCACCACCTCGCGGCGGTTGCCGCGTGCCGCCTTCACGGCCTTGGAGAGGGTGCGGTGGCGCAGCGGATGCAGGTGCGCGAAGGACAGCTCCTGCAATTCGCGATAGATGTTGTTCAGGCCCAGGCGGTGCGCGATGGGCACATAGACTTCCATGGTCTCGCGCGAGATGCGGCGCTTCTTCTCGGGCGGCATGGAGCCCAGCGTGCGCATGTTGTGCAGGCGGTCGGCCAGCTTGACCAGGATCACCCGCACATCGCGGGCCATGGCCAGCAGCATCTTGCGGAAATTCTCTGCCTGCGCCTCGACCTGGCTCTGGAATTCGATCTTGTCCAGCTTGGACAGACCATCCACCAGCGACGCCACGGAGGCGCCGAAGCGTTCGATCAGCTCTTCCTTCTTGACGCCCTGGTCTTCCATCACATCGTGCAGGAAGGCGGCCATCATGGCCTGGGCGTCCAGCTTCCACTCGGCGCAGATCTCGGCCACTGCCAGCGGATGCGAGATGTAGGGCTCGCCGGACTTGCGCATCTGGCCCAGGTGCATCTCGTCGGCGAAGCGATAGGCTTCCTTGACCTTCTTCAGTTCGGAAGGGGTCAGGTACTCTTCGAGCTTGGGGATCAGGTGCGCGAAAGTCGCCACGCCGCTGTGGGCGACCGGGGCGACTTCGGTGGGAGCTGCGGTGCGGCCGGAGCCGGCGGCACGTTTGGGGCTAGGTGTGGCTGATAAGGTGGAGTCGGTAGTGGTCAGGCTCATACTTGTCCGTTATCAGCTTCATGGACGAGCCAGGATCAGGCCGGAACCTTCTTGAGCATTTCCACGCCGACCTTGCCAGCGGCGATTTCGCGCAGGGCGGTCACGGTGGGCTTGTCCTTGGCGTCGACCTTGGGAGTGTGGCCTTGCAGCAGCTGGCGGGCGCGGTAGGTGGCCGACAGGGTCAACTGGAAACGGTTGGGGATCTGCTTGAGGCAATCTTCGATGGTGATGCGGGCCATGAGTAACTCCTGAATGACGGTCTTGCGTGTGGTTGGATCGGTCCGGCGCCCTGGCAGGCTCAGCTCGCGTGGATGCCCAGCTGGGTGAACAGGTAGGCGTTGCGGGCGGCTTGTTGCGGGAAGCGGCAGCGGGCTGCCTGGACAATGGCCGTCAGCTCCGATAAAGCGACGGCAAACTCTTGATTGATAATAACATATTCGAACTCCGGAGAGTGCGCGATTTCGCCGCCCGCGGCCAGGATGCGGCGGGTGATGACGTGCGGCTCGTCCTGGCCGCGCTTTTTCAGGCGTTCTTCCAGGGCGGCGATCGAGGGCGGCAGGATGAAGATGCCGATGGCGTTGGGAAACTGCTTCTTGACCTGCTGCGCGCCTTGCCAGTCGATTTCCAGCAGCACATCGGTGCCGTTGGCGATCTGGTCGGCGATCATCAGGCGCGACGTGCCGTAGTAGTTGCCATGGACTTCGGCCCATTCGAGGAATTCGCCTTCAGCCTGACGCTTCAGGAAATCTTCAGGATCAGTGAAATAGTATTCACGACCATGTTCTTCGCCCGGACGCGGTGCGCGGGTGGTGAAGGAGATCGACAGCTTGATGGCCGGCTCCTGCTTGAGCAGGGCGTTGACCAGGGTCGATTTGCCGGCGCCGGAGGGGGCGACCACCATGAAGAGGCTGCCGGAAGTGGGTTTTTGGACGGGCATGATGTCCTCGCTGAAAAATGTCTTTTGGCTAATATTGTCGGGTAGTGAAGGGCGCTGCTTGCTCGGCCCTCAGTTCGCCCTCAGTTCACTCCAGATTCTGGACCTGCTCGCGCATCTGGTCGATCAGCAGCTTCAGTTCCATGGAAGCGTCGGCCAGCTCCTTGACGGCGGCCTTGGAACCCACGGTATTGGCTTCGCGGTTGAGCTCTTGCATCATGAAATCCAGGCGCTTGCCGACCTGGCCACCCTTTTTGAGGATGTGGCGGGTCTCGGCCAGGTGCGCCGTCAGGCGCGCCAGTTCTTCGGCGATGTCGATGCGGATGCCGTAGAGGGTGACTTCCTGGCGGATGCGCTCCAGCGATTCCTCGCGGGTAGCGACCGGCGCCGCGCCGTTCTGCGTCTGCAGGGCCAGGCCCAGGGCTTCGGCCATGCGGTCGGTGGCCTTCTGCTGGAACTGCTCCACCAGTTGCGGCACCATCGGCGTGATGCGCGCCACAATCGCTTCCATCGCATCCACGCGCGCCAGGATCACGGCCTGCAAGGCCGCGCCTTCACGGGCGCGGGTGTCGACGAAGGCGTCCAGGGTCTGTTGCAGGGTGGCCAGGATGTCGGCTTGCAGGGTTTCCTGGCTGATCTCGGCTTCTTCCATCACGCCGGGCCAGCGCAGCAATTCATTGACCGACAGCGGCGCCGCATCGGGGAACTGAGCGCGCAGCTGGTCCTGCAGGGTGGCCAGTTGCGCCACCACGTTGCTGTTGAGCGCCTGGCTGTTGGCGCTGGCGACCTTGCGGCCGAAGGACAGGCGGCATTCCACCTTGCCCCGGACCAGGCGGCCCATGATGGCCTCGCGTAGCAGCGGTTCGACCGCACGCAGGTCGTCGTTGACGCGGAATTGCAGGTCCAGGAAGCGCGAATTCACGCTCTTCATTTCCAGGGTGACCGTGCCGGCGCTGGTTTCACGGGTGGTGACGGCATAGCCGGTCATGCTGTAGATGGTCAAATCGAGGCTCCGTAGCGCGGGGCGGCATGCATGGCGCAACCGCGCTGTCAGGTTGGATGGGCTTGCGGGCGTGGCCGGGGCAGGTCGGGATGATGCATTACGCGGCGCGACGGCGCGCGGGTCATCCTTTACAATGCCGGACTTGAACGTTGCGGCGGCAGCCTGTGCGGTCTGCCCGGAACGAACGATGCCCGCTCGGAGCCCGCATTTTAAAGAAGATTGGCCGCCGCGCGCCATCAAAAGATCAAAAATGGCGGATTTTCTGCCGTATTGTTCATCTCAGCCGCCGTTTTCCAGCATTTTCGTACTCAATACAAGGATTTTCATGACAGCATCCCATCGCCCCAGCGGCCGCAGCCCCGAGCAATTGCGCGAGGTGCGCCTGACCCGTCAATACACCAAGCATGCCGAGGGTTCGGTGCTGGTCGAGTTCGGCGATACCCGGGTGCTCTGCACTGCCTCCATCGAGGAAAAGGTGCCCGGCTTCCTCAAGGGCAAAGGCCAGGGCTGGCTGACCGCCGAGTACGGCATGCTGCCCCGCTCCACTCACACCCGCATGGACCGCGAAGCCGCCAAGGGCAAGCAGTCCGGCCGCACCCAGGAAATCCAGCGCCTGATCGGCCGCGCCTTGCGCGCCGCCTTCGACCTGGAAGCCTTCGGCGAGCGCACCCTGCAGCTGGACTGCGACGTCCTGCAGGCCGACGGCGGCACCCGCACGGCGGCCATCACCGGCGCCATGGTGGCGGCGTATGACGCCTTCGCCGGCCTCAAGGCCCAGGGCTTGATCGAGACCATTCCCGTGAAGCACTTCGTGGCGGCGATCTCGGTGGGCGTGTTCAAGGGCGTGCCGGTGCTGGACCTGGATTACCCGGAAGACTCGGACTGCGATACCGACATGAACGTGGTCATGACCGACGCCGGCCATTTCGTGGAAGTGCAGGGCACTGCTGAAGGCGCCGCGTTCGATCGCGCCACCCTCAATGCCCTGCTGGATCTGGCCCAGCAAGGTATCGCCACCCTCAACGGCTTGCAGAAGCAGGCATTGGGGCTGTAATTGGGGTTGTAAAGGCGGGCAGGGTGTGCGTCGGCGCACCGACGCGAATGCCCTTACAATGCCGCTATCGAGGACGCCATGTTGCAACAGGACATGGCGTTTTTCATTGCGCCGCGGCGCTTTCGCCCAGGCGCAGCGCACCTGGCAACCAACGAGCAGACAAGCATGGATACCAAGCAAAAGATCGTGATGGCGTCGAACAACGCCGGCAAACTCAAGGAATTCGCCAGCCTGCTGGGCGGCATCGGGCTGGACGTGCGGCCACAGGGCGAGTTCGACGTGCCCGAGGCCGAAGAGCCTTTCGCCACCTTCGTCGAGAATGCCCTGGCCAAGGCGCGTCACGCGGCGCGCCTGACCGGCCTGCCGGCGCTGGCCGATGATTCCGGCGTCTGCGTCAATGCGCTGGGCGGTGCGCCTGGCGTGTATTCGGCGCGCTATGCGGGCGAACCCAAGTCCGACGCCGCCAACAATGCCAAGCTGATCCGCGAACTCGCTGCCCATGCCGACAAGTCGGCCTATTACTACTGCGTGCTGGTCTATGTGCGTCACGCCGATGATCCGCAGCCGGTCATTGCCGATGGCGTCTGGAAGGGTGAGATCGTCGAGCAGGCGCGCGGCGAGGGTGGTTTTGGCTATGACCCGTATTTCCTGCTGCCTGCACTGGGCAAGACTGCGGCCGAACTGAGCGCGTCCGAGAAGAATGCCGTGTCGCATCGCGGCCAGGCCCTGCGCGCGCTGGTCGAGAAGCTGAAATGATCCCCATCAAACCGGTTCCCGTCACCGCTGTGGCCGGGCAGGGCGCCAGTGGGCCGGCCCAGGCGGCGCTGGCCTTTCTCAAGCCCGGTAGCCTGCAATTGACGGCCTTGCCGCCCTTGTCGCTGTATGTGCATTTCCCCTGGTGCGTGCGCAAGTGCCCTTACTGCGATTTCAATTCGCACGAGGTCAAGGACGGGTTTCCCGAACAGGAATATCTGGAAGCCTTGCGGCTGGACCTGGAACAGGCGCTGCCGCTGATCTGGGGCCGCAAGATCTACTCCATCTTCATCGGTGGCGGCACTCCCAGCCTGCTCTCGGCGGCCGGGCTGGATCGCCTGCTCTCGGACCTGCGCACCCTGTTGCCGCTGGACGCCGACATCGAAATCACCATGGAGGCTAATCCCGGTACCTTCGAGGCCGACAAGTTCCGTTCTTACCGGGAAAGCGGGATCAATCGCCTCTCCATCGGCATCCAGAGCTTCAATAGCGCCCACCTGCAGGCGCTGGGCCGTATCCATGATGGCGGCCAAGCGCACAAGGCGGTGGAGATCGCCCATGCCAATTTCGACAACTTCAACCTCGACCTGATGTACGCGCTGCCGCAGCAAACGCTGGAGCAAGCTCGCACCGACATCCAGACCGCCATCGACTTTGCGCCGCCGCACCTGTCGCTATACCACCTGACGCTGGAACCCAACACGCTGTTCGCCAAGTTCCCGCCAGCGGTGCCGGATGAGGATACCAGCGCCGACATGCAGGACATGATCGGCGAGCTGACCACCCAGGCCGGCTACGGCAACTATGAAGTGTCTGCCTATGCCCAGCCGGGCCGGCGTGCGCGCCACAACCTGAACTACTGGCAGTTCGGCGATTACCTGGGCATCGGCGCGGGTGCGCATTCCAAGCTGTCTTTCCCGCACCGCATCGTGCGGCAGATGCGCTACAAGCACCCGCAGGCCTATCTGCAGCACATCAAGGCCGGCACTCACATTCAGGAAGAGGCCGAGATCGGTCGCGACGCCCTGGGCTTCGAATTCATGCTCAACGCCTTGCGGCTGACCGAAGGCTTCCCGCCCAACCTGTTTGCCGAGCGCACCGGCCTGGCGCTGAACCAGATCGGCAAGCAGCTCGACCTGGCCGAGCGCAAGGGCATGTTGTACCGCGATCACGCGCTGATCCGTCCGACCCCGCTGGGACGGCGCTTTCTCAATGACCTGCAGGAAATCTTCCTGTCAGGATAAAGCACTGTTGCAAGGCGGGCTTTATCAGGTATATTTAGCAAAAATTTAATTTTAATTAAGTATTCTGCTGGGAAACTTTTCTGGGGTTTTTCACCATGTCAGGGCGCCTCGGCAGGCTAACGTGGCGCGCCAAGCTAAAAATATGGCCTTACAGGATAAAAGCCTTCCCTTTCCGCTCGTGTTCTTGCAGCCCGTTGCCGACGTGCATCACGTCTGGACCGCGCTGTCCCTGCATATTTCGCCGGCGGTGGAAGATGGCAGCGCCCTGTTGGCGAGACTGTTCAACGAATTCGAGCTGCATGAGGCCCTCGGCGGCCTGACCTGCATCATCCCCGTGAGCGACCCGGCCAGCTTTGCGCCGGCATTCCGCGAGCAATTCCCGCAAGGCCAGCTGGCTTTGCGGGTGCCGGTGGAGCATTGTGTCGATCCGGCCCGCATCGATGCGCTGGACTGGCTTTACAGCCGCGGTTTCTCCATCATCGCCGACGGTCTGCCCGCGCAGGGCGCGAGCGTCTTCCCCTTCGTTGAATCGATCGTCCTGGACGCCAGCATCGGCAAGCTGCCTGAGACAGCGCAGTGGCTGCATGGCCTGCGCGGCCCGCACCTGGCCGAGAACGTCGCCGATGCGGTGCAGTTCGACGCTTGCCGGGTGCAAGGCTTCCGTTGGTTCTCGGGCGACTATGCGCTGCATCCGGACAGCCGCCTGTCGCAGAAGAATTCGATCTCGCGGGCGCGGCTGCTCAAGCTGCTGGAGCTGGTGGCGCGCGACGCCGACGCCAATGAGCTGGAGTCGCTGCTCAAGCAGGATCCGGCCTTGTCCTACCAGCTGTTCAAGCTGGTCAGCTCGGCCGCCTTCGGCTTCTCTGCGCACATTACCAATTTCACCCAGGCCATCAACCTGCTGGGCCGCCGCCAGCTGCAGCGCTGGCTGCAACTGCTGCTGTATGCCCGCTTCCCGGGCGACGAGTCGGCCAATCCGCTGCTACCCCGCGCCGCCGCGCGCGCGGCGATGATGGAAGCGATGGCGCAGCGTATCGACTGCACCCAGGAAGAGCTGGACCGCGCCTTCATCATCGGCATGTTCTCCCTGCTCGACATCCTGCTGGGAATGCCGCTCAACGACATCATCGAGCCCCTCAAGCTGCCTGTCGACATCGTCCACGCCCTGGTGCGCCGCAGCGGCCGCCTGGGCAAGCTGCTCGATGTGGTCGAGCGCTCAGAGGATGGCCGCATCCCCTTGCGCCATTCCGATCTGGATGCGGCCGGCCTGGATGCCGAGGTGTATTGCCGCTGTCTCATCCAGGCCTTCAATTGGGCCACACGCGTTAGCACCGAGGCGTGATTACGATGCTTTCCTCCGTAGGTACTGACGATCTGGCGTGCTGCTCGGCATTGCTGGATGCCATGCAGAACCTGCACGGCATGGCGCTGCATGCGGCGCTGGGAGGTATTGCATCTGGCTTGCTCAAGCGTCCGGGCGGGCGTTATGTGATCGGCGCGAGCACACCGGTCGAAGGCGGCTTGTGCCAGCCGGTGCAATGCGAGGGCGCCTTGTTCGGTCACTTCGTCTTCCCGCCCTTGACCCGTCCGTATTCGGATCAGGAGCGCCAGCGCCTGGCCATGCTGGCCGCCTTCCTGGGGCGCTTGATGCAGGGCCGTGCCGACACCGAGCAGCGCGTGCGCTCACTGGACCAGATCGAAGCCAAGCTGGAACAGCAGGCCCAGATCCTGAACCAGATGCACGAGTCGGTGATCACCATGGACCCGGCCGGCTTCATCACCAGTTGGAACCGCGGCGCCGAGCAATTGTTCGGCTATTCGGCCATGGAGGCGATCGGTCGCAATGTCTTGTTCCTCTACGAGAATGAAGACGAAGAAGATTCGCTGCACGACCTGTTCCTGGAACACGGCGGGCGCGAGATGGAAGTGCGCCGGCGCAAGAAGTCGGGCGAGGTCTTCTGGGCCAGCCTGTCCTTGTCGGTCATGCGCGACCAGAACGGTCATCCCATCGGTCTGATCGGCTATCTCAACGACATCACCGAACGCAAGAATGCCGAGAAGCTGATCCATCATCTGGCCTACTACGATGCGTTGACCGGGCTGCCCAACCGCACCTTGCTCACCCGCACCGTCGATCAGGCGCTGCAGGAAGCACGGCACGAGGACATGCATGGTTGCGTGATGTTCATCGACCTCAACCGCTTCAAACCCATCAACGATACCCTGGGCCACGTCGCCGGCGACATGCTGCTGGTGGAAGTGGCCATGCGCTTGCGCCGCGCTTTGCGTGAGCAGGATGTGGTCGCCCGCCTGGGCGCTGACGAGTTTGCCGTGGCGCTGTTCGGGATCGACAAGGATTCTCCGGGTCACGTTGCCCAGAAGCTGCTGGCCTTGTTCGACGATCCGTTCTTCATCGACGGCCATGAGCTGCGTGTAGGCGCCAGCATCGGCGTGAGCCTCTACCCTGAAGACGCCACCGATACCGAAACTCTGCTGCGGTTGGCCGATATCGCCATGTACCGCGCCAAGCAGGGGGGCGAGAACGATGAAGGCGGCTACGCCTGGTACAGCGAAGAGATGAACCGCAACACGCTGGACCTGTTGCGCATCGAAACCGGATTGCTGCACGCCTTCGAATACAACGAGCTGCTGCTGTACTACCAGCCCAAGGTCGACATGCAGACCCTGGCCATCACCGGCGCCGAAGCGCTGGTGCGCTGGCAGCATCCGGAGCGCGGCTTGCTGCTGCCGGGCGAGTTCATCCCCATTGCAGAAGAGACCGGCCTGATCGTGCAGTTGAGCGACTGGGTGCTGGATGCGGTGTGTCGTCAGGCGCGTGCATGGAAGGATGCGGGGCTGCCGCCTATCCGCATCGCCTTGAATGTCACCGCGCGCGAATTCACCCGCTCGCTGCCCGACCGCGTGGGGGCGGCGCTGGAGCGGCACATGCTCAGCGGTGAATGGCTGGAACTGGAGATCACCGAGAGCATGCTCATGCACAGCACCGACCGGGTCATCTCCATCATGGAAAAGATCTGCGGCCTGGGCATCACCATTTCCCTGGATGACTTCGGCACGGGCTATTCCAGCCTGTCTTACCTGAAGCGTTTCCCCATCAATACGCTCAAGATCGACCGTTCCTTCACCATGGGCATTCCCGACGATACCAATGATTGCGCCATCGCCAGCGCCATCATCGGCATCGCCAAGCAATTGCGCCACAAGGTCATCGCCGAAGGCGTGGAAGATGAAAAGCAGTTCAATTTCCTGCGCGAAGCCGGCTGCAACGAGCTGCAAGGCTATATCTTCTCGCGTCCGGTTCCGGCGGCGGACTTCCATGCCATGTTGCTGGAAGGGCGCAAGCTGGCGCTGGAGTCCTCATCCGCCAGTCAGGCTTAGTCAGCTTGCTGACCTGATGCGCCAAGGGCGCATTTCCCATTGTCCATCGCCGTGACCGGCCCTATGCTGGCAGGTGCGTGCATACGTCCGGCCTAGGTATTCATCTCGAATGCTGCCCAGCTTAAGCGACATTTTTGGGCTTTCATTGGGTCCGGAGCCGTAATGCGTCTAATGTTGAGCGCTTTACCAACCATAGGAAGAGACCATGAAACACATCATTGCAATGGCCGCCCTGGTGGCTGCCACATCCGCATGGGCGGCTGACGAGCCCCCGATCAAGGTAGCCATCCATCTTGTGAATGCCCAGGGACTGGCCGCGCCTGCGGGCGAGGTGAGCATCCGGCAGACGCCCTATGGCCTGCTGTTCCAGCCGGCGCTGACGGGGTTGCCGGCGGGTATTCACGGATTCCACGTGCATCAGAACGCGTCTTGCGAGCCGCTCAGCAAGGACGGCAAGATGGAGCCGGCCATGGCAGCCGGCGGACATTGGGATCCGGACAAGACCGGCAAGCATGAAGGACCGTTCGGCCAGGGCCATCTGGGCGACCTGCCGGCAATCTATGTGAGCGCAGACGGCCGCGCCGACTATCCGGTGCTGGCGCCACGCATCAAGACGCTCGACGAGGTGCGAGGCCATGCGTTGATGGTGCATTTCGGCGGCGATAATCACTCTGACCACCCGGCGCCCCTGGGCGGCGGCGGGGCGCGCGTGGCGTGCGGCATCATCCAGTAATCAATGGGGCCGGGATGGCCCCTTTTCACGCAGAGGGGGGGCGTGAGGCTGCTGGGATAGCTTGGGGCGGGCAGCCGCGAGGGCTGCTCCGGCTGAATTCTGGCGAACGCTGTTCGCCGAGAAGGCAATAAAAAATGGCCTGTGTCAAGCACCTTGTTCTCATCGCACTTTGGCGGAAATACGTGACGTGACAACAGGTTGGCTCTGCCTTTTGCCGTTAGGAACGAGAGCACCCACAAGGGCTAGGTGCCACATAGGCGCGTCGGGAGCGCAAGCAGGATCGTATTGCAGAAGGCACAAACCACCAGCGCCGAAGCATTGCCTCGAAGTTTCGCTACTTCGCGGCTCGTCCCGCAGAAGCTGACGCACTACTGGATAATCCCTTTGCGCTTCGAGGAAGGTTACAAGATTTCCATCTCACCGACGTGCGGCCTGCATCGCTCGACTTCCGGGATGGTGGTGTGGTCAATAGATGCTCCGTCGCAATGGCCGGCGGTCCTGTGGATGGTCAGTTGCCGGCTGATGCTAGCGGCAGGCGTCGCCAGCGGGTGCCTGGCGGTCTTAGAGACCATGTCAGCCGCTCATCGCGTCCATGACTTGCCTCAGCGCACCGCCGAACGTGTGGAATGCGTCTTGCTCCAGGCCGGACACCGTAATGCGCAGGCCATGCGCCGGTGTCTCGATCCCGAAGGCATCCCCGGCTCGCACCAACCAGCCCCTGAGCGCCATGGCCGAGACCACGGCCTGGCCACTGTGCGGCAGTGGCAACCACAGGTTGAGCCCATCGGCAGGCAGGCTGCACCGTAATCCCCGTGCCTGTAAAACTGCCGCCATCCCCAACCGGCGCCGCGCGTAGTCATCCCGCGCCTGCTGGATCTGCGCGGCGACTTTGGCTGACGACAGGCAGGCCGATACCGCGTCCTGCAACAGATGGCTAACCCACGTGGTCCCGCCGGACAGCCGCAGACGCAGTCGGTCCGCGGTGTGTCCATCACTGCCCA
The DNA here is from genome assembly GCF_001929405.1 of Herbaspirillum camelliae. Taxonomy (NCBI): domain Bacteria; kingdom Pseudomonadati; phylum Pseudomonadota; class Betaproteobacteria; order Burkholderiales; family Oxalobacteraceae; genus Herbaspirillum; species Herbaspirillum camelliae. The sequence continues at coordinate 3,959,344 of NZ_KV880769.1, forward strand.
CGAAGGCCAGCCGCAGGTCCGGCCCGAGCATCTTGGACACCGACCGCACCAGCGCCCATCGCCTCGCGTTCGCCGGCAGCACGCTGTAGTACGCCATCGTCGATAGCAACGAAAAATGGTCGTCGACGATCACCAACACGTGCGGATGCTGGGCCAGTACTTCGCGCAGCGCCTGCGCGCGTTCCGGGCTCAGACTGCAGCCGGTCGGGTTCTGCGCGCGGGGCGTGACGATGACAGCCTGCGCCCCTTGCGCCAAGGCGCGCTCCAATCCCGATGCCTGCATACCTTCGCCATCCATCGGCACCCCCACCGCCTGCAGGCCCTGCGTTCGCAAGGTGTTGATGCTGCCAAGAAAGCAGGGGTCTTCCACGGCCACGCGGTCGCCGGCCACCAGGTAAGTGGCCAGCAACCGCTCCACGGCATCCACGGCGCCGTGGGTCAGGTTCAGGACTAGGCCGTCCGGCGAATCGGGGGCCAGCCAATAGTGGCCCAGCGTGTCGAGTGCGGGGCCGATGGGCGGCTCGCCGTACAGGCGTGACTGATAAGCCCGACCGGCCATCGCGGCGCCGATGTCCGGCAGCCAGGCCAGGGCCGGGTTGCCACTGGACAAGTCCACCAAAGGAGAGTCGGGAAGCAGGCCCTCCTGTTCGTCGGAACCGGCCGGCTCGCAGATCACCGTACCCAACCGCCCCTGAGTCACAGCCACCCTGGCCGCCGCCAAGCGCTGATAGGCCAGCGACACGGTGTTGCGATTCACACCCAACGTCGCAGCTAGCGCGCGTACCGTGGGCAGAGCCTGACCCGGCAACAGGTCGCCGCCGCGCACCAGGGCACGCACGCTGTCGAAGATGTCGGATGCGGTCTCACCTTTGATTTGCATGAATGGCTCCCGGCATGATAAATTTGTCCTAGGACAAATTGTAGAATATTTTTACGATTTCTCACATGACTTTCAACCCTCATCCCCATACCGCCGATGCGGTGGACGGCCTTCGGCATGAACCTTGGCCTCGCGCAGAATCGGTGGAAGACTTCCGGTACAACCTCGCTGTTGTGCGAGACCGCATCGCCGCCGCCTGCGCCCGCGTGGACCGCGATCCTGCCAGCGTTCGACTGCTGCCGGTCAGCAAGACCGTTGACGTGGCCCACCTCCGGCTCGCCTATGCGGCGGGCTGCCGCCTGCTGGGTGAAAACAAAGTGCAGGAGGCGCATGGAAAGTGGGAGGCGATGGCCGATCTCTCCGATCTGCGCTGGTCGGTAATCGGCCATCTGCAGACCAACAAGGCTAAGCGGGTCGCACGCTTCGCCACGGAGTTCCAGGCACTGGACAGCCTGCGCGTCGCCGAGGCGCTGGACCGCCATTTGCAGGCCAAAGGCCGGTCGCTGGACGTGTTCGTGCAGGTCAACACATCGGGCGAAGCCAGCAAGTTTGGACTGCCCCCGGACGAAGTGCCCGGTTTCCTGCGGGCCTTGCCAGTCTTCGGCGCGTTGCGGGTGCGAGGGCTCATGACACTAGCGATATTCTCGGCAGACACCGCCCGCGTGCGCGCCTGCTTCGCGCGGTTGCGCACGCTGCGCGACCGGCTACGGCAGGATGTCCCCCCCACTGTCGGGTTGAATGAGCTGTCCATGGGCATGTCCGGCGACTTCGCGGTGGCGATCGAAGAAGGCGCCACCGTCGTGCGGGTCGGCCAAGCCATCTTTGGTGCGCGCAGTACTCCCGACAGTGACTACTGGCCGGATGCTTCTTCCCCCCCCCCTCTTTTGAAAGTACACACCCATGAATCGCACGGTCCTCGCCATTCGGCACGTCCACTTCGAAGACCTCGGCACGCTGGAGCCGCTACTGCGTGAACGCGGCTATGCGGTGCGCTACGTCGATGCGGCGATCAATGACCTCGCGTCGCTGGACGTGCTGTCGCCCGATCTAGTGGTGGTGCTCGGCGGACCGATCGGCGCGTTCGACGACGCCTGCTATCCGTTCATTGCGAACGAGGTCGAGCTGATTCGCCAGCGCTTGGGCAGCCAGCGCGCTATGCTGGGTATCTGCCTGGGTGCCCAACTCATCGTTCGGGCACTGGGTGCGCGTGTCGCGCCGATGGGCGTCAAGGAGATCGGCTTCGGCGCGTTGAAGCTCACCCCCGAAGGCCACTCCTCCCCGCTGACGGCGCTAGACGGCGTACCAGTGCTGCATTGGCACGGCGACCAATTCGACATCCCCAACGGGGCCTTGCATCTGGCCCGCACGCCCACGTGCGCGCACCAGGCCTTCTCGATGGGTAACGCCGTACTGGGCCTTCAGTTCCATCTGGAAGCCGATCCGGCAGCGCTGGAGCAATGGCTGGTAGGCCATGCCTGTGAGCTAGGGCAAGCGCAGATCGATCCACGCGAGTTACGCGAAAAGGCACAGGCGCACGGCGTGGCCCTACGGCGTGCCGCACGTGACGTGATGTCGCGCTGGCTGGATGGGGTCGAGCAGACGGGTGTGCGAACCGGGTGATGCGGCTGTGCACGTCCGGCGGACCGGCGCTCTCGTGATGCACCTTGGGTACCAGTGCCCGGTGGCGGAATGACGCAGAGCCCACTCGAATGGCAATGGCTGGCGTCGAGCCAGGAAGACATCGGAGGACACGCTCCTGATCACACATTATAATAGCTAGGTACAGTCAGGTACGGTTAGAAAAAACTGTTATGTATATGAAGCCAGTACAGTTGAGAGGGGTAAAGTGAAACGGGGTGGCACGCGCATCAATGCGGCGATGGCGGAAATCCAATCGAGGATCGCTTCGCGCACCTACCTGCCGAGGACGCGCCTGCCTTCCGTGCGAGCACAGGCGCGTGCGATGCAGGTTTCGGTTTCAACCGTCGTTGAAGCCTATGAACGGCTGGCGGCAGAGGGCGTCATCACCTCCCGCCCAGGATCGGGTTTCTATGTGGCCGGGCCGGTGGCTCCGCTGGCGCTGACGCAGATTGGCTCCAAGCGGGACAGGGAAGTTGATCCGCTGTGGGTTTCACGCCAGTCGCTGGAGACGGACGCCACCACGCTCAAGCCGGGCTGCGGCTGGTTGCCTGCCGCATGGCTGTACGAAGCAGGGATGCGCCGCGCCCTGCGTGCCCTGGCGCGGGCCGATACGTTGGAGCTGGCCGAGTACGCAACGCCGTTGGGCCACCCGGCGTTGCGTCAGTTCCTCTCCCGGCGACTGGCGAGTGCCGGCATCGAGGCGGCTCCCGAGCAGATCATGCTTACCGAGTCGGGGACGCAGGCGATCGACCTGATTTGCCGCTTCCTGCTGGAGCCGGGCGATACCGTGCTCGTGGATGACCCCTGCTACTTTAATTTCCATGCCTTGCTCAAAGCGCATCGCGTGCAGGTGGTGGGCGTGCTCTATACGCCGCACGGGCCGGATGTGGAAAGGTTCGCGGCCGCGTTGCAGGAGCACTCGCCCCGGCTCTACATCACCAACTCGGGCATCCACAATCCGACGGGCGCGACGCTATCGCCCGTTATCGCGCACCGGCTCCTGAAGCTGGCCGACATTTCCGATCTCGTCATCGTCGAGGACGACATTTTCGCCGACTTCGAGGCCAATCCAGCACCGAGGCTGGCGGCCTTCGATGGCCTCTCGCGCGTCATCCATATCGGCAGCTTTTCCAAGATCGTCTCGGCCTCGCTGCGCTGCGGCTATATCGCAACGCGAGCCAACTGGATCGAAAACCTCGTTGACTTGAAGATCGCCACCAGCTTCGGCGGCGGGCGACTGGCTGCCGACATGGTGCTGATTGCATTGACCGACAGCGGCTACCGCAAGCACATGGAGACGGTACGGCTGCGGCTGGCAGAGGAAATGGTGAGGACGATTGCCCGGCTCGAAGCCATCGGCATCACACCCTGGATTGTTCCCCAGGCGGGCATGTTCCTCTGGTGCCGATTGCCGGAGGGCATAGATGCCGCTGCCATTGCCAGGTCATGCCTGAAAGACGGTGTGGTGCTGGCGCCAGGCAATGCTTTCAGCCAGTCACTGAGCGCGCAGGACTTCTTGCGCTTCAATGTGGCGCAATCCACGGATGACCGGGTTTTCAATGTTCTCAAGCGCGCCCTGTCAGAACAGACAACGCAACGGCGTGAATCAAGTCATCGCCATGACCAATCCTTTTCGGAGTAATGAAGCAATGTATTGGCCAAAACCGATCTCCCTTGCCGGATGCGCCGTCTTGATGATGAGCTTGCTTGCCGGATGCACCGGCACCACGTCGCTCGCGATCAAGGACGGTCGCGAAACCCAATCGTCCGGTCTTGAATTCCCCATGGATCGGTACGAGGCGCGCTCCGTCGTCGTGGACGGCAAGGCCACCGCAGTGCGTGCCTACGAAAACGTCGTCTACGTCGCCAGTCCGGTGGACACGACCTATCAGGTCATGAACATCTACGTCCCCGAGGCGTATTTCCACGACGAGCGCGTCGGTGCGTTCGACGCCCGAACGGCGCCGATCTTCTTCCCCAACCAGGTCGGCGGCTACATGCCCAGCCAGCCGGGCACGCCAGAGGGCAGACGCGACCTGCCACCGGGCGCGGGAGCACGCGGCGGAATGGCGGCATCGCCGGCAGGCGCCGGGCGCACGCCCCAAAGCATACCGCCCGAGGGAATACGGTCGGCCGGCGCAAACGGCCCCGGCGCCGGGGAAACCCGTGTCAGTGCCATCGCCGTGGCGCTGTCCAAGGGCTATGTCGTGGCCTCGCCCGGCGCACGCGGCCGCACCACCCAGGATGCCGGCGGCACGTACACCGGCAAGGCGCCTGCGGCTATCGTCGATCTCAAGGCTGCGGTGCGCTATCTGCGTTACAACGACGCGCGCATACCTGGCGATGCCGAGAAGATCATTTCCAACGGCACCAGCGCCGGCGGTGCGCTGTCGGCGTTGCTCGGTGCCAGCGGCAATAGCGCCGACTATGAGCCATATCTGAAGGCGCTCGGTGCCGCACCCGCGCGCGACAACATCTTCGCCGTCTCGGCCTATTGCCCGATCACCAACTTGGAGCACGCAGACAGTGCCTACGAGTGGCAATTCAACGGCGTCAACGACTACAAGAAGTTCGACATGTCGATGCTGGATTACAACGTCCAGCGCCGGGAAGTCGCGGGCACCCTGACGACCGCGCAGATCGACATATCCGATGCACTCAAGGCACAGTTCCCCGCCTATCTCGACAGCTTGGGATTGCGCGAACCACAAGGGCAGGCATTGACGCTGGACGCGGCTGGCAATGGCAGTTTCAAAACCTACATCAAGTTGCTGGTCATCGCTTCCGCGCAGACGGCGCTGGACGCTGGGCAGAACCTCTCGGCGCTGGACTGGCTGACCGTGGCAAACGGCAAGGTGACGAGCCTCGATTTCGACCGCTATGTGCGCTATGCGGGTCGCCAGAAGTTGCCGCCGGCTTTCGACGCGCTAGACCTGAGCAGCGGTGAAAACCAGTTGTTCGGCACGGAGACGATAGACAAGCAGCATTTCACCACTTTCTCCCAGCGCCGCAGTACGGCCGCTGGCGCGACGCTGGCCGATGCGGCGACGGTGAAGATGATGAACCCGCTTCGCTACATTGGCGCGGCCGACGCCAGCACCTCGCCGCATTGGCGAATCCGCCACGGCACCAAGGATCGTGACACCTCGCTGGCCGTGCCCGTCATCCTCGCGGCGACATTACAGAACAAGGGCTATGCCGTTGATCTGGCGTTGCCCTGGGATCGCCCGCACAGCGGCGACTACGATCTGGACGAACTGTTTGCCTGGATGGAACGGATCAGCATACGAGAATAGCGCCAGGACACGGCGGGCTGCACAGCAGCCGACAGTCACTCTTGCGCCGGTGCTCGGTTCTGCGCCATCTCACGCAATACCTATGTCGCGCTGTCGCCCGATTTCCCACAACACCCCGCCGCCGCGCACCGTTGCGGCGATCTGCTGCCCCAGCTGTGGTTCGATTACCGGCCGCCACGGCACCAGGCTGAAGCCCATGCCGTCATCCAGCATCGCGTAGCGCCCGCTCGCGAGCCGCATTCTATACGCCGAATGTCGGCTGCGCTTTCCGCGAGCTGCGCCACGACCTCCCGCTCCTCATGAACCGAGGGGATATCTGCATGACCAGCATGTCCGTCCGAAGCCGGGCGCCTTGGCCGAGACCCGCCGGAAGCGTTGTGTCGAACTGCTGATTGTGGACGAGGCGGAGCGCCTGTCCAAGACCGGGCTGGAATACATGCGCGACCTGTTCGACCGCCACGGGGTCGGGCTGATCCTGATCGGGATGCCCGGCATCGAAAAACGCATGGCGCGTTACCCGCAGCTTTTCAGTCGGGTCTGCTTCGCCCACCAGTACCGGCCATTACAGGATCAGGAGCTGACCTTCGTGCTGACGCGGCGCTGGCGCGACCTCGGGCTTGCCATGGATGAAGCGGACTTCACTGACGCCCACGCCGTCGCTGCCATCGTCCGGATCACGGGCGGCAATTTCTGCCTGCTGCATCGACTCTTTGTCCAGATCGAGCGCATCCTTCGGATCAATGGCATGAACGCGATCACAGAGGATGTGGTCGAGGCAGCGAGGAGCACCCTTGTGATTGGTGTAACGTGACCAGACCACTACGTGCCATTAAGCGCTGACGGCTACCTGCCAATTACCGCTGATATCTACACTTGGCAGGGCTTCCGGCGATACCTGAGCGGGATATTATTACCTGTCCAGGAACTGCCTTTCTTTGAGACGTTTGTTCACTTTCACGCCGAATGTCATTCGAAGCCGTTCGCCAGTGTGGCTCCGCACTATGAAGAAACAGAGCTTCCCTTCCTGAACCCCCGATCCCCCACCATGAAGGCTTCGAGCATGTGCGGGATCAGCGTCACGGCATCGACTGGTTCGCCATAGGTCTGTGTATGGAGCCATGCATAACGATCCAGATCCAGTTTCAGGCTGGCCGGGCAAGCGAAGGTCAGCTTCGTGGACTCCATTTTCGGGAGCGGGCCTAAACGAAGTTTTCGAGGGGTGTTCATCGCGAACCTCCCAGTTGGTAGAACATCGGTTGGTAGGGCTTGAGCTGAATGTCGTGCTGAACAATGATGCGCACTGGCAAGCCCGGCCGCTCGGTCAAGGTGGGTTGAACGTTCATGTTGCGCCGGGTCATCTCCTGGCCGACATGGTTCACGCTGTCCTGGGCGCTGTCGCGTCCGGCGATGATGACGCGATCGCCGTTCTGCCGGTTCTGCGGCGCGGCCAGTTCGGCGCCGACGCCCAGCAACGTCGTCAGCGCCGCCCCGGTGAAGATGCGGCCCCAGTGGTAGTCCACGCCGTCTTCCAGTCCGGCGTAGCCGGCCGGGTCGGTGCCGGCCAGGTTATCAAGCGTCAGCGAAGACGTGTCGGGCAGAATGATCCGGTTCCACACCACCTGCACACGGCTTTGCCCATAGCTGACCTGGCTGTTGTACTTGCCCAGGATGCGCGCGCCCTGCGGGATCAGCAGGAAGCGCCCGGTAGCCGTGTCATAGACCGGCTCGGTCACCGTGGCGATCACGTCGCCCGGCAGGTCCGACTTGATGCCCGTCACCAGTGCCCCGGCGATGACCGTTCCGGCCATGACCTGATACGGCGAGGTCGGCATTTGCAGGTTGCCGGAATTACGGATTTCAGGCGTTCCGGCTTTCTGGAACGCCTCTTTCTGGTCTTGCCGGTTTTGTACAGCGGTCGGGTCGGCAGCGGATGGTGTCGTGTGTGCCGCCGTCGATGCCGGGCCAGCGGCCATCGGGTCGAACGCCGCGTTGGCGACGAAGCCTGGTGCGGCGACGGCCTGCGACGGCGCCTCCGACGCGGTTTGCTGCGCACCGGAGCGGAAAAACACGGACGAGGCCGCGGCCGATTCGGCTTCCTTGCGCCGCGCGTCACGCTCGGCTGCACCGGGGTCTTGGCCGGGCGGCGTATAACTGGCCAGGGCCGGCTGCTGGGACTGCGCGATGGCAGGCCCCAAGTCGCCGGGCAACGGCGGCCCCAGCGCGGGCACGGTGGGCGGCAGCTTGGCATAGTCCGCCGGCAGCGCGTCCAGCCCTTCGGACTTCGACACGCGATCCACGTTGTAGAGCTCGGGCTGCTCGCCAGTACCGCGCCGCGGCGGTTGCAGCGACCACATCAGCGCACCGAGCACGGCAACCGACAGGCCGCCGGCGAGGATCGCCAGCGTGCGCCGGTTCAGGCGTGTCACCGCGCGGGGCGGCGCTCGCAGCGTCAGGTTTTCGGGCGCGACCTTCGGCGCAGTGTCCGAAATCGGTACGTCTGGGGTTTCGTCCTGGCTCATGGTGTGTTCCCCCGTGTGCCATCGGTGCGTTCAATCCGCACCACGTCACCCTTGTCGCCACCCAGGCGCAGCTCGGCCGCACCGAACAGCCGATCCACGATGTAATAAGGCGAACGGAACCGGTAGTTCACCAGTTGCCCGTCGCCCTGCGCACCGATCACGAACAAGGGCGGCAGCTCGCCTTGCCCGATGCCCGCCGGAAACTGGATATAGACCTTCTCGCCGTCATCGAAGGCGCGCAGCGGCTTCCACGGCGGGTTGTTGCCCGATATGGCATAGCGGAAGCGGAGCTTCTCCAGTGACAAGCCACGCTCGGCGGGTGCGGCCGCGTGCGCCACCTGGTTCTGGCGCCGCAAGGCCAGCAGGGCGTCCTTGGGGTACTCCCAGGACACGGACGCCATCCACGCCTTTTCGGTCGAAGTCAGTTCCAGCAAGTACGTGCGGCGGCGGGTGGTGATGACCAGATTGGTTTTCAGGGCCGAGCGGATGGGTTTCACCAAGACATTCACGCGCAGCGCGTCGCCGCTGCCGCTGGAGGTGTCGCCCACGATCCAGCGCACCGTGTCGCCGGCGGCCACCGTCACCAGTTCCTCGCCGGGCTGCAAGGACACCACGGTCACGCGCCCCGGTGCGGTATAGACCTGATAGAGCGCGCCATCACTGAAGGGCCACACCTGAATTGCATTGACGTACCCTTCGCGCGTCGGCGCGATGCGCGCCTCGACATTGGCTTTCGATACGCGCACGGTGTCGTCGGCCGATTCTGGCGTGGGCCTAGCGCCGTTCGTGCCCGACAGCGGCTTCAACTGATCCGGTAAAGCCAGCGGCTCGGGCACGGTAATGACTTCGACCGGCTTGGGCGGTTCCGGCAAGGGCTGTGCCTGCACCGGCTCATCGAGCGAGACGGACGGCGGCGGCTTGCCCTGCGAGGCGCAACCCGCGAACAGGACAGACGAGGCCAGCAGGATCGCCGGCAAAGCGTAAAAGCGGAAAAACGGGTTCATGGTTTCACTCCTTCAGACGCATCCAGTTCGCGGCTCCACGACAGGCCGTTGACGTAGATGCCCAGCGGGTTCTTGCGCAGGCGCTGTTCGGTGCGCGGGGTTTGCAGGACGGTGGACAGCACCGCGTTCCAGCGTTCGGTGCGATCCAGAGCGCCGTTGACGAAGCGCGTCTCCGTCCAGCGCACGTTGAAGGACGTGTCGCTGGCGCGGGTCACGCTGGTGATCTGCACCGTCACCGACTCGCGACCGATGCGCGCGAAGGGGTCATGGGTGCGGGCGTACTCGTTGAGCACGCCCGCACCCTTGTCGGTGGTGTAGTCGTAGGCGTCGAGCCAGTTCTGCCGCACGACGATGGGATCGACGGACAGCGCGCGCACCAGCGTGATGAAGTGCGCGAGGTGGTAAGAAATCTGCGCATCGGCCGGTGTGTACGGTGTGGTGGCCTCGCCGACCGCGCGCACCTGGCCACTGGTGTCCACCTCGATGACGTAGGGCGTCACGATGGACTGCGCGGAGCGCCATACCAGGCCACCGGCCATCAGCAGCGCCAGCAGCAGGCAGCCGAAGGCCATCCATCGCCAGTTTTTCGCTTGCACGCGGGCCGCGCCGATACGCTCGTCCCACACCTGGGCGGCGGCTTGATACGGGGTGGCAGGCGGCGGCGACTCGGCATAGCGCACCTGGGGTCGTTGGAATCGCATCGGGGTTCTCCTTGACAGTCAGAGAGGGTGTCATTCCGCGGCATCGCGCAGACTCGGGCCTTGCCCGGCGCCGCCACCGTCGCCCCCGCGCAGCGTGTGGGCGACGGTGGTCGCGGCATGGGTGATTTGCTGTCGGCGATGCATGCGCCTGGCCCAGGCGGGTGGTTCTTGCTTCTGCGAGCTGGCGGCACCGTCTGTTGCGTCGTCTGCTTCGCCAGCGACAGCCTGGCCTGCACCAGCTTCCGCGCCGTTCCAGCCGGCGCGGAAGGCGTCGGCCATCGTTTGCCCGGCCGCCGAAGCGCCGGACGCGGCGCGGCGGCCGGCGGCGTGCGCGCCGGTCTTGGCGACGTTACCGAGACCCGCTGCCGCACCCTTGGCCCCGCCGCCGGCGGCAGCGGAACCGGCCTGGAACGCCGACCGGGCGCTGCTGGCCGCCGACGTGGTGGCACGGGCGCCGGAGCCCGCGAGTTTTGCAGCAGCCGGCGCCATGCGTGCCCCGGCCATGACGGCACCCCCCACGCCAGTGGCGGCAGCACCGAGGGCCACGCCGGTGCCGACCGCACCGACCGCGGCTCCCGCCATCGCGCCCGCACCGAGCTGCGGCGCACCGGACACAAGACCCGTGGCGATGCCGGGACCAAAGATGCCCAGCGCCAGCAACGCGAGCGAGGCCAGCATCACGACCAGCGCATGGTCGATGGACGGCTCCGCGGGGGACCCTTGGAATGACGCGAACAGGCCCGAACCAATGCCGACGATGACGGCCAGCACCAGGACCTTGACGCCCGACGCCACCACGTTGCCGAGCACCTTCTCGGCGAGAAATGCGGTCTTGTTCCAGAGTGCGAACGGAATCAACACGAACCCGGCGAGGGTCGTCAGCTTGAACTCGATGAGCGTGATGAAGAGCTGGATCGCCAGCACGAAGAACGACAGGATCACGATCAGCCAGGCGAGAAACAGCACCGCGATCGCATCGAGGTTCACGAAGACGTCGGGGAACCCGACCAGGTGACCGATCTGTTTCAGAATGGGCGCGGCCGCGTCGATGCCCGTCTTCGCCAGCCGCCCCGGCTGAAGAAAATGCTCCATCGTGATGGCCGAGCCGGTGGCGGTGATCCCCAGCCCGGCGAACGAGCGGAACACGATGCCGGCCAGTGCGTTGAAGTTGTGGATGAGGTAGGCGAAGGCACCGACGTAGAGCACCTTGCGCAGCAGCTTGGCGATCACGTCCTCGCATTGGCCGGTGGCGTGGCTCAGCGCCCAATACAGGCCGGCGATCGTCATGTCGATGACGATCAATGTGGCGGTCAGGTACATCACTTCGCCATGCAGCAGCCCGAAACCGGAGTCGATGTAGCGCGAGAACGTGTCGAGGAAGCGGTCGATGAGGGTCACGTCGTTCATGGCGTGTCTTCCGATTGTTGAGCGCACGCGGTCAACAGCACGGCCAGTAGGAGGCAAGCGCATCGCATGGCCACCTCCGTCAGCGGCTGTAGAAATGGACGGGCTGCGGCGTGTACGGCGTGCCGGTGCCGAGGAAGCGACGTCGCACTTCGCGGGCGCGCTCGGTCGCCGCCGCCTGCCGTGCCAGTTCGAGCGAGGCGGCGCGATCCTGCGTGAGTTGCAGTCGCTGCGATTGGATCGATTGCTTGGCCTGCAAGGCCAGCAGCTGGTTCGTCGCCTGCATCGCTTGCAATGCGCCTTGCGCCGACTGGCTCTTGCCGACGAGGTCGGTCAGCACGTTCTCGTCATCCCCCAGGTTCTGCGACACCTGGGCCTGCATCTGCATTGCGGTCTGTAAGCCAGTGAGTGTGTTCTTCCAGCGCTCTTGCGCCTGGCGATACATCTCATCGCCGCTCACGGTAGCGGCGTACTGTTCGGGATACAGACGTGCAAACGCCCGATCCAGCGTCGCCACGTCGTAGGCCAGGCCCTGGGCTTGGCCGATGAGTCGCTGTGTCGTCGCCAGATTGGTGCGCAACTGGCCCACCACGCTGGAGGGCAAGCTGGCGAGGTTGCGCGCCTGATTCGTGAGCATTCGCGCGTCGTTCTGAAGCTGCCGGATCTGGTTGTTGATCTGCTCCAGCGTGCGGATGGCGGTCAACGTGTTCTGCACCAGGTTGGCCGGGTCGATGAAGGTGATGGCCGATGCGGGCGGTACAACCAGCATCGACACCGACAGCACGGCGGCGAGCGTGACGGACAACAGACGAGGCTTGGTTTTCATGGGGAACCCCCCGATAGTTGAGAAACGAGGAAGGACGCCGCCGCCGGTGAGACACTGGGGAACTCGGGCAGCAGGTCGGCGGCCCAATCGAGGCCGCGATGGCGCAGCCAGGCGCCCGCGAAACCGGGCACGCCGGCATCCAGCAGGACGCGGTCGATGTCACGCTGGTCCTGCGGCGTGGAAGCGCCCGCAAAGGCCAGCGCCGCCGGCCCCAGGTCGAGGTCGAACAGGCGATTGCCGAGACGGGATTGGTAGTAGTAGTCGCGCTTGGGCTGTGCAGTGGCGACGATCTCGATCTGGCGCGAGTTCAGGCCAAAACCCTCGTAGATCGTGCGAATCTGCGGCTCGGTCGCCTGCGGGTTCGGCAGGAAGATGCGGCTGGCGCAGCTTTCGATGATCGCGGGCGCGATGCTCGAATCTTTGATGTCGGCCAGCGACTGCGTGGCGAAAATGACCGACACGTTCTTCTTGCGCAGTGTTTTGAGCCACTGCCGGATGCGCGCGGCGAATACCGGGTCGTCCAGGAACAACCACGCTTCATCGAGGATCAGCAGCGTGGGCGCACCATCAAAGCGCTCATCGAAGCGCGCAAAGAGGTAATGCAGCACCGCCATGACGGCGGCCTTGCTGTGCATCAGTTCTTCCATTTCGAAGCACTGCACGTCGGCCATGCCCAGCCGGTCATGGTCGGCATCCAGTAGCTTGCCGTGTGCGCCGCCGAGCACATACGGCGACAGCGCCTGGCGCAGTGCGTTCGATTGCAGCAGAACGGACAGTCCTGTCATCGTGCGCTGCTCCACCGGCGCACCGGCCAGGCTTCCCAGCGCCGACCAGATGGACGCTTTCTCGTCCGGGCCGACTGCGACGCCTTCGTGCAGCAGGCGGCCTTCGATCCATTCGGCGGCCCAGGTGCGGTAGCCCTCGCGGTCGATGCGTGCCAATGGCTGGAAGGCGATTTCGCCATCCATCCCGAGGTCGTAGTGTTCGCCGCCCAGCCCGAGAATCGTGGCTCGCATCGAGCGCCCCATGTCGAAGGCGAAGATGCGTGAGCCGCGATAACGGCGGAACTGCATCGCCAGCGTGGCGAGCAAGACCGACTTGCCCATGCCAGTCGGCCCCGCGACCAGCGTATGGCCCACGTCGCCGATATGCGTGACCAGCCGGAACGGCGTCGCGCCATCGGTGCGGGTGACGATCAGCGGTGGGCCGTCGAGGTGGTCGTTCTTCTCCGGGCCAGCCCACACCGCTGACACCGGCATCAGGTGCGCCAGATTCAGCGTCGAGACGATGGGCTGGCGCACGTTGGCGTAGGCATTGCCGGGAATGGACGACAGCCACGCATCCACGGCGTTGAGGGCTTCAGGGATCGTGACGAAGCCGCGTCCCTGGATGGCACGTTCCACCCTGCGCAGCTTTTCGTCGGCCACGGCGGGGTCGGCATCGAGCACCGTCACCGTGGCGGTGAGGTAGCCGAAGGCGACCTGATCGCTGCCCAGTTCCTGCAAGGCGGCATCGGCGTCTGCGGCCTTGTTGCTGGCGTCGGTATCGACCAACGGGCTTTCCTGCTGGAAGATCGTTTCGCGCAGTAGCGCGATGACGTTCTTGCGCTTGGCGAACCACTGGCGGCGCAGGCGCGTGAGTTCCTTTTCCGCCTCGGCTTTGTCCAGGCACAGAAAGCGCGTGCTCCAGCGATACGCAAAGCCCAGGCGGTTGAGGTCATCCAGCATCCCCGGCCAGGTCGAGGTTGGGAAGCCTCGCACTGACACGACACGCAAGTGCTGGTCGCCCAACATGGGTGCCAGGCCACCGACCAGCGCGGAATCGGTCAGTAGCGCGTCGATGTGGAACGGCACCTCGGGTACGCCGACGCGATAGCGCCGCGTCGAAACGGTGGCATGCAGGTAGGTCAGCGTCTGGCTGTCATCCAGCCACGCGATCTCCGGCATTACGCCATCGAGCAGGTCGAAGATGCGATACGTCTCCGCGACGAAGGCGGCCAGGCGCTCGCGCCAGTCCACGCCTTCGGTAGGCCGGTTCTCGTACAGCATCTCCGCGGCGCGGGCGCGGGACTCCTCGGGCGGCAGGTACATCAATGTCAGGTGATAACCGCTCTCGAAGTGATGGCCCGATTCCTCGAATGCTGCGCGGCGTTCCTCGTCCACCAGCCACGACAGCGGCTCGGGAAACTCGGCGTGCGGATAGTCGGCGGCTGCGCGGCGCTCGGCCTCGATGAACAGAGCCCAGCCTGAACCCAGGCGGCGCAGCGCATTGTTCAAGCGCGCCGACGTGGCGATCAGCTCGCCCTGCGTCGCACTGTCGAGGTCCGGCCCACGGAAACGTGCTGTGCGCTGGAAACTGCCGTCCTTGTTCAAGACGACACCCGGCGCCACCAGCCCGGCCCATGGCAGCCAGTCGGCGAGCAATGCCGGGCGATGGCGGTATTCGGCTAGGTTCAGCATGGCCTGTCCCTCACACGTCCAGCAGCGGCGGGTGCTTGAGGTGCCGGGCGAAGACGGCCATGAACTGCGGATCGACGCGCGCCCCCCAGACCGCCAGCGAATGGCCGACGATCCAGAGCAGGACACCCGGAATCCACAGTTGCAGGCCCAGCCCGACGGCGGCGGCCAGCGTGCCGTTGGCGATTGCCACGGTGCGCGGTGCGCCGCCCAGCAGGATCGGCTCGGTGAGCGAGCGATGCAGCGGAATCTCGAATCCGTTGGCGAACCCGGCCGCGAAGATATCCGGCGCGCTCATACGACCGCCCCGCCGGAGAAGCTGAAGAACGACAGAAAGAACGAGGACGCGGCGAACGCGATGGACAGACCGAAGACGATCTGGATCAGCTTGCGGAAACCGCCCGAGGTATCGCCGAAGGCCAGCGCCAGGCCGGTCGAAATGATGATGATCACGGCCACGATGCGCGCCACAGGTCCTTGAATCGACTGCAAGATCGATTGCAAAGGGCCTTCCCACGGCATCGAGGAGCCGGCGGCCTGCGCGGTGCCGGCCAGGACCAGCAGCAGCGCCGCCAGCAGCAACCCTTGCACCGCAGGGCGCGCCAGGCTGCGCAGGTACGCGAGGCGGGACAGGTGGCAAAGCGGGTTGACGCAAACACGGAAAGCAGGAACGGTCATCTGCGTCATGGCAGTTCTCCAGGGTGGTTAAGGGATAGGGAAGAAACGGAGGCGATGGGTGATAGCTCTGGGAATGGAGCATCCAGCGCGTCCGCCAGTTGGTAGCCCGCGCCGTCGACGCCGAGGACGCGGGCGATGCTCTCGATGCGGCGCTTGCGCCCGCGTCCGCCGATGTGGATCACCACGTCCACGGCCTCGGCGATCAGCGCACGGGGCGGATTCACCGCCACTTCGAGGATCAGTTGCTCCAGGCGCAGCAGCGCGCCCAGCGCGGAGCCGGCGTGGATGGTGGCGATGCCGCCCGGATGGCCGGTGCCCCATACCTTGATGAGATCCAGCGCCTCGGGGCCGCGCACCTCGCCCACCACGACGCGATCCGGTCGCAGGCGCATGGACGAGCGCACCAGCTCGGTCATCGACACCACGCCCGCGCGCGTACGCAACGGCACGTGGTCGCGGGCCGCGCATTGCAGTTCCACCGTGTCTTCGAGCACCAGCACACGGTCACCCGTGGCGGCGATTTCGGCGAGCAAGGCATTGGCGAGCGTGGTCTTGCCGCTGCTGGTGGCGCCAGCGATCAGGATGTTTTTACGCTCGCGCACGGCGCCCACCAGGAAGTCCGCCTGGACGCGGGTCATCATCCCGTCGAGGACGTACTGGTCCAGCGGGATCACGCCGATGGCCCGCTTGCGCAGCGCGAAGGCCGGCCCCGGCGCGGCGGGCGGGAGGATGCCCTCGAAGCGTTCGCCGGTTTCAGGCAACTCGGCCGACAGCAGCGGCTGGCCGCGATGGACTTCCGCGCCGACATGCGTTGCGACCAGCCGGATGATGCGTTCGCCGTCGGCCTCGGACAGTTCAACCCCCATCGGCGCGCGGCCGGTGGAAAGCCGGTCCACCCACAGGGTGCGATCCGGGTTGAGCATGACTTCCACCACATCCGGGTCGTCGAGTGCGGCAGCAATCAGCGGCCCCATGGCCGTGCGCAGCATCTGGATGCGGCGATCCATCGACGCCGCAGCGGACGAGCGCAGCTCGTGCGGAAGTTGCCCACCTGCGGAGATGTTGGCGCTCATGACGCACGCTCCCGCGCCTCGGCTGGTGCTTCCGCGTCCTCCATGGGCATCGGGTCGGGGTGCAGTTCCTCCACCACATCGCGCACGAGGCTTCGGCCCCGCAGCAGGTGGCGGCCAAGCTGCTCGGTGAACTGCGCGAAGCGTGCCTTGCCCTGGGCGCGGGCGGCGTCTTGGTGCGCCTCGGGAACCGGCGTGCTGACGGTGAGGTAGTAGCGGATGAACAGCGCCAGCGTCTCGATGGCGATGTTCTGGTCGCGCTCCAGCCGTTCGGCCTGGCGTGACAGCCGATCCAACCGCTTGGCCATGGCCGCCTCGCGCTGGTCACCCGCGTCGGGCGACAGCCAGGACGCCAGCGCCGCCGCGACGATGGACGACTTGGACACGCCTTTCTTGGCGGCCAGCTCTTCCAGGCGCTTGGCGTGCTCGTGCTGGATGAACAGATTCAGGCGGTAGTGGCTCATAGCTCGATTCCGTCGTTGGGATCGAGGGACGCCAGCCGGGCCGTGCGCTGCATGGCCGGATCGAACTGGCGAGGAAGGGGAAGTGGGAAGTCGTCGTCATCGAGCAGCGACACGTCGCCGCCCGATGGCGCCATGTCCGGATCGAACTCGGCGACGTCGGACAGCTCGGGCTGGCGACGCGGGCCGCCGTCATCGGCTGAAGTAGCGAAGCCTTCGGCCGCCTGGCTGGTTGGCGTGGCCGGCACCGTGGGAATCGCCAAGCCGCTCCAGTCGTCGGGCCGCGAGGGAGGTACGTCGGCGTAACGCCCCGCCGTGAGAACCGGCGGTGGCAACACGCGGCGCTTGAAGTTGGCGTCGGCGTAGTAGCGCAACTTCTTGGCCTTGATCGGCGGACTGCTTCCCACCATCACCACGGCCTCGTCCGGCGGCAGTTGCATCACTTCACCGGGCGTCAGTAGCGGGCGGGCCGTCTCCTGGCGCGACACCATCAGGTGTCCCAGCCAAGGCGCCAGCCGGTGGCCCGCGTAGTTGCGCTGCGCGCGCAATTCGGTCGCGGTGCCCAGCGTTTCGGAGATGCGCTTGGCGGTGCGCTCGTCGTTGGTGGCGAAGGTCACGCGCACATGACAGTTGTCCAGAATCGAATGGTTCTGGCCGTAGGCCTTGTCGATCTGGTTGAGCGACTGCGCGATGAGGAAGCTGCGGATGCCATAGCCGGCCATGAAGGCCAGGGCCGTCTCGAAGAAGTCGAGCCTGCCCAGCGCCGGGAACTCGTCGAGCATCAGCAGCAGCTTGTGGCGCCGTGCGATGCCGTCCGAACCGTCGAGCGATTCCGTGAGGCGTCGCCCGATCTGGTTTAAGATCAGTCGAATGAGGGGCTTGGTGCGGCTGATGTCCGAGGGCGGCACCACCAGGTACAGCGACACCGGATGCTCGGAAGCAATCAGGTCGGCGATGCGCCAGTCGCAGCGTGACGTGACTTCGGCCACCGTGGGATCGCGGTACAGGCCGAGGAAGGACATGGCCGTGGACAGCACGCCGGAACGCTCGTTGTCGCTCTTGTTGAGCACTTCGCGTGCGGCCGATGCCACGACCGGATGCGGACCACCACCATCCCCGTTCACCAAGTGCGGCGTGGTCATCATCCGGTGTAAGGTCAGCTCGAACGGGCTGGCCGGATCAGACAGGAAGTTGGCGACACCGCGCAGCGTCTTGTCCTCTCCCGCGTACAGCACATGCAGGATGGCACCGACCAGCAGCGCGTGCGAGGTCTTCTCCCAATGGTTGCGGCGCTCCAAAGCGCCCTCGGGATCGACCAGGATGTCGGCGATGTTCTGCACGTCGCGCACTTCATGCGCGCCGCGTCGGACCTCCAGCAGCGGGTTGTAGGCGGCCGATTTCGCATCGGTGGGGTTGAACAGCAGGCAGTGCGAAAAGCGCGAGCGCCATCCAGCTGTGATGCTCCAGTTCTCGCCCTTGATGTCGTGGATGACGGTGGATGCTGGCCAGGAGAGCAGCGTCGGCACGACCAGGCCCACACCCTTGCCCGAGCGCGTAGGGGCAAAGGTCAGGACGTGTTCCGGGCCTTCGTGTCGCAGGTATTGGTCATCGAGCCGACCGAGGAATACGCCTGCGCTCTGGGTGAGTCCTGCTTCCCGAATAGCTGCCGCATCAGCCCAGCGTGCCGAACCGTAGGTGGTGACCAGTTTCGACTGCCGCGAACGCCACACCGACATGGCCATGGCGACCACCACGGCGGCCAAGCCGCTGCCGCCTGCGATCAGGCCGCCGGTGTCGAAGATGCGCGGCGCATAGGCGTCGAAGAAAAACCACCACTCGAACAACCGCCAGGGGTGATAGATCGGCGTCCCCAGGAGATCGAACCAGGGCGAGCCCAGGCATAGCTGGTAGCCCAGGGCGGCGGCTGTCCATTGGGTGGCGAACCACACACCGACAATCACAATGCCGAAGACGACACCGATTTGCCCGAACAGGACCCCTTGACCTTGCATGCCGACCGCTCCCTTCTCCCGCAAAATGAAGCCCAAGAACAGCAGCACGGGGACGTGCCGCAGTCATCAGGTTCGGTGCGGGATCAGGGCCGGTCAAAGGCCGTTATGGCGGGAATTAAGGCAGAAAAAGCCGGACTTCTTGCGGCGGCGAAGCCCATAAAAATGCCGCAGGCACGAGCGTGCTGCGGCGTGATAAGCGAATCGGTAGTGAATCCGTCGCGACTGGGCGACAGCAGGCGTTCGGCGAACTATTTGGTGTGCTGTTCGGGTCGATCGCCGAAGAAGCGTCGTTTGGCAGCTTCAGCCGCACGCAGGCATAGGTTGTCCGAGACCTTTGAGCGATCTTCACGGCACAGTCGCTGGATTTCTTTGATGCGCTCGGGATGAGCGGTCAGGAATTCCACCGAGTCATTGGCGGGCGAGGGCCCGCAGGCCGACAGCAAGCCGGCCAAGGCGAGTACATGAGCGGTGCGGAAAATGGCGTTCATCAGGAATCCTCCGGTTCATCGGAAGGAGCGTCGCCAGCATGCACATGTTCCTTGCCGGTATCGGCTTCCAGTCTGCCGACGCGGGCAACAAACCGACTCAGTGCTTCTGACGGATCGCTATCTCGCCTTAGCAGGTAGGTGGTGAGCCTCGGCGAGCCACCGGCCAGTGGGCGTGCGAGGACGTTGGGCTCGCGACTGGCGGCAATCTGCGAGGCACCGACCAGCGCCAAGGCGAACCCGGCAGCCACCAGCGCCATCATCAAGTCGAAGGACATTACCCGTTCGGTCACCAGCGGTTCCTTGTCCAGCGCGCTCAGCACCCGCTCGATCTGGTGGTTGTAGCCTTCGCAGGTCTGCGGGTCGCCCATTACCAGGGGATAGCGCAAGACCTCGTCCAAGGGAATGCGTGCATGCACCAGCAAGGGATGGCGCGCCGGAATGGCGACCCGCAACGGATCGCGCCATGCGGGTTCGGCAAGAATGCCGTCGCCGACATCGGCGGACTGGGCAAATCCCACGTCGTACAGATCATCGTGCAACCCCTTGAGTTGCTGGGTGAGCGGGACTTCATCGAAGTGGATCGCAATCTCCGGATCTTCCTGCCGGCACAGTGCCATGAGCGAGGAAAAGCGTGCCGGCGCAATGCCATCGGACAGCGCGATACGCAGTTGACCGTCATAGCCTGCGGCGACCGCGCGCACGCTGGCGCGGGCTTGATCCAGTGTGGCGAACACGCGTGGCACGTGTTCGAGCAACAGCTTGCCGGCCCGCGTCAATCGGGTGCTGCGCGTGGTGCGCGCGAACAAAGGCGCACCCAGATCTTCTTCCAGCTCCTTGATCGTGCGCGACAAGGGCGACTGGTCGATATGCAGTCGTTCGGCCGCTCGGGCGAAGTGGAGTTCTTCTGCTACGGCCAGGAAACAGCGGAGGTGCCGAATTTCCATATTCCGCTACCCCTCAAAGTTGAGTTTGAGATATAGAAACAGCACTGCTGACTCGAAATCAATCTGACTTCTTTGTCAAAGAAAGGGCTGCAGCGAACGCCCCAAAAATAAGTCCAACAATACAAATGCCGGGCCAACCCCATGCATTCCAAACTATTCCAGATAGAGCTGAACCTAAAGCGCCGCCAAGGAAGAATAGCCCGGTAAAAAGACCATTCATCCGTCCTCGGGCCTCAGGACGCAAAAGATTGATCGCACGGCGCCCCAATGTCTGGTCAGCTATAACGCCTAGATCGAGAATAACCGCCGCGAATATCAACACGCCAAGAGAAAGACTTCTGTTATTGGATAGCACTGCAACGCCAACGTAAGCCAGCATCAGGGCGAACATGATCGCCAAATGTGCCGACACAGTCATGGGTCTCGTCCACCCACGATCACCGGCACGCCCGGCAATCGGTGCAATGATTGCTCCAGCCGCCCCTGCTAGCGCAAACAAGGCAATTCCCCCTTGTCCTAACAGAAACGGCGCTTGACCAAGTTGGAGAGCGACAGAGGTCCAAAAGATACCAAATGCCCCCATGCACATAGCTTGGCTTGCAGCCCTACGCCGTAAAACTGGTTCCTCTTTAATAATGGATATTAATGACCTCACTAGCTGCCAATATGTTGCTCGGCGTGCAGGCCTGAGGGAAGGAATGTGCTTTTGGAGAATGATGGTGAGAATTGCAACAATCACCCCAAGAAAGCCGTACAAATATCGCCATCCGAAGAACTGAGTAACCAAGCTGGCCGCAGGGCGGGATACTAGTATCCCCAACATCAAGCCACTCATGACGTTGCCAATCGTGCGTCCACGATGTGCTTCAGAACTCAGCGATGCGGCAACAGGCACCAACATTTGTATCGCACTGGTGAGCAGACCAACGACGAATGATGCCGAAAGGAATACGAGTCCATTTGGAGATATTGCCAGTATGAATAAAGCAAAGGCGTCGCCCACAAGAGTTGTCAAAATGAGTCTCTTGTTCTCAACGATGTCTGTCATGGGAACAAGAAAAATTAATCCCACCGCATAACCGAACAAGGTCAATGTAGTTGCCAATCCCGACATGCTGGTTGAAAGGCCCAGTTCCGGACCGATGATGCCTGCCAGTGGTTGAGATGCATAAAGTGCCAGAACAACGATTCCTACAGCCGTAGCGAACAGTGCAATGAGCGGCATGCGAGGCATCGGACTGTTGATTGCATTTTGTGACGATGGGGATTTGTCCATTTTCATGAGCCGTCTGAATGAATAGATGCAGTCATGCTACTCTCAAGTCTGCGGCGTATAATCACCATGCAAAGTGATTGACTCTCACGGAAATAGTGACAATGGCCAGCCTTGAGCATTACCGCATCTTTATTGCCACAATCGAAGCTAAAAGCCTGACTGCCGCAGCTCGAAAACTGGGCTGCTCACTTCAAAATGTGAGCAGATCCCTCAGCACTCTTGAAACAGAGTTGGGGGTGGCGCTAGTCCAGCGGACCACGCGGCGGATGCAAGTTACTGCTGCAGGCGGCCTCTTCTACGAGCGCCTGAAAACCGCCCTACATGACCTTGACGAAGCAACAACCGAGGCTCGGAGGAGTACAACAGAAATATTTGGCTTGTTCCGTGTCGGAGCCTCTGTTCAATTCGCTCCTCGGTACATCGTTCCGGCAGTTGCTGCATTTGTTGAACGCTATCCCAACGTGGAAGTAGATCTTGCACTTTCGGACGCCATAGTGGATCTGTTGGAAAACAAGTTGGACATCGTCATCCGAATTGGCGATTTGGAGTCCTCCGCATTGAAATCGCGTCTTCTCGCAAAACTGAGACGCGTCGTTGTCGCAACGCCTCAATACGTTGCCCAGCATGGACGTCCTTTGCATCCTTCTGTCTTAGGAAAGCATGCATGTGTCGTTAGGACATTTGGCCCTGAGGGCGATGTATGGCCACTGACAGAGAATGGAGCTCTGCTCAGGGTATCTGTGGCGGGGCGATTCCGTTGCAATGATGCAGCTTCCGCAAATGCCGCCGTCTTGCATGGCATTGGAATTGGATTGGCACCTCTTTGGCAGGTGAGAAATGAAATTGATCAGGGGCTTCTGGAGGTGCTGTTGCCTGAGCATGAGCCGTCGCCAATTCCAGTTCATGCGTTATGGCATGAAAATTCAGTCTTGCCAGCAAGGACCAGGGCATTCATTGATATGCTGCGAGGAAGAATCTCCAGCGAAAGGATTTGATTCTTAATTAACCTTCAACGCGATGGCTGTTCAATTCTGAACGAGAGTCCCGCTTTGTCTGTACCGCTTTCCAATCTCCGCGCTGCGAGAATGGGGCATTGCACACCTGTTGGACTTCTAGATCTGCGTACCCTTGGTCGATGGAAAGCTTCATCGATGACGCGGGGCTTCCGCCCAATTGGCAGGTGCGATTTCAATTCCACCACCACCCCGCCCAGCGAACTACTTGGCGCGCTGTTCGGGCCGGTCGCCGAAGAATCGCCGTTTGGCAGCTTCAGCCGCACGCAGGCACAGGTCGTCCGAGACCTTTGAGCGATCTTCACGGCACAGTCGCTGGATTTCTTTGATGCGTTCGGGATGGGCGGTCAGGAACTCCACCGAGTCATTGGCGGGCGATGGCCCGCAGGCCGACAGCAAGCCGGCCAAGGCGAGTACATGAGCGGTTCGGAAAGCGGTGTTCATCAGGATTTCTCCAATTCATCGGAAGGAGCGTCGCCAGCAGGCACATGTTCCTTGCGGGTATCAGCTTCCAGTCTGCCGACGCGGGCAACAAACCGACTCAGTGCTTCTGACGGATCGCTATCTCGCCTTAGCAGGTAGGTGGTGAGCATTGGCGAGCCGCCGGCCAGCGGTCGCGCAACGATGTTGGACTCACGACTGGCGGCAATCTGCGAGGCACCGACCAGCGCCAGGGCGAACCCGGCTGCGACTAACGCCATCATCAAGTCGAAGGACATTACCCGCTCGGTCACCAGCGGTTCCTTGTCCAGCGTGCTCAGCACCCGCTCGATCTGGTGGTTGTAGCCTTCGCAGGTCTGCGGGTCGCCCATTACCAGCGGATAGCGCAAGACCTCATCCAAGGGAATGCGTGCATGTACCAGCAAGGGATGGCGCGCCGGGATAGCGACCCGCAACGGATCGCGCCATGCGGGTTCGGCAAGAATGCCGTCGCCGACATCGGCGGACTGGGCAAATCCCACGTCGTACAGATCATCGTGCAACCCCTTGAGTTGCTGGGTGAGCGGGACTTCATCGAAGTGGATCGCAATCTCCGGATCTTCCTGCCGGCACAGTGCCATGAGCGAGGAAAAGCGTGCCGGCGCAATGCCATCGGACAGCGCGATACGCAGTTGACCGTCATAGCCTGCGGCGGCCGCGCGCACGCTGGCGCGGGCTTGATCCAGTGTGGCGAACACGCGTGGCACGTGTTCGAGCAACAGCTTGCCGGCCCGGGTCAATCGGGTGCTGCGCGTGGTGCGCGCGAACAAAGGCGCACCCAGATCTTCTTCCAGCTCCTTGATCGTGCGAGATAGCGGCGACTGATCGATATGCAGTCGTTCGGCGGCACGGGCAAAGTGGAGTTCTTCCGCCACGGCAAGGAAGCAACGTAGATGTCGCAGTTCCACAGTCACGCCCCGCCCATCGGCGCATGCTCCACGATGAGATGGCGGCTTGCGTTCACCTCATTCTTCATTTGGATCGGTATGGGCTGGGCTTCAACCCCGCAAGGCCGACTACGATGCCCATCATGGCGAGGCCGACTGCTGCCGCCACGATGCCGAACCAGCCCGCGCGTGGATAGAGATAGGCCGCCAGCCATGAACCACCGGCCCCACCCAGAAAATAACAGGTCATGTATCCCGCGTTGAGGCGATTGCGGGCTTGTGGCCGCAGCGCGTAGATGGCGTTCTGATTGCTGACATGCACCAGTTGCACGGCCAGATCGAGCAGCAGCACACCGACCAGTAGCGCAGCCAGCGACGCCTGAGCAAATCCGAGTGGCAACCAGCAGAGCAGCAGGCCCAGCAGACCGAGCCATGTAGCAGTGGTTCCCCGGCCCTGATCGGCCAGACGCCCCGCCACTGTGGCAGCCATTGCCCCTGCGGCACCTGCCAGTCCGAACAGACCGATCACTGCATCCGAGTAGCCATAGGGGGGCGCGGCCAGTAGGAAAGCCAGCGGCGTCCAAAATAGGCTGAACAGCGCGAACGATATCATGCCAAGCATGGCACGCACGCGCAGCACAGATTCCTCGACGAACAGTTGGATCACCGAGCGTAGCAATTTCCCGTACCCCACACCGGCATCGCCCTGGTAGCGGGGTAATGAATGCCTCAGGGCCATGGCGCAGACCGCCATCGCAACGGCCGCGACCACATACACGGCTCGCCAGTGCATCAGGGAAGAAAGCCCGCCCGCCACGGTTCGGGCGAGCAGAATACCGAGGAGCAAGCCGCTCATCACGGTGCCGACTGCGCGCCCACGTTGTTCCGGCGCGGCGAGCGTCGCTGCAAAAGGTACCAGCACCTGCGCGACAACCGAACAGAATCCGGTGATGGCCGTGCCCACCAGCAACAGCGGCAAGGTCGTTGCCGCCGCGCTGAGCGCCAGGCCGAGACCCGCCAGCAGCATCAGGGCCACGACCAGGCTTCTGCGCTCGCGCAAATCCGCAAAAGGCACCAGCAGAAGCAGTCCCGCGCCATAGCTCAGTTGCGCTGTCGTCACGATACAGGCTACCGCTGCTTCGGAAGTCCCAAACTGCGCCGCGATCGTGGGCAGCAAAGGCTGGGCGTAGTAGTTGCCTGCAACGGCGATTCCCGTTGCCGAGGCCATCAGCCACAGTAGGGGCGTTGTAAGAGATTGAGCCGGCTTGGACTGTGACATGGCATTCATGGGTAAGAAATCGGAAATGTACGGCGCACAGTTTCCCTTCATCCAATCCATGAGTAAAATGTATTATTATCATCTAATAAATCTGTTTTGTAGATGGATAATGAATCTTAGGCAAATCGAATTCGTGCTGGCGGTCGCCGAGGAATCCAGCTTTACGCGCGCCGCGAGCCGGTGTCATACGGTACAGTCGGCCTTGAGTCATCAAGTGGCGCGGCTTGAAGATGAACTGGGTACGCCCCTGTTCGAGCGTACCTCGCGCCGCGTGCGCCTCACCCTGGCGGGCGAGGCTTTCGTGCGGCAAGCGCATGCTGCGCTGGAAGCCACACGTCGCATACCGGAAGAAGTCGCGGCAGCGGCCGGACAGGTGAGAGGCCAGCTTGCGATCGGCACGATCAGCGCCCTCGGCAGCATCGACATCGTGGCACTGATCGAGCAGTTCCATGCGCGTCATCCGCAAGTTGAGATCCGACTGACGCAGAGCGGCAGCGAAGAATTGCTGGTGCGGCTGCGTCAGCGGCGTCTGGATGTCGCCCTCATCGGCCTGTGGCAGGGGGAGAAGATCGAAGGCATGGCGCACCTGCGGATCGCGCAGGAGAGGCTGGTCGCGCTGCTGCCACCGGAACACCCGCTGGCGTCTCGCAGACGTCTTACGCTCGAACGACTGGCGACGCTGCCGCTTGTGGACTACCCACAGGACAGCAGTGCCCGCCGCCAGACCGACAAAGCATTCGCTGCCGCTGGTGTTGCGCACCAGATCCATTTTGAGGTCAACCACCTGAATCTGATCGCGCAGTTCGTCTCGCGCGGTCTGGCCGCAAGTCTGGTTCCAGAATCCGTGGCCACGAAGCTGGATGGCGTCGTCCATGTGGCCGTTCAGGACGCTCCGAACCGTGTCCTCTATGTTGTCTGGCCGAAGCTTGCTTCTCCGCCAGCGAGCGCATTCGTTGCGCTGCTGCGCGAACAACTGGACTTCAGCAACAGTAAATAGATAGAAACAGGTCAGGCATGTGCTGAGCGTGGTATGAGGGAGCAACTGCATGCCCAATTCACCTTCCAGTTCCTTGATCGAATTCGACGGTGGCGACTGCACGACGGAGCGTTCTTCGGCAATAGCCAGGAAGCAGCGAAGACGTCGCAGCGGATCGCACCAAACGGGTTCGGCAAGAATGCCGTCGCCGACATCGGCGGACTGGGCAAATCCCACGTCGTACAGATCATCGTGCAGTCCCTTGATCTGCTGGGTGAGCGGGACTTCATCGAAGTGGATGGCGATCTCCGGGTCTTCCTGCCGGCACAGTGCCATTAGCGAGGAAAGGCGTGCCGGAGCAATGCCGTCGGACAGCGCGATACGCAACTGACCGTCATAGCCTGCGGCGGCGGCGCGCACGCTGGCGCGAGCTTGATCCAGTGTGGCGAACACGCGTGGCACGTGTTCGAGCAACAGCTTGCCGGCACGGGTCAATCGGGTGCTGCGCGTGGTGCGCGCAAACAAAGGCGCACCCAGATCTTCTTCCAGCTCCTTGATCGTGCGAGATAGCGGCGACTGATCGATATGCAGCCGTTCAGCGGCACGGGCGAAGTGGAGTTCTTCGGCTACGGCCAAGAAGCAACGTAGATGTCGCAGTTCCACGGCCGTCTCCTTCGCTCAAGTTGCTTCGCCGGACTGCGTAGCGTTCACCGCCTTACGCGGCAACGTAAGCGCTATCAGCAGTCCCAAGACCATCCCTGCCGCCGCCAGATAGAACGCTTGCTGTGCTCCCTGCGCGAGACCGCTGCGCAGCGGCTCGCCGTGCAGGCCGGATAGCCCGGCGTTCGCCAGTGCCACCAGCACTGCTAAGCCAATCGCGTTGCCCACGTTGAGTGTGGTCGAGGCCATACCCGAAGCGATGCCTTGCTCGTGATGGGCCACGCCCGAACTGGCCGCGATCCACATCGCCGTCCACACGATGCCTTGGCCAACGCCGGAGATCACCAGCCCAGGCACGATCAACACATAGCCCGCGCCCACAAAGGTGGCCGGCGCCATCGCGAGCGTGCCGACGATGCCGGCCAAGCTCCCCACCACCAGCGTGCCGCGCGTGGACAGCTTGTTTGCCAGCCAAGCATGTCGCGCGGAAGCCCCTGTGGACGCAGATGAAAACGTGCTCATGGCTTAAATCCTTGAAATGACGGAATCGGGGGAGCCGCAATCACGCGGCATCCGATACAGGCGAGCCATGCGTGCGCAGGCGCTGATGTCCCCACAGCGCCACGAGCAACACCACCGCACCTGCGCAGAGCGCGACGGTGAATCCAGCCCGTGCTCCACCGTCATCGACCACCTGGCCGGATGCAGCCGCACCCAGCGCCACGCCCACATTCAGCCCGGCCAGCAGCCAGGTCATGCCTTCGGTCAGCCGGTGCTCGGGCACCAGGCGCTCGACCAGCGACATCGCCACGATCATGGTGGGCGCGAAGAACAGTCCCGCCACCAGCACCGCCCCGGCCAGGGCGGCAACGCTGCCGACCAGCAGCAAGGGCACGGTGGTTGCGGCGGTTGCCAGCCCGCCCAGCAGCAACAGCCGATGCAAGGGCGTTTGCAGCTTGAGGGCGCCGAACAGTAGCCCGGCCAGGCAGGAACCCGCAGCATAGGCCGACAAGACCAGGCTGGCCGCCGCCGGCTGGCCCGCATGTTCGGCGAAGGCCACGCTCACGATGTCCACGGTGCCGACGATGACGCCCATGGCCACCATCAGCAGCGCCAGCAGTCGCACGTGCGCCAGCCGGATCACCGATCCCGAACCGTCCTTGGCGGCGTCTTGTGCCTCGACCGGCGGTTCGGTGCTGCGCTGCACGACCAGGGCGAACACACCCAGGATCAGCAACAGCGCCGCCGCGAGCGGGCCGGCTTGGGGAAACACCGCCACGGAAAGCCCCACCGACAGCGGCGGTCCGGCAATGAAGGTGACTTCATCGAACACTGTTTCCAGCGAATAGGCTGTCTGCAAGCGTGGCTGGCCTCGGCACAACGCTGTCCAGCGCGCCCGCACCATGGCCGACATGCTGGGCATGAAACCGGCCAGCAAGGCGCCGAGGAACAAGGTCCAATCGGCCATCTGCCACTTGGAACCCGCGATCAAGAGCAGAAAGCCGATGACGCTGATGGCCGTGGCGACTGGCAGCACGCGGCCTTGTCCACGCCGATCCACCAACCGGGAGATCTGCGGCGACAGCAGCGCGTAGGTCAACACGAAGGTGGCGGAGACGGCCCCGGCCAGCGCATAGCTGCCGCGCAGTTGCGACATCATGGTGATGATGCCGATGCCCGTCATCGGCAGCGGCATCCGCGCCAACAGGCCCGCTAGGGCAAAGCCTCTTGTGCCGCGTGCGGCGAAAAGTGCTCGATAAGGGTTGGCCATCTCGTTCTCCAGAGAGCATCCGCTTGCCAAGGCATCGCTATGCGGCAAAAATACATGCAAGGCGTATGAATAGAATCATATAATCATACGCACTGTTTGTAAATAATCATGCGCGTCGTATGTAAGGAGAAGATGGATGGTTCGCCGTACCCGCGCCGAGATGGAAGAAACCCGCGCCACGTTGATGGCGACTGCCCGCTGGGTGTTCACCGAGCACGGTTACGCCGACACTTCGATGGATGACCTCACCGCGCAGGCGGGCCTGACCCGTGGCGCGCTCTACCACCACTTCGTCGACAAGAAGGGATTGCTGGCTGCTGTGGTGGAGCAGATCGACGCCGAGACGGATCAGCGCCTGCAAGCCATTTCCGACACCGCCGAGGATGCGTGGGAAGGCTTTTGCAGGCGCTGTCGCGCCTATCTTGAAATGGCGCTGGAGCCGGAAATCCAGCGCATCGTGCTGCGCGATGCCAGGGCAGTGCTGGGCGGTGCCTCGCCTGACTCGCAGCGCCATTGCGTCGAGTCGATGCGGCGGCTGATCGACAAGCTCATCCAGCAAGACGTAGTGGACGACACTGATCCTCAAGCGCTGGCATCGCTGATCTACGGCAGCTTGGCCGAAGCGGCGTTCTGGATCGCCGACGGCGAGGATAGCAGGGCGCGTCTGGCACGCGGTATTGCCGCGCTGGAGTTGCTGCTGCGTGGGTTGTTGGTCAAGCGATAGCTTACGAGACACCAAGGCGACGCTGCCGCCGCGCACCGTCGCGGCGAGTTGCTGTTCCAACAACTGGGCGATCACTGGCCGCCACAGCACTAGGCTGAATCCCATGCCGTCGTCAAGCATCGCGTAGCACCCGCTGGTGAGTATGACCGAGCGCAGGTAGATATTGGCGGCCGCTTTCACGCTTTCGCGCGCCTGCTGCAAAGCGGCGCAGACGCGCCCCACGCCCCGTTCTTCCTCCAGTTCCTTAATGGCGCGCGACAACGGCGATTGCTCGATGTGCAGCTTCTCCGCCGCGCGGGCGAAGTGGCGTTCTCCGGCGACGGCCAGCAAGCAGCGAAGATGCCGGAGTTCCATCGCGCACCGTCTCTCGTCAGCGCGCCGACCTCTGCGTTCTCGCCAGCATCAGCAACAGCACGCAGACCAGCATGGCCGCACTCAGGTTGTAGAGCATCCCGGCCACGAAGGCCGCGACATACTGGCCTGCGTGCGTTGCTGCGCCATTACCGGCAAGTGCCGCGCCGAACAGGATGCCGACCACGGCCACGCCCAGTGCTGCGCCGACCTGCTGGACGGTCGAGATCACGCCCGAGGCCATGCCAGCCTGTGCGTCATCAACAAAGCCCAGCACCAGATTCAGCAGCGGCGTCATGATGAAACCCTGGCCCGCGCCGACCAGGACCAGTACGGGAATCAGCCGCGCAGGCACCAGCTCCGCGCCCGCTATCCGCACCTGCGCGATCAACAGCCCGATGGAAGCCGCATAGACCAGCGCACCCGCGACGATGGCGCGCGTTCCCCAGCGCGCCACCAGCCGCGGCGCGGACAGCGATGCCAGCACGAATCCCACGCTGCACGGCGCGAAGATGCTGCCCGCCTCGAAGGGGTCAAGCCCAAGCCCGGTCTGCACCAGCAAGGCGAAGCACAGGAAGAAGGAACTGGACGTGGAATAGACCAGCAGCACCAGCACCGCGCCCAGCGCGAATCGGCGCTGGACCAGCAAGCGCATGTCCACCAGTGGCAAGCCGCCCGCCATTCGTCGTTGTTCCTGCTGCCGATGGAACAGCGCCAGCAGCAACACCGCCACACCCAGCGACAACAGGCTCCAGGCCGGCCAGCCTTGGCCCGGCCCCTCGATCAGCGGCACCAGCAGCAGCGCCAACCCGGCGCTGACCAGTGCCACGCCCGTCCAGTCCAGCGTCGGGCGCTGTGGCGCGCGAGATTCGGGGATGTAGCGTGCCGCCGCGACGGCGAACAGACCGATGGGCACATTGATGAGGAAGATGCTGCGCCAGCCCAGCCCGAACAGGTCGGCATGCACCAGCCAGCCGCCCAGCACCTGTCCGGCAATGGCGGCCAGTCCCAGCGTCATCCCCAGCAGGCCGAAGGCGCGGCGGCTGTCGTCGCCCTCGAAGTTCACCCGAATGGACGCATAGACCTGCGGGAACAGCAAGGCGGCGGCCAGCCCTTGCAATACCCGTGCGCCGATCAGGAAGCCAGCGCTGGGCACTAGCCCGCATAAGGCCGAGGCCAGCGTAAAGCCCGCCATGCCGACAACGAACAGCCGGCGGCGCCCGAACAGGTCGCCCAGCCGCCCGCCGGTAATCAGCAGCACGCCGAAGGCCAGCTCGTAGCCGGCCACGATGAAGCCGATCTGCGCGAAGCTCGCGCCCAGCCCGGCCCGCATGCTGGGGATGGCGACATTGACCACGAACAGGTCGAAGATTGTGACGAAGCCCGCCAGCAACAGCACGGCCAAGCCGAGCCAGGGTGGGCCACTGACGGCGCGCACGGGCGGCGTCGAAAAGCAGGAATTTGAGTTCATCTTGCGTATCCAGGGTAAAGACACGATCATTCTCAATCCCTCTTTAAGCCATTACAATTTAACTGTTTATGCTATTACTAAAAGCAATGAGTAAGCGATGCGAACCTTGGAACGAACGCGCTCCAATCTGGCTGCTTTCCTGCGGACACGCCGCGAAGGGCTGGCGCCAGCCGACGTGGGACTGCCCAGCGGTGGCCGCCGCCGCACAGCAGGGCTGCGGCGCGAGGAAGTCGCTGCGCTTGCCGGCGTCGGCCTGACTTGGTACACATGGCTGGAACAGGGGCGCGACATTAACGTGTCGTCCACCTTTCTGGACAACCTGGCGCGGGTGCTGAAACTGGATGCCGCCGAACGTCGCCACTTGTTCTTGCTGGCCCACGAACGGCCGCCGGCCGAACCGGGCAAGACGTGGTGTGTGCTGCCACCGCTGGTGCGGCGCTTGATGCACGATCTGCCGCACCCGGCCTTCGTGCTCAACGTGCGATGGGACGTGCTGGGCTTCAACGCGCCGGCTGATGCGCTGTTCGGCTTCGGCACGCACGCACCCGAGCGGCGCAACCTGCTCTGGCTGCTGTTCACCGATTCGCTGCTGCATGCGCGCATTGACGCCTGGGAAGAACAGGCTCCGCTCATGCTGTCGAGCTTCCGCCGCGACTTTGCCCGGGCCATGCAGGAGGCGGACATTCACGCACTGGTGGACGAGCTGGAACAGGTATCGCCGGAATTCAAGGCTTGGTGGCGACAGCACGATGTGCATGCGCCCTGCAACGGCGTGCGCAAGCTGACGATCGACGGCCAGCCCGAGTCGTTCGAACACACCTCGCTGACGGTTGATGAAGACCGGCACCTGCGGCTGGTGGTGTATGCGCGGCAGCAGGACGCCGCCGTTCCAGCGGACTGCTCGGAATCGTGACCACTGCTCGATGCACCGCCATACGGCTGTTCGGGCGAAGTGGAGTTCTTCGGCCACAGCCAGAAAGCAGCGCAGGTGCCGAAGTTCCATCTGTCATTCCCTCCCACGCATCCGCGTGATGCGCGGCGTGCCAAGTTCTACCAGTGTCAGCGCCTTGAACACCAAGAACCCGCCCAAGGCTGCGGTCAGGCCCAGCACGATGGCGAACAGCGTGGCGCCATCGGCCAATCCCACCCGGTCAATCAGGTAGCAGCAGTCCCGCCGGGATATATCCGCAGATGTTCAGCACCGCATTGGCCTCGGCACGCCGTTCGTCGGGAACATGCAAACCGATCAACGTGAGGCCGCCCAATTGGCCCAGGCCCCTGTCCGGCACCTGCCAGCAGCGCCGCCGCCACCAGCATCGGCGCGAGCGAGGCATGCACGGCGATGCCCAGGCTTGTCATCGCCAGTACGGTGGCCGTGGTGCTGCCCAGGAAGATTGAGCGAATCGGCCAGTGGCGCACCGCGAATTGCACGCCGGTGGCGGTCAGGAACATGGCGCAGGCCATGCCCCCAGCGATCATGGGGCTGCGCACGTCGAGCAGCCGGGACAGCAGCGATGGCCCCAGCGTCAGCACGAACGAGGTTGCCGTGATGCCCGGCCCGAAGGTGGCGATGCCGTAGGCCAGATGCCGCCGATTGGCGGCGGGCACCGTGGGCAGCCGAAGCTGCAACGGCTGGCCGCTGGATCGAACCGGACGATGCAGGGGTAACAAGCAGGCCACGACCAGCGCACTGCCGAGGACGGCCAGATCGGTGCCGAACACCGGCAGGATCGGATGCGCCATCGTCTGCGCCAGGCCGCCTGCGAGCAGCGGTCCCAACCCGGCTCCGAATACCATCGACACCGAAGCCAGCAACGCCGCCTGGCGCCTACGCTCACTGCCGCCCAGGTCGCCGACCGCCGCCATGCCGGCCGATACCATGACGCCCACGGCAATGCCCGTCAGCAGGCGGGCGATGCCCAATGCCAGCACCGACTGCGCTCCGGCGAACAGCAGGCAGGCCGTCAGTGCGGCGAGCAGGCCGGGCAGCAGCATCGGCTTGCGGCCAAAGCGGTCGGATAACTGCCCGGCTACCAGTAGGGTGCTCAACAGGCCGGCGATGTAGAGGGCGAAGATCACCGTCAGCGTGCCGGTGGAGAAATCGAGTTCCTGCTGCCAGTGGACGTACAGCGGCGTTGGCGAGTTGGACAGCATGAATACCGCTGTCACCAGCCATGCCGCACCCCACATGGGGAGGGTGGATGCGCGGCCGGTCATGGCTGGGCCTCCCGGGTGCTTGACCGCGCCGCACCCATCGCCCCGACGGGAAACTCCGGCAGCACATGCTCGGCCAGCTCCGCCAGGACTTCGGCGGCGGGACGCCTTAGCGGCTTCAGGTTCAACGCAACGTGGGACACCCCGTGCGCCTGTTGCCGCTTCCAAAGCGCGATCAGCGCATTCCGGCCCGTGCAGATGCCGCGGTCTATCTGCACGGGCGCGTCCGGGTTCTCGTCGAGATCGAAGAAGATGCCGTAGCCATAGGGCTTGAACACCCGCCCATCGCCACTGGCGCGCCATTGCGCCAGCACGTCCAGCAGGCGGTCGAAATCGCTTTGATGCCAGATCCATCCGTCCATGTGCCGAGCGAGCCAGTCAATGTCCTGGCCGCAGCGGCCGATCGCCAGCGTCGGCAGGCGGTTGCCCACAGGCTTGGGCACAAGGTCGAGGTTTCCATCAAGCCGCCCGTAGTGCGCCGTCTGGTGCAGGGGGAAACGCTGCTCGGTCACGACGCGAAGCAGCGCATGCGCCTCCCGATAGCGTTCCACCCGGTTGTCGTAGCACTGGGCCAAGGCCGGGTATTCCGTTGCCGGGTCGTCCGTGGACAGCCCCAGCAACAGCCGGTCGCCGGAAAGCTGATCGACACTGGCCGCCTGCTTGGCGACCAGCACGGGATCGCGCAAGGTCATCACCATGCCGGCCGTGCCGATGGCGATGTACTGGGTAATTGCCGCCAGCCAGCCGGCATAGACCATCGGATCGTGGATTTGCCCCACATCCCCGAAACTGGGGTCGAGGAATGGCACGTCGCGCAGCCAGATGGCCGCGAAACCGAGTGCGTCGGCCTGGCGAGCCAAGGCCGCATGTCCCTCCAGCGTGGGCGCAGGGGAATCCGGGTAGCCTTCCAGCGGGGCAATGAAACCGAAGGTGAGACGTCCCGGCTGGAAGACCCGCGCATAGGCGCGATGCTGGGCGAGGTCGATGGGCAAGGACCCTGTCCCGACCAGACTCATGCCGTCGCTCCCGCGTCTTCATGGGCACGCGAACGGCCGAGCAAGGCGAACACCAGCAATGCTGTCAGTGCCGATGCAGCGGCCAGGACGTACAAGACCCAGCGGAATGCGTGGTCGTAGCTCGCCAGCAGCAAGGCACGCTCTCCGGTGACGAGGGAGCTGGCCTGTGCCAGATCGCCGAGCGCGGCACGGTTGGCGGCCTCGATCACAACGGCTGGATCAGTTGTGCCCAAGGCGCCGCGCAGCCCACCCTGAATCAGGAACGCCAGCAATGCGCCGGCTATCGCAATGGCGATGCCATCAGCCGAGACGCGCATGCAGTTGAAGATGCCGGTCGCCATGCCCGCGCGTTCCTTCTCCACCACGCTCACGGCCATACCGTCCATCAGTCCCCACGGCAGGCTGATGCCCATGCCGATCAGCGCCAGCGGCGCCACCAGCGCAGGGCCGGCACCGCCGGCCAGCACCTGTCCCAGCCAGACCAGCCCGACCGCCACCAACAGCAGCCCGACGCCGGACAGCACGCCGGCAGTGAACCGGTGCGACAGCAACGCCGCAAGGAATGGCACCACCAGCAGCGGCGCTGCCAGGGCAATCATCATTTGTCCGGCTTCAAACGCGCCTAGCCCGTCGATGCCGATGAAACGACCCGGGAGCATCACGATCAACGTGACGAAGAAAAAGGCTGGCGACGCGGCCAGTACCTGCACGCCGACGAAACGAGCACGACCAAATAGCGACAGGTCGAGCATCGGGCGGGCGACACGTCGCTCGATCCGCACAAACGTTACAAACAACAGAATTGCCGCGAGCAGCGATCCCGTCACCGTGGCGCTGCCCCAGCCTTGCTCCGGTGCCAGCAGGATGCCGTAGGTGAACAAGGTCAGCGCGGCCGTGAAACTGATGGCGCCCGGCCAATCCAGACCCGTCGCCTGCGGATCGCGGGATTCCGTGGCGCTGGCCCACACCAGGCCGAAGCCGGCGACCCCGATCAGTGCCGTGGCCAGAAACACCCAGCGCCAACCGGCAACCTCCACCAGCCAGCCGGCCGCTAGCGGCCCAAAGGCCAGGCCGATGCCGAACGTGGTGCCGAGCAGGCTGAATACCCGCGTGCGGATGGGGCCGTGGAAGGTCTGCGCCAATGAGGACATGGCGCCAGCGAAAGCGGCCGCGCCGCCCAGTCCTTGCAGCAGACGCAGGCCGTCGATCCACCCGACTGTCGGCGCCAGCGGGATGGCAAATGTCACCAGTACGAACAGCGCCAGGCCGATCAGCCAGACGCGCTTGCGGCCATAGGTGTCGGTCAGGCTGCCAGCGGCCATCATGGCGCTGCCGTAGGTCAGGATGTAGCCGTTGACTACCCAGTTCAGTTGCACCGCCGTTCCGCCCAGTTCCTCGCTGATGGAAGGCAGCACGACGGCCGGGCCGGTGAAGCACAACGGGATCAGGATGCCGGTGAGGCAAGCAGCGAGCAGTTGCAGCCAATCGCGGCCAGTGGTGCCGCGCGTGGCGGCCAAAACTTGTGTCATGAAAAACGTCCGCAGAGAGTCCGTAGAGGGACAGGCAGACATCACGGCCGTACTTGAAAGGCTAGGACAGCCGCGTCCAACCTGTGCAGCCGTTAGCGTAGACGCGCGCGCGATTAAGAAAAATAGGCTAAGGTTCCAAACATGTCGGACAAATATTCTTAGATCGGTGGCGAGATGGATTCCCTCAATGGCATAGCATTCTTCGTGCGAGCGGCCGAAGCCCGCAGCTTTTCGGAAGCCGGGCGCGTGCTAGGACTCTCGTCCTCCGCCGTGGGCAAGAGCGTGGCGCGGCTGGAAGAGCGACTGGGCGTGCGCCTGCTCCACCGCAGCACGCGCAGCATCACGCTGACGGCGGAGGGGGCGCTGTTTCTGGAGCGTTGCCGGCGCATCCTGTGCGAGGTCGAGGCGGCCGAGCTGGAACTGTCGGAAACCCGGCAGGCACCCCAAGGCAAGCTGCGCGTAAGCCTGCCGCTGGTCAGCGGCCTGGTCATGCCGGCACTGACGGCCTTCATGCACCGCTACCCGGCCATCGAAATGGACGTGGACTTCTCGGATCGGATGGTCGATGTGATCGAAGAAGGCTTCGATGCCGTCATCCGCACCGGGGAGCCGACGGACTCCCGGCTCATGTCGCGCCCGCTGGGCACCTTCAAGCTGCTGTTGGTCGGCGCGCCCCGGTATTTCGCTGCGCGCGGTACGCCGCGCGTGCCGGCCGACCTCGCGGGTCATGCCTGCCTGCAACACAAATTTCCGAGCACCGGCAAGTTCGAGCCGTGGCCCTTGCGTTGGCCACAAGGCGAGGCGCAACCCAGCCTTTCCGCGTCGATGGTGTGCAATACCACCGAGGTCCTGGTTCACGTCGCCCGCGATGGACTCGGCATCGCCTGCCTGCCCGACTTCATGGTGCGCGACGCGATCGCTGCGGGCGAACTGGCGACGGTGCTGGATGACTTCAACCCGCATCAGGGCACCTTCCGCCTGCTCTGGCCGTCGAGCAAGCACCTGGCGCCGAAGCTGCGCGCGTTCATCGACTTCATGGGCGCGGAGCTTTTCAAGCCCTGATCGGGATAGGGCCGCGCTAACTGCCGAGGCCGCCTCGGGAAGGCCCATGCCGATGCCCATCGCCTGCGCCTATCCCGACACGTCGATGCGACGTGCTGGCGCCTGCCGCATCTGCCAGAGCATCCAGCCAATCCCGAGGCCCACGGCAATGGCACCGACCCACGCCGTGCTGGTCAGCCCCAGCGCTTGCAGGCTGGCACCGCCCAGCATGGAACCCAGTGCAATGCCGCCATTGAAGCCAGCGATGTTCAGTCCGGCCGCCACGGCGGGCGCCTGCGGCGCATGCAGGTGCGAAAGGCCGATCACCCGCGCCTGCAAGGCCGGCACCGCCGCATAGGTCAGCGCACCCAGCAGGCCGGTCAGCAGCACCATCAGCGGCAGGGACGGCGCACAGGCCCAGATCGCCAGCAACACCACAACCAAGCCGACCAGCACCGTCATCACGGCCGCGTCAGCGCCCCTGCGATCGGTCAGCCGTCCGCCCCACACGTTGCCGATGGCCGCCATCACGCCGTAGCCCAGCATCAACAGGCTGGCCGTGCTTTCGCTGGTCTTCGTCACCTGCAACAGGAGCGGCGAGATATAGGTATAGAGCGAGAACGATCCCGCATAGGCCAACACGGTGATACCGGCGCCGGCCAGCAGGCGCGGATTGAACATGGCCTTGAGGCCATCCATCGCGTTAGCCTGCGCCGAGGCATCGGCGCGATCCGTCGGCATCAGGGTCAGCAGGCCCAGGAAACCAATCGCCCCGCTCGCAGCCACGGCCATGAAGATGACTTGCCAGCTCAACACGCTGCCGAGGTAAGTGCCAAGCGGCACGCCCAGCGCCAAGGCCAGCGTCAATCCGCCGAACACCACCGCCACCGCCGCGCCCGCGCGATGCCGGCCCGCCAGTTGTGTGGCCACGCTGGACGCGACGGCGAGAAACACGCCGTGCCCCAGGCCCGACGCAAAACGGGCCACCAGCATCGGCGTCAGCGCATCGGACACGCTGACCACCGCGTTACCCAGCGTGAACAGCGCCATCGCCACCAGCAGCAGCCGCTTGCGCGGCCAACGTGTGGCGAGTGCGGTCAAGCCCGGCGCGCCGATCACCGCGCCCAGCGCGTAGGCCGTGACCGCCGTACCGACTTGGCTGACGCTGGCATGCAGGTGGGCAGCAATGGTGGACACCAGCCCGATGGTGACGAACTCGGTGAAACCTAGGGCGAACGCGCACAACGCGAACACGTAGATAACGAGGGGCATGCGCGCGTTCATGCGGATACCCGCTGCGCCAGCAAAGGCAGCATCGCTTCGGCCACGCCCTTGGCCGATGTCGGGTTCTGCCCCGTCACCAGCCGCTCGCTGACCACCACGTGCCCCTGGAAGTTCGGTGCGGGAATATGCCGGGCACCGCGTTCATCCAAGACATCGGCCAGCAGGAACGGCACGGTATCGACCAGGCCGACCGCACGTTCCTCGTCGTCGGTGAAGGCCGACACGTCCTTGCCATCGACCAGATAGCGGCCGTCTGACAGCTTGACGTTCACCAGCCCGGCCGGCCCGTGACAGACCGCCGCGGCCACGCCACCGCGCTCGTAGATGCGCGCCGCGATGGCGGCCAGCTCGACATTGCCCGGGAAGTCCCACATCGTCGCGTGGCCGCCGGCGTAGAAGATCGCGGCATAGGCTTCGGGATCGACCTGCGACGGCGCCAAGGTGTTCTCGGTGGCGGCGCGCAGCGCCGGGTCGTTCCAGAACGCGGCATTGACCGGATCGTCCAGATCGAACCCGTCCACCTGCGTCTTGCCACCCTTGGGGCTGACGAAATCGACGGCGTAGCCGGCTTCGCTCAACACCATGTGCGGGTGCGTGACTTCCGAGAAGTAGAAGCCGCTGGGCGCGGCATCGGCGGCATCGGCCGGCCCCTTGCGGTCATGGCTGGTCAAGACGACAAGAATGCGCTGGGTCATCTGAAACTCCTGTCGGGGTGCGCTGCCGGGCACACCTCCGTAGAGAGCATGGCGACGGCAGCATGGGGACGAAGGGCGTCAGTTTGGGCGAATCGGTATATCCTTTGAATGACCAAAATAGACAAACACTTTCTACGGAATTGCCCAAATGGCGCTGCGCAACCTCGATGACCTGGCGGTGTTCGTGCATGTGGTGGAGCAGCAGAGCTTCTCTGCCGCCGCACGCGAACTGCACCTGGCACCGAAGACGGTCAGCAAACAGATCGCCCGGCTGGAACAGGCGCTGGGCACCACGCTGTTCGAGCGCAACACCCGCAACCTGCGCATCACCGATGAAGGCCGGGCCATCGCCGAGCGGGCGCGCGTGGCGCTGGGTGTGCTGGAAGAAGTGCAGGAACTGGCGATCGGCGCGAATCAGGAACTGCGCGGTACCATCCGCCTGACGGCACCCACACCGTTCGGCCGCAAGTTCGTGGCCCCGGCCATCCACGACTTCTGCCGTCTGCATCCCCACGTCGGTTTCGACCTGCGCCTGTCCGACCAGGTGCAGGATCTGTATGGCGGCGACCTGGACTTGGCGATCCGCATGGGCGAGCTGGCCGATTCGCGGCTGGTGGCGCGGCGCGTGGCCGGCAACCGGCGCATCCTGGCGGCGTCTCCCGACTACCTGAAAGCGCATGGACAACCCGCGCAACCGGAAGAACTGGCGCAGCACAATTGCCTGGTATTCGCCTATCCGGGCCTGCTGCAGAGCACCTGGCCGCTGCGCAAGGGCCGGCGGGAGAAGCCTGTCGCGGTCGGCGGCACGCTGTGCAGCGACAGCGGCGACGTGCTGCATGCCTGGTGCCTGGCCGGGCTGGGCGTCTCGCTGCGCGAGACCTGGGACATCTACGAGGAACTGCGCGACGGGCGGCTGCTTCGGGTGTTGCCGGAGTGGGAAGCTACACCTTCCAAAATCAGCATCGTCCGGTCGCGGCGCGAACCCTTCCCGCGGCGGCTGAGGGCGTTCAGCGATTTTTTGCTGGAACGCTGGCGGGACGCGCCGTGGGATGCGGTCTAACATGTTCAACGTCCTTGGGTGCTGCCAGGCAACACCGCCGCAACCGGCACCGGCCGCCTGTCCAGCCAACCACTCCACACCGTCAGCAACAACCCCACGCCGACCATGATCGCGCCAACCCACGGCGTCGCCCCCAAGCCCAGGCGGGAATCCGCCACCGAGCCGCCGATGAATGCGCCGAGCGCGATGCCGGCATTGGCCGCCGACACGTTGATGGTCGAGGCGATGTCCACGTTGCCGGGCCGATGGCGCTGGGCAAGCTGCACGACGTAGAGTGCCAGGCCCGGCACATTGCAGAACATCAGCGCGCCGAGCACGCCCAGCGTCAGGATCGAGCCGAGCATGGACGACGCGGTGAAGGTGAAGACCAGCAGCACCGCCGCCTGCGCGCCGAGCATCAGCGCCAGCGCCGGCACCACCTTCTGGTCGGAGACGCGCCCGCCAAGGAAATTGCCGACGATCACCGAGACACCGTAGAGGGCCAGCATCCACGCCACGCCGTTCGGGCCGAAGCCGGTGATGTCGGCCAGGATGCTGGGCAGGTAGGCGAAGGCGACGAAGGTGCCGCCCCAGGCACAGAAGTTCATGCCGAACGCAATCAGCAGGCGTCCGCTGCCCAGCACCTTGACCTGCTCGATGAGGCTGCCGGCCGGCGCGATGTCGATCTTGCGCGGCAAGGTGGCCGCCATCGCCAGCAGCGACACCAGACCGATGGCCGCGACGAACCAGTAGGCCATCGGCCAGCCCAGGCGCTGGCCGATGACGGTCGCAATCGGCACGCCGGCGGCGACCGCGATCGTCAGGCCGCCGAACACGATCGCCACCGCCGAAGCCCGTCGATCTTCCCCCACCAGACTCGCGGCGATCGCAGCACCGACACCGAAGAAGATGCCATGCGGCAAGGCGGAGACGATGCGCGCGACGATGAGGAATTCGTAGCTCGCGCTCAACGCAGCGGCCGCATTGGCGAGGACGAACAAGGCCATCACCGCCAGCATCAACGTCTTGCGCGACAGGTTGCCCGTCAGCGCCGCTTCGAGATGGAAGTGTTCATCGCGGTGGTCGCCGCCGAAGGCTTCACCGCCGCCGCCGAGCCGTTGGGCATGACGGCCTCGGCTGTCAGCAAGCTCATCCATCGGCTGGAAACGCGCCTAGGCACGAAGCTGCTGCATCGCACTACGCGCAAGCTGCAACTCACTCCCGAAGGCAGTGCCTTCCATGAACGCTGCCTGCGCATCCTCGACGACATCGACTGCGCCGAGCACGAGGCCGCACAGGTGGGATCACCGCGCGGGCGCGTGCGGATCAACAGCCATGTGGCCTTCGGCGTCCATTACCTGCTGCCGCGCCTGTCGGAATTTCTGCAACGCTACCCGGACGTACAACTGAACGTGACGCTGAGCGACGTCGTGGTCGATCTGCTGGACGACCGCAGCGACGTAGCGATCCGCACCGGGCCGCTGCCCGATTCGCGTCTGACCCAGCGCCGGCTCGGCGCCAGCGGCCTGGTGGTGGTCGCCTCGCCAGACTATCTGCGGCGCGCAGGCACTCCCCAACAGCCCGAAGACCTGCACCAGCACCGGCGCCTGGGCTTCAACTATGCCCGGCATGTGGATGCCTGGCCCTTCATCGGCGAGGATGGCGCGCACATCGCCATCGCACCGTCGGGCGACCTGCGCCTGGGCGATGGCGAAAGCATGCGCCAGATGGCGCTGGCCGGGGTCGGTGTCGCCCGGCTGGCGCGTTACCACGTCGGAGCCGATCTGGCCGCTGGCAGGCTGGTGCCCTTGCTGGAAAATCACAACGGCGGCGCCGTGGAAGACATCCATGCGGTGTTCGTCGGCCCCGGCCGCCATGTGCCGGCCAGGGTCAGGGTGCTGCTCGATTTCCTGGTCGAACGCGTCGCGCAGGATCTGGCTTGAACCATCAGCAAGAAGGTCATTCGCCCACGGTCAGAACTTGGGCGGATTCTCCGGCGGCGTGTAGGGAGTATTGCCATCGCCTAGAACCGTTTGCGCGTAGCCTCGGCCATGCGGTTGCACAGCACGTCGCCCGGCGTGGCGCAATCCGTCTTGCACCCGTTGGCGAAGTTCTTTTAGCCGTGCAGGATTGGCTGAGCAACATCCTTAAAACACGATGACGGAGCAATCATGATCGGGTACACAATGGTTGGTACGAAGGACTTGGACAGGTCCGTCCAGTTCTACGCCCCGCTGTTCGAGGAAATGGGGCTGTCGCTGTGCTGGCGAGATGAGCGGACAGCTTCATGGGGACGGCCTGACAACCCCGCATTTCCTCGGTTCATCACCGGCTACCCTTACGATCGGCGCGAAGCCAGTATGGGGAACGGCGTCATGACCGCCTTCCTGCTGGATGGTCCGCAGAAGGTCGATCGCCTCCATCGGATCGCCATGCGGCAGGGTGGAACCGATGAAGGCGCGCCGGGACCTCGGCCGCAGTATGGCGAGAGCTTCTATGGCGCCTATGTCCGCGACCCCGACGGCAACAAGATCGCATTTGTTCACTACACGGAGTGAGTCGCCGCAAGCCAAATTGCGTCGTAGCGGTAGCGCGGGATTCTGACGACCATCCTGTCCGCATGCCTCTGCCGGGCACTGTCGCAGATATCTTCAGAATTAGAGCGGTTCCTCCGGCGGCGTACAAGGCACTTTCCGTTGCCATATAACCGCTTACGCTTAGCTTCGGCTACCCGGTTGCACAGCACGTCGCCCAGCGTGGCGTGAACCGTGTTGCACTGTTGGCGTAGTTCTTTCAGGTGTGCAGGGTCGGATGCCAATTCTTCGACGGTTGGCACGTCGGCCTGCTTGGGAGTTTCGGATTGTCCGCAGGCGGTCAGCACCACGGCTAGCAAAAGCGCATTGCCTTCTAAGCGCATTGCCTTCTTCATGGCTGGGGCTCCTCGGGGGGATCAGGAATATGGCCTGACGCAGGTCTGGCGACTTCCGGTGACTCGATGGCCTGCACGCGCTCGATGAAGCGGGCCAGCGTTTCCGAAGGTTCGCTATCCAGGCGCAGCAGGTAGGTCGTGAGCATCGGCGGGCGGCCGACCAACGGCCGCGCGACGACGCCCTGTTCTCGGCTGGCCGCGATGTGCGCGGCGCCGGTCAGGCCCAGGGCGAAGCCGGCCGAAACCAGCGCCATCATCAGGTCGCAGGACGCGACCCGCTCGGCCACCAGCGGTTCCATGTCCACGCGGCGCAGCACGCGCTCGACCTGCCGCGCATGGCCTTCGCACGCCTGCGGATCGCACAGCACCAGCGGATAGCGCAGTAGTTCTTCGAGCAGGATGCGCTTGTGGGCCAGCAAGGGATGCCGTGCGGGCACGGCCACCATCAGCGGATCGTTCCAGACGGGCATTGCGACGATGCCATCGCCGACTTCATCGGCGCGGGCAAAGCCCAGGTCGTACAGGTCATCGTGTAGCCCCTTGATTTGCTGCGACAGCGGCACTTCGGTCAGCCGAATTTCGACCTCGGGTTCCTCCTGTCGGCACAGCGCCAGCAGGGCCGGCAGGCGGGACGGCGTGATGCCGTCGGAGAGCGCGATGCGCAACTGTCCGTGGAAGCCATTGGCAGCCGCCTTCACACTGTCGCGGGCTTGCTGCAAGGCGGCGAAGACGCGCGGCA
Organism: Herbaspirillum camelliae; assembly: GCF_001929405.1. Classification (NCBI taxonomy): domain Bacteria; kingdom Pseudomonadati; phylum Pseudomonadota; class Betaproteobacteria; order Burkholderiales; family Oxalobacteraceae; genus Herbaspirillum; species Herbaspirillum camelliae. Next base: position 4,003,098 of record NZ_KV880769.1, read on the forward strand.
CATGATCGAGGAACAGCTTGCCCGCGCGGGTCAGCCGCGTGCTGCGCGTGGTACGGGCGAACAGCACCACGCCCAGTTCTTCTTCCAGTTCCTTGATCGCACGCGACAGCGGCGACTGCTCGATGTGCAGTCGCTCGGCCGCACGGGCGAAGTGCAGTTCTTCGGCGACGGCTAGGAAGCAGCGCAGATGGCGAAGCTCCATGTCTCCTCCTCAAAATCACGCTCTGTGTTTCGCCGATTCGCTGTGCTTCTGCATATTCGGAAAGACTGTCGAGTTCCACGCTCGCAGCAACTCCGTGCTACTTCGAAGCCGTTGCGCGACTTCCCCTTTCTCCGAGAAGTGCCAGGCCGAGTGCCGCAACGCCGATGGCAGCACCGACCCATCCAACCGCCGGCAGCCCATGGCCGCGACTGATCGGCAGCCCGGCCAGCAGCGGAGCGACCGTCAGGCCCGCTTGGAAAGCAGAAGAGTTCATCGCGCCGGCCAGCATCGGCGCGTCGGGCGCAAGGACGTAGACTCGGCCCCACACCGCCGGATTCAGCAAGAAACCCGCCACACCCAGCAGGAACACCAGCGATACGGTCGCTACGGCATCCGGGGCCAGCATCGCGATCGAGGCGGATACGAGGATCAAGCCAACGATGCCCGTCAACAGCGTGGTGAAAGGACGGCGATCCGCCGTGCGCCCCCCGATGGTTAATCCGATGAAGGCGCCAACGCCGAACAGGGTCAACACAGCCGGCAGCCAACGCGCGGGCAATTTGCTCACATCAAGCAGCAGTGCCCCCAGATATCCGAACGTTCCCATATAGGCGGCTGTGGTGGCCGCCGTCGTGGCAAGGGCCAGCCAGAGAACGGGACGCCGCATCGCGAGCAGTTCGGTCTTCAGATCTTGCTCCTGTGCATCGCCGGGTGCCTTCCTCGGCAGGACCAGAAAGCCGGCGACCGCTGCCACGGCCGTGACGGCCGCCACCGCCCAGAACCCGCCGCGCCAGCCGGTGGCCTCACTGATGAACGTCCCCGCAGGTCCTCCCAGAACCATGGCGACGGTCAGGCCGCTGACCACGATGGACAGCGCCCTGGCATGCCGATCCGGCGGCGCGAGTTGCACGGCAGTGGATGCCGCGACGGCCCAGAAGCAGGCATAGGTCAGCCCCATCGCGAAGCGGGCGAAGAGAATGGGCCAGTAGCCCGAGGCCAGCAGGCTCACCACCGTCACGGCGATGAAGGCAATCTGGCTGGCAACCAGCGTGGCGCGCTTAGGCCATCGCAGCGCCAGGATGGCAAACGGCGGCGCACCGATCAGCGCACCAACGGCAAATGCGGAGATCAAGGTGCCCGCCATGGGCAGGCTGATTTGCAGGTCGCCCGCGATCATCGGGAGGATGCCTCCCATCAGAAACTCGGCGCTGCCCATTGCGAACAGGCTCAGGGCAAGCAGATAGACGGCCGGCGGTATAGACGTTGTGTGCTTTCTGGTGGTCATGGTGCGTGTGCTTCCTCGTTTCGTTCTTGGGGGACTGGATCGATCTCTCAGGTCCAGATCCGCTTCAGCACGGCCGCTGACAGATAGAGCCCGGACCCGAAGACTGCGTGCGTTGCCAGGCTGCGCAGCCCGTTCTTGAATGGCGCAGGTGTGCGCGACCCGGCGATCCCGGCACCCATGGCGGGCTGCATCACGAACAGGGGGAACACGATCGTTGCCACGCCCACGACCAAAGCCGCTTCCCAGGTCGGATCGCTCAGCCAGCCGGTTCCGCAAAGGAGCACCAGCAGCACGGCGAATGCGATGCCAACGCCGTAGTGAATAGCCCATCCCAGCGGAAGCTCACCGCGGATGGGCGCCGCCTTGCCGATGCTCGCGTGCGCCAGTTGCCCTTGTAGCAAATGGCCGGCCCAGCGGCCGACGAGCGCGTAGTTCAACGTGGCGGCACCCAGCGCCTTCAGCAGCGCGGTCCACAGGTCCATCACCAGGGTCGCACCGACGCCGATCAGCACCACCCTTGCCATCTCCTCCGCCGTCGCCATGTCTGCTCCTTACCGTTGCCGTAAAACTGATCTGGTGGCAGGATAGAAGTTGAAGTCAACTTCAAGTCAAGAGGGTTCATGGACATTTCTGAAGTCGCTCGGCGCACAGGTGTGCCGGCCTCCACGCTGCGGTTCTACGAGAAGAAGGGGTTGATCTCGGCGACCCGAAGCGCGGGGGAGCGGCGGCATTTCGCGTCGGACGTGCTTGACCAGTTGGGACTGATCGCTTTGGGGCAGGCTGGCGGCCTTTCGCTGGACGAGATTGGTGCCATGCTGTCGCCCGCTGGTGCCCCCCAGGTCGACAGGAACCTGCTGATGGCCAAGGCCGATGAGATCGACGCCACGATCAAACGCCTGCGGGCCATGAGCGAAGGGCTGCGCCATGCTGCGGAATGCCCCGCGCCCAGCCATGCGCAATGCCCCACGTTCCAGCGCCTGGTCAAGGTGGCCGCGGCGGCCCGATTGAAGCAGGGCCGGGTGACAACTCCCGGTGCAGGCAAGAAAGCAGACGGTGCGCGGCGCTGACGCGGCCAACTCCTGCTAGTGTGCCGTCCCGCTCATATCCAGCATAAATATTGCGTGCCCTGCGGTATCTTTCCAAGAGGAGATATCGCGATGGCAAGAGGGCGACCGAAGGCGGCATTGGTACTCAGCGAAGATGAGCGAGCGCAACTTGCGTCGTTTACACGAAGCCGCTCGCTGCCTTCGGCGCTGAGCAGCAGAGCCAAGATCGTCCTGGCCAGCGCGGATGGCGAGACCAATAGCGCCATCGCTTCGCGCCTGCAACTGAACCCTGGCACCGTTCGCAGATGGCGCACGCAATTCATCGAGCGCCGCATCGATGGGCTGTACAGCGAGGTGCGTATCGGCAAACCCCGCTCGATCGACGACGAGCGACTTGCCGGGTTGATCAACACCACGTTGCATACCAAGCCAGTCGATGGCTCCACGCATTGGAGCGTGCGTGCGGTGGCCGAAGAGACGGGCATCTCCAAGACCAGCGTGCACCGCTACTTCAAGATGTTTGGTCTGCAGCCGCATCGCAGCGAACATTTCAAACTGTCCACTGACGCGTTCTTCATCGAGAAGCTGCGCGACGTGGTCGGGCTGTACCTGAGCCCGCCAGATAACGCGCTGGTGCTGTGCGTGGATGAGAAGAGCCAGTGTCAGGCGCTGGAGCGGACCCAGCCGATGCTGCCTTTGGGGCTGGGATACGTCGAGGGCGTCCCACGATTACGTGCGACATGGCACCACGACGCTGTTTGCAGCCCTCAATGTGCTCAACGGTGCGGTGCTCGCCGAGTGCAAGCCGCGTCATCGCCATCAAGAGTTCCTGGCGTTCCTGCGAACGATCGACAAATCGGTGCCTGGCGAGTTGGACATCCATTGCATCGTGGACAACTACGCCACGCATTCGCATCCCAAGGTGCGTGCTTGGCTGGCCGCCAGGCCACGTTGGAACATGCACTTCATCCCGACCTACAGCTCGTGGCTCAATCAGGTAGAGCGCTTCTTCGGCTTGATCACCGACAAGGCGATTCGTCGAGGCTCGTTCTCCTCAGTCAAGGATCTGATCAACAAGATCGATCACTTCGTGACCACCTACAACCAGACATGCAAGCCCTTCGCATGGACTGCCACAGCTGACTCGATTCTTGAGAAACTGCATCGACTTTGCTCACGTATCAGCGGGACAGCACACTAGGTGATGATCGCGGGCCCGCGCGAGCGCCCGATTTCCCATGACACGCCACCACCGCGCACCATCGCCGCGAGCTGCTGCCCCAGCCGCTGCTCGATCACTGGTCGCCACGGCACCAGGCTGAATCCCATGCCGTCATCGAGCATCGCGTAGCGACCGCTGGCGAGCATGACCGAGCGCCGGTAGATGCCGGCCACGCGCTGACCGTCGGCGACGGACCGATGCTCCAGGCCGGTGTCGGCGGCAATGTCCTTCGCAGCCTTTGACAGCTCCCGGTTGCGCAGTGTGCCTAACAGGTTGCGCGCCAGGATCACGCGCTGCCCGCGCCGCTGGGCCAGTCCCTGTTCTTCGAGGAAGTCGGCACGCTGCTGCATCGCCTGCTTGGCTTCGCCGCCAAAGCCCAGGTCACCCAGCCCCTTGCCGCCGCCGATCAACTGCTGATCCAGCCAGGTCGCGCCGATCACGCGGGCCTGCCGATCGATCGACAGGTGCGATTTCAGTTCTACCGCCACACCGCCCAAGCGCTGGGCGTCGTATTGGCGGCCACGTTCGGCTAGATCGTCCGGCACCTTCCATAGCCCGTCGGCCACACGCTCCACGATGCCGGCCCGGCGCAGGGCTTCGAGCCGGCGGACGTGGGCCGCGACGACCTCCTGCGGGTCGCAGCCGGGCTTGGCTCGGCGTTGCTCGATCGCCAGGTGATGATCGGTGCGGTACAGGCCATCGCTCGCCAGTGCGGCGATGTTCTTGTCGGCCGCCCGCACCTCGGCGGAGCCACGTACCTCCACCACGGCTCCGGTGGGATAGTTCGCCAGCTCGTCACGGGTGTTCAACGCGACGTAGTGGGCCTTGCCGTCCACCCCGTCGATCACCAGATAGCCGCGGTCGTGCAGCTCGTCGGCCAGCCCCTTGGCCGCCACGCGACCGATGATGGTTCGGCCTTCATCGCCCGGCTCGAACACCGCCAGCTCGCGTGGCTGGCCGCTCATGGCGCGCTGCATGGTGCGGATGATGTCGCCACGTTCGCCCAGGGCGCGCAAGGTCTTCTCCGCATCCGTATGGACGGCCCAGGTGCCGGGCTGTGTCTCGTCGGCCAAACCCAGGCGCTGCAAGCGTTGCAGGCGGCCAATCAGCAGCAGGCGCTGGCGTTGCAGACGGGGTTCGTTGAGGCGTTCGATCTGCACGCGGCCATCCTCGCCGGCCTCGCGCTGCAACGTGCGGTCGAGGCTCGTCCACCGCTCTTGCTCCACCTCGCGCTGCAAGGTTTGCTGGATCTCCAGTTCGGTGCGCGGCCCCAGCCACTCCGTCGCCAGCTCGGCGGCCCGATGGCGGAAGCCGTGGGCGATGTAGTCGCCGGCGATGATGAGGTCTTTGCCGGTGTCGTCGCGCCCGCGCACGATCAGGTGCGTGTGCGGGTTGTCGGTGTTCCAGTGATCGACCGCCACCCAATCCAGCCGCGTCCCCAGGTCGGCTTCCATCCGGTTCACCAGATGCCGGGTATAGGTGCGCAGGTCGTCCAGCTCGGCGCCGTCCTCCGGGGAGACGATGAAGCGGAAATGATGCCGGTCGTCGGCGGCCCGCTCCTTGAAGGCATCGAGGTCGGCGTCGTCGGTCTGCGGCCCGTAGGCCCGCCCAGGTTCGCCATCGCGGCCGGCGCCGTCGCGCTCGATGTAGCGCAGGTGCTTGGCGAGCGACTGCGGGCTGGCGTTGCGTTGATTGACCAGCAAGGTCTTGATCGTCACGCGCCGCGACATGGGCGTCAGCTTCGCGCCCGCGAAACGCGCCGCAGTATGGCCGCGCCCCAGACGCGAGCCGGGCCGCTGGCCCTGGCCACCGCCAGCGCCGGAATGGCGCACCGAGGACTTGCCGCCGCTGGCCTTGCCCGCCTGCTTGAGCACCTTGGAAACGAAGCTCTGGACCTGGCCTTTGCCCCGGCTCTTCGGGGCACTGGGACGCACGCGGAAATCGTCGTCGCGGCGGTCGGTCACGTCTGCGCTCTCTGCAAGCTCTGGCGTGTCCGGTCGTGCGAAGCACGCGGACCTGCCTGCATTGGCGCGGGCCTCGCGCCCCAAGCGGCACGGCGGCGAAGCCGCTCCGTGCCGTGCCACCCCCATGTGCAGACAGGCTTTCGACGCGGCCCAGTGCCGCGTCCTTTTGTCTTGCCTTCCTAATCGGCGTCAAGGGTTCCGTGCGGGGTTGCATGGCGGATCTCTTGGGTGACGACCATCTGCACATCGGTTCCGTCTCTGTCGGCATGCTCGCGCACGGAGACGGAACATCACATCAGTCCACACCACGAGGGCGTCGTGTCCTTGGCAAACCGAGCGGGGATGCGCCGTGCATTCCTCCGCGCTCACCGACGGGCGAATGGGGCCGCGGCCGTAGAAGACCACGGCAGGCGAATCGTCGGGGCGCATTACGCGATCGGTCTGACGGCGCCACATCACAGGCATTCGAGCGTGGTCGGCGTACGCCGCCACAGGCAAGACATCGTGCGTGCCGTCGGTCCAGGTCTGCATCATCGCTACGGTGTTCACAAGGAACGCGTTGACCTCATCAAGGTGTTCAGTGGCTGGGCTTAAGTCCAGCCAGGCTCACGCCAAGGCGGCGCCCAGCAACCGCCTTGCCTTGTCGTGGTGGTGCCGGGCACGCGCCTCATCGCTAAGCGTCGCGTCGCCGATATAGACCGTGCCGTCCCGCCACATGGCGTGCATGAGGACGGCCAGCTTGCGGGCCACCGCCACGGCCGCCTTGTGATGACAGCTTTTGCGCGCCAGTTGCAGGCCCCACTCGCGGATCTTGTCCTGGCCGCGATAGCGTTTGAGCATCACGGTCGCGGCTTCGTAGAGCGCACGGCGCACGTCCGGGTCGCCCGCCTTGCTGATGCGCCCCTGGATGTCGATCGAACTGCCCGACTGCCAGCGTTTGGAGGTCAACCCGAAGTACGCGCCGACGTTGCGGCTGCGCCGGAACCGGGACGGATCCTCGACGGCGGTCAGGAAACTCAACGCGGTCACCGGACCGACACCGGGGATGGCGAGAAACTGGCGACAGACGGGATGCTGGGCGACGTATCGCACCACCAGCTTGTGCAGGCGCAGGTACTCCTTCCAGAGCGCCGCGCGCGCCGTGAGCATGCTGTCCATCAGCTCGCGGGTCAGCGCGTCTTCGGCCACCGCCTCGCGCACGGCCGGCTCGAAACCGGCCCGCCCGACCTTGTGCAGGCGGATGCCAAACGCCTTGAGCGAGTGGCGAATGGTGTTCTCCAGGTCGAGGAACTTGCGCTTGAGGTTGCGCCGCTGCGTGAGCAGCAGGCGCAATCGATAGGTACTCTCCTGCTTGATGTGCGCCGTGCCGTACCAGCCGGTGCGCACGATGTGCGCAATGCCCAGCGCATCGGCCGCGTCGGTCTTGTTACGCTGCGCCGACAGCGCGGCACGCACGCGTCGTGCTTCCAGGCACACCGCCGGTAGTCCCTGGGCCAGCAGCGCCGGATGCAGCCACGGCGACAGCGCGCCGGCTTCGTGGCCGACCCGGCCCAGGCGCTTGCGGTACGGCGCCAGCGCCGTCGCGATCGCGGTGGGTTGCGTTGCGACGGTCGTTTGCATCAGCACGTGTCCGGCGTCGTCGATGACGCACACCGCGGTCTCCTGGATGGAGACGTCCAAACCGGCAAAGAGAGGGTGATCCATGTTCGTGCTCCTTGGTGTCAGTGGTGCGTTAAGAGGCTTTCATGGTAGTCGCGTCACGAACGCACCGCCGCGCGCTACCGCCTTGACGACGATTACAGCGGCATTCCGCCTTTGCCCCTCGCTGTCGCTCCGGGCATCGGTGGCCCGGCGGCGCTGCGCTGCTCGCAGCCAGCGCGCCGGGGAACGCGGCCACGGCCCTCGGCCGGTCGCGTTCAAGGCAAGATGCCTGCACGGTGGAAAGCGTCGCCGGATGTTGCGCGACGTGCGGCGCAGATGCGCTCCCACGACATGCGCGACGACACGGCGACGGCCAGCAGGGCGACACGCCGGATGGCACGATGAAGCGCAGCGAATCGGCGGCCATCATCGACGCGTCTCCAGCCAGACCGGATGCGCAACACCGATCACGGTGGACGCAGCAACCGGGCCGAAATACCGGCTGTCGAACGACGCCGGATTGGTCACGCTCAACAGGAACAGTTCGCCCGGTTCGAGGCGGCGACATTGCGGCCACGATGGCAGCGGACGGCCCATGCGGTCGGCACGCAGCACGGCAGCCGAAGGCACGCCGTCGATGCGAACAATACCGCCAGCGACGCACACCTCCTGCGGTGACACGGCGCCCACTCGCTTGAGCAGCGGAACGCGCGTCGGCAGGTAGCCGCGTTGCGCAGCGAGCGCGGCGGCCTCGGCCGGCAGTGGGACAAGCGCGATGCTGTCCACGGACAACGGGCTTGGCAGCGAGGCGGCCCGATGGGCGAACGGTTCAATGCCATACCAGCCGACCGCCACACTGTCGGACGGGTTATAGGTCAGACGCGGCAACGGCGACACGAACGCGGCCCAGGCCAGCGCAGCGAGGCCGGCAGCGGCGAAGCCCGTCAGCACGATGCGAGCGCGCAGGCACGAACGAGGATGCGGTGCGATGCTGGATGTGGAAATCGTCGTCATGGCAACGCCCTCCCGGCCAGCCAAGCCGCATGTCGCTCGGTGGTATATTCGGGTAGCGGCAAGCGCGCAGCGAGCCGGTTGCCGAGCGTGCGCCAGTAGGCGGGCGACACGTCGGCTGGCGCAATGCCCAGCTCCTCGATGGCGTCGAGCTGCGCAAACACAGCCCGGACGGCGGGTTCGCCTTCGGCGTGCAGCAGCAGACGCGCGCCAGGCAGCACACCGGGGATGCGCTGCGCCGCATCCAGCGACGTGCAAGCCTGCATCACCATGAGTTCCCAACGGATCGTGCCGTAATTATTGGCCTGCCACCGGATACGGCAAAACACGGCTCCCGGTAAGAACACCGCGACACGGCGCCAGTGGTCAAGCCGGACGATCCGCGACGGTTCGCCGAAGCGCAGGTAGAGGTCGATGCGCCGTTCGACGTAGGCGAGTGATACGCGGGTCAACGGTACGGTGCTGGTCCGTCTGGCGAGCATCGCGAGTGAAGGCGGATTTGTGTTGGTCGTGGCAGCCGCGGCCGCCGAAGGTTGTACGTTCATTGGGAGTTCTCCGGAAACTCGCGCCCCAGCAGTGCGCGCAGCAGTTCGGCCACCGTCACGCCACGCGTGAAGGCGGACACCTTGATGCGCGCCCGCATGGCGGGCGTGATGTCGAGGGTTAGGCGCGCGGTGTAGAGGTCGCCCTTTTGCAAAGCATCGGCGTCGCCCTGGCGAATCCACGCCTCGGCGTGCGGATTCGTCGGCGGACGAGCGCCGATGCCGATGCGTTTGCCGCGCGCAGATCGTTCAGTGGTCATGTCGGCCACCGCAGCAGTTCGTCGGTGAGTGCGGCGATCTCGCGTGCAGCAGCGCTGTCGGGCGCCGTCTCGCGGGCAAGCCGACCGGCGGCCACGCTGTCAGCAAAGACAATGCGCTGATGCACTTCTGAACGCAGCGCAGGCAGCGGCTGTTCGGCAAGTGACTGCCGCGCCTCCCGGCCGATGATGGTGGTGCTGACGCGCCGGTTGATGACGAAGGCCGCGCGCAGCGCAGGCCGAAACACCTGCGCTTCGCGGATCAACGCCACCATCTCGGCACTGGCCCACAGGTCGTAGGGACTGGGCTGCACCGGGATCAGCACACGCTCGGCCGCCAGCAGCGCGGAGCGCGCCAAGGCGGCGATACGGGGTGGTCCGTCGATGATGACGTGATCAGCCCTCCTGGCGAGTTCTGGGGCCTCCTGGTGCAGCGTTTCGCGTGCCAGGCCCACGGCGCTGAACAGCCTGGGTAGACCTTGCTGACTCCTGCGCTGCGTCCAGTCCAGCGATGAACCCTGCGGATCGGTATCCAGCAGGATGACCGATTGCCCGCGCATCGCCAGTTCGCCCGCGATGTGCGTGGCGAGCGTGGTCTTGCCCACGCCACCTTTCTGATTGAGCAAGGCAATGATCATGGCGCGGCCCTCCGATCTGGAAGGCTTGCCTGCTTTTGCTTTGCAAAACGGATTTTGTTTTGCCTTGCGGCAGTTGTCCACCGAAACGGCGCGCTTCTACTAAAAGTTAGAGAATTTAAGTTAGGTAAGTTAAGGAGCGTCGAAACCCGCGCCGTTACTGGGTTTGCGGCCGTTTTTTTTGCCTGATAGCACGAGGATTCTTTGCCTGATAGCACGATACCCCTGTTGCCTGATAGCACGAGCCCGTCCACAGTTTGTCCCGCAGTTATCCCCGTGCCGTGGACGGCACGGGCCGGAACGTCAACAGCGGAGAAGAAATACCGGACACGTACTCGATGCCCAATTGGTAGCCCGGCAAGGTTTGCCGTGCCACCAGCGCGCGCAGATCGGCGGCGAAGTCGTAATACCGCGCCACGCTGCCCGATTTGCGGTACAGGTGCTGAAAGTCGAATTGCCAGCCGCCTGGCTGGCGCCCACCATGCTTCCTCACCAGTCGGTACAACCAGCGCTCGATGCCGCCCGTGAGCCGGAAGTACGCCGGGTCGATGGTGAGCACCAGTGCGGCGTCGAGCACGCCCGCATAGAACCAGTCCGGCAGGATCAGTTCGATGCCCAGCGGCGCCCCACGAGCGTCGGCCAACTCTTTCCACTCGTTGATCCATGAGAAGCGATGCAGGCGCCGCCCGGTCGTTTCGCGAATGGACGTGGCCACCGTGGTGGATTGCAAGCGATCCAACGCAGCCTTGAGGCGCTGGTAGTCGCGCAGCGACGTACTGCGCCCGATGAAGCGCAGGATCTCGTAGGGCGTGGCCTGCATCAGCCGCGACGGGCGCAAGCCCGCGTCGCGTGCTTCCACGATTTGCGATGCCGCCCAGATCAGGATGTCCGCATCCCAGATCGTGGCGATGCCGTGTTCCAGTGTTCCTTCCACACGGATCGTGACGTTGCCGCTGCGAAAGTCGATCGGCGTCGTACGCCGCGATTTCGCTAGCGAGAAGAACGGAAAGGCCATCAAGTCCTGGCTGTCGCGCGGCGCCATGTCGCCCGGCAAGGCACGGAACAGGTCGAGCTGTTCCCGCTCCTGCGGTGCGTTGGACATGGTGGTGGCCACCGGCGAGCCTCCGATCAGCGCGCACGGCTGTCGGCTGAGTGTTGCTCGGCGTATTCGGGGTCGGACGTAGTCTCGAAGCTGCGCTGGTCGGCCCAGGCATCAAGGTCGGCCACCGCGTACATGACCCGCCGGCCAAACTTGCGGAACTTCGGCCCGTTGCCGATCACGCGCTGCTTCTCCAGCGTGCGCGGCGACAGCCGCAGGTAGTCGGCAGCCTCGTCGTTGGTGAGATAGCGCTGGGGCTGTGCCGGCGTGGCGACGGCAACGGCGGCAGGTCGTAAGGGAGCGGGTCGCATGGTGAGAACCTCCATCGGTCAGCAAAGCCCAGCCACACAACGCGACCGGATGGAGGCAGTCTCAAGAAAGAGGTGCGAAGCGCAGAGGGTCGTTTTGCAATGAAGGCAAAGCGACCCTCCCCAGGTCATTCGAGCTGTGCCAGGCGGCGGTAGCCGCCGCGCATCGGCGATTGACCGCGCTGTACGAGGCGACGCACGCGCGAGCGCAGGCCACCGTCGGCGTACCAGCCGCCGGCCACGGCTTCGGCGCCGAACAGCCCAGCGGCTGTTTCTCGCAAGGAGGCGCCCGCCAGAGTCGCGTCGAGCGCCTGGAGGGTGTGCAGCTCCAGCAGCGCGGCGGGCGTGGGCCGGGAGCGGGCAGCTGCCACAGGCGCGGTTTCCGCTACTGCGGCCAGCTTGTCTAGTTCGGCCGCCATCAAGCGGTAGCGTCCGCAGGGCGCAGCGCACGCGCGGACGCCATAGAGATAGGCCATGCCATCGGCCAGGCCCGCTGCCAGTGCGAGCCGCACGCAGCAGTCGGGCCAGCGTGCCACCAACACCAAGCGCTTGCCATCGTGGATCAGATGCTTATGGCCGGGAATGCGCCAGAACTCGAAAACGTCGGCATCGGGCGGTGGATCGTCGTCCGGATAGAGTTGGAGCACAGCGTCGTGGTCGGGGAACCAGGCTGGATGCGCGTCGCGCGCATCCAGCGCCGGGTCTTCCAGCACGCGCAGCCCCCAGGCGTGTGCCGCTTCCGGCCTGCTTCGATGGCGCAGCCAGTCGCGCCGGTAGTCGGGATGGCGGCGCAGGTACTCCCAAGCCAGCGCGGGAGCGTCGAGGTGCAACACGTAGAGATACGCGGCGGTCGGATACCAGTAATCGGCGCTTCGGTCAGCCATGACGCAACCTCCTGTTCAACAGGAACGTCGCCAAGAGCGCCGGGTGCGAAAGCTACGGCATCAACGACATCAGAGCGTCATCAGAAAAACATAGATTTGAGCGGTAAAAGGCGTGTCAAGACCGATTGGCTCCGAAACCTTGCACGGGCGATCCGAGTGCGACGGTCACGCAGCTCTGGAATGGGGCTGCGTTATAGGACACCGTGCCGCAAGCCACGCCCCGCAGCCAGTCTATTTCGGCCAAGATCGCACCCGCTTGGCGCAAGAGTGCCTATCCAGACCGCAACCGTCTTGACTCTGACTGAAAAAGACTCAATGCGCCGTAACGACCTGGGTCTGGATGGCCCGCTCAGGACGCAGGTGGGGCGTTATTCCGGGATGGAACCATCGCGTTGCGCCAGCCGGACGTACTCCGATAACGGCCGCGAGGCGCCAAAATACAGGTCACGCAGGATGGGCCGCTGCTGCGGCCCGACGATGCCCGCCAGGTCGGACAGCTTGACCGTCCCGAGTGCGGGCATACCGATGCCGACGTCGATCAGCCCCCATGCTGTATCACCATCGGCCGGGTCGAGCGCGGCCAGCAGCCAGGTCGCATGCGCATCCGGCGTGAACAGTCGAACCACCGGCAGCGGATCGATGCTCTGGCTGGCGGCGCGGGCCGCGCCGTTGGCGAGCAGTCGTGTGCGTTCGTCGGCAGTGGTGAGCGGCTGGGTCATGGGCAGGAATCCCACGCATCTGCGAATGCACGAACGTGCTTTTGCGCGAAAGTGAAGAAGCACTGAACCGGCTGTGTGCTTTCGTGAGTAAGCACGAATACGCATGCCATCGAATCCGTACAGGCACAGAAATCCGAAAAGGGAATTGTGGAAGTCAGGTAAGACACGGATACGGTTCCCCGGTTCTGCCGAAATCCGCCGATACGGATTTCCGTAAAAGCACGGGAGCGGACGAAATTCAACCAATGAGTTAAATATAACGTGGTTTTAATTATTCCAAAATTGGACGCTTCTGTCTATGCAGAAGCGATCCATCCAACCCGGTCGGCCGACCGGTGCCACCACCTTCGATGCCGAATTGGCGCAAGCCTTCGGCGCGGCGGTGCGCGCGCTGCGGACGGAACGTGGGATTGCGCAAGAGTTGCTGGCGAATCTGGCGGGCGTCGAGCGTTCCCATATGGGAAAGGTCGAGCGCGGAGAGCACATGCCCACTCTGGCGATCATCTTCAAGATCGCCGGCGCACTTGAATGCAGTACCGCCGTGCTGATGACCGAGACCGAGAGCCAGCTCGCAGCGGTTAGATCGTAGTTTGCCGTGCAGAGCACGGCTGCCCCGCCGCAATGGACGGGGCGCTGAGCGGCCGTCAGGCCGCCTGGGGCTTGCTGCGCGACCAGATGAGGTTGTGCGTGCCGTCCTCTTCCTCGATCAGGCGGGCATAGATCGTCGCCGGGAACGTGGGATCGTCGAGGGTCAAGGACACGTAGGGCCGCTCGGCCTTGCTGACTTTCTTCCACGCCGCGCCGATGTCGTAGCCGCCGGCCGCCTGAACGCGGAAGTCGGGGGCGTTATCGCTTTCCTTTTCGTTGGGGATGAGCTTGACCTTGACGTTGAGCGTCAGGGTGCGGATCGTGCCGGTGAAGCCGTCTTTGTCTGCGGTGAAGGTGCCGATGGTGGCCATGATGTTTTCTCCTTGCGGTTTAACCAAGGTCGCGCCCATCGCGTCCTTGTTGTGATCCGTCAGGCGGGGGATGGGCGGGTCGCACCGCTTGCGGCCGAAACGCAGTGGAGGACCGGGAGGTGCAAAGAATTTGTCCCGCGAGGAATGCGCCGAACGCAGTGACCGCGCAGGGGAAATTGTTTGCACCGGACGGTTGCGGCCATGAAGCCCAAGGCGCAGCCGTGCCCCCGCCAGGATTCACGACAAGCCAAGGACGCATGGGCCGACTGCTCCGCAAGGAGACAGGGCCGACTCGACAGCCCAGCAGGACTGCTTCGCCGGCTTGCCCCTTGATGCAGACAAGGCCGATCACCTCAACGGAAAGCGCAAACACCCCCGCCGCATCCTGCGGCGGCATGCTTGAGGCGTGGTGTGAAAGTTCCATGGCAAGGCTGAGCGGCGTGTCCGTGAACCGTCCCGCGTGACGTTGCGTAGACGAACCACCAGCATTGAGCACGGCATCCATTTGCACAACCAAGTCCAGCAAATCAGGGCAAAACTCAGCGCCCATCGCATCGCCACGGCATGAGATCATCTAGGAAATGAGCATTATTAGGGCCTAATTGCCAAGATCGAAGGCCCGTGCCAGCTCAAACAAGCGTGCTGCAATTTAGGCTTTACGAAATGCAAAGGAAAAAAGGATTGAACATGACGGGGGAGAAAATTTTGATGGGGCAGGAGAACATCGTCCGGTATTGGCACGCAGTCGAGTTGCTTCAACCCCAATCAGCGCCCAAGCTAAAGAAACGCGGCAACGCATATAGTGCGTTCATTCACGACACGCCTATCCAGCATCCTGTTCCTCCCTGGGCTCCTGAAAGTAATGTTGTCAAACAGGCATTGCCCAAGAAGCGGGTTTGGAGCCACACACTGTATGCTCACCTGTATGACAGTCGGCTCGTCGCGGAAAAGCTGAAGGAAGCTTATGGGGCCGATCAAGGTTATCGAGAGCCACAGTTTCGAGAATCTGCGCTGTTTGCTGCGAAATTCACCATGGCCGGCCAAATGGTCGATAACAGTTTCGTACTCTCCAGTGAGGCATGGTTCCTGGGGCGGGTCCTGACTGGAAAAGACTGGACAAGGGGATTCGAGGACGATCAGAAAGCTGCCGGTGATCAGGCGAAAACATTGCTTGCAGGCCAGGTATCCGGCAACGCCCTGCGGGAGTTGACCCAATGGATTCTCCAATTCCTTGGGATAGCGGATTTTTTCGGCCATGTGGATCGCCATCTGTTCCGTTTCCGCTCTCAGCCAGTCAAGCCCAATAAGCCCGAATCGGAAGATGATCCGCTCAACAGTTTCTTGCTCGACGATCTTGCCGATGTCGCCGACAGCATCGGCAAGGGCGTGAAAAGCGCCCCCCTAGACCAATACCTCCGCCAGTACGACCCTCAGCAGCGTCTGCACGTAGATGACGACCGCGCATCCTTGCCGCTGATTGAGCGATTGATGCCGGATGCCTATCCGAATAGCTGCTGGCCCGCCGAGCGGCATCTGGGACTTGTGCATTCCCAGCAACTGGCCGTCAATACGATCCTGTCCACTCTCGCCAATGGCCAGGGAATGCTGGGCATCAACGGCCCACCAGGCACCGGTAAGACCACGCTATTACGCGACTTGATTGCGGCCATTGTCACCAGTAGAGCCGATGCACTTGCCAAGTTGCGCCGAGCCTCCGATGGGTTCGCGAGCAACGGGCGTGAAGAGGCCAATGACGGTGGCAAGCCGCAGGCTTGCTTCAGGCTCAACCCAGCGCTATATGGCTTCGAGATCGTGGTCGCCTCGTCCAATAACGGCGCCGTGGAGAATGTCACGCTCGAATTGCCCCAGCGCGACAAGATCGACGAGAGCTGGCTGCCGGATGCTGAGTATTTCGCCGATCTGGGGGAGCTGGCCAGCGGCAAACCAGCCTGGGGACTGATTTCCGGTGCATTGGGCAGCAAGGCCCGGCGGAAAACTTTCGTGGATTGCTATTTCTATGGTCAGCGTCCCTTTGGCAGCAAAGACAAGGCTGAATCGGAGGCGGAAGAAGATGCAGATGTCGAGTCAGACGAGGAAATTGAGAACGACGTAAATACCCAGATTTCCGCCCCTTCTGCTGTGGAGGAGAGTGACAGCGGCAACGACGATCACGACGATGCGGCCCCCGAAAAAGAGAAAGGCCCGCAGGGCTTCATGGGTTGGCTCAACGCGCATGCCGAGGTCAACGCGGCACGCTCATCGGAACAACGCCAAGCCTTGTGGCGGCAAGCGGTCTCCGATTACGAAGCGGCCAAGACAGAGATGCGCAAAACGTGCGCCGATGCCGTTCGCATTCGCGAGTTGATCCAGTCGATCTGCCAGACCAGAAAGAAGATCGCCGACAAATCCGAAACACTTGATGCCCTCGAACAGAAACTAGCCGACGCGCTAGCACAGCTCGTGCACCTGGATGCCGAGGAAAGCCGCCCCGCCAACTTAGCGCTCAAGCAGTGCCTGGACGCACTTAAACAACACCAAGCCCTTAAGCCGGGTTTCTGGACGAAATTATTCAGTCTTTGGAAGGCTCAACGCGACTGGAACGCAACGCAGGAATTGCTGGAAGGCGAACGTGATCTGGCCTCTGCCGAGTTCGCTCGAATAACACGCCTCACCAAGCAACTCGATATATCAAGGGAGAGCTTGGAAAAGCAGACCGCCGAGGCGCGTCGGGCACTGCTGCAATTGCAGGGTCAAGAAAAAGCTCTGACGCGAGACGCTACCGGTCTGGCCAGTGCCTGCCAAGCCGATCACCTGGTCGCCTGGCTGCAAGGCGATACCATCGGTCGCGGCGATGCCATTGAACTGGCCGAGCCCTGGCGTATTGAAGGCTGGAGACAAGCCCGCGCGCGCGTCTTCATCCAGGCACTCAAGCTCCATCGGACGTTTTTCGAGTTGGAGGCATCCCGGATGCGCTCCAACCTCTTCCTTATCAACAGTCTATTGACCGGCTCACGCTTCCAAGGTCTTTCGCGCGACGCCATCCGTTCGGCCTGGGCTTCGCTGTTCATGGTCGTTCCGGTATTGAGCAGTACCTTCGCGTCGTTTGCCCGTTCGTTCGGCTCATTGGGGGCCGGTGAAATTGGCTGGCTGCTGGTGGATGAGGCTGGTCAAGCTTCCCCGCAAGCTGCGGTGGGGGCGTTGTGGCGATCCCGGCGCGCGTTGCTGGTGGGTGATCCCCTGCAACTCAAACCCATCGTAACTGTGTCCGATGCAGTGTTAGAACACATGCGCACGCGCTACCGCGTCGATGCGCATTGGCTCCCCAACCGGCAATCAGCGCAGACGCTGGCTGACCAGGCTACCCCGTGGGGACGTATGGCAGGCCCGGCCGGTAGCAAGACTTGGGTAGGACTCCCGCTAGCCGTACATCGCCGCTGCGACAGGCCGATGCACGGGCTCGCCAATCGCATTGCCTATGACGGTACCATGGTGTACGGAACGCTTGCGCCAAGTCCCGAGAAGGAGACGCACGCCAGTTTATCGACTGGCTGGATACATGCCAGTGGCACGTCTCAAGGGAACTGGGTGCCCGCCGAAGGTAAAGCCTTGCAGGAACTGCTGGCGCTGTTGCGTGAGGATGGCGTGGAGGCCAAAGACATATCCGTCATCACCCCCTTCACAGACGTTCGGAACAATCTCAAACGAATTGTGGGCAACAAAATTGTGTTCGGCACTATTCACACCATGCAGGGCAAGGAAGCGCCGGTTGTCGTCATGGTGCTGGGTGGTAACACCGCTGGTTCAGGAGCCCGCAACTGGGCCGTTTCGGAGCCCAATCTCCTGAACGTGGCTGCAACGCGGGCCAAGCGGCGTTTCTATGTGATTGGCGACAGAAACGACTGGAAGAACCGCTCACTATTCTGTGATGTCATGGATCTTCTGCCACTCCAGAAAATCCCAACGCGCGAACAAAAACAGACGTCACTCCCTCAATAGCCACATATTGGGGGCGATTGGGTCGTTCTGCTGCATGTTTGAACTGCTGCCAGTGAAACACTGGCAGCAGCGCGGTGCTTTTGCATTGGTTGTTAAAACTGGGCGCGGCCATCGGGTCGCGCCCAGTTCTTTTTATCGGCCCCGGCGCGAGGTAGCGCCGGGGCCGCAATTTTTTCTTGGCGAACAATGCGTGGGACGACGATTATCCTTTCGTCTCGATGAGTCACTACACGGCATGCGGCAAGGCGCGGCCCGTGATGGGTGAATGTCGGTGAGGTCGGCGCGGGTCGTCCATCCGCGAGGTGGACGGTAGCCGCGCACGTCGCCTTCGCCGTGCCAGCCGCGGGCGCGTACCGTGCCAGGGGCATAGATCGCCACCATGCGCGGGCGGCTGGTGCTACGGGTCATGGGCATATCTCCTTTGAAGCGAAACGCCCCGGTCAAAGCCGGGGCGCTTGCTTTCGGCACGGGTCAAGCGGCCAGCGCCTCGGCAGGTTCATCAGCCACGGCCTCGGCATTCTCCGACGCGTCTTGCGCCGGGCCATCCTCCTGCGTAGCCTCTTGCACTGCCGAGTCTTCGGCGTTGAAGATGGCGGGCATCCAGCCGGTACCATCGGCCAACCGCTCAGCTTCGCTGGCGATATCGGCCTTCTTGAGCTTCGCCAGCCGGTTGACGTGTTCCGGCGCGTACTCGCCCACCGCTTGCAAAATCGCGGCCTTCGGCACATGCCGGAAATATCCCTCGGCTGTCGGCTGCCACCATGCGGCCATGTCGAGGCCCACGGCCTGCGCCAGTTCGTCGCCGGGCTGGTGCTGCGTTGCGCGAGGCGTCACCACGTCCACCGTCGAAGCCACGCATACGGCCAGCAGCTTGACCAGTTCGCCTTGTTCCATCGCTAGCAGCGCGGCGAACAGTTCGGCGCTATCCTCGGGCAGCTTGCCACCCCATGCATGTTGCAGTTCGCGCAGGGCGACAGCGGCGGACGATTCCGGCCAGTCCGGGGCCGGGCCTTCCAGCCGGTTTTGCACCGTGAGGCGCACGCCCAGCGGCAGGTCGGTCCCATAGTGGCTTGCCTGCAAGACGGTCTGCACCATGCCATGCGCCAGAGCGGCCAGCGCCACCTGCGGATGTCGGGCGACTTCGATTTGCAGCGCGGCGGTGCGATGCGCGCTCAAGCGCTGCGCCAGCCGGTCGGACATGGTGGAGGTTTTCGCTTCGCCTGCCGTTTCTCCTTCGTCGTCGTTCTCGGCTTCCTCACTGCCGAAACCCTGCCGCAGCCGTTCCAGCGTGCGCAGCGCCTTGGCCTCGGCCTCGCGCAGCAGCCCGCGATGAATCACGGCCTCGCCGCTGCGGTCGATGGTGACGATGGTCCCGGCTGCGGCTTTCACATTCGGGCCATAGCCCTGCAAGCCATCTTCCAGCGCCTGCAATTGTTCGCCCAGCGCCTCGCCTTGCTCTTGCAGCGCATCGGCCTTTTCTTCGTCCTCCGCGTCCAGCGCGGCATCGAGGGCAACGCCTACCTCCTGCATCTTGGTTTTCAGCTTCTCGATACGCTGCGCTTCCCGCTTGGTCGGCTCGCGGCGTTCCCTCGGCGCACGCTGGAAAGCGTGCAGGTCGGCATGGGTCACGCTGGGCGTCGCATCCACCCATGCCCAGCCTTCGGCCTTCACTTTGGCGGCGATGCCCGCCAGCTTGTCTTGCGCCAGCCGTTCCAGCAGCGCAGCATCGGTCAGATATACGCCCGCATCGTCTTCAGCGAACAGGTCGCGGCGAACACCGCCGCCCGCCTGCTCGTAGGTATCCAGCCCGACAAAGCGCACCAGCGGATGCCGGTAGGCGTCGATTTCGCGCTCGGTGAGACGTTCACGCAGCACGGACGGTTGGCGCTGCCAAGTCGGCGCATCGTAGAACGCGCTTTCCTGCGCGGTGTGGTCGTCGGTGATGGAAAGGGCCATCAACTGATCGAGCGTGACGGCATCGGCGCGGTAGTCGGCCATCAGGCGCGGTGAGACGTTCGCCAGCTTCAAGCGGCGCTGTACCACCAGCGGCGTGACGCTGAAATCCGCTGCAATGTCTTCGACGGGTCGGCCTTCGGCTACCAGCGCGGCGAACGCCTCGAACTGGTCTGCCGGGTGCATGGCTTCGCGCTGCACGTTCTCGGTGAGGCTGGCGGTGCGGGCCGTGCCATCGGCCACCAGCAGGCAAGGCACCTCCCATTCCTTCGGGATGCGGTGCTTCTTCGCCAGCAGCTTGAGGGCTGCGAGGCGACGGCCACCGGCCACGACTTCATAATGCTCGCCATCGGCGGCGGTAATTACGATGAGGTTTTGCAGCAGGCCCACGCGCTGGATGGACGCGGCCAGTTCGGGGATGGACATGCGCGGGGTCTTGCGCACGTTGCGGCCCGTGGGTCGCAGCACCAGCCGCGACAGGGGAACCAGAATCAGGTTCTTGCTCGGGTCGGCGGCTTCCAGCGGGATAGCGGCGGCGGTGTTGATGGCGCGGGCTTCGGTTTGGGTAATGGCGTTCATGGTGTATCTCCAATCAAATGAAACAAGGAATGGAGGGGAAACCGCCCCTCCGGCGGGAGGGACGATTCAGGCTTTGAGGGCGCGCATGCCATCGGCCAGCAGCCACAGGGCGCGGTTCAGACGGATGTTTTGGTCAATGCCCTGCACCGGGCGCGTGCTCTGCCTGCGGCCATTCGCGGCGCGGCCATGCAATCCGCCCTTGGTCAAGTTCTCCTGGGCGCGGTTGAACACGCTCCACAGGTCGGGGCGGCGGTCGTCGAACCGTCGCGGCATCAGGATTTGCGATTCGGTGATAGGTGCGGGCTTGTCCGGGTCGTCGTACTTGAGGGCCAGCGCGGCACGAGCAAACACTTCGGATTCGCCATCGTCCAGCGTGATGCCGCGCATCAGGTCGCGGGACTCCTTCACCTGCTCGAAACCGCTTAACACTTGGTAAGCGCCTTCGATGACGAGTCCGGCCACGTCGCCTTTGTGGGGGACACGCACATCTGCCACGGTGTCGCCGCAGACAAGGCCATTGCTGCAAACGAAGCGGAACATCCCGGCCAGCATCTGATAGCTACTCGTCCCGTCATGGGAATTGAGTAGCACGATTTCATTGGCTTCCGAGCCGTTGATCTGGCTGGCGTGGCGCAAGCGCAGCATGTGTTTTGTGTGCTCGCGCTTGCCTTCATCGCGCACGCGGGTCTGCGTCACCATGAAAGGCTGAAAGCCTTCATTGCGCAGTTCGGTCAGCACGGCGGCGGTGGGGATGTAGCTGTACCGCTCGGAACGGCTCTCATGCGGGGCGTCCGCGAAGATGGACGGGGCCACGCGGCGGATTTGGTCATCTGACAGCGGGGAATCGCTGCGCAGCGACGGGGAACGGGAAGCGAAACGGGATGCGAGTTGCATGATCTTTCTCCTGACAAAAAAGGGTTTGCTGTTCACACCGCACACCGGATTCCAAGATTCGGAGCCCAGCCTTTCGGCTGTTCGGTGCGGTCGGCACGAAGAACCCGGTTGGCCTCGTTGCCGCCGTCTTTCCTGAGTTCATCGCCCGCGACGGTCAGGAGCGCGCGGACGGGTGTCGTCAAGGAAACAAGCGCAGGGTTGGTGCGGCCCGCAGGCGCAGCCGAGGACACGGCCCTGTGCGCCTTGACGGCACACGACCGCGGGCTACAGTCGCGAGCAAGGTGATGGAGTCAGGAGAGATGGCTGGACAGGCAACGGCCATCCCTGTGTGCCGACCGCACGGCAAGCGAAGCGCGCAGGCCCGGATCGGGAAGCCGGGCCGAAGGCGTCAGCCGAGCGGAGCGAGGGAACGATGGAAGCCCGAATGGGGCGAGACGCCGCAGGTGGCTCGATGCAAAGCACGACAGCGCGACCGGCCGCACCTCCTTGGCCGGGGACGCCCATATGTCGTTATCAATTGGATAACGCGGGTACCTCAGAGACTATCTGGTGTTAATTGCTGGGGTACCGACAAGCTTGCCTTGGTTCTGTACGCTGTGAAGTGTTAGATAAATCAAGGATCGAGCATGAGTTCATTGCAACCAACAAACGCGCAGCAAACCTGCGAAAACCTTCTTCTGGAGGGAAAGCGCTACAACATCGAGCACCACATCTTGCCCAGCGAAAACGCCGTTGTGGATCGGCTGTTGAGGCGTGGAATCGAGCTGCGCGATGCCTACGAAGAATTGCACGACAAACTCCATGCGCGTCCGCCAGCGCTCCAGGTCTTTCTTGGCTTGGTGTTGAGTACGGCTGCGTTCTGGAATCCGGAGAAGATGCAGGAGGCGCGCGCCGCACGCAGCGATCTCGCCAACGTCAACCAGCAGATTGCAAGGAAGACGGCCGAACTGGCGATGCTGCTGGAGCAGCGCTCCGATCTCCACGACACATCCGGCTTCAGCAGCGACACCCATTACCACGTTTGCAACGTCATCGAAGCAGCGTCTCAGAACAACTATCTGTTCCAGTCCTACGTCCAAGAGAAGCTGGGCGCCCTTCGTGGGCAGTTCGATCTGAAATACTGGCCATCCTTGGGCGAGTTCATGCAGGAACTCGCCTCCGACGCGGAAAAGGCTGTCCTGGCGGCCACGGACCCGTTGACGGCCGCCGCCACAGCGGCGGCGCGCCCGTCACGCGCAGACTTCTTCAAGGCGCTGTTCGCCGCCATCGAGGAGAACAGCGCGGAGAGTTACGGCCAACTGCCAAGGGGGGGCAAGCTCACCGACCGGACGCTGGCCTCGTTGGCAAACTGCGCCCTGGACTTGGGGCCAGACGATCTGGTCGATGACGCGTACATGAAGCGACTCCGCCAGCGCGAACGCAACGGGAACAAATAACAGCGCCGGGCGCAGCAAAAAGGGGGCAAAGCCCCCTCGGTCAGAGCAGGCCACGCTCTGCGAATGACGTGGTGGCCTCGCCGCCGACGACAATGTGATCCAGTGTACGCACGTCCACCAGCGCCAGGGCTTCCTTGAGGCGCTGGGTCAGCAGCTTGTCCGCATGGCTCGGCTCGGAATTTCCGCTCGGATGATTGTGCGAAAAGATCACGGCCGCAGCGTTGTGTTGCAGTGCCGTTTTCACGACTTCGCGCGGATACACCGATGCCTGGTCGATGGTGCCGCGGAACATCTCCACGCATTCGATCAGACGGTTCTGGCTGTCGAGGAACAGCGCAGCGAAAACCTCATGCTCGAAGCTGGCCAGCTTGGTGCGCAGATAGTCCTTGACCAGCGCCGGTGAAGTAAACAACGTCCCACGCGCAATCTTCTGGTCGATGATATACCGCGCAGCTTCCAGAATTTGGTCGGCAGTTGCCGGCAGATAACGCCCCTGGACGTCACGCACCAGCAGCGAGGAATCGAGGGACAGAGAAAGTTGCGACATGATCGTGCTCCGGTTGCTCGGGCGGAATTGCCCGAGACCGGCCCCACACGCTGCAGCGCAGTTGTCAGGGTTCGCAGACAACCGGCAGGACGCAAGCGCACACCGTGCGCGTAGACCTTGACAGCGAGAACAGCGTGGTACGGTGAAGGGAACAGCAAGTCCACCTCTACACACTCCATGACCTATGGGCAAGCGCAGCGCGCAGGACGGGAGCGCAGAATCGGCCGGAGGCGTCAGAGATCAAAGCCGCATGGCCATGACTCGGCACGAGGCATGGGGCGTAGCCCGCGAGCCCGACGGCGGCACGCTGGGACGTTCAAACTGTTGTCATATGCAAGAACATTGTCCAAGAAGCCCACTCTTGACTACCCAATAACTCCCAACAAAGGAATCGGTTTGTTACTATTGATAAAAAGTGAGCAGCAATGACTTGGGCATCAGGGGAATGCAACCGGCGCGGGCCAAGCAAAATTGGTACTAGCTTAAATTCCTTCATGTCATGTCTGGCGACTCAAACGAAGAACAACGGACATAGGGACTAAAGCCTGGGAGAGGCTTCCACCGATCAGTATTCCGCCGGCGAACAAGGGCTGGGATATATCTATCAGCCTCGCTTTGCACTGCTTAGACTCTTGCAGTTGCCGGAAAACACGTCAGTTTTAATTGAAAAAGACGATGATCTTGACTTCCTTGACAAGGATGGCGTCAAAACACTTGCCTCGCTCAAGCACAAGGGCGTTGGTGATCGGTTGACAGACCTTTCAACGGACTTCTGGAAGTCGGTCCGAATCTGGCTGTCCCGCTATAACCGTGATGGGCGCAGCGAAGCAAGTCTCCGCTTCTTCCTGTTTTCGACGGGCACGGTTTCAGATACCTCGTTTTTACAGCGCTTCCTGCTGGAACCACCGGCAGACGACGCGGCTGCATCCCTATCACAGGTTGCAGCCGACGTTCTGGCCAAGTCCGAATCGAAGCTCATTGGTGAAATCGCCACCGAGTTCCACAAACTCAACGATGACGAAAAGGAAGATTTCCTTTCGCGCATCGTGATCTTTGATGGAGGTCCTCGCATCGAGGATGTGCCTTCAATTGTCAAAGATCAGCACATGCGTAGCATCCGGCGCGACAACCGCGATGCCATCTTCGAGCGCCTCGAAGGTTGGTGGAATGACACCATCGTCAACCTGTTGGCCGGCAAGCGAGCAGAAGCCGTCTTCGGTTACGAAATCTCAGACAAGCTTTCCACGTTTGCTGAGGAGTACAAATCAGACAACCTTCCGATCACCTTCAGGGGAAAAGTGCCCGCTGGGGAAATCGACGCAGATAATGATCCGCGCCTGTTTGTTGTCCAACTGCGAGAAATTGGTATTGCCTCCAACCGCATTCGCAACGCCATATTGGACTACTACCGAGCTTTCGAGCAGCGGTCTTCCTGGGCTCGCCAAAACCTTCTTGTCTCGGGAGAAATGGAAGAGTACGAAGACCGCCTTATTGATGAATGGAGTCGCTACCGGGATGTGGTCTTTGAGGAACTTGATGAGGACAGTGCCGATGCAGTTCTTTTGAAAGCGGGAAAAGCGCTGTATCAATGGGCTGACTTGGAGAGCGGCAATAGCAGTACCCTTCGCATTCGGGAGCGTGTGACCGAGCCCTATGTTGTGCGCGGCGGATTCCATATCCTTGCAAACAGCCGACCACTTCCAAGGGTCTATTGGCACCCACGTTTCCTCAGCCGTGTCGGCCAGTTGTTGGGGGCTGCGGAATGAAAAGATGGGATCAACGACCATTTGAAGTCAAGAATCTTTTCAATCCCGCATTCTGCGGCCTAGTTCTATTCAGGGCATTGCAAGGCTATGAGGAGGAGGACCCCGACGGCATGCCGTTCTCTCTTGCGCTGTTGGTACTGCCGCTGTGTTTGCAGAAAGACGCTCGTGAAGTGATTGCGGGCAGTTCTCGCAGTTATCTTTTGAAAATCGCCGAAAAGAATCCTCAGTTGCTGGTTGGCTTCGCTGACCGTGCCCGCGACCTGCTGCCGTTTGCGCTCGAAGCTTTCGGCGTGCTGATGGAGCGAGGATGTTTTGTCGTGTCGCCAGATGGCAGATTGAAGACTGTGCCGAAACGCGTTCGGAAATCCGTGACAGGGACCGATGAGTCCATCTCCTGCCAGCGCGTCGCACGCATTGTTGGAAAAGAATTTGCCCGCATCGCAGACCGCGTGACGGTGTACACGACTTTTGGAATACGCCCATGAAAATCAAATCGATTCATATCTACAGTCATGACGGGCAGCGCCGAGATCTTCAGTTCAAGGTGGACGGTCTGAACGTCATCACCGGTCGCTCCTCCACCGGGAAATCGGCACTCTCCGAAATCATCGAATACTGTATGGGGCGCTCAACCTTCAATGTCCCGGAAGGCATTATTCGTGACAAGGTGGCATGGTTCGCCGTGATCTATCAGTTCGCCCAGGAACAGGTACTGATTGCAAAGCCCACGCCGACCGCCGGTGGTACAAGCTGCAGTACCGCCATGCTGCGAAGGGGCAATCAACTGGCAGCCCCTGACTTTAAGGAATTGGCGGCCAATACCGACGACGATGCGGTGGTTGCGTTGCTATCGCGATTGTTGGGTGTCCCGGAGAACCGTACTGATGTTGCGATCGAACACAGCCGGGAAAGCTATGACGCGAACGTCAAGCACACGTACTACTACCTATTTCAGAAGCAAGGCATCGTTGCCAACAAGGATCAACTTTTCTATCGTCAGAATGAAACTTTTCAGCCACAGGCGATCCGCGACACGTTGCCAGATCCTTCTGGGCATTTCTTCCAATGACCGGTACGAGCTGGAAGCCAAGCTGCGCGCGGCGCAGCGAGAGCTGAAGCTTAACGCAAAGCTCCTCGAACAGGCTCGGGATGCCATCGATACATCCCAGCAGAAAGGAATCGGCCTTTTCTCGGAGGCCAAGGCGGTTGGCATCATCGCGCCGGAGAATCAACAGGCTGGGCCGGATGGCGTGATCGACGCCTTGCGTACTGCCCTGGAATGGAAACCGGCCTCAGTTCCCGACGACGACGGTCAAAGAATATCTCGACTCGAAGAAGAGATTAGCCAACTACGCAAGGATCGGCGAGAGGCGCAATCCAGGGTTGATGCTGCCCGCCAGTTCTCCAAGCGGGCTGGCGGTTTTGAAAGTGAGGCGCTGGAGCAAAAAGATCGACTCGCTTCAATCAAGGCTCTTCCCAAGAACCCTGAGACCGGTGAATGGCAGTGGCCATTTTGCGAAGCGAACCTGGCTCTGGAGTCCCCTGTTGCGCAAGTGCTCCTCAAAGAACTGGCAACACTCGACGAAGAAATGAGCATTGTCGCGGGTCAACGCCCAAAATTGGAGGCGTACCTTGCCGAACAGGATGACAAAGTACGAGAGGTCGTGGACGCGATAAAGAATAAGGAAGCGGAGTTGTCTGCTGCGATCGCGGCCAACGAAGTGATCGCGCAAATGGGAACGCGTAACAATGCAGCGGCACGGGTTGTTGGCCGCATCAGTTTGTTCCTGGAAAATCTTGTGCCCAATACGGAGTTGGTTTCGCGCGAAGCAGAGCATCGGCGCCTGAAGTTCAAGGTTGAGGAGTTGGAGAAGAAAGTCGGTGCTGATGACAGCCACGAACGACTAACTTCGATTTTGAATAACATCTCTGCGCAGGTGTCACGGTACATCCAAACCTTCGAGGCGGAGTTCAGCGCTTTCCCCGCACGGCTTGATCTCAACCATCTCACCATCGTTTTTGACCGCCCGGATCGTCCGGTTCCCATGAGCCGCACCGGTGGTGGCGAAAATCATCTGGCCTACCACCTCTCCGCATTATTGGCACTGCATCTTTTCGCATCGAAAAATAATTGCCCGGTCCCTCAGTTCCTGCTTATCGACCAGCCAACCCAAGTCTATTTCCCTTCGGAGAAGGTCTATAAAGAAGCGGATGGAACTGTCCAGAAAACGGAGGCAGACGCCGACTTGGCAGCGGTCCGCCGACTATTCGAGTTATTGTTGAATTTCACGAAAGAGGATGTCCCTGGCTTCCAACTCATCGTGACAGAACATGCCAATCTTCGGGACCAGTGGTTCCAAGATTCCTTGGTCGAGCAGCCATGGACCAAACCGCCAGCGCTGGTGCCGGAAGATTGGCCCTTGATGTCTAAGTCAACGTCTTGACCAGAAGAACTGAATGGGGAACCATGACTAACAAGATTCCGAATTCCGTCATTAGAGCCGTATATTCCGTTCAACAAGAAGATGGAGGAGGGAATGAAAAATGAACCGGCTGGCTCTACCTGGAAGAAGTGGGACTTGCATGTCCACACGCCATCGTCGATTGTTCACAACTACCCTGGGACGAACGAAGAAGCTTGGGACGCTTTCCTGCTCGACCTAGAAGCTCTGCCGGCGGAATTCAAGGTAATTGGCATCAACGACTACATCTTCATTGACGGCTACGAACGCGTGCGCAAGGCCAAACTAGAGCAAGGCAGGCTGAAAAACATTGACCTCGTGCTGCCAGTAATCGAGCTGCGCCTGGACAAGTTTGCCGGAGTGGTCAAGAAGGACAAGGACGGAACTTATTCTCAATCCGGCTGGAACCGCATCAACCTGCACGTCGTATTCGACGCGCTGGACCCTGAGGTCATTCGGCAGCAATTCCTAGGCTCCCTGGCCCCCAGCTACCAGCT
Source organism: Herbaspirillum camelliae (assembly GCF_001929405.1). NCBI lineage: Bacteria > Pseudomonadati > Pseudomonadota > Betaproteobacteria > Burkholderiales > Oxalobacteraceae > Herbaspirillum > Herbaspirillum camelliae. The sequence continues at coordinate 4,031,002 of NZ_KV880769.1, forward strand.
AATTTCCGATTCCACCAATTGGAATGGAAAATGGAAGGGAGTCATAACCCGAGACAGCCTGGCCGAGCTCGGGCAAATGATCATCGACTCGGCGCCGGCCGAGAAGAAAGCTGACTACGCGCCGCCCCTGCAGGAGGGCTTCAACAACCTGTGCGTGAGCCTGGAGAAGGTCGTCGAGGCGCTCGACCGACACTATCTCGCAGGCAAATACTTGATTGCAATTGGCAAGACCGAATGGGACAACCTAAAATGGGACGACCAATCCATCGCCGAAAAGCGCAACATCATCAACCAAGCCGATTTGGTTTTCACCGCCGCGGCCAACCCCGCCGCCTATGACGCTGCGAGAAAGAAGCTTTCGGGTTCCAGTGTCAAGGCCACGCTGCTCGACTGCTCCGACGCCCACGCCCTGAGCAGCTCGGCGGACAAAGATCGCGTCGGCAACTGCTTCACCTGGATCAAAGCCGATCCAACCTTTGATGGACTGGTGCAGGCCATCACCGAATTCGAAGACCGGGTGTTCATCGGCGACACGCCGCCCAAGCGGCTGCTTGTTGAGGCCAATCGCACGAAATACGTGTCCAAGATTCGGGTCAATCGCAAGCCCGGTTCCTCGCTCGCCGACACTTGGTTTGATATTGACATGCCGCTGAGCCACGACTTGGTCGCCATCATCGGTAACAAGGGCAGCGGGAAGAGTGCCATGGCCGACATCGCAGCGCTGGCGGGTGACACCAAAAACTTCAAGAGCTTTTCATTTCTGAACGATAAGCGCTTCAGAAACCCACGAAACAAGCTCGCCCCTCACTTCGTCGGTGCGCTCGGTTGGCACGACGGCACAGAGTCGGAGCGACATCTCGACCAAGACCCACCAGACACTAGCGTGGAGCGGGTCAAGTATCTGCCGCAAAGCTACCTTGAGACGCTGTGTAACGAGCTTGGTGATGGCGGCTCAGCGACGTTTGACACCGAGCTGCGCAAGATCATTTACACGCACGTCCCGGAAGAGGCCCGCTTGGGCTACAACTCCATGGATGAGCTGCTAAATTTCAAAGTCGCCGAGATCGACAGTGCGCGCGAGCAAGTGCTCAAAGAAATCTCGAAGGCCCGACGTCCCCCCAGATTTGAGTAGCGGCCCGGTTTCGAGTCCAATCCCCACGAGAAGGAGATTGGACGTGAAGAAGCGTTTTTCCGAAGAGCAGATCATTGGTTTCCTGCGTGAGGTCGAGGCCGGCATGCCGGTCAAGGACCTGTGCCGCAAGCACGGTTTCAGTGAGGCCTCGTACTATCTGTGGCGCAGCAAGTTCGGTGGCATGAGCGTGCCGGAGGCCAAACGGCTGAAGGACCTGGAGACTGAGAACGGCCGGCTGAAGAAGCTGCTAGCCGAGCAGCTTCTGGAAAATGAGGTGATTAAAGACGCTCTGCGAAAAAAATGGTGAGCGCACCGGACCGGCGCGAGCTGGTGCGCTATCTGATCGGCCGGGAGCTGAGCGAGCGCCGTTCGCTGGCGATTGCCGGCATGAGTGCAAGCGCGTACCGCTACGAGCCGCGCCCCGACCGTAACGTCGAACTGCGCGAGATCATCTGCGCGCTGGCGAATCGCCATAAACGCTATGGCGTGGGCATGATCTACCTGAAGCTTCGCCAAGCCGGGCACGCGGTGAATTACAAGCGGGTCGAGCGCCTGTATCAAGAGGCCAGCCTCCAGGTGCGGCGCCGCAAGCGAAAGAAAGTCCCGCCGGCCGAAAGGCAGCCACTGCTTCGCCCGGCGGCTGCGAACGAGGTCTGGTCGATGGATTTCGTGTTTGACCGCACAGCCGAAGGTCGCATCATCAAATGCCTGACGATCGTCGACGACGCGACGCACGAGGCCGTCGCCATCGAAATCGAGAGAGCCATCTCGGGCATCGGCGTGACGCGGGTCATGGACCGCCTGGCGATCGCGCGTGGTCTCCCGAAGGTGATTCGCAGCGATAACGGAAAGGAGTTCTGTGGCAAGGCCATGGTCGCCTGGGCTCACGAACGTGGTGTGCAGCTGCGGCTTATCGAGCCGGGCAAGCCTAACCAGAACGCCTACATCGAATCGTTCAACGGACGGCTACGCGACGAATGCCTCAACGAGCACTGGTTTCCCAGCCTTTTGCACGCGCGAACAGAAATCGAAAACTGGCGCCGTGAATACAACGAGGAGCGACCGAAAAAAGCACTGGGCGGGCTGACGCCCGCCGCCTACGCAAAACAGTTACAGTAAATCCCGGACTCAAACCGGACCGCTACTGAAGGCGGGGGGACGTCGGGCCAATGCTGACATATTGCAAACCGAGCGCCGCCTTACGTCGGAGTTCAAGCAGTCCCTCCAAGAGCAACTCGACGCCAAGGTCGCCGAGTTGACTGCCCTCGAAGGAGCAAAGCCCGCGCAAGTCGAGGACCCCACAGCATCGGATGCAGCCAAGGAAGAGTCCAAGGTTGCGACAGAGAAGATTCAAGCCTTGGAAGACGAACTCAAAAAACTGCGCGACGAGGAAAAGCAGCTCCGAGACAAGAAGGTCACGGAAGCGAAGCGACAAGCCGTCCTGAGCCGGATCACCCAAGCCATCGCCAACCACAAAAAAGCCCACGACCAGTTTGTCGCCGAGTTGACCCCGATGCTGGCAGAGGTTAGCGGGGCTTTGAACGCGGACGAGTTGGTGGATTTGAAGATCGACACCACGAAAATCGAGGCGCTCAACAAGGCGACGAAAGATTCGATCACGAGCATCGACGCGGCGCTCGCCAACCAAGACCCATCTGGTCTCAACAAGAGGCGCGAAGCGGCCGAGGCTGCCGTTGCCGAGATCAAGAGCAAGCTCGGCGAAAAGCAGCGCTTGTTCGTCCTATTCAAAGAGCAGGTCGCCAGGTGGGAGCGAGCCAAGGAAGAGCTCGTGGGCAGCAAGGAAAAGTCACAATCAATCGAATGGTTCAAGGCGGAAATCGAGTCGCTGGGCGCCCTTCCAGCCAAGCTCGCGGAGTTGAGAGCCAGCCGCATGGAGCTGGTCAAGAAAGTCCTTGAGCAGATTTTCAAAACGGTTGAGGAATACCGCCGGCTGTATGAGCCCGTGCAGGAATTCGTCAAGTCAGCCGCCCAGATGGACATGCATCTACCACTGGATTTCGATGTGCGCATCGAAGAGTCCAACTTTCAAGGGCAGTTTTTCCCGCGAATCAACCGCCAATCTCGTGGCAGCTTTTCGGGCGTGGATGATAGCAACGAGCTCATGCGCGGGCTGTTGAAGGAGGTCAATTTTGGGGACGTGGACTCCACCCTGAAATTTCTCGACACCATTGATGACATGCTCCACTTCGACCGTCGCGAATCAGGCGGCGGTCGTGAAATGAAGATCGCAGACCAGCTCCGGCGTGGCGGTGAGCCTCAGGACATCTTCGACTACCTCTTCGGCATGAGCTACCTTGCGCCGAGATATTCGCTGACGTTCGACCAGCAGGAAATCAGCCAGCTTTCGCCCGGCGAGCGCGGACTGCTTCTGCTTGTCTTTTACCTCCTGGTGGACAAGGACGACATCCCGATCATCATCGACCAACCGGAAGAGAACCTCGACAACCAGACGATTTTCAAGGTGCTCGTGAAATGCATCAAAGCCGCCAAGCAACGCCGCCAGGTCATCATGGTGACCCACAACCCCAACCTCGCCGTTGTGTGCGATGCCGAGCAAATCATCTGTGCCACATGCGACAAGGCGACGAACACCTTCAACTACATCTCCGGCGGCATCGAGTCGTCAGTGATTAAGGCCAAGGTCGTCGAAATCCTCGAAGGTACCGAACCGGCTTTCAAGAACCGGAAACGGAAATACGGCTTGTGAGGCTTCCCTTTCAATTGGGTTGCCGGCAAGCCGACATCGACGAGTGACAGCTACGCTGTAAAGCGGCTGGCGTTGGCGCCTATCGCACTCACATTGGGACAGCACATGGGCGTGGCATCGAACCTCCGAAAATTGTTCCATCAGAGGCCCGTTTGGCTGTCCACGCCTTACACACCATTGTGATTTTCGTGATGGAGCGGTGGCTCGGCGCGGCGTCGCGTGCTGCTTAACCGCACGAAAATCGGGACCGCGTAGTGGCATTGAGTTAGTACGCCAATCAGGTCTCAGTCATCTGAATTCTTATCATGCCCCGTCTCTCGATTGCTGCGTTGTTCGATCTGTGACTGCGCTCGTTGGGTCGCTTGGTGCAGCCGCTCCACCAGCACGCCCCTCGGCGGCAAGGCGGTCAGGTACTCGGCAACGTGGATGCCCGACTTGTCCAGCTCCAACAATTCGATCTGCTCGCGCTTCTTGCCGGTACAAAGGATGATCCCCAGCGGCGAGGCTTCCTCCGGTTCCCGTTCGTGTTTGTCCAGCCACCGAAGGTAAAGCTCCATCTGCCCCTTGTAGGCCGCCTTGAACTCGCCGACCTTCAACTCCACCGCCACCAGCCGCCGCAGCTTGCGGTTGTAGAACAGCAGATCGAGGTGAAAGTCCTCGTCGTCAATCGGGATGCGCTTCTGCCGGGCCACGAAGCTGAACCCCACGCCAAGCTCCAGCAGAAAGGATTCCATTTCGCGGATGATTGCCGCCTCTAGGTCGCCTTCCTGCCAAGTATCGCGCAGCCCCAAGAAATCGAGGATGTACGGGTCGCGCATGACCAGGGCGGGCGACATACGCTGCGCATCGCGCATCGCCGCCAGCTCCTGCGCGATCGTCTCGCCCGGCTTTTGGGACAGCGCCGTGCGCTCGTACAGCATCGAGTCGATGCGTTCACGCAGCGTCCGCACGCTCCAGCGTTCAGCGCTCGCCATCTGTGCGTAGTAGTCCCGCTGGAGTGGGTCTTTCAGCGGGATCAGGGCGATGAAGTGCGTCCAGCTCAATTCTCGTATCAGTGATACGAGAATCTGCTCGTCGGGGAAGGTGGCCGCAAACTGCACCATACGGCGCAGGTTCTGCTCGGCAAAGCTGCCCCCGTACTCCTTCACCAACTGCGCCGCCAGGGTGGGCAGGACTTCCTTGCCATAGGCACCCCGGCGCCCGTCCAAGACCTGCGTGCGGATGCGCTGGCCGATGTGCCAGTAGAGCATCGTCAGTTCGCTATTCACCGTCGAGGCAGCACGCTTGCGCGCCGCCTCGATCAGTGCCCGGATGTCGCCCAACAGCGCCGAAGGCGCTGCGGGCGAAGGAACGGCGACTTCGCGCTTGCTCATGCCGTTGCCTCCGCAGGCTGCGGCTTGGTGCCGGTGATTGCCTTGCGCCGACTCGCCACCAGTTCGGCGGCCTCCCGGACCGGCTTGTCCTCGGTGTGGACATAGCGCATGAACATCACCACGGTTTTGTGCGCCGTGAGTGCCATGCCGACCTTGACGGGGATACCCGAATTGGCGATGTCGGTCGCCGAGCGGTGGCGGATGCCGTGCGTCCCCACATGCGTTGCCCCCGCCGCTTTGAGCGCACGGCTCCAGCCGCCGTAATACTCGCCCGTGGTCAGGTGGTGCCCTGGATGGCGCGGCGACGGCAGGACGTAAGAATTGCCTTCCTCCCTCGGCGCCGTCGAAAGCAGCCGGTAGGCTTCCTCGCTGATGGGCTTGGACATACCGCCGGTCTTGCTGTCGGGCCAGACGACGCGGCGGTTTTCGAGATCGATCCATTCCCATTCGAGCGAGACGATTTCGCCACGGCGGCCGGCAAACTCGAATTGCAGGCGGATCGCCAACGGGATGACGTAGTTCTCCAGCCCCTCGATCTCGATCTTGTCGAGCTGCCGGAAAAGTTTTCCCATGTCCTCGTCGCTGATAAGGTGGGTGGACTTGCCGGCAGGGAACATTGGGACATGGCGGCAGGGATTGGTGCCGTCAGACCGATAGCCCCACACCTCAGCCAAATTGAACATCTTGCGCAGGATGCTGAATGCCTTGTTCGCCTCGGTCGGCTTGTACGAAAGTTTTTCCATCAGCCCGGCAATGTCAGGGCGCTTCACGTCGTGGACCTTCTTGCGGCCCAGCAACGGGATGATGCAGCGATCGATGACGCCTTGATAGCCAACTCGGGTGCTCGGCTTATTGCGCTTCTTGGAGTGGTCCTCCATGAACTTCTTGCACAACTCCTCGACGCTGGGTGCTTTGCGGGCTTCCGCCTTGTCTGCGCCGGGATCACCACCCCGGCGTACCTGGGCTAGCCATTCCTGCGCGAGCGAGCGAGCCTGTTCGACGGTCAGTTCTCCGTACTGGCCCAAGGCGGGCTTGCGGCGCTCGCCGGCGTTCGTCCGGTACTGGAGCATGAACACCTTGCGGCCCGACGGGGTAATCTTGCACAAGAAGCCTGGAACCAGCGTATCCCGGAGTTCGACGGCCTGCGCCTGGGGTTGTGCCGCATCGACAGCGGACTTGGTGAGCTTGATTTTTGCCATGACGACTCCTCAGAAAGACCCGGTTCCCAGGAGCCTTCTAGGGGCCAGGAGAGAGGAAGTCGGGTCAAGTTTCAGAAAGCACCGGCATATGATGAACTCGCCTAAGTCATTGATAAACCTGCTGTATCTAGTCTTGGCGTAGTCCAGCGAAGTGCCGAGCTGGAGTCATGGTGAAATAAAAAAGCCCCTGTAAACACAGGGGCTTAGTAATGCTTGGCGGAGACGGAGGGATTCGAACCCTCGATACAGGTTTAAGCCCGTATGCTTCCTTAGCAGGGAAGTGCCTTCGACCACTCGGCCACGTCTCCACACTGAAGGCTGTTATCGCATTGCTGCGTTGCCTCAGCGAAGACCGAGATAATATCGTCTCATTTACATCCGGTCAACAGTGGTCTTGCAAATAAACACTGTTTTTTCACCGGTGCGGTCTTCGCCTTGAACGGTGCGTGATTTACTTGGCGCTGTCCAGGTCAAACGCCTTGTGCAGGGCGCGCACGGCCAGTTCCATGTACTTCTCGTCGATCAGCACCGAGATCTTGATTTCCGAGGTGGAGATCATCTGGATGTTGACGCCTTCTTCGGACAGGGTGCGGAACATCTGCGAAGCGATGCCCACGTGGCTGCGCATGCCCACGCCCACCACCGAGACCTTGGAGACCTTGGTGTCGCCGTTGATGGCGGCCGCGCCGATGTGCGCCTTGACGCTGTTGTTGAGCACTTCCACGGCCTTGGCGTATTCGCCGCGCGGCACCGTGAAGGTGAAGTCGGTCTTGCCTTCCACCGACTGGTTCTGGATGATCATGTCCACTTCGATGTTGGCGTCAGCCACCGGACCCAGGATCTGGTAGGCGATGCCCGGACGGTCAGGCACGCCCAGCACGGTGATCTTGGCTTCGTCGCGGCTGAAGGCGATGCCGGTGATGGTTGCTTGTTCCATGTTCTTGTCTTCCTCAAACGAAATCAGGGTGCCGGAGGCGGCTTCTTCGGCCAGCGGCGTGAGCGGGTCGGTCAGCGAGGACAACACGCGGGTCGGCATCTTGTAGTTGCCGGCGAACTCGACCGAGCGGATCTGCAGGACCTTGGAGCCCAGGGAGGCCATTTCCAGCATCTCCTCGAAGGTCACGGTCTTGAGGCGACGGGCTTCGCTGACCACGCGCGGGTCGGTGGTGTAGACGCCATCGACGTCGGTGTAGATCAGGCACTCTGCGGCCTTGATGGCGGCTGCCACGGCCACGGCCGAGGTGTCCGAGCCGCCACGGCCCAGGGTGGTGATGTTGCCGTCGGCGTCCACGCCCTGGAAACCGGTGATGATGACGATCTTGCCGGCGTTGAGGTCCTTGCGGACCTTGGCGTCATCGATGGAGCGGATGCGCGCCTTGGTGAAGGCCGAATCGGTCTTGATCGGGACTTGCCAGCCGGCATAGGAGACGGCCTGCTTGCCCAGCGCCTGCAAGGCGATGGCCAGCAGTGCTACCGAGACCTGTTCGCCGGTCGAGGCCAGCATGTCCAGTTCGCGGCCGTCGGGCTGGGCCATGATTTCCTTGGCCATGCCCAGCAGGCGGTTGGTTTCACCAGACATCGCCGAAGGCACGACGACGATCTGATGGCCTGCGTCGTGCCATTTGGCAACGCGCTTCGCGACATTCTGGATGCGCTCGATCGAGCCCATCGAGGTGCCGCCGTATTTGTGAACGTATAAAGCCATAGGGGATAAAAAAAGGTGGCCCGACTTTGACAAGAAAACCCTTAGCTAGGCCGGAAGGAACAAACCCTTGACTTTACATGCGGTGCGCCAAAATCTCAAGGAAAAGCTGGACGGGAAGGGCGTCCACGCGCCATTTTTGCATGTGGCAATGCAGCATTATGGTGAGCGGGAGCGGCGATGTCTGCGCGTTTTGCCAAAGAGGCTAACGGACCATGCAAATTTGATGCAGGAAAGGATGATCAGGCGGGAGGAAGATGCTGCCGCGGAAGGAGGGAGAGGTGGTCGGGGCACCAGCTGTCATGCGCCGGCAATGAAAGAGGGCGACATGGCAGTTGGTGCTGCGGTACGGAGTGCTGCGGTACTGCGGTAAGGCATGGGCTTGCCGGGCCGGACGGTTCAGACGCGGTCTGCGGAACGCATCAGCTGCGCAAGCTAACGGACACGCTGCAATCAGGCGCCTCTGTAGAGGTCTTGCTGGGCGGTGCTGCTGGCCTGGCGCAGTTGGTTCTGCACGTCCTGGCGGCTCAGGGCGGAGGGCGCCTGGTGAATGATAGGGTACTCATTGCGCACGGCGATTTCACCGTTGGCGCGGGCGTGGACCAGTTCAGCTTGCACGTCAGCGCGGGTCTTGGTGGAGTGGAAGGCGGTTTCCGGCGGATACGGAGCCTCGGCCATGGCGGCGCCAGCGGCGGCCAGCAGGGAAGCGGCAACGACGATATTCTTGATGTTCATGATCTTGTCCTCTGTGTTGGATGAGTGGGGAAAGCTCCGCAGACGCCCTTTGCGGGAGGGGTGCTCTCCTTGTGGGAAAGCCCGCTACAGGCATCTGGCGGAACCGGCCAGTGCTTGTTGCAATGCGCTAACCGATGTCTGAAGTGTAAATATTGCCAACGCAAAGAAAAATGGGTCTAATCGGAATTGACTATTTCTCTTTCTGGAACGATCTGGGGCTTGAAAAATGGATAGGCTGCAATCAATGCGGGTGTTCGCCAAGGTGGTCGAGCAGGGCAGTTTCGTGCGTGCGGCCGAGCTTCTGGACATTTCCAATGCCGTGGCGACGCGCTTCATCGCCGACCTGGAGGCGCATCTGGGAACGCGGCTGCTGAACCGCTCCACCCGTCGCCTGTCCCTGACCGAGGCTGGGCAGGCCTATCTGGAGCGGGTCCGGATGATCCTGGCCGAGGTTGACGATGCCGAGGCGCTGGTGTCCCTGGAGACCAAGCGGCCTGCCGGCACCCTGGCCATCTATTGCAATGCCGGTTTTGGCCAGTCGCAGCTGGGCGAGATGCTGTCGGCCTACTCGCAGGCCTACCCTGAGGTGGCGCTGGATATCAGCCTGTCAGACCGATCCATTGATCTGGTGGAGGAGGGCATCGATATCGGCTTCTTCAGCAGCATGCAGAAATTCGACGCCAGCATGATCGTGCGACAGTTGGGGGTGGCGCGGGTCATCCTGTGCGCCTCGCCGGAATATATTGCGCGCCAGGGCGCGCCGGAACAGCCAGAGGACTTGTCGCGCCACAGCTGCCTCAATTTCTCGCACGAATATCTGCGTCATCACTGGCACGTCAATACCAAGGGCGGCGTGCTGGATGTGCCCATCGTCAGCAAGGTCGTCTCCAATAGCGGGGTGCTGTTGCGCGATCTGGCGCTGGCCGGGATGGGGATCGTGCTGCGGCCCTCGTATTCGCTGGGGGATGACCTGCGCAGCGGTCGGCTGGTGCAGGTCTTGCCGGGGTTCGACATGGGCCAGGTGATCATGTCCATGGTCTACCCGAGCCGGCGCCTGCTGTCGGCCAAGGTGCGCAGTTTTGCCGAATTCATCAGCGCGCGCTTTCCGCATCCGGAAAATGATCCCTGGCTGAGTTGAACTGCAGCGACGGGAGGAGGGCTGTTCAGCCGATCACATCGGCCAGCTTGTCCAGCAGGCTGCAATCCTGCTGCCAGCTACGACGCTCGGCCGAGCTGATGGCTTCGCGCTGCAGTTCGGCGTCGCTCTTTTCCATCTGGGCCAGCAGAAGGCGTTCGGCCAGGCGGGTATCGGGTTCCATCGGTCCGAAGAAGGCCACGGTCGCGCCGCGTTCCATGAGCAGGGTGGGGAAGTTGTCGATGTCGAGCTCGCCGACCAGGTCGGCCTGGTCTTCGATATCGATCCAGACAAAATGATGCTGGGGATAGCGCTCGGCCCAGGCGCGGAAGGCCGCGTCATATTCGCGGCAGCTGCCGCACCAGTTGGCGCACAGGCAGGCAACGACCCAGGTGTCGTTGCGAAGCGCCTCGGCGAGTTGGCGGCGGTTGGTCTGGTCTAGGATCTGGTAAGACATGGCCCGCGTATTTTAACCGCTTCGGCGGCAGCCGGTTTGCGCTGGCGCACACTACGTCATCCTTCACGCAGGCAAGCCGAAGAATGCTGCGCGCACGGTAAAATAGCGGGATGTCCACGATTCTTGCCATTGAAACTTCGACCGAGCTCGCCTCTGCAGCCTTGCTGCACCAAGGCAAGCTGCTGTCGCGGCAGTCGGCTGGCGCCCAGACGCACTCCGACGCCATTCTCCCCATGATCCAGCAACTGCTGGCCGAAGCCGGCCTGGCGCTGGCGCAATGTGATGCGCTGGCCTTTGGCGTCGGCCCGGGTTCCTTCACCGGCGTGCGCACAGCCTGCGGCGTGGTCCAGGGCCTGGCCTTCGGTATTGACCGGCCGGTGGTGCCGGTGGTCACGCTGGAAGCGGCGGCCCAGGCCTGCCGCGTGCATGATGCCCAGGCCACCGAGGTGCTGGCCATCCTCGACGCCCGCATGGGCGAGGTCTACTGGGCGCGCTACCGCGCCCGCAGCGGCGGCTGGGATGTGCTGGCCGAGCCAGTCCTGTCGGCTGCCGCTGACGTGAATACGCAAGGACGTCCGTATGCCTGTGGCAACGGGCTGTCGGCCTATGCCGGGCATTTCACGCCGGACTTCTGCGCCAGCCAGTTCGCCGCCGCCTATGCCCAATGCATGCCGCATGCGCAGCACGTTGCCACGCTGGGGCAGCATCATCTCGACCAGGGGCGCGGTGTGTCGGCGCAAGAGGCCCAGCCGTTCTACCTGCGCAACAAGGTGGCGCTGACCACTGCCGAGCGCGAGCTGCGGGACGCCGCCAAGGGCGCGGCATGAGCAGCGTGGCCACCTTGCCCGAGGCTGTCGTGCATGAGAAATACGGCAGTCTGCAATTTGCGCCCATGAGTAGCGAGGATCTCGACGCAGTCGTCGAGATCGAGCAGGCCGTCTATTCGCATCCCTGGACGCGCGGCAATTTCCAGGATTCGCTGTACAGCGGTTACCAGGCGCAGACCCTGCGCGATAGCGCGGGGCAATTGCTGGGCTATTTCCTGGTCATGCTGGCGGTAGAAGAGGCGCATCTGCTCAACGTCAGCGTGGCCGCCGCGCACCAGCACCAGGGCCTGGGCCGCTTGCTGCTGGACCGGGCCACGGCCCTGGCGCGCCAGCACGGCATGCACATCATGCTGCTGGAGGTGCGTGAATCCAATCTCCATGCGGCCAAGGTCTACCGGCATTACGGATTTGCCGAGATTGGCCGACGCAAGAACTACTATCCGGCCGCCAACCAGTCCCGCGAAGGGGCCATCGTCATGAGCCTGCCGCTATGAGTGAACAAACGAATCAGGAAAACGGCTTCGGCTCCTCGCTGGCGTTGCTCGATGCCTTGGGCATCGGGCCGGTGTGGGTGCGGCGCGAGCTGGCCGTGGAAGAAGTCCAGGAACAGGCGCAGCAGCAAGCCAACGCCACGCCGACAGCCGCCGCTGTCGAGACCGTCGAGAGCCCGTCCCCTGTCCCGGTGCAGCCCGCGCGGGAGCCGGCGCCAATGGCTGAGCGTCCGGCAGTACAAGCCTCACCGGTAGCCGCGCCCAAGGCGCCTGCCGCACCGATGCCGCGCAGCGCCCCCGTGCAAGAAGAGGGCGGACCGCCGGCCTGGCTGGACGAAATGGATTTTGCCGCCTCCCTGGAGCCCGTGCTGATCCCGGAGGGCGAAGACGACGAGCCGGCGCCTGCGGTCGATCCCGTGATCGCCAGGATCAAACAGATGGACTGGCCGCAGTTGAAGGAACAGGTGGCGGATTGCCGCCGTTGCGGCCTGTGCCAGGGACGCAAGAAGACGGTCTTCGGCGTCGGCGATGAAAAGGCCAAGTGGCTCTTCATCGGTGAAGGTCCGGGACGCAATGAGGATATCCAGGGCGAGCCCTTCGTCGGCCCGGCTGGCAAGCTGCTGGACAATATGCTGGTGTCCATGGGCGTCAAGCGCGGCGACAACGCCTATATCGCCAATATCGTCAAATGCCGTCCCACCGACGAGACCGGTCGCGACCGGCCGCCTTCGCCGCAGGAGGTGGCGTCCTGCCTGCCTTATCTGCAGCGCCAGATCGAGCTGATCCAGCCCACCGTGCTGGTCGCGCTGGGCAAGACGGCGGCCATCTCGCTGCTGGGTCTGGATCCGACCACCCCGGTGGCGCGCTTGCGCGGTACGGTTCATCGCTATCAGGAGCTGCCGCTGGTGGTGACCTATCACCCGGCCTATCTGCTGCGTTCGCTGCAGGACAAGAGCAAGACCTGGGCCGACCTGTGCCTGGCCATGAGCACTTATCAGGCGCAGGCGCGCTAAGGTGATGGACGTCTTGTCCGGTCGGGCGGCGACGAGCTTGTCCAGCCACCAGGTGCGCTTCCACCAGCGCTGGCCTGAACTGCGCGATCCGCATGTGCGTGCGCTGGCCTGGTTGCTCTATGCGCCCGACCTGCTGGCGCAGGATGCGCCTTGCTGGGAGGGTCGCATCGCCACGCTGGGGCCGGTCGCGCCCGAGGTGGCGGGCTGGCTGCATGATCTGGAACATGATCTTGGCCTGAACGCCGCCTTGCACGCCCACCTGGCGCGCCAGCCCACCGCCCGTCTGGGACGTTATGCCGAGCAGTTGCTGACGTTCTATCTCCAGCAGCAGGATTGGCTGGTTGCCGCCAACCTGCAGGTGCGCCAGCAGGGACCGACGCATGAAACGCTGGGCGAATTCGATTTCCTCGTCCGTCCGCCCGGTGATGACGAGTTTGGTCTGATCCATTGGGAATTCGCCACCAAGTTCTACCTGCTCGCGCCGCAGTCGGTCGCTGATGCGGGGACGGACGCCGCAGCCTTCGTCGGCCCCAATCTGGCCGATACCCTGGGCAAGAAGATGCGCAAGATCATGCAGCAGCAACTCATGCTGTCGGCTCATCCTGCCGCTGCATCCGTCCTGCCTGCCCCGGTGACGGCGGCGCGCGCGCTGGTCAAGGGCTGGTTGTTCTACCGCCATGGCGAGGCTGTCGATCTGCCCGCGTCCCTGGGCGTGGCGGCGGATCATTGTCGCGGCTTCTGGTGTGAGCTGCCGCGACTGGCGGCACAGCACCAGCCTGACGATCTCTACCTGATCCTGCCCCGGTTGGCCTGGTTGGCGCCGGCGCGTGCGCCCATGGCGCAGGGATTGTCGCTGCCGGCATTGCAGGCAGCCCTGGAAACGGCTTTCCTGGCCGACCAGAGTCCGGTGATGGTGGCGCAATGCCGCATCGTCAAGGGAGGAGAACCTGAGTTGCTGGAGCTTGCCCGCGGTTTTATCGTGCCGCCGGGCTGGGAGCAGCGTGCCGCCGATACGGCGCGGCACGCGCTGGTGCGGATCTGATCAGAATCAGATCGTGGGTGGCAGCGGGCTGAGGATCGAGCTCAGTGATGGTCGTGCTTGTCCTCGCCGATCAGCGCCAGCGAATCATGCTCGCGCTGGTTGGCGGCATGACGGCGCATGATCAGGTACATGATCCCGGCCACGAAGGAGCCGAAGATGATGATGACGGTATTCACATCCAGGTTCATGCGCACCATGAAGGCATACAGCACCAGCATGGTCAGCACCGAGAGGTTTTCATTGAAGTTCTGCACGGCGATCGAGTGGCCGGCGCTCATGAGCACGTGGCCGCGATGCTGCAGCAAGGCGTTCATCGGCACCACGAAATAGCCCGACAGGGCGCCCACGATCACCAGCAGTGGATAGGCTACCCAGACCGAGGTGGTGGTGGTCATCAGCATCACCACGATGCCCATGATGATGCCCAGGGGCATGACCGTCAGCGATTTCTTCAGCGGCACGAAACGGGCCGCCCCCATGGCCCCCAGCGCCACGCCCACGGCGACGATGCCTTGCAGGATGGCGGCCTTGTCCAGCGGCATGTGCAAGGACTTCTCGGCCCACTTCAGCACAATGAACTGCAGCGTCGCACCGGCCCCCCAGAAGAGCGTGGTCACTGCCAGCGAGATCTGGCCCAGCTTGTCTTTCCAGAGGGTGGTGAAGCAACCGGCGAAGTCGACGATCAGGCGGATGGGGTTGCGTTCCTGGTGTTCGTAGCGGGCGCCGGTGTCGGGGATATTGAAGTTGAAGAGCGCGGCGATCACGTAGATCAGGGAGATGATGCAGAGTGCGGCTTCGGTGGGGGTGTCGATGGGCAGATCGACCAGCGGGAAATCGAAGGAGAGGATCACCGAGGAAATCTTGGGATTGACCAGCGCACCGCCCAGCACCGTACCCATGATGATGGAACCCACCGTCAGCCCCTCGATCCAGCCATTGGCCGCCACCAGTTTCTCCGGCGGCAGCAGTTCGGTGAGGATGCCGTACTTGGCCGGTGAATAGGCCGCCGCGCCGAAGCCGACCACCGCATAGGCCAGCAGCGGGTGGACCGTAAAGAACATGAGGGAACAGCCGACGATCTTGATCATGTTGGTGATCAACATGACCTTGCCCTTGGGGAAAGCGTCAGCGAAGGCGCCCACGAAAGCCGCCAGGAGCACATAGGAAAGCACGAAGAACAGCTTCAGCAGCGGGGTCATCCACGCTGGCGAATGCATTTCGGCAAGTAGGGCGATGGCGGCGATCAGCAGCGCGTTATCGGCGAGCGACGAAAAGAACTGCGCCGCCATGATGGTATAGAAACCGCGATTCATCCCTGTCCAAGATGTATAACAAATGATGTCCGGCTAGCTTTATACCATGAAACCATGCGCACTCCGTCATAAGTCAAACCAGAAAGATGTTCGTCCGGTAAAATGCCCGCTTGTTCCCCGCTGGGCAAAAACTTCCGGGCGGACCGCGACAGCCAGGCCGGGCGGCATGACTGCTCAAGGTGCGCATTGCCTGCGTCTTGATTGTCATTTGCCCAACGCCGCCACAGGACATCATGCCAAGACCGATCGTCGCCTCCATCAGCATTTCCGCACTTCAACACAATCTCGCCGTCGCTCGCGCCCATGCTCCTGGCGCCCGCGTCTGGGGCGTACTCAAGGCCAATGGCTACGGGCACGGCCTGGAGCGCGCCATGCGCGGTTTCGCCGCAGCCGACGGCCTGGCCCTGATCGAGCCGGATTACGCGGTGCGCCTGCGCGAACTGGGCTGGACCAAGCCCATCCTGTTGCTGGAAGGCTTCTTCGAGGCCGACGACCTGCCGGTGCTGGCGCAGCACGATATCCAGTTCGCGGTGCACTGCGAAGAGCAGATCGCGCAGCTGGAAGCCTTTACCGCCGCCGCCAGCCTGCACGCCCACCTGAAGATGAACAGCGGCATGAACCGCCTGGGTTTCAAGCCCGAGGCCTACCGCGCCGCCTACGCGCGGCTGCAGAAGATTCCCAGCGTGGCCAGCATTACCCTCATGACCCACTTCGCCAACGCCGACGACGCCGGCAATCTGCTCTTGCCGCTGGCCGAGCAGGTGCGCCGCTTCCAGGCCGGTTCCGAAGGGCTGGACGGTCCCCGTAGCCTGTGCAACTCGGCGGCCGACCTGATGCATGCCGAACTGGCCAATGACAATGACTGGGTGCGCCCTGGCGTGATGCTCTATGGCGGCACGCCGGGCGGAGGCTCGGCCGCCGATTTCGGGCTGCGCGCGGCGATGACGCTGGAGAGCCGCATCATCGGCGTACAGCAGGTCCCGGCGGGCGAGGCCATCGGCTATGGCAGCCGCTTCGTGGCCGACAAGCCCATGAAGATCGGCGTGGTGGCCTGCGGCTATGCCGACGGCTACCCGCGCCATGCGCCCAATGGCACGCCGGTATTGGTCGATGGCGTCAAGACCGGCACCGTGGGCCGGGTCTCGATGGACATGCTCACCGTGGACCTCACCCACATCCCCGGCGCCGACGTGGGCAGCCAGGTCGAACTGTGGGGCAGCAGGCTGCCCATCGACGAGGTCGCCTATGCCGCAGGCACCATCGGCTATGAACTCATGTGCGCGCTGGCGCCCCGCGTGGCCGTGCGGGAAGTGGACTAAGGGCGCAAACTGGCAGGGGTGCGGGTAGCACCGCTGCAGCATTGAACAAGCAAGACGACAAGGAAGCGCAAGACAACGATGGCCAAGGTCAAGACCAATTACACCTGCACCGAATGCGGTGGCGTCAGCAACAAATGGGCCGGTCAATGCCCGGCCTGCGGTCAGTGGAATACCCTGGTCGAGACCCTGGTGGAGCCGGCGGGCGGCAACCGCTACTCCAATTCGCCGCAAAGCCTGGCGCAGACTGCACCGGTGCTGAGCCTGGCCGACATCGAGGCCATCGATGTGCCGCGCTTTGGCACGGGTATCGAGGAATTCGACCGGGTGCTGGGTGGCGGCCTTGTGCCGGGTGGCGTGGCGCTGATCGGTGGCGATCCCGGCATCGGCAAGTCGACCCTGCTGCTGCAGGCGCTGGCCAATATCTCCCGGCTCAAGAAGGTGCTCTACGTCAGCGGCGAAGAGTCAGGCGCACAGATCGCCCTGCGCGCCAAGCGGCTGGCGGTGGATGCGCGCGAGCTGCAACTGCAGGCCGAGATCCAGCTCGAAAAGATCCTCGCCACCCTGGCCGAGCACAAGCCCGAAGTGGCGGTGATCGATTCCATCCAGACCCTTTATTCCGATGCGCTGACCTCGGCCCCTGGTTCGGTGGCCCAGGTGCGCGAATGCGCCGCCCAGCTTACCCGCGTGGCCAAGACCTCGGGCATCACCATCATCATGGTCGGCCACGTCACCAAGGAAGGTGCATTGGCCGGGCCGCGCGTGCTGGAGCATATCGTCGATACGGTGCTTTACTTCGAGGGCGATACCCATTCCAGCTTCCGTCTGGTGCGGGCCTTCAAGAACCGCTTTGGCGCGGTCAATGAGCTGGGCGTGTTTGCCATGACCGAGAAGGGCTTGAAGGGCGTTTCCAATCCCTCGGCCCTGTTCCTGTCGCAACACGAAAACCAGGTTCCTGGCTCCTGCGTGATGGTGACCCAGGAGGGGACCCGTCCGCTGCTGGTGGAAATCCAGGCGCTGGTGGACAGTTCGCACGTACCCAACGCCCGCCGCCTCTCGGTGGGGCTGGAGCAGAACCGCCTGGCCATGCTGCTGGCGGTGCTGCACCGGCATGCGGGAGTGGCCGCCTTCGATCAGGACGTCTTCATCAATGCGGTGGGCGGCGTCAAGATCACCGAACCGGCGGCTGACCTGGCGGTACTGCTGGCCATCAATTCTTCCATGCGCAACAAGCCCTTGCCGCGCGGCTTGGTGGTGTTCGGCGAAGTCGGCCTGGCCGGTGAGATTCGTCCCGCGCCACGGGGACAGGAGCGGTTGCGCGAAGCAGCCAAGCTAGGTTTCTCGATTGCCGTGATTCCCAAGGCCAATGCGCCCAAGCAGGCCATCGAAGGCTTGAAGGTGATCGCGGTGGAGCGTATCGACGACGCCTTGCAGAAAGCCCGCGAGATCGACGATCACGCCGGTTGAAGCCAGCCTGCCAGGCTATCCGGGAATGTTGTAGGTGACGATGACCTGGTTGATCCCGCCCTTGATGGGCGCTTCACCCACAGCGGCGCGGGCGCGCACCCGATAGTAGAGCTGGAAGGGCTTGCTGGCGTCGCGACCATTGAAGAAATCGGTGCTGCCAGTATTGGCGTCGGTGACATGCCAGCAGTTGCCCGCGTCCTGCCAGCACAGCAAGGCTTCGAAGCCGGGCGGCTTGTTCGAGACCGTGTAGCGCCAGCTGACCTTGCTGATCGTCGACCCGGGCGGCACCGTGCCTACTACCCTGAATTGCGTCACGTAGTCGGCATTGCGGGCGCGGATATCCGGTCCGGCGGCTTCAGACGCGTAAGAGCCCACCGGTCCGTTGGTGGGCGCGGCCGCGGGTGCGGCAGCCGGCGCTCCTGGCACGATGGGGGAGAGGATGACGATGGGCCGGCGCCCTTCATTGCCTCCCTGGGGCAGGCTGAGGTTGCGGTCGGCATAGCTTTGCGCCGTGGCCTGGGCGGGCAGCAGGGTGGCGGCGCCCAGCAGGAGCAGCAGGATAGCCCGGTCAGGCATGGCGCCGATGTCCTTGCAGCGGCAGGGTGATCTGTACCAGCAGGCCACTGCGGGTCTCTTCATGTCCCTTCAGGAGCAGCTTGCCATTGTGCTTGAGCACGATGCGATTGACGATGGCCAGCCCGAGGCCGGAGCCATTGGCCTGGCCGCGCGCCGTGTCCAGCCGGGTGAACGGGCGCAGCAGGCGTTCGCATTCGTTGACGGGCACACCGGGGCCTTGGTCCGACACTTCCACCACCACCTGATGACCCTCGATGCGGCTGCGGATGTCGATCTCGGCGCAATCGGTACCTTCGGTCTTGCCGTAGCGGCGGGCATTTTCCACCAGGTTGCTGAACACGCGGGCCAGTTCCGTGCCATTGCCGGCGACTTGCGTGTCGGGGGTGATCTGGGTGTGGACCCGGATATCGGACAGGCGCGACGCATTGCCGGCCACATCCTGCAAGACGTCGGCCAGGTCGATGGTTTCCAGGCTGCTGGTGTCGAAGGGTTTGGCGTAATCGAGGAACTGGCCGATGATGCTGTCCATCTGCGCCAGGTCCGAGTGCATGCCATCACGCGCTTCGTCGGACAGGTTGGCCATCTCGACCTCCAGCTGCATGCGCGCCAGCGGCGTGCGCAGGTCGTGCGAGATGCCGGCCAGGATCAGGGCGCGGTCCGATTCGATACGGTTCAGGTCGGCCACCATCTGGTTGAAGCTGCGATTGGCTTCCTCGATCTCGGTGGGGCCGGATTCGGGCAGGGGCTCGGGCTGGCGGCCCTTGGCGATGGCCCGGGCGGCAGCTGTCAGGCGCGCCAGCGGCTGGTTGATCAGGGTGGAGATGAAGACTGCGCCGATCAGCGACAGGAACAGGGCAATCGAACCCCAGCCCAGCCATTGCAGGCTGGAGGTGCGGTCCAGGCGGCCCCGGTCCAGCATCAGCCAGTACTTGTCGTCATCGATGTTGAAACTGATCCAGAAGCCTTCGACGTCGTTGACGCTGGAGGCGAACAAGGTGTTCTCGTCCAGCGATTGGCGCACGTAATACTCCAGCTCCGGGACGATGGGGGAATCCTCCGGCGGGACGATGCGGTCACTCTTTTCCAGCGGATAGATGCGGATGCCTTCGTTGCTGGCCAGGTCGAACAGCAATTCGCGGCGCATCTCCGGGGCCGAGTGGGTCAGGGCGGCGCGGGTAATGGTGACCACCGAGACGATCTGCGCGGCCAGCTGCTCCGCGCGCGGGCCGCGTTCGACCATGCGAAAGCTGGCCACCCAGGCCACCATGCTGGCGGTGATCAGGAAGGTCAGGAGGAAGAAGGTGCGCCAGAACAGGCCGTTGCTGAACCATCCTGATTGGGTACGGACTTTCATCGGCAAGCGGCCTGCAGGTCAGGGGTGAAACGGACGATCAGCGCGGTTTCCCTTCGGGAATGAAGACATAGCCCAGGCCCCAGACGGTCTGGATGTACAGCGGATTGGCCGGATCGGGCTCGATCAGCTTGCGCAGGCGCGAGATCTGCACGTCCAGGCTGCGGTCGAAGACTTCATATTCGCGACCGCGCGCCATTTCCATCAGTTTTTCCCGCGACAGCGGTTGACGGGCATTGCGGGCAAATACCTTGAGGACCGAGAATTCGCCGGTCGTCAGGGAAATGGTGTCGCCGTTCTTCTTCAGCGTGCGGGTGCCCAGGTCCAGGATGAAATCGCCGAACTCGAAGGTTTCCGGCGTTTCCGACGGCGCGCCCGGTAGTTCGTCCGGTCCCTTGCGGCGCAAGACCGCATTGATGCGGGCCACCAGTTCACGCGGATTGAAGGGTTTGGGCAGGTAGTCATCTGCGCCCATTTCCAGGCCGATGATGCGATCCACGTCCTCGCCCTTGGCGGTGAGCATGATGATGGGCGTCTGGTCACCCGCGCCGCGCAGGCGGCGGCAGATCGCCAGCCCGTCTTCGCCGGGCAGCATCAGGTCCAGCACCAGCAGGTCGTAGCGCTCGCGAATCCAGAGCTTGTTCATGGCCTGGGCGTTTTCCGCCGTGACCACGTTGAACCCCTGCTCGGTCAGGTAGCGACGCAGCAGGTCGCGCAGACGGATGTCGTCGTCCACCACCAACACTTTGAATTGATTGGCGGATGTTGTCGTATTACTATTGTTGCCGTTGGTCGTATTCATGTTGCCTATGGTAGCGTCTTGGCGATTTTGAGCAAGTCAGGCTTGTCCATCCATTACAAACTGTTACATCCCTTACCTTAATCATCTTATACCATCGCGGCCTGCGGCCTAAACTGGAATCACGTAGGGAAAGCGACGTCGGCATTGTCATTGTCTCGCTGCTGATGGCTTCATCGTCGCTTCCTGGTTCTGATTCTCTGTATCTGGAAAATACGCGTTATGAAGAGTGCAGTCGTCAACAAGCTATGTCTGGCCGCGGTGGTGACGCTCGGCGTGGGAGCTGCCGCGATGGCGGGCCCACCCCAGGGCGGACGTCCGATGCCTGGCCAGCCCGGTGACTTCAGGCAGCACGCGGGCGACTTCAACCCGCAGGATCATCGCAACCAGATGGCCAGCGACCAGGAGCAGCGCCGCAACGGCAAACTCAGCGCAGACGAGCGGCGCGAACTGCGTCGCCAGATCAACGAGGTCGGCCAGGACATCTATCGCGTCAAGCGCTGATCTGCATGGATATCAGCGGGCGGAAAAGATTCTGCCCCGACAAGCAAAAGCCCGGAAAACATGTTCCGGGCTTTTTTATTGGCGCGGACAAGCCGGCCTTAGCTCTCTCAGGTCTCTCAGATTCAGATCTCTCAGGTCTATATCTGGTGGGCCTTGCCCAGCTTCTTCTCCAGGCGGTGTTGCAGGGCCTCGAAACACAGGCTCAGCATCCAGTAGATGGCCGCCGCCGCCACATACAGGGGCAGCGGACGGAAGGTTACGGCAATGACCTCCTTGGTCGCCAGCATCAGCTCGGTCACCGTGATGACCGATACCAGCGAGGTATCCTTGATCAGGCTGATCAGGGTATTGCTCATCGACGGCACGGCAATGCGCACGGCCTGCGGCACGATGATGTAGCGCAGGGTCTGGAAGTAGGTCAGCCCGACGCTGAAGGCCGCATTCCACTGGCCGCGCGTGACGCCCAGGATGGCGCCGCGCAGGCTTTCCGACAGGTAGGCGCTGGCGTTCAGGCTCAGGGTCAGCACCCCTGCCGTGAGTGGGGAGAACTCGATGCCCATGCCCGGCAAGCCGTAATAGACCACGAAGATCTGTACCAGCAGCGGCGTGCCGCGCATCATGCTCACGTAGATGGCGGCGGGCCAGTGGATCGGCCGCCACGGGACGATGCGCGCCACTGCCAGCATGAATCCCAGCACCAGGCCACCCAGCATCGAGGCCAGCGCGAAGAGCAGGGTGTAGCCCACTCCCTTGGCCAGCGTCGGGGCGGCTTGCTGCAGCAGTTCGAGGATTTCCATAAGCATTCGATATAAAAAATTATCCCCGCAATGCGGGGATAGATCGTTCCGCCCGGCAATAGCCGGACGGCAAGGCGGGCCTTGAACGCGCCTTATTGTGCTTTCGGCGGCTGGCTCACGTCAATGCCGAACCACTTCTCGGAAGCGGCCTTGAAGCTGCCATCTGCCTTGATGTCGGCCAGGGCCTTGTTCAGGGCAGCCTTGAATTCCGGATTGCCCTTGCGGAAGGGGATGCCAATCTTGTCGACGGTGCCAATCGGGCTGCCAGCCTTCAGCGGCAGGTTGGTCGACTTCAGTATGTAGCCCACCAGCAGGCTGTCGTTCAAGGCGGCATCGATGCGGCCTGCCGCCAGGTCAGCCAGGTACTCGGGCGAGCCCGGATAGGTGCGCACGTCAATGCCGGCGACAGCCTTGGCCTTCTGCTCGAAGTTGGTGCCCTGGCCCAGGCCGAGCTTCTTGCCCTTCAGGTCGTCCAGGCTCTTGAATTCGCGCTTTTCATCCTTGCGCACGATCAGCTGGGCGCTGGAGAGGGTGTACGGATCGGAGAAATCGAAGGCCTTCTGGCGCTCGTCGGTGATGCCGACCTGGTTGATGATGACGTCATACTTGCCCGCGCCCAGACCGGCCAGGATGCCGCTCCACTCGGTGGTGGTGAAGACCGGCTTCACGCCCAGCTTGGCGGCCAGCAGCTTGGCGACATCGACCTCGAAGCCGGTCAGTTCGCCCGTCTTGGGATCCTTGAAGTTGAACGGAGGATAGTTGCCTTCCAGCGCCACCTTCAGGGTGCCGCTGCTCTTGACCGACTGCAGCAGGTCCGCTGCCGAGACGCTCAGGGAAGAAGCCAGCAGCGCCGCGCCCACACCGGCCAGCAACCATTGCTTGATGTTCTTGTTCATATCTCGATGTCCTTATAAAAACTTTCGCCGCAAACATTGCAGCCAGGTCGCAATGATGCCCTCGTTTTGCCGAACTGCAAGGGCTGGTTTAATACTTTGATGTAGAAAGCTTATGCCGGCCCCGGTTCCTGCGGTCTTCAGGCCTGCAATTGCTCCAGCGCCTCCTGCTGTTCCAGCCATTCGTTTTCCAGCTGGTCCAGTTCCTTGCTGCAGTAGGCCTGGTCGGTGATGAGAGTCTTCAGTTCTTCCTTGTTGGCGGCGTCGTAGATGTCCGGGCTGGCCAGGCGGACGTCGATCTCTGCCTTGCGGGCGTTGAGCTTGGCGATCTGCTCATCAAGACGCTTGATGCGCGCCTCGATAGGCTTTTTCAGGGCCGACATCTTCTGGCGCTGTTCGGCTTCCAGTCGCTTCTGTTCCTTGCGGTCCACCAGCGAGGCTGGGGCCTCGACCACCGGCTGGCTGGCCGTGGGTAGAGGCGCGGCAGCCGCCGCATCATTGCGGGCCGCCAGCTTGGTCTTGAAGAGCCAATCCTTGTAGTCGTCCAGGTCGCCATCGAAGGGTTGCAGCTTGCCTTCGGCCACGATCAGGAACTGGTCGGTCGTAGCGCGCAACAGGTGGCGATCGTGGGAGACCAGCACCAGCGTGCCCTCGAACTGCGCCAGCGCCATGGTGAGCGCTTCGCGCGTTTCCAGATCCAGGTGGTTGGTCGGTTCGTCCAGCAGCAGCAGGTTGGGGCGCTGCCAGACGATCAGGGCCAGCGCCAGGCGCGCCTTTTCGCCGCCCGAGAACGGCGCGATGGAGGAGGTCGCCATGGTGCCGTTGAAGTTGAAGCTGCCGAGGAAATTGCGCAGCTCCTGCTCGCGCACATCCGGCGCCAGCCGGGTCAGGTGCCACAGCGGCGATTCGTCATGGCGCAGCATCTCCACCTGGTGCTGGGCGAAGTAGCCGATCACCAGGCCCTTGCCCAGGCGGGCGGTGCCGGAGAGCGGATCGATCTCGCCCGCCACGGTCTTGATCAGCGTCGATTTACCCGCGCCGTTGACGCCCAACAGACCAATGCGCTGGCCGTTCTGCAGCGAGAAATCGATGCCATGCACGATGATCTTGTCTTCATCGGGCGCGCCATTCTTGCCCTCGATGTGATAGCCGGCGTTGACCTTTTCCATCACCAGCAAGGGATTGGGGGCCGACAAGGGCTCGCGGAATTCGAACGAGAATTCCGCCGCCGCCCGCAGCGGCGCCAGCTCTTCCATCTTGGACAGGGCTTTCATGCGGCTCTGCGCCTGGCGCGCTTTGGTCGCCTTGGCCTTGAAGCGGTCGATGAAGGATTGCAGGTGTGCACGCTGGCGCTGCTGCTTCTCGATCATGCCGGCCATCAGTTCCAGTTGAGCCGAACGCTGGCGCTCGAAAGCGCTGTAGTTGCCGGAATAACGCTTCAGTTTGCGATCATCGATATGAACGATCACATTCACCACGCCATCCAGGAAATCGCGGTCGTGGGAAATGATGAGCAGGGTGCCCTCGTAGCGCTTCAACCAGTCTTCCAGCCAGATGATGGCATCCAGGTCCAGGTGGTTGGTCGGTTCGTCCAGCAGCAGCAGGTCGGACGGGCACATCAGCGCCTGCGCCAGGTTCAGGCGCATGCGCCAGCCGCCAGAGAAGCTGGCCACCGGTCGCGCCATCTGTTCCAACGAAAAGCCCAGGCCCAGCAGCAATTGCTCGGCGCGCGAGCGCACCGTATAGGCATCGGCATCGGCCAGGGCGGTATGCAGCTCGGCGATATGGTTGCCGTCGTGCTTGTCATCGGGCTGCGCTTCGGCGCGGGCCAGATCGGCTTCCAGCTGGCGCAGGTGGGCATCGCCATCGATGGCGTACTCGATGGCCGGACGGTCCAGCGCCGGCGTTTCCTGCGCCACATAGGCCATGCGCCAGCGCGCCGGGAAATCGATATTGCCTAAGTCGGCATGCAGCTCGCCACGCAGCATGGCAAACAGGCTGGACTTGCCGGCGCCATTGGCGCCGATCAGGCCGATCTTGTCGCCCGGGTTGAGCGTCAGGTCGACATTCTCCAGCAAAGGCTTGACGCCCCGCTGGAGGGAAACTTGCTGGAAACGGATCATCAGTGATTCACAATCGTTGGGACGCGGTGCAAGAGCAAGCGCTCAAGCTCAGGCCAGTTGCAGCTGTTCAGCCGTGACCAGGAAGACCATGTCATCCCCGGCGCTGGTGGTCAGCCAGGTCAGTTCCAGTTCCGGGAAGGCGGCTTCGGCAAAGGCGCGCTCATTGCCGATCTCGACCACCAGCACGCCTTCGGGCGTGAGGCGCTCGGCAGCACCGGCGACGATCTTGCGCACCAGGTCCATGCCATCCTCGCCCCCGGCCAGCGCCAGTTGCGGTTCGCGCAGGTATTCCTGGGGCAGCTTGCTCATGGAACCGGAATTCACATACGGCGGATTGCTGATGATCAGATCGTACTTGCGCAGCGGCAGCTGCGTGTACAGGTCGGATTCGACCAGGTTGATGCGCTCCTGCAACTGGTATTCATCCACGTTCTTGCGCGCCACGGCCAGGGCGTCGGCGGAGATATCGACGGCGTCGATCTGCGCATTCGGGAAGGCGTCAGCCAGCAGGATGGGCAGGCAGCCCGAACCGGTGCAGAGATCCAGGGCATTCTCGATGGCTTCCGGGTCCTGGATCCACGGCGAGAAATGCTGCGGAATCAGTTCGGCGATGAAGGAACGCGGCACGATCACGCGTTCATCCACATAGAAGCGATAGGCGCCCAGCCAGGCTTCATTGGTGATGTAGGCGGCCGGCACGCGGTCCTTGCTGCGGCGTTCGATGACGCGCATGACCGAAGCGATTTCCTCGGGCAGCAAACGTGCATCGAGGAAGGGATCGAGCTGGTCCAGCGGTAGCTTCAGCGTATGCAGGATCAGGTAGGCCGCTTCATCCAGCGCATTGCTGCTGCCGTGGCCGAAGAACAGTTGTTCGGTGTTGAAGCGGGTCACGGCGTAGCGCAGCAGGTCGCGCACGGTGGAGAAATTGTTGGGAGTCATGAGGTTCTCTTGGATGCAATGCCGCCAGCTCAGGCCAGCAGGTTTTCCAGCGTCTTGCGGTAGATGTTCTTCAAGGGATCGATGTAGCGCACTTCGATGTGCTCATCGATCTTGTGGATGCTGTCATTGGGCGGGCCGAACTCGATCACCTGCGGGCAGATCTGGGCGATGAAGCGTCCATCGGAAGTGCCGCCGGTGGTGGACAGCTCGGTGTCCAGCCCGGTCTCGTCCTTGATCGCCTTGGACAGGGCATCCGACAGGTCGCCGCGCGGGGTCAGGAAGGGCAGGCCGCCGACGGTCCACTTCAGGTCATATTCCAGGCCGTGCTTGTCGAGGATGGCATGCACGCGCTGCTGCAAACCTTCCACGGTGCTGGCGGTGGAGAAGCGGAAGTTGAAGTCGATCACCACGTCGCCCGGGATCACGTTGGATGCGCCGGTGCCGCCATGGATATTGGAAATCTGCCAGGAAGTCGGCAGGTAGTATTCATTGCCCGCATCCCACTGCTCGGCCACTAGCTCGGCCAGGGCGGGCGCGGCCTGGTGGATGGGGTTGCGCGCCAGCTGCGGGTAGGCGATATGACCCTGGATGCCCTTGACAGTCAGCTTGCCCGACATGGTGCCGCGGCGGCCGTTCTTGATCATGTCGCCCAGGGTCTTGGCCGAGGTCGGCTCGCCGACGATGCAGTAGTCCAGTTGTTCGCCACGCGCCTTGAGGGCATTGCAGACCACCACGGTGCCGTCGATGGCAGGGCCTTCTTCGTCGCTGGTGATGAGGAAGCCGATCGAACCCTTGTGGTCCGGATGCGCCGCCGTGAACTCTTCGCAAGCCACCACCATGGCGGCAATCGAGGTCTTCATGTCGGAGGCGCCGCGACCGTACAGGCGGCCATCGCGCAGGGTCGGCTGGAAGGGATGCGACTGCCACTTCTCCAGCGGGCCGGTGGGCACCACGTCGGTGTGGCCTGCGAAGACCACCAGCGGCTGGGCTGTGCCCTTGCGCGCCCACAGGTTGGTGACATCGCCGGACTGGATGGTCTCGCAGACGAAGCCCAGCGGCGTGAGCAATTCCGCCAGCCTGGCCTGGCAGCCTTTGTCTTCGGGGGTGACGGAAGAAAGGGACATCAATTCCTGGGTCAGGGCCAGCGTCTTGCTCATGATCATTTCTCGAAAATGTGTTGATACTGATCGGCCTTGAAGCCGACGTGATACTGCTTGCCATCGAAGAGCACCGGACGCTTCACCACCGAGGGGTTTTCCACCATCAGGGCCACCGCTGCGGTGTCATCGGTGATGGCGGCCTTGCGCTCGTCCGGCAGGGCGCGCCAGGTGGTCCCTTTGCGGTTGACCAGCACGTCGCGCTCCACATCCTTCAACCAGGCTTGCGCTTGCCCGGCGGTGAGGCCCGCCTTCTTGAAATCGTGGAAGTGATAGGCGATGCCTTGCTCGTCCAGCCAGACGCGGGCCTTCTTGACGGTGTCGCAGTTGGGGATGCCGTAGAGGGTGATCTTGTCGCTCATGCTTGTTCTCGCGCTTGTTCTCGCAATCGAGGTCACTAGAACACGACGCCGCGCCGGTGTACGAGACGACCGGCGCGGCGCGTGGGTGCTTCAGGACTTCAGGCAAGCCGCTGGTGCGGAATTACTCGCCGCGCAGCAGTTCGTTGATGGAAGTCTTGGAGCGGGTCTGGGCATCGACCTTCTTGACGATGATCGCAGCGTACAGGCTGTACTTGCCATCCTTGGAGGGCAGGTTGCCCGGCACCACCACCGAACCTGCCGGCACGCGGCCATAGTGGACTTCGCCGGTTTCGCGGTCATAGATCTTGGTCGATTGGCCGATGTACACGCCCATGGACAGCACCGAGTTCTCTTCGATGATGACGCCTTCGACGACTTCCGAGCGGGCGCCGATGAAGCAGTTGTCTTCGATGATGACGGGGCCGGCCTGCACCGGCTCGAGCACGCCGCCGATGCCCACGCCACCGGACAGGTGAACGTTCTTGCCGATCTGGGCAGCCGAACCGACGGTGGCCCAGGTATCGACCATCGTGCCTTCATCGACATAGGCGCCGATGTTGACGTAGGAGGGCATCAGCACCACGTTGCGGCCGATGAAGGAACCATGACGGGCAACGGCAGGCGGCACCACGCGGAAGCCACCCTTTGCAAAATCTTCAGCGGTGTAGTTGGCGAACTTGGTGGGCACCTTGTCGTAGAACTGCGGGTAGCCGGTACCGGCCGACATCGGCACGTTGTCTTCCAGGCGGAAGGACAGCAGGATGGCCTTCTTCACCCATTGGTTGACTTCCCACTGGCCGACGCCTTGACGGTTGGCGACGCGCAGGGTGCCATCGTTCAGGCCTGCGATCACTTCGGCCACCGCATTGCGGATGTCGGCCGGAGCGCTCTTGGGGGACAGGCTGGCGCGGTCTTCCCACGCCTGATCGATGATTTGCTGAATGGACTGTGTCATGTTGATATCTATGAACGGTTGGGTGAAAGGGGTATGAATCTGGCTTCTTGGTCGGACTCAGGCCTGGCCGGCCAGTTTCCTGGTGAAGGCGACGATGCGGTGCGCCGCCTCCAGGCATTCTTCGACTTCGGCCACCAGCGCCATGCGGATGCGGCCGGCGCCCGGATTGACGCCATGCGCCTCGCGCGCCAGGTAGCTGCCGGGCAGCACCGTGACATTATATTCGGCGTACAGGCGTTGGGCGAATTCGGTGTCGCTGATGTTGATCAGCTTGTCGACCTTGGCCCAGAGGTAGAAGGCCGCATCGGGCAAGGCCACCTCCAGCACTTCCTGCAGCAGCGGAGTGACCTGGGAGAACTTGGTGACGTACTTGGCGATGTTGTCCTGGACGTGGGTCTCGTCCTGCCAGGCCAGCACGGAAGCGGCCTGGATCACCGGGCTCATGGCCGCGCCGTGGTAGGTGCGGTAGAGCAGGAATTTCTTCAGGATGGCCGCATCGCCGGCCACGAAGCCCGAGCGCATGCCCGGCACGTTGGAGCGCTTGGACAGGCTGGAGAAGGAAATCAGGTTGCGGTAGTCGCGCCCCAGCAGGCGCGCGGCTTGCATGCCGCCCAGCGGCGGGTCCTCGTTGAAGTAGATCTCGGAATAGCACTCGTCGGAAGCGATCACGAAGCCATAGCGATCCGACAGGGCGAACAGTTCCTTCCAGTCTTCCAGCGTCAGCACCGCGCCCGTCGGGTTGCCCGGCGAGCAGACGAACAGCAGCTGTACGCGTTCCCACACCTCTTGCGGTACCTGGCTGAAATCGGGCGCAAAGTTGCGCGCCGGGTCCGAATTGACGAAGTAGGGCTGGGCGCCGGCCAGATAGGCCGAGCCTTCGTAGATCTGGTAGAACGGGTTGGGGCACATCACCAGCGCGCCCGGCCTGGTCGGATCGACCACAGTCTGGGTCAGCGAGAACAGCGCCTCGCGCGAACCATTGACCGGCAGGATCTCGGTAGCCGGGTCAGGACGCGGGATGTCATAACGTTTCTGCAGCCAGTCGGCAATCGCACCGCGCAGGGCGTCGCTGCCCAGGGTGGCCGGGTAGGAGGCCAGGCCAGCCAGGTTGTCGATCAGCGCCTGCTGGATGAAGGCCGGAGTCGGATGCTTGGGCTCGCCAATGCCCAGGCTGATCGGGCGGTAGGCGGGATCGGGCGTGACGCCGGCGAAGAGCTTCTTGAGCTTTTCGAAGGGATACGGCTGCAGTTGGTCGAGTAAGGGATTCACGGCGCTGGACTGGAGTAAAGCTTCGCGGGCCAGCGCACATGCGGCTTGCATGCGGTCGGCCAGGGCAAAGGGCTGGGAAAGCTTGCGATTATACCGTCATTGCCGGGCTGATGGTCCCTCGCCCTGTTGATCGCCAGACATGATTGCTTGCCAGGTGACATCCGTGCTCGTGAATGAAAAGTAAGCTGTACAACGTGCAATCTGAACAATCGGGCTCATGGAGCCGGTGTATTCAGTGGATTGTCAGGAAGCTTTCAGGGGTATCGTGCGGGTTCGCCAAACCTGGCCGACCCACGAGGACGGCCGTCGAACCCGGAGAAGAAAATAATGAAAAGCCTCAAGGCACAGCTGCTGTCGGCGCTGGTGGTGATGTGGGCGGGCTTGTTGCTGCTGGCTGCGTGGTCGGCCTTCAGCGCCCGTGAAAACATGATCGATGAACGCAAGGACGGCTTGCGGCGCGTGGTCGAGGCCGCCAATGGCGTGGTCAAGAGCTATGTGGCCGATGTCGCTGCCGGCCGTGTTTCCAAGGAAGAAGCCCAGAAGAACGCGCTGGAGCGCATTGCCGCCATGCGCTACGACGGCGACAACTACCTGTTCATCTTCGATTCCCGCCCGGTGGTACTGATGCTGCCGTCCAACAAGGCCATGGTGGGCAAGAACGTGGCCGACCGCAAGGATTCGGAAGGCAAGGCCTACTACGTCGAGATGATGAAGGTGGGCCAGGAGAAGCAGCATGGCTTCGTCCAGTACATGGGACGCCTGCCGGGTACCGATGACAGCAACCGCACGCCCAAGATGAGCTATGTGGTGCATAACCAGGACTGGGACTGGTTCATCGTCACCGGCGTGTTCCTCAGCGACGTGCAGGCGCAGTTCCGTGCTGACCTGTTCCGCCTGCTGGGCATCCTGCTGGTGGTGGGGGTGGTGGTGTCGGTGATGATGCTGGCCATCATCCGTCGCATCACCGGCAGCCTGGGCGGCGAGCCGGCCTATGCGGTCGATATCGCCACCCGCATTGCCAATGGCGACCTGACCGTGCAGGTGCACACGCGCCCCGGGGACACCCGCAGCCTGCTCTACGCGATGGCCACCATGCGCGAGCGGCTGGCCGGGGTCATCAAGGGCATCCGCCAGGGCACCGACGCCATCGACATCGGCGCCCGCGAGATCGCCGCCGGCAATCTCGACCTGTCCAGCCGCACCGAAGAACAGGCAGGCTCATTGGCGACGACGGCCTCGAACATGGATGGGCTGACCGCCACCGTCAAGCAGAACGCCGACAATGCCCGCCAGGCCGGCCAGTTGGCCCATAGCGCCTCCGACATCGCTACCCGTGGGGGTGAGGTGGTGGGGCAGGTGGTGCAGACCATGGAGGGCATCACCGGCAGCTCGCGCAAGATCGCCGACATCATCGGCGTCATCGACGGCATTGCCTTCCAGACCAACATCCTGGCCCTCAATGCCGCGGTGGAAGCGGCCCGGGCGGGCGAGCAGGGGCGCGGTTTCGCCGTGGTGGCGTCGGAAGTGCGTTCGCTGGCCCAGCGCAGCGCCCAGGCGGCCAAGGAAATCAAGGCCCTCATCGAGGATTCGGTGCAGCGCGTGGGCAGCGGTTCGGACCAGGTGGCGCGTGCTGGCCAGACCATGGGCGAGGTGGTGGCGGCGGTGCGCAGCCTCACCGATATCGTCGGTGAAATCTCGGCAGCGTCCGAAGAGCAGCGCAACGGCATCGAGCAGGTCAACCTCGCCATCGGTGAAATGGATCAGGTGACCCAGCAGAATGCAGCCCTGGTCGAGCAGGCCGCTGCAGCCGCCGGTTCGCTGGAAGAGCAGGCGCGCCGCCTGAAGGCGGCGGTATCGACGTTCCGCGTCGATG
This sequence comes from Herbaspirillum camelliae, assembly GCF_001929405.1. NCBI lineage: Bacteria > Pseudomonadati > Pseudomonadota > Betaproteobacteria > Burkholderiales > Oxalobacteraceae > Herbaspirillum > Herbaspirillum camelliae. Next base: position 4,062,530 of record NZ_KV880769.1, read on the forward strand.
GTGAAGAGAACCTCAGTACCCCGTTGGCGCCGGCGATGGCTGCCGCCACCGCCAATGTCGTGCGCAAAGCGCCTGCCGCAGCTGCTATCCCCGTTGCATCGGCCAAACCGCTGGCCGGCAAGTCCTTGGCCAAGCCTGCGGGCGGGGCGGCGCCCTTGCCCGCGCCCGCCAAGGCAGCGCCAGCCGCCAAGCCGACCTCTACCTCCAAGGCCATGCCGGCTGGCGATGACGGGGACTGGGAGACCTTCTGATTCCAGCGCTGGCGCAGTCCGGGAACGGGCGCGCCTGCTACCCAAGGCAAGACGCTGCGCTGATGCGAGTCGGCGCAGCGTCTTTTTCTTGCGCGCCGGGATAGGCCTGGCCACCGTGCTGCTGCTGACAGTGCAGGCCAGGAGCCGTTTTTGGTCTGGTCCGGCGCTTGCGATGTTATGATACCGGCCTTTCCGGAAGCAAAATTCCCGCTTTCTCCCAATTGTTTTAATTTGTCGATAACGTGCGTCTAACTTCCATCAAATTATCTGGATTCAAGTCCTTCGTCGAGCCTACGCATTTCCAGGTTCCGGGGCAGCTGGTAGGCGTGGTCGGACCGAACGGCTGCGGCAAATCCAACATCATCGACGCTGTGCGCTGGGTCCTGGGTGAATCCAAGGCTTCCGAGCTGCGCGGCGAGTCGATGCAGGACGTCATCTTCAACGGCTCCACCCACCGCAAGCCGGCCGGGCGCGCCTCGGTCGAGCTGGTGTTCGACAATTCCGCCGGCAAGGCGGCGGGCCAGTGGGGGCAGTACGCCGAAATCGCCGTCAAGCGCACGCTGACCCGCGATGGTACGTCTTCCTACTACATCAACAACCAGTCCGTGCGCCGCCGCGACATCCAGGACATCTTCCTCGGCACCGGCCTGGGCCCGCGCGCCTACGCCATCATTGGGCAGGGCATGATCTCGCGCATCATCGAGGCGCGTCCTGAAGAGCTGCGCATCTTCCTGGAAGAAGCCGCGGGCGTGTCGAAGTACAAGGAACGCCGCCGCGAGACCGAGAACCGCCTGCACGACACCACCGAAAACCTGACGCGCCTGGAAGACATCCTGCGCGAGCTGAACACCAACCTGGAAAAGCTGGAAGCGCAAGCCGCCGTGGCCAAGAAATTCCACGAGCTGCAGAACGACCAGGAAGAAAAGCAGAAGCTGCTCTGGCTGCTGCGCAAGAACGAAGCCAAGGCCGAGCAGGAGCGCTTCTTCAAGGAAATCGAACGCGCCCAGATCGACCTGGAAGAGCAGACCGCCAAGCTGCGCCACGTCGAAACCGAACTGGAACACATGCGCCAGGCGCACTATGCCGCCGGCGACCGCCTGCACCAGGCGCAAGGTCATCTGTACCAGACCAATTCCGAGATCGGCAGCCTGGAAGCGCAGATCAAGTTCGTCATCGAATCGCGCAACCGCCTGCAGGCCCAGTTGAACTCCCTGGGCGCACAGCGCGACCAGTGGCAGCGCCAGGGCACCCAGCAGCAGGAAGAACTGGCCGAGGCCGAGATCCAGCTGGAAGAATTCGGCATGCGCGTGGAGCAGGCCCAGCACGCCGTGCAGGACACCAGCGACCGCCTGCCTTCGCTGGAAGCAGCATGGCGCGAGTCGCAGGTCAAGACTACCGAATCACGCGGCAAGATCATGCAGGTGCAGCAGCAGATCGAGCTGCAATCGACGCACCAGCGCAATGCCTCCAACATCCTCTCCGGCCTGGCGGCGCGCCGCGAGCGCCTGATGCAGGAAAAGAACGGCATGGCCATGCCCGACGAGGTCCACCTGTCCAACCTGCGCATGCAGCTGGAAGAAAAGCAGGCCTCGCTGGAAGAGGCCAGCATGTACCTGGACGAGGCGCAGGAGCAACTGCCGCGCCTGGAAGAAGAGCGCCGCACCGCCCAAGAGCTGGTCAGCAAGGAAACCTCGGCCAATGCCCAGCTGGAAGCCCGCCTCACCGCCCTGAAACAATTGCAGGAAAGCGTGCAAGCCCAGGGCAAGGTGCAGCCCTGGCTGGAAAAGCACGGCCTGGCCGAACTGCCGCGTCTGTGGCAGAAGCTGCACATCGAATCCGGTTGGGAAACCGCGCTGGAAGCGGTGCTGCGCGAGCGCATGTCGGCACTGGAAATGTCCAACCTGGACTGGGCCAAGGCCTTCTTCAGCGATGCGCCGCCGGCCAAGCTTGCGCTGTACGCCCCCAATGCCGGCCTGGCCCAGCCCGAAGCCCAGCCGGTGGCGGGCCTGAAGCCCTTCGTCACGCTCCTGCAGCTGAACGATCCGGGCCTGCGCGCCCTGATGAACGACTGGCTCAACCACATCTACATCGCCGACGACACGGCCACCGCCTTTGCCGAGCGCGCCAAGCTGCCGCTGGGCGGCCTGTTCGTGACTCGCCAGGGCCATGTGGTGAGCAATTCCAGCGTGCGTTTCTATGCCTCCGATTCGGAGCAGGACGGCATGCTGGCGCGCCAGCAGGAAATCGAGAACATCACCAAGCAGCAACGCGCGCAGTCGATGCTGGCTGAAGAAGCCAAGGGTCGCGCCGTGCGCGCCGAGGCGGCCTTGTCGGCGGCCTCGCAGCGCCTGCAGGAACTGCGCCAGCGCGTCAATTCGCTGACCCAGTCGGCGCACAGCCTGCAGATCGAAGTGATGAAGCTGGCCGAGGTGCAGGAGCGCTTCAACCAGCGCAGCACCCAGATCGCCACCGACCTGGAAGAAATCGGCATGCAGGAAGCCGAGCAGCAGCAGGTGCAGGCCGAATCCGAGGCCCGCTTCGAGGAGTTGGACATCGAACTGGCCGAGCTGCAGGAGCAGCACGAGAATGGCCAGACCGATTACCTCAACAAGGAACAGCAGCTCAACGACGCCCGCACCCGCCTGCGCGAGCTGGAGCGCGCCGCCCAGGAAACCGAATTCGCCGAGAAGTCGCATCGCAACAAGATCGAGGAATTGAAGCGCGGTATCGCCACCGCCCTGGAACAGGCCGCGCAACTGTTCGCCAGCATGCAGCAGGGATCGCTGGAACTGGAAAGCCTGGACGACCAGGCCGCCCAGGCCGGCCTGCAGGAACTGCTGGACCGCCGCAGTGAACAGGAACGCGCGCTGGCCGACGCCCGCCACGAACTGGACCAGCTGTCGCAGCAATTGCGTTCCCATGAAGAATCGCGCATGCAGGCAGAACGCAGCCTGCAGCCCCAGCGTGACCGCATCACCGAACTGCAACTGAAGGAACAGGCAGCACGCCTGAACCAGGAGCAGTTCTCCGAAGCGCTGGCGCAGACCCAGGCCGACGAGGCCGCGCTGTCGGAAAAGCTGACCAGCGACATGCGCCCGTCCTACCTGCAAGGCGAAGTGACCCGCCTGACCAACGCCATCGCGGCGCTGGGTGCGGTCAACCTGGCTGCGCTGGACGAACTGGCCACCGCCTCCGAGCGCAAGCACTTCCTCGACGCCCAGCATGCCGACCTGAACGAAGCCATCACCACCTTGCAGGATGCGATCCACAAGATCGACATGGAAACCCGCGACCTGCTGCAGGACACCTTCGACAAGGTCAACCACCACTTCTCGGAACTGTTCCCGGTGCTCTTCGGCGGCGGTCAGGCCAAGCTCATCATGACCGGCGACGAGATCCTGGACTCCGGCGTGCAGGTCATGGCGCAGCCCCCGGGCAAGAAGAACGCCACCATCCACCTGCTTTCCGGTGGCGAGAAGGCGCTGACCGCCACGGCCCTGGTGTTCTCCATGTTCCAGCTGAACCCGGCGCCGTTCTGCTTGCTCGACGAGGTGGACGCGCCGCTGGACGATGCCAACACCGAACGCTTCGCCAACATGGTCAAGCGCATGTCCGAGCACACCCAGTTCCTCTTCATCTCGCACAACAAGATCGCCATGGAAATGGCGCAGCAACTGATCGGGGTGACCATGCAAGAGCAGGGCGTGTCGCGTATCGTTGCCGTGGACATGGAATCGGCGGCCAACTTCTCCAGCGCGGAGCAGGCAGCCTGACGGCCAGCGTGGTCGTTCCCCCGGCCTTTGTCGGCTTGACAAGGCGGGGGTGTGACCGTACCCTGAAAACCTTGTCGTCCAGCCCGGAGCAGGCGCTAGCCCCGCTGGAACAGCATTGATTGGGCCCCTACGGGCCATGGAAAAATAACAATATCTTGACCGCGAACCTGCCGTTTCTCCTTCGCCGGATGCGCCCGATTTCTCCCCTGGCTGGCTTGCACCAGTCCAGCCGGGCCGCATCGACGGAGCCCCGAACCGGCCGCAGCCGCGGTCCAGGCCTTATTGGATTGATAGGATTCGGACTTCTTCGATGAGCAGCTTTTCCCAGCCGACCATGCCACGCGGCGCCCTTGACGGCGTCTTTCCGCCAGCCAGCCTGAAAGGTCGTGCAGCATGATGATGGATCTCCAGACCAGCCTGATCATTCTCGGCGGCGTCTTCGTCGCCGGTGTCATTTCCTACAACAAGTGGCAGGAACACAAGGCGCGCAAGACGGTAGAGCGCGCCTTTTCGTCGTCCCACGATGACGTGCTGATGTCGCCCGACGAGGATGCACCTCTGGTCGAGCCCACGCTGGCGCCGGCTGCCGCGCCCGTGGCCGAACGTCGCGTCGAGCCGTCCGAAGGCGCTGTGACCGGCGAGCGCGCCGAACCCTCCTTCTATGAAGCGCCGGAACGCAAGCCGGTGCCGGCCCCCGTGAAGGCCTACCTCGATCAGGCTGAGTTTGAGCCGCGCGAACCCTTCCTGGGTGATGCACCGATGGCGGCCCCGGCCCAGCCAGGCGATGCTGCCCTGACGGACGAGGTCCTGGCGCAAGCGCCGCAGTCGACCGTGGCCCAGGTCATCGCCGGTGCGCAAGATCCGGTCGAGACTGCACCGGCCTTTGCGCCCCCGCCTGAAATGCAGGCGCGCCTGGCCCCCAAGCGCGAACTGCCGGTCGATGAACTGATCGACTGCAATATCCCCATCGCCCTGGACAACCCGCTGCGCGGCGACAAGCTGCTGCCGCTGCTGCAGAACCTGCGCCACGTCGGCAACAAGCCGGTGCATTTCATCGGCCGCACCCTCGAGGGCCAGTGGGAAGCCATCGCCCATGGCGGCGTCTACAACGCCTTGCTGGCCGGGGCGCAACTGGCCAACCGCAGCAATGCCCTCAACGAGATCGAGTATTCCGAGCTGGTCATGCGTCTGCGCGACCTGACCGATTCGCTCTCGGGCGAGCCGGAACTGCCGGACATGCCCGACGTCATCCGCACCGCCCAGGCGCTGCACCAGTTCATTGCCGACCACGATGCGCAACTGTCGGTGAACGTGCGCTCGCAAGGCGCACCCTGGAGCCTGGCCACCCTGTTGGCCGCATTGACCCGGCAAGGCTTCGACCGCCGCACCGAGGGTTACCTGGTGATGCAGGATGGCGAAGGCGAGGTGCTCTTTGCGCTCTCCACCAACGCCACCCCCACCGACGAGACCACCGACCGCCTGACCCTGCTGCTGGACGTGCCGCGCGTGTCGCCGGCCCGAGATGGCTATGGCGCACTGGTGGCCTGCGCCCGTTCGCTGGCCCAGCGCCTGGGCGGGGTGATCGTCGACGACAGCGACCAGCCGCTCTCCGATGAGGCCTTGTCCGATATCGCCGAGCAGGTCGCGGCCTTCTACAGCGCCATGGAATCGGCCGAGATTCCGGCCGGTTCCACGCGCGCCCTGCGCCTGTTCAGCTAAGGCGCGTTTTTACCTCCTCCACGATGCCAGCAGACTTGTTTTCCGCCGGACGGCCCCCGCAAGGGGCGCCGGACTGGCTGGTGCGCGCCTTCGAGCTACGCGCCGACCTGAATCGCCACAACTACAGCTACTACGTGCTGGACCAGCCCAGCATTCCGGATGCCGAATACGACCGGCTGTTCCAGGAATTGCAGGCGCTTGAAACCACCCATCCCGAGCTGCTCACACCGGACTCGCCGACCCAGCGCGTGGGCGCTGGCCCCTTGCCGCAGTTCGAGCCGGTTCGGCACGACATTCCCATGCTCTCGCTGGGCAATGGCTTTTCTGACGAAGATATCGAAGCCTTCGACAAGCGCGTGCGCGATGGCCTGGAAACCCTGCAGGAAGTGCGCTATGCCACCGAGCTGAAGTTCGACGGCCTGGCCATCAGCCTACGCTATGAAAACGGCGTGCTGGTGCAAGCGGCCACACGCGGCGACGGTGCCACCGGTGAGAACGTCACCGCCAATATCCGTACGGTACGCGCCATCCCGCTGCGCCTGCATGGCGACGCCATCCCGCAGGTGCTTGATGTGCGTGGCGAAGTGCTGATGTACAAGGACGATTTCGCGCGCCTGAACCAGCGCCAGCGCGACGCCGGCCAGAAGGAGTTTGCCAACCCCCGCAATGCCGCTGCCGGCAGCCTGCGCCAGCTGGATTCGCGCATCACGGCGCAGCGTACGCTGCGCTTCTTTGCCTATGGCATCGGCGTGCTGGAAGGGGCGGACATGCCGTCTTCGCACTCGGCCTTGCTGGACTGGTATCAGCAACTGGGCTTGCCGGTCTGCAAGGAGCGCGCCGTGGTCACAGGCGCGACCGGCTTGCTGGAATTCTTCCGTGGCATCGGCGCCAAGCGCGAGAGCCTGCCCTACGAGATCGATGGCGTGGTCTACAAGGTGGACCGGCTGGACCAGCAAAAGCAATTGGGCTACGTCTCGCGCGCGCCGCGCTTTGCGCTGGCGCACAAGTTCCCGGCCCAGGAAGCGCTGACCGTGGTGCAGGACATCGAGGTGCAGGTGGGCCGTACCGGTGCGATCACCCCGGTGGCACGCTTGAATCCGGTCTTCGTGGGCGGGGTCACCGTCACCAACGCTACCTTGCATAACGAAGACGAGGTGCGCCGCAAGGACATCCAGATCGGCGACACCGTCATCGTGCGACGCGCTGGCGACGTCATCCCCGAGGTGGTGGCCTATGTGCCGGAGAAGCGTCCGGCCGATGCCCGCGCCTTCGTCATGCCTGCGGCTTGCCCGGTCTGCGGCTCGCCCATCGTGCGCGCCGAGGATGAGGCGGTAGCGCGCTGTTCGGGCGGCTGGCTGAAGTGTTCCGCCCAACGCAAGGGCGGACTGCAGCATTTTGCTTCACGCCGGGCCATGGATATTGAAGGCCTGGGTGAACAATTGGTCGAGCAACTAGTCGACAGGAAGGTGGTCAATACCCCGGCGGACCTGTATCGCCTGGGCTTGTCGGCCCTGGCCGAGCTGGACCGTATGGCCGAGAAGTCGGCACAGAACGTGCTTGATGCCTTGCAGAAGTCCAAGTCCACCACGCTGGCTCGCTTCATCTATGCGCTGGGCATCCGGCACGTCGGCGAGGCGACCGCCAAGGAACTGGCGCGGCACTTTGGCGGCATCGACAAGATCCTGGCGGCAAGCGAAGCGCAGTTGCTGGAGGTGGCGGACGTGGGCCCGGTGGTGGCTGCGTCGATTCGCAGCTTCTTCGACGATGCCCTCAATGTCGAGCTGGTCGAGCAGTTGCGCGCAGTGGGCGTACACTGGCCGGAAAGCGCCGGGGTGGAGGCGGCGGCCAAGCACCTGACCGGCAAGACCTTCGTGCTCACCGGCACCTTGCCCAACCTGTCGCGCGATGAGGCGTCCCAGCTCATCGAGGCGGCCGGTGGCAAGGTCACGGGTTCGGTGTCCAAGAAGACCACGTATGTGGTCGCAGGCGCCGAGGCCGGCAGCAAGCTGGCCAAGGCGGAAGAGCTGGGCATCACCATCCTGGACGAGGATGGTCTCAAGGCCCTGTGCGCCGAGCCGGTGGCTGACTAGGTTTACAATGCGTTCGGAAGCCACTTCCGGCAAGCCGGGCGCAGCAACAGATAATTTTCCCTCGGAGTCATGATGATCAAGAAGATCAAGAAAGCCGTTTTCCCCGTCGCCGGTCTCGGCAGCCGCTTCCTGCCGGCCACCAAGGCCCAGCCCAAGGAAATGCTGCCCATCGTCGATAAGCCTCTGATCCACTACGCGGTCGAAGAAGCGGTCGCTGCCGGCATCACCGAAATGGTGTTCATCACCGGCCGCAACAAGCGCGCCATCGAAGACCACTTCGACAAGGCCTACGAGCTGGAAAGCGAACTGGAAGCGGCGGGCAAGAAGAAGCTGCTGGAAATCGTCCAGAACGTGGTGCCCAAGAGCGTGAACTGCATCTTCATCCGCCAATCGGTTCCGCTGGGCCTGGGCCACGCCGTGCTGTGCGCGCGTCCGGTGGTGGGCGAGGAACCCTTTGCCGTGCTGCTGGCTGACGACTTCATGGATACCGATGCCGGCGTCAAGCCAGTGCTGGCGCAGATGACCGAGATCTACGAGCGCGAAGGCATGAGCATGCTGGCCGTGCAGGAAGTGCCGCAGAGCGACACCAAGCAATACGGCATCGTCAGCGCCACGCCTTACCAGCCCAACCTGGAGCGCGTCAACGCCATCGTCGAGAAGCCGGCTCCGGAAGAAGCTCCGTCCACTCTGGCCGTGGTGGGCCGCTATGTGCTCAACAACCGCATCTTCGACTACCTGGAAAACATCGGCCGCGGCGCCGGTGGCGAGATCCAGCTCACCGACGGCATCGCCAAGCTCATGCAGGCGGAATCGGTGCTGGCCTATCGCTATCAGGGCCAGCGTTACGACTGCGGTTCCAAGCTGGGCTATCTGAAAGCCACCGTCGCCATGGGCATGAAGCACCCCGAGACCGGCGCGGCCTTCAGCGAATTCCTCAAGGATGTGGCCAGCAAGCAGGCTTGAGCCTGTTGAGCCTGTTGGCGCTGTGGTCCTATCGCAGCAGTGACGCCCGGCCTGCCCGGGCGTCTTTCATTGGAGTGCAATCATGGCAATACGCGAGATTCTGAAGATGGGTGACCCGCGCCTGCTGCGCCAGGCGCAGCCGGTGACGGAGTTCGGCACGCCCGAACTGGCGCGCCTGGTCGATGACATGTTCCAGACCATGCGTGCGGTCAATGGCGCTGGTCTGGCTGCGCCGCAGATCGGCGTGGACCTGCAGCTGGTGATCTTCGGCTTCGGCCAGAACCAGCGCTACCCGGACGCGCCTCCAGTACCGGAGACCGTGCTGATCAACCCGGTCCTGACGCCCTTGTCGGATCAGGAAGAAGAGGGTTGGGAAGGTTGCCTGTCGGTACCCGGCATGCGCGGCGTGGTGCCGCGCTGGAGCCGGCTGCGCTACCAGGGCGTTGACCAGAACGGCGAGCCCATCGATCGTAGCGTGGAGGGCTTCCATGCCCGTGTGGTCCAGCATGAGTGCGACCATCTGCAGGGCATCCTCTATCCGATGCGCATCCGTGACTTCCGCCAGTTCGGTTTTACCGAGGTGTTGTTCCCGGAGCTTGATCCCAGTCAGGACGACTGAGGTAACGCCGCCGCCACGCAAAAAGGGCATCCCCGCCGTAAGATGGGGATGCCCTTTTTCACATGAGACGGCAGGCTCAGCTGCTTTCTTTGACGCGCGCGTCGATGTGGGCCAGTGCTTCTTCGACCTGGTCGATCAGGATCAGGCACAGGTCGCCCGGCTGCAACGAGGCCAGCGCCGTATCGATGGCCACGAATTCGCCATTGATCTCTTTCACGTCGCTGGTGCGCGAAGCCTTGGACAGGCCCTGGCGCAGCAGCGCGATCACTTCGCCGTCTTCGCGGCCGCGCTGGCACTGGTCCTGGTAGAGCACCACTTCATCGAAGGCGTCGCTCAGCAGTTCGGTCTGGCGGGTGATGTCGACATCGCGGCGGTCGCCTGCACCGCTGATGACCACCGAGCGACGCTTGGCAGGCAGGCTGTCCACGGCCTTGATGAGGGCCTGGATGGCGTCGGGGTTGTGGCCATAGTCGGCAATCAGGGTCGCGCCCTTGTAGTCGAACAGGTTGAAGCGGCCTGGGGCGGTGCCGCTGTCGCTGATGAAGCTGGCCAGGGCGCCGGTGATCTGCTCCCAGTCCAGGTTCAGCGCCCAGGCCGCGCCCACGGAGGCCATCACGTTCTCGACCTGGAAGCCGATGGCGCCGGCGCGGGTCAGGGGGATGCCGGAGAGCTTCAGGCGTTTTTCGAACGTCCCTTGCGCGGCCACGATGGCGTCGCCGTCGCGGTAGACGATGCGATGGCCTTGTGCGCGGTGCGTGGCCATGATGGGGTGGGTCGGGTCCAGCGCGAAGAAGGTCACCGAGCCAGGGCAGGAGGCGGCCATCTTGGCGACCATGGGGTCGGCCGCGTTGAGGACGGCGGTGCCGGTCGGGGCGACGTTCTCGACGATGACGCGCTTGACCACGGCCAGGTCTTCCACGGTGCTGATGTAGGACAGGCCCAGGTGGTCGCCCATGCCGATGTTGGTGACCACCGCCACGGCGCAGCGGTCAAAGCCCAGGCCCTCGCGCAGCACGCCGCCACGGGCGGTTTCCAGCACGGCGGCATCCACATCGGGGTGGAACAGGACGTTGCGGGCGCTGCGCGGGCCGCTGCAGTCGCCGGTGTCGGTGCGCTGGCCGTCGATATAGACGCCATCGGTATTGGTCATGCCCACGCGCAGACCGGTCTTGGCCAGCAGGTGGGTGATCAGGCGCACGGTGGTGGTCTTGCCGTTGGTGCCGGCCACGGCCACGACCGGAATGCGGCCATCGTCGCCATCCTCGTACATGGTCGAGACGATGGCTTCGCCGACATCACGCGCCTTGCCGTACGACGGCGAGAGGTGCATGCGCAGGCCCGGCGCAGCGTTGACTTCGACGATGCCGCCGCCTTGTTCTTCCAGCGACATGTGCACCGAGTTGCAGACCACGTCCACGCCGCAGATGTCCAGGCCTACCATTTGCGCTGCCGCGATGGCGCGGGCAGCCACGTCGGGATGCACGTCATCGGTGACATCGGTGGCGGTGCCGCCGGTGGAGAGGTTGGCGTTGTTGCGCAGGACCACGCGCACGCCCTGGGCGGGAATGGCTTCGGGGTCCAGGTTCTGGCCGGACAGCACCGACAGGGCGATGTCGTCCAGGCGGATCTTGGTCAGCGAGGTGGCGTGGCCGTCGCCGCGCAGCGGGTCGGCGTTGACCTGGTCGATCAACTGGCGGATGGTATGCACGCCGTCGCCGATGACTTGCGGCGGATCGCGGCGGGCGGCGGCCACCAGGGTCTTGCCGATCACCAGCAGGCGGAAGTCGTGGCCGGGCAGGTAGCGCTCCACGATGACTTCATCGCTGATCAGGGCGGCGTTGTTGAAGGCGCGGGTGATCTGTTCCGGGGTGCTGATGTTGACGGCCACACCCTTGCCCTGGTTGCCGTCCAGCGGCTTGATGACCACCGCCGAACCGATTTCCTCGGCGGCTTTGAGGGCGTCTTCCACGGTCTCGACCACCCGACCGTTGGGCACCGGCACGCCGGCGGCGTGCAGCAGCATCTTGGTCAGGTCCTTGTCCTGGGCGATGGATTCGGCAATCGCGCTGGTGTTGCTGGTTTCGGCCGCCTGGATGCGCTTCTGGCGGCTGCCCCAGCCGAACTGCACCATGCTGCCCTGGGTCAGGCGGCGGAAGGGAATGCCGCGTTTGATGGCGGCGTTGACGATGGAGCCAGTGGAGGGGCCCAGGCGCACGTCTTCATCCAGTTCGCGGATGCGGGTGAGGGCGGCGGTCAGGTCGAAGGGGGCATCGGCCTGGGCGGCGCGCACCAGTTCCAGCGCCAGATCAAAGGCCAGGCGGCCGACTTCTTCTTCGCTGTATTCCACCACGACCTGGTAGATGCCGGTCTCGACGGTGGACACGGTGCGGCTGAAGGTGACCGGGCAGCCCGCCTGCGATTGCAGGCCCAGTGCGGCTGCTGCCAGCGCGTGGGCCAGCGAGACGACCTGCTTGCCGCCATCGGGTTCGAGAAAGCCGATCTGCGGGAAGCGGGCGCGCAGGCGCAGCTCGAAGCCGGGCATGTTGTCGATGACGCGTTCGTCTTCCGTGCAGGAAACGATGGCCTCGATGGCAGTGTGTCTGCTCCAGAGATTGGGGCCGCGCAGGGCGCGAATGCGGGATACGTCCATGGACAAGTTTTCCTAGGTGTCTCTTGATCTTGATTCAGTCTGTCTTGCAATACCGGCCAGCGCGGCGGCTCAGGCGGCCTGGCTCTTGAACTTCAGGCCTTGCTCTTCGGCCCGTTCAGTGCCGAACAGCTCGATGCCGGCGCGGATCACCTCGGGGCTGATCCCCAGCGCCCAGGCGGCGCCGACGGCGGCCAGCACGTTCTCGACCTGGTAGGCTACGGCGCCGTTCTCGGTCAGCGGGATGGCGTCCACCGAGCTGACCTTGCACTGGCGTTCGCCGTCGGCCTGGATCAGGTTGCCATCGCGCAGGAACACGGCGCGGCCGCCTTCCTTCAGGTGGCTTGCCACCAGTTCCGAGGCCGGGTCGGTGCTGAAGAAGATGACTTCGCCATCGCACAGCTGGGCCATGTCGGCCACCAGCGGATCATCGGCGTTGAGCACGGCCGCGCCGTCCGGCAGCACCAGGTCGACCTGGGTGCGCTTGACCTTGGTGGCGATCTGTTCGGCGTTTTCGATGTAGAACTCGGGCAGGCTGTCGTTGGGGTCGATGTTGGCGACCACGCCGACCAGGCAGCGGTCATAGGCCAGGCCTTCGGCCAGGATGGCGGCGCTGCCGTTCTCGAACACGGCGGCTTCGACGGCGCGGTTCAGCAGCACGCGATGGGCAGCGTCCCAGTTGGCGCGGTTGCCGCGCTCGATCTGGCGTTCGCCGAAGTACAGGCCTTCACCGCAGGCCAGGCCGACGTGCTTGCCCGAGAGGTGCACGATGCGTGCGATCAGGCGCGCGATGGTGGTCTTGCCGTGGGTGCCGGTGACGCCGACGATGGGGATGCGGCCGTTTTCTTCCGGGCCGAACAGGTTGTCGATGATGGCTTCGCCGACCGGACGCGGCTTGCCGTCCGAGGGCTTCAGGTGCATCAGCAGGCCGGGGCCGGCGTTGACTTCGACGATGGCGCCGCCCTGGTCTTGCAGGGGGCGGGAGATGTCCTCGGCCACGATGTCCACGCCGGCGATGTCCAGCCCGACGATGCGTGCGGCCAGCGAGGCGGCAGCGGCTACGCTGGGGTGGACCAGGTCGGTGATGTCGGAGGAGACGTTGCCATTGCGCAGCAAGAGGATGCGACGGCCGGCGGCGGGCACCGACTCGGTGGTCAGGTTCTGGCGCTGCAGTTCCAGCGCGGCGGCCGGTTCACGGTCCAGCAGCACGGGGTCCAGCAGGTGTTCTTCCAGCAGGCCGCGGCGCGGGTCGCGGTTGAGCTCGTCCAGCAGGTCCTGCACGGTGGACTTGCCATCGCCGACGATGAAGATCGGTTCGCCGCGGGCGGCGGCGGCCAGCTTGCCGCCGACGATCAGCAGGCGGTGTTCCAGGCCCGGGATGAAACGTTCGACCAGCACGCCACTGCCTTCTTCCAGCGCCACCTTGTAGGCGGTCTCGATTTCCTCGCGAGTGTTCAGGTCGATGAAGACGCCGCGGCCATGGTTGGCGTCGCAGGGCTTGACCACGACCGGCAGGCCGATGTCCTGGGCGGCTTCCCAGGCGTCTTCGGGGCTTTCCACCAGGCGGCCTTCGGGGACGGGCACGCCGCAGGTTTCCAGCAGCGACTTGGTCAGGTCCTTGTCGCGCGAGATGCCTTCGGCAATCGCGCTGGTCTGGTCGGATTCGGCCGTCCAGATGCGGCGCGACTTGCAGCCGTGGCCCAGTTGCACCAAGTTGCCTTCGGAGAGGCGGATGGTGGGGATGCGGCGCTCGTCGGCGGCGTCCACGATACAGGCGGTGCTGGGACCCAGGCACAGGCGGTCGACCATGCGGCGCAGCTTGCGCAGCGTGCCGTCGAGGTCGTACGAACGGTCTTCGATGGCGGCCATCACCAGGTCGCGGGCCGCGAACAGGGCGGCGCGGGTCACCGTTTCATGACGGGCGCGCACCACCACCTTGTAGACGCCGCGCACATTGGTCTCGCGCGCCTTGCCGAAGCCGCCGGGCAGGCCGGCCAGGTTCTGCAGTTCCAGCGTGACGTGTTCCAGGATGTGGCCGGGCCAGGTGCCTTCGTGCAGGCGGCGCACGAAGCCGCCGCGCTCTTCATAGCTGCAACGGTGTTCGATCAGGGAAGGCAGCCAGGTGGTCAGGCGGTCCGGGAAGCCGGGAATGGTGTTGGAGGGAAAGTCCTCCAGTTCGCCGATGTCGATCCACACTTCGAGGGCGGAGCGGTAGGTCCAGATGTTGGGACCCTTCAGGTTCAGGAAACGGAGGAATTCGATGTTTTTCATGTGTGGTGTGTGCCGCCTTAATGTGCTGCTAACAGTGCCGCTAGTATCGCTCATGCCGCTAATGCCGCTCAATTTGCCTGGGGCCGAGCGCGCGCCCCCTGCAAGCCGTCTCGCCGATGCTGCCTTCTTCCCTGGGACATCGCGCCAGCCCGAGGCTGTCCAACCCCGGGTTGGTCAGCACTCTGTCAGAATAGCGCATGGAACACTAACGCGCAGGGCGGCGTTTGGTTTACTGGGAGTGACAGGCAGGCCATCAATTCTTTTGCTGGCGGGAAATCAGCGCCTGTACCCGCAGCCGGAAAACGGATCAATCGGATCAGCTTGGCGGGGGGAGGGCGCGTAGGTCATGGGGAGGACGTCGGAATGGGCGTGAACGTTATTGTCGCAGACTGTCCCGCGCTCGGGGCAGTCCGGGCGCAAAAAACATGGCCGGCACGCCTTTCAGGGATCCGCAGGATGAGGAAAAGTACGCTTGCGCTGGTGTTCAGGTGCACCATTTTGCAGGTTCTCGCGTTATCGGTGGAGCCGTGCAGGTGGGGAGCGCTGCGCTATAATCGCGCGCTGCGCCGCTGGCGCAGGCAACAGGTCCGCAGAGACCTGCTCATCCATTATCTCTAGCCTCACCGCTCACATCGGGCTCAACGTTGCCGTTACATGACTACTGACTCACTTCCTTCCGCCCATACCAGCCTGCCCGAGCGCTGGCAGTCGGAAATCGCCGCCCGCCTGGTCGCTGGCGAAACCGTGCTGGCCTGGCTGGAGCTGGATCTCGACGCCCAGCTGCAATTCAACCGTTCGCTGGTGCTGGCCACCGACCGCCGCCTGCTGGCCAGCCCGCATGCGGGGCAGGCGTGGCAGGAATGGGCTTATCGCTCCGATCTGCAACTGAAGCACCATGACCATGCTGGCGTCGGAACGCTGGAGCTCTGCGATGGCGCGGGACGGCTGGCGGCATGGCGCTATACCTTGTCGCAGAATCCGCAGGCGCTGCGCCTGATCAAGTTGTTCGAGCAGCAACGCGACTTGCTGGCCTCGGGCGTGCAGGCCGAGGAAGAGGGCGATGTCTGTCCCAACTGCAAGGCTGTGCTGCCGGAAGGCCAGGAAACCTGTGCCATCTGCCCCGAGACCAAGGAAGCCCCGCCGTCCACCTGGGCGCTGTTCCGCCTGTCGCGCTTTGCCAAGCCCTACAAGGGCTCGCTGCTGCTGGGCTTCCTGCTGACGCTGGCCTCCACCGCCGCCACGCTGGTGCCGCCCTACATGACCATGCCGCTGATGGACAATGTGTTGATTCCATTCCAGAACGGCGCACCCATCGATACCCACCTGGCCATGCTCTACCTGTCGGGCCTGCTGGGTGCGGCGGTGCTGGCCTGGGGGCTGGGCTGGGCGCGTACCTACATCCTGGCGCTGGTGTCCGAACGCATCGGCGCGGACCTGCGCACCACCACGTATTCCCACCTGTTGCGGCTGTCGCAGGAATATTTCGGCGGCAAGCGCACTGGCGACCTGATGGCGCGCATCGGCTCGGAAACCGACCGCATCTGCGTCTTCCTGTCGCTGCACCTGCTGGATTTCGCCATCGATGTGCTGATGATCATCATGACCGCAGCCATCCTGATCTCCATCAATCCCTGGCTGGCGCTGGTGACCTTGCTGCCGCTACCCTTCATCGCCTGGATGATCCATGTGGTGCGTGATCGCCTGCGCCATGGTTTCGAAAAGATCGACCGCATCTGGTCGGAAGTGACCAATGTGCTGGCCGACACCATCCCCGGCATCCGCGTGGTCAAGGCCTTTGCCCAGGAAAAGCGCGAAGTGGCGCGTTTCCGCGAAGCCAACCGCCACAACCTGATGGTCAATGACCGGGTCAACAAGATCTGGTCGCTGTTCACGCCGACCGTGACCTTCCTCACCGAAGTGGGTCTGCTGGTGGTATGGGTGTTCGGCATCTGGCAGGTCTCCAGCAACCAGATCACGGTGGGTGTGCTGACGGCCTTCCTGGCCTATATCAGCCGCTTCTACACCCGTCTGGATTCGATGAGCCGCATCGTCTCGGTGACGCAGAAGGCGGCGGCGGGGGCCAAGCGCATCTTCGATATCCTGGACCACGTCTCCAGCGTGCCGGAGCCGGCCAATCCGGTGCACCTGGAAAAGGTGCAGGGCGCCATCGAGGTGCGCAACATCGGCTTCCGCTATGGCAATCGCGCGGTGATCCGCAACATGAGCCTGTCGATTGCACCGGGCGAGATGATCGGCCTGGTCGGCCACAGCGGCTCGGGCAAGTCCACCATGGTCAACCTGATCTGCCGCTTCTACGATGTCTCCGAAGGGGCGATCCGCATCGATGGCGTGGATATCCGCTCGCTGCCGATCTCCGAGTATCGCCGCAACATCGGCCTGGTCTTGCAGGAGCCTTTCCTGTTCTTCGGCACGATTGCCGAGAACATCGCCTACGGCAAGCCGGAAGCCACCCGTGAGGAAATCATCGCCGCCGCCCGTGCGGCCCATGCCCATGAATTCATCCTGCGCCTGCCGCAGGGCTATGACTCGCTGGTCGGTGAGCGCGGCCAGGCCTTGTCGGGCGGCGAGCGCCAGCGCATCTCGATTGCCCGTGCGCTGCTGATCGATCCGCGCATCCTGATCCTGGATGAAGCCACTTCCTCGGTCGATACGACTACCGAAAAGGAAATCCAGAAGGCGCTGGACAACCTGGTGCAAGGGCGCACCACGATTGCCATCGCGCACCGCCTGTCGACGCTGCGCAAGGCGGATCGTCTGGTGGTGCTGGACCGCGGCCAGGTGGTCGAGGTCGGCAACCATGAAGAATTGATGGCCCGTGAAGGGCATTACTACAAGCTCTACCAGGCCCAGGCGCGCAACCCTGATGGCGAGGCCGAGGTCTCGGTGAGCGAAGAAGAGAAGGGCGAGTAAGACCATGAACACCCCAATGAACGCTCCCCAGTCCTTCACCCTGCAACGCAACAGTTTCGGCCGGCTGGTGCTGACCGATGCCGAGGGTGTGGCCCACGAGAACGTGATCCCGGTGCGCGCATTTCCCATCACCTCGCCTGATCAGGGCATGTCCCTGGTCAGCAGCGACGGCCATGAGCTGGCCTGGATCGATACTCTTGATCAGCTCGACGCGCCCACGCGCGCGCTGGTCGAGCAAGAGCTGGCCAGCCGCGAATTCATGCCGGAGATCCAGCGCATCATCAGCGTTTCCACCTTCGCCACGCCGAGCGACTGGACCGTGCAGACCTCGCGCGGCGCGACGACCTTCACACTCAAGGGCGAGGAAGACATTCGTCGCCTGGCTGCGCCGGCGCTGCTCATTGCCGACAGCCATGGCATCCAGTTCCTGATCCGTGACCAGAAGGCGCTGGACAAGCACAGCCGCAAGATTCTGGATCGTTTTCTCTGATCTCAGGACGAACGGTAATTTGCTGACATCGAATGCCGCAAAAATAACGGCCCTGATTTTCGATCAGGGCCGTTATTTTTTGGTTGCGCTGGCTTAGAACTTCTCATCTGGCCGCAGATACCGCCACTGCCCAGTCGGCAGCTCGCCCAGCTTCACGCCGCCGATGCGCACGCGCTTCAAGCCGATGACCTTGAGTCCGACCATGTCGCACATGCGGCGGATCTGACGCTTCTTGCCTTCGCGCAGGGTGAATCGCAACTGATCTTCGTTTTGCCAGACCACCTTGGCCGGACGCAAGGGCTTGCCATCCATGATCAGGCCGTGGTTCAGGCGCTTGAGGTCGGCCTCGGGCAACTTGCCGGGGCGGGTGTACTGCACCCGGACCAGATATTCCTTGTCCACGGCCGAGTCTTCGCCGATGAGCTGCTTGGCGATGCGGCCATCCTGCGTGAGCACCAAGAGGCCCACCGAATCGATGTCCAGCCGTCCGGCCGGCACCAGGCTCTTCAACTGGCGCGGGTGGAAGCGCATCTCGGTCTGGTCTTCGGCCCAGCGCGACTGTTCGTTGACCAGCACCACGGCGGGCTTGTAACCGTCTTCGGCCTGGCCGCTGACGTAGCCCATGGGCTTGTTGAGCAGGATGGTCACGCGCTGCGCCTGTTCGGCGCTGGCCTGGCGCTCCACCGTGACCTTCTGGTGCGGCAGCACCTTGCTGCCCAGGACCGACACCACCACGCCATCCACGCGCACCCAGCCTTTCTCTATCCACTCGTCGGCTTCGCGGCGCGAGCACAGGCCGAGTTCGGACATGCGTTTGGAAAGTCGTACGGGTTCAGTCATGGGGATTGCCTTGCGAAAAACGGAAGCCGGCCAGCGGCGAGGGTGAGATTGTACGGCCAAGCGGGGCCGCCGCGCCACCGCAGCAGCGGCCCCGCCGGAGTGGATCAGATGCGCAGGGTCTTGAGCAGATCGGTTTCCAGCAGGATCTGGTTGCGCGGCTGCGAGAGGCCTGGACCATCGATGAGGAAGACGTCTTCCACCCGCTCGCCCAGGGTCATCACCTTGGCGGTATGCAGGTTGATCTTGTACTTGGCCAGCACGTTGGAGATCGAATAGAGCAGGCCGGCGCGGTCATTGGCCGAGATCGACAGCAGGTAGTACTGGCCGCGCTCGTCCGGACGCAGGTCCACCGCCGGATTGACCGGGAAGGTACGCGACAGGCGCGACAGCCGCGCCTTGGAGGGTGCCGGCAGGGGCTCCTCGGACTGCAGCAGCGCACCCAGCTCGTGCTCGATCAGGTTGATGATGTCGCGGTAGTTCTTGGCGAAGACCGGGGCATTGATCAGGAAGGCGTCCAGCGCGTAATTGTTGCGGGTGGTGTGGATCTTGGCGTCGAAGATGCTGAAGCTCTTTTCGTCGAAATAGCTGCAGATGCGGGCGAAGAGGTCTTGCCGGTCCGGCGTGTAGACCGCGACCTGCACCCCTTCGCCGATGGGGGCAAGGCGGCAGCGCACCAGCGGCACGGCAGTATCGACCTTGTCGAAGAAGCAGCGCGTCTGCCAGGCGATGTCGGAGGCGTCGTGGCGCAGGAAGTAGGCCACGTCGAGCTGCTTCCACAGCTGTTCGTGGGCATCGGCCGGCAGGCCGTACAGGCGCAGGGTCTTGAGGGCTTCCTGCTGGGTATTCTTCAGTTCGCGGTCGGCCGAGGGTTCTTCGCCACCCAGCACACGCAGGGTCATGCGGTAGAGGTCTTCCAGCAGCTTGCCTTTCCAGGCGTTCCAGACCTTGGGGCTGGTGCCGCGGATATCGGCCACCGTCAGCAGGTAGAGCGCGGTGAGGTGGCGCTCGTCCTTGACCAACTGGGCGAAGGCGGTGATGACGTCGGGGTCGGACATGTCCTGCTTCTGCGCCACATGCGACATGGCCAGGTGCTGTTCCACCAGGAAGACGATGAGATCGGTGTTTTCCGGCGAGATGCCATGCTGTACGCAGAAGGCGCGGGCGTCGGCCATGCCCAGCTTGGAGTGGTCGCCGCCGCGGCCCTTGGCGATATCGTGGAAGAGCGCGGCCACGTAGAGCACCCAGGGCTGGGCGAAATTGGCCATCAGCTGGCTGCAGAAGGGGTATTCGTGGGCGTGTTCGCTCATGGTGAAGCGGCGCACATTGCGCACCACCATCAGGATGTGCTGGTCCACCGTGTAGACATGGAACAGGTCGTGCTGCATCTGCCCGACGATCTGGCGGAAGTTGGGCAGGTAGCGTCCCAGCACGCTGGTGGCGTTCATGCGGCGCAGGGCGTGGGTGATGCCGCGCTTGCTTTGCAGGATCTGCATGAACAGTCGATGGTTCTCGGGATTGTTGCGGAAGGCGTTGTCGATCTTGAAGCGGGCATGCCAGAGCGCGCGCATGGTGCGCGCCGACATGTCCTTGAGCTCGGCATGTTCGGACAGCACCAGGAACACTTCCAGCATGGCCGAGGGCGTCTCCTCGAAGACATTGTCGTGGGCGATATCGACAAATCCGTTGACTTCATTGAAGCGCTCGTTGATCTGGCGCGGCACGGCTTGCTGCGGGAAGAGGTGCGCCTCGATGTTCTGCAGCAGGATGGTGTTCAACTGAGTGACTGCCTTGGCCGCCCAGTAGTAGCGCTGCATCAGGTATTCGCTGGCGCGCCGGGTGTCGGTGGTCTTGAAGCCGAAGGTTTCGGCGATCTGCGTCTGGATGTCAAACACCAGGCGGTCTTCGCGGCGGTCGGTGAGGATGTGCAGGCGGATGCGGATGTCCTTGAAGGCGCGTTCCTTCTGGCGCAGCTGGCGCGCTTCGGTGGAAGTGAGCATGCCGTGTTCGGCCAGTTCGCTCCAGGAGTGGCCCAGGCCGGCCGCCTTGGCCACCCACAGGATCACCTGCAGGTCACGCAGGCCGCCGGGGCTTTCCTTGCAGTTGGGTTCCAGGCTGTAGGGCGTGTCTTCATATTTCACGTGACGCTGGCGCATCTCCAGCGTCTTGGCCTGGAAGAAGGCCAGCGGGTCCAGGGCGGCCTGGTAGCGTTCCTGCAGCTGCTTGAACAGGGCGCGGCTGCCGGTCACCAGGCGAGCTTCCAGCAGGCTGGTCTGTACTGTGATGTCAGCGGCGGACTCGTCCAGGCATTCATCGATGGTGCGGATGCTGTGGCCGATCTCCAGGCCGATGTCCCAGAACAGCTGCACCAGCGATTCCAGCTTCTCTTTCTTGCCGGCGTCCGGCGCCTTGTCCAGCAGGATCAGCACGTCTACGTCGGAGTGCGGGAACAGTTCGCCGCGACCATAGCCGCCCACGGCCACCAGTGCGGCGTTGCCGGACATGCCCAGGGCCTCCCAGGCCTGGGTGAGGGCCTCATCGACGTTGCGGCGCAACTGCGCCAGCAACTGCTCGGTCTTGTGATTGGACTGGAACACCTCGATGGCCTGCTGGCGCGCGGCCTTGAGTTGTTTCTTGAGCGTGATGGCGAGAGTGGGCATCGTTGGAATGATCAGTGAAGGCAGGGCCGGGCATGGCCGATAGAAATGAACAGGGCCGCATCCCCATGCGGCCCCATGCCCTTAGCAGGTTTCATGCCGGAAGCCGTGTGCAGGATCGCCGGCATCTCGGTCTTGCTGCGCCAGTCCGGTTCAGGCTACGGCGGCGGCCTGGTTCTGGATGAAGGCCGGCGGCGCCGGCATGCCCGGCGAGACGGTCAGCACTTCGAAGCCGGTTTCGGTGACCAGCACCGTATGTTCCCACTGCGCCGAGAGGCTGCGATCCTTGGTCTTGATGGTCCAGCCGTCGCCCATTTCGCGGATCTCGCGACGGCCGGCGTTGATCATGGGTTCGACCGTGAAGATCATGCCGGCTTCCAGCTTTTCCAGGGTGCCGGGACGGCCGTAATGCAGCACTTGCGGTTCTTCATGGAAGACCTTGCCGATGCCATGGCCGCAGAATTCGCGCACGACGCTGTAGCCGGCCTTTTCCGCATGCTGCTGGATGACATGGCCGATATCGCCCAGGTGCGCGCCCGGCTTGATCTTGGAAATGCCCAGCCACATGCATTCGTAGGTGATCTCGGTGAGGCGGCGCGCCAGGATGGAGGGCTCGCCCAGGAAGAACATGCGGCTGGTGTCGCCGTGGTAGCCGTCCTTGATGATGGTGACGTCGATGTTGAGCACGTCGCCGTTCTTCATCACCTTGTCGCCCGGGATGCCGTGGCAGATCACATCGTTCAGGGAGGTGCAGATGGCCTTGGGGTAGGGCGTGTAGCCGGGCGGGCAGTAGTTCAGCGGCGCCGGGATGCTGCCTTGCACATTGGTCATGTACTCGTGGCAGAGGCGGTCGATCTCGCCGGTGGTCACGCCCGGTTTCACGAAGGGGGTGATGTAGTCCAGCACCTCGGCGGCCAGGCGGCCGGCTACGCGCATGCCTTCGATGTCTTCGGCGGTCTTGATGGTGATGTTGCCCATGATGAATCGCAATTCGCTAGAAAATCGTCAAGACAGGATTATAGACGACGGTCTTGGTTTCTGTTTTGCAGTCTCCGGCCTGCGGTGGCGGGGCTTGTGAAGGGTTTCGCAGTCCGGGTTCATGTGCTGCTTGAACAAAGTGACGGGGTCGAGTAGAATGCCGGGCTGATCTGAAAACCACAGGTCAGACGCCGAAATCAGGTATGCGGAATGATTCTTCATGTCTTTTTGGCAATGTTTGTAGAAAATATCTTTTGAAACGCGAATCCGTTCGCTAAAAGGGTGTCTGGCTGCATGAGCCGGATGACCGAGCGGATTCCAGACCTAACCCTGGAGAAATTCATGTCCGTTACCATGCGCGAAATGCTGGAAGCCGGTGTCCACTTCGGTCACCAAACCCGCTTCTGGAACCCCAAGATGGCCCCCTTCATTTTCGGCCATCGCAACAAGATTCACATCGTCAACCTGGAAAAGACCCTGGGTATGTACCAGGAGGCGCAGAAGTACGTGCGTCAACTGTCGGCCAACCGCGGCACCATCCTGTTCGTCGGCACCAAGCGTCAAGCCCGCGAAATCCTGGCTGCTGAAGCACAGCGCGCCGGTGTTCCCTACGTTGACCAGCGCTGGCTGGGCGGCATGCTGACCAACTTCAAGACCATCAAGACCTCGATCAAGCGCCTGAAGGATATGGAAGCTGCTATCGAAGACGGTTCGGTCGAGAAGCTGTCCAAGAAGGAAGCCCTGCTGTTCAGCCGTGAGCAGGAAAAGCTGCAAAAGGCCATCGGCGGCATCAAGGACATGGGCGGCATTCCTGACGCCATCTTCGTCATCGACGTCGGCTACCACAAGGGCGCCATCACCGAAGCCGCCAAGCTGGGCATCCCGGTCATCGGCGTGGTCGATACCAACCACTCGCCCGAAGGCGTCACCTACGTGATCCCGGGTAACGACGACTCCGCCAAGGCGATCTCTCTGTACGCTCGCGGCATGGCTGACGCTGTCCTGGAAGGCCGCGCCAACGCCGTCAACGACGTGGTTGAAGCAGTCAAGGGCGACGAATTCGTCGAGGTCGAGCAGGCTTGATTCTGCTCTTCCGGTAGTACGGTAGTAGAAAAAGGGGTGACAGCGGGTAGTGACGCAGTGGCCCCTTTTTTTTGATTCAATTTTCGAGTTTCAGGCATGCCGCCATAGGCGGGATGCCTCCCAGTCAGGAGAAAAGTATGGCGGCAATTACCGCAGCAATGGTGGGCGATCTGCGCGCGAAGACCGACGCGCCGATGATGGAATGCAAGAAGGCGCTGACCGAAGCCGATGGCGACATGGCCAAGGCCGAAGAGATCCTGCGCGTCAAGCTGGGCAGCAAGGCTTCCAAGGCCTCTTCCCGCATCACCGCAGAAGGCGTGATCTCGACCTACATCGCCGGCAACGTCGGCGCGCTGGTCGAAGTGAACTGCGAAACCGACTTCGTGACCAAGAACGACGAGTTCATCGGTCTGGTCGAAGCCGCCGCCAAGCTGGTGGTCGAGCAGAACCCCGCTGACGTGGCTGCTCTGGGCGCCTGCAAGCTGCCCGATGGCAAGACCCTGGAAGAGCTGCGCACCGAACTGATCGGCCGCATCGGCGAGAACATGTCCTTCCGTCGCTTCCAGCGCTTCGAAACCTCGGCCAAGCTGGTTTCCTACCTGCACGGCACCCGTATCGGCGTGATCGTCGAATTCGACGGCGCCGACGAGCAAGTGGGCAAGGACGTGGCCATGCACATCGCCGCCATGAAGCCGGTCGCCCTGTCGTCCGAGCAAGTGCCGGCCGACCTGATCGAGAAGGAACGCTCGGTTGCCGCCCTGAAGGCTGCTGAATCCGGCAAGCCTGCCGACATCGTCGCCAAGATGGTGGATGGTTCGGTGCAGAAGTACCTGAAGGAAGTGTCGCTGTTCAACCAGGCTTTCGTGAAGAACGACAAGCAAAGCGTCGAGCAGATGCTCAAGGCTGCCAACAGCACCGTCAAGTCGTTCGCCATGTACGTGGTGGGCGAAGGCATCGAGAAGAAGCAAGGCGACTTCGCTGCTGAAGTGGCAGCGCAAGTGGCTGCAGCGAAACAAGCTCAGTAAGCGTCGCAGGAAAAACGGGCCGAGAGGCCCGTTTTTTTAAGCTGGTCCCGGAACTTTCCCGGGCGCTCGCATCTACAGTCAAGGTCGTGCTCCAGCCTCTGGCTTGCGGCAGGCAGATCAAGGCGGCAGGTGTGAAGATGCAGTACCAGGTGCAGCAAGTGCAGTAACAGTCGGGCGCAGCAGTACCCACCTCATGTGTCCAGGCATCCTCCCGGCGGCGAAAGCGCGCCGTTTCGTCACGACGGGAGTGTATGCGGATGCGTCAACAAGCAATTCAGAATCGGAAAGAAAACGGAGCCCTGCAATGACAACACCTGCTTATAAGCGCGTACTCCTCAAACTCTCCGGCGAAGCACTGATGGGCGACGACGCCTACGGTATCAATCGCGCGACCATCGAACGCATGGTCGCGGATGTAGCAGAAATCAGCAAACTGGGCGTGGAACTGGCTATCGTGATCGGTGGCGGCAATATCTTCCGCGGCGTGGCGCCGGGCGCCCAGGGCATGGATCGTGCGACCGCCGACTACATGGGCATGCTGGCCACCGTGATGAACTCGCTGGCCCTGGCCGACGCTATGCGCCAGGCCGGCCTGACGGCCCGCGTGATGTCGGCCATCGGCATCGAGCAGGTGGTCGAGCCCTATGTGCGCCCGAAGGCGCTGCAGTACCTGGAAGAGGGCAAGATCGTGGTCTTCGCCGCCGGTACCGGCAATCCCTTCTTCACCACCGACACCGCCGCGGCCCTGCGTGGCTCGGAAATCGGCGCCCAGATCGTGCTCAAGGCCACCAAGGTCGATGGCGTCTACACCGCCGACCCCAAGAAGGATCCGTCGGCCACCCGCTACCAGTCGATTTCCTTCGACGAAGCCATCGCCAAGCACCTGCAGGTGATGGACGCGACTGCCTTTGCGCTGTGCCGCGACCAGAAACTGCCGATCAAGGTGTTTTCCATCGTCAAGCCGGGCGCCTTGAGGAGCGTGGTCATGGGGGATGACGAAGGAACCCTGGTTCACGTCTGAGCGCGTTGCTGCGCAGAAACCGGCCTCAGGCCGGCCATTCCCGTTTACAATGCCCGTCTTTCAGGCATTTGCCACCAAGACAAGCCAAGTTATTGCACCAAGTTAGGAGAGCAGCATGAGTGTCGCTGACGTCAAGAAAAATACCGAGCAGAAGATGGCCAAGTCCATCGAAACCCTGAAGGCCAACCTGGCCAAGGTCCGTACCGGCCGTGCCCACACTGGCCTGCTGGACCAGGTCATGGTCGAATATTACGGTTCGCCCACCGGCCTGTCGCAGGTCGCCAACCTGACTCTGATCGATGCCCGCACCATCGGCGTGCAGCCCTTCGAAAAGAAGATGGCCGCCGTCATCGAGAAGGCCATCCGTGAAGCCGACCTGGGCCTGAACCCGGCCACCCACGGCGACCTGATCCGCGTGCCGATGCCCGCGCTGACCGAAGAGCGCCGCAAGGAAATGGTCAAGCTGGTCAAGAGTGAAGCCGAAGATGCCAAGATCGCCGTGCGCAACATCCGCCGCGAAGGCAACGAAGGACTGAAAAAGCTGGTCAAGGACAAGGTTGCCTCGGAAGATGACGAGCGCCGCGGCCAGGACGAGATCCAGAAGCTGACCGACAAGTTCGTCGCCGACATCGACAAGATGGTCGCCGACAAGGAAAAGGAAGTGATGACGGTGTAAGCCGTTTGGCAGCTCCTGCGCGGTCCCTGGCGGGCCGCGCCGCCCAGGCATATACGACAAGAAAAGGTGCAGTGGGGAAAGAAAAGACGGGGCAGGGAGGATATACCGGCCAGTCTGTTTGTCAAAGCCGGTCTGGCCCGCTACCATGGCCCGGCGACCTCAATGCACTGAATGCAAAAATAATTTCATGAAGCATCAAAGCTCAACTCTGGCGGTTCCGGAGACGTCCGCAGTTCCGCGCCATGTTGCCATCATCATGGACGGCAATGGCCGTTGGGCGACCAAGCGCTTCCTGCCCCGCGTGGCAGGGCATGCCAAGGGCGTGGACGCGGTGCGTTCCATCGTCGAGGCCTGCGCCGAGCGCGGTATCGAATTCCTTACCCTGTTTGCCTTCAGCTCCGAGAACTGGCGTCGCCCGGCCGACGAGGTCTCGGTGCTCATGCGCCTGTTCATGACGGTGCTGGAGCGCGAAGTAGGGAAGATGGCTGCCAACGGCATACGCCTGAAGATCGTCGGCGATATGAGCCGTTTTGACCCCAAATTGCAGGAAATGGCGACCAAGGCCGAGGCCCAGACCGCTGCCAACAGCCGCCTGACCCTGACCGTCTGCGCCAACTACGGCGGGCGCTGGGACGTCATGCAGGCGGTCTCGAAGATGATCAAGGACAAGCCTGGTCACGCCGATTTCACCGAAGAGGAACTGGCTCCCTACCTGGCCATGGCCTATGCACCCGAGCCGGACCTGTTCATCCGCACCGGCGGCGAGCAGCGCATCTCCAATTTCCTGCTGTGGCAACTGGCCTATAGCGAACTGTATTTCACCGAGACCTTCTGGCCCGATTTCGATGCCAAGGCATTGGATCTGGCGATAGCCTCCTATCAACAACGCGAGCGCCGCTTCGGGCGCACCAGCGCCCAGGTGCTGGACCAGAAAAAGGCTTCCTGATGCTCAAGACGCGTGTCATCACGGCGTTGATCCTGCTGGCGATCCTGTTGCCCATCCTGTATTTCGGCTACTTCCCGGCCTTTGCGATGGCTGCGCTGGTGTTTTTCGCAGCGGGCGCCTGGGAGTGCTTCCGCCTGTTCAAGAGCCCGCGCCCCACCTTGTGGGCTGCGCTCTGGACGCTGGCCTTCTGCATCATCCTGTTCTTTACCGGCATGCCCAGCGTAAGGCCCCTGTACGTGCTCTGCGTACTGCTCTGGGCGGTGCGCTTCGTGCCCGCGCTGGGCCTGGGCCTGCCACCCGTGGAGTCGTTCGCCAACCGCTTGCTCAACGCCACCTACATGCTCTCCATCCTGGGGTGCTTCGTGGCCATCGTCGATCTGTTCCAGCGTTCGCCGCTGTACCTGCTGTCGGTCATGGCGGTGGTGTGGGTGGCCGATATCGGCGCCTATTTCTCGGGCAAGGGTTTCGGACGTCACAAGCTGGCGCCCACGATCTCGCCCGGCAAGTCCTGGGAAGGCGCCGTCGGCGGCTGGCTGGCCGTGCTGGTGATCTCGGCGGCGGTGGCCATGTCCATGGGCGCGGGAGAAACCTTCCAGTATCACCTCTACAGCCATTGGGGCTGGCTGGGCTTCGTGGGCGTGCTGACCGTGATGGTGGCCGCCAGCGTGGCGGGCGACCTGTTCGAGTCGCAGCTCAAGCGTCGCGCCGGCATGAAGGACAGCAGCAACCTGCTGCCTGGCCATGGCGGCGTGCTTGACCGCATCGATGCTCTCATTCCCGTGCTGCCGCTGGCGGCGCTGGTCGATCTCTGGCTGGCCGCCGCGTAAGCGGCCGCCTTGCTCCTGGAATTTCCATGCAGTCCATCAGTATTCTTGGTTCTACCGGCTCCATCGGCGTGTCTACGCTGGATGTGGTGGCGCGCCATCCTGACCGTTATCGCGTCTATGCCCTGAGCGCCTACTCGCGCGTAGCCGAGCTGGCGCAGCAGTGTGCGCAGTTCCGCCCGCAGGTGGCCGTGGTGGGGACGGCTGCCGCCGCTGCCGAGCTGCAGTCCCTGCTGGCTGCGCGCGCAATCAAGACCGAGGTGGCGTACGGCCCGCAGGCGCTGTGCGACATTGCTTCAGCCGATGGCTGCGACATGGTCATGGCGGCCATCGTCGGCGCCGCCGGCCTGGCCTCGACGCTGGCGGCCGCCCGCGCCGGCAAGAAGATCCTGCTGGCCAACAAGGAAGCCTTGGTCATTTCCGGCCAGTTGCTGATGGATGCCGTGGCTGCCCATGGCGCTAGCCTCTTGCCGATCGACAGCGAGCACAATGCCATCTTCCAGTGCCTGCCGCCGGGCTATACGCGCTCCATGCCCGCCCACGGCGTCGAGAAGATCCTCTTGACCGCGTCTGGCGGCCCCTTCCTGACGCGCGATGTATGCACCCTTGATACCGTCACGGTGGAAGAGGCGGTGGCCCATCCCAAATGGGTGATGGGGCGCAAGATTTCGGTGGATTCTGCCACCATGATGAACAAGGGCCTGGAAGTGATCGAGGCGCACTGGCTCTTCGGTGCGCCGGCCGACAAGATCGAGGTGGTGATCCATCCGCAGAGCGTGATCCATTCCATGGTGTCCTATGCGGATGGTTCCGTGCTGGCACAGCTGGGCAACCCCGATATGCGCACGCCCATTGCCAACGCACTGGCCTATCCGGAGCGCATCGCCTCTGGTGTGGCGCCGCTGGATCTGGCGCAGATTGCGCAATTGTCCTTCAGCCAACCGGATTTCCAACGCTTTCCCTGCCTGAAACTGGCGTATGATGCCCTGCGTGCTGGCGGTACCCTGGCGGCCATCCTCAATGCCGCCAATGAAGTCGCCGTGCAGGCCTTCCTGGATCGCCGTATCGGCTTCGGGAAGATTGCTCCCCTGATTGACGAGGTCATGTCCGCCATCCCCAACCGGCAAGCCGATGAGATCGATGCGCTGCTGGAGCAGGACCGGCAGGCGCGTTCTCATGCCGAACACCTGATTTCACGATGACGCTGCTGCATACCCTGATCGCTTTCTTCGTCGCCCTCGGCACTCTGGTGGTGGTGCATGAACTGGGTCATTACCTGGTGGCGCGCTGGTGCGGAGTCAAGGTATTGCGTTTCTCGGTGGGCATGGGCCGGGTGATCTGGTCGCGCCGCTTCGGCCGCGACCAGACCGAGTGGGCCTTGTCCATCCTGCCCTTGGGCGGCTACGTGAAGATGCTCGATGCCCGCGAGCAAGACCTGCAAGACATCTCCGAGGCTGATCTCAAGCGCGAATTCACCCGCCAGTCGGTCTGGCGGCGCATCGCCATCGTGGCCGCCGGCCCCATCGCCAACTTCCTGCTGGCGATCCTGCTCTTCGCCGGGCTCTACATGCATGGCGTGCCGGAACCTGTGCCCGTGCTGCGCGCAGCGGCCACTCAGAGTGTCGCCTACCAGTCCGGCCTGCGCGCCGGTGATCGCATCACTGCCATCAATGGCGCGCCGGTTCATGTCTGGTCCGAGGTGCGCTGGAAGCTCATGCAACTGGTGCTGGAAAAGGCCGATGCCCGGCTCGACGTGGAGCGCCCCAATCCCAATGGCAGTGGCAAGCTGCTCAATACGGTCAGCTTGCCTTTGGGCAGCATCGCCGCCGATGACCTGGAGGGAGACTTCCTGGCCAAGCTGGGTCTGTCGCTGGCGCGTCCGCCTGCGGTGCTGGGCAAGATCATGGACGGACCCGCCAAGGCCGCCGGCCTGCAGACGGGCGACCGCATCACGGCCATCGATGGCGCCCCGGTCCAGGACGGCCTGGCTTTCGTCGAAACGGTGCGCGAATCGGCGGGCAAGCCGCTGACGCTGGAAGCTGTGCGCGGCAACGAGCCCTTCACCGTGCGGGTAATGCCTGACAGCGTGGAAGAGGAGGGCAGCGGCAAGCGTATCGGTCGCATCAAGGTCGAAGTGCCGCTGGCACCGGAAATGGCCACCGTGAGCGACGACCCCTTCACCGCGCTGGCCAAGGGCGTCCGTCGCACCTGGGATACCAGCGTGATGAGCATCAAGATGATCGGCAAGATGGTGATCGGCCAGGTCTCGCTGAAGAACATCACCGGCCCCATCACCATTGCAGACTATGCTGGACAGACCGCCCGGGTAGGCTTGGTCAGCTATTTGAGCTTCCTGGCCTTCATCAGTATCAGCCTCGGGGTGATGAATCTCTTGCCAATCCCGGTTTTAGATGGCGGTCATTTGCTGTATTATGCGCTGGAGATTTTGACAGGGCGGCCCGTTTCCGAGCGGTTTGGGGAAATCGCGCAGCGTGCCGGCCTGGGAATCCTGATGGCGCTGATGCTCGTTGCCGCATTCAACGATATCGTGCGACTGATGTTCCAAGGATGAATCCGGCCTGAAAAAGACCGGATTTTTTATATTTGCCGGCCTATCCCCGAAGGCAGTTGTTAAGCAATTGGCAATGGATCGCGAATCCGTTCTCAATTTCTTACCAGCATCTTGTCGGGCACAGCCACGGCAAAAATACTGTTGATGAACGATAGATGAAATTACACCCTGCGCAACATCCCATCCCGACCTTTTCCCGTCGCCTGATCGCAGCCGCCGCCTTTGCCCTGTGCTCCAGCCAGGCCATGGCGGTCACGCCTTTCGTGGTCAAGGATATCCGCGTCGAAGGCATCCAGCGTACCGAGGCCGGCACCGTCTTCAGCTACCTGCCGGTGCGCGTGGGTGATACCTTCACCGATGAGAAGGGCACTGCGGCCATCAAGGCGCTGTATGCCACCGGCTTCTTCCGTGACGTGCGCATCGAGTCCGAGGGCGACGTGCTGGTGGTGCAGGTGGTGGAGCGTCCAGCTATCGCCAGCGTCGATTTCTCCGGCATCAAGGAATTCGACAAGGAACAGCTGACCAAGGCGTTGAAGGAAATCGGCGTGGCCGAGTCGCGTATCTTCGACCGCTCGCAGGTTGACCGCGCCGAGCAGGAATTGAAGCGCCAGTACCTCTCGCGTGGCCTGTATGGCGCCAAGGTCTCCACCACCGTCACGCCGGTGGAGCGCAACCGCGTGGCCATCACCTTCTCGGTGGACGAAGGCGATGTGTCGCGGATCAAGCAGATCAACTTCGTGGGCAACAAGGTCTTCTCCGACAGCACGCTGCGCGACCAGATCAAGCTGACCACCCCGGGCTGGTTCACCTGGTACACCAAGGCTGACCAGTATTCGAAGGAAAAGCTGCAGGGCGACATCGAGACCCTGCGTTCCTACTACCTGGATCGCGGCTACCTGGAAATGCAGGTCGAATCGACCCAGGTGTCGATCACGCCCGACAAGAAAGACATCTACATCACCGTCAACATCAAGGAAGGCGAGAAGTACACCGTCTCCGGCGTCAAGCTGGAGGGCGAGATGTTCGGCATGGAGCCGGAACTGGCCAAGCTGGTGCAGTTGAAGGCGGGCGACGTCTATTCCGGCGCCAAGCTCACCGACAGCACCAAGAAGATCGGCGAGCGCCTGGGCAATTTCGGCTACGCCTTTGCCAACGTCAACGCCAACCCCAATGTCGATCGCGAGAAGAAGGAAGTCGCCTTCACCATCATGATCGATCCGGGCAAGCGCGTGTATGTCCGTCACATCAACATTGCCGGCAATACCAAGACCCGCGACGAGGTGATCCGCCGCGAATTCCGCCAGTTCGAGGATTCCTGGTATGACGGCGAGAAGATCAAGCTCTCGCGCGACCGCGTCGACCGTCTGGGCTACTTCAAGGAAGTCACGCTGGACACGCCGGAAGTGCCAGGCACCAGCGACCAGGTGGACGTGAACATGAAGGTCGAGGAAAAGCCGACCGGCAACATCATGCTCGGCGCCGGCTTCTCGCAATCGGACAAGCTCAGCCTGACCGGCTCGATCTCGCAGGAAAACGCCTTCGGCAGCGGCAATACGGTGGGCATCGACATCAATACCAGCTCGCGCTACCGCACGGTCTCGGTGTCGACCACCAACCCTTACTTCACCGATGACGGCATCAGCCGCACCTATGAAGTCTATCTGCGCACGGTGCGCCCGTCGGTCTACGCCACCGGTGACTACCGCGTCAAGACCCTGGGCGGCAGCATCAAGTTCGGCGTGCCGTTCTCGGAACTGGATCGCGTCTTCTTCGGCGTGGGTCTGGAAAACACCGACGTCAGCACCGATACCACCAGCCCGACGCTGTATCGCCAGTACGTGCGTGACTTCGGCGGCGCCGGCGTGGCGGGTTGCGATGTGACCAACACCAGCAACAATTGCGGCATCGGCAGCGCCCGGACCACCAGCATCCCGCTGACGGTGGCGTGGCAGCGCGACGGTCGCGACAGCGCCCTGGTCCCGACGACCGGCCGCTACCAGCGCGCCAACCTGGAAGTCTCCTACCTGGGTACGCTGAAGTATTATCGCGCCAGCTACCAGCACCAGTATTTCCAGCCGTTCTTCAGCAAGGCCGTGACGCTGGCCCTCAATGGCGAAGTGGACTATGGCCGCGGTATCGGCAGCAAGCCCTATCCGGTGTTCAAGAACTACTATGCCGGCGGTATCGGCACCGTGCGCGGCTACGAAGCCTCGTCACTGGGTAGCCTCAAGGACCAATACGGCGACTCCATGGGCGGCGCCTCTCGTCTGTACGGCAACGTGGAGTTACAATTCCCGTTCCCCGGCTCCGGCCAGGACCGCACGTTGCGCTGGTTCACCTTCTTCGATGGCGGCAACGTCTTCGCCGATGGCCAGAACATCAAGCTCAACGACCTGCGTTATTCCGCGGGTGTGGGTATCAGCTGGGTGTCGCCGATCGGCCCGCTCAAGCTCAGCTTCGGCAAGCCATTGAACCTGAAGACTGGCGACAAGTCTCAAACCTTCCAGTTCCAACTGGGTACCGGCTTCTAAAGCGGTCATCATTGATTCGTAATACGGAGAGTAATCTTGAAGTTCATGACCAAATCGTTCCTGTCCCTGCAGACCGTCGTGATGGCTGCTTGCCTGTTTAGCCTTGCCCCTGCCCACGCGCAGGAAAGCTCGAAAATCGCCTTCGTCAGCACCGAGCGTATCTTCCGCGAAGCCGCCCCGGCCAAGGCCGCACAGTCCAAGCTGGAAGCCGAGTTCGCCAAGCGTGACCGCGACCTGCAAGACATGGCCGCGCGCCTGAAGACCCAGTCCGACAAGCTCGACAAGGACGCTGCCGTGCTGTCGGATTCGGATCGCGCCAAGCGTCAACGTGACCTGTCGGACCTGGACAAGGAATTCCAGCGCAAGCAGCGCGAGTTCCGTGAAGACCTGAACCAGCGCCGCAACGAAGAACTGGCCGTGGTGCTGGAGCGTACCAACAAGGTGATCCGTCAGATCGCCGAAGCCGAGAAGTACGACATCGTCTTCCAGGAAGCGGTCTACGCCAGCAAGCGTATCGACATCACCGACAAGGTGCTCAAGGAACTGGCCAAGTAAGTCCGTCCTGACCATGCGGGCGCGAGGCGGCAACGCCTTGGCGCCCGCATGTCGCTTGAGGGCCGCCGGATTGTCCGTCAGGGCAGTGCAGGCGGCTTCGTTTCAGACGCAACGCAACTCATTCGGAAAGCCAAGATGACTATTCGGCTGCAGCAATTGGTCGAGCGCCTGGGCGGGGAGCTGAAGGGCGATGCACAGATCGCCGTCCAGGGCATCGCACCGCTGGATGCGGCGGGTTCCAGTCACATCACCTTCCTCTCCAACCCCAAGTTTCGCGCCCAGGCCGACCAGACCCAGGCGGCGGCGCTGATCCTCTCCGAGGCCGATGACGCCCAGGTGCAGGCCTACGCCGGCGCACGCATCGTCACCCGCAACCCCTACGCCTATTTCGCCCGCGCAGCGCAACTGTTCCAGGCGATGGCCGAGGTGGTGCCGCCTGCGGGCATCCACGCCAGCGCGGTGGTCGATCCCAGCGCCAGCGTGGCGGCGGACGCCGTGATCGGCCCGATGGTGGTGATCGAGGCAGGCGCCGTCATCGGCGCCCGTGCGCGCATCGATGCAGGCAGCTTCATTGGCCGCCACGCCAAGGTGGGTGAGGATACGCATTTCCATGCCCGCGTGACCTTGCATCATGCCTGCGAGATCGGTGCACGCGGCATCGTCCACTCCGGCGCCGTGATCGGGGCCGATGGCTTCGGGTTCGCCAACGAGGCCGGGCAGTGGATCAAGATTCCGCAAGTTGGCCGCGTGATGATCGGTGATGACGTCGAAATCGGCGCCAATACCACCGTCGACCGTGGCGCCCTGGCCGATACCGTGATCGAAGAGGGTGTCAAGCTCGACAACCAGATCCAGATCGCCCACAACTGCCACATCGGCGCGCATACCGCCATTGCCGCCTGTGCCGGCATCGCTGGCAGCGCCAAGATCGGCAAGTATTGCTCCATCGGTGGTGCCGCCATGATCCATGGCCATATCACCATCGTGGACAAGGTCCACGTCTCGGCGGGCACGCTGGCCCTGCGCTCCATCCTTGAGCCGGGTCAATACACCGGCTTCTACCCCATCACCGAACACCGTGACTGGGAAAAATCGGCGGCATTAGTGCGCAATCTGGGCACGATGCGTGAGAAAATCCGGGCGTTGGAAAAATCGCTCAAAACGTTGACACAAGAACAAGCAGGCCAAGCCCCGCTTTCAGAGAATCAAGAAGAGAATGAATAGCCTCGACATCAATCAAATCAAACAGTACCTGCCGCACCGTTACCCGCTGCTGCTGGTGGACCGCGTGCTGAACTGGGAGAGTGGCAAGACCATCACCGCCATCAAGAATGTGACCGTCAATGAAGAGTTCTTCAATGGTCACTTCCCGCACAAGCCGGTCATGCCCGGCGTGCTGATGATCGAGGCACTGGCCCAGACCGCCGCGCTGCTGTCCTTCCTGACCGAAGGCCGCAAGCCTGATGAAAACACCGTGGTCTACTTCGTCGGCATCGACAATGCGCGCTTCAAGCGGCCCGTCGAGCCGGGCGACCAGCTGAAGATGGACGTGGAGATCACCCGCCGTGCGCGTGGCATCTGGAAGTACCGCGCCGTGGCCACCGTGGACGGCCAGGTGGCCGTGGAAGGCGATCTGATGTGCACCATGCGCAGCGCCGCCGACGCCAGCCAGAGCGCCTGATTTCCCGACCGGCCCACGCAGGCTGCAAGGCAGGCCCGGTGGCGACTGGCAAGGTCGCGCCGGGCCTGATTCATTGAAACATCGCATTGTTGCAATTGATGCAATTGGTGCGGTTGGTGCAATCAGTGCCCTCGTTGCAACCCTTGTAGAAGTTGCCATTGTTTCATCCAGCGAACCCTATCGAAGCACAGGCTATGTCCAAGATCCATCCCAGCGCCATCATCGCCCCCGGTGCGCAGATCGACGAATCGGTCGAGATCGGCGCCTACGCCGTCATCGGAGCGGACGTGCGCATCGGTGCGGGCACCCGCATCGGCCCTCATGTCGTCATCGAAGGCCATACCCGCATCGGCCGCGACAACGAGATTTTCCAGTTCGCCTCCATTGGCGCCGCGCCGCAGGACAAGAAGTACGCCGGCGAGCCGACCACCATGGAGATCGGCGACCGCAATACCATCCGCGAATTCGTCACCTTCAACCGCGGCACCGTACAGGACGCCGGCGCCACCCGCATCGGCAACGACAACTGGATCATGGCCTATGTCCACCTGGCGCATGACTGCCAGCTGGGCAACAACATCATCCTGGCCAACAATGCCACCCTGGCCGGCCACGTCCACCTGGGCGACCACGTCTTCCTGGGCGGGTTTACCACCGTGCACCAGTTCTGCCATATCGGCGCGCATGCGATGACCGCCTTTACTGCAGCGGTCAGCCAGGATGTGCCGCCCTTCGTCACAGCGGCGGGCAACCGTGCAGTGCCGGCGGGCATCAATAGCGAAGGACTCAAGCGTCGTGGCTTCAGCAGCGAGCAGATCATGGAGATCAAGCGCGCCTACAAGGTGATCTACCGCGCCGGCCTGCCGCTGGAAGAGGCCAAGCAAGAGCTGGCGCAGATGGAAGCCAGCTCGGCCAATTCGGCGCAGTACATTCGCCTGTTCCGCGAATTCATCGAGGCTTCGGCCCGTGGCATCATCCGCTGACATCACACGCCGCCAGTCCATTGCACTGGTGGCGGGGGAAAGCTCAGGCGACCTGCTGGGCAGCCGCCTGCTGGCCGGCGTGCGCGAACGCCTGCCCGAGGTGCGGCTGCATGGCATCGGCGGCGAGCACATGATGGCCCAAGGCCTCGCCAGCGACTGGCCGATGGACAAGCTGACCGTGCGCGGCCTGTTCGAGGTGATCCCGCGCTACCGCGAGATCAAGGGCATCCAGGAGGCACTGCGCAACAAGCTGCTGGCGGACCGGCCGGATGTCTTCGTGGGCGTCGATTACCCGGGCTTCAATCTGGGGCTGGAAGAACAGCTCAAGAAGGCCGGTATTCCGACCATCCATTTCATCGGTCCGCAGATCTGGGCGTGGCGCGGCTGGCGCATCAAGAAGATCCAGCGGGCGGTGTCGCACATGCTGGTGATCTTCCCCTTCGAGGAAAGCATCTACCGCCAGGCCGGCGTGCCGGTTACCTATGTCGGCCATCCGCTGGCCGAGGTGATTCCGCTGCAGCCCGATACCATGGGAGCACGTCAGCGCCTGGGCCTCAACGGGCCGGGCAGGGTGGTGGCCATCCTGCCGGGCAGTCGCATGAGCGAGCTCAAGCAGAATGGCGAAGGCTTCCTGGCGGCGGCGCGGCTGTTGAAGCAACGCGATGCGCAACTGCAGTTCATCACGCCCATGGCCGGTGACCGGCAGATGGCGGCGTTCCAGGAACAGATTCGCCAGGGTGGTTACGAAGACCTGGACATCAGCGTCATCCGGGGCCAGTCGCACAGCGCCATGGAAGCCTCGGACGCCGTGCTGGTCGCCTCCGGCACGGCCTCGCTGGAGGTGGCGCTGTACAAGAAGCCGATGGTGATCTCCTACAAGGTCAACTGGGCCTCCTACCAGATCATGCGGCACATGGCTTACCAGCCCTGGGTCGGTCTGCCCAATATCCTGGCGCGCGAGTTCCTGGTGCCCGAACTGCTGCAGCACCAGGCCACGCCCGAGGCGCTGGCCGACGCCATGTGGTTCCAGCTGGAAGATCACGCGCACCAGCAGCGTCTGGCGCGGCGCTTTGCCGACATGCATCAGTCCCTGCTGCGTGACACCAGCCGGGAAAGCGCCAATGCGGTATGTGAAGTCATCGGCGCGCGCCGCCGCTGACGCATAAGCAGGA
Organism: Herbaspirillum camelliae; assembly: GCF_001929405.1. Lineage (NCBI taxonomy): Bacteria > Pseudomonadati > Pseudomonadota > Betaproteobacteria > Burkholderiales > Oxalobacteraceae > Herbaspirillum > Herbaspirillum camelliae. Next base: position 4,099,825 of record NZ_KV880769.1, read on the forward strand.
TAAGCAAGAAGATCGCCATGGCGATCGGTTCGATAGTTTGATCAAGGAAATACTTATGCCCAAGGCGGCGCCCCAGACCCTGGCTTTGTTTGACGACTACACCGGCGAGATCATCTGCGGGGTCGATGAGGCCGGCCGTGGTCCGCTGGCCGGTCCCGTGTTCGCGGCAGCGGTGATTCTCGATCCGGCCCGACCGGTCAAGGGCCTGCGCGATTCCAAGAAGCTCACCGAAGCCGCCCGCGACAGCCTGGCGCTGGAGATCAAGGCGTCGGCCCTGGCCTGGGCGATCGCGTCCTGCAACGAGCAGGAGATCGATGAACTCAACATCCTGCACGCCAGCATGCTGGCCATGCGGCGCGCCGTGGAGGCGCTCTCGACGCTGCCCACGCTGGCGCTCATCGATGGCAATCGCTGCCCGGTCATGAGCATCCGTTCCGAAGCCATCGTCAAGGGCGACGACAAGGTGCCAGCCATCTCGGCCGCCTCCATCCTGGCCAAGACCGCCCGTGACGCTGCGCTGATGGTCTTGCATGACACTTATCCGCACTATGGCTTCGACCGCCACAAGGGCTATCCGACGCCGCTGCACCTGGAGATGCTGCGCCTGCATGGCGTCTCGCCGGTGCATCGCCGTTCCTATGCGCCGGTCAAGGCCTTGCTGACTGCCCAGCCGGGCCTGGCGGCCTAAGAGAGTGCGCATGAAGCTGATCACCTCCAAAGACAATCCGCTCTTCAAGGAGCTCAAGCAGCTGGCCAGCAGCAGCCAGGCCCGTCGCCGTGCTGGCCAGAGCCTGCTCGACGGCGTGCATCTGGCGCAAGCCTGGCTGCAGCATCGCGGCGCACCACAGTTGTGCGTGGTCGCTGAAAGCGCCCAATATCATCCGGAAGTCGCCCCCATCCTGGCGCAATGCGAAGCCCTGCAGGCCCAGTGCCTGGTGCTGGCCGACAAGCTCTACGACGCCGTCAGTACGGTAGATAACGGCGTGGGCCTGTTCCTGCTGGTGGCCACGCCCGTGGCCAGCGCGCCCAAGGCCCTGACGGAATCGGCGGTGCTGCTCGATGGCTTGCAGGATCCCGGCAATCTCGGCTCCATCCTGCGCAGCGCTGCGGCGGCGGGCGTCAGGCAGGTGTTCTGCTCTCCCGGTACGGCCGCAGCGTGGTCGCCCAAGGTCTTGCGCGCCGGCATGGGGGCGCATTTCGTACTGGATATCTTTGAAGATGCCGACCTGGTGGCGTTGTGCGCGGCCAGCCGCATCCCTTTGCTGGCCACCAGTTCCCATGCGGCCCAGACCATCTACGATTGCGATCTCTCCGGGCCGGTGGCCTGGCTGCTGGGCCATGAGGGACAGGGTGTCTCGGCAGCCTTGCAGGAGGCCGCGACCCAGGAGGTGGTGATCCCGCACCTGGGCCAGATGGAATCGCTCAATGTGGCGGCAGCGGCCGCTGTCTGCCTGTTCGAACAGCTGCGCCAGCGTACTGCTGGTCGTTGAGGCTGCGGACGTGGCTGCCTTTGTCATTGCCGACATGGCCGCGCTGGCGTCCTGCTTGCAGGGACAATGGCAGTTCAGCCGCACCATCTGGGAGGGAGGCGAAGCGCCTCAGGCCAGCGCAAGCGGCGAGATGAGCTTTGCGCCGACCGGTCAGCCCGCGCAGTTGCTCTATCGCGAACGCGGCCAGTTGCACATGCTGTCCAACGGGCAAGGGCGGCCCATCCTTTTCTCTCGCCTGTTTGACTACCGTTTTGGCCAGGACCGGCTCGATGTCCTGTTTGCCGATGGCGAACGGGTAGGGCAACCCTATCAGAGCTATCTGCTGCGAGGGAATAGGCTGGTGCCCGCCGCCGATCATCTGTGCGGCCCTGACTGCTACAACGCTGCGTACACGTTCGACAGTGAAGATGCGTTCAGCATGGAGACCTTCATCAACGGCCCCCGCAAACGCACCCGGGTGCTGACCACCTACCGCCGCTGTGGCGACGGTGACAGCGGCGGAACGGGGCAGACTGGCGTCAGCGCGGCTCGGGCTTGATTTCCTGCAGGATGGTCGCCGCGATTTCCTCGATGGACTTGGCGGTGGAAGACATCCAGCGAATCCCTTCACGCCGCATCATCTTCTCGGCTTCATTGATTTCATAGCGGCAATTTTCCAGCGAAGCGTACTTGCTGCCGGGGCGGCGTTCATTGCGCACCTCGGAGAGGCGCTCGGCGGCGATGGTCAGGCCAAAGATCTTCTTCTTGTGCATCACCAGGCCGCTGGGCAGCTTGTCGCGTTCGAAATCTTCCGGGATCAAGGGGTAGTTGGCGGCCTTGATGCCGAACTGCATGGCCAGATAGAGGCTGGTCGGGGTCTTGCCCGAACGCGAGACGCCCACCAGGATCACGTCGGCTTCCGACAGGTTCTTGTTGGACTGGCCATCATCGTGCGCCAGCGAGAAGTTGATCGCCTCGATGCGGTTGCGGTACTCCTCGGAGTCAGCCGTATTGTGGCTGCGGCCGATGGTGTGGGTGGACTTCATCTCCAGCTCCTGCTCCAGCGGCTCCACGAAGGTCTGGAACAGGTCCATATGCATGGCCTTGGCCTGGCGGATCACCGAAGACAGCTCGGACTTGACCAGGGTGGAGAAGACAATAGGCAGCTTGCCATCGACCTGATAGGCTTCATTGATCTTGCGGGTGGCGTCATGGGCCTTGTCGAGCGTATCGATGAAGGGCAGGCGGACCTGCTTGAAACGCAGCTCGAACTGGCTCAGCACGGAATGCCCGAAGGTCTCGGCAGTGATCCCGGTGCCGTCGGAGACGAAGAATACCGTGCGGTTGGCGGCCAGGACAGGAGAGGGGTGCGGGATCGGCATGGGGTCGAGCATGGTGGAGATTATTGTCTTTTGGAAAAATTGAAAAAAAGTTTGGTGCAACGAACAAAAATGATTTCACGCGGTACAATGCCTAGCAACTTTTCGAGTAGCCCATCCTGATGACCGTCATTCGCCTGCGCAATTTGACCGAGTTCCTGATGATGTTTGCCCTGGCAAACGTCCTCGGTGCCTGCGCGCGTCTGCTGATGTCTCTGGGCACTTCCTCGAAGCCGCACCTGCTGCCGCAACCGTCGCAGAATAACAAAAATAAACCGACCCATGCCGCGCCCGCGAAGATTTCTTATCATCAAGCTAGGGGTAGTCATGTCCAACGCAGCAAACACCCAGGGGGCGGTATACGTAGCCTCCTTTGAAACTCTTCGCATGACGGACGTCGAGTCCGTCGGTGGCAAAAACGCATCGCTGGGGGAAATGATTTCCCAGCTGGCCGGCGCTGGTGTACGCGTGCCGGGCGGTTTTGCCACGACTGCGCAAGCTTTCCGCGATTTCCTGGAGCACAGCGCCGATGGCGGCCCGACCCTGGCCGCCCGTATTGCCAAGCGCCTCGAAGGCCTGGATATCGATGACGTGCGTTCGCTGGCGCAAGCCGGTGCCGAGATCCGTCAATGGATCATCGATACCCCGTTCCAGCCCCGCCTGGACCAGGAGATCCGTGCCTTCTACGATAAGCTGGTGGCCGATTCGACCGCCGAGATGTCCTTCGCCGTGCGCTCTTCCGCGACCGCAGAAGACCTGCCCGACGCATCCTTCGCCGGGCAGCAGGAAACCTTCCTGAACGTGGTCGGCATCGACAACGTGCTCGAAGCGATGAAGCACGTCTTCGCCTCGCTCTACAACGATCGCGCCATCTCCTATCGCGTCCACAAGGGCTTCACCCACGCTGAAGTGGCCCTGTCGGCCGGCGTGCAGCGCATGGTGCGCTCCGACGTCGGTGCGGCTGGCGTGATGTTCACCATCGATACCGAATCCGGCTTCAAGGATGTGGTCTTCATCACCTCCAGCTATGGCCTGGGTGAAACCGTGGTGCAGGGCGCCGTCAACCCGGACGAATACTACGTCCACAAGCCCATGCTGGAACTGGGCAAGCAACCGGTGATCCGCCGCAACCTGGGTTCCAAGCTGATCAAGATGGAATTCACCGGCGAAGCCAAGGCTGGCCGTTCGGTCAAGACCGTGGATGTGCCGGTGGAACTGCGCAACCGTTATTCCCTGACCGACGCCGAAGTGGTGGAACTGGCCAAGTACGCCACCATCATCGAGAAGCACTACCAGCGTCCAATGGACATCGAATGGGGCAAGGACGGCCGCGACGGCAAGCTCTACATCCTGCAGGCTCGTCCGGAAACCGTGAAGTCGCAGCAGAAGGCGACCGACGCCCAGCAACGCTTCAAGCTCAAGAGCTCCGGCACCGTGCTGGCCACCGGTCGCGCCATCGGCCAGAAGATCGGCGCCGGTCCGGTGCGCGTGATCACGGATCCGGCCGAAATGGAACGTGTACAGCCCGGCGACGTGCTGGTGGCCGACATGACCGATCCCAACTGGGAGCCGGTGATGAAGCGCGCCTCGGCCATCGTCACCAACCGTGGCGGTCGTACCTGCCACGCCGCCATCATCGCCCGTGAACTGGGTGTGCCGGCGGTGGTCGGCTGCGGCGACGCCACCGATGTGTTGAAGGATGGCACCCTGGTCACCGTGTCCTGCGCCGAAGGCGACGAAGGCAAGATCTACGACGGCCTGCTGGAAACCGAAGTGACCGAAGTGGCCCGTGGCGAACTGCCCCCGATCCCGCTGAAGGTGATGATGAACGTGGGCAACCCGCAACTGGCGTTCGACTTCCAGTCGATCCCCAACGGCGGTGTCGGCCTGGCGCGTCTGGAATTCATCATCAACAACAACATCGGCGTGCACCCCAAGGCCATCCTGGAATACCCGAACATCGACGCTGACCTGAAAAAGGCCGTCGAATCGGTGGCCCGTGGCCATGCCTCGCCCAAGGCCTTCTACGTTGACAAGCTGGCCGAAGGCATCGCCACCATCGCCGCCGCCTTCTGGCCCAAGCCGGTGATCGTGCGCCTGTCGGACTTCAAGTCCAACGAGTACAAGAAGCTCATCGGCGGTTCGCGCTACGAGCCGGACGAAGAAAACCCGATGCTGGGCTTCCGTGGCGCCGCGCGCTACCTGGCCGAAGACTTTGCCGAAGCCTTCCAGATGGAATGCCAGGCCATGAAGCGCGTGCGGGAAGACATGGGCCTGACCAACGTCGAGGTGATGGTGCCCTTCGTGCGCACCCTGGGCCAGGCCGAGAAGGTCATCGGGCTCCTGGGCAAGTATGGTCTCAAGCGTGGCGAGAACGGCCTGCGCGTCATCATGATGTGCGAAGTGCCTTCCAACGCCATCCTGGCCGAGCAGTTCCTGGAACACTTCGACGGCTTCTCCATCGGTTCCAACGACCTGACCCAGCTGACCCTGGGCCTGGACCGCGATTCCGGCATGGAGCTGCTGGCGGCCGACTTCGACGAGCGCGATCCGGCGCTGCAGGCCTTGTTGTCCAAGGTCATCGCCACTTGCCGCGAAAAGGGCAAGTACGTCGGCATCTGCGGCCAAGGTCCTTCGGACCATCCGGACTTCGCCGAATGGCTGATGGACCAAGGCATCGAGTCGATCTCGCTGAACCCTGACACGGTCATCGACACCTGGCAGCAACTGGCCAAGAAGTGAGGATGAGGTAAGCATTACTCTCATCGAGTAAAACCGTCAAAAGAAGTCGAAGGCGCGGGCAGAAATGTCCGCGCCTTTGTTTTTGCATTCCTCAGCTGCGGTAGACTGATGCCGTTTGCAGCTTACTTCATGGGGAATCAATGATGACGGACTGGGCTATCTGGCTGGTGCTGGCCGGCGGCTTGCTGGGTGCGGAACTCTTCACCGGCACCTTTTACCTGCTCATGATCGCGCTGGGCCTGGCGGCCGGCGCCGTGGCGGCGTGGTGCGGACTGGCGCTGGAATGGCAGTTGCTGGTGGCCGCCGTGGTCGGTGTGGCCGCCGTGCTGGGCTTGCGCAGCAGTCCCTATGGCCGCCTGCGCCAGAGCAATTCCAATGACGATCCCAGTCTCTTGCTGGATATCGGCCAGAGCATCGAGGTCACGGCCTGGCAAGCCCATGGCACGCAATATCTCGCCCGCGTACCGTATCGCGGCGCGCAATGGGACGTCGAACTGCTGCCGGGACATCACGCGCTACCCGGCAGTTACGTCATCCGCGAAATACGCGGCAGCCGCCTGCTGGTGGCGCCGCGCTGATTCGCACTGTCCTTGTCCTTGTTCTCTTCCCCCCTCTCGTTTTCAGGAGAATTCCATGCTGGGTAGCGTTACTCTGGTCATTTTCTTCCTCGCCATCGTCTTCGTCGTGCAGACGGTCAAGGTGGTCCCGCAACAGCATGCCTGGGTGGTGGAACGCCTGGGCAAGTACCACGCCACACTGGCGCCGGGTCTCAACATCGTGGTCCCCTTCATCGACCGCGTGGCCTACAAGCACATCCTCAAGGAAATCCCGCTGGACGTGCCCCCGCAGGTCTGCATCACCAAGGACAATACGCAGTTGCAGGTGGACGGCATCCTCTATTTCCAGATCACCGATCCGATGCGCGCCTCCTACGGTTCTTCCAACTACATCGCCGCCATCACCCAACTGGCCCAGACCACGCTGCGCTCGGTGATCGGCAAGATGGAACTGGACAAGACCTTCGAGGAGCGTGACCACATCAACACCGCCATCGTCAGCGCCATCGACGAGTCGGCCGAGAACTGGGGCGTGAAGGTGCTGCGCTACGAGATCAAGGACCTGACCCCGCCCAAGGAAATCCTGCACGCCATGCAGGCGCAGATCACCGCTGAACGCGAGAAGCGCGCCCTCATCGCCGCCTCCGAAGGCCGCAAGCAGGAACAGATCAATATCGCCACCGGTGAGCGCGAAGCCGCCATTGCCCGCTCGGAGGGTGAGAAGCAGGCCTCCATCAATCGCGCCGAAGGTCAGGCTGCCGCCATCCTCGCCATCGCCGAGGCCAGCGCCGAAGCCATCCGCAAGACCGCTGCCGCGATCCAGCAACCGGGCGGGGAGGACGCGGTCAACCTGAAGGTGGCCGAGCAGTATGTGGACGCATTCGGCAAGCTGGCCAAGGCCAACAACTCCATCATCGTCCCGGCCAATCTCTCGGACATGAGCGGATTGATCGCCTCGGCCCTGCAAGTGGTCAAGCAGCAGAAGTAAGACAGGATGCAGCGCTTTCCTTTTTCTGCAGCGCCTGTCGCAGCTCGCCGCCGTTCCCTGCTGGCGGCCGCGCTGGCCGCCATCGTCCTGCCGCCGGGCCGCGTCACATGGGCCCAGGAAACGGCTCCGTCTCCACTGCAGGGGCTGGAGGACCGCGTCGATGCACAGATGGGACGCCTGCTGGCCGCCTACCCGATACCCGGCGCCAGCATCGCGATTGCCTACCAGGGTCGCCTGGTCTACCAGCGCGGTTATGGCATGGCGGTTACCGAAACGCAGACGCCGGTGACGCCGCAGACGCGGTTCCGTATCGGCAGCATTTCAAAGTCCGTGACCGCCATGGCGGTGCTCAAGCTGTTCGAGGGTGAATTGCCTGAGGCGCTGGAGCGCAGGGTGTTCGGTCCAGACGGTCTGTTGCCGGACACGGCCTATCCGGATTTTGCCCAGCCGCTTGACCGGCGCGTGTTGCAGATGACCCTGCGCGACCTGTTACAGCATACCGCTGGCTGGGGCGACAGTGACTACGAGCCGCTTTACGACCTGCGCCATATCGCCGAGGCGATGAAGGTCAAGTCGCCGGCGTCGGCAAATGATGTGATTGCCTACGTGCTCAAGCAACGTTTGCTGGATGCCGCGCCTGGTACGGAATTCTTCTACGACAATTTTGCCTATGTCGTCTTGGGCCGCATCATCGAGCAGCGTTCCGGTCAGCCCTATGCGCAAGCCGTACAGGCGCTGGTCTGGCATCCTGCTGGCGTCAGCGATGCCGCCATCGCAGCCGACGGTCGTGCGGGGCGGGCCGCCGGCGAGGCGGTCTACTATGACGATGCGCGCTGGCCAGCGGTCCCGGCTGCTGAAGGCGAGGGCGCTGCTATTCCCCAATCCTACGCCGTCCATCATTTCTCCAGCATGGACGCAACGGCCGGCTGGATCGCCAGCGCCGCCGATCTGGTGCAGTTCGTCGATGCGGCGCAGGGGCGCAACCGGCCCGCTTTGCTCCAGCCTCAGACCGTGGCGTTAATGAAGCAGCGTCATCCGCGCATGCCTGATAACCCCTATGGATTGGGGTGGGTGCTGACCCGAACCGGCGGCGTAGACATCATCTCGCACAGCGGTGCGCTGCCCGCCGGCAGCTATGCCTACCTGCAGTCGCGCGCCGATGGCTGGTCCTGGGCGGTGTTGTTCAACCGCATGCCCGTGGCCTATCCGCCCGAGCAGGATGTGGAGGGGCTGCAGGCCTTCCAGGCTGCGGTGCAGCGCGGCCTGATGGCGGCCATCGTGCAGCCGTCGGCAGCACCGGTCGAGCCCGCTCCTGATGCTGATTCTGCTCCTGCTCTTGACCCTACTCCTGGTCCCAGATAGCGCCTTCGGCTTTGGTCAGTCGCAACAACAACCCCGTCCTGCCTGATGCAGCACGGGGCTTGTCGATGGTGGCGTCGCTTCACTGGCAGTGGATGATCAGCTCTCTACGGTATCTCCCCGCGCAGGTTCATCCGCCATGAAGGGCAGGGTGATATCGACCCGCAAGCCGCCATTGCTGCGGTTGGCCGCTTGGATGAAACCATGGTGGGCTTCGACGATGCGCCGGGCGATCGACAGTCCCAGCCCGTGACCGGAACTGTTGCTCTTGGTGCGGCTGCTGCGGAAGAACAGTTCGAAAATACTGTTCATCTCTTCTTCCGGCACACCTGGCCCCCGGTCAAGAATGGACAGGTGCAGCAGCTTGTTGATCTCGTCGAGCTGGGTGTGGATCTGTACCGTGGTCCCCGGCGCGGTGTGCTTGATGGCGTTGCGCAGCACGTTTTCGATGGCGCGGTAGAGCAGCTCCGGATTGCCCTTGACCTGCACCCTGCAGTCGAGTTGGTCGTCCACATGCTTGCCAATGGCTTCGGCTTCGAAGCTGGCATCGTTGATCATGTCGCCCAGCATGGCTTCGATGGCGATCGGTTCTTCCATCGAGCCTGGCACGTTGGCTTCCAGGCGCGAGAGCGTCAGCAGTTCGCCGACCAGCTTGTCCATGCGCACGCTTTCGCGCTCGATGCGTTCCAGGGTCAGGTCCAGCTTGTCCTTGTCCTGTACCCGCGCCAGCCCGATGGCCACCTGCAGCCGTGCAATCGGCGAGCGCAGTTCGTGGGAGACATCGTGCAGCAGCCGCCGTTGGCTTTCCATCAGGGTGCGCAGCTTGGCAGTCATGAGGTCGAAGTCACGGCCCAGGTCGGCCAGTTCATCATTGCGCGCGCTCATGACCGGCTCCAGCTCCAGGTCAAGGTTGCCATTGGCGGCCTGGTTGAAGGCATTCTTGAGATGGCCGATGGGGTGCGAGAAATACCACGCCAGCAGTAAGGCAAACACCAGGCTGGCCAATAGCGCGACGGCGATGGGCATGGTCGGGAAGAACATGGACTTGGGTCCGCGCTCACCTATCCGGTGGGGTTCTCGCCCACCTCCGGGAGGACCGCCCGGGCCGAACTCGTCACTGGGCGCGGGGATGAACATCAGGTAACTGTGGCCATTGGGGGCCTTGACCCGTTCCACCACCCGGCGCTCGCGCTCGGTGGCCAGAATATGCTTGGCTTGTTCCACCAGTTTTGGCGAGACCTCGCGGCCCATCAGGTCCTTGTTGTCTTCGTCTAGGGCATAGAGCTGCAGCCGATGCGGCCGGCCCTCGTTGATCAGGCTGCGCAGCGCTTCGGTGCCGCCGAACTGCAGGGTGGCGGCAGCCGAGCGGATCATGAAGGAGGCCGGCGGGCTGAGGTCGATTTCCGAGTTGCGATTGCTGCGTTCGAGGTTTTCGACCCAGAACAGCACGCCCACGCCAAAGGTGGCGGTGATCTGGGCGATGGCGATAAAGAAGAAGAACTTCCAGAATAACCGGCCCACTTTATTCCTTGATGAACTGGTAGCCGAGTCGGTAGACGGTCTGGATGCAGCTCTTGTCGCTGCCCAAGGCGGCGATCTTCTGGCGGATGCTGGAGAGGTGGACGTCGATGTTGCGGTCAAAGCGCGCCAGCGGGCGGCCCAGGCCCTGTTCGGACAGGTGTTGCTTGCTGACCGGCTTGCCGGCATTGCGCGCCAGCACTTCCAGCAGGTTGAATTCGCTGCTGGTCAGTTCCAGCGGCTTGCCGTTCCAGGTGGCGCGGCGCTGTTCCGGCCACATCGACAGTGCGCCTACGGCCAGCGGCGAGTAGGGCGACTGCTCGTTGTTCTCGGCCGAGGCGCGGCGCAGGATGGCGCGGATGCGCGCCGCGATCTCGCGCGGCGAGCAGGGCTTGGGAACATAATCGTCAGCGCCCAGCTCCAGGCCAATGATACGGTCGGTGTCATCGCCCTTGGCCGTCAGCATCACCACCGGCATGCTGCTCTTGGCGCGGATGCGGCGCAGGGTGTCAACACCGTTCAGGCGCGGCATCATCACGTCCAGCACCGCGATGGCGTACTGGCCGGTCAGCGCTTCGGCGGCGCCTGCTTCGCCATCGTAGGCGACATTGACTTCGAATTTTTCCTGCTCCAGGTATTCCTTGAGCATGTCGACGAGTTCCACGTCATCATCGATCAAAAGCACTTTAGACATTGCTGCATTCCATTCTCGAATTGCCCCGCACACATGCCGCCGGGCGTCGGCAGCCGGTAATATGCCGTAAAAGGATTTGCAGAAGTGTTGCCAAGCTTCTTTACAATTGCATCTTTACAATCATTTACTGCGGCGCGCAGAACAGCCAGGCCCTTGCCAGTGTCCTGCACGGCAGGATTCCAAGCCACGTTGGCGGGAGCACCTTTGCAGAACTTTACTCCCCTTTGCCAGCCGAGCGTCAACTTAACACGGAACGGCCATCCCGCCGCCTGCCCATAGCAGGGTGCTACCGGTAGCCATGTTAAGCTGCCGGCCATGAATTCCCCCGATCCTGTCACCCTGGCCCGTCTGATGGGCCTGATGTGCGACGCCATCGCGCTGCGCGGCGCCCAGCAAGCCGAGGCCGCCCTGGCGGCGCTGGATCAGGCTGTGGCCCTGGACCCGTCATTTCTTCCCTTGTACATGCAGCGCGCGGACCTGCTGCAGGAAATGGGCTCCTTGCCCGAGGCCATTGCTGCCTGCGCCGCCTGTCTGGACCTGGCGCCGGACTATGTCGAGGCCAGGGCGCTGCATCGCAGCCTGCTGCAGCGTTGGGCGACCCAGTGCGAATTGCAAACGGCGGACGAGGGTGCATCAGACAGCGCGGCGCTGATCGACCTGGCGCGCGCCCGTCTGCAACTGGATCAGCCCCTGCCAGCCCTGGCGGCAGTGGAGCGCGCGCTGGCATCGGGGCAGGCCGGCCCGGCGCTGCACGCCTTGCATGCCGACATCCTGTTGCGGCTCAATCGCCATGAGGAGGCGCTGCAATGCTATCCCCCAACCGCTGACGATGACCAGGCCCGCGCCCTGCGTGCCTTCAACATGGCCGACATCCTGCGCCGCATGGGACGCATCGAGCAGGCCCAGGCCGCCTTTGAGCAAGCCTTGCGGTGGCATCCTGATTTCCCCGAGGCTGAGGTGGGCCGCGCCCACATGCTGCTGAGCCAGCAACACTATGCTGAGGGGTGGCGCGCCCACGAAGCGCGTTTCGGCATCGCCGAACTGGCCCGGCGTGGCATCGACAGCCCGCGTCCACGCTGGCGGCCCGGGGAGCAGGTGCGCGGTAAGCGCGTCCTGCTCTGGGCCGAGCAAGGGCAGGGCGATACCCTGCAGTTTGCCCGCTATATCCCGTTGGTGGCGCAGCAGGCGGCAGAGGTGAGCCTGTGCGCCCCGGCGTCCTTGCTGGCCGTGCTGGCTCCTTGCCTGCCCCAGGTTCGATGCATGGCCAATCCCGGCGAGGCACCGGACCATGATCTGCACGCTTCCCTGCTGAGCCTGCCCTTGCTGCTGGGACTGCCCGATCCACGTCAGGGCCCGCCAACGCCCTATCTGGCGGCCCAGCCGCAGCGGCTGCAGCAGTGGCAGGCCTATCTGTCGGCCTTGTGGCCAGCCATGCCGCGCCGCCCGCGGATCGGGATTGCCTGGGCTGGCCGGCAGTACGCCACGGTGCATCACAGTCGCGATATCCCGCTCGATGCGCTCGCGCCGCTTTGGACGCTGCCCGCCGACTTTGTCAGCCTGCAGGTCGAAGTGCCTGCAGACGACCAGACCGCTCATGCGACGCTGGCGCAGCGCTTGCATACGCCGGTGTTGGCCGACTGGGCCGATACGGCGGCCTTGCTCTGTGCCCTGGATCTGGTGATCAGCGTGGACACCGCTGTCGCGCATCTGGCCGGCGCGCTGGGCGTGCCTTGCCTGCTGCCCTTGCGGTATGACGGCGAGTGGCGCTGGGGTGTCAAGGGTAGCCAGACGCCCTGGTATCCCTCGCTGCAGCTGCTGCGCCAGCGTGAGCGGGGTCAGTGGGGCCCGGTCATTGAAGAGATGCTTGCCGTTTGCACCGAGCGATTGCTGCAGGCGAAATGAAAACGGCTGCCAGGGGCAGCCGTGGTGGCGGGCAGGGCGGTTGGGAGGGATCAGCGGCGATGCTGCTTCATCGCCGACTGGATTTCGCGCTGGGTGTCGCGCTGCTTTTCGGTCTCGCGCTTGTCGTGCTGCTTCTTGCCCTTGGCCAGGCCGATGTCGCATTTGACGCGACCTTTGCTGTAGTGCAGGTTCAGCGGCACCAGCGTGTAGCCGGAGCGCTCGACCTTGCCGATCAGCTTGCTGATCTCGGCTGCATTCAAGAGCAGCTTGCGGGTGCGGGTGGTTTCCGGATGCACGTGCGTGGAGGTGCTGGTCAGCGCACTGATGTGGCAGCCGAACAGATAGACTTCGCCATTGCGCACGATCACATAGGCTTCCTTCAATTGCACGCGGCCAGCGCGGATCGACTTGACTTCCCAACCTTGCAAGACGAGGCCGGCTTCGAATCGCTCTTCGATGAAGTAATCGAAAAAGGCCTTTTTGTTATCAATAATGCTCATCTAAATAAAAATTCGTCTCGTCGGTTAAAATTGTGCCTTTGCGATTTTATCAAACGGATCACCCTCGATGGCAGTCGTTCACAAAACCGTCCTGATCAACTATAGCGCGGAGCAGATGTTCAACCTGGTCGACAAGGTTGAGGATTATCCTGAATTCCTGCCCTGGTGTGGCGGTGTCGAGGTCTCCGAGCGCAGCGATGAGAGCCTGACCGCCAAGATCAAGATCAACTACCACGGCCTGAAGCAATCCTTCAGCACCCAGAACACCAATGTGCGTCCCACCAGCATGACCATGCGCCTGGTGGAAGGGCCGTTCAAGCATTTCGAAGGCCGCTGGACCTTCAAGCCTTTGCGCGAAGATGCCTGCAAGATCGAATTCGATATGGAATACGAGTTTTCCAGCCGCATTCTTGAAGGCGTCATCGGACCCGTCTTCAGCATGATCGCCAACAGCTTCGTCGATTCCTTCTGCAAGCGCGCCGAACAGATATATGGCTGATGTGTCTGTTTTGCAAGTGCAGCTGTGCTACGCGGCGCCCGGCTTGCAGATACTGCGAGACCTGGAAGTCGAGCCGGGCTGCACCATCCAGCAGGCCATCCTGGACAGCGGACTGCTGCGCCAGCATCCTGCCATCGATTTGTCGGCCTGCAAGGTCGGCATCTTTGGCAAGGTCAAGCCGCTCGAGAGCCCCTTGCGCCAGCGTGACCGTATCGAAATCTACCGTCCCCTGATCGCCGATCCCAAGCAATCGCGTCGTCGCCGCGCCCTGGGGAAGGAGCCGACTCCCCCATCTTGAGCGGGGGCGGTGCTTGTCGCGATTTCAATCTATCCAGCGTTTTTGCCACGCCAGGATGGATAAACGCAAGCAGGGCAAGACGCAAGTTCAAGTTTTCTGTATAATTCGCTTTTGCGCCTATAGGAAACACTATGCGTCTTCTCCAAAAAGCACTCACGTTCGATGATGTGCTGCTCGTTCCGGCCTTCTCGGACATCCTCCCCAAAGATACTTCCCTGACCACGCGCCTCACGCGCAAGATCTCGCTGAACATTCCGCTGGTCTCGGCGGCGATGGACACCGTGACTGAAGGTCGTCTGGCCATTGCCATGGCGCAAGAGGGCGGCATCGGCATCATCCACAAGAACCTGACGCCCAAGGAACAGGCGCGCGAGGTTTCCAAGGTCAAGCGTTTCGAGTCCGGCGTGGTCCGCGACCCGATCACCATTCCCCCCACCATGAAGATCCGTGATGTCATCGCGCTGTCCAAGCAGCATGGCATTTCCGGCTTCCCGGTGGTGGAAGGCAAGGCGCTGGTGGGCATCATCACCAACCGCGACCTGCGCTTCGAAGAAGAACTGGACGCAGAAGTCCGCGCCAAGATGACCCCGCGTGAGAAGCTGGTCTACGTCAAGGAAAACGGCTCCAGCGCCGATCCCGAAGAAGCCAAGCGTCTGATGAACAAGCACCGCCTGGAGCGCGTGATGGTGGTCAACGACGCCTTTGAGCTGCGCGGCCTGATCACCGTCAAGGACATCGAGAAATCCACCGAACACCCCTTCGCCTGCAAGGACGAACACGGCAAGCTGCGCGTGGGCGCGGCCGTCGGCGTCGGCCCTGACAATGACGAGCGCATCGAGCTGCTGGTCGCCGCCGGCGTGGACGTGATCGTGGTCGATACCGCCCACGGCCACTCCGCTGGCGTGCTCAACCGCGTCAAGTGGGTCAAGACCAAGTTCCCACACGTGGAAGTCATCGGCGGCAACATCGCTACCGCCGCTGCCGCCAAGGCGCTGGTCGAGCATGGCGCGGACGCCGTCAAGGTCGGTATCGGCCCCGGCTCCATCTGCACTACCCGTATCGTCGCCGGTGTCGGCGTGCCGCAGATCTCGGCCATCGCCAACGTCGCTGAAGCCCTGAAGGGCACTGGTGTTCCGGTCATCGCCGACGGCGGTATCCGTTTCTCGGGCGACGTCGCCAAGGCGCTGGCCGCCGGCGCTTCGGCCGTGATGATGGGCAGCATGTTCGCCGGTACCGAAGAAGCGCCGGGCGAAGTGATCCTGTACCAGGGCCGCAGCTACAAGTCGTATCGCGGCATGGGCTCGCTGGGTGCAATGGCCGATGGTTCTGCTGATCGCTACTTCCAGGACGGCGACAATACCGCCGACAAGTTCGTGCCGGAAGGCATCGAAGGCCGCGTTGCCTACAAGGGCTCGGTGGTCGCCATCCTGTATCAACTGGTGGGTGGCGTGCGCTCCTCCATGGGTTACTGCGGTTGCGCCTCCATTGACGACTTCCGCGAGCGTGCCGAGTTCGTCGAGATCACTTCGGCCGGCATGCGTGAATCGCATGTCCACGACGTGCAGATCACCAAGGAAGCCCCGAACTACCGCGCCGAGTAATTTTCGATGCGGCCACAGCCCGACAGTCCAACGGCATCATGCCAGGCTGTCGGGCTGTTGAACTTTTCAGCAGTCCATTTCCAACGTAGCTAACGTAGCCAGACCTCATTGCCCATGTCCACGCATTCGCATTCGAAAATCCTGATCCTCGACTTCGGTTCCCAGGTGACCCAGCTCATCGCTCGCCGCGTGCGCGAAGCCGGTGTGTTTTCCGAGGTATTCCCGCATGACGTGACCGACGAGTTCGTGCGCAACTACGGCGCAGCCGGCGTCATCCTTTCCGGCGGCCCCAACAGCGTCACCGAAGGCGATACCCCGCGCGCTCCGCAAGCGGTCTTCGAACTGGGCGTGCCGGTGCTGGGCATCTGCTACGGCATGCAGACCATGGCTGAGCAACTGGGCGGCAAGGTCGAGAACGGTCATCTGCGCGAATTCGGCTACGCCGAAGTGCGCGCCCACGGCCACACCAAGCTGCTGGACAACATCAGCGACTTTACCAACGCCCAGGGCCACGGCATGCTGAAGGTCTGGATGAGCCACGGCGACAAGGTCAACGAAATGCCCGCCGGCTTCAAGCTGATGGCTTCTACTGGCAATTGCCCGATCGCCGGCATGGCCGACGAAGAGCGTCGTTTCTATGGCCTGCAATTCCACCCGGAAGTCACCCATACCGTGCAGGGCAAGGCCATGCTGGGCCGCTTCGTGCACGAGATCTGCGGCTGCCAGTCGGACTGGAACATGCCGGACTACATCGCCGAAGCCGTCGAGATGATCCGCCAGCAAGTGGGCAGCGATGAAGTCATCCTTGGCCTGTCGGGCGGTGTGGACAGCAGCGTGGCAGCGGCCCTGATCCACCGCGCCATCGGTGACCAACTGACCTGCGTGTTCGTCGACCACGGCCTGCTGCGCCTGGACGAAGGCAAGATGGTCATGGAGATGTTTGCCAAGAACCTGGGCGTGAAAGTGATCCACGTGGACGCCACCGCGCAGTTCATGGGCCACCTGGCTGGCGTGACTGATCCGGAAGCCAAGCGCAAGATCATCGGCCGCGAGTTCGTCGAAGTGTTCCAGGCCGAATCGGCCAAGCTGACCAGCGCCAAGTGGCTGGCCCAGGGCACCATCTATCCGGACGTGATCGAAAGCGCCGGCAAGGGCAAGAAGACCGCCCACACCATCAAGAGCCACCACAACGTCGGCGGCCTGCCGGAAACGCTGAACCTGAAGCTTTTGGAGCCGCTGCGCGAACTGTTCAAGGACGAGGTGCGCGAACTGGGCGTGGCGCTGGGCCTGCCGCCGGAAATGGTCTACCGTCATCCGTTCCCGGGTCCAGGCCTGGGTGTGCGTATCCTCGGTGAAGTGAAGAAGGAATACGCCGACCTGTTGCGTCGTGCGGATGCGATCTTCATCGAAGAACTGCGCAATACCAAGGATGAAGATGGCCAGACCTGGTACGAAAAGACCAGCCAGGCGTTTGCCGTGTTCCTGCCGGTGAAGTCGGTGGGCGTCATGGGCGACGGCCGCACCTACGAATACGTGGTGGCGCTGCGTGCGGTGCAGACCCAGGACTTCATGACGGCGCATTGGGCGCATCTGCCGCATGAGCTGCTGGGGCGGGTGTCCAACCGCATCATCAATGAGGTGCGGGGCTTGAACCGGGTGGTGTATGACATTTCGGGGAAGCCGCCGGCGACCATCGAGTGGGAATGATCGCGCCTATGTGATCGATAGCGGATGGCGAGAAAGCGCCTAAGATTCGCATGATGTAACTGCACCCCAAAACTTTGGATTCCGATCCCACTTTTGGGGTGTTTTGTAATACTCAAGCAAACCCTACTTGGGTTAAGCGATGGGAACGTCTCTGTCAGTGTTCCTGTATTGACCAGAAATGGAGGCGTAAATAACTAATGCCACGTAAGAAATTCATCTATAAAGCTAGCCCTATATCTTACATACTGCGGACGCAAATGAGATCTATCTTTGTAGATGGGTTCGCCTTCATCATCTAAGCTGGAACATTTGGTAGCGTTGCATAAAAAGTCCATGGGATTTACCACGTCCGCTCCAGCGGACCGGGCGATCTGCTCTAAATCCTTTTGTATTTTTCCATATCTTTCATCAATATCTTTTCTACTCAATCCTCCCTCTTTCAGCTTAATTGCATGTGGGAAATACTTGAGGTCGCGCGTAATCATAAATTTAGGATCAAGTTCATCTCCGATTGGGATATTTAAAATGAGGTAAACTTTTTTCCCTAAATACTTTAGTTCTCTTATATATCTCGCCAAGCGGTTTAAGGCTGCGGAATAATCCTTGCCTGCAGTTCCAAAGCTTCCTCTTAATCCATATCCGTCTGATAAATAGCTATTCCATTGGGCACCTATAACGACGCTTGCTACGCTTGCATTAGTTTTGGCATAGTTGAGCGCGGTTTCCATTAAGTTGGTGCAACTCATATGAACCTCGTCATATGGGGAGCCGGGAATGGCAAGGCAGCCACCTCCAGTTGCAAAAACTACGCTATTGCTGTTGTTCGGCTTGGTCGAAATTAACTCATCGGTGCGGACGTAGTATTGCTCAATATTCGAATCGCCGATAAACAATGTTATTTCATCCACGTTCGAATTTTGGCGGTAGAAGGTTCTGTTTTCAAAATTGAATGCGGTTAGTTTTCCAGGATACTGCCACTCACCGGCTGCCCTGGAAATTCTGGTGATATCTGCGGACACTCTGGACTCCCATCCATTAGCCGCAAATGTCCAGTAGCCGACAGCCCCCACGAGGGCCATTAGGCCTATAAGCGCTGTTACTGTGATTTTTGTGTTGGTATTATTTCCTGTGCGTATAGGGCGCTCAACAATTTCATACGTAAACCAGGCGAGAATGATAGCAAGGGCTATCGCTCCTACGCGCAATGAATAGCTTGGCAATTCATTATCGACTATTCTTGCAAAAGAAAGTACGGGCCAATGCCATAGGTAAAGCGGGAAGCTAATCAGTCCAAACCAAACCAGAATTTTGTTGGAAAGCAAGGTGCGATTAACCCAGGCTGCCGGCCCGGCGGCAATAATTAATATTGTGCCTAAAATGGGAACCAATGCCCACATTCCAGGGAACGCCAGTTCTTTATTGATTCGCCAGAAGCCGTACAGCACTATGCACAAGCCAGTGATGGACGAGACGTCGATTAAAAATTTTCCGTCAGACTTCCGCTTTTCGCTATATATAAACTGAAGTATCCACGTACCTAATCTGGACCTAAGTTCGATTGTTGTGTGTTGCTTATAAAGCGTGAACCATGCCAACAAGGTGCCGCTTAGCAGTTCCCAAAATCTTGACTGGGGTAGATAAAAAGCGGCGCTCGCATCTTTATTAATTCCTTTAATATTTGCAGTAAAGGAAGCTAAGGCGACAATAATGGTGATTGTTAAGAGGTTGAGTTTCCGTCGCCAGGAAAAAAATAATAACATTGGCCATAAAATATAAAATTGTTCCTCAATACCTAAACTCCATAAATGTAACAACGGCTTGGTTTCAGCGCTATTGTCGAAATAGCCGGACTCATCTCTCAAAAGAAAGTTCGAAACAAAGCTGGCGCCACCTGCAATATGTTTGCCTAACTGTTTATATTCGTCCGTTAGAAGGACGAACCAACCCACAACAAAGCATGTGCTCAATACGAGAAGAAGGGCAGGAAAAATGCGTCTTACGCGGCGAGCGTAGAATTCTGTAAAAGTAAAGGTACCTCTGTCCAGATTCTCAAAAATGATGGTTGAGATAAGGTATCCGGAGATAACAAAGAAAACATCTACTCCGATAAATCCACCTCTAATGAAATTGGGGAAGCCGTGAAAGCTCACTACTGCTAACACCGCGATAGCCCTTAAACCATCAATGTCTGAGCGATATTTCGAGTGTGAAAGTGCGGGGCGTTGAAGGATGCTCATAAATTGTAAATACGTTTTTAGCCTGGAACAGGGTCGCATATGCACAATAATCACACCTAAGGCATATTTTAATTGCGCGAAATTATATATTTGCCGGAATTGTCCGGCAACGCAGTGCCACCTCAGCTAATTGGACTTGAAAGGACTGGTCTGATGACAGATTCATCGGACTTGGGTGCCTTGCGCTTCGCCGAAGGTTGGTATTTCCTCTACTCGCGGTCAGCACGATCGGTTTGGTTCGATGAGATTTTCCCCGTGACAATCACGTAGTGCTTCCGCACCGCCTCCACCACCTCAAAGACCCCCTTAAACCCAGCCGGAATCACCATCGCATCGCCTGGTCCTGCCTCGGCCGCATGGCCTTGCTCATCAATGACCCGGCAACGACCTTCCAGTACATAGAAATACTCGTCCTTGTTCTGTGCGAAGGCGATGCGCCAGCTGCCTTTTTCGCAGGCCCAGATGCCGGCGTTTACTTCGCCGCTGGCGCTGGTGAAGTGGTTCCAGGTAGTGCGCAGGGGATTGCCGTCCAGTCGGCGGTCTTCACGCGGATGGTCGAATTCGGGCGGGGGCGAGCTGAGGCGAAATTGGGTAATGGCATTCGTAGTGGTCATGGCGGCAAGGCAGGCGTCGAACAGTCTTTTTGAGGGCAGCAGTGTAACAGCAGCCGCACCGCTACTGTCGTGCTGGCTGGCACCAAGCGGCCGGCCTTCAGTCACACGCTTGCATAGGTGAACAAGGAGACATGCATGAGCAAGATCTGGATCGGTATTTCCGGTTGGCGTTACGCGCCCTGGCGCGGCAGTTTCTATCCCAAGGGATTGCGACAGGACGATGAGTTGCACTACGCCTCCAGGGTACTGCCCAGCATCGAACTCAACGGTTCCTTCTACGCCCTGCAACGCCCCGAAAGCTATCAGCGCTGGTATGACGAAACGCCAGCCGGTTTTCTCTTCAGCCACAAGGGCAATCGCTTCATCACCCACACCCGGCGCCTGCAGGACATCGATGGCGCTCTGGCCAACGTGTTTGCCTCCGGTGTCTTCAACCTGAAGGAAAAACTCGGGCCTTTCCTGTGGCAGTTCCCGCCCAGCTTCCGCTATGAGCCTGAACCGCTGGAACACTTCCTGAGCCTGCTGCCGCACGATACCGAAGCGGCCATGGCCCTGGCGCAAGGGCACGAGCCGCGCATGCAGGGCAGGGTGGCGCTGGAGATCGACAGGAAGCGCAAGCTGCGCCATGCCATGGAAATCCGCCATGACAGTTTCGTGGACGAGTCTTTCATCAAGCTGCTGCGCAAGTACCAGGTGGCCCTGGTGATCGCGGATGCGCCCAAGAAGTGGCCTTACCAGGAAGACGTCACGGCCGATTTCATGTACCTGCGCCTGCACGGCGACAAGCGCCTGTACCAGAGCGGCTACAGCGATGAGGCCATCGACGCCTGGGCCGAGCGCATCCGCGCCTGGGCCGCAGGCGGGCAGCCGGAGCAGGGGCCGCGCATTTCGGCGGCCGCCCCGCGCAAGCGCGCCAGTCGGGATGTGTACTGCTATTTTGATAACGATATGAAGGTCAAGGCCCCCTTCGATGCCCGCCGGCTGATCGAGCGCCTGGGATTGAAGCTGGATTTGCCGCCGCCGGGCTTGATGCTCAATGATGCCTGATGAGGATCAATGAGCTCATGATCGGCCCCGACCGGCTATAATATGCCCCCTGGACGCCAGCGAAATCGGCTGCAATATCAGTGACTTAGTCATGGATTCACGCTGGCGTTGTCCGACCCCTTCTGTTTGTGGCTGCCAGGCCGGCCATCCCTTATCGTGACTTACAGCATCAAAGAAATCTTCTATACCTTGCAGGGCGAGGGCGCTCATGCCGGTCGTCCGGCGGTGTTTTGCCGTTTTTCGGGCTGCAACCTGTGGACCGGACGCGAGGAAGACCGCGCTCGCGCCATCTGCCAGTTCTGCGACACCGACTTTGTCGGCACCGATGGCGAAAACGGCGGCAAATTCAAGTCTGCCACCGAACTGGCCGCCAAGATCGACAGCCTCTGGCCCGCCAGCTATGCACCCAGCAAGTATGTGGTCTTCACCGGCGGTGAACCGCTGCTGCAACTGGATGCCGCCTTGATCGAGGCGATGCACGCGGTGGGCTTTGAAATCGCCATCGAGACCAACGGCACCATCGACGTGCCTGACGGCGTGGACTGGATCTGTGTGAGCCCCAAGATGGGATCGGAACTGAAGGTTCGGCGCGGCAGTGAACTCAAAGTCGTGGTGCCGCAGCCCGGCCAGCCGTTGGATGAGTATGAAAAGCTGGACTTCCAGCACTTCCTGCTGCAACCCATGGACGGCTTGCAGGCGGCTGCCAATACCCGTCTGGCCATCGAGATGGTCAAGAACAATCCCAAGTGGAAGCTGAGCATCCAGACCCACAAGCTGCTCAATATTCCCTGAATTTTCCTTCATGCGGCTGTGCGCCGCGTGATTACAATAGCCTCATCCCGTCCGCTGCACAGCTGATGCAGCGGGCTTCTCTGAAGAAACATCCATGCTGACCATCACCCGCAAACTCGAATTCGACGCCGGCCACCGTATCCCCGACCACAAGAGCCAGTGCCGCAACCTGCACGGCCACCGCTATACGCTGGAAATCACTCTGACCGGCGCGGTCATCGACATCGAGGGCAATTCCGACAATGGCATGATCATGGATTTCTCCGACATCAAGGCCCTGGCCAAGGAACACCTGGTCGATGTCTGGGACCACGCCTTCCTGGTCTATGAAAAGGACACGCCCGTGCGCGACTTCCTGGCCAGCCTGCCGGGCCACAAGACGGTCATCATCGGCAGCATCCCGACCGTGGAAAACCTGGCCCGCGAAGCCTTCGCCATCCTCAAGGCGGCCTACAAGGACCGCTATGGCACCGGCCTGCACCTGCAAAAGCTGGTGCTGCATGAAACGCCCAATTGCTGGGCCGAGATTACGGCAGACTGATGGACGCGCCTTGCACTGTGCCATCCGCATCAGCGGCGGCTGGCGAGGCCGATCTGCTGCACATGCGCGCCGCGCTGGAGCAGGCCCGGCATGCCTGGGAGTTGGGCGAGGTGCCGGTGGGGGCGGTGGTGGTCAAGGACGGCGTCGTCATCGCCACCGGCTTCAACCAGCCCATCGGCAAGCATGATCCCACTGCCCATGCCGAGATCATGGCCTTGCGCCGCGCAGCGGAAATCCTGGGCAACTATCGCTTGCCGGGTTGCGAACTGTATGTGACGCTGGAGCCGTGCGTAATGTGTTCCGGCGCCATGATGCATGCGCGCCTGGCACGGGTGGTGTTTGGCGCTGCCGATCCCAAGACCGGTGCTTGCGGTTCGGTGGTCAACCTGTTCGAGCAGGATCAGCTGAATCATCATACAGCCCTGCTGGGCGGCGTCATGGCCGAGGAGTGCGGACAATTGTTGAAGGATTTCTTTGTCATGCGGCGCGAACAGCTCAAGCAGCAACGTCTGCAGGCTGCCGCCGGTGAGGACAGTCAGGAAAATGGAGCAGCAGGATGACAGCAGGTCGTGAACTTCTGGAGGGGCTGGTTCCGCCCGGCACCGGCGTGGCCATCGTGGCCCCCTGCGGTCACGCCGGCGTTGACCCCGAGCGGGTGCCGCGCGGCGTGGCGCTGCTGGAGTCGCTGGGTTGCCGGGTGCGCAACTTCTATGACCATCAGCAGCGTTATCAGCGCTTCGGCGCGACCGATGCGCAGCGCGCAGCACAGCTGATGGAGGCTGCCGCCGATCCGGACGTGGACGTGATCCTCGGCCTGCGCGGCTCCTACGGCATGAGCCGCATCCTTCCCGCGCTGGATATCGCCGCCCTGGCGGCCAGCGGCAAGCTGCTGGTGGGGTATAGCGACTTTACCGCCCTGCAGTGCGCCTTGCTGGCGCACTGCGGCCAGGGTGGTTTCCAGGGACCAATGCTGTGCGGCGACTTCGGCGCCGAGTCGCCGGACTGGCAGGCGCTGGCCTGCTTCTGGAAGACGTTGACCTCGCCCCGGGTGATGGTGCGCAACTACAGCGGACCGGATGGCATGGACCGCGCTCCGATCGGCGACCGTCGTACCGATCCGGCCAGCCCGGTGGTGCGTTGCGAGGGCAAGCTGTGGGGCGGCAACCTGGCGATGATGGCGCACATGATGGGTCATCCGCAGTTTGCGCCGGTCGAGGGCGGCATCCTGTTCCTGGAAGATGTGAACGAGCATCCCTTCCGCGTCGAACGGATGATCTTGCAATTGCATCAGGCGGGCGTGCTGGCCAGGCAGCGCGCCATCTTGCTGGGCGACTTCTCCGGCTATCGCTTAGCCGAGATCGACAACGGCTACGATTTCACCCAGATGCTGGCCTTCCTGCGCCAGCACATCGCCACACCCATCGTCACCGGCCTGCCGTTCGGCCACGTGCGCGACCTGGTCACCTTGCCCATCGGCGCACATGCCGTGCTGGATGCGCAGGGTGCGGATGGCTTTACGCTGACCCTGTCGGATTATCCGACCCTGACCCGCCGCTGAACCTGGCCAGTGGCCAGGGAGGTCATTTTTCCTTGATCTCGACCTTCACCGCATCCTGCTCGACGGTGATCTTGCCCGGTTCGAAGCTCTTGCCATTCATCTGCAGCTGTTCCGGCTTGAAGGTATAGAGCGCATAGTCGCGCAGGAACTGGTCAGCCGCAGCGTTGCCCAAGGCGGTCAGTTGCTGTGCGTACTGTGGCGGCAGGTCGCTGCTGTCGACCTTGTCCACCTTGGGCGCATCCAGTCGCAGCGAACGCGTGGCCGGGTCGTATTTGAAGGCGCTGCTCAGCGTCAGCACGGCATTGACCGGACGCTGCAACAGCAAGGGATTGGCGATCTGTGCATCGACCACCGTATTCATGCGATTGTCGGCAGGCAGCATGCCCAGGCGCGGATTGCTCAGTGTGACGTCGAAGATGTCCATGTAGCGCAGCTTGCGCGGGAATTGCGGCGCAATGGCGCTCTGCAGTTGCTGCCTGGACACGGTGTATTCGTTGGTCCAGATGTTGTAGCCGCTGTCGGCGGCGTGGCCCAGGGATGGGATCAGGGTGACGCCAGCGAGGAAGAGTGCGACAGGGAAGACAGGGAAGAGGGCTCGCTTCATGCTTGCAGTGTCCAGAGTGTCAAAGTGGATAGGAACCCCGACCGGGGCGAAAAATCCCGGGCAATTGTAAGCGCCAGCCGCGTCGGCATCACAGCCAGCATTGGTTTTTGACAAGTTTTAGCGGCCTGCCGACGGCGCAAAGCGAGCAGTGGCGGGCTCGGAGTGGTAAAATCCGCCGTTTCGCGTGCCACGGCATCGGCTTCGTTCTGCGCACGCAAGTTACATTTTTGAAAAGGTTTTCGCAGTGCTATCCACCGCAAACATCACCATGCAGTTCGGCGCCAAGCCGTTGTTCGAGAACATTTCCGTCAAGTTCGGCGATGGCAATCGCTACGGCCTGATCGGCGCCAATGGCTGCGGCAAGTCCACCTTCATGAAGATCCTGGGCGGCGACCTGGAGCCCTCGGGCGGCAACGTCAGCCTGGACGTCAACGAGCGCCTGGGTAAATTGCGCCAGGACCAGTTCGCCTATGAAGAGATGCGCGTGCTGGATGTGGTCATGATGGGCCACGTCGAGATGTGGGCCGCCATGTCCGAGCGCGACGCCATCTACGCCAATCCGGACGCCACCGACGACGACTACATGAAGGCGGCTGATCTGGAAGCCAAGTTCGCCGAATACGACGGCTACACCGCCGAAGCGCGTGCCGGCGAGCTGTTGCTGGGCGTGGGCGTGCCCATCGAACAGCATAACGGTCCCATGAGCAATGTTGCGCCCGGCTGGAAGCTGCGCGTGCTGCTGGCCCAGGCGCTGTTCTCCAACCCGGACATCCTGCTGCTGGACGAACCGACCAACAACCTGGACATCAACACCATCCGCTGGCTGGAAGAAGTGCTCAACGAGCGCAATTCCACCATGATCATCATTTCCCACGATCGCCACTTCCTCAACCAGGTCTGTACCCACATGGCCGACATGGATTACGGCACGCTGAAGGTCTATCCGGGCAACTACGACGACTACATGCTGGCCTCTTCGCAAGCGCGCGCCCAGCAGCTGGCCGCCAATGCCAAGGCCAAGGAAAAGGTCGCCGAACTGCAGGACTTCGTGCGCCGCTTCTCGGCCAACAAGTCCAAGGCCCGCCAGGCCACGTCGCGCGCCAAGCAGATCGACAAGATCAAGGTCGAGGACATCAAGCCGTCTTCCCGCGTGAACCCGTTCGTGCGTTTCGAAGGCGAGAAGAAGCTGCACCGCCTGGCCGTGGAAACCCAGGGCATCACCAAGACCTACGACCGCGACATCTTCAAGAACTTCAGCATCATGGTCGAAGCCGGCGAGAAGATCGCCATCATCGGCGCCAACGGTGCGGGTAAGACCACCTTGCTGCGCAGCATCGGCGGTGATGTCACCGGACTGCATCCCGATTCCGGCGAGGTGAAGTGGGCGGAGAACGCCAACGTCGGCTACATGCCGCAGGACCCGACCGAAGAATTCGCCGGTGGCGAAACCCTGACCGACTGGATGGGCAAGTGGACCCAGGAAGGCGACGATGACCAGGCCGTGCGCGGCATCCTGGGTCGTCTGCTGTTCTCGGGCGACGATGTGAAGAAGTCGGTGAAGGTGCTCTCCGGTGGCGAAAAGGGCCGCATGATGTACGGCAAGCTGATGCTGGGCCGCCACAACGTGCTGCTGATGGATGAACCGACCAACCACATGGACATGGAATCCATCGAGTCGCTCAACATCGCGCTGGAAAAGTACGCCGGCACCCTGATCTTCGTCTCGCACGACCGTGAATTCGTGTCTTCTCTCGCTACCCGCATCCTCGAAGTGAAGGACGGCCAGGTGATCGACTTCCAGGGCGGCTACGAAGACTACCTGGCCAGCCAGGGCATCGAATAATCCCCCCAACCGCATCAGCACAGCATTGTTGACCGCCATGCAAGCAACAGCAACCAAGGTCGTCGAATTCGAGCGACCCCAAATGGAGACCGGCGGCAGTTGTACCGCCAATGCGTGGGCCAAGGTACCGGCCACGCCCAGCCCCGAGGAACGCGCGCAATTGAAAGCGCGCATCCGCCAGCTGCTCAAGGAAAAGCAGGCGGTGCTGGTGGCGCACTACTACGTCGATGGAGATCTGCAGGACCTGGCCGAGGAAACCGGCGGCTGCGTCTCCGATTCGCTGGAAATGGCCCGCTTCGGCCGTGACCACGCCGCCCAGACCCTGGTCGTGGCCGGCGTGCGCTTCATGGGCGAGACCGCCAAGATACTGAGTCCCGAAAAGCGCATCCTCATGCCCGACCTGGAGGCGACCTGTTCGCTGGACCTGGGTTGCCCGGCCGATGAATTCGCCGCCTTCTGCGACCAGCATCCGGACCGCACCGTGGTGGTCTACGCCAACACCAGCGCCGCCGTGAAGGCGCGCGCCGACTGGATGGTGACCTCCGGCATCGGTCTGGAAATCGTCCAGCACCTGCACGCTCAGGGCAAGAAGATTCTGTGGGCGCCCGACAAGCACCTGGGCAGCTACATCCAGAAGCAGACCGGAGCCGATATGCTGCTGTGGCAGGGTTCCTGCCTGGTGCATGACGAGTTCAAGGGCGTGGAACTGGAACTGATGCGCGCCGAGCATCCGGACGCGCTGGTGCTGGTGCACCCGGAGTCGCCCGAGGCAGTAGTGGCCCAGGCCGACGTGATCGGTTCGACTTCACAGCTGATCGCCGCCGTGCAGGCCTCCGACGCCCCGGCCTTCATCGTCGCCACCGACAACGGCATCCTGCACAAGATGCGTGCCGCCGCACCTGGCAAGCGCTTCATCGATGCCCCGACTGCCGGCAACAGCGCCACCTGCAAGAGCTGCGCCCATTGCCCGTGGATGGCCATGAACGGCTTGCAGAATCTCTTGCATGTGCTGGAGACCGGCGCCAACGAGATCCATGTCGATCCCGCAGTCGGCAAGCAGGCGGTGGTCTGCATCGATCGCATGCTGGACTTCGCCGCCCAGCGCAAGGCCAAGGTCCGCCCCTCGGCGCGCCTTGAAGACGAACAGCAACTGTTTGCAGGAATCGGTCCCGCATGACGCTCCACGCCCTCACATCCGCCTCGACCATTGCCGCCAGCAATCTGCGCAATCCTTTCGGGCCTTTCGATGCCGCTCTGCATGCGGCCTTCGACGCCAACGTCAACCAGGCCATCGCCGAAGACGTGGGCGACTGCGACTACACCGGCCTGCTGGTCCCCGAGAGTGAATTCGTCAAGGCCCGCGTGATCGTGCGCGAAGCCGCCGTGCTGTGTGGCGCGCCCTGGTTCGAGGCGGTCATGACCCGTCTCGATCCGCGCCTGCAGGTCAGCTGGCGTTACGCTGAAGGCGAACGCATGGCCGCCGATAGCGAGGTCTGCATCATCGAAGGCCCGGCCCGCGCCTTGTTGACCGCTGAACGCGGAGCCCTCAATTTCCTGCAATTGCTCTCTGGCGTGGCCAGCGCCACCCGCCGTTACGTGGACGTGGTGCAGGGCACCCGCGCCTCCATCCTCGATACCCGCAAGACCTTGCCCGGCCTGCGCCTGGCGCAGAAGTACGCGGTCCGGGTGGGCGGAGGCGTCAACCAGCGCCTGGCGTTGTACGATGGCATCCTGATCAAGGAAAACCACATTGCCGCCGCTGGCGGTATCACCGCCGCCGTGGCGGCCGCTCTCAAGCTCAACGTCGGTGTCAGCATCCAGGTTGAGGTGGAGAGCATCGGCGAACTCAACGAAGCCCTGCAGGCCGGCGCGCGCTCCATCCTGCTGGACAATTTCTCGCTGGAGATGATGCGTGAAGCCGTCACCGTCAACGCCGGCCGCGCCTTGCTGGAAGCTTCCGGCGGGATCAACATGCAGACCGTGCGCGCCATTGCCGAGACCGGCGTGGACCGTATCTCTATCGGCAGCCTGACCAAGGACGTCCAGGCCACCGACTTTTCGCTGCGCGTGGTCGGCTAAGTCTTCCCGCTGCGGCGCTGCGCCTGAGGCCCGGCCTGTTTTTGCAGGACGGGCTTTGCTTTATGGCTGCTAGAATGTCGCCCAATCCATCCTCCTACCCAACCGGCAATCAATCGCATCGTGCAATCCAATGAACTGGCGGCCCCGCTGGCATGGGCGGCGGCGTATTTCCTGGCAGGCCTGGCCTGCCTGCACCTGCATGGGGCGATCTTCGCCGGCGGTCATGTCTGGCTGCCGGCTGGGATCACCGTGGCGGCACTGTGGTTGACCCCGTTGCCGCGCTGGTTTGCGCTCCTGGTGCTGATCATTGCGGCCCAGGTCGGCCTGGGGGCGCTGGAGCAGCGCGAGCTGTGGCGCGTGCTGCTGCTGGCGTTCAATGAAACGGGTGTCGCCGCCGTGGCGGTCGCGTTGCTGCATCGTCGCCCTCGGCCCCTGTCGGGGCTGGCTTTCGTGCGTGCGCTCGTGCTGGTCGCGGGTGGGGCCAGCGTGGCCAGCGCCTTGCTGGGCGCCGGCTGGCAGCAGGTCACGCAAGGCTTGCCCTTCGCTTCCAGCTTGCGCCTATGGATTTTCTCGGAACTGGTCGGCATCCTGCTGGTGACACCTGCGCTGCTCTTGTGCGTGCCCGGCGCGCGCGCCCATCCGCGCGGCCTCACCCGCGGCGAATTCCTGATCGGCCTGGCTTGCCTGACCGGCATGCTGGCGACGGCCTACCTGACCTTCAACAGCGATCTGGACCGCCGCTTGCTGGACGTTGAATTCGCCACCAGCTATCTCCCGCTGTTGCTGCTGGCCGTGCTCACCCTGGCCTGGGGAGCGCGCAGCGGCGCCTGGGCGGCGCTGCTATTGGCGCTGCTGGCCATGGTCTATGACGCGCGTGGCGGTGGACCTTTCGTCAAGCTGGTGCAGCTGCACGCCAGTAATGCCTTGCTGGAACTGCAGGTCTACCTGGGGGTGGCGGCGCTGCTGGCGCTGTTCGTCGGGGCCTTCAAGACGCGACGCGGACAACAGCTGGACGAGGCCGAGCGCAGCCGGCGCGAACTGCATTTGGCGCTGGCGGCCAGCCGCCAGGTCGCCTATGTGTTCGATGTACAGACCCGCTGCTTCACCTGGCAAGGCGATGTGGCCGGCGTGCTGGGCGTACCGGCGGCAGTCGCGCAGACACTGGATCAGGTGCTGGCGCTGGTGTCGCCGCTGGACCAGGCGCGCCTGCGGCAACGTTGGCTGGATGGGGATGATCCGGCGCGGGCGGTGCAGATGCCGGTGCGTCTGCAGGATGGCAGCACCGTGCTGGACCGCAGTCGCCCCTTGCCGCGCAGTCGCGACGCCGGACCCAGGGTGGGCGGCGTCTGGCTCATCGATCCGGCCGACTGAGCGCAACCCTCAGAACACCCGGCCCAGCTGGAGATACAGATTCCAGACCCCTTGCTGGCCCAGCGCCACGCCGAAGTACAGCGGCCCCACCGGGCTGCTGCCTCCCAGGAACAGGCTCAGGCTCTTCTTGTAAGGCCCATCGCCGAAGGCATCGCGGCTCTGCCAGACATTGCCCGCTTCCAGACTCGCGCCCAGCACTGGATTGCGCAGTCCCGGCAGGCTGATGTCGGCCAGGTCGCGCAGCCAGCTCAGGCGGCCATACAGCAAGTAGTTGCCAAAGAACTGGTCGGGCGCATAGGCAGAGAGGTGCTGGAAACCGCCCAGCGTGAAACCGATGCCCGCACTGTTGGCCGACAGGCTGCTGGCCCCCTCGAGCGCCAGGTTCAAGGTATTGCGTTCGTGGCTGACAGCCCACAGGGTGCGCGCCTGGACGTTGGAGAAGCGGCGCTCGTCGCTGCCCAGCCCACGGTTGGCTTCCGCGGAGAGGTAATAGCCCTTGCGCGGGAAGAGCGCGTCATCAAGCTGGTCGATGGTCAGGCGCAGGCGCGCCACGGGCTGGCTGGTCTGGACGCTGTCAAAGAGCATGCTGCCGCCCGCCGGCAGGTTATAGGTGGGAGAGTACTTGACGTGCTGATAGCTCAATCCCAGCCGCAGCTCGCCCAGGCGAGACAAGGGCAGGCCCAGGTCCAGGCCGCCCTGGGCGGAATCGATGCGGTATTCGTTGATCGGCGAGGCCTTCACGTCGCTGCCGTCGGGATACAGGTCGACGTAGCGCCGGCTCACTTCCAGATAGGGCGACAGGTAGGCGCCGGTACTGCCCCAGATCGGCTGGCGCAGCTCGGTCTGCAGGCTGGCGCGCTTGGCGCCGAGCACCAGGTCGTTACGCCACTCCAGGCCGCTCTGGTTCATCCACGGATAGCGGTGGCCCAGCTGCAGGTTGAAGCCGCCTCGTCCATTGAAGCTGTTGGACACGCCCAGCCCGAAGAGCAGGTACTGCGGTCCCCAGGATTTTTCTTCGGCATCGATGAGCAGCACGTGCCGGCCATCCTCGCGGCTTACCAGTTCCTGGGTGACATTGTTGAAGTCGCCGTTGGTCGAGAGTTGCGATAGCTGCTGGTTGATGCGCTGGCCATCGTAGACATCGCCTTCCTTGACCGCCAGCCGGCTGCGCACGTAGCTGGCCGGAATGCGGCTGCCGCTGCGGATCTCGATGGCGTCGATACGGGTGCCCGCGGCCAGCGCCATGCCGTCGTGCGTGCGGCGATCCAGATAGGCTTGCCATTGCGTCGGTGTCAGCGAGAGCTGGAGCAGCCGGGCCTGCTGGCGCTGGGCCGCCTCCCAGCCGGCGTTGACGCCGTCCTTGCCGCGCGCGAAGTCGGTGAAGGACATGCCCTCCATCTGCGGTTCGATCAGGATGTCTTGCGCGCCCAGCAAGGCCTTCTGCGCCTTGACGTTCTGCTGGATCAGGATGCCCACCATCTGTTGCGCCACTGCCGTGGGCGATTGCAGCTGTGCGGCGTCTTGTAGCGGCGTGGCGATGTTGACGGCAATGACGACGTCAGCACCCATGTCACGCGCAGTCTGGACCGGCAGGTTGCTCACCAGTCCGCCATCGACCAGGGTGCGCTGGTCGATGCGAAACGGCGCGAACAGGCCCGGCACCGCCATGCTGGCGCGCATGGCGCGCGGCAGGGAGCCATGGTCCAGCACCACTTCGCTGCCCAGGCTCAGATCCGTGGCGACGGCGCGAAAGGGGATGGGCAGGCGGGCAAAGTCGATGTTGGCAGGCAACTGGGCCGTCCAGTTCTGCAGCAAGGCCAGCAGCTTGTTGCCCTGGACCAGGCCAGAGGCCAGCTTGAGCTTGCTGCCGTCCAGGCCGGCCGAGATCGAGATCGGATACTGGAACTCATCCTCGCGCTGCGCTTGCGGCAGGCGCGAGCGCTCATTGCGGTCGAAGGCGATGTCGGACAGATTGGTGGCCGCCAACCGCCGCTCCAGCTGCTCGGCATCCAGCCCGCTGGCATAGAGCCCGCCGATGAGCGCTCCCATGCTGGTGCCAGCGATGCAATCGATGGGGATATGCAGCTGCTCCAGGTATTGCAGCACGCCCAGGTGGGCGTAGCCGCGTGCGCCGCCGCCGGAGAGCACCAGGCACACGCGCGGACGCGGCTGTGTGGCTGCGGGGGCGGCGGTGCTGCTGGTTTCGGCCACAGCGGGGCCGCCCAGGCTGACGCTGGCCAGCGCCAGGAGGAGGGTGCGCAGCAGCGCCTTGCAAGGTGCGCGCATCGCTTCAGCTGCGGCCCGGCAGGATCGTGGGGGTGGCGCGTGGCAGGGTGCGCGGGTAGTCCTGGCTGAAATGCAGGCCGCGGCTTTCCTTACGCATCAGGGCGCTGGAGACGATCAACTGCGCAACATCGACCAGGTTGCGCAGTTCCAGCAGGTCGCGCGAGATGCGGAAGTTGGCGTAGTACTCGTCGATTTCTTCCTTGAGCAGGCGGATGCGGTGCTGGGCGCGCTCCAGGCGCTTGTCGGTGCGCACGATGCTGACGTAGTTCCACATGAAGCGGCGCAACTCGTCCCAGTTGTGGGCGATCACCACTTCTTCATCGGCATCGGTGACGCGGCTTTCATCCCAGGCCGGCACCTCGTCCACGCGCCAGTTGCCGGCGGCCAGTTCATGCTCGATGTCGGCGGCGGCGGCGCGGCCCAGCACCAGGCATTCCAGCAGGGAATTGCTGGCCAGGCGATTGGCACCGTGCAAGCCGGTATAGGCAGTCTCGCCCACGGCGTACAGGCCCGGCAGGTCAGTGCGGCCGGCCATGTCAGTGACCACGCCGCCACAGGTGTAATGCGCTGCCGGCACCACCGGAATCGGCTGGCGCGTGATATCGATGCCGAACTCCAGGCAGCGTGCCTGGATGGTAGGGAAATGTTCGGCGATGAAGGCTGGACTCTGGTGGCTGATGTCCAGGTCAACATGGTCCAGGCCGCGCTTTTTCATCTCGAAGTCGATGGCGCGGGCTACCACGTCGCGCGGCGCCAGTTCGGCGCGTTCGTCATGTTCCGGCATGAAGCGCTGTCCGGCTGCTGCGCCGGCCGACAGCGGCAGCTTCAGTAGCGCACCTTCGCCGCGCAGCGCCTCACTGATCAGGAAGGACTTGGCGTAAGGGTGGTAGAGGCAGGTCGGATGGAACTGGATGAATTCCATGTTGGCCACCCGGCAGCCAGCGCGCCAGGCCATGGCGATGCCGTCGCCGGTGGCCGAATCGGGATTGGAGGTGTACAGGTAGACCTTGCCGGCGCCGCCGGTGGCCAGCACGGTGCGGGCCGCAGCAATGGCCAGCACCTTGCCGCTGGCGGTGTCCTGCACATGCACGCCCAGGCAGCGCGGCTCGGCTTTTGCGTCGAGCTTGCGGGCGTGGATCAGGTCGATGGCGCAGTGATGTTCCAGCAGGGTGATGTTGGGATGGGCGCGCACGCGCTGCTCCAGCGTCACCTGCACTGCGTGGCCGGTGGCGTCGGCAGCATGGATGATGCGGCGCTGGCTGTGGCCGCCTTCGCGGGTCAGGTGATAGCCCAGTTCGGCGCTGTCGTCGCGGGTGAAGGGCACGCCCTGTTCGATCAGCCATTCGATGGCTTCGCGGCCCTGTTCGACGATGGTGCGGGTGGCGCTCTCATCGCAGAGGCCCGCTCCGGCCACCA
The DNA here is from genome assembly GCF_001929405.1 of Herbaspirillum camelliae. Taxonomy (NCBI): domain Bacteria; kingdom Pseudomonadati; phylum Pseudomonadota; class Betaproteobacteria; order Burkholderiales; family Oxalobacteraceae; genus Herbaspirillum; species Herbaspirillum camelliae. The sequence continues at coordinate 4,133,426 of NZ_KV880769.1, forward strand.
GCGTGTCGGCGATGTGCTGGGCGTGGCTGTCGTGGGAATCGAGCACGGCGGCAATGCCGCCTTGCGCCCAGTTGCTGGCTCCGTCCAGCAGTTCTCCCTTGGAGACGACCACCACTTGATACTTCTCGGCCAGATGGAGAGCTACGGAAAGACCGGCCAGACCGCTGCCGAGGATGGCGACATCGCACTTCATGATCGTGAGCAAAGCTGCTGTAGTGGAGGGAGGCGACGATTATAACCAGTCGCGGCCAGGGTATTGTTTATATCGTTTCCCGTCCCGGCGCAGCCGGCCCGGGTAAAAGCAAAACGGGCTCCGATGAAGCATCGGAGCCCGTCAGTACGCCGATGACGTGCAGCCTTATTCCGGGATCACCGGCTTGACCTTGGCAGCGGCCTGCTTGGCGCGGATGCGGGCGGTTTCGATGTTGTCGGCGCTGGCCAGGGCCACGCCCATGCGGCGGCGGGCAAAGGATTCAGGCTTGCCGAAGAGGCGAATCTCGGCACCGGGGATGCGCAGCGCCTCAGCCACGCCATCGAAGGCGATGCCGCGGGCTTCGTGCTGGCCATAGATGACAGCCGAAGCGCCAGGTGCGCGCAGCGCCGTGTTGACGGGCAGGCCCAGGATCGCCTTGGCATGCAGTTCGAATTCGCTCTGCACCTGGCTGACCATGGTGACCATGCCGGTGTCATGCGGACGCGGGCTGACTTCGGAGAACCAGACCATATCGCCCTTGACGAACAATTCCACCCCGAACAGGCCCAGGCCGCCGAGGTTCTCAGTGACCTTGCGGGCGATGTCGCGGGCCTTTTCCAGCGCCGCGCCGGGCATGGGATGCGGTTGCCAGGATTCGACGTAGTCGCCCTTGACCTGTACGTGGCCGATGGGGTCGCAGAAGCTGGTGATGGTGTCGCCGTTCTCGTTGAGCGAGCGCACCGTCAGCAGGGTGATTTCATAATCGAAGTCGATGAAGCCTTCGACGATCACGCGGCCTGCATCGACGCGGCCGCCGGCGGCGGCGTAGTTCCAGGCGGTCTCGATCTCGTCGGGGCCGTCGATCTTGGATTGGCCCTTGCCGGAAGAGGACATGACCGGCTTGATCACGCAGGGATAGCCGATCTGGTCGATGGCGGCCTTGAGTTCTTCCAGGCTGTCGGCGAAGCGGTAGGGCGAGGTGGCCAGGCCCAGGGTTTCGCCGGCCAGGCGGCGGATGCCTTCGCGGTTCATGGTCAGCCAGGCGGCGCGCGCGGTCGGAATGACGCGGGCGCGGCCGGCTTCTTCCAGCTTGACCAGGGTTTCAGTGGCGATGGCCTCGATCTCGGGCACGATCAGGTCCGGCTTTTCCTGTTCAATCAGGGCGGCCAGGGCAGCGCCATCGGTCATGTTGATGACGTGGGCGCGATGCGCGACCTGGTGGCCGGGCGCGTTTTCATAGCGGTCAACAGCAATGACCTCAACGCCCAGGCGTTGCAGGGCAATGATGACTTCCTTGCCCAGCTCACCTGAGCCCAGCAGCATGACCTTGGTAGCGGAGGAGGAAAGCGGGGTGCCGAGTCGAGTTGGTTTTTTCATATCGGAGGAGGGAGAGTCAGCGGGGGGCGCTGATGCAGTGCGAGAAATCAATCACGGGCGGACGATACCAAATCTTGCACTGTTTGGACAGTCGCAATGTAGGTAGTTTCAGTCACAAAAATTGGCGAAAATTTGCCTATTTTTCCATGTGGAAAGTTATTGGGGGTTCAGTGGTGGAAGTTCTCGAATAACGTCGGTCTTCCTCTTCTTTCTAAGGGCAAATCAGCACGAAAATCCCGCGATCCTGTGTATTGAGAACCTTGCCGCCGAGGAAGCACGGACTGGCGACGCACCGCACATAAATTACGCTAGAAAGGAGAGCTTCAAATGTCTAGAATGAATGCATTGCTATCATCTAGGAGTAATGCTGTCATGGCGACCCTAACAGTCCGGAACCTCCCCGACGAGGTCCATCGCGCCCTGCGCGTGCGCGCGGCCCAGCATGGCCGCAGCACCGAGGCGGAAATCCGCGAGATTCTCACTCTGGCAGTCAGGCCTGCCGGACAACTGCGCCTGGGAGACGCGCTGGCGGCAATGAGCCGGGAGCTGGGTCTGAGCAATGAAGATGTCGAAGCCCTGCAGCAGACCCGCGAACGTGCGCCAGCCCAGCCGATGAGTTTCGAATGATCGTCCTGGATACCAATGTGGTGTCCGAGGCCATGAAGCCCGCCCCGGACGCCGCCGTACAGGCCTGGTTCAATGCCCAGGCGCCCGACACGCTCTACCTGACCAGCATTACGGTGGCCGAGATCGGCTTCGGCATTGCTTGCCTGCCTGCCGGCCGTCGCCAGGATCTGCTGGCGCGTCGCTTCGAGGGCTTGCTGCGCATGTTCAAGGACCGCGTCCTGCCCTTCGATATGGACGCCGCACGCTCGCATGCCGAGCTGGCCGCCATGGCCAGGCGTGCAGGTCGGGGATTTCCCACGCCGGATGGCTACATAGCCGCCATTGCCGCTTCTTGCGGATTCCTCGTGGCGTCGCGCGACGTCACCCCTTATCTGGCCGCAGAGCTGACGGTCATCAATCCCTGGCAAGCCTGATCCAGGCTTGCCAGAGGCTCACCTCACGCCAATTCCAGGTCCAGCATCACGCCCGACAAGGACTTGCCATGCGCGTCCAGCGCCAGTGAACGCGTCACGCCGCCACCCAGCGCCCGTTGCATGACGAAGTTGAGCGCGCCCAGATGTGGCAGCGCATGGCGCACTACTTCACCATGCACCACGCCGGCAAAATGCGCGCGCACCCGTTCAGCGGTCAGTTCACGCTCCAGCAGCGGGTAGTCTTCCTGCCGATAGGCGATTACCGAGATGTTGGAAATGTCGCCCTTGTCCCCGGCGCGCGAATGGGCGATTTCTCTGAGCAACATGTCAGGCCTCCTCGATATGAACGGATGGATGGACCAGGCTGCGCGGTAGCAGCAGCGACAGCACGGCAATGACCTCGCGGGCCGACTTGGTCGCGCCGCCACCGCCGGCTGGTCCATTGGTGTAGAGGGTTTCCACTTCATTGCCGATGCGCACGGCTTGCTGCATGCTGGCCGTGCGGCCGGTCACGCGCAGGCGCACCTCGTAGGGTTCCGGCGCGCCAGCCGACATCTGTGGACCCGCGATGGCGTTCATGCCGATCAGGTCCAGGCGCAACTCCTCGGTCTCGACACCGGTCAGCGCCAGCCGTTCGCGCACGATCTCGGCTGCCAGTTGGGCACGCGCCTGTGCGCCAGGGCCGGCATAGGAGATCTGGCCTTCGCCGATGAAGCTGTCACGATAGCCCAGTGTGGTCTTTAGCGTGGCGGGGCGCGCCCGGCCACGTCCGCCGCTAACGGCCACTCGGTCGGGACCGATCTTGGTGATCTGCACTTGTGAGAAATCGGCGACCACATCGGGCGTGTAATAGGCGCTAGGATCGTGGATCTCGTAGAGCAGTTGCTCCTTGCAGGTCTGCGCCGTGACCTGGCCGCCGGAGCCGGCCACCTTGGTGATGACGGCGCTGCCATCGGCGCTGACTTCACCGATGGGAAAGCCCAGCCGCGCCAGGCCGGCCACATCCTTCTTGCCCGGATCGGCAAAGTAGCCGCCGGTGATCTGGCCGGCGCATTCGAGCAGGTGGCCTACCAGGGTGCCCTGGCCGAGCTTGTCCCAGTCATCGGCGGCCCAGCCGAACTCATGCACCAGAGGCGCCAGCACCAGGGCCGGATCGGCCACGCGACCGGTGATGATCACGTCGGCGCCTGCTTGCAAGGCTTCAAGGATAGGAGCCACGCCCAGGTAGGCATTGGCCGAGATGAGGCGCTCACCCAGCGAGCTCACCGGCTGGCCGTTGTCTTCGATGCGGAAGTCCCCTTCCTGCACGGCTTGCAGCACGTCGTCGCCGGTCACGGCGGCCACCTTCAGGTGCGCCAGGCCCAGCGTGCGGGCGATCTCGCGCACGCGCTGTGCTGCCGCCATGGGGTTGGCCGCGCCCATGTTGGTGATGATGCGCACGCCCTTGTCGGCGCAGGTCTTGAGCACTGCGTGCATGCGTTCAGCCAGCAAGGGGTCATAGCCCTTGGCCGGATCGGCCAGGCGCGCCTGCTGCCCGATGGCGATGGTGCGCTCGGCCAGGCATTCGAAGATCAGGTAATCCAGCTCACCCCGTTCGGCCAGTTCGGCGGCCGGTTCGATGCGGTCGCCCGAGTAGCCGGCGCCAGCGCCGATGCGCACCTTGCGTTGCGGATGGTGGGTCATGCGATTCTCCAAAACGTATCTGTGTTCATCTGGCCAGTGCCCTCAGAACAGCGGGAACAGCCCCAGCACCACGCAGGCAATGGTCATCACCAGCGAAGCGCCGAAGAGGAAGGGGATGGTGTATTTCTGGTGATCGGCCAGTTCGATGCCGGCCAGGCCGCAGACCAGGAAGGTGGCGGGTGTCAGCGGGCTGACCGGGAAGCCCGTGGTCATCTGGCCCAAGAGTGCCGCTTGCGCCACCTGGATGGTCGGTACGCCCAGCATGTGGCTCACTTCGGCAATCACCGGCAGCACGCCGAAGTAGAAGGAATCTGGATCGAACAGCAGCGACAGCGGCATCGACAGCACGCCCAGCACCACCGGGATGTGGCTGGCCATCTCCGGCGGCACCAGGCCCACGGCCGTCTTGGCCATGGCCGAGAGCATGCCGGACTTGGTCATGATGCCGGTAAACACACCCGCCGCAAACAGGATGCTGGCCATCAGCAGCGCCGCCTTGGCATGCGCATCGATACGTTCACGCTGCATGGTCACGTCGCGGTAGTTGATCATCAGCGCCAGCACCACGCCGATCATGAACATCACCACCGGATCGACCTTGCCGCTGATCATCACGCCCAGCACGAAGATGGTCAGCACGATGTTGGCCCAGAAGTTCTGCGGACGGCGGATCTTCAACTGCGCTTCGCTCAGTTCATGCTGCTGCACGAAGTCCACCGTGGAGCCCTTGCCCAGGCCCAGGCGGCGTTCTTCTTTCAGACCCAGCAGGTAGGAGGCGATGAAGACGAAGGTCAACCCCACCAGTTGCACCGGGATGAGCGGCGTGAAAATGTCGGAGACCGGAATGTGCAAGGCCGCCGAGGCGCGGATCATCGGCCCGGTCCAGGGCAGGAAGTTCACCCCGGCGGCCATCGAGGCCACGCAGGCCAGGATGCGCTTGTCGATGCCCAGGCGGGTGTACAGCGGCAGCATGGCCGGAATGGTGATCAGGAAGGTCACCGCACCCGAGCCATCCAGGTGGATCAGCAGCGCCAGCAAGGCCGTGCCGGGCACGATGCGGGTGGGGCGGCTGCCAACGGTCTTCAGGATGCGGCTGATGATGGGGTCCAGCATGCCGGCATCCGTCACGATGCCGAAGAACAGGATGGCAAAGACGAACATGCCCGCCACCGGTGCAATGGCAGTGACGCCCTGGACGATGAACTTCGAGGTCTGCAAGCCGAAGCCACCCAGCAGCGCGGCGACGATGGGAATGGCGATCAGCGCCACCAAGGGCGACATCTTCTTGGTGAGGATGGCCGTGAACAAGGATACGATCGTGACAAAGCCGAGCAGGGCTAACATGCGTGTCTCCGTTTTTTTGGTTTGATGTTCTTGTCATCGCATCCATCGCGCCCGCTCATTGTTCTGTAGTGGGGCTGCGGGATGGGATCAGGGGCGAGTGTAGGTGGCGGTCGATTTTGTTGTAAAGTCGATTTTTTCGATTGATTGATCGACTTTTCCGCATAATCCAAGGCCGCTCGCCCTCATGCAAACCAACATCTCCACGCGCCTGCTGCAAGCCTTCCTGGCCCTGGCCGATTGCCGCCATTTCGGCCATGCAGCGCAGCGCTGCCATGTCTCGCAATCGGCCTTCAGCGCCATGATCCAGAAGATCGAAGCAGCCGCCGGTGCGCGCCTGTTCGAGCGCGATACCCGCAATGTCACGCTCACCCCCGAGGGGGAGTTGTTCGTGCAGGTGGCGCGCCAGCTGGTATCGGACATCGAAGCGGCGTTTTCCGACATGAGCGACTACGTGGCGCGCCGCAAGGGCAGGGTGGCCATTGCGGCCTTGCCCTCGCTGGCAGCGGGCTGGCTGCCGCCGGTGCTGGCCGACTACCGGCAGCGCTATCCGGGCGTGACGGTGGAATTGTTCGACGCCATCTCCGACCAGTGCCTGGACCTGCTGCGCCATGGCAAGGTGGATATCGCCCTGACCGCACCGGGGCCGAACCTGCTGGAGTTCGACACCCGGCCCCTGTGCTCGGATCCGTTCTACCTGGTCTGCCGCAAGGACCACAAGCTGGCCAGCAAGCGCCGCATCAAGGTGACCCAGCTGGCGGGATGCGAGATGATCCACCTGGCCCGCTCCACCAGCGTGCGCCAGCATCTGGACGCGGTGCTGCGTCCCGGGGGCGTGATCCATACCGGGCTGGAAGTGGAACACCTGGCCACGGTCGCGGCCTTGATCGAAAGCGGCCTGGGCGTGAGCGTGGTGCCGGAACTGACGCTGTTCCAGTTCCGCCTGCCCAACCTGGTGGCGATCCCGCTGGATGCGCCCGAGTTGAAGCGCCCCCTGTTGATCGTCACACCCAAGGAGCGCAGCCTGTCGCTGGCCGCGCAGGGCTTGCTGGAACTGGTGCAGGAGAAAGCCGAGGCCGAAGCGGCCATGGCAGGAAAGCGGCAGGAGAGAGCCGTCGGCAAGGACCAAAGAAAAAGCCCCGCGACAAGGCGCGGGGCGAGGTAGAACCTGATGCTGATCGGGGATCAGTCGTGGATGTTGTTACGCACGGTTTCCTTGACGAACAGCATACCGATCACGAAGGTGACCAGGGCGATCACGATCGGATACCACAGGCCGTAGTAGATGTCACCCTTGAAGGCCACCAGCGCGAAGGAGGTCGTCGGCAGCAGGCCGCCGAACCAGCCATTGCCGATGTGATAGGGCATGGACATGGAGGTGTAGCGGATGCGGGTCGGGAACATTTCCACCAGGCAGGCAGCGATCGGGCCGTACACCATGGTCACGTAGATCACCAGGATGAACAGCAGCAGCAGGACCATGGGCTTGTTCATCTGGTCCGGATCAGCCTTGCTGGGGTAGCCGGCAGCCTTGATGTCGTCAGCCAGGTCCTTGGACAGTTGCTTGTCCTTGGCCGCAGCATCTTCCTTGGACAGGCCAGCAGCGTCGTAGGAAGTGATGATGCGGTCACCGATCTTCACGGTCGCCACCGAACCCGGGGCGCCCGCCACGTTCTGGTAGTTCACCGAGGCAGCCGACAGCTTGGCCTTGACGATGTCGCAGGACGAGGTGAACTTCTTGGTGCCGGTCGGGTTGAACTGGAACTGGCAGCTGGCCGGGTCAGCGGTGACGATCACCGGCGACTTTTGCAGGGCTGCTTCCAGCGCCGGGTTGGCGAAGTGGGTCAGACCGTTGAAGATGGGGAAGTAGGTCACGGCGGCGATCAGACAGCCACCCAGGATGATGGGCTTGCGGCCGATCTTGTCCGACAGCGAACCGAAGAACAGGAAGAAGGGCGTAGCCAGCAGCAGGGCCAAGGCGATCAGGATGTTGGCGGTGGGGCCATCGACCTTGAGCGTCTGGGTCAGGAAGAACAGCGCGTAGAACTGGCCGGTGTACCACACCACGGCTTGACCTGCGGTCAGGCCGACCAGCGCCAGGATGACCAGCTTCAGGTTCTTCCACTGGCCGAAGGCTTCGGTCAGCGGAGCCTTGGAGGTCTTGCCTTCAGCCTTCATCTTCAGGAAGGCCGGCGACTCGTTCATGGACATCCGGATCCACACCGAGATGGCCAAGAGCAGGATGGAGACCAGGAAGGGAATGCGCCAGCCCCAGTCGGCGAAGGCGGCTTCACCCACGGCGGTACGCACGCCCAGGATCACCAGCAGCGACAGGAACAGGCCCATCGTGGCGGTGGTCTGGATCCAGGCGGTGAAGGAGCCGCGACGGCCTTCCGGTGCGTGTTCGGCCACGTAGGTCGCCGCGCCACCGTATTCGCCGCCCAGCGCCAGGCCCTGCAGGATGCGCAGGATGATCAGGATGATCGGGGCGGTGATGCCGATGGAGTTGTAGTTGGGCAGCACACCGACGATGAAGGTCGAGGCGCCCATGATCAGGATGGTGACCAGGAAGGTGTATTTGCGGCCCACCAGATCGCCCAGGCGGCCAAACACCAGCGCACCGAAGGGACGCACGATGAAACCGGCGGCAAAGGCCAGCAGGGCGAAGATGAATGCGGTGTTGGGATCGGTGCCGGCAAAGAATTGCTTGGCGATGATGGCCGCGAGCGAGCCGTAGAGGTAGAAGTCATACCATTCGAAAACGGTGCCTAGCGACGAGGCGAAGATGACTTTCTTTTCCTCCGGTGTGATGCCGCGCGCAGTCGTGTTGACTGATGCTGTGGTCATGCTGGTCTCCTTGGTTTTAATTGATATTGCTACTGCACTGGGTGCAACAGATGCGACATATGCAACAGATGGTCGAATGGGGCGTTATGCAAGAACGCACCGGAGACAGCATCAAGGATCACACCCCGCGCCTCCCCGTCAGACACAAACCGCGATATTGGCTTCGCATTGCTTGCGTAAGGACCCACTTGTCCATGGCGCGAGTGTGCGACGCCAAGCTTACGCAGGACTTGCTGCAAACTTACACAAGCTTACAGCTGCGGACGTCCAAACCTGGTTGCAGCGCAACAGGAAAAACGCCCGCCCCGCGCGGTGTTGCGGGATGCGGGCGCTATTGCGATGCAATGAGGAGTTGGGCGGTGATGCTGGCGGCCCGAAGGAGCAGCAAAAGTTTTTCTGACCGCTGCCGCCACAGCATCGGCCAGTCACCGGGAGTTGGACTCAGGCCAGTGCGGTCACCGCAACAGGCACGGCGGCCGGGGAGGGTAGTTCAGCACCTTCCAGCAGCGCCTTGACCACCCGTTCCCCCAGTCCCAGCCCCACGCTCATGCCGATGCCGGTATGCATCAGCACCACCGAGGTCTGCGCATCGATGGCCAGGGCCGAGAAGGGGCCGGGACCCTTGCTGCCATAGACGCCTTGCCAGCGTTCGATCACTTTCACCCGGGTCGCCAGTGTATGTTCCACCAGGCCCAGCAGCAGTTCGTCGATTTCTTCGCTGTTGAAGGGCGGTGCATCGGTGCCATAGTGGTGCGAATCGCCGACGATCAGTTCCTGGTAAGGCGTAGGGCTGACCAGCAGATGGATGCCATGCTTGTTGAGCAGCGGGGCGTTGGCCTCGATCTCGGCGTGCACCGCCCGCGCCGTCGGCAAGTCCGAAAAAGCGCCATAGTGGGTGCAGGACAGGCCGGTCAGCACCGCATGGGTCAGCGGCAGGGCTTCTTCGCTCTTTAAGCGCAGCATCTGCAGGCGGCATTGCTTCAGGTTCATCGGCTGGAGGCGGTCGGCAAACAGGGTCAGGTAATCGTGGCCCGAGCAGACCACCACGCGCTCGGCGCGGAATTCGCCCGCCGTGGTCGAGAGGCGGCCATCGCCCGTGCCATGCACCAGCGTATTGAAGCGGAAATGCACGCCCTGCGAATGCAGGTAGGCCACCAGCGCCGGCATGGCTTCGCGCGAATACAGTTGCAGGTCTTCGGTACCATGCAGGACCGAACGGTGGTGACGGAAGCGGCCATTGTAGAGGGCGTTGAGCTTGTCGCCTTCCAGCAGCGAGGCGCGGTAATCGTACTGGCGTGCACGCACCATCATGAATTCCTGCAGCACATCGTGTTCGGCCTCGCTGCGGGCGAACAGCAAGGTGCCGGCTTCACGGGCACTGAAGTGGGCGCGTGCGGCCAGGTGCAGCCAGATGGCGCGGCTTTCGCGGGCCAGGTCCAGCATGATCCCGGGCGGCTGGCCGGTCACCAGGCCCATGCCGAAGTTGCGCACGGATGCGCCCAGCGGCGTGCCGGTGCGTTCGAAGACGGCGACCTTGAGGCCGCGCTTGACGCCAGCGTAGGCGTGGGCCAGACCAAGGATGCCTGAGCCGACCACGGCCAGGTCGAAGTGCTGCGGATCGTGTTCTGAGGGGGACAGCGTCATGGGGGATGCTCCAGCGGATAGGGTTGCGAGATGAGGCGTTGCCTGTTGTGCGGGGGCGCTCTGGCGGCGTCCTGTGGTCCTCTCTGCACGCTGTCGCAGGCTGGCTGCGGCAGCGTGTTGGGTCTGTCAGGCTGTCGCGCCCCGACTACCGTTCGTCCTGAGTAGCGGCAAAGCCGCGTATCGAAGGATCAGCGTCGGTGAACGCCTTCGACAAGCTCGCGGCAGCCTTCGATACGGCCCGGATCGGGCCTACTCAGGTCGAACGGTAACAGGGTATTTCCCGACGGCCTTACTACGTCTTACTGCTTCTTCTCCGACTTGCTTTCGTAACGCTTGCTCCACTCGGTCAGGATGCGGTCACGGTTGGTGCTGGCCCAGGTGAAGTCATTCTTGATCAGGCGCTTCTCGTAGTCGGCCGGCAGCAGTTCATCCGGCTTGGCCACGCCAGGAATGGCGACCACGGCGAAGTTCTTTTCATACAAGGCCATGGCTTCCTTGCTGGCGGAGAAATCGGCCAGCTTCTTGGCTGCTTCCAGATGCTTGCTGCCCTTGACGATGGCAGTGGCTTCGATGTCCCAGCCCAGACCTTCGGACGGCAGGATCACGTCGATGGGCGCACCTTCCTTCTTGGTCTTGACGGCGCGGTATTCAAAGGCGATGCCGATCGGGAATTCGCCGGTCGCAGCCTGCTTGCAGGGCTTGGAGCCGGAATGGGTGTACTGGCCGATGTTCTTGTGCAGGGCGTCCATGTAGGCCCAGCCCTTGTCCTCGCCCATCATCTGCAGCCAGGCCGACACGTCCAGGTAGCCGGTGCCGGAAGAGGCCGGGTTGGGCATGACGATCTTGCCGGCATAGACTGGCTTGGTCAGGTCGGCCCAGGAGGTCGGCTTGGGCAGGCCCTGCTTTTGCGCTTCCACGGTGTTGAAGCAAATGGCCGAGGCCCACACATCCATGCCCACCCAGGCCGGCGGATTGGCGGCGCTGCGGTACTTGGCGTCGATGGCCGAGAGGCCCTGCGGGGCGTAGGGCATGAGCATGCCTTCCTTGTCCAGCAGGGCCAGGCTGGTGGCGGCCAGGCCCCAGATCACGTCAGCTTGCGGGTTGGCTTTTTCGGCCAGCAGCTTGGCGGTGACGATGCCGGTGGAGTCGCGCACCCACTTGATTTCGATGTCCGGATTGGCCTTCTGGAACGCGGCCTGGTAGGCCTTGATCTGGTCGGCTTCCAGGGCGGTGTAGACGGTCAGCGTAGTGGCCGCATGGGCCTGGGCCGAGAACAGCATGCCGGCGCCGATCACCGATGCGAACAGGGAAAACAGCTTGGTTTTTTTCATGATGGCCTTCGTCTGTGAATGGCTGGGTTGAAAACGCGTCGAGGACGCAAGGTGGAGAAATCGTTGGCCTGACCGGCCCGCTCAGTGCGCCCGTCCCCGGCGCCAGGCCTGGGCGCGCGCCAGCCAGCGGCTGCCGGCGAGGTGCATGAGCAGCGATGCCGCTGCCGAGGTCAGCAGGATCAGCGTGGACATGGCGGCAGCCGGGCCGACATCGCCGGCGTCATCCATGTTCAGCACCGCGACCGAGGCCAGCACTGTGTCGGGCCGGTACAGGAAGATCACCGCCGAGACCGTCGTCATCGAGGACACGAACAGGTAGCGGAAGATCTCCAGCAACTGCGGCAGGCACAGCGGTACGGTGACCCGGATGAAGGTCTTCAGCAGCGGCACCTTCAGCGACAGCGAGGCGGCCTCGAATTCGGGATCGAGCTGTTTCAGGGCCGTCACTGCGGTGAGGTGCGCGGTGGTGTAGAAGTGCACGACAGAGCAGAGCACCAGGAGCGTCATCGTCCCGTAGAGGAAGTTGAAGGGATTGGCCGGATGGTTGAAGAACAGCAGGCTGCCCAGCCCCAGCACCAGTCCCGGCACTGCCATCGGGAGGAAGCACAGCATGCGCAGCAGGGTGGACAGCCAAGCCTGGCCACGGGTCTTTTCCATCAGCCAGGCGCCACAGAAGATGAAGAGGGTGCCGGCCACGCTAGTGCCACAGGCCAGCCTGAGGCTGTTCCAGTAGGCCAGCCAGCCGCCACCATCCATGTTGTCGAAATCGTAGTGCTGCAGCGTCAGTTGCAGGTTGTAGGGCCACAGCTTGACCACCGAAGCCCCCATGGCCACCACGATCATCATCAGGATGGCGCTGGCGATGAGCATCACGGCCAGCAGGTTGGCGCCATCGCGCCGCCAGTCGGCGCGTGGCACATAGTTTTCGGAGCGGCTGCTCATGCTGGCGCGCTGGCGGCGCTGCAGCCAGGCGTCCAGGGTGAAGGTCAGCAGCGCCGGCACCAGCAGCAACAGGCCAATGAGCGCGCCGCGTCCGAACTGCTGCTGTCCGACCACGGCCTTGTAGGCTTCCACCGCCAGCACGCTGTAGGCCCCGCCGGTGATCTTGGGCACGCCGAAGTCGGTGATGGTGAGCGTGAAGACCAGGCACAGCGCGCCAAAGATGCCATAGCGCGTGGCCGGCAGCGTCACCGTGGTGAAGATGCGCCAGCGCGATGCGCCCATGGCCTGGGCGGCGTCATAGAGACGGCCATCGGCCTGCGATAGCGCCGACAGCAGGATCATCAGCGCATGCGGGAAGGTGTAGAACACCTCACCCAGCAAGATGCCCCAGAAGCCATAGATGCTGCCCTCCATCCATTCCTTGAACAGTCCCTGGTTGCCGAACAGGTAGATCAGCGCAATGCCCGGCAACAGCGAGGGCGCCAGCAGCGGCAGCAGGCCGATGCCGCGCCACAAACCCTTGCCGGGGATGCAGGTCCGTTGCAGCGCATAGGCGAAGACGTAGGCCAGCGGCACCGTGACCACTGCCGTCACGGCTGATACCCAAAGGCTGCGCGCCAGCATCGGCAGGAAGTTGATGTTGGCAAATAACTGCACAAAGGGTTGCGTCCCCGCCCACTGGCCAGCGGGCGTGAGCACCGCCTGCGCCAGGATGAATAGCAGGGGACCGACCAGCCCCAGCGCCAGCAGCATCAGCAGCATCCATTTGAGCAGGCCCGGCAGCCATTGGCTGCGATCCGGCACGGGCGCGGGCCGGGCGGAGGTGCTGGTTTCAGCACTGAGGGTGGGCAGGGGCGCAGACACGGTAGCAGGCATGGTCATCTCGGTGCGCATCAGGCAAACACTTGCAGGCTCTGGCGCGGCAGCGTCACCCACAGCCCATCCTGGGCGTCCAGGCTGGCCACACGTTCGTGCGCCTGGCTGCTGACATCGGCCAGCAAGGTCTGCCCCGGCAGGGCCTCGGCGGCCAGCGCCAGGCGGTAGCGGTCGCCCAGGTAGATGCGGTCCACCACCCGCGCCAGGAAGCGGTTCGCGCAGCCCTCGTCGGAGAACAGTTGCACTGCCTCGGGCCGGCAGAACAAGCGACCGCTGGCGCGGTCGCTCTCGTCGGGCTGGATTTCCAGATGCAGGCCGCCCACTGCCACCTGCGAGCCGGACAGCCGGGTGAAGGGCAGCCAGTTGGCCTGGCCGATGAAGTCGGCCACGAAGGGCGTGGCCGGGCGGCGATAGATCTGCTCGGGCGTGCCGAACTGTTCGATGCGACCATGCTGCATGACGGCGATGCGATCGGCCATCACCATGGCTTCTTCCTGGTCGTGGGTGACCATGAGGGTGGTGATACGGAATTGCTTCTGCAGCCGGCGGATTTCCAGTTGCAGGTGCTCGCGTACCTGCGCATCCAGCGCCGAGAGCGGTTCGTCCAGCAGCAACAAGGAAGGCGAGGGCGCCAGCGCCCGGGCCAGCGCCACGCGCTGTTGCTGGCCGCCGGACAACTGGCCGGGGTATTTGTCCTGGCTGCCGTCCAGGCCCACCATCGAGAGCATCTCGGTGACCCGCTCGCGCTTTTGCTGGCGGCTCATGCGGCCCAGGCCATAGGCCACATTGTCCGCCACGCTCAGGTTGGGAAACAGCGCATAGGACTGGAACAGGATGCCGTAGTCCCGCGCCTGCGGCGGCAGTTGTGAAATGTCGCGGCCATCGGCATGCAGGCGGCCGCTGTCCTGGCGTTCCAGCCCGGCAATGGTACGCAGCAGGGTGGTCTTGCCGCAGCCGGAAGGGCCTAGCAGGCAGACCATCTCGCCACGGCGCACTTCCAGCGACACGCGGTCCAGCGCCGTGAAGCTCCCGAAGCGCTTTTCCACCTCGCGTACCGACAGGAACACGGCGGCATCCTCCTCCGTGGCGGCAGTCATGAACGGAGCGGCGGTGGGAGTATGCATCATCGTGGCGTGTGTCCGGCTAGGTCGCGTATTGCCCGAAGGCAGCGCCCATGCGTGTTTGCGGGGCGTGCCTGGGTTCGGAAAGCAAGCGGATGGTACGGGCCTAATATGACTGCTGGATGACACCCCCTGCTGTGATAGCGGCCCGGTATTCGTGCTATAGCTTGAAGTTATGGATGAGCCGGAATGCTCCCGCGCCAGGGGAATCATGGCCCTCTGATATGGTCATAAAAGGACATTGACGAGGCCTTCCTGGTGAAGGAATATCATTCACCTATTGAGGAGTTCATATGACCAGATTTAGTGGATTGGGCAGATCCAAAGGGGTCAGGCGGCTGCTGGCCTCCGGGATTGGCGTGGCGGCGCTGCTGGCAGCCTGTTCTTCACCGGAAAGCAGCAAGGAGGACCGCGACGCCCTGGCGCGGCAGCTGATCGACCAGAAAAAGACCACCTCCGACGGCACCTCCACCGCCACCACCGTGGATGGCTACAAGGTCGACCTGGCCAAGCGCATCTCCCAGGTCAATTTCACCAGCGTCTATGTGGAGCGGCCTCAGGCCTTGCTGCGCTCGGTCATCGTCATCAAGTATGTGGTCGATGCCGACGGCAACCTGGTCACCAGCGAGATCCTGCGCAGCAACCGCGACAGGCACGCCGAAGCCAGCGCCATGGGCAGCCTGAAATCGGCGGCGCCTTTCCCCAAGCCGCCGGCGGCGCTGCTCAAGCATAACCGCATCGAATTGTCGGAAAGTTGGCTTTTCAATAACGATGGGCGCTTCCAGCTACGCAGCGTGGCCCTGGCGCAGATGGGCGAGTAAGCTCTTATCAAGGTGTCCTGCGGCATTGGCATGTGTATAATGTCGCGCGTGCACGACGGTATGCGTTGTGCGTCCCAGGTCCAAGGGACCTGCGCCGGAACCAGGCGAACGCGAGTTCGCCTTTTTTATTATCCGCGGACGCCGCCATGGCAGCCCTTGTCCATCTTCATTGACCAGATCGTTTATTGATTGGCTATACATGTTTGATTTCATTCGTACCCACCAGCGCCTGATGCAGTTCCTGCTGCTGCTGTTCATCTTCCCGTCGTTCGCCTTTTTCGGCCTGGAAGGCTACAGCCGACTGACCGACGACAACGGCGTGGCCAAGGTGGCCGGTCAGACCATCACCAAGGAAGAATGGGACGCAGCCCACCGTCAGCAGCTCGAACGCATGCGCCAGGTGTACGGCAACCAGTTCGACAGCAAGATCTTCGACAGTCCCCAGGCGCGCCGCGCCATCCTGGACAACCTGATCGCCCAGCGCGCCCTGGGGGCGGAAGTGGTGGCCAGCAAGCTGGTGGTGCCGGACCAGGTGCTGCAACAGAGCATCCTGCAGATTCCCGGCCTGACCAAGGCCGACGGCAAGTTCGACAACGAGCAGTACCGCGTGCTGCTGGCGGCGCAGGGCATGACGCCCAAGTCCTATGAAGCCGGCCTGCGCCGCGAGATGGCCGTGCAGCAGTTGAACGCCGCCATCCAGACCACCGCCTTTGCGCCCAAGACCGTGGCCGAGAACCTGTCGGCCCTGAACGACCAGGAACGCACGGTGCAGATGCTCAACTTCAAGCCCGACAGCTACGCTGCCCAGGTCAAGGTGAGCGATGAGATGCTCAAGGACTACTACGACAAGAACACCGCCCGCTTCGAGATCCCGGAACAGGCCGACATCGAGTATGTGGTGCTGGACGCGGCGGCCGTGGCCGCCCAGTCGGCGGTGACCGATGACGACATCAAGGCCTATTACGAGCAGAACAAGAAGCTCTACGCCACCGAAGAGCAGCGTCGCGCCAGCCACATCCTGATCGCCGTGAAGAAGGATGCGTCTGCCGCCGACCAGGCTGCCGCCAAGAGCAAGGCTGAAGGCCTGGTGGCGCAGCTGCGCAAGAATCCTGGCGAATTCGCCAAGCTGGCCAAGGCCAATTCGCAAGACCCCGGTTCGGCCGAGAACGGCGGCGACCTGGGCTATTTCGGCAAGGGCGCCATGGTCAAGCCCTTCGAAGACGCTGCCTTCAGCCTGAAGCAGGGCGAGATCAGCGATCCGGTGCAGTCCGACTTCGGCTACCACATCATCGAAGTGACCGGCATCAAGCCGGCGGCAGTCAAGCCGCTGGAGTCGGTCAAGGCCGAGATCGGCAGCGAGATCAAGAAGCAGATCGCCGCCAAGAAGTATTCCGAGATGGCAGACCAGTTCAACAACCTGGTCTATGAAAACGGCGACAGCCTCAAGGCCGTCTCCGACAAGCTCAAGCTGAAGATCCAGACCGCCACCGGCGTTACCCGTACGCCCAACCCGGCTGCCGGCCCGCTGCCTTACAACAACGCCAAGTTCCTGACCGCGCTCTTCACCGACGACGTGATCAAGGCCAAGCACAACACCGAAGCCGTGCAGACCGCGCCCAACACCCTGGTGGCAGGCCGCGTCACCAGCTACAAGCCGGTGAGCAAGCGTCCCTTCGACGAGGTCAAGGCCGATGTGCAAAAGGCCGTGCTGGCGCAGCAAGAGCAACTGCTGGCCGTCAAGGCTGGCCAGGAACGCCTGGCGCAGTTGCAGGCCAAGGATGACGCCGCCGGCTTCAGCGATGCCAAGGTAGTCTCCCGCGTGAAGGCCGACGGCTGGACCCAGGAAGCCTTCAATGCCGTCATGAAGGCCGATACCGCCAAGCTGCCCGCCTATGTGGGCGCCGAGACCCCGGGCATGGGCTACCAGATCTACCGCATCAGCAAGGTGGAACAGCCCAAGACCGTCGATGCCGCCCGCCGCCAGGCCGAACGCGAGCAGATCACCAGCGCCCTGTCGCAGCAGGAAGCCCTGTCCTATCTGGACTACCTGCGCGAGAAGGCCAAGACCAAGCTGCTCAAGGGTGCGGCAGCGGTCAGCGCCGACGATGCCGCCAAGTGAGCGGCGATGCGTGCGGCAGGATGGCGCAATCGCGGACCGCAATCGCGCACCGCAATCGTGAATCGGTGCGCGACTGCGCCCCATGCCGGCGCATCGTCGGCATGAGCGCCACAAATTGCTAAAAAATTTCCTCAGGCCGCTTTTCCAGCGGCCTTTTTTGTTTCATCATGGAACCCGGCGCTGCATTCAGGCGGGATGCACAAGGGGCCGGCAGTGGGGAATCCGCTTCACTTCTTCCAGTTGTTCATTGATGCCGGGCCGTTGTTGCAGGCGGTGAGAACATTCACTGTTTCATTGATCGAGATGAAATTCCCTGTCATCCGCATGAAGGTGTGCGCCGTTCCGGAAAGGGAGGGCTGCACCAGCGTTGTCGTCGACAGCACAGAGCAGTCCGATCCGGAAGGCGTGGCCTGGCCAGGTGGTCTGCCGACGCTGCGTGCCGTGTTGCCCTGACTATCAACCACGTTTTTATGCCTGCCCCAGTTCTCATCATCCAGACCGGCGATGCCAATCCCACCCTCAAGGACAGTTATGGCGGCTATGCGCAGCAGATCGGCTGCGCGGCCGGGCTGTGCCAGAGCGAACTGCAGGTCGTGACCGTCTACGAGGGCCAGCGCCCATCCTGCCCGCGCAGCTATCGGGCGGTCTTCATCACCGGGTCGCCGGCCATGGTGACCGACAAGGAAGACTGGAGCGAACGCACCGCCGAATGGCTGCGCGAAGCCGCCGAGCTGGATACGCCGATGTTCGGCATCTGCTACGGCCACCAGCTGCTCACCCACGCCTTCGGCGGCGAAGTCGGCTACAACCCGGCAGGACGGGCCGCCGGCACCATGCACGTCAAGACCCTGGAATGCTGCCGCGAGGATGAACTGCTGGGCGTGCTGCCCCCCGAGTTCCCGGCCCACATGCTGCACATGCAGTCGGTCTTGCGCCCGCCGCCGGAGGCCATCGTCATGGCGCGCTCGCCGATGGACCCGCATCATGTGATCAAGCACAAGCACAACGTCTATTCGACCCAGTTCCACCCGGAGTTCTCGCCCGAATTCGTGCGCGCCCACCTGCATTACTACGCCGACATCTATCGCGGCTGCGGCATCGACGCCCAGGCGCTGTGCGAGAAGGTCAGCGACACGCCCCAGTCCACCGGACTGCTGCGGCGTTTCCTGGCCTTGCATGCGCGTCACTGAAGGCGCTCTCCCATGACAGACAGCCCCCGTCGCCAGACCTGGCGCGCGGGGGCTGTTGGTTTTGTACGGGCGACGACTTACTTCAGGCCCAGCAGCGGCTTCAGCGCCGGCCAGACATTATCCAGCAGGCGTGGCTGCGCCTGCTCATTGGGATGGATGCGGTCGGCCTGGAACAGCGACAAGTCCGCCGCGATGCCTTCCATGAAGAAGGGCACCAGCGCCACCTTGTTGGTCTTGGCCAGATCCTGGTACATGGCGCTGAAGCGGCGCGTGTAGTCCGGCCCGTAGTTGGGCGGGATCTGCATGCCTACCAGCAGCACCTTGGCCTGCTGCTGTCGCGCCAGATCGATCATGGCCTGCAGGTTGTCCTGGCTGGTCTTCAGCGGCAGGCCGCGCAGGGCGTCGTTGCTACCCAGTTCGATCACCAGCACGTCAGGCTTGTGCTGACTCATCAGGGCCGGCAAGCGGTTCTTGCCGCCGATGGTGGTGTCGCCGCTGATGCTGGCGTTGACCACGGCGGTGGCCAGCTTGTGTTGCTGCAAGCGTTGCTGCAGCAGGGCGGTCCAGCCTGTGCCGCGCTCCAGGCCGTACTCGGCCGAGAGGCTGTCACCGAGCACGAGCAGGGTTTTTGGGGCAGAATAAGCGCTCGTCGCCGCCAGCACCAGGGCGACGCCCGCCAGCAGCCGCCACAGCCACATCGCCACTGTATGGCGCACTGCACCCGTTGCCGACCCTCTTGCCCGATTGCCCTGCATGCCTGTTTCCGCTACCGCTGTTGCCGCCGCCATTCCAGCCATTGAAGTCCTTCAGTTGTCCAAACACGTTGCCGATGCATCGGCCCCAGCGGGCCGCCTGACCATCCTCGATGGCATCGATTTTACCGTGGCCGCTGGCACCACGGTGGCCATCGTGGGAGCTTCCGGTTCCGGCAAATCGACGCTGCTGGGCTTGCTGGCTGGACTGGATACGCCCAGCGACGGTTCCGTGCGGCTCGATGGGGAAGATATCTATGCGCTTGACGAGGATGGCCGCGCGCTGCTGCGCAAGCGCAAGCTGGGTTTCGTGTTCCAGTCCTTCCAGTTGCTGGGGCATTTGAATGCGCTGGAAAACGTCATGCTGCCGCTGGAGTTGCGCGGCGACGCCCGCGCTCGTGATAAGGCTACAGAGATGCTGGGCCGGGTCGGCCTGGGCAGCCGTCTGAAGCATTCTCCCAAATACCTTTCCGGCGGCGAGCAGCAGCGCGTGGCGCTGGCGCGCGCCTTCGTCACCGAGCCGCCGCTGCTGCTGGCCGACGAGCCGACCGGCAGCCTGGATGCCGCCACCGGCGAGGCGGTCATCGAGCTGATGTTTGAACTGAACCGCGAGCGCGGCTCCACCCTGGTCCTGGTCACCCACGACAATGCCATGGCGGCGCGCTGCCAGCGCACTATCACTATCGCCGCTGGCCGGCTGGCCTAGGTCGCCTGAGCCGGGTTCAGACCGATTCCATCGGATCGGCTGGCGGCAGCGGGTGGGCGCGCTTGTGCTCGATGTAGGCAATGCCGACGCCGCTGGCGCAGATGATGGCGATGCCCAGCACCGTGATGCGGTCGGGGAATTGCCCGAACACCAGCCAGCCCATGCCGCAGGCCGAGATGATCTGGGCATAGAAGAAGGGCGTCAGCACGGAAGCTTCGGCGTGCCGGTAGGCGCTGTTCTGCAGGAAGTGGCCGATGGTGCTGGTGATGCCGGTAGAGACCAGGATTGCCAGTTCCACCGCCGTCGGGGTATGGCTGGTCCAGAAGAAGGGTACCAGGAGCGTAGAGACCACGCTGCCTACCAGGGCGCCGTAGAACAGCGTCACCATGGGATTGTCGGCCTGGCTGGCCTTGCGGTTGAGGATGGAGAGCAGGGCCTGGGTAAAGGCCGAGATCAGCCCGAGCGCCACGCCGTAGGGCGGGATGTCGCCACTGGGACGGATCACGATGAGCATGCCCGTAAAGCCCACCAGCACCGCGATCCAGCGTGACAGATAGCTGCGCTCGCCCAGCAGCCAGGGCGAGATCGCCAGCACGATCAGTGGCGCGCAGAAATTCATGGCCGTGCCCTCGGCCAGCGGCACGATCTTCAATACCGAAAAGAAAATCAGCGTCGAGCCCAGCAGCAATGCACCACGCCCCAGTTGCAGGCCGAGCCGGTTCGTCTGCAGGATGCTGCGCCCATGGCGGCGCCGGTACAGCGGCGCCAGTGTGGCGGCCATGAAGAACAGGTTGATGGTATAGCGCATCCAGGCAATCATGACCACGTGATAGCCGGCCAGGGCCAGCAGCTTGCCGGCGGTATCCAGCAGCGACAGGGTCCAGAGCCCCGAGATCAGGAACAGGATGCCCAGCTTATGGGTGCGGGCGATGGGCAGTTGCGACAGGACGGCGCTGGACATGGTCTCGGATGATCTGGTTGAACACGGCTCTGATGGCCGGGATGAATTCGCTGGCGGTGAGGCCTACCGGGCCCACGCCGCTGGCCACCAGCTGGTCGGCCGCCGCTCCGTGGATCCAGGTAGCGGCCAGGGCGGCGGTGCGGGTGGGCCAGCCTTGCGCCAGCAGCGCCCCGCATAGCCCGGAGAGCACATCGCCGGTGCCGGCGGTGGACAGGGCAGGGTTGCCGCTGGGATTGATGGCGATCTCGCCATCGGGGAAGGCGATCACCGTTCCCGCGCCCTTGAGCACGGCAATGGCGTTGAACTGGCGGGCTAGCTGGCGCGCTGCGTGCGGACGGTCTTGCTGGACTTGCTGGGTGGTGCTGTCGAGCAGCCGCGCCGCTTCCAGGGGATGCGGGGTGATGATGGTCTTGGCCGCCGCGCCAGCCTGGCTGCGCCGGTGCAGCTTGTGCTGCAGGGAGGGTTCGGCCGAAATCAGGTTCAGGGCGTCGGCGTCGACCACGATCTCGGCTTCGCTGTCCAGGGCGCGCCCCAGGATGTCATGCGCATGGCGCGAGGTGCCCATGCCGGGGCCGACCACCAGCGCCGCGCTGGCGGCGAACTCGACCCGGTCGGCCAGCCGGAACATCAGTTCCGGGTGCTTGTCGTCATAGGCCAGGCCATCATCGACAAAGGCCACATAGACGCGTCCCGCCCCGCCAAAGGCCGCCGTACGGGCCGCCAGCACCGGCGCGCCGGCCATGCCGCGCGCTCCGCCCACCACGATGACGTCGCCATAGCTGCCCTTGTGGCTGTTGTTGGCGCGTGGTTTGAGGGCCGTGGCAAAGCTCTGCGGCCCATTGAGGAAAGCCTGCGTGGGCGCGAAACGCTCGGCGGCGATCTCCAGCGTATCGACCACGATCTGGCCGCTGTGGTCGCTGCCATCGCAGGTGTGCAGGCCGGGCTTGTCGCCGATGAAAGTGAGGGTATGGGTGGCCTGCACGGCGACGCCGTCACGCCCGCCGACGATGCTGCCGGTATCGGCATCCAGACCGCTGGGGACATCGATGGACAGCACCGGGCAGCGCAGGCTGTTGATGTAGTCGATGATCAGGCGCAGGCGCGGGCCGGGCGGACGGGCCAGGCCGATGCCGAACAGCCCGTCGATGACCAGGGCCCAGGCCTGCTGGCGCAGCAGGGCGTCGCCGTGGTCTTCGATGAACTGGATCTCGGCTTCACGCGCACGCGCCAGGGCGCGGCGCGCATCGGGCGGCTGGCGGCTTTCGTCGGCATGCAACTGGACGGTGACTTCGATGCCGGCTTCTTCCAGCAGGCAGGCGGCTTCCAGTGCATCGCCGCCATTGTTGCCAGGGCCTGCCAGCACCAGCACCGAGGGCGAGGAGGCCGTGCTGGAACACAGCATCTGCTGCGCCAGCTCGGCAATGGCCGCGCCGGCGCGCTGCATGAGCGTGTAGGGCGGCAGGGCCGCCAAGGCCTCTTGTTCGATACGGCGGATCTCGGCAACGGTATGGAGCGCGCTCATGATCGTGATCGCTGATGCGTTAGTGTTGCGTGGATGAAGTGAAGCTCAGGCGGGGCAGTGCGTACGCAAGAGCCGTAATTTTAAGTGAAATAGGCTATCTACGCAGGCCCGGTCCGCATGAAAATCAGGCGGCCGCCATGGAGCCGGGCCTCAGCCCAGGACGTCGCGCGGCAGCAGCCCGGCGGTGGGGATCTCGGTCTCTTCGCCGGCCATCATGTCGCTCAGCAGGCGCGCCGATCCTACGCTGGCGGCCCAGCCGGTGACGCCATGGCCGACGTTGACGAAGACGTTGCCCTGGCGCGTCGGGCCCACGACGGGCAGGCCGGTGGGCATCATGGCGATGCTGTTGCTCCAGAAGTGGGCCTGGTTGTAGTTGGCCGCGTTGGGGTAGTAGTCGCCGGCGATCTTGAGCAGGTTGCGCAAGGCCTTCGGGGGCAGGGTCTGCGAAGCCGGCACGAAGCCCAGCAGGCCGCTGATGCGGATGCGGCTGCCCAGGCGGGTCATGGCGACCTTGTAGCTGTCGTCGTAGAGCGCCATGGCGGGGGCGTCGTCGGGATTCTTGACCGGTACCAGGGCCGAGTAGCTCTGTAAGGCGCGCAGCGGCAGGCGGGTATCCAGGGGCTGCAACAGCTCGGCGCTGGCCATGCCGGCGGCCACCACGACGGCGTCCATGGTCAGGTGCGAGGCCAGGTGGGCAGACTGCACCTCCAGCGTGACGCGGCCGCCGAATTCGCTGCGGATGCTGCTCACCGTCGAGTTGAAATGGAAACTGACTCCCAATGCCTGCGCGGCATTGCGCATCTGCTTGGCAAACAGCACGCTGTTGCCGGCAATGTCATTGGGGTAGTAGAGCGCGCCAGCCAGCGCCGCTTCGGAGGAGAAGGCCGGCTCCAGGGCGCGAATCCCCGCCGCATCCAGCGTCAGCTGCTTGTACTCGCATTGGCTGGCCGCTTCCTGCAGGGCGGGCAGGCGCGCCGCCTCGGCGCTCTGGCGGAACAGGTGGAACACGCCGGCGCTGTTCTCGTGTTCCATGTTGTAGTGGGCCTGCAGTTGCTGGGTCAGATCCTGGCCATAGGCGGACAGGCGCGACAGGATCAGCTTGTGTTGGGCAAAATGATGTTGCTGGGCAGTGCGCGTGGCGCGCATCCAGCGGCGGCGGCCGAAGTCGGCGCCGGAGGCCAGCAGCACACGGGGCTCGTCCTGGAAGCGGCAGGCAAAGGTCGCCAGCGCGCCTGGCAGGGTCAGCGGCATGGCCGTACCCGGGGCCAGCAGTCCGGAGTCGCCGAAGGTGGCTTCCTCGGCCACATGCGCGCGGCGTTCGATCACCGCTACTTCATAGCCCTTGGTGGCCAGGAAGTAGGCGCTGCAAATCCCTGAAAGTCCCCCGCCGATGACGGCGATCTGTCGATGTGTGCTGTTCACTCTGTTCGTCTTGGAAGCGGCGCGGCCGCTGTGGTCATGGTCATCGCTGCCCCCGCAAGGCTGGCTGCCGCAGCGCCAGCCGGGTTTTTCGATGCGGGCCGAATGATACCGCGAAATTCTGTTGTCGTTGCGCTATTGCCGCAGCACCGCCGCCTGGCTTGCCGTACAAGCTGCCTGCACAAATTGACGTCTAGGAGTGACAACGTCTGGCGCCGCGTCCCCGATGACAGCCTCTTTGGGTGGGGCCACCGGAGGCAGCGTGGAAAGCTCGCTTTGGGCGGGACGTCGGGGCGGGACCACGGTATAATGCGCGCTTTGCCAGCTGACGCGCGCACGATCCATCATTCCGACGACCCCCGGCCTGCACGGTTTTTCCCTTGTGCAATGCGCCATGACGGGTTGGCCGGTGCCGGTGGACCGATCCCTGCCGCGCTGCTGCGACGGTTTTCCCGATTCAAGCTAACTGCCTCGACTCCGCCATGCTGATCCTGCCGGGCTCCAATGCCCTTTCCGCTTTCCGTACCCAACGTCTCCTGACCCAATTGCAAGCTGTGGACGCCGCCATCACCGGCGTGTCCGGCCGCTACCTGCATTTCGTCGATGCCGCCCAGGCCCTGACCCAGGAGGACGAGGCGCGCCTGAATGGCCTCTTGACTTACGGCGACCCCTTCAATGGCAGCGACGACGGCGAGACCTTCGTCGTCATCCCGCGCCTGGGCACCATTTCGCCCTGGGCCAGCAAGGCCACCGACATCGTGCGCAACTGCGGCATGGCGCACATCCATCGCGTCGAACGCGGCATCATCTTCCGCGTGCAGGTCAAGACGGGCCTCCTGGGCGGCGCCAAGAAGCTCAATGAAGCCAGCATCCCCGGCGTGGCCGCGCTGTTGCATGACCGCATGACCGAAACCGTGCTGCGCGATCCCCAGCAGGCCTCGGCCTTGTTCTCCGAACTGCAGGCCAAGCCGCTGGAGTCCGTGGACGTGCTCGGCGGCGGCCGCGCCGCGCTGGAACGCGCCAACACCGAGCTGGGCCTGGCCCTGTCGGATGACGAGATCGATTATCTGGTGGAAGCCTTCACCAAGGCCCAGCGCAATCCGACTGACGTTGAACTGATGATGTTCGCCCAGGCCAACAGCGAACACTGCCGCCACAAGATCTTCAACGCCGACTGGACCGTCGATGGCCAGAAGCAGGACAAGTCGCTGTTCGGCATGATCAAGAACACCCACCAGTTGGCTCCCAAGGGCACCGTGGTGGCCTATTCGGACAACTCCTCCATCATTGAGGGCGCAACCGTCTCGCGCTTCTACCAGCGTGGCGCCACCAAGGGCAACGTGTATGAAGCCTCGGAAGAGCTGACCCACATCCTGATGAAGGTGGAGACCCACAACCACCCGACCGCCATCTCCCCGTTCCCGGGCGCCTCCACCGGCGCCGGCGGCGAGATCCGCGACGAAGGTGCGACCGGTCGCGGCTCCAAGCCCAAGGCCGGCCTGACCGGCTTTACCGTCTCCAACCTGATGGTCACCCACGCCGTGCAACCCTGGGAAAACGCCCGCGATGTCGCCCAGCCGGTCGCCGAGCGCGACGCCCACGCCCAGGGCGGCATCTACGGCAAGCCCGAGCGCATTGCTTCGCCTTTGCAGATCATGATCGACGGCCCGCTGGGTGGCGCCGCCTTCAACAATGAATTCGGCCGTCCCAACCTGGGCGGTTACTTCCGTACCTACGAGCAGAACGTGGGCGGGCAGGTCATGGGCTATCACAAGCCCATCATGATCGCCGGCGGCATGGGCAACATTTCGGCCAAGCACACCAAGAAGAACGACCTGCCGGTCGGCAGCCTGCTGATCCAGCTGGGCGGCCCCGGCATGCGTATCGGCATGGGCGGCGGTGCAGCCTCGTCGATGGCCACCGGCGTGAACGCGGCTGACCTGGACTTCGATTCGGTGCAGCGTGGCAACCCGGAAATGGAACGCCGCGCCCAGGAAGTCATCAACGCCTGCTGGGCGCTGGGTGACGACAACCCCATCCAGTCCATCCACGACGTGGGCGCGGGCGGCCTGTCCAACGCCTTCCCGGAAATCACCAACGATGCCAAGCGCGGCGCCATCTTCGACCTGCGCAAGGTACCCCTGGAAGAAAGCGGCCTGGCCCCGCGCGAGATCTGGAGCAATGAATCCCAGGAACGCTATGTGCTGGCCATCCTGCCGGAACACCTGGAACTGTTCAAATACCTGTGCGAGCGCGAGCGCGCGCCCTTCGCCGTGGTCGGTACCGCCACCGAAGAACGCCAGTTGAAGGTGATCGACCCCGAGCACAACAACAGTCCCGTGGACATGCCCATGGACGTGCTGCTGGGCAAGCCGCCCAAGATGCAACGCGATGTGACGCACGTCGAGAAGCAATTGCCTCCGGTCGACCTGACCGGCATGGATCTGGTGGACGTGGCCCAGCGCGTGTTGCGCCTGCCGGCCGTGGCCGACAAGTCCTTCCTGATCACCATCGGTGACCGCAGCGTCGGCGCCATGACCGTGCGCGACCAGATGGTCGGTCCCTGGCAGGTGCCGGTGGCTGACGTGGCCGTGACCGCCATGGGCCTGGAAGGGTATCTGGGCGAAGCCATGGCTATGGGCGAGCGTACCCCGCTGGCCGTGATCGACGCCCCGGCCTCGGGCCGCATGGCTGTCGGTGAAGCCATCACCAACATCGCCGCCGCACCGATCGCCGAGATCGGTGACATCAAGCTCTCGGCCAACTGGATGGCGGCCTGCGGCCAGCCCGGCCAGGACGCCGCGCTGTTCGATACCGTCAAGGCCGTGGGCATGGAACTGTGCCCGGCGCTGGGCGTGTCCATCCCGGTGGGCAAGGATTCGCTGTCCATGCGCAGCACCTGGAGCGATGAAGAGGGCGCCAAGTCGGTGACCTCGCCGGTATCGCTGATCGTCTCCGGCTTTGCGCCGGTGACCGACGTGCGCCGCGTGCTGACCCCGCAACTGCGCAAGGACAAGGGCGAAACCGTCCTGATCCTGATCGACCTGGGCCGTGGCAAGAATCGCATGGGCGCCTCGGCGCTCACGCAGGTGATGCAGCAGATCGGCAACGAGACCCCGGACGTGGATAGCGCCGACGACCTGAAGGCCTTCTTCAACGCTATCCAGCAACTGAACACCGAAGATCGTCTGCTGGCCTACCACGACCGTTCCGACGGCGGCCTGTATGCGACCCTGGCCGAAATGGCCTTTGCCGGCCATACCGGTATCTCGGTCAACCTCGACATCCTCACCATGGAAGGCGAGCATGCCGCCGACTGGGGCGATTCCAAGAACTGGACCACGCAAGTGGCCGAGCGCCGCAATGAACTGACCTTGCGCGCGCTGTTCAGCGAAGAGCTGGGTGCCGTGATCCAGGTCCCGGCCGAGCAGAAGTCGGACGTCATGAACGTACTGCGCAGCTACAACCTGGGCGCGTGCAGTCACATCATCGGCAAGCCCAATGACCGCGACGTGATCGAATTCATGCGCGACGCCAAGAACATCTACAGCCAGCCGCGCGCCGAGCTGCATCGTGTCTGGAGCGAAACCAGCTGGCGCATTGCCCGCCTGCGCGACAACCCGGCCTGCGCCGATGCCGAATACGATCGCCTGCTGGACGCGACCGATCCCGGCATGACGCCCAAGCTGAGCTTCGACCCGCAGGAAGACATTGCCGCGCCGTACCTGTCGCTGGGCGCAGCCGCCCGTCCCAAGGTGGCGATCCTGCGCGAGCAGGGCGTGAATTCGCACATCGAGACCGCCTACGCCATGCACAAGGCCGGCTTCACTGCGGTGGACGTGCACATGAGCGACCTCATCGCCAATCGCGCCAAGCTGGACGACTTCAAGGGCTTCATCGCCGTGGGCGGCTTCTCCTACGGTGACGTGCTGGGCGCGGGCGAAGGCTGGGCCAAGACGATTCTGTTCAATGCGCAACTGGCCGAGCAGTTCTCGCGCTTCTTCCAGCGCCAGGACACCTTCTCGCTGGGCATCTGCAACGGCTGCCAGATGATGAGCAACCTGAAGTCCATGATCCCGGGTGCGGAAGCCTGGCCCAAGTTCACCCGCAACAAGTCCGAGCAGTTCGAGGCGCGTTTCGTGATGGTGGAAGTGGCCGATTCGCCCTCCATCTTCATGCAGGGCATGGCCGGCACCCAGGCGCCGATCGCTACCGCCCACGGTGAAGGTTTCGCCGACTTCTCGCAGACCGGTGACATCGACAAGGCCATCGTCGCCATGCGTTACGTCGATCATCGCGGCGCGGCCACCGAAGCCTATCCGTTCAACCCGAACGGCTCGCCGCAAGGCATCACCTCGGTGACCACGCCGGACGGCCGCTTCACGGTCCTGATGCCGCACGCCGAGCGCGTATTCCGCACTGTGACGCAGTCCTGGCATCCCGACTCCTGGGGCGAGGATTCGCCGTGGATGCGCATGTTCCGCAATGCCCGCAAGTGGGTGGGTTGATCCTGCGCTGGTAGCTTGCCCGGTTCGCCGGGCGATCATCGAGGCCAACATCCAGGCCCAAACATTCAGGCGAAAAAAAACGCAGTTCCGAATAGGAACTGCGTTTTTTGTTTCTGAATGCCTTAACAGCAGAGACACGCTCCCGGAAGAGCGCGCCTCGTTCAGGCAGATCAGAAGATGTGGCGGATGCCCACGCCGACGGTGGTCAGGCTGTTCTTGCCAGAGGCCGAGTTGGTCAACTCGTACACGGCGGCGTCCTTGGCCTTGTTGTAGTCGATGGTGGTGTACAGCTGGGTGCGCTTGGACAGGGCATAGTCAGCCCAGCCGACCAGGGCGTAACGCTTGCCGTCGCCGACGTTGCCGACCGGAGCGACGTAGGCGACATTCTTGCTACGGTCATAGTAGAACGCGCCGGTCAGGGTCAGAGCATTGGTTGCCTTGTAGCTGGAGCCCAGGAAGAATCCGTTGTCCTTGCGCTGGTTGTTGGCGGCTGCCGCCAAGGTGCCGGCAGAGGTCCACTGGGTGCCGATGTCGCTGTCAGCGGCCATGACCGAGCCAGTGATGCCGCTGTTGTCCTTGATGTTGATCCAGCCGCCGAAGACCTTGGCCGGGCCGAAGTCGTAGGAGGCAGACAGGGTCCACGAGGTGTGCTTGAGGCTGGAATCGGTGCCGCTCACAGTCTGCTGATAACCGCCACCGACGGCGAATGCACCAGCGGTGTAACGCAGCGAGCTGCCGAACTGGCTACCGGTACGCACCGAGCCGGCGGTTTCGCCGAAGCCCCAGCTGACCGACGCCGAGACGGGGCCGAAGTCACCATCGTAGCGCAGCATATTGCTGCGGCGGGCCAGGGTGGCCGCCACGGGCAGCCAGGAGTTGCTGGCGTAGTTGCCCACGGTCAGCGGGTCGAAGTGATCGGCCAGCAGGTCGAACATCGGGGTGTTCTGGCGACCGACGCGAACCTTGCCAAAGCCGCCTTGCAGGCCGACCCACGACTGGCGATTGAACAGCACGCCGGAGTTGCTCATGGCGCCAGTGTCGCTGTTGAAACCGTTTTCCAGCTGGAACATGGCCTTCAGGCCACCGCCCAGGTCTTCCGTACCCTTGAAGCCGATGCGGCTGTTGGCGATGGCGCCGTTATCCATGCGCACATTGCTGTTGCCCTGGGCATTGGCGTTGCTCAGGTAATGGATGCTGGTATCGACGATGCCGTAGATGGTGACGTTGGACTGGGCAAATGCCGCACCGCCGCTGGTCAAGCCAGCTGCCAGCAGCAGCAGGGAACTCTTCTTCATAGGTATTTCTCCTGAAACCACGATGTTGTGTTTGTCATGACGCCATGGAGCGACCTTGTGTGCCCCTCCCCGTCACGTCTTATATTGCTGCACTCCCTTGTTGTTGGATCTGATGGGAAATGCAACCTGTCCCTATTTGGAACAGGGATGAAGAATATCAGAACGACGGTTCGCAAAATGCGCGATTTGGTGCAGAGAAATTCTTTTTTTTATAATTATTTATAGAATAAATTCTCGGTCGAAAAAATCAGTCGGTATATTTTTTATAAAGAAAAATTCTCTCTATGGCCTCTGGCGTGGCTTTCCAGCCGTCCGACGGTGGCGCTCCGAGGCGTCTCGAGGCGTTTTGCGGGCCTTTTTCAGCCATTTTCTTCATCTTCCACAGGCAGGAAGCGTAGCTAAAATGCAACATGCCCGGCAGGCAGGACCTGGCCGGGCATGAAGGTGAAACTTGCAGCGGGGAAGGCGAGACGCCTTCCCGCAGCGCCAAGGGCTTATTGCACCTTGGCCTTGGCGCGCAGTTGTTCCTGGTAAGCCTGCAGCTTCTTCTGTTGCAGCGCTTCAGCGATCTGCGGCTTGACTTCGTCCAGGGTCGGGACCTTGGCCGGACGCACGTCTTCCAGCTTGATCACGTGCCAGCCGAACTGGGTCTGCACCGGAGTCGGGGTGACTTCACCCTTCTTCAGGGCAACCATGGCGTCGGAGAAAGGCTTGACGAACGAGGCTGGGGTCGCCCAGTCCAGGTCGCCGCCATTGGCTGCCGAACCGGTGTCCTTGGACTGCTTGGCCAGGTCTTCGAACTTGGTGCCAGCCTTGAGCTTGGCGATGATGGCTTCGGCGTCTTCCTTCTTGTCCACCAGGATGTGGCGGGCGTGGTATTCCTTGTCGCCGGCCTGGGCCTTGAACTTGTCGTATTCAGCCTTGATGTCGGCGTCCGAGACCGGGTTCTTCTTCAGGTAGTCAGCGATCAGGGCGCGGATGACGATGGACTGGCGGGCCAGTTCCAACTGGTTCTTGACGTCGGAGCTGTTGGCCAGGCCTTGCTTGTCGGCTTCCTGCATCAGGATTTCGCGGTTGATCAGTTCTTCCTTGATGGCGCCGCGCAGCTGCGGGCTGTCAGGCTGGCCTTGCGCAGTCATCTGCTTGACCATCAAATCGGCGCGGGAGGAGGGAATCGCCTTGCCGTTGACCACGGCCAGGTTCTGGGCGAAGGCCGGAATGGAAGCGATTGCGAACAGCAGCACCAGCAGACGAGCAGGTTTGAATGTCATTGTTGAATCCTAGAAAAGAAAGGAATGAATCAAAACGGAGAAGAAAAACAGGAGGGGCTTGATAAGCAGGCGTCGGTCTTTGTTCTTGGTCTCAGTTCGTTGCCTCTGACGGCGAGAGCGCCACTATGGCCAGCGCGTGGATCTCCTGCTGCATCAGGTCGGACAGGCAATCATACACCAGCCGATGGCGGTTCAACCGATTTTTGCCCTCGAACAAGTCGGAAACCAGGCGGATCCTGTAATGTCCTCCGCCAGAGGCTGCACCGGCATGACCGGCATGCTGGGCAGACTCATCCTCGACCAGACAGACCTGCGGCGAGAAAGTTGCAGTCAGGCGCTCGGTAATGCGCTGCACCCGGGTGTCAGCAGCGCTCATTGCTCATCCTTCATGTACTTGGACAGGAACAGGCTCTGGCCGATGATGAAGGCGAACATCAGCCCCATGCTGCCGAACATCTTGAAGTTGACCCAGGTGTCGAGCGGGTAGTTGAAGGCGATGTAGAGATTGAGCACACCCATGACCGCAAAGAAGACGATCCAGGCCAGATTCAGACGTGGCCAGACCGGTTCGGGCAGGCTGACCTGCTTTTCCATCATGGTGCGGATCAGGTTCTTCTTCATGAACAGCTGTGACACCAGCAGGGCCAGGCCGAAGCACCAGTAGAGGATGGTCGGCTTCCACTTGACGAAGGTGTCGTCGTGGAAATAGATGGTGGCGCCGCCGAAGACGGCAATGATGGCGAAGGATAGCCACAGCATGGCGTCCACCTTCTTGTGGCGCAGCAGCAGGTAGCCGATCTGCACCAGCGAGGCCAGGATGGCCACGGCGGTCGCCAGCACGATGGGCGCGTCCTTTTCCTGTAGCGCACTGTCGGCCATGAAACTGCTCAGGTACAGCGTCACCCATTCAAGCGCTTTGGTCTTGTCGGCTTCAGCGAACTTGAAAACGCCGAAAAAGAGGATGACAGGGAACAGGTCGAACAAGAACTTCATCGGATCGGCTTCTTTAGTGAGTCAATAAAAATAGTGCGAAGGGCTGGCTTACGCCGGGTCAAAACGCAGCGAAGCCGAATTGATGCAGTAGCGCAGTCCGGTCGGCGGCGGGCCGTCGGGGAAGACGTGGCCCAGGTGGGCGTCGCAGACGTTGCAGATGATCTCGGTGCGAATCATGCCATAACTGCGGTCCACTTTCTCGCGTACGTTGGCCGGGTCGATGGGTTCGAAGTAGCTGGGCCAGCCGCAGCCGGAATCGAACTTGGCGTCCGAGGTGAAGAGCGGGGTGTCGCAGCACACGCAGGTGTAGGTGCCGGCCTCGTGGTGGTCCCAGTAGCGGCCGGTGAAGGCGCGTTCGGTGGCGGCTTCCCGGGTGACCTGGTATTCCAGCGGGTCCAGTTGTTCGCGCCACTGGGCTTCGGTCTTTTCTACGCGTTTGGTCATGCTTGGCTCCTTGTTGATGAGGGCAATGTGTGGCGATGTGGGCGGCTCAGGAAGAACAGCTCACTTCCAGGTGGCTGGCCCAGTCGGGCGGCAGGTCGGCGTACTTGTCGTGTTCGGGCTGCTCATCGAAGGGATGGCGCAGGATGGACTGCAGGCGCGCCACCTCGCTGAAATCCTTCTGTTGCGCGCGCTCGATGGCGACCTGGGCGAGGTAATTGCGTAGCACGTATTTGGGGTTGACCGCATGCATTGCAAGCTGGCGCGCCTGGTCGTCGCTGTCTTCGGCGCGCAGGCGGGCGCGGTATTGCGTGGCCCAGGCGTCGAAGGCGGGGCGGTCCAGGATGAGGTCGCGCAGGCCTTCGTCATGGGCGGTGTTGCCGATCTGCAAATCGCCCAGGCGGCGGAAGAACAGGGTGAAATCGACGTGGTTGGCCTGCAGGATGGCAAACATGGCCTCGATCAGTTGCTCGTCCTCGGGCTGGCGCGTGCGCAGGCCGAGCTTGGCGTGCAACAGCGTGTCGTGCTGCGCCTGGAAGATGGCTTCGTAGTCGGCCAGCGCGGCCTCGGTCTGTTCCACCGTGCCGATCAGCGGCAGCATGGCCTGGCCCAGCGCGAAGCAGTTCCACTGGCCGATGCGCGGCTGCATCTGGTAGCTGTAGCGGCCCTGGCTGTCGGTATGGTTGCAGATGTGGCGCGCATCGAAGGCTTCCATGAAGCCGAAGGGGCCGTAGTCCAGCGTCAGGCCGAGGATGGACATGTTGTCCGTATTCATCACCCCATGCATGAAGCCCACCGCCTGCCATTGCGCCATCAGCGTGGCGGTGCGGCGGGTGACTTCCTTGAGCAGGGCGGCATAGGGGTTCTCTGCACGCAGCAGTTCGGGATAGAACTGTTCCAGCACCGTATCGGCCAGCACCTTCAGATCGTCGAAGCGCTGGTTGTAGTACCAGTGTTCGAAGGAGCCGAAGCGGATGAAGCTGGGCGCCATGCGGGTGACCACGGCGGCAGTCTCGGCAGTCTCGCGCAGCACGCGCTGGTCCGAGCCGATCACGGTCAGCGCCCGGGTGGTGGGGATGCCGAGGGCGGCCATGGCTTCCGAACAGAGGAATTCACGGATCGAGGAGCGCAGCACGGCGCGGCCATCGCCCATGCGGGAATAGGGGGTCTGACCGGCGCCCTTGAGCTGCAGCTCGATGCGGCCTGCGCCATCGGCGGCGGGCAGGTCGCCCAGCGTGATGGCGCGGCCATCGCCCAACTGGCCGGCCCAGACGCCGAACTGGTGGCCCGAATACACCGCCGAGAGTGGCGTGGAGCCCGGCGCGATGCGGTTGCCGGCAAAGATGTCGAGGAAATCGCCATCGTCGGCCTGCGGGCGCGGCAAGGCAATGCTGGCGGCGGCGTCTTCACTGAAGCCGACCAGATAGGGCGCGGGCAGGGGCGTGGGTTGTAGCCGGGTATGGAAAGCCGGGGGCAGCTCGGCAAAGCGGTTGCCGAACGGGGGCAGCGGATAGGGACGCGGGTAGGGAAGAGTCATGGGCAGCCAGTGGAGCCCGAAGCCGGGCGCAATGCGCTATTTTGACAGAGAAGCGCGAATCCCATAGGATCGCTCCACTTTTCATCCCGGCCGCCTCTGGCCGGTCTTCTCGCGGCAAGGCTGGCAATTTGGAATTCGCGCTGATCACCTTCCTCAATGGCCTGGGTTACGGCTTCCTGCTGTTCCTGCTGTCATCGGGCCTCACGCTCATCTACAGCATGATGGGCGTGCCCAACTTCGCCCATGCCAGTTTCTACATGCTGGGGGCCTATGTCGCCTATGCGATTGCCGGCGTACTGGGCTTCTGGCCGGCGCTGCTGATCGCGCCGCTGGTGGTGGGCGTGGCCGGCGCGCTGGTGGAGCATTATGGCTTGCGCATCGTGCACCGCTATGGCCATGTGCCGGAGCTGCTCTTCACCTTTGGGCTGTCCTATCTGGTGGTGGAGCTGGTGCAACTGGTCTGGGGCCGCGCACCGGTGCCTTACCGCATCCCGCCTGCACTGGATGGCACGCTCTTCACGCTCTATACGACGGCCTTCCCGGTCTACCGCGGCTTCATGCTGCTGGTGGCGGCCTTGATGCTGCTGGCCCTGTGGCTGCTGCTGCGGCATACCCGCATCGGCCTGGTGATCCAGGCTGCGCTGACCCATCCGCAGATGGTCGAGGCGCTCGGCCACAACGTACCACGCGTGTTCATGCTGGTCTTTGGCGGCGGCTGCGCGCTGGCGGCGCTGGCTGGCGTGATCGGCGGCAATGCCTTCGTCACCGAGCCGGGCATGGCCGCCGCCGTGGGCAGCATCATCTTCGTGGTGGTGGTGGTGGGCGGCCTGGGTTCGCTGGCCGGGGCCTTCATCACTTCGCTCTTGATCGGCATGATGCAGACCTTCGCGGTGGCGCTGGATGTCTCGCTGGCCAGCCTCGGCCTGAGCGTGGCTCCTGACAGCGCGCTGGCGCCGCTGCTGCGCCTGACGCTGGCCCAGGTGGCGCCGGTGCTGCCCTACCTGTTGCTGGTGGTGATGCTGATCGTGCGGCCCAAGGGGCTGATGGGCCAGCGGGAGGGATGAGGATGAAGCGGCTCCTGCTGCCCTGGCTGGGCTTTGCGCTGGTGCTGCTGGCCGCGCCGCTGGTCTTCCCGCAAAGCGCTGCCCTGTCGCTGCTCTCGCAGATGGGGACGATGGTCTTGCTCTGCCTGTCCTACAACATGCTGCTGGGCGAGGGCGGCATGCTGTCCTTTGGCCATGCCGTCTATTCGGGCCTGGGCGCCTTCGGGGCCATCCACCTGATGAACCGCATGGCCGAGGGCGCGCTGGCCTTTCCCATGACCCTGGTGCCGCTAGCTGGCGGCCTCACCGGCGCGCTGTGCGGCGTGCTGCTGGGCTACCTGACCACGCGCCGCGCCGGCACCACCTTCGCCATGATCACGCTGGGGCTGGTGGAGCTGGTGTCGGCCTGCGTGCTGATGTTTCCCGAGGTGTTTGGCGGCGAGGGCGGCATTTCCGGCAACCGCGTCATCGGCGAGCCGGTGCTGGGCATCAGCTATGGGCCGCAGATCCAGGTCTATTACCTCATCGCCGGCTGGCTGCTGGTCTGCGCCATCGCCATCTGGGCGCTGCGCGCTACGCCCCTGGGCCGCATCCTCAATGCCGTGCGCGACAACCCCGAACGTGCCGCCTTCATCGGCTACGATCCGCAGCGGGTGCGCTACCTGGCGCTGATCCTCTCGGCCTTCTTCGCCGGGGTCTCGGGCGGGCTGTCGGCCATCAACTTCGAGATCGTCAGCGCCGAGTACGTAGGCGCGCTGCGCTCGGGCGCGATCCTGCTCTTTACCTTCATCGGCGGCAGCGCCTACTTCTATGGCCCCATCGTCGGGGGCGTGGTGGGCGTGCTGTTCTCGTCCTGGCTGTCGGCCTATACGCAAGCCTGGCAGTTCTACCTGGGCGCGTTCTTCATCCTCATCGTCATGACCGCCCCGGGCGGGCTGGCCAGCCTGATCGACCAGGGCTGGCGCATCCTGCGCAGCGGCGCCTTCGACACCCGCATGGCCGTGCGCGCCATCGCCTGGCTGGCGGCGGCGCTGCCGGTGCTGGCCGGGCTGGTGCTGGCCACCGAAATGGCCTACCAGGCCAGTCTGGGCAGCTTGGCCGAGGCGCCCCTGCGCTGGTGGGGCTGGACTGTCGATGTGCATGCGCCGCTACCCTGGATGACCGCCTTGCTGCTGATGTCTGGCGGCGTGGCGGCACTGTGGTGCTGGCGTGGCCAGGGAGGGCGATCATGACTGCGGCAGTGGCCCTCTCGTTGCAAGGCCTGCACAAGGCCTTCGATGGCAACCCCATCCTGCGCGGTGTGGACCTGGAGTTGCTGGCGGGGGAGCGCTGCGCGCTGATCGGCCCCAACGGCGCCGGCAAGTCCAGTCTCTTCCATCTGGTCTCGGGTCGCTATCGCGCCGATGCCGGACGGGTCACGCTGCATGGGGTGGACATCACGCGCCAGTCGCCGCAGCAGATCAATCGCCTGGGGTTGGCGCGCAGCTTCCAGATCACCAGCCTCTTCCCGCGCCTATCGGCCTTCGAGAACGTGCGCTGCGCACTGTTGTGGACGCTGGGCTATCGCTATGCCTTCTGGCGTCGCATTGGTCGTTCGCATGAGGCCAGTACGCGCGCCCTGGCGGTATTGCAGCAGGTCGGGCTGGCCGCCCGCGCCGACGTGGCCGCCGGTGAGCTGAGCTATGCCGAGCAGCGCGCCCTGGAACTGGCCGTCACCATCGCCGCCGACGCCTCCGTGATCCTGCTCGATGAACCCACGGCGGGCATGAGCCGGGCCGAGAGCGCGGCCATGGTGGCGCTGATCCGCGAGGTCACCGTGGGCAAGACCTTGCTCATGGTGGAGCACGACATGCAAGTGGTCTTCGACCTGGCCGACCGCATCGCGGTCATGGACAATGGCCGGGTGATCGCCTGCGACACGGCCCCGCGCATCCGCGCCAATGAAGATGTGCAGGCCCTCTATCTGGATCGCCGTCGCCATGGATAAGGCAAGCGTCCTGCTCTCGGTGACCGGCCTGCAAGCCGGTTATGGCCACAGCCGTGTGCTGCATGGCGTCGATCTCACCGTCCATCGCGGCGAGATCGTCAGCATTCTCGGTCGCAACGGCGCGGGCCGTTCGACGCTGCTCAAGGCCTTGATGGGACTATTGCCCAGCCGGGGCGATTGCCGCTTCGAGGGGCGCGACATCAGCGGGCTGCCCACCCACGCCATCGCCCGCCTTGGCATGGGCTACGTGCCTGAAAGCCGCGAAGTCTTCCCGACCCTGAGCGTGGCCCAGAACCTGTTGCTGGGCCGCAAGCCTGGTCCCCAGCCGGGGCGGGGCTGGCGCGAGGAGGATATCCATGCGCTGTTCCCGGCGCTCTACAAGCGCCGCCAGGTGGCCGCCGGCGCGCTCTCGGGCGGCGAGCAGCAGATGCTGGCGCTGGGCCGCGCACTGCTGGGCAATCCTTCCTTGCTGCTGGTGGACGAGCCCACCGAAGGCCTGGCGCCGCAGATGGTCGAGCAGGTGGCGCAGGCCTTGCAAGAACTGCGCACTCGCGGCGTGGCGGTGCTGCTGGTCGAGCAGAAGCAGTCCCTGGCGCTGGAGCTGTCCCAGCGGGTCTATGTGATGGGACGGGGCGAGATGGTCTTTGAGGGGACGCCAGCAGGCCTGAGCGCGCAGGAGACGGTGCAGCGGGAGTGGCTGGCGCTCTGAGGGGCAATCGAAGGGTTTTTCTCACGCGCTGGCGATGGCGTCCGCCCGCAGCTGCGCGCCAGAATCCAGGTTTCATTCCTGCGAGCTTGCCATGCTGACCTGGCTCATCCTGATCTGTCTGGCCGTCCTGGCCTGCTACGCCGCTGACCGCGCCTGGCGGCGCTACGTGGAGCGCGACGACCTGCCGCTGCACGACCCTGAAGGCTATCTGGAGATGATGGCGCGGATGGTTGAACTCTGCCACGGCGACCGCGCCCGCGTGGATGCACTGGTTGCGCAGCAGCGCCAGCGTATGGGGCCGCAGGCGGCCCACGCCGACGTGGTGCGGCAGGCCATGCAGGCCTTGCTGGACCCGCAGTCCGGCGCGCACCCATGAAAAAACGGCGGCCCCATGGCGCCGCCGTCCTTCCTGCCTCATGACCCTATTGGGTCATCGATTGACCAGCTTGGCCGGCAGCGTCAGCGTGAGCAGGCCGCCGATGACCAGCGAAGCGGCCAGCACGTACATGCCGGCATTGGTGCTCTGGGTGGCGTCCTTCAACCAGCCCACCAGGAAGGGGCTGACGAAGCCAGCCAGGTTGCCCAGCGAATTGATCAGCGCGATCCCGGCTGCGGCGGCGGTGCCCGACAGGAAAGCCGTCGGCAGGCTCCAGAACAGCGGCAGGGTGGTCAGGATGCCGACGCTGGCCAGCGTCAGCGAGGCCATGGCCAGGGTGGTGTTGTGGCCATACAGGGTCGAGAGCAACAGGCCGATGCAGCCGATGAAGGCCGGGATGGCCACGTGCCAGCGGCGTTCGCGGCGGGCGTCGGCGCTGCGGCCGATGAGGACCATGGCGGCCGCGGCAAAGGCGTAGGGGATGGCCGTCAGCAGGCCCACGTTGAGGGGATCGCTCACGCCAGTAGCCTTGATGATGGTCGGCAGCCAGAAGCTCACGCCGTACAGGCCCATCACGAAGCAGAAGTAGATCAGCGCACCCAGCCAGACCCGGCCATTGGCGAACATGGCGCCCAGCGACAGGTGTTCCTTCTGGCTTTCTTCGTGGCTGATGTTGGTTTCCAGCAGGCGTTTTTCTTCTTCGCTGAGCCAGTCGGCGTCACGGATGCGGTCCTTCATGTAGAGGATCACCATCACGCCCAGGATCAGCGAGGGAATCGCCTCCAGGATGAACATCCACTGCCAGCCGGTATGGCCCCACACGCCCGGCATGGCATGCATGATCCAGCCCGACAGCGGGCCGCCGATCACGCCCGAGAGGGCGATGCCGGTCATGAAGAGCGCCGTGATCTTGCCGCGCCGGGCGGCCGGATACCAGTAGGTCAGGTACAGGATCACGCCCGGGAAGAAGCCGGCCTCGGCCACCCCCAGCAGGAAACGCATGATGTAGAACATCTCCGGCGTGGTGACATAGGCCATGGCCCCGGAGATGATGCCCCAGGTGATCATGATGCGGGCGATCCA
This sequence comes from Herbaspirillum camelliae, assembly GCF_001929405.1. Taxonomy (NCBI): domain Bacteria; kingdom Pseudomonadati; phylum Pseudomonadota; class Betaproteobacteria; order Burkholderiales; family Oxalobacteraceae; genus Herbaspirillum; species Herbaspirillum camelliae. The sequence goes on from NZ_KV880769.1 coordinate 4,172,554, forward strand.
CAGGCGCGCGCCGACCTTGTGCAGGATCATGTTGCTGGGCACTTCGAAGACGAAGTAACCCAGGAAGAAGATGCCCGCGCCCAGGCCGTAGACGGTGTCGCTGAACTTCAGGTCCTGCAGCATCTGCAGCTTGGCAAAGCCGACGTTGACCCGGTCCAGGTAGGAAGCCACGTAGCACAGGAACAGCAGCGGCAAGAGCCGCCAGGTGACCTTGCTGTAGGTCGCGTCTTCGAAGGATGCGCGTGCGCCGTCGGCGGCTGCGCCTGCTTGGTAGCTCATGTCTCGCTCCAGATGATGTTTGACGTGTCGTTGTTCTGTGTTGCCGGTTCTTTGTGACCGGTTGACGGTGCCCAGCATTGTAGTGGCGGTGAGGGTATTGTCAAATCATTATCCTCACCGCTGGCATGAAGATTTTTACACCTCAGCCTTAAACACAATTAAACACAGCGCCCGCCATCGACCTCGATGCACACCCCGGTAACGAACTCGGCCTCGTCCGAACCCAGGTAGAGGCAGGCATTGGCGATGTCTTCGGGGGTGGAGAAGCGGCCCATGGGGATGGTGGCGACGAACTTCTTGCGGTTTTCCGGGGTGTCGGGCACGCCCATGAATTCCGAGAGCAGGCCGGTGGCCGAGATGACCGGGTTCACGCAGTTGACCCGGATCTTGTCCGGACCCAGTTCAGCGGCCATGGACTTGCTGGTGGTGATGACGGCGCCCTTGCTGCCGTTGTACCAGGTCAGGCCCGGACGCGGGCGGATGCCGGCGGTAGAAGCGATGTTGATGAACGCGCCGCCGCCCACCTGGCGGAAGTAGGGCACGAAGGTCTTGGCCGAGAGGAAGATGCTCTTCACATTGACGGCATAGACGCGGTCGAATTCGTCTTCTTCCACTTCCAGCATGGGGCGGTTGCGGTGGGTGGTGCCGGCGTTGTTGACGACGATGTCGAGCTTGCCGAAGTGCTCCAGGGCGGTGGCCAGCAACTGGTCCATGTCGGCGCGCTTGGAGACGTCGGCCTTGGCAAAGACCGCACGGCCGCCGGCGGCCTTGATCTCTTCGACTACCCGTAGACCGCCGACCTCACCGATATCGGCCACCACGATGGCCGCGCCTTCGCGGGCATAGGCCTTGGCGATGCCCTCACCGAAACCCGAACCGCCACCGGTGACGATGGCTACCTTGTCTTGCAAACGCATGATGTGTCTCCTTGAAAGAAAGTATGAAAGAACCTGGCGCCCCGACGGCGAGCCTTCGATACGGCCCTGAAAGGACCTACTCAGGACGAACGGCAGGTGGGCGATGGCGCCACGGATTGCGCCTTGGGTTGAACCGAGATCAGCCGTGGCGGATGGCAATGGTCTTCAAGACCGTAAAGCCATAGAGCGCCTCGAAGCCTTTCTCGCGCCCGTGGCCGCTGGCCTTGACGCCGCCGAAGGGCAGTTCCACGCCGCCGCCGGCGCCATAGTTGTTGATGAAGACCTGGCCGCTGCGGATGGCCCGCGCCAGCCGCATCTGGCGGCCACCATCGCGGGTCCAGACGCTGGCCACCAGGCCATAGTCGGTGCCATTGGCCAGGGCAATGGCGTGGGCTTCATCCTCGAAGGGCATGGCCGCCAGCACCGGACCGAAGACTTCTTCCTGCGCCAGGCGATGACGCGGCGGCACGTCGCGCAGCAGGGCCGGTGCCTGGTAGAAGCCGCCAGTCGGAACACCGACGGCGATCTCGCCCTGCGCCGCCAGCGCGATGCCATCGCGCCGTGCATCCGAGAGGAAGCCGGCCACGCGCTCCTGCTGGGTCTTGCGGATCAGCGGGCCGCAATCCAGGTCCATTTGCGAAGACCCGACCTTCAACTGCGAGAACAGTCCCGAGAGTCGCTCCAGCACCTGCTCATAGGCCCCGCGCTGCACCAGCAGGCGGCTGCCGGCCGAACAGGTCTGGCCGGCGTTCTGCACGATGGCATTGACCACCACCGGCAGCATGGCCTCCATGTCGGCATCCTCGAAGACGATCTGCGGCGACTTGCCGCCCAGCTCCAGCGTCACCGGCGTGTGATGCTCGGCGGCGGCGCGCACCACCAGCTTGCCGACATTGGGCGAACCGGTGAAGGAGATGTGATCCACATCGGGATGCTTGACCAGCAGGTCGCCGGCCTCGTGGCCATAGCCGGTCACGATGTTGAGTGCGCCCTCGGGGAAACCGACTTCGGCGGCCAGCTCGGCCACCCGCAGGAGGGACAGGCAGGCATCCTCGGCCGGCTTGACCACGCAGGTATTGCCGGCGGCCAGGGCGCCGCCCACGCAGCGCCCGAAGATCTGCATCGGATAGTTCCAGGGCACGATATGGCCGGTCACGCCATGCGGTTCGCGCAGGGTCAGGACCGTGTAGCCGGCCTGGTAGGGGATGGTGTCGCCATGCAGCTTGTCGGCAGCGCCCGCGTAGAACTCGAAGTAGCGCACGATGGCGGCGGCGTCGGCGCGGGCCTGCTTCATGGGCTTGCCGCAGTCGCGGCCTTCCAGCTGGGCCAGTTCTTCCTGGTGATCCTGGAGCTTGTAGGCCAGCTTCATCAGCAGACGGCTGCGCTCGGCGGCGCAAAGCTTGCCCCAGGCGCCCTCATAGGCAAGCCGGGCGGCCCTCACGGCCTGCTCGATGTCGGCGGCGTTGCCGCGTGCGATGGCCTCGAAGGGCTGGCCGTCGGAGGGATCGAGGACCGGGATGCTTTCGCCCGAGGCGGGCGCGACCCAGCGGTTGGCGATGAAGTGCTGTTTCATGGCGGTGCGTTCCTTGGTTGGCTTGAGGTGGGGCGCAACAAGAGCAGCAGGGCGGCAGGCAGGGGCGCAAAATCACCCCGACCACGGCCACGGACGCGGGGTCCTCAGACGGTCGGCGAGGGCTTGTCTCCTGGGTCTTGTTGGTTTTTCTGGGGAGTCAATCTAAGCCAGTGCAGGCAAGCTGTCAATTTAATTTACTGCTTTGCTGACTGCCTGCCCTGCATGACTGGCCGCTTACCCTGCAAATCCGCTACCATGCGCAACAGTCAGCCACCCCGAAAAAGACCGAATCGATGCCCAATACCAGCAAGCCGGTGCGCCCCGGTGCTTCCAGCGACATCCTGAACCTGGCCGCGGCCGGTCTCGGGCCGGTACGTCCTGAGCGCTTTGCCGAACGGGTGTATGAAACCCTGTTCCATGCCATCGTGGAAGGCCGCATCACGGTGGGTAGCAAGCTGCCTTCGGAAAACGACCTGGCCACGCTCTTCGAGGTCTCGCGCCCCGTGGTGCGGCAGGCGCTGGACCGGCTACGCGAAGATCAACTGGTGGAGTCGCTGCGCGGTTCCGGCACCTATGTGAAGGAAAAGCCCGGGCTGGCCCCGGCCCAGCCCGGGGCGGAACCCGAGACCCGCATCGGCCACATCATGAACGGCCTGGAGCTGCGCCTGGTGATCGAGCCCGAATGCGCGGCCATGGCCGCGCTGCGCCGCAACCGTCAGGACCTGGACAAGATGGAGCGCCTCCTGGAAGGTTTCGAAGCGGCCAACCGGGTAGGCGGCATCGCCCACCATTACGATTTCGGCTTCCATGAAGCCATCGCCACGGCCACCGGTAACCTGCGCTTCGTGCAGGTGATGAAGACGCTGGAATACGATGTCAGCCACGCCGTCAACATGCTGCGCCACCTGATGCATATCGCGCCCTGGAAGCGCTCGCAGGACGCCATGGACGAGCACCGCCAGATCTTCGAGCTGATCCGCGTGCAAGACGCCGAAGGGGCGCGCCGCGCCATGCGCGGCCATATCGAGAACGCCCGCACGCGCATGTTCAATAGTCGCCCGGGGTTGTAGATTGTAAATATTACTGACAACTTGCTTTGCAGCGATACCAGACACTAACTAGATACCCGAGATCACACAGGACCCGCCCGCATGGAATTACGCCAACTGCGCTACTTCGTCGCCATTGTCGATCACGGCTCGCTGTCACGGGCGGCGCGCGCCTTGCACATCGCCCAGCCGGCGCTGACCCAGCAGATCCGCCAGCTGGAAGACGAACTGGCCGCCCAGTTGCTGCACCGCTCGGCCCAGGGCGTCATCGCCACCGATGCCGGCAAGGTGTTCTACGAGCACGCCCTGGCGATCCTGAAGCAAGTGCAGGACGCCAAGCAGGCCGTCGGCCAATCCGCCGTCAAACCCTCGGGCACGGTGGCGCTGGGCATTCCGCAGAGCGTCTCCAATGCGCTGGCCTTGCCCTTGTTGAACGCGGTGCGCTCGACTTACCCTGAAATCACGCTGCAACTGACCGAGGAGTTGACCGGCAACCTCATCACCCAGCTCAAGTCCGGCCGCATCAACCTGGCCGTGCTGTTCGACGACGGCCAGCTGTCTTCCTTTGCGGCCACGCCCATGATCGAGGAAGAGATGATGTACATCACCCGCGCCAAGTCGCAGTACGGCGTGGCCGGGCGCAAGAGCGTGCCGCTGGCGCGCGCCATCCAGGCGCCGCTGATCTTGCCGGGCCTGGCCCACGGGGTCAGGCCGCGCATCGAGAGCCTGGTGCGCTCGCAGGGCATGAGCCTGGACAACGTCATCGAGATCAACTCGGTGGCCATCCTCAAATCGGCCATCCTGGCCGACATCGGCGCCACCATCCTGCCGGTGGCGCCCTTGCTGGCCGACATCGAACGCGGCGAGATGGTGGCTCATCGCATCGTCGGCGAGCGCATCTCGCGCACCCTGGCGCTGTGCGCCTCGCGCAATATTCCACTGACCACGGCGGCGGCAGCGGTCGAACAACTGGTGCTCGATGTCACCGATCAACTGTGTCGCTCGGGCCGCTGGGGGCATACCGAATTGCTCGAACGGGAGTGAGCCGAGACGCTTGCTTGCCTCCTGGTGGAGGTTGATTCAGTTTTTTTGATGTTGGGCTGAATTCGCATTTTGACCACGCCGCTTCGGTTACACTAGCCGGTCTCGTCCGGGATGCTGCGCTGCAGTAACCGGATGCCTGTCAGGGCGCGCGGGGGCGCGCCCATGACGGGAGGCAATCCAGAGTCTTTGCGCCATTTTCACCTGCCCTGAGGGGGCAGTCACATCCGGATGAATGCAGCTACTGCCAGTATCGCACTGGCCCTCGTACAGTTTTGCGGCGGCCTGATCATGGCGGGCCTGTTCATGAACATGCCCAAGGAACACTGCACGCGCCTGTGGGCGCTGTCGGGCCTGTGCGGGGCGGCGGGGATCTGCCTCATGCTGGTGGGCTACAACCATGCGGGCGGCGTATGGAATCCGCTGGCCCTGCTGGCGGGCAATACCGGCCTGTTTTCCTGCTGCCTGCTGGCCTGGGCGGGCTTGCGCAGCTTCTACCAGCGCCGCACCGGCTGGTGGCCGTGGCTGCTGGTGGGCCTCTATGCTTTCCTTTTCTCACTCCTGCTGCTCTACCAGGTCAGTTTCACGCAACGCAGCTATCTGGCCTTGGTCGCCCTGCAGCTGACGTTCTGGCTGGCGCTGGGCGAATTCGCGCGCGGCATGTCGGGGCCGCAGGCGCAGCGCTATGCGCGCTGGAGCTTCGGGCGCTGCATCGGCATCGTCTCGCTGCTCATCTTCATCAGCACGCATGTGGCGCGCTTTGTCCTGTCGTTCTCCCATCCTGAACTGTTCATTCCGCCGGCCATGAGCAATACCGGCGTGGCGCTGATCTACCTGATTCCCTTGAGCGGTTCCTTGCTGTTCTCGGTGTCGCTGATGATGATCTATTTCGAACGCCTGCTGGCCGACCGGCAGCGCCTGGCCACCGAAGACCAGCTCACCGGTGCGCTGAACCGGCGCGAGCTGGTGCGCTGTGGCGAGTTGCTGCTGGCGCGGGCGGTGGAGCGCAAGAGCGTGCTGGCGCTGGCCTTCATCGATGTCGATCACTTCAAGCAGATCAACGACCGCCATGGCCACCTGGCGGGTGACCGCGTGCTGGCTGGCATTGGCGCGATCCTGGCTCAGAGCTGCCGCCCGGGCGACGTGCTGGGCCGTTATGGCGGCGAGGAATTCTGCGCCGTCTTTCCCGGCGTCGACCATGACCAGGCCTGCCAGATCGGCCAGCGCCTGCTGGAGTCGGTACGCACCGAGGCCTTCGAGCATGGTCATCCTGTGACCATCAGCGTCGGGCTGGCGGTGTTGCAGCCGGGGAACAAGCGCAGCTGGGATGAACTGGTGCACGAAGCCGACCTGGCGTTGTATCGCGCCAAGAACGAGGGGCGCAACGCCTACCGCATGGCGATGTCGTTCTGAGCGACAGCACGCCGGCATTCAAAAGAAATCCCGGCTGCGCGGTTGCAGTTCCCCCAGCAGATGGGTCCAGTCTTCCAGCCGGCCCGCCACCAGGTGACGGACCTCGCCATGGCACTGCCAGCTGCCATACACCCCCAGCAGACGCGCATTCAAGACCTCGCTGCGCTGCCGTTCCAGCACTGCAGGCCAGATGATCACATTGGCCGAACCGGTCTCGTCTTCCAGGGTCATGAAGATGACGCCCTTGGCCGTGCCGGGCCGCTGGCGCACCGTGACGATGCCGCAGCAGCAGGCGAACTGGCGGTTCCGCAGGGTGTTGAGATCGGCCACGCTCATGAAGCGCCGCCGCTGCAAGGTCGGGCGCAGCAGCGCCAGCGGATGGCGGCGCAGCGTCAGGTTCATGGCGCGGTAGTCGTCGATGATCTGGTCGCCTTCGCCGGGGGCGTCCAGTTGCACGGCGTCATCGCCACGGGGGGCGCTGCGCAGCAGATCGCGGTCGGGCACCGCGCCCACCGCATGCCAGAGCGCCTGGCGCCGATGGCCGGCCAGTTCGCGCAAGGCATCGCCCGCCGCCAGCGCCTGCAAGGCATGGCGGTCCAGCCCGGCGCGCCGGGCCAGGTCATCCACATCGGCAAAAGGTCCTTCGGTGCGGGCTTGTTCGATGCGCTGGGCGGCCTCGGCCGGCATGCTGCGCAGCAAGCTCAGGCCCAGCCGCACGGCGGGCCGCGCCCCTGCGGATGAGGGCAGCTCCAGGGTCGATTCCCAGCGGCTGCGCACCACATTGGCCGGCAACACCTGCACGCCGTGCCGACGCGCATCCTGGATCAGTTGCGAAGGAGAGTAGAAGCCCATGGGCTGGCTGTTGAGCAGGCCGCACAGGAAGGCTTCCGGCTCATGGCACTTGAGCCAGCTGCTGAAATAGGTCAGCAGGGCGAAGCTGGCGGCATGGCTTTCGGGGAAGCCGTATTCGCCAAAGCCCTCGATCTGCTTGAAGATGCTCTCGGCAAATTCGCGCGAATAGCCATTGTCGGTCATGCCCAGCACCAGCCGTTCATAGTGCGGCCCCATGCCGCCCTTGCGTTTCCAGGCCGCCATGGAACGGCGCAGGTCATCGGCCTCGCTGGGCGAATAGCCGGCGGCCTCGATGGCCACATCCATCACCTGTTCCTGGAAGATGGGGATGCCCAGGGTGCGCTCCAGCACCTTCTTGATCTTGCCGCTCTTGCTGGTGTTGTCCGGATAGTCGAAGCTGCCGCCCTCGCGCACCAGCTCGCGCCGCCGCAGGTAGGGATGGACCATGCCGCCCTAGATAGGGCCGGGCCGCACGATGGCCACCTGCACCACCAGGTCGTACTGGGTGCGCGGCTGCATGCGCGGCAGCATGCTCATCTGCGCCCGGCTCTCGATCTGGAACACGCCGATGGTGTCGGCCTTGCAGATCATCTCGAAGGTGGCCGTGTCTTCGCGGGGGATATCGTGCATCTGCATCACCTCGGGCAGGCCGCGCCGCAGGCTGACCAGTTCCAGCGTGCGGCGCAGGGCGGTGAGCATGCCCAGCGCCAGCACATCGACCTTGAGCAGCTTGAGCGACTCCAGATCATCCTTGTCCCATTCGATGACGCAGCGCTCCGGCATGGCCGCATTCTGGATCGGCACCAGCCGCGACAGTTGCCCGCGTGCGATCACGAAACCGCCGGTGTGCTGCGACAGGTGGCGCGGGAAGCGCAGCAGCTTGCCGGTGATGCTGGCCCACAATTCGATCTGCGGCAGTCCCGGGTCCAGCCCGGCTTCGGCAAAGCGCGCCAGCAATTCTTCGCGGCTGTCGAACCAGTGCTGCGACTTGGCCACCGTATCGACGATGGCCGCATCCACCCCCAGCGCCTTGCCGACCTCGCGCAAGGCCCCGCGCGGGCGATAGCTGTGCACGGCCGCCGCCAGCGCGGCGCGGCGGCGGCCATACTTGCGGTAGATGTGCTGGATCACTTCTTCGCGGCGCTGGTGCTCGAAGTCCACGTCGATGTCGGGCGGTTCTTCGCGCTTTTCACTGATGAAGCGGGCAAACAGCAGGCGCGTGGAGGTGGGATCGACCTCGGTCACGCCCAGGCAATAGCACACCGCCGAATTGGCCGCCGATCCCCGTCCCTGGCAGAGAATGCCGCGTGAGCGGGCGAACTGGACCAGGTCATAGACGGTGAGGAAATAGGCTTCATATTCCTTTTGGGCGATCAAGGCGAGTTCGGCCTCGATCTGTTCGCGTACGCCCCCCGGCAGTCCTTGCGGATAGCGCTTGGCAGCGCCCGCCAGGGTTTGCTGGCGCAGGTAGTCGGCCGCGCTCATGCCCAGCGGCACCAGTTCATCCGGATATTCATAGCGCAGCTCGGCCAGGCTGAAGCGGCAATCGGCGGCGATGGCCAGGGTCTGGGCCAGCGTGGCCGGCGTATGCACCATGCCCAGCCGCACCCGCGAACGCAGATGCTGCTCGGCATTGGGCGCCAGCGCATGGCCGCATTCCTGCACCGGCTTGCCCAGGCGGATGGCGGTCACCACATCCTGCAGGTACTTGCGCGAGCGCTGGTGCATCTGCACGTCGCCCACGGCGGCCAGGGGCAAGCCATGGCGGCGCGTGGCGGCCTCCAGCGCGGCGCGGTGCAGGTCGTCCAGCGGGCGGTACAGGCGCGTGAGGCCCACCCAGGAGCGGCCCGGCGCCAGCGGCGCGAACCAGCGCAACTGGGCGTCGAGGGTCTCTTCATCGGCGGGATAGTCCGGCACCAGGATCAACTGGCAGTCCGGCAGGGCGCGCAGGTGCGACAAGGCCGGCGGCGGGCCGCTCAGGTCTTCCGGATGGAGCAGGTAACTGCCTTTGGCGGCGCGCGTGCGTGCCAGGGTGATCAGCTCGGCGAGGTTGCCATAGCCCTCGCGGTTCCTGGCCAGCGCGACCAAGGTCAGGGCCGCCAGCGGATGGGCGGGCTCATCCTCGAGCCCGGTGAAGCGAAAGCAACTGCCGATGATCAGCTTGAAGTCTTGCGTGCGGCCTTTGTCGAACTGTTCCTTCCAGGCTGCGTAGGCCCGCACCACGCCGGCCAGGGTGCATTCATCGGTGATGGCCAGGGCGCGGTAGTCCAGCGCGATGGCGCGTTGCACCAGTTCATGGGCGTGCGAGGCCCCTTGCAGGAAGCTGAAGTTGCTGCGGCAATACAGCTCGGCATACTCTGGCAGGGTCGTTGACATGCGCTGCTCCTAGCCGAACAGCCCGTGCAGGAACCACTGCGGTTCTTCGTCCGACCATTCCCCGCCATGCCACTGGCGGAAGATCCAGTAATAGGCATGCTGCGCATCGCGCACGGTGAAGTAATCGCGGGTGGAGGGTCGGCCTTCCCACCAGCCGGCTTCGATGCGTTCGGGCGGTGAAGTCAATTCCAGCGGCGTGCGATAGAAGGGCTTGTGCTGCAGCACCCGTAGCGGCACAGGCTCATCCAGCAGCCACAGCGGACGCGGCGGCAAGCGCGCCGCATCGGTGGAGAGCGGCGCGGGCAGGCTGGCAGCCGGCTGCATCACGCTGCACCAGCGGTTGGCCAGCTCCGGCCGGTGGTCGGCGCGGGGCGCAGCCTGGCGCACCTTGTCTGCACCCAGCCGGGCCACCAGCAGTTCCAGCAGGCGCTGATGGTCTTCGGCGCTGCCGCCCGGCTCGGGGAAGAGCATGTCGCTGGCCGGCTGCATGCGTTCCAGCTCTTCGGCAGCCAGGCCCAGCGCGATGGCCGGGGCGGGCAGGGTGGAGCGGGCCAGCTTTTCCTTGACCAGGCTGTAGAGGTGATCTTCCTGCCAGGCCGGCGCCGACAAGGCAATGCGCAAATCGGTCGGCGCGACGGCCTGGCGGCCGCGTTCATGCTCCAGCCACAGCCGCAACTGCTTCACGGCCAGCTGGCGCGCCGTCAGCCAGCCGGCCAGTTGGGCCAGCAGGGCCTGGGCATAGGCGCTCAGGATGTCGGTCTGCTCTATCCGGTCCGGCAGCTCCACGCGGGCCTGGAAGACCGGCGGAGCCACCACCCAGTCATGCACTTCCGGCGCCTGGCCATAGGCGCGCTCGAGCATGTCCAGCAAGGCCTTGCCGCAGCGCCGCTGCAAGCCCGCCCGCGGCAAGGCCCGCAACTGCCCCAGTTGACGGCAGCCCAGGCCGTGCAGCCATTCCAGATGGGCTTGTGCGGCGCTGAGCAAGACCACCGGCAGACGATCTAGGCGACGCCGCAGCGAGCGCTCGCGCACGGTGCGCACATCGCCGTAGCGCGCCAGCATCCAGGCCCCGGTGGCCGTGACGGCGCAGGACAGCGTGGCCGACAGGCCCAGCCGGGCGATGCTCACGCGGACCTTGCGGCACAGCGCCCGGATGCCGCCGAACAGGCGCAGGCTGGCGCTGACTTCCAGCAGCACGCAGGCCTGCGGCGCCAGGCTCACCTGGGGCGTATATTGCAGCAGCGCCAGCGCGGTCTGTTCCAGCGCGGCCTGTTCACGCGCCGGGTCGCGCTCCTGCAGTTGCGCTTCTGGCGCCAGCAACTGCACCCCGCCGCGCCGCATCCCTTCGTGGATGCCGCACGCGCGCGCCGCCGCCGACAGCGCGGCCACGCGCTCGCGTTCGAAGACCACGGCGGCGACTTCATCCAGCCAGTTCGGACGGAAGACTTCCAGCGGCAGCAGTGGCAGGTGTACGGCGATCCACAGGGGAGACATGGCGTTGCAGATTCGGTGAAGGTGTCAGGGGAAGAAACAGGCTTTGCTCGCGCAGCGGGCCGCGCCGCTTGAGAAAGCCGATGTCCAGGCCGCCCGGCGCCGGCCTGAGCGTGAGCCGCAGGGGCGCCGGTGAAGCCTCCCGGGCGCAGGCCAGCGGACGCAGCATGAAAAACAGGGTCTGGCCCGCCTGGGCCGCCACGTGCAGCCGGCGCAGCAGATCGTGGTCGCCCTTGCGCAGGCGCGCTTGCCACATCAGCAGGGCCTGGCAACTGTCGGCGCGCAAGACCTGCTCGGCGGCCCAGCAGGCGTCGGCCGGGGTGTCGGCCTGCAACTGCAGCAGGCGCGTGGCCGGCACGCCCATGGCCGCCCAGCCCGGCGCATTGATGGCGTGCGGGGCTTGCAGCAGGGCGATGCGACCGGTGGGCGCGCCTGGTCGCAGGCGTTGTGGCTGGGCCAGCAGCGGTCGCAGCAGGCGCAGTTCACCCACGCCATCCTGGGGCAGCAGCAATTCGATCAGCACCCCCGTAGGCCAGCCGCGCCCGGGCAATTCCGCATCGAGCGCCTCGAAACCGCTGGAAACCCCGCGCCCATTCCCGCGCGCCAGCTGGGAGGCCAGCCAGAGCGCGGGGTGGATGGTTTCCGGCGTACGGGCCGGGGAAGAGGAAGACAGCATGGTCGGATGCAGCGGCAAGAGAGATGGCGAAAATGGCGATAGCTGTATAAATATACAGTATTTGTTTTGGTGTGTGACAAAACCTGACTTTGTCGGGGCAGGAAAGTGAATCCGTCTTCAGGAAGGCAGAAGCAAGCTCATCTTCATGGATTCCTGCATGTCTGACAGTGGATGCTGACAAGGGCTGGGGAGCTCTTCCGATAGTGAGCTTTGGTGAGCCTTCCTAAACTGCAAGCGTGGATTCAGGTTTGTGTCAGGAACTCGTGCAGTCAGGAGAGTGGCTGGCCAGACTGATCCGCTCCATTCGACTATCCACGCTAAGGAGTCTTACACATGGCAAATGCACAAAATCCGGGGAACAGTAATCGCGGCTTCGCCGCCATGGATCGGGAGAAACAACGCCAGATCGCCAGCATGGGCGGCAAGGCCGCGCATGCCAAGGGTGCTGCCCACGAGTTCACCTCGGCCGAAGCCCGTGAAGCCGGTCGCAAGGGTGGTCTCAACAGCCATGGCCGCAAGAATGCTGCCGCCGCTGCCGCCCAGAATGGCGCCAGCAGCCCGGCCCAGCCGCAGATGAACCAGGCCGCACCGCAAGACCAGGCGCGTCAGGAGTCCCAATCCGGCGCCCAGCAACCGCAGCAGTCGGACAATACGGCACAACAGCAAGGCTGATGGCGCCGGCCGCCTCAGGCAGCGGCTGCCGCCTCCCAGGATGGGTTCGGGCGGCGTGTAAGACGGATAACAAGAAAACGAAAGGCGCGCAGAGCGCCTTTTTTGCATTTTTGTCTATATGGTGGACCAGCTTGACGGGCAGTTCATAGGATTGGATTTTTTTAATTTCCATCGAGAAATATTAATTTCTCGGGCCAACATGGACTTTCTATCGAGATTTCTTAATCTCCCGCTGAACAAGGGGCCGCTCAGGAGCGCGCCAGGTCATCCATCATCGGCACCAGCGCCAGCAGGAACAGGCCTGCGGCCAGCGGCATGGTGGCCAGGAAGCCCACCAGCTTGAAGCCCAGCGCTCCAGCCACGCCCCCCAGGAAGAACATCAGCAGCAAGGACCCCAGCAGCATGAACTTGCGCCGCGCCGCCGGCACCGGATCTTCCCCATGCTCGCCCGGCTGGCGTGGGGCGGCGGTCCAGTAGCATATCTTGCCGATCTCGATGCCGATGTCGGTGACCAGCCCGGTGACGTGGGTGGTGCGGATCTCGGAGCGGGAAATCTTGCTGATCATGGCGTTCTGCAAGCCCATCACAAAGCACAGCAGCGCCACCGTGACCGGCACGAACAGCACGCGGTGATTTTCCAGGTTGCTGCCCAGGATGCCAAAGCACAGCAACAGCATGGCTTCCAGCATCAGGGGCATGGCGTATTCGCTGTGCAGGCCGCGCCGGCGCGCCCAGTTGATCATGACCGTCGAACAGGCCGCGCCGGCCAGGAACGAGAGCAGGGCGCTGGCGCCGCCCACCAGCAGCAGGGTCTCGCCCAGCACCAGGTTGTCGGCCAGCGACGAGACGATGCCCGACATGTGCGAGGTGTACTGCCCGACCGCCAGGAAGCCGCCGGCATTGACGGCCCCGGCGATGAAAGCCAGCGAACGGCCCAGGTGGCGGTTGGAAAGGTCGGTGCGCGCCGGGCTGGTAAGGCGGCGCAGATAATCGATGGGCATGACAGGTCCGGTTAGGCGCGAGAACGCTGGTGCAGCCTCATCTTCAAGCCGTCCTACCCCCATCGAGGGCGGCTTCTTGCTGCCTTTTCCTTCAGCGTTTTCTATGCTGACAAGCATACTTCTTCTTGCGCCCTCATGGTTGCCGATCAGCACATGCCTGATGTGTGTCAGCCGGTGCAAGCAGGTCTTGTGTTTTCACCTTGCCACAGGAGGACCCATTCCATGAGCATTCCCATCGATATTCCCGGCGGCGACAAGCTGGACGAAATGACGGCCCCGCTCATGCAGCCAGGCGTGCAACAGGCCGAGGGCGGCGGTTTTCGCGGCATCGTCCTGATCGGCGCAAGCCACGAGGACGAGATGTCCACCTACGTGTGCGAGCCGGTCCGCGAGGCCAGCGACGCTGCCTATGCGGACGCCCTGGCCTATATTGCCCAGCAAGGACCGGCGCAAGGATAAAAAAAATGGCCGCCTGGGGGAGGCGGCCTGAGGGGAGGGATATAAGACGCCGAAGATCGGGGGAATCTTCGATGAATTTCTGCTTATGAAAACGACCCGTGGGGATAAACCGATGGGGGATGGACATTATTCGTAGCACGACGGAGGGGGACGTTCGCGCCGGATTGGGTGTCCTCGGTTTCGAGTTCGTTGGAGTGCATAGTAGCCATGCACTGCAAAAAAGAAGATCGGACAGTGCCCGATTAGCGTGTAAGAAAAAACCTACAAGGCCGGCCAGGGAGGCCCGCCCCTTGCGTGGGCTAGCTGCGGCCCAGGTTCACTTCGGCCAGGTCGCCCTGGCTCACCTCGGGCAAGCGGAAGTCTTCGTCCGGGCGCAGCGGCGCGGCCGGCAGGGAGATTTCGGCCAGCGCCGCGGCGATGCCGCTGTTCTGGGTCTTGGCCGCCACGTCGCCCAGGCTGACCATGCCCACCAGGTTCTTCTGGCGGTCCATGACGGGCAGGCGGCGGATCTGGCGCTGCACCATATCGTCCAGCACATCGTCCACCGGTTCATCTTCATAGCACCACAGCACATCGTGGCTCATCACTTCGGTCAGCGGGGTGGTCTCGGTGAGACGGTTGTGCGCCACGCCGCGCAGCACGATATCGCGGTCGGTCACCAGGCCCACCAGGCGCTGGTCGCCATCGCAGACCGGCAGCGCGCCCACGTCGAGCGCTTCCATGGCCTGGGCGGCGCGGATGACGGTATCGTCGGGTTTGAGGGTATGGGCGCCGCGCGTCATGACGTCGGCAATGGTACGGGTGGCATGCATGCTGATCTCCTGGAAGAGGGAAAGGGACAACCGTTTCAGGCTAAGTCGCTGCGCTGCGCGTGGCAATGCGACATGCACCCCTTTGTCGGGTCGGCAGATTCGCGCAGCGCTGCGCGAAAGCGCCGACGGCCTGGCCAGGCGGGTTCATCCTACAGGCGCTTGCGACGCCTGCCGACTGTGGCCCAGACGCACATGGTCCACCATGGCGGCACCGATTCTTCAACCCTAACCGTCCCTCACCATGTCCGAACACATCACCGACCTCATCGGCTGGGGCGCCACCCTGATCCTGCTGCTGACCATCTCTTCGCAGGTCTATGAGCAATGGCGCAGCCGTTCCACCCAGGGGGTGTCGCATTGGCTCTTCGCCGGCCAACTGGTTGCCTCTGCCGGCTTTGTCACCTATAGCCTGCTGCAAGGGGACTGGGTCTTCGTGGTGTCCAACGTGTTCCTGCTCTTGACGGCCTTGCTGGGACAGGTGCTGTACCTGCGCAACCGCCGCCGGCAAGGCTGAGCTGACGGGCTCGCGCGGCGCGGGCCATGGTCATCGATTCTTACAGGCGTCGTTGGCGCTGTCTGATTCAAAGGCGTGATGGTGGCGGCTACAGTGCAAACATGACACTGGCCGCAAGCTGGCCAGAGACCGATCAATCATCCACAAGGAGAAGCGCCATGACATTTTCGTTCCATCGTGCGCCAGAGCGCGCCGTATTGCCCCGCCCATCGCGTCGCCTGCTGGCAGCCGCAGCCCTGCTGACGGCCGGTGTTGCCTTGTCCTTCACTGCGTCCGCCGAGACGGCGTCGAAAGACAAGAAATTCATGACCAATGCAGCCGAGGCTGGCCACGCCGAAGTCGAGGCCAGCAAGATCGCGCTGGAAAAAAGCAGCAATCCGGCCGTCAAGGAATTCGCCCAGAAGATGGTGGACGAGCACACCGCCGTGGGGGAAGAACTCAAGCAGCTGGCCGCCAGCAAGAACGTCAGCCTGCCTGAGGAACCCAGCATGGCCCAGCGCGCCAAGATCGCGGTGCTGGAAAAGCTCAAGGGCAATACCTTCGACCAGCGCTATGCCAGCATGATTGGCGTGTCGGCGCATGAAGACGCGGTCAAGCTGTTCCAGAAGGCCTCGTCTTCGGCCCAGGACGCCGAAGTCAAGAGCTTCGCCGCCAAGACCCTGCCGGGCCTGGAAAAGCACCTGGCCATGGGACGCGAGCTGAAGCAGTCGCTCGACGCTGGCAAGAAATAATCAACACGGACCCGTATGAAGGGAGGGGAATGGCCGGGCCGGCCCTTTTCCTCCCGCTACGATGGTCTATGCTGAAAGCAGCCTTGCACCCCTGGTCTAGCCGCAGAGGAGAATTGCCATGAAGCACTTCGCCCGATCCGTTCAAGAGCACCAAGCCGGTCATTTCATGCCGCGCGTGGCCAAGCTGGACAAGCACAAATACGCCGCCTACATCGATACCCGCATCGACCATCTGTGGTCCATGGACCTGCATGGCCAGCCGGTGCGCATCTGCAAGAAGCGCAAGCTGGCCGAAAAGGCCGCGCTGGACCTGCTGGCCGAGGCCATGCGTCAGTACGAGGGGCAGCCCCAGGAACAGTAGCAGAGCAGTGGAGTAGTGGAGGGGAAGCGGCGACCGGCATGTACCGGTCCGCGCAGATGCCGTTCGGTGCAAACCGGACGGCATTTTTCATCGGCGTTGTCTTGAGCTTTCGAGTGTCGAACCGATGGGTTCTGAGCTGATGCGGAGCGTGCGCGCCGGGCAACGGCCCGCTCTACATGGCAGGCCGGCACCCGGGCGGGCAAGGAGCAACGCGTCAGCCGTCGCTCTGCGGCGCTTCACCGTGGGCCACGGCGAAGGCTTCATTTTCATGACTGGGTGGAGCGGCTGGCGCGCGACCCTTGGCCGACAAGGGCGGGGCGGCCGTGGCAGCCTCTCCGCCGGCGTCGGTGACGGCCTCTTCCCCGGCAGCGCTGCTGGGTGGTTGCCGATGTTCCCGGCGTTGCTGCTCATCCAGCAATTTCATGAATTCATTGTTGAAGGCGGGGATGTCGGCAGGTTTGCGCGAGGAGACGAAGTTCTCGTCCCGCACCACTTCCTGGTCCACCCATTGGCTGCCGGCGTTCTTGAAGTCGTCCTGCAGGCTGGGCCAACTGGTCACGGTACGGCCCTTGGCGATGCCGGCGGAGATCAGCAGCCAGCCGCCGTGGCAGATGGAGGCGATGGGCTTCTCAGCGTCATTGGCGGCGCGCACGAAGTTGCGCGCCTGGGGCAGTAGGCGCATGGCGTCGCCATTGACGACCCCGCCCGGCAGCAGCACGGCCGAATAATCGTCGGCGCTGGCGTTGTCCAGGCTGCCGTCGACCGACACCACCTCGCCCTTGTCGACGTGCTTGAAGCCCTGCACGCTGTCGCTCTTGTCGGAGAGGATATGGACGGTGGCGCCAGCGGCTTCCAGCGCCTTTTTCGGTTCCAGCAGTTCGGCTTGCTCGAAGCCGTCGGTCACCAGCACGGCGACCTTGAGTTGATGGTAGCGATTGCTCATCTTCATTCTCCCTTGCAAAAAGAAAAGGGCGGCCGGCATGCACCGGCCGCCCAGAGGGGCCAACTAGGCTCAGTCAGGGGTGTTCTGTTTGGTGTTCTCGCGGACCTGGTTGCGGTTCTGGTGGTCATTGCTGGCACGGTCCATCTCAGGCGCCTTTTCGATGCGCGTGATATTGGAGGTGGCCACCGGATCGCTGCCGGGGAAGCTCATCTCGTTGGCTTCATCCAGCGCCACTTCCGAGGGTGTGTCGTACTTGTTGGGACGATGGTCCTTGTCGGGTTTGTTTGCGCTCATGCTGACCTCCTTTGGATATGGGGTGTGCCTCTTCAATGGAAACGACGCGATGTACGCGTGTGCCTGTAACGACCAGATTACTGCCCGCGCCGATGCGGCGATATAAGCGGGCGGCGCAACCGCGCGTAAGAATGCGCGAGGTCATGCCGCCCGGTACCTCACGGCCACGGCGCTGGCGTGACCTGCTGGAATTGGCCCGCCTCATCGCCATCGGCGGGGATGGCCCCGGAGGGACCACCGGGATGCAGCATCGCCCCCGTGATCAGTTCCAGCTCGCGCTCGGCGGCCACGAAGGCGGATTCTTCCAATGGCTGTTCGCGCACCGGCCAGTGGCTGATGGCCCAGGTCTTGTATTGCTCGAAGCGGGCGCGCAGCTCGCGGGCGTAGTCCTGGCGTTGCTGGGCGACAGGGTCAATGGCGTCCATGGTTCAGCCTCCTTTCATGGCGATCAGGCTCTCACGCACCTTGGCCAGGCCAAAGCGCCAGATCTGTTCCATCTTGATGTGCGGCATGACCGGCAGTTCGGACGGATCGATAAAGACGTCCAGCACCGCCGACCCGGGTGCGGCCAGCAACTGCTGCAGGCCGCCTTCGAGTTCTTCGGGCGTGCGCACGCTGAAACCCTGGCCGCCGCAGGCGCGCGCGAAGGCGGCGAAGTCGGGGTTGGGGAATTCGGAGCCTTCGAAGGCGGGCATGCCCGCTTCTTCCATCTCCAGATGCACCAGGCCCCACTCGCGGTTGTTGAAGACCACTACCTTCACTGGCAAGCGGTGTTCGACGCTGGTCATGAATTCGCCCAATAACATGGTGAAGCCGCCGTCGCCGACGGCCACCACCACCTGACGTTCACGGTCCAACGCCTGGATGCCGTTGGCCTGGCCCAGCGAGGTGCCGACCGCAGCATTGTTGAAGGAGGCCAGGATGCGCTGCCCCCCACGCTGGCGTATCCAGTTGCCGCACCACAGCGTCACCACGCCGGTATCGACCACGAAGGCGGCATCGTCATCGGCCAGATCGCTGATGGTCCGGGCCACGCTTTGCGGCTTGATCTTCTTGTGGTGGCGCTTGATCTCGGCGGCGCTGTCGAGCTTGGTGTTCCAGCGTTCGCGATGGGCATTGGCCTGCTGCAGGAAAGCGCCATCGGTCTTGCCTTCCACGCGCTCCAGCAATTGCTGCACGGCTGGCGCGACCGAACCGGTGATGCCCAGGGTGACCGGCGCGCGACGGCCCAGCACGAAGCCGCGCTCGTCGATCTGGATCACCTTGGACTTGGTGGGCAGGAATTCGGAATAGGGATAGTCCGAGCCCAGCATCAGCATCACTTCGGCCGCATGCAGTGCGTCGGTGCCGGGTGCGCCACCGATGAGGCCTACGCCGCCTATCCAGTGCGGGTGGTCGTAGCTGACCAGGTCCTTGCCTCGGAAGGTATGCATGACCGGCGCCTGCAACTTGCTGGCCAGCGCCAGCACCTCGTCAATGGCGCCACGGCAGCCATTGCCGGCGAAGATGGCCACCGACCCTGCCGCATTGATCAGGTCGGCCGCGGCCTGGATATCGGCAGCTGGCGGCGACAGCGGCGTGCGCTCGCGCAGGGTATGCAGGCTGGGGACGCTGCCGGAAGTCTTGGCGCCGATGATGTCGGCGGGGATGTTCAGATGCGCCACGCCGCGCTGGGCGTAGGCCTGGGCGATGGCCTGGTGGAACACCGCCGGGGCTTGGTCCGGGCTGGTGATGATCTGGCTGTAGGCGGCCACGTCGCGAAAGAGCAGCTCGGGCGAATTCTCCTGCAGATAGTCGGTGCCGCGATGGGCGGCCGGCACGCCGCCGGAGATCGCCAGCACCGGGGCATGGTCCTTGCGGGCTTCGTACAAGCCCGCCACCAGGTGGTTGGCGCCCGGGCCGGTGGTACCGCAGCAGACCGCCAGCCGGCCGGTCAGCTTGGCTTGGCCGGCAGCGGCCAGGGCTGCGCCTTCTTCATGGCGTACGCCTATCCATTCGATGCGCTTGTCACGGCGGATGGCGTCGGTGAGCGGGTTCAATGCATCACCGACCACGCCGAAGATCTGGCGTACGCCGATCTCGTAGAGCGTGTCGATGAGGATGTCTGCAACGGTGGCGGGCATGGCGGCTCCATGGGTGTCGTTGAGGGAAGAGGGGGGATTGCACTCAAGAGTAAGTCCGCCAGCCGGTGGCCTGTATCGGTGTCTGTGGTAAATCCCTGTAGGAGGATGGGGGACGCCCGGCACATTCCTACGCCGCCTTCATCATCAGGCCGACTGCGTGGCCGCGGCTGCGCTCCGATAATCGGCCCATCAGCGATATTGCGGAGGACGCCATGCGACGCGCACTATGGAAAGGAGCGATCAGCTTCGGGCTGATCAATATCCCGGTCGAGCTCTATACCGCCGAAAAGCACGATGAGCTGGACTTCACGCTGCTGGACCAGCGCGATCTCTCGCCGGTGGGCTACAAGCGCTACAACAAGACATCCGGGCGCGAGGTGCCCTGGGAAAACATCATCAAGGGCTACCAGTACGAGGACGGCAAGTATGTCCTCATGTCCGACGAAGACCTGCGCCGCGCCAACGTGGAGGCGACCCAGAGCATCGACATCCAGAGTTTCGTCGAGCGCGAGCAGGTGCCCATCCTTTATTTCGAGCAGCCTTATTTCCTGGCCCCGGCCAAGGGGGGCGACAAGGCCTACGCACTGTTGCGCGAAACCCTGCTGGCCAGCGACAAGATGGCCATTGCCCAGATCGTCATCCGCACCCGCCAGCACTTGGCTGCGCTCATTCCGCAGGGCGACATGCTGCAACTGATCACCTTGCGCTATCCCAGCGAGTTGCGCGCCCCGGATGATCTGCCGGTGCCCACGCGCAAGTCCAAGAAGGCGGCGGTCACCCGGCAGGAAGTGGAGATGGCGCGAGCGCTGGTGGAGCACATGTCGGCAGAATGGGAGCCGGAGCAGTTCCACGACACCTATCGCGACGACGTGCTGGCGCTGATCCAGAAGAAGATCAAGAGCCGCCAGACCCATGAAGTGGCCGAGCCGGACGAAGCCGCCGCACCGGCCAGCAGCGGCGCCAAGGTGGTAGACCTGATGGCCTTGCTCAAGAGCAGTCTGGAAGGGCGCGGCAAGTCCTCTGCCTCCAGCAAAGCCCGGGAAGAGAAAGCGCCGAAGGAAGACAAGGAAAAGGGCAGCGCGAAGGTCCACAAGCTTCCTGCCCGCAAGTCTCCCGCCAAAAGTGCTGCCAAGAGCGCCGCCAAGCCCAGGACCAAGACCACCAGCACCAGCAAGGCCAGCCGCAGCGCTGCCACCCGCCGTAGCGGCAGCACCGCCAGGAGGGCGCAGGCATGAGCACCGGCAAGCTCGACCGCTACCGCGCCAAGCGTGACTTCACGATCACGCCCGAACCCTCCGGTCATGCCAGCCGGGCGAGGGTGCAGTCGCAGAGCCTGCAATTCTTCATCCAGCGCCACCATGCGCGCCGGCTCCATTATGACTTTCGGCTCGAGCTCGACGGTGTGCTCAAGAGCTGGGCCGTTCCCAAGGGCCCCAGCCTGGACCCGCACGACAAGCGCCTGGCCGTGCGGGTCGAGGATCATCCCTTCGACTACGGCAGCTTCGAGGGCGACATTCCCGCGCACCAGTATGGCGCCGGCCATGTGGTCCTGTGGGACCGCGGCCAGTGGCGGCCCCATGGCGATGCGCACGCCGGGCTGAAAAAAGGTCACCTGAGCTTTGAGCTGGAGGGTGAAAAACTGCAAGGCCGCTGGGCCCTGGTGCGCATGGGCAAGCCCGCCGCCGATGGCAAGGAAAACTGGTTGCTGATCAAGGATGATGACGCCGCAGCGGCCAGCGGTGAGCAAGCGGCCATCACCGAACTGCGACCCGAGAGCGTCAAGGATCTGGGCGACCGGGCGCCGCCCGCCAAGGCCAGAGCGAGCGCCAGGGCCGCGCCGGACAGCACCGGCCCGATGCCTGCGCAGATGCAGGCGCAACTGGCTACGCTGGTCGATCGCGCTCCCGAGGGCGAGCAATGGCTGTGCGAGCTGAAGTTCGACGGTTATCGCGGCTTGTGCCGCATCGATCACGGCCAGGCCGCCATCTACACCCGGGAAGGCCTGGACTGGAGCCAGCGCTGGCCCATCCTGGCGCAGGCGCTGGCGCGCTTGCCGGTCGATGAGGCCTGGATCGATGGCGAGGTCGTGGCGCTGGACGCGCAGGGACAGATCAGCTTCGAGGCCTTGCAGAACCTGGCGCGCGGGGATCGCCAGCAGGCCGATGGCATCCGCCTGGCGCTGTATGCCTTCGATCTGCTGTACCTGAATGGCCACGACCTGCGTGAGATTCCCCTGCATCAGCGCAAGGAGTTGCTGCGTGAACTGATCCCGGGTTCGGACCCAGAGGGACTGCTGCTCTACAGCGAACACATCGAGGGCCACGCCGCCGAAGTGTTCCGCCACGCATGCCAGCACGGCATGGAAGGGATCGTGCTCAAGCGCGCCGATGCCCCGTACACAGGGCGGCGCGACCGCTACTGGCTCAAGCTCAAGTGCGAGCATCGGCAAGAGTTCGTCATCGCCGGCTATACCGAACCGGCCGGCCAACGCAGCGGCTTCGGGGCCATCCTGGTGGGCGTCTACGATGAGCACGACCAGTTGCGCTACGCCGGGCGGGTGGGCAGCGGTTTCGATGACAGGCTGCTGGAGACGCTGCTCAAGCAGTTCGGCCCGCTGGAGCAGGACCAGCCAGCCTTTGCCAATCCACCCACCGGCCAGCAGCGGCGCGGGGTCCACTGGCTCAGGCCGGCGCTGGTGGCCGAGGTGCGCTTTGCCCAATGGACCAGCGCCGGCATCCTGCGCCATGGCAGCTTCGTGGCCCTGCGCGAAGACAAGGACCCGCACCAGATCCGGCGCGAAGGTCCGCAGCCCCTCGCCGAGATAAAGGCCGACGCCAACGAGCAGGCCGCCGCACCCGTGCGCAGCCGTGGCAAGGCCACCGACCTCTCCGCACCCGTCACCGTGGCCGGGGTGAAGCTGACCCATCCCGGCAAGATCCTCTTTCCCGATACTGGGCTGACCAAGCTGGAACTGGCGCGCTATTACCAGAGCGTGGCGCCGTGGATATTGCCCGAACTCAGGCAACGCCCGCTGTCGCTGGTACGTTGTCCGGACGGACATGCCGGCAAGTGCTTCTTCCAGAAGCACACCGGGCAAGGCATGCCCGAGGCCATCGACACCATCGAAGTGCCGGAAGGCGAGGGTCATGCCCAGTACATGATGGTCAACGATGTGGCTGGACTGGTCGCCACCGTGCAGATGGGCGTGCTGGAGCTGCATGCCTGGGGCGCGACCGGCGCAGCGCTGGACCACCCCGACCGCGTGGTGTTCGACCTCGATCCCGCTGACGATGTGCCCTGGGCCACGGTGGTGGAGGGCGCCCAGCTGGTGCGGGGGCTGTTGAAAGAGATCGGACTGGACTGTTTTCTCAAGACTTCCGGCGGCAAGGGTCTGCATGTGATGGTGCCGATCCGGCCGGAACATGACTGGGCGGTGGTCAAGGATTGGGCGCACCGGTTCGCCGCGCACCTGGCGCGGCACCTGCCGGACCGTTTCATCGCCAAGATGAGCAAGGCTGCTCGCAACGGCAAGATCTTTATCGACTATCTGCGCAATGCGCCCGGCGCGACCACGGTGGTGGCCTATTCGGTGCGCGCCCGCGATGGGGCGCCGGTGTCGGTGCCGATCACCTGGGAAGAGCTGGAACAGGGCAAGGGCACCAAGGCCGATCATTTCCGGGTGTCCACCATGCCGGCGCGCATCCGCAGCCTGGAGAAGCACGATCCCTGGGCTGGCTTCGGCCAGACCCCGCAGCGGCTCACCAAGGCCATGCTGGCGGCCTTTGACAGCGTCTGAGCGGACGGCAGAGCTGGGCCGGCAAGCTCAGCAGGGCGGCGATGTCCTACACGATCTTCATCATCCTGCCGACTGCGCCTGACAAGGGGCAAATCCATAATCCTCCCCAGTTTGAGAACCGGCCCACGCCGGTTTCCGTCCCGGCCCGCCCAGCGGCTCCGGGCGCCCATGAACAACAAGAAGGAAATGGCCCACGCCATGAACACCATCAGCCACCGCCCCTCGCTGACCCAGCTTTTCACCCGCCCCGTGATGCCGGCGCTGATGCCGGCCAGCGCCACCGCGCAGCCGCGCAAGCTGCCAGCCGCGCTGGTGGAGCGCCTGCTGGTACAGGAGGGCGAGCATGGCCTGTCCACACCGCCTACACTGCCTACAGTGTCCCCACGCAGCCTGCCCCTGGCCACCTTCAACGCACCCCAGCCGGCTGCGCACCGGGCGGCGACCTTCAGCTATCCGCTGCATATCGACCGCGCCAGCATCGAGGACCTGCCCAGCGCCTGCGGCGTCTACATCCTGCGCGGCGAGGGCGACCAGGCGCTCTACGTGGGCCGCAGCGTGAACCTGCGCAGCCGCGTGCTGGCGCATCTGCACCATGCCGAAGACCAGTTCCTGATCGGTCGCACTCGCCGCATCGAATGCTTGCGCACGGCGGGCGAGCTGGGCGCAGCCCTGCTGGAAAACAGCCTGCTCCGCGATCTGCGTCCGGCCTACAACAAGAAGCAGCGCGCCAAGCGCGGCCTGTTCACCTTGCGCCTGAATGAACAGGGCCAGCCGCTGGTAGCGCAGGTGGCCGACCACGCATTCAACCGCGCCGGCAAGCTCTTCGGCCTCTACAGCAGCGAGCGCGCCGCCCAGGAGGCCTTGCACAAGCTGGTCGAGCATCATGGCCTGTGCACCATCGCTACCGGCCTGGAACAGGGCGACGGCCCGGGCACGGCCTGCTTCGGCCGGCAGATCCGCCGTTGCCGCGGCGCCTGCACCGGCGAAGAGTCGCATGAACAGCACCAGTCCCGCCTGCTGCAGGCGCTGGAAGACTTGCGCATCCTGCCTTGGCCGTATGCCGGTCCCATGGGCATCGTCGAACAGGGCGACGGCTGGCAGCAGATCCATGTGATCGACCAGTGGCGCTACCTGGGTTCGCTGGATCGCCAGCAGCGCCGTCTGCCTGCCCGCCCCGCGGCCAGCCTGAAGGGCTTCGACCTGGATACCTACAAGCTGGTGATCCAGCCCTACCTGCTGGGCCAGCTGGAGCTGCGTCCACTGCCGGGCTTGCCATTGGCCCATCCCTGATCCTTCCTGATTCTTCCTGATCCTTCCTGTCCTGCATGCAAGCACGTCTTTATCCCTACGCCGTCGCGTTGCTGATGGCCGCGCCCGGTGCGCTCCCTCTGGCGCTGGCCGCCGATCCAGGCGGCCTGTGCCGTCCCGACCAGACCCTCGACAAGGACCGCCTGGCGGCCTACCTGATCCAGACCTATCCGGTCAGTACGGCCTATCTCTCGGTGGGCAAGGAGGCCGCGCCGATCTCCTCGCCGCGCGCGCTGGTGGCCTGGCTGCTCAAGAAGCGGGCGGGCGAGCGCAATACCGGCGGAGCATGCAGCGGCGACAGCTGCAACGTCGATCACATGGCCGAGGACGTGCAGCGTCTCATCGATGGCAAGGATGAAGGTTTCCACCCCAGCGGGCGCACCGATGCTGCGGCTTTTTTCCGTGAGGACAGCCGTATCACCCTCAGTTGTACCGTGGCGACTGCCACGCCGACGCTGCCGCATGCGCTCCAGGCCGTCCGCATGGGCGTGGCCCCTTTGGCGGCGGCCAGTGGCGCTGCTGCTGTGCCTGCCGCCGCCACTGCGGCCCCGGCTGCTCCGGCCACCTGGATGGATCCTCTGCGGGTGCGCGGCAATCCCGACCAGTTGTCCATCGATCATCGCGACAAGGCCGGTTACGCCTCCGTGGAACGCGCCCGCGTGACGCTGGCCAATGACGAGGTGGCGCAGTCGCGCACCAACGATGTGGTGGTCTATGCGGGGTATTCGCTGGACAAACGACCCATCGGGGAAGCGGGCAGCACCTATGAGGCGGTGCCCTACGTGGGCTTCAAGCAGAATCGCGTCACCAGCTATGCCGGCGCGACCAACGAGGTCACCACCAGCCGCACCAGCCAGGTGGGCTTGCTGTCGGCCTTCCATTTCACCCATCCGGATTCGGCCAACACCGAAGACCTGACCGCTCGTCCCGACTACCTGGTCAACAATACCGATGGCAGCCGCCTGCTGACGGTCAACTTCACGTTCACGCCGGTGCGTCCGGGCGTGCTCAACGACTTCCTGCGCTGGGGCAACGGCCTGGCGTTCAAGCCCATCCTGGTGGGTCAGAGCCGCAACGGTATCTACATCAATCGCGGCGATCCGGATGTCTATGACCAGCACAGCGACTTCATCCGCCTGGGCGCGCAGGCCGGGTTCACGCTGTCCTCCACCAATCCGGCCTTGCCCTTTGACTTCACGACCACCTTCACGGGCCTGAAGGCCTTGCAGGGCAATCGCAGCATCCATTACTGGAAGTCGGTGCTGACCTACAACCTCAACCAGAATGTCGGGCTGAGCCTGGATTACTCCAACGGGCTCCTGCCCGACAGCGGCGACCAGGAACGCAAGTGGGGACTGGCGGTGTCGTCGAAGTTCTGAGGTCGCCTGCCGATGGTTGTCATGGCTCCCTGCATGGAGTCAGGTCAGCCCTACAGATGCTGGTGCAGGAACCCGGTAATTTCATCTTCCAGCCGGCGATGAATCGCAACGCGGTCAACGTCCGGCGCATCCTTGCACAGCAAGGCTTCCTGCGAGGCGAATGCAGCAGGGCAAGGATCAAGGAAGACAAAATGCCGTCCCGGAACGATGACTTCTGTTGGGCGGGTGGGCAGGCCGGCCACCACTGCCAGCGCATTCGGTTCGGCGGGCAAAAAACTCGGGTCCGAGGGACGATAAAGCAAGACTGGCATCGTGACCGACGCCAGGGCAGCGGCATCGAAAGGAATGGCCAGCGGATCCATCACGACCACGGCCTTGACGGGATAGTCGGGCTTGAACGGTTCGGCCGCAGAGGCAGGTGAGGAAGAGGTGTTTCGGCCATCCCCACAGGAAGAGCTGTCTTGAGGATGCGAGGCGCAGTACCTGCCCGCCAGCACAAAGTCCGGAACGGCGCCCGCCATGACCAGGGCCGTATAGCCGCCGGCAGAAAAACCGATCGCACCGATGCGGGCAGGGTCCATATGCGCGCTCAAGCGACTGTCGGAAAATGCAGCATGTAGCGCAGCGTTGGCTTGCCTCGGGCGATCGATCAATGAACGTCCCTGCCGGTAGCCCTCGAGATTGCCAGCGGAATCGCCCACATGAATCGGGGCGATCACCACATAGCCTTCGCGCGCCAGCCGCCTGGCCAGTTCCCGATGACCAAAAGGCATGCCGCCGTGGCCGTGGGAGAGCACGACCACCGGGAAGACGGCGTCGGCGACGGCCGCATTGCGCGTCGCTTCTATGGTGTAGGGACCGGCCTGCCATGGTGTTTCCGGCGTCTTGCTGGGGTACCAGACTACTGCCTCAAAGGGGAGCTTGTCCGTGACGGCTATGCGCACGACCCCGGCTTGAAAGGGCGAGTCCTTTTCGGCCGACAGCGCCTGCTGGGAAAAGAACAGCATGAAAACCACCGAGAGCAGCAGGCGCAGCGTCATGGGAAGACCTCGTCGATACCGTTGTTGGCGATCCACCGCGCTTACTGGAGTGTTGCCGCCATCTTGGCCGGCAGCGGCACGTTGAGCCACTTCTGCACGATGCCATTGAGTTCGCCACTCTTCTTGGCCGCCGTCAGCGCCTCATTGACCTTGGCCAGCAAGGCCGGTTCGCCCTTGTTCAGGCCGACGTTGCAGGCCGATTCCTGGATGATGTATTTCAGCACGGGCTTGTTGTTGGGGGCCTTCTCGGCCAGTGCATAGGCCACGAAGTCGCCCGTCCCCACCAATTGCACCTGGCCGGAGACATAGGCGGAGATCATGGCGTTGTTGTCTTCGTAGCGCTTGATGGTGGCGCTCTTGGGCGCGGTGTCGGTCAGTTGCAGATCCTGGAAGGTGCCGCGCGCCACGCCCACGGTCTTGTCGGCCAGGTCGGCCGGGCCGCTGACCTTGACGCTGGCCACGCCAAAGACGCTGTTGTTGTAGGGCGCATAGGGTTGCGAGAAGTCGATCACCTTTTCACGCTCGGCGTTGCGGCCCAGGGTGGAGATGACCAGGTCGGCCTTGTGGGTCTGCAGGTAGGCGATGCGGTTGGCGCTGGCCACTGGCACCAGTTGCAGCTTCACCCCATCTTCTGGGCGATCAGCCGGGCCACGTCGATGTCCAGTCCTTGCAGTTGCAGGTCGGTGTTGACTGAGCCGAAGGGGGCAAAATCCTGCGGCACGCCAATGCGCACCACGCCGCTCTTCTGGATATCGGCCAGGGCGTCGGCCCGGGCCAGGCCACCCTGTATGGCAGCCAGTCCAAGCATGACGGCCAGCATCGTCTTCCTGGTGCTCATCTGCATTTCTCCTCATCGATGGTTTTCAAGCAGCCGATGATACGCCGGTTCGGCGCGGACTTCAGCCGGGCAAGGGCAACACGCAGTCGTCGGCCGCCAGGTAGAGGCGCTGCCCCGGGGCGGGTTGTACGCGGTAGCCGCCGGTGAACTCGCCGAAGGCGGGCAGCATGGCCCAGCGGCCATCGACCACGAAGCAGGGCAGGCGCAGCGCATCGCCAGCCGCCGCCAGGCGGTACACCGGGTGCAGGTGGCCGACCAGGGCGAATGCCCCGGCTACCGTCTGTGGATGGTGGCAGAAGGCCAGCGGTCCAAGCCGCCAGGGTTCGTCGACCACCTGCATGTCCAGCTCGGGTGGTGGATCGCCGGCATGGCTGTCGTGGTTGCCGCGCACCAGGGTCAGCTCCAGCGCTGCATGGCGTGCGCGCCATTGCGCCAAGGTGGCCAGTGTATTGGGTGCGCGTCCACTACGGGCATGCAGGAAGTCGCCCAGGAAGACGATTCGCGTCACGCCATGACGCGCCACCAGCGCATCGATGCGCTCCAGGTTGGCCTGCGTGGTGCCATGCGGCACGGGGATGCCGCCGGCGCGGAAGGCCGCGGCCTTGCCGAAATGGACGTCGGCCAGGATCAGCATGGCCTGCTCGCGCCATAACAGCGCCCGTTCGGGCAGCATGCTCAGTTGCACGCCGTCGGCGTCGAAGCTGGGGAAGTCGCTCATGGGCGTCGCCGTGCCGCAGTCTTGCCCGCGCTGGCGTCGGCCGCGCTTTCCAGCTCGCGCAGCATGCGCGCCACGCGGTCGGCCAGTTTTTCGGTGGAGAGCTTTTCGCGGAAGCGCTCTACCATCAAGGGCAGGGCGAAGGGCGTGGGGCGTTCCAGTCGCACCAGCGTGAGCGTGCGAGCGCGCAGTTCGGCCAGGGTGCTGCGCAGACGCTCCAGCTCCAGTTCCTGTTCCAGCACCTCGCGCTGGGCCTGGGTGAGCAGGAGGTTGTTGGCGTCGTGCTTGCGGAACACTTCGAAGAACAACGACGAGGACGCCTGCAATTGGCGCGCGCTCTTGTGCTGGCCGGGATAACCCTGCGAGACCAGCCCGGCAATGCGGGCGATCTCGCGAAAACGCCGCTGCGACAGTTCGGTGGCGTTCAGGCTGGAGAGCACGTCCTCCAGCAGGGTCTCGTCGGAAAACAGCGTCTGCGCCTGGTCGGCGGCCAACTGTTCCAGCGCCACCTCCTGCGCGCCCAGCAGCTCGAAGCCGTAGTCGTTGACGGCGATGGAATAGGTCGCCGCCTGGCTGCGCGCCAGCCGCCACGCCAGCAGCGAGGCCAGTCCCATGTGCACCAGCCGGCCCGCGAAGGGATAGAAGAACAGGTGATGGCCTTCGCGGCTCTTCAAGGCTTCCACCACCAGGCGCTGGCCGGTGGGCAGGGCCGACCAGGCGTGCTGCAAGGCCAGCAGGGGTTCTACGGCCTGCATCTCGGGACCCTCGAAGCGCGCCTCTGCGGCCTGTTCCAGCCGGTCCAGCACGGCGTGGGCCAGGGTCGAGGACAGGGGCATGCGCCCGCCTTGCCAGCGCGGCACGGCGCCGCTGCCTGAACTGCTGCGGCGTACCCAGGCAGTCATTTCGTGGACCCGCACGAATTCCAGTACGCGCCCGCCGAAGAGGAAGCGGTCGCCGGGGCGCAGTCGGGCAATGAAGCCCTCTTCGATGGTGCCGATGCGACCGCCCTTGAGATATTGCACATGCAGGCTGGCGTCGGCGACGATGGTGCCGATGTTGAGCCGGTGCCGCGTAGCAATGGTTGGCTGCGGCACCCGATAGACGCCGTCGGCATCGGGCAGTACCCGATGGTATTCGGGATAGGCGGTGAGGCTCTGGCCGCCGCGTACCACGAAGTCCAGCGCCCATTGCCACTGATCCTCGCGCAAGGCGCGGTAGGACCAGGCCTGGCGTACCTCCTCGAGCAGATCATCGGGGCGGAAGCCGCCCCCCAGGGCGATGGTTACCAGATGCTGGACCAGCACATCCAGTGGCGCTTCCGGCACCGGCCGTTGTTCCACCTGACCGGCGGCCACGGCATCCTGCGCGGAGGCGGCCTCTACCAGCTCCAGGCTATTGGTGGGCACCAGCGTGGCGCGCGAGACGCGGCCCGGTGAGTGGCCGGAACGGCCGGCCCGCTGCAGCAGGCGCGCCACGCCACGCGGGCTGCCGATCTGCAGAACCCGCTCGACCGGGGTGAAGTCCACGCCCAGGTCCAGGCTGGAGGTGCAGACCACGGCCTTGAGCCGGCCCTCGCGCAAGCCTTGTTCCACCCATTCGCGCACCTCGCGGTCCAGCGAACCGTGGTGCAGGGCGATCAGGCCGGCCCAGTCGGGTCGGGCCTGCAGCAGGTTCTGGTACCACAGCTCGGCCTGCGAGCGGGTGTTGGTGAAGACCAGGGTGCTGTTGCTGGAATCGATTTCGGCCACCACGCCCGGCAGCATCTGCAGGCCCAGATGGCCGGCCCAGGCAAAGCGCGTGGCTTGCGGCGGCAGCAGGGTGTCGATGAGGATGCGCTTGCGCTGCTGGCCGCGCACCAGCACGCCCTGGGCGGCCTGGGCTGGCCCCAGCAGCGCCTGCAGCGATTGCTCCAGGTTGCCCAGCGTGGCCGACAGGCCCCAGACCACCATCTGCGGCCGCCAGCGGCGCAGACGCGCCAGCGCCAGTTGCACTTGCACGCCGCGCTTGTTGCCCATCAGTTCGTGCCATTCATCGACGATCACCGCGTCCAGCTTGCCGAAGCGCTGCCGCGCATCCGCCTGGGACAGCAGCAGCGACAGGCTTTCCGGCGTGGTCACCAGGACCTGGGGCAGGGCCTTCATCTGCCGCGCGCGTTCGCTGGAACCGGTGTCGCCGGTGCGCATGCCGGCCTGCCAATGCGGCAGCAGTTCCGGCAGCGGCTCTTGCAGGGCGCGCAGGGTGTCGGCCGCCAATGCGCGCATGGGCGTGATCCATAGCACGCGCAGCCCGTTGGTCGTCGCGCCCTGTGTCGGCTGGCCCAGGCTTGGCTGGGCGTGCAGCAGCGCGCCGAACCACACCGCATAGGTCTTGCCCGAGCCGGTGCTGGCATGCAGCAGGCCGCTGCGTCCTTGCTGGGCGGCTTGCCAGACCTCGCGCTGGAAATCGAAGACCTGCCAGTCGCGCCGCTGGAACCATGCTTCGGCGGCAGCCAGGGCTGCCTCTGCGGCCTTGCTGCTGCGGGATGAGGCCGTTGCGCGTGATGGACGTGGACTGCGCGGCATCTCAGCGCTGCTCCGGATGGACAGAGTCCGGCAGCAAGGCGCGCAGGGCGGCCAGGGTATCGGCCTGCTCCACGGTCTTGTCGATGCGCTGGCGCAGGATGCGCGGGAAGCGCACCGCCATGCCGGCCTTGTGGCGGCTGGAGAGGGCGATGCCTTCGAAGCCGATCTCGAAGACCATGCTGGGCTGCACGCTGCGCACCGGGCCGAATTTCTCGATGGTGCTCTTGCGGATGACCTGATCGACCACCGCGATCTCGGCATCGGTGAGGCCAGAGTAAGCCTTGGCGAAGGGCACCAGCTTGCGCTGGCTGCCCGCTTCCGGCGGCCCGTCCCACAGGGCGAAGGTGTAGTCGGTATAGAGCGAAGCGCGCCGGCCATGGCCGGCCTGGGCGTAGATGAGCACGGCGTCGATGCTGTAGGGATCGATCTTCCACTTCCACCAGGCGCCGTCGTTGCGGGTGCGGCCGATGCCGTAGCGGGCATCGATGTCCTTGAGCATCATGCCTTCCACCCCGCGTTCGCGGGCGCTGGCGCGCAGTTGGGCCAGCGCGTCCCAATCGTTGGCCGCCAGGGTCGGGGCCAGCATCAGTGCGGCGGCGGGGTGGCTGCGCACCAGCGCTTCCAGCCGGCGGCGTCTTTCGCTTTGCGGCAGGCCGCGCAGGTCGCAGCCATCCTGTTCCAGCAGATCGTAGGCGATCAGGCCGGCGGGCAGTTCGGCCAGCAGCCTGGCGCTGAGGTTCTTGCGGCCAATGCGCTTCTGCAGTTCGGAGAAGGGCGCCACACGTTCGGCATCCACACCGGCGTCGGGATGGCGGATGACGATCTCGCCATCGATCACGGTGCCGTCCGGCAGGCTCAGGGCGGCCAGCTCGGGGAAGCGCTCGGTGATCAGTTCCTCGCCGCGCGACCATAGCCAGTTCTGGCCGTGGCGGCGCACCAGTTGGGCGCGGATGCCGTCGTACTTCCATTCCACCTGCCACTGCTGGATCGGCCCCAGCGTGGCGGGCGCATCCAGCAGGGGATGGGCCAGGAAGAAGGGATAGGGCTGGCCGCCTTGCAGTTGCTGGTCGGCGCTGCTGGCAGGGGCGATCAACTGGGTGAAGCGCTGGGCATCCGGGCGCGCGCGGCCATCGGTCCAGCCGACCATGCGTTGCGCCACCAGCTTGGCGTCGAGCTGGGCGACGGCGGCCAGCGCCCGCGTGACCAGCAGGCGCGAAACGCCGACCCGAAAGCCACCGCCGATGAGCTTGGAGAGCAGGAAGCGGCCGTGCCAGTCCAGTTCGTCCCAGGCCTGGAAGAGCGCGGTGCGGATGGTCTCGGGCGCTGCTCCGCGCAGGGGCGCGATGCGTTCCTCCAGCCAGCGCGCCAGTCCTAGCTCATCGCTGTGCTGGGCCGGCGGCAGGATGTGGGCGATGGTCTCGGCCAGGTCGCCCACGCTCTGGTAGCACTCTTCGAAGAGCCATTCATCGATCTGCGCATAGTCCATCGCGCATTGCTTGAGCAGGCTGGTCGGGACCGCCTGGCGGGGCTTGCCGCCGGCCAGGAAGTAGACGGCCCAGGCCGCATCGGCGGGGTCGGCGCGGCCGAAGTAGTCTTCCAGGGCCGCCAGCTTGCGGGTGGTGGAGGTGGTGGCGTCGAGCTCGCCATAAAGCCGCGAGAATTCACGCATGAGGGGCGGGCTCCGCAGTCGCGGCGGGCATCTCTTCGGTTGCCTCGTCGCCGTATTCGGTATCGAAAGCGCCGGCGTCCAGGCCGTTCTGGCGCAGCCAGCGCACCATGGTGGCGACCTGGCCGTGGGTGACGATGATGCGCTCGGCCTCTGTGGCCGCAATGGCCTGCTGCAGCGCCGGCCAGTCGGCATGGTCGGAGAGCACGAAGCCGCGGTCCACGCCCCGGCGGCGGCGCGTGCCGCGCAAGCGCATCCAGCCGCTGGCGAAGGCGTCGCTGTAGTCGCCAAAGCGGCGCATCCAGGGCGAGCCCGCCGCCGAGGGCGGCGCGATGACCAGGCTGCCGGCATAGGCTGAGGAGGGGTTGCGCTTGCCGGCTTCGCCCGGGCTGACGGTTTGTGTGTCGGGCAGCGCCACGCCTTCCTGGCGATAGAGACGATTGAGCGGTTCGACCGCGCCGTGGCAGACGATGGGGCCGATGCTGGGATCGATTCCGTGCAGGATGCGCTGGGCCTTGCCGAAGGCATAGCAGAACAGCACGCTGGCGCGGCCCTGGGCGGCGTTGGCGCGCCACCAGGCGTTGATCTCTTCGAAGATCTCGGCCTGCGGCTGCCAGCGGTAGATCGGCATACCGAAGGTGGATTCGGTGATGAAGGTGTGGCAGCGCACCGGCTCGAAGGGCGCGCAGGTGCCGTCGGCCTCCAGCTTGTAGTCGCCCGAGGCCACCCAGACCTGGCCCTGGTGCTCCATGCGCAACTGGGCCGAGCCCAGCACATGGCCGGCCGGATGCAGCGACAGGCGCACGCCATTGTGGGTCACGCTCGCGCCGTAGGCCAGGGTGTCGAGGGCTATGTCAGCGCCCAGCCGGGCGCGCAGGATGTCCGCGCCGGGCGCTGCGGCCAGGTAGTGCGCATGGCCGGCGCGGGCATGGTCGGCATGGGCATGGGTGATCACCGCCCGCGCCACCGGGCGCCAGGGGTCGATGTAGAAATCACCTGGCACGCAGTACAGACCTTCCTTGCGCACCACCACCATGTCTTGCATGCCGCCGTTTCCTTGTTCCGGGTTGCTGGCCGAGTGGGCTCGGCCAGGGTACGGGCTAGCTTAACCGCAACGATTCTTTCTTGCAGTCGGTGGCTCTCCTACGCCCCTGTCAGGGGAACCAGTATTGTCGCGTCCTGACTAAGTTCTGCATTGCATCGCGGCACAGTTGTCCTTAATTAGGTATGCTATCGCCAATTATTGTTGGCAATCGGTAAATTTTATTGTCTTAGTTTTATCGCCCCGTTTGTCCATCCGCTGCCAACCTCAAGCCCCTTCATCACACGCATGAGCATGTCTACCTACGTCGATCCCCAGACCTTCCGTGAAATGCAGGACTCCGAAGTGCTGCCCGCTCCCTCGGGCGTACGCCTGAAGATCATGCAGATGTGCCAGCAGGAAGATATCGCCTTGCCCGAACTGGTGGCCCAGGTCCAGGGCGATCCGGTGCTGGCGGGGCGGCTGATCCAGATCGCCAACATCCCCAACATCAACAAGGGCCGCATGGTGGCCTCGGTCAATGTCGAGTTGCTGCTGATGGTGGGGCTGCATGCGGTGCGCCAGATGGCGCTGGCGATCTCGCTGACCGAATCGGCGCGACGCGGCGACTGCGCCGAGTTCGACTATGACGCCTTCTGGAGCCGTTCCACTGCCATGGCCTGCGCCGGCCAGGCGCTGGGCGACCTGCTGCAGGTGGCGCCGCCGGCAGAGATGTTCACCATCGGCCTGCTGGCCGGCATTGGCCAGCTGGGCCTGGCCTCGGCGCGGCCCAAGCGCTATGGCGAGCTGTTGCTGGCCGGGGCAAAGGACGCACAACTGCGCGCCCAGGAAAGAGAGAGCTTTGGCTTCGATCATCTGGCGCTGGCCGCTGCCATGATGCAGGACTGGCATTTCCCCCGCATCTTCTGCGAAGCCGTGCTGTATCATCGCGATCCGGCCGCCAGCGGTCTGGAGGAAGACGACCGCCAGCAGAAGGTGACACGCCTGCTGGAGCTGGCCGGTTGCGTGGCCGACGTCTGCACGGCCAGCGACGAGCAGCGGGCGGCCCTGCTGCCGCGCCTGCTGAAGCTGGGGCAACACTTCGAGCTGCCGGTATCGAGCCTGGAATACGTGTGCGGACGCGTCTCCTGGGATTGGAGCGACTGGGGCGCATTGCTCAAGGTGCCGACCCGGGTCTTGCGCGAGATCGGTCCGGAACTGGCCGCAGCTGCCGAACAGGCAGCTTGATGTAAATCGGCGACGTCAGTTTTTGTCAGTAAATTTCGAAATTATTCGTTGCTGATTTGTCAGTTTCGGGTGTTACTATGCATCCCGCTCTGGAAGCAAAACTCATTTTCTGATCGCCAAAAGTAAGCACTGACGCGATACCGTCTGTGCGCTTGAGAGCGGATGTCAGTCAATGCGGAACCGGTGTGCGACGACGGCTTGCTCGCGTCTGCGCAAATCCGCTTCCAGACCGCGCGCAAGGCCGATGAACCCAGCCACCCATGTTTCTTCCTGAAGGCCACGGCATACGCCGTAGCCTGCCTCGGGGACACATATTCATCAAATAGGCCTTGCCTGCGCCCTTTCTGTTCGGAATGCCAGGCACTTGGCTTTGCTAATGTGTTCCGATAAAAAACGCGGCGTGTTCCATTCGATTCGCTTCGATCACATCCTGCCACCGTCGACCATGGCGTGCATTGTCACGCCTTGAGCGGGGCCGGGTGAGGGCGGCTGACGATGGAGGCGCTGTTCCTGACACGAATAGGGGGTCCCCCATGACAAAGAAAATTCTCGGCATTTCCTGCCTGCTGCTGGCCGCCAGCCAATCCGCCTTCGCCGCCCATCCGCTGGTCACTGACGACGCCGGCGTCCAGGGTGCTGGCGGCATCCAGATCGAAACCAATACCGACTGGAGCCGCCAGAACGGCGCGGCCAGCCACGTCGGCGCCTTTACCTTCACCTACGGCGTGACCGATCATCTGGACCTGTTCACCAACCTGCCGCAGACTTTCCAGTCGCCCAACGGCACCGGCGTGGGTGATGTCTCGGTGGGCGCCAAATGGCGCTGGCATGAAGCCGATGGCCTGGCGCTGGCCTTCAAGCCGGAGTTCTTCATGCCCAGCGGCGACGAGCAGAAGGGACTTGGCACCGGCAAGAACGGCCTGGGCCTGACCGGCATCGCCTCCTACGAGACCGGGCCATGGACGCTGCATGGCAACATCGGTGTGCGCCTGAACCGTTTCAAGCGGGAAGAAGACCAGCAGTCCATGCGCAAGACCGTCTGGCGTGCTTCGGCAGCGGTCTGGTACGGGCTCAACGAACAGTGGCGACTGGTGGCCGATACTGGCCTTGCGCAGAACGCAGATGCGTCTAGCAAGAAGCTGCCTTCGTATGCGCTGGTGGGGGTGATCTGGTCGCCCAACAAGACGGTGGACCTGGATGCAGGCGCCAAATTCGGCCTGAACAAGGCGGAAGTGACGCGTCAGTTCGGCGTGGGCGTGACCCTGCACTTCTGAGGTGAGCGATGCGAAGGTCGGGTCAGTCTGTGCAGTGCAGCATGCAATCGACTGGAAAGACTGACCAAATCTGCTATCGTTGACCCTGGCACAGGGCCACGACTAAGGAGACGACAGATGGATCTGGTGGAAAAATTCGATGCCAAGGGCAAGACCGGCGCACCTTACCACGTAGAGGTGTACCAGACGCAGCAGGACGAGGCCGACGAAGCGGCGCAGGCATTCAGCCGCAGCTACAAGCTGGCCGATGGCCGGGCGCTGGATCCCCTGACCAACGAGAAATTCAGGATCGTCCAGACCGGAGAAAAGATCTACCGCGTTTGAGTCCGTCCGGGACCCCGCAATACGACGATCAAGCTGATCAAGCCGGCGCCGCAAGGCGGCCGGCTTTTTTTGTGGCCGTCACCCGTCACCCGCCGCCATGCCCCTCAGAGGCAGGTATAACCACCGTCTGCATTGAGAATGGCGCCCGTCACGAGGCTGGCAGCGTCCGAGGCCAGAAAGGCCACCACCTCCGCAACTTCTTCCGGCCGGCCCATGCGCGCCTGCGGCGTCATCGCCATCCAGCGCGCGAGCAGGGCCTCTTGCTTTTCCAGTTCCTGCAGCAGCGGCGTGGCGATATAGGTGGGCGCGACTGCATTGACCCGCACCCCGCGCGCCGCCCATTCCACGGCCAGCGAGCGCGTCAGGTGATGGACGGCGGCCTTGGAGGCGTTGTAGTGGCACTGCGGCTGCGGCACGTTGACGATCATCCCCGACATCGAGCCGATATTGACGATGGCGCCGCGGCCCCGTTCCAGCATACGCCGGCCGAAGGCGCGGCAGGACTTGAAGACCCCGCCCAGGTTGACGTCGAGCACCTTGTCCCACTCTTCATCACTCATCTGCTCGGCCGGTGCATTGCTGACGATGCCGGCATTGCAGACCAGGATGTCCAGGGGCGGCAACTGCGCTGCCAGGGCATTCAGGGCCGCGCTATCGGTGACGTCCAATGCGAAGGCCTGAGTGGTCGGGCTCAGCCCACTGGCGGTGGCGGCTGCGCTTTGCAGGCGCACATCGGTGCAGATGACGGTGGCTCCTTGCCGCGATAGCGCGTGAGCACAGGCCGCGCCTATGCCTTGGCCGGCGCCGGTCACCAGGGCCAGGCGGCCGTGCAGGTTGCACGGGGTGGAAAAAGGCATCTTGTCTCCTCTAAAAGACTAATAAATATGTAGTAATGCTATATATCATGATGTGTTGTTTCGTATTTTTGCTAGACCGATTCAGATTAAAGCACCTAATTCCGAAGAATTTCGTGTAAATCCCTTTGCGCATCGTTCTTTTAGCTAGTTATACTATATTTTCCATCGCTCAAGGAGAATCCGTGATGCTGGGGAAGCTGGAGGTGCCGGCCCGTCTGTCGGGCAAGCTGTTTGCTGAGGGTCGTTTCATCGCAGGCGAAGGTGGCCGACTGCCGGTGTACAACCCGGCGCGGGGGGAGGTCATTGGCGACATCGCCATCGCTACCCCTGGCGAAATCGCCGCGACGGTGGCCGCCGCGGTGGCCGCCTGGCGTCCCTGGGCGCGCCAACCGGCGAGGATGCGGGCCGAGGCCTTGCACACCCTGGGCCGCCTGATCCTGGACGATGCCGCAGGCATGGCCGAACTGATGACTCTGGAGCAGGGCAAGCCTTTCAACGAAGCCTTGGGTGAAATCCGCAAACTGGCAGAAGCCTGCCACTTCTATGCCGAAGAAGCGGTGCGCGTGCATGGCGAAGTCATTCCCAACGACCAGCCAGGCTTCCAGAGTCTGGTGCTGCGCGAAGCCATCGGTGTGGTGGCGGCCATCACTCCCTGGAACTATCCGGCTGAACTGGTTGGGTGGAAGCTCTGTGCGGCGGTAGCGGCAGGCTGCCCGGTCATCATCAAGCCTTCCGAATTCACCCCCTTCACCGCACTCCATATCGCTGAAAAGACACTGCAGGCGGGCATCCCGCCTGGTGTGGTCAGCGTACTGACCGGCGACGGCGCCAGCGTCGGTCAGGCGCTGGTCGATCATCCGGACATTCCCAAGATCGCCTTCACCGGCTCTTCCCGGACCGGTCTGCGCATCCAGCAATCCTGCCCTTCCATCAAGCGGCTGTCGCTGGAGCTGGGCGGCAACTGTCCGCTGCTGGTCACGCGCCATGCCGACCTGCCGCAGGCCGTGCAGGGAGCAGTGCGGCGCTCCTTCCGCAACATGGGGCAGATCTGCATCGCCATCAATCGCATCTATGTCGAGCGCACCGTCTATGCGGATTTCCTGGCCCAATTCGCGGCAGCCACGCGCCAGTTGGTGATCGGCGACGGCCTGCTGCATCCGGCGGCGGACCTGGGCGCGATGGCGCAAGCCGCGCCTTTGCAGAACACCCGCCAGCACCTGCAGGACGCACTGGACAAGGGCGCCAGGCTCATCGCTGGCGGCGCTGCGCCGCAGGGTGAGGCCTTTGCAAAGGGGCTGTTTTTCCAACCCAGCATCGTCGCCGATTGCACTGCGCAGATGCTGGTGATGCGTGAAGAAACCTTCGGTCCACTGGTCGGCGTGGCTCCCTTCGATCACCTCGGCGAAGCCATCGCCCTGGCCAATGACACCCCTTATGGCCTGGCAGCCTATGCCTACACCCAGGATCTGCAGGAGATCCACCGCTGCGCAGCCGAACTCGATGTCGGCAACGTGGCCATCAACCACGTCGATGCCGGCATCATGAATGCCCCGTATGGCGGCCGCAAGCAGAGCGGTATCGGAGTCGAACACGGGCGCGAGGGATTGCTCGAATATTTCCAGTTCAAACATGTGCGCCTGCGTCACGGTGTGGGGGCCTGAGCATGCGCGCCGCGTTGTTGGGCATCGACCTCGGGACCTCGGCCTGCAAGGCCTTGCTGCTGTCCACCGAAGCGCATGTGCTGGCCAGCGCCAGTGCCGCCTATCCCGTCTCGCAGCCACGTGAACGCTGGGTCGAACAGGATCCCGCTGCCTGGATCGCGGCGGCGCGTGAGGCGGTGGCGTCGGCCCTGCAGTCGGCGGGGCCGGTGCAGTTGCTGGGCATCGGCCTGTCGGGGCAGATGCATGGCCTGACGGCGCTGGACGCGCAGTGTCGGCCCTTGCGTGAGGCCATCCTCTGGAATGACCAGCGCAATGAGGCCCAGGCGGCGCAGATCACCGAGGCAGCAGGCGGTTTGCCGGCCTTGCTGGCGCAGACAGGCAATCGCATGCTGGTCGGTTATACCGGCGGCAAGCTGCTGTGGATGCAGCAGCATGAACCGCAGCACTATGCACGCCTGC
Organism: Herbaspirillum camelliae; assembly: GCF_001929405.1. Taxonomy (NCBI): domain Bacteria; kingdom Pseudomonadati; phylum Pseudomonadota; class Betaproteobacteria; order Burkholderiales; family Oxalobacteraceae; genus Herbaspirillum; species Herbaspirillum camelliae. The sequence continues at coordinate 4,212,278 of NZ_KV880769.1, forward strand.
GCGTGGCGCTCAATCCCAAGGATTACCTGCGCTACGTACTCACCGGGGAGCTGGCCACCGAAGTCTCGGATGCCTCGGGCACCGGGCTGTTCAATGTGCGCGAGCGTCGCTGGGCGACCGGATTGATCCGCGCGGTCGGGCTGGATCCGTCGCATTTCCCGGCGTGTCATGAATCGCAGGTGATCACCGGCCAGGTGCACACGCAGGCGGCCGAATTGTTTGGTATCGCGCCCGGTATCCCGGTCATCGGTGGTGGGGGCGACAGCGTGATCCAGTCGCTGGGGGCGGGGGTGGTGGCTCCCGGCGCCTTGCAGAGCACCATCGGTACCGCCGGCATCCTGGCCGCGGCGCTGGATCGCCCCTTGCCCTCCCCGGATGGCCGCATCCAGCTGTTCTGCAACGTCGATCCCGGGCGCTGGCATGCCATGGGCGTATCGCTCAATGCGGGCGGTGCGCTGGCCTGGTTCCGTAACACCATGCAGATCGGCGGCCCGGCCCCGGGATACGAGGACATCATCGCGGCCGCCGCACAGAGCCGGCCCGGCGCACGTGGCTTGCTGTTCCTGCCTTATCTCTACGGCGAACGCTGCCCCCATCCCGATCCCTCGGCGCGTGCCGCCTTCATTGGGCTGTCTGCGCGCCATGGCTTTGCCGATCTGGCGCGCAGCGTGCTGGAGGGGGTGGTGCATTCCCTGGCCGACATGCGCAGCCTGATGCACGCCATGGGCGTGGACGCCGGCTGGGTCAGCAGCTCTGGTGGCGGGGCGCGGGCCGCATTGTGGCGGCAGATGCAGGCCGACATGCTGGGCTGCGATGTGGTCACGCGCCAGGGCGCGGCTGAAGGTGCGGCGCTGGGCGCGGCCCTGCTGGCGGGTGTCAGTCTGCAGGTCTGGCCCGACATCGACCATGCCGCTGGCCTCCTGCCCGAACTCACGCGGGAACACCGCGATCCGGCGCGCGGCGCGCTGTACCACGAAGCGCACGCGATCTATCAGGGGCTCTACGCCACGCTGGCCGACAGCTTCCAGCGCCTGGGCGTGATCGCGGCACAAGGGGAGGGCGCATGAGCCAGCACACCGCCGCCGGCTACGCCGCCTTCATCTTCGACCTCGATGGCACCCTGATCGACAGTGCTCCCGACATTGCCGCCGCCGTCAATACCTACCTGCGGGAGCAGGGCCATGCCGCGCTGGAGGTGGCCTACGTCGAACGCTTCATCGGCAACGGCCCGCGCCGGCTGATCCAGGACATCCTGATCGACCAGGGCATCGCCTTTGATGAGACGGCTCTGGATGGGGCCGTGCAGGCCTATATCCGCCACTATCGACGGCACCCGGCCAGCCATACGCGCTTCTTCCCGCATGTGAAGGAAGATCTGGAAAGCCTGCACGCCGCCGGCATCCGGCTCGGCATCTGCACCAACAAGCCGCACGCACTGACGCATCAGATCCTCGATCTGCTGGCGCTGTCGCCGCTGGTGGAAGTGGCGCTGGGCGCGGACGCCGTACCAGCCTGCAAGCCCGACCCCGGCCATCTGCGCGCCGTGGCGCAGCACATGGCGCTGGCCGATGGGGCCTGGGCCTACATCGGCGATACGCTCGTCGATCAGGTCACCGCGGCGGGCGTCGGCGTGCCGTTCTTTGTGGTCCCGTGGGGTGGCGGCGGCGAGGTGCACGTCCCTGCGGCACAGCGCCTACAGCGCCTGCGTGACCTGCTGTCTTATAAAATCGCAGCTTTGGCCTCAGGGCCATCGACAAGAACATAAAGGACAGCCATGAGCAACAGCCTGCTACAGCAGATCGTGCGCGAGCAAGAAGAAATGAAACCGGCCGAGTTGCGCATTGCGCACTTCGTCAGCCAGGCCCCGGGCGAAGTGATCCACATGAGCATGGCCTCGCTGGCCGAGCGTTGTGCCGTCAGTGATCCGACCATCGTGCGCTTCTGCCGCCGCTTCGGCTTCAATGGCTATCAGGATTTCAAGCTGAGCCTGGCGCAGAGCCTGGTGCCGGCCGCCCCCTTCGGCTACGAGCAGATCACCAAGGATGACGATATCGGCCAGATCGTGCGCAAGACCTGCCGCAATTCGCTCTCGGCCATCCAGCGTGCACTGGAAGACCTGGTGCCACAACAGATCGAAGAGGCTGCAGCGCTGCTGCAATCGGCCACCTGGGTCGGCATCTACGCCAGCGGCATTTCCGAAATCACTGCGCTGGATGCCGAGCACAAGTTCCAACGCCTGGGCCTGCGCTGTGCGGCGGTCATGGAAGAGAAGAAGCAGTGGATGCACGCCGAGAAATCGCGGCCCAATGAGGTGGCGCTGATCTTCTCGCAATCCGGCCATACCAAACGCATGGTGGAGCTAGCCATGGTGGCGCGTGCCGGTGGCGCACGGGTGGTGTCGGTGACCGCTGCCGACAGTCCGCTGGCCCAGGTCACCGATGCGCTCATTGCCGTGCTGCCCTATGACCAGACCGAATTGATGACGCCGCTGGCCTCGCGGCTGAATCATCACCTCGTGGTCAACATGCTGGTCACCGCCATCGCCGTGGCCAGCAACAGTGAATTCCCTGACCAGTTGCCGGCCCTCGATTCCTGGATGGCCGACAAGATCTAGCCCGGCCAGGCGTCTGCAGCCGAGCCCGCCTGCCAGGAATCAGTGCTTTTTTAAGGAGAGACCATGCAGTTGAACCAGAACGAAGCAAAGAAACTGGCCGGTCGCCGCGCCATCGACGAATTCGTGCGCGACGGCATGCGCCTGGGTCTGGGTTCGGGGACCACGTCGCACTTCTTCGTGCGCGAGCTGGCCAAGCACATCGCTGGCGGCCTCGACGTCACCTGTACCGCTACCTCGCGTTCGACCATCGATGTCGCGCGCGAGGTCGGCATCCCCATCATGGACCCCAACGAGATCGGCCAGCTCGACCTGACCATCGACGGGCCCGACGAGATCGACCGCGAGTTTCAGATGATCAAGGGCGGCGGCGCCTGCCTGCTGTGGGAAAAGATCATTGCCCATGCCTCCACCCGCATGATCACCATCTGCGACGAGAGCAAGATCGTCGACCGCCTGGGCGCCTTTCCGCTGCCGGTGGAAGTGGTGCAGTTCGCCTGGAAACAGACCGAACGCATGATCGCCGGCCTGCTGCGCACGCAGGGCATCGAGGCCCGTATCGTCCGGCGCATCCGCGACGAGCGCCCGGTAGTGACCGACAGCGGCCATTTCATCCTCGATTGCCATTGCCAGGCCATCGCCGACGCACCGCTGCTGGAAAGGGAACTCAACCGCATTCCCGGCGTGGTGGAGAACGGACTGTTCACCCGTGAAGCGGCGGGCATGGTGGTGGGGTGCTTTGATGGCGCGGCCTATGTTTGCTTGCGTGCGTCGATCTAGTAAAACTTCGTGGGCGCTGCCTGACCAGCAGGCGTACGAAGATGAAGTTTCTTTCCAAGCTGTTTTTCCCCGAGGATGCCCGCCGTAAGCAGGGTGAAGCTTTCTTCCTGAATCCGGTAGCCGGTGGGCGTAATAGCAAAACTATATGGATTAATTGGAGGTAGACATGACATCGCATCCTGCATCGACGCGCCGGCAGCTCCTGCTTGGCGGCCTGGCCATAGGTGGCTTGAGTGTACTGGGCGTTCCCGGCCGGGCCGGGGCGCAGCAGAAACTGCTGATCCCGTTCAGCAACAAGAGTCTGGACTATTACTTCTTCGTGATTGAAGAGGCCGCTGTCAAGCGCGCGGTGGAAGCCCACCAGGGTAGCTTCCAGGCGACCAACGCCAGCTTCGACAATACCCGTCAGCTGGAGCAATGGCAGTCGTTGATGCTCTCGCGTCCGGCCGCGCTGGTGTCGGACCCCATCGACAGTCAGGCCATCGTCAGTGGCCTGCGCCGCTACAACCAGCAGAAGATCCCGGTGGCCATCATCGACACGCCGGCTGAAAGCGGCAACGTCGCCATCACCGTCAGCTTCGACAATTATCTGGGTGGCGTGATGGCTGCCAGGGAAATCATCAACCGGCTCATCAAGAAGCACGGCAGTCCCAAGGGCAAGGTGCTCAACTGCTATGGCGCCCTGGCCAGTGTGGCCTGGCGCCAGCGCAAGGAGGGCATGGATGCGGAGTTCGCCAAGCATCCCGGCATCACCTACATCAGCCGCCCGACCGAAGGCAAGCTGGACCAGATGCTGGCCGTGACCTTGGCGACGCTGTCCGAGCATCCTGATCTCGATGCCGTCCATGCGCCCAGCGATTCGCCGGCCCGTGGCATCGCCACGGCCTTGCAGCAGAAGAACCGCTGGAAGAAGGTGGATGAGAAGGATCATGTCATCTTCGTCACCATCGATGGCGAGCCGGTGGCGCTGCGCTGGATCCAGGACGGCTACATGGATGCCTGCGTCTCGCAGGACCCGATTGCCTATGGCGAGGTGGCCGTGGAGATGCTGGTGAAATATGCGATCCCCGGCAAGGAGGTCCCCATTGGTCCGTACGAAAACAGGAAGTACTTCTGGGAGAAGGGGCAGATCGTCAAGGGCAAGACCGGCCCCACGCTCATCATTCCGCCCTTCGTGATCGACCGCAGCAACGCGGCCGACCAGCGCCACTGGGGCTATGTGGCAGAGAAGGTATGGGGCATCGCCTATACCTGAGGCCATCGCCAGGGCAGGTGCGACGCTGCCGAATGGGTACAGACGGACACAAGGAGGCGCCATGACGACCGATACTACCTCTGCGCGCAGCAATGCGCTGGCGCTGCGCGTGGACAACCTGGGCAAGCGCTATGGCGCCTTCCACGCCCTGCGCGGCATCACGCTGGGCGTCCGCCGTGGCAGCATCCATGGCTTGCTGGGCGAGAACGGAGCCGGCAAGAGCACGCTGGTGGGCTTGATCTCCGGCCAACGCACACCGAGCGAAGGCCGCATCTTCCTCGGTGAAGAGGAAATCCAGGGCGCCGACGTCCAGCGCATGGAGGCCGCGGGCGTCTTCCTGGTGCCGCAGGAGCCGATGATCATCGAGCACATGCCGGTGATGGACAACCTGATGCTGGGTCTCTGGCCGGCCTCGCGCGGCTTCATCTCGATGCGCCGCATGCGCGAGAATGCCACGCGCATGCTGGCCGGCAGCGGCATCGACGCCGAGCGCATGGCCGGCACGCTGGATGCGGTGGCGCGGCGCAAGCTCAATATCCTGCGCGCCATGTTTTCCGGCGGCAGCATCATCATCCTGGATGAGCCGACTGCAGCGCTGACGGTGCCGGACCGGTTGCAACTGTTCGACTTCATGCGCCAGCTGCGCTCTTGCGGCGTCACCTTCATATTCATCTCGCATTACAACGATGAAATCCTCGACATCTGCGACGCCGTCACGGTGCTGCGCGATGGCCGGCTGGTGGCAACCTGCGAAGAAGTGCGCAGCCTGAGTTCGAGCCAGCTCTCGGAATTCGTGCTGGGGCGGGAACTGGACCTGTTCCAGCGGGAACGCGGTGGTCCCGCTGCGACCGACGCCATCTGTGTCAAGGGCATCGCGGGCGACAAGCTGAGCGTGCAGGAACTGACTATCCGGCCCGGTGAGATCCTTGGCCTGACAGGCTTGCCGGGTGAGGGCGCCAAGGAGCTTGCGCGTGGCCTGTTCGGCTTGCAACCTCTGGGCAATGGCAGCATCCGCTTTCCTCAGGAGGCGGCTGCCCGGTTGCCGCAGACGCCCGATCAGGCCTTTGCCATGGGCATTGCCTATCTGTCCGATGACCGCCGCCGCGACGGAGTGGTGGGCCATCTGTCCATCCGCGAGAACATCGCGCTGTCCTCGCTGCAGCGCCGCCGGCGCGGTGGCTTGGTCGATGAGGCGCAGGAGCGGCAGGTGTGCGCCTGCTACTTCGAACGCATGGGGATCAAGGCCGCCAGCGCCGAGCAAGCCGTCAATGCCTTGAGTGGCGGCAACCAGCAGAAGGTCTGCCTGGGCCGCGTGCTGGCGGCCACGCCGGCCTGTTGATCCTGGATGAACCCACCCGTGGCATCGACGTCGGCGTCAAGCAGGAGGTCTTGCGCACGCTCGACCAACTGACCCGCTCCGGGGTGGCCGTCATCCTCGTCTCCACCGACGTGGACGAGCTGGCCCGCGCCGCCGACCGTATCTGTATCTTCCAGCGCGGACGCATCGCACACACGGTCAGTGGCAGCGACATCAGTACCGACCGGCTGCGCCAGCTGGCGCAGTGACCACAACATGACACAAGGAGACTCCCCTATGACAAGCGCAACCGAGATCGGGGCCGGCCCCAGCGCCGACAGTCCCGGCAGTCCGGCAAGTCCCGCCCAAGGGCCGCGCCAGCCGCGCCAGTTGCTGGCCTGGGTCTTGCGCAACGTGGTCTGGATCTGGCTGGTAGCGCTGGTGCTGGGCTTTGGCCTGTTCAGCCCGTTCTTCCTGAGCGTGATGAACCTGCAGAACATCCTGGTGCAGGCCACCGTGCTGGGCATGTTGGCCCTGGCCGTGGCGCTGCCCTTGCTGGTGGGCGAGATCGACCTGTCGCTGCCGGCCAACCTGGGTTTTTCCTCGGCCATCGGCGCCTGGCTGTATGCCAGCGTGGGCGGGCCATGGTGGCTCACCATGCTGGTCGGTGTGGCCGTGGCGACCCTGATCGGCTGGTTCAATGGCCTGTGCATCACGCGCTTGCGCATGGTCTCGCTGATCCAGACCCTGGCCATGATGATCGTGCTGCAAGGCGCCTTGCTGGCGCTCACCCAAGGCAAGACCATCACCAACCTGGACGATGGCTACATCTGGATAGGTTCGGCCAGCCTGGATGGCTGGCCGCTGATGCCGGTGATCTTCGTGGTCGCGCTGCTGGCCATGTCGGTCATGCTGCGGCGGACCGTGCTGGGCCGCTCCATCTATGCGGTGGGCGGCAATGCGTTGGCCTCGCATGCGGCCGGCATTCGCGTACATCGCATCAAGATCATCTGTTATGCGCTGGCCGGCTGCATTGCCGGGGTGGCGGGTTATCTGCTGGCCTCGTGGCAGATCGCCATCACCTCCAACCAGGGCGCGAGCTACCTGCTGTACGCGATTGCCGCACCCATCATCGGCGGGGTGAGCGTGTTCGGAGGACGGGGCAGCGTGCCGGGCATCCTGGGCGGGGTACTCTTGCTGACGGTGATACAGGTCGGGCTGGCCATTACCAATGTGCCATCCTTCTACGTGGGCATGATCGGCGGAGTGATGATCTTCATCGCCGTGGCCATCGATGCCGTTCGTGTGCGCTTCTTCGTGCAATAGCCGCCCGGCCATGACGAAAAAATGCCGGCGCACAGTGGCGCCGGCCTGTCTTGCGGTTAGCTGCCGCGCAGGTTGCCGCGACTCTTCGCGCCTGGATCAGAAGGCGTCGCCCGGCACTCGCACCCAGCCTTCCATGAGTACCCGCGCGCTGCGGCTCATGATGGCCTTGGTGACGACCCATTGGCCATCTTCCAGCCTGGCTTCGGCGCCCACGCGCAAGGTGCCGGAAGGATGGCCGAAACGCACGCTGTTGCGCTCGCCGCCGCCCGCTGCCAGGTTCACCAGCGTGCCCGGAATGGCCGCTGCGGTGCCGATGGCGACCGCAGCCGTGCCCATCATCGCGTGGTGCAGCTTGCCCATGGACATGGCGCGCACCAGCACGTCGGTATCCTGCACGGTGACGGTCTTGCCGCTGGAAGACACATATTCCTTGGGCGGCGCGACAAAGGCCACCTTGGGCGTGTGCTGCCGGGTGGTGGCTTCTTCAACCTTGCTGATGAGCCCCATGCGCATCGCCCCATGGGCGCGGATGGTCTCGAAGCGGGCCAGGGCGGCCGGGTCGCTGTTGATGGCGTCCTGCAGTTCGGTGCCGGTGTAGCCGATCTCTTCGGCCTTGAGGAAGATGGTGGGGATGCCGGCATTGATCATGGTCGCCTGGAAGCTGCCCACACCAGGCACCTCCAGCATATCGACCACGTTCCCGGTGGGGAACATGGCGCCGTCTGCGCCTTCTTCTTCGGCGGCGGGGTCCATGAATTCAAGCTGCACTTCAGCGGCGGGGAAGGTCACGCCATCGAGCTCGAAGTCGCCGGTTTCCTGCACCTGGCCGCCGCGGATCGGCACATGGGCCACGATGGTCTTGCCGATGTTGGCTTGCCAGATGGTGATGACAGCCACGCCGTCCTGAGGCAGCCTGGAAGGATCGACCAGGCCGGCGGCGATGGCGAAGGGGCCGACGGCGGCCGAGAGATTGCCGCAATTGCCGCTCCAGTCCACGAAATCCTTGTCGATGGAGACCTGGCCGAACAGGTAGTCGACGTCATGGCCGGGGCGCTCGCTGCGCGAGATGATGACCGTCTTGCTGGTGCTGGAGGTGGCGCCGCCCATGCCGTCGATCTGCTTGCCATAGGGATCGGGACTGCCGATCACCCGTTGCAGCAGCTTGTCGCGCGCAGGGCCGGGGACGCGGGCGGCTTCGGGCAGGTCGTCCAGCTTGAAGAAGACGCCCTTGCTGGTGCCGCCACGCAGGTAGGTGGCGGGGATGCGGATCTGGGGGACTTGGCTCATGCTTGTTCCTTGGCGTTCTGGCCGGCGTTGGCGGAGGCTTCCAGGAAATCCTGGGCGAAGCGTTGCAGCACGCCACCGGCTTCGTAGATCGAGACTTCTTCGGCGGTATCGAGGCGGCAGGTCACCGGTACTTCCACACGCTCGCCATTGTTGCGGTGGATCACCAGCGTCAGGTCGGCGCGCGGACGGCGCTGGCCGATGACGTCATAGGTTTCGGTGCCGTCGATGGCATAGGTGTTGCGGTTCTCGCCGGGCTTGAATTCCAGCGGCAGCACGCCCATGCCGATCAGGTTGGTGCGGTGGATGCGTTCGAAGCCTTCGGCCACGATGGCTTCCACACCCGCCAGGCGCACGCCCTTGGCGGCCCAGTCGCGCGACGAACCCTGGCCGTAGTCAGCGCCGGCGATGATGATCAGCGGCTGCTTGCGCTCCATGTAGGTTTCGATGGTTTCCCACATGCGCATCACTTTGCCTTCTGGTTCCAGGCGCGCCAGGGAGCCTTGCTGTACGCTGCCGTCGGCTTTCTTCACCATCTCGTTGAACAGCTTGGGATTGGCGAAGGTGGCGCGCTGCGCGGTCAGGTGGTCGCCCCGGTGGGTGGCGTAGGAGTTGAAGTCTTCTTCCGGCAAGCCCATCTTGGCCAGGTATTCGCCGGCGGCGCTGTCGAGCAGGATGGCGTTGGAGGGCGAAAGGTGGTCGGTGGTGATGTTGTCGCCCAGCACGGCCAGCGGACGCATGCCCGAGAGCGTGCGCTCACCGGCCAGCGCGCCTTCCCAGTAGGGCGGACGGCGGATGTAGGTGCTCTGGGGACGCCAGTCATACAGCGGGCTGACCGACTGGCTGCGGTCCACGCGGGCGGAGAACATCGGGGTGTAGACATTGCGGAACTGCTGCGGCTTGACCGCGGCGGCCACGACGGCGTCGATTTCCTCGTCGCTGGGCCAGATGTCCTTGAGGCGGATTTCCCGGCCCTCGGCGGTCACGCCCAGCATGTCCTGTTCGATGTCGAAGCGGATGGTGCCGGCAATGGCATAGGCCACCACCAGCGGCGGCGAGGCCAGGAACGCCTGCTTGGCGTAGGGGTGGATGCGGCCATCGAAGTTGCGGTTGCCGGACAGCACGGCGGTGCTGTACAGGTCGCGGTCGATGATTTCCTGCTGGATCTTCGGGTCGAGCGCACCGGACATGCCGTTGCAGGTGGTGCAGGCAAAGGCGACGATGCCAAAGCCCAGTTTTTCCAGGTCGGCGGTCAGGCCCGCTTCTTCCAGGTACAGTTCCACCGCCTTGGAGCCGGGCGCCAGCGAGCTCTTCACCCAGGGCTTGCGGGCCAGGCCGAGGCGATTGGCGTTGCGCGCCAGCAGAGCCGCCGCGATCACGTTGCGCGGGTTGCTGGTATTGGTGCAACTGGTGATGGCGGCGATGATGACGGCGCCATCGGGCATCTTGCCGGGTTCGTTCTCGACCTTGCCGGCGATGCCTTGCGCAGCCAGTTCCGACACCGGCAGGCGCTTGTGCGGGTTGCTCGGGCCGGCCAGGGTGCGCACGACGGTGGAGAGGTCAAAGCGCAGCACGCGTTCGTATTCGGCCTTGGCCAGGGTGTCGGACCACAGGCCGGCCTCCTTGGCATAGGTTTCCACCAGCTTGACCTGTTCGTCCTCGCGGCCGGTGAGCTTCAGATAGTCGATGGTCTGCTGGTCGATGGAGAACATGGCGGCGGTCGCGCCATATTCCGGGGCCATGTTGGAGATGGTGGCACGGTCGCCCAGCGTCAGGCTGGCAGCGCCGTCGCCGTAGAACTCCAGGTAAGCGCCGACCACCTTCTGCTTGCGCAGGAATTCGGTCAGCGACAACACGATGTCGGTGGCGGTGATGCCCGGCTGGCGGCGGCCGGTCAGTTCTACGCCGATGATGTCGGGCAGGCGCATCCAGGAGGCGCGGCCCAGCATGACATTCTCGGCTTCCAGGCCGCCCACGCCGATGGCGATCACGCCCAGCGCGTCCACGTGCGGGGTGTGGCTGTCGGTGCCGACCAGGGTGTCGGGGAAGGCTACACCGTCCTTGGCATGGATCACCGGCGACATCTTTTCCAGGTTGATCTGGTGCATGATGCCGTTACCAGGCGGAATTACGTCCACGTTCTCGAAAGCCAGCTTGGTCCAGTCGATAAAATGGAAGCGATCTTCATTGCGGCGGTCTTCGATGGCACGATTCTTTTCGAAGGCTTGCGGGTCGTCGCCGCCGCATTCCACTGCCAGCGAATGGTCCACGATCAGCTGTACCGGCACCACCGGATTGACCTTGGCCGGGTCGCCGCCCATGTCGGCAATGGCGTCGCGCAGACCGGCCAGGTCCACCAGCGCGGTCTGGCCCAGGATGTCGTGGCAGACCACGCGCGCCGGGAACCAGGGGAAATCCAGCTCGCGCTTGCGTTCGATGAGCTGGCGCAGCGAATCGGTGAGGGTCGCCGGATCGCAGCGGCGCACCAGGTTTTCGGCCAGCACGCGGGAAGTGTAGGGCAGGGTGTCCCAGGCGCCGGGACGGATCGCCTCCACGGCGGCGCGGGCGTCGAAGTAATCCAGGTGGGTGCCGGGCAGCTGCTTGCGGTATTGGGTGTTCATGGCGGTTGGCTCGTGTCTCGTTGATGGAATGGTTATCGGGTTATCTGGTTATCTGGTGCGGGTCATGCGTTGGAGGCCTGTCCGGTACGGCTTGCCGCGCCGCCGGTTTGCGCCTGCGCAATCTGGTGTTCGATATTGCGGCGGGAGGCGCCGATGTGACGGCGCATGAGCAGGTCGGCCAGTTCGCCGTCGCCGTCGGCCAGGGCATCGAGGATGCGGTGGTGTTCGGCGAAGGCCTGGCGCGGGCGGTGCGGGGTGGCGGAATACTGGATGCGGTACATGCGGGCCAACTGGTAAAGTTCGCCGCAGAGAATGCGGGTGAGGATCTGGTTGCCGCTGGCCTGGATGATCTTGTAATGGAAGTCGTAGTCGCCTTCCTGCTGATAGTAGCCGCGTCCGGCCTGGAAGGCTTCGTCCTTCTCGTGCGTATCGAGCACCCGGCGCAGCTCATCGAGCTCGGCCCGGCTCATGCGCTGGGCGGCCAGGCGGCAGGCCATGCCTTCCAGCGATTCGCGGATCTGGAACAGTTCGACCAGGCCCTCCAGGGTCAGCGAGACCACCCGCGCACCCACGTGGGGCACGCGCACCAGCAGGTTCTGGCCTTCCAGCCGGTGGATCGCTTCGCGCAGCGGACCCCGGCTGATGCCATAGGTGCGCGCCAGTTCGGGTTCGGAAATCTTGCTGCCGGGGGCGATCTCGCCTTGCACGATGGCGCTCTGGATCTTGCGGAAAACGTGTTCCGACAAGGTCTCGCCCTCGCGGTCATTGCCGGGTAGTGAAATGAGCTCACTCATGGTGTCGACAATCTGTGGTCAAAAAGTGTATTAATCATAGCACTTCACCCTAAAAATGGAAGAAGTGTCGACACTGAAATATTTTCGGCACTGGGTAGTTAAAAAATAGCATGAGGCAATTTTCGTTAGGGATGAGAAAATTCAGCCAGCCGTTGGGAAAATGTGAAATCAGCTTTCAAATTTTTTCAAATATCTTCCTCATATGTGGGAATGATTCACCCAAAATGAGAAATTAACCGTACATTGCCGCCATGGACACTCCTCAGACCTCTACTATCGTTGACCGCGTACTCCACGTCCTCGCAGGCGTGGCTCGTGCCGGCAAGCCCGTCAGTGCCAAGCAGATCGCTGCCATGGTGCAACAACCCGTCAGTACCGTGTACCGGCATCTGGCCTCCCTCAAAAAGTGGGGGCTGTTGCAGGAGCACATGAACTCCGGCACCTTCGAACCCGGCCCCACCGGCGTACAGCTGGCCTGGGGCTTCGACCAGAACTCCAACCTGGTCAGCCAGAGCCGCGAAGAGATCAGCTCGCTGGTCCAGCGCAGCGGCGAGAGCGTCGGCCTGCTGGTAGCCATCAACGGACAGATGGTGTGCATCGCCATGGAAGAAAGCGACCAGCCGCTGCGCTGTTCCTTCACCAAGGGCCGCGCCCATCCGCTGCTCAAGGGCGCCTCCGCCAAGAGCCTGCTGGCCTTCATGCCGCGCAAGCTGCAGCAGAAGCTGTTGACCGACCAACTGGGCGATAAGCCCGAGGAACTGGCGGCCCTGGAAACCCAGCTGGAAGAAATCCGCCGGCGCGGCTACTGTATCAGCGAAAGCGAGGTCGATCTGGGCGTATGGGGCGTGTCGGTACCTATCGTGACCTCCAATGGCCGCCTGGAAGGCACGATCACCCTGATGGCCCCGGCCCTGCGTGTGGGCAACCGCGAGCAGGAACTGGTCCGCATGACGCTGGAATCGGCCCAACGCATCTGTAATCGTTTTTAAGTCTTATTGCCTTACTGTAGGATTTAGCAAGAGCGGCCAAGCTGCGCGCCGGGGGGGTAGGCGCAGCAGCCAGGACGCCAGGTCAATCTGTTGACATCGTGCCGGCAAGCCCGGCGTCCAGCCCATCTTCTCTACTGAGGAAATCATGAAGACATTTTCCAAGCTGCTCTGCGCCAGCATGGCCTGCCTGAGCCTGCTGATCGCGGCTGTCCCGGTCGCCCACGCCAACGGTGAGGTGATCCGGGTCGGCACCGACGCCACCTTCCCGCCGATGGAATTCGTCAAGGATGGCAAGCGCACCGGCTTTGACGTGGAACTGATCGAAGCCCTGGCCAAGACCATGGGCAAGAAGGTCCAGTGGATCGACATCGATTTCAAGGGCCTCATTCCAGGTCTGGTCTCCAACCGCTTCGACATCGCCGCCTCGGCCATCTACATGACCGACGAACGCCGCAAGGTGGTCAACTTCAGCGATCCCTACTACCGGGGCGGGCTGGCCGTGCTGGTGCGGCGTGACGACAGCAGCATCAAGATCCCGGAAGACCTCAACAAGGGCAAGCGCGTTTCGGTGCAGGTGGGCACCAAGTCGGTGGGCTACCTCAAGGACAACTTCCCCGGCGTGGAGCGGGTGGAGGTCGAGAAGAACCAGGCCATGTTCGACCTGCTGGCCACCGGTCGCGTCAATGCCGTGGTCACCGGCCGTCCGGCAGCGGTCGAATATGCCCGCACCCAGCCGCTGGTGCGTGTGCTGGACAAGGGGCTGACCACCGAGCTGTATGGCTTTGCCCTGCGCAAGAGCGATACGGAACTGACCGCACAACTCAACAAGGCCTTGCAAACGCTACGCATGAACGGTACCTATACGGCGCTTACCGACAAGTGGTTCGGCAAGAGCGAATAAGCCGCGCCTTCCGGTCCTGGTCCCCTCTGCATGAAGCACCGCCTCGTCCGCGCACGATCCAGCGTGGCCGAGGCGTTTCTTTTTTCTGGAGCATTGCATGAAACTGGATTTTTCGGGCGTCTGGGAGAGTTGGCCCTCGCTCGTCCACGGCACCCTGGTGACAGTCGAGATCACCGCAGCCTCGCTGGTGGTGGGCTGCGTGCTGGGCCTGCTGGTCGGCCTGGGACGCCTGTCGCCACAGCGTCGCGTGATCTATGGCCTGTGTACGATCTACCTGACCCTGGTGCGCGGCACGCCGTTGCTGGTGCAACTGTTCCTGTGGTTCTTTGGCTTGCCGCATGTGGGCCTGATCCTGCCGGCCTACGTCTGCGGCATCCTGGGGCTGGGCATCTACAGCGGGGCCTATGTCTCGGAGATCGTGCGCGGCGCCATCCAGTCCATTGAGCGCGGCCAGATGGAGGCGGCGCGTTCGCTGGGCCTGCCTTACCGCATGGCCATGCGACGCGTGATCCTGCCGCAGGCCTTCGTGCGAATGATCCCGCCGCTGGGCAATGAATTCATCGCCTTGATCAAGAATTCGGCGCTGGTCTCGCTGTTGACCATCGCCGATCTGATGCACGAGGGAGAGAAGATCATCAGCGTCACCTACCGCTCGCTGGAAACCTATCTGGCCATTGCCCTGATCTATCTGCTGCTCACCAGCGTGACCACGCTGGTCTTGCGCCGCATCGAAAAAGTGCTGCGTTCTGAAGGGAGGGTGTGATGACCGAGCCCATCGTCGAGGTCAGCGGCCTGAGAAAGTCCTTCGGCACCCACGTGGTGCTCAAGGGCCTGGACCTGAGCGTCGCGCCCAGCCAGGTAGTAGTCATCATCGGCCCCAGCGGCAGCGGCAAGAGTACTTTCCTGCGTTGCCTGAACGGGCTGGAAAAGGCCGAGGGCGGCACGGTGAAGGTCTGCGGGCATCCGGTGGTGGAGGGCGGTCGGATGATGCCGGAAGCCATGCTCGACCCGTTGCGCGCGGAAGTGGGCATGGTCTTTCAGTCCTTCAACCTGTTTCCCCACCTGACGGTGCTGGACAACATCACGCTGGCCCCCACCTGCCTGCGCGGGATGTCGCGCAAGGCCGCCCAGCAGCAGGCACTGCAGCTGCTGGAGAAGGTCGGCCTGGCGCACAAGGCCAAGGCCTACCCCGGCACGCTCTCGGGCGGGCAGAAACAGCGCGTGGCCATCGCCCGCGCGCTGGCCATGGAACCCAAGGTGATGCTGTTCGACGAACCCACCTCGGCGCTGGACCCCGAACTGGTGGGCGAAGTGCTGCAGGTGATGCGTGCGCTCGCGGCCGAAGGCATGACCATGATCATCGTCACCCACGAAATGGGCTTTGCCCGCGAGGTGGCCGATGTGGTGGTGGTGATGGATGATGGCAGCATCGTCGAAGCCGGACCGCCTGGCGCCATCTTCACCGCCCCGCAGCAGGCACGCACCCGCAGCTTCCTCCAGACCATGCTGGCGCGCCAGGTTGCCGATGGAAACTGACGTCTGGCTGACAGCGGCATGGATGAGTCCGCGATAGACTACTGCTACCTGCAAGAATAAAGAAGGTGAGCACATGGCATCGCATGGCGACCAAGACCTGCACCACCTCCACCCCGCGCCTGCCGACGGCGCGCTGTTCTGTCCGCTGGCCCTGTTGCCGCAAGGATGGCGTAACGACGTGCTGCTGCGCTGGGACCGCACGGGCAGTCTGACGCAAGTCACGCCCGACAGTCCGCGCGGCAGCGCTGCGCTGGCCAGCGGCCCGGTGCTGCCGGGCATGCCCAATCTGCATAGCCATGCCTTCCAGCGCGCCATGGCGGGGCTGGCCGAGACCATGGGCAGTCCCTCGGACTCCTTCTGGAGCTGGCGCGAGCTGATGTACCGCTTTGCCCAGCGCCTGCAGCCCCGGCAGCTAGAAGCCATCGCGCGGCAGACCTACATCGAGATGCTCAAGGCTGGCTATACCTCGGTCTGCGAATTCCACTATCTGCATCACGGCCCGGATGGCGCCCCCTATGCCGATCCGGCAGAAATGGCCTGGCCCTTGCTGCAGGCGGCCGACCAGGCCGGCATCGGCGTGACCCTGCTGCCGGTGCTGTACCAGCAGGGCGGCCTGGGGGGCCTACCGGTGTCGGCCGAGCAGCGCCGTTTCGTCGCTGCTCCGTCCTGGCTGCTCGGACTGCGAGAGCGCCTGCTGCAGCACATGCCGGAAAATGGCATGCGCCGTTATGGCGTCGCGCCGCATTCGCTGCGAGCGGTGGCGCCAACCGGGCTGGAAGAACTGCTGTCGGGGCTCGCAGGCCAGCCCGGCGGCAGTGATGCGCCCATCCATATCCATGTTGCCGAACAATTGCGCGAGGTCGAGGATTGCCTGGCCTGGAGCGGCCAACGTCCGGTGCAGTGGCTGCTGTCCTCGCAGCCGGTCGATGCGCGCTGGTGCCTGGTCCACGCCACCCATATGGACGACGATGAATACCGCGCCGTGGCCGGCAGCGGCGCGGTGGTGGGGTTGTGTCCGACCACCGAAGCCAATCTCGGCGACGGCGTCATCGACGCACCTCGCCTCATCGATGGCGCAACGCGCTGGGGCATTGGTTCGGACAGCAATATCGCCATCAGCCTGCGCGCCGAATTGCGTCTGCTGGAATATGCGCAACGCCTGCATCACCGCCGCCGCAACGTCCTGGCCGTAGTCGAGGCGCCGGCGGTGGCCGACCGGCTGTTCTGCCAGGCGGTGGCGGGCGGCGCACAGGCGAGCGGACGGGCAGTGGCAGGGCTGATGCCGGGCCAGCGCGCCGACCTGGTGGTGCTCGATCCCGGCCATGTCAACCTGGCTCAACGCAGCAGCGCGCAACTGCTCTCGGCGCTGGTGTTCTGCGAGCACGACGGGCAGATGGTCGGTGATGTCTACGTTGGCGGCCAGCAGGTGGTCAAGGATGGGCGTCATCCACTGGAAGACAGTGCACGGGAAGACTACCGTCACGTGCTGGCCGCGCTGCTGAAAGATTGAACAAGGCGACGAGACAGCTGGCCTTGCCTATGTCGATGTCCATGCCGCGCGCAGCAGACATTCCTCCTGCGCCCTCATCCCCGCGCTGAACCTGCCGTATCACAAAACGCGTCCTGCCAGCTTGCCTGCGGACGAGCCGCCGTGCCTTGGGCGCGCCTCGTTTGATCCAGCGCAAGAGCGCACCAGTCCTGCTTTACGGGCAGGTGGCGCTTGATGCATGTCAAGTCGTCTCAGGCGTCGGGGGCTTAGTATGCAGTCATACGATTTCTGTCACCCGAGAGGTCATCATGTTCAAGAACATCCTGCTGGCAACCGACGGTTCCCGTCTGTGCAACGAGTCGGTCAAGGCGGCCATCGCCCTGGCCAAGAGCTGCGGCAGCAGCCTGGTCGGCTTGTCGGTATCGGGCAATCTGCGCGCATTGTCGATCCCAGAGGTCAGCGTGGGCGTGGATGTGGCGCGTGCCGATGAAGCCGGCCGCGCACGGGCGCTGGCCAGCGTCGAGATGATCACCGAGATGGCCCGCCAGGAAGGCGTTCCCTGCTCGGTGCAGGTGGCACAAGGTGGTCGCCCCTACGAAGAGATCATGCGCGTGGCCGAACGCGAGCATTGCGATGCCATCTTCATGGCCTCCAAGGCAAGGTCCACGCTGGGACGCCTGCTCATGGGTAGCCAGACGCAAAAGCTGCTGGCCCGTAGCAAGGTGCCGGTGCTGGTGTTCCGTTGAAAGATCAAGAAGCGTCCGTCGGCTGAAGTCTCAAAGCAGTCAGCAGAAGGGCGCAGGCGGTGCAAGCCGCCAGGCAGGTTTGTGGTGTGGAGGGTCGGGCCGTTCCTGTGGAGAGGGACGGCCCTTTTTTTATGTCCGCCGCTCAAGTGCGCGTGCCTTGGCAGAGGCGAGAAAATTTGGCGAAACGCACTTCCCTTGTTACAGTCAGGGCTGCTATCAACCTGGCAACAAGGAGCCTTCCATTGAGTCAATCCCCCCATCCAATCCAGGGCGGCAACGCCTTCGCCCGTTTCTTCGCGCACGAGGCCGCTGGCGGCATCGTGCTGGCCATCGCCGCCGTGCTGGCGCTGGTGATCAGCAATTCAGGATGGCGCGAGGCCTACGCGGCCTTTACGCGTATTCAGGGAACGGTCGATATCGGCGGCCTGGTGGTGCTGTCCAAGCCGCTGCTGCTGTGGGTCAATGACTTGTGGATGGCGGTGTTCTTCTTCCTGGTGGGGCTGGAGATCAAGCGCGAGTTCGTCGAAGGCGAGCTGGCTTCGCGCAAGCAGGCCATCCTGCCGGCTGCGGCCGCGCTGGGCGGCATGGTCGTGCCAGCGGCCATCTATGCCCTCATCAACCTGGGGGACCCGGTCGCCTTGCGCGGCTGGGCGATCCCTGCGGCCACCGACATTGCCTTTGCCATCGGTATTGTGATGCTGCTGGGTTCGCGGGTGCCGACCTCGCTGAAGGTGTTCCTGACGGCCGTGGCCATCATCGATGACCTGGGCGCCATCGTGGTCATCGCCCTGTTCTATACCGACAATCTCTCGCTGGGCATGCTGGCCGGCGCCGGCCTGGGCAGCCTGGTGCTGCTGCTGCTCAATCGCAGCGGGGTGCGCCGCGCCGATGTGTATATCCTGGTGGGGCTGGTGATCTGGGTCTGCGTACTCAAGTCGGGCATCCACGCCACGCTGGCCGGTGTGGTCACGGCGCTGGCCATCCCCATGCGCGACGCCCACGGCCAGCCCCTGGCCGGGGCGCTGGAACATGGCTTGCATCCCTGGGTGGCCTTCCTGGTGCTGCCCATGTTCGCCTTCGCCAATGCCGGCGTCTCCCTGCAGGGCATGTCGCTGGGCAGCCTGCTAGAACCCATTCCCCTGGGCATTGCGGCCGGCCTGGTGCTGGGCAAGACGGTGGGCGTCTTTGGCGCAGCCTGGCTGATGGTGCGCAGCGGACTGGCGACTGCGCCGGCCGGGGCCACTACGCGGCAGTTCATCGGTGTGTGCATGCTGTGCGGGATTGGTTTCACGATGAGCCTGTTCATCGGCGGCCTGGCCTTCCAGGGGCTGGCGGACGATTTCGAGGCCAAGCTCAAGCTGGGCGTGCTGGGTGGCTCGGTGATCGCAGGCTTGCTGGGGACGCTGGTGTTGTGGCGCAAGACATCACCTGCGTGAATGACTCTTTCGGCCCGCGTTTGCTCGATGCATCGCGGGGCGGGGCCGCTAGCTGAGCGGCTGCGACCAGTGGCCGCCAATCAAATACGGCGATAAGTCGCCGTTTGACGACGAATTCACAAGTTTTTGTTTTGCACTGCAAAATGTTGACCGATAATCAAGCTTTGCAGCAGCGCTTTCCCCGCAGGAAGGCTTTGCCAAAAAGGCATCACGCTGGCGACGAAGCTCTGCCGTAGTGCTGAGGTCAAGCATAAAATGCTGCTGCGCGAAACAAGGCATTCTTTACATCATCTTTTGGCAGTAGCAAGATGGGCTTGCAGGTGAATGCCGACGCGGCCAGGATGGGCGCCAGCCTTGGTATACGTGGCAGCAGCACCTGCAGCATGTCGGGGATGTTGCTTGCGGGCATTTTCATCCCTGGTGATGATAAGCTGCGCGAATATCAGCGCAGCAGCCAGAAAGATGAGGAGACGTCGATGAAGTTCATCGAACTGCTGATGGCCTATGGCGGCCAGGCATTGGTGTGGTATGCGATGTATGTGCTCGTGGGGAGCTGCGCCTTTGGCGCTTATGTATGGCGGCGCACCGGGGTGGGCCACTAGAAGAGGCGGCAGGGCGGCAGTGCGCTAGATGGGGGTTGTGCCTGGGGGCAGGCGTGGTGGTTGTGGTTGTTGATGGGGAAATGGTATGCATATCCTGGAACGGGTCCTGTCGTGGGGCGGGTCCTTCTTGAGTTGGTACGTGGTCTACTTCGTGGTGGCCGCGGGGGCGTTTGGCGGCTATCTGGTCTATCGCCTGTGGCTGCCTGACTGGCTCAGGGCCCGGCAGGCGAGGGCGCGCGGGCCGCAGCACAGGCGCATCGACTGAGCCCTGGCAGCGTCTTGAACAGGCTGGCAACGGCGAGCCGCTCCTCTCGGGGCGGCTCGCCGTTTTTCGTTCTCCGCCAGCGCGGCGATGTCTAGAAACGCCAGTTGGTTCTCCTGCGAGATGCAAAAAAAGCTGTAGTCCAGGCTTTATTTTCTCAAAACGCGGTGCTATTCTCCCTTTCGCGCAAACGTTTGCGCACCGATAACGGCGTCCATCTAGGGCCTGTTCACACTTAATCTGCGAGATGCGCAGATTAAGTGTGAACAGGCGCTGGGAAACGCCGGCAACATCAATACTGGAGACCCAGATGAACAAATTCACCCGCCGTCATTTCGCCATCGCCGCTCTGGCCTGTGCAGTCCTTCCCGGCGCCGCCATGGCGCAGACCCCGGCCAAGCCCAAGGTGGCGCTGGTCATGAAGTCGCTGGCCAACGAGTTCTTCCTGAACATGGAGAATGGCGCCCGCGAATACCAGAAGGCCAACGCCAGCAAGTTCGATCTGATCGCCAACGGCATCAAGGATGAGCAAGACACGGCCAACCAGATCAAGATCGTCGAGCAGATGATCGTCTCCAAGGTCAATGCCCTGGTGATCGCCCCGGCTGACTCCAAGGCCTTGGTGCCGGTGGTCAAGAAGGCCATCGACGCCGGCATCATCGTGGTCAACATCGACAACAAGCTCGACGACGCCGCACTGAAGGAAAAGGGCATCACCGTGCCGTTCGTGGGCCCGGACAACCGCAAAGGCGCCAAGCTGGCCGGCGACTATCTGGGCAAGCAACTGCAGAAGGGTGACAAGGTCGCCATTATCGAAGGCGTGTCCACCACCTTCAATGCCCAGCAACGCACCCTGGGCTTCCAGGACGCCATGAAGGATGTCGGCGCCAACGTGGTGACGGTGCAGTCCGGCCAGTGGGAAATCGACCAGGGCAACAAGGTTGCTGCGTCGATCCTGAACGCCCATCCTGACATCAAGGCCATCCTGGCTGGCAACGACAACATGGCGCTGGGCGCCGTGGCTGCCATCCGCGCCGCTGGCAAGACCGGCAAGGTGCAACTGGTTGGCTACGACAACATCAACGCCATCAAGCCGATGTTGAAGGATGGCCGTGTGCTGGCTACTGTTGACCAGTTCGCCCAGCAGCAAGCCGTCTTCGGCATCGAGACCGCCCTGAAGGCGCTCTCCGAGAAGAAGCCGCAAAGCGCCCTGGGTGGCGTGGTCGAGACCAAGGTCTCGCTGGTCACCAAGTAATACCGACGCCCTTTAGCGTCTTCTCTGCAAAGCGCTGCGCCCGTTCCCGGGTGCAGGGCTTTGCCTCTCCCTCCTTGCGCGCTACAGAACCATGCAGCCCAACGACTCTCCCTCCCAAGCTTCGCCCTTGCTGACTCTGTCCGGCATTGGCAAGAGCTACGCCGCACCGGTGCTCGATGGCATCGACCTGGACCTGCGTCCCGGCCAGGTGCTGGCCCTGACCGGCGAAAACGGCGCCGGCAAGAGTACGCTCTCCAAGATCATCTGCGGCCTGGTCGATGCCAGCGCCGGCAGCATGACCCTGGACGGCCAGCCCTATGCACCGGCCTCGCGCACCCAGGCCGAAGGCCTGGGCATCCGCATGGTGATGCAGGAACTGAACCTGATCCCCACGCTGTCGATTGCCGAAAACCTGTTCCTGGAAAAACTGCCGCGCCGCTTCGGCTGGATCGACCGCAAGACGCTGGCCGAGGCCGCCCGCGCCCAGATGGAAGTGGTCGGACTCGGTGAGCTGGACCCGTGGACGCCGGTGGGCGACCTGGGCCTGGGCCACCAGCAGATGGTCGAGATCGCGCGCAACCTGATCGGCAGCTGCCGCTGCCTGATCCTGGACGAACCCACGGCCATGCTGACCAACCGCGAGGTGGAACTGCTGTTCTCGCGCATCGAGCGCCTGCGCGCCGAAGGCGTGGCCATCATCTACATCTCGCACCGGCTGGAAGAATTGAAGCGCATCGCTGACCGCATCGTGGTCCTGCGCGATGGCAAGCTGGTCTGCAACGACGACATCGGCCGCTATTCGACCGAGCAACTGGTGCAACTGATGGCCGGTGAGCTGACCAAGGTCGATCTGGATGCCGAACATCGCCGCATCGGCGCCCCGGTGCTGCGCATCCGCGGCCTGGGCCGCGCTCCGGTCGTGCATCCCGCCAGCCTGGCGCTGCATGCCGGCGAAGTGCTGGGCATTGCCGGCCTGATCGGTTCGGGCCGCACTGAACTGCTGCGCCTGATCTTCGGCGCCGACCGCGCCGAGCAGGGTGAGATCTTCATCGGCGACAGCCAAGAGCCCGCACGCATCCGCAGTCCCAAGGATGCCGTCAAGGCCGGCATCGCCATGGTCACCGAAGACCGCAAAGGGCAGGGCTTGCTGCTGCCGCAAGCCATCAGCGTCAACACCTCCCTGGCCAACCTGGGCAGCGTGAGCCGTGGCGGCATCCTCGATCATGCGGCCGAGAGCAGCGTGGCGCAGGATTACGTGAAGAAGCTGCGCATCCGCAGCGGCAGCGTGGCCCAGGCCGCCGGCGAACTGTCGGGCGGCAACCAGCAGAAGGTGGTGATTGCGCGCTGGCTGTACCGCGATTGCCCCATCATGCTGTTTGACGAACCCACGCGCGGCATCGACATCGGCGCCAAGTCCGATATCTATCGCCTCTTTGCCGAACTGGCCGCACAAGGCAAGGGCCTGCTGGTGGTCTCCAGCGACCTGCGCGAGCTGATGCAGATCTGCGACCGCATCGCCGTCATGAGCGCGGGCCGCATTGCCGACACCTTCAGCCGCGATGACTGGTCGCAGGAACGCATCCTGGCCGCGGCCTTCAGTGGTTACGTGGGACGCCAGGAAGCCGCCGCAGCGGCGCACGTGGCCGGCAATACCGCCTGAGTGGCCGCATCCTCGGCCCGACTATCAACTGCCAAGAATCAACGAGACAGATGCAAACTTCTTCCTCTACCCCCGCCGTCAGCCGGCAAGCGGCCTACCTGGCCGGTTTCAAGAACTACCTGGGCCTGATGGCGGCGCTGCTGGCCATGTGCGTGATGTTCGCCTTCCTGAGCGAGAACTTCCTCAGCGCGGCCACCTTCATTACGCTGTCCAATGACATCCCGCCGCTGGTGGTGATGTCGGTGGGCATGACCTTCATCCTCATCATCGGCGGCATCGACCTGTCGGTGGGCTCGGTGATGGCGCTGGCGGCCTCCATGCTGTCCATGGCCATGGTGCGCTGGGGCTGGCCGCTGTACGCCGCCGCGCCCCTGGGCGTGGTGGTGGCGGCGCTGTGCGGCACGCTCACCGGCATGGTCTCGGTGCACTGGCGCATTCCTTCCTTCATCGTCTCGCTGGGCGTGCTGGAAATCGCGCGCGGCCTGGCCTACCAGGTCACCAATTCGCGCACCGAATACATCGGCAGCGCCGTGGACGTGATCAGCTCGCCCATCCTCTTTGGCATGTCGCCGGCCTTCCTGTCGGCCATCGCCATCGTCATCATTGCCCAACTGGTGCTGACCCGCACCGTGCTGGGCCGCTACTGGATCGGCATCGGCACCAATGAAGAAGCGGTGCGCCTGTCCGGCGTGAACCCCAATCCCAGCAAGATCCTGGCCTTTGCCCTGATGGGTGCGCTGGCCGGCATCGCCGCGCTGTTCCAGGTCTCGCGCCTGGAAGCGGCCGACCCCAATGGCGGCGTGGGCATGGAACTGCAGGTCATTGCCGCAGTGGTCATCGGCGGCACCAGCCTGATGGGCGGCCGGGGCTCCATCGTCAGCACCTTCATCGGCGTGTTGATCATCTCGGTGCTGGAAGCCGGCCTGGCCCAGGTCGGCGTGAGCGAGCCGATGAAGCGCATCATCACCGGCGCCGTCATCGTGGTGGCCGTGATCCTGGATACCTATCGCCGTCGCGGCCAACGCCACGCGCGCTAAGCGAAGACGCCATGGCCACCATCAAGGATGTCGCCAGGCTGGCCGGGGTGTCCTACACCACGGTCTCGCACGTGCTCAACCAGACGCGTCCGGTCAGCAGTGACGCGCGTGAGCGCGTGCTGGCCGCCGTCAAGGAACTGGACTACGTGCCCAGCGCCCTGGCGCGCTCGCTGCGCAGCAAGGTCACCGGCAGTATCGGCCTGATCATCCCCAACAACACCAACCCGTATTTCTCGGAACTGGCGCGCGGGATCGAGGACCACTGCTATGGCGCCGGCTACAGCGTCATCCTTTGCAATTCCGACGACGACCCCGACAAGCAGCGCGACTACCTGCAAGTCTTGCAGACCAAGCACTGCGACGGCCTCATCATCGCCACTTTGAACCAGGCCGACCTCAATCCGGCCGGCAAGCTGGACATTCCTACGGTGCTGCTGGACCGCGCCCCCAAGGAGCTCGACATCGACCTGGTCAGCACCGACAACGCCGTCGGCGGCAGCCTGGCGGCGCGCCATCTGCTGGATTTGCGCCGCTGCCACGTGGCCTGTATCGCCGGTCCTGATGGGCTGGAATTGTCGGACGAACGGGTGCGGGGCTTTCGTCAGACCCTGGAACAGGGCGGCCTGAGCCTGGCCGACCGCGACCTACTGCATGCCGACTTCAGCGGCATCGGCGGTTACCAGGCCGCCATGCAGCTGCTGCAGGGGCGCCCGGCCCACCAGCGTCCGGACGCCATCTTCTGCTGCAACGACATGATGGCCATCGGCGTGCTGCGCGCCGCCGGCGAATTGCAGATCGAGGTGCCGGGCGCATTGTCGGTGGTGGGCTTCGACGATATCGAACTGGCCCAGTTCGTCCATCCGCCGCTGACCACGGTGGCGCAGAACACCCGCAAGCTGGGCAACCTGACCGCGCAGTTCCTGCTGGAACGTATCGCCGACCCCAGCCTGCCGGCGCGCCGCGAGACGGTAGCGCCGCAACTCCAGCTGCGGGGCTCGACCGCCCCGCGCGTCAATCCGACCTGAGAACTAGAGAGCACACATGATCGTCATCATCGGCAGCGTCAACATGGACCTGGTCTTGCGCGTACCGCGCATGCCCTTGCCGGGCGAAACCCTGGCCGGCGACAGATTCATGACCATCCCCGGCGGCAAGGGCGCCAACCAGGCCGTGGCCTGCGCCCGCCTGGCCGCACCCGGCACCCGCGTGGCCATGGTGGCCTGCGTGGGCGACGACGCCTTCGGCGACCAGATGCGCCAATCGATCACCGCCTGCGGCATCGATGACCGCTACATCGACGAAGTGGCTGGCGAAGCCACCGGCATCGCCTCCATCATGGTTGACGCCAACGCCCAGAACAGCATCGTCATCGCCGCCGGCGCCAATGGCCGCCTGGACGTGGAGCGCATCGAACGCGCCCGCGCGCTGATCGAGCAGGCTTCCATCGTGCTGCTGCAACTGGAAGTGCCGATGGCCACCGTCATCCACAGCATCGAACTGGCGCACGCGCTGGGCAAGACCGTGGTGCTGAACCCCGCCCCGGCGCAGGCCCTGCCGCGTGAACTGCTGCAGAAGATCGATTACCTGATCTTGAATGAGATCGAGGCCGCCATGCTGGCCGAAGAGCAGTCCGAGGATATTCCCATGCTGGCACGCAAACTGCACGACCTGGGCGCGCGTAACGTAGTGGTGACGCTGGGCGAGAAGGGCGTCTATGGCTCCTTCGCCGACGGCCAGCAGCGCCATCTGCCGGCGCGCAAGGTGCAGGCGGTCGATACCACGGCGGCCGGCGACACCTTCATCGGCGGCTTCATCGGCGCCATCGCCCAGGGGCGCGACCAGTTCGAGGCCATCGCCTATGCCCAGGCCGCAGCCGCACTGAGCGTTACCCGTGTCGGTGCGCAGACCTCCATTCCCACCCGCGACGAAGTCGTGCTCTAACACGTCAAGCCCAGGATCGCCATGAAGAAGACAGCCTTGCTCAACGCCGCCATTTCCCAGGTCATTGCCACCATGGGTCATGGCGATACCCTGGTCATCGGTGACGTCGGTCTGCCGGTGCCGCCCGGAGTGCCGGTCATCGACCTGGCCGTCACGCGCGGCGTGCCAGGCTTTTTGACCGTGCTGGAGACGGTGCTCAGCGAGCTGCAGGTGGAATTCCATGTGGTGGCCGATGAACTGGCCCAGGTCAGCCCTATGCTGGCCGCGCAGATCACTGCGCTGGAACTGGCCGGCAAGCGCAGCGTATCGCATGAAAACTTCAAGGAGCAGACCCGTCGCGCCCGCGCCGTCATCCGCACCGGTGAATGCACGCCCTATGCCAACATCATCCTCGGATCAGGGGTGGTCTTCTGACGAAGTTGTTGGGAAAAATACATCTAGACATCTAGTTGTGTGATGACTTTGCGACAGTTCAGCAAATAGTCGCACGCAAGTGTTGCTGCAGAGCATGCAATGCCCCATCATGGCGACCACCAGAATAAAAACGCTTCAGTGGACTTCGCCGCCGCTGTTCAACAATAACAAGCTGGATCTTCGAGAGAACTGGAGAGACAGCCAACACATGAACAGCATAGGGAAGAACCATGTTTGCATATTTCAGTAATCTCAAGGTGGCCGTGCGCCTGGCGGCGGTCTTCGCCTTCATCGTGGCCTTGCTGGCCGTGGTCAGCGTCACGGCCTTCATCAAGATCAACAACATCAACCGCGCGATCGACCAGATCGTCAATGACCGCTACCTGAAGGTGCGCTGGGCCTTCGACCTGCGCGACGGCGTCAACGAACAGATCAAGTACCTGCGCGGCATCGCCATCGATATCGAGAACCGCCCGGCCAACGAAAAGCGCTTCGCCCAGCTCGAGGTCGCCGTCAAGCAGACCAAGGAAGCGCTGGACAAGATCACTGCGCGCCAGGTCACGGCGGTCGGCCAGAAGAAGGCCAAGGCCCTCGATGATGCACGCATTGCCTTTGACGCCAGCAAGGCCGACTTCCTGGCCCTGGTGAAGGCGGGCAACGGCTCATCGGCCGATGAGTACGTGCTGCGCAAGATCACCGATACCCAGAACAACTACCTGGCGCTGGCGCGCGCCTTTGCCGACTCGCAGGATGCGCAGTTGCAGGCTGAAGGCGCCAAGGCAGTGGCCGATGGCGCCATGGCCATCGAGGTGACGCTGGCCTGCTCGCTGGCAGCCGTGCTGGCGGCCATCATCCTCGGCTACCTGATGGCGCGCTCCATCGTCAAGCCGCTGACCGAAGCCGTGCGTGTGGCCGAGAACGTCGCTGCCGGCGACCTGACCACGCGCATCGAGCCGCATTCCCGCGATGAGACCGGTCAACTGATGCAGGCGCTGCGCAAGATGAACGACAACCTGGTCGAGATCGTCGGCGGCGTGCGCCGAGGCACCGAGTCCATCACCACAGCCTCGGGCGAAATCGCCAGCGGCAACCTGGACCTGTCGGCCCGTACCGAACAGCAGGCCGGTTCGCTCGAAGAGACTGCCTCGGCCATGGAAGAAATGACCTCGACCGTGCGCCAGAACGCCGACAACGCGCGCCAGGCCAACCAGATGGCCGTGTCCGCCTCCGAGATCGCCTTGCAGGGTGGCCAGATCGTGGGGCGCGTGGTCCACACCATGGACGAGATCAACCAGTCTTCGCGCAAGATCGTCGACATCATCGGCGTGATCGATGGCATCGCTTTCCAGACCAACATCCTGGCGCTCAACGCCGCCGTGGAAGCCGCCCGCGCCGGCGAGCAGGGCCGTGGCTTCGCCGTGGTCGCCACCGAGGTGCGCAGCCTGGCCCAGCGCTCGGCCGCCGCCGCCAAGGAAATCAAGGCCCTCATCGCTGATTCGGTGGGCAAGGTCGAAGGCGGCAGCGCCCTGGTGGCGCAAGCCGGCGCGACCATGGAACAAGTGGTCAGCAGCGTGCGCGGCGTGACCGATATCGTGGCCGAAATCTCCGCGGCCAGTGCCGAACAGAGCAGCGGCATCGAGGAAATCAACCGCGCCGTCACGCAGATGGACGAGGGCACCCAGCAGAACGCCGCCCTGGTCGAACAGGCTGCCGCTGCGGCCAAGTCCATGCAGGAACAGGCCGTGCGCCTGACCCAGTCGATCAGCATCTTCAAGCTGGAGCAGGGCGCAGCGAGCGTCCCGGCAGCGCCCGTGCGAACGGCGCTGGCCTCCGCAGCTACGGCAAGCCGCGCGCCGGCCGCACGGCCCCGGGTGTCGCCGGCCATTGCGGCGGCGCCTGCCGTGGCAGTTGCGCCCGCCTTGAAGGCGCCGGCGCGGGCGGATGAAGACGCCTGGGAAACCTTCTGAAGCACAGCCATGCCGTCCCGCTGACAAGGGGCCGGCGTCTCTTCCTATAGCCAGCGGCGGCTCCCGACCTGATACTCTTGCGCTTGGACCACAAGAACAAGAGAACGGGAAGGGGGCGAAATGCCATATCGTGGGCGGTCGGCGTGGAAATGGGCGAAGCTGCTGGGCGGCAGCCTGGCAGCGCTGCTGATCGCGCTCTCGCTGGTGATGGCGCTGGCCGTGCCGCTGCTGGACTGGAACTACGCCAAGCCCTGGCTGGGTCGGCAGCTTTCTTCCGCGCTGGGACGCGACATCCGCGTCGATGGCAATCTGGACCTGTCCTGGAGCCTTGCACAAGCCGACGATGAGGCTGGCGTCCTGGCGCGCCTGGCGCCGCAACTGCGCCTGCGCGCCGAGCGCCTCTTCATCGGTAACCCTGACTGGGCGCACAGCAGCGACCATCTGGTCCGCGCTGCCGCCCTGGATGTGCGCTTTTCTCCCTTGCCGCTGCTGCACTGGCATTGGCACGTCACTGACCTGCGCATCGACGGCCTGGACCTGGCCATGGAACGCGCCGACGACCAGCGCAAGAACTGGCGCTTCTCCAGCCAGCCCAGATCGCGCTGGAGCTTCGACATCCATCGCATCGTCTTCGGCCATGCGCTCATCCGCTACGTAGACCTGCCGCTGGACCTGGACCTGCGTTTCGACGCCCGTCCCCTCAACGCCGCCACTACCAACCAGAAAGACAGCGCCGCCCTGGTGTTGCAGGCCGCCGTGACGGGGCGCTATGGTCAGGCCCAGGTCAACGGCCAGATCAAGGGCGGGGCCTTGCCCGATCTGCTCAACGAAGGCAGCGTCTTTCCCTTGCAGGCCGAGGGCGACATTGGCGGAGTGCAGACGCAGCTCTCCGGCAATCTGATCAATCCGCACCAACTGAGCCGGGCCGACCTGCACATTCGCCTGGCAGGCGACAGCCTGGACCGTCTCTATCCGGCCACCGGCGTGCCGCTGCCGGCCACGCGCGCCTTCAGCACCGAGGGCGCCTTGACCATCACCCGCCTCGATCCCGAGACCAAGGCCTGGGACTGGCGCTACAGTGGCTTTACCGGCAAGGTCGGCGACAGCGATTTCGCTGGGGACGCCCAGTATTTCCGCGGGCCGCCGAAGAATCATCTGAAGGTCAAGGCAAAGGCCGGTCTGCTGCGTTTGTCCGACTATCTGCCCGGTGAGGACGCTGACAAGGGCAAGCCCTCCAAACCGGCCCAGCCCGAGCGCTGGTCCAAGCTGGATGCAGACATCGACTTGCAGGCCAAGCGCGTGCAATGGCGTGCCGGCCTGGAATGGCAGCAGGCCGCTGCCACGCTGACCCTGAAGGACCAGGTGCTCACCGCAGATCCCTTGCACTTCAACATGGCCGGCGGCCAGGGGCAGGGGCAAGTGCGGCTGGATGGCAGCCAGCCGGAAATCCGTTCCCGCCTGCAGATCCGCTTGCAGGATGCCCAGGTGCGCGACCTGTTTCCGCGCCTGGCCAGCCTCAAGGCCAGCTTCAGCAAGCTCAACGGCGAGGCCACGCTGTCGGCGACCGGCAATTCCGCCGCCGCCGTGCTGGCCAGCGCCGATGGCGAGATCAAGGCCGATCTGGGACCGGGGACCATCAGCCAGTTCATCCTGGAGGCTGCCGGCCTGAACCTGGCCAATGCGGTGTTCGCCAAGCTGTACCGCGACCAGCAGGTCAAGCTGCTGTGCGGCGCCGCTGACGTGGCCATCCAGCACGGCCAGGCCACCATCCGGCATGGCATCCTCAACACCGAAGACGCGGCCATCGACGTGGGCGGCCAGGTCGACCTGCGGCGGCAGACGCTGGCCCTGGACATCCATCCGCGCACCAAGCAGGTCCGCATCCTGTCGCTGCGTACGCCCTTGCATGTGCGCGGCAGCTTCTCCCATCCCGAGATCGGCGCCGACAGCGGCGCTCTGGCCGCGCGCGCAGGCGCCGCGGCGGCATTGGCGCTGGTGGCCCCGGTGGCGGCCGTGATCCCCTTGATCTCGCCGGGGCAGGCGGTGCCGGATGACTGCGCCGCATGGTCGCGGTAAGCGCTTGACGAGCCGACCAACATCAACAACAAGGAGACAATATGAAACAGCATGGCGCTACGGCACTCACCCTGGCCGGCCTCATCCTTCTGGCAGGCTGCACGACACCTGCCTCCGAGCGTGCGCAGGCCCCTGTGGCCGTGGCCGAGGTTGGCAGCTTCCATATCGGCGGGCGCCAGGTCACCCTGGATGGCTTGCCGGCCAAGGAGGTGCGCTTCACGCCCACCTCGCCGCTGACCCGCATCGATCCCAACGGCGAGTTCGAGGTGGGGCAGATGTATGTGCAGTACGTCAGGCTGGCCCCGGCAGCGCGGCGCGCGCCTTATCCCTTGCTGATGTGGCACGGCGGCGGCCTCAGCGGCGTGACCTGGGAGAGCACGCCGGATGGGCGGCCAGGCTGGCAGATGTTCTTCCTGCGGGCTGGGCATGATGTCTACGTCTCGGATGCGGTGGAGCGAGGACGGGCTTCGTGGGCGCGTTATCCGGAGCTCTATCGCAGCGAGCCGGTGTTTCGCACCAAGAAGGAGGCCTGGAACTGTTTCGCATCGGCCCCGCCGGCAGCTACCAGGATGCCGCGCATCGCAGCGCCTATCCGGGGACCCAGTTCCCGGTGGCCGCCTTCGACCAGTTCATGAAGCAGGGCGTGCCGCGCTGGCTGACCAATGACGCCGCCACCGAGGCCGCCTACGACGCCCTGGTCCAGCGCGTCTGCCCTTGCGTGATCATGGTCCACAGCCAGGGCAGCACCTTCGCCTACACGCTGGCCAACCGCTATCCGGACAAGATCAAGGCGGTGGTCGGTGTCGAGCCCTCCGGCGCCCTCGATCCGGACAAGGTCGATCTGACACCGTTGAGCCGCGTGCCGCTGCTCTTCGTCTGGGGCGACAAGATCGCCGCCACGCCGCGCTGGCAGGGCATCCAGGCGCCGATGAAGAAGATGATCGCCGCCCTCAAGGCCAAGGGCGGACGGGCCGACGAGATCGACCTGCCGGCGCGCGGCATCGCCGGCAACAGCCACCTGATGATGATGGACGCCAACTCCGACCAGATAGCAGCGCTGGTGCAGGACTGGCTGGTGGCGCAAGGACTGGCGGGCCGCTGAGCAGGGCGGGGCCGCCAGCGGCTGGAGCGGAAGATTTTTTTGTGGTTCCGCGGAGCGTTTTGCTGTTGAGTTGGGTCTGACCGCCCTGATAGATAAAAAACAGAGCACAGGCTGTGCAAGGTGTCGCAGGGGGAATGCATCTCGCCTCTCATGAGCGCAATTTTGTGCGCCATTGGCGAACATGCCCCAGGGGATTCCATTAAGATGCCCGCAAGCTCTACCTTGGTGACGCTGCATGCTGGCCGATGACGCTCACCGTGTATATTTTTGGACGACGAAAGGCGTTATCTTGGAATTCCAACCGGCCACACAGAGCCCGCCATTGCTGAGCAGCGCTTACCGTCATGCCTTGCTGGAGGCCATCGACGACGGTTTCTGCATCATCGAATTCATCGATGGTCCGCATGGTCCGTTGAGCGACTATGTGCATATCGAGGCCAACTCGGGCTACCACCGTCACACCGGCATCGAAGGCATCGTCGGCAAGCGCCTGCGCGAGGTCGAACCCGACAATGCCCAGGTCTGGCTGGACATCTATGGCAAGGTCTTGCTGACCGGCCAGACGGTGCGCTTCGAACAGGAGTTCAAGGCGGCCGCCCGCCACATCGAGGTATCGGCCACCCGTGTGGGACCGGTGGAGATGCGCCAAGTGTCGGTGCTGTTTCGCGACGTCACCGCGCGCCGGCGCACCGAAGCCGCCCTGCGCGAGAACGTCGAGCGCGTCCAGCTGGCCTTGGAGGCCGGGGCCATCATCGGCACCTGGATCTGGGACCTGCCCAGCGACCGTTTCAGCGTGGACGACGGTTTTGCCGCCGCCTTTGGCATTCCCGCAGAACGAGGACTGGACGGTATCAAGCTCGATGAGCTCATGCTGTCGGTGCATCCGGACGACCGCGAGCTGCTGTCGGCGCGCATCCGCGAAGCGCTGGCGCGTGGTGGCGCCTACGCGCACCAATACCGCACGCGCCGCCGCGATGGCCGTTACTACTGGCTGGAGGCCAATGGCCGGGTAGAGATGACGCCCGACGGCATCCCCAGCAAGTTCCCGGGCGTGCTCATCGACATCGAAGGGCGTCGGGCCGTCGAGGCCGAACGCGACCGCGCTCTCGCGGCCCTGCGCACACTCAACGAAACCCTGGAACAGCGGGTGGAAGAACGCACCGCCGCCTTGCTCAATGCCGAGGAAGCCCTGCGCCAGGCGCAGAAGATGGAGGCAGTAGGCCAACTGACCGGTGGGCTGGCGCACGACTTCAACAATATCCTGGCCGGCATCAGCGGCAGCCTGGAGCTGATGAAGGTCAGGCTGGCCCAAGGCCGCATCGGCGATATCGAACGGCATCTCAATGGCGCGCAGTCGGCCGTCAAGCGCGCCGCCGCGCTGACGCAGCGCTTGCTGGCCTTTTCGCGCCGGCAGACGCTGGACCCCAAGCCGGCCGACCTCAATCGCATCGTCGCGGGCATGCACGAACTGATCGGCCGCAGCGTCGGCCCGGCCATCGCCGTGGAGACCATCGCCGCCGGCGGCCTGTGGCATACCTTCGTCGACATCGGCCAGATGGAAAACGCCTTGCTGAACCTGTGCATCAATGCCCGCGACGCCATGCCGCATGGCGGGCGGCTGACCATCGAGACGGCCAACCGCTGGCTGGATGATATCGGCGCCTTGCAGCGCGGCGTGCCGCCGGGCCAGTACGTATCGCTGAGTGTGAGCGACACCGGCGCAGGCATGTCGCCCGAGGTGGTGGCGCGCGCCTTCGATCCCTTCTTCACCACCAAGCCGACCGGACAGGGAACCGGTCTGGGCCTGTCCATGGTGTATGGCTTTGCCGGACAGTCGGGCGGCACGGTGCGCATCTATTCGGAGCTGGGGCAGGGGGCCATGGTCTGCATCTACCTGCCGCGCCATGTGGGCGAAGGCGGCGTGGACGACCTGGCCTTGCCGGAGGAAAGCCAGGTGCCTGCCGCCCCCGGCAGCAAGACCATCCTGGTGGTGGATGACGAACCGCTGGTGCGCATGGTCACCGTGGAGGTGCTGCGGGACCTGGGCTACAGCGTGCTGGAAGCCGAGGATGGCCCCTCGGCGCTGCGGGTGGTGGAGGCCTGCCAGGAGATCGATCTGCTGCTCACCGATGTGGGCCTGCCCAACGGCATGAATGGCCGCCAGTTGGCCGACGCCATCCGCGCCCCGCGCCCGGACCTGCCGGTGCTGTTCGTGACCGGCTATGCCGAGAACGCCGTGCTCAACCACGGCCACCTGGAGCGCGGCATGCAGGTGCTGACCAAGCCATTTGCCGCCGATGTGCTGGCGCGCAGGGTGAAGGAACTGGTGGGGGAAGATGATCCGACGGCGCACTAGGGCCGGCAGACGGGGGCGTATCCGAGGCTGACCAGCAAGGCCGTGCCGCTGGCGCCACCCAGCCGGCGTTTCGTCGCATTGCGCTTGATAGCGCAGCAGGGGAGCGCGAACAATGCCGGCATCGCATTTCGGAAAGCGCTGCCATGTCCCTTGCCCCGGTCGTTGTCATTCATCTCACCGCCGCGCTCGCGGCCCTGCTGGTCGGCCCCTTGGCCCTGTGGACCCGGCTGGCCATACCAGTGCGCCCACGTTGGCACCGCGCCCTGGGCTATGGCTGGTTCACCTGCATGGTCGCCGTGGTACTGTCGGCGCTGTTCATCCGTTCACGGGACCTGCCCAATATCGCTGGCTATACGCCGCTGCACCTGCTGGTGCCGGTCACCAGCTTCTTGCTCTATCGCGGACTGACTGCGGTGATGCGCGGCGACATCGACTCGCATCGACGCACCATGCAGCGCGTCTACATCGGTGCCTGCCTGGTGGCCGGAAGCTTCACGCTGCTACCGCAGCGTTATCTGGGACAACTGCTCTGGGGACAGTGGCTGGGCTGGCTGTGAACAGGCCCTAGATGGCTGCGCCGAAGAAGGACCCGATGGCCGCCGTGCAGCCCATCGCCAGCGAACTCCATACACTCACCCGCAGTGCGCCCTTCCACAGGTTGGCGCCGCCGGTCTTTGCCGCCACGGCACCCAGCACCGCCAGCGAGAGCAGGGCGGCGATCACGATCGAGGGCAGCAATGCATTGGTCGGCGCCAGCAGCACCACCGCCAGCGGCAAGGCCGCACCGATCGCGAAACTGAGCGCCGACACCACGGCCGCCTGCACCGGGCGCGCGGCGGTGGTCTCGGAGATGCCCAGTTCATCGCGGGCGTGGGCGTCCAGTGCATCGTGCGCCATCAGTTGGGTGGCCACCAGATGCGCCGTGTCCTGATTCAGGCCGCGCCGCATGTAGATGCCCATCAGCTCGCGGTGTTCGCCTTCGGGGTCGGTGGCCAGTTCTTCCTTTTCCTGGTGCAGGGCGGCTTTTTCACTGTCGGCCTGGGAATGCACCGAGACGTATTCGCCGGTGGCCATCGACATCGCCCCCGCCACCAGCCCGGCCACGCCCGTAAGCAGCACATTGTCATGGCTGGCCTGGGCCGCTACTACACCGACCAGCAGGCTGGCGGTGGAGACGATGCCGTCGTTGGCGCCCAGTACGGCTGCGCGCAGCCAGGAGATGGCGTCGACCTTGTGATGTTCGAGATGGAATTTGGGCATGAGCGCTGAGCCAGGTAGCATTGAATGGCGCAGATTCTAGGGCGTGAGCGCGGGCAAAGCCACGACAATTAGCAAAAATGAAGACAATTCGCATTAAACCGGGCTCATCTACCTTGATTCCCGATCCCGTTGCCGCCCGGTCCGGTTCGTAGCTCGGAACGCAGCTCAGAACGCGTTGAGCGGAATCTTGAGGTAGCGCACGCCATTGTCCTCGGCCGGCGGCAATTGCCCGGCGCGCATGTTGACCTGCACCGAGGGCAGCAGCAGGACCGGCATGTCCAGCGTGGCGTCGCGGGCCGTGCGCATGGTCACGAAGCTGTCTTCGCTCACGCCTTCATGCACATGGATGTTGTGCCGACGTTCCTCGGCCACCGTCGTGACGTAGCGCAACTCTCGTCCATTGGGGCGGTAGTCATGGCACATGTAGAGCTGGGCATGGTCGGGCAAGGACAGCACCGCCTGGATGGAACGGAACAGGGTCCGCGCATCGCCGCCCGGGAAGTCGCAACGCGCCGTCCCGTAGTCGGGCATGAACAGCGTGTCGCCGACGAAGGCGGCGATATGCCCGGCCTCTTCCACCACATAGGTGAGGCAGGCCGGCGTGTGGCCCGGCGTATGCATGACGCGCGCCTGCAACTGGCCGATCTGGAAGCGCGCGCCATCGGCGAAGAGCTGGTCGAACTGGCTGCCGTCGTGGGCGAAGGCGGTGCCGGCGTTGAACAGCTTGCCGAACACCGCCTGCACCTGGGTGATGTGCTCGCCGATGGCGATGCGGCCGCCCAGTTGCTGCTTCAGGTAAGGCGCCGCTGACAGGTGGTCGGCGTGGGCGTGGGTTTCCAGTATCCATTGCACCTGGGCGCCCAGTTCGCGCACGCGGGCAATGAGCTGGTCGGCGCTGGTGGTGGCGGTGCGGCCGGATTTGGGATCGTAGTCCAGCACCGTATCGATCAGCGCGTATTGGCCGCTGGCGCGGTCCAGCACCAGATAGCTGACGGTGCTCGTGGTGGTATCGAAATGACCTTCAATGTGCAGCTTGTCCATCATGCATCCTCGTCTTCATCAACCCATGCCGTCGCCGCATGTCATCGCGATCGACGGCGCTCCAGCAGCGCAAAGAGCAGCATGCCGGCCAGCATGGCCAGCACGAATACCAGGCCCTTGAACTGGCCCGCGCCCACCAGTACCAGGGCCGGACCCGGACAGATGCCGGCCATGCCCCAGCCCACGCCAAAGACCAGGCTGCCCAGCACCAGGCGGCGGTCGATCTGGCGCGCAGCAGGCAGTTGCATGGGCTGGCCCAGCAAGGAAGCCTTCATCCTGCGGGCGCGCGCAAAGGCGGGCACGCCCACGGCAATCGCTGCGGCCATGACCAGCATCAGCGAAGGGTCCCAGGCCCCGGCCAGGTCGAGGAAGGCCAATACCTTGGCCGGATCGGCCATGCCGGAGAGCAGCAGGCCGAATCCGAACACCAGTCCGGACAGCAAGGCAGTCAGTGCAGTCATGCGTTTGTCCCTCATTCAGAGGCCCGCCACGTGGCGCAGCAGATAGACGCTCACGAAACCGGCCATCATAAAGCAGACCGTGGCCACCGCCGAGCGCAGCGAAAAGCGCGACAGCCCGCACACCCCATGGCCGCTGGTGCAGCCCGCGCCATATCGCGTACCCAGGCCGACCAGCAGGCCCGCCAGGACGATCTGGCCCAGGCCGGCGTCGATGTGGATGGGCGGCAGGCTTGCGCCCAGGCGCATGAGCAGGGGCGCTGCCAGCAGGCCCAGCAGGAACATCGCGCGCCAGGCGCGATCGCCCGCGCGCGGCTGCAGCAGGCCGCCCAGGATGCCGCTGACGCCAGCCACACGGCCATTGGCCAGGATCAGGATGGCGGCGGCCAGGCCGATCAGCGCACCGCCAGCCAGCGCGGTGACGGGGGTAAAGGCAGTCCAGTCCACTTGCATGTTCACTCCTTGGGGCAGTAAAGGCGATACATCAGGTCCAGCATTTCCAGCAGCCGCGCATCCGCCACTCGATAGTAGATCCGCTTGCCATCGCGCCGCGTGCTGACCACGCCCTCGTTGCGCAGCACGCCCAACTGCTGTGACAGCGTGGGCTGGCGGATATCCAGTTGCTCTTCCAGCTCGCTCACGCACATTTCCTGCTGCGACAGCTGGCACAGCAACAACAGACGGTCTTCATTGGCCAGCACCTTGAGGGCGCCGACGGCCTCGCCTGCGGCCTGGCGCATGCGTTCTGCCGGCAGGGCGGAAGAGCGAGCGGGAGCAGTCATCAATATGCGAATTAATAATATATTTAAATATATATTAATGCAGAGACGTCGGGCTGGCAAGCCTGGCGTGAGGCGCAAGGGGCAGGGGCGATGGGTGCGGGCGAGCTCAGGAAGCGTGCAGCAAATCGATCATACGGCAGCTGGCCTGGCGCGCAGCGGCCATGGCTTCTTCGGCAAAGGCGAAGGGAGCATCCTGGCCGCAGAACTGCAATTGGCCATTGATATACAAATCCCAGGTCCAGCCCTGGGCGTTGGGACACTTGAGTTCTATCCTGACCAGCTCATCGCGATACCTGAATAGCGCCTTTCTCATCGTTTCCTCGGTCTTGTTCTGGTCGGCCGCTCATTGCCGGGCTGCCGCCGGGCTGAAGGGGGGGGCGCCTAGAGTGCAAGATTGTCATGCGATTGTCATTTTTTATTTGCTGATTTCTTGCATTGTACCGATTAGTAGAATTTATTGCTGATGAGTAACGCCCGCTTCCTGGGCGGTGGCGGCCGATCCGTTGAGCAGGCGGTCCACCAGTCCGCCGTAATGGTGCTGAGGTGTGGTGATGGCATAGAAGTTCTCGACCAGTTCGGTGGTCTGACCCACCGTCACCAGGACCCCGTTGCGCAGCTCATCCTGCACCACCACTTCGGGCAGCACGCTGAGCCAGCCGCTGTCGCGCGCAATCAGACGCAGCATGGCCATGTCATCGACTTCGGCGCGCAGCCGCGGGCGCACATCGGCCGATACGCACAGCGCGTCAAAGCGCATGCGCAGCGCATGGCGCGGGCCGGGCAGGGCCATGTCGATGCCTTCCAGGTCTTCCGGAATGCGCAGGCTGCCGGCTTCCCAGCGATGCGCCGGGCCCACCACCGAGACCGCCTGGCTGCCCAGGAAGCGGCAGTGCAGGGGACGATCAGGATCAGCCGGGACGGTTTCGTTGGCCAGCACCACGTCCAGCTGGTGCTGCACCAGCCGCTCCAGCAAGCCCTCCAGTTGGCCCGACTCCAGCGTGAGCGCCACGCTCGGATCGGACAGCATGGGCCGCAGCCAGTTTTCCTGATAGTTACGCGAGAGCGTGGCCACGCTGCCCACCCGCAAGCGCGTCACGCCCGCCGAGCGGCCCTCCAGGCGGCCCAGCATTTCCTGGCTGAGTCCAAAGATGTTGTCGGCATAGGTGAACACCAGTTGCCCCGTGTCGCTGAGGCTGAGCCGACGGCCTTCGCGGATGAATAGATCTTCACCTAGATGTTTCTCAAGCTGACGAATCTGAGCGGATACGGCCGATTGCGAGGTATGCAATTCCTCCGCCGCCCGGGTCAAATGGCCGAGCTTGGCCACGCGCCAGAAATAACGAAGATGGTGGAAATTGAGCTGTTCTAGGCGCATCGTTCTGATTTATCAATGAATACGTTCTCATAAATGTAATTTACAGAACGATCGCGCGCAAGCATCATGCGGCCATCCAACCACACGCTGTCCTCTGGCGCTTACATCATGCTCACGCTTTCCCACTTCACTTCGCTGCTTCCCTGGGCGCCACCGGCGGCCATGTTCGTTACGGCGCTGGCGCTGATGCTGGCGCGTCCCACGTCCCAGGGGCTGTGGCGCCTGTTCCAGGCTACCTCCATGCTGGCCCTGGCGCTGGCCGTGCTCTCACTGTGCCTGGCACGTGGCGCGAGGCCCTGGCCGGGCGTCTTGCAGGTCTCGGTGATCGGGCTGGTGCTGGCCGTGCTGGTGCAAGGACTGGGCGCCGTCATCGGCGCGTTCTCGGCGCGCTATCTGCAAGGCGAGGGCGGCCAGCGCCAGTACGCCGTGGCGCTGGCGGCCGTGCTCACCGCCGTCCACCTGCTGCTGCTGGCTGACCACTGGCTGGTGCTCATCGCCGCCTGGGCGGCGGTCGGGCTGGCGCTGGAGCATCTGCTGTGCTTCTACCCGGAGCGGCCTTTCGCCCGGCTGGCGGCCTACAAGAAGCGCATCGCCGACCGCCTGGCCGATCTGCTGCTGGGCGTCGCCGCGCTGCTGGCCTGGTCGGCCACGGGCAGCGGCAGCCTGTCGGCACTGTGGCAGCACCTGGCCGCGCATGGCATGTCTGCGGGCTTGCAGGTCAGCGCCCTGTGCGTGGTGCTGGCGGTGATCCTGCGCACCGCCTTGCTGCCGGTGCATGGCTGGCTGATCCAGGTGATGGAAGCGCCCACGCCGGTGTCGGCGCTGCTGCATGCGGGGGTGGTCAACCTGGGCGGCTTCGTGCTGATCCGCTTTGCGCCGCTGTTGCAGCAGGCCATCCCGGCGCGCAGCGTGCTGCTGCTCATGGCCGTGGCCACGGTGCTCCTGGCCGGCATGGTGATGCTCACCCGCATCAGCATCAAGGTGCGGCTGGCCTGGTCGACGGTGGCGCAGATGGGCTTCATGCTGCTGGAATGCGCAGCCGGGCTCTACACCTTCGCCGCGCTGCACCTGATCGGACATTCGCTGTACAAGGCGCACGCCTTCCTCTCGGCCTCCTCGGTGGTGCGCGAGACCCGCTTGCAGGCCTTGCACGACAAGGCCCAGCCTTCGGCGGCCAGCGTCATCGTCGCCCCCCTGGCCAGCAGCGCCGTCGTGCTGGCCCTGCAGACGCTGCATGCACACACCGGCTGGCCCTGGTGGTGGAGCGTGGTGCTGGGGCTGGCCTGGGCGCCGCTGCTGTGGCTGCCCCAGACGAGCACCGTGTCGACTGCGATGCGGCTGCGCAGCTGGCTGCTGGGCCTGACCGGCGCCGCCGGCTTGACGGTGGCGGCCATGCTCCTGCACCTGCTGCCGCTGGGGCTGGATGACTTTGCCCAGCCACTCTTCGGCGTGGCCACGCTGGCCGGGATGCTGGCCCTGTATGGCTGCGTGGCGCTGTTGCTGGTGCGCCCGCAGGCCATGACGGCCTGGCGTCGGCGCAGCTATGCCGGCTTCTACCTGGACGAAGCCTATACCCGGCTGGCGCTGCAACTGTGGCCGGCACGCTGGGCGCCGCAGGCGCGCCGAGCGCCACACCGCGCCACCCCGTCCACCCTGGCCAGCGATACCCAAGGCTGAACCCAATCTCAGGAGAGCAGCATGAACGCCATCACCCAACACACCCAATCGGCCCTGGCCGCCACCCCTGACGCCGCCTGGGAGAGCGCATTGGAACAAGCCTGTGCGCAGGCCTGCGCGGCCATCGCACCGGCCTGGCCGCTGGATCGCGCTATCGCGGTCAACCCGCACTGGTCGCGCATCGGCATGCCCTTGCGCGAGGTCGCGGCGCGCATGGCGCTGCTGGGCGGCATCCAGGTGTTGCCAGCGCGCGCGCAATTGCGCCAGGCGTGGGCCGAGGGCCGCATCAGCGCGGCCGATCTGCACCTTGCGCTAAGCCGCTTGCCCGCGGCGCGCGCGGCAGGACTGGACGCTGCCCATTGTCAGGCCGTGCTGGCATCGGATAGCCGCCCAGCGCAGCTCCCTCTGCTCATCGATGTCCTCGACAACGATCCCCAGCGCCATACCCGGCTGTCCTGGCGCCAGGCCATCACGCACCAGGTCAGCCAGACCTGCGCCGCCTACTTCGACCGCCACCAGGCCGACTGGCAACCCGAGCGCGACAACGGCCTCTACGCCTTCTGGCGCGAGACGCTGGAGCACGACCACGGCATCGGCCTGTTGATGGGCCTGCCGCACATCGCCGATGGCATCCAGGCGCTACCGGCCTGCGCGCGCGAGGCCGAGCGCTGGGTCATGCCGCGCCTGGGGCTGCCCGCCGAGGTCTGGGCGGACTACCTGGAAGCGGTGCTGCTGACCGTCAATGGCTGGGCCTCGTGGTGCGCCTACCTGGGCTGGCAGGCGCGCCTGCAGGGACAGGAGGATGCGCACCTGCGCGAACTGCTGGCCATCCGCATGGCCTGGGGCGCCTTGCTGCTGGAGTGCAAGGACGACGACGCCGCCACCCAGGCCTTCAGCACCGTGCAGCAAGCCTGGGGCAGGGCGCGGGAACGCCTGCAGCAGGTCCGCGACGAACTGGTGGTGGATGAAGTCTGGCAACTGGCGCTGGAAGTCGGCTATCAGCGCCAGCTGGCGCAAGCCTTGTTGCAGGATCGCCCTGCCGCTGGCGCAGCCATCGAGGTGCAGGCGGCGTTCTGCATCGACGTGCGCAGCGAGCCAATGCGGCGGGCGCTGGAGCGCCTCCATCCGGGCGTGCAGACGCTGGGCGTGGCCGGCTTCTTCGGCCTGCCGGTGGCCTATACGCCGCTGGGCACGCAGGCGGCGCGGCCGCAGTTGCCGGGCCTGCTGGCCCCGGCCTATCAGGTGCAGGAACAGATCATTCCCGCCGCAGGGGCAGGGGCTGCGGACAGCACCGTGCTGGCCAGCGCCGCCGCCCGGGCGCGCCACCGGCAACTGGCCGGCAAGGCGCAGTGGCAGGGCAATACGCGCTGGCCGGGCTCGGCCTTCTCCTTTGTGGAAGTGGCCGGGGTGAGCGCGCTGGGCGGCTTGTGGAACTGGCTGCGGCCGGGTCGCGGCGCACGCGCGCGCGATGACCTGGCCGGCTTGCCCGCGCGCTACCGGGCGCTGTGCCGCCCGCAACTGAGCGGCGTGAGCGAGGCCGACAAGGTGGCGCTGGCCGCCCGCATCCTGCACGCCATGGGACTGGACCGCGCCGTCGCGCCGCTGGTGCTGCTGGTGGGACATGGCAGCCAGTCCGCCAACAATGCCCACGCCGCCGCCCTGGATTGCGGCGCCTGCTGCGGCCAGACCGGCGAAGTCAATGCGCGCACCCTGGCGCAGCTGCTCAACGAGCACAACGTGCGTCGCGGCCTGCTGGCGCAGGGCGTCCACCTGCCCGAGGAGACCGCTTTCCTGGCCCTGCTGCACAACACCACCACCGATGAAGTGGAAGCTTTCGACCTGGACCTGCTGCCCGCACCAGCGCAGCAGCGCTGGGCCGCCATGCGCGAGGTCTTTGCCCGCGCCGGGGAGCAGGTGCGGCGTGAACGCGCAGCACGACTGGGACTGGACGGCGAGCAACCCGCAGCGCGGCTGCTGCAGGCCCTGCGCCGTCGCGCCAACGACGGCGCCCAGACGCGGCCGGAATGGGGTCTCACCGGCAACGCCGCCTTCCTGATCGCCCCGCGTGCGCGCAGCCGCGGCATCGACCTGGGCGGGCGCTGCTTCCTGCATGACTATGACCCCACCGAGGATGGCGAGGGCGCGCTGCTGGAGCAACTGATGACTGCGCCCATGCTGGTGACGCACTGGATCAACTGGCAGTACCACGCCTCCACCAGCGACCCGCAACGGCTGGGCAGCGGCAACAAGCTGCTGCACAACGTCGTCGGCGGCGCCATCGGCGTGTTCGAAGGCAACGGCGGCGACCTGCGCATCGGCCTGGCGCGCCAGTCCCTGCATGACGGCCAGCGCTGGCTGCACGAGCCGCTGCGCTTGACGGTGGTGATCGACGCCCCCGAGGCCGCCATCGAACGTGTCATCGCCGCGCACGCCGTGGTGCGGCAGTTGCTGGAGAATGGCTGGTTGCATCTGTGGCGCTTTGGCGAGGCTGGCTTGCTGGAGCGCGGGGAGCAGGGCTGGGTGGCGGTGTGAGGGCCAAAAGGCGCGCCAGGCCATCGTGAACAGGCCCTAAGCGCGGCCGGTCGCCAGGGCGACCGGGCCGCCAACTACGGCGGCGCGCTTATTCCGGGAACCGCACCAGCCGCTTGGCGTCCTTGGGCGCCTGGTACTGCGCCGCATTCATCTGCATGGCCAGCAGCGTGTAATAGGAATTGACGCCGGTCAGGTCCACCACGCCTTTCTTGCCAAAGCGCTTTTCCGCCCGGGCGAAGGTCTGGTCCGAGACCCGCTTGTTGCGGTGCAGTTCGATCGAAAAATCATAGACGATCGTTTCATCCTCACTCATCCCCTCCGGACGGCGGCCATCGGCGATGGCCGCCGCAATCTCCGGCTTGATCCCGGCCTTGATGGCGATGGGATAGTGCACATACCACTCGTAATCCTGGGTCCATTCGCGCGCGGTGATGAGGATCACCAGTTCGCTCAAGGTGTTGCCGATCGCCGAGTGATAGCGCAGGTAGTCGCCCATGGCGCGCGCCTGCGTCATCACCTGCGGACTATGCATCAGCGGCTCGAAGGGGCCGAATACCGGCACCTTGCGCGC
This sequence comes from Herbaspirillum camelliae, assembly GCF_001929405.1. Lineage (NCBI taxonomy): Bacteria > Pseudomonadati > Pseudomonadota > Betaproteobacteria > Burkholderiales > Oxalobacteraceae > Herbaspirillum > Herbaspirillum camelliae. Next base: position 4,255,711 of record NZ_KV880769.1, read on the forward strand.
AGCCAGGAATTCATCGGCGGCCTGTTTCTGTTCCGGCGTGTACTGCTCCGGCGGAATGACCGGCAGGCGGTCAGCGGCTTGGGCCAGCGAGCCGGCCAGTAAGGTGGATGCAATGGTCATGGTCAGCGCCTTGTTCATGGGATTCTTGTCTCCTGGCTTATTGGTCTATTGGTCTATTGGTCGGCCTGTGCTCGGTAGTCCGCCTGGATGATCGGATACCAGCACATCCCCCCGCCTGGTGCGGCGGGGGCAAGACAGGATAGTGCAGGATGAGCTGGCCGTGTTGTTCGCGCGGCGTAGCGTTGCGACATGGCGCCCCAAGCTTCATGAGAAAAGCGGATATCGAAGCATGTTTTACTTTGTGGCTCTGCGTGACGGCCTCGCCCACAATCAGGGCTTGGCGGCAGGGACGCAGCATGTCTCTGCCGGATCGCTTCCTCTTTCCCATTCTCGTCACGGAGTGTTGCATGAAGTTTTCTCATCTGGTGTTCTTGTCATTGACCGTTCTGTCTCTCCAGGCTGCCCAGGCCGCTGACAAGCTGCGCATTGGCGTGGTGCCGGGCGCCTATGGCGATTCCGTCGCGGTGGCCGCCAAGGAGGCCAAGCGCCAGGGCATCGATGTGCAGGTGGTCGAATTCACCGACTGGACCACGCCCAACGTGGCGCTCGACGCCGGCGACCTCGATCTGAACTACTTCCAGCACCAGCCCTTCCTGGACAACGCCATCCAGAAGAATGGCTACAAGCTGGCCAGCGCCGGCACCGGCATCCTCTCCAATGTCGGCCTCTATTCGCTCAAGTACAAATCCCTGACGGCGCTGCCCCAGGGGGCCAAGGTCGGCATTGCCAATGATCCGGTCAACCAGGGACGGGCGCTTCTGTTGCTGCAGAACGTCGGCCTGATCAAGCTCAAGCCCAAGGTCGGCTACCTGGGCAGCATCGATGACATCGTCGACAACCCGCGCAAGCTCAGTTTCGTGGAAGTGGAAGGGCCGCAACTGGTGCGCATCACGCCCGATGTCGACCTAGCCCAGGGTTACCCGCACTTCATCGTGGCCGCCAAGGCCTTCGATCCTTCCTCCGGACTGGCCTATTCCGGCATCGAGGACGCCCGCTTCGCCATCCAGTTCGTGACCCGGGCCAATCGCGTCAATGATCCGGTGGTGCAGAAGTTCATCCAGATCTACCAGAATTCGGCCGCCGTCAGGGCCGATATCGGTCGTGCCTTCAACCACGACAGCCGCCTCTATACGCTGGCCTGGCTCAAGAAGTAAGACCTCGCGCCCCCGTCCTTCTGGAGACCGCATGGAACTCTCGATCACCGCCCGCCAATCGCTGACCGCCCCCAGTCGCCCCGACCTCGTGCGCGAACCCACTGTGACCCTGGCCGCCCCCAGTAGTGGCGGCCCGCGCGGCAAGGTGGCGCTGCGCGGCGTCGGCAAGACCTACGTGTCGGCAGCCGGCCCGGTACAGGCGCTGCAGGATATCGACCTGGAGATCGCACCAGGCAGCATCTTCGGCATCATCGGTCGCAGCGGGGCGGGCAAGTCCAGCCTGCTGCGCACCATCAATCGCCTGGAACGGCCCACCAGCGGGCGCGTCGAGGTCGATGACGTCGATATCGCCACTCTTGATGAGGCGCAACTGGTGGCCCTGCGCCGGCGCATCGGCATGATCTTCCAGCATTTCAACCTGCTGGCGGCCAAGACCGTCTTCGACAACATCGCCTTGCCCCTGCGCGTGGCCGGTGTGCCGCGTGCGCAGATCACGCAGCGGGTGCATGAACTCCTGGCCCTGGTCGGCCTGCAGGACAAGGCCGACAGTTATCCGCGCCGGCTCTCCGGCGGCCAGAAGCAGCGCGTGGGCATTGCCCGCGCCCTGGCCAGCGGCCCCGAAATCCTGCTCTGCGACGAAGCCACCTCGGCGCTCGATCCGGAGACCACCCAGTCCATCCTGCAATTGCTGCGCGACATCAATCACAAGCTGGGCATCACCATCATTCTGATCACCCATGAGATGAGCGTCATCCGCGAGATCGCCGACCGCGTGCTGGTGCTCGAACAGGGACGCGTGGCCGAGCTGGGTGAAATCTGGCAAGTGTTCGGCAAGCCGCAACATCCCGCCACCCGGGCCTTGCTGGCGCCCCTGCAGCACGGCCTGCCGCAAGAACTGCAGCAGGCGCTGCAGCCGCAGGCCCCGGCCGGGCGCCATGAACGGGTGCTGCAACTGGAATTCCATGGTGGTGATGGCCTGCAGCCAGACCTGCAGCGCATTGCCGCCGTGGTCGGTGGCAGGGTGCGGGTGCTGCAGGCTGGTGTCGATCACATCCAGGGGCATACCCATGGCCAGCTCGTGCTGGCGGTGGCCGATGCCCCGGCCTCTCACGACTGGCAGGCGCTGACCCAGGGTGCGCAGGCCATCGCCCATCACATCAAGGAGCTAGGTTATGTCGCTGACCCTGTCCATTCCCATTGAGCGCTATGGCAATGCGCTGCTCGATACGCTGCAGATGGTCAGCGTATCCGGGGCGCTGGCGCTGCTAGCGGGGGTGCCGCTGGCCGTCTTGCTGATCGTCTCGGCGCCGGGCGGTTTTCTCGACTGGCCGCGCTTGCACCGGGTGCTGGGCAGCGTGATCAACGGTTTTCGCGCCACGCCCTTCATCGTCCTGCTGGTGGCGCTCATTCCCTTGACCCGCCTGGTGGCCGGCACCACCATCGGCGTCTGGGCCGCCATCGTCCCGCTGGCCATCAGTGCCACGCCATTCTTTGCCCGCATCGTCGAGGTCAGCCTGCGCGAAGTCGATCCCGGCCTGGTGGAAGCCGCCCAGGCGCTGGGTTGCCGCAAGTGGGACATCGTCTGGCATGTCTACCTGCCCGAAGCCTTGCCGGGCATCGTCGGCGGCTTCACCATCACCCTGGTGGCGCTGATCAGTTCATCGGCCATGGCCGGAGCAGTGGGGGCGGGTGGCTTGGGCGACCTGGCCATCCGTTATGGTTACCAGCGCTTTGATACCCAGGTGATGGTGATCGTCATCGCCATGCTGATCGTCCTGGTATCGCTGGTGCAAAGGGCTGGCGACGGCTACGTGCGGCGCCTGCGCAACCGCTGATGGGCTTGCGGAAAATGTAGATCCAACGTCGAGCAAGATGATCCAGGCCGGCCACATAGTCTGACTATGTGGCCGGTTTCTTTTTGACAGCTGAGCTCCGGCAATGACGAAGGGAGGTCCGGAGGCGCCATCCTACAAGGGTATGAGTTGCTGTCCGATGTCTGCGCAACGCGGCTATTGCTAACTTGAACCATGGTTTGATGTTCGGATATTCCAAAGAATAAGAACCATCCGATCGCCGACATGATTTCAGATGGCGCGGTATGCGCACTCACATCAAAGAGAGAACAGGCATTGGAAAATCCTCCCCTCACCGGTTTTTCTCCACGCATCTATTGCGTCGATCCCTTCCTCGTGGCGTCCACCGATTGGGACGCTCTGCTGGGCCGCTGTGCGGCGATGGGGTTCGACCATGTGCTCCTGTGCAGTGATCGGCTGGATGCGCCGCTTGCAGAGCTCGCCAAGCTCTGCAAGGGCCATCGCCTGCCTCTGCTGGTGGACTTGTCGCTCACGCGCTTGCACGCTGATGATCCGGTGCTCAACAGTCAAGCAGACTGGTTTGCACCGCCGACCGCCGCAGAGGCCGGCGTGTCGAGCCAGGACCTGGCATCCGATCCCTTGCCTGATCCCCGCTATCCAAGTGTCATGGGTACGCGTGAGGACGAGCTCGTTATGCGCAGACCGCGCTTGGACCATCCTGTCGTCGCCGATGCCATGCTCGACTGGTGGGATGCGCGCTTGGTTGAGCTTGTGGACGCTGGCGTGGCCGGATTCCGATGTCAGGAGCCGGCAAGCGTCCCAGCGGATTTCTGGCGTCGCCTTATTGCAGGCATACGCAAGCAGCAGACGGACTGCCGCTTCCTCGCATGGACGCCTGGATGTACGCATGATCAGCTTCATGGTCTTGCCGGCATCGGCTTTGACGGCGTCTTTTCTTCGGGGGCATGGTGGAATTTCCGCGATCCCTGGTATTTCCGCGAATACCGCAAACTCACCGCAATCGCCCCGGTGCTGGCTTTCCCGGAAGATCCATCCGGCCCCAGGCTGGCCCGGTTACACGGTTTCCGCGATCAGCAGACGCGACGCCTGGGCGCACTCCGGGCGCTGCATTTCGCCACCCTCAGCGCTGACGGGTGGATGATGCCAATGGGCTTCGAGTTCGGCCTCACCGAGTCGCTGAGCGTAGCGCATCTGGCTGGAAGCACCACCCGCCTGAGCGATCCGGAGGCGTTCAAGCGGGCCTGTGCCGACGCGGATTTTGATTTCACCAGCGAGGTTGCAGAGGCCAACCGCGCCATGGCGCAACGACGCCAAGCGCACCCTCCATCCTCGCCGCTGAGCTTGACGCCGGTGAGTGCGCCCGATTCACCATGGCTGCTCATGGAACGCCACGGCGTCAATGCGGAAGACGGCTTGCTCATCGCCGTCAATCCCGCGCTGGATAGAACGGTGCGTATCAGCGATGACGGTTGGCAGCAGCGGCTGCAAGGCGGCGTCGCGCCATGGCGGGATGAAGAACTTGTGCTGGAACCCGGCGCTGTGAAGGTACTGCCTTTGAAACCGCTGCAAGGCGTCTCTGGTGACCTTGATCAGGCGACGCCTGCGCCAGGCGAACTGCGTTCCAGCCGCATTGCCATTGAACGCGTTTCCCCCGCCGTAGATGACGGCGCCTTCGCCGCCAAGCGCATTGTCGGCGAACATTTCGTGATCGCGGCCGATATCTTCATGGATGGACACGATCATCTTGCCGCCGAGGTGCTGGTGCGGGCGGCCGATGAAGCGCAGTGGCGCCGCATTCCCATGCATCCCGATGTCAATGACCGGTGGCAGGCCCGGGTGTCCCTCACGCGCCTGGGACGCCATTACTTCTGTATCGAGGCGTGGAGCGATATCTTTGAGACCTTCCGCGATGGCCTGCAAAAGAAGCTGATGGCTGGGCAGGATGTGTCGCTGGAGATGGAAGAAGGGCGCTTGCTCGTCGCCCGGTTGGTCCAACGCGCTGTGGAACAGGAGCTTGAACCCAGCGTGCTGGAATCCAGCATGGCCCTGCTCAAGGCGCTGGGAGGCCCACCCTCGAAAACGAGACGAAGCGCAGCCAGCAGACAGGCGGGCACCGATAAGCGGCTGGCCTTTCTGTGCGCGGAAGAGACCCGCCAACTGGTGGAACAGTTGACCGAGCTGGCGGGTGAACGTGCTTTTCTCTGCCGCACTGCTGCCGAGTATCCGGTCGAAGCGGAGCGCAGGTCCGCCTCGTTTTCCAGCTGGTACGAACTGTTTCCGCGCTCCCAGAGCGGGAGCGCGGATGTGCACGGAAACTTCGATGACGTCATCGCCCGCCTGCCGGCGATCCGCGCCATGGGTTTCGATACGCTCTATTTCCCGCCCATCCATCCGATCGGCAAGACGCACCGCAAGGGAAAGAACAATAGCGTCACGGCTGGGCCAGCCGATCCCGGCAGTCCTTACGCCATCGGCAGCGAGGAAGGCGGGCATGACGCCATCCATCCGCAGCTCGGGACCTTCGAGGACTTTGCGCGCCTGCGTGACGCGGCGGCCGCCCACGGTCTGGAATTGGCGCTGGATTTCGCGATTCAATGCTCACCGGATCATCCCTGGTTGAAGACGCATCCAGGCTGGTTCGCCTGGCGTCCTGATGGGTCGATGCGCTATGCAGAGAATCCTCCAAAGAAGTACCAGGATATCGTCAATGTTGATTTCTATGCCGAAGACGCCATCCCCGACCTGTGGCTGGCCCTGCGCGACATCGTGGTGTTCTGGGTGCAGCAGGGGGTGTACGTGTTTCGCGTCGATAACCCCCATACCAAACCGTTCCCGTTCTGGGAATGGATGATCGCGTCCGTACGCAGCCGCTATCCGCAGGTGATCTTCCTGTCGGAAGCCTTTACCCGCCCCAAGCCCATGTACCGGCTTGCCAAGGTCGGTTTCTCGCAGTCCTACACCTATTTCACCTGGCGTCATGGCAAGCAGGAGCTGATCGACTACCTGACCGAGTTGACGACCGACGATGGTGACGCCGCCCAGCCGCGCGACTTCTTCCGACCGCATTTCTTTGTCAATACGCCCGACATCAATCCCTATTTCCTGCAGCGATCAGGACGCGCAGGTTTCCAGATACGCGCCGCGCTCGCGGCCACCTTGTCGGGATTGTGGGGCGTGTACAGCGGCTTCGAGCTGTGCGAGGCCAGCGCGGTGCCGGGCAAGGAGGAATACCTCGATTCCGAGAAATACGAAATCCGCAACTGGGACTGGCAACGCCCGGGCAACATCATTGACGACATCACCCGCCTGAATCGGATACGTACCGAAAACCCTGCCTTGCAGACGCATCTGGGCGTGCGTTTCCTGGCGGTCAGCAACGATCAGATTCTGTACTTCGTCAAATCCACGCCAGCCGCACCATCGGGCAGACCCGCTGCCGAGGACGCCGTGCGATTCGGCGACAACACCATCCTGGTGGCAATCAACCTGGATCCTTTTCAATCGCAACACGGCGAGATCGAACTGCCGCTGGGTGGCTTTGGCCTGCCCGGTGGTGCTGAAGCAGCGCATCTCGAGGTGGTAGATCTGCTTGGTGAAGATCGTTTCAAGTGGTATGGCAGACATCAGTCGATCACTCTTGATCCGCGTGAACGCCCGTACCGTATCTGGCGCATTCGTGCAGGGGAGACATGAGGTGGACAATATTCAAGAGAGCGGCGCTGCGCACCAGGGCGATCCGCTGACGCAACAACCTGGCAGCACCAAAGCCTACGCCCGGAGCGGGAAGACCGGCAATCGCAAGCGTCCCCGACAGATGAAGCAGAGCCGGCCCGGCATGCAGTTCACCCGCGATCCGCTCTGGTACAAGGACGCGGTCATCTACCAGATCCACGTCAAGTCCTATTTCGACGCCAACGATGACGGCATCGGCGACTTCGAAGGGCTGATCCAGAAGCTGGATTACATCACCGGGCTGGGCGTGAACACCATCTGGCTGCTGCCTTTCTATCCCTCACCGCGCCGCGACGATGGCTACGATATCTCGGAATACAAGAATGTCCATCCCGACTACGGCAACATGAGCGATGTGCGCCGCTTCATCGCGGCGGCCCATGAGCATGGCCTGCGCGTGATCACGGAACTGGTCATCAACCATACCTCGGACCAGCATCCCTGGTTCCAGCGCGCACGGCGGGCGCGCCCTGGCTCGGTGGCGCGCAATTTCTACGTATGGTCGGAAGACGACAAGAGCTATGCCGACACCCGCATCATCTTTGTCGATACCGAAAAATCGAACTGGACCTGGGACCCGGTCGCCAAGGCCTATTTCTGGCACCGCTTCTATTCGCATCAGCCCGATCTCAATTTCGATAATCCGCACGTGCTCAAGGCGGTGCTCAATGTGATGTCGTTCTGGCTCGATCTCGGCATCGACGGCCTGCGCCTGGACGCCGTGCCCTACCTGATCGAGCGCGAAGGCACCTCCAACGAAAACCTGCCGGAGACGCACGCCATCCTCAAACGGATACGCGCCGAGATGGACAGCAAATATCCCGACCGGATGCTGCTGGCCGAAGCCAATATGTGGCCGGAAGACGTGCAGCAGTATTTTGGCGACAGTGACGAATGCCATATGGCCTTCCATTTCCCGCTGATGCCGCGCATGTACATGGCGCTGGCCAGCCAGGATCGCTTTCCCATTACGGACATCCTGCGCCAGACCCCGGATATCCCGGAAGACTGCCAATGGGCCATCTTCCTGCGCAACCACGATGAGCTCACGCTGGAAATGGTGACCGATGCCGAGCGCGACTACCTGTGGAACCACTATGCCCCTGACCGCCGCGCCCGCATCAATCTCGGCATCCGCCGCCGCCTGGCGCCGCTGGTGGAGCGCGACTGGCGCCGCATCCAGCTGCTCAACAGTTTCCTGCTCTCGATGCCTGGTACGCCCGTGATCTATTACGGCGACGAGATCGGCATGGGCGACAACATCCACCTGGGTGACCGCGACGGCGTGCGCACGCCCATGCAATGGACGCCGGACCGTAACGGCGGCTTTTCGCGCGTGGACCCGGCCCGGCTGGTCTTGCCGCTGCTGATGGATCCGCAATACGGCTACCAGACCATCAATGTCGAGGCCCAAAGCGCAGACCGGCACTCCATGCTCAACTGGATGCGCCGCCTGCTCAACGTCCGCAAGCAGCACCAGGCCTTCGGGCGGGGGAGCCTGACGCTGGTCTATCCCAGCAACCGGAAGATCTTCGCCTATCTGAGGGAATTCACCGACCCCAAGCCAGGCGGCGCGACCGAGACCATCCTGTGCGTGGCCAATGTGTCGCAGTCGGCGCAGGCAGTGGAACTGGACCTGTCGGCCTTCGCCGGGCGCATTCCGATAGAAATGATGGGCGGCGCGGCCTTCCCGCCGATCGGGCAGCTCAATTACCTGCTGACCTTGCCGCCCTTCGGCTTCTACTGGTTCCTGCTGGCGCCGGAGGCCAACATGCCATCGTGGCGCGCCCCCACGCCCGAGCCGCTGCCCGAATACGTGACACTGGTATTGAGCAAGGGCGTACAGGAAATCATGGAGCCGCCAGCGCGCAAGCTGCTGGAGCAGGAAGTGCTTCCGCACTATCTGCTCAAACGCCGCTGGTATGCGGGCAAGCAACGGCAGATCGACAAGGTGGAGATGATGGAAGCGACCACCTTGCCCATGTCCAGGACCCGGCCCGGCGCGCTGCCTATCGTGCTTACCGAGATCGACGTCCACAGCAGCGGCGCAGAGGAAGAGGGCAGAGAGGGCGGCAGCCAGAGCGTGCAGCGCTATCTGTTGCCCCTGGGTTTCATCCGCGAAGAAGATACGGTCTCCGCATTGCCGCACCAGCTGGCCCTGTCACGGGTGCGGCGCGGGCGCAATGTGGGTTTCCTGACCGATGCCTTTGCGCTCGACTCGTTCATCGTCGCCGTGCTGGAGTTGCTGGCCGACAGCGCCAGCATCAAGACCCGTTCCGGACAATTGCGCTGCATTCCCACGGCGGCGTTCGACCCCGCCATCCTCACTACAGCGCTGGAATTGCGCCGCATCACCCAGGAGCAATCGAACAGCTCGGTGGTCATCAACAACGTCATGATGATGAAGGTGCTCAGGCAGGTCAATCCGGGCATCCATCCCGAAATCGAGATGGGCCGCTACCTGACCGAGCGCGGTTTCGCCAATGTGGCGGCCACCTTGGGCGAGGTGGTGCGCGTGGCCGACGATGGCACGCCCTACGCCTTGATCGTCCTGCAGCGCTACGTCGATAACCAGGGCGACGCCTGGCAGTGGAGCATGGACACGCTGGAGCGCGCCATCCAGAGCGAAGCACTGGATGAATCCCATCGCCAGGCTAGCACCCGCCCGCAGGACGCACAGGAGATGGATGACAATTCCGCCCTGGTCGAACTGGTGACGTTTTCGCGCTTGCTGGGGCAGCGGCTGGGCGAGATGCATAGCCTGCTGGGCCAGCCCAGCGACGACCCCGCCTTCGATCCGGAGACGATAGGGGAGGCCGTCTGGAGGGGCTGGGCGCAAGGAGCGGCCCAGCAACTCGAGGCCGCCCTCGACATCCTGCTCAAGAAAGCGGAGTGGCCCAATGCAGCCGATGCCCAGTATGCCGCCAGCTTGCTGGCGCAGCACGAGAGATTGCTGGAACGCATCCATCAGCTTGCGCAAGCCGCTGAAGGTTCTCTTGCCATACGCCTGCACGGTGACTTGCATCTGGGCCAGGTGCTCATTGCCTTCAACGATGTCTATATCGTCGATTTCGAAGGCGAACCGGCGCGCCCGCTGGAACAACGGCGCGCCAAGGGAAGTCCGCTGCGGGATGTGGCCGGCCTGTTGCGCTCCTTCGACTATGCCGCCGCCTTTGGCCACACCATGGGACCCACTGATCTCGATGAGGCAGCGCTGGCCAGCAAGAAGCAGATCCTGCAACGCTTCGCCCCGGCCTGCCAGGCCGCGCTGCTGGAAGGTTATCGCCTGGGCCATCCATTGCTGGAGCAGAGCCTGCCACTGGACGCACAGGCTCTACTGCTGGATCTGTTCACGCTGGAAAAGGCAGCCTATGAAATCTGTTATGAAGCGGCCAACCGGCCCACGTGGATGCACGTGCCGCTGCGGGGACTGTACCTCATAGCGAACCGGATACTGGGCGAGGCAGATGGCGCATAGCGACCCAACACGACTGATCGACAAAGGAGCAGCAATGCTACCGTCACGACGAAAAAGCTCGACCGAAGCTGCAGGCGCGCCGCCATCGGATGCATTGCTGGATGAATCCCTGGCCACTCGCCTGATGCAAGGACGGCTGGGCGACCCCTTCGCCTTGCTGGGACCGCGCGAGATTGCCGACTTGGCAGAGGCGGCGAACCAGAAGGCCAAGGGCAAGCGTTTGCGTCTTTGCTGTTATTTCCCCGGCGCCAGCGCCGTGCAGGTCTATGCCCGTACTTCCGCCGCGCCCGACGCGCCGGACTCGACGGGTTCGCTGTTGGGCAGCTTGCATGAGTGGTCGTGCGCTACCGGCCAGGGCGAGGCGGATCATGCACAGGAAGCTCCGCACCAGCGCAGCGGCATCTTCTGCGGCGAAGTGAAGCTGCCCAGGCGTGCAGTACAGCCCCCAATTCCCTATGTCTTTCACGTCACCTGGCCCGGCGCCGACGGTAGAGAAACGCTTCAGATCACGGAAGACGCCTACGCCTTCGGCCTGTTGCTGAGCGACTTCGATCTGCATCTCTTCCGCGAAGGCCGGCACCGGCAACTGGCGCGCTGCTTCGGATCGCAAGTCATGGAGATCGACGGCGTAGCGGGTGTGCGTTTTGCGGTCTGGGCCCCCAATGCGCAGCGTGTCTCCGTGATCGGCGACTTCAACCAGTGGGATGGCCGACGCAATCCCATGCGGCTGCGTCAAAGCGCCGGCGTCTGGGAATTGTTTGTCCCGCGCCTGGGCGATGGTGCGCTCTACAAGTATGAAATCATCGGCCCCCACGGCGAGCTGTTGCCCGGCAAGGCCGACCCGATGGCGCGGGCGACGGAAGTCCCGCCGGCCACCGCCTCCCGCGTCATCGATGACAGAAAGCTGGTCAGCGGTCGCCGCTGGCAGGATGAAGACTGGCTGCAGCGACGTGCGCAAGGGCAGACCCGCGAGGAGCCGATGTCGATCTACGAAGTCCATGCAGCCTCTTGGCTGCGGCTGCCGGGGGAGGGCAACCGCAACCTCGACTGGAACGAACTCGCAGATCGTCTGATTCCCTACGTCAAAGGCATGGGCTTCACGCATGTGGAACTGCTGCCGGTGATGGAGCACCCGTTTGGCGGCTCATGGGGTTACCAGCCCTTGTCGCAGTTCGCGCCCAGCGCCCGCTTCGGCCCGCCGGCCGAGTTTGCCGCGTTTGTGGATGCCTGCCATCGCGCAGGGATAGGCGTGCTGCTTGACTGGGTGCCGGCGCACTTTCCATCCGACCCGCATGGTCTGGCCTATTTTGATGGCACGCCCTTGTATGAGCATGGCGATCCTCGCGAGGGCATTCATCAGGACTGGGACACCCATATCTACAACCTCGGACGACACGAGGTACGCGGCTTTCTCATCGCCAGCGCCCTGGAGTGGCTGGAGCATTTCCATGTCGATGGCCTGCGTGTGGATGCGGTCGCTTCCATGCTCTATCGCGACTACAGCCGTAGCAGCGGCCAATGGGTGCCCAACATCCATGGCGGTAGGGAAAACCTGGAAGCCGTGGATTTCCTGCGCGAGCTCAACCAGACCGTCGCCGAACGCTGCCCCGGGGCGCTGATGATCGCCGAGGAATCCACCGCCTGGCCCGGCGTGACGGCTCCCGTGTCTGAGGGCGGCCTGGGATTCACCTACAAATGGAACATGGGCTGGATGCATGACACGCTGCGCTATGTGGAACTAGACAGCATCTACCGCCGCTACCATCATCACGACATCACCTTTGGCATGATCTATGCGTTTTCGGAATCCTTCGTGCTGCCGATTTCCCACGATGAAGTGGTGCATGGGAAGGGCACGCTGCTGCAAAAGATGGCCGGTGACGCCTGGCAGCGTTTCGCCAATCTGCGCGCCTATCTCGGCTTCATGTGGACGCATCCCGGCAAGAAGCTGCTCTTCATGGGCTGCGAGTTCGCCGAAACCAAGGAATTCGACCCCGACCGGTCACCGCAATGGGACCTGCTCGACGATGCCCGCCACCGTGGCGTCCAGCGGCTGGTGCGTGACCTGAACCGGCTGTACGCAGGCACGCCGGCCCTGTATCGCCACGACACGGAGGCCAAGGGCTTTTCCTGGGTGGTCGGCAATGACGAGATCAATAGCGTCTTCGCCTATTTCCGCCAGACGGACAATGAAGCGCCGGTCCTGGTAGTGATCAACATGACCCCGGTGCCGCGCCACCACTACCGGATAGGCGTGCCCCCTGGCCAGACCCAGCAGGATCGATGGGAGGAAATCCTCAATACCGATGCAGATTGCTACGGCGGCAGCCACTTGGGCAATGGCGGTGAGTTGAGGGCGCAGGCGCAAGCCTGTCATGGCCACGCCAGTTCGCTGGTGCTGACCTTGCCGCCCTTGTCGACGCTGGTGCTGCGCCGGGGCTGACGTCAGCGGTATCCCACAGCACATCGTCCGTGCCGCCGATGTTGCCGAGACAGGCTTGAGCGCATCATCTGCTTTCCTACTAACGACGTACTTTGGAGACACTCATGGATAGCCAGGACGCAATTACCCTCTTGCAGGGAGACCATCGCGAAGCCGAAGAGCTCTTTGAAAAATTTGAAGACATCAAGGACAAGGCCAGCGCGCAAGAAAAATTCGAGCTCGCGCAAAAGGTCTGCGGCGCGCTACTCATCCATATGGAAATCGAAGAAAAGATCTTTTACCCGCAGGTGCGCCAGCGCATCGGTGACGATGACCTGATGAATGAATCCGTGGTCGAGCATGCAGGAGCCAAGGATCTGATCAAGCAATTGGGCCAGCTCAAGGCAGACGATCCCATGTTTGACGCGAAAATGAAGGTCTTGAGCGAACAGATCCAGCATCACGTCGAGGAAGAGGAGTCCGAGATGTTTCCCCAGGTTCGCAAGGCCAATCTCGACCTGCAGGTGCTGGGCGCAGAACTGCTCAAGGGCAAGACCCAGATGCAGGAAGAGCAGGGCTTGTCGCCTGAGGAGTCTTGATTTCTGTCTGGTGCGTAAGGCGTTGCGCCGCCTTGCTTGAGCGCATTCGTGCCAAGGCGTCGTCAGCTATACTGGCGCCTTGCTAGCACGATCAGGGGGCCGTAGTGAAGGACTGCATTACCACCATCGAACAGTTGGAGGCACTCTATGGCCAGCCCGGCGAGCGCGCCCTGGTCAAGGAAATCGATCACCTCAACGAGGACTACCAGGCCTTCGTGCGGGCCTCGCCCTTCGTGGTGCTGGCCACCGCCGGGACGGAGGGCCTGGACTGTTCCCCCAAGGGCGACCCGCCGGGCTTCGTGCAGATCATCGATGGGCGTACATTGGTCGTCCCCGACCGGCCGGGCAACAACCGGCTCGACAACCTGCGCAACCTCCTCGGCGATCCGCGCATCTCGCTGCTGTTCATCATTCCGGGCGTAGGCGAGACCTTGCGCGTCAATGGCCGCGCCACGATCTCGACGGATCCTGCCCTGCTGGCGCGTTTCGAGATGCGGGGCAAGCTGCCGCGCAGCGTCATCGTCGTGCAGGTGGACCGGGCCTATTTCCATTGTTCCAAGGCCATCGTGCGTTCCGAACTGTGGTCGGCCTCGGCCCAGGTGGCGCGCAGCAGCCTGCCTTCGCCTGGCGCCATGCACCAGCGCCTCAGCGGTGGCGGGATCGATGGACAGGCCTACGACCGCGAGCTGCCCCAGCGTACCGAAGCGGGTCTCTACTGAGCCTGTAGCGACGCGATCCTACCTCCGGCAGACCGGCCTGCCGGAATTCGACAGTCCCAATCCATGTTTTGCGATGCGTGCTGAACCCGACCTGGCTCAGGCTGCGGCCTGCTGCTGCGGCGAACACAAGGCGCTGCTTGCGCGCCTGATGCGCCGCATCGCGTATTCCAGCACGGCGTCGGCCGTGGCCCGGGACAGGCGCAGGTAAGGGGATAGCCCTAATGCTGCGCCATGGGTCAACGTCAACCCTTCGGACTCCTTCATGCTGACCAGCCGGGAGTGAGGCTGTTTCGTACGCCAGATGGCGTCGCCGATCTGGCATCCGTGATTATCGAGACACCACATCAAGAAGGTTCTGTTTCCGTAAAAGGATGGCTTGATGGACGGAATTGCCGTCAAGTAATGAGATACCTGGCTCACAATCTTTGATACCGTGAGGGTCATCCCAAGGCAGGATCAATCTGCTACCACAGGTCAGCAGCAAGACCGAATAATTGCGATTTTTGGAGGAGCAATCCAGATGACACTCGAAGAACGTAGCAGCTACGCGCAAACCATGTTTGCAAAACACCCGGAGCTTTTTCCGGAGCATCGGCGGCAGTCGATATTGGATGGTGTGGTGCTGATCGGGATGACGCCATTTGAAGCAAGGTTGGCAGGTGGCGCATTCGCGTACAGGGTAGTTGCCGATAAGGCGAAGTGGCCCGAACAAAGTGACCCGCTTGAAGTCATGTGGGCGCAATCCATACAAGCTGATGATAGTGAAATATGGATGACGTTCAAGAATTCCTCCCAGTTTGCCGGTGGCAAAGACGTCACTTTCCGAGTCTATTTTGAGCGTGGACACGCGGCAAAGATTGAAGTGTCGGAGGAAGCGAATGCTTGACCTGATCAGCTTGCGGACCATCTTGATCTGCTTTTTGAGCGTCTATTTGGCAAGCTTGGGAAAGTCAAGCCACGCTCACATTTTCGACCAGGGGCCACAGCCCAGCACTATCGAAATTGATCTCACAAGGGCGGGACCTGTTGCCGACTTCAGGTTCAAAGTGAAAAAACACTTCTCCCATTGGTTTTCGATGAGATTCTGGTTTGCTGAGAGCGATCAGGCGGAGCGCGCGCGTATTCAGAAGCTGTTGGGTAGCCACGCGATTGATAAGAACGGAAAACCAGCTGAGCCCGGCATATCGACCCCAGTTGATCTCCAGATTTTTGCTGAATGCGCAGGGGGAAAAGAAGTTGAGGTCTATTCTCAACATATCGACCCGATTTTGGCATCGTGGGGCGCGGGTTATTTCGGGAAGAATATTGGACACCATATTCTGACTCCCGGCATTTACAGGGCTCGTCTTGTCAATAAGCGCGCTGCACACGAGTTATCGTCGATACGCACCACGTTCGAAATAGCGATGCCAGCCAATGTGGTTTTCACTCCCGGCAATACGACTTCACGGGGTGAACCATGCCGACCGTAACAGTAAATATTGCAGGCCCGGGTGCTCCCACCTCCAATGGAGAGGCATCCCTAGCGGGACACATGTGGTATTCGCTCTCTGATGGCAAGGGAAAAACTGAAAGTTATGGCTTCTCTCCGGCACGGGAATACCCTGGGAATCCTTTTGCGCCGGGAGCCGTCAATGCTCATGGCTCTGATGACACTTATTACACGGTAAAAAAATATTCGAGAACCTTCGATATCACGCAAGCGCAGTACGATGCCATGCAAAGTTTCGGTAGAAATCCGTCAGCGGGCGGATTTGATACCTATTACAACGGTCTTAGCAATAGCTGCATTGACTTCACTTGGAAGGCGTTAGAGAAGGGAGGTTTGAACACCTCGGGATTTCAGGGAGAACTGCTTCCCTTGGATAATATCGATCGAATCAAAAAGATTGACCCAGTCACAGGGAGTCTCGGTAAACCTTCTGTCCGTAGACAGCGCTTCTGAACCGCCTTGACATGTTGCCTAGAACCCATTTCATAAATAGGCGTGAGATGCATTCTGCCCAGAAAGGGCGCTGGCAAGGAGCGCAACGCGGTCAGCGCCCTTTCTGGGCAGAACCCGGAGGGAGCGGCCCGTTTGGGCGAATTGCTGCGTTACGAATTTGGGTCAAGACGCCCAGTCTTGACCCACTCGCGCCTTGCACTTCATCCCAAACGGGACTCGCTCGCACTCACGCCTATTTATGAAATGGGTTCTAGATAAATCAGCGAAAGCAGTTCCCACCAAAAAGTGGTGGGAACCCAAGCAAGCAACCGCCGAACCGGCCTCCTGATGCCCCTCGGCCGCGGCCTTAGGCTTTAGTGGATCAGTACAATACCGGTATGGCCCTCGCGCTCCAGCTGGGCCACCAGTCCAAGTTCCCACTCCCGATATTCCTCGAAACCGGCATTGCGCAAGGCCAGATCCTTGTGCAGATAAGGGCTGTAGCTCTGGTCATCGTCGCCGGTGACGACTCCGTCGCTACCGCTGTCGGTGGGCAGTTTCGCCGCGTTCCAGTTTTGTGCGCCGGCCGAGCGCTACTCAACAGTCCTGCCACCACGCTACCGGCCAGCACGCCATCGTCTGCCCCTGGCGCAGGTCACAGCAGCGCCGACACGTCCTTGCCGCCCAGCTTGCTTTCCAGTTCGCGCACGAAGCGTGGATTGCGCGACAGCGAGGTGCCGGTCGCCCAGGCCACATGCAGGCTATCGGGGACATGGCCAACGAACTTGCGTTCTTCTGCCGTACGTACATCCACCAGCAGCACCTTGCCAGCCTGCACCAGCGCCCAGGCCTGCTTGGGCGTGATGCCGCCGGCATACGGGAGACCATCGGCGATGGCCTGTGCGCAGATCTGCGCCAGTTCCGGCGGCAGCTCGCGCTGGCTGGCTTGGGGGGGCGGGGGCGCTCAGGGTGGCTACGGAGGTCAAGGAAGACATCGGGGTTTCTCCATGACTGGGAATTGATGTGCACCGCGCTGCCATTTGACGGCTATAGACTGCAATCGATGAGCTCACTGTAAAACCGCCCCGGGATCTGGGGCACGAATAAAACAGAAGCTTGAAAGAAGAAAAACGCATAAGCGGGATGGCGCGATCAGCGGACGATGTCGCTGGCCACGGTGGATGTCCCTGATCGTTGTCAACCCGTGGATGACTCATTAAAATGCGAATAATTACTATTTACAAAGTCAGATGAGGATATGTCGGCTCGCTACGACACCGGCGTCAGGCGCTTTCATGCGCCGCGCTGGCACGGCGCGCGAGCGCAGCCCATCCAGCCGCTAAAAGAAATCGCCAACCGCATTACGGGTTTCGGGCAGCTCGTTCGGCATACAAAGAGAAGCCCCCGATGATTGACCCCGATGCTCCGATGAACGCAAGCCTTTTCCTCCACCTGGCCCATCCCGCGCGTTGCCCGCCGGGCTGCGGCGGCGTGCTGTCCGCGCTGCCGGGGTGGGCGGCTGCGCCGTTGGCGCGGCGCCTGCTGCTGGTCGTGGCGATGCTCTTGCTGTGGCCGGCGGCCACGCAAGCGCAGGGCACGCCCGAGGCGCGTCGCCACTTCAACGTGGCGGCCGGGCCACTGGAGGAAGCGCTGAACCGGTTTGCACGCCAGGCCGGCATCACCATGTCCTATGCCTCGGCCCTGGTGCAGGGGCGGCAGGTCACGGCCTTGCAAGGTGAATACTCGGTCCGGCAAGGCCTGGAGGTGCTGCTGGCCGGTAGCGGCCTGCGCGCCGTGCGCTCGGACAAGGGCGCCTACGCCTTGCAGCCGCTGGTGCAAGGCGCGCCCGAGCAGGTCGATACGCTGCACCGCCTGGGCAATATCACCGTATCGGGCCGGCGCGACGAGCCCGGCGCCTTCGATCCGGTGGAGGGTTATGTGGCGCTGCGCAGCGCCACGGCCACCAAGACCGATACCCCGCTGCTGGAGCTTGCGCAATCGGTCTCGGTGGTGACGCGCGCGGAGATGGAGGCGCGTGGCGCCAACAGCATTCTGGATGTGCTGCGCTACATGCCCGGCGCCAATACCGAGACCCACGGGGTGGACCCGCGTGGTTATGACTATTTCAACCTGCGCGGCTTCATCAACGCCCAGACCACCAGCAATTACCTCAACGGGCTGCGTCAGATACCGTCCGGTTTCGGCATGTTCCGCACCGAGACCTATGGCCTGGAGCGAGTGGAGGTGCTGCGCGGCGCCAACTCGGCAAGCTTCGGCCAGGCCGACCCGGGCGGCGTCATCAATCGCGTCAGCAAGCTGGCCGGCAGCGGCGCGCGCAACGAGTTGACGGTGGATGTCGGTTCCTTCCAGCGCCGCCAGGTCGCCGCCGACCTGAGCGGCGAGCTCGACCCGGAGGGCAGGGTACAGGCGCGCATAGTCGGCCTGCTGCTCGATGGCGACACCCAGTTCCGCTACGCCAATGGCCGCGCCGGCGACAATGATCGCCTCTACCTGGCGCCCTCGCTGAAGATCCGGCCCTCGGCCGACACCTCCCTCATCCTGCTGGCCGAATACCTGAAGGACCGCAGCGGCAGCGGACGCTGGACCGCCGTGCGCGCCGATGGCAGCCAGACCCACACCTTGCTGGGCGACCCTGACTTTGACCAGCAGCGCGGCGAACAATGGTCGCTGGGCTGGATGCTGGAACACCGGCTCGACGCCACCTGGACGCTGCGCCAGCACTTCCGCCAGGCGGCGTTGCGTTCGCAGTACGCCGCCGTCAATCCGGGCAGCTTCAATGGCAGCCTCCTCAGCCGCAGCACCGCCGTCTACGATACCCAGGTCGAGAACACCTTGCTGGACAACCAGGCCCTGGCCCGCTTCCAATGGGGCCAGGCCGAGCACCAGGTGCTGCTGGGCCTGGACTGGTCGCACATGAGCGCGCGCGAGCAGCGCTACCGTGGCGTCGCCCCCAGTCTGGACATCGACAACCCGGTCTACACGCAGCCCATCCCGGCCGCCACCACCCGCTTCGGCGACCTCGACCAGACCCTGGTGCAGACCGGCCTCTACGCCCAGGACCAGATCCGCTACCAGCGCATCGTGCTGACCCTGGGGGCGCGCTACGACCGCTCGCGCGACAGCACCCGCAATGCCGCCAACAACAGCCTCCAGGCTGCCGACGAGAACGCCTTCAGCGGCCGTGTCGGGCTGTCCTACCTGGTCAGCCCGGAGCTGGCCCCCTATGTCAGCTACGGCAGCTCCTTCCTGCCACAGGCTGGGCAGGACGTCGATGGCAAGCCCTTCAAGGCCGCTACGGCCAGGCAGATCGAGGCCGGCGTCAAGTACCAGCCCGATCATGGACGCGCCGTCTATACCGCCGCCCTCTACCAGTTGGTCAAGGACAACGCCCTGGGCTCGGACCCGCTGCATGCCAACTTCTCCGTCTCCAACGGCCAGATCCGTTCACGCGGCGTGGAACTGGAAGCCAAGGGCGAGCTCCTGCCTGGCCTGAACGTGACAGCTGCCTAT
Source organism: Herbaspirillum camelliae (assembly GCF_001929405.1). Classification (NCBI taxonomy): domain Bacteria; kingdom Pseudomonadati; phylum Pseudomonadota; class Betaproteobacteria; order Burkholderiales; family Oxalobacteraceae; genus Herbaspirillum; species Herbaspirillum camelliae. Next base: position 4,275,225 of record NZ_KV880769.1, read on the forward strand.
ACCTATGCGCAAGTGGTCAACACGCAGAACGCCGCCCCCGAACTGATCGGCAAGACGCCCATCCTGGTGCCGCGCCAGGCCGCCTCGCTCTGGCTGGACTACACCGTGCAGCGCGGCGACCTGGCCGGCATGGGCGTTGGCGCCGGGGCGCGCTATACCGGGCGCAACTACGCCACCGCCGCCAATACCGTGGAAAACGCCGCCCAGGTCATCCTCGACGCCATGGTCCGCATCGACCGTGGACCCTGGCGTTATGCATTCAATGTCAGCAACCTCGCCAACAGGCAGTACACCTCATGCCTGGCCGAGCCCACGCTGACCTGTTTCTGGGCGCCGGAACGCACTGCGGTCCTCAGCGCCCGTTATCGTTGGTAGGCCCAGCCGTCGCCATGGCCGCTCATGGCCGGCATTGATGCTGTATCGATGCCGGCGCAATTCAAGGAAGGCAGGACTAGGTGAACCACACAACGTCAACGCAAGCCGCCCGTCTACGGGAGCAATTCATCGAACATCGCGCACGTCTGCGCGACGTGGCCACGCGCATCCTGGGTTGCCCGCATCGGGCCGACGACGTGGTCCAGGATACCTTCATCAAGATCGCAGAAGTCCCCGACGACTTCGATATCAAGCAGCCGGTGGCCTACCTCTACCGCATCGTGCGCAACCTGGCCATCGACCGTCATCGGCGCAGCGCCTTCGAATGCGACGTCTTCACCGAAGAGGAGGATGGCCTGGACGTGCACCAGGAAGGCGATTCGCCCGAAGCCATCGCCATCAGTCGGCAATACCTCTCCATGATCGGCCGCGCGCTGGAAGCGCTGCCGGCCCGCACCCGCCGCGCCTTCGAGCTGTACCGGCTGTCCGGACTGACCCAGCGCGAGATTGCGGCCGAGCTCAACATCTCCACCACGCTGGTCAATTTCATGATCCGCGACGCCCTGGCTTGCTGCCGCAACCTGCTGCAGAACGAACCGGAACTGGCCGGTTCCTGAGCCCGAAGCAAGCAGGCGAGGGCGTGACATCTGCATGATCCATCATGACCTGTGCATGAACTTTTACTGGCGTGACTAAATTTTTCGAGTGCTGCCTCGTCATCGTTAATGAGACACGTTTTTATTTACGATGCAAGCAATTGCGCATGACAAGGAGCAGGCCATGAGTTTTGATGCCGACGATGCGGTGTTCCGCGTACTGGTCAATCACGAAGAGCAATATTCCATCTGGCCCGACTACAAGGCCATTCCGCCGGGCTGGACCGATGTGGGTGTCAGCGGCGACAAACAGACCTGCCTGGCGCATGTCGAGAAGGTCTGGACCGACATGCGCCCGCTGAGCCTGCGGCGCTTCATGGAACAGGAACAGAACGCCGCGGGCTGAGCCATGATGGCTCCGACCTGGCTCCTGTTCTGCCTGCCGTGCGCCGGCGGCAGCGCCAGCAGCTACCTGCGCTGGCGGCGCCTGCTGCCGGCCCATCTCCAGGTGCTGCCGCTGGAGTTGCCCGGACGCGGCAGCCGCATGGCCGAAGCGGCGCTGCGCGACTTCGACACCCTCAGCATGCAATTGACGAGCCGGGTGGCTGCCGAACTGGCCCGTTGGCCGCAGGCGCGCTATGCCCTCTTTGGTCACAGCATGGGCGCGCTGCTGGCCTACGGGATGGCGCGCTGCCTGGCGCTGCAACCTGCGCTGCGGCAGCCGGATGCACTGTTGCTGTCGGCCAGCGCTGCACCATCCCGGCGCGACACCCATCGGTTCGCGGCCAGCGACACCGCTTCGCTGTTGCACGACCTGCGCCGTCTGGGCGGCACTGATCCGGAAGTCTTTGAAGACCGTGAATTGCTGTCCATGACGCTGGACGTGCTGGCGGCAGACTACGCCGTCTGCGCCAGTTTCATCCGCCATCCCGGCCCGCCCCTGACGATGCCGCTGCAAGTCTATGCAGGGCGCAGCGACGAGATCGATGCCGCCTGCCTGAACGCCTGGCGCGAGGAGACCCGTGCCGCCTTCGACCTGCAATGGTTCGACGGCGGCCACTTCTATCTCCACGCCCAGCAGGACGCGCTGCTGGCGCATCTGGCGGCGCGTCTGGATGCGCGTCTGGATGCGCTTTCGGCGCTGTCTTGTCAGGAGGCCAGCCATGCAGCGTGACATGCCCGCCGACCTTGCCGCCTGCGCCGGCTTGCCGCCCGGGATCGAGGTCTGGCAGTACTGCCTGGCCGAGAGTGACGTCGAGATGGACGCCGGCCTGCTCGCCGCCGCGCGCGCCCAGCTGAGCAGCGCCGAGCGTTCGCGCATGGACGCCTTGGTCCGTCCCGCCGACCGTCGCCGCTATGCATTGGCGCATGCGATCTTGCGCTTGCTGCTGGCGCGCCGGCTGGATTGCCCGCCATCCCGGCTGGACTTCAGTGTCGGCCCGTTCGGCAAGCCGCGCCTGGCGCATTACGATGGCCTGCATTTCAACCTCTCCCATGCCGGCGACTACGTGTTGCTGGCCTTGTCGGAGCAGGGCGAAGTCGGTATCGACATCGAATACCGCGATCCCGGACTGGACGTGGGCAACCTGGCCGAACTGGCCTGGTCCGAGCGCGAACGCCGCGATGGCCAGATCCAGCCCTGCGACTTCTTCGCCCGCTGGACCGGCAAGGAAGCCGTGCTCAAGGCGCTGGGCGTGGGCATCGGCGAGCACCTGCAGGCGCTCAGCATCCATCCCCGTGCCGACGGCAGTTACGCCATCGCGCACGACCAAGCCGGCTGGGCCGAGGTCCAGGCCTGCCAACTCGTTTCCCCGCCTGGTTACGCCGCCGCAGTGGCCTGGCTCTCCACGCACTGAGGATCATGCATACAGACATCGCATCGGCCCTGCCTCCGCAGGCCACCGCCTTTCCCGCCGACCTGGCGACCCCCTGGCGCAGCAAGGCGCCGCCCGCCAGCGCGCTGCCGGCGCTGCTGCAAGCGGAGAGCCCCGGCCAGCCGCTGCAGCAGGCCTTCGAACGCCAGCGCGACTGGATCGACGCCACCGTGCAGCAGGTCGGCGGCGTGCTGCTGCGCGGCTATGCGGTGCCGGAAGTGGCGGTTTTCCGCGCTTTCGCCGCCGCCTTCGGCCATGCGCTGCTGAGTTATGAATTTGCCTCCACGCCGCGCTCGAACGTGTCCTCGGGGGTCTATACCTCCACCGAATATCCGGCGCACCAGCACATTCCGCTGCACAACGAGCAGGCCTACACCCGCGAGTGGCCGATGAAGATCTGGTTCCACTGCGTGACCGCCGCACAGGCTGGCGGCGAGACGCCCATTGCCGACAGCCGCGCGATCTATCGCCGTATGCCGGCGGCCATCCGCGAGCGCTTTGCCGCCGGGCTGGTGTATGTGCGCAACTACGACAGCGACTTCGACGTGCCGTGGCAGCAGGTCTTCAACACCGACGACCGCGCCCAGGTCGAGGCCTTCTGCCGCCGCGCCGGGGTGCAATGGGAATGGAAGGCCGATGGCAGCATGCGCACCATCCAGCGCTGCCAGGGCGTGGAGCGCCATCCGCGCAGCGGCGAGATGGTCTGGTTCAACCAGGCGCACCTGTTCCATCCCTCCAATCTGCAGGCCGATGTGCGTGAGAGCCTGGAAGACATGCTCGGCGTAGACAACCTGCCGCGCAATGTGCTCTTCGCCGATGGCTCGCCCATCCCCGACAGCATGCTCGAGGAGGTGCGCGCCGTGCTGGACCAGGAAACCGTCATCTTCCCCTGGGAAGCCGGCGACGTGCTCATGCTCGACAACATGCTGGCCGCCCATGCGCGCACACCCTTCGAAGGACCGCGCAAGGTGGTGGTGGCCATGGCCGAGCCGCACGGCAACCTGCACCAGGGCTGATCCGCACAGCAGCGCCATCTCTTCGTCACCAGCGTAACCAGCGCGCCCTTGAATTATGAAGGCGCGCCTTCTTCACCCTCAGGACCCGTCATGAACCAGGCAGCCTCGCCGACCTTGCCCTTTGACCCCGCCCGGCACTTCTTTGCCGACAACTTCGTCAGCCAGTTCCGCGTCATCGCCGCAGACGCTACAGAGACCGGCGCAGAAGCTCGCACCCTGGTGGTGGCCGACGCCAGCGGCGAACGCTGCTTCAGCTTCGCCCAGCTCGACCTGCGTGCCCGTGCCTATGCCGCCGCGTTCCAGCGGCGTTGCCCGCAGGGCGCCCGGGTGCTGCTGGTGCTGGAAAATGATGAACACTATGTGCAGGCCTTCCTCGGCTGCCTCTATGCCGGCATGGTGGCGGTGCCGGTGTTCCCGCCGGAATCGGTGCGCCCGCAACATCTCAAGCGCCTGGCCGGCATTGCCGCCGACGCCCAGGCCGCCTGCGTGGTGCTGCCTGAGCCGTTGCGCCAGACCTGCGCACAAGCAGCCCTGTTCGGCGCCGCCGAACTGTTGGCGGCAGAGCAGGTGGCGGATGCCGACGCCGTCCACTGGCGCGAACATACGCCGCAGCCGCAGGACATCGCCTTCCTGCAATACACCTCCGGCTCCACCTCAGCCCCCAAGGGGGTGATGGTCAGCCATGGCAACCTGATGGCCAACGAAGCCGCCATCAGCGCCTGCATGCGGGTGCGCGAGGACGACATCTTCGTCACCTGGCTGCCGCTGTACCACGACATGGGCTTGATCGGCGGCCTCTTGCAGGGCCTGGTGCGGGGCCTGAAGACGGTCTTGTGCAGCCCCCGTTACTTCCTGGAGCGGCCGTTGCGCTGGCTGGAGCTGGTGGCCCGGCATCGCGGCACGGTCAGTGGCGGTCCCGATTTTGCCTATCGCCTGTGCGTGGAGCGCATCAAGCCGGCCCAGTTGCAAGGCGTGGACCTGTCGAGCTGGCGGGTGGCCTTCTGCGGCGCGGAACCGCTGCGCGCCGACACCTTCCCGGCGTTCATCGAACGCTTCTCCGCCGCTGGTTTCTCTTCAGATGCCGCCTATCCTTGCTACGGCCTGGCCGAGGCCACACTCATCGTCAGCGGCGGCCCCGCACATGGCGCGCACACTGCCGCGTTCAATACCGCTGAACTGGCCGTCGGCCGCGCCGTGGCGGGCGGTCCCGACGATACCCGCCTGGTGGCCTGCGGCGAAATCGCCCCGCACCATGAAGTGCGCATCATCGACGACGGACGCGTGCAGCAGGACGGCGCGGTCGGCGAGATCGAGGTCTGCGGGCCCAGCGTGACCCAGGGTTACTGGCAGCGCGGGCAAGAGAGCGCCGCCGCCTTCGTCGAGCGCGATGGCCGGCGCTGGCTGCGCACCGGCGATCTGGGTTTCCTGCAGGATGGCCAGCTCTACATTGCCGGCCGGCGCAAGGATCTGATCATCGTGCGCGGCCAGAATGTCTATCCGCAAGACATCGAGCGCGCCGTCGAAGACCAGGTCGAGGCTGTGCGCAAGGGCAGGGTGGCGGCGTTCGCCGTGAGCACAGGGGAGGGTGAAGGCATCGGCGTAGCCGCCGAAATCTCACGCGGCATGCAGAAGCTCGCCGCGCCAAGCGTGATCGCCAGCGCCATTGCCGAGGCCGTGGCGCAAGCCAGCCTGGAAGCGCCGCAAGTGGTCATCCTGCTCAACCCGGGCGGCCTGCCCAAGACTTCCAGCGGCAAGCTGCAGCGCAGCGCCTGCCGCAGCGGCTGGCACAATGGCGAACTGGATGCCTGGGCCATCGTCGAGGATGGCGTGCTCAAGGCTGGACCAGCCGATGCGCTGGGCGGGGAGGTCGTCGCCGAGCCGCCGCAGGGCGAGGTCGAAACCGCACTGGCCGCGATCTGGCAGAGCGCGCTCAAGCGCGCTTTGCCAGGCCGGCAGGCCGACTTCTTCCGCAGCGGCGGCAGTTCGCTGGCGGCCATGCAGGTGGTGGCGGCGGTGGTGGATCGCTGGCAGGTGGAGTTCACGCCGGCCATGATGTTCGCCGCCCCGACGCTGGCCGCCAGCGCGGCGCAGATCGCTGCGCTGGTGGCAGCGGGCGCGCATGCCGCGCCCTTGCCAGCCTGCGTGGGCGGGCAGAGCGAGTTTCCATTGACCCAGGCCCAGCAAGGCCTGTGGCTGACCTGGCAACTGCAGCCCGACAGCGCCGCCTACAACCTGGCCGGCGTGCTGGACCTGCGCGGCGAGCTGCACGTCGAGGCGCTGGAAGACGCCTTGTGCGACTTGGCCGCACGCCACGCTGCGCTGCGCACCATCTTCCCGCTGCGCGATGGGGTGCCGGTGCAGCAGGTGCTGGACATCGACGAAGCCCGTCCCATGCTCTTGCGCAGCGACCTGCGCCGCCAGCCCGCCGACAAGCGCGCGCAGGCCGCCGCCAGCGCCTTGCAACGCTTCCACGCCCAAGCCTTCCGGCTCGACAGCGAGACGCCGCTGCGCGCCATGCTGGTGCAGCTGGAACCGCATCATTTCCGCCTCGGGCTCTGCATCCACCACATCGCCGCCGACGGCTGGTCGCTGGGCATCATCCTCGATGAATTGACGGCCGCCTATGAGGCGCGCTGCGTCGGCGCGGCGCCATCCTGGCCGGCGCTGGAATTGCAGCCGGGCGACTACGCCGTGTGGCAGCGCCAGCGCAGCCAGCCCGGTTCGCCTGAGTTCCAGCGCCAGCTGGACTACTGGCGCGCCCGGCTGGACGGCGCGCCCGCGCTGCTGCCACTGCCCACCGACCGTCCCCGCCAGGCCGGTGCGCACGGCGGCGAGGGCCAGCACCGCTGGCGCTTGTCCGTTGCGCTCTCCAATGCCTTGCGCAAGCTCGCCGCCAGCCAGGGCGTGACCCTCTATGGCGCGATGCTGGCGCTGTTCACGCTGGCGCTGCAGCGCCTGTCCGGCCAGTCCGACCTGTGCGTGGGCGCGCCGCTGGCCGACCGGCGGCGTCGCCAGACCCAGGCCCTGGTGGCCTATCTGATCAACGTCCAGGTAGTGCGTACCCGCATCGATGAGCGTAGCGATTTCGTCGCCCTCATGCGCCAGGTACAGCAAGCCGTGCAGGACGCCCAGGCGCACCAGGACTTGCCGCTGGACGCGCTCGTGAGCGCGCTGCAACCCGAGCGCGTGGCCGGGGCCAATCCGCTGTTCCAGGTCAAGTGCACCCAGCAGCAGGCCATTGCCACAGTGCGCCGCATGGGTGGGCTGGACATGCGGGTAGAGCTGCAGGCCAATGCCGAATCGCACTTCGACCTCAGCCTGGACTTCACCGACGCTGACGAGGGCATCGATATCCTGCTGGCGTATGCACCGGCGCTGTTCGACGCCGAGACGGTGGCAGGCTTCGCCGGGCTGCTGCAGGCGCTGGCGCAACAGGTGGTGGCTGCACCGTCGCGAACGCTGGCCGATCTGCAGGCGCTACCGTACGCATTGACGGCAGATCAGGCGGTTCAGCCCGCCGACGACGTGGCTGACTGCTGGCGTCGGCAGGCTCAGGCCCAGCCCGATGCAGTGGCCCTGCGTTGCGGCGCTCAGGTCATCAGCAACGCCCAGTTGCTGCAGCGGGTCGATGCGCTGGCGCATCGCCTGCAGGCGGCCGGCGCGGGTCCCGAGAGCCGGGTTGCGCTCTACGCCGGACGCGGTATCGACTTCGTCTGCGGCATGCTGGCCGTGCTCGACACCGGGGCGGCCTATGTGCCGCTGGACCCGCAGTTGCCGGCCGAGCGGCTGGGCTGGCAATTGCAGGACAGCGGGGCGCGCTGGGTGCTGCATGAAGGGCAGGGCGCGCCGGCCTGGCTGGCGCAGGCGGGCGTCCCGCTGCTGTCGCTGGAGGCCAACGGCACAGCGCCAGCCAGCGCCTGGGCGCCATCCCCGGCCCATCCCGCGCAGGCGGCCTACCTGATCTACACCTCGGGCTCCACGGGGCGTCCCAAGGGCGTGTTGGTCACCCGTGGCGGCCTGGCCAACTACGTGGCGGCGGTGCTGGAGAAGCTGGCGCTGCCCGCGGCTGCGCGCAGCATGGCGATGATTTCCACGGTGGCGGCCGACCTCGGCCACACCACGCTGTATGGCGCACTGTGCTCCGGACGGCAACTGCATCTGATCACCCACGACCTGGCCTTTGACCCGGACGGCTTTGCCGCCTATATGCACGAGCACGCGGTCGATGTGCTCAAGATCGTTCCCAGCCATCTGCAGGCCTTGCTGCACGCCGCCCGGCCAGAGCAGGTATTGCCGCGCCATACCCTGGTGCTGGGCGGCGAGGCGACCGGCTGGCCGCTGCTCGAGCGCATCACCGCCCTGCAGCCCGCCTGCCGGGTCCTGAACCACTACGGCCCCAGCGAGACCACTGTGGGCGTGCTGGCGCAGGAGGCCGCCGCCGCGTCCCGCCGCGCTGCGGTGCTGCCGGTGGGCAGTCCACTGGCGGGCGTGCAGGCCTGGGTGCTGGACAGCCAGTTGCGGCGGGCGCCGGTGGGGGCCGTGGGTGAACTGTATCTGGGCGGCGCCGGGCTGGCGCGCGGCTATCATGGGCGCGCTGCGCTCACCGCCGAACGCTTCGTGGCCCATCCCTTCGCCAGCGGGCAGCGCCTGTATCGCAGCGGTGATCTGGCCCGCTACCTGGGCGATGGCAGCATCGAGTTCCTGGGCCGCATCGACGACCAGGTCAAGATCCGTGGCCATCGCGTCGAACCCGGTGAAGTGCGCCAGCAGCTCCTGCGCCTGGCTGGGGTGGCGGACGCCGCCGTGCTGGCGCTGCCCGCAGCCGATGACGCACAGCGCCTGCAGTTGCATGGATTCATCGTCTGCGCCGCCGGCGCGGTGGCCGACCCGGCGGGATGGCGCGCCACCCTGGCGGCGGACCTGCCCGATTACATGCTGCCGACCCTGACGCCCGTGCCGGCCTTGCCGCTGACGGCCAATGGCAAGCTGGACCGCCAGGCGCTGGCCGGCCTGATGGCTGGCGCGATGGCTGCGCCCCAGCAGCAGGTGCCGCAGGTGCCGCAAGAACGGCAAGCCGGCGCACCGCAAGGCGAGCTGGAGCAGAAGCTGGCCGCCATCTGGGCCGAGGTGCTCAAGCTGCCGCAGGTGGGCCGCGACGACAATTTCTTCGAACTCGGCGGCGATTCCATCCTGACCCTGAAGATCGTGGCGCGCGCCCGCAAGGAAGGCCTGCGCATCGCTCCCAAGGCCATGATGGAAAAGCAGACCGTGGCCGCCATCGTCGCCGCCGGCGCAGTGCAGGGCATGCTGGCGGCCACGCCAGCACCAGTAGTGGCCGCCGCCCCTGCCGACATCCCGCTCACGCCGGTGCAACACTGGTTCTTCGAGCAAGGCTTCGCCAACCCGCAGCACTGGAACCAGTCGGTGCTGCTCAACGCGCCGGGCCTGGATGCTGAGGTGTTGCGCCGCGCGCTGGCGCTGCTGGCGCAACGCCATGAAAGCCTGTGCCTGCGTTTCGTGCAGGAGGGCGGGCAATGGCGTCAGCGACGCGGACAGGCACTGCTGCCGCTGGAGATCATCGATGGCGACGAACCCGGTGCCATCGCTGCGGCGGGTGAACTGGTGCAACGTAGCCTGGACCTGGCACACGGGCCGCTGATGGCGGCCGCCTGGATTCGCCTGGATGCCGAGGGCAAACAGGGCCGGCTGCTGCTGGCTGGCCACCATCTGGTGGTCGATGGGGTGTCCTGGCGCGTGTTGCTGGACGACCTGGCGGGGCTCTACCACACCCTGCAACAGGGCGGAACCCCGGCCGAACTGCCCCCGGCGACCGACCTGCACACCTGGTCGCAGGCGCTGCGCACCCATGCGCAAAGTCCTGCTGTGACGGAGCAACTGGCCTATTGGCGCAGCGTGGTGGACACGCCCGAGCTGCCGCTGGCCGACGCTACCGCCAACCTGGCCGGACGCGCCGCCGATGCAGGTTTCGTGCTCGATGCCGAGGCTACGTCCCGGCTGCTGGCGCTGGGAGCGCACCCCGATCCGGCCTTGCGCGTGGCGCCCCAGGACCTGCTGTTGGCGGTGCTGGCGCGAGTGCTGTGCGACTGGAGCGGACGTGACAGCCTGCTGTTCGAACTGGAAGGCCATGGCCGTGAAGACATCCCTGGCGGGCTGGACGTGAGCCGCGCCACCGGCTGGTTCACCTCGCTCTATCCGGTGCGGCTGAGTCCTGGTGCGACGCCGACGTCCATCCCGGCGGCGCTGGAGGCGGTGCGCGTGCAACTGCGCACGGTGCCGGCCAATGGCCTGGGCTACGGCCTGCTGCGCTACCTGAGCGCGCAAGGGCAGGTATTGGCGCAGGGCGCGCAGCCGCAGATCACGTTCAACTACCTCGGCCATTTCGACCATCGCATCGAACCCGCCGGCTGGACCCTGGCCGACGAGTATGCCGGCGCCCAGCGTGCCGCCGACAGCCGCCGTCGCAGCCTCTTCGAGGCCATCGCCCGGGTGCAGCAGGGACGTCTGCAATGGCAATGGACGTATTGCAAGGACCTGCATGCGGCAGCGGAGATGCGCGCCCTGCAGGAACGGCTGCGCACGGAGCTGATGCGCTGGATAGAGGCGCTGGAGCGGCGCGCCGCTAGCGATGCCGCCTATGCGCTCTCGCCGATGCAGGCCGGCATGTTCTTCCACAGCAGCATGAACGCCGGCGACGGGGCCTACATCAACCAGTTGCGGCTGGACCTGGAGGGCGTGGACGAGGCCCGTCTTGAAGCCGTCTGGCGTGAGGCGGTGCGCCGCCATCCCATCCTGCGCACGGGCTTCCGCCAGCAGGGCGACGCGCCCGAGCAATGGGTGGCGCAGCCGGTGCTGCACTGGCGCGCGCTGGACCTGAGCGGCCAGCCGTCACAGCAACAGGCGCAGCTGGAGCAGATAGCAGCAGCGGAGCTGGCACGCGGCTTCGACCTGGCGCAACCGGGCCTGATGCGGCTGGTGCTGGTCAAGATGGGGGAGGGCCGTCATCAACTGATCTGGACCCGTCACCACCTCCTGCTGGACGGCTGGAGCAGCGCCCAGCTGTTTGCCGAGATCGTGCGCGCCTATGCCGGCGAAGACATCGCCGCACCCACCCTCGACTACCGCCACTACATCGACTGGCTGCAGGGCCGCGACGGCGCAGCCGCCCGCGACTTCTGGCGCGCCCAGTTGCAGCACCTGGAAGAACCGACCCTGCTGGCCGGCGTCTTGCCGCGACCGCGGGAGGACGCCAGCGGCCATGCCGAGCATCTGGCCGCGATCAGCCCGGCGCAATGGCAGGCGCTCTGCCAGGCTGCCAAGGCCATGCGCATCACCCCCAGCACCCTGTTGCAGGGAGCCTGGGCGCTGGTGCTGCAGCGCTGCTGCGGGCAGTCCTCGGTGACCTTCGGCGTCACCGTGGCCGACCGGCCAGCCGAACTGGAGGGCATCGAGTCCACGCTGGGGCTGTTCATCAACACGCTGCCGCTGGCGGTGCGCCTGCACGCGACGCAGGACTGCAGCGACTGGCTGCGCGCCTTGCTGCACCAGAACCTGGCCATGCGCGAATTCGCCCACGCGCCGCTGTACGAGATCCAGCGCTGGAGCGGGCGCGCCGGCCAGGCGCTGTTCGACAGCATCCTGGTGCTGGAAAACTATCCGATGGATGAGGCCATCGGCCGCGCCGCCGACTATGGCCTGCACCTGTCCGGGCTGCGGCTGCACGAGCAGACCAGCTATCCGCTGACCGTGGTGGCGACGGTGCAGGACGGCCTGTCGCTGCGGCTTGGCTATGACCGCAGCCGCTTCGGCGCGGAGCAGGTGGCGCAACTGGCTGACTGGCTGGCGCAGGCGCTGGTGACGCTGACCACTGGCGGCGCGCGCCTGGGCGATTGCGCGCTGGGCTCGGCCACGCAGCGGCAACAGGCGCTGGACTGGAGCCTCAATGGCCAGCGCTTCGACGGCCAACAACCGGTGCATCGCCTCTTCGAACAACAGGCGTCGCGCCAGCCCGAGGCCATCGCGCTGCAGGCCGATGGTGCGCACTGGACCTACGGCCAGCTCAACGCCGCCGCCAATGCACTGGCGCGCCGGCTGCAAGCCGCTGGCGTCGGTCCCGACACCGTGGTGGCGCTGCTGGCCGAGCGCTCGGCGGCGATGGTGACGGCCTTGCTGGCGGTGCTCAAGGCGGGCGGGGCCTACCTGCCGCTGGACCCCGACTATCCGGCCGAACGACTGGCCTGGATGCTGGAAGACGCCCGTCCCGCCTGCCTGCTGTCGCATCGCGGACTGCATCGCCGACTGGCGCTGCCGGACACGCTGCTGCTGGAACTGGAAGACCAACTGCCAGGCAGCCAGGGCGGCGACGAGCCTCAGCACAACCCGCAGCCGCCGCTGCACGGCGAGCACCTGGCCTACGTGATCTACACCTCCGGCTCGACCGGCCGTCCCAAGGGCGCCGGCAACAGCCACCGCGCCCTGTACAACCGCTTGCGCTGGATGCAGCAGGCCTATGCCTTGCAGGAGGGCGACGCGGTGCTGCAAAAGACTCCGTTCGGCTTCGACGTCTCGGTATGGGAATTCCTGTGGCCGCTGATGACCGGCGCGCGGCTGGTGATGGCGCCGCCGGGCGCGCATCGCGATCCGGCTGAACTGGCCGCGCTCATCCGCGAGCAGGGCGTGAGCACGCTGCATTTCGTGCCCTCGATGCTGCAAGCCTTCCTGGCCTCGGGCCAGGCCGCTGCCTGCACCAGCCTGCGCCAGGTGATCTGCAGCGGCGAGGCGCTGCCGGCGGAGGCGCGCGACCAGTTCTTCGCACTGCTGCCGCAGGCAGCCTTGCACAACCTGTATGGTCCTACCGAGGCGGCCATCGACGTCACCCACTGGACCTGCCAGCACGGCGACCGCGGGCCGGTGCCGATCGGCCAGCCCATCAGCGGCCTGCGCGCCGTGGTGCTGGACGCCGATCTCAATGTCTTGCCCTGCGGCGTGGCCGGCGAACTCTATCTGGGCGGTATCGGCCTGGCCCGTGGCTACCTCGGGCGGCCCGGCCTGACCGCCGAGCGCTTCGTGGCCAGTCCCTTCGGCCAGGGCGAACGGCTGTACCGCACCGGCGACCTGGTGCGCTGGCGCGAGGATGGCCAGATCGACTACCTGGGCCGTCTCGACCATCAGGTCAAGATCCGTGGCCTGCGCATCGAGTTGGGCGAGATCGAGGCGCAACTGCTGGCGCTGGACGAAGTGGAGGAAGCCGTCGTGGTCGCCCACGATCACGGCGCTGGCCCCGTGCTGGCCGGCTACGTGGCCTCGCGCCGCTGGCAGCGCCAGGACGCCGCTACGCTCAAGCAGGCGCTGGCAGCCCGTCTGCCGGACTACATGGTGCCGACGGTGCTGACCCTGCTGCCAGCGCTGCCGCTGAACGCCAACGGCAAGATCGACCGCAAGGCGCTGCCCGCGCCGCGCCTGCACACCGAAGACTTTGCCTACGCCGCACCGCAAGGTCAGGCCGAGCAACGTCTGGCGCAGATCTGGCAGGCGCTGCTGGGGCTGGAGCGGGTCGGGCGCTTCGACCACTTCTTCGAGCTGGGTGGGCATTCGCTCCTGGCCGCCAGCCTGGTGGCGCGGCTGCGTTACCAAGGAGAGGCAGGGGTAGGCGTGGCCTTGCCCTTGCGCCTGGTCTTCGCGTATCCGCGCCTGCACGAGATGGCGGCCTGCATCGAAGGCCAGGCCGCCATTGCCGCCCAGCAGTTGGCGGCTGCGCCTGCGCCGCTGCTGCAGTCGGGCCAGCGGGGCGCCCAGGCGCTGCTGTCGCCGGCCCAGCATCGGCTGTGGCTGGTCGACCTCCTGTCAGGAGAGGCCGATGCGGCCGCCTACAACATGAGCGCGGCGCTGATGCTGGAGGGTGTGGTGGACGCGGCGCTGCTGGAACAGGCGCTGCGCCTGCTGGTGGCGCGTCACGACATCCTGCGCACCGGCTTTGGTGAGGACGGCGACGGCAACCCCGTCGCCACGCTGCACCCGTTCGATTTCAGCCTGGAACAGCACGATCTCGCCGCGCTGCCGCCGCCGCAGCGCGATCTGCAACTGGACCGATTGCGCCGCAGCCATGCCGCCGCCCGCTTCGCACTGCGCCAGCCGCCGCTGCTGCGCGCCGCGCTGGTGAGGCTGGCGCCGCAACAGCAGGTGCTGCTGCTGGCGATCCACCATATCGTCGCCGACGGCTGGTCGGTGGCGCTGATGATGGACGAGATCGCCGCAGCCTATGCCGCCTTGCAACAGGGCCGCCCCTATGCGCCGCCGCCGTTGCCGCTGCAATACGCCGACTACGCCGCCTGGCAGGTCGCCGGCGCCGGCAGCCGGGTGCTGGAAGACAGCATCGCATGGTGGCGCGACACCCTGGCCGGCGTGCCGGCAGTGCCTTACCTGCCGTCCACGCGGCCACGTCCGGCCCGCGCTGCGCACGCCGGACAGCGTTTGCGCATGCACCTGCCAGCGCACTTGCGCAGCGGCGTGCAGGCGCTGGCGCGGCGCGAGGGCGTGACAGCCTATGCGGTGTTGCTGGCCTCGTTCGCCTGGCTGCTGCACCAGCGCAGTGGCGCGGGCGATTTCGTGGTCGGCACCGATGTGGCCGGTCGCAGCCATCCGGACCTGGAGCGCCTGGTCGGCTTCTTCGTCAATGTTCTGCCGCTGCGCCTGCGCCCGCAGGCGCTCGCGCCCCGGGCCAGTTTTGCGGCCTGGCTGCGCCATTGCGCCGACGTCGCGGTCAACGCCTTCGACCACCAGGAACCGGGCTTTGACCGCATCGTCGAGGCCGCCGGCGTGCCGCGCGAGCGGCGCTGGAATCCGCTGGTGCAAGTGCTGTTCGTGTTGCAGAACACGCCACGCGCTGCGCTGGCGCTGCCGGGCGTGCGCGCCGAACTGCTGGAGCCCCTGGAGAACTGGTCCAAGTTCGACCTGGCCCTGTTCGTCGAGGACCACGCTGAGGCCAGCGATGCCGAAGGCCGTCCGGGCTGGCGCGCCGACTGGGTCTATGCCGATGCGCTGTTCGACGCCGCCACCGTGGCCGCGCTGGGGCGCGACTGGCAGCAATTGCTGGAACAGGTGCTGGCATCGCCCTGGACGCCGCTGGACGCTGCGCTCCCTTCATCCCCCTCCGATACCAAGGCCGAGGCGCAGTCCCAGGTCTTACTTCATGAGATAACCGACATGACGCTCACATCTTCCTCCGCACCTGCTGCACCTGCTACGCCTGCCGGCAATGCAGCGGCAGCCTCCAAGCTCGACAAGCTGCGCAATCTCAAGGGCCGCCCGGCGGTCGCCGCCGAGACGCCGCGTGCGCAGGTGAAAACCTCCTTCCTGCAGGCCGGACGGGAATTCCCGCTGGTGATCGAGCCGGCTGCGGCCGGCCTGGACATGGCCGAGTGGGCCAGGCGCGAGCGCGGCTATATCGCCGACATGCTGTGCAAGCACGGCGGGGTGCTGTTCCGCAACTTCGGGCTGCGCTCGCCGGCCGACTTCGAGACCTTCGCCGAAGCCATCGAACCCGAGCTCTACGGCGGCTATGGCGACCTGCCCAAGAACGAAGGCGGCAAGAACACCTACCGCTCCACGCCCTATCCGGAAAAGGAAATGATCCTGTTCCACAACGAGAGCGCCCACATGGAGCGCTGGCCGCGCAAGCAATGGTTCTTCTGTGAGTTGCCTTCGCCGGTGGGCGGGGCCACGCCCATCGTCGATTGCCGCGAAGTGTACCGCCGCCTGCCGGCCGAGCTGGCGCAGCGTTTCGAGCAGAAGCAGCTGCTCTACATCCGCACCTTCACCGAGCGCCTTGACGTGAGCTGGCGCGACTTCTTCAAGACCGACGACCGCCACGCCGTGGAGGCGCGACTGCAGGCGGCCGGCACGCAGTACCGCTGGCTGGCCGGCGACGAGCTGCAGACGCGCACGCTCTGTCCGGCCGTGATCACTCATCCGCAGACGGGCGAGAAGGTGTTCTTCAACCAGGTGCAACTGCACCACATCGCTTGCCTGGACCCCTCGGTGCGCCGCGACCTGCTGGCCATGGTCGGCATGGAGCGCATGCCGCGCCACGTCACCTACGGCGATGGCAGCGAGATCGACGAGCAGACCATGGCGCTGGTCGGCCAGCTCTATGAGCAGTGCGCCGTGCGCTTCGCCTGGCAGCAGGGCGACGTGGTGATGCTGGACAACATGATTGCCGCCCACGCCCGCGATCCCTATGAAGGGCCGCGCAAGATCGTGGTAGCCATGGGCGCCATGTTCGAACGCAAGGACCTGCTGACGCCGGCCTATTGAGTATTGAGTATTGAGTCGCCTCGCCAGGCATCAAGCATCACCCTGACTGAAGGGCGCGGCGAGCCAGCGCCGCGCCTGCTACCGGAGAACCCCATGCATCCACAAGAACAAATTCACTCCGACGACGTCGGCTTCCCCCTGACCGCTGCCCAGCGCAGCTTGTTGCAGCAGGCGGCCCCGGCGCTGCATCTGCGCCTGCGGCTGCCCGCTGCTATCGATGCCGCCCGCCTGACGACCCTGCTGGAGCGACTGGCGCGCCGCCACCAGATCCTGCGCTGCCAGCTGCGCCAGGTGCCGGGTTACCGCGAACTGCGGCTGGTAGACGGGCCGCCGACGATTCGGCTGGAACGCATCGCCCATGACGACGAGAGCGCCATCGCCGCTTGGCGCGCGCAAGCGTTCGGCCAGGCGCAGACCGCCTTGTGGCGCGCCGCTCTTCTCCAGAACGATGCGAGCGGGCAGGGCCGGGAACTCTGGTTGGCCTGCTCGCCGCTGGTGGCCGATTACCGCAGCCTGGTCACGCTGGCCGGCGAGCTGATGCAGCCTGAGCATATCGTGGCCGAGGAGGTGCTGCAGTTCGGCGCCTTCAGCGACTGGCTCGACGATCTGGTCAACGGCGCCGACAACCGCGAAGCCGCCGCAGCGGGCCTGGCCTACTGGCAAGCGCAAGCACAGCCGGCGGGGCAGGCTGCCCCCTTGCCAGCCAGCCGCCGCAACGGGCTGGCGACGGCAGCGCCGCGCATCGAACTGTTCGAATGCGCGCTGGATGCCCCGCTGGCGCAGGCCTTGCCCACCCAGCCCGCCGCTGCGGCCGAGCGCTTGCACGCGGTCTGGCTGGCGCTGCTGGCCCGGCTGTCGAGCGCTTTCGGTGAGGATGGCCCGCGCGAGCTGGCCAGCGGCTGGCTGCACGATTGCCGCGCCGATGAGCACTTGCAGGACATGCTGGAGGGCGCGGTCGGGCGGTTCGAGCGGGTATTGCCGTTGCGCCTGCGCCTGGAGCCCCAGACAGGCCTGCGTCAATGGCAGGCGCAACTGGCGCAGGCGCTGCAACAGCACCGCGAACAACAGGAATATCTGCCAGAAGGCGCGGCCTTGCCGGTGCTCTTCGGCTGGCGTGACGAAGTCGCCCAGCCGGCAGGCTGGGCCACGCTGGAGCTGCCCGGCCCGCCGTCCGGGGCCGAACTGAGCTTGCTGGCGCTGCATCGCCCCGAGGGATGGCGGCTGGCCTGGCATTTCGATACGCAACATTACGGGCGGCAGGAGATCGCCGTGCTGGCGGGCCAATACCGCCAGTTGCTGGCGCGGGCGCTGGCGGTGCCGGAGCAGCCGCTGTTGGCGCTGCCGCTGCATGGCGAAGCGCTGGCCGCGGCCACGCTGGGCCAGACCGAATCCTGCCTGCCGACCTTGACCGTCGCCCAGATGATCGCCCACCGGGCGGCGGCCCAGCCGCAGTCGCCGGCGCTGGCCGCCGGCGGCGCGGTGCTGGACTACGCCGGACTGGAACAGCGCGTGGAGCGCCTGGCGCATGCCTTGCGCAGCCTGGGCGTCGCGCCAGGCGACATCGTGGCGCTGCAATTGCCGCGCTGCGCCGAGCTGGTGCTGGCCTTGTTGGCGACCTGGCGCTGCGGTGCGGCCTACCTGCCGCTGGACACCGACAGCCCGGTCGCACGCCGCCAGCAGATCCTGCAGGCGGGCAAGGTGCATCTGCTGGTGATGGAAGCCGGCCAGTCCACCGAGGGCCTGCCCGCCGATTGCATGGCGGTGGCCTGGGATGAACTGGCGAACAGCCCCGTCCAGGTGACCTCGCCTTTGCCGGGCAGCCGCATGGACGCGACGGCCTACGTGCTGTTCACCTCCGGCTCCACCGGCGTCCCCAAGGGTGTGCTGATCGGCCACGCCCAACTGGCCGCCTACGTGCAAGGCGTCACCCAGGCGCTGCGCCTGGACGCCTGCCGTCACTGGGCGCTGACCGGCACGGTGGCGGCCGACCTGGGCAACACTGCGCTGTTCGGCGCGCTGGCCAACGGCGCCTGCCTGCACGTGGCCAGCAGTGAGGACATGCGCGACGCAGAACGCTTCGCGAGTTTCCTGCGCCAGCACGGGATCGACGCGCTCAAGATCGTCCCTTCGCATCTGGACGCCTTGCTGGAGACACCAGCCCCATACCTGCCCGCGACCCTGGTGCTGGGCGGCGAAGCCACGGCGCCCGCGCTGCTGGCGCGCATCCGCGCGCTGGCGCCGCAATGCCGGGTATTCAATCACTACGGCCCGACCGAGTGTACGGTGGGGGTGCTGGTGCACCGTGCCGCAGCCGAGGCTGATGCTGATGCTGATGCTGATGTTGGCGCGAGCCTGCCGCTGACCGAGGCCTTGCCGCATGCCTACGTGCGCGTCCTGGACGCACAACTGCGACCGACCCCGGCCGGCGCCATCGGCCAGCTCTGGCTGGGCGGAGCGCAACTGGCGCGCGGCTACCTCGATGCCCAACAGGACAGCGAGGCCTTCATCGATGACCCCTGGCTGCCGGGCCGTCGCCTCTATCGCAGCGGCGATCTGGCGGTATTGCTGCCGCAGGGTGGGCTCAGGCTGGCCGGGCGCGCCGACCATCAGGTGAAGGTGCGCGGCTTCCGCATCGAACCGGGCGAGATCGAGGCAGCGCTGCGCATCCTGCCGGGCGTGCGTCAGGCGCTGGTCCTGGCCGCCCCCGACGGCGCACTGGCCGCGTGCCTGGCCGCCGACAATGGCCAGGCCTTGCCGGCCTGGCGCGCCACATTGGCTGAAGTCTTGCCCGCGCAGATGCAGCCTTCACGCTGGCTGGTCTTGCCTGAGCTGCCACGGCTGGGCAATGGCAAGGTCGATCGCAAGGCCTTGCTGGAGCAGCTTGGCCGTCAGGACAGCGGCACGCCGGCCGTCGCCGCGCAAGCGCAGGGTGCGCTGGCGACGCTCTTGGCCCAACAGATGGCGCAATTGCTGGAACGCCCGGCCATTGGCGCCAACGAAGACTTCTTCGAACTGGGCGCCCATTCGCTGCTGGTGATCAAGCTGATCGCCCGCATCCGCCAGAGCCTGGCGCTGGAAGCCGCCCCGGCGCTGGTCTTCGACCATCCCAACGCCATCGCGCTGGCAGCGGCGCTGCAAGCCGCTGCCCCTGACCCGGACGCGCTGGAGCGCCTGGCGCAAGCGCGCCTTGAGAGCGTCGCCCCCGCGCAGGCCGATTCCATGACTGCCCTGACAGCATGATTCCCTGCGCGCCACCCCCGGATACCTTACCGATCATGAACGATATGTCCCGCCCCCCGCATGACCCCGCGCCGCTGTCCTATTCGCAGCAGCAGCTGTGGTTCCTGCAGCAATACGAGCCCGGCCTGACGGCCTATAACCTCACCCGCGCCTTCCGCCTCACCGGCACACTCGACCGCGCGGCGCTGTCGGCTGCCCTGGATGCGCTGCAGGCCCGTCACGCCATCCTGCGCACGCGTTTTGCCGAGACCGACGGTCTGCCGTATCAGCAGGCCGTGCCGCCGTTCCCGGTGCAACTGGCCTGGCTGGACCTGCGCCAACTGCCGCCGCAGCAGCGCGAACAACGCCTGCAAGAAGAGCTGCAGGCCGCCGCCGCGCACGTGTTCGACCTGGGCCAGGCTGGCCAGCTCGATGTGCGGCTGATCGCGCTGGGGCCGCTGGAGCATGTGCTGGTCATCGGCATGCATCACATCGTTTCCGACGCCTGGTCCAATCCGCTGGTCATCCGCGACCTGGCCGAAGCCTATCGGCAGGCGCGCCGTGATGGCCAGGCGCAGTTGCCGGCCTTGCCGATGCAGTATGCCGACTACGCACACTGGCAGCGCCAGCGCGTGCAGGGCGCCTGGCTGGCCGACGAGTTGCGCTATTGGGACGACTACCTCGGCCCCTCCAATAGCAGCCTGGACCTGCCCACCGATCGTCCGCGCCCGCCGCGCCAGAGCTTCCGCGGCGCGGTCCACGCCTTTACGCTCGATAGCGCGCTGGCGCAGCAGATGCAGGCCTTCTGCCGGGCCCAGCATTGCACTCCCTTCGTGGCCTTGATGGCGGCCTGGCAGGTGCTGCTGAGCCGCTACAGCGGCCAGGCCGATTTCCTGGTGGGCGCGCCCAATGCGGGTCGCAACCATGCCGAGCTGCAGGACCTGGTGGGCTTCTTCGTGACCACCCAGCTGTACCGGGCGCGGTTGACGCCGGCGCTCACGGTGCGCGAGCTGGTGCGCCAGGTGCGCGGCGACATGCTGGCCGCGCTGGAACACGGCGACTTGCCCTTCGAGGCCTTGCTGGAACACCGCAAGGTCGAGCGCGACCCAGGCCGCAATCCGCTGTTCCAGGTGATGTTCGGCCTGCAGATGGTGGGCGAGGGCGCCAGCGCACTGGCCTTCGATGACATCGTGACCACACCGGTGGCGCTGGCGCAGGACAGCGCCAAGTTCGACCTGTCGCTGGATGTGAAGGTGATCAAGGGCGAGGTGCATTGCCGACTGGAATACGCCAGCGACCTGTTCGATGCCGCCACCATCGCCGCCATGGCCGGCCATTACCTCAACCTGTTGCGCGGTTTCGCAGAAGCACCGGAGCGTCCGGTGGCGCAGCTCGCGCTGCTGGACCAGGACGAACAGGCCAGACTGCGCAGTTGGGGCGATCCCCAGCCATGTGAGGCACTCCCGGCCACCCCGGGCGCGAGTCTGGCCGGACTGATCGAAGCGCAGGCCGCCGCGATTCCCGACGCCGTGGCCGTGGTCTGCGGGCCGCAGCAGATGAGCTATACCCAGCTCAACCGCGCCGCCAATCGCCTGGCGCACCGCTTGCTGCAACAGGGCGTACGCCCCGAGGACCGCATCGGCCTGGCCGCGCCGCGCTCCCTCGAAATGATCGTCGGCCTGCTGGCCATCCTCAAGGCTGGCGCAGCCTATGTGCCACTGGACCCGGACTATCCGGCCGACCGCCTGGCCTACATGGTGCAGGATGCCGGCGTCACGCTGGCGCTGACGGCGGACGATGGTGTCTCTGCCTTGCCCGCGCAAGGCCTGCGCACGCTGGAGATCGCCCCGGCCCTGGCCGATGAGGGCGCACCGGCGCACAATCCCGGCGTCGTGCTGCGCCCCGACAACCTGGCCTACATCATCTACACCTCCGGCTCCACCGGCCGTCCCAAGGGTGCGCAGCTCACCCACGCCAACGTACTGCGCCTGCTGGGCCGGACGGCGGCCTGGTTCGACTTCGGGCGCGCGGATGTGTGGACCCTGTTCCATTCCTACGCCTTCGACTTCTCGGTCTGGGAAATCTTCGGCGCGCTGTGCTACGGCGGCCGGCTGGTGGTGGTGCCGTTTGCGGTCAGCCGCTCGCCGGAAGACTTCCTGGCGCTGCTGGTGGAGCAGCGCGTCACGGTGCTCAACCAGACGCCCTCGGCATTCCGCCAGTTGCTGCAACTGCCTGCGCTGCGCCAATTGCCAAGCGATGCGCTGGCGTTGCGCACCGTCATCTTCGGCGGCGAAGCGCTGGAGCCGGAAATGCTGCGCCCCTGGATCACCCGGTTCGGTGACCAGCGTCCGGCCCTGATCAACATGTACGGCATCACCGAGACCACCGTGCACGTGACCTACCGGCGCCTCCTGCGCGCCGACCTGGACGCCAGCCGCAGCCCGATCGGCGCGGCCATTCCCGACCTCGGCCTGTATGTGCTGGACCAGCGGCTGAACCTGGCTCCGGCAGGCGTGCCTGGTGAACTCTATGTCAGCGGCGCTGGGCTGGCGCGGGGCTACCTGAACCGGGCCGCGCTGTCGGCCGAACGTTTTGTCGCCAACCCGTTTGCCCGCGCCGGGGAAGAGGGCAGTCGCCTGTACCGCACCGGCGACCTGGTGCGCTGGCGTCATGATGGCCAGATGGATTACCTGGGGCGCATCGACCAGCAGGTCAAGATACGGGGCTTCCGCATCGAGCTGGGCGAGATCGAAGCCCAGTTGCTGGCCCAGCCCGGCGTAGGCGCGGCCACCGTCATGGTGCGCCAGGACGCGGCCACGCCGCGCCTGGTCGGCTACCTGTCGCCGCAGGCGGGGATGGCGCCTGAAGCGCTCGATACGGGCGCGCTGCGCACCGCGCTGGGCGAGGTCTTGCCGGACTACATGGTGCCGGCGGCGCTGGTGGTGCTGCCGGCGCTGCCGCTCAATATCAACGGCAAGGTCGATCGCAAGGCGCTGCCGGCGCCCGAGCTGGCGGCCCGGACCGCCTACGCCGCGCCCCAGGGCGCGCTGGAAGAGCAACTGGCGGCGATCTGGCGCGAGGTGCTCAAGGGCGGCGCAGTGGGACGCGATGACAACTTCTTCGAACTGGGCGGCGACTCCATCCTGAGCCTGCAGATCGTCTCGCGGGCGCGCCGCGCCGGCATCGCCATCACGGCGCGCCAGATGTTCGAGCGCCAGACCGTGGCCGAGCTGGCCGCCGTGGCCAGCGAGGCCGTGGCGGCCGCCACCCCGCGCGAGATCACGCAGACGGCGCAGGCGGGGCAGGCGTGCCGCCTGCTGCCGATCCAGCAGGACTTCTTCGAGGCCGATATCCCCCGTCGCGCCCACTGGAACCAGTCGGTGCTGCTGCACAGTGACACGCCCATCGACCCGGCGGCACTGGCCGCAGCGCTGCATGTGCTGATGCAAGCCCATCCGGCGCTGACGCTGCGCTATGAACAGCACAGCGACGGCTGGCGCCAGCTGCACGGCGAGTTGCCCGATCTGCAGGCCATCGCCGAGCGCATCGTGAGCGCACGCGCCGCCGACGCTGATCAACTGCTGGCGCTGTGCGAGAGCGCGCAGCGCGGCCTGGACCTGGAGCGCGGCCTGGTGCTGCGGGCCATGCTGGTGGACATGGGCCAGGCCGGTTGGCGCTTGCTGCTGGTGGCGCACCATCTGGTGATCGACGGCGTGTCCTGGCGCGTGCTGCTGGAAGACCTGCAGCATGCCTATGCGCATGCCTGCGCCACGCCGCAACAGCCGCTCCAACTGCCCGCCGAAGAAGCTGGCCTGGCCGAGTGGGGCGAGGCCTTGGCTGCCTACGCGCCAGTGGCGGCGCAGCGCATCGACCACTGGCTGGCGCTGGCCGCCTGCCCGGTACAGTTGCCCAGCGACCCCGCCAGATCAGGTGAAGATGGCGCGGGCGCGCGCCTGGCCGACCAGCAAAGCGTGCTGCTGCGCCTGGCGCCAGCACTGACCCAGACCCTCATCGGCGAGGCCCACAGCGCCTGGCGCACTCAGGTCAATGACCTGTTGCTGGCCGCGCTGGCACGGGCGCTGGCAGCGTGGGGCGCACCGCAGCAGCTGCTGGTGGACCTCGAAGGCCATGGCCGCGAGGCGCTCGGCGACGCAGCCACGCCGGACCTCTCGCGCACGGTGGGCTGGTTCACCTCGGTGTTCCCGCTGGCGCTGGACGCTTCCGGTACGCCGCTGGCGACCCTGCTGCGCACCAAGGAAAGCCTGCGCGCGCTGCCCAACAAGGGACTGGATTTCGGCGTGCTGCGCCGCTTTGGCACAGCAGAACAACGGGCCGCCTTGCAGGCGCTGCCGCGCGCGCAGGTGGCGTTCAATTACCTGGGGCAGTTCCAGTCGGGCGAGGAGGGCGGCTGGCGGCTGGCCAGCGAACCGGCCGGCACACCGATGGACCCGCAGGCGGCCATGCGCCACGCGCTGACCATCAACGGCCAGGTCCACGAAGGCGTGCTGCAATTGCGCCTGAACTACTGCAGCAAACGCTATGGACGCGCCATGGTGGAGACCCTGGCGGCGCATCTGCAGACGCAGCTGGAAGAGCTGGCCGCACTGTGCAGCCAGCATGCCGGTGGCCTGACGCCGTCCGACCTGCCATTGGCGGGCCTGGACCAGGCCCAGCTGGACGCCTTGCCGCTGGCGGCACGCAATGTCGACGATATCTATCCCCTCTCGCCGATGCAGGCCGGCATGCTGTTCCACAGCGTCTTTGAACCGGGCGGCAGCGCCTACATCAACCAGTTGCGGGTGGATATCGACGGCCTGGACGCGGCGCGCTTCGAGCAAGCCTGGCAAGACACGGTGGCCGCCCACGACATCCTGCGCACCGGTTTCCTGCACCAGCCGCGGCCGTTGCAATGGGTGGCGCGTCGCGTGGCCTCGCCGCTGTCGCAACTGGACTGGCGCGACGCCGCCGCCGGCCACTCGCTGGGCGGCGAACTTGACGCCCTGGCCCAGCGCCAGTTGGCGCAAGGCTTCGACCTCGCTGCGCCACCGCTGATGCGGCTGGTGCTGGTGCGCACCGGCGCCCAGCGCCATCACCTGATCTGGACCGTCCACCATCTGCTGCTCGATGGCTGGAGCACCTCGATGCTGCTGGGGGAAGTGCTGCGCCGCTACGCGCAAGCTGCGACTGCCGGGCAAGCCAAACCGACGAAGCTGGCCCTGCGTTACCGCGATTACATCGGTTGGCTGCAAGGACGTGACCAGGAAGCCACGCGCCGCTTCTGGGAAATCCAGCTGGCCCGGCTGCAACAGCCCACCCGCCTGGCCGACGCCATGCCGCGCCCGAGCACGCCCCAGAGCGGCCATGGTGAACACCGGGAACTGCTCGATGCCGCGCTCACCGCGCGCCTCAATGAAGCCGCCCGCGCCCAGCGGATCA
This sequence comes from Herbaspirillum camelliae, assembly GCF_001929405.1. Classification (NCBI taxonomy): domain Bacteria; kingdom Pseudomonadati; phylum Pseudomonadota; class Betaproteobacteria; order Burkholderiales; family Oxalobacteraceae; genus Herbaspirillum; species Herbaspirillum camelliae. The sequence continues at coordinate 4,300,071 of NZ_KV880769.1, forward strand.
CCTTGAACACCCTGGTGCAGGCGGCCTGGGCACTGCTGCTACAACGCTATACCTATGCTGCGCACGACCAAGGCGTGGTCTTCGGTGCGACCGTAGCGGGCCGACCGGCTGAGCTGACCGGGGTGGAGCAGTTGCTGGGCCTGTTCATCAACACCTTGCCGGTGATCGTGGCCACGCCCCCGCACCAGCCGGCGGGCGACTGGATGCGCGCCCTGCAGGCGCAGAACCTGCAGGCGCGCGAGTACGAGCATACCCCGCTGGTGGATATCCAGCGCTGGTCGGGGCAGGGCGCGCAAGCGCTCTTCGACAGCATCCTGGTGTTCGAGAACTATCCGGTCGACGCCACCCTGAGCCAGGGCGCGCCGGCGGGACTGGCGTTCTCGTCAGTGCGGCACCGCGAAGAGACCAACTATCCGATGACCGTGGTGGTCAATGCCGGCGACACCCTGCAATTGCAGCTGCGCTACGCCCGCGCCCAGTTTGCCCACGAGATGGTGGAGCGCATCGGCGCACACCTGCGCCATCTCTTGCAGGTGCTGGCGGAGCATCCCCAGCAAGCCATCGGCAGCCTGGGGCTGCTGCCCGGCGATGAACTGGCGGCATGGCGCGAGAGCGGCGTGAACCGCGAGCTGCACGCCTTTGATGCCCCGGTGCATCGCCTGATCGAACGCCAGGCTGCGGCGACACCGTCGGCTGCGGCCCTGCTGTATGAGGATCTGGTGCTGGACTACCGCAGCCTCAACCAGCAAGCCAACCGCCTGGCGCACCGCCTGCTGGCCGAGGGTGCGGGTCCGGAGCGTATCGTCGGCGTGGCGGCGCGGCGTGCACCCGAGATGGTCGTGGCGCTGCTGGCCGTGCTCAAGGCCGGCGCGGCCTACCTGCCGCTGGACCCGGACCTGCCGCCGGCGCGGCTGGCCGACATGATGGCCGACAGCGGCCTGTCGCTGCTGCTGACGCAGACGGCGCTGCGCGCCGAGCTGACGGCGCCCGCCGCCGTGCGGGTGCTGGAACTGGACGCGCCCGGACAGCCCTGGGCCGAGGGCATGCCAGACCATGATCCCGGTATCGAGGTCGCGCCCGATGGCCTGGCCTATGTGATCTACACCTCCGGTTCCACCGGCAAGCCCAAGGGCGCGGGCAATCGCCACGTATCGCTGCACAACCGGCTGGCCTGGATGCAGGAAGCCTATCCCATCGGCCCCGGCAACACGGTGCTGCAAAAGACCCCGTTCGGCTTCGACGTGTCGGTGTGGGAGTTCTTCTGGCCGCTGATGACCGGGGCCCGCCTGGCGCTGGCCGCGCCTGACGAACATCGCGATCCGGCGCTGCTGGCGGCGCGCATCCGTCGCCACGCCGTGGATACGCTGCACTTCGTACCGTCGATGCTACAGGCCTTCGTCGCCCATCCAGACAGCGCGCAATGCCACAGCCTGCGCCAGGTGATCTGCAGCGGCGAAGCCTTGCCGGCCGAGCTGCAGGAACAGGCCTTTGCGCGCCTGCCACAGATCGCGCTGCATAACCTGTACGGCCCGACCGAGGCCGCCATCGATGTCACCCACTGGACCTGCCGCCCAGGCGAGCGCAGCGTGCCGATCGGGCGGCCGATCTCGCACACCGCCGCCTATGTGCTGGACGGCGGCCTCAACCCGCTGCCACACGGCATCGCCGGCGAGCTCTATCTGGGCGGGATCGGCCTGGCGCGCGGTTACCTGGGGCGTCCCGGCCTGTCGGCGGAGCGCTTCGTGGCCGACCCCTTCGCCGCCGACGGCAGCCGCATGTACCGCACCGGCGACCTGGTGCGACGCCGCGCCGATGGCGAGATCGAGTACCTGGGCCGTACCGACCACCAGGTGAAGATCCGTGGCCTGCGCATCGAACTGGGCGAGATCGAGGCGCAACTGCTGGCCCAGCCCGGGGTGGCGGCGGCGGTCGTGGTCGCTCTGGTGGAGCCAGGGCGTCCGGCCCGCCTGGTGGGCTATGCGGCCGACCCGGGCGCTACGCTCGAGGCAGAGGCCTTGCGCGCTGCGCTGCTGCAAAGCCTGCCGGACTACATGGTGCCGCAGCGCCTGATCCTGCTGCCGGCGCTGCCGCTGAACGCCAATGGCAAGGTAGACCGCAAGGCGCTGCCGCGTCCCGACTTCAACGAGCAAGGCGGCTATGAAGCGCCACAGGGCCAGACCGAAATCGGGCTGGCGGCCATCTGGGCCGAGGTATTGCGCTTGCAACGGGTCGGCCGCCACGACAATTTTTTCGAGCTGGGGGGGGATTCCATCCTCAGCCTGCAGATCGTGGCGCGCGCCCATGAGCAGGGATGGCCGCTGACGCCGCGCCAGCTGTTCCAGAGCCAGACCGTGGCCGAGCTGGCGCAGCAATGCGACCAGGCGCAGCCGCCCGCACCAGCGCAGGTCGTGGCGGCTGCGCGCGGACGGCTGGAGGATTACCTCAGCGCCGCGCAGACCGCACAGCTGGCGCTGCAGGGCGAGCTGGAGGACGTCTATCCACTCTCGCCGATGCAGCAGGGCATGCTGTTCCATACCATGGAAAGCCCGGGCTCCGGCCTGTACGTGAACCAGCTCAGCGTGCGCGTGGAGGGCCTGGACGAGGCGCGTTTCGCGCAGGCCTGGCAGAGCGTGCTGGCGCGTCACCCGGTGATGCGCACGGGCTTCCTCTGGCAGGCGGGCTATGCCCAGCCGCTGCAGGCGGTGTGGCGCACGCTGGCGTTCGGCATCGAGGTGCAGGACTGGAGCGCCCAGGCGGGCGACGCCGAGTTGCCGCAGGCGATTGCCGCCTTTGCGGCGGCCGATCTTGCGCGCGGCTTCGACCTGCTGCAACCGCCGCTGGTGCGCGCGACCCTGCTGCGGCTGCGGCCAGGACAGCACCAGTTGGTCTGGACCATGCACCACATCCTGCTGGACGGCTGGAGCACCTCGGCGCTGATGCAAGAGCTGATGCTGGCCTATGGCGGCCAGCCGCTGCCCGCACCGGGACCGGACTATGCCCAGTACATCGGCTGGCTGGCCACGCTTGATCCGCAAGCGGCGCAACGTTACTGGATGGGCGCGTTGCAGGCGCTGGACGGCCCCAGCCTGCTGGCCGAAGGGGTGCGCCCGGATCCGGCGCGGCGCGGTTTCGGCAAGCTCTATGGCCATTGCGACGCCGCCGCCACGCGCCGCCTGGAACAGTTTGCGCGCAGCCAGCGCGTGACCCTCAACACGCTGGTGCAGGGCGCATGGTCGCTGACCTTGGCGCGCCACAAGCGCAGCACGGCGGTGGCCTTCGGCGCGACCGTCTCGGGCCGGCCAGCCGCCTTGCCCGGCGTGGAGAAGAGCCTGGGCCTGTTCATCAATACCATCCCCATCGTGGTCGAGGTGGATGGCCAGCGCCGCGTGGGTGACTGGCTGCGCACGCTGCAGCAGACCAACATCGACAGCCGCGAACACGAACACACGCCGCTCTACGACATCCAGCGCTGGAGCGGCATGGCTGGCCGGGCGCTGTTCGACAGCATCATCGTGTTCGAGAACTTCCCCATCAGCCGTTCGCTGGAAGCGCGCGAGCAGGCCGGCCTGCGCTTTGGCCAGGCCGAGGGCGAGGGCTTGACCGGCTTTGCCATGGATCTGCAGGTGGTGGCCCGCGAGACGCTGGACATCGAGTTCTGCTACGACCGCAGCCTGTTCGGCGATGCCGAGGTGGAAGCCCTGCGCGAGCAGGTCATGCTCAACCTCGAAGAACTGAGCGCCGGTGGCGAGCGCGCCCTGGGCGAGCTGGCGCGGCTGTCGCCGCAGGCGCTGGCGGCAGTGCTGGAACTGGGACGCGGTACGCACGACTATCCCGCCGACCTGCCGGCGCACCTGCTGATCGCACGCCGCGCCGCGCAGACACCCGACGCCATCGCCCTGGTGCTGGACGACCAGAACCTGTCCTATGGCGAACTCAATGGTCGCGCCAACCGCCTGGCGCATCACCTGATGTCCCTGGGCGTGGGCGCGGAGCAGCGCGTGGGGGTGGCGGTAGAGCGTTCCTTCGACATGGTCGTCGGCCTGCTGGCGGTGATGAAGGCCGGTGCCGCCTACGTGCCGCTGGACCTGGACTATCCGCCCGAGCGACTGGCCTACATGGTGGCCGACAGCCGTATCCGGGTACTGTTGACGCATGCGCGCGGACGCCGGCTGCTGGCCGCAGAGGCGCAAGCAGGTCTGCGCTGCCTGGCGCTGGACGACGCCGGCCTGGCTGCGCAACTGGCCGGCTTGCCGGCGCACGATCCGGTGGTGGCCGTGGCCCCGCAACAGATGGCCTATGTGATCTACACCTCGGGTTCGACCGGCCAGCCCAAGGGCGTGGCGGTCAGCCATGGGCCGCTGGTCATGCATTGCCAGGCCACCGCCGCGCTCTACGAGATGACGCCGGACTGGCGCGAGCTGCAGTTCATGTCCTTCTCCTTCGATGGCGCCCACGAACGCTGGATCACCACGCTCATCAGCGGCGCCGCGCTGGTGCTGCGCGGCCCGGAGATGTGGAGCATCGAGCAGAGCTGGCAGGCCCTGCACCAGCAGCGCGTGAGCAATGCGGTGTTCCCGCCCGCCTATCTGGGCCAGTTGGCCCAGTGGGGCGAGCAGCATGGCGATGCACCGCCGCTGGAACTGTATGTCTTCGGCGGCGAGGCCATGCCGCGCGCCTCGTTCGAGCGGGTGCGCCGCCATCTGGCGCCGCGCCTGCTGATCAACGGCTATGGTCCGACCGAGACGGTGGTGACGCCGCTGATCTGGAAGGGCGCGAGCGCGGCTGGCGTCGATTTCGACGGGCCGTTCGTGCCGATCGGCAAGCCGGTGGGGCGGCGCAACGCCTATATCCTCGACGCTTCCCTGCAGCCGGTCGCTCCGGGTGAGGCGGGCGAGCTCTACATCGGCGGTGAAGGTCTGGCGCGCGGCTACCTGGAGCGGCCGGCGCAATCGGCCGAGCGTTTCGTGGCCGATCCGTTCGGGCAGCCGGGTGCGCGCATGTACCGCACGGGCGACCTGGCGCGCTGGCTGCCGGACGGCAATGTGGAATACCTGGGACGTCTCGACCACCAGGTGAAGATCCGCGGCTTCCGCATCGAACTGGGCGAGATCGAGGCGCTGCTGCGCCGCCAGCCCGGCGTGGCCGAGGCAGCAGTGGTGGTGCGCAGCGACGGCCAGGGCGAGGAGGTGGTGCGCCAGCTGGTGGCCTACGTGGGAGCGCCGCAGGCAGTCGCTGCGCCCGAGACCGCGCAGCGCGCCTTCGGCGACAGCCTGCGCGCCGCGCTTCGGGCGGGCTTGCCGGAGTACATGGTGCCCGCGCACTTCGTGCTGCTGGCGGCGCTGCCGGTGACCCATAACGGCAAGCTGGACCGCAAGGCCCTGCCAGCCCCGCAGGCTGCGCCCGCGCGCAGCTACGTGGCGCCGGCGACGCCCGCTGCGCAAGCGCTGGCCGAGATCTGGCAGACCGTGCTCAAGCGCGAGCGCGTCGGCCAGGAAGACAACTTCTTCGAACTGGGCGGCGACTCGCTGCTGTGCCTGCAGGTGATCGCCCGTGCGCGCGGCCAGCGCCAGTGGAACTTCAACTTCAAGCTGGCCGACCTGATGCAACGTCCCACCATCGCCGCCTTGCTGGGCCTGGAGAGCAGGCCGGCGGACGGCCCCGCGCTGGTGGCCATGAACGCCGGTCCGGAAGAAGTCGCGCCGCTGTTCTGCCTGCATGCGGGCATGGGAACGGTATTCGACTACCGCCCGCTGGCGCAGGCGCTGCAGGGCCGCCGCCGCGTCTATGGACTGCCGTGCGCGATGCTGCAGGACCCTGCGCAAGCTGCGCCAACCCTGGCGCAACTGGCCGACCATTACACGGCGCAGCTGCGCTCGGTGCAGCCGCAGGGGCCGTATCACCTGCTGGGCTGGTCGCTGGGCGCGACGCTGGCGGCGCAGGTGGCGCAACGGCTGGAGGCACAGGGAGCGCAGGTGGCTTTCCTGGGCCTGGTCGATGGCTATGTTCCGCAGAGCGAAGCGGCCGATGCCCGTGACTGGCTGGATGACCTGCAGGACTTCGTGAGCGTGATGCTGCCCGCAAGCTGGGACGGCGCCGCCGGCAGCAAGCGCTGGCTGGCCTTGCAGGCGCTGCAGGCGCGTCAATCCGGGGCCTTGCCTTCGGAAGCAGCGGCGCTGGCGATGCTGTCGGCGATGCTGGAACAGGCCGGTGAACTGCCGGCATCGCTGCCTGCGGCCGGGGAGCTGGCGCGCATCTTCGTGGTGGCGCGGCATCTCAGGGAGATATCGGCGCAGGCGCCGGCGCTGCAGGCGGTCGCGGCCAGACCGCACTACTGGTGGATTGCGCGCCGCAAACCGGCGCACCGGGCCGAGCTCAAGCGCCAACTGGGGCAGACGGGTTGCGCCGAGGTGCAGCTGGAGACGGACCACTTCAGCATCATGAGGCAAGCGCGCTTGCTGGACGAGGTGGTGCAGGCGCTTGAGGTGCTGGCGGCGGATTGCGCCGGTGTTGCTGGTGCGGCGATGGGCCGTTCTTCCTGAACAGCGGCGTAGGCGCGTATCGAAGGTGCGGCTCAGGCGCGCCTTCGATACGGCCCTGGCGGGCCTACTCAGTCCGAACGGTTTGTCATTGGTAGAGGAACAAAAATAATCGCCGCTCCTGGGCCATCCAGGGCGGCGATTCTTCCTTCAGCGATTCGGTGAACGGGGCAGGGGCGGGCCGCAAGGCCCTTGTTCAGCGCATCGCCGCAGCCAGCCGGGCGGCAATGGCGGTGCGCGCCTGGTCGGCTTCGGCAACGACCATCCCCAGGCGCAGGAAGTCATGCACCATGCCGGGGTGAATGTCGAGCTGGACCGGCACGCCCGCCTGGCGCAGCTTCTCGGCATAGGCCATGCCTTCATCGAGCAGCGGATCGTGGTCGCCGATGACCACCAGCGCCGGCGCCGCACCGGACACGTCGGCAGCCTGCAGGGGGGCAAAGCGCCAGTCCTGGCGCTCATGGTCGCCGTTGAGGGTGTGGCCGAACATCCATTGCAGGGTTTCCCCTTCCAGCAGGTAGCCGGTGGCGAAGCGGCGATGGGAGTCGCCGTCCTGATGGGCGCTGGTGCAGGGATAGAGCAGCAATTGCAGGCAGGGCGAGCGGGCGGCCTCGCGGGCGCGCAGCGCCAAGGCTGCGGCCAGGGTGCCGCCGGCGCTGTCGCCGCCTACGGCCAGGCGGTTGGTCGCCAGGCCCAGCGCGGAGCCGTGTTGCAGCAACCAGTCGTAGGCATCGGCGGCATCCTCGAAGGCGGTCGGGAAGCGGTGTTCCGGGGCCAGCCGGTAGTCCACCGCCAGCACGCAGCAGGGCGTGCGCGCCGCCAGTGCGCTGCACAGGGTGTCGTGCGAATCGAGGCTGCCGACGCAGTAGCCGCCGCCATGGAAATACAGCAGCACCGGCTGCGGCGCGGCGGCGTCCAGCGGGGCCGGGGCATACAGACGTGCGCCGATGCGCGCGCCGTCGCGGGTGGGTATCTCCAGAGCGCGGCGTTCGGCCAGGTCGTCCGGTGGCAGGTCCAGCATGGGCGCGGCGGCTTCATAGTCGGCGCGCGCCTGGTGCACGCTCTTGCGGTGCATGGGCTGCTGGCGGCCGCTTTGGATGCCGGCTTCTACCAGGGCCAGGAAGGCGTCCAGATCAGGGTGCAGTTGCATGGGGTCCTCAGGGAAAAAAGCCGGCGCGAGGCCGGCTGTCAGGTGGGAGAGGGAAAGCTGTTCGGCTTGCCTGTCATGCCTCGGGTCTTACCAGCGATAGCGCGCGCTTAGGATGGCCGTGCGCTCGGCGGCCCAGAAGCAGGTCGTGGTCGGTTCGGCCAGGCAGGAGGTGTATTCCTTGTTGGTGATGTTGCTGATGTTGAGGGCGTAGCGCCAGCGGTTCAGGTTGTAGTGGAACACCGCGTCGAAGACGGTCACGCCACCATTCTTCACGGTGTTGGCGGCGTCGGCATAGTTGCTGCCGGTGTAGCGCGCACCGCCGCCGATGCCAGCGCCGGCCAGCGGGCCGCCTTGCACCGTGTAGTCAGCCCAGACCGAGGCCGCCTGGCGCGGCACCAGGATGGGCTGCTTGCCCAGCAGGGAAGCCGTGTTGTTCTGGGTGTTCTTGACGTCGGTGTAGGTGTAGGAGGCCAACAGGTTCAGGCCCTTGACGATTTCACCCTTGGCTTCCAGCTCCAGGCCGCGCGACTTGATCTCGCCGCTGAGCACGTTGAAGTTGGTATGGGCCGGATCCGGCGTCTGCACATTGGTCTTGGTCAGCTCGAACAGGGCCGCGGTGAACAATGTCTTGCCATCAGCCGGCTGATACTTGACACCCACTTCGGCCTGGCGCGCCTTGGTCGGGTCGAAGGGCTTGCCGTTGAAGTCCGAGCCGGTCTGCGGCAGGAAGGACGTGGCGTAGCTGACGTAGGGGGCGATGTCGCGGGTGACCAGATAGGACAGGCCGATGCGACCGCTCAGGGCGCTGTCGTCGCTGCGGGCGGTGGTCCTGGTCAGATAGTTGCGGGTCTCATCCTTGACCTTGTCCCAGCGTCCGCCCAGGGTCAGGGTCAGGCGCTGATCGAACTTGATCTGGTCCTGCGCATACAGGCCAGTCTGGTTCATATTCTCTTCGAGGTTGCCGAACAAGGTGGTGGCCGCCGGGATGGTGACGCCATAGACCGGATTGTCGATGTTCAGGCTGGGCGCGGCGCCGCGATAGCGCACCTCACGGTCATACATGCGCGACCAATCCAGGCCGAACAGCACCGTGTGCTCCGTCGAGCCCCACTTGAGGCGGCCTTCCAGCTGGTTGTCGACCAGGGTATTGTCGACCTGGCTGTTGTAGACCGTGGTGCCGCGAGTGAGCACGGAGCCGGTCAGCGTGCCAGGGTTGAGCGCCGCATAGACCGACTTCAGGTTGGCCTGGCGGAAGTTCTGGCGGAAGGTCCAGGCATTGTCGAATTTGTGCTCGAACTGGTAGCCGAAGGACCACTGGTCGTTGCTCTGGCGGTCGAAGTTGGGGTCGCCGATCAGGGTGTGGGTGAGCACATTGCCGGGCCGCACGGCAGTCCAGCGGCTGCTGCCGGAGCGGTCGTTCATGTAGTCAGCCATCAGCGTCAGCGAGGTGCTGGCCGAGGGACGCCAGGTCAGCGAGGGCGCGAGATAGAAGCGGTTGTTGTCGCCCGACTGGCCATTGTTGAATTTGTACTGGTTGTTGCTGTCCAGGCCCAGCCCGACCACGCGCCACAGATACTCGCCGTCCTGGCTATGGCCATTGAGATCGGCCACGACCTGCTTGCGGTTGAAGGAACCGATGTCCACGCCCAGCTCGTTGGGGATATCCATGCCCGGCAGCTTGCTGACCCGGTTGATCACGCCGCCCGGATCGGCCTGGCCGAAGGTCACCGAGCCGGGGCCGCGCAGCACTTCGATGCGTTCCATGCCATAGGTTTCGGTGCGGAACTGGCCGAAGCCGCCGGGAATCTGGCGCAGGCCGTTGAGGAAGTTGCTGGTGACCTGGGCATTGATGAAGCCGCGCAGGTTGAAGTATTCATAGCCGCGCGGATCCACGCCGTGGGTTTCCGAGTTGGCGCCGGGCATGTAGCGCAGCACGTCCAGCAGCGAAGTCACGCCGCGCGCATCCATCTCGTCGCGGGTGACTACCGACACCGATTGCGGCACTTCCAGCACGGGCGTGTCGGTCTTGGTGGCGCTGGCGGTCCGCTTGGCGACGTAGCCGTTGACGGGACCGTTGGCGGTCTCGGCGTCGGCCTTGATTTCGACTTGTGGCAGCGATTGCTGTTGCGCCCAGGCCGGTGCGGCCAGGGTCAGCAGCGCGCATTGCACGGCCAGGAAAGTCAGCGTTGGCCTGTTGGCAGGCATCCCCTTATATTGTTGTTTCATGATGTGGAGGTGGTGGTCGATTGAAGAGCGCCGGCAGCGCCGGCAAGGGTATATCGCTTAAAGCGAAAACTGTGGACTGCTGCGGCTGGCCGCGGCGATGCTGGCGACCATGGCGCGCCGCGCCGCGAAGGGGGCGTTCTCGTCGCGCTCGCGCAGGGCCTGGCCGATCTCGGCGGTGCGGATGGCGATCACCGAGAGCAGGGTGTCGCTGATGCCGTGGGAGGGCTCGCAGCTGCCCTGCAGGAACACCGCCGGCTCGAACTCGGGCGTGCTCTGCAGGCGGTAGTCGCGGCCCACCGCGAACTGCGGCAGGTAGGACGCCAGCGGCGCCAGCAGGTCCTTGTGCAGCTCGCGGGTATAGCCGGTGCCCAGCACGACGGCGTCGTAGCGGCGCGTCTGGGCGCTGCCGCCGTCGAGGTCGTGCAGGTCCAGCCAGACGCCGTCAGCCTCGGCGCGGGCGCGCTCGACGTTATGGCAGCGCAGCAGGCGGTGGCGCTGCTGGCCAGTCACCTTCTGCTTGTAGAAGACCTGATAGACCTGCTCGATCAGCGCCAGGTCCGGCGCCGAGTAGTTGGTCTGCATGAACTCCTGCATCAGCGCGTCGCGGGTCTGCTCGTCCTGGCGGTAGACGTAGTCGGTGTATTCGGGGTTGAAGACTTCATTGACGAAGGGACTGTCGTCGGACGGCTTGATGTTGCGGCTGCGCATGATGAAGTCGACCTCGTGACCGGCGTTGCGCCCATGCAGGTCGAGGAAGATCTCGGTGGCGCTCTGGCCGGCGCCGATGACGGCGATGCGGGCGGGCTTGTCGAACGCGGCGATATGGCGCAGGTAGCTGCTGGAATGGAACACCCGGGCATCCTCGCGCAGCCCCCGGAAGGTCTCGGGGATATTGGCCGAGCCACCCACGCCGATCACCAGGTTGCGCGCCAGGCGCTCGGTGATGCGACCATCGCGGTGGCGCGAACGGACGCGCAGCAGCCGCACCTTGCCATCCTGCAGCTCGGGCTGTACCTCGATGACCTCTTCGCCATAGCTGCAGCAGGCGCTGAACTGGTCGGCGGCCCAGCGCAGGTAGTCGCTGAACTCGTGACGGCTGGGGTAGAAGGTCTTGAGGTTGATGAAGTCGCTCAGCCGCTCTTTCTGGTGCAGATAGTTGAGGAAGGTGAACCGGCTGGCAGGATTGCGCAGCGTGGCCAGGTCCTTGAGGAAGGAAATCTGCATGTGCGAGTTGTCCAGCAGCATGTCGCCGTGCCAGGCGAAGCTGTCCTGTTTCTCGATGAAGAACATGTCGGCAGCGCCGGCATGGTGCTGTTGCTCTTGCAGGGCGATGGCGAGGGCGATGTTGGAGGGGCCGAAGCCGATCCCGATCAGCTCATAGGTTTGCATGTCGTGGTCCTGTGGTCCTGGTCAGTTGGCGCTGGCGGCGCCCGGCATCCAGAGTCGTTCGCCGAAGAAACGCTCGCGCGAAAGCATGCCGAGCATGGCTCGCTTGTGGGGGAAATCGAATTCTTTGAGCAGCGCATAACCGCTGCGCTGCAGGCTGCGCAGCATCTTGCGGTTGTCCGCGCGCGGCTCGATCCAGAGGCGTTCGGTACGTACGTCCTCCAGCAGCAGGTAATGCGACACCGAGGGCATCCAGGCGCTGACAAATTCGCGCCCGCGATAGGCCGGCTCGCCTACCAGCACATGCCAGCCACGGTCGTGCTCACCCGGATCGGCGAAGGGCGCGATGCGGTCTTCGCGCGCCCAGTAGATCTCGAAGTAGGCAAAGGGAAGCTCATCCAGGCAGGCGATGAGCGGGTAGGCGTGCGGGTCGTCGGCCAGCCTGGCGAGATAGTGGCGGTGATGGTCGAGGTCGCCCTGTTCTTCCCAGAAATACGCCACGTCCGGATCATTCATCCAGCGGTTCAGCCGCACCAGGTCGTCTTGCCCCTCGAAGGCGCGCAGCGACAGCGTCTGGCCCAGCCAGGGGATATGACGGCGATACACCGTGCCCGCCGGCTTGGCCGGACGCTGCGGATGACGCTTGCCCGCGCTGATGCAGTGGCGCAGCGGCAACGGCGCTTGCGGCTGCACCAGCCAGTTGCGGTGCTGTTGCCAGAACATGCCGGGACAAGCCCAGGCCGGCGTGCCGCCATCTGGCAGGATCAGCTGCTGCGCCAAGCCGTGCTGTTGCGACCACAGCGCCTCCAGCGCGGCCAGCTCAGCCGGATGCGCATCGTAGCGAGGCGTCGGGGCCGGCGACGCGGAGTTCAATGTGGCCAGGGGCTGCAGCCGCCAGGCGTGGTGCTCCCCGGAGGGCAGACGCACGCGCACCACATCGCCGTCGATTTCCACCGCATAAGGATGGCCATCGACATGGGCGAGATAGGGCGCAGCGGGTAGGGCGGTAGTAAGGCCTGCTTGTTCCATCTGTCATCAGCTCCTGGTCGGCCGCGCTGTCGCAACAGGATGCGCAGGCCGTCAACAGAAAGACGAATGGAAATCGCTTTTGTTTAGATTGAGATTGTTACCCAGCTAATCACAAGCTCGTTTGTCGTGCCTGGAACGCAGCGGGCAGGCCGCGCAATAGTCCTCGCCCGGCAGGCGGTAATACATGCAGCAATTGCGATGCAGGTAGTCCACGCCCGCTGGCGGCACCGCGCGGCGGTGATAGAGCGGATTGGTGCGGCCATCGGGCCAGAGAGGGCTGTCCAGCAACAGCCGGCGATCCTCGGCCAGCCCATCCTGCGAGGGCAGGGCCAGCAGCACGCCGCGCTGCAGGACCGCATGGATATAGCGCACCGCATTGCCCCAGAGAACGGCCGAGGGCAGCCGGAAGCGCTTGTTGAGCGCCGCGATCACCGGCGCCAGATGTTGCCAGACCAGTTCTTCATAGCGATCTTGCGGGCTGGACTGCGACCAGGGTTGCCCGGCATGTGGCAGGCAGACCTGCGCCATGCCGCCGTGGGGAGCCAGCACGACCCGCACCTGGGCGGCCCCCAGTGGCAGGTGATGCCGCAGCACAGCCGTGGCCGCCATGGCCGGCACCAGCATCGCCGCGAAGTAATCCAGGCACCAGGCCGACGCCACCGCGCGCAGGTCATCGCTGCGCCAATGGGCCGCATGGCGGTGCACGGCGTCGTCCAGCGCTGGCCCCTCCAGCAGCGTCGGCAGCGGCAAGGCCTGCGTGTAAAAAGATGCATCGCAGACCAGCCGGGCGGCGTAGGCGGCGGTGCGCTGGTCGAACAGGGGAGCAAGGATGGGCAGCACGGCAGAGGGCGCAAGTTGCGCCGGCTCAAGCGCCGGCGCTGTCATTGATGGTGACGAATGGCGCGGGAATTTGTTCAGCGTGTTCAAGCCAGGGCAGGGCAGCGGGCACGCTAAATATTTGCCGACGCGGTTCGTCACATTGATACCGGCCCTTGGCGGCCGTTCCCTGGAGTGACGGTGTTCAAAGAACTGATCAGGCAATCCCGCGGCTTGCTGGCAGCCGCAACCGCGGCCAGCGTGGCGCGCGGCGTATGCAGCATCTTGATGGTGACGCAGATCACGGCTACGCTGGCGGCCACGCAGGCGCCGGGTTGGCAATCCACGGCGGCCCTGCATTTTGCGCTGACCGTGCTGGCCCTGTGGCTGGCGCACATGACGTGCAACATCCTCTTCGAGCGGCTCGCCCACGGCGTGCATGCGCAGTCGCGCAGTTTCATCTGCGAACGCGTGCTGCACGCCGACTATGCGCGTCTGGAGCAGGTCGGCGCACCGGCCATCCAGGCCGCGCTGACCGAGCACAGCACCAATGTATCGACCTTCTTCGTCAGTTTCCCCGCGATCCTGACCAATGCCATCGTGGTGAGCGGCTGCATGATCTACATGGCCACCCTGTCGGCGCAGGTGTTTGCCTGCGCGGTGCTGGTGATCGGCCTGGGCGCGGCCGGCTACCATCTGGCCCACCTGCGCGCCATCAGGCACCTGCGCCAGGCGTCCGGCGAACAGGACCGCCTGTTCAGCCATTTCCGCTCCATGCTGGACGGCGCCAAGGAACTGCGCCTGAACGGCAAAAAGCGCCGTCTGTTCGGACGCGAGGTGCTGGGCCAGTCGATCGACCGGGTGCGCCATGAACGATCGCTGGGGATGGCCATCTTCGTGGCTGCCACCAGCTGGGGCAATTTCCTGATCTATGCCTTTATCGGGCTGGTGTTGTTCGTGCTGGTGGGCGACGTACCCGACCGCAACCGCATCCTGACCGGTTACGCCGTGCTGTTCATCTACATGATCACCCCGCTGGAAATCCTGCTGATGAACGCCCCGCGCGCCAACCTGGCCAAGGTCTCGGCCCGCCGTATCGACGAAGTGGTCCAGGCCCTGGACAATGGCCGCCCGCGCGCGTCCGCGGCAGCACTGCCGCAGCAGCATCAGCCACATCAGCCAGCCCCCGAGCTGCAGCGCCTGCAGCTTTCCGGCGTGCTGCATCGCTACTACCACGAACAGCACGACGAATTCTTTACCATGGGCCCGATCGACCTGGCCTTCGCGCCGGGCGAGGTGGTCTTCCTGGTGGGCGGCAACGGCAGCGGCAAGACCACGCTGGCCAAGCTGCTGGCGGGGCTGTATCGCCCCGGCGAAGGCAATATCCTGCTCAATGGCCGACCCGTGTCATGGCAGCAGGACGTCGAGGGCGAGGGGGAGGCGAGGGTGCCGGATGAACAATACCGGCAGCTGTTTGCCACGGTGTTTTCGGACTTCCATCTGTTCGAGAGCCTGCTGGAGACGGGTGGAGCGGAACTGGACGCGCGCGGCAACGAGCTCCTGGCAAAGCTCTACCTGCATCACAAGGTGCAGATCCGCGACGGCGCATTCACCACGCGCGCACTGTCGATGGGCCAGCGCAAGCGGCTGGCGCTGGTGGTGGCGGTGCTGGAGGATAGGCCCTTCTTCATCTTCGATGAATGGGCAGCGGACCAGGACCCGGTGTTCAAGAAGGTCTTCTATCACGAGGTGCTGGGGCAGCTGCGCGCGGCGGGCAAGACGGTGCTGGTGATTTCGCATGATGACCAGTATTTCCATCTGGCTGACCGGATGGTGCGGATGGATAACGGGCGGGTGGTGTTTGATGGGCGGTGGGAAGGCTAGTCCTTGCTCGGTCCTTGCTGATTCTTTGTGCAAACCGAAGCGGGCTTTGAATTGCAATTCACTGCGGTTCCAAAAAAAACAATTCGAGAATAACTGGAACCGCGATCCACGCCTCGACACCTATATCGCAATGGTGTGTGCGGGCATCCGCGCAACTTGAAGGCAAACACCGTCAGCATTCATGTAATATCAGACTGCAGATTTACCCGCACCGTATCGAGCAGCAGTGCCGCCTGATCCTGCAAGGATTGCGCGGCAGCGGTAGCGGCTTCTACCATGCCGGTATTTTGCTGGGTGTTCTTGTCCATCTGGTTGATGGCGATATTGATTTCTTCGATGCCTTTGCCTTGCTCATCGGTGGCATTGGCAATATCGCGCACGATTTGCGTGACCCGGTTGACCTGGCCGACCACTTCTTCCATGGTTTTTCCGGCCTGCCGCACCAGCGCGCTGCCGGCATCGGCCTGGCTGACCGAATCGTCAATCAATATCTTGATCTCCTTGGCGGCCGCCGCGCTGCGTTGCGCCAGGCTGCGCACTTCGCTGGCCACCACGGCAAAACCGCGTCCCTGTTCGCCGGCACGGGCGGCTTCGACGGCGGCGTTGAGCGCCAGGATATTGGTTTGAAAGGCAATGCCGTCGATGACGCTGGTGATGTCGGCGATCTTGCCGGAGGATAGATTGATCAGCGCCATGGTATCGATGACTTTGCCCACCACCTGATTGCCACGGTTGGCCACGTCCGAGGCGGTGACCGCCATGCTGGTCGCCAGGCGCGAGTTGTCGGCATTCTGGCGCACCGCCGAGGTCAGTTGCTCCAGCGCCGAAGCGGTTTGTTCCAGCGAACTGGCCTGCGCTTCCGTGCGCGAGGAAAAATCCAGATTGCCGCTCACGACGCCGGCAGCGGCACTGCGGATCGCCGCTGCCGAGCGGCTGACCTGGGCCGCCGTGGCGCGCAAGGCCTCCACCATGCCTGCCAGGCCATCGAGCACGCTGCCGGCCGGTGCCGTCGGCAATGTCAGCGCCAGATTGCCGCGCGCCACCAGCGCCGCCATGTCGCAGGCCAGGCGCGGATCGCCGCCGATCTGGCGCAGCACGCTGCGGGAAATCAGCATGCCGCAGCCGCCCAGCAGTACCAGCACCAGCAGGAAGGCGAGGCCATCATGCAGGAACTGGCGGCGTATCGCCTGGTCGATTTCATCCATATAGAGGCCGGATGTCAGCATCCAGTCCCAGCCATTGATGCGCACCATATGCATGCGTTTTTCCACGGCATTTTTCTGGCCGGGATGAGGCAATTGAATCGATGTGTAGGCCGCCCCGTCCTGGCTGGCGGCCAGTGCTTCAAGCTGGGCTGCGATGATGTCGCGGCCATTGCTGTCGCGGATTTTTCCGAGCAGATTCTTGCCGTTGTAATCCGGTTTGATCGGATGCATGATGGCGGTGCCGTCCAGCTTGAACACCGCCAGATAATCACTGCCTTCGTCACCGAAGCGGATCATGCCGATCGCGGCCAGTGCCTGGCGCTGAGCGTCTTCGACAGACAAGGCGCCGGCGGCGGCCCTGGCTTGATAGCCGAGCGCAATCAGGCGCGCGGATTTGACCGCAGTGGAGAGATTGTCGATGCGCGCGGCGATCATGGCATGCCGCTTCTGTAGTGTAGAGACCAGCGCCAGCGCAATGATGGTCAGCAGGGCCAGCGCCACCAGCAGGCGCATCTTGTTACGAAAACTCAAGGCATCGAGCACTGCAATTCCTTTCCAGGGGCAGGGTGAGATTCGCTCCGCAGGTTCAGAATATCGCATTGTCGCTGCACTATCGGCGGAGCCGGCGGTGCAGCGAGTGGAATTTCAGCGGATAGTTTGTCGGGATGATCTAGGCAGGTCGTTCACTTGATGGCGTTTTCCACGGTTTCCCAGATGAAGCGGCCGGTCGGGCATTGCTGTTCTTCGACGATGTGCGAGACCAGTCCGGCAGCACGCGAGATCACCGCAAAGCCGCGCATGCCATTGGTGGCGACGCCGATTTCACCGAGCAGGGCGGCGATGGCGCCGGTGGCATTGAGCGTGATCTGGCGTCCATACACTTCATCGATGGCTTCGGAGAGCAGCTCCAGCGCGGCGATCTTGTGGCCGGCCAGATCGGCTTCGGCCTTGGCCAGATCCAGCAGTTTGTAGGCACGCGGGTCGACCGGCTTGTGCAGGTGGTGGCCGAAACCCGGAATGGCGCCGCCGCGCTGGCGATATTCACGGGCGATCGCCAGCGCTTCGCTACGGGCATCGGCAGCGGCTTCAATCCGGTCCAGCAGGCGTGAGCAGTTTTCGGTGGTGCCGACGAATTGGCTGCCGACCGCCAGCAGGCCGGCCGCTACCGCGCCTTGCAGATTTTCCGGCGCGCTCATGTAGACCAGTCGGCTGGAAATCGAACTAGGTGTCAGCCCGTGTTCCATCAGCACGATCAGGACCGCATCGGTAATGCGGATATCGACCGGGCGGATAGGGCGGCCGAGAATTTGCATCAGCATGACTTCGGTGAAGCTTTTCTGGCCAATCAGGTCATCGACCAGATTGGCGTCGCGATAGTGCAGGCTGGTCAGGTTGTGCGAGCACAGCTTGCTGCTGGGCACGGGCGCAGCGGAGGATTTGTTGGAGCTGGTCATGGCGATGTCTTCAGAGTTGAGTGGTGGAGGTATTCTTGAGCGCGAGTTCGCGCACGGCCGTCTTGAGTACCTTGCCAACCGATGAACGCGGCAGGTCGGCCAGGAAGTGAATCCGTTTGGGCGTATGCACCGGTCCCAGCAGGTCGCGCACAAAGCTGGCCAGTTCCGCTTCGGTGACCGTGGCGTTGGCGCGCAATTGCACTGCGGCGTGTACGGCTTCGCCCCATTTGTCATCGCTGACGCCGAAGACCGAGGATTCGTGCACTGCCGGATGCTGCTGGATAGCGTTTTCGACATCGCCCGGATAGACATTGAAGCCGCCGGTGATGACCAGATCGCGCAGACGGTCCTTCAGATACAGAAAGCCGGCGGCATCGATATAGCCGCGATCACCGGTATGCAGCCAGCCGTCGATCATGGTTTCAGCCGTCTTCTCGGGCAGCCGCCAATAACCGGTCATCAGCAGATCGCCGCGCGCCACCACTTCGCCGACTTCGCCCGGCGCCAGCAACGTGCCATCCGGCGCCATGATGGCGACATCGCTGAGCCAGGTGGTGCGGCCGACCGAGGCGCGCTGTTCGGGGATGTCGAAATCTTCCGGACGCATCACGGTCAGAATCTGCGGCGCCTCGGTCTGACCGTAAGTGGTGCCCAGCACCGGCCCGAAGAAGTTGCGCACTTCATCGATCTTGTGCAAAGGCATGGGGGCGCCACCGTAGATCAAGCGGCGCAGTTTGGGGAAATCTGCCGGCGTCGCCTGTGGCAGGGCCATCATCATATAGATCAGCGTCGGCGGCGCGAAGCAGACGGTGCCACCACGCTCGCGAAACGCAGTGCGCACTGCGGCCGCGCCGCTGCCGTCGAGAATCAGATGGCAGCCGCCCTGTGCCAGGATCGGCAGCAGGTAGGTGCCGGTACCGTGGGTAATCGGTGCGGCCACCACGTAACGGTCGTTTTCATCGAATTCCCAGGCTTGAATCTGGTTGATGATGGTGGTCATCCAGGCGCGATAGGTTTGCATCACGCCCTTGGGCATGCCGGTGGTGCCGCCGGTGAACTTGATGGCCTGGGTGGCATCGGGGGGGAGGTCGAATGGCGCCGGTGCGGCACCCATGCGCGCGGCAATCAGATCGTACATGCGGAATTGGGCAGCGATCTGCGGCGGTTCGGATGCGCTTGCATGATCCGCATGGTCCATCTGATCGGCGTGGTTGCTGAAACCGATGCGATGCGCAGGGGCAAACTCGGCCATGTGGCTGTAGTGATCTTCCACCACCAGAATCGACGGTTCGGTGGCATCCACGATACGTTTGATTTCCGGCTGCGTGCTGCGTGGATTGAGCGGCACCCAGATCTTGCCGCTGGCCAGCACCGCCAGCAGCGCGGTAATGTGCTCGACGCCGTTGCCGGCGCAGATGGCAACCCGGCTTTGCGGTGCCGGATCGAGCGTCTGCAAGGCAGCCGCGAATGCCGCCACTTGCTTGGCCAGCACGGCATAAGTGACGCTGCCGGCGGGCGCGTCGATGGCGATACGCTGCGGCCAGCGCTGGGCGGCGCGCCAAAAGAAATCAATTGGATACATGGTCGACTCTACAAAAAAGCACCTGCAACGGGCACAGGCAAGGGGTTGACGATTGCTGCGATGAAACGGTAATGGCTTACCCTGGATGCGTGTCGGCAGCCAGATAGGCGCTGCTGGTGGCGCAAAAGCCGCCATCGACCGGCAGTTCGATGCCGGTGATGTAACGGGCCCGGTCCGAGGCCAGGAACACGGCGGCATTGGCCACGTCCCAGGCATCGCCCATGAAGCCCAGCGGCACCTGGGCATTGCGTTGGGCGATCATCTGTGTCTCATCGCTGCCATAGGCATGCTGCATGGTGTGACGGATGCGCGGGGTATCCATCAGGCCGACCACAATGGCATTGAAACGGATGTTGAAGCGGGCATATTCCACTGCCGCCATCCGGCAAAAATGATTGCCCGCGGCCTTGCTCGCGGCATAGGCCAGGTGCGGCACGCCGACGTAGCGTTGCGATGCCACCGAGGAAGTGCTCAGGATGACGCCGCCGTGGGCGGCCTGCATGGCGGGCAGCGCGCATTGCGTTGCTACATGCAGGGACAGCAGGTTGGCATCGACGATACGGCGCCAGTCGTCGCTGCTGGTCAATGCCGATGCACCGGACTTGCCGATGCCGATGTTGTTGTGCAAAACATCGAGACTGCCGAAGGCGGCCACCGCGCTGTCGAGCATGGCCTGCATCTCGGTCATGCTGGTGACGTCGCCGCTGAGCGCGATGGCGCTGCCGCCTTCGGCGCGGATCAACTCCACCGTGGCGGTGGCGGCGTCAGCGGCGATATCGATCACCGCCACCTTGGCGCCGGCCCGTGCATAGGCCATGCAGATGGCCTTGCCGATAGACCAGCCGGGTGCGCTGGAACCGCCGCCCAGCACCACGCAGGTCTTGCCTTGCAGGCAGTTGTCGCCGGGTGTGCGCGCGCTGGTCATTATGGTTTCCCGGTCTGTTTGTCCATGTCTTCCAGCAGGCGGGTGCGGCGACCGAACAATGCCGTCAGCAGCGCCGCGCCGAGCAGGAAGGTGGACAGCATCAGGAACGAGCCGCTATAGCTGTGGGTGGCTTCCTTGATCCAGCCAACCAGCAACGGACCGACAAAGCCGGACATGTTGCCAACCGTGAGGATCAGGGCAAAGCCGGCTGCCGCCGAGCGCCCGGTCAGGAAGGCCGGCGGCAGCGCCCAGAAGGTGGCCAGGAAGGCAAACGCGCCGATCAGGGCAAAGCTCAGGCCCATGATAATGTAGGTGGTCTCCTGCATCAGGCTGGCCACGATCATGCCGGCGGCGCCGAACAGGCTGGCCGTGATGACATGCCAGATGCGCTTGCCGGTGCGGTCGGAGCGTCGTGCCCAGATCAGCATGGCGATGGCGCCGCAGAGATTCGGAATGGCGGTGACCAGGCCCACTTCGACATTGGTGAGACCGTAGGACTTGACGATCTGCGGCATCCAGTAGACCACGCCGTTGAGACCGATCAGTCCGGCCAGATAGGTCAGCGCCAGCATCAGCACGCGGCTGTTGGTCAAGGTCTGGAACAGCGTCATGCGATAGTGCTGCTCGATCTTGGCCTGTTCCTGCTGCAACTCGGCGGTGAGCCAGATGCGCTCGTCCTCGTTCAGCCAGGCCGCCTTGGCCGGCTTGTCGATCAGGGTGAAGAAGCAGTAGATGCCGAGCACAATGGCCGGAATGCCTTCCAGCAGGAACAGCCATTGCCATTGCTTGAGGCCGCCGACCTGATGCAGACTCAGGATGGCGCTGGAGAGCGGGCCGCCGATCACCGATGAAATCGGCGAGCCGATCAGGAAGATCGCCATGGCCTTGGCGCGCCAGCGGGCCGGAAACCAGCCGCTCAGGTACATGAACATGCCCGGCGAGAAACCACCTTCGGCCACCCCAAGCAGAAAGCGCGCCACCAGCAGTTGGGTGGGCGACTGCACAAAGGCGCAGAAGATCGTGATCAGGCCCCAGGTCACCATGATGCGGGCGATCCAGATGCGCGCGCCGAAACGATGGTAAGCCAGATTGCTCGGTACTTCCGAGCCGCAATAGCCGACGAAGAAAATGCCGACGATCCAGCCGAACATGACCGGACCGATATTCAGGTCCTGGTTCATGGTTAACGCGGCGTAACCAATGTTGGTGCGGTCGAGGAAGTTGACCAGATAGCATAAAAACACAAATGGCATGATGCGCAAGGCCACTTTTTTCATCGTCATTTCGCGATCCAGCTCGGTGCGAGCGACGACAGCCGTCAGTACTGAACTCATTGCCTGTCTCCAAAAAGTTGTTTTTTATTCTCGGATGCGCACGTGTTGATCTGCTACCGGTCCTGTAGCGTCCGGTCCGCAACAGCAGATTTCTGCGCGTGCTTTGCTTTGTTATTAGGCCTCGATTTTGTTCCGTTAATCGAAACCAATATTTCTTTTAACGGAATTAAATCATCCTGATCATGGAATGTCAAGGAATGCGAGAGGCTTGTTGATGCCACTGGGGATAGCGGGCGAGTCCGGGCAAGTCTGAGAGAGGCCAGCCATTAGCTGGGTTACAATTCCCGCCAGATCCGGTTGCGCCCGCAGTGGGCGCAACCGGATGAGTCAGTGCGAGCGGACAGAAAATATCTATGAACGAATCGATTTCCAGCAACGAAGCCGCCGAAATGAGCGGCGAATCCGGCGCCCAGCATCAAAACATTGCGCGTGCCGCCCTGATCCTGGAGGCGCTCGCCGGTTGCGCCCGGCAAGGCTTGCGGTTGACCGACGTGAGCCGCATCACCGGTCTTAACAAGACCGTGGCGCATCGCGGCTTGGCTGGTCTGGTGGCGCATGGCATGGCCACGTATGAAAACGAGAGCGCGCGGTTTTTTCTGGGCGACCGCCTGTTTGCCTGGGTCGGCCGGGCCGGCGAGCGCTTTGAACTGGCGGAGCGGGCCAAGCCCTATCTGCTCAAACTGGCCGAAGAACTGGAAGACACGATTTATTTCGCCATCCGGCGCGGCGATGAATCGGTCTGCTATGGCCGCGCCGAGGGCAGTTTTCCGATCAAGACGCTGACGCTCAATGTCGGCGACCGCCGCCCGCTGGGAATCGGCAGCGGCAGCCTGGCCATTGCGGCCTATCAGGATGACGCCGAGGTAGAGCGGCTGATCCGCGAATACAGCGCGGCGCGTGCCAGATTCCAGCGTGCCGACGCACTGATCAGGGACGATGTCAGGCGCGCGCGCGAAGAGGGTTTTTCATTGACCGAGGGTTATTTCATCGAGGGCATGACCGGTGTCGGCGTGCCGATCCGCAATAGCCACGGCATCGCCGTGGCGTCGCTGAGCGTGGCGGCCATCAGCAAGCGCCTGGAGTTACCCCGGCGCCAGCAGGTGGCCGCGCGCCTGAAAGTGGAGGCGGCCTTGATGGAGCGCGAATTGTCGTTGCTGTTCGCGCAACTGTAAGAGGCGGGTCCGTAGGCTCTGTGCTGTTGAGAGAGCGCTAACTTTACTTTTGGGGGTTGGTTTAAAACAGCCTATTTTTAGTTAAGAGACGGTATTTTTACTTCCTCGCGCTGTCAGGTTTCGTGCTGCCGTTGTTCGTGCCAAATTTCGTATCTTGGTAGTTTTTAGAGCTGTTGCGCGCCTATTTTCTGTTGTATCCCGGACTACATCGAGCATTACGCCAATTTTTCACATGTTGATAGTGTTGCCTGAGAAAAGACGAGTTCTGTTGCGCAGTTTTCTACAGTCAATGCAACACCGCGCATTCCATTTACGTAGTTATTTACGATTGGTGTTGCGTTTTCTTTTTCGCAAAAAATAAATGCCTCCCTGAATGGGAGGCATTTTTACATTGAATCCGTCTTTTACGGGAGATAGCCGCCTGTGTACAGAGCTCAGCCCTCAATGCCTTCATCGACAATCAACCGTCAAACTTTAGGGAGCAGGTCAAAGCTAGCAAACGAATCAAATGCCAGAAAAAGCGGTGACACTTGACTTATTGATGAGTTGATTATTATAAAAAATGGTAAAGTAATTCAACGTTACTAATAATCAATAAGTTCACAAATAACTATCAATGCTTTTCTTGATCGTGGGGCGATCGTCGTAGCAATAATGGGTATTCTGCAAGCGGGCATCGCATCAGCCGTCAATAATGCCGGAGATGGCGAAGTTGTATGACTGCGCTTTGCTTGGGACAAACGGAAAACCGAAGCGCGTGCATTTTGCCTACAGATAACCACATTGGTGGAAACGCTCGATGGCCTTTTCAAGGCTGAGGATATCCAATGAAACTTCAAACAATCCGATTCTCGAACTTTCAATCATTCGGACCGGCGCCCACCGAGCTTCGGCTGGAGGAGATCACTTATCTCATCGGCCCTAACGGTTCAGGCAAGACAGCAGCACTCCAAGCCCTATGTCGTCTGTTTGCCTTTGATCCATCACTGCGCCGAATCTTGCGCTCGGACTTTCATGTCCCATTCAATGAGACAGCACCACCTACTGAGCGCCAGCTATGGATCGAGGCCGACTTCCTGTTTCCGGAGCTTGGCGACGACGGATACAACAGCACGGTAGCCCCTCATTTCGGCCACATGCGCCTTGATGACGCCGAAGGCACGCCGCGAGTGCGTTTCCGCCTCACCGCCACCATGGGCTTGGATGGGGACATAGAAGAAAGCTTGGTCTATGTGCTGGACATTAATGCAGATGGTTCGCCACTGACCACTTCTCAAGTTCCCCGATCTGAACGCAACCACATCCACGTTCACTACCTGCCCGCACGCCGTGATCCCGCAGATCACATTGCCTATGGCGCTAATGCATTGCTGGGACGCATGCTACGTGCAGTGAACTGGGATGCAGAGCGAACTATCATCAAGGGCCTCACGGACCAAATCAGCGACAGCTTGGCGGCCAATCCATCAATCAATGCGTTCAGCACGAGCCTGAAATTAGCATGGAGTGCTTTGCACAAGGGCAGCTTCTTTGCCGACCCCAAGCTCACATTTGTTGCATCTGAGATTGAAGCCTTGCTGCGGCACATGTCGGTGTCATTCACTCCGGGCCATGATGAGCAGTTGGTTGATTTCTCACGACTGAGCGATGGACAGAAGTCGATGCTGTATCTCTCGCTTGTGCTGTCCTCGCAGGCCATTGGTCGCACGGTCTTGGCTGGAGATGACGATTCTTTCGGTCTAGACAAGCTGCGCCCGCCCGTGTTTACCGTGGTGGCAGTCGAAGAACCAGAAAACAGCCTTTCGCCGCACTACCTAGGACGGATTGTCAATGCGCTCAACGAGATGACCGGTGATGGTGACGCGCAAGCACTGATTGCAACCCATGCGCCGTCGATGCTTCGGCGCGTTGCTCCGGAACGTATCCGCTATCTACGGCTGACCAAGGAGCGAACCTCACGCATCACGCATATTCGGCTGCCGGACGCCACTGATGAAGCCCACAAGTTTGTGCGCGAGGCAGTACAAGCCTTTCCGGAGGTCTATTTTTCGCGACTTGTCGTGCTTGGGGAAGGCGATAGTGAAGAAATTGTGTTGCCACGCCTGCTTCAAGCCAAAGGTGCGCCAGTTGATGAGTCTGCAGTTTCGATTGCACCTTTGGGTGGGCGGCACGTTAATCACTTCTGGCGGCTATTGTCGGACTTGCAGATTCCGTATTTAACGGTGCTTGATCTTGATGTTGCTCGCTATGCTGCAGGATGGGGACGAATAAAAGTCGTCAATGAACAGTTGGCCAAGTTTGAGCCGACAAAAGTTCTTCCTGCGGGCTGGAGCTTGCCCAAATGGAACTCCGACGAAGCCTCTGTTCGAACTCATTATTGTTTTGGGAACGAGAAGCAGAGTGTCTTCCACGAATTGGAAAGTCGCGGAGTTTACTTCTCTGAGCCTCTGGATCTGGACTTCGCAATGTTACGCGCTTTTCCAAAAGCCTACCGTGTTGAAATGGATGAGCCAGATGAAGCGACGATCAAGGCCGTTCTCGGGAAAAGCCACCACGATGCAAGCCAGTACAGCAAAGACGAACAGAAGCTATTCAGCACTTATCATCAGCGATTCAAACTTGGTAGTAAACCCGCGGCCCATATTGATGCGCTGGCTCAGCTGACTGATGCAGAGTTGCTGGCTGATATGCCATCATCCCTAGGCAGATTAGCTGATGCTGTCATCACCAAACTCGCGGAGTTGCCAGAGTGATCGCGGTCAAGGTATGGCAACCTGCAGATGGGTTGACTCTTGAACCGAATGCATTGCTGGCAGCCAGGGAGCGTGAGCGCAGCCTTGCACTGACAGCAGGCCCAGGAGCTGGTAAGACCGAAATGCTCGCACAGCGGGCAGACTTTCTGCTACGTACAGGGACTTGCCGTTATCCAAAACGAATTCTGGCCATTTCGTTCAAGGTTGACGCCAGTAGCAACCTGAAGGAGCGGGTCAGGAGGCGCTGTGGGGTCGAGCTTGCAACGCGATTCGACAGCTATACGTTTCACGCTTTTGCTAAGCGTATCATTGATCGTTTCCGCCCGGTTCTAACAGGTGTGTACGCGCTTGATGTCGGGTACAGAATTGTGGAGCGGAAGCCTGGTCCATCAAGGGCCTTGATAGAGTTTTCCGACCTGGTGCCGTTTGCGATCCAGATTCTGCGGCAATCTGCGGTCGCACGAAATGCCATCCGTCAAACCTATAGTGACGTCTTTCTCGACGAATTCCAGGACTGTACCAACCTGCAGTACCAGCTCCTTAAGCTCGCTTTCCAAGGTACGAGCATTCGCATGACCGCCGTGGGCGACACCAAACAGAAGATCATGGGCTGGGCGGGGGCCATGGACGGCATTTTTCAGGCGTTCGTTATCGACTTTGCTGCCGTCCCACTCAATATGTATCGCAACTTTCGCTCAAAGCCGCGACTGCTGCGCCTGCAGAACGAGATTATTCGCAAGCTTGACCCATCTTCCGTCATGCAGGATGAGCAGCTTGTCGGCGACGAGGGCGAGATATTTTCCTGGCGCTTCGAAGACAGCCGTAAGGAAGCTGAATACCTAGCCGATTTGATTGCAGGCTGGATAAAGACCGAGCAGATTCCTCCTGCGGAAATTGCAGTTTTGATTCGTAATCAGCTTGATCTGTACGCCGATCATCTCATGGCAGCATTGGAGGCTCGTAGCATCTCCTTCCGTAACGAGCAGCAACTGCAGGACATCACGGTCGAGCCGGCTGCACGTTTGATCGTGGACTATCTTTCCTGTCTCTACGGTCAGCGCGAGCCCAAAGCATGGATTCGACTAATGAACCAGCTGATCCCGTTTGCCGATGAAGAAATTCAGTCAAACGCGCGTAAAGACCTCGACCGACTTGTCAGGCAACAACGAAAAGAGATATCCAGTGTCGAGCTGGTCGACGCATCCTTCTCCGGCTGGTGGGAGTTTGTTCGAGCATTCCTGAAACAAGTCAGTATCGAAACACTGGTATCACTTTCGCCAGACTACGAGTCGCACGATCGGTTGAAAGAAGTGGTCCGCGATACCAAGGCCAAGATCGAAGAATTGCTGAAGCTGGAGCCTGACTTGCCCAAAGCTCTTGAGCGATTCTCAGACGACCAAGCGGTACGGATACTGACTATTCATAAGAGCAAGGGGCTTGAGTTTGATTCGGTTGTTATGATGGCCATTGAAAAAGAGGCCTTCTTTGGCGATCAGGATGAAAACCGCTGCGCCTATTTTGTTGGGGTTTCTCGTGCCAAAAAACGCTTGGTCCTTACGCACGCCGATCAACGGGAGCGCCCGGCTGGATATGCAAAGCGCTGGGATGTGCAACGCACAGCTCAAAATGAATACTTCGGCTATGCAGCGCCGTTCGTCAGGCGAGAATCATGAGAAACAAGACATTGAGTTAATTCGTGCCGGCTAGCTGGTGAGTCGGCACCCTTAGAATTCATAAATCCGACTCATGCTTCGTGTAACATAGGTCACTAAGTTGACGAAACGTTATTTTCGGCAAAAAAATAAATGCAGTCCATCAAATCCCAAATAACGGCTGCTTACAATTGGTCCATTCATTAACACGGGAATGTTATTCGCCACGAGGGGAAGGGGAGGGGCATATCGATTATGGAAATTTCAATTCCAAGGATGTTCAGCCGCGAGACATTAGGTGCATTGTTTGCGGATCTCGATAACTCCCGTAATATTGATGAAGTCACAGTTGATTTTTCTCAGCTCAGATTTTCGTTCCCGTTAGCAATGCTTGTCGCTGGTTCGAAGATGAGGGAGTGGGTTGAATTCCGATCTTCTGCAGCACTTGATACCTTCCAAAAAGGTATCAATTCAGGTAACCAAGTGCATTCTTACTTGATGCATCTTGGATTTTTTGATTTCATAGGTATGAACCATGGGAAGCGGGTTGGGCAAGCCGCTGGATCGACAACATATCTCCCAATCTGCCGCATCTCGAGGCCAGATGTAGATATTGGTCAGGACGGTGTTGAGAATTGGTATGCTGCCATAAATGAGCAGGCGCGAAGATTAGCTGGTGTTTTGGCGGGATCATATGATGACTCGCAGGCTCTGCGTACCTATAGCTATTCAATTCGCGAAGTGATACGCAATGTCTTTGAGCATTCGCAAGCGCACGAATGTTACGTCGTGGGTCAAAGATGGCATGATGGAGCAGTAGAAATAGCGATTGTCGATGAGGGGGTGGGCATTAGCTCATCGCTTTCTCAAGCTCATAAATTTCAATTAGATGAAGAGGCATTAAGAATGGCTATTCGTCCTGGAATATCGCGTACATCAGGATTGGACGAGGATCGGAACATATATGGAAATTCCGGGTTCGGGCTTTACGTCTTAAGCGAGCTTGCGGCAAGCTTCGGCTGGTTTGCGTTAGGAAGTGGCAGAGCTATGTTGGTCGGCGCTCAGCGAGACAGGTTTGATCATGCCTGCTCGTTTAAGGGAACATTTTTTGGAATGCGATTCAACCATACTCCGAGAGATTTTTCCTCAGTTCTAAACGACATTATTGAAAGCGGAGAAGACTCGGCTAAGGTGGAAGGCATCAAGGTACGGGCCTCTGGTCAATCTCGAATTAGTTAGAAAAATAAAGTAACACAGATTTCAGTAGATTTTGGCGAAGCGTTGAAATGCTATTGATCTCATTTACTTCATTTCTTTGTTAGTGGGGGAAGTTATGACATTCAAAGCGATAGAGGATTTAAAGAAGAAATTGCAGAAACTAGATGGAAAAAAAATGTTCCTCTTCCTGAATTACTCACGCCTGACTTTATCTCTGAGCACACCCGTTTTTCTTCGGTCGAGGAAATGTTCAATTCGAGTGGCTTCAAAATTGATTCGGTTGAGGATTTTAAAAGTATCCCAGATGATGCGTGGGATAAATATATTTCCTCCGAATCATCATTTTCTTCATGGGCCGAGATGCTCTCGGCCGCTAACATTATTTGGATAAAAAAGCAGCTCCGTTAATCGACGGATTGACCTGTGTCGGTAATTTGTAGCCAGTCAGGCAGTGAGTCACGTTGCGGTATTTAAAGGCAAACCACCTCAGAAGCGCAACACCCCCGTAAACTATCTGTCCTTCGCATAATTTGTATTATGTAAAATAAAGTTTGCGGTTTGTCGCCCCTAACTGGCTTCCAAGCAACTCGTTCGTCGGCATGTTCGGTAAAAAACCGATCCGTTCCGTGCACGGTCTGAGAATCACCTTGCCCAGCACTAATCAGATCCAGCCTCCTTCATTCGTCTATATAACGTACGTTCGCTCATACCCAAGCTTGCCGCCAGCTCTTTGCGGCTGCCGTTGAATTCGCGTGCTATCTGTACAAGATCATGCACTTCAGGTGCAAGCTTATCCAACCCAGGCGTTCGAGGCGGATAGCAACGATCCAACGCCAGATGCTCTTTCTTGATCACTCCATCGTCCGCAAACAGGCGCGCTCGCTCGATCACGTTGCGAAGTTCACGGATATTTCCAGGCCAGTCGTGTTGCATCAGTTGCGCCATCGCTTCCGTAGAGATTTGCAGCGACTTACCTCCGCCCCCTGCCCCCCGCTGAAGTAATGACTCGACCAGCAAAGGGATGTCATCGCGCCTCTCGCGTAACGGCGGCAAATGGAGCGGGAAGGCACTGATGCGGTAGTAAAGATCCTGACGGAAATCGCCTCTGGCTACCATTTCCTGCAGCGGCTTATGGGTTGCTGCCACGAGGCGAAATTCGGCCTGCTGCGTATCCACTGCACCAACGCGCCTAAAAGTGCCAGATTCAATCAACCTTAACAGCTTCACTTGCATCGCCAATGGCACGTCGCCGATTTCGTCCAGGAACAAGGTGCCACCCTTGGCTGTTTCAACCAGGCCCGCCTTGCGAACATGGGCGCCGGTAAAGGCGCCCTTTTCGTATCCAAATAACTCGCTCTCGAACAGGCTCTCGGTCAATCCCGAGCAGTCCACCACCACGAACGGCCCATGCACCCGAGGACTGGCCTCATGCACTGCGCGCGCAAACAGTTCCTTGCCACTGCCTGACTCTCCAAGCAGCAAAACCGGTAGATCCGACATCGCCACCCGCTGCAATTCGCCCAGGGCACGATTGAAGGTGGGTGACTTGCCGACCAGCCCCTGACGACTGGCCTGCACCGAGGCATGGCGCACAGTCTGCAGACGCTCGACGAACCCCACCACACGATG
Organism: Herbaspirillum camelliae; assembly: GCF_001929405.1. NCBI lineage: Bacteria > Pseudomonadati > Pseudomonadota > Betaproteobacteria > Burkholderiales > Oxalobacteraceae > Herbaspirillum > Herbaspirillum camelliae. The sequence continues at coordinate 4,330,022 of NZ_KV880769.1, forward strand.
CTGGTGATCGATGATGGGCCGCAGCTCAACATCCACATGTTCTGGTCCGCGCGGCGTGTGATGGATGTGCAGCACTCGATCCGGCCCCTTGGTGGTCAGCGCACGTTGCAAAGGACAATGTTCTCCGGCCTGATCGCAAGGAACCTGGTAATGGTGCGACATGGCATAGCACTTGTGGCCAATGGGCGCCCTGCCAGCTGTGGCGAACTGGCGCTTGTAGGCGGTATTGGCAGCCAGAATCTCGTACTCCGTATTCATCACGATCATCGGCGCGGGCTCATGGTCCAGATAGGAAATCAGCGCCTGTACCTGGAACGACTGCAAAACATCGGGTAGCGATTCCACGAAATCTCTCGCTTTCTTCAAGACAAATTCAGGCAATTGCTGCCTCTGGATGGTTCTGGCAAATGGACCTCGGCGACCAGTCCAGGCGGGAACCATCCTCCCATTTGGGTCTGCGCACAAGCGCTGCCAAGTGGCAGTATGACACTGCCACTTGGCAGTGTCACTGGCAGTCCTTCGGTCTGCACATGAACTATCTTTAGGAAATATTCCTTATAAATCAATTGGTTGAGTTGTTTCTCGATCTGGCACAAGTTTTGATATGAACAAAATATCTGACAATCAGAGGAGAACACCATGGACAACCTGCATATCGAAGGTCACTTCGACCCTGCCACCAGTACTGTGAGCTATCTCATACTGGATCGCGCAACCCGCCAATGCGCGCTGCTAGACAGCGTACTGGACTACGATCCCAAATCCGGTCGCACCTCCACCAGTAGCGCCGATCACCTGATCAGGCGTGTGCAGGAGCTTGATGCCTCGGTGCAATGGATCCTGGAAACCCATGCCCATGCCGACCATCTGTCTGCGGCTCCCTATCTCAAGCGCAAGCTGGGCGGACGTATCGCCATCGGTGAGCACATCCGCCAGGTGCAAGACGTATTTGGGGTGCTTTTCAATGCCGGCAGTGAATTTGTCCACGATGGCAGCCAGTTCGATCATCTCTTCGCCGATGGCGAGCGTTTCCAGATCGGCGCCCTGCAGGCGCGTGTCATGCACACGCCCGGCCACACCCCTGCCTGTATCACCTATGTCGTGGAGGAAGGGGACCAGATCGCCGCCTTCGTCGGCGATACCCTGTTCATGCCCGACTACGGGACGGCGCGCTGCGATTTTCCCGGCGGGAACGCCCGCACGCTCTTCCATTCCATCAACAAGGTCCTGAGCCTGCCGCCGCATACCCGTATCTACTTGTGTCACGACTACCAGCCCAACGGCCGGCTGCTTCAGTTCATCACCACCGTGGCTGAAGAGCGTAGCAATAACATCCACGTCCGCGATGGCATCAGCGAGGAGGAGTTCGTGGCCATGCGCAGTGCCCGTGACGCCACCCTGGCCATGCCGGTACTGCTGCTGCCGTCGGTGCAAGTGAACATGCGCGCGGGTCAGTTGCCACCGGCCGAGGCCAACGGCATGCGCTATCTGAAGATCCCGCTGGACGCAGTCTGATCCCCAACCCTGAGGAGTCATCATGAAATGCAATGTAGGCGGTATCGACCGCATCTTGAGAATCGTCATTGGCGTCGTCCTGGTCATCCTTGCGGCTACCGGCACCGTGGGATGGTGGGGCTGGCTGGGCCTGATCCCGATAGGAACCGGCTTGATCCGCTTCTGTCCGCTGTATCCGCTGCTGGGTATCAGCAGCTGCGCTACCCGGGAGCGCTGATCCCCCTCCCCTTGCTGGCCGACGCCGGGGCGTCGCCGCCAGGGGGCATCAATCAAGGAGACATTCCATGAACATCAAGCAACTGACGGCCAACTTGTCCGTCTCGGCCCAAGTCATGCCTGCCGATATGGCAGAGATTGCCGCGGCCGGCTTCAAATCCATCATCTGCAATCGTCCGGACGGGGAAGCCGGCGACCAACCCAGTTTCAGAGAGGTCGAACAACAAGCACAGGCTGCGGGCATCGTGGCTCGCCATCTGCCGGTGATTCCTGGCCAGGTGGCCGATGCCCAAGCTGACGAATTCGACCGTCTTCTCGAAGATTTGCCCAAGCCTGTGCTGGCCTATTGCCGCAGCGGCATGCGCAGCACCACGCTGTGGGGGCTCTCGCGTGCCGGCCGTATGCCCACGGAAGAGATATTGACCCGCGCCGAACAGGCGGGTTACGACCTGAGCGCGCTGGTGCGCAGAATCAACCAGAGCAATGCCACCCCATTCGATGTAGCCGACTCGACGCACAAGGTGGTCATCGTCGGTGGTGGCGCGGCAGGGATCTCGGTGGCGTCGAGCCTGCTGGCGCGCCAGCCTGGACTGGATATCGCCATCATCGACCCGGCCGATGTCCACTATTACCAACCCGGCTGGACCCTGGTTGGCGGCGGTGTATTCAAGCCCGCGCAGACGGCCCGGGTGATGGGATCGCTCATCCCGCGCGGGGTACGCTGGATCAAATCGGCCGTGGCAGGTTTCGAGCCCGAGCGCAATGCGGTGCTGCTGGAAGGATGCCGTGTGGTGAAGTACGAACAGCTGGTAGTCTGTCCCGGCCTGAAACTGAACTGGGACGGCATCGAAGGCCTCACCGATACCCTGGGCCGCAACGGCGTGACTTCCAATTATCGTTATGATCTAGCGCCCTACACCTGGGAGCTGGTGGAGCGCTTCAAAGGGGGCGATGCCGTTTTCACCCAGCCGCCTATGCCCATCAAATGCGCCGGCGCCCCGCAAAAGGCCATGTATCTCTCTTGTGATGCGTGGCGGCACGCCGGTGTGCTCAAGAAGTCGAATGTGCAGTTCCGCTCCGCAGGCGCCGTGCTCTTCGGCGTGGCCGAGTATGTGCCAGCCTTGATGGAGTATGTGCAGGCCTACGGCATCGATCTCAACTTCGGACATACCCTTACCGCCATCGATGGTGGACGCAAGATCGCCACCTTTGCAGTCAACTCCCCCGACGGCAGCGCGCAGAAAGTGGAAGTCCCCTTTGACATGATCCACGTGGTGCCGCCGCAGACGGCGCCGGACTTCATCCGCAGCAGCCCTCTGGCCGATCCGGCTGGGTGGATCGATGTTGATCAGTCGACCTTGCAGCACAAGCGCTTTGCCAACATCTTCGGGCTGGGCGATGCGGCCAACTCGCCCAACGCCAAGACTGCCGCCGCGGCCCGCAAACAGGCGCCGGTGGTTGCCCACAATGTGCTCCACAATCTGGGCCGGCAATCCGTTCAGGCCCGCTACAACGGCTATGGCTCCTGCCCCTTGACCGTGGAGCGCGGCAAGATCGTTCTGGCCGAATTCAACTATGGCGGCAAGCTGGCGCCCAGTTTCCCGGAATGGATGCTGGATGGCACGCGTCCATCGCGCCTGGCCTGGCTGCTCAAGGAGCGCATTCTGCCGCCGCTGTACTGGGAAGGCATGCTCAAGGGGCACGAATGGCTGGCGCAACCCGAAATGGTTGGTTGAGGAGGCAGCGATGAGCATGAGCCTGTTACTGGGCGCCTTGGTGGGCTGCATCATGGGGCTCACCGGCGCCGGTGGCGGTATCCTGGCCATTCCGTTGCTGGTGTTCGGCCTGCATCTGAGCGTACCGCAGGCCGGCCCCATCGGTTTGCTCGCCGTAGGCATGGCTTCGGCGATGGGGGCGATGATCGGTTTGCGGGCCGGCATCGTGCGCTATCGGGCCGCGGCGTTGATCGCCGCCGTCGGCATTGTCCTTACCCCGCTGGGAACGTGGCTGGCCCATCAGCTCGATACCCGCTACCTGACGCTGCTGTTTGCCATTGTCATGGTGTGGGTGGCCATCAAGGGCATGCGGGATGCGCGGCGCAGCAAGACGACCGCGCCTACCGTATCGGATGACTGCCCCTGCCTGCGTGACAAGAGCGGGCGGTTCGTCTGGACACCCCGGTGTGCCAGTCGCCTGGCCGTCATGGGGGGCGTGGCGGGCGTGCTCTCAGGTCTGCTCGGCGTGGGGGGCGGGTTCGTCATCGTGCCGGCCTTGCAGCGCGTAACCGACCTGGCCATGCAGTCTGTCGTCTCGACTTCGCTGGCGGTCATCGCGTTGATTTCGCTGGTCAGTGTCGGCACCAGCGTGGTCAGTGGTCACTTCGATCTGGGAATCGGATTACCCTTTTCTGCGGGAGCAATGGCAGGTATGTTGCTTGGCGGTAGGCTCGCAGTACGTTGGCACCCTGCCCATCTGAAACTGTCGTTTTCGATAGTGTGCATGGTAGTGTCTGCTGGCCTGATCATGAAATCCATTCACTGATCATTTGGCATCCATGCTTTCAGTTCAAATTGGCTTTTCTACACACCCACATATAATTTGGACCACAACGCGACCGCCGGCATCGAAGCGCTGGTGTCGCCGTGGGTAGCTTGGTTGATGATGCGCGCATAGCCCTGTCGGCCGGCTGGCCAGCATGCCTCAGCGGTGATTTATCACCCCTGCGCCCTCCCATCACGGACATGACTTTATTCGATCAGTTAATTCACGCCGGGGTACCCAGGAATTTTGATACGTTCAAGAATACCTCCTCTCGCTCATTGTCTATGCAAATCATGTGATAGCTGTCGCTCAATACCATCAAGCGGGCATGTTTTTTACTGGGCTCGCTGTTGATTCTGTCCCGGATGAATTGGGCAGATTTCAGACTCGTCAGCTCATCGTCGACAGCATGGACAAGGAGAGTAGAACAGCAAATTTGCTCTAGCCCCTCGCGTACCTGCTTTCTCAAGGAATCCAATTCCTGGATAGTGCGGAAAGGGACCCATCCATAGTGAAATCGATCGCCTCGACCAAATTTCCTTTGCAGGACTGCGCGTAGTCGCGGATTCTTCACGCCATAAGGGGCACGTTCTCGATAGCGCAGTAGCCTGGTAATGAGCGGAAATTGATACAGCACATACCTCAATGCTCTGTACCAAGGTACTGACCATCCATCAAGGAACAATGGCGGCGCCAACAGGATAAGCCTATCGCGACCGTTTTTTCCCAGATCCGTCATTTTCGCGGCCTGTGCGGCGAGTAACGCCCCCATGCACATGCCGATGACATGCACAGTCCCATATTCCTGTCGGAGAGCCTCGATTTTCTTCCTCACCGCCTCAACCCACTGATCGGCTGAGGTGCTGAGCAAATCTGCAGGCTGGCCACCGTGGCCCGGCAGCAGGATGTCTATACATTGGAAGCCGCTCTCTTCCAATTTGGATCTCATCAATCCAAAGTCCTGTCCCGTCCCACCCAGGCCGTGTATCAACAGAACAATTTCAGAAGGACTAGTCATGGCTTTGAATTGTTGAAGCCGCAAGCACTTGGCGACTCGTGTAAGAGCGCGTAAGAGTCAAATTGCGGGGTAATAGGAGCAAGAGCGCTAGTAAATAGCCGCATTTGACATGCACTCGAAAAATGAAAGAAACAGGGCATTGGCATAGTAAGTGCTCCTCCTTGCAACACAGTCGCGACAAGCGACGCTCTACTATGCATGTGCAACTAAACGGCCAAAGTGACGAGTAATTACAAATTGTTACATTTGTGCCGGGTTCCTTGAATCATTTGGAATTGCTTAGTGCAAAAGCATTACCAGCGTGCCCAGTTACTGAGGACGGCCCGATCTGTTCGCCGATGACGCTGCTCTTGACGACCATAGAGCCACCCTTGCCGACGCAATGTTGAGCACAACAAGTTGCAAGCCCCTCACAAGAAGATTACGAGGATTTACGATTTTCTTTTGCGATCGGTCAATGTGGCAACCATGGGAGAGCCTAGTATTTCCTCACGCGAACAGACACGACCCGTATCGGGCCGTAGCCGTTGTTTTGCAATCTGGAGAACACTATGGCAATGGCAAATCAGACCTTTGGCTTCTACATGCCAAACGTATCGTTGATGGGTGTGGGTTGCGCCGAGGAAGTCGGCCTGCAAGCCAAGGCATTGGGAGCGGGACGCGTGTTCCTGTGTACCGACGTGGGCATGGTCAAGCTTGGCACGGCCGGGAAGATCAAGAACATTCTGGAGAGCGCCGCCCTGGCGGTCACCGTCTACGATGGTTCCGACCCGAATCCGACCGACAAGAACGTAGAACGGGGCGTGCAGCTGTACCGCGCGTCCGATTGCGATGCGATCGTTTCCCTCGGCGGCGGCAGCGCCCATGACTGTGCCAAGGGCATCGGTATGGTCGTCAGCAACGGCGGCAATATCCGTGACTACGAGGGCCTGAACAAGACCAGCAAGCCCATGCCGCCCTTCCTGGCCATCAATACCACGGCCGGTACGGCTAGCGAGATGACGCGCTTCTGCATCATCACCAATACCGAAACCCACGTAAAGATGGCCCTGGTGGACTGGCGTTGCACGCCGGACGTGGCCATCAATGATCCCTTGCTCATGAAGGACATGCCGGCCTCCCTCACCGCCGCCACCGGTATGGATGCCCTCACCCACGCCATCGAAGCCTATGTCTCCACGGCAGCCACGCCTATTACCGATGCCTGCGCCCTGCAGGCGATCCGCCTGATCTCGCAATGGCTGCGTCCGGCGGTGGCCAACGGCCAGCAGATGGAAGCGCGCGACAAGATGGCCTATGCCGAATATCTGGCCGGCATGGCATTCAACAACGCCTCGCTCGGCTACGTCCACGCGATGGCACACCAGTTGGGTGGTTTCTACAACCTGCCGCATGGCGTGTGCAACGCAGTGCTGCTGCCCGAAGTCTGCAGCTTCAATCTCATCGCCTGTCCGCAACGCTACGCCGATATCGCCGAAGCCATGGGTGAAAAGATCACCCATCTGTCGGTGATGGATGCGGCTGACAAGGCCATCAAGGCCATCCGGCAACTGGCCCGCGATGTCGCCATTCCACCCAATCTGGCCGTGCTCGGCGTCAAGGAAAGTGACTTCGAACTGATGGCCGCCAATGCCAAGAAAGACGCCTGCCAGCTCACCAACCCGCGCACGGCGACGCTGGAGCAGGTGGTCGGCATCTTCCGTCAGGCCTATCAGGGCTGAACCCGTTTGTTTTTCGAAAGGTCGTCATCATGAACCAATTGCATACCGAGCATATCGACACGCAGTACAAGTTGCTTATCAATGGCGAGTGGGTCCCCTCTCGCTCCGGCAATCAATTCACTTCCAGCAACCCGGCGTCCGGCGAGCTGCTGGCGCACTGCGCCAATGCCGATCGCGAAGACGTGGATGCTGCCGTGCAGGCCGCCTGGTCGGCTTTCAAGACCTGGAAGAACACCAGCCCGGCCGAACGCGCCGGCTTCCTCAATCGTATCGCCGACGCCATCGAGGCCAGGGCGCAGCATTTCGCGATGGTCGAAACGCTGGACAACGGCAAGCCCATCCGCGAAACCCTGGCCGTGGACATCCCTTCGGGCATCGATCACTTCCGTTACTTCGCCGCGGCCATTCGTACCGATGAAGGCAGCGCCACGCGCCTGGACAAGAACACCTTGAGCCTGATCCTGCGCGAACCGATCGGCGTGGTCGGGCAGATCATCCCCTGGAACTTCCCCTTCCTGATGGCAGCCTGGAAACTGGCTCCCGCACTGGCCGCCGGCAACTGCGTGGTGATCAAGCCATCTTCGGATACCTCGTTGAGCCTGCTGGAACTGGGCAAGGTGCTCAAGGACATCCTGCCCAAGGGCGTGGTCAACATCGTCACCGGCAAGGGTTCCACCACCGGCAACTACATGCTGGAGCACGAAGGTTTCCGCAAGCTGGCCTTCACCGGCTCGACCGACATCGGCTATACGGTCGCCGAAGCCGCCGCCAAGAAACTCATCCCCTCCACCCTGGAGCTGGGCGGCAAGTCGGCCAACATCATCTTCGCCGATGCGCCTTGGGAAAAGATGATCGAAGGCGTGCAGTTGGGCATCCTCTTCAATCAGGGGCAAGTCTGCTGCGCTGGCTCGCGTATCTTCGTGCACAAGAGCATCTACAACCGCTTCGTCGAGGAAGCCGGCAAGGCCTTCTCACAGGTCAACGTCAACCTGCCCTGGCTGGCCAATACCCAGATGGGACCGCTGGTCAATGCGCACCAGTTGAAGACGGTGCTGGGTTATGTCGATATCGGCCGCAAGGAAGGCGAAGTTCTGGTGGGCGGCCATCGCATGGATCGAGCTGAACTGCAGGACGGCAATTTCATGGAACCTACGCTGATTGCGACCACCAACAACTCACGCGTGGCGCGAGAAGAAATCTTTGGCCCGGTCGGCGCCGTCATTGCCTTCGAGGATGAAGAGGAAGTCATCGCCATGGCCAATGACAGCGATTTCGGCCTGGGTGGCGCGGTGTGGACCAAGACCCTCAATACCGCCCTGCGGGTGGCCTCAGGCGTGGAGACTGGGCGCATGTGGGTCAATACCTACAACCAGTTGCCGGCCCACGCACCGTTTGGCGGCTACAAGAAGTCCGGCATCGGTCGCGAGAACCACAAGATGATGCTGGAGCACTATTCCCAGTGCAAGAACATCTTCATCAGCATGGATGAGGCCAAGCTGGGGCTTTACTAACTAGCACGTAGCAAGCATCACCCTCGCAAGAGCCGCCTGCACGCAGGTGCTCTTGCGCAAGTCTCACTAAGGAAATGAATATGGCCCTCACGGTTGGAATACCCAAAGAGATCTTTCCTGACGAAAAAAGAGTGGCGGCGTCGCCCGAGATGGTCGCCAAATTGATCGCACTGGGTTTCCCGGTGCTGATGGAAACCCAGGCCGGCGCCCTGGCCAATATGCCCGATGAAGTCTTCCGCGCAGCAGGCGCGCGCATCGCCGCTTCCCCGCAACAGGTCTGGCAAGAAGCCGACCTCATTTTCAAAGTGCGCGCCCCTTCCCAGGCGGAAGTCGCCTTGATGAAGGAGGGGGCGACCCTCATCAGTTTCATCTGGCCGGCGCAAAATGCCGACCTGATGGCCGCCCTGTCCGCCAAGCGGGCTACGGTGCTGGCCATGGATTGCATCCCCCGCATTTCGCGCGCGCAAAAGTGCGACGCCCTCTCCTCCATGGCCAACATCGCCGGCTATCGCGCCGTCATCGAGGCCGCCAATCAGTTCGGTCGCTTCTTTACCGGCCAGATCACAGCGGCCGGCAAGGTGCCGCCCACCAAGGTGTTCGTCATCGGCGCCGGCGTGGCGGGTCTGGCTGCGCTGGGGACGGCGGTATCGCTGGGCGCGGTTGTGCGCGCCAGCGATACTCGCCAGGAGGTGGCCGACCAGATCAAGTCCATGGGCGCCGAGTTCGTCGGCGTTAATTACGAGGAAGAAGGTTCCGGTGGCGGCGGTTATGCCAAGGTGATGAGCGAGGGCTACCAACAAGCCCAGCGCCAGGTCTTTGCCGAGCAGGCCGCCGATGTGGACATCATCATCACCACTGCGCTGATTCCGGGAAAGCCCGCCCCCAGGCTGATTACCACCGAGATGGTGCAGAGTATGCGCCCCGGTAGCGTGATCGTGGACCTGGCCGCCGAACAGGGCGGCAATTGCGAACTGACGGTGCCAGGCGAAGTCGTGGTGCGTCACGACGTCACCATCATCGGCTATACCGATCTGCCCTCGCGCCTGGCCAGGCAGTCCAGTACGCTGTACGCGACCAACCTGCTGCGCCTGACCGAAGAACTTTGCAAGGCCAAGGACGGCGCCCTGCTGGTTAACATGGACGACGAGATGATCCGTGGCGCCACCGTGCTCAAGGAGGGTACGGTAACCTGGCCACCGCCAGCCATCAAGCCCGCACCAGTTCCCGCCAAGCCCACGCCCGACGCTGCCGCCACCGCCCCGCAGGCCAAGGCTGCTGCGGCGAAGAAGCCCGCCTCGCGCAGGGGGCCCGTCATCTTCGGTGGCGTCGCCGCCTTGCTGCTGTGGCTGGTGGGGAGCTTTGCACCGACCGAGCTCCTTGAGCACTTTACCGTTTTCATTCTCGCCTGCTTCGTCGGTTACATGGTGGTGTGGAACGTGACGGCTTCCCTGCATACCCCATTGATGAGCGTGACCAATGCCATCTCCAGCATCATTGCCATCGGCGCCATGACCCAGATAAGCCCGGCCCTGGGCTCGTCAGCGGCGCCCGCGTCCTCCCTGATGTTCGCCCTGGCGGTTGCGGCCATCGTACTGACCGCGGTGAACATGTTCGGTGGCTTTGCCGTGACGGGTCGCATGTTGGCGATGTTCCGCAAACAAGGATAACGAGGATAATCATGAACCCTGCTTCTCTTGTGACCACCAGTTATCTCGGCGCCATCGTCCTGTTCATCTTGAGCCTGGGCGGTCTGTCCAGCCCGGAAACGGCACGGCGCGGCAACGTCTACGGAATCATCGGCATGGCCGTGGCCATCGCGGCGACGGTCTTGGGGCCGCAGGTGACGATGCGCGGCCTGCCCTACCTGATCTGCGCTGTCCTGGTCGGTGGCAGTATCGGCTTGGTCGCCGCCCGGCGCATCAAGATGACCCAGATGCCCGAGCTGGTGGCCTTGATGCATAGCCTAGTGGGGCTGGCAGCCTGCCTGATCGGTTTCGTGTCCTATTTCAGCCATGCCGAGTCTGCGTCCACCGCCGTGGGCGCCGGCAGCACCATCCTGAAGGTGGAAATCTACATCGGCGTGCTGATCGGCGCCGTCACCTTCTCCGGCTCCTTGATCGCCTTTGGCAAACTGGCCGGCAAGATCGGCGGAAAACCTTTGCTGTTGCCCGCCCGCCACTGGATCAACCTGGCCTGCCTGCTGCTGGTGATCTGGCTGGCTGTCGATTTCGTGCAAGCCGATGGCGCCGCACAAGGCCTGATTCCCCTGCTCATCATGACCGCTCTGGCCCTGCTCTTAGGCGTCCACATGGTGATGGCCATCGGCGGCGCCGACATGCCGGTGGTGGTGTCGATGCTCAACTCCTATTCCGGCTGGGCCGCGACGGCCACCGGCTTCACCCTCTCCAATGACTTGCTCATCGTCACCGGCGCGTTGGTGGGATCGTCAGGCGCCATCCTGTCCTCCATCATGTGCAAGGCCATGAACCGCAACTTCCTGAGCGTCATTGCCGGCGGCTTCGGTACAGGCGGCGTTGCAGTCCAGGGAGAGCATGCAGCCATCGCGGGCGAAGTCACAGCCATCAGCGCTGAGGACACGGCCGGTTTGCTCAAGGAGGCCAAGAGCGTCATCATCGTGCCGGGCTACGGCATGGCGGTGGCTCAGGCCCAGCATACCGTGTGGGAAATCACGGCCATGCTGCGCGAGCGTGGCGTCAAGGTGCGCTTCGGCATCCACCCGGTCGCAGGCCGCATGCCCGGCCACATGAACGTGCTGCTGGCCGAGGCAAAGGTGCCTTACGACATCGTGATGGAGATGGATGAGATCAACCATGACTTTCCGGACACCGATGTGGCCATCGTGATCGGCGCCAACGATATCGTCAATCCGGCTGCCGAAGACGATCCCACCAGCCCCATCGCTGGGATGCCGGTGCTGCAGGTATGGAAAGCCAGGTGCGCCATCGTCATGAAGCGCTCCATGGCGTCCGGCTATGCTGGCGTGGACAATCCGCTGTTCTACCGGGATAACACCAGGATGCTGTTTGGCGATGCCAAGAAGATGCTTGATGAGGTATTGCTTGCGCTGAAGAAATAGAACCCATCCTTGCTGGCAATCAGGGCGAGGTGATGCGTCTTGGCGCACTGATGGCGTCGGCGAGCAGTTCGGTTGATCTTGCAGAATGCAACCGCACGCCTGCGCGCCGGCCGCACGAGCCTCGTCATCGCCCATTGTCTGTCCACCATCCGCAATGCCGATCTGATCGTGTAGATGGAGAAGGGGAATGTCATCGAACAGCTTGAACCGGCCGCCTTGGCCCCAGTCCAATTAGCCTGTTGCTCACATTGCCCTTTTATCACTCAACCACGGAGGCAGCATGGCTGGACTGAACAAAGAGATTTTGCGCAAGGCGAATGCAGCCATCAGCGCAGGCGACCACGAAGGATTCCTTTCTTTTTGCGCAGACGATATCGTGTGGTCCACCGTTGGTGGCGAGACCCTACGCGGGAAAGAAGCCGTGCGCTCCTGGATGGCTCGGGAATATACCAAGCCGCCTGAATTCGACGTCCAGGAGATGATCGAAGACGGGGATTTCGTAGTGGCAATCGGAACGATTGCCACTGAAGAAAACGGCGCGAAGATCGCAAATTCCTACTGTGACGTTTGGAGCGTAAAAAATGGCCGTTTGGCTCAGCTAAGAGCTTTCGTTATCAAGGACAGCGAAAGATCAAACTGAAATCCTCTCCCGCAGAATAATAAGCTCGCTTCAGCGGGCTTATTTCCGGCAGCTGCCATGCCTGCCCGCAATACGCATGGTGTTCCCTCCCCTGTGCTGACACCAACTTCATTGCGGTGACAAGTTCATTCTTGTCCTGGTGAACTTGATATAAATCAGACGGCTTCATCCCGAGAGCATTACCGTAGCTTGTACTGCCGAGTTCTTCCTTCTCTACGTTATCGACTTTATAGGGATGATGCGTCATGAAACTTGCTCTTAGGCTATTAACGTTGGCTTTCTCGCTCAGCGCATTATCGGCCGCCGCGCAGCCTGGCGTGGGATTCGGCGATGATCCGAATTCCTGGCGCGGCAGGCCCCACGGATTCCGCTTTGACCGCGACAATACGTTCGGCTGGGCCATGATGAGCCAAAGGGAGCGCATCGAGCACCGGAAAAAGCTGATGGCCATCACCAGTTATATCGACTGCAAGGCATATATGGCTGAGCATCATCAGCAAATGCAAGAACGTGCGGCAGAACAAGGAAAATCTCTTCCCGCAGCCCCGTCCGATGTCTGCGATCAGATGAAGGCGTCCGGTCAGTTCAACAAGTAGCCGCCCTCTGACTAAAAGGCTAATGAGCAGCTTTGAAGTGTTTCGCGCTCGCGCACGCTTGGTCTGGCAGGAACAAGGCACCACCTGAGAGGGGCATGATGCAGGATTCAAACGATGATCACCACGGCCTTTCTCATTCCGAGGTGACGCGCCTGCTTGCCGAGGACGGTCCCAATGTGCTCCATTCAGACCAACGTCGAATGGGGCGGGTCCTGATGAAGGTGATCAGGGAACCGATGTTCATGCTCCTGCTGTCGGCTGCCGCAATTTATCTCACCTTGGGAGAACTGCGCGAAGGCTTGTTATTGTTGTTCATGGTTGCGCTTACGGTTGGGCTGACGCTCTATCAGGGCGGAAAGACAGAGCGCGCGCTGGCGGCACTGCGTGTACTGAACAGCCCCACCGCTCGGGTGATCCGCGACGGCCGGACGATGCGCATAGCTGCCGCGGAACTGGTTCGCGGCGACCTGATCCTGCTGGAAGAAGGCGCGCGGGTGCCTGCGGATGCGGGCGTGCTCGAAGCCAGCAATTTGCAGCTCGATGAATCATTGCTGACTGGAGAGGCCTGTGCCGTTGAAAAGTGCGCCCCGTCTACGAAGCCTGAACCGCATGCGTTGCCCTCTGGGCAGACGGACAGCAGGACGCTGGTACGATCAGGCACGCTGGTCGTACGTGGTAGCGGCATCGCCAAGGTGACCGCTACCGGAGCCAGGACCGAACTAGGAAAGATCAGCAGTCTTTTGCATGAACTGGTCGAGGAACCGAGCCCGATGCAACGGCACATCGCTCGTATAGTCACGGTCTTGGCGGTCACCGGTCTGATGCTGAGCGCCCTTCTCGTCGTTCTCGAAGGCTATTCGCATGGTCGCTGGACCGAGGCACTGTTGATGGGAATCGCCTTGTCAATGTCGCTGCTGCCGGAAGAGCTTCCCATTATCCTGACAGTCTTTCCGGCGATCGGAGCATGGCGCATGGCGCGCGCCAATGTGCTCACGCGGCGCCTGTCAGCCATCGAGACGCTCGGCTCGATTTCGGTGCTATGCACCGACAAGACCGGCACGCTGACGGAGAACCGGATGCGGGTCGTGCAAGGGATGATCGCCGGCCGCCACATATATTTCGATGAAAGCGACATCGGAATCACCGCTCCGGAATGGCGCACGCTATTGGAAACAGCCGCCCTGGCGAGTAGTCCGCGTCCGACCGATCCCATGGAGAAAGCCTTTCACCAGCTAGCCGGGGAAAACGCCAAGCGCTTTGCGCCGCCAGCTCTTACCCAGTTCTTACAAGAGTATCCTTTCACTCCCGCCTTGCGGGCCATGACGTTGGTCTGGAAAGGTGACGACGATGCTCCCTTGCTGGTAGCGACCAAGGGCGCCCCGGAGGCCATTGCGTCCTTGTGCGGACTGACACCGGCCGAGGTACAGCAGATGCAGAACGATGTCATGCACCTGGGCAGCCATGGTTTGCGTGTGATCGCGGTCGCCACCTGCAACTGGAGCGGCGCGCTGCCGGCTTCGCAGGCGCAATTCGGACTGCGCTACCTCGGGCTGCTGGCACTGGCTGATCCGCTGCGTCCGGGTGTGCCGGCCGCCATCCAGAGATGTCATCAGGCCGATATCAGAGTCATCATGATCACTGGCGACCATCCCAGCACTGCGCAGAACATTGCAAGACAGGCAGGGATAAGCGCAGATCAGGTATTACTGGGCGATGAAGTGCAAGCCATGGCCGAACACGAGCTGGCTCGACGGCTGCGCACGACCAACGTCTGCGCGCGCATTACTCCCTTGCAGAAGCTGCGCATCGTGGCCGCGCTGAAGGACGACGGCGAGATCGTCGCCATGACCGGCGACGGCGTCAACGACGCGCCCGCGCTCAAGGCCGCACATGTTGGGATTGCCATGGGTGCGCGCGGTACCGATGTCGCACGGGAAGCCGGTTCGCTCATCCTGCTGGATGACAACTTTGCTTCCATTGTGGAAGGCATCCTGATGGGGCAGCGCATTTTTTCCAGAATGCGCGGCGCAATGACCTATGTCCTGGCGATGCACGTGCCTATTGCTGGCATGGCTTTATTGCCCGTGGTTTTCGGCTGGCCTTTGATCCTCTATCCGATGCAGATCGCGTTCCTGGAACTGATCGTCGATCCTGCCTGTACGCTGGCTTTTGAAAATACAGAATCGGACTACCGGGAGCGTGAGGCACCACGCCGCCACGGCGCCGCCCCGCTGCTCGACGCGCGAATCATCATCCTGGTTCTGGTTCAGGGCAGCGTCGCCCTGCTCTTCGCCGTTTCGGCATATCTCTGGTTTCTCGAACGGCTCACTCACAGCCAGGCCCGCGCAGCAGAGTTCATCGTGCTGGTCTTGGTCAATCTCGGGATGATGTTTTCTGCCCTTGTTCCTGATCGCTATTTCGTCCGGGCATTCTGCCCCGGTAATTATGCAGCGCTCATCATCTCGATTATCGCCGTGATCATGTTGCTGGCCACGGTGTACCTGCCGACACTGGCCAATATCTTCCATTTTTCTCCTCCGCCCGCCCTCGACCTTGCAATGGCGCTTGCCTGGGGCGCGCTTGCATTGCTTGCCTACGAATGCGCCAAATTGCTGATCAACCGGACGCAGACTCCATCTGCTGCCACGAAGGTGTGACAGGATTGCCATCCTCCACCGGTCGTGACCCTCTGGTCTTGCCAAGCGTCTCAGCCCCAACTTGGTGCGGAAAACTAGGACTCCACGCGCGGCCATGTCGTGCGCCCTCTTCCTTAATCTCCGCGACGACATCTCCGCCAATTTCTTGCAAAAAGCGCCATTGATGGCGGCAATGGCAACCATGATTTTGGCGTAATCGACGCCATCAGTCTCTCTACTATTTGTCTTGCCGGAGATCACACAGATCGGAGCAGCGCGCTGGGGGAGTCCGTCCTGACAGCATTTATCGCATGCCCCCTTTCAGATCACGGCCGATATTGACTGCGCTGCCATGCATGCCTCGCAGTGGCTGGTGGCCGCAGTTGGCGTCGAAACTCAATCGTCTGAATAGGAGCACGCAATGAAGAAGATTTATCTGGCTGCAATGATCGTCTCTACCTTTACCGCATCGGCCATGGCATTCCAGCTGCCGGGCCGCCCCACTCCTCCGGCTGCGTCCACCACGCGCATCACCAACCCTGTCGTGGTCGCCAACGGCGGTAACGGCGGTGCCGGTGGCAGCGCTCTGGCCGGCGGCGCCAGCGCTGGCGCCACTACCGGCGGCAATGCCACTGGTGGTGGTGCCAGCCAATCCAACACCGGCGGTGTCGCCAATACCGGTGGCAATCTGACTTCCACTGGCGGGACCACGGCAATCGGTGGCGTGACGACCTCCGGCGCCCTGGCCAGCACCTGGAACCGGGTGCCGTACCATTCCACCCCGAGCAACGCCCAGACCGCCAATGGCAATGCGGTGGCAGTCGGCGGCGCCACGACCTCCTCCACCGGTTCGGCCAACGCCTCTGCCGGCGGTAACTACAATGCCGGCGGCGCTGGCGTGTCCACCACGATCGGTGGAAGCGCCCAAGGTGGCCAGGCCGTTGCTGGCAATGGCGGCAATGGTGGCGGCGCGACAGCAACGGCAATCGTCCACTGACTGAGCAGCACAACTTTAGCGGTAGGCGGGGGAGCCATGCTCCCCCACTCACTAGAAAGGGGGCTAGCGTGAACAGGATTCTTGCGGTGCTGATATGGACAGCACTGATGGCACCATCGGCCTGGGCCGATACAACGGCAACGGCAAACGGTGGCTCGGGGGGGGGCGGGTGGTGTTGCCACGGGCGGGAACGCCGCCGGCGGATCGGCAAGCGGCAATACTTCCAACGTCTCGGTGGTGGTCGGCAGTGGCGCCGGTGGCGCTTTGGGCGCCGCCGCGAGCGCAACAGACCCGGCCAGTGGGGGCACTCCCACTACCATCAACTATGGCGGCAGCTATACGGTGCGCACCAACCCGGCCATTGCCGCGCCCTCTCTGACCTCGACCTTCTCCGACACTTGCATGGGATCGTCCTCGTTCGGTCTGAGTATCGTCGGCTTCGGCGCCACCGGTGGCACGACGATGGTCGATGACGCTTGCGTGCGACGTCTCGATTCGCGGGAATTCCGCGCCATGGGGATGGAAGATGTCGCGCTGGCATTGTTATGCCAGAGCGCCGCCAATCAGAAGGCTGTCGAGGCCACCGGTCGTAGCTGCCCTGGCAGGGTGACCGCCCTCCCCAGCTCGCCTGGCGCCGCTCCGGCTGCCGAAGAATACTCCGATCCGATCGTGCGACGACGTTTGGGCTTGGCGCCTATCTCCAATGACAGTGCGAAGCTGCCAGTCAACGCGTCGGCATCGACCCTGAGCAAATGATCCTGTTCTAGTGTGGACGCGCGATGGATGGAAAACTCATTTCGTGAGACCAGGTCTTGTTCGGCAGTGTTACGGCTTCGGATATCGACGACGCACCCGGACATTGCTCGGAGATTTTTGATACCCATCAAAAATCATCATTTTGCGCCGCACAAGGTATCGCTATGATGAACAAAGCAAGATGGAGCCGGAGCGCCACGAACCCGGACCAGAGCAGGCCTGGGGGCTATGGCGCTGGGGAAACCCAGCTCTTGCTGCAAGCAATGGAGGTACTTGCAAATGCATTCTTGTCAATCAAAAGAATTAAACGAAGATTGCAGTTCAGTTAAGCATATAGGCGTGATCGTATCAGAGGGAGTCATCCTGGCCGACCTGGCGGAAATCGCGGAAGTATTTTTCGTGGCCGACAAGATGCTCTCTTCCATGTTTTTGCAAGGCAACGGTTATCACTTTTCATTGCTCTCGCTCAGGGGAGGAATGATCACCACCTCCAGTTCAGTACAGATCGGGACATTGTCCTTGCAACACCACGATATCCGTACATTCGACAGCATCATCATTGCAGACGGTCGAGGCAACTTCTCGGACTGCAACGACCCGCAACTGCTCAACTGGCTGGCAACGGCGGCCTTGCATGCTCCACGGATTGCAGCGCTGTGCACCGGAGTACTCGTCCTCGCCGAAGCGGGCTTGCTCGACGGAAAGAAGGTGGCCGCGCATTGGGCATTGCGTGACAGGCTCCTGCGGGAATTTCCTGATATCAATGTCGAGCCAGGCGATACCCTCGTTCAGGACCAGAACGTCTTTACCTCCGCTGACTCCGGCACTGGCGCCGAAGTAGCACTGGCGCTCATTGAGGATGATCTCGGCAGCAATTTCGCACATCGCATCGAGCAGTCCCTCACCGTCCGGCAACACCATCAATTCAAGCACTCCCTCTCCAGAGGTAGCGAGATCAGGCCTGGGGAAAAACGGCATCGAAGTGAGCGCATTCAAAAAGCGCTGATCTGGCTGGACGAGCATATGTCCGCCTCCATCAATATGACCGATGCGGCCGATCATGTCTCCATGAGCGAACGTAACTTCCAGAGGGAATTCAAGCGAGAGACGGGCGAGACGCCTCACTGCTTCCTTACCAAGATCCGTCTTGAAGCGGCGTGCCTCTATCTAAAGGAATCCGATCTGCCGATTGAAAAGATCGCCCGCAGATGTGGTCTCGTCAGCGGTGAACATCTGGCGCGACTGTTTCGCAAGCATCATGGCATCTCCCCGGGGGAATATCGCAAGAAGGAGAACCCTCCCCGTCCCGCTCCGATCGCTTCGGTTGGCTCTCATCTTCAGGTCCAAAGATCATGAAAATAGCACCGTTCTTCCGCTTCTATCATTTCTACCGGCGCAGTGGCAATTCCATGCGCCTGTCCGCGCGCCTGGCATGGAACAAGATCCTCAGCAGCTATTACTGAATTGTTAGGAAAAGCAGTCCGCTTTTCAGTCCGACGCTGTCCCGCCACGGTCCTTTACGCAAGCTCATCCAGGCGGTGAGAGCAAGTGTGCATTCACTGCCATGTTCCACAATTGACCTAGATCAGTTCGGTTGCCTGCCCGGTTTCCCAGGGCCTGCATGCTTTCACTATCTTTAAAGAAGGCCCTGCGGTTCGCACAAAAAAACGTGCCCGATGCTTTCTTGAAGCCCTGCCCTTGCCGGCAGGCAATGACACGAACTTCGCGCTGTGCTAACACCTCGGGGGCCTGGAGCCGCTATGAGCAAGTCCGACAATGACCTGAGTAAGCGTTTGTTTCCCGTCTTGACGTGCCGAAACTGCATCGTCAAGAAACACTGCTTTCCTCATGACCTCAGCCCCGAGGAAACGGCACAGTTCGAGCAGCTGGTGGTCAGGCGGCGGCGCGTGCTGCGTGGCGAGTTCGCTTACCGGGCGCATGACGAATGCTCCAAGATCTTCATCGTTCGTCTCGGCAGCTTCAAAACCGTGCGGGTGTCCCGGTATGGTGGAATGGACGTGATCGCCTTCCACCATACCGGGGACCTGCTGGGGATTGAAGGCGCCTCGCATTCTGCCTACGAAGTGGACACCATCGCCCTGGAAGATAGCCAGATATGTGAGTTGTCATTCGTGGGCCTGGAGGAATTGTCGAGAAAGATACCGAGGCTGCATCAGCAGGTATGGCGGCGACTGAGCAATGAAGTCACGCTGATGCAACAGCAAAGCCTCCTGCTGAAGGCCAGGTCGGAACAGCGATTTGCGTCCTTCTTGCTGGACCTGTCGCGCATCTCATCACGCTGCGGCAATGCCTCGACTGAATTCTCGCTGCGGATGAGCCGGACCGACATCGGCCTGTTCCTGGGTCTGACCAATGAAAGCATGAGTCGCCTCATCAGCAAGTTCAGGAAGGCGCGGCTGATCGACGTGAGCGTGCGCAAGGTGCGGGTGCTCTCCCCCTGCACGCTCGAAGAGTTGGCAAGCGGCGCAATTTCATGGGAACAATTGGAACAGGAGCAAATGAACTTGCCGCGCCCGAGAAACGTGGATCTGGATAAATGCATATTCAACTGCGGCTGATGCCCCCGTCCTTCGCCAAGCGCGCAATCAACCAGACAAGCCCCGTCAGGCCGAAAGGCCGTGAAAGATTTCTTCCTCTTGCGCAAAATGCAGACGCAGAACGGCATGAAGCGCATAGAGCGTGCGCCGCACTTCCAGCATGAAAGCATCATCCTGCTGCCCAGCGTCTGGCGCCTGGGTGGCCAGTCTGTCCACAGTACGACTTAGGCGATAGATTTCGCGGTGCATGCTGCTCATGGAACCCATCGGGTCATCCCCACCTATGAGCTGCGCGAGGCGGGGATACAAGACGCCATCGTCCTGGGCCTCGTGCTGCAGGAGACTGCCTTGAAGCTGGGCGCTGAGAAGAACCAGTTCCTCCCGCATCGCCGCGCTGGAGAGATCTTCCACACGGTCAGCCAGCCATACGAGACGATCGATGATGGGCTGCAGGCGAAGGTGTTCATCGCGAAGCGCCTGGCAATCTTCCGCCGAGAGGCGGTCGCTGAGGTTTCCCCTTTCCACGTAGAGCACGCGCAGGGCGTTCAGGATGACCGCAACGTCGATGAACTCCTGCAGGATCGCCCCGGCGACCGGAGGCAGATAGCCGAAGGCAGCGGCCAGCATGGCGCATCCGGACAACCCCATGCCCGCCACCACGCTTTGCAGCGCGATCTTCCGGGCCTGTTGCGCCATTCGCACCCCAAATGCCAGGCGGTCCAGGCGATCCACCAGCAGCACCACCTGTGCGGATTCGGCCGCTGCGGCCGCCCCTCGGGCGCCCATGGCCACACCGATATCGGCAGCAGCCAGTGCTGGTGCGTCGTTGATGCCGTCACCCACCATCATCGTCACGCCCTCGCGGCTGGCCTGCTTGATGGCCGCCAGTTTCGACGCCGGGCTCTGCTCCGGCATGACGTCATCAAAACCGAGTGAGCTGCCGATCGTCATGGCGACGTCCCGGCGATCCCCGGTCAGCATGACGATCCGTTTGGCCCCCAATGCGCGTAACTGGCGCAGGGCGCGCGGCGTGTCGAGGCGGATGTCGTCAGCCAGATAGAGCACGCCGCAGAGCTGCCCATCCACCGCGACGCAGACGCCAGCGCCCCCTTCGTATTTGAGACGGTCCCTTAGTCCACTCGTCCAGGGCGGCGCAGTGTTGGGGCCGATGACATATTGCATGGCGCCAACACGGATCAGCTTTCCCTCTACGCGGCCCGACAATCCCGCCCCCGGCTGCTCCTGTACTTGATCCGGAATCGACAAGACCAATGCGCGCTCTATCGCCGCGCTGACCACTGCCTGGGCAATGACGTGATTGGACATCTGCTCCAGCGAGGCCGCCAGCCTGAGCAGCTCGTCGGCGTGTATCGACGGGGTGGTCACCATGTTCATCAGGCGCGCCTTTCCCGCGGTCAGGGTGCCTGTCTTGTCGAAGAACAGGGTGTGGACCTGCGCCAGCTTTTCCAGGGCGCCGCCGTGCTTGATCAGCACACCGCGCTGGGCGCAACGCGACATGGCGCAGACGATCGCCACCGGCACCGCCAGAATGAGCGGGCAAGGCGTAGCGACCACCACCACCGCCAATGCACGCCGGGGATCGCCAGTCAGCAGCCACGAGAGAGCGGCCATTGCCAGCACCAGCGGGATGAACAGCAAGGCATAGCGGTCCGCCATCCTCGCCGCCGGCGCCTGGGAGGCCTGGGCGGCCTGGACCAGCCGCAGTACCTGGGAAAATGTGCTGGACTGGTCGGTGCTGGTGGCTAGCAGATCAAAGGCGTTGCCCGCGTTGACGCAGCCACTGGCCAGCGTCGCTCCCTGTGGATGGGAGACCGGCAGGGACTCGCCAGTGAGCATAGATTCGTCCACCACGGCGGGGCCAAGCAGCCTGCCATCCACGGGGACGGGCTCGCCGGGGCGGACCAGCAGGCGATCCCCCGGCCGGACCAGGCTGAGCGCAATCGTTACAATGCTCTCCCCCTCGTAGCGATTGGCGACACGGGGCGCCTTGCCGAGCAAGGCGGACATTTCCTCCTGCGCGCGCCTCTGCGCAAAACCTTCCAACGCGCGGCCACCGGCAAACATCAATGCGATGACCGCCGCCACCAAGTCTTCGCGCAACAGGACGGCGCCCGCGATCGAGACCAGCGCGATGAGGTCGAGCTTCATGTTTCCGCGCCGCATCGCCATCGCGGTATCGGCCAGCACCGCCAGCAGCACGACAAGCGGCCCCGCCAGCCAGGCCCATTGCGCCAGCGCTTGCAGGCCCATCCATTGTCCCAGGACGCCCACCGCCAAGGTCACTGCGCAGAAGACGAGGATGGCCTGATAAAGTCGATTGCTGACACTCATAGGCAAGCCTCTCGCGAGGGAAATGGATAGGGAACGCAACGAAGAGCGACATCTTTCCAGATTAGATGTCCTGCGGGCCCTTCCCTCTGATCCAGGTCAAAGGCAAATTGAAGATGTCAGACGGACTGTCTATCGCTTCAGCTGGATTCGAGTGCATTGTTCTGAAGACGCTCCAGCTTGCCACGATAGCTGCCGCGCCGGATCTCTGCCTCAGTGATGGCCACGCGCGCCATAGGGATCTTGCCACACAGGTCGGCCATCTCGGCGAGGGTGTGTTCCCCACCTCTGCCGCCCATGGTGCAGAACAGCGCCACACGATGAAACCGCAGGCGGTGGCGCGCCAGATAGCTGCGCATCGGCGCGGCCATGTTGCCCGCCCAGACCGGCGTTCCCAACACCACCAGCGCATACTCGCCCGGATCCTTGCCCGAGGTGCTGATTCTGGGCTCCTTGTGAAACAGACTCTCATAGAGAGAGCGCAGGTAGCCCAGCGGGCCGGAGCGGCTGTCGAGATCGTCGATGGCTTCGAAATCGGCGCCGCACAGGTCGGCGAATTCCCGGCCGACCTTGGCCGTGTGACCAGAGCGCGAGTAACAGACGACAAGGCAATTGTGCATCATCCACCTCCTTCAGGATTCATCACGAACCGCGATTGACGACGAAGGAAATCTTGGCGTTGATCCGGTACTTCACGATCTTGTCGCCATCGACACAGGCTGACATCTCGTTGACGTAGATCGACTTGATATGTGTGACCGATTTGGCCACCTTCTTTACTGCATTCTGTGCGGCATCCTCCCAGCTGGTGTCCGATTCCGCCAGCACTTCAATGACCTTCAAGATATCCATGGCTACACTCCCTTGCACTGATGATGTTGAGACCTGCTTGACGATACGGCTGCCCCGTTCTGGGCAGGGCGCCGTCCCTGGCGGCAATGCGCCCTATTTCCGTGCAGACGCGCCCGCATCATCCGGCGATGCTGGCTCGCGCGAACCTTGCGCAGCCGCCTGATCTCCTGTTTTCGGCACCATAGAGTCAATACGATCGCATCCAGAAAACAGAAAGAAACCGGTTATCACGACCACCCATTTGACGAACTGCATGTCATGCTCCTTATTAGGCTTTGATTCATCGCGCCGCTGACGGCAGGCGATCCGGCTGGCTATTGGACGTTGATCTGACGGGATTGCTTGCCATTCTTCTTGGGCAAGACCAGGGTCAGCACACCATCCTCGTACCTGGCGACCGATTTTTCGCCATCGACTTCGTGGGCCAGGGAAAACACCCGGTGCAGCCGTTCCGACGAGCGCTCGCAACGGATCCAGGTATCGCCGTTCTTTTCCTCCTGGTTTTCGCTGGCTTCGGCAGCGATGGAAACCTTGTTGCCATCGACATCGACCTTGATGTTCTCCTTCTTCATCCCCGGCAATTCGGCCTTGACGGTATAGCTGGATTCGTTTTCCGAGACGTCCATCTTCATCATCTGCCGTGCCTCCATCCATCTGCCCAGGGGCGCCTGGCGGATTTCTCTCAACAAGTCCTCGAAGCTGCCGATGGGGTCGAAGCGGGCCACGTCGCTCAGCGGCGCGAGGCTGGGAAGATCGCGATTCATGATTGCTCCTTCTGGATTCCGATAGTTCAATAGGATTGGTGTGACAGGACGCTGATCAACAGCGCGAAGAGCGTCCGCTTTCCATGCACCAGACTAGCTACGCTAGACAGAAATGTTGTTCTTGACGATAGTCACGCCGGGGGCGGACCATGCGGCAAAACCGGCCTGCTCCTTTTCTGCCCACGATTTCACCTTTCCGCTGAGCGTCGCCACGCCATGATCGATGGCCACATCGATCTTGCTGGCGTCAATCTGCGCATTGCGCACCAGGGCGTCGTGGATCTTGGACTTCACATCCGTGACCCGCAGGTTCGATTTGACCTGAATCTTGTTGAGCACACCCTTGACGCCCAGCAGATGCCGCACCGAGTTTTCGGCCGAGTCATGCTGGTAGTGCCATTCCACTTCGCCATCGAGCGTGACCCACCCATCTGCCACTGTGACGGTGACCTTGTCGCGCGGCAGATTGGCGTTGGACCGCAATGCGGTCAGGGCGACCTCGGCGATCTCAAGATCGCTTCGCTTGCTGGCGCCGTCCAGGTTGACCAGGAGCTCGTCGACCACCGCCCTCACATTGGCCACCCGCTTGGTCGCCTGCTCGGCATTCTTCTTGTCCGCGAAGCGGGACACATACCCCGACAGGGTCGCAATGCCATCCTTGACGGCCACATGGATGTGACGCGCGTCCACCGAGGGCTCCCATTCCAGTTCATCAATAATCTTCTGCTGCAGTTCACTAGCGATGGACATTTCTTTCTCCATGAATGAAAAACGAAAATGGTTACGACATCTTCAGGCTGCTCAGTTATCTACCAGGAAGGTGATCTTGGCGTTGATGCGATAGCGCGTTATCTTGTTGTCCGCCACCACGGCCTCCATGTCGCTGACGTACAGCGACCGGAGATTGTGGATCTTCCCCGTAGCACCGTGCACGGCATTCTGCGCCGCCTGGCGCCAGCTGCTGTCCGATTCGGCCAATACTTCGATCACCTCGATTGTGTCCATAGGGCTCTCCTGAAAACGTCATGGAGACCTTACGCCCGGGCGCTCGTGTCTCGCTGATATAAGTCAAGAATTTCGCCCCGTCTGCCGATTGCATTCTGTTGCGCCAGGCAACACATCCGCGCCACATCGTTGTCGGAGGACGCAGAACATGCCGGTTTTTTTGATCTGGAGCAGGATCGCCGCGTCGTCACCGGGCACAGTGAGCGCTCAGAGATCGGCAACTCCGCTAGCGCTCAAGACAGCTTCAGTCAAGCGGCCAATAGACCTGACAGGTAAGGATGGGAGATGAAGGCTTCACAACAGTTATTGCCCAACAGCGCGGCGCCCGCGCCTGCAGTCATTATTCATGAAGCCAGAGGGCTTCCCTTACTGTGTCAGGGTGCGGTTGTTGATGGATGGCACGATCAACATACCGTCTGCCCGACATGCGGCGCGTTCTTTGACGGGCTTGCATGGACATGGTCCCTGCCCACTTCCTATGCGATTCAGAACACTTGCCCGGCGTGCCGTCGCTTGACGGAAAAACGGCCTGCCGGCCGTCTGATCCTGGAAGGACCGATGACATCCGGACAGCAGCACACCATCGACGCACTGCTGCAGCGCCGCGCTGACCGGGAACTACAGATTCACCCGATGGAACGGATCATGGAAGTCAGAGATCAACCCGGCAGGATCGTCGTCACTACCACCAGCGCCATGCTGGCGCGTGGACTCTACGTGGCCGTTGCGACGACCTACAAGGGGACCCTGCAGATTTACTACGATGCGCAGGCGGACTGCCTGAACATGCATTGGACGAAATGGCGCGACTGCTGCGGACTGTTGCGGCGGCGTGCAAGCCTGAGCAATAGCCATATCGATTGACCGACTGACCGACGCCTGCCCGCAAATCGATTCATTCCCCTCCGAGACATTCCCATGCAATTGATCGAACAGAAGTTTGTGGTGCGCCGTCTGGAAGACCTCCTGGCCAGCTCCGACGCCGCTTTCCAATCGGCTTTCCATCATTTCCAGGACGCACTCATCCTCGTTTTTCGCCAAGAAGAAGAGGACATGGTCCAACTTCGCTATGATCAGCGCGATATCCATATGGCGGAACACCAGAAGCTGCTGCAGCTGCTATGGCGCATCTCCGCCCGCCTCCACTATCACGAAATTGAAGCGGCCCGCGAGATGGCGGATCTGCTGCCTCAATGCCTGCTGGAACATATGGTGAAAATAGATCTTCCCTTGCAGCAGACGATGGCTTACTCCAGTTCGCTTTGATTGTCTGGAAGGGCTTTCTGACATGCACTGGCCTGACGAAGATGACGGCCGTGATTTTCTTGACTTGCATCAGGAGAACGCTTCCCCAGCAACTGATACTGACAACTCCCCTTCCCTTTCAAGGAGTTGAAAATGACTGTATTGCTACCGCAAGCCGAAAAATCGCCGCATTGGCAGGACTGGATCACCCTGCTGGCAGGCGTCATCCTGGTCGCCGCCACCTTCGTCCTGGAGATGGAGAGCGCTGCCGTTTCCCTGAACTGCTACCTGGTAGGCGGTGCGCTGGTAGCCGCTGCACTGGCGGCCCTGTTCATGCCGGCGATCTGGGAAGAAGTCATCGTTCTGTTGCTGGGCCTGTGGCTGCTGGCTTCGCCTTGGGTGCTCGATTTCTCGATGATGCACAACATCACCAGCCTGACCATCGGCGTTGCGGTCATCACCCTGATCTGCGCTTCCTGGGTCATTCAGGAAGAAAACCGCTTTGCATCCTGACGGGAGAATCACGATGAACGTTGCAGATAGCCAGCTGGCGGTGGCCACCTACAGTACGCATGTCCAGGCTGAAACGGCCATCAAGGAGTTGCAAAGGCTGGGCTTCGATATGAAGAAGATCTCCATTGTCGGCCGCGATTATCGTCTGGAGGAACACGTGGTGGGCTTCCTCAACGCCGGCACCCGCGCCAAGATCTACGGCAAGCTCGGTGCATTCTGGGGTGGGCTGCTAGGCGTCTTGTTCGGTTCAGCACTGTTCTCCTTTCCGGCGCTGGGGCCAGTGGTTGCGCTCGGACCCATTGCTGCGCTGATCTTCAGCGGCCTGGAAGGCGCTGTGGTGGTGGGCGGCGTGAGCGCCTTGGCGGGCGCGCTGACCGCCATCGGGATTCCCAAGGACTCGGTGTTGCGCTATCAGAACTGCCTTCAGGCGGGGGAATTCCTGCTGGTGGTCCACGGTGATGAGAAGGAGGTGGTACGCGCCAAGACGCTGCTGGCTGCATCCGGCCATCTCTCGTTCGAACACCATATCGTGCCTGGGGCCAGCAAGATCGCAGTGACTACACAGTACAGCTAGGCAGTTGGTGTTGAGCTTGCAAGAAAGAGCCGCGGATTCTATGCCGCGGCTCTTCTTCTTTCTTGCTTGCTTCTACTATCACTGTCTCCTTCCTTCAGGACTCCTCAGTGTTCTCACTTGCCTCACCTACCTCACTGTCCTTGGTGCCTACCCGACGATGATTTCATCGATGACCTGTTCCACTCCCGGCGTGTGCAGCGCTGCCTTGCAGGCCTCGTGGCGCTCGGCGAGCGAGCCGACCTTTCCGCTCAGGGTCACGGTCTTGTTATCCACTTGCACGCGCAGGGACTTGGTCTGGAGATGTGCGCGCCGCTGCAACGCCGCCTCGATACCTGTCTTGATATCCTTCGGCGCCGCCTTGGCCTCCACCTTCAGCTGATTGCTGATGCCGATCAGGCCGAAGAGGTTTCTCAGGGATTGTTCGGCCGCCAGGCGCTGGTAGGCGAATTCGACTTCACCGGACAAGGTGATCCAGCCATCCTCCACCTTGATCTGGATGCCCTCTTTGGGCAGGACCGTATTCCATTCCAGCGCATTCCTGGCCGAGGCTGCGATCTCGCTGTCCAGCCTTTCGCTGGAACCGGGCAGGCGCACGTCCAGTTCGACCGCGACGCCGCGCACGCCGCCTATCCGTTCCACCGCCCGCTGCGCGGCATACTTCTCGGCATAGCTGGACAGGTGCCCGGCCAAGGTCACGATGCCGTCCGACACTTCCACGCCGATGCGGTTATCGTCCACGGCGGGATCCCAGGCCAGCTCGTCCATCACTTCTTGCCGCAGTTGGTGGTCGCTCTTCATGATGATGCTCCTCAGGGTAAGCCCGAAAAAATGCCTGCGCCGAAGCCGCGCGCAGATCTCTAGCGAAATACCAGGACTGGTATCGTGGCGTTGGCCAGCACCTTTTGCGTCTGGCTCCCGAGAATGAATCGCTCGAGGCCCTTCCTTCCATGCGAGGCCATGAAAATGGCGTCGCAGTGCTGGTGCGAGGCATGGGCCAGGATCTCTTCGTAGGGGTGGACCGCCTTCACGGTGAAGGTCTCGCAGGGCACATTGGCGGACTTGGCCTGCGCCGCCAATCGCGCCACGTTGGACTTGGCGTTTTCCAGGATCTCGTTTTCCACCTGCAGATAGTTGATGGCGGTTCCGTCAATGACGGCCCACTGGACGATATCTTCGGCCACCGACAAGCCGACAAGACTGCTCCCGCTCTCTTTTGCAAACTGGACTGCCGCCTGGACCGCCCGCTCCGATGCATCCGACCCATCCGTCGGGACAAGGATTTTCTTGAAAATGCTCATGGCCTGATCTCCTAAGGGAAACAATGTCTTCATCCTATGCTTCGGTTGCATGGGAGAACTGATGTGGATCAAAACAGGATCGGGGCCCAGCACCAACACTAGAAAAAAACCATCCGGAAAAGGCAATGGCAGCTCACCGGTGCTGGTAGTACCGGGTAGCTGCCGTTCGGCAATGTATCCGCTGACGAAATGACCGAGCGCTAACGGGCCAGAAGGACAAGCATGTCGTTTTATCTTGATTTCATCCTCACCATGGCGGCTTCGGTGGTGGTCGCCAGTGCGACAGCACCAGCGCGCGCAGAGGTGAGCGCCCTCGAGCTGGCCGCCCTCTATGCGGCCGAAGTTCAGCCTCGCTGGCAGCCGCCGGCGGACGTGCAGCAGCGCTACATCGACCTGACCCGGCAAATGCTGCTGCAGGCGCAGATTACGCTGGCCGAGGCCCAATACGTGCTGGTCGTGGATCGTGCGCCTGCGGTACAGGTATCGCTACTGTACTGGACCGACGGTGGCACGGACTTCCGCCTCATTGGCGCGGCGCCCGTCTCGACGGGGCGTATTGGACAATTCGATCACTTCCTCACCCCGACGGGCGTATTCCGGCATTCCGTGGACAACCCAGACTATCGAGCGCTGGGAACCCGGAATTCCAAAGGCGTCAGGGGCTATGGGGTGCGCGGCATGCGGGTCTTCGATCTTGGCTGGCAGACGGCCCAGCGTGGATGGGGGAAAGGCGCATCGGGCACGATGCGCCTGCAGATGCATGCCACCGATCCAGACCTGCTGGAGCCGCTGCTGGGCTCGGCCCAATCCAAGGGCTGCATCCGCATTCCGGCGTCGCTGAACCGGCTCCTGGACATCCATGGCGTACTGGACGCCGACTACCAAGCGGCCCGGGCCGCCGGGGAGCGGATCATGGGGAGCATTCCAGTCGGCGATGTCGACACGCCCGGGCGTTACATCGTCGTGGTGGACTCGGAGACGGTTGATCGTCCCGACTGGGCGTCCCCTCTCCGTTGAATCCGGTCAGCGACAAGGCAATGGCGTCAGTTCATTCACGACTCAGCCTTGCTTCCTTTAGCTGTCGTCTTGCGACTCGTGCTTTCGCTGGGCAGCGTCGTGGCGGCGAGCATCTGCGGCACCACCTGCTGGATGCCATTGCTCCAGGCGTCGCTGATCTGCTTTCCACTTTCGAACATCTTCCCGAGCATGCCCGGCAGTTCGTGCATACTTTTGTCTAACAGATGCGTGAGATCGCCATTGCTGGCGGCACGGTGCGAGGCTACACCCTGCAAACAGCTGGTACATTGCTTGTTGACCTCGATGGTGTGCCGTTGCACGGAATGGTTCAGCTTGATCGTGGCGTTGCCCAGCAATTCTCCAAGCTGTTGGGTAAATTTCGCGCCTTCCTGCATGTCTGTCCGCCAACGTTCGGCGACCAGCGAAGCGGCCTCGATGGGTGTTCTTGCATCCACGCATTGCTTGACCAGCAGAATCGCATTCCCCATTTCGCGCCGCGCGAAGTTGCTGTCCAGGTCGTAGACCTTGCTCATGCATTCCATTGCCGCCGCGCCGAATTCGACGCCCAATTCGATTTGCTGACTGGCGCAGAGCACCCAGAGATCAGCGTATTTATCCATAGTAGGTTGAGACATGACTGCTCCTTTCAAAAATGCATCATCAATTGACCAGGTCGGATCGGCTGTTGCTGAGCTCCAATAACGGCTTTCATTGCCCGTGCTCGCTGTCCCTGGTGATGAAGCGCGCGATGGCGTCGGCCAGGAGCATGTCCATGCTGTTCATGTGATGCACCAGCATCAACGGCATGCTCGAACGGATCATCTCTGCAAAGGACATGTCGCCTTCGTCAATGTAGGGCCTGGCCTTGTGGAGGATGCCCAGCAGGCCTGCATGGTCCCGCAGGTGATTCTGCAGGTCCGGGTAATCGATCTGCTCCATGATGCTCTCCTCGGCGCGGAAATCGGCTTCGATCCGGCCCAGCAGGCCTGCATAGACCGGCGCAAATTCGGCTGGCGGGACAACGGCCAGGCGCGCGAACTCTTCCAGGATGAGCTGATGCTCTCGCACCATCTCTTCAATCTCGGCAAAGATCCGTTCCTGGGTCGACGTACTCATGGAAGCCCTCCTGGATACTCAGGTGCTGACCACTTCTGCACCGTATATAAAGGATTCTACGAAGGGCCTCGCTGGCAAAACTGATGCAGGTCAAATTCAGGGCCGTCGATGGAGAGGGTGAGCTCTGCGCACTTTGACCTAAATCAGTGGCGCGATACCGTGCATGGCGCAAAGTGTCCATGCCATGACGCGACTCCCCGGCGCGCATGGCCAGACAAGGAGCTTTCATGCGACACCTTTCGACACAACAGCTGGTACGGCTGCGCTCTCTGCTGGATACGGCAGAGTCCGCACTGCGCCAGCGCATCCAGACCCAGGACTTCGCCGGCGATGATGGCGAGGATACGGTAGGCGTCCGGCATCTCATGTCCGATCAGGATCTGCACGAATTGCTGGATATCACCAATGCCCGTTCGCGCATGCAGGACAACAGCTATGGTATCTGCGTGGACTGCGGCATCGACATCGACGTCGAGCGCCTGCTGGCCTATCCGACCGCCAAGCGTTGCCTGGACTGCCAGCGGCTGCGCGAGCAGCGGCATGCGCATCTGTTCTCATGAACGGGCCAGAGAACCGGGAGCCGGTGGCGGTGGCCGGATTGCAGGAAGCCGCCATCCCGGTCGCGCCGACCGTGCGGCTGGATAGGCAGATCCACGCTGCGCTGGCGCGCGCCAGCGGTTCCCTTTCGCTGGTCTCAGGACTGCTGGCGGCCACTGACTGGGCCGCACACCTGGCGGTATCTCCGGGCAAACGTCTGGAGTTGCTCTGCCTGGCGTTGCAGCAGGCCAACCACCTGCTGCATTACATCAGCCGCTCAAGCTCCTCTGACGAGGGCAGCTCTTCGATGCTGCCTGTCGCGGATCGCCGTTTCAGCGACCCGGACTGGCAGCGATGGCCTTTCAACCTGTGGCACCAGAGCTTCCTGCTGGCCGAGCAATGGTGGGCGGCAGCGACCCGTGATGTGTGGGGCGTGGAAAAGCACCATGCCGATCTGGTTGCTTTCGCTGCGCGCCAGTATCTGGATATCTTTTCACCAAGCAACCAGCTGTTGACCAATCCAGAGGTGCTGCGAATCACCATGGAACAACGCGGCGCCAACCTGCTGATGGGCATGCAGAATTGCATGAACGACATGATCGGTCTCTTGCTGGAGAAGCCCGCCAGCGCGGCCCGCACCTTCATGCCTGGCAGGGACGTGGCGGTCTCGCCCGGCAAGGTGGTGCTGAGAAACCGCATCATGGAACTGATCCGCTATGCGCCCGCTACCGAGACGGTCTATCCGGAACCCCTGCTGCTCATCCCCGCCTGGATCATGAAGTACTACATCCTGGACCTCTCCCCCGCCAACTCGCTGATCCGCTATCTGGTCGAGAGAGGCCATACGGTATTCTGCGTGTCGTGGAAAAATCCCGCCCCTGCCGACCGCGACCTCAGCATGGAC
Organism: Herbaspirillum camelliae; assembly: GCF_001929405.1. Taxonomy (NCBI): domain Bacteria; kingdom Pseudomonadati; phylum Pseudomonadota; class Betaproteobacteria; order Burkholderiales; family Oxalobacteraceae; genus Herbaspirillum; species Herbaspirillum camelliae. Next base: position 4,361,998 of record NZ_KV880769.1, read on the forward strand.
GACTATCTCGACAGCGGCTTTCACGCCGCACTGGATGCGGTGAACAGCGCCTGTCCCGACCGCAAGGTGCATGGGGTGGGCTATTGCCTGGGCGGTACCCTGCTCGCCATTGCCGCTGCCGCCATGGCGCGCGACGGTGACCAGCGGCTGGCGTCGCTGACCTTGCTGGCCGCCCAGACCGACTTTACCGAACCGGGCGAACTGGGGCTGTTCATCGATGAAAGCCAGATCAGCCTGCTCGAAGCCCAGATGCAACAGGCCGGCACCCTGAGCCAGAGCCAGATGGCGGCAGCCTTCCAGATGCTGCGCTCGTACGACCTGCTGTGGTCGCGTGTGATACGGCAGTACCTGATGGGCGTTCCGGCGCACAACAGCGACCTCATGGAGTGGAACGCAGACGCGACGCGCATGCCGGCCCTCATGCATTCGCAATACCTGCGCCGCCTGTTTCTCGACGACGATCTCAGTGAAGGCCGCTATGAGGTCGATGGCAAGCCGGTGCTGCTTGCCGATGTCAACCTGCCGGTCTTCCTCGTGGGCACCGTCCGGGACCATGTTGCGCCCTGGCATTCGGTCTACAAGCTGCACTCCCTGTGCCCGGCGGAAATCACCTTCGTGCTCGCCAGCGGCGGTCACAATGCGGGCATCGTCAGTCCTCCCGGTCATCCGCGCAGTCAATTCCAGATCAGTACGCGCGCCGCCGGCGCATCGTACAGGTCCGCCGATGAGTGGATGGCGAGCACTTCCGTGACCACCGGATCGTGGTGGCCGGCCTGGGTGGACTGGCTGGCGCAACGTTCGGGAACGCCCGTGCCTGCGGCAGGCATGGGCTATGACAAGGCGCACTCCCTGGCCGACGCGCCGGGCAATTACATCATGGAGCAATGAGATGATCTGTTCGCTGGAGGGAAAACGTGGCTTGATCGTGGGCATTGCGGACAAGCACAGCATTGCATGGGGCTGTGCGCGCGCTTTGCGGGCGGCCGGCGCCGATCTGGCCGTGACCTGGCTCAACGAGTCGGCGCGGCGGTATGTCGAACCGCTGGCCGATCAGCTGCAGGCCAGCATCATGTGTGGATTGGATGTCACTCATCCGGGCGAGATGGAACAGGTCTTCGATCTCATCCGGACGCACTGGGGCAGCCTCGACTTCGTGCTTCATTCGATTGCCTTTGCGCCGGCGCCCGACCTGCATGGCCGCGTCACGAACTGCTCCTCGCAAGGTTTTTCCCTCGCCATGGACGTCTCATGCCATTCCTTCATCAGGATGGCCCGCCTCGCCGAGCCCCTGATGAAAAATGGCGGCAGCCTGCTCACCATGAGTTATATCGGCGCCGAAGAAGTCGTCGTCAACTACGGCGTGATGGGGCCGGTCAAGGCCGCGCTCGAATCCGCCGTACGCTACCTGGCCATGGAGCTGGGACCGGCGGGCATCCGGGTCAATGCCGTCTCGCCCGGCCCACTGGCGACCCGCGCCGCCTCCGGCCTGAATTGCTTCGAGCAGTTCCTCACCGATGCCGCGCGACGCGCCCCATTACGTCGCCTGGCCAACATCGACGATGTCGGCGACATGTGCAGCTTTCTGGTCAGCGATGCGGCCAGCGTCATTACCGGCAACACCCTCTACGTGGACGCTGGCTACCATATCATCGCTTAGGCGGAGGCTGCGCTGACGACCGTTTTTTTGCTGAGACCCACGCAAGGAGCTCAAGATGGCCGATTCTCTTCCCGCCCCTGTTGTCGCTGACAAGGATGCCCACGCCTCCGACGACGTGCTCGGCTTGATCCGCAACCGCATCTTCTCTGAAATTGCCGTCGGCGATTCGGCTACGATCACCCGCACCCTCACCCTGGCTGACATCCAGCTCTTCGCGGTCATCTCGGGCGACGCCAACCCGCAGCACCTCGACCTGGCCTTCGCCAAGGAAACGCGCTTCCACGGGCTGATTGCGCACGGCATGTTCGGTGGCGCGCTGATCTCGGCAGTGCTGGGCACCCGCCTGCCCGGACCCGGCACGATCTATCTTGGGCAGACCTTGCGCTTTGTCGCGCCCGTTCGTATCGGCGACACCTTACGCACCACGGTCACCGTGAAGGAACGCGACGAAGCCAGGAAATTGCTGACGCTGGCATGCGCCTGCATCAACCAGGACGGCGTAACGGTGATCGAGGGAGAAGCCAAGGTCCTCGCGCCCACTGAACCTATCCTTCGCAGACGCACCAGCCTGCCGGAGGTGAGCATGAAGATGGGCGATGCGGACCTCCAGCTCTTGCTGGAGCACGCCAGGAAGACGGGGCCGGCCCCGGTGGCGGTCGTGCATCCCTGCGATGAGCTCAGTCTGGCCGCAGTGCTCGACGCCCATGCCGCCGGTCTCATCGCACCCATCCTGGTAGCACCGCGAGGCAGATTGCTGGCGCTGGCCGAGTCTCACAAGCTCGACATTTCCGCCTTTCCTCTGGAAGACGTGCCACATAGTCACGCTGCGGCAGCGCGGGCCATCGAACTGGTGATGCATGGCAAGGTCGAGATGCTGATGAAGGGAAGCCTGCACACGGAGGAATTCATGGGCGCCGTGGTCGCCTGTCCGGGGCTGCATACCAAGCGGCGGATGAGCCATTGCTATCTGATGCAGACGCCCTCCTATCCGCGCCCCTTCATCATCACTGATGCAGCGGTCAACATCGAGCCGAGCCTGGCGGAGAAGGCGGACATCATCCGCAATGCCATTGAGCTGGCGCATGTCATCGGCGTGAAGACACCGAAAGTCGCCATCCTCGCCGCCGTGGAAACCGTCAATCCACGGATGCCGGCCACGCTGGATGCTGCGGCATTGTGCAAGATGGCCGATCGCGGTCAGATCACCGGCGCGATACTGGACGGACCGCTGGCCTTCGACAACGCGGTCTCGCCCGTTTCAGCAAGGGTCAAGGGCATCAGCTCGGAAGTGGCCGGCCAGGCAGACATCCTGGTCGTGCCAGACCTGGAAAGCGGCAATCTGCTGGCCAAGCAGCTTGAGTACATGGGAGGCGCCATCAGCGCCGGGCTGGTGCTCGGCGCAAGGATTCCGCTGATCCTGACCAGCCGCGCCGATTCGCGAGAGACCCGGCTGGCCTCCTGCGCCGTGGCGCGCATGCTCGCGCAACATTATCGTAGTGCGCCGCCTTGACCGCTGGTCAATCGACCGGAAAGCGCTGCGACGATTGCGCCAGTTGCTGCAGTTGATCCAGTTGATCCAGTTGATCCAGAACGGCAATCATCAGTCCTGGACGACGTACTGAACAACGAAGTAGAAAACGACATAGACGATCAGTAGCGCCATGGCAGTCAAGCCCGCAATGAGAGGAATGCGCATTTCCCTGTCCTGAGATAGAGAGATGGAGAGCGCAAGGCCGGTGGCGTTTGACGCCAGGTCGGCCCGCGTATGTCTGCTCATCCTGAGCCTGCCGGAAAATATATTTCTGACGAAGATCAATAAAGTGGCGGGACGATATTCGATCGAGCTCTTCTTCGACAAGACAACGCGAATAAGGAAAACACCCCTGCCTTAGTCATCGCCTTCATGTTCCCGGATCATGTCGTAGAGCGCCTGAGCCGCCGGCGACAGATGCGCTGCCTTGCGCGTGATCAGAACAAGACTGCGAGAAACCACCGGGTCCACCAGTTCTATCACCCGCACCGTGGGATAAGCGCCTTCCTGTATGGCCAGCTTGGGCACGACAGCCACGCCCACACCTTGGGCCACCAGTCCCACCGCCGTCGAACTGCGCTGCACTTCGTAGAAGGAGCGCAAGGCGAAGCCATTGGCTTTGAGCGCCGGATCAAGCAAGGCCCGATTGCCGCTCACCTCGCCGGCAAAGATCAGTGGATAGGACTGCAGTTGACGCCAGGCGATGCGGCGCCGCCTGGCCAGGGGATGGTCTTTGGGGCAAATGAGCACATACCTGTCTTCGGTGAGCGCAACGCTGATGAGCTCGGGATGATGCTCTCCCGCAATATGGATGCCGAATTCCACCTCTCGGCGCAGCACTGCCTCCGCCACGGCCGATGAGGCGTGATCGAGGATCTTGATGCGGTTGTGCGGATAGCGCGCAGAGTAAGCCTGCAGGATGCGCGGCAGGTACTGCACGCCGACGGTGGGTACGCAGGCAATCGAGACATCACCGCGTCGGGCAATACCCGTCTCCCGGATCTCGACGAGCGCCCCGGCCAGTTCGGCCAGGAGCCGTCGCGCCTGGGGAAGGAAGTCCTGTCCGATCTCCGTGAGCGCGATGGAACGTGTGGTGCGCTCTATCAGCGTGACGCCCAGAAAATCCTCGAGCTTGCGCAAACGCAGCGTCACTGCCGTCTGTGTCACATGCAATGTGCCCGCAGCCCCCTGGAAGCTGCCGTGATCGGCAATCGCGACAAATGCCTGCACACCGAGGATGTCGATTTTCATAAGGAAAACTTATTAATCTTCGAAATAATTTCATTTTACCGTTTCTTCTGAAGCGCTCAAGATACCAAGCAGCCAAGAGAAAACGACCCGGCGCATGCAGACGTCGGCCTGAATCAGACAACGACCCAGGAGTAAGCCATGCAAGACTCTCAAGACATCATGCAACCCCAGGTCCAGTGGGACGTCACCCAGTATCTGCGTTTCGGCGGCGAGCGCCTGCGCCCGGCCCTGGACCTGATGTTGCATCTGCCCACGCAGACTCCCGCGCGCATCCTCGACCTGGGTTGCGGCGCCGGCAACCTCAGCGCCATCCTGCAGCAGCGCTGGCCAACGGCCGAGGTGCTCGGTGTCGATGGCTCCGAAGACATGCTGGCCAAGGCGCGCATGAACGTGCCGCAGGGCCGCTTCATCGCCGCCGACCTGAATCAGTGGACGCCCGCGCACAAGCTGGATCTGATCTATACCAATGCGACCTTGCAGTGGCTGCCCGATCACGCGCAACTGTTCCCACGGCTGCTGTCCTTTTTGAATCCTGGCGGTTGCCTGGCGGTGCAGATGCCGGTCATGCATGACGCGCCCTTGCGACGGGCGCAGGTGGAACTGGCGCGATCGCCCGCCTATGCTGACGTGCTGGGCGAGGTGTCGGAACGGCGCAATGTCCTGGAGATGGGCGGCTATTACGACCTGCTGCGACCGCGGGTAGCTACCCTGGACATCTGGCAGACCACCTACCTGCACATCCTCACGGGTGCGGACCCGGTACTGGAATGGGCCAGCGGCAGCAGCCTGCGCCCCTATCTTGAGAAACTGGAGGGAGAGCCACTGCAGGCCTTCCGCGCCGATTATGCGCGCCGGATGCAATTGGCTTACCCGCCCAGCGCCGATGGCAGCACGCTGCTGCCGTTTCAGCGCATGTTCATCGTGGCGAGCTTGCCGGGTTGATGTCCTGGTGGCGGCAGGGATTGGTCAACAGGGCCGATCCCTGAGCCGAGGCTGCCGATGACGCCCGTTGCAGCGCTGCTTGTCTCAGCAGTGCGCGCGCGGCAGGCGCGGCGGACGCGGACCACGGCCCAGCACGGTCTCCAGACTGGCCGCCACCTGCAGCAGGCGGCGGTCGCTGCCCTCCGGGCCATCCAGCTCCAGCCCGACCGGCAAGCCATATTCCGACAAGCCCACCGGAATGCTGATGCTGGGCAGCCCGGCGATGCTGGCGCCATCGGCATTGCGGGCGAAGGCAGGGAAAGTCGGCACGCGTTCGCCACGCAGCGCCACGGTGTCGTCCTCCCCGAGCGGGCGCGCAGTCAGCGCGGTAGTCGGGAAGATCAGCGCATCAATGCCCTGGCTGCGGAAGCAGTCGCGATACAGGGCCTGCATCGTCCGGCGCTGTTCCAGCGCCAGGCGATAAGCGTGCTCCGGTACCGGTTGGTCCAGCGTGGCCTGGATGATCCGCGCCACATCGGGGCTACCGACCTCGGCCAGCACGCGCTTGATGACGTCCCGGGCGTCGCTGGCCTGCAGGTAGGCCGGCAGATCGATCAGGAATTCATGCAGCACGATGGCAAATCCGGCGGCATTGCTCAGCGGCGCCAAGGTCGGCAAGTCCACGTCGATCAGTTCGACACCGGCCTCGCGCAGCTGCATCAGCGCTGCATTGGCATTGGCCTCGACCTCTTCTTCCAGCCCTTGCCAGGACGGATTGCGCAATACGCCCAGCCGCAACTGGCTGGGCGGTAGCGCCAGCAAGGGTGCGCTGGCGCGACTGCCGGCCATGATCTGGTCCAGCAGGGCCACATCGGCCACGCTGCGCGCCATCGGCCCTGGCGTGTCGCGGGTATGGGAAATCGGCACGACACCGTGCCGGGAATAGCGCCGGCTGGTCGGACGCAATCCCACCACACCGCATAGCGCCGCCGGGATGCGCACCGAACCTCCCGTGTCTGTGCCCACCGCAGCCGGGGCCAGCCGGGCCGCCAGCAGCGCGCCGCAGCCGCCACTGCTGCCGCCGGCGATGAGTTCGGCATCGTAGGGATTGCGGCAGGGACCGAACACGCCATTGTTGTTGGTGATGCCAAAGGCCAGTTCATGCATATTGGCCTTGCCGGCATGCAGGGCGCCGGCGCCGAAGAGATATTCGACCACGGTGGCATGGCGCTGCGGCACATTGTTGCGCAACGCCGCCGTGCCCGCAGTGGAGGCAATGCCGGCGACATCGATGTTGTCCTTGATGGCAATGGGAATGCCGCTCAAGGGGCCATCGCCGCCCTGCTCGTCCAGCGCCCGGGCCTGGCTGCGCAGCTGGTCGGGATCGCGCTGCAGATAACAATTGAGGTCCCACTGGGCCTCGGTCTCGGCGATCAGTGCATCGACATACTCAAGGCAGGAGAAGCGCCGGTCCGACAGGCCTTGCCGGACCTCGATCAGGGTCATGTCTACCAGATCCATATTCATCCATTGAAAGTTGACGCAGCTGCGCCGCAAGCCCGCGTTTGCCATGGAGAATAAGCCAGTCTGAAAGATGCGAGTATCCACAAGAATGAGGATGGTGCGTGATCCACCGGCGTGGAATATCGAGCATCGTATAAGGCGGACAAGTTTTTCCCCAAAACCACGCATTTGTCGCAAACAAGGCTGACAAAATGCTGACATAAGAGCGGCCATGTCCATCAATGTTGCATGGCAAAAACAAAATGAGTAGCATGCAAAAACGATGGGGGCGTCGCAGTCAGCAGTGTTGGCTACGGCTGACAGGTCGATGCAGAAGAACCATTCAAACGATATAAATAATTTGCAGGCCGGAGAGGCCGCACCGCAGGAAACCCAGCCCGCTCGCCGATGACATGGACAGAAGGTGGCGCGCCGCACACCCCTCTCGATCACGCATAGCGAAAACACGTGGAATCTATCTTGCTCTCATGACAACCAACCGTTCGCCAGACGCCTTTTTGCACCAGCTTGCTTGCCTATGCGCCATCTGTTGCCACACAGCAGCTTCCTAGCGTTTCATCAGCGTATTTACCTGGATGTTCCCGGTGCAGCCCGGAGCAGTCCAGGCCGGGGCAGGACCGGCGTGGACGGTGAGTTTTGAGGAGGATGCCGCCCATGTACATTTCAGACGAAAAGTTGAAGCTGCTGGAGCAGATCATGTGGGGGCTCAATACCTGCAACTCCAGCGTCGAGGTGCGTGATTTCGTTTCCATGCGGCTGCTGAAATTGCTGGATGCCGATTATTTCGCCTCCTATACCTGGGATGACGACAACCATCGTTTCGGCAACACCGTCTCGGTCAACATGGACCCGGCCAACCTGGCCAACTACGAACGTTACTACCAGTATTGCGATCCCATCACCTTCGAGCTGCAACGCCTGAGCGTGCCCACGCTGGTCACCCAGGTGATGCCCATGGAGCAACTGCGGCGCACCGAGTTCTTCAATGATTTCCTGGCGCGCGATGGCTTGTGCTTTGGCGTGAACATGTTCGCCTACGATGGCGACCGCAATATCGGTGACATCCGCATCTGGCGCAGCGCCCGCAGGGAAAACTTCGACCAGGACGCGCTGCGGCTGCTGGCCCTGATCCGGCCCGCCTTCACGCTGGCGCTGCAGCGTGCGCGTGCTCGCTGCTCGGCTGCGGCGGCCAGCCCTGACGCGGGCGCGTTGCTGACGCCCACGTCCCTCTCCGAACGTGAAAGCCATCTGGCGCAGTGCATCTGCCGGGGCTTGTCCGACAAGGAAATCGCGCGCGAACTGCATATCGAATTCTCGACCGTGCGCACCCACATCACCAGGATCTTCAAGAAGCTCAATGTCGGCAACCGCACCCAGCTGGTGAAGCGGCTGATCGATGGTCGCTAGTCCAGCAAGGACGCGATAGGCCGAAGCGGGCTTCTGCCCTCATCCTTATCTTCCGCACCTGCCCTGCGTCTTGCTGATCTTCCCTGCATGTACCTGCGAGGCAGCGGTCATCATTCCGTCGGGATTTTTTGTTATTCATTGGGGCCGTATTTGCTCTATCATTTCGGTGGTGATTGCTGTTCTGCGCCATTCCCGTGAAGAAGTCCGTCACACCCGGCACATCTCCACCCACTCACACGCCGTCTGTTGCCAACACCTTGAGGTCGCCCACGATGAAAACATCGCTCCACCACAAGAAGACCAGCACCCAGGAAGCCCGTCGGCCAGCCACTTCTGCCTCGCCCACCGTCCAGGCCATGCAAGACAACCGTCCCGAGCACGGGCGCCTGCAACGACTGATGCAACTGGCGCAGAAGGACCCGATCCAGCGCGCCTTCAAGGACGAGGAACAACTGCTCGACACCCCGCATCCTGCCCACCCAGCCAGCGTCGGCCAGCGCATGGCCCTGGACGCCGCCGCCGGCCATACGGTGCAGCGGGTGGAGGAAGAAGAGATGGCGCCAACGCAGCGCTTCGCCCATGAAACGACCAAGCCGACACGCAGCAATGCCCTGCCCGCGCCGTTGCAGGCGGGTATCGAATCGCTGTCTGGCATGAGCATGGCGCATGTGAACGTTCACTACAACTCGTCGCAACCGGCGCAACTCAATGCCCATGCCTTCGCCCAGGGCAGCGATATCCACCTCGCTGCAGGCCAGGAGCGCCATCTGCCGCACGAAGCCTGGCACGTCGTGCAGCAAGCCCAGGGCCGCGTGCAGCCGACCATGCAGATGATGACCGGTGTGCCGGTCAACGATGACCGGGCGCTGGAGCAGGAGGCCGATGTGATGGGCGCGCGCGCCCAGGCGGCCGGGCAGGCCGTGCAGCGGCACAGCGACGATGGCCAGGATCTCACCTGAGCTGAGACAAACCGACATGCCTGTGCGCCCGTCGCCGATCTGAAGTTCACGCTAAGACCAAACGGGCGCCAGCAAGTACATCCACATCAAGCGCCCGGGAGGAGCCGCGCTACCCGCGCCCTCCGCGCCAGCCTCAGCGCTCAAGGCTGCTCATCCTTCTGCTTCAACTGATACTGATACCAGACGATCAAGGCCACGATCAACAGCACCAGGAAGATAGGAATCATGTAGCCGCTGGCCAGCCAGTGCAGGAAGGGATCGCAGAACAGCATCGCCAGCGACAGCAAGAACCACAGCCCGAACAGCACCAGGGCGGGAATATGGCGGTAGCGCTTCATGATCTCCCGCCAACGGCATGAGCCGTAATAGGCCAGCGCGCATCCCAGCAAGAACAGGAAGGACAGCCTCGTGGCGACACGGAAAGCGAACAGGTTCTCGCACACCGTCTTGCAGACCGGCGAGGTCGACGCGCCCGGATTGACCTGGTAGTAGTCGCCGATGCAGGTGCTGATGTCCTGGGTCTGGACGCAATCCGGCACCCGGCCCGGCGCCAGCTGGGCGCGCAGCACGGCAACCGTCTCGTTCTTGGCCGAGGCTTCCGGCGGCGGTGGGCCCGCCGCGATGATCGGCATGGTCCAGAAACCGATGCCGCCGAAGTTGTCCTTGAAGTAGATGATGTCGTCTTCCAGTTGCTGCCAGTTGTCGTTGTCGAACGTGATCACCGGGACCACACGACGCAGCAGTTGGGCCCGATCTTCCCCGTGCAAGGCATTCTCGGCGCGCAGGCGCAACTGCTTCTTGCTCTCGGTAGTCTCTTCCTCCAGCAGCACCAGCAGACGCGGCAATGCCTGTCGATGGCCGCGCTCCAGCCGGTCCCACAACGAATTGCCGTAGTCCTTGGCGGCCAACTGGATCATCTCCGACAGCTTGTCATAGCTGTAGACGCCATGACCGATGGCGCTGTTGCGCATCATCACGTTGATGCTGTCCCCCAGGTCGGCGTCGAGCAGGCGTTGGCGCAACTCCCGGATAAAGCCGTAGAAGGCGGCCACTGACACGTCGTCGCTGGGATAGCCGTCGAAGAACAGCGTCACACCATCGCCGTTGGCCGGCCTGAAGCTTGCCCACTGCGGCAGTTGACTGGACAGGCGGGTGTCCCAGCCATTGAGCTTGGTCGACATCAGTTCCACGATGTTCGTCGAGAGCTCACGCAACACCGTCTCCTTGGCGCCCTTGTTCATCCTGCTCCAGCTGCGCCAGTCGTTGCGTTGGATGATCCAGTCGATGGCGGTCTGGTGCCGCCGCGCGACCTTGACGAATTCGTTGCCGTTCTGGATGGCGCGTACGAAGTCGCGGTTGTCGTTGGCCTGGCGCAGCGTGCCGCTGTCATCGAAGGTGGCGCCGTAATAGCCGATGCGCGACAAGATGCTGAAATCCACTTGCTGCGGCTTGCCGGCGTGCCAGAACGGATAGATGCCGTAGACATCGCCATTGAGTTCGTCGAGCACGCAACCGCAACCATTGCCGTTCCAGCGCACCTGCTTGGCTGGATCGTAGGCCGGATGCTTGCGCGCGGTGGCGCGGATGGAGGCGCGAAATGGGATGTACAGCGCCTCGATCTGCTGCGGCATGCTCAACTCATCGATCTTGCTGCAGGAAGTGGCTTTCCATAGTTTGTCCAGTTGCGCAAACAAGGCCGGGTCGGCGATGGCGCGCGCAAGCTGTTCCATCTGTTGGCTGGAAATCTTGCGACCAAGGGCGGCGTTGCCCGCCATGCCGCCCGGGCAGGCGCCGATACCCTGGCGCAGTCGCGCCATGACCGCCTTGTCGAACAGCCATTGATTGGCGTATTCCAGGCCCTGCAGGCCCTTGAGCATGTCCAGGATCACCTGCGGCACCGCCTCGTTGCGGCGGTTGGCGCCCAGTTCGGCCAGCGCCCGGGCGTTGAGGATATAGATATTGCTGGTGTCGGCGGCATCGATGATGGCGCCCATGTGCGGGTCGATGGAGCTCTTCACGGAAGGGGTGGCGTCGAGCACCGCTTCCGAAAACGCCGCCTGGTTCGGGTAAGTGGTCGCCGTCAAGGCTTCCAGCGCCGCCAGGATGTCTTCGGGCACGCCGCCTTCCCGCAGTTGCTGCAGGTTGTCCAGCGTCAGGTGGTAGCTCTGCTGGAGCGCCGCCACGCGCGCTATCGGCAGATAGTTGTGGGCGTCCGAGCCGAGCTCCTTGAGCGCGTCGAGCACGGCGGCATCGAACAACGGTTCGTTCAGGTAGACCACATCCTGCAGGGCCGAGAGCTTGGCCAGCACCGTGGATTTGGCCGCCAGCAGCTTGAAGTCGTCCGCGCTCAGGCTGTAGCTGAAGATGTTGAGCAGCGCGCTGTCCGGATCGGGCGACGCGTAGCGGTTGTTGTCGCTGTCGTAATGGTACAGCCGCAGCATCGCCAGGATTTGCTCGTCGGTGCCACCCAGGCGGATCTGATAGTAACGCGCCTTGTCCTGCGCCTCGAAGCCATCGATCCAGCGCCCCAGTTCGGCGCTGATGAGGTCGGCCTTCCACTCCGGATGGGCCTTGACGATGGCGGCAAAGCGCAGCAGCGCCGCGACTGAGGCATCGCTCAGGTTGCTCACCGGCGCCATCTTGAATTCGAACCAGAACCGGTTCAGCCAGGACAAGGTGATCGGCCCGACGATGTTATCCGACAAGGGCATGGTCACTTCCCGATAGGCTTCCATGTAGGCCGGGTCATCGGCGTAGATTTCCAGCAGCGCCTGCTGGATGCGCCGGCGCAAGGCCGGGTTGAACCTGTTGAGCGCCTGCTGCGACAACAGTACGCGTGCAGCAGGATCGGCATCCGGGGACTGCACCACCACGTCACTGACGATGCGCTGGGCCGCCTGGGGCGACATCGGGGCATCCCCGCCCTCCCAGGAATGCGGGGACTTCCGGGCTTGCACCTGGGAGGGGGCTGGCGGTTTGGCCTGAGCTACCGGTGCACTGGCGCCGCTACTGGCAGGGGCAACTGGCGTGGGCATGGCGACGGCGCTGGCCGTGGCCGATGCCTTGGCAGTGGGCTTTACAGCAGATTGAGGGGATGGCGGCGCAGAGGCATTGGCCTCTGGCGGAGCAACCGTGGTCGCCGGAGCGGGCACTGTCGGCGCGCTGCCGGAAGCGGACGCAGCGAGGCTTGGCGCGGTGGCGCTCGCCGCCAGGCACAGCGTCATCAGCGCGATGCGCCAGCCTGCCCTCCTGCTGTGCTGGGGTCTCGAAGACGTGTTCATGTCAGATCGCTCGTCCTTCCTTGATGAATTCCTTCCGGATGCCGCGTAACAGGTCGTCCTGGCAAATGGTCTTGCGCCCTTCCCGCTCGGCGCGCATGGCCGCGTGGCTGGCCACATTGAGCAAGGCCCCGCCGGCCAGGATGTTGTCCTCGGCCAGGCGATCTAGATCGACGTCCTCGGCCAGGTGACGCCGGCCCGGGAAGAGGTTCTCCCACAGCCGGCGGCGTTGCAGTCCGTCCGGGAGCGGAAAGTAGATGGCGCTCTGGAAGCGCCGTGAAAAGGCGTCGTCGATGTTGTCCTTCAGGTTGCTGGCCAGGATCACCACGCCGGGAAAATCCTCGATGCGCTGCAACAGGTAGGCCACTTCCTGATTGGCATGGCGGTCGTTGGAGCTGCTGCCTTCAGTGCGTTTGCCGAACAGCGCATCGGCTTCGTCGAAGAACAGGATCCAGTTCTTGTGCTGGGCCTGGTCGAACACATTGGCCATGTTCTTTTCCGTTTCGCCGATGTACTTGGAAACGATCTTGGACAGATCGATGCGATAGACATCCACCTGCGCCTCCTTGCCCAGCAGCGTCGCCGTGAGCGTCTTGCCGGTGCCGGGCGGTCCGTAGAAGAGGCTGCGGTAACCTGGCTTGACGTTGCGTTCCAGTCCCCAGCGCCGCATGACTCCAATGCCTTCGGCCAGCCATAGCTTGATGGCGTCGATTTCCTCGTGTACCTCGGGGGCCAGCACCAGGTCATGCCATTGCAGCCTGGTGGTGATGCGCCGCGCAGGAAAACCGCTGCTGTAGTTCGGCTTGTGCATCCGGCCCGAGGTGCAGGCATCCAGGAAATCGCTCTCGACCTGGAGCAGCGCCGACGCCGCCGGCTCCCCCGCTTCCACGGTGGCCAGGCTGAGGATGGCCTGGCGCGTGAAGAGGTGCTCGGGGTCGAACAGTTGCATGATCTCGAAGCGCCGCGCCAGATCGTCCCCGGCCAGCAGGAACAGGGCCGTCTCGCAGGTCGGCAGGATGCCGCCATGCTGCTTGCCTTTGTAGCCGCCGAATTCGGTATAGGAGCGCTCGATGTTCTTGTTCTGGGTGAACAGCAAGTCCAGCGCCTGTGGGCGCACATGCGGCAGCAAGGCCAGTATCAGTACCAGGCGTGCATCAAAACCCAGGGCGTGTTCGCGCAACGCAGCGGCAAACAGGGAGGGATCATCGGCAATGTCGGGAGGGGCATGGGCATGGATGTCGTGGGGCCCGCCCTCGTGCATGAAATAAGCGTGGAAACGCGTCTCCATGACCTTGCCGAACCAGGCGATCTCGCGCTCCAGGGAGCGTGCATTGGCGGCCAGCGCTGCCCTGCTGTCGGGATTGGTGTCCATCATGTCCTCGCTCATCGCCAGTTCACCCAGACAATGTCCTGCATCCAGGGCAGGCGGATCGTGCCGATGCTCCAGGGCAGCCGGTCCAGCAGCATGTCAAAGGTCTTGACGGGGATATGCAGATGCCAGCCGTCTTCCTTGCGGAAAAGCCGTCCCTGCCGTTGCAGGAAGGTTTCGCGCAGGCCCGGCACGGAGGTATTGCCCAGTGCCGACCAGTGCTTGATCACCACCCCCAGCAACTGGTTGATCAGTTCGTCCTCGGCCGCTGTGACGTCGATGGTGGTGGCGATGGTGGCGCCCAGCGGCATCCCGCAGAGCAGCTTGTTCAGCGACAGATGGTATTCGGGGAAATCGACGTGGCCGAACACGGCGTACTGCAGCAGCCAGGCCGCCCGCTGCATGGCCTGCTCATCCTGGAAGCGCCCTTCCCTGGCCAGTTGCAGATGCTCCCAGGCACGCGCGATGAATGGCCACAGCAGGACCAGGCCCGCATTGGCGATGCTCATCCCTTCGGCGGGGAAATCGACCGTTGCGGCCCCTGCGCTCATCCCTGCGGCGTTTGCGCCGCCTGTCGGCACAGGTGCTGTTGCCGCCAGCGACACCCCCATCTGGCGTTGCAAGCGCTCAGGCAGCGTCGGCGGCATGCTGCCGAGGTCTTGTTCCAGGACCGCCACCAGCTCGCCGCAGAAGGCCGCCAGCGTGAACAGTCGCTCGTCCTGAAACAGCCAGGGCAGCAGGAAGCGCCGCACGCTCGCACTCATGGCTGCTTCCCCCACGCCGGCTGCCTGTGCATAGAGATCGGCGACATCGGTGGCCACGGCCAGCAGTTGCCGCACCTGCGCCGCAGGCCGTGGCGACAGTGCAGTCAACGCCCGCCACAGCTCGGCGGGCAGCCACGCCAGCAAGGCCTGTACAGCCGGACCGTGGTGCGACATGCTGCTCAGCGCTGGCGTCAGTTCGGCAGCCAGCGTCGATGCGGGGGCTGTGATGGCGCGCTGCAGCCAGGCCAGCCAGCGCGCGGGTGGTCGGGTCGCGGGCGAGAAGTCGGCGCGGCGCAGGTAGGCAAGATGGGCGGCAATGTTATCGGACATGGCGGCTTCGCTGTCGGGAGAAGATGCGGGGGGAGTATGGGAGGCCGGTTCGCGCAAGGGGGCGCCCTCGACCATGGTGGCGACACCGCCTGGGGCGATGGTCGATGCATGACTGCGTGCGAGGATGTCTTCCAGGTCCAGCACTTGCCCGGTCAGCAGGGCGTGCAGTACCTCGCGCCAATACCGTTGGCGCGCAGGATCTGGAGCCGCCTGTGTACCGGCCGATGCGCGTGGCGATTCCTGCGTAGGCAAGACCGGTGGGGCGGCCTCTGGCGTGAACGGCGCCGCCGCCACATCGGCATGCGACGGCCAGGCCTGCGCCACGGCTGGCTCGGCAAGTGAGCCCGGCGCCTGGCGCAACAGAAGTGCGAAGAAATCGTGGCGTCTCTGTACATCGGCTGGCGTGGCGGCCTGCTGGACGCTGGCTTCCCCCTCTATGCTCTCTACCTCGACCTCGCCCGCCAGCAAGCGCGCTTGCGTCAACGCCTGCAATGCGTCTGCCTCCCAGGCTCCGTCGAGCCAGCGCATATCTGCCGACAACAACGCAAAACGCGCTCGCCAGGCGGCGCGCAGACTTTCCGGGATGGCCAGCGCTGCCGATACTGCCGCAACCTGGATCGATGCTGATGGCGTCGCCGCATGCCCCGTGGCCGGCGCGCTGGGTTCAATGGCCGAGCCTGCCGCCGGGCTACGCATTGCATTCAGTTCGGCCAGCGTCTCCAGCGCGACGGCATGCAAGGCCGGGACGGCTGTCGTGATGGGACCGGGAACATGACTTGCCACCGCCTTGCCGGACCCGACCGGCGATGCGCCACCGGTGCGCTCGGCCATGGCGGCCCACTGCGCCAGCCGGAAGCGCTGCCACGGCAGGCCGACCAGGCCTTGCTGTGCTTGCAGAACCTGTTCGAACGCGGCCCACGCCGCACCGGCCTGGTCTCTATCGGCCTGTTCGTCCAGGGTTGCCGAGGACAGGCCAAGCTGCAAGATCGCAAGCCAAAGCCGACGGCGCCAGGCAGCCAGCGCCGCCGGATCCGGCGCAGCGGTCTCCTGGCCTGCGGGCGCTGCGCCGACATCAGCTTCATGCAGCCATTCCCATTGCGTGGCCAGCGCCGGCAGCAACAGCACGGCCATGTCGCGCAGCATGCTCTCCGGGAAGGCCTTGCTGAGCGCTTCCAGCAGGGCTTCATGACCACCGTAGTGGCGCAGTGCACCGAGCACCAGTGCTGCCTGGGTACGTACCAGTTCATCCCAGTCGGCATAGAGCAGCGAGGGATCGGCGCGCATGAAGGCCGCTGCCAAGCGCCCTGTCCAGCGCGACGCCTGCAGTGCATCCTCATGGTGGCCGTTGCTGGACGGCTCAGCCGGGCCGGCGTCCTCTGGGATGCCGTCGGCGTCGCCCTGGGGGACGGGCAAGGCGTGGTCGGCGGTCATCGTCGTGGCATCAGCGGGACTGGCAGCACTAGCCGACCTCCCGGGTGGCCGCTCCCTCTGCTCCCCTGCCTGTAAGGATGTCGCGCTCGCCTCCTGGTCCGCCCCACCCCGGGCGATGGTGGCGCATTCTTCGAGATCGACCGGGTGCTGCCGCGCCAGCGCCTCCAATACCCGGGCGTAATACACGGCGCGATCGGAGGGCGATGTCAGCTGTTGCGCATGATGCGCGATCGCGTCCCGGAACCTGAGCTCCGGCGCCAGCTGCTGCACCCAGTTCACGAGCCAGGTCAGGGGGATGCCGCTGTTGCGCGCCAGACTGTGGCCGGCGCGGATATCGGCCAACACCGTGCTCAGAGGCGGCGCTTCGGCATCAGCTTGTCCGTGCGAGCGGTCGGTTGAATCAGTCCTTGCAGCCGGCAGGAGCGCCACGCCTGCTGCGGTCGGTGTCACACTGGAGGCCGCCAGCGTGGTCATCCCTGTGAAAGAGCGCTCCTGGTCGCCAACTGTGCTGGCCGCGCTCTTCGATGTCCAGGCGACCCGGCGCAGATAGCGATGGACCGACTCGGGCCACTGCAGATCGCTGGCGATACCTGGCCAGTCGTCTGCCGCGGACGCGCCATGCTGGGCCTCCCGGTCAAGCTGCGCGGCATCACCCTTCTGCGTCAGGCACCGGGCCAGCGCGGCGCGCCACCATTGCCGACGCCAGGCGCGGTGTCCGCTCTCTGGCGCTACCAGGGTGGCCAGGCTTGCATCGTCCCAGGCCGCTGCGGCCAGCCGGGCGGCGTCGGGATTGACCAACTCGAGCATGTCCAGCAACAGTGACAGAGGATAGGTCGCGGCCAACCTGTCGGCCACCGCCGGATAAGCACCGTAGTGCAGCAAGGCCGAGCGCAACAGATCGGGATGCTGCGTACGCCACTGCGGCCAGTGGGCATAGACATCGGCTGCGCCCTCCTGCATCAGGGCCGCACGGATGCGCGCCTGCACACCGCTGCGCGCGGCCTCGGAGGGAGCCGGCTCGGCGTCGTCCAGCGTGACGCCCCGGGCCGCGTCGATGGTCGTGCTGGCTATGGCGTCGGTGCGTTCAGGTGCAGCGCCGGCGGGGGCATGCGTCGTACTTGATGCATTCGCCTGTACTGCAGAGGAGGCCTTCCCCCCAGAGAGCAGCTCTACCAGCGCAACCAGCACCTCATCGCCGCTGCTGGGGCGATCGGCGGCGTCCTGCGCACTGGTCACCGATCGGGGATGGGATGCGCCACCCTGCCACTCGGACAACAAGCTGCGCGCTACCGTCGGAACGGTACGCCGCTGTTGTTGGGCAAGCCACTCGATGGCAGCGACCAGCAAGGCCTGCAGGACCGCATTCTCGTCCTGCTCGTTCACCGCGCCCAGTGCGTGCGCGGCCAAGCCGCGGGAGAACACCAGACGCCAGGCGGCGCGGCGCGCGCCATCGGCTTCTGCGCTGGGCAGACCGGCGCGTCTGAGCCCAGCCTCCAGGCGGTTCATGCCACTCATCCAGGGCGTCATGCCGCTGGGTGGCAATGCCGCCAGCAAAGCCTGCTGGCGGGTCGAGGCGAATTGGTGCGCCAGGCGCGTGAGCATGGCTTCCCGCTGGGGAGAGGCTGCCACTGCGCGCAGAAAAGCGCCGACATCACGCGCCAGCACGCGCTCCAGCAAATGGTCCAGCGCCTCCCTGTCACCGCTCCCGGGGAGGCGCCCCGACACGGTCTCGGGCAGTACGCCATGGGCCAGGAAGGCGAGCAGTTCCGATTGCTCGCTGGGTGGATCGTCGCTGCGACCGGTCTGCATCGTGTCGAGCAGCGCCTGGCGCAGCCTGGCAATGAGCGTGTCGGGCAGTTGCGCCGCCGTCACCTCGCCGATATCGAGATCAAGTCGGTCGATACGCCAGAGGACCTCGCCTGCGCCGAGCTGGTCGAACAGTGCATCGATCATCGGCAATACCTGGTCCACCAGCAGCTCCCGCAAGCGCTCGGCCTGGGCCAGCGGCATCCCTGGCTTGGCCAGTTGCACGTCGAAGACGAATTCATCGATGCGGTGCGGGCGCGGCATTGGTCAGACCCAATACGGCGCCGGGGCGTGGTCCGCAGAACGAGCGGCGGCGCGATGACGCAACAGGAAGTTGACCACGCTGGCCGAGGCCTGGTCCAGTGCCGCACTGTCCTGTCCCGGCACATGCGCACGCAGTCGATCGCGCCACAGCCGCTGCCGCTGTTCGAAGTCGCGCATGGCCACGAAATCCAGCCAGAGGAATTCAGGGAAAAGATGTGCAGGCAGGTTGCGGCACACCGTCTCCTGCGCCAGCTGGCGGAATTCGAGATCGGCGAAGCGCGCCGTCCAGGCCGGGAAGACCACGCTGATGCGGTGGGCATGGAAATCGCCTGCCCCATCTTCCCGCCCGGGGCCTGGTGGTTCGCCCTGCGCGCTCATCCCACCCGGGCGGCGCGCACGCAACAACAGGTGCTCGACCAGATGCACGCCTTCAGAGGCGATGTTGAGCCGGCAGATGAAGTTGCGCAGTTGCTGCACATGCTCGTCCGCTTCCTCCAGAGCCGCATAGCTGGCCAGACGCACAATGCCCAGGCGCGCGTCGCGCGTCTGGAAATGGACGTGGATCTGTTGCCCATGCTGCTCGAGGATGTAGTTGTCCAGCCTCACCCCCTGGGTCAGCAACGACTGCGGCAATGGCGCGCCGCCCGGCATGGCGTGCCAGGCGGGCTCGTCTGGTCCTGGCGAGGGATCTGGCTGCCACGGCCCGTGCTCGCGCCGGGCCAGGTGCAACAGGTGGCGCGCAATACCGGCGTAATGATCGGCCGAGATCTTCTGGTCAGTCGCCAGGCGCAGCCGGTAAGCCAGCAAGGCATCGCTGAGCGCCGCGCCCGGCCCGTGCAGCGGCAGGTCCAGCAGGATGCAGATCTTGGCCTGCACGCCGGCGATGTTGAGGCTGCCATCGGCACGCCGGTGCGCGCGCGTCACATCCACGGCAGTGGCGCGGTCGCGGCTCAAGCCAACGATGCGGCGCATGAAGGCCAGCTTGTTGTCCAGCACCCACTTGGCCGTGTGACGGTCCTGGTAGAAATTGAAGCGGCGCAAGGACTTCTGCGAGAACTCTTCCCCGTACATGGCCAAGAGCACATCCAGCAAACGGTTGCGCCTATGGTCGGGATGGTCAGCCCGCGCCACGATCTGCGCCAGCATGTCGCCGATCTGCGCCGGCGCGGCCACGTAGAGCGCCTCGATACCTGGCAAGGCCTGCTCGTCCAGCACCTGGGAAGAATAGGTTCGCTCCAGGTCATCCAGTGAAAACAGCGCCGGTATTGCTTGCAGGTCGGCCAGGTAGTTGGCCATGAGCTGTTCGGCCAGGAACAGGTAGGCCTTGAGCTGGCGGGCGCTGACCTTGCGTTGCAAGGGCGCCGAAGCCGGCACGCCGAAGCGGTTGATCCCGTAGATCGCCGGGAACTGGTGCTGGATCGAATAGTAGTCGTCCAGAGCGCGCGGCACCCCAGCGGGCGCCGGCACGATGGCCTCGCGTGACTGTTGCGTGTTGCGCAGCGTGTCGAACTCGAAGCGTACCTTGCGCAGGGCCTCGCGCGCTTCGGCCAGCATGGCCTGGTCCTTTTCCTGCTGCAACAGGCGTTGCTGGCCGGTGGGCCCGGCCATCGCGGCCGCATCATGCCCCACTGCCGCGCTGGCGAAATGCAGGCGCAACAGATGGCTTTGCGCCTGCTCGGGAAATCGCAGCCGCAGCACCGTAGCGTCGCCGTCGTCCAGGCTCACCGACCTGCCCGCTTCGTCGCACAGGGACAGACGCTGCACGTGGGTCACCCCATCGACACCCTGCACCAGCGCAATCAGCTTGGCCAGCGAAATCGGCGCGCCCGGACCAGCTCGGCCATCCACATCGATGACGCGGCCGTGCAAGGTCAGCGGTCCCTCGAAGACCTCGGCCAGGGATGCGCTCGCCTCGCTGGCCTCGCGATAGTGTTCAATGCGCAGTCCCGACATCAGTTGCAGCGCGCAGCGGAAGAAGATGTCGGCAAAGATCAGTGCCGAATCACGCAGACTGTGAATCTGGATGTCACCTTGCAGGTAGACCGGACGCGTGGCGATGGTGCTGACCCGGCCAAGGTCCTCGCCCAGGTTGCGGTGGGCGTGATAGGTGGCGCTGACTTGCGCGATCACCCTTTGTTCCAGGGCGTCCTGCTGCTGGCCGGACAGATCGTCCTGCACACTGTCGCGCAGCTTCAGTCTGAGGTGGTAGAGGCCTGGGATGGGGGGCTCGCCTTCGCCCGGTTTTTCCCCCTGTTCTTCGCGCGTGACCCAGACATCTTCGATCTCGGGAATGCAGTCGTAGAGCAGCTTGCGATAGTCCTCTGCCGTCAGCACCTGGCTGGGCAGGATCTCGTCAGCGGGATGCAGCGCATGCCGGGCATAGTCGATCTGGCCGAACGGCCCGGCCAGGTAGTCCTCGGCAGGGAATTCGGAGCGGTAGGCCAGGTCGGTGAGACCGTAGCTCAACTGCTCCAGGATCGTCACACCGGGGTCGTGCAGGTTGTAATCGGTCCAGTTCTCACCGGCCAGCGCCTGCAGCATCGCCAGCCCCGACTTGCGCAGGGCATCGAAATCCAGCCCGTCCGGGTCCGGCTGGTTCCTTTCGATGTGTTCGGGGGCGTTCACGGCGTATGGCTCCGGATGCGGCGGCCCTTGCCTGCCTGCGCTGGAGCGCCGGCCTGGCGCACCTGCGCTTGCAGATCGTCGATCAATGCATGTACCTGGACATAGGGCAACTGCCCCAGGGCCTCCAGCGCCAGCGCCAGTTCGGCTGTCGTGAAGCTCGCACGCAGGCCGGTGGCGGCGCCCGCCGGAGCCTGGGCGCTGGCGTTGAGCTTGCCGATCAGCTCGAAGACCCGCTTGAAGGGCAACTCGGCCAGCGCGCTCATCAACAGACGCCCCTGGGCCACGGTGAAAGAGAGCGGCAAAGACGACGCCACGCCGGCTTGATCAGGAGTGCTCATGCGGCCCCCTGACGGTTTGGCTTGCCCGGATCGATCGCGCTGGCCTGCATCAGCGGGTCGGACCAGAGCATGCTGATGTGGTAGCTGACCCAGGTCTGCGTGGTGGCGTCGCGGTTGTCGTAAGGGCAGCCCACCCGCATCTGCAGGATGTAGGCATGGCGCGCGCGGCTGGTGTCGGCGACCCATTGCAATTGCAGGCGGTTGCACTTGCTGCCGAAATGCGACTGCCGATCATCGATCTGGCCGCGGCCATTGAAGGTCATCAAGGCAAACGCGTGCATGAGTGCGTACTTGCCACTGCCAGGCTTGCCCACCCCGGCGACGATCTCGAAGGCATTGCAACCCTCCAGCGGGCCGGTGATATCGTGCCATTTGCCGTCGGCCTTCACCTCCAGCAGTCCGGGCCGCCCCTGCCGGCCATCGGCCACCATGCGTCCCTTGAGGTCCAGCTCGAAGGCGTCCGGCGGTACTTCCTCGCCATCCGGGATGGTGCGCTGGCGCAGGGTCAGCGCGGCCGGATTGGCGTCATTGCCGAACGCCAGGCCGCCATCGGCGGTATTGAGCTGCACCGACCAGATCGGGCTCTTGATATCGATGTTCTGGTAGAAACTGAGCAGCTTGCCCTGGTTCAGCTGCGACACCTTCAAGCCGTCGGCGGCGGTCTTGTCGAAGCCCTCGTCAACGATGTTGAGCATGGAATCGATCAGCTCGGAAAAGGCCGAGGCCGCCGGCATCTCGCCATCGGAGAACTTGCGCTTGAGCGTATCGCGGTTACGCCGCGCCATCATTTTGCTGGTCATTGTCGTCACTCGAAATAATGAAGTTCGAACCGATCGCCAGGCGGCTCAGGGCCGTGCGGACCACCGGTTGGGGCTGGGGATCGTCGATGGCCGCGATGGCGTGGCGTGTCGCCGGAATGGCAATGCTCCAGGGGCACAGCGGCGTGATGTCGTTCTGGTCCTCTTGCGGCGCAGCCTCGGCGGCGGCGGTGTCGAACAGGGCGAACTTGAGGGCGCGCGGCGAGGCGATGCGCAACATCGAAAAGCCCGACACCCCTTGCACGTAGGGCAATTCGCCGATGAAGGCCTCGATGTCGTGCTGGCGGATACGCCAGCCGAAATGGGTGCGGTAGCCCTGGGCGTGCTGCCAGGGGGTGAGGAAGTCGGAAATCGCATCGTTGAGCTGGTTGATGTAATGGCCATTGCCCATGGGGCCGTTGAAGCGCACGGAGCAACGTACCTGGATGAGCTCATAGACCGGGTTTTCGACGGCGATGGTGCTCCAGGGCGACGCCAGCGCTTCCAGAAAGCTGCGGATCTGCGTCATCAGGTTGCCATTGAGCATGGGCATCTGGTCGCGCTGGCGCACTTGCGGCCAGTAGGGCAAGGGCACCACCAGCACGTGGCCCGGACGGATGCAGTCCCCGGCCCCTCCCTCGACGGCCATGTTGGCGAAACACTTGACCTTGAACACCTCGGGAAAATATTGCAGGATCAGCGCCTCGTAATCGGCCGCCGATACGGCGCGGTTCTTGTGGCGCAGCCGCTCGGCCATGCGGATGCGCAATTGCGCACGCGTCTCGCCGGCGCGTCCGCCCACCGATGGCAAGGGCTGGCGCAGAGCCTGGATACCCGGCATGGGCTGGCCGCTGCGCGTGATACTGCCTGCCGGCAGCACCACCGGAACCTGCGGCGAGACCTCCGCGCTGCGCTCGACTTCGACGACCTGGGCGTCGATCTGGTAGAGGCTGCAATACTTTTCCAGATCATTGTCGGCGCACACGCGCAACCAGTAGCGCCCGGCCGGCATGACGGTGTTGTCTTCGCTGATGTCCTGCGGCAGCGCCAGCCTGATCACGCCCGAGGTCATGAAATGCTGGGTGCCATCGGCCAGCAGGCGTGAGGCCGGCAAGGCCTTCCATTCGTTGCGGCTCAGATAGCTCCAGCCCAGCGCGCCGGCCCGGCTGGCTGCGTCGGCCGGCAGGGGCAAGGAATCCTCGCGCAGGTGGAACAGCAGCGTCAGCGTCGATCCCGGCGTGGCTGCCTCCAACCCGATGTACAGGTTGCCGGCGCGCTCGAAGCGCGGCAGCAAGGCAGCTGCGGGATAGCTGCCCGGCCCCAGCGCCTCCCAGCCGCTCGGGTAGAGGTGCAGGAACTGTTCTTCGTCGGCACGCTTGCCGCTACCACTTTCGCCTACGGACAAGCGATCGATGCGCAGCGTGCTGCTGGCGCGGTAGTTGATGGAGATGGCCTCGATCATCGGCGTATAGGGCGGCGCCGGGATCGGACGTTGAGTTCGCCAGCGGCCGCTGCGGGCATTGTTGACCAGCGCCTCCGAAAGCGCATGCGCATAGCGCTCGTGACCGAAGGCCGATCCGGGGGCGGCCAGCGTAAACTTGAAGAAGCCGTTCTTGGCGCCCGGCCCGTAGCTCAAGGGCCGATCGACCGATACTCCGGCATCCGGCTCGAACAGATGGACGATGGGCTGGCAACGCCAGCGGATGTGCGTATCGAGCTGCTCGCCCTGTCCCGGCAAGACCTCGCTGCGAAACAGCGGCACCGTAGGGCGATCGCCCTCCAGCGCGGGCGTCCAGGCGCCCTTGGCCAGCACGGCGGTGCTGACCTGGAAATCACGGTTGGCGATGCGCAGGCCATAGTCGCGGTACAGCGTGGCAAAGCCGCCGGGCATGCGCGGCAGGTCGGCCCATTGCACGTCCACCTCGAAGGAGGTGATCGACTTGCCTGCCATTTCGGTGCTGCCCACCACCAGAAAACTGCCGATCTTGGGCAAGGGCCCGAAGGGCGCAAACGGGGCTGAGGCGCTCAACTGTCCCAGGTTGTTGTGCAGCACCAGGTCACGGTAGCCCCGCACATCCACCTCGATGCGGGCGGCGGCAATGCACAGCTCGCGCAGCAGGCCATAGGGATACAGGTAGGCGCCGGGATTGATCTCCAGGCGCAGTATGGGCGTGCTGCAGCGATAGCCGCCCTCATGCAGCAGCGCCGAATAGGCCACCACGCAAGGCGCTTCGGGCGGCAGTTCCATGCTCAGCGACAGGCTCAGGCTCTGTTCGTCATAGGCCGGCAGGTAATCATCGATGGCCAGCCAGCCGTGTTCGCCCGTAATGCTCATGCGGAACAAGCGTCGGAATACCTTCAGGAAGATGTCGGCGCGTCGGATCTCTTCCAGCCTGGCGGCATCGGCCTGGGTCCGCCCGCGGTCGGCATCGGGCGTTCCGTCATCGCCGCCCATGGCCACACAGAGCCGGTCCAGGCGCTGCGTGAGCAGATCATCCTCCAACAACAGCTGCAGCGTGATGCGGCGCTGGCCCTCCTTGAGCAGCAGTACCTTGCTGGCGACGGCAAAACCGATGCGCGCATCCACATGCGCCGTACGCTGGCGGCTGTCCTTGGGTGCGCCGAGCAGGGGCGAGGCGGCAGGCGCACTGCCGCCTGCGGCCACGGGCACTTCGCGCCACCAGGCGCCGGTCGGCCAACTGCGCTGCCCCGGACCGGGGGCGCGCAAGGGCGTGTGGTCTTCGCCCAGGAACTGCTCGGGCGCGCTGTAGGGATCGCGATCGAAATACAGGGTCTGCAAGGCAGCCACGCGGGCATCGGTGACCAGCAATTCAGTGCGCGAGCGATAGACGATGTCGCGGCTGTCGGCATCCAGCCCGGCCAGGAAGGGGGTATCGGCCGGCACCAGCACCGGTGGCGCGGACGGATTCTTGGTCAGCACCAGCCAGGTCTTGTCGGCCAAGGCTGGCAGCGGCCTGGCGCCCAGCATCTGGTCATAGTAGAAATCGAGATAGTGCTGGGTGAAGCGGTTGAGCTTGCCCTGCAGCTTCTGGAACTGCTGCACGAAGGCGATCAGCATGGCCATGGCGGGGTCATGCTGCTGGCTGATCAAGGACGCCGGCACCCGGGCCTGCGCTTCCTTGCGGATCATCTCCACGCCCTTGAGAAAACCGTGGAAGGCCGAACGCACAGCGGATTTGGTGGGCGTGGGTGTTCCCTGCGGGGCGGCAGCAGCTTCCCCCTCACCTGCTGGTTCGGGTCGCTGCGATGCGCTCGCATGGCGGGCCAGCGCCTGGCCCCACACCGGCGCCAGCGGCAGGATGTCCGGATGTTGCAACAGCCAGGCCAGCACACCGTTCTTGTCCGCGCCCAGTTCGACGATGACGTTCTCGATCAGGGTGCGCAACGACAGGGCGCTGTCGTTGCGCGCCTGGCCCAGGGCCACATACCACTGGTCGATGTGGCTGGCCAGCGCGACCACCGGCAGCGTCAGCTGCATCCGGTCCTGGCGGCGGCTGCCCTGCGCGCGCTCGATGCCGACCTGTTCCGGGGTGTCCTGCCACCAGTCATCCAGGCGCGCGGCAACGTCCTCCAGGTCCAGCGCCAGAATGCGGCTCATGACGACCGTCTCGTCGGCCTGGAAGAAAGGCGTCCAGTCTTCTTCCAGGGTATTGTCCGCCTTGGCGGAAGTAGCGAAGCGCACCAGTGCACCAAATTCGGCCACCATGACCAGCAGTTCGGCAAAGGACATCTCATTGAGGGCGAAATAGCCCTGCGCCAATGCAGGCAAGGCCCGCATCGTCTGGCTGGTTCCATCCCGGATGACGAGATTGTTCATCGGCGCGCTGCGCGAACCTCAGTGCCTGGAGCCGGTCGCGATGGCGCGCTCACTTGCCCGACACATTGGTTCCCTCCAGGAAATAGAACGGATACACCATGTTGCTGCGCGTATTGGTTCCACGGATGGTGTAATCGATGCGAATGTCCAGGCGACCGTCCTGCTCGCCGGAGATCGCCATGCTGACCTGGTTGACGCTCACGCGTGGTTCGTAGAACAGGATGGCGCGCTCGATGGCGTCGCGCAGCTCGGTCACGACGCTCTCGTTGAGTTCATCGAAGACATGCATCTTGAGATCGCAGCCGAACTCCGGCTGCATGATGCGTTCGCCCGGCACGGTGGAGAGAATGATCAACAGGCTCTCGTGGATATCCTGGTCGTCCTCGACCATGGCCACCCTGCCCTGTCCCGGACTGCTGCCGAAATACGGCGGAAAGGCCCAGCCAGCGCCGAGAAAGCTTTTCTTGCCTGCCATGTGCGCTCCTAACCGCCGATCAACACGGTGGGACAACCGATGACGATGCTGCCGCCATGGGCGCAGGTATCACCCATGCGCGCGGCCGGCTTGCCGCCGATCATCACGGTGGTCGAGCCCATCACGATGCTGTCGGGCGGGCCCACGCAGACGCAATTGTCCCCCACCACGGCTGCAGGCAGCTTGCCGATGAGCACCGTGGGCACGCAGGGTCCGATGATGGGACCGCCGACGTGCGGGATCGGCGCGGGAAAGGCCGGCGTCTGCATCGGGCAGGTGTGCATGTCGGTCAGGCGGGCGGCTAGAGGCATGGAAGAGTCCTTGTCGGCAGCAACATCAATTGATCATCACCATGGCGCCCTTGACCGTGGTCTGGCCGCTGGCCGACAGCTCGGCGCTGGCCGCGCCGTTGGCCACGAAGGAGGCATTGGCGTTGTTCTTGATGTTCAGCGCCTGGTTCTGCAGGGTGGCCTGGGTGGTGCTTTCGATGTTCTGCACTGCCGTGATGGTGACCTTGCCCTTGGCGTTGAGGACGATGTCCTTGGGGCTGTCGAGCAGGATGCCGCTGGTATTCATCTCGATCTTGTTGCTGTTCTGGTCGGTCAGGCAGATCGACTTGGCGTCGTCGCTGAGCACGATGGTATTGTTGGCCGGCGTGACGATGGTAATGACCTTTTTCTCGTCATCGAAGACCACCTTGAGCAAGCCCTTGGTCCAGAGCGCCTTGGTGTAGTTTTCCGCCGTGAGCTCGTAAGGCATCTTGTGCTGGCTGCTGTAGAGGCTACCCAGCACCACCGGGTGGGAAGGATCGTTGTTGAAATAGCCGACGATCACCTCGTCGCCGATCTCGGGGATGAAGAACGCGCCCACGCCGGAAGAGCCATAGAAGCTGGCCAGTCGCGCCCACACGCCTTCGGTGCTGGCTTGCAGGACCGGGATGGCAATCTGGATCTTGTACTGGCCCTCGGGATCGGCGTCGAGCTTCTTGACCACACCGATCTGCAGGCCACCCACAGCGGGCAGCAGACCCGATGCCGCCAGTTCTTCAGCGCCGCCGCGATCTTCCATGAACCATTGCGGAGCCATGCCGAACTCGGCTTCGGTGATCCAGTTGCCCTCGCCCAGCCGGTGTGTCACGGCGCTGACATAGACACTGCCGCTGAAACGCTTGCCCACCCCCACCAGCTCGATCATCGTGCCCGGCTTGGCACTGGCGCTGCCCTGGAACTTCATGCGTCCCCGTATCCTGGCCAGCGCCGCCTTCATCTGGCGCGCATCGGCCCAGCTCTTGATATCGGCCGAGGGCAGCGCTACCGTGCTCTGCAAGCGATAGCTGGCCGGGCTGGCCACCTTGGCCAGTGCCGAGGCGCTGAGGTTGCCTTGCGCGTAGAGCGTGGCCTGGCTGGCCGTCTGCTCCACCACCGCTTGCGTGGCCGGATCCCAGGCGGCGCCGACGACGCTGGAAAGCTGGGTGCGGGCATCGATATCGGCCTCGAAGTCCATCAGGTCGGTGCCATAGGTCACCGTCAGCACGGCCGCCGCACTGGTCTGCGGGGCTTTCACGGCGATGCTGTCGTCCTCGGCGATGACCAGCATGCCATTGGCCTCGGCGCGCGCCACGATGAAGTCCCAATCGCTGCTGTAGAACTGCACGATTTCCTTGTGCTGGGTCGAGGTGGCCGTCACGTCCGCACTCAGGCCGCAGGGCGAGATCAGCTGGCTGATGATGTCGCTGTCCTTCATGTCAACGTAGTTGGCGTTGTTGCGCCCGATGGTCAGCTTGACTGCCGGGCTGCGGCATTCGACCTTGAGGAAGGCCCGGTTGCCGGTGCGGATCGAAATCCCATGGCGCACCACCACGCCCGAAAAGATCTGGCTGACCTGCGCGCCATAACCGGCGCTGATGACGATGGTCTGGCCCGGGGCAAAGAGATCGGTGTCGCTGACCGGGAAATCATCATCGGGCATGTCGCCATCCAGCAGCGTGATCCAGGCGGTGGGGATGCGGTTGGCGGCCTTGAACACTTCCACCGAAATCAATTCGGCCGTCGACGGCAAGGCCGTGCCGTTGCTGGTGATGGTCACCTTGAGGACATCACTGCTGTCGAGGTTGGGAGAATCTGCCATGGGCTCAGACCAGAGGTGGAAAACGCAGCACCGAGCCCGGCTCGAGCTTGCGGAAGTTGCTCAGGTTGTTGATGCGGGCGATTTCGCGGTAGTACGACGGATCCTTGTAGATGCGATTGCACAGCAGCGGCAGGGTATCGCCCTCCTTTATCTCCACCAGATGGCTCAGGTCGGGTGAGCTCATGTTGGCGCGCAGGGCGCGTTCCTGATTGCTCATCCAGCCGGTGAAGCCGATGCTGAGCTTGGCCCGCAAGGGTTCGCCGCTGGGCTTGAACATGGTGTAGTCGATGCCGATGTTCTGCACCCGCCCGAAGAAGATGAAGCTGCCCCACAACACCCGCACGTAATTGGGTTCGTGCTGCTCGCCGTTGTACTGGTAGATCACCGCCAGCAAGGCATTGACCATGTCGGTGACGCTGCGCGTGACCGGACCGACAACGCCAGTGCCATCGAGCACCAGATTGCTCATGCTCAGTCCCTCCGGGCAGATGGCGGCAAACTTGGGGGCGCCAGCGGACTGACCCAGCGTCTGTTCCTTGCTGTACTCGATGGTCAGCTGACGCTTGAAGTTGGACGGATTGATCATCACCTCGAATGGCGTCTGGCTGTTGTCCACGATGATGGTGCCGCCCTTGCGCACCTTGCAGGCTGCGATGCTGAGCTTCTTGCTCAATCCGGTATCGACGGGCATCTAGCGTTCCTCCCTGCGGCGCAGCAGTTCGATGACCATGGCGCGACACTCCTCCAGCAAGGCGGCGCGGGTGCTGCGATCCAGGGTGGCGCTGGGTGCGCCAGGCAATGCCTCCTCCTCTGCCTGGCTGCCCGGATTGCCCGGCTCGTCGGCGTAGGCGGCGCGCTGAACCACGTTGGAACGGATGGAAAGCTGCTTGATCTCGATAGCCATGATTCACATCACCCTGAACGAATAGGTGTAACTGAGCTCGATGGTCTCGATGAGGACCTCGCTCTTGGTCGAGTCGAGCTTGGCGATCTCCCACTTGACCGGCCAGGCATTGCCGAAGAACCAGCCGCGCAGCGGCGCTCCCTGCTCGTCGAGCAACTGCACCGTCAGCGATTGCGGCATCACCGGCTTGATGAAGCCCATCTCGAAGACATCGCGGCACCACTCCACCAGCGGTGAATCGGTCGAGGCGATGCCGCGCTTGAGCTGCAGGTTGGAATGCGTGATGCCGGTGGGCAGCGTATGGACGAAATTGTTTTCGCCGCCCTCGACCAGGGTCTCGGTGCTCACCGTCGCGTTCATGCCCGACACCTCCTGGAAGGAGGTATCGGAAATGCCGCTGCGCTGGTCGAACGCCACCTTGAAATAGAACGCCGGTGGAGGATACCGCTCCGAAAACAGGATAGGCATGCGTTCGCCCGCCAGGATCAGCTGTTGGCGATGGTCAGGCCTTCGTGGACGATCTCGATGGTTTCGATCGCGACTTCGTTGCCTTCGGCCTTCAGATCGGTGCCAGTGATCTTGGTCGGCCAGGCATTGGCCAGCGTCCACACCATGGTCGGCTTGCCGGCCTCGTCGAGCAGGCTGATGGTCACCGGCACACGCTTGATGGTGTTCATCTTGATCTGGCTGAACCAGTCCCAGAACTTGTTATCGCCCTTGAAGATGCCTTTCTTCATGGTGACGTTGCCGACCTTCTTCATGCCCGGCATCTTGATGACCGAGAATTCGGGGCTGTCGCCATGGCGGTACTTGATTTCCTCGGACTGCACGTCCAGGCCGCTGACTTCCTGGAAGGACATGACCTGGGAATCCCATTTCACCTGGAAATAGAACTTGGGGAGCGGCCACAGGGTGGTTGATTGCTTCGATCCATCATCTGCCATCACGAACCTCGTCAGAACATTGAATTGTTAAGGGGACGCCGGCATGCGGCGTACAGCGCGCATGCCGCCTGCGCCGGGACTTGGGCGCTATCAGGACTTCTGCATCTGCTGCTGGAAGGTGATCTCGATGAACTCGGCCGGACGGCTCACCGCCACCAGCACCGAGACCTTCATCAGGCCTTCCAGGATG
This sequence comes from Herbaspirillum camelliae, assembly GCF_001929405.1. Lineage (NCBI taxonomy): Bacteria > Pseudomonadati > Pseudomonadota > Betaproteobacteria > Burkholderiales > Oxalobacteraceae > Herbaspirillum > Herbaspirillum camelliae. The sequence continues at coordinate 4,392,728 of NZ_KV880769.1, forward strand.
TCGTCGGCGGTCATCGTCTCGCCCAGCCCGACGAAGACGCTGAAGGCGTCATCCGGACTGGCCCCTGCCAGACCTCCACGCTTCCAGACGCTGGTCAGGAAGTTGCGGATCATGCTCTTGATGGTGACCCAGGTGTTGGCCGTATTGGGTTCGAAGACATAGGCCTTGCAGGCCTGCTTGATCGATTCCTCGATCATGATCATGGTGCGGCGTACGCTCACGTAACGCCAGTCCAGGCTGTTGCCGTCGAGGGTGCGCGCACCCCAGACCAGCACGCCCTCGCCGATGAAGGAGCGGATGGCGTTGATGGACTTGCCCACCGTGGTGACGTTGAGGTCTTCCTGTTCCTCGTTGGAGATGGACACCGTGGGCGAGATCACGCCGCTGAGGCTGACGTTGGCAGGCGCTTTCCAGACACCGCGGGTATTGTCGACCATGGTGTAGAGACCGGCCATGCCTGCGCTGGGCGGCAGCAGGTTGAGCTTCTTCTGGATCGCCGTGATGATGCGCGGATACAGGACGCTGATCGACAGCAAGGTCTTGTTGACCGTGAGCGTGGCCACGTCCGGGTCTTTCTCGGACTTGATATAGTCCAGCGAGATCTGGTCCAGCGACTTCTTGAGCTGGTCGATCTTGGCCTGGGCGGCGGCGTTGGCCGCCTTGGCGTCGAGCACCGGCGCCAGTTCGTCAGTGATCAGGCCCTTGAGCACGTCGAGGTTGCTGATCGCGGTGAAGCTGATGTCCTTTTCCTTGACGATGGAGGTGTTGACCCAGGGATAGTAGGCCACCGCGAAATCGAGACTGTTGGTGCCAACGGCTTCGCGGAAATCGGTGATGCAGTCACCGGCCGGATCCTGGCGATCGCGGAAGCCGTTGTAGACATCCAGCAGCGCAATGCGATTGCGCATCTTCACGCCGCAATGCATCAGCGCAGCTTGCTGCACATCCTGGCAATCCGCGCTGGACAGGCTCACCGCATCCGGTGTCACGACCATGGTCGGTTCCTGTTCCTTGAGCAGCACCTCGATACCGCCCTTGATCTTGCCGGCATCGATATCGCCGTCGGCATAGGTACCGACGGAGACGATGTAGCAGGGCCCGCCGCCATTCTGGAAGAAGAACAGCATGCTGTAGTAGAGCAGGTAGGCCTTGTCGTCACGCTCGATGAGGTAATCGACACGCTTGTTGGTGTCCTTGGCAGTGACGGAGAAATCGGCGGCGTCGGTAGGAGCGTCCTGGGCCTTGAGCGTAAAGCTGCTCCTGGGCGCACCGCCGAAGTAGGCGTGGAATTCGGCCATCGACGAGATGCGCCAGGCCTTGTTGGCCAGCGGCGTTCCCTTGTTGCTGGCGTACTCGGTGTAGCCGATGAAGGCCGGTACGGCGGTCGCGACCTCGACCACGGAATTGGGGAAGGCGTTCTTCTCAACGACATAAACACCCGGTGTTTTGTATTGCGCCATAAAGTCATCCTCACTGAACGATCAATAACGATCAATTGATATAGATCTCGGACACCAGCGCCGTTTCCCCGTCGATGGCGTTCCGCGTCACCTTGCGGATATCTGCATTGGGCAGGCGCGCCATGAGCACGCGCTCCCCGGTCTTGCTCCGTTCGCGCAGCTGAAAGCGCTGCGGGTACTGCGCCTGCATCACGATCTCGCGCTGGCTCAGGAACACCACCGCCCGCTGCCCGCCCGGAAACGATTCGGTTCCGGTACAGACGAACTCCATCTCGCCATCCAGATCGACCACGGCCAGATCGCCCGGGTCGGTCTGCATCGTTGAAAAGAAACAATATTTCCAGCGGCTCGCGCGCGCGGCGAAGGACACCTTCAGTTGCAAGCCCGGCTCAGCGCCTTCCTCAGTAGCGAGCATGGCCAGATCGATCTCGGTGACCATGACTGGCTTGCGCAACTGATCCTGGCGGTCCAGATGGCGCGCCAGACCGACATCCCCGAGCCCGACGAAGGCCTCAGCGCGCGCCGGCCAGCGCCGCCAGCCTGCCGCTTCCTCGTCGCTCTCCTGTGCCTGGCCGTGCAAGAACAGCACACTGTCGGCGCTGGGCTCGACCGGATGCGTATAGAGCGAAAACCAGGGATCGCGGGCATACCAGCGAAAACCCAGCAAGACTTCACCGACTTGGCCCTCTTCCAGGATCATTGTTCGGCGATCCGTCTCACACCACAAGGCAATACCATCAGGAAGTGCGCGCACCAGCACATCGCGCCGCCGCATCCAGTCCACGCTCTGGGCGCTGGGCACGCAGACCAGCCAGCCCTCGCCGGCGGCCTGGTAGGCATGCTCGGCCACGATCTTGCACAGCAGCGAATACCCCATCCCCTCTTCCCCAGAGCATGACCGGATGCGCCTGGCTAGCGGCCTAGCTACGGGCAGCTGGCTTCGCTTCGCGCACCGTCGGCGTCATCTCCACGACGTTGTCCGACTCCAGCGCCACCATCCTGACCTTGTACAGCACCGAGGGCAGGTACTTTCCGCCCAGCAGCGTCCAGATATTGCTCAACTCGTGAATCTTCAGGTTTTCTATGTCCAGGATCAGCTTTTCTATGCGCCCGTCCAGCCCTGGCGTGGACTGGTGGTCAAACACCGGGTGTCGCTGGAAATACGAGATCGCTCCAGAGAGCAGCTTCAAGGCCTCGCCATAATTGGCGCCCGAGAAGTTGGCGGCGAGCATCACGTACAGGTTCAGATAGAGCGGCGCCGGATTGACCACCGCGCGCGCCATCCCCACGTCGCCTCGCCCGTGCGGGCGGTAAGGCATCGTGTCCTTTTCCAGATTGACCAGAAACATCACCAGCTTGTTTTTTACCTGGGACGCGGGATGCCCCTCAGCATCAACCAGTCCCGACATCACGACGATATCTTCGGTCCGCGCGTAAGACTGCTTGAGGAACTGATTGAGTTGTCCCGCAAGATGACTCACGGCTGCATTGATCATTCGGCCGAATCCTTCTGCGTTGGAACGACACTTTTTTATAGCGATTTATTAGATGAGATATGCCCCACGCATATCCTGACCAACCGACCCCACGGCTGATCCATTTTTTTCTGATCTTTGATTAGTGGTTCAGACTCTAACACAAGCCTCAGATGGTTTAACCAGTTATCAAACGTAAATATGGATTTTTTTTAGCTTCCGCAGTCCGGAAGAAAAAATTCGACGGCTCGCAAAGGCTTGCGAGAGGCGGGCCATCCCCTCATCAGCAGCTTGATTTCCTGGATCCAGGTGACGCGCGCGCAGCGCAGATCAGCTTTCCGACACCTTGGGAAAACTAAGTTTTCACTTTGCCAATCACGGGCTTGCCGTGGCCGGACATTTCAGAAATTGCCATTTTTGCATTTTTGGGATGACAAGATTGCACGGATTTTCTAATACCCGCCGCCGGTGCCGCCATCATTGACAGCCATCAAAACGAATAGCTGACATTGAGCGTCAAGCGATTGGCCGCATCCACCGTCAAGGGCTCCGAGGACCGGACCTTGTTGAAGGACAACTGGTAATTCCAGAACCCGACATAGGTGCCAATCGCCAGGCGGGCGTCATAGCGGTTGGAAAAGTGTGTGCGCTCCACCGACATGGCTTCCAGCCAGCCAAGGTGCAGCATCAGGTACCACGACGAAGAGAGGGAATACGCGGTATTGAAATCGACATAGGTGGTCTGTTTCTTCTCCCCCAGATAGCGCGGGGAGTAATACAGACGCAAGGAGTATTTTTCCTTGATGACGCCGACGTAGATTTCGGTGAACGCCAGCGAAGGAGAATCGACCAGGCTCGTGGCATGCGCACCGAGATCGAGGCTGGTGGTCGCATCCAGGCGCTTGGTCACGCCGCCGAAGAGCACCGCCTGGGCAACGCCCGCGCCGTTGGCATTGCGGGCGCTGGAGCCCGATGCGCCGGCATACCAGCCGTCGCGAAAATCGTAGTTCAACGTTCCCTGAAAGACAGGAACCCCTGCGGAGAGCGAAATCCCGCGATACCAATAGTCCGATGACCAGCCCACGCTCTTGCTCATTTGCGCAGAGGCGTCCAGGCTGGCCATTACCAGAACAAGAGCGACGCCGCTGAGCCTAAGCAATGACATAAGCCCCCGACCGCCGCCCCGGCCCTATTGGCATTCGCAGATACATTTCTCCACCAGCTTCCGGAATGTGGCACAGGCCTCGATATTACCGCTTCCCTCTCCCGAGATATAAGCGCTTCTGGTCACCACCATTTTCCTGATCTGTTCCGCATTGTCCCTGGGGCGGAGCTGGACCAGCAGGGCCGCCAGCCCTGACACATGGGCCGCCGAGAAGGAGCTGCCGGACACCAGGCTCCAGGCGTGATGCGGGGTGGTCGTGGGGATGCCCTGGCCAGGGGCGTAGAGCGTGGAAGCGGGACGAGTAACCTGGATCTTGTCGGCCACGGCCAGCACGCCCGGCATGGAGGCCGGAAAACCACCATCGGGATCATCAGCGGTGGTCGCCGCCACGATCAGCATGCCGCGCTGCTGGGCCACTTCGATGAGGCGCTTGATCAACTGGTCGCGGGGGCCGGCAAAGCTCATGTTGACGATCTTGGCGCCGTTGAGGATGGCGAAGTTGAGCGCCTGTCCGATGGTAAAGCTGTTGCACAGGCTCTTGCCGCCCTCTTGCCAGCAGGCGCGCAGCGCCATGATCTTGGCATCGGGCGCGATGCCCGTGATGCCCAGCTTGTTGTCCCGGATGGCGACGATGATGCCTGCCACCGCAGTGCCGTGCAACTCGGCCGCGTAAGCCCGTTGGGTCACGAAGTTCTCCCGCGCCGTGACCTGGCCCAACAGATCGGGATGATCCTCCTCGACGCCGCTATCGATGACGGCAATGCGCACGCCCTTGCCGGTAGCGACAGTGTGGAGGCGGTCCAGATGCCAGAACTTGGCGCTTGGCTGTATCGGATAGAGCGGGTCTGCCTCGCCCAGGGTGACAAAGGACTGGATTTCCTGCGCCCATTCGACGCGGCTGTCGGCCGACACGAGCTTGACCGTGTCGGCCAGGTTCAGGCCGGGCGGGACGGTCATCACAAAGCAATCCACCCCCAGCGTGGACATGGGCCATCGCGATACCAGCCTCAGCTGGTACTGGTCGGCAAGCTCCTGCGCAATCGTGAGCCGCGAGTGACCAGCGCTATCGTTGCGGTAGCCGCTGCCATAGCTGGCGTCCGGCCGGAAATGCGGAGCCGGCAGATGCAGCATCACCAGGATCTGCCGGGCCTCGTCGCCCTCTTCCTGCGCGCCTTGCGCCTGGGCGGCGACTGTGAAGAGCATGCCGATCCACAGCACCAGTATCCATCGCCATCGCAGCATCAATCTCACTTCCCCTGCCCCAGGCTCTGCACCAGCGACACCTCTGGCGCCAGCTTGAAATGCCGCAGCGCGCCGGCCTCCTCGCTGGAAGGCACTTCGACCACGTAGGCGAAGGTCACTGTCGGTCCGGCCACGATGTTGGCGTTGGTGGCGCGCAGGATCTCCTGCATCCTCTGCACCGTGGTGTCGGGCTTGAACACCAGGGCGATCTTGAGCTTGCCGATGTCGGCATCGCCCAGCGCCACGTATTGCTTGACGTCCGACTGCATGAATACGCCCATGCCCAGCGCCACGATCAAGGCCGCCTGGATGGCGAAGGCCACCGGCGCCCAGGGCTTGCCGACATACAGGGCCAGAATCCTGCTGAAGGCCGAAGCGCCCTTCTTGGGCGCGTGCTGATTGCCAACCGGGCTGGCCTGGGTGGCCTTGCTGGGGGCGATGCGCTCGCGCATCCTGGCCAGGCTGGCCTCGACATCGGGCACGGGCACCTGCTCCAGGTAGATCGCGGCCCGCTCCCGGCTGGCCCACTCGTAGGCTGCGTGGCAGGAGGGGCAGGACTGCAGGTGCGCGCGCACGGCCTGCTGCATTGCTTCGTCCAGCGTGCCATTGACGAACCACGGCAACAGCCGCTGGATCTCGTCGTGGGAATGGATTTCAATCTCTGTCATGACATCTCCCTATGCGTACGCCGACAGGAAGACCTTGAGCTTCTGCCGCGCATAGAACATTCTGGTTTTTACGGTATTGATCGAACAGCCCATGGTGTCGGCGATCTCCTCGTAGCTCATGCCGTGAAAATAGGTCAAGGTCATCACGGTCCTGTGTTCAAACGACAAGCGCTCCAGCGCGCCGCCGATATGACGGCGAAGCTGCGTTTCGCTCAACTGGTGCTCCGGCTCCACCAGTTCGTCGGACACCATGCTCTCCATATCCATCTCCACCGGCGTATCCACCCTCGACAAGGCCTTCAGCCCCTGCCTGTAGGCGATGGCAAAGATCCAGGTCGAGACCTTGGATTGCCCGTTATAGGTCTGGGCCTTGGTCCAGACGACGAACATGGTGTCATTGATGATCTCCTCGCTGAGGGGGCCATCCCAGACCAGCCGCCTGAGGAACTGCGCCAGCCGCGGAAAATAGTTCCGGTAGAGACGCTCGAACGCCCCCCGGTCCCCTTGGGCGATACGTTCGATCAGGTCGATGTCTTCTTGCTCGATGGAATTTGCTGAAGGGCCGCGCATTTCTGTATTTCTTCTGGATATGCCGTTGATGCCGACTTCGCGGCAAAAGGTTCATCTTATTTTTTTCGGGCCATTCGAACCATTCCAGCCCCGCCCGGTATTTACGCGCCAAGAACTTTTCTTTTGAGCCCAACATGAAACTCTTCCTGGACGTCACCCGCATCACCATGATCTATCTGCACATCATTGCCATGATCGCAGCCGCAGTCTCCATTGTCATGGTGGATTTTCTGGCCTTCAACCGGCAAGGCAGTCCTGCCCTGGCGAGAATGATTAACAGGCTGGCAACGATTGTCCTGCTGTCCCTGCTGGCATTATGGGCCACGGGCCTGACAGTCATTGGCATCGATACCGGATTCGACCCGCATGTCATCGCCCAGAACGGCAAGTTGCTGGCCAAGCTGCTGGTGGTGACGATCCTGAGCATCAATGGCGTCGGCGTGCATTTCTATGTATTGCCGAGGCTGGCCGATGGCGACCAGAGGACTTCGCTGCTGGGCCTCCTGACCTTGTCGATTGGCGTGGTCAGTGTCGTCAGCTGGGGCTATGCGGCGTTTCTGGGCATTGCCAAGGCGCTGTCTCCCCACCTCGGCTTCAGCGGATTCATTGCGCTGTATGCGCTGGCCATCGCCTTGGCCTGGATGGTCGCGGTGCTGATCGTGCGTCCGCGCCTGCTCAGGCCGCGCGGGCTGGAGCAGGCGCAGGCAGCCGTATTGTGATGACGCTGATCAATTCGAAATAAATATTCCATTTAAAAACGAAAAGGAATATAGTTTCCAAAAAAAACGGCCGCCCCCCCCCTCGGCGCTATTTCCCTTGGAGACATCAATGATCGACGTGGCAATCTTCGGCGCCGGACGCATCGGCAAGATTCATGCAGCCAATATCGCGGCGCAAGCCGGTGTGCGGCTCAAGTATGTCTGTGACGTGCATGCCGAGAGCGCCGCCGCGCTGGCGCAGCGGCATGGCGCCCAGGTCGGGCGGGTCGAGCAGGTGCTCGATGACAGCAGTGTGGCGGCGGTGGTCATCGCCTCCAGCACCGACACCCATGCCGACCTGATCCTGCGGGCGGCGGCGGCCGGCAAGGCCATCTTCTGCGAAAAACCGGTCGATCTCGACCTGCAGCGCGCACAAGCCTGCGCCGAGGCCGTGCGCGCCGCTGGCGTGACCTGCATGATCGGCTTCCAGCGCCGCTTCGATCCCACCTTCGAATCGCTGAGCCGCCGCCTGGAAGCCGGCGAGATCGGCGATCCCGAGATGCTGCTGGTCACCAGCCGCGATCCCGGCGCACCGCCCCTGTCCTACATCGCCAGCTCGGGCGGCATCTTCAAGGACATGCTGATCCACGACTTCGACATCTTCCGCTGGATCCTGGCCGATGAGGCGGTGAGCGTCTTCGCCACCGGCAGCTGCCTGACCGATCCGGCCATCGCCACCGCCGGCGATGTCGATTCCACTGCCGTCACGCTGACCACCCGCAGCGGCCGCCTGTGCCAGATCAACACCAGCCGCCGCGCCGCCTACGGCTATGACCAACGCTTCGAAGTACTGGGCAGCAAGGGCATGCTGCAGGCCGGCAACCATAGGCCTACCGAGGTGGTGGCAGCCACGGCCAGCCAGGTCAGTAGCGACCTGCCGGAACACTTCTTCCTGGAACGTTATCGCGCCGCCTATGCGCGCGAGATGGACCATTTCTTCCAGGCCATGCACAGCGGCGCACCGGTGCGCACCAGCATCGAGGATGGCGTCAAGGCGCTGCAGCTGGCCGAGGCGGCCGCCACCTCCTGGCGCGAACAACGTATCGTCCGCCTGTCGGCATGAGCGCGCCCGCCACGCTACAGGTCGGCTTGGTCGGCCTGGGCCGCATGGGCCGGCGCCATGCCGAGAACATCGCCTTCAATGCACCGGGAGCCGCGCTATGCGCCGTCTGCAGTCCGCTGGCGCAGGAACGCGACTGGGCGCAGCAGCATCTGCCCAGCGCCGAGCGCTATGAGGATTACGACGCCTTGCTGCGCCACCCCGGCCTGGATGCGGTGTTCCTGGTCACGCCCACGGCCTTGCATGCAGAACAGATCATCGCGGCGCTGCGCGCCGGCAAGCATGTCTTCTGCGAAAAGCCGCTGTCGCTGGACCTGGAGGAATGCCATCGCGTGGCCGCCGAGGCGGCGCGCCATCCACAGCTGAAGGTGATGATAGGTTTCGTGCGCCGCTTTGACGCCAGCTATCAGGATGCCCATCGCAAGATCAGCCAGGGATTGATCGGCGATCCCTTCATGGTCTATTCGCAGACCGCCGATGCACTGGACCCGGATGGTTTCTTTGTCCGCTTTGCGGCCAGCAGCGGCGGGCTGTTCCTGGATTGTTCGGTGCATGACATCGACCTGGCGCGCTGGCTGCTCGGTGCGGTCCAGCCGGTGCGGGTGATGGCCAGCGGCGTACGCGCCGTCCATCATGAGCTGGAAGCCTTCCAGGATATCGACAATGGCGTGGCCATCTGTGAATTTGCGCAGGGCCGCCTGGCGACCTTCTATGCCTCGCGCACCATGGCCCACGGGCATGAAACCATGACCGAGATCGTCGGCACGCGCGGCCGGCTCAGCGTGGGCGGCAATCCCTCTCTGAATCGCCTTACCATCGCCGATGCCCATGGGCTGCGCAATGAATGTACACCCAGTTTCATCGAGCGCTTTGCCGAGGCCTTCGTGGCCGAGGTGCGGCATTTTGTCGATGCGGTGCGCTATGACACGCCGCTGGCGCTGACGTTGCAGGACGCCATCGAAGCGACCCGCATTGCGGCGGCCATGCGCCAGTCGCTGCTGGAACAGCAACCAGTGCCCCTGTAAGCACGCAGACATGAGGCAGAGCGGCCAGCGCTGTGCTGGCCAGGTCCGCTGCGCTCAGTCGCTGGCGTCGTCGTAGCCGTCGATGGGCTCGGCCTCTTCCACATCCAGTTCCATCCGATAGGCCAACGCAATGAACAGCGCCTGCGACAGGCACATGGCATTGGTCAGCGACCGGAATGAAAAGGCGCTGCTCTCCTTGACCTTCAGCAATACCGAGGCATGCCGCGCCAGCGGGCTCAACTGGCTGTCGGTGATGACCAGGGTGCGCGCCTGGCGATGATGGGCCAGGCGCACGCAGGCCTGGGTCTCTTGCCCATAGGGTGTGAAGCTGATGGCGATGAGCACGTCGTGCTTGTCGATGCTGCGCACCTCTTCGCGGAACATGCCGCCCGCACCCGAGATCAGGTGTACGCGCTTGTTGGTGTGCTGCAAGGCATAGGCCAGGTGGTTGGCGATGGGGAAGGAACGGCGCACCCCGATCACATAGATGTTCTCGGCCTTGAGCAAGAGCTTGACTGCGGCCTCGAACTGCTCTTCGTCGAAACCGGCCAGCAACTCATCCAACCCGGCCCGGCTGGACTGGATGAACTCGTGCGCCAGCGCCCCGCTGGTCACGCGGGTGGGCTTGCTCTGGATCAGGTTGCGGATGCGGCGCTGATAGTTGCGCGAAGGAATGGCCTGCGCCGTGTAGGCCTCGCGGAACACCGCCTGCATCTCGCTGAAGCCCGAGAAACCGAAATGCTTGGCAAAACGCACGATGGCCGAAGGCTGCACCTGGCATTGCTCGGCGATGTCGCTGATGCGTTCCAGCATCAGGCTGGTCTTGTGCTGCTCCACGTAGGTAGCAATCACCTTGAGCTGGCGCGACAGGGAGTGATATTGCGCCGCCACCTGCAGCATCAGTTCATCGACAGTTGGAGTAGTTGGGGTATCCACTGCGCCTCTTTCTTATGGGAATTGATCGTCAGGGTCCAGTCAGGGACTGGACGATGGCCCGATTATAAAAGCAATAAGCGCATCCCGCGCCGCCGATTTGAAATAAAAATTCTATTTGAAAAATAAATCGAAAAAATTATTGCGCATTGATCCGTGCTGTTCTATCGTTACTTACCGCTTCCCGTGTCGTACTTTCCGGCACCGATAAAAAAGAGAAGACGACGCTCACCAGAAAGCGGCCCACGGCAAGAACAATAACGGAGACAAACATGATGCAAAGACTTGGACGCAAGGGACTGCTGGCGGCTTTCTCGGCCATGGCCCTCTTGGCGGCTGCCGCCCCCTCCCCCAGCGTGGCTGCCAATGAACGTTTCGTGCTGATCAGCCACGCCCCCGATTCCGATTCCTGGTGGAACACCATCAAGAACGCCATCAAGCAGGCCGGCGAGGATTTCGATGTCAGCGTGGATTACCGCAATCCCTCCAACGGCGACCTGGCCGACATGGCGCGGCTGGTGGAGCAGGCGGCGGCGCGCAACTATAACGGCGTGGTAGTCAGCATTGCCGACTTCAGCGTGCTCAAGAAACCCATCGAGATGGTGGTGGCCAAGAACATTCCCGTCATCACCATCAATTCCGGCACCCAGCAGCAGAGCGAACAACTGGGCGCGCTGATGCACGTGGGCCAGCCGGAGTACGACGCCGGCTATGGCGCAGGCCAAAAGGCCAAGGCCGCTGGCATCAAGTCCTTCCTGTGCGTGAACCACTACGCCACCAATCCCTCTTCCTTCGAACGCTGCCGCGGCTTCGCCGAAGCCATCGGGGCGGACTACAAGAAGTCCACCCTCGATACCGGCATCGATCCCAATGCCGTGGAAAGCAAGGTCAGCGCCTACCTGCGCAACAACCCCGGCACCCAGGCCGTGCTGGCGCTGGGACCGGACTCGGCCGTGCCCAGCCTGCGCGCCCTGCAGAAGATGGGCCTGAAGTCCAAGATCTGGTTTGCCACCTTCGATCTCTCCGAGGAAATCGCCAATGGCATCAAGGATGGTTCGGTGCAGTTCGCCATCGACCAGCAACCCTATCTGCAAGGCTATATCCCGGTGGCCATCCTGGCCCTGTCGCGCCAGCTCAAGACCAACGACGTGGCCGTGCTGCAGGACAAACTCAAGGGCAACGCCAAGTTCCAGGCCCGCCTGGCCGAATATGGCCTGGCGCCGATCTATGGCCCGCGTCACATCAGTTCCGGTCCGGGCTACATCACCCGCGACAACCTGGACAAGGTCCTGAAGTACGCCGGCCAGTACCGCTGATCGCCCCGGCGGTCGGCGCTGCCGGCCTCTGGTCAGCCCGCGCTGCCGGTTGGTCCTGCTGCTTGATCCTGTGACCGACGCGCGCGGGCGGCTTCCACCCTCGAACGGAAACTGCAATGAATACAAGTGACATGGTTGCCCAGAGCAGCCTGCCCGGCCCGCACACCGACAGCGACGAGCGCATGCGCCGGGAAAACCTCGTCTCGCGCCTGCTGGGGCGCCCCGAGTTCGCCTCGCTGGCCGGGGTCATCCTGGTGTTCCTGGTGTTTGGCCTCACCGCCGGCGACTCCGGCATGTTCAATCTGGATGGCGTGGTCAACTGGATGCAGGTGGCGGCCTATCTCGGCATCATCGCCGTGGCGGCCTGCCTGCTGATGATAGGCGGCGAGTTCGACCTTTCCATCGGCTCGATGATCGGCCTGGCCGGCATGATGGTGGCCATCCCCACGGTCTATTTCGGCTGGCCCTTCTGGCTGGCGGTGCTGTTCGCCTTCGCTGCCTCCATGGGGCTGGGCTGGCTCAATGGCTACCTGGTGATGAAGACCCGCCTGCCCTCCTTCATTGTCACGCTGGCCTTCCTGTTCATCCTGCGCGGGCTCACGCTGGCGCTGTCCATCCTCTTTGCCAACCGCACCATCGTCAGCGGCGTGGGCGAGCGCGCCGCCCACGACTGGCTGGGCCAACTGCTCTTCAGCGGCAACGTCGGCGCAGGCCTGTTCAGCTGGCTGGCCCGGCATGGCTGGATCGCCATCGTGGCCGATGGCACGCCGCTGGTGACCGGTATTCCCAAGGTGATTCTGTGGTGGGCCGTGGTGGCGCTGGCGGCCAGCTTCGTGCTGGCGCGCACCCGCCTGGGCAACTGGATCTTTGCTGTCGGCGGTGATGCGGTCGCGGCCAAGAACATGGGCGTGCCGGTGCGCAAGGTGAAGATCGGCCTGTTCGTCTTCACGGCCTTCTGCGCCTGCCTCTTTGCAGTGCTGCAAGTGGGCGACTTCGGGTCGGCCGCCGCCGACCGTGGCCTGCAAAAGGAATTCGAAGCCATCATCGCCGCCGTCATCGGGGGCGCGCTGCTCACCGGCGGCTACGGATCGGTCATCGGCGCCTGCTTCGGGGCGCTGATCTTTGGAGTGGTGCAGATCGGCATCACCTACACCAATCTCAGCTCGGACTGGTTCCGCGTGTTCCTGGGCGTGATGCTGCTGGTGGCGGTGCTGTTCAACAACTTTGTGCGTCGTCGCATCACGGAGGCCAAATGAGCGGTATGTCACAGTCGGACGAGATCATCCTCGAACTGGACCAGGTCAGCAAATTCTTCGGCCCGGTGATCGCCTTGCAGAACGTCAGCCTGCGCTTGCGCCGCGGCGAGGTGCATTGCCTGCTGGGCGACAATGGCGCCGGCAAGTCCACGCTCATCAAGCTGCTGGCGGGCGTGCATCAGGCTTCCAGCGGACAATACCGGGTCGATGGCAAGCCGGTGCGCTTCGAGTCCCCCAAGGAGGCGCTGGACGTCGGCGTGGCCACCGTCTACCAGGACCTGGCGCTGGTGCCACTGCTGTCGGTGGCGCGCAATTTCTTCCTGGGGCGCGAGCCGGTGCGCAAGCTCTTCGGCATCACCGTCATGGACATGGAGCTGGCCGCCCGCACCGCCAAGGAAAAGCTGGCCGAGATGGGCATCATGGTGCGCGATGCGCATCATCCCATCGGCACCATGTCCGGCGGCGAGAAGCAATGCCTGGCCATTGCCCGCGCCATCCACTTCGGCGCACGCGTGCTGATCCTGGACGAGCCCACGGCGGCGCTGGGCGTGAAGCAATCCTTCAATGTGCTCAAGCTGATCCACCGGGCGCGCGAGCGCGGCATCTCGGTCATCTTCATCACCCACAACGTGCATCACGCCTATCCCATCGGCGACACCTTCACCCTGCTCAATCGCGGCAAGTCGCTGGGCAGTTTTGCCAAGGACCGCATTTCCAAGGAAGAAGTGCTGGACATGATGGCAGGCGGCGCCGAGATGCAGACGCTGATGGGGCAACTGGAAGGCATTCAGGTTTAAGGAAAAACGCATGCAAGCTACTCACACTCCCGCCACTCCCGCCACCCGGCGCTTTGCCGCCGACCGCCGCCTCGACCTGATCTGCATCGGCCGCCTGGCCGTGGATCTGTACGCCCAGCAGGTGGGCGCGCCGCTGTCCGATGTCAGCAGCTTTGCCAAGTACCTGGGCGGCTCCTCGGCCAATATCGCCTTCGGCTGCGCCCGCCTGGGGCTGAAATCGGCCATGCTGGCGCGCATCGGGGACGAGGCCAATGGCCAGTTCCTCAAGGCCGAACTGGCCGCCGAAGGCTGCGACGTCAGCCACGTGACGGTGGACCCGCAACGGTTGACGGCGCTGGTCATGCTCGGCCTGAAGGACAAGGACAGCTTTCCCCTCATCTTCTACCGCGACAACTGCGCCGACATGGCGCTGGCCCCGGAAGACATCGATGAAGACTTCATCGCCAGCAGCAAGGCCCTGCTGATCACCGGCACCCATTTTTCCACGCCCCAGGTGCATCGCAGCAGCAGCCTGGCGCTGCAATACGCGCGCCGCCACAATGTGCGCACCGTGCTCGACATTGACTACCGGCCCGTGCTGTGGGGACTGACCAGCAAGGGCGACGGGGAAACCCGTTTCATCGCCAGCGACGGCGTCACGCAACACCTGCAAGGCATCCTCCCGCAGTTCGACCTGGTGGTCGGCACCGAGGAAGAATTCATGATCGCCGGCGGCAGCACCGACATCATGGCGGCGCTACGCGCCGTGCGCGCCCTGTGCGCGGCTACCCTGGTGGTCAAGCGCGGGCCGCTGGGCTGCGTGGTGTTGCACGGCGCGATTCCGCAGCGGCTGGAAGACGGCTTCCACTACCGTGGCGTGCAGGTCGAGGTGCTCAATGTGCTGGGTGCGGGCGACGCTTTCATCTCAGGCTTCCTCAAGGGCTGGCTCAATGAAGAAGACGATGAACACTGCTGCCGCTACGCCAACGCCTGCGGTGCGCTGGTGGTCTCGCGCCACGCCTGCGCGCCGGCCATGCCTGGCCCGATCGAACTGGATTACTTCCTGCAGCACGCCCAGCGCCTGCAGCGCCCCGACCGCGACGCCCACCTGCAGCGCCTGCACCGGGTGGTGAGCCGGCGGCGTCATTGGGATGAGGTCAATGTCTTCGCCTTCGATCACCGCAACCAGTTCTTCGAACTGGCGGTGGAAGCCGGGGTGAGCCAGGACAAGCTGCCGGCCTTGAAGCGCCTGCTGGTCGAGGCGGTGGCGCAGACCGAGGCCAAGCTGGGCCTGCAAGGCAAGACCGGCGTGCTCATCGACGACCGCTACGGACAGGACGCCCTCAATGCCGCCACCGGGCGCGGCTGGTGGGTGGGACGGGCGGTGGAACTGCCCTTGTCCAATCCGCTGGAATTCGATTTTGGCCGCTCCATCGGCACCCATCTGCAGACCTGGCCGCAGGAACAGGTGGTCAAGTGCCTGGTGCAATTCCACCCGGATGAACAGGTCGAAAAGCGCCTGGAGCAGGAAGCCCAGATCCGCGCGCTCTACCAGGCCGTGCAGCGCAGCGGCCACGAGCTGCTGCTGGAGATCATTCCTTCCAAGACCTTGCCGCAGGAGGAAGACACGGTGCTGCGCGCCCTCAAGCGGCTCTACAACCTGGACATCTATCCCGAATGGTGGAAGCTGGAATCGATGTCGGCCCGCCAATGGGAAGCCATCGACGCCCTCATCGCCGAACGGGACCCCTATTGCCGTGGCGTGGTCCTGCTGGGACTGGCCGCGCCGGTGAGCGAACTGGCGTCCGGCTTTGCCGCTTCGCGCCACAGCAAGACCTGCCGCGGCTTCATGGTGGGCCGCACCATCTTCCACGAATCGAGTCGGGCGTGGCTGCAAGGCCGCATCGATGACGCCACCCTGATTGCCCAGGTGCGCCAGACCTTCGAGGAGCTGATCGGACTGTGGCGCGCCAGCCGCGTGGCGCCCACCAGGGAGGCCGCATGAACGCCCCCGTGAATGTCCGTCCGACGGTGCGCCTGACCATGGCCCAGGCCCTGGTGCGTTACCTGGATGCTCTGCGCATCCAGACTCCGCAAGGCGTGCTGCCGCTGTTTGGCGGCGTCTTTTCCATCTTCGGCCATGGCAACGTGGCCGGCATGGGTGAGGCGCTCTACCAGTACCGCGACACCCTGCCCACCTATCGCGCCCACAATGAACAGGCCATGGCCCATAGCGCCATCGCCTATGCCAAGGCGCATCTGCGCCAGCGCATGATGGCCGTCACCACCTCCATCGGACCGGGCGCGACCAACCTGCTGACCGCAGCTGCGCTGGCCCATGTGAACCGCTTGCCGGTGCTGCTGTTGCCGGGCGATGTGTTTGTCTCGCGCCGGCCCGATCCGGTGCTGCAACAGCTGGAAGACTTCCATGATCCCGGCCTGTCGGTCAACGATGCCTTCCGCCCGCTGTCGCGCCTGTTCGACCGCATCTGCTATCCGGAACAGTTGCTCAGCGCCTTGCCGCGCGCCATCCAGGTGCTGACCGATCCGGCGCAGTGCGGGCCGGTCACGCTGGCGCTGCCGCAGGACGTGCAGACCATGGCCTTCGACTATCCGCTGGATTTCTTCTCGCCGCGGGTGATCGTCCCCCGGGCGCAGGCACCCGCCGCGCAGGAGCTGGAAGACGCGGTGGCCCTGCTGCGCCAGGCGCGCCAGCCGCTGCTCATTGCCGGCGGCGGTGTGCTCTACGGCAATGCCTGCGAGCACTTGCGGCGCTTCGCCGAACAGCACGGTGTGCCGGTGGCCGAGACCCAGGCCGGCAAGAGCGCCCTGCCCTGGTCGCACGCCTTGCAGATGGGCGCGATCGGTGTGACCGGATCGCCAGCGGCCAATGCGCTGGCGCAAGAAGCCGATGTGGTCATTGCCGTGGGCACCCGGCTGCAGGATTTCACGACGGGTTCGCATACCCTGTTTGCCCAGGCCCGCTTGCTCAACCTCAACGTCAACGCCATGGATGCGCACAAATGGCGCGGCCTCGCCCTGCAGGCCGACGCCGGCCTGGGGCTGGAGGCCTTGTCACATGCCCTGGAGGGTTGGCGCAGCGCGCCCGAATGGCATGCGCGCGCCCATACGCTGGCGCAGGGCTGGCGCGAACGCGTGGCGCAGATCACCGGCCAGACCGATACTGGGGGACGGTTGCCCTATGACGGCGAGGTCATCGGCGCGATCCAGCGCTCGGTAGCGGACTCGCCCAGCCAGGACATCGTCGTCTGCGCCGCCGGCACCTTGCCGGCCGAACTGCACAAGCTCTGGCGGGCGGGCCGTCCGGGTGCTTACCACGTCGAATACGGTTATTCCTGCATGGGCTATGAAGTGGCCGGCGGCCTGGGGGTGAAGCTGGCGCAGCCGCAACGGGAAGTGATCGTCATCGTCGGCGATGGCAGTTACCTGATGATGAATTCGGAGCTGGCCACGTCGGTCATGCTGGGCGCCAAGCTCATCGTGGTGGTGCTGGACAATCGCGGCTATGGCTGCATCAACCGGCTGCAACAGGCCTGCGGCGGCGCGCCCTTCAACAACATGCTGGTCGATTGCCTGCAGGCCGGGCCGGGCGCGCCGGCCATCGATTTCGCGGCGCATGCGCGCTCCCTCGGGGCCCTGGGCGAGAACGTCAAGACCATCACCGAACTGGAAGCGGCCCTGCACCGGGCACGCGCCGCCGATCGCAGCTACCTGGTCTGCATCGACACCGATGCCAGCCGCACTACCGACGATGGCGGCTGCTGGTGGGAAGTGGCGGTGCCGGAAGTATCGCCCCGCGCCCAGGTGCAACAGGCGCGCAGCCAGTACGAGCAGGCCCGCCAGACGCAATCGGTCTGAACATCAGCAACAATATCCGCATTCGTGCGCAGAGAGGACATCGTGGCAACACCCTTCAACGTCAAGATCGGTATCAATCCCATCTCCTGGATGAATGACGACCTGCCCTCGCTGGGCGGGGAAACACCCCTGGAACAGGCACTCTCGGAGGGCGCGGAGATCGGCTATCGCGGCTTCGAGCTGGGCAACAAGTTCCCGCGCCAGCCCGAGGCCTTGCGCGCCGTGCTGGGCAAGTATCAGCTGGAGTGTGTCTCGGGCTGGTATTCCGGCCAGTTGGCCACGCGCTCGGTGGAAGAAGAAATCGCCGCCGTCGAAGCGCACCTGACCCTGCTGGCCGCCAATGGCGCCCAGGTCATGGTCTATGGCGAGGTGGCCGATTCCATCCAGGGCGCGCCCACGCCGCTGTACCAGCGCCCGCGCTTTACCAGCGAAGCGGCCTGGCAGGGCTATGCGCAGCGCCTCGACCAGTTCGCCCGCCATCTGCTCCAGCGCGGGGTGCGGCTGGCCTATCACCACCACATGGGGGCCTATGTCGAAACTCCCGAAGATCTCGACAAGCTGATGGCCTTGACCGGCGAG
The DNA here is from genome assembly GCF_001929405.1 of Herbaspirillum camelliae. Classification (NCBI taxonomy): domain Bacteria; kingdom Pseudomonadati; phylum Pseudomonadota; class Betaproteobacteria; order Burkholderiales; family Oxalobacteraceae; genus Herbaspirillum; species Herbaspirillum camelliae. The sequence goes on from NZ_KV880769.1 coordinate 4,410,890, forward strand.
GAAGTCGGCCTGCTCTTCGACAGCGGGCACATCGCCTTTGCCGGCGGCGATCCGCTGGCGGTACTGCAGCGCCACCTCGACCGTGTCTGCCATGTGCATTGCAAGGACGTGCGGCCGGCCGTGGTGAAGCTGGCGCGCAACCGCGACTGGAGCTTCCTGCAGGCGGTCATCAATGGCGCGTTCACGGTGCCGGGTGACGGCGCTATCGATTTCGCGCCGCTGCTGCAATTGCTGTATCGACGTGGATACCGTGGCTGGCTGGTCGTGGAAGCGGAGCAAGACCCGGCGGTCGCGCCCAGCTATCGCTATGCGCAGATGGGCTATCGCTACCTGTCGGCGCTGGTCGCGGCCATCGAGAACGGCAGCCTGCAGGAGGCCGCATGAGCCTGCTCGTCAAAGCCCATCGCAGTGGCCGCGATATCGTCCAGGTCACGCCGCAATCGGCGGGCTGGCGCTACGTCGGCTTCAGCGCCCATCGACTGGCGCGCGGCGAACAGCTCGCGCTCGATACCGGCGACCGCGAATACTGTGTGGTGATCCTGGCCGGTGTGATCAGCGTGCAGGCCGGTGCCAGCCAGTGGCGTGAAATCGGCCAGCGCCGCAGCGTCTTCGATGACGTGCCGGCTGCTTCGGTCTATGTTCCCCATCATCACAGGCTCGTCATCACCGCCGACAGCGACGCCGAAGTGGCCCTGTGCAGCGCACCGGGTTTCGGCGCGCTGCCGCCGCGCCTGATCGGCCCCGAGGCGGTGACGCAATCGGTGCGGGGCGAAGGCAGCAATACGCGTTACGTCAGCGATATCCTGCCGCAGAGTGTCGCCGCCGATCACCTGCTGGTGGTCGAGGTGCGCACGCCGGGCGGGCATTCCTCCAGCTATCCGCCGCACAAGCACGATACCGACAACCTGCCCCAGGAGAGCTTTCTCGAAGAAACCTATTACCACCGGCTCAATCCGGCGCAGGGCTTTGCCTTCCAGCGGGTATACGTGGATGACCGCAGCCTGGACGAATCCATGGCGGTCGAGGATCATGACGTGGTGATGGTGCCGCGCGGCTATCACCCGGTGGTGGTGCCGCATGGCTATGAGAGCTACTACCTCAACGTGATGGCCGGGCCGACCAGGAGCTGGCATTTCCACAATGACCCGGCGCACGAATGGATGCTCAAGCGCTAGGGCCGGTGCGCTTGCCCGGCCTTGTCGCTAGCGCGGGCGACGGTGAGGTATTCGGCGTGCCAGTGCGCGGCATCGAGCAGCTTGCGTGCCTGTTCGTGGCCGTCTTCCAGATGGGACAGTTCCTGCTGTAGCAGGTGTTCGAGGATCTCGGCCGCTTCGGCCGCGTCCGTTCCTGTGCTCTGCATGGCCAGCAGGCAGTTGCGGACGGTCGCGCGCACCAGTTCGTCCACGGGTTCACCCCGCTCGGCCATGTCGGCCAGTTGCACGATGATCGCCAGATGACGTCTGGCGATGCGCATGGCGTTGGTACACATGCTGTCTCCTCCCTTTTCTTGTAAAGGAGAAGATAGGAGGAACGCCGTGCTGTCGCCATCAGGCGTTTCCTGATGGCAATCCAGACAATTGCAGGATCGCCACTAAACAAAAGCCCCTCCCATTCGTCTACCAAGAACGGGCCATCCCGCGCACGCCGGGCCTCCGGCGTTTCTTCCCTGGGCCATCCGATCTCGACCATGACGGCAAGAACCTGCAATCCACCCCGTTCCCGCGTCTGCGCACCGCGCCATCCGCTGGCCTGGTCGCGCTGAGCATCCATGGCAAGCACTCTGCGCGGCCTGCGGGACTGGCTGGTCCGCCATGCGCCCAGCCGCCACGCGCTGGTCTTGCTGCACCGCTGGACCGGGCTGGGCATGGCCTTCTTCCTGATCGTGACCAGCCTGACCGGGAGCCTGCTGGTGTTCGAAGATGAACTGGACGCCTGGCTAGCCCCGCAGCTGCAACTGGCCCAGCCTGCGCCGGGACAGTCATCGCAGGCCATGATGGACCCCTACCTGCTGCGCGAAAAGGTGGCGCAGGCAATGGGGCCGCAAGTCCATATCAGCCAGTTGGTCCTGCATGCCCGGCCAGGACGCACGGTCAGCTTCCAGGCCGATCCCGCCACCGATCCGGCCACGGGCAAGCCTTACCGGCTGGGCTATGACGAAATCCTGGTCAATCCCTATACCGGCGTGGTCCAGGGCATGCGCGACCGCGACAAGATCAGCCTCAAGCCCAGCGATCTGATGCCTTTCCTCTTCAAGCTGCATCACTCGCTGGCCTTGCCGCGCGTCCCGGGCGCGCTGCTGCTGGGGACGGTGGGACTGCTGTGGACGCTGGATTGCTTCGTCGGCATGATCCTCACCTGGCCGCGTGCGCGCCCCTTCCTGGTCAAGTGGAAGCCGGCGTGGCTAATCAAGTGGCGAGCGGGCGTCTATCGCGTCAACCTGGACCTGCACCGCGCCTTCGGCCTCTGGTGCTGGGTCATGTTGCTGCTCTTTGCCTGGTCCAGCGTGATGCTGAACCTGCGCGACCAGATCTACCTGCCGGTGATGTCCCGAATCCTGAGCTTCGATACCAGCTGGCGACCTGGCCCGCCCCTGCCGCAAGCGCTGTCCGGCCCACCCCAGTCCTGGCCCGAGGCGCACGCACTGGCGCGCCGGACCATGGACGGCTTTGCCCGACAGCGCGGTCTGGTGATCGATTTCGAAGAGAAGCTTGGTTTCGACCGACGGCGTGGCGTCTACATCTACCTGGTCCACAGCAACGCCGATCTGCGCGCCGATGTCGGCAATACGGGCCTGCGCATCGATGCGCGCACCGGCAAGATCCTCGGCCACTGGCTGCCGGTGGGTGATCGCAATGGCAATACTTTCAGCAACTGGCTAGGCGCGCTGCACATGGGGCATGTGTTCGGCCTGCCCTGGCGCATCCTGCTGGTCCTGGTGGGCGGCGCGGTGAGCCTGTTGACGGTGACGGGGGTGGTGGTGTGGTGGAAGAAGCGCGCCGCGCGCAAGCTTCAGCTGCGCTCGCCGGGCGACGGCAGAAAACCCAGCGCCAGCCACAGCGAAGTCGCCTCGCGATAGGCAGCGCGATGCGCCGGGTCGGCCGCAAGCCACTGTTCCAGCGCCTGCTGGTCGGCCGGCGCCAGCAGGGTCTGCTCGTGCTCGCGCATCACCCAGGTCACGGCGCTGTCCCAGGGTGAGGGAGAATCGGAAGACGAAGACATGGACAAAGGAAGGCGCGCAGCGATAACAGAGGGACCAGGGCGGGATGCGAGAGCGCATCATAGCCCATCCGTCGTGGGCCTGGCGAGCGTTTACAGGCTGCGCCCGGCCGCGGCTACCCGCACCCACAAGCGCGTGTGCCGTTCGATGGTCAGCGGCAAGGCCTGGGCCAAGGCCTCCAGCGCCACATCGGTGTCTTGCAGCTGGAACACGCCCGACACCTGCAAATCAGCCACCGCCGGATCGCATTGCAGCCAGCCGCTGCGATAGCGCGCCAGTTGCGCCACTACGTCGGCCAGCCGCATCTGGCGCACCACCAGGCTTTGCTCCAGCCAGGCCGTGGGGTCCATGGCGGACTCGCGCGCGGCGCGTCGCACCAGCCTGCCATCGGCGTGGATGTCGACGATCTCGCCGGGCTGCGCCACCAGCGGATCCGCCCCCGCCACATGAACCGCCACCCGGCCCTCGACGACGGTCAGTTGCGTGCCATCGTCGTGCTGGCGCACGTCGAAGCGGGTACCCAGCGCCTGCAGCCGGGCGTTGGCGGTTTGCACCCAGAACGGGCGGTGATGCGGCCATTGGGTGTCGGCGCCGGTATCGATGAAGATCTCGCCCTGACGCAACAGCAGCAGCCGGCGCGTGTCATCAAAGCGCAGCTGGACCGACGAGTTGGTATTGAGCGCCAGGGCGGTGCCATCGCCCAGGCGTAGCTGGCGCTGGTCGCCGGTGCGGGTGACGTAGGATGCGCCGTCCAGCGCCTCGAACAGTCCCGCCTGGCGGGCCGCCACTGCTCCCAGCGCAATCGCGCCCAGGCCGAGCACGGCATTGCCCATCCAGCGACGTCGCGACTGGCTGTGCTGGCGCCGCTGGTTCAGGCGCTTGAGAGGACCGTGCCATTGGGAGGCCGGCACCGGCAAGGCCACCAGCCGCTGGAATTGCGCTTCGGAGGCCATGAGTTCCGACCAGACCTGCTCATGGCGGGGATCGGCCGCACACCAGGCGGCGATGCGGGCTTGCAGTTCAGGATCGGCGGACGCGTCGCCGGGAAAGGCGCGCAGTTTCACCAGCCAGGCAATGGCCTGGTCCAGTACGGGATCCTCGAGGGGGACGGAGTTGGAGGGCATGAGACGGGCGCGGCAGGAATCAGGCCGCCTGCAGCGACTGCCGCATCAGGTAGCAATGGCGGATCGCCGCGGCCATGTATTTTTCCACGCTACTGAGTGATACGCCCAGGTGACGGGCGATCTCCGGATAGCTCATTTCGTCCAGCCGCGAGAGCAGGAAAGCCTGGCGAGCACGTTCACCCAGTCCTTCGAGCAGGGCGTCGATCATGCACAAGGCTTCCACCAGGATCAGGCGCGCCTCTGGCGAGACCGCTTCCGGCTCGGGCAGATGGGCAATGGCTTCCAGGCAGGTGCGCTCGACCTCTTCACGGCGCAGCTTGTCCACCACCAAGCCATGGGCGATGCGGCTGAGCCAGGCGCGCGGCTCGCGCACCCCATCCAGCGCACCCGGCTTGCCCAGCACGCGCAGGAAGGTGTCCTGGGCCAGGTCGGCGGCGTCGAAACTGCTGCCCACGCGTCGTCGCAGCCATTGCTGCAGCCAGCCATGATGCTCGCTGTAGAGCGTATGGAAGCGCTGGGCGTGGACGGTGTGCGGCACTGGCATGGCGGCGTGGAAGGCAGGGCTTAAATAATAATAATTCTCATTTTATGGCCGTAAGTGACTTTTGACAACCGGCACAACATTGCGGCTGCAGGTTTGCACAGCACCAGCCACGTCTGCGCCGCCGCTGGTCACGCTGTTGCCAGGCGGCACAAGCAGTCCAAATGGACTAGTTTCATTTGCATCATCCCCAGATAGAATCAGCGCCGTAGATGAGTCACCCTGGAGGGGGGAAGACTGGCCAGCACAGCGCATGGCCGGCAGCTCGGGGGGGACTCGTCTGCATTTCCGCCCTGCCCGCCTCTTTCCTTCCCGCAGCACTTTCCTTCTGTCTTGCACCGTTTTGCCTTAGACTCTAGCGCCATCGGCACAAGCTGCCTGGCAAGGCGCGACAATGAGAATACTGTTGGTCGAAGATGACGCCATGATCGGCGAAGAAGTGCGTTGCGCCCTGAAGGACAACGGCTACGCCGCCGACTGGGTCCGCGCTGGCGACGCCGCCCTGCTGGCGCTGGCGCAGCAGCAATACGACGCGCTGCTGCTGGACCTAGGCTTGCCCGGCGCCGATGGCCTGGCCGTGCTGCGCCAGTTGCGCACCCATTCCCTGCTGCCGGTCCTGGTCATCACCGCCCGCGACGGTGTCCAGGACCGCATCGGCGGGCTCGACGCCGGGGCTGACGACTACCTGCTCAAACCCTTTGCCATCGGTGAATTGCTGGCGCGCCTGCGCGCCGTGCTGCGACGCCGTTCGGGCGTGGCCAGCGACCAGTTGTCCAATGGCCAGATCACGCTCGACCTGGCCGCCAAGACCGCCTGCTGGCACGATGCTCCCCCCGTCCCCTTGTCGGCCCGCGAGTTCGCCTTGCTGCGCGCGCTCATGGGCCGTCCTGGCGCCATCCTCTCGCGCGCCGAACTGGAAGAAAAACTCTATGGCTGGGGCGAGGAAGTCGAAAGCAATGCGGTCGAATTCCTGATCCATTCGCTGCGCCGGAAACTGGACAAGGAAGCCATCAAGAACGTCAGGGGCATGGGATGGCTGGTCCAGCGGGCGTCATGAAGCGTTCCCTGCAGGCCCAGCTGTCGCTGGCCTTGACCGCGGCCATCCTGGTGGTGGCCCTGGGCGCGGGCGGTTTCGGATTCGTCACCGCTTATCGCGATTCCATCCGCAGCCAGGACGATCTGCTCATGCAGGTGGGCGCGCTGCTCAAGCACAGCGGTGCGGCACTCTCACTGGACGGCGCTGGCATGGCCGCGGCCGGCGATGAGCACGACTCGCGCGTGACCGTGCAGTGGCTGCCGGACCCGGGCGACCCGCCGACAGACGCAGCCCCGCTGCCCTTGCCGGCCGACCTCGCCGAAGGCTTCCATACCCTGCTGCTGCACCATGAGTATTTCCGCGTCTACGTCCAAGCCCTGCCCAACGGCAAGCGCCTGGCGCTGGCCCAGGAAACCGACCTGCGCCAGCACATCGCCCAGCGCAGCGCCTGGCGCGCCCTGTTGCCCTTCGTGGTGCTGGCCCCTTTGCTGTTGCTGGCCGTGCAACGCATCATCAAACGCCTGTTCGCGCCCTTGCAGGCGCTGCGCCAGGAGATCGACAGCCGCCGCGAAGACGACCTCCAGCCCATCGCCGAGCGCCTGCTGCCGCGCGAGGTCCAGGCCTTCGTGGCCGCCATCAATGGCCTCCTGGCCCGGGTCGAGGCGGGCATGGCCGCACAGCGCCGCTTTGTGGCCGATGCCGCCCACGAACTGCGCACGCCCCTGACCGCCCTGTCCCTGCAGGCCGAACGCCTGGGCCAGGCGCCCATGTCCGAGACCGCGCGCGAACGGCTGACGCGGCTGGAAACGGGCCTGCAGCGCGCCCGCCAGCTGGTGACGCAACTGCTGGCGCTGGCCCGGGCGCAGACGCCCGCTGGCGCGGCCCTGCAGCCGTGCAGCCTGCATGAGGTGCTGCGCGAAGTGATCGAAGAACTGCTGCCCTTGGCCCAATGCAAGCAGATCGACCTGGGCGTGGACAGCGAGCGCGACGCCTGCGTGCTGACCCAGCCGCAGGAGCTGGCCCAGCTGTTGCGCAACCTGATCGACAACGCCATTGCCTACACGCCCGCAGGCGGTGCTGTCAGCCTGCGCATGGAGCGCCATGCGCAATGGGTCGCGCTGGAGATCTGCGATACCGGTCCCGGCATCGCCGCCAGCGAGCGTGAACGGGTGTTCCAGCCGTTCTACCGGATCGATCCCTCCGGCCAGGGTTCCGGACTGGGCCTGGCCATCGTGCAGAGCATTGCCAGGCGGCTGGGTGTCACGCTGCGTCTGGAGACCGCCGACCCGGCGCAGCAGTCGGGCCTGCGGGTGCGCCTGCTCATTCCGGCGGCCTGAGGCGGTGCCTACGTCCCGCTTTCTTGATCAACGCTAAGCCTGCACTAAGTTTTTGCGCTTACCATGTCGGCACCGATGTCCACCTCAGGTAAAGCACAATGAATCCCTCTACTCCCGCTACTCCCGCCACATCCTCTGCGTTCCCATCCAGCCGCTACCATCCCCTGTCGGTCATCCTGCACTGGGTGATCTTCCTGCTCTTCGTCGTGGCGCTGGCCACCATCGAATACCGTGACGACATTCCCAAGGGCGATCCGCTGCGCGATCTGCTGCGTACGGTGCATATGCATGCGGGCCAGCTGGTGCTGATCCTGGTGGTGCTGCGCCTGCTGGCGCGCAAGGCCTTTGGCGCGCCGCCGGAACTGGCGCTGCCGCGCGTGCAGCGCTGGGGCGCTACGGCGGTCCACCTGCTGCTGTATGCCGTCATGATCGGCCTGCCGGTCACCGGCATCCTCTTCACCCAGGCCGGCGGGCGCGACGTGGTCTTCTTCGGCATGACCCTGCCGGTGATCCTGGCCAAGGACATGGCCCTGCGCGGACCGATCAAGGAATTCCACGAGTTCATGGGCAATGCCGTCTACTTCCTGGTCGGCCTGCATGTGCTGGGCGCGCTGTGGCACCAGTTCTTCGACCGCATGCCCCTGCTGCAGCGCATGTCCCTGCGCGGACCACGCCAGAAATAGGCTGGCGCGGGGCTCCTTTTGGAAGCCCGCAAAACCACGCCGGAAACGACTTTCCCGCATTTGAGGCAGGTCAATTCCGAGGTCGGGAAGCCGGTCATCGCGGCGCGACAGGAGTGTTTCAATGGAGCCATTTCCATGACGCATTTCCTGTGACCATCATGAAGCTTCCCCATTCTTGTCTGCGCCGGGTCATCCGTTGGCTGCTGCCAGCCTCGCTGGTTCTGGCGGCGGCTGCACCTGCCCTGGCGGCGCCGCCTGCCAATACCCTCATCGACGACCTCCCCGACACGCTGCAGCGCGCGCTCGATCCAGCCGTTCGCGAGCAAGTGCAACGCGGCCGCTACGTAGCCCGCCTGGGCGATTGCGTGGCCTGCCACACCAAGGACCGCAGCAAACCCATGGCCGGCGGCCTGGCGCTGGAAACGCCCTTCGGCGTCCTGTATTCCACCAACATTACGCCGGACCGCAAGACCGGCATCGGCGGCTACACCTACGAACAATTTGACCGTGTCATGCGCGAGGGAGTGGCAGCCGATGGTCATCGCCTCTATCCGGCCATGCCCTACCCCTCCTACGCCAAGATGTCAGAGCCGGACATGCGCTCGCTGTATCTCTACCTGATGCAAGGCGTGCAGCCGGTCGAGCAGGCCAATGCGCCGCTGGGCATGTCCTTTCCCTTCAATCAGCGCTGGGGCATGGCCTTGTGGAACATGGCCTTCCTCGATGCCACCCCCTTCCAGGCCGACCTCAGCAAGAGCCCGCAATGGAATCGCGGCGCCTATATCGTCCAGGGCCTGGGTCACTGCGGCGCCTGCCATACGCCGCGCGGCATCGGCTTCCAGGAAAAAGCCATGAGCGAGGCCGACAGGAATGGCGCACTGTTCCTGTCCGGCGAAACCGTCGAAAACTGGCGCGCCCTGAGCCTGCGCGGGCTATGGCAGCCTGAAGACGTGGCGCAACTGCTCAAGACCGGCGCCAACCGTTTCGGTTCGGTGGCGGGCAATATGGTCGATGTGGTCCAGCACAGCACGCAATACCTCACCGATGCAGACCTCGAGGCCATCGGCATCTATCTGGCCTCGCTGCCGCGCGCCCAGCGCGAGCTGCCCATGCAGATGCCAGCAACCAACAATGCTGCAGCCAAGCCGGCCGGCCCGCAGGCTGGCGGGCCAGACCCGCTCTGGAGCACACGCGGCGGACTAGCCTATGCGCAGTTCTGTGCGGACTGCCATCGCGCCGACGGCGCGGGCGTGAAAGACGTCTTCCCGACCTTGGCCGGCAATCCTGCACTGCAATCGGCCGAGCCTTCTTCGCTGATCCACATCATGCTCACCGGCTGGCGCGCCCCGCAGACGCAGAGCCGCCCCCATGCGCTGACCATGCCTTCCTTCGCCGCGCTCAGCGACCAGGAGATCGCCGAAATACTCAGCTTCGCCCGCGCCCGCTGGGGCCAACGCAGCGACGGCGCAATCACGCCCGCCCAGGTCAGACGTATGCGCGCTCAGGTCGCCGGTCCCGCCGGGGAGGCTAGCAGCTTCGTTACGCCGCGCCTGGCCGACATGCTCAGCGAAAAAAATGCCAGCCAGTTGGTCCAGGGCGCGCGACTTAACATCGAGACCCGGCAGATGTTGCCCGGCCATGTCGGCAACGCGCTCAATTGTGCCAGTTGCCACCTCAACGCCGGCACCGTGGCCGACGGCTCCCCCTATGTCGGGGTATCGGCCTTCTTCCCCTCCTATGCCCCGCGCGCCGGGCGCGTGATCACCCTGCAGGAACGCATCAATGGCTGTTTCCAGCGCTCGATGAATGGCAGGCCGCTGCCACCGGAGGGCGAAGAGATGAAGGCCATGCTCGCCTACTTCGACTGGATGCGCCGCGCAACCCGGCCCGACGACAAGGTGGCCGGACGCGGCATGGGCAAGATCAACCCGCGCCTGACGCCCGATCCGGTCAATGGCCAGCGCCTTTACGCCGCGCAGTGCGCGCTGTGCCATGGCAAGCAGGGCGAAGGCGTGAAGAACGATGCCGGCCAGTGGGTCTATCCGCCGCTGTGGGGGGAAGACTCCTTCAACATCGGCGCAGGCATGGCCCGCACCTACACGGCGGCGGCCTTCGTCAAGCGCAACATGCCGATTGCCTTCCATGCCCGGTTCCCCCTGGGCCAGGGTGGATTGTCAGATCAGGAAGCCCTGGACGTGGCCGAGTTCTTTACGCACCAGCCGCGCCCGGACTTTGCCGCCAAGGTGAAGGACTGGCCGCATGATCGCAAACCGCACGACGCCCGCTATTGAGCGCCTCAGGCCGGCATGTCGATGACCATGCATCCATCTTCATAGCCGGCCTCCAGCCTGAATTCGGCGGCGGCCTGGGTCAGTTGCTCGGTCTGCTCGTTCAGGGCGCGCGCGGCCGAAGTCGTCTGCCGCAGCAACAGGCCGTTCTGCTGGGTCAGCACTTGCACCTGCCTGAGCACCTGCACCACCTGGTCGATGCCCGAGGTCTGCTCCAGGTTGACCTCGGCGATCTGGCCGATCAACTGGCTGACCCGCTCCACGCTATAGACCGCTTCGCGCATGGCGCCTTCGGCCTGCACGGCCTTGCGGCTACCGTTCTGGATCTGCTGCAAGGCGGTTTCGGTAAGACTCTTGACCTCGGCGGCGGCGCTGGCCGTGCGCTGCGCCAGGGCGCTCACCTCTTGCGCCACGCTGCTCAGTGTGCGTCCTCCCGCGCCATTGCCACAGCCGGCCAGGGAGGCGCTCGCGCCCAGCAGCTTGCTTTGTACGGCGATGCTGTCGATCAGGCCGCCCAGATCGGTGATGCGTGCCGATGAGGCCTTGATGGCCGCCATCGCCGACGCCACCTGTTCCACCTCTGCCGCACTGCGCCGCACCACCTCGCAGGCCCGCTTGGCCAGCCGGCTGGCTTGGTGGGTGTGGGCGGTGTGCTGCTGTACGGTGCCGGCCAATTGCTGCATCGATGCGGCGGCCTGCAGCAGCGCCTGGGCCTGCTCCTCGGTGCGCGCGACCACGTGCTCGGTCCCGGCGGCCATGTCGCCAGCGGCCTTCTGGATCGCCGCCGCGCCTGCATGCACACCCTTGACCAGGCGCACGATGGCCTTGCGCAGGCGTTGCAGCGCATCGAGCAAGGCCGCGACTTGCCCCCGGGCGCGCACCGGAGCGCTGTCGCTGAGGTCGCCGCGCGCCAGTTGCGCCAGCATGCTGGTGGCCTGTACGAGCGGACCGGCGCTGCCCCGGTAGAGCAGCCGCAGGCTCACCGCCAGGATCACCACCACCGCCGCGGCCAGGAGCGTACTGAGCCAGGCCAGGCGCTGCGCCAGCAGCTGCGCCAGCGCGACTTCACGCGCCGTGCGCTGTTCCAGCAGGCCGACCATGTCGTCAAAGGCCTGCAGGATCGAAGTCCTGTGCAACTGGTAGCCGTCGCCATGAAGCATCTGTTGCGCCGGCCCGCGCGCGGCGGCATCCCCCTGCATCTCTTGCATGGCCCGGCGCTCTGTGCTGGCCAGGGCGTCGGACATGAGCCAGGCCTCGTCCAGCCGGGCCAGTTCAGCCGGGCTGTAGCCGGCCTGCTCCATCAGCTTGCGCAAGGAGACGGCGACCGTGCTGTCTGGGCGGGGCGGCTGGCCATCGGCGCCGATCAGGTCCCAATAGGCCCGCCCATACTGCTGGGGCCGGGCGCGCTGGCCGTCGCGGATGTCCAGCACCGCCTGGTGCTGCTCGAGCAGGCGGGCTTCGCCGCTTACCACGTAGCTACGCGCCAGTTGGGCGAGATCGTCGACGCCCTGGCGGAACTCCGCGGCCAGCGCCAGGGCGGTGAAGCGCGCCTCCTGCGCTTGCGCCAGCGCCTGCCGGGCGCGCTCGGCATATACCGTCGCCGTTCCCCACATCACCACCAGAACGGCTACCAGCGCCACCAGCCCCCGCAGTGCCTGACGCACGGAAAAACGATGCAATATCGACATGCCACTTCACCTTGACCTATTCCTGGAAGGCAGCCCCGATGTCTGGATGGAAGGTGGGACTGCTGCTCATGCTGCGCGCGCTAACGATACGTCGCTGAGGCCGGAATGAAGATGGGTATAGAGGTATTGCGATTTGAACTCGAATTATTTTGAAAAATACATCGAATATCTTCTAGCAATTGTCCAAAAAGCATAGACCCCAGCGCCCCTGCTCTGGCCGTTTTTGGCCTGCCGCCAGCAGAAAAGCGCGTCTACCGTCAAAATAGGGCCCTTTGCCAACTCGGCAGTACCCCTTCTTGCAGTCCGCCATGAGCCCCATCGCCCCCATCGTCCCGCCTTCCCCCAAGCATCCGCCCAATCACCCGCGCTTCCTGCTGTTCCTGATCTGCGCCTTTGCGTCGGCCGGCCAGTTGGCCATCGACCTGTACGTGCCGGCGCTGCCGGAGATGGCCATCGATTACGCCACCTCGGCCCAGGCCATCCAGTCCAGCGTGACGGCTTACCTGATCGCCTATGCCTTCGGCCAACTGGTCTTCGGCCCGCTGGCCGACGCCTATGGACGCAAGCGCATCCTGGCGCTGGGGCTGGGCCTGTTCTCGCTGGGATGCGTGCTCTCCCTGGCCGCGCCCAACCTGGAGACCTTCGTGGCGGCGCGGGTGCTGCAGGGCTTTGGCATCGCCGCCACCAACCTGCTGGCCAAGGCCATCATCACCGACTCCTTCGCCGGCCAGGCGCTGGTGCATGCCTACACCTACATGGCCATCGCCTGGGGCCTGGCGCCGATCATCGCGCCGGTGATCGGCGCACACCTGCAGGAAGCCTTTGGCTGGCGTTCCTGCCTGGTCTTCCTGCTGGTCTATTCGCTGGGCATGTGGGCAGTGCTGTGGCGCTATCGCGAGACGCTGGCCCAGCCGGTGCGGCTGCATCCGGCCACGCTGGTGCGCAACGCCCGCATGGTGCTGGCCAGCCCGGTGTTCCAGAGCTGCTTCCTGGCGCAGGGCCTGTGCTACAGCATCCTGCTGGTGTTCAACATCGTCGGTCCCTTCATGGTCCAGAACACCCTGCACCAGCCGCCGACCTTCTTCGGCTACCTGGCACTGGCCATCGGCATGATGTATTTCCTGGGCGGCATCTCGAACCGCATCACGCACCGCCGCCTGCCCACTGCCGAGCAACGCCTGCGCCTGGGCGCCAGGGTGATGACGGGCGCGGCCTTCGTCATGCTGTTGCTGGCGCTGTCGGTGGGCCTGACGGTCTGGACCCTGTGCGCGCCGGTGCTGGTGATGGCCTTGTGCGCCGGGGCCATGTATCCCACCCTGATGGCCAAGGGCAATTCCATCTTCCCGCACATTGCCGGATTGACCAGCGCCATCCTGGGCTTTGCCCTGCTGCTGGTGTCGGCGGCGATGATGGGGCTGGCCGGTTTCGTCTCCATCCACAGCCTGACCCCGCTGGCGGGCTTTTTCTGCGTGGTCGGCCTGACCGTGATCGTCATGGTCGGCAAGCTCTTGCATCATCTGCAAGTACCGGCGACGCTGGCCCAGCCGGCGGCGCATCCCTGAGGTGCAAGGCCGCCACAGATTGACATTTATCAATGGCAATCTGTATTGGAAGGATGCACAATTGCTGTTCGGGAATACGGCGCGATGCCGGCTTTGAGGGAAGCCGCATCGTTGTCAGGCCGGTACATCAGAAAAACCCTGATATCTGGCCTTTCACTTGGGGAATAGGATGAGGCCATCGAATCTGGTCTTATCCGTGAGAGGGAAAAATGGACGTCATCCAAAGCTTGCTGCACTACGGTAGCTACGCCGTGGCTTTCTACGCACTTTATCTGGTGACCGGCGCGCTGGCGTTCGGCCTCTACATCTGGCTGCGCGTCTATCGCCAGCCTGAGCTCAAGCCCGTACCGGTACGCGTGCGCCGCAACCTGCGCGACTCGGATACACCGCTGCGCTGATACCGGCTGCACAACTGCATTTCAGCTATTCACGCAAGGGGCTGGATTCGATGAATCCGGCCCTTTTGCTTTGGGTCACGCGCATCAGAACAATTCCTGCTGCGGCGAGGTGAGCGCGGCAAAGCTGTCGCCCACGAACACCAGGATGGCGTCGGCCACCGGCGCCAGCTGGCGCTCCAGGTAATGACCGTAGTCGATGGCGGCGCTGCGCTTTTCCAGCGGTTCGGGGCCGGCGGTGGTCATCACGTAGGTGATCCAGCCACCTTGCTGGTATTGCAGTGGACGTCCATCATCCTGGTTGACCTGATCCGCCATGCGTGCGGCGCGCACATGGGGCGGCACGTTCTTTTCGTAGTGGTCGAGCTGGCGGCGCAGGCGCTTGCGGTAGACCAGCAGTTCGTCGAGCCGTCCGGCCAGGAGCTCGGCCACGTACGACCTCACGTAATCCCGATACGCTTCGCCCCGGAAGATGCGCAGGTACAGCTCCTGCTGGAAGCGCTGGGCCAGCGGCGTCCAGTCGGTGCGCACCGTCTCCAGCCCCTTGTAGGTCACCTTGTCCTCGCCCTCGGCGGTGCGGACGTAACCGGCGTAGCGCTTCTTGCTGCCGGTGTCCGAACCCCGCACGGTGGGCATGAGGAAGCGCTGGTAATGCACCTCGTACTGTAGCTCCAGCGCGCTCTCCAGCCCATATTGCTGGTGCAGGTGGAGGCGCCACCAGTCGTTGATGCGGCTGGTCAGGGCCAGGCCGATGCTGCGCGCCTCTTCGTCGCTGTGGGCGCTGCGCAGCCAGACGAAGGTGGAATCGGTATCGCCATAGATGACTTCATAGCCCTGCTCTTCGATCAGTTGGCGGGTGCGATGCATGATCTCGTGGCCGCGCCGGGTGATCGACGAGGCCAGCCGTGAATCGAAGAAACGGCAGCCGGTCGAACCCAGCACGCCGTAGAAGGAATTCATGATGATCTTCAGCGCCTGTTGCAAGGGCTTGTTGCCCTGCGCCTTGGCCTGTTCGCGGGCCTGCCAGATCTGTTCGATGATGGCCGGCAGGCTGTGGCTGCGGCGCGAGAAGCGCGCCCCATTGAAGCCGGGCACGGTCTGCGCTTCGCTTTCATTGAGGGTGCCATCGACCAGCCCGGCCGGATCGATCAGGAAGCTGCGGATGATGCTGGGATACAGGCTCTTGTAGTCCAGCACGATGACCGAATCGTACAGCCCCGAGCGCGAATCCATCACGAAGCCGCCCGGGCTGGCCAGCGCCTCGGCGTCGCCCAGGTTGGGGGCGACGTAGCCCTTGCGGTGCAATTGCGGCAGATAGAGATGGGTGAAGGCCGCCACCGAGCCGCCGCTGCGGTCGGCCGGCAAGCCGGTCACGCTGGCGCGCTCCAGCAGGAAGGAGAGGATGTCGGTGACGGCGAAGATGCGCGTGACCAGTTCGCAATCCTTGAGGTTGTAGGTCGCCAGGGCCGCCCGGTCCTCGGCGAACATGCGGTCGATCTCGTCCATGCGCTGGTAAGGCGTAGCGATGGCCTTGCCCTCGCCCAGCAGCGTCTGCGCCACATTCTCGAGGCTGAACGAGGGAAAATTCCAGAAGGCCGAACGCAGGCTCTCGATGCCGTCGATGACCAGCCGTCCCGGTGCGCTGACCAGCAGATGGCCGGCGCGCAGGCCGTGCTTGCGCCATTCCAGCGGCTGCGCGGCGCGACCCAATAGCAGGCGGGTCTGGTATTTGTCAGCCTGCTTCTGCAAGACGTTGAGGTCGAACTGGATCAGGTTCCAGCCAATGATGGCGTCGGGGTCGTGGCGGGCCATCCAGGCATTGAGCGCTTCGATCAGCTCGCGCCGCGAGTCGCAGAAGTGCAGCGCGAAATCCACCGCCTGCACCGCCCCGCTGGCCGGCGCCAGGGTATAGACGGTGCGCTGGCCGCAACCCTCGATGGCAATCGAATAGAGTTCGCCCTGCCAGCTGGTCTCGATGTCCAGCGAGGCCAGCCGCAACGGCGGGCGATAGCCCGGCAGGGGCCGCAGGCGCGCCTGGCACAGCACCCCGTGACCGTCGTCCTCGCCGCTGAAGGCTACCGGTGCATTGATGAAGCGCTCCATCAGGTAGCGCTCGGGCGGGCGGATGTCGGCCTCGTAGACGCTGATCCCGGCGGCCACCAACTGCTTTTCCAGCCGCAGCAACTGGCGATAGTGACGGGCATACAGTCCCATCACCGGGCGCTGGCTGAAATCCTTGAGCGCATCCAGCGACTTCAGTTCGATCCCGGCCACACCCCGCAACAGGTCCTGCACGCGCGCCTGCTCGCTTTGCGGTACGAAGGCCACCGCCTGCTGCGGCGGCAGGCGCAGGCATTGCGCGCCGGCATCGGTGGCCAGCCAGAGCTCGATTTCCACGCCGGCCGGCGTATCGCGCCAGTGCCGCGTGAGAATGAAGCCGGCCCGCTCGCCGGGGCGCAGGTCCAGTTGCTGGGAAGGCTCCTGCATGGGGAGGACGGTACTCGTTTGCTTGTTCAAGAGCGCGATTCTACTTGGATGCGCCAGGGTCTGCGTGGCGCGGATGTTAAGAACGCCGAACACACTTTTGCAGGTGCAAAGATTTTAAAAAAATTCCGGTTCTTATCTGCGTTTTGGCCGCGCACGCCCAGTGCCATGCTCACGCCCATCGCTTTCTCGCAATACGGATGGTATCGCCATGCATACTCTTGCCCGCTACTCGGCCCTGCTCACGTTCACCGCTTTGTCTGCGCTGGCCTGGCACTCCACGCGAGCGGCCAGTTTCGATTGCGCCAAGGCCGGCTCGTCCAATGAAAAGATGATCTGCGCGGACCCGCAGTTGTCGGCCCTGGACGACCGCCTCGGTGTGCTGTTCCGCCAGGCGCGCGCGGGCGCCCCCGACAAGCGGGCCTGGCGCGCCGATGCCGACCTGCACTGGCGCTGGCGTGAGCAGCATTGTCGCGACCGCAGTTGCCTGCTGGAATGGTACCAGCGCCGCAGCATTGAACTGCAGGCGCAGGCAAACGCTGCTTCAGCTTCGGACCCGGCTCCGGCACTGGCCCACCGCGCTCCCAAGGACGCTGCGCAGGCAGTGAACCGTCCCGAGGCAGCGGTTCTCAAGCAGTCACCGCAGCCACCGCTGCAACTGGGGCTCAACGCCTCCCAGCTTGCCGCCATTGCGCCGCCGGGCACCTCACCGTGGCCGCATTATGTGCGGGTGGAACGCGGCCAGTATTTCTATGAAGATCCCCATACACCCGAGCGCCAGCTGGTGGGTGTGCGCTACTACGGCATGGAGCACGGCCAGTACATCCTCGAAGCCGTGCGCGGCCAGACCGTGCTGCGCTACACCTGCAGCGACGATTGCAGCTACATCGGCCAGTTGAGCCTGCCCGGCGATGTCGAGAAGGACACCGTCATCGTCAGCAATGACCGCACCTCCCTGCCCGCGCTCATCGTCAGCGACGCCATGAATGGCCTGCTGGCGCCCTCGATGACGCGCTGAACGTCAGGCTCAGACCACCACTTCGCGCGGGCTGCGGCGCTGCGCCAGTTCCATCAGCCGGCGCAGCGCGTTGACCAGCTCGAAGCGGCTGCGCGAACGCCCCAGCGAAATGCGGATGCAAGCCCCCTGCCCACCGCTGTCCGCGCCCGGCTCGCGGCCGTCTTGCGGCACGGCGAAACTGCTCTGCGACACCACGTTGAGCCCGGCCTGGCGCGCCTTGAGCACGAATTCCTGCCCCTGCCAGTGGGCCGGCAGCGCCTTCCACAGGTGGATGCCGCCGCCCGCAGAGAGCCCTGCTCCGCCCAGCGTGCGCAAGGCCAGTTCGTGGCGCGCCCGGGCTTCAGTGCGGATGCCTTCCAGCAGGGTCGCTGCGGTGCCGTCATGTATCCATTGGGTGGACAAGGCCGTCATCAGCGGCGTGGACATCAGCACGAAGGAGCGCAAGGCGCCCAGCACCTCTTCCTGCGCCTGCCCCTCCGGCATGAGCACATAGGCCGTACGCAAGCCCGGCAACAGGCACTTGGACAAGGTCGAGACATAGAACACATGCTGCGGCGCATAGTGCGCCAGCGGCCTGGGCGCATGGGCGGCAAAGCGCCAGTAGGGATCATCCTCGATGATGCGCAGGTCCAGCCGTGTGGCCAGCGCCGCGATCTCGGCCCGGCGCGTGGCCGGCATGGTGCGGGTGGTGGGGTTCTGCAGCGTCGGGTTGAGATAGACCAGACGCGCCTGGTGCCGCCGCGCCATGGTCATGAGCAGATCGGGGCGCATGCCCTCGTCGTCCACCTCCACCGCCACGACGCGCCGGCCCAGGTGCGCCGCCACCGTCAAGAGGCCCGGATAGGCCAGCGGTTCGGCCAGGATCACTTCGCCCGGCCGGGTCTGGGACAGCACCAGCGCCGCCAGCGCCGACTGCGCGCCCGGACAGGCCAGCACCCGCGCCTCATCCACCGGGCCCAGCATGGCTTGCATCCACATCGCCCCGGCGGCGCGGTCGGCACTGCCGCCGCCGCCCAGGTGATAGGTCATCAGCAGGTCAGCGTCGCTGTGGATCAGTACTTGCGACATCCCCTGGCGCAGCAGGTCATTCAAATCGATGCCGGCCGGCGGCGGCGGGATGTTCATCGACAGGTCGATCAACTGGCTCAGGTCCACCTTGGGCGCAGCCACGAAGGTGCCAGCCGAGCCGCGCGCCTCCAGCAGATGGCGACGGCGCGCTTCGCCATAGGCGCGCGTGACCGTGGTGAGGTCGACCTTGAGGTGCTCGGCCAGTTGCCGCTGCGGCGGCAGGCGGTCGCCGGGGCGCAGCCGTTCGTCGGAGATGGCCTGCTCCATGAAGCCGACGATCTGCAGATAGCGCGGCCCGCCATTGGCGGCAAAGCGGCCTGCCCAGGCCAGGGAAAGTGCGGATGGGTCCACGTGGATACCGGAGAGTGAGTGCGTTGCGCTGACGCTTGTATGGATGTTATCTGGATTGTTGCTCCCAGATGTGAATGCTAGTATGGATTTGCAGCAAACACAAATCCATACAAACTCATTCACCTCCATTCATCTCCATTCATCTCCCTACATCACTCATGGCCAATTTCCTCTTGATCCACGGTGCCTGGCAAGGCAAATGGGTGTGGCCGGCCGTCTCGGCCGAGCTGACCATGCGCGGCCACGAAGTCCACAGCATCGACCTGCCCGGCAGTGGCGCGGACGCTACGCCGCAGGACCAGGTCACCCTATCCCTGTACGCCGACGCCATCGTGCAAGCCATCAAGGCCATCGGCAAACGCGTCACGCTGGTGGGCCACAGCATGGGCGGGATCGCCGTCACCGCCGCCGCCGAGAAGGCCGCCGACAGCCTGGCGCGCATCATCTACCTGTGCGCCTACGTGCCCGTCAACGGCGACTCGCTGAGCTCGCTGTCCGAGCTCGCGCCTGCGCGCCTGCCCTCGCCGGTGGCGCTGGCGCACGACGCCATCGCCGCCGACACGCCCCCATCCGCTCGGGTGGAGACCTTCATGCAGGACGCCCCTTACGCCGTGGCCCAGTGGGCCGCGCCGCAGTTCCGTTCGCAGGCTATGGCGCCGATGACCACGCCGGTGCAACTGTCCGAGCAAGCCTATGGCAAGCTGCCCAAGAGCTACATCGTCTGCACCCGCGACCGCGCCGTCGATCCGGTCCTGCAAAGGGTGATGGCGGCCCGCTCCGGCTGCAGCCGCATCAAGGAGCTGGCCAGCGACCATTCACCTTTCCTCTCGCGCCCGACCGAGACGGCGGAGATGCTGCACCGGATGGCCACTGAGCTCTAACTAGAACCCATTTCATAAATAGGCGTGAGATGCGTTCTGCCCAGAAAGGGCGCTGGCAAGGCGCGCGACGCGTCGTGTGGCGGTGCCACACGCAAGGAGCGCAACGCCGCCAGCGCCCTTTCTGGGCAGAACCCGGAGGGAGCGGCCCGTTTGGGCGAATTGCTGCGTTACGAATTTGGGTCAAGACGCCCAGTCTTGACCCAAATTCGCGCCTTGCACTTCATCCCAAACGGGACTCGCTCGCACTCACGCCTATTTATGAAATGGGTTCTAGCTATAGCTAGCGCTAGCCAGCCTTCGCCCATTCCCGCGCATCTTCACCGGCAGGGATGCGCATGGGTGCGTTGGGGTCGTTGGCGGCCTGCCAGACCGCCTCGGCCACGTCCTCGGCATAGGTCAGTTGAGTGGCTGCCTGGAAATTCTCAAAGACCTGTGCCGCCAGCGCGGCATAGGGCTCGGGCACCGAAGCTTCCATGCGCGCCCGGGCATTCTCGGCAAACCGCGTCTGCGGCGAGCGCCCTGGCAGCACCAGCCGGACCTGCACGCCCAGCGGGGCCAGTTCCAGCGCCAGTGATTCGGTAAAGGCATTGATGGCGGCCTTGCTGGCGGTGTAGACCGCCAGCAGCGGCAGCGAGCGCAGCGTGACCGAGGAGGTCACATTGATCACCATACCCTGCCCACGGGCGCGCATCTGCGGGATGAAGGCCTGGGTCATGGCGATGCTGCCCAGGGTATTGGTCTCGAAGAGCTCGCGCACCTGCGCCATCGGCTGCGCTTCCAGCGCACCCAGGTTGCCGATGCCGGCATTGTTGACCAGCACATCGACGGGACCGGCGGCCTCGACGGCGGCCTGGATGCTGTCGGCATCGACCACATCCAGGGGCAGGATGCGCAGATGCGGCGAGGCCGGCAGCAGGTCGTGACGCGGCGTGCGCATGGTGGCGATGACCTTCCAGTCACGTTGCAGGAAGTAGCGAGCAATTTCCAGGCCGAAGCCGGACGAACAGCCGGTAATGAAAATGGTCTTCATGGTGAGCATCCTTGTGTGGGGGTGAGAACAAGGCCAAGCATAGTCGGGACACTCCGGACTTGCTACAATCAAAAGTCCGCATTTCATTTGCCATCGTCCAAGCATGTCTGAACCCACCGATCCCCTTGCCGAAGTCGTCACCCTGCTCCAGCCCGCTGCGCGCTACACCAAGTACGTGCAAGGCAGCGGCGCGTGGCGGGTGCAACGTTCCCGACCGGAACTGGCCTTCTACTGCGCCGTGCTGGACGGCAGCTGCCGCCTCGAGCCCGCTGCGGGCCCGGCGATCCTGCTGGAAGCGGGGGATTTCGTGCTGGCGCCGGCTTTGCATGGATTTGCATTGACCAGCTTGCATACAAACGACGCTACCCTGCTTGACGAGAGCAATCCGCCACCGTTGTTGCCAGATGGTCGCTATCACCTGGGTACGCCGGGAGGCCCGGCGGAAGTGCAGCTGGTGGCGGGTCACTGCGTCTTCGAGTCGCCCGATTCGGTGCTGCTGGTGTCCTTGTTGCCTGACCTGGTCGTGGTGCGCGCCCATACAAGGCTGGCCACGCTGGTACAACTGGTGGGAGACGAATCGCGCGCCCAGCGACCGGCGCGTGAGGTGGTGCTGGCGCGGCTGCTGGAAGTGCTGCTGATCGAAGCCCTGCGCTCCAGCAACGATCCCACGGTCGCCGCCTCGCCCGGCCTGCTGCGCGGACTGGCCGATGTGCGGCTGGCTCAGGCGATCCGCGCCCTGCATGCGCAGCCGGCGCAGGACTGGAACGTGCCGCGCCTGGCGCGGGTGGCGGCCTTGTCGCGCTCGTCCTTCTTCGAGCGTTTCCGCCGCGAAGTCGGACTCACGCCCATGGATTACCTGTTGGCCTGGCGCATGGCGCTGGCCAAGCGCCTGCTGCTGCGCGCCGAGGGCAGCATCGCGGAAGTGGCGCTACAGGTGGGCTACAGCTCGGCCTCCACCTTCAGCGTGGCCTTCAGCCGCCATGTCGGCCTGCCGCCCTCGCAGTTCGTGCAGCAACAGCGCCGCCAGCAGCCCGAAGCTGCCCAGGCCGCGCAAGCCGCCCAGGCGGCCTGAAGCGCGCCTCAGCCCGCCACAAAGCCCACCCGCTCCATGGTGCCAATGTGCATGCTTAGCAATTGCACGGCGCGGTCGATCTTGCGCTCCTTGAGGGCCTCGATGATGAGGGCGTGGTCGTGGTCGGAACGGGGCTGCCAGCCGCGTTTGAAGCCGGTCGAGAACAGGTAGCGCGAATTGGTCAGCTGCAGTTGCTTCAGCACCGCCAACAGACGCGGCATGCCGCATTCGCTGGAGAGGATGTCGTGGAACAGGTTGTTGGCGGCGTCCCACTCCACCAGCGAGCCGGCGGCGGCGCAGGCGGCATGGGCCTGCTCCAGGCGCGCAATGTGCTCGGCGCCGAACTTGCGGGCGCTGTGGCGCAGCGCCAGGATTTCCAGTGAACCGCGCATCTCGGCGTTTTCCTTCACGGTGGCCCGGTCCACCATCGTCACCCGCACCCCGCGACGGGGCAAAGTCAGCACCAATCCCTCCGCCTCCAGTTGTCGGAATGCCTCCCGCACGGGGACATGGCTGGACTGGAATTCCTGGGCCACATGATCCTGCCGCAGCGCCGCCCCGCCTGCGATTTCGCCCCGGATGATGCGCAGGCGCAGGACCTCGGCAATGCGATCTACGGTGCTGGAAGGGACGTTGTTGAGCTCGCTCATTTATAGATAATCTATAAAAAAAGAAATTGTTAAAAGAATTTGGCCGAAGATAGAATCCGCCGGAACGAAATTCTAAGCCTTTTCCCTCACGTTCTGGATTTTATCGATGAGCCACTGCCCTTCCGTCCCCGCCGGCCAGACCAGCGCGCCGCTGCACTTCCACCGCCCCGCCAGCACGGACGGCGCACGCCGTGACGCAGTGGCGGCGCTGTTCGAACTGCCCTTCCTCGATCTGCTGTACCAGGCCCAGACCGTGCATCGCCAGCACCACCCGGCCAACCAGGTGCAGCTCTCCAGCCTCTTGTCGATCAAGACCGGCGGCTGCGCCGAGGATTGCGGCTACTGCGCGCAATCGGCCCATCACAAGGAGGCCGGCGTGCCGGCCGGCAAGCTCATGGACGTCGAGGAGGTGGTGCAGGCCGCCCGCGCCGCCCGCGACCAGGGCGCCACCCGCTTCTGCATGGGCGCAGCCTGGCGCAATCCCAAGGAGCGTGACATGCCTGCGCTCACCGAGATGGTCAGCCAGGTGCGCGCATTGGGCCTGGAAACCTGCATGACCCTGGGCATGCTGGAACAGGCCCAGGCCGAGGCCTTGAAAGAAGCCGGCCTGGACTACTACAACCACAACCTCGATACCGCCCCGGACTTCTACGGCCAGGTCATCTCCACCCGCAGCTACCAGGACCGGCTCGACACGCTGGAGCGCGTGCAACTGGCGGGATTGAGCGTCTGCTGCGGCGGCATCATCGGCATGGGCGAGACCCGCGCCCAGCGCGCCGGCCTCATCGCGCAGCTGGCGGCGCTGCCGGTGCCGCCGCAATCGGTGCCGATCAACCATCTAGTGCCGATTGCCGGGACTCCCTTGCAAGACGTGCCGGCCCTGGATGAATTCGAATTCGTGCGCACCGTCGCGGTGGCCCGCATCGCCCTTCCCCACGCAGTGATCCGCCTGTCGGCCGGGCGCGAAAGCATGAGCGATGCGACCCAGGCGCTCTGCTTTGCCGCCGGCGCCAACTCCATCTTCCTGGGCAGCAAGCTGCTGACCACACCGAATACGCCGGTGTCCTCGGACCTGGACCTGTTGGCGCGCCTGGGCCTGCAGGCCGCCGCTGCCAGCGCCTGATGGCAGTGCAGTGGAGCACCGCGCACTGCGGCGGGGCCTGGGTCATCAGCGGGCATGAGCAAGTGGCGGAGGCGCTGCGCGATCCGCGCTTTTCGGTGCGGCGAGCGGCGCGCTGGATCAATAGCGGCCTTGGCGACAAGCAGGGGGACAGCGCTGCCGAGCGCCGTTTCAAGCGGCTGTTCTCGCGCTCGCTGCTGTTTCTGGATGGCCGCGCGCATCGTCGCCTGCGCGGCGTGCTCAATCCCGGCTTCAAGCCGGCCCAGTTGGCCCTGCAAGCCCCGGCCATCGAAGCCATCGCCCAGCAGTTGATCGACGACATCCTGCGCGACCCGCAGTCCCATCGCGGATTCGACTTCATCAGCCGCTTTGCCCGCCCCCTGCCGGCGCTGGCCATCGCCCGGCTGATGGGCCTGCCCGGCGCAGTGCCGCCGGCCTTCATCGATTGGGCTGCCGATCTGGCGGCCTTCATCGGCAGTCCCACGCCCGACGCCGCCCAGACCCTGGCAGCGCAACACGCGATGCAGGCCCTGTGCGACTTCTTCAGCACCACGCTGGAGCAGGAGCAGGGACAGACACTGCCGCCGCACAGCCTGCTGGCGCAGTTGCTGCAGGCCCGCCAGCAAGCGCAAATCAACCAGGTCGAACTGCTGGCCCAATGCAGCACCCTGCTCTTCGCCGGCTACGAGACCACCCGCAACCTGCTGGGCAATGGCCTGCTGGCGCTGTTACGCCATCCGGAGCAATGGCGGCTGCTCCAGTCCGAGCCGCACTGGCTGCGCAGCGCCATCCGCGAGATGCTGCGCCATGACAGCCCGGTGCAATACACCGGCCGCCGCCTGCTGGCGCCGGTGCAGCTGGACGGCCAGACCCTGGCGCGCGGTGACCTGGCCATCCTGCACATCGGGCTGGCCAATCACGATGCCAAGCGCTATCGCCAGCCGCAGGACTTCGACATCCGCCGCGATCAGGGCATGCACTTGTCCTTTGGCCAGGGACCGCATGTCTGCCTGGGCGCGGCATTGACGCAGATGGAAGCCGAGATCGCCTTCACCGCGCTCATGCGCCGCCTGCCCACCCTGGCGCTGGACACGGCGGCGCCGGTCTGGCAGGACAATCCCGCCTACCGGGCGCTGGCCCGCCTGCCGGTGGTATTCACAAGGAATCACCATGCATGACTTTCACGAACAACTCGATGAACTGACGCGCCAGAGCCTGCTGCGCACCCGGCGCACCGTCAGCAGTGCGCAAGGCCCGCTATTGACGGTAGAGGCGCGTCCCTACCTGTCCTTTTGCAGCAATGATTACCTGGGGCTGGCCAATCACCCGGCCATCACCGCAGCCGCCGTGACCGCGCTGGGCCAATACGGCATGGGCGCGGCAGCCTCGGCCCTGATCAGCGGCCACAGCGCAGCGCACGAGACGCTGGAACGCGCGCTGGCCGACTTTACGGGCCTGCCGGCAGCGCTGGGTTTTGGCAGTGGCTACATGGCCAATATGGGCGTCATCGGCGCACTGGTCGGCGCCGGCGACACCGTCGTGGTGGATCGCCTCAGCCACGCTTCGCTGATCGATGGCGCGCGTTTGTCCGGGGCCAGCCTGAAGGTATTTCCCCACAACGACACCCAGCGCCTGGACCAGGTGCTGGCCCGCTGCGGCAGTGGCCGCAAGCTGGTGGTGACCGACGCTGTCTTCAGCATGGATGGCGATCAGGCGCCGCTGGCCGAGCTGGCCGAGGTCTGCGCGCGCCACGGCGCCTGGCTGCTGGTCGATGACGCCCACGGCTTTGGCGTGCTGGGACCGCAGGGGCGCGGCAGCCTGGCCCATGCCGGCGTGCGCGCCCCGCATGTGCTGTGCATGGGGACGCTGGGCAAGGCGGCCGGTGTGGCAGGTGCTTTCGTGGCGGGCGACCGGGACCTGCTTGCATGGATCATGCAGCGCGCCCGTACCTACATGTTCACCACCGCTCATCCCCCGGCGCTGGCGGCGGCGGCTACCGCCAGCCTGGCCGTGATCGCCGCCGATGAATGGCGTCGCACCCACCTGCGCGCCCTAGTGGCCCAGCTGCGCAAGGGACTGGCCGGGCTGTCGTGGCAATTGCTGCCTTCGCAGACGCCCATCCAGCCCCTCATCATCGGCGACAATGCCCGCGCCCGCGCCTTGATGCAGCAACTGCGCGAGCAAGGGATCTGGGTGCCGGCGATCTGTCCGCCCACCGTGCCGAGGATGACGGCGCGACTGCGCATCAGCCTGTCGGCGCTGCATACCGAGGAACAGGTGGCGCAGTTGATCGAGGCGCTGGTGCAGGCCGAACAGGTGATGGCATGAGCGCCCCCTGGTCCTCCCTGGTGGCGCGCAGCCTGCGCAGCGTCTGGCATCCCTGCACCCAGATGCGCCGTCATGAAAGCGTGCCGCCCATTGCCATCACGCGCGCCCATGGCCTCTGGCTGCATGACAGCGAAGGCCGGCGCTATCTGGACGCCATCAGTTCCTGGTGGGTCAACCTGTTCGGCCACACCAATGCGCGCATCAATGCCGCCCTGGTCGAACAGCTGGGCCAGCTGGAACACGCCATGCTGGCCGGCTTCACCCATGAGCCGGTGGTGGCGCTGTCCGAGCAGTTGGCGGCGCTGACCGGGCAGGCGCTGGGACATTGCTTCTACGCCTCCGATGGCGCCTCGGCGGTGGAGATCGCGCTGAAGATGAGCGTGCATGCATGGCGCAATGGCGGTCAGCCAGACAAGAACGAATTCATCTGCATCGCCGGCGGCTACCACGGCGAGACCGTGGGCGCGCTGGGCGTCACCGATACGCCCCTGTTCCGCTCAGCCTATGAAAGCCTGCTGCGCCCGGCCCATGTGGCGGCCTCCCCCGATGCGCGCCAGGCTGCCCCCGGCGAGAGCGCCCAGGAAGTGGCCGCGCGGGCGCTGGACGATGTGGAACGTATCCTGCAGCAGCGCCAGGGACGCATCGCCGCCCTCATCGTGGAACCGCTGGTGCAGTGTGCCGCTGGCATGGCCATGCATGATCCGGCTTACATACGCGGCCTGCGCCACCTGTGCGACCGCTACGGCGCCCACCTGATCGCTGACGAGATCGCCGTCGGCTGCGGCCGCACCGGCAGCTTCTTTGCCTGCGAACAGGCGGGCGTCTGGCCCGACCTGCTGTGCCTGTCCAAGGGCATCAGCGGCGGCTACCTGCCCTTGTCGCTGGTCATGAGCAGCGAGGCCATCTACCAGGCCTTCTATGACGACGATGTGCGGCGCGGTTTCCTGCATTCGCACTCCTACACGGGCAATCCGCTGGCCTGCCGCGCCGCCCTGGCCACGCTGGCCATCTTTGCCGAAGACGCTGTGCTGGAACGCAATCGCGCCTTCGCCCCGGTGCTGGCGGCGGCCTTGCAGCCGCTGGCGCAGGACGAGCGGGTGCGCCATGTGCGCCAGCGCGGCATGATCTGGGCCTGCGACGCCGTGCTGGAGGGCTCGGCCGCTGCGGCCTTCTCGCGCCGGATGGCCGCCGAAGCGGCGCAGCGCGAAGTGCTGGTGCGCCCCATCGGGACCAGCCTCTACCTGATGCCGCCCTATCTGCTCGATGAAGAACAGGCGCACTGGCTGGGACGCCAGTTGCACGCCGCCTTCGCCGCCACGATGGAGGCCCTGTGAACACGGCGGCGTATACGACGTATCGTGCCTATCGTGCATATCGCGCCAGGCACGAGGGCATCTTCGTCACCGGCACCGACACCGGCGTGGGCAAGACCCTGGTGGCTTCGGCGCTGGTGCATCTGCATGTGGCGCATGGTCTGCGTTGCGTGGGCATGAAGCCGGTGGCCTCCGGCGCCTTCCATGACGGCCAGCGCTGGTGCAACGAGGATGTGCTGGCGCTGCAGGCGCAGACCAATGTGCAGGTCCCGCCGCAGTGGGTCAATCCCTACCTGCTGCGGCGGGCGACGGCCCCGCATATCGCTGCGTCCGAGGAAGGCGTGACCATCGAACTGGAACACCTGGCGGCCTGCCATGCGCACCTCCGCGCGGTCAGCGACTGCGTGATCGTCGAGGGTGCGGGCGGCTTCATGGTGCCACTGGATGCCAGGCACAATACCGACGACCTGGTGGCCAGGCTGGGCTTGCCGGTGGTGCTGGTGGTGGGGATGCGGCTGGGCTGCATCAACCATGCCCTGCTGACGCAACAGGCGATCGCCGCGCGGGGCTTGGTGCTGCTGGGCTGGGTGGCCAACGAGATCGATCCGGCAGAGGCTTGTATGGAGGCCATGGTGCAGAGCCTGCAGACAAGATTGCAGGCGCCCTTGCTTGGCCGCTTGCCCTGGCAGCCCGGGATGAGCGCGCAACAGGCGGCGGCCCGCCTGTTGCCCACTGCACTGATCGACAAGACGGGCTAGCCCGCCGCGTCCAGCCGGCGCAATGCGCCGGGCTCTTCATGCGTGCTGGTGATGTGCTTGTTGTAGACGGTGCGATAGCTGGCCAGTCCCAGTTCGGCCATGGAGTTGGATAACGCGACCAGTTGGCCGACCGTCTCTTCCGAATAGAGGGCATCGACCTCATTAATGTCGAGCCAATGCCGGATGCGCGGCTCGCCGGCGAAGACAAAATCGCTCAACTGCGCCGAGTGGCCGCGCAGGATCGCCGCTTCAGCCGTGGGACTGTTGGCCAGGAGGCCATCGACCTGGGCCACCAGCTGGTGCAGGCTCTTGCCGCTGCCGTGCGCCATGAAGCGTTGCACCTCCTCGGTGCTGGCGCAATACCACAGCCAGAGGGCGTTGAAGACGGTAGCGATCTGCTCGCGCACCAGGGCAAAGGCCGAGGCGTTGACGGGCATCTCCTGACGCAGCAGGATGCCGATGGCGCAGTGATGCTGCTGGGCCACGGTGAGGCAGCCGATGACGGCGCAGGCGCGCTGATCGTCGGGCAGCGGCTGGCCGTTGAATTCGGCGCAGATGCGATAGGCCAGGGAGTGCGCCCTGGCCAGCAGGTGTTCCAGTTCCATGGTGCGGCTCCCCTTGGAGGGTAATGGGGGGTGGGGTCCGACAGACGGCTTGTTGTTGGAATTTTCAGCTCACGCCAGTGGCGCCGTCGAGGACAATGCGGATCTTGCGGGCCAGCTCGTCATGGCGATAAGGCTTGTCGAGGACGGGAAACTCACCATCCGCGCCGTGCCGCTCCAATGACTCGCTAGCGTAACCGGTAGTCAATAATACCTTGATCGTGGGCAACATGCGCTTGGCTTCTCGCGCCAGCACCACACCGTTCATGCTGCCCGGCATGATCAGATCGGTAAACAGCAGGTCCACCGGACGGCCGGCGCGGATCAGTTGCAGCGCTTCGGCCGGCGAGTTGACCATGCTCACGCGATAGCCCAGGCTTTCCAGCATCGTCTGCGCCAGCTCGGCCACTTCCAGGCGGTCATCCACGACCAGGATATGTTCCTGTCCGCCCTGGCTCTGGGTGCGGTTGTCGTAGTCGAAGCCGCCGCCGACCTGGTCCTGCGTGGCCGGGAAATAGATGGTCACCGTGGTGCCGCCCTCGGCCCCGGAGGTGATGCGCACCGAGCCGCCCGACTGCTTCACGAAACCATACACCATCGACAGGCCCAGGCCGGTGCCCTTGCCCTCGTCCTTGGTGGTAAAGAACGGGTCCATCACGCGCGGCAGGATGTCAGGCGCGATGCCGGGGCCATCGTCGCTGATGGCGATGGACACATACAGGCCTTCCTTGAGGCCCAGCTGCACCGCCCGGTCCGGATCGGCCAGATCTTCATTGGCGGTACGGATGCGCACGCGGCCACGGCCATTCATGGCGTCGCGGGCATTGATGAGCACGTTCAAGAGCGCCACCTCCATCTGGGTCGGATCAAGACGGCAGTTCCAGAGTCCCCGGGCCAGTTCGGTGTGTACCGTGATGTCGCCACCCAGGGTGCGCGTGACCAGGTCCGTGAAGCCCTCGGTGAGCGAGTTGAGGTTGATGGTGCGGCCTTCCAGGCGCTGCTTGCGGGCGAAGGCCAGCAACTGCTGGGTCAGCATGGCGGCCTTGCCGGAGGCCTTGCGGATGCTGTCGGCGCTGCGCGCCACCCGGGTCAGGTCGGGCTTGTCGCTGCGCAGGGCGAGGTTGATCATGTCCAGATAGCCGGTGATGACTTGCAGCAGGTTGTTGAAGTCGTGGGCAATGCCGCCGGTCAACTGGCCCAGCGCCTCCATCTTGCGCGCCTGCCCCAGCGCCTGCTCGGCGTCGCGGCGGCGGCTGATGTCGAGCTGGGAGCTGAAGAAATACTTCAGGTTGCCCTGCTGGTCATAGACCGGCGAGATGAACAGCGCATTCCAGAAGGTCGAACCGTTCTTGCGATAGTTCAACAGTTCTGTTGCGATCTCGCGCCGCTCCGCCACCGCCCGCCGTACCTCGGCCACGACCGAACGATCGGTCTCCGGACCTTGCAGGAAGCGGCAATTCTTGCCCACCACTTCCGCGCGGCTGTAGCCGGTCATGTTGATGAAGGCATTGTTGACGAAGACGATGGGGTTGTCCGGACGATTGGGGTCGGACACGATCATCGGCATGCGTGTCATCTCGACGGCCGCAAAGAAGATGTCGTTGATGTCGTTACCGACGGCGACCTTGGCCAAGTCATTGCGCACGCCGGCGTCGGTGTAATTGTCACTGGCTTCCTGCGCCGTCATGTGGGACTGGCTGGCGGAACTGCTGGATGAGCTGGGCATGGTGGTCTTCTCCGTATGGCTGAGCTCGCATGCCGTAGGGCAAGGTGGAGCGAGCGTTATAGCCAGTTGGACAGGATCATGCTCAGCGGTTCCCGCGTAAATGCAACAGCTGGGCGAGCGCTTTGTTACATCTTTGCGCAAGCCTTGTCAGAGGCCGGATTGCTGCTGATGAGCTTGGAGGCTCGCGGGCGTGCCCTCGGCCACGATACGGCCTTGATCGAGCAGATAGGCGCGGTCGCAGACCAGGCTGGCGAAGTGCAGATTCTGTTCGCACAGCAGGATGGCGATGCCGCTGCGCTTGAGCTCTTGAATCATCACCGCCATCTGCTCGACGATCACCGGCGCCACGCCCTCGGAAGGCTCATCCAGCAACAGCAGGCGCGGATTGCCCATGAGCGTGCGGGCAATGGTGAGCATCTGCTGCTCGCCTCCGCTCATGCGCCCGCCGGGGCGCTGCGGCATCGCGCCGAGGTTGGGAAAGAGCTCGAACAAGGCCTGCGGCGTCCAGTGCGGCGCACCGCGACGCGGCGGCTGGCGGCCGGTCTCGAGGTTTTCCAGCACGCTCAGTTCGGTGAAGATGCGGCGGTCTTCCGGCACATAGCCCAGTCCCAGCCGTGCGCGCTGATGCGGTGCGAGCTTGCCGATGTCGCGTCCTTCCAGACGGACCTGTCCTTGGCGGCGCTCCAGCAGGCCCATCAAGGCCTTCAGCGTGGTGGACTTGCCTGCGCCATTGCGCCCCATGAGCGCCACCACTTCGCCTGCGCGGATCTCCAGGTTCAGGCCGAAGAGTATGTGGGCGTCGGCATACCACGCATGCAGGCCTTGCACCTGCAACAGGCACTGACTCATGCCGCCCCTCCGAAACTGGCGCCAGTGCCGAAATAGAGTTCGCGCACCCGGGCATCGGCGCGCACGGCGGCAGGCGCGCCATCGGCCACCAGTTGGCCGCGCGCCAGCACCAGGATGCGGTCGGCATGGGCGAACACCACATCCATGCTGTGTTCGGTAAACAGCACGGCAATCCCGCGCTCGTTGACCAGCCTGCGCGTGAGCGCCATGAGCGCTTGCCTTTCCTGCGCGGCCATGCCGGCAGTGGGTTCATCCATGAGCAACAGACGCGGTGCATTGGACAGCGCCATGGCCAGTTCGACCCGCTTGATGTCGCCGTAGGCCAGCACGGCGCAAGCGCGCTGGGCCTGGGCGGCCATGCCGACCTGGTCGAGCAGGTCCATGGCTTCCTGGCGGAACTGGGAGTCAGCCGGACGCCAGAGCTGCCACAGCCGGCGATGATGCGAGAGCAAGGCGGCCTGCACGCTTTGCAGCACCGTCATGGAACTGAAGGCGGCCGATACCTGGAAGGTGCGGCCCACGCCGCGACGCCAGATGCGACGCGCATCCAGCCCGGTGATGGACTGCCCGTCCAGCAGCACCTCGCCGCGATCCGGACGTAGCTGGCCGTTGATCAGGTTGAAGCAGGTTGACTTGCCCGCACCATTGGGACCGATCAACGCCAGCATCTGACCGGCCGGCAGCGCGAAGGAAAGATCCTCGAGCGCGGCCACGCCGCCGAAGGATTTGGACAACTGCTGTACCTGCAGGAGGCTCATGCGCCCTCCCCTGGCCGGGCGGCCCTGCGCCAGGCACCGGCCAGGCCGCCCGGCAGGAGCAGCACCAACAACAGGATCACACCGCCCAGCAAGGCGCGCCAATAGTCGGTCTCGCGCGCCACCAGATCTTGCAGCCAGGTGAACACGGAGGCGCCCAGCAGCGGTCCCACCAGGCTTTGCACGCCACCCAGCAGGACCATCACCAGGCCATCCACCGAGCGGTTCACGCCGGCGACTTCGGGCGAGATGCTGCCCTTGGAAAAAGCGAACAGCACCCCGGCCAGCCCGCAGAAGAGGCCTGCCAATGCAAAGCCGCCCCATTGCAAGGCGCGCACATCCATGCCCAGCGCCTGTGCACGCCCCGAGGCATCGCGTGCGGCGCGCAAGGCCAGTCCGAACGGCGCATGGATCACCCGCCGCAGCAGGTAGACGCCCAGCGCGCTGCACAGCAGCGCCAGGTAGTAGTAGGCCAGCGGCGAGGCCAGCGCGGCGGCCGTACGCAATCCGACCAGCCCATTGCTGCCGCCTGTGAGGTCATCCCATTGATAGAGGGCGGCCCAGACGATCTGCGCAAAGGCCAGCGTCAGCATGGCCAGGTAGACGCCGGACAGACGCACGCAGAACCAGCCGAACAGCAGCGCCGCCAGCATGGCCGTACCGGCCCCGGCCAGCATGGCCAGCGGCATCGGCCATTGCAGGCGCAGCGTGACCAGGGCGGCGGCGTACGCGCCCAGGCCGAAGTAGGCAGCATGACCGAAGGACACCATGCCGCCCGGCCCCATCAGGAAATGCAGGCTGGCGGCAAACAGCACGGCCACCAGGATTTCCACCATCAGGACCGGCAGATAAGGGAAACGCCCGGCCAGCAGGGGCAAGGCCAGCAGCCCTGCCAGCAGCACCATGGCGGCCCAGCGCTCACGCCGGCTGGCTGAGCGCAGCGGCGCTTCATGGTGGCTGGCGGCGCGCACCAGCGCCAGCGGCTTGCCCAGCAGCCCCCAGGGCCGCACGACCAGGATCACCGCCATCACCAGGAATTCGGCCACCAGCGTCAACCGCGACAGCGAGAGTTCGATACCGAAGCACGAGACCGTGCCCAAGGCAATGCACAACGCCTTGACCTCGGCGATCAGCACGGCCGCTGCGAAAGCGCCGCCGATGGAACCCATGCCGCCGACCACCACCACCACGAAGGCCGTTCCGATGGTATCGAGATCGAGCGCCAGGTTGGCCGGCAGACGCGGTCCCTGCAGTGCACCGCCCAGGCCCGCCAGAAAGCAGCCCAGCGCAAACACGCCGGTGAAGAGCCAGGCCTGGTTCACGCCCAGTGCGCCCAGCATCTCGCGGTCCTGGGTGGCGGCGCGGATGAGTGTGCCCCAGCGGGTGCGGTTGAGCAGCAGCCACAGCAGCGCAAACACCAGCGGACCGATGGCCATGAGCAGCAGGTCATACTGTGGCAGACGCCGCCCCAGCACCTGTACCGCACCAGAGAGGCCTGGTGCGCGCGGCCCGAACAGGTCTTCCGGCCCCCAATACCAGAGCGCCGCATCCTTGATCACCAGCACCAGCGCAAAGGTGGCCAGCAGCTGGAACAGTTCGGGCGCGCGATAGATGCGGCGCAGTATGGCCAGCTCGACCAGCGCCCCCAGCGCGGCCACCAACAAGGCCGCCAGCAGCAGCGCCATCCAGAAACCCAAGGGCGTTGCGCCCAGCCGGTCCACCAGGCTGTAGGCCAGGTACAGGCCCAGCATGTAGAAGGAACCGTGGGCGAAGTTGACGATGCGCGTGACGCCGAAGATCAGCGACAGGCCGGCCGCGACCATGAACATGGCAGAGGCGTCGGCCAGGCCATTGAGCAGCTGGACGGCGAGGCTGGCAAGCGTCATGAACTCAGTCCAGCAGGCGGCGGGCGTGGCGCATCACGGGCGCACCTCAGTCCGGCGCACGCAGCTTCTTCACCTCGGCATCGGGCAACTGCAGCGCCGCGCCATCGACATAGGTGAAGCTGGTCATGACGCCACGGCCATCCTTGAGGCCGGTGCGGCCCACGAATGCGCCCAGGGTGGATTGATGGTCCTGCGGGCGGTAGACAATGGCGGCCACCGGCGTTTCCACCTTCAGGCCGGAGAAGGCGGCGGCCAGACGGTCGGCGTCGGTGCTGCCGGCCTTGCGGATGCCGGCGGCAATGGACATCAGCGCGCTATAGCCCACCAGGGAACCATTGCGCGGATAGTCATTGAATTTCTTGCGATAGGCCTCGACGAACTTCTTGTGCTCGGGCGTGTTGATCGCATACCAGGGATAGCCGGTGACGATCCAGTTCTGCGGCGCTTCGCCCTTGAGGGGATCGAGATACTCGGGCTCGCCCGTCAGCAACGAGACCACGTCCACCTGCTCGAACAGCCCGCGGGTATTGCCTTCGCGCACGAACTTGCCGAGGTCGGCAGCGAAGAGCGCATTGAAGATGGCGTCCGGCTTGGCGTCGGCCAGCGCCTGGGTGACCGCGCCAGCATCGATCTTGCCCAGCGGCGGCGCCTGTTCGGCGACGAACTCCACGTCCGGCTGGGCCTGCTTCATCAGGGTCTTGAAGCTGGCGACGGCGGACTGGCCGTATTCATAGTTGGGATAGACGATGGCCCAGCGCTTCTTCTTCAGCTTGACCGCTTCCTTGACCACCGAGGCGACCAGCATGGAGGTCGAGGGGCGCAGGCGGTAGGTGTACTTGTTGCCGTTCTGCCAGACGATCTTGTCGGTCAGCGGTTCGGCGGCGAGGAAGAAGACCTTGTGCTGCTTGGCGTAATCGGTCAGCGCCAGGCCGGTATTGGAGAGAAAACCGCCAAACAGCAAGGCGACGCGCTCGCGCGCCATCAATTCCTCGGCCACGCGCACCGAATCGCCGGGGTTGCCGTTGTCGTCGCGGGCGATGACTTCCAGCTTCTTGCCCAGCACGCCGCCGCCGGCATTGATTTCGTCGAGGGCCATTTCCCAGCCCCGGCGGTACGGCTCCAGGAAGGCCGGCTGGGCCTTGTAGCTGTTGATCTCGCCGATCCTGATGGTGTCCTGGGCGCGCGCAGCGGCGCTGCCCATGGCTAGCAGAGCGGCGGCCGAAACCCATAGCAGGCCGCGCTGGAAGTTGAACTGGTTCACGTCATTCCCTTCTGGTGAGATGGCCCGGACAGCGCAGCCCGAGGACGGGCGTAATGATAACCGCTGGGGCACTGGCCTGTCCGGCCCGCATTCGGGTCTGCGTCGGCTTACTTGACGCGCTGCTTTTCCAGCTTGCGCGCCAGGGTGCGTCTATGCATGCCCAGCCGCCGTGCGGTCTCGGAGATGTTGAAGTCGGTGTCCACCAGTACCTCGTGGATGCGCTCCCATTCCAGGGTCTTGATGGAGGTGGCGCGCGCCGGCAACTCGACCTCGGAGACCCCGGCCACGTGGCCGAAGGCGGCTTCGATGTCGTCGGTATTGGAGGGTTTGGCCAGGTATTGGCAAGCGCCCAGCTTGATGGCCTCGACCGCCGTGGTGATGCTGGCAAAGCCGGTCAGCACGACGATGAGCATGTCTTCGTCATGGGCGTGCAGCATCTGCACGCAGGCCAGACCGGAGGCGTTGCCGCCCAGCTTGAGGTCGACCACGGCATAACCTGGACGGTGTTGCTGGAGGTGCTGGGCCGCCTCTTCCTGGCTGGCGGCAAGCAGGACGGTGTAGCCCCGGCGTTCGAACGAGCGCCCCAAGGTGCGTGCGAAGGCGGCGTCATCCTCGATGATCAGAAGCAGGCGATCAGCCGGCATGTTGCATTCCCTATTTCTTCTACTTTCCCAAGGCGCTATTGTAAGGCGAGACGGCCCCGGGCATTGCCGCCATCAGAAGAAAAAGGAAATGATTCGCGTCAAAGGCGTGTCAGGCCTGGCTTGCGGCACATCAAGCCCCGGTCGGAAAATCCGGCGTCACGCTGCCGGCGACGGTGGGCGCGTCGGCTTCCAGGCTGATGGCCGACAGCGGCAGCTCCAGCGTCACGCGTGCGCCCGCACCGGGCAGGTTGCTGGCCCAGACCCGTCCGCCCAGCTTGCGCGCGACGTTGACCACGAAGAACAGGCCCAGGCCGCGCCCCGGCTTGCCCTTGGTGGACTGGTAGGGCTTGCCGATCTGGTTGATCATCCATTCGGGGAAGCCCGGCCCCTGGTCGGATACCTCCATGAGCAGCAAGCCCCCTTCCCGCCGTACTTCCAGCGACAGCCAGTGCGGCGAGACCTCGAAGGCATTGTCCAGCACATTGCCCAGCATCTGCTTGATGGCCGAGTCGAAGGCCACCGGCAGGTCTTGCCCGATCAGGTTCTGGTAATCGAACACCGCTACCGGACGGCTCTTGCGCCAGTCCTCGGCGACGCTGTCGAGGAAGGTGTTGAGGGTGGTCTTGATGGAAGACTCGCCACGTGCCTGCCCGGCTGACAGCAGCACGCCGCTGACGATGGATTTGCAGCGCTGCAGTTGCGCTTCCATTTCGGCGATGTCGTCCAGCATGTCCTGGCGCTGGCTGATCTCGGGCATGCGCTTCCAGTCGCCCAGAATCACCGACACCGTGGCCAGAGGCGTGCCCAGCTCGTGAGCGGCGCCCGAGGCGAGCAAGCCCATGCGCACGATGTGATCTTCTTCGGCGGCGCGCTGGCGCAGGTCGGCCAGCAAGGCGTCGCCGGCGCGCAGGTTGCTGCTGATGCGGGTGATGAAGAACACCATCAGCCCGGCATTGAGCAGGAAGCAGATCAGCGTGCCTTCCACGTACAGGCTCAGCAGCCCCGCATTGTGGTCAGGCGGCAGCGCCAGCGGCTCGGAGAACAGCGCCAGCCCGGCCAGGCAGAGCATGGTCACGCCCACGATGGCCCAGCTCGACCAGGGCTTGAGCAGCACGGCCGAGAGGATGATCTGCATCAGGTACAGGAAGGCGAAGGGATTGGTGATGCCGCCGCTGAGATAGAGCTGCAAGGTCAGCACCGCCACATCCACCAGCAAGGCCAGGAACAGCTCGGCATTGGTGGCGATGCGCCGCTCGTGCCAGCGCAGGTGGCTGGCGATGTTGAAGGCCACCAGGCAGGACAGCACTTCCAGCATGTGCGGCAGCGGCAGGTGCAGGTCGAACACCAGCACCACGAAGGCGATGGTGGACACCTGGCCCAGCACCGCCAGCCAGCGCAGCTGGATCAGCAGCAGCATGTTCTGGTGGCCGGCCGGGTTCTGCTCGCCCTGGCGCAGGCGCTGCCAGCGTTCCCTCAGCGTCCTGCGCTTGGCCACGGTATCGGCTGCGGTCATGCCGATCAGTCCCGCGACTGCGCTTGGCGGATGCGCTCGCGCCAGCGCCGCTCGTCACGGATGAGCCAATAGCCCGCGCCCAGCGACATCAGGGCCAGCGCGTACCAGGTCAGCGCGTAGATCAGATGGCTGTTGTGGAAGGCGATCACGGTCAGTCCGCCGACCGGTTTTTGCGCATCCGGCGCGACGGCGGCGTTGGCCTCGGCTGAGGCCTTGTCCGCATCGACGAAGTACGGCGCCACCGAGGTCAGTCCCTTGGCCTGGGCAATCGCCTGGACATCGCGGGAATACCAGCGGTTCTGGGCCGCATCATTGCTGCGCAGGAAGCCGCCCTTGGGCTCGCTCATGCGCAACAGCCCGGTGACTTCCGCGTTCTGGCCTGCCGGTGCGTCGGTGAGGCTGGCCTCGGACAGCTTGAGCGGCGAGACGCCGACGAATCCGCGATTGACCAGCACTACCTCGCCATCGGCCAATTGCAGGGGCGTGAGCAGCCACGCGCCGCTGCCCAGGTCGGTGCTGGCCTGCACGGCCACGGTCTTGCTGTAGAGATAGCGGCCGGCGAGGACCACGCGCTTATATTCATCGCGCTCCGCAGAGACTTGCGGCCACAGGGCCGGGCCCGGAGGAGCCACGGGAGCAGCGTGCACGCGGGCGTCAACCTTGGCGATCAGGTCCAGCTTCCATTGCAGGCGATAGACCTGCCAGCTTCCTAGCGCCGCGAAGACCAGAAAGAAAAATCCCGCCAAGAGGGTCAGCAACAGCAGGCTGGCCTTTGTGCGGGATACCGGGACGGCTGGCGCCGCCCCGCTTTCTTTGCCTTGCTTCACGCCATTGATTGGCGTCTGGCTCATTTCGATTGGGGCGCGCTATGTTGCATACCCTGCATGCCCTGCATCGACTGGGGAACCGTCTCGGTGGGCATGTTTTCCGGCGACATGGTCGGCATCATGTTGTGGTTCAGGTGGTACATGACCCACAGCGAACCGGCCAGCGTGATGACCACGATGACGATGGTGAAGATCATCGCCAGCATGTTCCAGCCGCCTTCGGACTTGCCGTTCATGTGCAGGAAGTACTTGATGTGGACCACGATCTGCACAGCCGCGAAGGCCAGCAGCACGATGCCCATGGTCGCCGAGCTGGAGATGGACTTGTTCATCACCAGCCAGAACGGGATCGCGGTGAGGATCACGGCCAGCACGAAGCCGGTGACGTAATCCTTCATCGTGCCGTGGGCGGCGTGGTCGCCATGACCATGACCGTGGCCATGGTCGTCGTGGTGGCCCATCGGACGGGCCGGGTGTTCTTGGTGGCCGCGGCTCATGGCAGGACTCCCATCAGATAGACAAAGGTGAAGACGCCGATCCAGACCACGTCCAGGAAGTGCCAGAACATGGACAGGCACATCAGGCGGCGGCCGTTGGCTTCGGTCAGACCGTGCTTGTTGATCTGGAACAGCAGCACGACCAGCCAGATGATGCCGAAGGTCACGTGCAGGCCGTGGGTGCCGACCAGCGCGAAGAACGAGGTCAGGAAGCCGCTACGGGTCGGGCCCGCGCCTTCGTGGATCAGGTGCAGGAACTCATAGAGTTCGAAGTAGATGAAGCCAGCGCCCAACAGACCCGTGATGATCAGCCAGAAGATGGTGTTCTGCTGCTTCTTGGCCTGCATGGCCAGCATGGCAAAACCGTAGGTGATCGACGACAGCAACAGCAGCGCGGTGTTCAGCGCCACCAGCGGCAGGTCGAACAGCTCGGCGCCGGTCGGACCGCCTGCGTAGTTGCGGCCCAGGACGGCGTAGCACGCAAACAGGCAGGCGAAGATCAGGCAATCGCTCATCAGGTAGATCCAGAAGCCCAGCAGGGTGCCGTTCTCCGGATGGTGATGGCGGACGAAATAGCGCGAGCTAGGCGTCGCGTCGGCCGTGTGGTTGATTGCTTCAGACATGGCTATTCAACAGACGTGTGCGCTCTGCTTCGACGCGGACGACTTCGTCGGCCGGGATGTAGTAGTCGCGGTTGTAATTAAAGGTGTGGATGATGGTGGCGGCAACCAGAACAACGAAGGTCGCCACAGCCGGCAGCCACATGTGCCAGATCAGGGCGAAGCCCAGCACTGCCGACAGCGCAGCGATGATGAAGCCGGCACCGGTGTTCTTGGGCATGTGGATTTCCACGAAGTCGCCCAGCGGACGCTGATACTTGTTCTTCTTCATGTCAGCCCAGGCGTCGTTGTCATGCACGACCGGGGTGAAGGCGAAGTTGTAGGCAGGCGGCGGCGAGGAAGTCGACCATTCCAGGGTACGGCCGTTCCACGGGTCGCCGGTCACATCGGCCAGCTTCTTGCGGTCGCGGATGGAGACAGCGATCTGGATGATGAAGGAACCGATGCCCAGGGCGATCAGGCCAGCACCCAGCGCTGCGATCACGAACCAGATCTGCAGCGACGGATCATCGAAGTGGCTCATGCGGCGGGTCACGCCCATCAGGCCCAGCACGTACAGGGGCATGAAGGCCAGGTAGAAGCCGACCAGCCAGAACCAGAACGAGCACTTGCCCCAGAACTCATTGAGCTTGAAGCCGAAGGCCTTCGGGAACCAGAAGTTGATGCCGGCGAACATGCCGAACACCACGCCGCCGATGATGACGTTGTGGAAGTGGGCGATCAGGAACAGCGAGTTGTGCAGCACGAAGTCAGCCGGGGGAACGGCCAGCAGCACGCCGGTCATGCCGCCGATGACGAAGGTCACCATGAAGCCGATGGTCCACAGCATGGGGACTTCGAAGCGGATGCGGCCACGGTACATCGTGAAGAGCCAGTTGAAGATCTTGGCGCCGGTCGGGATCGAGATGATCATCGTGGTGATGCCGAAGAACGAGTTCACGCTGGCGCCCGAACCCATGGTGAAGAAGTGGTGCAGCCACACCAGGTAGGACAGGATGGTGATCACCACGGTCGCGTAGACCATGGAGGTGTAGCCGAACAGGCGCTTGCCGCTGAAGGTCGAGACGATCTCAGAGAAGATGCCGAAGGCCGGCAGCACCAGGATGTAGACCTCGGGGTGGCCCCAGATCCAGATCAGGTTCACGTACATCATGGCGTTGCCGCCCATGTCGTTGGTGAAGAAGTTGGTGCCGAAGACGCGGTCCAGGGACAGCATGGCCAGCACGGCGGTCAGCACCGGGAAGGCGGCCACGATCAGGATGTTGGTGCACAGCGAGGTCCAGGTGAAGACCGGCATCTTCATCATGTTCATGCCCGGGGCGCGCATCTTGACGATGGTCACCACCAGGTTGATCCCTGATAGCAATGTCCCTACCCCGGCCACCTGCAAGGCCCAGATGTAGTAGTCCACCCCCACGTCAGGGCTGTACAGGATGCCCGACAGCGGCGGGTAGGCCAGCCAGCCGGTGCGGGCGAATTCGCCCACGAACAGCGAGGCCATCACCAGCAGTGCGCCGAAGGTGGTCATCCAGAAGCTGAAGTTGTTCAGGAACGGGAAGGCGACGTCGCGCGCACCGATCTGCAGGGGCACGACGTAGTTCATCAGACCGGTCACCAGAGGCATGGCCACGAAGAAGATCATGATCACGCCGTGGGCGGTGAACACCTGGTCATAGTGGTGCGGCGGCAGGAAGCCGGCGTTGTCGCCGAAGGCGATGGCCTGCTGCGCGCGCATCATCACCGCGTCGGCAAAGCCACGCAGCAGCATGACGATGGCCAGCACGATGTACATGATGCCGATGCGCTTGTGGTCGATACTGGTGAACCAGTCGCGCCAGAGCATGCCCCACAGGCGATATTTGGTGAGCAGGCCCAGTACCACTATGCCGCCCAGCGCCACCATGGCGAAGGTGCCGAGCAGGATCGGCTCATGGTATGGAATCGCTTCCAGACTGAGGCGACCGAAGATCAGCTTTATCAGGTCAAAATTGTCAGACATCTTTACTTCCCGGGGAAAAAGGAAATGGGGGCGCAGCGGTGTTCTGCTGCGCTGATACGGCTACCAGGCAAGGCAATCATTCGGCCTTTTGCTGGCCCGGTTTCACGTTCAGGTCGGTGGCCATCATCTTGTCCATGCAAACCGTGTTGGGAGCCACGCAGCGGTTCACGATGGCGTGGAACAGATTGGGCTCGATGCTGCCGATCAGGCGGGCAGGCTCACGTTCGCTCGGCTGTTCCAGCTTCAGGTACTCGGCGCGGTCCAGCTTGCTCGAATCGGCCTTGGCCTTCTGCACCCAGGCGTCGAAACCAGCCTGGTCCAGGCCGTGGAACTTGAAGCGCATGTGCGAGAAACCGGCGCCGCTGTAGTTGGCCGAGAAGCCTTCATATTCGCCGGCCTTGTTGATGACGGCGTGCAGCTTGGTTTCCATGCTCGGCATGGCGTAGATCTGGCCTGCCAGTGCCGGGATGTAGAAGGAATTCATCACGTTGGAGGCAGTAATCTTGAACTGGATGGGAACATCCACCGGCGCGGCCAACTCATTGACAGTAGCGATGCCTTGTTCCGGATAGATGAACAGCCACTTCCAGTCCAGCGCCACCACTTCCACCACCAGCGGCTTGACCTGGGGCGACAGCGGGCGCTCGGCGTCGATGCGCGAGAGCGGACGGTACGGGTCCAGGGTGTGGGTGGTGATCCAGGTCAGCAGGCCCAGGGCGATGATGATCAGCAGGGGTGCGCCCCAGATGACCAGCTCCAGACGGGTCGAGTGATCCCAATCCGGCTCGTAGGGAGCGGAAGTGTTGCTCTTGCGATAACGCCATGCGAACAGCAGCGTCAGGATGATCACCGGGACGATGATGAGCAGCATCAGCGCGGTCGAGATGACGATCAGGCGCGCTTGCTGGTTAGCGATGTCGCCGGAGGGATTCATCACGACGGTGTTGCACCCAGCCAACAGAAGCGCAGGAAGCAGGAGCAGTCCGCGACGGAGGATTTGAGAAACCATGAAGGAAAATTCCAGTCGTATGTATCAGAGCGTGGTAATGTAACGCCAATAAAGTGTGTTGGCGATTGGACGTTTTGTCCCACCCTGTTAGCTGCCACCTGGCAGGTTGGGATATGTAGCACGTACTGCGACTAAACCTCTAACAGTGGGAGACAAAGCCATGGCAAGCACCAGCATCCACAACGCTCAAGGTTCGGGCGACTCCGGCCCGCACTCCACCCACCCTTCCACTGCCCACGACCACGGCAAGATCGAACCCGGTGAGATCGCGGTTGGCGTGGTCATCGGACGAGCGTCCGAATACTTCGATTTCTTCGTCTATGCACTAGCTTCGGTGCTGGTGTTCCCGGCGGTATTCTTCCCCAACGAACCCAAGCTGGAAGGCACGCTCTACGCCTTCGTGATCTTCGCCTTCGCCTTCCTGGCCCGCCCCATCGGGACGACCATCTTCATGGCGATACAAAAGCACTACGGCCGAGAGGTGAAACTGACGCTGGCGTTGTTCATGCTCGGCTTTTCGACTGCGGGCATTGCATTATTGCCAACTTTTGAACACATCGGTATCTGGGCCATCATCTTGCTCTCGCTGTTGCGGGTTGGTCAAGGCCTGGCGCTGGGCGGGGCCTGGGATGGGCTGCCTTCGTTGCTGGCGATGAACGCTCCGCAGCACAAGCGCGGCTGGTACGCTGCGCTGGGCCAGCTGGGCGCACCGCTGGGCTTCGTGGTGGCGGCCAGCCTGTTTGCCTACATGCTCTCCAGCCTGACCCCGGCGGATTTCCTTGAATGGGGCTGGCGTTATCCCTTCTATGTGGCCTTTGCCATCAACGTGGTCGCCCTGTTCTCGCGCCTGCGCCTGGTGTCGGCCCCGGAATACGCCAAGCTGCTCGATGAGCGCGAGCTGGAGCCGGCCGGCGTGGTCGAGCTGGCCACCACCCAGGGCCGCAACATCATCATCGGCGCCCTGGCGGCGCTGGCCAGCTATGCGCTGTTCCACCTGGTGACGGTGTTCCCGCTGTCCTGGATCAAACTGTATTCGCTGCGCGAGGCCACCGATTTCCTGGTGGTGCAGATCTGGGGCGGCCTGATCATGGCGGTGGGCATCGTGATCTCCGGCCTGATCGCCGACCGCTTCGGCCGCCGCAATACGCTGGGTTCGATGGCCCTGCTCATCGCCATCCTGTCGGCCTTCGTCCCGACCCTGATGAATGGCGGCGAAGCCGGCCAGAACACCTTCATCCTGATCGGCTTCGCCCTGCTGGGCCTGTCCTACGGCCAGGCTGCCGGCGCGGTGACGGCCAACTTCAAGGCCCGCTATCGCTACACCGGCGCCGCCCTGACCTCCGATCTGGCCTGGCTGGTCGGCGCCGGTTTCGCTCCGCTGGTGGCGCTGGGCCTGTCGGCCCACTTCGGCATGGCCTACGTGAGCTTCTACCTGCTCTCCGGCGCAGTCGGCTCGCTGGCCGCGCTGAGCCTGAACCGTGCGCTGGAGGCGCGTGACGACTGACGCCTCAACAGCACCGGGCCGGCTGTCGAGCCGGCCTAGCCGACAAAACCCGGGGGTGCGCTCCCGGGTTTTTCTTTTGCCGGCATGATCGGACGGCTTACGACGCGGCCGGCGCAGGGCTGGCGCCATTGACCACGTCGTGGACGAAACGCAGCTTTTCCAGCACCGGAGTCGACAGCGTGAAGGGATAGGAATCCGGCATGCCGATGCTGCGCGAGAG
This sequence comes from Herbaspirillum camelliae, assembly GCF_001929405.1. NCBI lineage: Bacteria > Pseudomonadati > Pseudomonadota > Betaproteobacteria > Burkholderiales > Oxalobacteraceae > Herbaspirillum > Herbaspirillum camelliae. Next base: position 4,454,746 of record NZ_KV880769.1, read on the forward strand.
ACTGTTGAGTACGTAGGTCAACGCAAACCACTCCCGCGCCAGCTCATCAAAGGAGTCCGTCGCCGCCGGCGGTGACGCAATCACCAGCTTCTGCTCGCCGGCATGACGCGGCCGCAGCTGCACCCCGCAGGCATAGGCGGTCTCCAGCGTATCGAACATATGCAGATAATGCGCCCAGGTCTCGGCCCAGTCCTCCCAGGGATGACTGCTGGCATAGGCACTGACGAACTGCTCCTCCCAGTCCGCGCGCGGGCCGTTGTCGTAATGCTTCTGCAGCGCCGCGCCGTAGTCTTCCCGCTCATCGCCGAAGCGCTGGCGAAACGGCTCCAGCCAGGCGCTGCCAGCTATCAGCCGGTCAAAGTAGTAATGCCCGCTCTCGTGACGGAAATGCCCCAGCAGCGTGCGATAGGGTTCGGCCATCTGCTCGCGCGCCTGTTCCCGGTAGGCCGGATCGGCCTCGGCGATGTTGATGGTGATGACGCCATCGGCATGCCCGGTCAGCACGCGCTCGCCATGCGGCAGGTCCTGCAGGAACTCGAAGGCCAGCCCGGACTGCTCGTCCTCCATCTTCGGCGCTGGCTGCAGGCGCAGGGTCCACAGCGTATGCAGCAACCGCCGCTTGGCCGTCTCCAGCCGGCTCCAGAGGACGCGATTGTTGCCCTCGTCCAGCGTCGGGATGACCCGGGTGAGGCGGCAGGAGGCGCATAGCTCATGCGTTTCCTGCTCGTCGAGCATCCAGTTGCAGATGTTCTCGCGCCAGTAGTTCAGGCATTGCTTGAACACCCTGCCCTCATTTTCCGGCCGGACGCTGCGCCAGCGGCCTGGTCCTGGCTGCGCTGCCTGCTCGGGATCTGCGCCGCTCTCGGCTAGCGGCGTCTCCAGCGCGGAAAAACTGGTGATGGACTGCAGCTCGGGCTGATAGCCGAGCATCCAGCCACAGCTCCCGCAGACGGTATTCTCGAAGAAGACCTGCGCGCCGCAATTGTCGCAATGAAAGGTGTTCATCGACTTGCCCTTATCGTGATGGCCGCCCCGTGCCGGAGCGCGCTTCAGGCATTGGAAGAGAAATGTGACATTACGTTCCTGCATCTCCCCGATCAATCGCCAGAACGTCCATCGCCGTGAGCACAAAGTTGTCCCTATTCGGCAAACTTGCTACCATTGCGCGGCAGGAGATGGCATTCCTCCTCAAACCGCCACCAAGTTCAGCTTGGGGCTGATGATGCCTACAGTGACCTGGCAACCCGGGGCTGTAGGTATTCGCCTGTAGCTTTCCCGCCCCGTGTTCCAGGAAGATCCACCCGATACCTGGTCACATGAAAAATCACAATTATCCGGAACAGCTCTACCTGCTGCCCTACATCGGCAAATGGGCGCTGATTGCCAGCCTCATCGCCGCGCTGGCGGGCTCCGCTTCGGCCTTCTTCCTCTTCGCACTGGACTGGGCCACCCACTGGCGCGAGCACCACGCCTGGATCATCTGGCTGCTGCCTCTGGGCGGCTTTGCGGTGGGCTGGCTGTACCTGCATACCGGCAAGCCGGTCGAGGCCGGCAACAACCTGCTCATCGATGAAATCCACGATCCGCGCAAGGTGATCCCGCTGCGCATGGCCCCGCTGGTATTGCTGGGCACCGTGGCCTCGCACCTCTTCGGCGCATCGGTCGGACGTGAAGGCACGGCCGTGCAGATGGGCGGCGCGCTGGCCGACCAGCTCACCCACCTCCTGCGGCTGCGCCCGGAGGACAGGCGCATCCTGCTCATGGCGGGCATCAGCGCGGGCTTTTCCTCGGTCTTCGGCACGCCCATGGCAGGCGCCATCTTCGGACTGGAGGTGCTGGCCATCGGGCGCATGCGCTATGAGGCCATCTTCCCCTGCTTCGTCGCCGCCATCGCCGCCGACCAGATCGGCCTGGCCTGGGGCGTGCACCATACCCACTACGCCATGAGCGCCAGCGCTCCCGTGGCGCTGTGGAGCGTGGCTGCCGTGATTGCTGCCGGTGTGGTGTTCGGCCTGGCGGGGATGCTCTTTGCCAACAGCACCCACAGCCTGTCGGCCTTCATGAAACGCCATGTCAGCTATGCGCCGCTGCGCCCGTTCATCGGCGGCCTCATCGTCGCCGTAGCGGTATGGGCGGTCGGCACCCATCGCTACATCGGCCTGGGCATTCCCGTGATCGTCGACGCCTTCCAGCAACCGCTGGCGCCCTGGGACTTCCTGGGCAAGATGGTCTTTACGGTGACCTCGCTGGGGACCGGTTTCAAGGGAGGCGAAGTCACGCCCCTCTTCTACATCGGCGCCACCCTGGGCAATGCGCTAGCGCCACTGCTGCATCTGCCCTTCCCGCTGCTGGCCGGGATCGGTTTCGTGGCGGTCTTCGCCGGCGCGGCCAACACGCCGCTGGCCTCCACCATCATGGCCATCGAACTGTTTGGTCCCCAGATCGGGCCCTTTGCCGCGCTGGCCTGCGTGGTCGCCTATCTGTTCTCGGGCCACACCGGCATCTATCATGCCCAGCGCGTCGGCCAGGCCAAGCTGGGCTTGCTGCCCAAGGGCCTGCGGATCGGCGAAGTAGGCGGCTACCGACGCAAGCTCTCCGCAGCACCGCCAGAACAGGACAACGACCTCGGCCAGCGCCAGAAATAAGGACGCTCAGGGGAGTTTTCCAGAGGCGGCAACCGGACTGGCGCCGTCTTCCGGCTTGACCCAGACCACATCGTCATTGATGACGTAGAGGGCGCAGGGCTCGGGCGAATTCTTCTGGCAGTTCTGCAAGGCCCGTTCTGAAGGATTCTCGCCATTCACGGCCCAGCCTACGTGGTTGGACGGGGAGATCGCAAACGCCCGTGGCGAGCGCATGGCGATAAACTTCTCATACAGCGCACGGGTTTTCTCGTTCAGGTAAGGCACCGCCGCGCTGTCTTCCAGATTGGCATAACCGCTGCTGGGCAGCTCCCCGGTGAGCCTGACGGTCTTTTCGGTGGGCATGCCGACCTGCTTGAGCAGCGCCTCCGTGGGCGGCCACCAGATGGGAATGCCGTCGCGGCTGCCGCTCATGCCATGGGCGTCGCTCTTGAAGGGGCCGAAGGCCACCAGCGTGGCCGGGCCGCCCGCCTTGGTGTACGCCTCATACATGCGGGCCGCCAGTTCGGGATTGAAATAGCTGTCGTTCTCGCCGTAGAACCAGAGACTGGGAATGCGGGTGCGGCTGCCAAAGACGCCAAAGGCATCGACCAAGGCCGATTTCCAGATGCAACCGGTGGCGTCGTAGCGCAAGCCCCCGGCAAAATTGAGCAAGGCCCGCACACCCGGCGGATTACGCTCGCCAAAGGCCATCGTGGTCAGGCCGCCATGCGACTGGCCCATGATGATGACCCGGTCCTTGTCCACCCAGGCTTGCTGGCGCGCATAGTCCAGCGCCGCCTGGAGATCGTCGGCCTGGGCCTCGCCATTGCCGCGGATGTTGCAGCCGCCGTCCACATACATGCCGCCAGACTTGGAAAAACCCTTGCGCATGGGCAGCAGGACGGCATAGCCGCGCCGCACGAACTCGGTCGCCATCACCACGCCACGGCCACGCGGCTGGAAAGCCGGATTGCCCGGTGATTTACCGTGGTTGATGATCAGCAGCGGAAATGGCCCCTCCCCCGGCGGCCTGAACAGCGTGGTCTCGAGCTTGACGGAGAAGATTCCCGTCCCTGAAGGAATCATGATGACTTCTTCACGCAAGGCCTTGTTCAGCGGCGGTTCGACAGCCCACGATGGATTCTGCAGGAGACACCCCAGCAGCAATACGGCGACGATCTTGATCTTCATCTTGTAGAACCCATTTCATAAATAGGCGTGAGATGCGTTCTGCCCAGAAAGGGCGCTGGCAAGGCGCGCGACGCGTCGTGTGGCGGTGCCACACGCAAGGAGCGCAACGCCGCCAGCGCCCTTTCTGGGCAGAACCCGGAGGGAGCGGCCCGTTTGGGCGAATTGCTGCGTTACGAATTTGGGTCAAGACGCCCAGTCTTGACCCAAATTCGCGCCTTGCACTTCATCCCAAACGGGACTCGCTCGCACTCACGCCTATTTATGAAATGGGTTCTAGTCATTGTGATGGTCTTGTCTGCGCGACACCCGCCCCGGCAAGCGCCCCCTGACGCTGGAGCCGAGCGCCGCTCCCCTCGAGATCTTTGCACAATGGTCTGACAGAGGGCTGACCACGCCCCGTCGTTCTGAATAATGTTGCGGCGTGATGCAAAAACATTCACCAGCACGCCCTGCGCCAAAGCGCGATAATTCCCGCTATCCCTAACAAACGACAAGCCGGCGACCTGCCAAGACCGCCGCCGCGAAAGATCGTAGACCGCAGATCGCCCTGCCCAGGAGACTCCATGCAAGCAGCCCCACGCTTCAGCCGCACCGTGCGCCACCCTGGCGCCCCCGATCCGCAACGCATCGTTTCACTGGCCGGCCCGGCCATGCAGCTCGATTTCACGCTGGAGGCGGGCCGCAACCTGCGCGATGCGATCAGCATTCCCCTGTCCCGCGCTGGCCTGGAGGGCGGCACCGTGCGCTTCGGCCAATTGGCCATCTCCCAGTTGCACTTCCTCATGCCCGCCCTGGCGGTGGATGACCAGCACGCCGCCTTCTACAGCGCACCGCAGGCCATGGAAGAAGGCACGCTCATCGACTATGCCTGCGCCACCTATGGCCGCAAGGACGGCGAACCCTTCGTGCATTGCCATGCGGTCTGGCGCGACCGTCAGGGGCAGCGCCAGGGCGGACACCTGATGATGGAAAAGACCCTGGTCGGCGCAGACACCCCCGCGCAGGCCTGGGGCCTGCACGACGCCACCATGGCCACCCGCTATGATCCGGAAACCAATTTCACGCTGTTCTACCCTACCCGGCTCGCCGAGCAGGCCGTCACCAGCACAGGCAAACGCGTAGTGCTGGCTCGCATTCGTCCTGACCAGGATCTGACCATGGCCGTCGAAGCCGCCTGCGCGGAACATGGGATGGCCAACGCCATCGTGCGCGGGAGCGTGGGCAGCATCATCGGCGCTGAGTTCGACGATGGCCGGATACTGGAAGATCGCGCCACCGAGATCCTGATCCGCGCGGGGGAAGTCCGCCAAGGCCGCGCGCGCCTGGAGATCGGCTTGATCAATCCGCAGGGCCAGGTCTGCGAGGGCGTGTTGGCGCGAGGCTGCAATCCGGTGTTGATCTGCTTTGAACTGGTGCTTCAGGAGCTTTGAGTCAAGCATCTGCCGTCGGGCCTGTCGTTTTCCCGCAGGGGGCGCAACTGTGCCAACTGGAGCGGACTCAATGGCTGCGCATCGGGATCGGCCAGTGCCGCCGCGGTGATCTCCGCGTCTTCGGCGGAGGTGGGCAGGAAGGTACCCGGTTTAAGTGTAGGCATATCGCTCGATCTCCCGTTTGTTCGCCATTCGCAGGCTGAGGGTCCACCTGCCTGGCAGGCGTGTCGCCTGGGCCACCCCATGGCCCAACAGATGTTGCGTTATTTAATCAGGAAATCTGTGCGCGACATAGGCACAGACGCAAAAACGGCCTGCTTAACAGGCCGTTTTCGCATCATCCTGCCCGAATGTACAGGGATGGGTCTCAAGCCCCCACCAGCTTCTTGAAGGTCGGCAACACCGCCTCCCCCTTGAACGGCTTCACGATCCAGCCCTTGATGCCGGCGGCCTTGCCGCGTTCCTTCATGATGGGCGAGTTCTCGGTGGTCAGCATGATGATGTTCACGCTGGCGTTGCCCAGTTCGCTGCGGATCTTCTCGGCCATGGTCAGACCATCCATGTTGGGCATGTTCACGTCGGAGACCACCAGCTTGATGGCGGGGTCGCCCTTGAGCTTGCTGAGGCCGTCACGGCCATCCACGGCCAGGGCGACGTCCAGGCCGTTCTTTTTGAGGAAGTCGCCTACTTCGGCGCGCACCGTGCTCGAATCGTCCACTACCAGGATTTGTGCCATCTTGATTCTCTTTCAATAGGGGGAGGTACTGCATTGGGGGGAATAAACGCTTGCGATCGAACCCGCCACCGGGCGCTCAGAACAGCTCCAGTTCGCCGGACTCGAACAGTTCTTCCACCGACGTCTGGTTTTCCGTGAAATCCTCGGGTGACCACGACAGGTTGAAGATAAAGCGCTGCAACAACACCAGCGGCGCGCCATCCGCGCGGCGCAGCACGTACTTGAAGCACAGCTGCGCATCGTCCGATCCAAAGGAGATGTAGCGATGCTGGTGGTTGATGATGATGGGCACCTGGCTCAGCTGATGAATGGGCTGGCTCTGGTTGATGAAGCGGTTCTTGAACCAGCCCCAGATCAGGTTGGTCAGCTCGCCCAGGGCGTTGTTGAGATCGCGGAAGTCGTCCGACGCATCCCCGGTAAGCGCCTGCAGCGTCTTCTGCTCGGCCTGCAGCATCATGTAGCCGCGACACCAGCTGCTCTCCAGCGGAATGAGCGTAAACACCTCGCCGAAGATGATGCGGTCGCGCACCAGATAAGGCTGGTCGATCTCCACGCTCATGCCGGGGAACTGGTTCTCCAGCACCATGCGGCTGATCTCGGCAATGCCGCGCACCAGGGCATTGGGATATTGCTGGCTGAAGATGGCCGCCGTCAGCGCCGGCGCCAGGGCGTCGATCTCTTCGATCCGGTAGACGGCGCTGAACAGTTCGCTCTCGCGCGCATCCAGCGGCTGGTCGGCGCTTTCGCGGCGGCGGCGCAGGAAGATCGGCAACTCGGGACGCACCTCGCGGATGCGCCGCGCCAGGCCGCGCGCGCCCTCGCCCAGCCCGGCCAGGCGCTCGGAAAGCATGATCCCGCCCAGGTCGACGTTGCTGCGCAAGACCGCCATGATGTGTTCTTCATGCGCCTTCAGTCCCACCAGATGATGGCGCTCGCAGAATGACTTGATGGTGTCATAGCAATCGGCGTCCTTGTCCACCACCAGCATCTTGCTGGTAATGGTGCTGTGTTCTTGGCTTGCGCGCGCGTCCATATCGGATCTACCCCCCCCCCGGAAATCGTTGATGTCGACAGCGGCTAGAAAAGTTCCAGCTCGCCGGTAGTGTCTACCTGCTCCTCGGCCGCCACGGCGAAGTCCAACGGGGCGTAGGCCGACACGCACAGGCTGACGTGAAAGCGCGGCGACTCCGGCAGTTCGGCCAGGTCGATGGCGAAATGCCGGAGGTGCGCGCAGTTGAGTTTTTGCAGATAGGCCGCACACTGGCGGTCAATGACGTTGGGCGTGGACATGCCCAGGTGCGGGAAGTAGCGTCCCAACTCACGGTTGAAGATCCCGCAGCACAGGTTGCCGCATTCGGCAATGGCGTCCAGCAGCGCCTGCTCGCTCATCTCGGCCGCCGCCACATTGTGCAGGCGTGCAAAGTGCGCCCGGGTCGCGGCATCGGCAGTGAAATGGAACATCACCACCAGACGGAACAGGTAGGAAGAGATGGTCAGCACCACCATCTTCTTCTCTTGCACATGGCTGATGTCGTCCAGCACCTCGAACGCCGCCTGGCATCCGCTGGGCACCAGGCTGCTACGCAGCGCCTGCTGCAGCAGCACGTCCAGGCCGTCGCGTGCGGCGGCGGAGACGCGCTCTTCCTGCACTGCCTGGGCGGCGGCGGTCACGGCCTGCACCTCATCCATCTCGTTGGCGCTCATGCCGCTTCGGCCAGGGTGTCCCTGGTCTTCTTGTTGATCAGGTCCAGGCCGATGACTGCGCCCATGATCATCTTGCCGCCCGCCTGCAGGTCCTGGAAGGTGGTGGTGGTGATGAGGTCGTTCTGGTAGAGGTTGGCGCGATAGCTCTTGGAGAGCTTCTCGGCGCGCTGCGCCAGGTCGCGCACTTCCTGCGCTACCACGGCGAAGCCGCGTCCATGTGCGCCAGCGCGGGCGGCTTCGATGGAGGCGTTGAGCGCCACGATGATGACCTGATTGACGATGAGGGCGAACTCGTCGTTCATGCGGTGCATGTCGCGGTTGTGGGCGATGAGCACGTTCATGTCGTCGTGCCAGCGCTCGAAGGTGCGCACCAGGCCGAGCAGCTTGGCGATGGTGTCCTGGGAGGCGTCGCAGTTCTCTTTCACGCGGGAGAAGTTGTCCGATTGCTGGCTTTGCAACTGCCCTATCATCGTTTCGCTCTCGTGCCGCATCTCCTCCAGCAGCCGCTGGGCCGACAGCCGCTCCTGCTGGGCCTGTTGCTCATGCGCCTGGATCTGCTGCTCTTGCCTGGCCAGCGCTTCCTGGGCCTGCTGGCGCACCAGTTCCAGCTGGCCGGCATCGATCAGGCGCTGTGCGCGCCGTTGCTGGCGCAGCCACAGCAGGGACAGCGGCAGGCCGGCCAGTACGGCGCCCAGCACCACCAGGAGTATTGCGTTGACCATGTTCAGACTTGTTCGTGACGACGGTTGTTGGGACGATGGCGCCAGGCCTCAGGCCACCTGCGAGTCGCCACCCTGCGGCAGCACCACGGGCTGGATGGTTTCCTGGCCGGCCATCGGATAAGGCACATCGATGCCCTCGACTTCCACGGCGACGTTCTCAGGCAGCATCACGATGATCTGGAAGGGGCGGAAAGGCGCGCCCTCTTCGGTATCGGTGAAGCGGATCTCGATCTGCCCATGTTCGCGGGTGACGAAGTCCAGCACCGCATCCATGCCCACACCACGGCCCGAGACCTCAGTCACTTCGCTGCGGGTGGAGAAGCCCGGTTGCAGGATCAGGCGAGCGATCTCGGCGTCCGACAGGGCCTGGTCCACCGTGATCAGGTGTTTCTCGATACCGATCTGACGCACCCGTTCCAGCGCCAGGCCGCGGCCATCGTCGGACAGGGCCATCTGGAACATGTCTTCCATCACGCCCATTTCCAGCTTGATGGTGCCGGCCTCGGGCTTGCCCTTGGCCAGACGCTCTTCGCTGCCTTCCAGGCCATGGTCCATGGCGTTGCGGATCAGGTGCATGAATACGTTCTGCAACAGCGGCGCGGCAAAACTGTGGACCACGTAGCCGTTGTCCTCGATCTGCACCACCGGGGCAGCCTTGCCCAGATCGGCGGCCAGGGCCGGCAGAGAATCGGTGACCGGGGCCAGCACATCCTGGATGGTCTCGGTGCCGAGCAGGCGCAGGGTGCGGCGCACGTCGTTGCGCACGGCCACCAGTTCATGCAGGTTGGCGGTGTTGACGTTTTCCAGGCGTTCCAGGCTTTGCTCGATATGCTTGCGGTCGATGGTCATGACGTGGCGCGCATAGCCAGGCAGGGTCTGCTCGCCGGCTGCAGCCACGCCACGGCCAAGGGTGACGTCATTGATACGGGCGTAACGGTCGATGGTCTCGCGCACCTGCGCCAGCTGGCGCAGCAGCTCTTCCTGGTTCCAGACGGCACCGCTGGCGGGATGGCGCAGGTCGTCGTAGTGCTGTTCGGTGTGGTGGACCACGTTGGCCAGATGCAGCAGGCCGTAGGTGCGGCCATTGCCCTTGATGGTATGCATGTTGCGGAACAGCTTGGCGATGGCGAAGGCGGTGGCTTCCGGGTTCTGGTGGACGATCTGCTCGTTCTCGTCCAGGAAGCGGCGTGCGCTGCCGATGAACTCGGCAAACTTGGACGGCGCCACGGCCAGGATCTCACCGATCATTTCCAGTTCGCGCTTCTGCTCGTTGGCTTCGGCGGCCAGCTGGCGCAGCTCGGTCACGTCGCGCACACACAGCATCAGACGGATCACCGTATCGGCCTCGTCGGTGATGGGCGACCAGGACAGGTCGAGGATCTTCTTGCTGCCGTCGGCCATGGTCTTTTCGATCTCGCCCACCATCAGGTGCGCATTGAATTCGAAGTTCATCACGTCTTCGCCGATGCAGGCGCCACCGATGGCTTCGATCTGCGACAGCGTATCGGCGCCCAGCTGGGTGTCGGCAAACACCAGTTCCATCACGTCGCGACCGGCGATGTCGGTGGTCTCGAAGACGGTTTCCAGGAAGGCCGAATATTCCGGGTGAATGCGGTTGCCCTCGACGATGGTGAGGATGCCCTGCGGGATGTTCTGCAGCATGGCCTGCATGTCGGCGGTCTTCTGGCGCACCTGGGCCGAGGCTTCCTCGATCTTTTCGACCATGCCGTTGAAGGCGACGATGGAATGGCCCACTTCATCCATGCGCTGCACCGGCAGGCGGCGGGTGAAGTCCTGGCTGGTGGCGATCTCGCCCATCATGGCGGCCATGCGGCTGATGGGACCAGTGATCTGGCGGTACAGCAGGAAGCCGATGCCGCCCAGCAGCAGCACCGCCATGACGGTGACGATGCTGATGGTGGTGGTGGTCTGGGCCAGCTTGCCGTTGAGCGAGGCAATGGCATTGTCCTTGAAGCGGTTCTTCTCGATGCGCAGGGTGTTGACGATGCCTTCGAGCTCAGTCTGGTACTGCATCACGCCGCCGAAGAACTGCGCCTGGGCGATCTCGTTCTTGCCGGCCAGCTTGAACTTGGCAGTGGTATCGATGGCGCCGAAGTAGTTGTCCAGGCTTTCCTTGGCCTGCTCGATCAGGCCGCGCTGGGCCACCCCTTCAGCCTGCTGCGCCTGCGCGGCCAGGGCCTTTTCCAGCACGGCCTTCTTCTCGGCCAGCTTTTCGTTTTCTTGCGCCACCAGTTGGTTGTCGTTCTCGGTGACCATCACCATGGCCGCCAGTTGCACATCCTTCAGTTGCCCCATCAGGTCGGCCGACGCCAGCACGCTGGGCATGACGCCCTCGGTGACCGAGCGCACCTCGACAGCGCTGCTGCGGGACTGGTACATCGCGTAGCCGCCAATACCGGCGATAGCGATGAAGGTAAGTATCACCAGTAGCGTGATACGCATGCGGATGGTCATGGAGTTCCCCTTGGGTTGGCGGCGTCCGGCGCCGGTTCACGTTCTTCCCGGGAACGTGAACAAATGGTCAGCCGGTCTGGATGCGGGGCGAATTGTTGCACTCAAGTATTACTGCTGCGTGACAATCCGTGACTGTTCCTTCACGGCAAATGAGGGCTCGCATTTGCCTGCTGGCGGGCGCTTTCCATTCAACGGGAATGCCTTTGCAGCGACAGCATCTTCCTACAGCAGCTTGCGAGGCTGTCCGATGGGACGGGCGCCCAGCAAGCTCTATCGTGAGGGCTTGATCGTATAGCCAGGAGTTGCCCATGCCCGCTTTGAATCCATCCCGTCTGCAACGCTTTGAGGGCAAGGTCGTCATCGTCACGGGCGCTGCCTCCGGCATCGGCGAAGCCACGGCGCGCCGGTTCTCCGACGAGGGCGCCCGCGTGCTGCTGGCCGACCGCGACGCCGCCGCGCTGGGCAAGGTCTTTGACAGTCTTCCGCCCGAGCGCACCGCCGCCCGTGAAACCGATGTTTCTCATCATGAGCAGGTGCGCCAGCTGGTGGACTTTGCCATCGAGCGCTTCGGCCAGCTCGATGTGCTGGTCAGCGATGCCGGCGTATTCGCCGAGGGCAATGTGACCGAGGTCAGCCCGGAAGACTGGCACCGCGTTCAGGCCACCAACGTCAACGGGGTCTTCTACGGCGCGCGCGAAGCCCTTCCCCATCTGGAAAAGACCCGCGGCTGCATCGTCAACGTGGCCTCCGTGTCGGGGCTGGCGGCCGACTGGAACCTGAGCGCCTACAACGCCTCCAAGGGCGCGGTCTGCAACCTCACCCGCGCCATGGCGCTGGACTTCGGTCGCAAGGGCGTGCGCATCAATGCGGTCTGCCCCAGCCTGACCCACACCGCCATGACTGCCGATATGGCCGACGATCCCGCTCTGCTGGACAAGTTCGCCGAACGCATCGCCCTGGGACGCGGCGCCGATCCGCTGGAGATCGCCGCAGTGATCACCTTCCTGGCCAGCCCCGACGCCAGCTTCGTGAACGGCGTCAATCTGCCGGTCGATGGCGGACTGATGGCGTCCAATGGCCAGCCGCCCCAATGACCGACCAAGGAGCCCGCATGAGCCAAACCATTCCCCTTCCTGAAGACACCAGCCAGGCCACCGAAACCGCACTGGACAAGAGCAAGCCGCAGGCCCTGCCGCACGACGGCCTCAAGCCCCAGTCCGACCAGCCGGGTACGCCGCCCGCCAGCGAAGAGCATCCACTGTCGGTAGGCAAGCCCTGAACGGCTCAGCCATAGAGAGATAGAGAGAGAAGAACAACATGGACTCCGGAGGCAGCATGTCATCCACTCCCGCCCAACCGGATGCACCGGCCACAGGCCTGCTGCAACCTGGCCACAACTGCTGGCGGCTGGCCCATGCCGACCGTTTCCGGTTGCTCATCGATGCCGCCGACTACTTCAGCGCGCTGCGCCAGGCGCTGGTGAAGGCGCGCCGCAGCGTCTACATCCTGGGCTGGGACATCGACAGCCGCACCGTCCTCACGCCCCAGGGCAGCGACGACGGTCTGCCGGCGCAACTGGGCGACCTGCTGCATGCGCTGGTGGAGCGCCAGCCAGATCTGCACATCCATGTGCTCAACTGGGACTATGCCATGCTCTACGCGCTGGAGCGCGAGTGGATGATGGCCAGAAAGCCCGGACGCCCGCGCAACAAGCGCCTGCATTTCCGTACCGACGCCCGCCACCCGGTGGGCGCCTCGCATCACCAGAAGATCGTGGTCATCGATGACCAGTTGGCCTTTGTCGGCGGCCTGGACCTGACGCGCTGCCGCTGGGACAACCAGGAACACCTGCCCGATCATCCGCTGCGGCGCGATCCCGATGATCGCCCTTACGCGCCCTTCCACGACGTGCAGGCCATGGCCGACGACGAGGTCGCGCGCGCGATGGGCGTGCTGGCGCGACGGCGCTGGGCGCTGGCGGGGTATGCCGAAAAGAGCGCGGAGAAATATACCGAAACTACCGGCGCACGCGCCAACGCCGCCGAGTCCACCCTGGCGGCCAGCGATCCCTGGCCGCCCGCCTTTGCCCCTGATCTGCAGGATGTGATGATCGGCATTTCGCGCACCGAGCCGGCCTATGAAGACCGGCCCGGCGTCTACGAAGTGCGCGAACTCTATCTCGACGCCATCGCCCAGGCGCGCCAGCACCTGTTCTTCGAGAACCAGTACTTCACCTCCAACGTACTGGCCGAAGCCCTCGGTGCGCGGCTGCGCGAGCCGGACGGACCGGAGGTGGCCGTGATCTCTCCCCGCACCCAGAGCGGCTGGCTGGAGCAGGCCACCATGGGGGCCTTGCGCGCACGCATCCACCATCGCCTCAAAGCGGCGCTGGCGGACCAGGGTGAGCAGGCCGAGCCGCGCTACCAGATGTATTGCCCGCACCTGCCCGGACTGGAAGACGATTGCTGCCTCAATGTCCACAGCAAGGTCTTTGCCATGGACGATCGCCTCTTTTCGGTGGGCTCGGCCAATATGAGCAATCGCTCCATGGGCTTCGACACCGAATGCAATCTCAGCATCGAGGTCCAGGGCGACGCCGCCAAGCAAGCCGAAGTGCGGCAGGTCATCGCCACCCTGCGCAACCGGCTCTTGGGCGAGCACCTGGGTGTGCCAGCGCAGGCGGTGCAGCAGGCCATGACCCAGACCGGGCGTTTGCACGCCGCCATCGATGCGCTGACCCGCCCGGAAGCGCGCAGCTTGCGCCCGCTGGACCCGCGCCTGATCCCGGAACTGGATGCACTGACCCAGGACAACGCCGTCTTCGATCCCGAGCGCCCCATCAGCCCCGACGAAATCGTCGATGCCTACGTGCCGCGCAGCGCCCGCAAACCGGTGCCCCGCCGCATGATCGGCCTGGGTGTGCTGGCGGTGCTGCTGGTGGCCTTCGCGCTGGCCTGGCGCTTTACTCCGCTGCGTGAATGGATCAACCTCAATTCGCTGATCGCGCTGGCCCGCAGCGTCGACAAACTACCCTTCAGTCCGCTGATCGTCATGACCACCTTCGTGGTGGCGGGCATGCTGATGGTGCCCATCACGGTACTGATTGCCGTTGCCGGGGTGGTCTTCGGGCCGCTCAACGGTGGCTTGTATGCGGCCGTCGGCGTGGGATTCAGCGCCCTGTTGGGCTTTGGCGTGGGCCACTGGCTGGGGCACGACGCCTTGCGCGACCTGCTGGGCCCGCGCGTCAACAACCTGAGCCGCCGCTTTGCCCAGCGCGGCATCGCGGCCATGGCCGTGGTGCGGCTCTTGCCGATCGCGCCCTTCACCATCGTCAATGTGGTGGCGGGCGCTTCACACCTGCGCCTGCGCGATTACCTGCTGGGTACGCTCTTGGGCATGTCGCCCGGGATCGTGCTCACGGTGGTGTTCTCGCACAACCTGGCCGAGGCGATCCGCCATCCCAGCCTGGAGACGGTGCTGGTGCTGGTGGCCGTCACGGTCGCGCTGATGCTGGTGGCCTTCGGGCTGCAGAAGCTGTTCCGTCCGCGCGGCCAGGAGCGTGGCCGCGCAGCCGCACAACGCCAGGGCAAGGGCGCATCGACTAGTGCGCGCCAGGGTGAGGCTGCCGTCAAGGTGCGCCAGGCCTGATGCGTAGCGCCCGCCTGTCCGAGCGCCAGACCGCGCCCGCCCCCGCCGATACCGAACTGGTGCTCAGCGCGGACGCGCCCTTGCCGGGGCGCGATCCGTGGCCGCTCACGGTAGCCACCTACAACATCCACGGCGCCGTCGGCACCGACGGGCGGTTCGCGCCCGAGCGCGTGGCGGCCGTGCTCGACGAGCTCAAGGCCGATGTGGTGGCGCTGCAGGAAGTGCCGCTGGGCGGGGCGGACCAGGTCGATGTGCTGGCGCTGCTGCGCGCACACACCGGGATGTTCGCGGTGGAAGGGCCGACCATGGAAAGCCCGGCGCGGCGCTATGGCAATGCGGTGCTGAGCCGCTATCCTATCCTGGCCACGCAGAGTATCGACCTGTCCTTCGGCAGCCGCGAGCCGCGCGGTGCGCTCGATGCCGACATCGACTGCCGTGGCCAATTGCTGCGTGTGGTGGCCACGCATCTGGGGCTCAAGCCCGCCGAACGGCGCGCCCAGATCCAGCGCCTGCTGCAGGCCTTCGATACCACTGACGCGCCGGTGATCCTGATGGGTGACGTCAATGAATGGTTCATGTGGGGGCGCACCTTGCGCTGGCTGATCGGGCATTTCGAGGCGGCTCCCGCACCGCCTACCTTCCCCTCGCGCTGGCCGGTGTTCGCCCTGGACCGCATCTGGATTAGTCCGCGCCAGCGCCTGCAGCGCGTGGCAGTGCATCGTTCCGCACTGGCCAGGGTGGCGTCGGACCACCTGCCGCTGCTGGCCCATATTGCGGGATGAGCCTGCGTCGCTGTCTTGTCCGCTGTCAGCGGCTGCGGCGCTTGTCGCCCCACAGCTTGACCGCCAGCGCGCCCCAGATCAGCAGGAACAACGTGTTGCCGGGCAGCCAGATCATCTGGGTCCAGACAAAATCGTTTACCCAGAAAGCGAGCACCTCGCGGCAACCGCAGACATGATAGGCATAGAGCCATTCGTCGCCGCTGCGGGCAGCGGCGAACTGCTGCCATAGAAAGGACAACAGCACCGGAATTCCCACCACGCCCGCCAGACACCAACGCCGCGTCTGTCGGTGGCGACAAGCTCCCTTGGGCAAGCCGGCCTGCGGCCCCTCGCCTGCGCTGCCCGTGCATCCCTGCACCGCTTTGCCGTGCATATTTCCCCCTTGCACTTGGATTTGTTTGCCCCTGGATTGCCGCACTGCCGTCATGACGACGCCCAAGTGCAGCACGACAATCTCTGCCCATCTCCCCTGACGGAAAGACGGGCCTTTCTGGTTGGATCAACGCAAGGTATGGAAAGCAAGACGCCTGCGCAAGCGCAGGCGAGAGGAAGGGCATGGATGTACGGCTCGCATTTTGCGGCAATCAAGGCAGCGCCGCGCAAGGCGACAAACTGCTTGTTTTTATGACAAAAGCACGCCTTCCCAGACCGATACGATACGTTTCGTCTCGGATTCTAGGTGCAAATTATCCTGTACTCAACAAAATTTACGATTGTTGGATCGAAATTTTACTAAGTGTCCATCAAGCTTGGCAGGGTGATGCTCCCCAGCACCAGGTTCAGTTGGGCCTGGACCTGACGCTCGTCGATATCGCCCTGCCCCGTCAGGAGCCGCTGCAGCAAGGGGGCATACAGCAGATCGAAGACCAGGCTCAGGTCGGCATCCTCCCTGAACTCACCGCGTTGGGCGCCGCGGCGCAAGACGCTCACCAGCGCCAGACGGCGCGGTTCCAGATAATTGTCGTTGAAGATGCGTTTGCTCTCCGGCTCGAACTGCGCCAGCGCGATCATCTCGCGCACCACTCGGCCCGACTTGCCGCGCAACAGTTGGGACAGTTGCAGCATGTGCAGTTCGATATCGGTGCGGGAGCAACCGCTGTCGCCGATGGGGGGCATCGGTTCCACGGCCCGCAGCAGGGCTTCCATGGCCAGTGCGCTCTTGTTGGGCCACCAGCGATAGATGGTGGCCTTGCCAACGCCCGCGCGTGCAGCCACGCCCTCCAGGGAGAGCTTGTCGAAGCCGATCTCCTCGAGCATCACATAAGTGGCATCGAGGATGGCGTCATGGCTGACGGCATTCCTGCGGCGACCGGTGGCCGGATCAGAGATGAAGGTGAGAGAAATGATGTGCTCCAGACGGCAATTGCCTGTTATCTGAAGCTGGTTACGGCATGCTTTACGACAACTTGAGCATATGTGACAAAAAAATTGTGAATCTTTATGCAAAACAACCAGGCGGTTCTCTCACTGGCGCGGCGGCGTACCGTCCAGTAGCTGGCCAAAGCGCTCCAGACGAGGCCGATAGCCGCGCTCGGCGTCGAGGGAAAAGGCGATGCGGCGAGTGCGCCCCATCAGTTCATCACGGGCAAAAAAGCCGAAGTAGCGCGAATCCATGCTGTTGTCGCGGTTGTCACCCAGCATCATGTAATGGCCTGGCGGCACCACCACCGGGCCGTAGCTGCTGTGCAGGCTGGGATGGGCCTCTGACAGGCGCACCGCATGCTCCATGGCGCCGTAGCGTTCGTCGCGATAGGCGGCCTGATCGCTGCCGTCGCCCGCTTCCGGTGCTTCGGCGGCGGGATGATAGTGGGCCGGCTGGCCATTGATGAACAGGACGTTATCGCGCAGCTCCACCACATCGCCCGGCAGGCCGACGATGCGCTTGACCAGCAGCTCGCCGGCCTGGCGCGAATCGATGGTGACGATGTCGCCGCGCTGCGGCTCGCCCAGGCGCAGGAGGCTGATATGGGTCAGCGGCAGGCGCAGGTCGTAGGCCATCTTGTCGACCAGGATGCGGTCGCCGATCTGCACCGTGGGCAGCATGGAGCCGCTGGGCACGACGTTGTAGTCGGCAATGGCGCTACGGAACATCACCATCAGGGCGATGAAGGCCAGCAGGCCCTTGTTGTCCGCCAGCAGCTTCTTGAGGGTCGATTTCATGTGGGTGTGTCGCTCAAAGTCTGATCCACGCCCATGCTAAACCAGGTCGCCCCTCAATTCAAAACGGAGATGCTGGCCTTAACTGACAGAATTGTCATCTGGATGTCAGCCTCGCGTCGAGCGGCAACGATTACATTGATGGCGTACAACAGCAGGGACCGATGCCGTTGCGCCGGGGGGCGTGGCCTGATGGTCCGCCTTTCATCCGCAAGCCATCATCGTGAGCCTTATGGTCGTCCCGTTCCGCCGCGTCGCAGCCAGCCCCAGTTCCCGTCATTTCACGCACTCCACACAATATCTCCCCTTCCGCGCCACGAGGGGAATGACGGCACTGGTGCTGGCTGCGCTGCTGGGCGGTTGCGCCGTCGGCCCCGATTACGCGCGCCCGGCGCTGGACCTGCCGCAGGCCTACAAGGAAGCCGGCCCCTGGAAGCCGGCTGCGCCACGCCAGATCGATGACCACCAGCCCTGGTGGGAAGCCTATAACGACCCGATCCTCAATGCGCTGATGGCCCAGGCCAATGCCGCCAACCAGACCATCCAGCAGGCCGCCGCCCAGTACCGCCAGGCCCAGGCCAGCGCCGAAGTGGCCCGCGCCAGCCTCTGGCCTACCATTGGCGCACAGGCCGGGGCTACCCGTGCGCAGACCAATACCAATGGCGTGCAAAGGCTGGGCAACACCTACAGCGCCGGCCTGAACGCCTCCTGGGAAGCCGACCTCTGGGGCCGCATTCGGCGCGGCGCCGAAGCGGGTGATGCCAATGCCCAGGCCAGCGCGGCCAGCCTGGCAGCGGCGCGCCTGTCCATCCAGGCCACGCTGGCGCAGGACTACCTGCAATTGCGCGTAACCGACCTGCAAAAAGACCTCTACCGCCGCACCGTGGCCGCCTATACCCGTTCGCTGCAACTGACTACGCACCAGTACCAGGCCGGCACCGCCCTGCGCTCGGACGTGGCCCAAGCCGAAACCCAGTTGCGCGCCGCCCAGGCGCAGCTGATCGACCTCGACGACACCCGTAACCAGCTCGAACACGCTATCGCCATGCTGATCGGCAAAGCGCCCGCGCAGTTCAGCCTGCCCGCCCTGCAGCCGGCCACTGCCAGCGACAGCGCCATCGACGCCAATGCCGCGCGCCTGCAAGGCAGCCTGCCGCAGATTCCGGTGGGCCTGCCCTCGGAACTGCTGGAGCGCCGTCCCGACATTGCCAATGCCGAACGTCTGGCTGCCGCCGCCAACGCCAATATCGGCGTGGCCCGCGCCGCCTATTTCCCCACGCTGACGCTGTCGGCCAGCGGCGGCTACAACAGCCTGGCCTTTGCCAACCTGTTCAACACCCCCAGCCGGGTCTGGTCGCTGGGATCGGCGCTGGCCGAGACCCTCTTCGACGGCGGCGCCCGCAGCGCCCGCAATGATGCCGCCGTGGCGGCCTACGATGCGGCCGTGGCGCAATACAAGCAGACCGTGCTGGGCGGCCTGCAAGAGGTAGAAGACAAGCTCTCCACCCTGCGCGTGCTGGACCAGGAAAGCGCCGTCCAGGCCCAGGCCGTGCAGTCGGCGCAACTGGCCGAACGGCTGGCCATGCGCCAGTACGAAGCCGGCACCGTCACCTATCTGTCGGTGGTGACGACCCAGGCCACGTCGCTGAGCAACCAGCGCAATGCCGTGACCCTGCTGGGCCGCCAGCTGGTGGCCAGCGTCGCGCTGATCAAGGCCACCGGAGGCGGCTGGCAGGCTGGACGGGATGCGCCCTGAACCCAGCCGCCGGCGTTGTCGAATCCGCATTTCCTCGCAAACATTTCAGGACGAGTTTCAGGCATGAGCACCTCACCCACCACTGCCCAGCGTTCCAAACTGGCCATCGCACTGGCCGCAGCGCTGCTGATGGCCGGCATCGGCGGCTGGACCTACCTGCAGCGCGCCAGCGCCGCCGACCAACCCCAGGCCAAGGCGCCGCCGCCCGTCTCCGTCACCCTGGCCAGCGTACAGGAACGCGACTTGCCGCAGTACCTGGCGGGCGTCGGCACGGTCACGGCCAATGCCAGCGTCGTGGTCAAGACACGCATCGATGGCCAGTTGGAAAAGGTCGGCTTCCAGGAAGGCGAAGACGTCAAGAAAGGCCAGTTGCTGGCCCAGATCGATGCGCGCGCGCTGCAGGCGCAACTGGCCCAGGCCGAGGCGCAGCGCGCCAAGGATAGCGCCACGCTGATGAACGCCCGGCTGGACCTGCAACGCTATACCACCCTGCGCAGCCAGGATGCCGCCACCCAGCAGCAGCTCGATACGCAAAAGGCCCTGGTGGCGCAGCTGGAAGCGGCCGTCAAGACCGACGAGGCCCAGGTGGCCTATGCCAAGGTGCAATTGAGCTATACCACCATCAATGCGCCGATCTCGGGCCGCGTCGGCGCGCGCCTGGTCGATCCGGGCAACATCGTGCATGCCACGGACGCCAACGGACTGGTGGTGATCAACCAGATCGATCCGATCACCCTGGTCTTCACCTTGCCCGAAGAAGCCGTGGCCGGTATCAACCGCGCCCAGCGCGCTCACCAGCAGCCGCTCCAGGTGAGCGCCTATGCGCGCGACTCGCAGGAAGTGCTGGCCACCGGCAAGCTGGTCCTGCTGGACAACCAGATCAACACCACCAACGGCACGGTGCAGTTGAAGGCACGCTTCGACAATCCTGACCACAAGCTCTGGCCAGGCCAGTACGTCAACGCCCGCCTGCAGATGCGCAGCCACGGCGACGCCCTCACCGTGCCGGCGGCCGCCATCCAGCGCAACCAGCAGGGCACCTACGTCTACGCCATCGACCAGGAAGACAAGGCCAGGATGCAGCCGGTCAAGGTCGAACGCATCCAGGACGGCATCGCCGTGCTGGCCGCCGGCAACGCGGTGCAAGCGGGCCAGCGGGTGGTCATCGACGGCCAGTACAAGCTCAAGCCCGGCAGCCGCATCGTCGAGAGCAAGCCGCAGCCGGCCAAGGCCAGCGCAGCCAATGCCGAGGCCAAGGCGAAAGGAAACGCCAAGTGAGCGTCTCTGCCGCCTTCATCAAGCGCCCCATCGGCACCACGCTGCTGGCCATCGCCATCCTGCTGGTGGGCGTGGCGGTGTGGCCGCTGCTGCCGGTGGCGCCGCTGCCGCAGGTGGACTTCCCCACCATCCAGGTCACCGCGCAACTGCCCGGGGGCAGCCCCGAGACCATGGCCTCCAACGTGGCCCAGCCGCTGGAGCGCCAGTTCTCGCTCATCGCCGGACTTTCGCAGATGACCTCGCAGAGCACGCTGGGCACCACCCAGATCACGCTGCAGTTCGACCTGAACCGTAACATCGACGCCGCCGCGCTGGATGTGCAGGCGGCCATCAATGCCTCCACCGGGCAATTGCCGTCCAACCTGCCCAATCCGCCGACCTTCCGCAAGATCAACCCGGCTGATTCGCCCATCATGATCATGTCGGTGCAGTCCGAGGCGCTGCCGCTGACGGTGGTCAACGACTATGCCGACAACATCCTGGCCCAGCAGATCTCGCAGATCTCGGGCGTGGGCCTGGTCAACGTCAATGGCCAGCAAAAGCCGGCCGTGCGCATCCAGGTCGATCCGGCCAAGATGGCCACCCTGGGACTGAGCCTGGAAGATATCCGCGGCGTCATCGCCACCACCACTGTGAACCAGCCCAAGGGCACCGTTGACGGTGCGCGCCAGGCCTTCACGGTCTATACCAACGACCAGTTGCTCAAGGCCGAGCAATGGAATGACATGGTCCTGGCCTGGCGCAATGGCGCGCCGATCCGCGTCAAGGACATCGGCATCGCCGTGGACGGACCGGAGAACAACAAGATCGCCGCCTGGGCCTTCGCCGGCGCGGCCAACACCGCCGACCACACCATCACCAATGGCCGCTCCATCGTGCTGGCCATCACCAAGCAGCCCGGCGCCAACGTGATCGAGACGGTCGGCCGCATCAAGGCCGCCATGCCGCGCCTGCGGGCAGCCATTCCCGCAGCCATCCATGTCAATACGCTCATCGACCGCACCCAGACCATCCGCGCCTCGGTGGAAGACGTGGAGTTCACCCTGGTGCTGACCATTGCGCTGGTGGTGATGGTGATCTTCGTGTTCCTGCGCAACGTGGCCGCCACGCTGATCCCCTCGGTGACCGTGCCGCTGGCCATCATGGGCACGGCCGGGGTGATGTATGTGGTGGGCTATAGCCTGGACAATCTTTCGCTGATGGCGCTGACCATTGCCGTGGGCTTCGTGGTCGATGACGCCATCGTCATGCTGGAAAACATCTATCGCTACGTCGAAGAGGGCATGACGCCGCTGGAGGCAGCCTTGAAGGGTGCGGGCGAGATTGGCTTTACCATCATCTCGATCTCGGTCTCGCTGGTGGCGGTGTTCATCCCGCTGCTGTTGATGGGAGGCATCGTGGGCCGGCTGTTCCGTGAGTTTGCGGTCACGGTGACGCTGACCATTGCCGTGTCGGTCATCATCTCGCTGACCCTCACGCCCATGCTGTGCTCGCGCTTCCTGAAGAACGAGCATGGCCAGCGCCATGGCAAGCTGTATCAATGGTTCGAGCGCTGCTTCGACGCCATGCTGGCCGGCTACAAGCGCGGCCTGGATGTGGTGATGAAGCACCAGTTCATCACCCTGATGAGTTTCATCGCCACTGTGGCGCTGACGGCGGTGCTGTTCATCTTCATCCCCAAGGGCTTCTTCCCGCAGCAGGACAATGGCGTCATCGTCGGCTTTGCCGAATCGGCGCAGGACACGTCCTCGGCCGCCATGCACGAGCGCCTGCTGAAGGTGGCCGACGTGGTGCGCCAGGACCCGGACGTGATCGGCTTTGCCATGAGCGCGGGCTCGACCACCTTCAACACCGGCCAGTTCTTCATCGCCCTGAAACCCAAGGACCAGGGACGCACCACCAACGCCGACGAGATCATCGCCCGGCTGCGTCCCAAGGTGGCGAGGATCGAGGGGGTGAACCTGTTCATGCAGGCCAGCCAGGACATCAACGTCGGTGGCCGCCTCTCGCGCACCCAGTACCAGTACACCATCACCGATACCGACCTGGATGAACTCAACGTCTGGGCGCCGCGCATGCTGGAACGCTTCCGCCAGCTGCCGCAACTCACCGACGTGGCCTCCGACCAGCAGAACCAGGCCGCCGCGGCGGTCATCACCATCGACCGCGCACGCGCCTCCAGCTTCGGCATCTCGCCGTCGCTGATCGACGCCACCATCTATGACGCCATCGGCCAGCGCCAGGTGGCCCAGTACTTCACCCAGATCAACAGCTACCGCGTGATCCTGGAAGTGACACCGGCCCTGCAGAAAGACCCGGCGCTGTTCGACAAGCTCTACCTGACCTCGCCCCTGACCGGCCAGCAGGTGCCGCTATCGACCTTCGTGAAGATCGACACCAGCAAGACCTCCTACCTGTCCATCAGCCACCAGAGCCAGTTCCCGGCGGTGACGATTTCCTTCAACCTGGCCAAGGGGGTCTCGCTGGGCGAAGCCGTCGATGTGATCCAGAAGACCAAGGACGAGATGGGCGTGCCGCAGACCCTGGTGGGCAACTTCCAGGGCACGGCCAAGGCCTTCGGCGACTCGCTCTCGTCCCAACCCTACCTGATCGCAGCGGCGCTGATTGCGGTCTACATCGTGCTGGGCCTGCTCTACGAGAGCTACATCCATCCGCTGACCATCCTCTCCACCCTGCCCTCGGCGGGCGTGGGCGCGTTGCTGATCCTGATGGCGGGCGGCTATGACCTCTCGGTCATCGCCCTCATCGGCATCATCCTGCTCATCGGCATCGTCAAGAAGAACGGCATCATGATGATCGACTTTGCCCTCACCGCCGAGCGCAGCCAGGGCATGAAGCCGGAAGAAGCGATCTATCAGGCCTGCCTGCTGCGCTTCCGCCCCATCATGATGACCACCATGTGCGCCCTGCTGTCGGGCCTGCCGCTGATGCTGGGCCACGGCGCCGGCTCCGAGCTGCGCCGCCCGCTGGGCTATGCCATGGTGGGCGGCCTGATCCTGTCGCAGGCGCTGACCCTGTTTACCACCCCGGTGGTCTATCTCTACCTGGACCGCGCCCACTACTGGTACATGCGCAAGAAAGAAGCACGCCTGGCGCGCAAGGCGGCGCGGCTGGCCAATCCGCAGGGGTGAACATGCCCATGCAACACAACGCAGCGGGAAGGTAGAATCCCGCATGGGCCACCGCCGGGCAAACCAGTCCTGGCAGGGCCGCTGGAGACCGCATGAAGATTCTGATAGTCGAAGACGAGCAAAAGATGTCCGAGTACCTCTGCAAAGGCCTCACCGAGCAGGGCTGCGCCGTGGACCTGGCCGCCAATGGGGTGGATGGCCAGCACCTGGCCATCGAGCATGATTACGACGTGATCGTGCTGGACGTCATGCTGCCCGGCATCGACGGCTTCTCGGTGCTGCGGGCGCTGCGCAAGGTCAAGGAGACGCCGGTGATCATGCTGACCGCGCGCGACAGTGTGGAAGACCGCATCAAGGGTCTGCATGACGGCGCCGATGACTACCTGATCAAGCCCTTCTCTTTCCTCGAACTGCTGGCCCGGCTGCAGGCCCTGACGCGACGCGGCCGCGCCCAGGAACCGGCGCAGCTGCGCATCGGCGACCTGCAGATCGACCTGCTCTCGCGCAAGGCCTTCCGCGGTGGGCTGCGCATCGACCTCACCGCCAAGGAATTTGCCTTGCTGGCCGTGATGGCGCGCCGCCAGGGCGAGATCCTTTCCAAGACCGCCATTGCCGAACTGGTCTGGGACATGAATTTCGACAGCAATACCAATGTGGTCGAGGTCGCCATCAAGCGCCTGCGCGCCAAGATCGATGCGCCCTTCGAGCAGAAGCTGCTGCATACCGTGCGCGGCATGGGCTATGTGCTGGAGCCGCGCGCCACGGCCGACAGCAGCGATGACTGAGGCTGGCGAGGACGCAGTGCGCCTGCGCTGGCTGCCGCTGCGGCAATCGATCACGGCGCGGCTGGTGTGGATGTCGGCGGCCTCGGCGCTGCTGATCTTTGCGCTCACCGGGATGGTGCTCTACACCGTGCTCAAGGGCGAACTGCTGCGCCACGAGCGCGACGGCCTGGTCACCACGCTCAACGACATCAGCTACCAGATCGCCCGCGCCGGCAATACCGAACGCTGGGGCCGGGTGCAAGCCAAGCTGGCCACGCTGTCGCAGGCCGACCAGCATGTCTCGTTCTGGATTTCCAGCAGCGACGCCCGCTTTACCTACGGCGATCTGAGCCGCCTGGCGCCGCAGGCCATCCGCGCTGACGAGGGCAACTCGGTAGGCCGCCTGCACCTGCCCGGCCGCCGTTATCCGCTGCACATCATGACGCGCACCCTGCCCGCCTTCGAGGAGCGGCCCGCCGTGGACGTCACCGTCGGGGTGGATGGCGAACCCTATTTCGAGATGCGCCGCACCTTTCTCCTGGCGACCTCGGTGTTTTCCCTCCTGGGCATCGTGCTGGCAGTGATCTCCAGCTACTGGATCGCCCGCGCCGGCCTGGCGCCCTTGCGCCAGATGTCGGACCGGGCGCAGAGTTTCTCGCCGCGCAGACTCTCCGCACGCATGCCGGTAGAGGCCATGCCGCAGGAACTGTCGGTGCTGGCGCTGGCCTTCAATGGCGCGCTCGATCGCATCGAAGACGCCTACACCCAGCTGGAAGCCTTCAACGCCGACGTCGCCCACGAACTGCGCACGCCGCTGGCCAACCTGATCGGCGAAACCCAGGTGGCGCTGGCGCGCGAGCGCAGCGCCGGGGAATTCAAGGACGTGCTGCAATCAAACCTGGAAGAACTGGACCGCCTCCGTTCCATCGTCAACGACATGCTCTTCCTGGCCCGCTCCGACCAGGGCGAAGCGGCCACGGCGCGGGTGCCGGCGCGGGTGGCCGACGAGGTGCAGAAGACGGTGGATTTCTTCGAGTTCGTGCTCGACGACAGCGGCATGCGCATCGAAGTCGCCGGCGATACCGAAGCCACGGCGATGATGGAGACGGCCCTCTTCAAGCGCGCCCTGACCAACCTGATCCAGAACGCCATCCAGCATTCGCCCGAAGGCGCGCTGCTGCACATCGACATCGCCTGCCAGGAAGAGACCGTGCGGGTGGCCGTGAGCAACCCCGGCAAGACCATCGACGAACATCACCTGCCGCGCCTGTTCGACCGTTTCTACCGGGTCGACAGCGCCCGCCAGGACATCAACGGCAGCCATGGCCACGGGCTGGGCCTGGCCATCGTCAAGGCGGTGGCGCGCATGCATGGGGGACGCGCCTTTGCCTCCAGCAAAGAGGGTGTCAACAGCATCGGCTTCACCATCGCCCGCCAATAACGCGCAGGCAGGCTTAGCTCAGTAGCCGCGCCGCAGATCGACGTTGGCGGCAATCTCCCCGCTGTGGCGGTAACGCCGGATATTGGCAGCCACGATGGCCGAGGCCGTCTGCCGGTCGGTGGGGGCGGAGCAATGCGGCAGCACCGTCACGGCCGGATGGCTCCACGGCCAGGCCTCGGGCGGCAAGGGCTCCACGGCAAACACGTCCAGCACCGCATGCCGGAGCTGGCCGGCGTCCAGCGCCGCCTTCAGCGCGGCATCGTCGATGATGGGCCCGCGGGCAAAATTGATCAGTTGCGCCTGCGGCGGCAGCATGGCCAGATGAGCGGCATCGATCAGGCCACGGGTCTCGGCCGTGAGCGGCAACAGGCAGACCAGGATATCGGTCTGTGCCAGCATCTGCGCCAAGCCCGCCGGCCCATGGAAAGTCTGCACAGACTCCACCGCACGCGGGCTGCGGCTCCAGCCGCTGACGGCAAAGCGCGCCTGGCGCAGCACCGCCGCGGCAGCCTCGCCCAGCGCCCCCAGGCCCAGCAGGCTGACGCGGCGCTGCTCGGGCAGCACATAGGGCTGCGCCTCCCAGTGATGTTCGCGCTGGCGGCACGCATAGAGGGGCATGTCGCGATGCAGGTAGAGCGTCCAGGCCAGCACTGCTTCGGCCATGGTGGCGGCCAGGCGCGGATCGACCAGGCGCGTGAGCTGCAAGTCGCTCTGACCCAGATCGGCGACCAAACGCTCGACCCCGGCCCATACGCTATGCACCCACAGCAATTGCGGCATGCGCTTGAGCTGGGCCGGATCGGGATTGGCGACGATGGCCACGCGGCATTGCGCGAGCTGATCGGCGTCCAGCTGCTCGAAGGGCAGGATGCGTTCTTCCGGCATGGCGGCCTGCAGCGCGCTGATCCACTGCTGCACTTCGCTGGCGCCGGCCTGGCTGACGAAGGCGATGGGGGAAATGGGGGCGAGCGCACTCATCGGGCGTAGACCTGCTGGAGATCGGCAAAGCCCTTGACCTCGATGGGATTGCCCGAGGGATCGCAAAAGAACATGGTGGCCTGCTCACCCGGCTCGCCGGCGAAGCGGATCTGCGGCGCCAGCACGAACTGCACCTCTCCGCTGGCGCTGAGGCGGTCGGCCAGGGCCTGCCATTGCGGCATCGGCAGGATCACGCCCAGGTGCGGCATGGGTACCATGTGATGACCGACCTTGCCGGTGTTGCTCACCGCAAAGGGTTCGCCCAGATGCAGCGAGAGCTGATGGCCGAAGAAATCGATATCGACCCAGGTATCGGTGCTGCGCCCCTCCTGGCAACCCAGCAGGTCGCAATAGAAACGGCGGGCGGCGTCGAGGTCGCGCACGTGATAGGCGAGATGGAAGATGGAAGACATGGTGTTCTCGTTGCCTCGTTGCAGCGAGGCCGGGGGATCAAAGCCCACAAGCATAACCCAGCCAGCCTGATCGCATCATTGCTGCGCTGGAACAAGCGGCGCGGCGGGCAAGCCGGCTGTGCTTGACATGTGTCAATTGCGCCCGGTTTTGCGCTGGACGAGGGCGGCACGCAGGCCTAGTCTGAAGCCATGGCATCCCGTCGCGGACGCCTTTCCATCCCAACACCCCGAGGAGCTACCATGAGCTACAAGTCGATCCTGGTCCATGTCGACCAGTCACGTCACGCTGCCCAGCGCATCCGCATCGCCGCCGAACTGGCGCGCGCCCAGCAGGCGCACCTGATCGGCAGCGCCGTCAGTGGCATCTCCAGCTTCATCACCATGGAAGGCGCGGCCTATATCGCCGCGCAGATGGATGGCTTCCGCGACCGCGCCCTGGCCGCGCTGGAAAACTTCGACAAGATCGCCAACAGCGTGGGCGTGCCCTCCTGCGAAAAGCGCTTCGTCGATGACGATGCCGAAGGCGGCCTGGCCCTGCAGGCGCGCTATGCCGACCTGGTGGTGGTCAGCCAGGCCGATCTGGACGATGCCGACGACAGCTTCCTCACCGACCTGCCCGAATACGTGATGCTCAATTCGCCCCGCCCGGTGCTGATCATCCCCAGCGCCGGTGAATTCAAGCAGGTCGGCAAGAACGCCCTGGTCGCCTGGGACGGCAGCATGGAATCGACCCGCGCCATCACCGCCGCCCTGCCGCTGCTGCGCCAGGCGGACAACGTGACGGTGGTGATCTTCAATTCCGACAAGCGCCTGGGCACCCATGGCGAACAGCCCGGCGCCGATATCGCCCTGTACCTGGCGCGCCATGGCGTGACAGTGGAAGTGGCGCAGGAACAGACCCCGCTGGACATCGGCAACGCCCTGCTTTCGCTGGCCGCCGACAAGGGCTCGGACCTGCTGGTCATGGGCGGCTACGGCCACACCCGCTTCCGTGAAGTGCTGCTGGGCGGCGTGACCCTGACCATCCTCAAGACCATGACCCTGCCCGTGCTCATGGCCCACTGACCCCTGAAGCAGGGCCGCCGCGCCCTACTGCAGTTCCGCTACCGGCCCCTCGCGGGCCGGTGTCTTTTGGGCGGCCGTGCGCTCGCGCTGCTGCAGCCGCGCCTTGCGCTTGCGCACCCAGATGATCACGCCCGTCACCGACAGCATGGCCACCAGCGCTCCCATGAAGGAGATCAGGATGCGTCCCGGCAAGCCCAGGATGCGTCCCGAATGCAGCGGGAACTGCGCCTGCAGGAAGATATCCCCGGCGCTGCCCCGCCCCGGGATCTTGCCGCCCTCGTAAGCGCCGCTGTTGGCGTCGAAGTAAAGCCAGGCATTGCCCAGGCCGACATCGCCATGATCGTTGCCGGGCTGGAAGTAACCCACGCCATAGACGCCGAACATGCCCGAATAGAACACCCCGCCCACCGGCTCGGTCAGTCCCATCTTGCGTGCCTGCGCCTGACCCAGCGCCACCGCCTGCTCGCGGCTGATGCGCGGTTCGGCCACCTTCTCGGGGGCGGTCGGGGTACGGGTGTCGAAGGGGCTGGGCGTGAGCGTGGAGAGGGTCTGCAGCAGCGGCCGCATTACCTGGCGTTCCAGGTTCATCGACACCGACGTGACCGCCAGGATCAGCAGCAAGCCCCAGACCCACACGCCGCCGGAGCGATGCAGGTCGAAGTTGAGCTTGTGACCGCCATCGCGCCAGCGGAACGCCAAGGACTTGCGCCAGCTGCGCCAGTTGGGAAAGGACAGGTAGAGCGCGATCAGGCAATCCAGCGCCCACACGATGCCGATGATGCCCATGAAGAGGATGCCGGTCTCCATCCCGCCCAGGTCCGGCAGGTGCATGGTGTAGTGCAGCTTGTAGAGGAAGGGCAAGAGATTCTCCCGCGACAGCGAGATCGCCCCCCACATGCGGCGGCCCTGGATCTCGGCGGTGACCGGGTCCACGGCGATCTGGTTGTAGTCCAGCGTATAGAGCTTGCCGGTGGCCGGGTCCATGCGCGGCTCGACCATCATGCCGATGGTGTGGCCGGGCTCGGCCTGGGTCAGCACATAGGTCACGCGCAGCTTTGGCTCGGCCTGTTCCACCCGGCGCGCCAGTTCCAGCCCGGGCATGGGCGCACCGGCGCCTGGCTGGGTGGCGCTGCGGGCGTCGAAGAGCTGGGGATTGAGCCAGGCGTCGAGCTCGTGATCCCAGGAAATGACTGCGCCGGTCAGGCCGGCAATGAAGAGAAACACCGCAGCGGCCAGGCCGAACCAGCGATGGAGAAGAACGAGCGTAGCGCGCATGAGATGGACCTGGCCGATGTGCCGAGTTGCTGAAGGGCTGATTGGAGGGTGGATACCGGGGCGCGTGAGGCCGCCAACTGACCTGTTGGCCTGCTGTCAACCATCACGTTTATACCAAATAATAGGAACAATAATAATTCCCATTCATTTTATGGAATATGTCGCAAAAAAGAAACCTCGCGCTTCAGCTTCCCCTCCCACGTTACCGCCCGCCGCATGAAAAAAGCCGCCAGTCCGGGAAGACTGGCGGCCCTGTTCCAAGCAAAAAACTTCAGTCTGCTGCGATCTTGTCGAGAATTTCCTGCAACTGGTCGATATCGTAAGGCTTGGGCAATGCATGCGCGGCGAACCCCACATTGCGCGTCACCATCGTTCCGTAGCCGGAAGCGAAGATCACCGCCAGGCTGGGGAAACGGACTAGCGCCGCCTTGGCCAGTTCCACCCCGGACATGCCGGGCAGGTTCACATCCGTAAAGAGCACGTCGAAGCCCTGCTCCTCCAGCGCCAGTAGCGCCTCTTCGCCACTGATGACGCCGCGCGCCTGGTGGCCCAGGGTTTCCAGCAGTTCGCAGACCAGTTGCTGTGAATCGATGTTGTCTTCCACCACCAGCAGACGCAGTCCGCTGGCGTCCTCCTGGGGTTCAGGATGCGGCTCGGCTGGCAGCGGCAGCGCTGCGCTCGCGCCGCCCGCGCCATGGGCTTCACGCGCGAACGGATCGGCCTGCGCGAGAGGCTCCCGTTCGACGCGCGGCAGCACATGGATGGTGGCCGAGGCGGCGGCCTGGTCACGTTCGCGGGTCACTTGCGCCAGCTCCACCCGATGCGCCCGGTTGGACAGCATCTGACGGATGCGCTGGGCCAGCTGGTTGATCCGATAAGGCTTGGAGAGCAGCTCCACGCCGGCGTCCAGCCGTCCTTCGTGGACGATGGTGTCGCGCGGGTAGCCGGAGGTGAAGAGGATCTCGATATTGGGCACCAGCCGGCGCGCCTGCTGCGCCAGTTCGGTAACGGGCACGCTGCCAGGCATGACCACGTCGGTAAACACCAGGTCGATGGGCATACCGCTCTGCAGGATCTCCAGCGCCCGCTCGCCATTGTCGGCCTTGAGCACGCGATAGCCGAGCGAAGACAGGGTATCAATCACGGTCAGTTGCAGATTGGGATCATCCTCCACCACCAGGATGGTCTCGTCGCCGCCATGCACGGTGAGGTCGCGCGCGTCGTCGATGCGCACCTCTTCTTCCAGGCAGCGCGGGAAATAGATCCGGATCGTGGTGCCCTTGCCCTGCTCGCTGTGGATGCTGATATGCCCCTTGCTCTGCTTGACGAAGCCATAGGCCATGGACAGGCCCAGGCCGGTCCCCTCGCCTTCCAGCTTGGTAGTGAAGAAGGGTTCGAAGGCGCGATCGCGCACCTCCGGCGACATGCCCGCACCGTTGTCGGAAATCTGCAGTTCCACGTATTCGCCCGGGGCCAGGTCAGCCTGCGAGAGAAAGCCCGGGTCTTCCAGGCGCACATTGTCGATCTGCACCGTCAGCCGTCCACCGCTGGGCATGGCGTCGCGGGCGTTGATGGCGGTGTTGATGATGAGGTTCTCGACCTGGTTGGGGTCGAGCATGGTATTCCACAGGTCATGCGCCACGCGGGTAGAGATATCGATGTTCTCGCCCACGGCGCGGCGCAGCAGGTCATCCATGTTCTGCACCACGCGTTCGAGGTTGATGCTACGCGGCTGCAAGGGCTGTCGGCGCGCAAAGGCCAGCAACTGCGAGGACAGCTTGGCGCCACGATCGACCGCGCCGATGGCGATGCGCACGCGCTGGCGGCTGCGCTCGTCCAGGCGGGGATCGGACTGCAGCAATTGCAGGTTGCCACCGATGATCTGCAGCACATTGTTGAAATCATGCGCCACGCCACCGGTAAGCTGGCCCACCGCTTCCATCTTCTGCATCTGGCGCAGCGCCGCTTCGGCGCGGCTGCGCTCAAGGATTTCCTCGACCACGCGCTGCTCCAGCGTGTCATTGAGTTCGCGCAGCGCCTCCTCGGCACGACGGCGTTCCGTGATATCGGTCGAGACAGCGATCATGGCCTGCGGCCGGCCCTCGCTGTCGACGATGCGGCTGATGTCGCTGGAGACCCAGAAGGTCGAGCCATCCGGACGCAGGTAGCGCTTTTCCAGCGTGAAGGAGCGGCCATCCTCGATGCAGCGGTTGAACAGCGACATGTTCATCGGCACATCGTCCGGATGAGTCACGTCGGCCAGGGTCATGCCCAGCATCTGCTCCTCGCTGCGTCCGAGCATGCGGCACAGCGCCTGGTTCACGCGCAGATAGCGGCCCTGCAGGTCCATCTCGGAAAAGCACACCGAGGCCTGGTTGAAGATCGCGCGCAGCCGGTTTTCACTCCACGACAAGGCCTGCAGGCCGCGCCGCCGCTCGGTCAGGTCCACGAAGGTACAGAGCGCCCCCTGCAACTGGCCGTCCTGCCAGACCGGGTGGGTCTGGTACTGCACCGGGAAGCTGGTGCCATCCACGCGCAGGAAATTCTCGCTGTCCACGTGGGCGCTCACGCCTTCGCGGGCGGCGCGCAAGACCGCGCAGCCGGTGCGGGACTGCGCCTCCTCGGGGGGCTGCAGGATCACGTCGTGGATGGGTCGTCCCAGCACATCCTTCTCGGCGGCATAACCCAGCAGATGCAGGAAGGCCGCATTGCACAGCGTAATGATGCCCGCGCTGTCGATGGAGAAGAAACCCTGGTCGGTGGAATCGAGCAACTGTCGCACGAAGGCGTTGTTGGCGCGCACGCTGGCTTCGGAAGCGGCCAGTGCCTGTTCCATGAGCTTGCGCGCAGTGACGTCGAAGCTCACGCCCACATAGCGGGAGCCGGTGCGCGGATCGTCCTGCACCACCTCGCCCTTGCGGGCCAGCCAGCGCTGCTGGCCATCGGGACGGGTGATATGGTATTCGGTGTATTCGAGCGGATTGCGCGGTCCGCCTTCCTTGATGCGCGCGGTACCCAGGTTGGGATGGAATTGCTCGTCTATCATCCCCACCAATTGCGCCGCGGTGACCTCACCTTCGGCGGGCAACCCCCACAGGCGGCGGAAGCGATCCGACACCGCCAGCCGGCCGGAGTCAGGGAACCACTCGAAGATGCCGATCTCGCCGGCGCGGTCGACGATGCGCAGCCGCTCTTCGGCAAGCATGCGCTCGGTGACGTCATTGCCTTCGATGAAGATGCCATCGACCTTGCCCTCGGCGTTCTTGATGGGCTGGAAGACGAAGTCGAGCACCGCGCCGTCAAAGTGGCTGTCCACCCCGCGTCGCAGGAACAGGCGGGCACCGCGCTCGGTATAGGCCTGGCCGGTCTGGTAGACCCGGTCCAGCAGCGCGAACAGGTTCTCGTCCAGCAGTTCGGGCAAGGCCGCGCGCGCAGGCTGGCCAATCACCGGACGGTCGCCGAGGAGTTTGAAATAGGCGCTGTTGACACGTTCGAAGACATGCTCGGGGCCGCGCACCACTGCCTTGAAGCTGGGCGATTGCTCCATCAGGTCGCTCAGCAGATCGGTATGGAGCAGGGCTGTCTGCACGCCGCTGGCGCGCAGGAAAGTACAGAGCACACCGCTGGCCTGGGCCTGCGCCGCTTCATCGAGGTCCCACAGCGGTACGCAGGAGAGGTCCCAGCGCGCCGTGGCGGCCTGCGGCGGCGCCAGCAAGGCCAGGCACTCGGCCTGCTGCGGCGCTCCGGCAACGCTGGCCAGCACAGCCGACTGCAGACGCCCGGCGGACTCGGCGTCGGTCCCCGGCCAGCCAGCGATGGTGGTGAGCGGCGCGCCAAAGGCGGCCGGATGGGCGCTACCCAGACAGGCGGCGAAGGCGTCGTTGTAGAGCATCGACCGTGCGCCTCCCCAGACCAGCAGGCTGGGCGTGGGCGAGAGCAGGATCTGGTTGAGCGTGGCGCGCAGCATGGGCGACCACTGCGCCGGCGCACCCAGCGCACTGTCGGTCCAGTCGGATGCGGTGAGGATCTGCGCGGCCGGACCTGCACCACGCAACCAAGAAAAATCTGCCATGTCGTGAAACTTACCTTTTAGCCTAGCCTTGAGCATGGCGCGCAATCACCCGGGCAGGCTGCGCAATTGCCAGCGGCCCGGTTCTGCCTGCACCTGTCCCATCGTTGTTGTGCGCGATTGGCCGGTGACCGGCGCTGCCGCCCGGTACCGACGCATCCCCTGGGTTGCGCCTGCAATTGGCCTGTGCTGCCTGTGCTGCCTGGCGGGTGCGGACCCACCGGACAGCGCGCAATGGCGCCCGATTATACGGTAAGCATCTGGCGCACAAGCATGCCTCGTGCCTTGTTCTCATCGTGCGGGCCTGCGCCGGCCCGCATGCTCAGAGCGTACGTTTCTTCTGCGCACGTTCCTCGCGCAGCAGACGGTTCAGCTCAGCCAGTTCCTGCACTGCTTCCTGGGTCAGGATCACCGGTTCGTTGGGACGGTAGGCACGTCCGCCCAGACGGCCGTTCATACCGATATAGGCGCGCGCGCAACGGCGCCGGTACGCCAACACGTCTTCCTCGCCATGCAAGGGTTGACCGGCCGTGTCCTGCGGCAATACCGCCTGCGCTTCATCAACGGCTTGCGCATGAGCATGCGGATGAGCCTGCTCGGCCGCCGCCTGGCTGGCGATGTGGTCGCGATAGGCTGCCCAGTCGCCCTGCGGGATGGCAATGTGCAGGCCCGAAGAATGGGTGGAATCAGATTTGTCCATGAGGCTACCCTGCTCAAAAAACCGGCGCGCAATGCGTGCGCCGGGCTGCTGGCAACGTCAGCTTGACGGTTTGTCGTCCGTTCGCGGTGCTGACCGGCCGGGGCCGGCAATTCCACTGCTGCGCCAGCGGCGTAGTCTGGCCGGCACTGCGATCGATTCTTTCCCTGTGCATCATCGACGGCATACTGATTGGCTCCCTGTCCATTCGATCTGCTGCGCCATTCGACCAATTCATTGTAGCCACGTCCGGGCAAACTGGAAGAGCCTGCCGGAGCAAGCCGACCCCTGAACGGATACACGATCAGATGAATGGACAGCGTGTTCTCTCATCGCACGGCGCCACCGCGCCGCCTCCTCCTGGTACCTGCCAGGCGGATGGTTTCTGCGAGTATCAGGATCTTAGGGCCGCACCATGGATGAGTCCTATCGGACGCCATCGGATTGATTTGTAGGACAACAGGGAAGTTTCCTGCCCTAAGCAGCCTTGAGCAGCGCCGGCGAGACGGTGCGGACCGCCGCGAAGACCCGGGACTCTCATTGAATTGTTAACTATCAAGCACAAAACGAAGACGCCGCCTATAATGGGACTTTACTAAACAAGGACAGGCACAATCAACCACCTGGCCGGCGCCCCGGCTGATCGCGTTGACCCATCGGACTTGTCCTTCCGCCCCTTCACTGGTCACCCTCCAACGCTCGCCGGCGCTTCTTGCGCGGCGACAATTCGACGCCCCGTAATGGCAGGCATCGGGAAGAAAGTAATGCATGAGCAACCCGTACCATGAAGGCCGCCACCGCACTGTCGACCTGAGCAACTGCGATAGCGAACCGATCCACATTCCCGGTTCCATCCAGAATCATGGCGCCCTGCTGTGCTTTGCGCCGGATGGCACGCTGGCCAGCGGCAGCGCCAATGCCAGCGCGCTGCTGGGTCCGCTGCCCGAAGTGGGCCGGGCGCTTGACGAGGCCCATCTGGACGCCAGCGCCCGCGCCGTCATCCAGGCCGCGCTGGAAGACCGCTACGGCTATGTCGACGCACGCATGCTGGTGTTGCCCGCAGGCGTGTTCGACCTGGTCACGCACAAGTCCGAGGGCGTGCTCATCGCCGAATTCGAACGCCGCCCGACCGACGCCGCCGCGCTGGACAGCTTCGCCCTGGCCGCCCACCAGGCCATCCAGCGCATCCAGCGCCAGCAGACGGTGGCCGACCTGCTCAGCCTGGCCGTGGACGAGATCGCCCGCATCACTGGCTTTGACCGCGTGATGGCCTATCGTTTTCTGCATGACGACAGCGGCGAAGTGGTGGCCGAACATCGCCGCGAGGACCTCGAATCCTTCCTCGGCCAGCGCTACCCGGCCAGCGATATCCCGGCCCAGGCGCGGCGTCTGTACGTGATCAACCCGATCCGCCTGATCGCCGACGTGGGCGCGCCCACCGTGCCGCTGCAGCCCGACCTGAACCCGCTGACCGGGCGGGCGCTGGACCTGAGCCATGGCATCCTGCGCAGCGTCTCGCCAGTGCATATCGAATACCTGAGCAACATGGGCGTGGGCGCCTCGATGAGCCTGTCCATCGTCATCGGCGAACGGCTCTGGGGCCTGATCGCCTGCCACCACATGAGCCCGCACCTGGTCCCGCACGCGGTGCGCATGTCCTGCCAGTTGCTGGCGCAATTCGTCAGTGCGCTGGTGGAGCGCAATCTCAACGCCGAGCGGGCGCGTGCGCTCGAGGAGAGCACCGCGCTGCGGCGCGAGATCGCGGCCCAGGTGACCGACCGCGAAGACCTGGTGCTGGCCCTCTCGAGCGCCCCCGAGAGCTTCCTGCACCTGATGAATGCGCATGGCGGCGCGGTCACGCTGGACCGCAAGACCCAGGTCTTCGGCAAGGCGCCTTCGCGCGAGGGCGTCAACGCGCTGATCAACTGGCTCAATGAACACCACAGCGCAGACCTCTTTTCCACCAGCTCGCTGGGCGCCGACGTCCCCGATCTGAAGGCGGCGC
Source organism: Herbaspirillum camelliae (assembly GCF_001929405.1). Classification (NCBI taxonomy): domain Bacteria; kingdom Pseudomonadati; phylum Pseudomonadota; class Betaproteobacteria; order Burkholderiales; family Oxalobacteraceae; genus Herbaspirillum; species Herbaspirillum camelliae. The sequence goes on from NZ_KV880769.1 coordinate 4,491,108, forward strand.
TGGGCGATATCTGCGGCGTGCTGGCGGTGCGCTTCTACCGTGAACAGAACGGCTATGCCTTCTGGTTCCGCAATGAACAGGTGGAAGACGTGCGCTGGGGCGGCAATCCGGAAAAGAAATACAGTATCGGCCCGCTCGGTCCGCGCCTCACGCCGCGCGGCTCCTTCGCCGTCTGGAAGGAAACCGTGCGCGGCAAGAGCCTGCCCTGGGAAAAGACCCAGACCGAGGTGGCCAGCCAGTTGCGGCTGGACCTGCAGGAAGTGGCGCTGACCAATGAGAACCTGGTCAAGCGCGCCCGCGAAACCCTGCTGGCCACGCTGGGCCATGACCTGCGCGATCCGCTGCAGGCGATCATGATGGCCGCGCGCATGATCGAGGTGCGCGAGCATTCGCCCTCGAGCTCCAACCTGAGCAAGCGCATCTCGTCCTCTTCCAGCCGCATGCATCGCCTGATCTCGCAGGTGCTGGACATCAGCCGCCTGCAAAGCGGCATGGGACTCGACATCCAGCGCCGTCCCGTAGACGTGCGCAAGATGGTCAGCGAAATCGTCAATGAAGCCCGCATGGCCTATCCGGACAACGAGATCATCCTCGAAGCCGAAGACTGCGGCGAGATCGCGCTCGACGGTGACCGCATCAGCCAGGTCGTCTCCAACCTGATCTCCAACACGCGCCACCACGGCGAAATCGGCAAGCCCTCCACGCTCATCGTGTTCCGCCGCGAGGACGTGCTCACCATCGCCGTCTCCAACCACGGTCCGGCCATTCCCGAGGCGGTGCGCAGCAATCTCTTCAAGCCCTACAAGAAGGAATCGCTGGGCAACCAGCGCAATACGCGGGGCCTGGGGCTGGGGCTGTACATCGTCAGCGAGATCGTCCACGGCCATGGCGGCAAGATCGCGGTCAGCTGCGACAACAACATCATCACCTTTACCGTCACCCTGCCCATCCTGGCTGACTGAGCCAGGCCAAGTCAGGCCCGCCTTCAGGCCGGCGGCGTTTCGCTGATGCTGGCGCCGGACCCGGTGCCGGACCCGGCGGCGGCCAATGGCAGGGTCACGGTAAAGGCCGCTCCCATGCCGGGACCAGCGCTGGCGGCGCGGATCTGACCGCCATGCAGCTCCACCAGGTGGCGCGCAATGGCCAGGCCCAGCCCCAGCCCACTGGCGGTGCTGCCGGTGCTGCCAGTGCTGACATCTTCCTGGGTGAAGCGATCGAACACGCTGCCCAGGAATTCACCCTTGATGCCGCGTCCGTTGTCGCTGACCTCCAGCTCCACCGTGTCATCGTGCTGGCGCAGCGACAGGCTCACGCGCCCCTGGCGGGGCGTGAACTTGATGGCGTTCATCAGCAGGTTCCACACCACCTGCTGCAGGCGCGCCGAGTCCCCCAGGATCACCCCGCCCTTGCCCAGCACAGGATGCAACTCGATCTGTCGCGCCTCGGCCGCCGGACGCGCCGCGGCAATGGCCTGCTCAGCCACGCTGGCCAGGTCCATCGGCCGCGTTTCCAGGCGCAGCTTGCCGGCCAGCATGCGGCTCATGTCCAGCAGGTCTTCCACCATCTGCGCCTGCAGGCGGGCATTGCGTTCGATGACCTGCAGCCCCTTGACCAGCCGGTCGGCATCGGAGTGATCATTGAGCAGGTACTGGGTCCAGCCGACAATGGCGTTGAGCGGCGTACGCAGTTCATGGGAGAGCGTAGCGACGAATTCATCCTTGAGCCGCGCCACACTGTCGGCTTGCCTGCGTGCAGCGCGCTGCGCTTCCAGCACCCGCGCCACCGCCTCGGGCAAATGGTCCAGGTAGTCGCTGGTCTTGGGCAAGACATCGGCCACCCCGGCGCGCAGGGCTTCGATGATGCGCAATTCGTCCGACACGCCCGAGACCATGATGGCCGGCGTCTCCAGTCCCGCTGCACGCAGGCTGCGGAAGAAGTCCAGCCCGGTATCGGGACTCTGGAGGTTGTAATCGACGATGAGCACATCCGGCTGCTCCGCATCCACGGCCAGGCGCGCCGCCTGGGCATCGGCGACTGCCGTGACGCGGTAGCTGCGCCGGGTCAGTACGCGTGAGGCCAGCGCCAGCAGGCCTTCGTCATCTTCGAGGATCAGGATGTGGGCAGCCCTTTCGCTCATGGCTGCTCAGGCCCCTTCTGGGCGGCTGCCAGCGCTGGCAGCTTGACCACCTGAAGGAAGAAGCCGAGCCGACGGATGGCCTCGATGAAATCCTCATATTCCACCGGTTTGGTGATGTAGACATTGCAACCGTATTCATAGCAGCGCCCGATCTCGCGCGGGTCATCGGTGGTAGTGAGCATGATCACCGGAATGGCCGAGAGGGTCGGATCGGCCTTCAGGCGGCGCAGCACTTCCACACCGTTCACGCGCGGCATGTTCACGTCCAGCAGCACCACCAGCTGTTGCAGCTCGGTGCGAGAGCGCTGCGGGTCGAACAGGTAATCCAGCGCCTCCTGGCCATCGCGCAGGCGCACGAAGCCGTTGACCAGGCCGGCGCGGCGCAGGTTCTTCTCTACCAGGACGGCATGACCGTCGTCGTCTTCCACCAGGATGATATTGACGCTCTGTTCTGTGGCCATGCGATTCTCCTCGTTGGCTATGGATCTTGGGATGCGGGTCAGACCGGCGCCGGCGGACGGGCCGGCAAGGCGACGTAGAAGCTGCTGCCCTGGCCCTCGGTGGACTCCACCCAGATGCGGCCGCCATGCCGCTCCACCACGCGCTTGACCAGCGCCAGACCGATCCCCTCGCCCGGCGCGGCATTGCCGTGCAGGCGCTGGAAGGCGATGAACATCTTGTGCATGTAGGCCGGCGGGATGCCCAGGCCATTGTCGCGCACCACATAGACATTGGTCTCGGGGCCGGTGGCCGCGCCGCCTTCTTCGCGCAGATGGTCGATGGTGATGCGGCCCGGGCGCGCCGGGTCCAGATAGTTCACGGCATTGCCCACCAGGTTGCCCAGCACCTGCTCGATGGCGGTCGGGTCGCCAAAGGCCGGCGGCAGCTCGGGGGCCACCTCCACCACCGCGCCCTTGTCGCGGATGCTGCCGCTCATGGCCGCGACGATGCGCTGGGCGATCACGTTCATGTCCAGCATCACCGGCTGGTATTCCACGCGACCCGCGCGCGAGAGCCGCAGCATGGAGTCGATGATGCCTGCCGAGCGGGTGACGGCGTTCTGGATGAAGCGCAGCGCCGGCTGGATGTCGTCAGCCACTACGCTGCGCAGCTTGGCCTTGTCGGCCTCCGGCACCGGCAGCGCCTGTACCGCGCTGAGCAAATCCGTGGTGGCGTGGCCGATCTCCTTGCTGAAACCTTGCAGGTTCACCAGCGGCGAGCGCAGGTCGTGCGAGACGCTGTAGATGAACATCTCGTTATCCTGGGTCTGCTGCAACAGGTCGGCATTGACGTCGGTGAGCTCGCGGGCGCGCCGCTCCAACTGACTGCGATACTGCTCCGACTGCTGCGAGGCTTCCTGCAGACGTTCGCTGCTGCGATGCAAGGCGTCGTCGAGCAGGGAGATCTCGTCATGCCCCTTCACCCGCGCCGCCAGCGGCAGGCCATCGGCCAGGCGACGCGCATTGACGATGAGCACCGAGATGCGGCCACTGATGCTGCGCGTGAAGGCCACCGAGGCCAGCGCCGCCGTCAGGATGGAACCGATGACGGCCGCAATGAGCCAGGCCGTCTGGGTCTGCCGGGCCGATTGCAGCGCCTGGTTGCGCAGGCTGCCCAGATGGCGCTCCTCGTTGAGGAAGCCGTCCAGGCGATTGAGGAAGTCCGAGAGCCGGTGCGGCCCCTGCTCGTCACGCAATTGCCGCACCAGTTCATCGCGCTGGCCACGTTGCATGCGCTCGCGGGCGCTGTCGGCCCAGACGCGGAATTGATCGACCAGCTGCCGCAAGGCCTGCACGCTGCGACTCTGTTCGGGGTTGTCGGACACCAGCCGGGCCAGATCGCCCAGCTTGATTTCCAGGTCGGTCCAGAGCTCTGGCCGGCTGATCGGGGTGGGATCATCGATGATGATGGCGTTGCGAATGCGCGCCGACTCCAGCAACAGCGGTTCGCGCACGTCGGCCGCCTTGTTGATCACCTCGGCCGAATGCGCCGCCCAGCGCTCGGCGTCGGCGGCATCGGCCTGCGACTTGAAGAGCGCGGCCAGCAACACGATTTCAAACAGGCCAGGAATGGCCACGATCAGCAAGCCCTTGGTCAGCAATCTCATCTGCGTACGCCCGCTTCATGATGGTCGTTACGACGCCCAGCCCTGCTCACGCAGCGCCCCCTTGGATATTGTTCTCTACTGCCTGGTGCGAACCGCGCCACTAGCCTGCGGTGAGGCTGTTGCCTTCTTGCCCACGGTGAGGCTAGCCCGCGTAATGATCCGGTAAGTGATTATTACGTACGATTATAAACTCACAAACAGTCCACGCAATCATCCGCCAACATGCTCCGACATGTTCCGATACGCAATTGTCAGGGCGTAAACGCAACAAGGCCCGGTAGCACAGGCTCCGGGCCAGTTCATCAGCTCTCCTGCGGTTGGCTTAACTCACGGGCGGCTGTATCCAAGTCGGCGCGGCCAGCGGATCGAAGTCGTCCCAGTCACCAGCACGTATCTGGCCCTGGGCGCGCTCGATGTCTTCCGGATGCAGACTGCGCAGACAATCCACCGCCCTTTGCTCGGCCTGCTGGTCGCTCACCTGCACGGCCACCAGCATCCCGGCAGCGCGGCGCGGCACGCTATGCTCATCGGTTGCCCCCAGGCTGCCCACCAGACCGCCGACGTGGCCGCCGACCAGTCCGCCGAGTGCCGGACCCAGCGGCCCGGTCACTGGAGCAGCAGCCAAGCCGGCTGCGGCCCCTGCGGTCGCGCCAGCAGCCACGCCCGCAGCAGCGCCCCGACCGGTATCTTCAGCGCCAGGCGACTTGTCGCGGTCGCCGCCCACGGCGAAGCGGTCATGCTGGCCGGCCGGATTGACGAAGAAGCTGCTGATGCCCTCACGCGGATAGCCCGCCTCCACCAGCGCCTCTACGGCGCGACTGGCGTCTTCCTGGAGGTCGAAGCGGGCGGCGATGATGGTGCTCATGGGTGACTCCTGGTTGGGACGCCTGGATCCAGGCGCGCGGGGCTCAGGCAGGCTGGTGCTGCGACGGCGCTGCCGTGCTGCAAGCCCGGTAGCGCCGGATCAGCGCATTGGTGGAACTGTCGTGATGCAGCGGCTGCTGGTGGTCCATCAATTCACGCGCGGTGCGCTTGGCCAGTTGCTTGCCCAGCTCCACGCCCCACTGATCGAAGGAATCGATGTTCCAGACCACACCCTGGGTGAAGACGCTGTGCTCGTACAGCGCCACCAGCGTGCCCAGGCTGTAGGGCGTGAGCTGTTGCAGCAGCATGCTGTTGCTGGGACGATTGCCCTCGAAGACGCGATGCGGCACCAGCGCCTCGGGCGTGCCCTCCTGGCGCACCTGATCGGCATCCTTGCCGAAGGCCAGCGCCTCGGATTGCGCGAACATGTTGGCCATGAGCAGTTCATGCTGCTGGCCTAGCGCCTGCTGCGGCTGGCATAGACCGATGAAGTCGCACGGCACCAGTTGCGTCCCTTGGTGCAGCATCTGGTAGAACGAATGCTGGCCGTTGATGCCGTTGTCGCCCCAGTAGACCGGCGAGGTCTGGTAGTCCACCGGCTCGCCATTGACGGTGATGTGCTTGCCGTTGCTTTCCATGGTGAGTTGCTGCAGATAGGCCGGCAGGCGCTTGAGGTGCTGGCTGTAGGGCAGCACCGCCTGGCTGGCCGCGCCGAAGAAGTTGGTGTACCAGACCGTGAGCATGCCGAGGATGACCGGCAGGTTGCTCTCCAGCGGCGCGCTGCGGAAATGCTCATCCATGGCGTGGAAGCCATCCAGCATCGCGCGGAAATGTTCCGGCCCGATGGCGACCATGGTGGAGAGGCCGATAGCGCTGGTCATCGAATAGCGCCCACCGACCCAGTCCCAGAAACCGAACATGTTGTCCGCATCGATGCCGAAGCGCTGCGCCTCCTCGATATTGGTGGTCACGCCCACGAAGTGGCGCGCCACCGCTTCTTCGGCTTCCAGTTGCTGCACCAGCCAGGCACGTGCGGCGGTGGCGTTGGTGATGGTTTCCAGGGTGGTGAAGGTCTTGGAGCAGACGATGAAGAGGGTCTGCTCGGCGGGCAGACCACGGACCGTATCGAGCATGGCGGCGCCATCCACGTCGGAGACGAAATGCAGCGTCAGGTCGTCGTGGCTGTAGGGGCGCAGGGCCTCATAGGCCATCATCGGCCCCAGATCGGAGCCGCCGATGCCGATGTTGACCACATGACGGATGGGCAGGCCGGTATGCCCCAGCCACTGGCCGCTGCGCACCTGGCGGGCAAAGCCCTCCATGCGGCGCAGCACCTGCTGGACCTCGGCCACCACGTCCTGGTCATCGACCACCAGACGTTCGCTGGCCGGCTTGCGCAAAGCGGTGTGCAGCACCGAGCGATTCTCGGTCAGGTTGATGCGATCGCCCCGGAACATGGCCTCGATGCGATCAGGCAGGCCGCACTGGCGGGCCAGTTGCATCAGCAGGGCCATGGTCTCGGAGGTGACCAGGTTCTTGGAATAGTCGAGATAGATGCCCACGGCCTCGGCGGTGAGCGACTCGCCGCGCTTGTCATCGGCGGCGAACAGGCGCGAAAGCTGGAAATGGCGGGCACGGTCACGGTAGTGTTCCTGCAGGGACCGCCATGCACTCTTTCCGGTCAGCGACTCGCGCTGGGCATAGACAAACAGAGGCAATTGCAGATCGGCGGCGGGCAACGTGGTCATGAAGGCAGCTCCTTGTGCTGGTGGCCGGGGACGCAGGCAAGATCAGGAAACGGATGCGGCAGCGACATGCGCCGGCCATTCCTGATGAATTCCTGATGCGCTGCATCAGCGCTTCCTGCGCAGCGCAAGGCAGTGGAATGTCTGCTTGCACAGGCGGCCATCCGGGGTCGAAAGACATGCGCGGCGCGGCCAGCAGTCTTGCCGGGCGGCACGCAGGACTGCAGGGATGTTAGCGGCGCAAGCGCGCCGGCCGGGATAGGACGGCGGCCCATTTCCCTGTAGGAAAAACGGCAATTGCTGCACCGCAATGTCGGCCTTTCCCGACAGGTATCCTTCGCCCTGCGGCGCATTCTGCATCGTAGGGGGCGGGTGGTCCGAAGCGCTATGCGGTGTGATTGCAACACCCGCACCCGGCTCTTCTTTGCTGCGCCGCATTCATGTTTTGCTGGATGGATCAAAAGGGGTGGATGTCAGCAAATTGACGCCCAACGGCCTCGATGACGGGCTAGTCTCGGTGAAACGCCTACATCGAGAAGGGAGACTGTCATGAGCATCAGACCATTGCCCGTCGCGTCGGCGCTGCAGACGCCGCCAAGGCCCACGCCCAGAGGCGTGACCGTGGACCGTTTCATGACCCGCACGCAGGCGCTGCCCTCCTCCCAGGTCCGGATATCCGCCGCCGCACAGGCGGCAGCGGCGCGCACGAGCAGCGAGAGCGGAGCGAGCCGGCCCAGCAGCCATGGCGGCTTCACCGTCCATCGCTTCCTCAGCATCGCCGAGCTGACCTGGAAGCGTATGCGGCAAGGCGGATGAAGCTGGAGCCTCTACACCTGTGCAAGCCTGACCAAGGAGATCCCCGATGAAAGTACAGCCCAGCGGCATCTCAGTGGGCGCGGTAGCCAATGCCCTTTCCGCCGGACCTTCATCGCCGGCCAGCGCGTACGCACCACCGCAGTTCTCACGGGCGGAGTCCGACACCGTAGTGCTGTCACCCGAAGCGACCGCAGCCTGGGCCAACGAGCGCAATGGCGCCAACGTGGACCCGGACATCAAGGCCGCGGCGCTTCCACCGTGGTATGCCGACTATTATCCGACTCACTTTCCCCTTGAACTCGGCCTGACGGTCATGCAGATAGACGCGCTCAATGCGCGCTTCAACTCTCTGTCGCCCAGCGAAGAATCACTCTACTACCCGGGCATTAGGAAGCACTTCAGCGCCATGCTGGACGCCAATGGCCTGACTGACTCTCCGGAAATCTACGAACGGCTGATCTCGAATAAGCAGAGCAGCGATAAATACCAGCTCGATTTTGAAAGACGGCTCATGGCTGACAAGCCACTGATGGCACTGCTGACCAAAATGGGTTTCCGTTTTCACACCCAAGCCGAGCATGTCGAAGGAGAAAATTATGGGATCAAAAGCTAGCGCTCTCTGCACGATGTCTGTCTGCCTGCTGGCATCAGGTATTTGCATGGGAAACAACCCTATCCTCGAAGCCTTGGTGCAGCAAGGGGCCACACCTGTCGTGATCCCTGACGAGCAACTGGCGGCGATCAAGGGCACCGCAATGCGGAAAATCGTCAACATGCCAGCGCCGAGTGTCACGATGGGCATTCGCGAGCATCTCGTTACGTACAAGCGATTCGGCCGCTATGAGGATTATTCCTCTTATCGCTACGTTGGATTTTCCTATTCGCCCCAAGCATCTCACCCGGTGAAATACCAAGGCGAGTGGATCAATACCTTTGGCGACATCTGGCTCGCTGACAAATACAGCTCTGCGTATCAATGGAAACGCGTCAATGCTAGTCCCATCGAGTATCACCTCCAAGCGGTGGATCAGAACAACAGGCTCTTGCCTTTCGGCCTGCGCGAAGCCATCTGGAACCGCCCGATCAGCAGGTTCTCCTGGTAACGCTGAGCGGCCTATGCCACCCGGATACACCACCCCAACCGTCATACCCTACCCCCCCCTTTTCGCGTTAGTGATCTGTTGCGCGCTCATGCCGTCGGCCGCGCTGGCAGACACGCTTTACACCAAGGCAGGTGACATCATCTCCGGCAAGTTGCTCACCTTCCAGGATGGCTTATGCCTGTTCAAGACCCGCTATGGCGCCCCGATCACACTGCAAGGAAAAGAACTGGCGGCATTGGTCACCGAAGATTCCTATCGCATGGGCGAAACCGCATGCAAACCATCAGCTTTGGCACGATAGACATCCACGCCGATGCTATCCAGGCCATGACGCGGATCTTCGAAAGCGGCATCAAGGATGAGGTCAACGCCCCTCAGGCTCGCAGCCCCAGCTTCGGCGAGGACAGTATCTCCAAAGCCCCTATTGATTTTCTGACCGGTTCGACTGTCTTGCTGGCCCCGGGCAAGATGGAGCTCGAATTCGGGCTGCAATACAAGCATGCGCGCAGCAGTCACTCGCTGATGAACGTCGGCTACTTCCAGATGTCGGCGCAAGAAGCCCGGCAACTAGAACTGGCCACCACCGTGCGCGCCGGGCTGTGGGGTGATGTCGAGGCTTGGTTCACCCTGCCGTTCACCCATACCGGCATCGAGCAGATCTCCAGCAGCCAATACGTGCGCAACGCCAGCCAGTGGGCGCCGGGCGACGTCAGTGCCGGTCTCCAATACCAGTGGCTGGAAGAAAATGCCGAGCGTCCGGCCCTGTCGCTCTCTCTGACGCTTTCGGCTCCGACCGGAAAGAAGCACTACTACGCTCCCGACGATACCTGGCTTGATCCGCTCTCCAATGGCACCGGCCACTGGAGTCTTGCTCCCGGCATTGCGTTCGTGCGCAGCAGTGATCCGGGCATGCTGTTCGGTGGGGTCAACTATCGTTTCTCGCGTGAACGCACCATCGACGGCTATCGAATTCATCCGGGCGATGGCCTGTCAGCTTATCTGGGTGTGGGCTTTGCCCTCAACGAACGGCTCTCGCTGGGTTCGCGCCTGTCCCTTGCTCATTATCGCAATATGCAAGTGGACGGCCAGGCCGTCGCGGGATCGGGCAAGGACCCGCTAGACCTGTCGCTATCCGTGTCCTATCGGCTCTTCGAGCGATGGACGCTCTCGCCGCAGGTGACTTTCGGTCTCAATGAAGAGGCGGGGCCGGCCTATCTAAGCCTACGCATGAACCGGCGTTTCCAATGAGAGCCGCGGCCTGGGCAATGCTGTTTCTGGCTTGGCCCGTGCAGGCAGCCGGACCGCCTGGCTTGACAGGAATGCGGGCAATGCAAATGCAGGACATCGAACGGCAGACCCTCGATTATTCGTGCGGGGCGGCGGCCCTGGCGATCCTGTTGCGCGGATATTTTGACCAAGCCATTGACGAAGAGGACGTGCTCGCCGACATCATCGCCCGCCTGTCACGCGAAGAGCTGGCCGAACGCATCAAGGAAGGATTTTCCTTATTGGATCTGAAACGTGTAGCACAGCGGCTGGGCTACACCGCCGAAGGGCTACGTCTGACAGTCGCAGAAGCCAGGCTGCTGCAAGGTCCAGTCATCCTCTTGCTGCAGCGGGAAGATCTCAGGCATTTCGTCGTGCTCAAGGGAATCACCCAAGGTCGGGCGCTGCTGGCCGATTCCGCGCGAGGACAGGTTCGCATGCCATTGTATGAGCTCGAACAACAATGGCAGGGAGAAGCACTCATCGTTGGACGCGCGCAATTCGGGCTTCCCTCGACCCATCGGCTGGCGCTGCCCGCTGACGACGCTCTCGCGTCGGAACGTGAGAGCGTGCGCGCATTACGCAACATTCCGCTCAACTGATCCGCAACTCCAGCAACTCCACCGGCAAGCTGCCCAATATCTCGCTCACGGTCATGCTGCCGCCTCGCTCGCCGTCCGGCATGGCGCATTCTTCCAGCGGCCCGGCGCCGCTGGTCAGGACGCTGCGCCATTGCCGCAGCCCCTCTCCCTGCGCATGCGAGAGCTGCGCCGGCAGCACGATGCGGGTGTCGCCCCAGACTTCGGCGGAGACCAGCGGCAGCGCTTCGTCACGCGCGCCGTCAAAGGCCAGCAGATGCGCGGCCAGGCGGGTACAGACCACCACGGTGGCCTGCCAGCCCTGCCCTTGCGCACCGTCCGAGGCCGGCAACAGCCGCGCAAAGGCGATCACGTGTCGCGCCAGCTTGCCGTGCGTGGACAGGGGGATGTATTGGCCCTGCGCATAGAGCTGCGCATGCGCGCGCCGGTGCTGCAAGACCGCATGGATCAGTTGCTGCTTGGCGCCGCCGCTCTGCCACTGGCGCAGTGACACCGGGCGGCTCATGGCGTCGGCCAGGCGGCGCTGGCGCAAGTCGAAATCCACCGGACGACGGTTATCGGGATCGACCATGCTCAGGTCCCACAGCTCGCTGCCCTGGTAGAAGTCGGGCACGCCCGGCATGGTCAGCTTGAGCATGGTCTGGGAGAGGCTGTTGATGGCGCCCAGCGGGGCCAGGCGGCGCACGAATTCTTCCAGCCCGGTGAGGAAGGGATGATGGCGCGCATCCAGGCCAGGATCGCACAGCAATGCCCGGGTGAAGCGCTCGCAGGCGGCTTCGTAGGACTCTTGCGGGGCGATCCAGTCGCTGCGGCGCTTGGCTTCGCGCAAGGCCTTGCGCTGCCAGGCGATCACGCGCGCCGCCAGGTCGTCCAGTGCGCTGAGGTCATCGTCGCCGGCGCGCATGCCGTCGGGCCACACACCCACCAGGCTCTGGTAGAGCATGTACTCATCGGCGGCGTCGATGCCGCCTTCGGCACCTGCGGTGGCGGCCACAATGGGCGCGTTCAGCGTGCGCCAGTGACGCACTACCGTGGCCCATTCCTCGGGGATTTCCGAGAGCGCAGCCAGGCGCATACGAGCATCTTCGCCACGCTTGTGGTCATGGGTGCCGGTGGCCAGCAGACTGGCCGGCGTCTGGGCTGCGCGGCGCGCCGCCAGCTGGTGGAAATGGGCGATCGATAGCGCCAGTTGCGCTGGCTCCGCGCCGACCTCGTTGCGCGAGAGCAGGCGTCCATAGCGGTAGAAGGCGGTGTCTTCCATCGACTTGGCCGTCAGCGGCGGGGTCAGTTGCTGGAAGCGCGCGATGGCGCGCAGTTGCAGGGCGCGACGCGGCTCCTGGCCGGCGGGCAGCAGGAGATCGCCGCCCAGCCAGCCTTCCACCACATGCAGGGTGGGATGATCTGCGGGATGCAGCCTGGCGGCGGCGACCTGGGCGGTGCGCGCCAGCAGTTCGCGTTCCAGCGCGGGCATGCCCTCTTCGGTGGCATAGGTGCGGTACACCGGAAAGTGCACCAGCAGCTCAGCCACGCAGCGCCGCACGGACATCAGCGAGAGGTCGCGGGTGGTGACGGCGCTGCGGGCGAGCTGGTGCAGGCAGTGCGTCAGGGCGTTGAATTCGGCGGCAAAATTGCGTGTCAGGAAGCTGCGCCGCGCCTGCTGCACCATGGCCGGGAAATGACACAGCTCGGCCGGACCATGCACTTGCATGCAGTCCTGGCTGGCGCTGAAGCCGGAGCCAAGCTCGGCCACGATATCGCGCCACAGGTCGTCCAGTACCGGTTCGCCATCGCCGTCGTGCAACACGGCGGCGCACTGTTCCATGAATTCGTAGCCGGTGCTGCCGTCGAGCTGCCAGGCGGCAGGCAGTGCTTCGTCACCGGCCAGGATCTTCTCGGCCACGATATAGGGTTCATGGCCGGGGCGCAGGCTGCGCAAGCGCTGTCGCAGGCGCAGGCAGTAAGCCGCCGGATCGGTGAGACCGTCGATATGATCCAGGCGCAGGCCGTCGATGAGGCCCTCGGCATAGAGGCGGAAGAGTTCGGCGTGCATGGCTTCGAAGACGTCTTCCCGTTCTACCCGCATGCCCACCAGTTCACTGACTTCGAAGAAACGCCGCCAGTTGATTTCATCGGCGGCATTGCGCCAGCAGGCCAGCCGGTAGTGCTGGCGCTCCAGCAACTGATGCAAGGCGCTGCGGCCATGCGGCTGGGCGGCGCTGAAGCCGGCCAGCGCCGCATCGATATCGGCCAGGGCCTCTGGATCCCGCGCCAGGTCACGCAAGAGCCCGTAGGCGGCGCTGCAGGTCTGCGGCATCGTTTTGCGGAAGGCGGCGATCACCTCGGCCAGTCGCTCGCTGCCGGCGGTCTCCAGCACCAGGGCGTGATCCGGCGCGGCCAGGGGGAAGCGGTGTTCGTAGTGCTCCACATACAGTTCACCAGAATCGGCGTCCAGGCACAGCACCAGTTCACCCGCCTCCAGCGCCTCGGCATAGGGCTGGCCCAGGAAAGGCAGCAAGACCTTGCCCTTCAAGGCGTCATCGGCGCTGTCCCAGTCGATGTCGAACCAGAGCGCGTGCGGGCTCTCCCGGCCCCAGCGCAGCACGTCCTGCCACCAGGGATTGTGACGGCCCACCGCCATGTGATTGGGCACGATATCGACCAGCAGCCCCATGCCAGCCGCACGCAGGCGCTGCACCAGCTGGCGCAGGCCGGGCTCGCCGCCCAGTTCGGGATTGATACGGCTGGCGTCGGCCACGTCGTAGCCGTGCGTGGAGCCTGGCCGGGCGGTCAGGATGGGCGAGACATACAGATGGCTCACCCCCAGGCGCTGGTAGTAGTCCACTACCTCGGCGGCCTGCGCGAAATTGAAATCTCGATGCAACTGCAAGCGCGCCGTGGCGCGGATCAGCGGCGCGGCACTGGAGACAGGGGGAGCGGCTTGCTCGGGGTCGGGCTGGTGAGGCATCAGGTTTCCTTGGGGGTGTAGCCGCGCACGCGGCGCAGCCGCTCCAGCCGCGCCCGGGCGGCATAGGAGGCAAACAGTTGCGGGGTATCGTCGGGCAGGCGGCGACGCCAGTTGGGATGGGGGTCCGTCAGGCCCGGCAGGTTGGGCTGCTGCACCAGGCCCAGGATGTCTTCCACCGGCACCACCGCCAGCGGCGCGGGCGTGGCGGCGACGAATTCCAGGGCGGCATCGACGGCGATGGCGCATTCTTCGGGTACAGGCGGCAAGGCCTGCTGGGCCAGGTCTTCCGCCTCTGCAGCGGTGATCTGCGGGACCGGGCCACTGGCCCATCCCTGCTCCACCAAGGCCTGCCAGAGCTGATCACGCTCCTTGGCGCGCTGGCCTTCGGCGGCGGCGCGTCCTTCTTCGAGCTGGCCCAGGCGATGCCGCCAGGCGATGTCGGCGCCGGTCCACCAGCCTGCCACGGTGGGAAGGTCATGCGTGGTGGTCACGCCGATGGCCTGGGCGGACCAGTCCGCAGGCGGCAGGAAGCCCTCTTTGTCGCGCTGGAACCAGAGCACACGGATGCCGGCCACGCCGGACTCCGCCAGATCCCGGTCAAAGCCTGGCGGCACGGTCCCCAGGTCTTCGCCGATGACCACGGCGCGGTGCCGCCAGGACTCCAGCGCGATCAGACGCAACATGTCCTGCTGCGGATAGGCCACGTAAGCGCCTGCCTGCGCGCCCAGCCCTTGCGGCACCAGCCATAGGCGGTTCAGGCCCAGCACGTGATCGATGCGCACGCCACCACCCTGGGCCATGCAGGCCCGCAGCATCGCCAGATAGGCCTGGTAGCCGGTGCGCCGCAGCGCCAGCGGCGAAAACGCGCCCAGTCCCCAGTTCTGGCCCAGCGGCGCCAGCCGGTCAGGCGGTGCGCCCACGGTCAGCCCGGCGGCGATCTCGCCCTGGTGGCTCCATGCCTGGCTGCCGCCATTGTCCGCGCCCACGGCTAGGTCGGCGATGAGGCCGATGGGCATGCCGCTCTCGCGCGCGCATTGCTGGGCATGCGCCAGCTGGCGCGTGGCCTGCCATTGCAGGAACAGGTGGAATTCGATCTCGCCGGCATGGTCGGCGGCGAAGTTGTTCATCTCCGGGGTATCGGGATGCTGGGCCGCCGCGCCCCACTGCCGCCAGTCGCAATAGCCGGGCGCGCCCTGCTGCCCGAGCCAGTTGCTGTAGGCCTCGTAGAGCGCATGCGCGCGCAAGGCCGCGCCGCCTTGGGACTGGAAGGCGGCAAAGGCGGCGGTCTGGGTGGGGTCGGCACCGTGCTCGGTGCGAAACAGCGCATGCAGGCGGCGCAACAGCGCCAGGCGGTGCGCCCCGGCGCGCGCCCAGTCCACCAACGGCGCGCCCTGCAAGCGTTCGTGCGCGGCGATCATCTCGGAGCCGCCTTCGGCCAGCACTTGCGCCTGGGCCGCTTCGCCCAGGATGGCGGCGGGGTCGATCAGCAAGGGATTGAGAAACAGGCGGCTGGAAGGAGAATACGGGCTGCTGCGGCCCGGATCGGCGGTGAACATGGCATGCACCGGCGACATGGCCAGCGCGGCGGCGCCATATTGGCTGGCCAGTGGGGCCAGCGCGGCGAGTGCGCCGAAGTGGCCGATACCGCCATCGCCATAGACCTTGCGAGCCGGCCTGAGGCTGTCGCTGCGCAGGCCATAGACCTGCGCGGCCAGCGCCCAGCCGCGAGCATCCGCTTGCTCGCCCAGCGCATCGGCAATGGTGTAGCAGCGCGCCGGTGCGATGGCCAGGGTGAGGATGTGGCCGGCCACCAGCAGGCGGTGATAGCCCGGTACCGCGATGGGCGGCAAGGTCGGCGGTGCGTTCAGGTCGGAAGAGATCAGCAGCATCAGCCTGGCGCCGTTCTCCAGCTCCAGCCGGCAGGATTGCCCGTGCAGATGCGAATGCATGGGCAAGGACACCGGCTGGTGCTGCACTCCAGTCAGCAGCGGCGGCAGGTAGCCCACTGCCTGTTCCTGCTCCAGCTGCGCCAGGCTGTCGCGGCAATCGCCCGGCGTCGCGCACGGCAGGCCCAGGGCCGCCAGGATGGCGCGCAAGGCGTCCTCGCCAACGACTTGCGGCTGGTCGTAAGCGTCGGTCCAGTGGATGGCAATGCCGGCATGGCGAGCCAGGCGGGTCAGGTCGTCCTCGCCTGCCGGAGCATTGGCGCCATTGGAGGACCTGGGCGCCTTGACCGGGTCGGCTTGCAGGGCGGCGCTGCTCATGCTGCCCTCCCCGCGCCGGCAGGTTCGCGCAAGGCCAGGATGGCGTGACCGGGGAAGCGACCTTCAGCCAGTGCCTCGAGCGCGCCGCCGCTGTCGAAGAGGACGTCGGCCCCGGCGCTCTGGGCCAGTTGGTCCAGCGATTCTTCCAGGGCCTGCTCGGCCAGGTTGACGGTGATGTTGAGTACGCTGCCGTTGGACAGCCGCCAGCGCGCATGCACGGCCTTGGGGCCGATGGCGCGGGCTTCCAGCGCCCGTGCACCGCGCAGGTAGGGGGCGATGTGCAGCTTGCGGATGTGCAGCAGCTCGGCCACGCGGCGCAGGCAGGCCGCCGAGCCCGGCGCGGGGCCGGGTTCGGGGATGGATGAGACAAAGGTGGCGAAGCTGTTGGGATCGGGAATCTGCTCCAGCAGCGCCGGGTCGGCGAACTGCGGGAAGCGGGCGAACTCGCGTCGCCGCCCTTCCCTCACCGCCTTGACCAGCGCCTCGTCACGATGGCTGGTGAAGTACAGGAAGGGTTGCACGGCGCAGAATTCCTCGCCCATGAACAGCATCGGCACCTGTGGCGCCAAGAGGATCAGCGCCTGCGCCGCATGCAGGGCCAGCGGATGGGCCAGCACGGTGAGGCGCTCGCCGAAGGCGCGGTTGCCGATCTGGTCGTGGTTCTGCAGGAAGTTGACAAAGGCCGTGGGCGGCAAGTCGGCGCTGGGCTCGCCGCGCGGCTCCCCCAAATACGGCGAGACCTCGCCCTGGTAGACGAAACCCTGCTGCAGGCAGCGCGCCAGCTTGGCCGCAGGCTCCTCGGCGTAGGCGGCGTAGTAGCCGCTGTCTTCGCCGGTCAGCAGCACATGCAGGACGTGGTGGGCATCGTCGTTCCACTGGGCGTCATAGACATGGCTGCTGCGGCCGTCCTCGGGGGGATGGCCGTGGCCCAGCAGATGGGCGGCGTTGCCGTCATGTTCCAGCACCAGGTGGACGTGGCGCTGCCCGCCGATTTCGGTGCGGATGCGCTGGCCCAGCCTTTCCAGCCAGGCCGGCTCGCAGATGGCGTGCACGGCGTCCAGGCGCAGGCCGTCGAAGCGATATTCCTGCAACCAGTACAGCGCATTCTGGGTGAAGAAGTCATCCACTTCCGGGCGGCGGAAATCGATGGTCGCGCCCCATAGCGTCTGCATGTCCTCACGGAAGAATTGCGGGGCGTAGCTATGGAGGTAATTGCCATCCGGCCCGAAGTGGTTATAGACCACATCGAGGAAGACCATCATGCCCAGCCCATGGGCCGTATCGATCAGGGACTTCAATTGCTCGGGCGTACCGTAGCTGGCGTCGGGGGCAAAGGGCAGCACACCGTCATAGCCCCAGTTGTGGGACCCCGGGAATTCGGCCACCGGCATCAACTCGATAGCCGTGATGCCCAGTTCGGACAGCTCGGCCAGGCGTTGCCGGATCCCCGCGAAACCGCCCAGCGCGCCGGGATGGAGCTCGTAGAGCACCGTCTCTTCCCAGGGCCGCCCGCGCCACTGCGGGTATTGCCAGACGTAGGCCTGCGCATCGACCACCAGGCTGGGGTCGAAGACATCGCCGGCCTGCCCGCGCGAGGCGGGGTCGGGGGCGATGAGCTCGCCCTGGCTGATGGTATCGAACACATAGCGATACGCCGTGCCAGGATCGCCGGCGGTCTCCAGCACGAACCAGCCTTGCGGCTCGGCTTCCATGGGCAGGCGGCCACGTCCGGTGATGTCGACGGCGACGCTGTGCGCGCCAGGCGCCCAGACGCGGAACCGTACACGGCCAGGTTCGGTCACCTGCGCGCCAAAGGGCAGGTTCCAGGAAAAGCGGGCGCTCATGGGCGTTCTCCCCATTCGTTACGGGCAATCCATTCGTTGGCCGCCAGCGGATAGATGGCCGAGGCCAGGTGCAAGGGCCGGTTGGCAAAGACCTGCAGGCTGTGCGCGGGCACCGGCACGGTGGCGCTGCCGGGCAGGATCAGACGCACGTCCTCGCCGGTCGGGATGCCGGTGTCCTGGGCGGTATCGAGCAGCAGGTGGTAGTCCCCCTCGGTGCGGGGGAAATGGAAGTCGATGGCTTCGTGGCCGGCATTGACGAAGATCATCAGCACATCGGGCGTAGCCTCGGCCGCTTCGGCGGGGCTCTCGCTCTGGCTAGCGTCGTGCAGGCGCGAACTGAGCTGCTTGTGCGATTCCTGGGGATTGCCAGCCAGTTGCAGCGTGATGGCGCGGGCCACCGGGTTGTTCCAGTCTTCGCTGGAGACCGGGCGCGCCGCTTCGTCGAACCAGGCCACATCCGGCAGCCCGTCGGCCACCATCTGGCTGCCGTGCAGGAAGTAACTGGCGCGCAGCACCTCAAAGTCGCGCCGGATGGCCGTGACCCGGCCCACGAAGGCGCTCAGGGCCGCGCCTGCGGGCGAGCGAGCCTGATCCCAGTTGACCCAGGAAATCTCGTTGTCCTGGCAATAGGCATTGTTGTTGCCGCCCTGGCTGCGGTGGAATTCGTCCCCGGCCAGCAGCATCGGCGTGCCCTGCGCCAGCAGTGTCGAGGCCAGCATGGCGCGCTGCACGCAGGCCCGGGTGGCAAGGATGGCGGCGTCTTCGGTCGGCCCCTCCTCGCCCCAGTTATAGCTGGCATTGTCATTGTGGCCGTCGTTGTTGTTCTCGCCGTTGGCTTCGTTGTGCTTGCCGTTGTAGCTGACCAGGTCGCGCAGCGTAAAGCCATCGTGGGAGGCGATGAAGTTGACGCTGGCCCAGGGTTTGCGGCGATGATGCTCGAACAGTTCGGCCGAGCCCATCATGCGTTGGGCGAAGGCGCCGCGCATGGCTTCGTCACCCTTCCAGAACTTGCGCATGTCGTCGCGGAACTTGTCATTCCATTCGCCAAAGCGGGCCGGATGATTGCCCAGCTGATAGCCGCCGGGGCCGATGTCCCAGGGTTCGGAGATGAGTTTCAGGCGCGACAGCACTGGGTCTTGCAGCAGCGCATCGAAAAAGCCCGAGCCCGGATCGAAACCATGCGGCTCGCGCCCCAGCGTCGAGCCCAGGTCGAAGCGGAAGCCATCGATATGGAAGGATTGCGCCCAGTAGCGCAGCGAATCCATCACCATCTGCAGCACGCGCGGATGCGACAGGTTCAGGGTGTTGCCGCAGCCGGTGTCGTTGATGTGGTAACGCTCCTGGCCGGGCAGCAGGCGGAAGTAGCTGGCGTTGTCCAGGCCTCGGAAGGATAGCGTGGGGCCCAGCTCGCTGCCGCAGCTGGTGTGGTTGTAGACCACGTCCAGGATGACTTCGATACCGGCGCTGTGCAGGCGGCGTACGGCCATGCGCAGCTCGTTGGGGTCGCCCATGGAGAGATAGCCCGGTTCCGGGGCGAAATAGGACAGCGTGCTATAGCCCCAGTAGTTGTGCAGGCCGCGCTCGACCAGGAAGCTATCCTGCAGGAAGGCATGCACCGGCATGAGTTCCAGCGTGGTCACGCCCAGGCGCAGCAGGTGGTCGATGAAGCCCGGATCGGCCAGGGCGGCAAAGGTGCCGCGTTCGTGCGGCAGCAGGTCTTCGCGCAGGCGCGAGATGCCCTTGACGTGGGCCTCGTAGATCACAGTCTTGTTCCACGGCACCTGCGGCAGGCGGTCGTGCTCCCAGACGAAGGCGTCTTCGGTGACCATGGCCTTGGGCATGGCCGCGGCGCTGTCGCGGCGGTCGAAGGACAGGTCGGCACGGGGCGAATGCAGGCGGTATCCATACAAGGCGTCGGTCCAGCGTACCTGGCCCACCAGGCGCTTGGCATAGGGGTCGAGCAAGAGCTTGTTGGGGTTGAAGCGATGGCCCTTGTTGGGCTCATAGGGCCCGTGGGCGCGGAAGCCATAGACCAGCC
The DNA here is from genome assembly GCF_001929405.1 of Herbaspirillum camelliae. Lineage (NCBI taxonomy): Bacteria > Pseudomonadati > Pseudomonadota > Betaproteobacteria > Burkholderiales > Oxalobacteraceae > Herbaspirillum > Herbaspirillum camelliae. Next base: position 4,510,856 of record NZ_KV880769.1, read on the forward strand.
CCGGCGCAGCGCCGGGCAGGTAGCCATGCCACACCTCGTCGGTACATTCCGGCAAGGCGATGCGCTTGAGCTCGCGCTTGCCGGAGGGATCGAACAGGCACAGATCCATGCGGGTGGCATGGGCGGAAAACACGGCGAAATTGACGCCCAGGCCATCGGAGCTGGCGCCCAGTGGATAGGGCAAGCCAGGCATCAGGCGATCGGGAAAGGCAACACTCATCTCAGGACTCTCTACGCAGGATCAGGGTGGACAGGGGCGGCAAGGTCAGCTCGATGGAGGCCGCATGGCCGTGCCAGGCCAGCTCCTGCACCTGGACTGCGCCCAGGTTGCCGTGGTTGCTGCCGCCATAGAGGCCGGCGTCGGTATTGAGGACTTCGCGCCAGACGCCGTGGTGTCCGGGCGCGATGGACGGCACGCCGATGCGGTAGTTGACGCGCGGCACCGGGGTGAGATTGACCACCACCAGCACCGGCGGTCCTTCATCGGCATAGCGGAAATAGGCCAGCACGCTGTTGACGCTGTCATCGCCCACGGCCCAGGAGAAGCCATCGGCGCGGCAATCGCGCTGGTGCAGCGCGGGTTCGCTGCAGTACAGGCGGTTCAGGTCGCCGACCAGTTGGCGCAACTGGCGGTGTTCGGCCGGATGGCCAGCGTGCTCGTCCAGCAGATGCCAGTAAGGCGACTTGTCGTGGTCGAACTCATCGGGCTGGCCGAACTCGCTACCCATGAACAGGAGCTTCTTGCCCGGATGGGTCCACATGAAACCGAAGTAGGCGCGCACATTGGCAAAGCGCCGCCATTGGTCGCCCGGCATCTTGTTGAGCAGCGCCCGCTTGCCGTGGACCACCTCATCGTGCGATATCGGCAAGATGAAGTTTTCGGAGAATCCATACAAGAGACCGAAAGTCATGTCGTGATGGTGATAACGGCGGAACAGCGGGTCATGCTGCATGTAGCGCAGGGTGTCGTTCATCCAGCCCATGTTCCACTTGTAGTTGAAGCCCAGGCCGTGATGATCGCCCTCCTCCTTGACCGGCGCCGTCACACCGGGCCAGGAAGTGGATTCCTCGGCAATCATGAGGGCGCCCGGGCAGCGCTGCGCCACCACGGTATTGAGTTCGCGCAGGAAGGCCACGGCCTCCAGGTTCTCGCGCCCGCCATGGATATTGGGGACCCACTCGCCTTCCTTGCGGCTGTAGTCGCGGTAGAGCATGGAGGCCACGGCATCCACGCGCAGCCCATCGACGTGGAAATGCTCCAGCCATTCCAGGGCGCTGGCGATCAGGAAGCCGCGCACTTCATTGCGGCCGAGATTGAAGATGAGCGTGTTCCAGTCCTGGTGGAAGCCTTCGCGCGGATCGGCATGCTCGTAGAGGGCGGTACCGTCGAACTGCGCCAGGCCGTGCTGGTCGCTGGGGAAATGCGCCGGTACCCAGTCCAGCAGCACGCCGATGCCCGCCTGGTGGCAGCGATCGACGAAGGCGGCAAAGCGCTCGGGCTTGCCGAAGCGCGCGCTGGGCGCAAACATGCTGATGGGCTGGTAGCCCCAGGAACCGCCGAAGGGATGCTCCATCACCGGCATCAGTTCGATATGGGTGAAGCCCATGCCGACCACATAGGGGATCAACTGGTCGGCCAGTTCATCCCAGGTCAGGTTGCGATGGTCCTGCTCGGGCACGCGCCGCCAGGAGGCGGGATGGACTTCGTAGATGGACATGGGAGCCGACAGCGACTGGCGCCGGGCGCGCTCGGCCATCCATTGCTGGTCTTGCCAGACGTAGGGACGGGCATCGGCCACCACCGACGCGGTGGCGGGCGGCGGCTCGGTGGCGCGCGCCACCGGATCGGCCTTCAGTGGCAGCAACACACCGTCGCGGCCACGAATCTCGTACTTGTAGACGTCGCCGGGACCGATGCGCGGAATGAACAATTCCCACACGCCCGGTTCATGGCGCAGGCGCATCACATGGCGACGGCCATCCCACTGGTTGAAGTCGCCCACCACCGAGACGCGCTCGGCATTGGGCGCCCAGACCGCAAAGCGGGTGCCGGGGACGCCGTCGATCTCCATCGGACGCGCGCCCAGGCAATCGGCCAACTGGCGGTGTCGCCCCTCCTGCAGCAGATGCAGGTCGAGCTCGCCCAGCAGCAGGCCGAAGGCATAAGGATCTTCGGTGGACTGCACACTGCGGCTGCCATCGGGGATGCGCCAGTCCACTTCCAGCACATAGGGGACCTCGTGGCGGCGCTGCTCGAGGCCGGGCACGAGAGCGCTGAAGAAACCGCTGGGCTGGCCATGGACCGGGTACTGCTGCAGTTCGGCCAGCAGCACGTCGCTGTGGCGGCAGCGCACGCGCACCGCTTCGGCGCCGGGATGGAAGCAGCGCACCGCAGCGCTATCGCCCTTGGCGCTGGCATAACGTGGGCCGAGCAGATCGAATGGCTGGGCCAGCCGGCCGGCCAGCAAGGCTTCCAGCATGCCCTGCTCTTCAAAGGAGAGGGACAGCGCGGTGGTTTCGAGGGGGTGGACGGAGTCCGCCGGCGAGGCAGACGAGGGGGGCGCAAAGCTGGCGTCGGAGGGAGCCTCCAGGGAATCCACGGAAGCCCTATACGCCATGACAGACATGCCGGACATGCACACTCCTGTTGTTGTTATCACTGTTGATCGAAGCATCGAGAATCACGCACCGGCGCACCGCGTGAGAATGCGCCGGCCAATAGCTGCCCTGCTGCGCCATCGGCGGCGCAGGAGGGGGCAATACGAAAAGCGCCCGTGGTGTCGGGCGCATGGGATCAGGCGGCGACGACGGCGGCAGGAACCCCCACCACGCTGGCCAGCGCTGCGGCAATGGCCGCTGCCGGGCGCACCATGCGTTCATGCTGCACGGCGGGACGTTCGAGCGGCTGCGGACGCGGAGCAAACAAGGGCCGCACGGCCATGTCGGCCACATGGGCATAGGCGTCGATATAGGCGCGTGTCGGACCGGCCCAGTCGCAGTCGATGCTCATGGCATTGCGTTGCATGGATTGCCAGCGCTCGTTGTCTGCATACAAGGCGAAGGCGCGCTCGACAGCAGCTTCCATGTCGCTTGCGCGGTCGCCGTCGAAGAGCACGCCGGTGGCGCGTTCGGCATCCAGATCAGCGTCGCAGACCGTATCGACCAGGCCGCCCACGCGCGAGCCGATGGGGATGGCGCCGTAACGCATCGCATACAGGGGCGTGAGGCCGAACGGCTCGAAGCGGGTCGGGTGCAGCAGCATGTCGCTGCCGGCGTGCAGCGCATGGGCGCGGCGTTCGTCGTAACCGATGTGTACGGCGATGCGGCCGGCATAGCGCTGCGCCAGCGCCTGCAAGGATTTTTCGTAGTCGTGGTCGCCGCAGCCCAGCACCACCATCTGCATGCGGGGATGGCGTTCCATGATGCCCGGCAGCGCCTCGATGACTACATCGGCCATCTTCTGGTGCGACAGGCGGCTGCCCATGCCCATGACGGGCGCGAAGGGATCGACCGGCAGGCCGAAGAGCTTTTGCAGGTCGCGCTTGCAGGCGGCCTTGCCCTTCATGTTGCCGACGCTGAAGTTGCGCGCGATCAGGGGATCATCGGCAGGATTCCACAGCTCGGCGTCGATGGCGTTGGGAATGGCGCGCAGGTCCAGCTTGCGGAAGGAAAGGATGCCGTCCATGCCGCAACCGAAACGCGGGGTCATGATCTCGTGGGCATAGTTGCGGCTCACGGTGGAGACGCAGTCGGAGAAGCGGATGCCGGCTTTCAGGAAGGACAGCTTGCCCCAGTATTCGACGCCGTCGCCGGTCAGCAGATGCTGGGGGATGCCGATCTGTTCGGCCGACTCCAGCGCAAAGTTGCCCTGGAAGGCCAGGTTGTGGATGGTCAGCATGGTGCCGATATGGTCCAGCCCGCGCAGCTTCAACAGGCAGGGAATCAGGCCGGCATGCCAGTCGTTGGCATGCACCACATGCGGCGCCGGCAGGCTGGTTTCGCCCGCGCAGATGGCCACGGCGGCGTGCGAGAGATCGGCGAAGCAGACGGCGTTGTCGCTGAATTCGACACCATCGGTATCGAGGTAGGGATTGGCGCCGCGCTGGCGGAAGCGCGCCGTGTCCAGCAGCAGGGCCGGCACATCGGTGCCGGGGATGATACCGCGCAACAGGCGACCGGCGCCGCCGGGCAGGCCGTGCTTCAGGGCGATCTGCTCGGTATGGCCGAGGTGGCGGACTGCTTCCGGATAAGCGGGCAGGAGGATGCTGGCGTCGATGCCAGCTTTGCGCAGCGATACCGCCAGCGCGGTGATCACGTCGGCCAGCCCACCGGTCTTGACGAGCGGCACGGCCTCCGAGCTGACTAACAGAACTCGAGCTTGCAAGATGGACCCCTAATTTGTGTGAAAGCACCTGAGATGGAAAGCACCCTTGGCTCGTCGCATCGACTTGCGTCTTCGCCAGCCGTCACGACTTGATCCGTGCGACCGGTGCGAAGACATGTCCTTCTTGTTCTGTTTGACTGGACGGTCTTGTCTTTTGAGCGCCGATGATTGACGTTATACGGATCAGAATGCGCAGCCACTATCGGACAGCGGCCTGAGATGGCGTAGGATGAATCCTACTGTTGCACTGCGGCGAAAGGCAGCGCGAGGACGGCCCTGCAAAAGCGGGCACGCGGGGTGGACCAACAACGGTAACAACGGAGAAGAAAGCCAGGATGATGGGGCCGGCGTGCTGCAGCGCATGACGCGCCACCCGGCCTCTGGCAGCCCTGCCCCCGCAGGCGCTGCAACTGAGCTCACTGTAGCCGCCTTCACGGAAACGGGCCAATTGAACCTTGCCAAGTGCTGAGCGCAGGCTTCATTGACCGCTGCTATCCCTCGGCAGTAGCGGGCGGCGTCAGGTGAGGCGTATGAAGGATCAGGCTTAGGATCACGCTTCGACCCGGAAGCCGATTTTCAGTCCGACCTGGAAATGGCCGATGCTGCCATTGTCCACATGTCCCCGGCACTGGGTCACTTCGAACCAGTCCACGTGCTTGACGGTCTTGACCACGTCAGCCAAGGCGTTGCGGATGGCCTCGTCGCTGCTGTTGGGTGAGCTGCCGACGACTTCGATGATCTTGTAGGTGTTGGAATTGTCGAGCTTGCGTTCATTCATGCTGGGCTCCTTGCTGTTGGATGGAAGGTGAACGAGAAAGGTGAAGGGATCAGACCTTCACCGCACTGAGGCTTGAGCCTATGAACATCCATCCATGCCGGGTATCGGTGCGCGCCCACACTGGAGGTAGGAAAAGCAGCGACGACGCGCCACCCTGCCCCGCTGCCTGCAACGCAGCATGCAGACCGGAAAGCTTGCTGCGTCGCAATGCCGCTGATCGCCGACGTCGCCGGCATTCCTACAGAAACATCAGCCAGGCGCTACCTGTTGCAGTGCAACCTGAACGATTACAATGATTGCAAATGGCGGGTCTGTCGAACTGCCCGCGTCGCCGGCTGCAACTCCTTCTGGGATGCAGTGCTTGCTGGCTACGTGCTCGGGATTTTCATCGCTTGGAGATCATCATGTCGCAACTCAACCAGGGCCAGCTCGCCCAGAACGACCAACTCAACCCGGCGCAAGCCGCAGCCGGCGTCACCGAAGACCTGCAACACGTCAACGACGACGCCGCTGCGGCCCGTCACCTCACCGCCATCCGCATTCGCGGCCAGCTGGCTGAGGTGGACGGCGAGCCGCAGCAAGGCTGACCAGAATCCGTTCAGCCTTGGCCAGGGTCGCGGCCTGTTCATGCAGGTCCTGATCCTGGCTCCTTTGCTCCTTCTACTCCTCCCCTTCCGTCTCCCTGCACCGTATCGGCCTTCACCGCAATCCTAGGCGCTTGGCCAGACGGTTCAGGTTGGCCCTGTCCACCCCCAGTTCGCGTGCGGTTGCGGCCAGATTGCCCCCATGGCGCTGCAGGGCCGCACTGACCAATTGGCGTTCATAGCGCTCCAACGCGTCGCGCAGGGAGCCGCCAGTATCTGGCGGGATCTGCTCGGCGAGCAGCCGAGGCTCGGCTGCAGCGGCCGGCGCCGGAGACGGCGCATGCAATTCCAGCGCTGCCGCATCCAGCGTCAGGATGGCGGGCCGGGTGCGGTGTGTTGCCAGCGAACGCAAGGCGCTACGTCCGATCAGGTGTTCCAGTTCGCGGATGTTGCCGGGCCAGGCATAGTCCAGCAAGGCGCGCTGCGCATCGGCGGACAAGCGCAGGCTGGACAGGCCCAGCCGCGCCCGGTTCTGTTCCAGAAAATAGCCCGCTAGCAGCAAGACGTCGCGTCCGCGCTCGCGCAGCGGCGGCACGCGGATGGGAAATACCGACAGGCGATGGTAGAAGTCGGCCCGGAAATGGCCGCGCTTGACCTCGTCGGCCAGGTCGCGGTTGGTGGCTGCGATGAGGCGCACATCGACCCTGTGCTCCCGGTCCGACCCGACCCGCTGCAACTGTCCGCTCTGCAGTACCCGCAGCAGCTTGGCCTGCACCGCCAGCGGCAACTCGCCGACTTCATCGAGAAACAGCGTGCCGCCATCGGCCATCTCGAACTTGCCACGGCGGTCGGCCACCGCACCGGAAAACGCCCCGCGGACATGACCGAACAGCTCGCTCTCGACCAAAGTATCGGGCAAGGCGGCGCAGTTCAGGCTGATCATGGGCTTGTGGGCGCGCGGCGAGGCCGCATGCAGGGCATGGGCCACCAGTTCCTTGCCGGTACCGGTCTCGCCGGCGACCAGCACGGTCATGTCGCTGGGGGCGGCCATGCCGATTTCCTGCATCAGTTGGCGATGCGCCGGACTTTGCCCGATCAGCTCGCGCTTGCCCTGGCTCTGTTCCAGACCCAGCCGGTAGGCCTCGGCGCGCTGCTGGGCCTGCTGCCCCGCCTGCGCCAGATCGCTGATGCGTTCGGCCACATTGACGGTGGCCGCCGCCAAGGCGGCAAAGGCTTGCAGCGAGTCCATGTCCACGCTGTCGAAGCGCCCCCGCCCCAGCGCGTCCAGCGTCATCAGGCCCCAGGCGCGCCCATTGACGGTCAGCGCGCATCCCATGCAGTCGTGCACCTCCAGCTCGCCCGAATGCTGGTCGTTGAGACCATCGACCAGCCCGTCGTAGGGATCGGGCAACGGTGAATCGGCGGCGAAGCGCGTCGGTGCGGCATTGCCCAGCAAGATGCCGAAGCGCGGGTGTTCGCTGATCCGAAAACGTCGTCCCAGCGTGTCGCTGGAGAGTCCATCAATGGCCAGTGGCACCAGCACTTCCCCCTCCAGCCGCAACAGCGCCGCCGCATCGCAAGGAAAGAGCATCCGCAGGGTCTGCAGCAGTCGCCGATAGCGCTCCCGGTCATCGATCTCGCGGGAGAGATCGGCTACCAGCGGCACCAGGGCGTCGAGCAATGTTCTTGAGGTCATACTGACTACCTTCAAACTGAATGCGGTCATTATGACACGTGTCATGAATACACAGTTGATATCCAAGTCATTGATTCTTAAAGACTCTCAACTTGGCACGCCTCTTGTAATGGAGAAGACAGACCGGAATACCGGATTCTCCACACTAGCTGCCAAGAAAGGCCTGCCATGCTCACCGACGCCCAACTCGCCATCGTCAAGTCCACCGTTCCCCTGCTCGAATCGGGCGGCGAGACCTTGACCACCCACTTCTACAAGATGCTCATGCGCGACTACCCGCAGGTGCGCCCCCTGTTCAACCGCGCCCACCAGGCCAGCGGCGACCAACCGCGTGCGCTGGCCAATGGCGTGCTGATGTATGCGCGCCATATCGACCGCCTGGAAGAACTGGGTCCGCTGGCCGCGCAGATCATCAACAAGCACGTCGCCGTGCAGGTGCTGCCGGAACACTATCCCATGGTCGGCGATTGCCTCTTGCGCGCCATCCGCGAAGTGCTGGGTGCCGAGATCGCCACCGATGCGGTCATCGACGCCTGGGCCGCCGCCTATGGCCAGCTGGCCGACATCCTCATCGGTGCCGAACGCCAGCAATACGAGGCCAAGGCCCAGGCCCCCGGCGGCTGGAGCGGTGCGCGCAACTTCATCGTCAGCCGCAAGGTAGCCGAGAGCGAAGAGATCACCTCTTTCCATTTCGTGCCGCAAGACGGCGGTGAACTGCTTGACTTCGAGCCGGGCCAGTACATCGGCCTGCGCATGGTGGTCGATGGCGAGGAACAGCGTCGCCAGTATTCACTCTCGGCCCTGCTGCGCCAGGCTGGCCAGCCGCCGCAATACCGCATCAGCGTCAAGCGCGAACTGGGCGGCAAGGTCTCGCGCCAGTTGCATGACCAGATCCACGTCGGCTCGGTGGTCGAACTGTTCCCGCCCGCGGGCGAATTCACCCTGGCCGCCAGCGACAAGCCGCTGGCGCTCATCAGCGGTGGCGTTGGCATCACGCCGATGATGTCCATGCTGGCCGCAGCCCTGCCCTCGGGCCGTCCCATCCACTTCATCCACGCGGCGCGCCATGGCGGCGTACATGCCTTCCGCCGCCAGCTGGAAGAACTGGCGGCGCGCCATCCACAGCTGCAGGTGCGCTTCTGCTACGAGCAGCCCCGCCAAGGCGACGCTGCGCCGCATGCCACCGGGCTGATCGAGCGCTCGCTGCTGCAGCAATGGCTACCTGGGAATCCGGACCTGGACGCCTACTTCGTCGGCCCCAAGTCCTTCATGAAGGCCATCAAGCGCCAATTGGCCGAACTGGGCGTACCGGCCGCGCAGAGCCGCTACGAATTCTTCGGTCCGGCAGCGTCGCTGGACTGAGGCGCAGCGAGACCTGACAAGCAGACCAACAAGAGAGGACCACCCACGATGAACCTGGACAAATATCGCCGCGAACATGCCGACATCATCAGCCACGTACAGCAGCTCAAGCGCCTGAGCGCGCAAGGCATCGCCGCCCAGGCGGCCGCGATCGCGCGCGAAGTGATCGCCATGAGCTCGCTGATCAAGCTGCACCTGTCGGTGGAAGACCGCTATCTCTATCCGGCGCTGCAGAAAGCCGATCCGGCGCTGGCTGCCAAGGCCCAGCAGTACCAGCAAGAGATGGCCGACATCGCGGCGCAGTACGGCCAGTTTTCACGCCAGTGGAACGATGCCCAGCGCATCGCCGAACAGCCGGAACAGTTCCGCGCCGACGCCAACCGGGTCCTGAAGACCTTGTTCGACCGGATCGGACGCGAGAACCGGGAGTTCTACCCGATGGTGGAAGCAGCCTGACTCTGAGCCTGCATGGCGGCGCCGGGTGCGCTGCCATGCAGCAAGTTTTTCCGGATAGTCTGCACGTTTTGCGCGAAGACCTACGCCGGATCAGGCAATCATTGATCTTCGACAACTTTCGGCGGCGCAGCAAATGGTAGGCTGTGCACTCCCCCTCCTCCCGCCGAAAGACGACCATGACCGAGAAACTGAGCGCCCAGCGCCACACCCCCGATGAGTTGAGCCAGGAACTGGAAGCACTGGACATGGAAATCGTGCGCCACGCCGTGATCTGCCAGGTGCGGCTGTTTGATCCGGGCATTCTCAACCAGGTCATGGACAACAACGAACAAGTCTGCGGCGAGCCCCATCCGACGGCCTTCCAGAGCCTGCGCGGCCTGCTCTACCTGCACTTCGACATGCACCGGCAACTGGCCGATACCTATGGCCCAGCCGATGCCGAGCTGATCATCCAAAGGGTGCATGCGCACCTGAAGCCCCGCATCGGCGAACAACTGCATTCGCTCTTCGAGCGCCGCGCCGGCGGCGCCTGATCAGGCCACCAGGCGCTCGCCCAGGCTGTGGCCAGCGGCGAAGGCGCTCAGGTTCTCGATGGTGGTCTGCATGATCTGGCCGATGGCTTCTTCGGTGAAGAAAGCCTGATGGCCGGTGACGATGACATTGGGGAAGGACACCAGGCGCTGGATGACGTCATCGGTGATGATGGTCGAAGACAGGTCCTGGAAGAACAGGCTGGCCTCCTGCTCATAGACATCGATGGCCAGGCCGCGCAGGCGTCCACTCTTGAGGGCCGCGATGGCGGCTTCGGTATCGACCAGGCCGCCCCGGCTGGTGTTGACCAGGATGCCGCCCGGCTTGGCCAGCGCCAGCGACTGGGCGTTGACCAGATAGCGCGTGGCCTCGGTGAGCGGACAATGCAGCGAGACCACATCGCTGGCCGCGAACAGTTCGGCGCGCTCCACGTAGCGCCCGCCCAGGGCTTCCAAATCGGGATTGCGATGGACGTCGCTGCCCAGTATCTGGCAACCGAAACCAGCCATGATGCGGGCGAACAGGACACCGATCTTGCCGGTGCCGATCACCCCCACGGTCTTGCCATGCAGGTCCACGCCCATCAAGCCATCCAGCTCGAAATTGCCCTCCCGGGTCCGCATGCTGGCGCGGGCGATCTTGCGGTTGACCGCCTGCAGCAGGCCGACGGCAAATTCGGCCACCGAATACGGGGAATAGTCCGCCACCCGCGCCACCGTCAGTCCCAGCGCCCGGGCGGCGGCCACATCGATGTGGTTGAAGCCGGTGGAACGGGTGGTGACAAAGCGCACGCCCAGTTCTGCCAGCTTCTCCAGGACGATGCCGCCCAGATCGTCATTGACGAAGGCTGCGACCGCTTCGCAGCCGGCAGCCAACTGGGCGGTGCCGGCATCGAGGCGATCCTGGAGGAACACCAGTTCGTGCCCATGGGCGGCATTGGCGCGGGCGAGCAAGGTCTGGTCGTAGCGGCGGGCGCTGAATACGGCGGTCTTCATGCAATCATTCTCCTGGTTCGCGGCACGGGATCGAGAGGATCCATGCGGCATTGCAACAGATCGGGCCGGCGACGGCATTGACGCAACGCAGGGATGGGACAAACAGCCCGCTGGATGGCTGGCCGGCGCCCGAAGCTTTCATCCAGCTATCGAAAAAACCGATATTTGCGTCACTCCCCTGGCCAAGCCGTCCGTCCGCCCCGATTCGGGACTAGAATCGGCGGCGCAATAGCTTTCCCATTAAAAAAAGATCCTGACAAAACCTGCCGCGATGGCAGGACGAGACAGGCGCAAGACCGGAATCAACACGGTCCGCCCAACACATAATGAGGCACTTATCATGACTACATCCACAGCTTCGCAATCGAAGTTTTCCACCGTGCTGCGCGTGACCAGCGGCAACTTCATGGAAATGTTCGATTTCTTCCTGTTCGGTTTCTACGCAACCCATATCTCGAAGGCCTTCTTCCCCAGCGACAATGAATTCGCCTCGCTGATGCTGACCTTCATGACCTTCGGCGCAGGTTTCCTGATGCGTCCGCTGGGCGCCATCATCCTGGGCGCCTACGTGGACCGCGTGGGCCGTCGCCAGGGCCTGATCGTGACCCTGGCGCTGATGGCGCTGGGCACCATGCTCATCGCCTTTGTGCCCTCCTACGCCACCATCGGCGCACTGGCTCCGCTGCTGGTGCTGATCGGCCGCCTGCTGCAGGGCTTCTCGGCCGGCGTGGAACTGGGCGGTGTGTCGGTCTACCTGGCCGAGATGGCTACGCCCGGCAACAAGGGCTTCTATGTGAGCTGGCAGTCGGCCAGCCAGCAGGTGGCCATCATCGTGGCCGCAGCCATCGGCTATGCGCTCTCGACCAACCTGACACCGGCTCAGGTCGGTGACTGGGGCTGGCGCATTCCCTTCTTCATCGGCTGCCTGATCGTGCCGGTGCTGTTCGTGATCCGCCGTTCGCTGCAGGAAACCGAAGAGTTCATGCGCCGCAAGCATCGTCCCAGCACTGGCCAGATCTTCCGCTCCATGATCGAGAACTGGAAGCTGGTGATCGCCGGGATGATGCTGGTGTCGATGACCACCGTGTCGTTCTACCTGATTACGGTCTACACCCCGACCTTCGGCAAGAACGTCCTGAAGCTCTCCACCGAGGCCAGCCTGATCGTGACCCTGTGCGTGGGCCTGTCCAACTTCATCTGGCTGCCCATCATGGGTGCGCTGTCGGACCGCATCGGCCGTCGTCCGCTGCTGGTGACCTTCACCGTGCTGACCATCCTGACCGCCTATCCGGCCGTGAACTGGCTGGTGCATGACGCCACCTTCGCCAAGATGCTGATCGTGGAACTGTGGCTGTCCTTCCTCTACGCCAGCTACAACGGCGCCATGGTGGTGGCCCTGACCGAAGTGATGCCGGCCGATGTGCGCACGGCGGGCTTCTCGCTGGCCTACAGCCTGGCCACGGCCGTCTTCGGCGGTTTCACCCCGGCCATTGCGACCGGCCTGATCGAGTACACCCATGACAAGGCCGCGCCAGGCATCTGGATGAGCACGGCCGCCGTGTGCGGCCTGATCGCCACGCTGATCCTGTACCGCAACAAGGCGGCGCGGCAGGCGGTGCCGGCCTGAATACGGTTGTTGTACTAGCGTTGCACTGGCTATTGAACGGGCCGCAGCTTGAGCTGTGGCCTTTTTTTATCCAATCACGCTGCCATGCGCATCTGGCAAGCTCAGGCGGCGCGGATTTCGTCCAGCAGGTCGGGATGCCGGTCCAGCAACCTGAACAGCTTGACCAGTGAGAGCGGCGGCTTGGTCTTGCCGTTCTCGTAGCGGGAAAAAGCATTGACGCCGCCGCCGAAGAGCTCGCCTGCCTCGCGCTGGTCGAGATCGAGCTTGCGCCGGACCCGGGCTATGTAGGCGGGGTCGACGTAGGCCGCATTCACCTTGCGCTGGAATTGCCCGATCAGTTCGCTGTAGCGGTCGCCATGCTCCCGATCGAGCAGGACTTCGCCGCAGGCAGGACAGAAGTCCCCCTTCACCTGTGCAATGAGAGTGCTTTCGCCCTTGTAGGTATAGGGCAGGTCACGTGTTTCGTGGACCAGTTCGGCTGCGCCGCAGCAAGGACATTTCATTTTTCAAAGCTCCTTGAAGGAAACCACCAGCACGTCGTCGACCACGCTGAGCTTGAGATAAGCCACCATGCCATTGTGCAGCCTGGCGTGGTAGACATCCTGCCAGACGCGATGGTCGGCGTGGGTCGTCATGCTTTTATGGAAGTCACAGGGCCTGAGCCCCAGGATCACCGCGCAGATGCCATCAAGGTCCCCGATGCCGCACGCCCTCGCGCCCTGGAAGGCGGTAGCGGTCGCTTTTACCTTCCCTGCTTCGATCAGTTTCCTGACCACTGGCAGCTTGCAGTGGGCGGTATGCTTCTCCATGACGATTCTAACCTGATAGGTGATTAAACCAAAAAGGTTAATAGAACCCAGGAAAAGGCCAAAGCGAGGCCCAGGCAATCAAGGGAAATACAAAAATTTCTTCAAGTCTTATATAAGAGTTGAAGCATTTCCTCCCGCTTAGGAGTAAACTACCGCTGTTTTTTGCCGCGGCCCTCTGGCAGCAGTACGCCAGCCATGCCGCCCCGGGAGACGAATTTCAACGCAGCAAGCCGACAAGGAGGTGGCGCGCGTCCAGGCCGACAAGAGCCGGGGCCGCCCATCCGGCGCTGCGGGGATCGCACCAAAGCACATCAACACACCAACGCAAGGACATCATCGTGACTACTGGCAACCCGACCATCATCTATACGCTGACCGACGAGGCACCCTATCTGGCGACCCACTCGCTCTTGCCCATCGTCAAGAAGTTCACCGCCGCGGCTGGCATCGACGTCGTCGAAAGCGATATCTCGGTGGCTGCGCGTATCCTGGCTGAATTCCCGGAGTACCTCACCGATGAACAGAAAGTCCCCGATAACCTGGCCGCACTGGGCGCACTGACCCAGAGCCCCGACGCCAACATCATCAAGCTGCCCAACATCAGCGCCTCGATCCTGCAGCTGCAAGCGGCCATCCGCGAACTGCAGTCGCGCGGCTACAAGCTGCCCGACTACCCGGAAAACCCCACCACCGAAGAAGAAAAGGCCCTGCAGAAGCGCTACGCCAAGGTCACCGGCAGCGCCGTGAACCCGGTCCTGCGCGAAGGCAACTCCGACCGCCGCGCACCCAACGCTGTCAAGAACTACGCCCGCAAGCACCCGCACTCGATGGCCAAGTGGTCCATGGCCTCGCGCACCCACGTGGCGCACATGCACGGCGGCGACTTCTACGCCGGCGAAAAGAGCCTGACCCTGGACAAGGCCGTGGACGTCAAGATGGACCTGGTCACCAAGTCCGGCGAAACCATCGTCCTGAAGCCCAAGATCTCGCTGCAGGCCGGTGAAATCATCGACAGCATGTTCATGAGCAAGAAGGCCCTGTGCGCCTACTACGAAGAACAGATGCAGGACGCCTTCGACACCGACCTGCTGCTGTCGGTGCACGTCAAGGCCACCATGATGAAGGTCTCGCACCCCATCGTCTTCGGCCATGCCGTGCGCACCTACTACAAGGACACCTTCACCAAGCACGCCAAGCTGTTCGCCGAGATCGGCGTGAACCCCAACAACGGCATGTCCGGCGTCTACGAAAAGATCAACACCCTGCCTGAAGACAAGAAGGCCGAAGTGCTGGCCGACCTGAAGGCCGATGAAGCCAAGCGCCCGCGCCTGGCCATGGTGGACTCCGCCAAGGGCATCACCAACCTGCACGCGCCCAACGACGTGATCGTCGACGCCTCCATGCCGGCCATGATCCGCGCAGGCGGCAAGATGTGGAACGCCGCCGGCAAGACCGAAGACACCAAGGCCCTGCTGCCGGAATCGACCTTCGCCCGCATCTACCAGGAGATGATCAACTTCTGCAAGACCAACGGCGCCTTCGACCCGACCACCATGGGCACCGTGCCCAACGTCGGCCTGATGGCCCAGAAGGCCGAGGAATACGGTTCGCACGACAAGACCTTCGAAATCGCCCAAGCCGGTGTGGCGCGCATCGTCACCCTGGATGGCCAGGTGCTGCTGGAGCAGAACGTGGAAGAAGGCGACATCTGGCGCATGTGCCAGGTCAAGGACGCAGCGGTGCGTGACTGGGTCAAGCTGGCCGTGACCCGTGCCCGCCTGTCCGGCATGCCGGCCGTGTTCTGGCTGGACCCGTACCGTCCGCACGAAGCCGAACTGATCAAGAAGGTCAACACCTACCTGAAGGATCACGACCTGACCGGCGCCGACATCCAGATCATGTCGCAAGTGCGCGCCATGCGTTACACCCTGGAACGCGTCATCCGCGGCCTGGACACCATCTCGGTCACCGGCAACATCCTGCGCGACTACCTGACCGACCTGTTCCCCATCATGGAACTGGGTACCTCGGCCAAGATGCTGTCGATCGTCCCGCTGATGGCCGGCGGCGGCATGTTCGAAACCGGTGCCGGCGGCTCGGCTCCCAAGCACGTGCAACAGCTGGTCGGTGAAAACCACCTGCGCTGGGATTCGCTGGGCGAGTTCCTGGCCCTGGCCGTGTCCATCGAGGAAGTGGGCATCAAGACCGGCAACGCCCGCGCCAAGATCCTGGCCAAGACCCTGGACGCTGCCACCGGCAAGCTGCTGGACAACAACAAGTCGCCCTCGCCCAAGACCGGTGAGCTGGACAACCGCGGCAGCCACTTCTACCTGGCCCTGTACTGGGCGCAGGAACTGGCCGCACAGAAGGACGACGCCGAGCTGGCCAAGCAGTTCGCCCCGCTGGCCAAGGCACTGGCCGAGAACGAGCAGAAGATCGTCGAAGAGCTGAACTCGGTGCAGGGCAAGCAGGTTGATATCGGCGGTTACTACCTGCCGGATCGCGAGAAGACCTTCGCCGTGATGCGTCCGAGCAGCACGCTGAACCAGACGCTGGAAACGCTGTAAGGTATTGACCGGTGCGGGAGTGTAAGTGAGTCATTGATTGCCCTCCCTGCAGCAAAACGAAAAGGCCGCGAATGCAAGTTCGCGGCCTTTTTGCTTTGGCGGGGCTTGCCTGCAGGACCAGCCGCCGCCAATGCCTTGACTCCCGTTCGGACTGAGTAGCCGCACCAGTGCGGTGCATCGAAGACGCACCGACGGAGTATCTTCGATACGCGGCAAAGCCGCTACTCAGTCCGAACGGGAGTCAAGGCATGGTCCTGTCGCAATCTGCGGCTGAGACTGAGACTGAGACTGAGACTGAGACTGAGACTGAGACTGAGACTGAGACTGAGACTGCGACTGCGACTTCAGGCGTCGCCGAGCAGGAAATTGCGCCGCACATCCAGCGCCTCCCCCTCACTGGCCGTCTCATCCTTCAAGGCCACGCCCGACAGACTGCGCTGGTGCGCCTGCGCCATCAGGTAATGCAGCTTGTAGGCCGCTTCCGGATAGGGCAAGCCTTCCGGACGCACATTGGAGATGCAATTGCGGCTGGCGTCGGTGAGTCCGCGTGCGGGCATCCAGGTCAGATACAGGCCCATGCTGTCGGGCGAACTCAGTCCGGGCCGCTCGCCGATCAGGATCACCACCAGCTTCACGCCCAGCAACTCGCCGATCTCATCGGCCACCGCGACCCGTCCCTGCTGCACGATCACCGGCGGCGCCATCGACCATCCCTCCGGCGCGATCCGCTTCATCAGCTCGGCCAGGAAGGGAGCGGCATTGCGCACGATGGCCAATGCCGACAGTCCATCGGCAATCACCAAGCCCACATCGAAACGGCGTTGCGGCTGGGTGCCGAAATGTTCAAGCAGTTGCCGGCGCGATGGTTCCGACAGCTTGCGGCCAAAGTCAGGCCGCTGCAGGTAGACCAGTCGGTCCGCTGCGGCGCTTTGCACATCCAGCACCTCCTCGGCAGCGCAGACGCCCTGCTCCTGCAACTGCGCCTTCAGCGCAGCCACATCCAGCGGCAGATGCACTGCGTCGCGCGCCTGCGCATGCGCCAGCTGGAAGGCCAGCTGCGGCTGCGTCGGCAAGCTCACGCCGCTGCGCCCCAAAGCAATGCGGGCAGCGGTAAAACGGCGCAGCGCTTCCCAGGGATTGGCCGTGACCGTTTCTGCACCAGGGCTGGCGTTTTCTGCACATCGGGGGGAAATGTTCTTGTCGTCCATGGTCATTGCAGGCGTAGCAAGGTCTCGCGGAAACCAGGCGGCATGTCGGCATGCAGGCGAAACGCCTGATGCTCGCCACCGGGGTTGAAGATCTGCATCCGGTGCAGCCAGTCCTCGAACTCCGGCGCTGGCCGCGAACCCAGCACACGCCGGGCATACAGCGCATCGTGGAAGGACGTGGTCTGGTAGTTGAGCATGATGTCGTCCGATCCGGGGATGCCCATGACGAAGGTGCAGCCGGCCACGCCCAGCAGGGTCAGCAGCACGTCCATGTCGTTCTGGTCGGCCTCGGCATGGTTGGTGTAGCAGACATCGCAACCCATGGGCAGGCCCAGCAGCTTGGCGCAGAAATGGTCTTCGAGGCCTGCGCGGATGATCTGCTTGCCATCGTAGAGATATTCCGGCCCGATGAAGCCGACCACGGTATTGACCAGCAACGGCTTGAAGGCGCGCGCCACCGCATAGGCGCGGGCTTCGCAGGTCTGCTGGTCGATGCCGTGATGGGCGTTGGCCGACAGCGCGCTGCCCTGGCCGGTCTCGAAATACATGACGTTGTCGCCCACGGTGCCGCGCTTCAGGGACAGCGCCGCCTCGCGCGCCTCGGCCAGGATGGCCAGGTCGATGCCAAAGCCGCGATTGGCCGCCTCGGTCCCGGCAATGGACTGGAACACCAGGTCCACCGGCGCGCCGCGCTCAATGGCCGCAATCGTATTGGTGACGTGGGTCAGCACGCAGGATTGGGTGGGAATCTCGTAGCGCGCAATCACGTCGGCCATCATCCCGACCAGCTTGACCACCTGCGGCACATTGTCGGTGGCGGGATTGATGCCGATGACGGCATCGCCATTGCCGTATAGCAGGCCATCGAGCATGCTGGCGGCGATGCCGCTGGCGTCATCGGTGGGGTGATTGGGCTGCAGGCGGGTAGAGAGCCGGCCCGGCAGGCCGATGGTATTGCGAAAGGCCGTGACCACGCGGCATTTCTTGGCCACCAGGATCAGGTCCTGGTTGCGCATGATCTTGGACACCGCTGCGGCCATCTCCGGCGTGATCCCCGGTGCGACAGCCGCCAGCACCGCGCTGTCGGTGTCGTCAGCCAGCAGCCAGTTGCGCAAGTCGCCTACGGTCAGATGCGCCACCGGAGCGAAGGCGGCACGGTCATGGCTGTCCAGGATGAGCCGCGTGACCTCGTCCTCTTCGTAAGGGATCAGCGGCTCTTCGAGGAAAGTCTTCAGCGGCAGCTCGGCCAGCGCCATCTGCGCAATGGCGCGCTCCTCGGCGCTGCCCGCCGCCACGCCGGCCAGCAGGTCGCCTGATCGCAATGGGCTGGCCTTGGCCATCAGTTCCTTGAGATCGCCAAAGGCGTAGCTGGCGCTCCCCATGCTGTGACGAAAACGATGTGTAGCCATGATCTGCACCTCCCTGAAAAGCTGTAGCGCCCCGGCCCGCTTCAGGCCAGCAAGCCGCGTCCGGAGCGCTGGCGCGCCAAGGCAAGGTAGCACAGATATCCCAGCCCCAGCAGCGCCACGAAGATGCCGAAGATCAGCGGGTTGTAATAGATCATGGTCGCCATGCAGACCAGTGCGCCGAACAAGGCGAAGGCCGGGAAATACGGGTACAGCGGCGCGCGGAAGGGCCGCTCCAGGCCAGCCTCGGCGCGGCGCAGACGGAACAGCGAGAGCATCGAGAGGATGTACATCAGGATCGCGCCGAACACCGACATGGTGACGATATTGGCGGTCAGGGTCTGGCCGCCGATCTTGATCAGTTCATCGCTGTAGATGGCGGCGATGCCCACCACGCCACCGGCCAGGATGGCGCGGTGCGGCGTCTTGAAACGCGGATGGACACGGGCGAAATAGGTCGGCAGGTAACCTTCTCGGGCCAGCGCAAAGATCTGGCGCGAGTAACCCAGGATGATGCCGTGGAAAGACGCCACCAGCCCGAACAGGCCCAGCCAGACCAGCATGTGCAACCAGTTGCTGTTCTCGCCGACGATCAGCTTCATGGCCTGCGGCAGCGGATCATTGATGTTGGCCAGCTTGGTCCAGTCGCCCGCACCGCCGGCAAAGAGCATCACGCCAATGGCCAGCACGACCAGCGTGAGAATGCCGGTGATGTAGGCGATGGGAATGGAGCGCCGCGGATCCTTGGCTTCTTCGGCGGCCATCGCCACGCCTTCGATGGCCAGGAAGAACCAGATCGCAAACGGGATCGCCGCGAACATGCCCGGCACCGCAGCCAGGCTGAAGCCGTCGCTGCCCGACCAGCCGCCCTTGGTGAAATTGGCCAGCGAGAAGCCCGGCGCCACCACACCCATGAAGACCAGCAATTCGAAGATCGCCAGCAGGGTCACGCAGAGTTCAAAGGTGGCGGCGATCTGGACACCAACGATGTTGAGCGTCATGAACACTAGATAAGCGCCCAGCGCCGCCAGCTTGGGGTCGATATGGGGGAACTGCACATTGAGGTAGGCGCCGATGGCCAGCGCAATGGCCGGCGGGGCAAAGACGAATTCGATCAGCGTGGCCGCCCCGGCCAGATAGCCCCCCACCGGCCCGAAGGCGCGCTTGCTGTAGGCAAACGGCCCGCCGGCATGCGGAATGGAGGTGGTCAGTTCGGTGAAGCTGAAGATGAAGGTGGCGTACATGGCGGCGATGAACAGCGCCGTCACCGTGAAGCCCAGCGTGCCGGCGCTGGCCCAGCCATAGCTCCAGCCGAAGTATTCACCCGAAATCACCAGCCCGACCGCAATGGCCCAGAGCTGCAGGGTGGACAGGACGGGCTTGAGCGTATGGCCCTGCCCTGAAGAGCTTGCATTCATCGGATTCTCCTGTTGGCGCGAAGGACAGGCCGCTTGGTGGCAGCCACTTTAGAGCTGGTGGGCATGGCGCTTGCTAGATATCGGCCAATACGCTGCCCTAGCGACGCAATATAGCAACGGCGATTTCGGCGGCGTTATCGAAATTCGGCAAAACTGCGCGGCTTGCGGGCCGCTGGTCGATCAAGGAGTCCGTCCATGTCCTCTTCCCTACTGTCCCAGCCTGACACACCTGCCACGCCCGTTCAGCGGGCATTGCGCACCGTCGTTGCGCGTGACGTGGATGAGCATGCCCACAACCTGACGCACTGGGAGCAGCGCTACGACCAGATCACCTGCGGCAGTTTCGAAGGCGTATTGCAAGAGTGGCAAAGCGATGGCCTGCAGATCTTCCGCGAAGCCAGCAGCCGGGCGGTGCGCCAGTCGTGCCAGGTGTGGCCGCACGCCTACTGGTTCGGCATCGAGGCGCGCACCACGGGCATGCGCATCAATGGCCGCCAGGTCGGCGAGGATGTGGTGATGACCCGCCCGGGCGCCTGCGAGTTCGAACTGGTCACGCCGGATGCGCATGAGATCTACGGCATCGTGGTGCAGCGCGACGCCTTGCAGGCCAGCGCTGCACGGCTGGGCTGCCAGCCGGACTGGCAGCGACTGGGCCAGGCCGAGCTGCTCAAGGTCGATCATGGCGGGCTGGCGGATTGCCGCCAGCAGATAGCGGCCCTGCTGGCCATGGCTGGCCAGGACAGCGGCGCGCATGCGGCGCTGCAACTGCGCCAGGAGGCCGTACTGGTGGCGCTGCTGGCCATGCTGGATGAGGGCGAGATCGAGGCCGAGGCCGGCGCCAGCTTCCTGCGCCGCCGCCGCATCGTCAATGACGCCCGCGAGTTCGCCATGGCCCACCAGGACAGCCCGGTCACCGTCCCCATGCTGTGCGAGGCGGTCCATGTGAGCCGTCGCACGCTGCAATACTGCTTCGAAGATGTGCTGGGCATGAGCCCCATGAGCTACCTGCGCTCGCTGCGCCTGAACGGCGTGCGCCGCGCCCTGTGCCATGGCGATGGCCGCCAGGCCGTGGGCAGCATCGGCGACATCGCAGCGGCCTGGGGCTTTGCCAATTTCAGCCAGTTCTCCTGCGACTACAAGAAGCTGTTCGGCCAGACGCCCTCGGCCATGCTGCAGGCGCGCTCGCGGCATTGAGCGCCACCCGGTTTTTCGGGCTATATTGCCGGGCCATGCATGTGCATGCCCACCCGCCACCGCCATGATCCTCTCTCGCTTGCGTTCGCTGCCTGTCCTGCCCTTGGTCACGCTGTTCATGGCGCTCATGATGCTGACGCCGATCACGGCCCGCTCCGCCAGCGCGGCCCCGGCCGCCCAGCAACTCACCCTGCCCGGCCCCACGCCCTACACCCTCACGCTCTACGCCAATGCCGACCTGAGCCACCCGCCTGCCGCGCTGCAACGCGCGGTCGTGATCGTCCACGGGATCAAGCGCAATGCCGACGATTACTTCGCCATCGGCCAGCGCCTGCTGGAGGTGGCGCAGCTGTCACCGGCCACCACCTTGCTGCTGGCCCCACGCTTCATGACCGCCAGAGACAGCGGGGCCTCGGCGCAGATGGCGCTATGGGCGGGCGATGCCTGGATGCAGGGCGAAGCGTCAAAGGACGGTGTGACCGGCGTAACGAGCTTCCAGGCACTGGACGACCTCCTGCGCTGGCTGGCCGATGCCGGGCGCTTTCCGGCCCTGCGCGAGATCGTGCTCATCGGTCACTCCGCCGGCGCGCAACTGATGCAACGCTACGCAATGTTGAACAGCCTGGACGAAGCCTTGCAACAGCGCAACATCCACCTGCGCTATGTGGTGTCCAGCCCCTCCTCGTATCTGTATGTCAGCCCGGAGCGTCCCGACGGCAGCGGCTTTGCGCGTCCCCAGGCGGCGGCCTGCCCGGACTACGACGACTATCGCTATGGCCTGCAGCAAGCGCCGCCCTACCTGGCCCGGCAAGACCTGGACGGCCCCCGGCTGTTCGCCCGCTATGCCGGGCGCGACGTGCGCTACATGGTGGGTCAGCGCGATACCGATCCGCAGCACCGCTTCCTGGACCGCAGCTGCGCCGCAGCGCTGCAGGGCGCCAGCCGGGTGGCGCGCCAGCTCGCCTATATGGCTTATGAGCAGTTTCTGGCGCAGCAATGGCAGCGGCCGGTGCGCCACGAACAACGCCTGATTCCCGGCGCGGCCCATGGCGCGGAGCGGCTCTTCGGACGTCCCGAGGCGGTCGGCTGGATCTTCCCCGGCCATGCGCCCCTGGCCGCTGCGGCTGAGTAATGCTGGCCGGCCGCGCGCCGACGCGGCACAATGCGCCCTGCCCCTCTGTTGACGACGAGACCATGCCATGACGGCCAGCCCCGCCCCCGCGTTTTCCCTCGATAACTTCGAGTACCTCTGCTACGCCCGCCAGCACGAGGCCGCTGCGCGCGAGCTGGTCAGGCTGCTGGCCCTGATCGACCGGCATTACGGTCAACTGACCGGGCAATTCCCGTTGTCGGTCTCGCCAGCCGTGCCGGCGGCGGCGCTGGAGCAGCACATCCTGGCCCGCATCACCAGCGCCATCTCGGCCCTGTTCTCGGACCCCAGCTTCCACATCAGCCCGGATGGCTTCGGCCAGCTCATCCATTTTCAGCGCTGGCTGGCCTCGCTCTTCGCGGCCAGTCCCTTCATCCATGCCGACCACATCCTGCGCGCGCTCAATCCGGGCGGGCCGCAGGCGCAAACGGTGGAGGTCAAGCCACTGGACCTGGTCAAGTTCTGCCTGCTCTACTCGCCCGAATCGGAGCTGCCCCTGGATGTGGAGATGCTGTGGGCACAGAACCCACTGTTGGCAGCGGCGCTGTTCCTGGCGCTGATGTCGCCCCGCTTCCTGGGCACACCCGCCGCCCACTCCAAGCGTGAAGCGCTGCTGGGCTGGCTGCCGGATCGACTGCAACAGCTCGATTCGCTGGCCGGCCTGCCGGTGGCGGTGCTGCACGACGTCTACATGCATTGCAGCTACGCCGACCTGCCGCAGCGGCACCGCATCAAGGGCGCGATCAATCACCTGCTGCAGAAGACCCTGCGCAGTGAAGGCCTGGACGACCTGGACCAGGATGGCGCCGCACGCGTGGAGGGCAAGCCCATCATGCTGGTGCTGGTGGAATGGTTTTCCGGCGGACATTCGATCTACCGCACCCACTCCAAGACGATGGAAGCGGCGCGGCGGCATTTCCATCTGGTGGGCCTGGGCTTCGAGGCCAATACCGATGCGCTGGGGCGCGCCGTCTTCGATGAATTCATCGACCTGGGTAAGCCCTCCGACCTGATCGGCAGCATCCGGAAATTGCGCGATATCGCCCGCGAACGTCAGCCCCAGGTGTTCTACATGCCCAGCGTGGGGATGTTCCCGATCACCATGTTCGCCGCCAACCTGCGGCTGGCCCCGTTGCAGGTGGCCGGGCTCGGTCATCCGGCCACCACGCATTCACCGCACATCGACTACATCAGTGTGGAAGAAGACTTTGTCGGCGACCCCGCCTGCTTCAGCGAGCAATTGCTGCGTCTGCCGGCTGACGGTCAGCCCTACCGGCCCTCGGCGCTCCCGTTCGAGATCCCGCCACGGGAGCGCAGTGACCGGCCAGAGGTGCATGTGGCCATCGCCGCCACGACGATGAAGCTCAATCCGCGCTTCCTGATGGCTTGCCAGCAGATCGTGGCGCTGGCGGCCAATCCGCCCGGAGGCCAGCCGGGCCGACAAGTGCGCCTGCACTTCCTGGTGGGACAGGCGCAGGGCTTGCTGTATCCGCAGCTGCAACGGCTGATCCTGCGCTACGTGCCCAGCGCGCAGGTCTATGCGCACCAGCCTTACCAGCAATACCTGTCGATCTTCAACCAGTGCGACATGTTCCTCTCGCCTATTCCCTTCGGCAATACCAACGGCATCATCGACGCCTTCACGGTGGGCTTGCCGGGAGTCTGCAAGACCGGGCCGGAAGTCTTCGAGCGCATCGACGAGGGCCTGTTCCGCCGCGTCGGGCTGCCCGACTGGACCATTGCCGCCACGCTGGACGACTACATCCAGGCCGCCGTGCGCATGGCCACCGACTATCCGGCGCGTAGTGCGCTGTATGCGCACCTGGCCGATCCGCGCGCATTGCAGAGGCTCTTCGAGGGACGGCCGGAATCACTGGGCGATGCGCTGATGGCGTTGTGCCAGCAAGCCGCGCCGCAGTAGCGGCTCAGGCCGGCAGTCCGGGCGCAGCCTGTTCCGGCGGCAAGGCAGCCAGCGCCGGCAAGCCCAGGGCCTGGCGTCGCTGCTGGCATTCGGGATTGGGACGGCCATCGGCCTCCCAGGGAGAGAATTCGCGGCAGGTGCTGGGCCGCCGAGGATAGATGCTGCAGCCCACGCCCGGCTGTCCCAGTTCACCTACCAGCGCAATGCAGCGGCCATGGCCGTGTTCGGTGCCTTTCATGCAGGCCAGGCTGTCGTTGACCTTGCTGGTCAGTTCCACCGGGACCATGCCGCCGAGCCCATCGCTGAGCTCGCCGCAATAGAAGGACACCCGGAAATGTGCGCAGCAACCGCCGCAAGCGGTGCAGGGATTGTCGGGGGAGTCGGCCATGTCGGTGAAGAGGCGGTCTTCATCGATGATCCAGTGGAGGGCCTGATTCTCACGCATAAGAACGGTACGTCAGACAAAGATGCCCCATGATACGACAGCTGCGGCCTGCACCGCAGGCTGTCGCAGATCTGCGTTCAGCTCCCCTTGCGCTCCTTGAACGCCGGCACGAACATCTCATGCCACACCGCCGGCTTGGTCTTGATGGTGCCGGCTTTGCTCATGAAGATCACGTATTGCATGATGTCCACCGGTGTCGAGGTGAACTCGGTGCCAGGGTCAGCCAGCATCTGTTCCACTTCCTCCTGCGGCAGCTTCAGCTTGGACACGCGCAGGAAGATCTCGGCCGCACCCTTGCGGTTCTTGGCGATGTAGGCGTTGGCCTCTTCCTGCGCGGCCATGAAGGCCTGGGTCAGCTTGGGGTTCTTGTCGGTAAAGGACTTCAGCGCAAAGACCACGTCGATGGTGATATGGCCCAGCACGTCGGTGGAATTCAGCACGCGGGTAATGCCGGGGGCCTTGGCTTCCTGGTAGGAGAACGGCGGCGAGGTGAAGTGCGCGGTGATCTCGGTCTTGCCCGAGACCAGCGAGGCCATCGCTTCCGGGTGCGACAGGCTTACCGTCAGCGGGTCCAGCTTGGCGTAGTTCTCGATGCCGAAGGTCTTGGCGGCGGCCATCTGCAGCAGCACCGCCGACAGCGAGGTCTTGATGCCGGGGATGGCGATCTTGTCCTTGGGCGTGAAGTCCTTCAGCGACTTGACGTTGGGGTTGTTGGTGTTGAGCCAGAGCGGCGAAGTCGACAGCGCACCCAGGCCCACCACTTCCGAACGCGGGATGCCATGCGCCTTGGACCACAGCGTCACGAAGCCCGGCGCACCGGTGCCGGCAATGTCGAGGTTGCCGGCCAGCATGGCGTCATTGATGACGTTGCCGCCATCGAGCAGCACCCACTTGGTCTTGACCTCACCCAGGCCCATGGCCTTGGCGTGCTTTTCCACCAGATTCTGGTCGCGGATCACCATCAGCGGCAGGTACAGCAGGCCATAGCCGTGCGAGATGCGCACTTCCTGGGCTTCGGCGTGGGCCGTGCCCGCTACACCGGACAGCGCCAGGGCGCTGGCCAACATCAGGCTGGTAAAGGTACGTCGTTGCATTGTTGTCTCCTGAAGGTCGTCAGTTTATCGGTCTTGTATGGATTGTTGGATATTGATGTATGGCTCGCGCGGACCTTGTCTGCAGACAAGGCCCGACGGCTCAGTGCTGCATGCCCCAGCGGCGGATGGTGCGCTTTTCGATCTGGGCGAAGATGAGGTTCTCGACCACCAGGCCGATGATGATCACGAAGAACAGCCCCGAGAACACATTGGCCGTTTCCAGCTGGTTGCGGTTTTCGAAGATGTACCAGCCCAGGCCACCCGCGCCGGAGGACACGCCAAAGACCAGTTCGGCTGCGATCAGCGTACGCCAGGCAAAGGCCCAGCCCACCTTGAGACCCGTGAGGATGCTCGGGAAGGCAGCCGGAATGAGGATGGATTTCACCAGCGAGAAGCGACGCAGTCCATAGTTCTGGCCCACCATGCGCAGCGTGTTGGAAACAGCGCGGAAGCCGCCATGGGTGTTCAACGCCACCGCCCACAGCACCGAGTGCACCAGCACGAAGATGATGCTGCCGGTGCCCAGGCCGAACCAGATCAGCGCCAGCGGCAACAGCGCAATGGCCGGCAGCGGGTTGAACATGGAGGTCAGGGTTTCCAGCAGGTCATTGCCGATGCGCGAGCTGATGGCTACCGTGGTCAGCAGCCCGGCCAGCAGGATGCCCAGGCCATAGCCGACCAGCAGCGTCTGCATCGATACCGCCGCGCGCTCCAGCAGCACGCCGCTGCCGATGCCGGAGAGGAAGGCTTGCACCGTCTCGCTGAAGCTGGGGAAGAGCAAGGCATTGTCCAGCCAGCGGCCATAGACTTCCCAGATCGCCGCCAGCACCAGCAGGATCACGGTCTTGCGCAGCCAGCCCATGCGGTAGAGCGACTCGAAGGCCGACAGCGGACGCTGGACTTCAGCGGTGGCGTTGGGATTGGGGTCCACCAGGATTTCCGGGCGGACGAAGGGCAGATTGGTGTGCATGATGAGGTCTCCGGCGCGGCTCAGTGATGGGCGAACAGCATGTCGTTGATGCGGGTTTCCAGCTCGGCCTGGGCAGCCGTGCCAAGCTGGGACGGATCGATGCTGTTGAGTTCGGCGCGGACCTGGCCGGGATGGGGTGTCAGCAGCAGGATACGGGTGCCCACGCGGATCGCTTCTTCAATCGAGTGGGTCACGAAGAGCACCGTGAATTGGGTGTCGTCCCACAGGCGCAGCAGCTCGTCCTGCATCTTGCGGCGGGTCAGCGCATCGAGGGCGGCGAAGGGTTCGTCCATGAGCAGCACATCCGGCTCCATGGCCATGCCACGGGCGATGGAGACGCGCTGCTTCATGCCGCCGGAGAGCATGTGCGGATAGCTGTCGATGAACTTGGCCAGGCCGACCTTGCTGATGTAGTACTCGGCACGCTCGGCGGCGGCACGGCCTTGCAGGCGGCCACTGGCGTGCAGCGCGAATTCGACGTTCTGGCGCACGGTCTTCCAGGGCAGCAGCTGGTCGAATTCCTGGAACACCATCATGCGGTCTGGACCGGGCTCGTGCACTTCCCTGCCCTTGAGCCGGATCGCACCCGAGGTCGGCTGCAGGTAACCGCCGATGGCCTTCAACAAGGTGGATTTGCCGCAGCCCGAGGGGCCCAGCAGGATGTAGCGGTCGCCCGGATGGACATTGAAGCTCACGCTTTGCGTGGCCGTCACCAACGAATCGGTGGTCTTGTATTGCAGGGTGACACGGTCGATTTCCAGCAGCGGGCGCGATGGGTCGATGCTCGACGCACCTTGGGCATGGTCGCTCATGCAAGTCTCCAAATGATTTATAGGATTTATGTTGGAGAGGATGCTAGGCCGCGAAGCTGTAACGAATCTGACTAAATCCTGACGCTTGTTTTTCCGTTACGGTTAGGGCATACAATGGCGCCTGCCCAAGCAGCGCCCACAGCTGCGGCATCGCAACAACAACGGAGATCCCATGCGCATCCTGCTGGTCGAAGACACTGCCGACGTGGCCGAGGCCATCGTCACCCACCTCAACCGCATCGGCCATACCGTGGAATGGGAAAGCAATGGCGCACAAGCCAGCCGCCGCCTCTCCGAATCCTATGACCTGCTGATCCTGGACGTGATGCTGCCGCAGCAGGACGGCTTCAGCCTGCTGCAGCAACTGCGCACGCGCGGACAACATACGCCGGTGCTGATGCTGACCGCCTGCGCCGAGATCGAGGAGCGGGTGCGCGCCCTGGACCTGGGCGCGGACGACTACCTGGTCAAGCCCTTCGATTTCCGCGAACTCGATGCCCGCATCCGCGTGCTGCTGCGCCGCAGCGGCGGCGAATCGACCAACCTGCTGCACTGCGCCAACCTGTCGATCGACCGCAAGAGCCGCAGCGCCACCCTGGACGGCCAGCCCATCGAGCTGACCCGGCGCGAGGTGACGCTGCTGGAAATCATCGCCGCCCGTCCTGGCCGCATCTTCAACAAGGATGAATTGATGGACCGGCTCTTCACGGTCGATGACAATCCCAGCGCCAACAGCGTGGAGCAATACGTGGCACGCCTGCGCAAGAAGCTGGCAGCGGCCGCCTTTGAAATCCGCACCCTGCGCGGACTGGGCTACCAGCTGGTGCTGCACGCGCCGGCCGAGTCCGGCGCGGCCGCCCACTCCAACACCAGTCCGCTGCACTGATGCAGGGCCGTACGCAACACATCATCGCCGGGCGTTCGCTCTACACCCGCCTGGTCATCCGGGTGGGTGCGGTGCTGCTGGTGAGCGCGGCGGCGCTGCTGATCGCCATCTGGATTTCCACCCAGTTCGCCGCGCGCGAAGCCTACGACCGCATCCTGGCCGGCAGCGCCTTGCAGATCGCCGAAAACACCTGGTACGACCATGGCGAGGTCAATGTCGATGTGCCCCTGGCGGCGCTGTCCATGCTGGGCACCGGCGACCATGCCATCTATGCGGTGTTCGATCCGCGTGGCCGGGTCATCGCCGGCGACGCCGAATTCCGCCCCGAGATTCCCTGGCAGGAGCTGGAACAGGGGCCGCTGCTGCGTGACGGCCAATACCTGGGCACGCCGGTGCGCATGGCCATCATCGGCCGCCGCATGCCGGTCGAAGGCCCGCATCCCTGGGCCGTGATCGTGCTGGCGCAGACCAATAACGCCCGCATGTCCTTCGCCCAGAGCCTGGGCAGCCGGGCGCTGGTGGTGATCGTGGCCATGAGCGTGCTCACGCTGGTGGCAGCGATGTTTACGCTCTACCAAGCACTGGCCCCGTTAACACGTATCGAAGCGGCCATCCGCGAACGCGATCTCAACGACCTCTCGCCACTGGTGCTGACCGTGCCGGCGGAAACGCATGCACTGGTTTCGGCCATCAATGCCTTCATGCAGCGGCTGGCGGTGCATCGCACGACCATGCGCCGCGTCATCGGCGACGCCGCCCATCAATTGCGCACGCCCGTGACCGCGCTGGTGGCCCAGATGGAATTGCTGGCCACTGAAGACAACGAGGAAAAGCGCCAGCGCCACCTCACGCTCTTGCGTGAGCGCACCCGCAACCTGGGCGCGCTGGTGAACCAGTTGATCAACCATGCCATGGTCCAGCATCGCAATGACAGCAGCCTGCAGGCCCGCATCGACCTGGGCGAGCTGGTGCGTTCGCAGATGACGGAAGTGCTCTCCAACCGCAGCCGCACGCCCCACGATCTGTCGCTGGACGTGCCGCCGCTACCCTGCCTGATCCGGGGCGACGCCATCAGCCTAGGCGAGGCGATCAAGAACATCCTCGACAACGCCCTGCAATATGGCGCGCCCGGCCTGTTGCAGGTACGCCTGGAAAGCGACGGCCAGCGCCACTGGCTGCGCTTCATCGACGATGGTCCGGGCATTCCGGCGGCCGACTGGGAACGCCTGCGCAAGCCCTTCTCGCCGCGTGGCGAGCAGCGCATGGGGGCCAGCCTGGGGCTGTCCATCGTCGAAGAAGTCATGCGCGCCCACGGCGGCGAACTGCGCTTTGCCTATCTGCCGGTGGGCCACTTCGCCGTGGTGCTGGATTTCCCGGCCTGGAAAGCGCCGGCCGAGGCGGTCTGAAGCAGGATTACTTCCATTCCAGAATGGCGCTGCGGCGATCCAGCCAATGCACCTTGATACCGCCAGGCGCGACCTTGCGCCCGGCGCAGGCGCTGGCGGCCAGGGCAAAGGGGGCATCGTAGTAGCGTCCGCTGGCCGAGGAACGCAGCGGCGTCTGCGGCGCGTTGCTGGCGATCCAGTCCGCCGCATTGGTGCGCAGGAAGATCATGCAGGCGCCGCCGCTGGTCTCGGCCACCTGGCAGGTGCAGCTGTTGCCGCTGGTGGTGATGGGTTCGCTGGGCGCTGCGTTGCGATTGAAGGTGTCCGGCACCGGAACGGGCACCGGGACCGGCACGGCCTGCTGATGCGTGCCGTAATGGCCGCCGAGGTCGCGTGTGGTGACCTGGGCGGTCGCCGGCAGCGCAAGCGCACACAGGAGGATGGCAAACAGGCGGGACGATGTCATGAGCGGCTCCTGGACGGACGGGAATCTCTGGTCAGGCCTGGGCGCGCAAGCGCCACAGGGTGGTGGTTTCCTTGCTGCGGGCGGCATGCAGGGGATCGTCACGATCGACGGCCTTGCCGTGGCGCGGCTTGATGTCATGCCGTCCCGCCACTACCAGGCCGGCCTTGGCGATGGCCTCGGCCAGCATGCCGGGCGCGCGCAGGCCCAGGTGTTCAGCAAAGTCGGACATGATCAGCCAGCCCTCCCCCTGCGGCGTGAGATGCTGCGCCAGACCGTTGAGGAAACCCAGCAGCATGCGGTTGTCCGGGTCATAGACCGCATGTTCGATGGGCGAGCTGGGACGCGCCGGCAGCCACGGTGGATTGCACACCACCAGCGGCGCCCGGCCCTCGGGGAAGAGATCGGCCTCTTGCAACTGCACCTGCTGATGCAGGCCCAGCTGCTGCAGGTTCTGCCGGGCGCAGGCCAGTGCGCGCGGGTCCATGTCGGTGGCCACGATCTTGCGCACGCCGCGCCGCGCCAGCACCGCCGAGAGCACGCCGCTGCCCACGCCGATATCGAAGGCCAGTTCCGTGGACGGCAAGGCGGCCTGCGCCACCAGGTCCACATACTCGCCGCGCACCGGCGAGAACACGCCATACCAGGGATGGATGCGCGCACCCAGCGCGCCGATCTCGACGCCCTTCTTGCGCCATTCATGCGCACCGATCAGGCCTTGCAGTTCCCGCAGCGAGACCGCGAAGGCGGTATCGGCCAGGGCCGGTGCATAGGCTTCGCGGCAGGCTGCCTGGACATCTGGCGCGCGCCGCAGCGGCACCACGAAGCCGGGCTCGACCGGGATGAGCAGCATGCCCAGGATGCGGGCGCGCTGGGCCTGCATCTGGCGACGCTGATGGAAGGCCTGGGCCGCAACACCAGCCCCGGTAACCGCGCCGGCAGCGGGCTTGTCCTTGGCCTTGGCCAAGGCGCGTTCGCGCGCCTTGTCGATGCGCCGGCCCAGCGCTTGCAGCAACTGGCGGGCGTTCTGGAAGTCGCCCCGCCAGAGCAGGCCGCAACCTTCGCAGGCAAGCTTGTAGGCGGTATCGGCGGCGATCTGGTCATCGGCCTCCTGCACCCGCTTGGGAGGCGGATTGCCGGCCTCGGAATGCCAGCGCAGCTGCTGTTGGGTGGAGCCAGTCTGCCAGGTGAGCCAGGCCAGGGAATCGTCGTGTGGAGTCATGAATCAGGATCAGCAATGGCGGCGCAGGGTGCGCCGCGCGCAAAAACAGCCGCCAGTGTAACAAAGCATGGGCGGCTGCCGGCGCTGGAACTTAGTGCGTCCCTCTGCAACCAAACAGGAGAACTTGATGCCGGGCAAACCCCGACCGCTTTTTTTGCCGCACCGGCGCCAATGCGCCTATGATGGACGCCGGTCAATCACCGAAGGAGAATCTATGAGCGAGCCTGCGCAAACCCCGCGTTTCGACCACCAGCGCCTGCTGGACATGGTCGGCCAGTTCGAGACCGAACTGGAAAAGCTGCCCGCCGGCAGCGCCGAAGCCGAACAACTGCGCGAAGACATCGCCCGCCTGCGGCAGCACCTGAGCCATGCCCAACCGCACGAGGAATCGGTGCGCGACTCCTGGCACGCCCTGCGCCGCGCTGCCGACAGCATCGAGAACCAGGTCCTGCGGGACAGCCCCTACATCACTGAAATGGGGCGCATCATCGGTCTGCTCTGAGCGCCGCAGCCGGCGACATAGTAGTAACAACAAAACGCCTGCCGCAATAAATGCGGCAGGCGTTTTTACTTCAAGCCGGCGTATGGACCGTTCAGTGCGCCGGCAGCGGAATCCACTCGCTCTCACCCGGGATATCGGGGAAGACCGACTTGTCGCGCGCATTCCAGGCCTGCTTAGCCGCCTCGATCTTGTCCCGCGAGGTCGAGACGAAGTTCCACCACACAAAGCGCGGGCCATCCAGCGGCGCGCCGCCCAGGATCATGAAGACGGTCTCGCCCTCGGCCTGCAAAGTCACCGCCGCACCCGGCTCCAGGATCGCCAGGGTACCGGCTTCCAGCCGCTCGCCATCCAGGCTCACCTCGCCACGTACCACGTAGACGGCGCGCTCCTGCACCTCGGCGGCGATCTCCAGCGTAGCGCCATCCGTGGTGCTGCCGGCCACATAGAGCGTGGGGCTGGCGGTCTGCACCGGTGAGCTCACGCCAAAGGCCGAGCCGGCCAGCACATGCAGGCGCGCACCGCCGACCACTGTATCGGGCATCTCGTCGGCCGCATAGTGGTGGAACAGCGGTGCGCCGTCCTCCTGCTCGGCCGGCAAGGCCACCCACATCTGCAGGCCGTGCACCGGCACCTTCTGCTCGCGGATATCGTCGGGAATGCGCTCGGAATGGACGATGCCGCGCCCTGCCGCCATCCAGTTCACCGCACCGGGGGTGATGCGCTGGACCACCCCCAGGCTGTCACGGTGCATCATCGCGCCGGAAAACAGGTAGGTGACGGTGGCCAGGCCGATGTGAGGATGCGGGCGCACATCGCCTTCGGTGGTGCCGGCGTCGAATTCCACCGGTCCCATGTGATCGAAGAAGACGAAGGGACCGACGGTGCGGGCAGCGGCTGCCGGCAGCAGGCGGCGCACGGGGAAGCCGATGTCACGGGTCAGGCCGTGGATCTTGTGGCGGATGTTGCTCATGGTGTTCTCCTGGTGGGGCGGGACGTCAGGCAGACGCCCGCCTGGATTCAAGTGCGCGGCAGCGCTGAAGATCTCGGAAATGCTCAGAAATTCTCAGAAGCGGCCTGCGCGGAAATCATCGATGGCCTGCTCGACCTGCTCGCGGGTGTTCATCACGAACGGTCCCCACTGCGCAATGGGCTCATTGAGCGGCTTGCCGGCGATGAGCAGGAAGCGGCTAGCCTGCTCGGCGCGCACCGTCACACCCGCCGAACCAGGGACATTGGACAGCACGGCCATGCGTCCCGCCTCGGCCGGGCGGGTTTCGCCATCGGCTCCTCCCACTGCCAGGGCGCCTTCATACACGTAGAGGAAAGCATTGTGCGTGGCCGGGATCGGCAGCTCCAGCGTGGTGCCCGCTTCCAGCGCCAGGTCCAGGTAGAGCGGCTCGGTGGTCTCGCGGCGGATCGCACCGTCGGTGCCAAAGGCGCTGCCGGCCAGCACGCGCACCTTCACGCCCGGTTGCGGGGAGGTCTCCGGGATGCCGGCTGCCGGGATGTCCTGGTAACCCGGCTCGGTCATCTTGTCCTTGCCGGCCAGGTTGACCCAGAGCTGGAAGCCGCTCATGAGGCCGTTTTCCTGCTCCGGCAGTTCCGAATGCACCAGCCCGCGTCCTGCGGTCATCCATTGCATGCCGCCTGGCTCCAGCAGGCCTTCGTTGCCGGCGTTGTCGCGATGGCGCATGCGCCCGGCCAACATGTAGGTCACGGTCTCGAAGCCACGGTGCGGATGGTCGGGGAAACCGGCCAGGTAATCGCTGGGTTCGTCGGAATGGAAAGCATCCAGCATCAGGAAGGGGTCCAGACGGCGCTGCAGGTCGTGGGTCAGCACGCGGGTGAGGCTCACGCCAGCGCCATCCTGGGTGGGGATGCCGTTGACCAGGCGTTCGATCTGGCGGGTATAGAGGGAGGTGCTCATCTTCATTCTCCTTGCTGGCTCCCGCCTCTTGGGCGGGAGCGGTTGATTCGGTTGCTGCGGTGGATTCGGTGGATCAGAACTGCCGCTTCAGATCAGCGGGCCTGCTCAGGCTGGGCTTCCGGATCGATGGAGGAAACCAGCAGCAAGGCGCCGATCAGGGCCACGTTTTTGAGGAAGTGGATCATCTGGCCCTGGGCGGCGGCGCCTTCCAGCGTCCAGAAATGGTGGGCCGAGAGGGTTGCGCC
Organism: Herbaspirillum camelliae; assembly: GCF_001929405.1. Lineage (NCBI taxonomy): Bacteria > Pseudomonadati > Pseudomonadota > Betaproteobacteria > Burkholderiales > Oxalobacteraceae > Herbaspirillum > Herbaspirillum camelliae. Next base: position 4,544,893 of record NZ_KV880769.1, read on the forward strand.
CACCGTAAAGAGGGCAATCACCAGCGAGACCGGCCGCACACCTCGGCCGGTCATCAGCAGCAGTCCGCCGCCGACCTCGACCAGGATCGTGGCCAGCACCGCCAGGGTCGGCAGCGGCAGGCCGAGGCTGCCGAAGTAGCCCACGGTGCCGGCAAAGCCGATGATCTTGAAGATGCCGGAAATGACGAACAGCGAAGCCAGCAGGACGCGGCCGATACGGTAGGTGGAGTAGTGGGTGATCATGGTGAGCCTCTCAATGTTGGGTGTGAATGTCTTGGTAAGTGTTCTTGTTCATCTGCCTTGCCATGTGTTGATGTGTTGCATGGCCCCCGGCTTCATGTTTGCGCGCTTGCATTTGCGTTTTGCTGCAGCCAGTGACGACAGAATAGGCAAGTTTCTTCCAACATAAAACTGATTATCTTTTTATAATCATGATCTGATTTTTAGATATAGTTTCATTTCCCCCCACTTCCTCCCCTGCGGGCCCATCCCATGAATATCGAGCGTCTTTCCCTGGATCAGTTGCGGGTCTTCGTGCAAGTGGCCGACAGCGGCAGTTTCCTGGCGGCTGCCCGCAAGCTGGCGCGGGCGCAGTCGGCGGTCAGCTATGCCATTGCCTCGCTGGAAGAGCAGTTGGGGCTGTTGCTGTTTGACCGCAGCGGCTACCGGCCGCAGCTCACCGCGCCCGGCGAGGCGCTGCTGGCCGATGCCCGCCAGGTGCTGGACCATGTGGATTCGCTGCAGGTCAGGGCCAGTTCCTATGCGCGCGGGCAGGAACTGGAGATGGCGCTGGCGGTGGACGTGTTCTTTCCGCTGGATTGCCTGGTGGACTTGCTGCAACGCTTTCGCGCCGCCTTCCCGGCGGTGACGGTGCGGCTGGAGGTGGAAGCCCTGGGCGCGGTGGCCGAACGGGTCATCGATGGCCGCGCCATGCTGGGCATCCTGGGCACTTTGCCGACCACGCCGCCCAACCTGATGCGCATCACCCTGCCCAGCGTACGGCTGGTGGCGGTGGTAGCTCCGCATCATCCACTGGCCAAGGTCAAGGGCAGGATCGCCGAGAAGATGCTGCTGCAGCAGACCCAGTTGGTGCTCAGCGACCGTAGCGAACTGACGGCGCGCCAGGATTTCTCGGTGCATTCGCGCCTGACCTGGCGCATGAGCGACCTGGGCACCAAGCACGCGCTGCTGCGCGCGGGCATGGGCTGGGGCAACATGCCCCTGCATGTGGTCAAGGAAGACCTCGCCGCAGGTCGCCTGGTGAGCATCAGCACCATCCACCACCCGCCGCAGGGAGCCGAATTGCCGATCCAGTGCGTCTACAAGCCGGATCATCGCGCCGGACCGGCGCTCTCATGGTGGCTGGATGCGCTGGCCAACCTGGGCTCGCTGGAAGCTCAGCCGGCAGCAGGTTCTGCCTGAGCCATGCTCAAGGCAGCCGGCGCAGCGGCAAAGCGCTCCCGGTATTGGCCCGGGCTCACTCCCAGCTGGCGCAGGAATACCCGCCGCAGGTTCTGCTCCTCCCCGTAGCCGGCCTGGCTGGCGATGCGCTTCAAGGGCAGCCGGGTTTCCTCCAGGGCGCGACGCGCCGCTTCCAGTCGCATCAGTTCCACGGTGCGCGCCGGGGTGCGGCCGGTCTCGGCCACATACAGGCGGGCAAACGTGCGCGGACTCATGCCGGCCTGGTGCGCCAGGTTCTCTACGCGCAGGTCATCGGCCAGGTGAGCGGCGATCCAGGCGTGCAGCTCGGCAAAGCGCCCTGCTCCGGTCGACTGGGTCGCCAGCGGCGTACTGAACTGCGACTGCCCGCCCGGACGCTTGATGAACATCACCAGTTGGCGCGCCGTGGCGATGGCGCTGGCGTGGCCCAGGTCCTGTTCCACCAGCGCCAGCGCAAGATCGATGCCGGCCGTCACGCCCGCCGAGGTCCAGATGCGCCCCTGGCGGATATAGATCGGGTCGGCATCCACCTGCAAGGCAGGATATCGACGTTGCAACTCCTGCGCCCAGTCCCAGTGGGTGGTCACGCGCAAGCCATCCAGCACCCCGGCCTCGGCCAGGTGGAAGGCGCCGGTGCAGACTGAACAGATCCGCACCGCCGCCTCCGCGTGCTGCCGTATCCAGGCCACCAGCGCGGCATCCAGCGGAAACTGGTCGCCGCTGCTGCCGCCCGGCGAAACCAGCGTATGCAGGTCCGGCGCGACCTCCAGCAGCCTGTCCATCTCCTGCAGCGATTGCGTGCCCACCGGCAATCCGGCGCTGGTGAGGATGGTCCCGCCCTGGGCCGAGACCACGTGCAGGCGATAGACTTCGCGGCCCTGCAGGCGATTGGTGGTGGCCAGCACCTGCATGGGGCCGGACAGGTCGAGCAGGTTCATGCCAGCATAGGCGAGGAAGACGACGCGCCGTGGCGGGTGGACGGAATTCATGGGATGGGCGAAAGAAGACCAGGCAAGGATGTTAGCGCAGCCCGGCTGGCTGCAGCGTGGCGGCGCGCCGCTGCACCATCATCCAGCGCAGCGTGGCCAGGGCCGACAGCAGCAGCACCGGCAGGATGGCCAGGTTGAGCGTCTGCCAGCCAAAGCGCGCCAGCAAGGGTCCTGCCCCGAGGGTGGCCAGCGCCGTGGCGGCATAGCGCAGCAGTTCCGAGAAGCCCTGGGTCTTGGCCCGCTCCGAGGGCGTATAGGACTGCGCCAGCAGCGTGGTGCCGCCAACGAACATGAAATTCCAGCCCACTCCCAGCAACAGCAAGGCCAGGTAGAAGGCCGGCAGGGTCGTCGAGAGCATCGCCACCACGGCGCAGCCCAGGTTCATCGCCAGCCCGGCCAGCAGCACTGGTCCCAGGCCCACGCGCTGCACCAGCCGCCCGGCGAAGAAGGATGGCGCATACATGCCCATCAGGTGCCACTGGATGATGGCGGCGCCGTCATCGATGCCATGATGGCAGGCCACTGCCGCCAGGGGTGCTGCGGTCATGATGAACATCATCACCATGGAACCGGCCACGTTGTTGGCCACCGAGGCCATGAAGACCGGGGTGCGCACGATCTGCCCCAGCGCGCGCGCCGGGGCGGCATCCATCATCTCTGTGCGCACCGTCGCCACCGGCTGATCGCGATAGAACAGCAGCAAGGCCAGCACCGACAACAAGCCCATGGCCGCCACCACCAGGTAGGCCCCGGCAAACAGCGCCGTCGGAATCCAGTCCTTGCTCCACGCCGCCAGCGCCGGGCCCACCAGGGCGGCGATGACACCGCCGGCCAGCACAGTGGAAATGGCGCGGCTCTTGGCCGCCTCCGGCACGGCGTCGGCGGCGGCCAGGCGGTAATACTGGGCAAATGCCTGGAACACCCCCACCAGCGCCGTACCCGCGCAGAAGCTCCAGAAGTGGCCCTGCCACACCGACCACACCGACACCAGCCCGCCCACGCAGCAGCTGGCCGCGCCCAGCACGAAGGACCAGCGCCGCCCCAGGCGCTGGATCAGGAAGGCGGCAAACCAGGTCACCACCGCCCCGGCCACCGTGATCAAGGCAAAGGGCAAGGTCGCCAGGGACTTGTCCGGGGCCAGTTGCCAGCCGGTCAATGCGGTCAGGGTCAGGTCGATCGAGATGGCGCAGGTGAACAAGCCCTGGCAGAGCGCCAGCACGCGAGCATTGCGCGGGCCGGAAGCATCCGGAGCACTGGCCGGGACGGCGGTGGAGGTGGTAATGGTCATGCGATTTGCTCCGGACGGTCTTTGATGGAAAAATTGTCGGAGCGCGCCCAGTTGGCGTCAATGACACAACACCTTCAATTCCTGCCAACCCGCCAGCCCAGCAGCCCAACCAAGAGGCCCCATGCTCATCGATGCCCGCCAATCCGTCCTGCTGATCGTCGACCTCCAGCAGAAGCTGCTGCCTGCCATCCATGAAGGGCCGCAGGTCCTGGCCGAGGCCGTGCGCATGGCCGAGATTGCGCGCCTGCTCGGCGTGCCGGTGCTGGCCACCGAGCAGATGCCGGACAAGCTCGGCCCCAATCATCCCGACATCGCCCGGCTGTGCGAAAGCACGCTGGCCAAGCAGCACTTCGACGCCTGCGCCGATGGGCTGGCGGCCACCTTGCCGCCGCAGGCGCGGCAGATCATCGTCAGCGGCTGCGAGGCGCATATCTGCGTGCTGCAGACCGCGTTGTCGCTGTTGCAAGCCGGCTACCAGGTCTATCCGCTGCTGCAGGCCTGCGGTTCGCGCCGCCCGGCCGACCGCGACGCTGCCTTCGCGCGCCTGCGCGGCGCCGGTGCGGTGCCGGTGACGCTGGAGATGGTGGCCTACGAATGGCTGGGACAGAGCAGCCATGCGCAATTCAGGGAGGTGTTGAAACTGGTCAAATAGACCATTTTTTCCCAGTTGTCAGGAAGATATTCTCACGTAACTGAAAAGTACCTATCTGCGTGAACCGATGAAAGTTTCACTCTCCCTCCCGCTCAATGCGTCAATTTGGCGGGAATTGTGGTAAAACTAGACAGAAAATACAGCAGCGCAGCCGCATGAGATTGTGGTGCAAGCACAAATCATCACGCCAAGCCCTGGCCAGCCGACGCTGCCACAACAAAGAGGAACTCCAACCGTTATGTCCAGCCTACCCGCTTCCACCCACAAGCATTCGCCGCCCCCGGTCAACCTGCATGCGCTGCGCGCCAGCTGTTCGGCCTGCAGCATGCACCAGCTGTGCCTGCCCATGGGCCTGGACCAGGGCGACATGCAGCGGCTGGAACAGGTCATCAACCGCCGCCGCAAGGTCAAGCGCGATGAGACCCTGTATCGCCTCAATGACAAGTTCGACATGCTCTACGCCATCCGCCTGGGCCATTTCAAGACCTTCCAGCACAATCCCAATGGCGGCCAGCAGATCACGGGCTTCCAGATGGCCGGCGAACTGTTGGGCATGGACGCCATCGGCGCCGGTCACCACCTGTGCGAGGCGGTGGCGCTGGAAGACAGCGAAGTGTGCGAGATCCCCTTTGCCAGCCTGGAAGACCTGTTCCGCGACATGCCCACGCTGCTGCGCCAGTTCCATCGCATGATGAGCCTGGAGATCTCGCGCGAACAACGCGTCATGCTGACCCTGGGCAGCATGACGGCGCAACAGAAGATGGCCGCCTTCCTGCTCAATCTCTCCAGCCGCTACATGAGCCGCGGCTATTCCTCCACCCGCTTCCAGCTGCGCATGACGCGCGAGGAAATCGGCAACTATCTGGGCCTGGCGGTGGAAAGCGTGAGCCGCCTGCTGACCAACTTCAAGAAGACCGGCGTGATTGAGGTCAACCACCGCGACGTCGAGCTGTGCGACCTGCCGACCCTGCGCGCCGTCGCCCTGGGCAACGATCCCTGCGCCTGAGGCGAACTGAACCAGCCCTTAGCCAGCACTGAGCCGGCCTTGCCGCATCCCCCGCGGGAGACGCTAGAATGGGCGGATGACAGAACGACATCTCTCCGCCCCCCGCTCCCCCGGCGCCTTCAAGCGCTTCCTGCGCGCCCGCCTGGCGCGTGACCATCATCTGGGCCTGCCGCTGAGCACGGGTCTGTTGGCCGTGCTCTCCACGGCCCTGCTGTTCGCGCTCATTGCCTATGAAGTCCATACCCATGGCGCGCTCACGCGCCTGGATCAGCAACTGGCCGACTGGTTCAACCAGCGCGCCTTCTCTCCCCTGACCGAACTGGTGCTGGGCTATACCCATCTGCACGGCACCATCGGTGTGCTGGTGATGGGAGGGCTGCTGTTGCGCCACATGGTGCGCGCGCGCCAGTGGCCGTGGGTGATCGACCTGCTGCTGGTGTTGCCAGGCGGCATGCTGCTGAACTACCTGCTCAAGCATCTGTTTGCGCGGCTGCGCCCCAGTTTCGAGGATCCCCTGCTGGTGTTGCACAGCTACAGCTTCCCCAGCGGCCACACCATCGGCGCGACCTTGCTCTACACCATGGTGGCGGCCTATGTACTGAATCAGCCCGCGCTCTCGGACGCCCTCAGCCGACGCCTGGGCGGCGGCCAACGCGGCGTGCAACTGGCCGTCGTCGGCGCGGCCCTGCTGATGGTGGCGCTGACGGCCTTCAGCCGCGTCTATCTGGGCGCGCATTTCCTCAGCGATGTTATGGGGGCGATGCTGCTGGGAACGGCCTGGTTCGCGCTCTGGACCACGGTGGTTTTCACACTGCAGCGGCACTATTACGGCGGCACACGCTCCAACTGACTTTCCCACTCTCACAAGCTGCGGATGCCAGACCAGAACACGACCAGCCCTTCACCTCCCCACCCGCAGGCCCGTCCCGACGTGGTCGCCGTCATCAATGCCAAGGCCGGCGGTGGCCACGCCAAGGAACTGGCCGCCCACATCAGCGCAGAATTCGCTCGCCACGGCCGCAATGCCACGGTGCACCTGGCCAGCAGCGGCGAGGACATGCTCGCCACGGCGCGCCAGGCAGTCCGTGACCGGGTGCCGGTGGTGGCCGTGGGTGGTGGCGATGGCAGCGTCAATGCGGTCGCATCGACGCTGCTGGCCGACCAGCACTGCCAGAGCGCCCTGGGTGTCTTGCCGCTGGGAACGCTGAACCACTTTGCCAAGGACCTCAACATCCCGCTGACGCTGGAGGACGCCATCGCCAACATCGCCAGCGGGCGCCGGCTGCGAGTCGACAGCGCCGAGGTCAATGGCGTCGCCTTCATCAACAATTCCAGCCTGGGGCTGTATCCGGACATCGTGCGCGAGCGCGAAAAGCAGCAGGCCCGCCTGGGCCGGGGCAAATGGCTGGCCTTTACCTGGGCCGCCATGGGCGCGCTGCGGCGCTATCCCTTCCTGCGCGTGCGCCTGTCCATCGATGGGCAGGAACACTGGCGGCGCACCCCCTTTGTCTTCATCGGCAACAATCCCTACCTGATGAGCGGCCTGGACATCGGCAAGCGCTCCAGCCTCACCGAGGGCTGCCTGAGTCTCTACGTCTGCCACCACACAGGTCGCTGGGGTTTGCTGCGCCTGGCCCTGCATGCGCTCTTCGGACGCCTGCGCCAAGCCCATGACTTCGACATGCTCACCGCCACCGACATCCACATCGAGACCCGCAAACGCCGCATGCGCGTGGCCACCGATGGCGAGGTGCAGCTGATGCAGACACCGCTGTCCTACCGTATCCGTCCGGCCTCGCTGGAAGTGATCGTGCCGCAGGCGCCGGCATCGACGGCAAGCTCGCCGACAGGCGGCCTGCTGGACAAGCTGTGGGGAGAATCCTGATGCGCCGCGTGATCCATCTTTCCGACCTGCATTTCGGCCGCACCGACCCGGCCATCATCGAGCCGCTCATTGCCCAGATCCACGAGCTGCAGCCCGACCTGGTGGTGGTCTCGGGCGACCTCACCCAGCGCGCACGCAGCGGCCAGTTCCGACAGGCGCGCCAGTTCCTGGATGCCTTGCCCAAGCCCCAACTGGTAGTGCCGGGCAATCATGACGTGCCGCTGTTCAACGTGGCTGCGCGGATGCTGCAACCGCTGCGCAAGTACAAGCGCCATATCACGCCCGATCTGCAGCCGCTGTACGTGGACGACGAGATCGCCGTGGTCGGCATCAATACTGCGCGAGCGCTGACCATCCAGCACGGCCGCGTCAATGACCAGCAGATCGAGCTGGCGCGACGTGAACTGGCAGCGGTAGGCGATCACCTGGTCAAGATCATCGTCACCCACCACCCCTTCGACCTGCCGGCCGGGCCGCAGCACCATGGCCTGGTCGGCCAGGCCTTGCCAGCCATGCGCGCCTTTGCGCTGTGCGGCGCGGACCTGCTGCTGGCCGGTCATGTGCATGCCAGTTCGGCCATGAGCAGCGCCGCACGCTACCGCATCGCCGGCTATTCGGCGCTAGTCGTGCAGGCGGGGACAGCCACCTCGACCCGGGGCCGGGGCGAGGCCAATTCCTTCAATGTCTTGCAGATCGAGGCGCACCAGATCGTGGTGCACCGCCTGGGCTGGCGCGCCGAAGAAAGAGCCTTCGGGCTGGATGCGTCGCAGACCTTCGTGCAACGCGGCAGCGAATGGTTCGAACAACTGGCCGACGGCCAGATTGCGACCGATCCCTGATCTCGGTGCTCTCCGTGATCCGCTTGCTCAGCGCCTTGCGCGCCGATAACGGATCACATCCACCAGCAGGAATACCAACAGGCTTGCACCCATCAGCGGCAGATTCCAGCCCAGCAAGAGCGCCAGCAGCAACACGCTGGCGCGCTGGGCCAGCGACATCTGCATGAACGCCGCCGACAGCGGCACCAGGCTGGCCCCGGCAGCCGGACGACGGCGCCACCACATCAGGTAGCCCAGCGCGATCAGGCCCGTCAAGGCGATACCGAATGCGGCCATCAGGATCTGGTTGGCCACGCCGAAGAGCACGCCCATATGGGCATCCACGCCCCAGCGGATCAGCTTGGCGATCAGCGGGAAACTGGCAAAGTCGGCGCGGCTGGTGATGCGCATGCGGTCGGCATCGATGGCCACTGTATCGACCTGGGTCGGCCAGGAGCGGTCCACCTCGCGCACCACCCAGGCTTGCTGCGCCGCGCGCGGCGGGCGGATCTCGATCTCGGTCGCGTCGATGCCGCCGGCGCGGGCAATCGACTGCACCATGTCAAAACGGGCCGGATCATCCACCGCAGGCATGGCCATCGCCATGCCATGGGCGGCCATATGGTCGGCGTGCTCGCCCATGCTCATGGCTGGCGCGCCCGGCTGCAACTGGGTCGAGACCGATGGCGTGATCCAGCCCAGTTGGGCGCGCATCAGGTTGACCCGTTCACCGGCCCAGCGCGACCAGGTCAGGCCGGTGGCCGAGAAGAACACCAGGCCGATCACGATCCATAGGCCCACCAGCGCATGCAGACGCCGCGCCGTCAAGGGGCGCGAAGCCTGCGCGCGGCCACGGGCGCGAGCGCGCCACCACAGCCATACTCCGCCCAGCGCCCCCAGCCAGAGCCAGGAAGCGGCCAGTTCACTGTAGTTGCGGCCCAGCTCGCCCAGCATCAGGTTGCGATGCAGGTAATCCAGCGTGGTGCGCAGCGGCAGCACGCCGCTGGTGCCATAGACGACCAGGTCGCCGCGCACCTGCAGGCTCACCGGATCGACGAAGATGGCGCGGCTTTCCGAATCGCCCAGGCCAGGCTGGCTGAACATGACCCGTGTATTCCAGCCCTGCCCCTTGGCCGGCCGCACCGCGAACAGGCGCGCCTGCGGGCCCAGGAAAGCCTGGGCCGCCTGCACCTGGGCGGCCAGCGGCTGGGTCGGACCTTGTGAGGCATTCCTGAGCTGGGTGGCGTACAGGTGCGACTCGATCTGGGGCGTGAGCACATAGAGCGTGCCCGTCAGCGCCGCTACCAGGATGAAGGGACCGACGAACAGGCCGATATAGAAATGCATGCGCAGCAGCAGCGCTTGCAAGGCGGTGGCGCTTTGCCGGCGTGCAGCAGCCTGGGCCTGGTTGGCCGGCTGGAAGGAGTGGGTGGTCATGGAAGGAAGGCGCATCTGGCGCGCGCGGGCTGGCTGACGGGAAGCGCGCATTGTAGGTCTTGGCGGTCTGGCTGCGAATGCGGCAATTTGTCGCAGCGGGGTCGCCGCGCCAATGAAAAAGAGCCGCCGGATGCCCCTGCGGCTCTTGCCTTGCTGCCAACGGTAGAACGGTGGGCGCAGCCATGGGCGCGCGCCCCTGGGCTGGGCTTACAGCGGGTTTTCGTCGATCCAGTCGCCCGAGAAGTCGAGGATGTAGGCAATGGCCTCGTCTTCGGTATCGAATTCATTGGTGGGCGCCTTGCGCTGGTAGCGCAGCTTGCCGCTGCCGTCCTTGCCCTCGTGAATCACGAAGCAGGCCATGAATTTACCGTTGTCGAGTTTCCTGAGTTCTGGAATGACGGCGTTTCCCCGGTACGGGAAGATCTGGGACATGTAAGACACCTCCTTGTTGCGAGGCGCAATGCTAGCACATGCACGAAAGGCCGGCCGGCGCAGCACCAGGCGACGCCTTTATTTGCAACTTGGTTGCATTTATGAGATATTCGCAACTCTGTTGCAAAAATGGATTGCCCACCCGGTTCAATCCTCCCTTCCCGCCATCCATTGCTCATCGCCATGACCTCCTCCCAACGCCAGGCCGCTGACCGCCGGCTTCCCGTGACTGTGCTCTCGGGCTTCCTCGGCGCAGGCAAGACCACCCTGCTCAACCACATCCTGCACAACCGCGAGGGCCGCCGCGTGGCGGTCATCGTCAATGACATGTCCGAGGTCAACATCGATGCCGCGCTGGTGCGCGATGGCGGTGCTGACCTTTCCCGCACCGAGGAAAAACTGGTGGAGATGAGCAATGGCTGCATCTGCTGCACCCTGCGCGAAGACCTGCTCATGGAGGTGCGCAAGCTGGCCCGCGAGCGCCGCTTCGACCAGCTGGTCATCGAGTCCACCGGCATCTCCGAACCATTGCCGGTGGCCGAGACCTTTACCTTCACCGACGAGGATGGCGCCAGCCTCTCGGACGTGGCGCGGCTGGACACCATGGTGACGGTGGTGGACGCCTTCAACTTCCTCAAGGACTACAGCTCCCAGGACAGCCTGGAGCAGCGCGGCCAATCGATGGGCGAGGAAGACAACCGCACCGTGGTGGACCTGCTGATCGAGCAGATCGAATTCTGCGACGTGATCGTACTCAACAAGCTGGACCTGGTGGCAGCGGACGACCTGGAGCGCCTGCACGCCATCTTGCACAAGCTCAATCCGCGTGCCCGCATCGCGCGCGCCGAATTCGGCAAGGTGGCGCTGGAGCAGGTGCTCGACACTGGCCTGTTCGATTTCGAGCAGGCCAGCCAGGCCCCCGGCTGGCTGCAGGAACTGCGTGGAGAGCACGTGCCCGAGACCGAGCAGTACGGCATCAGCAGCTTTGCCTGGCAGGCGCGCCGTCCCCTGCATCCGCAACGCTTCTTTGACCTGATCAACACCGAATGGCCGGGCGTGGTCCGTTCCAAGGGTTTCTTCTGGCTGGCCTCGCGACCAACGCAGGCAGGCTCGTGGTCGCAGGCCGGCGCGGTATGCCGGCACGGGCTGGCCGGCAAATGGTGGGCGGCCGTACCCCGCGAACAGTGGCCGCAAGACCAGGAGTCGGTCGATTTCATCCTGGCGCACTGGGACGAAAACGTCGGCGACGCCCGCCAGGAGCTGGTCCTCATCGGCATGGCCATGGACCAGGAGGCCCTGCGCGCCCGCCTGGACGCCTGCCTGCTGAGCGACGCCGAGATGGCCCAGGGGCCGCTGGGCTGGGCGCGCATGCGCGATCCTTTCCCGCTGTGGGGGTGAGCATGGCTGCAGTCCTGCCCGACGTGGCGCGCGAAGAACGCGCCAGCATTGCCTTGCCACTGGACTGGGTCGGCATGCACGGCATCGCCCTGCCCGTGCGCCTGGACAGCGGCCAGATCGTGCCGGCCAGCGCCGAGATCGCGGTGGACCTGCCCCATGCCCAGGCCAAGGGCATCCACATGTCGCGCCTGTACCTGCTGCTGGATCGATTCGCAGCCCAGGCCACGCTCAATCCTGCGGCGCTGCACGCCCTGCTGGACCAGATGCGCGCCAGCCATGCCGATTGCGGTTCGCGCGCAGCCTCGCTGCGGCTGGATTTCGCGCTGCTGCACCAGCGCGCGGCGCTGGTCACACCGGAGCTGGCGGGATGGAAGAGCTATCCCTTCACGCTGGGGGCCGAGCTGCTGCAAGACCGTCTGCAACTGACGCTGCAGGTGCGCATCGCCTATTCGTCCACCTGCCCCTGTTCAGCGGCGCTGTCGCGGCAAGCGCTGCAAGACGCCTTTGCCAGCGAGTTCGGGCCGCACACCACGGTGGCCCAGCCGGCCGTGCTGGACTGGCTGGGGCGCCATGGCAGCCGCGCCACGCCGCACAGCCAGCGCAGCTATGCCGACCTGGGCGTCACGGTAGCGCAGGAGGCGGCCGAGCTGCCCTTGCTGGCGCTCATCGACACCGCCGAACAAGCCTTGGGCACCGCCGTGCAGACCGCAGTACGGCGCGCCGACGAGCAGGCCTTCGCCCTGGCCAACGGCGCCAACCTGATGTATGTGGAAGATGCCGCCAGGCGGCTGCGGCAGGCCGTGGAGACGCGTTTTGGCGCTTGCGCGATCAGGGTCAGCCATGTCGAGAGCCTGCACGCGCACGACGCCGTGGCGGCGACGGCTTCACCGGGCTGGTCGGGCCAGTTGCGCTGACATCCAGGTCGCCTCGCTGGGGCGCTGGCCCTCGGGGAAGAACCGGGGTATCGTGATGGTCCGTTTTGCGTAAATGATTTAGATGATGTCCACCTTGCTGCCCTCTTCCCTGCAACGCTTCCAGTATGCTGCCTTCCAACCCGGTCCGCGCCTGCTGGTGCTGGGCGCCGTCCACGGCAACGAAACCTGCGGTACGCAAGCCATCACGCGCCTGCGGCAAGAACTCGACAGCGGCCAGTTGCACCTGGCACGCGGCCTGCTGACGCTGGTGCCGGTTACCAATCCGCTGGCCTATGCGCGCCATCAGCGCCAGGGCGAGCGCAACCTCAACCGCAACCTGCGCCCGCATCCGGACCCGGCCAACTTCGAGGACCGCCTCTGCAACGTGCTCTGCCCCTGGATCGACGAGCACGAGGTGCTGCTGGACCTGCATTCCTTCCACACCGGCGGCGTTCCCTTCGCCATGCTGGGCCCGCAGGACAATACCGGCGAGGTCGAACCGTTCGCCCTTGCCGCCGCCGAGCAGCGCATGGTGGCGCACCTGGGCTGCCAGCGCGTGGTGGAAGGATGGATGAGCGCCTATGTCCGTGGCGTGCAGCGCCGCCGCCAGCAAGGCCGTGCGGTCTCGCCCGATCTGCTGGATACGCAATATGGCGTGGGCACCACCGAATACGCGCGCGGCCGTGGCCTGTATGGCGTGACGCTGGAATGCGGGCAGCACGACGACCCGCAGGCGCCGGAAGTGGCCTATCAGGCCATCCGCCAGACGCTGGCCCTGCACGGCATGATCGAGGCGCCGCTGGCCCCGCCTGCCGACGGCATCGAGATCATCCGGCTAGTCGATGTGATCGACATGGACCATCCTGAGGACCGCTTCCAGCGCGAATGGGCCAGCTTCGACCGCGTGCGCGCCGGCGAGCTCATCGGTCACCGCCACGATGGCGCAGCAGTGACAGCGCCGGGCGATGGCTACATCGTCTTCCCCAACCCGCGCGCGCTGCCGGGCAATGAGTGGTTCTATTTCGGCGTGGACAGCGAGCGTCGTCTCTGACCCTGCCTGCGCTCAGGCGCAGTCCAGGGCGTAGAAGCGGGTATCGACCACCATCACCGGGAAAGCGGCAGGCAGTGCCTCCTGCGCGATCTGCCTGAAGCCATTCTTTTCATAGAAGCGGTGCGCGGCCAGGAACTTGGCCGTGGTGCCGAGAAAGATCTGGCGCACGCCCTGCGCCCGCGCCCAGGCCACCGCCCCTTCCAGCAAGCGCGCCGCCGTGCCATGTTCCCGGCCACGATGGCTGGCCGCCACGAACATCTTGCGCAGCGCCACTTGTTCATTGCCAATGTCGAGCAGCGCAATCGTCCCGACCACCTTGCCCGCATCGAGCGCCACCCAGAAGTTGCCCCGCCCCTTCTGGTAGAAGCCGGGAATATCCTTCAGGTCGGGCTGGCCTTCCAGGGTGATGGGAATCTCGAACTCCTGTTGCTGGATCGGCAGGATGACATCGACCACGCCGCTGGCGTGCTCGGGAGAAAAAGCGTGTATCTGGATCATGGAAGGCAATGGAATGTGTAATGCATTGAGGGTGGCAGGTGGTCTCAGTCCACCAGCTCATGGCCGGGCGTCAGCTCCCAGCAGCGCGGGCTATGGGCGAAACCGATATGGGCGTAGTAATCGGTGGCTTCGGGCGCCGCCAGCAGGCGCAGGCGGCAGCGCGGCCCCAGGCGGCTGCGCGCATGGCGGATCAATTCCTTGCCGATGCCCTGGCGCTGGTAGCCGGTATCCACGGCCAGCTCCGACATGTAGCAGGCATAGACGAAATCGGTCACGCAGCGCGCCACGCCGATGAGGCGCTCGCCGTCCCAGGCAGTGGCGATGAGGTTGCCGTGCTCGACCATGGCCTGCATGCAGGCGCGGTCGTCCAGTGGGCGGCGCTCTCCCAGCGAGGTGCGGGAGAGGATATCGATGAATTGCTCCACCGTGATGCGGTGGTCGGTGCGATAGACGATAGGCATGCGCGGACTCGCTGGTGATCGAAGCCGCCCACGTTAACACAAAACGTCGACGCTCATCCAACAGCGGATCGCCCACGCAGGCATACCGCGCCAGGCCCGGGTTTCAGGCGTCAAACCAGGTCATGGTGCAGAAAACGTCAGCCCTTGCTCAATGGCTTTTACTGATTCTTCCATTGCGGACTGCGCTTTTCGAGGAAGGCCTGGACGCCTTCCTGCTGGTCTTGCGTATCGAAGAGATCGACGAACAGTTCGCGTTCGGTCTGCAGGATCGTGCCCAGGGGATTGTGACGCGCTCCCTGGATCAGCTGCTTGCTGGCCGCCACCGACGAGGGGCTCTGCTTTTCCGCCTGCTGCGCCAAGGCCAGCGCACGCTCGCGGGCCTGGCCGCGCGGCACCACTTCTTCCACCAGGCCGATGCGCAGGGCGGTCTCGGCATTGACGCGCTCGCCGCACAGGATCATGCGCTTGGCCCAGCCTTCGCCCACCAGCCAGGGCAGGTTCTGGGTGCCGCCCGCGCAGGGCAGCAAGCCCACGGCGGCTTCGGGCAAGGCCATCTGCGCCTGTTCCTCGGCGATGCGGATATCGCAGGCCAGCGCGCACTCCAGCCCGCCGCCCATGGCATAGCCATTGATGGCGGCAATGGAGACACCGCGAAACGCCGACAAGGTCTCGAAGGCTTCACCGAAGCGCCGCGCCATCTCGCGCGCCATGGCCTTGTCGCCATCGGCGAAGAGTTTCAGGTCGGCGCCTGCCGAGAAAAATTTCTCGCCTTCGCCCGTCACGACCAGGGTGTAGATGTCGCGGTCGGCGTTGAGCTCCTTGACCAGCCGCGTCAGGTCGGCCAGCGCCGCGCGGGTCCAGGTGTTGGCGGGCGGGTTGGACAGGGTCAGCACGGCGGTGTGGCCGGTCTTTTCCAGCTTCAGGTTGGTATAGGTGGTCATGCTCTTCCTTGCAATAGGTCAGCGGATGTCGTCGAGGTTGTCGCGGTCCAGCAGCTTGCGCGAGATGATGACGCGCATGATTTCATTGGTGCCCTCCAATATCTGGTGCACGCGCACGTCGCGGAAATAGCGTTCCAGCGGGTATTCACGGATGTAGCCATAGCCGCCATGCAATTGCAGGGCTTCGTTGCAGACCCGGAAGCCCAGGTCGGTGGCCAACCGCTTGGCCATGGCGCAATAGGTGGTGGCCTCGGGCGAACCGGCGTCCAGCTTGGTGGCCGCCAGGCGCACCATCTGGCGCGCAGCCACCAGCTCGGTCTGCATGTCGGCCAGCTTGAATTGCAGCGCCTGGAAATCGGCGATGGGGCGGCCGAACTGCTTGCGCTCCTTCATGTAGGCATGGGCCGCATCCAGCGCCGCCTGGGCCGCGCCCACCGAACAGGTGGCGATGTTGATGCGCCCGCCATCGAGCCCCTTCATGGCAAAGATGAAGCCCTGCCCTTCTTGCCCCAGCAGATGATCCGCCGGCACCTTGACGTTGTCGAAGCTGATGGTGCGGGTAGGCTGGCTGTTCCAGCCCATCTTGCTTTCCTTCTTGCCATAGCTGACGCCGGGCGCATTGCCCGGCACCACGATGGCCGAGACCCCGCGTGCGCCTTCGCCGCCGGTGCGCGCCATCACCACCAGCACATCGGTGCTGCCCGCGCCGGAGATGAAGGCCTTGGAACCGTTGAGGACATAATGGCCGTCCTCCAGCCGCGCAGTGGTCTTGAGCGAGGCTGCATCGGAACCGGAACCGGGCTCGGTCAGGCAGTAGGAGCCGATCTTGCGGCCCGCCGCCAACTGTTCGCACCATTGCGCCTTCAGCGAAGGCTGGCCCCAGCTGGCGATCATCCAGCTGACCATGTTGTGGATGGTGAGGTAGGCCGCCGTCGAGGTGCAGGCCCGCGCCAGTTCTTCAAAGACCACCGTGGCGTCCAGGCGCGAGAGGCCCAGGCCGCCATCGGCTTCGGGCGTGTAGAGCCCGCAGAAACCCAGCTCGCCCGCCTTGGCAATCACGTCCAGGGGGAAATGCGCCTCCTCGTCCCACTTGGCGGCGAAGGGCGCCATCTCGCCCGCCGCGAAGTCGCGTGCGCTCTGCTGGAAGGCGAGCTGGTCCTGGTTCAGTTCAAAATCCATGCTTGTCTCCTGTTCGTTGTCTTGTCTTGGCCTTGCGGGCTCAGGGTATCCCGCCAGTGGCCTGTAGCTTAATGGAAATCATGCAGGGCAGTTGTCACTGGCGCGACATTGATAACGACAGCGCGCCAGCCTCGGCTCCGGCCGCCTCTTCCAACCTTGACTGGCCGGCCTGTGCGAACACCGCCAGCAGTTGCTGCTGGCGCGTGCGCATGGCGTGCACGGCCTTCTGCTTGACGTGACCGTAGCCGCGCACCTGTTCCGGCAATTGCGCCAGTTCGATGGCCGTGGCCAGGTTGGCGGCCGTCAGGCGCGGCAGCAGATCCAGCACCAGTTGGCGGTATTGGACGATCAGCTCGCGCTCCATGCGCCGTTCTTCGGTGTGGCCGAACAGGTCCAGCAGCCCGCCGCGCAGGCCCTTCATGCGCGCCAGCAGCTTGAAGGCCTGCATCATCCAGCCGCCGTAGCGCGCCTTGAGCAGGTGGCCCTGGCCATCCTTGCGGGCCAGGAGGGGGGGCGCGAGATGGAAGCTGAGGCTGAAGTCGCCCTCGAACTGCTGCGCCAGTTCCTTCTGGAACTGGCCATTGGTATAGAGCCGCGCGACTTCGTATTCATCCTTGTAGGCCATCAACCTGGAGAGGTTGCGCGCCACCGCCGTGGCCAATTTGTCGCCGCCTAGCGCCGCCTCGGCGGCACGCACGGCCTCGACCACTTCCAGGAACTGGGCGGCATAGGCGGCGTCCTGATAGTCGGTGAGCAGGCTCACGCGGCGCTTGATGAGCTGGTCCAGGCTTTGCGGCAGATGCAGCAGCATCGGTTGCGCCGGCACGGCGATCTGTTCCACCCTGGCCAGATCGACGGCGGCGCGGCGGCCCCAGGCAAAGGCGGTCTTGTTGGCCTGCACGGCCACGCCGTTGAGCTCGATGGCGCGCAGCAGCGACGCCTCCGTCAACGGCAGTTCGCCGCGCTGCCAGGCATAGCCCAGCATGAACAGGTTGGTGGCGATGGAGTCGCCCATGAGGGCGGTGGCCAGGCGGGTAGCGTCGATGAAGTCGGCCTGCTGGCCCACCGATTCGACGATGAGCGCCTTGACCTCCTCGACCGGGAATTGCCAGTCCGGATTCCTGGCGAACTGGCCCGGCGGTTGCTGGTGCAGGTTGACCACCGCCCGGGTGCGACCGGGCCGCATCTTGGAAATGGCGTCGAAGGCGCCCGCAGTGAGCATGTCGCAACCCAGCACCAGATCGGCTTCGCCGGTGGCGATGCGCTGGGCGCGGATGGCGTCGCGGCGGGCGGCGATGCGCACGTGGGAAGTCACCGAACCATTCTTTTGCGACATGCCCGTCATGTCCAGCACCGACGCACCCTTGCCTTCCAGGTGCGCGGCCATGCCCATGAGCGCGCCGATGGTGATGACGCCGGTGCCGCCGATGCCATTGATGAGGATGTTGAAGGGCGTGTCGCAGGCCGGCAAGACCGGTTGCGGCAAGGGGCCGAAGTCATCCCGCTCTTCCTGCCGGGAGACGCCGGTGCGCGACTTCCTGAGCTTACCGCCGGTGACGGTCGCGAAGCTGGGGCAGAAGCCCTTCACGCAGGAATAATCCTTGTTGCAGGAAGACTGGTCGATGACGCGCTTGCGTCCCAGATCGGTCTCCAGCGGCAGGATGGAGGTGCAGTTCGATTGCACGCCGCAATCGCCGCAGCCCTCGCAGACGGCGGCGTTGATGAAGAGCCGCTGGTTGGGATCGGGATATTCCCCTTTCTTGCGGCGGCGACGCTTCTCGGCGGCGCAGGTCTGGTCATAGATGATGACGGTGACGCCAGGCAGCTCGCGCAGTTCGCGCTGGACCGCATCCATGTCCTTGCGGTCATGCACCGTGACGGCGGCGGGCAGGCTGCTGCGATCGGCGTAGCGGCCTGGGTCTTCAGAGACCAGCGCAATGCGCTGCACGCCTTCAGCGGCCATCTGCTGGGCGATCATCGGCACCGACACCGTGCCATCGACGGGCTGGCCACCGGTCATGGCCACGGCATCGTTGTAGAGGATCTTGTAGGTCATGTTGACCTTGGCCGCGACGGCGGCGCGGATGGCCAGGTAGCCCGAATGGAAATAGGTGCCATCGCCCAGGTTGGCGAACACATGCGGCACCTTGGAGAAAGGCGCCTGCCCGATCCAGGGCGCGCCCTCGCCGCCCATGTGGGTGGTCAGCTTGTTGAATTCGGGATAGATGGCCGTGGCCATCACATGACAGCCGATGCCGGCCAGCGCGAAGCTGCCTTCGGGCACCCGGGTGGAACTGTTGTGCGGGCAGCCTGAGCAGTAATAGGCCGGGCGCGGCGGTGTGTTGACGGCCTTGGACAGCACCGCGTCCTTGGCGTCGAGGAAGGCCAGGCGCGCCTTGATCAGGTCGCTGGTATGGAAACGCGCGATGCGCGCGGCGATCACGCGGGCGATCTGCGCCACCGAAAAATCGGCCTTGGAAGTCAGCAGCCACTCGCCGCGCGGGGCCACCCACTCGCCCTTCTCGTCGAACTTGCCGATCACGCGCGGGCGCACATCGTCGCGCCAGTTGTAGAGCTGTTCCTTGAGCTGATACTCGACCATCTGGCGTTTTTCTTCCACCACCAGGATTTCGTCCAGGCCCTGGGCGAACTCGCGCACGCCATCCGGTTCCAGCGGCCAGGGCATCGATACCTTGAACAGACGCAGACCGATCTCGGCCGCAAAGGCTTCGTCGATACCCAGTTCGGACAAGGCTTCCAGCACATCAAGATAGGATTTGCCGGAGGCGATGATGCCCAGCCGCGCCTTGGGGCTATCGATCATCACGCGGTTGAGGCGATTGGCGCGGGCGTAGGCGAGCGCGGCATAGATCTTGTAGTCCTGCATCAGCGCTTCCTGCTTGCGCGCCTGTACGCCCAGCGTGTCGGTGGAGAGCCGTGCATTGAGCCCGCCTTCGGGCATGACGAAGTCGCTGGGCAGCCTGATCTGGACGCGGAAGGGATCGGCATCCACCGAGGCGCTCGACTCGACCGTATCGGCCAGCGCCTTGAAGCCCACCACGCAGCCGGAATAGCGCGACATGGCCCAGCCATGCAGACCCAGGTCCAGGTATTCCTGCACATTGCAGGGATAGAGCATCGGGATCATCGATGCCGAGAAGATGTGGTCGGACTGGTGCGGCAGCGTCGAAGAGTAGGCGCCATGGTCGTCCCCGGCCACCAGCAGCACGCCGCCATGGGCCGAGGTGCCGGCATGGTTCATGTGCTTCAACACATCGCCGCAGCGGTCCACGCCGGGCCCCTTGCCGTACCACATGGCGTAGACGCCGTCATAGTCGGAGGGGCCGATCAGCTTGACCTGCTGCGTCCCCCATACGGCGGTGGCGGCCATGTCTTCGTTCACGCCCGGCTGGAACTTCACGCGGTGCGCCGCCAGATGCGGCTGGGCGTGCCAGAGCGCCTCGTCCAGTCCGCCCAGGGGCGAACCGCGATAGCCGGAAATGAAACCGGCCGTATTGAGGCCCGCCGCACGGTCGCGGATCTGCTGCAGCAGCGGCAGGCGCACCAGGGCCTGGATGCCGGAGAGATAGATGGCGCCGGTCGTGGCGGTGTATTTGTCGTCCAGGCTGACCGGGGCCAGCGGGACCTCATCGGTAGAGGGGGCGAGGACGGTAGGCAAGCCGTCTTTCGCAAGGGGGGCCGCTTCAGGAGTATCGGAAGACACCGAAGACTCCGGAGAAGGGACCGGCCAGTGAGCGCTCACTTGGGTCGCAGCCTGGTCGCAGCCGCCAACGCCTTCTACGGTAGGCGTGGTCGCTGCGGCAGGCTCAGCTGCCGAACGGATCTGCATTGCTTGTCTCCAAAATTTTTGTTTCAGATAGCGTCTGCCATTACTGCGCCGGGTACGGTGCATCACTGCCAGACACTTCGACCGTGGTAGCGGTCAACACAACAATCTCCGTCTCGAAAACTGCTGTGACTGAAGTCTATCCGCAGGGCTGGAGAATCCGGAAATACCGAATGAGGATAGGGGTATAAGAAAAAACGATGACCCACCCGTTTGCAGAAGAAAAATGGGTTACAGCAACTTTCTACACAGCAATCCCGAGCAGTTCCCGCAAGGGTTTGCGCCGCTTCTTCAGCTTTTTGACAGCAAGGCGCGCTATGCTTGCCGGCACATTTTTTGTGCTGCACTGACAGCATTTCCCGACGACAAGCAAAGCGCCACAAAGGCGCAACGAACCGCAACGAAAGCGCCACGAAGAATCATGAGCAACCCGACCCAGGACCAGATGGAACCCGACAGCGCCGTCTACAAGACCTTGCTGGAATCGACCAAGGCGATTCCCTGGAAGATCGACTGGAGCACCATGCAGTTCACCTACATCGGCCCGCAGATCGAGCAGTTGCTGGGCTGGACCCCGGAGAGCTGGAAGACGGCCGAGGACTGGGCCATGCGCATCCACGCAGAAGATCGCGAGGCGGTGGTCAACTTCTGCATCTCGCAATCCAAGGCCGGCGCCGATCACGAAGCCGACTACCGCGCCCTGACCCGCGATGGCGAACACATCTGGATTCGCGACGTGGTGCACGTGGTGCGCAACCCTGACGGCAGCCCCAATGCGCTCATCGGCTTCATGTTCGACATCACCGAGCGCAAGAAGACCGAGGCGCGCCTGATCGAATTGCAGAAGGAGCTGGAGGCGCTGTCCTATCGCGATGGTCTCACCAACGTGGCCAATCGCCGCATGTTCGATTCAGCGCTGGAGGTGGAATGGGCCAATGCGGTGAGTACGCGCGCGCCGCTGTCGCTGATCATGCTCGACATCGATTACTTCAAGCAGTACAACGACCATTACGGCCATATCCGTGGCGATGAATGCCTCAGGCAGGTAGCGCAGCTGTTGAGCCAGAGCGCCACCCGCAGCCGCGATTTCTTTGCACGCTATGGCGGCGAAGAGTTCGTGCTGATCCTGCCCGAGTGCGATGAAAAGGCCGCCCTGCAGGTGGCCCAGCGCTGCCGTGCGCTGATCAACGAAGCGGCCATCCCGCACGCCAGATCGCAGATTTCCGAGCACATCACCATCAGCCTGGGCGTGACCACCATACTGCCCTCGCCCATGGACCAGCGCATCGCTTTCCTGGAACAGACCGACCGCCGCCTGTACCGCGCCAAACAGCTGGGCCGTGACTGTATCGCCGTGGACGAGTGAACTGTATCTGTCTTGCTGCGGGAGCCGTGGCTACAATCGGCCTTCCTGCTTTCGGTGGCCACGTCCTCAAGACCGCCTCCCGGAGGCTCATCAACCCGCTGCGAGACTTCCATGCCTGCCACCTACGCCTATCGCCTGCTCAATGTCTTCGCCGAATCGACCTTCGGCGGCAATCCCCTGTGCGTGTTCGAAGACGCCCGTGGCCTGGATGACGCCACCATGCTGGCGCTGGCGCTGCAGTTCAATCTCTCCGAGACCACCTTCATCCTGCCCTCGACCGTCGCCGATGCGCGGGTGCGCATCTTCACCACCGGCTACGAGATGCCCTTCGCCGGCCATCCCACCCTGGGCAGCGCCCACGTCGTGCGCGACTTGCTGGGCGGTGGCGATGCACTGACGCTGGAATTCAAGGCCGGGGTCGTACCGGTGCAGGCGCGCGGCGATATCTGGACCTTCACCGCGCCCTGCCCCGGCGGCCCCAGGACCACCCCGGCCGCGCTTTCGCGCGCCCAGACGGCAGCGCTGCTGGGCTTGCAGGAAAGCGACCTGGCCGGCGATCCGGTGTGGGTCGATACCGGCGCCGACCAGTTCCTGGTGCCGCTGAAGACGCCCGAGGCGGTGCGCCGCGCCCGGCCCGACAGCAGCCGTCTGGAGCAGTGGCCGGTCAGCAGCCTGGGGCGCAAGACCGCCTATCTGTTCGCCTTCGATCCGGCCGAACCGGGTCAGGTGCTGTCGCGCTATTTCTTCACCAAGCAAGGCGGCGGCGTAGCCGAAGACCCGGGCACCGGTTCGGCCTGCGCCAACCTGGGCGGTTGGCTCCTTGCCAATGGCCACCCCTTGCCGGCGCGCCATGCCATCGACCAGGGAGCGGCGGTGGAGCGCCCTTCCCGTCTGTATCTGGACGTGTCCGAACAAGGCGCGATCCGCGTCGGCGGGCGCGTCATCGAGATCGGGCGCGGCACGGTCAGCATCGAACCGGTGGGACGCACCCTGCTGGCCTGATGTCCGCTCGTGCTGGCCGCATCAACGGGTCAGGCCGCCTTCCTCGGTCAGCGGGAAGATCAGGGCATGCAGCCAGTCCATGAAGGCGGCCAGCCGCGCCGGCACATGGCGACGGCTGGCATAGAGCAGGCTCACCGGCATGGGGGCGGGGCGATATTGCGGCAACACCTCGACCACGTGGCCGCCATCGAGCATCTGCCGCTTCTGCGCGCCCACCAGCGGCAGCTGGATCAGGCCCAGTCCGGCCAGGCAGGCGGCGTAATAGGTCTCGGTGCTGTTGACGGTGATGCTGCCGGCCATGGGCAGGCTGCGGGTCTGCTGGCCGTCGAACCATTCCCAGCCGGGTGAACGCCCGCCCAGCACCTGGCGGTAATGCACCAGCCGGTGCTGCGCCAGGTCCTCCAGCGTCTGCGGCGTGCCATAACGCTGCAGGTAATCCGGGCTGGCGCAATTGATCTGCACCAGATGGCCGATGGGACGGGCCACCAGCGAGGAGTCATCCAGCGTGCCGGTGCGCAGCACGCAATCAAAGCCCTCGGCCACCAGGTCCACGCGGCGGTCGCTGGCCGACAGCTCGATCTCCAGTTGCGGATGCTTTTCGAGGAAGCCCGGCAAGGCCGGCAGCACCACCTCGCGCGCCATGGCGCTGGACATGTCCACCCGCAACCGACCGGTCAAGGCCTGGGCGCCATCGTGGAACATGCCCCGCAGCGACTCGAACTCGTCCAGCAATTCCCTGCTGCGCCGGTAGAAGGCCTCGCCGTCGGCGGTCAGTTGCACCCGCCGGGTGGTGCGCTGGAGCAGGCGCGTGCCCAGCATCTGCTCCAGTTGCTGGATGGCCAGCGACACGCTGGCATTGGGCAGGCCCAGCTGGCGCGCCGCACCGCTGAAGCTGGCCAGTTCGGCCACGCGCTGGAAGATCCTGAGGGTGTCTAGCTGATGCATGATCCTGCCCGGGAGTAGATGGATGATTATTATTGAATATTGAAAAGTCTAATAGCAATTACGAAATTTATTAAGAAAAATCTTCTCAATATACTGGGCTCCGTTGTCCATCACTTCATCCCAACACCAAGGAGCCTCACATGAATACCCCCACCCAAGCCCCCCGCATTGCCCTGATCACCGGCGGCAGCCGCGGCCTGGGCAAGAGCGCAGCCGTGCATCTGGCCCGCGATGGCGTCGGCGTCATCCTCACCTATGTCGGCAACCAACAGGCCGCCGAGTCGACCGTGGCGGAACTCCAGGCGCTGGGCGCCGTGGCCGTGGCGCTGCGACTGGACCTGGCCGACAGCGCCAGCTTCCCCGCCTTTGCCCAGGCCGTGCGCGAGGCGCTCAAGACGCACTGGCAGGCCGAGCACTTCCACTACCTGGTCAACAATGGCGGCATAGGCATGCATGCCACCATCGAGGAAACCAGCGAGGCGGTCTTCGACGAGCTCTTCAAGGTCCATCTCAAGGGCCCCTTCTTCCTGACCCAAGCGCTGCTGCCGCTGCTGGCGCAGGGTGGCCGCATCATCAACATTTCCAGCGGACTGGCGCGGTTCTCGCTGCCTGGCTATGCGGCCTACGCCAGCATGAAGGGCGGGATCGAAGTCATGACGCGCTACATGGCCAAGGAGTTCGGCGCGCGTGGCATCGTCGTCAACACCGTGGCGCCGGGCGCCATCGAAACCGACTTCGGCGGCGGCCGGGTGCGCGACAATGCCGAACTCAACAGCTTCGTGGCCAACCAGACCGCGCTGGGCCGGGCCGGCCTGCCTGACGACATCGGCGCGGCCGTTGCCTCGCTGCTGCGACCGGACAATGGCTGGATCAATGCCCAGCGCGTGGAAGTCTCGGGCGGCATGTTCATCTGAAGCGCTTCGTCCTTGCCTACGCCGCTCTGGGCGTAGCGGACGTACTGACGAGCTGGCGCAGCGCTGCAGCGCTGCGCGGCTGCGCAGTTGCCCCTGCGCCCACCTCCCTTAAATGCTGTGGAAAGCGCCCCGCATTATGTTGCACATTGGAATGTGCTCGGGTAACATCCCCCGACGTTGATCAGGCGCTAAGCCAGTGCTGTTGCGCCTTCCGGCACAATTGTTGGTTAGAGTTGTCATACCACATGACCAGTTTTCCTTCAGGTCCGGAAATCAGTAAATGAATAAAAACGGTTGCTACGCGACCGTTCAGGGAGGGATGTCGGAGGGGTTCGAACGCATCGTTGCGCCACGCCCCGGCCGCATCCGAATGTTGAGCATCCATTGGGGGGGCGGTATTTTCAGTCATTTCTTTCGCCAGCGCGTCCTGCGCGTCTGCGCGAGCGCGACCATAGTGAGTCTGGCGCTGTCTGCCTCCCCCGCCAGCCTGGCCGCAAGCCCTTCTGCCGCATCCGGCCCCGACTGCTCGCGTCCCTATACGCTGGCGCTGCACGATCACGGCCTGCTCTATTCATCGGCGACCGACACCGGCATCGACAAGGACTTTGCCGATGAACTGATCCGGCGCAGCGGCTGCAAGGTCAATGTCAGCCTGATGTCGCGTGCGCGCATCTGGCAACTGATCGAATCCGGCGCGCTCGACTTCAGTCTCTCGGGCATCACCAATGCGCAGCGTGACCAGTTCGCCTCTTTCGCCTGGTACTTCAGCAACAAGTACTACCTGCTGGTGCGCAAGGACGCCGGCGTCACCAAGCTGGCCGACGTGGCTCGCAACGAGCGTTTCCAGCTGGGCGTCATCCGTGGCTTTCGCTACAGCGCCAACGCCAACCGCATGGTGGACCAGCTCACCGCCAGCAATCGCGTGAGCCAGGCCGGCGGGCTGGAGCCGCTCTACGACGCCCTGCTGCTCGACCGCATCCAGGGCATGATCATGGAGCCCTTCGACTATCCCGTAGTCCAGGAAAAGCGCATCCGCGAGGCCACCACCATCATCAGCTTCGATGATCCTTCGGTGCCGCATGGCCTGATCATGTCGCGCAAGGCCTTGTCGCCCGCCGAGCAGGACAAGTGGCGCGCCCTGGTCGATGGGATGCTGGCCGATGGCACGGTGCTGCGCATCTTCCAGAAATACTTCAACGCAGAACTGGCGGCCTCCATGGTTCAGTTCCAGAGCAAGCCGTGAACTGGATACGCCTGATCCTGCTGCCGCTGGTGATCCTGGTCACCGGCCTGGGTGTGACCTGGACCGCCTGGAACCACGAGCGCGAAGCCGCCAACAAGGAACTGCACACCCAATTCGCCTCGGTGCTGCGCGAGACGGTCAGCCGCATCGAACAGCGCATGGCGTCCTACGAACAGATGCTGCATGGCGTACAGGGCCTGGTAGCGGCCACTGGCGCGATCGACCGCAACCAGTTCCGCGACTACGTCCAGGCGCTCAACCTGGACGCCAATTTCTCCGGCATCCAGGCCATCGCGGTGGAAGAATGGGTGCCGGCTGCGGCCTTGCCTGCACATCTGGCGCGCATGGAGCGGCAAGGCCTGGAGGGCGGCTACCAGATCCTGCCCGCTGGCGAACGCAGCGCCTATGCCCCGACCGTGCTGCGCGAACCCTATGTGGGGCGCAACCGCTTGCCCTTCGGCTTTGACCAGTGGTCCGATCCGGTGCGCCGCAGCGCCATGGAAAAGGCAAGGGATTCCGGCATGGCCACCATCTCCGGCAAGGTCGAGGTGCTGGCCGCCGATGGCCAGCGCTATCCCACCTTCATGATGTACCTGCCGCTCTATGAGCGCGGCCAGCGCCCGACCACCATCGCACAACGGCGCGCCAGCCTGGTCGGCTGGGTCCACGCCACCTTCCGCATGAGCGACGTCATCGCCAGCCTCTATGGCGAGAATTCGCACACCATCGTCTTTTCCCTCTACGACGGCGTACAGGCTACGCCAGAGGCCCTGCTCTACCAGTCGCGCCAGCACGACGAAGCGCCGCAGGCAACGCGCCTGTCGGCCGATGAATACCTGGTCGTGGGCAACCACAACTGGACCCTGACGCTGCGCACCAACGCCGCCTTCCATGCGCAATTCGGACGCAATGCCGAACCCCTCATCGCCACCACCGGCATTGCCATGAGCCTGAGCCTGGCCCTGCTGGCCTGGCTGATGGTATCGAGCCGGGTGCGGGCGGTGCGGCTGGCGCAGAAGATGACGGCCGAGCTGCGCGCCAGCGAAGAACAGTTCCGCGCCATCGCCGATTGCACCGTCAACTGGGAAGTCTGGTGGGGCCTGGATGGACGGCCACGCTGGATCAACCACGCGGTGCTGGACTACACCGGCTACACGGTGGAGGAATGCCTGGTCATGGACGACTTCATCGGCACCATTGCCCACCCTGAAGACGAGCCGCGCATCCGCGCCGAACTGGCCCGCTGCATGGACGGCCAGAAGCGTGAAGACGTCGAACTGCGCTGCGTGCGCAAGGATGGCTCGGTGTTCTGGCTGGCCTTGTCGTGCGCACCGATCCATGATGCCCAGGGCCGCTTCACCGGTTTTCGCACCAGCAGCCGCGACATCACCGATCGCAAGCAGATCGAGGCCGAGCTGCGCATCTCGGCAGTGGCCTTCGATTCGCGCGAGGGCATGCTCATCACCGACGCCAACAGCAAGATCCTGCGCGTGAACAAGGCCTTCACCGAGATCACTGGCTATAGCGCCGAAGAGATCGTCGGCAAGCACCCCAACCTGCTGCGCTCGGACCGTCACGGTCCGGCTTTCTTCCAGGAGATGCGCGAGAGCATCCGCCGCTTCGGCAAGTGGCAGGGCGAGATCTGGGACCGTCGCAAGAACGGCGAGGTCTATCCCGAATGGCTGACCATCTCGGCGGTGAAGAACAAGGACCAGCAGGTCACCCACTACGTGAGCACCCATCACGACATCAGCGACCGCAAGCTGGCCGAGGAGCGCATCCGCGAGTTGGCCTTCTTCGACGCCCTGACCCGTCTGCCTAACCGCACCCTGCTGCTGGATCGGCTCAAGCAGGCCATCGCCCTCTCGTTGCGCACCAAGACCTGCGCGGCCCTGCTGTTCATCGACCTGGATCACTTCAAGACCTTGAACGACACCATCGGCCACGAAAAGGGCGACACCCTCCTGAAACAGGTCGCCCAGCGCCTGCTGGCCAATGTGCGTGAAAACGATACCGTGGCGCGCGTGGGCGGTGACGAATTCGTGGTGGTGCTCGAAGGCCTCAACGAGCTGCAGCAGGAAGCGGCCACCCAGACCCGCGCCATCGGCGAGAAGATCCTCACGGCGCTGGGCTCGACCTACCAGCTCGACGACGTCGAATACCGCACCACCGCCAGCATCGGCGCCACCGTCTTCCTGGGTCGCGCGGCCTCGGTGGATGAGCTCATGAAACAGGCCGACCTGGCCATGTACAAGGCCAAGGAAACCGGCCGCAACGCCCTGCGCTTCTTCGACCCGGCCATGCAGACCGCCGTGCTGGAACGCGCCACCCTGGAAGCGGGCCTACGCAAGGCTATCGACGGCAACCAGTTGCTGCTGCACTACCAGCCGCAGGTGGTCGAAGGTGGTCGCGTCACCGGCGCCGAAGTGCTGGTGCGCTGGCAGCATCCGCAGCGCGGCATGGTGCCGCCGGGCGATTTCATCCCGCTGGCCGAAGAGACCGGCCTGATCCTCTCGCTGGGCAACTGGGTGCTGGAAACCGCCTGCCGCCAGTTGGCCACCTGGGCTACGCACCCGCAGATGGCCGACCTGAGCATTGCCGTCAACGTCAGCGCGCCGCAATTGCGCGAGCCCGACTTCGTGCAGACGGTGCTGGACACCATCGAGCGCACCGGCGCCAATCCGCGCCGCCTCAAGCTGGAGCTGACCGAAAGCCTGCTGGTGGACAACGTCGAAGACATCATCCAGAAGATGTTTGCCCTGAAGGCCTATGGCGTGGAGTTTTCGCTGGACGATTTCGGCACCGGCTACTCCTCGCTGTCCTACCTCAAGCGGCTGCCGCTGAATCAGCTTAAAATCGACCAGTCCTTCGTGCGCGATGTCCTCATCGACCCCAACGACGCCTCGATTGCCAAGACCATCGTCAACCTGGCCCAGAGCCTGGGCCTGGGCGTCATCGCCGAAGGCGTGGAAACCGACGCCCAGCGCAGCTTCCTGGCCGATGCGGGGTGCCATGCCTACCAGGGGTATTTCTTCTGCCGTCCGGTGACGGTGGAGGTGTTCGAGAAATTCGCGCAGGAATTCGATCCCCAATTTTCTGCTGCCTAGGAAACCCTCATGCCCCACGCCCTGTCCTCTTTCGCCATCGACCAGAAATGGCCGGCCCAGCACCCTGACCGCATCCAGCTCTATTCGCTGCCCACGCCCAATGGCGTGAAGGTCTCGATCATGCTGGAAGAAACCGGCCTGCCCTACGAAGCCCACCTGGTGAGCTTCGAGACCAATGACCAGATGTCGCCGGAGTTCCTGTCGCTGAACCCGAACAACAAGATCCCCGCCATCATCGATCCCAATGGTCCTGGCGGCCAGCCGCTGCCCCTGTTCGAGTCGGGCGCGATCCTGCTGTACCTGGCCGAGAAGACCGGCCAGTTCCTCCCCGCCGATGCCGCCGCGCGCTACCAGGTGATCCAGTGGGTGATGTTCCAGATGGGCGGTGTGGGCCCGATGTTCGGCCAGTTGGGCTTCTTCCATCGCTTTGCCGGCAAGGAATACGAGGACAAGCGTCCGCGCGACCGCTATGTCAACGAGTCCAAGCGCCTGCTGGGCGTGATGGACAAGCGCCTGGCGCAGAGCCAATGGCTGGGCGGCGACGCCTACTCCATCGCCGACATCGCCACCTTCCCGTGGATCCGCAACCTGATCGGCTTCTATGAAGCCGCCGACCTGGTGGGCTTCCAGGACTTCCCGCATGTGGCGCGGGCGCTGGAGGCCTTCGTGGCGCGGCCAGCTGTGGTGCGCGGCCTGAACATTCCGGCACGCGGCTAGACCCGACCCTGCCAGCCCTGCGGCGCAGGGTGTAAATCGCTTTGCGCCGGGGCGGCCCTCGCGTTAACATGGCGACAATATCCTGCCAACGCCCCAGCGCCTGCCTATGACGATCCGCCTGCTGTCCCGCCTGCGTCCTTTCCACCTTCTCGGCCCCATGCCGCGCCTGGTGCGGCTGTACCGGCGCGGGAGGATGGCCTGCCTGTTGGGCCTGGCACTGGGCGCAGCGGCGCTGTCCCCGGCCCAGGCGGTCGATCTGTCGCTCAAGACCATCCGTGTAGGCAATCTCTCGCGCGCCTATTTCTCTGAACGCACCAGCGTGGGCGAAGCCCGTCCGCTGATCATCGCCCTGCACGCCAGCGGTTCCAGCGGTTCGCTCATGGCGCGCGCCACCGGCCTGACCGAGATCGCCGAGGCGGCCGGCTACATGATCGTCTACCCCAACGGCACTGGCCTGGCCATCGACGCCCGCACCTGGAATTCCGGCGGCTGCTGCGGCTATGCCCAGATGCACAAGGTCGATGACGTGGCCTTCCTGCGCGCACTGGTCGAGAAGCTGGCCAAGGATGGGCTGGCGGACCCGCAACGGGTCTATCTGGTGGGCGTGTCCAATGGCGGCATGATGGCCTATCGCATGGCCGCCGAGGCGCCCGGACTGTTCAAGGCGGTGGCGGTCGTCAGCGCGGTGCTGGATGTGTCGCCAGAGACGGTCAAAGCACCCATGCCGGTGTTGCACATCCATGGCAGCGAAGATCCCTTCATTCCCTTCCTGGGTGGGATCGGCAAGCAGGAAGTGTCGCAATTGCCGCGCATCTCGGTGGCCCGCACCATCGAGACCTGGGTCAAGGCCAATGGCGCCGAGCCGCGTCCTGCCGTGACCGACATCCCCGATAGCGCCAACGATGGCACCACCATCCGGCAATACACCTATCGCAGCAAGACCGATCCGCAGTCCGTGGTGCTCTACGAAGTCAAGGGCGGCGGCCACGCCTGGCCGGGCGCGGTCATACCCATCGTCAATGGCGGCAAGTCTTCGCAGAACATGGATGCTTCGCGTACCGTCGTGGATTTCTTCAATGCCCACGGCGGCGGCCGCAGCGATGAACCGGCCGACGAGAACCTGCCGCCGGGCGCCAAGCCGCTGCCGGCTGCAACGCCAGCCCCGGCGGTCGCGCCCACGCCACCTCCCTCACCCACCCGTCCGGCACGTTGAATGCGGCATGCCGGCGCAAATCGCACTATCATTACGCCAGCATAAAAACCTTCACCGCCAAGACAATGAAAAGACTCATCACCAGCATCCTGATCGCCGTCGTCCTGTACTTCCTGATGCCGTTCGTGCTCAAGTTCGTCCCGCATTACCGGCTGGCGGTGTTCTGCATCACGGCAGGCATCGTTTCCTTCGCCATCTCCGCCCTGATGGACAAGACCTGACGCTCCCCATGCCGCCATGAAGAAACGGCCGCCACGTCATCGACGTCGCGGCCGTTCTTGCTGGATCGGATAAATCAGATCAGCGCAGGAAGATCAGCACTCACCCTTGCGTGCATGGCCTGGCGGACAATCGCGACCCGGGCCCGGGCCTGGCCCTGGACCATGGTCATCCCAGTCCTCATGATGCGGCCCGCGCCCCGGTGGCGGACCACCGCGCCAGCCGCCGCGATCCAGCTCCCAGCCATGCGGACCCTGACGCCAGACCGGCTGGGAATAGACGTAACCGGGGCGCTCGCGCACCCACTGGCCTTCGCGCCAGAAATGACGATAACCGTCCCAGTCCCAGTAGCCCGGCACCCAGACGAAACCATGGCGTGGCGGCGGCAGCGGTTCAGCGCGCGGCGGCGGCGGTGCGCCGATGTTGATGTTGACCGACACTTGCGCCTGAGCAACGGGAGCGAGGGCCGCTGCAGCACTGAGCGCTACGAGACTGGCGAGTATTATTTTTTTCATCATCTAAGAAAATCATCGGGTGAAGGTACGAGTCAGACTACGCCCACGCCTGCACAGTTCCAGGCTGCGCAGGCGGGTCACAGCGCGCTCAGCCTCCCTTGGCGCTCTTGAACATGGCCTTGATGCCGCGGATGGCCTGGCGGATGCGCGACTCATTCTCGATGAGGGCAAAGCGCACGTACTCGTCGCCGTATTCGCCAAAACCGATGCCGGGCGAGACGCAGACCTTGGCCTGTTCCAGCAGGATGCGGGCGAACTCCAGCGAGCCGAACTGGCGATAGGGTTCGGGAATGCGCGCCCAGATGTACATGGACGCTTTGGGCACATCGACCATCCAGCCCGCCTCGTGCAGGCCCTTGACCAGGACATTGCGCCGTCTTTCGTAATTGGCGCGGATCTCTTCCACGCAAGACTGGTCGCCCTCCAGCGCCGCAATGGCCGCCACCTGCACCGGCGTGAAGCTGCCATAGTCGTGATAGCTCTTGATGCGCGCCAGCGCCGCCACCAACCGCGCATTGCCGACCATGAAGCCGATCCGCCAGCCGGCCATGTTGTAGCTCTTGGAGAGCGTGAAGAATTCCACCGCGACCTCGCGCGCGCCCGGCACCTGCATGATGGACGGGGCTTTCCAGCCATCGAAGGTGATGTCGGCGTAGGCCAGGTCATGCACCACCAGGATCTGGTGTTCGCGCGCCAGCTTGACGACCCGCTCGAAGAACTCCAGCTCCACGCATTGCGCGGTCGGGTTGGAGGGGAAGCCCAGGATCATCATCTTGGGCTTGGGGTAGCTCTCGCGCACGGCGCGTTCCAGCTCGTCGAAGAAGTCCACGCCCGGGCTCATGCGCACCGAGCGAATATTGGCGCCGGCGATGACCGCGCCATAGATGTGGATGGGATAGCTGGGATTGGGCACCAGCACGGTGTCGCCCTTGTCGAGCGTGGCCAGCATCAGGTGCGCCAGGCCTTCCTTGGAGCCGATGGTGACGATGGCTTCGCCGTCGGGATCGAAATCAACCTCGTAGCGACTGCGGTACCAGTGCGCGATGGCGCGGCGCAGGCGCGGAATGCCCTTGGAGGAGGAATAACCGTGGGTATCGGGGCGCTGCGCCACTTCCACCAGTTTCTCGACGATATGCGGCGGCGTGGGGCCATCGGGGTTGCCCATGGACATGTCGATGATGTCCTCGCCGCGACGGCGAGCCGCCATCTTCAGTTCGGCGGTGATATTGAAGACGTAGGGCGGCAGGCGTTCGATGCGCGGGAAGCTGACCGGAAAGGCGTCGGGAGAAACGGCGGGGGAAGAAGAAACAGCGGAAGCGTCAGGCGTGCGCGAGGGATCGCGCGAATCGGCGGATTGCGTCATGGAGGTCTTTCACGTAAGCGCCCGGAACCGTCCGAGCGACGTTGGAACTGATGTTCCGTTTCCGATTTTATGCGCGAAGCTTCACATTCACAAGCGCAAATCGCCTTGAAAGCCTGATTCCCAACCTCGATATTCATCTACCCGCCATTTTCCGCTCAACCACCTACCGTTCGGACTGAGTAGGCCCGCCAGGGCCGTATCGAAGGCGCACATGAGGCGCAACCGCCGCAGCGCCTTCGATACGCGGCAGCGCCGCTACTCAGTCCGAACGGGTGTGGGTGGTACAAGCGATGTCGACGGCATGGCTATTCGTACTTGCGCGCATCTTCGATGACCTTTCCGTCATTGGGCAAGCTACCCGGAGCCACCAGCAACACATCGCCCCGCAGCTTGGTCACCTCGCGCAGGCTGCCAGCCAGCGCGCCCACGTCGATGGCGGGATTTTCCGGATCACCCACTTCGCAATGCAGGGTCATGATGTCATTGGCCATCTCGCCGGAGACCACCAGCCGCGCCCGCAAGACATCGGCATGCCGCCGCAGCACGTCGGCCACCTGCGAAGGATGCACGAACATGCCGCGCACCTTGGTGGTCTGGTCGGCGCGTCCCATCCAGCCCTTGATGCGGGTATTGGTGCGCCCGCAGGGAGAGACGCCCGGCACCACCGCCGACAGGTCGCCAGTGCCGAAGCGGATCAGCGGATAGTCGGGATTGAAGGACGTCACCACCACCTCGCCCACTTCGCCTTCGGCCACCGGGTCGCCAGTGCCAGGCCGCACGATTTCCAGGATCAGCGCTTCGTCCAGCACCATCCCCGGATGCACCGCGCCTTCGCTCATGGTCTCATAGGCGATGTTGCCGATATCGGCGGAGGCATAGAGCTGCAGCACCTGCGGCACGCCATGTTCATGGAACCAGTTGCGCAGCGACGGCGGCAGCGCCTCGGCGCTGACCAGGGCGCGCTGCACGCTGGTGATATCCGCGCCCATTTCCTGCGCCTTCTCGATGATGATCTTCAGGAACGAGGGTGTGCCCACGTAGGCATCGGGCTTGAGGGCCGCCATCGCATTGACCTGCAATTCGGTCTGGCCGATGCCGGCCGGAATCACCGCGCAGCCCAGCCGGGCCGCCGCGCCCTCGACCATGAAGGCCGCCGGCGTGAAGTGATAGGCAAAGCAGTTCTGCAGGATGTGTCCGGCCTGCAGTCCCAGCGCCTTCATCGGACTGGCAAAGCGCCACCAGTCAGCGCCGTGGCCTTCCGGATCGAAGATCGGGCCGGGCGAGACGAAGAGCCGCCGCAACTGCCGCGTGGGCGTGGCATTCAAGCCGCCGAAGGGACGCTCGCGGGTCTGCAGTTCCTTCAGGTCGGACTTGCGCGTGACCGGCAACTGCGCCAGGGCCGCACGCGAGCTGATAGCCGCCGCATCGACACCCCCAAGGATGCGCGCCCAGCCCGCAGCGCTTTGCGCGCGCGCCAGCAGTTGCGGCAGCGCGTGCATCAACTGTTCTTCACGCTGTTGTGGATCGCGCCGCTCCAGCGCATCCAGTTCAGCCGCTACCTGTCTGGGATCGGACATGTCGCCCTCCCCTTACGCCAGCCAGCGCTTGCGGCGGCGGTAGAACTTCATGTCGCGGAAGTTCTTGCGGCCAGCCCCGGAGACGCCGAGGTAGAACTCCTTGACGTCTTCGTTATCGGCCAGTTCGCTGGCTGCACCTTCCATCACCACACGCCCGTTTTCGAGGATGTAGCCGAAGTCGGCATAGCGCAGCGCCACCATGGTGTTCTGCTCGGCCAGCAGGAAGGAGACCTTTTCCTTGCTGTTCAGGTCCTTGACGATCTCGAAGATCTCTTCGACGATCTGCGGGGCCAGGCCCATCGAGGGTTCATCCAGCAGGATCATGGACGGCTTGGCCATCATGGCGCGGCCGATGGCCGTCATCTGCTGTTCCCCGCCCGAGGTATAGCCGGACTGCGACTTGCGGCGCACCTTCAGGCGCGGGAAATAATCGTAGATCTTTTCCAGTTCGTGCTTCACCTCTGCGTTGCTGATGCCGCGCGTGTAGGCGCCGGTGAGCAGGTTTTCTTCGACGGTCAGATGGCCGAAGCAATGCCGCCCCTCCATCACCTGGATCACGCCGCGCTTGACCAGGTCATTGGGCGTCATGCGGTCCACGCGCTCGCCGCGGAACTCGATGCTGCCCTTGGTCACGTCGCCGCGCTCGGCGTGCAGCAGGTTGGAGATGGCCTTCAAGGTCGTGCTCTTGCCCGCGCCATTGGCGCCCAGGAGCGCCACGATCTTGCCCTCGGGCACGTCCAGCGAGACGCCCTTCAAGACCAGGATCACGTGGTCATAGATCACTTCGATGTTGTTGATGGCCAGCGCCTTGGCCACCGTTGCCGGGGCAGCGGAAGGGACAGCAGCACTGGTCTGGATCGGTGTGGCATTCATGGTCATTCGCATTCCCAAAAAAGCACCGGCGGCCGTGGGAGACGAGCAGAGCCGCCGGCGCAAGCGCCTACTTCATGCAGGCAGGAGTGATGCCTTTTTCTTTTGCGTATTTCGCCGCAGACGCCTTGAAGAGCGGGTGGATCAGGTTCTTGTTGCCCTCGATCCAGTCCGATACCAGCACCCACTTGCTGCCATCCCATTGCTGGATCTTGACCTTGCCGGAACCTTCATGGTTGTCGCAGGAAGTCTTGATCTCCGGCAGCAGGCCGGTCGCGCCCAGGGCCTTGAGGCGCGCATCGGTGATGTTGAGGTTTTCAAAGCCCCAGCGCACCTGCTCGCCGCTCATGACCTTGCCCTTGCCATATTTGCCCTGGGCTGTGCGCACCGCTTCCACGGTGGCGATGGCCGCCGAGACGCCACGGTTGTAGAGGATGGAACCGAGCTTGTTCTTGTCCTGCATGTTGCCCTTGCCCGCACCATAGACCACCTTGTCGATGTCGGCGATCACCGGCACATCCTTGCCGGCCACGTTCCAGGTAGCCGACAGGTAGCCCTTGGCGGCTTCACCAGCAGGGATGGTGTCTTCTTCCGAACCGGCCCACCAGGAACCGACGATCTTGTCACGCGCATAGCCGACCTTCTGCGCCGCCTTCAGCGCGGTCTGGTTCATCACGCCCCAGCCCCAGAAGATCACGTAGTCCGGATTCTCCTGGCGGATGCGCAGCCACTGCGCGCCCTGCTCGTTGCCAGGGTGCGCCACCGGGATTTCCACCAGCTTGAACTTGCCGATGGAGGATTCCGCCTGCAGCGCCACGATGGGTTCCTTGCCATAGGCCGAGTCGTGATAGAGGAAGACGATCTTCTTGCCCGCCAGCGAGCCATTGTTCTTGCCGGCCAGGTACTTGACGATGGCCGAGACCTGCATCTGGTAGGTCGTCACCAGCGGGAAGGCATACGGGAACACCGAACCATCCACCGCATCGGTACGGCCATAGCCGATCATCACCAGCGGCACCTTGTCTTCGGCGGTCTTGTCGATCAAGGCATAGGAGATGCCGGTGGCCATGGGGTTGATGGCGGTACCGTGGGTGACCGGGTTCTTGTTCTTCATGCGCTCGTAGCACTCCACGCCCTTGGCGTTGTTGTACTCGGTCTCGCATTCTTCCCAGGACAGCTTGACGCCATTGACGCCGCCTTCCTTGATGTTGACGTAGTTGAGGTAATCGACGTAACCGCCGTAATACGACTGGCCGTTGGTGCCGTAAGGTCCGACCCGGTAGCTGGGGATGGCGATGAACTGGTCGCTGGCCTGCGCCAGCGCCGGGGTCGCCGCCGACAGCAGGCTGGCGGCGCAGGCGGTGGCCAATAGCAACTGCCGCAGATGCTTGATGCTCTTCATGGTCTCGTCTCCTTTATGTTGTCGTTGCCGACTTTTATCGGACGCCGATGCTCCGGCCTCCTCCTAGCTCCTTGCTTGCTGCGGCGCTCAGTGCGGGAACGGCCACAGGCGCAGTTTTTCCTTGGCGATCTGCCACAGTCGCGCCAGTCCGTGCGGCTCGGCGATCAGGAAGAAGATGATCAGCGCGCCAAACACCATCATCTGGATGTGCGACACGGTGGCATTGGTGAAAGGCAGGTGCAAGAGCGCTGCCAGCGGCGGCAGCGCGTTGTCGAGGAAGATCGGCAGCAGCAGGATGAAGGCCGAGCCCAGGAAGGAACCGAGGATGCTGCCCACACCGCCGATGATGATCATGAACAGGATGCGGAAGGACAGGTCCAGCGAGAAGCCGTCCGGCTCCACCGACCCCAGGTAGCAGAAGGCATACAGTGCGCCGGCCACGCCGCAGTAGAAGGAGCTCACCGCAAAGGCGGTCAGCTTGGTGCGCATCAAGGGGATGCCGATCACTTCAGCGGCCACGTCCATGTCGCGCACGGCCATCCAGGCGCGTCCGGTGCTGGAACGCACCAGGTTCTTGGCCACCAGCGCCAGTACGCTCACCACGGCCAGCACGAAGAGATACTTGCGCACCGGGGTATCGATGGCGATGCCGAAGAAATCGATCTTGGGTGTGCTGATCACGCCCGAGGAAGAATTGTTGGAGAACCAGGGAAACTTGGTCAGCGCCCACACCACGAAGAACTGCGCCGCCAGCGTGGCCACGGCCAGATAGAAGCCCTTGATGCGCAGCGACGGCAGCCCGAACAGCACACCCACCAGCGCCGCGCAGCCACCCGAGAGCAGCAGCGTGGCGACGATGGGAATGCCCTCCACGCGTAACTGGAAGTTGTAGGCTGCATAGGCGCCCACCGCCATGAAGGCCGCCGAGCCCAGCGAGAGCTGGCCAGCGTAACCGGTCAGTACGTTCAGGCCGAGGGCGGCCAGGGCAAATACCAGGAAGGGCACCAGGATGGCCGAGAACCAGTATTCGCTGCCCAGCAAGGGCACGCCCACGAAGGCGAACACCATGAACAGCGTAAAGATGATGCGATCCTGGCGGATCGGGAAGATCTGGCTGTCGGCGATGTAGCTTGTCTTGAATTGTCCTGCTTCACGGTACAGCATTGCGTTCTCCTTGTTCCTGTCCCTGCACTTGCCTGATCCATCTCATACCGTTCGGACTGAGTAGGTCCGTCAGGGCCGTATCGAAGACTCTCCTGCGCTCGTCGCCCACACAACCGTCTGCGCGCCTTCGATACGCGGCTCTGCCGCTACTCAGGACGAACGGTTGTCTGGGCATCATCTGTTCCAACCAACCCATCCATATTTCCAACGTTGAAAGCAGCGCCTCTTCATACACGGTCAATATGCCGCTCGCCAAACAGTCCCTCCGGCCGCACCAGCAGGAACAGCAGCGCAAACACATACGGGAACCAGCCCTCGATGCCGCCGAAGTTGCCGCCGAAGGCGTCCTGCATCACCGGCGGAATGTAGATCTCGGCCAGCTTCTCGGAGGCGCCGATGATGAGCCCACCCACGATCGCTCCGGGAATCGACGTAAAGCCGCCCAGGATCAGCACCGGCAAGGCCTTCAGCGCCGTCATGGTCAGCGCGAACTGCACGCCATTGCGCGAGCCCCACAGCAGTCCGGCAATCAGCGCCACGAACCCGGCCACGCCCCACACCACGGCCCAGATGTGCTGCAGCGGAATGCCCAGCGACAGCGCCGCCTGATGATCGTCGGCCACCGCACGCAAGGCGCGGCCCACTTTGGTCTTCTGGAAGAACAGCGCCAGCGCCGCCACCAGCGCCACCACCATGCCGGAGGCAAAGAGGTCGAACTTGGAAAGACCGATCCCGATGCTGTCCATCACCGACTGGATCGGTTCATCGACAATGCCCAGGTCGATAGGCCGCACCTCGCTGCCGAACAGCAAGGGGCCCAGGCCTTCCAGGAAAAAGGTCAGGCCGATGGTGGCCATGAAGAGCGTGATCGGCGGCTGGTTCACCAGCTTGCGCAGCACGAAGCGCTCCGTGGCCAGGCCCACCAGGATCATCACTACGAAGGCCCCGATGATGGCGGCCCACATCGGCATGCCCTTTTCCATCAGCCCCACCACCGCCAGGGCGGCGAAATACACCATCGCACCCTGGGCGAAATTGAACACGCCCGAGGCCTTGTAGATCAGCACGAAGCCCAGCGCCACCAGGGAATACATCAGCCCCGAGAGCAAGCCGCTCAGGGTGACTTCGAGGAAGAATTGCATGTCGTCTCCTTGCCTGCCATGTCCATATCGTTTTTATTTTTTATATTGTTGTTGCTTTTCCGAAGCGGGCCGCCTTCAGTGGGAAGTCCCAAGGTAAGCCTTGATCACATCCTCATTGGCCATGACCTCGTCGGGCGTGCCGTCGCCGATCTTCTTGCCGTAGTCCAGCACCACCACGCGGTCCGAGATATCCATGACCACGCCCATGTCATGTTCGATCAGCACGATGGTAGTGCCGAACTGGTCATTGACGTCGAGGATGAAGCGGCACATGTCCTGCTTTTCTTCCACGTTCATGCCGGCCATGGGTTCGTCCAGCAGCAGCATGTGCGGTTCGGCCGCCAGCGCCCGCGCCAGCTCCACGCGCTTCTGCAGGCCGTAGGGCAAGCGTCCCACAGGGGTCTTGCGGATGTGCTGGATCTCCAGGAAGTCGATCACCTGCTCCACCTTGCGGCGGTGCTCGATCTCTTCGTTGCGGGCTGCACCCCACCACATCGCATTGGACAGCAGGCCCGAGCGCATCTTGGTATTGCGCCCGGTCATGATGTTGTCCAACACCGTCATGCCCTTGAAGAGCGCGATGTTCTGGAAAGTACGCGCGATGCCCTGGCGGGCGATGGCGCTGGGATGCATGCCCGCGCGCGGCTGGCCGCGATAGAAGATGCGTCCTTTCTGCGGATGGTAGACGCCGTTGATGACGTTGATCATCGAGCTCTTGCCGGCGCCATTGGGGCCGATGATGGCGCGGATCTCGTGTTCGCGCACGTCGAAGGAGATATCGGTCAAGGCCTTCACGCCGCCGAAGGACAGCGAGATGTTCTGCAGGTCCAGGATGACCTCGCCGATGCGGCGGCCATTGGCGGCCACCGCAGGCGCCTGGTCATCGGGACTGGCCACGGGCGGCAGGCCCGAGGGCAGGATTTCGGAAGACAGGTGTCGTTTCATGGTCGTGTTCATTCAGCGATGGTCTGGTCGGGCTACGCTGCTGGCCGGGCGCTCAGTAGTGCGTCCGGGATGGGACTGCGTGCTGCTCAGGCGGCGCTTTGCAGCGTCTTGAAGGTCTTGGCCTCGGCGATCTTCAGGTCGGCCGAGATCATGCCGTGGCGGCCATCCTCGAACTTGACCTGGGTCTCGATGTACTGCGATGTGTGCCCGGCGTAGAGCGCCTCGATGAGCACCGCGTACTTCTCGGCGATGAAACCGCGCCGGACCTTGCGGGTGCGGGTCAGCTCTTCATCGTCGGGATCGAGCTCCTTGTGCAGGATCAGGAAGCGATGGATCTGCGAATCGGCCAGCAGCGGATCGGCGGCCAGGTCGGCGTTGACCTTTTCCACGCATTCGCGCAGCAGCGCATAGACGGCGGGATTGGCGGCCAGGTCGGTATAGCCGCTATAGGCCAGGTTGCGCCGTTCGGCCCAGTTGCCCACCGCATCCATGTCGATGTTGATGAAGGCCATGCACTGCTCGCGACCATTGCCGAAGGTCACGGCTTCCTTGATGAAGGGGAAGAACTTGAGCTTGTTCTCGATGTACTTGGGCGCGAACATGCTGCCGCTGGCCATCTTGCCGACATCCTTGGCGCGGTCGATGATCTTCAGGTGACCATCGCTGTCGAAGAAACCGGCGTCGCCGGTATGGAAGTAGCCGTTGGCATCGATGGCCTCGGCGGTGGCGTCGGGTCGCTTGAAATATTCCTTCATCAGTCCGGGCGAGCGCACCAGCACTTCGCCGTTGTCGTCGATGCGCACTTCCACGCCCTTCATCGGCCGCCCCACGCTATCGAGCTTGACGTCACCGGAGGGCTGCATGCAGACCGTCACGCAGGTCTCGGTCATACCATAGAGCTGCTTGAGGTTGATGCCCAGCGAACGATAGAAGTCGAACAGGTCCGGCCCGATGGCCTCGCCGCCGGTATAGGCCACGCGCAGGCGCGACATGCCCAGCACGTTCTTCAGCGGTCCATAAACCAGCAGGTCGCCGATGGCGTATTGCAGACGATCCACCAGCGACACGCCCGGCTTGCCATCGAGGATGCGCATGCCGACCCGGCGCGCCACCTTCATGAAACCATGGAACATCTTGCGCTTGAGCCAGCCGGCGTCCTCGATGCGGATCATCACTTGCGTGAGAATGTTTTCGTAGACGCGTGGCGGCGCGAAGTAATAGGTCGGGCCGATCTCGCGCAGGTCCGTCATCACTGTGTTGGGCGACTCCGGGCAGTTCAGGCAGAAGCCGGCCACATGCTGCTGCGCGAACGAATACAGGAAGTCGCCCACCCAGGCCAGCGGCAGGTAGCAGAGGATGTCGTCGTTCTCATCGAGATGATCGAACTCCACCAGCGTGGTGGCCGTGGTGATCATCGCGCGGTGCGAATGGCACACGCCCTTGGGCTTGCCGGTGGTGCCGGAGGTATAGAGAATGATGGCCACGTCGTCGGGCGAGCCGGCGGCGATTTCCTGGTCGAAGAAATCCGGATGCGCGCGCTCGTAGGCCCGGCCCAGTTCCTGCACGCGGGCAAAGGAGAGCAGCTCGGGCTGATGGTAGTTGCGCATGCCGCGCTCGTCGTCGTAGATGACGTGGGCAATGCGCGGCAGGCTTTCCTTGATCTCGAAGACCTTGTCGACCTGCTCCTGGTCTTCGGCCATGACGAAGTCGACGTTGGCGTCGGCGAGCACATAGGCCATGTCGGCCGCCGGGGCGTCCTGGTACAACGGCACGGGCATGCCGCCCAGGGCCTGCGCGGCGCTCATGGCCCAGTACAGGCGTGGACAGTTGTTGCCGATGATGGCCAGGCTCATGCCGCGCCTGAAGCCTAGGGCCGCCAGGCCGCAGGCAAAGCTGCGGACTTCCTCGGCCACCTGGCGCCAGCTCGTGGTCTGCCAGATGCCCAGGTCCTTCTCGCGGAAGGCGGCCCGCTCGGGACGTTGCCGGGCATGCGCCAGCAACAGCCGCGGAAAGGTCGCGGCCTGCTTGTCTTGTCTCGTCTCCACCATCTTCCCACCTTCTTGTGCAGGTTCGAAAGATCCGTCTCATTCACTCTCTTGCGTGAGGAAACGAACCCGGTGTCGGATCAGTCTGTGCTGCCAGGCTTACGCTGCTCTTACTGCGGCAGTCATTATGTCGGGCATGCCAGCTGTCCTGTCTCTGTAGTGGGTCTGGGTTTTTATCCAGCCCTTTTTTGCGATGATAGTAGAGACTGTTATTGCCAGTAGATGTCATCTCACCGACAATTGACAAAACTTTCGATATTGCGACGCATCATCATGGAGACATCAATACGACGCATGCTCGCCAAGAGCATCTGGGCGCAGGCACTGACCGAGGAGCAACTGGCGCGGGTCGAGACGGAAGTGGTCAGCCGCAAGATTCCCGCCGGCGGCTATGTCTGCCGCAAGGGCGATGCGGTCACGCATTGGATCGGCGTGCACGAGGGATTGCTGAAGATGAGCAGCGTCTCTCCCGAAGGCAAGACCGTTTCCTTCGCCGGCATGGCCAACGGCGGCTGGCTGGGCGAAGGCTCGCTGCTCAAGGACGAACCGCGCAAGTATGACGTGGTGGCGCTGCGCGAGAGTGAACTGCTCTACATGCCCAAGGCGACCTACATCTGGCTACTGGACAACAGCATCCCCTTCAACCGCTTCCTGGTCACGCAATTGAACGAGCGCCTGGCCCTGTTCATCTCGCTGGTGGAATACGACCGCATGCTGGAGCCGGATGCGCGGGTGGCGCGTTGCCTGGCGGCGCTCTTCAATCCCTACCTCAATCCGGGCATCGGGCTGAACCTGCAGATTTCGCAGGAAGAAGTCGGCAATCTTTCCGGCACCTCGCGCCAGCGCGCCAACCAGGCCTTGCAGGTGCTGGAAAAGGCCGGTCTGCTCAAGGTCGACTACGGCAGCATCACCATCAACGACCTGGAAGGATTGCGGCAGTTTCCCGGCTGACATCACTGCGGCCCAGCGGCCCACCGGCAGATGGACGAAAAAAAGCGCGGCCCGGGCCGCGCTTCTGTTTTTGTGCTGCTTGCGGATAGTTGCACATAGTTGCGGATAGCTGCGGGTATTTGCAGATACCGCAGCACAGCTCAAGGCTGTGCTGGTGCTGCACTCACGCCCCCGCGCCCTCTTCGTTGCGCGCCGGACGGTTGCGATTGCGCCAGTAGATGCCGGTATCGACCACGGTCCCCATGAATTCCTTGGGATCGGTGGACTTGACCACGTAACCATTGGCGCCCAGCTCATAGCTCTGGTTGATGTCGCGCTGGTCGTCCGAGGACGAGAACATCACCACCGGGATATGCGAGGTGGCGGCATTGGACTTGATGATCTTGAGGAAATCATGGCCGCTCATCAGCGGCAGGTTCAGGTCCAGCAGGATCAGGTAGGGATGCAGGTCGCGGCGCTGGGCGTATTCGCCCTGGAAAAAGAACTCCTCGGCCAGCTCGGCATCGGCAAACCAGGTCAGCTTGTCGGCCAGCTTGCGACTGCCCAGCGCCAGGCGCGTCAGCTCGGCCACTTCGGGGCTGTCGTCAACAAGGATGATGTCGTATTGCTCGATATCCATGGATGGATCGCTTTCTTCGATAAATTTCAAGCCGGAACTTATTGATATTGGTCTGACCACTACGGCCGCCCTATTGCGTTCCGTGCTCCTGTCCACCCCCGTTTTTGCAGCGGCGACACGACTGGCCCGCTTTCGCTGCCCTGCAACATTTTTGTGGCAACCGCACTTGGCTTGAACACTAGTACCGATGCCGCTTTCCGCCCCGTCCGAGGATTATTGCACAGTCGATTTCAAAAAAAATCAGATTTTTCCCTAAAGCCACTTTGCCGTCACTTGTCCGGAGTGGCAATGCCGGTACGAATGGCATAGCGCACCAGGCCCGGCACGTCGCGGATATCCAGCCGTTCCATCAGTTGCGCACGATGGGTCTCGATGGTCTTGGCGCTGACGTTCAACTGGTAGGCGATCTCCTTGGTATTGTTGCCTTCGGCAATCAATTGCAGGATTTCGCGCTGGCGCGGCGTGAGCACTTCCACCGGCGTGCCGTTCTGGGCCACGCGCTTCATGTAGTTGTCCAGCGCCTCGCGGGAGATATGCGAATCGAGGTATTGGCGGCCATGCTTGACCTCATAGAGCGCCTTCTCCAGTTCTGTTGCGGCCGAATCCTTGAACAGATAGCCATTGGCGCCGGCATTCAAGGCCTGCATCACGTATTCCTCGCTGCCATACATGGACAGCATCAGGAAACGGATGGTCGGATACTCGCCGCGCAGGCGGCGCAAGGCTTCCAGACCGTTCATCCCCTTCATGGCGATATCGAGCAGCACCAGGTCGGGCTTGAGCTGGGGAATCATCTCGATGACCTCGGCCCCGTCGGAGGCCTCGCCCACCACCTCCACCCCTGGCATGGCCGTCAGCAATGCCTTGATACCGCTGCGCACCAGCGCGTGGTCGTCGGCCAGCATGATTCGAGTAAGCATTTATATCCTCCTGACAATGGGGGCGACCGGCAGGTGCATGACGATTTCCGTCCCTGCGCCAGGCGCTGAAGTGATATCCATGGAACCGCCCACCAGCACGGCCCGCTCTTCCATGTTGAGCAGGCCGAAGCTGGTGCCGGAAATGGCGTTGCTGCGCGCGCGTTCGATGTCGAAACCTTTACCGTCATCGCGAATGCTCAGGTAGACCTGGTCGTGCTGGCGGTCGATCTTGACCCAGATGTTCTGGCAGCGGGCGTGGCGCAGGATATTGGTGACGGCTTCCTGCACGATGCGAAAAGCGGTGTTTTCGATGTCGTGGTGCAATTGTTCGTCGTGACCGCTGCTCTCGAACCAGCCGTTGACGTTGGCCAGCTTGGACTTCTGCTCCACATAGGAACGCAGGGCGGCGATCAGTCCCAGGTTGTCCAGCTGC
The DNA here is from genome assembly GCF_001929405.1 of Herbaspirillum camelliae. Taxonomy (NCBI): domain Bacteria; kingdom Pseudomonadati; phylum Pseudomonadota; class Betaproteobacteria; order Burkholderiales; family Oxalobacteraceae; genus Herbaspirillum; species Herbaspirillum camelliae. The sequence continues at coordinate 4,589,801 of NZ_KV880769.1, forward strand.
GGCGGGCGCAGGTCCAGCGAGAGGCTGCGCACCTGGGCCAGCACGGCGGTGACGATGTCGATGCCGTTCTGCAGCGACGGCCCTTCCAGGGAGCCCATCTTCTTGATGGTTTCCAGATTGATCTTCAGCGCGGTGAGCGACTGCCCGACGTCATCATGCAGGCCGCGCGCCAGGTGCTGGCGCTCGCGCTCCTGCACCTCGATGACGCGCGAAGAGAGCAGCTGCTGGCGCTGGATGGCCAGCTCCAGGTCGCGGCGCGACTGTTCGCGCTCGGTGACGTCGATGGCCAGCCCGGCCACCATGTCGCCCTTGCCTTCACCGCTGATGGGAAAACGCACCACGTCGAGGATGCGCGCATTGTGGTTGTGATCGAACACGGTTTCCTGAGTGTGCAGTTCGCACTTCTCATCGAGCACCTTGCGGTCATTTTCCTGCGAGGCGGCGGCCGCGCCGCTGCTCATGAGTTCAAGGTCGGTCAGGCCATCCATGTCGCCCGGAGTCATGCCGTAGAAGGCCGATTGCGCCGGATTGACGTAGCTGTAGCGCAGCTGCGCATCCTTGATCCAGGTCGGCATCGGCGCGGCATTCATGAAGGCATTGAAGCGCGCCTGCATCTCGCGCAGGGCCTGAGCGCTGGCGCGCTGCTTGCGCCGCGCCTGGGCGTCGCGCAGCTCGCGGTCCACCGCGTGCGGCAGGCGACCGATGGCGCTCTTGAGGAAATAATCCTGGGCGCCGGCCTTCATGACCTCCACCGCCGTCTGCTCGCCGATCACGCCGGAGACGATGATGAAGGGGGTCTGGTCGTTGTGCGCCTTGACCAGTTTCAAGGCTTCCACGCCGCTAAACATGGGCATGGAATAGTCGGAGATAACGATGTCCCAGGGCTGGGCCTGCAAGGCGGCCAGCAGCGCCTGCTCGTCGTCGACGCGCTCCCAGGCGGGCTCGAAGCCGCCGCGCTTGAGTTCGCGCACCATCAGGAAGGCGTCTTCTTCCATGTCTTCGACAAACAGCACTCGCAGCGGAATACTCATGGACGTGCGGCCTCATTGGTGAAGGTGGATGATCCGCTGCCGGCCTCGCGACGCTCCACCAGGCTGGGCGAGAGGCCCTTGCGCGGCAGCGAAAAGTAGAAACTGGCGCCTTCGCCGGGCTTGCTCTGCGCCCACACCCGGCCGGTGTGGCGGATCACGATGCGCTGTACCAGCGCTAAGCCGATGCCGGTGCCGGCATACTCTTCCTGGCGGTGCAGGCGCTGGAAGGTGCCGAAGAGCTTGTGCGCGTAGCGCATGTCAAAGCCGACCCCATTGTCATGGATGCCGTAGATGTATTCCTCCGGCTCCACCTGCATGCTCACGCGCACCGCTGGCTGCTCGCTCTTGCTGCTGAACTTGACGGCGTTGCTGAGCAGGTTTTCCCACACCTGGGTAATGAGCCCGCGATTGGCCACCGCGCCCTCCAGAGGCGGCACATCGAACCGGACATTGGGATTTTCGCGGCGCAATCCGGCAATCACCTGTCCCACCACATCGTCCATGGAGAAACGTTCCAGCGTGAGTTCTCCGGTGGTCGACTTGGCCAGCTTCAACAGGTCGTTGATCAGTTCATCCATCTTGCGCACATTGCGGCGGATCACCTGCAATTGCTCGCGGCCCTTCTCGTCGATGGCGTCGGCGTAATCTTCTTCCAGGATCATGGCGTAACCGGAAATGGCGCGCAGCGGTGCGCGCAGGTCATGCGAGACCGAATAGGAAAAGCTTTCCAGCTCCTTGTTGACGCTGTGCAGGTGCAGGGCCTGGCGCTTGAGGTCGGCATTGAGGGCCTCGATCTCTTCTTCGGCGCGCTTGCGGTCCGAGATGTCGTAGATGACGGTGCGGCTGATGAGCTTGCTGCGGTCGCGGCTAGGAACGGCAGTGGCGTTGACCAGCGCGGTGAATTCGCTGCCATCGGCGCGCCGGTAATTGAGGTCGATGCCGCTGATCTCGCGCTTCAACATGAACTGTGGCTGCAGTTCGCGCAGATAGCGCTCGGCACTGGCCGGGGCCAGCAGGTCGGTATGGGTCATGCGGCCCACCACCTGTTCGCGGGTATAACCGAGCCACTTCAATTCGGTGTCGTTGATCTTGATGATCTTCTTGTCGCTCTCGTCCACCGAGTGGTAGCCGCAGGGGGCGTTGTTGTAGAGGTCTTCGATCTCGTCGGAATAGGCCTGGGCGCGCTGCTGCGCATCGATGCGACGATCCATCTCGCGGCGCAGCTTGCTGTAGACCAGCACCAGCAGGGCCATGCTGAGCAGGCTGCCGCTGACGACCATGAAGATGGTGAGGTCGGCGCTGGCGCTGGTGTCCTGCGAACGCTTGGCCAGCAAGGCGTTTTCATTGCCTTTCATCTCGGCAAACCGTCTGCGGATCTCGTCGCTGAGGGCCTTGCCTTCGAGCACCCGTTCACGCGCCTGCTCCGGCTTCAAATCAAGGATCTCGCGCGACAACGCCAGCCTCTGGCTGACCAGTTCATCGGTACTGTCCAGCAGCTCGAGCTGGCGCTCGTTATCGCTCATGAGCCGGCGCAGGTCCTGCATCAACGCCTGCACGTGCCGTACTCCCGCTTCAAAGCTGGTGCGGTACTCTTCGTTGCCCGACAGGACATAGCCACGCGAGTTGCCCACGGTCTCGCGCAAGGCGGAATTGGTTTCTTCCAGGACATTGATCACGGTATGGGTATGCTGCAGCCACACGGCGCGCTGCTCGAAGTCGCGCACGCTGTGATAGGAGAAGCCCGCCACTCCGATGGACAGCAGCAAGGCCAGCAGGAAGAAGATGCCGGTGCTGGCGCGCGCCAGCTGGCTTTGTTTGGTGATCGGCATGTTCGAATTGGCAGCAAGTTCCGACAGCGTGAGGTTCCGCAGCCTGCCCTGCACCGCCGTTGCGGTCGCCGCGCAGCACAGGCATCTGCAAGTTCCTCGATGTCCCGGAATGCTGGCGAGAGCGGTTCCGGCATTGCCGCGCTTGGTCCCTTTCCTGATCCAGTTACGTCATTTTCTTGAAACCTGGTTACCGAGAACGCAAACACATGGCGTCTGCCTGTGCTGAGCCGGGACTGCGATGAAATCCCCCGATGACCGTGCCGCGCGACCGAGGCCGCGCATCTACCTCTGTTCTTGCCGGGTGCGACTGGCCGATACCGCCGCCCGCGAAATTAGGCAATATGTTTGCAATTAGTCAGCAAATTGCCTTAACTTCATTTAAATTTTCAAATGAAAGTGTGGTTTGCCGGCACTTTCACGAGGTCTTTATTCGAATTAATTCTATAATAGTATCAAGTTTTTCCTGATGCCAACCGCCTGCATATCAGCAATATAACCAAGCAGTATGACCATGAAGACGTCCCCGCTCCTGTTGCTTCTTGCTGCCCTGCCGCTGGCTGGGATCGGCAACGCGCTGGCGGCCGCTCCGACCGGCAATCTGGAAATTTCCGCCATCGTCACCCAGCAATGCAGCGTCCAGAGTGCGGCGCTGCCGTTTGGCGTGTATCGCTCCAGCGCCCTGCAGCAAAACGCCCAGATCGGCGTCACCTGCTCCAACGGCACCAGCTACACCGTGGGCCTGGACCAGGGCGCGACCGGCACGGCCAATCGCAGGATGGCTAGCGCTGACGGCGCCAGCTGGATCGACTACGGCCTCTACCAGGACGCCGCCCGCACCACGGCCTGGAACACGGGCAGCGCCGCCGTCGCCGGGGTCGGCACCGGCAACGCCCAGAGCTTCCCGGTCTACGGCTACGTCCCGGCAGGTCAGTCGCCCCGTGCCGGCGCCTATAGCGACGTCGTCTCCATCACCCTCTCCTACTGAACTGCGCGCTGCCGCAGTGCTGTGCCTTGCTGCCTCGGCAAGGCTACCTCAAGTCACGCCGGCTCAAGTCAATAGTTAATTTTTGCGCAAATATTGTGGTTCAAGCGCAACTTTGACTATTACTTAACTTACGTTTGCCTTTACTCTACCAAGAACTGACGAAGAGCTGACAACCCGATTGGAGATTTCGCAGCGTGACGAGATCCGCTTCCCTGTGGCGTTCCTGCGCCGAGTATTGCGTCCGATATTGCGTCCTGGCCTGCCTGGCGACAGCGGGGGCCCTCCAGCCCGCGCAGGCATCCAATTTCGAGATTGCACCGGTGGTGCTCGAGCTCTCCTCTGCGCGCACCGCAGGGGTGATCAAAATCGTCAACAACGACAATCACAATGTCTCGCTGCAGATCCGGGCCTACGAATGGACCCAGGTCGACAGCAAGGATGAGCTGCAGCCTACCCAGAACCTGATCATCAGCCCGCCGGTGTTCAACCTCGCGCCCGGCGCTTCGCAAGTCATCCGGGTGGTCTCCCGCCAGGCCGCCGGCGCCAGCGAGATTGCCTTTCGGCTGCTGATCGATGAGATCCCCTCCAGCAGCGAGGGAGCGCTCATCAGTTTCAAGTTCCGCATTTCCATGCCGGTGTTCATTGCGGCCACCGCGACTCCTAAACTTCAGCTTGACTACCAGTTACACGCAGGCAAGCCAGCCCGGCTGATGGTGCAAAACAGCGGCAATCGCCGCGCCCGCCTGCTGGACCTGGCCCTGACGCTACCCAACGGCAAGAAGATCAACGCCCCGGCCGGTGGCAATCCCTACACCCTGGCAGGGCTCACCCGCCAGTACCTGATCGACACGGAGACCCCGCTGGCCGCTGGCAGCAAAGTCAAGTTGACTGCGAACAGCGATGCCGGGCCGATTGATGCCGAACTGACCGTTGCGCCTTGAGACGCCTGCCGCTCTGGCTGCTGCCCTTGATCCTGCTGCTGCCCTGCCTGCCGGGCTGGGCCGCTGAACCGGGCGACGAGCTGTTGTTGCTGGAGGTCGCCATCAACGGGCGCGACACCAACCTGGTGGCGCAATTCACGCGCCGCCAGCGGGAGCTGTATGCCAGCGCCGCAGAGCTGCGCAGCCTGAACCTGCGCGTGGACGGCGGAGATGACGAGCTCATCGCCATCCGCGCCCTGGCCTCGCGCATCCAGCTCGACGAAGCTGCCGCCAAGGTCAACCTGGAGATTGCACCGCGTTTCATGAACATCACCGACATCGAAGCCAACAGCGCCACGGCCAGAGTGGCGCTCTCGCCCGGTGCACAGGGCGCCGTGCTGAACTACGACGTGCTGGCCAGCTCCGGCCAGGGCCAGCACGCGCTGGGCGGACTGTTCGATGCGCGCTGGTTCTCCGGCAGCGCTGTCGTGAGCTCCAGCGCCCTGGGCTACACCGGCAACAGCGGCGGCGTCTCGGCGCGACTGGAAAGCACCTTGACCTATTCCCAGCCGGCCAGCCTCACGCGTTACCGCCTGGGCGACGTCATCAACAGCAGCCTGGCGTGGAGCCGCTCGGTGCGGCTCGGGGGATTCCAGTACGCCTCGGATTTCAACCTGCGTCCCGACCTGGTGCGCTTCCCTACGCCCTCCTTGGGCGGGGAAACGGTGGTGCCGTCGACGGTCGACCTGTTCGTCAATGGCGTGCGCCAGTTGTCGCAGCCGGTGCCGCCCGGCCCGTTTGAAATCCGCCAGCCGCCCATTGCCAGCGGCGCGGGGCAGATTGCCGTGGCGGTGACCGATGAGCTGGGACGGCAGACCTTGCGCACGGTGAATTTCTACGCAACGGACCGGCTTCTCAAGCCCGGCTTGTCCTCCTATTCGGCCGAAGGCGGCTGGGTGCGCCGCAATTACGGGCTGCGCAGCAATGACTATGGACAATTCGCGCTGTCGGGAACAGCGCGCCACGGCGTGAGCGACTGGCTGACTCTGGAGGGTCACGCCGAAGCCATGCACGACCTGAGGTTGGGGGGCGGCGGCGCCGTCTTCAACCTGGGCAACCGCGCCGTGCTGGCTTCGGCGCTATCGGCCAGCAGCGCGGCCAGCGGCTCGGGCCAGCAGCTCTCGCTGGCGATCGAACGCAACGCCGATCCCCTGAGCCTGTCGCTCAGCCGCACCCAGGCCACCCGCGACTACCAGGACATTGGCGCCCTTCAGGGTGCGCCCGTGTCCCGCAGCGCCACCGTGGCCACCTTGGGCATGAACCTGGGCAGCGCTGGCTCCTTGAGCATGGCGTATGCGCGCAGCAAGAGCCCGCTGCTGTTCACCGACCTCGGCACCACGGGCCTGGCCGACAGTGAGACCTTGACGCTCACCTACTTCAAGTCGCTAGGCAGCACGGCCAGCATGTACCTGACCGGCTACCGGGATTTCCGCAACAGCGGCCATGGCGTCTCGGTGGGCCTCATCATTCCCTTGGGCGGGCGCGATGTGGTCGGCGCCAGCGTGAACAACAACAATGGCCAACGCACCGCCTCGCTGCAGGCCAGCCGTTCCACGGTCGCCATCGGCGACCTCGGCTGGCAGTTGCAGGACACTGAAGGCAGTTATCAGCAACGCCTGGCCCAGGTGAACTACAAGAGCCGCGTCGGCAGCTTCAGCGCTGGCGTCTCACAGGGCGGCACCATTTCCAGCCAGCGCCTGGGTGCGCGCGGCGCGCTGGCCTTCATGGATGGCGGCGTCTTCGCCTCGGACTGGATCGACGACAGCTTCGCCGTGGTCAATGCCAGCGGCGTGAAGAATGTCGGCATCTACAACGAGAACCGCTACGCCGGACGCACCGACGACAATGGTCAGTTGCTGCTGACCGACCTGCGCGCCTACGATGTCAACAAGATCTCGGTGGACGTCCTGGACCTGCCGTTGACCTTGCAACTGGATCAGTCCGACCAGTACGTCAAGCCGCGTGATCGCTCCGGCGTCATCGTCCATTTCAATGCACGGCGCGCCTCGGACGTGACGCTCACCCTCAAGGATGCGACCGGCAACTATATCCCGATCGGGTCAAGCATCCGGGTCAGGGAAACGGGCCTGCAGGCACCCGTGGGCTACGATGGCGTGAGCTATCTGCAAGAGCTGGCGCCGCTCAATACGCTGGATGTATTGCTGCCCTCCGGCGACCAGTGCCATGCCACGCTGGTGCCGCCGGTGCGCACCGAGGGGGGGATGGCCAATGAAGTGGTGGTGTGCCGATGAATGTCGTCTTTGCCAGGGAGCCCGCATGAGAATCGCCAGCGCCGCGATACTGGCCCTGCTGCTGGCCGCCTAGACGCCTGCGGGTGCGCAGCAGGTATGCTCGGCGTCGTCCAGTCCGGTCTCCTTCGGCCTCTACGATCCGCAATCCAGCGCCACCATCGACAACGCCGGCAGCATCAGCGTGACCTGCCAGGCGACGGTGTCGCTATTGATGGCCTACACGGTCAAGCTCAGCAGCGGCAACAGCGGCGCACTGACGCAGCGCAAGATGCTCAGTGGGGCTACCAGCCTGAACTATCAGGTCTATACCGATGCGGCCCGCAGCAGCATCTGGGGTGACGGTTCCTCCGGCACCAGCTTCATCACCGACGGCTACCTGTTGCAGGTGCTCACGCCGGTGGTGAAGCACTACACCGTCTATGGACGGGTGCCCGGCAGCCAGAATGTGAAGGCGGGTAGTTACCTGGATACGCTTACCATCCTCATCACCTACTGAAGCGTGGCACAGAGGACAGGTCTGCTGCATGTTTGCCACGCATCAGGTTTTTCCCGAGGAGTATTGGCAGGTTCTTAAGGAATACCCGGATGTTGTCTCCTCGGCCCTGCCGCTAAAGTGTCTCCATACCAGCTGCACAGGGAAGTTCACGCAAGGGGCGCGAACGGGGCAGCCAGACATCAGGAGAACCAACATGTTCGTTACCAAGAAAAACCGCTTCATCGCCGCTTGCGTGGCTGCCGCTACCCTGACCTGCGCCGCTCCAGCTTCTTTCGCAGCAACGGCCAGCGCCTCCCTGACCATCAGCGCTTCAGTGGTGGCTTCCTGCACCGTGGTGGGTTCTTCGATCGCCTTCGGTGCCTACAACCAGACCGTGGTGAACCAGACCGGCAGCATCACCGTCCAGTGCACCAACGGCACTGCCTACAACGTGGGTCTGGATGCCGGCACCGGCACCGGTGCTACGGTAGGCAACCGCAAGATGAGCGCGTCCGGCGGCGGCACCCTGAACTATGCCCTGTACCGTGACTCGGCCCGCAGCAGCAACTGGGGCTCGACCATCGGCACCGACACCCTGACCGGCACCGGCAGCGGTCTGGCCCAGACCCTGACCGTGTACGGCCAGATCCCGGCCGCCCAGACACCGCTGGCCGGCTCCTATTCGGATACCGTGACCGTGACACTGACCTACTGAATCAATGAATGGCTGATGCCAGGCCTGGCGCGCTTTTGACGCAAGGATCACGGCGCCGCTATCGCACTGCACCTTGACGCCCAGGCAAGGCGGGGATTACAACATCAGCTATACGCAATACCGGGGAAACCGGAGGGGGTGGACGGTGTACTTCATGAAGAAGTACACCGTTTTTTTTCGTCCTGATCCGGGGGCGCTGGTTGTTGCGTGCGAGATGGCCGCCGTCCCGAAAGGATTGCGTGGAGGATCAGCCCTGGATCAAGGACCCGGCTGGACGCAGCTTCTGCTACGCAAAAACAAAAACGCCCCGTTCTTGCGAACGAGGCGTTTTTTCTGGCGCAGCGGCAGGGGCTCTCCTACACAAGCGCAGGCCGCGGAATCGCTTGCAAGCGATTCCCTTCTCGCCCCGCCGGGAGCCGCGCAGGCGGCTCCCTCCGCTCCGCAGTTTTTGCTGCGCAAAAACAAAAATGCCCTGTTCTTGCGAACAGGGCATTTTATTTGGCGGAGCGGACGGGGCTCGAACCCGCGACCCCCGGCGTGACAGGCCGGTATTCTAACCAACTGAACTACCGCTCCTAAACTGGTGCTGACCGCAAGATGCTGGTGGGCGCTGAGAGGCTCGAACTCCCGACCTAAGCCTTGTAAGGGCTCCGCTCTACCAACTGAGCTAAGCGCCCGGCAACCTTAACAGTCTCGCTGCATTGTTACCTCAGCAACGAAAGAACATTATTTTATAGCATCTTTTAAAGCTTTGCCAGCTTTAAATTTCGGAACCTTTGCTGCCTTGATCTTGATCGCTGCGCCAGTCTGCGGATTGCGGCCGGTGCGGGCTGCGCGCTTGCCCACGGCGAAAGTGCCGAAACCCACCAGCGTCACCGTGCCATTCTTCTTCAGCGTGGTCTTTACTGCACCAATGAATGCGTCTACTGCACGTCCCGCGGCTGCCTTGGAAATGTCTGCTTCGCCGGCAATGTGTTCAATCAGTTCGCCTTTATTCACTTACGCCCCTCGAACAAGTAATTGTTTGATTTCATTTCAAGTGACAGCGTGCGACCAAACGACAGAGCCCCCTCACCGTCACTTGCCTTGCGGAAAAATTCCGCAGCGCGTATTAAACAAGCCGCTAACCCAGGTGTCAAGCGAGTTTGCGGCCTATGCCGCGATTTTCAGTGAGCTTCTTTATCGCTTGGTCAACAAAACCTTGGGGAACCCCAGCATATAAGAAAAAAGCGCCTCCAAGGAGGCGCTCTTCACTACTACTGAGACGAAGATGAAGGATAAGCTCAATGCTTCACGACCGGGTCCGTCGCCCCTTCCTTGGGTGCCACCGCCGCTTCGACGATCGCCTCGTCTTCACTGAGGGGCACCGGCTGCCGTTCCAGGGCGACTTCCAGCACCTTGTCGATCCAACGCACCGGGATGATCTCCAGCTTGTTCTTCACGTTGTCCGGAATCTCGGCCAGATCCTTCACGTTCTGCTCGGGAATGAGCACGGTCTTGATGCCGCCGCGATGCGCCGCCAACAGCTTTTCCTTCAGACCGCCGATGGGCAGCACTTCGCCGCGCAGGGTGATTTCACCCGTCATGGCCACGTCAGCGCGCACCGGGATGCCGCTGAAGATGGACACCAGCGCCGTCGTCATGGCGATACCGGCAGACGGACCGTCCTTGGGCGTCGCACCTTCCGGCACGTGGATGTGGATGTCGCTCTTCTCGAACACTTCGTTCTTGATGCCGAGCTTGCGGGCACGGCTGCGAACGACGGTGCGTGCAGCTTCGATCGACTCCTTCATCACATCGCCCAGCGTACCGGTGCGGATGATCTGGCCCTTGCCGGGCATGTTCACCGCTTCGATGGTCAGCAGGTCGCCACCCACCTCGGTCCAGGCCAGGCCAACTACTTGGCCGATCTGGTTTTCCTTCTCGGCGATGCCGAAGTCGAAGCGACGCACACCCAGGAACTTGTCCAGATTGCGCGAAGTGACGGTGACCTTCTTTTCCTGCTTCTTCAGCAGCAAGAGCTTCACCACCTTGCGGCAGATCTTCGAGACTTCGCGTTCCAGCGAGCGCACGCCGGCTTCACGGGTGTAGTAGCGGATGATGTCGCGGATAGCCGATTCGGCCACGCTGATCTCGCCTTCCTTCAGGCCGTTGTTCTTGATCTGCTTGGGCAGCAGGTAACGCTGCGCAATGCTGGTCTTCTCGTCCTCGGTGTAACCCGACAGGCGGATCACTTCCATCCGGTCCAGCAGCGCCGGCGGGATGTTGAAGGAGTTCGAGGTCGCCACGAACATCACGTCCGACAGGTCGAAGTCGACTTCGATGTAGTGGTCGGAGAAGGTGTGATTCTGCTCCGGATCCAGCACTTCCAGCAGGGCCGACGACGGATCGCCACGGAAATCCATGCCCAGCTTGTCGATTTCATCGAGCAGGAACAGCGGATTGCGCACGCCGACCTTGGACAGGCTCTGCAGGATCTTGCCCGGCATGGAACCGATATAGGTACGGCGGTGACCGCGGATCTCGGCCTCGTCACGCACGCCACCCAGGGCCATGCGCACGAACTTGCGGTTCGTCGCGCGGGCGATGGATTGGCCCAGCGAGGTCTTGCCTACGCCCGGCGGACCGACGAAGCACAGGATCGGCGCCTTCAGCTTATCCACGCGCTGTTGCACGGCGAGATATTCCAGGATACGTTCCTTGACCTTCTCCAGGCCATAGTGATCGCCTTCCAGCACCTTCTCGGCGTTGGTCAGATCATTGTTGACCTTGGACTTCTTCTTCCAGGGCAGCGCCACCAGGGTGTCGATGTAGTTGCGCACCACGGTGGCCTCAGCCGACATGGGCGACATCAGCTTCAACTTCTTCAGCTCGGACTGGGCCTTTTCCAGGGCTTCCTTGGGCATCTTGGCCGCAGCGATCTTCTTTTCCAGCTCTTCCAGATCGGCGCCGTCTTCGCCTTCGCCCAGTTCCTTCTGGATGGCCTTGACCTGTTCGTTCAGGTAGTACTCGCGCTGCGACTTTTCCATCTGGCGCTTGACGCGCCCACGGATGCGCTTTTCCACCTGCAGGATATCGAGTTCGCCTTCCAGTTGGCCGAGCAGGTGCTCGTAACGCTTGGCGACGTTGAAGATCTCCAGGATCACCTGCTTCTGCTCCAGCTTCAGCGGCAGATGCGCGGCGATAGTGTCGGCCAGGCGACCGGCGTCGTCGATGCCAGCCAGCGAGGTCAGGATCTCGGGCGGGATCTTCTTGTTCAGCTTCACGTACTGGTCGAACTGCTGCACGATGGTGCGACGCATGGCTTCGACTTCGGCATCATCGCCCTGCTCGGATTCCACCGGGGTCAGGTCGGCGACGAAGTGGGTGTCCAGTTCGCTGATGTGATGGATGCGTGCGCGCTGCGCACCTTCGACCAGCACCTTCACGGTGCCGTCGGGCAGCTTCAGCATCTGCAGGATGTTGGCCACGCAGCCGATTTCGTAGATGTCTTCAGCCGAGGGCTCATCCTTGGCGGCCGCCTTCTGCGCCGCCAGCATGATGCTCTTGCCCTGCTCCATGGCCGCTTCCAGCGCCTTGATCGACTTCGGGCGGCCGACGAAGAGCGGAATCACCATATGCGGGAAGACAACCACATCCCGTAAGGGCAACAGCGGCAATTGCGATTGTTCTGTAAGTATCGGAGTCGTCATGGCGGGCCTTATCAATAAGTACTGTGAATGATGTTGGCACGAGTGACCAAAACACAAGTCCGGCTGACTAAAAATTCACCGGCTGCGCGTTGTCATGATCGCAACAAAATAAAAAAGCCACACGCGAAGCTAGCTCCGGGTGGCTTTTCGATGGAAGCCAGATAATGTGCGCCGGTTTATTTTACCGTGTTTGCGGTGACCGGACTTCGTGGTGGCTTCTTGCTACCGGAAGGCATCCAAAGCGGATGCCTTCCTCTACTGCTTTTCCTTCAGTCGCCGGGCAATCAGCCGCCCGACACCTTCGGCTGGTCATGATAGATCAAGAGCGGCTTGGCGCCATTGGTGATGGTGTTTTCATCGACCACTACCTTGGCCACGTTCTGCTCGCTCGGAAGTTCATACATCACATCCAGCAGAGCGTGTTCCAGGATGGAACGCAGGCCGCGCGCGCCGGTCTTGCGGGCCAGCGCCTTCTTGGCGATGGCGTGCATGGCCGCGGGACGGATCTCCAGCTCGGCGCCTTCCATCTGCAACAGCTTGGCGTACTGCTTGATGAGCGCGTTCTTGGGCTCGATCAGGATCTGGATCAGCGCTTCCTCGTCCAGCTCGTTCAAGGTTGCAATCACCGGCAGACGGCCCACCAACTCGGGAATCAGGCCGAACTTGACCAGGTCTTCCGGCTCGGCGTTGAGCAGCACTTCCGAATTGCTCTTCTGAGTCTGGCTCTTCACGCTGGCCGAGAAGCCGATGCCGCTCTTTTCGGAACGGTCGGAGATGATCCGCGCCAGGCCATCGAATGCGCCGCCGCAGATGAACATGATGTTGGTCGTGTCGATCTGCACGAAGTCCTGATTCGGATGCTTGCGGCCGCCTTGCGGGGGCACCGACGCCATGGTGCCTTCGATCAGCTTCAGCAGGGCCTGCTGCACGCCTTCGCCAGACACGTCGCGGGTGATCGAGGGGTTGTCGGACTTGCGGGAAATCTTGTCGATCTCGTCGATGTAGACGATGCCCTTCTGGGCCTTCTCGACTTCGTAATTGCAGTTCTGCAGCAGCTTCTGGATGATGTTTTCCACGTCCTCGCCGACATAGCCGGCTTCGGTCAGCGTGGTCGCATCGGCGATCACGAAGGGAACGTTGAGCATGCGCGCCAGGGTCTGCGCCAGCAGGGTCTTGCCGGAGCCGGTGGGGCCGACCAGCAGGATGTTGCTCTTGGCCAGCTCGACATCATCCTTCTTGCCGAGGTGCTTCAGGCGCTTGTAGTGGTTGTACACCGCCACCGACAGGATGCGCTTGGCCGTAGCCTGTCCGATCACATACTGGTCCAGCAGTTCGGTGATTTCCTGGGGCGTGGGCAGGTCCGACTTGGCGCCGGCCACGTTTTCCACGCTGGCGGCCTCGTCGCGGATGATGTCATTGCACAGGTCGATGCATTCGTCGCAGATGAAGACCGAAGGACCGGCGATGAGCTTCTTGACTTCATGCTGGCTCTTGCCGCAGAAGGAGCAGTAAAGCAGTTTTTCGCCGCTGGAGGATTTTTTCTCAGACATAGAGCTACTAGGATAGAAGTTACGACCCGATCATACCCGCGAAATCCGGATTCGTCACGGCCTGGTCATGATTGCTGCCCCACAATGCTTCACAGGACTGCAATATGACCGTTATATGTCACTGCGGGTGCCGTTTATCAAGCAAACAGAAGCCAAAAAGCCGCTCTGTGCCGATTTCGTCAAAAAATAGCGAGAAAAGACAAAAAAAATGCCCGAACGGAATATCGTTCGGGCATTTTTTCGCGTTCTTACGACGCTGAGCTTGCCAACAGCTCAAGCACGCTCAGTCAGCACCTTATCGATGAGGCCATACTCCGCGGCGGCGTCAGCCGACATGAAGTTGTCGCGATCGGTGTCCTTGCTGATCTGCTCGACGCTACGGCCGGTCTTCTCAGCGAGGATGGTGTTCAGACGTTCACGCAGGTACAGGATTTCACGCGCCTGGATCTCGATATCCGATGCCTGGCCCTGGGCGCCGCCCAGAGGCTGGTGAATCATGATACGCGAGTTCGGCAGCGAGAAACGCTTGCCCTTGGCGCCAGCGGCCAGCAGGAAAGCGCCCATGGAGGCGGCCAGACCCGTGCACAGCGTCGACACCTGCGGCTTGATGAACTGCATCGTGTCGAAGATCGCCATGCCGGCCGAAACCGAACCGCCAGGCGAGTTGATGTACAGGGAAATATCCTTGTCCGGGTTTTCGCTTTCCAGGAACAGCAGCTGGGCCACGATCAGGTTGGCCATCGCATCATTGACCGGTCCGACCAGGAAAATGATGCGTTCCTTCAGCAGGCGCGAATAGATGTCGTAGGCGCGCTCGCCCCGACCACTCTGTTCGATCACCATCGGCACCATGCCGAGCATTTGGGTATCCAGTGCAGATTGCTTCATCAGACCAGTCATGTATGCATCCTTAAGCGTAAGAGTTTTCTGATACTACTAGAGAAAACCGGATTACGCTTGCGCCTGATTACCCATCAGTTCATCGAACGAAACCGGCTTTTCCGAGACCTTGGCCTTGCCGAGAACGTAGTTGACGACGTTTTCTTCCAAAACAAGAGCTTCGACTTCGGCCAGGCGGCGGCGGTCGGAGAAGTAGTACTTCAGCACTTGTTGCGGATCTTCGTAGCTCTGGGCGAAATCTTCGATCTGGGCCTTGACCTGTTCTTCGGTGGCTTCCAGCTTGTTCTGCTTGACCACTTCAGCCAGGATCAGACCCAGGCGCACGCGGCGCTCGGCCTGGGCGGTGAAAAGTTCCTTGGGCAGTTGCATGACCTTGGGGTCCATGCCGCGCTGGGCCATGTCTTGACGGGCCATTTCGGACAGGCGCTCGACGTCCTGGTCGATCAGGGCCTTGGGCACTTCCAGTTCCGACGCCTGGATCAGGGCGTTCATGACGCTGTCCTTGGTCTTGGCCTTGGTGCGGGCGGTGACTTCGCGCTCCAGGTTCTTCTTGATGTCTTCGCGCATCTTGGTCAGATCGCCGTCTTCGATGCCCAGGGACTGAGCGAAGACTGCATCGACTTCAGGCATGTGCGCCCATTCGATCTTCTTGACGGTGATGGTGAATTCAGCGGTCTTGCCGGCCACGTCCTTGCCGTGATAATCCTCGGGGAAGGCCAGCGGGAAGGACTTGGATTCGCCGACCTTCAGGCCGATGGTGGCGGCTTCGAATTCCGGCAGCATGCGGCCTTCGCCCAGCACGAACGGGAAGGCTTCGGCCTTGCCGCCCTGGAATTCCACGCCGTCGATCTTGCCGACGAAGTCCACGGTCACGCGGTCGCCGTTCTGGGCCGACTGGTCAGCACCGCCGTCGCCGTGCGCGCCTTGCTCGCCCTTGACGTGGTAGTGCACGCGTTGCTTGCGCAGGATGTCGATGGTCTTGTCGATTTCAGCGTCGGAGACAGCAGCGATGGTCTTCTCGACTTCGGCGCCGGACAGGTCGCCCAGGGTCACTTCGGGATAGACTTCGAAGGTGGCGTCGAAGGCCAGCTTGCCTTCACCGGCTTCTTCGCTGGTCTTGGGTTCGATGCGCGGGAAGCCTGCCACGCGCAGGTTGTTTTCGACAGCGGCGTCGTTGAAGGCACGGCCGACCTTGTCGTTCAGGACTTCGGTTTCGACCTGGTAGCCGAACTGGGCGGCAACCATCTTCATCGGCACTTTACCCGGACGGAAACCCGGCGCCTTGGCGGTACGGGCACGCACCTTCAGGCGCTTTTCCACTTCAGCCTGAACATCGGCCAGCGGGAAAGACAGGGTCATACGACGTTCGAGTTTGCTCAGGGTTTCGACAGCAGTTGCCATTTAAATCGTCCAAATGTTAAGAATTCCGTAAGCCGGAGCGTTTCCGCCACGTCCCAATCAACCCAGATGGATGACTGCAGACGACAAGCGCCCTGCCCGGCCGCGCTAAAGCTCGCTATTTTATACGGAAAAAGCGCCGATAGTCCAAAATTGGCCTTGCCAGGCTGCAAACACCGGCAAAAACCCGCTACAGGCTGCTCCGCCAGGCCTGGCGCGGATCACCAAGCCGCAGCGAGGCGGCTGAGCTGCCGCCCAGCCGCGCCGCCACGTAAAGAATTTAGAGAATTTCTTGCTACTTCACCGGAATGGGCGTGGCCGGCGACACCGGCACGGCCGTCACCGCGTTCATGGGGCTGCCGTCGATGAGCTTGTCCGAATAGGTCAGGTAGACCAGGGTATTGCGCCTGGCATCAACCACCCGCACCACATGCAGGCGCTTGAAGAGGATGGACATGCGCTCGCTGAACACATCTTCCTGCACCGGCAGCTTGTCCTTGAACTGCAGGCTGGGCGCGACCTGGCGACAGGCGATAGAGGCCTCGGACTTGTCCTCGGCCAGCCCCACCGTGCCCTTCACGCCCCCGGTGCGGGCGCGGGAAACGTAGCAGGTCACGCCGACCACCTTGGGGTCGTCATAGGCTTCGATGACCACGCGGTCGTTCTTGCCCAGCCAGCGGAAGGCCGTGCTGACGTCGGCCAGCTCCTCGGCCGAAGCGGATTGCGGAAGGACCGCCGTCAGGCTGACGGCAGACAGGATGGCCCCGACCAGGGCGCGTGCTTGAGGTTTCATGGAAATGCCCGGGAATGGTGAACGGATGAGATAGACCGGCCAGAGCGCACATTGTTCAGCTTGCGCTCCCGGCCATGAAGATAGAGACAGCCTGCTCAGTCTTCGATTTTCTGGAAGCGCTGCACCTGCTTGCCATCGACCTCCACCATCTCGAAGAAAGCCTCACGCGGACGCAGCCACAGCCGGCCATCGGCGGCGCGATAGACGATCATGGGCGTGAGGTCAGCCTCCAGGATGGCCTCGTCGATATATTCATAGATACCACCCTTGTAGTGACGATACAGTGTCATGCGCTTCCCGCTTCCTGCTGAGTGTGTTGAACAGTGAGGCGGCATGGTACTACCGATGACCGGCTGCGCGAATCTCTCCAGACTCTCCTGACATGAGCCGCACAGAAAAACGCCCACAGGGTCAACGGCTTGCAGTACAATGGCGCGCTTTGACAAAATGCTACCTGCATCGGTAGCGGCAACTCTGCGGCAAGCCCGCTGCCAGACTGCTTTCGCACCGATGCCCGACACCTTCAGCGAGGATGGCGAAATTGGTAGACGCACCAGGTTTAGGTCCTGACGCCAGCAATGGTGTGGGGGTTCGAGTCCCCCTCCTCGCACCAGACAATCCGTTTAAAACCAAGGTTTGCCGTCATGGCTGCCGCTACCTACCCGGTCTCGGCGTGCCTTGTTCAAGCGCCTGGGCCAATCCGCGTCGGATGCGGTGACCGCGCGCTGAAGCAGCCCCCTCCTCCAGTTTTACAGCGCCAGCGCTCCGGGGTGAAAAATTTCTCATCTCCGCTCACTTCCCATCAAAACATCACCCTCACCGGTTTGAATGACCTTCAGTTGTCTCACGTTGGCACTTCACCCTCTGCTTATGACTTGCCAACCGACCAACGGCACTTTTGTGCGATTTACCGAAGTAATTCAATCCTATTGAATCGTCGCGGGACTACAAATTCATACAGCAATCTTGCGGCGTCTGGCCTGCTCCGGCAATGCGCATTCCACGCAGTGTCCGGGACAGCCAGCGCTGCAAATAAAACGTCCCCGGGGGGAGACGCTACCTGCGCAGACTTTCCCCGAACGCGATCGCCGCAACGGCGCTTGAAAGGGAAATCGTGTCAACATCATCCTCCACGCGGAACCAAGGCAGCTCAACTTCCAGCCTCCCCGATCCCATCATCACACGCATCGATGAGCGCTTTGTGAGCATTCGAACCGGCAGCGTCTTCAAAGTGGTTTTCTCACCGATCTCGCCCGCCGTTAAGCTGTTCAAGTCATCGGACAATCCGGGCGCCGCCCACGCGGGCGGGCTGCAGCCGGGCAAGCCCAGCAAACCTGCAGCAGCCATCCCACATCCGCCAGCGGACACCCACAAACCGGTCAGTGTCACTCCAGTCACCCGCGACAAGCATGTTGACGTTACCCCTGCGGTCAGCAGCCCACCTATCAGCGTCAAGCCACCCGCCAGTGTCAAACCGGCCATCACGCCCACGGCTGCCAGCACCAAGGCCGCTGCCACACCGCCGGTGAGCATCAGCAAGCCCACCACCGCTGCCCCGGCCAGCCTCAAGCCCGCCAGCACCGACAAGCCGGCGGCAGCGACCACCATGCCGGCACAGCGGGACAAGATCGACGGCAAGGACGTGCTGGTCTACGGCAACCCGAAGTCCTACCAAGATCTGGACTATTGCCAGGGCGATGCCGTCCCGGGCTACATGGGCACCTGTTCAGAAACCAGCATCGCCAACCTGCTCATGATCGCCGGTCGGGATGTGACCGAAAAGGACGTAGTCCAGAGAGCCATCAACAACGGCTGGTGCGACACCGTCAGCTCCGATCCCGGCCGGCGCGGCGGTACCGTCTCCGGGCTGCAGCGCCTGCTACTGGAAAGCTATGGCATGCCCGTCGAGGCCATCACGGACTACGATCCCAACAAGCTGGCCGCCCTCATCAAGGAGGGCAGAGGTGTGCTCATGGGCGTGAACGGCTATGCGCTGTGGGGTGCCGATCTGGACAAGAAATTGCTGGAACTGATCAACGTCAATCACATGATCAACCTGACCGGCGCTGTCTATGCGGCCGATACCGGTGCCCTGCAAGGCTTCTATATTGTCGACTCGGGACGCGGACGGTCCGGCGATGCTGCACGCTACGTTTCACTGAGCGAACTGGACAAGGCCGCGCACTTCCAGTCCGGTTGCTCGGGTTTTTATACGGTCGATCCGATCAAGAAGCTGGCGCTGCCCGAGGATCCCAGGATGGCCGACCCGGCCAAACCGCAACATAAGCTCATCACCGGTCCGGATGTACTGACCTATGGCAATCCCTTTGCCTTCCATGGTCTCGATTACCAACAAGGGGATGCGGTCGCACGCTATGAAGGCACGTCAGGCGAGGTCTGCATCGCCAACCTGGCCACCATCGCCGGCATGTCCGTGACGGAAAAGGACGTGGTCAACAAGGCCATCGCCGAAAAACTGTGCGATACCACCAGCAAATCCACTACCAAGCGCGGCGCCATCAGTGCGGAAAACGAACTGATCCTGCTCAAGGAATTCGGCCTGGCCTCCACGCTGGCGCAGGGCTTCGACGAGAACGCCGTGGCACGTAGCATCCTCGCGGGCAAAGGCGTCATCGTCACGGTCAATGGCAGCACGCTCTGGGCCAAGAACATTCCGGAAAACGTCGGCATGACCGATCACATGATCGCCATCGTCGGCGTGGGCTACGGTGCACAAAGCGGCGAGGTGGACGGTTTCTACATCAGCGATTCCGGCCGGGGTTTCGCCAACGACACTTGCCGCTACATCAGCTTGCAGACGTTGCGCGATTGCACCAACGCCAGCGGCTCCGTCACCATCACCACCAACGACGCCATCAAGCCCTTCAACAGGGCCAATGGAGGGGCCGGCGCCGCCCTGGATCAAGCCGCAGCCGATGGCAAGCTGTCCGCCCAGACCGGGCTGACCGCACCGGCAAAGCCTGCCGCATCCGGTGGCAATGCACTGGCAGCGCACTATCTGGACAGCTTCACCGCTCCCGCCCCGTTCGGCGACGACGAAGGCTCGCAACACAAACTGCCCGGCGTCAAGGTCAGGAAGCACATCGCCCTGGCCAACGACAAGCAGGACCTGGCACTGGAAGCAGACAACCTCGATGCCACCGGCAATGTGCAGAACAACCGACTCACCGGCAACGACCGCAACAACATCCTCGATGGCCTGGGCGGTGCCGACACCATGACCGGCGGCAAGGGCGATGACAGCTATTACGTCGACAACAGAGGCGACCGCGTGGTCGAGAAGGCGGGCGAAGGCATTGATACGGTCTATGCGACGGTCAGCACCACGCTTGCCGACAATGTCGAGAACCTGGTCCTGATCGACGCCACCAAGCCGCAGAGCGCGGTGGTCAATGGCGTCAACGTGCTGGTGTACGGCATGCCGAAGTCCTACCAGCTGGACTACGCGCAGGGCGATGCCGTCCCCGGCTTCCTGGGCACATGCGGCGAGACGGTCGTGGCCAACATGAGCGTCCTGGCCGGCCGGCCCCTCACGGAAAAGGAAGTGGTCACCCGCGCCATCGACGAAATGCTCTGCGATATCATCGACCCCTTGCCGGAGCACCGGGGCGGTACCTACACGGAGGGCCAGCAAGCCCTGCTCAAGGATTTCGGTCTTGACGCTACCATCACGCATGGCTTCGATGAAATGGCAGTCGCCCGGAGCATCAAGGAGGGCAAGGCGGTCGGCATGAGCGTCAATGCCAGCCGGCTCTGGGACATGCCCATGGCCAGCAACAACCGCAGCAACCACTGCATCACGGTCACCGGGGTGGCCTACTCGGTCGATACCGAGCAGATTGCCGGCTTCTTCATTGCCGACTCCGGACGCGGCAGAGCGGACGACATGAGCCGTTACGTCACGCTGCGGCAATTGCGCTACGCCACCGATGTCACCTCGGCCGACACCCTGACCACCGACCAGGCGGTCAAGCTCTCCCGGCAGAACGTGAATGCCACCGGCAACGACCTTGACAACATCCTGGCCGGCAATGGCGGAGCCAATGTCCTCACAGGCGGCAAGGGCAATGACCTGCTCATCGGCGGGTCTGGCAACGACAGCTATCGCTTCGCCAAGGGCGACGGCCAGGATGCGGTCTACGACCACGATGCCACCAAGGGCAATGTCGACACCATCAGCTTCACCGACGCCCGGCAGGACAATCTGTGGTTCAGCAAGGCCGGCCAGGACCTGCGCATCAAGGTGCTGGGCACGACCGACCAGGTGACGGTGAAGGACTGGTATGCCGGCGCTGCCGGGACGACCGACAACCACATCGAGCGCATCAAGACTGCCGATGGCAAATCCCTGCTGGACACCGATGTCGAGAAGCTGGTGCAAGCCATGGCCAGCTTCGCCCCGCCTTCGGCTACCCAGACCACTTGGGCACAGGCGCAGGGCGGCGACGGCAAGGTCTTGCTGGCGGCCAGCCATTGATGACGGGGCAGATTGGGGCCAGTCCGCATTGAACGGCTAGCACCAGGCAAGCCGGTGGCGAGTCAGACCTCGCTGCCGGCTTCTGTTTTTTTGCAATTTGCTTCACCAGCTCCCGAGGCTGCTGCCCCCGGTGGGCACGGCAAGGGGCTACCGGAGAAAACTTCATATCCTGGCTTTTTTTGCAACGATCCACGCGAGCCGGGCCGATTGCGCCTCGCCTGTGCGCAGCGGCGTGCTGAACTGCTACAATCCGCGCCGTTGCTGGCGATGGCGAGGGAGCCACCCTTGCGCCAGCCATTTCCACCATGCGAGGACCCCATGCCCACCCAGGAAGAATTCGACGCCCTGAAACAAAGCCACAACGCGCTCCTGAACAAGTTCATCGAGAACAATACGGCCGACCAGATCCTGTTCTCCACCCTCTTCACGGCGGCGGCCGTCCTGTCCAAGGATGGCAAGCAGTTCACTGAAGGCGCCATGGGCATCGCCCGCTCGCTGGCGGCCCAGCTCGATGCCGGCGGCGCCATGCCCAAGGCGCTGCTGGAGACCGTGGAAACCCGCATCGCCACCATCGAGGCGCTGCTCAAGGACAAGTTCGACTGATCCCCGCCCTCAAGCAGGAGCCGCCTCATGGCCGTGGACCATTACGAGAACTTTCCCGTCGCATCGCTGCTGCTGCCGGCCCGCCTGCGCCCGGCCGTCGCCGACATCTATGCCTTTGCCCGCAGCGCCGATGACATCGCCGACGAAGGCGACGCCACCCCTGAAGAACGCCTGGCGAGCCTGCACGCCTACGAAGCGCAACTGGACCTGATCGCCCGGCAGCAGCCCTGCGCCACGCCCATGTTCGAACGGCTGCGGCAAACCATCGCCCGCCACGACCTGCCGCTGCAACCCTTGCGCGACTTGCTGTCGGCCTTCTGCCAGGATGTGGTGACCACCCGCTATGCGCACTACACCGACCTGCTCGACTATTGCCGGCGCTCGGCCAATCCGGTTGGCGCGCTGATGCTGCATCTGTACGGCGCGGCCAGTGAAGAGAACCTGCGCGACTCGGACGCCATCTGCAGCGCGCTGCAATTGATCAACTTCTGGCAAGATGTTGCCATCGACTGGCAAAAGCAACGCATCTACCTGCCATTGGAGGATTTAGCCCGTTTCGGCGTGAAGCCAGAGGATATTGCCGCCGGTCGCTGTGACGGTCGCTGGCAGCAGTTGATGCGCTTTGAAGTCGAACGCGCCCGCGCACTCATGCTCGCCGGCGCGCCGCTGGCCAAGCGCCTGCCGGGCCGCATCGGCTGGGAACTGCGTCTGGTGGTGCAAGGCGGATTGCGCATCCTGGCGCGCGTCGAGCGCGTCCAGGGTGATGTGTTCGGCCATCGCCCCAAGCTGGGCAAGGCCGATTGGCTGGCCATAGGCTGGCGCGCCCTGACGATGTAGTAGAACAGCGTCGAAGATGCGCAGCCTGCTCCCGGCCCTTAGACCAGCAAGGCCGCAGTGAGACTGCGGATCTGCTCTTCGGAGTCGTCCAGCAGTTCGCGCAGCGAATGATCGCCGATGTAGTCATCCACCAGGTTCTCGCCACCCACACCCGCCTCGGCCACGACGCTGCGCTGCAGGGGCGAAGGCACGGGCGAAAGCTCCTTGGCCAGCAGCAGCACGTCGCCGATGGTCTGCGGCGGCAGCACGCGCACACCGTGCCACAGAGATTCGATGGCATCGACCACCGGCTGGGGCACGCCCAGCTTCTTGAGCACGGCGCGACCGATCATCTTTTCGCCGTATTCCATCCAGTCCTCGGTGCCGCCGTCGAGCAGACCCGGGAAATCATCCGTGCGCGACAGCAGGTAGAAGCCCCCGACCTCATGCACGATGCCCGCGAACATGGCCGTCTCAGGGTCAGCCTTGGTCAGCTTGGCGGTAAGCACGTAGGCGGTGGCGGCCACGTGGGCGCAATGCTCCCACAACTGGGCCGACTTGATCCGCATGCCGGGATTGTTGATGGTGCGGCCGAGCTGGCGCACGATGACCGAGGTGGTGATGGTGTTGAGGGTGCGGAAGCCCAGCCGCATCACCGCCGCCCGCACATTGTTGATCTCGCCGCCGGAGCGGTTGTAGGCCGCCGAATTGGCAATGGCCACCGTGCGCGCCGACACCAGCGGCTCGGCCATCACCAGCTTGGCCGCTAGTTCCAGGTGGCAATCCGGATCAGCCAGCGCCTTCTGCAGCTTGATCGAGGCGCTGACGTTGGCGGGGAATACCAGCTCCCCACGACCGGCCTGTGAGGCGATATTGCGAAAGATTTCCAGTCTGTCCATGATGTCTCCAGCCTCCAATGCACCTGTGGTTTGCCAATCCGGACGATTTTGCTGCACCGCATCGTCCGGCTGGCGCGCTGTTACGGCCCTGCTCCACTGCAATCCTGCTCGGGGTCTTGTTCCGACCTTGCTCCATTATCGGCATGGTTCACCTCTTTTTGATGCCATGCGACTTTGTTTTCTGCAATTCTGCTGCTCTGAGCTTAATGGACAACGCGGGCAGCCGCAATACGGCAATCTGTCACTGGCCTGACACATTTGCCCTGTCGGGGACACTCGGCTAGCATAGCGCCTTTGCCGGACTTTGCCGCCCAGTCAGCTCCGGCCACGCATCCACCGCAGCCACGCCACCCATGTCTCCAGACGAATATTGCCAGCAGAAGGCCGCCGCCAGCGGTTCCAGTTTCTATTACAGCTTCCTGTTCCTGCCACCGCAGCGCCGGCTGGCGATCACGGCCCTGTATGCCTTTTGCCGCGAGGTCGACGACACCGTCGATGAGATCGAAGATTCCATGGTGGCGCGCACCAAGCTGATGTGGTGGCGCAAGGAGATCGCCGCCATGCTGGAAGGCCAGCCCACCCACCCGGTCACCAAGGCGCTGCATCCGCATGTGGCGACCTATGGGCTCAAGGGCGAGCACCTGCAGGCCGTCATCGACGGCATGGAAATGGACCTCGACCAGAGCCGCTACCTCGACTATCCGGGCCTGCAGCGCTATTGCTGGCACGTGGCCGGCGTGGTGGGCGTGCTCTCGGCCAGCATCTTCGGGCATACCCAGCCCGGTACCCTGCTCTTTGCGGAGAAGCTGGGCCTGGCTTTCCAGCTCACCAACATCATCCGCGACGTCGGCGAAGATGGCCGCAAGGGCCGCATCTACCTGCCCGTCAACGAATTGCAGCAATTCAATGTGACCGCTGCCGACATCCTCAACGCCCGCCACAGCGAGCGTTTCGAGGCGCTGATGAAGTTCCAGGTCGAGCGCGCCCAGGCCGTCTATGACGAAGCCTTCGCCTTGCTGCCCAGGGAAGATCGCCGGGCCCAGCGCCCCGGCCTGATGATGGCGGCCATCTACCGCACCCTGCTGGACGAAATCGCCCGTGACGGCTACCACGTCCTCCACCAGCGTATTTCGCTCACGCCCATCCGCAAGCTCTGGCTGGCCTGGAAGACCTATGTCTTCGGCTGACCAGCCTTCCGTCCGATGAGCAACGCCCCGCGCCACTACGCCGTCATCGGCGCCGGCTGGGCCGGCTGCGCCGCCGCCGTGGCGCTGGCGGCCGGCGGCCACCGGGTCAGCCTGTTCGAGGCCGCGCGCACCCTGGGCGGTCGTGCGCGCCGGGTCGAGCTGGATGAGCGGGTGGTGGACAATGGCCAGCACATCCTGCTGGGCGCCTATCGCGCCACCCTGGCCCTGATGAAGCAGGTCGGTGTGGATCCCGCCAGCGCCTTGCTGCGCCTGCCCCTGCAGATGCGCTATCCGCTGCAAGGCAACGCCGAGGGCATGGACTTCGTGGCGCCGCGCCTGCCTGCGCCCTGGCATGTGGCCGTGGCCCTGCTGCGCGCCAAGGGCCTCACGCGGGAAGACAAGATGGCGCTGGCGCGCTTTTCGACCACAGCGCGCTGGATGGGCTGGCAGTTGCACCAGGACTGCAGCGTGAGCGAGTTGCTGGCCCGCTTTGACCAGACGCCACGACTGATCCGCCTGATGTGGCGACCGCTCTGCATCGCCGCCCTGAACACGCCGCCCGAACGGGCGTCAGCGCAAGTCTTCCTGAACGTGCTGCGCGACAGCCTGGGTGCGCGCCGCGCCGCCTCCGACATGCTCATCCCCCGGCTGGACATGAGCGCCCTGCTGCCCGACGCCGCCGCAGCCTTCCTCGGCAAGCGCGGTGGCCTGGTACAGACCGGCGTGGCCGTATCGCGCCTGCTGCCCGGCCAACAGGCAACCACCTGGCGGCTGCAAGACCGCGCCGGCGAAAGCCTGGGCGAATTCGCCGGCGTGGTGCTGGCCACCGGCCCGGAGGCCGCCACGCATCTCCTGCAAGGCCTGCATGACACCAGCCTGCTGGAGAGCCTGCAGCACGAACCGATCACCACCTGCTACCTGCATTACCCGCAGGGCGTGCGCTTGCCGGCGCCCTTCCTGGCGCTGGCAGACGACCCACAGCGCCAGGCCTGGGGCCAGTTCGTCTTCGATCGCGGGCAACTGGGCGGCGAGGCGGGTTTGCTGGCCGTGGTGGTCAGCGCTGCCGGGCAGGCCATCACCGATGGCCAGGCCGCACTCACCGAGGGCATCATCCGCCAACTGGCCAGCGACTTTGCCGATCCGGCCCTGGCGACACCGGGCTGGAGCCGGGTCATCACCGAAAAGCGCGCCACCTTCGCCTGCACGCCAGGCCTGGTCCGTCCCGACAGCACCGACCTGCCCGCCGGGCTGGCGCTGGCAGGCGATTATGTCGCCGGCGACTACCCGGCCACACTGGAAGGTGCGGTGCGCAGCGCCATGGCGGCGGCCAGGCAGTTGGCGGGCTGAGGCTGAGCCCTCGTAAAATTTTCATGGATGGCGGTAAAGGGATTCACCCCATCTGTGGCGGTGATGCACTAGGATACTGAGCAATCTGCAATGCTCAGCAGTCCCGATTCCGGTTCGTGCCTGCCCGACCATCGCCCGGCGGCATCCAGCCGCGTTTGATATCTACGGAGAAAATAATATGCCGGTCATGACCTGTGTCGAAGACTTCCGCCTGCTCGCCAAGAAACGGGTCCCCAAAGCGTTTTACGACTACGCCGACAGCGGCTCCTACACCGAGAGCACCTATCGCGCCAACAGCAAGGATCTGGCGGCGCTGAAACTGCGCCAGCGCGTGGCCATCAATGTCGATGAACGCAGCACCCGCACCACCATGATCGGCCATGACGTCACCATGCCGGTGGCCATCGCCCCCACCGGTCTGACCGGCATGCAATGGGCCAACGGTGAAATGCTGGGCGCCATTGCCGCCGAGAAGTTCGGCATCCCCTTTACGCTCTCGACCATGAGCATCTGCTCCATCGAGGACGTGGCCAGCGTGACCACCAAGCCGTTCTGGTTCCAGCTCTATGTGATGCGTGATCGCGGCTTCGTGAAGTCGCTCATCGAACGCGCCAAGGCGGCCAAGTGCTCGGCCCTGGTGCTGACGCTGGACCTGCAGATCCTCGGCCAACGCCACAAGGACCTGAAAAACGGCATGTCAGTGCCCCCCAAGCTGACCCTGGAAACCCTGCTGGACCTGGCCAGCAAGCCCGGCTGGGCGCTGCGCGCACTGGGCGGGCGCAAGACCTTCGGCAACCTGGCCGGCCACATCAAGGGCGGCGAAGGTGCCGGTGGTGTGCAGACCCTCTCCAAGTGGACCGCCAGCCAGTTCGATCCCACCCTGAACTGGGACGACGTGGCCTGGATCAAGCAGCAATGGGGCGGCAAGCTGATCCTCAAGGGCATCCTCGACGTCGAAGACGCCAAGCTGGCCGTGCAGAGCGGGGCTGACGCCATCGTGGTGTCCAACCACGGCGGCCGCCAGCTCGATGGCGCGATGTCGTCCATCGAAGCCCTGCCGGCCATCGCCCAGGCCGTGGGCGACCAGATCGAGGTCTGGTTCGACGGCGGCATCCGCTCTGGCCAGGACGTGCTCAAGGCCGTGGCCCTGGGCGCGCGCGGCACCATGATCGGCCGCGCCTTCCTCTACAGCCTGGGCGCCATGGGCGGCGAAGGCGTTTCGCAGATGCTGGAGATCATGCGCAAGGAACTCGATGTCAGCATGGCCCTGACCGGCACCAAGGACATCAAGGATGTGGGGCCGCAGATCCTGATTCCCTGATCAGCGGATTGCCCCTGGCCCATCCCCCATAGACAAGGTCCCGGTTCACCGCAAGGTGGCCGGGACCTTTTCACTTCTTCATTGCAGCAGCGGCCAATGACGGCCACCCAGGCGTCTTACTGGCGCGGCGGCTGGGCCAGCACGTCGATCACGCCATCCTGGCCGTAGCGCTTGGCCAGGTCCATGGCGGTCAGGCCATCCTTGTTCTTCAGGCTGAGGTCGGCGCCATTGTCGCGCAGCACCTCCACGGCGGCTACACGCCCGCGCATGGCGGCCAGCATGACCGGGGTCATCTTGTCATCGGGCGACTCGCAGTCCACATAGGCCGAGGCATCCAGCAAGAGCTTGACGATCTCGGAACTGCCGTTGATGGCGGCGTAGTGCAAGGCCGTCCAGCCGGGCCGGTTGACCTCGACCTCACGCGCCAGCAGCAGCTTGACGACCGGTGCATTGCCGTAGAACGAGGCCAGCATCAGCGGGGTATCGCCATTGGTGGCCTGGGCTTCGAGATTGACGTCGGGTGCATTGACCAGCACGTCGAAGGCTTTCATCGAATCTTCGCGGATGGCCAGCATCAGGCCGGTGTAGCCGCGCTTGGGTTCGATCAGGTTGGGCCCCATGCCGCGCTGCATCAGTTGCTTGAGGAAATAGACGTTGTCCATGCGGATGGCCTGGAAGTATTCCTCATAGGCCCCGGCCCGGGCGGCACCCGGCAACAGCAGCGAGGTGTAGAGAACGATGCGGCCGAGGCCGCGGCAACGCAGGCGTAGCTTTTCCAGCAAGGTCATGGCTTGATTCCGAACAGCTTGAAGAAATTGTCAGAGGTCTGGCGCGCCACCTCGGCCGCCGCAATGCCGCGCAGGTCGGCGATGAACTCGCCCACATGCCGTACATAGCCGGGCTCATTGGTCTTGCCCCGGAAAGGCACCGGCGCCAGGTAAGGAGAATCGGTCTCGATGAGCATGCGCTCCAGCGGGATCGTGCGGGCCACCTGTTGCAGGTCCTTGGCCGACTTGAAGGTCACGATGCCCGAGAACGAGATGTAGAAGCCCAGCTCGATGGCGGCGTCGGCCACTTCCTGGGATTCCGTGAAGCAATGCATCACGCCAGCCGCGCCGCCGGCTTGCGGGCTTGCGCCCTCTTCGCGCAGGATGCGGATGGTGTCCTCGGATGCGGCGCGGGTGTGGATGATGAGCGGCTTGCCGGTGGCGCGCGAGGCGCGGATGTGGGTGCGGAAGCGCTCGCGCTGCCACTCCAGGTCACCTTGCAGGCGGTAGTAGTCCAGCCCGGTCTCGCCGATGGCGACGATGCGCGGATGGTCGGCCAGGCGCACCAGCTCATCAACGCTGGGCTCAGGCGTGTCCTCGTAATCGGGATGCACGCCCACGGAGGCATAGACATGGGGATACTGCTCGGCCAGCGCCAACACCTGCGGGAAGTCGGGCAGGTCCACCGACACGCACAGGGCGTGGCTGACCTGGTTCTCGGCCATCTTGCCGAAGATTTCCGGCAGACGCGCCGCCAGGTCAGGGAAATTGATGTGGCAATGGGAATCGATATACATGGCCGCTATTGTAAAGCCATGCCGCCCGGCTGTCCTGCCTCAGCGCGCCACGGGACGCTTGGCGAGCTTGCGTTGCAAGGTGCGCCGGTGCATGTTCAGCGCCCGCGCCGTGGAAGAGATATTGCCCTCGTGCTCGGCCAGCACCCGCTGGATGTGCTCCCACTCCAGCCGCTCCAGCGACAGCGGCGAGGCCTCTTCCACCGGCAGCGGCGTCTCGGCAGCCTGCTCGCCGTCACCGCTGTGGCTGAGCGCCGAGAGGATGGAATCCACATTGGCCGGCTTGGCAAGGTAGTTGTCGGCCCCGGACTTGATCGCCTGCACCGTGGTGGCAATGCTGGCGTAACCGGTCAGCACCAGCAGGCGCGCATGAGGCAGGGCCTGGCGCAGCGGCGAGACCCATTGCAGGCCGGAATCCTTTTCCAGTTGCAGGTCGATGGTGGCGTAATCGAAACGTTCGCGGCGAGCCGCTTCCAGCGCCGCTTCGCCGCTGTGCGCCACGGTTGCGCGAAAACCGCGCCGCGCTAGCGAACGGGCCAGGGTGCCGGCAAAGACGTCGTTGTCGTCGAGGATCAGGAAAGCTGCACTCATCGAAAAATCTGCAAATGATATAAAAAATATAAAACTCAATCAGCCGGACCCGGACTCGGCATGGCGCTCAGAGGCAGGCGCAACTCCGCGCAAGTACCCTGCCCCGGCGTGGAATGCAGGCGCAGCTTGCCACCCAGATGCGCGGCGCTGGCAAAGGCCAGCATCAGGCCGATCCCCGCGCCGCCCGAACTGCTGGCCACCGGGGCGCGGCCCAGGCGCTGCAACAGCTCGGGGGCGATCCCGCTGCCGTTGTCGGCGATCTCAATGATAGCCGCCTTTTGCGCCGGACTGCCCGCGGGCTCATCGGCGGCGCGCATGCGGATGCTGACCCGGCCCTCAGACCCGCGCTCGCGCACCGCATGCGCGGCATTGTCCAGCAAAGTCAGCAATATCTGCGACAGGTCTTCCAGGCGCGCCGCTACCCAACCGGGCTGATGCACCTCGGCGCTGAGCAGGACGGCGGGATGGCGCAATCGCCATCCCTCCAGCAAGGTGGTCAGCCACGGCGTGATGGGCGCGCTGTCCTCATTGCGGGTCTGGGCGTCGGCGTCCTGGCGCATGCTTTCCAGCGCCGCCTTGCAGACGGCGATCTGCTCCTCGACCACGCGCAGCTCTTCGTCATAGGCGGCCAGCGCCGGCTGGGTGGCCATGTCGCGGCGCAGTTCCCCGGCGATCACCGCGACCGTGGACAAGGGCGTATTGAGCGCATGCGCCGCGCCGGCCGCCTGGGTCCCCAGCGCCAGGATGCGCTGACTCTGCAATTGCCGCTCGCGGGCGCGCGCCAGCTCGGTATCGCGTGAACGTACCGCGGCAGCGATACGACTGACGAACCAGGTGATGAGCAGTGCCGAAATCGAGAAATTGATCCACATCCCGGCCAGGTGATAAGCCATGGCCTGCCCCTGGTCGTGGATGTGCAAGGGCTCATAGACATAGACCAGCCCGGAATACGCTCCCAGCGCGCACAGCGCCAGCAGCAGCGCATACGGCCAGGCCAGGCTGGCCGCCCCGGCCGCCAGCGCGGGCAGGTAGAACGAGACGAAGGGATTGGTCGATCCGCCCGAAAAATACAGCAGGGCGGTCAGCACCGCCAGATCCAGCAGCAATTGCAGGAACAACTCGCTCTCTTCAGCCGGCCGTGTCCAGCGCAGCCGCAACCAGGTTGCCCCGTTTATCAGGGTCTGCAGGCCGATCAACGCCAGCAGTTCCGGCACCGGCAACGCGATGTGCAGCCAGCCATGCGCCCCCGCCAGCACCAGCAACTCCCCGGCCACCATCGCCCAGCGCAGCCAGAACAGGCGCGACAGCAGCACATGCTGGGTCGGGAGCGGCGAGGCAGGCGAACGCGGGCGGGTAGAAGAAAACATGCGGGGATTATACGGCCCACGCAGTGAGGCAACTATCTCTTCGGGTAAGCGCCAGATTCTCAAAAGTAACGTAAAATTGCCAAATTAATGCCAATGATAATCATTAGCATTTACTATTTTTTACGTTCCCCTTCAGTTGTTGAGATTTCCTTACCCTTCCATGACTTCCTCTACCCCGCTCACGCTTCATCCCTTGGCCGCCGCTGTGGCGCTGATCTTCCTCGCCCCGCTGCCAGTCCTGGCCCAGGCCACCACCCAGGACCAGCAAGCCTTGCCCACCGTCACCGTCAATGCCTCGGCCGACGCCTCCGCCGATGGCCTGCCCGCCGAATTCGCCGGCGGCCAGGTCGCACGCGGCAGCCGTCTGGGCGTGCTGGGCAACGTCGACAACCTGGACAGCCCGGTGCGCTCGGTCGCCTACACCCAGCAACTGATCGCCGACCAGCAGGCCCATGGCGTGGGCGACGTGCTCAAGAACGATCCGGTGGTGCGCACCACGCGGGGCTTCGGCAACTTCCAGGAGTCGTACATGATCCGCGGCTTCATCGCCAATTCGGACGACCTGATGTACAACGGCCTGTTCGGCATCCTGCCGCGCCAGTATGTGGCCTCCGAGATGATGGAACGGGTCGAGGTGCTCTATGGCGCCAGCGCCTTCCTCAACGGTGCTACACCGGGTGACGCCGGCCTGGGCGGGACCATCAACATCGTCCCCAAGCGGGCGGCCAATGAACCCTTGACCGACCTCACCCTGGGCTATGAATCAGGCAACGGCAAATACGCGGCCCTGGATGTGTCGCGCCGCTTCGGCCCGCAAGACCGGCTGGGCGTGCGCATCAACGCCGCGCGCCATGCCGGCGGCACGGGTGTGGCCAATGAACAGCGCGAGACCAACCTGTTCTCGCTGGGCGTGGATTACCGGGGCAATGATTTCCGCCTCTCGGCCGACCTGGGGCTGCAGGAAAACAACCTGTCCAACGTGCGCCCCAGCATCACCCTCGGCGCCGGCCTGACCAGCCTGCCCGCAGCGCCCAGCGGCTCCGCCAATTACGGCCAGCCCTGGTCTTATTCCAATGCGCGCGACCTCTTCGGCACCGTACGCGGCGAATGGGATCTCTCGTCCAGCACGACCGCCTGGGCAGCCTTTGGCGCGCGCCAGGGAACGGAAAACAATTCGCTGTCGGGCGTGCGGGTGACCAACGCCAGCACCGGCGCCGCCGCCACCTACCGTTTCGACAATGCCCGCCAGGATGACGTGGCCACCGGCGAAGTGGGCGTACGCACCCACCTCCAGACCGGCGCGGTCTCGCACAAGCTGGTCGCCGCCGCCTCGGCCTATTCACTCAACTCGCGCAATGCCTATGGGTTCTCGCCGTCCTACGCGTTGGCCACCAATCTGTACAACCCGATCAACTATGCCCAGCCTGCGCTGACCTCGCTGGGCAACAGCCTGGCTGATCCGCAGACCACCATCAAGACCAATCTGCTCAGCGCCGTGGTCTCCGACACTCTGGGCTTCTACGATGACCGTCTGTTGGTCACGTTAGGGGTGCGTCAGCAGCAGCTCAAGTCGGACACCTACGCCTACAACACCCAGGCCAACACGGCCCACTACGACCAGAGCGCCACCTCGCCCATGGCAGGCGTGGTCTTCAAGCTGAGCAAGACGCTGTCCGTGTACGGCAACTACATCGAAGGCCTGCAGCAAGGCAAGCAGATCACCGACACCACCGCAGCCAACTATGGCCAGGTGCTGGCCCCGTACAAATCCAAGCAGAAGGAGGTCGGCGTCAAGTATGAACTGGGTGGCCTGGGCCTGGGCGCGGCCTTCTTCACCACCGACCGGCCGCTGTCCTATAAGGATGCGCTCACCAACATCGAATCCACCAATGGCAAGCAGCGCAACCGCGGCGTGGAACTGACCGCCTATGGCGAAGTGACCAAGGGCGTGCGCCTGCTGTCGGGCCTGACCTTCCTGGATGCCAAGCAGGTGCAGACCAACGGCAGCGCCAACAACGGCAAGTACGCCATCGGCGTGCCTCGCGTGCAGGCCAATGCCGGCCTGGAAGTCGATGTGCCGGGCGTGCGCGGCCTGACCCTCAATGGCCGTGCCACCTACACCTCGACCCAGTACGTCGATGCAGCCAACCAGCTGGAAGTGCCGTCCTGGGTGCGCTATGACCTGGGCGCACGCTACCTGACCGACATCGGTGGTCACGCCGTGACCTTGCGCGCGTCCATCGACAACGTGGCCAACCGCAACTACTGGCAGTCTGCCGGCGGCGCCTCCAACTCGGGCTATCTGGTGGCGGGCAATCCGCGTACGTTCAGCACCTCGGTCTCGGTGGCCTTCTAAGCACGGCGCTCAAGACAAATCGCCCGGCCCCATGACATGGGGACCGGGCGATCTTGCGTGCTGCGGGCGAAAGGTTTCAGTCGAACAGGCCTGCGTAATCGATCAGCATTTCCTCGATGAAGAGCTTGGCCGACAAGGGATGGTCGGCAATGGCGCGACGATCGCCCATGCCGCGCAAAGCCTTGGACAGGGCCAGCGCATCGACCCGCTCGGCCAGCCGGCCCAGCTCCTTGCCATAGCGCGGGTAATAACGCACCACGCCGGCCGACTTCAGCGACAGCAGGTCATACAGCCAGCGCTGCACCCAGCCGACCAGATCGGCGGCGGGCGTCTTCTGCAATTTGTCGGCAGCGCGCAAGGCGCCGTCCACCCCAGGCTGCGCCAAATGGCGCAGCAATTCATCCAGCGCCTCACGACCTTCGCCCTGGGCCGCTTCCAGCGCGGCCAGTGGAGCGCCGCCCTGCTCGGCCAGCCAGGCGTCGGCGTCCTTGACGCCCTGCTGCTTGAGCCAGCCCAGCGCCTCGTCATGGCCGGGCGCGGTCAGGGCGAACTTGCGGCAGCGGGAGAGAATGGTCGGCAGCAAGCGATCCAGGCGATTGGACAGCAGCAGGAACATGGTCCCCGGCGGCGGCTCTTCCAGTGTCTTGAGCAAGGCATTGGCGGCGGCGGTATTGAGCGCCTCGGCCGGATAGAGCATCACCACCCGCAAGCCCGAACGGTGGGTGGACACGTTCATGAAATCGGCCAGCGCACGGATCTGGTCGATCTTGATGTCCTTGGAAGGCGCCTTGCTGGCCTTGGCGGTTTTCTTTTCTTCGCCAGCCTCGTCATCGGCCGTTTCGTCGTCCAGCACTTCCGGACGCACGCGCCGGTAGTCCGGATGATTGGATTGCGAGAACCAGTTGCAGGAGGCGCACACCCCGCAGGCATGGGCCTCGGACGTGGGCGATTCACACAGCAGCGACTTGGCGAAGGCTTCGACGAACTGCGTCTTGCCGGTGCCGGCGGCGCCATAGAACAGCAGCGCATGCGGCAGCCGTTCGCGCAATTGTTGCAGCTGGCGCCAGCTCTCGCCCTGCCAGGGCAGCAACACGTCGGAAGAAGTCAAGGACATGCGATCTCCCTTACAGCGCGGCCACGATGGCGCGCAGGTCTTCCTGGATCACGGCGATGGGACGCGTGGAATCGATCAGGCGGAAACGTTGCGGGAACTGCGCAGCGCGGCGCAAGTATTCGGCGCGGGTGTTGGCGAAGAAATCGGCTTTCTCCTGCTCGAACTTGTCCAGCGTGCGCTCGGCATCCAGGCGCGCGCGCGCCACTTCCAGCGGCACATCGAAGAGCAGCGTCAGGTCCGGCTGCAGATGCGGATGGACCCATTGCTCCAGGCGATCCAGCTTGTCCAGCGCCAGCTTGCGGCCACCGCCCTGGTAGGCGAAGGTGGCGTCGGTGAAACGGTCCGAGATGACCCAGTCGCCGCGCGCCAGCGCCGGCTCGATCACTTGCGCCAGGTGTTCGCGGCGCGAGGCGAACATCAGCAGGGCCTCGGTTTCCAGGTGCATCTTGTGATGCAGGACCAGCTCGCGCAGGCGTTCGCCCAGCTCGGTGCCGCCGGGTTCGCGGGTGGCGACCACAGTCAGGCCGCGCTCGCGCAACAACTGCGTGACGAAAGGAATATGGGTCGACTTGCCGGCGCCGTCGATGCCTTCGAAGGTGATGAATTTGCCTGATGCCATGAAGGAATCGCTACTCAATGAAAACGGTAAAGGGACAAGAACAGGCCTCAGCGCTGATAGCGGTTGACGGCCTGGTTGTGCTCGTTGAGGTTGCTGGAGAAATGGCTGGTGCCATCGCCACGCGCCACGAAGTATAAGGCTTCCGTCTTGTCCGGGTTCAAGGCCGCCGCCAGCGAGGCCGCCCCCGGCAAGGCGATGGGCGTGGGCGGCAGGCCGGCGCGAGTGTAGGTGTTGTAGGGCGTGTCGGTGAGCAGATCGACCTTGCGGATCTTGCCCTGATAACGCTCGCCCATGCCATAGATCACCGTGGGATCGGTCTGCAGCAGCATGCCGGTGCGCAGGCGATTGACGAAGACGCCCGCCACCATGCCGCGCTCGGACTTCTGGCCGGTTTCCTTCTCCACGATGGAGGCCATGATCAGCGCCTCGTAAGGCGTGCGGTACGGCAGCGACAGGTCGCGCCGGGCCCAGGCTTCGTTCAACTTCTTGCTCATCAGCGCAAAGGCCTGCTTGTAGACCTGCATGTCGCTGGCGCCCTTGGCGAAGAGATAGGTATCCGGGAAGAACAGGCCTTCCGGATAGGTATATTCGTTGGTCAGCTTGGCCAGGATCTGCTGGTCGGTCCAGGTGGCGGTATCGTGCTTGAGCGCGGGCTGCTCGGCGATGGCTTTACGCATCTGCTTGAAGGTCCAGCCCTCGATGACGGTCAGCGCTTCCTGGGCGAACTCGCCGCGCACCAGTTGCTGCAGCAGGCGCTGCGGCGTGTAGCCGGGCTTGATCTCGTAGCTGCCGGCCTTGATGCGGGCGCCTTCGCCCGACAAGCGCGCATACAGGGCAAACAGGTCGGGGTTGACCGGCACGCCGGCCGCGGCAATCTGCTGGGCCGCGCCGTTCACACCGGCGCCCGGCGTGATGGTAAAGGCGATGACCTGCCCGCTGGGGTCCACGATGGGCTGCTTGGACCAGTAGAAGCCGGCCCCGGCCACCAGGGCGGCCAGCACCAGCAATGTCACAAATAACTTCTTCATACCAGAGGCGAAATCCTTGTTGCTCCGACGCGTTTTTTCGGAGATCACTATAATCGAGGCATCAATGATAATCGCTGGCACGACAGTTGCCTAATTTGCCGGACAGACCGACCTGGCAAGATGTAATCCGTAAAAGATTTCCTATGACCGAAATGACTTCATCGCCCTCCGCCTGGCGCGACTTCCTGGCGCAACAAGGCGCCCAGTTCGCGGCCGACAGTGACGACCATGCCGACGTGATCGGCTTCGGCCCCACGGCGGTGGCGCCGCAAAGCCTGGAAAGCTTCATGGCCCCGCTGACCTCGCTGGGACTGATCGCCGTCACCGGCGAGGACGCCGCCAGCTTCCTGCACGGCCAGCTCACCAATGATGTGCAGCATCTGGACACCGGCGCGGCGCGCCTGGCCGGTTATTGCTCGCCCAAGGGGCGCTTGCTGGCCACCTTGCTGATGTGGCGCGACGACCAGGCCATCTGGCTGCAGCTGCCGCGCAGCCTGCAGCCAGCGATCCAGAAGCGTCTGCAGATGTTCGTCATGCGCGCCAAGGCCAAACTGGCTGACGCCAGCACCGAGCGCGGCCTGCTGGGCCTGGCTGGCCCGGCCACTGCCAACGCACTGGCCGAGTGGTTCCCGGTATTGCCGGCAGCCCCCTATGACAAGATCGACAACAGCCACGGCACCCTGATCCGCCTGGCCGACGCCGCCGGCAGCCCGCGCTATCAGTGGATCGCCACCGTCGACACCCTTACCGCCGCCTGGCCCAGGCTGGCCCAGCATCTCA
Source organism: Herbaspirillum camelliae (assembly GCF_001929405.1). Lineage (NCBI taxonomy): Bacteria > Pseudomonadati > Pseudomonadota > Betaproteobacteria > Burkholderiales > Oxalobacteraceae > Herbaspirillum > Herbaspirillum camelliae. Next base: position 4,626,488 of record NZ_KV880769.1, read on the forward strand.
CCCCGACGGCCAGCCTGGCCTGGCGTCTGTCGGAAATCCGCGCAGGTGTGCCGGGCATCGTCGCGGCCACCCAGGAGCAGTTCGTGCCGCAGATGATCAATTTCGAATTGATCGGCGGCGTCAATTTCAAGAAGGGCTGCTACCCCGGCCAGGAAATCGTGGCGCGCAGCCAGTATCTGGGCAAGCTCAAGCGTCGCACCATGCTGGCCACCATCGCCAGCGCCGCCGCCCGTGCCGGCCAGGAAGTCTTCGCCGCCGCCGATCCCGGCCAGCCCTGCGGCATGGTAGTCAATGCCGAGCCGCTCGATGACGGCCACGCCCTGGCCCTGGTGGAAATGAAGCTGGCAGCCGCCGAGGACGCCGTCCACCTGGGCGCGGCCGATGGCCCTGCGCTGCACTTCCATGCCCTGCCCTATGAGCTGGCCGATCCGCAATAAGCGGCGCGCAGCCTAGCAGCCACCCGCAGCCATAGGGACGCATCCATGGATTTCTACATTTATTACCGGGTCGGGACCACGCACGCGAGCAGCCTGTTCGGCAAGATCAAGGGGGTGCAGGCGATGCTGCAGGCGCGCCTGGGAATCGCCGGCGCGCTCAAGCGTCGCCCCGGCGAACAGGACGGCCTGCAGACCTGGATGGAAATCTACCCGGACATCCCGCCGGCGCAAGCCGACGCGTTCAAGCGAACCCTGGCGCAGGCCCTGGAGGACTCAGGCGCCACCGAGCTCATCAGCGGCGAGCGCCACGTCGAACAGTTCGAGGATGTAGCGCCATGTGCCTGATCATCTTCGCCTGGAAAGTCATCCCCGGCATGCCGCTGATCATGGCGGCCAACCGTGACGAGTTCTATGCCCGCCCGGCTGTCGATGCCGGCTGGTGGCAAGACCATCCGCACATCTACGCCGGGCGCGACCTGCAAGGAGGCGGCACTTGGCTGGGGGTAACGCGTGACGGGCGCTTTGCGGCGCTGACCAATGTGCGCGCGCCCTCGGAACGACGAACGGACGCGCCCACCCGTGGCCAGCTGGTGGCCGACTACCTGGCCGGCAACCTCGATCCCCAGGCCTATCTGCGCCAGATCGAAGCGCAAGCGCAGCAGTACAACGGCTTCAACCTGTTGCTGGGCAATCGCGACACCATGCTGTGGTATTCCAACCGCGGCCAGCAGGATCCGCGCAATGGCCAGCCGCTGGACTATGGCGTCTATGGCGTCTCCAACGCCCTGCTGGACACGCCCTGGCCCAAGCTCACCCGCGCCAAGGCCCAGTTCGCCAGCCTGCTGTGCCAGGGAGCGCCGGAAGAAACCTTCTTCGAGATGTTGACCGACGCCACCCGCGCCAACGACTGCCGCCTGCCCGACACCGGCATCGGGCTGGAAAAGGAAAGGATGCTCTCTCCCATCTTCATCCGCTCGCCCGACTATGGCACCCGCTGCTCGTCGGTCGTGCGGGTGCCCATCGTGGGCGAACCGGTGCTGACCGAGCACGTGGTTGACCCTATGGCGATGCAATATTCTGCCGAGCCGGCCACCGACAAGGCCTGCCGGATACCCTGCAAGCCCAGGCTGCAGGAAGCTTCACCCGAGGCTGGGCAGGAGGGCTGACAGCCCCGCCGCGCCTGAGCTGGGCGGTTCAGTTGTTTCCAGTGTGAAATAACCAAACCGTATACCTGATATTTAGAAGATAAATTGGCCTGATTTGATGCGGAGCAGTAAAGTAGCACCTGTCTCCTCCAATTTCCTCCTAAAGAATTGGATTCAAGCCCACACCGCAAGGTTGTGGGCTTTTTTTTCGTCCCTATCCATGCGTAGCCGGCTGAGGGGTCTGCGCCCCTCCTCGCCCCTTGCCCGCTGCGCTATCAACGCAACTTCCTGCGCCTCAACCACGCCAGCAAGCGCTGCGGCTCATCGGTCTGGATGATGCTCACACCTTGCGCAATGAGCTGGCCCCACACCTGTTCCGGATGATCCACGGCCACCGTATCGAGGTACGGCCCCGCCAGGTCCATGGGGCGGCCGCTGTCGATATCCAGCGCCATGGTATTGACCAGCATCCGCACCGGCCTGCCCTCCACAGCCTGACCAGCTGTCCCGACCACGGTCGGATCACGGAAGATCAACTGCAAAACCGTCGGTTCCTGCTGCGCCATGGCCTGCAGCTGGGTGCTACGCGACGACGCCCCCGTCTTTTCGTCGAAATACAGCGTCTGCACCGCAATGCCCAGGGAACGCGCCCAGGCCACCTGTTGCGGGTCAACCCCGGCATTGATATTGAGCAGCACGTCGCGCGCAGTATCGGTCTCCAGGATGGCCGCGACCATCGCGCCGATATCGGCAAGCTTCACATCCAGATTGAGCACGATGCGGCCGCGCGCCACGGCCAGCGCTTGCTGCAGCGTCGGCACCCGGCGCGATGTCAGCATCGCACCCTGGCCGCCGCCGCGCGTGTACAGCCGCAGGTCCTGGATCTGCGCCAGCGTGAGCTCGGCCACCGCGCCGCGTCCATTTGTGGTGCGGTCCACGGTCCGGTCATGCATCAGCACCAGCGCACCGTCGCGGGTGGTGCGCACGTCGATCTCGCCGATGTCGATACCTTCGGCGATGCAGCGCCGGATGCCGTCCAACGAATTCTCCGAGGTCTCGGTCCAGCAGCTACGGTGCGAAGACACCAGCACGGGGCCGGTGGGCGTGGTCAGCGCCGATTGGCGCCAGGTGAGGGAATCGGCGTGGGCTGGGTCCATGAGCAGGCAAAAGGTGCAGGTGGCGACAATGGGGAAAATGGCGAAAAAGCGTCCAAGAGAAGGCATGAGATCTTCCTGGTAGATGAAGGAGGGTAGACACGGGCTGCACTCCCGCAGCCCGCGCAGCAAGGTCTAGCTGGCAAAGAAGGATGGACGACCCGTTTCCACATGGCCCGCCAGGCGGCGCGCAAAAGCGGGCCGGTCCTCGGCCTGGACCAGCAGGTCGTACCAGTGGTGGCTGCTGGCCAGCGGCCAGCGTTCTGTGGCCGACTGCCCCGGTGCGAGCGTCACGGTGCGCGTGGCCTGGCCGTGCGCCTGATCGCGCAGCACCAGGCGCAGCGCCTGCCGGCCCGGATTGAGCAAGGCCAGCACCAGTTCGCCGCGTTCGCCGTCATGGCGCGCCTGCACCACCGGCTCCACCCCGCCCCCACGCTCCAGGCTGCCGCGCAGCTCCCGCAGGAAGCCGTTGGGGCCGTACACCTTGAGGTCATAGCCACCCACAGGCCCGACGCCGCGCCATTGCGCCGTGAGCGACTTGCCGGGTTGCACCGTGAAGGTCTGGTAACGCTCGCTCTCCTGCCGCGCATAGACCTGGTAGACCACGCCAGCCTTGCCGGGATTGAGGAAATCGAGTTGCAGCGCCTCCTGATCCGGCACGGCCCGGTCATCCACCGCCAGCACGTAGGGCAAGGCCCGCGCCGGCCGCATGCCGCGCTCCTGCTGCGGCATCGTCGGGCTGGACGGGGCGACCGGCGCCGGCAAGCGTGCCTGTGCATCCGACAGGGCGCGGTAGGCCGAGGTATCCGGCAACACCGGGCTGGCTGCATCGCGGCGGCTGAAGTCGAAGGCCGAGGTGAGGTCGCCGCACACCGCGCGCCGCCAAGGGCTGATGTTGGGTTCATGGACGTCGAAGACCTGCTCCAGGAAACGGATCACCGAGGTATGGTCGAACACCTCCGAACAAACATAGCCGCCCTTGGACCAAGGCGAGATCACCATCATCGGCACCCGCGCCCCCAGGCCCGCGGGCAGGTCATCGGCCGGATTGACGTAGTCGCCCTTGCGGTGGAATTCAGCACTCGTCTCCACGGTCGACAAGCCCTGTCCGGCATGCAGCGGCGGCGTGGGCGGCACGACGTGGTCGAAGAAACCATCGTTCTCGTCGTAGTTCACCAGCAGCACCGTGCTGCTCCAGAGCGTGGGATTGGCGGTGAGCACGTCGAGCACCTGGCTGATGTAATGCGCGCCATAGCCCGGCGTGCGATCGGGATGCTCGCAACTGAGCTTGGGCGGCATCAGCCAGGACACCTGCGGCAGGCTGCCACTGTTGACGTCGCGCGCCAGGTCGGCCAGCGTGAACTTGCTGCAGGCCTTCTGCCACAGCGGCGAATCGGGAGCGGCGTTCTGATACTGGGCAAAGAAATACTGCAGCACATTGAAGTCGCTGGGGTAGTCGCCGTGGTCCTTGTGCAGCTCCTCGGTCCCCTGGTAGACCTTCCACGAGACGCCATGCTGCTCCAGCCGTTCCGGATAGGTGGTCCAGCCGAAGCTATCGGCCCCACTGCGGCGTTCGCCCGGCACGCCCGACCAGTTGCCGGTGCGCGGCTGGAAGGTCATCGGGCCGCCCGCCCTGCCCTGCAAGTCGATGCCGCCGCTCATCAGGTGGAAGCGGTTCGGATTGGTCGACCCCAGCACCGAGCAATGGTAGGCGTCGCAGATGGTGAAGGCATCGGCCAGGGCGTAATGGAAAGGCAAATCCTCGCGGGTGAAGTAGGCCATGGTCACCGTATCCTTCTTGGCCTCGATCCACTTGTCGTAGTTGCCGCGGTTCCAGGCGGCGTGCTGGTCCTTCCAGGCATGCGGCAGGTTGCCGCCGGCGCGACCGGCGCTGGTGGTGGCCATCTCCATGCGGTACGGGAGCACCAGCCGCCCCTGCCCATCGCGCTGATGAAACACCGGGCTGCCGTCGGGCAAGGGACGCGGGATGGGATCGGCAAAGCCGCGCACCCCCTTCAGGCAGCCGAAATAGTGATCGAAGGAGCGGTTTTCCTGCATCAGGATGACCACATGCTTCACGTCCTTGATCGTGCCCGTGGGCGACGAGGGTGCTACCGCCAGCGCCTTGCGGATGCTGGCCGGCAAGGCCGTCAGCGCCAGCGCCGCGCTACCTGTGCGGGCGGCGCTTTTAAGGAAATGACGGCGGTCCTGGGATTTTCTTTTCATGGGCGAATCTCGCAATCCTTGTTGTCTCAATCTCAGTTCAGGCTGAAGCGCAGTTCGACCTCGCCCAGCACCGGCTCATCGGTGCGCGAGAACTTCCATTGCATCAGCGCCTTGGTCGCGGCCTGGTCGAACAGCTTGGCCGGCTGGGCGCGCACGATCTGTACGGCGCTGACCGATCCATCTTTCTCGATGGTCAGGTGCGCCACCACCACGCCCTCGGTATTGCTGGCCAGCGCCTTGGGCGGATACTCCGGCTCGACCCGCCGCAGCGGCACCAGACCGCGCCGGATCTCGCCGGGTTGGGCCTTGGGAGCAGGCGTGGCCGCCACCGGCGGCGCGCTGGCGGCGGGAGCAGGCGGCGACGGCGGGCTCGGCACCACCGGCGCAGGGGCATCCTGGGCAGGGACGTTCGGGGCCGCCGTTACCGGCGTCGGCTTGGGTGTCGGCGACGGTTTGGGCGGCGTGGGCTTCGGCGGCGGCTTGGGTGTCGGCGGCGTGGGCGCTGGCGGCGCCGGCAAGGGCGGAGCCTCGGCGATGGTCACCAGCTTCATCACCTTGACCGGTTCCGGCACCGGCTCAGGCGGCTGCGCCTTCGGCCAGGCCAGCAGCACGATGGCGCACTCCACCGCCAGCGCCACGCCAACGGCCAGCGGCCAGCGCAGCGCGCTGCCGGCAGGAACGGCGGGCGGCGGCTCCTGCCAGGAAGAAGACGACGGGCCAGACAGCGGCAGAGTCAGGGAATGACGCATATCGACCTCAATGCTTGGCAGCGATGCCGATGTCTTCGACGCCGGCAGCGCGCGCCACATCCATCACGTGCAGCAGGTTTTCCAGCGACACGTCCTTGTCGCCGGCCACCAGCACTTCCAGCTTGGCGGTCTGGGCGCGTTCCTTCAACTGGGCTACCAGCGCATCATGCTCGAGCGGCTTGCCTTCGAAGAACATCGCACCGGTCTTGTCGACCACGATGGTCAACGACTTGCTGGGCAGCGTAGCGGCGCTGGCGGCTTGCGGCACGTTGATCTTGAGCCCGCTCACATCGATCATCTTGAGCATCGTCACCATGAAGAAGATCAGCAGGAACATCATGATGTCGATCATCGGGATGATCTCGATATGCGGCTCATCGGACTGCAGGTAGCGGGTGCGGCTCATGATGCGGCTCCCGCATAGGCCACGTCGGCGGTACGCTTGGGCGCGGGCTTGCCCTGCCCGGCAGGATGCGCCTCGGCGTTGTGGCGCAGCACGACGGCCTCTTCCAGCAGGCAGTGCTGCTTGATGAAGACCAGCTTGATCAGGTCCAGCTCCAGCAGGGCCAGGCGCACCCGCTTGGAGAAATAGCTGTTGGCCGCCACGCCGGCGATGGCCACCAGCAAGCCGCAACCCGTCGCCAGCAGGGAATGGCCGATGCCGTTGGTGACCGCCCCGCTGCTGCTGCCGGCGGTGCCCAGGACGTTGAAGGATTCGGTGATGCCGATGATGGTGCCCAAGAGACCAATCAGCGGCCCCAGCGTGATGGCTGCGCCCAGCAGCCACAAGGCCCGGTCCAGTTCCGGCATGGTGCGCACGATGGCTTCGTCAATGTAGCGGTCCATGGCCTCGCCCGTGGCCAGCGCACGCGACTCGACCGCCGCATGCAGGGTCGGCCCGAACACGGTTGCGCGGTAGCGCTGGGCGATGTCCTGCAGGGCGGCATCGTTGCGATGATCAGCGCGCATGAGCGCCTGGTCGATCTGCTTGCCCGACGGCAGGCAGCGGGCAAAGAAGATGAAGCGCTCGACCGAGACGGCCAGCACCACCAGCAATAGCAGGGCCAGGACGGGAATGATGCCCATCGATTGGCGGCTCAGTTCCAGGAGTTGTTCAAGATTGGACATGGCAGTTCCTTACAGGGGGAGGTACGAAGGGTGAGTCAAACAAAACAGGGGCGCATAACGCGTCACAGGTCATAGGTCCTTGGGGCTGTAGTTCAGCCCCACCCAGATCATCCGGCCCATGGAGAAGGTGTCCTTGAGCAGGTCCTTGTTGGGACCGGTCACGCTGGTCACGGGCGAATTGGTCAGGTTGGCCACCTCGGCAAAGGCGCGCCATCCATGGCCCAGGTCATAGCGCGCCTGCAGGTCGATCTGCTTGCGCGCCTGCCAGTAGACGTCGCGGCTGGCCAGGCTGGAATCGACCAGGCGCAGGCTGCGGCCGGTCCAGTTGTAGGCCGCCGAGACATCCAGCTTCTGGTAGTTGTAGAAGACCGTCAGGTTGCGGATCTGGTCCGGCTGGTTGACCAGGTTCTGGATGGTGCGGGTGCCGCCGTTACTGGCAGCGGCATTCAAGCGTCCATCGAAGAAGCTCAGGTTGGCGCTGAAGCCCAGACCTTGCAGGGCCGGACTGATCCAGCCCAGCGAACCCTGCACGTAGCTCAGTTCCACCCCGTTGATGCGGGAGCTGGAGGCATTGACCGGCTGGCTGATCGAGGCCGCACGCGTGGCGCCGTTGTAGAACAGGCTGCCTTGGCTGGACAGGGTATAGATCTCGTTCTTGATCTTCTTGTTGAACAGCGCGACCGACAGCAGGCTGGAACGCGGCAGGTACCACTCGGCAGAGGCATCGAGGTTGGTCGATTCACGCGGCTTGATGTCCGGATTGCCCTGGGTCACGGTGACCGAACCATCGGTGTTCTGGTTGATGGTGGTGTTGGGCGCATAGGCGTCGAAGTTGGGACGGCCAATGGTCTTGCTGGCGGCCAGCTTGAGCTTGACGTCATCGGTGGCACTGAAGATCAGGGAGGCCGCCGGCAACAGATACTTGTAGCTGGAGTCCTTGGTCTGTGACGCCCAGGTGGTGGTGCCATTACTGACATTGCGCACATTGCCAGTGGTGGAATGGTTGGTATTGTCCTGGCGCAGACCGAACAGCCCGCTCCATTGATCCGTGCGGTAGGACGCCATCGCATAGAGCGCGGCGGTCTGTTCGCTATGCGAATAATTGCTTTGCAGGCTGTTGACGCTGTTGCCGCTGCTGGCCGCAATCTGGCCCTGGTTGGCCGCGAACTGCTGCCAGGCCTGGCCGCCGTTGACCAGGATGAAGGGCAAGCCGCCGCTGTAGGGCATGATGGTGCTGGAGACCGACCCGTTGCCAGCCAGCGTCAGGCCGCCGGAAGTCGGGAAATACTGGTTGTTGACGTAGTCATAGCTATGCTCAAGACGCCGGTAATCCACGCCCACGCCGGCGCCCAGGCCGCGTGCATCCTGGTCCATGTTCCAGCGGTAATCCAGCTTCACGTCGCCGACCTGGTCATCGATCTTGACCATTTCCTTGCGCCAGTAATAGGCCTGCCAGTTGTTCAGGTTGGTGAAGTTGGAAGGATTGTTCAGCGCCACCGACGGCTCGAAACCGGAGGTGTTGTAGCTCATGCCCAACGCATTGGTGCCGCTGAGTACAGGCGCGGAACCGGCGCCGGGATAGGCAAAGTTGGCGAAGATGTACTTGGCCAGTTCGCGCGGCTCGCGATGCTTGGCTTGCGAGAAGGACGAGCGCAGCGACAGCACCTGACTGTCGTCCAGCTTCCAGTCCAGTCCGCCCTGCAGCACCGAGGTGGTGCGCTTGATGGTCGAGGCGGCATAGCCGGCCTCGGCCTCGCCGAGCGCGAACTGTCCGCTGGTGGGCGTCTGGTTCTGGACCGGGTTGTTGCCAGTGCTGCGGCTGTCATCGATGAAGGTCTCGTTGCGCAGGATGTGGGTGGAGTCGCTGTTGTAGCCAAAGCCCACGAAGCCGTTCAGATCCGGCGTGAAGCGCCCTTCCAGCTTGGCATTGAAACCACTGGTCTCGCTGTTCTTCAGGTGTTGCCAGTACTTGAACTGCTGCGGCACCGGGAAACCATTGCCGGTATTGGGGCCGCCCGAGGAGGCCGGATTGGCGATGCTGCCGTTGGCGTTGTAGTAGTTGTAGAAGATGTTGTCGGTGGTCATGTGACCGATGGAGACCGTGTTTTCCTTCTCGAAGTTGGCCGAGATCACATAGCCGAAGCGCTGGTCCGGACCAAAGGTATTGCTGAAGGTCACATCCGATTTCTTGGCCAGCCCTTCCGCGCCCGAGGCCACCTTGCCCGTGCCGGCGGCATGACCGACTGCGCCGGTGGCGCTGAAGGTGGGCTTGCCGCCATTGTCGAAGGCGCTACGGCTGACAATATTGACCGAGCCGCCCACGGCATTGGGGTCCATGTCGGGCGTCCAGGTCTTGAATACCTGGACTTCCTTGACCATCGACGCCGGCAGCATGTTGGTGCGGGCGCTGCGGGTGGTCTGGTCGACCGACGCCATGGGCGCGCCGTTGATGGTGACGTTGTTGTAGCTGCCATCCAGGCCGCGGATGGCGATGAACTGGGCCTTGTCACGTCCGTTCACGTTGTCCGGATTGAAGGTGACCGATACCCCAGCCACGCGCCGAACCACATCGGTCACCGTGGAATCGGGCAGGCGCTCCACCTGTTCCCGGGTCACGCTGTCCATGACGCGGTCTTCCACCTGCTTGCCCGCCACCGCCGCACTGGTCTGGCTGCGCTTGCGCGTGACGACCACGCTGTCGAGGCGCTTGACGCTGCCCTCCTGCGTCGCACTGCCCGGGGTGGCCTCCCCCGCCGGCGTCTCATCGGCGGCCTGCGCCAGCAGCGGCAGCACCGACAGGATCGCCAGGCTCATCAATGTCAATGACAAACGTCGGTAATGCTGACTCCCACTACGGTAAGACATGGTATTTCCCCTGAAAACGAATCGTGGCAAGAAGGCATGCGCAGCCGGACCGGCTATGGCGACCGGATGCGACGCCGGTTATCATGAATAGAACGTTCTAATTTCAGAAAGAAAAAAATGGCAGTCTTTACAAGAAGTCTCTGCCATTATTCTTTTTATGCAACTTTTCCTTCGTTGCTTTACATTGGAACGTTCTAATAGACTCGTATTTTCTCCAAGATTTATGACCCCGTGATTACATCCAGCCCCCTGTCGCAAAAAACATATTTGGCCGCGATCCGGTCCGGTAGCGCCTGGCCTCATATATGATTGCGCAGCCCGGCCTGCTCTCTTGGCCGGGGCATTTCGACGCCGACCTGCCATGACCCCGACCCTGCCCCACCTGCACCGATCACCCTTGACCTCGTCTTCACCGCTTCGTCTGTTCCAGCCATGAGCCGCCTCACCATCAAGGACGTCGCCAAGGCCGCCGGCGTCAGTTTCCAGACGGTCTCGCTGGTGCTGAACCACCCCGAGAAAGTCGCTCCCAGAACCCGCGAGCTGGTGCAAGCGGCCATTGACGCGCTCAACTTCATTCCCAATGTCGCCGCCCGTTCGCTGCGCAATATCTCCACGCGCACCCTGGCCTGCGTGATGTTCAACGGCTCTTCCTACGACGAGCGCTCCGAACGCACCCAGGACACCCACTATCACAACGTCGTGCAGACCCTCACCCGCGCCGCCGACCGCGCCGGCTATACGCTCTTGCAGCGCAACCTGATGCGCGAAGACGAGGCCTCGCTGGTCTATGTGCGCGACCTGTTCCTGGCCGGGCGCATCGACGGCATGATCGCCATGGTCAACCGGGCCGGCAATCCGGTGGTGAGCGAACTGCATCGGCTGGGCTATCCCTGCGTGGTCTACGGCATGGCCGATCCGGCCTGCCATCACGTCGTGCAGTCGGACCGCCAGGCTGGACTGGCGGTAGTGGAACATCTCTATCGCAGCGGCTGCCGCCGCATCGCCCTGGTCACCGGGCCGCAAAAGGATCACCAGCCCGGCAAGTCGCGTGAGGAAGGCGTCCCCACCTCCAGCGAGGCGCGCTATTTCGGCTATCTGGATGGGCTGGAAAAATGCGGCCTGACGCCACGCCCCGAATGGGTGGTCACCGGCGACTGGTCGCTGGAGAGCGGCTACCGCGCCGCCGCCCAACTGTGCCATCAGGCCGAGCGCCCGGACGCCATCTTCCTGGGCAACGACCGCATGGCCCTGGGCGCGCTCAAGGCGCTCTACGACCTGGGCGTGAAGGTGCCGCATGAGATCAGCGTGGTCGGGTTCGACAACATGCGCTATGACGACTTCAGCATCCCCGCGCTCACCAGCGTGGATGCGCCCATGCTGGAGATGTGCGAGTTCGCCGTGAAGCTGCTGCTCGAACGCATCGAGCAGCGCCAGGAACAGCGCAGCCAGCCCACCGATCCGGCCTCCACCCAGGCGGCGCTGGTGCAGAAGATGTTTTCCACGCATCTGGTGATCCGCGACAGCACGCGCCCGGTCATGTGAAGAATCATCGCCACCACGGCCGCCCGCGCAGCCGCTCCACACCACCGGGCTTGATCAGTCTGATACTCGGGCTGCTCCTGCTGCTGGCCATCCCGCGCGCGCAGGCGGCCAGCTTCGAGTTCTGGAGCAGTCACGCCGGCGCCATGGCGCAAGCCGTCAGGCAATTATGTGCGGGCTTCAATGCGGCCCAGCAGCAGCATCAGGTGCGATGCGTCGTCCCCGGCACCTACGAGCAGACCATGCAGAAGACCATCGCCACCTATCGCGCCGCGCAACAGCCGGCGCTGGTGGAGATCTACGATGTCGGTACGCTGGACATGATGCTGAGCGGCGCCATCGTGCCGGTGCACCAGTTGATGGCCGACCACGGCTATCGCGTGGACTGGCACGATTATCTGCCCGCCATCCGCGGCTATTACACCGATGCCCAGGGGCAGTTCGATTCCCTGCCCTTCAATGTGTCCACCGCCGTGCTCTATCTCAATACCGACAAACTGCGCCAGGCCGGTATCCGCACCCTGCCCGCCACCTGGCGCGAGCTGGAGCAGACCGCGCGGCAACTGCGCGCCGCCGGCCAGACCTGCCCGCTGGTGAGCGACTTCAATCCCTGGATCCTGCTGGAACAGGTCAGCACCATCGAAGGCGCGCCCCTTGCCGACCATGACAACGGCCACCAGGGTCTGGCCGCGCACTACCTGTTCGACCAGGGATTGCACCTGCGCTTCATGCAGCAGCTCCAGCGCTGGCACCAGCAGCACCTGCTGGTGGAAGCCGCCGCCACGCGCACCGGGCGCCATACGCTGGCCTTCACCACTGGCGAATGCGCCATGCTGTTCGATTCCACCAGCGCCTGGCACGCCATCGCCCGCAGCGGCTTGCCGCACGTGGCGGTCCGGCCCCTGCCTATCCATGCCGACGGCCAGCGCCACAACAGCGTGCCGGGCGGCGCCTCGCTGTGGGTGATGAAGGGATTCGACCGCCAGGTCTATGCCGCCGTGGCCGCCTTCATCGCCTATCTGCAGCAGCCGCAGAACCAGCGCCTGCTGGCCCGGCAGACCGGCTACCTGCCCGTCACGCGCCAGGTGGCGGCGCAGATCATGGACGATCCTGACCACTATCCAGCCGCGGTCGTGGCCGGCATCCATTCCCTGGACGCCGCCAGCCAGCCCGGCGTCGGGCCGCGCCTGGGCTTCTTTCCGCAGCTGCGCCTGGCCTGGACCGAGCAGGTGCAGATGGCGCTGTCCGGCCAGCAGGACATGGCCCAGGCCCTGTCCAGGGCGCGCCAGCGCGGCGACGCATTGCTGCAGCGGTTTCGCCTGACCTATGCGGGGCCCGACCCGGCTCCATCACGTTGACAACCGAGAACATGGACGCCCGCCCTGCCTTCCCTGCCCGCTGGTTTCCGCTGCTGCTGGCCACGCCGCAGATGCTGATCGTGTTCCTGTTCTTCCTGTGGCCAGCGGTCAAGGCCATCGCCTGGTCCTTCTATCTGGTGCGTCCGTTCGGCAATGGGTCGCGCTTCGTCGGGCTGGACAATTACCTGCGCATCCTCACCGATGACAGTTTCTATGCCTCCCTGCGCGCCACCCTGGTCTTCACCGCCGGCAGCACCTTGCTGGCCGTGACCATTGCCCTGGCGCTGGCCGCTTGCCTGGAACTGGACGTGCGCGCCAAGCGCCTGTTGCGCAGCATCTTCATCTGGCCCTATGCGGTGGCCGGGGTGGTGGTGGGGATCGTGCTGAAGGTGCTGATCAATCCGGTCACGGGCCTCTTGGCCTTCCTCAACCAGCTCTGGCCGGGCGTATGGGCGCCGCATCTGATCGGCACGCAGGCTATGCTGGCGCTCATTGCCGCCTTTGCGTGGACGCAAGTGCCCTTGAATTTCATCCTGTTCTCGGCGGCCTTGCAGCGCATTCCGGTCGATCTGATGGGCGCAGCCGCCATCGACGGCGCCGGTCCATGGCGACGCTTTATCGACATTCAGTTGCCGATGATCGCACCGGCCCTGCTGCTGGCCGGCGTCATCAACGTGATCGAAGCATTTACCCACGGCTTTGGCCTGGTCGATGCCCTCACGCAGGGCGGCCCTGGCCGCAGCACGGCCATCCTCGCCTATCAGATCTATTCGGATGGATTCATCGGGCTGGACCTGTCGGGTTCCTCGGCGTTGTCGGTCGTGCTGATGCTGTTCATCGTTGCGCTGACGCTGTTGCAGCTGCGCTTTTTCCGTCAGGGAGAAGGACGATGGTAGAACGTCACCCGCGCATGACCGCGCTGGCCTACTGCGTGCTGGGGCTGGGTCTGCTGCTGGCCCTGGGGCCGATGTACCTGATCCTGTGCTCGGCCAGCGTCACCAGCCAGGCGTGGATCAGCCAGGGCATGCCGCTCACGCCCGGTACCGCGCTGCTGGAGAACCTGCGCGAGGTGACGCAGCGCATCGACCTGTGGCGCTATCTCTTCAACAGCCTCCTGGTGGCCAGCCTGGTCGTGAGCGGCAAGCTGCTGCTGTCTTCCGTGACGGCCTTCGCAGTATCGTATTTCAGGCCACGCTGCCGGGGACTGATCCTGGTCCTGTTGTTCAGCGCCCTGCTGCTGCCGCTGGAGGTGCGCATCGTGCCGACCTACGCCGCCGCCTCGGATCTGCTGGAACCACTGCGCAGCCTGCTGCGAGCGCTGGACCTGTCCGGCCAGCAGGCAGTGCCCTCCATCAGCCTGGTCAACACCTATGCAGGGTTGTCGCTGCCGCTGGTGGCCTCGGCCACCGGCACCTTCCTGTTCCTGCAGTTCTACCGCACCATCCCGCCCGAACTGGTGGAAGCGGCGCGCATCGACGGCGCCGGTCCTTGGCGCTTCTACGTCGACATCCTGCTGCCGCTGTCGAAGACCAATTTCGCGGCCCTGGGCGCCATCGTCTTCATCAGCACCTGGAAAGACTATATGTGGCCCCTGGTCATCACCAGCCACGAGCAGATGCGCACCATCACCCTGGCCATGGCCAGCTTCCTGCCGGTCGAATCCGGCCAGATGCCGCAATGGAACCTGCTCATGGCCGCCGCCCTGGCCGCCATCGCCGTTCCCGCCGTGTTCGTGGTGGCGGCGCAGCGCTGGTTCGTCAAGGGCATCGTCGGCACCGAAAAATGATAAAGGCCCGTCCGGCAAGGACGGGCCCTTCTTCACGTCAGCGCCAGCGGGGATCAGGCGCGCAGTTCCAGTGCTTCCAGCAGCATCTCGGCGACGCGCTCGGACGACTGCGGATTCTGCCCGGTGATCAACTGGCCGTCGCGAATGGCGAAGACCTGCCAGTTGTCGGTCCCTTCGAACACGCCACCCAGTTCACGCAAGCGGCTCTCCAACAGGAACGGCACCACGCTGGCCAGGCCGACTTCGCGCTCTTCGGCATCGGTGAAGGAATTGACCCGCAGCCCCTGCACCATGGGCTTGCCATCGGCGCGCACCGCCGAGACCAGACCAGCCGCTCCGTGGCAGACCGAAGCGACGAACTTGCCGCCGGCATAGGCTGCCTCGACGATGGCCTTCACATTGGCGTCGCCCGGCAGATCCCACATGGTGCCGTGGCCGCCGGGGAAGAACACCGCATCGAAGCCCTCCACCGTCAGTTCGCCCAGCGGGCGGGTGTTGGCGATGACTTCCTGCAGTTGGGCATCGGCCAGCATGCGTTCGACGATGGCGTCGTTTTCGCCACGCGGCTTGACGCTGCCCGGATCGATCGGCGCCCGGCCGCCTGCGGTAGAGGCCACCACCACCTCGGCGCCGGCATCGACCAGGGCGTAATAGGGGGCGGCCAGTTCCTCGGCCCACAGGCCCGTGGGCTTGTCGGTGTCCCCCATGCGGCTGCTGGAGGTGACGATCATCAGGATCTTGGCTTGACTCATGTTGTTTCCTTTCAGAAAGGGAGATCGGGAGGCCGAAAGACTTGCCTTGGCAAGACGTCGGCAGCATGAGTGACACTTTATTCACTTCGCTCAAGCAGATAAACTGCCTTCCCATCAATTCATTTATTACATCAGTGAACAAATGCGCAGTTTCGACCCCGTCCAGCTAGGCAGTATCGAATTGTTCTGCAAGGCCGCCGAACTGGGCAGCTTCACCGCCGCCGCCGAAGCGCTGGGCCTGACCCCGGCCTCGGTGAGCCGCTCCATCAGCCGCCTGGAATCCCGCCTGGGCGTGCGTCTGTTTGCCCGCACCACGCGGCAGATCCGCCTCACCCGCGAAGGCGAGCTGTACCGCGACCAATGCCAGCAGGCGCTGGAACAGATCGCCGACGCCGAGCGCATCCTCACCGGCCAGCAGAAGGTCCCCAGCGGGCTCTTGCGCATCAGCGTAGGAACGCCCTACGCCCATTACCGTTTGCTGCCCTTGCTGCCGCGCTTCCAGCAGGCCTATCCGCAGATCGAGGTGGAACTGAGCATTGCCAACCGCGTGGTGGATTTCGTCGAGGAAGGCTATGACCTGGCCATCCGCCTGGGGGTGCCGCCCGATTCCCGCCTGATCGCCCATACGCTGGAAGAGGCCACCCTGGGCCTCTTCGCCGCCCCCGCCTACCTGGCCCGGCGCGGCCAGCCGCGCAGCATTGCCGAGCTGGAACAGCATGATTGCATCCAGTTCATCCTGCCCAGCAGCGGACGCGCCATGCCCTGGATCTTCAAGGACGCCCAGGGGCGCGACATGGATTTCCACTTCAAGAGCCGCCAGCGCATCCATGATGACGTGCTGGGCTGCGTGAACTGGGCCATCGCAGGCGGTGGCCTGTTCCAGATCTATCATTTCATCGCCGAGGCCGCCGTGCGTCGGGGAGAGCTGGTCGAAGTGCTGCAGCAGGCCGGCTATCGCACCCGCCGCTTTTCCATCCTGTATCCGCACAACCGGCATCTGTCGGCGCGGGTGCGGGCGTTTGTAGAATTCCTGCGACAAGCCGTGGCCAGCCCTTAGCAACACCTCCCCAAAACACATCGGCCCCATCACCGCGCCAGTTGGCGCAGGGATGGGGCCGATGAAGCAAGCGCGGCGGGAGCAGCTCCCGCCTCTGCTTATCTGCTTAGTGATGCATCTTGGCGTCAGTACGATCCAGGATGGATTCCGGCGCTTGCGCGTCTTCCACGGTCTCGTTGTTCAAGACCTTGGTCAGGCGCTCGCTGTCGAGCTCGCCGCTCCACTTGGCCACCACCAGGGTCGCCACGCCGTTGCCGATGGTATTGGTCAGCGCGCGGGCTTCGGACATGAAACGGTCGATGCCCAGGATCAGCGCCAGGCCGGCCACCGGCACGTGACCCACCGCCGACAGCGTAGCCGCCAGCACGATGAAGCCCGAACCGGTGATGCCAGCTGCGCCCTTGGAAGTCAGCAGCAGCACGCCCAAGAGCGTCAGTTCCTGCACGAAGGTCATGGGCGTATTGGTGGCTTGGGCGATGAACACGGCGGCCATGGTCAGGTAGATCGCAGTGCCGTCCAGGTTGAAGGAGTAACCCGTGGGGATCACCAGACCGACCACGGTCTTCTTGGCACCAGCGTTTTCCATCTTGGCCAGCATGCGCGGCAGCACCGATTCCGAGGACGAGGTGCCCAGCACGATCAGCAGTTCTTCCTTGATGTACTTGACGAACTTCCAGATCGAGAAGCCGTGCAGGCGAGTGATGATGCCCAGCACCACGAAGATGAACAGCAGGCAGGTCAGGTAGAAGGTGCCCATCAACTTGGCCAGCGAGAACAGCGAACCCACGCCGTACTTGCCGATGGTGAAGGACATCGCACCGAAGGCGCCGATCGGGGCCACCTTCATGATCGCGCCCACCACCGAGAACAGCACGTGCGAGATCTTCTCGATGAAGTCGAACACCAGCGTGCCACGGCCACCGAACTTGTGCAGGGCGAAGCCGAACAGCACCGCCACCAGCAGCACCTGCAGCACGTCACCCTTGGCAAACGCATCCACCATGCTGGTGGGGATGATACCCAGCACGAAATCGGTCACCGAACCCATCTTGCCGGGAGCGGTATAGGCGGCGATGCTCTTGGTGTCCAGCGAAGCCGGATCGACGTTCATGCCCACACCCGGTTGCAGGAAGTTCACCAGCAACAGGCCGATGATCAGCGCCACGGTGCTGACGACTTCGAAGTACAGCAGCGCCAGGCCGCCGGTCTTGCCGACCTTCTTCATGTCTTCCATGCCGGCGATGCCGATGACGACGGTACAGAAGATGACCGGTGCGATGATCATCTTGATCAGCTTGACGAAGCCATCGCCCAGCGGCTTCATGGCTTCACCCGTGGATGGGTAGAAATGGCCCAGTGTGATGCCGATCACGATGGCAACCAGGACCTGGAAATACAGCGATTTGTAGAGGGGCGGTTTTTGCGCCGTCATAGTCTTTCTCCTTAAACATCGATTATCAGCCGGCCCGCCTGGACCTGCCTCCTGCCATTCTCGGATCCGTCGTCCGTTCAGGCTTGTTATTTGTCCGGGAGAACTCCCCCTCCCCGGTTCGGGCGCAAGTATCGCGCAGTCATCCCCGTGCCGGTATTGTGGGAAACCACATAAGCTCAGGAAACAGGGCTGCAAGCGGCTCTTTTCTTCATTCTGCGCTGCAACAAAGTTCGTTATAGTGAATGCTGGGGTAGTTCCCGCCAACAACAAGGAAAAACATCGTGCAAGGAAAACTGTCGGTCACCGCCCGCCTGGGGCTGCTGCTGGCGCTGCTGTGCGCCAGCGTCATCCTGCTGGCCTGGCGCGACATGCTGGGCATGGCCTCCAGCAATGACAAGCTGAAATATGTCTATGAAGACCGCACGATGGCGCTCATCCACATCGCCCGGGTGCGCGATGCGCTCTACCAGAACCGCGACCTGATGGGGCGCGCCCTGATGATGGCCAACCTGCGCACCGACCCCAATGCCGAGGACAGCGTCTCGGCGGCGCGCATCAAGCAGAACCTGGGGGGTATGACCGCGCTGGACGCCAGTTTCCGGGAAGGATGGAAGGCCTACCGCGACACCCGCCTCACTCCGGAAGAAACCACCCTGGCCGGGCGCTTCGAAGAGCGCTGGCAGACCTACCTGAGCGAACGTGACCAGATCATCACGCTCATCGCCAATGGCGAACCGCTGCAAGCCAATCGCCGCTGGACCGCGCTGACCACGCAACTGGCCGATCTGGCCACCCTGCTGTCGAACCTGGGCCGGCTGCAGGAAAGCCTCACCGGCAGCGCCTACGAAGAGGCCCGCAACGAATACCAGCGCCTGCGCACCCACAACCTGGAGATCGCCGGGCTGACGCTGGCGCTGGGCCTGGCGCTGGCGCTCTGGATCATCGCCGGCGTGCGCCGCGAACTGGGCGGCGAGCCGGCCTATGCCGCCCATATCGTGCGCCAGATCGCCGATGGCAACCTGTGCGTGGAAGTCAATCTGCGCAGCAACGACCGCAGCAGCCTGCTCTACGCCATGCACACCATGCGCGCACGCCTGACCGAGATCATGCGCAATGTCACCCTCTCGACCCAAGCGCTGGGCGTGTCCTCACGCCAGCTCAACGCCACCGCCCATGCACTGGCGCAGGCCTCCAGCGAGCAGGCTGCGGCGGTGGAAGAAGTCCATGGGGCCATCGCCAGCATGAATGAGGCCATCCAGCAGACCGGAGAACATGCCCGCCGCACCAACCAGATCGCGGTCGCCGCCGCCAGCGACGCCGACAAGAGCGGCGCGGCCGTGCAGACCACGGTCGACGCCATGCGCGGCATTGCGCGCCAGGTCGGCGTGATCGACGACATTGCCTACCAGACCAATTTGCTGGCGCTCAATGCGGCCATCGAAGCGGCTCGCGCCGGCGAGCATGGACGCGGCTTTTCGGTGGTGGCGGCGGAGGTGCGCAAGCTGGCCGAGCGCAGCCAGAGCAGCGCCCACGAGATCAGCGTGATCGCCCAGCAAAGCGTGGAGCTGGCCGAGCAGACCAGCCAGCGGCTGGTGGAAGGCACCCTGCAGGGGATACGCCAGGCCTCCCAGCAGATCAACCAGATCACGCTGTCCTCGCGCATGCAGGAAGAAGGCGTGGCCGAAATCGGCGTGGCCGTCACGCAGTTGAACGACACCACCCAGCGCAATGCAGCCGTCTCCGAGGAACTGGCCATCACGGCCGAGGCGATGACGGAACGGGCGCGCGAGCTCAACGCCCAACTGGCCTACTTCCGTCTCGAGCAGAGCCAGCAAGGCCAGCCCGGCCAGCGTCCTGCAGCCGCTTAACGCGGCGCCAGCGAAGCGCGCATGGTGATGTGTTCGATGCCGGCCTCAAGGAAGATCTCGCCTTCCTGCACGAAACCGTGGGCGGCATAGAAAGGCGCTGCATGCGTCTGCGCATTGAGCACCACTTCGCGGTCACCGCGCGCGCGGGCCGCCTGCATCAGCGCCTGCAGCACCGCCCCGCCCACGCCCTTGCCGCGTCCGGCCTTGCGCACGGCCATGCGGCCGATGTGGCCGTCAGGCAGCAGACGGCCGGTGGCCAGCGGCTGGCCTGCTTCGTCATAGGCCACGGCGTGGATGCAATGGGCATCCATCTCGTCGAGCTCGATCTCGGCCGGAACCTGCTGCTCGTCCACGAAGACTTCGAAACGGATAGGCTGGGCGTGGGCGCGCATGGCGTCCCAGCTGCCGGTGATGATGTTCATGCGGGTACCCTGCATTGAAATAAGAACGGAAAGAACTGGAAATCAGGAATCACGAGGTCTGGCAAGCCGGCCATGGATTCAGTCATGCTCCAGCTTGCGCGAGATATCGAGGCGGCGAATCAGCTTGAAGCTGCCCATGGCCTTGGCCACTAGCCGCTCGCCCTGCCACAGTTCGGCCTGGCAGAAGCACATGGTGGTGGAACGGTGATAGGTATGGCCGCGCGCCACGATGGTGTCGCCAGCGCGGCCCGCGGGTTGCAGGAAGCTCGAGCTCATCTCCACCGTGGCCGCGGACTTGGCGTCCGGCACGCCCGCGCGCGCCGACAGGCCCATGGCCACGTCCATCAGCGTCATCGAGATGCCGCCCTGGGCCACCTGCCAGCTGTTCATGAACTCCGGCTTCAACAGCAGCGACATCACTGCGCGGTCGTCGCCGTATTCCAGCACCTCCACGCCCAGGGCTTGCAGATAGGGATTGCCCTGCGGGAAGACCTCGGTCAGCGCCAGACTCATGGTGCCGTCCTCAGACTTCGTAGTCCATGCACTGGCGCGCTTCGCGCACCGCGCCGATGAAAGGCTTGATGGCCACGTGGTCGGGATGTTCCTGGTAGGCGTCCAGCGCCGCGCGCGAGGCGAACTCGGAATAGAGCACCACGTCATAGGTCGCTTCCAGACCCGGCTGGGCCACCACGGCCTCGAACTTCAGGATGCCCGGCACCACGTTGGCACAGCTGTCCAGCAGTGCCTTCATCTTGCGCAGGTTGGTGGCCTTGTCGGCGCCTTCCGCATGGTCCTTCAGCTTCCACATCACGATGTGCTTGATCACGTTGGTTCTCCCTGATTCCTGGAAAATGGGCAAACCGACATGATAAGCCAAAGCGCCGGCCTCGGCCGCGCCCTGGCTCAGCTGCGCGCAGCGATCTTCATGAAGGAACCGACCAGCCGCCCCTCACGGCGCTCGGCCAGGCAATAGACATAGGTATGGGTGCTGACCGGATCGCCCTCGATGCGCACCATGCGAAAACGCTCATCGGGCACGAATTCGGCCTCCGACACCGCACCCAGGCCCAGCCCCCGCGCCACTGCCTCGCGCAGCGCCTCGCGACTGCCGATTTCCATGACCACCTGCACTTTCACGCCGGCCTGCTGCAGGGCCTTTTCCAGCGCTAAGCGGGTGGTGGAACCCTGCTCGCGCATGAGCATGGGCTGCTGATCCAGCTCGGCCAAGGTGACCGACTCGCGCTGGTAGAACGGATGGCTGCGGTGGGCGAACAGCACCACCGCATGGTCGGCGTAAGGCACGGCGTGAAAGCGCGCATCGTCGGTGAAGCTGGCCAGCACGGCCACGTCGGTCACGTAGTTTTCCAGGTCCGCCAGGGTCTGCGCCGAATTGCCCAGGCGGATCGACAGCTCCACCCGGGGATAGCGGGCGCGATAGGCATCGACCATCTCGATGACGTGGAAAGGGCCGACCGCGCCGATGCGCAGATGCCCCACATGCAAGGCCCCGGAATTGACCAGCAGGTTCAGGGCGTCCAGTTCCAGTTCGGCGATGTTCTGCGCGATCGGCAAGAGCCGTTGTGCAGTCTCCGACAAGTCCACCCGCCGGCCCCGGCGGAAGAACAGTTCGACATTGTGCTCGCGCTCCAGCGATTGCACCTGGGTGGTCAGGGTGGGCTGGCTCACGCCCAGGGCGCGCGCTGCCGCCGAAAAGCCGCGATGGCGCGCTACCGCCAGGAAAGCGCGCAGTTGCGAGGGGGTCATCTATAGATCCTGTCAATAGCTTCTGCCGATTTTGGCGATTATATCGATAACAGGCCCGTCACAATGTCGCTTTAAGCTGTTCACTGTCGATGGCAGCGTCAATGACGACGCTGCCACGCCTACCCCAGGAGAATCCCGTGAACACCGTCCCCGCCTCCCGCGGCTGTCCCACCCTGCAAGCCGTCATCTTCGATTGGGCCGGTACGCTGGTCGATTTCGGCTCGCTGGCGCCGACCCAGATCTTCGTCGATGCCTTCAAGAGCTTCGATATCGAGATCAGCCTGGCCCAGGCGCGCGGCCCCATGGGGCTGTCGAAGTGGCAGCACATCCGCCTCTTGCTGGATGAGCCCGCCATCGCCGCGCAATGGCAAGCGCGCACCGGCAGGGCGCCCGCCGACAGCGATGTCGATGCCCTCTATGAGCGCTTCATGCCGATGCAGATCGCCAAGGTCGGCCAGTACTCCCAGCCCATCGACGGCGCCGCGCAGGTGCTGGCCTGGCTGCGCGGCCAGGGCCTGAAGATCGGTTCCTGCTCCGGCTATCCGCGCCAGGTGCTGGACGTGCTGCTGCCGCTGGCGGCCGCCGCCGGCATCCGCCCCGACCACGTAGTGGCCGGTGATGAACTGGCCGCGGGCGGCCGGCCCGGTCCCTACATGGCGCTGGCCAACGTGCTGGCCCTGCGGATCGACGACGTGGCGGCCTGCGTCAAGGTGGACGATACCGTCCCGGGGATAGAGGAAGGCCTGCGTGCAGGCATGTGGAGCGTGGGCGTGTCGCTGTCCGGCAATGAAGTCGGACTCACCCGCAGCGAACTGGACAGCCTGCCGACGGCTGAGGCCAACGCCCTGAACCGGCAGGCGCAGGACCGTCTGCGCCAGGCCGGCGCCCATTACGTCATCGACACCGTCGCCGCATTGCCCGAGGTGGTGGCGCATATCCGCGCGCGCCTGGCGCGCGGCGAGCGGCCCTGAAGCCCGGCCCGCCCTGCCCGCCCTGGCGCGACTCAGTTGCTTCGGCTGCGGGCGCTGCGCTTGGTCGTGGCAGCGCTGGACGGCTTGGCGGACTTGGCGGGCTTCAGCGGCTTGGCTGATGTGGCTGCCTTGGCCGGCTTGCTCGGTTGCGCGGGAGCCGCCGTCTTGCGCTGCGTCCTTGCCGGCGTCGGCGCAGGCTTGGCCTCGGCGCGCCGAGGCGAAGGCGAGCGTGGCCGTTTGACGGGCGCAGTCTCCAGCTCGCCGGCCGGCACCGTGACCTCATCGCTGCCCGCACCGATGGCCGAGGTCAGCTTGCGCGCCAGCGCAATCACCTTGTCGGGATTGACATCGAGCGTGCCGATGAGCAGCTCGATGATTTCCGAGCGCGGATTGGCCAGCGTCGGCTCGATCATCATGACCGCCGCCGACAAGGCCAGCGCCCGCTCGCGGCTGGCCGCATCGGGCAGCATCTGTCCCAGCGCATTGAGCGCCTCCACGGGCGCCACGGCGGTGATGCGCGCCTGTTCCTTGAGCAGTTGCACCCAGTTGGTCTGCGCCGAGACACTGGCATGCATGTTCGGCAATTGCGCCAGCAGGCGCGCCAGGCGCAGGCTGCGCCGTTCGAACACGCCAATCGAAATCATGCCGGCGATGACGATGCGGCAGACCGCCTCGGCAAAACCGCCCTCGGTGATCTGGCCGATCACGGTCTCGCGATACCGGCCCAGCTCCTGCTGCGCCCAGCGCTGGGCCAGCTCGGCATCGGGCTCGCGCGGCGGCAGCCAGGCGCCCAGGCCGGTCGGACCGAACATCTGGCGCGTCATGCGCACGGTGCGGGCATCGCGCTCATCGCGCCAGGCGTTGAGCTCATCGGTGATCTTCTGCGCCATGCGGGCTTCGTACTGCTTCAGCGGATGCTGCGGGTCCAGCTGCACCCGTTGCGCACGCGCCTGGGCGGCCTGCTGGCGGATGAAGGCGGCTGCCGGATGGGTGTCCGAGAACAGTTGCCGCTGCATGCGCAAGGGATTCATGCGCATCAAGGCGTTGGCGCTGTCGCGGGTGGCCGTCATGCGCACCCAGGGGCGCACCCAGGTCTTGTAGAGCTGTGCATTCATCTGCGACCACTGGCTGATGGTCGAGAAGATCGCCTCTTCCTCGCGTCCCTCCGGATTGAGCTTGCGCAGGTCTTCCATGGTGCGGTGCTCGTAGTGCACCGTATAGTCGCCCGGTTCCAGGGCGTCCCAGCGCTGGGTGGGACGGCCATCCTTGCGTTCCAGCTTCATCTCGTAGAGGCCAGGCGGCAGGCTTTCGATCACGTCCAGCGAACTGACCAGCTGGTCATGTTCCTTCAGCGCCACCGAGCCGCCCACGAAGATGCCCAGGTGGCCCACGCTCTCATGCAGCACATAGATGATGGTGCGGCCCGCCGCCGCGATGGCGCGCTCGTCGCCCCAGGTATCGATGATCCAGTTCAGCGCCTGCGGCGGCGGGGTGATGTTGTCGCCCCAGGAAGCAAAGACCACGATGGGCGCGCTGATCTCGCGCAGGTTCACCGGCTTGCCCCGCACCTGCAGTTCGCCCCGCGCCAGCTTGTTGCCCACGAAGAGGTTTTCGGTGATGGCCTCGATCTCGGCCCCGGTCATGCGGAAGAAGCCGCCCCACCAGCGTTCGAACTCCAGGAAGCGCGCCGCCTCCTGGTCCACGCCGGCCCACAGGTTGTAGTACTTGTTCCAGAAGGTATTGGCCGGATTGAGCTTCTCGAAGTTCTCCACCAGATAGGCCCCATCGAAGCGGTCCGCGCCCAGATCAGCGGCCAGCGACGCCAGCCAGGTGCCGCCCAGGTTCGCGCCGCTGTAGCGCATCGGGTTCAAGGTCGAGCTGCCGGCCCAGTAGGAGGCCGGCGCGCCCACCATCATCAGCGGCCCGAACAGCTCCGGCCGCACCGCGTCCAGCGTCATCATGGCCCAACCGGCCTGGCAGTTGCCGATCACCACCGGCTTGGCCGCACATTGCGGATGGCGGCGGATCACCTCTTCCAGGAAGCGCGCCTCGGCATCCATCACCGTCACCAGCGTCTGTCCGTCCTCGGGCTCGGGACGGAAGGTGACGAAATACACCGTATGGCCGGCCTTCATGGCCATGCCCACTTCTGAATCGAACTTGAACCCGCCAATGCCCGGCCCATGTCCGGCGCGCGGATCGACCACCACCACCGGCCGCGCCTGCGGATCGACCGGCAGGCCGACAGGCGGCTGCAGCCTCAGCAAGGCGTAGTTGCAGGGTTGCGGCAGGTCGTGACCGTCCAGCACCACTTCATGGGCAAACTTCAGCAGCGGCGGCGTGCCCTGTTCCAGGTGTTCCAGGTAGTCGTTGCCACGGTCGAGCAGCGTATCCAGGAACAGGAAACTGCGCTGCAGGCAGTCCTGCAGATAGGCTGGCACGTCGCCCCAGGAGGCGCTGGCCGCCACAGGCTGGTTGTCGTCTGGCTGCCCATGCACATCATTGGGCAGGGTGGATACCGGTTTCTTGCGGTTGATCATGACTGCACTCCGGAGCATTGGATAGCGTCATGATACGGACAAAGGCCAGGGCAAATCGGCCGATCTCTGCCACAATGGAGCCGCAATTCGCGGTATTGCCTTTGAGAAGCGACACAAACATTGCACGGAGGAATTTTCATGGAGCTCAAGAGCCTGGTGGACCAGCCTGGCAAATTGCCGACCGTTCCCAAGGTGGTACAGCAATTGATGGCCAGTTTCAACGCCGAGGACATCTCTGCCCACGAGATCGCCCAGCAGATCGCCACCGACCCTGCCCTGAGCGCCAAGGTGCTGCGGCTGGCGAACTCGGCCTTCTTCCATGCCTCGCGCACCATTGGCACGGTCGATGACGCGCTGCGCATCCTGGGTTTCATCATGGTGCGCAACCTGGTGCTGGGCAATGGCATGGTGGCCGCCTTCAAGAACACCCGGGGCATGGACCTGCACCAGTTCTGGCGGCACACCCTCTACACCGCCGTGGCCGCGCGCTGGCTGGCCATGCACGCCGGCATGGCAGGTGAAGACAATGGCGACGCCGTCTTCACGGTGGGGATGATGCATGGCATCGGCCAGTTGCAATTGCACGCCGTGGCCGCCAATGCAGTAGCGCCCCTGGACCAGCACAGCAATGTGCTCGACAGCGACCGCGCCGAGCGGGAGAAAGAGGCCTGGGGTTTCCACTACGCCGATGTCTCGGCCGAGCTGGCCGCGATCTGGCACTTCCCCGATGCGCTGGTGACAGCGCTGCGTTCGGTGCCCGATCCGCTGGGCGCAGGCCGGTTCGATCGCGCCGCCGCCTGGGTGCACCTGGGCGGCTGGGCGGCGCGGGTGGCGATCCTGTCGCAGGATGATGAAAGCGCGCGGGCCACTTACCCGGCTGCGGTCGGCAAGAAGCTGGGCGTGGACCCGGCGTGGATGCCGCTGCTGGTCAAGCACGATCCCGACAAGGCCGAACGGGCCATGCCCTCCCTGGGCGAGCTCGCTGCAGGGCTGGATGCGATGCTCGAATAAGAGGACGCGGATGGAAACCATCATCAGCCTGCTGCTGGGTCTGCTGCGCTATCTTGCCTTCAATACCTTGTTCTACCTGCTCGGCTGCGGCCTGCTCAAGCTCATCACGCTGGGCCGTTATCCGCGCTGGCTGCCGCTGGGCAACGGCCACTGGCGCCAGCAGGCGCAGGACTACGAACTGGTGGCGCTGTTCGGATTGCTCGCCAGCGTGGCCCTGCTGGTGCTGGGCGCGCGCCTGCTGGGCTGAGCCTGCGCAGGCTCAGGTCGCGCAGATGCTGCAGCTGTGCCCCTTGCAGTTGTGCAGCACACTGCTGCGCCCTGCGCCCGCGTGCGTCCCTGGTCCGGTCGCGCCCTGCCCGGCCAGTTGCTCGGCGCCATTGCGCGGCTGCCAGCGATACTTGACCTGCAAACCGACGTGGCCGCCCGTGGACATGGGCGAAGCGGCGGTACGCTCTTGGCAGTAAGGGCAAACTGTCTCGCCATGCAGTGCCTGCAAGGAGATCAGGCGTTCGAAGATGCCTTCGCAATGGCTGCAACGAATGTCGTACAAGGGCATGGCGCCTCCTTCATCAATCCAGCATCACATCAAAAAAACCGGCCAGGCCTGCGCCCGGCCGGGAACACACACGTCACTGCGAACAGCGAAAAGCACTAGCCTTTGCGTCCCCAATACGACTTGTCGTTCAGCATGCCCTTGGGCGTGATGTCCTGATCGAAGATCGAGGTCGGCAAGGCCACCGTGCAGGCGCAGTTGGGAATATCGACGATGCCGCCGATGCGCCCTTCCACCGGCGCGGCGGTCAGCAGCATGTAGGCCTGGCTGCCGGTGTAGCCGAAGTGGGTCAGGTAGTCGATGGCCTTCAGGCAGGCCTGGCGATAGGCCACGGTGGCGTCGAGATAGTAGTTCACGCCGTTTTCCACGCTGATGCCCTCGAAGGTCAGCCACTGCTCGTAATGTGGCTTGACGATGCTGGGCATGAAGATGGGCGAGGTGATGTTGTACTTGGCCATGCCGCCCTTGATGAGGTCGAAGCCGACGTGACTCACGCCATCCATCTCGATGGCGCCGCAGAAGCCGATCTCGCCGTCGCCCTGCGAGAAGTGCAAATCTCCCATCGAGAAGCCCGCGCCCTTCACGTACACCGGGAAGAAGATGCGGGTGCCCGCCGACAAGTCCTTGATGTCGGTGTTGCCCCCATGCTCGCGCGGCGGCACGGTGCGGGCGGCCACCTTGGCCATCTCGTCGAACTTGGCCCCGGTCAGGCCGCGCAGCACGGCAGTGCTGGGGTTGGGCGGCTGCGCCAGGCCCTTGGCGGCCAGCGGGGCTTCGCGCCGGTTCCATTCGGCCAGCAGGTCATGCGAAGGCAGGCAACCCATCAGGCCAGGGTGGGTCAGGCCAGCGATGCGCACGCCCGGAATATGGCGCGAAGTAGCATACAAGCCCTTCAGGTCCCAGATCGCCTTGTCGGCTTCGGGGAAGTAATCAGCCAGGAAGCCGCCGCCGTTTTCCTTGGCGAACACGCCCGAGAAACCGACCGGCGTGACCGGTTTGATGTCCAGCAGGTCGATCACCAGCAGGTCGCCCGGCTCTGCACCTTCGACGTGGAAGGGACCGGTCAGCGGATGGGCGCGGGTCAGATCGACGTTCTTGACGTCGGCGACATCGTCGGTGTCCTGGATCTGCGCATCGAGGAAGTCCAGCGACTCGATCAGGATGGATTCGCCCGGCTTGACCGAGGCCAGGAAAGGCAGGTCGGGGTGCCAGCGGTTGTGCCCCAGTTCGGCCTGCTCTGCCAGCGGGACGCCGGGCTTGATCTTGAAGTGTTGCATGCGATCTCCTTGGTGGTGGGTGTGTGATGACGACCTTGGGAGCCTGAGCCTCAGGCCGCCGGCTCGATGGGGATTCCCGGCATCGGGCATTCGGGCGTGCCGGCACTGTTGCGCGTCAATGCCTCGACCTGGGCGCGTGCAGCCTGCGGGTCATTGACCCAGGTGCGATAGAAGTCGAAGGGACACTCGGCCACACCGGCCGGCGACTCGCCCGAATTGATCTTGCCGGTGTAGCCGCGATGCAGCAGCTTGTAGAGATGGTTCTGCGACTGCCAGTTGCGGCGCGCATCGCGGATGGCCGAGATCGACAGCTCGGCATACTGGATACCCATTTCCTCGGTACCGCACTCGCCCAGTGTGCGGCCATCGAAGCCGACGATGGCCGAATGGCCGAAGTAGGAATAGACGCCATCGAACCCGGCCGCATTGACCACGGCCACATAGAGGTTGTTCATCCAGGCCATGGCCTTGGAGACCATGATCTGCTGTTCCTTGGCCGGATACATGTAGCCCTGGCAGCGCACCACCAGTTCCGCGCCCTTCATGGCACAGTCGCGCCAGATCTCGGGGTAGTTGCCGTCGTCGCAGATGATGAGGCTGATCTTCAAGCCCTTGGGGCCATCACAGACATAGGTGGTGTCGCCCGGATACCAGCCCTCGATGGGCGTCCACGGCATGATCTTGCGATACTTCTGCACGATCTCGCCCTGGTCGTTGATGAGGATCAGGGTGTTGTAAGGGACCTTGCGCGGATGCTCTTCATGGCGCTCGCCGGTCAGCGAAAACACGCCCCACACCCCGGCGATGCGGCAGGCCTCGGAAAAGATGCGGGTCTCGTCACCGGGGATGGCGGCGGCGGTCTCGAACATCTCTTCACGGTCATACATGATGCCGTGGGTCGAGTACTCGGGGAACACCACCAGGTCCAGCCCCGGCAGTCCCTGCTTCATGCCGACCAGCATGGCGGCGATCTTCTGCGCGTTCTCCAGCACCTCGCTGCGCGTATGCAGGCGTGGCATCTTGTAGTTCACCACGGCCACACCGACGGCATCTTTACTGCTTGAAATGTCTCCATGTCGCATGAGCTTGCTCCTCTGAAAAGACGGTCGGATCAGACCGACAGATACTTGCTGATGGTGGGTGCATCGACGTTCTCGCGCGTGTCTTCGTAGACGAAGCGGCCCTTGTCGATCACCAGGAAGCGGTCCGCAATCTCCAGCGTGAAGCTCAGCACCTGCTCCGAGACCACGATGGTGAGCGCGCGGATCTTGCGGATTTCCTTGAGGCTCCGGGCGATGTCCTTGATGATGGAAGGCTGGATGCCCTCGGTCGGCTCATCCAGCAACAGCACGCGCGGATTGGTCGCCAGCGCGCGCGCAATGGCCAGTTGTTGCTGCTGGCCACCGGAGAGATTGCCGCCCTTGCGGGTGCGCATGTCATAGAGCACCGGGAACAGCGAATACAGTTCATCGGGCACCTTGCCCTTGGCCGCCGCAGGCAAGCCGGTCTGGATGTTTTCCAGCACCGTCATGTGCGAAAAGATCATGCGCCCCTGCGGCACATAGGCCACGCCGCGCTCGACGCGCTGGTGGCTTTCCAGGCCACCGAGTTCCACGCCATCGATGCTGATGCTGCCGCCGCGCAGCGGCAGGATGCCCATCAGGGTCTTGAACAGCGTGGTCTTGCCCATGCCGTTGCGGCCCATGACGGCGACGATTTCTTCCTTGGCCACCGACAGATCGACGTCGTGGATGACCTTGCTCTGGCCGTAGCCGGAAGCGAGTTGCGAGACTTTGAACACGGCAGGCTCCGGGATGGACGGGATCAATGAACGTTCAGTGACCGAGATAGACATCGATCACCTTGGGATCGGACTGCACCTTCTCCATGCTGCCTTCGGCCAGGATCTTGCCCTGGTGCAGCACGGTGACCTTGTGGGCGATGCTCTTGACGAAATCCATGTCGTGCTCGATCACCACCACCGAGCGGCCCTGGCTGATACGGCCCAGCAGCTCGGCGGTCTTTTCGCGTTCGGACACGCTCATGCCGGCCACCGGTTCATCCAGCATCAAGAGCTCCGGCTCCTGCATCAGCAGCATGCCGATCTCCAGCCACTGCTTCTGGCCGTGCGAGAGCAGGTCGGCCTGGGTGTGCAGTTGCTCTTGCAGGAAGATCTCGGCGGCCACCGCCTCCACCCGCGCCACCACATCCGGCGAGCGCTTGAAGGTCAGCGCACCGAACACCTTGCGGCCACGCGGGAAGGACATCTCCAGGTTCTCGAACA
Organism: Herbaspirillum camelliae; assembly: GCF_001929405.1. NCBI lineage: Bacteria > Pseudomonadati > Pseudomonadota > Betaproteobacteria > Burkholderiales > Oxalobacteraceae > Herbaspirillum > Herbaspirillum camelliae. Next base: position 4,656,806 of record NZ_KV880769.1, read on the forward strand.
CGGAGAGGTTCTCGTAGATGGAAGGGGTCTGGAACTTGCGTCCGACGCCTACCCGCACGATGGCGTGCTCGCTCATCTTGGTCAGTTCGTGGTTGTTGAACTTGATGCTGCCGGAGGTAGCGCGGGTCTTGCCGCAGATCAGATCCAGCACCGTGGTCTTGCCCGCACCGTTGGGGCCGATCACCACGCGCACCTCATTGCGCTGCACGTAGAGATTGAGCTTGTCCACGGCCTTGAAACCGTCGAAGGACACGGTCAGGTCTTCGATGGCCAGGACCGGATGGGCGTCCGATTCGAAACCGATGGGGTTCTCGCTCATTTGCTGGCCTCCAGGGTGGCGCCGGGCTCGATGCCGTCGCGCTTGGTTTCAGGGATGCTCGGGCGGGATGCAGGCTTGACTGGCTCGGTGGCGGCCAGAGCCGTTTTTTTGGGTTCGCCGCGCAGCTTGTCCATCAGGCGCTTGCCCTGGGTCTGCCAGAGTCCGGCCAGGCCATTGGGGAAATACATCACCACCGCGATGAAGAGTCCGCCCATCAGGAACAGCCACAGTTCGGGGAAGGTCTCGGAGAAATAGGTCTTGCCGAAGTTCACCAGCAGCGTTCCATACACCGCACCCAGCAGCGACATGCGCCCACCCACTGCCGCAAAGATCACCATTTCGATGGAAGGCACGATGCCCACGAAGGAGGGCGACATGAAGCCGACCTGCAGCGTGAACATGGCCCCGCCGATGGCCGAGAACATGGCCGCCGCGCAGAACACGAAGACCTTGAAACTGGCCACGTCATAGCCCGAGAAACGCACCCGCTCTTCCTTGTCGCGCATGGCCACCAGCAAGCGGCCCAGCTTGGAGCCCAGCACGTAGCGACCGAACAGGATGCAGCCAAACAGCAATCCGGCATTGACGAAATACAGCACCAGCTTGGCGTGGTCGGTGCGGATATCCCAGCCCATCAGGGTCTTCAGGTCGGTGATGCCGTTCACACCCCCGGTCAGGCCTTGCTGGCCGATGATGAGGATGGACAGGATGGCCGCAATGGCCTGCGTGACGATGGAGAAATACACGTCCCCCACGCGGCGCTTGAACATCGCCATGCCGATCAGCATGGCCAGCACGGTCGGCACCGCCAGCACCGCAAAGACGGTAAAGGCAAAGCTGTGGAACGGCTCCCACATGGCCGGCAAGGCGGTGATCTGGTTCCAGTCCATGAAGTCGGGAATGCCCGGCGTGGACTGGATCTTGGTGCTGATGGGGTCGGAGGCTTCGAGCTTGAGGAACATGGCCATGCAATAGCCGCCCAGACCGAAGAACACGCCCTGCCCCAGGCTGAGGATGCCGCCATAGCCCCAGCACAGCACCAGGCCGACAGCCACGAAAGCGTAGGACAGGTATTTGCCCACCAGATTGAGACGGAACATGTCCATCGTCAGCGGGAACACCACCAGCAGCAGCGCCGCCATCACCAGGAGGCCAAGCGCACCGGAGCGCCCGCCCAGCAGTTTTTCATAGGCTGCATTCATCATCGGACCTCGCACGAATTGTTTGATCTGTAGGAAGCGCTGATCACTTGCGCACCTTCACCGAGAACAGCCCTTGCGGACGCAGCATCAGGATCAGGATCACCGCCGAGAGCGTAAGCACCTTGGCCATGGAACCGGTCAGGAAGAATTCCGCCGTGGACTGGGTCTGGGCAATCGAGAAGGCCGAGGCGATGGTGCCGATCAGGCTTTGCGCGCCGCCGAAGACCACCACCAGGAAGGTATCGACGATGTAGAGCGAACCGCTGGTGGGGCCGGTGGAACCGATGGTGGTGAAAGCGGCACCAGCCACTCCCGCCACGCCGCAGCCCAGTGCAAAGGTGGTGCGATCGACCTTGCGGGTGTTGATGCCCACCGCCCCGCTCATGACCCGGTTCTGCATGGTGGCGCGCACCTGCAGGCCCCAGCGCGAACGGAACAGCAGCACGAAGATGGCCCCGGTGAGCAGCACCGTCAGTCCCATCATGAAGAGGCCATTCAAGGGGATGTCGATGTCGTCGGTCGGCTTGAAGGAACCCATGAGCCAATCCGGCAAGGTGGCGCTGACCTCCTTGGCGCCGAAGATGGAACGGAAGGTCTGCTGCATCGCCAGCGACAGGCCCCAGGTCGCCAGGAGCGTATCGAGCGGACGCTTGTAGAGGCGGCTGATGAGCAGCAGTTCGGTGAGATAACCGACGCCATAGGCCACGGCGAAGGACAGCACGATGGCCACGAAGAAATAGAACGGCTGCAAGGCCGGCGTATAGGTGGTGGTCAGGTGCGACAGCAGGTAGGTGATGTAGGCGCCGATGGTGAGGAATTCACCGTGGGCCATGTTGATCACGCCCATCTGCCCGAAGATGATGGCCAGGCCCAGCGCCATGAGCAGCAGCACGCAGAAGACCGAGAGGCCATTGAAGCCCTGCATGGCGAAGATGGCGCCGAATTCGGATAGAGAAACCATGTTGACTCCCGACGGGGCAGAGTTGCAGATTGGAGGAAGGGCGGCAGCGCCCGCATGTCACTACAGGCGCCGCCGCTTTGCTGCACGAAGGGCCGGTGCGGCACCGGCCGGACCGCCTTACTGGTAGCCCTTGGGGAAGGGATTCGGCTCGATCAGCTCGGACTCGTAGACCACCTTGAACTGGCCATCCTTCTGCGCCTCGCCGATGCGGGTCTTGCTCCACAGGTGATGGTTCTCGTGGACCTTGACGTAGCCTTCCGGCGCAGTCTTGAGTTCGATGCCGGGCGACGCCGCCACCACCTTGTCAACGTCGAAGCTGCCGGCCTTTTCCACGGCGGCCTTCCACAGCCAGGGACCGAGATAGGCGGCTTGCGTCACGTCACCGATGACGGAATTAGCGCCGAACTTGGCCTTGAACTCGGCGACGAATTTCTTGTTGTTGGCGTTGTCCAGGCTCTGGAAATACTTCATCGAGGCAAAGAAGCCTTCCACGTTCTCGCCACCGATGCCCAGCATTTCATCCTCGGTCACCGAGATGGTCAGCAGGTTCTGGGTCTTGGCGGTCACGCCGGCGGCCTTCAACTGCTTGTAGAAGGCGACGTTGGAGCCACCGACCACATCGGCGAAGATCACGTCCGGCTTCTTCAGCTTGATCTTGTTGATCAGCGAACCGAATTGCGTATTGCCCAGCGGGTAGTATTCCTCGCCCACCACCGAACCCTTGAGCACGTTCTCGATGTGCTTGCGGGCGATCTTGTTGGAGGTGCGCGGCCAGATGTAGTCGGAGCCGACCAGGAAGAAGGTCTTGGCCTTCTTTTCCTTGGCCACCCAGTTCAGGCCGGCCAGCACCTGTTGCGTCGCCTCCTGCCCGGTATAGAACACGTTCTTGGATTGCTCCAGGCCTTCGTAGAAGGTCGGGTAGTACAAGAGGCCGTTGTCCTTCTCGAACACCGGCAGCACCGCCTTGCGCGAGGCCGAGGTCCAGCAGCCGAAGACGGCCGCCACGCGGTCGTTTTCCAGCAACTTCTTGGCCTTTTCGGCGAAGGTCGGCCAGTCGCTGGCGCCGTCTTCCTGGATGATCTTGATCTTGCGCCCCAGGATGCCGCCCATGGCATTGATCTGGTCGATGGCCAGGCGCTCGGCCTGGATCGAACCGGTCTCGCTGATGGCCATGGTGCCGGTGGCCGAGTGCAGCTGGCCGACCGTGACTTCGGTATCGGTGATGGCCAGCTTGGTGGTGTTGACCTTGGCGGTCGGATACTGCTGCGCCGAGGCCATGCCCGGCAGGGCCGCTGCTGCCGCCCCGGCAGCCAGGCCCATGAGGATCTTGCGGCGTGGGAACGAGGGCGGATGGGAAGACGAGGAATGCGACATGCGGTACTCCTTTCGGGCGTTGTTGTTGGACTCGTGGTGACAGCTGCGTGGCGGCAACAAAAGCAGGGAACGGCGCGGCGGGACCGCTGGATGGATGCGGTGGCCTGTCGTTCTGGGACGCAGAATAGGAGTCGCGGTGCGGCGCAACAATACGTTGATTGACGTAAGCCACGGTGCGCAGGACGAAGGCGCACTGCACAGCTTTTGAACGTGGCGCGCCTGCTCTTGGTGCAGACCTCCCCGGCCTGCGCGCAACAGGCCCGCGCCGGCGTGCTGCATTGTGGTGAAAGCCTGCGGCGCAGGGCCAAGGGCATACGTCATTTGACGTATGCCCTTGCCGCCGCAATGGTTTGAAAATTGCTTGGCCCTATGGGCAGTCATTGCCCCCAGCCACTCCATCCGCCCAAGCCAACGTGACCCATCCCGCCACACAACGCATCGTCAAGGTCCGGCGCGACTACAACACCTGGGTCGCCAACGAAACCCTGGAAGACTATGCGCTGCGCTACACACCCCTGTCCTTCCGCCGCTGGTCGGAGTTCCGCCTGGCCAATACGGCCCTGGGGGCGACTTCCTTCCTGGCGCTGGAAGCCATCAGCGGCGCCATCACCCTGAGCTATGGCTTCACCAACGCCTTCTGGGCCATCGCCTGCGTGGTGCTGCTGTTCTTCCTCACGGGCCTGCCGATCTGCTACTACGCCGCCCGCTACGGGGTGGACATGGACCTGCTCACGCGCGGCGCCGGCTTTGGCTACATCGGCTCGACCATCACCTCGCTGATCTACGCCAGCTTCACCTTCATCTTCTTTGCGCTGGAGGCGGCCATCATGGCCCAGGCCATCGAGATCTACTTCGGCCTGCCGCTGGTCTATGGCTATGTGCTGTGCTCCATCATCATCATTCCCATGGTGGCCTACGGCATCACCCTCATCAACCGCCTGCAGATGTGGACCCAGCCGCTGTGGCTGGTGCTGCTGGTGCTGCCCTATGTCTGCGTGCTCTACAAGGCAAGGAACCGGATGCACTGTCCAACCTGATGAGCTTTGCCGGTCGCGCCGAGGAAGGCAGTTCCTTCAACCTGACGCTCTTCGGCGCAGCGGCCACGGTGGCCTTCTCGCTCATTGCCCAGGTGGGCGAGCAGGTCGACTTCCTGCGCTTCCTGCCGCAGAAGACGCCCGCCAACCGGGGCCGCTGGTGGAGCGCCCTGCTGCTGGCCGGCCCCGGCTGGATATTGCTGGGCGGAGCCAAGATGCTGGGCGGTGCGCTGCTGGCCTTCCTGGCCATCCAGCATGAAGTGCCGATGGCGCGCGCGGTAGAGCCGACCCAGATGTACCTGGTGGGCTACCAGTATGTGTTCGGCAACCCCGCCCTGGCGCTGGGGGCGGTGGTGCTCTTCGTGGTGGTGTCGCAGATCAAGATCAATGTGACCAACGCCTATGCCGGCTCGCTGGCCTGGTCCAATTTCTTTGCGCGCCTCACACACAGCCATCCGGGCCGGGTGGTGTGGCTGGTCTTCAATGTATTGATCGCGGTGCTGCTGATGGAGCTGGGCGTATTCAATGCGCTGGAACATGTGCTGGCGCTCTACAGCCTGGTCGCCATTTCCTGGATCGGCGCGGTGGTGGCCGACCTGGTCATCAACAAGCCGCTGCGCTTGAGCCCCGCCCACATCGAATTCAAGCGCGCCCACCTGTATGACGTCAACCCGGTCGGGGTCGGCTCGATGGCCATCGCCACCCTGCTCTCCACGCTGGCCATGTCGGGCGTGCTGGGCAAGACGGTGGCAGCCATGGCGCCCTTCATCGCGTTGGGAACAGCGCTGGCGAGCGCCCCGCTGATCGCGCTGGCCACCGGCAGCCGCTACTACATCGCGCGGCGCGATACGCTGTCCGAACAGGACTATCGGCCCGTCACCCCTGGCCAGGCGCAGCCGGTGCTGGCCTGCGTGATCTGCGGCAATGCCTTCGAAACGCCCGACATGGCCCATTGCCCGGCCTACCAGGGCGCGATCTGTTCCCTGTGCTGCTCGCTGGATGCGCGCTGCAAGGACCGTTGCAAGACGCCGCGCGCGCGGCTGCCCAACCAGATCCTGCACACCCTGCGCCAGCTCATCCCGGCGCGCTTCGCCGTCAAGCTCAATACCCGCATCGGCCATTACCTGAGCGTCTTCGGCCTGCTGGCCGGGGGCCTGGCGGTGGTGCTGTGGATGCTGTACTTCCAGCAGATGGCCGACCTCTCCGGCAGCGGTTTGGATGCCCCGGCTTCGCTGCGCAGCGTCTTCATCAAGCTGTTCTGCCTGTTGCTGGTGGTGGTCGGCGTGGGCGCCTGGTGGCTGGTGCTGACCAATGAGAGCCGCGCCGTCGCCCAGGAAGAATCGGAACGCCAGACCAACCTGCTGCTGCAAGAGATCGAAGCCCACAAGCAGACCGACGCCGAACTGCAGCGCGCCAAGGAAGCGGCCGAATCCGCCAACCTGGCCAAGAGCCGCTTCGTGGCCGGCATGAGCCATGAATTGCGCACGCCCTTGAACAGCATCCTCGGCTATGCCCAGATCCTGCATGTGGACGCCACCATCCCGCCGGCGCGCAAGGACGCCATCGGCGTCATCCGCCGTAGCGGCGAACACCTGTTGAGCCTCATCGATGGCTTGCTCGACATCGCCAAGATCGAGGCCGGCAAGATGCGCCTGGCCTCCGACGAACTGGCGCTGGAAGCCTTCCTGGAACAGATCGTGGGCATGTTCGCCCCGCAGGCAGAGCAAAAGGGCTTGCACTTCCGCTTCGACAAGACCGGCCGCCTGCCGCAGATCGTCCACGCCGACCAGAAGCGGCTGCGCCAGATCCTCATCAACCTGCTGGGCAATGCGGTCAAGTTCACCGACCAAGGCGGTGTCACGCTCAGGCTGCGCTACGCCCGCGAGATCGCCTACTTCGACGTCATCGATACCGGCATCGGCATTGCCCACGACGACCTCGAACGCATCTTCCTGCCCTTCGAACGCAGCAGCGCGGCCAACCTGCGCGAAGACATCGGCACCGGGCTGGGCCTGGCTATCAGCCGCATGCTGGTGCACATCATGGGCGGCGAACTGAGTGTGCTGAGCCAGGTCGGCCAGGGCAGCAGTTTCCATCTCAAGATCTACCTGCCGGAAGTCCATGTGCCGCGTCCGCGCATCAAGCTGGAAGACCAGATGTCGGGCTATGCCGGTCCTTCGCGCCACATCCTGGTGGTGGACGACCAGGCCTCGCAACGGCGCTTGCTCAAGGATATGCTCATGCCGCTGGGATTTACGGTGAGCGAGGCCGACAGCGGCCTGGCCTGCATGGAGACGCTGGGCCACGAGCTGCCCGACCTGGTGCTGCTGGATATCGCCATGCCGCAGATGGATGGCTGGACCGTGGCGCGCGCCATCCGCGCGCGCGGACTGACGCAGCTGCCTATCCTGCTGGTCTCGGCCAATGCCTTCGAGAACCTGCACGAGCGCAACGAGCCGCCGCTGGTGAACGACTTCGTGGTCAAGCCGGTCTCGTATCACGAATTGCTGGGCAAGATCCGTCAGCATCTGCAACTGGATTGGGTGGCGGTGGCAGACGCACCGACGCCAGCAGCCCATCCGCCAGCGCCGCAAGCCTTGATGCTGGTGCCCACGCAAGAGAAGCTGGCCACCCTGCTGGAACTGGGCAGCATCGGCTATGCCAAGGAAATTGTGCGCCAGCTCGACGCCCTCGAACGCCAGGACCCGGCCTACCTGCCCTTCACCACCGAACTGCGGCAACTGGTCCGGCAATTCCGCCTCAATGAATATGTCTCCCGCATCAAGGAGCTGATCCGACATGATCTCAACGACGTTCGATAGACACGTGGTCCTGATCGTCGATGACATGCCCGACAACCTGGCCATGTTGTCCGACGCCCTCGACGACAGCGGCCATATCGTGCTGGTGGCCACCGATGGCCTGAGCGCGCTGGAACGGCTGGACCACATCACGCCCGACCTGATCCTGCTGGACGCGATGATGCCCGGCATCGACGGCTTCGAGACCTGCCGCCGCATCAAGCAGGTCAGGCGCGTGGCGCATGTGCCGGTGGTGTTCATGACCGGCCTGTCGGAGACCGAGCATGTGGTCAGAGGCTTCGAGGTCGGCGGCATCGATTACGTCACCAAGCCCATCCGCCCGCAGGAAGTGGTGGCCCGCATCGGCGCACACATCCGCACGGCGCGCATGATGGTGCAAGCCCGGGGTGCGCTGGAACATGCGGCCCATGCGGTGATCGTGCTGGGGGGCAATGGCCTGCCGATGTGGCTGACCAGCAAGGCCTCGCAATGGCTGGAAAAGTACTACGGCCCGACCGCCCCCGCCAGCCACAAGCTGCCCGCCGCGCTACAGGTCTGGCTCAACGAACAACTGGTGCGCCAGCGCCAGGGCGAGAGCCTGGACCAGGTCGCGCCGCTGATCGTGCGTCAGCCACAGGGAGAATTGCACATCACCCTGTCCGGCCCCGGCCAGGGACACGGGGTCAGCCTGGTGCTGGAAGAAAAACCGACCGGTGCAGCGGCCCGCCCGGAAGACGGTGCGAGCCTCCCCCCCACGCTGGAAGGCTGCCGCCTGACCCCGCGCGAGAGTGATGTGCTGCTATGGCTGGGCAAGGGCAAGACCAACCGCGATATCGCCGAGATCCTCGGCATGAGCCCGCGCACGGTCAACAAGCACCTGGAGCACATCTTCGTCAAGCTGGGGGTGGAGACGCGCTCGGCGGCGGCGGTGCTGGCCAGCAGCCTGGCCGGCGGCAACACCAGCAGCAGTAGCAGTAGCAGTCAGGCGCTGCAATGAAGCACCCGCAATAAAAGTGCACAGGCACGGCCACTTTGGCCTATCCTTGCACAGGGCACTCACGCCCATCATCACCGAAGCAAGGAGTCATCATGCCCAAGAAAGAGAAACTGGACCCGGAAACCGAAGCCCTGATCCAATGGTGTACCGAAGTCGAGCAATTCCTGGTCAAGGGCGGCGCCACGCTGGACCAGGCGCAGGAGCATATCGAAGAACAGGTGGAGTGGTTCACCGACCTGTTCTACGACGGCCTGACCCCGGAAGAAGCCGCCAAGGAAGCCCTGGCCTGATCCTCATCAGTGGCCGCCCTCCCCCCACCCGCATCCCGGCCCGCAAGGCCGGGATTTTCTTTGGCATCAGGTCGTATCACGTCCGGCCAAAGCGCGTAGGCACGCGCTGCAAGGCCTCATACAAGGGCCGGCAGGATTCGGCCAGGCGTTCCAGGCTGGCCTCGCGCAGCGCATCCAGGTCCACCGGCTCGGCGCCCGTCAGTCCAGCCCAGTCCAGCAGCGCACCCAAGGCTTGCGGCGTGTCGAACATGCCGTGCAGGTAGCTGCCCAGTATCTGTCCATCGGCCGATTGCGCGCCCTCGCCACGGCCTTCGATGACGAAGGCCGGGCGCTCCAGCGCCGCGCCGGATGACACCCCCATGTGGATTTCGTAGCCGCGCACCGGCGCGCTCCTGTCGCCAACAGCGCAGTGGCCGCTGACCTGCAAGAGCCGCTTGTCCCGGGTGAGCTCGGTGCGCATCGCCAGCAGTCCGAGTCCGACGCTGCTGCCCGGCGCGCCTTCCACGCCGTGCGGGTCATCCACGCTCTCCCCCAGCATCTGGAAGCCGCCACAGATGCCGATCACCTTGCCGCCATAGCGCAGGTGGCGCGCGATGGCCGCCTCCCAGCCGTGTTCCCGCAGCCAGCGCAGGTCGCCGCGGGTGTTTTTGCTGCCGGGCAGGATGATGAGATCGGCCGGCGGCACCGGCTGGCCCGGTCCGATGAAACGCAGATCGACCCCGGGATGGGCGCGCAGCGCGTCAAAATCGGTGTGGTTGCTGATGCGCGGGAAGACCGGCACCACGATGCGGAAATCGCCCTTGACCTCCTGCGTGGCCGCCACCGCATCTTCGGCGTCCAGATGCAGGCCATGCAGATACGGCAGTACCGCCAGCACCGGCTTGCCGGTGCGTTGTTCCAGCCAGTCCAGTCCCGCTTGCAAGAGGCTGATATCACCCCGGAAACGGTTGATGACAAAGCCAATTACCCTGGCCCGCTCGCTCTCGGAGAGACAATCCAGCGTGCCGGTCAAATGCGCGAAGACGCCGCCGCGATCGATGTCGGCCACGATGATGACCGGGCAATCAACCGCCTCGGCAAAGCCCATGTTGGCGATATCGCGCGCGCGCAGGTTGATCTCGGCCGGACTGCCCGCGCCCTCGACGATCACGCAGGCGTACTGCGCCCGCAGGCGCGCATAGGATTGCAGCACGGCCTGCATGGCTTCGGTCTTGTAGCGGTGGTAGTCGCGGGCGTTCATGTCGGCGCGCACCTTGCCGTGCACGATGACCTGCGCCCCGGTGTCGCTGGAGGGCTTGAGCAGCACCGGGTTCATGTCGGTATGCGGGGCGATGCCGGCGGCCTGCGCCTGCAAGGCCTGGGCGCGACCGATCTCGCCGCCGTCACTGGTGACGGCGCTGTTCAAGGCCATGTTCTGCGGCTTGAAGGGCGCCACGCTCACGCCGTCCTTCTTCAGCAGGCGGCACAGGGCGGCGGCCAGCGTGCTCTTGCCGGCATCGGAAGTGGTGCCCTGGATCATCAGGGTATGGAAGGGAAACTCAGCCACGTTGGCTCCATGTAGTCAAGGCCTCATGCAGACGCTGCCAGCCGGCTTCATCGGGCGGCAGGCCGATGCGGATGCCGCCTGCGCCTCGGGTGAACAGGCGTACCCAGACGCCCGCTTCGGCCATGCACGCGTGGAAGGCCTGCGCCTGTGGCTCAGGCCACCACTGGAACAAGGCCGTGCCCTGCGCTGCGATGCCATGCCGGGCCAGCAACTGCTGCAGACGCTGACCTTGCACCTGCAGGCGCTGGCGCGTCTGCGCTTGCCAGTCGCGGTCGCGCAAGGCGGCGCAACCGATCTGCTGGGCCGGGCCACTGATGGTCCACGGTCCCAGCCAGTCCGCCAGTTCGGCCAACAGCTCCGGCGCAGCGGCGACAAAGCCCAGGCGCAGGCCTGCCAGTCCGAAGAACTTGCCCACCGAGCGCAACACGATCAGGCCGGCTTGGCTGGTATGGGCGGCCACGCTGTAGTGCGTGAGCGTGTCGCCAAAAGCTTCATCGACCACCAGCCAGCCGCCGCGCTCAGCCAGTTGCGCGGCCCAGTGCAGCAGACGTTCCGGCTCCACCAGCGCACCCGTGGGATTGTTGGGATTGCACAGCACCAGCACCTGGCAGGACGGGCTCTGCACGGCCTGGTCCAGCGCCTCATAGGGGACTTCGCTGACCTCATGGCCGCAGCGCCGCCAGCAGTGCGCATGCTCGGCATAGATGGGCGCGGCCACCACCACCTGCGCCGGGCGTCCATCGCGGCGCAGGCGCAGTTGCGGCAGCGCCTGGATGGCGGCCTGGGTGCCGGCCACGGCCAGCAGGCGCGGCGCGCCATAGTAGTCGCAGGCAGCCTGTTCCAGCGCCGCCGATGGTTCGGGCAGGCGGTGCCAGGCATCGGCCAGTTGTGCGGGCACAGGATAGGGCTGTGGATTGATGCCGGTGGAGACATCCAGCCATTGCGCACGCGGGCGGCCATAATGCCGTGCAGCGTCGTTGAGATTGCCGCCGTGTTCAAGCATGCAGCGCCCCTCCCAGCAGCCACGGCAAGGCCATTGCGGCGACCACGGCCATCCACAGCGCCGCACTCATGGCCACCAGCCGCCAGGCGCGTACGATGTCGGCCCCTTGCGGAGCGGCGCCGCAACCCAGCGAGGGACGCTGCTCCACTTCACCGTCGTAGACAGCGGCTCCACCCAAGGCCAGGCCCAGCGCGCCTGCACCCGCGGCCATCACCGGGCCGGCATTGGGACTGCTCCAGGCCGGTGCCTGTTCTTTCCAGCAGGCCAAGGCCTGCCGGCGCTGGCCGAGCACGGCATAGCTCAGCGCCGTCAGGCGCGCCGGACACCAGTTCAAGGCATCGTCGATGCGCGCAGCGGCCCAACCGAAATACAGGAAGCGCGCATTGCGGTAGCCCCACATCGCATCGAGGGTATTGGACAGCCGAAACAGCAAGGCGCCCGGACCGCCGGCGATGAGGAACCAGAACAGCGTACCGAAGACGGCGTCGTTGCCGTTTTCCAGCAGCGATTCCACGCCCGCCTTGGCCAGCTCTTCTTCGCTGGCGCTGCGGGTGTCGCGGCTGACGATCCAGGAAGTCAGGCGGCGCGCCTGCTCCAGCTCACCGGCCGCCAGCGCCTGGGCAATCGGCAAGGTGTGTTCGCGCAGGCTGCGCAGGCCGATGCAGAAATACAGCAGTCCAGCATGCAGCAGTGCGGCCAGCCACCAGGGCGTCTGCGCGATCAGCCAGGCCGCCAGCAGCACCGGCGGCAAGACCGCCAGCGCCCAGGCCAGCACGCCGCGCAGCCGCAATCCGGGAGCCCGGTTGAGCGCGGCCTCGATGCGCTGCGCCAGCCGCCCGAAACCGACCAGCGGATGCCAGCGCCGCGCCTCGCCCAGGCGCAGGTCCAGGGCCAGGCCCAGCGCCATGAGCACGGCCAGCCAGGGCCACGACAGGCCGATCAGCATGGCAAGTCCTTCAAACTCAGGGGCAAGCCTGCCGCCACCCATTGCACCCGTTCGCACTGGGCCGCCACGGCCTGGTTCAGGCGTCCGGCCTCATCGACGAACCAGCGCGAGATCGCGCCCTGCGGCACGATGCCCATGCCGACCTCGTTGGAGACCAGGATCACTTCGCCGCGCACCTCCTGCAAGGCCAGCAGGAAATCCTCGCGCTGCCGGGTGAAGGCCGGCGGAGGCGTAATCGGTCCGGCGTCAGGAAACTCGATGCCATCGGCAAACAGCAGATTGGCCAGCCAGACCGTGAGGCAATCGACCAGCACCACCTGACCCGGCCGCGCATGGGCGCGCAAGGCCGCACCCAGCGCCAGCGGTTCTTCCACGGTGCGCCAGCGTCCGCCCAGCTCGCTGCGGCGCTGCTGGTGATGATCGATGCGCTGTTGCATCTCGGCGTCATCGCGGCTGGCGCTGCGGCTGGCGGTGGCGAGATAGATGATCTCGCCGCCTGCCTGGGCCTGCGACGCCAGCGCGGCCAGCGCCAGCCGTTCGGCATGGGCGCTCTTGCCGGAACGTGCGCCGCCAAAGATGAGACTGCGCCGGGTAGGAGCGGTATTCATGCTGAGCCTTCCTCACCTGCGGGCCAATGATCGTCGAACACCAGGTCGGCCAGCGGCTGGCGCGCAGCCCATTGCTCCTGCTCCAGCATGGGCTTGTCGTAGAAGGCCGGCACATGGCCCAGGCACAGCACCGCCACCGGCGCGGCGCCATCGGGCATGCGCAGCAGTTGCGCCAGCGCCGCCGGATCGAACAGCGAGACCCAGCCCATGCCCAACCCTTCGGCCCGTGCGGCCAGCCACATGTTCTGCAACGCGCAGGACAGCGAAGCCAGGTCCATCTGCGGCATGGTGCGGCGGCCAAAGACATGGCGCTCGCGCTGGTCCATCAGGGCCGCCACCAGCACTTCGCCGCATTCGAGGATGCCCTCCACCTTCAGGCGCATGAACTCCTGCTCGCGCTGGCCCAGGGCCTGCGCGGTGGCGATGCGTTCCTGCTCGACCAGCGCATGGATCTGCCGCCGCAGCGCTGCGCTGCGGATGCGCAGGAAGCGCCAGGGCTGCATGAAGCCCACGCTGGGCGCGTGGTGCGCTGCTTGCAGCAGGCGCTCCAGCAGCTCCGGCGCGACCGCATCGGGCAGGAAGTGACGCATGTCGCGCCGCTCGCGGATGACGCGGTAGATGGCGTCGATCTCTGGCTGCGCGTAGCGGTGCGGATTCATGCGGCGGCGCCTCCGAAGAGCGCGGCCACGGTGCGCGGGGCCGAGCGGAACCAGGCATGCAGGTAGCTGGCGGTGATCTGCTGGCGGCGGTACACCACTTCCCCCTCGGAGGAGTCGAACAGACGCTCGCCGCGCGCCATGAATTCGGCCCCGACCACGGCGCGCGAATAGTGGAAGGTATGGCAGCGCAGATGTTCGCCCACCGCCCCCGGCAGCTTCAGCGACAGGGTCTGGTAACCCAGTCCCTGCAGGCGCGGCTGCACCGCAGCCTGGCCGGGCAGCACGCCACACATGCGGCCGCTGGCGCCGTCCATGCCGATGATGGTCTCCAGCAGAAAGAGCATACCGCCGCATTCGGCATAGAGCGGCTTGCCGGCGGCGGCGTGTTCGCGCAGGCTGGACTGGGTGCGCTGGGCGTCCTGCAGGGTCTGCAGATAGAGTTCGGGATAGCCGCCCGGCAGCCACACCGCATCGCAGGGCGGCAAGGCCTGGTCGGCCAGCGGCGAGAAGAACGCCAGGGTCGCCCCCATCTGTTGCAGCAGATCGAGGTTGGCGGTGTAGATGAAGGAGAAGGCCAGGTCACGCGCCACTGCGATGGTCTTGCCTTCCAGCAGACGCGGGAAACTGCGTTCCTCGGGCGGCGTGCCGAAGTCCACCGATGCGGGTAGATTGGCCAGCGAGGTGGCCGACATGCGTTCGGCCACCGCATCCAGGCGGGCGTCGAGATCGGCGATCTCGGGTGCGGCCACCAGGCCCAGGTGACGCTCCGGCAAGGCGAACTGCAGGTCGCGCTGCAGGCCGCTCAGCAGCGGCACCGAGGGGCGGGCGTGCTGCAAGCCCTGACGCAGCATCTGCGCGTGGCGCGGGCTGGCCACGCCATTGGCCAGCACGCCGGCGAACTTCAGTTCGGGGCGGTAGGCCAGCAAGCCCTGGGCCAGCGCGCCGATGGTCTGGCCCATGCCGCGCGCATTGATCACCGCCACCACCGGGATGCCCAGCAACTGCGCCAGGTCGGCGCTGCTGGGTTCGCCATCGTAGAGGCCCATCACGCCTTCGACCAGCAGCACATCGGACTGCGCCGCAGCCAGGGCGACCTGGCGGCGCACATGGTCTTGCCCGGCCATCCACAGGTCGAGGTTGGCTACCGGCTGGCCGCTGGCCTGCTCCAGCACCATGGGATCGAGGAAGTCGGGACCGGTCTTGAACACCGTCACCCGCTTGCCCTGGCGGCGGTACAGCCGCGCCAGCGCAGCCGTGATGGTGGTCTTGCCGTGACCGGAGGCAGGCGCCGAGATGAACAGCGCCGGGCAGCTGTAGGTGGGTTCGGACATCAGAATTCCACGCCTTTCTGCGCCTTCACGCCCTGTTCCTTGTAGGGATGCTTGAGGGGGCGCATCTCGCTGACCAGGTCGGCCTGCTCGATCAGCGCCTCCGGGGCATGACGGCCTGTAACGACGATATGCAACATCTCGCGGCGCGCCGCAAAGACGCGCAGCACCTCGTCCAGGTCCAGGTACTGGTATTTCAGCACGATGTTGAGTTCATCCAGGATCACCATGTCATAGCTGGGGTCCTGGATCATGCGCACGGCCTCGGCCCAGCCGCGGGCGGCGGTGCGCATGTCGGCCTCGCGGTCCTGGGTGTCCCAGGTGTAGCCTGCGCCGACGACGTGGAAGTCGCAGTGGGCATGGCCGCCCAGGAAGTCGCGCTCAGCGCTGTAGAGCGCGCCCTTGATGAACTGCACCACGCCCAGCTTCATGCCATGGCCGAGGATGCGCATGCCCATGCCGAAGGCGGCGCTGGACTTGCCCTTGCCGGTGCCGGTGTTGACGATCAGCAGACCCCTTTCCTTCTGGGCGGCGGCCTTCTTCTTTTCAAAGCCTTCCTTGTGGCGCTGGGTCATGCGCTTGTGGGATTCGGGATCGGTTTTCATGGTGTCGTTCTTTCCAAAAGATTCGTTCAGGTCCAGTCTACCCCGGTGGTCTCGCAGAGGATGCGGGCGACCTTGACACGGCTGGGGTGATAGCCGATGAAGACCAGCTCGCTGCTGCTGCCACTAGCACTGCCCTGCCCGCTCTCGGCCACCACCACCCGGGCGCGCACCGCCTGCACCAGGCGCGCTCCCTGGTCGGTGTGGACGAAGCCCTTGGCGCGCAGGATGGGTTCGGCCAGGGCCGCAGCGGCCACGGCCTGGCGCAGGCGCGCTGCATCCTGCTGCGCCTGGCTGCGCAGGGTGAAGGATTGCCAGCCCGGGTCTTGCTCGTGGAAGTGCTTGTGGGTGGACAGGCCGTGGCTGTGCGCCCCCAGGCCGGAATGCACATGACCGTTGAAGCGGCGTTGGTCAGGCGCAACCTGGGCGCGTTCGCCCGGCATGGAGACCGGCGTGTAATGATGATGCACCGTCGCGCCGGCCTGATGCAGGCGCAGGCCCAGCGCCAACCGGATATCCAGCCTTGCGCCATAGGCCAGTTCCAGGAAGCGCACATTGGGCGCGAGTGCGCGCACGGCCTGTTCGGCTTGCAGCAGCGGCGCTTCCTCCATGCCGTCGATCTTGTTGAGCACCACCACGTCGGCGCATTCGAGCTGTTGGCGGAACAGCTGGGCCGTCGCTGCGCCCACCGCATCGGCGCTGGCGAAGGCGTCCTCCAGCAAGAGCGGCGTATCGACCACGGCCAGGGTCGCATCCAGCACGAAGTGCGGGGCCAGCTCGGCGCCCTGCAAGACCTCCATCACCGCACTGGGCAGGGCCAGCCCGGACGTCTCGATCAGCACATGGTCGATCTGGGCGCGCCGTGCGGCCAGCGCCAGCATGGCCGGCACGAAATGCGCGTCGTCGCCATAGGCGATGAGGCCATGGGCAAAGTCCTGGATCTGCACCTGCCCCTGGGCGTCGCCTTCGGCGCGCAGCAGGTCGCCGTCGATGGCGACCTCGCCGAATTCATTGATCAGCAAGGCCAGCCGGCGCGACTGGCGGCGCTGCACCAGGCCGCGCAAGAGCGTGGTCTTGCCCGCGCCGAGAAAACCCGTGACCACCGTCACCGGGATGGGCGGCAATGCGGGTGGAAGCTCGGGAAGGGAAACCGCCACGCTCACCCTCCCGTCAGCACCGCCAGGTGTGCGTGGACGCTGCTGAAATCATGCGCCACCTGCGGATAGTCCAGCGGCGGACGGCGCACCGTCAGCAAGGGGATGCCCAGCGCACGCGCCGCCTCAGCCTTGGCACGGTAGCCGCCGGCTTCGCCGGAATCCTTGGTGACCACGCAATCGATGCCCCAGTCGCGCCACAGCGCTTCATTGAAGGCTTGCGAAAATGGTCCCTGCATGGCGCACAGGTGAGCGCGTGGCAGCCCCAGCTCCAGGGCCCGACTGACGAAATCAGGGTCCGCCGTGACGCGGGCGAACCATTGCCGCTCCTGCGCGCCCGGCGCCTGCAGGAAAGTGGCCAGGTCCTTGGAACCGGTGGCCAGGAAGATACGCTTTCCCAGCGCCATGGCCTTGCGGGCGGCATCTTCCATGTCGGCGCAGGCATGGGGATCGTCCGCGGCCAGCTCGCCGGGACGTTCGTAGCGCAGGTAGGGAATGCCCAGTTCCTGCGACAGCGTCATCAGCTGCTGCGACATCTGCACCGCAAAGGGATGCGTCGCATCCACCAGCACGCGGGCGCGGCTGTCGCGCAGGGCCTGGCGGCGCGCCTCCAGCCCTTGGCGGCCCGACCAGACGAAGGCGCCGGGGCAGTCGCCGCGCGCCAGTTCGCCGCCATAGCCGGTGGCGGTGGAGACGACCACCGGCCGCCCCTGCCCGGCCAGTTCGGCGGCCAGCGCATTGCCATCGCTGGTGCCGGCAAAGACCCAGACCGCCTGCGCCGGCAGTTGCGCCACTTCCTCGGCCTGGGACTCTTCGCTCCAGTCGTTGTAGCCACGCGGCGTGAAGATCCAGTCGCGCTTGCGCTGGGTGAAGCGGTTGCCGATGACGATGGAGGTCAGCATGTCGAACTGCAGACCCGGCAATTCATCCAGCCGGTGGATGGACACCTGCTGGCCAGGCCGGTAGGCATTGCGCACCACCCCACACAGGGTATGCGGGGCCTTGTGCTGCAGCATCAGTTGCAGGATGCGGTAGACGCCCTCCTGCCGCCCGGCGCTCTGCACGTTGTAGAGCACGCAGGCCAGGTCGGCCTGGGCGATGTGGCTGGCGCGCTGCTCGATCCAGGTCCACGGACACAAGAGATTGGACAGCGACAGCGTGGCGAAATCGTGCGACAGCGGCGAGCCCAGCAGCGAGGCGCAGGCATTGGCCGAGGTCACGCCGGGGATGACGTTGACCTCATAGGTATCGTCCTCGCGCATGTCGTCGAAGGCCAGCGCGGCCATGGCGTAGATGCCGATGTCGCCGCTGGAGATCAGCGCCACGCGGCGACCGGCGCGGGCTTGCTCGATGGCCAGCAGCGCCCGCTCGCGCTCTTGCGTCAGCGGCGGGGTATGGATTTGCTTGCCTTCGATATGGGCGGCGATCCAGCGCAGGTACAACTCGTAGGCCACGATGACCTCGCTCTCGCGCAAGGCCTCGATGGCGCGCGGGATGATCATCTCTTCAAAACCTGGGCCTACCGAGACCAGGTTCAATACGCCTTTTTTCTTGACTGCTTCCATCGGGTTTCCTGCAAATGATTTACGGATTTTCTACAAAACTGCGCCAGCCTTCGGCATCGTCCACGATGGCCACCGTCACGCCGTCGAGCGCCGTCTTGCCCAGCAGCAGCCGCCCACGCGGACTGGCGATCAAGGCCGCCGGTTCGCAGACGCCCTCCACGCCCACATTCTGGCGCACCCAGTCCGAGGGCTTGCCGACCCAGGCGCGCTGGGCGATCTGCGCGCGCGCGATCACCCGCAGCGGCAAGCCATGGGTGGCGCAGAAGGCCAGCAGGCCGGGCTCTTCGGCCTTGATATCAATGGTGGCCACCTCGCGCACCTGGGCCAGGGTTGCGCCCGGACATTGCGCCAGCGCCTGCGCCACAGCGCGGCCGATCTGTTCGGCCGAGGCCAGCTTGCGGCAGCCGATGCCCAGCACCAGCGGCTTGACGGCTTCGGTAGCGGTGGTCACCACCGGCTGCGCGCCGGTGCACTGGGCCACGCGATAGGCCAGGCTGTTGGCCCCGCCCTCATGGCCGGCCAGCAAGGCGATGGCAAAGCGCCCCGCCTCATCGACCACCACCACGGCGGGATCGCTGTGCTTGTCCTGCGGCAGACCGTCCAGGAAGCGCACGGCGATGCCGGCAGCGCCGATCATGATCCACTGCCGGTGGCGGCGATAGGCCAGCGCGAACTGCTGGCGCTGTGACAGGCCGCCCTGGTCATTGAGCCAGGGCTGGTAGAGTTCGCCGCCCAGGCTGTCCTGCAGCAGCATGGCCAGCGCCGCCGCCTCGGCGCGCACCGGCCACAGGCCCAGTTCTGCCGGGGCGAGGGGCGGGCTCATGCGGCGTCCTTGTTCTTCTTGACCACGCGGAAGAGGTGCGTGAAGTCCTCGGAATAGAGACTGGATTCGGCCACCTGCTCCTTGTTCAAGGCTGCACCGACCAGCATCATGGTGGTCAGATTCCATTCCCCGCGCTTGTTCTCTTCCAGCACCTTGTCGAGCTGGCCCTGGTAGATGCGCTGCTCCGGCCAGGTGGCGCGATAGACCAGCGTGACCGGGGTCTCGGGCGGATAGTGCAGCAGCAGGTCGGTGACGATCTTCTTGAGGTGCGGGCCGGACAGGAAGATGCACATGGTGGCCCGATGCGCCGCCAGCGAGGCGATCGATTCAGACTCCGGCACCGCCGAGGCGCGGCCCGAGACGCGGGTCAGGATCACGCTCTGCGAGACTTCCGGCTTGGTCAGCTCGGCCGACACGGCGGCGGCAGCAGCGGTGAAGGACGACACACCCGGCACCACCTCATAGGCGATGCCCAGGGCATCGAGTCGGCGCATCTGCTCGGCAGTCGCGCCATAGATGGCGGGGTCGCCCGAATGCAGGCGCACCACGTCGATGCCCTGCTCCTGCGCACGCACGTAGCAGGCCTGCTGCTGCTCCAGATCGAGGGCGGCGGTATCGATGATCTCGGCCTCGGAATGGCAATGCTCCAGCAAGGCCGTGGGCACCAGCGAGCCGGCATACAGCACCATGCGCACCTGCCCCAGCAGGCGCGCACCGCGCAGCGTGATGAGATCGGCCGCACCGGGGCCGGCGCCGACGAAATAGACTTTCATGCGTTTCCTTTCGATGATTCTTGCGGCGCGCGGTGACGCTGCGCCTGCGCAGTCTTGCGGATCAGCAGCACGGCCAGGTAGCCGCTGGCGTCTGCGGCATCCAGCGCGGTGAGGTCGCTGGCCAGCACTTCGCCTTCCAGGCCGATGCGGCGGGCAAAGCCGCAATGCTGGGCGATGCCCATCTCGCGCAGCAGCGCCAGCACCCAGGGCAGGCGCGCACCGACCTTCATGAGCACGACGATGTCATGGCTCTCGATCTCGGCGCGCAGGCTCGCCGCGTCTTCCGGACAGGGCAGGATCAGCGTGCGCTCCTTGCCCACGCCCAGCGGCCACTCCAACGCCGCCGCCGCGGCCGCATAGCTGGTGATGCCAGGGAAGGTCACGCAGTCGCACGCGGGATAGAGATCGCGCACGGCCGCCAGCACATAGCCGTAGGTCGAATAGGTCAGCGCATCGCCGATGGTCAGGTAGACCACCTGCAGGCCCTGGCGCAATTGCGCTGCCAGTTGCTGGCCGAGCTGGGCGTAATGTTCCTGCAGGACCTGGCGGTCCGGGTCCATGTTGAATTCGATCTCGCACAGACGGTTGCGGTCGAACTCCACCCCATCCAGGCATTGCAGGGCAACCGACAGATCAGCGCCACGCGCACGTGGGATGTAGATCAGGTCGGCGCTGCGCAGCGCGGCGATGGCCGCCAGCGGCAGATAGCCTGCTGGGCCGGGCCCCACGCCGATGCCGGTAAGACGTCCGCTCATGTGCCCGCTCATGTGCCCGCTCCCAGCTGATGTCCCTCCAGGTCGAACAGCCGCACCTCGATGCGCGCCACCGATGGCACGCGCGCCTGCGCCAGCGTGGCGATGCGGGTTTCGATCTCGCACCAGAGGCGGCGCGAGCGTGCGGCGTCCTGCTGGCGCACCAGTTCTATGATTGCTTCCACCGTGTTGGCTTCCTTCATCTGCTGCAGCAGGGTGGCGTCAAACAGTACGCCCTGCCCTGCCGCGTTCATCTCTTCGGCCACGCGGGCCACGCCCTGCATGGCCATGTTGCTCTTGCTGGAGTGGGTGTCCCAGACGCCATCGAGGACCTTGGCCAGCTTGCCCGGATGACCGGCCAGCCACAACAGCGGCAGCGTACGGCCCGCCTCGGCCAGCGCCTGCTCGGTGAAGTCCAGCGCATCGCCAAGGAAATTGGCGATCTGCACGCTACGCTTGTCCGGCAGCCCCAGTTCCTGCGCCACGAAGACGCGGCCGATCTTGCCCGGCAGGTAGGCCACCGCATCGCCCGGCGCGCAGGCGGCCAGGGCCACGCGGATATAGACCTCGATGGAGGCGATCCAGGAGGCCATCGACATCGGCTCGACGATGCCCGAAGTGCCCAGTATCGAGATGCCGCCGACGATGCCCAGCTTGGGGTTGAAGGTCTTGGGCGCGATGCTCATGCCTTCGCGGCAACCGATGGTGAGATCGAAGCCGCAGACCGGCTCACCGGGCCGCAATTCGGCCAGCACCTCGGCCACAGCAGTGCGCATCATGGCGCGCGGCACTGGGTTGATGGCCGGCTCTCCCACCGCCACGCGGAGGCCGGGCATGGTCGCCGTACCCACGCCCTGGCCGGCGAAGAAACGCACTTCACCGCTCTGGTTGCGACGCACCTGGGCGAAGATGGTCGCGCCATGGGTATTGTCGGGGTCGTCGCCGCCATCCTTGAGCACGTCGGCCTGGGCAATGTCGGGGGCGATCATCTCAACCGCCTGCACCGGCACACAGAGGTAATGCCGTCCGTCCGGCAGGCTCACTTCGGTCTCGTGCAGCGTCACGCCGGCCAGCAGCCGGTACAAGGCAGCACGCACGGCGGCGGTGGCGCAGCTGCCGGTGCTGCGCCCGCGCCGCAGGCCATTGGGGGCGAGCACGGCCAGGTCATACTCGGCCCGTTGCAGCTCGCTGGCGGCGTCCATTACTGCGCGCCTTCGGTTTGCGCTTCCTGCGCCACCAGCCAGGCGATGGCGTCGATCATCAGCGCATTGACGACGCTGGCGGCCCAGGGCGAACCGCCGCGGGTGCCGCTGTTGGTGATGCGCGGCACCTGCAGGCAGCGGCGCAGCTCGTCCTTGCTCTCGCGGGTGCCGACAAAGCCGACCGGCAGGCCGATGACCAGTTGCGGACGCCAGCCATGCTCACGGATCAGGCGCACGGCTTCGGTGATGGCGGTGGGCGCGTCACCGATGGCCAGCACGATGTCATTGCCGAACTTCTGCCAGGCGCGGCGAATGCCTGCCGCCGAGCGCGTCATGCCCAGGTTCTGCGCCATCAGGTGCGATTCGGGATCGTGTACGCCGCACCAGGTCTCCACACCCAGCTGTTCCAGCACGGCGCGCTTCAAGCCGGTCTGCACCATGGTCACATCGGTGACCACGCGCTTGCAACGCAACAGCGCCTTCATGCCGGCCTGGGCCGCGCCGGCGGAAAAATAGATCTCATCGGCGACAGCAAAGTCGCCGCTGGTATGCACCAGGCGCTGCAGGACGGTCAGGTGTTCGGGCGGAAAGCCGCTCCAGTCGCGTCCGGCCTGGATGATCTCCATGCTTTCGGCTTCGATGGGATGAGGCACGTAGGGTGCGGTGCCCAAGATTGCCGGGGCGCTCTGCTCGCGCGCGGAAAGGTCGCGCACCTGCAGGTGATGGGCCCGCTGCGGCTCGCCCACCTGCTGCTCGAAACCGACGATCTGGACGCGGTACTTGCACAGGGTGCAGTTCATCGCAGCGCGGCCTTCGGCGGCCTCGCGAGCGCGCTCCAGCATGACGTCGGCGACATGGGCGTGCACGCCCAGGTAAGCCGCCTTGAGCACTTCCACGCCGGCTTCGCGCTGCGCCAGTTCGTCGGCGGCGGCATAGATGCGCTTGACCAGCACGCCATCGAAGAGGAAGAACGGCAACACCACCAGCCGCTGCCAGCCCTCGGCGGCGGCCTGTGCCAGTCCATCGCGCACCAGCGGCGTGGCCGTGCCCGAGAAGCACACCTTGATACCGCCAAAGCCCATGCCTTCCTGCACCATGCGCGCCAGCTTGGCGATCTCGCCATTGGCGTCGGGGTCGGTGGTGCCGCGTCCCACCAGCACCAGGCAGCTGTCGCGGCGGGCGATGAGGTCCGGCGACTGTGCCTCGGCCTCGACGATGCGCTGCTGCACCAGTTGCAGCAACAGCGGATGCAGGTCCATGGGCGCGCCGAAATGGAAATCGACCTGCGGATAATCCCGCGCCAGCGCCAGCAGCTCAGCGGGCATGTCGTTCTTGGCATGGCGCGCTCCCAAGAGCACGCCCGGCACCACCGCGACTTCGGTAGCGCCTGCGGCCACGCAGGCGGCGGCGGCTTCGGAAATGGTGGGCGCGGCAAACTCCAGATAGCCATGCCGCACGATGCGCCCGGCGGCGCGCTCGCGCACCAGTTCGACCAGCGCTTCGAATTCGCGCAGCGAATCCGGATCGCGGCTGCCGTGCCCGGCAATGACCACCGCCGACTGGCGCTGAGCGCTCATGCCGAGGCTCCGCTGGCCGCCATCGAAGGCGGCGGTTCGATCTGGCTGGCCATGGGTGTAAGGGTGCGGATGAGCATGATGCTCATGTCGCTGAATTCGACATCGGCGCAATCGGCCAGCTTGCCATGCCACTCGGCGTCGCCCCGGGTCAGGTTTTCCCAGACCTCGGTGGGATGCTCAGGGCTCACGCCCTGCTGCAGCAGATAGGTGGCGATGTGGCGCGGCATGAAGGAGCGCGCAGCATCCCAGGGACAGGGGATGACGATGGCGTTGCGGCCATCATTGAGCACATGCACCAGATGGCGCTTGAAGGGTTCTAGGTCGCCACGGCGGTGGAAGGTGATGAAGGTGGTTTCATCAAAGCACACCCGTGCCTTGGACGCCAGGATCTGGGCCGAGGAAATGCCGGGCAGGGTTTCCACCCGATGGCCGCAGGCGCGCTCCACGCGCTCCAGGTACTGGAAACCGCTAAAGTGGATATCGCCCATGAAGACCACCACGCAGCGCTTGCCGGCGTGGTGCAAGGCTGCCACTTCATCGAGCTTGGCGACCTGGTCGCGATAGCCCATCAGCACCACCTGGGCGCTGGCCGGGATGAGGTCCTTGACCACGTCCACCACGGCATTGAAGCCGGCCACCACATCGGCATTGCGTATCAGTTCCGCGCCGCGCATGGTCAGGTAGGAATGGTCGCCAGGACCGGCGCCGATGCAGATGATCATGTTCTTTCCTTTCAGCGCGCGCCCAGTTGCGCGCGCACGGTCAACGCCAGGGCGTCGCCGGTCAATTGTTCCAGGGTCAGGCAAGGCGCACCCAGCGCCTCGGCCAGTTGGGCCGCACGGCCCAGGCGCAGATAGCCGGATTCGGTATCGAGCACCAGCGCCGGCACGGCCTGCGCGGCCAGCATGGCCGCCGCTTCCAGGGTCTGCGCCCAGGCGTCGCCGTGGCTGCCGGGCAGGCTGACATTGGCCTTGCCGTCCGACAGGATCACCAGCAGCGGCGGCGCTTCCGGGCTGGCCTGTTGCAGAACTTGCGCGGCCATTTGCAGCGCATGTGGCAAGGGCGTGCGACCACCGGTGGGCAGTTCGCGCAGGCCCTGCTCGGCCAGGTCGGCGCTGCGGGTGGGCGCCAGCAGCAGTTGCGCCTGTTCGCCCCGGAAGGCGATCACGGCCAACTGGTCGCGGCGCTGGTAGGCGTCGGTCAGCAGGGCCAGCACCGCGCCCTTGACGGCTTCCATGCGCCGCTGGGCGGCCATGGAGCCCGAGGCATCGACCACGAAGACGATCAGGTTGGCGCCGCGTCCACTGCGCACCTGCCGGTGCAGGTCGGCGCGGCTGACGGCAAGCCGCTCGCCGGGCTCGGCATTGCCGCTGAGGGCGCTGCGTACGGCGGCGCTGCGCAGTGTAGCACCAATGGCCAAGCGGTCCGGATTGGCGTCCGGCACGGCGCGCACGGCGCTGCCCCGGCTGGCGTCGGCTACCGCGCTGCGCCGGCCGCTGGCCACGCTGGCCGCGCTGGCTTGAGCGGGCGCAGCCACGCTGATCTTGCGGGCCTGGCCGGCGGCGGCGATGGCGAAGGTCTGCTGGCCGCCTGCTTCGCTTTGCTGGTCCTGCTGGTCCTGCTCGCCCTGCTCCGGCTGTCCTTGTTCAGGTGATTCTTCCTGCGGTGGCGCCTCTCCACTTCCTTGGCCGGCATCAGGGGCCGGCGGCTCGGGGGCGCGGGCCTGGTCGACCAGGTCGTCCAGCTTGTCCTGGTCCATGCCGGTCTGCTCGAAGGGCTTGCGGCGGCGGCGATGCGGCAGCACCAGCAAGGCGGCCTCGCGCACATCGTCGGGCGTCACGCGGGAACGCGCCTGCAACGCGGCCATGGCGCGGGCGGTCTTGTGCATGACGATGTCGGCGCGCAGGCTGGCCACCTCGAATTCGCAGCAGAGATGGCTGATCAGTTCCAGCATGGCGTCGTCCAGCACGACCTCGGGCAGCAGGCGCTGGGCCTGGGCCACCTGGCTGCGCAAGGCGTCCTGGCGGTCTTGCCACTGGTCGGCGAAGGCGGCGGGATCGGCTTCGAAGGCAATGCGCCGGCGCACCACCTCGGCACGCACGGTCTTGTCGGTGGGTGCGTTGACCTCCACCATCAGGCCGAAACGGTCCAGCAGTTGCGGGCGCAGGTCGCCCTCTTCCAGGTTCATCGTGCCGATCAGGGTGAAGCGCGCCGGATGGCTCACCGACAGGCCTTCGCGCTGCACCGCATTGACGCCCATGGCGGCCACGTCCAGCAGCACATCGACCAGGTGGTCGGCCAGCAGGTTGACTTCGTCGATATAGAGGATGCCGCGATGGGCCGCCGCCAGCAGGCCCGGCTGGAAGGCGCGCTGGCCGCCCTGCAGGGCTTGCTGCAGATCGAGCGAACCCAGCACGCGGTCTTCGGTCGCGCCCAGCGGCAGGGTCACGAAAGGCAACTCCGCCGGCGCTGCGGTGGGCGCGTTGTCGCCCTTGCAGAGCGCGCAAGCCGCCGCTGGCTGGCCGGGGGTGCAGTTGAAGGCGCAACCAGCCACCCGGGCAATGGGTGGCAGCACCTGGGTCAGGCCGCGTGCGGCGGTGCTCTTGGCGGTTCCCTTGTCGCCGCGCACCAGCACGCCGCCGATGCCGGGATCGACGGCGCACAGCAGCAGCGCCTGCTGCAGCAGCGGCTGGCCGACGATGGCCGAGAAGGGATAGACGGGATAGACGAGCGAGGCGGTCATTGCAGGTCCTTGGTATGTTCGCTGCCGCGCACGGTCTCGCCGCGTGCTTCGAGCAGGGTTTCACTGTGCAGGTAGAGCTGGCGCAGGCGCTCCAGGGTCTGGGCGTCGGGCGCTTGCCACATACCCCGGCTGGCGGCTTCCAGCAGGCGCTCGGCGATGGCGTTCTGGGCCCAGGGATTGGCCTCTTCCAGGAACTGGCGCATGGCCGGGTCAAAGCCGTAGGTCTCGGCCAGTTGCTGGTACATCCAGTCATCCAGCACTTGCGCCGTGGCGTCATAGCCGAACAGGTAATCGACAGTCGCGCTCAGCTCCAGCCCGCCCTTGTAGCCGTGACGCTGGATGCTGGCCAGCCACTTGGGATTGACCACGCGGGCGCGGAAGACGCGCAGGGTCTCTTCCTTCAGGTCGCGCACGGCGGCGCGCTGGGGGTCGTGGCTGTCGCCGAAGTAATGCCGTGGCTGCTGGCCTGACAAGGCGCGGATGGTGGCGATCATGCCGCCGTGGTATTGCAGGTAGTCGTCGCTGTCGAAGATGTCGTGCTCGTGGTTGTCCTGGTTGTGCAGCGCCACCTGCACGCCCGCCAGGCGCTGGCGGAACGCGTCGCGCTGGTCCGCGCCCTGGACCTTGCGGCCATAGGCGAAGCCGCCCCAGTTGATGTAGGCCTCGGCGAAATCGGCCTGGTCTTGCCAGTTCTTTTCCTGGATCAGGGGCAGGATGCCGGCGCCATAGCTGCCGGGCTTGGCGCCGAAGACGCGATAGGAGGCCTGCGCGGCCGCCTCGGCCTGACCCAGTCCGGCGCCCATGCCCTGGGCCAGCTCGCGCAGGTAGTGCTTGCGCACGAAGTTCATGGTCTCCGGTTCATCGGCGGCGATGGCCAGTTGCACGGCATCGTCGATCAGTTCGATCAGTTGCGGGAAGGCGTCGCGGAAGAAACCGCTGATGCGCGTGGTGACGTCGATGCGCGGGCGTTGCAATTCTTCCAGCGGCACCAGCTCGACCCCTGCTACCTGCCGGTTGCCGGCGCGCCAGAGGGGACGTGCCCCCATCAGCCAGAGGATCTGCGCGACGTCATCGCCGTGGGTGCGCATGGCGCTGGTGCCCCAGATGCTGATGGCCACGCTCTCGGGATAGTGGCTGGTTTCGCGGTGATGGCGTTGCAGCACTTCACGCGCCAGCTGCTGGCCCACGCGCCAGGCCGATTGCGAAGGCACGCTGCGCGGATCGACCGAATAGAAGTTGCGTCCGGTGGGCAGGATGTGCGCCATGCCGCGCGTGGGCGAACCGCTGGGGCCGGCGGGGATATAGCCGCCGCGCAGGCCATTGAGCAGGTTGCCGATTTCTTCGCTGGTGCGGTGCAGGCGCGGCACCAGCTCTTCGCAGGCGAAGGTCAGCACGCGGCGCACGGCGCGGGTATCTGCAGCGCGGCGGCTTGGCGCGCTGGCAGGCACAGTGCGGCGCGGCGCGGCTGCTTGCGGGCGCGCCATGGCGCGCATGCCGCCCAGCACGCTGGTGGCGGCCTGGCTCATGGCCGGTTGCAGGCGCGGCCTTTGCTCGGGACTGGCTTGCTCCAGCGCAGCAAAGACGCTGCCGATTACGCCGTCGATCGCCGCGGGCGCGAAGTCGTGTTGCTGCAAGGCCTGCATCAGGCGCAGGCACAGGGTGTCGATGGCTTCGAGGGCATCGGCGCGGGTGGCGATGGAGCGATCCGCACAGCGCGCCAGGGCGTCATCGATGTTCAGACGACGGCCCTTGTGTTCCAGCAGCATGTCCAGCGATAGGCCGAACAGCCGCGCCACTTCTTCCTGCAGGCCGGGCAGGTCCTGGTTGGGCAGGCGGGTCAGCGCTACCAGCATGTCGGGCATCTGCGCCTGGTCGGGCGTGCGGCCCAGGATGTGCAGGCCGTCGCGGATCTGCGCCGCGCCCAGCTCGCACAGGTAGCCGTCGAGGTCTTCGATCAGGTGGGCCACGCCGGCGCCGTCGAGCTCGGTGAGGGCATGCGGCAGCTCGCCCTCTTCGTGGGCGTGATCGTGATCGTGATGCTCATGGTCGCCGTGGTCGTGATGATGGTGGGCGTGACCATGATGATGGTGGTGGTGATCGTGATCATGGCCGTGGTCATGATCATGGTCATGGTCGTGATGCAGCAGCTTGTATTGCAGGTCGGTATCCAGATTGGTCTGGCGCACCAGCTCCCAGATCTGCTGCTGCAGCAGCGGCAGCTTGGAGGGGTCCAGCACTTCGACCTGGTAATACTCGTCCACCAGTTGCGTCAGCTGCGCCAGTGCGCCGTAGCTGTCGGCGGTGGTCATCGGCGGCGTCAGGTGGTCCACCACCACGGCATGGGCGCGGCGCTTGGCCTGCGAACCCTCGCCGGGGTCGTTGATGATGAAGGGATAGAACAGCGGCATGTCGCCCAGCAGCGCATCCGGGAAGCACTCGTCGGACAGGCCCACACCTTTGCCAGGCAGCCATTCCAGCGTGCCATGCTTGCCGACGTGGACGATGGCGTGTGCGCCCCATTCTTCGTCCAGCCAGCGATACAGCGCGTAGTAGTGATGGGTGGGCGGCAGGTCGGGCTGGTGGTAGATGGCGTCGGGGTCCATGCCATAGCCGCGTGGCGGTTGCAGGGCGACGAAGGCGTTGCCCAGGTCGAGGCCGGCGATGACCAGATGCTGGTCATGCACATAGGCCTGGCCAGGGGCCGCGCCCCACTGGCGCTGCATCTTCTCTTGCAGCGCCGCTGGCAAGGCGGCGAACCACTGCGCATAACGCGCCGCCGGAATGCGGGCGGCGGCGCGGCGCAACTGGTCTTCGGTCAGCAGGATGTCGTCGTAGGAGCAGCGGTCCACCAGTTCGTGGATCAGGGCTGTCCCGGTCTGCGGCAATGCATCGATGGCATAGCCATCGGCCGACAGCGCCCGCAAGACGGCCATCAGCGACTCCGGTGCATCCAGGCCGACGGCATTGCCGATCTGCGAGGCCTTGCTGCTGGAATTGGTGAAGATGAAGGCAATGCGCTTGTGCGCATTGGGCGTGGTGCGCAGGCGCACCAGCCGTTGCGCCAGGCCGGCGATGCGGCGGACCCGGTCGGGCAGTGGCTGGTACTGTACCGCGCCGCTGTCGGTGGTCTCTTTGAACGACAGCGGCACGCCGATGATGCGGCCATCGAATTCGGGCAACACCACGTTCATGGCCGCGTCCAGCGGGTTCATGCCGCGTGTGGAGTGCTGCCACTGCGCCTGCGTCATGCCGCTGGTGATGGCCTGCAGCACCGGCAGGTCCAGTTGCTCCAGCACCGAGACCGACCAGCCAGCCGGCGTGACGCCGCCAGCAGTGATCTCGCCCATGGCAAAGGAGGTGGTATTGATGATCAGGTCCACCTGGCCTGCGCCGAAATACTGCAGGGCCGGCGGCAAGGCCTGGCCGCCGCCGGCCGACACACGCAGCGAGGAGGTGAACACCGGCAGCACATCCAGCCCGCGCGCCTCCAGCGCCGCGACCAGGGCATCGATGAAGGCGGTATTGCCCGAGAGCCAGTGCGCCCGGTAGAAGATGATGCCCACGGCCGGCTTGCCCGCCGGGGCCTGGGCGCGCAGCGCCAGCCAGTCGGCGATGCCGGCGTCCTGTTCCAGGTCGGGATGATAGAGGCCATGCTCGGGCAGGGCCTGGGCCGGTTCATAGCCGTAGCCGCTCAAGAGCAGGCGGTCCGACAGGCAGCGCAGCATCTGCGCCAGATTCACGCTGCCGCCACCGTTGAAATAGGCCAGCGCCTGTTGCTGCACATCGGCTGGCGCAGTGGACGCGGCGGCCAGTTCCGGGTCGGGCTCGCCGGTGCCGGACAGCACGATCAGTTGCCGCCCTTCGGCACGAGCCAGACGCAGCAGGTCGGGAAAGCCCTGCACCGCTCCCAGCCGGCCCAGCACGCGCAAGACGATCACCTGCGCCGCCGCCAGCTCGCCGCGCAGCAGCGAGGCCAGGCTGGGCCACTGCGACGCCTGGTCTTGATCTGCGGCTTGCAGCCGCTGCAGGTCGTAGCCTGCTACGACAGGGAAGTCCGCCGGCAACTGCGCACGGGCGGTGGCCAGCATGGCCAGGTCGGTGGGGGCGTGGGTCAAGAGCGCAATGCGCGCCAGCGGCTCAGACATCGCTGCTCTCCGGTTCGGGATGGACATCGCCGCTGCCCAGGCGATGGAAGACCAGGTCGCTCACTTCGCGCCCGCCCTCCAGGTGTTCGACCACCACGCGCTCGATGGCGCTGGCGTCTTCGCAGCGGTACCAGACCCCCTCGGGATAGACCACCACCACCGGCGCCTGTGCTTTGCAGGCCACCATGCAATGGGTGCGGGTACGCTTGACGCGCAGGTCGGGACGGGCATCGATCTGCTCGCCCAGGACGCCGAACATGGCTTCGGCCAGGACACCGTTCTCGGTGCAGCGCGGGCCGACGCACATGAGCACGTGGCGGTGATGAGTTCTCATTGCTTGACTTTCAGGAGCGCCGCGATGCGAGGCCAATGCGGATGGCGCCGGCCCGCAGACCGGCGCCGGGTGGTTCAGCCGAACCGGCGGTAGAAGAAACCGGTCAGCCCGCCCAGGGCCAGCCAGAAGACGGCGTTGGCCAGGGCGGTGGCGCGGATGAAGGCATGGGCCAGCTCTTCGGGGGCGACGCCGCCATGCACCTCGGGCTGCGGTGCGCCCACCAGGTGCGGCACCACCAGCAGGGCCACGGCCAGCAGCTTGCACCACCAGGCGCGTGTAAAGACGAACAGGCCCAGGCTGGCCGCGGTCATCACCGCCGTCATCACCCACCAGAACTGGCGTGCCTGCAGCGGCGCGGCCAGGGTGCCCGGCACTTCCGGCGGCAGGCCCAGCGAGGGGGCGACAAAGAAGACGCCATAGCCCGCCAAGCCCCACAGCAGACCGCTGCGCCAGCTGACCTGGCGGCCACTGAGGGTGATGGCCGCCACCAGCAACAGCGCAAAGCCCACGGCCATGCTGACATTGGCCAGCACGGTATAGCCGGTGCGTTCTGCGCCATCGGCGGGTTCCCAGGCGTCGGCGTCATGGCTGTGCTCGTGGGCATGGGCGCTGGCGGCGGCGTGTTCATGCGCTTGGTCGTGTTCGTGCTCATGGGCTGCCTGGGGGGCAGCGGAGGCGCCCTCTTCAGCCGCCTTCTCGTACTGCTCGGCCTGCAGGATGAGCTTTTCCACCTGGAACTGCTGCACGCCCGAAAGCAACACACCCGACAAGGCGCCGGCCACGACTACCGCCGACGCCATGCGCCGAAAGACTGTCCAGTTCATCGCGCGCTCCTCAGTGGCAGGGGAAGCCGGCCGAGTGGCGGCCATCATGGGCGGCGTTGTGCAGCTCGACCTTGGAGGCGAAACCGGCGCCATAGATCAGCGCCACGCCCAGCGCCAGGGCCAGCAGCGCAGGAGCAATGCGGTCGCGCCAGACATGGCTGCCCGCTTGGGTGGTCTCGACGGTATTGCTGGCATTCAGGCCGGAGGTGGTGGACATGTGTTTTCCTTGGGTGGATGAAGAAACCGGAGGAGACCCTGCGTCAAGCGCCCATGCCCTATCCTGCCGCCCACAGGCGACACCGGGAAATGCCGGTTGGAAACAAGGGAAGCTCTCCGCATGATCGCCCTCCGCGATGCATTCAAGAATGTTGCCACTGGCCGGTCTCCGGGCTGGCGGGATGAAGCCTGGGGCTTCGCGGACAGGCGCCTTCCCATGCCGATGGCACAGTGGCGTAGTGCGTGTCCTTCCTCGCTTACCGTTGCGGGGGCAGCGCCGGCCTTGGCCCATGGATTCATTCATGCGGGCCGCACCGGCTTCCCGTTTCAATTCCGTGCGCGGCTGCACACGCAATACCAGAAGCAATGCTAGGGGCGAAGTATACAGGCGGCCAGGCCACAGGGGCAACCGGCAATTTTGCGGCACGGACGCGACCGGGCCGGTTCAGGAAGGGATTCAGGGGCCGTTACGGGCCAGTTGGCGCATGTCCTGCAGGCGGTAGTAGAGGATCAGCTCGCCCCCCATCTTGGGCGGGATGCGCGCCACGAAGGCCGAGCGCAGGATGGTCGAACCACCCCGGCCGCGTCCTTCCATCACGCACACGTAGCGCGTCCCGCGCTGGCGCAGCAGGGCAAACGAGGCCTGCCGCGGCGCTTCCAGGCGGCGTGGAGAGAAGAAACCCGCAGCAGCGGCGCGATCGATGTAGCCCCGATGGGCATTGACGAAGATGTAATCGCCCTCCTTGCCCTTGCCGCTGGCGTAGCCCACGCGCATGGCCTTGTTGTCGCCGTCGGGCAGGAACAGCCGGTAAGGCGCCGGGCCGCCCTGCTCCATCACCTGGGCGCGGCCGCTGATGGGCGAGATCAAGATGGAGGGATCCGTGGCGCGATCGAAGAGCAGGCAGCTCTCCATGACCGCTTCGGGCGGCTGCTGGGCGCTGGTGCAGGAGACGATCGGGGCCAGCAGCAGGATCGGCAACAGCGTACGCGTCATGGGGCGGATGGCAAACCAGAGGGAGTCAGACAGTCGTTCACTTGTCGGGATCTTTGTCGATGAACAGGGAAGAACTGATCACTCAGTCCGGTCGATGTCATCGTTACAGAACAGGAAAGTGTCCGGTATCAGAAAAGTCTGAAAAAAATCAGCTTGGAGACGACAGTCTCAATCTTCCTGTTGAGACAGTATCTGCTGCGCCAAACTCAATGGTACGAAGTGCCAATGCGCCGACTCCAGGTCGTACAGGGCCAGCTGATTGATGCCCGGCGGCGCTGCCACGGTGCCAGGCAGGCGCACGATGGCGCGCTGGGCGTGGCGGCGCAACTCGGGTTCGGTGCAGGCCAGCGCCTTGGCCTCGACCTCGGCGTGGGCGTACAGGCCGGCGCCTTCCCAGAGCCGGCTGCGACTCTCCAGCTGGAACGGCTCGACCACCAGGCGCACGGCCTCGACGTCGGCCGACACCCACGCCAGGGCGGCTGCGCTCACCCGTACCAATCCGCCGTCGCGGCGCACGACCAGCCGGCCATCGCGCGCGCCCCAGCCGATGTGCAGGCAATACGGCAGGCTGTCGCGATGCTGGCGCAGCAGCTCATCAGGCAGGAAATCCTGCGCCGCCAGGACCTGGTAATGGCCGCCGCCGCGGGCGTTCCAGGCGGCGTCGATGTCGGCCTCCAGCGGCGAAAGGTAGACCACCATGGCATCGCGGCCCGCCAGCGAACCCGCGGCAATGGATTCGCACATGACTTCGCATTTGCCCTCTGCAGCCGCAGGCGGATGCGCCCGCACCAGCAGGTAGAGCATCGGATGGGCAGTCAGGACATGGGGACGGGGCGCGCCCGCAGATGGAAAATCTGCGGGTGAAGAGGGATTCCGGTGCAAGACAAGCGCTCCTTCGTGACGGGCGTGAACAGGCCGGCAGCGCATGCAACGCCGGATGAAGGGCGGATGCTTTCACAATTTCAAGAGCGACAACATTGCAAAAATTCGAATACCGCCCCTCTTTTGAGGTTCACGCTCGCCACCTTCCCGGCACGCGGCCTTGCACCGCCTGACAGGAAGGCTGCGCCGCCCGCCTACATACGGATGGGCTTGTCGGCGGGACGCGGATTGAGCGGCGGATCTTGCACCGGGATGGGATCGTCGTCAGGCATTTCTGGCGGCGGCAGATGGGGATCGTGGGCAGGCGGCGTTTCCTGGGGCGTATGCAAGGCGAAATTCAAGCGGACCTCCTGGGCAATAGTGAGCGCAGCCAGCACAGGCGCATCACGCCGCGCTGGCGGTGGGGTTCTGGTGCGGGATGGGGTCTTGCGGCGGGGTCGGATCCAGCGGGGGGACCTCGACTGGGGGCGTATCCTGGGGCTTGTGCATGAGGGTCTCCTGTTGAGCTTGAGTAAGGGACAGCGGGACAGCGGCAGCTGGAGGCCAGCGCCGGCGGGCCTGGCCGCAGCCTCAGCGGCTGCGGTCCGGGTTCGGATTCTGAAGAAGAGGACTGCGCCGGGCGCGGGGGGAGCGCGCATCAGCGCCCTGCCCTGGCACCACGCCGTCATCGGCATTGGCCAAGGGATCTTCGGTGCCGTCGGGTTCGACCTCAGCGTCTGCGTTCGCGCGTGGGTCGTCCGGCGACGGCTGGCGCGAAGCTGGGTCGGCTTGGGTAGCAGCAGGCGGCCTGAGCAAGGCCGCAGCCGGCGTGTCGGGAGAGGCAGGGTCTGGCTGCATGGCGGGCTCCTGTGATGCGCGTTGGATGCGACACGTTCATCATACGAAGACGCGCCCGGCCCCTCAGCCGGACATCGGCCGATTTGCCTGTAGGAGGGACGGCAGCCCGGCGCCGCAGGAAAACGTCCAAGTTTCGGTCGGGCGAGCTCAGGCGGCTACTCCCTTCCCCACCAGAGCCGAAACAACAACACCCCGCCATGCAGACACGTGACGGGGTGTTTGTCCGATCCGGTGCGGGTGCAGCCCGCCGCAATCAGCCGTTCAGCCAGCCTGGAGGGCGCGGGTGACGATGTCCTGGGCCTCGGCGAAGATCTTGTCGAGGTGGGTCTGATCGCGGAAGCTCTCGCCGTAGATCTTGTAGATGCTTTCCGTACCGGACGGGCGCGCCGCAAACCAGCCATTGTCGGTGACGATCTTCAGGCCGCCGAAGGGCTTGCCGTTGGCCGGCGCGGTGGTCAGCACTTCGCGGATAGGCTCGCCGGCCAGTTCGGTGGAACTGACATCGTGGGGCGAGAGCTTGGACAGGCGCGCCTTCTGCTCGGGCGTGGCGGCGGCTTCCTTGCGGCCATTGAGGGGAGCACCCAGCTGATGGGTCAGGTCTTCGTAGATCTGGCCGGGGTCGTTGCCGGTGCGCGCGGTCATCTCGGCGGCCAGCAAGGCGGCGGTGATGCCGTCCTTGTCGGTGCTCCAGGGCTGGCCATCGAAACGCACGAAGGAGGCGCCAGCGCTCTCTTCGCAGCCGAACGCCAGGCTGCCGTCGTAGAGACCATCGACGAACCACTTGAAGCCCACCGGCATCTCCAGCAGTTTGCGATCCAGGTGCTTGGCGACGCGATTGATCATCTGGCTCGACACCAGGGTCTTGCCGATGGCAGCGTCAGCGCGCCAGGCCGGACGGTGGCGGAACAGGTAGTACACCGCCACCGAAAGGTAATCGTTGGCCGGCATGAGGCCACGGCTCTTGGCGACGATGCCGTGGCGGTCATGGTCGGTATCGCAGGCCATGGCGACATCGAAGCGGTCTTTCAGTGCGATCAGTTCGCTCATCGCATGCGGCGAGGACGGGTCCATGCGGATCTGCGCATCCCAGTCCAGCGGCACGAAGCGGAAGGTGGCGTCGACCTCGGTGTTGACCACTTCCAGGTTCAGCTTGTAGCGGTCGGCGATGGCAGACCAGTAATGCAGGCCTGCACCGCCCAGCGGGTCCACGCCTATCTTGACATTGGCGCCGGAGATGGCGGCCAGGTCGATGATGTTGGGCAGGTCGCTGACGTAGTTGTCGAGGTAGTCGTAGCGCCGCGTGGTGCCGGCCTTGAGCGCCTTCTCGAAGCTGACGCGGCGCACGCCCTGCAATTGTTGCTCCAGGTAGGCGTTGGCGCGCTGTTCGATCCAGCCGGTGACATTGGAGTCGGAGGGGCCGCCATTGGGCATGTTGTACTTGAAGCCGCCATTGTCGGGCGGATTGTGCGAGGGCGTGACCACGATGCCATCGGCCAGCGCATCGCGGTGGACGCGGTTATGCGTGAGGATGGCGTGCGAGACGGCAGGCGTGGGCGCATAGGGGCTGCCCTCGGCCAGCATGGTCACCACTTCATTGGCGGCCAGCACTTCCAGCGCGCTGTGCCAGGCCGGTTCCGACAGTGCATGGGTATCGATGCCCAGGAACAGCGGGCCTTTGAAACCCTGCTCCTTGCGGTAGTCGCAGATGGCCTGGGTGATGGCCAGCACGTGCCATTCGTTGAAACTGTGGGCATTGGCGTTGCCGCGATGGCCGGAGGTGCCGAAGGCCACGCGATGGCTGGCTTCGGCCACATCCGGACGCAGGCTGTAGTAATTGGAGACCAGCACTGGCAGATCGACCAGTGCCGAAGGGGCGGCGCGCTTGCCGGCCAGGGGATTGACGCTACTCATGATGGCTTTTCTTAATGAATGGAAACAGAAACAGCGTTTGGACAAGCCCAGGCGGGACAACGTTCATGGCTTCGCCTGGCTTGATGTTCTTGTGAATGTTTTTTAAAGGTTCCGGCCGGCATTGTAACGGCTGCGAGCCCATTCTCCTGCATGGCCTGAAGCAATCCGCTCCATCGCTGCCGGAAAGCGCAATGCGCCCGGGCGCGAACCCGGGCGCATTGGCCATCACTGCATCGGCCTGCATCTGCAGCATCAGACTAGACTGGATGGCGGATGGGCCAGCCTGCGTCAGGCGCGCCTGAAGGCCCGCACGATGACCAGCAGGACCACCGCGCCCAGCGTGGCCGTGACGATGGAGGCCAGGATGCCGCCACCCACGGCGATGCCCAGCAGGCCGGCCAGCCAGCCGCCGATGACCGCGCCGACGATACCGATGAGGATGTCGGCCAACAGGCCGAAGCCGCCGCCCTTGACCAGCACGCCGGCCAGCCAGCCGGCAACCGCACCGATGATCAGCCATGCAATGAGTCCGTGTTCCATGATCTTCCCTTTCCTGTCGTTATGGGGATGCCCCGTGTTGATTGCTTCTCCGCCACCGCCACGCAGGGCGGCCAACGGATGAGGTCATGTTAGAAACGGACGTCTCCCGCAGGTATCGGACAGCGGCCCATTTCCCTGTAGGACAAGCCCGCCATACGCATCATGCGGTTCGGCGCAGTGCAACGCAGAGGCAGCGAAGCTTCCTCCACGCTTCCTCTTTTCCTACACATCAAACCGAAGCCATCCTATAGAGCGACAGCGCGAGTTTTCATAATCTAGCGTCCAATTGAAGCAGCGCAGCATGGCACACCGCGCAACTGCCAATGCTGTGCCACTTGCACGACCTTGACTTTGAAGCAGCCTCCCCTTCGGAGCCTGCATCCGCGATCAGCCAAGCAGAAAAGCCAACGACCATGCCCGATATCGATACCAGAAGGGACAGCGCCACATTCGCCAACCAGTTCGCCCTGCACTCCTTCGCAGGCAGCGCGCGCGGCAGCGAAGACTTCGCAGAACAGTATGCACGCTACGCCAGCGACTCGGCGCAGTTGCTGCAGCAGATCTCGAAGAAGGCGCCGCAGCTGGCTTCGGTACTGGAACAGCTCAACGAAGGCTGCGCCCAGCACAGCATCACACTGGGCGCGGCCGACGCGCCTGCCGCGCCGCGTTCGCGCAGCGTGTTGCTGGCGGCATTGAACTTGCCGGGTCAGTTCCTCGCAGGCATTGCCGCTCTCTTGCACGGCGGCAGGATGTTGCCGTGCATGAAGATGATCAAGAACAACAAGCAGGCGTAAGGCGCGTTAGCGCTGCGCGACCTGCGATGCATGTGGGTGAGGATGCCACGTCCTTCAACTTAATCTACCTGGGCCTACCATGAAAAAAATCACCAAAGCAGTCTTCCCCGTCGCCGGTCTGGGCAGCCGTTTCCTTCCCGCCACCAAGGCGCAACCGAAGGAAATGCTCCCCATCGTCGACAAGCCCCTGATCCAGTACGCCGTCGAAGAGGCCGTTGAAGCTGGCATCACTGAAATGATCTTCATCACCGGCCGCAACAAGCGCGCCATCGAAGATCACTTCGACAAGGCCTATGAACTGGAGAGCGAGCTGGAAGCCGCTGGCAAGGTCAAGCTGCTGGAAACCATCCGCCACGTCGTCCCCAAGCACATCAACTGCGTCTACGTACGCCAGGCCGAGCCGCTGGGCCTGGGCCATGCCGTGCTGCTGGCCAAGCCGCTGGTGGGCGATGAGCCCTTCGCCGTGCTGCTGGCCGATGACTTCATGGATGTGGAAGCCGGCCAGAAGAACGTGATGGCGCAGATGACCGCCATGTTCGAACGCGAAGGCAAGAGCCTCCTGGCCGTTCAGGACGTGCCGCGCCCCGAGACCCGCCAGTACGGCATCGTCAGCGGCAGCGCCTATGCCGACCGTCTGGAACTGATGAGCGGCATCGTCGAGAAGCCCGTTCCTGAAGAAGCCCCCTCCACCCTGGCCGTGGTGGGCCGCTACGTGCTCACCCCCGCCATCTTCGAACACCTGCAAAACATCGGCACCGGCGCCGGCGGCGAGATCCAGCTCACCGACGCGATCTCGGCCCTGCTGCAGCAGGAACAGATCCTGGCCTATCGCTACGAGGGCCAGCGTTTCGACTGCGGTTCCAAGCTGGGCTATCTCAAGGCCGCCGTGGCCATGGGCATCAAGCACAAGGAAGTGGGCAGCGGCTTTGCCCAGTTCCTGCAGGACTTCGCCGCCCAGCACGACCTGCAGCAGGCCGCCCAGCCCAAGGGCCCGGCCACCGTCACCCCGCTCAAGCCCAATGCCGCGCCCGCCCACGGCAGCGCAGGCCAGGAAAAGCAGCCTGTAGCAGCCAACAGCGTCATGTAAGTCCCCAGTAGAGACCGTTGTTCATTGCAGTCCCGCCCGTCTGGGCCGGACTGCTTTTTTTCGCCTGCACGGCGCAGTAGCCCGCCGTAAATTGTTTTCCATCATTGTCACAGAGCTTTAACCTGGGCTTGCTAGGATCGCCGCCGTGAATCTCCAGAAATTCATTGCGCCGGGACCGGGCAACCGTCGCTGCAGCGCACCAGCGACTTGTAAACGTTTGCAAACCAGAAATTGTTGGTGAAATCGTTCACAATTGATCAGCTGCATTGCGGTGAAGGCGCAAAAAATATATATTGTTTATATCAATTTTTTAACAGGAGTATTCATGGCCACCCGTGTTCAAGCCGCAGCAGCACCGACCGAAAAGAAGAAACCCGTTGCCAAGGCAGCACCCGCCAAGCCCGCCGTGAAGAAGCCGGTAGCCAAGCCGGCCGCCCGTCCCGCCCCCAAGGTCGCCGCAGCCAAGCCCGTTGCCAAGCCGGCAGCCGCCCCCAAGGATGAGAAGAAGGTAGAGAAAGTCGAGAAGATCGAGAAGCCCGTAAAGGCGGAAAAGACCGAAAAAATCGAAAAGGCCGCCAAGCCCAAGAAGGTCAAGCAGGTGCGCGACAGCTTCACCATGCCCGAGAACGAATATGCGGTGCTGGCCCAGGTCAAGAAGTCCTGCCTGAAGGCCGGTGTCGAGATCAAGAAGAGCGACCTGCTGCGCATCGGCGTGTCGCTGATCAAGAACCTGAAGATCGCTGAACTGAAAGACATCCTGGCCGGCCTGACCCCGCTGAAGGTCGGTCGTCCCAAGAAGTAAATCAGGACCTCGGGGCGCCGCTGGCGCCTCCCCCCTGTGCTGACGATGCCGTCCCGCTGCTCACGAGCATGCCGGACGGCATTTTCTTTGGGGCGGCGCAGATCAGAAATTCCACTCCCATTGCACCGCCTGCCCGACTTCGATCACCCCACCCTCCCCGCCAGTGCCGATGGCGTCCTGGCCAAAGCTAAGCTCGCCCTCCACGCATGAGAGCCGACGCTGGCAGGAAGGATTGAGGTTGAGCTTGCGGCCCGACATTACCACGGTCTGGCGCGCACCGGCATGCTCCGGGCGCAGGAACGGCCTCTCATGCGACAATGCCGCATTGTTGTCTATTGCACACTGACCAGAAAGGAAAGCCATGCTCATCGCCAAGTTCTTCCACCTGCTGGGCCTGACCATCTGGGTCGGCGGAATGTTCTTCGCCCACATGGCGCTGCGCCCGGCGCTGGCGGTGCTGCATCCGGAGCAGCGCCTGACGCTGATGGCCGCCGTGCTGGCCAGCTTCTTCGTCTGGGTCTGGATCGCCATCGCCCTGGTGCTGGGCAGCGGACTGCACATGATGGCCATGCTCGGCGCCGGCCACGCCCCGCCCTATGTCCATGCCATGACCGGCATCGGCGTGGTGATGATGCTGATCTTTGCCCATATCTTCTTCGCTCCTTTCCGCCGCCTCAAGCTGGCCGCCGCCCAGCAGGACTGGGACCGCGCCGCCCGGGCGCTGGGCCAGGTGCGCCAGCTGGTGAGCATCAATCTGCTGCTGGGCCTGCTGACCATCGCCATCGGCGCGCTCGGCCCGCTGTCGGCCTGAGCGCCGCCATGCAAGAGACAGACTGTCGATCACAACACTACAGGGGGAATCACCCGTGCTGAACGAATCGCAACGCCAGCAAGCCGCCGACCTGCTTTGGGACTGCTGGGCGCACAACCGCCGCATCGCGCAACTGCCGCCGCATCTGCAGCCAGCCGACCGGCAGCAAGCCTATGACATCCAGGGCCGCCTAGACGCCCGCAGCTTTGCCCCATTGGCGGGCTGGAAGATCGGCGCGACCGGGCCGGGCGGGCAGCAGTTGCTCAATGTCGATGGCCCCATGGCAGGCCGTCTGCTGGCCGAGCGCATGCACCGCAACGGCGCGCATGTCACGCTGGGAGACAACCTCATGAGCGTGATCGAGGCCGAGGTGGTATTCCGCATGCGCAGCGCCCTGCCGCCGCGCCCCCAGCCCTACTCCCAGGAAGAGGTCATGGAGGCGGTCGGCTCGGTGCATCCAGGCATCGAGATCCCCGATACCCGCTACCAGCAGTTTCGCGAAGTCGGCGCCTATCAGCTCATCGCTGATAACTGCTGCGCCGACCAGTTCGTCCTGGGCGCACCGACCAGCATGGACTGGCGCAGCCTGGACCTGGCCGCACTGGCCACCAGCGCTTTCATCGAGGGGGGCGAACAGCGTAGCGGCAGTGGTGCGCAGGTGCTGGGTGATCCGCGCATTGCGCTGACCTGGCTGGTCAATGAATTGCGCCAGCACGGCCTGACGCTGGCGGCCGGCCAGTTGGTCGCCACCGGCTCCACCATCGTCCCCATGCCCGTGCAGGTCGGCCAGACGGTGCGCGCCGATCTCGGCGTGCTGGGCTCGGTGACGGTCCATCTGACCTGATACGCCAGCGAGGGCAGCTTGCCGGTGCAAGACGCCTGCCCTGCCCTCTGCTCTTGGGCAGAAATCACAGAACGGCTCATCCCCGCATGCTCACGCTTGATGAGCGTTGGATGCGGGCTTTGCCTCGCCGGCGCGAGCCAGCGCTGCGCTCGACGCCGGCAACCTGAAGCGGCTGACCATGGAGGACAGCTGCATGGCCTGCTCCTGCAAGGCCTGGGACGCGGCTTCGGCCTCTTCCACGAGCGCTGCATTTTGCTGGGTGACGCTGTCCATCTGGGCGATGGCGAAATTGATTTCAGAGATCTCCTTGCTCTGGTGGTCGCTCACGGCGGCGATATCGGCGACGATGGTGGTGACCTGCTCCACACTGGCGACGACGGCTTGCATCGTCTGCCCCGCTTTCTGCACCAACTGGCTACCGGCACCCACCTGGTCCACGGTGTTGTCGATCAGGGTCTTTATTTCCTTGGCCGCCGTGGCCGAACGTTGAGCGAGGCTTCTGACTTCGGCGGCCACAATGGCGAAGCCGCGCCCGCCATCGCCCGCGCGGGCGGCGTCCACCGCTGCATTGAGCGCCAATATATTGGTCTGGAATGCAATGCTGTCGATGACCGAAATGATCTCGACGATGCGACCGGATGCCGAGCTGATCGAGGACATGGTGGTGACCACCTCCTTCATCGTCTGTCCCGCCTCGCCAGCAACGGAAGAGGCGCCCAGGGCCAGCTCGTTGGCGCGCCGGGAATGCGCGGTCGTCTCCAGCATGCTGCCGGTGATCTGCTCCATCGCTGCCGCTGTCTGCTGCAGCGAACTGGCTTGCTCTTCCGTACGTGAAGACAGATCCAGGTTGCCGGTGGCGATCTGCTGCGAGGCGGTGGCGATCGTCTCGCTACAGGTCTTGACGCCGCTGATGATGTGGCAAAGACTCTGGTTCATCTTGCGCAGAGCACCGATGACCTGCCCGGTTTCGTCGCTGCCTGCAGCGCCGATATCAGTGCTCAGGTTGCCTGCGGCGACGGTGTCGGCAATGCGCGCGGCCAGCGAGAGCGGTGACGAAATGATGCGCGCGATGATCACCGCCAAGGCAACGCCGATGAACGTCGAGATCAGCAGGCTTGCAGCGCCCCACATGAGCGACTCCCGATAGATCCGCGCGGTATCCGCTGCGGACTGGTCTCCTCCGCGCCGATTGACTTCGGCCAGGGTGCTGAAATCCTTGAGCAAGGAAAAATAGAGGTCTGACGACGGGCCAGCGAAGATGGCCTTGGCGGCCACGACATCTTGCTGCGCCAGTGCGTTCATCAATGCTCCGTGCTGCTTGAGCAACTGCTCCAGCCGCCGAATGGCCTCCGGATAGATGGCCTTTTCCTCGGGTTCCGATATCTGCGAACGATAGGTATCGAGCGCGGCATTCAGATCCTTCAACACATCCTCCGTGCGGGCCTGCAGCGTCTTGGTCAATTCCGGGTCGGCAGCATAGAGGATCAGTTGCGACTCGTTGCTGCGCAACCGGGCCAGCAGCAGTTTGACGTCGCCCAGGGTCTTGATGCTGGGAAGCCAGTTGGTCGCAAGCTCATTGGCCGACTGGTTGACCAGGCTGAGCTGCCAGAGGGAAAAGATCCCGGTCACCGTCGCCAGTACCAGGATCAGTCCAAACGAGACAAACAGCTTTCTGGAGATCTTAAGATCACGAAATTTCTTCACAATACGCCCCGATTTCTTTTAGAGATGATTTTTTGCTGCCCCACCGGGTGAACGCCTGTACCGCTTGGGAGAACAGGGTTGAGCCTGGCGTTGGCTGAGCGTATTCGGCATCCGCCTCGCGCAACTGTTGGGGTGTAATGAACTTGCGCATTCAGCAATACCTGACAGGCGCTGGCGCACTATTCTCGATCGCGGATGGGGAGAGAACGCCGCCTGTCCTCGCCCTGTCTTTGTTTGCTTGCTCTAGCAACAAACCAAACTGCAAAGGCACATGCACCAATAGCCAGATAAAGCAGATAGGTGATTGCAAAAACACCTAACCAAGAGAGAATTTCCGTCAACGACGCCACTGAAATAACCGTCCTTTCGATGCACTCAGCCGGCCAGGGAAATATTGCCCCGACCCATCATCATAATTAATATTTACAACATATTTTATATTTTCTTCATTTTATTATTTCTTAATGTTGCATTTTTAATGTTTTTTTTCGATCGACAGCGTAGCGTGGCAACAAAACCACCTCCGGCAAGCGAAGGTGTGTTGCGTTTCACAGTGCAATACATGAGATGGGAACGACGAGACAGCATTACGCTGCAGAGGAAGCGCCAGACGCCGACCTTCTCTAGCAAAGCTGGCGAGGGAGAACGGAAATGCAGGTTGAGAAGCGCATACCGTTGCCGGTGCGGCTCACTGCTGATGGCTGATCCTCACTTGGGCGGCGCGGCTCAACGGCGCTTTGTATGGCTTGAACCATATCCCACTGTGTGTGCGATGAGGAAGGAATTCATCGGTGCGGAGTTGGTCGTAGACCGCCACGAAGGCGCGCCCACCTCAATGCTGGGCGATACCTTCGCACCCGATCAAGGCATTCAGGGGCTGCCTTCTACAACGTCCAAGGAGGGTTCAGGGGCGACGGGAAGCCTGGTGCGCGAGGTGGATTGATCCGATCAAACGATCCTCATCCCGGCTTGACTTCATCATAGCGGCGCGCCAGCTCCTGGCGCAGCGACTTGCGGATCACGGCCGCCTCGAAACGGCGCTTTTCCTCCTGCGAGAAGGGTCGCAGCGGCGGCACCGGAATCGGCTTGCGCTGGTCATCCACCGCCACCATGGTGAAGAAGCAACTGTTGACGTGGCGCGTCTCCTGGGTGCGGATGTTCTCGGCCACCACCTTGATGCCGATCTCCATGGACGACTTGCCGGTGTGATTGACGCTGGCCAGGAAGGTCACCAGCTCGCCCACGTGGATGGGCTGGCGGAACATCACCTGGTCCACCGACAAGGTCACCACGTATTGCCCGGCATAGCGGCTGCCGCAGGCGTAGGCGACCTGGTCGAGCAGCTTGAGGATGGTTCCCCCGTGTACGTTGCCGGCGAAATTGGCCATGTCCGGGGTCATCAGGACGGTCATGGTGAGTTGGTGAGATGGCAGATCCATGGTGCGTGGCTCTCTCTGTTTGTGGTGGCGTTGGGTGATGGGGTCAAACGGCTTGCCGGCGCGGCGCTCCCCCGAGCGCAGACGCGACCAGCCGGGGCTGCTTTCGTGGAGGAAAGCAGCCCCGCCGCGGCCGCTATTATCGGCCAGCCAGCCCATCCATGGCAAAAAAACGCTGGGCCGCTCAGGCCCGCAGCACCGGCTCGGCAGCGGCAAAGTGCTCTTCGCAGTTGCGCAGGAACTGCGTGACCGAGGCGCGAATGGCTTCCGGCGACCAGCCGGCGATATGCGGCGTGAGCACGACGTTGGGCAAGGCAATCAACGCTGCCGGCGGCTGCGGCTCGCCTTCATAGACATCCAGTCCGGCGCCGGCCAGGCGTCCCGAGGACAGCGCCGCGCCCAAGG
Source organism: Herbaspirillum camelliae (assembly GCF_001929405.1). Classification (NCBI taxonomy): domain Bacteria; kingdom Pseudomonadati; phylum Pseudomonadota; class Betaproteobacteria; order Burkholderiales; family Oxalobacteraceae; genus Herbaspirillum; species Herbaspirillum camelliae. Next base: position 4,701,631 of record NZ_KV880769.1, read on the forward strand.
CTTCGGTATCGACGATGCTGCCGCGGCCGATGTTGACCAGATAGCCCTGCGGCCCCAGTTCCTCCAGCACGCGCGCATTGATCAGGTGCCGGGTCTGGGCTCCGCCGGGCGCGGCCACGACCAGGCAATCGGCCCAGCCGGCCAGTTGGGCCACGTCCGGGAAGTAGTGGTAATCGACATCGTCGCGCTTCTTGCGGTTGCAATAGGCGATCTCGGCATCGAAGGCGGCGGCGCGGCGGGCGATCTTCTTGCCGATATTGCCCATGCCGACGATGCCCACGCGCTTGCCGGCCAGCTGCGGCTGCAGCGGGAGGGTCTCGCGCCAGCCGCCATCGCGGGTGTAGCGATCCAGCACCGGGATGTTGCGCAGGATGGCCAGCAGCAGGCCCAGGGTGTGGTCAGCCACGCAATCCTCGTTGGTGCCGGCGCCAGTGGCGATCTCGATGCCATGCGCCTCGGCGTGCGCCACATCGACGTTCTCAAAGCCTGCGCCCAGGGTGCAGACCAGTTGCAGGTGCGGCAAGGCGCGCATCTCTTCCGCGGTCAGGCCGGTGGAACCGTTGGTGAGCACCACGGCCACCTTGCGGGCCGGGCCGGCAATCATCTCGTCGCGCCGCTGGCGGTCGGGGGCGTAGAGGATGTCGTAGTGGGCGGCGATGGTGGCGGTGCTTTCCTCGGAGAGGTGGATCAGGACGAGTAAGGGCGGTTTCATGAGATGGGCTGGCAATGCGGGGGTGAAGGAAAATGCAATGTCCACATTCTATTGCGAATCGGTCAAACGGGGCAGTTGCCGGGATGGCTGGAGATTCCTATGCCAGTTCCGTGCCAGCAGCAAACAGAAATGAAGAGGCCCGCTGCGCTGCGCGAGCGGGCCTGTCATTGGCAAGGATGGGAGGGATGCGAGGACCTGCGCGATCAGTGCCGCACCTGCTGCTGTTCCAGCAACTCATGGGCGGCCTGGCGCGCACCGGCCTCGGCCGATTTTTCATCGGCAAAGGTCTGGTCGGCCAAGACCCGCTGGGCCGGGAACACCGGGTTGCGGTGCATGGGGTTGGTGGAATGGCCGAAGATGGCAACCTGCGCCACCCACTCCTGGCCACCGACGACGCGCACGCCGGCATACTCGACTTCGTAATCGCCTATCTGTTCGGTGGGCATGGTCTGTCTCCTCGTTGCGTTGTGCTGCGCCGCTCAGGACGCACCGTCGCCGCTGCGTTCGGCCAGATGGGTGATGGCGTAGCCCTTCTCGCCGATCTGCATGAAGGCGTCCTCGGCCTGCAGGGTGAAATGTCGCTTGCCGTCGCGCTCGAAGTCCACGTTCTGCTCATGGATCTGCCAGTCGGTATTGGTGACTTCGTCCGGCAACATCTTTTCGTGAGGAATGACGAGGTAGGAAAACAAACCTGCGCCATCCGGGCGCTTGTACACGTCGACTTTCATTATCAGCCTCCTGGTCGGGTTGAACAATGGCGGTGCGCCATGGGCGCTCCTTGAAGGTGCGACTTGCGGTATGAAGTTTGGTTCACGCGCAGCGACTCGCTTCACCATAGCAGTTGCGCCAGGGGGATGCCAGCAGCGTTTGCTGCAGAGTTCAGTCAGCCTGGCGGCGTAGCCAGCTCAACAGTCCGGCCAGGCTGCGGAAATCGGCCAGGGAGCGGCACGACAGATGGGGATGGCGCTCGCGCAGCATGCGCGAGAGCGCCGCGCCGGGGCCCAGTTCCAGGGCAACGGTCACGCCGCGCTCCACGCAGGCGTCCATGCAGGCGACCCACTGGATGGGCTCGGTCAGCTGGCGCAGCAGCAGCGCACAGGCCTGGTGCGCATCAGCGATCCCTTGACCGCTGACGCCGGCCAGCAGCGCCGTTTTGGGGGCGTGCAAGGACAGCCCTTCCAGCGCTGCGGCAAAGGGCGTCACGGCGGCCTGCATCAGCGGCGTGTGCGAGGCCAGCCCCACGGGCAAGACCGTGGTGCGCGCGCCGCGCCCGGCCAGCTCGGCAGCGACCGCCTCCAGCGCCGGGCTGGAACCACCGGCAATGAGGGTATCGTCCCCGGTGACGATGGCCACATGCGCGCCATGCCGCAGTAGGCAATCCTGGGCGGCGGCCAGATCGATGCCGCCCAGCGCCATGAGACCCTGCCCGGGCCGGGATCGCGCCGCCGCATCCATGGCCGCAGCGCGCTGCGCAGCCAGCGCCACGGCCGCCACAGGGTCGATCACCTCGGCCACCGCATAGGCCGACAGCTCGCCCACGCTATAGCCGGCCACCGCTACCGGCGGCCCGGCAATAGCGGCCAGGGGTTCGCGCAGGGCTTGCCAGGCGGCCAGTTGCGCGGCCACGATCAAGACCTGTGCATTGCCATTGGCGTACAGACGGGTGGGCTGCGAGAGCACCTGCGCCAACGGTGCATCCAAGTAGTCCGTCAAGGGAAGCTGGTCGAGGAAAGCGGCGGCCTGTTCATCTTCGCGCAGCAGGTCGAACAGGCCGGCATGCTGTGCGCCCTGCCCCGGGCAGAGGATGGCCAGCCGCATGCTCATGCGCCGCGCTCCAGCTCCAGCTCCAGCGCCATCGCCTGATGCACCAGGCAGGCCGCGGCCAGCAAGTCGGCCGCGCCGCCCGGCGACAGCCGATGCGCCACGAAATCATGATGGCAGGCCAGCGCCTGCGCCCGCCAGTTCGCCGCGCCGGTGCCGCCGGCGGCGAGGAAGGCGGCGCTCTGCTGGCGCACGCGCTGCGCGCCCTCAGCGCCGCCGCGATGATAGACATTGGTATCGCTGATATGGGCCATCAAGGCGAACAGCGCGTCGATGCGCGCCTCGTGCGGTGCGCGCCCCTGCGCCAGCGTGGACTGCAACTGCGGCAAGGCGACCTCGAAGACCGCCGGGAAGCCCAGCGCGCCCTCTTCGCGCGCCCCGCCCACGGCATGCGCGAGCGCTACCGACTGACCGTGGCTGCGCTGGCCGACGCAGCTATTGTCATTGACGCCACTATGGCGCGCCAGCGCATCGCCCCACTGGATCAGCAGCGTGGCGCGGATGACCTCGGCCTGCAAGGGCAGCTTGCGACTACGGCAACAGGCCATGGCGGCGCACAGCATGCCCAGCGCGAAGATCGCACCGCGATGGGTGTTCACGCCGCCAGTGGCGCGCAGCATGCGGGCTTCGGCGGCAATGGCCAGCTTCTGCAGGTGATGGAAAGGCGCGCCCTTGAGGCCCGCAGCAGCAATCTGGAAGAAATAGTGGCGCAGCGAAAAAAGGCTACGCAGAAAGGTGCTGGCGTCCATGTCGTCATGGCTGCCGTTGTCGATCAGCGAGACCAGCCCCGGCTTGGGATACAGCACCAGTTCCTGATGCAGGCTGCGCAGCGCCAGGCGCGCCAGCTGACGACAGAACTGCAGGTTCTGGCGTACGGCGCGGCGCTGTTGCAGAGGATGCAGCGGCACCGCCAGCAGGGCGGGATGGGCCATCAGACGGCGCATGCCTGCCCTTCCCTGGCGGCCAAGGCAGCCATGAGTTGCGCCACCGGTTCCAGCGCCACAGCCGCAGGCCGCTTGACCATCACCCTGGCGTCGCTCTTCGTATCCTTGCTCATCACCTGTTGCCATTCCTTCCACGACACCGCTGCGCCATCCGGGAAGACGATCTCGCCATCCAGCGGCAGCATGGCCGCCTGCCGGGCCAGCAGCTGCAGCCCCTGCGCCAGTTGCGCCTGGCTGTCCGGCACGAACAGCAGGTCGATATCGGAACTGCTGCGCACGTATGCCTGGGCGGTGATGGCCTGCCAGGACAGCGAACCGAATACCGCCAAGGCAATGCCCGCGGCCTGCATCTGCTGCTGCAACTCGTCCATGCCCGCCTGCCAGCCGTGCGGCAGATCGCGCAGACGCGCCGCCGCAATATCGCGCAACTGATAGGGAGCATGGCTGGCCGCCACCTCGGCGCGTTGCACGCGCAAGGCCAGGCGCGGCTTGTTGCCCTGTGCATCGGGCGGCAAGGCGATGCCGGCGCAGAGTTCGTCGGCACGGGCATCGGCCTCGGCGCGGCGCACCACAACCGGCCAGCGCATCTGCTGCCAGCGCGCCAGCACCGCCTGCTCGCGGCTGTCCTGGGATTGCGCCTGCAAGCGCGTCCAGGCGGCCTCGGTGAGCCAGAGCAGATGATGACGTTGCACCGGCGTCATCGCTGTCACCCGTTCAAGGGTGCATCGTGGGCCACGGCGTCGATCACGCGCTGCGCCCATTGACGCCCGCCGCGCGCACGGCCCAGCGCGGCCCGTACATCGGCATTGTCCGCGCTCGCCAGCGCCTGGCGCATGGCCTGGGCCAGGTCGCCGCTCCAGATCTCGGCCACGCCGCCCATGCGCAGGTAGTTTTCCGGACCCGGCGCGAAGACCGGATTGCTCTTGGCCAGTTCGGTGAGGCGTTCTTCGGGCACCTTGGTGATGCGCGCCATCGCCGGCAGGCCCATGACGCGGATGGTGGCGTCGGGCAAGGCGTAGCAGGCGTCGGCAATCAGGCCGCTGGTGATGAAGCCGCCCGACAAGGCCTGGTCATAGACCAGGCCGATGACGCGATGGCCCTGGCGGCGCGCCAGTTCCACGCACTTGCCCAGGTGCGCCATGTAGCTGTTGATGCCGAGCATTTCATCGCGGTGGCGCAGGCGCTGGCCTTGCGTATCGACCAGGATGACGATGGCGCGGCCCGGATGGTTGCGCACGGTGTCCAGGATGGCGGTGGCTTGCGCCAGCGCAATCTCGATGCCGATGGGCGTGTGACCGGTGGTGCCGACCACGGTGACGGTGTGGCCATCGACCTGGGCGGTACCGGAAAGGAAATGCTCTGATTCAGTGATCTGGTGGCCCTGCGGGAACAAGGTCTGCGCCAATGCGCGCCAGTCCACCTGGCCGGGAGTCGGGGTTGCGGTCATGGCGTCCTCTCAGGCGGGCGATGTGATGCGATGGGCCTGGGCCATGGCCGTGAAGGCGTCGGCCTCCAGCATCGGCACGCTGTCCGGACGGGACACGCCCAGTTCGGCCCAGATATCCATGGGGTCGTCGGCCAGGCCGAAGGTGGCGATGCGACGGCGCAGCATTTCCTGTTCGACTTCCAGCGCAGCCAGCGTCAGTTGCGGGGCGCTCACCTGCGCCAGCGCCGCGATGGCGGCAGCCCGGAAGGCCGCTGTGTCGTCGCTGACCAGTTGCTGGCAATCGCCGATCAGGTAGCGGTGCTTGCCGCCGGTGGTGCGCCAGACCAGGGCGCGGTCGCGCGAGTCGAATTCTTCCACGCCATTGGCGGTCTCGATCACTTCGGGGCCGGACATGGCCAGCCGCCCTTCCTCGGACATGATGACCGTATTGGCGCAGCGCGCCACGATGCCCATGCCGCCGAAGCAGCCATTGGCGCCGCCCACCAGCACGATCACGGGAATACCGGCAGCCCGTGTTTCCAGCACGGCGCGCATGACTTCGGAGACGGCGATGAGGCCGGCATTGGCTTCATGCAGGCGCACACCGCCCGTTTCCAGCAGCAGGATCACCCCGACCGCCTGTTTGACCACGGCGCGCCTGAGCAGCCCCACCAGCTTGGCCCCATGCACCTCGCCCACGGCTCCGCCCATGAAGCCGCCCTCTTGCGCGGCGGCCATCACGGCCTGGCCATCGAGCAGGCCTTCGCCGATGATGACGCCGTCATCGAAGGACACCGGCGCATCCAGCTGGCCCAGGTGCGGACTGACCACGCGCTGGGCCGGCGGCAACAGTTCCTTGAAGCTGCCGGCGTCCAGCACGGCCAGGATGCGCTCGCGCGCGGTGGCTTCCAGATAGCTCGCGCTCATTGGCCCTCCTCCACCATGGCTTCCACGGCCTGGTCCAGGCGCAGGCTGACCACGGCAGGCGTGGCGCCCATGTCGTTGATGGAGATGCGGGCGTCGGCCAGTTGCCAGCGCTGCTGGAAGTCGCGCATCACGGCTTCCCAGATGGCGCCGAAACCGCGTGCCGCCGTCTTGACCTCGATGGCGCAGGCGCCGTCCAAGGCCGCATTCTCGATCAGCACTTCCAGGTTGCCGGAGCTGACCACGCCGACCAGTTCAGGCGCGGCCTTGAGGCGGCGCTGGCCGTGCTCGAAGCGAAAAGTCAAAGTTTCCATATCGTCGCTTTCATTGCGATGTCGTTGCGGATTGCTTACCAGTTGCGGAAGCGCTTGGGCGGGTTGTACAGCCCACCGGAGGCCCGCACCAGGTCCTTCACGTTCTTGGCCGCCAGCAGGTCACGCGTGGCCATGCGCTTGTCGATGCCCAGGTCTTCGGCGCGGCGGATGATGCCACGGTCGCGCAGGTTTTCCACCATGCGACGGTCGCGACCCATGCCCACCGCCGTATAGCCGGCCACGCCACGGATGGCTTGCTCGCGCTCTTCTTCGGTACGGCACAGCAGCAGGTTGGCGATACCCTCTTCGGTGAGGATGTGGGTGACATCGTCGCCATAGATCATCACCGGCGGAATCGGCATCTTGGCCTGTTCACCCAGCTGCCAGGCATCGAGTTTTTCGACGAAGGCCGGCTGCATGTGCTCGCGGAAGGTCTCCACCGTCTGCACCACCAGTTTCTGCCCACGCGGGATGGTATTACGCCCTGCCCTGGCCTGCTGGCCGGCCTTGAGCCAGGCCTTGCTGGCATGGCGGCGTCCGCGGGCGTCTGCCCCCATGTTGGGCGCGCCGCCGAACCCGGCGATGCGGCCCAGCGTGGCGGTGGAGGAATTGCCCTGCAAGTCGATCTGCAGGGTCGAGCCGATGAACATGTCGCAGCCATAGTGGCCGGCGGTCTGCGAGAAAGCGCGGTTGCTGCGCATGGAACCATCGGGGCCGACGAAGAAGATGTCCGGCCGGGCGCGGATGTAGTCTTCCATGCCCAGTTCGGAACCGAAGGAATGCACCGATTCCACAAACCCGGCTTCGATGGCGGGAATCAAGGCCGGATGCGGGTTGAGCGCCCAGTGCTTGCAGATCTTGCCGCGCAGGCCGAGCGATTCGGCATAGGTCGGCAGGATCAGCTCGATGGCGGCGGTATCGAAACCAATACCATGGTTCAGGCGCTGCACCCCGTATTCGGCATAGATGCCCTTGATGGCCATCATCGCCATCAACACCTGGATTTCGGAAATCTGCGCCGGGTCGCGGGTGAACAGCGGTTCGATGTAATGCGGCGTGGGCGCCTTGATGGCAAAGCCCACCCAGTCCGCCGGGATATCCACGCGCGGCAGTTCATCGACGATTTCGTTGACCTGGGCAATCACGATGCCGCTGGAGAAGGCCGTGGCTTCGGCAATGGCGGGCGTATCTTCGGTGTTGGGGCCGGTGTAGAGATTGCCGTGGCGGTCGGCGGCCTGGGCGGCCACCAGCGCCACGCGCGGGGTCAGGTCGACGAAGTAGCGCCCGAACAATTCCAGGTAGGTGTGGATGGCGCCGATGTTGAGCTTGCCGGCCGAGGCCAGCTTGGCCAAGCGACCGGCTTGCGGACCGGAGAAGGAAAAGTCCAGCCGGTCGGCGATGCCCTTCTCGAACACGTCCAGATGTTCCGGCAGGGCCAGCACCGAGAACAGCATGTGCAAGCCATGGACCCGTGCCGGGTCGAGCGCCGCCAGTCCCTTGGCCAGGAAATCGGCCTGCTTCTGGTTGTTGCCCTCGACACAGACCCGGTCGCCGTTTTCCAGCACCGCATAGAGCAGGTCCGCCAGCTTGTCGGCAGGCGCGATCTTGCCCTGCAACTGGCTGCCCAATACGGCTGTGGCGCGCGCCAGCCGCTGTTCACGGTTCTTCTGGCGCGCATTCCACACGCGTTCGCTGCTACTCATCTACTTGGCTCCCATCAACAGATCAGGCAATAAGGTCGCGATGCCGGGGAACATGCACAGGAGCAGGACCGCCAGGAACATCAGCGCCAGGAAAGGAATCGTCCCCTTGATGACATCGCCCAGGGCAATGTCGGGTGCGATGTTCTTGATCACGAACAGGTTCAGTCCCACCGGCGGGTGGATCAGGCCCATCTCCATGACCACGGTCATGACGATGCCGAACCAGATCAGGTCGAAACCTGCGGCCTTGAGCGGCGGCAGGATGATGGGCGCGGTCATGAGGATGATCGACACCGGCGGCAGGAAGAAGCCCAGCACGATCACCATGCCCAGGATCACCGCCAGCAGCAGCCATTTCGACAGGTGCAGGTCCACCACCCACTGCGCCGCCGACTGGCTGATGTGCAGGTAGCTCATCACATAGGAATACAGCAGCGACATGCCGATGATCAACAGCAGCATGCCCGATTCCTTGATGGTGGAACTGAGGAAGGGTGCAATCTCACGCGGCTTGTAGATGCGATAGACCACCGCGATCAAGACCAGCGCCAGCAACGCGCCCAGGCCGGCGGTCTCGGACGGCGTGGCCAAGCCGCCATAGAGCGCCACCATCACGCCGATCAGGAGGATCAGGAAAGGCAGCACGCGGGGCAGCATTTCCACCTTCTGCGCCAGCGTGAAATGCTCGTCATCCAGGTAGGCCGACTTGGCGCCGCCGGCGGTATAGACCGCATGCGCCAGCCTGTATTCCTTGCGGGCGCGGTAGACGGCATAGCCGGCAAACAGGAGCACCAGCAGCACGCCCGGCCCGATGCCGGCCAGGAACAGGCGGCCCAGCGACTGCTCGGCCGCCACCGCATACAGGATCATGGTGATCGAGGGCGGCAGCAGGATGCCAAGCGTACCGCCAGCAGCGATGATGCCGGCGGCAAACCCGGGCGAGTAGCCTCGTCGGCGCATCTCCGGAATGCCCGCCGAACCGATGGCCGAGCAGGTCGCCGGCGAGGAGCCGGCCATGGCCGCAAACAGCGCGCAGGCAAACACGTTGGCGATGCCCAGCCCACCCGGCACCTTGTTCAACCAGGCGTGGATGGCCGAATACAAGTCCTTGCCCGCAGGGGATTTGCCGATGGCCGCCCCCTTGAGGATGAACAGCGGAATGGACAGCAGCGTGATGGAAGCGATTTCTTCGTAGACGTTCTGCGTGATGGTGTCCAGCGACGATTCCGGCATGAAGAAATACATGAAGCCGGTCGCCACCACGCCCAGCGCAAAAGCGATCGGCATGCCCGAACACATCACCACGATGGTGACCACGCCATAGAGCACCCCCAGGGTCAGCGGACTCATTGCGCACCTCCCGCCGGCGTTGCGGGGACGGTGCCGGTGATGCGCACCAGCACCTGCACCAGCAATTGCAGCGTGAGCATGGTCATGCCCAGCGCCATGAGCGAATACGGGATCCACAGCGGCGGCGCGAAGGTCGAGGAAGTGGTCTGCCCTTCCACCCAGGCTTCATGGAACAGCGCCCACGATTTCCAGGTGAAGAAGACGCAGAACAGCAAGGACACCACATCCACGATGAACATGCGCACCCGGTTGGCCAACGGCGAGAGCATGCCCGCCAGCGCCTCGATGCCGATATGACCGCGCAGCGACTGTACATAGGCCGAGCACAGGAAGATCACGCCCACCAGCATGAAGACCGAGGCTTCATCCTGCCAGTCGGTCGGCTGATGGAAGAAGTAACGCACCACCACCGAATAGGTGAGGATGCAGGACGTGACCAGGAGCGCAATCATGCCCAGGAACACGGCCACCCGATGGTAGCCGCGCAGGAAGGCCGCCAGCCAGGCCACCGGGGCGCTGGCCGGCACTTCGGGGCGCGTCGCCGCCGCGCCGGGCATTTCAAAGCCATGACTCATAAGGTCTTCTCCGCCAGGGCCAGCAGCTTGGCGCAATTGGCGTTGCGCGCCGCGAAGTCCTTCCAGGCGGTGTTGCGGGCGATGTCCTGCCACTTCTTGACGACCTCGGCATTCAGGTCCACCACCTTGGCGCCGGCCTTCTGGTAGACCTGCGCCACGGCGATGTCATCGGCCTGAGCGGCCTTGGTGGCGAACTGTTCCATCTCTGCACCCACGGCCATGATGACGGACTGCTGGTCCTTGGGCAGGCGCTCGAAGACGGCCTTGGAGATCATCAGCGGTTCGAACATGTACCAGTAGGCCTTGTCGCGGCCCGTGGTGAGGGCCTTGGCCACTTCTTCCAGGCGGAAGGACATGAAGGAAGTGGACGAGGTCATCGCCGCATCCATCGCGCCGGTCTGCATGGCGGCGTAGATTTCATTGGAAGGCAGCGTGACCACGGCGGCGCCCGCTTCCTTCAAGATCAGGTCCATCTCGCGCGAACCGCCGCGCACCTTCATGCCCTTGGCGTCAGACGGATCGACGATGGGCTTGCCGCGCGAAGCCACGCCGCCGGCCTGCCAGATCCAGCTGACGATGATCACGCCCTTCTCGGCCAATACGCGGGCCAGTTCCTTGCCGACTTCGGCATTCTTCCAGGCCGCGCCTTGCTGGTAGGACGTCACCAGGCCGGGCATGAGACCGATATTGGTTTCGGGCACTTCGCCGCCGGCGTAGTTCAGCGGCACCAGCGACATGTCCAGCGCGCCCTTGCGCATGGCCGAGAACTGGGCATTGGTCTTCATCAGGGACGAACCGGGGTAGATCTCGAACTTCAAGGCGCCCTTGGTGCGTTCGCTGACCTGCTGGGCAAACATGCGCACCAGGCGGTCGCGGAAGTCGCCTTCGGTGAGGGTGCCGCCGGGGAACTGGTGCGAAATCTTCAGGCTGGCCGTTTGCGCCCAGACCGCTGGAACGGCGCTGGCCAATGGGGCTGCTGCGAGGGTGCCAAGAAACTGACGACGGGTGAATGCGTTCATGCTGGTTCTCCTCCAGGATTGATGGGACTGCGTGTGTTTTTATGCTCTCATCGTGTATACAATTTCATAGGAAACGCATACATTGTCAAGCATAAATCCCGTGGAGGCCCTTTCTTTTACAATGCTGACTTTAGAGGCAAACGCCATGGATACGCCAAAAACCCGCGCTGAAGCGCTACGCGAGTCAATCGAAGAACTTATCGCGGTCAGCAAGCTGTCGCCCGGCCAGCATCTGGATGAGACATCGCTGGCCGAGGAATTCGGTGTCTCGCGCACCCCCATCCGCGAAGCGCTGATCCAGCTGGCCTCGATGGGCATCGTCGAGATGCGCCCGCGCCGGGGCGCCATCGTGGCCGAGATCGGCCCGCAGCAGCTCATTGAAATGTTTGAAGTGATGGCCGAGTTCGAGGCCATGTGCGGCCGCCTGGCCGCGCGCCGGATGACGCCGGCCGAGCATGCCGAGCTGCTGGCGGCGCACCAGGCCTGCCAGGCTGCGCGCGACGCCAGTGATCCGGATGCCTATTTCTATCTCAACGAAGCCTTCCACGGCCATATCTACGCCGGCAGCCACAATGGCTTCCTGGCCGATCAGGCGCGCGCCCTGCACCGCCGCCTGCGGCCCTATCGCCGACTGCAGCTGCGGGTGCGGGACAGGCTCAAGAGCTCTTTCGACGAACACCAGGCAGTGGTCGACGCCATCATCGCCGGCGACGCCGAGAAGACCGTGGACCTGCTGCGCGAGCACATCATGATCCAGGGGCAGCGCTTTGCCGACCTGGTGGCCTCGCTGCATCAGCTGAAATCGGCCGCCTGAGGCGGCCACCCTCAAAGGCTGCGTTCACTGCTGAAGTGACGCTCGCTGCCATCGAGTGGATCGATGAAGAACAGCGAACGGGCCAGCAGCTTGAGGGGCTTGTCCAGGTCATCGGCCACGCCGACCGGCACCGCCTCCGGATAGAACAGGTCATTGAGGATGGGGATGCCCAGCGCAGCCATGTGTACCCGCAACTGGTGACGCCGCCCGGTGACCGGTTCCAACCGGTACAAGCCCAGCGCGCCACGGGCCTCGATGAGCGAGATATGGGTCTCGGAATTGGGCGCGCCTTCGGCTTCATGCATCTTGAAGAACTGCTCGGGAATCTCTTCCACCCGGCTGCGATGCACACGCGGCAGTTCGAGATCGCTGCGCAGCGGGGCAATGGCTTCATAGACCTTGAACATGGCGCGCTGCTGGAACATCGACTGGTACTTGCCCCGGCTGGCCGGCTGGTGGGAAAAGACGATCACCCCGGCCGTCTCGCGGTCCAGTCGGTGGATAGGCACCAGGTCTTGCAGGCCGGTGGCTTTCTTCAGGCGCACCAGCAGCGTCTCCTGCACGAAGCGCCCGGTCGGGATCACCGGCAGGAAGTGCGGTTTGTCGGCCACCAGCAGGTGATCATCCAGATGCAGAATCTTCTCTTCTACCGGTATGTGTGCTTCGCCCTGCGGCAGTTCGCGATAGTAGAAGATGCAGTCACCGCTGCGATAGGGCGTATCAGGCTGCAACGCTTCACCATGCTGGTTGCGCACTTCTCCACGCAGCAGGCGTTCACGCCATACCGGCTCCGGCACGGCGGTAAAGCGCTCGGCCAGAAAAGAGAGCATGTTGCGCCACGGCCCTGGCTGCAGCCACAGATAGCTGGGTGAAAGCCCCTCGCGCATGGGCAGGGTCGGGGTCGGCCTCATGCGCCCTCCCCGCGGGCGGCGGCCTGGGTGGCGGCCTCTTTGCGGGCGGCGCGGCGACGCCAGGCCAGTACGCTGGCGTTGGCGTCCAGGTGACTCAGCAGCCGCGTGCGCTGGGCCTCGGTCAATGGCAGGTTGGCGATCAAGGCTGGCCATTGCGTCATGGCGCGCTCCACCGTGTCCACCAGCACGGCCTGCAACTTCGGTTCCGGGATGCGCCACAGATTGGCCAATTGGCGCAGGATGGCGGGGGTGAGCAATTGCTTGCCCTTCTGGCCCGGCACGAAGGCCAGGGCATGGCCATCCCCGCCCACGTAGGCGGCGTAGGCCACGATGTCATAGGCCGGCGACAAGGCGGCGGCCTGGGGCGTGTGATAGAGCAGGCTGAAGTTCTTCAGATGGGCGTCGAAATTGCCGAGCAGCTCGTTGACCTTGATCCGCCGCAGCAATTCGTAGACATCCTCCACCCCGCGCGTACTGCGTTCCAGCAGCACCACGCCGATGGCGGCATAGGTGCCGACATACTTGGCCGCTGGCGCGGTGCCGGTGACCTGGGCGAAATCCTCCATGTGCAGCCGGCCCGTGGGGGTGGGCGCGTCGCGGTCGAAACGTTGCACCAGCAGGAAGCGGCTGGCGTCATTGCGCAAGCCGAAGGGCAGATGCTCAGCAATGGCTGAGAGCGGCTCCAGGCTGAAGCGACAGGTATGGACACCCGCCGCGGCCGCCAGCGTGAGCGAGGAAAATTCGACCTGCGGCATGTTGGGATAATCGGTGGCCGGCAGCTTGGCGATGAAGTGGCTGCCGTGGCTGTCCTTGGAACGCATGACGTAGCGCCCCCCAGCTTCCTTGACCAGGGCCAGCTTGGGCTGCACCCCTGAGAGCGATTCCCCGCCCGGCACCGGCAACTGGCCTGAACTCATCTCGTAGCTGTCATGGCCCTGGCCCAGCAGGCGCCCCATGCCACGCTCATCGAGCTCTTCGGCGCTGGCCGACACATCACCGGGCAAGTCGCGTCCGCAATAGGCCAGCAGGCCGAATTCATCATCCGGCGCCAGGCCTGCGCGCTGCACCAAGTGCTTGCGCAGTTGCCCTTCCGGCAACAGGTTCTGGAAGAACGGCGGCAAGCCGCCACGGCCATCGCCCCGGTTGGCGGCCAGGGTGGGATCGATCAACTGGGCGCGGGTGCGTTCTTCGGTAGAGGCGTTGTAGAGCTGGGACAGGACGGGCCGTTGCGGACCTTGCAAGGCATAGGCGTCGTCGAAGCGGAAATAGCAACGGCCATCGTCGAGGGCAAACAGCGAACCGACTTCGGTCTGGCCCAGGCGGATACGCAGGGAACGCAACATGCTCATGCCCGGCCCCCCTCACCCATGAGCGCTTGCAGGCGCTCGCCCAGCTCGGTCTGCCCGCCGGCGCCCTGGCTGTCGGCTGCACGCAAGGCTGCGGCCTGACGCGGCAGTACCAGCAGGTCCAGGTCCAGTTCGCTGCACAGGGCCAGGAGCTTGACCAGCTCGATATTGCCGCGCCCGGTTTCCAGCGCCAGCAAGGTATTGCGATGCATGCCGGCGCGTTCGGCCAGTTCGACGGCCGTCAGGCCGCGCGCCTTGCGGGCGCTGCGGATGCGTTGGCCGATGTCTTGCAGATTGGTCATGGAAATCATGGAAAAAGCGAAGTCCAATAAAAAAGGCTTTTTGAATATATACCATTTTATTGGTCATTCAGCGTCATGCAAGTACATTTAATTATTCAAATTTAATTAAGACCAATTAATTATGCTTTTTATGGGATAGGGACGAAAAAAATCGCAGTCCGAAGACTGCGATTTTCAAAAGCCTGTGACAGCGCTCAAGCGGTCGTATTGACGTTGCGGCCGATATTGGGATTGGCCGGCACGGGCGGCAAGGCCTGCAACGCGCCGACGACAGCCGCCGCCTGGGTATTGAGCGCCTTCTTCAGCATCAGGATATTGACCTGGTCCGAAGTCTGCGCTGTTGCCATGCTGGTGGCCAGCGATGCGATCTGATTGACATCCATGGACAGCTCCTTTTGAGGGAAACCGGCTGACAGGATTAATCGGCCGGTACACAGGGTTACGGCAGGATGTCGGGTTTCTTTACAGTGATCAAGACATTTCTTGCTATTCCCTTACAGGCTCTCTTCTGTTGAGCAAGTAGAAATTTCTCTAAAACAACTTCTCTATTTGAGACGCGACAGCGAGGCTTACCTGAACAGGTATAACCTGCTAGCATGCACGATAAAGAAAAACCACTTGAATGGATAGGTAGCAGCTACAAGGATCTCATGGCCCTGCCATCGGCTATCCGCCAACGCTTTGGTTATGCCCTATCGTTGGCGCAACTCGGAGATCGCGACGATGCAGCCAAGGTTCTAAGAGGATTTGGAGACGCAGGCGTGCTGGAAATCATTGAGGATGAGGCCAGCGGCACCTATCGGGCGGTGTATGTGATCAGGTTCGAAGAGGCGGTCTTCGTCCTCCATTGCTTCCATAAGAAAAGCAAGCACGGTATTGCCACCCCGAAAACTGACATCGACATCATACGGGCACGGCTGAAAGTCGCGGCCGCACGCGCAGAGGAGCTAAGACATGCACGACATGCAAAGAAGAACCATTGACGACACCCCTATCTTGCGCAGTTCAGACAATGTCTTCGCCGACCTCGGTCTGCCCGATGCGGACAAGCTCAAAATCAAGACTGCCCTGGTGGTTGAAATCCGCAAAGCCTTGCGTACACTCGGGCTCACCCAACAGGCCGCAGCCAAGCGCATGGGGATCTCCCAACCCAAGGTGTCAGGCATGATGCGTGGCGATTTCAGCAATCTGTCGGAACGCAAGCTGATGGATTGCCTGAACCGACTTGGCTATGACATCGAGATCAAATTGCATCCGACCAACGCTGTTCAGGGTCACCTGACATTGACGGTGGCGTAAGCCAGCATGAGCGGCCAAGAGCGTCTTTATTGAACACTGGGGCGTCCGGCCGGCGTTACGCCATGCCGTTGTACTAAAACTAGACAATGGTATTGATGATCCGCCCAATATTCACATTCCCCGGCAACCGCGCCACCACCGTGGCCGCGCCGACCACCTCGTCCACGGCCGTCTTGGCGATCTTGCCCAGGTCGATGCACACCGCATGCGCCGCCTTGTCCGCCAGCCAGGCTGTTGCCACACCGCTGGCAATCGTTGCCATTTCCATATGAGCTCCCTCTGTGAAGTGCAGCCGGACCACAGCGCCGGCCATTCATCCATGTTTCCACTTTCCCCCATCCTTGGGTGAAGCGGCTTTACGCCATGGATGATTATGTTAGCGGCAGCACGGTCGCTGTCTTAACCGTGGTTGGCCTTTCCTTACCCGCTTTTGCACTTGTAAACGCCGACCTCAGCGTGGCGGGGACGACGTCAGGGGAGACAACTGTTCATACACCGAGCTGGCGATGCGCGAGAGTTCGGTGCGGGCGATGCCGCCAGAAAGCGCATACCCGAACTGGCCATCGATCCAGTAGAAGACGTTGACCTTGCCTTCCTGGGCGAAGCGAAAACCGGTTTCCCGGTTCTGTACCTGCTCATGCGAGACGTACAAGGTCAGCCGCTGGCCGGCGGCGTCCTGGTACATGAATTGCGCCACCGGGCCGCTCTGGCCTGGCAGCAGGCGGCCACCGATCAGGTCGTAGCCCAGCGGCGCCAGCTTGGGAGCACGCAGGCTGGCCCCCAGGCGACGCGACAGCCAGGTCACCAGCGCCTGTTCCTGGTCCGCGCCGACTTCGACGGGGCGGCGCAGGTCGGCGCTGAATACCGCATGCGCCACGGCGGCCTGGCGCGCCAGCACCAGCGGCGCCTGCGCCCGGGCGTGTCGGCCATCGTCACCGATATCATGCAGATACCAGCCCCCGACGCCACTGGCCATGCTCAACAGCAGCATGGCCGCCATGCGCCACCACCGCGCTGCGTTGGCCGCCGGCGCGCGGGGCTGCTCCTGGCGGCTCGCTCCGGCCAGCACCGCCGCGACCAGCCTGGGTGGCAAAGCTTCTTCGAGCACCGGGTCGAAGTGCGCATGCAGGGCGCGCTTCTGCCAGCGCCAGTCACGCACTTGCTCGGCCGCCTCGGCCTGGGTGGGGTCTTGCTCCAGCCAGGCGGCGATCTCGCTGGCGCGCGCGGCTGGCAACTGGCCGTCGGCAAAGGCGTGCAGATCTTCTTCAGGGATGGCCGGGGTCTTCATTTCACCACCTTCAAACTGGAACCGGGCGAGCTCTCGCCCTGCCCTTGCATCACGCGCCGCAGCCGCTCGCGGGCGCGCGACAGGCGTGACATGACGGTGCCGGTCGGAATGCCCAGCGTGACCGCCACTTCTTCGTAACGCATCTCTTCGAGCACCACCAGCAGCAGCACTTCGCGCTGCTCGGGCGGCAACAGCTGCAGGGCGGTTTCCAGGTCCAGCAAGACCCCCGGATCCAGCGCGGCCTGGGCCTGGTCGATCTCGCCGTACTCGTCCAGCGCGACGGTCGCGGGCGATGCGCGCCGACGGGCATCGGCGTGCAGGTTGTGCATGATGGAGAACAGCCAGGGCCGCATGGGACTGCCGCGCTGCCAGCTATCCAGCTTCTGCCAGGCGCGTTCCAGGGTGTCCTGCACCAGGTCGTCGGCGGCCTCGCGTGCGCCGGTCAGCGCCCGGGCATAGCGGCGCAGACGCGGCAGGCAGGCGAGCATGGCTTGCTCGTCGGCCTGCCGCTCACGCTGCTGGCGTTGCTGCCGGGCCTGGCGTGTGAACATGGCGGGTCTCTGGACGGATCGGATCAGGGCTTGACGACGTGCCAGACATCCTTGAAGTTATCGCCGGCACGGTCGCCCGGCTTCTTGTCCTGCTCGTACAGGTACAGCGGCTTGCCCTGATAGGCCAACTGGGCGCTGCCGTCGTCGCGGGTCACCGTGGAGTACGGGGCGGCGGGGCTGCCCATGGGGGCGACTGGCGGCCACAGCTTGGCGCAGGGGCCGTTGCAGACACTCTTGCCATTGTTGGGGGTGTCCTTGTCAAAGGTGTAGACGGTCATGCCGTGGGCGTCCACCAGGATGCCGTCCATGGCCTTCACGCCAGCGCCCTGGGCCAGCGCAGTGACGGATGCCGAGGCGCAAGCCAGGGCCAGCAGGGAGGTTGCGAGCAGTCTCATGTGATTTCCTTTTTCATGGTCGGGTTGCGCGGTGTGCCATACCCATGCCAGCGTATACGTCAGCCAGCCCGGCTTTATTCCAGCCGCCTGAAAAAAAACTTGCCACGCCCGCCTAGCGGGTCACCGTGTCGCGTTGCATCGGCGCCAGGAGCGCCAGCAGGCGGTTCTGGGTGCGGAAAGGGATGCCGTTCTTGTCCATGGCCAGTTGCAGATCCTCCACCAGGGCGTTGAAATCCGCATCGGTCAGCTTAAGCCCTTGGTGGACTTCCTTCATGGGGTCGCCCGTGTAGGTGCAGGGACCGCCGCTGAGCATGCAGAACTGCTCCACCAGCATCTCTTCCACCCGCTTCAGGTTGGAATTGTCGAAGGTATGCCGGATGCGCACATCGGCCAGCATGTTGGCCATGAAATCATGCACGGTCTGGCGGATCACCGGCATGCCGCCCAGGTCGGCAAAGAGGGTATCGGCGGCATGCGCGGGCGGGGCCCACAGGCTCACGGCCAGCGCCGCCACGGCCAGGGCTTGCGGCAGGATGCGGGGTGTCATGGGAAGGCTCCTCAGAATCCGGCCTGCAGCGACAGATAGACGCCGCGCTGCCGCTTGGGGTTGTAGACGGTGATGTCGCCCAGCGCCACATAGGCCAGGGTCAGCGACAGGTTCTTGCTGGGGAACCAGGCCAGGAAGGCGTCGTAGTAATCCTTTTCAGGATCGGCCGCCAGATTGCGCGGCTTCATGCGGTATTCCACACCCAGCGCCAGGTCGCGCCGGACCAGGTAGGCCGCCGAGAACTCGCCCATGGCCTGGTAGCGGTCGCCACGGTCGCCGCCAAAGCCCAGCAAACCCATCTGGTTGGCCTTGGTCAGTCGCACCGTGCCATTGAGCAGCAGGCTTTGCGCCAGCAGCAGCTTGGTGGCCGCGAGGTAATAATCGATGCCGGCATCGCTGGCCGCCCCCAGTTGCTTCACGCTGGTGACCGCACCCAGCCCGCCGATGCCGTTATTGCGCTTGAACATCACCCCGGCGGCGATCTGCGGCAGCCAGCGGTCCTGGTCATAGACGGCGTCGCCGGCCAGCTTGAGCTTGATGCCGAAGATATCCTGGGTGATCTTCAGATCATTGAGCGGGGCCACGCTGCCGTAGAACTCCTGCTTGGCCGCCGACAGTTCCAGCCGGTCCAGGATGCCCACGGCCACGCCATAGGATGTCAGGGTGTAGTCCTGGGTCGCCAGGTAGGTGTAGTGGGCATTGGCGCCATAGCTGTCACGGCTGCCATAGCCGGTGATCAGCGCCCAGGGCGTCAGCCCGCCGCCGCCCGCACCTTCCACCTGGATCACGCCGCCGGTGGCGGTGAGCTTGGCCAGATCCGGCATCCAGCGGTCATTGCGCTCGGGGGCTGGCGCTGCTTCTGCTGTGCTGGCCTGGCGCATGGCCTGCGCCGCCTTCTGCTGGCGCGCTGCGGTCCAGGCCTCCTGCTCGGCTGGCGTCATCGGCCTCATTTGCGCCATCACCGGCGCGCACAGCATCGCCAGCACGGCTAGCGCCGCGCCCCTGATCGTGTATTTCATCCCGCCCCCACCTGCCCCGTATTCATTGATGTATTGCCGCTCGTGCAGGCGCACCAGCGGTGCGGCCTAGACGGCCATGTTTTCCGACTGGTCGAGCATGTCCGGCGCGCGCCATTGCTCGCGCCATGCGAGGAAATGCTGCACCGGCATGGGCTTGCCCATGAAATAGCCTTGGCCCTGGTCGCACCCCATCTGCCGCAGCAGGAACCAGACTTCTTCGCTCTCCACCCCTTCGGCCACCACCCGCAGGCCGAGGTTGTGACCGAGGTCCACGGTGGAACGGACGATCTTGGCGTCATCCTGGTCCTGCGCCATCTTCATGACGAAGGACTTGTCGATCTTGAGTTCATCCACCGGCAGCCGCTTGAGATAGGCCAGCGAGGAATAGCCGGTGCCGAAGTCGTCGATGCTCAGCGCAAAGCCCATGTTGGACAAGCGCTCCAGCGTGTTCTGCGCGCGCGCCGGGTCGTCCATGATGGCGCTTTCGGTGATCTCCAGGCACAGCGCCGCAGGTTGCAGGCGGTGCCGCTGCAGGATCGCGGCGAACGCGGTCGGCAACTCCTGGTCCAGCAGATCGCGGGTGGAGAGGTTGACCGAAAACTTGAGCTGCACGCCCTGCTGCTGCAACTGCTCCGACAGGCGTGCGACCTGTTCCATCATCCACAGCGTGAGCATGCGGATGAAACCCGTGGTCTCGGCAAAGGGAATGAAATTGTCCGGGCCGATGAAGCCCTTCTCCGGATGAATCCAGCGCACCAGCGCCTCGGCGCCGACCACCTGGCCCGAGCACAGGTCCAGCTTCGGCTGCAGGTAGAGCATGAATTCGTCGCGCTCCAGCGCGCGGCGCAGCTCGGACAGCAGCGACAGGCTTTCCTGGCTGCTCTGGTCGATGGCCGGATCATAGATGACCAGCCCGCTGCCCTTGCGCTTGGCGGTGTACATGGCGACCTCGGCGTGGCTGAGCAGCACGTCGCTGCTCTGGCCATGGGCCGGATAGCCGGAAATGCCGATGCCCGCGCCCAGGTCCACGGTCTGCTGGTGCAAGGACAAGGGCTGTTCCAGCGCGCGCAGGATCTGCAAGGCTTGCTCCACCGCGCCATCCTGGTCCACCCCCGGCAGCAGGATGGCGAATTCGTCGCCGCCCAGGCGCGACAGCTTGGCGCCGGGATGCAGCAACTGCGTCGACAGGCGCAGCGCCACCTGGCGCAGCAGGTCGTCGCCGAAGCTATGGCCCAGCACATCATTGACCTGCTGGAAGCGGTCCAGGTCCATCATCAGGATGTAGCAGGCCGCGCCGGGCGTGCGCGCCGCCTCGGCAATGGCGTCGCGCAGCAGGTCGGCGAACTGCACGCGATTGGGCAGTCCGGTGAGCTGGTCCTGGTAGGCCAGCCGGCTGATCTTCAGTTCGCGGCTGGCGATTTCCAGGCGCATGGTCTCGAAGGCGTTGCCAAGGCGGCCGATCTCGTCTTGCCGGCGGATGAACAGGCCTTCGCTGTAGTCGCCCTCCCCCAGCCGCTTGGCCACGTCCGCCAGGTCGCGCAGCGGGCTGGTGATGCGCCGCGCCAGCACCGCGCTGGCCACCGCCGCTCCCAGCACGCCCAGCACCGTGATGCTCAGCAGGATCAGTTGCAGACGCTGGTAGGGCTCCACGGCCTCGCTGACCGAGCGCTGCAGCACCGCCACGGCCTGCTGCCCATTGCTGGCCTGGGCCAGCGGCAACAGGCGCGCACGGTACTGGTTGCCGTCGATCTGCAGGTCGATCAGGCCGCCCGCACGCATGGCAGGCTGGCCGACCTCCTTGAGCAACATCGACGCGGCCGGCGCGGCCAGGGTCGACACATCGGCATTCCAGCCCACCCCACCACGCTGGCTGACCAGGATGGACACCTGCAAGGAGGACAGCTCGCGCATGTCGCTCACCAACTGATGATCGATGGGAAAGCCCATGACCACCCAGGCAATGGTGACCGGCGCCTTGATCGGCACGGCCACGATCTGGAACAGGCGATCGCCCACCACCGCGTTTTCGGAAGCGCCATTGCCATTGCCGGCCTTGCGCACCAGCTCCAGGCTGCTGCGCTGCAAATCGGTATCGGGATATTCGACGGTGGAAGCGCGGATCTGGCCATCATTGCCGATCAGCATGGCCATGGAAGCGCCGATGCGCGCGCCATGGTTGCTCAGCACCGAAGCGATGGTCTCGCGGTCATCGGTGCCGATGGCCTGGCGAAAGCCGAAGTCCGAGGCCAGCAGGCGCGCGCCCTGGGTGAGCTTCTGGGCGTTCTGGTCCAGCTGGCGCGCAAAGACGCGCTCGCCGACGGCCAGCTCCTCGCTGATGGAGGCGCGGGCATTGCGATCGATGGCAGTCCGGATGGCCACGAAGCCAGCCAGTTGCACCACCACCAGCAAGGTGATGAACAGTGCAACGATCTTGCTTTCCAGACGATATAGACGCACCACCCTGACCCCGCTTCCCCTGAGGATGC
Organism: Herbaspirillum camelliae; assembly: GCF_001929405.1. Lineage (NCBI taxonomy): Bacteria > Pseudomonadati > Pseudomonadota > Betaproteobacteria > Burkholderiales > Oxalobacteraceae > Herbaspirillum > Herbaspirillum camelliae. The sequence continues at coordinate 4,723,377 of NZ_KV880769.1, forward strand.
CGCCCTACAGCGGCACAGCCTTGACGTTGAGTTTGATGGAGGCCCGGCCTTCACCCTGGACCTGCAAGGGCTGCTCCACCGCGGCCTCGTTGGGCCCCATGGTGAAATACCAGGCCTTGAGCGTGTACTTGCCATTGCCCAAGCCCTCCAGCTTCACCGAACCGCTGCGGTCGGTGACGCCGAAAAAGGGGGTATTGACCACCTGTACATAGGCCACCATCTCGTCATGGATGTTGCAGCCCAGCACCACCGTGCCAGCCTTGTCGAAGACCACCGGGCTGCCCGGCACGCCTGAATAGAGCTTCAGCTCAAAGGTCTTGGCAGGTGAAAAGGAATAGACGTGATGGCGCACATTGTCGTGATTGGGGAAGAGAATCGGCGTGCCCGTCTGCACCACCGTCACCAGCGGCATGAAGGTCTTGTTCTTCTGTTCGATCTCGACCTGGCGCGGCGCCTTGGCCGGCGGCGCCGCTGCGCCGGCCGGTTCAGCATAGACCACGGCATTGGGCATAGGCTGGCCGGCGACGTCCAATACCTGCACCGACACTGCCGCCTGCGCTACGGCGGCCAGCGCCAGCAGCGCAGGCAGCAGGCCTGCCGCGATGCCGGTGCGGATCATGTTCTTCTGTTGCATATGGCTGGCGATGAATGAGTTGAGGGCGGTGCTTGTGCGTTGTGATGAATCCGACAAGAAACTCCCGCCACTATACGGGACTGTCCCGTATTTCATATAAGGAAGTTTCTGAGTGTGCCCGCTCGCGCCCCTTCTACGCGAGTGCGGCCGCAAGCAGATCCCTCGCCTGCGGCCAGCAGACCCTCATATTTCTTCACACCATCAATTATGCCTGTGAATCAGAACGATCAGAATGAGCAGAATGATCCGGACGCGGCAAGGTGAGATAACCGATCACCGCCGGCAGGATCTCCGAGCGCACACTACCCGGCGAGACTCCGCCCGGACCGGTCAGCACCACCGCCTTGATGAGGGCCTTCAACATCCGCTGCAGCACGAAGGCGGCCAGGTCCAGGTCGGGTGTGGTGATGCTGTCGCGGTGCTTTTCCAGCACGCGGTGGATGGCCTCGAAGAAGCCCTGGCGGATCTCGGTGGAGACCGGCAGGTTATAGGCCGGGAATTCTTCTTCCAGGATGCGGTTGAGCTCGGGTTCCAGCAGATGGGCCGCCACCACCGCGCTGATCACCTGGTCGAAGTCACTGGAGAGCGTACCGGAGTCGTCGATGTGCGCCACCGCGTCCTCGAACAGCGCCAGCATGCGGGTGGCGTGCCGCTCGCGCAGCGCAAAGATCAGCGCATCCTTGTTGGGGAAGTACTGATACAGCGAGCCCACGCTGATGCCGGCCGACTCGGCCACGAGATTGGTATTGGTCTTGGCGTAACCGCGCTCGACCAGCACGCGCGACATGGCATCAAGGATGGTATCGACCATCGCCCGCGAACGCGCCTGGCGAGGTTCTTTTCTGGGTTGCAGTTTCATTGGCTGATTTGGTAAGAATTCGCTCGCCCCCGACGCGAATTGGCCCATAAGGGCAACATGAGTGATTGTTCGTATATCGAAGTATAATACGAAAAATGAGTTTTTACTCGCCCCGTCCGGCATGGTACTCGTAAATCGTGGTGAGGGTAAGGCGTGCTGCCGACCGGGCGTAGGCACGATTTTCCCGCTACCACTGGCCTGTGTGCGTGGCGTCGTTCGCAAAACTCAGAAAAATTACTCGTATCGCCAAACAATTCGTCGTGGAGAATTCTATGAACCGTATCAATTCGTCCGCCTTCCGGCTGCGGGCGATCGCCGCCGTGGCTGCGCTGGCGGGCGTGCTCGGCCTGTCGGGCTGCGCCAGCTTCGCCGGCATCGGCAGCGACCGGCAGGTGGCGCAGGCGGGCGACTTCGCCACCCAGCGCAGCCTGTCCGATCCCAATCCGGGCGCGCCCAATGGCCAGTGGCCGGGCAGCGACTGGGTCCGCCAGTTCGGCGATGCGCAACTGGTCGCCCTGGTGGAACAGGCGCTGACCAGCAGCCCCAGCCTGCAACAGGCGCGCGCCCGCATCGCCGCGGCCAGCGCCCTGGCCGAGTCGCGCGGCGCGCCGCTGCTGCCCAGCGTGAACGCCGAAGCCTCGATCACGCGCAACCAGTTCTCCAGCACCACCATCTATCCGCCGCCCTATGGCGGCAACTGGTACAACGAAAAGAAGGCCGGCCTGAACGTGGGCTATGAGCTTGATCTCTGGAACAAGAACCAGGCCGCCCTGGCCCAGGCCATCTCCAGCGAAAAGGCGGCCCAGGCCAGCGAACAGGAAGCCCGCCTGGCCCTGACCGCCTCCATCGTCACGGTCTACAGCCAGCTGGCGGCGCAATACGCCTTGCACGACATCCTGCAAAGCACGGTGGACCAGCGCACATCGCTCGAAAAGATCACCGCCGAGCGCCTGCGCACCGGCCTGGACAGCCAGATCGAACGCGACCAGTCCCGCACCAGCAGCGCCGACGCCCGCGCCCAGCTGGCGCAGAGCGAAGGCCAGATCGTGCTGCTGCGCCAGCAACTGGGCGCACTGGCCGGCAAGGGGCCGGACTACGGCCTGCAACTGGCGCCCCCGACCCTGCAAGGACTGGCCACGCCTGGCCTGCCAGCTGACCTGCCGCTGAACCTGATGGGCCGCCGTCCTGACATCGTGGCCGCCCGCTGGCAGGTCGAAGCCGCCAGCCGCGGCGTGGACGTGGCCAAGGCGCGCTTCTATCCGGATATCAACCTGTCGGCCATGATCGGCTTCGATACCTTGCTCGACAGCAATCCCTTCACCGCCGCCAGCAAGAGCATCGCCTTCGGCCCGGCCATCACCCTGCCCATCTTCGAAGGCGGCGCCTTGCGCGCCGGACTCAAGGGCGAGTACGCCAGCTACGAGCTGGCCGTGGCCACCTACAACAAGACCTTGAACGATGCCTATGCCGACGTGGCGCGCCAGATCGCGGCGATCCATGCCACCGAGCGCCAGTTGCCCATCCGCAACGAGGCCCTGCAGTCTGCCGAGCGCGCCTATGCGCTGGCGCGCGAGCGCTATCGCCTGGGCCTGGTCTCGCAGCTCACGCTGCTGTCGGCCCAGACCGGGGTACTGGCCCAGCGCCAGGCGATGGTGGCCTTGCAGGCCCAGCGCCGGGACCAGCAGGTCGCGCTCTACAAGGCGCTGGGCGGCGGCTTTGACGCCCAGCGCGACGGCCTGGCCTATGGCGCGCAGCCGTGAAGCCAGCCTGACATCCTGAACTGAACCGAACCCAGCCCGGCAGCCGGTCTCTCCACTGACCCACCGGCCACCGGGACGGCATGCCCTACCAAGGCAGGCCGATTGACCGCCTACAAAAAGATAGAACGGAGTCCTCCATGAGTGACAGCACCACCCAACCGCAACCACAACCCCAAGCCAATGGCAATGGCAATGGCAATGGCAACGGCAAGCGCAAACGCCAGCTCATCCTCCTGACCCTGGTCTTGCTGGTCATTGCAGTGGCCTGCTTCCTGTATTGGTTCCTGCATGCCCGCTTCTTCGAAGAAACCGATGACGCCTACGTCGGCGGCAACGTCGTGCAGATTTCCGCCCAGGTCGGCGGCACGGTCGTGGCCGTGAAGGCCGACGATACCCAGGTCGTCAAGGCCGGCCAGCAACTGGTTGCGCTGGACGCCGCCGATACCAAACTGGCGCTGGACCAGGCGCAGGCCGCCCTGGCCCAGGCCGTGCGCCAGACCCGCCAGCTGTTCCTGAACAATGACACCCTGGCCGCCAACGTGGCCGCCGCCGACAGCAACCTGGCGCGCGCCCGGGAAGACCTGCAGCGCCGCCAGGCCGGCCTGTCTTCCGGCGCCGTCTCGCAGGAAGACGTCTCGCACGCCCGCGACGCCGTCAAGAGCGCCGTGGCCGCGCTGGACCAGGCCCGCGCCGCCGCCGCCGCCAACCGCGCCCTGACCGACCACACCAGCGTGACCGAGCACCCCAACGTGCTGCAGGCCGCCACCGCCGTGCGCAACGCCTACCTCAACTATGCCCGCGTGAACATCGTCGCGCCGGTCTCGGGCTTTGTCTCCAAGCGCTCGGTGCAGGTGGGCCAGCGCATCGCCGCCGGCAATCCGCTGATGGCCATCGTGCCGCTGGAACAGATCTGGATCGACGCCAACTTCAAGGAAAGCCAATTGCAGCACATCCGCATCGGCCAGCCGGTGGAAGTGATCGCCGACGTCTACGGTTCCAGCGTCAAGTACCAGGGCACCGTGATCGGCTTCTCCGCCGGCACCGGCGGCGCCTTCTCGCTGCTGCCGGCGCAGAACGCCACCGGCAACTGGATCAAGGTGGTGCAGCGCGTGCCGGTGCGCATCGCGCTGGACCCGGAGCAGGTGCGCGCGCATCCCCTGCGCATTGGCCTGTCCACCACCGCCACGGTAGACATCCACGGCGATGGCCGGGCGCTGGAAGCGGTGCCGACCAATTACCAGACCAATGTCTATGACGACCTCGGCAAGCAGGCCGACGCCATCGTCGAACGCATCATCAGCGACAACGCCAGCGGCTTGCCGCAGGCGCACAAGAGCAAGGCGGCCGCCGCACCCGTGGCGATACCGCACACCTGAGCTGACGCCTCGCCGGACATCTACTGGACAATGATCGAGCCCCATGGCTACTAGCCCTACTCCCTCCCAAGCCTACACGCCGCCGCCCCCGCTGACCGGCGCCAACCTGGTGCTGGGCACCTTGTCGGTGTCGCTGGCGGTGTTCATGAACGTGCTGGATTCGTCCATCGCCAACGTCGCCATCCCGACCATCTCGGGCAACCTGGGGGTGTCGGTCGATGAAGGCACCTGGGTCATCACCTCCTTTGCCGCGGCCAACGCCATCTCCATTCCGCTGACCGGGTGGCTGACGCAGCGGCTGGGGGCGGTGCGCCTGTTCGTCACTTCGGTGCTGCTGTTCGTGCTGGCCTCGTGGCTGTGCGGACTGGCCCCGACGCTGCCCATCCTCCTGGCCGCACGCGTACTGCAAGGCCTGGTGGCTGGCCCCATGGTGCCGCTGTCGCAATCGCTGCTGCTGGGGGCCTACCCCAAATCGAAATCCTCCTTCGCCCTGGCGCTGTGGGGCATGACGGCAGTGGTCGCCCCCGTGGCCGGCCCGGCGCTGGGCGGCTGGATCACCGACAGCTACACCTGGCCCTGGATCTTCTACATCAACGTCCCCGTGGGCCTGATCGCGGCCGGCATCACCCTGGCCATCTACCGCTCGCGCGAGACGCCGACCCACAAGCTGCCGATCGACAAGATCGGCCTGGCGCTGCTGGTGACCTGGGTAGCAGCCTTCCAGATCATGCTGGACAAGGGCAAGGACCTGGACTGGTTCGCCTCGCCGACCATCGTCACGCTGGGCATCATTGCGCTGATCGCCTTTGCCTACTTCGTGGTGTGGGAATTGAACAATGACCACCCGGTGGTGGACTTGCGCCTGTTCGGGCGGCGCAATTTCGCCGGCGGTACCATTGCCATTTCCATCGGCTACGGCGTCTTCTTCGGCAACCTGGTGATCCTGCCGCAATGGCTGCAGCAATACCTGGGCTATCGTTCGATCGATTCGGGCCTGTCCACCGCACCGATTGGCATCTTCGCGGTGATCCTGATGCCCATCATTGGCCGCTTCCTGCCGCTGGTGGATGCGCGCAAGGTGGCCACAGCCTCCTTCATCGGCTTTGCCATCGTGTTCTGGCTGCGCTCGCGCTATAACCTGCAGGTGGACCAGATGACGGTGATCCTGCCGACGCTGCTGCAGGGGATTCCGATGGCCATGTTCTTCGTGCCGCTGACGGTGCTGTTGCTCTCTGGCCTGCCACCGGAGCGCATTCCGGCGGCGGCCGGCCTGTCGTCGTTCGTGCGCGTGTTCTGCGGCGCTGTCGGCACGTCCATCTCGACCACCGCCTGGAACAATCGCACCATCCTGCATCACGCCCAACTGACGGAACATGCGACTCCCTACAGCCCTTGGCTGCAGGAGACAGTCAACAACCTCAGCAGCACATTGGGCCTCAATGCCGAGCAGACCGCCGGCATGCTGGAGCGGACCATCACCTTCCAGGCGGCGATGCTGGGCATCAATGACATCTTCTATGTCTCGGCGGCGATCTTCATTGTCATCATCCCGCTGATCTGGATCATCAAGCCCTCCAAGGGTGGCGCGGGCGCGGCAGAAGCCTCGGCTGCACACTGACCGGGCCGGCCTGTCGCGGCTAACGCAGCCGTGACAGGCCGTGCTGCAGGCGGATGATGTCGATGAGCTTGCGCAAGGCAGGATGCGCATGACGCCGGCTGCTGTAGTACATGTGAAAAGGCTCGCTGGGGGCCGCCCATTCTTCCAGGATGGCTTCCAGCGAGCCTTCCTCGATTTCCTTGCTGATCCTTCCCTCCAACAGATAGGCGATACCGACCCCGGCCTTGGCCGCCGCGATGGTGGCGGCGGTGTTGTTGATCGTCACCAGGCCCGGCACGCGGATGCGCTGCCGATGCTTGCCACGGCCGAACTCCCACTGATAGCTGGAATTGTCCCCCAGCAGCAATTGCAGGCAGGTGTGCTGCTGCAGGTCATCCAGTGTGAGGGGCCGCCCGTGCCGATCCAGATACGCCGGCGAGGCCGCTGCCACCCAGCGATGCGCGCGCGTGAGAGGCGCGGTCACCATGCCCTCCGGCACGTAATGCCCGTAGCGGATACCGGCGTCATAGCCTTCGCTGACGATGTCGATGGGCTTGTCATCGACCACGATGGTGAGCTTGACCTTGGGGCATTGGCGCACGAATTCGGGAATGGCCGGTTCGATCAGCAGATGGGCGGCATCGGCGAAGACGTTGATGCGCAATTCGCCCAAGGTCCCCTCTGCCGAGCTTTCCAGCTGGCCCAGCGCCTGCGCGATCTGCTCGAATCCCTCCTCCAGCCTGGCCGCCAGTTCACTGCCCGCCGCCGTGGGCGAGATGGCGCGACTGGAGCGGTACAGCAATTGCGTGGCAAGCCGCTCCTCCAGCCGTTTCATGGCATGGCTGGTGGCCGAGGGCGTGAGGCCAAGCTGGATCGCGGCGGCCTTGAAGCTGCCGGTACGCAGGATGGTGACGAAGATCCGCAGATCGGAAAATTCGATATGGTCGAGGAGGGACATGGATGAATTTCAATCACTTCAGGAATGAATCTAGCTCATCTTAATCCAACCGACCTCGCGCGTGGCACGCGGTATAAATACGGCTTTGAAAATGCCACGAAGGAGTGCAGACATGAAATCAAGACGCTTTGGCCGCACCGGTGCGGAAGTCTCGGAAATCGGATTCGGCGCCTGGGCCATCGGCGGCTCCTGGGGCGATGTCTCCACCCAGGATGCCAAGGCCGCCCTGCATGCCGCGCTGGACGCAGGCGTAAGCGTCATCGATACGGCCGACGTCTATGGCGACGGCCGCTCCGAGCAACTGATTGCCCAGGTATTGAAGGAGCGCGGCGGCGAGCGTCCCTTCGTCGCTACCAAGGCCGGCCGCCGGCTCTCGCCGCATGTGGCCAGCGGCTACAACAGCAAGGACAATCTCACCGCCTTCGTGGACCGTTCGCTCAAGAACCTGGAGGTGGATTGCCTGGACCTGGTACAGCTGCACTGCCCGCCCACCGAGGTGTATTACCAGCAGGAAGTGTTCGCTTATATGGATGAGCTGGTTGCGGCCGGCAAGATCCGCCACTACGGCGTGTCGGTGGAGAAGGTGGAAGAAGCCCTCAAGGCCATCGAATATCCGAACGTGAAATCGGTCCAGATCATCTTCAACATCTTCCGCCAGCGCCCGATCTCGCTGTTCCTGCAGGAAGCGCAGCGCCGCGACATCGCCGTCATCGCCCGCGTACCGCTGGCCTCGGGCCTGCTGACCGGCAAGATGAGCGCGCAGACCAGCTTTGCCGCCGACGACCATCGCCAGTTCAACCGTCATGGCGAAGCCTTCGATGTCGGCGAGACCTTCTCGGGCGTGCCTTACGAGGTGGCCCTGGCCGCCGTTGAAAAGATCCGCGCACTGGTGCCGCAGGGCGTGCCTATGGCGCAATTCGCACTGCGCTGGATCTTGATGGAAAGCGGCATCAGCACCGTGATCCCCGGCGCGCGCAATGTGGCGCAGGCGCAATCCAACAGCGCCGCCAGCGCCCTGCCTCCCATTACGGCTGAGGTGATGCAGGCGCTGCGCGAGCTCTATCTGCATGACATCGCCCCATACGTCCACCAACGCTGGTAATCTGTGTGCCCCCCTTCATGTAACCAACTCATGTAACCAACAATAAACAAGGACACCATGACAGCCATCCAGCTCGCCATTGCCGGCGTCGGCAAGATCGTCTATGACCAGCACGCCCCGGCCATTGCCGGCAACACCGATTTCAAGCTGGTCGCCACCGCCAGCCGCAACCACAGCATCGACGGCGTGACCGCCTACAAGAACATGACCGAGATGCTAGCCTCGGGCACGGCCATCGACGCCATCTCCCTGTGCATGCCGCCGCAGTACCGCTACGAAGCCGCGCGCGAAGCCCTCCGCGCCGGCAAGCACGTCTTCCTGGAAAAGCCGCCCGGCGCCACGCTCTCCGAGGTCGAGTCGCTCAGGAACCTGGCTGCCGAACAGGGCGTCACGCTCTTTGCCAGCTGGCATTCACGTCACGCGCCGGCGGTCCAGGTGGTCAAGCGGCACCTGCAGCAACACGCGCCACGCCAGGTCAAGGTGATCTGGCGCGAAGACGTGCGTCACTGGCATCCCGACCAGGAATGGATCTGGCAACCGGGCGGCCTGGGCGTGTTCGATCCCGGCATCAACGCCTTGTCCATCGTCACTGAGATCCTGCCGCAGGCCATGTTCCTGAAGCAGGCAGCGCTGGAAGTGCCATCCAACCGCCAGACCCCGATTGCCGCGCGTCTGGCCTTCACCGATGCGCTCGGCGCCGATGTGCAGGCCGACTTCGACTGGCGCCAGACAGGGGAACAGACCTGGGACATCATCATCGAGACCGGCAGCACCCATGTCCACCTGAAGAAAGGCGGGCATGAACTGTGGATCGACGGGAAGCAGAGCGAACTGCCGGTGGAGGGCGAATATCCTTCGCTGTACCAGCACTTCTGCCAGCTCATCCGCAAGCAGGCTTCGGATGTGGATGTGGCGCCGCTGCGGCATGTGGCCGATGCGTTCATGCTGGGGGAGCATATCGTCACCGACGCCTTCGTCTGATGCGCTCAAGGCACGCGCCTCCGGAACGCCATGACGGCATTCCGGAGGTCGCTGCCTCTCAGGCCACTAGGCCGTCAGGATGCGGTGATGGAAGCGCAGATGGTCTTCCACGAAACTCGCAATGAAGTAATACCCATGGTCATAGCCTTCATGACGACGCAGCGTCAGCGGCTGCGCGGCCTGCTGGCAGGCTGATTCGAAGGCTTCCGGGCAGAGTTGCTCGGCCAGGAATTTGTCGGCCAGCCCCTGGTCGATCAGGATGCCCTGCGGGAACGGCGTCTGCAATGCACGCATGAGCTCGCTGGCGTCATGCTGCTTCCATGCCTGCTGATCCGCACCCAGGTAATGGCTGAACGCCTTCTGGCCCCACGCACAGTTGATCGGCGCAGCGATAGGCGCAAACGCCGACACCGAGCGGTACACGTCGCAATGGCGCAAGGCCAGCGTGAGCGCGCCGTGCCCGCCCATGGAATGGCCGAAGATGCCCATGCGCTGCGGATCGGCGGGGAAATTGCCCAGCACGGCGCGACGCAGGTCATCGACCACATAGCTCTCCATGCGGTAATGCCGGCTCCAGGGCGCCTGCGTGGCATCGAGGTAGAACCCCGCCCCCACGCCGAAGTCCCAGCTATCGCTTTCGCCAACAATGCCCGCGCCGCGCGGGCTGGTGTCGCTGGCCACCAGGATCACGCCCAGCTCAGCGGCCACGCGTTGCGCGCCGGCCTTGATCATGAAGGTTTCCTCGGTACAGGTCAGCCCGGCCAGGTAGAACAGCACCGGCAGCGGGCTGCCCTTGCTGGCCTGGGGTGGAACGAAGACCGAGAAGCGCATGTCCAGCCCGATGGCCGGCGAGGCGTGGCGATAATAGCCCTGCACGCCGCCGAAACAGCCGTGCTCGGAGAGAGTCTCCAGCATCGCGCCCTCCTCAGAACTCGACCACGGAACGGATCGACTCGCCGCTCTTCATCAGGTCGAAGCCTTCATTGATGCGCTCCAGCGGCAGCTTGTGGGTGATCAGGTCATCGATGTTGAGCTTGCCTTCCATGTACCAGTCCACGATCTTGGGCACATCGGTACGGCCACGCGCACCGCCGAAGGCCGAGCCCTTCCACACGCGGCCAGTCACCAGCTGGAACGGACGGGTCGAGATTTCCTGGCCGGCGGCGGCCACGCCGATGATGATGGACTGGCCCCAGCCCTTGTGGCAGCACTCCAGCGACTGGCGCATGGTGGTGGTGTTGCCGATGCACTCGAAGCTGTAGTCGGCGCCGCCATCGGTCATGCCGATGATGGCATCGACCACGTTGGGCACGTCCTTGGGATTGATGAAGTCGGTCATGCCGAACTTGCGGGCCATGGCTTCACGAGCCGGGTTCAGGTCCACGCCGATGATCTTGTTGGCGCCCACCATCTTGGCTGCCTGGATGACGTTCAAGCCAATGCCGCCCAGGCCGAATACCACCACGTTGGCGCCGGCTTCCACCTTGGCAGTGAACAGCACCGCGCCCACGCCGGTGGTCACGCCACAGCCGATGTAGCAGACCTTGTCGAAGGGGGCATCGGAGCGGATCTTGGCCAGGGCGATCTCGGGCACGACGATGTAGTTGGAGAAGGTCGAGGTGCCCATGTAGTGGAACAGGGGCTTGCCATCCAGCGAGAAGCGGCTGGTGGCGTCGGGCATCAGGCCGCGGCCCTGGGTGGCGCGGATGGCCTGGCACAGGTTGGTCTTCTGCGACAGGCAGAACTTGCACTCGCGGCATTCGGGCGTGTACAGGGGGATGACGTGGTCATCCTTTTTCAGCGACTTCACGCCCGGGCCGACATCGACCACCACGCCCGCGCCCTCATGGCCGAGAATGGCCGGGAAGATGCCTTCCGGGTCGGCGCCCGAGAGGGTGTAGTAGTCGGTATGGCAAATGCCGGTGGCCTTGATCTCGACCAGGACTTCGCCGGCCTTGGGGCCGCCGAGTTCGACTTCCTCGATGGTCAAGGGCTTGCCTGCCTGCCATGCTACCGCTGCTCTTGTCTTCATAGGGATGGGTCCTTTGCTAGGTAATGAGGGGGTACGCACCCTGCCCGGGTCCGGCTCGACCGGGACAGGCGTGATGAGCTCTGTAACGAAGGCGCTATTATCGCATTGCAAATGAAACTGCATCGGTAGCCCTATCGATACCGGAATCGTTGAAAATTTCTTGCCGACATGAAATTCCTGGCTGTCCATACAACGGCAGAATGTGGCTTAATGACAAAGATCGCCGCTTGCGGTAAGGTTGCTACAGAAGAAACGGTACGGGGCCAGGATGATCTGGCCGGATCAGATGACCAAGAGCAAACAATAACGGTCTGGTTCAACCAGCGGCAAGGGGTATCACAAGGCAAGATGGACGGCGGCGACATGCTGTTGTCTCGCGTATCATCACGTATCAAATAGTGGGGGCATCCACGTAACTCTGGTGTAAGCAAGACTCAACTGCTAGGATCGCGCTGCATTGCAGCGGTCATCGGCGGACGGGTCCTGCCCGGGCCAGCGGCGTGAGAGAGCTGTCGAAAGGGTCGTTCCGCCCCGGTGGGACGAAAAAACGCGCAGCCGCAGGCTGCCTAACGACAGGTGTGGTGATATCGGTTACATGGGAAAAGAGAACAAATCGCCGGGACGTACGGGATATACCCTCAAGACCTTGCTGCTGTTCGTCGCCTTCGTCGGTTCCTTCATCGTGGTGCAGACCTGGTGGGAAATCCGCCAGGACCGCCAGTTGACCATCGACGCCGAGCGCGCCAGTTCGCTGACCGCTGCGCGCAGCATCCAGGAACATGCTGCGCGCGTGTTCGGCGACCTCGAACAGATGATGTGGAGCACGGCCGAGCAACTGCACGAGGGTGGCCCCGAACTGCTGGACAACGACCAGGGCCTCTACAACGTGCTGGCCGGCACGCAACAGCGCCTGCCCACGGTGATGGTGCTGCGCTATGTGGACCGCAACGGCAATACCCGCGCCAGTTCCCTGCGCAGCTTCGACACCAGCAGCATTCCCGAAGACCACAAGCTGACCTACGTCGATGGCAATCCGGCGCGTCCCAACCTGTTCGTGGGCCAGCTCATGCGCAGCCGCTACAACCGCGAGCTGGTGCTGCCGGTGGCCATGAACCTGTATGACCGCAGCGCCCGCCCCATCGGCCTGTTGGTGGCCGAGCTGCGCGCGGCGACCTTCTTCGACTTCTACAAGCGCATTACCAATTTCGAGGCCATCGTCTCGCTGCGCACCGAAAGCGGCTCGATGATGCTGCGCTCGCCCTTCGAGGAACGCTGGCTCAGCGTCAACCTGGCCGACGCCAAGAGCATGACGTACATCCGCGCCGGCGGCGACGAAGGCAGTTTCGAAGAGAATTCCCACCTGACCGGCGAGCCGCTGCTGTTTACCTACAAGCGGCTGGAGAAATGGTCGCTGGTGGCCGTCTATGCCCGGCGCATGAACGATGTGCTGGCGCCCTGGCGCAGCCGCACCGAGAACCGCATCCTGCTGACCACCGGCATCCTCGGCTTCATCCTCATTGCGCTCATTTCCTTCCTGGTCTATTACCGCTACCAGCGCCGCCTCGACCATGCGCTCTCGGCCAGCGAATACCGGTATCGCAAGCTCTACGAGGAAGGCAATGATCCCATCGTGCTGATCTCGGCCGAACTGCGCTACCTGGACTGCAATGCCGCCGCGCTGCGCTTTTTCGGCGTGCCGGACAAGGAACGCATCATCGGCCGCAAGGTCGGCCTGTTCTCGCGCCAGAAGTCGCGCCACATGGAGCAGCCCGACATCGACGAACTGGTCGCGCGCGTCCTGGCCGGCCAGCCGCAGCAATTCGAATGGGTGACGGTGCGGCGTAACAAGATCATCCATACCGATGTCACGCTCAACCGCGCCGAATTCGAACGCGGCTACGCCATCTTTGCCATCCTGCGCGACATCAGCGCGCGCAAACGCGCCGAGCTGCTGCAGAGCGAACAGAACCGGGTGCTGCACATGGTGATGGCCGACGATGAGCTCGACGGTGTCCTCTACGAGATCGTCAGCTTTGCCGATGCGCAGATCCCCTATGGGGCGTGCAGCGTGATGCTGGTCAACGAACAAGCCTCGCACTTCACCTCGGTGTTGAGCCATCGTTATCCGCCACGCCTCATCCGTGCGCTGCAAGGCATGCCGATCCGCCATGGCTGCGGCGTCGGCGCAGAGGCGGCGCTGCGGCGCGGCCCCTGCATCGTCGCCAACATCGCCCATGACCCGATCACCGAGCACCTGCGCCCGCTGATCGACGTCGATATCTACCCCTCCTGCGGCGCCTGGCCCATCATTGGCAAGGAGGGGCAACTGCTGGGCGTGTTTGCCGCTCTGCTCAAGGAAAACCAGGCCCCCAGCAATGAATACCTGCAACTGGCCAATATCGCCGCCGACCTGGCCAGCGTGGCCATCGAGAGCCGCCGCGCCGATGAACGCATCCGCCACCTGGCCCACTACGACGAGCTGACCGGCCTGCCCAACCGTTTCCTGTGCACCCAGCACGTCTCCAATGCCATCACCCATGCCGAGCACCGCAATGGCATGGTGGCGGTGATCCTGATGGACCTGGACCGCTTCAAGAACATCAACGATACCTTCGGCCATGAGACCGGCGAAGCCGTGCTGCAGGAGATCGCCCAGCGCTTTCGCAACAGCCTGCGCGAGCTGGACATCCTGGCGCGCGTGGGCGGAGATGAATTCATCGTGCTGGTGGATGACTTCGACGATCCGGTGCAACTGGGCGAGATCGCCCAGAAGCTGCTCACCGAGGCGCGCAAGCCCTTCATCATCGATGGCCAGGAAGCCATGCTGTCGGTGAGCATCGGCATCGCCACCTATCCCGGCGATGGCGACAATGCCCAGACCCTGATCAAGAACGCCGACATCGCCATGTACCGCGCCAAGCACCATGGCAAGGACGACTACCGCTTCTTCTCCGACGAGATCAACACCAACACGGTAGAGCGCATTGCCCTGGAAGCCGAACTGCGGCGCGCCATCGAACGCGCCGAGTTCGTGGTGCATTACCAGCCCAAGATCGAACTGGCCGAAGGCCGCATCGTCGGCGCCGAAGCACTGGTGCGCTGGCAGCACCCGCTACGCGGCCTGCTGCCGCCGGGAGAATTCATCACCCTGGCCGAAGAAACCCGGCTGATCGACCAGATCGGCCTGCTGGTGCTGGATATAGCCTGCCGCGATATCGGCCTGATGCGCCAGCAGCAGATGACGTGCGGGCGCATCTCCATCAACCTGACCGGCAGCCAGTTCGGCGACGAACGGCTGCTGGACGACATCAAGGAAGTGGTGAACCGGCATGGCACCCCACCCTCCTGCCTGGAATTCGAGATCACCGAAAGCATGGTGATGCACAATCGCGAGCGCGCCATCGCCATCATGGACGGCATCCGCGCAGAGGGTTTCACGATTTCCATCGACGATTTCGGGACCGGCTATTCCTCGCTGGCTTACCTGAAGCGCTTCCCGGTCAATACGCTGAAGATCGACAAGTCCTTCATCAACGATATTCCCGACAACCCCAACAGCAGCGCCATCGTGCAGGCCATCATCGCCATGAGCCATGCGCTGAACCTGAAGGTGGTCACAGAAGGGGTGGAGACGGAGAAGCAGTTGCAGGCCCTGCGCGAGTTCGGCTCGGATGAATACCAGGGCTATTACTTCAGCAAGCCGGTGCCCTATGCGCAGTTCGTGCAACTGCTTGAGGGCCAGCAGGACAGGCCGCAAGGGCTGATCAGGCAAGGCTGAGCGCACCACGCTGTGCTGCGCCCAGATTAGCGTGAAGTCAGGCGATCCACCCGATAGAGCGCCGGGAAGATCCTCACCCACAGCAACACGATGAGCAAGGTGCCGACGCCGCCGATGAGCACCGCCGGCACCGCGCCGAACCAGGCGGCCGTGAGCCCGGACTCGAATTCACCGAGCTGGTTGGAGGTGCCGATGAAGACCGAGTTGACCGCCGAGACGCGTCCGCGCATGGCTTCCGGCGTTTCCAGCTGCACGAAGGACGAGCGCACCACCACACTGATCATGTCGGCCGCGCCCAGCACGGCCAGCGCCGCCAGCGACAGCGGGAAGGAGCGCGACAGGCCGAAGGCGATGGTGGCCAGTCCGAACACTCCGACCGCCACGAACATGGTGCGCCCCACGCGCCCGCCCAGCGGCCTGCGCGCCAGCCATAGCGCCACGGCCAGCGCTCCCGCTGCGGGAGCGGAGCGCAACAGACCCAGTCCGGCCGCGCCGGTGTGCAGGATGTCGTGGGCGAACACCGGCAACAAGGCGGTAGCCCCGCCCAGCAGCACGGCAAACATGTCCAGCGAGATCGCACCGAAGATGGCCGGCTTGCTGCGGATGAAGGCCAGGCCAGCAAACACCGACGACAGGCTGGCCCCGGCTGGCTTGGCCGCAGCAGCCGGCGCCCCCGCCTGGGGAGAACGCTGGATCAACGAGAGCAGCAGACTGCACAGCGCGAAGAGCACGCCGCTGCTGGCATAGACCACCGCCGGCCCGGCCACGTAGAGGAAACCACCCAGCGCCGGCCCGATGATGATGGCGAACTGCGTGGCCGAGGCCGACCCCGCCACTGCTCCAGGCAACTGGCGCGGCGACATCAGGCTGGGCAGCAGCGCCGACATGGTCGGCTTGGAAAAAGCCCGGCCCGCGCCGATGACGGCCACGATGGCAAAGATGATCTCGCGGTTGAGCCAGCCGCCCAGGCTGCCGGCGGCCAGCGTGGCGGCGGCCAGGGCCTCGACCAGCGCACTGACGCGGGCGACGTTGCGGCGGTCGAAGCGGTCGGCCACATGCCCGACCACGAAGACCAGGATCAGCGAAGGAATGAACTGCACCAGGCCGACGATGCCCAGGTCCATGGCGCTATGGGTGAGCTGATAGACCTGCCAGCCCACGGCCACGATCTGCATCTGCAAGGCGATGGTCGAGGCCACGCTGGCGCACCAGAAGAGTTTGAAGGGGGTATGGTGGCGCAGGGGCGGCAGAGACTCTTGGGAAGTTTCTCCGGCCTCGTCGGCGGGGGTGGATGACATGTCTGGACGAAGATGATCTGGCGTAATGAAGACCGGCGCAAGCAAGGCTGGCCGGCATGACACAAGCGGTCTTGACGCCGCTGCGGCGCGCTCCTGCAAGCCGGAACGGGCGCAGCTATACTACCCGATCCCGCGCCCGCCGGCAGGCCACACCACCGGCCCGCCCGCATCATCACAAGGAGAACCCATGCAGTATCGCCCACTCGGCCGCACCGACCTCCAGGTCAGCCTGATCACGCTTGGCACCATGACCTGGGGCGAGCAGAACAGCGAAGCCGACGCCCATGCGCAACTGGACTACGCCGTCGAACGCGGCATCAACCTCATCGACGTGGCCGAAATGTATCCGGTCCCGCCCAAGGCCGAGACCCAGGGTCTGACCGAACGCTATCTCGGCACCTGGCTGAAGAAATCGGGCAAGCGCGACCAGTTGCTCATCGCCACCAAGTGCACCGGTCCGGCGCGCAAGCCGCACAATCCGCGCCACGTGCGCGGCGGCATCAACAACCTCGACCGCAAGGGTCTCACCGAGGCCCTGCATGGCAGCCTGGAGCGCCTGCAACTGGATCACGTGGACCTGTACCAACTGCACTGGCCGGACCGCAGCGTGAACAGCTTCGGCCAGCTCGGCTACCAGCACGTGGACGATGAGAGCACCGTTCCCATCGAGGAAACGCTGACCGTGCTGAGCGAATTCGTCAAAGCCGGCAAGATCCGCACCATCGGCCTGTCCAACGAAACCGCCTGGGGCGTGGCGCAGTTCCTGCGCGCGGCTGAGCAGCATGGGCTGGAGCGCATCGTCACCATCCAGAACCCGTACAACCTGCTCAACCGCAGCTTTGAAATCAACCTGGCCGAGTTCGCCCATCGCGAGCAGGTCGGCCTGTTGGCCTATTCGCCGCTGGCCTTTGGCATGTTGAGCGGCAAGTACCTGGATGGCGCGCGTCCGGCCGGCGGCCGCCTGACGCTGTTCGAGCGTTTCTCGCGCTACACCAATGCGCAAGCCGAACGCGCCACCGCTGCCTATGTCGCCCTGGCGCGCCAGCACGGACTGGACCCGGCGCAGATGGCGCTGGCCTATGTCAACAGCCGCCCCTTCCTCACCTCCAACATCATCGGCGCCACCACGCTGGAGCAACTGCGCAGCAACATCGACAGCGCCGAGCTGCAACTGGGTGAAGATGTGCTGGCCGCCATCGAAGCGATTCACCGCAGCCAGCCCAATCCGGCGCCCTGATCCGTCCACCTGGTAGCGTCGACCTACCGGTTACCGTTCGGACTGAGTAGGCCCATCAGGGCCGTATCGAAGGCGCGCCTGCACCTGTATGCAAGCGCGCCTCTTCAATCGCCGCCGCTCTCGCTGGCCACGGCGGCCTCCACCTCTTCCTGGCGCGCGCCATAGCGCGCCGCCAGCACCGCGCAGACCATCAGCTGCAGCTGGTGGAACAGCATCACCGGCAGCAGCACCATACCGATAGCACCACTGGAGAACAGCACCTTGGCCATCGGCACCCCCGAGGCCAGGCTTTTCTTGGAACCGCAAAAGACGATGGTGATCTCGTCCTCCTTGCTGAAGCCCAAGCGACGGCTGCCATAGGTGGTCAGCGCCATGATCAGCGCCAGCAGCACCGCATTGATGACCAGCAGCGCCACCAGCATCGACATCGGCACCTGATGCCACAGCCCCTGCACCACTGCTTCGCTGAAGGCCACATAGACCACCAGCAAAATCGAGCTCTGGTCCACGAACTTGAGCCAGGACTTGTTGCGCTCGATCCAGCGACCTATCCAAGGGCGGGCGATCTGGCCGGCGACGAAGGGCAGCAATAATTGATAAACGATTTTGAGGATGGAATCGAGCGAGGAATGCCCCGCGCCGTCATGCGCCACCACCAGCACGCCCACCAGCAAGGGCGTCAGGAAAATCCCCAGCAGGTTCGAAGCCGAAGCCGCGCAGATGGCCGCCGGCACATTGCCGCGCGCCACCGAGGTGAAGGCGATCGAGGACTGCACGGTGGACGGCAGCACGCACAGGAACAGCAGGCCCAGGTAGAGTTCGGGCGTAATGAAGGGCGTGAGCAGCGGCTTGAAGGCCAGGCCGACCAGCGGGAACAGCGCGAAGGTACACAGCAGCACCGTGACATGCAGCTTCCAGTGCGTGAAACCGGCCACCACCGCTTCGCGCGAGAGCTTGGCGCCATGCATGAAGAACAGCAGGCCGATCATGAAGGTGGTCAGGCCATCGAAGACCTCGGCCACCTGGCCGGTACAGGGAAGCAGGGATGCTGTGACCACCACGGCGAGCAGCAGCAGGGTCATGTTATCGGGGAGGAAGCGGGGACGGGCCATGGCGTTATCGGTTCGGTTGCGAAAATCTGCCCACACCGCGGCGCAGGCAAACCGCCATTCTACGTGAGAGGAGCCGGCGCCTGCTGGCGCCCTCCCCTCACGGACGCAGCCGGATCAGGCCTTGCGCACGAACTCGGTCTTCAGGCCCATGGAGCCGAAGCCGTCGATCTTGCAATCGATGTCGTGGTCGCCATCGACCAAGCGGATGTTCTTGACCTTGGTGCCCATCTTGACCACACCACCGCCGCCCTTCAGTTTCAGGTCCTTGATGACGGTCACGGTGTCGCCATCCTGCAGGACGTTGCCGGAAGCATCCCGCCAGACGCGCGCCTGCTCGGCGGCCGGTGCGGCCTGGGCGCTCCATTCGTGGGCGCATTCGGGACAGACGTACTGGCCGCCATCCTCATAGGTGTATTCGGACTGGCATTGGGGACAGGCGGGCAAGGTACTCATGGAAAACTCCGGCAATTAGCGTGAAAAAGCAGCGATTGTACTGCTTCTGCATGCAAGCGCGCCATGATCCTGTTCAGTTTACCGGCAACGGAAGATAAAAAACGGCAGGCCGCCTACAGCGTCTGCCGTTGTTCTCTCGCCTGAGCGACTGCGCGACTGGGAGAATCAGCGCTACCAGCCCCAGAACATCAGCCACCAGGCCGTGTTGACCAGGGCCAGGCCGCCCATGAGCGGCAGCATGGCCAGGCACTGCTGCGCCCAGTGGCCGGCGTGACGCGCCACCACCTTCCAGCACAGCCACAGGCTCCACAGCGTCATGGCCGCCAGCAGCGCGGCGCGCACGTCATTGGCCCAGTACACCGGCAGGTGTTCGGCGCGCAAGAGGCTGATGGTGGTGGCCGACAGGCCGATGAACACGCCGCAACCCGCCAGCGGGATCAGCGCTTGCACCAGATGATTGAAGCGGCCCCACTGCCACTTGCCCAGCAGCCGCGTGGCCAGGGCGAACATCAACGCCACCCCGCTGCCCAGCACCAGGCCGGTGACCAGGATATAGCCCACCACCATGGCCCCGTCGAGCCAGGTGAACACATCGCTTTGCTGCGGATAATTGGTCAGCAGCCACCAGGGCGCCTGGGTGCCGAAGGGCCACATGATGTCGCGGTCGATCAGCCAGGTGGCGATGTCCTGCTTGATGGCGATGAACCAAGGGCTGACCGTCCAGTGGAAGGCTCCGATGGCGATGCCCAAGAGGCCATAGAGCACCAGCGCGCTTTCCCAGAGATTGTTCTCGGTCTTGCCGAACTGCACCACCTCGACTGCCGGCGGCCGGAAGGTCAGCGCGATGGCGTCGCGGTGGCCGCTGCAACGGCCGCACATGTGGCAGTCCGACGCGCCCTTCATATTGCGCAGCGGCACCAGCGGCGCGCAATTGATGGGGATGATCTTGTGCTCGGGATGATAGGAGGCGCGCCAGGCGTCCTCGTTGACCTTGTAGTGCAGCGGCGCCAGCTTGGCCAGCAAGCCGAAGACGCCATTGACCGGGCAGAGGTACTTGCACCAGACGCGCTTGTCGCGCCCGTAGAGGTAGCCGATGATGATAGCGCCCACCGTCGAGCCGCCCAGCACCAGCAGCACCGCCTTGGGGTACTGGTAGACGCTGACCATCTGGCCATAGATGGTGGTGAGGGCAAAGGCCACGAAGGGCCAGCCGCCCCAGCGCACCCACCTGGGAATGGCTTTGCCGCGCCCGTGCTTGCTGGCGAACTCGGTGAGCGCGCCTTCCGGACAGAGTACGCCGCACCACACGCGGCCCATCAACACCATGCTCACCAGCACGAAGGGCCACCAGATGCCCCAGAAGGCGAACTGGGCGATCAGGGTGAGGTTGGACCACAGGTGGGCCGTCTCATCGGGCAGCGGGAGGAACACCGGTACCAGGATCAGCAAGGCGTACACCGCCACCACGATCCATTGCAGGGAGCGGATGAATGCGCCATGGCGGCGCATCCATTCTCCGGTACGCGAGAGCAGAGTCGGCGATTGCGTACAGGTCGTCATCAGGTCTTCAGACTGCTTCTTGCCTCTTGGGCTGAGGCTGGGGTTTTCGATAGAGGGCCGAGCATACCACGACCCAGTAGAGCGCATAGACGATCACCGACAGCAGCGCCGGGCGGGCGCGGTAGCCGGTCAGCGTGGAGACCAGGCTGCCCAGGGTGGTGGAGTCGTCCAGCAGCATGGAGGTGTCCCAGACGGGTGCGGTCAGGGTCATGGTCCAGTCGGCCGAGGCCAGCATGTCCGAGCTTTCCAGCAGCACGTCGAAGAGCTTTTCCACGCCCGTGACCAGGAGGCCCGCCGCCAGCAGCAGCAGGATCACTTCGGTGACCTGGAAGAAGCGCCGCCAGGAGAATATCTTGCCGCCCAGTTGCAGCAGGTAGAAGGTCAGGAAGGCCAGGCCGAAGCCGATCACGCCGGCCAGCACCAGCGAGGCCGTGCTGGCGTCCTGCTGACCCAGGCCGATACCGTAGAGGAACACCGCCGTCTCGCTGCCTTCGCGGGCAATGGCCAGCATCACCAGCACGAACACGCCCCACCAGTTGCCGCTCTCATAGCTGGACTGCATGGAGCTTTCCATTTCCTTCTTCAGGGTGCGGCCATGCTTGCGCATCCAGAACACCATCTGCACGATCAGCACCGCCGCGATCAGCACGATGGCGATCTGGAAGTAGGTCTGGGCGTCGCCCGAGAGCAGTTCCGAAAAGCCCAGCAGCGCCGCGCCCAGCGCTGCGGCCAGTACCACGCCAGCGACCACGCCGCCCCACAGATAGGGCAGGCCGCGCCGTGCCGCAACGTCGCCATTCTTCAGCCAGGCATAGAGGATGCCGACCACCAGAAGCGCCTCGACGCTTTCGCGCCAGACGATGAACATGACCTGTCCCATGAAACCCTTCCCTTGCTAGAAACCGGACTTCCGCCGCTGCCCTGTTACTTGGCGACGATCACGCCTTGCGGCATGTTGAGGTGGAAGTCATCGAAAAACTTGTATTCGCCCGGACGCAGCGGGGCGATCACCACGAAGGACTGCGCTCCGGGGGCCAGCACCTTTTCCTTGCGCAGTTCCACACTTTCAAACTCGGCGGCGGACTTGCCGATGTTGTGCACTTCGATCTTGATGCGCTGCCCGGCTGGCACTTCGATGCGCGGCGGGATCAGCTTGCCGTCCTGCATCTCCAGCTTGAAGGTCGGCAGCTCCGACGCCGGGGCCTGCGCCGCAGCGCCCAGGAGAGCGGCGGCCAGCAGGGTCAGGCGGACTGTTCTTGCGATCATGGAGACTCCGGAATATCAAAAACGGGAAACCGGCTGCACCGACAAGGCGGTGAGCCGGCATCATTACAAGGCACAAACCAAAGTACGAGGGGCCAGCCCTGACGGGCCAGCGTCAGGCTTAGTAGCCGCCCTTCTTGCCGATGCCGGCGAAGGTGAAGTCGTAGTTCAGCTCGAAGGTCTTGAACCAGGGACCCACGCCGGTTTCCTTGTCGACGTGGCGGCCGAAGTGGGCGTGTTCATTGGCTTGTGGCGAGGAGATGGTCAGCTTGAGCTTGTACTTGCCCGGGCCTTCCAGCTTGACGTTGTCGCCATAGTGCGGACCGTCATTGGCCACCATGGGCATCATGTCGCCCTTGATGGACTTGGTCGAACCGACCTTGGTCAGTTCGTATTTGATGGCCAGGTAGGGCATCCAGTCGCCTTCGGCAAAGCCGTTGGGGTTCTTGGCCACGGCGCGGATGTCGGCTTCCAGGTGGATATCGGACTCTTCGGCCTTGCGCATCATGCCGTCCGGTTCCATCTTCACCGGCTGCAGGTAGACGGCGTTGACTTCGAAGCCGTTCTGGATTTGCGGCTTGCCGATCGGATATTCAGCGGCGGAGGCCATCCCGGCGGCACACAAGGTCAGTGCGACGGCGGCGGCGAGTTTCTTGATACCCATCATTGCTTGTTCTCCTGAGGTCGGTTGAATCAAATTCGAGGCCCATCCGAGTCAACATGGACTCAAATGATAATGATTAGCATTAAGTATATCACTCTTTGAGCGTTCCGGCATGACCAGTTTGTGGCAGACGGCACAGCAATGCTGACCAGTCATGCCCGCCTCCCTCTGCGCCACGCCTGCCCAGCGCCAGGACAAAAAAAACCGCCCGGCATGCACCGGGCGGTCGGATGAGACGAAGCAGCAAGAAGCGCGGCTGGGAACCTCAGAACTCTTCCAGCACCGGCTCTGCCTGTCGCGCCGCCGGGTTGGCCGGCAGCCGCGCCGCGCTGGCAGGCGCCTGGATGACGGGAATGCTGCCATTGAGGCGACCCTCCAGCTTGAACACCGCGACCACGCTTTCCAGCGTCTCGGCCTGCTGCTGCAGGGCATGGGCGGCCGCCGCAGCTTCTTCCACCAGGGCAGCGTTCTGCTGGGTGCCCTGGTCCATCTGCGCGATGGCCTGGTTGACCTGCGAGATGCCGGCACTCTGCTCTTCGCTGGCGTTGGCGATGTCACCGACGATGACGGTCACGCGCTGCACGCTGTCGACGATGTCGCTCATGGTCGTGCCGGCCTGTTCCACCAGCTTGCTGCCGCTGCCGACCTTGTTCACGGAATCATCAATGAGCTCCTTGATCTCCTTGGCGGCCGCCGCCGAACGCTGTGCCAGCGAGCGCACTTCCGAGGCCACCACGGCAAAGCCACGCCCCTGTTCGCCGGCACGGGCCGCTTCGACGGCGGCGTTCAAGGCCAGGATGTTGGTCTGGAAGGCGATGCCGTCGATCACGGCGATGATGTCGACGATCTTGCGCGAGGATTCGTTGATGGAATTCATGGTATCGACCACCTGGCGCACCACGTCCCCGCCCTGCGAGGCGATGTGCGAGGCCGACTGCGCCAGCTCGTTGGCCTGGCGCGCATTCTGGGTGTTCTGCAGCACCACCGAGGTCAGTTGTTCCAGGCTGGAAGCGCTTTCTTCCAGCGCCGCAGCCTGTTGCTCGGTGCGCGCCGACAGGTCGGCATTGCCGGCGGCGATCTGGCGCGCAGCCACCGTCACCGAGTCGGTCGAGGTGCGGGTGGTGGCGACCACATCGACGATGCGCGCCAGCAGCTTGTTGAAGGTCGCGGCAGTGCGGCCGATCTCATCCATGCGCTCCACCGGCACCGGACGCGACAAGTCCAGGGTCTGGCTGACGTGTTCGAAGGTGTGCTGGATCTTGCCCAGGCTACGGATCACGCTGCGCACCACCTGCAGGCCCAGAAGACCCGTCAGCAGCACCGCCGCCACCACCACGGCGATCATGGTGCGCAGGGCGAAGGCATAGGCCTCGTCGCTTTCCTGCTTGATGGTGTCGATCATCTTGCGACCGATCAGGATGTGGTCCTCGAAGCCCTTCTTGGCAGCCGCCGCCGAGACCGCCAGGGGCGTGCCGGCCTGCAAGGTGGCGCGCACGCCATCCATGTCATTGGCGTAGGCGGCAGCGAAGAACGGCACCAGGGCCTTGCGGTAGGCTTCGATGTTGGCCTTGTCGGCCTGGATCAGGGCGCGGTCCTTTTCATCGAAGATCAGGTCGCGCTCGTAGTGGGCGAACTCTTCATCGAGCAGCTTGTTGGCCGTATCCACGGCCTTTTGCAGGCCGCTCTTGTCGGACAGGTTGGCGAACACCGACAGGCGATAGCCGGCCAGGCGCGAATCGGCCAGGTAGCCCTTCAGCAGGTTCAGGCTGTCCATGCCCGGAATGATGCGGTTCTGGATCAGCTCCAGGCGCTGCTGGGCGCGCTGCAGCTGCCAGAGGCCATCGGCGCCAACGAACAGCAGCGCCAGCAGGGCTGTCGAGAGAGTAATGATGAGGCGCTTGGTAATGGTCATGATTGAACATCCATGAAAAGAAATGGAAAGGACGGCAGCACCGCTGGCCGCCGGTCTAGGCGGCCAGGGCCGTGGCGCGCTCGGGATCGAGCACGTCGCCATGCTCGCGGCAGAAGGCCACGCCAGCGCGATAGCCGACGTCGAACAGCAACTGCATGTTGGACGACGACCAGTCCAGCACCTGCGGCCAGTGCGACTCCGGCACGCCCTCCATGAGATCGACCTTGAGTACCTGGCGGCGCGGCTTGCCGGTGGCGGCGTCGGTGTTGTGCTCCAGCTCGAAGAGGCGTTGCTCGGCCTTGGAGATCTTCACCAGTGGCGTGATGATGGAGCGCACCCAGGCATCGTAGAGATTGCGGGGCTTACGGATGAGCCGGTCCTCGCCCAGGATGTCCAGCACCACCAGGGTATCGACATCGCCGGCCGGGGCCGGGCTGCCGTCTTCACCAGCGATGAAGGGCGTGAAGTTGAGCGTATCCAGGGCCGCGCCTTCAATGTAGTGCTCGCCGTCGATCTCGGTGGGCGCATACAGGAAGGGGAAGGACAGCGAGGCCCGCACATGGGCCGGCGTGATCTGGTCCTTGTTCCAGATCTGCATGCGATGGCGATCGATGTTGTAGGCGTTGATGTAGAACTCCGGGCGCATGGCCGGCACCGCCGTGAAATCGATGGACTGCTCCAGGAAAGGCAGGTGCGCGCACAGGCCCAGGCTGCCCGAATGCAGGTCCGAGGGCGACAGCGCCGACATCAGCAGATGCATCCAGTCGTTCCACTTGGCCGAAGCATCGGCGAAATGGCGCGTGAACATGTCGGTAAAGGCATGCGCGCCCAGCCCCGGCAGCTGTTGCATCTGCGCCAGCATGGACTCGCGATAGCTCTCGGCCTGTGCTCCGGGCTTCTTGAAGACTTTGTAATTGACCGGAAAGAGCTTGTAGATGCTGTCGGCCACCCCGACTTCGGCCCACTTCATCAGCGCCTCGCGCGGCCCGACATCGCGCGGAGCGGTGTAGAGCAAGCCCATCAGCACCCCGGCCCCCGAGGCCGAGATGACATCGAATTCGATTCCTTCGGCCAGGAACGCGGCCAGCGCACCGGCGATGAGCGTCGAATTGGGGGCGCCGCCCCCGATGACCAGCGCCTTTTTCTTGCGACCTGGCAATATTCCCATTGATAACCCCTCGTATTCGCATTGTCTGCGCCGCTTCGTGGGCGGCGTTGTGGCGTCGGACGGCGTTCCGTCAACGTAACTCTTGCGTACGTCAGGAATATAGCCCACCAGCAACTTTTCTATGTTGCACTGCGCGATTTTATTCCCTCATAACAGGCATTCAGAAATTTAATGAGCCTCGGCACATCCGCCATAGCGCTGCGATCCTGACATAAACCCAGCTCATGAGCTGCGCGTGTAATGTTCATGTAAGCTGGCTGCTTTATTGCGACGCAACATGCGCAAGCCGCACCGGTGCGCCGGCAACGTGCCAATTAGCAATGGCTTTCTGCAAGTCGCTATGTCACACTTGCCGCACCTACAAGCGGATCATCCGAAAAAACCACGCATCGTCTTGCCATTGCCAGCATGTCCCGCCCCAGCATATTGATGGTTGATCCCAGCCCGGAGTCAGTTGAGCTGGCGCGTTTCAGCCTATGGCGCAACAAGCTGGACTGCGCCTTCGGCTGGTTCGAGGATGCCGAGGGCGCGGCCCAGTCGCTGTTCAAGCCGCAAGCCAAAGCCCATCCTGCCGACCTGCCCTGCCTGATCCTGCTGGAACCGCGCCTGCCGCGCATGGAGGGGCTGGAGCTGTTGCACATGCTGCGCGCCCATGCCCACACCCGGGCGCTGCCGGTGATCATGTTCGCCACTGCCCAGGACGATGCCGACGCCGCCCGCGCCCGCGCCGCCGGCGCCAATGACTACCTGGTCAAGCCAGTGGATGCACGCGCCTTCATGGAACTGGTCAGCCAGACCGTGCGCCGCTGGCTGCCGGGCGCAACGTCTTAAGCCCCGCGCCCGTCCCGTACCGGGAAAATCCTGATATTTATTCGCAACGCTCTTTCTTACAATCCAGACAACACACGCTGAGAGCGCCCCGGCGCAGGCGCAGGAGATTTGATCAGGATGGAGGCGACCGGCCCGCCGGGAGCAGATGTCAACAAGGAGAGCAACATGAAATGGTTCTACGACCTCAGGATTTCCCGCAAGCTGATTACCACCTTCCTGGTGGTCGTGGCCATGGTGGCAGCATTGGGCGTGTTTTCGATTCGTCAGCTGGATCAGGTCAACAGCGCCTCCACCGAGATCTCCACCAACTGGCTGCCCAGCATCCGCACCCTGTCCCGGCTGCAGTTGGCCATGTCGCGCCTGCGCAGCTTCGAGCTGCAGCACATCCTGGCCAAGGACGCCCAGGAATACGAAGAGGTCGAGCGCAGCATGCAGGCGCAGTTGAGCAGCATCAAGAGCGCCCAGGCCGAATACCTGACGCAGATTTCCGAGCCTGAGGAAAAGACGATCTATCCGGAAGTCGAGAAGCTCATCGCCACCTTCGTCTCGGAACATGACAAGATCATCGCGTTGTCACGCCAAGGCAAGGATGAAGAAGCCCGCAACCTGCAACGCGGCGACTCCACCAAGGCCTATCGCACCTCTCTGCAACAGATCGACAAGCTCGCCGCAGTCAACAACAAGGGTGCCGACAGCTCCAACAAACAGGCCGACGACATCTATGCCCAGGCCCGGCTATGGATCATCGTCACGGTGACGGCCTGCATCGCCCTGGCCATGCTGCTGGCGGTATGGGTCTCGCGCCTGATCGCGCGGCCGCTGGAACAGGCCCTGTCGGTAGCGCAGCGCGTGGCCGGCGGCGACCTGACGACCCACATCGAACCTTCGGGCGAGGATGAAACCGGCCAGTTGCTGGTGGCCCTCAAGAGCATGAATGACAGCCTGGTGGGCATCGTCGGCCAGGTCCGCATGGGCACCCAGACCATCACCACCGCCTCCACCGAGATCGCCTCGGGCAACCTGGACCTGTCCTCGCGCACCGAAGAACAGGCCAGTTCCCTGGAAGAAACCGCTTCGGCCATGGAAGAACTGACCTCCACCGTGAAGCAGAACGCCGACAACGCCCGCCAGGCCAACCAGCTGGCCGTCTCGGCCTCGGAAGTGGCCACCCAAGGCGGCGACGTGGTCAACCAGGTGGTCGACACCATGGGCAACATCAATGCCTCCTCGCGCAAGATTGCCGACATCATCGGCGTCATCGATGGCATCGCCTTCCAGACCAACATCCTGGCCCTGAACGCGGCGGTGGAAGCCGCGCGCGCCGGGGAACAGGGACGCGGTTTCGCCGTGGTGGCCTCGGAAGTGCGCTCGCTGGCGCAGCGCTCGGCCGGTGCGGCCAAGGAGATCAAGGAACTCATCGAAGGATCGGTGGCCCAGGTGGACATGGGCAGCAAGCTGGTCGAGCGCGCCGGCATCACCATGAGCGAAGTGGTGCAAAGCGTGCGCCGGGTCACCGACATCGTCGGCGAGATCAGTTCGGCCAGCCAGGAACAGAGCGAAGGGATCGAGCAGGTCAACCTGGCCATCGCGCAAATGGATGAAGTCACCCAGCAAAACGCCGCCCTGGTGGAAGAAGCCGCCGCCGCCGCCCAGTCCTTGCAGGAACAGGCGGAAACCCTGACCCAGACGGTCGGCTTCTTCAAGCTGGAACAGCAACAGGACGAGGGGGCGTCGCGCCCGCCCGTGCGCGCCGCCAGCGTAGCCCGCACCGCCGCAGTGCGTCACGCGCCGGCAGCGCGACCTGCTGTCGCCATTGCAGCCTCGACGGCCCCGGCCAAGCCGGCTTCCGGATCACGCTTGCCGGGCGGTGCGGCAGAGGACGGCGGCTCATGGGAACAGTTCTGAGGCAAGTCTCCGTCTGACGAAGTCAAAGGGCGCATCCTCGGACGCGCCCTTTCTGCTTTGATCGCAGCCAGGGCACACTGCCTGCAACACCGCTTGCGACACTGTCAAATTTTCCGACAGTCGCTCTCTTCCCGCTCAGCGTCCCGCCATCAATTGCTGCACGAACTTGGCGGGAATGGCATAGGTGATGCCGCTGGGTGCGCTGATGGCCGATTCCTTGGTGGCATTGAGCACCTTGTTGATCACGCCCAGCACCACTCCGCTTTCGGGGTCGTACAGCGGGCTGCCGCTGAAACCCGGATAGGCCGTGCCATCGAGCTGGAAGACCGGGTAGGCGCTGCGCTGCAACTGTACGATGGCCTTGGCGTCCAGGCTGCGCGCATTAGGCGCGGGCGTGGCCACGACCGTGATGGCAGAGATCATTGCGCGGTGCGTGACCGGATGAAAGCCCAGGATGGCCGTCAAGGGAAAACCGGTAAAGGCCAGCATCTGCCCTTCCCTGGCGCTGTCCGAATCGCCCACCCGCAGCGCCGGCTCGGGCGCACCGCTCATGCGCAGCAGGGCCAGGTCATGCAGCTTGTCCATGACCAGCAACGCGGCCTCGCGCGCCTCGACATTGGCGCCGCGCGCTACCAGCACGCGCAGGTCTTCCTTGCTGTCCTTGCGCTCATCACCACTGGCCGCCGCCACCACGTGGGCATTGGTGACCACCGTGAGCCCGTCGCCGACCACGAAGCCCGTTCCCACGAAACTCACCGCTGGACTGCGCATGGCCTGGTAGCTGCCGACGCCGACGATGGCGGGCTTGATCGCCGCGATGGTCTGCACCAGATCGGCGGCCCCGGCGCGACCCGCGCACGCGCCCAGCCAGCACAGGACCAGCAACGCCCGCCGTGGGCGCAGCAGCCTCATACCAGCACCTCAGCGGGCGCCGGATGCCCGAGGAACGCAGTCGGGCTAGCGCTCAGGCCATAGGCGCCCGACTGGAAAACCACCACCAGGTCGCCCACCGCCGCCGGCGGCAACAGCATCTGCGCAGCCAGCACATCGAGCGGCGTACACAGGGGACCGACCACCGAGACCCGCTCGGTCGCAGCTCCACCAGAGCGCTGCGGCTGCAGCGGCACGATCGTGACCGGATAGTTCTTGCGGATCACCTGGCCGAAATTGCCGGAAGCCGCCAGATGATGATGCAAGCCGCCATCGACCACCAGGAACACCTCTCCCCGTGACTGCTTGCGATCGATCACGCGGCTGACATAGAGGCCGGTCTCGCCCACCAGATACCGGCCCATCTCCATGACCACTCGCAGGTGCGGCTGGGCCGCGCGCAGACGCGGCAACCACTGCGCCAGATGCGCGCCGATGGGCGCAATCTCCAGCGCCCGCTCGCCGGGGAAATACGGTATGCCGAAGCCGCCGCCGATATTGAGCACGCGCAGCGACAGCTCCGCCTCGCCGGCCAGTTGCAAGGCCAGTTCGAAACTGCTGGACTGCGCCGCCATGATGGCCTGGGCGTCCAGGCTCTGCGAGCCGCAGAAGATCTGCAATCCCGCCACCTGCACGCCCTGCCCCGCCAGCCGCCGCAGCAGCGCTGGTGCGGCTTCGGCGTCCACGCCAAAGGGCTTGGCCCCGCCGCCCATGCGCATGCCCGAGGACTTCAGTTCGAACGGTGGATTGATGCGCAGCGTGATGCCAGGGCGTACACCGAGCTCCTGCGCCAGTGCCGCCACCGCCTCGGCCTCACGTTCGGATTCCACATGCAGCATGACCCCGGCCGCCAGCGCGCGCCGCAGCTCGGCCAGGGACTTGCCCGGTCCGGTGAAGCTGATGTGCCGCACCGGCATGGGCGTATCCAGCGCCGTCGAGAGTTCGCCGCCCGAGGCCACGTCAAAGCCATCGACCAGTTGCGCCATGGCCTGCACCAGCGCCGGCATGGGATTGGCCTTGATCGAATAATGCAGTGCAATCTGCGCCGGTAGATGGGTGCGCAGATGCGCAACGCGCGCCCTCAGCAAGGCGCGGTCATAGACGTAGAACGGAGTCGCGCCCACCCGCAAGGCCAGCCGGTCCAGCGGCATGCCGCCCACGTGCAGCATGCCGTCCACGATGGGGAAGGCAGTCTGCTCGGCGTGTAGCGGTTTCTGGCGTGGCTCAGCGTGCATGGTCTGCCTTCATGAAATGATCTGCCAGGGTCTGCTGCATCAGCTTGCGGTCCAGCTTGCCATTGGGCGAGCGCGGCAATTCGCCAGGCCAGTGATGCAGCGCGGCCGGCAACATGTAGGACGGCAGATGGGCGCGGCAAGCCTGCAGCACGGCCTCCAGGCTTGCCGTGCACGAGGACGGCGCCACCGCCACCACCGCCTGCCCCTGCTGCGGATGGGCCACGCCGACCACGGCGAACTCATCGGCCAGGCCGGTGGCGTGCAGCACGTCTTCGACCTCGTGCGGGCTGATGCGGTAGCCGGAGACCTTGATCATGTCGTCCGCCCGTCCGACGAAATAGAGATAGCCTTGCTCATCCATGCGCACCGAATCCCCCGACCACACGGCCAGTTCCAGCGTGCCCAGCGCCGCCTCGCGCCCCGGCGCGGGACGAAAGCGTTCCGCCGTCCTGACCGGATCATTCCAGTAGCCTTGCGCCACCAGCGCGCCGCGATGCACCAGCTCGCCCACCTCGCCGGGCGCACAAGGGCTGCCGTCGGGACGCACCACCATGATCTCGGCATTGGGAATGGCGCGGCCGATGGAATCGGGACGACGATCCAGTTCCGCCGGCGGCAGGTAGGTCGAGCGGAACGCTTCGGTGAGGCCATACATCAGGAACACCTGGGCCTGCGGCAAGGCGCGGCGCAACTGCGTCAAGACGCTGCGCGGCAGGGCCCCGCCGGAATTGGTGAGATAACGCAGGCTGCATCCTTGCGGCCATGGCAGGCCGGCCAGTTGCTGCCACAGCGGCGGCACGCCGGCCAGCCCGGTGATGCCCTCGCTGGCCACTGCATGGAGGATGTCGCGCGGCGCCAGGTAGTTCAAGAGCGTCACCGACGCACCGCTCAGGAAAGCCGTGCTCAGCTGGCTCAGGCCATAGTCGAAGCTCAGTGGCAACACTGATAGCAGGCGGTCCTGCGGATGATTACCCAGATAGCCGGCCACGCTCTGCGCGCCCGCCACCAGATTGCGATGCGACAGCACCACGCCCTTGGGCTGCCCGGTGCTGCCGGAGGTATAGAGGATGGCGGCAAGATCGGCATCGATGCGGCGATGGGCGCGCAAACCGCCCTGGCCATTAGCAGCCTGCAGGAAGGCCGTCCAGTCCAGCGTGGCCGGGGTGGCCAGTGTGGACGGCGCGGCTGCGGCGGCATCGACCAGCACCACCGTCTGCAAGGCCGGGCATTGGCTGAGCCGATCCGCCAGCGCCTGGTGGCGTGGTTCCGAGGTCACCAGGACGCGCACGGCGCAATCCTGCAGGATGTGGCTGACCTGGGCCGGTTTCAGCAAGGGATTGATCGGCACAAAGACCAGCCCGGCAGCGGCCGCGCCAAAGAGCGCCAGCACCGTCTCCATGCGTTTTTCCAGATACACCGCCACGCGCTCGCCCGGCGCCAGGCCCAGCGCCAGCAAGGCCGCTGCCACCTGCTCCACGCCCGCGGCCAGGCCGGCATAGTCCAGCTGCTGGCCGCGATAGCGCAAGGCCGTCGCCTGGGGCCGCGCCTGCGCGCTGGCCAAGAGGGTGTCGTGGATGAGCGTAGGCGTCACGGCTTGCTTACTTGATTTCGTGCCGGCTCATCAGGTCATACAGCGTCGGACGGCTCACGCCCAGCAGTTCGGCGGCCTTGAGGATATTGCCGTCCATGCGCGTGAGCGCCTTGACCACCGCCTTGCGCTCGGCTTCGTCGCGCACCTGGCGCAGGTTCAGCGGTTCGGCCTCGCGGCCTTCTACCGACAAGCCCAGGTCCTCGGCCGTGATCTGCTGGCCATCGGCCATGATGACGGCGCGCATGACGCAGTTTTCCATCTCCCGCACATTGCCCGGCCATTCATAGCGTTCGATGGCGGCCACCGCATCCTGGCTCAGGTGCAGCGTGGCGCGGCCTTCCTTGGCGCAGAACTTCTGGACGAAATGACGCGCCAGCAGGACCGCGTCGCCATACCGATCCTTCAAGGCCGGGATCTTGATGATGATCTCGCACAGGCGGTAATACAGGTCTTCACGAAAGCCCCCCGAGGCGGTCAGTTCCTTGAGGTTCTGGTGGGTGGCGCAGATCACCCGCACATCCACCGGGATTTCGGTGTGGCCGCCCACCCGCTCGATCACCCGCTCCTGCAGGAAGCGCAGCAGCTTGGCCTGCAAGGGCATGGGCAGGTCGCCCACTTCATCGAGGAAGAAGGTGCCGCCATGGGCCAGCTCGACCTTGCCGATGGTCTGCTTGGCCGCGCCGGTGAAGGCGCCCTTCTCGTAGCCGAACAGTTCGCTCTCCAGCAGGTTCTCTGGAATGGCGGCGCAGTTGATGGCCATGAAGCGCCGCCCACTGCGCGGGCTCAGCTGATGCAGCGCGCGCGCCAGCACTTCCTTGCCGGTGCCGCTGCTGCCCAGCAGCATCACCGAGGCCGATGAAGGCGCGACCTTTTCGATGCTGCGGCACACCGTGAGCATGCCGGCGTCGCGCGTGATCAGGCCGCCCAGGGCGGTATGACCGCCAGCCTGCTGCATGCGCTGGTTTTCGCGTTGCAGGGCGTGCAGGTAGAAGGCGCGCTGCACCACCAGGCGCAGGGTCTCGTCATTGCATGGCTTCTGATGAAAATCGTACGCGCCCATGCTGATGGCCTTGACCGCATGGGCGTGGTCCTGATTGCCGGTGAGCATGATGACCTTGGTATCGGGCGCCAGCGCCAGCACCTGCTGCAGCGTGGCGAAACCTTCGCTGGCGCCGTCGGGATCAGGCGGCAGGCCCAGGTCCATCGTCACCACCGCCGGCTCATGCCGGCGCACCATGGCCAGGGCGCTTTCGCGGTCGCCTGCGACCAGCACTTCATAGGCGTCCAGGCTCCAGCGCAATTGCTTTTGCAGGCCTGGATCATCTTCCACGATCAACAGTTTCGGCTTGTTTTCACTCACGGATTTTCCTCTAGCAGTTGCGGGGCGGCTTGCGCCGCTGGCACATGCAATGGCAACCGCATGCCCATGCGCGTGCCGGCCCCTTCGGTACTCTGGACCTGCAGCTCGCCTCCCAGCAGATGCAGGTATTCTCGGCTTTCGAACACGCCGATGCCCATGCCGGCCGACTTGGTCGTCTCGAAGGGCTTGAACAGGCGTTCGCGGATGAATTGCTCGCTCATCCCATGGCCGTTGTCGATGATCTCCACCAGCGCCTGCTCGCCCACGCGATCAAGCCGCACATCGACCTGACCGGTCACGGGCGAGACCGCCTCCAGCGCGTTTTGCACCAGGTGGCCGATGACGCGCTCCAGGCGCTCCACATCGGCCGTCACCTGCACGCCGCTAGCCGCCACGATCAGCCGCGCCGCCGGGCCGAAACCAGCCTTGGCGTGCAAGATGCGCTGCAACAGCGGCTCCAGCGCGATGACTTCATTGCGTTCAGCCGAGTCCTTGCGACTGAGCTTGTGCAACAGCAGACGCATCTTCTGCACGGAAAAATCGACGGTATCGATCATGTCGCGCTGGAACTCGGGATTGTCCTTGTGCCGCTCGGCATTGGCCATCAGCAGCGAGAGCTGCGCCACCAGGTTCTTGAGGTCATGCACCACGAAGGTGGACATGCGGTTGAAGGACTCGAACTGGCGCGCCACCATCAGATCGGTGGCGACCTGGTGCTGGGCCAGGAAGCTGCCGGCCTGGCGGCCCGCGATCTTGAGCAGGTCCGTGACTTCCCAGTTCAACTTGACGGGACTGCGCGACTGCGCCAGCAGCACGAAGCCGAACAGCACCCCCTGCACATGCAGCGGCACCACCAGCCAGCCGCGCGGCACCTCGCGTAGCCAGGCCGGCAGCACCAGATGATCGTAGTGGGCGGGATGCTCGCGATGCTGGACCAGATCGATCACCCATTGCTTCTCGCCCAGGTAGCGCAGCAGTTCGGCATTGGCCGCATCGGGCTGGGCCGCCACCGCCATGTTCCAGCGCGCCACCGTCTCGATGCCCTCGGCGCGCACCACGAAAGCCGCCCCGGCCGGACTTTCCACCAGGCGCGCCATGGCTTCCACCACGCGCCGCTCCAGGTCCGGCCCCTTGGCCGAGAGCGAACCGGTGAAGGCCAGCCAGACCTCGCGGTAGTCGTAGTTGTAACGGTAGAAGTGCTTGCTGATGAACACCCGCAGGCGCGAGCGGACCCCACCCGAGAACAGCGCCCCCAGCAACAGCACCAGCGCCGCACACAGGAAGGCCAGTTGCGCCACCGTCCCCCAGCTGCCGCCGAAGAGCCGCACGTAGTAACCGGTCGAGGCCATGACCAGCAGATAGGCGGCGCTGCCAAACAGCGCCGCCGAATGGAACAGCACATGGCGCGACACCTTCAGCCCCAGCGACCAGCGCGGATTGCGCAGCGCCGAGATGGCGATCAGCGGCACCGCCAGCGCATTGACAAAACCGCGCGCGGCCCAGGTATCGGCGCTGAAGTGACGGAACAGCAGCGCATCGCTGTAGAGATAGAAGTCATAGGCGAACATCAGTCCCATGCCCAGGCAGGCGAACTTGATGCCCCAGCGCTGCGCATCGACCGTATTGCGATAGAGCTGCTCGATCAAGAACAGGCCGAGGATGGCCGAGGTCGTGCGCAGCAGCGTCATCGCCGTGAACTCGCCCAGCTGCAAAGGATAGCCATAGCGCCAGGACACGGCCAGGGTGCAGGCCAGCTGCAGCCCATAGAAGGCCGCCACCAGGACCAGCCAGCGATCGGCATGGGGCACAGTGCGCCGCCCCTCTCCACCCTTGCCACCAGCGCGGCCAAAGGCGCCGATGAGCAACAGGATGAACAGGTCCCAGGCGAGATTGCGCGCGCCCTCCAGCAAGGCTGCCGCCATCGGCCAGTTGGCTGGCGCCCACAATGGCAGCGCCAGTAGCAAGGCCCACAGTGCATTGACCGCGCAGATCGCGCCCAGCGCCACCCGCCGTGGCTGACCATGATGGCGCACGAACAGGAAGACGCCGAAGACCGAAAAGGTCAGCGCCGCCACCAGATAACTCACCAGCGCCACTTCCATCAACATGCCGAACATGGGCCAGGGTCCTAGGTGCCAGCGCCGAAGATGACCACGCTCAGGGTGTCGATGAGGATCAGGACATCCAGGAACAGACTGTTGTTCTTGACGTAGTAGAGGTCGTACTGCAGCTTCTGGATCGCATCATCCTTGGAGGCGCCGTACTTGTAGCGCACCTGCGCCCACCCCGTGATGCCGGGCTTTACGCAGTGGCGCACGTTGTAGAAGGTGATCTCGCGGGCGAACTGCTCGACGAAATAGGGGCGCTCCGGGCGCGGGCCGACAAAGCTCATGTCGCCGCGCAGGACGTTGAACAGCTGCGGCAGTTCATCGATGCGGTACTTGCGCATCACATTGCCCACGCGCGTGACGCGCGGGTCGTCCGAAGAGGCCCACTGGGGCGTGCCGGCCTTCTCGGCATCCACCCGCATGCTGCGGAACTTGAGGACCATGAAGTTCTCGTTGTTCTTGCCCACGCGCTCCTGGCGATACAGGATGGGGCCACGGTCTTCCAGCCAGATGCAGATGGCCGCGCCCAACATCAGCGGTGAGAGCAGCGGCAACATGATGCAGCTGGTAATGAGGTCGAAGCTGCGCTTGAAGAAGGTGCGCAGCAGGCTCTGGTCGAAGCCGCTGCCGAACACCAGCCAGCTAGGATGCAGCGAGTCGAGCCGGATCTGGCAAGCCTCGCGTTCGAAGAAGCCGGCGGCGTCGGTCACGCGCACGCCCTTCATCTTGCACTCCAGCAGTTCCTGAATGCGCAGCGCCCCGCCGCGCCGGTTCTGCACGGCCACCACGATTTCTTCAGCCTTGTATTTGCGGGCGGTTTCCAGGAGGCTGCCGGCCGGTTCCACCAGCATGGCCAGGGTGCTGTCCTCGCCGGCCACGGGAATGGTGCCGACGATGTTGTACTTGTGGTTGCGCAGGTTCTGGTGCGAGGTTTCCATGCAATCGCGCACCAGGTCGCTGCTGCCCAGGAACAGGATGGGCGACGCCAGCATGGGCGAATTGACCAGGCGAAAGAAGATCGTGCGCACGCACAGGATGCCCAGCGCCGACAAAAGCAGCACGATCACCAGCAGCACGCGGCCCAGCGACAGTTCCGGCGCGGCGTAGAACACCACCATCATCACCAGCAGCGCAATGCCGAAGGAAGGCATCAGGCGCAGCAGCGTGGCGCGCAGGTTTTCATCGATGTTGCGCTGGTACATCCCCACCGCGCTCATGCCCAGCAGGATGGACAGTGCGGTCACCCCCACCGGCACCCAGAACTGGCGAAAATCACTCAGGTATTCCGGCTTGCCCATGAAACGCAGGTTCACCCCCAGGTAACCTGCGGCGAACAACACGCCCAATTCAATCAACAGCAAGACCGCCACTATCTTCGAGACATAGTGGTTCGAGATTCTAAACATTGGTTCCCCCGCCTTTGCAGACTCGTCGCTGCCGCGCAGATATGGACTGCCCACCCGGACGGTCCGCCCCGCCCCGGGGCTCACACTGGCGACAACACTTTCCCTCTGACACCCCTGGATGCCATGTGAATTTTTTAAGCCGGTTTTTACAGCGTTCAAGAGCGCGCGGCGTCCGGACCAGCCATTCACAGCGCTGAAGAATGAGTGTTTTTGGTCAAAATTGCAACATTATTCCAAAGATTTTTTTTCGTTTCCGAGAGGCATGTATCGGCTGCTATCCCTTTGCCAGAGCGACCTTCATGCATCAAAGAAAAGTTGCCGGACACCACCTCTGGATCGTAGGACGACTTGTTTCCACCAAGAAATAGGGAATAGCAATGACGCAAGGAAATTTTTATGGTGTCGGAAAAATTTACAGTCTCTTTAAAATTTTATTCGTCAAAAACGCAAACGCTTGAAATCTAAGCGCTTTTGGCAGCGGGCACAGGAATTGCTATATCGACAACGAACGCATCGTTCACCTGCTCAACGACCTCGGAGTCTTGCCATGAAAAAATTCCTGCTCGCCGCCTTGTTTCTGGCCGCCAACATCAGCACCGGCCAAGCCAATGCGACCACGCTGAACTCCACGTTGAACGTGGACAACACCTTCAGCCTCTACCTCAGCACCAGCAACAACACCCTGGGCACGCTGGTGGGCAGCGGCAACGACTGGCCGACCACCTACAGCTTCAGCAGCGCGCTGACCGCAGGCGTAACCAATTTCCTGCACATCGTGGCGACCAATCAGGGCGGCCCTGGCGGCCTGCTGGGCGCCTTCACGCTCTCGGATGGCAACTTCAAGTTCGCCAACGGCACCCAGACTCTGCTGACCGGTGACGCCGGTCTCACACAGAACCTCACCGGCGTGGGCGCTCCCGGCAACGCCACCGTCAATGAAGGCGGCAATGGCGTGGGCCCGTGGGGCGGTCGTGGCGGCTATGGTTCGCTGTCGCCGCAATGGGTGTGGAACTACTACAGCAACAATGGCGACGACTTCAACACCGTCTATTTCTCGGCCTCCATCCTCTCCACCCACGCCGTGCCGGAACCGGGCTCGATCGCCCTGATGGGCCTGGGCCTCTTGGCGCTGCTGGGCTGGCGCAAGCGCAAGCAATCTTCGGCCTTCTGATGCACGGCAGGCGCAAGCGGCATCGTGCTTGCGCCTGATCACTGCATCAAGCCATGTCAGCCATTGCACCGATGACTTGCTTAAGATGACTTGCTCCAGGACCAGTCCTAGCGCTCCTGCCGATCGCCGCCCATGAGTTTGACGATGTGGATGTCGATGTTGGCCAGGACACTGTTGCTGCCGCCCC
The DNA here is from genome assembly GCF_001929405.1 of Herbaspirillum camelliae. Classification (NCBI taxonomy): domain Bacteria; kingdom Pseudomonadati; phylum Pseudomonadota; class Betaproteobacteria; order Burkholderiales; family Oxalobacteraceae; genus Herbaspirillum; species Herbaspirillum camelliae. Next base: position 4,761,845 of record NZ_KV880769.1, read on the forward strand.
TGAACCTGCTGCTATTGATCGCAGCGGGTTTTTTGCTTTGGCGCTTGCGCGCACCGATCGGACATATCGGCCGCGGCATGGTCGCCGCGGGCGTAGCGCTGCTGACGCTGATCTGCATGCCGGCAGTGGCTGACCTGATGGTGCGCCCGCTGGAACAACGCTACCCGGTGCTGTCGGCCGAGGCCGCGCGCCAAGCCCAGGCCATCGTCGTGCTGGCCGCCGGCAGCCTGGACCAAGCGCCGGAATACGAGGGACGCGACCAGCCCGATTACGTGGCCTTGGCGCGCCTGCGCTACGCCGCCCGGCTGCAGCACCAGACCGGCCTGCCCGTGCTGGTCAGCGGCGGCAATGCCCGCGAGGAGGCGCCTGAACAGAACAAGGCGCAGGCCATGGCCGAGGCGCTGCGCGAGGATTTCCGCACACCGGTGCGCTGGATCGAGGGTGGCTCCGAAAACACGGAACAGAACGCCCTGCTTTGCGCCGCCCTGCTGCGCGCCGATGGCGTGCAGCGCGTGCTGCTGGTGACCGACGCCATGCACATGCCGCGCGCCATGCTGGCCTTCGCACAGGCCGGCCTGGTTCCCACGGCAGCGCCCACGGCCTTCTTCAGCTTGCCGCGCTGGCGCTGGCCGGCGCTGCTGCCCAGCGCCGAAGGCCTGCGCCGCAGCTGGTACGCCAGCTACGAATGGCTGGGCCTGGGCTGGTATCGCCTGCGCGCAGGCCAGGCAATGAGGCCGCCCACACCATGAACCGATACTTCCGACCTACCAGGATCGCGCTGGCCCTGCTGCTGATCATGCTGCTGGCCTTGGGCGCAGGCGTGCTGCTGCTGGAACGCTTGAACATCCCGCCACGCCAGCTCGCCCCCTATCTGGAACACCGCGCTGCAGGCCATCAACCCGCCATCACCGCACTGGCGGCGCTGCTTGCGGCGCAACTGCAGCACGCTGACCGAGGCCCGCGCAGCAGCCCGTCGGCCGCGACGCTGGACGGTCTCATCATTGGTGCGCAAGCCACGCCCGCCAGCACGCCGTCGGCCAGCGTGGTGGAGGTGGCCAGCGTGGCCGAACTGAACCAGGCGCTGGCCCAGGCCGCGCCCGGACAAGCCATCACGCTGCGCCCCGGGCGCTATCGCATCGATCGCCCGCTCAGCCTGCATCAGTCCGGCAGCGCCGAGCTGCCCATCGTACTGCGTGCCGCACAGCCGGGTACGGTATTCCTGGAGATCAATACCGGCGAAGGCCTGCGCATCGATGCACCCTGGTGGCGGGTGGAAAACCTGGTCATCCAGGGCGTCTGCCCGACCCAGCACTTCTGCGAACACGCCTTGCACATCGTAGGCCGGGCGGCGCACTTCACGGCGCGCAACAATCGCATCGTCGATTTCAACGCGCACTTCAAGATCAACGGCGACGCTGGCCAATTCCCCGATGACGGCGTCATCGAAAACAATACCCTGACCAACACCGCCCCGCGCCAGACGCTGGGCCCGGTCACGCCTATCGACCTGGTGGCCGCCAGCGGCTGGCGCATCGCGCGCAACCAGATCAGTGATTTCATCAAGGCCGGGGGCGACCGCATCAGCTATGGCGCCTTCGTCAAGGGCGGCGGCAGCCGCAACCGCATGGAACAGAACCTGGTGCTGTGCGAGCAGAAGCTACTGGGCCAGCGCGGCCAGCAGGTCGGCCTCTCGCTGGGCGGCGGCGGCACCGGCCCGGCCTATTGCCGCGACCGCCGCTGCATCACCGAACAGGATGGCGGCGTGATCGCCGGCAATCTCATTGCGGCCTGCTCCGACGATGGCATCTACCTCAACCGCGCCGCAGCCAGCCAGATCCTTCACAACACCCTGATCGATACCGGCGGCGTCACCGTGCGCTTCCCGGAAAGCAGCGCCGACGTCGAAGGCAATCTGGTCGATGGGGTCGTGCGCAGCCGTGACGAGGGCCTGCTGCGCAGCACCGACAACAGTACTACTGCCGTGACCAGGCTGTACCTGGGCAGCCATCCGGTGCGCGATCTGTTCCAGGAGCCGGCCACGCTGGCGCTGGGCTGGAGGACGCGAGCACCGCTGCGCCAGGCATTGGCCGCGCCGGCGCCGGACCTGTGCGGCGCGCCGCGCAGCACGCAAGCGTCCTACGGGGCGTTCGAGGATTTCGCTGCCTGCCGCAGGCAGCCTTGATGAGGCGCGACGGGGGTCGCGCCGCGAGGATGGACGGGCAGAGCTGGCCCGCTCGTTTGCATTTATTGCATTTATTTTGGGGGATGGAATCATGAGCATCGTTGCAGTCGTGGGCTTGGGCTATGTGGGCTTGCCGCTGGCCGTGGAGTTTGGCAAGAAGCGCGCCACCGTCGGCTTCGACCTGTCGAAGAGCAAGATCGAGAACTACCGCAGGTTCATCGATCCCACCGGAGAGCTGAGCAGCGCAGAGCTGCGCGCGGCCAGCCAGCTGACGGTCAGCACCGACCCCGCCATCCTGGCCGACGCCGACTACATCGTGGTGGCGGTCCCCACGCCGGTCGATGAGGCTCACAACCCCGACTTCGGCCCTCTCGCCGGCGCCAGCCAGACCGTGGGCAAGCACATGAAGCGCGGCGCCATCGTGGTGTTCGAGTCCACCGTCTATCCCGGCGCCACCGAAGAAGTCTGCGTGCCGCTGCTGGAAAAGCACTCGGGCCTTAAGTGGCGCGACGACTTCCATGTGGGCTTCTCGCCCGAGCGCATCAACCCCGGCGACAAGCAGCACACCCTGACCAACATCCTCAAGATCGTCTCGGGCGACGACGCCGACACCCTCGAACGCATCGCCCAGCTCTACGAATCCATCATCACCGCCGGCGTGCACCGCGCCTCCAGCATCAAGGTGGCCGAGGCGGCCAAGGTAATCGAGAACACCCAGCGCGACCTCAACATCGCGCTGATGAACGAGCTCTCCATCATCTTCGACAAGATCGGCATCGACACCCTGGAAGTGCTGCAGGCAGCCGGCACCAAGTGGAACTTCCTGCCCTTCCGTCCGGGCCTGGTGGGCGGCCACTGCATCGGCGTCGATCCTTACTACCTGACCCACAAAGCCGAGATGCTGGGCTATCACCCGCAGGTGATCCTGGCCGGTCGCCGCATCAATGACGGCATGGCCAAGTTCGTGGCCGAGAAGACGGTCAAGTCGATGATCGCCGCCGGCTTCCCCATCAAGGGTTCCAAGGTCAACGTGCTGGGCCTGACCTTCAAGGAGAATTGCCCCGACCTGCGCAACTCCAAGGTGGTCGACATCGTCACCGAACTGCAATCCTACGGCGTCGAGGTGCACGTGCACGACCCGGTGGCGGCCGGCGTGGATGCCGAGCACGAATATGGCATCGCCCTGGAGAACTGGTCCGACCTGCCGCGCGCCGATGCCGTCATCGCCGCCGTCTCGCACCGCGAGCTGCTGGCGCGGCCGCTGGCGGAGCTGCAAAGCAAGCTCAAGGACGGCGCCTGCTTCATCGACGTCAAGTCGGCCTTCGACCAGCCGGCGCTGGAGCAGGCCGGCTACAGCGTCTGGCGTCTGTAAAGCGCAGCCTCACACGACAAGCAAGATGACACGATACGACACACTCTGCGAGCAACTGCCCCAGCATCCCAAGCGCTGGCTCATCACCGGCGTGGCCGGCTTCATCGGCTCCAACTTGCTGGCGCGGCTGCTCACGCTGGGCCAGCAGGTGACCGGCCTGGACAATTTCAGCACCGGCCGCCAGGCCAACCTGGACGAGGTGCGCGCCGAAGTGGGCGCAGCCGCCTGGGCCAATTTCCGCTTCATCGAAGGCGATATCTGCGATGGCGCTGCCTGCGCGCGCGCCTGCGACGGCGTGGACTATGTGCTGCATCAGGCGGCGCTGGGTTCGGTGTCGCGCTCCATCGAAGATCCGGTGCGCACCAACCTGAACAACGTCAACGGTTTCCTCAACATGCTGGTGGCCGCACGCGATGCGGGCGTGGCGCGCTTCGTCTATGCCGCCTCCAGTTCCACCTATGGCGACCATCCCGGCCTGCCCAAGGTGGAAGAGGTGATCGGCAAGCCGCTCTCGCCCTATGCCGTGACCAAGTATGTCAATGAACTGTATGCCGATGTCTTCGCCCGCTGCTATGGCATGCACAATATCGGCCTGCGCTACTTCAACGTCTTCGGCCGCCGCCAGGACCCGCACGGCGCCTATGCCGCCGTGATCCCGCAATGGGTGACAGCGATGATCCGCAATGGTGAACTGCGCATCAATGGCGATGGCCAGACCAGCCGCGATTTCTGCTACATCGACAATGTCGTGCAGGCCAACCTGCTGGCCGCGACCGCCGGCGAGGAGGCGGCCAACCAGGTCTACAACGTGGCCTTGAACGACCGCACCAGTCTCAACGATCTGTACGCGATGATGCGCGAACTGCTGATACAGCGCTTCCCGCATCTGCAAGAGCACCGGCCCAGCTATGTGGGATTTCGCGCCGGCGACATCCGTGACTCCCAGGCCGATATCGGCAAGGCGCGCCAGCGCCTGGGCTATGCGCCTACCCATCGCCTGCGCGCCGGGCTGGAGCAGGCCATGCCCTGGTATATCGATCACCTGGGCAGCACTGCCTGCAACACCTGAAGCGATCAACCATGGACGGCATCCAGCGCTACGACAGCTTCGCGACCATCCCAGCAGAGACGCTGGCGGTCTTCGAACGCGCGGCGCAGTCGGCCGACTTCTTCCTCTCGCCGGCCTGGCTGCGCTATCTGGCCCAGTCCACCCTGGCACAACAGGGCCGCTTGCGGCTCTATTGCCTGTACCGCGACGGCGCCCCGCGCATCCTGCTGCCGCTGATGCAGCAAGAGCAGGCGCGCGGACGACAACGGCTGGCCTCGCCGTCCAACTATTATTCGGCCCTGGCCGGTCCCCTGATGGTGGCGCCGACCATCGATGGCCATGCCTTGGGTGAGATGATCGCGGCCATCGCCGCCGAGCGCCCGCGCTGGGAGCGCATCGACCTGCGCCCGTTGGCGCCCGAGGCGGTCTGCTTCAAGCAGCTGCAGCGTGCGCTGGACGACAGCGGCCTGGCGGTGCAGCCCTACTTCTGCTTCGGCAACTGGTATCTGGACGTCGCCGGGCGCAGCTACGCCCAATACCATGCGGGCCTGCCTTCGCGCCTGCGCAATACGCTGGCGCGCAAGACCCAGCAATTGCGCGCCAGCGGCCAGGTGGAACTGGAGATCGTCACCGGCGGCGCGGCGCTGGATCGCGTCATCGATGATTACCAGGCCGTCTACCTGGCCAGCTGGAAGAAGCCCGAGCCCTATCCTGATTTCATGCCTGGCCTCATGCGCCTGTGCGCCGAACTGGGCAAGCTGCGCCTGGGTGTGGTGCGCATCGACGGCCAGCCGGTGGCGGCGCAGGTATGGATCGTCCACCACGGCGTGGCCGCCATCTACAAGCTGGCCTATGACGCAAGAGTGGCGGCGCTCTCGGTGGGCTCGGTGCTCACCGCCGCCTTGATGGAACACGTCATCGATATCGACCGCGTGCACCAGGTGGACTATCTGATGGGCGACGATCGCTACAAGCAGGACTGGATGTCGCACCGTCGCGAACGCTGGGGATTGATGGCCTTCAATCTAAGTACATTGGATGGTCTTTCAGGGTACGCGCGTCATGTTGGCGGGCAGCTTTTCCGCCGGCTGGAACGAGGCCTTCCCGAGGGCTTGCGAACGGGCAACACTTTCCAGTTCTGGCGCGGCTTTGCGGGCAGAAAGTGATGACAGGAAACAGTGTAAATTTTCGCTGAATTTATTGTCTTTTCCGCACTAAAAACAGGAGTCGTGATGGTATGATCCTGACATTGTCAAAAATGCACTATTAGTTAGTAAACGTGGGGCCTTCCGACAACGACATTCGGGAGAGATGGCAGGGGGAAATCGTTGGGGCTGCCGGGGGGCGGCAGGGAAAAATCACTGATCCATAGACTGGCCTGATCGGTCGCTCGCAGAGCGCGCCGGCAGGCGCATGCATGGGCGCGCCGATGGCCGCCGGGTCAATTTTTGCTGTGCGTATTGCACGTACGGTGCGTATTGCAGGGGGAAGCTGCTCAATGGCGGATTTGGTATCGCAACTCATGGCGCTCATCAAGAGCGCGTGGAAGCATCGCTGGCTGGCGCTGAGCGTGGCCTGGGGGGTGCTGGTGGTGGGCAGCATCGTGGTGTTCCGCCTGCCCAACGACTTTCAGGCCTCGGCGCGTATCTACGTGGATACGCAGAGCATCTTGAAGCCGCTGCTGGCGGGGATGACCACGGTGCCCAATATCGAACAGCAGGTCTCGATCATGAGCCGCACCCTGCTCAGCCGTCCCAACCTGGAACGGGTCACGCGCATGGCCGACCTGGACATCCGCGCCGAGACCGTGGGCGAAAAGGAAAAACTGGTCGATGAACTGGCCCAGCGCATCAAGATCATCCAGACCGGGCGCGACGACATCTACACCATCACCTATAACAATGAAAATCCCAAGCTGGGCAAGGATGTGGTGCAGTCGCTGCTGACCATCTTCGTCGAGGGTAGCGTCGGCGACAAGAAGGAAGACTCCGACAAGGCGGTGCGCTTCATCGGCGAGCAGATCAAGAGCTATGAAGAAAAGCTGGTCACGGCGGAAAACAACCTCAAGGAATTCAAGCAGAAGAACGCCGAGCTGTTGCCGCGTCCCGGCAGTGACTACGGCAACAAGCTGCAGGAAGCCTCCGACCAGCTCAGCCAGGCCAGGCTGGAACTGGCCGAGGCCGAGCAGGCCCGCAACGCCATCCAGAAGCAGATGAGCGGGGGCAACGGCGAGGAACTGCCACGGGCGCCCACGCCTGAACTGGATTCGCGCCTGGATGCAGCCAACAAGCATCTGGACGACCTGCGCACCAAGTACACCGAGCAGCATCCGGACGTGGTCGGCACGCGTCGCCTGATCGCCGAACTGGAAAAGCGCAAGCGCGAAGAAGCCAAGGCCCGCCCCACTGGTGGCGACCCCGGCGCCAACTACAGTCCGATGATGCAACAGCTCAGCGTGTCGCTGGCCGATGCGCGCGCCAAGGCCGCCAGCCTGCGCGCCCGGGTCGATGAATATGCGGCGCGGGTGGCGCGCCTGAAGGTCAAGAGCATTGCCGCGCCCGATGTGGAGGCGCAATTCACCCAGCTCAATCGCGACTACCAGATCAACAAGGAAAACTACGAAAAGCTGGTGGCCCGCCGCGACGCCGCCAAGCTCTCCGGCGACCTCAGTTCGGCCACCGACCTGCTGACCTTCCGCGTCATCGATCCGCCGGTGGTGCCCAGATTGCCAGTGGGTCCCAAGCGGCTGCGCCTGATGTCGCTGCTCCTGCTGGTGGCCATTGCCGCCGGCGTGGGCGTGACCGTGGTGATCGCCCAGGTGCGCCCGTCCTTCATGAGCCAGCATCAACTGCAACAGGTCACCGGCCTGCCCGTGCTGGGCGCGGTGGCCATGAACTGGACCGAGGCCGAGATCGCCAGGCGCAAGCGCAGCGTGCGCAAGTTCGTGGCCCTGGTGGGCGCTTTCTTCACCACCTATGTGGTGATGATGGCGGTGCTGCTGTTGAGGTACTGATGATGCCCTGCCGCCTCACTGTCCGTCTGCATCGCGGCCGCGCCCGCCCTTCAGGAGAATTTGCATGAGCCTCATCGAACGCGCGGCCAGCCGCCTCAAGACCACGGCGGCCCAACAACCGGCCGGCAGCAGCGAACTGCTGTCGGCGGCCGAACTGGCGGCGCAGCACCAGCAACAGCAGTTGCAAGCAGCACTGCAGGCCCAGTCCGGGATCGCCGCCAGCGCTGCCGCCGAACCGGCAACGGTGGCGCCGATGGCAACGCTGGCGCAACCCGAACCCGTTGTCCAGGCCAGCGCCGTGCAAGCACCTGCGCCGGCCGTGCGCAGCAGTTCGGCCAAGCGCATCGAGATCAACCTGGAACGCCTGGCCAGCATGGGCTTTCTCACGCCCGGCAGCCGTTCGCTGGTGTCGGAACAGTTCCGCATGATCAAGCGCTCGCTGCTGCGCCAGGCCTTCGTCCCGCGCGAGGCCGGCAGCAAGCCGGGCAACCTGATCATGGTGACCAGTTCGCTGCCCGACGAAGGCAAGACCTTCTGCTCCATCAACCTGGCCCTGAGCATCGCCATGGAACTGGACCATACGGTCTTGCTGGTCGATGCCGATGTCGCCCGGCCTTCGGTGCTGCGCACCTTCGACCTGGCCGAAGACGAAGGCGCCGGCATGATGAACCTGCTGCTGGACGACAAGGTGGACATGGCCGACGTGCTGCTCAAGACCAATGTCGATACCCTCAGCGTGCTGCCGGTGGGTGCGCGCCACAGTCATTCCTCCGAACTGCTGGCCAGCCAGTCCATGCAGTTGCTGCTGGAGGAGATCGCCAATCGTTATCCGGACCGCATCGTCATCTTCGATTCGCCGCCCCTGCTGGTGACCAGCGAAGCCAGCGTGCTGGCCAGCCGCATGGGCCAGATCGCCGTGGTGGTGGCCGCCGAGAGCACCTCGCAGCAAGCCGTCAAGTCGGCGCTGAACCAGCTCAAGGGCTGCCAGAACGTCAGCCTGATCTACAACAAGAGCATGGCGTTTGCAGGCTCGCAAGAGTATGGATATGGATATGGCTATGGCCATGGTTACTGAAATGGCGGGAGCACCGCGCCGCCGCGCCATCGCCGCCGCCGTGGCCATGCTGGCGGCCGGCTGCGCCCAGGCTGCCGAATGGCGCTTCACGCCCACCCTGGACCTGCGCGAAACCTATACCGACAACGTTCGCCTGCAGGCGCAAGGCAAGAGCGACTTCGTCACCCAGGTCACGCCGGGCCTGGGCGTCAAGGCCAAGGGGCCGGACCTGACCCTCAACGCCAATGTGGGCGTGCAGGAAACCTACTACGGCAACCACAATGCCGGCTCCTCGCTAGTGAACCTGGGCCGCGCCGACCTCAAGGCGCGCCTGGCCGACAACCTGCTCTACCTCGACAGCGCCGCCTCGGTGAGCCAGCAGACCATCTCGGCCTTCGGCCCGCAGCCGGTCGACAACACCAATGGCGGCGACCGCACCAGCACCGTGCGCACCACCCGCGTGAGCCCCTACCTGAGCCACAAGTTCGGCCAAGCGGCCAGCGCCGAGCTGCGCTATGCCCGCGAGAGCGTCAACGCCAGCAGTGGCGGACTGGCCAGCAGCAACACCGACGAACTCTCCTTCAAGGCCGACAGCGGCCCGGCCTATCACCTGATCGGCTGGGGCCTGCAGGCCAGCGACCGCACCACGCACTACAGCGGCCAGAACCGGGTGGCGCTGCAGAACATCGTGGGACGCCTGAGCTATCTGCTGGCGCCGCGCCTGCGCCTGGTGGGCACGCTGGGCCATGACAGCAATGACTACTCGGTGACCAACAAGGCCACCGCCGGCTACTCCTGGAGCGGCGGCGTGGAATGGAAGGTGAGCCAGCGCACCAGCCTCAATGCTTCGCTCGGCCACAAGTACTACGGCAACACCTATGCGCTCACCGCCAGCACCCGCAGCCGCATGGCCAACTGGATGCTCAGCTATGCCGAAGACGTGACCACCACGCCGGCGCAATTCTCGTTGCCGGTGACCAGCGATACCGCGTCCTTCCTCGACAAATTGCTCTCGGCCTCGATCACCGACCCCGCCGCACGCGCGGCCGCCGTGGCCAACATGATCCGCCAGGGCAATCTGCCGGCCTCGCTGGATTCGTCCATCAATTCCTTCACCAACACGGTGTTCCTGCAAAAGCGCCTGCAGGCCTCGGTGCTGCTCAGCGGCGTGCGCACCACCCTGCTGCTGTCGGTGTTCGATGTCGAGCGCGAGCCCTTGTCCAACAATGGCCTGGGCAGCCTGGTGGGCAGCGCCAATGACCATACCGAACAACTGGGCGCCAGCGCCGTGCTCTCGCGCCGCCTGAGCGAACGGGTGCGCCTGAACGGTTCGCTGGCGGCTACGCGTGTGAAGTCGCTCACCAGCGGCCGGGTCGACAACACCCAGACCCTGCGCCTGGGCCTGACGCGCCAGCTCAGCCCTGACGTGCAAGGCACGGTGGAGCTGCGCCGCAACCAGGGCCAGTCCACCCAATCCGGCGTGGCCTATCGCGAGAACGCGATCAGCGCCTTCCTGAACATGAAGCTCTGAGAGCCCGCATCCATGTACGAATCCTTCTACGGCCTGCGCGACAAGCCCTTCCGCCTGCGTCCCGACCCCAGCTTCTTCTTTGGCAGCAAGGGCCACAAGCGCGCCATGAGCTATCTGGAATACGGCCTGTCGCAGGGCGAGGGCTTCATCATCATCACTGGCGAGGTCGGGGCCGGCAAGACCACCCTGGTGCGGAAGCTGCTGGGCAAGATCAATCCCATGCAGATCGTCTCGGCCCACATCGTCAACACCCACCTGGACCCGGACAATACCCTGCGCATGGTGGCCGCCGCCTTTGGCCTGCCTGCCGAGAACGCCAGCAAGGCCGCCCTGCTGACCCAGCTGGAACAGTTCTTCCTGCACTGCGAGCAGAAAGGCATCCGCGCCCTGCTGGTGGTGGACGAGGCGCAGAACCTCTCGCCCACCACGCTGGAAGAACTGCGCATGCTCTCCAACTTCCAGAGCGGTGAACGCTCGCTGTTGCAGACCTTCCTGCTGGGCCAGCCGGAATTTCGCATCACCCTGCACAGCGAGGCCATGCTGCAGTTGCGCCAGCGCGTCATCGCCACCTATCACCTGGGGCCGATGGACGAGGAAGAGACCATCACCTACATCCAGCACCGCCTGCGCACGGTCGGCTGGGAGAACGATCCGGCCTTCGATGCGGCCGCCTACTCGGTCATCCATGCCTACAGCGGCGGCATCCCGCGCAAGATCAATTCGCTGTGCGATCGGCTCTTGCTGATGGGTTACCTGGAAGAACTGCGCGCCTTCGGCGGCGAGCACGTGCAGGACGTCATCCGTGACATCCAGGAAGAATTCGAGCAGCCTCTGTCCGACGCCAGCGCCCAGACCGACGCCGAACTGCGCTCGCTGGAACGGCAGTTCGCCGATGACGCGCTGGAAGAACTGCAGCAGCGCGTGGGCAAGCTGGAAAACGCGACGGCTTCCATCCTCAAGATACTGCGCGACATCACCTCGCACACCTCCCGCTACCCTGTCCAGGAATCCAAGTCATGAGCTCCCCGCATCGCATCCTCTGCATCGTCGGCGCCCGCCCCAACTTCATGAAGATCGCTCCCATCATGGCGGCCTTCAGCCAGTTGGGCGAGCGCGTCCAGGCGGTCCTGCTGCATACCGGCCAGCACTATGACGTGGCCATGAACCACCAGTACTTCGACGCGCTGGGCATCCCCGCGCCAGACATCAACCTGGAGATCGGTTCGGGCAGCCACGCCCAGCAGACCGCGGCGATCATGCAGCACTTCGAGCCCGCGCTGGACCAGGTCCAGCCCGCCGCCGTGCTGGTGCTGGGCGACATCAACTCGACCCTGGCCTGCGCCCTGGTGGCGGTCAAGAAGGGCGTGCCGGTGGTGCACGTGGAAGCGGGCCTGCGCAGCAACGACCGCAGCATGCCTGAGGAAATCAATCGCATCCTGACCGACCAGATCTCCGACCTGCTCTACACCACCGAGGCCAATGCCCTGCAGAACCTGACCCGCGAAGGCATTGCCGCCGAGCGCGTGCGCTTCGTGGGCAATGTGATGATCGATACCCTGCGCCACAACCTGGCGCGCGCCATCAGCCTGCCGCAGATCCTGGCCGCCCAGGGTCGCGAGGATTTCCATCACGACAACGGGTATGCGGTGCTGACCCTGCATCGTCCCTCCAATGTGGACGACCCCGAGGTGCTGCGCGCACTGCTGGAGACGGTGCGCACCATCAGCGCCACGCTGCCGGTGGTGTTCCCGCTGCATCCACGCACCCGCGGCATGATCGAGAAGTTCGGCCTGGCCGGGCTGATCGACCTCCCGCAGATCCTGCAACTGCCGCCCATGGGCTACCTCGAAATGCTGGGCCTGATGCGCGATGCGCGCCTGGCGCTGACCGACTCCGGCGGCATCCAGGAAGAGACCACCGCCCTGGGCGTGCCCTGCGTGACCCTGCGCCACAATACCGAGCGCCCCATCACGGTCGAGCAAGGCACCAACACCCTGGCCGGCAATGATCCGCAGACCATCCTGGCGATCTTCGCCGAGGTCATGGAGCACGGCGGCAAGGCCGGCCGCATCCCCGAGTTCTGGGACGGCCACGCCGCCCAACGCATTGCGCAAGACCTGTGCGACTGGCTGGACCAGCGGCGCGCGGCCTGAGAACGACGAGGAGCACGGACATGCCAGCGCCCATCCGCAATGCCATGACAGTCGATGTCGAAGACTACTTCCAGGTCTCGGCCTTCGCCAATACCATCGCGCGCAGCAGCTGGGAGCAGCAGCCCTGCCGCATCGAACGCAACATGGACACCATCCTGGCGCTGTTCGAGCAACACGGCATCCGCGCCACCTTCTTCACCCTGGGCTGGATCGCCGAGCGCTACCCGCAACTGGTGCGGCGCATCGTCGCCCAGGGTCATGAGCTGGCCAGCCACGGCTACGGCCACCTGCGCGCCAGCGACCAGGACCACGTCCAGTTCGCCCAGGACGTAGGCCGCAGCAAGATGATTCTGGAAGACCTGGGCGGACAGCCGGTGCGGGGCTATCGGGCGCCGAGCTTTTCGATCGGCCGCGACAACCTGTGGGCGCTGGACGTACTGCAGGAAACGGGCTACCTCTACAGCTCCAGCATCTACCCGGTCAAGCACGACCACTATGGGCTGCCCGATGCGCCCCGTTTCGCCTGGCGACCCAGCGGCAGCGGCGGCTTGCTGGAAGTGCCGGTAAGCACGGTGCGCCTGGGCCGCAAGAACTTCCCGGCGGGCGGCGGCGGCTTCTTCCGCTTCTATCCGTACGCCCTGTCGCGCTGGCTGCTGCGCCAGGTCAACCAGCGCGACGGCCAGTCGGCCATCTTCTATTTCCATCCCTGGGAACTGGACCCGCATCAGCCGCGCCAGCACGGCATCAGCACCAAGACCCGGTTCCGCCACTACGTCAACCTGCATCGCACCGAAGATCGTCTGAAGGCGCTGGCCAGCGACTTCCAGTGGGATCGCATGGACCGCATCTACCTGGGGACGCCATGAACGCCACTATCCGCCCCGGCGAACTGCACGCCACCGCCGCTGCGGCCGAGCCCGTGGTAGGCCTGATGCAGGCCGAGGACGCGGCGCGCTGGGACGCCTTCGTGCTGCAATGCCCGCAAGCCACCTTCTTCCATCGCGCCGGCTGGAAAGAGGTGATGGAGCGCTCCTTCGGCCATCGCACCTATTTCCTCTATGCCGAGCGCGCCGGACAGATCTGCGCAGTGCTGCCGCTGGCGCGCATTAAGAGTGCGCTGTTCGGTCACTGGCTGGGCTCGCTGCCCTTCTGCGTCTATGGCGGCATCGCCGGCGACGATGCCCAGGCGCGCGCGCTGCTGGAACTGGCCGCCCTCGAGCTGGCCCGCGAGCTGGGCGTGGACTACCTGGAGTACCGCAACATCGAGGCGCAGCATGGTGACTGGCCCGGCAAGGCGCTCTACGTCACCTTCCGCAAGGACATCTCGGCCGACGACGAAGAGAATATGCAGGCCATTCCGCGCAAACAGCGCGCCATGGTGCGCAAGGGCATCAAGTTCGGACTGCAGAGCGAGATCGACAGCGATACCGAGCGCTTCTACGCGGCCTATTCGGCCAGCGTGCACAGGCTGGGCACGCCGGTGTTCTCGCGCAAGCACTTCAAGGTGCTGGCCGAGGTGTTCGGCAAGGATTGCGAAGTGCTCACCATCACCCACAACGGCCAGACGGTGAGCAGCGTCATGAGCTTCTATTTCCGCGACGAAGTGCTGCCCTACTACGGTGGCGGCAATGCCAGCGCGCGCGAACTGGCCGGCAACGACTTCATGTACTGGGAACTGATGCGTCGCGCCGCCGCGCGTGGCATCCGGGTCTTCGACTTCGGTCGCAGCAAGGAAGGCACCGGCGCCTACGACTTCAAGAAGAACTGGGGCTTCACGCCGACCCCGCTGCACTACGAATACCAGTTGCTGCGCGGCCAGGACGTGCCCGACACCAATCCGCTCAATCCCAGGTACCAGTTGATGATCAAGACCTGGCAGCGGCTGCCGCTGTGGGCGGCCAACCTGATCGGGCCGCACATCGTGCGCCAGTTGGGCTAGGCCATGCAGCACCTGCTCTTTTTGGCCCATCGCATCCCGTATCCGCCCAACAAGGGCGACAAGATACGCTCCTTCCATCTGCTGCAGCACCTGGCCGCGCGCTATCACCTGCACCTGGGCGCCTTCATCGATGATGCGACCGACTGGCAGTATGTGGAGACCGTCAAGGCCTATTGCGCCTCGACCCACTTCGTGCGTCTGGACAGCCTGCGGGCGCGCCTGCGCAGCCTGCCGGCGCTGGCGACGACGCGCGCGCTGAGCCTGGACTATTACCGCGACGCCAGCATGCGGCGCTGGGTGGCCCAGACGCTGGCGGCAGCGCCGGTTTCGCGGGCGCTGGTGTTTTCCTCGGTGATGGCGCAATACGCGCAGGACCCACGGCTCACGCGCCGGGTCATCGATTTCGTCGATGTCGATTCGGACAAGTGGCTGCAGTATGCGCAAAAGAAGCGCTGGCCCATGCGCTGGCTGTATCGCCGCGAAGGCCGCTGCCTGCTGGACTACGAAAGGCAGGTCGCCGCCTTCAGCGATGTGTCGCTGTTCGTCTCCGAGGCCGAGGCTGCGCTGTTTCGCCGCCTCGCGCCGGAGTCGGCCGGGCGCATCGGCCATCTCAACAATGGCGTGGATCTCGATTACTTTTCGCCCGCGCATTCTTTCAAGAATCCCTACCGGGCACCAGCACAGGTGCTGGTCTTCACCGGTGCGATGGACTACTGGCCCAACATCGATGCGGTGCAGTGGTTCGCCCAGGCGGTCTTCCCAGAGATCCTCGCCCGGCAGCCGCAGGCGCGCTTTGTCATCGTCGGTGCGCGTCCCGCAGCCCAGGTGCTGGCGCTGGCCCAGCTGCCTGGCGTGAGCGTGACCGGCACCGTGCCCGACATCCGCCCCTATCTGGCCCATGCGCGCTGCGCCGTGGCGCCGCTGCGCATCGCCCGCGGCATCCAGAACAAGGTGCTGGAGGCCATGTCCATGGGCATTCCGGTGCTGGCCACGCCGCAGGCCTTCGAAGGCATCTCGGCCACACCCGGGCGCGACCTGCTGGTGGCCGATGGCGCCAGCGCCCTGGCCGAGGCGGCGCTGACCCTGTTGCAGGAGCCGCGCGACCCGGCCCTGGCGCTGGCCGCAGAGGGCCGCCGTCTGATCGAACGGCAGTACGCCTGGCCTCAGCAGCTGGCCGTGCTCGATACGCTGATGGAACCCGCCGCAGCGTCTTCTCTTGTGACGGAAAGCTGAACATGCGACCCAACGACCTGCCCTTGCCGCTGCCGCGCACCGAGCGCATTGCGCCCGCCACGCTGGCGCTGCTGGCGCTGGCCTTGCTGGCGCCGCTGCTGGTGCTGCCGCAGACCTTGTGGTCCATGGTGGCGATCTGGAACAGTTCCGAGACCTTCACCCACCAGTACCTGATCCTGCCCATCAGCCTGTGGCTGATCTGGCGGCAACGCGCCCAGTTGCGTGGCCTGCCTGCGCAGCCCTTCCTGCCCGGCCTGGCCGTGCTGGCGCTGTGCAGTGTGGGCTGGCTGCTGGGCGAGCTGGCCGATGTGCAGGTGGTCAAGCAGTTCGCCCTGGTGGCGCTGATGGTGACGGGCGTGGTGACGCTGCTGGGCCTGCGCATGGCGCGGCTGCTGGCCTTCCCGTTGTTGTTCCTGTTGCTGGCGGTGCCGGTGGGAGAGGTGCTGCTGGAGCCGCTCATCGGCTTCACCGCCGACTTCACCATCGCCGCCCTGCAGCTCACGGGCATCCCGGTCTGGCGCGAGGGTAATACCTTTGCCATTCCCTCGGGCCGCTGGTCGGTGGTGGAAGCCTGCAGCGGGGTGCGTTACCTGATCGCCTCGGTCACGCTGGGCGTGCTCTATGCCCACCTGAGCTACCGCTCGCGCTGGCGCCAGGCGGGCTTCGTGCTGCTCTCGGTGGTGGTGCCGGTGCTGGCCAACGGTGTACGCGCCTACCTGATCGTCATGATCGGCCACCTGAGCAGCATGCAACTGGCCACCGGCGTAGATCACCTGATCTATGGCTGGCTGTTCTTCGGGCTGGTGATGTTCCTGATGTTCTGGATCGGCGGCTTCTGGATCGAAGGCCGCAAAGCGCCGCGCGAGGACACGCCGCCCACCGCGCCCGTCACACCCCCTACGCCAGAAGCCAGGCCGGTGCGCCTGCTGGTGTACGCACTGCTGGCGCTGGCCGCCATCCTGCTGGGGCCGCTCTATGCGCACAGCATGCATGCGCTGGACGCCGAGGGCGCGCCGGTGCAACTGAGCCCGCTGCCAAGCCGCTGGAGCGAAGCGCCCGCCTTCAGCAGCTGGACGCCGGCCTTCCTGCCGGGCGTGGCCGAACTGAGCCGCGCCTATCGGCAGCAGGACATGCAAGTCGGCCTTTACCTGCGCTACTACCGCGCCCAAGGGCCGGGGGCGGCGCTGGTCAGCTCGGTCAACCGCATCCTGCCGGTCAAGGACAGCCCCTGGACACGGGCGGCCAGCGAGGTCCGCCAGGAGCGCGTAGGCGAGCGCCAGCTGGCGGTGCGGGAAGAACTCATTCGCGGCAATAGCCAAGGCCTGCTGATCTGGCGCTGGTACTGGATCGACCGCCGCTTCGTCGAGAACGACTACCTGGCCAAGCTGCTGCAGACCAAGAGCCAGCTGGAGATGCAGGGCGACGACGGCGCTGCGCTGTTCGTCTTCACCCCAGTGGACGAAGACCCAGAAGCGGCGCGCGCGGTATTGCGGCGCTACCTGGCGGACAACCTGGCCGGCATCGAAGTCACCCTCAACCACAATGGCAAGCGATAGGCGCGACGTGAAACCGGATATTCCACTGGTGGTGCATCTGATCTACCGGCTCGACTTCGGCGGGCTGGAGACCTTGCTGGTCGATTGCATCAACCGCATGCCTGCCCAGCGCTATCGCCACGCCATCATCTGCCTGACCGACTACACCGACTTCGCCCGCAAGATCGACAAGGCCGATGTGGCCATCCACGCCCTGCACAAGCCGCCCGGACTGGCGCCGCAGACCCATCTGCAGCTGTGGCGGCTGCTACGCCGCCTGCGTCCGGACGTGCTGCACACCTACAACCTGCCCACCATCGAATATGCGCCGGCGGCGCTCTTGGCCGGGGTGCCGGTGCGGGTGCATGGCGAGCATGGCCGCGACGCGCGCGACCCGCATGGCCGCAACGCCCGCCACAACCTGCTGCGGCGGCTGGTGCTGCCCTTCTACGACTGCTATTACGCCGTCTCGGCGGACCTGCGCGACTGGCTGCGCGACACCATCAAGGTGCCGGCGGAGAAGAACCTGCTGCTGGCCAATGGGGTGGACACGGCCCGCTTCCATCCGCCCGCAGAGGGTCTGCGCGAGACCACGCCCGAGCTGCCGGCTGGCTGCATGGTGTTCGGCACCGTGGGCCGGATCCAGGACGTCAAGGACCACGCTACCCTGGTCGATGCCTTCATCGCCTTGCTGGCCATGCGGCCGCAACAACGTGGCCGCCTGCGGCTGGCCATCGTCGGCGATGGTCCGCTGCTGCCGGCCCTGCGCGCCAAGGTGCAGGCGGCTGGCATTGCCGATCTGGTGTGGCTGCCGGGTGCGCGCATGGATGTGGAGGTGATGATGCGGCGCTTCTCGGTCTTCATGCTGTCCTCCATTGCCGAGGGCGTGCCGGTGACCATCCTGGAAGCCATGGCCACGGGTCTGCCGGTCATTTCGACGGCGGTCGGGGGGGTGCCCGAAGTGGTGGCCGAGGGCGCCACCGGCCAGCTCACCCCGGCGGGTGATGCGGCGGCGCTGGCCCGGGCCATGGCCGCCTATGTCGATGAACCGGCGCTGGCGGCCCGCCATGGCGCGGCCGGCCTTGAACGCTGCCTGCGCCAGCACAGCATGGCGGCCATGCTGCAAGCCTATGCCGGCATGTATGACCGCATGCTGGCGGCCAAGCGCGGCCAACCTACCGTACAAGGACACTGAGCATCATGTGTGGAATCACCGGCATCTTTTCCCTGCACGGCCAGGCCGAGATCGACCGCAAGCTGCTGGAGCGGATGAACGAGACCCAGCATCATCGTGGTCCCGATGAAGGCGGCCTGCATGTCGAAGCCGGCCTCGGCCTGGGTCATCGCCGCCTGTCCATCGTCGATCTGTCCAGCGGCCAGCAGCCGCTGTTCAACGAGGATGGCAGCGTGGTGGTGGTCTTCAACGGCATGATCTACAACTACCGCGAACTGATGCGCGAACTGACCGCCCTGGGCCACCAGTTCCGCTCGCGCTGCGATACCGAGGTCATCGTCCATGCCTGGGAAGAATGGGGCCGGGATTGCGTGACGCGCCTGCGCGGCATGTTCGCCTTCGCCCTCTGGGACCGCCAGCGCCAGACCCTGTTCGTGGCGCGCGACCGGCTGGGCATCAAGCCGCTGTTCTATGCATTGTTGCCGGATGGCCGTTTCCTGTTCGCCTCCGAACTCAAGGCGTTGCTGGCCGATCCGGCCTTGCCCAGGGATCTCGACCCCTGCGCCGTCGAAGAGTATTTCGCCTACGGCTATGTGCCGGAACCGCGCACCATCCTGCGTGGCGTGCACAAGCTCAGTCCTGGCCATACGCTGTTGCTGCAACGGGGCGTGACGCTGGGCCAGCCGCAGCAGCAACGCTACTGGGACATTCCCTTCCAGCCCGGCAGCCAGCGCCCCACCGAGGAAATCGCCGCCGAATTGCTGGAACGGTTGCGCGAGGTGGTGGGCAGCCATCTGGTCACCGATGTGAGCCTGGGCGGCTTCCTCTCCGGCGGCGTCGATTCCAGCGCGGTGGTGGCGATGATGGCGCAATTGACGGGCGAGTCCGTCAATACCTGCTCGATCGCCTTCAACGACCCTGCCTATGACGAGTCGCAATACGCCGCCCAAGTGGCGCAGCAATTCCGTACGCGCCATCACATGCGCACCGTGGACAAGGACGACTACAGCCTCATCGACCTGCTGGCCAATCTGTACGACGAACCCTATGCCGACAGTTCGGCCATCCCCACCTATCGCGTCTGCCAGCTGGCCAAGGAGAGCGTGACGGTGGCGCTGTCCGGCGACGGCGGCGACGAGAATTTCGCCGGCTACCGCCGCTACCGCTATGCGATGAATGAAGAGAAGGTGCGCGCCCGGCTGCCGGAGGGCTTGCGCAAGCCGCTGTTCGGTTTCCTCGGACGCCATTATCCCAAGGCCGACTGGGCGCCGCGCGTGCTGCGCGCCAAGACCACCTTCGAAGCCCTGGCGCGCGACACCGTGGAAGGCTATTTCCATGGTGTGTCGATCATGCCCGACCGGGTACGCCAGCGCCTGCTGAGTCCTGGCCTGCGGCGCGAGCTGCAGGGCTACCAGGCCATCGACGTCATGCGCGGCCATGCCGCGCAGGCCCCCACTGAGGACGCGCTCTCGCTGCTGCAGTACCTGGACCTGAAGACCTACCTGCCCGGCGACATCCTCACCAAGGTCGATCGCGCCAGCATGGCCCATGCGCTGGAGGTGCGGGTGCCGCTGCTGGATCACCAGTTCGTGGAATGGGTGTCGGGCCTGCCGCCTGCGCTGAAGCTGCACGAAGGCCAGGGCAAGTACATCTTCAAGAAAGCCCTCGAAGGGACCCTCTCCGAAGACATCCTCTATCGCCGCAAGATGGGCTTTTCCATCCCGCTCTCGAGCTGGCTGCGCGGACCGCTGCGCCAGGTGGTACAGGAGAGTCTCCTGGGACCGTTGCTGCGCCAGACCGGACTGTTCGACATGGACTTCGTGCAAGAGCTGGTGGAGCAGCACCAGAGCGGTCGCCGCGACCATGCCGCGCCGCTGTGGGCGCTGCTGATGTTCGCGGCCTTCCTGCGCAATGTCCTGCAGGCCAGCGCCGCACAGCCCCAACCTACGGCCCGCGCGGCCTGAAACGCACCTAGACGCCACGCCATGCATATCCTGCACATCCTCGACCATTCCATCCCGCTGCATAGCGGCTACACCTTCCGCACGCTGTCCATCCTGAAGCAGCAGCGGGCGCTGGGCTGGCAGACCTCGCACATCACCAGCGCCAAGCAGGGTGCCGCCGCCGCTGCCGAAGAAGAGGTCGATGGCTGGCGCTTCTATCGCACGCCGCCCGCGACCGGCCCACTGGCGCGGCTGCCGGTGCTGAACCAGCTGGCCGTGATCCATGGTCTGGCCAGGCGGCTGGAAGACGTGGCGCGCCAGGTCCGGCCCGATGTGCTGCATGCCCATTCGCCGGCCTTGAACGCCATCGCCGCGCTGCGGGTGGGCCGCCGCCTGGGCATTCCGGTGGTCTATGAAGTGCGCGCCTTCTGGGAAGACGCCGCCGTGGACCATGGCACCAGCCGCGCCGGCGGCCTGCGCTATCGCCTCACCCGCGCGCTGGAAACCTATGCTCTGAAGCGCGCCGACGCCGTCACCACCATCTGCGAAGGCCTGCGCGCCGATATCGCCGCGCGCGGCGTACCGCTGGCCAAGATGACGGTGATCCCCAACGCGGTCAACATCGACGACTTCAGCCTGGGCCAGCAGGCCGACCCCGCGCTGGCGCGCCAGCTCGGGCTGGAGGGCAAGACGCTGCTGGGCTTCATCGGCTCCTTCTATGCCTATGAGGGCTTGCCGGTGCTGGTGCGGGCGCTGCCGCAACTGCTGGCGGGCAATCCCGACGTACGCCTGCTGCTGGTGGGCGGCGGCCCGCAAGAACGGGCCCTGCATGCCCTGGCCGCCGAACTCGGGGTGAGCGACAAGGTGGTGTTTGCCGGCCGGGTGCCGCATGAGCAGGTGCAGCGCTACTACAACCTGATCGACGTGCTGGTCTATCCGCGCCTGAAGATGCGCCTGACCGACCTGGTCACGCCGCTCAAGCCCCTGGAAGCCATGGCCCAAGGCCGGCTGGTGGTGGCCTCCGATGTGGGCGGGCATCGCGAACTGATCAGCGATGGCCAGACCGGGGTGCTCTTTGCCGCCGGTTCGCCCGAGGCGCTGGCGCAGAAGGTGCTGACCTTGCTGGCCGAACCGGCCCGCTGGCCGCAACTGCGCGCCGCCGGTCGCCACTTCGTCGAGACCGAACGCAACTGGGCCGCCAGCGTGGCGCGCTACCAGCAGATCTATCCGCGCCTGGTGGCTGCAGCCGCATGCACCGCCTGAAGCAGATGAAGCCGATGAAGCTGCTGACCTTTTCCACGCTGTTTCCCAACCTCGAACGTCCCGGCCACGGGATCTTCGTGGAGACCCGCCTGCGCCATCTGGTCGCCAGTGGACAGGTGCAGTCACGCGTGGTGGCGCCGGTGCCGTGGTTCCCGCTGCGCCATCCCCGCTTTGGCAGCTATGCACGCTTTGCGCGGGTACCGCGCAGCGAGGTGCGCAGCGGCATCCCGGTGCTGCATCCGCGCTATGCGCTGCTGCCCAAGGTGGGCATGACGCCCGCGCCCTTGCTCATGGCCATGGCGGTCAAGCCGGTGCTGCGCCGGCTGATAGCCGAGGGCTTCGATTTCGACGCCATCGATGCCCACTACTTCTATCCCGACGGGGTGGCTGCGGCCATGCTGGCGCGGGAGTTCGGCAAGCCGGTGGTGATCACCGCGCGCGGTTCCGACATCACCCTGCTGCCGCACTACCGCTGGCCCGGCAAGATGATCCGCTGGGCGGCCGACCAGGCCGCCGCCATCATCACCGTCTGCAATGCGCTGCGTGATGAACTGATCGTGCTGGGCGCAGACCCCGCCAAGGTGGTCGCGCTGCGCAATGGCGTGGACCTGCAGCTGTTCCGGCCACTGCAGCGCGAGGCCGTGCGCCGCGAGCTGGAGATCACCGGCTTCACCCTGCTCTCGGTGGGCAATCTGGCGCTGGTCAAAGGCCACGACCTGACTATCGCCGCGCTGCCGCTGTTACCCGAGGCGCGCCTGCTCATTGCCGGCAGCGGCCCCGAACAGGCGCGTCTGGAAGCGCTGGCCGCGCAACTGGGCGTGCGCGAGCGGGTGCGCTTCCTGGGTGCGCTGCCGCAGAGCGCCCTGTGCAGCTACTACAACGCCGCCGACATGATGGTGCTGGCTTCCTCCCGCGAGGGCTGGGCCAATGTCCTGCTCGAATCCATGGCCTGCGGCACACCGGTGGTGGCCAGCAAGGTCTGGGGCACGCCCGAGGTGGTGGCGCACCCCGATGCCGGTCTGCTGATGCAGGAGCGCAGCGCCGCTGGCATTGCGACCGCCGTGCGCGCCCTGCAGGCGGCCGCGCCGGCGCGGGCCGCCACGCGCCGCTATGCCGAAGGCTTCAGCTGGGACGCCACCACCCAGGGCCAGTTGCAGTTGTTCCGCCGCATCCTGGGGCGAGGACGCTGAGCCATGCACGCTGCCCTGCCCCCTCTCCCTGTCCATCTGGGCTTGCTGGCGCTGCTGCTGCGGCTGGCTGGCAATCTGCTGGCGCTGGTCCGGCGCCGCCGGCTGTGCATCCTGACCTATCACCGCGTGCTGGCGCAGCCGGACCCGTTGCTGGGAGGCGAGATCGACCTGGCCAGTTTCCGCTGGCAGATGCAGTTGCTGGCCAAGGGATTCACCGTGCTGCCGCTGGCCGAGGCGCTGCAACGGCTGCAGCAGAACAGCCTGCCGCCGCGCGCGGTAAGCATCACCTTCGACGATGGCTATCGCTCGGTGCATACGCTGGCCCTGCCGGTCTTGCAGCAACTGGGCTTGCCGGCCACCGTCTTCGCCACCACCGGCTTCGTCGAACACGGCAGCATGTGGAACGACCGCATCCTCCACGCCGTGCGGCGACTGCCCGCCGATGCAACCGACTGGCAGGCGCTGGGCCTGCCGCAGGCTCTGCTGCCGACCGCCTCGGACCTGCGCCACGACCCGGACGCCCGCACCCACCTGGCGACCTTGCTCGATGCCCACGTCAAGTACCTGCCGCCCACAGAGCGCCAGCGCGTCATCGAAACGCTGGAACGCCACGCCGGCCCAGCCAGCCAGACCGATCAGGCCGACCAGGACCTCATGCTCGATCGCGACATGCTGGTCGCCCTGGCGCAGGCGGGTGTGGAAATCGGCGGCCATACCACCTCGCACCCCATCCTCAGCCGGCTCGACGACGCCCAGGCGCGCCATGAGATCAGCGACAACAAGGTGGCGCTGGAGAGCATCCTGGGCCGCCGGCTGCGGCTGTTCGCCTATCCCAACGGCAAGCCGGGGCTGGACTATGACCAGCGCCACGTCGCCATGGTGCGCGGCGCCGGTTATGAGGCCGCCTTTACCACCGCAGGCGGCTCGGCCGGAGCGGAACATGACTGCTACCAGATCCCGCGCGGCCGTCCCTGGGACCGCCGCCCCCTGATGTTCGGCCTGCGCCTGCTGCGCTGGCTGGCCCGGCCTGGAGCCTGACGACCATGCAGAAGCATTCCTCCCCCTCCCAAGAAGGCGCAACGCTGCCGCGCGCCTTGCTGATCGCCTTCCACTTTCCGCCGCAGTCGGAAAGCAGCGGCATCCAGCGCACCCTCAGTTTTTCGCGGCACCTGGCCCAGTTCGGCTGGACGCCCATGGTGCTCTCTGCCCACCCGATGGCCTATGAACGCAAGAATGCCTCGCAGTTGGCCAGCCTGCCGCCGGAGCTGATCGTGCGCCGTCCACTGGCGCTGGACGCCAAGCGTCACCTGGGCTGGAAGGGCCGTTATCTGCAGATCACCGCCTTGCCGGACCGCTGGATCAGTTGGTGGCTGTTCGCCCTGCCCTGCGCCCTGGCGATGGTGCGCCAGCACAAGCCGAAGGTGATCTGGTCCACCTTCCCGATCTCCACGGCGCACCTGATTGGCCTGTCCGTACATTGGCTCACTGGCCTGCCCTGGGTAGCCGACTTCCGTGACCCCATGCTGCAATCGGACTTTCCCAGCAACCGCTGGCAGCGCAAGCTGTTCGGCTGGATCGAGCGGCTTGCGATCAAGCATTGCACCCACGCCACGTTCACCACGCAGGGGGCGCTGGAGTCCTACCGGGCGCGCTTTCCCGCAGCCCTGCACCACAAGTTCGTGGTGATCGAAAACGGCTATGACGAACAGACCTTCGCCCAGGAACCGCACGCCTGCGCGCTGCCGGGTCAGCCTGGGCAGACGCGCCCGCTGACGCTGGTCCACAGCGGCGTGCTCTATACCGAGGGACGCGACCCCAGCGCCTTCTTCCAGGCCCTGGCCATGCTGCGCGCGCGTGGGCTGGTCGATGCCCAGCGCTTGCGGGTGATCCTGCGCGCACCTGGCGACCTGGACTATTTCACCCAGCTGGCGCAACGCTGCGGCGTCATCGATCTGGTCCACATCGCGCCGCCCGTGCCGTATCGCCAGGCCTTGCACGAAATGCTGGAAGCCGATGGCCTGCTGGTGTTCCAGGGGCGGCCCTTCAACCGCCAGGCGCCGGCCAAGATCTACGAATACTTCCGCGCCCGCAAACCCGTGCTGGGGCTGCTGGACCTGGAGGGAGAAACCGCCGGCATGCTGCGCAGCGCCGGCTTTCCTGATCTGGTCGAGATGACCGATCCCGAGGCCATCGCGCCAGTGCTCACGCGCTTCCTGCGGGCCATCGCCGATGGCACGGCGCACGTAGCCAGCGAAGCCCTGGTGGCGGCCAGTTCGCGCACCCACCGCACGCGCCAGCTGGCCGAACTGTTCTCCCAGAGCGCGCCGTGAGCCAGACCATGCACAACGATCTGCGCAGCAAGACCGTCAAGGCCATCAGCCACGTCGGCCTGGGCAATGCGGTGGGCAAGCTGGTCTCGCTCAGTACCACGCTGGTGCTGGCGCGGTTGCTCAGTCCCGCCGAGTACGGGCTCATGGAGATCGCCATGATGCTCATCGCCTTCATCGGCTTTTTCAACGAGATCGGCCTGACCACGGCCATCGTGCAGCGGCCCCAACTGAGCCAGGAACAGGTCAACGGCTGCTTCCTCATCGCCATGGGATGCAGCGTGGTGCTGTTCCTGCTGACGGTGCTAGC
This sequence comes from Herbaspirillum camelliae, assembly GCF_001929405.1. NCBI lineage: Bacteria > Pseudomonadati > Pseudomonadota > Betaproteobacteria > Burkholderiales > Oxalobacteraceae > Herbaspirillum > Herbaspirillum camelliae. The sequence continues at coordinate 4,787,112 of NZ_KV880769.1, forward strand.
GGCCGGCCCCATCGCCGGCTTCTTCCGCCAGCCGCAGCTGCAGCCGATGATTTCCACGCTGGCGGTCGGTTTCATCATGGGGGCGGCCGGCAGCGTGCCGGAAGCCTTCCTGCGCAAGCAGATGCAGTTCAAGGCCATGGCCGGCATCACCATCCTGGGCATCGTGCTGCAAAGCGCGGTGAGCCTGGGGCTGGCGCTGGCGGGCATGGGCGTGTGGTCGCTGGTGTGGGGTTCGCTGGCGGCCACGGCCACCTACAGCGGCGGCTACTTCCTGCTCTCGCCCTGGCGTCCGCGCGGTCGCTATGGCGTGCGCGAAGCGGTGGAACTGGTGCTCTTCGGCCTGCACGTCATCACCAGCCGGGTGTTCTGGTACCTCTACAGCAATGCCGACCGCGCCATCGTCGGACGCGTGCTGGGCGCGGCCTCGCTGGGCATCTATGGCATGGCGTTTTCACTGGCCACGCTGCCCAGCAGCCAGATCACTTCACTGGTCATCAATGTGGCCGCGCCGCTCTTTGCCAAGCTGCAGCATGAGCCGGCGCGGCTCAATGCGGTGCTGGTCAACATGACGCGCGGCATTGCCTACGTGGTCTATCCGGCGCTCATGGGCATGCTGGCCTGTTCGCACGAATTGATCCTGGTGGTGCTGGGGCCGAAATGGCTGCAATGCCAGGTGCCGTTCTCGGCGCTTTGCCTGATGGGGCTGGTGAAGTCGGTCGATCCGCTGCTCTCCCAGGTGCTTACCGCCATCGGCCAGGTCAAGCGGCTGGTGGCCTATACGGCGCTGTGCGCGGCGACGATGTCGCTGGCCTTTGCGGTGGGCGCGTGGGCCGATGGGCTGCGCGGGGTGTCGGCGGCCTGGGTGCTGGTCTATCCGCTGCTGTCGGTGAAGTTGCTGCACGACGTGGCGCGGCTGACCGGACTGTCGATGCGAGGCTATTACCGCGCCCTGCTGCCCATCCTGGCCGGCGCCCTGGCCATGCTGGCGGTGGTGCTGGGCGTGCGCGCCGGGCTGTATGCGCTGGCCTTGCCGGCGCCGCTGATCCTGGCGCTGGAGATCCTCAGCGGGGCGCTGACCTACCTGGCCTGGATCGTCTATGTGGACCGCCACGCGGTGGGCGAGATCGGCCAGATCCTGATTGACCTGGGCGTACCTGCGGCACGGCTGCAACGCTGGCCTTTCGTACGGAAGCGTCAGCAATGAGCAGTTTGCTGACCGGGAAATTTACCTGCGCACTGCGCGAAAAACTTGCCAGATAGGCTATAGTGGCATCCACGATAGTTATCGAAATTACAACAATCACCGGATCGAGGGATCATAAAATGGGATGGACGATGCTAGAGTCAAAACGCACGGGGCGCCTCTGCGCTGTGGTGTTGGCCGTGGCCATGGTGTGTGTGGGGGTGACGGCCTGCGAACGTTTCAAGTCGGCCGATTCGCTGGTGGACGAAGCCCGGCAGTACCAGCAGAAAGGCGATAACGCCGCCGCCGAGATCCAGCTCAAGAACGCCTTGCAAAAGGACGGCGAGAACGCCCAGGCGCGCCTGCTGCTGGGCCAGATCTACCTGGCCAATGGCAACGCCGCCTCGGCCGAGAAGGAATTGCGGCGCGCCTTGTCGCTAGGGATCAAGCCCGAGCAGGTGGTGCCGGCGCTGACCCAGTCCTTGCTGCTGCAGGGCCAGTTCGCCAAGGCGCTGGAACAGACTGCCGCCCTGCCAGCCCAAGGCGAGATCGCGGCGCTGCGCGGCAACGCCTACCTGGGACTGGGCAAGTCCGCCGAGGCCAAGGCCGCGTTCGAGACGGCGCTGCAGAGCGATGCCAAGCTGCCCACCGCCTTGATCGGGCTGGCCCGCAGCGCCCTGCTGGAGCGCAACCTGGAAGCGGCGACCCGCTACACCGACGAGGCCATTGCCAAGAATCCCGACAACAATGACGTGCTCATGTTCAAGGCCAACCTGCTGCGCGGCCAGGGCGCCATGGACGAGGCCACCGCCGTGCTGGGCCAGGTGATCAAGCGCAAGCCGGACCAGGTCGATGCGCTGCTGGCGCGGGCTGACCTGGAGATCCGCCAGCGCAAATTCGCGCCAGCCCAGGCCGATATCCAGGCCGCGCAGAAGGCCAATCCCAAGAACCTGCTGTCGACCTACATGCAGTCCTTGCTGGCCTTCAGCCAGGGCAAGCATGCCGACGCTCTGACCGAGATCCAGAAGGTGCAGGCTGGCGCGCCCGACTACCTGCCGGCGGCGCTCTTGGCCGGTGCGATCCAGTACGCGCTGGGCTCGATGCCGCAGGCCGAGCTGAACCTGGGCAAGTACCTGGACAAGGTCCCCGATGACAACTACGCCCGCAAGCTGCTGGCGTCGGCGCAACTGAAGAATGGCCAGAAGGCCAAGGCCGCCGCGACGCTGGAGCCGGCCCTCAAGACTGGCCAGCAGGATGCCGAACTGCTGGCCCTGGCCGGCGAGATCGCCATCGAAAACAAGGACTTCGCCAAGGCCGCCGACTACTATGAAAAGGCCAGCGCCCTGGCGCCGCAAAGCGCGCGTTATCACATGGGCCTGGGCCTGAGCAACCTGGGACGCGGCCAGACCGACAGCGCCGCCGCCCAGTTCCAGACCGCTGCCAGCCTGGACACCAAGTCATCCCAGGCGGGCGTGCTGCTGGTGATGACGCACATGCGCCAGAAGGAATACGACAAGGCGCTGGTCGCTGCCAACGCAGCCGAACAGGAACAGCCCGCCAACCCCATCGTGCAGAACCTCAAGGGCGGCGTCTATCTGGCCCAGAACGACTACGCCAATGCCCGCAAGGCGTTCGAGAAGGCGCTGGCGATCGATCCGGGCTTCTTTGCCGCCACCGCCAACCTGGCCCAGCTCGACCTGAAGGACAACCAGCCCGAGGCGGCGCGCAAGCGCTTTGAGGCAGTGCTGGCCAAGGACAAGAAGAGCATCCCCGCCATGACCGCGCTGGCAACCCTGGCCGAGCGTGACAAGCATCCGCAGGAAGCGACCCAGTGGCTGGAACGGGCGGTCAATGAAAATCCCGAATCGGTGCAGGCCAGCGCGCAACTGATCGCCCGCTACCTGCTGACCGACCAGAAGGAAAAAGGCCTGACCATGGCCCGCAAGCTGCAGGCCAGCAATCCCGGCGATGCGGCGGCGCTGGAAATGCTGGGCCAGGCCCAGTTCGCCAGCGGCGATACCCAGGGTGCGCTGGCCAGCTACCAGCGCCTGGCCACGCTGCAGCCGGATTCGGCGCCGACGCAGTTGCGTCTGGCCTCGCTCTACCAGAGCGCCAAGGATGTGCAGGGCGCGGCTGACGCGGCACGCAAGGCGCTGGAGATCCAGCCCGACTACACCGATGCCGAGATCTTCCGCGCCACGCTGTACAGCGAAAATGGCGAACCGGCCAAGGCCCTGGCCATCGCCCAGCAGATGCAGAAGCGCCCCACCCAGGCACTGGTGGGCTACGAGCTGGAAGGCAATCTGCAAGCCTTCCAGAACAAGCCTGAGCTGGCCGCAGCGGCCTTCGACCAGGCCTTTGCGCGCGACAAGGAAAACGTGCGCCTGCTCATGAAGCTGCACGGCGCGCTGCTGCTGGCAGGCAAGAACGCGGCCGCCGATACGCTGGCCGCGCAATGGTTCAAGAGCCATCCCAAGGATGTCGCCCTGCATCTCTACCTGGGCGAAACGGCGCTCTCGCGCAAGCAGAACAAGCAGGCCATCGAGCAATACCAGTTGGCGCTGCGCCAGCAACCGGACAATGCCGGGGCGCTCAACAACCTGGCCTGGGCCTATCAGCAGGAAGGCGATGCGCGCGCCTTGCCGACGGCTGAAAAAGCCTACGCTGCGGCGGGAGACAGCGCCCCGGTGATCGATACCCTGGGCTGGATGCTGGTCGAGAAAGGCCATGCCGAACGCGGCCTGCCACTGCTGAAGAAGGCTGTCGCGGCCGCCCCCGAGGCCATGGATATCCGTCTGCACCTGGCGCAGGCGCTGATGAAGACCGGCGACAAGAGCGCTGCTCGCAGCGAGCTGGAAAAGATCCTGGCCAGCCCCAAGGGCAGCGCCCAGAATGAGCAGGCCCGCGCCCTGCTGGCCCAGCTGTGAGCACGCCCATGGATATCCTTGCCGACATCAGGACACTGCTGGGTGAAACCCTGGGACTGGAACAGCGCTGCGCCCAGTGGCAACGCGAGACGCCACTGTTGGGCAGCGTGGCCGAGTTGGATTCGGCGGCGGTGATCCATATCGTGGCCTCGCTGGAGGAGCGCTTTGGCATCTATCTGGACGACGACGACATCCAGGCCACCCATTTCGAGACCGTCGGTGCGCTCACCGCGCTGGTCGAGGGCAAGCTGGCGCAATGAAACCGCTCGCCGCCGCGCCGCCGTTGCCGTTCTACCTGAGCGCCGCGCACGGCGGGCGGCTGTGCCTGTACCACGCCCCCGCCGCCCATGGTCCTTGTCTCGGCGGGCTGGTCTATGTCGCCCCCTTTGCCGAGGAAATGAACCGCAGCCGTCGCATGGCCGCCCTGCAAGCCCAGGCCCTGGCGCGGCAGGGCGTGGGGGTCTTGCTGATCGACCTCTATGGTTGCGGCGACAGCGCTGGTGAACTGGCCGAGGCCAGCTGGGCGGTGTGGCGCGACGATATCGGCCTGGCCATCGACTGGCTGCAGCAGCGCACGCATGCGCCGGTCGGACTGTGGGGGCTGCGTCTGGGCGCACTGCTGGCGCTGGAGGTGGCGCGCCTGCGCGCAGCCGACCTGGGGCTGCTGCTGTTGTGGAATCCGCTGGCCGATGCGCAGGCCTACATGACGCAGTTCCTGCGCCTGCAACTGGCCGCCGGCATGGGCAGCGCGAGTGGACCAGCGGCCAACAGCGTGGCCGCCCTGCGCGCGCAATTGCAGCAAGGGCAATTGCTGGAAGTGGGCGGCTACGAACTCAATGGCGCACTGGTGGCCAGCATCGATGGCCTGCAGGCCACTGCGCCGCCGGCGGGACTGCCGCTGCACTGGCTGGAGCTGGTGCGCGACCCGGCGCTGCCACTGGCTCCGGCCAGCGCACGGCTGGCGCAAGCCTGGTCGGTCACGCCCCAGACAGTGACGGGGCCGGCCTTCTGGTCCACCCCGGAGGTGACCACCTGCCCCGCCCTGATCGAGGCCAGTTGCGCCTGGGTGCGAACCACGCTGGAGCACGCCCATGCCCATGGCCTATAAAGAACACGTCTGCCCGCTGCATTGCCAGGGGCAGCAGTTGATGGGCATCCTGACGCTGCCCGAGACGGCACTGTCGGAGGCTGCCGTGCGGCGGCCCGGCATTCTCATGCTGGTGGGCGGTGCGCAGTATCGCGCCGGCAGCCATCGTCAGTTCACCCTGCTGGCGCGCCGTTTCGCGGCCGCCGGTTTTACGGTGCTGCGGATGGATTTTCGCGGGATGGGCGACAGCCAGGGCGAAGCGGCCGGCTTCGAAGGCGTAGCGGCGGACATCGACTGCGCCCTGGACGGCTTGCTCAAGGCCCAGCCGGGACTGGACGGCGTGGTGCTGTGGGGCTTGTGCGACGGCGCCTCGGCGGCGCTGTTGCATGCCAGCGCCGATGCGCGGGTGCGCGCCATGGTGCTGGTCAACCCCTGGGCGCGCACGGAAGCCGGCCAGGCCCAGGCCTATCTGACACATTATTACCGCGCGCGCCTGACCAGTCCTGACCTGTGGAACAAGATCCTGCGCGGGCGATTCAATGCGGTGGCAGCGCTGCGCTCTTTGCTCGGCCAGTGGCGCCGGGCCGCCAGCGCACCAGCGGCCACACCGGAGCTGCTGCCGATGCGGCTGCAACAGGCCTATGAGCGCTTCAGCGGTCCGGTGCTGCTGATCCTGTCGGGCGCGGACCTGACCGCACGCGAGTTTGCCGACCTGGCCACGCCTGGCAGCCGCTGGGAAGCCCTCTTGCTGGCCTCCCGCACTACCCGCATCGACCTGCCCGAGGCCAACCACACCTTTTCTACCCGCCTCTGGCGTGAACAGGTGGCGCAAGCCTGCCTGCGCTGGCTGACGAGGCTGGAACGCTGACACCGCAACGGCGCAAGTAAAAACGCCGTGCGCTGATCGGGCGCACGGCGTGGCGACAATGGACTACGTGGCAAGCCGGCTTCAGCCCTGGCGGCGACGCCAGCTCATCGCGGCCAGCAGCAGCAAGCCCAGGCCGAACAAGGCCAGGATGGCAGGCTCGGGCACCTTGTAGATGTAGCGCAGGTAGACCACGCCGCTAGCCGTGCCGTCGTAGCCGGTCAGCACGTTGCGGGCCAGAGAACCGCTCTGCACGCCCAATCCATCCACGCTGATGGTCACCTGGTGGTTGGCGCCGATATAGCTGGCCAGCGAGGCCGGGGTGCCATTGAGCTGCACCGGAGCCACCTGATGATTGGTCAGCGAAGCCGTAGCGATGGTGCTCAGGCCGCTCGGGACCTTGCCCCGGAACGGCGTGGTGCTCAACTGGTTGACGCTTTGCAGGCCCAGGGGGCCGGACACGGTGATGATGGAGGTAGCGAAGATCTGGCTGGGATTGCCGATGTTGCTGGCCTTGGAGCCCAGATTGAAGACACGGTCATACAGGGTCTCGGACAGGGTGAACTTCATGACCACGCCGATCAGGCTGCCCAGCCCCGAGTTGAAGCCGTGGAAGCTCAAGGTGGTGTCGTCATCGATGGAGGCCAGATTGAAGGCGGCGCTCTGCCAGTTGGAACTCAGTATCGCCCCGGCCTGGGCGGGTGCGTGCAACGACATGGCGACGCAAGCCAGAATGGCGGCGACGATGGAGAGAATCTGCTTTTTCATACCCACTCCTCTGTTTGTTCCCAAATGACAGAAAGTTGTTGTCAATACCACCATAGCAAGGAGCGGGCCAGAAAAAAATGATAGAAAAAACAAATACTTAGCAAACAGCCTCGAGACAAGTGTAAAGAAAACCGGCATCCGCCCCAGCTCCCTCCCCAAAAGCGACAAGGGCGCTACCGATTCGGTAGCGCCCTTGTCGCAGGAGCCATGCGCACCCTGTCGGGCGCTTGCGGCCTGATCCTCAGGAGGACTTGCGGCGACGCAGCTGGGTCAGCGCCAGCAGGCCCAGCGCGAACAGGGCCATGGAGGCGGGTTCCGGCACCTGGTAGATGTATTGCAGGTAGACCATGCCGTTGGCGCTGGCCGAGTAGCCATTCATCACGTTGGGCGGCAGGGAGCCGGACTGGCTACCTTCGCCGTCGACGTTGATGGTCACGCTGTTCTGGCCGCCGATGTAGGCAGCCAGCGAGGCGGGGGTGCCGTTCACGGTCACCGGGCCGGACTGGATGCCGGTCACGGTGTTGCTGATGACCTTGCTGCTGAAGCTGCCCACCGAGGGCGCGGCCGGGACCACGCCAGCGAATTGCGGGGTAGTGTTCAGTTGGTTCACGGTGGTAAGGCCCAGGGGACCGGTGGCGGTAATGGTCGAGGTCGCAAAGACCGGACGCGGGTTGCCCACCGTGACCGCGTGGGTGTTGAAGTTGTAGATGGTATCGGTGAGGGTTTCATCCATGATGAACTTGACCGTCACGCCGATCAGCTTGCCCAGGGAGGCATTGAAGCCATTGAATTGGACGGTGGCGCTGGCATCGATGGTGGGCAGATCGAACGCGGCTTGCTGCCAAGCCGATGTCACCGTCGTCAGGGTCGCGTGGGCCGGCGCGGCAGCCATGAAGCTGGCGGCGGCGGCAAAAGAAACCAGAAGGGAGGAAAACTTTTTCATGGTAGATTTAATAATAAAAGTGGTGGACACCCAGACATCTAAGCAAGCACTGTGCCAATAATTAAACATTATTAAAATCAATCACTTATAAAATTCTCAAGGGAAAAATCATGGGTCCGTGTCAAGAATTCCGGCAGCTGCTACGTTCCTTCCTGCTGCTGGCCTGGATGGCTTTGCCTGGCCTGCTCCCGGCCCAGGCTGCCACCCCCGATCCGGCACCCGCCTTGCCCTCCGTGCGCATCGAAAACACCGCCCGGACCGAGCAAAAGGACGTCGCCCTCACCTTCGGCCAAGTCTTCAAGCCCGGCGACTTCAAGCGTGACAGCACCATCAGGCTCAAGCTTGCAGACGGCCAGGACCTGCCACTGCAGTTGGACATCAAAGCCAGGCATGCCGATGGCTCGGTACGTCACGCCATCCTGTCGACGGTGCTGCCAGTGCTGGCCGAAGGCAAGCCGCTGGAGCTGAAGATGGAAGCAGGCCCGGGCCAGCCGGCGCAATCCACAGAATCGGGATCGGAAAAGGCAAAGAGCAAGGCAGCCAGCCTGGCCGCAGAACGCCTCAAGGCCTTGCTCGCCGAGCCCTTCGACGCCAGCGTGACCATCACCATCGATGGCCGCAGCTACCGCGCCAGCCCGCGCCAGGGCTTGCAGCAAGGGGCCTACCGGCTGTGGCTGGACGGTGCAGTGGTCACCGAATGGCTGGTCAATGCGCCGCTGCTGGACGCCCAGAATCGGCCGCATCCGCACCTGCAGGTGCGCTACGCCATCCGCGACTATGGCCGCAAGGGGGGCGTACGGGTCGATGTGACGGTGGAAAACGACTGGGCGTTCGAGGCCGCGCCGGGCAACTTCAGCTACGACGTCCATATCGATCTGGACGGCCACACTGTCTACGAGAAGACCGGCCTGACCCACTATCACCACACGCGCTGGCGCAAGCTGTTCTGGCGCGGGGCCGCGCCGCAGGTCAATGTGCGCAGCGACACCGCCTACCTCATCGCCAGCCGCGCCCTGCCCAACTATGACCGCAGCAGCATGGTGGCTGAAAAAGCCCTGCGCGACCTGGCCAGCGCCTGGAGCGGTCCCAAGACCGAACCCATGGGCGCCGGCGTGGCCAACCCGGCCATGCCCACCACCGGGGGCCGCCCCGATATCGGCCTGCTGCCGGGCTGGAGCGTGCTCTGGCTGCTGAGCATGGACCGCCGCGCGCGCGAGGCCAGCCTGGGCACCGGCGACCTGGCAGGCAGTTGGTCGATCCACTACCGCGACCGCGGCAGCGACCGTCCGGTGAGCCTCTCGCGCTTCCCCGCCCTGACCCTGCTGGGCCAGCCCGGCGATGCGCGCAATCCGCGCACCGGCAAGAGCGAAGCCTTTCCGCCCTGCCAGGGCTGCAGCAACCCCAACATCGCCGATTCGGCCCACATGCCGGCCATGAACTACCTGCCCTACCTGCTCACGGGCGACTACTACCAGCTCGAGGAATTGCAGTTCTGGGCCACCTGGGCGGTGTTCAAGAGCAATCCCGCCTATCGCGGCTACGCCCAAGGGCTGGTGCATCGCAGCCAGGTGCGCGACCAGGCCTGGACCCTGCGCAGCCTGGGCCAGGCGGCCTACATCACGCCCGACGACGATGCGCTCAAGAAGGAGCTGCAGGACATCGTCAAGAACAACCTGGACTGGTACACCGCGCAATACGTCAACAACAGCCAGGCCAACCGCCTGGGCATCATCGTCGATAACGCCATCGTCTATCACGGCAACACCGGGATTGCCCCCTGGATGGATGATTTCTTCACATCCTCAATAGGTTATCTGAATGATCTTGGATACCAGGAAGCCCTGCCGCTGCTGCGCTACAAGGCGGCCTTCCCGGTGGCGCGGATGACGCATCCCGGCTACTGCTGGATCTTCGGCGCGGCCTACAGCATCCCGGTGCGGCCCGACCAGAATGCGGCGCTCTACACCGACCTGGGCCAGGCCTACCAGGCCATGCTAGCCGCCAACTACCGCGACAACGCACAGGCGCTGGCGCAGACGGCCTGCGCCAGCGACGCCATGGCGCAGCAGCTGAAATTGCGGGGAGGAGAAATGACGGGCTATTCCAGCCAGCCGGCCGGATTTCCATCCAACCTGCAGCCGGCCCTGGCCTACAGCGTCGACAGCGATGCGCCTGGGGCGAAACAGGCTTGGGAGAAGTTCATGCGGCGCACGGTCAAGCCGGATTATGGCCTGGGGCCGCAGTTTTCGGTGATACCGCGCACCGCTGGCAAGACCAACTGACACTGAGGAGCCGGCGGGCGCCGGCAAAGGCAAAGGCAGAGGCCAACGGGATCAGGTCAGGCGATGCGACCTGATCCCCGTCGATCAGAAGATGCTTTCGGGGATGACCAGGATGTCGCCCGGGCGCATGGCCAGGTTGGCGGAGATGTCGCCATCCTTCATCAGGTCGTCCAGGCGCACAGCGATCTTGGTCTGCTTGCCGTCGACCAGGCGGATCACGTTGGCGCGGTTACCAGCGGCGAACTCGGTGGTGCCGCCCACAGCGATGATCACATCCAGCAGTGACATGTCCTTGCGATAGGGCAGCGCCTGCGGCTTGGCGGCCTGACCGATGACACGGATCTGGTCGCCGTAGACGCCCGAGAACTCCGTTACCACCACCGTGACCACTGGGTCAGTGATGTAGGCCGCCAAAGCCTTGGCGATCTCAGCGCCGACCTCCTTGGGAGTCTTGCCGCTAGCCTCGATGTCGTTGGCCAGGGGCGTAGAGAACTTGCCATCCGGACGCACCGGCACCGCCAGCGAGACCTCGGGATTGCGCCAGACGATGACGTTGAGGTTGTCGCCCGGTCCGATGCGATACTCGCTGTTGACGGCCGCAGCCGGGGTGCTGGCGGTATCGGCCACGGGACGGCTGGCACAACCTGCCAGCAACAAGGTGGAGGCGAGGATGTAGCTGGCATAGCGCACGAGTTGAGGCCGCATGGACTTTCCTTTTTGTTGTCGTCAATGAAGTGAGATTTCCCCCGAACCAAACGCGCAAAACGAGATCGCGCCTGGTTGATTGAGTGGCAGGATAAGCAAGTGTTTATATTTCGTCAACAAGGATGACAAAAATGTCGCGCGCAGACGATAGGCGACCTTGACGAAAGTTGCCGCAAGATAACAGGAAGATAGGAACAAACGGCTGATGCAGCCGCATCGTAATGCACGGCAGCGGGAAAGGTGGTGTGGGGGGGGGGAAAGACGGAGGGAGAAAGAAAAAAGGGCCCATCTTGCGATGGACCCTTTATATCTGGTGCGGCTGGCAGGAATCGAACCCACGACCCCTTGGTTCGTAGCCAAGTACTCTATCCAGCTGAGCTACAGCCGCGAAAGAATGAAATTATAAGGGATTTTTTGCTCAATGCAAACGCTTTTTATAAAAACATGAGAATTCACTTCCGCCCCAGCAGAGTTGCCGCATCGCCAGGAAAAACGAAACGGCGCACCCCGCCCAGGCGCATGAGCCCGTGGGCCAGGCCCATGCTGATGATCATCGTGGCCAGCATGGACAGCACGAACTTGCTGCCCTGCCCCACTTGCGGCAAGCCCTTCTCGCAGAGCCGGTATACCATCAGGGCGACAAAGGGATGGATCAGGTAGACCGGCAAGGTATGCTGTCCGCCCCAGGCCAGCAGCGCCGGCAGGCGCAGGCGCGCAAGCTGGAACAGCATGAGCGCCCCGCACACCGATTCCAGGTCGTTGAGCAACAGCGCCGGCAGGCTACGATAGTCGCTCACCAGCGCAAACCCCAGCTCCTGGCTCAGACCCGCCTTCATCTGCGCGGCCTTCACCGCCACGAACACCAGTCCGGTCAGCAAGACCCCCGCCACCGGGCCTAGCCGCGCGCTGCAATGGGTGTTGAGCCACACCAGCAGGTAACACAAGGGCAAGGCATAGACCGCTGGCAGCAGGCCCAACGGCAGATAGTCGCGGATGAACGGCGCGACCGGACCTATGACCAGGTGCGCCGCCAGCAGCACCAGCAGGCAGATGCGGCGCAGCGCCGGGCTGCGCGCATCGATGAAGGCGCGCAGCAGCAGGAGGGAGAGCAAGGACGGCAGGAACCACAGCAAGGCCATCTGGGTGGCGTTCTTGAGGGCGTCGTTGTTGCCGCTGTAGAGGGCCAGCAGCAAGCGCCCCGCTGCCGCCATCGATACGCCGATCTGCGTGACCATGGTCAGGACGGCCATGGCACAGACGATCAAGAGGAAGGGATAGTAGTAGCGGCAGACGATCTTGCCGACATAGTCCCAGTCCAGCGCCGGCGCAGGCCGCAGCAGCGGCAAGGCCAGAAAGCCCAGGACATGGAAGGCGAACCCGGTCAGGAACAAGGGGAAGAGCTGGTGGGCGTATTCGTTGTGGTCGAACATGACCAGCAGGATCAGCACGGCCTTGATGACGTTCTGGTTCATGCGAGGCCTCCGGGCTTGCCCTGGCCGGGCAGATAGGCGGGCAGGATGCGTTTTTCCAGGACCACGATCAGCGCGCACAAGGTATAGGTCATGTCGAAATAGGCAAAGCTGAGCGCGGCCGCGCCCACGCAATAGGCGAACAGCGAGAGCTGCAGCGCCGTGGCCAGGCTGGCGATCCATTCCGGCGCACCCACCTCGGTCGCAGTGCGGGCCACGCGTGCCGCCTTGCGGAAGGCGGTCACCAGGATGCACAGGAACAGCAGCAGCCCCGGGAAACCATGCTCGCCCAGCACCTGGAAATAGATGCTGTGGGCGGCATGCGCGCCGCGCGTGTCAGGCACCGCATCGCCGCTCGGGAAGAAGGACAGCGTATGGAAATCCAGCGACAGCAACGTCCACACCGGCCAATATTCCAGCGACTTGAAACCGCCGCCCAGCAGCGGATGCTGCAAGGCCAGGAGGGTGGAAAGCTTCCAGGCCACGACCCGGCCCATGAAGGAACTGTCACCACCGACCCGTTCGATGGTATCCATGCGATGGAACCACTCGGAGGGAATCAGCCCCACCACCAGGCTGCCGGCAATGAGCACCGAGGCCAGCAGCAGGATCTTGCGCCGGCTCTTGAGGAAGAGATAGCCGCCCACCACGGTCAGGGCGATGAAGCCGCCGCGCGACTGCGTGCCGATGATGGACACCACCAGCAGCAGGATGCTGCCCAGCAGCCCCAGGCGCAGCAGCCGCGAGCGCTTGCCGTATTCGGCCAGCAGGTAGAAGGTCAGCGGCAGCATCATGGCGAAGGCGATGGAGAGCTCGTTGCGGTCGCCCAGGGTGTGGGTGGCGAAGCCTTCGATCTTGTGGCCGCCGCCGCTGGCGATGAACTTGAGGCCTTCCAGGCCGGCGTAGAAACCCACCGACAGCACCAGGCACCAGAGCACGAATTCGATGTGCTCCTTCTTCGTCAGCACCAGGGTGATGAGCACGAACAGCACCACCGTCTTGAGGAAATCGTTCCAGAAGCCCCACACCCGGTCCGGCATGGCCAGGGCAAACACCGAGGTCACCGTGGTCCAGGCGAAGAACAGCAGCACGAAGGCGCCGGTATTGCCGACCTCGAAACGTTTCTTGTTGGGCGAACAGAGATAGGAAAGGATGGCCGAGGCCGAGATGAGCAGGTTGTAGCGGATCCCGGCGGCCATGCCGTAGACCCAGGCATTGGGATAGAACATGGCCGTCCAGATCCAGAGGCCCAGGCCGATGAAGGGGCGTTTCAGGGTGGCGTAGAGCAGGAAAGGCAGTACGCAGAGCAGGATGATGTCGCGCATGGCGGGTCTTGGGCTCCGGTTGCGACTACTGCTCGCCCGGATCGCGCCGGTCGTTCTTGAGCGCCCACCGGCACAGGTAGAGGACCGCCAACAGGTCCATTGCCCACAGGATACTTTCCACGCGTTCCCTCCCGAACCGCTCGTGCTCGCTCATCCGGCCCGCTGCTCGCCTGAACAGGCAAACTCCCCCGGACCGCCCCCACTGCGAGCGGAATTATACTTTAGACAACACTTATCGCCTATCTTGTTGCGCTTGTTGTTGTGTTTACTGTTGCGATTCCTGTTGCACTTGCTGCAGCCCCAAGCGCCCTCGCCCGGCCAATTGGCAGGTACAGGCGGATGACCTGCAGGCGGGAGGCCGCTATGATGAAGCTTTATTCGCTTGTAGCTGCGTTCATGTCACATCCTCTTCCTCCCTCTGCCACTGCCGTGCATATCCGCGAACAGGAACGCGAACGGATCGCCCGCGACCTGCACGACGATCTGGGCGGTCTTCTGGCGGGCGTGGGCATGGCGCTGGGCCGCCTGCAGGAGCAACTGGCTGCGCAAGGCCTGGCCGCCCCGCTGGCCGAGGCCGAACAGGCCCGGCAACTGCTGCAGCAAGCCATGGCCAGCATGCACGGCATCATCGATGAACTGCACCCACCGATCGTGGAGTTCGGGCTGCTCGACGCCTTGCAGTGGCAATGCCAGCAGATCCAGCGCCAGTACGGCATGCGCTGCCAGCTGGATGGTCCGCCCGCGCTGGAGCAGGAAGATCGCTTCCTGATCCTGGGCCTGCTGCGCATCCTGCGCGAAGCGGCCAGCAATGCCGCGCGCCATGGCCGCGCCAGCGCGCTGAGGGTGGACCTGCGGATGCGCCAAGCCAGGCTGGAAATGCAGATCGCCGATGATGGCTGCGGCATCGCGCCTGCCCACGCCAAGGGCGACGCCACGCACCACGGACATGGCTTGCGCAACATGCGCGAACGGGTGCAGGCGCTGGGCGGAGAGCTCTTCATCGAGGCCGGCCAGGACGGCGGCACGGTCATCAGAATGCTCATCCCTGTTGCGCGCTGAGTGAACGCTATAGAATACGGCCTGCTCCTGCCTGTGGGCAGCCAAGAGAATACGCTTTGAATAATCCGCCCTGCATGCACCGCCCATGAGCAAGAAAGTCACCGCCACCATCAAGGTCCTGATCGCCGACGACCATGCCATCGTCCGCGAAGGCCTGCGTCAGATCTGCGCGGGCAGCAAGGACATCATGGTCGCAGGCAACGCGGCCAACGGCCTGGAAGCCATCAAGCTGGCGCGTGAAGGCAATGGCGACGTGCTGCTGCTGGACATCGTCCTGCCGGACCGCAATGGCATCGACATCCTCAAGCAGATCCGCAAGGAACAGCCGGAGCTGCCGGTGCTGATCCTGTCCATCCATCGCGAAGACCAGTACGCCATCCGCGCCCTCAAGGCCGGGGCGGCGGGCTTCCTCAACAAGCAGGCCGCGCCGGCCGAACTGCTGGCGGCGATCCGCCAGGCGGCCTCGGGGCGCAAGTACGTGAGTCCCTCGCTGGCCCAGGAGCTGGCCAACCAGATCGGCTTCGACCACGAAACGCCGCTGCATGAGACCCTCTCCGATCGCGAATACCAGACCATGGTCATGATCGCCTCCGGCAAGACGGTCAGCGACATCGCCGCCGAGCTGACGCTGTCGGTCAAGACCATCAGCATGTACCGCTCGCGGGTGCTGTCGAAGATGAAGATGCGCCACAATGCCGAGCTGACCCATTACGCGCTCAAGAACGCCTTGGTGGAATAAAAGTAAAAGAAGGAAAAGTCACCAATCCGCACAGGCTCCCAGGCCGGCTGATGCGGGCCGATGCGGGCGTTTTCTCCCGCTATTAAAGGGATGCAGCCAATGCCGGCTGACGTAGAATGCATCGTCGCTTTCCCCCGTTTGCAGCACGCTGGGAGAGCATCAGGCGGCCGGCGGCGCTCAAGCCTGGCCGCTACGCTGCCGATACCGATAGCACGATCCCTGTGGCACCAAGACAACTACACCAACAACACTGAACACTGTCAGTCGGCATGTCCAAGAAACCGTCCACGCTCACGCCCGTCGAGATTGCCCGTGAAGCCTTCCAGCGGCTCGGGGCCCGGCGCATCGCGCCTACCCCGGATGCCTATCGCATCGCCTATGAAGAAATCCAGGGTGACGGAGCCGGCGCCAGCGCCGAGACCGTACTGGCGGCTTTCGCCACCAAGCTCTCGCGCCAGCCCGGTGAGAACGGCCTGCTGGGTACGCGCCTGGTGCGCGCCAGGGAGAACAATGACTGGGTCGAATTCGAGCGCCAGCTGATCGAGTTCGCTGAAGAAAACTGGCAGAACCGCCCTCTTGCACCCCAGGTGCAGCATGGCGAGCTGGTGCCCATCGACCTGGAACGGGAGTTCATCCGCGACAGCAAGAAGGAAAAGATGCTGCGCGAAATGCTGGCGAGGGTGCTGGTGTTCAACCTGCCGTCGCTGCTGTCGACCGCACCGGAACTGGCCAATGAATCGCGCAACAGCGGCCAGGAGCTCAAGACCGCCTTCTCGGAACAGGCGATGAACGAGATCATCGCCCGGGTCAAGCAGTTGAGCTTCCAGATCGAACTCAAGACCGACGACATGGCCCAGCAGCAAGACCTGCTGATGCGCCTGTTCCAGTTGCTGCTGGAAAACATCAATGGCCTGCTTGAGCAAGGCTCCTGGCTGTCCAGCCAGATCGAGACCGTACAAAGCCTCATCGCCGGCCCGCTCAGCACGACCTCGCTGGCCGACGCCACCAAGAACCTCAAGGAAGTGATCTACAAGCAGGGCTTGCTGAAGAACACCCTGTCCGAGGAAAAGGTGGTGGTCAAGAACATGATGCTGACCTTCGTGGACCGGCTCTCGGCGATGGTCTCCACCACCGACAACTACCAGCGCACCATCCGTGGTTTCTCGCAGCAGATCAGCCAGGCGGGCAACATCGCCGACCTCAACAGCGTGTTGAGCGAGATCATGACCGAGACCCAGAAGGCGCAGGAAGAAGCCACCCGCTCGCGCGACGCCATGGAAGATGCGCGCCAGGAGGTGGAAAAAGCCGAGGAACGCATCCAGACCCTGGAGCAGCAGCTGCTGCAGATGGGCGAACTGGTGCGCGAAGACCAGCTCACCGGCAGCCTGAACCGGCGCGGCATGGATGAGTCGCTGGACCGCGAGATCACCAACGCCCTGCGCCGCGACACGCCGCTGTGCGTGGCCCTGCTGGACCTGGACGACTTCAAGCGCATCAACGACACCCATGGCCATGCCACCGGTGACGAGGTGCTGGTGCACATGGTGCAGGTGATCCGCGAGACGCTGCGCAAGCTGGATGTGATCGCCCGCTTCGGCGGTGAGGAATTCCTGGTGCTGATGCCCGAGACGGTGCCGCAGGATGCGGTGCAGATCATCACCCGCGTGCAGCGCGAACTGACCAAGCGCATCTTCATGCATGAGAGCCAGCGCCTGCTGATCACCTTCAGCGCCGGCGTGGCCGTGTATCACCCTGGGGAAAGCCAGGCCGACCTGTTGAAGCGCGCCGACGTAGCGCTGTACAAGGCCAAGAACGCCGGCAAGAACCGCATCGTCTTCGCCGACCCGCCCGCACCGGAGCAGTTGGGCAACTAGGCCGGCCTGCCCGCCTGGGCAGCGGCGCGGCGCCAGCTGCGCCAGCCGGCCGCGGCCATCAGCACGAAGAGCGCGTAGAGCATGGCGGTGAGGCTCAGGTGCTTGTAGACATACAGGCCCACGTAGAGCACGTCCACCGCGATCCAGACCAGCCAGTTCTCGATCTTCTTGCGCGAGAGCAGGAACTGCCCCACCAGGCTGCCCGCCGTAAGGAAGCCGTCCATGTGCGGCACATCGGTGTCGGTGTAGCGTTGCAGGAACCACGACAGCAGCCACCATCCCGCCAGCCAGGCCGCCAGCATCAGCCCCCAGCCGCCGCGCTGCAGGCGCGAGACCGCCAGCGGTTGGTGCGCTACGCCACCGCGCAGCCATTGATACCAGCCCCAGATCGAGACCGCCACGAAGACGAATTGCAGCCCGGCGTCGCCATACAGGCGAGCATCGGCGAAGACGGCCGCATAGAGCACTGACGAGAGGATGGAAAACAGCCAGGCCCAGTGGTTCTGGCGGATATTGAGCCAGACCGTGAGCACGGCCAGACCGAAGGAAACCAGCTCCAGGGGCGTGGTGCTCAGGCCCAGCAGGCTCAGGGGTGTATCAGGACTCATGCAGTTGCTCGTGAAGGCGTCGAGGACCGGCGCACTCAGCGCGCAGCCGTACGGGCAGGCGAGCTCGGCGCATTGGCAGGTACCGATACGCTATTGGGTTGCCCGGAACCGGGCATGTAGGGATTGGGATTGACGGCGCCGGCGGGCTTGCCGGAACTGCCATCGAGCAGCTGGACGAAGATCTCGTTCTGCTTGATCATGCCCAGCTCGAAACGCGCACGCTCTTCCACGGCCCCCTTGGACTGCTTGAGGTCATCCACTTCAGAGGCCAGCTTGGCGTTGCGTTCCTTGAGTTCGTCGTTCTTCTTGTGCGCCAGTTGCACCTGGCGGTCGAGCTCCCAGACCTTGAACCAGCCGCCCTTGCCCAGCCAGAGCGGATACTGGATCAGCACCAGCAGGAAGGACAGGCAGAGGATGATCAGGCGCATAGCCGGGAGCTCTCGATGCGGCGCCTGCCTTTAGGGTCGGCGCCGCAAGCTTCTTACTTCAGGTTGTAGAACGCAGCGCGGCCGGGGTAGCTGGCGATGTCGCCCAGGTCTTCCTCGATACGCAGCAGCTGGTTGTACTTGGCCATGCGGTCCGAACGCGACATGGAGCCGGTCTTGATCTGCAGGGCGTTCATGCCCACGGCGATATCGGCGATGGTCGAGTCTTCGGTTTCGCCCGAACGGTGCGAGATCACGGCGGTGTAGCCGGCGCGCTTGGCCATTTCGATGGCGGCGAAGGTCTCGGTCAGGGTGCCGATCTGGTTGATCTTGATCAGGATCGAGTTGGCGATGCCCTTGTCGATGCCTTCCTTCAGGATCTTGGTGTTGGTGACGAACAGGTCGTCGCCCACCAGCTGGACCTTCTTGCCCAGGGTTTCGGTCAGCAGCTTCCAACCAGCCCAGTCGTTCTCGGCCATGCCGTCTTCGATGCTGATGATGGGGTACTTGTCGCACCAGGAAGCCAGCAAACCGGTCTTCTGGGCCGGGGTCAGCACCATGTTTTCACCGGCCAGGTGGTAGTTGCCGTCCTTGTAGTACTCGGACGCGGCGCAGTCCAGACCCAGGGCGATCTGGGTGCCCGGCTCGTAGCCAGCCTTCTCGATGGCTTCGATGATCAGCTTGATGGCTTCTTCGTGGCTGGAGACGTTGGGGGCGAAGCCGCCTTCGTCGCCGACCGAGGTGGCCAGGCCGCGATCATGCAGGATCTTCTTGAGGGTGTGGAACACCTCGGCGCCATAGCGCAGGGCTTCACGGAAGCTCGGTGCGCCCACCGGGATGATCATGAATTCCTGGATGTCCAGGTTGTTGTCGGCGTGCGCGCCGCCGTTGATGACGTTCATCATCGGCACCGGCATCTGCATGGAGCCGCTGCCGCCGAAGTAGCGATACAGCGGCAGGCCCGATTCTTCGGCAGCGGCCTTGGCCACGGCCATCGAGACGGCCAGCATGGCGTTGGCGCCCAGGCGGCTCTTGTTCTCGGTGCCGTCCAGGTCGATCAGGGTGCGGTCCAGGAAGGCTTGCTCATTGGCGTCCAGGCCCATGATGGCTTCCGAGATCTCGGTATTGATGTTTTCGCAGGCTTGCAGCACGCCCTTGCCGAAATAGCGGCTCTTGTCGCCGTCACGCAGTTCGATCGCTTCGCGCGAACCGGTGGATGCGCCCGAAGGCACGGCAGCGCGGCCCAGCACGCCGGATTCCAGCAGCACGTCGCATTCCACGGTGGGATTGCCGCGGGAGTCGATCACTTCGCGGCCGATAATATCAACGATTGCACTCATTCCAGATCTCCATCGAGGTTTTAAAAATTGTTGGCGGGTGCAGGCCCGGTGAACGGGCAGCGGTGAGTTCTTCAATGCAAGCCTCACCGCGTGCGCCGATGATGAAACGGCCGCCGGGCGGCAGCCGTTTCATGCTCAGGTCAGGAAAAATGGTTTTCCAGGAAGCCTGCCTTCTTCACGATGCGGTCCAGATCGATCATCGTGCCCAGCAAATCCTTCATGCGCGCCAGCGGTACGGCATTGGGACCGTCCGACTTGGCTTCGGCCGGGTTCGGGTGGGTTTCCATGAACACGCCCGAAATACCCACGGCAATGGCCGCGCGCGCCAGCACCGGCACGAACTCGCGCTGTCCGCCCGAGGACGTGCCCTGCCCGCCCGGCAGTTGCACCGAGTGGGTGGCGTCGAAGACCACCGGAGCACCGGTCTCGCGCATGATGGCCAGGCTGCGCATGTCCGACACCAGGTTGTTGTAGCCGAACGAGACACCGCGTTCGCAGGCCATGAACTGGTCGGTCGGCAGGCCCGCTTCCTTGGCGGCGGCACGGGCCTTGTCGATGACATTGACCATATCGTGCGGCGCCAGGAACTGGCCCTTCTTGATGTTGACCGGCTTGCCCGACTGCGCACAGGCGCGGATGAAGTCGGTCTGGCGGCACAGGAAGGCCGGGGTCTGCAACACGTCTACCACGGCCGCCACGGGCTTGATCTCGTCGATCTCGTGGATGTCGGTGAGGACCGGCACGCCGATTTCCTTCTTCACCTTGGCCAGGATCTCCAGACCCTTTTCCATGCCCAGGCCGCGGAAGGAGCTGCCCGAGGAACGGTTGGCCTTGTCGAAGGAGGACTTGTAGATGAACGGGATGCCCAGTTCAGCCGTGATCTCCTTCAGGGTGCCGGCGGTGTCCAGCGCCATCTGCTCGGACTCGATCACGCAGGTGCCGGCGATGAGGAAGAACGGGTGATCCAGCCCGACATCAAATCCGCACAGTTTCATGCTTTGCCCTTTGCAGCGGCATCCTGCTGCGCCTGGGCGTGATGCGCCAGGGCTGCACGGATGTAGGAAATGAACAGCGGGTGGCCGTCACGCGGAGTGGACTTGAACTCGGGGTGGTACTGCACGCCAATATAGAACGGGTGAGCGTTCTCGCCGGTGCGCGGCAGTTCCATGATCTCGCACAGATCTTCGGTCGGAGTGCGGGCCGAGACCACCATGCCGGCCTCTTCCACGCGGCTCAGGTAGAAGTTGTTGGCTTCATAGCGATGGCGGTGACGCTCGGTGACGCTGTCGCCGTAGATCTCGGCGGCCAGGGTGCCCGGTTTGACCGCGCAGGTCTGCGCGCCCAGGCGCATGGTGCCGCCCAGGTCGGAGTTGGCGTCGCGGCGCTCGACCTTGCCGTCATGGTTTTGCCATTCGTCGATCAGGGCCACCACCGGTTGCTCGGTGTCGGGATCGAACTCGGTCGAATTGGCCTTGGACAGGCCGGCCTTGTTGCGCGCATATTCCAGCAGCGCCACTTGCATGCCCAGGCAGATGCCCAGGTAGGGGACCTTGTTCTCGCGGGCATAGCGGGCGGCAGCAATCTTGCCTTCCACGCCGCGCTTGCCAAAGCCGCCCGGCACCAGGATGGCGTCGTACTTGTCCAGGCTGTCGGTGCCGTTGGCTTCGATCTCTTCCGAATCCAGGTACTCGATATTGACGCGGCTGCCGGTATGGATGCCGGCGTGGCGCAGCGCTTCGGTCAGCGACTTGTAGGACTCGGTCAGGTCGACATACTTGCCGACCATGCCGATGGTGACTTCGTGCGAGGGGTTGTTCTGCGCATCGATCAGCTTATCCCACATGGACAGGTCGGCCGGCTTGGGCGAGAGGCCCAGCTTTTCGCAGATGATCGTGTCCAGGCCCTGGTCGTGCAGCATCTGCGGGATCTTGTAGATGCTGTCGGCATCCCACACCGAGATGACGGCGTCGGCGGGAACGTTGGAGAACAGCGAGATCTTGTCACGTTCGTCGTCGGGGATGCGGCGGTCGGCACGGCACAGCAGCGCGTCGGGCAAGATGCCGATCTCGCGCAGCTTCTGCACGCTGTGCTGGGTGGGCTTGGTCTTGAGTTCGCCGGCCGAGGCCAGGAAGGGAACCAGGGTCAGGTGCACGAAGGCGGTGGCATTGCGGCCCGAGCGCAGGCTCAGCTGGCGCGCCGCTTCCAGGAAGGGCAGCGACTCGATGTCGCCGACGGTGCCGCCGATTTCCACCAGCGCCACCTCGAAGCCTTCGGCGCCGCGATGGATGAATTCCTGGATCTCGTTGGTGATGTGCGGGATCACCTGGACGGTCTTGCCCAGGTATTCGCCACGACGTTCCTTGCGGATCACCGATTCATACACCTGGCCGGTGGTGAAATTGTTCACCTTCTTCATCTTGGCCGAGATGAAGCGCTCGTAGTGACCCAGGTCGAGGTCGGTCTCGGCGCCGTCGTCGGTGACGAACACTTCACCGTGCTGCAACGGGCTCATCGTGCCGGGGTCGACGTTGATGTAGGGGTCCAGCTTGAGGAGGGTGACTTTGAGGCCGCGCGATTCGAGGATCGCAGCCAGGGACGCGGCGGCAATCCCTTTACCCAGGGAAGACACGACGCCGCCAGTGACAAATACAAACTTGGTCATTACAGATGAGTGCCGGACGGCACATGCGGGAAATTCAAATTATACCCCAAAATTCGCTCGTTTTTTAAGCCACCCTGCGATAAGTGTCTCGGCCTGGTGAAACTTGCAGCAGGCAAACAGGCAGGCAGGGGCTGAAGGACTTGACCCGCCATCAAGGGATTGGTTCTGCGCCGCCCTGCCCTGGCGCTGGCTTTTTATCGTCCCAACAGCTCGCCTATCATGGCGTGCGTCGCTTCGGCAGCCGCCACCGGCGCTTCCATGGGGAACAGGTGACCGCCGGGGATCTGGCGGAAATGCCGGCCGACCAGCCGCCGCGTCGCCTCCAGCCCGGCCATCCGGCACTCGACCGAATCGATGCCGCCGACAAAGCCGATGGGCAAGGGATAAGGCTGGCGTACCAGCCGGCCCAGGTGATGCGGGATGGTGCGGTAGACGGCGGTCTCGGTCTCGCGGGAAAAGCGCAGGCGCACGCCGCCACCGGGCTGCGGCGCCAGTCCATGCTGTACGTAGTCGCGCAGCACCTGCTGCGGCCAGGCGGCAAACACGGACTTGGCGGCGTAGTGCTGGTAGGCCGCCTCCAGGTCGGGCCAGTGCTCGCGCCGGCGCGCCGAGGCATTGGCCGGAGAATAACGACCGTCATACCGGAGCATCTTGGACAACCGCAGCACATGGGCGCGCCAGCCGGCCACGATGGGCGAATCCAGCAGCACCACGCAGCGCACCAGCGCCGGACGCTTGCGGGCCGCCATCAGGGACAGGATGCCGCCCATGGAATGGCCGACCAGGATGACCGGCTCGTGATAGCTGCGCTCCAGCTCTTCGCGCAGTTCCCGCGCCAGGGTGCGCCAGCCGTCATCGACCGGAAAGCGCGGATCGTGGGCATGGATGGGCAAGGCGCACACATCGTAATGAGCGCGCAATTGATCGAAGAACATGCCATAGGTGCCGGCCGGGTAGCTATTGGCGTGGGCGAAATGAAGAATGGGAAGAGACATGACAAAGCGGGCCGCGAAGCAGGATTACAATGGCGGCAGCATAGCAAAACGGCCAGCGCCGCGAGCGTGCTATTTTCCCGCATCGCGAAATGCGGACCTGCCCCGCTCCCTCAGTGCCCCTGCCAGTAGCGGCGGCGCTGCTGGCGATATTGCTCAACCTGCAACTGGTCGCCCAGGACCATGGTCACCGCGCCGCTTTCATCGGTGCGCAGGCGACGGATGCCCAGGCGCTGGTAGCGCGCATCGACGTCCGGATGGGGATGGCGGAAGCGATTGCGGTAGCCGACCTGGAAGATCACCAGTTCCGGCCGCACCGCCCGCAGGAAGGGCTCGGTGGACGAGGTGGCGCTGCCATGATGGGGCGCCAGCAAGACCGTGGCGGGCAAGCGCTCGCCCATGGGCCCGTTGACCAGTTCATCTTCCTGCACCGCCTCGATATCCCCGGCCAGCAGAATGGACTGGCGGCCGATCTGCACCTTCAGCACGCAACTGTGCGCATTGGGCCGCCACTTGTCGCTGTCGTAGCTGGCTGCCGTGGGATGCAGCATGGAAAAGCCGATGCCGTCCCAGTTCCAGGTCTGCCCAGCCTGGCAACGCGTGTGCAGGGGCGCGGCGCGCAGGATAGGACTGTCCTCGGCCAGCGAAGAATAGACGCTGTCGACCGGCAGGCTGCCGAACAGCGACAGTGCGCCGCCCGAATGATCGTTGTCGTTATGCGAAATGACCACGCGGTCCAGGTGATCGATGCCGCGTGCGCGCAGGTAAGGCAGGATCACCCGCGTGGCGCCATCCGACTCCGGCGTGTAGTACGGCCCGGTGTCATACAGGAGCCGGTGGGTGGGCGTTTCCACCAGCACCGCCATGCCCTGCCCGACGTCGAAGGCGGTCACCCGCATGCTGCCCTCGGCTGGCGCCACCGGCGCATTGAGCAGCAGCGGCAGCCAGCCGAACCAGCCTAGCCAGCGCACCGGCCAGCCGCGCGGGGCGAGCAGCAGCATGGTGCCGCCCATGGCCAGGGCGAACATCCACCAGCTCGGCACCGGCGTCTGCCAGACCGCCCAGGGCATGGCGCTGAGCCCTTGCAGGAAACCGGCCAGCCAGGCCAGCAGCGCATGCGCAAGCTGCAACACGAACTGCGCCAGCACCGTCGGCAAGAGGCTGCCCAGCAACGCCAGCGGCGTGATCACCAGCGACACCAGCGGGATCGCCACGGCATTGGCAATGGGACCGATCATTGAGTACTGGCCGAACAGCAGCACGGTCAAGGGCACCAGGCCCAGCGTCACCAGGTATTGGGCGTGACTGGCTTCCTTCAGTCGCTGCACCAGCGCCGGCCACCAATGCTTGCGCGAGGCTGCCGCGGCCATCGCGCGCGGGGGCTGCATGCGCCCTACCGAGCCATACAGCAGCAGGCCGACGGCACCAAAGGAGAGCCAGAAGCCGGGCCACAACAGCGCCCACGGGTCCAGCAGCAAGACCAGCCCCAGCGCCAGGCTCATCACCAGCGAGACGCGCACGATACGCCCGCGCCAGAAGGCGATGCCCACCACGATGAGCATGTACAGCGTGCGCTGGGCCGGCACGCCGAAGCCCGACAGCAGCACATACAGCAAGGCCGCCGCCATGCCCGCCAGCACCGCCACCTTCTGGGCCGGCAGGCGCAGCGGCAGTTGCGCGCCGGTGAAGAAGGAGCGCCGCCAGAGCCAGCTCGCCAGTCCGCCGAACAAGGCCGCCAGCATGGTGATGTGCAGGCCGGAAATAGCCATGAGGTGGCCGATGCCGGTACGGTTGAAGATGCTCCAGTCGGCCTGGCTGATGCCGCGCTGGTCGCCGATGACCAGGGCGGCGATGACGCCGGCATAGGGCGCGCCCGGCAGCGCGGCGTAGATGCCGTCGCGCAGCCAGCCGCGTGCATAGTCGATGGCGTGGGAAGGCGTCCAGACGAAGGCTTCCAGACGCCGGTTGATGGCCGTGGCCGGCGCACCTGGCGCGGCCGGCGCACCGACCACGTAGCCGGTGGCGCGTACATCGTCCTGCAACAGCCAGAGTTCATAGTCGAAGCCCCCGGGATTGGCATTGCCATGCGGACGCTTGAGCCTCACCTTGAGCCGCCAGCGCTCGCCCGGACGCATGTCCGGCAAGGCCAGCCGCGCCGGGGCGGCCTGTTCGCCATCCTCGGCGGGCGACTGGTAGCGCTGGTTGCCATACCAGGACAAGGCCAGACGCGGCGGCACCGGCGGCTTCACGCCACCCTGCAGCACCACCTGCTCCACGTCGAAACGCCAGCGCAAGCCCTGGGCGCTATGGTCCGGCAGGTCGGCCACGGTGCCGATGACGGTGATGTCACGCCCTTCCCAGGCCGTCGGCAACTCCTGGTCCAGATAATAGGCGGCAAAACCGGCAGCCCACAAAAAGCCCAGCCAGGCGCCACAGGTCAGCAGCAGCGGCACGCGCAGGAAGGGTTGCCAGAATTTCCAGGCGGTGAAGCCCAGCAAGGCCGCCAGCACCAGGCCGACCCCGTACCATTCCAGTCCGGGTAATTGCGCCTGCATCTGCAGCAAGCCAATGCCGATGGCAAAACCGATGATCAGCGACCGCATCAGAAGCTCAGTCCGGAACGGGCCAGTCGCGGCAGCGCGGCGCGGGCGTTGGCCGTGGTAGCGGCGGCCACCTCCTGCTGCGGCAGGCCGCGCAACTCGGCCAGCACCTGGCCTATACGGGGGATCTGGTCGGGCGTATTGATCTCCGGATGCCGCCAGGCCGGCGCAATGTCGGGCGCATCGGTTTCCAGCACGATGGATGACAGCGGCAACGCTGCCGCCAGCCGCCTGATCTGCAGCGAGCGCGGGAAGGTCATGGCGCCGCCAAAGCCCAGGTGCAGGCCCAGTTCCACGAAGGTGCGAGCCTGCTGGTCGCTGCCATTGAAGGCGTGGGCAATACCGCCAGGTACGCGGATGCGGCGCAGGTGCTTGAGGATGATGTCTTGCGAGCGGCGCACGTGCAGCAGCACCGGCAGCTCGAAGTCGCGCGCCAGCTTGAGCTGTTCGGCAAAGAAGAATTCCTGCTTCTCGCGCAAGGGCGGCTCCTTGAGCGCGGGCACGAAGAAGTCCAGGCCGATCTCGCCGATGCCTACGAAGAGCGGATCATCGAGCGCCGCCGCAATGGCCTCGCGCAGCAAGGCCAGGTCGGATTCCTGCGAGGTCGGGACGTAGAGCGGATGGATGCCCAGCGCGTAGACGGCATTGCCGACCTCGCGCGCCAGCTGGCCGACCCGTGCGAAGTTAGCCCGGGCGATGGCCGGGATGACGATCACGCGCACACCCGCCTGGGCCGCCTCATCGGCGAGGATGGCGGAGCGCTCGCCGAATTCCCCGGCGTCGAGATGACAGTGCGTATCGACCCACATGTGCTGGCTGCTCAGACGAAAATCGGAAGACCGGCGCGCGACGACGCTGGTTCCGGATGACGACACGCGCACCGAGGGTGGTCCTGGTCTGACCTGGCCTGCATCCCCCGAAGCGCATATTTTTTTGACAGCATAGCCGGTCTGGCCGGCATTCAAGCGCGCAGTTTACCGTTTAACCGGTCCTTGCAACACTTAACAGACGTAAAGAATTGCATTCAAGAATGACCGCAGCCCAGCAGTCCAGCAAAAAGGACGCGATCACGCGTCCTTTCCGCTTGCTGCCGAGCAGTGCGCGCCGTTCAGGCCGCCTGCAGCGACTTGCCCAGCTTGCGCAGGAACTGTTCGCAACGCTCCATCTGCGCCAGGGTCACGAACTCATTGGGCTTGTGGGCATTGCCGATGTCGCCGGGACCGCAGACGATGGTAGGAATGCCGATCTGCTGGAACAGGCCGGCTTCGGTGCCATAGGCCACCTTGCGGGTCTCGCGATCCCCGGTCAGGGCGCGCACCAGTTCGGTGATGGCGGCCTGTTCCACCGATTCCAGCGCCGGGCTGCCGGCGAAGTTGTCGATCTCCACGCGGGCATCGGGGAACTCGGTGCGCATCTTGGGCAGCAGCACCTCGGCAATGTACTTGTCGATCTGGGCCTGGATATCGTCCACGCTCATGCCCGGCAGGTTGCGGAACTCATAGGTGAATTCGCACAGCTCTGGGATGGTGTTGACCGCAATGCCGCCCCGGATCTGGTTGGTGGTCATGGTGCTGAAAGGCACGTCGAAGAACTGGTCATAAGGGCCATTGGCCTTGTAGCCGTCGGCGAAGTCGCGGATGGCGCAGATCAGGCGGGCAGCGTGCTCGATGGCGTTGCAGCCCTGCGGGGTCAGCGAAGAGTGCGCCGACTTGCCATGCACCTTGCAGGCGAATACGTTGATGCCCTTGTGCGCCACCACCACGTTCATGCTGGTGGGCTCCCCCACCACGCAGCCATCGACCTTGATGCCGCGCTTGACGATTTCTTCCAGCATCACCGGCGCACCGATGCAGCCGATTTCTTCGTCAAAGGAAAAAGCCAGGTGGATGGGCTTCACGCGCGGCATGGCCAGGTATTCCGGCACCAGGGCCAGGGCGGTGGCGATGAAGCCCTTCATGTCGCAGCTGCCACGGGCATAGAGTGCGCCGTCCTTTTCGGTCAGCTTGAAGGGATCGGTATCCCACTTCTGCCCGTCCACCGGCACCACGTCGGTATGGCCGGAGAGCACGATGCCGCCTTCGGTGCTGCCCGCATTGGGACCGGCCGTGGCCGGCAGCGTGGCGAACAGGTTGGCCTTGGTCTTGTCCTTGTTGTGCGCCAACCAGGAGGAGACGCCCTGCTGTTGCAGGCTGTCACGCACGGTGGTGATCAGCTCCAGGTTGGAATTGCGGCTGGTGGTATCAAAGGCGACCAGGGTTTCTAGCCATTGGCGGGTGTTCATGTTCAGCGACTCCATGGTTCAAAAACACACCGCCGTCTCGTGGAGACGGCGGTGTAAAGGTAGATCAGGTAGATCAGGATGCAAGCTTACCCGGATTACGTCAGGCCTGCTGCGCAGCCGCCTGCAAACCCTGCTCGGAAAGCCGCAGGACGCGCCCGCAACGACCGGCCAGTTCAATGTCGTGGGTGACGATGACAAAGGCCGTGCCCAGGGTGCGCGAGAGTTCGATCATCAGTTCGAAGGTGCGATCGGCCGTGCTGCGGTCCAGGTTGCCGGTCGGCTCATCGGCCAGCACGCAGGCCGGGTGCGTGACCAGCGCGCGCGCCAGCGCCACGCGCTGGCGTTCGCCGCCGGAGAGCTCACCCGGCACGTGGGTCACGCGCTGGGCCAGGCCGACCTTGCCCAGCATCTCGCGGGCCTGCTCCTGGGCATCGGCGCGCTTGACGCGGCGGATCATCAGCGGCATTGCCACGTTGTCCAGCGCCGAGAATTCCGGCAGCAGATGGTGGAACTGGTAGACGAAGCCCAGCGACTGGTTGCGCAGCGCGCCGCGCTCGCTCTCGCCCAGGCTGGCGAAATCCTTGCCCAGCAGGCTGACGGTGCCGCTGCTGGGCGTGTCCAGCCCGCCCAGCAGATGCAGCAGCGTGGACTTGCCGGAGCCGGAAGCACCGACGATGGCCACCTGCTCGCCATGATAGACATCGATATCGACATTACCCAGCACCTTCACCGAGTACTTGCCCTGGGTGAAGGTCTTGCCCAGACCACGGGCGGCCAGCACGGCCTGGCGGTTTTTCAGGGGATCATTCATAACGCAGGGCCTCCGCCGGTTTGACGCGTGCTGCCGACCAGCTCGGGTAGAGGGTAGCCAGGAAAGCCAGCACCACGGCCACGCCGCCGATGGTGTAGACGTCCGACCAGATCAGGTCGGAAGGCAATTCGGAAATCACATAGATGCTCTTGGGCAGGAACTGCACATGGAACAGACGTTCGATGGCCGGCACCACCACGTCGATGTTCAAGGCCACCAGCACGCCCAGGCCGACGCCGATGCCAGTGCCGATCAAGCCCACCAGGGCGCCCTGGATCACGAAGATCTTCATGATGGAGCCCGGCGAGGCCCCCAGCGTGCGCAGGATGGCGATGTCGGCCTGCTTGTCGGTGACCGTCATGACCAGCGTAGAGACCAGGTTGAAGGCGGCCACGGCGATGATGAGCGTGAGGATGATGAACATCATGCGCTTTTCGGTCTTGACGGCGGCGAACCAGTTGCTGTTCTGCTGCGACCAGTCGCGCAGGTAGAGGTCGCCGGTGAGTGTACGCGCCAGTTCCTGGGTCACCTGCGGGGCCTGCAGCATGTCACGGATGCGCAGGCGCACGCCAGTGGGCGCGTCCATGCGGAAGAGCGTTTCGGCGTCCTGCAGGTCGATGAAGGCCAGCGAGGAATCGAATTCATAATGCCCAGCCTCGAAGATGCCGGTGACGGTGAACTGCTTCAGGCGCGGCAGCACGCCGGCCGGCGTGACCTGGCCTTGCGGGGCGATCAGGGTGACCTTGTCGCCCAGGCCCACGCGCAGGCCACGGGCCAGTTCTCCGCCGATGACGATGTTGAATTCGCCCGGCTTCAAGGAATCGAAGCTGCCCTGCTTGACCTGCTTGGCCACGTCCGAGACCTTGGGCTCTTCCTGGGGCAGCACGCCGCGCACCAGCACGCCGCGCACGCTGTCGTCACGCGTCATCATGGCCTGCGCGGCCACATAGGGCGCCGCACCCAGCACTTCCGGATTCTGGAAGGTCTGCTTGGCCACGGCCTGCCAGTCCTTCATGGAACCGGAGGCGTCGAACACCTCGATATGCGCCAGCACCGACAGCATGCGGTCACGCACTTCTTTCTGGAAACCGTTCATCACCGACAGCACCACGATGAGTGCAGCCACGCCCAGCGCAATGCCGGCCATGGAAATGAGGGAAATGAAGGAAATGAAACTGTTGCGGCCGCTGCGCTTGCCGGCCCGCGTGTAGCGGATGCCGACCAGCCATTCGAACGGCAGGTTTTTAATCAGACTCAAAATTGCTCCGGGTGTGGGCCTGCACAATGCGCGGACGTGGCTGCCTATCTGGAGAGGCATAGGGAACAGCCGGCCGGCCACGCGCTGACACGGGCGAAGACGAAG
Organism: Herbaspirillum camelliae; assembly: GCF_001929405.1. Taxonomy (NCBI): domain Bacteria; kingdom Pseudomonadati; phylum Pseudomonadota; class Betaproteobacteria; order Burkholderiales; family Oxalobacteraceae; genus Herbaspirillum; species Herbaspirillum camelliae. Next base: position 4,817,420 of record NZ_KV880769.1, read on the forward strand.
CGCGAAGTTTGCCACAGTTTGGAGCGACGGCCCATCCCTGACCACCTGCCCCATGCTCGCACCTGACCCGTCGGTCGCCCGCGGTGAAGCTTATAGATTCACTTCCACGGCAGAGGTTCGCGTTGCAGCGATTCATATAGAAAACGCGCTGCATGTTGCGCCCTGGACTGGTTATATATACAGTACCGCTCTACCGCCCCACCGCTCACCTGAATTCTCTTGCACGCCCATGCCGCCCGAACTCATCCAGGACGCCCCCGACACCACCAGCCTGCCTGACCGGGAGAGCGATCCCTTCGCCCGCCTGAACGCGCAGCAGCGCGAGGCCGTCGAGCATGGCGGCAAGCTGCCGCCATCGCAGCAGCCACCCTTGCTGATCGTGGCCGGGGCCGGCTCGGGCAAGACCAATACCCTGGCGCACCGGGTGGCGCGGCTGGTGCTGGAGGGCGCCGATCCCCAGCGCATCCTGCTGCTGAGCTTTTCGCGCCGCGCCGCCGCCGACATGGGCCGGCGCGTCGGCCAGGTGATCGCCCAGGTGCTGGGGCTGGCGGCCAGCGACACGCCGCCGCAACTGCACTGGTCCGGGACCTTCCACGCCATCGGCGCGCGCCTGCTGCGCGAATACGCCAAGGTGATCGGGCTGGAAGAAGACTTCACCATCCAGGACCGGGGCGATTCGGAAGACCTCATGGGCCTGCTGCGTCATGAAATGGGCTTGTCGGCCACCGAGAAGCGCTTTCCGCTCAAGGCCACCTGCCTGGCCATCTATTCCCGCGCGGTCAACACCCGGCAAGACCTGGGCGAGGTGCTGCAACAGCACTTTCCCTGGTGCTGCGAGTGGGAAAGGCCGCTGGGCGAACTCTTTGGCCGCTATGTAGACGCCAAGGAAGAACAGCATGTGCTGGACTACGACGACCTGCTGCTGTTCTGGGCCGACATGCTCGGTGATGCGCAGATTGCGCAATCGGTGGGACAGCGCTTCGACCATGTGCTGGTCGATGAATACCAGGACACCAACCGCCTGCAGGCCGAGATCCTGCAGCGGATGAAGCCCGACGGCGCCGGCGTGACCGCCGTGGGCGATGACGCCCAGGCGATCTATTCGTTCCGGGGCGCGACGGTGCGCAACATCCTCGACTTTCCCGGGCTGTTCACCCAACCGGTGCGCCTGCTGACGCTGGAACAGAACTACCGCTCCACCCAGCCTATCCTGCACGCTTCCAATGCGGTGATCGCCGATGCGCCGGAGCGCCACGTCAAACACCTCTGGAGCGACAAGCCCTCGTCGCAAAAGCCGCAGCTGGTGGTGATCCCGGATGAAGCCGAACAGGCGCGCTGGGTCGCCAACCGCATTCTGGCGCACCGGGAAGAAGGCCTCACGCTCAAATCCCAGGCCGTCCTGTTCCGCACCGCCACCCACAGCGCCGCGCTGGAACTGGAACTGGCGCGCCGCAATATCCCCTTCGTGAAATTCGGCGGTCTCAAGTTCCTGGAAAGCGGCCACATCAAGGACCTGCTGGCCCTGCTGCGGCTGGCCCACAATCCCAGCGGCCGCATGGCCGGCCTGCGCGCGCTGCAGCTCATCCCCGGGGTCGGCCCGGCCACGGCGCGCAAGGTGCTGGACCTGATGGCCACTGCCGCCGATCCCGCCGACGCCCTGCTCAACTTCGGCGCGCCCGCCAATATCGCCCTGCAATGGCAAGCCTTCGCCGATACCTACGCGCTCATGCGCCGCGCCAGCGCCAGCTGGCCCACGGACATCCTGGCCGCGCGCGACTGGTACCTGCCCCAGCTGCAGGAGCGCTACGACGACGCCCAGGCCCGCGCCGCCGACATCGAGCAACTGGCGGTGCTGGCCAATGGCTATGCCTCGCGCGAGAAATTCCTGACCGAACTGACCCTGGACCCGCCCGAGGCCAGCAGCGACTTTTCCGGCCCGCCTTTGCGCGACGAAGACTACCTGACCCTGTCCACCATCCATTCGGCCAAGGGCCAGGAATGGCGCTCGGTACATATCCTCAACGTCGTCGATGGCTGCATCCCCTCGGACCTGGCCACGGGCAGCGAGGCCGAGATCGCTGAAGACGCCGCCTGCTCTATGTGGCCATGACTCGCGCCCGGCAATACCTGCACCTGGTGGTGCCGCAGCGCTTCTACATCACCCAGCAGACACCCCAGGGCGACCGCTACGTCAACGGCATCCGCAGCCGCTTCATCACCCCGCGCATGCTGCCGCATTTCGAGGACAGCCTGTGGTTCTCCGCCGAGACCAACGGCGCCCGCACGCCCATGCCGGAGAGCGTGCGCATGCTGGTGCGGCAGCGCGCCCGCCAGAGCTGGAACAAGTCCTGACCCGATGCTGAAGTGAACACTTGCGCAGGCCATCAAGGCCAAGCGGCCCGGCAGCCGCTAAAATAGCGCCCCATGAATCAACTCGATCTCCTCATTCCCTTCGCCCTGCCGCCGGCCGAGCTGGCGCGCGACCTGCTGCGCCAATGCCAGGCCCCGGCCCTGGCCATGCTGCTGGGCCGTGGCCGCGCCGCGCCGCGCCAGTCGCACGATCCGTTTTCCCGCGCCCTGCCGCATGAGCACTGGCTGGCGCAGCGCTTCGGCCTGCCCGCCCCCGCCCAGGATTGCAGCCCGGCCGCGGCGACTGCCCTGATGCAGCGCCTGGGCCATGCGCCCGATGGCGGTCACTGGTTCGTGCTGCACCCGGCCCACATCCATGTGGCCCGGGACCACCTGGTGCTGACCGATATCGGCCAGCTGCAGCTGGAAGAGGAAGAGTCGCGCCGCCTGTTCGACGCCGCCCTGCCCCTGTTTACCGAGATCGGCCACGCGCTGGTCTATGGCGACGCCCGCACCTGGTTCATCCGCGCCGACGCCTGGGCCGGCCTGCGCACGTCCACGCCATCGGCGGCCAGCGGTCGCAATGTCGATATCTGGATGCCGGAAGGCCCGGGCGAACTGGCCTGGCGCAAGCTGCAGAACGAAGTGCAGATGCAATGGTTCGCCGAAGCGCTCAACGAGCAGCGCGAAATGCGCGGCCAGAAGGCCATCAACTCGATCTGGATCTGGGGCGGCGCCGATGCCGGCGTGCTGGCCCAGGAGCGCTACGCCGCCAGCTTTGGCCTGCGCGGCTGGATGCGCGCCTTCGGTGATGAACACCCGGCCAGCGATGCCACCCAGCTCGGCCAATCCAGCGGCCACCGGCTGCTGGTGCTGGACGCCTTGGCCGAAGCCGCCCTGGCCGAGGAATGGGGCCTGTGGCTGCAGCACCTGGAGCACCTGGACCGCGACTGGCTGGCGCCGCTGCTGCTGTCCTTGCGCACTGGCGCACTGGAGGCGCTGCAACTGGTGCTGACCGGCGCCGACCGCAGCATCGAGGTCAACGTCACGCGCGGCTCGCTGCGGCGCTTCTGGCACAAGCCCTCGCTGGCGAGGTTGTCGGCATGATCCGCGTCACCACCCGCCCCTATGACATCGTCCAGGCCGAGCAACTGATCAACGAAGGCGTCCACCCGGTGCTGGCGCGGGTGTATGCCGCCCGCGGCCTGTCCACCGCACGCGAGCTGGCCAGCGAACTCAACGCCCTGATCGCCCCGTCCGGCCTGCTGCATATCGATGCCGCCGCCAGCTACCTGGCTGACGCCATTGCGGCGCGCAAGAAGCTGGTGATCGTGGCCGACTACGACTGCGACGGCGCCACCGCCTGCGCGGTCGGCCTGCGCGGCCTGCGCCTGCTGGGCGCACAGGTCGATTACATCGTGCCGAACCGCTTCGAATACGGCTATGGCTTGACGCCCGAGATCGTCGAACTGACCGTGCGCGAAAAGAATCCCGACATCATCGTCACCGTCGACAATGGCATCGCCAGCATCGACGGCGTGGCCGAGGCCAAGCGGCGCGGCATCGACGTGGTCGTGACGGACCACCACCTGCCCGGCGACGCCCTGCCGGAAGCGCGCGTGATCGTCAATCCCAACCAGCCGCAGTGCGGCTTTCCCAGCAAGAACCTGGCCGGTGTGGGGGTGATGTTCTATGTGCTGCTGGCGCTGCGCGCCGAGATGCGCAAGCGCGGCCTGTTCGACGCCCAGACCCAGCCCCGGCTGGACAGCCTGCTGGACCTGGTGGCGCTGGGCACCGTGGCCGACGTGGTCAAGCTGGACGCCAACAACCGCATCCTGGTGGCGCAAGGCTTGAAGCGCATGCGCAGCGGCAAGATGCATGCCGGCATTGCCGCGCTCTTTCGCGCCGCTGGCCGGGAAGCGCGCCGCGCTACCCCGTTCGACCTCGGCTTTGCGGTCGGCCCGCGCCTGAACGCTGCCGGTCGCCTGGCCGACATGTCCCTGGGCATCGAATGCCTGACCACCGATGACGAGGGCCGCGCCTGGGCCATCGCCCAGCAGCTCGACGCCATCAACCGCGAACGGCGCGACATCGAAGCCGGCATGCAGGACACCGCCCTGCTGCTACTGGACGACTACAACCCGGCTGACCGCCGCACCATTGCCGTCTTCGATCCGTCCTGGCACCAGGGCGTGATCGGCATCGTGGCCTCGCGCCTGAAGGACAAGTTCTACCGCCCCACCATCACCTTCGCGCCCGGCGACGAGGGTTTCATCAAGGGCTCGGGGCGATCGATCCCGGGCTTCCACCTGCGCGATGCGCTCGACCTGGTCTCAAAGCACGCCCCCTCGGTGATGACCAAGTTCGGCGGCCACGCCATGGCGGCCGGCCTGACCATCCATGCCGAGGCCTTCGACGCCTTCTCCCAAGCCTTCGAGGCGGTGGGTCGCGACTGGCTCACGCAGAACCAGCTGGAGCGTGTCATCGAGACCGATGGCGTGCTGGAGGACGCCTATTATTCGGTGGAGTTCATCACCCTGATGGACCAGCAAGTCTGGGGCCAGGGCTTCGCGCCGCCAGTCTTCTGCGATCACTTCCGCGTGCTCAACCAGCGCATCCTCAAGGAAAAGCACCTCAAGCTGCAGCTGGAAAAGGATGGCCGCCGCTACGACGCCATCTGGTTCGGCCACACCGACTCCCTGCCCGAGCTCGCCAAGGTCGCCTTCCGGCTCGACGCCAACGAGTACAACGGCCGCACCACGGTGCAATTGATGGTGGAACACGCCGAACCGGCCTGACAGAAAGCTGACGCTTTGCTGACGCGGGATTGCAGCGCAAGAAGCTTGTCAAAAAGTTCAACAAACAGCGTCTGCAATGGCAAAATGCCGGTTTGGAGCGACAAACCGGCGTGCAGCATTGGGTGGGGCCGGGGCAGCGCGAGTGGTAACGCAAATAGCAGCGCTCCAGACCACGACAACAACAACAAGACCACACTCGATGAAGATCAAGCGCTTCGATTGCAGCCTGGTGACTCGCCTCGTCCTGTTCGGCCTGATGCTGATCGGGATCAGCGCGGTGCTGCGCTATCACTTCCTGATCGGCTTCCTGGAAAAGGAACAGGCCCAGGTCGCGGCTGACCAGCAAAGCATCATTGCCAGCTATCTGGCCCAGGACATCGGCTATCGCGTGCAGGAACGCGTCCGCTATCTGGAGCGCCTGGCGCTGCACCTGCCTGCGGCCAGGCTGGAGGATGGCAGTGCCATGCAGGCATGGCTGCGTGAACATCAGGAACTGCAGCCGCTGTTCGCCCAGGGAATGTTCGTGGCCAACGTCAATGGCCAGATCCTGGTCGATTACCCGACGCTCAATGGCCGGCGCGCCCTGTCGCTGGCGGACTATCCCGATTTCAAGCGCGTCCTGCAGGGCGCCACCGTGATCTGCCCGCCGCTGCTGAGTCCGGCCACGGGCCGACCCATCATGGCGGTGCTCACGCCCGTGCGCGAGGCCGACGGGCGCGTGGTCGGCATCCTCGGCGGCAGCACCGAACTGACGGCGGCCGGGTTCCTGGACCATTTGCAGCGCGCGCAACTGGGACCGACCGGCAGCTTCCTGCTGATTTCCCCGGAACAACGGATGATCGTGGCCTCCAGTGACGAAGCCCTGGTCTATACGCGCTTGCCCGCGGCAGGCCAGGACCTGCTCATGGACCAGGCCTTGCAGGGCTTCCGGGGCAATGGCGTGGGCCTGGCGGCCAATGGCGTCAACGAGATCAAGGCCTTTGCCTCGGTGCCCGGCACCAGCTGGCTGGTAGCGGCCACGCTGCCCTTGGCGGCAGCGCTGCCGACGGTGGAGCGTACGCGCGCGCTGATCGCCCGCGGCGGCCTGATCCAGGCAGCGATGGTGGTGCTGGCCTATCTCTGGTTCTTCCGCCCGCTGCGGCGCGCCGCAGCGCTGGCCGACCGCATGACACGCGGCGAACTGCCGCTGTCACCGCTGCCGGTCGACCGGCGCGACGAGGTGGGCCAGTTGACCATGGCCTTCAACGGCTTGCTGGCGCGCCTCAAGCTGCACCAGGCCGAGCTGCAGCACCAGGCTCATCACGACGTGCTGACCGGCCTGCCCAACCGCATGATGCTGGCTGAGCGCATGCAGGCCGCGCTGACCCATGCCTGTCGCGAACGCAATGGCGTGGGCCTGCTGTTTCTGGACCTGGATGGATTCAAGCCCATCAATGACACGCTGGGCCACAAGGCAGGCGACCAGGTCTTGCAGGAAATCACCCGCCGCCTGCGCCAGGTGGCGCGGCACGGCGACACCCTGGCGCGGGTCGGCGGCGACGAATTCGTGCTGCTGGTGACCGACCTGCGGCTGCCCTTCGAGCAAGGCGCACAAGCGCTGGCGGAGAAATGCATCAAGACCGTTTCCGAACCGATTTACCTGGATCAGCGCCAATACCGGCTGGGCGTCTCGGTCGGCATTGCCGTGTGCGACGGCAGCTGCGACGCCGACAGCCTGCTGCAAGCCGCGGACCAGGCCATGTATGCGGCCAAGGCCAATGGCCGAGGCTGCTACGTGATCGCCCCGGCGCGGGCGGCGTCCCACAACCCGGCGATCAGCGCACCGGCAGAAACTGCAGGAACGACCCACCCAGAAGGTTCTGCACATAGCTGATGCCGGCCCGACGGTAACGCTCGGTCATGAATTCGGCCATCAGGTCGAGCCGTCCGACGATCTTGCCGAACTCCCGCTCGAAACTCAGGTTGCGCGCCTGCTCGCCGATCTCGTCGGACAACAGCAAGGGCGCACCGGCCGCCGTGCGCCGGCTGGCCAGGATCCAGGCGGCGATTTCGACATTGCGCGCGGCGTTGTAGAGATGCTGGGCGTCCAGGCCGTCGACCAGGAAGAATTCGATCTTGTTGCCGTGGGCGACGATGATCATGTCGGCGGTGGCGTCGATGAAGGCGGCCACCCTGTCCCCCTTGAACTCCGGCGACAAGGCCAGCGTCATGGCCTGGATATCGCGCTTGCCTTGCAGTTCCGGCCAGGCCTGGCGCTCTTCGATGGCCTGGCGTACCTTCTTCTCGGCTTCTTCGCGGGTGGCGGCGGTCTTTTTCCATTCCGCTGGATTGCGCCGATACAGCTTGGACAGCAACAGGTAGAGGCTATCCAGATTGGCGCGCATGGCCAGCGTAGCCACGCGGTTGCTGTCGGACTGCCCCATCTCGCGCGAACTGGCCTCGGCCCCTTTGACCTGGCCATGCGGCGCGGGGGAACTGGCGCAGCCGGCCAGCAAGGCGGTGCAGGGGATCAGGAGGGCAAGCAGCTTTCTTGTTCTCATCGGCAGACGGGACGAAACGAGCTGATAGGACTGATCCTATCAGAATGCGTTCCCTCCCTGTCTGCCGCTGCGCCGCCCGCCTGCCCTCGGGCGGCGGTGGGCCGGGCTCAGGCCTTGGCCGTGTACGGCAGGCCGGTCAGGTAGCCGACGGTGGCGCCGAAACGGTCCTTGTAGTTGGCGCGCACCAGCGGATCGAGGGTGTCCTTGACCTTGTCGTGCAAGCCCTTCTCCCAGTCGCCGGCATGCTGGAAATTGCTCATCACATAGGTCCAGCCATTGATCTCGTCGACCGCATGCAGGCCGGTCGATTCGGCACCCGCCGGGCAGGACAGCACGCGGGTGAGCGCCTTGGTATCGACGTTGTAGGCCCACAGGAAGTTGTTGACGTGCATGCCGCTGTCTTCGCCGATGAACAAGGTGCGCAGCTTTTCGGAAAACTTGATGTTGTCCGGATTGGCGATGTGCTCCTGGTCGGCCAGGTTGCCCAGGGCGTCCGGGGTCTTCAGGTCCACGCCCACCAGGGCGGCCGGCGGGGCCATGTCGATGGCCACCCATTCGCTGTCGATGGCGTTGCCACCGGCATCGCGCTGGCCGCCGCGCAGGTTCAGGGCGTACACCGCGCCAGCCTTGGGGCCTTCGACCTTGATGTGGCCGGAGCCGTTGAGCATGGAGGTCTGCACATAGGACATGGCCGAGTAGGCGATCTTGTCGCGGGCGTTGACGGTGGTGCCTTCCATCTTGGTGAAGCCCAGGCTGCCACCGGCCAGCGCCGCATAGCGGTGGGTTTCGAGGAAAGCGGCGGCCTTCTGCATGCCCGGCTTGACGCGCACCCAGTTGAACTTGCCATTGAACGGGATCTTGGAGAAGGAACCGTCAGCCGGATCGGTGGTGCGGATGTCCATGATGTCGGAGGCCTTGTAGCGGTCCGCCATGGCCTTGATCTCGGCGCTGGTGGCGCTGCCCAGGCGCACCCAGGACAGCTTGCCCGCGCCCGGGCCGACGCCCGAGACCTGCTCCCAGCGCGCCACATAGAGCGTGCCCGAAGACAGGTCGGCGGCGCGGTCGGCGATGAACATGAACAGGCCGCCGTTGGTGGCGTCGTCGCCCATGAGCACCGTGCGCTGGTCGGGCATGACCTGCACCAGTTCGTGCGAAATGCGGCCCAGGCAGTAGTGCTTCTTGATGGAGCCGGTGCCGTCCGGGTTGACCGTCACTTCCGGCAGGTGGCCGTAGTGGTAGGGGTTGGCGCGGCTCTCGTCGCCATACAGGTTCTTGCTGAAGGCCTTGAATTGCGGGTTGGAGGCGATGGCCGAGGCGTCCGGTTCATATTCTTCGGACGACAGGTGGGTATTCCAGGGCGACAGGCTGGCGCCGCAGGTGATCCACAGGCCGTTGACCTGCGAGGTATCGACATTGTGATACTGCACCAGCGACAGCTTGCCCGAGGACGGGTCCTGGTCCAGCGTCAGCACGGCAATCGGCGAGGGCAACTGGCCATACATGGCGGCCTGCTTCTGGTCGCGCGTGGTGTATTCGAATTGCACCACGGCAAACACCGCATTGCCCTTCACGCCCGGCACCTTGGCGCCGGCCACGGTCAAGAGCGAGGAGCCATCGGGGCAGTCCGAGAAGAACTGGCGCTCCTTGCCGGGCACCGAGCGGTCGATGATGGGCTGGTTGTTGATGTCCAGGTAGCCGCCTGCGAGGATGGTGCCGCCCTTGCCATCCGGCACCATGTCGCCGGTCATGAAGAAGGGCTGATAGGCCAGCTGGTAGCTTTGCTTGCTGCCGTCGGCAAAGGTCACTTCCAGGGCCGAGCCGACGGTGGTGGAAGCCATGGCTGCCGGGTTGGCCAGGGTCGGGGCCGGCATGCCGGTGAAGCGCGCCGAGGCGAAGGGCTTGCCCGCGCCCGGGGTGGCGCAGGCGGCCAGCAGAGCCGAGGCCGACAGGCCGCCGGTCAGCGGCAGCAGCGGGGCCGCGCCCAGGGCCTTGAGCAGGCTGCGGCGGCCGGCTTGCGGCTGGTCGGCGGCGGATTGGATGGCGGTGGGGGCAGGCTGTCTCATCGGGGATTCTCCGGTATTGGCTAGCAGGGTTCGGGCAGCGGCGGCGCTGCCGTCAGGAATTTGTCAGTCATACAAGCGCGCCGATGGTAGCGATGGAAAATGACAGGCGCGTGACGGGGATGAAACTGCCCTGCTCCTCTTGTATAATCCAAGGTTTGATCGCAAAAGAAACCATCATGGAAGCAGAACGCCTCAATTCCCTCCAATCCTTGCTCGACGACCTGGCCACCCGCGCCACCGAGCTACGGAGGTATCTTTGACTTCGATGTGAAGTCGGAGAAACTCGAGCAAGTCAACGCCGAACTGGAAGATCCCAACGTCTGGAACGACCAGAAGCGGGCCCAGGACCTCGGCAAGGAAAAGAAATCGCTGGAAGCGATCGTCCACACCCTCATCAAGATCGACAGCGAATTGACGGATGCGCGCGACCTCTTCGAGATGGCCCGCGAGGAAAAGGACGAAGACACCATCGTCGCCATCGAGGCCGATGCCGAGAACCTGAAGAAGCTGGTGGAAGACATGGAATTCCGCCGCATGTTCAGCGGCCCCATGGACGCCAACAACTGCTTCATCGACATCCAGGCCGGCGCCGGCGGCACCGAAGCCCAGGACTGGGCGTCCATGCTGCTGCGCCAATACCTGCGCTATTGCGAGCGCAAGGGCTTCAAGACCGAGATCCTGGAACAGTCCGATGGTGAAGTGGCCGGCATCAAGACCGCCACCATCAAGGTCGAGGGTGAATACGCCTATGGCTTCCTGCGCACTGAAACCGGTGTGCACCGCCTGGTGCGCAAGTCGCCCTTCGACTCGTCCAATGGCCGCCACACTTCCTTCTCCAGCCTGTTCGTCTACCCCGAAGTGGATGAATCCTTCGAGATCGAGATCAACCCGGCCGATGTGCGCGTCGATACCTACCGCGCTTCCGGCGCCGGTGGCCAGCACATCAACAAGACCGACTCCGCCGTGCGCCTCACGCACGCGCCCTCGGGCATCGTCGTGCAATGCCAGAACGACCGCAGCCAGCACCGCAACCGGGCCGAAGCCTGGGACATGCTGCGCGCCAAGCTGTTCGAACTGGAACTGCGCAAGCGCATGAGCGAGCAGCAGAAGCTGGAAGACTCCAAGACCGACGTCGGCTGGGGCCACCAGATCCGCTCCTACGTGCTGGACCAGTCCCGCATCAAGGACTTGCGCACCAACTTCGAAACCGGCAACACCAAGGCCGTGCTCGATGGCGACATCGACGACTTCATTGCGGCTTCGCTGAAACAGGGCGTCTGATGCAGCCCGGTCGCGTAGCACTGTTGCGCGACCGGACTTTCCCGGACCGACCGTTCAACCTTCAAGAATTCCAACCATGACCACGCAAAACACCCCCGCCGCCCAGCCGGCAGCCGACGAGAACAGCATCATCGCCGAGCGCCGCGCCAAGCTGGCGGCCATCCGCGAACAGGGCGTCGCCTTCCCCAACGATTTCCGTCCGGCCAACAATGCGGCCGACCTGCATGCCAAGTACGACGGTTTCGAGAACGAAGCCCTGGAAGCCGAACCGGTCACCGTCACCGTCGCCGGCCGCATGATGTTGAAGCGGGTCATGGGCAAGGCCGCTTTCGCCACCCTGCAGGACGCCTCGGGCGTGCGCGCCGACGGCCGCATCCAGCTCTACGTCACCCGCGACGTCACCGGCGAAGAAGCCATGGCCGCCTTCAAGCACTATGACCTGGGCGATATCCTGGGTGCCGAAGGCACGCTGTTCAAGACCAAGACCGGCGAACTGTCGGTCAAGGTCACCAAGCTCAAGCTCATCACCAAGTCGCTGCGCCCGCTGCCGGACAAGTTCCACGGCCTGGCCGACCAGGAAATGAAGTATCGCCAGCGCTACGTCGACCTGATCATGAGCGAAGAGACCCGCCGCACCTTCAAGGCGCGTACCGCGGCGATGTCGTCGATCCGCCGCTTCATGGAAACCCACGGCTTCATGGAAGTGGAAACCCCGATGCTGCACCCGATCCCGGGCGGCGCGGCGGCCAAGCCCTTCATCACCCACCACAATGCGCTGGACATGCAGATGTTCATGCGTATCGCTCCCGAGCTGTATCTGAAGCGCCTGGTGGTGGGCGGCTTCGAGCGCGTCTTCGAGATCAACCGCAACTTCCGTAACGAAGGCGTCTCGCCGCGTCACAACCCGGAATTCACGATGATGGAGTTCTACGCCGCCTACGTGGATTACCAGTGGCTGATGGGCTTCACCGAACAGGTGATCCGCCAGGCCGCCATCGATGCCCACGGCACCGCCGTGCTGAGCTACCAGGGTCGCGAGCTGGACCTGTCCAAGCCCTTTGACCGCCTAACCATCACCGGCGCGATCCTCAAGTACGCCCCGAACTACACCGAGGCGCAACTGGCCGACATCGACTTCCTGCGCACTGAACTGAAGAAGTTCGGCGTCAAGACCGACCAGGCTCCGCTGGCTGGCGCCGGCATCGGCGCGCTGCAGCTGGCGCTGTTCGAAGAGACCGCCGAGTCGCAACTGTGGAATCCGACCTACATCATCGACTACCCGGTCGAAGTCTCGCCGCTGGCGCGCGCTTCCGACACGGTGGCCGGCATCACCGAGCGCTTTGAACTCTTCATCACGGGCCGCGAGATCGCCAACGGCTTCTCCGAGCTGAATGACGCCGAAGACCAGGCCGCCCGCTTCCACGCCCAGGTGGCCGCCAAGGACGCCGGCGACGAAGAAGCCATGTACTACGACGCCGACTACATCCGCGCCCTGGAATACGGCATGCCGCCGGCCGGTGGCTGTGGCATCGGCATCGACCGCCTGATGATGCTCATCACCGACTCGCCCAATATCCGTGACGTGATCCTGTTCCCGCACCTGCGCCGCGAAGACTGATCTTCCGGTCCTACCTGACGCACCTGTCCGCATCCTTTCCGGATGCGGACTCCCCCCTTCCCCCCTCATTGCTGCCCTGCGTCCGGCCACGCTGCCAGCCGCAGGCATGATCACGCCGCAAACCCGCCGCCAACGGCAATGTTGGAACATTACAAGTTTTTACAACTGACACAAGATCGGGATTTTTTTTCCCCGATGACCACTCCATAATCCAGTCATCCACTCATCATCAACAAGATAACAACTAGAGAGGTCATCATGGAAACCAACAACGCAATCGTCAAATCTGAATCGAGCCGTCTGCATCCCCTGGTCGCCGGGGCGGCAGTGGCCGTGATCCTGGTCAGTCTCATCGGCGTAGCCGCCATGACGGGACTGCTGCCCAGCTCCAAGAGCGCCAATTCCCCGCAGCAACTGGCGGCGGTGGAACAGAATGCCGGCGCGATGAATCCGCAACAGGCGCCTGCTACCCGCCTGGCGCCGCAACAGGCGGCCTATCCGTCGCAGTCGGCAGAGGCCCCGCGTGCAGCCGCCGTCTGCAGCAGCTGCGGTGAAGTGGTCGCCGTGCGCGCCGTGCAACACACTCCCCAGACCAGCGGCGTAGGTATCGCCGGTGGTGCAGTGGTCGGCGGCCTGCTGGGCAACCAGATCGGCGGCGGTAATGGCCGTACCCTGGCCACCATCGCCGGCGCCGTCGGCGGCGGCTATGCCGGCAACATGGTCGAGAAGAACGTACGCACCACCACCAGCTATGTCGTGGATGTGCGCATGGACAACGGCAAGTCGCGCAGCTTCCCGCAAAGCGGCGCCAACTGGCGCGTGGGCGACCAGGTCCGTGTGGTCAACGGCCACCTGGAAAGCCGCGGCTGATCCTGCTCTCTCCCCTCAAGCCCTTCGCGCTTCGGCCCGAAGGGCTTTTTCTATTTCCGGCACTTTCCGGTGCTCTTTCTCGCAGGAAATCCCCCGCTGTCCACCAGATGCAGGATTACAACGTTACAAGACTATTGCAGCGTCATATTCCCACGCTCTGGAACGAACACCAGTAACATTGCATGAAAGCAAAAAAAGTTGTCATTCAAGGCTGACAAGCGACCGGTCGGACAGTTAGACTTTCGCAAAAAAATCATCCGCCCGGGACAGTAGCGGATTCGTCACAGGAAACAGAACGCATGCCAGCAATGCGACGGCCTGTCACGAAACGGGGGGCGAACGACTCGCCAGGCACGGGCTTGTAGCCTGCACGCTTTATTGAATTTATGGACTCTCTGTCATCCACTGACCATCCGGGGCCAGTCACACCGCCCCCCGCAGAAGACCGTCAAGGCGGCCCGCACAAGGATCATGCCGTCATCCTCTTGCACGGGCTGTGCGGCTCGCAACTGGAGATGGGCTCGATTCCCAAGCAGCTCAAGAAGGCCGGCTGTACCGTCATCCCCCTCAATATCGACAATTACTCGGCGGCGCTGACCAACCCGCGCGTCTCCCCGAATTGGGAAGAATGGTGCGCCGTGGTGGAAAGCCGGGTCGCACGCCTGAAGGAAGAATTCCGCACCGTCTCCCTGTGCGGGCTGTCCATGGGCGCCACGCTGGCCCTGGCCGTGGCCGCCCGCAGCAAGGAATTGCTGTCGGTGGTGCTGCTCTCGCCGGTGCTGCAATACGACGGCTGGTCGGTGCCCTGGTACTGGAAGCTGCTGACCGTGGTCTACGACCTGGGCATCCGCAACTGGTCCTACAAGGAAAGCGAACCCTACGGCATCAAGAACTTCGAAATGCGCCGCCGCGTGGCCAGCGCCCTGGAAAAGGATGGCGTGGCCGCCGTCGGCGCAGCCTCCATCCCGGCCCGCCACCTGCGCGCAGCGCTTCGCATGATCGACTACGTCAAGCAATCCCTGCCGCTGGTGCGCACCGATACCCTGATCATCCATTCCATCGACGACGAGACCGCGTCCCCGCGCAATGCCGAACAGATCCTGCAGTACATCAATGCCGAAGTGCGCAAGGTGGTCTGGCTGGGAGACTGCTATCACATCATTACCGTGGACAACGAGCGCGAGATCGTGACCAATGAAACCGTGATGTTCATCCGGCGCAGCATCGAGATGCATGGTCACGAATTCTCACGCAAGCACCTGGCGCATGCGTCGCCCCTGAAGGACAGGCGCGGCTGACATGCCAGGAAACAACACCCAGCGCATAAAACAAGCGCGGTAAGCCTTTTGACAGACTGGATTCTTAACATGAGCACATTGCGCAGCCTGGCAATGTAGATGAATATGCACACCACGCGTCACCATTCCAAAGCCATCATGAGCCTGATCCGACTGAAGAATGCCAGAAGCTGGCGTCCGCAGGGCTTCCGCCCCCTGTATGTGAGTGCCTTCGGGTTCGTCGCCGCCTTTGGCCTGCGTTATGCGCTGGCGCCGTTCGTGGAGGAATCGCTGTCGATGCTGTTCTTCGCGGTCAACTGCATCGTGATGAGCTATCTGTTCGGCTGCTTCTATGCGCTGGGGCTCCTGGCGGTGAGCATCCCGACGGCCATGTTCTTCTTCCGCAAGCCCTTCTACACCATGGATGGCCTCAACGACAAGGATCTCTTCCTGATCCTGGTCTACACCATCATCGTGGCGACCGCCTCCTTCATCATCGAATGGCTGCAACGCGAGCGCTATGCCGCGGTGCTGCAACAACGGGTCTCGGAAACCCGCTACCGCTTGCTGATCGAATCCGACCAGGCCCGCCGGGCCGAATATGCCAAGCAGTTCGAGGCCAGCAGCACCAGTGAGGCCAACTGAACCAGGCGCGCCAGCCAGGCCACCCTGGCTGCCCCCCCAAAAAAAACCTCCCTCAGGAAGTGCCTGATATCCAGCCAGCACCTGCTCTGCGAAGATGAGCTCATCAACGCAAGGAGGCCGCCATGGTGCAGTCACAACAACTTCCCCGCATCCTCATCATCGACGCCGATCTGGACGCCATCGAAACGGCCCGCTTCGCGCTCTGGCGCAGCCGCCTGCCCTGCCGTATCGAGTGGTTCGATGACGCCGAACTGGCCAACGCTTCGCTGCTGACCCAGGCGCTATGCCAACTGCGCGACCAGCCGACCCTGATCCTGCTGGATCCGCGCAATTTCCCCGGCACCGAAGGTTATGAATTGCTGCGCACCCTGTGCGTCTATCCGCAGCTGACGCAGATTCCGCTGGTCTTGTTCACGGCCTCGCCGATCTCCAGCGACTTCGCTGCCGAACAGGACAACCGCATCTGGTACGCCGCCAAACCCGCCCGTGCCGCCGATTACATGGACCTGGTCACGCGCTGCGTGCAGCAACGGCTCAAGCAGCCCGAGATGCACTGAGCTGGCCCGCATCAGCCCGCCGCCTTAGACTGACGCAGTTGCTTCAAGGCCCATAATGCCTCCAGCACGTGCCGGGTAGCCGGCTCGGGCTGGCCGGTCCGGTGGGCGATGCCCAGCGGCCGCCATAGCGCCGGACGCAGGGGTCGCATGACAATGCGCGGATCCAGCGCCACCGCCGCCGCCTGGGCGCTGGCTTCATGTGGCAGCAGGGTCGCGCCATAGCCCGCCCCCACCAGACTCTTGATCGCATCATTGAAATTGAGCTGGATGCGCGCCGCCGGATGCTCGCCCCCGCGGGCAAACCATTCCGTGGTCAGGCGCGAGAGCCGGGTCTCGGGTGCATTGAGGATCAGCGGCTGCGCCGCCAGCCAGGCCGGCGTGACCACACGCGGCGCACGCCAGGATGCCGGCAGGAAAGCCATCACCGGATCACGGCGCCAGGGCTGCACCGTCAAGCCCGCCACCGGCGCCTGGGGCAAGGCCACCAGGCCGATATCGAGTGCGCCGGCAGCCAGCCGCGCCAGGGTTTCCTGCGAGGTCAGCACCATCACCTGGACGTCAATGCCCGGATGGCTGCGGCCCAGTTGCTCCAGCGCCTGCGGCAACAGATAGGCGATGGCCCCGGTGGAAGCCCCCAGCCGCACCCTTCCCGCCAATCCCTGCACTTGCCGCCCCACTTCTTCCAGCGCCTGGTCGGCCGCCGCCAGCAATTGCCGGGCGCGGGCGATGAGGGTCTCGCCGATGCCCGAAGGCCGCACCTGGGCGCGCTGGCGCAACAGCAGCGGCGCGCCGATGCGCTCTTCCAGTTCACTGATGTGCAGGCTCACCGTAGGCGGAGCCAGGTGCAGTTCGCGCGCGGCAGCGGCAAAGGAACCCAGGTCGGCAATGGCGACCAGGGTGCGCAGGCGGTCCAGGCTGAGTTCACGCATGGGGGCTCCGGGGCAATGGGATCGTTCAGAAAAACTGAACCATGGCTTTGGGATATTCAACTTTTGCAATTATACGGTTTGTCGCAAGATACCCCGCATGCACTCAATACACTGCATACGCGGTATCGGTAACGCGCCTGGCCGAACTTCCCCGGCGCATCTTCTGGACAATCCCATGAGCACACTCCCCCTGATCTTCATCGATGGCGACCAAGGCACCACCGGTCTGCAGATCCATGAACGCCTGCGCGGTCGCCAGGACCTGCGCGTGCTGACCCTGCCCTCGGCTGAACGCAAGGATGCACAGCGCCGCGCCGAGGCCATCAACAGCGCCGACATCGCCCTGCTCTGCCTGCCCGACGCGGCCGCCCGCGAGGCCGTCGCCATGATCACCAATCCGCGTGTGCGCGTCATCGATGCCAGCTCGGCCCATCGCACCAGCCCCGATTGGGTCTACGGCTTTCCCGAAATGGCCGCCGGCCAGGCCGAGGCCATCGCCACGGCCCAGCGCGTGAGCAACCCCGGCTGCTATCCCACCGGCACGATTGCCCTGTTGCGTCCGCTGGTGCAGGCGGGCCTGGTGCCGGCAGACTATCCGCTGAACATTCACGCGGTATCGGGCTATTCAGGCGGGGGCCGCGCCCAGGTCGAGCAGTACGAGGGGGCCGAAGCGGCCCATGCCGCGCCCTTCGTCACCTATGGACTGGGCCTGCAGCACAAGCATCCGCCGGAAATGCAATTGCACGCCGGCCTCTCGCAACGTCCGCTGTTCGTGCCGTCCTATGGCGCGTTCCGCCAGGGCATCGTCGTCACCATCGCACTGCAGTCGCGGCTGCTCCCGGCCCAGGCCAGCCTGGAACGGCTGCGCGCCACACTGCAGGCGCATTACGACGGCGCGCACTATGTCACGGTACTGGATGCAGCGCAAAGCGAGAGCACCACGCAGCTCGACCCGACCCGCCACAACCACAGCAATCACATGAGCCTGGGGGCGTTCGGCCATGCCGGACATGGACATATCCTGCTGTGCGCAGTGTTCGACAACCTCGGCAAGGGCGCCTCGGGGGCTGCGGTGCAGAACCTGGATCTGATGCTTGCCCGCTGACCAAATCACCGACTCGCATCTGGCGAAGAAGCTCATGCATGGATTGCGCGCCATGCATGAGCCCTGAGGCCATGCACCCTTCATTGAAAGAGGATCGACTCGTAAAGCGATGTAAAGAAGACAAAGGCAATCCGGCAAAATGCCGCAGGCTGTGGCATCATGCCAGCCTGATTCGCCAACTGACTGCTGGCGACGGTAGCCCTCAAGAGCCGCCGCCGCCCCGCTTCGAAGCAAGATGTCCACCACCTTAGGCGCAATAGCCTGCAAGTATCTCGACGCCACCATCAAGCTGACCCCGGTATTACGTACTGACGGCAAGTGGACGGCGTTCGTCCATATCGACTTTCCTGACCGCAGCACCCACGAGTTCGGCGACTTCAAGCCCGGCAACTCCAAGATGGAAGCGCTGCAGAACGCCGTGACCGCTGCCGAGCAGTATGTGGTGACGCACAAGAAGAAGAAAAAATAAGCCGCCCGGCAGCCGCCGCGCTCAGTTCATCTTCACGCCCGCCGCCTCGCTCTCCTTGTAGATGGCCTCGATGAGGTCCGCCCCTACGCGCGAGGCCATGCTCTTGTGCACCGGCAGCAGTGCGCGCCGCCACTCGGCCTTTTCCTGCTCGCTCAGGGTATAGACGCGGGTCTTGCCGCTGGCCTTGATGGCGGCCAGGGCGTCGTCGTTTTCCTTCTGGGCGATGGTGTTGGCGTAGAGCGTGGCTTGCTTCATGGCCGCCTCGAGCTGGCTGCGGATGTCCGCCGGCAGCGCTTCCCAGAACTTCTTGTTGACGATGACCGCATAGCCGATATAGCCATGGTCCGATACCGTCAGGTTGGACTGCACCTCGTGCATCTTCTGCGTGTAGACATTGGAAGGCGTGTTCTCGCTGCCATCGACCACCCCGGTCTGCATGGCCTGATAGACCTCCGAGAAGGCCAGCACCTGCGGATTGGCCTTGAGGGCGCGGAACTGTTCATCGAGCACCTTGGAAGACTGGATGCGCATCTTCAGCGCGCGGAAGTCGGCGACCTTGTGCAAGGGCCGGTTGGCGGTCATCACCTTCATGCCGTTATCCCAATAGGCCAGCCCCTTGATGCCCTTGCCTTCCAGCTTCTGGAACAAGCCCTGTCCGATCGGCCCTTCGGTGACACGCTTGAGCACCGCCTTGTCGGGAAAGATATAGGGCAGGTCGAAGACCTCGAACTCCCTCGCCCCCAGCGGCCCGAACTTGGCCAGCGACGGCGCCAGCATCTGCACCGATCCCAGCTGCAAGGCCTCCAGCTCTTCCTTGTCCTTGTAGAGGGTGCTGTTGGGATAGACCTCGACCTTGACGCGTCCCTGGGTGGCCTTCTCGGCCAGTTCCTTGAAACGTTCGGCGCCCTTGCCCTTGGGCGTGTCGTTGGCCACCACGTGACTGAACTTGATGATGATGGGTTGCTGGGGCTGCTGGGCCAGCGCCGCGTGATGCGGCAGGCCCAGCGTGACGAGGGCGCAGGCAGCCAGGGCGGTGCGCAGCGGGAGGATGGTCATGCGTGTCTCCTTATGGTGAAGCCCGGAGCCGATGACCTCAGCCCCGTGCGTTAAAAGACGATCAGGTCGCGCAAGCCCTCGCCGCCGTGCAGGCGGTCAAAGCCGCGATTGATGTCGGCCAGCGCCAGGCGCTCGCCCATGAGCTTGTCCACCGGCAGCTTGCCGGCCTGGAACAGGCCGATGTAGCGCGGGATGTCGCGCACAGGCACGCAGGAACCGATGTAGCTGCCCTTGACGGTGCGCTCCTCGGCCACCAGGCTGACCTGCTGCAAGGCCCAGTGCTGGCCGGGTGCCGGCAGGCCGGCCGTGACGGTCATGCCGCCGCGCCGGGTCATGCGGTAGGCCGCTTCCATGGCCTGGACCGATCCGGCCATTTCGAAGGCGTAATCCACCCCGCCCCTGGTGAGCGCCCTGACCTTCTCGACCGCATCCGGATCGCGGGCATTGACCGTGGCCGTCGCCCCCAGCGAGCGCGCCAGCGCCAGCTTGCTGTCATGCAGGTCCACCGCAATGACCTCGCGCGCGCCCGAGGCCAGCGCCCCCAGCATCGCGCACAGGCCCACGCCGCCCAGGCCCAGCACGGCGGCCGTGGTGCCGGCCTTGACTTCAGCCGTGTTGACCGCCGCCCCCACGCCAGTGAGCACGGCGCAACCAAACAGCGCCGCCTGGACCGGGTCGATATCGGCCTCGATCTTCACGCAGGAACGGCGCGATACCACGGCGTGATCGGCAAAGGCCGACACACCTAGGTGGTGATGCACCGGCTGCGTCTTGTCACGCAGACGGCGCTGGCCCGACAGCAGCTCGCCCACCGTATTGGTCGCCGCGCCCGGCTCGCACAGCGCGGGCCTGCCTTCCATGCAAGGCAGGCAATGGCCGCAGCTGGGCACGAACACCAGCACCACCAGATCGCCCGCCCGTAAATCGGTCACACCGCTCCCCACCTCCACCACCTCGGCCGAGGCCTCGTGGCCCAAGGCCATCGGCACCGGACGCGGACGCACACCCGTGATGACCGACAGGTCCGAATGGCACAGGCCGGCCGCCTTCATCCTGACCAGCACTTCGCCGGGGCCGGGCGGATCCAGATCGAGTTCTTCGATCTTCAGTGGCTGGCTCACGGCGAATGGATGCGCATCGCTCATTTCGCGCAACACGGCGGCCTGGATTTTCATGGTGTCGTCTCCCTGATGGTTGGAAAACGCCTAGATTACACGAGCACTGCCAAGCTCATTCATGCAGCGCCCCCACCTGCCGCAGAAACTGCTCGGCTTGCAGGATCAAGGGCCGGTCTATCATCCTGCCCTTGAGCGAAATGGCGCCGCCATCACTGGCCCGCACCGCCGCCATCACCTCAGCCGCCCAGGCCAGCTCCTGCTCGCTGGGCAGGAAGCCGCGCCGGACCACCTCGACCTGGCGCGGATGGATGCACAGCTTTGCGCCAAAGCCCAATCGCCGCGCCCGCTGCACCATGCGCGCCAGCAGGGCTTCATCATCAAAGCCAGGCGTGACGCCATCGACCGGCGCGGCGATACCGGCCAGGCGCGAAGCCAGCACCATCTCCACCCGCAGGGACAACAACTCCTCTTCTTCTGGACCGCACTGCATGCCCAGGTCGAGCTGGGCGTCGATGGAACCGAAGGCCAGCCGCTGCACGCCCGGCACGGCGGCGATCTGGCGCATGGCGGCCAGGCCAGCGGCGCTTTCGATGAGCGCGATCAATCCTGATCCGGGCCGCAGTACGCCAGCCACGGCGCCGACCCCTGCCGCATCTTCCGCCTTGGGCAGGACGATGCCCGCTACCGGCAGTGCAGAAAACGTCAACAGGTCCTGATCGTGCCAGACCGTATCGGCGGCGTTGATGCGCACCCACAGGCGCGCCTGCGACGCCTGCCCGCCCGGCCCCGCCAGCCAGCGCGATAGGGTCTCCCGCGCGGCTTCCTTGTACGGCGCGGCCACCGCATCTTCCAGATCGACGATGACCGCATCGGCGCCGCTATCGAGCGCTTTGGCATAGCGCTCCGGACGGTTGGCCGGAACGAAGAGATAGCTGCTGGCGATCACACCGCGCCCCGCTCGCGCAAGGCCGCGATCTGCCCGGCCTCATAGCCCAGCGACGACAGGATGGCATCGGTATGCTGGCCCAGCGCGGGAATGGCCTCCATGCGGTATTCATAGCTGTCATTGGCCCCAGGTGGCAGCAGCGCCGCCACCTTGCCCACCGGGGTATCGACCTCGGTCCAGCGCTGGCGCGCCGCCAGTTGCGGGTGCTGCCACAGCTCCTGCATGGTATTGACGCGGGCATTGGCGATCTGCGCCTGATCCAGCCGCGCCGCCACCTGCTCGGCGCTGAGCCCGGCGAAGACGTCCAGGATCCGCTGCCGCAGGACGTCGCGATGCTCATGCCGGCGCGCATTGCTGGAAAAGCGCTCATCGCTGGCCAGCGCCGCATCCTGCAGCACCTGCTCGCAGAAGACCTTCCACTCCCGCTCGTTCTGCAAGCCCAGCATCACCGTCTTGCCGTCTCCCGCCCTGAACGGTCCATAGGGATAGATGGTGGCGTGTTCGGCGCCACTGCGCAGCGGCGCGCTGGCGCCCTGGTAGGCGTAATACAGCGGAAAGCTCATCCACTCGGCCAGCGACTCCAGCATGGACAGGTCGATGTGGCTGCCGCGCCCCTCGCGCCCCTCACGCCCGCGCTTGATCAGCGCGGCCAGGATGTTGGAGTAGGCATACATGCCGGCGGCAATGTCGGCAATCGAGCAGCCGGCCTTGACCACATCATCCTGCGTCCCCGTGACCGAGAGGAAGCCGGCTTCGCTCTGGATCAGCAGGTCATAGGCCTTCTTGTCGCGATAGGGACCATCCTCGCCATAGCCGGAGATGTCGCAGACGATCAGGCGCGGATGTCTGGCCTGCAAGGCCTGCGCCGACAATCCCAGCCCGGCGGCTGCGCCTGGCGCGAGGTTCTGCACCAGCACATCGGCTTCCTGCAGCAGCAGGTCGATGATGCGCCTGCCCTCCTCGTCTTTCAGGTTCAGGGTCAGGCTTTCCTTGGAACGATTGGTCCAGACGAAATGCGACGACAAGCCATTGACGCGGCTGTCATAGCCCCGCGCAAAATCGCCCACCCCAGGCCGCTCGATCTTGATCACCCGCGCCCCCAGATCGGCCAGCTGGCGGGTGCAGAACGGTGCAGCGATGGCGTGTTCCAGGCTGATGACGGTAATGCCCTCCAGCGGGCGGTCGGATGGCGACATGGCGTGTCCTGATAGCGGGGTCGGTTCAGAAGGAGCGCGGCAAGCCCAGCACATGCTCGGCCACGTAAGAGAAAATCAAGTTGGTCGAAATCGGCGCGACCTGGTAAAGCCGCGTCTCGCGGAACTTGCGCTCGACATCGTATTCGCAGGCGAATCCAAACCCGCCATGCGTCTGCAGGCAGACATTGGCCGCCTCCCAGGCGGCCTTGGCGGCCAGGTACTTGGCCATGTTGGCCTGAGCGCCGCAGCTCTGCTGCGCATCGAAGAGCGCACAGGTTTGGTAGCGCATCAGGTTGGCCGCCTCGACCTCGATGTAGGCTTCCGCCAGCGGAAACTGCACACCCTGGTTCATGCCGATGGGCCGATCAAAGACCACGCGCTCGCGGGCATACTGCGTGGCCTTGTCGATGAACCAGTAGCCATCACCGATGCACTCGGCGGCAATGAGCGTACGCTCGGCGTTGAGCCCATCGAGGATGTAGCGAAAGCCGCGCCCCTCCTCACCGATCAGGTTCTCGGCCGGAATCTCCAGGTTGTCGAAGAAGAGCTCATTGGTCTCATGGTTGACCATGTTGAGGATGGGCCGCACCTCCATCCCATGTCCGATGGCCTCTTTCAGATCGACCAGGAAGATGGACATGCCCTCGGACTTCCTGCTCACCTGCTCCAGCGGCGTAGTGCGCGCCAGCAGGATCATCAGGTCGGAGTGCTGCACCCGTGAGATCCACACCTTCTGGCCATTGATCACATAGCGATCCCCCTTCTTCACCGCCACCGTCTTGATGCGCGTGGTATCGGTGCCGGTGGTGGGCTCGGTCACGGCCATCGATTGCAGGCGCAATTCGCCGCTGGCGATACGCGGCAGATAGCGCTGTTTCTGCTCCGGCGAACCATGGCGCAGGAGCGTTCCCATGTTGTACATCTGGCCGTGACACGCGCCCGAATTGCCACCGGTGCGGTTGATCTCTTCCATGATGACCGAGGCTTCCGTCAGGCCCAGGCCGGAGCCACCATATTCCTGCGGGATCAGCGCGGCCAGCCAGCCGGCCTTGGTGAGGGCGTCGACGAACTGCTCGGGGTAGCCGCGCGCCTCGTCGATCTTGCGCCAGTATTCGGGCGGAAAGGTCTTGCACAGGTCGCGCACGGCGTCGCGCAGGTCGGCATGAGAATCGGAAGCGGTCGGATAAGACATGCAGGCAACTCCACAACAGATAAATGATTTATATCGTTTGACTCAAACGTTCTACTCAAGCGTGGCCTCGGCCTGCATGGCCAGCTCGCCGCGCTCGTTCTGCGCCCACAGCGCCACGTGCTTTCCATCGGCAGAGGGCTTGCCGCAGAGCGTGAAGGCTTCGGTATCGAAGAGGCTGCCCACCGCACGGAAATCGAATGCCCGCAACACCGCCTGCGGCATCTGCCGCGCCAGCAGATCGGCCAGCAAGGTGGCGATCAGCGGCCCATGGACGATCAGGCCGGGATAGCCCTCCACCCCGGTCACGTAACTGCGGTCGTAATGGATGCGATGGCCATTGAAGGTCAAGGCCGAATAGCGGAACAGCAGCACCGGATCCGGCACGATGCGGCGCGACCATAGCGCATCGGTCGGCGCGGCTTGCAGTGGCACCGGGGCGGCGCCCGGTTGCGGCAGCTCGCGATAGACGATGTCATGCTCCTCCGTCATGCAGGTCTGGCCGGCATGGCTGATGGTGTGATGGACAGTGACGAAGGCCAGCGCGCCGGTGCGCCCAAGCTTGGCGTCGACGCTGGCGATGCGCGAATGCCTGGTCGCCATTACACCAATCGGCAGGGCTGCCGCAAAGCGCAGGCGGCCACCCGCCCACATGCGGCGTGGCAATGGCACCGGCGGCAGGAAGCCACCGCGCTGCGCATGACCATCCGGCCCAGTCTCGGACTGGCGGCAGACATTCCAGAAATAGATCCAGTGCCACAAGGGCGGCAAGCCCTCACCCGCAACGGGGCGACGCGGACCATCCAGCGTCGCCGCCAGCGCGGCGGCCATGGCCGGATGAAGGTGATCGTGTCGGGTTTCGCTCTTGTCCAGCCACTGCCGCAGCAGGGTCAGGTCGAGATCGGGAGAGGCCATGTGTTCGCGCCATAGAGTGATGAACTGGCCCTCAGTGTGTGGCCGCGATGACGCGTGAACAATCTGTATTTTTCGAAGGGGGGCTTGGGCAGAACTGAAGTCAGGAAGCTGTCGCGGGTGTGGCAGCGCAGCACGCAAAGTCTGCGACAGGCCCATGATTGGGCGTAAGATGGGCAGCTCTTCATCCAGCTCCAGTGGAGACGCCATGCTGTTCGACCTGACCGACCTGCGCCTGTTCATACTCATCGCCGAACACAACAGCCTCACCCGCAGCGCCGAGCGCATGAACCTCTCGCTGGCCGCCACCAGCAACCGCATCAAGGAACTGGAGACACGCTTCGGCACCCGCCTGCTCTATCGCGAGAGCAAGGGCGTGCAACTGACCCCGGCCGGTCACACGCTGCTGCATCATGCCCAGCAGTTCATGCAGCAGGTCGAGCATCTCAAGAGCGACATGCAGCAGTACAACAACGGCATCAAGGGCTACATCCGCATCTTTGCCAACACCACCGCCGTGACCGAGTTCATGCCGGAGATCCTGGGCAAGTTCCTGGCGCGCCATCCCCAGGTCAATGTGGCGCTGGAAGAGCGCCTGAACCACGACATCCTGCGCGGCATCCAGGAAGGGACGGCCGACATCGGCATCGTCGCCGGCCCCGTGCAGGGCGATGGCTTGCAGATATTGAATTTCTCCACCGACCGGCTGGTGCTGGCCACCGCGCTGGAACACCCGTTGGCCGGCTCCGCCAGCCTGCCCTTCATCCAGACGCTGGAGTACGAGCATATCGGCCTGCATGAAGGCAGCACCCTGCATCACTTCCTCAGCAAGATCGTGGCCGAGAACGGCCAGCGGCTCAAGCTGCGCATCCAGGTCCGCAGCTTCGAAGCCATGTGCCGCATGATCGAGACCAACGTGGGCATCGGCATCCTGCCGCGCTCGGCGGCGCAGCGGCATCAGCAGACCATGCAGTTGTCGGTGGTGGAACTGAGCGATCCCTGGAGCGTACGCGAGCGCAGCATGGTGGTGCAGGATATCGACACCCTCTCACCGCATGCCCGCAACCTGGTCGAGTTCATCCGTGAACAGACGGCACAGGGCGCGGAAGACGACTCACTTGTGCCCGGCGCCACGCCGCCCCCGGCCAAGGCCGGATCAGGCAAGAGCGCCTGAGCGGCCTATCCGCCCACCATCATCCACACCGACAGCAACAGCAGCGCCCCGCAGAAGAGAATGCGCAAACGCCGCTCAGGCAAGTGATGGGCCAGCGCCACGCCCCAGGAAATGCTGAGCACCCCACCCAAGGCCATCGGAATGCCGACCGCCCAATCGACATGGCCGGCATGGGCATAGGTCCACAGCGCCACCAGCGTCCCCGGTGTGACCATGGCCAGTCCCAGTCCTTGCGCTGCGGTCTGGGTCATGCCGAAGAAGGCGGTGAGCAGCGGCACCGCCACGATGGCCCCGCCCACGCTGAAGAAACCCGCCGACGCCCCCGCCGAGAGTCCCACGAAAGGAATCCAGCGACGTACCAGCACGACCGGCCGCACCACCGTCGGCGATCTGCGCAGCAAGGTCCACAGGTAATACAGCGCCAGCACGGCCATGAAGACCGCGAAACAGAAATGCAGGCTGCGCGCATCGATGGCCGTTGCCAGCCGCGCCGAGAAATACGTCGCCACCACGGCCGGCGCACACATCATGGCGGCCGTGCTCCACTCGATCTTGTTGCGTTGCTTGTAGCGCCAGAAGGCGATGACCACATTGGGCACGATCATCACCAGCGACGTGCCCTGCGCCAATTGCTGGTCCATACCGTAGAGGTAGCCCAGCACCGGGATGGCGATCAGGCCGCCGCCGATGCCGAACAGACCGCCCATCGCCCCCAGCAGGCCGCCCAGCAGGAAGTTGATTACGCCAGAGAAAAACAGAGAAGCCGTCATGAGTGTAAAGTAGTGCCGCTGCCGCCAAGGCAGCACCGAAAATCAAAAAAGGAGACTGACATGAGCGGCATCATCGTGTTTGCGCTGGAAATGGGCGTTGTCGCCCTCATCGCGCTGGCGATCTACATGGTGATGAAGAAATAGCCCCGCCGGTCAGGCCCGTCAGTGTAGCGCAGCGCGACCACGGCTGCGCGAGCGCACTCCCCCTCAGCAAAGGAAGGAAGAAACAATGGATTTGAGACTCAACGGCAAGACCGCCCTGGTATGTGCATCCAGCAAGGGCCTGGGCCGCGCCTGCGCGCATTCGCTGGCGCGCGAGGGCGTGCATGTGACCATGCTGGCGCGCGGACGCGAAGCCCTGGAAGCCGCCGCGCAAGAGATCCGCGCCGAGGTTGCCGCCACCGGCGCCATCATCACCACCGTGAGCTGCGACATCACCACCCCCGAAGGCCGCTCCCTGGCGCTGGCCGCCTGCCCGGCCCCGGACATCCTGGTCACCAACGCCGGCGGCCCCAAACCCGGCGACTTCCGCGACTGGAGCCGCGAGGACTGGATTGCCGCCGTGGACGGCAACATGCTCACCCCCATCGAGCTGATCAAGGCCACCGTGGATGGGATGATTGCCCGCCGCTTCGGGCGCATCGTCAACATCACCTCCAGCGCCGTGCGCGCACCCATCGACATCCTGGGCCTGTCCAATGGCGCGCGCTCGGGGCTGACCGGTTTTGTGGCCGGGCTGGCGCGCAAGACCGTCGTGCACAACGTGACCATCAACAACCTGCTGCCCGGCCCCTTCGAGACCGACCGCCTGCGCGCCACCGCCAGCGGCGCCGCGCAGGAGAGCGGACGCAGCGTCGACGAGATCCTGGCCGAGCGCCGCAAGCTCAACCCGGCGGGCCGCTTTGGCGATCCGGCCGAGTTTGGCGATGCCTGCGCCTACCTGTGCAGTGCGCAGGCGGGCTTCATCACCGGGCAGAACCTGTTGATGGATGGTGGGGCTTATCCGGGGACGTTCTGACGGTGGAGCTTGGGGCTTGCTGTGCGGCCATCCCGATGGTGCTGGTGATGCAGCGGGTCTCGGCCAGCGGGACGGGGGTGGATGCAAAGCAAGTGATGTGATGTATAATGCGGCCCTCGTGCGCTGGGCAACTGGCTCGGCCGCACCGCAAGGAGGTTTGGGTGAGTGGTTTAAACCAGCAGTCTTGAAAACTGCCGACGGGGTGACCCGTCCGTGAGTTCGAATCTCACAGCCTCCGCCACAATTAACCTAAGTCATTGTTTTAACGTAACATCAGGTACTTTTGAATTACGTTGGTACAAAAGCACGGAAGCAGTTTGAGGCCCCGAAAGTAGACAGGGTCAAATTGCCTACCAATCTTTCCATCACTAAAACCGGCATCTACAAATACCGGAAAGTGGTTCCCGCTGA
Organism: Herbaspirillum camelliae; assembly: GCF_001929405.1. NCBI lineage: Bacteria > Pseudomonadati > Pseudomonadota > Betaproteobacteria > Burkholderiales > Oxalobacteraceae > Herbaspirillum > Herbaspirillum camelliae. The sequence goes on from NZ_KV880769.1 coordinate 4,845,711, forward strand.
TGTCCGGCACATTATCAAAAAAGCTGAATTTAAAGAATCGCTTGGCGGAGACCGCCGCCTTGCGTTGGTCAGACATGCCGAGTTAGAGGCTGAAACCACTCAGCTGATTTATGCCGCGCGCCAACAGATTGATGTCACGATGCCAAAGCGTCGGGGCTGGCCAGCCAGTGTAGTAATTTGCTCAGTCAGCGCCGCATTGTTATCGCCCCTGGCTTGGTAGCGAGGCACTGAGGTCGATATGTTCATCAGCCCACAGCAGCGACGTTCAGACAGCTGCCAGTTCGCTTTCAAAACGGCAACCGCTTCGCGCTTTTGCTGTGGGCTCACCACTTTCGGGAGACGACGTCCTTCAGAGCTGCATTGTCCAGCAACGCATCCGCCAGCAAACGCTTGAGCTTGCTGTTCTCGTCTTCCAGCGCTTTGAGCCGCTTGGCCTCTGACACGTCCATTCCCCCGTACTTGGCCTTCCACTTGTAGTAAGAAGCATTCGAGAAACCATGCTTGCCGCACAGCTCAACAACTGGCAAACCTGAATCGGCTTCTTTCAGAAACCCTGATGATCTGCTCTTCAGTAAAGCGTTTCTTCATGATCCAACTCCTTTCAGAATTGGATTCTACTCACTCTTGTTGCTAATCTTGGGGGCAGGTCAAGCCCTCACCTCACGATGGAGGGACATGACCTCCTAGACACGATTCGCTCGGCCACAGTGTGGAATGCCATAAAGGATACGGCCCAGAAGAAAGGCATTGAGCTGAGTTTCGAAGCGATTAAAGCGCTTGGAGCCTTCGCATTGAAGCAGGTTCTGGGAGCGCAATACCTTCATAGGCGCGCTCGCGCCTATGAAGGTACGCCATTACGATGGCGAAATTTTTCTTTTCCGGTCAATTTTCAGAACTACACTTTTCGACGGAAAGGTGAACCGCGCTGGAATGGAGCATTTCCACTTTGCTCCGAACCAAGTGCATCCATCGTTATTCATCATCATCGTCAAATATTCGCGTTCTCTTATCCATCGACATATTGCGACGCGCGCTATTCAGCAAACTGTCATATAGGTCATATGTAGGCTCAGCCCGGCTTAAGGTCTTAAGCATTTCTTGGCTATATTTCTCAAGCTTCACATCCTCCGGAAATGGTTCTCCTGGTGTGCCATGCCGCACCCCTCCCCCTGTAGCAGCTACGACTGCGGCCCGAATTTCTTCAACTGCTTCGTCATCTATGCGTTCGGCCACATTGAACAAAGTCCGAATTAATTCAGGGAATGCATAAACGAAGGAATTTTGAGCCTCTCGCACAATCATGGCAACAATGATAGCTCGGTCCAGCGCCCCCTGCTCCATCCATGCAATTAGCGCCTTAAGGAGTTCGGCGTCGTAGCTCCCCCACATGCCGGCGACAACTCCACCAACTCTGTGCAAACTCCCTTCCTCTTTCGCGTTGAGCAGCACCCAGTCCAAAAATTCAGTTAAATACTGTGCCCCCGACTCAATTTTGTCAAAGCCAATTCCCTCGCTCGCGCCGCCATATTCTTTGTATAGCGGTGTAAACCTCCACGTTCCTTGGCGAGCACACTCAATCATCCGGGCTTTGACCAGGTTTACGACCGCACGGGGATTTTTCTCGACCGACTGAGCCAAAAATGCCCTCACCCAGTAGTCTTCCAATTCCTTTAGACCCTCAAGTTTTTGCAGAAGGCGTTCGCGATTGCTTTCTACGATTTCAGGTGGAATTACACTGGCGCCTGCAATCCACATGAAATATTCATGTGTAACGTGAGGGTACAAATTGAAATCCGCACTGCAAGCTAGTTTCATTGCTAATACTGGGTTGGTGACGGCAATCTGGCGCAACAATGATGCCGATGCAAACAGAACCGACTCATCCTTAGACGCAAATATCCGCTCAAAGAGCTCAATTTCGTCTGGCCGATATGGGGTAGAAGGCTGGTAACCAGCGTATGCCTCCGTCAGTTGCTTCAACTCCTTTTCTGATTGCATTGAACGCTCAACATACTTCTGAACCAGCTTTGGGTCACCTGCGCTCACAACCACGCTCAAAGCCTTCGCAACATACTTCTCCATGTTGCCAGCGCTACCATTGACGTTACGAATGAGGACCTCCGTAGCTAACGCCGGAGATGCATCAAGCAAATATCCAACGAAAATGAATGGTGCTCCGTAACCAGGCCCCAGACTCTCCATTTCGGCCAAGCACGAATCAATTTCGCCATAAAGCGCGGAGACATCAGGGAACGCTGCCATGATTTCAGTGCATAGCTCCCTCCGAGCTTTGTCGAAATCGGGCTGACCAAGGTACTGCTCCGTTTTCGAAGTTTCAGTACCCCATCCATCAATTAATGCTCGGGTCATACGCGTCCGGAGGTCTCGCTCGAGCACATCCAGAATAGGCTTGGCCAGCGACGCGGTTTCGGGCTTGCCATGGTATGCATGCCACCTCAATGACTGGGCAAGCCGCACCAGTACCACCGGAGACAAATAGACCTCGTCGACAATCGTACCGATTTCCTTCAGATGATTCGCGTGTTCCCCTGCCCATTCATCCGCACTCACATCTCCTGGCAGCGCTCCGCTTAACGCAGCTTGCCACGTCTGTGCAGCCAGAAATGCCAGTCGACTGTTCCCTTGCCTCAAATATTTCAACAGTGCGTTTGTTACCTGGTTTCTCACCTCTTTAACACGCCCCAATGCCACTCTATAACGAGTTATTTCCATCGAGCCCCTGGTGTAGCGCGTCGACTCAAATTCAGTCTCCAGTGGCCCCAAAAGTATTTCAAATGGCGTATGCAATGAGGTGAGCGCAGCCGGTCGTTCAAGAAGCGTCAATGCGAAGGACACCACCTTCTGCACATAATCCACTGGCTTATTCAACTGAAACTTTGCCATCTCTTTCAAAATCCGGATGGCATGCCCCGGTTGCTGGTGCATAGCTCGACCGTCATTACGGCCCGCCTTCCATAGCAGGCTGCAGCCTTCTTCAACATGGTCATAAGTGAAAGAGGCATTACGGACGATATTGCATACGTGTGAATCATCGCCATGGCCGTCATTGATAAGCCGTTTGGCAAAATTCAGAGCGAATCTTGGTTGATAGTAGGCCATTGCCTCGACCGCTTGCACATGCCTGTTTACGTAGTCGCCGTGCCACATCAGCCGCTGCTCGAGACTACTCATAACGACGCTGTCGTCGGTTTTCCCTTCTCGCAAGCGCCAATCCAGGCGAGCCAAGTTGACAAGAAGATTTCGTAGATGGTCCGTGTTCGCAATATCAAAGATGGCCCCGATGCCCTCGTCAGCAACACCATTCGGTTGCAGGTAATTTGAACGAATAATTTCATCAGCCAGAAGGTCTGGAGCCAGTCGAGAGCGAATACCTCTTTTGAACAAAACACCTGCTTGACCTAGAAGTATCATCAATCGCTTGGAGTCTGAGTCACTTACCCCCTCGACGTCAGCGAGAATCTTGAGCAAATTGGGGTCATCAGGAATCACTGGCTGAAGCAGTGCCGTAACTCGCAAGACCGCTCTGAGCTTACCTTCTTCATGCTTAGGCACGAGTTTCGCTGTAATGACATCTTGCAGCCGTGACAGCACATATTTACGGAATTCATCACTATTCCCGAGCAGTTGAAGAGAGATTGCATCCTTAGCCACCAGCTGCGCCGCCAACACCGTCACGAGCGGCGTGGTATAAGTCGCCTCCGCGATTTCAGCCGCCGCATCCAGTGCTGCACCGCTTTCTGCCAATATTGACTCGGCTAATTTTCTCGCCTGCTCCTTGGTTTGAGGCTTCATTTCGACACGTGTGACCAATGAGTCAGTCAGGCTAAAGCCGGCAGCTTGATTAACCAGACTTGCTTCTCCATACGGGCGCAGAGCCACCAGCAACCTCGTGTTGTTTCGGGGGTCAGCGGCATACTGCAACATGGAGCCCATATCTTCGCGGTCATGAGCATCATCAATTACTAAAACGTTGACAGCGCCACCTCTATCGCGGAGCCCATCCAAATGGTGAGCTTTTACCTCCTCAGTTGGTGAAACAAATCGCATGCGAATTGTCCCTTTCGCATACTGACGAGCAATTTCGCGCAGCAAGCGTGTTTTCCCGGCCCCCGGATTTCCCATCAGGTAAGTAAGTGACTTTTTTTCGTCGCCCAATGAATCGACCAACTGCTTAACCTCATCTTCACGGCCAACCAACGACCAAGCGTGATTAAAGAAGCGCTCTTGGACTAAGAATTGCGCGAAGAATCTATCTTCATCTTGTATCGGACCCGGCTCTTCTTCACCGAGTAAATCAAATCTCTGGCCATGGAAAAAGCGGTCTACTAGGTCCAGCCGGTCACATAAAGGAAGCTCATGAAACTTCCTCGTAATGTCTTCTCGGTCCCACATTTGCCAAGTTGCATGAGCCGCCATTGCATCCCGGGCACTCGTACTCGCCACACTCGATAACAAAAGCACTTTAAGGTCAGCAACAAAAGTCTGTGTCGCTACCGCCAGATGCACTTTTTGAGGCCCAAACTCGATAACCCGTTTGCATTGAAAGGAATGAATTCCGAACGGACCATCCGCAACAATATCGATGCCATGCTGCTTGTGCCCCGTGCTCCCGTAGCGATGGACATTCCCCCCCATAGGCTTATAGAGGCGGTCCAGAAATGCCGTGCAGAAGAGTTCGAAGGTGTCAGGCGTCAATGCCGACAGGGGGAGCGGTTTATCGAAAGACGTCGAGGTTTCTCTCTGTGGCTCAACAGCCATCTCATGGAAACCCGCGGCCTGTGCGAGTTCTCCATCTTTTGCACCTACGACACGCTCTAGCCGCGATATTTCCGTTGCTCGCGGCCGCCCCTGCCCCTTCTCCCAACGACTAACCGTCTGCTGCTTCACGCCCAATATGGCGGCTAATTCCTGCTGCTTTGCATAACCTGCGGCGGCTCTTAACTTTGCCAAAAGCTCACCGAATTCGCGGTACGGAAAAGAATCTTGGGTTGCCATAAGAGCTCCAATTACTTGAACACATAAATAATAGTACAAGTAGTTAAACCTAAATTCAATAGCTTAAGTTTATTATCATTTCTCACCGTTGAAAACCAGCGGAGGTCCGTCCAGGATTTCCAAATAAATGAAATTGGTTCAGATATGCTGTGTTTTTATACAGTATATTTGGACTCGAATGGCTTGCATGACCTACCCCGCCACCATACGGCGCAGCACTGTCCTTCGGGCCAATACCCATTTCCGAATTGGCCCAAGAAGCTTTGGTTTGGCCCTCTGCATTCCTCAGAAATTGCCGGCCGGCTTTCCGTCACCTGCTGCCGACTACACCGCCGAAAAACTTGACTTGAACCGCTGTCTCATCGGGCGAGTAGCCTGCACCTTCATATTTGATGTTGTCGGTTGGTAATTGAAATTAGCTGGGATATTTCACGGAGACAAAGTAGTCGTTCACCGCCCCCCCCCCAAAGAACGGCCATATCGTTGTAGCCATCGAGAACGATGAATTCACGATTAAGAGGCTTTTTTTTCGAATGGCTCAATCTACGAACTGCACCCCGAAAATCCATAATTCCCCACCATCCACATCAACGAAGGGGAGATCCTGGAGGTATTTGGGGGAGTGGTTGGCATGGTCCGGAGAATGGTGTGAGCCCGGCATTCGCCGTCGTCGACGTAAACAATTTTTACGTGAGCTGTGAACGTTTATTCAATCCCAAGCTGCGCGGCCGGCCATCCAAATTGATGCTTTCAAGGGTGCCCGAATAGTCATCAAAGGCGTCGAGCAGCGCGAGACTAGCCAAGGACTTGCTGAGTACACGCAGGCGTGGCTTCGCATCCAGGCCGGCGAACCGCTTCTTCAAAATTCCAGGCAGCGATTCTTCAGCGAGAGTAGTGGCGACCGCCGTTGAAGCGTTCAACATCGCTACGTTAGATCAGTTGCTGCAATGAGTCGCGGACAAGGCTAAGTCGCGGCCAGCACTCCTCTCTCTTTTCGCTCGGACACCAAAGTAGCGCTTGCTCAACTTTGCTTTGCAAGTACCACCTATGAGCTGTTCACGTCTGAATAGCCAGCCTTTGGTGAGAAGCTTCTCGCATAAAGCCTCCGCTCTCTCGATAGAGAGCTTTCCCGCCTCTTTGAATAAAGCTGCACGGTACGGCGTTCAGAAACTGGCTTGGCCCGTTCTTAAGCACGGGCATCTGCTCCGCGCCGAGTTGCGTAAGCATTTCGGGTGGCGGGCACACCGCGTATCGGTCACGCTCATTGTGACCACGCTTGAGGTCATTCCAGGTCTGCATTGTCAATGCCAATAACGGAGCGCGTTTTCCTGACTTAATTTACCGGTTCTGAAATCTCAATCAGATTCAAATCCGGATCGCGCACATAAACCGACCGGATCTTCTGCGTCGCCCCGGTCCGCAGAACAGGCCCTTCAATGATGGGCCAGTTCATTTCTTCCAGGCGAGCGATCACCTTCTCCAATGGCACGCACGCCATGAAGCACAGGTCCAGCGCGCCGGGGACAGGCAGATGCGCTTTCGGCTCGAATTCCTGGCCGCGCACATGAAGATTGATTTTCTGGTTGCCGAAGCGAAAGGCGATGCGCCCTTGCCCGAAGGTTTCCAGCGTCATGCCCAGCACTTCCACATAGAAGTGGGTCGTGGCATCGGGGTTGACCGAAGTCAGTACGAGATGGTCGAGATGATCAATCAGGCTCATGTCAGGTCCGTGGAGTTTTCATCCTCAATCGGATAGAGCAGATGAGTGTGCCAATCCCTGGGGGGTCTTTTCACGCTCCAATCTGCTGACATATCCGCCGCAGATAAAAACAGGAATGATCGGGATTAATTAAAAAGATGCACAATTCATTAACTGATATTAACTAATGCTGACTGATGATAACCGATGTAAATCAGTGTCAATTGCTATCAGCTGATGGACCGATGGGAATATCCCATGCAGAAAACGAGGAAACAAGCGCCAATCTGGCTCTGGATCAGAACGGGAAGAAACAAGAATGTCCCATCTCTCCCTTCCCGTTCTTTATTTCTGCTTATTTCTGCTTATGTCTGCATATTTCTCTTATTGCTGTTCCTGATCCTGGCTGATCAGGTATTTCTTCTTCAGGCGTTCGCTGACTTCGCCATTCTTGTCCTTGAGCCACAATGGGATACGGCCACGACCACTCCAGGTCAGGCCATCCTCATTCTGATACAGCGCGGGCAGCGTGGCTTTCCCGGCAGTCACCTTGGTCGCCTTGCCGGATTTCGCCTTGAAACCCAGTTCCTTGAGCGTGATATCGTGAAGCGCAATCAAGGCCTTGATCTGCTCGATGATGGGCTCCCTTTCCTTGGCCCGTGCTTCTTCAATTTTCTGCGCCAATTCTTCTTGCTGTGCCAACAGTTTTGCTAATTCGCTATTTGCCATAGATCCTCCAGGGGAAAAAATTCAGGTGGGACCGACAATAAGCCAGCTGGCAAGTTAGAGCAACTATTTTCTCTACTTATTCTTTCAGGATGATATGTAATGACCCACTAAAAACCTGCTCAGTAGATAATCCTAAAAGGGAATCAAAATGAGCAAGGTCATGGAAGAAGAATTCAAACGTTGGACAGCCAAGCGCAAAGCGGCGCTGGTGATGGAAATCATCCAGGGAAAGACGACGGTAGCCGAGGCTAGCCGGTCGTTTGATATCCCGCCATCCGAGATCGAAGAATGGGTCGATGAAGGCCGCAAAGGGATGGAGAACGCCCTGCGCGCCAAGCCGCTGGATGTGAGAGAACAGTACGAGCGGCAACTCAAGGAGCTGCAGGAAGCCTACGGAGAAGCCATGCTGGAGCTGCGCGCCAGAAAAAAATTGGCGTCCCTGTTGGGCGAGGAAGACAAGTAATCGAGACCATCCGCCAGGGACTCAAACAAGACGGTTTCGATGTGGCTGTCAGCAAGATATGCGCGTGGTTTGGGATTGCCAGGCGCAGCGCTTACTACAAGCCGGTGAAGGCTGAGCCCAAGGTGCAGGAGCGCTTTGCCGAACCCATTCGCAAGATGATCCTGGAAGAGCCGTCCTTCGGCTATCGCACGGTGGCTGGCCTGCTCGGGTTCAATAAGAACACGGTGCAGAGGATCTTCCAGATCAAAGGTTGGCAGGTCAAGAAGCGTCCTATTGGTTTCCGGCCCAGGGTGAAGGCCTTGCCGTCGGTAGCCACAGGACCAGACCAGCGCTGGGCAACCGATCTGTGTCGGATCTGGACAGGGCGAGATGGCTGGGCGGTGCTAGCCTTGGTGATTGATTGCCACACGCGGGAATTACTGGGCTGGCATCTGTCGCGTTCGGGCAAGTCGAAGACGGCAGAGTCGGCCTTGGAGCAAGCGCTGATCGCGCGTTATGGCTCACTGGGTCGCGTGACGGCGCCGTTCTTGCTGCGCTCAGATAACGGCTTGGTGTTCACCAGCCGTAGTTACACCGCGTTGGTCCGCAGTTACGGGCTTCAGCAAGAGTTCATCACGCCGCATTGCCCACAGCAGAATGGCATGGTCGAACGCGTCATCAGAACCCTAAAGGAGCAATGCGCTCATCGACATCGCTTCGAAACATTGCAGCACGCCAGTCGCATCATTGGTGACTGGATCGGCTTCTATAACCACCGCCGGCCGCATCAGGCGCTGGGCATGAAGACACCGGCTGAGGCGTTTGCTTTAGCCGCATAACTTGAGCAGGTTTCGCTGGGTCATTACAATCTTTTATGATAGCTAGCATGAGCATGTATATCGAGAGAGTTAAGAACCTGCTCCCTCAAGAGATCTTTCCCCAAGACATTGGGGACCAAATATTTCTCCACAAAATATGATTTGTAATCATTTTCTCTAGAATTGGCAGAAATATTAATCCAGCCATTTTTAATTATCCGCCCTTTCTCAAAGCGGCTAGCGGACCAAAAAATAAAATTAACAGCCAACGAATCACTAACGTCTTTTGACAACATCTTTTTTGCAGTAACCGAATCATCTTGAACATCAATTCGTACAATCTCGCCATTGCCAAACATATTATTTATATTTTCATCGCTTATAAAACTTGGAAATAGCATAAAAAATTTTTCGTGAATTTCTCGAAGTTTTTTTAGCAATCCAATCGCACCGCCACCCAACTGCAGCGATTCATATTCCCTCATATTTCTCTCCTGTACCTCAGAAGTACATTTTTCCTGTCGAATACTTGCCCCGGCTGAAATCGGTCCAGCAAGCGCAAAACCACAAGCAAGTGATAACTTAACAAATAGGATCCAATTTATATATTTAGAAATTGAGATTAATTTCCACAAAATATATATATTCAATTTTGACATTTATATAAATCTTCAAAATATAAAGAACCTCAATTATCGGCATTTACTGTGCCAACTCAATCATGCATTTACCCCATACATCCATGATCGACGGCCCCGAAATTAGCTCCACAAGTTTATATAGCCCTTCCTATTTCTCCCAAGATTTAATGAGAGCCAAAACGCTTTCATGAATCTCTTTCCAATAAGGGAACATGGCGGACTGAAACATATACTCGACATACACCTTGTCATCGTGGATGGCAAAACCACCAACAGCCCTCTCCTCATGCGGCGTCCCCTTCCATCCATTACGCTGACTATACGGGTAGGAAACTTTATAAGTCACCGGTACACCTGGGAAGTATTCATAGCGCGGATCATCAGATACATAGCAAGTATCCATAAGGTAGTCTTTCGATCGATCTCTATAGGCCGTCATGTCGAAGTACATCTTGGCCGGGATTTTTTCATTTGCTATTTCGATTGGGGCGCAATTCGTATAGGTACTAGGATTTTTAACTTTCTTGGGATTAGTTTTTAATGAAATTCTTACCCCGAACGGCCAAATCATTCCGTATTTCATACTTTCCCGAGCGAACAAGGTACCGGCAATTTCACTCCCATCCACCTTGTGAGCAAGGGGAATCCAGTATGCCGTCAATTGATTTCCTTGCCCGGTTGGGTCAAGGCTTTGAAAAAAGTCCGCCGGAATTAAATACGTTCGGCCACCGATGATGCGGCTCGCAGGCGGGTCATTCTTAAATTTTGGGTAGGCTCCCACCAGCTCACCACAGCGGTCATACGGACCAGTCGGACACTTTCGTTTGGCCTCGATCTGCTGAGGCGTCAATGTTTTTTCTGCTGCAACAATCACGCTCGGACTCAGCAGAGCAGTTGCAATTAGCAACACAGGTAATACCTTACGCAGCCTCATCTTGCTCACCTCAGTTAGATAGTTGAATTACCGGAAATTTCGAAATCATTTATAACAATCAAAAGACCCAAGCTATTTCAGGATTTAATTCTTCGGCTCCGGCAACCACGGATAGTCGATCGAATATAAATCGGTACGTCCCTGCTCCAGGAGTCGGCGCAGGAGGCCCCGCACTCACGCCGCCCCAGAAACGTCGCATAGAGTGATAGTGATCAAACAGCGAGCTAAATATAAAGTCGAAGAATGCCTTCCGCCTGCCAAACCCGATTCAGCGCACATAATCAAACATGGTTCGAAGACAAACTCGTCAGAGTTCGAACGACATAGCATCCGGCAGGAAATTGCGCCGAATAACGCATGCACGTGTGTACGCCGAGGCAGCCAATCCACGTCACCACGTCGTAAACTGTCACAGGAGCATGTACCTGCAGCTTGAACTTATCCGCACCAAGCCTGACGTTTTCTGCACCACACCCCTCGTTCCCATTCCCTAAGATGAGCGCTTTCAACCCCTTGTTTCAACGCTCACCGAGGACTTCCATGACCATGATCCGCCCCACCCTGGCCGCTGCCGCCCTGACCTTTTCGGCACTGACCCTGCCCGCACAGGCTGCCGAATTCACCCTCACCAGCAGCGACATCGCTGAGGGCCAGTCCCTGTCGATTGCGCAGGTCTTCAATGGCTTCGGCTGCGTCGGTCTGAACAAGTCGCCGCAACTGTCCTGGTCGGGCGCGCCCGCCGATACCAAGAGCTTCGCCATCACCGTCTACGATCCGGACGCGCCGACCGGCAGCGGCTGGTGGCACTGGACCGTCTTCAATATTCCCGCCAGCGTGCGCTCGCTGCCGGCCGGCGCCACTGCGCCAGGCAAGGGCCTGCCCCAGGGCAGCATCCAGGGACGCACCGACTTCGGCAGCAGTGGCTTCGGCGGCGCCTGTCCGCCCGAAGGCGACAAGCCGCATCGCTACCAGTTTGTCGTTTGGGCCCTGAAAACCGAAACACTTCCGCTGGATGCGCAGGCCAGCGGTGCTATGCTCGGCTTCTATCTGAATGCCCAGGCACTCGCTACGGCCAAGCTGACCGCCGTCTACGGACGCCAGAAACCCAATGTCAAGTAACAGCACACTCCTGCCCGCGCTCACGACCAGCCAAGACGTACGCCCTATCCTCTCGCGCATCCGCTGCCGTGAAGAACAGCAGCTGCGCCAGGTCTTCATCGGCCTGGCCAGCATCTGCCACGTGCGCCAGGGCAAGAAGCGCCTGCAATGGCATCACCGCAATCTGCACTGCGGGCCGGAAGGCCTGCTGCTCATTGCACCCGGAACGCAACTCAACGTCGCCAACCTGCCCAGAAACGGCGAGTACGCCGCCGACATGGTCTCGCTGCCGGCTTCGCTGATCGAGCGCTTCCGGCTGCACTACCCCGGCCAGGGCAGCCTGGCCTCAGCGCCGCCGGCGGTCTCGACGACGGCGCTGGCGCCCGATACGCTGCGCGCCTGGCGGCATCTGCAAGCCTGCATGCAGGAAGACGCACCGTCGGAGCTGCAGTGCCAGGCCGCCGAAGGCTTGCTGTTGGCCCTGAGCCTGCACGGCGCGGGTGCGGCGCTGCTGCGGGATCGCAGTGACGCTCTCAGTCATCGCATCGAACAGCAACTGCTGATGCTGCCGCCTGAACATCGCAGCCTGGAGCAGATCGCCGCCAGCCTGCATTGCAGCGTCTCCACGCTGCGCCGAAGGCTGGTGCGCGAGCAGACCGGGTTCCGCGAACTGCTCGACAAGGTGCAACTGGGCCAGGCGCTGGAACAGTTGCAGGCCTCGTCGCTGTCGATTGCCGACATCGCCGCCCGTTGCGGCTATGACTCGCCGTCGCGCTTCGCGGTGCGCTTCCGCCAGCATTTCGGGCTCAGTCCCAGCCAGTTGCGACAGACCCTGCAGTAAGCCTTGTCTGACGAAGGTCGGCCAGGCTCAACAACATGCGCCGTCATCCGGGTACGAAATACACCGACATGCGTTTGAAGCGACGTCCGACTGTGGGCCTTGCCGCCAGCACCTACTATGGCTGCAACGTCTCGCAATCGCGGGACGCCCAGACGTCATACCCATACAAGGAGATAAGCATGTCCAAACCGACCCTGAAATTCCTCGGCGCCGCTCTGGTGGTGGCCGCGTTCAGCACGGGCGCCATCGCCCAGAACTCGGGCTCTGGCGCAGCTGGCGGTTCCGGCTCTGCGGGAACCGGCGCTACCGGCGCAACTGGCTCGACCACCACACCGGGCGCGGGCACCGGCGGTTCCGGCAGCAGCTCGTCGGGCAAGAGCATGCGCAACCATGACAAGTCCGACAAGAGCCACAGCAAGTCGCGCTCGGGGAATAACCCGAATGCGACCGAGATGAAGGACGGCCCGATGGGCACCTCGCCGGGCGGTGGTGGCAGCGGTAGCGGCAGCGGCGCCGGTAATGGCAGCGGTACGGGCACCGGTGGTGCAGGTGGCGCGGGAGCTGGCGGTGCTGGCGCAGGCGGCTCAGGTGCTGGCGGAGCCGGTGGTGCTGGTGGCGCCGGCGGCGGCAGCTGATGCGTCTGCCCGACATCCTTGAGAGTTTTGCGTGAAGCTTGAGCGCGGTATGGCGTAGCCTCCCATTCCTCCCGCCATGCCTGATTTGCCCCGCTGATACTGGCGGGGCTTTTTTACGTCCGCGTGGCCAAGTCAAAGAGATAGTCGAGCTTACCAGTTACAATCCCGGCTCATCTCAACCCGCTGTGCAGCCAAGCTGCTGCCCATCTGCTGCCTGACGCCACCATGACCGATTACCTGGAAATCTTTTACCGCCTGCTCTTTGCCATGCTCATCGGTTGCGCCATCAGCATCGACCGCAACCTGCGCGGCAAGCCGACCGGGATGAAGACGCTGGGTCTGGTGGCGCTGGGGTCGGCGCTGGTGACGATGGCGGCGATGAATTTTGCGTTCGGCGCAGAAGACCACAACCGTGACGCCGTCAGCCGCGCCATCCAGGGCGTCATCACCGGCATTGGTTTCCTGGGTGCGGGCGTGATCATCCATGAACAACGGACCGAGAAGGTGCGCGGCCTGACCACGGCCGCCTCGATCTGGGTCACCGCCGCCGTGGGCATCGTCTGCGGCGCGGGCTGGTGGCAGGTGGCGCTGATGGCGACCGGCCTGATCCTGATCCTCTTCGTCATCGGCCGGCCGCTGGAGCAGTTCCTGCACCGCCAATGGATGCGCAAGAGCGATGACGAACGCGCCGACATCAGCGCCCGCGAAGAAGACTGAGCACCGCTCTGGCCCTGATCTGCCCCATGAAGACCCTGCTGCTCTACCTCTGCACTGCGCTGGCCGAAATCGTCGGCTGCTACTTGCCCTATCTCTGGCTCCGGCAGGACCGTTCGGCCTGGCTGCTCTTGCCCGCCGCCCTGAGCCTGGCGCTGTTCGCCTGGCTGCTGAGCTTGCATGAGGCCGCCTCCGGCCGGGTCTATGCGGCCTACGGCGGCGTCTACATTGCCGTGGCCATGCTCTGGCTGTGGGGCGTGGACGGCGTACGTCCATCGGCCTGGGACTGGGCAGGCATGGCCGTCGCGCTGGCCGGAATGGGCATCATCGCCTTCCAGCCCCGCTGACCGGATGCACCACGACAGAGAGCGCACCCGGACGATGCACTGCACCACGAACGCGCAGCCTGCACTGCAATACATCACGCGATGATATATAACGGGCCAACCAGCTCATCAGCACGGCTCCCCCTGCCAGCCCCCTCTCCTCCCGCAAACCCGCTCCAGTCCTGAACTTCCGGATAAACCCCGTCGCTGGCACGACCTTTGCTCAATGAGGGACAGGGTCGAGGATGACCCCACATCTGATGCCGATCCAACGAGGGATCAGCAGCGCACACGGACAATGGCGTCCGCTTGAACCGAGGCACGAGGCCTTGGGGTCAGGCGGGCGCCTTTTTGTTTTCAGGACACGCCATGAGCAAAGCCAATCGTATCGAGCTGTTTTCCCTGCGGTCGCCGCAGATGCGCGCCTTCCACCTGACCTGGATGGCCTTCTTCGTCTGCTTCTTCGCGTGGTTCGCCTGCGCCCCGCTGATGCCGGTGATCAAGGGCGAATTCCACCTCACGCCAGGCCAGATCGCCAATATCAACATCGCCGCAGTGGCCGTGACCATCCTGGTGCGCCTGATCATCGGCCCCATGTGCGACCGCTTCGGCCCGCGCAAGACCTACACCGGCCTGCTGCTGGCAGGCGCTGTGCCGGTCATCGGCGTGGCCTTCGCGCAGAGCTACGAGAGCTTCCTGTTCTTCCGCCTGCTCATCGGTGCGGTGGGGGCGAGCTTTGTCATCACCCAGTACCACACCTCGGTCATGTTCGCCCCCAACGTGGTCGGCACCGCCAATGCCGCCACCGCCGGCTGGGGCAATGCCGGTGGCGGCGTGGCGCAAGGCCTGATGCCCTTGCTGATGGCGGCCATGCTGATGCTGGGCGTCTCGCAGGGCTGGGGCTGGCGTGCGGCGCTGCTGGTGCCGGGCGTGCTGATGCTGGTGATGGCCGCGCTCTACTGGCGCTTTACCCAGGACTGCCCGGAAGGCAACTATGACGCGCTGCGCGCCGCTGGCGTGACCATCGAAAGCGGCAAGCGCGGCGGCTGGGCCAGCTTCCGCGCGGCGGCCGCCAACTATCGCGTGTGGATGCTCTTCATTACCTACGGCGCCTGCTTCGGCGTGGAGATCTTCATCCATAACATCGCTGCCATCTACTACGTCGAGCACTTCAAACTCTCGCTGGAATCGGCCGGCATCGCCGCCGCCAGCTTCGGTCTGCTGGCGCTGTTTGCGCGCGCGCTGGGCGGCTTCATTTCGGACAAGGTGGCGCTCTCGGGCGGCCTGAACCGCCGCGCTACCCTGCTCTTCGTGATGATGCTGGGCGAAGGCCTGGGCCTGCTGTGGTTCGCCCATGCAGGCAGCGTCGTGGCCGCCATCATCGCCATGCTGTGCTTTGGCCTGTTCACCCACATGGCCTGCGGCGCGACCTATGCGCTGGTGCCCTTCATCGACCGCAAGGCGCTGGGCGGCGTGGCCGGCATCATCGGTGCGGGCGGCAATGTCGGCGCGGTGCTGGCGGGCTTCCTGATGAAGGGCCTGGGCAATACCCAGCAGACCCTGTCCATGCTCGGCGTGCTGGTGACCGTTTCGGCACTGTGCGCAGTGGCCATCCGTTTCACCGCGTCGGACAAGAGCGGCGAGGCCGTCCTGGCAGACCACAAAGTTGCAGCCTGAGGAGAGACCCCATGAAGATCATCGTCATCGGCCACGGCATGGTGGGCCACAAGTTCCTGGAGTGCCTGGCCGAGAGCGGCGCTGGCGACCTGCATGTCACCATCCTGTGCGAAGAACCGCGTCCGGCCTACGACCGCGTCCACCTGTCCGAATTCTTCGCCGGCAAGACCGCAGAAGACCTCTCGCTGGTGGCGCCGGGCTTCTTCGATACCGGTCGCAGCGCGGTGCAGTTTGACCTCAAGCTCAACGCCAAGGCCCAGCAGATCGATCTGGAACGCAAGCAGGTGCTGGTCAACGTGGCGGGCGTGGAAGAGACGATGTCCTATGACAAACTGGTGCTGGCCACCGGTTCCTATCCCTTCGTGCCCACCGTGGCGGGCAACCAGCGCAAGGATTGCTTCGTCTATCGCACCATCGAAGACCTGGAAGCGATGCTGGAATGCGGCAGCCGGTCGAAGAGCGGTGTGGTCATCGGCGGCGGCCTGCTGGGACTGGAATGCGCCAAGGCCCTGCGCGACCTCAAGCTGGAGACCCACGTGGTCGAATTCGCGCCGCGCTTGATGGCGGTGCAGGTGGATGAAAGCGGTGGCCGTGTGCTGCGCCAGAAGATCGAAGAACTGGGCGTGACCGCCCACACGCAAAAGAACACGGTCGAAATCGTCGATGGCAAGCACCATACCCATCGCATGAACTTCGAAGACGGCTCGCACCTGGAAACCGACATGATCGTCTTCTCCGCCGGCATCCGCCCGCGCGACGAACTGGCGCGCCAGGCCGGGCTGAAGGTGGGTGACCGGGGCGGCATCGCCATCGACAACAGCTGCCTGACCTCCGACCCGGCGGTCTACGCCATCGGCGAATGCGCGCTGTGGAATGGCAAGATCTTTGGCCTGGTCGCACCGGGTTACGACATGGCCCGCACCGCCGCCAAGCACCTGCTCTCGCACCGCGACGAGGCCATCGAAGTGCCCGTCTTCAACGGCGCCGACATGAGCACCAAGCTCAAGCTCATGGGCGTGGACGTGGCCAGCATCGGCGATGCGCACGGCAAGGAAGCCGGCAGCCGTTCCTATCAGTTCACCGACGAGCGCAAGCAGATCTACAAGAAGATCGTGGTCTCCGAATCCGGCAAGCATCTGCTGGGTGCGGTCATGGTGGGCGATGCTTCGGAATATGGCACGCTCTTGCAGATGATGCTCAACAAGATCGAACTGCCGGAGTCGCCCGAATTCCTGATCCTGCCGCAATCCGACGGCAAGGCCAAGCCCGGCCTGGGCGTGGATGCGCTGCCAGAGTCGGCGCAGATCTGCTCCTGCAACAATGTCTCCAAGGGCCAGCTGTGTGCTGCCGTGGCCTCCGGCGTGACCAATATCGGCGACCTCAAGGCCTGCACCAAGGCCGGCACTGCCTGCGGCGGCCGCGGGCCGCTGGTCACGCAGGTGATGAAGGCCGAGATGAAGAAGCAAGGCCTGGCCGTCAACAACCACGTCTGCGAACACTTCCCCTACTCGCGCCAGGAAATCCATCACCTGGTGCGCGTGGGCCAGATCAAGAGCTTCGACGAACTGCTGGGCAAGCATGGCAAGGGACTGGGCTGCGATGTCTGCAAGCCCATGGTGGCCAATGTGCTGGCGTCGCTGTGGAATGACTTCGTGCTCAAGAAGGAACACGCGGGCCTGCAGGATTCCAATGACTACTTCCTCGGCAATATCCAGAAGGACGGCACCTACTCTGTCGTGCCGCGCATGGCCGGGGGCGAGGTCACGCCCGATGGCCTGATCGCGGTGGGCCAGATCGCCAAGAAGTATGGCCTCTACACCAAGATCACCGGCGGCCAGCGCGTGGACCTGTTCGGCGCGCGCGTGGACCAGTTGCCCGACATCTGGGAAGAACTGATCGCCGCCGGCTTCGAGACCGGTCACGCCTACGGCAAGTCGCTGCGCACCGTCAAATCCTGCGTGGGCTCGACCTGGTGCCGCTATGGCGTGGGCGACAGCGTGGGCTTCGCGGTGCGTCTGGAAAACCGCTACAAGGGCCTGCGCTCACCGCACAAGATCAAGTTCGGCGTTTCCGGCTGCACCCGTGAATGCGCCGAGGCGCAGGGCAAGGATGTGGGCATCATCGCCACGGAAAAGGGCTGGAACCTGTATGTCTGCGGCAATGGCGGCATGAAGCCGCGTCACGCCGAACTGATCGCATCCGATCTGGATGAAGAAACGCTGACCCGCTACGTGGACCGCTTCCTGATGTTCTACGTGCGCACCGCCGACCGCCTGCAACGCACCAGCACCTGGCGCGAGAATCTCGAAGGCGGCCTGGACTATCTCAAGAGCGTGGTCCTCGATGACAAGCTGGGCATCGCCGCCGAACTGGAGGCCGAGATGCAGCGCGTGGTCGATACCTATGAATGCGAATGGAAGAAGGCCGTGACCGATCCGGAGACGCGCAAGCGCTTCCGCCACTTCGTCAACAGCAAGGCGGCGGATGGCAACATCAAGTTCGTCGAGGAACGCGGGCAGATCCGCCCGGCCACGGTGGCCGAGAAGAAGCTGCTCGACATTCCTGTCGTCGTCGAGACCGTCTGATATCCGGCCGTAGTCGCGCCTTCGATACGCGGCGTTGCCGCTACTCAGGACGAACGGCTCTTTGTTCATTGACGACCGTTCGGACTGAGTAGTCGCGCCGCGACGTATCGAAGGCGCACCCGCCGTACAACCATGAGGAGCCCCGCATGCACAGCGACCAACAAATCAAGCAATGGACCCCGGTCTGCGACCTGGCCGAGATCGTCCCCAACACGGGCGTGGCCGCGCTGATCGGCGACCAGCAGGTAGCCATCTTCCACGTCATCGACCGCAGCCAGGGCGAACCGCAGCCGCGTGTCTTTGCCATCGACAACTATGATCCCAATGCGCAGGCCGCCGTGCTCTCGCGCGGACTGGTGGGCAACCTGGGCGAACGCATCGTGGTGGCCTCGCCGATCTACAAGCATCACTTTGATCTCACCACCGGGCAGTGCCTGGAAGAACCCGCCAATTCGGTACCCGCCTGGCCGGCGCGCATCGATGAAGGCAAAGTCTGGATCGGAGCCTGAGATGGAAAACCAGGCCAACAAGAGCACTGCCCGCCCCTCCCTGGTGGTGGTCGGCAACGGCATGGCCGGCATGCGCACGGTGGAAGAGTTGCTCAAGCTGGCCCCGGACCTCTACGACATCACCGTCTTCGGCGCCGAACCGCATGGCAACTACAATCGCATCATGCTCTCGCCGGTGCTGGCCGGCGACAAGAGCATCGATGACATCATGCTCAATCCGCGCGCCTGGTACGACGACAACGGCATCACCCTGCATGCCGGCGACCCGGTCGTCCACATCGACCGCCGCCAGCGCACCGTGCACGCCAAGAGCGGCCTGACGGTGCAGTACGACCGCCTCTTGCTGGCCACCGGTTCCACGCCCTTCATCATCCCGGTGCCGGGTCATCAATTGCCGGGCGTGATCGCCTTTCGCGACATTCAGGATGTGGACGCCATGCTGCAGGCGGCCCGCACGCACCGCCACGCAGTGGTCATCGGCGGCGGCCTGCTCGGGCTGGAAGCGGCCAATGGCCTGATGCGCCAAGGCATGGACGTGACCGTGGTGCACGTCACCGACACCCTGATGAACCAGCAACTGGACAAGCCCGCCGCCGCCCTGCTGAAGAAGGCCCTGGAAGACAAGGGCTTGCGCTTCTTGCTCAATGCCCATACCGAAGAGATCGTCGGACCGGATCGCGTCACCGCAGTGCGCTTCAAGGATGGCAGCAGCATCCCCGCCGACCTGGTGGTGATGACGGCGGGCGTGCGTCCCAACATCGCGCTGGCCAAGGCGGCCGGCCTGCACTGCGAACGCGCCATCATCGTCGATGACACGCTGCAGACCTATGACCCGCGCATCTATGCCGTAGGGGAATGCGTGCAGCATCGCAAGGCCACCTTCGGACTGGTCGCGCCGATCTGGGACCAGGCTCGCGTCTGCGGTGCGCACCTCGCGGGTGCTGGACACCGCCGCTATGTGCAGCAGGCCACTGCGACCAAGCTCAAGGTGACCGGCGTGGACCTGTATTCGGCGGGCGATTTCATCGGCGGCGACGATACCGAAGACCTGATCGTGCGCGATCCGCGCCGTGGCGTCTACAAGCGGCTGGTGCTGCGCGGAACGCGCCTGGTGGGTGCGGTGCTGTATGGCGACGTCAAGGATGGCCCGTGGTACTTCGACCTGATCCAGAGCGGACGCGACATCAGCAGCTTCCGCCGCGAACTGCCGTTCGGCCAGGCGATGTGTCAGCAGGCCGCCTAGGCATGGCATCTGGCCAGGGTAATTAGTAACAGAGGATACCAATGAATCTTTCCCAGACTCCGCTGGCGCTAGCCGTGGCCACCACATCGACTACCTGCCCCTACTGCGGCGTAGGTTGTGGCGTGAGCGCATCGAAGAAGGACGATGGCCGCATCGGCATCCAGGGCGATGCCCAACACCCAGCCAACTTCGGCCGCCTGTGCGTGAAGGGCTCGGCCCTGGGCGAAACAGTGGACCTCGACGGCCGCCTGCTGCATCCGCAACTGCGCGACGCCCAAGGCCAGCTGCAACAGCTTGCGTGGGACCAGGCGCTGGACCATGTGGCCAGCAGGTTCTCGGCCATCATCGCCGAACACGGCCCGGATGCAGTGGCGCTGTACGTCTCCGGACAATTGCTGACCGAGGACTACTACATCGCCAACAAGCTCATGAAGGGCTACATCGGCAGCGCCAACATCGACACCAATTCACGCCTGTGCATGTCCTCGGCGGTCGCCGGCCACAAGCGCGCCTTCGGTGAAGACCTGGTGCCGGTCTGCTACGAAGACCTGGAACTGGCCGACCTGGTGGTGCTGGTCGGCTCCAATGCGGCATGGTGCCATCCCATCCTGTTCCAGCGCATCGCCCGCCTGAAGGAAACCCGGCCCGCCCTGCGCCTGGTGGTCATCGACCCGCGCCGCACCGCCACCTGCGAACTGGCCGACCTGCACCTGCCCATCAAGCCCGGCACCGATGTCTGGCTCTTCAATGGCCTGATGAGCTACCTGGCCCATCGCGGGCTGCGCGACAACGCCTTCATCGACACGCACACCAAGGGCTTTGACGAAGCCCTGGCCATCGCCGACGCCGACTGCGCCGATCCCGCCACGGTAGCGCGCATCTGCAAGATCGATCTCAAGGACCTCTTGGCCTTCTACGAAGCCTTCGCCAATACGGAGAAGGTCGTCACCGGCTTTTCCATGGGCGTGAATCAATCCTCGGCCGGCACCGACAAGGTCAACAGCATCATCAACTGCCACCTGGCCACGGGCCGCATTGGCAAGCCCGGCATGGGACCGTTCTCCATCACCGGCCAACCCAACGCCATGGGCGGGCGCGAAGTCGGCGGCCTGGCCAACATGCTGGCCGCCCATATGGACCTGGACCAGCCGCTGCATCGGCAGATCGTGCAAGACTTCTGGCAATCCCCCCGCATCGCCGACAAACCGGGCCTGAAGGCCGTGGACATGTTCCGCGCCATCGAAGAGGGCCGCATCAAGGCGGTGTGGATCATGGCCACCAATCCCATGGTCAGCCTGCCTGACGCCGACCTGGTGCAGCGCGCCTTGCAGAAGTGCGAGCTGGTGGTGTCCTCCGACGTGATCACCCAGACCGACACCAATGCCCTGGCCCACGTGCTGCTGCCGGCGCTGGCCTGGGGCGAGAAGGATGGCACCGTCACCAACTCCGAACGCCGCATCTCGCGCCAGCGCGCCTTCCTCTCCGCTCCCGGCGAAGCGCGCGGCGACTGGCGCATCATTTGCGACGTGGCGCGCCGCATGGGCTTTGACGGTTTCGACTTTGCCGGGCCGCATGAGATCTTTGACGAACATGCGCGCCTGTCGGCCCATCGCAATGGCGAAGCCGACGCCAGCCGCGTGCGCCGCGTCTTCAACCTGGCGGGTCTGACCGGCATGGACCGCGCCGCCTATGACGCCCTGGCGCCCATCCAGTGGCCGGTGCAGCGGCTCTCCGACGGCAGCGTCAGCGGCACCGCCCGCGTCCTGGAAGACCATCGCTTCAGCCACGCCGATGGCCGCGCCCGCTTCGTTCCTACGGCCCCGCGCAGCGCCGCCCATGCCGCCTGCGAAGACTATCCCTTGATCCTCAATACCGGCCGCGTGCGCGATCACTGGCACACCATGACCCGCACCGGCAGATCCGCCACGCTGGCCAGCCACATCCCCGAATCCTTCATCGACATCCACCCGCAGGACGCCCTGCTCTATGGTGTACGCGAAGGCGGCCTGGCGCGCATCAGCAGCCGCTGGGGCGCGATGGTGGCGCGCGTGCAGCATGGTGGCGGCATTGCACGCGGATCGGTCTTCGTGCCCATCCACTGGAACGGACAATCGGCCTCCGACGCCCGCGTGGGAGCGGTCGTCAATCCGGTGGTCGACCCGGTCTCGGGCGAACCCGAGTTCAAGCACACCCCGGTGGCCATCGAGGAATTCCGGGTGTCCTGGCATGGCTTCATCCTGACCCGTCATGCCCTGGACCTGGACCAGGTAACGCACTGGACCCGCGTACAGGGGCGCGACTTCATGCGCTACGAACTGGCCGGACGCAACCACATCCCCGACCACAGCGCCTGGGCGCGCAGCCTGCTGGGCGTGCCAGATCCGCAGGCCGACTGGCTGGAGTACGAAGACCTGAGCGACGGCAGCTATCGCGCCGTGCATGTGGTGGATGACCGCATCGATATGTGCCTGTTCATGTCAGCGCGCCCCGACCTGCCCTCGCGCTCCTGGCTGGCGGGCTTGTTTGCGAAAGAGAAACTGGAAGAGGCCGACCGCGTCGGCCTGCTGGTGGGCCAACCCATCGAGAAAGGCGCGGACACCGGCCCGACCGTGTGCTCCTGCTTTGGCGTGGGGCGCAACACCCTCTGCAACGCCATCCGCACGCAGGGTCTCAACGAAGTGGGCCAGGTCACGGCCTGCTTGAAGGCTGGCGGCAATTGCGGCTCGTGCGTACCGGAGATCAAGAAGCTGATCGTCGAGGTCAGACTGCAGGACGCGGCCGAATTGCGGGAGGGCGCGAAGGCCGCCTGAAGGAGATTGAGGGGGAAAAAGCGATCGTGGTTGACCATCTGCAAGAGATGCTGTTATTATCTCGCTTCTCGGAGTGTAGCGCAGCCCGGTAGCGCACCTGGTTTGGGACCAGGGGGTCCAAGGTTCGAATCCTTGTACTCCGACCACTCATCAAAAACGGGCTGTCGTGGACAGCCCGTTTTCTTTTCTGGATCGTTGGCGGTAGCGCATCCGCGCAGCATCACGCCGCCAACCACGCCGAACTGCCCTTAGCTCAACTGGATAGAGCAATGGCCTTCTAAGCCATAGGTCGGGGGTTCGAGTCCCTCAGGGCAGGCCAGTTCCTGATTCCGCACGAACACCTTTCTCACTGCGGCTGTTGGATTGCCAACGGCTCAAGATCAAGCTTCGCATCCCTACACCCACGCGGTCAGGTTTCTTTCGGAAATAAGCAAGTTAGACTTTTTGCCAAGCGATAGTTAAGTGGAACATCCTTGCAAGATCGTGGACCACTGACCTCCCCCCTAAGCTTCAGCGCTGACATTTGATGAACGACAAATATCGGAAGCTTCTGGCTTCCTTTTTCCTGCTGGCCTTGCCTATGCTCGGGCAGGCACAACATCGTGATCAACATCCCGCTACGGTAGCTACGGTAATTACAATCAAAAACAACTCAAGCCCAGAAGCCATCCTGAAGCAAGCCCCGTCTGCCGTGAAGGTCGTGACGCGACCACCGGGGGGCAACTTTTATTCCATTGACTGGAGTACCAGCAACCTTGGCAAGGTCATCATCGAACAGGGCAAGAAATCCATTGAAGTGCCGCATGTCCGATCCCTGCAAGGCGCTGATGATCGCTGGTTCCCGGAAGAAAACATCACCGAATGGGAAATCTATGCAGATATCTCAGCGCTGCCACAGATAAGCCATGACGAGGCCAGAAAAACGATTTATGCATTCTTGCAGAACATCGCAGCCAAGGGATGGAAGCCCCTCATCGACCTCGACGCCCCTCGGATGACCGGAAAGGATCGTTTCGATTACGTCATCCATCAGTCACCCAGTAGTGGGCTCAATATCGATTACGAACCTAGCCTGCAAGAGTGGATGAAATTGGAAGACATGAGTCACTGGTCCTTCCATGGGGATGACGCCTTCCTCACCGTAACCATGCGTCGTACGCAGGAAAAAATGAACGTCAACCAGCCTGGCGTTTATCTGCTGATCATCACGTTGACAGGCGATAAAGAAGGTTTCCGTGCTTACGTTAAACCCAAGGAACGAAAAAACTGGCGAACTGTACTCCCAGCCGCGTTGAAGCAATTACAACAGCAGCGCGCTGATCGCGAGACAGAGGCTGTCGCGCGCGGAATCAAGATCGACAAGCAATACCGCGACCCCCGACCTCCGACTCCCTGACTGCTTGCTATTGGACGAGGCCTAAGAAACTGACGATTTTCGTCAGCCACGGTAGCCGGCTCATTGTCTATTCGATTACAGGTTACCGCCGCAGGCCATACTTCATTGAGGCCGAACACTGCCACGATCCCCCTCAGCCAGGCGTTTGCCATACCTACGACGAACCCCTTAAAATGCCCTGCGTAGAA
Source organism: Herbaspirillum camelliae (assembly GCF_001929405.1). Taxonomy (NCBI): domain Bacteria; kingdom Pseudomonadati; phylum Pseudomonadota; class Betaproteobacteria; order Burkholderiales; family Oxalobacteraceae; genus Herbaspirillum; species Herbaspirillum camelliae. The sequence goes on from NZ_KV880769.1 coordinate 4,870,012, forward strand.
GACATCATATTCGCCTGATTGTCTTCTCCGTAACACCTGACTACATCACAAAATAACAGGGGGAAAAATGAAAACAGTCCTTTCGGTATCTGCGTTAGCCTTGATCCTCACCGGCTGCGCCTCGCCCCAGCCGGGCAATGGGGCCGGCGACATCTCGGTGTTGGGACCTGGCGAGACCCTGGTCTGCAAGCGCACCACCGGCAAGGAAATTGCCGCATTGTTCGACCGCTGGAACCAATCGCTGCAAACACTCGAGCCCGAAGCCGTCGCCGCCAATTACGCACCTCGCTCAATACTCTTGCCGACCGTTTCCAACAAACCACGTTTTACCAACGAAGAGCGTATCGATTACTTCGAACACTTCCTGCATAACAAGCCGGTAGGCAAGATCGATCAGCGTTGGCTTTCGATCGGCTGCAACACCGCGATCGATGCCGGCCTCTACAGTTTTACCTTCGGCACCACCGGCCAGGTCGTTCATGCCCGCTACACCTTTACCTATGAATGGGATGGCAAGCAATGGCTGATCAGCAGCCACCATTCGTCGGGCATGCCGGAGAAATGATGCGGCATTGAGCGATGGCGTGCAGTGGACCAGAGAATTCTGAACCCCGCTGACGATATCAACAACCAGGGCGCAGAGATACGCCCTGGTTGCCAGGAAGATCACTGGAATCCTCCGGATCTATCCATGCGCGCCAGCCTCTTTTCTCATTGGCCAGAGTAATTTCATACACGAGATCATCAGCATCAGGCCGACAGCGCCAATACTTCGCGCTGGGCAATGACATTGCAGTCCTCGCTTTCCTGCGCCGCAATCTCCTCGCCGGTCAGCTGCGCCTGACGCCCTAGCCGGAACACCCCGACCACCTGCGCCAAGTTCACCGCCTGATCCTGCAAGGATTGCGAGGCCGCCGCAGCCTGCTCCACCAGCGCGGCATTCTGCTGGGTGCCCTCATCCATGGCGCTGATGGCCTGGCTGATCTGCTGCAATCCTTCGCTCTGCTCACGGCTGGCTGCGCTAATCTCGGTGACGATGCCTGTCACCCTGCGCACACTGGCCACCACCTCTTCCATCGTATGACCGGCCTGCGTGACCAGGCGGCTGCCGCTGGCGACCTTGCCCACCGAGTCGTCGATCAGTTCCTTGATCTCCCTGGCGGCGGACGCTGAGCGCTGCGCCAGTGTGCGGACTTCCGCCGCCACGACCGCAAATCCTCGCCCCTGCTCGCCAGCGCGAGCGGCTTCGACGGCGGCGTTGAGCGCCAGGATGTTGGTCTGGAAAGCAATGCCATCGATCACGCTGATGATGTCCACGATCTTCAGTGAAGACGCATTGATCGCCTCCATGGTCAAGATCACCTCATCAACCACCTTGCCCGCCTGCCCCGCCACGCCTGACGCTGACTGCGCCAGCTCGTCGGCCTGGCGGGCATTGTCGGCGTTCTGTTTGACGGTGGTCGTGAGCTGCCCCATGGCGGTGACGGTCTCTTCCAGCGAACCGGCCTGGGCTTCGGTGCGCGAGGAAAGATCGAGATTGCCGCTGGCAATCTCGCGGGTGGCGGTTTCGATGGTGGCGGCGCTGTCGTTGACCTTGCCCAGGATCTGCACCAGACTGCTCGTCATCCGCTGCAGCGACAGCATCAGGCGCGCGACTTCGTCGCGTCCGCGCAAGACGATCTGCGAACTGAGATCGCCTCGCCCGATGGCGTCGGCCAGCTCCGTGGCGTCATGCAGCGAATGACGGATATTACGCACCAGCAGCAAGCTCAGCGCCGTGACCATCACGATCACCAGCACAGCGGCGGCAATGGTCAGATAGATGGACAGCTGCAGATGCTCGGCAGCGTCTTCCGCGCCCTGCCTGCCAAGCTGCTCGTTGTAGTTCTTGTGTTCGTTGAGCACGGCCATGAGGCGCTGGCCGATAGGCGTCATCTTCTCTTCCATGACAATGCGCAGCGCGTCTTCCTTGCCGGCATTGCCGAAGTCGATCATGGCCATGCGGTGCTTCTCGTACTCGGCAAAAAAGCGACGATCCGCTTCCAGCATACGCCGGTCAGCGTCATCGGAAATACAGCATCGCTCGAACTGGTCGAAGAAGTCCTGCGCCTTCTGATGCAGGGCGGCCATGTTGGCGACGGTCTTTTCGCGCGCGGCCGGTTCGATCACGTAACGCGCGATGTCGAGCCGGATGCCATAGATGGCGTCAGTGGCGCCATTGAGCGCCAGCACGCTGGGAATGGTATTGGTCGCGGAATAGCCGGCCGCGCTGGCGATCCTGTGGCTCTGGTAGAGACCCACCACGGCCTGCATGATCACACCTAGCACGACGGCAACGATCAGAAGATAAAGCTTTCTTGCTATGGTCATGTCTGACTCCCCCAGCATCTGCGCTGCGCCGGATGGCGCAGCTCACATTGCCACTGCTGGTGGATCGAAACATAGCGCAGAAAGACATCTTCAAAGATTACATTTGCTGACCTCTGCTGACCAATGCTGACGCGCTTATGCGGTCAATGCCAGCATGGCCGGTTGCTCCTGCACGGGTGCTGCCACTGCAGGCTTGGCCGCTACGGCACTGCGTTCCAGACGGAACACAGACACCGCCTGCGCCAGGCCCTTGGCCTGTTCGCGCAGGGATTGCGAGGCGGCGGCGGCCTCTTCCACCAGTGCGGCATTCTGCTGGGTGGTCTGGTCCATCATCCCGATGGCCTGGTTGACCTGGGCGATGCCGTCGCTCTGCTCGCCGCTGGCTACGCTGATGTCGCGCACGATGTCGCTGACTCGCTGCACGCTCGTCACCACATGTTCCATGGTGTTACCGGCTTGCAGCACCAGGCGGCTGCCGCTCTGGACCTTCTCCACGGAGTCGTCGATGAGTTCCTTGATCTCGCGCGCCGCCGAGGCCGAACGCTGGGCCAGCGAGCGTACTTCGGAGGCGACCACGGCAAAGCCGCGTCCCTGCTCGCCGGCGCGGGCGGCTTCGACGGCGGCATTGAGCGCCAGGATATTGGTCTGGAAAGCGATCCCGTCGATGACGCTGATGATGTCCACGATCTTCAGCGACGAGCTGTTGATGGCGTCCATGGTGTGCACCACTTCCTGCACCACCTTGCCCCCTTCGGAGGCCACCGACGACGCCGAGCTGGCCAGGGTATCGGCCTGATGCGCGTTGTCGGCGTTCTGCTTCACGGTGGCGGTGAGCTGTTCCATGGCCGACGCAGTCTCTTCGATGGAGCCGGCCTGCGCTTCGGTGCGCGCCGACAGATCGAGGTTCCCCGAGGCGATCTCGGAGGAGGCGGACTCGATGGCCGCCACACTCTGGCGCACATTGCCGACGATAGTGACCAGGCTGGCCGTCATCTCGCCGATGGCGTGCAGCAGCTGGCCGACCTCGTCCTTGCCGGTCATCTTGACCTTGGAACTGAGATCACCGTGTGCGATGGCGTTGGCCACGCGGATGGCGTCATCGAGCGAAACCGAAATCCCGCGTGAGATCAGCAGGCTGGCCGCGCCCACTACCGCCGCCACCAGCAGGCTCACGAGAATGGCCTGATAGGTCGAAGACTGCAAGATGCCCTCAGCGGTTTCCACGCCCTGGCGACCCAGTTGCTCCTTGTACTTGCGATGCTCGGCGAGCGCGGCGATGAGCTTGTCGCCGGGCGGCACCACCAGTTGTTCGATGGCGCGCAAGGCCTCTTCATTGCGGGACTCGGCGCCAATGCGCAGCACTACGGCGCGCTGCTTTTCGTATTCGGCGAAGGCCTGGCGATCGGCCTCAAGCAGCTTGCGGTCGGTGTCGTCGGAAATGTCTTCGCGGGCATAGCGCTCGAAGGCGGCCAGCACGCGATCATGCTGCTCGTTCATGGCTTTTTCCAGTTGGGTGCGCGAGACCGGATCGGTGGCGGCACCATATTTCCAGATGCCCACACGAATACCGAAGGCGGCTTCGCCTGCATCACCCAGCGCGAGCAGGCTGGGGACGGTGTTGACGGAAGAATAGCTGGCGGCCTTGGCCACTTCCCTGCTTTGATAGATGCCCAGCAATGACAGGCTGGCCAGACCGAGGATGACCGCGAGGGTCAGGAGATGGAGTTTCTTAGCGATGGTCATGTTCGACGTCCGATGCGCACATCCCGGATGATGTGCAGGTGTGTTCCGTGTGTTCCATTAGGGTGCATCGAAATTATATGTCGCTCAAAAACTTAGAAACTCCGCATCTGGCCTTGGCTTGATGCGGATCATGTTCTGCCTGCTGTAGCTTGCAGGACAACAACATCGGTGACGATGAGAAGAGCATGACCACATTTAAGAATACGTAACTATCGCTCAAGCATCTTGCTCGGGACTCTCGTACGTCAGCATGAGGGAGGCAGATGGCCGTAACCGGAGCGCCAGCCTTCAGGTCGCTCCGGCCAGGTGCAATGGTGCTCAGCCGGCAGAGCCGGTGCGGTAGATGTCAGGACGGGAAATGTGCCAGACGAAGTCGCCGCGATTGATCGCCTCGAAACCACAGCGCGCATACAGCCAGGGGGCGGTGGACGTGGTCAGCATCACGCGACGCAGTTTGAGCAGAGTCGGATGCTGGTTGCACGATTCGATGAGCCAACGCCCCAGGCCCTGGCCGCGCAAGTCCTCGAGGACGAACACATCGCACAGGTAGCCGAAGGTGGCGTGGTCGGTCACCACGCGGGCGAAACCGATCTGCCGGGTGCCGCGATAGAGACCAAAGCAGAGGCTGTTGGCAATGGCCGTGCGCACGGTATTGATATCGATGCCGGGAGACCAGCTCGAATGGGTGAGAACGTCATGGATGAGGGGGATGTCCAGCCGGTCGGGATCGGTGTCGATGAGAAAATCATCGCGCCGCCAGATCAGATGATGGCTCATGTTTTTTCCTTGTTGTGTTGATTGGCTGTGCGCCTTGGAAACAATGCTATAAATAATTTACTGATACTGATAATCCAGTAATCCAGTTCCTTCTCGCGCCCTCCTCGCATCGGCACTTCGGGCAGCGGCGCAACCCGTGAGCAATCGACGCCATGGATGAGCGCAATCGCGTGGCCATTCATGATGCCACAGCCCGCGAGGGGCTGCGCTGATCTTGCACGACGGGAATGCTGATGGCAAGCAAGTGCCGCCGCTGAAACATCGCTTGCAATTCCGTTACACCTGCCTGCGACGTCCTGGCCGACCATAGCCCTCATCGTCCATGGTCGGCACCGCTGTTCTTGTCTATGCTCAAGCTCATCCTTGCCCCGACCGCATCAAGAAGGAGAACGACGTGAACAAGTCAACCCTGGCCTGGGCCGCCTGCCTGGTCTTTTCGCTGGTCTCAGGCATGCCGGCGCAGGCGCAGAGCGCCTATCCCCCTGCCCCGGCCGTCTATACCCAACAGCAGCTGGACCAGATGCTGGCGCCGGTGGCGCTGTATCCCGATTCGCTGCTGGCCCAGGTGCTGATGGCCTCGACCTATCCGCTGGAAGTGGTGCAGGCGCAGCGCTTCATCGAAGCTCGCCCGGGCTTGCAGGGCGACGGCCTGGCGCGGGCGGTGGCGCCCATGCCCTGGGACCCTAGCGTGAAGGCGCTGGTGCAGTTTCCCTCGGTGCTGGCGATGATGAATGATCGCCTGGATTGGATGCAGCAGCTGGGCCAGGCTTTCCTGGGCCAGCAGCCGGCGGTGATGGATACGGTGCAGAACCTGCGCGAACGCGCTCGCATCGCCGGTACGCTCGAATCCAGTCCGCAGCAACGGGTGGTGCTGCAGGATGACTTCATCGAGATCGTGCCGGTCAATCCGCAGGTGGTCTATGTGCCCTACTACAATCCGGTCGTGGTCTACGGCGACTGGTGGTGGCCCTCGGCGCCGCCGGTGGTGTGGGCGCCGCCGCCGCGTTATCGCCCGCCCAGCTACAACCCCGGCTTCTCGGCCAGCATCAGCTTCAGCACCGGTATCGGCGTGATGAGCGCGGTCTTTGGCGAGGCCCGCCCGGATTGGCGTGAGCGCCAGGTGATGGTGACCCAGACCCGCATCACCAACGTCAACAACATCAATAACAATGTGGTCAACAACCGCATCGTCAACAACAACGTCACCATCAACCGTAACGTGACCGTCAACCAGCGACCGGTGGTATGGCATCACGAGGGGCGTTATGGCGCTGGGCGCGCAGTCCCGCCGCCGCCCGCATTGGCGGCACAGGCGGCGCCCCGCCCATCACCCCAGGGGCAGCCGCAGACCGCGGCAGGCATTCCTTCCTGGCGTGACCACGGCCCGCAGCCGGGCCAGGCGCGACCCTTGCCGGTGGCCGACAACCCGCAGCAGCGCATCGCCCAGCAGGACCAGATGCGCCAGCGCCAGGCTGTCGAGCAACAGCGCCAGCGCGAGCAACAGGCCAATGACCAGCAACGCCAGCGCGAACAGATGGTGCGCGAGCAGCAACGCCAGCACGAGCAACAGGCCCAGGACCAGCGCCAGCAGCAACAGGCGCAGGAACGCCAGTGGCAACAACGGCAACAACAGATGCAGATGCAGCAGCAACACCAGCAGCAGATGCAACAACAGCAATTGCAGCAACAGCAACGTGAACAGCAGATGCGCCAGCAGCATCAGCAACAGACAGCAGATGCGCCAGCAGCATCAGCAACAGGAACAGCAGCGGGAACAGCAACGCCAGCAGCAGATGATGAACCAGCAGCGCGAGCAGCAACAGCGCCAGATGGAACAGGCCCGCCAGCAGCAGGAGCAAGTGCGACGGGAACAGCAGGCGCGCCAGCAAGCGCCGCGCGACCCGCACCCGCGCCGGGAGGAGCGGCGTGATGACAGACGCGACGAGCGCTCCTGAACGCTGCTGAACGTGCAAGAGCACGCTCGGACGGGCATTGCATGGAGGCAAACATGCAGAGGAGCGGCCCGCTTCAGTTATAATCTCGGGTTTTCCAGAGCTTTTGGAACATGCATGCAGCGCCCGTCCCTGGGCGCGCAGGCAAGGCCTTGCGGGGCTGGATCGTCCAGCCCTTCGCCCAGCCCTTTGGCGGCCGCGTTCCCCCGACCTCCGACCCGACCGATCCGCCATGCAAGAACCCAGCAACGAACTCCCTGATGTCGCCAGCAGCGCTGCCGACGACGCCTCCGACGCCGCCAGCGGCAGCCGCAAGGTCTCGACCGACCTGATCGCGCGTGAAGTCAAGCGCCGCCGCACCTTCGGCATCATCTCCCACCCTGACGCGGGCAAAACCACGCTGACTGAAAAGCTGCTGCTGTTCTCGGGCGCGATCCAGCTGGCCGGCACGGTGAAGGCGCGCAAGAGCGGCCGTCACGCGACCTCGGACTGGATGGAAATCGAAAAGCAGCGCGGCATCTCGGTGGCCAGCTCGGTGATGCAGTTCGAGTACCGCGACCACGTGGTCAACCTGCTCGACACCCCGGGCCACCAGGACTTCTCCGAAGACACCTATCGCGTGTTGACCGCCGTGGATTCGGCGCTGATGGTGATCGACGCCGCCAAGGGCGTGGAAGAGCAGACCATCAAGCTGTTGAACGTGTGCCGGATGCGCAATACGCCCATTATCACCTTCATGAACAAGCTGGACCGCGAAACCCGCGATTCGCTGGAGCTGTTGGATGAGCTGGAGTCGGTGCTGAAGATCCAGTGCGCACCGGTGACCTGGCCGATCGGCATGGGCAAGAATTTCCGTGGCGTGTATCACCTGCTGCGCGACGAGATCATGCTGTTCAAGGCGGGTGAAGAACGCGCCAATGGCAACGTGGAGATCATCAAGGGCATCGACAATCCCAAGCTGGCCGAGATGTTCCCGCTGGAAATCGAACAGCTGAAGATGGAAGTGGAGCTTGTGCATGGCGCCTCGCATCCCTTCAACCTGGACGACTTCCTGGCCGGCATCCAGACGCCGGTCTTCTTTGGCTCGGCCATCAACAACTTCGGCGTGCGCGAGATCCTGGATGCGCTGCTGGACTGGGCGCCGGGCCCGGGTGGACGCGATGCCACGGTGCGCGAGGTCAAGCCGACCGAAGAGCCGTTCTCCGGTTTCGTCTTCAAGATCCAGGCCAACATGGACCCGGCCCACCGCGACCGCATCGCCTTCCTGCGCGTGTGCTCAGGCCGCTTCGAGCGCGGCATGAAGTTGAAGCACCTGCGCCTGAACCGCGATATCAAGGTGTCCTCGGTGGTGACCTTCATGGCTTCCAGCCGCGAACAGGTGGAAGAAGCCTATGCCGGCGACATCATCGGCCTGCCCAACCACGGCAACATGCAGATCGGCGACAGCTTCTCCGAAGGCGAGATGCTGCAATTCACCGGCATCCCCTACTTTGCACCGGACTTCTTCCGCGTGGCGCGCATCCGCAATCCGCTCAAGATCAAGCAATTGCACAAGGGCCTGCAGCAGCTGGGCGAAGAAGGCGCGGTGCAGGTCTTCAAGCCCGTCACCGGCAGCGACCTGATCCTGGGCGCGGTGGGCGTGCTGCAGTTCGAAGTGGTGGCCAGCCGTCTATTGAATGAATATGGCGTGGACGCGGTCTTCGAAGGCACCAGCATCAGCAGCGCGCGCTGGATCAGCTGCGACGACAAGAAGAAGCTGGCCGACTTCGAGAAGTCCTCGGCCGGCGCCAACCTGGCCATCGATGCCGCTGGCAACATGGCCTACCTGGCCAGCTCGGGCGTAAACCTGCGCCTGACCCAGGAGCGCTGGCCGGAAATCACCTTCCACGCTACGCGTGAGCACGCGGCCAAGCTGGATTAAGACAAGCTTGCGCCCTGCTCCTCACCGTTCGGACTGAGTAGACGCGCTGCGTCGTATCGAAGACGCGGCTACGGCGGGACATCCGCTGACGGAGCGCCTTCGATACGGCCCATTCGGGCCTACTCAGTCCGAACGGGCGGAGTTTGTAATCGCCGGATCAAAAAAAATCGCCCGACAGGTTTGCGCCTGTCGAGCGATTTGTTTCAGCTATGCAGAGGTAGCCCGAAATTACTTGGCGTTCTTGTACGCTTCCACGCCCGCCAGGATTTCGGCGCGGGCGGCGTCCGGGCCTTCCCAGCCTTCGACCTTGACCCACTTGCCCTTTTCCAGGTCCTTGTAGTGCTCGAAGAAGTGCTTGATCTGGTTCAGGCGCAGTTCGTTGAGGTCTTCCGGCTTTTGCCAGTGGGTGTAGATCGGCAGGATCTTGTCGACCGGCACGGCCAGCAGCTTGGCGTCGATACCGGATTCATCGGCCATCTTGAGCACGCCGATCGGACGGCAACGCACCACCACGCCCGGGATCAGCGGGAACGGGGTGATCACCAGCACGTCGACCGGGTCGCCATCCTGCGACAGGGTCTGGGGGATGTAGCCGTAGTTGCACGGATAGTGCATGGCGGTGCCCATGAAACGGTCGACGAAGATGGCGCCGGTGTCCTTGTCCACTTCATACTTGATCGGATCGGCGTTCATCGGGATCTCGATGATCACGTTGAAGTCATTGGGCAGGTCGCGGCCAGCGGGGACGTTGTTCAGGCTCATGGGATTCTCACTAGGGAAAGAAACGGAAAGCGGTTTTTCGGACCGGCAACTCAACAGTGGGCCGGATCGCGGAAAGCCGCAATTATAGCGGCAATCTGGCGGTAATCGGCGCTTGCCGGGCATCTTGGCGGGTGCAACTTACGCCAACATGACAGCGCCTCAACGCGGCGCCAGGCCGGCAAAAAAAAAGCGGAAGGGCTTGCGCCGCTTCCGCCTTGGTCATTTCAGCTGCCCACAAGTTCAACGGATGGCTGTGGCAAGCGCGCATTGCTTGTAGTGGGCGGAGGCCTGGTCGGGCTGGTCCAGTGCTTCGTGCAGCTGGGCCAGGGCCAGGTGCGATTCGCGCACGGTGCGCGGCTCGATGGCGTCCGACAAGGCTTGCTCCAGGTGGCGCTGGGCCTTGCCCCACAGCTTCTGGCGCAGGCAGAACATGCCCAGGGTCAGCGCCAGCTCGGCGTCGGTAGGATTCCTGGACAGCCAGGACTCGCAATGCTCGATCTGCGAGAGCAGCGCCGGCGAGCCGGCTTCGGCGGTCGATTCGCGGTAGGCGCGCAGGAGGCGGACATCCCAGTCAGCGGCCAGCCCGCGTTCCAGCAAGCTGCGCGCCTCGTCGTGCAAGCCACGGCTGGAGAAGGCCTGGGCTGCGCGCACGGCGATGTAGGGCTTGAGCTTGTCGGCACTGGGCACGGCGTTCCACAACAGGCGGATGGACTCGGCGTCATGCGAGGGGTCCGACAGCAAGGCGTCGTAGGACATCTCACGCAAGCGGTTCGACAGGGCCGGATGCAGGGCGTTGCGCTTGTCCAGGGTCTGCACCAGGCGCAGCACTTCGGGCCAGTTCTTGGCTTGCTGGTTGGCCTTCAGGGCCCATTGCAACGCCTGGATGTGGCGGGTGCCGTTGGCGTTCAACTCTTCCACCGTTTCCAGCGCCTGCTTGAAGTGGTGCTCGTCCACCTGCAGTTCCAGGGCGGTCATCAGGCGTGCGGCCTTGAGGGTGGGATCGACTTCGGTGCTGGCCAGCCAGATGTCACGACGCTCGCCCTGACGCATGCGATGCGCAGCGCGCGCGCCGATCAGGGCGGCGATGCCGGCATTGTCGGGCAGGTCCGACGCCCGCGTGGCGGACTTCTCGGCCTGGCCGAAACGACCTTCGAAGTAGGCCTTCAGGGCGTCACGCAGGGCCTTGTTGCTTTCGTTCTCGCGCTTGGCGCGGCGATAGGCGATCACGCGGCCAGGCAGCTTCTGGGTCAGGCGGATGGCGCGGATGACCACGTAGATCACCAGGAATACCGCCAGCACGGCGAAGATGAAGAAGTTCAGCGACAGGTCGATGCGGTACGGCGGATAGAACAGCACCACATTGCCGGGATTGAAACGCGCCAGCACGGCCAGGCCGATAGCGGACGCGAAGAGGGTCAGTAGCCAGAGCAGTATTTTCATATCAGGTTCCCGTCAGCGGCTCAGTGGCGGGCCTTGTAGTTACGCACGGCGTTGAGGCTCTCGGCCAGGGTCGGCAACTGGATGGCCAGATTGCTGCCCTGCACCTGCTTCAACAGCGCCTGGGTCGTCTGCACCTGCTTGGCGCGGGTGTCGAAATACTTGGCGATGGTGTCCTGGGCCGAGGCGAGGTCGTTGCGGAAGGCGAACTCATTGCGTGAGAGCAGCGCCAGGCGCGCATTCAACAGGCGCAGCTTGAGGTTTTCACGCACGAAGTAGGCCTGGCCCGGCGAGAGCAGGATGGCGTCGGGCGTCTGCACTTCGCGGATGCGCACCAGCTGACGCAATTCGGCCCACATCTCGGTGCTCATGCTCTGCCAGGTCTCGCGCGCACCGGCCAGCCATTGCGACCAGGCCGAGGCCGGGACCTCAGCCGGGACGTCGGCGGCCGCCTTGCTCTTGGCCGGGGCGGCGCTGGCCTTGCCGGCTGCGGCCGGGCTCACGCGCTGCGGCTTGGGTTCGCTGGCGGACTCCACCGGCTTTTCATCGACCAGCAGGGGCATGTTGTCGATCTGGCCGATGGCGCTGTCCAGGCGTACGGCGATGCCGGGGATGTCGACCGTGGGCAGTGCCTTGAGGCGGTCGATATCGCGCGCCAGGGCGCGGCGGATGGCGATGAACTGCGGCTTGTCCGAGCGCGACAGGCTCTTGTCGGCGTTTTGCAGGGCGATCAGCGCGCCCTGCACGTTGCCGGCCAGTTCCAGCTGCTGGTCCGCCGTGGAGAGCACTTCCTCGATCTCGGAGAGGGCCCAGTCGTCGCGGTTCTTGTTCAGGTCCTGGTACATCTGTTCCAGAGCCAGCTGCTGGCTCTGGGATTCGGCCTGCTTGCTGTCGAGCACGCTGACCCGCGATTGCAGTTCCTTGGTGCTTTCCTGCACGGTCTTCAGCACGCCCTTCAATTCATTGTTGCTGTTGTCGCCGCTCTGCAGGCGCTGCGCCACTTCGCTGCGCAGGTCGCGCAGTTCGGTGTGGGAAACCCACCACTGTGCGCCCAGGCCGGCGATGACCAGCAGCAGCAGGACGGTCTGGGCGCGCTGGCGACGGCGCAGCGCAGCCGTGCCGTCCGGCGCGGTGAAGGTGTAGGAGGCCTGCGAGGCGGCCGCGCCAGCGTTCTGGCTGGCTTGCGGCTGGGGCTCCGGCAATTGGGGGGTGGATTGCTGTTCGGTCATGGGCAGGATTGTAACGCGACAAATTAAACGGCCTATACGGCAGCGGGGGCGGCAAGTGCGGCAAGCAAGCGCTCATCGCCCGAACCGGTCAGGACCACCCGCTCGAAGCCCTGCTCCCGAGCGGTCTCGGCGATCCTGTGATGCGAGACGAACATGCGCTGCCGTTGCAGTTTTACCACACGTTCCTCACCCCCGGCTAGTCTTGTCAAGTGAACCAAATTGCGCAAGGCCTCGGAACTGGTGATGACCCAGTCGGCCCCGCCATCAAGCAAATCCAGCAAGAGCGGGCCATTCTGGGCGTCCAGCCGGGGTGCGGTGCGGCGATAGGCGGTGAGGTACTCGACCGAGACACCCTGTTGTTGCAATGCTTCACTGAGGAAGTCGCGGCCCGTCTGCCCGCGCACGATAAGGGCGCGCTGCCCGCGCAGTTGCGCCAGCGGCAGCGACTTGATCAATTCCTCCGAATCCATCTTGTCGGCCCGCTGCGGACCATAGATGGTAGCGCAAGCGACATCCACGCCATGGGCGCGCAGGGCCAGCCGGCTGCCCTCGCCGACGATGCCGATGGCGACCTGGGCCGGCCAGGGACGACCGGCGGGTAACTGCGCAAAGGCCGCATCGATGGCATTGGGACTGACGAAGACCACCAGCGCGAACTCTTCCAGCCTAGCCAGCATGGCCCGCAGCGTCGCTACATCCTCAACGGCGCTGATCTCCAGCAGCGGAAACACCACCGCCGGACGCCCCAGCGCCTGGACGCTGGCGGCAAAGGCATGCGCCTGTTGCCGGGGCCGGGTCACGACCACCGGCAGCGCGGCGCCGGACTCAGGCAGAGGCGGCATCGGCCTGGGCCTTGCAAGCGGCCAGGATGTCATCGGCGCCACGCGCCTTGAGCAATTCGGCGACCTGCGCACCCAGCGCCTCGGGGGCGCTGGCCGGCCCTTCGGCTTCGGCGGCGGCGGCATGCAGGCCGTCGGGGGTGGCGATCATGGCGCGCAGGTGCAGGCGCTGGCCATCCAAGGTGGCGTAGGCGGCCAGCGGGATCTGGCAGCTCGCGCCAAAGATGCGCGAGACCGAACGTTCGGCCGCCGAGACCACGGCAGCGGGCTCGTCGTGCAGCGGGGCCAGCAGGCGCTTGATGTCCTCGCGGCCCTCGGGGATCTCGATGGCCAGCGTTCCCTGGCCGGGCGAAGGCAGGCTCTGCGCGGGATCGAGGAAGGAGCGGATGCGCGCCTTGAGGCCAAGACGGTTCAGGCCAGCCACGGCCAGGATGATGGCGGCGTAATCGCCACGGTCCAGCTTGGCCAGGCGGGTGTCGAGATTGCCGCGCAGGGGCTTGACCACCAGTTCCGGATAGCGTGCTGCGATCATGGCCTGGCGGCGCAGGCTGCTGGTGCCGACCACGGCGCCGTCAGGCAGCTCGTCCAGCGCGGCGTAGTCGTTGGAGACGAAGGCGTCGCGCGGGTCTTCGCGCTCCAGGATGGCGGCCAGCTCGAAGCCTTCGGGCAGGTCCATGGGCATGTCCTTGAGGCAGTGCACGGCCAGGTCGGCGCGGCCTTCGGCCATGGCCACTTCCAGTTCCTTCACGAACAGCCCCTTGCCGCCGACCTTGGACAAGGCGCGGTCAAGAATCTGGTCGCCCCGGGTGGTGGTGCCGAGGATACTGATGCTGCACTGCGGATATAATGCCGCCAGACGGTCCCGCACGTACTCGGCCTGCCACATGGCGAGGCGGCTTTCACGCGAGACGATGACGATGTTGGAAGGAGGAAATTCTTTCAAGACGGGCTTTCCGATTCAGTCGTGGCACCCGCGGCAGAGGAGACAAGGAAAGCAGGAGACCGGCGAATCCAGACTGTAAGCTGATTAAAAAACGCGATTAAAAACAAAGTTCAGAGGCGACACGCAACCCATAAAAACGAGGCAAATTCTAGCACGCACACCCACGGCAATCCGATCCACAAGCACGACTTTCTCTCTCGAAAACCGCAGCAACCGTTGATCATGGCGACTACAAATCCAACTAAACGCAGTGCCCGTTCGGCTCCATCCACCTCCCGTTCCGCCGGCGCCAACCCCGCCGCAACCAGTATTACCCCCAGCAAACCCGCCCGCGGCGCCGACAAGGATGCGCCGTTGAAGGAAGACATTCGCCTGCTCGGCCGCCTGCTCGGCGAAGTGCTGCGCGAACAGGAAGGCGATGCGGTCTTCGAGGTCGTGGAGACGATCCGCCAGACCGCCGTGCGCTTTCGCCGCGAATCCGACGCCAAGGCCGGCGCCGAGCTGGACAAGCTGTTGAAGAAGCTGACCCGCGACCAGACCAATTCGGTGGTGCGCGCCTTCTCCTACTTCTCGCACCTGGCCAACATCGCCGAAGACCAGCACCACAACCGCCGCCGCCGCGCCCACCTGCTGGCCGGTTCCGAGGCCCAGCCGGGCAGCGTGGCCTATGCGCTCTCGCGTCTGGACGACGCTGGCGTCTCGGGTGCGCAGGTGCGCAATTTCCTCAAGGAAGCGCTGGTGTCGCCGGTACTCACGGCCCACCCGACCGAGGTGCAGCGCAAGTCCATCCTGGACGCCGAGCGCGAGATCGCCCGCCTGGTGGCCGAACGCGACCTGCCGCTGACGCCCCGCGAGCTGCGCCACAACACCGAACTCTTGCGCGCGCGCATCGCCACGCTGTGGCAGACCCGCATGCTGCGCTATACCAAGCTGACCGTGGCCGACGAGATCGAGAACGCCCTCTCCTACTACCGCACCACCTTCCTGCGCGAGCTGCCGGCGCTGTATGAGGACATCGAAGCCGAGATCGACAGCCAGTTCCCCGCACGCGGCAAGACCCGTCCCACCGAGCTGCCGCCCTACGTGCAGATGGGCAGCTGGATCGGCGGCGACCGCGACGGCAATCCCAATGTCAATGCCGGCACCATGCAGCATGCCTTGCAGCGCCAGTCCACGGTGGTGTTCGACTACTACCTGGAAGAAGTGCATACGCTGGGGGCAGAGCTGTCCATCTCGACCCTGATGGTCGATGCCAGCCCCGAATTGCTGGCCCTGGCGGCGACCTCTCCGGATCATTCCGAGCACCGTGCCGACGAACCCTACCGGCGCGCCCTCATCGGTATCTATGCGCGCCTGGCGGCTACCGCCCGCGCGTTGGGCGCGATCAACATCCTGCGCCAGGAAGTGGGCGCCGCTGCACCCTACGAGACACCCGAGCAATGCGTGGCCGAACTGGACGTGCTGGTCAGTTCGCTGCAGGCGCATCACGGCGCCGCACTGGTCAAGCCGCGCCTGGCGGGCTTGAAGCGTGCCGTCGAGATCTTCGGCTTCCACCTGGCTACGCTGGACATGCGCCAGAGTTCGGACATCCACGAGCGTGTGCTGGCCGATCTGTTTGCCAAGGCCCAGGTCGAGGCCGACTATGCCGCCCTGAACGAGGAGCGCAAGATCGCCTTGCTGCTGGGCGAGCTGTCGCGCCCGCGCCTGCTGCATTCGCCCTACCTGGAATATTCCGAGCAGACCGATTCCGAGCTCTCCATCCTGCGCGCGGCGCGCGAGATCCGCCGCCGCTACGGCGAGCGCGCCATCCGCAACTACATCATCTCGCACACCGAAACCCTATCGGACCTGCTGGAAGTACTGCTGCTGCAGAAGGAAACCGGCCTGCTGCACATCGAAGGCAACCAGTTGCGCGAGCTGGAGCTGATGGTTATTCCCCTGTTCGAGACCATCCCCGACCTGCGCTGCGCCGCCGAGATCATGCGCGGCTGGCTGACCCTGCCGCAGGTCAAGGGTCTCATCGCCAAGCATGGCAAGCTGCAGGAAGTCATGCTGGGTTATTCGGACTCCAACAAGGATGGCGGTTTCCTGACCTCCAACTGGGAGCTGTACAAGGCCGAGAACCAGCTGGTGGAACTGTTCAACGAAGCCGGCGTGAAGCTGCGCCTCTTCCACGGTCGCGGCGGCACCGTCGGCCGTGGCGGCGGCCCCAGCTACCAGGCCATCCTGGCGCAGCCACCGGGCACCGTCAACGGCCAGATCCGCCTGACCGAACAGGGCGAGATCATCGCCTCCAAGTTCGCCAATCCGGAAATCGGCCGCCGCAACCTGGAACTGCTGGTGGCCGCCACGCTGGAGGCCAGCCTCATGCCCACCAATGCCGACGACAAGGAAGCCCGCAAACTGGCCGAGTTCGAACGGGTCATGGAAGAGTTGTCCGAACGCGCCTATCGCGCCTATCGCAACCTGGTCTATGAGACCCCGGGCTTCACCGACTACTTCTTTGCCGCCACCCCGATTGCCGAAATCGCGCAACTGAACATCGGTTCGCGCCCCGCCTCGCGCAAGGCCACCCAGCGCATCGAAGACCTGCGCGCCATTCCCTGGGGCTTCTCCTGGGGCCAGTGCCGCCTGCTCTTCCCCGGCTGGTATGGCTTTGGCAGCGCCGTCTCAGGCTGGCTGGAAGACGCCGGCAATGCCAAGGAAGCAGCGCGCCGCCTGGCCACGCTGCGCGCCATGTGCAAGGAATGGCCATTCTTCGCGGCACTGCTGTCGAACATGGACATGGTGCTCTCCAAGACCGACCTGGCCGTGGCCTCGCGCTACGCCGGACTGGTGGCCGACCGCAAGCTGCGCACCACCATCTTCGGGCGCATCACCGAGGAGCACGAACGCACCAGCACCATGCTTTCCACCATCACCGGCAGCAAGGAGCGGCTGGCCGCCAATCCGCTGCTGGCGCGCTCGATCAAGAACCGCTTTGCCTATCTCGATCCGCTGAACCACCTGCAGGTCGAGCTGATCAAGCGCCACCGCACCACGGTGGCTGCCAAGCGCACGCCGGAAGAACGCGTGCAGCGCGGCATTCACCTGACCATCAATGGCGTGGCCGCTGGCTTGCGCAACACTGGCTAGACCACCGCAACACCCCCACGAAGAGCCGCCCGGGATGACAGGGCGGCTCTTTTTCCTTGCGCACGGGAATCGGAACAGCGCACACCGAAAGATGAAACGCAGCGTCTCAAGATCGGCGTTGGCATGCCGATAACCTATGGCTGGAATGGCATTTGACTGCCCGACAACTGTGTTGCGAACGGCGGACAGTCATCTCCATTCCTGTGCCAAATCAACATTTTGCACTGCAGAAAAAACTATTGCCGAGCTCGCTTGTCTCAACGGTTTTGTAGAATAGAATCTGAATAGATCTTGTGCACGTAGCCGTCGCACCCGGTGAAGGGAATTGCCTGGCATTTCCTTTCCCGGCGCGTGGGGACAACAGATGCGACGGCACGGCTTATATACGGGGAAACGACATATCATGCGTATCTGGGGAACACCTCTGGCCACATTTTGCGCTGCGGCATTCATGCTCGCGGCCAGCGCGCTGACACACGCCGCGCCCAACTCCGCACCGCCTGCGCCGCTGGAAGCGCGCCGCGTCGCACTGACCAGCGTGGATGGAAACGGCGGCAAGGCCACGTCGCTCTATGGCGTGTGGATCAAGGCGCGCAAATCCCTCAACAGCAAAGGCCCCTATCCCACCGTGATCGCCCTGCATGGCTGCGGCGGTCTCTACAGCATCGTCAAGGATGGCCGGGGCGAATTCACTCCGCGCCACCTGGCCATGGCCCGGGTGCTCACCGATGCCGGCTACAACGTGCTGTTCCCTGACAGCTTCACCCCGCGCGGGCGCCGCTCGACCTGTCAGGACACCGTGGCCCAGCGCGAGATCAGCGCCATGAACCGTCGCTTCGATGTGCAGGCCGCCATGCGCTGGGTCACCACCCAGCCCGATGTGGACGTCAAGCGCGTCGCCCTGCTGGGCTGGTCGCATGGCGCCTCCACGGTGCTGGCCTCGCTGAACCTGGCCGAGACCGACGTGGCGGTACGCAAGATCCAGCCGCGCGCCGCCGTGGCCTTCTATCCGGACTGCCGGCCCTACGCCAAGCCCAGCGAGCCCTTCAAGCCGGCCGCGCCGCTGCTGATCCTCATGGGCGAGAACGATGACTGGACCCCGCCGCAGGCGTGCGAGGCGATCGAGCAAAAGATGCAGGGCAGCGATACCGAACTGGCCCTGCGCCTCTACCCCGACACCTACCACGACTTCGATGCGCCGGGCCTGCCGGTCCACGTGCGCATGGATGTGGCCGGCGTGGGCAAGCGCGGCGAAGGCGTCACCAGCGGCGGCAACCCGGACGCGCGCACCCAGGCCTACCGCTCCATGCTCAACTTCCTGGATGCCAAGCTCAATTACTGAGACTGAGTAGCGACGACGCCCGTAGACGCTTGCCACCATGAAAAATGCCGCCCGGGTTCAACCGGGCGGCATTTTTTGGGGCATGGGCGAGAGCGGATCAGGCGATCAGCTCCTGCATTCCCTCGCCCAGTTCCGCCAGCGGCGGCATCTCCTGGGTGAAGGTCTCCAGGCGCGCTCCCAGCCGCTCGGCGACCTCGGCGGGGAAGGTGGCAGCCAGTTCTTCATCCGAATACTGGTTCTCATGCGCACGGGCGCGCCAGGCGGCCAGATGGACGATGGCGGCGAAGGGATCGAACTCTCCCTGCAGCGGCTGCGGGAAGGCCTCGATGACCTTCGCGAACTCGTCCGGGAAGCGCCAGCGCCGCGCCAGTTCAGCGCCCACGTCGGCAAAGTCGTAGCCAAAGGACTTGCGCTCCACGTCCAGGCGGCGCGCATCCAGGGGACCCGCCACCTTGTCCACCTGCAGCGCCTGTTCGGGCATGCCGGCATGCATCACCAGTTGGCCGATGGCATGCATCAGCCCCACCGTGAAGGCAAAATCGGAATTGAGCTTGCCCCGCTTGGCCAGCCACTTGGCGACCAGGGCCGTATCCAGGCTATAGCGCCAGAACAGCTTCAGATCCACACCGGGCAGCTTCTTGAAGCTGCCCGCCATGCCAGTGCTCACCACCAGCGTGCGCACGGTCATGAAGCCCAGCATCAGCACGGCATCATCGACGGTGCCGATGGTGCGCGAGACATGGTAATAGGATGAGTTGGCCAGGCGCAGGATCTTGGCGCTCAGGACCTGGTCGGCGGCCAGTTTTTTGGCGATCTCTTCGATCGAGACCGATTCATTGTTGAAGCTCTCGATGACTTCCTGCACCACCTTCGGAATGCTAGGCAAAGCGGTTTGCTGCTGAAACAGTGCTTCCAGATTCATGCTTCTCTCCTTTAAGACGACCCCCACACATCGACTTCATTGAGCACTTACTGGACCACCCCCGTGGCATCTGCGACCGGATGACGCCACCCCTCGGTGTTCACATCGGCATCGTTCCCGGTTGCTCCATGGCGGTAGCCCCGGCTTTTCCGGCGACCGCGAGGTCGCCCGAATCAGTCATCGCGCTTCGAGTATAGCGGCAGGTTTTGTCAGCAGTACAAGTTATTTTGCGCCGCAGGAAGACTTGCGCAAAAACAACAAGCAAAAACAATGCCACCAGGAAACAACTGCCTCGTCAGAGCGGTTTTCACAGCCACAGCCATGGGCTGGGAAGCGAGAAAAATAACGTGCAGCAACCCGCACCGGGAATGCGAAAAATCCGCGTGCCGCAGCATTTCCGGCTGCATGGCCGTGGCTTGGCGCAGTTGTGCTTGCTATAATCGCGCATTCTCCGGAATTCCCTATATGACAGACCAATTTGCTAAAAAGGGCGAAGCCTGGTCGGCTCGCTTTTCTGAACCCGTCTCCGATCTCGTCAAGCGCTATACCGCATCGGTGTTCTTCGACAACCGCATGGCCCAGGTCGACATCCAGGGCTCGCTGGCGCACGCCGAGATGCTGGCGCACCAGGGCATCATCAGCGCCGCCGACTACGCCGAGATCCAGCGTGGCATGGCCCAGATCAAGGGTGAAATCGAAGCCGGCCAGTTCGAATGGCTGCTGGACCTGGAAGACGTCCACCTCAACATCGAGAAGCGCCTGACCGAGCTGGTCGGCGACGCCGGCAAGCGCCTGCACACCGGCCGTTCGCGCAACGACCAGGTGGCCACCGACATCCGCCTCTACATGCGCGGTGCGGTGGACGACATCATCGGCCTGCTGCGCGAGTTGCGCCTGGCCCTGCTGGACCTGGCCGAACAGCACGCCGACACCATCCTGCCGGGCTTCACCCACATGCAGGTGGCGCAACCGATCACCTTCGGCCACCACGTGCTGGCCTATGTCGAGATGTTCGGCCGCGATGCCGAACGCATGATCGACGCCCGCAAGCGCATCAACCGTCTGCCCCTGGGCGCGGCCGCCCTGGCCGGCACCACCTTCCCGATCGACCGCCTGCGCGTGGCCAAGACCCTGGGCTTCGACGACGTGTGCCGCAACTCGCTGGACGCCGTCTCGGACCGTGACTTCGCCATCGAATTCTGCGCCGCTGCTGCACTGGTGATGACGCACATCTCGCGCATGTCCGAAGAGCTGGTGATCTGGATGAGCCCGCGCGTGGGCTTCATCGACATCGCCGACCGCTTCTGCACCGGCTCGTCCATCATGCCGCAGAAGAAGAACCCGGACGTGCCCGAACTGGCGCGTGGCAAGACCGGCCGCGTCAACGGCCACCTGATCGCCCTGCTGACCCTGATGAAGGGCCAGCCCCTGGCCTACAACAAGGACAACCAGGAAGACAAGGAACCGCTGTTCGACACCGTCGACACGCTCACCGATACCCTGCGCATCTTCGCCGACATGGCGCGCGGCATCAGCGTCAAGCCGGAAGCCATGCGTGCCGCCGCCCTGCAGGGCTACGCCACGGCGACCGACCTGGCCGACTACCTGGTCAAGAAGGGCCTGCCCTTCCGCGACGCCCACGAAGCCGTGGCGCACGCCGTGCGGACCTGCGTGGACAAGGGCTGCGACCTGGCCGACCTGTCGCTGGCCGACCTGCGCGCCTTCTCCGAGCTGATCGGTGAAGACGTGTTTGCCGTGTTGACGCTCGAAGGCTCAGTGGCCGCACGTGACCACATCGGCGGCACCGCACCCAACCAGGTGCGTGCAGCCATTGCGCAACTGCGCAAGGAACTGAACTAAACCGCTGAAGCGAACGCGTGTCCCATCCAACACCCGTTCGGACTGAGTAGCGGCGCAGCCGCGTATCGAAGGCGCGCAGTCCGTGCGTCTTCGATACGGCCCAAAGGGCCTACTCAGTCCGAACGGGACCAGATGGTTTAGGCGGCGGCATCAAAGAAGAGCACCACCCTCGTCCGCTGGCCGGACGACATTCGCATGCCGCTGTGGCGCACCCTACCCGGGCGCGTTGCAGCGGGTTGTAATTGCTGGCGCAGCCTGCCTTTTCGGGTATGCTGTGGCGGCTGTATCGAAAGAGACCGCAAAACGGTCTTCAGAGGATGGAGCACAAGTCCCGGCCATCCCGGGCGTCTTTTGCATCATCCTCGATGAAGGAATCGCCACATGACGTCGCGCCGCGCTGTTGCGCACGGCGCAGCGTGATGCGGACGATTTCTACAATATCTAACTGAGGAGAGAACTCGATGCAATTCAATACCATGCTCAAGACCATTCCGGCCCTGCTGATCGGTGCCACCCTGTCGTCGGCCGCGCTGGCCGCCGACATCAAGCTGGGCGTGGCCGAAGCCCTGACCGGCCCGGCTGCCAAGTATGGCGTGGCCATCAAGAACGGCTTCACGCTGGCTTCCGAAGAAATCAATGCCAAGGGCGGCGTCAACGGCGACAAGCTGGCCCTGGTGATCGAAGACGAACAAGGCAAGAAGGAAGAAGCCATCAACGTCTTCAAAAAGCTGATCTTCCAGGACAAGGTACTGGCTGTCTTCGGCCCCACCCTGTCGAATTCGGCCTTCGCCGCCGACCCGATCGCCAACGCCGCCAAGGTCGTGGTGTTCGGCACCAGCAATACCGCTGACGGCATCACTGCCATGGGCCCCTTCACCTTCCGCAATTCCGTGATGGAAGCCGACGTGCTGCCCGTGACCGTCAAGGCCGCCGTGAAGCACTTCGGCATCAAGAAGGTCGCCGTGATCTACGGTAACGACGACGCCTTCACCAAGTCCGGCTACGACGTCTTCAAGGCCACCCTGGAACAGCAGAAGATCCCCGTCACCACCACCGAGGCCTATGCCAAGGGGGACGTCGACTTCAAGGCCCAGCTGACCAAGATCAAGGCTGGCAACCCGGACGCCATCGTCTGCTCCTGCCTGGCTGAAGAAGCCGCCAACATCATCCTGCAGACCCGCGCGCTGGGCATGAAGCAGCCCTTCATCGGCGGCAATGGCCTGAACTCGCCCAAGCTGTTCGAGATCGCCAAGGATGCCGGCGACAACACCCTGATGGGCAGCCCCTGGTCGGCCGAGAACCAGACCCCGGCCAACAAGGCATTCATTGCCGCCTACAAGGCCAAGTTCGGTTCCGACCCTGACCAGTTCGCCGCGCAAGCCTATGACGCCATGTACATCATGGCCGATGCGATCAAGAGCGTGAAGCTCTCCGGCAACCTGGCCAAGGACCGTGACGCCGTGCGCGCCGCGCTGCCGGCCGTGAAGATCGATGGCGCCACCGGCAAGTTCGCCTTCCGTGCCGCACCGGCGGTGGCAGGCAAGCAGGTCGGCTTCGATGCGGACCAGGAAGCCATCGTCAACATCGCCAAGGGCGGCAAGTTCGTCCTGCTGAAGTAAGCAGCCCAAGGCTGTCAAGACGGTCGCTGCCGGACCACCGGCGGCGACCGTTCGCAAGTCATCGGGCGCCACGCGGCGCCCGGCGTCACCTCACCTATTGCAGGTTCCCATGTTAGAACAACAGCTCATCAATGCCCTTTCGCTGGGCAGCGTGTACGCGCTCTTCGCGCTCGGATTCACGCTGGTCTTTGGCGTTTTGGGCGTGATCAATCTTTCGCACGGCGCCATCTTCATGCTGGGCAGCTATGCCGCCCTGCTGCTGGTGGAGCAGATGGCCCTGCCCCTGTGGGTGGCGCTGCTGCTGGCCATGGTGGCCACGGGCCTCCTGGGCCTCATCATCGACGTGCTGGTCCTCAAGCCCTTGCGCAAACGCAATGCGCCGCACCTGATCCCGATGATCGCCACCATCGGCGTGGCCATCATGATCACCAACATCTCGCAGGGCCTCTTCGGCGCTGAGAACAAACGTTTCCCCCAGGGCACCATTCCTGAAGAGAGCGTGAGCCTGGGCAACCTGCACATCACCGCCGTGCAGGTGGCGATCATCGTGATCGCCTTCGTGCTGATGGTGGTGCTGCTGGGCGTGATGCGCAAGACCCAACTGGGCCGTGCGCTGCGCGCCATCGCCGAGTCGCCCAAGGCGGCTTACCTGCTGGGCATCAACGTCGAAGGCCTGTTCCTGCTGACCTCCTTTGCCGCAGCGGCCCTGGGTGGCGCGGCCGGCGTGCTGGTGGGCGTGTCCTTCAATGCGATCTCGCCCTTCATGGGGCAGCCGATGCTGCACAAGGGCATCGCCGTCATCATCCTGGGCGGCATGGGCGATATCCGTGGCGCCATGATCGGTGGCCTCTTCCTCGGCTTTGCCGAGGTGCTGACGGTGGCCTATATCTCCAGCGACTTCCGCGATGCGGTGGCGTTCGGCCTCCTGTTCCTGATCCTGCTGGTAAAACCCTCCGGCATGTTTGGCAAAGTGCTGGAAAGGAAGGCATAAGATGGGCTTCATGGAATGGTGGGATGGCTTCTGGGCCACCTACAACACGGTCATTTTCAGTATCGGCGTCAACGCCATGCTGGCGCTCTCGATCTACGTCACCCTGTCCTGCGGCCTGCTGTCGCTGGCCAATGCGGCCTTCATGGGCATCGGCGCGTACACCGCGTCGCTGTTGACGATGCAGTTCGAGATGCCCTTCCCCATCGCCCTGGCGGCCGGCGGCGTGCTGCCTTCGCTGGTGGCGCTGGTGATCGGCATCCCCACGCTGCGCCTGTCCGGTGTCTACCTGGCCATGGCGACCTTGGGCTTTGGCGAAGTGGTGCGCGTGATCGTCCTGAACCTGGACATCACCGGCGGCCCCATGGGCCTGAACGGCGTGCCGCCAATCACCGAGTGGTGGCACATCGTGCTGCTCTTGGGCGTGACCATCTATGCGCTGGCCCGCCTGCGCCGCTCCAAGACCGGCCGCGCCTTCGAGGCCATCAAGGAAGATGAAGTCGCGGCGCGCCTGATGGGCGTGAACGTGGCCGGCTACAAGCTGCTGGCCTTCGTCATCGGTGCAGCCATCGCGGGTGTGGCCGGTGGCCTCAACGCGCACTTCACCTTCACCATCGGCCCCAACAACTATGGTTTCGAGAACGCGGTCGACATCCTGACCATGGCCGTCTTCGGTGGCACCAGCAACCTGATCGGACCGATGATCGGCTCGACCATTCTCTCGCTGCTGCCGGAAGTGCTGCGTCATTTCAAGGACTTCCGCCTGGCCATCAATGGCCTGATCCTGATCCTGGTGGTGCTGTACCTGCCCAAGGGCATCTGGGACCCGCGCCGCATCCGCGCCTTCCTGGGCCGCAACGCTGAGAAGAAGGTGAAGTAATGCTTTTACAACTGAACGACATCAGCAAGAACTTCGGCGGCCTGCAAGTGCTGCAGGGTGTGAACTTCAACGTCAGGCAAGGCGAGATCTTCGGCCTGATCGGCCCCAACGGTGCCGGCAAGACCACGGTCTTCAACCTCATCACGGGCCTCTTGCGCGCGTCCTCCGGCAGCATCCGCTTCAATGACGACGACATCGGTGCCGTCGCTCCGCACAAGATCACCGAGCGCGGCATTGCCCGCACCTTCCAGAACATCCGCGTGTTCAAGGAAATGACGCTGTTGGAAAACGTCGTGGTCGGCATGCACGATCACCTGAACTATGGCGTGGCCAGCATGCTATTCAACCTCGGCGGTTTCCGCAACGCCGAGCAGGAAGCCCGCGAACGCGCGCTGGAGCTGCTCTCCTGGGTGCGCCTGGACCACAAGGCGCACATGCTGGCCGACAGCCTCTCCTATGGTGAACAGCGCAAACTGGAATTCGCCCGTGCACTGGCGACCAAGCCCAAACTGCTGTTGCTGGATGAACCAGTGGCCGGCATGAATCCCGCCGAGAAGACCGAGCTGATGAGCGAGATCGTCAACATCAAGCAGCGCGGTTTCACCATCTTCATGATCGAGCATGACATGCGCTTCGTCATGGGCCTGTGCGAGCGCATCGCCGTGCTCAACTTCGGCAAGATCATCGCCGAGGGCACACCGGACCAGATCAAGAACAACCAGGAAGTGATCGAGGCCTATCTCGGCAAGGAAGAAGCATGAGCGCCAGCGGTAACAAGCAACCCATCCTGCAGGTCGAGGACCTGGCCGTGGCCTATGGCCACATCGAAGCGGTCAAGGGCATCAGCCTGTCGCTGAACGAAGGCGAGATCACCGCGCTGGTCGGCGCCAATGGCGCCGGCAAGAGCACGTCCCTGTTGGCCATCTCCGGTCTGGTGAAGGCGCAGCGCGGGCGCGTGCTGCTCCACGGGCAAGACCTGCTGCAGATGTCGCCGCACCGCATCGTCGAATCCGGCGTGGTGCAGGTGGCCGAAGGCCGCGCCACGCTGACCACGCTGACCGTAGAAGAAAACCTGGCCTTGGGTGCTTACACGCGCAAGGACAAGGACGGCGTAGCGCGTGATCTGGAGTGGGTGTATTCCCTCTTTCCGGTATTGAAGAACCGTGCGGCCGGACTGGCGGGCAATCTCTCGGGTGGCGAGCAGCAGATGCTGGCCATTGGCCGCGCGCTGATGGCCAAGCCCAAGGTCCTGTTGCTGGACGAACCGTCGATGGGGCTGGCACCGTTGATCATCCAGGAAATCTTCCGCATCGTGCAGGAGATCAACAAGACGGGCATGACCGTGCTGCTGGTGGAACAGAACGTGCGCCAGGCGCTGCGTATTGCGCAACGAGGCTATGTGCTGGAGACCGGCAAGATCGTGCTGGAGGATAGCGGCGCCAATCTGCTGGGCAATCCCAAGGTGGTGGAAGCGTACCTGGGTGGTTGATGGGATGGATGTGGATGTGGCCTGGGAAAAATAATAAAGAATTTTTCAATTAGGTGTTGACCACCAGGCTGATAGGCCTTAATATGCAGCCTCTTTCAAGCACAGCAAGTTGTCGCTGATGCCAGAAGGCCCACGTGGCGGAATTGGTAGACGCGCATGGTTCAGGTCCATGTGCCGCGAGGTGTGGGGGTTCGAGTCCCTCCGTGGGCACCAACATAGAAAAGGTCGATTGACGCAAGTCAGTCGGCCTTTTGTGTTTTGGGGTCCACGAACAAAGCGCCTACACTTTGCTTTTCGCCCACTCATGCAGCCTCCCCGTTCGGACTGAGTAGCTGCGCCCTGCGCAGCGTATCGAAGGCGCGCCGTCCAACGCATTCCGCCTTGCAGGCTTCTATCCCGATCACCAGCATCCGCGCGCCTTCGATACGATCCTTCGGATCTACTCAGGTCGAACGGTTGTCTGTAGCTTCAGCGATCCATGGAACCATCCCGCTGCATGGGATGAGTTGATGACACCTAGATTATTTAGTTTTTAGGACCATCCATCCCTCTGCACAGGGCATTTTTTGCTTAGTTTTTTGGAGCATAAAAAACTTCAAAAAAAGGATGACAACACGAAAGTTTGCCCTTAGAATGCAGCCTCTTTCAAGCAATGCAGTTTGATCGCATGTGCAGAAGGCCCACGTGGCGGAATTGGTAGACGCGCATGGTTCAGGTCCATGTGCCGCGAGGTGTGGGGGTTCGAGTCCCTCCGTGGGCACCAACATAGAAAAGGTCGATTGACGCAAGTCAGTCGGCCTTTTGTATTTTGGGGTCCACGAGCGAAGCCCTCAATGGCTCCGCTTGCTCACCCCCTTGCCGCCAGGCCGCTCCACAGCCCCCCGCACCTCAAACCGCACCCTATCCAGTTCCTTGCCGCCCTTGTCCTGCAACACCAGCACATGCTTGCCCGGCCAGGGCATCCAGTCAAAGCCCAATTCTTCCTCACCCGTGGTCGATGCGTTGGCGCTGACCTTCTGCGCCTTCACCCTGCCCGCCTGCATGACTTCCTGCGGCATCAGCTTGCCATCCAGCACCCAGCGACTGCCCGCTGGCACGCCCTGTGCGCGAAAACGGATGCGCTGCCGCGCCGGCGGGATATCCGGATCCAGCGCCGCCAGCATGCCTGCGGTCGGATAGGTAATGGCGGGACGGATATCGCGCGCGTGGGCAAGCCGGATCTCGGCCTGCGCGGTACCGGGCAGGAAATATTCGGTGCGGGCCGCTTCCACCTCCTGCTCATATCGGATCATCTGCGCCTGCACGCCGGCAGGCTTGGCTGGAGGACCGTTACCGGCCTCGCGTCCACCGTTGCGTCCGCGCTCATGCAGGTACTGCATCACCTCCTGCCACACCGGCGCGGCGCCCGTCACGCCCGACACGTCCCACATCGGCGCACCCGATGCATTGCCGACCCATACCCCTACGGTATAACGCGTCGAGTAGCCAACACACCAGTTGTCGCGCATATCCTTGGAGGTGCCGGTCTTGACCGCGGTCCAGATGCGCGTGGACAGTGCATTCTCCAGACCGAAGGTACGGGCGCGGGCACTGCGGTCGGAGAGGACGTCGCCAACGATGTAGGCCGCATCGGCATCCATGACCTGGGTTGCGCGCGCTGTCGCGCCGGCCTCATCGAGTCGGGTGCGCAACGGCGTATAGCGCCCCTGGTTGGCCAGCACGCGATAGGCATTGGAGAGATTAGCCAGCGTCACGTCGGCACTGCCCAGCGCCAGGCTGTAGCCGTAGTAATCGCCACTCTCGCGCAGGTTGAAGCCCAGCGCCTGCAAGCGCCGGAAGAAGCGCTCCGGCGTGACCATCACCAGCGTGCGCACGGCGGGGATGTTCAGCGACGAACCCAGCGAGGTGCGCAGGCTCACCAACCCCTTGTATTGCTTGTCGTAGTTCTGCGGAATATAGAGCCCGGCGGAGGTGGCCAGGTTGACGGGGGAATCGTCCAGCAAGGAAGCGGCGGTCAGCCATTTCTTTTCGATGGCCAGTTCGTAGAGGAAGGGCTTCAAGGTCGAACCTGCCTGCCGCTGCGCCACCACGCCATCCACATTGGCCGCTGCCGAGAGCGGGCCGCTGGAACCGACCCAGGCCAGCACTTCGCCCGTGGCGTTGTCGATGACGATGATGGCGCCATCCTCGATATTGCGATCGGCCAGCCCTGCCAGCTGATGGCGCAAGGCTTGCGTGGCAAAGCGCTGCAAGCGTGCATCGAGGGTGGAGCGCAATTGCTGCCCCGGTGCGCTCAAGAGCTTGCGCGCCAGGTGCGGCGCCAGTTGCGGTGCGTCGCTGGTCCCGGGCAGATCGCGCTTGGCCGAGACCCGCGCCAGGGCCAGTTCGGTGCGGCCATCCATGCCATTGCATTGCTCGCCTGCGCCCTCTTCCTTCAAGATGGCGCAGGCGCGGTCGGCCACACGGCGGGGCGTGGCGTTGGGTGCGCGGATCAGCGCCACTGCGATGGCGGCTTCGCCCTGGTCGAGTCCGCTGGGGTGCTTGCCGAACATCACGCGCGACAAGGCGTGTACGCCCACCAGCTCGCCACGGAAGGCCACCAGGTTGAGATAGGCTTCCAGGATCTGGTCCTTGCGCCAGCTGCGTTCCAGCGATTGCGCGATCCATGCCTGCGAGACCTTTTGCGTGAGCGAGCGCGCACCGGACTTGCGGCGCAGATCGTCATAGATCAAACCCGCCAGTTGCATGGTGATGGTGGAGGCGCCGCGGGTCTTCGTATTCCACAGATTGCCCCAGGCCGAGGCGGCGACGGCGCTCCAGTCGATGCCGCTGTGCTGGTAGAAGCGCCGGTCTTCGGAGGCGATCAGCGCATGGCGCAAGGCGGGCGAGACGTCTTCCAGTTTGACCCAGGACAATTTACGCTCGTCCATGTTGATGCGCATGCGCTGCAGCAGCTCGCCGTTGCGGTCCAGCAGGCTGGCCTCGGACGGCAGGAAGTCGCGCTGCACCTCCTTGAACGAGGGCACGGCATGGGCCGCCACCGGCATGAGCAGCGCCAGCACCAGCGCACACAGTGCGCCGGGCCGGGACTTGCGTGCAGTCATGGCGCTCACTGCGCCGCCTTCACGACCAGCTTGCCATTGGGGACTTCACCGAACATCTCGGGCGCATACATGGCTTCCACCCGCGTGGGCGGCAGGTTGAATTCGCCGGCATTGTTCAGGCGCACGGTATAGCTGATGCTGGTGCGGCCCTTGGGCATGGCTTCGTAGTAGGCGCGATAGGCTTCGAAGCTGCGTTCTTCATAGGCCAGCCAGCCCATGCCGCGGTCGCGCGGGGCGTCCTGCTTGCCCTGGGCGATGACGGAGTCGCGGCCCAGGCCGGAACCCAGCAGCGTAGCGCCGCCCGGCACCGGATCGCTCACCACGACCCAGGTCATCTCGGCTTGCGCGTCGATATCCAGCGTCACACGCAACACGTCGCCACGGGTGTAGACGCCGGCCTGCTTCGGCTCGATGGCCTCGACCTTGCGGGTGATGCGATAGCCGGCCGCGAAGGGCTGCTTGAGCGGCACCGCCGCCAGGCTCTGCAGGGTGACCCAGGGCTTGCCGTTACCCTCTTGCGCCAGACGCACGCTGCCACCCTGGGCATTGCCTTCCGGCCACGGCAGTTGCAGCTTGCCGCCATTGGGTGCGCCGCTCCAGGCCAGGCTTTGTGTCGCAGCGCTGGCGCCGTTCTGCTCCAGCGTAGCGCGGGTGGCGCCGGTGACCGGTTCCGATTCGAACTTGCGGGCGAATTTCTCCAGCGCCAGGCTGCCCCAGACGTTGGCGGTGGTGGTGCTCCAGTGACCGCGCTGCTGGCGGCCGATGGCGCCGGCGATCAAGCGCGGCATGTCTTCGCGCCAAGCCGGGTTGTTCAGTTCCAGCAGGATCAGGCGGTTGGCGTTGGCGTCGCCACTGCTCATGAGCCACCACCAGTAATCGCCTTCTTCATTGGAGAAGCCCATGCGCGTGCCCTGGAAGTTCAGGCGGGCGCGCAGGATCTGGTCGGCTTCATCCAGCTTCTTCTGGCGGTCGGGAATGGCAGGGACGCGCTGCAAGATGCCGATCCAGTCCAGCAGTCCCGAGGTCGGCCAGACATTGGGATTGATCTGGAGCGAACCCAGCATCGCCGGTTGCACGCGGTTGTAGCGAGATAGCGCTTCGAGGGCGGCCAGCTTGCGCACATCCAGGTCTTTCTGCGGTGACCAGAAATCACGCATCACCTTGCCTTCCACGAAGGCGGCCAGACCGTCCAGCATCTTGTCGCGGCTGGCTTGCGGGATGGCATAGCCGGCTTCGTTGGTGGCGGCCAGCAGATAGGCCGTGAGCGTATCGCTGCCACGGCGCGCGCCGCTGTCGCTGGGCGGGAAGTAATAGGCCAGGCCATCGCCATCCAGATAGGTCGGCAGGTCGGCCACGATCTTCTGCCAGGCGGCTTCATCGCGCAGGCCGATGGCCTTGGAGGTCTTCTGTTCCAGGCAGGCGAAGGGATAGTTGACGAAGTAACGGGTCAGCGCATCGCTGCCACCAGCCAGGCTGGGCTTGAGCGAGATCGCCAGGCCGCCGCGTCCCGGCAGGCTGTCGGCGGGCCGCGCCACGTTGAGGGCGGCGTTCTTGTCCAGCTGGAACAGCGTAGCCTGCTGCACCGTGACCGGCACGGCAGGAACGACGCGCTGGGTGAACTTCATGGCGTCGCGCGCCTTCTGGCCGCCCTGCTCCTGGGCGCTGATTTCCCAGGCCAGCTGGTTGATGCCTTCCGGGGTCTGCACCGGCCACATCACTTCGGCGGACTGGCCGGCGGCGATCTTCACCTCGCGTTCAGGCAGGGTCAGCCTGCTCGTTGCCGTGCCTCCCTGCGCACGCGCGGCGACCTTGATCGTCATGTCATGCGTGGTGGTGTTGCGCACGGTGACGGCGCCGTTGAAGCTATCACCCTCGCGCACCAGCGGCGGCAAGCCGGAGATGACCTGCACGTCCTGCGTGGAGCGAATGCTGACGCTGCCAGTGCCGAACTCGCTGATGCCATTCTCGGCGATGGCGACGATGCGGAAGGAAGTCAGCGCATCATTGAGCGGGACATCCAGTTGCGCCCTGCCCTCGGCATCCAGCGTGACATTGGGCTTCCATACCAGCAAGGTATCGAACAATTCGCGCGTGGGTGCACGGCCCCCGCCACCACCGGCGGGCGTGGCCTTCTTGCCATAGTGGCGCTTGCCGACCACCTGCATCTGCGCAGTGGAGGTTTCCACGCCATAGCTGCGCCGTTGCAGCATGGCGTGCAGCACGTCCCAACTGCCGTTGGGCTGCAGTTCCAGCAGCGCTTCATCGACAGCGGCCAGGGCGAACTCACCACCGGCGGCAGGCTTGCCGTTGGGCAGCTTCACCTGCACTTGCACCTTGGCGATGGCGCGGATGGGATAGGTGGGCTTGTCGGTACTGACCGCCACTTGCAGGCGATGGCCCGCATCACCGACGTTGACTTCGGCGATGCCGAATTTCCAGGCCGGTTTGGAGAGATCAACGATGGGACCCGGTCCCTGGTATTCGCGGAACTCATGCCACCAGTTGATGGGCTCCTTCCACCCCCAGATGAAGAAGGAATACCACGGCACCTCGCGCATGCGACCACGCACGGCCAGTACCGACACATAGACGTTGGGACCATAATCGGCCTTCATCGGCACGCTGATGGTCGGGTCCTGGCCTGACAGCTGCACGACGCGGGTATCGATCACGCCCTCGCGCTCCACTGCTACCAGGGCGGTAGCAGAGCGGAACGGCATGCGCACCTGGAAGTTGGCGGTCTCGCCGGGCTGGTAATTCTTTTTCTCGGGCAGGATGTCGATACGGTCCTGGTTCTCGCCATCGAACCAGACTTCGCCGCGCCCGGTCACCCACACCGAGGAGCGGGCGGCGGCGGCGTTGCCATTGCCATCCTTGGCGCTGGCGATCAATTCCACATTGCCTGCTTCGGAAAGTTCGGTGTCGCAGGTGAACATGCCGTGCTGGTCGCTCTTGCCGGAGCAGAGCTTGCCCAGGTCTTGCTTGCTCTCATCGTTTTCATAGGCGTAGAAGCCGCCCACCATGCGCTTGCGGTGCGAATTGGTCTTGCGCGCCGTGCCGCGGATTTCCACCGGCACGCCTGCTTGCGGCTGGCCGGCGGTATTGAGGGTGACGGCTGTGAGCGTGAGCTTCTTCTTTACCGACACCCAGTTGCCGGTGCGCAGGCCCACCACCACTGCCGAAGGCCACAGCGGCGTGACGTTGGAGATGGTCTGCACTTCGCCATTGGGATCGCTGTAGGTCATCTCGGTCAGCAGTTCCTGCGGGCGTTGCAGCGCGGGGAGCTTGCTGATCGTGGCGCGGCCTGCGCCATTCTTGTCGAGTGTGATGGCCAGCTTGTCGGCAACGATCTTCTGGTCATCGGCATTGCTGTCGTCATCGCTGCGCGGGGCATCGAAGGAGAAGCCATCGTAACCGGCGATGTTGAGCGAGCGCGAACGCAGCAGCGACGACACCTGCACCGCCTGGTTGGCGGCCGCACCGCCGTTGATGTAGTTCAGTTGCAGGTCCAGCGGCATTTCCTTGACGGCGACCTGCGCGCCCTTGGGTGGGGTGATGCGCCCTTGCATCAGCGGCAGGCGGAATTCTTCCACGCGGAAGGTGCCGGTGACATAGGTGCCACGTCCATAACCGCCCTCGTAGTCGCCGTCGCCGGATTGCTCATTGGACTCGGCGCTGGCGTTCGCATCCACCGTGCCCTGATCGAGCACGACCTCATAGCTGCCCAGCTTGGCCTGCTTGGGCAACACGAAGGTGGTCTCGGCGCTCTTGTTGCCACGCCAGGTCAGCGGGAACTGGTATTGCTGGCCGCTGCCGAGATGGCTGATGCGCACCCGCGTGGGCAGGTCTTCCTTGCGCATCAGGCCGAAGCCTTGCAGGGTCTCGGTGCGGATGATGTGCTTCATCGAGACGGTCTCGCCGGCGCGGAACAGGGTACGGTCGAAGACGGTGGTGGCGCGGACGGTGGCCGACTTGTCCATGTCAGTGGGCAGGTTGAAGCGCCAGGATTCAATGCCCTCGTTCCACGAGGTCAGCGCAAAGGCCATGTCCTGGCGGCCCTTCTCGTCGGTCTTGCGGGCGCTCACGAAGAGGCCGTTGATCTTGTCGGCGTTGTCGGGACTGTAGCCGCGATTGGCGCAGGCATCTTCCAGGGCCGGCATCATGGCTACGCCGCTGGCGTTGGTCTTGCCCTGCCAGATCTGGGCGCCATCGCAATTGGAAACGCGGATCTCGGCATCGGCCACCGGCTTGGCATCGTCCAGCCGGGTCACCCAGACCGCGCCATTGGTGCGGCCCAGCTTGACGTGGACCGACAGGTTGGTCACCAGCGCACTGGTGCGCACATACATCGGCTGTGGCTTGCCCAGCAGCGAGGCGCCCAGCTTCTGCGATTCCAGTTCGACCACGTAGAAGCCAGGATCCTTCAGGGGAATGCCGATCACTTCGAAGGGCCACTCGCCCTCCTTGGCGTCCTTCTGGGCGGGCAGGTCGAGTTTCTTAGCACCCGGTTCCTTGGCCAGCAGGCTGACGCTGCGGGTGTCGACCTTCTTGGGGTCGCCCCATTTCTCGTGGTACTTGTTCAAGCGCGTGAGCCAGGCGATGACCGCCTTGTCGCCATTGACCTTGAGGTCGGCGACCTGACCGGGCATGGCGCGGCCATCCTTGCCGCGCACCTGCAAGCCGGCTTCCACGCGGCGCAGCGTGACCGGCAGCGTGGGATCGGCATTGAGCTCGATGATGCCAAAGGGCGCCGCCGGGAACTTGGCCAGCGGCGGAAAATCGGCCAGCGCCGACTTCAGCGGGAAGGCGCCGGCATTGGCCAGGGTGCGGCCATCCTCATCCTTGAAACCGGCGGGCAGGCTGATGGTGAAGTCGGATTTCTCCGGGAACGGCGGCTTGAAGCGCAGCTCGCGCACGGCTTCATCCTTGTCGCCTTCCAGGGTCGGCTTGATCTTGCCGGTGGTGGCGTTCATCACCACCTGCTCGGCCAGCTTGCGCGGCACGGGGGCGGAGAACGACAGGGTCACGGGCAGGATCGGCGAGCAGGCCGCATTGGCGTTCTCGCGCTGGCAGGACAGGCTGGCGGCAAATTCGCTGCGCACCTGGAAGTTGAAGACCTGCGGCTGCGACGTGACCACGGCGGGGGCATTGGCCGCCGCAATGCCGCGATCCCAGACCAGCTTCACATGCGCCTCGTTGGGCAGGCGCTGCTGGCATTGCACGATGGTGACAGATGCGGGATCCACGCCCTTGGCGAATTGTTGCAGCAGGGCCTTGCGGTCGGCCTCGCCGACGGCCTTGGCGGGAATGCGTTCGTTGATGCCTTCGGCTTCGCAATACAGATGCTGACGCACCGAGGGCTCGGTGGCCGGTCCGTTCTGGAACAGGATGAAGGCCTGGTCTTCGGCGATCTGCGCGCCGCTATAGGGTTGCACCCGGCTCACGGCCGGACCGCCAGTGCTGAACTGGAAGCGGGTCTTGCCGCCCACGCTATTGCCGGCGACCGATTTCGCCTCTGCGCGCAGGGTGAAGCTGCAACGAGTGCCGGGCGGCAGGTCGCGCTCGAAGTCGTAGACCCAGTTCTTGTCGTCGGCCCAGCGCGCCGTGCCGGCGACGGCGCAATCGGCGTCGAAGGGAGAAGCGGCCTTGGGGTCGCCGAACTTGACCATGGATTCCGAGAAGCGCGCCCGCACCTGGCGGATGCGCTGCACCTCGCCCTGCGGCGAGAAGGATTGCACGGTGGCGCTGGCGGCCTGGGCTGGCGTAGCCGGCAGCAGGGACATGGCCGCGCCGAGGGCGAACGCCAGGACTGCTGCGCGCATCGCGCGGCTGCCCCTGCTGATGCCAATACTGATGCTGATGCGACCTATGGCGGATATGAGGGCCGGGCGTTGGCTCGCCCCGGTTTCCGTTGGTTTCATGTTCTTCTCCGGATCAATCTTGTTGTGATAACGGCCACAGGTCGTTTTCCCCCTTGCGGCGACGCTGGCGCTCAGACCTGGATAACGGCAAAACGTTTCCGATTTACAGCTTTTCCTGCAAAAAATCCAGGAAGCAGCTGATACGGCGCGATAACTGGGTGCTGTAGTAGTAGACCGCCGATATCTTCTGGCGATAGCCGCTATCGGCCTGGGGCAGCAGGCGCACCAGCCGGCCGGCGGCAATGTCGGCATCGCTCATGAAATTGGACAGGCAGGCAATGCCCTGCCCCTGCAAGGCCAAGTGACGGATGGTTTCGCCGCTGGAGGCGCGGATGGCGGGCCGGGTCTGGTAGCGGTCACCAGCGCTGTGGCGCAAGGGCCAGTGATTGAGTTGATCCGGCTGGGAAAAGCCGATCAGTTGATGCTGTTCCAGCGCCTCCACCGATTCGGGCTCGCCATAGCGCGCCAGGTAGGCGGGACTGGCCACCACGTTCAGGCGCGCCGAGGAGAGTGCGCGGGCGTGCAGGCTGGAGTCCTGCAGCTCGCCGATGCGGATGGCGATGTCGGCGCGGTGCTCCACCAGATCGATGAAGCGGTCATTGGTGGTGAGCTCCAGTTCGATATCCGGATAGGCTGCGCGAAATTGCCCGACATGGGGAACCACGCAATGCAGCATGAAAGGCGCCGACGCATCCACCCGCAGCTTGCCCACCGGCTTGCGGGTGCGCAGGCGGATACTGTCCTGGGCCGATTCCATGGCCGCCAGGATGGCGCGCGCCTGCTCCAGGAAGGCGCGGCCTTCTTCGGTGAGCTCCATGCGGCGCGTGGTACGGGTCAGCAGGCTTGCGCCCAGCTTGTCTTCCAGCCGCGACAGCGCGCGGCTGACGCCGGACGTGGTCTGGGCCAGCAATTCGGCCGCCGCCGACAAGGTACCGGCCTCGACCACGGCCACGAAGGTACGCAATTCTTCCGATTGCAGGCTCATTGTTGACTCCGGATCAAAGATTCTTTGATTGTAAAGGCATTTTTCTCAACAAAGAGCAGGTGCACAATCCTTCACATTGCTGGCCGGGCCTCCCTCCGCCCTGATCACGCCGGCGCAACCGACCACCCTACAAGGATTTGCCATGCCAATTGCACTCTGGGCGCTGACCATCAGCGCATTCGCCATCGGGACGACCGAATTCGTCATCATGGGGCTCTTGCCCGAGGTCGCCGCCAACCTGGGGGTGAGCCTCTCCTCGGCCGGGCTGCTGGTCACAGGATACGCGCTGGGCGTGTTCGTGGGCGCCCCGCTGCTCACCGCCACCACCGGCCGCCTGCCGCGCAAGACCTTGCTGGTGGCCCTGATGGTGGTGTTCGTGGTGGGCAACCTGGCCTGCGCGATTGCGCCGGACTATACGACCTTGATGATAGGCCGCGTGGTGGCCTCGTTTGCGCATGGCGCATTCTTTGGCGTCGGTTCGGTGGTGGCCACGAGCCTCGTGCCGAAGGAAAAGCAGGCTTCGGCCATCGCCCTGATGTTTACCGGCTTGACGGTGGCCAATGTGCTGGGCGTGCCCTTTGGCACCTGGCTGGGCCAGAGCTATGGCTGGCGCGCCACCTTCTGGGCCGTGACCGTCATCGGTGTGATCGCACTGGCGGCTACCGCGGTGCTGGTGCCGCGCTCGCAGGGCGGAGAGGAAACCGACTTTGGCAAGGAAGTGCGCGTACTGATGCGCCCGCAGGTGATGCTGGGGCTGTTGATGACGGTCCTGGGTTTTGGCGGCGTGTTTGCGGCCTTTACCTACATCGCCCCTATCCTGACCGACCTCAGCGGCTTCCCGGCCTCGGCGGTCTCGCCCATCCTGCTGCTGTTCGGCCTGGGGCTGGTGATCGGCAACCTGGCTGGCGGCAAGCTGGCCGACAAGAAGCTCATGGCCACGCTGCTGGGCAGCCTGGTATTGCTGGCGGTGGTGCTGGTGCTGTTTGGCCTCACCCTCGACAACAAGGTCGCCGCCATCATCGGCGTGGGCCTCATGGGCATGGCCGCCTTCGCCACCGTGCCGCCGCTGCAGATGCGGGTGCTGGAGAAAGCCACTGGCGCACCGAACCTGGCCTCCTCGGCCAACATCGCCGCCTTCAACCTGGGCAATGCAGCCGGCGCCTGGCTGGGTGGCGTGACCATCGATCATGGACCGGGCCTGCATGCAGTGCCTTATGTGGCGGCGTTGTTGCCGCTGGCCGGGATCGTGGTGGCGCTGGTGAGCTGGAAGATGGATGCAGGGCGCGCCACTGCGCAACACGGTTCATCCTCGGATACCGCCGCCTGCTGAAGCCACCATAATGACAGCGAAAAAAAAGAGCTTGCCGCGGCAAGCTCTTTTTACGTGGGCATTCACAAGCCGCAAGGCCGGCGATCAGGCCCCGCCCTTCTTGATCCAGGCCGCCAACTGGTGCGGGCCGAGACCGTCGTACTCTTCGAAGGGCTGGTGGATCCAGGGATTGGTGGCCAGGTAGTCGATATGGAAATCGGGTTCCACCACCGAGCAGGCCTTCCACCACAACACCGCACTCTTGATCTCGGTGACAGCCGGATAGTGCTCCTTGAGGTGAACCATGACCTTCTGCAAGGTCACCCCTGAGTCCACCAGGTCGTCCACCAGCAGGATGCGGCCACCCAGGGTTCCCTTGGTGATGGTGATGTACTTGGCGATGTCCAGGGAGCTACGGATGGTGCCGGCGGCTTCGCGGTAGGAGCTGGTCGAGAGGATGGCCAGCGGGACATCGAAAATGCGGGACATCACGTCACCCGGGCGCAGGCCGCCACGCGCCAGGCACAGCACCTGGTCGAACTGGTAGCCGGATTCATAGACCTTCAGCGCCAGTCGTTCGATCAGGCGGTTGTAGTCGTCCCAGGAGACCCAAAGGTCCTTGTCGTCAGAGATCTTCATATTATTGATTGCTTCGTGTTGCTTTGTTACGTGTTACGGCGATAGCCTGCCGGTTTGCTTACTTGAACGGGTGACGCAGGACGATGGTCTCTTCGCGGTCCGGGCCGGTGGAGATCATGTCGATGGGCACGCCCACCAGTTCTTCGATGCGCTTGATGTAGGCACGGGCGTTGGCCGGCAGTGCATCCAGCGACTTGGCGCCGACGGTGGTCTCGGACCAGCCGGGCATTTCTTCGTAGATCGGCTCGCAGGCAGCGGCTTCTTCGGCGCCGACGGGGAAGATGTCGACGGTCTTGCCGTTCAACTTGTAGCCGGTGCACAGCTTCAGCGAATCCAGGCCGTCCAGCACGTCCAGCTTGGTGAGGCACATGCCGGAGACGCCATTGATCTGCACCGAGCGCTTCAGCAGCGCGGCATCGAACCAGCCGCAACGACGGGCGCGGCCAGTGACGGTGCCGAATTCATGGCCCACCGAGGCCAGGTGCTTGCCAGTGCCGGCGTCGGTCGGCAGTTCGGCCGGGAACGGGCCCGAACCGACGCGGGTGGTATAGGCCTTGGTGATGCCCATGATGTAGTGCAGCATGCCCGGGCCCACGCCCGCACCGGCGGCGGCATTGCCGGCCACGCAGTTGCTGGAGGTGACGAACGGATAGGTACCATGATCCACGTCCAGCAGGCTGCCTTGCGCGCCTTCGAACAGGATCTTGCCGCCGGCCTTGTGGATGGCGTACAGGTCGCTGGAGACGTCGGTGACCATGGGCTTGATGCGCGGCACGTTGGCCAGGGCATCGTCCAGGGTCTTCTGGTAGTCCACCGGCTGGGTCTTGAGGTAGTGGGTCAGGACGAAGTTGTGGTAGTCCAGGTTGGCCAGCAGCTTCTCGGCGAAGCGCTTTTCGTTCAACAGGTCAGCCACGCGGATGGCACGACGGGCCACCTTGTCTTCGTAGGCCGGGCCGATGCCCTTGCCGGTGGTGCCGATCTTGTCGGCGCCGCGGGCGGCTTCGCGCGCCACGTCCAGGGCCACGTGATAGGGCAGGATCAGCGGACAGGCGTCCGACACCTTCAGGCGCGAGCACACTTCCACGCCGGCGGCTTCGAGCTTGTCGATCTCGCGCAGCAGGTCGGGCACCGACAGCACCACGCCGTTACCGATGTAGCAAGCCACACCTTCGCGCATGATGCCCGAGGGAATCAGTTGCAGCGCAGTCTTCTTGCCGCCGATGACCAGCGTGTGGCCGGCATTGTGGCCGCCCTGGAAACGCACCACGCCCTGGGCGTGATCGGTCAGCCAATCGACGATCTTGCCCTTACCTTCGTCGCCCCATTGCGTACCGATGACGACGACATTCTTTGCATTGCTGTTCTGTAACATGACTCAACCCAAGTTTTTGATAATCCAGTTTCCATTGCTGAAATCGAGTGCGCGATCGCAATCGAATTCGTCCTGATCGTGTTCGTGGCCGGGAAGGCTTTGGATCACGATCTCTCCCGCTTGCCGCAATTGCGCTATTTTCTCACGCAGACCGGCGTCCCTGCCCCAAGGGGCGAGGATGGCGCGTTTTCGTTCTGCGCCCGGCATCAGTCGCGCCAGTTCACGCAGGTCCAGGGAGAAGCCGGTAGCGGGCCGCGCGCGGCCGAAGGCTTCACCCACATGGTCGTAGCGGCCGCCGCGCACCACCGCATTGGGCAGGCCCGGCACATAGGCGGAGAACATCACGCCGCTGTGGTAATGGTAGCCGCGCAGGTCGGCCAGATCGATGGTGACGGCTGCGCCTTCATGGCCGGCGGCCAGTTCCACCAGCGCCTGCAGCTCGTCCAGGGCCTGGGCGATGCCGGGCAGCGCCGGCAAGGTGATGCGGGCGCGGGCGATGACCGAGATGTCGCCGTACAGGTTGGGCAAGGCCAGCAGTGCGGCGCGGGTGCCTTCCTGGTAGGCGGCAGTGATCTCTTGCAGGCCTGGTACGTCCTTGGCCTGCAGCAGCGCGAACAGTTGCGCTTCGTCGCGCTTGGCCGCTGCGTCGTTGGCGATGATGGCGCGCAGCACGCCCACGTGGCACAGGTCCAGACGGATGGTGCGCATGCCGGCCAGGGCCAGCGAATTCAAGGCCAGTTCCTGGATCTCGGCGTCGGCTTCCAGACCGGCGTGACCGTAGATTTCCGCGCCGATCTGGATCGGCTCGCGGGTGGCGTGCAGGCCCGTGGGACGGGTATGCAGGACGCTGCCGGCATAGCACAGGCGGGTGACCGAGGCGCGGTTGAGCAGGTGGGCGTCGATGCGCGCCACCTGGGTCGTCATGTCGGCGCGCACGCCCAGGGTGCGGCCAGACAACTGGTCCACCAGCTTGAAGGTGCGCAGGTCGGTGTCCTGGCCAGCTCCGGTGAGCAGGGATTCGAGGTACTCCAGCAGCGGCGGCATGACCATTTCGTAGCCATAGAGGCGGAAATTGTCGAGCAGGCGGCGGCGCAGCTCCTCGATCTTGCGCGCTTCGGAGGGCAAGACATCGGCGATGTTTTCGGGAAGAAGCCAGTTAGGCATAAACAAAAGTGGAAGCAGAAAAAACGGTTTGCGTAACGAATTGCGGGGCTTGCATGCATTGCGAAACCAGTGCGTAGCAGCCACAACCAAAGCCAAGCCCAGGTTCAGGCTGCAACAAACAGGCCCGCCA
This sequence comes from Herbaspirillum camelliae, assembly GCF_001929405.1. Lineage (NCBI taxonomy): Bacteria > Pseudomonadati > Pseudomonadota > Betaproteobacteria > Burkholderiales > Oxalobacteraceae > Herbaspirillum > Herbaspirillum camelliae. Next base: position 4,910,844 of record NZ_KV880769.1, read on the forward strand.
GACGAAAAACCGGGGCGGTCCGGGAAAACCTGCCGCCCCTCGTCTCACATTCCGGGAAAATTGCACACCGGAACATTCTGCGTCACAAAAAAAGGAAAGATGCCCTCTACCAGCGGCATCCGTCCTGATCACCCTCCCCTCCAGCCAGGCTGGCGGGGCGGATATATTCACATTATCGCTTGTTCAGCGGAATTTTACTTCTTGGAAGTGCTGGCGCTGCCAGCGCCGATGCCCTTGAAATACTTGAAGAATTCCGAGCTGGGATCCACCACCATGACATCGTGGCGGTTCTTGAAGCTGGCGCGGTAGGCTTCCAGGCTGCGGTAGAACTTGAAGAACTCGGGGTTCTGGCCGAAGGCCTGGGCGTAGATCTGCGACGCCTTGGAGTCGCCGGCGCCACGGATCTTTTCGGATTCGCGATAGGCTTCGGCCAGGATCACCACGCGCTGGCGGTCGGCGTCGGCGCGGATCTTCTCGGACTCGGCCGCACCAGTGGAGCGCAGCTCGTTGGCCACGCGCACACGCTCGGACTTCATGCGCTCGAAGACGGAATTGTTGATCTGGTCAACGTAGTCCACGCGGCGCAGACGCACGTCGATGACTTCCACGCCGATCTGCTTGGCTTCGTTGGCCACGCGCGCCTGGATGGCGTCCATGACGTTGTTGCGCTGGCTGGAGATGACTTCGCGCACGGTGCGCTTGGTGATCTCGTCGTTGAGCGCGGCCTTGACGATCTGCGAGAGGCGGTCCTGGGTGCGGCGTTCGTCGGCGCCGAAGCTGACGAAGTACAGGCGCGGATCGACGATGCGCCACTTGACGTAGGCATCGACCAGCACGTTCATCTTCTCGGCGGTGATGAAGCGGTCGGCGTCTGGCGTATCCAGGGTCTGGATGCGCTTGTCCAGGTACATCACGTTCTGGAATGGCGGCGGCAGCTTGAAATGCAGGCCGGGTTCGGTGATGACCTGCTTGACTTCACCCAGGGCGAAGACGATGGCCGAGGAACGCTGGTCGACCACGAAGATCGTGGACGAGGCCAGCCAGATCGCCACGACTGCGACGATGACGGAAGTAACGAGGCGGCCCATCAGCGCACCTCCCTTTCGCGCGATTCGCGCGGATCGCGGTTTCTCATGTCACGCATCAGCTCGGAAGAATACACAGTGTCATTGCCCGCATTCGAAGCGGGGTTCGCAGCGCTGCCGGCCGGGGCCGCAGCAGAGGCCGCCGGTTTGCCCGCCGGGGCGGCTTCGGCGCCGGTCTGCTGGATCAGCTTGTCCAGCGGCAGGTACAGCAGGTTGCTGCCGGACTTGGCATCGACCATGACCTTGGTGGTGTTGGCGAAGATCTGCTGCATGGTTTCGATATACATGCGGTCGCGGGTGACGGCCGGGGCCTTGGCATAGGCTTCCTGCACCTGGGTGAAGCGCGAGGCGTCACCTTCGGCATTGGCCACCACGCGCGAGCGGTAGGCTTCGGCCTCTTCCAGCAGGCGGGAGGCGGCGCCGGAAGCGCGCGGAATCACGTCGTTGGCGTAGGCCTGGCCTTCGTTCTTGAGGCGCTCGCGGTCCTGACCGGCCTTGACGGCGTCGTCGAAGGCGGCCTGCACCTGCTCGGGCGGTTGCACGCCCTGCATGGTCACGTTGGTGATCTGCACGCCCGACTTGTAGCGGTCCAGGATCTGCTGCATGCGCTGGCTGACGTCGAGGGCGACCTTTTCGCGGCCTTCATAGAGGACGAAGTCCATCTTGCTGCGGCCGACGATCTCGCGGATGGCGGTCTCGGCGACCTGGCGCACGGAGTCATCCGGGTCGCGGTTGTTGAACAGCCATTCGGCGGCGTTCTTGAGCTTGTACTGGACGGCGAACTGGATGTCGATGATGTTTTCATCATCGGTGAGCATCAGCGATTCCTTGAGCTGCTTGTTGCGCACGTTGCCGCGATAGCCGATCTCGGCGGTCCGCACCTGGGACATGTTGACGATCTCATGGCCCTGGATGGGATACGGCCAGCGCCAATTGAAGCCTGGCAGCGTGGTATGGCTGTAGCGGCCGAAGGTGGTCACGACCGCGGTCTGGCCTTCCTGCACGATGAAGAAGCCGCTGGCCAGCCAGAGGAAGGCCACGATGATCGCAATGACGCCCACGCCGATACCGGCGCCCTTGACGTCGCCGCGGTTGAAGCCGCCGCCATTGCCGCCATCGGACGAACCGCCACCGCCCTTGCGGCCGAACAGGCCGGACAGACGCTGGTTGAAGTCGCGCCAGAGCTGGTCGAGATCGGGCGGACCGTCATTGTTGCCGGACGGTTTTTCTGGCCGTTTGTCGCCGTTATTTCCGTTATTCTGATTGTCGCGGTTGTCGTTTTGCGAACCACGTCCCCATTGGGGGTCGTTCAACGAAAACTTGACACCGATTTTCCTGAATAAAGACACAAGCATGCGTTTGCGATCCGGCTGTAGTGATGGATTAAGAGAATCTAGGAGGAATGCGCGCCAGGAACGGGCGAAATGCCGTCCCCTCGAACGGCTCAGGCGTGCATGTCTACGGAATCGACTGGCTGGGAACGGCTGCGACCCCTGGCCTCCAAGGCGGCCTTGAGCGAAGCGGCGATCGCTTCGCGCAGCAGATCCAGGCCAGCACCAGACTTGGCACTGACGAAAACCCGCTGGATTTTACCATACTCGTCATACTCGACCGTCGGCTCCAGGCCAGCAGCGTCGATCTTGTTCCAGACCAGGATCTGCGGCACGTGGTCGGCGCCGATTTCCTTGAGGACCAGGTTGACCTCTTCGATCTGCTCCATGCGCACCGGGCTGGCGGCATCGACCACGTGCAACAGGAGGTCGGCATGGATGGTTTCTTCCAGCGTGGCGCGGAAGGCCTCCACCAGTTGGTGGGGCAGTTCGCGGATGAAACCGACGGTGTCGGAGATCACCACATGCCCTACTTCGCCCAGGTAGACGCGACGGGAGGTCGTATCCAGCGTAGCGAAGAGCTGGTTCGCAGCATACACACCGGCCTTGGCCAGCGCATTGAAGATGGTTGATTTGCCGGCGTTGGTATAGCCCACCAGCGACACCGAGAACGTCTCGCTGCGCCCCCGCGCACGACGCTGGGTGGCGTGTTGCCGGCGCAGCTTGGCCAGCACTGCGCGCAAGGCCTTGACGCGCTCGCCCAACAGGCGGCGGTCGGTTTCGAGCTGGGTTTCACCCGGGCCGCGCAGGCCGATACCGCCCTTTTGCCGTTCCAGGTGAGTCCAACCGCGGATGAGGCGGGTAGACAGGTGCTGCAACTGCGCCAGTTCGACCTGCACCTTGCCCTCGTGGCTCTTGGCGCGCTGCGCGAAGATATCCAGGATCAGGCTGGTACGGTCGAGCACGCGCACCTTGAGCAGACGCTCCAGGTTACGTTGCTGGGCCGGGGACAGAGCGTGATTGAAGATGACCAGCTCAAGCTGGAGATCAGCGACGGCGTCGGCCACTTCCTGGGCCTTGCCGGTACCGATGAAGAGAGCGGCATCCGGACTGGCGCGGCGACCGGTGATGGTGATCACGGGTTCAGCGCCAGCGGATTTCGCCAACAGAAACAACTCATCCAGACTAGCGGCAAAGTCGTTCTTGCCGAAGTCCAGGCCGACTAACGCGGCACGCATGTCAAAATGCCCACGGCGTCAAGCCGGCCAGGTAGACCATTATTCGTCGGACGAGGATTCGAGACTGAGGTTGACCGCACGTGCAGGCACGACGGTAGAGATGGCGTGTTTGTAAACCATTTGCGTAACGGTGTTACGCAGCAGGACCACGTATTGATCGAAAGACTCCACATGGCCTTGCAGCTTGATGCCGTTGACCAGGTAGATAGAGACGGGAACGTGCTCTTTTCTCAATGCGTTCAGAAATGGGTCTTGTAACAATTGCCCTTTGTTGCTCATGGCAGCTCCACGGTGTTGTTGTGATTAGGACTTGGAGGCACTTCAAGGAATATCAAGTGCTTTACCAACTTTATGCTATTCAATTTAAACGATTTTAGCGTCAACGCCAAAAACATTGCGTGAATAACAGGCTTTTTCGATTACTTTTCCTGCCGGATGAAAGGATTCTTGCCGGATCGGAACTCGATACGCAGTGGAGTGCCGACCAGGGAGAAAGTTTCCCGGAAGTGCTTTTCCAGATAGCGTTTGTAGTTGTCATCGATGGCTTCCAGGGCATTGCCGTGGATGACCACCACCGGCGGATTCTGGCCGCCCTGGTGCGCATAGCGCAGCTTGGGACGGATCGAACCCTTACGGCGCGGTTGCTGGTGCTCCAGCGCCTCTTCCAGCGCGCGGGTCAGGCGCGGCGTGCTCAGCTTGGCCATGGCGGCGGCATAGGCCGAATCGATGGACTTCATCAGCGGGCCGATACCGGTCGATTTCAGGGCCGAGATGAAGTGGAACTTGGCGAAGGAGAGGAAATTGAGCTTGCGCTCCAGATCCATCTTGATCTGGTCGCGCTGATCGCTTTGCATGCCATCCCATTTGTTCACGCCCACCACCAGCGCCCTGCCCGACTCCAGCACGAAGCCGGCGATATGGGCGTCCTGCTCGGAGATGTCCTGCTGGGCATCGAGCAGCAACAGCACGACATTGGCGTCGGAGATCGACTTGAGGGTCTTGACCACGGAGAACTTCTCGATGGCCTCGAAGACCTTGCCGCGACGACGAATGCCGGCGGTGTCGATGAGGGTGTAATGACGGCCTTCGCGCTCGAACGGGATTTCGATGGAGTCGCGGGTGGTGCCGGGCATGTCGAAGGCGATGACGCGCTCTTCGCCCAGGAGCGTATTGACCAGGGTGGACTTGCCCACGTTGGGACGGCCCACGATGGCGATCTTGGTGCCGCGCACGGCCGCTTCTTCCGGCTCCGGCTCGGGGGTGCGCTGGGCTTCGGCCACATCCAGGGCTTCGGTGACCAGGTCGGCCACGCCGTCGCCGTGGGCGGCCGAGATCACGTAGGGATCGCCCATGCCCAGCTCGTAGAAGTCGGCGGTGACCGAGGTGTACTTCATGCCTTCGGACTTGTTGACCACCAGCAGCACGGGCCGGCCGCACTTGCGCAGGAAGTCGGTGATGGTCTTGTCGTGCGGGGTCAGCCCCTGGCGGCCATCGACGATGAACACCACGACATCAGCCTCGACCACTGCCTGCTTGGTCTGCTTGGCCATCTCGTACATGATCCCGTCCTTGGCCACGGGTTCGAAGCCACCGGTATCGATCACCAGGAACGGGCGTTCGCCGACCCGGCCTTCGCCGTAGTGACGATCGCGCGTCAGGCCGGGCAGGTCCGCCACCAGCGCATCACGGCTGCGGGTGAGCCTGTTGAACAACGTCGATTTGCCGACGTTGGGACGGCCTACGAGTGCAATTACCGGTTTCATTTCTTTTCTTTAAGGGCCTGCGTCACTTATTCAGTGACAACGGAGACCACGGTTCCTGATTTGGTTTGGAAAACGACAGACGAGCCGGTCGAGACCGGCGGCGCCTGGATGGGGCTGCCGTCAGTGGACAGGCGAGCCACGAAGCTGCCATCCTCACGCGACAGGAAGTGAATATAACCCTCGTAGTCGCCCACCGCCACTGCCTTGCCGGCGCCGATGGGGCTGGAGAGCTGGCGATTCTTCAGGCGCTCGTTGCGCCAGACGACGGCGCCGGTGTCGCGGGAGAATTCGGTGACGATACCACCGACATCGGCCGCATAGACATACGAGTCATCCAGCGTCACGCCGACATCGCTGGAGAATTCCTTGATCCAGCGCACATTACCATTGAGCAAGTCAAAGCAGCCGATACGTCCCTGGTAGGCCACGGCGCAGATATCGCGCGAACCCAGCGCCGGCACACCGGACACATCCGAGATACGCTCCAGCTCGGTGGTGCCGCGCGGATCACCGACCGGCACTTCCCAGCGCGGACCGCCATTGTTGAGCGCCAGCGCCGACAGGCGACCGCCCGGCAGCGCCACGAAGGCGGTCTGCGAGCCGATCACGATGCCAGGCGCATTGCGCAGCGTCAGCGAGGGCACATTGCGCTGGACCATCCAGCGCTGGTTGCCACTGTCGGCGTCATAGGCGGTCACGCGGTTGTCGATGCTGCGAATGACCACCAGGCCCTCACCCACTGCCGGGGCGGACAACACGTCGCTGGCGGCCTGGGCGTTCCAGGTCGGCTTGCCGGTGTTGGCGTCGAAGGCCTGGATGCGGCCCTTCTCACCCACCACCACGACGGTGCTGCCGTCGCTGCCCACACCGGCGGTCAGCGACATGTCGGTACGGGCGCGCCACAGGGTCTGGCCGGTCTGGGCATTGATGCGCACCACGGTGCCGTCATTGCCGGCGGCAAAGATGCTGCCGGCGGCGTAGACCGGGCTGAACTGGAAGTTGCCCGCCTTGCCCACCGAGACCGACCAGGCGGTCTGCACGCGCAGCTTCTGGGTGAACTCGACCAGCGGAGCCGGCGGGTTCGGGTTTTTCTTGCTGGAGAACCAGGAACAACCGGACAGTGCCACGACGGCGGCGACGGCGGCCAGTTTGAGCGCCATCTTGCCGGCACGGCGGGATCGGGCAATGGAGCTTGCCTGGGCAGCGGTGGCTGTCACACTACGCATATTCTTTTTCCTCTAAGCGATGGATGGGTTCGCGATGGGATTGCGATGATTGCGGTTCAATGCGGGGCTGCACGAAGCGCCCCACTGCGGCAAGGCGCCGGCCTGGGCCGGCGTCACCGCGCTGGTCGGATTCAGGCCTTGGGCGCTTCGCCGCCGATGGCGTCGAGCTTGATCTGGATGAGCTGACGGCCCGGGTCCTTGGCATCGCTCTTTTCCAGCGCCAGCTTGTAGGCGCCGCGCGCTTCATCGCGCTTGCCCTGGGCCAGCAGCACGTCGCCCTTGCGGTCAGCGATGGCGCCGGCAAACTGCGCCGGGTAGTCACCGCCCAGCACCTTGAGCGCCTCGTCATAGGCCTTGGCGTCCAGCAGGACACCGGCCAGACGAAGCGCCGCGATGGCCTTGTATTCCTTGCCACGGCCGTGGTCGATCACCCATTGCAGCTGCTTCTTGGCAGTGTCGGCGTCATTGGCGTCGAAGGCCGACTTGGCCGCCACCAGGGCGCTCATCTGGGCGTAGGCGGTGCCGCTGAACTTGTCCTGGATGTCGGCAGCGGCGCGCTGCACCTTGGCGTTGTCCTTGGCCGCCAGCGACTTCTGCTGTTCTTCGTACAACACCGAGGCTTGTGCCGACTGACGGCCCTGGTAAGTATTCCAACCGGTCCAGCCAGCATAGCCAGCCAGCGCGATGATCAGCACCCAGGTGACCAGGTTGCCGTATTTCGCCCACCAGGCCTTGATGGAGTCGAGCTGTTCTTGTTCTTCGAGATCGTATGCCATTTAACTCTGCAATAAGTAACTGTTCAATGGAGGCCAGGGAAGGCTTAGGGGTGGTAATGCACGTGGTCGTGATCGTGGTCATGATCACCGACGATCTGCTCCACGATGTAATCGACCACACCATCAAAGGGCAGGCTGTTCTGGTTGGCGCGCCCTTCTTCGGCATTGCCTTCGCGCATGTGCTTGACGGTGGCGGTGCCGCCCTTGAGCTCATCTTCGCCGATGATCACGGCGAAGGCGGCGCCACTGGCGTCGGCGCGCTTCATCTGCGCCTTGAACGAACCACCGCCGTTCGACGATGCGCAATGTAGCACAACATCGAGCCCGGCAGTCCGCAAACGTTCCGCCAGCACGAAAGATTGCAGCTGGGCATCTTCGCCCTGGTGCAGCAGATAGACATCGCACTGGTTGGGCGCGTACTGCTCGCCGTTGGCCTTCATCAGCTCCAGGAGACGCTCCACGCCCATGGCGAAACCGCAGGCCGGGGTTGGCTTGCCGCCGAACATCTCGATGAGCGGATCATAGCGGCCACCGCCGCAGACCGTGCCTTGCGAGCCCAGTTGGTCGGTCACCCACTCGAACACGGTGCGGTTGTAGTAGTCCATGCCGCGCACCAGGCGCGGATTGATGGTGAAGGGAATATTGTTGTGGCGCAGGATCTTCTGCACGCCTTCGAAGTGCGCGCGCGATTCTTCACCCAGGTAGTCCAGCAGCTTGGGCGCCGCATTGACCATTTCCTGCATGGCCGGATTCTTGGTATCGAGGATGCGCAGCGGATTGGCATGCAGGCGGCGCTGGGCGTCGGTATCGAGCAAGTCCTTGTGCTGCTCGAAGTAGGCGATCAGGTCGGCGCGGTGCTTGTTGCGCTCTTCGGCGTTGCCGATGGAGTTGAGCTCCAGGCGGATGTCGGACAGGCCCAGGTCATCCCACAGACGCTGGCACATCATGATCAGTTCGGCATCGATGTCGGGACCGCTGAAGCCCACGGCTTCGGCGCCCACCTGGTGGAACTGGCGATAGCGGCCGCGCTGCGGACGCTCGTGGCGGAACATCGGGCCGACGTACCACAGACGCTTGGGGCCGTCATAGGTCAGGTTGTGCTCGAGTGCCGCGCGCACCACGCCGGCGGTGTTTTCCGGACGCAGGGTCAGGTTGTCGCCGTTCATGGAATCGGTGAAGGAATACATTTCCTTCTCGACGATATCGGTCACTTCGCCCAGGCCGCGTGCGAACAAGGCGGTCGGCTCGACGATGGGCGTGCGGATCTGCTGGAAACCGTAGCTCTTGAGCACCGATTGCACGGTGTTCTCGAACAGTTCCCACAGCGGCGCGTCAGCGGGCAGGATGTCATTCATGCCTTTGACGCCAACGATTTTTTCGACTTTCTTTTGTTCTGACATACCGAATACCGGAGAGTGTGGTCTTGTTTATCTTGTTTATTCAATTGATTTGGCAGCCAGGCGAAGCTCGCTTCACTCAGCCTGATAGCCGCCAGTGTACTGCATACGCTCGCGGCGACTGCCGCAACCGGCCTGCGCTCAGGCTGGATGCCCCTGCCCGTAGTGCGATTCGACGTAGTCCAGCACCACCTTCTGGAATTCCTCGGCAATGCGTTCGCCGCGCAGCGTCATCTTCTTTTCGCCATCGATGAACACCGGCGCGGCCGGCGATTCGCCGGTGCCAGGCAGGCTGATGCCGATATTGGCGTGCTTGGACTCGCCCGGACCGTTGACGATGCAGCCCATGACGGCCACGTTCATCGCTTCCACGCCGGGATACTTGCCCTTCCACACCGGCATCTGCTCGCGCAGGAAAGTCTGGATCTTGTCGGCCAGGTCCTGGAACACGGTGGAGGTGGTGCGACCGCAACCCGGGCAGGCGATCACCATCGGGGTGAACTTGCGCAGCCCCATGGTCTGCAGGATTTCCTGGCCGACCACGACTTCCTTGGTGCGGTCGCCGCCCGGTTCGGGCGTCAGCGAGATGCGGATGGTGTCGCCAATGCCTTCCTGCAGCAGCACCGACAGCGCCGCCGTGGAAGCCACGATGCCCTTGCTGCCCATGCCGGCCTCGGTCAGGCCCAGGTGCAAGGGATAGTCGCAACGGCGCGCCAGTTCGCGATAGACCGCAATGAGGTCCTGCACGCCCGAGACCTTGCAGGACAGGATGATCTTGTCGCCCGCGATGCCCAGTTCTTCGGCGCGCTGGGCGTTCTCGATGGCCGAGGTGACCAGCGCCTCATACATCACTGCCTGGGCCGACCAGGGTTCGGCGCGACCGGCGTTCTCATCCATGATGCGCGCCAGTAGCGCCTGGTCCAGGCTGCCCCAGTTCACGCCGATGCGCACTGGCTTGTCGTACTTGCAGGCCACTTCGATCATCTGGGCGAACTGGGTGTCGCGCTTGGCGCCCTTGCCCACGTTGCCGGGATTGATGCGGTACTTGGACAGCGCCTGGGCACACTCCGGATATTCGGTCAGCAGGGTATGGCCGTTGTAGTGGAAGTCGCCCACCAGCGGCACATCCACGCCCATGCGGTCCAGCTGTTCGCGGATGGCAGGCACGGCCGCCGCCGCTTCTGGCGTGTTGACGGTCAGGCGCACCACTTCCGAGCCGGCGCGGGCCAGTTCCTTGATCTGGATCGCCGTGCCGATGGCGTCGGCCGTGTCGGTGTTGGTCATGGATTGCACCATCACCGGCGCGCCGCCGCCGACAACGATCTCGCGCCCACCGTGGCTGATGACCACGCGGCGGCTGTTGCGGCGGACCAGCGGTCCGGAAGCGATCGGAGAGGAGGACATGGCGTTGGCTAGGCTGTTAATTCAGGTTGATACGGGCGACATTGCTGCCACCTGGCGTCTTCAGATCCAGCGGCTGGCCTCGCAGCGTCGCGTCCACGCCGGCGGCATTGCCGATGGTCAGCGAGGTGGCGTCGGAGACATCGAAGGCTTCCGTGGTGCCGGCCTTGAGCAGGCGCGAAATGATGGTGCTCTTGTCGGCGCGACGGATCTCGACCCAGGAATCCTCACGGAAGGTCAGGCGCAGCATGTCCTTGCTGTTGACGATATTCAGGCCGCTTGGCACCGTGGTGCCAGAAGTCTGTGCCGGTGCAGGTGCCGATGCAGCGTTGGCAGCGGACGCCGCGCTGGCCGGGACAGAGGCAGCTGGCGCATCAGCCGCATGGGCGGGCGCAGAAGCCGTCTCGGCAGCCGCAGGCGTAGCCGCCTGGGTCGGCGCAGCCTCCACCGCTGCAGCAGCGGACTTGGCCGCCTCATCGGCAGCGGGCGTAATCGTCTCCACGCGGGCGTTGACGGGCGTCTCGCTCGATCCGGCATCGGCATTGGCGGGCAGCTCCGGCGCGGCAGCCGACTCGCTCCTGTGCGACTTCAGCCAGGCCAGTTGCGGCACATTGGCGCCCAGATCGCTCCAGCGCACGGCCGCGCCGCCTGCCAGCAAGGCCACCACCACCACACCGGCGATGATGGGCAAGGGCGAACCGTTGCCGCGGGTGCTCATCATCATGGCCGGCAGCGGCCCTTCCGAGAACGGCGTGGACAGCGAATGCTGCGGCACGATATGGTCGCGCTGCGCCACATCCGACTCATGCGGCATGGCCGCAGTCAGTGCATTGGCGTCGAGCCCGACCACCTTGGCATAGCTGCGCACGAATCCGCGCGCCACCGCCAGACCCGGCAGGGCGGCGTAGTTGTCGGCTTCGATCGCCTGGATCTGGCGCGGCGCCAGCTTCACCAGACTGGCCACCTGCTCCACCGACCAGCCCTTCTTCTGACGTTGCGCAGCCAGCATCGCGCCCGGCAGGGTCGGCCCCTGAACCGGCTGAGCGCCCTCTGGCGATAGTTGCGATGGCACTTCGTTCATTTGTTGATCACTCATCAAATGCTCCACATGGAAAAGCTTTTTTTTAGCCGGACCTGGCCGGATTCTTCTGGAGCGTCCCTGCGCGGCGAACGCCGCGTCCCTCCGGGGAAATTCGACAACTTCAGTGCTTCATGCCGACCAGCAGCATGGTATGCAATCGTTTCAACAACAACACAAAAAGGACGTACGACGAGCGCGCCCCAGCGCGCCATCGACGACCTGACAGACAATTCGGAAAAGTGGTGTGCCACAGCCCTCTGCGCGAGGACCAGGGCCGGCGCAGCGCGGCCAGTGAGAACGTTCAGCAGGCCTGCCGTCACCCGGAGATCTCCACGATGCGGCCAAAATCCTTGCCGAACTTGTTCTGGTATTCGGCCATTTTCTGCATGCGCTCCTGCACCCGGGTGCGATCCTTGACCTCACCGGCCAACTGACCGCAAGCGGCGTCGATATCGTCGCCCCGCGTCTTGCGGATGGTGGTCACGATGCCGGCATCCATCAGGATCTGGGCAAACGCCTTGATACGCGGATTGTGCGAGCGCTTCAAACCCGACTCAGGGAAGGGGTTGAAGGGAATCAGGTTGAACTTGCAGGGGATGGCCGTCTCGCCTTCCTTCACCAGCGCGACCAGTTCGCGGGCATGGGTGTCGGTATCGTTGACGCCATCGAGCATGCAGTACTCGAAGGTGATGAAGTCGCGCGGCGCGAATTCGAGGTAACGCTTGCAGGCCAGCATCAGCTCGCGCAGCGGATGCTTGCGGTTGAGCGGAATGAGCGAATCGCGCAGCGCATCGTTGGACGCGTGCAGCGAGACGGCCAGCGCCACCGGGCATTCCTGGGACAGCTTGTCGATCATCGGCACCACGCCGCTGGTAGACAGCGTCACGCGGCGGCGCGACAGGCCGTAGGCATTATCGTCCAGCATCAGGCGCAGCGCCGTGACGGTGGGCTCGAAGTTGAGCAGCGGCTCGCCCATGCCCATCATCACCACGTTGGTGATCTGACGCTCGCCCTTGGGGCCGCCTTCGACGCCCTTGGTCTTGCGCAATTCGAACTCGGCCATCCAGAGCTGACCGATGATTTCGGCCACGCTGAGATTACGGTTGAAGCCCTGCTTGCCGGTCGAGCAGAAGCGGCAATTGACGGCACAGCCCGCCTGCGTGGAAACGCACAGCGTGCCGCGATTTTCTTCAGGAATGAACACGGTTTCCACCGCATTGCCCTGGCCCACGTCGACCAGCCACTTGCGTGTGCCGTCGGTGGAGGTATGGTCGCTGATGATGGCCGGCGCACGGACTTCGGCGCGGGTCTTGAGCTTGTCGCGCAGCGACTTGGCCAGGTCGGTCATCTGATCGAAATCAGCGACGCCGAACTGGTGTATCCAACGCTGCAACTGCTTGGCGCGAAACGGCTTCTCACCCAACTCGCCACAGTAAGCGACGAGTTGCGCGGGATCCATATCCAGCAAATTGGTGAGAGCTGTATTCATGATGCATTCGGTCGAGACCAGGACAGAAAGGCGCTGCAAGGATTGCCGCGCCGGTTTCCGCCCGGATCCGGGAAACCGGTAAAAACTTGGAACAGATTAACGCGAATAGACGTTCAGCGCCGGGAAGAAGTAGGCGATTTCGACCTTGGCGGTCTCATCAGCGTCCGAACCGTGCACAGCGTTGGCGTCGATGGAGTCAGCGAAGTCAGCACGAATAGTGCCCTTCTCGGCCTTCTTCGGATCGGTAGCGCCCATCAGGTCGCGGTTCTTCAGGATCGCGCCTTCGCCTTCCAGCACCTGGATCATGACCGGGCCCGAGACCATGAAGTCCACCAGATCCTTGAAGAAAGGACGCTCGCGGTGCACGGCGTAGAAGCCTTCTGCCTCGGCGCGCGACAGTTGCGCCATGCGAGCAGCGATGACCTTCAGGCCAGCGTTTTCGAAACGGGTGTAGATCTGGCCGATCACGTTCTTGGCGACGGCGTCGGGCTTGATAATCGACAGGGTGCGTTCAATTGCCATGAGAAAAACTCCAATAAAAATAAAGGCTTAAAGCCAAGAATTGATAATTCGATGAACCTTGTATTTTAGCATGAAACCATTAGATATCATGTCAATTCACCTCCTTTGACATCCCATCTGCTGGACCTGGACGGCATGCACCACAACGGAGCAGCCTCCATGCAGTCATCATTCATATATTGCTGCCGGATATCGAACCAGAGCGAGGGAAGACTTGTCTTAGCAATGAGCCGCCATGCTATCCTGTGGCTCGCATTCAACGCCTTGGAGGACACATGAACAACCTGGACACGACCTTTGGCCACTCGACCACAAGTCTGGCCACCCGCAACCGCGTGCTGCGCAACACCTACTGGCTGCTTGCACTGTCGATGATTCCGACCGTGCTGGGGGCGTGGTTGGGCGTGCAGCTGCACTTCAGCCTCTTTGCCGGCAGCCCGATGATCAGCTTCGTGCTGTTCCTGGCGATTGCCTTCGGCTTCTTCTACGCCATCGAAAAGACCAAGAATTCCGGCCTGGGCGTGGCTTTCCTGCTGGGCTTCACCTTCTTCATGGGCCTGATGCTGTCGCGCCTGATCGAGTTCACGCTGGGCTTTTCCAACGGCGCCGGGCTGATCATGACCGCCTTCGGCGGCACCGCGATCATCTTCTGCGGCATGGCGACCATCGCCACCGTGTCCAAGCGTGACTTCTCGGGCCTGGGCAAGTGGCTCTTCGCGGGCGTGCTGGTGATCCTGGTGGCGGCGCTGGCCAACATCTTCCTGCAACTGCCGGCTCTGCAGCTGACCATCTCGGTGGTCGCCATCGCGATCTTCTCGGCCTACATCCTGTTCGACGTGCAACAGGTGGTCAATGGCGGCGAAACCAACTATATCTCGGCCACACTGGCGATCTATCTGGACGTCTACAACGTCTTCGCCAACCTGCTGTCCATCCTGGGCATCGTGGGCGGCAACCGCGACTGAACGTTGTCTGAACCATAATAAACTGCAATAAAAAAGCCGGCGCAAGCCGGCTTTTTTACGTCTGGCGAGGCCGGCTCATTCGGGCAAGTCAAAGACAGCGATCGACTCGACGTGCGCCGTATGCGGGAACATGTTGACCACGCCGGCATACTTGAGCGCATAACCGCCCAGATGCACCAGCATGCCCGCGTCACGCGCCAGCGTGGCCGGGTTGCAAGAGACATAGACAATGCGCTTGGGCTTGAGATGCTGCTGCTCGGGCGGCAGCTCGACCAGCGCCTTGCACACTTCCATGGCGCCTTCGCGCGGCGGATCGATCAGCATGCGATCAAACTTGCCCAAGGCGACAAAGTCCTCCGGCTTGGCCTCGAACAGGTTGCGGCAATAGAAGCTGGTCTTGGCATCCACGCCATTGACCTTGGCATTGTCCAGCGCCCGCTCGGTCAAGGCGGTACTGCCTTCGATCCCCACCACTTCGCGCGCCAGCGTGGCGATGGGCAGCGTGAAGTTGCCCAGCCCGCAGAACAGGTCGGCCACGCGGTCTTGCGGCTGCACGTCCAGCAGACGCAAGGCGCGCGCAACCAGCACCCGATTGATCTGGTGGTTGACCTGGGTAAAGTCGGTGGGCTTGAAGGGCATGCGGATGCCGAATTCCGGCAGCGTATATTGCAGGCGCGATTGCGCCGGATAATACGGCGCAGCCGTATCCGGACCCTTGGTCTGCAGCCACCACTCGATCTTGTGTTCGTCCGCAAAGGTCTTGAGCAAGACCTCATCGGCCGGCGACAGCGCTTCCATGATGCGCAGGACCAGCACGGTCACCTTGTTGCCATCGTCACCCTCACCCACGGCCAGTTCGATCTGCGGCATCCGGTCACGGATGGACAGCCCGGCCACCAGTTCACGCAACGGCACCAGCATGGCCGAGACATTGGGCGGAAGGATTTCGCAGGTCTTCATGTCGGCGATGAAGGAAGAGCGCTTCTCGTGGAAGCCCACCAGCACCCCGCCCTTCTTGGCCACATGGCGTACCGAGATGCGAGCGCGGTAGCGATAGCCCCAGGTCGGGCCATAGATGGGACGCAGCATCACCTCGGCCTTGGTCTTGCCCAGATGCCAGAGGTTGTCTTCCAGCACGCGCTGCTTCATGGCGACCTGGGCCGAGGGCTCCAGGTGCTGCATGGCGCAGCCGCCACAGGTGCCGAAGTAGTCGCAGCGCGGCTTGACCCGCAGCGAGGACTCGCTGTGCAGCGTGGTCATCACGCCGGCTTCCCACTTGGGCTTCTTGCGATAGGACTGGAAACTGACCCGCTCGCCCGGCAATGCGCCTTCGACGAAGATGACCTTGCCTTGCGTGCCGTCCTCGTTCTGGAGGTGACCAACGCCGCGCCCGTCCATGTCGAGCGACTTGATTTCGATGATGATGTCTTGTTGCATGAGGGAAACCACGAGGGTGGGACCGGAGTCCGCTGCCAAAAACAAAAGCGGTATTGTCCGCGATCCGGCGGCGCGAGGGAAGCACGATGCGCCTGTCGCAGCGCACCGCTCACCCAAAAGTGATCAAAACCGAAAAGAAAACAGCCGCGCCAGCACAGGCGCGCAGCTCAGAACAAGGCGTCGCGCCCCACCCCGCGTGAAGTCAACAGGCGCTTGAGCTTGACCAGCGCCTCCTGTTGCACCTGGCGCACGCGCTCGCGGGTGATGCCCATCTCACCGGCCAGTTGCTCCAGGGTGGAAGGATCGTCATTGTCCAGACCAAAACGGCGCGCGACCACCACGCGCTGCTTTTCCGACAGGCTTTTCAGCCATTCGCGGATCATCAGCGCCATTTCCTGACTCTCGGCCAGAGTATCAGGGTGCCCCTCCACCGCGCTTGGCAAGAGGTCCATCAGGCTGGCCTGGGGATCATTATCCAGCGGGGTATCGAGAGAGGCAGCATGTTCGGACAGGGCCAACACATCCTGCACCTCTTCCACCGGGCGATCGACCAAATGGGCGATATCCTCGGCACTGGCGTCTCGGCCGTTGCGTTGCTGGGCCTCCAGGTGATACTTGGCGCGCAGGATCTGGTTCAGTTCACGCACCATGTGGACCGGCAGGCGCACCGTGCGGGCCTGATTCATGATGGCGCGCTCGATGCTCTGGCGTATCCACCAAGTGGCATAGGTCGAAAAGCGGAAACCGCGCTCGGGCTCGAACTTGTCAATGGCGCGCATGAGGCCCAGATTACCCTCTTCGATCAGGTCCAGCAGGGCCACGCCGCGGTTGATGTAGTGCTTGGCAATGGACACCACCAGCCGCAGGTTGTGCTCGATCATCTTCTGGCGCGCCACGAATTCGCCTGCCTTGGCCTGGGTGGCGAAATGCAGCTCCTCGGCGGCCGTCAGCAAGGGTTTGGCGCCGATCTTGTTCAGATAGTGCTGGGTGGTATCGGTGGAAAGCTCGGCGGCGAGCACCTTCTTGAGCTCGTCCACCCCCTCGGCGGGCGCGGCTTCCTGGACTTCTTCGCCAGCATCGCCGTCGATCACTTCCGGTTCATCCATCTCATCAACAGAATCGTCCAACTCCTCTTCACGAGGGTCCTGGTCTGGCAAGTGATCGCGGCGATTGCTTGTCATACGCTAACGTGGCGGTAAGTATTTGGAGGGATCAACAGGTTTGCCCTGCTGGCGGATTTCGAAGTGCAACTTGACGGTATCACTGTCGGACTTGCCCATCTCGGCGATCTTCTGCCCCTTGGTCACGCTCTGGCCTTCCTTGACCAGGATGGTCTGGTTGTGCGCATACGCCGACAGCAGGTTGCTGGTGTGCTTGATGATGACCAGGTTGCCATAGCCACGGATACCGCTACCGGCGTACATGACCTTGCCCGCACCGGCGGCCAGCACAGCCTGCCCGGCCTTGCCGGCGATGTCCACGCCCTTCTTGCCGCCTTCGAAGGTCCCCACCACCTTGCCTTCGGCAGGCCACATCCAGGAGACACCTTCATCTTCGGTCGCGGCCTGGCTGGCGGCGGCCGGCTTGTCGGCTGCATGCGGCTGCTCGGCCTTGGTCGGCGCCGAAGGCGCGGCCGATGCAACCGATGTACCCGAGGCAGCCGGCGCATCAGGCTTTTCCAGCTCGGCCAGTGCGCTTTCCGAATACGGACGCTTGTCGCCGCGCGGACCAGTCTTGTTGCTGCCCACCGGCACCGGCGCTGCCGGCGCTGAGGTGCCAGGTGCACCCAGCGGCTTGACGTCCAGGCCCGCTGCCGGCGACGCTGCAACCGCCGCGGTCTGGGCCGTACCCGGTGCACGGTCCGGAGGAGCCACGCGCAAGGTTTGATCGACCTTGATGTCGTTCGGGTTGGTCAGGTTATTCCAGGCCACGATGTCGCGCCAGTTCTGACCGGCCTCCAGGGCGATACGATACAAAGTATCGCCTTTCTTGACGGTATAGTACCCACGTCCCGACGGTGCAGGGGCTGCGGGCGCTGCCGCAGCATCGACAACCTTGCCAGTGCTGCTGGTGCGCTCCACGACGGGGGCCGGCTGCTGATTCGGTGTCGAGCCGCAGGCGGCCAGCAGACTCACGACACTCCCCAATACAGCCAAACGAATTTTCTTCATGCTCTTACGTTAGATTTTGTACGACGCTAGTTGACCCGCAGCCAGCGCCAGAAGTTCATCAGGGAAAGACAGCCCCACCACCTGCATGCGAGCGTCATCCGATGCCGCCTGACCTGCTTGTGCCTGGTGACGCCCATTCCCCGTATTGGCGATTGCCGGCAGATTCCGGCCTGGACCGGCCCTGCCATTCATTTTAAATTGCCCATGCCGCCGAGGCTGGCCGCGCCATTACACGGTACCCGGGCGCAGCGGCACGAAATGGCATTGTTCCAGCGTGGTGCGGCGCCAGTCGCGCGGTCCTACCCGTTCTATCAGCTCCAGTACCTGCTGCCGCTCACCCACCGGTGCAACCAGGCGGCCACCGACGGCCAACTGCTCCAGCAAGGCCTGCGGCACCTCCAGCCCGGCAGCGGCCAGGATGATACCGTCGAAAGGAGCCACCTGCGGCAGGCCAAGCATACCATCTCCGTAATGCAAGCGGATGTTTGCCACCCGCAATGGCCGCAGATTGGTCTTGGCCAGCTCGTGCAGCGGCTTGATGCGCTCGATGGAATACACTTCGCCCGCCACCCGGGACAGCACTGCCGCCTGATAGCCGCAGCCGGTACCGATCTCCAGCACCCGGTCCAAGCGGCCGCCATGGCGGTTCTGACGCATGATCTCGATCATCCGCGCCACGATATAGGGTTGGGAAATGGTCTGGTGATGGCCGATGGGCAAGGAAGCATCGATATAGGCCTGACTGGCCAGACCCGGCTCCACGAACATGTGGCGCGGCACTGCCTCCAGCGCGGCCAGCACCTTGGCGTCGGCCACCCCCTGCTTGGCAACCCGCGCCACCATGGCCTTGCGCACTGCTTCGGAAGCCAGCGGCGAGGCGTGATGGGAAGCGTTGGTCTGGGTCACCGTCATGACATTGCTGACCGCCGTGCGCGGCACGGGCGCGGCGCTCAGCAATGGCTGTGCCGGCGGCACCGGTGCGCGCGGCGCCGCCGGAGGCGGGCGCAACGCCTGCGCCAGCCCCTGCTGCACCGGCTTGAGCGCGGCGCGCTGGGACGACTGGGCAGCATTCTTGGCGGCCGTCTGGGTAGTCGCCTGGGGGCGGCCAGCCGCATCCCGCCCGACTCCTGCAGCCTTCTTCTTGTCCACCACCGAGGACAGCGAGAGCGGAAAGCGGCTGGTCTTGTCGCTCATGCAAGCGCTTTCTTCAGGTTGGCCAGTTGGGCGGTATGGGTCAGGTCGATCTGCAGCGGAGTGATGGAGACATACCCTTGCGCGGTCGCATGGAAATCGGTCCCCTCGCCGCCATCCCGGGCCGCCCCGGCCGGGCCGATCCAGTACAGGTCGCGCCCATGCGGATCGGTCAGCTTGTGGACCGGTTCGGACACATGGCGCTTGCCCAGCCGCGTGGCCTGCGTGCCCTTGATCTCTTCATAGGGCAGATTGGGAATGTTGACGTTGAGCAGATAGGGCTGCGGCAGCGCATCGAAGCGGCGCTCGACGATCTCGCGGGCAATGCGCGCAGCCGACTTCAGCTCGGCCCATCCCTTGTGCAATTGCGAAAAGGCAATCGAGGGGATGCCAAACAGGAAACCCTCGGTCGCGGCCGCCACGGTTCCTGAATACAGCGTGTCATCGCCCATGTTCTGCCCCTGGTTGATACCGGAGACGATCAGGTCGGGACGTTCCTTGAGCAAGCCCGTCAATGCGACGTGGACGCAATCGGAGGGCGTACCGTTGAGATAGTAGAAGCCGTTGGCAGCCTGCTCCACCCACAGCGGGCGATCCAGCGTCAGGGAATTGGAACTGCCTGAGCGGTTGCTGTCGGGGGCCACCACGGTGATGTCGGCGATGGGCGCCAGCACCTCGACCAGGGCATTGATGCCGGGCGCGAGATAACCATCGTCGTTGCTGATGAGGATTTTCATGGGCTGAATTTTAACCGAAGCCGGGCCTTGGACAGCCCTCTCGCAAGACATTCTGATGAAGCCTTGTGCACCCGGTGGGCCGGCTTATTCCTGCGCGCTCAGTTCCTGGTAGACGTAGGCTGACAACACCAGCTTGTCCCGCACGGTCATGTTGGAAAATTCAACCCCGTACTGGTAGAAATCGGCCTCACCCAGCGCCTCCACGGCACGCAGCACCACCCGCAAGTCCAGGGTCAGTTGCTGGTCGGCTACAGAAGCCACAAAGCGCAGCTTGCCGACCACACCCTTCTGCGCAGCCACCCTGCCTGACAAGGACGTCGCCACCAGCGAGGCCCCCGCCAAGCTCAGGTCGATCACGCTGGCCGCCACGGGAGTATTACCGTCCACCTCCAGATAGCCTTCTGCCCCCACTGGCACCCGGGTGGCCTGGCGGATCACGGTGGAGCGGACCTCGCGCGGCATCGACAGATGCAGGTAGACAAAAGGCGTCTGCTGGTACTTCAGCAACTGGGACGAAAACGCATAGGCCCGGCGCCCCGTGAGCGCCCGCACCACGAAGGCCTGCCCATCGCGCATGAACAATTGCTTGCCATCCTTCTGCGGCGCGGTCACCAGGATGCTGCGGTTGGGCAGGCAACCCACCAGATTGACCGCATAACGCTGGGCGGCATCCTCGGCCAATTGCAGCCACAAGGTGTCGCCGATCTGCCAGCGCACTTCCTCCATGGTGATCACGGTCTGCTGGCCACGCGCAGCGGCAGCAGGCTTGACGGGCCGCTTGCCGCCGACCTTCTTGCGCAACACATCGCGCGCCTGTGGCAGGGGTACTGACTCGGTATCCGGCTCGGCCACCCAGCGGGCATTACGGTAGAGACCATTCTCGATCAGCCCGGCCAGTTGGTCCGGCGTATCGATCATGGTCCCGCGCGCCAGCAACAGCTTGCCGACCTCGTTGTAGATGGGCCAGGGTGCGGGCTTGCCCAAGACCAGTTCAGTGGCGCGCACCGGCACCAGGGAAGTGTGATCAGCCATTTCAGTGTTATTCCGACTCCGTACCGTCGCCTGCTGCGGCTGCCGCCCGGCGCGCATCCTGCTCGCGGAAGAAGGCCTGCACCACCTCCTGCTCGCGGGTGCGCTTGAACGGTGGCAGGCTCTGCCAGATGCGGCGGCCATAGTTCTTGGTAATGATGCGGGGATCGCAGATCATCAGTACGCCCCGGTCGCCCTCGTCACGGATCAGGCGGCCCGCGCCCTGCTTGAGGTTGATGATGGCTGCGGGCAATTGATGGTGGACGAAACCGTTCAAACCCTGCTTTTCCATTTCGCTGATGCGCGCTGCCAACACCGGGTCATCGGGCGGGGAGAACGGCAGCTTGTCGATGATGACCAGCGAGAGCGCGTCGCCGCGCACGTCCACGCCTTCCCAGAAGCTCTGGCTGCCGATCAGCACGCCATTGCCGGCGGCGCGGAAGCGGTCCAGCAATTCGGTGCGTCCCGCCTCGCCCTGCACGAACAGCGGGAAGGCATGGCCGCGCGCCTCGAATTCGGCGCGCAGGCGTTCGGCCGCACGATTGACCGCGCGCAGCGTGGTACACAGGAAGAAGCAGCGACCACCGGCCGCCTCGATGATGGGCAGCGCGGCATCGATGACCGCATCGGTGTATTCGAAGGAATTGGGTTGCGGCAGGTTTTGCGGCACGTACAGGATGCCCTGCTCGCCATAGTTGAACGGGCTGGGCCAGGACTGCGCCGGTGCATTCCACAAGCCCATCTGGACCGCGTAGTGATTGAAATCCTTCTTCACTGCCAGCGTGGCCGAGGTAAATATCCAGGAACGCGGCGTGCCTTCACGCTGCTTGTTGAAGATGGGAGCGATCGACAGCGGCGTGCGGTGCAGTTGCAGCGAGGACTGGAAAGCCTCCACCCACAAGACGTAGAAGGGTTTCTGGCTAGAGGGCTCCTGTTGCTCATCGCCCGACTCCGCGCGCTTGGCTTCGGCGGGCTTGGCCGCCGCCTTGGCGGCCGCTTCGGCCTGGATCTTCTCCAGTTCCTCGGGCGTCCCCCAGTTTTCCAGCTGGCGCAGCAATTCGTTGGCGCGGTCGCGGCACTGCTCGATGGTCTCGGCGCGCTCGGCCTGCTTCTCCAGCACGGCGATCATGTCGTCCATGCAGTCCTTGAGCGTGTCGAGGGCCGGGAAGAAGGTGCTGGAGGGTGCGATCTGGTTCAGCGCCAGGCGCACCGAGTCTTCGGAAAACGCCAGCCGCAGATCGCGCGCGGCACGCTCCACCGGAGCCACCAGGCGCGCCCAGTCGGCGCCGTCACGGGCATGCGACAGGCCTTCGGCCAGGACGTCGCGGCACAGCTCCAGGATCTGCGAGGTCGAGATCGTCTCGCCAAAGAACAACGTGGCGGTATCGGGCAACTGGTGCGCCTCGTCGAAGATGACGGTATTGGCCGAGGGCAGCAACTCGGCAACGCCGGTGTCCTTCAGAGCCACGTCGGCAAAGAAGAGGTGATGGTTGACCACCACCACATCGGCCTGCTGGGCTTCCTTGCGCGCCTTCATGACGAAGCAATCCTGGTAATACTGGCATTCCGCGCCAAAACAGGTATCGCGCGTGGACGTCACCAGGTTCCATACCGAGGCCGTTTCCGGCACCTTGGTCAGCTCGGCCTTGTCGCCGGATGAGGTGGATTTGACGAAGCGCGAAATCTCGCGCAGATAGCCCACATCCTCGCGCGCGGTCAGGCGGCCGTTCTGCAGCGTGCGCTCCAGGTGGAAATGGCAGACGTAGTTGCTGCGCCCCTTGAGCAAGGCCACCGAGACCGGTGCGTGCAGGGCCTTGCGCACGGTCGGGATGTCACGATTGAACAGTTGGTCCTGCAAGGTCTTGGTGCCGGTGGAGACGATGGTCTTGCCGCCCCACAGCAGCGCCGGCACCAGATAGGCGAAGGTCTTGCCGGTGCCGGTGCCAGCCTCGGCGATCAGGGTTCCCTGATCGGCGATGGCCGTGGCGATGGCCTTGGCCATCTCGGTCTGGGCATGGCGGGGCCGGTAGCTGCCCACGGCGCCGCCCAAGGGGCCACCCGCGCCGAACAGACGGTCGATCTCGGCGTCATGGACGCCCGGCGCCTCGGGCGCAGCTCCGTCTTCGGGCGCTGCGGGAGCGAGGTCGCTGGCACTGCGATCGGGGATCTCGGCGGGGGCTTCTGGAGCAGTCACTGCGGCAAACCTGTAGAAAAGAGTGAGACAGCGCAGCCCACAGCAATGACTGCGCACGGCACCTCAAAGGGAACAAGCCGCTATTTTACGCGGAGTCGGGCGCTGGCTCCGATATCGGCGCACCGGCTCGCCCTGCGTAACAGGAATTCGGCATGGGGGACGGCGCAACGCGCCGACGGGACAGGCTCAGGCGGGAATATCAGGGACCAGCTGCATCTTCAGCAGCGCAATATGGTCTTTCAGTTGCAGCTTGCGCTTCTTCAGGCGGCGTAATTGCAGGTCTTCCGAACGGGCATCGCGGATCAGCATGTCGATCACGCTGTCGAGATCACGGTGCTCGACTTCGAGTTCGATGATGCGGCGCTGGATGTCTTCGCGATGCGTACTGGTCATGATGAACTGGCTCGTTGCTGATGTGCTTGCTAGTGTAATGCACCCGCTTGCGCACGCCAATCGGCATGCGCAAGTCCTGACCGCAAAGTTGTTCGCCTAGCGGGCTGCCGGGGCGGTCGTCGGCGAGTCCTGCTGCTGGTTCTGCAGGTTCTTCTGG
This sequence comes from Herbaspirillum camelliae, assembly GCF_001929405.1. NCBI lineage: Bacteria > Pseudomonadati > Pseudomonadota > Betaproteobacteria > Burkholderiales > Oxalobacteraceae > Herbaspirillum > Herbaspirillum camelliae. The sequence goes on from NZ_KV880769.1 coordinate 4,934,427, forward strand.
CGCTGGGCGCGTTCGCGCTCCTTCTCCGCCTTGTTGCGTTCCACCTCCAGACGATGCTGCTCGGCCTCCTGGATGCGGCGCTGGCGCTCGGCGGCATTGGCGGCACGCTCCGGCGCACGGGCAGCGTCCTCAGCCTGCTGCTGACGCTGCTTGGCCTCGTGCTCGCGCACGCGGTAATCGGCGGGAACGTCCTTGTTGGCGTCGATGCGCTGCTGGACTTCACGATTCTTGGCGTTGCTTTCCTGCACCTTGCGGGCCGAATCGGCTTCCTTCTGCTTCTGTTCGGCCTGGCGGCGGGCGGCGTCTTCCTGATCCTTGGCGCGCTGGTCGGCCAGCGAACGGTCGCGGTCATCGACGTTGGCCTGGCGCTGGAACACATTGGCCTCGTACTCGGCCTGCTTGAGGTCCTTCTCGGCCAGGCGCTTGCGGTCCCTGGCTTCTTCCAGGCACTTGTTGACCAGGAACTTGGGGACGCAGGCGCGCTGGTCAAGCGCATAACGCAACTGGACCGCCTGGCGATCCTCGGCCACCTCATCGAGCACCGCCTGGGCCATTTCCACCGACTTGATCGAACCAGCAGGGTAGCGCTGGCGGATCGGCGTACGCGCCTCGATCTGTTCGAAGCGCTCGCGCGTCATGGGCGCAGCTGTCACAGGCGCCGGCGCTGCCGCGGTGGCGGCGCCGCCCGCTGGCGCAGCGGCCTGGCGGGTATCCGCCGCCTGGGCCGCGACGCCGCCAGCGGCCAACGTCAGCACCAGCGCGCACAGGGAAACGGAGACGCCCTTGGCATCGGCAAAAAAAGCTTGCATGTCGTTCTTGATCATCGGTTGAGGGTTCAGGAGAGGCTGTCGGCGATGGAGCGGCGGTCCGCATCCAGGTATTCCTTGGACTGCATCTCAATGATACGTGAAACGGTACGGTGGAATTCGTTGGATAGCGTACCCACGGTGTAAAGCTCGTCCGGTTCCACGGCGGCCGACATGATCAGCTTGACCTTGTGGTCGTAGAACACGTCGATGAGCCAGGTAAAGCGGCGCGCCTCCGACGACATGGCCGCCGACATGCGCGGAATGCCCGACAGGATCACGGTCTGGAAGCGGCTGGCCAGTTCCAGGTAATCGTTCTGCGAACGCGGTCCGCCGCACAGGGTAGCGAAATCGAACCAGATGGCGCTGCCGGCACGACGCAAAGCGCGAATCTCGCGGGCCTCGATGTGCACGCGCGGATCTTCTTCCGTCGCCTCGGCCACAGCGGCAAAGGCGGCCCGCAGCTCTTCGTCGGTCTTGGCGTTCAAGGGCGTGTGGTAGACCTTGACCTGTTCCAGCACGCGCTTGCGATAGTCGATGCCGGCGTCGATGTTCATGACGTCCAGCTTTTCCTTGAGCAGCGCAATGGTCGGCAGCATGCGGTCGCGGTGCAGGCCATCCGGATAGAGCGTGCTGGGCTCGTAGTTGGACGTCATGACGAAGGACACGCCGTGATCGAACAGCCCCTTCAAGAGGTTGTAGAGGATCATCGCATCGGCGATGTCGGAGACGTGGAATTCGTCGAAGCAAATCAGGCGGTACTTCTTGGCGATGCGCTTGGCGACTTCATCGAGGGGATCGGAAATTCCCTTCAGTTCATCAAGCTGGCGATGCACATCGCGCATGAATTCGTGGAAGTGCAGGCGCGTCTTGCGCACCACCGGCACCACGGAATAGAAGCTGTCCATCAGGAAGGACTTGCCGCGCCCTACCCCGCCCCACATGTAGACGCCGCGCGGCACGGCCGGGCGGCTGATGAGGCGCTTGAAGGTGGAGGCGCGCTGGGCCTTGTAGGCTACCCATTCCTCATAGGCGCGCTGAAGGCGCTCGATAGCGCGCAACTGCGCTTCATCAGGTTGGTAACCGCGCTGGGACAGCGACTGTTCGTAGAATTGACGGACATCCATGGTGTGGTCTTGTAAAACGACAATGGGCGAGCCAGGCTCGCCCATTGGGTTGGCATCTCAATGCGCACTATGCGGGCAACTCGGACGCGGCCCGCCCCAGGGGCTGGCCAGGCGTCGGCGACCCGTATTGTCGCACTGATCGCGCATCAGAAGTTCAATGCGCGCTTGTCCACGGCCAGGGCCGCTTCCTTGGTCGCTTCGGACAGCGAGGGGTGAGCATGGCAGATACGGGCGATGTCTTCGGAGGAGGCACGGAATTCCATCGCCACCACGGCTTCGGAGATCAGCTCGGAAGCCATCGGGCCGACGATGTGCACGCCCAGGATCTCATCGGTCTTGGCATCGGCCAGGAACTTGACCATGCCCGAGGTATCGCCCAGCGCACGGGCGCGGCCGTTGGCCAGGAACGGGAAGGTACCGGCCTTGTACTGCACGCCTTCGGCCTTGAGTTGCTGCTCGGTCTTGCCGACCCAGGCGATTTCCGGCGAGGTGTAGATGACCCAGGGAATGGTGTTGAAGTTGACGTGACCGTGCTGACCGGCAATACGCTCGGCCACGGCAACGCCTTCTTCTTCGGCCTTGTGGGCCAGCATCGGGCCGCGCACCACGTCACCCACCGCCCACACGTTGGGCAGGTTGGTCTTGCAGTCGCCGTCCACGGCGATGAAGCCGCGCTCGTCCAGCTTCAGGCCCACGCCTTCGGCATTCAGGCCGATGGTGTTGGGGGTACGGCCGATGGAGATGATGAGCTTGTCGAATTCGCCGGTGTGGGCGTCGCCCTTGGCATCGGTGTATTCCACGGAGACGCTGTTCTTGCCGGTCTTGATGGTGCCAATCTTCACACCCAGGTTCACCGCCAGGCCCTGCTTGGTCAGCAGCTTCTGGGCTTCCTTGGCGATCTGTTCATCGACAGCACCCAGGAAGGTCGGCAGGGCTTCCAGCACGGTCACTTCCGCGCCCAGGCGACGCCAGACCGAACCCATTTCCAGGCCGATCACGCCGGCACCGATCACGCCCAGCTTCTTCGGCACTTCGGAGATGGCCAGTGCACCGGTGTTGGAGAGGATCAGCTTTTCATCGAACTCGGCGCCCGGCAGTGCGCGGGCGTTGGAGCCGGTCGCGACGATGACGTGCTTGGCGGTGATGGTTTCTTCGGCAGCACCGGCGACCTTGATCTCGTAGCCATTGGCATCGCCCTTGACGAAGGAGCCACGACCGTGGAAGAAGCTGACCTTGTTCTTCTTGAACAGGTACAGGATGCCGTCGTTGTTCTGCTTGACCACGGTGTTCTTGCGGCCCAGCATCTTTTCCAGGTTCAGGCCCAGGCCCTTGACTTCGATGCCGTGCTCGGCGAAGCCGTGGCTGGCGTGTTCATAGTGTTCGGACGATTGCAGCAGTGCCTTGGAGGGGATGCAACCAACGTTGGTGCAGGTGCCGCCCGGTGCGGGGCCGCCCTTTTCGTTCTTCCATTCGTCGATGCAGGCGGTGTTGAAACCCAGTTGCGCTGCGCGGATGGCGGCGATGTAGCCGCCGGGGCCGCCACCGATGACGACTACGTCAAAATTCTTGCTCATGTGTGTATTCCTGATTCGTTGTGCGCATCCGCTTTGATCTCGTCTTCCAAAGCGGATGCAAAAAGGCGCTGAATGCCTGGGGGCCGTTCAGCGCCTAGCTCACGCCGTGATGGCCGGTTGCTTACAGATCCAGCAGCAGACGGGCCGGGTCTTCCAGGGCTTCCTTGATCGCGACCAGCGACAGGACGGCTTCGCGGCCGTCGATGATGCGGTGGTCATAGGACAGGGCGAAGTAGTTGATCGGACGGACCACAACCTGGCCGTTTTCAACCACAGCGCGTTCCTTGGTGGCGTGGATGCCCAGGATCGCCGATTGCGGCGGGTTGATGATCGGGGTCGACAGCATGGAACCGAAGGTACCGCCGTTGGAGACGGTGAAGGTACCGCCCGACAGTTCTTCGATGGACAGCTTGCCGTCCTTGGCCTTCTGGCCGAATTCACCGATCTTCTTCTCGATGTCAGCGATGGACATCTGGTCCGCATCACGCAGGATGGGCACCACCAGGCCGCGCGGCGAGCCGACGGCCACACCGATATCGAAGTAGCCGTGGTAGACGATGTCATTGCCATCGACCGAAGCGTTGACGATCGGGTACTTCTTCAGGGCGTGCACGACGGCCTTGACGAAGAAGGACATGAAGCCCAGCTTGACGCCGTGTTCCTTCTCGAACTTGTCCTTGTACTTGTTGCGCAGGTCGATAACCGGCTGCATGTTGATTTCGTTGAAGGTGGTCAGGATAGCGTTGGTCGATTGCGATTGCACCAGACGCTCGGCCACGCGGGCACGCAGGCGGCTCATCGGCACGCGCTGTTCCGGACGGCTTTCCAGGCCAGCCTTGACCGGAGCGGCCACTTGCGCCAGGGCCGGCTTGGCGGCAGCAGCAGGTGCAGCGGCGGGAGCCGACAGGGCACCCAGCACATCACCCTTGGTCACGCGGCCATCCTTGCCAGTGCCGGTGACTTGCGAGGTCGACAGGTTGTTATCGGCCAGCAGCTTGGCAGCGGCAGGCATGGCGACGTCGCCCTTGGAGGCCAGCTCGGGAGCGGCAACCGGGGTCGGTTCGTTGGTCGCTTGCGGCGCCGGGGCAGCCTTGACTTCGGTCGGGGCCACTTGCGCGGAAGCGTCGGTGTCCAGGATGGCGATCACTTCGCCGGCCACGACAGTCGCGCCGTCAGCCTTGATGATCTGGGTGATGACGCCGGCGTCCGGCGAGGGCAGTTCCAGCACGACCTTGTCGGTCTCGATGTCGATCAGGTTTTCGTCACGGGCAACCGGTTCGCCAACCTTCTTGTGCCATTGCAGCAGGGTTGCTTCAGCAACGGATTCCGACAACTGCGGGACTTTTACTTCGATTTGAGCCATTTTCAGGATTCTCCGATTTTCGGGTGATTTCGTTCTTATGGAAACAGGGACGCCCTGCCCTCGCAGCGCGTCCCGTTTGCATCGATGATTACTTGGTCAGCACAAAGCCCTTGAGCTTGGCGAAGGCGGTTTCGATCAGCGCCTTTTGCTGTGCGTAGTGCTTGTCGTAGTAACCGACGGCCGGCGAGGCGCTGGCCGGGCGGCCTGCATAGGCCAGCTTCTGACCTTCGGAGAGATTCTCGAAGATGTTGTGCTGGATCTGCAGCCATGCGCCCTGGTTCTGCGGCTCGTCCTGTGCCCACACCAGTTCATTGAAGTTGGGGAACTGCTTCAACGCGGCCGCGAAGGCCTTGTGCGGGAACGGATACAGCTGCTCGACGCGGATGATGGCGGTATCGGTCTGGCCACGTTCCTTGCGGGCGTTGACCAGGTCGTAGTACACCTTGCCCGAGCAGGCGACGATGCGCTTGACCTTCTTGGCGTCGATGGTTTCATCGACTTCCGGAATCACGGTCTGGAACGAACCCTTGGCCAGGTCGGACAGGGGCGAGCCGGCATCCTTGTTACGCAGCAGCGACTTCGGCGTCATGATGATCAGCGGCTTGCGGAACAGGCGGATCATCTGGCGACGCAGCAGGTGGAAGATCTGCGCAGCGGTGGTGGGCTGCACGACCTGCATGTTGTTGTCGGCGCACAGCTGGAGGTAACGCTCGATACGTGCCGAGGAGTGTTCCGGACCCTGGCCTTCGTAGCCGTGGGGCAGCATCTGCACCAGGCCCGAGGCACGGCCCCACTTCACCTCGCCGGAGCTGATGAACTGGTCCATGACGACCTGGGCACCGTTGGCGAAGTCGCCGAACTGGGCTTCCCAGATGGTCAGGGTGTTCGGTTCAGCGGTCGAGTAGCCGTATTCGAAGGCCAGCACGGCTTCTTCGGACAGCACCGAGTCGATCACGGTGAAGGTGGACTGGTTTTCAGCCACGTTCTGCAGCGGGATGAAGGTACCTGCATCCCAACGCTCGCGGTTCTGGTCGTGCAGCACGGCGTGACGGTGGGTGAAGGTGCCACGACCGGCATCCTGACCGGTCAGGCGCACGGCATAGCCGGAGGACACCAGGCTGGCGTAGGCCAGGTGTTCACCCATGCCCCAGTCCAGGTTCATTTCGCCACGGCCCATGGCAGCGCGGTCGTTCAAGACCTTCTCGACCAGCGAGTGCACCTTGAAGCCTTCGGGCACGGTGGTGATCTTGGTGGCCAGGCGCTTCAGTTCAGCCAGCGGGACGGCGGTTTCAGCCGCATCGGTCCACTTGCGGTTCAGGAACGGCAGCCAGTCGACGGCGTACTTGCTCTTGAAGTTGGTCAGTACCGGATCAATGGCGTGCTTGCCGGCGTCCATGGCGGCGCGGTAAGCCTTGACCAGCTCTTCGCCGCCATCGGCGGGAATGGTCTGCTGGGTCACCAGCTTGTCGGCGTACAGCTTGCGGGTACCGGGGTGCTGGGCGATCTTCTTGTACATCAGCGGCTGGGTCAGAGCAGGGGTATCCTGCTCGTTGTGGCCCAGCTTGCGGAAGCAGATGATGTCGACCACGATGTCCTTCTTGAACTTCATGCGGTAGTCGACAGCGATCTGGGTGGCGAACACGACGGCTTCCGGATCATCGCCGTTGACGTGCAGCACCGGGGCTTCGATCATCTTGACCACGTCCGAGCAGTACAGGGTCGAACGGGAGTCGCGCGGATCGGAGGTGGTGAAGCCGATCTGGTTGTTGATGACGATGTGAACGGTGCCGCCCGTGCCGTAGCCACGGGTCTGTGCCAGGTTCAGGGTTTCCATCACCACGCCTTGGCCAGCGAAGGCGGCGTCGCCATGCACCAGGATCGGCAGCACTTGCGAACCATCCTTGTCGCCACGGCGATCCATACGCGCCTTGACCGAACCCTCGACCACCGGGTTGACGATTTCCAGGTGGGACGGGTTGAAGGCCAGCGACAGGTGGACCGGGCCGCCAGGGGTCGACACGTCCGAGGAGAAGCCCTGGTGGTACTTGACGTCACCGGCCGGCAGGTCGTCGGCGTGACGGCCTTCGAATTCGGAGAACAGTTCCTGCGGGGTCTTGCCCAGGATGTTGACCAGCACGTTCAGACGGCCACGGTGGGCCATGCCGATCACGATTTCCTGCACGCCCTTTTCACCGGCGCGCTGGATGGTTTCATCCAGGGAGGCGATGAAGGACTCGCCGCCTTCCAGCGAGAAGCGCTTCTGGCCGACGTACTTGGTGTGGAGGTACCGTTCCAGGCCTTCGGCGGCGGTCAGGCGTTCCAGGATGTGCTTCTTCTTCTCGGAGGAGAAGCTGGGCACGGCACGGGTCGGCTCGAGACGCTCTTCCAGCCAGCGCACTTCCGACATGTCGGAGATGTAGGTGAACTCGGCGCCGATGGAGCGCGTGTAGGTGTCGCGCAGCATCTGCAGCAGGTCGCGCAGGGATGCGGTTTCCGGGCCGAAGTAGGTGTTGTTGATGTTGAACACGATGTCCATGTCGGCATCGGTGAAGCCGTAGAAGGAGGGATCGAGTTCGGGGATGTTGGGGCGTTCCTGGCGTTGCAGCGGGTCCAGGTTGGCGAAACGGGAACCGAGGTCACGGTAGCCGGCGATCAGCTGGGTGACAGCGACGCGCTTGCGGCCCATGTCGGAGTCGGCGGAAGCGATGACGGTGCGGATCGGGCCTTGCTTGGCGCGTTCGGCGAAAGAAGCGATCACCGGAGCGTGGGCCACATCGGGACGGGTGGAGCCGTCGGTAGCGGGAACGTGTTGCACGGCGTCGAAGTAAGCACGCCAGTTGTCGGGGACGGAGCCGGGATTATTCAGGTAGGCTTCGTACAGTTCTTCGATGTACGGAGCATTCCCACCGAACAGGTAGGAGTTGATGTTGTATTGCTCGTAGAGCTTTGTCATTTGCTCACCTTTCTTCGCGCTTCGCGAGATTAGCGGGTTTCTACACCTTCCGCGACACGGCCTGACCGGTTAGCGGATTGCATCAAGTTGTGGGGGAAGGACCTTGTCTACCTGAACTTCTGTACGTCATCCAGTCAGCGCTTCGGAATTATATCTCCTAATATCAAATAAAAAAGCGAATCCACAGGGATTCGCTTTTTTATTTGAAACCAGATGCGGCGGGCGTTTCCTATCACCAACGCCCAGCCGCAAAGCCTTGCCGCACGACCTTTCCGCCCTCCTCCATCGACTCCCGGAGACTGGGAACGGATCGCTCCGCACGAACCCGTCGTTGTCGGCCAGACAAGTCTGACCGACAACGGCGGCGACCGATCAGCGCTTGTCCATCGGCGGCACGTCGCGACGCGGCGAGCCAACGAAGAGCTGACGGGGACGGCCGATCTTCTGTTCCGGATCCGAGATCATTTCGTTCCACTGGGCGATCCAGCCGATGGTACGGGCCATGGCGAAGATGCAGGTGAACATCGAGGTCGGGATGCCCAGGGCGCGCTGCACGATGCCCGAGTAGAAGTCGACGTTCGGGTACAGCTTGCGGGAGACGAAGTAGTCGTCTTCCAGCGCGATCTTTTCCAGCTCCATGGCCAGCTTGAACAGCGGGTCGTCGTGCAGGCCCAGTTCGTTCAGGACTTCGTAGCAGGTTTCGCGCATCAGCTTGGCGCGCGGATCGTAGTTCTTGTAGACGCGGTGACCGAAGCCCATCAGCTTCACGCCGGAGTTCTTGTCCTTCACTTGCTTGATGAACTCGGGGATCTTGTCCACGGAACCGATCTGTTCCAGCATGTTCAGTGCGGCTTCGTTGGCGCCGCCGTGAGCGGGGCCCCACAGGCAGGCGATACCGGCGGCGATACATGCGAACGGGTTGGCGCCGGAGGAGCCGGCCAGACGCACGGTCGAGGTCGAGGCGTTCTGCTCGTGGTCGGCGTGCAGGATCAGGATACGGTCCAGCGCGCGCACCAGGACTTCATTGACTTGATATTCTTCGCACGGATTGGCGAACATCATGCGCATGAAGTTGGCGGTGTAGGACAGGTCGTTGCGTGGATACACGAACGGCTGGCCAATGCTGTACTTGTAGGCCATGGCCACCAGGGTCGGCAGCTTGGCGATCATGCGGATGGCCGACACTTCACGGTGGTTGGCGTTGGAGATGTCCAGCGAGTCGTGGTAGAAGGCCGACAGCGCGCCCACCGAGCCAGTCAGCACGGCCATCGGGTGCGCATCGCGACGGAAGCCACGGAAGAAGAAGTTCATCTGCTCGTGGACCATGGTGTGCTGGGTCACGGTCTGGACGAATTCTTCCTTCTGCTTGGCGTTGGGCAGCTCACCATGCAGCAACAGGTAGCAGGATTCCAGGAAGTCGCAGTTCACCGCCAGCTGTTCGATCGGATAGCCACGGTACAGCAGCTCGCCCTTGTCGCCATCGATATAGGTGATGGAGGAGTTGCAGGAAGCCGTCGACATGAAGCCCGGGTCGTAAGTGAACTTGCCGGTGGCGCCGTAGAGCTTGCGGATATCGATCACATCAGGGCCGATGCTGCCCTTGTAGACAGGAAAATCTACGGACGGAGACCCGTCGGAGAACGACAGGGTAGCTTTGATATCGGTGTTGGACATAGCTTTTCCTTTGGCTGGGATGGTGAAACCGTTAATCAAACGCCGCGACCGCAAGCCGGGCGGCATCATGGTTCGGATGCGCCGGGTGGCGAGATGGAACAGGCCGCGATCGGGCAAATCGGTCTGGCTTGTGGCCAGGCGCAACAATCAGGCAACAATCAGGCAGTACGCAGTTTCTTCAGCAACGCATGCACCTGGGGCAGATCAACTGCCGCCTCGGGCTCCTTGCGGGCCAGCAGCAAGTCCATCAGGTCATTGTCGGTCAGGTCCATCAGGCGCGAGAATGCATCAACCTCGTCGTCGCTCATCTGCGCCTCATGGGCGTCGAGATAGCGCGTCAGGATCAGGTCGTTCTCCAGCAGCCCGCGGCGCGCACGCCAGCGCAGTCTTGCGCGTTTGGCCGGATCATCCTGGTGACGTTCAGCAGTCATGAACTCGCTCATTTCTTGTGTCTTCTCTTTCACATCAACCGGACCGGCACAGACCGGACCGGCTGCGGGGAGCCCTTCGACTGCCCTGCTCCCCGCTGAGGTCCGCCAGCGTGGCGGACCTGGCTGGCGTACAAGCCGATAAGACTTATACCGAACGGCGAACCATCAGTTCCTTGATCTTGCCGATGGCCTTGTTGGGATTCAGACCCTTGGGGCAGACATCGACGCAGTTCATGATGGAACGGCAACGGAACAGGCGATACGGGTCTTCCAGGTTGTCCAGACGCGCGCCGGTGGCTTCGTCGCGGCTGTCGGCGATGAAGCGGTAGGCTTGCAGCAGGCCAGCCGGGCCGACGAACTTGTCCGGATTCCACCAAAACGACGGGCAGGACGTCGAGCAGCAGGCGCACAGGATGCACTCATAGACGCCGTCCAGTTCTTCACGCTGCTCGGGCGACTGCAGGCGCTCCTTCTCGGGCGGGATGCTGTCGTTGATCAGGTAGGGCTTGATCGAGTCGTACTGCTTGAAGAAGTTGGTCATGTCCACGATCAGGTCGCGGATCACCGGCAGGCCGGGCAGCGGCTTCAGAACGATGGGTTCGGTCAGCTCGTTCAGGTTGGTGATGCAAGCCAGGCCGTTCTTGCCGTTGATGTTCATGGCGTCGGAACCGCACACGCCTTCGCGGCAGGAGCGGCGCAGCGCCAGCGAATCGTCGACGTCGGACTTGATGCGCTGCAGGGCGTCCAGCAGCATCTTGTCGGTGGGCTTCAGTTCCACCGTCAGGTCTTGCATGTACGGCTTGTCGTCCTTGTCCGGATCGTAACGATAGATCTTGAATTTCAGGGTGCGAGTCATGTTGCGACCTCTTAGAAAGTACGTGCTTTAGGTTTGAAAGTCTCAACGGTCAGCGGCTGCATGTTGACCGGCTTGTAGTCGAGACGATTCCCCTCGGAGAACCACAGCGTGTGCTTGAGCCAGTTCACGTCATCGCGCTGCTCGTAGTCGCTGTGCGCGTGCGCGCCACGCGATTCCTTGCGGGCAGCGGCCGAAGTGATGGTGGCCTTGGCGGTTTCGATCAGGTTGTCCAGCTCCAGCGCTTCCACGCGGGCGGTGTTGAAGACCTTGGACTTGTCCTTGAAGGAGACGTGCTTGCGGCGCTCGTCCAGCTCCATGATCTTGGTGTAGCCTTCCTGCAGCAGGGCGTCGGTACGGAACACGCCGCAGTACTTCTGCATGGTGGCGCGGATGTCGTTGGCCACGTCCTGCACGCGCTCGGAACCGGTGCTGCTTTCCAGGTGCGCGATGCGTTCCAGCGAGCGGTCCAGGGCGCCAGCCGGGATCGGCTTGTGGCTCTGGTCCTGCAAACGGCTGCCGACGATGTGGTTGCCAGCGGCACGACCGAACACCACCAAATCCAGCAGCGAATTGGTGCCCAGGCGGTTGGCGCCGTGCACCGAGACGCAGGCGCATTCGCCGATGGCGTACATGCCCTGCACCACTTCCTTCATGGAACCGCCCTTGGGCGCGACCACCTGGCCGTGGATGTTGGTGGGGATGCCACCCATCTGGTAGTGGATGGTCGGCACGACCGGGATCGGCTCCTTGGTCGCATCGACGTTGGCGAACTTGTGGGCGATTTCCAGGATCGAGGGCAGGCGCTTCTTGATGGTGTCGGCGCCGATGTGGCGCAGATCCAGCAGCACGTGATCCTTGTGGGGACCGACGCCGCGACCTTCCTTGATTTCCTGGTCCATCGAACGCGAAACGAAGTCACGCGGAGCCAGGTCCTTCAGGGTCGGCGCATAGCGCTCCATGAAGCGTTCGCCATTGCTGTTGATCAGGATGCCGCCTTCGCCGCGCACGCCTTCGGTGATCAGCACGCCCGCGCCGGCCACGCCGGTCGGGTGGAACTGCCAGAACTCCATGTCCTGCAGCGGCAGGCCGGCACGTGCGGCCATGCCCATGCCGTCGCCGGTGTTGATGAAGGCATTGGTGGATGCAGCCCAGATACGGCCTGCACCGCCAGTGGCGAACAGGGTGGTCTTGGCGTGCAGCATCATGATTTCGCCGGTTTCCATTTCCAGCGCGACCACGCCGAGGACGTCGCCCTCTTCGTTGCGGATCAGGTCCAGCGCCATCCACTCCACGAAGAAGTGGGTCTTGGCGCGCACGTTGCGCTGGTACAGGGTGTGCAGCAGCGCGTGACCGGTACGGTCAGCGGCGGCACAGGCGCGTTGCACCGGCTTTTCGCCCAGGTTGGCGGTGTGACCGCCGAACGGACGCTGGTAGATGGTGCCGTCGGGGTTGCGGTCGAAGGGCATGCCGAAGTGTTCCAGCTCGTAGACGGCCTTCGGTGCTTCACGGCACATGAATTCGATGGCGTCCTGGTCGCCCAGGTAATCCGAACCCTTGACGGTGTCGAACATGTGCCAGTACCAGTTGTCTTCGGACATGTTGCCCAGCGAAGCGCCGATGCCGCCTTGGGCAGCCACGGTGTGCGAGCGGGTCGGGAAGACCTTGGACAGGACAGCGACGTTCAGGCCGGCTTCGGCCAGTTGCAGCGAGGCGCGCATGCCGGAGCCACCGGCGCCGACGATGACCGCGTCAAAGCGGCGGGTAGTGATGGCGGATTTGATTGCAGCCACGATTAGTTTCTCCACAGAATCTGCGCGGCATAGCCAGCGCAAGCGATCAGCCACACGATAGTGGCAACTTGCAGGACCAGACGCAGGCCAACGAGCTTGACGTAGTCCATCAGCGCATCACGCACGCCGATCCAGGCGTGGAAGAACAGCGCCATGAACACGGCAAAGGTGGCCACCTTGAACCATTGACGCGCAAACAGCGCCGCCCAGCCCTCGTAGCTGAAATTGGTCGCGGTAAAGAAGCACACCAGCAGGATCACGGTGTAGATAGCCATCACGACGGCGGTGGCGCGCTGCGCCATCCAGTCACGCAGGCCATAGTGGGCGCCCACGACCAGGCGCTTGGGTCCGATGTTGTTATCAGCCATTTTCAGAATGCTCCGAACAGTTTCAATGCGACCAGGACCATCAGCGCGATGCTGATCACCAGGACAGTTGCCGAGGACTTGCGCGCGCTGTCCTTGTCCAGACCGATGTGGTTGTCCATGATCAGGTGGCGGATGCCGGCGCAGAAGTGATGGAGGTAAGCCCAGGACAGGGCCAGGATGACCAGCTTGACGAACCAGCCTGAAACGAAGCCCTTGAGGTAGCTGAAGGTACCTTCGGAGAGCAGACTGCTGTCCAGCAGATAGAGGATGAAAGGCAGCATCAGGAACAGGAACAGACCGCTGATGCGGTGCATGATCGAGACGATGGCAGCCAGAGGCATGCGGTAACCGGCAATTTGGGTTAGGTGTATGTTACGAAATTGCGGCCGTTGTGGTTTAGCGGCTTCAGACATACAAGGTTCTCCTCAGATTAAAACAATCATGCAATTTTCGCCGATTTTCTAAATCACCATCAACATTTATTGCGCTTCGCAGCATGCTCGCCGGGTCTTGACCCGGCTTTGAAGCCGCTCCCCTGCGCCGTGCAGGCCCTGCCTGCCGGCACTCCGGGAAGAAGCTCTCCGGCCGCTCAGCTCAACTCGCTCTGGTAATGATGATTCGTCGTCAGGTACAGCCCGCGCCGCATTTCCACCGGCTTGTCGCCGTAGGTATATGAAGCCCGCTCCACACTCAGCAACGGCGTTTGGGGCGTTACGCCCAGAAACCCTGCCGCATCCGGATCCGCCCCGACGGCACGGATGCGCTCTTCGGCACGGATCATGCGCGTGCCGAACTCAGACTCGAACAGCCCATACAGCGGGCCGCGGTATTCCACCAGACGCTCGGCCGTCAAGCCCTTGAAGATGGCGCCAGGCAGCCAGATGTCTTCCAGGATGATGGGAACGCCATTGAACGATTTTACCCGGCGGATGAAAATGACCGAGTCGCCCGACTTCATGTCGAGCTGACGGGCCACTTCGGCCGAGGCGCGTACGCGCTTGACTTCGATGATCTTGTTTTCGGGACGCTGCGGCTCGTCGCTGTCGGCCATCAACCGCAGGAAGCGGAACTGCGCCTGGGTCTCGTGATGGGTGGCTACGAAGGTGCCCTTGCCCTGGCGGCGCACCACCAGGTTTTCGGCCGCCAGTTCGTCGATGGCCTTGCGCACCGTGCCCTGACTGACCTTGAAACGACCGCCTAGCTCGACTTCGCTGGGAATGAGCTCACCGGGCTTCCACTCGCCCGCCTCCAGGCGCTGCATGATGAGCGCCTTGATCTGCTGGTACAACGGACTGAAGGTGGGTGCCGGACTGGCAATACCCGCCCCCGCGGCTTGCGCGTCAGCGTTGTTGGAATTGGGCAGGATCGAGCTCATAACCTCGAATTTCACCACAAAACTCCTTCCGGCGTCCAGCAAAAACTAGGCAATAAGATGTCTTATATAAGACATAAGATATTGATTGACAGCCGACTTTCCCAAGCCTACACTCGCGAGCAAGCTGAAGACCGCCCACGCAGGCAGCAAGCGGATGACAGACCGGCAGACGATAACGAGAATCACTCTCATCGAGCCCTCTCCGATCCGGCGTTTTCATGCATGCAGAATCCAAGTTTGACAGGTTTTTGATTTGTCGGCAGGACCCGACCCGAAAGCAACTGACTCGCTGCGTTTTCGACGGTATCATGGCGGCCTAACAAGAATTCGAGGAAAACCGCGCATTTGTCATGCGCACCCCTGAAGCAACCGCTACACGGCCCTGCCGCGCCTTGCGCGACGTGACCGCAACGTACGCTTCAATGCAGTCTGAATGCTTTTTTTCATCACCTCTTTTGGAGATTCAACATGGCTAAAGCCCCCATGCGTGTTGCCGTCACTGGCGCCGCCGGTCAGATCGGTTACTCCCTGCTGTTCCGCATCGCCAACGGCGATCTGCTGGGCAAAGACCAGCCGGTCATCCTGCAACTGCTGGAAATCCCCGATGAGAAGGCACAGAAGGCGTTGAAGGGCGTCATCATGGAAATCGATGACTGCGCCTTCCCGCTGCTGGCTGGCGTGACCGCCCACAGCGATCCGATGACCGCCTTCAAGGACGCCGACATCGCCCTGCTGGTGGGCGCCCGTCCGCGCGGCCCCGGCATGGAGCGCAAGGACCTGCTGGAAGCCAACGCCCAGATCTTCACCGTGCAGGGCAAGGCGCTGGACGCCGTGGCCTCGCGCAACGTCAAGGTGCTGGTGGTCGGCAACCCGGCCAACACCAACGCCTACATCGCCATGAAGTCGGCCCCCAACCTGCCGGCCAAGAACTTCACCGCCATGCTGCGTCTGGACCACAACCGCGCCCTGTCGCAAGTGGCTGCCAAGATCGGCAAGCCGGTCTCGGCCATCGAAAAGCTGTGCGTCTGGGGCAACCACTCGCCCACCATGTACGCCGACTACCGTTTCGCCACCGCTGATGGCGCCTCGGTCAAGGACACCATCAACGACCAGGAATGGAACAAGAACGTGTTCCTGCCCACCGTGGGCAAGCGCGGCGCGGCCATCATCGAAGCCCGTGGCCTGTCCTCGGCCGCTTCGGCAGCCAACGCGGCCATCGACCACGTGCGTGACTGGGTGCTGGGCACCAACGGCAAGTGGACCACCATGGGCATCCCCTCCGACGGTTCCTACGGCATCCCCGAAGGCACCATGTTCGGCTTCCCGGTGACCACCGAAAACGGCGAGTACAAGATCGTCCAGGGTCTGGAGATCGATGAGTTCTCGCAAGAGCGCATCAACATCACGCTCAAGGAACTGCTGGAAGAGCGCGAAGGCGTCAAGCATCTGGTCGGCTGATTGACCACGGCGCGGCGGCAGGCTCCTGCTGCCGCGCCGGCTTTCCCGACATCGAACAATACGACAACCCCTACCCCAGTCCCATTCGCAGCAATGCATCCTTCCCAGGTCTTGTTCCCAGGTGCCCAGCAGCCGGTTTCGCTTCCGGTATGCGATCACTACGCCGGCTCCGAAAAGCTGATGCGCAAGTCGATGGCCCTGCAACAGGAACTCGGTCCCTTGTTCGACATCACCTTCGACTGCGAAGATGGCGCTGCCGCTGGCAATGAAACCGCGCACGCCGAGCTGGTCGCCGCCCTCATCACTGGCCCTGACAATGTCCACCGCCGTATCGGTGCGCGCCTGCATGATGTGGGCCATGCGCACTTCGAACAGGATGTAGCCATCCTCTGCGGCGCCGCTGCGCGCGAGCTGGCCTATGTGATGCTGCCCAAGCCGGAAGGCATCGATGACGTACTGCGCGCGCTGGAAAGCATCCACCGTGCAGCCCGCGCCGCCGGTCGCAGCGACCTGCCGGTGCAGGTGCTCATCGAGACCCATGGTGCGCTGGCCGATGCCTGGAAGATCGCCGCCCTGCCCCAGGTGCATTCGCTGTCGTTCGGGGTAATGGATTTCGTCTCGGCCCATTACGGCGCCATCCCCGGCAGCGCCATGCGCTCCCCCGGACAGTTCGACCATCCGCTGGTGCGCCGCGCCAAGCTTGAAATTTCCGCCGCCTGCCATGCGCACGGCAAGGTGCCGTCGCACAACGTGAGCACCGACATCAAGAATCCCGCCGCCGTGGCCGACGATGCGCGCCGCGCGGCACAGGAATTTGGCTATACCCGGATGTGGAGCATCCATCCGGACCAGATCCGTCCCATCGTGCAGGCCATGTCCCCGGCCACCGAAGAAGCCGACCTGGCGGCACAGATCTTGCTCAAGGCGCAGGCGGTGCAATGGGGACCGATCCAGCACCTGGGCAACCTGCACGACCGCGCCAGTTACCGTTATTACTGGAGTATCCTGCAACGCGCCCACGCCACCGGCGTGACGCTGCCACCGGAAACTTCAGTGTGGTTCGCCTGTGGCGACACCCCATCAACCCAGCCGTAAAGACCGTTACGACCGACGCCTATGAAAAAGCACCTGACCCTGATCGCCCTCCTGGGCGCCCTGTTCGCCACCGCCGGCATCACTGCGGCGCATGCTGAAACCGATACCAAACCGGCTGCCAAGAAAAAGGTAGTCAAGAAGGCGCCGGCCAAGAAGGCTGCAGCTGCCGCCGCCGCGCCGGCCGCCAAGATGCCCTTCTCCTCGGACGCCGAGGACGACGACAGCGAACCCGAACTGGGCGGCACCCTGTCGGCCGACTTCCAGTGCGAAATGGGTCACAAGCTGACCATCTGGAAGAATGAAGCCGACGACAAGCACATCGCCATCCGCTGGGACAAACGCATCCACCGCCTGACCCGCGTGGAGACCACCACCGGCGCCAACCGCTTCGAGAACCGCAAGATGGGCCTGGTCTGGATCGGCATCCCGGCCAAGGGTCTGCTGCTGGACTCCAAGAAGGGCCAGCAACTGGCCAATGAATGCAAGAACGCCGAGCAGATCAAGGCCGCCGCTGCTGCATCGGCAGCACCGGCCGCCACCGTCGCTGCGGCACCCCAGAAGAACTGAGCCGGCGGGCAACCGCCAGCTCATCTCGTATCAAGCAACACAGAATCACAGAATCAGGCAGCACCCCGCAGTTCACCATTGCAGCGCAAACCGGATTCGACTAGCTAGCATCACTAAATTGCCAATTAAGGAGAAGAGGCCATGTCTCGCAACACATTGAACACCCTGAAGGAATTCCCGATTTCCGGTTCCAAGAAGGGCAAGTTCTACTCCCTGCCCGCCCTGCAAAAGTCGCTGGGCGTGAATATCTCGCGCCTGCCGGTGTCCATCCGTATCGTGCTGGAATCGGTGCTGCGTAACTGCGATGGCCAGAAGGTCACCGAAGAACACGTCAAGCAACTGGCCAACTGGGGCGCCAAGGCTGCCCGCGTGGATGAGATCCCCTTCGTGGTGGCCCGCGTGGTGCTGCAGGACTTCACCGGCGTGCCGCTCTTGGCCGACCTGGCCGCCATGCGCAACGTCGCCAGCAAGCTGGGCAAGAACCCCAAGAACATCGAACCGCTGGTCCCGGTGGACCTGGTGGTGGACCACTCGGTGCAGATCGACCACTTCCGCGAGAAGAAGGCCCTGGACCTGAACATGAAGCTGGAATTCTCGCGCAACAACGAGCGCTACCAGTTCATGAAGTGGGGCATGCAAGCCTTCGACACCTTCGGCGTGGTGCCCCCGGGCTTCGGCATCGTCCACCAGGTCAACCTGGAATACCTGGCGCGCGGCGTGCACAACAAGACCGGCGTCTACTACCCTGACACCCTGGTCGGCACCGACTCCCACACCACCATGATCAACGGCATCGGCGTGGTCGGCTGGGGCGTGGGCGGCATCGAAGCCGAAGCCGGCATGCTGGGCCAGCCGGTCTACTTCCTGACCCCGGACGTGGTCGGTGTGAACCTGACCGGCGCGCTGCGCGAAGGCGTCACCGCCACTGACCTGGTGCTGACCATCACTGAACTGCTGCGCCAGACCAAGGTCGTGGGCAAGTTCGTCGAATTCTTCGGCGAAGGTACCGAATCGCTGTCGCTGACCGACCGCGCCACCATCGCCAACATGGCACCGGAATACGGCGCCACCATGGGCTTCTTCCCGGTCGACGACGCTACCATCGACTACTTCAAGGGCACCGGCCGCACCAAGGCCGAGATCGACGCCTTCGAAGCCTACTTCAAGGCACAAGGCCTGTACGGCGTGCCCAAGGCCGGCCAGATCGACTACACCCAGGAAGTCTCGCTGGACCTGGGCACCGTCGCCCCGTCGCTGGCAGGTCCCAAGCGTCCGCAAGACCGCATCGAGATCGGCAACGTCAAGTCCACTTTCTCCGACCTCTTCACCAAGCCGACCGCTGAAAACGGCTTCAACAAGAAGGCCGAAGACCTGACCGCGTCCTACAAGAACGCCGATGGCGTGGATGTGCACAACGGTGACGTGCTGATCGCAGCCATCACTTCCTGCACCAACACCTCCAACCCGAGCGTGCTGCTGGCTGCTGGCCTCTTGGCCAAGAAGGCAGTGGAAGCCGGCCTGAAGGTGGCTCCGCACATCAAGACCTCGCTGGCGCCTGGCTCGCGCGTGGTGACCAAGTACCTGGAAGCGGCTGGCCTGCTGCCGTACCTGGAAAAGCTGGGCTTTGGCGTGACCGCCTACGGTTGCACCACTTGCATCGGCAACGCCGGCGACCTGACCCCGGCCATGAACGAAGCCATCGTCAAGAACGACGTGGTGGCGGCTGCCGTGCTGTCGGGCAACCGCAACTTCGAAGCCCGTATCCACCCGAACATCCGTGCCAACTTCCTGGCCTCGCCCCCGCTGGTCGTGGCTTACGCCATCGCCGGCAATGTCACCCGTGACCTGATGACCGAACCGGTCGGCAAGGGTAAGGGCGGCAAGAACGTCTACCTGGGCGACATCTGGCCGACCTCGCAAGAGATCGAAAAGCTGTTGAAGTTCGCCATGAACGCCAAGACCTTCAAGGAAAACTACGCCGATGTGAAGGGTGCACCGGGCAAGCTGTGGGAAGCCATCAAGGGCGTCGCCAAGGGCGAAGTCTACAACTGGCCGACCTCGACCTACATCGCCGAGCCGCCGTTCTTCGAGAACTTCAGCGAAGAGCCCAAGGCTGCTGCCACCGGCATCAGCGGCGCCCGTGCCCTGGGCGTGTTCGGCGACTCGATCACCACCGACCACATCTCCCCGGCCGGTTCCATCAAGGAATCCAGCCCGGCCGGCAAGTGGCTGCAAGCCAATGGCGTGTTGAAGGCCGACTTCAACTCCTACGGCTCGCGCCGCGGCAACCACGAGATCATGATGCGCGGCACCTTCGCCAACGTGCGCATCAAGAACCTGATGATCCCGGCCAAGGAAGACGGCTCGCGCGTCGAAGGCGGCATCACCATTCACCAGCCTTCCGGTGAAGAAATGTCGATCTACGACGCCGCCATGAAGTACGTGGCTGAAGGCACTCCGACCATGGTCTTCGGTGGCGAAGAGTACGGTACCGGCTCCTCCCGTGACTGGGCTGCCAAGGGCACCCAGCTGCTGGGCGTGAAGGCCGTGATCGCACGTTCCTTCGAGCGTATCCACCGTTCCAACCTGGTCGGCATGGGCGTGCTGCCGCTGCAGTTCCTGGGCAACGACAGCGTGCAGTCGCTGGGCATCACCGGTGAAGAAAGCTTCGACCTGAAGGGCCTGGAAGGCGAAATCAAGCCGCAACAGGAAGCCACCCTGGTGATCCATCGCAAGAACGGCGAGACCCAGGAAGTCAAGCTGCTGCTGCGCATCGATACCCCGATCGAAGTGGACTACTACAAGCATGGCGGCATCCTGCCGTTCGTGCTGCGTCAACTGCTGGCAGCCTAAGCAGAACAACGCAGGACCTCACCGCAGGCTTGCCCTGCGGTGCATGCAACAGTGAAAACGCCGGATTCGTCCGGCGTTTTCTATTGCCCTTTGGGCATGCACGCCCCGCCTGGTCGCTGACACTGCTGCCAAATCATCTACAATAGACGGTTCCGTTTCCACCGATTACAGATTGCCTACATGCGTCGTCCCGCCAAACGTTCCTCCTCCAAGCTTTCTGCCGACAGCCAGCACCTGGTGACCTTTGCGCAAGCCATTGCCCAGGCCTCCAGCCGGCTCGAAGAGCGGGCCTGGCTGAAACCCCTGGACGCCCTGCTCAACAAGCTGCTGCGCACCGGCCACCAGGGCTTGATCGACGCCGCCCTGGATCACCTCTTCAAGGCTGACCTGGACGCCTACGACGTGCTGATCGAAGCCGTCGAGGCCGGTAGCGAAGCCACCTCGCTGGAACACGAAGGCCAGGACTACGATGTGCAGCTGCTGGTCCTGCCGGTGCTGGCCTGGACCCGCTTCGCCATCGCCTCGGGCCCCATCACCAGCGAGCTGTTGACGGCCATCGGCGCCCACCTGCACGCCCATGTGCTGGCCAAGGATGCGCGCCTGGCGCTGGCGCCGACCCTGTTCTCCATCGAACAGCTGCCACGTATGCACGCCGACGTCTTCGCCCTGACCCGCCAGATGGGCCAGACGGCGCTCAAGACCGGCCCGGTGCAGTTGCGCGGCGAACAGCCGCCCACCGCTGCCTTCCTGGCCGATACCCGCTACGTGATTGCCGCCGTGGTGGTGCCGGCCGGCGGCGCCCTGTTCCACTGGCAGGAAAGCGAACAGCAGAGCCACTTCTCGGCCAACAAGGCAGCCGCCTTCGAGGCCTGGAAACAGCAGGCTACGCCCCTGTTTACGCGCCTGCTGCCCGGCTGCAGCGTGGAGCTGCTGCTGCCGCAGGCCTACTTCTTCGGCTGCCGCGAAGCCGACAAGCGCATCCGCCCGGCCTCCATCCGCGCCGCGGACTACTTCCTGACCCAGACCCTGGACATCTCCTCGGCCGACCTGCACGCCAGCATCGGCGGCTTTTCCGAAGACATCAACGGCCAGATCGATGAATACCGCATCGGCTTTTCCATCGGCGGCGACCCTACCGTGGTCTATGGCACGGTATGGCCGCTCTACGAGCAGGAAAGCGGCGAAGACCTGCCCATGATGATCCCCGGCGGCGCAGGCCTGCTGGAGGGCTTGCCAGCCAGCCCGCTGCAGCAGATCCTGACGGTGCTGCGCGAATGCGGCATCGTCCACATCAAGCATCATGCCGAACGCTTCACGATGGAATTCTGCGATGATTGCGGCGCCCCGCTCTTCCCCGACCGCGAGGGCGAGCTGGTGCATGCCGAGATGCCGGAAGACACGCCCCCGCCGGTGGAGCACTTCCACTGAAGCACAGCGCCCCGTGCCGGCATGCACGGGGGCAGCGCGCAATAAAAAAGGCATCCCCCTGACGGCGGATGCCTTTTTCTCTTTTGCATCGGACTATCAAGCCCGTTTTTCCAGCGCTGCCGAATGACGATAGCCGTCCGATCCGGGCTGCGTCTCCTCCGGATCCCTTGCTGCCGGCCTCCTGTGGATCAGGCTGCCAGCTTTTCGATCAGACCCATTTCGGCGCTGGACATCAGCTTGTCGATGTCCACCAGGATCAGCATGCGCTGTTCCAGGGTGCCCAGACCGATCAGGTAGTCGGAGTCGAAGGTGGTGCCCATCTCCGGCGCCGGCTTGATCTGCTCCTGGGTCAGGGTGATCACGTCGGAAACGCTGTCGACCACCATGCCCACGACGCGGCCGCCGATGTTGAGGATGATCACGACCGTGAACTGGTCATAGGTCGGCTCGCCCAGCTGGAACTTGATGCGCATGTCCACGATGGGGACGATGATGCCGCGCAGGTTCACCACGCCCTTGATGAAGTCGGGCGAGTTGGCGATGCGGGTCACGGCTTCGTAGCCGCGGATTTCCTGAACCTTCAGAATATCGATGCCGTATTCTTCCTTACCCAGGGTGAAGGCAAGAAATTCGTTTCCGTTGCTGTCGGTCTTTTCGCCGAAGCCGGAAAGATTCTTGGATGCAGTGTCAGACATGTTGAGGCCCTTTAAAAATCAGGAAAAT
The DNA here is from genome assembly GCF_001929405.1 of Herbaspirillum camelliae. Classification (NCBI taxonomy): domain Bacteria; kingdom Pseudomonadati; phylum Pseudomonadota; class Betaproteobacteria; order Burkholderiales; family Oxalobacteraceae; genus Herbaspirillum; species Herbaspirillum camelliae. The sequence goes on from NZ_KV880769.1 coordinate 4,956,868, forward strand.
ACAGATTCGTCATTCAGTTGGCGGCTGGATCGCAGCAAGGCTGCCACATCGACAATCAGGGCAACGCCGCCGTCGCCCAGAATAGTAGCACCGGAAATGCCAGCGACCTTCCGGTAGTTGGATTCCAGATTCTTGACAACGATCTGCTGTTGTCCGATCAGGTCATCCACGAAAAGTGCCGCCTTCTTCCCATCTGACTCCAAAATGACCACCAATCCTTGCGAGGGATCGGTGAATGAAGGTTCGATGTTGAAAATGTGATAAAGCGGAATCAGCGGCAGGTATTCTCCGCGTACGCGCAGCACCTGCCCCTGGCCGGAGATTTCCTTGATATCTTGCGCCAATGGCTGCAAAGATTCAACCACATATCCCAGCGGCAATATGTAGACTTCTTCGCCGATGCGGATCGACATGCCATCCAGGATGGCCAGCGTCAGCGGCAGCGAGATCGAAATGGTGGTGCCAAAGCCCTTGCTGGAGCGGATATCGACCGCCCCACCCATGGCCAGGATGTTGCGCTTGACCACATCCATGCCCACGCCGCGGCCGGAAACGTCGGTGACCTGCTCGGCGGTGGAAAATCCCGGCTCGAAGATGAGTTGCCAGACGTCGGCGTCGGAAAGGTTGTCGGTCACCGGCATGCCCTGCTGCTTGGCCTTGGCCAGGATCTTGTCGCGGTTCAGGCCGCCGCCGTCGTCGCTGACTTCGATGATGATGTTGCCGCCCTGATGCTCGGCCGACAACGACAGCGTACCGGCCTCGCTCTTGCCGCTGGCGCGGCGGGCGTCCGGCAACTCGATGCCGTGGTCGATGCTGTTGCGCACCAGGTGGGTGAGCGGATCGACGATGCGCTCGATCAAGCCCTTGTCCAGCTCGGTGGCGGCGCCGTGGGTGACGAATTCGACCTGCTTGCCCAGCTTGTGCGCCAGATCGCGCACCATGCGCGGGAAGCGCGAGAAGACGTAATCCATCGGCATCATGCGGATCGACATCACCGATTCCTGCAGATCCCGCGTATTGCGGCTCAACTGGCTGACGCTGTTGAGCAGGTGTTCGTGGGTCATCGGGTCCAGCTTGCCCACGCGCTGCTCGATCATGGCCTGGGTGATCACCAGTTCGCCCACCAGGTTGATGAGCTGGTCGACCTTTTCCACGCTGACCCGGATGGACGAGGACTCGTGGCCGGCGGCGGCCGCCGCGGCGGCCTTGGCCGCCTTCTTCTCGGCAGCGGCGTGTTCGGTCACGGCCAGCGGCGCATCCTCAGGATGCGGCTGGCTCAGGGTCTCGGCGTCTGGCTTTCTGGCGCGGATGTCCAGCGGCACGAAAGGCGCGAAGAAGCCGTATCCCTGCTCGCGTTCCTTGTCTTCGATGGCGGTATGGTTATCGAAGAAGCCGTAACCCTGGCTGCGTTCGCGCTCTTCCTGGGTCACGAAATTGTCGAAGAAGCCGTATCCGCGCTCCTGCTCGGTGGACGGCGCAGACTCGACCGCCTGCGAAATCTTGAGGTCGGCCACATTGACGATGAAGGCGCAGATGGCGACCACGTCATCGAGCGGCTCGGCCGTATCGAGGATGAAGACCCACTGCCCTTCGGGCGACTTGGTCTTCTCGATCTTGCCCAGCATGGCCAGCTCATCGGCCAGGGCTTCGGCATCCTTGTCGGCGATGACGGGCATCTCGATCCGGTAGCGGCGCACGCCGCCAGATGCCATCGGCGCGCTGGCCGCCGCTGCGGCGGCCTTGGCCGGCGCGGAGCTCTTGCCCTGCGACAGCGCTTCGAGCAGGCGGCGCACATCGGCCACCGCGCCCTGATCAACATCGGCCCCATGCTTGTGGCCGTCCAGCATGGACTTCAGTACATCCTTGGCCGCCAGGAAAGCATCCACATGTTCGGAGGTCAGAGCCATCTGGCCCTGGCGGATGCGGTCCAGCAGCGATTCCAGCACGTGCGTGACCTCGGCGATGTCCGTCAGACCGAAGGTCGAGGAGCCGCCCTTGATCGAATGGGCAGCACGGAAGACCGCATTGAGGTCCTCCGGATCCGGCGAGGCCACATTGACGGCCAACAACAGCTTTTCCATTTCGGCGAGGCCTTCCTCGGCCTCGTCGAAAAAGACCTGGAAAAACTGGCTCATATCAATGCTCATGCCTGGGCTCCATCCTGGATCAGTTCATATCGTTATTCTTGTCCTGGCAGATCAGCCAATCACCTTCCTGACCACTTCGGTCAGGCGCTGCGGATCGAAGGGCTTGACCAGCCAGCCATTCGCGCCGGCGGCCTTGCCCTTGGCCTTCATCTCGTCGCTGAATTCGGTGGTCAGCATGAGGATGGGCACGCGTGCATAGCTGGTCAGCTCGCGCAAGGAGCGGATCAGCGTCAGGCCATCCATGCGCGGCATGTTCTGGTCGGTCAGAACCAGGTCGAAGGTCTGCGACTTGGCCTTTTCCAGCGCATCCACCCCGTCAACAGCCTCGGTGACGTTGTAACCCGCGGCCTTCAGACTGAATACCACCATCTGACGCAGTGACCCGGAATCATCTACTGCGAGAATCGTTTTGGACATCGTTACTCCCTGTTTCTTCAATAAGGCTCATGCGCTCTCGCATTATGCCGCACCCTTGGCTTCGGTCCTACTGATGAGCATGGACCGAAATGACCTAGTTCAAGCTTGTCCCACTCAGAACAACTCGATGTCGCCACTTTCCATGCGCGTCTGGCGCACAGCCTTCCACAATCCGCTGTCCAGCACCGTCAGGCGCTCTTCCATCGCCTGCACCGTGCTGGCCAGCAGCTCCTGCAATTCATCGTTGCTCTGCCCCTGCTCCGGGACGATCTCGAAGCTGTTGGCGCTCAACACACCCAGCGCTTCGCGCAGTCCGATCACGCGGCGCACGATACGCTCCAGCAACTGGCTGGTCATGTCCTGGAACTGCAGGCCGGTGACGGCCGCATTGACGTAATGACTGACCTGCCCCTGGGTATCCTTCAACTGCTCGATGCTCTCGCTGTTGATCTCGCCGCTGCCATTCATCAGGCCTTCGAGGATGGTCTGCTGCATCTGGACCGCACGATGCAGCTCCATGAAGCTGGTGCCGAGCTTGCCGATGGCTTCGCCCAGCAGGATGTTGGTCTGCACCAGGTCCGACTCGACTTCCGTCAGCTGACGGCTGCCGCCACTGGCAGTATCGAGCAACAAGCGCTTGAGCTCCTGCAGCATGGTCTTGGTCGGCATATCCGGCTCTCTTCCCTTGTTCAAATGGAAAACACGTAGATCAATTCCGTGCAGGGACACTGAGGCCCTGCTGCACATCGCCATCGGTGGCGTCGGTGGGGACGTTGAGCGATCCGCTGTCCTTCTCCACCATTTCCTCGGCCTTCTTGTTCATGACGATGATGCTGATGCGGCGGTTGATCGGGTTGAACGGATCTTCCTTGTCCAGCAGCACCGCCGACGACAGGCCCACCACCCGCAATACCTTGGATTCATCCATGCCGCCGATGATCAGCTCGCGCCGCGAGGCATTGGCGCGGTCAGCCGACAGCTCCCAGTTGCTGTAGCCCTTCTCGCCCTTGGAATAAGGGGTTGCATCAGTGTGGCCGGACAGGCTGATCTTGTTGGGCACATCGTTGAGGGTACGGCCGATCTCGTGCAGGATTTCCTTGGTGTAGGGCTGCAACTGCGCGCTGGCCAGGGCAAACATGGGACGGTTCTTTTCGTCCACGATCTGGATGCGCAGGCCCTCGGAGGTGATATCGATCAACAGCTGGTTCTTGAACTGCTTGAGCGTGGGATTGGAATCGATCGCCTTTTCCAGTCGCGACTTCAGTTCTTCCAGCCGGGTGCGCTCCATCTTTTCCAGCTCTTGCTGGGCCTGCTTGAGGCTCTGCTTGCGCGCGGTGACATCGGTCTCGCCCTTGCGCAGCTGGCCGTCCGTGCGGGTCAGGTCCTTGCCGCCGCCAGGCAGCACGGTATTGGCGTCGCCACTGCCGGAACCGCCGGCCATAGCCACCTTCAGCGGCGTCTTGAAGTATTCGGCGATGCCGTTCAAGTCACCCTTGGCGGTGGAGCCCAGCAGCCACATCAGCAGGAAGAACGCCATCATCGCCGTGACGAAGTCGGCGTACGCAATCTTCCAGGCGCCGCCATGGTGACCACCGCCGCCCTTCTTGATGCGCTTAACGATTATGGGACGTAGCCCTTCGTCGGCCATGCCTTACTCCTGCTTCAATGCTGTAGATGTGTATCGGTCTGCCGCCAGTGGATGCATTACTTGCCCCTGGCTTGCTTGACGTGTTCTTCCAGCTCCAGGAAGGTCGGACGTTCGGTCGAGAACAGGACCTTGCGGCCGAATTCGATCGACAGCGCCGGCGCATAGCCATTGAGGCTGGCCAGCAGGGTCACCTTGACGCACTGGTAGATCTTGGTCGATTCGTGCAGCTTCTGTTCCAGGAGGCTGGAGAGCGGACCGACGAAGCCGTAGGCCAGCAGAATACCGAGGAAGGTACCCACCAGCGCGTGCGCGATCAGCATGCCCAGCTCGGAGGGCGGGATACCCACCGACTCCATGGTGTGGACCACGCCCATGACCGCCGCCACGATACCGAAGGCCGGCATGCCGTCGCCCAGCTTGGCGATGCAATGGACCGGGATCTCACCCTCGTGGTGGTGGGTCTCGATTTCGTTGTCCATCAGGTTTTCGATCTGGAAGGCATCCATGTTGCCCGACACCATCAGACGCAGGTAGTCGGTCATGAATTCGATCAGGTGATGGTCAGCCAGCACGCCAGGGTACTTGCTGAAGATGGGGCTGCTCTCAGGTTCTTCGATATCGCCTTCGATCGACATCAAGCCTTCCTTGCGGGACTTGGTGAGGATCTCGAAGAGCAGCGCCATGAGCTCCATGTAGAGCGCCTTGGTGTAGGTGGAGCCCTTGAACACAGTCGGCAGGGCCTTCAGCGTGGCCTTGATCGCCTTGCCGTTGTTACCGACCAGAAAGGCGCCCCCCGCGGCGCCGCCGATCATGAGCAGTTCGATTGGCTGGAACAGCGCCCCCAGGTGCCCACCCGCCATGGCAAAACCGCCGAAGACGGACGCCATGACCACGATATATCCAATGATGACTAACAAGTGCCTACTCCCGTCCCTGTGGCGTTGAGTGTATTTTCACGTTCATCAGATTACAGGTATTCCAATCAAGCAAATGAGGGAATACATATCCGAAAAACGCTCTTCCTTTTTGATTTACGGTCGAAGATGGGCAAACTTGAGACGTTACGTCTCGCTGCCCCTCCCCCGGCCATCGGAACATCCGCTACATCCGCCAGCCATGCAACACCGGCCCGCCCCCTTCTGGCTGGATCACCACATCCGGCGTCGCGCCCGGAATATGGAATTCATAGCTTAGCAACAGGGAGCCGGGCCGCATCTCGGCATGCGCCTTGCGCCACAGCGCCACCATCGCGGCGGGCGAGAGGTAGGCAAAAATCACGTCGTAGTCAGCAAAATCGAGTAACAGGTAATCACCCCGCACGAAACTGCAGCGATGCCGCCCCAGCGTGGCGCGCAAGCGGCTGACCAGCCAGGGCAAGGGGGCGATCTCGATGCCGATGAATTCGCTGTCGGGACGCCGGCGCGCCAGGTCCAGCACCGCGCCGCCCAGGCCGCTGCCGATATCCAGGAAGCGGATCGCCCGGTCTGCCGGCAACAAGCCCGCTACCGCATCCCACGCCGCCTGCCCCGAGGGGTAGAACGGCACCTGGCTGCGGAAGGTAGACCAGAACAGCAGCAGCATGAACAGGAATACCGCGAGGAACAACCACGAAGGCAAATGCAGACGCGCCACCCCCAGCGCCGCCAGCGGAAACACCAGCAGGATCACCCACCACCAGACCGCCATGCGACGCAGGCGCGCGGCCAATGCGGCCAGTACGCCGTGCAGCAGGGAAATCTCGATAGGGGAAAAAGCCGACAGGCCCATGCGCTGGCACAGCACATCGATCAGGTTGGCCCCGATCAGGCCCAGCACAAACAGCAACAGTGCCTGAATGGCCGGCGCCTGCCGCAGCGGACGGCGGCGCGCGCCGACGTGGTTCTGGTGTTCGGACATCAGTTCAAACGGCCCCTATTGCGGAGGCGACCTGCCGGGGCCGTTGCAATGCGCAGCTCCCTCAGGCGACCGCGGCCAGCGGCACAGCCACGGGTGCAGCCAGCGGCCTTGCCGCTTCCGCCAAGCCCAGCACCACGGCGTCCTTGGCCTTCTTGGTCTTGCCAGCGCGCGAGGGCATGTGGCACAGACCGCACAGGTAATCCTGATGCAGATCCAGACGATGCACGACGAAGTGGCCATTGCACTTGCAGCAGGGCGTGGTCATGAGCATCTTGCTTTCGAAGAAGCGCACCAGCGTCCATGCACGGGTCAGCGAGAGCACCGGTTCGCCAGCGTCGTTCTGGCCGACCTGTTCCAGATAGAGCTTGTAGGCCTTCATCACGGCTTCGATGCCACTGATGCGCGCATGCTCCACCAGGTAACGGTGAATATTGATGAACAGCGAAGAATGGATATTGGGCTGCCAGGTGATGAACCAGTCCGTCGAGAACGGCAGCATGCCCTTGGGCGGCGAAACCCCCTTCAATTCCTTGTACAACTTCAAGAGACGCTCACGCGACAGCGACGTCTCGGACTCAAGCAACTGGAGGCGCGCCCCCAGGTTGATCAATTCTATGGCCAACTGAATTTCCTGCGCCTCTGTGACAACGCTTTTCTTAGCCATGCTGCTACCCCCCGGTGATTTCGTAACAAAACTGCCTGACCCCAACCAGCTGCCATACACACGCAGCCAGCTTCAGGCTTTTATTCAAGACACAAACATCGAACTACTGCTGAACGTCCTCTCCCTCCGGCGCGTGTACATCCCCTGCACACACCGGGCCCTGCTCGTCTTGTTGTTTTACGAAATTTGTTCGCTGGGCTGACAGGCCATCAGGATGGCCGCATGCGACTGGGCCAGGCTCTTATCCTTGTTGTAATTGGTCAGCATGCCGAGGATGGCGCCATCGTCGAAACGGAAACGCGTCAACATCATGTTGGTCGCGGCCAGTTTCATGATCTGCACATTGGACAGGCCTTCGATCAGGTCGGCGATCTCCGCGCTGATGCCGAGGCGGAAGATCGCTGTCGGCTTGTCGGATCGGATCATCTGCTGCGCCAGCATGAGATAGCTCAGGTTGGCATCGCGGATTTCCGCCATCATGTCGTTGGTATTCATTTGCACCCCACCTCGGTAAGAATCTTGCGTTGCTTACAGTCGGTTACATTTACTTGACTGCAAGCCAATTCTGAGGGGGGCAGGACAGGCGGGAAATTAGACTTGGTCGGTATTTTTCGTCAGCGCCGAACCAGCGCGGTTCGTAGGAATTTGTCCTACAAATTTGAGATTATTCCTATATATTTTTCTTATTTCTTCTGAACAATTCAGTCCGTCTGCGACTTTCAGCGCCAATCAGGAATTTCCTGATCAAAAGGTTTCTAGCCTGAAATGCCGTTTTAAACTTGTCTTCCTGATAACGAAACACAATGTAAATTATGAGGCGATCCGGCTCGCTTGTTGTTGCAGGGCGACTAGCTCAGCCGCAAAAACCGTATTCCTGATGCATCAACAGCTGTGCTCAATGTACCGGCCTGCTCGCCAATACTTAAGAAAACTTGCGTTTTTTTACAAGCGCTTGCGCTTTTCTCGCCACAAATCCGACCTGAATCGAGAATGACTACCATTCTATGACCTCACAGCCGCGCTCAAAACGCCGATAAGAAGCAACATTTACCTTTATTCAATTTCTGGGCGGCAAACCCGCCGCCCAGCGGGCTGAACTGAGCTGAGCAGACGCAAAGCCTTACAGCCGCGCCAGCGCCTGCTCGATATCGGCAATCAGATCCTCGGGCGATTCCAGCCCGATATTGAAGCGCACCAGCTGTCCTTCGCGCATCCAGGCGCGCCGCATGCCCTTCATCCGGTACGGCACGCACAGACTGTGCGCCCCGCCCCAGCTGTAGCCGATCTTGAACAGGCGCAGGCTGTCGACGAAGCGGTCGGTCTGCTGCTCGACATAGCGCGGATCGAAGATGACCGAGAACAGGCCGCCTGCGCCGCTGAAGTCACGCTTCCAATGCACATGGCCAGGACAATCCTCGAAGGCCGGATGTAGCACCGCCACGATCTCCGGGCGCTGCTTGAGCCAGGCCGCCACCTTGCGCGCAGCCGCATCATGCGCGTCGAAACGCAGGCGCATCGACGACAGGCTGCGCAGCACCATATAGACGTCGTCCATGCCCACGCCGAAGCCCAGGCGCATGTGCGCCAGCTCCAGCTTTTCATTGAGCGCCTGGTCACGCACGATCACCGCCCCCATCAACACGTCCGAGCCGCCGGACTGGTACTTGGTGACGGCTTGCATGACGATGTCCACGCCGTGCTCGAAGGCCTTGAAGGCGATGCCGGCGGACCAGGTATTGTCGATGGCCACCAGCACGCCCTTGGCATGCGCCGCGCGGCACAGGGCCGGGATATCCGGCACTTCCATGGAGACGGAGCCGGGCGCCTCGGTCCAGACCAGGCGGGTATTGGGGCGGATCAGTTCGGCCAGCCCCTCGCCTATCATCGGGTCATAGAAGCGCGCCGTGATCTGGAAATCGCGCTCCAGCCACTGGCCCAGATCCTTGCTGGGGCCATAGACATTGTCGGGCAGCAGCACATCATCACCACTTTTGAGGAAAGCGAAGTTGACCATGGCGATGGCCGCCAGCCCGCTGGGCGTGACGCGGCAATAATTGCCGCCTTCGATCTCGGCCAGGCGGGCTTCCAGCACGAAGCTGGTCGGCGTACCATGCAAGCCATAGGTGTAACCGAGCTTTTCGCGCCAGTCGCGCGAGCGCATGGCGGCCACATCGGGAAAGAGGACGGTGGAAGCGTGGTGGATGCCCACCGGGAAGGCCTCGAAGCCATCCGGGGCGCGATAGCTGCTGTGAACCAGCGAAGTTTGCGGGGTAAGGGAAGTCTGCTTGGGGTCGGACACGAGTCTGCCTCTGGAAACGAGAGAGGCGCAGCAGGAAGCTGCGCGCAAAGGCTTCACTATACGCGCAGCGCGCCGGCGCCGGAAGGCGCTCGGCCCGGTGGAAACGCCCTCAGGCAGGACTCAGGGCAATTGCAGAGCGAAAGGCTTGGTGACCGCGCCGTCGGCGCTGGACCAGGTGCCGGTGATGGACTGGCCCTGGCGGCGCCCTTCCCACTGGCCAGAGACATCCTTGCCGTTGACCGACTCTTCCATGATGAGGTCGTCGCCGTCGACCTCCCCCGCCACCAGGATCTCAGGGGAACCGCCGAAGAAGAAGTAGCGCCCTTCCAGGCCATCTTCATTCTTCTTGGGTTGCAGCGAGAGCTGGATCTCTCGCCCATCGATCTGACCGCGCAAGACCAGGGCGTGCGTCATCAGGGTCTGCTGCAGGGAGCCCTCCGGAGCATTGGCTGCCGGACCGGATGAAGCGGCCTCCGAGAGCCCGGGCGCCGTAGCGCTCAATAGCACCAGCGCAGCCGCCAGCAGGCCACGCCGCAACATCAGGCTACGCATCACTCGGCCGCGCCCCACAGATCGTGGGCGTCGGCAGCGGTGATACGCACATCGACGAACTGGCCGACTTCGAGCTTGCGGTGCGGTTCGAAAGGCGGCTTGACGTAGACCACGCCATCGATCTCGGGCGCATCCGAATAGGTGCGGCCCGTGCCACCGTTGCGGTCCACCTCATCGATGAGCACGCGCAGGGTCTTGCCGACCTTGGCTTGCAGGCGCTTCTTGGAGATTTCTTCCTGCAGTTGCATGACACGGCCGCGGCGCTCTTCGCGCACTTCTTCGGGCACCGGATTGGCGATCTCGTTGGCAGTCGCGCCTTCCACCGGGGAATAGGCGAAGCAGCCCAGGCGATCGATCTCGGCTTCCTTCAGGAAGTCCAGCAGGTATTCGAACTCGGCCTCGGTCTCACCGGGGAAGCCAGCGATGAAGGTGGAACGGATCGTCAGGTCCGGGCACATGGCGCGCCAGGCCTGGATGCGCTCGATGTTCTTTTCGCCGTTGGCCGGACGCTTCATGCGCTTGAGCACATCCGGATGAGCGTGCTGCAGCGGCACGTCCAGGTAGGGCAGGATCTTGCCTTCGGCCATCATCGGAATGATCTGGTCCACGTGCGGGTACGGGTAGACGTAGTGCAGGCGCACCCACGCACCGTACTGCTGGGCCAGTTCGCCGAGCGCGCCGACCAGCTGGGTCATGTGGGTCTTGACCGGCTTGCCGTTCCAGAATCCCGTGCGGAATTTCACGTCCACGCCATAGGCGCTGGTGTCCTGCGAGATCACCAGCAATTCCTTCACACCGGCCTTGAAGAGGTTCTCGGCTTCCAGCATCACATCGGCGATGGGACGCGAGACCAGGTCGCCGCGCATGGAGGGGATGATGCAGAAGCTGCAGCGATGGTTGCAGCCTTCGGAAATCTTCAGGTAGGCAAAGTGCTTGGGCGTGAGCTTGACGCCCTGCGGCGGCACCAGGTCGATGAAGGGGGCATGCGGCTTGGGCAGGTGCTTGTGCACTGCCTGCATGACCTCGCCCACGGCGTGCGGGCCGGTCACTTCCAGGACCTTGGGGTGGATCTTCTGGATGATGTCCTCGCCGTCGGCATCCTTCTTGGCGCCCAGGCAGCCGGTCACGATGACCTTGCCGTTCTCGTTCAGGGCTTCGCCGATGGCGTCCAGCGACTCCTGCACGGCGGCGTCGATGAAGCCGCAGGTATTGACGATCACCAGGTCGGCACCGTCATAGGACTTGGCGGTATCGTAGCCTTCGGCGCGCAGCTGGGTCAGGATCTGTTCGGAATCGACCAGCGCCTTGGGGCAGCCGAGGGAGACGAAACCGACCTTGGGCAGGGCCGGGGTGGCGGGAGAAGACGGGTTGGACATGGCAGATGGCTCAATGAGACAGGCCGGGAAACGGCCGGAAAAGACGGAAAAACCGAAAAAGGCTTTAAAAATCAGGGCGCTATTGTACATCGTCCGCCCAGTTGCGCCGGATTTTGCGTTATCCAGGCAACACCACAGGCCGCGCCACAAAAACAAAACGGCCCACACGGGGCCGTTGCGGCAGGGAGCGGGAAGCCCCTTACTTCTTCTGGTCCGGCGGCGTACCAGTTGCGCCGAAGGGGAAGGTGCCGAACATGTTCTTGGTCTGGCTCTGCATCTGCTCCTGCATCTGGATGAACAGGTTCTTGCTCTGCTCGATGTAGTTGCTCATCATGCCCTGCATCATCGGACCTTGCACGTTCATGAACTGGGTCCACATCTCCGGGCTGAAGGGCTTGCCTTCGTAGAAACCTTTGGAGTTCTCGGCCAGCTTGTTCTGGATGTCGATGAAGGTCTGGATGTTCTTTTCCAGGTAGTTGCCCATCATGCCCTGCATGGCGTGGCCATAGTAGCGGATGATCTGCGAGAGCGCGCCACTGGAGAACATCGGCACGCCATGCGACTCTTCTTCCAGGATGATCTGCAACAGGATGCTGCGGGTCAGGTCGTCGCCGCTCTTGGCATCGACGACGGTGAATTCCTCATTGTCCAGCACCAGCTGCTTGACGTCGGTCAAGGTGATGTAGGAACTGGTCTGGGTGTCGTAAAGACGGCGATTGGGGTATTTCTTGATCAAGCGATCTGCCGAATTTTTTGCAGTAGTCATCTGAAGTCCAGTCTCTCTCATTACAGCCGTTTGACGGCCTTGGTTTGCAGCGGTTGCGGGCCGCGTCGCTGCGTTCCCGACCCGCGGGCGTCCGGGGCATTGATCTTGCCCTCTCCTTGCTTCTTCTACTGTGTTGCCTGCCGTGTTGCAGCTTGCTCCGCCGTGGCGGAACTTTGCCACCTGCTTTTTGCAGGGCAGCAACGCAGGCCATTATAGGGGGGAAGACAAGAAAATGGGGAGCCCATTCATGCCTGGCGGAGAAAATCCCCGCCAGTGAGAAGCCGGACGCGGCGATGCACCGCGTCCGGCCCCATCCAGCGACTGCCGGTCAGCCCATGTAGAGGCCGCCGTTGAGGGAGAAGTCCGAACCGGTGGCGTAGCCGCCTTCGGACGAGGCGATCCAGGCGACGATGGAGGCGATTTCCTCCGGCTCGCCCAGGCGCTTGACGGGGATGCCCGAGACGATCTTCTCCAGCACTTCCGGACGGATCGCGCGCACCATATCGGTACCGATGTAACCCGGCGAGACAGTGTTGACGGTCACGCCCTTGGTCGCCACTTCCTGCGCCAGCGCCATGGTGAAGCCGTGGATGCCGGCCTTGGCGGTGGAGTAGTTGGTCTGGCCGAACTGGCCCTTCTGGCCGTTGACCGACGAGATGTTGATGATGCGACCGAAACCGCGCTCGCACATGCCTTCGATGACTTGCTTGGTGACGTTGAAGAGCGAGTTCAGGTTGGTGTCGATGACGGCGTCCCAGTCGTCCTTGCTCATCTTGCGGAACTGGCCGTCGCGGGTGATGCCGGCGTTGTTGACCAGCACGTCCACTTCACCGATCTCGGCGCGCACCTTCTCGAAGGCGGCCTTGGTCGACTCCCAGTTGGAGACGTTGCCTTCGGATGCGTGGATGTCGAAGCCCTGTTCGCGCATCGTGGCGATCCACTTGTCCTTGCGCGCGGAATTGGGGCCGCAGCCGGCCACCACGGTGTAACCGTCCTTGCACAGACGGGTGCAGATAGCGGTCCCGATGCCGCCCATGCCACCGGTCACATATGCGATACGCTTGCTCATTTGCTGCCTCCTTATTGGATGGTGATTATTGGGGTACTACCCTGCACCCCTGTTTCGCGTCTGCTGTGCGCCGCATTGGTCGGGAGGCCGCGTCTTGACTGGCTTCCCTGTATTGGTCCGACCTGCGCCGCCGCGGATGCGGCGCTGGCCGTCTCTCTCTGTCGGCGGCTCCGGCATGGCCGGGTCACCGCCCTCTTCTTTATCACCGCCGGCTTCTGGTCCCTCCCCTGGCCGGCTGGCTGATTGCTTCAGGCCGCCAGCTAGTCGGCCTTGACCTTGACGTAGCGACCCGGGGCCGGCTCGATGTGCTTGTAGCGCGTGGAACCGGCTGCCTTGGGCGCGGCCACCTTGCGCCCGCCATGCTTGGCCAGGAACGCCGCCCACTGCCCCCACCAGCTGCCGGGATGCTCGGTGGCGCCCGCCAGCCAGGCGTCGGCATCGCTGCCGGCCTTGGCCTTGTCGTTGATCCAGTAGTTGCGCTTGTTCTTGGAGGCCGGATTGATCACGCCGGCAATGTGGCCCGACGCCCCCAGCACGAAGCGGTTGTTGCTGCGCTTGGCGGTGTTGATCAGGCCCAGCGAGGCATAGGCGGACTTCCACGGCACGATGTGGTCATCGCGCGAAGCGTAGATGAAGGCCGGCGCATTGATCTTGCGCAGGTCGATCTTCTCGCCGCCCACCGTCAGGCGACCGGGCTCCTTGAGCGCGTTCTCCAGGTACATGTGCCGCAGGTAGTAGCAGAACATGGGGCCCGGCAGATTGGTGCTGTCGGCATTCCAGTACAGCAGGTCGAAGGCGCTCGGCTTCTCGCCCTTGAGGTAATTGGATTCGACGTAGTTCCACAGCAGGTCATTGGGACGCAGGCTGGAGAAGGCGCTGGCAAAATCGCGCCCGGCCATCAGGCCGCGCTGGCCGATCATCTGCTCGCGCAGGGCCAGTTGCATCTCGTCGATGTAGACATCGATGGCGCCGGTGTCGGAGAAATCGAGGAAGGTGGTCAACAGCGTGAGGCTGGCCACCGGGTCTTCGCCACGGGCAGCCAGCAGGGCCAGCGCGCAGGAGAGGATGGTGCCGCCCACGCAGAAGCCCAGCGCATTGATCTGCGGCTGCTTGCTGATTTCCTGGACGATGTGGATGGAGCGCACCACGGCGTCGTCCACGTACTGGTCCCAGGTGGCGGTCTCGACGGCGGCGTCGGCATTGCGCCAGGAGATCAGGAACACCGTATGGCCCTGCTCCACCGTATAGCGCACCAGCGAATTGTGCGGCTGCAGGTCGAGGATGTAGAACTTGTTGATGCACGGCGGCACGATCAGCAGCGGCACTTCGTGCACGGTCTTGGTCAGCGGCTTGTACTGGATCAGCTGGAACAGCTCGTTCTCGAAGATCACCGAACCCTCGCTGGCGCCGACATCGCGACCCACCTCGAAGGCAGTCTCGTCGGTCTGCGAGACGTGGCCCTTCTGCAGGTCGGCCAGCAATTGCGCGATGCCCTTGGTCAGGCTCTCGCCGCGCGTCTCGAGGATCTTCTGCTGGGCCACCGGGTTGGTGGCCAGGAAGTTGGCCGGCGACATCGCATCAATCATCTGCTGCACTGCAAAACGCAGCTTGTGACGCACCTTCTCATTGCCTTGCACCGCATCGGCCAGGGCCTGCAGGAAGCGCGAATTGAGCTGGTAGGCGGCAGCCTGGAATGCGAAGTAGGGATGTTCCTGCCAGGCCGGGGCCGACAGGCGGCGATCGGTGATGGCCGGCGTCTTGGCCGCCAGCATGGACTGCCACAGCGCACCGAACTGCTGGGTATAGTCCTGCTGCAGGCGCACCAGTTCGGCCGGGTCGATGGTCGCGCCGTTCTCAGCGAGCTGCTTGAGAAACGCTGTCGGATCGACCTGGCTGGCCGTGGGCGGCACGCCCATGGCGGCAAAGCCAGGGAAAGCCTGGGCCGGTGGCTTGAATTGGGCGAACTGGGATTGGAATTGCGACTGCAGAGCGGTCCAGAACTTCGGATCGGACATCTGTGCCAGCCACGCGGATACATCGGGAGAGGGTTGCTGCGGATTCTGCTTGTTCATGCTCGGATCTGCAATTTTCGCGTATCTTTACGGTTTGTATCGAAGCGCCATTTCACCATGTACATCGTCGCTATCGCATGGCTCTACGTCGTTCTCATGATGTCGATCACCGAACAGTCAGCAGTCGCTGGCGTAGCCACTTTCCTGCTGTACGGGATATTTCCCTTGACCGTTGTTTTATACCTGATGGGTACGCCGCAACGCAAGCGGAATCGTCAAAAGAAGGCGAAATTGAAAGCTGGCCGCAAGGAAGAGGCTGGATATGACAGCACGATGAAACGCGAGCACCAGGACGACGGACAAGATGCCGACACACCGCCCCGCTGAATGACGGGCAGCGACACGGAGCCGCAAAGACTAACAAAACTGCTCCCCGGCAATTCAGTGGCATGCGTCTGCAGCCCTTGCCACAGGCCGGTTTGCGCAGCGCAACATCCATCATCCCGGGACCAGAAACTCAGTTTTTGAGATCACGCCGCAGGTCGATGCGGCCATAGCGGTGTTTCAGTACAGCAAGCATGTCGCGCAAGACGGCCGATCCGCGCCAGGGAGGAGAGACATAGGCCATACGTAACTGCACGATGTCACTTTCACGTAACTCACAGTCAAGCATGGCGATCATGCTGCCCTCCAGGTAGGCATACACATGGACTTCGTTGGGCTGGCGCTCGCGCGGCCCCTCGATCTTCCAGACTGCCGGCAGGCGCGATGCGTTCATGGAGCACCTCCCTGGCGCAGCAGCGCCGATGCCAGATGCAGACCCAGCAGCAATAATCCGATGAAGAAGCAGCGGCGGAAGGTGACTGCCTGCACCCTGCCACGTACGCGCGCTCCGATGGACATGCCCAACAGCGCCGGCAGCAGCAGCACCAGCGAAGCCCAGCCTACGCCACCGCTGAAGGCTCCGCCCTGCCCCAGGTTGATCGCCAGGGCCAGCGTGGAGACCGTGAAGGATAGCCCCAAGGCCTGGATCAGTTGTTCGCGCGGCAAGCCCAGCGCCTGCAGGTAGGGCACGGCGGGAATGACGAACACGCCAGTGGCCGCGGTCACCAGCCCGGTCGCCAGGCCGACCGCAGGCGACCACCACTTCTCCTGCGCCGGACTCACGGACGGTGTCCAGGAAGCCAGCCCGGCCAGCGCATAGAGCACCAGCGCCAGGCCCAGCACGATGATGGCGCGGCGGCCGCCATCGGCGTTCATGAAGCTGCCGCCGGCCAGCGTGCCCAGCACGATGCCGGCCAGCAGCGTCCACAGGCGCCGCAGCAGCACGCCCAAGGCGCCGCCGGTGAACAACTGCCAGCCATTGGTCACCATGGACGGCACGATCAGCAAGGCCGCTGCCTGCACCGGCGGCATCATCAGGCTCAGCAAGCCCACCGCCACGGTCGGCAAGCCCAGACCAATGACACCCTTGACGAAGCCGGCCAGCAGGAACACAGCCAGGCTGGCCGCCAGCACGGTAGCGCTCATGTCGATGCTGGAAAGGAAGCTGCTCATGACGAAAATGGAAAAGCGCCCTGCGGCGGGAAAGGTTGAGAAGGCTTGGAAGGCTGGCAAGTCTTCGAAGGCTTACCAGTCTGCCAGTCCTCGCGCCGACTGGAAATGTGGAATACACTTAGCCAGCCTTCGGCCAGGACGAAGGCTCATTTCTCCCCTCCCCCCTCTTCCATGAGCAACCGATTCGAACTATCCGACCTGCGCCTGTTCCTGCACATCGTCGAGAGCGGCAGCATCACCGGCGGGGCGCAGCGCGCCCACATGGCGCTGGCCTCGGCCAGTGCGCGCATCCGCAACATGGAAGACGCGCTGGGCACACCCTTGCTGGAACGCGGCCGGCGCGGCGTGCAGACCACCGACGCCGGACGGGCGCTGGCGCATCATGCGCGCATGATGGCGCAGCAGATGGAACAACTGCGTGATGAACTGGGCCAGTACGCGCGCGGCCTCAAGGGCCACATCCGCCTGCTGTGCAATACCTCGGCCATGACCGAGTTCCTGCCGGAGGTGTTGGCGCGCTTCCTGGCGCAGCACCCGCATACCGATATCGAGCTGGAAGAAAAACTGAGCTATGAAGTGGTGCAGGCCGTCGTCGATGGCGTGGCCGACGTCGGCATCATTGCCGACTCTACCGACAGCGGCCCGCTGCAGACCTATCCCTTCCGCCAGGACCACCTGGTGGCGGTATTATCCAAACGCCATCCCCTGGCGCGCCGCAAGTCGCTGGCCTTTGCCGAACTGCTGGGCGAGGATTTCGTCGGCCTGTCCGGCGACAGCGCCTTGCAGCAGCACCTCTCGGGCCACGCCACCCGCGCCGGCAAGCGCCTGCAATACCGGGTGCGCCTGCGCAGCTTCGATGGCATCTGCCGCATGGTCGAACATCAGGTGGGCGTAGCCGTGGTGCCGGAGACAGCGGCCCTGGCCAGCACGCCCCACATGGATATCCGCGCCATCCCGCTCTCCGATGGCTGGAGCCGACGCCAGTTGCTGATCTGCGTGCGCGGCTTGGAGGGCTTGCCCAGCCACACCCGCGAACTGATCCAGGCGCTGCAGGCGCATCCCTGAGCCCATGAAAAAAGGCGGCTGCAAGAGCCGCCCTGATGGGTCACTTCAGTTCCGTGAGATCACATCACTTCAGCCAGATCAGCGAAGCCATCCGCCCCGTGGTCTTGTCACGCCGGTAGGAATAGAAGCGCGTATCGGCCACGGTGCACAGGCCGCCGCCACTGACCTCGGTCACCCCCACGGTGGCCAGCCGCTGGCACGCCAACTGGTAGATGTCGGCCAGGTACTTGCCGGGGCGGCCAGGATAATCGCGGAAGGCGCTGGCCGCCGCAGCCTGCTGCTCCATGAAAGCCAGCCTGACCTCGCCACCGACCTCGAAGTGATCCGGACCAATGGCCGGGCCCAGCCAGGCCATGATGTCTTGCGCACCCCGCGCGCGCATGGCGGCTACGGTGTGCTCCAGCACTCCGGCCGCCAGCCCGCGCCAGCCGGCATGAGCCGCGCCCACCACACTGCCGGCACGGTCGCAGAACAGCACCGGCAGGCAATCGGCCGTCATCATCACGCACACCGCGCCGGGGGTGCTGCTGATGCAGGCATCGGCCATGGGCTGATCGGGCAGCGCGGCAGCGTCGAGCACGGTCACGCCATGCACCTGCGTGAGCCACGCCGGCTCGCTGGGCAAGAGCCGGCCCAGCAGCGCGCGATTGCACGCCACCAGGGCCGCATCGTCTTCCACATGCAGGCCCAGGTTCAGGCCGGGGCCGCCCTGCCCGTCATCATAGGGGGCAGGACTGAAGCCGCCAGCGCGCAAGGTGGTCAGCGCGCCGATGTTGGCTGGCGCAGTCCAGTCAGGCAGAAGCAGTTCCATGGTGCGGGCGCCTCAATAATCGTCATCGAAGTCATCGTCGCTGATGACCTCGTCGGGCTCGTCGCTCATCTCGGGGATGATCGCCAGCGCCGGATCAATGCCGGCGCGTTGCAGCAGCGCCACGATGTCCTCGGGCAGCGGCGCCGCCCACTGGCGGAACTTGCCCGTGCTCGGGTGCAGCAGTCCCAGACGCCCGGCCAGCAAGGCCTGGCGGGGGAAGACCGAGACCAGGTGATGCTTGCCATAGAGCGCATCCCCCACCAGCGGGAAACCCAGCGATTGCAGGTGCACGCGGATCTGGTGGGTGCGTCCGGTTTCCAGACGGCAATGGATCAGACTGACCGGCTTGCGATCGATCTCGCCGGTGGCCAGGCGGCGGTAATGGGTCACTGCGGGCTTGGCGCGCATGCTCTGCGACACCGCCATCTTGATGCGATCACGCGGATGACGGGCCATGGGCGCATTGATGGTGCCAGAGAGCTGCGGCAGCCCCCACACCAGGGCCAGATACTGGCGCTTCATGCTGCGCGCCTGCAACTGGCGCACCAGATCGGTCTGGGCGGCCAGGGTCTTGGCCACCACCATGATGCCGCTGGTGTCCTTGTCCAGCCGGTGCACGATGCCTGCGCGCGGCACCTTGGCCAACGCCGGGCAGTGGTGCAGCAGGCCATTCAGGAGCGTGCCGCTCCAGTTGCCGGCGGCAGGATGCACCACCAGGCCGGCCGGCTTGTTCAGGACGATCAGGGCCTTGTCCTCGTGCAGGATGTCCAGCGCCATCGGCTCGGGGCCATAGGGCTGGTCGGCGGGGACGGACTGCGGGGCCACCTCCACCAGCTCATCGCCCAGCATGGTCATCTTGGCCTTGGCCGGCGCACCGTTGACGGTCACATGGCCATCCTCGATCCATTGCTGGATGCGGCTGCGGGAAAACTCGGGCAGCAGGCCCGAGAGCACCTTGTCCAGGCGCTGCCCGATGACCTCATCGTCCAGGCGCAGGGTGAGTGGCTCCAGGCCGGGGCCGTTTTCGTCGCCGTCACTCTGGTCGTCGTCGAAATCGTCCACCTGCGGGAGGTCGGTAGTCATTGGCACATCGCCATTTGTAATCTGAAGGGGTTTCTTACGTGACATCAGCTATAATCGCCGGATCGGGTTGATTGTATTTCGGGTATCGATGCAGCCGGCTCGGGTAGGCGCACAGCGCCATGCACAACTGATAAGTCCCAGACAAGCACACAAGAGTCATGCACAAAATCTTATTGAAGTTCTTCATCATCGGTTTTGCCCTCTCGCTGACCGCCTGCGGCCTCTTGCCGGAACAAAAGGACGAGACGACCGGCTGGTCTGCCGCGAAATTATACTCGGAAGCCAAGGACGAACTGAATGCCGGCGGCTACGACAAGGCCATCAAGTACTTCGAGAAGCTGGAATCGCGCTACCCGTTCGGCACCTATGCGCAGCAGGCCCAGATGGACATCGCCTATGCCTACTACCGCCAGAACGAGCAGGCGCAAGGCCTGGCGGCGGTGGACCGCTTCATCAAGCTGCACCCGAACCACCCCAATGTGGACTACATGTACTACCTGCGCGGCCTGATCAATTTCAATGACCGCACCAGCATCTTCGATACCTTCACCGACCAGGACAACACCGAACGCGACCCCAAGGCCATGCGTGACGCCTTCGACTCGTTCAAGCTGCTGGCCGAACGTTTCCCGGACAGCAAGTACACCCCGGACGCCATTGCCCGCATGAAATACCTGGTCAACGCCATGTCCCAGTATGACGTCCACGTGGCCAGCTACTACTTCCGCCGCGGCGCCTATGTGTCGGCGGCCAACCGTGCTCAATCGGCCATCAAGCAGTATCCGGACTCGCCGGCCAACGAAGAAGCGCTGTTCATCCTGATGCGCTCCTACGAAGCGCTGGGCCAGACCAAGCTCAAGGAAGACACCGAGCGCATCATCCAGGCCACCTATCCCAACAGCCCCTGGTACAACGGCGGTCCCAAGCCCAAGTCCAAGCCCTGGTGGAAACTCTGGTAAGCACCCCTCGACCGGATTGGCCTGCCTCACAAAAAACCCCTGTCTGCCGACAGGGGTTTTTCGTTTCTGCGCGGACCGCTCACCTCATGTGGCGCAGACCGGCGGCCGGCGATGCGCCCAGGGCGCGGCCTGCTCCAGTTGCGCGGCCACGGCCAAGAGCAACGCATCGTCGCCAAACCCGGCACAGAAGTGCGAACCGATCGGCAAGCCCTGGTCATTCCAGTGCAGCGGCACCGACATGGCCGGCTGGCCGCTGGCATTGCACAGCGCCGTGAAGGGAGAATAACCGTGGAAGGTGTGGATCAGCTCAGCCAGGGACTGCTCCTCCCGCACGGTCAGGGCGCCGATGCGCGCCGGTGGCTGCGCCATGGTCGGCGTGAGGATCAGGTCATAGCGCTGCATCAGCTCGGCCATACGACGTCCGAATGCATGCAGGTAATCCACCGCCGCCGCATAGTCAGCCCCTGACAGTCGGCCCTTGTCGCGCAGGATGACACGGTGGCGCGCTTCCAGCGCCTGCTCGTCCAGCGGATGGCCCGCCATGCGCGCCAGCAGGTTCATCAGGTTGCGGGTCTGCGAACCGATGATGGTGAAGACGGTGTCGTAGAACTCCAGTCCATCCACCGGCAAGCGGGCCTCTTCCACATGATGGCCCAGTTGCTGGCACAGCGCCGCCGTCCTCTGCACGGCCTCGAGGCAGTCAGGATGGGTGGGCCAGGGCGGCAGGTGCGTCACCAGGCCAATGCGCAAGCCCTGCGGCGCAGCGCCGGTGGCCGCCGCCAGGAAACTCTGACGGTAATGCGGGGCCGCATAGGGCGCGCCCAGATCGGCCCCGGCCAGTTGATCGAGCACGGCGGCGCTGTCGCGCACCGACAGGCTCATGACATGGCTGGTGCTCATACCCGCCCAGCCCTCGCCAGCCAGCGGCCCCATCGGCATGAGTCCGCGCGAGGGCTTCAGCCCGAACACCCCGCAGGCCGAGGCCGGCACCCGTAATGAGCCGCCGCCATCGTTGCCGTGCGCAATGGGCAGCACGCGCGCGGCCACCAGCGCCGCCGCCGCGCCACTGGAACCCCCGCAACTATGCTCCAGCGACCAGGGATTGCGGGTGGCGCCGAACAGGCGCGACTCGGTTGTATAGGAGGTGCCGAATTCAGGCGACGTGGTGGTGCCGAAGATCGTAAAGCCGGCCTTCTTCAAGCGCGTCACCAGCTCGGCGTCGACCGGCATGACATTGTCTTTGAGCAGCAGCGAACCATTGCTCATCCTGGCGCCGGCCAGTGGCGTAAACAGATCCTTGGTCAGCATCGGCACCCCACGGAAAGGCCCCTCGGGCAAGCCCTGGGCCACGCTTTGCTCACCCAGGTGGTAGAGCTTTTCGGCCACGGCGTTGAGCGCAGGATTGACCTGCTCGAGCCGTTCGATGGCCTGGTCCAATGCGTCACCGGGCGAGAGTTCGCCCTGGCGGATACGCTGGGCCAGATCAAGCCCATCCTGCGGACGGACCAGGGAAGAAGAAGAGACGGTATGCATGGATGGATCGCTTTCGTGCGAAGAGGTGCGCGATGCCCGGCGGACATCGCGCCACAGTGAAAAAAAACAGCGAAGATAATCAGGAAAAGCGCGCACGCGCCTGCACTCAGTGCGTCACTGGCCCCGGCTGCGGCCGCGCATGGCGCAGGCCGACCACCAGCCAGACCAGCGCCAACACCATCGTCAGCAGGGCCCAGACCAGGATGGCGTTGGCCAGCCCGGCCGGCATGCCGCCCAGCGGCTGGGCGATGGCGGTGATGATGAGCGGACTGGCGAACTGGCCCAGATAGAGGCAGGCTGTAAACGCCCCCACCCCGCGTGCCCGCAGATGCGACGGCAGGCCCAGCAGCAGCGGCAAGGATGCATTGGAAACCAGGAAGCCCGCGCCAAAACCCTGCAGCACCATCGCCACCAGCACCACCGGATAGGACGGCGCCAAGGCCAGCACGCACAGCCCTGCGGCCATGCAGCCCAGCAGCAAGGCATTGACGCCCGCCACGCCGATGCGCTCACGCACGAAGGGCCAGGCGATCGAGCCGATCAAGGTACACAGGATGGCCAGGCCGGCTGCCGCCCCGATGAGCGAGGTCGAGGTGACACCGCGCATGACCAGCACCGTCGGCGTCATCACCGTCACCACGAAGCAGGTCACCATGCCGGCAAAGATCAGGAAGCAGGCCGTCAACACGGTGCGCCGCACCCCGCCGCTCAGGGCAGGCGCGGCATGGCTGTCTTCCTGGCGCCGATCCGGCTCCCACAGCCAGGCGGCGATGGCGGGCAGCATCAGCAGCGGTGTCAGATACAGCAGGAAAGGCGTGCGCCACGAGCCCTCCCCGGCCACGCCGCCAATGACGAAGAACAAGGCGCCCACCACGCCGATGGTGATCACCTGGCGGTTGATGTAGCGCATGCGCTCACGCGGCGGCCAGTAGTCGGCAATGAGCGTGGTGCAACAGGTCATGATGAGCGCTTCGGCGCAACCGAACAGCAGGCGGCTCAACAGGATCAGCCTGAGCTCATGCAGCAGCACCGGCAGCGCGCCGAACAGCGCATACAGCAGGCAACCCAGCAGCAGCATGGACTTGCGTCCGAAGCGGTCGGCCAGCATGCCGGCCACGGGCGCGAACAGGGCGATGGCCAGCGCCGGCCCGGCTACGATCAAGGGCGCCAGCGTGAGCGCATCCGCTTCGACGGCGGCAAATTCGGCGGTGATCTTGGGCAGCATCGGGGCGATCATGACCGACCCCATGATGGTGAGGCTGCTGGCCAGCTGGATGACCAGGCCCTGCCGTGGTCCGGCCACGGAACGGGGGAACAGCGAGGCGTGCATGGTGATCCTCCTCAGAACGTCATGGCCAGGCGCAGCGCCAGGTTGTAGCCCTCGGCGCGATTGCGCGCACCGAACTCTTGGTAGCCGTGCAGCGTGACCAGCGGCAGCCCAGGCTGGGCGAAACTCACCGCGGGTCCCAGCGCATAGACCCGGCCGCGATTGCCATCGCCGGAGCCGGGGCCGCTGTCATCGCTCAGTTGCCGGTAGACATACCCCGCCAGCCCCGCAGTCCAGGACTGGATGCGCTGGCCAATGGCGAACTCCTGCCGATACTCGACGCCACTGCGGTAGCGCGTGGCCGGGTTGACGGTATTCACATTGAGCGATACCTGCGTCGACAGCTCCAGGCCGGAGGACGTGATGTAGGTCGCCCCGACAAAGGGAGAATAGGTCCAGTGATTGACCCCGGCGTTGAAGGCCTTGCTGGTGCTGTAGGCGCCGGTCGGCGCCTGGATCATCAGGCCGGCATTGACGAATACGCTGGGCGGCAGTTGCCAGGCCAGGATGAAGGGCAACACCTGCATGTCGCCCAGGCCCGAATCCCGGCCTGATACCGACAAGGGGCCTGCGGGCGTGCCGACCTTGAGCCCGCCGCTGATGTCGATGAAGGGCAGCACGCCACCCACACCGAACCTGGCGCCGAGCACCTCGACATCGGTCATGTAGAAGTAGGCCAGCGCCAGCGTCTTGACGTCGATGTGGAAGTCATTGGGAATGGACTTGCCCGCGCCATCCTTGAGGGTCGAGGCCGAATAGTAGGACGCCCGCACGCCGACGGTGCCGTAAGGCGATGACGGCGGCAGCATGCCCGCGCCGAAGTCGGTGATGCCGATGGGCGTGATGGTGGCGCCCTGCTCGACCGCCTGCGCAGGCAGGGAGAAGAACGCGCCAAGACAGACTACGGAGAGTGCGGAACAAGCGGCGGCGCTGGCGCGGCGCCCGGTGCAGCAGATGTCATTCATGTTATGCCCCAAACCTTTCTTGTGAAGTGGTTCGGGGATTCTAGAAAGAGGCTTCTGCGCGCCGTTATCCGTTTTGGGAAGTGATCCGTTGTGCAACGCGGCGCGCCGCCGGCGGCGCGTAGGGCCGCAAGGTCTTGGAGGGCAGCTCGCCGAACATGTCGCGGTAGTCGGCGGCAAAGCGACTCAGGTGCCAGAAACCCCAGTCAGCGGCGATATCACCGATAGACACCTCCAGGCCTGCGCGACGCGCCTCTACCAGGGCCTTGCGCACCTGGTTGAGCCGTTCGGCCCGTACGAATTCAATGGCGGGAATGCCCACGGAGGTATTGAAGCAGGTCTGCAAGTGCCGCCGGCTCACGCCCAGGTGGGCCGCCACCTGGGTCATGGTGGCGCGCTCGGGGGCGTCGCCGCGCATGAGCCGGCGGGCCTGGTCGATCAGGCGCTTTTGATCGGTCTCGCGCAGCGCTTCGACACGATGCACCGAACCCAGCACCTCCAGCAAGGCCTCCAGCACCATGTCCTCGGCCAGGCTGCCACCGCCCGCACTGGAGCGCGGCGCCAGCGCGCAGTGGCCGATGGACGGGCTCGGCTGGCCCAGGCGCGCCTGGCCGGGCAAGAGCGGAAACAATCTGCGCAGCACCAGCGCGTGCTCATGCCATGCTGCGAAGCAGCGCAGGTTGCGAGCGCCGCCAGTGATCTGCCGGCTGGCGCCGTCGCCGATGCGCTCGCTGAGCCATTGCCGGTCTACTACGATGAACACCAGGTCCAGCTCTGCGGGGGTAATGATCTCGGGCAACGCTTCGCCATCGGCCACCAGGCTGGCCTGCGGATCGACCGCCCGGCCCGAGAGCCAGCCGCGCCCACGCGCCTAGACCACGAAGCTGAACACCAGCGAACCCGGCCAGTTCACGCCGCGCTTGAGCAAGGGCTTGTCGGAACGCTCGCGATAGATCTGGATATGCCCCAGCTGGCTCATCGACAGCGAGTAATTGAGCTTGCCCGGCGACATCTGCAACAGATCGAGCTGGCCGGCCTTCAGGCTCAGGCGGGCCTCATCAAGCGAATAGACCGTGAAACTGCCTACCGGCAGCGGCGCGGCGAAGTACTGCGGCTGGGCATCATCGGGCTTGACGGTCACCATCGGCTTGGGGTCTCCGAACAACACCAGGGCTGCCAGCCTGGAGCTGGCAGCAACAAACCCGCGCACAGGACGGGGCTGGATTGCCACAGGTGCGGTGGTCTGCGCCGCCGTCACCCGTTTGCAGTGAGCATAGCGCAGCCAGTGTTCAAATGACCATAGGGAATGTGCCGGGGAAGGAAATACTGCGCATTTGCAACGCGGCACATCGTTGCAAATGATTTATATCTTTTACGCAATGATTGCCGGCACGACAGGCCTTGCCCGCCGGCCGGCAATCATTTGCAGTCAGCTGCAGTCAACGACAGCCACCCGCGATCAGGCTTCCAGCTTGCGGCGGAACACCCAGTTCTTCTCGCTGGAGGCCTCGGGGGCGAAGGCATAGCCTTCCAGGTCGAAGGCCTTGAGCTTTTCAGGCTGGTTGATGTTGTTCAGGGCCGCATAGCGGGCCATCAGCCCGCGCGCGCGCTTGGCGTAGAAGGAGATGATCTTGTACTTGCCGCCCTTCCAGTCCTCGAACACCGGGGCAATCACCTGGGCCTTGAGCAGCTTGGGCTTGACCACCTTGAAATATTCCTCCGAGGCCAGGTTCACCAGCACCGGCGTCTTCTGCGCCGCCAGCTCGCCATTGAGGGCTTCGGTGATCTCGCTGCCCCAGAAGGCGTAGAGGTCCTTGCCGCCCGGATTGGCCAGTTTGGTACCCATTTCCAGGCGATAGGGCTGCATCAGGTCCAGCGGTCGCAGCATGCCGTACAGGCCCGAGAGAATGCGTACGTGGCCTTGCAGGTAGTCGAGCTGGCGGGCGTTCAGGGAGGCCGCATCCAGCCCTTCGTAGACATCGCCATTGAAGGCCAGCACGGCCTGCTTGGCGTTCTTGCTGCTGAACTTGCGCGACCAGCTGGCGTAGCGGTTCACGTTGAGTACGGCCAGTTGGTCGGAAATACCCATGAGGCTGCCGATCTCGGCCGGCGACTTGGTCTTGAGCACCTCGATCAGTTCAGCCGAACGCGGCACGAAGGCCGGGGTGGTATGGACATCGGTGGTGGGGGGCGTGTCATAGTCCAGCGACTTGGCGGGAGACAAAACAATCAGCATGAGGCGTTCATCCAATGATCAGGTTGGGACAAGTTGGCCGCCATGATACCCAAAGCGGGCAGCTTGCGCCCGCCGTCCCATGCGCAAGACAGGCGATGCCCCGATCTGGCCGACAAAAAAGGCAGCTATCGCGCCTTTGCTGATGAGCTTGCGGCTCCTACACTGAAACAGGCGTCAGGCGTCTGCCTCATGCGCTGCGCCCCATGCACCAAAGCGGGGCGCGTTCTGGGATTGCGTCACGGCATTCAAGTTCAAGCCGTAACTTGCCGTTAATCAACAGGAGTACCGGGCAAGCAGAACCGACGCGGCACTTCAGCCGCCAGATGTTGTCCATACCGGCAGGAGCCGCGCCTCGCAGCCCCCAACGCACCAATGCGCCAACGCCCCCAATGGCAAGGAGGAGATCATGAAACGCGACAAAGCCCTCATGGGAGAAATCCTGAAGCAGCTGGCATCCTTCGGCACCCTCTACGGCGACGTCGAGAAGATCCAGAGCGCCCTGCCCGGCCAGGTTGCGCCGGAAGTGATCCTGCACCACCTGCGCCTGCTCTATGACCGTGGGCTGGCGGCGGTGGACATGCATAATTTCTGGCGTGTCACCGATCAGGGGTATGATGCGCTCGAGGCCGGCTGCGATTTCTTTGTCAAGCAGGAAGCGCCACCGCCCGGCAACCGTGGCATCGACAACTAGTTTCATCCCTGGCATTCAATGAGCATCCTGGCAACACCCTCCGTCCCCTCCCCGCTTTCCCTCCCGCCGACCGCTGCCGCGCCCCTTGGGCGCCAGCGGGTGGTGCTGGACACCAATGTCTGCCTGGACCTATTCGTCTTCCGCGATCCGCGCTGGGCCGCCTTGCTGCAAGCCCTGGAAGACGGCAGCGTGGAAGCCTACACCCGCGAGGATTGCCGCAGCGAATGGCTGGCCGTGCTGGAGTATCCGCACCTGCCCGTGACCGCCGAGAACAAGCCGGCCATCTGCGCCGACTTCGACCGCCTGCTGCACTGCCTGCCGCTGGCCGAGGTCAACACCTTCGGCCTGCCACTGTGCACCGACCGCGACGACCAGAAATTCCTGGAACTGGCCCTGCAATGCCGCGCCCATGTCCTGGTGAGCAAGGACAAGGCTGTGCTCAAGCTCGCCAAGCGCACCTTAAAGCGTGGCCTGTTCGCCATCGTGCCGCCGCAGCATTGGCGCGCCGACGCCTTCCTCGCGCCGCCGGCCTGAACCGCGCCAGGAATCCGGCTAGAATAACGGGCTTGCGATCATCACAAGAACGAGCCCGCTGCAATGAGCACCCCCAACATCGTCACCAAGCTGCCCAAGGTGGGCACCACCATCTTCACCGTCATGTCGGCCCTGGCCAGCGAAAAAGGCGCGGTCAACCTGGGCCAAGGCTTTCCCGACTTCCATTGCGACCCGGCCCTGGTGGCCGCCGTCACCCAGGCCATGCAGGAAGGGCTGAACCAGTATCCGCCCATGGCCGGCGTGCTGGTGCTGCGCGAAGCGATCGCCGAGAAGGTCGAGAAGCTCTACGGCCATCGCTATGACCCGATCTCCGAGATCACCGTCACCGCCGGCGCCACCCAGGGCATCCTGACCTCGGTGCTGTGCGCGGTCCATCCGGGCGATGAAGTCATCGTCATCGAACCGGTCTACGACTGCTACGTGCCAGCCATCGAACTGGCCGGCGGCGTGCCGGTGTTCGTGCAGATGGAAGTGGGGGCGCAGGGCTACAGCATCCCCTGGGACAAGGTCAAGACGGCCGTCACCCCCAAGACCCGCATGATCATGGTCAACACCCCGCACAATCCGACCGGCAGCGTCATGCGCGCGGCCGACGTGGCGGCGCTGGCCGAGATCGTGCGCGGCACCGACATCCTGATCCTCTCCGACGAGGTCTATGAGCACATGGTCTACGATGGCCAGCCGCATGAGTCGCTGGCGCGCCATCCGGAACTGGCCGAGCGCAGCTTCATCAATTCCAGCTTCGGCAAGACCTACCACGTCACTGGATGGAAGGTCGGCTATGTGGCCGCACCGGCGGCGCTCACGGCGGAATTCCGCAAGGTCCACCAGTTCAACGTCTTTACCGTCAACACGCCCGTGCAGTACGGCCTGGCCGCCTACATGAAGGACCCGGCCCCCTACCTGGACCTGCCGGCCTTCTACCAGCACAAGCGTGACCTTTTCCGCACCGGCCTGGCCAACACCCGCTTCGAGCTGCTGCCCTCGCAAGGCACCTACTTCCAGTGCGTGAAATACGGCGCCATCTCGGAGCTGCCTGAAGCCGAATTCTGCAAGTGGCTCACCAGCGAGATCGGCGTGGCCGCCATTCCGGTCTCGGCGTTCTACAACACGCCCAGGGAATCGGGCATCGTGCGCTTCTGCTTCGCCAAGAAGGATGAAACGCTGCAACTTGCGCTGGAGCGGCTGGCAAAGCTGTAAGGTCATCGCCCCGTAAATCATTTATATCATTTTCCGTTCCGTGACCTTCCCCCTCAACACGACACGCAAAAAAGGACATCCATG
Organism: Herbaspirillum camelliae; assembly: GCF_001929405.1. NCBI lineage: Bacteria > Pseudomonadati > Pseudomonadota > Betaproteobacteria > Burkholderiales > Oxalobacteraceae > Herbaspirillum > Herbaspirillum camelliae. The sequence continues at coordinate 4,985,777 of NZ_KV880769.1, forward strand.
ATCGACGTCTACAGCTGGGCCACGCCCAACGGCCACAAGGTCCACATCATGCTGGAAGAATGCGGCCTGCCCTACACCGCCCACGCCATCGATATCGGCGCTGGCGACCAGTTCACGCCCGAATTCCTGAAGATCTCGCCCAACAACAAGATCCCCGCCATCGTGGACCCCGATGGCCCGGATGGCGAGCCGATCTCGCTGTTCGAATCCGGCGCGATCCTGATCTACCTGGCCGGCAAGACCGGCCGCTTCTTGGGCGAGACCACCCGCGAGAAGTATGAAGTGCTGCAATGGGTGATGTTCCAGATGGGCGGCCTGGGGCCGATGCTGGGCCAGGCGCACCACTTCCGCCTGTATGCGCCCGAGCAGATCGAATACGCCGTGAACCGCTACACCAACGAAGCGCGCCGCCTCTATCAGGTGATGGACAAGCAGCTCGGCCAGCACGCCTACCTGGCCGGCGAGCACTACACCATCGCCGACATAGCCTGCTTCCCCTGGACCCGTTCGCACAAGAACCAGGGTATCGATCTGGACGACTTCCCCAACGTCAAGCGCTGGTACGACGCCATCAGCGCACGTCCGGCCGTGCAGCGCGGCGTGACCGTGCTGGCCGACAAGCGCAAGCCGCTGCATGACGACAAAGCCCGCGAAGTGCTGTTCGGCAAGAGCCAGTACCAGAAACGCTGAACCCGCAGCTGACGGTGTCAGCGGGCGGCGCGATCAGCCGCCGCCGACCGACCCAAAGGGCGCAAACTCGACACGGTTGCGCCCTTTTTCCTTGGCGCGATATAAGGCGTCATCGCTGGCCCGCAACACGTGCTCCTGACCGACACTGTCGGCCTGCATCAGGGCCACGCCGATGGACAGGGTCACCTTCACTTCGCGCCCCTCATGGATCAGCGGCTGGCCGGCGAAGCGATGCTGCAGGCGGGCAGCAAAGTCCGCCGCCGCCTGCCGGTCAGCACCGGTCAGGATGATGGCAAACTCTTCCCCACCCAAACGGCCAGCGGTATCGCTCTTGCGCAACTGGCTCTTGAGTACGGCGGCAAAGTGCCTCAGCACCAGATCGCCGACGGCGTGCCCCAGGCGGTCATTGATGCGCTTGAAATGATCCAGGTCGCACATCAGCACCGCAGCCCCCGCCGTGACGCTGCGCTGGATGCGGCTGTATTCCTCTTGCAGACGCTGCATGAAGTAACGGCGGTTGGGCAATTGCGTGAGGTAGTCGGTCAGGGCGAATTCCTGCAGTTCCAGCTCGATGGACTTGCTCTGGCTGATGTCGGTGATGAAGCCATGCCACAGCGTAGTACCGTCATCGAGCCGACGCGGCCTGGACTGGCCGCGCAACCAGCGCACGCTCTGGCCCGGCGGCAGCACCCTGAATTCCAGCGTCCAGTGCTCAGCACCCGCGAACACAGCCTCACGCGCCGCCTCGTACAGCGGCATGTCTTCCGGATGGATCACCGTATCAATGATGGCCGGGTTCTCCAGCAGTTGCTGGGGCGTCAGGCCATAGGTCTCGCGCGCGCCCTCGCTGACATAGGTGAAATAGCCGGGCGCACCCGGCGGCACCTTGAACTGGAACACCATGCCGGGGATTTCACTGGTGAGGTAGTCGAGCATGCGGCTGCTCTTGCCCAGCTTTTCGGTGAGCCGCTTGATCTCGGTGATGTCGGTGGTGGTGCCGATCATGCGCAGCGCATTACCCTGTGCATCACGCGCCACCACCTTGCCGCGACTGCTGATCCATTTGTAGCTACCATCCTGGCAGCGGATGCGGTGCTCGACCTGGTAGTGATCGGACCTGGCCTCGAAATGCTGGCGGATGGTCTGCTGCACGTACGCCAGGTCGTCGGGATGGATGCGCTGGTAGGCGTCGGCCAGGTGGCTGGACAGCTCCCAGTCCTCGTAACCGAGGATGGCTTTCCAGCCGCGCGAGTAGTACATCTCGCCGGTGACCGCATTGCGATCCCAGATGCCAGTGCCACTGCCCTCGATGGCCAGCGCCATGCGTTCGTAGGCCTGGTCGGGTGCGTCGCGCGGGGTGAGCACATGGCCCGGCACCAGCGCGCGCTCAATGGCCAGCATGGCCATCGAGAGGGCCGCGCTGACCGTCTGCCGATAGGCCTGGTCTTCCTCGAAGCCGCTGTCGACATCGGCGACGGCGATCATCAGGACGCCGGCAAGCTCCCCGGCAAAGGAACGCAGCGGCAGCATCTCGGCCAAGCGCACACCATGGCGGCTTGCCAGGTCGTTGACACGCTGCCAGAAATCGGGGGTATCGGCGGCCTCGGCAGGCAAGTCCAGGATCTGCGTCACCAGCGCCGGCGCGATGTGCGGCGCCGCCCCTGCCTGCATGCGGCGGGCCTGGTCATCGTAGAGGAAGATGGCGAGCGAACGTTCGGGATAGGCCCGGGCAAAACCGACCGCGATGCGATCGAGCAACTGGTCCAGCGGGGCGCCTCGGGCGATATAGGTCAGCGTGAGCTGATGGTAGGCCAGCGCCTTCTCATGGAAGGCGCTGTCGGCACGGTGTGGAAGGCGTTCTGACGTCATGGCGGCTTCATCGACAAACACGCGGCAGTCCGGCGCACTGTCGCCCGGAGGGTGCAGTGGCGCATGCTCGCCACGTGCATTGCACCTTAGCACCTTCTTTTGACAGACTGCACGAAATTATTGGCAACGCGGCAACGACGATGCAAGCAGGCGACAAAACCCGTGAGTATTGGCGAGGAACCCTGCCGGCCATGCCGGCAGGTGCGTCAATAGCGACGCACCAGGAACTCGGCCGCGCAGACCGGCTTGTCCATGCCTTCGCATTGCACCGTCACTTCCCAGACCAACTGCACGCCGGCGGGGATGACTTCCACCGACTGCAGCACGATCACGCCGCGCACGCGCCGACCCACCGGCAGCGGCGCAGGAAAGCGCACGCGATTGAGGCCATAGTTGAGCAGCATCTTGACGTCCGGCCCGAAGTCGATGGAATCCGCCAGCATGCGCGGCAGCAAGGCCAGCGTGAGGAAACCATGCGCCACGGTGCCGCCATAGGGCAAGGCGCGCGCGGCGCGTTCGGGATCGACGTGGATCCATTGGTGGTCGCCGGTGGCCTCGGCAAAGCGATTGACCTGTTCCTGGGTGACGGTGATCCAGTCGCTGGTGGCCACTTCCTGGCCGGCCAGCGACTGCAGTTCTTCGAGTGTGGCGATGCTGCGCATGCGGGTTCTCCTTGGTAGGCCGGTCAGGCTCGTCGGTTCAGCCATCCTGCCAGACGACGCGATTGCGTCCTTGCTGCTTGGCCAGGTACAGACGTCGGTCGGCGGCCTCGATCAGTTCACGCAGCTCCTGTTGCTCCTGCGGCACCAGGGTGGCCGCGCCCACGCTCACGGTGAGCCAGGCGCTCACGCTGGAGCCTTCATGGGGGACCTGGAGCGACTCGACCAGATGGCAGACCTTCTGCGCGATGGCGTGGGCGCCATCCAGACCCGTGCGCGGCAGGATCATGGCGAACTCTTCACCGCCGAAGCGCGCCGACAGGTCGGCCGGACGCTGGATGCTGCTGTCCAGCGCCTCGGCGACCTGCCGTAGCGCGGCGTCACCAGCAACGTGGCCGTAGTTGTCGTTGTAGAGCTTGAAGAAGTCCACATCGATGAGCAAGAGCGCCAGGTCCAGGCCATCGCGCCGCGCCCGCCGCCATTCCGCACCGAGGTAGTCGTCGAAGTAGCGGCGGTTGGCGATGCCGGTCAGGCCATCGGTATTGGTCAGGCGCTGCAGCTCGAAATTGCTCTTCTGCAACTGCTGCTGGCTTTCACGCAGGGCGCTGTAGGCGGCGTCGCGCTGCAGCAGGTTGATGTAGGAACGCGAATGGTAACGGATGCGCGCCACCAGCTCGATGACGTCGGGCAGCTTGACCATGTAGTCATTGGCGCCGCCGGCAAATGCATCGCGCTTGACCACGGCGTCATCGCGCGAGGACAGCACGATGATGGGCACATTGACCAGCACGGCGCTGGCGCGGTATTGCCGCACCAGCGTCATCCCGTCCACCCCCGGCATGACCAGGTCCTGCAGGATCACGGTGGGCCGGGTCCTTTCGGCCACGGTCAGCGCTTCCTCGGCACGGGTGCAGAAATGGAAATCGATGTGCGGCTCATTGGCCAGGGCGCGGCGGATCGCCTCGCCCACCATGGGCTGGTCATCGACCAGCAAGACCATGATCTTGTATTCATCCGCCGGCAGCGCTGGACTGCCCAACGGGATGTCGGTATGCACCGAACTCATGCTGTATTCCTTCAGATGATAATGGCTTGCAGCCGGGCGGCCATGCCGGTGACCGGCAGCACTTCCACGGCGGCATTGAGCGCAACGGCGGCCTTGGGCATGCCGTAGACTGCGCAACTTTTCTGGTCCTGGGCCATGGTGTGGGCGCCACTGTCGCGCAAGGCCTTCAGGCCAGCCGCACCATCGCGGCCCATGCCGGTGAGCAGCAGACCCGCAACCTTGCCTGGCCAGTGCCGCACGATGCTCTGGAAAAACACGTCCACCGAAGGACGGTAGACGTCATTGGGCGCGCCCTCCACATAACCGAGCCGCCCGCCATCCTTGACCACCAGATGGCGATTGCTGGCCGCCAGCAGCACCGCGCCGCGTTGCGGAGCCTGGCCCTCCTGCGCCAGCCCCACCTTGAGCGCCGATTGCTGTTGCAGCCACTGCGCCATGCCCGGCGCAAAGGCGGCATCGATATGCTGGACGATCACCATCGCTCCGGCAAAGCCCTGCGGGATCGCCTTGAGCAGGGTCGCCAGTGCTGCCGGCCCGCCCGCCGAGGCGCCCACGGCCACCAGCGGCGGCAGGCTGCCGACGTGCGCCGGCTGGGCCGGCGCCAGGGTCTCGGCCCGGCCGCCGCGCACCGGCGGGCTGACCATTTCGGGGGAGAGGCGACCGAGATTATCGATCTTTTCGATCAAGGCCGCTGCGTCACGCTTGCCGGCGGCCCCGATCAAGGCCGGCGTCTGGGTGGCGTCGAGGGCGCCATAGCCCATGGCTTCATAGATCTTGTCAGCCGAGGTATCCATGTCGGAGGTCACCACCAGAATCGGACAGGGGGTGGCCTCCATGATCCGGCGCGTAGCCTCGGCCCCATCGACCTTGGGCATGAGCAAGTCCATCAGGACCACGTCGGGCAATTGCCAGGCGCACATCTGCACTGCCTGTTCGCCATCGCGGGCGATCCAGATCAGTTCATGGCGGCCGCTCTCGGCGATGACCCGTCGCAGCACTTCCACCATCATGGGGGTGTCATTGACGATGCCGATCTTCACTATGTCGCCTCTCCAATCAAATCCGTGACGGCCTGCAACAGGCTTTCGTCATGGAAGCTGCTCTTGGTGAAGTAGTGGTCAGCACCGGCCTCCAGGCCACGCTGCCGGTCTTCTTCACGGTCCTTGTACGACACGATCATCACCGGCAGCGACTGCAGGTTCGCAGCGCCGCGGATGAGGCTCACCAGTTCGATGCCATCCATGCGCGGCATGTCGATATCGGTGATGACCAGGTCGAAGTCCTCGGCGCGCACGGCATTCCAGCCGTCCATGCCATCCACCGCCACGGTCACCTGATAGCCGCGGTTGGTGAGCAGCTTGCGCTCCAGCTCGCGCACGGTCAGCGAATCATCCACCACCAGCACCTTCTTGCGCGCCACGGTGGTGGTCGGCGCTGCGCCATCCTGGTCCACCGTCTGCAGGCGGCCGGAAGAGGTCAGCTTCTCCACCGTGCGCAACATGTCGGCCACGTCCAGGATCAGCAAGGGCGTGCCATCTTCCATGAGCGCGCCGGCCAGCACATCGGCAATCTTGCCCAGGCGCGGGTCCAGCGGCTGCACCACCAGCATGCGCTCGCCCAGGAAGGCATCCACCGCCAGCCCATAGGTATGTTCCTGCTCGCCGATGACGACCACGCAGACGCTGCCGTCGCGCGAGCGCCACTGGCCCTTCTGCAAGACCTGATGGGCGCTGACCAGCCCGACCTGGCGCCCACCATGGCTGAAGTGCTGGTAGCCCTCCAGCGTCTGCAAGGCCTCGGCGGGCAAGCGCAGCGTACGATTGACGTAGGCCAGCGGAAACGCATAAGGTTCACCGGCGATGTCCACCAGCAGGCTGCGGATCACCGACAGCGTCAGCGGCAGCTGCATCAGGAAGCGGCTGCCCTGGCCGGCCTGGGTGGTGATGCGGATGGTGCCGCGCACCTGCTTGAGCATGTCGGCCACCACATCCAGTCCGACCCCACGGCCGGAGATTTCGGTGACGGTGTCGCGCAGGCTGAAACTGGGCAGCAGCAGGAATTCCAGCAATTCGGCTTCCGACAGCCGCTCAGCGGTTTCCTGGTTGGACAGCCCGCGCGCGACCACGGCGCGGCGCACCTGTTCGATATCGATGCCAGCGCCGTCGTCGGCCACCTCGATCAACAGCATGCCGGCGCTGTGGCGCGCCTCCAGCCGGATCACGCCCTGCTCGGGCTTGCCGGCGGCGCGCCGCTGGGCGCTGCTTTCGATGCCATGGTCCACGGCATTGCGCAGCAGGTGGCCGATGGGGGCTTCCAGCTTATCCAGAATGTCGCGGTCGATCTGGGTGGTATTGCCCACGATGTCCAGCCGCACCGACTTGCCCAGCGTATTGCCCACATCGCGCACCATGCGCGCCAGCCCCGCCGTGCCATCGGTGAAGGGCCGCATGCGGCAGGCCAGCGCCTCATCGTAGAGGCGCTGCGACAGATTTACCGAGCGGCGATCGAAGGCGTCCAGTGCGCTCAATTGCTCGCCCAGCAATTGCTGGTTCTGCTGCATCAGCGTGCGCAGTTCGGCAAAGGCGGTCTGGGCGAATTCATCGAGCTGGGTCGTAGCCAGTGTCTGTTGCAGCAGGTCCAGCGCCTGCATGGCCTCGCGCTGCGTGCGTTTCATGCGCAGCATGGTGGCCGAAAAAGGCTTGAGCTGGCGCGACTCCACCAGCGACTCCCCGGTCAGCCCGAGCAACCGGTCCATACTCTCGGCGCTCACGCGCACCGCGCGCGCAGCACTTGCGTTGGGTAGATGCACGCCAGCCGCCGGTGCTGCCGGGACGGGCGCGGGCTCGGCGGGCTCGGGCTCAATGAGCTGGGCTGCTGCCGCGACAACGGGCTCGGCCGCCGCCGGGGCGGGAGCGGAAGTGGATGCGGGTGCAGGCCAGGGAGCGGCCTCACCTCCGCTCATCACGTTGGGCAGCGCCACCAGGAAAGCCTGCACCTCGGCGCTGCCGGCATGGTCGGCCCAGGCCTCGTCGCCGTCTGGCGGCGCAGCGATGCGCGCCAGCAGATCTGCTCCACGCAGCAGCACGTCGATATGTTTTTTCTGCAACAGCAAGCGGCCCTGCTGGGCCAGCACGAAGCAATCTTCCAGTACATGGGCCACCTTGACCGCCGGCTCCAGGCCGACGATGCGGGCCGCACCCTTGAGCGAATGGCCGGCGCGCATGCAGGCTTCCAGATGATCGGCCGCGTTGGGCTGCTGCTCCAGCGCCAGCAGGCTGGCGTTGAGCTGGGCGATCTGGCTTTCCGCTTCGAAGCGGAACAGGTCCAGCATGGACATCTGGCTCAGGTCGGGCGTACTCATGTCATGCTCCGGTTGAGTACATAGAACAGCAATTCGTGGTCCAGCAGGCCGATGGCGTGACCGCGCCATTCCAGCATGCCCCGGGTGTACTGGATGGCGGCCTGGGCCAGGGTGGTCGGCACCGGCCCCAGGCTGCCATCGTGGCGATGCACCCCGGCCACCTCGTCGACCGGGAACACCAGCGTCTGGCCGTCATGCACGGCCACCAGCAACTTGGGCGGCAAGGCCTTGGGTGCAGCCGCACCGAACTGGAACAACTGCGCCAGCGAGACACAGATACGCAAGGCGCCCCGGATGTTGAGCACGCCCAGGATGGCCGGATTGCGTTGGTGCGGCAGGCTGTGCACGACACGCGCCTCGGCCACTTCCTGCACCACCGTGGTGGCGATGGCCCACCATTCCACGCCGATGCGCACCACCAGCACCGAACTGCGTGCAGCGGCCAGTTCCGCGCCGGGCGCGGGGCTGGCCGGCTCCTGCCAGCTGGGCAAGGCGTGGTTGGCCAGGCTCACGCGATCGAGCTGCTGGACCGCTGCACGGGCGAAGGTCGGGCAATTCAGGCAGCGCACATGCTGCTGCAATTGCGGACAGGAGCCGTCGCCCTTGATGCCGATGCGGTTCCAGCAATCGTCGATGGCCAGCAGTTCGATCTCAGCCATGCGCGCCCTCCCCTGGCTTGGCCATGCGCTCGGCGCGCTGGCGCATGCGCTGCGCGCCGCTGGCGTCACCCTGGGCCTGCAGCAGCGCCGCCAGCTGCAGCAAGGCCGCCTGGTGGTCTGGCTCCAGATACAAGGCCTTGCGGTAGCAGCGCTGGGCCAGCTCTTGCTGGCCGCCCGCGTCGTGGATCAGGCCCTGCAGATAGAAGGCCTCGGCGCTGGGCCCTTGCTGCTGCACAGCTTGTTCGCACAGCTCCCCCGCTTGGGCGAACTGCCCCTGGTCGGCCAGCGTACGGGCGCGTTCCAGCAAGCCGGCCGGCAGCGCCGCTGCTGGTGAGGAAGCACTGGCCGCAGCAACGGCAGTAGCGGCAGCAAGGCGCCACGCCGGCGCGCGATGTGCAGCGTCCGTCCTGACCGGCGTCGGCGCTGGCGGGGCCGCCTGCGCCAGTGGCGCCCAGGCAGGCAGCGACGGCGGCGGCAATGTGGCCGCCACGCGCTTGCGGAAGCCGAAAGCCAGGGCGATGCCCGCCGATTCCATGGTGGGTCCCAGCAGGACGCCGCCCTCAGCCGGACCGACGAAGATGAGCGCATCGGGCTTCATCACCGACGCCAGCAATTGCACCACCTGACGCTGTACGTCACGCTCGAAGTAGATCAGCACATTGCGGCAGAAGATAAAGTCATAGGGCAGGGCCTGCCGCAGGAAGTCCGGCGCGAGCAGGTTGCCGGGTGCAAAGCGCACCTGGCTGCGGATGCGCTCATGCAACCGCCACTGGCCCTGCTCGACGTCGAAATGACGGTCCCGGAACGCCAGCTCCTGGCCCCGGAAGGAATTGCGACCATACAGGCCCGCCGCCGCGATCTCCAGCGAACGGGTGCGGATGTCATAGGCATCGATGACGAACTGCCCTGGCGTGAGGCCGGCATCGAGCAAGGCCATGGCCAGGGAATACGGCTCCTCGCCGGTGGAGCATGGCAGGCTGAGGATGCGTAGGATGGCTGCCGGCTGGGCCGACACTTTTTCGGTGGCCAGGCGGGCCACCGCAAGAATGGCTTCGCGGTCGCGGAAGAACCAGGTCTCCGGCACCACGGCAAGTTCGATCAGGGCCTGCAATTCGGCCGCCGAGGTCAGCAACAGGGAGAGGTATAAGGCATCATCTTCCATCTCCAGCGCCGCCATGCGTTCGCGCACCACGCGCTCGATCAGGCTGGCGCCGACGGTGGTCATGTCCATGCCCATGGCGGCCTTGAGCTTGTCGGCGATGGCCTGCAGCGACTTCATGCATCCTCCCGGGCATAGAGCACGGCGCGCGTGGCCGCGTCCAGCAGCGCCGACACCTGCACCCGTTGCAACAGGCCGCCCTGGTAAGGCATGACCGGCCCCAGGTACGGCGTCTCATCATGCGCTACCGTGGCGCGGACAAAGTGCTGCTCGGCACAGCGCAAAGTATCGGTGGCCTGCTCCAGGATCAGTCCCAGCAAGGCCGGCTCGCCCGCCGGCGAGCGGTCATGCACCAGCACCAGGCGCGTGCTCACCCGCTGTGCGGCGGGACGGCCCAGCGTGCGCTGGCTGAGGTCGATCACGGGCACGTGGCGGCCTTCATAGGGCAGCAGGCCGGCGACCCAGGGAGGCGCGCCGGGCAGTTGCTTGCAGGGCGACAGCGGCAGCACCACGGCCACCTCCGCCACGGGCAAGGCATAGCGGTCCGCGCCTAGCGAGAACAGCAAGAACAGGGGATCAGTCAGGACAGCCATGTCAGGGCGCGCGTCAGTCCTGCACCTTGAAGCGCGAGACGCCGTTGCGCAACTCATTGGAGACCACGTGCAATTCCTCGATGGCCTGGCTGGATTGCTGCAGGGATTCCACGGTCTGCTGCGCGGCTTCGGACAACTGTACCAGCGCCTGATTGATCTGCTCGGCGCTGTTGGCCTGGGCCTGCATGCCTTCGTTGACGATCTGGAAGCGCGGCGCCAGCGCCTGCACCTGGGCGATGATCTGCGAGAGCTGGCTGCCGGCCGTCTGCACGTCCTGCATGCCGCGCCGGACCTGGTCGGAGAACTTGTCCATGCCCATCACGCCGGCGGCCACGGCGGACTGGATTTCCTTGACCATGACCTCGATGTCATAGGTGGCCACGGCCGTCTGGTCGGCCAGGCGGCGGATTTCGGTGGCCACCACCGAGAAGCCGCGCCCATGCTCGCCGGCCTTCTCGGCTTCGATGGCGGCGTTCAGCGACAGCAGGTTGGTCTGGTCCGCCACCTTGGTGATGGTGGTGACGACCTGGTTGATGTTGCCGGCCTTCTCGTTAAGGATGGCCAGCTTGGCGCTGACCGAACCGGCGGCGTCCATGACGTTCTGCATGGTGTCTTCCATGCGCGTCAAGCCCGCCTGTCCATTGCCGGCCAGGGCGGAAGTCTGCTCGGAGACCACCGACACCTCGTTCATGGTGCGCACCAGGTCGCGCGAGGTGGAATGGATCTCGCGCGAGGTAGCACCGATCTCGGTGGTGGTAGCGGCGGTTTCGGCGGCGGTGGCCTGCTGCTGGCGGGCCGTGGCGGCGATCTCGGTGACCGAGGTGGCCACCCGCGCCGAGGACTTCTGCGCCTGCGAGACCAGCCCGGTCAGCTCGTCGGTCATGCGGTCGAAACCGCTGCCGAGGTGGCCGAACTCGTCATTGCGATCCAGCGCCACCCGGCGCGAGAAATCACCCGAACGCATGTAGTCGAGGATGCCCATGAGCTTCTGCAGCGGCTCGTTGATGGCCCGCATCAGGAAGAAACCGCATACCAGCGCCGCCAGCAAGGCCGCCATGAGCGAACTGAGCATGGCGAACTGGGCCGAGGTGACGGCATCGTTGATGCGGCTGGCAGCGTCATCGGCAATACTCTTGTTGGTATCGACCATGCGCTGGGTCAGCTGGTAACCCTGGCGCCACTGCGGCCGGATCTGTTCATTGAACATCTTGTCGATGGGAGCGCGCTGACTGAAATCCATCTTCAGGACTTCGCTGATCATGGCGCGGTACTTCTGGCGCGTTTCCTTGAACTGCTCGAAGAGCTTGCGGTCGCTATCGCTGAAGATGGTCTTGTCGTAGTCTTCCTGCAGGCGGTCCAGACGTTCGCCATTGCGGCGCAACAGGGCCAGGTCGGCCTGGCGTTCGGCTTCGTTGGTGTCGATCTGGGCGATCTGCTGGCTCATCAGCAGGTTTTCATACCAGGCGGCATTGATCATGGTGCTGTAATACAGGCCCGGCGTGGAATCCTGGCGCAGCGCAGTCGCGCCGTTCTCGATACGGCCCAGGTTGACGGCGGAAATCCCGGCCATCAAGGCCATCAGCAGCAAGATGAGGGCAAAGCTCCCCAGGATGCGTTGTTTGATCGTCCAGTTCTTCATGCGCAGGATTCCCCCCTTGGATGGAATGCACACCTCGGCGCGCGCATTAACCGGCGCGTACACGGGAGCGTACATTTAGTGCTGTCTAGTAATACTTCGACATTATCATTGAAATCTTTCAATATCACTATTATCCGTGCACAACTGAACAACGCTTCACCAAAATAACAAAATGACAACGGCGCCCGCTAGGGGCGCCGTTGCTCAATGGATCGTGGATCGTGGATCGATGCGGAAAGGGGAAAGCGGCTCAGGTAGGCATGGGCTTGTTGTCCTGCAGGTCGAGGAAGCCCTTAATCAGACGATAGGCCTTCCAGATCCAGGCCAGCGTGAAGACCAGCACGGCCAGCGGAATGCCGATGACGGTGAGCCACAACGCGCCACCGGCGAACAGCCAGAACAGGTACCACCAGAAGGAGCGGATCTGCCAGCGGTGGTGGCTGTAGAGGAAGGTGTCGCGCACATCCCCGCGCTTGATGTAATTGACGATCAAGGGCAGCCAGGACAGCATGCCCAATGAAAACACCAGGCAGATGGCATGGGCCAGATAGAGCCACCAGACCAGGTCACGGCCGGTCTGGGTCTGCGGATCGAATACCAGTTCCTGGTTCATTACGTCTCCTGAAGTGAAGGAAAAAGCCGCCCGACAATCAGGCCAGCAGGTTCAAGATGCCGTCCAATCCCACGAAATTCAAGCCCACGCTGGCTTGGGCCCGCACCACCGGCTTGGCGCGGAAGGCCACCGACAGGCCCGAGATACCCATCATCCGCAGATCATTGGCGCCATCGCCCATGACGATGGCCTGGGCCGGCTCGGCGCCGATCTCGCGGCAGACACGCTCGACGGTAGCGCGCTTCTCGTCGGCATTGACGATGCCGCCAACCACCTTGCCGGTGAGCTTGCCATCGACCACTTCCAGCGTATTGGCGTGGGTATAGTCCAGGTTCAGACGCGCCTTCATGCGGTCGGTGAAGAAGGTGAAACCGCCCGAGACCAGCAAGGTCTTCAGGCCGGCGGCCTGCACCGCCTTCAACATGTTTTCCGCACCCGCAGACAATTGCAGGCGCTCGTCATAGACGCGCTGCAGCGCGCCAGCATCCAGTCCCTTCAACAGCGCCACGCGGCGCGTGAGGCTTTCGTTGAACTCGATCTCGCCACGCATGGCCGCTTCGGTGATCTCGGCCACCTGGGGCTTCAAGCCCTGCATGTCGGCGATCTCGTCGATGCATTCGATGGTGATGAGGGTCGAATCCATGTCCATGGCCACCAGGCGGAAGTCGGCCAGCTTGCGGCCTTCATCGATGAAGGCGTAGTCCAGGCGCGCCTGCAGGCAGGCGGCGTCGATGCTGGCCTTGAGCGCGTCGTTCAGGCTCACCCCGGCCACGCGCCAGGCATCGGCATCGGGAACACGCACGTCACTGATGCGTTCGACCTGGCCGCCCGCCAGTGCGGCGATGGCCTCGATGGTGGAAGAAGACACGGCGTGTTGCTTGGGGGCTTGCAGGATCAGGTTCATATTGTTCTGTTGATTCATTGATGCGGTTGGATTCGGTAGTGCGTGGCCGGGACAGCGGCTCAGCCGGTGAGCGCCTTCATGGTCGCCTTGACCTGCTGCACGCGGGCATTCAGATCGGGCATGCTGGCGGTGATGCGCAGCTTGTCGGGACCGTTGAGCTTGACCTGGCGGTTCTTCTGCACCAGCTCGATGATGCGCATGGCGTCGATCGGCGGATTGGGAACGAACTGCAGCAGCGCCGCTTCGGAATGCGCATCGATCTTGATGATGCCCAGCGGCTTGGCCGCAATACGCAGGCGATGCGTTTCGATGAGCGCCTTGGCCGCATCGGGCAGCTTGCCGAAGCGGTCGATCAGCTCTTCCTGCAAGGCGTCGATGGCGTCGGACTTCTCGCAGTTGGCCAGGCGCTTGTAGAGCGACAGGCGCTCATGCACATCGCCGCAGAAGTCATTGGGCAGCAGCGCCGGCGCATGCAGGTTGATCTCGGTGGTGGTCGACAGCGGCGCGGCCAGGTCGGGCTCGCGGCCATCCTTCAGGGCGCGCACGGCTTCGTTCAACATGTCGGAGTACATCTGGAAACCGATCTCGTGGATCTCGCCCGATTGATGGTCGCCCAGCACTTCGCCGGCGCCGCGGATTTCCAGGTCGTGCATGGCGAGATAGAAGCCACTGCCCAGTTCCTCCATCTGCTGGATCGCTTCCAGCCGGCGCTGCGCCTGCTTGGACAGGCCCTGCACATCCTGCACCAGCAGGTAGGCATAGGCCTGGTGGTGCGAGCGCCCCACCCGGCCGCGCAACTGGTGCAGCTGCGCCAGGCCGAACTTGTCGGCGCGATGCATGATGATGGTGTTGGCGGTGGGCACGTCGATGCCGGTCTCGATGATGGTGGTGCAGAGCAGGATGTTGAAACGCTGCGCCACGAAGTCGCGCATCACCTTTTCCAGGTCGCGTTCGTGCATTTGCCCGTGCGCGATACCGATGCGCGCTTCCGGCAAGAGCTGTTCCAGCGCGGCCTTGCGGTTGGCGATGGTTTCCACTTCGTTGTGCAGGAAATAGACCTGGCCGCCGCGCTTCAATTCGCGCAGGCAGGCTTCGCGGATGGTCGATTCCTGTTCGGCGCGCACGAAGGTCTTGATGGCCAGGCGCTTCTGCGGCGCGGTGGCGATCACCGAGAAATCGCGCAGACCTTCCAGGGCCATGCCCAGGGTACGCGGGATGGGCGTGGCGGTCAGCGTCAAGACATCGACCTCGGCGCGCAGCGACTTCAGGGCTTCCTTCTGGCGTACGCCGAAACGGTGTTCTTCATCGATGATGACCAGACCCAGGCGCGAGAACTTCACTTCATCGGAGAGCAGCTTGTGGGTGCCGATGACGATATCGATGGTGCCATCGCCCAGGCCCTTGATGGCTTGCGTGACTTCCTTGCCGGTGCGGAAGCGCGACAGTTCGGCGATCTTCACGGGCCAGTTGGCGAAACGGTCGGCGAAGGTGGCGGCATGCTGTTCGGCCAGCAGCGTGGTCGGGGCCAGGATGGCGACCTGCTTGCCGCCCATCACTGCCACGAAGGCCGCGCGCAAGGCGACTTCGGTCTTGCCAAAGCCGACGTCGCCGCAGATGAGGCGATCCATGGGCTTGCCGCTGGTCATGTCCTTGATGACGGCATGGATGGCGGCGGCCTGGTCGGCGGTTTCTTCGAAACCGAAGCTGTCGGCGAAGGCTTCATAGTCATGCGCCGAATACTCGAAGGCATGACCCTGGCGCAATGCGCGGCGGGCGTACAGGTTCAGCAGTTCGGCGGCGGTATCGCGCACCTGCTGGGCAGCCTTGCGCTTGGCCTTTTCCCACTGGCCTGAACCGAGTGCGTGCAGCGGTGCGTCTTCCGGCGAAGCGCCGGAGTAACGTGAAATCACGTGCAGTTGCGAGACCGGCACGTAGAGCTTGGTCTCCTTGGCGTATTCCAGATGCAGGAATTCGGTCTCGCCCTCCCCCAGGTCCATGCTGACCAGGCCCATATAGCGGCCGATGCCGTGGCTGCTGTGGACCACCGGGTCGCCGATCTTCAGTTCCGACAGGTCGCGCACCATGTATTCCACATCGGTGGCGGCCTGCTGCTTGCGGCTGCCGACGCGGCGGCCACTGCCGGCATACAGCTCGGTCTCGGTCACCAGGGCCAGGCCAGCGGCGGTGACGAAGCCGGCATGCAGCGGCGCTACACCGAGCATCAGCGCTTCGTCGCTGGCGAGGAAGCCGTTCCAGTCCTCGCACAGGACCGGATGGAGGTCGTATTCAGCAAAGTATTGCTGCAGCGTTTCGCGCCGGCCATTGCTCTCGGCGCAGATCAGCACGCGCTCGGCGCCCTTCAAGAGGAAGCTGCGCAGGTTGACCAGTGGGTCATCGGCACGGCGGTTGACGGCGATGTTGGGCAGCGGGGCCGAGATCGCCGAAGGCGCATCATCGGTCTTGAGCACCCAGCGGGCGTGGGGTTTCAGGAGCGTGAAGAAATCTTCATCATCCAGATAGATGGCCTGCGGCTCCAGCACCGGCCGTTCGCGGTCGGCGTTAAGGAAATTCCAGCGCGAGCGGGTGTCACTCCAGAAGCGCTTGATGGCTTGCTCGATATCGCCCACGGTGGCGAACATGGCATTGGCCGGCAGGTACTGGAAGAGCGTGGCCGTCTCTTCGAAGAACAGCGGCAGGTAATATTCGATGCCTGCCGAGGCGATGCCGTTGCCGATGTCCTTGTAGATGGCCGAGCGCGATGGGTCGCCCTCGAACACTTCGCGCCAGCGATTGCGGAAGGCCAGGCGCGATGCCTCGTCCATGGGGAATTCGCGGCCCGGCAGCAGGCGCACTTCCGGCACCGGATAGAGCGAGCGCTGGGTATCGGCATCGAAGGTGCGGATGGTTTCGATGGTGTCACCGAACAGGTCCAGGCGGTAAGGCAGCACCGAGCCCATCGGGAAGATGTCGATCAGGCCGCCGCGCACCGAGTATTCACCGGGCGACATGACCTGGCCGACGTGGGTGTAGCCGGCCAGGGTAAGCTGGGACTTCAGCTTGCCTTCGTCGAGCTTTTCACCCTGCTTGAAGAAAAAGGTATAGGCCGCCAGGAACTGCGGCGGCGCCATGCGCAGCAAGGCCGTGGTGGCTGGCACGATGAGCAGGTCGCACTGGCCGGACTGCACTTCATAGAGCGTGGCCAGGCGTTCGGAGACCAGGTCCTGGTGCGGCGAGAAGGCGTCGTAGGGCAGCGTTTCCCAATCCGGCAGCAGATGGCAGCGCAGGCGCTCGCCCTCGCTGGGCTGGAACCACGGGATTTCGGATAGCAGGCGCTGCGCATCGGTGGCCCCGGCCACCACCACGGCCAGCATGCGGCCTTCGGCCTTCAGCGCCAGCGCGGCCTGGGCCAGCAGATAGGCATCGGCGGAACCGTGCACGGCAGGAGGCTGGAAACGGATACCTGCCTTGGGCAGGCTTTTTTTCGGATCAAAAGACATCAGGATCGGGAGGATCGGCTTGGTTTGGACTTGATTCGGGTACAGCAACGGCGCAGGCCCGGTGGCGACCATGCTGGCAGCGCCGCGAAATGCCGGTCGCTTGCAAGGGATTGGCATTAGAATTCAGCCTCCCATTATAAACGAAGGCCCCATCGCAGACCGCCGCCAGGCGGGCGCCGGGGCCAGGTGCCTGGCATGAACCCATCGCAGTCCGCTTCTTCCCTGCCCCCTGCACCGGCCTCGCCGCCGGCCCGCCATTTTGCGCTGATCCCCGCCGCCGGCGTGGGCGCGCGCATGGGGGGGCAGATCCCCAAGCAATACCTGCCGCTGGCCGGCCAGCCCATGCTGCTGCATGCGCTGCAGAGCTTCGCTGCCCATGCGCGCATCGCCCATACCTTCGTGGTGGTCAGTGCCGAGGATGGCTGGATAGACGCCCTGATGACGCCGGCCCTGCTGCAACGCGTGAGCATCCTCCGTGTAGGCGGACCAACGCGCCAGGACAGCGTTTTCAATGGCCTCAACGCCCTGCGCGACCAGCTCGCCGATGCCGACTGGGTGCTGGTGCACGACGCCGCCCGACCGGGACTGGATGCAGCGCTGATCGACAGGCTGCTCGATGCCCTCGCCCAGGATGAGGTTGGCGGCCTGCTGGCCTTGCCGGTCGTGGATACGCTCAAGCGCGGCGATGGCGCATCCGCCCCGCGCTCAGAGCAGACCGTGCCACGCGCCGGCCTGTGGGCGGCGCAGACACCGCAGATGTTCCCCTATGCCCTGTTGCATCGCGCCCTGCGCCAGGCCCAGGAGCAAGGCCGGTTGAGCGAGATCACCGACGACGCCAGCGCCATCGAAATGCTGGGCCTGCGCCCACGCCTGGTCGAAGGCAGCCCCCGCAATCTCAAGGTCACGCTGGCGCAGGACGCCGCGCTGGCCGAATTCTTCCTGAAAGGTCCCCATCCATGAGCCACCCCATCCCCTTCCGTATCGGCCAGGGCTATGACTGCCACGTCCTGGTCGAAGGCCGTCCGCTGATCCTGGGCGGCGTCACCATCCCGCACCACAAGGGTCTGCTGGGCCACTCGGACGCCGATGCGCTGCTGCACGCCATCACCGACGCCCTCTTCGGCGCGGCCGCGCTGGGCGACATCGGCCGCCATTTCCCCGATACCGACCCGCAATTCAAGGGCGCCGATTCCCGCGTGCTGCTGCGCGAAGCCGGCAAACGCCTGGCGGCGGCGGGCTACCGGGTGGGCAATGTGGACGCCACCATCATCGCCCAAGCGCCCAAGATGGCCCCGCATATTGGCGCGATGGTGGCTCATATCGCTGAAGACCTCGGAATTTCCCCCGAACAAGTCAATGTGAAGGCGAAAACCAACGAAAAAATGGGATTTTTGGGGCGAGAAGAAGGGATTGCAACCGAAGCAGTTGCGCTCATCTACCGCCAAAATGAAGGAAATTGATGCGTAGGAAGTCGCCCGACAGCCTCGCGTAGGACAATGCCTGACACCCGCAAAGCCGCACCAGACAAGGGATTGCGGGCGGCTTTCTGCACCATCGGGCGGCATTGAGCGAAATCTAAAGCACCCGAAAAAGTCATTAAATATTTAAATTGAAGTTTCGTGCCGAAAATCTCTTGCATTCTCGATTTAATGAGTATAATCGTCGCGTCGTTAGGATTCGAGCTGGTAGTGCGGTCATCTCGCTGTCATTCCTCCCGAGTAACGATAAAGAGCCGGGCGCAAGCCCCAATCAATTAAATTTAGGAGTCCGTAATGGCAACTGGTACCGTCAAGTGGTTCAACGATGCAAAAGGTTTTGGCTTCATCACCCCCGATGAAGGCGGTGAAGATCTGTTCGCTCACTTCTCCGCTATTCAATCGAATGGCTTCAAGTCGCTGAAGGAAAACCAACGCGTTTCCTTCGAAGTGACCACCGGCCCGAAGGGCAAGCAAGCTTCGAACATCGTTCCGGCTGCTTAAGCTTTTCAAGCTAAAAAAAATCCCTGACTTGTCGGGGATTTTTTTCGTCCCTCGCTTTTGCAAAGTGACGAGATGAGCATCAAAAAAATCCCCGCCCTCTTGCGAGTGGCGGGGATTTTCATTCCTGCTGAAGCGATTCTGAATCAGATTTCTTCGTACAGCGGCAGCGTCAGGAATTCGGCAAAGGTCTCGGAAGTGGACATCTCTTCGAAGATCTTGGCGGCGCGGTCATAGGTCGGGCCGTCGCCTGCCACCTGTTTCACCTTGGCCAGCTCTTCCGGAATCATCGCGCGCACCATGTCGGCCGTGACCTTGCGGCCATCTTCCAGATTGCCCTTGGCGCTGCGGATCCACTGCCACACCTGCGCACGGCTGATCTCGGCGGTGGCCGCATCTTCCATCAGGTTGTGGATGGGCACACAGCCATTGCCG
This sequence comes from Herbaspirillum camelliae, assembly GCF_001929405.1. Taxonomy (NCBI): domain Bacteria; kingdom Pseudomonadati; phylum Pseudomonadota; class Betaproteobacteria; order Burkholderiales; family Oxalobacteraceae; genus Herbaspirillum; species Herbaspirillum camelliae. The sequence continues at coordinate 5,004,897 of NZ_KV880769.1, forward strand.
GCCAGCCAGGCGCCCAGGTAGTGGATGCCGACGTTGATGTTGTAACGCAGGCCAGCCTCGGTGATCGGCGTTTCCGGCTGGAAATTGAGCAGATCGGCGGCCTTCACGTCCACGTCCGGACGCTGCTTCTCGAACTGGTTGGGCTTGTCGCCCAGCACGGCGACGAATTCCTTCATGGATGCCTCGACCAGCCCCGGGTGCGCGACCCAACCGCCGTCATAGCCGTCTGTAGCGTCACGGCGCTTGTCGTTGATGATGCCTTGCATGGCGATGGCGTTCTTTTCCGGATCGTTCTTGATCGGGATCAGCGCGCTCATGCCGCCGATGGCCGGCGCGCCGCGCTTGTGGCAGGTCTTCAGCAGCAGCAGCGCGTAGGCGCGCATGAACGGCGAGGTCATGGTGACCTTGGCGCGGTCGGCCAGGCAGAAGTCCTTGTCGTTCTTGAACTTCTTGATGCAGGAAAAGATGTAGTCCCAACGGCCAGCGTTCAGGCCAGCACTGTGCTCGCGCAGCTCGTACAGGATTTCTTCCATCTCGAAGGCGGCGGTGATGGTTTCGATCAGCACGGTCGCCTTGATGGTGCCTTGCGGCAGGCCGATTTCATTCTGCGCCATCACGAAGATGTCATTCCACAGACGGGCTTCCAGGTGCGATTCCATCTTGGGCAGATAGAAGTACGGACCAGCGCCGCGCGCCAGCTGTTCCTTGGCGTTGTGGAACAGGAACAGGGCGAAGTCGAAGATGCCGCCGGAAATGCGCTTGCCATCCAGGGTCACGTGCTTCTCATCCAGGTGCCAGCCACGCGGGCGCACCACCAGGGTGGCGATCTTGTCGTTGAGCTTGTAGCTCTTGCCGTTCGATTCCAGCGAGATGGTGCGGCGGATCGCGTCATACAGGTTGATCTGGCCGCTGATCTGGTTGTCCCACACCGGGGAGTTGGAATCCTCGAAGTCGGTCATGTAGCTGTCCGCGCCCGAGTTGAAGGCGTTGATGACCATCTTGCGCTCGACCGGGCCGGTGATTTCCACGCGGCGGCACTTCAGCGCCTCGGGGATGGGGGCGATCTTCCAGTCGCCGGTGCGGATGGATTCGGTTTCCTTCAGGAAGTCCGGGCGCTCGCCAGCGTCCAGGCGCTTGACGCGCTCGGCACGGGCGGCCAGCAGTTCCTGGCGACGGCCTTCGAAGGCGCGCGAAAGCTTGGCGACCAGCGACAGGGCTTCAAAGGTCAGGATGTTCTCGTAACCCGGCTTGATGTCGCCGGAGATTTCCATGCCGGTGGGCAGCTTCAGTTGCGTCATGCTGGACTCCTCAAAAAGAAAGATGGACAGGTTGATCTTGTTTTCATGATTGTGCCTGAGTCGGTGCCGCTTTTTGCATCGCATCAGACACTTTATGTACGCAGTATATTTAAACTAAATCGATATGAGTGAAAGCTTTTATCAATTTATCTTTGCGTTTTAGTCACAAGTGAGCCGATAATCTCCCTGCCCACCCAGCCAACACCAGTGCGGCTTTGCCGCCTATCTGGCGGCCTATCGAGGAGCCCCGCATGGACCAGTTCAAGCAGATTTCGACCTTTGCCGAGGTAGCCGCACGCGGCAGCCTGTCGGCGGCGGCACGCGCCGAGGGCATCGCCCCGGCCATGATAGGCCGCCGGCTGGACGCGCTGGAGGAGCGCTTGGGCGTGAAGCTCTTGCAGCGGACCACCCGCAAGATCGTACTGACCAACGAAGGCGCGGCCTTTCTGGAAGACTGCCAGCGCATCCTGGCCGACCTGGAGGACGCCGAATCGGCCGTCTCCGAACGCAGCGCCCGCGCCAGCGGCCAGCTGCTGATCTCGGCCCCGGCCGGTTTCGGGCGTCAGCACGTGGCGCCGCTGCTGCCCTCCTTCCTCGCTGAACATCGGGATGTCACGCTCACGCTGAACCTGAACGATCGCATTGCCGACGTCATCGGTGAAGGCATCGACGTGGCCATCCGCATCGCCACGCTGACCGATTCCAACCTGGTGAGCGTGAAGCTGGCCGAGAATCATCGCGTCATCGTCGCCGCGCCCGCCTACCTGCGCCGTCATGGCACACCGCAAAGCCCGGACGAGCTGGTGCGCCACAACTGCCTGGCCATGAGCAGCGAGGGGAGCCAGCGCGGCTGGACGCTCAGGCAATCGGGCAAGGTGAGCGTCTACAAGGTGGGCGGCAACATGGTCTGCAATGATGGTGAAGTGCTGCACAACTGGGCGCTGGCGGGGCGCGGCCTGGCTTGGCGATCGATGTGGGAAGTCGGCGCGGCCATCGAGGCTGGGGAACTGGTGACCGTGCTGGACAAGTTCGCCGCCCCCGCCCCTTCCATCTACGCGGTGTTTGCGCAGCGGCGACACCTGCCGTTGCGCATCAGGGCTTTCGTGGATTTCCTCCGGCATGCGTATGCGCAGCCGGATTATTGGAAGAAAAGCGGCTGAGACAAGCTCAGACCAGCCGCACGCCGCTGCGACAACTGAGGCCCGACCTCACGCAGCGGCCGGTCTGCCACGATCACTACCGGCACTGCCCCCCAATGCGGTAGGCGGGTGACGGGCAATCACGGCAGCGTTTGTACGAGACGATAAATAATCAAAATACTTCTTCGTACAAAACCTGGGATGGTTCATAGGAAGTTTCCCGACTTCCAGCTTCACGCTCTTTCTAGTTAAAGAGCGATTCATCTCGCCGTCAGAAATTCTCACTATCACTTTTTTCCGGCGCCACCTTCGGTTGCATGTCTCTACCCAGAGGTTGCCTGCCGTTGCATGAGCGCTGATTCATCGGCACGTCTCCGCAGTTTCTTCGCACGTGCTTTGGTACTTGTCTGGCCTCTCCTTCATACGATTTTTCGTGCCTCGTAACGGCGAATCAAACGTAAGGCCAAGCCAGCCACATCTTCCGATGGATCGCCTTTGACGTAACGGTTGCCGGAAAAAATCCATCGGACAGCCATTCAATAGAGCGCTCAACTTGATGAATAAGAATTGAAATCCCTCTCCCTTCCCCATACCGGCCCTGCCATTCCAGCTTTTGGCTATTTACTTTAAATCCGTTCTGAAAGGACTGTGCACATGAACACGAATCAAACTCCCAGCCCATGGCAACAAATCATAGACAGGCTCGCCGGCCCGCCCAATGAGACGGTGCTGGCCGCGCGCAAAGGCAAGCCATTCTGGCTTCGACATCGTGTTTTCCTGGTGGGAATGTTCACTTCCCTGGCCTTGCTGGTCGCCCCCGAATTCGTCAATCAATGGAACCGCGTGCCTGATCCCGCCACCTTGCAAACACTGCAGGTTCGCATTCTGCGCACCGATCTGACCGAACCCCACCTATTGGTCGAGCTGCCCGACGGACAGCGACAGAGCATGGAATGGCCGGTTGACATCGGCCTGCGTGGACGATTCATTTCGCACGCCTGGACCGACGCCCAGCGTGAGAGCCTGCCGGGATGCATGGCCACAGTCCAAGGCGCTCCATTGAAGCTGACCCTCACCAAGCGCTTCCGGATATGGTCTCTTGATTGCCCCGAAAAAAATATCAGCATCAACTTCAACACCACAAGCAAGAGCCACGCCGAACGCCTGCTTCCCAGTCTGTTGATTGCGCTATGTATTTTTCTCCCGTGCGGCCTCTTTCAAGCGCTCGTTTTTCTTCGGGAGAAAAGAGGTCGTCTATGAGCACTAACAATATCTCGCTGTTGATTCGGACGGGGAGAGTTGGCAAGCCTCTCAATACTGCCAATGTCGGCGTCGGCGCGGAAGAACCCGACGTGAGTTCAATGCGTCCGGGCATCTCGACCAACGCAGGCAGAACCGCCCTCTCATCCCTCGCTGACACCGCGGACCATCCCTTTGGGCTAGGGGATATCGGATTGAAGCTGGTCTTGGGAGGACTGCTTGCATGAGCATGCCCCCTCCTCCCGGGCGATGGCACCGACTCATCGACAAACTCTCCGGTCCACCGCCCAATGAAGCGGTGCTGGCTACGCGAAAGGGTAAGCCATTCTGGCGCCGGTACTCTGCGTTTTCGTTGGGAATGCTTCTATCCCTGACGCTCGTCATCGCCCCCGAGTTCGTCAATCAGTGGAACCGGGTGCCGGATCTCTCCACGCTGCAAACACTGCAGGTCCGCATTTTGTACACCCAACAGACCGAACCTCACCTTTTTGTTGAGCTACCAAATGGGCAGCGACGTCAAATGGAGTGGCCGATTAACGTCAGCGTGGGTGGAAGGTTTCGATCGCACGAATGGACCGACGCTCAGCGCCAGAGTCTACCGGGATGCATGGCCACAGTACAAGGTACGCCCTTAAAGCTGACGCTTACTGAGCGCTTCCGGATATGGGCTCTTGAATGCCCTGAGCAAAATATCAGCATCAATTTCCACACTACAAGCAAGAGCCACTCCAAACGCCTGACCGCAAGTGTGCTCATCGGGCTCTGTCTTTTAATTCCGTACTACCTTTTTTATGTATTCATTTTTCTTCGTGAGAAAAGAGGTCATCTATGAGCACTAACAATATCGCCATGATAATTCTGACCGGTGGATTTGGTACACATCTCAACGCTGCCAATGTCGGCGCTGGCGCAAAAAACCCTGATGGTAGCTTCAACACGTCCGGCACAGTAATCGGCATCGCACAAACCACACATTCGGTAGTGGAATTTGCCACCATCGGTAGCAGTGCAGCGAAACATATGCCAATCGCGGGCGGAATATTAGGTTTATTGGGCGTTATAGATAGCGGCCGCAATATTTATGACGCCAAGGAAAAAGGTACACCCATCCAGCAATCTGACATCGCTGGAGTAGTCGGTGGCGTAGCAGCGATGATCGGTACGGGCGCGGCGCTCATCACAGTGGGCGGGGCGTTCATCCCGCTGGTCGTAACTGTAGGCAGCATCGCAACCGTGGTAGGTGTAGCCGCAAGCGCCTATCAGCTAGTCGCCGGCGCCGCCGGCTGGAAAGTCGATGTGGATCGCAATGTCACCCCGCTGCCGGTCATCGACGACGGCACACGCAGCATCGTGACCAGCGGAGACTCCACCACTGATCAGATCATCAAAGGCGTGGCCAACGCTATCGACACCATGACCAAAGCGGGGATGGAAATCGACAGAATTGCGGAGGTCATTGGCCAAGCCATCGGTCAGCTCACGAGCGAATTCGGCAGTAGCGCGCTCGGCGCAGCCCTGGACGTGAACAAGAACCTCGATGACATCATGACCCAGGTCTATGAACGCTGGACTCTTAGCCGCAACATTGACCCTCTTATTCTTGATCTGGACGGCGACGGGATCGAAACCATCGCACTCAGTGCCAACATTCACTTCGACCACGATCTCAGCGGCTTTGCCGAACAAAGCGGCTGGGTTGGACGAGACGATGCCCTGCTGGTGCGTGACCTCGACGGCGACGGCAAGATCACCAGCGGGGCAGAACTCTTTGGCGACCATACCCGGGTTGGCAATGGAGAACTGGCGGCCACAGGATTCGCCGCACTCGCCGATCTGGATGCCAATCGGGACGGCGTGCTGGACGTCAATGACGAGGCCTTTGCCAGTCTCAGACTCTGGCAGGATAGCAACAGCAACGGCATCACGGACGCTGGCGAGCTGATTGACCTGAACACCGCTGGTGTGAAGACGCTCAATGCGCGTTTTTCCGATACAAACCAGACAGATGCCGCTGGCAATACCCTGCGTCAACTGGGCAGCTATGTCGCTGCCGATGGCAGCACCCGCAGCCTGGGCGACGTCTGGTTCACCATGAACACCATGCGCAGCGTAGCACTCACGGAGCTGCCGCTGAGTGCGGCCATCGCCCGGTTGCCAGAACTCCCAGGCATGGGAAATACCCTGAGCCTGCGGCAAGCCGTCGCGCAGGACGCCAGCGGCTCCTTGAAACGCAGGATTGAATCGATCATGACCCTGACCGATCCAACTGCCCGTCGTGCTGCATTCGACGAGCTGTTGTTGAGCTGGAGTGGAGGCGACCGACGCGCCGTCAACAGCCGAGGCAACTTTATCAACGGCCGCATCCTCTACGCACTCGAATCCCTGACGGGCTTGGCGTGGCCGGGGGGAGGCAACCCCGCCAATGCAGCCACGGCGCAAAGCATCCTGGCGATCTGGCAGGACCTGGGCGATCGTCTCTTCCTGAGATGGGAGGTTCAAACGAGCTATAAGGACGATCTCAAGCAGTTTGGTCTGGCGTGGAACATGTCCAGCAACAACTTCATGCCGGACGCCATGCCACTGGTCGCGTCGTTAAAGCAGGCCATGCAGAGCGCTCCGGATACGACAAGAATGCACCTGTTGAGCCTGGGTGATACCTTGCGCCAATTGGGTGATCACGGACGGCCTTATCTCGATGCCTTGCATCGTGCAGGTCAACAGGATGAGTCGGAATTAGGCAAGTTGTTGCGTTCCACTGGTACGCCGGGAGCATTGATGCGAGGCAGCAGCGAAGATGACAATCTGTCCGGGGATGGGAACGACAACTTCATGTTCGGTGGAGACGGTGACGACAAGCTTTACGGCAATGCAGGTAATGACACCCTCATCGGTGGCAAGGGCAATGACCGGCTTCAGGGGGATGCGGGCAACGACACCTACTTATTCAATCAGGGCGATGGGGTCGATACCATCAGTGACGGCGATTACGTGGACGGAAATCTGGATACCCTGCACCTTGGTGCAGGCATCAATCCCTCTGGCACCGTCCTGGCGCGAGTCGGCAATCACCTGACCCTGACCTGGGGGACGGACGCAGTCACTTTGGAAGATTATTTCTCGGGGAACTACTACCGCATCGAGAAGATCGTCTTCGATGATGGAACAACCTGGGCCTATTCCGACCTCGCTTCCAGGCTGACCCAGACGGGCACTTCCGGCAATGAATACTGGACTGGACTGCGCGACCAAAGCAATCGCATGAATGGCATGGCCGGCAATGATTCACTCTCCGGCGGTCAGCTCGCCGATGTCATCGACGGCGGTGATGGTAATGACGACCTCCACGGCTATGCTGGCAACGATACTCTCGTCGGCGGCAATGGCAATGACACCCTCGAAGGAGATGCAGGCGATGACTCCCTTTCCGGTGGCAAGGGTAATGACCGACTGCAGGGGAATGCGGGCAACGATACCTACTTCTTCAATCAGGGCGATGGGGTCGATACCATCAGCGACGGCGATTACGTGGACGGAAATCTGGATACCCTGCGCCTTGGTGCAGGCATCAATCCCTCTGGCACCGTCCTGGCGCGAGTCGGCAATCACCTGACCCTGACCTGGGGGACGGACGCAGTCACTTTCGAGGATTATTTTTCGGGGAACTACTACCGCATCGAGAAGATCGTCTTCGATGATGGAACAACCTGGGCCTATTCCGACCTCGCTTCCAGGCTGACCCAGACGGGCACTTCCGGCAATGAACACTGGACTGGACTGCGCGACCAAAGCAATCGCATGAATGGCATGGCCGGTAATGATTCACTCTCCGGCGGTCAGCTCGCCGATATCATCGACGGCGGTGATGGCAATGACGACCTCCACGGCTATGCTGGCAACGATACTCTCGTCGGCGGCAATGGCAATGACACCCTCGAAGGAGATGCAGGCGATGACTCCCTTTCCGGTGGCAAAGGTAATGACCGACTGCAGGGGAATGCGGGCAACGATACCTACTTCTTCAATCAGGGCGATGGCGTCGATACCATCAGCGACGGCGATTACGTGGACGGAAATCTGGATACCCTGCGCCTTGGTGCAGGCATCAATCCCTCTGGTACCGTCCTGGCGCGAGTCGGCAATCACCTGACCCTGACCTGGGGGACGGACGCAGTCACTTTCGAGGATTATTTCTCGGGGAACTACTACCGCATCGAGAAGATCGTCTTCGATGATGGAACAACCTGGGCCTATTCCGACCTCGCTTCCAGGCTGACCCAGACGGGCACTTCCGGCAATGAACACTGGACTGGACTGCGCGACCAAAGTAATCGCATGAATGGCATGGCCGGTAATGATTCACTCTCCGGCGGTCAGCTCGCCGATATCATCGACGGCGGTGATGGTAATGACGACCTCCACGGCTATGCTGGCAACGATACTCTCGTCGGCGGCAATGGCAATGACACCCTCGAAGGAGATGCAGGCGATGACTCCCTTTCCGGTGGCAAAGGTAATGACCGACTGCAGGGGAATGCGGGCAACGATACCTACTTCTTCAATCAGGGCGATGGCGTCGATACCATCAGCGACGGCGATTACGTGGATGGAAATCTGGATACCCTTCGCCTAGGTGCAGGCATCAATCCCTCTGGCACCGTCCTGGCGCGAGTCGGCAATCACCTGACCCTGACCTGGGGGACGGACGCAGTCACTTTCGAGGATTATTTCTCGGGGAACTACTACCGCATCGAGAAGATCATCTTCGATGATGGAACAACCTGGGCCTATTCCGACCTCGCTTCCAGGCTGACCCAGACGGGCACTTCCGGCAATGAACACTGGACTGGACTGCGCGACCAAAGTAATCGCATGAATGGCATGGCCGGTAATGATTCACTCTCCGGCGGTCAGCTCGCCGATATCATCGACGGCGGTGATGGTAATGACGACCTCCACGGCTATGCTGGCAACGATACTCTCGTCGGCGGCAATGGCAATGACACCCTCGAAGGAGATGCAGGCGATGACTCCCTTTCCGGTGGCAAAGGTAATGACCGACTGCAGGGGAATGCGGGCAACGATACCTACTTCTTCAATCAGGGCGATGGCGTCGATACCATCAGCGACGGCGATTACGTGGACGGAAATCTGGATACCCTGCGCCTTGGTGCAGGCATCAATCCCTCTGGTACCGTCCTGGCGCGAGTCGGCAATCACCTGACCCTGACCTGGGGGACGGACGCAGTCACTTTCGAGGATTATTTCTCGGGGAACTACTACCGCATCGAGAAGATCGTCTTCGATGATGGAACAACCTGGGCCTATTCCGACCTCGCCTCCAGGCTGACCCAGACGGGCACTTCCGGCAATGAACACTGGACTGGACTGCGCGACCAAAGCAATCGCATGAATGGCATGGCCGGCAATGATTCACTCTCCGGTGGTCAGCTCGCCGATACCATCGATGGTGGTGATGGCAATGACAACCTCTACGGCTATGCAGGCAGCGACACCCTCATCGGCGGCGACGGCAATGATATCCTCAATGGGGATGCCGGAGACGACACCCTTTCTGGTGGCAAAGGCAATGACCGGCTGCGGGGGGAGGCGGGCAACGATACCTACTTCTTCAATCAAGGCGATGGCGTCGATACCATCAGCGATTTCGATGGTCGTACCGGCGTGGACACGCTCACGTTTGGCAGCGGCATCACCAGTGATCGCTTAGGCTTCAGCCACGTCGGCAACAACCTGGAGATTTCGGTGCTCGGTACTGCTGACAAGGTCATCATCGAAAACTGGTACATCAGCAGTTCCTACCAGCTCGAACGGATCAGTACCGCTGACAACGTCACTATCACCAATACCGCTCTGGAACGACTGATCCAGCCCATGGCTGGTGCAGGCGCCCCACCGATCAACACGGCGGTGATGCCACTGGTTTAGCGAAACGCAGCTCCAATGCGGGCAACCGGCTGACGCCAAGCAGAAACACGGTCAGCCATGCACAGCCAGGGAGCCACGGCGCCGAGCAGGGTAAGCACGTCCAGACCGTTCTGCACCTGGACGTGCTTTCACGGAGAATCAATCAGGCTTGGCTCAGGAACAACACTTCCTGCATGGCACTGCCCGCAAAGGAGCGGCTGACGCCCCCCTACCAGCTTCCATAGGCAGCCACCACCCCACGCCAGAGCGCATCACGTTCCTGCCCGAAGTGGGCGCCGCTGGCGTCACCGGCGGCATCCCTGCCCACGCCGGTATGCACCATCACCAGCTTGAGTTCAGGATCGACAAACACGGCCTGCCCATAGATGCCCAGCAAGGCAAAGCGCCGATGGCTGCCAGGCATGATCCAGACCTGATAGCCATAACCAAAATAGGTACGACCATGGCTGTCCAGCATGACGCCGGGGCGGAAAGCCGGCGGCTGCCGCGCGGGATCCGTCATCGCCAGCACATGCTCGCGCGCGATCACCTGCTGGCCGTTGGCAAAGCCGTCATTGGCCAGCAACATGCCCAGGCGGGCATAGTCGTAGACGGTGGCGTTGAAACCGCCCTGCGCCAGCGCCTGCTGGTCCACCGGATTGAGCAGCCAGGTCGCCTCGGCGGCGGCGCCCATGGGCTGCCAGATCTGCTCGCCTATCCACTGGCACATATCCTGGCCGGTAGCGGCCTGCAATACCAGGCCCAGTACCGAAGTCTGGGTGCCGGCGTAATTGAAGCGTTCGCCTTCGGGCGCAGCCCGTTCGCTGATGCTTTGCACGGCCGCCAGCGTACCTTCGCGACGCAGCTTGCGCACGAAGATGGCGCGGTCATCGTTGGGCGTGTAGTCCTCGGTGAAACGCGCACCAGAGGCCATGCGCAACAGGTTCACCAGTTGGGTTCGGCCGTACAGCGTCCCCTTGAGGGCGGGCACATAGTCTTCGGCGTGGTCGTTCAGCGAGGCAATCCTGCCCAGCTCCAGCGCCTTGAGGACGCCCAGCGCCACTACCGTCTTGGCCATGGAATTGGAGAGCATGCGCATCTGCGGCGTGCGCCCGTAGTTGAAGCGCTGCGCCACGATGCGGCCATCCTTGACCACCACCACGGCCGTGGCGCGCTGGTGCGCCATGTAATCGTCCAGCGTCCAGCTGCCATTGCGATAACGGTAATGGATCGTGGTTTCCGGATCTGCCGCCGGTAGCGGCACGGGCTGTGCTGCCGGCGCTTGTCGGCAGGACGGCGCGATACTGTCCATCGCGCTGAAGGAGCCCACCAGATAAGGCTGCTGATAGGCCTGCTGGAGATTGGCCCCCGCCGGATAGCCGGCCTCGCGTCCCAGCACTTGCTCATCCGGCGCCGCCAGCGCCGCTGCGGCAGACGTGGCCAGCCATGCGCCGGCCAGCAGCATGCGCACGGACATCACTGCGGCAGGACCGGGCTCGATGGCGTCACGTCGATTTCGCGCCGCACCAGCGGCTCGCGCTCGCTGAGGCGGAATACGCTGACCATCTGCATGAGCCTGCCGGCCTGGGTCTGCATGGATGCCGCTGCGGCGGCGGCCTCTTCGACCAGCGCTGCATTCTGCTGGGTGACCTGGTCCATCTGGGTGATGGCCAGATTGATCTGCTCGATGCCATGGGTCTGCTCGGTGCTGGCTGCGCTGATCTCGGCCACGATGTCGGTCACGCGGCGCACGCTGCTGACCACTTCCTGCATGGTGTTGCCGGCCTGCTCCACCAGCCGGCTGCCATCGTCGACCTTCCCCACCGAATCGTTGATCAGTTCCTTGATTTCCTTGGCGGCCGAGGCCGAACGCTGGGCCAGCGTGCGCACTTCGGAGGCCACCACGGCAAAGCCGCGGCCCTGCTCACCGGCGCGGGCCGCCTCGACGGCGGCGTTCAGCGCCAGGATATTGGTCTGGAAGGCGATGCCGTCAATGACGCTGATGATGTCGACGATCTTGCGCGAAGACGCATTGATCGCTCCCATGGTATCAACCACCTGGCTGACCACGCCGCCGCCCTGCTCGGCCACGGACGAGGCGGAGTTGGCCAGCTGGCTGGCCTGGCGGGCGTTGTCGGCGTTCTGACGCACGGTCGAAATCAGTTCTTCCATTGCCGAGGCGGTCTCTGCCAGCGAACTGGCCTGCTGTTCGGTGCGCGAGGACAAATCGAGGTTGCCCGCAGCGATCTCCGAGGACGCGGTGCTGATGGTATCGGTGCCGCTGCGCACATTGCTGACGATGCCGCGCAGGCTCTGGTTCATGTCCTTGAGCGATTGGAGCAGCTGGCCGGTCTCGTCGCGGCTGGTCACCGCGATCTCGCTGGAGAGGTCGCCCTCGGCCACGCGGCGCGAGATGTCCACGGCCCGGTGCAGCGGCTTGGTGATGCCCAACGTCAGGTAGCGCGCAAAGACGATGCCCAGCAGCAGGATCAGCCCTTCCAGCACCAGGATCAGGGTGCGGCTCTTGGCGGCGATGGCGTCGATCTCCCGGGCGGTGTCATCCATCTCCTTGCGCTGGAAGTCGACCAGCTTGCGCATGGTGTCCTGGTAGGCGGCGGCATTGGGAACGAAGACCTGGTCGAGGATGCGCATGGCTTCTTCGGTATTGCCCGCGGCCTTGGCCTTGTTGATCTCGTCGCGCGAGGACAGGTAGAGCTTGCGCAACTCGCCGATCTTCTGGAACAGCGCCTTTTCTTCGGGCGTGCTCAGCAAGGCCTCGACCTGCTTCTGGTACTCGCCCGAACTCTTGGACGAGGCCGCCACTTCGGCAGCGAAATACGGTCCCAGCGCCGGATCGCTGCTCTTGGCGATGGCGATGGTGCGGCGGATGCCGGCCACCAGGTTGGTGTACCAGTCGGCCATGAGGCGCTCGGTCTTGAGCGGTTCGGCCATCATCTCGCGGGTGGCTTGGGCGACATGGTCCAGCCGCCACAGGCCGATGCCGGCGATGATGATGGAAAAAGTGAGAATGAGCGCAAAGCCTAGCGTGAGGCGTCTGCCGATGTTCATGTTGCCGATGATGTTCATGTGATCCCCGTCCCGGACAGGAGCGCATGGCGCATGATGCATTGCGCTATGCAGCGTGCGCTGTCCCCTGTTGATGTTGTTTCATTGTTTTTTTACTACGCCAGGACAATCCTGACGAAGTCTGACACTATGGCACTTCACCAACGGGCAAACAACCGAACTAAGCGAAGAATAAAAGGCGATTGGCCGCTCTCTTCCGGATGTGGTCAAACCCCGGGGGGGAAATGCTCTCAGCGGGTGGCTTGGCGCTCCTGCGCTGCACGAATGTCCATCATCGCGTCAGCGAAGCGGGCATCGGCCAGCAGGCCCACATTGAAGCGCGACCAAGGCTGGGGCTGTTCGATATCGACATGGAAGATGCTGCCCGGCGCCAGCACGATCTGGCGCTGCATCAACCGCTGCGCGAGCCGCTTGGCATCCTCGAACCAGGGAAACCTGGCCCACAGATACATGGCCTGCTGGGGCGCGCAGAACAGCTCGGCGCCCAATCCTTCGAGCTGGGCGCGCCCCTGTTCGGTGGCCTGGGCCAGGCGTTCGCGCAGGCGTGCGGTATGGCGGCTGAAATGGCCGTCCGAGAGAATCACGTCCAGGGTGCGCTCGCAATACTCGGAACTGCTCATGTGGACCAGCATCTTGATGTCGGCCAGGTCACTGGCCAGGTCGCGGTGGCAGGCGATGAAGCCCACCCGCAGGGCAGCCGAGACCGACTTGGAAAAGCTGCCGACATAGACAGTGCGGCGCAACTGGTCCAGGGTGGCGATACGCGGTGCGGTGGCGGGCTTGAAGTCGGCAAAGGCATCGTTCTCGACGATGATGGCCTGATAACGGTCGGCTAGTTGCAGGATGCGGTGCGCCTTGTGGGGCGAAGTGTCGGAGGCGGTGGGATTGTGCGCCAGCGACTGAGTGAAGAACAGCGGCGGCTTGCCGGGTGTTTGCAGTTCGCGCTCCAGCGCGGCTACGTCGGGGCCATCGGGCAGACGCGGGATGCCGATGATGCGCGCGCCGGAAAGCTTGAGCTTCCCGTATAGCATGTAATAGCCCGGCTCGTCGACCAGCACCCGGTCGCCGGGCCGGATGAAATGCCGGATCACGATGTCCAGCGCCTGGTTGGCGCCATGGGTCAGCACGATCTGCCCGGTGCCGGCCTCGATGCCGTGCTGGGCCAGCTTGTGGACCAGGTGCTGGCGCAGCGGCAGGTAGCCGAACCGGCGGCCATAGCCGAACAGCGCGCCGATGCCGGTACGCACCACCTTCTGGTGGAACTTGTCCAGCCGCACATCGTGCAGCCATTCCACCGGCGGAAAACCATCGCCCAGGCGCAACTGGCCGGGGTCGTGCTTCAACTGCTCGCGCATGAGCCAGACCACGTCCATGGCGCGGCTCAGATTGCCCTCCTCGTCTTCCTTGGGACGCGGCGGCGCCACGCAGACGAAGAAGCCAGCGCCCCGGCGCGGCTCGACCAGCCCCAGGGCCGTGAGTTCGTCGAAGACATTGACGATGGTGTTCTTGGCGCAGCCATGGCGCACGGCCATCTCGCGGATCGATGGCAAGCGGCTGCCGGGGGCATAGACGCCCTCGGCGATCTGTCGGCGCATCAGTTGTACCAGCGTGCTGGTAAGCGTGGTGCTGGCCTCGGCCATGAGGGCGGTCTCCCTGGAGGATGCGGTTCTTGTTGCAATGCATACCAATTGTCCTGGGTACAGTTGCCTCACTGTTGGCCCCTACTGTACCCATGCGCCATGGTACACGCTTGCTATCCTGCCTGCGCCCTATCCAACACGACAACACTATCCGGAGAGACGAGCGCATGTCCCAAGATGTCCACGCTGGCGCCACGCCAGATTCCCGCCTGCCGGGCTTTCGTACCTACACCCCCGCCCAGCGCCTGGCCGAAGTCGGCCGCCAGGCCCAGCTCGACCAGGCCGAGCAAGCCCTGCTGGGGCAGCCCGGCGCACTACCCTTGGCCACCGCCGACGGCATGATCGAGAACGTGGTGGGGAGCTTTCAGCTGCCGCTGGGCGTGGCCGGGTATTTCCAGTTGAATGGCCGCGACGTGCTGGTCCCCATGGCGGTCGAAGAGCCCTCCGTGGTGGCTGCTGCGTCCTTCATGGCCAAGCTGGTGCGCGCCTGCGGCGGCTTCCAGACCTCCAGCAGCCTGCCGCTCATGCGCGCCCAGATCCAGCTGACCGGAATCAGCGATCCGCACGGTGCGCGCCTGGCCATCCTCAAGGAAAGGCAGGCCATCATCGACATCGCCAATAGCCGCGACCAATTGCTCCAGCAGCTGGGCGGCGGTTGTCGCGACATCGAGGTACAGGTCTTTCCCGACACCCGGCGCGGCGCCATGGTGGTGACCCACCTGATCGTGGATGTGCGCGACGCCATGGGCGCCAATACCGTCAACACCATGGCCGAGGCGGTGGCCGGCCATATCGAGCAAGTCACCGGCGGCAAGGTGCGCCTGCGCATCCTCTCCAACCTGGCCGACCTGCGGCTGGCGCGTGCCCGCGTGAAGGTCTCGGCCGACGTGCTGGGCACGCCACAGTACAGTGGCGAGGAAGTCATCAACGGCATCGTGGACGCCTATGAACTGGCCGCCGTCGATCCCTATCGCGCCGCCACCCATAACAAGGGCATCATGAACGGCATCGATCCGGTCATCGTCGCCACCGGCAATGACTGGCGCGCGGTGGCAGCCGGGGCGCATGCCTATGCCTGCCGCCACGGGCGCTATACCTCGCTGACCCACTGGGAGATCGCCGCCGACGGCGACCTGGTGGGCACGCTGGAAATTCCCATGCCGGTAGGCCTGGTGGGCGGCGCCACCAAGACCCATCCGGCTGCGCGGGTGGCGCTGAAGATCCTGGGCGTGCAGTCGGCTCAGGCGCTGGCGGAGGTGGCCGTGGCGGTGGGCCTGGCGCAGAACATGGCGGCCCTGCGCGCGCTGGCTACCGAAGGGATACAGCGCGGCCACATGGCCCTGCATGCGCGCAACATTGCGCTGGCGGCCGGCGCCGAGGCCAGCGAGATGGACTGGCTGGTGCAGCAGATGATCGCGCGCCATGACGTGCGGGTGGATTACGCCAAGGCGCTGCTGGCTGAGCGTCGGCGCGGCTGAACTGGTTCTGCAGGTAGTCGGATATTGACACTGTGCCGCCCTGAGGCGGCCGATAAAAAACGAGGAGACAAGCATATGAGCACATCGACCCCGCTGCGCCGCCTGGCGGCAGCCTGCGCCATCGCAGGCATTTTTTCGGGAGCGGCGCTGGCCCAGGTATCCAATGACGCGGTGCGCATCGGCTTCATCACCGACATGTCCGGCCCCTATGCCGACACCGACGGCCTGGGTGGCCTGGAAGCCATCCGCATGGCGGTGGCCGACTTCGGCGGCACCGTGCTGGGCAAACCCATCGAGGTGATCTCGGCCGACCACCAGAACAAGGCCGACATCGCCGCCACCCGCGCCCGCGAATGGGCTGACGAGCGCGGGCTGGACATGTTGATCGGCGGCGTCAATTCGGCCACGGCCCTGTCGATGAACAAGGTCATGGCCGAGAAGAAGCGCGTCTACATCAATATCGGCGCCGGCACCGCGCGGCTGACCAATGAAGAGTGCACGCCCTACACCGTGCATTACGAATACGACACCGTGGCCCTGGCCAAGGGAACGGCCAGTGCGGTGATCAAGCAGGGTGGCAAGTCCTGGTTCTTCCTGGTGGCCGACTACGCCTTCGGCCATTCGCTGGCCAACGATACCAGCGCCGTGGTCAAGGCCAGCGGCGGCACGGTAGTGGGATCGATCAAGCATCCGCCGCAATCCTCGGACCTCTCGTCCTTCCTGCTGCAGGCGCAGGCGTCCAAGGCGCAGATCCTGGGACTGGCCAATGCCGGGGAAGACACGGTCAATTCGATCAAGGCCGCCAAGGAATTCGGCGTGACCAAGACCATGAAGCTGGTGGGCCTGCTGATGGTGATCAACGATATCCACGCGCTGGGCCTGGCCAATGCCGAGGGCCTGATGATGACCGACAGCTGGTACTGGGACAAGGATGAGCCTTCGCGCAAGTTCGCCGAGCGTTTCTTCCAGAAAATGAAGAAGATGCCCAGCACCCACCAGGCGGCTGCCTATTCGGCCACCACCACCTATCTGAAGGCGGTGCAGGCCATCGGCACCGATGATTCCACCAAGGTGATGGCGCAGTTGAAGAAGACCCGCATCGATGACTTCTACAACAAGGGCTATATCCGCGCCGATGGCCGCAACATCCACGACATGTACCTCTACCAGGTGAAGTCGCCGGCCGAATCGAAGAAGCCCTGGGATTACCTGAAATTGCTGGAAACCATCCCAGGTGAACAAGCCTTCACCAGCGTGGCGGATTCCAAATGCAGCCTGCTCAAGCAATAAGACCTTGACAGTGGCAGCGGGAGGGCCCACCAAAGGCCCATATCGTCAGACCTGACCGTCTCTGCTCAGTTGGCTTGCATGGCTTGCCTTGTACCCGGCTTGCGCCTACTCTTGCACACCTGCCCATACCTGCTGTACCAGCTTGCTGCGCCTGAGCCTGAAGGGCGGCACAATATCGGCCAGCGTCAGCCGTCTGCCAGCAATAGCGCCCTGCCAGGCGCGTGGCTGCGAGCAAGCGGCCAGCCCAGCCATTCGCCAAGGAGCTCCTTTGAATCATCCCGTCACACCCAGCCTTTCGCCGCCCGTCCAGGGATTTACCCCCTACCAGAAAATCGTCACCGGCCTGCTGGCCTTCCTGCAATTCGCGGTCATTCTCGACTTCATGCTGATGTCGCCGCTGGGCGCGCTGATCATGCCGTCCATGCAGATCACGCCGCAGCAGTTCGGGCTGGTGGTGTCCGCCTATGCCTTCAGCGCCGGGGCGTCGGGCTTGCTGACGGCGGGCTTTGCCGACCGTTTCGATCGCAAGCGGCTGCTGCTGTTCTTTTACAGTGGCTTCGTGCTGGGTACCGTCTGGTGCGGCCTGGCGCAGAGTTTCGAGAGCCTGCTGATGGCGCGCATCGTCACCGGCCTCTTCGGCGGGGTGATCGGCTCCATCACGCTGGCCATCGCCACCGACCTGTTCGCGCCGCACCTGCGCGGCCGCGTCATGGGCGTGATCCAGACCTCGTTTGCCGCCAGCCAGGTGCTGGGCATTCCGATCGGCCTGTACCTGTCGAACCGCTGGAACTGGCACCTTCCCTTCCTGGCCATGGCCGCGCTGGGTCTGGCGGGCGGCCTGGTGGTGCTGTGGCGGATGCAGCCGGTGGATGGTCATCTCACGCTCAAGCAGGAGCACAGCGCCTGGATGCACCTGTATCACACGCTGGCCGAACCGCGCTACCTGACCGCCTTTGCCACGACGGCCCTGCTGATGACGGGCGGGTTCATGCTCATGCCCTTCAGCAGCGCCTATCTGGTGGGCAACCTGGGCATCGACATGGCGCACCTGCCGACGATCTACCTCGTCACCGGCCTGTGCACCATCGCCTTCGGCCCGCTCATTGGCCGCGCCGCCGACAAGCTTGGCAAGCTGCGCGTCTTCCTCTTCGGCGCGGTGCTCTCGATCATCATGGTGCTGATCTACACCCACCTGGGACGGGTGACCGTGCCCATGATCGTGGCGGTCAATGCGGTGCTGTTCCTGGGCATCTTCTCGCGCATGATCCCGTTCCAGGCGCTAGTGTCCTCGGTGCCGGCGGCCACCCAGCGCGGCTCCTTCAACGCCATCAGTGCGTCCATCCAGCAGCTCTCCGGCGGGGTGGCCTCGGTCATTGCCGGCCATATCGTCACGCTGGCGCCAGATGGACGACTGGGGCATTTCGATATCGTCGGCTTCGTCATCGTCGGCACGACCCTGCTGGCGTCGGTGCTGGTGTGGCGGCTGCACCGCGACCTCCAGGCGCGGGAAAGCGCTGCCGCAGCCGCCACGGCAGCCTAGCCGGTGGAGGGCTTCTTCTCGCGGCCGACATAGCTGGCCAGGCTGCGAAGGATCTCCCGCCCCTGGAGATCGACCCGGCAATAATGGTCCACCAGCTGACGCACTTCCTCATCCGTTTCCATCACGCCAGGTTCGCCCTCCTCTCCCGTGAGCAGCCAGTTCAGGTCTACCGAGAATTCACGGTGCAGCTGCAGCAACAGCTCACCGCCTGGCATGGCCTTGCCGGCTTCCAGCCAGCTGATGTGGCCAGTCGATGTATCAAGTCGCTGCCCCAGCTCACGCTGGCTCAGCCCGTTGGCCAGCCGCACCTCCTTGATGCGGCCGCCGATTTCCTCGCTGAACATGTCCTCTCCTTGAACCCGGCGGCTCTTCGGCGCCTGTTTCCCTGACGATGGCGCTGATGGCGCCATCGCATCCGTTCCCGTCATGCGCCCTGCCCCACCAGATAGGACGCCACCGCCATGATCAGCGACCTGCCGGCCTGCGATGCGCCGCCATAGTCGCTGACCAGAGACCGTACATGCAGGCCGTAGCGCGGCGGCAGGCTGGGCTCCTGCCCGGTCAGCAACCAGTTGACGTTGACATCGAACTCGTGATGCAGACTGCGCAGGAAGCGACCGCCGGGCATGCTATGGCCCAGTTCCACGCAGCTGATGTAGGCCCCCGAGGTGTTCAGCCGCGCAGCGAAGTCGCGCTGGTTCATCCCTGCCAGGAGGCGCACGTTCTTGAGGCGTTCGCCGATGGCGTCCTTGGAAATGCGCATGCCGGTCATATCGGTTTTACCGATGTGTTTTCCCATATCAGACTCCGAAAGGATAGGACGCCACGACGCCGGCCTCCGGGGAGGCGGCCAGGTGCTGGGCATCCCCGCCAGGCCCATTGGGCGCGGAGGAATCATTGTTGAAGAAATCGAAGCGCTCGCTCTGCGTGAAGATCTGCTGCAAGGTCAGCACGCCATCGCTGAACTGCAGGCGACGCTGGGGATGCACCAGCGCCTCCAGCGCCCCCTCGCGCAAGAGGATCTGGCCGCCGCTGCCGAACACCAGCAACAGGTCGATACCGAGGCTGCGCACGTCCTTGATCGATTCGATCGGGATCTTGCGCAGGGCGGTACCGGCCTGGGCGATGTCCAGCGTATAGGTCGTCTTGCCCGCCAAGGCTTCCTCGGCGGTCTGGGCTTCCTGAGACAGGATGCGTCCTCACTCCGATTTCTGGATGCGGATTTCCAGGCCTTCCACGCCGCTCTGGCTGGCCGCCTGCACCGGTTCGATGCGCTGGCGGATGCGCGAGGCCGGCACACCCAGCGCGAGCAGGTGGTTACGTACGGCCACGACCCGATAGAAGGCCATGCGGTTGGATTCGGACAGGCCTTCCACCGCCGTCGAACTGATGGTGAAGTTCTGTTCGCGATTGGCGCTCCAGTCGAAATGGCTCACGAAGGTCTCGGTCATGCGCTTGGCCTCGACGCCGCTGAGGTCCACCGTACCCGGACGGAAACGCACGATCAGCACGCTCGGGCGCAAGGCCAGCGCCTCCAGTCCGCGCGGCAGCGATCCGGCCGTGCCACTGGCGTCGACCACGCGCTCGGCGGCGCCCTCCTTGGCCAGGTCGGCATCCGGAGTGGACTTGAGGTTGTTGCCACGCTCCTTCTGGTTGGGTTTTTCGGTCTTGGACAAGCCGGAAGCCTTGAAGCGCAACTCACTCTCGCGCAGCTTTTCCTTGAGCTCGGCGACGTCGGCCTTGTAGCGGATCTCGGTCTCGTGCATGCTCTGCCGCAGGCGTTCCATCTGGGCATGCAGTTCTTCCTCGCCGGCGACCTCCGGTTTGGCCTCATTGGGGCCGGGATAGGCCTTGGGATAGGGCTTGCCCAGGGCCAGTTTTTCGGTGGCCTTGGCGTCGACGGCCTCGTCGCGCGCCCGCATCGAGAAATACATCACCGCCATGGCCAGGATGGCAATGAGCAAGAGCAGGTACATGACCATGTTGACCATGGAATCCACATAGCCAGGCCAGAAATTTTGTTCCTCGGAATCGACTGCTGCCATTTTCTTCTCCTTCATTTGTTAAAAAAATACCGGATGGGCGCCCTGCTGGCCCCCTCCTGCGAACTTCGATGCGCCGGCCAACTGGCCGGCGCTTGCTACGATGCGACACACTACTGCCGGCTAGACGCCGTCGGTCAGCGGCGTCGTCAGTTTCTGGTCTTGCGCGGTAGCGCTGGCGGTGAATTCCAGCAGGGTCTGGGTGACGCCCTTGAAGGTTGCGGTCACCTTCACCGTGGCGCCACGGACCAGTCCCTCGAAATGGAAGGTCGGCAAGACCTCGCTGATGAGCCCATCGTTGGGGCTGGCCCCGCCGTCGCTGGCGGCGTCGAGCCTGAACGCGGTCGGCTGCGGCGGCATCAGGGCATCGAGCACGATGGCGCGGACGTCACCCAGGTTCTTGGCCATGTCGCTGCGGATGGATTCGGCGCTGACGTCGATCCAGCGCGAGAGGAACTTCCAGCCGCCGGAACCGGACTTGATGGTCTCGACGCCTTCCACCGTCTCCACCAGCAGGCCGGTCTTGAGGTTGGAGGCTGCTGCGCTCTTGTCGGCCAGACGGACCACCTTGCGGTTGGAGAGGTAGCCGATCAGGATGGCGACCACGCCGAAGACGGTCGGCACCAGCGCCATCCAGGGGCTGGCGATGAGGGCGATCACCAGCACGAACAGCAGTCCCAGCGGCAGGTCTACCAGGGTGAACAGGGTCTGCGAGGTGTAGAAGGAGCGGATCTGTTCATAGCCGCGCAGCTGGCCGGCCAGGCTGCCCACGGAACCGGGCAGTTGATCGACCCGCACGGCCAGCAGGCGTTCGTAGAGCGCCTGTGACAACTTGGCGTCGAGGCCGGAGACCACCTTGTCCATGATGTGGGAGCGGGCGAACTTCATGCCCAGCTCGAACAGGATGGCCAGGCCCACGCCGATGGCCAGCACGATCAGGGTGGCCATGCCGTGGGTGGGGATGACGCGGTCGTAGACCTGCATGGAGAAGATGGACGCGCCCAGCGCGATGATGCTCATCACCACCGAGGCCACGACGATCTCGATGAGCACCGGGCGGAACTCGCCGATGGCGTCCAGGAAGACCCGCTCGAAGCCCTGCTGTTCCTTCTTGCCGCCCGGCTCGGCGAAGTCCAGGCGGAAACCGCCGCCGACGATCTCGGCATCGCCCACCACGCTTTGGCCGGCGTGGCAGAGGAAGTCCCAACGTCCGTCCGGACGCTGGTCCACCAGCAGGCCCCAGCCTTGCTCCTTGACCTGGCACAGCAACGGCAGGCTGGGTCGGTCAGGCTTGCTCAGGTGGCGCGGGCGCGAGAGGTTCAGCGCCCGGCACAGTTTGGCGATGTCGGGCGAACCGCTCTTGCCGACAGCAGCGGCGATGGCTGTGCCCAGACGCTGGGTATCGATGACGACGCCCTGACGGCGCGCGGCCATGGTCAGGGCCCAGGACAAGCTGGTGCTGATCTCGCTCATTGTCCCTCCCCCGGCATCGGGGCAGTGCCCGCGCGGCAATAGAGGTGGACCTGGTGACGGCCTGGTCCGCCGTGACGGACGGGCTGGGATGAACACCGGCAAGCTGGAGTTTTATTTCTCATGGCGATTTATGGATATCGTGAATCAAATAGGCCGGACGATCTTCCTGCTGCGGAACCTCGCCCGACCTCGTAGCACCAGGACAGGCGTCTGATCGACACGGAAAGCGAAAAACCAGAGAAACCCCACCCCTGAACGATTCGCTGGCGCTTGTCGGCTTGCGAATTTCTTCTTCCATCCCCGGTAGAGGATTGCAAATGCAGAGAAGAAATCGAGAGACAAAATTCCGGGAAAAGTCGTCATTGCCAATCGTTGGTACGGTTATGATCTTTTAAAATATTTTTTTATTTAATTGTCCTCTTGGGCATTACAACAAGGTCTTTTTTTATTAGAAAAGTTACGTCAAAAAAATCCTATAAATAACCTAATTTAATAGGTGATTTTCTCTATGAAAATCATTCCTCAAACGCATTCGTCGTAATCATTCAAAATTTTAGATAAATAATTTTCTTGATAATTTTTTTCACAAGAATTTGATTTCGCTGCTCCTACCTTAGGAACAAAAAAAGCCCCTCAATTTCTTTCGAAAAAGAGGGGCCAGGGGGAATTCGCCACCGGGTTGACAGACAGCGTAGTCGTCTTCGATGACAGCGTTCCTCGACAGCGAAATCGAGGGCGCACAATCACTTTATCCGTCTCCCATATTGATTTGAATTGTTATTTAGTGCAGACATTTTGTGACTCATGGTTAATCTACTGATGCCCAAAATAGACACGCCAGCCCACGGGCTGGCATGTCCATACGAAGCCGATGAAGGGATGGCGATGAGCATGTCATCGCCGCTGCAAGGAGGATGCAGCAATAGCTGCTCCGAAGGAGGCTAGCGCACCTCGTCGATACCGTAGGCCCACAGCCGCAGCTTGTGCCCGTTGGCGATGATCATGGACGTGACATCGGCGCGCTGCAGGTCGGCCTGCACCACTTCACGCACCGCGTTCATCACATCCAGCCAGGAGCGCCTTCCCGAGAGGTATTGACGGGTGTAGGAAGCCAGCACCTCGTCGGCAGACAACGCCACGTCTTCCAGGTTGCGGGAGCGCACCAGGGCTTGCTGATATTCGGTATAGATGCTGCTGACCTGGGAAACCAGTTCCAGCCGCGCCGCGTCCACGGCCAGCAGGGCGGACTCGTAGCGGCCGCGTGCAGCCGCCACTTCGGAGCTCAGCGAGAGGCCCGCGCCCAGTTGCATCTGCATGCCGATGAAGGCGCGGTTGTTGCTGGGCTGGTGGGGCACGCTGTAGTTGCCGCGCTGGTGCTCCAGCCGGGCGTAGACCTCGGGCCAGTAGGAGGCCTGGCGGATCTTGATGGCCGACTCCTGCACCTGGGCGTCGGCGCGCAGGCGCTTGATGAGCGGACTGCTGCTGAGGGTGCTTTCGGTCAGCGTAGGCAGATCGTCGCTCACTTCCATGCTGGCGACATCGGCGCGAATTTCCTCATCGGTCAGCGGCATGCCCACCAGTTGCTCCAGCTGCAGCCGGGCCGAGGTGCGACCGGCCTTGGCGCCCAGCAGGTCTGTCAGCGCCTGGTCGCGGCGTCCGCGCACCAGAGTCACGTCGACCCGGGCGGCGGCGCCCTCTCTCTCGCGGCGCACGCTTTGTTCGAGGAATTTTTCCAGCTCTTGCAGGTTCTTGTCGTTGGCGCTGGCCGCCAGGTCGGAGCGCACCCACATGCTGTATTGCGAGATCACCTGTTCGGCCAGGCGCACGCGTTGCTCGCGCAGGGCTTCTTCGGCCGAGAGCTGGTTGTGTTCGGCCTGTTCCAGCTGCGCCGTCAGGCGGCCGCCCGCCCACAGGGTCTGTTGCAGGCGCGCGGTCATGACGCTGGAGTCGCCGCCATAGGAAACGTCACGGGAATTCCTGCTGCTGGCGCGTTCGAGCGAGACCGAC
Source organism: Herbaspirillum camelliae (assembly GCF_001929405.1). Lineage (NCBI taxonomy): Bacteria > Pseudomonadati > Pseudomonadota > Betaproteobacteria > Burkholderiales > Oxalobacteraceae > Herbaspirillum > Herbaspirillum camelliae. Next base: position 5,029,076 of record NZ_KV880769.1, read on the forward strand.
GGGTTGGGGAAGAACTGCCAGCGGGCCGAGGACACGCTCTCGCCCGCCGCTTCCACCGCACGCTGCCGGGACAGCGCAGCGGGGTTGTTGAAGGCGGCCTGCTTGACCAGCTCGCCCAGCGTGACCGCCGCCGCGTCCTCACCGGTCAGCGCCAGCGTGAGACAAAGCGCCAAGGCAGACATGAGCTTGCGCGACACGCCGCCTTGGCCGCCTGTATCGGAGGCGCTGTCGCGCCGTGCCGGTTCCTGCTGAACTGCTCTGGATTTCATTTTCGATCACTCCCTGTTGATCTTGTCCGCTTTTGCCGTGGCGCGGCGCGGCCGCCCTCCCTGCGAAGGCGGCAACATGACGACAATGGGCGGCAAGCGTGACCGTGGAGGTCACTGCGCGTGCCGGCTCATGCGCACACAGCAAAAAAGAGGAAGGGGCGGTACAAGAATTTGTGGACTTGATGATCGTTGAATCAGTCAGGCTGGCGAATTGTCTCTTGGTGCGGAAACCGCCCGGCGACATCGAAGTATTTCGAGTTATGAATAAAAAAACGCGTGGCACAGTCAGGCTGCGCACGCGTCGTTCTTTCCCCCCCAGCCAAGTCAGCCGGGTGGCGCACCATACACCGCCAGTGCGGCGCGCAGGGTGAGGATGACGTCGTCCCAGGCGCCGGGCTGCTGCTGGCGGAACAGGCGGGCCGTGGGATACCAGGGTGAGTCGGCGGCATTGAGGAACCAGCGCCAGTCGGGCGCATGAGGCAGTGCGATCCACACCGGGCGAGCCATGGCTCCGGCCAGGTGCGCGGCGGCCGTATCGACGCTGATGACGAGGTCCATGGCCGCCAGCGCGGCAGCGGTATCGGCGAAGTCATGGATCGCTGCACCCACCCAGTGCCAGCCGGGTTGTTGCTCGCACCATTGGCGGTCGGCCTGGCGCAGGTCGGGCTGGATGAGGAAGAAATCCAGCTGTGGGCGCGCCAGGGCCAGCGGCGCAAAACGCGACAGCTCGATGGAACGGCGGGCGTCATTGACATTGCCGGCATTGCCGGAACAGATCAGGCCGATGCGCAGCCGTGCGGGACTGCGCGGAGCCAGGGCGGCCAGGCGCGCCTCCCACTCGACGCGGCGGGCGGGATCAGCGAAGAGATAAGGTACGGGCGCAGGAATGTCATCGGCGCGGGTATTGCAGACCAGCGGCAGGCTCATCAGCGGCAACTGGAAGTCCACTTGCGGCAAGGGATCGCCCATGGCCACCAGTGTCAATGGGGCTGGCACTGCGAGGCTATGCATCAGCGCCAGCAGGCTGGCCGGCACTTCCAGGACGACTTGTGCGCCAGCTTGCAGGATGAGGGCGACATAGCGGCTGAACTGGATGGTATCGCCCTGCCCCTGTTCAGCCCACAGCAGGATGCGCTTGCCTGACAAGGAACTGCCGCCATTCCAGGCCGGGATCGTGGCATGCCGATAGGGATCGGCGCTGCGCCCTTCCCAGCGCCATTCATAGAGGGGCCAGGCCTGTTCCAGTCGGCCCAGCGCCAGCAGCGAAAGGGCCAGGTTGAGATGGGCGTCGGGGTCCTTGTCGTCGATGCGCAGGGCGCACCGATAGCTGTCGATGGCTTCCTCGTGCTCGCGCAGGCGCGCCAGAGTGGCACCGCGACTGACGTGGGCGTCCACCAGCTCGGGATCGAGAATGAGGGCCTGGTCGTAATAGCGCAGCGCTTCTTCGAACTGCCCTTGCGCATGTTCCACCAGGCCTGCGGCCAGCCAGTATTGCGCACGCTGGTCATTCAGGCGCAAGGCCTGGTGGATGCACTGGCGGGCGTCGTCCCATTGGCGCGCGCGTTCATGCAGCACGGCCTTGCGGTGCCAGGTGTCGGCCTGGCCGGGATCGCGTTGCAGGGCTTCTTCGAGCAGCGCCAGCGCCTGTGGGTCGTTCTTGCCCGAGGGCGACATGCCCTGCAAGGCAGCGGCGGCGGCCACGAACAGTTCGGGCAACTGCCAGCCGGATTCGATGAGCTCGCGATAGAGCAGGAAGGCGTCCTCGAAACGCCCTTCTTCGTAGAAGGCGCGCCCCAAGCGGTAGCGCAGCGCGAGCGCTTCCTCGCTGTCCTGCGGCAGCAGCCGCAAGGCCTGCTGCCAGGCCAGCGCGGCCTCGGCAAACCTGCCCTGGGCCGCGGCCACGCTGCCCAGCAGGTGCAGGGCGTCCTTGTCGCGGGGATGGGCGTCGAGCAGGGCGAAGAGCAAGGCTTCAGCCTGGGCGTAGTCTTCCTGGTCGAAATGGGACAGGACCAGTTTGAGCGTATCGGTGGGATTCATGGGGCAGGCTTGGACGCAAACGGGGCGTATTGTCTCATCCCTGCCCGCGCCTGTGCCGGGCGCCTGCGCCTAGCGCTTGAAGACCAGCACGGGATCAGCGCGATAGAGCGCCGGATACATCTTTTGCAGGTTGCCGATCTTGGGCAGGTCGTTGTAGGCGATATAGGGCTGGTTGGGATGCAGGGTGGCGTAGTCCTGGTGGTAATCCTCGGCAGCGTAGAAGCCCTGCAGCGGCGTGACCTGGGTGACGATGGGCGCACCATAGACCTTGGCCGCATTGAGCTGCGCGATATAGGCCTGGGCCGCCTCCTTCTGCTGCTCAGTGGCGGTGAAGATGGCCGAGCGGTACTGGGTGCCCTGGTCCGGTCCCTGGCGGTTGAGCTGGGTGGGATCATGCGCCACCGAGAAATAGATCTGCAGGAGCTGGCCGAAGGAAATCTTGCGCGGATCATAGGTCACCTGCACCGCTTCGGCATGGCCAGTACTGCCCGAGCTGACCATGGCGTAGGTGGCGGTATCAGCCTTCCCGCCGGCATAGCCGGAGACAGCCTTGAGCACGCCCTGGGTATGCTGGAACACGCCCTGCACACCCCAGAAGCAACCACCGGCCAACACCAGCGTTTCCGTCGGCGCGCTGGCGGCCAGCAACGCCTTGCCTACCGGCGCAGGGACGGCCACGGCGCGTTCGGCGGCATGGGCGGCGGCAAAGGAAGACAGGGCCAGGCAAAGCGCCAGGACGGCAGGTTTGAAGCGGGACATGGAAGGCTCCGGAATGGTCAGGATGGAAGGATGGATCGACTCAGGACGGCCGCGCCGCCCTGCCCTTGCGCCACACCAGGCGCAATACCAGCATGAGGCCCACCAGCACGGCAAAGAGCAGCGGCTGGGCGATCAGGTTCTTGCCCGCCTTGTCCCACCAGTAGTGCAGCACGCCCAGCGGCACGATCAGGTAGACCAGGCGATGCAGGGCTTGCCAGCGCTTGCCACCGAGGCGACGCACCATGCCGTTGGTGCTGGTGAGCGCCAGCGGAATGGACAGCAACAAGGCGATCACGCCGACGGTGATGAAGGGGCGCTTGAGGATGTCCTTCCAGATCTTGCCCAGGTCGAAGAAGTGGTCGAACCAGACAAAGGTGGTGAAGTGCAGGCACAGGTAGAAGAAGGCCATGAGGCCCAGCATGCGGCGCATGCGCACCAGCCAGTTCAGGCCGGTGAGCTTACGCAGCGGTGTGACGGCCAGGGTGAGGCTGAACAGGTAGAGCGTCCAGTCACCGGTGCTATGGGTGATGAATTCCAGCGGATTGGCGCCCAGCCCGCCGGTGAAGCCCAGTACCACCAGCCGCAGCAAGGGCAGGCAGGCCAGCGCCAGGAACAGCCACCACACCACCGTGACGGTGCGTGGCTTGAGGTTGCGAAGGGCGGCGGGAGCGAGCTGCATGGGCGGTCCGGGTCAGAAGAACTTGCGCAGGTCCATGCCGGTGTACAACCCTGCGACCTCGTTATAGCCATTGAACATCAGGGTCTTGCGCTTGGGCGCGAAGAAGCCGTCCTCGCCGATGCGGCGCTCGGTCGCCTGTGACCAGCGCGGATGATCGACGCCGGGATTGACGTTGGAATAGAAACCGTACTCCTGCGGCGCGTACAGATTCCAGGCGGTCTTGGGCTCGTCCTTGACGAAGCGGATCTTGACGATGGACTTGGCCGACTTGAAGCCATACTTCCACGGCACGATGATGCGCACCGGCGCGCCGTTCTGGTTGAGCAGCACTTCGCCGTACATGCCCAGGGTCAGCAAGGTGAGCGGATGATTGGCCTCGTCCATGCGCAGGCCTTCGCGGTAGGGCCAGTTCAGGATGGGGTCGGACAGGCCCGGCATCTGCTTCTTGTCGGCCAGGGTGACGAATTCCACGTACTTGGCGTTGCCGGTGGGCTCGGCCTTCTTGATCAGGGCCGACAGCGAATAGCCGATCCAGGGAATCACCATCGACCAGCCTTCCACGCAGCGCAGCCGGTAGATGCGTTCTTCCAGCGGGGCCAGCTTGGTCAGGGCGTCGAGGTCCAGGGTGAAGGGCTTCTTGACTTCGCCTTCGATGTCGATGGTCCAGGGGCTGGTCTTGAGGCTGCCGGCGTTCTTGGCCGGATCGGCCTTGTCGGTGCCGAATTCATAGAAGTTGTTGTAGCTGGTGGCGTCCTTGTAGGCGGTCTGCTTGTCCATGACCGCGTAGGCGTTATTGAGCTTGGCCGGCAGCTTGCGGCCCTGCTGCGCAAACGCCTGGGGCAGCGCGCCCATGCCGCCGGCCAGCGCCGCACCCGCCGCCACCTGCGCCATGAAGCTGCGGCGGGACAGGTAGACATCCTTGGGGGTGATCTCGGATGCGGTCGGAATCTCGATCTGGTCGGGACGAATCTTGATCAGCATGGTGCGCTCCGGAAAATGAAAGTGGGTGGCCAAGGCAAGACCTTGGCGAGTGAACAGCATGGTAAAAGCCGGGCGGTGACGTCCGGGTGGCAATTTGATGACAATTTTGTCATGAAGAAAAGTCCTGCGATTGCTAGAATCAAGCGCATTTTCCTGCATCCGCGCCGCTTTTGCAGCGCGCCTTTTCCCGATACAGCATGGCCATCCTGGTAATCGAAGACGACCCCAAGACCGGGGACTACCTGCGCAAAGGCTTGCGCGAATCCGGCTATGCCGTGGACCTGGCCCGCAATGGCGCCGATGGCCTGCACATGGCGCTGGAACAGGACTATGACCTGGTGGTGCTGGACGTGATGCTGCCCGGGCTGGATGGCTGGCAAGTCATGAGCGCACTGCGCAGCAAGCGCGACCTGCCGGTGTTGTTTTTGACTGCCCGAGACCATGTGGACGACCGCATCCGTGGGCTGCAGCTGGGTGCGGACGATTACCTGGTCAAGCCCTTTTCCTTCACCGAGCTGGTGCTGCGCATCCGCACCCTGCTGCGCCGGGGCGTCACGCGCGAGGCCGAGGTCTACGAGATCGCCGACCTGCAGCTGGACCATGTGCGCCACAAGGTCACCCGCCAGGGCGTCAACATCGCCCTGACCAACAAGGAATTCATGCTGCTGCACCTGCTCATCAAGCGCCAGGGCGAAGCGCTGTCGCGCAGCGTGATCGCCTCGCAGATCTGGGACATGAACTTCGACAGCGACACCAACGTCGTCGATGTGGCCATCAAGCGCCTGCGCGCCAAGATCGATGCGCCGTTCGACAAGAAACTGATCCACACCGTGCGCAGCGTGGGCTACATGTTCTCGGAAGACCCATGAACCACCCTGCCCCGGCCGTTGGCGGCTGGACCCTGACCACCCGCGTCACCGCCCTGTTCGCCCTCATGACCAGCCTGGTGGTGACCGGACTGGGCTTCTATCTGGATCGCTCCGCCGGCCAGGCCCTGTCGCAGCGCGCCGACCAGGCGTTGATCGGGCGCGTGGAGCACTTCCGCAACCTGATGCACGACCTCTACAACGTCGAGCAGATGGAGCAGCGCCCGGCGCTGTTCGAAAGCATGATGGGCAATGAGCAGGACGTGCGCATCTTCCGCCGCCAGGGCGAAGCCCCGTTCATCCAGAGCAACCCCGACCACCTGGTACCGCCGGCCATGACGCCGCTACCGGTGGGCAGTCCGGTCAGTTCGGCCAGCCTGCGGACCAGCCAGCGCGCCGATGGCGTACGGGTGCGCTGGGTCTCGGCGCTGGCCGATGTCGGCAAGGGCGGTGACACGGTCGAGATCATCGCCGCCTACGTCATGGTCCAGGAAGCGCGCATGATGCGCAGCTACCGCTGGCGTATCGCCGGGGCAGCGGCAGCAGCGGTCGTGCTGACGGCGCTGCTGGGATTCCTGCTGCTGCGACGTGGCCTGCAACCGCTGGAGGCGATGAGCCTGCGCGCCGCCCAGATCACGCCGGATCATCTTTCGGCGCGGCTGGACCAGGAGGGCATGCCGGCCGAACTGCGGCGCGTGGCGCTGTCCTTCAATGCCATGCTGGACCGGCTGGAGGCTGGCTATGAGCATCTGGCGCAGTTTTCCGGCGACCTGGCCCACGAGATCCGCACCCCCATCAATGTGCTGATGGGACAGAGCCAGGTCGCCCTGGGGCAGCGCCGCAGTCCGGAAGAATATGAACAGGTGCTGGAATCGAATGTGGAAGAACTGCAGCGGCTCTCGCGCATCGTGGAGAACATCCTCTTCCTGGCCCAGGCCGATCATGCCGCCCTGGCGGTGGAGCGCAGCGCCCTGGACCTGCAGGAAGAACTGGGCCGCATCACCGACTATTTCGAAGGCATCGCCGACGAGCGCGGCATGCGTTTCGAAGTACAGGCGGCCGGCCAATGCCAGGCCAACCTGATCATGTGGCGGCGGGCGGTCAGCAATCTGGTCATCAATGCGGTGCGCTATGGACAGGCTGGGAGCACGATCCGCATCCTGGTCGAGAGCGACGGCCAAGGCAGCCGCATCATGGTCGAGAACCGCAGCGAGGATGTCACGGCCCAGGCCATGGCGCGCATGTTCGACCGCTTCTATCGCGGTGACCGCTCGCGCAGCGCCTTCACCGAATCCAACGGGCTGGGCCTGGCCATCGTCAAGGCCATCATGGCCCTGCATGGCGGCACGGCCACGGCGGAATGTCCTGCTCCGGGCTGGATACGCTTCAGCTTGCGCTTCCCGTCGGCGGCTGCGGCGGCAGCGGCAGTCCCGACCTGAGCGCTTCCTGCGCCGCCAGCTCGGCCTGGCGCGCTTCCGCCGCCCGCCGTGCCTTCTGCGCGGCCGAAGCGCGGGTAAAGATGATCTTCAAGGCCGCCATCACCGGCACCGACAGGAAGATGCCGGCCACCCCGCCCAACTGATCACCGGCCAGCAAGCCCAGGATCACCATCAAGGGACTGACCTCGACACCTTCGCTCATCAGGTAGGGATTGAGCACATAGTCCTGGAAGACGCGATAGGCCACGATGAAACCCACCAGCCACAGCAAGTGGTCGTAGCCGCTGAAACCGGCCACCACCAGCGCAGCAGCGCTGGCGGCCAAGGGCCCGGCGAAGGGGATGAATTCCAGCACCGCCGCCAGCCCGGCCAGCAGCATGGCATAGGGCACACCCATGAGGGAAAAGGCGATGCTGTAGGCGATGAAGGTGGCCACGGACAGGAACAGCAAGGCGCGGACATAGCGGGACAGCAGCACATCCAGGTCGGTGACGATGCCATCCCAGAGCTTGCGGTTGGCGCGGTTCATCCAGGACAGCATTTCCTCGCGCATGGCCGGCGCTTCCTTGATGAGCAGGAAACTGATCACCGGCACCAGCACCAGATAGATGAGATTGCTGGCCGCATGCATGACGCCCACGCCGAACTGCTTGGCCAGCGGCATGGCCTGGTCGGTGCCGGCGGCGAGCTGGTCGCGCACGAAGCCGAGGATGCGCGCCCGCAAGGGTTCGGCAAAGCCCGGTAAGGGCAGCCGGGACACCGCATCATTGGAGCGCAGCAGCGCCGGCAATTGCTCGGACAGGCGCAGCGCTTCTTCCTGGATGCGCGCACCGAAGATGGTGGCCACGGTAGCCACGATGGCGATGGCCAGCACGAACACCAGCGCGATGGACACGGTACGCGGCACCCGTGGCGGTCGTACGCGCTCGATCAGTTCCACCAGGGGGTAGACCAGATAGCTGAAGAAGACGGCGAACACCAGCACCAGCACGGTGGCCGAAATGGTGTAGGTGACGTAGAGCAGCAGCGCCACCAGGAAGACGGTCCAGACGATCCTGGCCACGCGCAGATCGAAACCCAGCATAAAAGATTTCCTTGCAGATTGAGAGGGCTGCTGGCCGCACCCTGCGCTTGCTCCCCAAGAGCGACGGCCTGCCTGCGCCACACCGACGACAGCGGGCTACGGCTGAGCTGATAGTTGCACCTTAATTGATCCGCATCATGTTTCGTATCAGCCAAGCTCTTCTGGATGTGTAGGAAAGCGTGAAAATGTCTTCATGCAGCGCAACACAGGGCTGCATCTTGTGGAACCGGGAAGTCCACCAGATGCAATGCTTGCGCGACATTTCGTCGCACCCTGCCAGTGCTCTGCAGAGGACCTCGCCCCGCGCACGCGCGCCAGGCCTGGGTCATTCTCATCAGTGATGACTGTTATCAGCAAAAACGCGGGTGCATGACATTGCGATGCGGCAAGCAACTGTTTTAAATTTCAGTAATTACTGAAATTTCAAAAGATTCAAACATGGAAAACCAGGTTCTCAGCCCCCTGATGCAGCGCTTCATCGGCCACTTCGGCGAGATGGGCAGCCGCTGGGGCATCAATCGCACGGTGGGGCAGATCTACGCCCTGCTCTATATCTGCGGGCGCGCGCTCAATGCCGACGAGATCGCCGACTACCTCAGCTTTTCGCGCTCCAACGTGAGCATGGGCTTGAAGGAGCTGCAGTCCTGGCGACTGGTCAAGCTGCTGCACAAGCCCAACGACAGGCGCGAGTACTTCGAGCCGCCCGGCGACATCTGGGACATCTTCAAGGTGCTGCTGGAAGAGCGCCGTCGGCGCGAGATTGAACCGACCCTGTCGATGCTGCGCGACGCCCTGCTGGAGCCGGCCGGCAGCAAGGATGACAAGCAGGTGCAGGAGCGCATGCGCGAGATGTATGAACTCATCGAGCTCTCCAGTTCCTGGTTCGACGACGTGCAGCGCCTCTCCCCGGAAACCCTGGTGTCGTTGATGAAGATGGGCGCCAAGGTCAAGAAACTGCTGGATGTGCGCGAGAAATTCCGTCTCGGCAGCCATCCCGACAAGGAGTAAGCCATGCGACTGCCCAGGAAACTGCCGCGCCTGACCCAGCTGCCGCTGGGGGTGGAGATCACCCTGCTGCTGGTGATCAAGATCGCCCTCATCACGGTGCTGGCCAAGACCTTCTTCGCGCATCCCCAGGCCAAGCACATGCAGATGCCGGTGCAAGGCGTAGAGCAACGCATGCTGTCCTTCGCCGCGCCGCCTGCGGCCACCCCACAACAGCAGTATCAACACCAAGACCTATCCGCCAAACAACAACCGGAGTAACACAACATGGTTCCCATCGATGAAGTCGTCTCGCTGTCACGGCTGCAGTTTGCCGTCACGGCGCTCTATCACTTCCTGTTCGTCCCACTCACCCTAGGCTTGTCCTGGATCCTGGTCATCATGGAATCGGTCTATGTCATGACCGGCAACCAGATCTACAAGGACATGACCCGCTTCTGGGGCAAGCTCTTCGGCATCAACTTCGCCATGGGCGTGGCCACCGGCATCACGCTCGAATTCCAGTTCGGCACCAACTGGTCCTACTACTCGCACTACGTGGGCGATATCTTCGGCACCCCACTGGCCATCGAAGGGCTGATGGCCTTCTTCCTCGAATCGACCTTCGTGGGCCTGTTCTTCTTCGGCTGGGACAAGCTCTCCCGCAAGCAGCACCTGATCGTCACCGTGCTGGTGGCACTGGGCTCGAACCTGTCGGCGCTGTGGATCCTGATCGCCAATGGCTGGATGAACAATCCCGTGGGCGCGGAATTCAACTTCGAGACCATGCGTATGGAACTGGTGAGCATGACCGACGTCATCTTCAACCCGGTGGCGCAGGTCAAGTTCGTCCACACCGTGGCCGCCGGTTACGTCACGGCCTCCATGTTCGTGCTGGGCGTGTCGGCCTGGTATCTGCTGAAGGCGCGCGATACCGCTTTCGCACTGCGCTCCTTTGCGGTCGCCGCCGGTTTCGGCCTGGCCGCCACGCTGTCGGTGATCGTGCTGGGCGATGAATCGGGCTATACCGCCGGTGAGGTCAACAAGGTCAAGCTGGCCGCCATCGAAGCCGAGTGGGACACCCACCCTGCCCCGGCCGGCCTGACCCTGTTCGGCCTGCCCAATGACAAGGAAGAGCGCACCGACTACGCCGTCAAGATTCCCTACGTGCTGGGCCTGATCGCCACCCGCTCCGCCGACATGCAAGTGCTGGGCATCAAGGACCTGAAGAAGGAACATGAAGCCCGCATCCGCAACGGCATGCTGGCCTATGCCGCGCTGACCAAGCTGAAGTCCGGCGACAAGTCGCCCGAAGCCCGCGCCGAGTTCGACAAGCTCAAGAAGGACCTGGGCTATGGCCTGCTGTTGAAGAAGTACACCAACAAGGTGGTCGACGCCACACCGGAGCAGATCAGCATGGCCGTCAACGACACCATCCCCAAGGTGGCGCCGCTGTTCTGGTCCTTCCGTGGCATGGTGGCGCTGGGCTTCCTGTTCCTGTTCATCTTCTCGGCGTCGTTCTGGTTCCTGGCCAGGAAGCAGCTGGCCCCGCAACGCTGGCTGCTGCGCCTGGCCGTGATCTCGATCCCGCTGCCGTGGATCGCCGCTGAACTCGGCTGGATCGTGGCTGAATACGGCCGCCAGCCCTGGACCATCGCTGGCATCCTGCCGACCCACCTGTCGGCGTCCTCGCTGCAGCCGGGCAGCCTCTACTTCAGCCTGGCCGGCTTCATCCTCTTCTACACCTTCCTGCTGGTGGTGGAGATGATCCTGATGGTCAAGTACGCCCGCCTGGGACCCAGCAGCCTGCATACCGGCCAGTACTACTGGGAAAACAAGGGCAAGGAAAGCGGCCCTGGCGATGTCCTGCCGCCACCCCTGAACCCGTCGGCCAATGCCGGCAACCATCCCTAAGCCACCAGAAGAAATGAGGAAAGCAGAATGATCTTCGATTACGAAACACTCAAGCTGATCTGGTGGGCCTTCGTGGGCGTACTCATCATCGGCTTCGCACTCACCGATGGCTTCGACTTCGGCGTGGGCATGATGCTGCCCTTCGCCGGCAAGAACGATACCGAGCGGCGCATCCTGATCAATGCCATCGGCCCCACCTGGGAAGGCAACCAGACCTGGTTCATCACCGCCGGCGGCGCCACCTTCGCGGCCTGGCCGCTGGTGTATGCGACGGCCTTCTCGGGCTTCTACATTGCCCTGATGGTGTTGCTGTTCTCGCTGTTCTTCCGTCCGGTGGGCTTCGACTACCGCAGCAAGGTGGCTGATCCACGCTGGCGCAATGCCTGGGACTGGGGCCTGTTCATCGGTGGTTTCGTGCCGCCCCTGATCTGCGGCGTGGCCTTCGGCAACCTGCTCCTGGGCGTGCCCTTCCACTATGACGACACCATGCGGGTGGAATACACCGGCAGCTTCTTCGCCCTGTTGAATCCCTTCGGTCTGCTGGCCGGCCTGCTGTCGGTGGCCATGCTGCTGATGCACGGCGCCGCCTTCGCCTTCGTCAAGACCGAGGCCGCCGTGGCCGAACGTTCGCGCAAGACCATCGTCGGCGCAGCCCTGGTGACGGTGCTGCTGTTCATCGCCGGTGGTTTCTGGGTGGCGCAGATGCCGGGCTATCGCATCACCTCCATGCCAGACGCCAACAGCGCCTTCACGCCCCTGGCCAAGACCGTGGAAGTAGTCGCCGGCGCCTGGTTCGACAACTACGCCAAGTGGCCCGTGACCAAGCTGTTCCCGGCGCTGGGCGTGGCCGGCGCGGTGCTGGCAGCGCTGCTGGCGCTGGTGCGCAGTGCGCGCCTGGCCTTCATCGCCAGCGGGCTGTCGGTGACGGGCATCATCCTGACCGCCGGCATGTCGCTGTTCCCCTTCGTGATGCCGTCCTCGCTGGACGCCAAGAGCAGCCTGACGATGTGGGATGCGGTCTCCAGCCACAAGACCCTGGGCCTGATGTTCTGGATGGTGCTGATCTTCCTGCCGCTGATCATCGTCTATACCGGCTGGGTCTACCGCGTGGTCAAGGGCAAGGTCACCGCCCGCGACATTCACGAGAACGAACATACCGCGTATTGATTACGCGCAAACGCAATCTGGAACAAGGAGAACATCATGTGGTATTTCGCTTGGATACTCGGCATCGGCCTGGCCTTGGCCTTTGGCATCATCAACGTCATGTGGCTGGAAGCCAACTACGCCTTCGGCCGGCGCAATGCTGAGCAAACCCATGAGCGCTTTGCCAGCGCGCGAGCGGCCGAGAAGGCGCGGCGCGGCGGCAAGTAAGGCTGCCCGCGAGCCGACGGCATGCCGCCGTCGGCTTTTTTTTCGTCCTTTCCGGAGTCCGAGCATGCACGCTTCACGCCCACCGCAAGCCGAAGAGACCGTCCCCGCAGCGCGCCACTGGGCCTTGCTGCCGGGCGCGCGCTTTGCCGACAGTTTCCGCATCCCGCTCACGCCCGAGCTGGCGCCGCTCGACACTACCGAAATCGCGGCCCGGATGATGGCCGAGCAGCCCGGCTGGATCAGCGCCCTGATGCGAGTGCGCGATCTCGTGGTGGCGCCGCTGGGCCTCAAGCGCGCTGGCGATCATGGCGCGCCGGCGGGCTTTCCCTTGCTGCTGGCCGAACCGGCGCGGGTGGTCATGGGCCTGGACGACAGCCATCTTGATTTCAGGCTCTGCGTGGAGAAGCTGCAGGCTACTGACCAGGAAGGCAACTCCAGCCCCGGATGGCTCACGGTCACCACGGTCGTACGCACCAAGCGCTTGCTGGGCAGCTTCTACCTGGCCGCCATCATGCCCTTCCATCGTCGTATCGCCCGCACCTTGCTGCAAGGCGTGGCGCGGCAGTCATCCGGATAAACCACCCGCATCCATACAGCAATGAAAATCGCCGCTGGGACCGAAGTCGCAGCGGCGATTTCTTCACCCCTTCCCACCTGGATCAGGTGGGAAGGCGCACCATGCATTACACCAGGTTCAGGGTAACGTTGATGTTGTCGCGGGTGGCGTTGGAGTACGGGCAGACTTGGTGAGCCTTGTTCACCAGGTCTTGCGCCACGGCACGGTCCACGCCCGGCAGCGAGATATCCAGTTCAGCTTCGATGCCGAAGCCGCCCGGGATCTGGCCGATGCCGACCTTGCCGGTGATGCTGGCGTCTGCAGGCAGGGCCACCTTGGCCTGGCCGGCGACGAACTTCAGCGCGCCCAGGAAGCAAGCCGAGTAGCCGGCTGCGAACAGTTGTTCCGGGTTGGTGCCGTTGCCGCCTGCGCCGCCCAGTTCCTTGGGGGTGGACAGCTTGACGTCCAGGACGCCGTCGGAGGACTTGGCCGCACCTTCACGACCGCCGGTGGCGGTGGCGGTGGCGGTGTACAGGGCTTTTTCGATCTTGTTGGAGGGCATGGTATTTCCTTTCAAGGATTCAGGTTAAGGCCCCTACGGGCGCACGGGGGTTGACTTCAATGACTTCGGTTCACTTCACTTGCCACTTGCGGTCCTGCCTGTTCATCGCGGCAACGGTTTGCGATGAACGATATAAATAATTAACTATATTATTGCGTACAATCTAAATATCAAACCAAGATAACGCTTTGTTACTTGTCTTCGGCATCCTGAAGACCTTTTCGTACCTGCTTCAGTTCCACCACCAGATCCTTCACCTGGTCCAGCGACGGCAGCATGCAGCTCATCTGCAGCGGCACCGTCCTGGCCTTCTCGCGCAAGGCGCGGCCGGCCGGGGTCAGGCTCACCAGGACACGGCGCTCGTCTTCGGCGTCACGCGTGCGGTGCAGCAGGCCCATGGCTTCCATGCGCTTGAGCAACGGTGTGAGCGTGCCGGAATCGAGGAACAACCTGCCGCCCAGCTCCGAGACGGTGACCTGGTCCTTCTCCCACAACACCATCATCACCAGGTATTGCGGGTAGGTGATGTCCAGCGGCGCCAGCAACTTCTTGTAGGCCTTGGTCATGGCCAGCGAGGCCGAGTACATCGCAAAGCACAGCTGGTGATCGAGCAGCAAAGCCTGATCGATCAGCTCTTCCGTCAGCAGCGGTGGTTGCGTGGTATCCATGGCACGCATATTAAACCGCACAAAATTAAATTGCAAGCGATTTAATTTCAGAAAATTTGAAGTCCTCGTTCAAGATCGTCCATGCTTCAACAAATCGGTATCATCGCGCATTTCCTCTTTCCTTCTTTGCCTGAACCTGCGCATGTCTTCACCCGCCTCCCCTTTCCGCTCACTGGACCTCTTCTGCAAGGTCGTCGATAACTACGGCGACATCGGCATCTGCTGGCGTCTGGCGCGCCAGCTGACGCGCGAGCATGGGATCGCCGTGCGACTGTGGGTGGATGACCTGGTCAGCTTTGCCCGCATCTGGCCCAGCGTCGACACCCAGGCCCTGACCCAGCAACGCGAAGGCGTGACCGTGCAGCACTGGCGCGGGCAGGATGACCACTACGAGGCCAGCGACATCCCCGACGTGGTCATCGAATTCTTCGGCTGCGAATTGCCGCCGGCCTATGTGGAGGCCATGGCGCAGCGTGCGGTCAAGCCGCTCTGGTTCAACCTGGAGGGCTTGTCGGCCGAGCCCTGGGTGGAGGGTTGCCATACCCTGCCCTCGCCGCACCGCTCGCTGAAGCTGACCAAGTATTTCTTCTTCCCCGGCTTCAACGAACGCACCGGTGGGTTGAGCTTCGAAGCCGACCTGGAAGCCCAGCGGCAAGCCTTCTTGGCAAACGGCCAGGGCACGGTCTTTCTGGCCGGACTGGGCGTCACGGCGCAGGAAGTGCAAGGCTGCAAGGTCTCGCTGTTCTGCTACGACTACGCGCCCATTGCTGAATTGTTTGCCAGTTGGCAAGCGGCGCCTGCGCCGGTGACCTGTCTGGTGCCGGAGGGCGTGGGCCGGGCCGCTGTCGAGGCTTTCCTGGGCGCGCCCATGGTGCCCGGGGCCGCCGCCACGCGTGGGCAATTGAGCGTGCGCGTGCTGCCCTTCATGCCGCAGACCGATTACGACCGCCTGCTGTGGAGCTGCGACCTGAACTTCGTGCGGGGGGAAGATTCCTTCGTGCGCGCCCAGTGGGCCGGCAAACCCTTCGTCTGGAATATCTACCACCAGGACAAGAACCTGCACCACACCAAGCTCAACGCTTTCCTGAAGATCTACGATCCGGCCAGCGCCGCCATGGCCGACCTCAACCGTGCCTGGAACGGGGCCTATCCGGGCGAGCTCGACTGGCGCGCCAACTGGCAGGCTCTGCAGGGCGAACTGCCCGCATTGACGCAGGCGGCCGACCAGTGGCTGCACAAGATGTTGGCAAATGGCGACTTCATGGACAATTTGCTCCGTTTCGCCGCCCGGCTGCTAGTGGAAGAGCGCTGAAAATGGGGTAAAATAGCGGGCTATCGTTTTAACGCACTTTGGAATTCAATCGTACGTGGGCTTGCGGTGAAGTTTTAGAAGTTTTACCAGTGGGCTACTGACAGTTTGAAAAAACCTACTTTTCACGACACATCGCTATGAAATTTGCAAAAGAAATCCGCGTCGGCAACATCATTATGGTCGACAGCAAGCCCATGATCGTCCTGCGTTCGGACGTCAACGGTTCTTCCCGTACCGGCTTCACCTACAAGTGGAAGATGAAGAACCTGCTGACCAACAGCCCCCAGGAAAGCGTCTTCCGTGGCGACGACAAGTTCGACGTCGTGGTGCTGGACAAGAAGCCGGTGACCTATTCGTACTTCGCTGACCCGCTGTTCGTCTTCATGGACGAAGAGTACAACCAGTACGAAATCGAAGGCGAGAACATGGGCGACGCCATCGGCTACCTGAAGGACGGCATGCAGTGCGAAGCTGTCTTCTACGACGGCAAGGCCATCTCGGTCGAAATGCCGACCACCATCGTGCGCAAGGTTGCCTACTCGGAACCGGCCGTCAAGGGCAACACTTCGGGCAACGTCCTGAAGGAAGCCAAGATCGAGAACGCCATCGAAGCCAACCAGATCACCGTGATGGTGCCGCTGTTCGTGAGCCAGGATGACGACATCGAAATCGACACCCGCACCAACGAGTACAAGAAGGTCGTGCGCGGCTGATCGTCTGCCGATGCCAATAAAAAACGCTGCCTGGTGCAGCGTTTTTTTATGCCTGTTGGATGATCGTTTGATGGCTGTTCGCCGGGCGCTCCACTGCCCGTTCGTCCTGAGTAGCGGCATCGCCGCGTATCGAAGGCGCACCGCAGTTTCACGGCCAGTGAACCCTTCGATACGACGCTGCGCGTCTACTCAGGGCGAACGGGTAGTCAGTGCGCGTGTCTTCGATCTTTCATTCGGCTTATCCGGCCTATCCGGCCTATCCGGCTTACCCGGCATCCCTCACCCGCGCCAGATCCCGCGCCGCCGCCTGCCCTTCCGCACTGGCCCAGAAGGCCCGATCCGCCGCCTGCAGGCGCAGGGCCGAATTCTCCATATGACGCAACGCAGCCGCCCGCGCCGCCTCGGCATCCCCGGCACAGATCGCCTCGGCCAGGGCAGCATGTTCAGCGCGCACCTGCTGCACGAACTCATTGCTGCGCGCCTCATTCATCCGCGCTACGCGAATGGCCGCATGCAAGAACTGGCTCAGGAACTGTACCAGCGAGGTATAGAGCGGATTGTGGGAGGCATTGGAAATGGCGGCATGGAAGGCAAAGTCTTCCGGCACCCCATCGCGGCCCGCCGCCGCAGCCTCATCAATGGCCTGCAAGGCTTGCTGGATCGCCAGGTTCTGCGCGTTCGTACGACGTTGCGCAGCCAGCGCCGCCATCTCGCCTTCCACCCCGCGCCGCAGTTCGATCACCCGCAACACCGCCTGGATGGAGTCACGTCCGTCATCCACATCCAGATCCAGCCGGAACGGGGTGGCCGGATTGACCGGCAGCACCACCGTGCCGCTCCCCCGGCGCGATCCCACCAGCCCCTCCGACTTGAGCCGGGAGATGGCTTCCCGGATCACCGTACGGCTCACCGAAAAGCGCTCGGTCAGCTCCATCTCCGAGGGCAGGCGCGTCTCGGGGGCAAATTCGCCAGCACGGATCTGCCGCGCCAGCACGCTGGTGACATGATCGGCCAGTGTCGCCTTGCCGCGAGCCGATCCCGACGCCGGTGACACTGCCTGCGCAGCAGCGCTTGAGGAAGGGGATGTCTTCATGGCGCGCATGATACAGCGCCCCCTCCCACTTGAGTAAATCGTTTGAAGCAGCAATAAAGTTGTATGACAACTTCTGCTATAATCGCTCCCGCAAGCGCCGGAGCGCCCTTCCCTGCTATCCGGAGCACAGACCAAGAGGAGCACACATGCATATCGTCATCACCGGCGGCGCCGGTTTCCTGGGCAGCCGTCTGGCGCGCCAGTTGCTGCAGCGCGGCACCCTGACCGGTCGCGACGGCCAGCCGCAAGAGATCAAGCGCATCACCCTGCTGGACGTGGCGCCGGCGCAGGGCTTCGATGATCCGCGCATCGAAGCGGTCACTGGCGACATCGCCGACGCCGCCGTGATCGAGCGTGTCATCACAGCCGAGACGCAATCCATCTTCCACCTGGCCGCCATCGTCAGCGGCCACGCCGAGGCTGATTTCGATCTCGGCATGAAGATCAACTTCGACGCCACCCGCGTCATCCTGGAGCGTGCCCGCGCCCTGGGCAGCAAGCCACGCGTAGTCTTCACCAGCTCGGTGGCGGTGTTCGGCGGCGAACTGCCGGCGGTGGTGCCGGACAACACCCTGCTGATGCCGCAAAGCTCCTACGGCGCGCAGAAGGTGATGGGCGAATTGCTGGTGCAGGATTATTCACGCAAGGGTTTCATCGATGGCCGTGCGCTGCGCATGCCGACCATCTCGGTGCGTCCGGGCGCACCGAACAAGGCGGCGTCCAGCTTCGCTTCCGGCATCATCCGCGAACCGCTCAATGGCCAGCCCTCGGTCTGCCCGGTCACGCCGGACACCCGCATGTGGCTGATGTCGCCGCGCCAGGCCATCGCCAACCTGATCCACGGCCATGAAATCAATGGCGCTGATCTGGGCCTGGCGCGCTTCCTGTCCATCGACGGCCTGTGCGTGACGGTCAAGGACATGGTGGAGGCACTGGAACAAGTCGCCGGCAAGGAAGTGGTCCAGTTGATCGAATGGAAGGAAGACGAAGCCATCAAGCGCATCGTCAATTCCTGGCCCGGCGCCTTCGAAGCCAAGCGCGCCAAGGCGCTGGGTTTCACGGCGGACGCCAACTTCGCCGACATCATCCGGGCGCATATCGAAGACGAAGTGAAGAAATAAGCTTCACATCAGCATGAAAACAGAAAGGGACAGCCCCGCAAGCGGCTGTCCCTTTTTGCTGCACTTCCGGACCGCGGTTACTGCGCCTTGCCCAGCATGTTGAAGATGCTGGAGAAGTCCAGCTTGCCAGCGCCGTTCATGCTGTGGATGTCGTAGAGGTTGCGCGCAGTGGCGCCCAGCGGAATGGCGCAGTTGGTCGCCAACGCATTCTCGACGGCCAGCCCCAGATCCTTGAGCATCAGGTCCACGCCAAAGCCGCCGGCATAGCCCTTGGAAGCCGGGGCGGTTTCCATCACGCCAGGACAGGGGTTATAGACTTCCAGCGTCCAGTTGCGGCCCGAACTCTTGGACATGATCTCCGACAGCACCTTGGGATCCATGCCATTGGCCATGCCCAGGCGGATGGCTTCCGAGGTGCCGATCATCAGGATGCCCAGCAGCATGTTGTTGCAGACCTTGACGGTCTGCCCGCTGCCGCTCTGGCCCGCGTGATAGATGGCCTTGCCCATCTTCTGCAGATACGGCTGGGCCGCCTCGAACGCCTCCTTGCTGCCGCCCACCATGAAGGTCAGCGTGCCCGCAGTAGCGCCATTGGTGCCACCGGAGACCGGCGCATCCAGCATCTCGAAGCCGCGCGCCTTGGCCGCTGCCGCCACCTTGCGCGCCGCTTCCGGAGCGATGGTGGAGCAGTCGATCAAGAGCGCGCCTGGCTTGGCCGAAGCCAGCACGCCGGCATCGCCCAGGTAGAGCGACTCCACATGCCGGCTGGCCGGCAGCATGGTGATGACCACGTCGGCCTTGGCCACCGCTGCCATGGAATCGGCTTCGGTCTTGCCGCCGACCTCCACCAGCTTGTCTACGCTGGCCTTGACCAGATCGTGGCCGCTGACGGAAAAGCCGGCCTTGACCAGGTTCTGCGCCATCGGCAAACCCATGTTGCCCAGGCCGATGAAGACGATGTTGGCGCTCATGCTGCTCTCCTTACTTCAGGGTGATGGTGGTGTTGACCTGGCCGGCTTCTTCATCGGGCGCATACCAGCGTGCGGTGACGGTCTTGGTCTGCGTCCAGAAGGTCACGGCCTGCTTGCCGTTGGGGCCGAGGTCGCCCAGCTTGGAAGCACGCGAACCGGTGAAGCTGAAGTAGGCCACCGGCACCGGAATCGGCACGTTGATGCCGACCTGGCCGACGTCGATCTCGTTCTGGAACTTGCGCGCCGCATAGCCCGAGCTGGTGAAGATGGACGTACCGTTACCGTTCGGGTTGGCGTTGATGAAGGCAATCGCTTCATCCAGCGTGTCCAGTTCGACGATGCACATGGCCGGGCCGAAGATTTCCTGGGTGTAGATATCCATCTCGGGCTTGACGCCCGTGAAGACGGTCGGCCCCACGAAGTTGCCGTTCTCGCTGCCGGCCACCTTGCAGTTACGGCCATCCAGCAGCAGCTGGGCGCCCTGCTCGACGCCGCTGGCGATCAGGCGTTCGACACGTTCCTTGGCCGCTTTGGAGACCAGCGGGCCGACATCGGCCTTGCGATCCGTGCCGGGGCCGACCTTCATGGCCTTGGAGCGTTCGACGATCTCGGGAATCCATTCGCGCGTCTGGCCCACCAGCACCACCACCGAATTGGCCATGCAGCGCTGACCAGCCGCACCGAAGGCCGCGCCCAGCAGGTTGTTGATGGCCTGGTCCTTGGGGGCGTCGGGCAAGACGATGCAGTGGTTCTTGGCCCCCATCATGCACTGGGCGCGCTTGCCGGCTTCGCTGGCGCGGCGATAGATGTGAGTGCCGACATGGGTGGAACCGATGAAGGACACTGCCTTGATGTCGGGATGGTCGCAAATCATGTTGGCTACATCCGGGCCGCCATGCACTACGTTCAACACGCCTGGCGGCAGACCAGCCTGGTTGGCCAGTTCGACCAGGAAGAGGGACGAAGTCGGGTCCTGCTCGGAGGGCTTCAACACGAAGGTATTGCCGCAGGCCACCGCAATGGGGAACATGAAGCAAGGCAGCATCACCGGGAAGTTGAAGGCAGTAATGCCCGCCCCTACGCCCAGCGGCTGGTAGAGCGTATAGACGTCCACGCCGCCGGCCACGTTCTCGGCCAGCTCGCCCAGTTGCAGCGAGGTGATCGAGCAGGC
The DNA here is from genome assembly GCF_001929405.1 of Herbaspirillum camelliae. Taxonomy (NCBI): domain Bacteria; kingdom Pseudomonadati; phylum Pseudomonadota; class Betaproteobacteria; order Burkholderiales; family Oxalobacteraceae; genus Herbaspirillum; species Herbaspirillum camelliae. Next base: position 5,049,629 of record NZ_KV880769.1, read on the forward strand.
GTGCTCCACCACCTCCAGGCCGCGCATGACTTCACCTTCGGCGTCCGGCAGGGTCTTGCCGTGTTCGCGGGTGATCAGTTCGGCCAGCGGGGCGATGTTCTCGCGCAGCAGTTGCTGGAACTTGAGCATGATGCGCATGCGCTGGGCCAATGAAGTATTGCGCCAGGTCTTGAAGGTTTCCTTGGCGTTGGCCACGGCCCGGTCGACTTCTTCCTTGGTGGCGAAGGGCACGCGGGCCACCACTTCCTGGGTGGCCGGGTTCAGTACGTCGCGCCACTCCTTGGAAGTGGACTGCACCTTTTCACCGTTGAGGTACAGGGGAACGTTGGGGATGTTGGCTTGGCTCATTGCAATTTCCATAGTGAAGAGGTGGGGAGAGCAAGGCCGGGAGCAGCGCTCCCGGCCACAGGCATTACCTGGCCATTACTGCTTGACCAGCGGGCAGGCCGCGTCCATGGGACGGAAGGCTTGCTGGGCCGGAATCACCGACAGCAGCTTCAGGTAATCCCAGGGCCCCTTGGATTCCGCCAGGGTCTTGACCTGGTACAGGTACATGTCGTGGATTACACGGCCATCAGGGCGGATGGAGGCGTTGCGCATGACGGCGTCGGAGATCGGGATCTCGCGCATCTTTTGCGCCACTACCTTCCAGTCTGAAGTCTTGGCTGCCGCGCGCGCCTTCAGGAACTGGTAGACGCTGGAATAGACGCCGGCCTGCACCATGGTCGGCTTGATGTTCTTGAACTGCGACTCGAAGCGCTTGGAGAAGGCGCGGGTCTGCTCGTCATAGTCCCAATAGAAGCCATCGGTGTAGACCAGGCCCTGCGCCGCCTCCAATCCCAACGCGTGCACATCGGAGAGGAACACCAGCAAGGCCACCAGGCGCTGGTCCTTGCCGCCCACCGCAAAGGAACGCGCCTGCTTGATCGCATTGACCACATCGGTGCCGCCATCGGCCAGCCCGATCACCTGGGCCTTGGACGCCTGCGCCTGCAGCAGGAAGGAAGAGAAGTCCGACGCATTCAGCGGATGGCGCACCGACCCCACCACGGTGCCGCCATTGGCCTTGACCACGTCGGAGGCATCCTTCTCCAGCGAATGGCCGAAGGCGTAGTCCACCGTCACGAAGTACCAGGACTTGTTGCCCAGCTTGGTCAGCGCCGCTGCCGCGCCGGCGGCCTGCGAGTAGGTGTCGAACATCCAGTGGAAGCCATTGGGCGCGCACTCGGCGGTGGTCAGCGCACCGGTGGCCGGGCCGCTGTACATGGCGATGCCGCCCTTGTCCTTGATGAGCTTCTGCACCGCCAGCGCCACCGAGGAATTGGTGAGGTCGGCAATGGCTTCGACCTTGTCGCGGTCCAGCCATTCGCGGGCACGGGTGACGCCGACGTCGGGCTTGTTCTGGTTGTCCGCCGAGAGGATCTCGATCTTCATCCCCTTGCATTCATTCTTGAGGCAGTCTTCCACCGCCATCTTGGCGGCGACCACCGAGCCCTGACCGCCCATGGCCGAATACGGGCCGGACATGTCGGTGAGCACGCCGATCTTGACCGTGTTGGCGTCCTGCGCCAATGCCGGGATGGCCGTAGCGGCCAGTGACACGGTACAGGCCACGGCGGCAGCCGTGAGCGAACGGCCCAAAGCGTTCTTGCGCATCTTGTCTCCTTCATCTTGTGATTGTTGTCGGACCTGCCCGCGTTCATGGACGCTGGGTCTTGCCGTTGTCTCCTGCCGTGCGGCACCGCTCCTCTCTACGCGGGGCGCCGTCACGGCCTCGCTATTCTGCATGTGCGTATTTATCGATACAATAACCACAAAGACAAAACGCTTTTGCATGAATGCAAAAGGAAGCTACGGAGATCACATGCTGGACTGGGACAACCTGAGGATCTTCCTCGAACTCACGCGCAGCCAGGGCCTGGTGGATGCGGCCAAGAAGCTGGGCATCGACCATTCCACCGTCTCGCGCCGCATGAAGCGCTTCGAGGAACAGGTCGGCAGCCAACTGTTCGACCGCAACAACCACGGCTACAAGCTCACCGCCGACGGCTACCGGCTGGTGGAATATGCCGAGCAGGTCGAAAGCACCCTCTATGCCGCCACCGAAGAGCTGGGCGGGCATAACAGCAAGCTCTCCGGCCAGGTGCGGCTGGGCGCCACCGAAGGCTTCGGCACCTTCGTCCTGGCGCCGCATATTGCGCATTTCTGCGCCCGCAATCCGCATATCATGGTGGACATGCTGCCCATGCCGCGCTTCGTGAACCTGTCCAAGCATGAGGCCGACATCAGCGTCTCCATCGAGCGCCCCCTGTCGGGTAATTACGTGGTCACAAAACTGTCCGACTATGTCCTGAAGCTTTATGCTTCACGGGACTACCTGGCCCAGCACCCGCCCATTCACACCCTGGATGACCTGGCGCAACATCACTTCATCGGCTATATCGATGACCTGGTCTTCAGTGAAGAATTGCGCTACAAGGATACGGTAGCGCCCGACGCCTTCCGGGCCTTCCGCAGCACCAGCGTGGTGGCGCAATACACGGCGGCCTGCGCCGGCCGCGCGCTGGCCATCCTGCCCTGCTTCCTGGCGCAGCAATCCGAAGAACTGGCGCCAGTGCTGCCGCAGGAGATCGCCATTACGCGCAGCTTCTGGCTGGTGGCCTCCAGCGAGCAGCGCCATGTGGCGCGGGTGTCGGCGCTGTGGAGTTACCTGCGCGAGTGCGTGGAGCTCAACCGCGACTTCCTGATGGGCCAGTCGCGCCGGATGCGCTGGCTGCAATGATGCGCCGGCCCGCGCCTGCGCAACGAGATGTGTTTCAACCCGGCCGCCCGGTCCCTCCCCGCGCCGGCGGCCTTACCCCAAGGAGATAATGATGGCTGCAAAGAAGATCCTGCTGTTGACCGGTGATTTCGCCGAGGATTATGAAACCATGGTGCCCTTCCAGGCGCTGCAGATGGTCGGCCACACCGTCCACGCGGTCTGCCCCGGCAAGAAAGCCGGCGACAAGGTCAAGACCGCCATCCACGACTTCGAAGGCGACCAGACCTATACCGAAAAGCCGGGCCACCAGTTCGCGCTCAACGCCAGCTTCGACGACGTCAGCGCCGCCGGCTATGACGCCCTGGTGGTGGCCGGGGGCCGCGCGCCCGAATACCTGCGCCTGAATCCCAAGGTGATCGAGCTGGTGCAAGCCTTCGCCAAGGCCGACAAGCCCATCGCCGCGGTCTGCCACGGTCCGCAGGTGCTGGCGGCGGCCGGCGTGCTGGAAGGCAAGAAGGTATCGGCCTATCCGGCCTGCGCGCCGGAAGTGAAGCTGGCCGGCGGCCAGTTCGCCGACATCGCGGTGGATGCCGCCATCACCGACGGCAAGCTGGTCACCGCCCCCGCATGGCCAGCGCATCCGGCCTGGCTGGCGCAGTTCCTGCAGGTGCTGGGGACCCGCATCGAGCTATAAGCCCCACGCGCGCTCACCCGTATCTGCCCAGTGAGGCAGCATGCCGTCCGGTCACGTCCCGGGCGGCATTTTTTTGGCCGCTCAGCATGATGAGCAGTCAGCGCCGCCGTCCTTCCCGCCTTCATTCGCATTTTCCGTGATGAAGCAAGAGGAAGTGAACTCCCGTACTACCTCACTACATTCCCCCATGGCAAGATTGCCGAAATGAATTTTGCTCACGTATTGACATATCGCAAGCATCTCCGGCTGGCCTTCCCCGCATTCGCGTTATAAAGCTAGCAATTCTCGTTGCACAACGATTGCAACGAGAAAACCTCGTCCGAAAAGAGACGGCACACCAGTAGCTGGAGGAATGAATGATCGTAGTACACATCCTGGACGGCTGATCCAGCCAGGCCAGTCAGGCTAGTCCTTGCCGGTCCGCAGCAGCGGACAACCAATTCCATTGAAACCCATGCCGTCCTCTTGCCCATCCGGCAAGCGGACAGGGCATCGCTTTGCCATCGCCTTGAACCCATGAAGATCAACGATTTGCCCCAGGACCTGCTAGCGCCCACCGACGCTGCCGTCCTGCCCGCCCCAGTCCAACAACCCACGCCGGCGCAGCCACAGCCGCAACCCCTGCTTGCGAGCGGCGAGGACGAACACGGCTACCCCTACCCGGCGCAGGCCACCCTCATGTCCAGCACCGACACCAGCAGCGTGCTCACCTACGCCAACTCCAGCTTCGTCGAAGTCAGCGGTTTCCAGCGGGAGCAACTGATCGGCCAACCCCACAACATCGTGCGCCATCCCGATATGCCGCGCGAAGCTTTTGCCGACATGTGGGCCACGCTGCGGCGCGGCGACGCCTGGACTGCCGTGGTCAAGAACCGCCGCGCCGATGGCCGCCACTACTGGGTGCGCGCCAATGTCACCCCGATCCGGCGGGCCGGCGGCATCACCGGCTTCCTGTCGGTGCGCACCCAGCCTGCCCCACATGAAATCCGCGCTGCCGCAGCACTGTACCGGCGCTTTCGCGAGGGCCGGGCGCGTGGATTGCGCTTCTGCCACGGGCTGGTGGTGCGCAGCGGCCCGCTCGGCTGGACGCGCCTGGAACAGGTGCTGCCGGTGCGCTGGCGGCTACGCCTGGCGCTGGCCGCAGGCGGCCTCACCGCGCTGGCTGGCGGCATCCTCGCCGGTGCGCCGCTAGCGCCGATGGCCGCCAGTGTGCTGCCGCCGCTGGCGCTGGCCTGCCTCTGGCTGGAACGCCGCCTGGCTGCACCGCTGGAATTGGTCCTGCAACAGGCCAAGGCCGTCGCCTGCGGCCAGCCGGCCCAGACCCAGGGCCTGGACCGCATCGATGAAATCGGCCTGCTGCTGCGCGCCGTCAATCAATCCGGCCTCAACCTGCGTGCGCTCATCGACGATGTCGCCGCGCAAGTCCAGGGGCTGGAACAGGCCAGCCGCCAGATCGCCAGCGACAATGCCGATCTGCGCCAGCGCACCGCCGACACCCACGCCCAATTGCAGCAGACCGCCAGCGCTGCCGAGCAGATGGCCACCGCCGTGCGCCACAGCGCCGACAGCGCCCAGGCCGCCCATGCCCAGGCGCGCCAGACCAGCCAAGCCGCCGCGCAAGGGCGCGACATCGTCACCCAGGTCGTGCAGACCATGCACCAGATCGCCGACGCCTCCGGCCGCATTGGCGAAATCAACGGCCTCATCGACAGCATTGCCTTCCAGACCAACATCCTGGCCCTGAACGCCGCCGTGGAAGCGGCCCGGGCGGGCGAAGCCGGACGCGGCTTCGCGGTGGTGGCGGCGGAAGTGCGCACCCTGGCCCAGCGCAGCGCCAGCGCGGCCCGCGAGATCAAGGCCCTGATCGCCCACAGCGTGGGCCAGAGCCAGGCCGGGGCGCAACGCGCCGAACAGGCTGCAGCGGCCATCGAGAGCATCGTTGCGCAAGCCCAGGACATGAGTACGCTCATCGGCGCCATCTCCACCAGCGCGGTCGAGCAGAGCCAGGGGGTGAGCCAGGTCAGCCAGTCGGCGCTGATGCTCGATGGCATGACCCAGCAGAACGCCGAGATGGTCGAACATTCGGCCGCCGCCGTGGCAGCCATGCAGCAGCGCATGCAGACGCTGCAACAGGCAGTGGCCGTATTCGAGCACGACTGATTCCTGATCCGCGCCGCCCGTGCTTGCCAGCTGCGGCCGAACCGCTAGAATTGCGGTTCGGCCGCGGTTTTTCGCCGCTGGCACAATATCGGCGACGCTGCCCCGTCTTCAGGGCATGCAGCCCATTTCCCTTTCCTCCCCGATGAGCGACCAGGACCGCGAGATCACCGCTACCGTCATGCGCGAGCGCAGCCGGCTGGGCGGCTTCATCCGGCGCCGGGTGGCCGACGCCGGCGAGGCCGAAGACATCCTGCAGGAAGTGTTCTACGAGTTCGTCCAGGCCTATCGCCTGCCCGAACCGATCGAACAGGTCAGCGCCTGGCTGTTCCGGGTGGCGCGCAACCGCATCATCGACCGCTTCCGCAAGAAGAAGGAAGAGCCCTTGCCGGAGGCGCACGACATCGAACAGGTCGATGGCGCAGACGACGCCTGGCGGCTCGACCTGGCGCTGCCCGCCAGCGCTGACGGCCCCGAAGCGGCCTATGCCCGCGCCGCCCTGATCGACGCCTTGCAAGAGGCGCTGGGAGAATTGCCCGAGGCGCAGCGCGAGGTCTTCATCGCGCATGAACTCGACGGGCTCAGTTTCAAGGAAATGGCGGCTGCCAGCGGCACCAGCTTGAATACCCTGCTGGCGCGCAAGCGCTATGCAGTGCTGCACCTGCGCGAGCGGCTGCAGGCGGTTTATGACGAATTGGAGATGTAATGGATCAGAACGCAATCCCCCAGCCCGACCCTCAACCCGGCTCCCCACCCAGCCCTGAGCGCAACCCCGGACGCCGCCACGGCCACCGTGGTCACCGTGGCCGCTGGGGATTCAAGCTGGCGCTGTGCCTGTTGTGCGTGCCGCTGCTGGGCGTGGTGGTGATGCTGCTGTGGAACTGGGTGATGCCGCCCATCTTCCCCGGCGTGGCCGAGATCGGTTTCTGGCGCGCCCTGGGCTTGCTGGTGCTATGCCGGATCCTGTTCGGCGGCTTTCGCGGGCGTCATGGTGGCTGGCGCGACAAGCGCCGCTTCATGCGCGCCCGCTGGGAAGCCATGACGCCAGAGGAACGCGAACGCTGCCAACTGCGCAGCCGCATGTTCTGCCGCGACGAACGCAAATGAACAACGCGGCCCGCTGCCCCTGAACTGCTCAGCCCAGGGCAGACGGCTGGGGCGGCGCCGCATGCCAGTCATGCTCGCGCAGACCGATGGAGGTGAAGGGATCGACCAGGGTGCCCGCCACCATCCTGGCCAACAGTTGCGGTGCCGGCGGCACCACTGACAAGCGCGCCGCCAACTGATCACGCACCCAGGGCAGCCACACCGAATCGGACTGGTAGAACGGCGTGAACATGGCCGACATGGCCTGGAAGGTCCGCACATGGCGTCGCCGCGAGGCAGCATAGCGCGGCAGGGCCTGCTCCAGCGTCTCTGACTGCTGCAAGGCGTGGCTCAAGGCCCGTGCATCGAGCAAGGCCATGTTGGCGCCCTGCCCCAACTGCGGACTGGTGGAATGGGCCGCATCGCCGATGATGGCCAGCCGCTCACCGTAAGGCAGGGGCAAGGTGTGATGGCCATACCGCGCCAGCGTCATCTGCTCGAAGCCATCGATCTGCGCCAGATAAGGCGCGCACTCCGGCCAGAGTGCATGCACCCCATCCTTCCAGGCCGACAGCCCCGCCTGCTTGAGCGACTCCACCCGATCCGGCCGCGTACTCCAGAAGAACGCCACCATGGGCTCATCCTGCGGGGTAGGCCGACCGATGGGCAGCACACCGATCATGGTGCTGGCGCGGCGATAGCGCTGCACCAGTGAATTGTGGCCGAAGGACAAGCCCGGCTGGGCCCGCAACGAGACCCAGAAAGCGCCATAGGGCAAGGGCCGCGGTTCGCAGCTGCGCAACGCATGGCGGCGCAGGGGCGAGCGTGCGCCACTGGCATCGATGACCAGGTCGAAACCGCCGATGCGACGGCCATCAGCGGCCGTCAGGCAGGCCTGTGCGCCGGTATGCTCCAGGTCGCTGATATCGTGGCCGGTCTCCACCTCGATGCCCTCCTGCCGCACAGCCTCCAGCAACACGCCGAACAAGGCGGCCCGATGCACGGCAATGCCGTAGCGGCCACCGGCAATGGCGTCGTAGCGCACGTCCAGCACCGTCTTGCCCGAGAGCGCGTCAGCGCCGTAGAGGCGGTCGATGCGTTGGCCCAGCGCGGCGATGCGGGTGAACAATCCCAGGTCTTGCAGCACGGTCAGCCCGGTTGGCTGCAGGATCAGCCCGGAACCGACCGGTGCGGCCTGCACGAAGCGCTCCAGCAAGCTGACCCGATGTCCGGCGCGCCTGAGATAGAGGGCCATGGCCAGCCCGGCCGGACCGGCGCCGGCAATGGCGACGTGCAAGGGCTTCATCATGCCGCCCCCGACGTCGGCTGCTGGCGCGTCCAGGCCGGCGCATCCTTGTCCAGGAAGGCGCGCAGGCCTTCACGTCCTTCGGCAGAGGCGCGCAGGTCGGCGATGACGCCGGCCGTGTATTCGGACAATTCAGGCGTGACCTGCAAGGGATTGGCCACCTGCACCAGTTGCTTGGCCGCGCGCATGGCCTGCGGTCCGTTGGCCAGCAAGGTATCGATCAGTTGCGCCGTCCTGGCATCGAGCTCGTCGGGCGACACCAGTTCATGCACCAGACCCATGGCAGCCGCGCGCGCGGCCGGGAAGCGTTCTGCCGAGACGAAGTAGCGGCGCGCCTGCGACACACCCATCTTGGCGATCACATACGGGCTGATGGCTGCGGGCGCCAGGCCCAACTTGACTTCGGAGAGCGCGAAGAAGGCCGCGTCCGACGCCACCACGATATCGCAGCAGGACACCAGGCCCACGCCGCCGCCCATCACTGCCCCCTGGACCTTGGCCAGGGTGGGGGTCGGGAAGCTGTTGAGCGTTTCCATCAGCAGCGCCAGCTTGCGGGCGTCGCGCAGGTTGTCTTCACGCGAGGCATCGGCCATGCGGCGCATCCAGGCCAGGTCGGCTCCGGCAGAGAAGGATTTGCCGGTCGAGGCCAGCAGCAGGAGGCAAGTACGGGTATCGTCGCGCGCCTGGGTGAGCAGGTCGATCAGGTGGGCGATCAGTTGGTCGTCGAAGGCGTTGTGGATCTCGGGGCGGTCCAGGGTGATCGTGGCCAGGCCACGGGGGGTGATGTCGAGGTGGGCTGCGCTGCTCATTTGCTCTCCTTTGGGATCTGGGCGGGAGGATAGCGCAAAATCGGCAGGGATAATGTTGGAGGGCTGACAATCGCTGCTTTCGGGCGAACTAAAAATGCCCGCTTGGCTGGGTTGGATTAGATTGCGTGCAGTGTGTGCTCCACCGTCCTCTAACGGGTCGCTGCACCAACGAGGGATTCGCCCACGTGCCGCGGGCCCGGTTTCGTTTGCAAGCGATACCTTTCGAATCCCCCTGCGATGTGCTCAAGCACATGTAGTGACAACATCCGACGCGGCCCTTGTTTTAATTAAATAATTCAATAATAATTGAATTATTGTACTTTTAGAGAGAGCCATGGAGACCAAGACCGTTATCACTGCACTGGCTGCATTAGCCCAGGAGTCGCGCTTAGCCATCTTCCGGCATCTGGTCCAGGTCGGTCCAGAAGGCTGTGCCGCCAGCAAGATCGGAGAAACCTTGGCCATTGCGCCTTCGTCAGTATCGTTTCACATGAAAGAGCTATCGCACGCCGGTTTGGTGAGCTCCCGCCAGGAGGGGCGCTTCGTCATCTACGCTGCCAACTATGGCGCGATGAATGATGTTTTGAGTTTCCTCACGGAAAACTGCTGTGGCGGCAACCCTTGCTCTCCCGTCAGCACCTGCTGCGTGCCGTCCACTGCCACCAAGTAACCATCGCCTGGAACGATCAGGCCTTCACGCCAAGGAGTTCACATGTCCACTAGCCAACAAAAGTTCTACAACGTCCTCTTCCTCTGCACAGGCAACTCGGCGCGCAGCATCATGGCCGAAGCACTACTGAACACCATGGGCAAAGGCCGCTTCCATGCCTACAGCGCCGGAAGTCATCCCGCCGGGGCCGTCAACCCGCTGGCACTAGAGCAGATCCAAGCCACCGGCTATGCGCTGAATGATTTGCGCAGCAAGAGCTGGGATGAATTTGCCACACCGGATGCCCCCAAGATGGATTTCATCATCACAGTTTGCGACAACGCTGCTGGTGAAGTCTGCCCCGTTTGGCCAGGTCAGCCGATTTCAGCGCACTGGGGATTTGAAGATCCTGCTGCGGCTATCGGCACCGAGGAGCAGAAGCGCGCCGTATTCTCGAAAGTCGCCCGGCAAATCATGACCCGGGTGAATCTCTTTGCCAGCTTGCCGCTCCACACACTCGAAAAGACCGCGATCAAGCGCGAAATGGACGCCATCGGCATCACTTCGGTTTAAGCCCTTCGGCTGGAGTTTATTGAATCCGGCCGAGCCCCCCCTTTTTTTCGTCCAAGGATAGAAAGTGCTGGCTGCTTTTGTCATCTTCCTGCTCACACTGATTTTTGTCATCTGGCAGCCCAAGGGGCTAGGCATTGGCTGGAGTGCGTGCGCTGGCGCTGCCGTCGCACTAGCGGCCGGCGTCATTCATCTTTCCGATATTCCGGTGGTCTGGCACATCGTCTGGAACGCCACCGGGACCTTCATCGCCATCATTATCATCAGCCTCTTGCTCGACAAGGCCGGCTTCTTCGAGTGGGCCGCCTTGCACGTAGCCCGCTGGGGCGCTGGCCGCGGCCGCATGCTATTCGTCCTGCTGATCTTGTTGGGTGCAGCAGTATCCGCGCTGTTCGCCAACGATGGCGCCGCGCTGATCCTGACGCCGATTGTCATCGCGATGCTCCTGGCGCTGCGATTCTCGCCCCAGGCGACGCTGGCCTTTGTCATGGCAGCCGGCTTCATCGCCGACACAGCCAGTCTGCCACTGGTGGTATCCAACCTGGTGAATATTGTCTCGGCAGACTTCTTCAAGATCGGCTTTGCGGAATATGCCTCGGTCATGATCCCCGTCGACATCGTGTCAGTCGTGGCGACGCTCATCGTGCTCTTCCTCTACTTTCGTCGCGATATCCCCGAAAACTATGACCTTACACAGCTGCAGCCCCCTACTGCAGCCATCCATGATCGAGCAACGTTCGTTGCCGGCTGGTGGGTGCTTGCACTGCTGCTGGTGGGCTTCTTCTGGCTGGAGCGCCTCGGTGTGCCCATCAGCGCCGTGGCGGCGGTCGGTGCACTGATCCTCCTGGCAGTTGCAGGCAAAGGCCATGTCATTTCCACGCGCGAGGTCATCAAGGGAGCGCCCTGGCAGGTCGTGTTCTTCTCGCTGGGGATGTACCTGGTGGTGTACGGGCTGCGCAATGCCGGGCTGACGGACTACCTGACAAGCGTGCTGAACGGCTTTGCAGAGCACGGCGTCTGGGGCGCAGCCCTCGGCACCGGCTTCTTGACCGCCTTCCTGTCGTCGATCATGAACAACATGCCAACGGTTCTGGTGGGCGCACTATCGATCGATGCCACCACAGCCCAAGGCGTGGTGAAGGAAGCAATGGTCTACGCCAATGTCATTGGCAGCGACCTTGGCCCCAAGATCACTCCCATCGGTAGCCTGGCGACCTTGCTCTGGTTGCATGTGCTGGACAAGAAGAGTATCCACATCTCATGGGGCTATTACTTCCGGGTGGGCGCGATGCTGACGCTGCCGGTCCTGCTGATAACGCTGTCTGCTCTTGCAATCAGATTAGGTGGGTGAGCATGACTGTCATGCCCTCTCTCTCAACTTCAACATAGACGCTCATGATGACCACGATCTACCACAATCCCGCATGTGGAACCTCCCGCAACACCCTGGCGATGATCCGCAACAGCGGTGAAGAGCCGACCATCATCGAATATCTGCAGCACCCGCCCAGCCGCGAGCAACTGACCAAAATGATCCAGGATGCTGGTCTGACGGTACGCGAAGCCATTCGGCAAAAAGGTACGCCCTACGCCGAGCTGGGCCTGGGCAATCTCTCTCTGAGCGACGACCAGCTGCTGGACGCCATGCTGGCCAACCCCATCCTGATCAACCGTCCATTCGTTCTGACCACCAAGGGGACCAGACTTTGCCGTCCCTCCGAGTTGGTATTGGATATCCTCCCTAATCCGCAACAAGGCGCGTTTACCAAGGAAGATGGCGAAGTCGTTATCAATGAGGAGGGGCAACGTGTCGCAGCGAATAAATGATTTGCCCAACATCGATCCTGCCCAGTTCAAGGTTCCGGGACTCGGCGATTTCGCCAAGATCGGCGCCTCGACCCATCGGCCGCGCTTTCTCCTTCTGTACGGATCTCTGCGTGAACGTTCCTACAGCCGATTGCTGACCATGGAAGCGGCCCGCTTGCTGGAGGCCATGGGCGGCGAAGTCAATATCTTTGATCCCTGCGGCCTGCCGCTTCCGGACAGCGAGCCTGAAACACATCCGAAGGTGACTGAACTACGGGAGCTGGCCAACTGGGCTGAGGGGATGGTGTGGTGCTCGCCCGAGCGCCATGGTGCCATGACGGGGATCATGAAGGCGCAGATCGACTGGATTCCCTTGTCGCAGGGAGCGGTCAGGCCGACTCAAGGCAAGACACTGGCAGTCATGGAGGTTTCCGGCGGCTCCCAGTCCTTCAATGCAGTCAATCAGATGCGCGTTCTCGGACGCTGGATGCGGATGCTGACCATTCCGAACCAGTCGTCGGTGGCCAAGGCGTACCAGGAGTTTGACGACGTCGGCCGCATGAAGGCTTCTCCGTACTACGAACGCGTGGTCGACGTGATGGAAGAACTGTTCAAGTTCACCCTTTTGACCCGAGATGTGTCGTCGTATCTGACCGACCGGTACAGCGAACGCAGGGAAACCGCCGAGGACCTATCCAGACGCATGAATCAGCGTGCCATCTAGCGGCGACATGCTGCCATGCGGAAAGGCCGCTCCTCGGGACGAATCCCCCGCGATGTGCTCAAGCACATCGCTAGGGGCCACCAAACAAAAAAGCCCGCTTGCGCGGGCTTTCGGTTGGCTGGGTTGGCTTGGATTGCGTCAGGTGCGCGCTCAACAGCCCTCTAACGCTCGCTGCGCGAGCGAGGGATTCGCCCACGTTCCGCGGGCCCGGTTTCGCTTGCAAGCGAAACCTTTCGAATCCCCCCCGCGATGTGCTCAAGCACATCGCTAGGGGCCACCAAACAAAAAAGCCCGCTTGCGCGGGCTTTTTTATTTGGCGTCCCCTGGGGGATTCGAACCCCCGTACTCACCGTGAAAGGGTGATGTCCTAGGCCTCTAGACGAAGGGGACAAAACGGTCACAACTACAATATTCCTCGAATCAGCTCTTCCGCCAATTCACCCCACATATCCATGCGGGTCGCTGGTGGAGGTAAGCGGGATCGAACCGCTGACCTCTTGCATGCCATGCAAGCGCTCTCCCAGCTGAGCTATACCCCCTGCGAAAGGAAAAGTCCCAAACTCCGGACTATCCAACCTCAAGGTAGCCTGACCGGTCAGATCAGACTACTTACTACCTGGCGTCCCCTGGGGGATTCGCCCACATTCTGCGGGCCGCGGAATCGCTTGCAAGCGATTCCCTTCGAATCCCCACGCGATGTGCTCAAGCACATCGCTGGACTTCTATAATCCAACATTAGTCGGACTATTTTGCTACCTGGCGTCCCCTGGGGGATTCGAACCCCCGTACTCACCGTGAAAGGGTGATGTCCTAGGCCTCTAGACGAAGGGGACACTATACCGCTACATACCTGCGCTGCCTGCTGGGTGACAGCGCAGATATCGAAATCTGGCGTCCCCTGGGGGATTCGAACCCCCGTACTCACCGTGAAAGGGTGATGTCCTAGGCCTCTAGACGAAGGGGACAAGCAGGTACTTCACATTACTTCTTGTTTCTACACTTCAAGCTTCGCCTGAAATATCACCGCCAAACATCTGCGGGTCGCTGGTGGAGGTAAGCGGGATCGAACCGCTGACCTCTTGCATGCCATGCAAGCGCTCTCCCAGCTGAGCTATACCCCCGTTGCGAAGAAGCGAGATTATGCAATACCTCTTTTCAAAAGACAACAGCTTTTTCAAAAATAATTTCTATTTTTTAAAGATAGCCAGACAAACGTACCTGTACAGCCTCACGACCGAACAATTGCAGCACGGCGTCAATCGCCGGCGTCTGCAATTGGCCCGCCACGATCAGGCGCAGGGGCATGGCCAGCTGCGGCATCTTGATGCCGTGCGTAGCCAGAACTTCCTTGATCATCGGCGCAATCGCTTCCTTGCTCCACTCCACCGTCGCCACGCGCTGGGCAAAGTCAGCCAGGGCCGGCTTGATCGCCTCTGTAATGTGCTGCGCCACCAGAGCCGCATCCGGGGCCGGCTGGCGATAGAACATCAGCGCCGCAGCCGCAATCTCGTTGACGGTATTGGCGCGATCCTTCAGCAGTGCAATCACGGCCGCCAGATCAGGCGCGCCCTCGAACACCGCACCCTGTGCTTGCAGCAACGGGCGGACCAGATCAGCCAGGCGGACGTTGTCGGCCAGCTTGATGTAGTGGTTGTTGAGCCAGTTCAGCTTTTCCGGGTTGAATTGCGCCGGGGCCTTGGTCAGGTGATCCAGGTCGAACCATTCGCAGAACTGCTGCATCGAGAAGATCTCGTCGTCGCCATGGCTCCAGCCCAGGCGCGCCAGGTAGTTCAGCATGGCTTCGGGCAGGTAGCCCTGGGCCGGGTAATCCATCACGCTCACGGCGCCATGGCGCTTGGACAGCTTCTCGCCATCAGCGCCCAGGATCATCGGCACATGGCCATACTCGGGCAGCGTGCCGCCCAGGGCCTTGAGGATGTTGATCTGGCGCGGGGTATTGTTCACATGGTCGTCGCCACGGATGACGTGGGTGATCTTCATGTCCCAGTCATCCACCACCACGCAGAAGTTGTAGGTGGGGGTGCCGTCCGGACGGGCAATCACCAGGTCGTCCAGCTCGCGGTTGGAAATCGTGATGGGGCCTTTGACCACATCGTTCCAGCTCACCTCGCCATCCTGCGGATTCTTGAAACGCACCACTGGCTTGCGACCTTCCGGAATGGCCGGCAGGGTCTTGCCCGGTTCCGGACGCCAGGTGCCGTCGTAGCGCGGCTTCTCGCCGGCCGCGCGCTGGCGCTCGCGCATGGCTTCCACTTCTTCCGGGGTGCAGTAGCAGTAATAGGCCGTGCCCTGCTCCAGCATCTGCGCGATCACTTCGCGATAGCGATCCATGCGCTTCATCTGGTAGAACGGACCTTCGTCATGCTCCAACCCCAACCACTGCATGCCCTCGATGATGGCCTGCACCGCTTCCGGGGTGGAACGCTCGACGTCGGTATCTTCGATGCGCAGCACGAAGGTGCCGCCGAAGCGGCGGGCGTAGGCCCAGGAGAACAGCGCCGTGCGGGCGCCGCCCAGGTGCAGGTAGCCGGTGGGACTGGGAGCGAAACGGGTGCGAACTTGAGTGGCAGTCATGATAGCGAGTAAACACCAGGCCGGCCCTGGGTTGCCAGGGCCGGCCATCGGTGGAGCAAAAGAATTCGGAAAGGCGTCATTTTAACGCCTTTGCAGGCAGGCACGCCATGCTGGCGGCCCGCCCCGGGGTGACATCAGTCGTTCTGCACCACGATGCTGGGGAACTTGCTGGACATGTCACGCGCCTTTTCGGCCACCTTGACGGCGACCTTGCGGGCGATGGCCTTGTAGATCTCGGCCACCTTGCCATCAGGATCGGCCACCACGGTGGGCTTGCCGGAATCGGTCTGCTGGCGGATTTCCATGGTCAGCGGCAAGGCGCCCAGGAAGTCCACGCCAAAGTCGGCGCACATCTTCTCGCCGCCGCCCACGCCAAAGATGGGTTCGGCATGGCCGCAGTGGGAGCAGACGTGCATGCTCATGTTTTCCACGATGCCCAGGATGGGAATGCCGACCTTCTCGAACATGCGCAAACCCTTGCGCGCATCCAGCAGGGCAATATCCTGCGGGGTAGTGACGATGACCGCACCGGTCACCGGGACCTTCTGCGACAGGGTCAACTGTACGTCGCCAGTGCCCGGCGGCATGTCGACGATCAGGTAATCCAGGTCGCGCCAGTTGGTCTGGTCCAGCAATTGCTGCAGGGCTTGCGTGACGATGGGGCCGCGCCAGACCATGGGTTCGTCCGGATCGATCATGAAACCGATGGAAGAGACCTGCAGGCCGTGGTTTTCCAGCGGTTCCATGGTCTTGCCATCCTTGGTCTCGGGCTGGCCGGAGATGCCCATCATCATGGGCTGCGAGGGACCATAGATATCGGCATCCAGGATGCCCACCCGCGCACCCTCGGCCGACAGCGCCAGCGCCAGGTTCACGGCGGTGGTGGACTTGCCCACGCCGCCCTTGCCCGAGGCCACGGCGATGATGTTCTTGACGTTGCTCTTGAGCTTGATGCCGCGCTGCACCGCATGCGCCACGATCTTGAAGTAGACGTTGGCTTCCACGGCGGTCACGCCCGGCAGCTTGCCCAGCGCCTCTTCGACCAGTTGGCGGATCGGTGCGATCTGGCTGACTGCCGGATAGCCCAGTTCCACGTCCAGCAGCACGCGCGAACCCTCGACGCGGATATTGCGGGCTTCCTTGCCACGGATCATGTCCTTGCCGGTATTGGGGTCGATCACCTGCAACAGGGCCGCCTTGATCTCTTCCACGGTAATGCTCATTGGTTCTCCTTGCTCAGAACCCGCAAGTCTAAACCAATCGCGCCCGGGCCGCCCTGTGCGCGGATCAAAGCCCCCTCGCATCACCGGCCAGTTTCATTGCAATGGAGCAACTACTGCGCCCAAGGCCCGCTGGCTGATAGAATGCCCCTTTTTCATGGCAGTTTTCTTGCAGCTTTCTTGCTATTTCGGCGCGTATGCGCCTTAACCTACTTGCATCGTCCGTATCGCCAATGAGCACTTCAGCACCTCGCCAACTCTTCGTCACGACCGCACTCCCCTACGCCAACGGCGCTTTCCACATCGGCCACATCATGGAATACATCCAGGCCGATATCTGGGTCCGGTTCCAGCGAATGCAGGGCAATGAGGTGCATTTCGTGGGCGCAGACGATGCCCACGGCGCGCCCATCATGATCGCCGCCGAAAAGGCCGGCATCACGCCGCAGCAGTTCGTGGCCAACATCGCCGCCGGCCGCAAGCAGTACCTGGATGGCTTCCACATCGCCTTCGACAACTGGAGCTCCACCGACAGCCCGGAAAACCACGAACTGTCGCAGGAGATCTACCGCGCCCTGCGCGACGAAGCCAAGCTGATCTCCACCAAGACCATCGACCAGTTCTACGATCCGGTGAAGAACATGTTCCTGCCGGACCGCTACATCAAGGGCGAATGCCCCAAGTGCGGTACCAAGGACCAGTACGGCGACTCCTGCGAGAACTGCAGCGCGGTCTATTCGCCGACCGACCTGAAGAATCCTTACTCGACCCTCTCGGGCGCAACGCCCGTGATGAAGTCGTCTGAACATTTCTTCTTCAAGCTGTCGGACCCGAAGTGCGTGGCCTTCCTGCGCGAATGGGCGCTGGACAGCAACCGCCTGCAACCGGAAGTGGCCAACAAGGCCAAGGAGTGGCTGGACGGCGAAGGCGGCCTGGGCGACTGGGACATCAGCCGCGATGCGCCCTACTTCGGCATCGAGATTCCGGACGCACCGGGCAAGTACTTCTACGTCTGGCTGGATGCGCCCATCGGCTACCTGGCCTCGCTGAAGAACTACTTCGCCAAGACCGGCCGCGACTTCGACGCCTTCATGGCCGATGACAAGACCGAGCAGTACCACTTCATCGGCAAGGACATCACCTATTTCCATACCTTGTTCTGGCCCGCCATGCTCAAGTTCGCCGGCCGCAAGACGCCCAACAACGTCTTCGCCCACGGCTTCATCACGGTCAGCGGCGAGAAGATGTCCAAGTCGCGCGGCACCGGCATCTCGCCGCTGCGCTACCTGGACATCGGCATGAACCCGGAATGGCTGCGCTACTACATCGCCGCCAAGTTGAACGCCAAGGTCGAAGACGTGGACTTCAACCCGGACGACTTCGTCGCCCGCGTCAATGCCGACCTGATCGGCAAGTACGTCAACATCGCCAGCCGCGCTGCCGGTTTCATCGCCAAGCGCTTCGAGGGCCGCGTGTCCACCCAGTGGGCCACCGCTGACGATGCCTTCCTGGCCAAGCTGCGCGGCGTGGCCGACGAGATCCGCAGCCTCTACGAGCAGCGCGAATACGGCAAGGCCCTGCGCCTGGTGATGGAGCAAGCCGACGCCATCAACGCCTACGTGGACGCCAACAAGCCCTGGGAACTGGCCAAGGACAGCAGCAAGGACGCCCAACTGCACGAAGTCTGCAGCCGCCTGCTGGAAGCCTTCCGCATCCTGACCGTCTACCTCAAGCCGGTGCTGCCGCAACTGGCCGCCCAGGTGGAAGCCTTCCTGCAGGTCCAGCCCTTCCAGTGGAGCGACGTCGCCGTGCCGCTGGCCGATGGCCACGTCATCAATGCCTATTCGCACCTGATGCAGCGGGTCGATCCCAAGATGCTGGATGCCCTGTTTGAAGCGCCGGAAGCGCCTGCTGCCGCACCTGCAGCGGCAGAAAGCGCCATCGAAGAACTGGCACCGGAAATCTCCATCGATGACTTCGCCAAGGTCGACCTGCGCATCGCCAAGATCGTCAATTGCGAAGCCGTGGAAGGCTCCACCAAGCTGCTGCGCCTGACCCTGGATGCCGGCGAAGGCCGTACCCGCAATGTCTTCTCGGGCATCGCCTCGGCCTACAAGCCGGAAGAACTGGTCGGCAAGCTGACCGTGATGGTGGCCAACCTGGCGCCGCGCAAGATGAAGTTCGGTGTCTCCGAGGGCATGGTGCTGGCCGCCTCCGCCAAGGATGAGAAGGCCAATCCGGGCATCTACGTGCTCAACCCCTGGCCGGGCGCCGAGCCGGGCATGCGCGTGCGCTAAAGTATTCGCCGCCGTTTGCCTGTGCAGGAGAAAAGATCGTCATGAACCTGGTGATACGTGAAGCCACCTCGGAAGACGCCAGTCTGATCGCCGAACTGACCCGTCACAGCTGGGCCAACAAGGTTGCGCCCAGTTCCTCGGGCCACCGCGAGGCGACCGACCATGTGCAGGAAGACCTGCAGCATGGCGGCGCCTTCATCCTGCTCAGCGGCGAGACGCCTGCCGGTTCGGTGCGCTGGCTGCCTTTGGACACCGAAAGCGATGTCTGGGAAATCCGCCGCATGGGTATCGCCCCGGCGTTCCGGGGTGAACGCCTGTCCCAGCACCTGATGGAAGCCCTGATCCACCGCGCCCAGTCGGCCGATGTGCGCGAATTGCGGCTGGCAGTACGCACCGATCAAGTGCAGTTGGTGGACCTGTATGCCGCCTTCGGCTTCGAGATCGCGCCGGAACTGGAATACACCCGCGCCAATCCGCAGGAAGCGCCGCCCATCGTGATGCGACGGGTCATGCGGCACTGATCCCCTTTCCCCTGCCCTCTGCCTGAAAAGCGACGCCTGGTGCGTCGCTTTTCTTTTGCACCGCCCCCTGATCACCCGCTGAGAACATTCGTTCATGAAGCCGTAACAATCGCTCGCTACCATCGTGAAAACGTTGTCAGGAGGCCTTGCCCGCCTGGCCTGCCGGGGGGCAGTCCAGTGGCATGCGCCGTTGATTCACATTCACAGGTAAGCACAAGAACAATGGCCCAAGGGGATAGACAGGAAACCGCCTACCTGGCGGTGCGCGTGGCGCGGCTCTACTACTTCCAGAACATGACCACCGCCGCCATCGCCGATGAAATCGGCACCTCGCGCGCGACCGTCTCGCGGCTGCTGTCCTTTGCGCTGGAACGCGGGCTGGTGGAAATCCGCGTACACGATCCTCAGCAGGTCTCCGGCAGCCTGGAAGCCGCCATTGCCAATCACTACCGCCTGCGTTCGATCCAGGTGGTGCCAGTGGCCGCTGCCGCCACCGACAAGGAAACCCTGCAACGTGTCACCTGCCACGCTGCCGCCTACGTCAATTCGCTGGTCACGCCCGGCACCATCATCGGCCTGGCCTGGGGCACCACGGTGGCGCAGATCGCCGACCAGCTGCTGCCGCGCCATGTGCATGACGTCGATGTGGTGGCGCTCAATGGGTCCGGCAGCGGCGCCAGCTTCATCAACAGCTTCAGCGAATCCATCGTCTCGCGTTTCGCCCAGAACTATGGCGCGCGCGCCCATCACCTGCCGGTGCCGGCCTTCTTCGACTATCCCGAAACGCGCACGGCGCTGTGGCGCGAAAAGAGCATCAAGGCCATCCGCGACCTGCAGGAACGCGCCTCCATCCTGCTGTTCTCCATCGGGGCCGAGGCTACCGGCAGCTATATCCATACCGCTGGCTACCTGGGTGAAGAAGAACGCCAAATCCTGCGCGACGAAGGGCTAGT
Organism: Herbaspirillum camelliae; assembly: GCF_001929405.1. Classification (NCBI taxonomy): domain Bacteria; kingdom Pseudomonadati; phylum Pseudomonadota; class Betaproteobacteria; order Burkholderiales; family Oxalobacteraceae; genus Herbaspirillum; species Herbaspirillum camelliae. The sequence continues at coordinate 5,069,777 of NZ_KV880769.1, forward strand.
GGGCGACATCGCCACCGTCTTCTTCCGCGCCGACGGCAGTTGGCGCGATGTCGCCTTCAACGCCCGCAACAGCGGCCCCGACATGGATTGCTTCACCCGCGCCACGCATTCGCTGTGCGTGGTCTCCGGCGCCGGCAAGCTGCCGGGCCTGAAAGCCGCACTGCGCGGCGGCTTCATCAACGAACTGATCATCGACGAACCGAGCGCGCGCCTGCTGGTGGAGCAGATCCGCAGCGGCGCGGCGGCGTGATCGCATCATCACGGAGAAACCAGCATGGCAGCCATCTCCTTGCAGGGCGTCTGCAAGCACTGGGGTGAAGCCCAGGCCGTCAGGAACATCGATTTCGAGGTGAAGGCAGGGCAATTCACCGTCTTGCTGGGCCCTTCCGGCTGCGGCAAGTCGACCACCCTGCGCCTCATCGCCGGGCTGGACAGACCCAGTTCGGGCAGCATCCACATCGGCGGACGCGACGTGACGCTGCTGCCGCCGGCGCAGCGCAAGATCTCCATGGTGTTCCAGTCGTACGCGCTGTTCCCGCACCTGAACGTGCGCGACAACATCCTCTTCGGCGTGCGCGTACGCAAGGAGCCGCGTGCGGGTTACGAAGCGCGCTTGAAGCGTGTGGCCGACATTCTCGGCCTGACGCATCTGCTGGAGCGCCGCCCCGCGCAGCTCTCCGGCGGCCAGCAGCAGCGCGTGGCGCTGGGCCGCGCCATCATCGCCGATGCGCCGGTGTGCCTGATGGATGAACCGTTGTCCAACCTCGACGCCCAGTTGCGCCAGGAAATGCGCCGCGAAATCCGCGCCCTGCAGCAGCAATTGAACATGACCATGGTCTACGTCACCCACGACCAGACCGAAGCCATGAGCATGGCCGACCAGGTGATTCTGCTGCGCGAGGGCCGCATCGAACAGGATGCCGCCCCTGCGGATCTGTATGCCCAGCCAGCGACCGCCTTCGCCGCCCGCTTCATCGGCACGCCGCCGATGAACCTGCTGCCGCTGGAGTCCCACGCCGAAGGATTGGCCATCAGCGGCAGCGACGTGGTACTGCGCGACCTCGGCCAGGCGCCATTGCAACTGGGCCTGCGACCGGAACACGTCCGGCTGGCAGAGGCCAGCGATTCGTCGGTCCCCGCCGTGGTCGAGACGGTCGAGTACTTTGGCGCCGACACCATCATCGGCGCCCGCATCGGCGCAGCCTCGCTGCTGGTGCGCGCGCCCGGCCAGCACAGGCTGGCGGCCGGCGACCGGGTGCGCCTGGCCTGGGACACCCGCGACCAATACTTCTTCGACCCCGCCAGCGGCCTGCGCCGGCCCTGATCCACATCACCGCACCACGATTTCCGCAGCAAGCCAACCTTCCACCTCATGGAGATGCATCATGCGTAGAACCTTCCTCAAGTCCCTGGCCGCACTGGCCGCAGCAGCAACTACAGCCGCCTTCGGTACGCCGGTACTGGCCGCCAATCCGGTCGAGATCAGCTTCTATTATCCGGTCGCCGTGGGCGGCGCGGTCACCAAGACCATCGACAGCATGGTGGCCGACTTCGAAAAGGCCAATCCCGACATCAAGGTCAAGGCCATCTATGCCGGCACCTACCAGGAAAGCATCGTCAAGGCGCTGACCGCCTTCAAGGGCGGCACCCCGCCGACCCTGGCCGTGCTGCTTTCCACCGATCTCTTCACCCTGATCGACGAGAACGCCATCGTCCCTATCGACAGCCTGGCCAGCAGCGCTGAGGACAAGAAGTGGATCGCCGGCTTCTACAAGGGCTTCATGGAAAACAGCCAGACCGAAGGCAAGACCTGGGGCATTCCCTTCCAGCGTTCAACCATCGTGATGTACTACAACAAGGCCCTGTTCAAGGAAGCCGGCCTGAACCCCGACAAGGCCCCCGCCAACTGGAACGAGATGGTGGAAGCCGCCAAGAAGCTGACCAAGCGCGACGCCGCCGGCAACGTCAGCCAGTGGGGGGTGAAGATTCCTTCCACCGGCTTCGGCTACTGGATGTTCCAGGCCATGACCGCTTCCAATGACACGATCCTCATGAACAGCGCCGGCACCAAGACCTACTTCGACAAGCCCGGCGCGGTGCAGGCCCTGCAACACTGGGTCGACCTGACCACCAAGGACAAGGTCATGCCGGCCGGCTCCATCGAATGGGGCACCACCCCCAAGGACTTCCTGGAGCAGAAGGCCGCCATGGTCTGGACCACCACCGGCAACCTGACCAACATCCGTACCAACGCCAGCTTCCCCTTCGGCGTAGCCATGCTGCCGGGCATCAAGCATCCGGGCAGCCCCACCGGTGGCGGCAACTTCTACGTCTTCAACAAGACCTCGCCGGCCGAGCAGCAGGCCGCCATGAAGTTCATCCGCTTCGCCACCGAACCTGCGCGCGCGGCGCAGTGGTCCATTGCCACCGGCTATGTGGCCCCGCGCCAGGATGCCTGGGATACCCCGGAAATGAAGAAATACCTGCAAGAGGTGCCGGCTGCCGACGTGGCGCGCGAGCAGATGAAATACGGCGTGGCCGAACTCTCGACCCACGAGAACCAGCGCGTGACCAAGGCCCTGAACGATAACCTGCAGGCCGCCCTCTCCGGCACCAAGACGCCGGAAGCCGCCCTGAAGGACGCCCAGCGCGAAGCCGAGCGCATCCTGCGCGCCTACGGTCGCTAAGCCCTGCACGTTGCACAAGGCCTGCCGATGAAACGCCTGCCCTCCTCCGTGCTGCCGTGGCTGCTGCTGTCGCCGGCCATGGTGCTGCTGATCGCCTTCACGCACTACCCGGCGCTGGCGACGCTCTGGCACAGCTTCTTTTCCACGCCCAAGGGAGCCCGTCCTGCGGTCTTCGTCGGTCTGGAAAACTACCGCCTCATGGTGGACGATCCGGTCTTCTGGCAGGCCCTGTGCAACAACCTCTGGTTTGCCCTCGGCACCATCCCGCTGGCCATTGCGCTGGCCATCCTGATGGCGCTGTGGGTCAATGAGAAACTGGCCGGGCGCGGCGTGCTGCGCCTGGCTTATTTCACCCCGACCGTGCTGCCGATGATCGCAGTGGCCAATATCTGGCTGTTCTTCTATACGCCGCAATATGGCCTGCTGGAGCAGATCACCGGCGCGCTTGGCCTGCCCTCGCACAACTGGCTGGGCAATCCGCAGACCGTACTGGGTGCGCTGATGGTGGTGGCGGTGTGGAAGGAGGCGGGTTTCTTCATGATCTTCTACCTGGCCGCGCTGCAGCAAATCTCGCCCGTGCTGGCCGAAGCTGCCGCGCTGGAGGGTGCGTCGCGCTGGCAATATTTCTGGCGCGTGCAGTTTCCCTTGCTCATGCCCACCACGCTGTTCGTGCTCATCAATGCCCTGATCAACGCCTTCCGCCTGGTCGATCACATCGTGGTGATGACCAAGGGTGGGCCGGACAATGCCAGTTCCCTGCTGCTCTATTACATCTATGAAGTGGGCTTCGCGTTCTGGGATTCTTCCTATGCGGCAGCCCTGACGGTAGTGCTGCTGGCCCTGCTGGGATTGATTGCGCTGGTGAAGTTTCGTGTACTTGATCGTAGGACCCACTACCAATGATCGCGCCCACCTCGCCTTTCGCCGAACGCCATCGCATGCTGGAGACCGTCTCTGCCTGGGTGCTGGCGCTGCTGTGGCTGCTGCCGCTGCTGTACGCCCTGTGGACCGCATTCCATCCGGCCGCCTTCGCCACCCGCTTCACGCTGGACGCCCCGCCGACGCTGCAGAACTTCGTCAACGCCTGGCAGGCCGCACCGTTTCCGCGCTATTTCCTCAATACGTTTTTACTGGTAACGATGATCCTGGCCGCGCAACTGGTGCTGGCCACGCTGGCCGCCTATGCCTTTGCCCGCTTCACCTTCCGGGGCAGCAATGTGATGTTCATGCTGGTGCTGCTGCAATTGATGGTGATGCCCGACATCCTGATCGTGGAGAACTACCAGACCATGAACCTGCTGGGCCTGCGCGATACCATCCTCTCGATTGGCCTGCCCTACTTCGCCTCGGCCTTCGGCATCTTCCTGCTGCGCCAGACCTTCAAGACGGTACCACGCGAGCTGGACGAAGCCGCAACCGTGGAAGGGGCCTCGGCCTGGCAGATCCTGATGCAGGTCTACGTGCCGCTGGCCAGGCCGATCTATATCGCCTTCGGGCTGGTCTCGGTAAGCACGCACTGGAACAACTTCCTATGGCCGCTGATCGTGACCAATTCGGTGGAATCGCGTCCGCTGACGGTGGGGCTGCAGGTGTTTTCCTCCACCGATCAGGGGGTGGACTGGTCCATCATCACGGCGGCTACGCTGATGACTTCGGCGCCTTTGCTGCTGGCGTTCCTGCTGTTCCAGCGGCAGTTTGTGCAGTCGTTCATGCGGGCGGGGATACGCTGATCATCAGACCAGGCGCGGCCCTGCCTCATGGGCTTGCCGCGGGCTTCTTGAACATGTCCAGCTCACCTGACTTCTTCTGCTGCGAACGCCAGGCGTCATATTGGCTATTCACTGTATTGGTACAGTCACGATAGTCGGAATAGCCGATCTTGTTGTCGCAGCGATCCCGCGCGCTGCTTTGCGCAATCCCCGAAAACCCTGCGGCGGAATCGCGGAAATTGAAATCCGGCACTGCACAGCCGCTGATCAGGAAACTGAGCAAAACCGACCAGCTGAGATGAGATAAAACTGCACGATGTGGTGATGACATATCCGCTCCTTGGTGGTCAGCGCGAACCTTAGGCTTCATTAAGCCCGAGGTGGCCTGAAGAGCCAAAGCATTGGCCAATTTCCAAATAACTACGAGGAAAACCCAGGCACTTACATAGCGTCTAGTGTCCAGAAATCTCAGAAATAGAGGTCCGCACCACCTGCTTGGTATTCATGTCGAAATGCACGTTGAAGAGCCGGTCCTCGTGCACGTAATGGTATTTCCAGTCCCACACTTCCTCGTTCTTGCGGCCAAACTGCACCACACTGCGCGGACGGCCGAACTGGCGGCGAATTTGCTCGGCGGTCATGCCGGGGCGGATGGTGTCGAAATGTTCCTGGGTCAGCACCTGCTGGTAGTCGATCAGGGTGCCGGAAGCGCCGATGCTGAACATCCAGGTGCGGATGCCCTGCGGGCCCTTGGGGTATTCCAGCGTGCGCGCGCCCTGGCCGTCGTCCCAGACGGTGTCGGGCTGGCCCATCACGTTACGCACGTCGGCTTCGCTGGAAACGCCTTTTTGCAACTTGTCCAAACCGAACTCCTCGATGGGATTGCCATTGCGGTCGCAGCCAAACATTGCCAGAGCAATAAGAAAAGCGCCGAATTTGCCGGCGTGGCGGTGCAGTCGGGTGAAGAAAGGATCAGTCATGGAGCCTGTAGGTAATTGATTATCCCTGATGAAGACAAGGTAAAATACGCCCTCTGTGTAACATTTGGCCTGAAATTATCATGCTCTTCGGAAAAAAAACCACCTACGTATCTGAAATCACCCAGTTCATCGATGAACTGAAGACGAAGAACCCGAAGCTGGAAGAATCTCAGCGCGCCGGTCGCGCCCTGCTGTGGGACAAGGAACCGCTGGACCTGGACAAGACCGCCCGTGACAAGGCCTCGCGCGTGGCGCAACAGCCCTACGTCTACCAGAGCCACTAAGCGTTCCGCATGACGGCCCAAGCAGGTGGCGCCGATCTGGCCGGCCAGCCCGGCGCGGAACCCAGCGCCGACGCCATCGACATCACCCCCGCCGGACAACAGGACAGCACGCCCGACGTGATCGACGGCGTGGCATTGGCGCGCCTGTACGGGGAGCCGCTGTTCCAGCTGCCCAATGACCTCTACATCCCGCCGGATGCGCTGGAAGTCTTCCTGGAAGCCTTCCAGGGGCCGCTGGACCTGCTGCTCTACCTGATCCGCAAGCAGAACTTCAACATCCTCGACATCCCGCTGGCGCAGGTCACCGCCCAGTACCTGGAATACGTCGAGCAGATCCGCAAGCAGAACCTGGAACTGGCCGCCGAATACCTGCTGATGGCGGCCATGCTCATCGAGATCAAGTCGCGCATGCTGCTGCCGGCCAAGAAGGCGGAAAGCGGCGAAGAACCCGAAGACCCGCGCGCCGAGCTGGTGCGCCGGCTGCTGGAGTACGAACAGATCAAGCTGGCCGCCCAGGAACTGGACCAGTTGCCGCAGGTCGGGCGCGACTACGTGCGCACCCAGGTCCATATCGAGCAGACCGTGGTCACCCGCTGGCCCGAGGTCAACATGGATGACCTCAAAGCGGTCTGGGCCGACATCCTCCGGCGCGCCAAGCTGACCCAGCACCACCATATCAGCCGCGAAGAGCTCTCGGTGCGCGAGCACATGACGGGCATCCTGCGACGGCTGCAGTCGGCGCGTTTCGTGGAGTTCTCCGACCTCTTCGATCCCTCGCGGGGAGTGCCGGTGGTGGTGGTCAACTTCATCGCCCTGCTTGAACTGGCCAAGGAAACGCTCATCGAGATCACCCAGGCCGAAGCCTTCGCCCCCATCTATGTCAGACTGTCGTACTCGCCCAGCTGAACCGGCGCAGCCTAGCGACAACCGGGGCCGCGCCGCGCATGCATGAGAACAACGCCGGCCAGCCCGCAACCAGAGAATCCGCATGAAAATCATTTCCTCGATCGAAGAACTTCGCGACCATCTGCGCGGCCAGTTGCGCACCGCCTTCGTGGCGACCATGGGCAACCTGCACGAAGGCCACCTCTCGCTGATGCGCCTGGCGCGCACCCACGGCGATCCGGTGGTGGCATCGATCTTCGTGAACCGCCTGCAATTCGGCCCCAACGAGGACTTCGACAAATATCCGCGCACCTTCCAGGCCGACGTCGAGAAGCTGGAGAAGGAAGGCGTCTACGTGCTCTTCGCCCCGACCGAAAAGGACATGTACCCGGAACCGCAGGAATACCGCGTGCAGCCGCCCAATGACCTGGGCAACATCCTCGAAGGTGAATTCCGTCCCGGTTTCTTCACCGGCGTCTCCACCGTGGTGATGAAGCTGTTCTCTTGCGTGCAGCCGCGCGTGGCGGTGTTCGGCAAGAAGGATTACCAGCAGTTGATGATCGTGCGTAACATGGCGCGCCAGTTCGCCTTGCCGACCGAAATCGTCGGCGCCGAGACCTATCGCGCCGAAGACGGCCTGGCGCTGTCCTCGCGCAATGGCTACCTGTCCGCTGAAGAACGCGCCGAAGCGCCGCTGCTCTACCAGGTGCTCAATGATGTCGCCAATGAAGTACGCGGCGGCCAGCACAAGGTCGCGCAGGTCGAGCAACTGGCCATGGACCGTTTGGCTGGACGTGGCTGGAAGCCGGACTACGTGGCCGTGCGCAAGCGCATCGACCTGCAGCCGCCTTCGGCCGCCGACATGGAACAAGGCGCGCCGCTGGTGGTGCTGTCGGCCGCCAAGCTGGGGGCGACTCGCCTGATCGATAACCTCGAGATCTGATGCGTGTAGTAGTGCTGCAAAAAATACTTTAAAAGTCTTCAAACGACTTTAAAGGACTTCAAAGCACTTCAAAGTACTTCAAAGCAGCTCCTGAGAACGACACCATCTCTCCTCGTGGGTAAGATGGTGCTCGTCGGCACGCAGCCGCGCCTCAGAAGCGATACTTCAGTGTTGCACTCCACAGATTGACGGCGATATTGGATCTGCCCCCCAGGTTCTCCAATCGCGTATAGCCACCACCGATGCTGACGCTCCTGGCCAGATCGTATTCGTAGCCCACGCCCAGCAGATAACCGGTACCCGAGGCGCTGACCTGGACGGTATCGATGGAAATATTGTTCAGATCACGAGTCTCCGACCTGGCGGTTTCTTTCACAGTGGACTGAATGAATCCCCCCTTCACATAAACACCGGGCAAGCCCTCGGAAAAACGGTAAGCCGCTGTGAGATCAAAGCCGCTAACATTTGCCTTGGCATGTTCGCGGGTGTGCGCGTCGGCATAGTCGAGGGTGGTATCACCTATCCGAAAGTAAGCTGCTTCCAGCGAAAAGTTGGGACTCAGCTGATAACCGCCCCCTAGCCGCAACATGCCGGCGTCGTTCTTTTCGGTCACATTCCTAGAGCGTACGACATCGATATCGTACCTAGCCGCACCGCCTTCCAGGCCAACATAGAATCCTCTCTCCGCCTTCACTGCCTGCGCCGATGCAGCAGTTGAGGCAAGCAGCATCGCTCCTGCCACGCATAGATAGCTTTTCTTCATGAACGTCCTCCGAAATTGATTTGACGAAACACCACCCGCCGCGCCCAATGCGACGGACGGGCAAGCTTCTACCGGCGAACATCCCGGATCGAAAGCCGCAGGGATAGTAAAGTTGGAGCTGGCGTGCCAGCGGCAGCAAGACCAAGTTCGGTCGCGTAATTCCCTGATTTACTAGAGTGGAATCGAAGCGTTACTAACTTCTGTATTTTTTATGTACTTACCGCGCTTCACCCGTATCTTCAGCTCGAACTTGCGCGGCTGAGGTTGCAGCCGCCGGGCCCGCAAAACCAGGTCGGAGATCAACAACAGCGAAACGCTGCGTCTCGCAGAACACAGATGCGTTACGCCGACTTTGTCCCAGCAGCAAAATCACAGTTACTGACATGCAGCATCGGCGCCACAGGCAGGACTGCAATCGATGATGTAAATCAGCACAAGTCGGGCATGCGTATTGCTTTAGAGAAAAAGAGCGTTAGAATCCGGTCTTATATAGACGACATATAGAAATATTTCGAATAATGCTTCGCATTGCAGCCAGTCCGTTTTTGGCAATGTGAAGAAAAAATGGAACAAATGGGGGATTTCACTCGCTGTTTAGCCGATGAGATGGGAAGGGGAAGTCCTATACTCGGCGCCATGGCATCGTCGACCCGTGGACTGTCCTGTCCATCGGCCTCACCTGTCATCCCTGAATCGTTGTCGTGCTCTGCGGGCCTTCAGAGTCTGCGTCTGCCTGCCGATATGGCAAGCAACGCACTTGTGCGCCTTCCGTAACGACTCGTTTTTGATCCGCCTGAACGGGCAACTTTGCATAGATGTGCACATAAAAGCGCACTAAATTTGTTGGGAGAATCAGTAATCATGAGCGACGACGTTGATCTGGAAGCACTGTTTGACGAAATTTCCGCGCAGACACTGCCGGCCATGACCGCCACCGGCGAAGAAGCTGGCGCCCCTGCAACCGAGGGCGCGGCCGAGGCGGCGCCCGAAGACCAGAGCGACAAGCCCATGTATGCGCGCCTGGGCGGCATCGTCCGGCTGCTGCACGACTCCATGCGCGAGCTGGGCTATGACCGCTCGCTCAATGACGTGGCCTCCCAGATCGGCGATGCCCAGAGCCGTCTTGAGCACATCGCCACGCTCACCGAGCAGGCCGCCAACAAGGTGCTCAACGCCCTGGACTCGGGCATGCCCGCCCAGGACCGCCTGCAGGAACAGGCCAAGGACATCAATGACCGCTGGAGCCGCCTGTATGCGGGCCAGATGAGCATCGACGAATTCAAGCAACTGGCCGGCGATTCGCAGAAGTTTTCGGCCGCCGTGGTCGAATCGACCGAAGCCGAAAAAGCCCGCATGCTGGAAATCATGATGGCTCAGGATTTCCAGGACATCACTGGCCAGCTGATCAAGAAGATCGTGGGCATCACCACCACCGCCGAGCGCGAACTGGCGCAGTTGCTGCGCGACAATGCACCGCCCGAGGTGCGCGCGCAGATCGAAGCCGAAAAGCCGGTCACCCTGCTCAATGGTCCTGCCGCGCCTGGCACCGCCATGGGCCAGACCGATGTGGATGACTTACTCGATAGCCTGGGGTTCTAATGGATGACGAAATGCTCAAGGATTTTGTCGTTGAAGCGTTGGAGCTCGCCACCAACGTGGAAGAGCATCTGCTGACGCTGGAACGACATCCTGATGATCTTGAAATCCTCAATGCGGTCTTCCGCGCATTCCACACCATCAAGGGCGGCGCCGGGTTCGTGAACCTGCCGGCCATGGTGTCGGCCTGCCACCTGACCGAAAACCTGTTCGACGCCCTGCGCACCGGCAAAGCACCGGTCACTCCGCTGGCGATCGAAGCGGCGCTGCAAGCCAGCGGCTTCGTGGCCGACCAGTTGAATGAATTGTCCAATGGCGCGGCCCCCGACAGCCTGGCGTCGATGCCGGGCGAGCTCAAGGACATCCTCACGCAAGCCATCGAAGGCAAGAGCGAGGCAGCGGCTGCGCCTGCTGCCGCGCCCGCGCCCGCGGCCAGCACTGCCCCTGTTGCCAGCGCCGCGCCTGCGGCGGCTGCCGTGGATGGCAGCGCCAACGTGATGCAAAATGGCGAGCTGAACTGGCCTGCGCTGTACCAGGCGCTGGTGCCAGGCGCCGCCGCAGCAGCGCCGGTTGCCAGCGCCGCGGCCGAAGCCGCGCCCGTGGCTGCCGCATCTGCCCCTGCGGCGGCTGTCGCGGCCGCTGCACCGGCTGCCGACGGCGATACCAAGGCGGCAGCACCGGCCCAGCACAACCGCCGCGCCACCGATTCGTCTGGCAGCGCCAAGGAAGAAAGCATCCGTATCGATGCCGGCAAGCTCGACGCCCTGCTGGAAGTGGCCGGCGAATCGGTGCAGGCCGCCAACCAGGCCGCCGTGCTGCTGGAAAAGCTGCAACAGTTCAAGTTCGAAGGCACCGCTGCGGCGCTGATGTCGACCCTGGCCGAGACCCTGGGACGCGCCTCGCGCTATTCCAGCGAGCTGCAACGCGCCACGCTGTCCACGCGCATGCAGCCGGTCGGCCGCCTGTTCCAGAAATTCCCCCGACTGGTGCGCGAACTGGCCAAGGACCTGGGCAAGGACGTCGATCTGGTCATCACCGGCGCCGAAACCGAAGTGGACCGCGTGGTGGTGGACAGCCTCTACGACCCGCTGGTGCACATGCTGCGCAACTCGCTGGACCACGGCATCGAAGTGGACCGTGTCGCCGCGGGCAAGCCGACCAAGGCCACCATCTCGCTCAACGCCTGGCAGGCTGGTAGCAGTGTCATGATCGAAGTCTTCGACGACGGCAAGGGCATGGACCCGGACATGCTGCGCAGCAAGGCGCTGGCCAAGGGTCTGATCAACGAACACCAGGCGCTGACCGCCGACGAGGCACTGCAGCTGGTGTTCCTGCCTGGCTTCTCGACCAAGGAAGTGGCCTCCAGCGTTTCCGGACGCGGCGTGGGCATGGACGTGGTCAAGACCGCAGTGGAAAAGCATCGCGGCACCATCCGCATCGAATCCACCATTGGCAAGGGCACCAAGTTCTCGATCCGCCTGCCCATTGAACTGTCGATCATCCCGACCATGCTGGTGCGTTGCGCCGGCGCGCCGCTGGCCCTGCCGATGGCGGTGGTCGAACGCGTGGTCGAGCTGCCGGAAAACTTCGACGAAGTGGGTGGTGCGCCGGTGCTGCGCGACCAGGGCCGCCCGCTGCCGGTCAATTCGCTGGCCGGCGTGCTGGGTTACGAGCCGGGCAATGAGCGCGTAGGCATCGTCATGGCGGTCCCCCACCCCTACATTCTGGGCGTGGAATCGGTGGAAGGCACGGCCGATCTGGTGATCAAACCGCTGACCGCCATCCATACCGCCGGCATCACCGGTACGGCCCGTTCGGCCGAGGGTGAGCTGGTGCTGGTGGTGGGCTTGTCCTTCCTGCTCGATGGCTGTCGCGACATGGAGCGTACGGCAGTGGCCTAAGCTGCAAGCGGTATTGGCAAGAAAGCAAAACGGCCGGATCTTCCACGATCCGGCCGTTTTGCTTCTACTCAGCCCATGCGCTTGTCAGAGCTCGTACATGTCCTTCTCGCCCTCCATCACCTGGGCGATCAGCTTGCGGTTGAGCGTGGGCGCCAGCAATTCGATGAAGGTATAGACATATCCACGCAGATAAGCCCCTTGCTTGAGGGCAACGCGCGACACATTCGTGCCGAACAGATGGCCGGCCGGAATGGCCCGCAGCCCGCGATCACGCTCGGCATCGAAGGCGATGCCGGCGATGATGCCCACCCCCATGCCCAGCTCCACATAGGTCTTGATGACGTCGGCGTCGATGGCTTCCAGCACCACATCCGGCTTGAGCTGGCGCAAGGAGAAGGCGTGGTCGATCTTGCTGCGGCCGCTGAAGGCGGAGTCATAGGTGATCAGCGGATTGGTGGCGATCTCTTCCAGGGTGAGGCTCTTGGACTGCAGCAAGGGATGATCCGGCGGCACCACCACCACATGCTCCCATTGATAGCAGGGTAGCGAGACCAGCCCTTCGCCCGAAGCCAGCGCCTCGGTGGCGATGGCGATGTCGGCCTGGTCGTTGCGCACCATCTCGGTGATCTGCTTGGGATTGCCTTGCAGCAAGGATAGATGCACCTTGGGGTATTTCTGGGTGAAGGCCTGTACTACCTTGGGCAGCGCATAGCGCGCCTGGGTGTGGGTGGTCGCGATGGTGAAACTGCCGCTGTCGTGGGCGGCGAATTCCTTGCCGATGCGTTTGAGGCCATCCACCTCCTGCATGATCAGCTCGACCGAGCGCAGCACCGCCCGCCCCGGCTCGGTCAGGCCGCGGATGCGCTTGCCGTGACGGGTGAAGATGTCCACGCCCAGCTCTTCCTCCAGCTCGATGATGGCCTTGGACACGCCTGGCTGCGAGGTATAGAGGGCCTTGGCGGCCTCGGTGAGGTTGAAGTTCTGCCGTACCGCTTCGCGCACGAAACGGAATTGATGAAGATTCATATGGGAATTCCTTCGCTTCTACCTAGTCAGCAGGGCAGCGCACCGCGCCAGCCTTGCCTGCTTCTTATTTGCTTCATTGGCCGCATTTCCATATGCCAAAGGCGTATATAAGCAAATAAATACTATGTAGTTTGGTTTGAAGCATAAGTTTATTACGATTCGCAGACTAATGGGCGAGGTGTTATGACTGTTTCTTATGTAGTAAGCGGATTTGCTGTAGGACTGCTGGTCGGACTGACCGGGGTCGGTGGCGGCTCGCTCATGACACCACTGTTGACCTTGCTGTTCGGCATCCACCCCTCCGTGGCCGTTGGTACCGACCTGGCCTTTGCCTCGGCCACCAAGACCGCCGGCACCCTGGCCCATCGCTTCAAGGGCACGGTGCGCTGGGATGTGGTGCGCCGCCTCTCCTACGGCGCCCTGCCTGCCGCCCTGATCACGACCCTGCTGCTCAAGCACTTCGGCGCGGTCAGCGACGGCATCGCCCTGACCATCCGCTATTCGATTGCCATCTCGGTGTTCCTGACCGTGATCGCCCTGCTGTTCCGCTCGCGCATGCAGGCCTGGCTCAATGCCCATCCGCAGCGCCAGCTGCAAGGCGCGACGCTGGCCAACGCCACCATTGCCGCGGGCGCCCTGCTGGGGACGCTGGTCACCATTTCCTCCATCGGCGCAGGCGCGGTGGGCGCGACCTTGCTGGTCTTGCTGTATCCTCGCCTGTCTCCGGCCGAGATCGCTGGCACCGACATCGCCTACGCCGTCCCGCTGACCGCCATTGCGGCCCTGGGTCACTGGTGGCTGGGTTCGATCAACTGGGAATTGCTGGTCACCCTGCTGCTGGGGTCGGTGCCGGGCATCACCATCGGCTCACTCGCAGCGCGAGCGGTGCCGGAGAAATTCTTGCGCGGCCTGCTGGCCATTACGCTGACGAGCGTTGCAGTCAAGCTGATTTGGTAGGCTTATTTTCAATCGGGCGCACCCTGATCCGGGCGCCCATAAGACGTTAACAGGGAAGACAAGATGTACCGCTATGACCAATACGATCACCTGATCGTCAAAGAGCGAGTCGCACAATACCGGGACCAGGTGCGCCGGCGCCTGTCGGATGAGCTGGCCGAAGACGAATTCCGCATCCTGCGCCTGCAGAATGGCCTGTACCTGCAACGCCATGCCTACATGCTGCGCATCGCCATTCCCTATGGCATGCTGGCCTCCAATCAACTGCGCAAGTTCGCCGAGATCGCCGTCAAGTACGACCGCGGCTACGGCCACTTCACCACCCGCCAGAACATCCAGTTCAACTGGATCAAGCTGGAAGAATCCCCTGAGATCCTGGAACAATTGGCCAGCGTGGAAATGCACGCCATCCAGACCTCCGGCAACTGCATCCGCAACACCACCTCGGACGAGCTGGCCGGCGTGGCCGCCGACGAGATCGTCGACCCGCGCCCCTACGCCGAACTGATCCGCGAGTGGAGCACCTTCCACCCCGAGTTCGCCTACCTGCCGCGCAAGTTCAAGATCGCCATCAGCGGTGCCGCCGAAGACCGTGCCGCCACCGCCGTGCATGACATCGGCCTGCACGTCATCAAGAACGAAGCCGGCGAAGTCGGCTTCCGTGTGCTGGTCGGCGGCGGCATGGGCCGCACCCCCATCCTGGGCAGCGTCATCCGTGACTTCCTGCCCTGGAAGCACGCCATGTCCTACCTGGAAGCCATCCTGCGCGTCTACAACCAGTACGGTCGCCGCGACAACATGTACAAGGCGCGCATCAAGATCCTGGTCAAGGCCATCGGCCCCGAGGAATTTGCGCGCCAGGTGGAAGAAGAATGGGCCCAGATCAAGGACGGCCCCTCCACCCTGACCGAAGAAGAACTGCAGCGCGTGGCCAAGTTCTTCACCGACCCGGCCTATGAAACCCTGCCGGCGGTGGATGCCGAATACGAACGCCTGAAGGCCGAAGATCGCGGCTTTGCCAACTGGATCAAGCGCAACGTCAAGGCGCACAAGAAGGCCGGTTATGCCGCCGTGGTCCTGTCACTGAAGAAGCCGGGCGTGCCGCCGGGCGACATCACCGCCGACCAGATGAACTTCGTGGCCGACCTGGCCGACAAATACAGTTTTGGCGAACTGCGCGTGACCCACGAGCAGAACCTGGTGCTGGCCGACGTCAAGCAGTCCGAGCTGTATGCGCTGTGGCAAGCCGCCAAGTCGCATGGCCTGGCGACCCCGAACATCGGCCTCTTGACCGACATCATCTGCTGCCCCGGCGGCGATTTCTGCTCGCTGGCCAATGCCAAGTCGATCCCGATCGCCCAGGCCATTGCCGAGAAGTTCGAGAACATCGACTTCCAGCATGACATCGGCGATATCGAACTGAACATCTCCGGTTGCATCAACGCCTGCGGCCACCACCACGTGGGCAATATCGGCATCCTGGGCGTGGACAAGGATGGTTCGGAGTGGTACCAAGTGTCGCTGGGCGGTGCCCAGGGCAACGAGTCCTCCATCGGCAAGATCATCGGCCCCTCGTTCTCGGCCACCCAGATGCCCACCGTGATTGACCGCCTGCTGCAGGTGTACGTCAAGCAGCGCACCGAAGAAGAACGCTTCATCGACACCGTGCGCCGCATCGGTGTGACCCCGTTCAAGGAATTCGTTTACGCAACGCCGATCCGTTCGGCCGAGTATGTCGCAGGAGAAGACGCAAATGCCTGAAATCATCAAGAACAAGACCGTCGTCAGTGACGACTGGAACGTACTGCGCCTGGCTGAAGGCGAGACCGCCGAGACCGTGACTGTGCCGCAAGGCCACGTGATCGTGCCGCTGAAGGTGTGGCAGGCGCAGGGCGAGGCCCTCAAGGCGCGCGCCGAGATCGGCGTGTGGCTGGCCAGCGATGAGCGTCCGGAAGAACTGAAGGGCCAGCTGGACAGCTTCAAGGTCGTGGCCGTGGACTTCCCCAAGTTCGCCGATGGCCGTGGCTATTCCATCGCCTACAACCTGCGCGCCCGCCTGGGCTATACCGGTGAGCTGCGCGCCATCGGCGACGTGCTGCGCGACCAGCTGTTCTACATGCAGCGCGTGGGCTTCGACGCCTTTGCCGTGCGTGCCGACAAGAACATCCATGACGCCGTCAAGGGCCTGACCGACTTCTCCGAGAAGTACCAGACCTCCTGGGACGAGAAGAACCCGCTGTTCCGCCGCGTCAAGCGCGAAACCGCGCAGACCGCCGACTGAACCGCGATTGTGAAGAAGGAAGGACAGACCATGACTAACCCAGGCTTGCAAGACCTCATCGCCAAGACCCAGGCCACGCTGGAACGCATCGCCGCCGAGTACGCCCCGGCGGCGCTGGCCTCCAGCCTGGCCGCCGAAGACATGGTGCTGACCGACCTGATCCTGCGCGGCAAGCTGCAGGACCGTATCAGCATCTTCACCCTGGAAACCGGTCGCCTGCACAAGGAGACCGTGGGCATGATCGACCGCATCCGCGCGACCTACGATTACGACGTCGCGCCCTACCGTCCGCAGCCCGAGGCGATCGAGGCCTACGTGCAGAAGAACGGTGCCAACGCCTTCTACGACAGTGTGGAACTGCGCAAGGAATGCTGCCACATCCGCAAGATGGAGCCGCTGAACCGCGCCCTGCAAGGCAAGGCCTCCTGGGTCACCGGCCAGCGCCGCGCCCAATCGGTCACGCGCGCCGAGCTGCACGTGCAGGAACGTGACGAAGCCCACGGCATGGAGAAGTTCAACCCCCTGGCCGACTGGTCGGAACAGGACGTCTGGGACTACATCCGCGCCAACGACGTGCCCTACAACCCGCTGCATGACCAGGGTTATCCGTCCATCGGCTGCGAGCCCTGTACCCGGGCCATCCAGCCAGGTGAAGATATCCGTGCCGGCCGCTGGTGGTGGGAAAACCCCGACTCCAAGGAATGCGGCCTGCATGTGGTCGATGGCAAGCTGGTGCGCATCAAGGCGCACGCAGCGAGCTGAACCAGAATTCAACCAGAGCAACAACAAGCAAAGCATCGGAAGGTCCGGCATGAACACAGCGGTAGACAAACTCTTTTTGGACAACGCCAGCAACCGTCACCTCGACTGGCTGGAATCGGAAGCCATCCACATCATGCGCGAGGTCGCCGCCGAGTGCAGCAACCCGGCGCTGCTGTTTTCCGGCGGCAAGGACTCGGTGGTGCTGCTGCGCATCGCCGAGAAAGCCTTCCGCCCCGGCAAGTTCCCCTTCCCGCTGGTGCACATCGACACCGGCCACAACTTCCCGGAAGTCATCGAATTCCGCGACCGCCGCGCCGCTGAACTGGGCGAGCGCCTGGTGGTGCGTTCGGTGGAAGATTCGATCAAGCGCGGCACCGTGCGCCTGCGCAATCCGCAGACCGATTCGCGCAACGCAGCGCAAGCCGTAACGCTGCTGGAAACCATCGAAGAATTCAAGTTCGACGCCTGTATCGGCGGCGCGCGCCGTGATGAAGAAAAGGCCCGCGCCAAGGAACGCATCTTCTCCTTCCGCGACGAGTTCGGCCAATGGAATCCCAAGGCCCAGCGCCCCGAGCTGTGGGACCTGTATAACACGCGCGTACATCCGGGTGAAAACATGCGTGTCTTCCCCATCTCCAACTGGACCGAGCTGGACGTGTGGCAGTACATTGCCCGCGAAAACCTGGCCCTGCCCTCGATCTACTTCGCCCACGAGCGCGAAGTGATCCCCCGCAATGGCCTGCTGGTGCCGCTGACCGACCTCACCCCGGCCCGCGAAGGCGAGACCGTGGAAAAGCAGATTGTGCGCTTCCGCACCGTGGGCGACATCTCCTGCACCTGCCCGGTCTCCTCCGATGCCGCTTCGGTCGAAGCCATCATCGCCGAGACCGCAGTGACCCAGATTACCGAGCGCGGCGCGACCCGCATGGACGACCAGACGTCCGAAGCCTCGATGGAAAAACGCAAGAAGGAAGGATATTTCTGATGAACGCCGCCGCAACCCAAGCACAACTGGCCCAGGCCTCCGCCCAACCGCACGAACGCGGCCTGCTGCGCTTCATCACCGCCGGTTCCGTGGACGATGGCAAGAGCACCCTGATCGGCCGCCTGCTGTTCGACAGCAAGGGCATCTTCGCCGACCAGCTCGACGCCATCTCGCGCGCCAAGCACAAGCGCACCGTGGGCGACACGGTGGACCTGTCGCTGCTCACCGATGGCCTGGAAGCCGAGCGCGAGCAAGGCATCACCATCGACGTGGCGTATCGCTACTTCGCCACCCCCAAGCGCAAGTTCATCATCGCCGACACCCCGGGCCATGAGCAGTACACCCGCAACATGGTGACCGGGGCCTCCACTGCGGACGCCGTCATCATCCTGGTGGACGTCTCCAAGGTGAAGCTCGGTGAGGATGGCAGCGTGGAACTGCTGACCCAGACCAAGCGCCACTCCACCATCGCGCACCTGTTGCAGATCCAGCACGTGATCGTGGCCATCAACAAGATGGACCTGGTGGATTACGACCAGACCGTCTATGACCGCATCGTCGGTGCCTATCAGCAGTTCGCGCAGCAACTGGGCTTGCAGGACGTGCACGCCATCCCGCTGTCGGCGCTGGCCGGCGACAACGTGGTGGAAGCCAGCGCGCGCATGCCCTGGTACCAGGGCCCGACGCTGATCACCCTGCTGGAGTCGCTGTCGGTCTATGAAGATGCGCACGAAGAAGCCTTCCGCTTCCCGGTGCAGCTGGTGGCGCGCCACAACGGCCATGAAGCCAATGACTTCCGTGGCTACATGGGCCGCATCGAGGCCGGCAAGGTGGCCAAGGGTGACAAGCTGGTCGTGCTGCCCAGCGGCCAGAGTGCGACCGTCAAGGACATCCAGACCCTGGACGGTTCGCTGGAATCGGCCACGGCCGGGCAGTCGGTGACCATCCTGCTGGACGAGTACCTGGACATCTCGCGCGGCGACCTGCTGGCTGCGGCTGCCCAGCCTTCGACCATCCTCAAGACCGTCAATGCCGACGTCTGCTGGCTCTCCGAGGAACCGCTGGACCTGCGCCGCAAGTACTGGCTCAAGCACACCACCAAGCAGGTAGCGGCGCGCGTGGCCAAGGTCGATACGCTCTTGGACATCAACACCCAGGAGCGTCGTCCTGCCGAGACCCTGAAGCTCAACGACATCGCCCGTATCAGCGTCAACGTGCAGCAACCCATCGCCGCCGACGCCTACCAGGATATCCGCGCCACCGGCGCCTTCATCCTGATCGACGAAGTGAGCCACCAGACGGTTGCCGCTGGTATGATTCGGATCGACTGATTTTCCTTCGATCCGCAATCGTCTCTTCGTACAGGCCATGGCCACCCAACAGGCAGCGACTTCACACTCTTCCGATTCACCCGCCCCCAGCCCGGAGCATCCGGGCATGGTGTGGCTGGTCGGCTCCGGTCCTGGCGCCGCTGACCTGTTGACGGTGCGTGCCGCGCGCCTCCTGGCGCAAGCCGAGATCGTGCTGCACGATGCCCTGGTCACGCCGGACATCCTGGCCCTGTGCCCGCAAGCCGTGCTGGTTTCGGTGGGCAAGCGCAGCGGCCAACGCTCCACGGCCCAGCCAGTCATCAACCAGAAGCTGGTGGAAGCAGCCCAGCAGTATCGCCGCGTGGTGCGCTTGAAAGGCGGCGACCCCATGCTCTTCGGCCGTGCCGATGAAGAGATGCGGGCGCTGGAAGAACACCACATCCCCTACGAAATCGTCCCCGGCATCACCGCCGCGCTGGCTGCGGCCTCGGCCGCCAAGCGTCCGCTGACGCGGCGCGGGATTGCGCGCAGCGTTTCGCTGTTCACTTCCAGCACGGGCGTGGACGAGCCGGACGAGGTGCGCATGCCCAATGGCGACACCCTGGTCCAGTACATGGGCGGGCGCGAAGCCACGGCCACGGCGCAACGGCTGCTGGCCCTGGGTCACGCACCCGATACCCCGGTGGTGGTGGTGGAAAACTGCAGCCGCCCCGACCAGCATATCTACCATCTGCAACTGGCCGGCCTGGAAGCCGGACTGCAAGCCTGTAGCGGGCCGGTGCTGGTGATGATCGGGCCAGCGCTGGCCGACCGCAACTGAGGACCCCATGCACCTGCTCCATGACCCTGCGGCGCCCCCCGCTGCCTCCATCGACTTCGACAGCTTCCTCAAGGTCGACATCCGCGTCGGCACCATCCTCTCGGCCGAGGCCTTCCCCGAGGCACGCAAGCCTGCCTTCAAGCTGAAGATCGATTTTGGCCCCGCTATCGGCGTGCGCCAGAGCAGCGCCCAGATCACCGTCCACTACACGCTGGACCAATTGGTCGGACGGCAGGTCGCAGCGGTGGTCAATTTCCCGCCGCGCCAGATCGGCAAGTTCATGTCCGAAGTATTGACGCTGGGCTTTCCGGATGCGCAAGGCGAGGTCGTGCTGTTCAGCCCTGATCAGGCCGTTCCCAACGGCGCGCGCCTGTTCTGATCGCTAAGCGCTGAGCGGCGCAAAAAAAGCCCGTTCGGCATGAACGGGCTTCTTCGTCTCCAGCGGTCCTGCAAGCTTCAGCTGCTGGCCGCTACGCAATAGGCGGCAATCGCCTGCAACACGGCTTCATCCTCTCCCACTGCCGGCACGGTCCGGATCTCCACCTGCGGATGCGCCTGGCGCAACTGCTCCAGCAATTGCGGCAGATCGCGCCGCACATGGCCGCCCTGCCCCAGGAACACCGGAATGACGGTGATGCGCTGGCTGCCTGCCGCCACCTGCTGCGCCACCACGCTGGGAAGATCGGGCTGCATCAGTTCCAGGAAGGCCAGTTCCACGCTGGCCTGCGGCATGGCAGCGCGGGTCAGGGTGCGCAGGCGTTCGAAAGGCGCGGCCCAGGCGGGGTCGCGGGCGCCATGGGCGAAGAGGATCAGACTTTGCATGAGAAGGTCAGGTCAGGTTGAAACAAGCGATCAGGTCCGTTCCACCCACCACAGCGCCCCCGCCGCCAAGGCCATGAACAACAGGCTGGGCAGGGCCGCCGTGACGAAGGCCGGCCAGGTGTTGAGCAGGCCCAGGTGCGAAAAGAGGCTGTTGATGAGCTGGAAGCACACGCCGATCATGATGCCGGTAAAGATCTTCAGGCTCACCCCGCCAGCGCGGAAGTGCAGGTAGGCGAAGGGCAGCGCCAGCGCCAGCATCACGAAGATGGACAGCGGATAGACGATCTTCTTCCAGAACGCGATCTCGTAGCGGTCAGTGCGCTGGTTGTTGGCTTCCAGGTGCTTGGTGTAGGCCAGCAGGTCGTAGGCGGACATGCGATCAGGGTCGGCGAAGAGCACCGAGAGGATCTCCGGCGTCACCTCGGAGACCAGTTTCAACTGGGCCGACTTGACGGTCTTGACCGGCTCGGTGATCTTGCGGTCGCGCCCACCGGTGAAATCGGACTGGACCACGTCCAACAGCGTCCACTGGTGATTGCCGTCATACATGCCAGCCTTGGCCGTGACCATGCGGGCCATGTGGAAGTCGGAATCCAGCTCGTAGAGCTTGACGCCCTCGATGCGGCCGTCCGGCTGCACGGTGCGGATATTGATGAAGCGGCTGCCCACCACATTGCCTTCCAGGCCATGGTCACGGATCACGTCCTTGGCCCACATGCCGGAGCGGAACTGCGACGACAGGGACGCCCCCTGGGCCTGCAGCTTGAGCTTCTCGGCCCATTCGGTAGCCTTGGGGGCGACCAGTTCGCCGAAGACGATAGTCAGCACCGCAAAGCCTACGCCGATGCGCGCCAGCACGCGGGCGGCCTGGCCGGTGGACATGCTGGAGACGCGCATGATGGTGAATTCGGAGCGCGCCGCCAGCTGCGACAGGGTGTAGATGGTGCCGATCAGCACGGCGGTGGGCATCAACTCATAGACGTTGCCGGGCAAGCCCATCAACACGTAGAACACCGCCTGTTGCAGCTTGTAGCCATTGCGACCGACCTGCTCCAGCTGCCCCATCATCTCGAAGAAAGCGAACAGCGCCAGGAAAGCCGCCAGCGCGAAGAGCACCGAACGGGTGATCTCGGAAGTGAAGTAACGTTGGATGACACGCATCTCAGGCCTCGCGCTGGAACGTCATGGCGCGGCGCACACGGCTCCACAACCGGGATGGATGATAGGGATGGTTGATGTTCAGCCGCAGCGCGAACATGCCCACGATCAGAACAACCACGACCACGTGCACCGGCCACCAGGCCATCATGAAGGTGGCGCGCCCCTGCGCCACCGAGGCCTGGAACACACTGACCGTATTGCTGTAGACCACGAACAGCAGCAGCGCCACCAAGAGGCCCAGCGACCGTCCGGCGCGCGGATTGACGAAGGACAGCGGGATGGCCAGCAGCATCAGGGTCAGCGCCATGAAGGGCAAGGCAATGCGCCAGAGCAGCTCGCCGCGGGCGTAGCCGTCGTTCTTGGCGACCAGCTCATTCATCTGCAAGGCCCGCGCCGAGCGCTCGCCGGCAGCGTTCTGGGACTGGTTGCCGATCAGCAGCCCATAGCGTTCGAAATCGACGATCTGGAAGTCCGGCAGGCCGGGCGAGCCGTCATAGCGGCGGCCCTGGTTCATGACCACGAACTTCTCGCCATCGGGATCGATGACGGTTTCGCCTTCCTTGGCCACCACCACGCTGTTCTTGCCATCGGCGCCGATGGTATTGACGAAGATGTTGCGCACCTTGGAGGCGTCGCCCGAAATGCCTTCGACAAAGAAGATGCGGTTGGCCGCAGCGGACTCCTGGAACTTGCCCGGCGAGACCCGGGCGATATCCTCGCGCTGCTCGAAGCGGCTGCGGTATTCGCTGCTCTGCTGGTTGGCCCAGGGCGTGGCCACGAAGGACAGCGCCGCCACCAGGGCCACGATGGGCCAGCCGAAACGCAGCACCGGGGCGATCCAGCGGGTGAGCGACATGCCGCAGGCGAACCAGACCACGATCTCGGAATCCTGGTAGCTGCGCGTCATCACCAGCAGCACCGAGATGAAGCCGGTGAGGATGAGGATGATGGGCATGTAGTTCAGGGACTGGAAGCCGATCAGGGCGATCACGTCCTGAGAGGCGACCTGGCCGCCAGCGGCCTGGCCCAGAATCTTGATGAGCATCACGGTCAGGGTGATGGTAAACAGCGTCGTGAAGACCCCACCTGCGGTGCTGGTCAATTCGCGTCGAAGTGCGCGCTGGAAAATCATGGAAATGGCGGAAAGTCTCTGATGTCGGGTCAATGAATGCGGGCGCTGGTCCGAAGCGTCCTGTCCCGGCCGGCCCACCCGGCGAACTCATGCGCGCGTGGCGTCGAAATGGGCTCTATAATCGCCAGGTAATTCATACAAAGGACGAACGATGGACTTTAGCACAAAAACATTGGACGCAAAAAACGCCGTGACCGCCGTCAAGACCGGTGCACTGGTGGTTGGCATCTATGAAAACCGCAAGCTGTCCAAAGCCGCTGGCGCGCTCGACAAGCTGGGCGCCATCAGCGCCGCCCTGAAGTCGGGCGACATTTCCGGCAAGCCGGGCTCCACCCTGCTGCTGCGCGGCGTCACCGGCATCGCTGCCGAGCGCATCGTGCTGCTGGGCCTGGGCGCTGAGGAAGAGATCGCCGACAAGAGCTTCGCCGCCGCCAGCAGCGCGCTGGTGCGCACCCTGGCCACGCTGGGCTGCGACGACGCCGCCCTGGCGCTGCCTTTTGACGGCGTCAAGGGCCGCGACCTGGCCTGGGCCATCCGCAACGTCGTGCTGGCCGGCCGTGACGCGGCCTACCGTTCCGACACGATGAAGAGCAAGAAGGACCCCGCTCCCACCGGCGTGAAGAAGGTGACGTTGCTGGTCCCGGCCAGCGACAGCGCCACCGCCAAGGCGGCCCTGGCCGAAGCCGTGGCCCTGGCCAACGGCATGGCCCTGACCAAGGAACTGGGCAACCTGCCGGGCAATGTCTGCACCCCCACCTACCTGGCCAATACCGCCAAGAAGCTGGCCAAGCAGTTCGGCCTGGGCGTGGAAGTGCTGGAGCGCAAGCAGTTGCAGGCGCTGAAGATGGGCAGCTTCCTGTCGGTCACCAACGGCAGCGACGAGCCGCCCAAGTTCATCGTCTTGAAGCACATGGGCGGCAAGGCCAAGGATGCGCCGGTGGTGCTGGTGGGCAAGGGCATCACCTTCGACACCGGCGGCATCTCGCTCAAGCCCGGCCTGAACATGGACGAGATGAAGTACGACATGTGCGGCGCCGCCTCGGTGCTGGGCACCTTCCGCACCATCGCCGAACTGGGCCTGAAGATGAACGTCATCGGCGTCATCCCCACCTGCGAGAACATGCCCTCGGGCCGCGCCACCAAGCCGGGCGACATCGTCACCTCCATGTCCGGCCAGACCATCGAAGTGCTCAATACCGACGCCGAAGGCCGCCTGATCCTGTGCGACGCCCTGACCTACGTGGAACGCTTCAAGCCGGCCGCCGTGGTGGACATCGCCACCCTGACCGGCGCCTGCATCGTGGCCCTGGGCCACCACAACTCGGGCCTGTTCACCCGTGAGGACGAGGCGCATGACGCCCTGGCCAACGCCCTGCTGGCCGCTGGCCGCGACAGCGGCGACACCGCCTGGCGCATGCCCATCCAGGAGGTCTACCAGGAGCAGTTGAAGTCCAACTTCGCCGACATCGCCAACATCGGCGGCCAGCCGGCCGGCAGCGTCACCGCCGCCTGCTTCCTGGAACGCTTCACCCGCAAGTACACCTGGGCGCACCTGGACATCGCCGGCACTGCCTGGAAGAGCGGCGCGGCCAAGGGCGCAACGGGCCGCCCGGTACCGCTGCTGACCACCTGGCTGCTGAACCAGGCGAGCGCCAAGCCGGCCCGCGCCTGATGACGGAGCGGCCGATGGAGACGCCAGTCCTGGCATGGCCAGGCTGGCGTGCCTGTGGAACGCAAGCTTCCGTCGGCTCGCCCCCATCAACACAAGCAGCACAAGCAGCACGAGCAGTAGCGCCACCGCAGCCAGCCGGCCTGCGGTGGCTTTTTTTCGCCCTCGCCTGGCTGGCGCTGCCGCTGGCGGCCCAGACCCTGCCGCCCGCGCAGACCGTGCATTTCCCTTCAGCCGATGGACGCACCGAGCTGACCGCCTACCTCTTTACCCCTGCCGGCGCCGGACCGCACCCTGCCGTGGTGATGCTGCACGGGCGCGCCGGCCCCTACTCCAGCCGGATCAATGGTGACTGCACCCGCATCGGCCCCGCCCTGCCCTCGCCCTGCGACGCCAGCACGCTCAGCCAGCGCCACCAGGCCTGGGCCGCCTATTGGGTAGAACGCGGCTACCTGGCCCTGCTGGTGGACAGCTACGGCCCGCGCGGGGTAGCCCATGGCTTCGGACGGCATACCCATGGCGCGCCAGAACGCGCCGAGGTCAACGAACTGACGGTGCGCCCGCTGGACGCCGAAGGCGCGCTGGCCTGGCTGGCGCCGCGCAGCGACGTCAACCCGGCGCGCATCCT
The DNA here is from genome assembly GCF_001929405.1 of Herbaspirillum camelliae. Lineage (NCBI taxonomy): Bacteria > Pseudomonadati > Pseudomonadota > Betaproteobacteria > Burkholderiales > Oxalobacteraceae > Herbaspirillum > Herbaspirillum camelliae. The sequence continues at coordinate 5,095,078 of NZ_KV880769.1, forward strand.
GCTGCAAGGCTGGTCCAATGGCGCCAGCACGGCCCTGAACGTGATGCAGCGTCAGGCCAGTCGCCTGGGTGGCACAGCGCCCTCCTTTGCCGGGGCGATGGTGTTCTATCCCGGCTGCGGTCCCCAGGCCCTGCTCTCTTCCACACCTGAACTGGACCGGCCCGTGCAGGTCCTGCTGGGCGCGGCCGACCAGGAAGTCTCCCCCCAGCGCTGCCTGCGCGTGCTGCGCCAGGCCATCCCCATGCGCCGCAACAGTAGTCCGGTGCTCACCCTGTACCCTGGCGCAACCCATGACTTCGACGATCCCGGACGCCCCCGCCAGGCCGTCCCGGCCAACCGGCAGGCCCGCGCCGACGCCCTGGCCCGCCTGGGTCCGTGGGCCGACCAGGTGCCGCCGGCCACGCTGCCTTGATCCGCCGCAAGCACAGCGCGTGCGCCTCCGGCAGACAGAATAATTCTCGACTAAACTACTAGGTCTTTTCCGGAACGCCGACGCCTGAGCGCGGTCGGTATGAAGGAACATGCATTGCAGCAACCGTCATTCCAACAGCCGGGCGCGCCGCCACGGGAAGCCCAGCGCAGCCCGGCTCCATTCATCCGCCAACGCGACAAGAAAGGATTTACATGAGTATCTCCAGCCAGAACAGCGACCTGTTCAAGCCTGTGCAACTAGGCGCAGTCCAGTTGCAGAACCGTATCGTCATGGCTCCGCTTACCCGCAGCCGCGCGCAAGCCGGCGACGTGCCCAGCGAACTGGCCGCCGAGTATTACGCCCAGCGCGCCGGTGCCGGCCTGATCATCGCCGAAGCCACCCAGATCTCGCCCGAAGGCAAGGGCTACGCCTGGACCCCAGGCATCTACAACGACGCCCACGTGGCGGCCTGGAAGAAGATCACCGACGCCGTCCACGCCAAGGGCGGCCGCATCTTCCTGCAGCTATGGCACGTCGGCCGCATCTCCCATCCCGACCTGCAACCGGGCCATGTCCTGCCGGTCGCACCGTCAGCGGTCCAGCCCGAGGGCCAGGCCTTTACCGAAAGCGGCTTCAAGCCCTTCGTCACGCCGCGTGCACTGGAAGCAGCCGAGCTGCCCGCCATCGTCGAGCAGTACAAGAAGGCCGCCCAGCTCTCCATGCAGGCCGGTTTCGACGGCGTGGAAATCCACGCCGCCAATGGGTACCTGCTGGACCAGTTCCTGCGTGACAAGACCAACCAGCGCACCGACGCCTACGGCGGCAGCATCGAGAACCGCGCACGCCTGCTGCTGGAGGTGGTGCAGGCCGTGACCTCGGTCGTGCCCAGCGAGCGCGTAGGCATCCGCCTCTCGCCCATCAGCCCGGCCAACGATATCGCCGACAGCGAACCCAAGGCCTTGTTCAGCTATGTGGTGGAGCAGCTCAACCGCTTCAAGCTGGTCTACCTGCACGTGGTCGAAGGCGCCACCGGCGGACCGCGCGAGGTGCCGGGCGGCTTCGACCTGCAGGTGCTGCGCGACCTCTTCCAGGGTCTCTATATCGCCAACAACGGTTATGACCTGGAGATGGCCTTGCAGGCCCGCGCCAGCAACCGTGCCGACCTGGTGGCCTTTGGCCGGCCCTGGATCGCCAACCCCGACCTGGTGCAGCGCTTGCTGCACGGCGCTGAACTGGCCTCCTTCAACCAGGCCACCCTGTATGGCGGTGGTGCGGCCGGCTACACGGACTATCCGCCCATGCAGCAAGGCTAAGCCGGGTTGCCCGGCGGCATGATGCGGCATGACGCGGCACGGTGCGGCATGGTTGTCAGCAACCATGCCGCGCTTGCGTTGTGGCCGCTACAATGCAGTCTGCATCCTTCAACTCCGAGATCATGAAAACAATATTCGCCACCCTGTCCCTCGCCTGCTGCGCCCTGCCCGCACTGGCCCAGCAAGCCGCGCCCCAGGATACCGATCCGCTGCAACTGCAAGACCGCATCACCGGCGACATCGGTGGCGGCGTCTACCGCATGGACCGCAATGGGCTCGACCGCAGCAGCCGCACCACCGTGCTGCCCTATGCGTATTTCGACTATGGCCGCTTCTTTGCGCGGGTCGATACCTTTGGCGTAAAGACCGCGCGCATGGGCTATGGCTACCTGGAACTGGCTGGCCGCATCAACCTGGAGGGCTTCGACGCCCAGGGCGGCCTGCAGCGTCGCTCCGATCCCATCCCGCTGGGCCTGGGCACCTTCCAGGAAACGCCTATCGGCGCCTTCTTCGTGAATGTCTTCCACGACTTCAACAAATCGCATGGCACCCTGGCCGAAGCCATCTACGCCGCCCAGCTCGACGTCGGGCCGGTGAGCTTCTACCCGCAATTGGGAGTGGAATATCGCGACAGCCGCTACAACGATTACTTCTACGGCGTCTCCGGCCAGGAGGCCAGCTCCAGCGGCTTGCCGGCCTATCGCGCGGGCTCCTCCACCAGTCCGCTCCTGGGCCTGGTGGCCGACATGCCCATCAGCGGCAACTGGCGGCTGAACCTGACCCTGCGCCGCAAATGGCTGGACAACTCCATCTCCGACAGCCCGATCATCCGCCGCAAGACCGACGACCTGGCCATCCTCGCACTGACCTACCGCTTCAAGTAATTCACTTCATCCCTCCTCTGCGCACCGGGCCATGTCATCGGCCCGGCTGCCTTCGCAAGCTTCCATCCCCCTTCGCATGATGCCCGCCATCATCATTGCCAATCATCAATAATTGGCAAAATTGCGATGCAGAAACGAATTTCCGCTACTGATCGGAATCCCTTTACCAGCAAGACTTCCAGGAGTCCTACAGCGCAACAAAAAGTAGCAAATTTGCGGCGAAAAAAGTTGAGCTTTCGACCACAAGCAGCTACCCTCTCGAGGTCTCTTTCCAACAAAGTCTTGAAGACAAATACAAGCTGAGGCACACCACCGTTGCGGCCATCGGACAGGAGCGCCGCGACAACTCCCCCTGTTGTGCATTCTCGATGAATCAAATCCAAGAAAGAGGTGTGTCATGAAGAAACTCATTGGCGGCGTCCTGCTCGCGTCGGCCCTTTGCAGCGTTGGCGCCACGGCCAGCGCAGCGCAAATCAACGGCACGCAGGCGCTGACCTTCAACAACTCATCCACGACGTCGTCGTACTTCGGTTCCGAATTTGGCGCTGGCACTACCGGCAAGAGCTTCCTGGAGAACTTCACGTTCAGCTATTCCAGTCCGTTCACGGTGTCCTCGGCGGTGATCTCCATTGCCCTGGACGGCATTTCGCGCCTGAACCTCAACAGCCTCACCTTGAGCGGCAACGGCGGCACATGGACCGGCGTGAAGACCACCGTGGGCAGCGCCCAGGTGTTTACGCTGCGTACTGATGGCCTGTCCTCCGGCAACTACACCCTGTCGGTGGGCGGCCTGGTCACAGGCGCCACCGGCGGCAGCTTCGGCGGCAACATCAGCATCGCCGCCGTGCCGGAAGCCTCGACGGTCGCGATGATGTTGGGTGGCCTGGCGCTGGTGGGCTTTGCCGCCTACCGTCGCCGTCGTACCGAAGGCAATGCGCAATCACAGGATCGGTTGATGCCGGCCTGAGTCTGACCTCGCCAGCGCGGACAGATCAGTCTGCGCGATGGCAATGAACTGCCTTGCTCGGCAGTGCGGCCAGCCCATCGGGCTGGCCGTTTTCATTGGTCGGCCCACTCTATTTTATAAATTATTTATATCGTTTTATCGACTCATCCGGAATCATCCTGCGGGATACATTCCGCACTGCAAGAGGCACGACGACTGACACCGACAAGAAATCAAGCAGCTCATCGGAAAGCCTTTACCATGGCGGCTTCCAGGAATCCTACGACGCAACATCGATTACGCAAAATACGTAAAATTTAGTTGATATTTTTGCGCCGCACACCTAATCTCTGTTCGTCTCTCCGAACAACAATGACAACCCGAGACACCCCTGTTCCGACCTCGACAACGCCAACAAGAAAACGGTCGGCACAACTTCCCCCTTGCAGTGCTTTCTCAATCATTCGAACTGGAAAGAGGTGTGTAATGAAAAAACTCATTGGCAGTCTGCTGCTCGCTTCCGCCTTCATCGGCATGGCATCCACGGCCAGCGCTGCTGACCTGGAGCGCACGCGCTCGCTGGTCTGGACCGACGCCACGTCGACCTTCAACGCCCGCTATGGTGAAGGCACCACCGGCCTGAGCTTCCTGGAAAACTTCACCTTCACGGTCGACGCCATGGGTTCGGCGGTTTCCTCGGCGGTGGTCTCCATCGCTCTGGACGGCCTGTCGCGCCTGGGCATCGACAGCTTCACGCTGTCGGGCAACGGTCATACCTTCACCGGTACGCCGCTGCTGGAAGGTGACACCCAGACCTTCAGCCTGCGCACCGATGGCCTGAGCACCGGCCTCTACACCCTGTCGGTGGCCGGTACCATCCTGGGATCGGAAGGCGGCAGCTTCGCCGGCAACATCAGCGTCGCACCGGTGCCGGAAGCCTCGACCACCGCCATGATGCTGGGCGGCCTGGGCATCATCGGCTTTGCCGCCTACCGTCGTCGCCGCAAAGCCGGCGAGGACGCGCCGCAGCAACGCAATGATCTGCTGATGCCTGCGTAATCGTCAGCATGGAGGGGGCGCAGTCTTGCGTTCCCTCTCAGTTCCTCTCCTCCCTCTCCCCAGGCCCTCTCCAGCCCCGGCGGTTCCTTTCGGCCCCTTCCACTGGTGAATGCGGTCACGCGTGAGCGCCCCTTCTTTTCGTACAACGAAAAAAGCCCCGATGCTCATCGGAGGATGGGACTGGGAGCTTATCCAGCTTTCGCTGGCCCTATGGGAAATGATTGTCGGCTTTAGGACGGAGTCGCCCCCTTTCACTTCGGCAGGGATTACGACTTCGACAAGGTCGCTCGGCAATAAGCGGAAAAACCACCAGAGGAGTTTTCGGGGGCCTGACAATACTCTTGGAGGCGTTACAACCAATGGACCTCCGAAAACATGAAACGACTACTCTGTATTTTTCTTTTCTACATCGTGCCGCAGCAGACATCTCTTGAAACCGACATTGACCTCATTCAATCAAGGCTTCGTGTCACCACGACAGTTCAGATGCAAGGTCGTCAGGGATCACATGGGAAATGCCATTATTGCGAATGAAGGCTTGGGCTGCGCGGGTGGTTGCGGCAACTTCCTCCGCCCTGCAGAATCAGGGGGCGAACAGCGCCGTTCAGCTCTGGAGAAAGAACGGCCGGCGGTATCGGTGCCATTGCCGCCGCAGGCGCCATTGGCTCAGGCCGATCCTCCAAAGCTTGCACCAGCACACCAGGCGACACCGAGACGCAGCCATTCAGAATTGCGCAGATAAGCGCGCACTTTTTCGAGTTCGTTGTCATGCCCTTTCTGGATTTTAGCCGAGGCAGCCGCCTGCTCCGCGGTTTTAGCTTTACCGAAAGCATCTCATCCCAAGGAAGCGCACTCGCTGGCGTCCTCTCAGAATGCTGCAGCCGAATAGGTGGAAGCCTGGTCTACCACTCAATCCGCTGAGGTGACCAATGACTTGCCGTGTTCGCTATGTATTTGCAGCTGGCACCGAATTTCGCGGTGGCGCTATGGGCGCGCCTGACGAACTGGAAGCCGTCGGCTAACAACGCTGGAGCCCTAGGCGTAACAGTGATGGTGCTCGCATGAAGGGCTACGTCATCGGCTTCTTTGCCGGCTGCACCTTCATGCGGTGGGTCGTACTTTGCCTGGCTGCTCGCACCTAACAGGAGAAGGCCGTCTTCGTCGAGCCCGCCTGCTATCGGAGCACGACATGAAAACTCTTGCCGTCCTACACGTGTTCGTCAGGCTGTATGCATCTCATCGTCGTGATGGCAAGCTTTTTTGAATGCGGTGCATCTTTCCATGCGTGCGTTTAATCAAAAATTCGTGTAGCCGGTTTGCCAAACATCCCACATTTCTTCAAGCGTTGGAGGGCTAGCATGCATATCAACAAACTTCTGGTAGAAGCCTCCGCACACCGTCAGGTGGTTAACTATCAATTTAATTTTAGACTTTACCCATTCCACATCCTCACTAGTAACCAAGATATTGGGATGCACGAACATGTCATTTCGTTCCTTAAGTTCGCGCTTAAAAAACTCGACCAATTGGATAGCTCTTATGAGGTGAAACGCATGGCTGCCGTCCAGGACGACAAGCGCGGCAAGATCTTCCGTTGCGATGTCGGGCGTCGTGATGCTCTCGATTTCACCACAAAGTCTCTGGTAATTCCATTGATCATCAAGCTTCGTGGCAAACCAAATTTTTATCTCAGATTTCTCAAGATCAGAAATGAGGTTTTTTAGCGGGATGGCGATCTTTACTGCAACGATATAGGCCTTACGTTCGGCCAATGCCCTCTCCCTTCTATCCTTATCGGTTGCCAACCATATGGTTCCAATCAATGTACCGACAGTACCAATTGCACCAACCCAGGTCGCGAAATCACCTTTTTTATCTGGAGTGAACTCGTTTGATATTGTGTGAATCAGCGAAGCACATATGGCTATCAACGCAACCATACAAAAGACAAAGCCGATTATCGAAAAGAAACGTCTTTCCATACCCCCCCCTTCTTGGGGAGTGATCCTAGCATGAAGTTTGACCACATCAAGCAGTGTCTTGCTACCTCGAATACGGCGCTGCACGCGCGCCTTCGCTTCACTCATGAATTCCACCAAGATGGAGACCGTAAATGCCTAACAAACCCAGCTGGCGCAAGCTTATGGATCTCGACGTGGTCAAGCGCACTGACGCCGGCCTGTGGGCGCGCCGCAGCGCGATCCGTATTCTGCCCGGCTTCAATCTACGCGACACAGAAGCGCCAGGCTACTGCGAGGACATCGAAAGCCTGAAGAATCACAAGCGCCGAGGCGGCAAGGTTCCGCCGCTCGAAGTCAGCCTGTCCAAAGACAGCCTGGGCGTAGACGTTATCGATGGCCATCGCCGCACGACTGCGGATCAGGAGTTGCTCGCGGAAGGTCTGAAGATCGAGTGGATTCGCATTGAGCCCTTCGAAGGCAATGACCTGGAGCGCCAGGCCCGTATCCTCACGAGCCAGGACAACCGTAAGTTGCTTCGACTGGAGCTGCCGAAGGCTAACGACGTCTGAAAGCGTTCGCGCTCAGTAACGAGGAAATCGGCAATCTGGTGGGCAAGTCGCGGCAGCACATCGAGCAAATTCTCCTGCTCGCGGCCGCACCGCATGCTGTTCAAATGATGGCCCGCTCCGGCGAGACAGCAGCAACCACCGCCATCGAGGCTGTGTGCCAGCACGGTGACGTCACTGAGGCAGTGCAGAGCGAGGCAAAGCGGGAAGCCGGCCTCGGGGAAAAAGAAGGTCACTACCGCAGCAATTCGCCCCTGAATGCCGCCGGCCCGCGCGGTGTCGCCAATGGTCTCGGCGGTCGATGCGGTAGCGCAGATCATACCGGAGCATGTACGCCAAGCGATGACCGACAAACTCGCAAAAGGCCAGATGATCGAGCTGCCCGCCACAGTAATCTATGAACTGGTAGCGCAACAGGCTGTTGTCCAAACTATGAAAGAGAGCGCTCTTAAAAAGATGGGGGAATTAAGCGGTAAACGAGCGAAGGACAGAACTCAGCATTTTTTGCTGCATTACCGCTGCAGGTCAAAAAGTAGTTCATTCAACTGTTCGGCATGCTCTGCCATTTCGCTCCTAAGTTTCCGGCTCGCGTACATCGGAGACATGGACTCCCTAGATTCCCTAATTTGGTACAGCAACTGACTTGCAGAGCCATAAGCAAAGTCCAACTCAACCTCTAACGCAAGGAAAATTTGAAGCTTTCTTGTACCTAGACTATGAAGCGAAGAATCGATTCTCGCCACACGTTTTTGGACTACTTGATATTCACGCACGAACGCTTGCGTGCTAATCATTAGCTGGCGGCATTTCTCCCCATCAAGAAGATCCGGTTCGCGATCTTCCTCTTGGGCACCAGATCGAACAGATGGTCGCCCGTGCTCATAGACCATATCTTGAAAGAGGAAAACACTCGGCTCGACGATAGAAAAGAAAAGAGCGACCGCACTCTTTTGCTGACTGTGCTGCGCACGATCCGCGACCCAAAAAGATCCACCTATTGCAATAACTGCTCCAAGTGCCGCCCCCCAGAGTGTCGCGGCGCCATCGGGAATCTTTGCATCAAAAATCGGCGCAGCAAGTGGAAACGCAACCAAGATACCCAGCGCCACCCCTACCAAAAAGACCCAATGCTCTACACGCAACGTTATCCGCTTCATTTTTTAATCCAAGTTTTTGCGAAATCCTAGCATGAAAGAACGCCATATCCTCTTCAATGCACCGATGGTGCGCGCCATCCTCGCCGGCAACAAGACGCAAATGCGACGGATCGCCAAACCAGTTCGGCGTCCCGACCTGGGCAATATCTACGTACCTGCAGCATGAGCCGCGGCATGTCATCGAGCGCGCCTGCCCTTATGGTCGCCCTGGAGACCGCCTATGGGTACGGGAAACCTTCGTGCAAGGCTTCGCCTACGACGCCGAGACTGATCGGCTTCGGCAGTTTGATGAGGATGAAAATCAGTTGCCGAAGAAACGTTGTACCGCGCGACTGGCTCTATCAGCAGTAGCGACGGCGCTGGTTGAGAAACCAACGTGCCGTGGTGGCCAAGCATCCATATGCCGAGTTCTGCATGCCGCATCCTGCCGGAAATCACTGGAGTGCGCGTGGAGCGCCTGCAGGACATCAGCGAATACGAAGCGCGCGCAGAAGGCATTACGGCCCATGAAATCCGCTAGTTCGCAATGTTCGGCGACAGCAACAAGGAACGCTCAGCTATGCACCGACGCGCAACTCTCAGGCCTTTTCTCGATTTACAGGAAAACAGCGGCGACGGCGCCAGCTGGGATGCAACCCCTGGGTGTGGTCATTGAATTTAGGAGAATCGAAGCATGGCAATTATTACCAAAGTGCCGGACATCAACGGCCCGCTGCTATGCCGCATCAACGTCGCAGAGGCCAAGTTGGGCGTGTCGCGCGCAACAATCTACCGCCTGGCTAAAGAAAGCACCTTGGATCTGATAAAGATCGGCAAGCGTTCCAGTGGCATCACAGCTGCAAGCATTGCCGTCATGATCGAGAACAACAAGGTCAACCACTGATGCTATAGTGGCGCCTTAGCAACACTTTGCGCGCACGTCCAAGCCTTCGAGGGCGGGTAGCTAGGTGGGCAGCTAGGCAAATTTTCCAGCTACCCATACCGCGCAAAGCCGCATCACATAAGGACTTTGCATATACCATGAAAATCGCCACCTGGAACGTCAACTCCCTCAAAGTCCGCCTGCCGCAAGTGCTGAAATGGCTGGAAGAAAACCCGGTGGATGTGCTCTGCCTGCAGGAAACCAAGCTCACCGACGACAAGTTCCCCGCTGCAGAGATCGCCGCTGCGGGCTATCTGGTGGAGTTTTCGGGACAGAAGACCTACAACGGCGTGGCCATCCTGTCGCGCCATCCGATGAACGACGTGGTCAAGAACAATCCCCTGTTCCCGGATGAACAGCAGCGCATCATCGCCGCCACCATCGAGGGCGTGCGCTATGTCTGCGCCTACATCCCCAACGGCCAGTCGCTGGAGTCGGAAAAGTATCCCTACAAGCTGAACTGGCTGGCCGCGCTGCACGAATGGCTGGCACAGGAAAAAGCCAAGAACCCGCGCCTGGCGCTGCTGGGCGACTACAACATCGCCCCCGAAGACCGCGACGTGCATGACCCGGTGGCTTGGCAAGGCCAGGTGCTGGTGTCCGAACCCGAGCGCGAAGCCTTCCGCAAGCTGCAGGCGCTGGGCCTGACGGATTCCTATCGTCTCTTTGAACAGCCGGAAAAGATGTACAGCTGGTGGGATTACCGCCAGATGGGCTTCCGCCTCAACCGCGGCCTGCGCATCGACCATATCCTGCTGTCCGAAGAACTGGTGCCGCGCTGCACGGCCTGCGTCATCGACAAGGTACCGCGCAAGTGGGAACAGCCTTCGGATCACGCGCCGGTGATTGCGACGTTGGCGGACTGAAGCCTGAAACGCCCGCTATCCGTAAATGATTTATATCATTTACGGATGGGTCTACCGAACCAGCCTACTGAGCGCCACCTTCGGGTGGCGTTTGTTCTTTCTTGTTGCGCATGTTCTTCTCGAACTTCACGTCCAGCTTGCTCACACGCTTGGCCTTCTGCGGTCCCTGGGCATTGACGAAGCTGACGAAGTCGTCAAGTTCCATCGCCTCATTGAGTTTCTCCATCGGCTGGCCGGCCACGCGGCGCGTCAGGATGAAGCGTTCGTCGGAAGTGCGCAGCATCGAATACTCGCGCGACTCGGTGCGGTTGTTCAGGCGCTCGATGGCGCTGGCGGCACGGGTCGATCTCATCATTGCACCTCTTGCAGTTTGAGTTGCCAGTATCCCATATCAATCCAGCGCCCCATCTTGTAACCGACCTCGTTGAACACGCCGCATTTCACGAAGCCCAGGCTCTCATGCAAGGCCACGCTGGCCGCATTGGGCTGGGCGATGCCGCCAATGACCAGGTGGATGCCCAGTGGCTTGAGCTCGGCAAACAATTGACGGTAGAGGCGCTTGCCGATACCGCGCCCACCCGCATCGTGGCGCAGGTAGACCGAGCTCTCCACCGACTGGCGATAAGCCGCGCGCGGTTTCCATTGGATGGCATAGGCATAGCCCAGTACCTGGCCCGCTTCTTCATAGACCAGCCAGGGAAACTTCGCCTGCACATCGGCAATGCGCGCGACCATGCTCTCTTCACTGACCGCTTCGGTCTCGAAGCTGATGGCGGTGGTGGCGACGTAGTGGTTGTAGATGCCGCAGAGGGCGGAAGCGTCGGCGGCGTTGGCCGGGCGGATGGAAGGCTGCATGGGCGGGACGGAATCGGCGGGATATCAGGGAAATGCGAAAGCCGTCAGTGTAACCAAATTACGCCGGCAGCGGCGGCCCTGCACCAGGCAAGGCCGCCGCTGCTGCATGCTTCAGTCCTTGATCACCGCCCGCACCTGTTCCAGCGCCGCCGGATCTTCGATAGTCGGCAGATCGCCCGGATCGCGCCCTTCGCAGATGGACTGGATGGCCCGCCGCAGCAACTTGCCCGAGCGCGTCTTGGGCAGTGCGCTGACGAAGAAGACCCGCGCCGGTCGCCCCACTGCGCCGATCTGCTTGTCCACCACGGCCATGATCTCGGCTTCCAGCGCCTTGCGCTGTTCGGGCGTGGCGATGCTATCGGCCTGCTTGGGAATGGCGAAGGCAAAGGCGACCTGGCCCTTGAGCTTGTCTTCGACACCCACCACGGCCACCTCGGAGACGTTGGGATGGCTGGAGATGCTTTCCTCGATCTCGCGCGTGCCCAGACGATGGCCTGCGACGTTGATGACGTCATCGGTGCGGCCCAGGATGAAGTAGTAGCCGTCCTTGTCCCGGATGCCCCAGTCGAAGGTGGAATACACCTCGCGCGGCAGGCTGCGCCAGTAGGTATTGACGAAGCGCTCATCGTCGCCATACACGGTCTGCATGCAGCCCGGCGGCAAGGGGCCTTCGATGGCGACCACGCCCTTCTGGTCCGGCCCGCAGGGCTCGCCAGTGGCTTCGTCGAGGATGGCCAGTCGATAGCCCGGCATGGGCACGCCAGGGCTGCCCAGGCGCGTGGGCTTGTCATCGATGCCCTTGGCAATGGAGATGATGGGCCAACCCGATTCGGTCTGCCAGTAATTATCGATGACGGGCACCTTCAGCGCGCCCGAGATCCAGCTGGAGGTGGTCTCATCCAACGGCTCGCCGGCCAGGTACAAGGCCTTCAGCGAGGAGGTGTCGTAACGCTCCATGCACTCGGGCGGTTGCTTCTTGAGCACGCGGATGGCGGTCGGCGCGGAAAACATCCGGGTGACCTTGTATTTCTCGACGATGCTCCACCAGATGCCGGCATCGGGCCGGATCGGCAAACCCTCGTAGAGCACCGTGGCCATGCCGGCGATCAGCGGGCCATAGACGATGTAGGAGTGGCCCACCACCCAGCCGATATCGGAGGTGCAGAAATAGGTCTCACCAGGCTGGCCGCAGAAGATGTGCTGCATCGACGAGGCCAGCGCCACTGTGTAACCGCCGACATCACGTTGCACGCCCTTGGGCTTGCCGGTGGTGCCGGAAGTGTAGAGGACGTAACTGGTTTCATTCGATTCCAGCCAGGTCACCGGCACCTGCTGGCCCAGGTGCTGCGTACGCAGCGGCGCGTAATCGACGTCGCGCTGCGCCGTGCGCGCCATCGGGGCCAGTCCGCGGTCCACCAGCAGCACGTGTTGCGGCTGGTGCTGCGCCATGGCGATGGCTTCATCCAGCAGCCCCTTGTAGGGGATGACCTTGCCGCCGCGCGAGCCGGCATCGGCCGAGACGATCAGGCGCGGCTGCGCATCATCGATGCGCGAAGCCAGGCTGTTGGAGGCAAAGCCGCCAAACACTACCGAATGCACCGCCCCGATGCGGGCGCAGGCCAGCATGGCAAAGACGGCCTCGGCGATCATGGGCATGTAGATCAGCACCCGGTCGCCACGCTGCACGCCCAGCGCCTGCATGCTCGCGGCCATGGCCATGACTTCCTGCTGCAGCTCGGCATAGGTGTAGACGCGCTCGCTGTTGGTCTCGGTGGAAATGGCGATCAGGGCGGCCTGCTGAGCGCGCTCGGGCAGGTGGCGGTCCACTGCGTTGTGGCACAGATTGGTCTGGCCATCGACGAACCAGCGTGCAAAGGGCGGACGCGAATAATCCAGCGTGCGCGAGAACGGTTGCTGCCAGTGGATGCGTTGTGCTTCCTGCGCCCAGAAGGCCTCGGGTTGCTCGACGGATTGCCGATAGAATTGCTCGTATTGCATGACGTCTCCTCATGTCTCTCGTATTGGAACCCTTGCGTCACCCGCCTGCACGCAGGCTTGCGAGGCGACTCTCGCGGACTCTCATGCCGGCGCTCCAGATGGATTGCCATGCGTGGTCCTCATGCGATCATCAATATCAGTCTTGCCCCTGAAACTTACTGGCGGCTGAATCCGGCCTGCGTGCGAGCCGGTGCGGGGCCTGTGCTTGACTTGCATCAAGCCGGGCATGGACGGGAAAAAGCGAAGGGAAAGCAGACGGCGAACGCCGTCCGGGAGAGGCATCAGAACAGAATGCGCCGCCAGCCCGAGGCCAACGGCGCAGCCCGCATCAACGGGTCGTGCAGTCGTTGGCCAGCTGCTGGCCGATCTTGGCGTTGAGCAGCATGGACTTCGACGGGATCTGTATCCATACCAGTCCCTCGCCCTTGTTTTCCAGGCGCACCGCGCCGGTCGATGTGCTGACCGGATTCATCATGTAATTCCTGCCCTTCCACACCAGCGTGACACCGTCGGTGACACGGCCATCCATGCGCAACTCAACCTTGTTGCCCATTTCACAACTGAAGGCCCCCGTCTTCAACTGGGTGGCCCAGGTCGGCTGGGTCGCGGCCGGGGATTGCAGCAGCTGCGGCAAGACCGGCTTGGTCTCGGTCACCGGCACTGCCTCGCGGGAAGCGCAGGAAGCCAGCAACACGGCGGCCGACGCGGCCAGGCACAGCGGGCGCAACGAGGAACGGAAGGAAGGAAGGGAAGCAATCATCAGGAAGTCCATCAAGGTCGTGGGGTAAGAGACGGGGGCTGGAAAATGATCCGCCCGCATCTTAACAAGTAATCACGGCCTGCTCGACACTCTGTAACGCTTGTTACAAATCCGCTGCATCGGCGTTGCGGCGACCCACCGGCCCGCCCCCCCCTTGCTCTCCGCCCCCTCCGGCCTCCCGGTGTCTTACTTGCGCTTGCTGATCGGCACGAACTTCAGGTCTTCCGGCCCCACGTAGTTGGCGGAGGGACGGATGATCTTGTTGTCGATGCGCTGCTCGATGATGTGCGCGGCCCAGCCCGAGGTGCGGGCGATGACGAAGAGCGGCGTAAACATCGCGGTGGGCACACCCATCATGTGGTAGGACACGGCCGAGAACCAGTCCAGGTTGGGGAACATCTTCTTGATGTCCCACATGACCGTTTCGAGCCGTTCGGCGATATCGAACATCTTGGTCGAGCCGGCTTCCTTGGAGAGCTTGCGCGCCACTTCCTTGATGACCTTGTTGCGCGGGTCGGAGATGGTGTAGACCGGGTGACCGAAACCGATCACCACTTCCTTGTTCTCGACGCGGCGACGGATGTCGGCTTCGGCTTCGTCGGGGTTGTCATAGCGCTTCTGGATCTCGAAGGCGACTTCATTGGCGCCGCCATGCTTGGGGCCGCGCAGTGCGCCGATGGCGCCGGTGATGGCCGAGTACATGTCCGAACCGGTACCGGCGATGACGCGGCCGGTGAAGGTGGAGGCGTTGAATTCGTGTTCCGCGTACAGGATCAGCGAGGTGTGCATGGCTTTTTCCCAGGCCTCGGACGGCTTCTCGCCATGCAGCAGGTGCAGGAAGTGGGCGCCGATGGAGTCGTCATCGGTCTCGACTTCGATGCGGTTGCCGTTGTGGCTGTAGTGGTACCAGTACAGCAGCATGGAACCCAGCGAGGCCATCAGGCGGTCGGCGATATCACGCGCGCCGGGGGTGTTGTGATCATCCTTCTCGGGCAGCACGCAGCCCAGCGCCGAGACGCCGGTGCGCATCACGTCCATCGGGTGGGACGCGGCCGGCAGCCATTCCAGCGCCGCCTTGACGTTGGCCGGCAAGCCGCGCAGCGACTTCAGCTTGGCCTTGTAGGCGCGCAGTTCAGCAGCGGTGGGCAGCTTGCCGTGCACCAGCAGGTGGGCGATTTCCTCAAACTCGCAGCTGTCGGCCACATCCAGGATGTCGTAGCCGCGATAGTGCAGGTCATTGCCGGTCTTGCCGACAGTACACAGGGCGGTGTTGCCGGCGGTGACGCCAGACAGGGCAACGGACTTCTTGGGCTTGAAACCTGCGGCTTGTTGTTCGCTCATCGTGTTCTCCTCGTATTCGGCATTAGGTGAAAACTAATTATCGGAAGGGGTGGTTTACGTTTTACTTGTTCTTCTGCTGGGCAAACAGCGCATCCAGGCGCTGTTCGTAGCTGTGGTAATCGATGCGGTCGTACAGTTCCATGCGGGTCTGCATGGTATCGACCACGTTCTTCTGGGTGCCGTCACGGCGGATCGCCTGGTAGACGTTCTCGGCGGCCTTGTTCATGGCGCGGAAGGCCGACAGCGGATAGAGCACCAGGCCTACATCCGCGCCCTTCAACTCGTCCACCGTGAACAGCGGGGTCGAGCCGAACTCGGTGATGTTGGCCAGGATAGGCACTTTCACGGCATTGGCGAACTGCTTGTACATGGCCAGGTCGGTGATGGCTTCCGGGAAGATCATGTCGGCCCCGGCTTCCACGCAGGCCACGGCGCGCTCGATGGCGGCCTCCAGCCCTTCCACGGCCAGCGCATCGGTGCGCGCCATGATGACGAAGTTCTCATCGGTGCGGGCATCCACGGCGGCCTTGATGCGGTCTACCATTTCCTGCTTGCTGACGATTTCCTTGTTGGGACGGTGACCACAGCGCTTGGCGCCGACCTGGTCCTCGATGTGCATGGCGGCGGCACCGAACTTGATCATGGACTTGACCGTGCGCGCCACGTTGAAGGCCGAGGCGCCAAAGCCGGTATCCACATCCACCAGCAGCGGCAGGTCGCAGACGTCGGTGATGCGGCGCACGTCGGTGAGCACATCATCCAGGTTGGAGATGCCCAGGTCGGGCAAGCCCAGCGAACCCGCCGCGACACCGCCGCCGGAAAGATAGATCGCGCGAAAGCCCGCACGCTTGGCCAGCAATGCGTGGTTGGCGTTGATCGCGCCGATGACTTGCAAGGGAGATTCTTCCTGGACGGCCTTGCGGAATGCTGCGCCTGCGGAATGGAGAGCCATGGTGGACACCTTCTGGATGGGTTGCTGGAGACGGCTGGTCGATGTCGGCCAGTGCGGCCGCTTGCCGGTGCTTATTGCAATGGCCATGCCAAGGGTTCATGGAGATGGCCGGAGCATGCTGGGCACGCGGCAACAACTCTATGAAAATCAATGACTTGAAACGCCATGACAGCATCCATCCGGATGCAATCGCAGCGACATCCCTGCCCGCAAAGCGATGGGAATGTGTTCCAACAGTGTTACATTAACGTTTCATTGAAACACCATGAACGCCACCCATTGAAACATCGAGGCCCTCATGAAACGTCCCGCCCCTGCCGATCGTCATGCCGACAAACCCGTCATCTGGACGGTGTCAGTATCGCGGCTGTCCGAGCTATTCCGCGACATCACGCTGGAATTCGACGCCCTGGCCGACATCGAGCCCATCCATCTGGGTTTTGACGACGCCGTGCGCGAGATTCGCGAACGCTTGGCGACCGAGCGCTGCGATGTGGTCATCTCGGCCGGCTCCAATGGCGCCTACCTCAAGAGCCGCCTGCCGGTGCCGGTGATCGTGGCGCGCGCCAGCGGCTTTGACGTGATGCAGGCGCTGGCGCGGGCCCGCCAGCTCACCCGCCGCATCGCGCTGGTGACTTATCAGGAGGCCATGCCGGCGCTGGCCGAGTTTGGCCAGCGCTTCGGCCTCGATATCATCCAGCGCACCTATGCCACCGAAGAAGACGCCCGCGCCGTCGTCAACGAATTGAAGGCCACCGGCATCGAAGCCGTCGCTGGCGCAGGGCTCATCACCGACCTGGCCGAGGAGGCGGGCATGCGCGGCATCTTTCTGTATTCCGCCGCCACGGTGCGGCAGGCCTTCGAGGATGCGCTGGAACTGGCGCGCCTGACGCAACTGGAAAGCACGCGCGGCCCCATCCTACCGGTGGCCGACAGCCTGCGCGCGCGACATCACCTCAAGGACCTGCGCGGCGACTCGGCGGAGATGGAAACGGTGCGCCAGTCCATCACCCTCTTTGCGCGCTCGCCAGCCAACGTGCTGATCCAGGGCGAGACCGGCACCGGCAAGGAATTGGCTGCACAAGCCATCCACCGCGCTCATCCGCTGATGCAAGGCAAGACCCAGGCAGCGCATCCCTTCGTGGCCATCAACTGCGGTGCGCTGGCCGAATCGCTGCTGGAATCCGAACTGTTCGGTTATGAGGAAGGCGCCTTCACCGGTTCGCGCCGGGGCGGGCGTGCCGGCGTGTTCGAGGCGGCGCATCGCGGTACGCTCTTGCTCGATGAAATCGGCGAGATGCCCCTGCCCTTGCAGACGCGCCTGCTGCGCGTGCTGGAAGAGCGCGAGGTAGTGCGTGTGGGCGGCACCCGGCCCATCCCGGTCCAGGTGCGCATCATCAGCGCCACCCACTGCGATCTCGAAGCGCGGGTGCGTGAAGGACGTTTCCGCGCCGACCTGTATTACCGTCTCAGCGTGCTGCGCCTGCAACTGCCGCCGCTGCGTGAGCGCCGCGACGACATTGCGGCGCTGGCCGAATGGCATCTCAAGCACGCACTGGCCGCGCTGGATGTGCGCCCGCATGCCAACCTGGGCGCAGAGATCGTACGCTGCGCACCGCTGCTGTGCCGCTACGACTGGCCGGGCAATGTGCGCGAGCTGCGCAACCTGATGGAAAGACTGGCGCTGTTCCTGGCCGCCGAACCCTTGCAGGCGCTCACGCCGGCACTGATCCAGCGGGTGGCGCCCGAACTGGGCCAGGCGCCGCCCTCCCCGGCTGCCCCCGATGAGGCCCAAGAAAACATCACGCCCGACAACGAAAGCATCGCCGCCGCACTGCGCCGGTTTCGGGGCAATCGTGCTGCGGCAGCCAGGTATCTGGGCATGAGTCGGACCACCTTGTGGCGCAAGCTAAAGGAAAACGGCACCACCACCTGACTACAAATCCGTAAACTATTTACGTCCATCTTCGACATCGATCACGCCCCCACCGTTCGTCCTGAGTAGCGGCAAGGCCGCGTATCGAAGGCGCACCGTCCAGCAAGCTTGAGAGCGCCTTCGATACGGCCCCAAGGGCCTACTCAGGTCGAACGGATAGTCGTTGGTTTGAGAACAGCCTCTGTTTTTTTCTTGCAGGCGTCCTGCGCTCTGATAATCCCCCGCATTGCGCCTTGACAGCGCCAGCACCCGCCGCCTATCCTCGCCCGCTACAGCGGCCATGGCCGCTGCCAGGAGCGTACAAGCAATGAACAGCCAGAGGCCGCCGCAAGCCCGTCCGGGTGAACGTGGCGCGCCGCTCCTCCATCCACATCGCAATCCATCAGGGAGTCCCCATGAGCAGCAACACTGCGGCGCCAGGCGCCGACATCACGCATCCGCAGGCGCGGCGTGCGATCATCTCCTCGTCCATCGGCAATGCGCTGGAATGGTTCGACATCCTGATCTACGGCGCCTTCGCCGTGGTGATCGCCAAGCAGTTCTTCCCCACCGGCGACGACAGTGTCTCGCTGCTGCTGACCTTCGCCACCTTTGGCGTGTCCTTCTTCATGCGTCCGCTGGGTGCGGTGGTGCTGGGCGCCTACTCCGACCGCGCGGGACGCAAGGCGGCGCTGATGCTGTCGATCATGCTCATGACCGTGGGCACGGCCATGATCGCCTTCATGCCCAGCTACGCCAGCATCGGCCTGCTGGCCCCGGCGGGCATCGCACTGGGCAAGATGATCCAGGGCTTCTCGGCGGGCGGCGAGTTCGGCAGCTCCACCGCCTTCCTGGTGGAACATGCGCCGCACCGTCGCGGCTTCTTCTCCAGCTGGCAGGTGGCCAGCCAGGGCATCAGCCTGTTGCTGGCCGCGCTCTTCGGCGCGGTGCTCAACAATATGCTCACGCCGGAACAACTGGCTTCCTGGGGCTGGCGCGTGCCGTTCATCTTCGGCCTGCTGATCGCGCCAGCGGGCATCTATATCCGTCGCCACCTGGATGAAGCACCGGAATTCAAGGAATCCAGCGAGAAGACCAACGCGCCCCTGCGCGACACCTTCGCCCACCAGAAGATGCGCCTGCTGATCGGCGCGGGCAGCGTGATCATGGCGACCGTCTCGGTGTACCTGTCGCTGTACATCCCGACCTATGCCGTCAAGCAGCTGGGACTGCCGGCCTGGTCCTCGTTTGCCGCGATGTCGGTGGCCGGCCTGATCATGTTCATCGGTTCGCCCCTGGTCGGTGCGCTCTCCGACAAGATCGGCCGTACCCCCTTCATGATCACCAGCAGCGCGCTCTACATCGTGCTGACCTATCCGATGTTCGTGTTCCTGACCAACTCCCCTGGCTTCCTGCAACTGCTGTTGCTGCAGACCGTCATCGGCGTGCTCATGACCATGTACTTCGCGGCCATGCCGGCGCTGCTGGCCGATATCTTCCCGGTGGCCACGCGCGGCACCGGCATGTCGCTGGCCTACAACATCGCCGTGACCATCTTTGGCGGCTTCGCCGGCCTGATCATCACCTGGCTGATCGATTTCACCGGTGACAAGCTGTCGGTGAGCTACTTCGTCATCTTCGGTGCTGTACTGAGCCTGATTGCGTCGCTGTCGGCGCGTCTGGTGCTGCGTCTGCGCTGATCTGACCGGCCCGCCGTCGCTGCGGCGGCGGGTCGCCATGCGCTTGATTTTCTTCCTGCTGTTTCCTTCTCCCTCTTCCGTTCTGGCCGCGTTCAAGCTTGCTTGACCAGCAGTGCCATCATTGACTTGCCTCTGCCATTACCAATAGGCAACAAAAATCATATTGTGTTTGAGCAATGTCGCCATTAGAGTGCAATGCGCATCTATCGCCCGGTATGCCATGAAGATGTCGCCCGACGACATCGCCGAAACCGCCCAATATTCCATCCACAGAGATGACCGCTTCGGCGATGCAATGCCAGGAGCTTGCTGCTGGCCGAGGCGCACTGCCGCAAGGCCATCCATGCCGGACCTCCGTCATCCACTGCGCAGGCCGCCTCCAATGCGCTCTGCCCTTTCCCCTCAGGTCACATCGTGAACATCCGAAATACCAAAGTCGCCACCCAGCTCATGCTGGGCTTTTCCATCCTGATCCTCTTCATGGCTACGCTGGGAGGAACGTCCCTCTACATCATGGGAAAGATCAACGCCCAACTGGTCGACGTCCAGGGCAACTGGATGCCCAGCGTGACGACCGCGCAAACCATGCTGGCCGAGATGCGGGCGGTCAACCTGGCCCAATACCGCGCCCTGACCGCCGACAATGCGCAGCGCATGCAAGACGCTCGCACCCGCATCACCGCTGCCCTGGGACGCTATACCAAGGCCAGCGAGCAGTACCGTCACCTCATCAGCTCGCCCGCCGAACAAAGCGCCTACGACGAGCTGCAAGTCCTGCTGGCCCGCTATATGCAGATCGGCGACCAGTTGCTGCAAAGCGTGGAGCAAGGCAAGGAAGAAGAAGCCGCCAACACCATGAAGGACACGCTCTATCCGGTGCGTACCGCCATGGAAGCCAAGATCCAGCAGATCATCAAGATCAACCAGGAAGGCGCGGCGCAGGCGGTCGAGCACGGCCAGGCCAGCTATGCGCAGAGCCACCTCACCATCATCGCCTTCACTCTGGCCGCGGCGCTGGCGGGACTGGGCATTGCGCTGCTGATCAGCCGCCGCCTCACGCGCCAGCTCGGGGGTGAACCGGGCGAGGCGATGTGGCTGTCGGGCCAGATCGCCGCCGGCAACCTGGCAGCGCGACTGGAACTCAAGAGCAATGACAACGGCAGCCTGATGCGCTCGCTGATGATCATGCGCGACCAGCTCAGCGGCCTGGTGGGCCAGATCCAGCATGCCAGCACGTCCATCCACGTGGCTGCCCAGGAGATCGCGCAGGGCAACATCGATCTCTCGCAGCGCACCGAAGAACAGGCCGCCTCGCTGGAAGAGACCGCCTCCAGCATGGAAGAACTGACCAGCACCGTGCAACAGAATGCGGGCAACGCCAAGCAGGCCAGCGGCATGGCCAGCGCCGGAGCGGAAGTGGCGCGCCGGGGCGAGGCAGAGATCGCCGAGGTGGTGACGACGATGCGCGAGATGAGCGTGAGCTCGCACCAGATGTCGGACATCATCAGCGTCATCGAAGGCATTTCCTTCCAGACCAATATCCTGGCGCTCAACGCTGCCGTGGAAGCTGCCCGCGCCGGCGAGAACGGACGCGGCTTCGCCGTGGTCGCCTCGGAAGTGCGCGCGCTGGCCCAGCGCAGCTCGGCTGCGGCCAAGGAAATCAAGGACCTGATTGAAGACTCGGTGGGGCGCATCCGCAACGGCTCCCAATTGGTCGAAGCGGCCGGCGCGACGATTGCCGAGATCATGCAGTCCAGCGCCCGCACCACCGACCTGATGAAGGAAATTGCCGCAGCCTCCGAAGAACAGAGCGCCGGCATCGGCCAGGTCAATACGGCCATCGTGCAGATGGACCAGGTCACGCAGCAAAACGCGGCGCTGGTGGAAGAAGCGGCGGCAGCGGCGCAGTCCATGATGCAACAGGCGCAAGCGCTCACCACGGCGGTGTCGGTCTTCAAGCTGGATGAGCAGGCACTGCGCACCCTGCCCGGCATGCCCTCCGCGCCCCAGCTGGGGCGGCCATTGACCACGCCGGCGCTGTCTTGATGGCCGCGGCAATAGCGGCGCCGAGGCAATGAACAATGCAAATGGCCTGGATCATGCGATCCAGGCCATTTGTCTTTTCCCACCACGAGCGGCTTGAAACCCGCCCTGACCTGTGAGGCTCAGTCGTCTTCCGCCCCGCCGATGCCCAGTTCCTGGATCTTGCGGGTGATGGTGTTGCGTCCGATGCCCAGGCGCACGGCGGCATCGTTCTTGCGGCCGTGGGTATGCTTCAAGGCGACCTTGATCAGCGCAGCCTCGAACTGGCGGCCGAGGATATCCATCACCTCGGGCTGTTCAGAGGCCAGCATCTGTGCGGCTTCGGTTTCCAGCAGCGTGATCCAGCTGGCGCTGGGAGCGCCATCGGCCGAGCCAGACGCCACGCCTGGCACAGCCTCGGCATAGGCCATCGGAAGGGCTGCCGCCGAGGCCGGAGCGGCCACGATCTGCGCCGGTTGCGGCGCATGCACGCGTTCTTCCACCAGGTCTTGCGGCAGGTCCTTGATTTCCACGGTCTGGCCGGGGGCCATCACGGTGATCCAGTTGCACAGGTTTTCCAGCTGGCGTACGTTGCCGGGGAATTCCAGTTGGGACAGGAACTGCATGGCCTGCGGCGAGAGCCGCTTGGCTTCCACGCCGAGCTGACGCGCGCTCTGTGCCAGGAAGTAACGGGCCAGGATGGGGATGTCCTCGCTGCGCTCGCGCAGGCTGGGCAGGCGCAGGCGGATCACGTTGAGGCGGTGGTACAAGTCTTCGCGGAACAAGCCTTCACGCACCCGTTGTTCCAGGTTCTGGTGGGTGGCGGCGATGACGCGCACGTTGGCCTTCATGGATTGATGGCCACCGACACGATAGAAGTGTCCATCCGAGAGCACGCGCAACAGGCGTGTCTGCAGGTCCAGCGGCATGTCGCCGATTTCATCGAGGAACAAGGTGCCGCCCTCGGCCTGCTCGAAGCGGCCACGGCGCATGGCTTGCGCGCCGGTGAAGGCGCCGCGCTCGTGACCGAACAGTTCGGATTCCAGCAAGTCCTTGGGAATGGCCGCCGTATTGAGCGCCACGAAGGGCTGGCTGGCGCGCGGGCTGTGCTTGTGCAGGGCGCGCGCCACCAGTTCCTTGCCGGAGCCGGACTCGCCGGTGATGAGCACGGTCACGTTCGATTGCGACAGACGCCCGATGGCGCGGAACACGTCCTGCATGGCCGGCGCCTGGCCAAGAATCTCGGGGGTCTGTGCGGCGCCCTGCTCGATGTCGGTCTCGCGCAGGCTCTCGTCGAGGGCGCGGCGGATCAGCTCGACCGCCTTGTCCACGTCGAAAGGCTTGGCCAGGTATTCGAAAGCGCCGCCCTGGAAGGCCGAGACGGCCGAGTCCAGGTCCGAGAAGGCGGTGATGATGATCACCGGGATGCCCGGATGCTTGGCCTTGACGGTCTGCAGCAACTCCAGCCCGGAAGCGCCGGGCATGCGGATGTCGGAAACCAGCACTTGCGGCGTCCCGTTTTGCAGGGCGGCGATGGCATCGCGTGCGCTGGAAAAACTTTGTGTGGCGAGATTTTCCCGGGCCAGTGCTTTTTCGAGCACCCAGCGTATCGATTCGTCGTCGTCAACAATCCAGATTGGTTTCATAAATCACGTCTTCCTGCGTTGGTCTTGCTGTTGATGCTCCCGCGAGCCAGGTCGCTTCTGGCGCCCTGTCCGCAGCCCCCTTGGATGACGGGATGTCTTCCGTCATGTCGGCTTTGGCGCGCCGCCTGCGGCCATGCTCACGGCAGCGGTATAAGTATTCTGAAATCGGTACAACCTGGCCGGCTGTCGCATTCGATCACGCCCATGTGTTGATGGACGAACGTCTGCGCCAGGGTCAGCCCCAGTCCGCTGCCACCTTCCCGTCCCGACACCAGCGGATAGAAGATTCTGTCCTGGATGTCGGGGGGGATGCCCGGACCGTTATCGATGATATGCAAGTCTAGTGCCAGCCGGTATCGGACCTTGGATAGCGTCACTTGACGGCTCACGCGGGTGCGCAGGATGAGCTCGCCATCGCCGGCGCGGATACGGTCGGCCAGCGCCTGGGCGGCGTTGTGCACGATGTTGAGCACGGCCTGGATCAGTTGCTCCTTGTCGCCGCGAAATTCCGGGATGGACAGGTCATAGTCGCGCTTGATGGTCAGCCCCTGCGGGAACTCGGCCATGACCAAGCTGCGCACGCGTTCGCAGACTTCATGGATGTTGACGTCGCCGACGATGTGCGGATGCCGGTGCGGCGCCAGCAGGCGATCTACCAGGGTCTGCAGGCGATCGGCTTCCTTGATGATGACCTGGGTGTATTCGCGCAATTCCTTGAGGTGCCGCTCGGGCAGTTCCAGCTCCAGCAGTTGCGCGGCGCCGCGGATGCCGCCCAGCGGATTCTTGATCTCGTGGGCCAGGTTGCGGATCAGTTCCTTGTTGGCCTGGCTCTGGTCGAAGATGCGCTCTTCGCGGTCCAGCTTCAATTGCTGGACATTTTCGCGCAGCTCCAGCAGCACCGGCATGTCGGGGTTGTCCAGCGGTGTGACGATGGTGTGGACCTGCAGCGGTTCGCGGTTGGCGCGTTCCAGCACCAGGTCCAGGCGCTTGTCGGCGAACTGGTGTTCGATGGCCTGGTAGAACAGGGCCGAGAGCTCCTTGCCGTTGAGGAAGAGCTCCGAGAGCTTCTGCTGCGAGAGCACCTTGAAGGAGCTCTCCAGCAGGTTCTCGGCGGCGGCATTGGCATAGACGATGCCGCCGGCGGCGTCGAGGATGATCACCGCCGAGGCCAGCAGGTCGAGACCTTCGAGGGAGGGGAACGGAGTCTTCATGGCGGTAGTCGGGGAGCCTGGATTCATGTCGTGGAGCAGAGTCGTTCGTGCGGGAACACTAGCAAGTTTCGGGCGCGCTCCCATGAGGATGCAAGGGATGCACGGAACTCAGGGGGGGACTTGCCTGCGCGCATAAAAAAAGGGGAAGCAAGCTTCCCCTTTTTGTCCGGATGCGGATTCGATTACAGCGAGTAGTACATGTCGAATTCGATCGGGTGCGTGGTCATGCGGAAGCGCTGGACTTCCTGCATCTTCAGATCGATGTAGGCATCGATCATGCTGTCGGTGAACACGCCGCCGCGGGTCAGGAACTCGCGGTCCTTGTCCAGGTGTTCCAGCGCTTCATCCAGCGAGGAGCACACGGTCGGGATCAGCTTGTCTTCTTCCGGCGGCAGGTGGTACAGGTCCTTGGTGGCGGCTTCGCCCGGGTGGATCTTGTTCTGCACGCCATCCAGACCGGCCATCAGCAGGGCCGAGAAGCACAGGTACGGGTTGGCCAGGGGATCCGGGAAACGGGTCTCGATACGACGGCCCTTCGGGTTGGCCACGTGCGGGATACGGATCGAGGCCGAACGGTTGCGGGCCGAGTAGGCCAGCTTGACCGGGGCTTCGAAGCCGGGGACCAGACGCTTGTACGAGTTGGTGCCAGGGTTGGTGATGGCGTTCAGAGCCTTGGCGTGCTTGATGATGCCGCCGATGTAGTACAGCGCGAACTCGGACAGGCCGGCATAGCCGTCGCCAGCGAACAGGTTCTTGCCATCCTTCCAGACGGACTGGTGAACGTGCATGCCGGAGCCGTTGTCGCCAACCAGGGGCTTGGGCATGAAGGTCGCGGTCTTGCCGTAGGTGTGGGCGACGTTCCAGATCACGTACTTCATGGTCTGGGTCCAGTCAGCACGCTCGACCAGGGTCGAGAACTTGGTGCCCAGTTCGTTCTGGCCAGCGCCAGCCACTTCGTGGTGGTGCACTTCGACGGGGATGCCCAGGGATTCGATGATCAGGGACATTTCCGAACGCATGTCCTGGAAGCTGTCGACCGGGGGAACCGGGAAGTAGCCGCCCTTGACGGTCGGACGGTGGCCGGAGTTGCCGCCTTCGATCTCGGCGCCGGTGCTCCAGGAAGCTTCTTCGGATTCGATCTTGACGAAGGAGCCGGACATGTCGGCGCCCCAACGCACGCCGTCGAAGATGAAGAATTCGGGTTCCGGACCGAAGTAGGCGGTGTCGCCCAGGCCGGAGGACTTCAGGTAGGCTTCAGCGCGCTTGGCGATGGAGCGCGGATCGCGGTCATAGCCCTTGCCGTCGGACGGCTCGATCACGTCACACTGCATGAACAGCGTGGTTTCTTCCATGAACGGGTCGATGTTGGCGGTGTTCGGGTCCGGGATCAGCAGCATGTCGGAGGCTTCGATACCCTTCCAGCCGGCAATCGACGAACCGTCGAAGGCGTGACCGGACTCGAACTTGTCGATGTCGAAATGCGAAACCGGCACGGTCACGTGCTGTTCCTTGCCACGGGTGTCAGCGAAACGGAAGTCGACAAACTTGACTTCGTTGTCCTTCACCATCTTCAAAACCTCTGCGGCCGTCCTTGCCATGCGAATCTCCTAAAACGAGGAAGTAGTATAAATTGGGGTGTTGAGCCGTTTTCTGCGACTGGATCTTTGCATTTGATACAACGGTCTTGCGCCGAACTCAGTGGCGGATGATAGCAGATTCCATGCCACCAACCTTTAGGGTGCGCACAGGATGAGATATTTTAGGGAGGACACGGCCTGCGGGCCGATCCCTGCGGTGCAGAGGCCGCAAGCAGATGCATTATTTTAGTGCGTTTTTAGGATGATGCACCATTAAAATGCACAAATGAAAGAAACAAGCTGAATTGCCCTGTTTTGGTGCCTGCGCTTTTCTGGGGCAGCGTTTGCTATCGCAGCAGGCACGCACCAAAGCGGCCACATCAAGCAAGCAAAGCAACCGAAGCAAGCGAGGCCGGGGACGCGCGCCGGTTTGGCTTTAGAATCTGTCCTCCCGGTGCGATTGCCTGTGGCGATGACCTGGGGTGCTTGCCCCGGCCCCAAACAGCGATCCACGATCAACGATACCTGACACTGATACCTGACACTTGATAGCGAACCCAGCATGAGCACTCAAGATATCCTCTCCGCCGCCACCCAACGCGCCGCCGATGCACAGCTCCCCTACCGCGGCGCGGTCACGCCGGCCGAAGCGCTGGCCCTGCTCGAAGGCGACAGCAGCATCAAGCTGGTCGATGTCCGCACCCGCGCCGAGCGCGACTGGGTCGGCGTGGTCCAGATCGCGCCGGCACAGCATCTGGCGGTGCAATGGAATCTCTATCCCGAGGGCAAGCCCAACCCGCAATTCCTGGAACAGTTGCGGGAAGTCACGAACCCCGACGATGTGCTGCTGTTCCTGTGCCGTTCGGGCGTGCGCTCCAAGCATGCGGCCAAGCTGGCGACCGAGCATGGCTATACCCATTGCTTCGACATCCTCGAAGGATTCGAGGGCAACAAGGACGCCGCGGGCCACCGCAAGACCGTCGAGGGCTGGTGCAAGGCGGGCTTGCCGTGGGTGAGCGCCTAAGCTTCGGCTTGACGCTCTCCTAGCCCGGCGTAGCGCTTGCGGCCAACACCTTCTCCAGTGACGTCAACAACAGGGCGATAGCGTCCTGGGTGTCATAGTCGTCCTGCATGGCCTCTTCCAGGCACTCCAGCAGGGCCACGATCTCGTTGCGCTGCATGGTCAGCGCCGCGCCCTTCATCCGGTGCGCCAGCTTGCCCATGGTCGCCAGGTCGCCGGCCCGGTGGGCCTGTTGCAGGGCCGCCAGGTCGTGCTGCGAGGTGCTCAGGAACAAGCGCGCCAGGTCGCGTGCATATTCCTCGCGCGGGGGCAGCGCAGCGCCCTCGTCGCCACATTCATGATCGCACCAGAGCGAGAGCATCTTGCGCAGGTCGGCGGTCTGCACGGGCTTGTCGAGCATGCCATCCATGCCGCCGTCCAGGCATAGCCGCACGTGCGCCGCATCAGCCTCGGCGGAAATGCCGATCAAGGGCGTGTAGGGACGCTGCGGGTCTTGCTGTTCCAGGGCGCGCACCTGACGCGCCACCTCGTGGCCGGGCAGGTCCGGCAGAAAGCAATCCAGCAGCACCATCCCCTGCGGCTGGGCGCGGATCGCCGCCAGCGCGGCCGCGCCGTCGGCCGCCACCTGGACCTGGCAGCCCAGCGATTGCAAGCGATTCTGCATCGCATAACGGATCGTCGCCGAATCATCGACGAGCAAGATCCTCGGCTCACTGCGGTTCATCTTCTGTCTCCTTGCTGGTCTTACAGGTCTTTGATCTGGTATTCGATCTTGAACAGCTCGTTGTCGCTGCGTACGCCCAGCTTGCGGAAGGCCGATTGCTTCTGGCCGCTGATGGTCTTGACGCTGCGGGCGAACTTGTCGGCGATCGCGGTGACCGAGAGCCCATCCAGGCAGCAGCGCAGCACTTCGCGCTCGCGTGGCGAGAGGCTGGGCATTTCCGAGAGCGAATCGCTGGAAGGCGGGCTGCTGCGCTTGCGGCGCGGCGGGCGCGCCTGGGGTTGGCCGCCATCGGGCGCAGCGGTGGGAGTGTCGCTGGCCAGCATCGCGGTCAGTTCGCGCGCCATGGCGGCATTGAGATATTCACGGCCCACCGAAACGGTGCGGATGGCCTGGATCAGCTCGCCCAGCTCCTGCGACTTGCCCACGAAGCCGCGTGCCCCGGCCTTCATCGCCAGGGCCACGGTAGCCGGGTTGTTGTGGGCCGAGGTGACCAGGATCTTGCTGCGGGGGAAGCGCACGCGCAGCGCGCGGATCAGGTTCAGGCCATCGATGTCATTGCTGCCCAGCGAATAGTCGATGAGCAACAGGTCGGCCGGCGAGGCGCGCAGCGCAGTCATCAATTCCTTGCTGGTGGCGAAGCTGCCGACCACTTCCAGATCCGGTTCCTCCGCCAGGCGTGCGGCCAGGCCGTAACGGACCACCGCGTGGTCGTCGAGCAAGGCAATGCGCATCCTCGATGCCAGTGTCCATATCGTGCTGCTCATGCTGCTGTCCCGTCCCCGTTTTTGTCGTGGTGCGCCGACGCTGGCCTCATGCACTTGCGATGCAACGCAGGTGCTATTGTCCTGTAGCATGCGCTTTTCCCGCATAGGAATCGTCTCAAAAAACCGAGGGGAAAGCGGCCTTTATCCTCGAACCTGCATTCTGCCCTCCCACCTGGCAAGAGACTCCCGGATCATCACGGCTTCTTCTTTGCCAATGCATGTATGAATTGGCAACAAGCCCATGGTGCATGGGGAAGAAGATGTTTGCTTCACTTCCCCTGCCCGTCATGACAACCAAAATGCCGGAGCCGGCGTTAAGCCGCCAGAACGCCGGCTGCGCCGCATTACACTTTCTTACAGCCGGGCTCACGGCCTTTGTCCATACTGGCCTCAACAAATGTCGTCGATAACTGCGAGGCTCATTGATGCGCCCGTTACGCCAAAATCCGTCCGCTGCCCCTGCGGCGCGCGCACGTTGCCTGCTCACGCTGGCCCTGCTGGGACTGCTGGCTGGCCAATTGCCCGCAGCGCATGCCGCCACACCCACACCGGCGGCCGCTCCGCTGTCGGAACAGGAACGTGCGCTGCACGTGCTGAACCGCCTGGCCTATGGCCCGCGTCCGGGCGACCTGGAAGAAGTCGAGCGCATGGGCGTCAAGCGCTACATCGACCAGCAATTGCATCCAGAGCGCATCCCCCTGCCGGCGCAACTGCAGGCATCGCTGGCGGCCCTGCCCGGCTTGCAGATGACGCCAGCACAATTGTTCGTGGACTATGGACCACCTTCCTTCGACAAGGAGGGCAGCAAGGAAGAAAAACAGGCCGCCCGCCAGCGCGCCCCGCGCGAGCTGACGCCGCAGTTCCATATGGCGCGGCTGCTGCAGGCCACCGACAGTCCGCGCCAGCTGGAAGAAGTGATGACCGAGTTCTGGGCCAATCACTTCAATGTCTTCGAGGGCAAGGAATGGGTGCGCTACTGGGTGGGTGATTATGAAAAGAACGCCATCCGCCCCTATGCGCTGGGCAACTTCCGCGATCTGCTGGGCGCGGTGGCGCATCATCCAGCCATGCTCTACTACCTCGACAACTGGCTCTCCAGCGGCGCGGACACACGCGGAGCACGCGGGCGCTTCAAGGGACTCAACGAGAACTACGCCCGCGAGCTGATGGAACTGCATACCCTGGGCGTGGACGGTGGCTACCAGCAGGCCGACGTGATCACGCTGGCGCGCATCCTCTCGGGCTGGACCATCGACGTCAATGCGATGAAAGCCGGTGCGGCCCCGTTCTCCTTCGCGGCGCAGCGCCATGACCCGAACCCAAAGGTGTTCCTCGGCAAGCCACTGGCGGCCACCGGCTACCAGGAGGGTGAAGCCGCACTCGACATCCTGGCCAACCACCCAGCGACGGCGCGCTTCATCTCGACCCAGCTGGTGCAGTATTTCGTGTCGGACCAGCCCGATCCGGCGCTGGTGCAGAAGCTGTCACAGACCTTCCTCGCCACGCATGGCGATCTGCGCGCGGTGCTCAAGACCCTGTTCGACAGCCCGCAGTTCTGGGCGCGCAGCAATTACCAGACGCAGTTCAAGACGCCCTACCAGTTCGTGGTCTCAGCCTTGCGGGCCAGCGACATCCCGGTGCGCAACGCCAAGCCGGTCAATGGTGCGCTGGCGCAGTTCGGCATGCCGCTGTATGGCTGGCTCACGCCGGAAGGCTACAAGTATTCGCAAGCGGCCTGGCTCAATCCGGACGCCCTGCTGCGGCGGATCAACTTTGCCGGCAACCTGGTCAATGGCAAGTCGCCGATTGCCCGGCCCGAGGGCGAAGCGCCTCCTTCGAACGCAGATGCGCGGCCCGTGGATGCGCAGCAGTTGCTGCGCACCCTAGGTCCAGCGGTCGCGCCGCAGACTGCAGCCAAGATCCTGGCCGCCCCAGAGAACGTGCAGGCTGGCCTGATCCTGGGCGGCCCCGATTTCATGAAACGCTGATCCCTGTCCGAGGACTTCCATGAACCGTCGCGATTTCATCCGCTACCTGGGCGCCGCCACCGGCGGCGCCATCCTGGTGCCGATCGGCCTGTCCGGCTGCGCGGTCGCTCCCACCGGCGACAAGAGCATCAGCCGCGCCACCCCAGCGCGGCTGGCCTATGGCTCGCCGGCGCCCAGGGCGCACGCCAACGGCGATGGCGCGCCACGCATGATCGTGGTGTTCCTGCGCGGCGCGGTCGATGGCTTGAATGTAGTGGTGCCGCATGGCGATCCGGAGTATTACCGCGCCCGCCCCAGCATCGCCGTGGCGCGTCCCGGCCAGGCCAATGGCGCACTCGACCTGACCGGCTACTTCGGCCTGCATCCGGCCCTCGCGCCGCTGCTGCCCTACTGGGAAAGCGGCCAGTTGGCCTTCGTGCATGCCTCTGGCTCACCCGATGGCTCGCGCTCGCACTTCGAGGCGCAGGACTACATGGAGACCGGCACGCCCGGACAGCACACCACCCGTGACGGCTGGCTCAATCGCCTCATGGGCTACCTGCCGCCGTCGGAATCGCCCCTGCAGGCGCTCAATGTGGGCGACGCCACGCCGCGCATCCTCAGCGGCCACAATGTCGTGGCCAACCTGCAGAGCGGGCGTGCCGCCACGCGTCCCGGCCTGATCGACCAGCCGCGCATGCTGCAGGCCTACAGCCCGCTCTATGAGGGCGACGATGCCATCGCCAAGGCCTACCGCGACGGCATCGCCGCGCGCCGCGAACTGATGGCCGAGATCAACAGCCAGGAACAGCAGATGGCCAACAACGGCGCGCCGCTGCCCAATGGGCTGTCGATGGATACGGCGCGGCTGGACCGCTTGATGCGCCATGATCCACGCATCCGTCTGGCCTTCCTGGCGGTGGGCGGCTGGGACACCCACATCAACCAGGGCAATGGCACTGGCCAACTGGCTGGACGACTCTCCCCGCTGGGTGCAGGGCTGGCCACGCTGGCCCATGAGCTGGGGCCGGCCTTCAATGACACGGTGATCGTGGTGATGTCCGAATTCGGCCGCACCTTCCGCGAGAACGGCAATGGCGGCACCGATCATGGTCATGGCAATGCGCTGTGGCTGATGGGGGGCAATCTGCGCGGCGGCAAGATCTATGGACAGTGGCCGGGCTTGAACCAGGCGGCCTTGAACGAGGGGCGCGATCTGGCCATCACCACTGATTTCCGCGCGGTGCTGTGTGCGCTTTCGGAGCGGCATATGCGCATTCCGGACCAGGCATTGGAGAAGATCTTTCCCCAATATGCTAACGGGGCCAAAGGGGTGCCCAACCTCTTCGTATGAAATAAAACGGCGCCGGCAATTCGTGGCGTAAAAAAACCGTATCGATGGATACGGTTTTTTTACTCGCGAACATCAACTGCCGAAGTTCACTCCACTTCGGCAATCCACGCTGCTTGGATCGCCTCCAGGATGCGCTCACCGGAACGGTTGGGATCATCGTCAAATCCGTCCAGCTCCATTACCCAGCGATGCAGGTCGGTGAAGCGGATGGTCTTGGGATCGATCTCGGGAAACTTGTCGTAGAGTTCCTCGGCGATCTGCTGGGTATCAGTCCATTTCATGTCGGTCTCCACGGCGCAGTGTGCGCCGGACGTGGTCCTCAGTGCATCAGTGAATCAGTGATTTTCCGAGGCGTGGTTGATGGTGTACTTGGGGATTTCGACGGTCAGGTCGTCTTCGCCCAGCACCACCTGGCAGGACAGGCGCGAGGTGGCTTCCAGGCCCCAGGCCATGTCCAGCAGGTCTTCTTCCTTGTCGGTCGGATCATCGAGGGTCTCGAAGCCTTCGCGGATGACGACGTGGCAGGTGGTACAGGCGCAGGACTTTTCGCAGGCGTGTTCGATGTCAATGTCGCTGTCCAGCAGCGCATCGCACAGGGTCTTGCCGGCGGGGGCGTCGATCACCGAGCCTTCGGGGCAGAGGACCGGATGGGGGAGGATGACGATCTGGGGCATGGTGGCTCTCGGGTCTTGTCTACAGTGTTCAGGTCAGGAAGCCGCTCAAGCGACTTCATCCAGTTTCTTGCCGGCCAGCGCGGCGTGGACGCTGCGGTCCATGCGGCGGGCGGCGAATTCCTCAGTACCGTGCGCCAGCGCATCCACCGCAGCCTTGATGGCGAGGTGGTCGGTACCTTGCGCAGCGGCGCTCACCGCCTCCACCTGCGCTTCAATGAGCTTGCGCTCGTCTTCGGACAACAGCGCGGCGTCCGCCTGCAGCGCAGAGCGCGTCGCCAGGACGATGCGTTCGGCTTCGACCTGTTCTTCACGCAGGGCGCGGCGTTGCATGTCTTCGTCAGCCGAGCTGAAGGATTCTTGCAGCATGCGGGCGATTTCGTCGTCGCCCAGGCCGTACGAGGGCTTGACGGTGATGGACGCTTCCACACCCGAGGTCATCTCGCGCGCCGACACGGCCAGCAAGCCATCGGCATCGACCTGGTAGGTCACGCGGATACGCGCCGCGCCAGCAGCCATCGGGGGAATGCCGCGCAGCTCGAAACGGGCCAGCGAGCGGCAGTCGGCCACCAGCTCGCGCTCGCCCTGCACCACGTGAATGGCCATGGCGGTCTGGCCGTCCTTGAAGGTGGTGAATTCCTGGGCGCGTGCGCAGGGGATGGTGGAATTGCGCGGGATGACCTTCTCGGCCAGGCCGCCCATGGTCTCGATGCCCAGCGACAGCGGGATCACGTCCAGCAGCAGCCAGTCGTCGCCCGGTGCGCGATTGCCAGCCAGCAGATTAGCCTGCACCGCCGCGCCCAGCGCCACGACCTTGTCGGGGTCGATGTTGGACAGCGGGTTGGTCTTGAAGAACTCACCCACGGCGCGGCGGATATGCGGCATGCGGGTGGCGCCGCCGACCAGCACCACACCGTCGACATCTTCCACCGTCAGGCCGGCATCGCGCAGGGCTTTGCGCACCGGGGCCATGGTCTTGGCCACCAGATGCTGGGTGATCTCGTTGAATTGCGCAGCGGTGATCGACAGATGCACTTCCTCGCCGGACCTGAGCACGGCATCGATCTGCACTTCGTCCTTGGTGGAAAGCAGTTCCTTGACCTCGCGGGCCTTGACCATCAAGAGGCGCGTATCTTCATCCGACAGTGGTTGCAGTTGCGCTTCCTGGCTGATCCAGCAGAACAGCCGGTGATCGAAGTCGTCGCCTCCGAGGGCCGAATCGCCGCCGGTGGCCAGCACTTCGAAGACACCGCGCGTGAGCTTGAGGATGGAGATATCGAAAGTACCGCCGCCCAGATCATAGACTGCGAAGACGCCTTCCGATGAGTTGTCCAGGCCATAGGCGATGGCTGCAGCCGTCGGTTCGTTCAGAAGACGCAGCACATTCAGGCCTGCCAGCTGAGCGGCATCCTTGGTGGCCTGGCGCTGGGCATCGTCGAAGTAGGCCGGAACCGTGATGACGGCGCCGACCAGGTCGTCGCCCAGGGCGTCTTCGGCAGTCTGACGCAACGTGGCCAGGATCTGGGCCGACACTTCCACCGGGCTCTTCACGCCGGCCACGGTCTTGATCTGCACCATGCCGGGCTGGTCCTGGAAGTCGTAGGGCATGTTCTCGGCGTGGGCAATGTCCTTGAGGCCGCGGCCCATGAAGCGCTTGACCGAGACGATGGTGTTGCGCGGATCGGTGGTCTGGGCCGCCTGCGCCTTGTAGCCGATGTTGGCGTGACCATTGGGCAGGTAGCGCACCACCGACGGCAGCAGCACGCGGCCGTCGTCATCGGCCAGCACTTCGGGAATGCTGTTGCGCACGGTGGCCACCAGCGAATTGGTGGTACCCAGGTCGATACCGACAGCCAGGCGACGCTGGTGCGGCGCGGTGGACATGCCCGGTTCGGAAATCTGCAGTAAAGCCATAGGAATTGGACTCGTCGTGGAGCGGTGTTGAGCGATGTGACTCGCTGTTATTCAGGTAAGGCCATCCGGATGCCCAGGCCGATGAAGGCACAGCCTGCCAGGCGGTTCAGATGGACGGACGCCGTGGCGCGGCGGCGGAAATAGGCGCCGACCGCGCCGGAAAAAAGTGCGATGGCGCTGAAGATGGCAAAGGCCTGGACGATGAACACCAGCGCCAGCACCAGCATCTGCAAGGCTTCATGACCCGCTTCGCGCTGCACGAACTGCGGCAGGAAGGCGATGAAGAACAGCGTCACCTTGGGATTGAGCATGTTGGCCAGCACGCTCTGCCAGTAGATGCGACGCAGCGGTACTGCGGCCACGCCCTGCCCATCTGCGGCCAGCGCCAGGCCCGCCGAGGCCGAGCGCAAGGTACGCACGCCCAGATAGGCCAGGTAGGCCGCGCCCGCATATTGCAAGGCGTGGTAGGCCGGCGGATAGGCCTTGATCAGGGCCGCAAAGCCCAGCACCGCCAGCAGCGTATGGAACACCAGTCCCGAGCAGAAGCCGGCGGCAGCCACCAGGCCGGCCTTGCGGCCCTGGGCGATGCCGCGCGTAAGGACGTAGAGGTTGTCCGGGCCGGGGGCCAGGGTCAGCGTCATCGCGGCCAGCAGGAACAGGATCAGGTCAGGCATGGGCGGCTCCCGAGCTCAGCCTTCGATCAGGGCGAAGGCATCACCGATTTCAGCGCCGAACTTGTCGAGGAACATCAGCTGGCGCACCAGCTTGCCGGCCGCGGCGTAGTCGCCGGCATCGAGCAGCGCTTCGATGCGACCGATCTCGGCCTTCTTCTCGGCCAGCAGTTCGGTGTTGAGCTGTTCCAGGGCGTCGATGTCCTTGGCCGCCTTGGCGTCATCAAGGGTCTCGCGCCATTCCATCTGCTGCATCAGGAAGGCCGGGGCCATGGCGGTGTTGGATTCGGTCTGCAGGTCCACGCCGTGCAGTTCGCACAGGTAGCGCGCGCGCTTCAAGGGATGCTTCAGCGTCTGGTAGGCCTCGTTGGCGCGCGTGGCCCATTGCATCGCCACGCGTTTTTCGGCATCGCTGGCGTGGGCGAACTTGTCCGGATGGGCCTGGCTCTGCACGCGATGGAAAGCCCGCTCCAGCGCCTTTAGGTCGATGGCGAAGCGTTGCGGCAACTGGAACAGGTCGTAGTGGTTTTGCATGGCTGAAAAATAAAAAGCCTGTCGGACTGCAACAGGCTTGGCACATCAGGGACGGCGCGGTGACCGGGCGGCCCCGCATGGAGCGATCACGAGGCTGTCACAAGGCTATCACGAGCCGGCTAAGCACTGGCCGCCCGCACCGCAAGGCCGGCGCGACGGCATCGACAAGGATCAGGAGTGCGGCTCAGATGCGGAAGCTTTCGCCGCAGCCGCACTCGTCCTTGACGTTGGGGTTCTGGAACTTGAAGCCTTCGTTCAAACCCTCGCGGGCAAAGTCCAGCTCGGTGCCATCGATGTAGGGCAAGCTCTTGGGATCGACGAAGACGCGCACGCCATGCGACTCGAAGACGGTGTCTTCGGACGATTGTTCATCCACATACTCCAGCTTGTAGGCCAGGCCGGAGCAACCGGTGGTGCGCACACCCAGGCGCAGGCCGATGCCCTTGCCACGGCGCTCCATGTAGCGGCTGATGTGTTTTGCTGCCTTCTCTGTCAACGTGATTGCCATGATGCTTGCCTTACGAAATCGAAAACCGCGAGTGCTGCTGTCGGAAAAAGGCCGCTCAGGCTGCCTTCTGTTCCGCGCCGTGCTTGGCCTTGTAATCCTGCACCGCTGCCTTGATGGCGTCTTCGGCCAGGATCGAGCAGTGGATCTTCACCGGCGGCAGCGCCAGTTCTTCGGCGATCTGGGTGTTCTTGATGGACAGTGCTTCGTCCAGGGTCTTGCCCTTGACCCATTCGGTCACCAGGGAAGACGAGGCGATGGCCGAACCGCAGCCGTAGGTCTTGAACTTGGCGTCCTGGATGACGCCATCGGCGCCCACCTTGATCTGCAGCTTCATCACGTCGCCGCAGGCCGGCGCGCCGACCATGCCGGTGCCCACGGTCTCGTCGCCCTTTTCGAAGGCGCCGACGTTGCGGGGGTTTTCATAGTGGTCGAGTACTTTTTCCGAATAAGACATGTTCTTGCTCCCTAGATGATGGTTTCGCCCATCGCCCTTGCCCTGCTCTACTGCGGCTGCTGGCGATGGCTGGCAGAGTCCTGGTTAGTGGGCCGCCCACTGGATGGTGGACAGGTCCACGCCGTCCTTGTACATGTCCCACAGCGGGGACAGCTCGCGCAGCTTGCCGACCTTGCTCTTGATCAGCTCGATGGTGAAATCGATGTCTTCCTCGGTGGTGAAGCGGCCGATGGTGAAGCGGATCGAGCTGTGTGCCAGCTCGTCGCTGCGACCCAGGGCGCGCAGCACGTAGGAGGGCTCCAGGCTGGCCGAGGTGCAGGCCGAACCGGAAGAAACGGCGATATCCTTGATGGCCATGATCAGCGACTCACCTTCCACGTAGTTGAAGCTCACGTTCAGGTTGTGCGGCACGCGGTGCTCCATGTCGCCGTTGATGTAGGTCTCTTCGATCTCTTGCAAGCCCTTGGCCAGGCGGTCGCGCAGGGCGCGGATGCGGGCCAGTTCGCTGTCCATCTCTTCACGGGCCAGGCGGAAGGCTTCGCCCATGCCCACGATCTGGTGCGTGGCCAGGGTGCCCGAACGCAGACCGCGCTCGTGGCCACCGCCGTGCATCTGCGCTTCGATGCGCACGCGCGGCTTGCGGCGCACGTACAGCGCGCCGATGCCCTTGGGACCATAGCTCTTGTGGGCCGAGAAGCTCATCAGGTCGACCTTCCAGTTTTCCAGGTCGATCTTGACCTTGCCCGTCGCTTGCGCGGCGTCGCTGTGGAAGATGATGCCCTTGGAACGGCAGAACTCGCCGATCTCCGGCACCGGCTGGATCACGCCGATTTCGTTGTTGACCAGCATGACCGAAACCAGGATGGTATCCGGACGCACGGCCGCGGCGATCTGCTCGACCGTCACCAGGCCGTTGTCCTGCGGCTGCAGGTAGGTCGCTTCGAAGCCCACGCGCTCGAGCTCGCGGAAGGTATCCAGTACCGCCTTGTGCTCGGTCTTGACGGTGATGATGTGCTTGCCCTTGGACTTGTAGAACTGCGCTGCACCCTTGATGGCCAGGTTGTTGCTCTCGGTGGCGCCGGAGGTCCAGATGATCTCGCGCGAATCGGCGTTGACCAGCTTGGCCACTTCTTCACGGGCCTCTTCCACGGCCTTCTCGGCGGTCCAGCCATACATGTGGCTGCGCGAGGCGGGATTGCCGAACTGCTCGCGCAGGTAGGGGATCATCTTGTCGGCCACGCGCGGATCGACCGGGGTGGTCGCCGAGTAATCCATGTAGATCGGGAAGTGCGGAGCCTTGATGGTCTCCAGCAGGCTTTTTTCCAAGGGTGCGTTCATGTGTGCTTGCTCCAAATCAGGCTGCGGCTTGCGGGCGGTGCATCACCACCACGCTCTGCGAGTCGGCGGCACGCTGCTCCGCCGGCTTGGGTTCTTTTTGCTGGTCGACCAGATCCTGGAGCGACACCGAATCCAGGTACTCGACCATCTTTTCGTTCAGGGTGGACCATAGGTCATGCGTCATACAGCGTGCGCCGCCGGGATGCGAAGCGCTGTGGCAATTTTCCTTGCCGCCGCACTGGGTTGCATCCAGCGGTTCGTCCACTGCAATGATGATGTCGGCCACCGAGACGTCGGCGGCCTTGCGGGCGAGATTGTAACCACCGCCAGGCCCCCTCACGGACTCGACGATCTGGTGCCGCCGCAACTTGCCGAACAACTGCTCCAGATATGATAAAGAAATTTCCTGGCGCTCGCTGATGGCCGACAACGTGACGGGACCCTTGCCCTGGCGCAAGGCCAGGTCAATCATCGCCGTGACGGCAAAACGACCTTTGGTGGTTAGACGCATGAATTCCGCTCCAGAAACAAGTGAACCGATTGGCCCTGAATTCCCGAATATTTGAGTCAAGTATAGCAAACCCGAGTAATTCTGTCAGGTACAAGCACCGACCCAGATCATCATTCCTTCATATTGCAGTGAAACTTGTCTGACCTCCTCGGCAAATTGCGCTAATCTCACGCTTTGGGCC
Source organism: Herbaspirillum camelliae (assembly GCF_001929405.1). Classification (NCBI taxonomy): domain Bacteria; kingdom Pseudomonadati; phylum Pseudomonadota; class Betaproteobacteria; order Burkholderiales; family Oxalobacteraceae; genus Herbaspirillum; species Herbaspirillum camelliae. Next base: position 5,133,753 of record NZ_KV880769.1, read on the forward strand.
GGCATGTTCAGGATTGGCCACTTATCGATCTGGTAAGATGTGCCGAACTTTTCCATCAGGCGTCATGCGGACTGACCGAACAACCACAAGCCCGGTCCGCGCCGCCACTCAAACTAGAACGATATGGATGTAAGCGATACCCCCAACCCCCTGCTGCGCCCGCGCCGCAAGCCACAGAGCCTGTCGCAGGAGGTCGTGGCCGCGCTGACCGCGATGATCAGCAATGGCAGCCTCACGCCCGGAGACAAGCTGCCCACAGAATCCGAGATCATGCAGACCCAAGGGGTATCGCGCACCGTGGTGCGCGAAGCCATCTCGCGCCTGCAGGCCGCCGGCCTGGTGGAAACCCGCCACGGCATCGGCACCTTCGTGCTGGAGGCCAAGAAAGGCGGCAACATCAACATCGATCCGGCCACCATCACCACCATGCGTGACCTGCTGGCGCTGCTGGAACTGCGCATCAGCCTGGAAACCGAAACCGCCGGCCTGGCCGCTGCCCGCCGCACCGATGAACAGTTGCAGGAAATCCGCGAGGCGCTCGATCTGTTCCGCGCCAACCAGCAAGGCGGCGGCGACACCGTGGGGCCGGATTTCCGCTTCCACTTCGCCATCGCCAACGCCACCGGCAACCGCTACTTCATCGAGATCATCAGCCATCTGGGCATGGGCGTGATCCCGCGCAAGCGCATCAACACGGCCGAGCTGGCCCATGACCAGCAGGCCAGCTACCTGGACCGGGTGCAGCGCGAGCACGAAGACATCTATGAAGCCATCGCCCGCGGCGACGCCGAGGCCGCGCGCGCCGCCATGCGCAACCACCTTACCAACAGCCGCGAACGCCTGCGTCGCGCGCAACAGGAAGCCGAATCGGGCAGCACCAGCGCCGCCTGATCCGCACACCCACGCTGGTCCGGTCCACCGCAGGACCGGGGCCGCGTGGGACTTGGCCAGGTTCTTCCCTCCTGTATCTGCCCTTCAGCTTCCTTCCCCTGCCCCCCCTTCCTCCCCAGGAAACCCCCGACATCACCTCCGTCCGCAAGCATCAAAGCGCGGCAAAAAAGTGCTGGATTTCTGAAATCTTATGTTGTACGATGACTGATATCCTAACCGGATAGATATCCAGAGACAAACAAAGCAGCAGAGCATTGGTAGCCATTCCAATCCTTCCCATTTCCAATTCTTAACGGCGTCGAGCGAAAACATGTCCCAGTACACTCCCCAAGACCTCAAACAGATCCTCTCTTCCGGCCTGCTGTCGTTCCCGCTGACCGACTTCGACGAGCAGGGCGACTTCCGCCCGAAGACCTATATCGAGCGCCTGGAATGGCTGGCCCCGTACGGCGCCAGCGCGCTGTTCGCTGCAGGCGGCACGGGTGAATTCTTCTCGCTGGTCCCGGACGAGTATTCGGACATCATCCGCACCGCCGTGGACACCTGCCGTGGCAAGGTGCCCATCATCGCCGGCGCCGGCGGCTCCACCCGAGCGGCCATCGCCTACGCTCAGGAAGCAGAGCGCCTGGGCGCGCACGGCATCCTGCTGATGCCCCACTACCTGACCGAAGCCAGCCAGGACGGCATCGCCGCCCACGTCGAGGCAGTCTGCAAGTCGGTGAACTTTGGCGTGATCATCTACAACCGCGCCGTCTGCAAGCTCAGCGCAGAAACCCTGCAGAAGCTGGCCGACCGCTGCCCCAACCTGATCGGCTTCAAGGATGGCATCGGCGAGATCGAGCCTATGGTCCACATCCGCCGCAAGCTGGGCGACCGCTTCACCTACCTGGGCGGCCTGCCGACCGCAGAGGTGTATGCAGCGGCCTACAAGGCGCTGGGCGTGCCGGTGTATTCCTCGGCGGTGTTCAACTTCATCCCCAAGACCGCCGTGGAGTTCTACCAGGCCATCGCCAAGGAAGACCACGACACCGTGGGCAAGCTGATCGATGAATTCTTCCTGCCCTACCTGGCCATCCGCAACCGCAAGGCTGGCTATGCCGTGTCCATCGTCAAGGCGGGCGCCCGTATCGCCGGCCACGACGCCGGTCCAGTGCGTACTCCGCTGACCGATTGCACGCCTGAAGAGCACGAAGAACTGGCCGCACTGATGAAGAAGCTCGGCCCGCAATAAGCGTCTGCCGTAGCCGCAAGAACCAAGGGCCGCCAGAACAGGGCGGCCCTTTTTACATCCGCCAGCCTGGCTGGCGCGGACTTGGCGGACTTGCCGCATCGGTCAGAGAGACGAAAAAAAACCTCCGCAGCATGATCGCTGCGGAGGTTTTTTATCTTTAGAGCAAAGATGCCGGACTTAGAACTCTTCCCAATCCTGGGCATCATCCTTGGCGCGGCTGCTGGCCGGTTTGGCCGCCTTGGCTGACGCCGACGGCAGCTTGGGTGCGCTCTTGGGGGCTGGCGCAGCGGAGGACGGTGCAGCCGCTGTCACCGCGGGCGCGGCAGGCGTCGTCACTGGCCGGGCCGCCGGGGCTGCGCGCGGCTTGGCAGCCGGCTTGCCAGCCGGCGCGACCTGGTGCGCCTCGATCTTGAAGATGCTCACCGCACCCACCAGGTTGGTCGCCTGCGCCTGCAGGGACTGGGCCGCAGCGGCCGCTTCTTCCACCAGCGCAGCGTTCTGCTGGGTCACTTCGTCCATCTGGGTGATGGCGCGGTTGACCTGTTCAATCCCGGTGCTCTGCTCACGGCTGGCCTCGGCGATCTCGCCGACGATGTCGGTGACGCGCTGCACGCTGGTGACCACTTCACTCATGGTCGCACCGGCCTGCTCGACCAGCTGGCTGCCGGCCTCGACCTTTTCCACCGAGTCATCGATGAGCGACTTGATTTCCTTGGCGGCAGCCGCCGAGCGCTGGGCCAGCGAACGCACTTCCGACGCCACCACCGCAAAGCCGCGCCCCTGCTCGCCAGCGCGTGCCGCTTCCACGGCGGCGTTCAAGGCCAGGATGTTGGTCTGGAAAGCAATGCCGTCGATGACGCTGATGATGTCCACGATCTTGCGCGAGGAATCATTGATGGCCTGCATCGTATCGACCACCTTCGAGACCACCTCGCCGCCCTTGCTGGCGGTGGACGAAGCCGAATGCGCCAGCTGGTTGGCCTGCAAGGCGTTCTCGGCATTCTGCTTGACGGTGCCGGTCAGTTCTTCCATCGAGGCGGCGGTCTCTTCCAGCGAGCTGGCCTGCTGTTCGGTCCGCGAAGACAGGTCCATGTTGCCAGCCGCGATTTCCTTGGCGCTGGTGTCGATGCTGTCGGAACTGCTGCGCACCCGCGAAACCGTGGTCAGCAAGGCTTGCTGCATGCTGCGGATGGCCGAGAACAGACGGCCGATCTCGTTGCTGCTTTGCACTTCCACCTTGGTGGTCAGGTCGCCATTGGCCACCAGGTCCAGCAGGTGGACGGCGCGGTTGAGCGGCGTGAGGACGATGTTGCGCAACAGGAAATGCACGCCCACCACCAGGAACATGGCGCCGATCAGGCCGGTCACGACCAGCCAGACCACCAGGTTGTATTCACGCTGGCGTTGGGTGGTGACATTGTCATTGAGCTCCATCGCCCGCTTCTGGTACGCATCCAGGGCGGTCGAGAACCGCGCGCCGCCCTTGCTGATGAAGTTGTTGTTGAGCTGGGAGTAGCCCGCCGCGTCGCCGGCCTTGAGCAGGTCGGTGGCCTTCTTCAGGATCTCGTTCAACGCCTTGGCGGATTCGAGGAGCTCGGCCTTGGTGGCCGGATCCTGGCCTTCCAGATCGGGCAACTTGGCATACTCGTCGAGGTATTTCAGGCTGCGCTCATAAGTCATCTCTGCGCTCTTCAACGCAGAATCGATCACCGCCTGGTCACCCTTTTCCATCAGGGTCGCATACATGCGCCCGTGCGCTGCACGCGTGCGAGTGGTGTCCTTGTACGCATCGTTGATCAGCAAGGCGCGCTCGGTGATCTCATGGACATATTCCGTGGCGTGGTTGGCCCGGCCAAGGGCAAAGATACCTACCGCAGCGCCTACCACGATCATGCATGAAAACAGCGCAAGCGCGCTCATCAGGCTGAAGCGAACCGTCAGATTCCGCATTCCCTCTCTCCGCTTAGTTTTTTTACAACACAAGAAATGAATTATTGCCTCGACGATACATCAGCCCCCGTCTCTCCCATAAGACGGCAAACTGACCAAAACCACCCCTATTTCCCGGATAGGGCGGTCAGCGCCTGACCTTGCGCCATTGTGCAGCGGTCAGGAAGTGACCTGCCTGTTTTGGATCAAGCATATGAAAGATTGCGCAAAAACAGTCTTATCGGAAAGGCAAGCCCCTTTCCTCGCTCAGGGCCGGAACATGGCGGACAGGCAACTCCGGCCCGGAGGCGATCAGGGCAGGTCGATGATCTCGACCCAGTTCGGATTGCGGCCCAGGGTATAGCGGAACAAGGGGGTCAGCGCCCCGCTGGCGGCATCGATGGCATAACTGGTCAGGCCAGCCTTTTGCCCAACGGCGAGCAGGTAGCGCCCTTGCGGATCGATGTTGAAAGCCCGTGGCTGGGTTTCGGTGGGGATGTTGAAGATGCGGGTCAGCTTGCCGCTGGCGCGGTCCACTCGGTAGCCGGTGAGGGTATTGGAGGTGCGCTCGGTGGCATAGAGGAAGCGGCCATCCGGGGTCAGGTGCAGGTCGGCAGCGGCCAGTTGCTCGCTGCTCTGGAAGCCTTCCGGCAAGGCCGAGTCACTGCCCAGCAGGGTCAGCGTGCCCGCCTCGCGGTCGTAGGCATAGGTGCTGACGGTGGCGTCGAGTTCGTTGGCGCAATAGAGGAAACGCTGGTCGGGCGAGAACACGAAGTGGCGTGGACCGGCCCCGGCCTTGGTCGCCACCGAGGGCGGCGTATTGGGTGTGACGGCGCCAGAAGCAGGATCGAAGCGGTATTGCAGGATCACGTCGCTGCCCAGGTTGCTGGCAAAGACGAAGGCATTGGCGGGATCGACCTGCACCGAGTGTGCGTTCTTGCCGGTGGGGATCACCGCCAGCGGCGGCGTCTGCACGGCGCCGTCGCTGCCGATGGCATTGACCGAGATCTTGTTGCCGAAGTAGGACGCCGCCAGCAGGTAGCGGCCCGTGCGGTCGGTGGCAATATTGGCCATGTTGTCGGCCAGCGGCGCCCTGGACAGCGCCTTGAGCTTGCCGCTGGCGGGATCGATGGCATAGCTGGTCACCGCATACGGCTCGCTACGCAGGGACGCATAGAGGTATTTGCGGTCGGGGCTGATGGCCAGCGGCATCACGGTACTGCCGGTATCGACCTTGTCGATCAGGTTGACGCTGCCATCGTTGTTGAGTCGCAGGACGTAGATGTCCTGGCTGTCGGCATTGGAAACGTAGGCAATGGTGGCCGCACCTGCGTGGGTGGCGGCCAGGCTGAGGGCGGAGGTGGCAATCAAGGTGGCGAGGCGGGAAGAAGGGGCGGAAAGGCTGCTGCTCATGCTGTCTCCTGGCGAACCATATTGTTGTGGGCGTACGGATGAAACAAGTGACAAGTGAAGAAGAACAAAAAAGGACCCGCAAGCGGGCCCCAAGAGAGGATCAGGTCACCGGCGCCGGGTTGAACAGGGTCAGCGCATTGTGCAGTTTCCATTGCTCGGCCCAGGTGCGCTTCTTGCCGCTGGCCACGTCCAGCATCAGCTGGAACAGCTCCCAGCCGACATCTTCGATGCTGGCCTCGCCGCTGGCGATGCGGCCGGCGTTGACATCCATCAGGTCATGCCAGCGACGCGCCAGATCATTGCGGGTGGCCACCTTGATGACCGGCACCGCAGCCAGGCCATAAGGCGTGCCCCGGCCCGTGGTGAAGATGTGAAGATTCATGCCGGCGGCCAGTTGCAGGGTGCCACAGATGAAGTCGGAGGCCGGCGTGGCCGCGTAGATCAGGCCCTTCTGCTGCAGCTTGTCGCCCGGCGAGAGCACACCCGAGATGGGGCTGGAACCCGACTTGACGATGGAGCCCATGGCCTTCTCGACGATGTTGGCCAGACCGCCCTTCTTGTTGCCGGGAGTGGTGTTGGCACTGCGGTCCACCCCGCCTTGCTTCAGGTAGTTGTCGTACCAGTCCATCTCGCGGATCATGGCCTGGGCCACTTCCTCGTTGACTGCGCGCGAGGTCAGCTGGTCGATGCCGTCGCGCACTTCGGTCACTTCCGAGAACATCACCGAGGCACCGGCGCGCACCAGCAGGTCGGTGGCGAAGCCCACCGCCGGGTTGGCGGTCACGCCCGAGAAGGCATCGCTGCCGCCGCACTGCACGCCCACCACCAGGTCGGAGGCCGGGCAGGTTTCGCGGCGGCGCTTGTTCAGTTCGGTCAGGCGCGCCTCGGCCATGTTCATGATGGAATCGATCATGGAGTTGAAGCCGACGTGTTCCGCATCCTGCAGGCAGACCACATAGGGCTCGCCTTGCTTGTGGATGGGGATCATGTTTTCCGGCAGCAGGCGATTGGGCTGCAGCTTTTCGCATCCCAGGCTGACCACCATGGCCTGGCCACCGAAGTTGGGGTTCAGGCTGATGTTGCGCAAGGTGCGGATAGGGATGCCGGCATTGGGCGCATCGATGGCCACGCCACAACCATAGGTGTGCTCCAGCGCCACCACGTCTTCCACGTTCGGATACTTGGGCAGCAGCTCGGCACGGATGCGCTTGACCGCATGTTCCACCACGCCGGCCACGCACTGCACGGTGGTGGTGATGGCCAGCAGATTGCGGGTGCCAACCGAACCATCGGCATTGCGATAGCCTTCGAAGGTATAGCCTTCCAGCGGCGGCTGTGGAGCTGGCTTCCTGGTCGCGATGGGGAGGTTGTCGAGCTCGCGCGCCGGCGGCATCTGCACCAGCGATTCCTCGATCCAGCTGCCCTTGGGGATGTCGCGCACGGCGTAGCCGATGGCCACGTCGTAGCGCACGATGGCTTCACCCTGCTTGAGATCGCGCAGGGCGATCTTGTGACCTTGCGGGACGCGGTCGACCAGCGTCAGCCCGTCCGGGAAGACGGTGCCGGCCGGCAGGCCGCCGTCGTTGACGACAATGGCGACATTGTCGGTGTCGTTCATCATGATGTAGCGCGGGGCGGATGCCTGGCTGGCGGAAGTATCAGTGCTCATGCTGGTTCCCATACGGCTGGATGCTCAAAAAACGAAATGGCGGCGCCGCCGATGCGGTCGCCGCCGTGGCAGGATTCAGGCGTCCTTGAGTTCGACGCGTTTGATTTCCTTGACGATGACAAGATAACTGATCACGGTGACCAGTGCATTGATGCCCACGAACACCAGCGCCCCGGAGAAGGAGCCGGTTTCCTTGACGATGTAGCCGATCACGATAGGCGTGGTGATACCGGCGACATTGCCGAACATGTTGAACAACCCGCCCGACAGACCGACGATCTGCTTGGGCGCCGTATCGGCCACCACGGCCCAGCCCAGCGCACCGACGCCCTTGCCGAAGAAGGCCAGAGCCATGATGCCCACCACCATCCACTGCGCCTCGACGTAGTTGCACAGGATCATGGTCATCGACAGCAGCATGCCGCCGACGATGGGAATCTTGCGCGCCCAGGTGACCGACAGGCCGCGCTTGATCAGGCGGTCCGAGATCAGGCCGCCGACCACGCCGCCGATGAAGCCGCACACCGCCGGGATCGAGGCCACGAAACCGGCCTTGAGGATGGACATGCCGCGCTCCTGCACCAGGTACACCGGGAACCAGGTCAGGAAGAAATAGGTGATCACGTTGATGCAGTACTGGCCGATATACACGCCCAGCAGCATGCGGTTCGACAGCAGCTGGCGGATGTAGCCCTTGCCCTTGGTGGAAGGCGCGGCGACCTTGCGGTTATCCATGTCCACCAGGCCACCGCCGGATTCGATGTGCGCCAGTTCAGCCTGGTTGATGCGCGGGTGGTCCTTGGGGCTGTAGATGATGCGGCCCCAGATCAGGGCCAGCGCGATACCCACCACGCCCATGACGGTGAAGACATGGTGCCAGCTGTAGGTGTGAACGATCCAGGCCATCAGCGGGGTGAACAGCACGGCGGCGAAATACTGCGCCGAGTTGAAGATGGCCGAGGCGGTGCCACGCTCCTTGGTCGGGAACCAGGCCGCCACGATGCGGCCATTGGCCGGGAAGGATGGCGCTTCGGCCAGGCCCACCATGAAGCGCAGCAGGAACAGCGAGGCCACGGCGGCGGCGGTGCTCATCCAGGTCACGCCGGCTTGCAGGAAAGTGAAGACCGACCACAGGGCGATACTCCACATGTAGATCTTCTTGGAACCGAAGCGGTCCAGCAGCCAGCCGCCCGGCAATTGGGCCAGGACATAGGCCCAGCTGAAAGCCGAAAAGATATAGCCCATCATCACCGGATCGAGCGCAAGCTCGGTCTTCATCGCCGAACCGGCGATGGAGAGGGTGGCGCGGTCGGCGTAATTGACCGTGGTGACCACGAACAGCAGGAAGAGGATCAGATAACGGACATGTGTGGGCTTTGCTGCCTCACTAGCCAGCCCGCTTTGCTTGCTTTGCGCCAATTGTTTTCTCCAGGTCTCGTGTCGCCGTCGAGCTCCCGCAACGCCACGCCGAACTGCGCCTTGCACACCGCTGACAGCGACTGGACAGGCGCGAGATGATACGGCTGGGAATGGGTGTCTCTTGACGTATTGTTATTTGTTTGAAATTGGGTTGTTATAAGACGTCATACAACGATGGGCAGTATAACAGGACAGGTTGCATTGGCAAGCGTCATCTGCGATGCTCCACTCGACCTGCTGCCCTGCCCCAATATGCAGAAAAGCAGGCAAGATACGCTCGCCCTGAGCGCGCGCCGCAGGGCTAATTTACAGAACATGAACCTGGAAGGAGGCAAAAATGCCCATCCTTGGGTATGATGCGCGCATTTCCTGTATGCAACTTGATCTGCCATGAGCTCATTCTCCTCCCCTACTGCTACAAACAAGACCTCCGCCTGGCTCAAGCCCCTGCTGTTCGTGCTGGTCGCGGCGGTGGGTCTGTACTACGTGAAATGGTCGCCCTACTACGCCAAATCCTTCGTGGCCGCTGACAAGCACAGCATCGGCGCCTCCATCCTGGCCAACGCCCCGGCAGCGCCCTGGTCGGCTGCACTGGAGTATGCGGAAGTCTACTTCCTGGCCATCTGGAAAGCGGCCGTGCTGGGCATCGTGCTGGGCTCGCTGGTGCAGGTGCTGATCCCGCGCGACTGGCTGCTGCGCATGTTCGGCCGCGCCGGCCTCGGCTCCACTCTTCGCGGCGGCCTGTTCGCCCTGCCGGGGATGATGTGCAGTTGCTGTGCCGCCCCGGTCGTGGCCGGCATGCGCCGCCAGCAAGTCTCCGTGGGCGCCGCGCTGGCCTTCTGGATCGCCAACCCGGTGCTCAACCCCGCCACGCTGATGTTCATGGGCTTCGTGCTGGGCTGGCATTTCGCCGCCCTGCGCCTGGTGGCGGGCATCCTGCTGGTGCTGGGCGTGGCGCTGATCGCGCAACGGGTGGCGCAGTCCGAAACCCTGCCGCAGGCAGCGATGGATGCACTGGCCGCCGCCGAGTACGAGCCGATGGAGGATGGGCGCCACTTCCTGGTGCGCTGGGGCAGCAAGCTGTGGCAATTGTTCTGGACCACGGCGCCGGTCTATATCGTGGCGGTGCTGGCGCTGGGCGCGGCACGGGTGTGGCTGTTCCCGCAGGTGGATGTGGCCATGGGCAACAGCTTGCTGTGGATCGTGGCACTGGCCGTGGTGGGAACGCTGTTCGTGATCCCCACGGCAGCCGAGATTCCCATCGTGCAGTCCATGCTGTCCCTGGGCATGGGCGTGGGTCCGGCGGTGGCGCTGCTGATGACGCTGCCCAGCATCAGCCTGCCCTCGCTGCTGATGCTGCGGCAATCCTTCACGTCGCGGGTGCTGATGACGGTGACGCTCTTGACCATGCTCATCGGCGCGGTCAGCGGGCTGGTGGCCGTGGCCTTGCTGTGAGCAGGGCCTAGGGCCGATACTGCCGCAGGAAGCCGACCACCTCGGCCTGCTGGCCTGCGAACAGCAGGCGGGAGCGCTTGGCCTCCCGCTGGAATGCATAGACAGGATCGTAGTATTGCGCCAGCAAGGCATCGATCCAGGCGCGGTGCAAGTCGACTACGCCATCCTTCTCTTGGCGCGCCAGCGCGGTTTCCATCAGTTGCAAGAGCTGCCGATAGCGCTGGTCGCCCAGGCGCTTGACCAGCTTGCCCAGCGCTGCCAGCAGATGGGCGCGATAGCGTTCAAACCCGTGGCGCGGATCCAGTGCGACATATTCATTGCACAGACCGCTGACATAATCCCGCAGGATGCGCTCTACGCGCCCTTCCCGGCTGTCTTCCAGCCACACCATCGGCAAACTCTGCATGCGCTGGTGCAAGGCCAGCGGCAAGGCGCAGGCGCCGATCAGGCGACTCTCGTCTTCCAGCGCAAACCAATGATGCCCCTGCGCCCGCAGCTTGATGAGGGCGATCGCCAGGCGATGCTCGAAATCGATGGGCGATGGCTGCGGGCTGGCGCGTTTGCCGAAGCTGGAACCGCGATGGTTGGCGTAGCCCTCCAGGTCCAGCGCGTTATCCAATTGCAGCAGCACATCGGTCTTGCCGCTGCCGGTCATCCCGCCCACCACCACGAAGGCGCACTCGGCCAAGGCCTGCTCGATGGCCTCCATCAGGAAGTGGCGCAGCGCCTTGTAGCCACCGGCCACGCGGGGATAGGCGATGCCGGCTTCGCTCTTCAACCACTGCTGGGTGATCTGCGAGCGCAGACCGCCACGGAAACAATACAGGCAACCGTCCGGATGCGTCCGGGCAAAGTCCGCCCAGGCCGCAATCCGCGCCTCCTTCACGGCGCCGCTGACCAGCTGGTGGCCCAGCTCGATGGCGGACTGCTGGCCCTCTTCCTTGTAGCGCAAGCCGACCTGATGCCGTTCGCTGTCACTCATCAGAGGCAGGTTGACCGCCGTGGGAAACGCTCCCTTACCGAACTCCACCGGCGCCCGCGCATCCAGCATGGGCGTATCAGCGAGGAACAGGTCGCGGCTGGGCTGCAGATCGGCCATCAAAGCACCTCGACGGCGTAACGCTGTCGTTCGACCAGTTCGCCGATGGGGGCCAGTTCCAGCCCCAGCGCGGCGGCGGTGGCGAGGAATTCGGGATTGGCGTCGGGCCGTACCGCGACCAGCAGGCCGCCACTGGTCTGGGGATCGCAGAGCAGGTGCTTCTGGCCTTCGCTCAAGGGGCTGATCTTGCTGCCGTAGCTCTCGAAATTGCGCCCGGTGCCGCCCGGCACGCAACCCTCGGCCAGGTAATAGGGCACACCCGGCAGGCTAGGCACCAGCGCGTGCTGGATGCGTGCGCTCACGCCGCTGCCTTCGCACATCTCCACCAGGTGGCCCAGCAGGCCGAAGCCGGTCACATCGGTCATGGCCGTGACGCCTGCCAGCTTGCCGAAGCGGCTGCCCGGCTGATTGAGTTTGCACATCCAATCCCGCGCTACGCCCACATCTTCAGGGCGCAGCTTGCCCTTCTTCTCGGCGGTGGTGAGGATGCCGATGCCCAGCGGCTTGGTCAGGTAGAGCAGAGAACCGGCGGTGGCCGTGTCGTTGCGCTTCATATGGCGCTTCTCGACCACGCCGGTCACGGCCAGGCCGAAGATCGGTTCAGGGGCGTCGATAGAATGGCCGCCGGCCAGCGGGATACCGGCCGCATCGCAGGCTGCGCGGCCACCGCGCACGACTTCGCGCGCCACCTCCGGCGGCAGCACGTTGACTGGCCAGCCCAGGATGGCGATCGCCATGAGCGGATCGCCACCCATGGCGTAGATATCGCTGATGGCATTGGTGGCTGCGATGCGGCCGAAGTCGAAGGGATCATCGACGATGGGCATGAAGAAATCGGTGGTCGAGACCACGCCGCGTTCCTCATCGATGGCATAGACGGCAGCGTCGTCGCGGGAGGCATTGCCGACCCACAGCTTGGGATCGAGATGCTGGGCGCCGCTGCCAGCGAGGATCACCTCCAGCACCTGGGGCGAGATCTTGCAGCCGCAACCGGCGCCATGGCTGTACTGGGTCAGGCGAATGGGGGCGCTAATGGAGTCGCTCATGGAAAAATCCTGGCTGATCGGGGGATGCCGATTCTAGCAGCGTTTTTGTCTGCTTTTCGCTAGAAGACCCGGTACACCGTCCAACCTGAGCAGGCCCTTTCAGGGCAGTATCGAAGCCTGCCCTGAGCCTGTCGAAGGGCCTATCCTGAGCCTGCCGAAGGGGCGTGACGCCGGTGAACCTTCGATACGCGGCTGCGCCGCTACTCAGGACGAACGGGAGTCGATGCTCAGTATTGACATGGCATGACGCAACAACAAAAAAGCCCCGCAAGAAACTTGCGAGGCTTTCGAATTCTGGCTCCCCGACCTGGACTCGAACCAGGGACCTGCGGATTAACAGTCCGTCGCTCTACCGACTGAGCTATCAGGGATCAATTGAGGGCGCGATTATGAACGATTTTTTTCAGAATTACCAGAGAGGAAAACGAAAATTTTTTACATCGTTCTGCATCATGGCGGCATAGCCCTGCCGCCCTTGCGCGAGACCGAAACAACCTGCCTCACACTAATTGAAAAGGCCCCGCAATTGCTTGCGAGGCCTTCGCATTCTTTGGCTCCCCGACCTGGACTCGAACCAGGGACCTGCGGATTAACAGTCCGTCGCTCTACCGACTGAGCTATCAGGGAACAGCTGAGAAAAAGATTATGACGCGGTTTTTATTTCATGTCAAAACTTTTTTCAGGGAAAGGGACTTTTCTCATAGGAGAAAATCCCCTCCACAGCCCTTACAGCACCTTGGCAATAGCGTCGACCACCACGTCGATGTTCTTGGTGTTGAGCGCAGCCACGCAGATGCGGCCGGTATCGACGGCGTAGATCGAGAACTCGTTGCGCAGGCGGTCCACCTGGGCCTTGGTCAGGCCGGAATAGGAGAACATGCCGCGTTGCTTGATGACGAAGTCGAAGTCATGGCCGGGGGCCTTTTCCTTCAGCTTGGCCACCAGCAGCTGGCGCATTTCGCGGATGCGCACGCGCATCTCGGCCAATTCGTCTTCCCACAGCTTGCGCAGTTCGGGCGAGGCCAGGGCGGTGGCGACCACCTGGCCACCGTGGATCGGCGGGTTGGAGTAATTGGTGCGGACCACGCGCTTCAATTGCGACAGCACGCGGGCAGCCTCTTCGGCGCTGGCCGCAGCGATGGACAGCGCGCCCACGCGCTCGCCATACAGTGAGAACGACTTGGAGAAGGAGTTCGACACGAACAGCGGGCCGCCGGCTTCAGCGAAGCGACGCACCACCTGGCCGTCTTCGGCGATACCGTCGCCAAAGCCCTGGTAGGCCATGTCGAGGAAGGGCACCAGGCCGCGCGAGGTCACCACCTCGATGACCTGGGTCCACTGGTCGTCGGTCAGGTCCGCGCCGGTCGGGTTGTGGCAGCAGGCGTGCAGCAGCACGACGGAGCCGGCCTTCATGGTCTTCAGGGCATCGAGCATGCCGGCGAAGTTCACGCCGCGGGTAGCGGGATCATAGTAGGGGTAGGCGTTGACCTTGAAGCCGGCCATTTCGAACAGGGCGCGGTGGTTTTCCCAGCTCGGATCGCTGATCCAGACTTCGGTGCCAGCCGGCGAGAAGTGCTTCAGGAAGTCAGCACCCAGCTTCAGGGCGCCCGTGCCGCCCAGGGCTTGCACGGTGATGGCGCGCTTTTCGGTCACCACGGCGCTGCCGGCGCCGAACACCAGCTCCTGCACGGCGCGGTCATAGGTGGCCAGGCCGTCGATGGGCAGATAGGTACGCGGGGCCAGCTTGGCCGCCAGTTCCGCCTCGGCTTTCTTCACGCATTCCAGCAGGGGGACCTTGCCGTTGTCGTCGTAGTACACGCCCACGCCCAGATTGGTCTTGGCCGGGTTCTGGTCGGCGTTATAGGCTTCGGTCACGCCCAGGATAGGGTCGCGCGGCGCCATTTCGATGGCGGAAAACAGGGAGGCGGAGACAGGTGCGTTCATCGTGATAACATGAAAAGTTAGCTGCAACAAAGCGCTGCAGAAGGAATTGGATGCAGGTCCACATGGCCGGCCATGCACCTTTTTGCAACACTGCATTCTAACAAATGTGGACGGCCAATCACAGAGACAGACAGGCCCATTTGCCTGCCGAATCTGCATGGGACCATGTCCAATCGACATAACCCGCCCCGCGCCAGCCCGCCATCCCCTCTGGATGAGCTGGCCGCTGACGCTGGTTGGCGTCCCGTTTTACAATGCGCTGGCCCGTCGATTGCGTCTTGAACTTCCACATCGAGGCAGCATTTGATGAATATTCACGCCACCACCTTGCCTGCGTGCAATGCCCTGCTTCCGGACATTGCCGCTGTCCCATGCACCGTGGCGGCCCACCCGGCAAATCGCGACTAAGGCAATCCAGACCATGGCAGAACTGACCCCCATCAATACCGAGCTGGACGAGAGCAAGTTCGTCACCTTCCCCGACTCGCCCTTCAAGCTCTACCAGGTCTTCCCGCCGGCGGGCGACCAGCCGGCGGCCATCGACAAGCTGGTCGAGGGCGTCAACGACGGCCTGTTCTATCAAACCCTGCTGGGCGTAACCGGCTCGGGCAAGACCTACACCATGGCCAACACGATTGCCCGCCTGGGCCGCCCGGCCATCGTGTTCGCCCCCAACAAGACGCTGGCGGCGCAGCTCTACAGCGAGTTCCGCGAGTTCTTCCCGCACAATGCGGTGGAGTACTTCGTCAGCTACTACGATTACTACCAGCCCGAAGCCTACGTCCCGCAGCGCGACCTGTTCATCGAGAAGGATTCCTCGATCAACGAGCACATCGAGCAGATGCGCCTGTCCTGCACCAAGTCGCTGATGGAGCGGCGCGACGTGGTGATCGTGGCGACCGTCTCGGCCATCTACGGTATCGGTAACCCGAACGAATACCACCAGATGATCCTGACCCTGCGCGCCAAGGACAAGGTCTCGCAGCGCGACGTCATCGCCCGCCTGATCCAGATGCAGTACACCCGCAACGAAGTGGACTTCGGGCGCGGCACCTTCCGCGTGCGCGGCGACACCATCGACGTGTTCCCGGCCGAACACGCCGAGCTGGCCGTGCGCATCGAGACCTTCGACGACGAGATCGACAGCCTGCAGCTGTTCGATCCGCTGACCGGCCGCGTGCGCCAGAAGATCCCGCGCTTCACCATCTATCCCGGTTCGCACTACGTCACGCCGCGCTCCACCGTGCTGCGCGCCATCGAAACCATCAAGCAAGAGCTGGCCGAGCGCCTCGAATTCTTCCGCAAGGAAAACAAGCTCATCGAAGAACAGCGGCTGGAACAGCGCACCCGCTTCGACATCGAGATGATGACCGAGATCGGCTTCACCAAGGGCATCGAGAACTACTCGCGCCACCTCTCCGGCGCCAAGCCGGGCGATCCGCCTCCCACGCTGGTGGACTACCTGCCCAAGGATGCGGTGATGTTCCTGGATGAATCGCACGTCCTGATCGGCCAGTTGAACGGCATGTACAACGGCGACCGCGCGCGCAAGGTGAACCTGGTGGACTACGGTTTCCGCCTGCCCTCGGCGCTGGACAACCGGCCCCTGAAGTTCGACGAGTTCGAGAAGAAGATGCGCCAGACCATCTTCGTCTCGGCCACGCCGGCCGACTATGAAAATACCCATGCCGACCAGGTGGTGGAACAGGTGGTGCGTCCGACCGGCCTGGTGGACCCCATCATTGCGGTGCGCCCGGCCACCACCCAGGTGGACGATCTGATGCAGGAGATCAACGACCGCATCGCCAAGGACGAGCGCGTGCTGGTGACCACACTGACCAAGCGCATGGCCGAGCAGTTGACCGAGTTTCTCTCCGACAACGGCATCAAGGTGCGCTACCTGCACAGTGATATCGATACGGTAGAGCGCGTGGAAATCATCCGCGACCTGCGCCTGGGTACCTTCGACGTGCTGGTCGGCATCAACCTGTTGCGCGAAGGCCTGGACATCCCGGAAGTCTCGCTGGTGGCGATCCTGGATGCGGACAAGGAAGGCTTCCTGCGTTCCGAACGCAGCCTGATCCAGACCATCGGTCGCGCCGCCCGCAACCTCAACGGCATGGCCATCCTCTATGGCGACGTGGTGACCGATTCCATGCACAAGGCCATCGGCGAAACCGAGCGCCGGCGGGCCAAGCAGATGGCCTTCAACGAAGCCAATGGCATCGTGCCGACCGGCATCAAGAAGGAAATCCGCGAACTGATCGACGGCGTCTTCAACCCGGCCCAGGCGCGCACCGAATTGCTGGTGGCCGAAGAGAAGAAGAACTACGAATCCATGAGTGAGAAGCAGATCAGCAAGGAGATCAAGCGCCTGGAAAAGCAGATGCAGGAACACGCCAAGAACCTGGAGTTCGAAAAGGCCGCGGCCGCCCGCGACCAGTTGCATCTGCTCAAGCAGCAATTGTTCGGCGCTCCCGGCAGCGATACCGCCGTGGCCTGATGCAAACGGAAAGGCGGGAGCGCGAGGGTGCGGGAGCGGTATACAATG
Organism: Herbaspirillum camelliae; assembly: GCF_001929405.1. Classification (NCBI taxonomy): domain Bacteria; kingdom Pseudomonadati; phylum Pseudomonadota; class Betaproteobacteria; order Burkholderiales; family Oxalobacteraceae; genus Herbaspirillum; species Herbaspirillum camelliae. The sequence goes on from NZ_KV880769.1 coordinate 5,150,400, forward strand.
CCGCCACTTCATTGACCTGAGCGCTTGCCTTTCCACCCATGCCCGCCCCTTCTGCCTCCCTGCCCGCCGCGCTGGCGGACCTGATCCAGACCGCCCACCCCTCCTGGCACGCCGCCCTGCGTGCCGGGCTGCAAGCCATCGCCCAGGCTGATCCCGTCTACCTGGACGTGCTTGCCGGGGACAATTACCTGCCCACCGAAGGCCGCCTCTTCGCCGCCTTCCAGCAACCCATGGACCGCGTGCGTTATGTGCTGGTGGGCGAAGGCCCCTACCCGCGCGCGGCCAGCGCCACCGGGGTGTGCTTCATGGATGGGGCGGTCGGCTCGCTATGGTCGGAAAAGGGACTGTCCAAGCAGGTCAATCGCGCCACCTCGCTGCGCAATTTCATGAAGATGCTGCTGGTGGCCGATGGCCGCGTGCAGGCTGGACAGACCAGCGGCGATGCACTGGCGGGCATTGCCGCCCAGGCGCAGGCCGATGTGGCCGGCACCATCCAGACCCTGGCCGACCTGCAGGACAACCTGACGGCGCAAGGCTTCCTGCTGCTCAACGCCAGCCTGGTGTTCCGTACCCATGTCGCCCCGGTCAAGGACGCCAAGGCCTGGAAGCCCTTCTTCGAGACCGTGCTGCGGGCATTGGCCGAGCATGGCGCCAGCCAGGGCAAGACCCTGCCCACGCTAGTCCTGTGGGGCAAGATCGCCGAGCAGCTAGACAGTCTCCCGCTGGTACAGGCCTTCCCGCGCGCGGTGGCCGAGCATCCCTACAACCTGAGCTTCATCGAGCACAGCGGGATGCAGGCGCTGTTCGGCGCCATGCATCTGCTGGACAAGCGCCACTGACGCTACAGGACGTTTAGAACTCTTCCCAGTCGTCACCGCCGCTGCTCTTGGGGGCAGCCTTGGCCGGCGCCTTGGGTGCTGCGGCCGGTTTGGCGGCCAGCGCCGGGGCGGATGCAGGCGCCGGGGTCGCAGCGGCCTGCGCCGCCAGGGCCGGCTTGGCGGCTGGCTTGGCCTTCAGGGCAGGCGGCTTGGGCGTGACATTGACCGCCGCGCTGCGCGCCGACGGCGCTGCAGCGGCTGCCGGCGGGGCCGGTGGCGGGGTCATGGGGCGCGCCGCACCGCTCTCGTCGAGCTTGAATCCTGCCACTACCGCAGCCAGATGCGCTGCCTGCTCCTGCAGGGACTTGGCCGCTGCCGCCGCCTGTTCCACCAGCGCGGCATTCTGCTGCGTGGCTTCGTCCATGAGGTTCACCGCATTGCCGACCTCGGTGATACCGGAACTCTGTTCCTGGCTCGCTGCGCTGATCTCGCCGACGATGTCGGTCACCCGGCGCACGCTGGAGACCACCTCATCCATGGTCGATCCGGCCTGGGCCACCAGTTGGCTACCCGTCTCGACCTTCTGCACCGAGTCGTCGATGAGACCCTTGATCTCCTTGGCGGCGGTGGCCGAACGCTGGGCCAGCGAGCGCACTTCCGAGGCCACCACGGCGAATCCGCGGCCCTGCTCGCCGGCACGGGCCGCTTCCACCGCCGCATTCAAGGCCAGGATATTGGTCTGGAAGGCAATACCGTCGATGACGCTGATGATGTCCACGATCTTGCGCGAGGATTCATTGATGGAGCTCATCGTCTGCACCACCTGCCCCACCACCTGGCCGCCATGCACGGCCACGTCAGAGGCCGACACCGCCAACTGGTTGGCCTGGCGGGCATTGTCGGCATTCTGCTTCACGGTCGAGGTCAGTTCTTCCATGGCCGAGGCGGTTTCTTCGAGCGAGCCGGCCTGCTGCTCGGTACGGGCCGAGAGGTCCATGTTGCCGCTGGCGATCTCGCTGGAGGACACCTTCACCGATTCGGAAGCGCGGCGGATATCCAGCAGGGTGCGCGAAATCTTGTCGGCAAAATGATTGAAGGCGCGCGAAATCTGCGCCAGCTCATCCTTGCCGCTGGTATCGAGGCGGCGCGTGAGGTCGCCATCGCCCGAGGCGATCTCTTCCATGGCATTGCGCACCACGCCCAGGCGGCGCAGCAGACGGGTGATGGTATAGCTCAGCAGGATGGCCGAGGCGACGATGGCCAGCACCGCCAGGACCGTCGAGAGGGTCATCAGCGCGCCGATGGCGTGGGTGGCTTCGCGGTAATCCAGCGCCACCACCAGCGACCAGTCCGTGTTGGCGATGGGCTGGGTGAAGAGCAGGTAGCGTACGCCGCCGATGGTGGCGCTACCGCCCTGCTTCATGCCCGCCAGGGATTGCGCCGACAGGGTCTGGTCGAGCGAAGAGACCGGCTTCAAGGCCAGTTCCTTGTTGGGGTGGGTGATGATGATGCCATCCTTGCCCACGATGAAGGCAAAGCTCGATGGCGTGGGCTTAATGCCGGCCACGGTGCGCACCACGTTGTCGAGCTGCACGTCCGAGCCCAGCACGGCCTGCAGGTTGGACTTGTCGCCCACCGGTTCGGCAAAGGTGACCACCAGCTTGCCGGTGGTCGCATCCACGTAGGGTGCGGTCAGCACCGGCTTGCCCGCCTCGACGGCCTGCTTGTACCAGGGCCGGACGGTGGGATCGTAGCCGGCTGGCATGGGGTGCAGGGCCAGCATGCGCTTGTCCGGATAGCCGATGTAGGCGTCATCGAAGGAGCCAGCCTCCTGGGCGGCGGCCACGATGGGCAGCACATCGCTCTGCTTGAGGGCCTGCTTCATGGCGCCCGTGACGACGCGCTTGCTGCGCACCCATTCGCTGATGTTGGCAGCGTGACTTTCGGTGAGTTGCTGGGTCTGGCTGGAGATGGCTTCCAGCGTATCGCTGCGGACCGTGAAGATATTGGCCGCGCTAAGGATGATCATGGCCAGGGCCACGATCAGGACGCAAATGAAAATCAGGCGCGCGCGCAGTGATGACAACATGATGAACTCCCCTTGGTAGATGCTAGATCTAGATGCTGGCCTGAACGGCCGACCCCATGAATACTTCCCCGAAGAACAATATAACAGCGTCAGATGTCGCCAGAATGTCATTTTTATCGGACAGCAGGAAAGTCGTGCAACGCGATGGAAAGCGGGCCGTAAACGACAAATCCCCGCAAGGGCGGGGATGGGGAGCCGGGAATCTGGCGCCGGATCGTCAAGAGGATCGACGGCGCGCTGTCGGCGGGTGCTACTGGTACTACAGGGACGACAGCTACGACTGGCGCTGCCAGGGACGCTGGTGAAGCAGATGATGCAGATGATGCGATTGGCTGCGGCTTCTTGCCGCCTGCGGTTCCGACGATACGGAACCGGTCTCGTCATTGTTTTCCATCAGGCACATCGGGCCTGGACCTGCAATCAGGCTCGCCAATAGGCTCGCCAATCGGCTTGCCAATGAGGCTCGCTTCAGATCTGCGACTGCAGCTTCCAGACGGCGTGCAAGTGGCTGTTTTCCAGCTGGCGCAGACGGTTTTCCATCTCGACGTGATCGGTCACATCGGCGAAATAGGCGGCGTCTTGCAGGTCGGTCGCGTCGTTGCGCACCGGCTTCAAGGCGTGGGCGGCGATGACTTGCTGCACGGCAAACTTCACCAGCTCGACCAGCGAGCGCAAATTGTTAGAAAAACCGGCATCTTTTACCAATATACTCACGGAGTTCATGATCACTTCTTTCTGTTTGACGTTTCGGTGATTGAAGAATAAGGGCGGCCCAGCCTTTTGCAAAGCAACATTTTCCGACACCAATATAAGTTTTTCTTACATCATGCCTACCTTGCGGTCAGCGATCAGGTCCTTGGACTTCTCGCGGTAGTCGGTCATGTGCGGCAGGGTGAAGTGCAGGCGCAGCGCTTCTTCGTCCTTCCACTTCTCGACGAAGGCAAAGGTATCCGGCCCCATGGGCGCCTGGTTGGGACCGAAACCATCGACATCCACGACCAGGCCGTATTCGATGCAGCCAGCTTCGGCGCGCACGGCGGCCAGGTTGGCGCGGGCGATCGCCAGCAATTCTTCACGCTTGCCGGGCTTGGCGGTGATGATGGCGACGACGGTGATGGTGCTCATGCGGGTCTTCTCCTATGTTGGGTCAGCACCGCCGGGGCGGCGGCGCGGGCCACAAGCATACGCGATTTGACCGCACTCAGTTCAGGCGGATCTTTTCCAGCAACTGCGTGATGTTGTAGCGCATCAGGCTCAGGTAGTCCGGGGCCGGGCCATCAGCCTTGGACAAGGCATCGGCGTAGAGCTTGCCGCCCGGCGCCGTGCCGGCTTCGCGGGCGATCTGTTGCAGCAGCTTGGGGTTGCTCATGTTCTCGAAGAACAGGGCCTTGATCTTTTCAGTGCGGATCTGGCGGATCAGCGCGGCGATCTCGCGGGCGCTGGGTTCGCTGTCGGTCGAGACGCCCTGCGCAGCCAGGAAGCGGACCTGATAGCGCGCGCCGAAGTATTCGAAGGCGTCATGCGAGGTGATCACCTTGCGCTTGGCGTCGGGAATCTGGGCAAACTGGCGGGCCGCCCAGGCGTCCAGGTCCTGCAGCTTGGCGATGTAGGCGTCACCGTTCTTGCGATAGACCGCGGCGCCGGCCGGGTCCAGCTTGGCCAGGGCGGTCACGATGTTGCGGGTGTAGACGATCACGTTCTGCGGATTCTGCCAGGCATGCGGATCATCCTTGCCATGATGCTCATGGGCGCCGGCGTGGTCATGGCCATGCTCGTCCTCATCCTCACCCACGCGCTCGCGCGCCTTGATGCCGGCCGAGGCCACCACGATGGGACCGCGATAGTTGGCCGACTGCGCCAGCCGTTCCATCCAGCCTTCGAATCCCAGGCCGTTGACCACCACCAGACGGGCGCGCGAGACCGCCTTGATGTCGTCCGGGGCCGGCTGGAAGACGTGCGCATCCTCATCGGGGCCGACCAGGGTGGACACGGCAATGCGGTCACCGCCGACATTGGCGACCACGTCGCCCAGGATGCTGAAGCTGGCCAGCACGGGGATGCGTTCGGCAGCCGAGGCCGATACGTTCACTGCCAGGGCCAGTGCGGCCAGCAGCATGGAAAGAGGACGGAACAATTTCATGGGAACTCCGGGGAAGGAAGCAAGGAAATTCAGGCCTGCAGGTGCGGCCGGCGCAACAGGCGCGGCAACCAGCCGCGCGGGGCGAACAGCAGCGAGAGCACGTACAGCACACCGGCGCAGACGATGATCACCGGGCCCGACGGCACCGAGGCGTAATAGGAGACCAGCAGCCCGGCATACCCCGCCAGCGCAGCCTGGACCACGCTGTTGCACAGTTGCGCCGGCAGGCTGTCATGCCACAGGCGCGCCGACACGGCCGGCAGCATCATCAGCCCTACGGCCATGAGCGTGCCCAGGGTCTGGAAGGACGCCACCAGGTTCATCACCACCAGCATCAGGAACACCTGCTGGTAGATCGCCCCGCCGCTGCGCCCGCCGCCCACGGCCATGTAGGAAGGGTCGAAGCTCTCCAGCAGCAGGCCGCGGTACAGGGCCGCAATGCCCAGCACGCTGGCGCTGGCCACACCGGCGATGAGCACCAGCCCCTCGCTGTCCACGCCCAGCACGTTGCCAAAAAGGATGTGCAAGAGGTCCAGCTGGGTGCCGTGCCGCGAGATCAGGATCACGCCCAGCGCCAGCGCCACCACATAGATGGCGGCCAGGCTGGCGTCTTCCTTGAGTTCGGTATGGCGGCTGATCCAGCCAGCCACCGCCACCACCAGCACCCCGGCGGCAAACCCGCCAATGGACAGCGCCGGCAGCGACAGACCGAAGAAGATGAAGCCCACCGCCACCCCGGGCAAGACCGCATGGCTCAGCGCCTCGCCGAACAGGCTCATGCGGCGCAGCGTCAGCAGCACGCCCAGCGGCGCACTGCCCAGCGCCAGGGCGAAGGCAGCCACCAGGGCGCGCCGCATGAAGGAAAATTCCTGGAAGGGTTCGACCGCAAGCTGGTGCATCAACGACAACAGGCTCATTGCAGGCCTCCCTTGCCAACCTGAGCGTGCTCATGGGCTGGGAGATGAGCATGGACGTGCTCATGCGGCTGCGACAGCGCCAGCACATCGGCTTCGCTGACCTCGCACACACCGGCCTGCTCGTCCACGGCCTCGGCCATGGCGCGGGCGCGCTGCAGGTTTTCCTCGCACATCACCTCGGCGGTCTGGCCCCACGCCACCACGTGGCGCGCCAGCAGCAGGGTCTGGGGGAAGGCGCGGCGCACCTGGTCATGGTCGTGCAGCACAGCGATGACGGTGCGGCGCTCGGCGTGCCAGGCCGAGATGATGCGCAGCAGGTCGCCGGTGGTGCGGGAATCGATGGCATTGAAGGGTTCATCCAGCAGGATCACCTCGGCATCCTGCAACAGGATGCGAGCAAACAGCACGCGCTGGAACTGGCCCACCGACAGGCTGGCCACCGGACGCCCGGAAAAACCGTCCAGCCCCACCGCGGCCAGGGCCTGGCGTGCGCGCGCGCACATGGCGGCGTCGATGCCGCCCCAATTGCCCTTGGCCTGCCAATAGCCCAGCAGCACGCAATCCAGCACCGAGATGGGGAAGCTGCGATCGATCTCGGCCTGCTGTGGCAGGTAGGCGATGCGGCGCGCATCCACATGCGTCAGCACCCGCCCGTCATTGCAGCGGACCAGCCCGAGCATGCTCTTGAGCAGGGTGCTCTTGCCGGCGCCATTGGGCCCGACGACGGCGGTCAGCGAACCGCGCTCGAAAGCGCCGTTGACGTGGTGCAGGGCCGGATGGCGACGGTAGCTGACGGTGAGATTCTCCAGGGAAATGGCCGCGTTCATGCCCCCTCCCCCAGCGCCCAGGCCACGCCCAGCCACAACACCAGCACCACCGGCAAGACCACCAGTACGCGCTGCCACCATGGGCTGGCGAGCACGCCCTGCTTCAACAGAAAACGAGAAAGAACCGACACGGCGGGAAACCTGAAAGAATGGGACATGAGATAGACACAAGGCCAACATGGCCGCCCCGTCATCTGGCGCAACCGGCGCAGCGCCTGGCGGACACCCAAGGCTTACGCAACCCTGTTGCAGAAACGGGGAAAGTGGGCATTATAATGCAACGCTGTTGCAGAATGTAACAAGACTGATTTTTTGTCGCCAGCGGGTTCACAATGCCGCTGAGATATCTGCCCTTTCCGTCATCCACAAGCATAAGAAAGCCGACCATGCCCCGTTTGTCCGCCCTGCCCCTGCTGCTTCTCTCCCTGGCCAGCCTGCCCGCACTGGCTGCCGACGACGCCCATGACCACCACGGCAACCATCCCGCCCATGTCCACGGCGTGGGCAAGCTGGACGTGGCGCTGGAAGGCAATACCCTGACCCTGCACCTGGACACGCCGCTGGTCAATGTGGTCGGTTTCGAGCATGCCGCCAGCAGCGGCAAGGACAAGGACACCGTGCGCGCCGCCGCCCGTACGCTGCGTGAAGTCAACCGCATCTTTGCCACCGACGCCGCCGCCCAGTGCAAGTCGGCCGAGATCCAGCTGGAATCGGCTGTGCTGCCGCCGGCCCTGCTGGGCGAAAAAACACCCGCCAGCGTGCAGGACGCCCCCCAGGACGGCCATGCCGACCTCGACGGCGACTTCACCCTGGTCTGCGCCAGCCCGGGCGCGCTGACCACGCTGGATCTCAACGGCCTGTTCAGCGCCTTCCCCGGCTTCCAGCGCATCGATGTGCAACTGGCCACACCCAAGAAGCAAGGCGCGCTGCAGCTCACACCCGGCAATGCGCAGATCCCCCTGAACTGATCGCACACCTGCCCAGGCCGGCCTGACCCGCGTCAGGCCGCCGACAGCCTGCCCGGCTATCATCAGACGCCCACAGCTTCCCCATCGCCTCGCTTGCCCTCATGAATTCCTCGCCCCCTGCCGCCATCGATCTGCGTGACCTGCAGTTCACCTGGCCCAGCCAGCCCCATCCCGCCCTGAGCTTGAGCAGCCTGCGCATTGGCGCTGGCGAACATGTCTTCATCAGCGGACCCAGCGGCAGCGGCAAGAGCACGCTGCTGGCGGCCATCGGCGGCATCATCCTGCCCCAGCGCGGCAGCGTCGAGGTACTGGGCCAGCCCCTGCACGCCATGCCGTCGCGGCAGCGTGACCGCTTCCGGGTGGACCATCTCGGCTTCATCTTCCAGCAGTTCAACCTGTTGCCCTATCTGTCCATCCTCGACAACGTCTTGCTGCCCTGCCAGTTCTCGGCCTATCGCAAGCAGCGCGCGCTCCAGCAAGGCGCGAGCCTCACCGCCGCCGCCCAGGCCCTGCTGGCGGCGCTGGACCTGGCGCCAGCGCTGTGGCAACGCCCGGTCACGCAGCTCTCCATCGGCCAGCAGCAACGGGTGGCGGCAGCGCGAGCGCTGATCGGGCGACCCGAGATCATCGTGGCCGATGAGCCGACCTCGGCGCTGGACAGCGACCGCCAGCAAGGCTTCCTCGACCTGCTGCAACAGGAATGCGCCCAGAGCGGCGCGGCGCTGGTCTTCGTCAGCCACGACCTGCGCCTGGCAGAGCGTTTCGACCGCCGCGTGGCGCTGGAACAGATCAACGAAGCCGCCCGCGCCGGGGAGGCCGCATGAAGATCCTGCTGCGCCTGGCCGCGCGAAGCGCCTGGAACCGCCGCTTCACCCTGGGCCTGATGCTGGTGGCCATCGCCCTGTCCACCACCATGCTGCTGGGCATAGAACGGGTGCGCCATGAGGTGCGCGCCGGCTTTTCACAATCGGTGTCCGGCACCGACCTGGTGGTGGGCGCGCGCACTAGCCCTATCCAGCTGATGCTGTACGCCATCTTCCGCATCGGCGGGGCCACCAACAACATGGGCTGGGACAGCGCCCAGGCGCTGGCGCGCAACCCCGCCGTGGCCTGGACCATCCCGATCTCGCTGGGCGACTCGCACCGGGGCTTCCCGGTGCTGGCCACCAATGGCGACTACTTCACCCACTTCCGCTACGGCAGCAACCAGCCACTGCGGCTGGCCCAGGGCCATCCCATGGCCGGCGTCTTCGACGCCGTGCTGGGTGCCGACGTGGCCGACAAGCTGCACTACCGCCTGGGCGACATCATCATCCTCTCGCATGGCATGGGCGGGATGAGCCTGACCCAGCATGCCGACAAGCCTTTCCGGGTGGTCGGCATCCTGGCGCGCACCGGCACGCCCGTGGACCGCACGGTACACATCGGGCTGGACGGCATGCAGGCCATCCACCTCGACTGGGAAGGCGGGGCACCCCTGCCGGGCGTGCATATCCCGGCCGAATTCGTGAAGAAGTTCAACCTCACCCCCACCAGCATCACTGCTGTGCTGGTGGGCCTCAAGAGCCGCGCACGGGTGTTTGCCCTGCAGCGCGAGATCGCCGACGGCCAGGGCTACAAGGAACCGCTGATGGCCGTGCTGCCGGGCGTGGCGCTGGACCAGCTGTGGGACGTGGTGGGCATCGGCGAAAATGCGCTGCTGGTGGTATCGGGCATGGTGGTGGTGGTCGGTCTGGCAGGACTGGTGGCGGCCATTCTGGCCAGCCTGGGCGAGCGGCGGCGCGAACTGGCGATCCTGCGCTCGGTGGGTGCGCGTCCGCTGGATGTGCTGCTGCTGCTCTGTATCGAAGGCCTGGGCGTAATGCTGGCCGGCGTGGCCAGTGGCCTGCTCCTGTTGAGCCTGCTGGTGTGGACGCTGGGGCCGCTGCTGGCCGAGCAGTTCGGCATCGCCCTGCAGCCTGCCTGGCCAGCCGCAGGCGAATTACAATTGCTGCTCTGGACCATACTGGCCGGGCTGGTGGCCAGCCTGCTGCCAGCGTTGCGGGCCTACCGCCTGAGCCTGTCGGATGGGCTGACGCCGAGAATTTGACGTGGAAGTAATGCTATGAAGACTCTTTACTGGATCGGCGGCATCGCCGCCGCCGGCCTGCTGGTGGGCAGCGGTGTGCGCCTGCTGGCCCATTCCGATGCCCAGGCCGCACCGGCTGCCGCCGCGCCGGCTCCGCACGCCGCAGCCCCCGGCGCACCACTGGCCGGCGCGGTACCGGCGGTCACCGCCCGCGCCGACGCTGGCAGCACCGTGCCGGGCGTGGCGGCGGCCACCAATGGCCAGTACCAGGTGGGCGACCAGCTCAAGCAAAGCCCGGCAGTGACGGACAAGCCCTACCAGGCCTCCGGCAAGATGGTCAACGGCTACCAGGAAATCGCCTGGGAAGCGCTGATCCCCAAGGACTGGGACCCGATGGCGCCCTTCAAGGGACTCAAGCTGGACCAGTTGACCGACGACGATCCCCGCGCCGACGCCGCCCTGTGGAAGGCCAAGAAATACTGGAAGGATGCGCCGGTAGACGCCAGCATGGAAGGCAAGCCGGTGCGCCTGCCGGGCTTCGTCGTCTCGCTGGACCGCGAGGGCGAGGCGCTCAAGGAATTCCTGCTGGTGCCCTATTTCGGCGCTTGCATCCACGTGCCGCCGCCGCCGGCCAACCAGATCATCCACGTGCGCAGCGCCAAGGCCGTCAAGAACGTGCGCACCATGGATGCGGTGTGGATCAGCGGGGTGTTGAAGGTGGAGCGCTCCGACTCTTCCATGGGGGCTTCCAGCTACAGCATGAAGGCCGTCAGCGTGGAACCCTATACCGCCCCCGACAACGGCTGAACCGGTTTATCCCCACTTTTGCCCCGCCCTCGCGCGGGCGGGCGCGAACCCTGCCCTTATCCACATTTTTCGGGGGCAAGCTTGTGGACAACGGCTTGACAAGCCAGCCAAGCCGTTGATTTCAAAGTCTTTTCCCAAACCGCCACAGGGGCGCGCAAGTGCTCGGCAGCCGCACCGCCGCCGCCATGATCACGGCACTTATCCCAGATCATGGTCAGGATATCCACATTTTTTGGTAGCAAGCCTGTGGAGAAACGCTGGGTAAGCAGGCCAAGGCATTGATTCAAAAGGAAATTCCATTTCCGCACCTCGGACGGGCAAAAAACAGGCAGGAACCACCACGGCCCCTCCTGACAAGGGCTGACGAACTATCCACATTTTCTGGTGGCAAGCCTGTGGAGAACGTCTTGACAAGCTCATCAAGGCATTGATTCCAAACAACTTTTCATTTCCGCTTCGACCATGGGCAACACCCTGCCAAGCATGTGCCGCCGCTACGGGAATGGCGCAAATGCCACCGCGACAACGGCCTGCTGGCCACTATCCACATGTTTTGGTGGCAAGGCTGTGGACAAGCGCTGGACAAGGGAGATAAGCCCTTGATTTCACGGGCGTTTACCCTTGCGACACTTTAGCGGGCAGGCAAACATGGCGAGCCGGCCCTGGAAGCGCCCAGGTCCGCTCTGCGGCGGATATCCACATCTTTTGGTGGCAAGCCTGTGGAAAAGCGCTGGAAAAGCCAGCCAAGTGCTTGAATAGAAAAGGAAATTGGAAATCTGACACAGACTGGGCAGCGCCAGGAGAAGCGCTCGCAAGCAGCCAGCAAGAGAGAGACATACGCACCCCGCGCCGCGCACCGACCAGGCTTGCGCCAGTCGGGAAGGGAGGACCGCAGCTTCCACTACGTGTGCGTACTGCCGGGTTACAACGCCACTGGCCGGCGTGGGCGTGAAGAGAACCGGGAAAAAAGGCCTGCGACGCGCTCGCATCGCAGGCCAAACATCTGCAACAGGTTACAGAGGAGACGGGATGAAGTCTAACGGCGACTTGTTACGCCGACGTGACATCAGCGAGGCCAGTACCTCCTCGACTACTCACACCGGGCGGCTGATCCGCCATCACGCTGGATCGGCGCACCACACCGCCAACTCATACCCGTCGGGATCGATGAAATGAAAGCGCTTGCCGCCCGGGAAGGAGAAGGTCGCACGGCTGATGCGCGCACCGGCGGCGAGGAGCTTGCGCTGGACGTCCTCCAGATCATCCGCATACAGGATCACCAGCGGACCGCCCGGCCTGACCGGCTCACCAGTGGTGAAGCCGCCTGCCAGGCGACCATCCTGGAACTCGGTATAGGTCGGGCCGTAGTCCACGAAGCGCCAGCCGAACACGGCGCCGTAAAACGCCTTGCTGCGCTCAATGTCGGCCACGTTGAATTCGATGTTGTCGATGCGCAGATGCCTGCCTTGGTCGGTCATTGTCGTTGTCCTATACGATGAAAAAAAGCAGTTGGTACTGCATCCAGGAGTCATCGTCTGCATAACTTCCGTCGCACATACTGTCGCCTCCCGATGACATCGGAAAATTTCGAGAAACTCTCGTCAGAGCGGCGCATGTCATGACATCGTCATATCCGCGCACTATGATCCGAATCCTAGTGCGGTACATGCAACCGATATGCATGATCGTACGGTGTGTTGGACATACGTCCAGCACACCCTCCCTTCGGAGGCCTTCGCCTCACACCTTCCCCAGATGAAATTTCCCGCTGCAAGCGCGCCTTACCAGACGCCGTCAATGGCCGTGGGCTGCAGGCTGATGCGCGAGACCTCGCCGTCCGCGCCCTGCAAGGCCAGGTCATCCGGCATGGCCTTGGGCGGCTTGCGGAACCATTCCTGGCAGAGCTGGGACAGATTGGTCAGGGCCTTCTTGGCCATGAACTGCTGCAGCAGTTCGCGCGTGAGCGCAAGGTCGGGAGCCAGGTAGAAGTCTCCCGGCACGCTCAGGGCCTGCACGCCCGAGCACATGCGCCCCAGATCCTTCTGGAACATGCGGCGCGGCACTGGCAAGGGATGCCCCGCCGAGCTCAGCAATTCCTGGAACAAGGGGGCCATGAAATCGATGGCATAGCCATCGCACTGCACCCAGGCATGGAAGGCGTCCTTGTCGCTGGCCACGCTCTGGCCGTCTTCGGCGAGCGTGCCGAAGGACAAGGCGCCGGCGCGGTCGGGATGGATGAGATAGAAGGCCGCGCCAGCCACCGGAAAGGCGTTGCGCTTGTAGAACTTCTTGAGGATCTGCGCGGCGGTGACGGAAAAGAAGAAACTGGCGGCCGGGATATCCGCTTCCACGCTATGCAGCACAGAATGGATGACGCGGAAGATGCGTTGGTAATCGGCCAGGGGAATCAAGGGGCGCAGGTTCTGCGCAGGGGAATGAGAGATTTGCATGGCGCAATTTTCTCACGAAAAAGAACGGGCAAGCCGCTTGGCCGCTTCACGGGGGCGTCGACTGCCCGCTCCCGACACGTGACGCGCGCTTTGGAACAAAAGCGGCCTCACGACTTGCCGTTCCACCACCCTCAAGAGATTTTTACTGCGACTGCCACTTCACTTGCTGCTCTGCTACGGTACTGCACCTGCAACTGCACACTTCTCCTGCACAGACTGCTTCACTGCACGACTGCAACTTCTACAATTTCTACCACGACTGCATCATTGCCACTTCTGCTGCGTGCTACGGTACAACCCCCTACTTCCTTGCAACTTGCAACTTGCTACTCGCAACTCCCCACTTCCCCACTCCCACTTCACTTCCCCTACTACTCCCCACCCAGCTTTCCCCCAGGCATGTCATCCTGCTTGCGGACGCTCTCCATGAAGCAGTTGCAATCCACATCGTGATACTGTGCGCAATGTTGCAGCGACGGACGGGTCAGGCCGCTGTCGAACAGCGAGCGGTTTTCGGCCTCGACGCTGGCATACACCATTGCAGCCTTGGCGGTAGCGTGCTGATCGCGCGGGCCCACCGCATCCAGCGACACTTCCATCTGGCCCCACTCGCGGTCGGTGCGTACGAAGAGGTACATCAGCACGGTGCAGAACACCAGATAACTGATGAACATCAGGGTGATTTCACCCGGGACGGAATCGGTGACGAAATGCATGGCAATACTCCTGGCAAGATCAGCATGAGGGTCTTGCGAGCATGTCGGGATTTGCCTTCCACCTGGCTTCCGACGCCACAGACCGTGTTTCGATGGTTCCCATCTTAGGCAGTGGCGGGCCGCGCGAACATCGGGGAATTCCTGATCCTGGCGACGCCGTCCAAGTTTGGCAACACCACGCCAGCTCTGCCGTAGTGCCTCACCATGAGGATGGTTAGTCACATGAATGGAACGTAACTTCGCTGCCTCGACAGACAAAAAAGAAACCCGCCAGGCTTGCGCAAGGCGGGTTCAAGCTCGAAGCGTTCCCAGTCCGGGAAGTCTGAGGAGACGCTCCCACTGTAACGTGGCTTGCCTACCTCGTGAAGGAAGCAATCGTCATTCGCTTATATGCAGTCGGAATAAGCGGGACGGCCACGGCGATGCGCCCTCCTCACTCTCCCTGCAACGGCATCCAGCGCTCCACCAGCCGCGTCCAGTAGGCCGCGCCGATGGGAATGTTGGCGTCATTGAAATCATAGCCGGCGTTGTGCAGCATGGGCTTGCCCTGGCCATTGCCGACCCGCAGGAAGCAACCCGGACGTTGCTGCAGGAAGTAGGCAAAGTCCTCGCTGCCGGCAATCGGACCGAAGGGGGCGATCACCTTCTCCGGCCCCACCAGTTCCTCGGCCACGCTGCGGGCAAAGTCGGTCTCGGCATCGCTGTTGACCAGCACCGGATAGCCACGCAGGTAATCGATCTCGGCCTGCGCGCCATAGCTCTGGGCATGCGTGCTGACCAGCGCACGGATGCGCTGCTCCAGCAATTCACGCACCTCGGGCTTGAAGGAACGCACGCTCAGTTCCATCGTCGCGAATTCGGGAATCACATTGGAGGCCTTGCCGGCATGGAGACTACCCACGGTGACCACGGCGCTGTCCATCGGATCGATATTGCGCGAGACCACCGTCTGCAAGGCCATCACCAGGCTGGCGGCGACCACCACCGGGTCCACCGACAGGTGCGGGCGGGCGGCGTGGCTGCCGCGTCCGGTGATGCGGATCTTGACGGTATCGCAGGCCGCCATGAAGGGGCCGCTCCTGAACATGAAGGTGCCGGCTTCCACGCCCGGATGATTGTGGATGCCGAACACGGCCTCGCAGGGAAAGCGTTCGAACAAGCCATCGGCCAGCATCTTTTGCGCACCGCTGTCGAAGCCGGCTTCTTCGGCCGGCTGGAAGATCAGGTTCAGCGTGCCATCGAAGCGGCGGGTCCGGGCCAGATGGCGGGCCGCCCCCAGCAACATGGCGGTATGGCCATCATGGCCGCAGGCATGCATGGCGCCGGGATTGACGCTGGCCCAGTCCAGGCCGGTCTCTTCCTGGATCGGCAAGGCGTCCATGTCGGCGCGCAGGCCGATGCTGCGCGCACTGCTGCCAGCGCGCAGCGTCGCGACCAGGCCATTGCCGCCGATGTGACGGGTGACGGCATAGCCCCATTGCTCCAGGCGTTGCGCCACCAGCGCGGCGGTATCGACTTCCTCGAAGGAGAGCTCGGGATGCTGGTGCAAGTGGCGACGAATGCCGGTGATCTCGTCCTGGATGTCGTGCAGGTCGCTGACCTCGCACAGGCGGCTTGGATGCGCGTGACTCATGCCTGCCCCGCCAGCGCTTGGCGGCGCGCCAGTACGGCAGCACCCTGCTCGGCCAGGTCCCAGAACAGCCCGGCCATCACTTGCAGCGACTCGCGCGAGACACTGGCCAGGATGTGTTCATTGGGGGCGTGCTGCGAGCAGGCCGGATAGGAATGCGGCACCCACAGGGTGGGCAGGCCCAGCGTCTCGGAGAACACATCGTTGGGCAGCGAGCCGCCCAGGTTGGGCAAGAGCGTAGGTTCCTTGCCGCTGGTCTCCTGCATGGAGGCCAGGCCCCAGCGCACCCATTCATCATCGGGATCGAGGCGGGTGGCGGCGAACTGCACGCCGGACAGGCTGACTTCGATATCGTCGTAGCCATGTTCGTCCAGGTGGGCGCGGATGTGCTCGATGAAATGGGCATCATCGCTGCCCACCACGAAGCGGATCTGGCAATGCGCGCTGGCCTGGCCGGGGATGGCGTTGACGGGCGCTTCCGGATTGCCGGTCTTGAAGGCCAGCACTTCCAGCGTATTCCAGGCGAAGACGCGCTCGGCGGGGGTGAGGTCGGGTTCGCCCCAATCCGCATCGATCTCAGGATCAGTCGGGCCGCCGCCCAGCTTGACCTTGGCCAAGGCCTTGCGCACGCTCTGCGGCAGCGCGGACGGCAGCAGCGCCGGCACCCGGATCGCGCCGCGCTCATCGACCAGGCAGGCGATGGCATTGGCCAGGCGCACGCCGGGATTACGCAGCAAGCCGCCCCAGTTGCCGGAGTGATGGCCGCCATCGCGCAGATGGCACTTCAGGTCGAAATTGCAGCCGCCGCGCGAGCCGAGGAACATGGTCGGCGTGGGCGCATTCACACGCGGGCCGTCGGAGGCGATGAAGAGATCGGCCTTGAGCCGCTCGGCGTATTGCTGGCAGACCGCGTTCAGGCCGGGTGAGCCGGTCTCCTCGCCCATTTCCAGGATCAGCTTGACGTTGTAGCCCAGGCGGCCGCCGCGCACCTTCATCACTTCTTCCAGCGCAGCGAAGTTGATGGTGTGCTGGGCCTTGTTGTCGGCAATGCCGCGCCCGTACCAGCGCTCCCCTTCGACCACGATCTCCCAGGGTGACAGGCCGGCGCGCCATTGCTTGTCATAGCCGCGCACGACGTCGCCATGGCCGTAGGTGAGCACGGTGAAGGCGGCATCGGCTTCGATGCGTTCGGCGATCAGGAAGGGGCTGCCCTCGGGCAGCGGATTGTCGACCACCTCGCAGGTGAAACCCAGTGCCTGCAGGTAGGGCGTGATTTCCTGGTGCAGGTAATCGTAGAGGATGGGACGGCTGGCCGGCTCCTGGCTTTCGGTGCGGATGGCCACACGGCGCTTCAAGGTCTCCATGAAACGGCCGTCGTCGAAGTAGGCTTCCACACCGGCGATGGCTTGTGCTCTGCTCATGCTGCTGCTCCTGGTTGATGGGGGGTAAGTGATTCAGGCGGCGGCCAGCGCCGGGATGCCCCGTCCCGGATCGGGCGTGAGGGCAGAAGCCAGCAACATGCGCGTATAGGGATGCTGGGGCTCGCTGAAGATCTGCGCGCGGCTCTGCAGCTCGACGATGCTGCCCTGGTTCATCACGGCCACGCGGTCCACCAGGTGTTCCACCACGCCCAGGTCGTGGCTGATGAAGAGATAGGTCAGGCCGAACTCGGCCTTCAGGTCCAGCAGCAGGTTCAGGATCTGCGCCTGCACCGACACGTCCAGCGCCGAGGTCGGCTCGTCGCAGATGAGGATGTCGGGACGCAGGATCAGCGCCCGGGCAATAGCCACCCGCTGGCGCTGGCCGCCGGAGAGCTGGTTGGGATACTGGGCATGGGTGCGTTCGGGCATGCCCACCAGATCGAGGATGTCCTTGACCTGGCGGCTGCGTTGGGCGGCATTGCCGACGCCATGGAGCTTCAACGGCAGGCCGACGATCTCGGCCACGGTCTTGCGTGGATTGAGCGAGGAATACGGGTCCTGGAAGATGGGCTGGATGTGGCGCGCATGCGCTTTACGCTCGGTGGGATCGACTTCCTGGCCATTGATGAGCACATTGCCCGAGGTGGGCGGCAACAGGCCCAGCAGCATCTTGGCCAGGGTGCTCTTGCCACAGCCGGATTCGCCCACCAGCCCGAGCGTCTCGCCACGGTACAGGCGCAACGACACGTCATTGACCGCCTTGAGTCGCCCGGGGGGCTGGAACAATCCACGCTTGAGCGGATAGACCTTGGTCAGCGCACACAGCTCCAGGGCGATATCGTCCAGCGGTACCGGCTCTTGATGGGAATTGCTCATGCTGCCACCTCCATCGCATCAACTGCATCCGTCGCTGCATCCAGTTTGAGGCAGCGCGCCTCGTGCGCAGCAGTCGCACTGCCTTGCTGCACCATCTGCGGGTCACGTTCACAGCCGCTGTCGGCCTTGGCGCAGCGGTTACGGAAGGCGCAGCCGCTGACCTGGCCCACCAGGCTGGGCACCACGCCGGGAATGGCTTGCAGGTGACTGCCCGGCAGCGTCTTGCCGCGCACCGGGATGCAATTGAGCAGCCCCTGCGTATAGGGATGGCGCGGCTGGGCGAAGAGTTGCGCGACGTCGGTGGTTTCCACCACCTGCCCCGCATACATCACCGCCACCCGGTCAGCGATGCGCGAGACCACGCCGAGGTCGTGGGTGATGAAGATGACGGCGGTGCCGAATTCCTGCTGCAGCTCGCGGATCATGCGCAGGATCTGCGCCTGGATGGTCACGTCCAGTGCGGTGGTCGGTTCATCGGCGATGATCAGGTCGGGATGGCACATGAGCGACATGGCGATCATCACACGCTGGCGCAGCCCGCCCGAGAGCTGGTGCGGATACTGGCGCAGGCGGTCTTCGGCATTGCCGATGCCGGTGCGATGCAACAGGTACAGCGCCCGCTCGCGCGCTTCGGCACGGCTCACACCGGGTTGCTGCAGCATCGCCTCGCACAGCTGGTTGCCCAGCGTATAGGAGGGATTGAGCGAGGTCATCGGTTCCTGGAAGATCATCGCCATGCGCTTGCCGCGCAGTTGCATCAACTGCTTCTCGCGCATGCCATGCAGATCGACGCCATCGAAGAGGATGTGGTCGGCGCTGCACTGCGCCTTGCGCGGCAGCAGCCCCATCAAGGCCAGCGAGGTCATGGACTTGCCGCAGCCCGACTCGCCCACCAGGCACAGCATCTCGCCCCTGCGCACCTGGAAATCGATGCCGCGCACGGCGTGCAGCATGCCGTTTTCGGTGGGCAGGTCCACCTTCAGGTTCTTCACGTCCAGCAATACGCTCATGGTGCTCTCCTACGAAGCGGTTCAGTTGCGGCCATCGGGCGCGTTGACATCGCGCAGGCCATCGCCGACCAGGTTGATCGCCAGCACCAGCAGGGCCAGCGCCACACCCGGGATGACGATCACCCAGGGCTTGAAGAACATGTAGGTCTTGCCCTCGGCGACCATCAGGCCCCAGGAAGGCGTGGGCGGCTGCACGCCCAGCCCGAGGAAGGACAGCGTGGCCTCCAGCAGGATGGCGTGGGCCATTTCCAGCGTCACCACCACGATCAGCGCCCCCATGATGTTGGGCAGGATTTCGCGCAGCAGGATGTAGGGCGTGGACGCGCCGATGGCCTTGGCGGCGGCGATGAATTCGGCGTCCCGCAACTGCTGCGTGGCCGAGCGCGTCACCACGGCGAAGCGGTCCCACAGCAACAGCCCCAGCAACACGATCACCACCTTGAGCGAACCGCCCACCAGCGAGGCCATGGCCAGCGCCACCAGCACCACCGGCATGGCCAGGCGCGTGGTGATGAGGTAGCTGATGACGGCATCGGTACGTCCGCCAAAGTAGCCGGCCAGCACCCCCAGGGTGGTGCCGATCAGCCCCGAGATCAGGGCGGCGGCGATGCCGATGGTCAGCGACACCCGCGCGCCATAGATCAGCCGCGAGAGATAGTCGCGGCCCAGCTTGTCGGTGCCGAGAATATGCTCCCAACTGCCTTGCGCCTGCCAGACCGGCGGAATCAGACGCGCCGTCACATCCTGGTCGAAGGGATCATGCGGGGCCAGCAAGGGCGCAAAAAGGGCCGCCAGCACGATCACCGCCAGCACGGCTGCGCCGATCATCAGGCCGCGATGGCCGAGCAGGCGGCGCAGCTTGCGGCGCCAGGCAGGCAGCGGCGGCAGCGCGCCCTGCAACAAGGGAGTGGGGGGCATGGTGGTGGTGGTCGCGCTCATGGGGGGCTCCCTGGCAATCAACGGGTACGGATGCGCGGATCGAGCAGCGCATTGATGACATCGGCCAGGAAGGTCAGGCCGATGTAGAACATGGCGATGATCAGCACCACGGCCTGCACCACCGGGTAATCATTGCGCGAGATGGCGTCCCAGGCGAGTTGTCCCAGGCCCTGCATCGAATAGACCGACTCGATCACCACCGAGCCGCCCAGCATGAAACCCAGCTCCACTGCGGCCAGCGCCACCACCGGGATGACGGCGTTGCGCAGTGCATGCTTGAACACCACCCGCGACTTGGACAGCCCCTTGGCGCGCGCCGTACGGATATAGTCCGAGCCCAGCACTTCGAGCATGCCCGAGCGGGTCAGCCGCATCATCGCCGGCATGGCGTAATAGCCCAGCGCCACCGCCGGCAGGATGAAGTGCTGCCAGCTCTCGTTGCCCGCCACCGGCAACCAGTGCAGGGTGACGGCGAAGATGAGGATCAGCGTCAGGCCGAACCAGAAGCTGGGCATGGCCTGTCCCACCACAGCGATGAGCAGCGCGGCGCGGTCCAGCCAGGTATCGCGGTAGATGGCCGCCAGCACGCCCAGCGGAATGGCCGTCAGCACTGCCAGCAATAACGCGCTGCCCCCCAGCTTGAAGGTGATGGGCAGGCGCTCGGCGATCATCTCCATCACCGGTCCCTGGAAGTAGAAGGACTTGCCGAAGTCCAGCTGTACCGCGCGACCCAGCCAGTCCAGGTATTGCGTGGCCATGGGCCGGTCCAGGCCGAACTGGGTGCGCACCGATTCCACCTGCGCGGCCGTGGCTTCAGGCCCGGCGATGGAGACGGCCAGGTCGCCCGACATGTGCAGCAGGGTGAAACTGACGACAGACACCGTGATGGCCACGCACAAGGCAATGGCCAGGCGGCGCAGGATGTAGATCAGCATGGCGATCCTTCCTTGAAGAAAATTACAGAGGTCATCCCACCCTTCCCACAACCATCGATGCCCGTTCGGACTGAGTAGGCCCCACAGGGGCCGTATCGAAGGCGCTGGGACGGTGCGCCCCTTCGTCAAGCTCAGGGCAGTTGCACCGTCAGGCTTACTTCCAGCTGGCCTCGTAGAAGCGCGGCAGCTCATCCGGATAACCCTGGAAATTGAGCTGGGCGTTGTAGGCGTAGTAGGTCGAATAGGAGAACATCGGCGCCACGTAGGCCTGCTTGGAGATCAGCTCCAGCGCCTTGCTGTAGTTGGCCTTGCGCACGGCGGGATCGATCGAGGTATCGGCCGTCTGCAGATACTGCTGCAGCTGCGGGTCCTTGGTGATGTCATCCGCGCCCCCCTTGAAGTAGACCCCGGCAAAGGCCGAGGTATCGTTCATCGAGAACGAGCCCCAGGAGTAGAAGCTCATCGGCGTCTTGCCGCTGCGATACTCGGTCTGCAACGCGGCAAACTTCATGTAGTGCAGGCGCGCGCGGATGCCGACCTTGCGCAGGTCGCCGATGATGGCTTCGGCGATCTCACGTTCGCGGTAGGCGTAGATGTCGGTGTCGAAGCCGTTGGGATAGCCGGCTGCTGCCAGTAGCTCCTTGGCCTTGGCCGGGTTGTAGTCATACTTGATGGCGGCATTGCTGTCGCAGCCGAACTGGGTGCGGAAGCAGGCGGTATAGACCGGCTGGCTGCCGCCGCGCATGAGGTTGTCGGCATAGCCCTTGCGATTGATCGCATGGTTGACCGCCTGTCGTACGCGCACATCCTTGAAGGGCGAATTGGGCGCCGACGTGCCGGTCGTATCCAGGGTAATGAAACCGATCCGCATGGTCTCGCCGCTCTGCACGGCCAGCTTGGGATTGGTCTTGAGCGAATCGGCCTGGTCTGGCGGCACGCGCCAGATCCAGTCGATGGCGCCGGTCATGAGCTGGGCGGCGCGGGTTTCCGGGTCGGGGATGACGACGAACTTGATATTGCCGATGGTGGGCTGGCCTTGCGGGCTATCCTTGAAGTAGCCAGGATTCTTGACCAGGGTCACACCCTGCCCCGGGGTCACGCTGGTTACCTTGTAGGGGCCGGTGCCGATGGGCGCCTTGGAAAAACCTTCCAGGCCCACCTTCTTGAAATAGGCTGCCGGGTAGATCGGCAAGGGGCCGGCCAGGTATTCCAGGGCGGCGGGGAACGGGCCTTTCAGGTTGATGCGCACCTTGTAGTCGGCGAGCTTGTCCACGCTCTTGATCCAGTCGGTGTTCTGGCGCGTGACCGCCTTCGATTCCGGCGAGACCGCATAGTTGAAGGTGAACACCACATCATCGGCGCTGAACTTGTCGCCGTTCTGGAATTGCACACCCTGGCGCAGATCCAGCACCAGCGCAGTGGGCGACTCCCACTTCCAGGCGGTGGCCAGTTGCGGCTTGTATTCGTTGGTCTTGGGGTCGCGGTAGATCAGCGTGTCCCAGATCAGGTGCGCCAGGATCACGCCTTCGCGCAGGTTGTTGTGATACTGGCTGATGTTCTCGACCTCGCTGTCGGAGGCATAGACCAGGGTGTCGTTGGCCTTGCCAGCATGCGCCGCAACCGCCGTCATGGCCCCCGCCGCCAACACTGCACATCGTGACCAGCCCAGGAGGGATTTGTGTAGTGCGTTCATTCCAGCCCCTTCGTTCGAGTAAGAGAAATGTGAAAAAACCGCGACGTCGAAGGGCATACTAGGCTACGATTTACCGATGCCACAATCATTAAATTTCTATGCCTGCGTTGCCGAAAGAAGAACGCAAAAATGCTGCACCACAATGTACCTACCCCCCGGAAATCCGCAACACTGCTGGGCCGGGGCCGTTGAAGCAGGTGCAGCATCCGGGGGCGTGCCAAGTGGCAGGGCGCTGCACCAAAGACGTGAAGCACGCACCAAATAATCCTGTTCATTTTCCTCTGGCGAGGCCTGAATGAAATCGCAGCAACTGCAAGATACCGCCCTGCGCTACTTCCTCGAAGTGGTCCGTTGCGGCTCCATCAGCGAAGCATCACAGCGCCTGAACGTGGCCAGCTCGGCCATCAGCCGGCAGATCAGCAGTCTGGAGCAGATCTTGGATACGGTCCTGTTCGAACGGCGGCCGCGCGGCATGGTGCTCTCGGCCGGCGGCGAGATGCTGGCCGCGCATGCGCGCAAGATGGCGTTGGAAGCCGACCGCGTGGTGGCTGACCTGCAGGCCTTGAAGGGCCTGCGCAGCGGGCGCGTCAGGCTGTCGGCGTCGGAAGGTTTTGCCATCGACTTCCTGCCCCGGCTGATCAATGCCTTCCAGAAGAAATATCCGGGCTTCGTGTTCCAGCTCTTCGTGGGTGCGCCCGCGCTGGTGTCGCGCCAGGTGCGCGAAGGCAATGCCGATATCGGGCTGACCTTTGCGCGGCTGCCTGAACCGGAGATCAAGGTAGTGCACCGGCAACCGGGGCCGATTGCCCTGATCATGCGCAAGGATCATCCGCTGGCGCGCTTTCGCCAGATCTCGGTGGGGCAGCTCAAGCCCTATCCCATGGCCCTGCCCGATCCCACCACGACACTGCGGCAGCTCTTCGACATCGCTTGTAGCCGCCAGCAGGTGGTGATCGAACCGGTCATGACCAGCAACTACATCCAGTCCCTGCACAACTATGTGCTCGACAACGACGCCCTCTCCATCACCGGCGAGGTCACGGTACGTTACCGCATTGCCGCCGGCGAGCTGACCCTGCGGCCGATCCGCGACTGTCCCGCAGATGGTCGCTTTGTAGAAGTGCAGACGCTGGCCGGACGGACGTTGCCGCGCAGCGTGGAAATCTTTCTTGATTATCTGGTGGCGGAATTGAGCAAGGATCTGTAGCGCAGCCTGCGGCCGGTGCCATCGACGCCACTGTCGGGATCAGGGACGTTGCCGTCCTGGGCGACTCAGTCCTTCTGCATCGTCACCAGGGCCGCCCGGCCACGGCGGAACAGGCCGCGCTGTGCAGCGGGAACGTCGAGCACGATCTGGACCGGGGCGCGCGACACCACCTTGACGTTGGGGCCGGCCTCGATGGTCGCCTCAGGACTCCCGTCGGCAGGCACATCGCCAAAGGCCTTGAGGCTGCCGGAGAATATCTGCTCCATGGGACGATCCGTATCACGCCGACGACCTTGGCGATCCGGCTCAGTCACCTGCTCCATCAGTTGCACCTGGGCGCGCTGGCCCAAGTGCAGTTGCTTGACCTCGTCCTCCTTGAAGCGGGCCACGACGATGATGTCTCCGGTGGAGATCGCCATGAGCGGCTGCTCAGGGGCGATGGCCTGATCCGGCTTGACCAGCAGATCGACCACCTGCCCCGCAGAATCGGCCCAGCGATTGGACTTTTCCCGCACGTTCTCCTGATCGGCGCGCACTGCCGCCATCATGTCTTCCATGGTCGGACGCCGCGCCGGCCTGCCGTCGTTCTGCTTCTGCGCGCCCGGATCGCCGAGGACAGTGCGGGTGACTTCCATCACATGCGCCATCGGGTCGATCTCAGGGTTCAGGGTGAGCAACAGAGCGCCCTCTTCCACCTGCTGCCCCGGCTTGACCAATACCTCCTTGACAATGGCCTTGACCGGGGACGATACCACCTGGTAATCGGAGGCCACGCTGGCATCATCGGTGCGAGGCGGAGAACACGCCGCCAGCAGCAGCACCAGCGGCAACAGGGCGCACAGGGGCCGGATACCGGTCCGGACAGGGGAGTGACTCAAGGCGGCGTCGATGGCAAGTTTCATGCTGGACAAGTACGGCGGCAGCCGTCACGGTGGCGGGGGAACCCTTGTGACTGCCGCGCTTGAGATCGGTTCCGTCGGCCAGCCCGGCCGGTCCCACGGCAGGAAGTAGGACCGGCGACCGTTAGCGACCGCCACCAGGGCGGCCGCACATGAATCAGAAGCGCCAGCTGGCCTTGAGCGCCGCCGACTGGTTGATGAATCCGCTGCGGCCCTCGGCGTCCAGGCGCAGCGAGATATCAGCCTCGGTCGTCAGCTGGAAACGATAGCTGACGCCGGCCTTGAACAGCCACGCAGAGCGCGCCGCCCCGGGTGCGGTGAACGCTTGTCCCGGCGTCCCGGCATAGGTCGCCACCAGATCGCCACGGTCGTTGATGACATCGTAGCTGGCGCCGACATGGGTGCTGATCTGCGAAGTCGTCGTGAGGGCGTAATTGAACCGCGTCCCCACGCCCAGCAGCAAGGCCTGGCTGCGCTTGCCCTGCACTGAGAGGCTCAGGTCACCTGCCCCGCTCTCCGCATAGGATGGGCTTTGCAGGCGGGTGTAGTCGAGCTGCAGGGCCGGTACGATGCTCAATGCTTCACTCAAGGGCAGCGTGTGTGACACGTTTGCACCCAGATGCGCGCTCCAGGTGTGATAACGGCTGCTGGCAATGCGGTGCAGGCCGCCGAACTGCATCTCACGCGCCAGTCGGTTGCTGTTCCAGCCGACATCAGCCTGCCAGGACAGCGCCAGCTGGCCCAGCGGGGCGCTGCCATACAGGGCCAGCAGATTGGAGTCGATACGGCTGCGGCTGCCGGTACCGGTGATGGCGGTATTGCCGCTGGCGCTGGTGCTGGCGTAGGCGTAGGAAAGGCCGACGCGTCCGCTGTCCAAGGCCATCTCGGCCCCCGTGGCCATGCCCCAGGTGCTGGCGCTGAAACCGGAGTCGCCATCGCGGTCCCCCTGGTTGGTGCGCGATTCGAAGGGCATGAGCCAGACCTGGCGATCACCGCCGGCCTCGCCATAGCCCAGGCCGCTGCCTGCACCCGGACCACTGCCAGCGACGTTGCCGAGGTCGACGCGGGTGGCGATGACGCGATTGAGCGAGGCCATGACGCCACGGATGGCGTTGTCGCTGACGTTCCTGGGCAGGGTCTGGCTGGCCGCGCGCAGCACGCTGGCCGCGTCGGGCAACCGGCCCAGCGCAGTGACGACCTGGGCCATGTCGGCGCTGGACGGTCGCTGGATCTGACGGTCCAGTATCGGCGCCACTGCAGCGGCCGCTGTGGCGGCGGCGACGACGGCGGGCATTCTGACTGCGGGCGCCATTGCTGGTGCTGCTGGTGCTGCTGGTGCCGCCGGTGGTGCTGGTGCCGCCGGTGCCGCTGGTGGTGCTGGTGCTGGTGCGCTTGGAGCGGCTGTACTGGATACTGGCATACCGGAGGCTGGTGCGCCGGCTGTCGGTGTGCTGGTCGCAGGCGTACTCGATGGCGCTGGAGCCGGCGCCAACGTATTGAGGACCACATTGTTGATGCTGACCGCGCTGACGATATCCAGATCCACGGCATTGCTCGCCACCACGGGCTGAAAATCGAACAGCACCGAATTGTCGGACACGGCCAGGCGCGGTGCGCTGAGGCTGCCGGCCGTGATGACGCCGACCAGCTTCTGCCCGCTGCCCAGCGTCGCAGCCTTGGTCACATCCACGGCCAGCGCGGCGCCCGGGGCGAAGCTGGCCGCACCGGTCACGGCCAGTTTGCCGTACTGGGTGGTGCTGGCGACTCCTACCGTCAAGATCTGGCCCACCGTCTGAACATAGGTCGGCAGGCTCAAGGTACCTGCTGCGATGGTGGTGTTGCCGCTGTAGCTCACCGTGCCGAGCACCCGTAATGTACCCTCGCCCTGCTTGACCAGGTTGCCCTGGACGCTGCCATCGGCAATGCCGTTGTTGAGGGTGAGATTGAAAGCCTGCGTATCGATCCTGCCCGCGCCGCTGATGCTCACCGCATTGTTCAAGGCCAGGTTGTCCGCAGCGGCGCGCAAGGTGGCGCCATCGCTCATGGCCAGGGTCCCTGTGCCAAGCGCAGTGGCCGACCCCACGCCCAGGGTGCCGCCCTCCAGCCGGGTCCCGCCCGTATAGCTGTTGTTGCCCGACAGGGTCAGGCTGCCATCTCCGGTCTTGACCAGGCTGCCGACGTAGTCGGCATCGGTCTTATTCTGAACGGCAGCGAGATAGGCCGCCTGGCCGTTGTAGTTGCCCAGGGCCAGGTTGGCCGCAGCCATATCGGGATCGACCGTGAGCATATAGGACAAGAGCTGGTCCTTGCTCAGCAAGGCGCCGCTGCCGGACTGCTTGAGAATGGCCGCCGCCAGGGCATTGGCGGTCACGGCCTTGTCGGCGTTCTGGAAGGCGGTGTTGTCAGCCTTCTTCTTGCTGGCCTGGTAGGTGGCGTTGAGCCGGGCGCGCGTCTGTACCAGCGCCAGGGCCGCATCGTAACCGTTGTCGACCTGCGCCTTGACCTGCGCGCTAGCGCTGTCGACGGCAGCCTGCAACGCGGTTACGGACAAGGCCTGCCAGGCGGCCAACTGCGCCTTGTCTTCGCTCTTGCGCTGGATCAGGGCGGCCTCGGAGATGTCATTGCTCCAGGTGTCGGCGCTGCCTGCGGCAATGTTGGCCTTGAACACACCCAGCAACTGGCCGGGCCCGTAGAGCGCCTTGTTCAGATCCGGCAAACCCCAGCCGAACATGGTGTTGGGCACATCGTCCGGCCCCGTTCCCAGGTGCTTGGCGGTGCTCAGCAAGATGGTACGGATGGCCTGGTTATCCAGGTCGGGATAGCGCTGCATCAGCACGCCCAGCGCGCCGGTGACGTGCGGAGCCGCCATCGAGGTGCCGGAGGCGTTGACCAGGGCGGTGTCGGAGGTGATGTTCAGGCTGGTGATGGCTGAGCCCGGCGCCGCCAGGCACCAGTACTTGGCCAGTCCGCACTGGTTGGAAAAGCTGGGCAGCATCGAGTTGGTATTGACGGCGGCCACCGCAATCCAGTTCTGCTCCAGCTCCGGCCTGAAATATGGCAGCGCCGAACGCAAGTTGACGTTGACCTTGCCGGTATTGCCGGCAGCCCACACCAGCAGTGTATTGGAGGCTTGCGCCACATCGGCGGCGGCGTCCATCCAGGTCTTCTTGCCGCCACCCTGCAGGCGCTGGTAGGCCGCCGCCACACCACTGATGCTGCCGTAGTCGTCGCGCGAATCCGGGCTGCCCCAGCTGCTGTTGATGGCGCGCACGCCCGCGCTGGCGAGGTTGCCGTAGGCCGCCTTGAAATAGTTGTAGTCCACGTTCACGCCATAGACTGAACTGTCGGTGCCGTTGGTGTTGGTGATGTAGTAGTCGCTGTCGAACGCCACCCCCATGATGCCATCGCCATTCTTGGCCGCCGCGATGCTGCCGGAAACGTGGCTGCCGTGCTTGTCGTTGAGGGGGCTCAGGGCGCCGGTGGTGCTGAAGGCGTCGCCGGCTTTCCAGGCCTGGCTGCCATTCTGGTATTGAGATCCATCGTTGGCATAGGTGCCGGTCACGGCCAGCGCCTTGACGTTGCGGCTGGCGAATTCATTGTGGGTCAGCAGCAGTCCCGAGTCGACCGAGCCCAGCTTGATTCCCTGGCCGGTGTAACCCGCCACGTAGGCATACTGGGCATTCATGGCGCCCAGGCCCCAGTCGGTCTTGAACTCGGTATTGCCCGTCCAAGTGCCCAGGGCGGCGGTGGAATCGCCGGTGCTGGTGCCATCGTAGTTCACGTAGCTCTGGGCGCTGGCCGGTGTGACCAGGGCCGGGCCCAGGGTCAGCAATACGGCGGCGTATAAGGCTTGTTTCTTGAAGACGACCGGCGTCAGGGGCGCGGCTTTCAGTGGCGACTTCTTGTTTGTCTTCATATTCCCGTCCTAGGTGAGCGTGTGAAATGGACCGGGAGATCGGGAATGCTTCCCGTCCCACGTACCTGATTTCGCTGCCCTAGGAGCCGGTTGATACCGACTTTTTGTAGCGCGCAGTGTGGAGGCCCCCCTCCTTTGTGTACATTGTCTTTTGGTGCTATTTGCACGCAGTAACGTGCTGCTCTCTACACCACGTCACGTCGTGATGAGAATAAGAAAGGAGGAAATGACGACAGGAAAAAGCCGGAATGGCGGTAAAGCCACGAGACGAATTCAATTGTCTGAAGGCGCATGAAAAACGCCGGCAGCGCACCAAGGCGCTGCCGGCGTAAGAGTCATCAAAGGCGGACTCAGCCCTGCTCGTCAGACCACCCCAGTCCCAGCGCCTTCTGGATGCCCACGAAGCTGCGGGTCAGATTGGCCTCGGCCTGCAACAGGTTCTGCTGCGCGGTGATCTGCTGGCGCGTGGTGTCGAGCACTTCGATCAGCGTGCCGGTACCCGCCTGGTAGCGTTGCCGCGCCAGCGCCAGCGCGCGGTCGGCGGACACCTTGGTGCGGGCGATGGTGGCCACGCTCACGCGGCCATAGCGGAAGCGCGAAAGTGCATCCTCGGCGTCGCGCAGGGCTTCCAGCACGGACTGGCGATACTTCATCTCGGCCTCGTCGCGTACCCGTTCGGCTTGCGTGACACGCGCCTTGGCGCGACCGAAGTCGAGGAAATTCCAGCTCAGCATGGGCGCGCCCAGCGCAGCAAAATCATCCAGGCGCGTCAGGTCCGAAGGATGCGTCCCGCCCAAACCAATCACACCAAAGAGCTTCAGGCTGGGATAGCGCGCGGCCTCGGCCTGCCCGATCTTGGCGGTATCGGCGGCCAGCGTGCGTTCGGCGGCGCGCACATCGGGACGGCGGCGCAGCAACGATACCGGATCACCGACGGCGACCTGCGGCGGCGGCAGCGGTACCGGGGCGGTCGCAGCCAGTTCGCCATCCAGCGTGCCGGGCTCCTGCCCCAGCAGCGTGGCTAGCTGGTTGAGGTAGGCATCGCGCTCGGCCTGCAAAGGCACCAGGTCGGCGCGGCTGGCGTCGAGCTGGTTCTGGACGCGCAACTGGTCCAGCGAAGACGCCGTGCCGCGTTCGACGCGCTGGCCGGTCAGTTGCAGCATCTGCTCCTGCGCCTGTACCGCTTGCAGGCCCAGCGCCAGGCGCTGCTGGCGATCACGCAGGCTGATGTAGGCGTTGGCGACTTCAGCGGCCAGGCTCACCTGCACGTCGGCTAGCGAGGCTTGCGCCGCATCGGCGGTGGCCGTGGCGGCCTGCACGGCGCGGCGACGGGCGCCGAAGAGATCGATCTCCCAGCTGGCGTCAAAGCCCACGCTGTAGAGATTGACGCTGGTCGGCGAGCCATTGCCGGAGCTGGAGCCGCCAGTCAGCGCACCGAGGTTGGCTGGTGGCAGGCGCGCGTGCCCGGCCAGCGCCGAGGCGCCCACGCTGGGCGCGGCGTTGGCCTGCTCCAGCGCCAGCCCGGCGCGCGATTGCTGCAGGCGGGCGCGGGCGATGCCCAGATTGGGATTGGCCTGCAAGGCGCGCTCGATGAGGCTGGTCAGCTCGGCATCGCCCAGGCCTTGCCACCATTGGTTGATCGGCGCGGCGGTATTGGCGCTGTCGCCGCCACGGAGGAACTGGCCGCTGTGCGCGGCTTGCGGCGCAGCCTCGGGTGGGCCGGCGTAGTCGGGGCCGAGGGCGCAGCCAGCCAGCAGCGCGGCCGCCGCCAGGGCGATCAGGCGCGCGGCCGGGAAGGAAGAAGAGGTCTTGTCCATGTTGATCATCAATGAGAAGCCACCGGTGCGGCATTGGTCGGCAAGGGGCGCAGGAACAGCACCAGCGGAGTCACGCAGAGAATGGCCACGCCCAGCATCCAGAACAGGTCGGCATAGGTCATGGTCAGCGCCTGCGACTGGATGGTCGCGCCCATGAGCTGGATGGCCACATCCTGGCCGCCCAGCAGATGGCCTTGCGCGGCGATGCTGGACTGCACTAGGTCGGAATTGGCGTTGAGGCTTTCTTCCAGGCGGCGGCTGTGCAGCCACAGGCGCTGGTCCTGGATCACGGCGATGGCGGCCAGCGCCAGCGAGCCGCCGAGATTGCGCGCGGCGCTGTAGAGGCCGGAGGCGTCGCCCGCCTGCGAGGGCGGCACCGAACGGATCGCCGCCTGGTTCAGGAACAGCATGGCCAGCACCGTCCCCACCCCGCGCATCAGCTGCGAGGCCACGAAGGAGCCGCCATAGGACAGCGGGCTCAGGTCGGTCTCGAGGAAGGCCGAGGTGGCCAGCAGCAGGAAGCCGGTACCAACGGCAATGCGGATGTCCACCAGCCGCATCAGCAAGGGCGTGAAGGGCATCATCAAGATCATCGGCACGCCGGAAAGCAGCACGATCCAGCCCGATTGCAGCGAGTTGTAGCCGGCGATGCCGGAGAGGAACTGCGGGATCACGTAGGCCGTGCCATACAGCGCCACACCGACGATCATGGCCATCATCACCACCGAGCCGAACTGGCGGTCACGCAACAGGCGCAGCTGGATCACCGGATGACGCGCCCGCACCTGGCCGATGGCCAGCAGGATGAATCCCAGCACGGACGTGGCGGCCAGCCAGCGGATGTCGGGCGAAGAGAACCACTGCTCGCGCTCGCCCTCTTCCAGCACCACCGTCAGTCCACCCAGCCCCAGCGCCAGGCCGGCGATGCCGAACCAGTCGGCCTCGGCCAGTTGCTCGAACTTGGGCCGCTCATAGGGAATGGCCACCAGCAGCAAGGTGATAAGGGCCGCGCCCACTGGCAGGTTGATGAAGAAGGCGTAATGCCAGCTGACGTTCTCGGTCAGCCAGCCGCCCATCACCGGCCCCAGCACCGGGCCAAGAATGGCGGTCGCGCCGAACATGGCGTTGCCGACCGGCTGCTGGGAGCGCGGCAGGCGGGTGGCGATGATGGTCATGGCAGTGGGGATCAGCGCACCGCCGGTAAAGCCCTGCCCGACCCGGCCCACGATCATCATCGGCAGCGTGGTCGACAGGCCGCACAGCACCGAGAACAAGGTGAACAGGCTGGCGGCGGTCAGCAGCAGCACGCGCAGGCCCAGCAGCCGCTCCAGCCAGGCCGACATGGGGATGATGACGATCTCGGCCAACAGGTAGGCGGTGGCGATCCAGGTGCCTTCGGTGCCGGAGGCGCCGATCTCGCCCTGGATGGTGGGTAGCGAAGAATTGACGATGGAGATGTCCAGCGTGGCCATCAATGCGCCCAGCGTGCCGGCTGCTACCGCCAGCCAGGCGGCGGCGTCGGCTTTCTCGCCGTTGGCCCCGGCAGCGGCCAAGGGCTTGGCGGGAGCGCTGCTCACTGCGGCTCCTTGCGGGTGGCGTTGGTCTCACTGCTGCGCTCGCGCAGGTCGCGCAACTCGTCCTTGGCGGCGATGGTGTTGACCTCCACCGTCACCGACAAGCCGGCGACGAAAGCGCGGGTTTCCTCGGGGGTGGCGTCGATGGCCACGCGCACCGGCACGCGCTGGACGATCTTGGTGAAGTTGCCGGTGGCGTTCTGCGGCGGCAGCAGCGAGAACTGCGCGCCGGTACCCGGCGAGAGACTTTCCACATGGCCGTGAAATTCCACGCCCGGCAAGGCATCGACCTTGATGATGGCAGGCTGGCCGATGCGCATGATACCGATCTGGGTTTCCTTGAAGTTGGCCGAGACGTAGAAGCGGGTCGGCACCACGGTCATCATGCGCGTACCGGGGGAGACGAACTGGCCGACGCGCACCTGCTTGTCGCCGATGCGGCCATCGACGCTGGCGCGGATCTCGGTATAGCCGAGGTTGACGCTGGCAGCGTCGTACTGGGCCTTGGCCGTCTCACCCTGGGCCTGCGCCTGGCGCACCTGGGCCTGCAGCGAGCGCACCCGCAGCTGGGCGGCGTCAAGCGCGGCGCGGCGGGCGGCCACCGTGCTGCGCGCCTGGGCCTGCTGGTTGCGCAGGGTGGTCAGGCGTTCGCGGGTCTCGGCGCCGGAGGCGGCCAGGGGCGCGTAGCGCTCCACCTCGGCCGTGGCAAAGCGGGCATCCTCGTCGGCAGCGGCCAGTTGCGCCTTGGCCTGGGCAATGGCAGCCTGCTGTTCGGCCAGTTGGGCGTTGGCGGCTTCTTCGCTGGCGGCGGCGGCGTCGATCTGGGCCTTGGCCTGGGCGGCCTGCGCCGAATAATCGCGGGCATCGATGCGTACCAGCGGCTGGCCCGCCTTGACGATCTGGTTGTCGGCCACCAGCACCTGGTCGACATAGCCGGTGACCTTGGAGGAAACCGTCACGCTGTCTGCCTGGACGAAGGCATCGTTGGTGCTTTCCAGATACTTGCCGCGGAACTGGTAGTACAGCACCCAGGCCGCCACGATGACCAGCACCAGCAAGCCCAGCGCGCGCAGGATGAAGCGGGCGCGCGGGCTCATGCGTTTCTTAGGGGCGGCATTCTTGTCGTTGCCGGCGGGGGAGGAATCCGGCGGCGGATTGGCTTCTGCATTGCTGGGTGTGGCGTCGGTCATCTTTTTTATCCTAATATCGGGGCGCGGGGGGCTTCAAACGGAGTCAAACTGGATCGATACGGCGGCGACACCGGGTTGGTACATGGCGTCGCCCGAGCTAACGGGGAAATTAATGAGGTACCATATGATATGGTATCCGGAAAAATTATGTCTACAGACTTTACAAACGAATACGGCAGCACTGCCGCAGAAGCGTTGCGCGACTTCTACGTGCGCTCGCACCGTACGCTGGACAAGCTCATGGCCGCCGAAGGCGCCTCGCTGGCGCGCAACAAGATGCTTGGCCACATCGAGCGCAACAGCCCCGTGCGCGCTGCCGACCTGGCGACGGCCTTCGGCTTTGCGCCGCGCACCATCACCGAAGCGGTTGATGCGCTTGAACGTGATGGACTGGTCCAGCGCAGTAGCGACTCCAGCGACCGCCGGGTCAAGTACATCGCTTTGACAGCGGCGGGCAGAGAAGTGCTGCGGGCATCCGAGCCGGTAAAGAAGACCTTCATCGGTGGACTGTTCGCAGCGTTGAACGCAGAAGAGATCGCCACCCTCACCACCGTCCTGGGCAAGCTCAACCATAGGCTGGCGGAACTGGAGGAGGTGTACTCCTCGACCCCGTCTGCGACGCTTGCTACAACGGACGAGGCGCCGGCCAAAGGCGATCGCAAGAAAGGCTGAAACGGCAGAAAAAAACGCTCCCGCCAGGGGAGCGTCAGGACACAATCAGTGCAAGCCCGTCATTGATCGGCAAAGCGATCCGTTGCCGCAATCAACTGGTTCAGAATCCCCGGCTCGTTGTAGGCATGCCCCGCACTGTCGATGAGGTGCAGTTGCGACCCCGGCCATGCCTGATGCAGATCCCAGGCCGACTTGGCCGGTGTGGCCAGATCGTAGCGGCCTTGCACGATCACGCCGGGAATGCCTTCCAGCCGCGAGGCGTTGGCCAGCAATTGCCCCTCCTCCATGAAGCCTTTGTGGAAGAAGTAGTGGTTCTCGATGCGGGCAAAGGCCAGCGCGAATTGTGCATCGTTGAAGGAATCGATCAGCCGCTCATCGGCCACCAATGTGATGGTGCTGGCTTCCCAGCGGCTCCAGGCGCGCGCGGCCTGCAGCTTGGCGGCCTCGTCATCGCCGGTCAGCCGCTGGCGATAGGCATGCACCAGGTTGCCGCGCTCGGCCACGGGAATGGGGGCGACGAATTCATCCCAGCGATCCGGCGCCATCCAGGATGCGCCTTCCTGGTAGTACCAATCCAGCTCAGCCTGGCGCAACAGGAAGATGCCGCGCAGGATCAGCTCGGTGACGCGCTGCGGATGCGTCTGCGCATAGGCCAGCGCCAGCGTGCTGCCCCAGGAACCGCCGAAGACCTGCCAGCGTTCGATGCCCAGCATCTCGCGCAGGCGTTCGATATCGGCCACCAGGTCCCAGGTGGTGTTGGCTTCCAGATTCGCGTGCGGCTGCGAGCGGCCGCAACCACGCTGGTCAAACAGCACGATGCGGTATTTCTCGGGATTGAACAGGCGGCGATGCGAAGGACCGCAGCCCCCTCCCGGACCACCATGCAGGAACACCACCGGCTTGCCCTTGGGATTGCCGCACACTTCCCAGTAGACGCGATGGCCCTCGCCCACGTCCAGCAAGCCATGGTCGTAGGGCTCGATGGGAGGATAGAAGGTACGCAGCGTTGTGGCGGCAGTCGTGGTAGCGGTGGAGGTCATCAGCAAATCCTTGAAGAGACGGACAAAGAGGAAAGTATAGAGCGTCGCTGAGGATTCTTCATTTTCTCCTCATCCTGCTCATCTGCATCTCCTTCATTTCATTTCTATTCCACCACCAGCTCCGGATTGTTCTTCACTTCATTGAGGACGAAGAAGGAACGCAACTGGCGCACGCCCGGCAGGCGCAGCAGCGTATTGGCGTGCAACCGGTTGAAGGCCTGCAGGTCCTTCACGCGCAGCTTGATCCAGTAATCGAATTCCCCCGCCAGCAGCAGACACTCCTGGACGGCGGCAATGTCGCGCACGGCTTTTTCGAATTCGGCAAAGCTCTCCGGCGTGGAGCGGTCCAGCACCACGCCCACCGTCACCAGCACCGGCAGCCCCAGTTTTTCGGGATCAAGGATGGCGCGCACTTCCTTCACATAGCCCTCTTCCATGAGGCGCTTGGTGTGGTTCCAGCAGGCCGTGGCGCTCATGCCCAGCTTCTTGGCCAGCTCGGCATTGCCGATGCGGCCATCCTTCTGCAGCGCCTTGAGGATGCGCTTGTCCATGCGATCTAGTGACATGATGATTATTCCGTTTTAAATTATTTTATCGAATCAATATTTCGACGAATCATTTTTCATCAACTTTATGAACCCGATAATGCCATAAATTCGGAAGCACCATTTTGTCGCTCAGGCGTAAAGTTGATCCCGTCGATTCGATGTGAATCGGACTTCAACCCTGACCTGAATCCACCTGAACCGGAGCAACCCATGCTGGCACTCGATAAACTCTTCCCGCGCAAGACGCTGGGCTTCTTCCCCTCCCCCATCCACAAGCTGGAACGTCTCTCCGCCATGCTGGGCGTGGAAGTCTGGGCCAAGCGTGATGACGTGTCCTCGGGCCTGGCCTTTGGCGGCAACAAGATCCGCAAGCTGGAATGGCTGGTGGCCGACGCCCTGGCCAAGGGCTGCGACACCCTGGTCTCGATCGGCAACATCCAGTCCAACCACACGCGCCAGGTCTGCGCCGCGGCCGCGGCCGTGGGCATGAAGTCCTATACCGTGCAGGAAACCTGGCTGGAATGGGATGACCCGGTCTACGACAAGGTCGGCAACATCCTGCTGACCCGCATCATGGGCGGCAACCCCATCATGGGCGGCTATGGTTATTCCACCACCGAAAAAGACACCTGGGCCCGCGCCCTGGAAGAAGTGCGCGCCAAGGGCGGCAAGCCCTATGCGATCCCGGCTGGCGCTTCCGACCACCCGCTGGGCGGCCTGGGCTATGCCAACTTCGCCGATGAAGTGGCGATGCAGGAAGAGCAGTTGGGCGTCTTCTTCGACAACATCGTCGTGGCCACCTGCACCGGTTCCACCCAGGCCGGCATGGTGGTGGGCTTTGCCGCCCAGGAAAAACGTCGCCGCGTCATCGGCATCGACACCGCCGACGACGAAGCCATGACCCGCCGCGCCGTCACCAAGATCGCCAATGACACCAGCGAACTGATCGCCGCCAAGGGTGGCAAGCGCGTCATCGTGCGCGATGCCGACATCGAGATCATCCCCGACTACAGCGGCCCGGCCTATGGCCTGCCCAGCGAGCAGACCATCGCCGCCATCCGCACCGCAGCCGAGATGGAAGCCATGCTGACCGATCCGGTCTATGAAGGAAAATCCATCGACGGCCTGATCGACATGGCCAAGAAGGGACACTTCAAGGGCCAGCGCGTGTTGTATGCGCACCTCGGCGGCGCACCGGCGCTCAACGCCTACTACAAGGCGTTTGAAGATCCGGAGAACCTGACCAAGCTGGCACGGGAAGCGCGCTACAAGGAATAAGGCCAGCGCGACTGCGCAGCACAACTGCCAGCCCCTGCAGCACAACGGCCCGGACCTGCCATCGCAGCTCCGGGCCGTTCAGCTTTTGCCTCATCAGGGTGCAGCCATGGCCGCGCTTGATCGGCATCAAAGCCGGACAGCCCGTTCACGCGTACCTTTCGCACATCCTCACTCGACAGGTAAAAACCGTGAAAAAAATCGTCACTATCGCTGCCGCCGCTGCGGCTTTCGCTTCCTCCTTCGCTGCCCCGGTCTTCGCCCAGGAGGCCCAGAGCCCGTGGCTGGTGCGCGTGCGCGCCGTCAACCTGAGCCCGGAAAACAAGTCCGACCCTATCAACGGCCAGGGCGCTTCGGATCTGATCACGATCAACTCGAAGACCATTCCCGAAGTCGACATCAGCTACTTCTTCACCAAGAACATCGCCGCTGAACTGGTGCTGACCTATCCGCAAGAACAGGACGTGCGCCTGAACGGTTCCAAGATCGGTACCTTCAAGCACCTGCCGCCCAGCCTGCTGGTGCAATACCACTTCATGCCTGACTCGGCCTTCAGCCCCTACGTCGGCGCCGGTATCAACTACACCCGCATCTCCAGCGTGAACATCTCGGGCGGTCTGCAACTGGACAACAGCAGCTTCGGCGGCGCCCTGCAGATCGGTGCGGACTACAAGATCAACAAGAACTGGCTGATCAACTTCGACATCAAGAAAGTGCAGATCTCCAGCGACGTGAAGACTGCCGCCGGCACCAAGATCTCCAGCGTGAAGATCGATCCGTGGCTCATCGGCGTTGGCGTGGGTTACCGTTTCTAAGGTATTCTTGCCGCACCCAAACGGCGCGATCCGTCATCCATGATGACCGGTCGCGTTGTTTTTTGGGAAGCACGCTAACGTCCGCCATCGGCGACACGCCGACAGCCGGCCATCCTTGCAAACGCCATCCGCCATTTGCAGCGTTAGCAGGAGCAGTCTCATGCGGCATGCTCCCCTGTCCACCGTTTCACTGTACGAAGAGGTAACCACGATGTCGACGACTTCGCAATCCCACAACCTGCCGGTCACCCCGGGTGCACCGATGCCCCACCGCAAGGTGATCCGATCCTGGGTGATCCCCCTGAGCAAGCGCAGCACCGCCATCGCGCTGCTGCTCTCGGCCATCGATTTCGCGCTGTTCGGCGCCAGCCTGGCCGCCATTGTCTGGGCGCCCTGGCTCTTGGCCAAGATCGCGCTGGGCGTGGTCAATGGCTTCATCATCGGCCGCCTGTTCATTCTCGGCCACGACGCCTGCCACCAGGCCTTCACACCCAACCGCAAGCTCAACACCTGGCTGGGCCGCCTGCTGTTCATGCCTTCGCTGACCCCTTACAGCCTGTGGGCCGTCGGTCACAACGTGGTGCACCACGGCTATACCAACCTGAAGGGTTTCGACTTCGTCTGGCAACCGCGTTCGCTCGAAGAGTTCAACGCCCTGCCGCGCTGGCGTCAGCGCCTGGAGCGCATCTATCGCAGCGGCTTCGGTCCCGGTCTGTACTACATGATCGACATGTGGTGGAAGCGCATGTATTTCCCCTCGAAGAAGCAGATGCCCACCCGCCGCGCCGAATTCATGTGGGATGGCGCACTGGTGACGGCCGTGGCCGCTGTCTGGGTCGGCGGCCTGGCCTGGGCCGCGCAGTCCACCGGGCAATCGTTCTGGACCCTGCTGGTGACCGGCTTTGTCATTCCCCTGCTGTTCTGGAAGGCCATGATCGGCTTCGTGGTGTATGTCCACCACACCCATACCTCGGTCGCCTGGTACGACGACAAGGTCACCTGGGCCGCTGCCCAGCCCTTCGTCTCCACCACCGTGCACCTGACCTTTGGCCGTTTCTGGGGTGCGCTGCTGCATCACATCATGGAACATACCGCGCATCACGTTGACATGAGCGTGCCGCTGTATCGCCTGAAGCAGGCGCAGAAGAAGCTGGAAACCATGCTGCCCGGTCGCATCGTCATCCAGCGTTTTTCCTGGCGCTGGTATTTCGATACCGCCCGTCGCTGCAAGCTGTACGACTTCAAGCGACTGTGCTGGACTGACTACCGTGGCCGTCCCACCAGCCAGCCCCTGCCGCTGCCGGAAATGAACAAGAACATGGCCGAAGCATGACTCCGCTGAGGACGAGCGTCCTCAGCACTGAAGTTTTACCGCCACGGAAGTTTCAATAACAAGACGGTCGCATGGAAGGGCAATCGCGGGTCCCCGGTAACCCCGCGATACCGCCCACTTTCCCCCATCAAGGCCGCTTCCCCTACCTCATTACCGCGCGTCTTTTGCCCGCTTGCATCGAATTTGTGTGGGATTTCCCGCATCAAATTGGCGTTCCCCCTGCCTTCATTGTCGTTGCCAGCCATTTAGTTCCGACATGTTTGATCTGCGACAAGAAATACCGTCTGATTCGGGAATACTGTGCTTCCTATATTGTTCCGCGCACTTAAAATCGAGTCATTCGATTGCCACATGTCCGCCGGGAACATCGTATGAACCAGTCTTGCCACTCCACTCCGATCACCACGCCGGCTAACGCCGCTACCCCCCTGACCCACTGCTCGTCGCTGACCGCGGCCCGTGAGGCTGCCGCCAGCTCGGCGCTGCGCAGCTGCACTGCCTGCGGCATGCACCAGCTGTGCCTGCCCATGGGTCTGGATGAGTCCGACATGAAGCGCCTGGACAAGATCATCGGTCGCCGCAAGGTCGCCCGCG
Source organism: Herbaspirillum camelliae (assembly GCF_001929405.1). NCBI lineage: Bacteria > Pseudomonadati > Pseudomonadota > Betaproteobacteria > Burkholderiales > Oxalobacteraceae > Herbaspirillum > Herbaspirillum camelliae. The sequence continues at coordinate 5,189,584 of NZ_KV880769.1, forward strand.
ACGATTTCCTCTATCGCATCGGCGACCGCTTCACGGCGCTCTATGCGGTGCGCGTAGGCCACTTCAAGACCTATCAGGAAAACCTGGACGGCGACCGCCAGATCACCGGCTTCCAGATGCCTGGCGAACTGCTGGGCATGGATGCGATCAGCACCGAGCAGCACCAGTGCGACGCCGTGGCCCTGCAGGACAGCGAAGTCTGCGAGATCCCCTTCGCCCGCCTGGAACAGTTGTTCGGCCAGATTCCCCATCTGCTGCGCCACTTCCATCGCATCATGAGCCACGAGATCACCAGCGAACAGAACGTCATCATGCTGCTGGGGAACATGCGCGCAGAACAACGTTTTGCCGCCTTCCTGGTGAACCTGTCTTCACGCTACGCCGCACGCGGCTATTCCTCCACGCGCTTCCAGCTGCGCATGACGCGTCAGGACGTGGGCAATTACCTCGGCCTGACCATTGAAAGCATCAGCCGGCTGATCTCCAAGTTCCGCAAGCAGGGCTTGCTGGCCGTGGAGCAACGTGATGTAGAAGTGGTCGACCTGGCCGCATTGAAACGCCTGGCTGCAGGCGCGGAAGCCTGCGCCGCGACGCCGACCCGCAGCACCACCTGAGGGCCGGCCTCATCGGCCAGCGGATCAGCGGGCCAGCAGTCAACAGCTATTGGCCGCTAAGCGAAGTGACGCAGACGTTCCTTGGGCAAGGTCTGCGTCAGCCTGACGGCCAGCAGGCCGCAGACCGCAAAACTCACCCAGAAACAGAAGAACCCGACCGTGTAGGCGCCCAGCGCCTCCCACTCATGCCCGGCCGCCATGGCCAGGTCGTCCGGGTTGAAGATGGAAAAGAATACTCCCTCGGCCGCGATGGCCATCAGGAAAGCCACCCAGATCACGATGGCGATGTTGCGTTGCTGTTTGCGCATGGCTGTCTCCTTCAGTTATTTCTTCCGTAGACTGCCGATCTTTGCGTCGGCTAGTTGCTTCAGCTTAGCGCATTATTCAGCCGGTGCGTAGGCCTCGGCGTTCATTTCCATGCTGCGCTGTTGCGGCCACGCCCAGGTGCCGTGCAGGCGCCACACATGGCTGCCGTCTTCGGCCACCAGACGCCAGCGGGCCTGTTCCATTTCCACCAGCGGGACCGAGAAACTGCCATCGGCAGCCGGCTGCACCTGCAGCGTACGGTCCTTGGACGGCTGGGTCGGGTGCACCAGGTTCAGGATCAGTGTCCGGCTTGCCTGATCGGCAAGCTGGGCCTGCGCCTGCGGGGCCGGCTGGCGCAGTTGCAGGCGACCACGCAGCACGCCGGCCGCCGGGTCATAGGCGATGCCGATGGCCGCGCCCAGCCGCTGGGCCTCGTGATCGCGGCGCAAGTCCTTGTTGATGGCCTTGCCCTGCTTGTAGTAGTCGTCGGCCACCAGCGCGTCGGCGCGCGAGATGGCCAGCCAGGCGGTGAAGACGCCCGCCACCACCACCACGGCCGGACCGGCCATTAAGAGCCAGGGCCAGCGATGACGATACCAGGGAACGGCGTTGGCAGTGCTGGCGAACTTGGGAGACATGGTCTGCATGATTTCCTCTTTAGGTGAGATCGGGTCCGATCAGCGCCGGGGCACCAGGAACACCGCTTTTTCGCTGACATTGAGCGCAGGCTGGTCTTCAGCCTCCAGTTCAATGCGGATCTTGTTGGAGCCGACTTCGCCCGCACCGTGCGGCGCGCGCACGCGCACCGGCACCGAGACCGTCTGCGTAGCCGCGACCTCGATGGGAGCCGCCGGATCCACACTCAGTCCGGCCAGGCCCTTGGCGCGAATGAGGTAACGGTGGCCGCGTTCATCGGTGTTGATGATCTGCAGGCGATAGACGTTTTCGATGATGCCCTCTTCGACTTCGCGCCCCATCGAACCACGGTCACGGATCACGTCCAGCTTCAGCGGAGTGCGCACCCACAGCGAACCGGCGAACAGGGCAATCACCGTCCCCAGGATGGCGCCGTAGATCAGGATGCGGGGGCGCACCAGACGACGCCGGATCTCCGCCGTGGAGAAGCCCTGCTCGACCGCATTCTCGGTGGAGTAGCGGATCAGGCCACGCGGCCGCTTGATCTTGTCCATCACGCTGTCGCAGGCGTCCACACAGGCGGCGCAACCGATGCACATGTATTGCAGGCCCTGACGGATATCGATACCGGTGGGGCAGACCTGCACGCACATCGTGCAGTCGATGCAATCGCCAGCGCGGGCGCCGGTGTCCAGCTTGGCCGCCTTGGCGGCGGGCATGCGGGGTTCGCCACGGGCCACGTCATAGGTGATGATGAGCGAATCGCGGTCGAACATGGCGCTCTGGAAGCGGGCGTACGGACACATGTACTTGCAGACCTGCTCGCGCATCCAGCCCGCATTGCCATAGGTGGCAAAGCCGTAGAAGAGAATCCAGAAGCTCTCCCACGGACCCAGCGCAAAGCCGCTGATCTCGGGCAGCAGGTCGCGGATGGGCGAGAAATAGCCGACGAAGCTGATGCCGGTCCACAAGGCCAGCGCCCCCCAGGCCAGGTGCTTGGCCGACTTGCGCCAGAGCTTGTCGAACGACCAGGGTTGGCGGTCCAGGCGCATGCGGGCGCTGCGGTTGCCTTCGATGCGGCGCTCTATCCACATGAAGATTTCGGTATAGACCGTCTGCGGACAGGAATAGCCGCACCAGACGCGGCCAGCCACGGCCGTAAACAAGAACAGGCTGAAGGCGCAGATGATCAGCAGCGCCGCCAGCCAGATGAAGTCCTGCGGCCAGAGCACCAGGCCGAACAGATAGAATTTGCGGGAAGCCAGGTCGAACAGCACGGCCTGACGCTCATTCCAGTTGATCCACGGCAGTCCGTAGAACACCAGCTGCGTCAGAAAGACACAAAGCCAGCGCAGGCTGGCGAAACGTCCCTGGATCTCGCGCGGGTAGATCTGCTCGCGCGCCGCATACATGCGGATGACGGCATATTCGTCCTTGCCTGTCTTGCTGTCACCGGTTTCGGGTGGCGGGTCCCCTTCCTTGTCCTGCCTGGGTTTCATCACGGCTTTTTCCATGGTCTTGCCTGATCTGCCTTCACTCTCTGTGCGCTCCTGATCTTGTCGAGGGAGCGCGTTACCTACTGCGCCGGGACCGCGCCGATCTGTGTCAGCGTCGGCCCCGGCGGCGGAACTAGCACCTCATGCGCGGCATGAGGTCTTACTTGGCTGCGGCGTTGCTGGGCTTGTTGGAAAGACTCCACACATAGGCGGCCAGCACATGCACCTTGGGTTCACCGAGGAACTCGCCAAACGCCGGCATGGTGTTGTCGCGGCCCTTGTTGATGGTTTCCTTGATGGTGTCGATGCTGCCGCCATACAGCCAGATCTTGTCCGACAGGTTGGGCGCACCCAGGGCCTGGTTACCCACTCCGCCCGGCCCGTGGCAGGCCATGCAGGCAGCGAACTTGGACTTGCCCAGTTCCGCCTTGATCGGGTCATGAGTCGAATTGGACAGGCTCAGCACGTAGTTGGCGACGTTGTCGACATCCTTGTCGGTGCCCACGGCTGCGGCCATCGGCGGCATGACGCCGTGGCGGCCCTTCATGATGGTTTCCTTGATGATTTCAGGGGTACCGCCATGCAGCCAGTCGTTGTCGGTCAGGTTGGGGAAGCCCTTGTTGCCGCGGGCATCCGAACCATGGCACTGGGCGCAGTAGGTCAGGAACAGGCGTTCGCCGATGGCGTGGGCCTGGGAATCACCAGCCACCACCTTCAGGTCTTGCTTGAGATAGTGGTTGAACAGCGGACCATACTTGGCTTCAGCAGCCTTCACGTCGGCATCGTGCTCGCCGGTGGAGCGCCAGCCCAGGGTGCCGGGCAGGTTGCCCAGGCCCGGATAGGCCACCAGGTAGCCGATCGAGAAGAAGATGGTCAGGTAGAACAGCCACATCCACCAGCGCGGCAGTGGGTTGTTCAGTTCGCTCAGGTCTTCGTCCCAGACGTGGCCGGTGGTGGAACCAGCGGCCTTTTCCTCGCCCTTCTTGACCTTCCAGTTCGATTGCTGCCACAGCAGCAGCGTGCAGCCGGCGATACCCAGCACGGTCAGCACGATGATCCAGATATTCCAGAAACCATTGGTGAAATCAGCCATGGCGCACCTCCTTGTCAACGCCTTCCTGGGCCGGCTGGCCGATGTCGCCATCGGCGAAGGGAATCATCTCGGCTTGCTTGAAGTCAGCGGGCTTGTGGCCGATGTAGGTCCACCACAGGATGCCGGCAAAGGTGATGAAGCTGATCAGCGTGATCAGGCTGCGTGGATCGGTAATCATTTCAATCATGGTCTTATCTCTCCGCCTTGATCAGCACGCCCAGGCCTTGCAGGTAGGCGATCAGCGCATCCTGCTCGGTCTTGCCGACCAGCTCGGCCGGGGCATTCTTGATGTCTTCTTCGGTGTACGGGTCGCCGATGCGCTTCAAGGCCTTCATGCGCGAGACGATGTCGTAGTTGTCCAGCTTGGCTTGCTCCAGCCACGGGTAGGCCGGCATGTTGGACTCGGGCACCACGTCGCGCGGATTGTGCAGGTGGGCGCGATGCCATTCGTCGCTGTAGCGGGTACCCACCCGGGCCAGGTCAGGACCGGTGCGCTTGGAGCCCCACTGGAAGGGGTGGTCATAGACCGACTCGCCGGCCACGGAATAGTGGCCATAGCGCTCGGTCTCGGCGCGCAGCGGGCGGATCATCTGCGAGTGGCAGTTGTAGCAGCCCTCGCGGATGTACACGTCGCGGCCAGCCAGGCGCAGGGCCGAATAGGGCTTCAGGCCAGCGATGGGCTCGGTCGTCGATTTCTGGAAGAACAGCGGCACGATCTCGGCCAGGCCACCGATGCTCACCACCAGCAGCACCAGGCCGATCAGCAGCCAGGGGTTCTTCTCGATCCATTCATGCGAAAACTTCATCATTTCCCCCAAATCAGTGCGCAGCGTTGGTCACGGCAGGAATCGGTGCGACAGCCAGTTCGGTGCCGCGCATGGTGCGCCAGGTGTTGTAGGCCATCACCAGCATGCCGGACAGGTACATCAGGCCGCCCATCAGACGGATCACGTAGTACGGATAGGTTGCCTTGACGCTTTCCACGAAGGTGTAGGTCAGGGTGCCGTCGGCATTGACCGCGCGCCACATCAGGCCTTGCATCACACCGGCGATCCACATCGCGGCGATGTAGAGCACGATGCCGATGGTAGCGACCCAGAAGTGGATTTCGATCAGATCCTTGCTCCACATCTGGGTCTTGCCCGACAGACGCGGAATCAGGTAGTACATCGCCCCCATGGTGACGAAGCCGACCCAGCCCAGAGCGCCCGAGTGGACGTGACCGATGGTCCAGTCGGTGTAGTGGGACAAGGCGTTGACGGTCTTGATGGCCATCATCGGACCTTCGAAGGTGGACATGCCGTAGAAGGACAGCGACACCACCAGGAACTTCAGGATGGGGTCGGTGCGCAACTGGTGCCAGGCGCCCGACAGGGTCATCATGCCGTTGATCATGCCGCCCCAGGACGGTGCCAGCAGGATCAGCGAGAACACCATGCCCAGCGACTGGGTCCAGTCAGGCAGTGCGGTGTAGTGCAGATGGTGCGGGCCGGCCCACATGTAGGTGAAGATCAGCGCCCAGAAGTGCACGATCGACAGGCGGTAGGAATACACCGGACGATTGACCTGCTTGGGAATGAAGTAGTACATCATGCCCAGGAAGCCAGCGGTCAGGAAGAAGCCCACGGCGTTGTGGCCGTACCACCACTGGATCATCGCATCCTGCGCGCCGCTGTACATGGAGTAGGACTTGGTCAGCGTAGCCGGCATGGTCATACCGTTGACGATGTGCAGGATGGCCACGGCGATGATGAAGGCGCCGTAGAACCAGTTGGCCACATAGATATGCTGCACCTTGCGCTTGATCAGGGTGCCGAAGAACACCACTGCGTAGGCCACCCAGACGACGGCGATCAGGATGGTCAGGGGCCATTCCAGTTCGGCGTATTCCTTGCCCCGGGTCAGACCCAGCGGCAACGAGATGGCGGCGCCGACGATCACCAGCTGCCAACCCCAGAAGGTGAAGGCGGCCAGGAAGTCGGAAAACAGGCGCACCTGGCAGGTGCGCTGGACGACGTAATACGAGGTGGCCATCAGCGCACAGCCGCCGAAGGCGAAGATCACCGCGTTGGTATGCAGGGGCCGCAGCCGGCCGAAGCTCAGCCAGGGTATCCCCATGTTCAGTTCAGGCCATGCCAGTTGGGCGGCGATGATCACGCCGACCAACATACCGACTACGCCCCACAGGATGGTCGCCACGGTGAATTGGCGCACAACCGTGTAGTTGTAGCTATTTTCTTTGCTCACGAAACTCTCCCCACTATGTTGAGTACTGGTCAATGCGAGCTTACGGGGCGCAGCTTCCGGCAGCCTTGACGTGTATCAAAATGGGGAGAAGCGCGGGAACAAAGACGGGGAAACAATGGTCTGCGTCAACCGCAGCGCACACAATCACGCGCCGCCGGACGGCTCCTGCGGGACGGCGGCATCGTCGTCGTGGAGGATGCGCATGGCAGGCCCTTCGAGGTCATCGAACTGCCCGCTGTCGGAGGCGCGGAAGAACACCCAGATCGCCAGGAAGACCAGCAGGGTGCTCAGGGGAATGAGGAGATAGAGCGCTTCCATCAGGCCGCTCCCGCCAGCGCCGGGCGCACCGCCGCCGGCTGTGCTTCTGCAGCAGAGCGCGCCTGCCGGCGACTCAGGCGTAGTGCATTGCCCACCACCAGCAGCGAACTGAGCGACATGCCCACCGCCGACATCCAGGGATCGAGCAGGCCGAAGGCTGCCGCCGGAATGGCCAGGAAGTTGTAGGTCGCAGCCCACACCAGGTTCTGGCGCACGATCTGCATGGTCCGCTGCGCCATCGCCGCGCAATCGGCCACGGCCTGCAGGCGGTCACTCATGATGACGGCATCGGCACTGACCTGCGCCAGCGCCGCGCCCTTGCCCATGGCGAAGGAGACATCGCCGGCGCGCAGCATGGCCGCGTCGTTGATGCCATCGCCAACGATGGCCACCACCGCCCCATCCCGCTGCAGATTGCGCACATAGTCCAGCTTGCCCTGTGGCGTGCAGGCTGCCTGCACCTCGCTGATGCCGGCTGCGGCGGCCACCTCGGTACAGACCTCCGGCTGGTCGCCGCTGAGCAGGATGGTGCGCAGGCCCAGTGCGCGGAAAGCCGCCACGGTCGCGACCGCATCCGTGCGCAAGGCATCGGCCAGGTCGAAGCGCGCCAGCCAACCGTCGCTGCTACCCAGATAGACGCTGCCCGCCCCGCTGGCAGCCGACTGCAACAGGACCGGCGGCAATACAGTGCCCGCCAGCCCAGCGACAAAACTGCGCGAGCCGATGCGATAGAGGTCACCCTCGATCATGCCCTGCATGCCCGCCCCCGTCACCGAAGTCAGTTGTTCCACCTCGAGGGCGTCCACCTGCCGGCGCGCGCCCTCCTCCACCAGCGCCTTGGCCAGCGGATGCAGGCTGCCGCGCTCCATGGCAGTGGCGATCGCCAGCGATCGCTGGCAGTCCACATCCGACCACAAGGCGGTCAGCTGCGGACGTCCCTGGGTAAGCGTGCCGGTCTTGTCGAAGACGATGGTGTCGGCGCGTTGCAGGGTTTCCAGCACATTGCCCCGCACTACCAGCGTACCGGTCCGCAACAGACGATCGGTGGCAGCCGCCAATGCCGAGGGTGTCGCCAGCGACAAGGCGCAGGGGCAAGACACCACCAGCACCGCGATGGCGGTGGACCAGGCACGCGTCGGATCGATCAATTGCCAGGCCAGGAAAGTAGCCCCGGCCAGCAGCAGCAGCGCCACCACGAAGCGCGAGGCGACGATGTCGGCCCACTGGGCCAGCGCCGGCTTGCCCTGTCCGGCCTGCTCGGCCAGCCGGGTCAACGCGGCCAGCGTGCTTTCGCCGGTGGCGCGCACCACCCGCAGGAACACCGGCTGGCTCAGGTTGACTGCGCCGCCGGGCGCTTCCTGGCCGATCTGGAAAGACTGGGGACGGCTTTCGCCCGAGAGCAGGGCCAGGTCGAACTCGCCCACACCCTCCAGCAGGCAGGCGTCGGCCGCGATGGTATCGCCTGGACGCGCCAGGATCACATCCCCCTCGCGCAATTGCGCTGCGGCCACCAGGGTGGTCTCGCGCTGCTGCGGATAGCCTGGCGCCAGCAGCGCCGAGGCCGGGAAGGCCTGCTGCATGCGCTCCAGTGCCGAGGCGGATTTGCGGCGCGCGGCCGCCTCCAGGTAGCGACTGCCCAGCAGCAGGAAGATGAACATGCTCACACTGTCGAACCAGATCTCACCCTCGCCGCGCCAGGTGGCGATGGCGCTGGCCAGGAAGGCTGCTGCGATGCCGATGGCCACCGGCAAGTCCATCCCCGGTGCACGGGCGCGCAGGCCGGCCCAGGCGCCGGTGAAGAACGGCAAGGCCGAATAGAACACGGCAGGAATGGTCAGGAACAGGCTGGCCCAGCGCATGAGCGACATCATGTCGGGATCGATGCCCTCATGGGTCATGTAGACCGGCACGGCATACATCATCACCTGCATCATCGACAGGCCGGCGATGAACAACTGGCGGAACAGGCGGCGCGAGGCACGGCGCGCCTGTTCACCCTGGCGCAGGGGATCGAAGGGATAGGCGGTATAACCCAGCCCGCGCAGGCCGCGCAGGATGGTGGCGGTGGAACACAAGGCGGGATCGCGGCGCAGGTGCAGCCGCGAGGTGGCCACGTTCATCTCGGCCATCTGCATGCCGGGCAGGCGCACCAGGTATTTTTCGATCAGCCAGACGCAGGCCGAGCAACGCAAGCCATCGATGGACAGGACCAGCTCCGCGCTGGCGTCGGCGGCATGAGGCTGATCCTGCGCCTGCTGCGGCTGCTCCAGCAAGGCCAGTTCGGGTGGAAGCAGTTGTTCGGGATCGACCCGGGCCGAAGGCGCCGTGCGGCGCAGGTAGAAGTCTGCGCAGCCGCTGTCGACGATCAGTCGCGCCACGCTCTGGCAACCGACACAGCACAGCTCACGCCGCGCCCCGCCGATCTCCAGCGTCCACGCCTGCCCGGCCGGCACCGGCTGGCCGCAATGGAAACACAGTGTCCCCTCGCCGCTCCCGTCCCCGCTCCCTTCACCGCTCATCGTCATCCCCCATGCGCCGGACTGATGCAGAACACATCGATCCAGCCGCGTGCAATGCCCATGCCACCGATCTCGGCGCCACGCAGCAAACCCACTATTCCGAAAGCCAGCACGACCACACCGGCAGCCAGACGCACCGCCGGACGCTGCGCCAGCTGGCGCAGGCGCGCACCGGACAGGCCGGCCGCCAGCAACATCGGCAAGGTGCCGGCGCCAAAGGCCAGCATGGTCAACGCCCCCTGCATGGCGCTGCCGGCCATCAAGGCCGTCAACAAGGCGCTGTAGACCATCCCGCAGGGTAGCCAGCCCCAGAGGCTGCCCAGCAGCAGGGCCTTGGCCGGCGTATCCACCGGCACCAGGCGCGCGGCCAGCGGGCGTACACGCGCCCACAAGGCGCTGCCCAACTGTTCCAGACGCGCCAGCGCCGGCCACCATTGGGTCAGGTACAGACCCAGCAGGACCAGCACGATATTGGTGATCAGGTAAGCCACCCGCTGCGCCGGCGCCAGCCAGCCGAGCACATCGGCGCCGCGCAGCAAACCCGCTGCGATACCGCCAGCCAATGCGCCGGCCAGCGCATAGCTGGACAGGCGGCCCAGGTTGTAGCAGAGCACGCGCCCCAGATCCTGGGCCACGGCCTGGACCTGGATGCCGCCTGCGGGATGAATGGGAATGATGCGCAGCAGGCGCGCGCCGTCATTGCGACCGGGCGCGGCCACCGACAGCAGGGGCGCAGCCGGCGCGGGCGTCGGACGAACGGGCGCCGCCGAACTGAGCGCGCCGACGATGCCGCCACACATGCCTATGCAATGGACGCTCCCCATCAGGCCTACCAGGAAGATCGGCAGCAGATTCACTCCCGCTCCCGCTCAGACCGTCTGTGAATATCGCTGCGGGGCATCCTTGTTCTGGCTGGCGGCCTTCTCGCGCTCCTGGTTCAGGTAGCGATCGAAGACCATGCAGATGTTGCGAATCAGCAGCCGCCCCTTGGGCTCGACGGTGATCCACTCCGGTTCGATCTTGATGAGGCCGTCTTCTTCCAGCTGCTTCAGCTTTTCCATCTCGTTGGCGAAGTATTCGCGAAAGACGATGGGATAGGCGATTTCCAGCGAGTTGATCGACAACTCGAAATTGCACATCAGGCGCTGAATGATCAGGCGGCGCAAGACATCATCCATGCCCAGCTGGATGCCACGGGCGATGGGCAGCGTGGAATTTTCCAGGCGGGCGTAGTAGTCGTCGAGGGTCTTTTCGTTCTGGCTGTAGCTGCCGCCCACCGCGCTGATGGCCGATACGCCGCAGGCCACGAGGTCGGTCTCCGAATGGGTGGAGTATCCCTGGAAGTTGCGGTGCAGACGCCCCTGCTGCTGGGCGATGGCCAGGTCGTCAGTGGGCTTGGCGAAGTGATCCATGCCGATATAGACGTAGCCCGCCGAGGTCAGCTGGCGGATGCACAGCGAGAGCATGTCGAGCTTGCTGTCGGCGCTGGGCAGGTCTTCTTCCTTGATCTGGCGCTGGGTCTTGAACAGCTGCGGCATGTGCGCATAGTTGTAGACGGCGATGCGATCCGGGCTGGCGGCGATCACCTTGGCCAGCGTGCGCGACATGGACATCACGTTCTGCTTGGGCAAGCCATAGATCAAGTCGATGCTGACCGAGCGGAAACCGGCATCGCGGGCGGCGCGGATGATCTCCAGCGTCTGCTCTTCCGACTGGACACGGTTCACGGCCAGCTGCACCTCGGGATCGAAATCCTGCACGCCCAGGCTGATGCGGTTGAAGCCCTGCTGGCGCAGCTTGTGGACACGTTCCACCGACACCGTACGGGGATCGATCTCGATGGAGTATTCGCCGACGTGGTCAGGTGCGAGCGTGAAGCAGTGGCGGATGTGGTCCATCAGGTCCGACATCTGCTCATCCGAAAGGTAGGTCGGGGTGCCGCCGCCGAAGTGCAGTTGCTCGACCTGGTTCATTCCCGAAAAAAGCGAGCCCTGCATGCTGATCTCGCGCTTGAGATAGCTCAGGTAGAGTGCGGCCTTGGCACGGTTCTTGGTGACGATCTTGTTGCAGGCGCAGTAATAGCAGATGGTGTCGCAGAACGGAATGTGCAGATACAGCGACAAGGCGCGCCAGGCGCTCATGCTGCGACGGTCGGACACCGCATGGAGGTAGTCGGTGACGGCAAAGTCACTGGTGAAACGGTCTGCAGTGGGATAGGACGTGTAGCGCGGACCACGCTGGTCCATTCTGCGCAGCACGCTCTTGTTCATGCCGGCGAGACTGGCGGAAGACTGCAGGGTGGACGGATGGGCGACTTGCATGCGATGCTCCTGGCCGGCTGCCACGCCGGACTGACGCGGCGCGCACATGCGCTGGGCCGCGAGCCCACCGGGCGAGCTGGTATTAACTGGAGCTTGCAGGATATCGACCTCACCGCAAAAACACCTTGATGTGCATCAAAAGGCCGGACGTGGCAGGAATGCAGCATCCCGCTACTTTTTTGCGCCTGTCGCGCTTTACTTCCCCCAGGCAACTCCTTAGCCTCTGATCTGAACCGGCCCTGCATGCAAACTGATCGCCGTTACTGATGAGTTGCAAGCAGATGAGCCCAAGATCATCAATGTTAAGACCACGGGGGAATCACCATGAGCTTTTTGCGCACCACCTTGCCCTGCCTCGGCGCCGCCCTGGCCATCACCACCTTGCCAGTCCACGCCGCCGGCCTTGGCCTCTCGGGCGAGCTGGGCACGACCGGGGTGGGCGTCCACCTCAGCGTGCCGCTGGCGCCGCAATGGAATGCCCGCTTCGGGGTGAACTACTTCGACTATTCCTTCAGTTCCAGCACCAACAGCGTCAATTATGACGCCAAGGCCAAGCTGCGCACCTTCGACGCCCTGCTGGACTGGTTCCCGTTTTCCAATGGCTTGCGCCTCTCGACCGGCGTGATCTACAACGGCAACAAGATCGACGCCACCGGACGCCCCAGGAACAACGGCACCTACACCCTCAACGGCAATACCTACCTGGCGTCCCAGGCCGGGCAGGTGGATGGTCGCATCGACTTCAAGAAGTTCGCCCCCTACCTGGGCGTGGGTTACGGCAATGCGGTCGCACCCGACCAGGGCTGGGGCTTTACCGCCGATGCCGGCGTGATGTTCCAGGGTAATGGCTCAAGCTCGCTGAGCAGTTCGGGTTGTACTGCCTCCGCGTTGATCTGCGCGCGCCTGGCCAATGACGTGGCGGCCGAGAATGCAGAACTCAATGACAAGGTGCATGGCTACAATCTCTATCCGGTGGTGCGGGTGGGCGTGAGCTACAGGTTCTGAACTGCATCGGCCCTGGTAGGCCTCGGCGCCGCCTTGCGAGTAGCTATCCAGCACAGGATGGAGCCGGCGCAGACCAGCCCGGCCCCGATCCAGAACGAGCCTGGCAAGGGCGAGCGCAAGAGCAGCGCCGACAGCGCCGAGGAAAACACCGGAATGAAATAGGATGCCCCCGCCAGCACCGTGACATTGCCGTGCAGGATACCCACATTCCAGGCCGCATAGCCCAGCCCCATGGCCGCTGCGGCCAGCAGCAGATAGACCAGCGCCGGCAGGCTCATGCTGAGCTCGGCCAGATGGCCGCCGGCCAGCACCTTGAGCCACAGCACCACGGCCACCATCATGAAGAAGGGCGTCACGCCATTCATGCCGGCAGCGATGCGGGTGGTGACGGTGCAGTAGGCCGCCCAGATCAGCGCGCCCGCAAAGGCCAGGCCATAGCTCAAGGGATTGTCGCGGATGTTCTCCAGCATGTCGGCCACATCCAGCCCCTGGTCACCGCCCAGCACCCAGCAGATACCCAGCATGGAGAGGACGAATCCCGGCGCCATCAGCCACGTGGCGCGTTGCTTGCCGAACAGGATGGCGGCAGTCAGCGTGAAGGTCGGCCACAGATAATTGACCATGCCGACCTCGATGGCCTGGCGCGCCGTATTGGCATAGCCGATGGACAGCGACAGGCACAGCTCATAGCTCACGAAGAGCACGCTGCCCCAGAACAGATAGCGGCCCGGGAAGCTGCGCAGCCGGGGCATGCCCACCGTCACCAGCAGGATCGCCGAGGCCACCGTATAGATCGCCGCCGCGCCGCCGGTGGCGCCCAGGTGTTCGCTGACGCCCCGGATCAGGCCGACGATGGCGCTCCAGAGGACCACGGCGGTCAGGCCGACCAGGGTTGCCTTCTTGCTGTTCATGAGATGTTCCTGCCGGAAAAACGCAGCAGTGTACCCCGAACGGGCCGTCCAGGCAGGCCGGGCGGCGCAATGGACTATAATGGCTGGCTTCGCCTTTTGCCGCCGGCAAAGGCTTGTTGCCATGGGTTCCCTCGCCCCCATTCATCAAAAAGGTCCATATGACGACTCTCGACCTGCGCCGCCACGCCGCGCTGCTGACCTGGCTTTCCCTGTTCCACCTGCTGGTGATCACGTCCAGCAATTACCTGGTGCAACTGCCCGTCGCCCTGTTCGGCCTGCATACCACCTGGGGGGCGTTCAGCTTCCCCTTCATCTTCCTGGCCACTGACCTGACCGTGCGCTTCTTCGGCGCGCCGCTGGCCCGTCGCATCATCTTTGCGGTGATGCTGCCGGCGCTGTTCATTTCCTATGGCGTCTCGGCGCTGTTCTACATGGGGCAGTGGCAGGGCTTCGGCGCGCTGGCGCATTTCAACGTGTTCGTGGCGCGCATCGCGGCGGCCAGCTTCATGGCCTATGTGCTGGGACAGGTGCTGGACGTGCAGGTCTTCAACCGCCTGCGCGCTTCGCGCCATTGGTGGCTGGCGCCGTCGGTGTCGATGATCTTCGGCAATGCGAGCGACACCATCGCCTTCTTCTCCATCGCCTTCTGGCGCAGCAGTGATCCCTTCATGGCCGAGCACTGGATCGAGATCGCGCTGGTCGACTACGGCTTCAAGATCGCCATCAGCCTGCTGTTCTTCCTGCCGGCCTATGGCGCGCTGATGTCATGCCTGAAGAGCTGGTTTGCCCGCCCTCCCGCGGCCGATCCGGCCTGAGTCCTGCAACGATTTGCATCCAACGGTAAACTTGCGGCTTTGTGCGGCCTGTCCGCCGCGCCCCTCCTCCTCCACCCTCCACCTGGACTGCGCATGAACTGGCCCCTGTTTGCCCTTGCCGTTGCCGCCTTTGGCATCGGCACCACCGAATTCGTCATCATGGGCCTCTTGCCCGATGTCGCCCGCGATCTGGACGTAACGGCTCCGGCAGCCGGCATGCTGGTCTCGGGCTATGCCCTGGGCGTGGCCGCGGGTGCGCCCATCCTCGCCATCCTGACCGCCAAGTGGCCGCGCAAGCAGGCGCTGGTGGGATTGATGTGCCTCTTCATCCTGGGCAATGTGCTGTGCGCCCTGGCGCCCAACTATGTCTTCCTGATGGTGGCGCGGGTGGTGACGGCCTTCTGCCATGCGGCCTTCTTCGGCATCGGCTCGGTGGTGGCGGCCGAACTGGTCGCCCCGCAGAAGCGCGCCCAGGCCGTGGCGCTGATGTTTACCGGCCTGACCGTGGCCAATATCCTGGGCGTGCCGCTGGGCACCGCCTTCGGCCATGCCGCCGGCTGGCGCTCCACCTTCGGAGCGGTGACCGCCATCGGCGTGCTGGCCGCGATCATGCTGTGGACCATGCTGCCCAAGAAGATCCCCATGCAGGCAGGCAATATCTTCCAGGAATTCCGCTCCATCATCGACACCCGCGTGCAACTCTCGCTGCTGACCTCGACCCTGGCCTCGATCAGCATGTTCAGCGTCATCACCTATATCGCCTACATCCTGCTGGACGTGACCGGTTTCACCACCCAGCAGGAAAGCTGGGTGCTGCTGCTCTTTGGCGCCGGCATTACCGTGGGCGGACTGGTGGGTGGCAAGCTGGCCGACTGGAAGCTCATGCCGGTGATGTGCGGCGTGTTCCTCTGCATCGCCGTGGTGCTGGGGCTGTTCTCCATTACCAGCCACTACAAGTGGCCGACGCTGGCGACCATGTTTGCCTGGGGTGCATTTGCTTTTGCGGTGGTGCCGGGCGCGCAGATCCGCGTACTCGATACCGCGCGCGGCGCGCCCAACCTGGCCTCCACGTTGAACCAGGGCGCCTTCAACCTGGGCAATGCCACCGGCGCGTGGGTGGGCGGCCTGGCCATTTCGGCCGGACTGCCGCTGACCGACCTGCCGCTGATCGGCTCCTTCTTCGCCCTGCTGGGACTGGCCACCGTGGCCTTCTCGGCCTCGCTGGACAAGCGCGTGCGCGCCCCGGCCTGATTCGTCCTCGTACAAAGACAAAGGCGCTTGTCCCGCGCAGGACAAGCGCCTTTTTTCGTTGCCCGCGCCGGATCAGGCTGGCCTCAGATGGGCCGAGGCGATGAAGTTGTCGAAGAAGCGCTCGCAGCGCGCCAGCTGTTCCAGCGTGACGAACTCATTGGGCTTGTGCGCATGCGCAATGTCAGCCGGCCCGCAGATCACCGCCGGCATCCCGGCCTGGCCAAAGAGACCGCCCTCGGTGCCAAACCCCACCTTGCGCGCACGCTCGCTACCCAGGATGCGCAGGGCCGACGTCACCAACGGATCATCGGCGGGCGTACACATGCCGGGATAGGAGGTCAGCGTCTCGAACTCGATGCGCCCCTGTACGCCATCGATGCGCATCTGCGGCAGGATTTCCTGCTCCGCATAGGCCTTCACTTCCTCGAACACCTCGGCCGGATCGATGCCGGGCAGGAAGCGGTGCTCAAAGACGAACTCGGCCTTGTCCGGAATGATGTTGGGCGCATTGCCGCCGCTGGTGAGCGTGGTGGCAATGGATGAATACGGCACGTCGAAGTCATCATCCTGCACCCCCGAATGCCGCACCCGCAAGGCGATCTCGCGGATCTTCAACTGCATCATGGCGGCGAAGTCGATACTGTTGATGCCGAGGTGCGGGCAGGACGAATGCGCCGCATGGCCGTGCACCGAACAGCGATAGGAGCGCTTGCCCTTGTGCGCGATGACCGGCTGCATCATGGTCGGTTCGCCAATGATCACACCGGTGGGCCGGATGTCGTTCTGCTGCAGGTCGGCCAGCAGCTCGCGCACGCCCAGGCAGCCCACCTCCTCGTCATAGGAGAACGAGAAATGCAGCGGCGTATGCAGCCGCCCCAGGTCGATGGCGGGCAGGCGCGCCATGCAGATGGCGATGAACCCCTTCATGTCGCAGGCGCCACGGCCAAACAACTTGCCATCGGCGACATGCGCCACGAAGGGATCGGTATCCCATTTCTGGCCGGTCACCGGGACCACATCGGTATGACCCGAAAAGACCGTCCCAAAGCGCCCCGGCCCGGCATCGCCCAGCGTCGCAAAGAGATTGGCCTTGCGCCGCTCGGCGTCATAGGTCAGGCGGGTGACCGCGCCATGGCGCTCCAGGTGATCGCGCACCCATTCGATGAGACCCAGATTGGATTCGCGGCTGACGGTATTGAAGCCGATGAGGGTGGTGAGGATGTCCAGCGTCTGGCGGGTCGGTTGCGACGCCGCAGTGTTCAGTGATGCATTCATGATGATGTTTTGCCTGTTCGATTCAGGAACATGGTGCTAGGCTGCGCGGATGCAGCATGCAACGCACGTTCCGGCAACTTCCTCAGCAAGCCCCGTGCCATCAGCCGCACTACGCGGCATGCCGGCAATACCGATTCCCCGCACTCTCGCAAGATGGGAACCATGCCAGACGGAGACCTGCCTCCTGCAACTCGCCTAGGTTACACCGCCCTGCCCCATCGTGCGCGCAGGCTACCCAGTCATCAGGAAAATCATGATAGGAGCGGCCCCGCAACTTTGTCAGACTAGCGCTGAGACTTCGTGTAGAGAGAACCGCCACGGCGGCACAAGACCACTCCTATCGCACAGGAATCAGGCTCAGGGCAACACGCTAGAGGAATCACAACATGAGACCGCCGATCATCCTGATGATTGAATCGAACGGCGAAGCAGTAGAATTGGCGCGCTTTGCGCTGTGGCGAAGCAATTTCCATTGCGTGCTGCAATGGTACGACGAGGCCGACGCCGCCATCGACGGCCTGCTGCATCGGCACCGCCTGGACGACGCACGCCTGCCGGACCTGATCCTGCTCGATCCCGGCATGATGGAAAACAACGGCGCCGATTTCATCCTCGCCATGAAGGCTGGACGAGATACCCGTTCGATCCCCGTGGTGGTCTTTCCCGACAGTGACTATCCACCAGAGATGCCCGACTTGCTCGAGGCCGGTGCCAGTGCCTACCTGCTCAAGCCCGAGACCGCTCCGCAATACATGCAGGCGGTGGTGGAATGCGCCCAACGCTGGGCGCGACCACGACGGCGGCGCAGCGGATCCGGCGCCACGCGTCGCAAGCCGGCCGCCTCCGAATGAGGGGCAGGAACGACGCCAGCGCTCAGGCCTGACGACGTCCTGCCGCCCACAACGCAGAGGCCAGGATCACTTCTTGACCCGGCTGCTGATGTGGGAATCGAATTCGCGCTGGGCCGCTTCGAGCTTCTTGAGCGCTTCCTGCCAGGGACGGTAATCCTCCTCGGTCAGCCAGGAATTGCCGGGGTTCTGCTTCCACTGTTCCAGCTTGGACGTCATCAGCTCGTACTCTTCCAGCTGCGCCACCAGGAGCTCCTCCATCTGCGACTTCAACTCCTCGGCGCGCTCGATCCAGGGATCCTGCGGTGGCTGCTCCTGCGCTTGCTGCGGCTGTTCCTGGTCTTGTTCCGACATGGGCATCTCTCTTTGGTGGTGAATGAAATTGAACTCCAGGCGATGCTAACACGAAGATAGTCGCAGATTTCCCCTCGGCAAGCGAAGGCGCAGCGAAGTTTGATGCAGTTATAGCGACGCCAGATGAAACTTACTTCTGTTGAGCACGACCACGCTGTTATAGTGACGGCAACCCGAGTGGAGCGCTCCGTGACCAGCGGGCAGCCTCCGTGGGCATGAGGGATGCCCCGCCGGATATTGAATGTGATTTGACATGCCACTGACCCAGCAGCGAATTGATGAATTCCACGGCCTGATCCGCCCTTTGTCGATCGGCCTGCAAGCAACGGGCTTCATCCTCTTTCTGACAGGGTGGGCGCTGGCCGCCCCGAGCTACGTCTACCCATGGTGGGAAGGCGTGGCGCTGACCGCAGGCGGCCTATTCCTGCTGTACCTGGTGAGCCGGCCAGGCTGGCTGGTGCCCGCCTCGTTCCTGATGATCTGGCTGCTTGCCGAAGGCTTCGCGATGCTGGCGCAACCCAGTCCCAACCGGGCCTTGTTTACCTGCGCCCTGGGCATCACCTTCGCGCTGGTCAGCGCTCCCATGTTTGCGCGTACGCGGCATTACATGCTGGCCGTCTGCGGCGTGTACCTGATCCTGGGCCGGGGCAGCTTCATCGATGCCGAGGTCGTCGGCGACGAGCGCTGGATGCTGATGCTCACCCTGACCGTGCTGGGCCTGGGCA
Source organism: Herbaspirillum camelliae (assembly GCF_001929405.1). NCBI lineage: Bacteria > Pseudomonadati > Pseudomonadota > Betaproteobacteria > Burkholderiales > Oxalobacteraceae > Herbaspirillum > Herbaspirillum camelliae. Next base: position 5,208,318 of record NZ_KV880769.1, read on the forward strand.
ACTTCGTCAACCTGACCGTCAAGCGGCAGCACGTCGAAAGCCTGCGACTGCGCAAGGAACTGGAATTCATCGCCTTCAAGGATCCGCTCACCGGCATCGACAACCGTCGCCGCTTCATGCAGCAACTACCCATCATCCTGCAGGCAGGACAAGCGAGTGACGCCTGCTTCCTGATGATCGACATCGACAACTTCAAGAAGATCAACGACGACTTCGGCCACGCCAGCGGCGACGAAGCCCTGATCCTCACCGCGCGCGCCATGCAGACTGCCCTCAGCGAGGGTGCGCTGGGACGCATGGGCGGCGAAGAATTCGGCATTGCCCTGAGCCGCGGCGGCCTGGTCCATGCGGAGGAAGTCGCCGCCAAACTGCTGCAGGAGGTGCGCCAGATCCATATCCATGCGCGCCCGCTGACGGTGAGCATTGGCATCGCCCGTGCCGCCGACCATAGCTCCGTCTCCAAAGTGCTCAGTGCAGCCGACCAGGCCCTGTACCAGGCCAAGCGCGCCGGCAAGGACCGCTACGTCGTCAGCGCCTGAAGGAAAAACGCGCCTGCCAGTTCCGTCAGAATATGTCAGGATTCTTTACACCCATGACTGACAGCGCGCACAAAGAAAACGCTAAGCATCTGATTAAAAAGGATTTTCCTGCCACCTGAAAAACTGGAACGGATTTTGCTGACCAGGTTGTTTTCAGACCAACATGGAGAATCCGATGCGCGCCAAATCCCTTCTCGGCGGAGCCCTGCTGGCAGGCCTGATGAGCCTGTCCACCGCCCACGCCAACACCATCACCCTGACCGGTACCGTACGTGACTTCAACTCGTACGGCACCACCCACAACGGCGTAGCCGGCCATCCCGACTTCGAGTCCCACGTGAGCGATGATCGCGGCATCGTCAAGAGCACCCTGGGTGCAGACGGCAAGCCGGTCTACAACTCGGCCGACTACAACCCGACCGTGAGCAGCGCCGCCTCGTTCTACCAGTGGTACCACGACGACGCTTCGGTGAACCGCACCGGCTCCGTGTCGATCAACCTGAACCAGATTGGTCCAAACCTGTACCAGTACAGCAGCAACGCCTTCTTCCCCATCGACAACCAGCTGCTGGCCCAGACCACCATGGGTCACAACTTCGGTTTCACCACCGAATGGCACACCCAGTTCACCTACAACAGCGCCGCCAATTCCAACTTCACCTTCAAGGGTGATGACGACGTGTGGGTCTTCATCAACGGCAAGCTGGCCATCGACCTGGGCGGCGTGCACGGCGAAGAGAGCGCCAGCGTGGACCTGAACAGCTTCGCTGCCGGCGCCGGCATGAACAATGGCGGCACCTATCGCCTGGACATCTTCCAGGCCGAGCGTCACACCTCCGGTTCCAACTTCACCATGACCACCTCGCTGGCCCTGGCCCCGAGCAACGTTCCCGAACCGGCCACCCTGGGTCTGATGGGACTGGGCCTGTTTGGCCTGGTGGCAGCGCGTCGTCGTCGTCGCGCCTGACTTCGGCTTGAGCTGGACGCCGCTGGTCGGTGTCCTGGCTGTGGCTGGACATTCAAGCGGTTCACTTCGGTGAGCCGCTTTTTTATGGGAGATCGGGCAGCATTGTTGCTGAGGGATTGACCTGCGACGCTTGTGGCAATACGACATGCTGCATTGGTTGCATTCACGATCGCTTGTGCAGAAGAGTCATTTTTTTATTGAAGATTAATTAAACCAATTAATTAGAAAATGCCTCACGGAAACAATGAAGAAATATAAGTTATGCGATCAAGAGATCTAATCATTTCCTTTTTCCGGTCTGCCTCCACTCTTTAGAGTCGTCTTGCCCAAGGACCACATTCCACAATAGAAATGATACCGAATTGATTTAGCGCAAATAAGCGTTTGAATGCCGCGCGTTGGCAGATTCCAATCAACCTGATTGCAACAAAAACGCCCCCATTCAAAAAATAAATTTCGCAGGGATAGAGGCCATATATTAGAGTGAAAAAAATAACCCCAATGTTTTGGAATTAGTTTCTTCCGAGGGAAATAAGCCCTCTGACTAATTACTACTTCACGCCACAAAAATACCTATGATAAACATAATCACAAAAAATCATGGCTGGGCCGGAAACCACCTCTTGTCGAAATGGCGCGCTTATTACGTATTGGCCAATCGGCACGCCCATATATTCGAACAGGTGTCAGAGCAGACCGACCTTGATGAGTACGTCTATTTTGCCAAACCACGCAGGACTTTCGTGGATGAATGTCTCGATCTCATTGAGCACCCAGACTCGTTTCCTTTAAGTCACTTCAGTCACTTCAAAGAAAGCCCTGAACTCAATTACGTTGATATTTTCCTCAAGCTCAAGCAATTCCCTACGACCAGCAAGGCGACATTGTTCACGGCATGAGCGCGCGGGCATCTAGCTGATTGAATGTTCAAGCGAGCAACCCAAGGGACAACGAAAAAGTTTAATCACTCGGCTCGTCGCTGTCGGGTTGTGTACCGTTCTTGGCGAAGCATCCACCCAATCAATTCTCATCTTTCCTATGAGCAGCACTCTGCCCACTCTCGGACTTCCTTGGTCGCTCCCCTTCTATCGCGCGTTGAATGGACCCCATCCGCTGGTCCAGTCCTTTCTGGAGAACAACGAAGCGATACGATCCTACGAGATCACCCGGACTTTTAATCCGCAGAACTCGATCGGCGTCGCTGTGGGTACAGCGTTGGCACAGCATTGCGGCAGCATCGACGGTAAAGCCGATCAGACAAAATATATAGAGCGCCTGCATCTGCTGGATCAAATATGTATTGAAGGACAGGGGGATTCGTATGATGCGCTTTTCCTCCACACAGCTCCTCTCTATGCAGGCGCCAAGCCGTGGATTTTTCACTTCGAGAGCTTCCCCAGCATTTTCTTTCCGTTCATTAATACGGGAGCGACGCGTGACCTGCATCTGAAGGAAAAGGGATACTTCAAGGGCATCGAAAATGCCTTTTTGTCTGCGCAATGCCGCGCAATTTTCTCGCATATGAAATCCAGCATTGAAGTGATGCAACGCGTGTTCGATAGTGACGTCATCAGGCGAAAGCTTCACTACGTTCCCCTGGGAATCAACATCGAATCACCGACCGAAGCCTTACGCAAATTCGATACATCGAGCAGCCTGCATATCCTGTTCACCAACTCATTGCACCAGGATCCCGGCTCCTTTTATCTTCGCGGAGGACATCATCTGTTAAGGGCATTCAGCACCTTGCGACGGCGGCATCCGAACTTGCACTTGACCATTCTCTCAAGCGTTCCCCAGGACCTCGGCAAGTGGTTCCAGCAAGGAGACCTGGATGGGGTACGCTGGATCAATCACCGTGTCAGTGATGATGAACTACGCCAGCTTTACTTCTCCCACCACATGTTTGCACTCCCTTCTGCGGGTCTGCATTCATTCAGCATTCTGCGCGCCATGGCTAGCGGCTGCGTTCCCATCATATCGGACGCGCTCGGCTATGAGGAATATCTGGCGCCGGAAGAAGACAGCGTAATGAGGATATTTGGAGTCCGAGAGTCCGTGTATTGTGACCATCCGGAAGGATGGGTCAGTGATGATTACCGGGGGTTCAGGCAGGCCATCCTGCCTGCGATGGTGGAGCAACTCGAACAACAGATTTCAGATCACCTGAATCCTGATCTTTTGCGTGCAATGGCGATGCGAAATATGTTCCATTGCGTAAGGCGGCAAACGGTTGCACATTCCCATCAGCAGTTCGAGCAGATGTTGCGGCAGGCGTTTTTGTGAGGCATCGGAGGCGCCTTCCTTTTGCCTCGTTTGTCATGATTACCTTTCCTGCTTCATGTGGGTAGCAAATGCGCGGGTAATCACAACGGCTGGAAGCATGCGCATGAACGGGACAAGTTGCTGCAAGTGCATGTGTACGACCTAAACACCTCTACGTTAAGCGTCCGCGCAACGCCAGCAGAGCTTGCTGCACAACAGGGTTATTAACGGATTCTACTGCTTGGCGTAGCTAACGCCTGAGGCAGGTCACCACGTTAGTCCACTTCACCCACTTTCCCGGGTACCGTACTTAAGGTAGTAGCGGCATCCTCTTTTTTCTCCTCACCGACGGGTTTTACAACAGGCGTTCCTTGATACTTAACCTCCGCCAAAGGGACGCCATTGACGCTTGCCTCTACACGCTGAAATTCAACATCGTTTCCGCGATACAAACCCCAGACCAACCTGTGATGCCCATCGATAATTTGGGCTTCTGTTCCATCACCATCCCAGGCAATACGCGCCTTTTCGCTACGTATGGCTCCGCCATTGTAATAGGCCATAGAAAGCTGGTCATTCAGATAGTTTTGCCCAAGATAAAGATTGATATCGTTCTTTTCCTCTTCATCTATAGGAACCTCCGCATTAATGTACGCATGTGGCGGAGAAGGAAATACCGAATTCCCCGGAGTAAAATTAGTACTCACAGCAGGAAATGGATCCTGTCGCCGAATCAACATACATTGAACCGTGCCACCAATATACGGGTGGCTAGATTGATACTGCTGCACAATAACGCCGCCATTTATTTTAGTAGCAAGCTGCCCCATCAGATCAGCTTCATGCTCTAGACCCAGATCATCATTAATAGCCACTCCGCTTTTCAATTGCGCAGTTTGCCTTACCCTTCCCTGGGCTTGCTGCACCACGTGCCACGCTTCGTGAGGAAGATGTTGTTCTTGCCCAGGAGCGACGTGAATATCACTTCCTTGAGCATACGCATGCGCCTGCAATTGCGCCGGCCTATCGGAGTTGTAGTGAACTTTGACATGATCCATGCTCATGCCAGATAGGGACTCAATGCCGGACTTGAGGTTGTCCGGCAAACCCGTCTTGTTTTCTTTCTTTTGAATAACGGATTGACGTTGTGCCGTGTGTTGCGAACGGAGGCCAGTATGGACAGTGTTCTGGAGCATTCGCTGGAGTGCGGCAGTTGGGCGATTGTCCGTGAACGATGGTGTCGATGGCACAAATCCGCTCTCGCGCCCTCTTTGGTCGTCGGTTCGCTGCGAGGCGTTTTCGAACTTTTTTTCTGCCTGCTGATTCATGATCACTTCCCCAACAGTGAAAGACACAAGAGTTCTCATGCGAACCAGGCCCGCCCGCCAGATCTGCGGTGACTGGCATGCGAAGACGATTAAGCGGAGTTACTTTAGCACATTACTTTCCGATCAAATCCAGTCCGGATCGCTGATACAGGAACATTACTGTATCAATCCATGCTGAATTTGCTTGCAACATATCATCCCTGTTGAAGCTTTTTGAGTGAAGCCGCAAGCCGTTGCAGGAGTTCCGGGAACAGCCGTCGCTCCGCTGTCGACCATCCCTGAATCAATTCACCCAGAACTTCTCTTCTCGCCTTAGAGATGGCCTCGATGGTGCGGGCGCCAGCTATCGTTACCCGAGCAGCACGCACACGCATGTCGTTTTCACTCACAGGACGGTCAACCAACCCCATCTGCTCCAGCTTTGCTAATTGGCGACTGATCGTGGATGGATCGCGCCCAACGTGCTCCGCCAACTGGGCAACACCCATCGTTCCACCTGCATGCAAACGAACTAACACAGGAAAGAGGGCGCGATCAAGAGCGACACCCGCTTTGCGCAGTAGCACCTCATCCTGTCGGGGGCTGTTCAGGAATCCGGTTAGCTCAATCATCGCGGATGCGATGGTGTCAACATCACGTGCATCATACATGCTTTACTTTTCCTCGCTGCCAAACTAACATTCATGTATTCTACACGGATAATGGAGCAAGAGATGCAACAGAGTAAAGATGTATTTTTGATCATGGGAAGCACACGTATGGGGCGAAATTGCCCTGCAATAACCAGCTGGGTTGCAGAAATTGGCAAAGGGTGCACCGATCTTTCTTATGAAATCATCGACTTGTGTAACTGGCACTTGCCCATGGATGATGAGGACGGGCTACCAGCCTTGCGTACTCCCTATCGAAGAGAACATACGCGTGCGTGGAGCGGGAAAGTAGCGAGCGCGGCAGCAGTGGTGTTCGTTACACCGCAATACAACTGGGGATATCCCGCCGTCTTGAAGAACTCACTGGACCACCTGTATCACGAATGGCGCGACAAGCCCACTGCCATCGTCACCTATGGCGGTCATGGAGGAACCCGCTGTGCGAAACAGTTAAGGCAGGTCGCGGCGTCACTGAAAATGAGCGTGGTAAGCACTTCGCCAACGATCACATTGTCCGATGCCGTCATCAGGGAGAACGCACCGTTTATTCCCGATAGGGAGTTTTTGCAATACAAGCCCAAGATCCAGTCAGCGCTGCGCGAGCTCGCGGACAAGGTGCATGGTCGAGAACATCCAGCCAAGAGGCTGCTGGGAGAGGCGAGGCGCTTATTGAGTGCGTTTTAATCAGAGAATCGATGAAGCCAGCGGAATCTATCTCTTGGAAAAAGACCAGAAGCAGAAAGGAATAATCGTCGTCGGCGTTCCGAACGAAACGTTCTCTGCAAAAAAACAAGGAGCATATCAAGGCGGCAAATGCTATTGCGATTCGCCTTGCCGATCAGGATTTACTCCCTCGCTTTTCGGATCGATAGCTGATGCCTCCCGGCGAGCCGCGCCCACTCTAGCGGCGATGGATCACCGGACTCACTGGACGATCACACACCGAAAAGCAAAAAACCGCTACCAGCCAAAGCTAGTAACGGTTTCTCGATATCTGGTTGCGGGGGCGGGATTTGTCCGTTATCTACCGTTCAGAATTAAGTAAGCACACAAATACAGCCCACCCCGGCAGAAGGTTGGTTGGGAATATCAATAATACCGACTCTGCCGCCAAATATAGAAGGCAACTGCACCGGACAATATCAAAAACACCCCGTATTGGAATGGCGAGTCGGCAAAAAATGGCAATTTATCATCAAACAGTTGCGGGACGATAACGAAATGCTTTTGGATTCCTGGGATCAAAATTAGCTGTGCTCCTGGCAAAATTACCGGCCACGCCCTGTTGAGCCCCAACCACCAATTGACTCCAGCAACAATAAGCAATATTCCTAATGCTTGTGGAGAGACCATCGCCAAGTAGGACTTAAACTCGAAGCCCAAGAGATAAGCCGCTCCAAAAGCAACAATAAGGGTAGCCACCCCGCCCAAAAATGCCCCGCCCTGATCATCCTCCATACTTCCCCCAAAGAAACGTTGTATTTGAGAAATGTATCATTATTTTCAAACAATGGGAATGGCCACCCCTATTTACCCCTCAGTTACTTCCAGCCTCATTAATCATTTGCTCTGCACGATGGTACTTGTCGATGCAGGCATTGAGATCCCGCACGATGTCGCCGCCTTCTCTGGCGAAATCGAGAATTCGCTCAGCAGCCGCTGGCAGAAGGTTGGCTCGCGCTTCTCGATCCCCAGCGCCGGCAGTTGCGGCAGCGGCGGCTGCACTAGCCGCGTCGATGGCGACTGACAGCCGCTCAGCACCAGTGCGCAGCTGACCGCGCAGAACTTCCATTTGCTTCGTTGCATTCTCTTTCTCCTGTTGACGGACGGCCTCGATACTGGCGGCGGCGCGCTGGCCATTGCGTTCGGCTTCTCGATATCGCTCGGTGGCATTGGCCATGGCCACGGCATGCTCTTCGCTGACCTTCGCCGCCTCACCCTCATCGATCTGCGCCTGCCGATGGCCGCCCCATAGGAAGCCGCCGATCAGGCCCAGGCAGAAGGCCAGCGCGACGCAGCCCAGGGCTATCGCTATGGTCTGAAGCCGGTTCATGGGATCACCTTCAGGGCACGGTCATAGATGGCCTTGCGCTCAGCAAAGCCGTTCGAGTCGCCGATGGCGGCCGTTTTCTTTCCCCGATTGACCACATCGCTCACGCCATCGATGTCGCCCGCGTCCGCCCACTTGGCCAGGCCGTTGACCTTCCAGAACCAGCCGGCAGCGCGGCAGCCGTGGACCGGCTCGCACAGCAGGCGTGGCTGCTCCACGCAATCCAGCTCCAGTGCCATCATGGCGGCCAGGTGGTTGAGGTAGCCGGTGATCTGGATCGGGCCATGACCTTTCCAGAAACGGCCTGGCGTGCTGCCGTGGGCGGCCGCGATACGGATCGCCTCCGGATTGGTGTTGCCCAGATCGGCGCGGTTGTCATAGGCGGAGCCGCTGGCCAGCTCCTCCATGAATCGGAACTGGCCCGATTCGTGGCCGATCTGCGACAAGAACGCGGCCATGCGCAAGCGCGTATCAATGCCGAACTCCTGCATGGCTGCATTGAGAGGCTCCAGAAACAACGATGCCCGCGTGGCGGCGGGCATGATGAGTTGGAGCTGCTGTAGTGTGAGATTCATTCCGATCCCCTTCTATCTGTGGCGCGGCGATTGCGATACAGCCAGCCGCCCGCCATGAGGCCTGTAACGCCCACGTTCGAGATGACTTCCATTGGCTGGGGATGAAGGTATCCGTACAGCGGCCCGACCAGGACGCCGAAGCTTCCCAGGCCGGTAATCACGTACCAGGCCCGCACGACATGGTTGCTGCGATGATCCATGCGATTGAGCGCAAAGGCGCAATGAAGGAAGAGCATCAGACTGGCGGCAAGATTGACCGCCAGGAGGTAGTCGGTGGAGAGAAGAGACTTGATCATTTGGACGGCTCCTGGTTGATGTTGCCCCCTCCGAATTTGGTCCGGACCCAGCCCAGCCCCAGCGGAATGGCCGTCTGGGAACTCGCCCCGATCACAAAGCCGCTAAAGAGCCGGGTGGCCTCCGAATACTTGCTAGACCAGGCGAACACGTCGGACTGGATAAGCCAAGCGTGGAGCATGGGACCGACATAGCCGCCCATGAGCGCGCTGGTGATCAGGATCATGACGGCGCGAGGGCGAGACACCGGCGGCAGGTTGGAGAGCATGGCCATACCCCCGGCCAGCCCCGCCAGCAGCATCTCATACTGCAGTCCCAGGAATGACCCTGTAATGGTGATGGTGCCGACGGCAAATGCCCCCGATCCGGCCCCGATCACTGCTCCTGTTGTTGGTTCTGGCATTCATATCCCCTGATAAATCCGCCAAAGCGGTGTGTAGACGTCTGCAAAAGAAAGGCCCGCACATTCACGGGCCTTCGTCAATCCATCAGCTCGCAGCTGGGCGCGCTGGCCATTCGATTACATCCGGATAGCCGGGTTGCTGAGCAATGCGGCTCAATAAGACGCGATAGCGTTTCCAGGCGGCCAGTGCGGCCTTCTCATCAGGCGTGGCGATCTCAAGATCTACAGCGTCCTGCAAAGGTGCAATTTTCTTCGTTGCCTCACCCAACAAAGCATCCACATCAGCAAGCGCTGCTGCGGCCTTTTGCTCTGGCGTGGGAGGTGCTCGGTCGGCCAGCACGGGCGCTCCGTCGAGCCCAGGAACGATCACTTTCCCGGCGGCCTGGCCCGACAACAAGGCCAGATACTCTTCGTCGGAAATGTTGACCGCATCCACGGGAATCAGACAATCAGGATTGTCAATGAGGGTGTTACGCTCTTCAGCGCCCTCCTCGCCAGACCAGTTCTGGTCGAGAATCAGCAATTTCCGCACGCCGTGGATCGCTTCATCGTAGAAGCCTTTCGTTGATGGGGAATAAAACACGTAGCCTCCTATTAGTAGCCCATTGCGAACCAGCGATTCGTCACACCGGTGCCTTGGTTCATTGCGATTTGAAACCCTGTCAAAGTGACGTTACCAGCGCCTGAGTATTGAGACTGAGCCGATCCAGCCAAGCCTGGATTAGCAATTACCGACATGCAAGCAGTCGGGAAGGCGATCGGGAAAGTGACGTCGGTATAAGAGCCAGCGGTGACGGATGCCGCGCCTGCCTGGATGATGATGCCGCTGGGCAGCTGCGCATAGCCGTTACCGGACAACAGCGAGCGGAAGGCGGCCGCCGACTTCAGTTGCGCAGAGCCGCCAACCGCGTACCAAGTGCTCACCCCATTGCTCTCCAGCGTAAGTGAGTCACCTGTACCCAACAGCAAGCTGTTGACGGATGCACTTCCGGTGACGATTCCATCTGCACCTGCTCGAGCCACTGTGGCTGCGCCCGCACCGATATTCAAAAACTCAATACGGCGCCCAACGCCAACGGCTGCGGCAGAAGGTAGCGTCTGCGTGTTGCTTGCGCCGGCGTTCACCAGGACAGTGCCGCCCACCACGCTTGATGAAAGCGTTCCGGACGAACTGATCGTCGCGACGGACGATGCCAGCAAACCGCCGCTACCCAAGCCATTCGCCGGATTGAGCAAGATCAGCGCACCGATCCCGGCGCTGTAACACAACCGCATCGGGTAGCCGGCGGAGGCAATATCCCCGGGTGAAAGGGCTGTGTTAGCGCCTTTGACGACCGGCAGTGCTGCCAGGGCCACGCCACCGATGGTCAGCGTCGCTGTAACTGCACCGGTATTTGCAGCCTTGGCGATGACGGTCAAAGGCTCTCCATCGACGAGTGCGGTACGGACACTATCTATCGTGCAGGTTAGTGCATTTGCGGTACCGCCGGCGATGATTGGAGTAATGATCTTCTTCTCGATGACGACTTTCAGAGATGTCACGAACTGATCCATATCGACATCGGAAAGCTCAAGCCCAGCTTCTTCAATCGTGCGCACGATTGACTCTTGCACTTGGTCGAACCAAGCCGCCTCGAGGTCGGTCGCCGCCACCCCCGTAACAGCATTCCCGTTCGTAAAACCGGACTTCCCTGGCCCGAACTTATCTACCATGCGCGTTGACGTAGAGATTCTTTTCATGCAGCAGCTCCATAAGAAATATATAAGACGGTGTGCGCCGGCCGATAGCGCGCCAAAATGCAGGCCAGTGGCGAATCACCCCACCGACGAATCGGCGCATTGCAAGGGCTGGTCGCGTTCATGGTTCGGATGACCACGCTGCCCGGCACATTGATCCGCCAGGCATAGCGCCACCCCCCCTGATTCAGGGCCGCGTTGCACTTGGAGTTCGCCCGAAACGGTCGAAACTCAGTGATGCTGCAACCCGAATATCCCAGCACCTCAAGCAGGTTGATGAAGAAGGCGACGGACTGCCCACCCTGCCACGCCAGCTTCTGGTGCAAACGCTGACGCCGCTCCTCGGGCGTGGGTGCTAGATCCATGCACTCATCTGGCAATCCAGCGACGCGCTCCCAGTCAGAAAGCATCTCCGAGGTGGTGCGTGGATCTGCTTCCTCAATCAATTGATCACCCCGCGCGTCCACCCTGGCCAACTCATCGGCCTTGGCCAAGAACAGCTTGGCCAGGTCAGTATCCAGATCGCGCGACCACACCGAGCCAGGCGGCAACAGCTCCAGGAGCTGCGCCTGGTAGTTTTCAGCGGTCAAGGCCATGAAAACTCCCCTACTGTGCTAATGCTGCCGACCGGGTTGATAACATTCGCAGCCGGCGCCGCGAGTACGTAGTCGTCCTCTCCGGCGGCGGAGCTAATCGCCGCCCGCATATGCGAAAGCTTGATAGTTCCGCCAGGAATTGCCTCACGCCGCAAGAGATCAGACAGCTCAGCCTGGATCGCTGCCCGTGTGGCGGGCGTGTCCGGACTCAGTTGAGTGAACTGGAAATTGATCGGTGCGGGGACCGGCGCTACCACATACAGCTCCGCCGTAACCGGCTTTTTCGTTTCGAGATGTGCCTTCACCGCTGCCACTGCCGCAGCATCAGGGATCGGCACTGCATCGTTGTCCCGCATGAAGCGGACTGTCACCGTGCCTGCACCCATCTCGTTCGGGTAGACCCATGCCCGCGTAACGCCCTGTACCTCAAGCGCCCAGGCCTCATAGTCTGATTTGGTGCCGCCGTTCGGTGGCGACTGAATGCGCTCCAGAATCCGGGCACGCCAGGCATCGACGGTCTCCTGCTCCGTTCCGTCAGTGATTCCTCCTGGCCCCACAGTCATGCTGCTGTCCAGGCCATCGATGGGTGTAACCAAGTTGAGCGCGACGCCAGCCGGAGCATTACCGGCCTTCCCGGCCACCACGGCAACAAGGGGGAGCGCTCCGGCGCCCACAGCTAGGTTTGTCGAGGCCGTGGTCTTATACTGCACACCGTCCTGACGTTGAATCAGCGTCCCAGCATCGACCGTCAATGCTGAGAAGGCATTCACCGAGGCGAAGCCGGCGGAAGGTCCCGCACCCTTTCTCGGCACCTTCCAGATACTGGCGTAGCGCGCCAAGTGATCCTCATCGCAACGATCAATCATCAGTTGATCTGCGAGCCAGTCAAGATGCCCATGCAGTCCATCAACGGCACCGGATTGCACCACAGCCAGCACGTTGAGCGTGGCCACCGAGAGCCGTGCTTCGGCGCCGGTGAGCCGGCCATTGATATCGGCGAGCGCTCGCGACACCAGCTCTTTAAGAGTTGGCCTGTCAAATGCCATTACATCCTCCCTTGATTGATATTCGACCAGGCGAAATCGAAGCGATATTTGGCGGGCGCCGTCTTCGGCCGCGTCACCGTGACACCGAGCCCGAGCCAGCCTTGGCGCACGATCTGCGCGTCGACCTGGACCGAGTCAACAACGCCGTCCTGGACCAGCCAGAGCAGCGCCTCTTGCGCGAACTCTTTCGCCTTCGCCACCACTTCTGGCAACTGCTTTTCCCGGGCCAACAACCACAGTCGAGAGCCAATCCGCCGGCCCTCGCCAGCACCACCAAGGGCGTCGCCCCACCAGCCACGCTTCGAAGAGCTGGCATCTGGCAGCGGGTCGTCATCCTCTGCGCGGCGGTCGCTGAAGAGCGAAATCAAGATTGCGGTCTTGATGTCGTGATCCATCGCCAGATCGCCGTTGAACACAGCGATATCGCCGCGACGATTGGCGGCATCCCAAAAGATCTCGATGTCCATTACATCTTTCCCTGATCCTTCCCGACCCGCCCGCCTTCTGGGTTGCTGTGGTCGTGGTCGTTGTAAACGGCGCGCATGGCGGACATCTTCTTGTTCCCGTGGTCGCTGACATCGCCGCCCGCTGTGATATCGCCGGTCACCTTGAGATCGCCGGCCACCTTGACCAGCGGGGTATCCATATCGATCTCTGGAGTGTTCTGGATGGTGATCGGCTTTCCGCAGCCATCGATCACGATGCCAGCGCGCGTGAGATGAACCTTCTGGCCTTGATCGTCGTAGATCGCCATCTCGCCATCCTGCAGCCCACGCAGGCGGTACCGCCGATCATCCACCGCAACGATCACCGCATGATCCCGATTACCACCGATGAAGGTGGCAAGCAGCTCTGCACCTGCCTTCGGTACCGAGGTGAACCCATACTGCTGCACACGCTCCATCTGGTCGTAATCCTCACCTTCCATCAGCTTGCCGCGAATGAGCTGAATTGCGCCCGCGTCGCTGACCTTGCTGACGATGCCCCGGCCTAGCATGAGGTTGATCTTTCCCTTCATGTCAGCAGTTGCCTCTCTGATTGCAGCGAAGATGTCCATCATTTCCCCAACACGTTGAATCGACCAGTGCCGGCAACACCGGAGGGCTCCGGAATCTCAGGCAACTGATCAAAGGCCTTGCGCGATACGAGCTGCAGCACTGTCGTGGCGCCACCCTCATCCAGCTTGAAACTAGCCGATGAGATCAGCCACCAGTCATCCAGGCGCATCCAGGGACAGCGAATCCGGACCATCTTATTGATCTCCCACAGCTCGCCCGTGGCCTCCTCGCGCCATCCCTGTACTGTCACCGTTACCTTGCGGGCCTTCGCCTCTCGGTTGGACGCCTCCCACTCGGCTCGCTTCTGGCACCGCGCTGCATCGGCCTGCGTCTCGGCCACGATGATCAGCGGTCGATAGCGGCCAATCTGGCTGTTTCCTGTCTTGCTAGATGGCGCCCGCTTGATAGTTCCCTTCGGCGCCGAATGCACCAGGTCGAAGCGATCAGCACCGGGTGCGCCGGCCTGTCCCTGGACAGTGATCTCGCTGAAGAGCGCCGCATGGCTGTTCTCGAAGGACGCCTGCAGGATGTTCTTTCCGTGCTGCAGGACCGTCTCACAGTCGCCCCCCAGACCTGCCCGCGTGATGACCAGGCCACCTTCGCGGTCAGATACGAACAGTACGCCCTCCCCCCTGGCCAACTTGTCGAGCGTGCGGAAGACCGTCTCACCAGCCTGACAGGCCTGGCGCGGCACCTTGCCGCTAACGCGGGTCTTCTTCGGTGGCGTGCCTTTCTTCCCGGCCTTCTTCTGCTTGGTGCTCAGCTTCTTCCCGTTTACGGTTTCATCGAAGACGGTAATGCCGAAGGGCGCACAAAGCGCCACGGCGATCTGCTCCAGCGTCTGTCCAGCGAATGACGTGGTAGGGGCCGAGCAGTCCACCAGATCGCCAGCCTTATCGCGGCCGCTCACCTTGATCTCATGACTGTTCTGGTCATAGGTCACCGACACCACGTCGACATACCCGGTGATCACCACGTCGTCCCCGATCAGTATCTCGCAGAGCTCTCCGGGCGCGATGACCCAGTCCACCCGCTGTTCGGGCCAGCGCTCAGTGAGCGCCAGCTCGAAGTTGCCGGCCAATTGCTCGATGCTGGTCCGTACGCTGATGCCCTTCCAACCGCCGTAGATCTGCCCGCCGACCCGCAGGGTCAGCAAATTGGAATCCGCCATCGTCACTCCGAAACAAATTGAAGAGGCTGGCCAGCTGGTACGAAGCCGGGATGCGCCACTGAATTGCGGCTCACTAGGTCATCCGCGCGCCCTTGCGCGTACCAGCTATCCCCGTAAAAATCATGCGCCAGCACCACGGCCGGTCGAACCTGCTGCTGCGTCACCGACACCAGACTCGGCAGCGCCACCGTATTGCTGGCCAGGTGCTGGAGGGCGACCGTACGCAACTGCACCACCGCCTGGCTGGTGGCTTGGCTGACCTTGTCCGAAAAGAGGATGGCATCCGTCCGCTGGACAATCTCAGCGCGCAACGCCTGGGCTTCCACTGTGGTCGCCGGCTTCGTGGTGGCCAGTTCATAGATGCGACTGGACGTGGCACCGCCGCGCACCAGGTCGCTAAAGGCCGTCTGATTCCTCACCACCGCCACGCGCGACGCAGTGGTGGCAGTGACGGCCGAGGCAGAGTTGGCCAGTCCATCCGCGAAGTTGAAGAACGATAGCCACTTCTGTGCGCCGCTAATCAGCCCAAGCACGCCCGGCGCCAAGGTCAGCGGCGCATTCAGGCTGCTACGCAGGTTTTCCGGCAGCAGCGCCGTAAGCACCGAGGTGGGATCGGCCCTGATCCAATCCAGCGACGCAAGGTCGACATCCGGCAACGCCATGACGTCATCGACCTGGCTGAGCGCATCATCGACCGCAAAGTCCGGCAGGCCATCCACCGAGAAGTTGTCCGCGAAGTCCTTGCTAAAAGAGGCATCGCAAACGCTTACCTGGTCAGACAGCTTCGCTTCGGTATCGTCCGATGTCTTGGGCTCCTCCTGCTTGCCGGCCTCCAGGAAGGTGATCGCAAACTTGGCCATGCCACCCTCACGGGTGGATTCGGACACCTGAACTTCACCGAACACTGTCACAGAAACCGTACCGTAGTACGGATGTACCAGTTGGCCTGGGCCAGCCTTCTCGATGGCCTCAATCAGTGCATCGCGCGGCACCATGTAGTCGTTGTCGCCGCCCGGATCTCCCAGTACGAATGCCTCGACCTTATATTCCCGCGCCCGCCGCCCCATGTCCTCCGCATAAGGAATGTCGCGTTGCGGGTATTCGTGCCGCGCAATGCGGCGGCCAGCGCTCAGGCTCGAACCGTCAACGTTGAACTTCACGCCACGGAAGCTCGCCTGGCGCAGGTTGTCTCGCCATGCCATGCGCTTCTCCTTTACATCATGGCCAGGCCGGCCGTGACATCAATGTCCATAGCATTGCCAGCGCGCGTTAGCTCAGTCACCTTCGCCCCGGCTCCCTCCACCTGGATCTTCAGCGTCCCGCCTACCTCAGTCTTCCCGGCGCCGGCGGCTTTGGCTGCTGTGAGGTTGTTGGCCCGGTCGGTGGCAAATGAGAATTTGAAATCCTTCATCGCGTCCGGCATCAGCCTGTCCGGAAGGATTGTCTTGATAATTCCCAGGATGCCGTTGGCAAGGGCCTGCCAGCTCTCCAGCCAGACCTGGATCAGACCGTCAAAGAAGCCGACATTGAATACACCCTTGATCCGATCCCAGGCACCGCTGACGTAGGAAACGATGTTGTCCCAGTTCTTGTAGATGATCACGCCGAAGGCCACCACACCTGCGATGAGCAGGCCGATGGGATTGGCCAGCATCACGCCCCATAGTGCCTGCAGCCCAGTCATCGCCGCCGGCAACATGGTCCAGGCGAAAACACTCAGCTTCACGGCCGCCACACCGAGCGCCCATCCCAGCTGCCCGAATGCCAGCAGAACCGGCGACATCAGCCCGCTCAACATCATGAGCGTGGACACCGTGGGGCCGAAGGCGCTATTCATGGCCTTGAAGACGGAACCGACCTTCTGCGCCACTTGCCAGAGCCCTTGGAACACCTGTACGCCGATATCGATAA
Organism: Herbaspirillum camelliae; assembly: GCF_001929405.1. Classification (NCBI taxonomy): domain Bacteria; kingdom Pseudomonadati; phylum Pseudomonadota; class Betaproteobacteria; order Burkholderiales; family Oxalobacteraceae; genus Herbaspirillum; species Herbaspirillum camelliae. Next base: position 5,224,908 of record NZ_KV880769.1, read on the forward strand.
TCGCCGGCAGCTTCTCGAGGAAGGCATCGAATTTGCTCTCGATCAGACCACGGTTGGCGACCGTCCATTTCTGGATGTTCTCGAACATCGGCTGAATCTTCTCGGCCAGCTTCAAGCCGAGGAAGTTCTTGATACCCTCGAAAGTGCCCTGCAGGCGCTTCCACATCTTGTCAAAAGAGTCAGCTTGCTGGAGCTGGTCGTCGGTGAAGATCCGGCCATCGGCCGTCATCTGCTCATACTTCTCGCGGATGCCATCGGCACCGCGGTTCATGGTGCCCATCATGATCTCGCCGCTCTTGCCCATCAGCTCCAACAGCACGGCCTGTTTGGCCAGGTCTTTGTTGGAGCCCTTGAAGGCATCCGCCATGCGCTCGATCACTTCCTCGGGTTTCATGCCCTTCAGCTGGGCCATCGAAATCCCGACGCCCGCGAATGCCTGCTGCTGCTCTTTCCCGCCAGACAGCGCCAGGCCCATGGCCTTCTTCAGCTTACCCATGGCGGCGGCGGCATCCTCCATCGTGCCGCCGTCTTCCTTCACCAGCTCGCCGAACACCTGTAGCCGCTGGGCGTTGATCTGGTATTTCTCGGCCAGGTCGCCGACGCTGTCAGCGGCCTCGGCCGCAGCGATCCCGAAGTGCAGAATCTCCCCTACCGTGCCGGCGTATACGCCGCCAATCCCGACCGTCGCCACAGCCAGGCCGACCAGGGACTTCGACAGGGCGCCGACCGCTGACTTCACCTTGCCCAGGCCGGTGGCGTCATAGAGCTTGCCGAGCGAGGCGTGCAGATCGCCGGCCGGCTTGATCAAGCCTTCGAGCTTGGTGCCGATCTCATTCAACGTGGCCGAGGCCTTGTCGATGGCCGAGATCACCAGCTCGGATTTTGTCTGTTGAGTTCCCATACAAATCTCGGGGCAAAAGAAAAGCCCCGCCAGGTTTCCCGAGCGGGGCTTTTCAAACTGCTGTTGCTTTAAGAGAAGAGAATGCCGAAGAGCTTTATCATGAACGGCACGCCATACCAGACGATACCCCCAAGAATGAACAGGCCAATTAAGGCCGGTATCAGGCCGATCAGACCGATGCCGAACATCGACAGGCCAATCAGACCGGTCTTGAGATCGGGCGCTTCCTTCTTAGATTGAGCAGGTTTGTCCATGAGCCCATTCTAACAAGAACACCCCGACCGTCAAGACGCCCCTTGCATTCTCCGTTGCGCTTCGATCACCTTTTCCGCTTCCTCGACCCAGAAATCAAGTTCCCAGGTATCCATTTCCCAGATCTCACTCGGAGGAAAGCGGTAGACGTAGGCGATCAGGCCGACGGCGTCGCGCCAGTGACACCGACCAAAAAAGGCGCAGACTCCCCCAGAAGCGCAATCACATCGACGGCGTCAAGTTCATCCAGCACCTCATGCGGGAGGCCGTTCATCGCTGCGATCATCTGCAGCTGCAGGCCAACGCGACCTTCCGCCGGACTCGGGTTGAGTCCCTTCATCTCGCGGCCCTTCAGGCGCCGCAGCTTCAGGGTCTTGATCTCGAAACCATCCTCCGCCAGGATCGGCACCTTCAGCTGGTAGGTAACAGCATCCACCTTCAGCCCATCCAACGGCAGAGGAGCGGCGCCATCGCCCACCGGAGCCGCAACGGGCGGCGGCAGCGTTGGCGAAGGCACTTGTGCAGGCGTCTGCACTGCCGGGGCGGTTTCCGATGCCAGCTCGGGGTAAAGTTGATCGTAGCTCATGCTTGCTCCGCAGGTGCGCCAATGAATTTGAGCGATGCCTTGCCGTCACCGGCTTGCGGGCCAATCGGCGCGGCGAGGCTGGCGCCACGCTGAATGTACTGCTGCCCGGAATCGCATTTGAAGACCACCGTGCCATTCTGGATGGCGTTGATGGCACCGATATTGGTGCTACCGCTCACCGCGATATCGAATTCGATCTCGCTATGCACCGGCTTCTCAGTCCAACCGAGAAAACCGAAGTCACCGACCACCGCAGTACGCTCAACCCCTCCGGGGTTGATCTTCGCGGTGCCCGGCAGACTGGCGATGCTCTCGCCATTGACGCGGATGAAAGCGCGTCCAAAATACATTTCTGCCATGTTTCTCTCCTGTTACAGACGGAACTGGATCTGCGCCGCGAAGATGCGGAACTGATTGACCAGGTTGGGCGGCAGGCGCACGTCGACACGATTCACGTCGGTCGCGTTGCGGGCCACCAGCAGGTCAGACTTGAACTGATCGATGTCCTCCATCAGTCCAGCGTCCACCCAATCCAGCGCCAGAGCGATCAGCTCGGCACGGATGTCCTGCGGCGTGACCTGCGCCTGGCCCGGCGCCGCCTGCGTCCCGTCGTTGGCCAGTTTGTAGCGCGGGAAGCGCTGCGCGATCCGCGCCCGCACCTGATAGCGCATCAGCGACAAGGTGTACATCGTCTCTACGTCGCGATAGCTTGGATCAACCAGGCCGGCCGAATTGGTCTTGTAATTCGTCACCGCGCGCTCGATCACCACGTTGCCGCCGTTGTCGACCACCGTGGTGGCACCGCCATACGACAAGATGTTGTTGCGCTCGGCGCGGGTGAAGCGCTTGTTCGCCGGCGCCGGCAGCCGACTCGGCAACGCCAGGGTCTGCAGCGGACGGGCCGGGTCGATGCCCAGGTAATACGCAGCGATGGCACCGCACAACGCGGCCTTTTCCCACACTGGGCCCGGTTCTCCACCGGTCTCGCAGGTCCAGGTGGCGATGTGCGAGTTGTTGCGCGCGCTCAAGGCCGCATTGAGCAAACCGACCGTGCCGCGCAAGGCGTTATGGCACTGGCCGTCGTTCTGCAGCAGCGGCCCCCAGCGGTTATTCAGCTCGGTCTCCATCAGTGCCATGTTGGGGGCATCGTTGAAGGCCATGATGATGTTGTTGTACTGCGTGGCGCCGATGTTGGACAGCGCCGTCGCAATGCTGGGGTCCGCCGTACCACCCGAGAGCTGCACCAGCGCCACCCCCAGACCGGCCGGCGTCTGCTGAATCAGCGGATAGTAGTTGAGCTGCATCATCAGGTCGTTTGTCAGCGTGCCCTTGTGGCGAGCCGTGACAGTCACCACCCCGACATTGCTGGAGGCGGTCACGACCAGATCCGGCATGGCGTTGATCGCCGCAGCCAGGGCCGTCGCAATGGTTGTCGGCGTGTCCGTAGTGGACACCGCGACCTGCACAGCGTCTTCGCCAATGTACAGATTCAGCGTGCCGCCCTGCGTAGCCGCGCCGGTGATGGTGATCGTGCCAGCCGCTGCAGTACCAGCACCGTTGTCGGGCACTGCCACCACCCAGGTCTCGATGGTATCGGTCACGTCGAAGATGCTGCCCACCATCGATGCGCCGATGGAGCCGCGTCCGAAAGCGGCAACACCGCCATCCTTGGAGCTGATCTGATACGGCGCGTTGGCGGGGGCAGTGCCACTAGCCAGCGATGGCGCGATCAGCAGGACGCGCTGCGGCATGTTGACGGGCGCGTTGATGGCCTTACTGTTGTCGAATTCGACATACTGGCCAGGGGTCAACAAGTTGACCGGGATCTGATTGAAGGAAATCGAAGCTGCAGCGGCCATCATGCACCTCCCTCTTCATGCTGAGCCGAGGCCTGGTTCTGCTCGGCCACTTCTTCAGCATCTTCTTCCGCCGGTTCTTCTTCGGTCACGTCGCCATCGGCCAAGCGACGCAGCCAGAAAGAATCGTTCTCGTCCACGGTGACACCGGCCTTGGTCAATTCACGGCCGGTCACGGGGTCGCGCACGATCCTCCCTTCTACGGGATAGATCAATTTCATTTCTTTGCTCCTATTGAGGAAGGATGATTTTTGCGGATGCGTCGATCTGGCCGTCCGGCGTGGCCGGCAGCGGCGGATCGTTGCGAGGCGAGGACATATCGATCTGCACTGAGACCACCTGCAGGTCATCTGCGGCCGGCTGCGGCTGCCAGATGTATTTGGCCTCATAGTTCATGGTCAGCAGCGCCGCCTCGCTGGAAGCCGCGCCGGTGTAGTCCGGATCGCTTCCTTTATAGCGGAAGGCCACCGTCAATCCACCCAAGCGCTGATCGACCGCCAGCAGCTCCTCGATGGGCGCCGCCAGTTCGTCCAGCCGGTCAACCACATCATGGCCGTCCTGGACGTAAACCTGCACCATGACCATCACCGTGCGCAGCTCCTGCCACTGGTCGCTCAAATCCTCGGCCGTCTCGCCGCCGTTGATCACATTGGCAAAAGGCAGCTTGCGGTTCGAGAGCGGCTTCGTTCTGGCCTCGAAGAGATTGGCCAGGGTGGGATGCGGCTCCAGGAGCTGATAAATCTTCTCGCGGATTTGCTTACGGATGTGCATGGTCAGGCCTCGATGATCTGTGCGCTGGTGAGCTTGCCGTCCTCGATTGCCTTCGGCGGTTGTTGCACGCGCCACTGGCTACCGTTGATCGTCAGTACCTCGTCTTCTCCCAAGCCCGGCAATGAGCCGGTCTTGTACATGATGGTCGAGGTGTTCTGAACGAGCAGCGCGTCGCCCAGCACCAAGTCGTCCGGGTTATCGAAGATCACCAGAACGTCTAGTGCCGGGCCGCCTGCTGACGGTTGCCAGTGCGCGAGGTCGCCGAAGTCCCGAAAGAACACATCCAGGTCTTCAACCAGCTTCATCAGCTGGCCGTGCCACCAGAGGCCGATCCACCAGCGGCCGAGGCGGTCGCATCCTGCTGGACCTCCTCCTGCTGGGCCTGGAATGCGGCGGCGATGCCTTGCGCGATGGCGCCGGCCAATGCTTCATGGTCCAGCACCACCGAGCCGGTCGCAGCGGCCGGCAGCTCGACCTTCAGCGCGCGGCTGCGCGCCTCTTCAGCCTTCGCAGCTGCAGCACGGTCCTTGTCCTCGGCATACTCCAGCTGGTGCGCAGCATCGCCGATCTCCTGCTCCAGCGTGATGATGTCGCCTTCGCTGTAGACCTTTTCACTTCCCTTGCCGTCCACAGTGCGATAGATGAAGCCCTCGCGGACGATATAACGTTTGGTTGCCATTTGGCTTTCCTTTCAGAGATTCTCGAATGTGCAGACGTCTGCACAGCAGCCACCGGCCCGACCCTGGACGCGGCGGCAATCAGTTCGTGGCTTATGCGGTCAACGCGTCGGACATGACGGCGAAGCTCGCGGCATGACGTGCAGCGATGTCCACGGATTGCATGGCACGCAGCAGCACACCACCCTGTTTGAAGGCGGTGCTGTCATACGGGTTAGGCGTGATTTCCAATGCGCCCCACTCGCCGATCAGCAGCTCGGACCAGTTACCGAAGAAGACTTCGGAGCACACCCCGGCCGAGGAGCCCTTGGTCAGGGTAGACCGCGCCTGGTTGGAGCGGGCCACGGGGTAACCGTTGATCTCGCCCGGAGTGCCAGAGCGTTGGCCACCCGGACTGTTCGTCCACAGATACTGGCCGGTAGTCGCCTTCAGCTTCTTCAGCCAGCCGACCGACTTGGCGTTGGCCAGATAGGACATCGAGTCGACATCGGCATTGGCAGTGGCCACGGCGGTTTCCAGATCGATCAGGTGATCAATGGTCAACTGAGCGCCGTTGGTACCACCCACGACCGAGCCGATGCCCGACATGTTGGCAATGCCCAGCGGCATACCGCCGGTGCCAGTGCCGGAGAGCGCAGCCAGGTCGATACCCAGCGCCATCTGCGCGATCAGGTCGGCGCGGGCCAGCATCTCGATGTCCGGCGTGGCCTGCATCAGCATCTGACGCGTGATCGCCGAATAGGTACCCAGGCTCTTCAGGGTGAGGCTCACCTTGTCGAAGGTCGCTTCGGACTCGGTCAGGTTGCCGCCTTCAGTCACCCAGAAGGTGCTGGAAGCGCCATTCTGGCGCGGAATATCGACGTTGCCCACCAGGCCGGACAGGATGGTGGCGCCGAGCTGGAAGACACGGGCACGGTTGCGCAGAATGTCGATGAAGCTGCCAGCCAGCAGATTGGTGGCGACCATGACGCCGCCGGTAGCGGCAGCGCCAGTTGCATACTGAGCGCGCTGCGCGAAGGGAACGTTGGTCGGCATGAAGAAGCCGCTAGTGGTCTTGCCCATGCGCTTGCCGATGTCGTTGGAGATTTCCAGCTCAAAGCCAGCCTTTTTCCAGTCGTTCGACAGGACGGCGTTGATTGCGCGCAGCATCGAGTAGCCGGCCTTTTCCTTTTCAGACAGGTCGGGCGAGTAGCCATCGCCCATGTTGGCGACCGGGTTGGCCTTGCGCTGCAGCTGCAGATCCAGCACTGCGCCACGCGCTTCGGAAATCGACGCGCCCTTGCGAATCAGGCCGGCACGCACGTCATCGGGCACGCCGTGCTGACGGCACATGCTATCGATCTCGTCGATGCGCTTGCGCTCTTCTTCGGCGCCCTGACTGCGCAGTGCAGTCTGGTCGGCCGTGTTGACGACGCCAACGCCACCGGCACCTCCGCCGGTCGCGCCATCGTCCGCCTGGTTGCGCAGAACGCGCGGGGAGTGACGGTGCTTGTACATATCTTGTTGCTCCATGTTGTCGGCCGGGGCCGGTTGGGATTGATGGGCCTGCGCTGCAGCCCGGGGATCACTGGCATCGAGGCTGCGACCGACACCCACAGTCGGGTCGGCCGGCACCGTTACCAGCGAGATCTCATACGGCTCCCAGTCGGTCGCCGTATAGATTTCGTTCTCCACGTCATCCTCGAATTTGAAGACGCGGTATTGAAAGGAGGCATTGACCAGGATGCCGTCGTCGCACTGGTTAAGAGCCCAGTCGCCACGCTCATCCTTGCCGAAGCGGACCGTCACATAGCCACGACGGTCCGCGCCCAGCTCGAGCGATTCGACGATACCCAGCAGGTCATCGCGGTTGTGGTTGAAGAGGAGCGGCATGCTGCCCTGGCGCACGCCGGTGCGCATGGCGCCGGGGGCGTGGCTCAAGATCTCGGTGCCGTACCACATGTCGCAGGGCTCCTCCGAGCTGAAGGGGAAGCGCACGGTCCGCGCTTCCATGTCCACTGCCAAGGGTCCATCTGCCCGCAAAGTCAGCAGCCGCAGCTGCGGCGCACCGACCACGGGCGGTTTTCTCGTTTTCGTTCCCATCACGACTCCAAAAAGAAAAACCCGCCCAGGTAGCCCTGGACGGGTTGTTGTTTGCTGATGCTGACGGTCAGTCTTCGCCGGCGGTCGGCTCGTCCCCCTCTGCCCCAGCTTCTGCCGGAGGATCGGGGGGCGGGTCGTCGGCGCCGGCCACGGCCTTGTCCTTCTCGTCGACCTTGGCCGGATCAGTATCAAAGACCAGATCCATGTCGGCGGCCATGTCCAGCTCAGAGCGGCGGGCACGGTAGGTATCCTCGATGTCGGCACCGCCGTTCGTCTGCGCGATCACATCGCTAGCCGACATGAAGCCCGAGCGCACCGCCATCTTGTACGCCGACACTTCCTTCGTCGGGTCAATCCAGCTCCAGCCGCGCGGCTTCCACCGCTCGCGTTGATACTTGCGCTGCTTGCTATAGAAGTCAGGGATGTTCACCTGCCCGGCCAGTACCGCTGCGTTGAGCCACTCGCGCTTGATCGGGCTGCAGAGGTTGCGAATCAGCCAGCCCTGCAGCAACCGCCATAAATCTCGGTCATCCAGAAGCGACAAGCGCGAGCTGCTGTAGTTGCTCTGCGAGTAGTCGCGGGAGAGCGATTCATAGCTCACCCCGATGCCTGCCGCGATCTCACGCAGCATGAACCGCATGAAGGGTTCCAGCGCTGCATTCGGACGGGACGGATTGAAGCCGACGAAGTCCTCACCCTGTGCCAGGTAACGGAACGTTCCCGGCTCCGCATCCATGACCTGGCGGTTACCAACGATCCCATCCGGTACCGGACCGTCCGGTGCCTTGATGAAGCCGACGATATTTGCCGAAGCGCGAGCCGCGACAATCTCCGCTTCCCCATAGCCCTTCATGTCGTTGAGGCGACGCAGGACCGTATGCATCCAGGGTACGCCCCGCGTCTGCGGCCAGCGATCCACCAGGTAGAGGTGAATGATTTCGTCAGCTGGCACCCGGATGTAATTGCTGGCCTGGAACGTCCGGAATTGAAAATCACCAGGATGAGAGGGGTACAGCCAGTAGGCCGCAGGCCTACCCCACTGGTCCACCTCGACCCCCATGCGAATGGCATTGCCATTGGGAGCCATCGCAGTCTGCCAGTTGTCCAGGAGCCGGTCAGCCTCCAGCACCTCTAATGCCAGGGGCGCCTTACCGCCACCGAATGGCTGGCGTACTTTGCGCACCAGCACCTCCCCATCCTCGGCAATACGTCCGATGACAAAACGCAGCATATCGGGCATATGAAGAATGCCGCCGGTGTGACAGATCTTCCCATCGCACCACTCTGCATATTCTTCCTCAATCGCGTCATTCAGCGAGGTAAGCAGCTTGCCCCGAGAATCCGCCACCTGGGCTTGGAAGCCCACGCCCGTGCCTACTACGTTGTTCTGGATGATCCGGATTGCGTTCTTGGCGTGGCCGTTATCGCGCACCAGCTCACGGGAGCGAGCGCGTAGCAAGCGCAGGCTGGTCAGGATCTCGGAGTCAGCCGTGGTGTTCAAGGCCGTCCAATCCGATGTCAGGCGATTGAACTGAGCGCCGGCATACATCCGCTGGGCTTCAGCCACGGCAGCCGCGCGCTTACGCTGGGCTTCACGCTCGGCCGTCCATTGGCGCAATACCACCGAACCCTTCTGCGCCACGCGCTCTTCGTTGTACCAGCTGGTCGAGGTCATGACGTGAACCTTACGTAGTAGTTTCTCGGGTTCGGGCCACCAGTAGCGGCGGCCTTCTCTTCCTTCTCCCGCAAGATCCGGCCTCGCCAGTAGTTCACCGCCTCGATCAGCTCGGCGGCAGTGAAATACTCAGCGTTACGTGGCCCGATTGCATACTTCTTCGTCTTCTGGCCGCTGGCCGTCAGGTCCGCAAGCGCCTTCTCAGCATCGGCCAGTGCGCGCTGCGCCAGGCTGCGCCCGTCAAAGCCTTCCGCCGTGATCGCGGCCAGGTTGGCCAGCACCTGCAGTTGGCCGCTGCCGACCGTCACTCGCTCCGTATCTTTTGTCAGCACGGCCTGCCACCAGTACGGCCCGGCCTGCAGGTCCTGGCTGGCAGCAGATGTAAGCGCGAATGTCCAGCCACCTGATCCGTCTGCCGTGCCTGGCAGATCCAGCTTGGTCGGCCCGCGCAGCGCAAACTGCAGCGTCCAGGCGGCGCTGCTGTAGTCGGCGCCGCGCACGGTCAACGGCGGCTCCGTCCAATGGAGGGAGTCGCCGGCCGTGAGTTCGGTTGGAATATTCATGATTACCAGCTCGATGCTTTGAACCCACCACCAGGGCGGGGAAGATTAAATGACCGAGGCTTCTTGCTCGCCTGCGGCTTCACCTGGTCCGACGCGGCAGCGGGCTGCGCCGCCGGCGCTGCAGCCGCGCCTTCGAAGATGTCCTTCTGCCGGACGGCATCCTCCAACATCGCCCAATGCGATTCCTTGTACAGATGAATCTTGAGCGACCTGGCGGCGTGCAGGGCGTACACCTCGCAATCCAGCGCCTCGTTGCGCACGCCCGACTTCTTCTGCCACACCTTCTTATTACGCAGCGTCCGGTGAGGCGCCTTGACCTCGCTGGTGATCTGCTCGTAATAGTCCGGGCGAACGGCCTTGTACCAGTGCATACGCCCCGGCCCCTTGCCCTGCAACCGAATCCGCCCGGCGCCAGAATCCTGGCCCAGCAGCAGATCCTTCGCTCGCTCAGTGCCGACCATGAACGGCTTCACACCGAACTTGGCCGCCTTGTTCTGGCGGTTCGTATCGATGGACGGGCGCGGCGGCGCGAAGATCTCGCGCCCGTCATCGGATGAGGCCCCCTTCACCGCCAGATAGCCACGGCTCAACCGATCCCGCACGAACGCATACACCGCGTCCGAGGTCTGGCCGTCCGAGGAGTCGATAGACACTGCACGGATCGATAACTGGCTACCGCCTTCATGTGGGATCGGCTTGGAAAGCAACTGATCGAGGTCAACCCACGCCCCCTCATTGGCGATCAAGGTCTTGCCGTGGATCTCGCCCCAGTAGAGCAGCCAGCTTTCTTCCCCGCGCCCCCATACTCGGATCACCACCGCGATCCGGTCGTGCTGCACGTCGCAACCAGCGGTCACCACCAGGCCGCCCCATGGGACAACCAGCTCCTCGTAGTCTTCGGCCCGGTCCTTCAGCGCATCCAGATCTGGCAGTTCGCTGGCGTACTCATACGACTTGCCCTCGGTGTTGTTGCGGAAGACACGCATCTTCGTGTCGTCGCCCTGCGCCAGTGCGTGCTTGGCCGACAGGTACTTCTCCACCAGGTGCGGCATGGTCGATCCTGGGAACGGGGAATACACCTCGTTCAGCCAGAAGCCGGCCACGCCGTGGAAGGTGGCCGTGGCCCGCCACGTGCCCTTGCGCACGTTGCGGTTTTTCTCGGCATCGGTCCACAAGGCACCACAATGCGGGCAGCGGTACCGGGCCGACGATGGGACGGCATGGCCGAAGACCTCATGGTGGACCTCGGGGTTGTCCAGCCAGACGACGTTTTCCCAATCCAGGACATGGGCCTCGCCACACTCGTGGCAGGGGATGAAAAACTTGCGCTGGTCCGACAGCAGGTATGCCTGCTCGATCTTGCTGACGCCAGCAATCGTTGGCGTGCCGCCGAAAATGATCTTGCGGCGCGCGAAGGTCTTGGTCCGCTCCTCCAGGGAAGAGATCGTATCGCCCTGCTCCTTCACGTTGTCGTTACAGTCGTCTGGCTCTTCCACCGCAACCACGGGTGCGGGCGTCGACTTCACCGAGGCGGGCGAGTTCGACCCGACGAACTTCAGGAAGCCACCGGGGAACTGCTTGAAGTCCACCCGATTTTCCTTATCCCGCTTCTTCGAGACCGGGATCTTGTCCATCAGCCGAGGCGTGGCCTCGACCATGGGCACGAACTTTTCGTCGTTGTATTCCTTCACCGCCTTGTCCTTCGAGAACATAACGATGATCGGGCACGGGTCGATATCGATCCGCTTGCCCAGGTAGTTGTTGAGCACCCCATCCGTCCAGGCAATCTGCGACGACTTCTGTGCGACCACCTTGAAGACGGTCGGATCGTCCAGCGCCTCATGAATGCCATGCACCCACGGCGTGATGTCCGGGTTGTACCGGCCGGGCTTGGCCGACGCCTTAGCCGACAGGCCCCGATGGCGCCGCGCCCACTCGGTCGTCGTCAGCTTCTCCGGCGGCACCAGCGTCGCCACCAGGCGGCGCAGCAAAGCTTCCACCGCCTGGATCGTATCGGGCGAGCTGGCCGAGGGCAGCATACGTGTGTTCATTGAGGAGAGAGACATCGACATTCACTTCATACAAGGTGGACAGCTCGGACGCCAGCTTGTCGTCGCGCGCCAGCAGCTCGGAGCGGAATGCCCCGACCATGTTCATCAACTGCCCCTCCAACTGCTCGACATTGATCAGCTGGCCGCGCTTCTCGGCGACCTGCAGCTGCTTCAGTTCGCGGTCCACCCGCTCGGTCAGCACGCGCTCGCGCACTAGGTCGAGGCCGTCTTCGGACTTGTGGCCGGAGGCCTGGGCGCGCAGCTGGCGGATGTACGCCTTGCGGATCTCATCCATGTTGGCCGTCTGCCAGGCCACGCCCAGTTTTTCGAGCATGCGGCTTACGGCCGACTGATCCAGATCCAGATGGTCGGCAATTTGTTGCTGTGTAGGCATGGAAAATATGACCCCCTTAGCCGGGCCAAAAGTAGAGAAAAATCGCGATGCATACGCCCGTACGCGCGGGTCGCAGGGAGGACCCGGCCGTTTATTTCTTGAGCAACAGGTAGTTGATCTCCTGCGCCAAGACCTTGGGGAACTGCTCCTGCACCCTGGCCATCACCTTGTCCTGGACGGTCTTGTTGCTGAAGCCCTTGGGCACGCTGACCGTGAAGAGCTCGCCGATGGGCAGGCGACCACGACCGAACTTGAACCGACCGAACGCCTGCCCGGTCTGCTGGAACGAACCCTTGTAACCCCCACGGGCGAACACACCACGGTGGCCGGATCGCATTGACCGGATAAAGGCATGAGGGACGGTGATGGTCTTTCCTTTGATCCTGACCGTGACACCGGCCTTGGACTGGCGGGCATTGAAGGCGATCATCGGCAGCGGCTTACCTTCTGCTGTGACGACCGCCTGCAGCGATCCCCGACCAGCACGGCGGATCGAGATGCTCTTGCTGATCACACGGGAACTGATCTGGTATTGATCCTTGATCTCCCGAGCTGCAACAGTCTTACCCTGAGCCGCGACCTTATTGATCGCACGGGTAGTGGCCTTGTCGCGCACGCCCGAGGCCAGCTTGGTCATCTGCGCGGCGGCCTTGCCAATATCGGTCCGGACATCAAAGCGAAGCATTCGATCTCCAGCATCGTTGAGAAGGTAGCGGTGGCCGATAGCCCCTAGCCTCCCTTCTGTGAAGTCCAAAGCAAAAAGCCCCGAACCATTACTGGGCGGGGCTTTTCTTAACGTGGTCGCCAAAATGCCTGCCATATGGCAGACACTTCAAGGCACGCAAAACGGCGGCGACGTAAATTTGTTGGATGTAACTTTAGTCCCGCGCCTCCAGTTTGACAAGAGCCAGCTGTAAATTTTTTTCAGCTCGCAACCTGACCTCACGAAGATGGGGCCCTCGAACACGGGCGCGGCGGCGGATAACAGATGGCGGCAAGCGCCACACATACCAAGCCCGCAATAGCTCACGCTCGTGCTCACTGCCCAACGAAGCCACTGCACGCTCAACCAGCCAACCGTCCTTCGTGTCTGCACGCCGGCCAGCGAGACGAGCAAGAGACGTGGCGCCGATATTCTGGTCGGTATTCCTAAGCGCGATGTAGTGGCCAACCCATCCCGGTCCATCGCCGCCAGCAGATCGGCCACTGGCCCGAAGATACTCTCGCCAGTTTTGCAGCCGGGAGAAAAGCTCCGGATCACTACCGTCTAAGTCGTCGGCCAGGTTTTCCACTGGTTGATGGAAATTGCGGAGATCATCAGCCATGACGACCTCCCATCTTGCTTACTGTCCCAGTTGTCCCAGTTGTCCCAGTGAAAAAGCAAGGGACGCGCGCACGCGTATACGCGCGGGCACGCGCCCTCGCACATGTGCGCACGCACACACACACGAGGCAGACCACTGGGACAACTGGGACAGCTGGGACAACCCGCAGCGGCATGCGGGTTTCCGCTGTCCCAGTCATCGCCCCCGACTGGGACACTGGGACAGATTTGGGCACACTGTCCCAGGTTTGTCCCAGTGAATCGAAAGACTGGGACAGCCCAGCATTTACGGGCCTGTCCCAGGTTTGTCCCAGTGAATCAAAAGACTGGGACAGCCAAGCATTTATGGGCCTGTCCCAGGTTTGTCCCAGTGAATCAAAAGACTGGGACAGCCCAGCATTTATGGGCCTGTCCCAGGTTTGTCCCAGTGAATCAAAAGACTGGGACAGCCCAGCATTTACGGGCCTGTCCCAGGTTTGTCCCAGTGAACCGGGAGACTGGGACAGAGCGCGAAAAGATTGCATAATGGAATCAGATAGGAGCATCGTCAGCCTCCTCATGTGCATCAGCTTCGGAGGCTCCCTCAGGCTCACCTCGCACATAGATCCATTCTCGGTGGCCTGCTTTGACTGGGCCCTTTTTCCGCACCCACCCCAGCTGCCCCAAACTGCGGCCGACCCGCTGTTGCTCGGGCATGGTCCACTTCGAGGTATCCAGCTTGAGGATATTCTGCAGTACGTCGGTGACGCTGGTTTGCTTCTTTCCGATCAGGCCACCAGCAATCACCTCGGTGTACGCATCGCTGACGAAGCGCGCTTCTTGCTGCTCACGGAACAACGGCACATCATCGGGTGTTTCCCAATACGGCTCACCGGCCCGGAATGCTACCACGGCTTCTGCCCATAGTTGATCCCTGGCAGCAGCAAGCCCATCAAGATTGATCTCTATAGCCCGAACCGGCCAGTAACGACGATTGCCGGTTTCGTCCTTCAGGTAGACGTATTTGTTGGTACTGCCCGCGAAAACCTGCTGGCGCGGCACGTCGCTGGCTCGCTTGCCGTAAAAATCTCGGTACCGGTCAACATATTGGCCAAAGAACTGCTTCGCGGCCTCAGAGTCAGCCTTGTTGAAGGAGTCCAGCTCGGCCAGCTCAATGAACCACTTCCCGCGCATGATCGAATAGGTGTCCTTATTCTCGAATCGAAGGGGCGCATCTGTGAACCACTCGCCAGCTAACGTCTTGAGCGCGGTAGATTTCTTGAGGCCCTGGGTTCCCTCGAGGATCAGTACGTTGTCCATCTTGCAGCCCGGCCTATAAATTCGAGCCACAGCCCCGATCATGAACTTGCGCGATACACGTCGCACATACTCCATATCCTCGGCGCCCAGGAAATCGATCATCCACATGGAGAGGCGGTCCGTACCGTCCCACACAAGCGGATCAAGATAATCGCGCACCACATGCCGCGACTGTGCATCGGCGGCCAGCAGCACACCCTTCATCACCACATCCTCGCGAGGATGGAATGAATACTTCCGCTGGATCCAAAGGGTCGCGCGCAGATCGTCCTTATCGGTCCACTCCCCGATCTCACCGCGCGGAAACGGCGGCACCTTGGCTTTGACAACCTGGCCACTGAATTCGTCATACACAATCACACCTTCCCACTCAGGTGAATTGAGCAGCACATCCACCACATTGCTCAGGACCGGCAGAATCTGGCCTTTGTCGTTCCGAACAAGCCGCGCCTCCCACGTCAACTCGGAATTTTCGCGCTCCGCCTCCATAGGCGCCGTCTCCGCGCGAACAATCTTCTCAGCGCCAGCGGGATTCGCCGACGGCGCTCCAATCTCGCCGGCAAGATCCTTCTCCGCCTGGGCGGCCTTGACCATAGGCGGCGTGAGGGCCTTCAAGACCGCGGAAGAAAGCTGCTGCGCGCAGACATCCAGGCCTTCGACACAATGCAGGTCGTTCCAATCGGTCCACTTGTCCCCACCTCGCTCCGCAAACTCCGGCACCACCACCGAGGCATTCCCGATCGCCTGCGCGGCTTCATGCGCTTTCACCAGGCCGGTGTTCTCATATCGCAGGGTTCGGCTGAATCCCTCGCCGACGATGCGCACCTCGATAAATCTGAGGCTAGCGATGCCCTCGCACCAACTGGCCGTGACGGAGTATTCGCCATCCTTACCCGGATGCCTACGCTGCTGGCCGTCGATGGCCACGCCCTCGATGCCATACTGCTGGGCCAGGTCGCGGGCTACGCGCGGCTCGAATGCATGGTCATCATCCGCGCAAATGAGGACATGAGCATCAGGGTAGCGAGCACGCACGCCCAGCAAGACCTGCAGGATATTCCCGGCGTCGAACGTCACAAAACCGGCCACAGTGTCCTGGAGCGCCATGCGGATAGTGCGCGCCGTTGCGTAGCCTTCGGCAGAGAACAAAATTTTCTCGTCAGGGCCAGCCTTACCAATCGGGCAGAATGCGCCGGCCTTGGCCATGCCTTTATTGAAGGCCTTGGAACCATCTTCAGCGATCTTCTGCAGGCCGACCAGCTCCAGCCCATCAGCTGTGTGCTTCAGCATCGGCACCAGCAGCGTACCGTCATCCATGAATTTTAGGCCCGGCGTGGTGATTTGCTTGCGTAGCGCATAGAGCGACTCGCCAGCGGCCGAGGCTTCTGCCCACTGCTGCCGCGCACGGTTAGCAGCGTTTTTTGCCCGCTCCTGCTGCTTGTCACGCTCCCGCGCATCCTTCTCGCGCTGGCGGCGTTCCAAATCCGCTCGCTCAGCATCCGACACACCGGTCCAATCAGCCTCGATTTTGGTCGAATAATTGTTGGTGCCCTGCCAGGTGCCGTAGGCTCCATGCACCGACCAACTGCCGTTCGCTCGCCGGACTTCGTGCAGAACATACCAACTCTTCTTCCCTGGACCGAACCGCCAGATTCGACCGTCCGTGCGTGGATGGCCATCCGGCAGGGCGGGAAGGCCTGCGGCGCGCATCTGCTGCACCGCTTGATCTAACGTTGTCAAACTCTCACCCCTGAGGTAATGAAGGATAATGTGGGTCTCAACCACAACAAAAGGAGAACCGCATGGCCACCTTCCAAATGCTCAAAGACCAGGATGCAAGGGCTGTTGCAGAGAGCACCACGCAAGTTTTCAATGCGTTGATCTGCTGCCTTTCCCGCCAAGGCATCGACCCTTTGCAACTTATTTCTGATCTGGAGGAATACCGTGCGACCCATCAGGAGACAGGTGGCTTGAATCCAGTTGCTGATGAGACGATGACGCGCATTTTTGTGTCGCTGGGTGCCGCGCTTCGCTAAAAATCAGGAAAGCTCTAGCAGCGACAGTCTCGCATTGGGTAAAAGCATCCTCAACGTTTTGCATTAGAATCACAGTTCCTCCTAATTGTTGCGCGCTGCCTTACGCAGCTCGTGTTGTCTCAAAATCCGCCGGCGCAGATCGTCCACGAACCTATCCGCATCGGCTGCTGCATCCGGCCCTGCCCCCTTTGCCCTATTCGCACGCATGCGCTCCAGGAACTCGATACGAGCAGCTTTGGTGGGCATGTCGAGGATGTGTCGCGCCAGGCAGTCCAGCTGCCAATCCAGCGAACTGGTATCGCTGACCATCAGCGCCCCTTTGCCGCTTTCTTCTGCGGATGCACCGCACCATCACGCTCCGCGCGCTGGCGCACACGCTCGCGCCACTCACCCAAGGCAGAGATGCCTTGGGCGAACTTCTTCTCGATGAGATCCAGTTCCTGCGCCGTGATGCGCCCATCTTCCAGCGCAACGGAGACGGTCTCGGCCACCTGGCCGATCTCCTTCATGACGCGATAGACGGTATCGAGCAATTGCTCATCATCCTGGTCATTGACCTCCGGCATGCGGAATGCCGCCATGCCGTGGCGGGCGTTAAAGGCCTGCAACGGCTGGAGCGCATCTTTGACCTTGGCCCCTTCGCAGAGCTCAAGAACCTCGCTGACCTCCTCGAAACTCATTGCATGGGTAACGATTTCAGGACGCAGCTTGTTGCGAAGAGTGTTAGGCGACTTACCCATACGGGCCGCCAGCGCCTCGATGCCACCGGGATAGGCGCGCGCCATCCGGTAAAGGGCATCGTGCTGATTCATTTCAAGATGACGATGGGTCACGGTAAACATCTCCTTTTTTTACCGTCGCCACGGAATAGGACCGCTGTTAACCTGCGGGCCATACCAATGACGCGGGGAACAAAAATGCAATCGAAAGAAGAAGCCCAGCACGATGAAGCGCAGAAGCTGTTCGAGAAATTACTGAAGCGGTCGCGCCACTTTGCTGACGTGATTAACACACAGCGGGCGGCAATGAGCGAGGTGATTGCTGCACTTGCGGTGGCATTCGCGAGCCATGACGAGACTCTTGCACCACTCATTGCGACGACACTGCAGAGCCTTCAGATACCAACGGGCCGCCCAAGCGTGGACGCAGAACGTCAGATCCTGACGCGAGATGCTCTGAAGTCTTTGGCGACTGAGCGACCTCAGCGGCGCCGTACATAAGGGCACAGTCACGCGGAGTCACTCTTCCCGAACTCAGATCGTTGATTTGAAGAGCGTAGTCCAACGTGATGCGGGTTTTCCCCTTTATCCATTGGCTCATAAGCCCCTGAGTTACGGCCGGGACAAGCCGCTGCCCAAACTCGCGCTGCGATAGCTTGTTTTCCTTGAGGTAAGAATCCAGTCTCATTTTCAGCACCATTTATAAGCACAGCTCTTATTTTACATTATAAGCACTGCTTTTCAAGCCGATTCGCTGACGATTAGGCTTACTAATAAAATCTAGGTATGACACAACGCAGATCCCTCACACCCGAAGAAACCCTAGAAGCCGGACGCTTGCGCACGGCCTGGACCTTGTATAAGACGACCCACCCAGGGGCGACACAAACATGGTTTGCGGCAGAATCGGGACTTGGAACCCAAGGCGTGGTGAGCCAATACATGCGGGGAATCATTCCGCTGAACCTGACCGCCTTACTTGCACTCTGCAAGGTGATCGGGGCAGATCCGAAAAAGATCAGTCCGCGCCTTACCGCTGCCCTCGAAGGAGTGGTGCAAATGGATCAGAACGAAGAAACACCCAAACTCGGGAAAGTGCTGAGTGCTGATGAAGCTGAAGCAGACAGCCGCCTGGTGCGTGTCCGCACTCTCAAGCTCAATTTGCGAGCTGGAGTGAACGGCGTACCGGTGGAGGAATGCACGGAAGACGGGCCGCCCATCTTTATGCCAGCGGAGGTTATACGGGCCGAGGGCCTGGACCCGCGCTTCCTTGTGGCCACAAAAGTAAAAGGGGCCAGCATGGAAAGAACCCTCTTCGAGGGCGACATCGCAGTCACAAACCTGGCAGACACAAAACCGGCAGACAACAAAATTTTTTCCTTCAACTACGAGGGCGAGGCGGTGATTAAGCGGCTTGTTCGCGATAACGGGGAATGGTGGATGGTCTCGGATAATCCCGATCAGAGCCGATATCCTCGAAAAATCTGCCGAGGCACCCTCTGCATAATCATTGGTCGAGTGGTCTTTAGACAGAGCTCTGTCCTATAGAGCCGGTCTAAGGTATCTCTCTTGCAACATCAACACCGCGTACAGCGGTGTTTTTTTCGGCCACTTTATTAGCAATGCTCTTGACATATAAAAGAGCGCAGCTAATAATCCGTTCATCAGCAACGCTAATAAACGGAGAGGCCACCATGACCAGCAAGGCATTCCAACACTTCAACTTCTTAGCAAATCGCGGCCGCAACGAAGCCCGCCACATCCTAGAGGAGCAGCGCTTCGATGCGAAGGCCAGCGCACCCGCAGGCGCGATCGTTATCTATGGTCCACAAGGCTGCGGCAAGGCCCGGCGCGCCAAAGAACTACTGACCTACTTCAAGAAGGACCGGATCATTGAGGACTGGCGCCCCGGCCAGCGCATCCCGAGCAATGCCATTGCCCTCACGAATTGCCGCGTGACGGGTGCGATCTCCTACGCCGATATCAAGGCAAAGCTGACCTCGCGAGGCCAGGCATGATGACCATTACGCTTGAGTTCGACCGGGAAAACCTCCACAACTACACCGATGAGTTTCTCGCCGCTCTTTGGCATGCCGCGCAGGCGCAGAGCAAGCCCTTTGGTGACAAGGAAGCCTGCGAGACCACAGAGACGATCGGTCGCGAGATCATCCGACGTTTCCTGGCATGCACGCCCCCTGCCCTCTACCACTTCCAAGGCAGAGACATCAACTTCGAACGTCAGGTCATAGCCCAAGTTTCACCTGCCGAGCAGGCAGATGGAGGAGCAGCATGATGGCATTCCTACTTATTGTCACTCCCTTCGTCGGCACTCCGATTCGGATGCATACCATCGCCGACAGCGCCGCTGGCGCTATCGAACAGCACATCCTGGACTTCTGGCCCTACAAGAAAATTGAAGCGAGGCCAGCATGATGACCATCATTAAAACTGTGCTCGCGGGCATCAAGCATCTTCTCGCTGGCGCGGCTGCAGCCGCCGCTCTGCTCGCTGCCTATGCGATTGCTGGCGCCGATGGTAGGCCGCCAGCCGCTACGGACGACGAACCTGCAATTGTGCTGACGCCGCCCATTCAGGAGCAACTTGACGCACTCTGCGCGGCGGCATGGCCTGACGACGATAGGCACGCCCTCGCAAGGCAGCGCGCCTGCGCCAAGGACTAAGCATGTCCGGAGCGCCCGACTGGCCGGACGAACAGCTCCGCCGCGCGCACCGCGAATGCCGCATACCCCAACCATTTGAAGAAGCCATGCAGCTGCCGCCCTTCGCGGCACTGATCAGGCTAGTCGCGCGCAAAAACTGGCGAGAAGAAGCACGCCTACAGCAGCTGCGCGCCAACGATAGAAAGCTGGCACAAGCCAATGACCATGACTGAATACTTTTTCGACTTGCCCACCACCGCCTCAAGCCTGAGCGTATATAGCGACATTGAGCGCTACGACCCGACATCACCGCGCGACTTCCGCCCGTTCGCCATTGGCGAGTTCGTGATCCGCCGCGTCCCGCTACGTGGCACTCTCTACACGAACTACTACATCCTCCACGAGGGGACAGTGATCGGGCACCAGATCAGCAGCCCCAGTGAGGAAGACTGCCGCATGCACCAGCGGCGCCATGCTGCGATTCCCGTTCGCGCCGCGCATCATGCTCCCAACTCTGAAACGCCGATGTTTGGCGACGTAGTGCTGCAGGGGCGCATCGCCGCCCTGCTCGGCGCCGGCGGCGAAATGGACTGCGCCTCCGTCGCGCATGCGCTCCGCATGCAAATTTCCAAGGTTTCTCCTGTGCTCGAACAAATGGCCGACGAGCACCGCATCTACCGTCGCGGCACGCGCCACCGCTACATCTACCGCGCCGCCTAAACCTGGCGCGCATAAACCGAAAGGATTGATATGTTCAAAGCCCTGCAGGAGCTCGCCAGTAAATCGACGCTCCTCATTTCCATCGCGCCCGAGGGCGACCTCATGCGCGTCAACATTACTCCAGTCAGCAAGGATCCGAACACCACGCCGGCACTGCGGCCGCTTTCGCTCCTGGCCAGCGCGGACGAACTTGACCGCGACTTCGCCCAAGCCATGCAGATGTGGAGCGCACCCCGCCGCTCCCTCCTAGACCAAGTTGCCGCCGCCGCAGAACAAGAGGACGCGGAAGACAGCGCGGCGACCAGCACCGGCAGCAAAGCTGGCGGCAAGGAAAGCAAGCCGGGGAAAGGCGCGCCCAAGACTGGAAGACAGCAAAACAAGAGCCCCGAGCCTTCGTCGGCGGCCAAGCCCGATCACACCGGAGAACCTCAAAGCGCTGATGGCGCGGCGAAACCCCAAGAGCAGGCTAGCCAGACCTCGGCCCCCGCGATCGAGACCGAGGACGCTGCAGCATCCTCCCCAGGGCCGGCGACCACCTCCAAAGGTGCCAGCGAGACCATTCCAGCAGCTGCGCTCGATAAGGACTGGCAGACCACGCCTGCCAGCAATCAACCGCCTCCAGTGTCCGACAGCGAGGCTGGCAAAGCCGCTTCTACCCCAACTCCCGCTGCGCAGTCCGGCGGGGCTTTCTCCGACATTGAATTCTGAAAGCCATCACCATGCAAACCGAAGAACTGATCCGCGAATTCAAGTACGGCAGCGTCAAGCTGGCTGATCCGAGCTCATCCTTTTCGCTCACCCAGGTGCGTGAGTTCTACGCGAACCACTATCCCGAGTTGCTCAATGCAGACATCGAAGGGCCTGAAATGACGGGCAATCGCCAGATCTACACATTCCGGCGCGCAGTCGGCACAAAGGGGCTCGACAAGCATAAAGCCCTGCGCCTCCTGCAAGAAAAAGGCACGCTGGCCGGTGCCACTTCTAATTCTGTGGTCACCTCTGCCCGACCGAATACCCTTATCGCGCTGGCGCTGCAGGAGGTACTCCGGGCACCGCTACGCGGCGACGCATTCACCCCCTCCAGCCACTCCATGTCGGTGCTGCCATGAAATTGGATGCTCGGACTACCCCTTGGATCTTGCCGCGACTCAGCACGGCAATCCCGACCGCCATCTGGCCGGCCGGTGCGGGTGAACGACCGATTGCGCGCGATCTCGCTATTTGCCTCTTGCAGACTGATCTGGTCGACGAGGCGGACCTCCAGACGGCGCGAGATGAGACCGAACTCTGCAAGGTGGCCCTCTCTCGCTGGTGGAATGAACATGCGCACGGCCTTAACCTCTTCCGACTACAGCCGTCCATTCAGACAACTCGGGACATCGGGCATTACGGCAGCACGGCCGACGCCGCGTTCTGCCTGGACATCGAAGATCGATTCCCCCTGCTGACGATGGAGCGTGCGATCAGCCACTTGGAGGAGGAGCGGCACGGGCTCGGTCAAACGGTGCTTGCCCTCCTCTACGATGCGCTGGCCTACCTCCCGTATACGCTCAGCCCCAACACCGTCTTCGGGCTGGCCCAGTATCACTACTGGCAAGGTGAGGCTGATGAAGTTGCATTCGCCAATATCTCGTTCGAGTATGAAGAGAGTGGCGCCTCATCGGTGGAGCAGTTTCTTGCAGATTACGAGGTATTCAGGAGGGCCGACTTCTTCAGGAATATTCCCGATTGGCTGGTCACGCCCAAGCGAGTGTGTTCGCGGAAGCAGGCGTTGCATGCCGCAGAGACTTCGCTGACTCGGGAAGTTATTGCGGCCTGCGACAGTATTAGCGCATGGGGCCAGCGCCCTGAATTCGTTCGGCGCGCTGACATCGGCGCTTGCCGTATTGATGCCTTGGTCGACCCCATCAGCGCCACGATGGCACTGGCCTGGAGCGATGACGATGCCACGACACGCGTTATCGACGATGCCTTCAGCATGTTCATGCAAGGGGAATCGACAGAAATGGTCACAGCCAGCGAACTGTCACTCGATGTACGTTCCGTGAAGAAGCGTCTCGCCGCCATGGAGGAAATGCTGGGTCTGGCGCGTCGGGTAGAAGAACTGATCCTCCTGATAGGGGCGCGCACATGAGCAGAGTTCAACTGCGCAGCCAGGCGGCCAGCTTCGGTATCGTCGAGGCCGAGGAGTCAAAGGAAATGGATCTGATTGGTGCCTTCCTGCTGTACTCATCAGGCGACGGTCGGTCGGTATACGCCAGCAATCACCAGGTGATCTATGCCGAAGACGCACCGGACGTTCCATTGCTCGGTCCGGGCAGCGCACCCAGCAAAAAGGTACTTGCGCAACTGGGCGAGAAGATCTCTGCGGCCGCCGCGTTTTCAGGCTTCATCCCCGAGCACCTGCTGTATATGGCACCTCGCTTGATCGCGTGGTGGTGCCCTCCTCAGCAGCGTCACCTTTGGTTCAAAACGCAAGATGACGTGATCGGAGAGGCGAGCGCAACCATCAGACAACCGGGCGTGATCTTTATTGTGAGTTCCGGCCGTCTGTACGCGTTCTCGACAGTAGGTGAGGAACGTCCGCAACCGGAAACCCTGCTGTACAAAGCGCCCTATTTCAACGTCTGGAAGACCGGTGAGGTCTGCACCGGAAACGTGGCCATGCCGAAGTCAATGGACGCCGAGGCAATCAAGGACTACGAGCGCGCCTTCTATGGCAGCCGATTCACCCATCCGAATGATCCCGACCTGGTCAGCTGCCAGGGTGGCGCCATCCCGATGTGGAAACACTTGCTGGACAACCCGGCCACACCATGGGACTGGGCAAAATGGCTGGTCCCGTGCAAAACCAATCTTTCTCAAAAAATTAAGGAACTGATCAAATGAACGCCATTGCCTTTGACAACCTGCAGAAGACGATCAACACTGCAAGCGAGGAGATTGCAGTTCTGCGCCGGGCGGCCAGCTCTCTCCATTCGCTCTACCCCATCGCCGCTGCCGGCGATGATCCAGCTGCCTCGCTCGATCAAGCCAGCTTCTTGGCAGCACCGGTGGCGGTGGTACCCCAACACGGCATGTTCGTTCCCATCGAAGAGAACAAGCACCGTTTCCTGCTGGCGCGCGACGGCCTCTATCTGGAGGTCCGCCGCCCCTGGCTCCACTCAATCGTCCGCCTGAGCGAGCAACGGACCGTGGCCATGCCGTTCGGCGAGATCGCTCCCCGCAACCAGCTATCCTTCGGTCGCCTCAGTTGCGCCATTGATTTGATGCGCTCCTTCGCCAAACAAGCCATGAGCAGACTCCCCAACGAGGATATCTGCCACATCGCATGGGATAGCGATGTTGGTCAGCTGGTGCCTGTCCAACTGCAAATCGAGGATGCCACCCCTGGCTCGGTCCGCTATCGCACCGACACATTGCCGGCCCACCAGTCATTGGCGATCGATATCCATAGCCACGGCACGATGCCTGCATTCTTCAGTGACCAGGACAATCTGGACGACGCCGGCAGCGTAAAGTTTGCAGGGGTCATCGGCAACCTGGATAGCGACTCCCCTACCGTATCCTTCCGCCTGTGCATGCTGGGACTCTATGCTCCTATCACCGTGCCAGCGGAAAAGCTGTTTGGAGGGTGAGATGCCGCATTTCACTCATCCCCATCTGTTGGAGAAGGTGGTAGAGATTGATCTGATCGGCTGCGGGGGAAACGGCTCGCAGATGCTCACTGGCCTGGCCAGGCTGGACCATGCACTGCAGGCGCTTGGGCATCCCGGCTTGATGGTCCGCAGTTGGGACCCTGACACGGTGAGCGAAGCCAACCTGGCACGCCAGCTTTTCACGCGCGCCGACGTCGGACAATCCAAGGCCATCGTGCTGACACATCGCATCAACGCTTTTTTCGGATTGAACTGGAAGGCCTATCCTGATCGCTATTCTGGACATGGGAATGCCGCCATGGTGATCGTATGCGTAGACAGCATAGCGGCGCGCCATGAGATTGATCAGCAGATCAACAGCTGGAGTCGAGAGCCTCACTATGTGATGGACCTCGGCAACCGAGCATCTGATGGCCAGGTCATTCTCGGCCAGCCGAGAACACATATCACCGCTGGCGAGCGCACTCCTGCAGGGCACGTTCGCCTGCCCTATCCATATGACATTCTTCCAGAGCTGATCAATGTCGCGATCCCGGAAGACGACACCCCGAGTTGCGGCCTGGCCGAAGCATTGGAAAAGCAAGAGCTGTTCGTCAACCAATCCGTGGTGACGCCAGCGCTCCAGCTTCTCTGGGAAATGTTTCGTCATGGCCAGGTGAACTGGCACGGTGCATTTATGAATTTGAAGGCTGGCCGCATGGTGCCAATGGCAGTGAAGGGCCCCCAGGAGACCTCATCATGAGAAAAGGCGGACAAGGAAGGCGACCCGACTCGCCCTTTGTGGCAGCTGATATGCTTCAAAACACATCAAGCATGCGGCCCTTGATCCGCTTGCTTGCCGCCCAAGCCGTGAAAAGCTGGCTGGCCGGCAACCAGCCCAACACAGCAACATCAACGACACACAATGGTAATGAAGGCAACGATCTACGCACGGTATAGCAGCGACAAACAGAGCGAGACCTCCCTCGACGATCAGTTACGTGTGTGCCGCGCCCGGGCTGACCGGGAGGGCGCAACGGTCGAATTCGAGCGCTGCGATGCTGCCATCTCTGGCTCGACCGCTGTAGGTACCCGTCCTGCCGGCAACGCGATGCTGGCTGACGCGCTCGCCGGCCGCTTTGATCTGCTACTGGTGGAAGGCCTGGACCGCCTTGCGCGCGACCAGGTCGAGCAAGAGCAGATTGTCCGTCGCCTGGAGCATCGTGGCATCCGGATCATTGGCGTTTCAGATGGCTACGACTCGCGGCACAGCGGTCGCAAGATAATGCGTGGCGTCCGAGGGCTGATCAACGATCTCTACTTGGACGACCTACGCAGCAAGACGCATCGCGGCCAGGCCGGCCAAGTGGAGCGGGGATACATCGCGGGCGGGAAGTCGTACGGGTATGACATCGTGAAGTCGGATGGCGGGAGCACGTACAGGATCAATGAAAGCCAGGCACGCTGGGTCGTTTGGATTTTCGAGCAATATGCCGCAGGAAACAGCGTGCAGCGGATCGCCCATGAACTGAATAACCAAGGCGTACCATCGCCGCGCGATAGCACGTGGGCCGTGTCCGCGATCTATGGCAGCCCGGTGAAGGGCTCGGGCATCTTGAATAACTCGATGTATGTGGGGCAGTACGTCTGGAACAGATCTCAATGGATTAAAGACCCGGATACCGGCCGCCGTCAAAGAACAGAGCGCCCCCGGGAGGAATGGCAGATGGCCAGCCTACCAGAGCTGCGCATCATTGATGACGAACTCTGGCGCCGCGTGCGCGAACGCATTGATGCCGGACGGGACGAGCATGGGCGCAAGCGCCAGGTTCGACCGGCGACGACCCTCTTTGGGGGAATGATGCTTTGCCCGCACTGCGGCGGCGCCGTGGTGGCGATCAACGCGGATCGTTACGGTTGCGCGGCCGCGAAGGACAGAGGCCCGGCCGTATGCAAAGGCTTCTCGATTCCAAGAGACCTGGTTGAGAAGCGCCTGATTTCGATCATCCGCGCAGAGCTGCTGTCGCCGATGGCTGCCGCCGAGTTCGAAAGGGCTTTTGACGAGATGCTTATAGAAAACACTGGCTCGACCGAGGATGTCGCCCAAGCCACCAAACGCATCACCCAGCTGACTGCCGAGATCGGTCGGGTGATCGACGCCATCACTATGGTGGGCGCCTCGGAAGCGCTGGCGGCCAAGTTGAAGGCCTTAGAGAATGATCGTAGCGCGCTGCAGCGCAGACTTGCCTTGAAAGCTGCCAGTGAGGCAGCACGCACGCCTAATGTCGCCAGCATCTTCAACGAGATCCTGATGAACCTGACTGATGCGCTTCGGGAGAATCCGCTGATGGCCAGGAAGATCCTTGGCGATATCTTCGGCTCGATCCAGCTTGAGGTTCGGGAAGATAACCAGGTATGGGCCAGAATGGCAACGGCCCGACTACTTAAGCAAGTAGCCGGGCCGTCTATATCGGTGGTTGCGGGGGCAGGATTTGAACCTACGACCTTCGGGTTATGAGCCCGACGAGCTGCCAGACTGCTCCACCCCGCGTCTGAAGAACACAATTATAGGACAGCTAAAATCGGAATGCAAACATTTTCTGCAATCTTTTTACAGTGATACACTTCTACCCTCCCGGACGGTTCCAGCGCCCTGTTTTACCCTCTTATATAGAGAGGGCACGAAAGAACGCTGCAAACGGCCCGGTTAGCCGATCACATACCTATATATAGACAGACAGATCCGAGCCCCTATGAAATTCTGTTCCGAGTGCGGTCAGACGGTATCACAGCAGATTCCTCCCGATGACACGCGCCTGCGCTATGTCTGCGGCAACTGCGGGGCCATCCATTATCAGAATCCCAAGATGGTGGTCGGATCGATTCCGATCTGGGAAGAAAACGGCCAGACCAAAGTCCTGCTCTGCAAGCGCGCCATCGAGCCACGCCTGGGTTACTGGACCCTGCCGGCCGGTTTCATGGAAAACGACGAGACCACCGAAGACGCCGCCCGCCGCGAAACCGATGAGGAAGCCGGCGCCCGCGTGCAGCTCCATGAGCTTTTCTCGCTGGTCAATGTGCCGCATGTGCATCAGGTCCACCTGTTCTATCGGGCGACCCTGCTCGACCTGGATTACCATGCCGGCATCGAAAGCCTGGAAGTCGATCTCTATACCGAAGAACAGATCCCCTGGCAGGACATCGCCTTCCCGACGGTGGAGTTCACCCTGCGCGCTTTCTTCGCGGACCTCAAGAAGGTCCGCAGCGGTGAAGGCAGCTTCACGCTGCACACCGAAGATATCCGCCGCCGCATGATCTGAACGCAGGACTGAGGATGATCGCCTGGCTGGACCTGGACACTCCCTTCCCCGATGTCTCGCGCGCATTGAAAGATCCGCCGGGGCTGCTGGCGGCCGGGGCCGACCTGTCGCCGGCGCGGCTGCTGGAGGCCTATCGCCATGGCATCTTCCCCTGGTTCTCCGAAGGCCAGCCTATCCTCTGGTGGAGCACCGATCCGCGCATGGTCCTGCGCACCGACCAGTTCGTCGTCTCCGACAGCCTCAAGAAAACCCTGCGCCGCATCGAGCGTAGCCGTCAAGGCGACGGCCTCTGGCAGGTCAGCTTCGATACCGCCTTCGAACAAGTCATGCAGGGCTGCGCCGGGCCGCGCCGGCATGAGCATGGTACCTGGATCTCGCCCGAGATCATGCAGGGCTACCTGGGCTTGCACCTGGCCGGCTATGCGCACTCTGCCGAGGTCTGGCTCAACGGCGAACTGGTGGGTGGGGCCTATGGGGTCTCGATCGGGCGCATGTTCTATGGCGAATCGATGTTTGCCCGGGTCAGCGATGCCTCCAAGGTGGCGCTGGCGCATCTGGTGTTCTTCCTGCGCAGCCATGGCGTGGAAATGATCGACTGCCAGCAGGAAACGGCCCACCTCGCATCGCTGGGCGCACGTCCCATTGCCCGTAGCGATTTCCTGCGCCATCTGCGCGCTGCCATCCAGTGGCCGCAGATCCGTGGGTGGGCGCCGCTGGACCTGCTGGAGGCGGGTATCCCGCTGGTGCGGCGTCCCTGAGCCATGATCCAGCGCAGCTGTCTGCGCCATCCCGGTTCACCGGAGCTGACAAAATGGTGTAAATTGGAACCTGACCCACGGACCGGCCGGCCCTCAAGCGCGCCGCTGGCTTCCCGCAAGACAGGACAGGAGGCACATGACGCATCTCAAAGACTTGCCGTTCTCCACGTTGCAGTTCTATGCAACTGCGCCTTATCCGTGCAGTTATCTGGATGACCAGCAGGCCCGTTCGCAAGTGGCCACGCCTTCGCACCTCATCAATGCCGATGTCTATTCGGAACTGGTCAAGACAGGTTTCCGCCGCAGCGGCATCTTCACCTATCGGCCCTACTGCGATGGCTGCCATGCCTGCACGCCGGTGCGCATCCGCGTGGCGGACTTCCAGCGCAACCGCAGCCAGCGCCGCGCCTGGGACCGCAATCGCGGCCTGCAGACGCTGGTCACCAACCTGACCTACGCCCACGAACATTACGAGCTCTACCTGCGCTACCAGTGCGCCCGCCACGCCGGCGGCGGCATGGACCAGGACAGCCGCGACCAGTACGCGCAGTTCCTCCTGCAGAGCAAGGTCAATACCCGCCTGGTCGAGTTCCGCGAGGCCGACGGTACGCTGCGCATGGTCAGCATCATCGATGTGCTCAATGACGGCCTGTCCTCGGTCTATACCTTCTTCGATCCGGACCTGCCGACGGCTTCCTTCGGCACCTACAACATCCTGTGGCAAATCGAGCAGGCGCGCCAGCTGGACATGCCCTATGTCTACCTGGGCTACTGGATCAAGGAAAGCCAGAAGATGGCCTACAAGACCAACTTCCAGCCGCTGGAAGCGCTCTATGACGGCGAATGGTCGCCGCTGGAAGGCTAGTTCGCCACTGTGGCGCATCGCCCGCAGATGGTGCCGCAAATGCCGCCTGGGCGGGCCAAATTGACGGAAACAGGCGGCGGCTCGCGTAGAATAGCGGCACTTTTTATCGCCATCCGCCTTTACCATCGTGTCCGACAAATTCCTCTACGCACTTGCGCGTCCCCTGCTGTTCTCCCTCGAACCTGAAACGGCCCACCACCTGGTGCTGCCGGCGCTGCGCTGCGCGGCCCGTTACAGCCTGACCGACTTCCTGGGTCGGCGGCCGGCGGCCGATCCACGTACCGTGATGGGCATCACCTTCCCCAATCCGGTGGGCATGGCGGCAGGCCTGGACAAGGATGGCGCCTACATCGACGGTCTGGCGGCGCTGGGCTTTGGCTTCATCGAGGTCGGCACCGTGACGCCGCGCGCCCAGCCGGGCAACCCGCTGCCGCGCATGTTCCGCCTGCCAACCGCCAGCGCGGTGATCAACCGCATGGGCTTCAACAATGGTGGGGTCGATGCCTTCGTGGCCAATGTGCAGTCGTCGCGCTTCTATCAGGAACGCCAGGGCGTGCTGGGCCTGAACATCGGCAAGAATGCCGACACGCCCATCGAGCGCGCCGCCGAGGATTACGTGCATTGCCTGGAGAAGGTCTATCCCTATGCCAGCTATGTGACGGTCAATATTTCCTCGCCCAACACCAAGAACCTGCGTCAGTTGCAGGGCGCATCCGAGCTGGATGCCCTGCTGTCGCAGCTGAAGTCGGCCCAGCGCCGGCTGGCTGACCTTCATGGCCGTTATGTGCCGGTGGCGCTGAAGATCGCGCCGGACATGGACATGGAACAGGTCAAGAACGTCGCCGATGCGCTGCTGCGCCATCAGATCGATGGCGTCATCGCCACCAACACCACCATCACGCGCGATGCGGTCAAGGGCATGCCGCATGGGGAAGAAGCCGGCGGGCTGTCGGGAAAACCGGTGCTGGAGCTGTCCAACCAGGTGATCCGTGGCCTGAAGGCCGAAGTCGGCGATGCCCTGCCCATCATCGGCGTGGGCGGCATCTTCAGCGGCGCCGATGCGCGGGCCAAGATCGATGCCGGCGCCTCGCTGGTGCAGCTCTACACCGGCCTCATCTATCAAGGACCGGCCCTGGTCAGGGAATGCGCCGAAGCGCTGCGCATGCCGGTTCTGGCCAGCTCGCATCACTGAAGCAATAGATAGCCAATAGCTTCAGCGCGCAAGCAACTCGCTGCACAAACAAAAACAGCAGGCCGCATCACCGGGTCTGCTGTTTTTTCATCCTTGCCCATGGTGGGCATGCATGATCGCGCCTCAATCCTTGGAAGAATCTTGCTTGAGGTTGAAGGCCCGTCGCGCGTTGGCGTCGGATTCGGCCTTCTTCTCGAAATCGGTCTTTTCGCAACCGGCCAGTACCACGCCGACGACCAGCGTCAGCAGCATGACGACGAAACGCATGATATTCCCCTGAAAAATCGGATGGCGGCCACCGGACTGGCAAACGGCCCCTGCCGTCGCCACACCACCTGTCGGCAGGCGCCATTTTATGCGCAAAAGACGGGGGTGCGACAAGTCTATCAGGAAAGATTTCACCTCTATAATGACAGGCTTGCGATGGCCAAGGCCGTCATCCCGATTTGCATCCCATGTCCGTCAACACCATCGATTTCAACCGCCAGATGCGCCACTTCGACGACCATGCCAGTGTCTGGCTGTTCGGCTATGGCTCCATCATCTTCAAGGCGGACTTTCCTTACCTGGAACGCCGTGCGGCGCATATCAAGGGCTGGGCGCGGCGCTTCTGGCAGGGCTCGCACGATCACCGTGGCACGGCCGAAGCGCCGGGGCGAGTCGTCACCCTGGTTGCGCAGGAGGATGCGATTTGCGCGGGCATGGCCTATCTGATCACGCCGGAAGTCTTTGCCCACCTCGATCACCGTGAAAAGAACGGCTATCTGCGCCTGGTCACGCCCATCCTCTTTGAGTCGGGCCAGAGCGCTGAAGGGCTGATCTACATTGCCTCGGAAGAGAACGAGGCCTTTGCCGGCCCGGCGAGCGAACTGGAGATCGCCCGGCAGATTGCCCGCGCCGCCGGCCCCAGCGGACGCAACAGCGAATACCTGCTCAAGCTGGCGCAGGCGCTGCGCGAGCTGGGCGCGCAAGACCGCCACGTATTCGAGATCGAGCATCACCTGCTGCAACTGGATCCTGGCGCCGCCCTGCCTGCATCAATCGATACCCGCTGATACCCCTGATTTCAACAACACAAGGATGAGGAACATGATCAAAGCTCTTGCCGCCAGCATCACCGTCGCCCTCGCCCTGGCTGCCTGCGCCACTCCGGTACAGCGCACGGCCAGCGGCGATATCCCGCCTGCACGGGTCTACATCAAGAGCATGACCGAGCAGGCCGAGGGCCTGTCGCGGGTGCAGTTCCAGCGCCCGGGCGGCCTGCTCAACAACGACATGCTGGAATTGACCATCAATGACGTGACGCTGGCCCAGATCATCGGCGGTGAACACCTGACGATCTGGCTCAAGCCCGGCAGCTACGACCTGGGCGCCAAACGCGTCCATACGCTCTCCAACTCTTCGTCCACCTCGGAAGACAAGCTGACCCTGCAGGTGCGTCCTGGGGCCTCCTATCAATTGCAGGTCGGCACCGACCTGGGCGGCGTGAAGATAAGAACAGGTACACCCACCCCCTGATCCGATCCTTCCGCGCCGGCTTGCGCCGGGCAACACACCATGCCCCTGTCGCACGGATGACACACCGTGCCGCAGGGGCATTGTTTTGCAGGGACCAGCAGAGACGCGCGGCGTCACGAGAACGACTATAAGTATTTGATTTAAAAGGAATTAATTTATCCAGAACATCGAACAAAAACAGCAGGGCCAAAGTTATTCACGAATTCGATAACTGGTATTGTCATTCAAAATTGGCGACGTGGCGGCGATACGAATATATTGCAATGCAACAGATCAATTTTTCTCACGGAGCTCACCATGAACATCGTCGCCGACATCCTGCCGTACACCCTGCTCATCGGCGCCATGGTCGCGCGCTACCTGATTTCGGTCAAGTAAGCAGCTTCCCTGGCCTGGCATCCTGCCCTCGCTTTCAAGCGGCGGCAAGATGACCTGGGCAGAACCCGAAAAGCGGTGATTGTCGCATTGCAATGGCGACAATCACCGCTTTTTGTTTGGGTATCTCGCCTCTTTTTTCCGCTTGGTCACGGGACATTCCCCCTAACATCACCATGAGTGATATCAGATATGTGCACCCGCCATATCGCTGTCTTCGGGAAACATGAAAAGATAACCCCGGCCACCCGGCTTGCAAAGCGCTGACGGCTCATTACACTTGAGCGTTTGCAAACTGGACCGAAAGTCACCGCATGAAGCGTCTTGCCTCCATCCTCGCCGCCACCGGCCTGCTACTGGCCCTGCAAGGCTGTGCCTGCGCCCCTGGTTTCGTTGGATTCGACAGTCGTTGCCAGTTCAGCAATATCCCCAGCGGGCAACCTTGAACCGGAAAGTGTTGTCACCCGCCCCCAAAATCCTCCTTTGGACGACTTTACAAGCGTAATTCCAGGTTAATTCCCGAACTCACCCAGCTACTTCTTCAGGGCTGCGCGGGCAATTGCGCCAGCCAATTGCGCAGATCCTGCATGGCCTGCGCCCGCAGGCTGGCTTCTTCATTGAAGATTTCGTGATAGGCGTGCTCGTACCAGTGCAGCGTCTTGCGCCCGGACGGCAAGGCGTCGAAAAAGGC
Source organism: Herbaspirillum camelliae (assembly GCF_001929405.1). NCBI lineage: Bacteria > Pseudomonadati > Pseudomonadota > Betaproteobacteria > Burkholderiales > Oxalobacteraceae > Herbaspirillum > Herbaspirillum camelliae. The sequence continues at coordinate 5,257,831 of NZ_KV880769.1, forward strand.
GCGGCTGCCGCGCGGCGCGACGAAGGCGTCATCGCCGGCCACCTGCAGCAGCACTGGCCGGGTGAACTGGCCGGCCTCGCGTTCCACCTGCCGCATTGCATCGAGCATGAAATGCAGCATGCGCGGGGCGATCTTGCCGTGATTCAGCGGATCCTTGCGATAGGCGCGCACTTCATGCGGATCATGGGAAATGCGGCTGGCCGGCAAGGCGGTGGGCAGCGCCAATCCTGGCGCGATGGCCGTGGATACCGCCAGCAGCAGCTTTTGCCAGCCCTTCATGTCCAGCGCCAGCGCGGGCGAGGACAAGGCCAACGCCCGCACCGGGCTGTAGCCGCCGGTAGCAAAGCGCGCCGCCACCAGTCCGCCCATGCTGTGCCCGAACAGCACGGGCACACATTCGGTACGCCGGCTGAAATCGTCGAAACTCAGCTTGAGGTCGCGCAACAGGTCATCCGGCCGGATCAGGCTGCCCTGGACGCCGCCGGAATTGCCATGACCGCGCTGGTCACAGATGCGCACCGACAAGCCGGCCTCGTTGAACAGCCGGGCCAGCGAAAAATAGCGCCCGCCATGCTCGCCCAGCCCATGCACCATCTGCACCGCCGCGGTCGCGCCGGACAAGAGCCAGTCGCGGCAGAACAGGCGGGTGCCATCGTCGGCGTCGATCCAGTGTTCCTGGGGGGCAATGAGGGGGATCATAGGTCTCCGATCGGTGGATGCTGTTGGGCGTAACGGCGGCGCGCGCGCCAGCCCTTGCGCAGGCGGCGGCTCTGGCGCAGCGCCAGGTGCAGCGAGGCGGCCCAGGACAAGGGGCGGGGATGCACCACGGCGCGCAGGGCGCGGGCATAGTCGAGCACCATGCCCGGGGTCCAGGCCATGGTGACGGCGCGCTTGCGGATGTGGCTGGCCACCCAGATCTCAGGCGTAAAGATCATCCGCAAGGCATTGCTCCAATGCTGGTTGCGCCCGCCGATCACGCCTTCCAGCGCAGATTCCAGGGCGTTGGCCACGGTGCTGGAGCAGTTGCGGTTGGTCAGATTGTAGATCTCGATCTGGCGGTAACGCTGCCAGAAACGGTCCAGGCGCGCGCGGCAATAGTCGCGGAAGACGATCTTCTCGGTGGATTCACACCAGGAGGCGGCCTCGCTGGGATAGTCGCTCAGATAGCGGCCCCTGACGTCGTTGTCGGCGGTGGCGCGCAGGAGCCGGGCGAACTGGTCGGGCGAGCGGTCGATCTCCTCGGCTGGATACAGGCTGATGTAGAGGTCCGGCGGTATTTCCAGGGCGGCGTGGCCGGTGGAGATGACGCCATTGGTATCGACTGCGGCGATGTAGCGGTCGATCACCGGTTGCCGGCGCGCCGGTCCGCGCGCGCTGCCGGCGGGCGTCCATACGTGGACAGTCAACGGCTGCGCCGCACTGGCTGCAGCCGCAGGCGTGGCCGGCGGCTGCAGCATTTCCTCCAGGCTTGCGTCGTCGCGATGCACGCCGGCGTCGAAGGGGCGATCATCGCCGCTATTGCGGGCGGCCAGCACGTCCACCGAGACATCGGTCGGCAGCATGCGGGTGCGCAAGGCCAGCCAGATCATGTTCCAGCCGCCGAAGATCAGGGCCAGCGCCAGGCAGAACGGCACCGTTCCCTTGTAATGGGTGGGATAAGGTTGGAAGAAGAAGATCGCCAGCAGGATCTGCACGCCGCCGCCCACCAGCGCCGTGCGCCAGCGCGGAAAGCGCACCACCAGCGCCGAGGTGATCTGCAAGGCGCCGCCGATGGCGAAGGCAATGCCGAAGAGCATGGCCAGGACCATATTGCTGGCCTGGTGCTGGGTGATGACCAGCACCGCAATGAGCAGGAACAGCGCGCCTTTGACGTAGCGCAGCGTCTTCTGCGCGCCGATGCCGCTGTTGGCCACCCACAGCGTGACCAGGCTTTCCAGCAGCAGCAGGTAGCCGAACAGGGTGAGGGGGAAGTTGAGCACGCCGTCCAGCGCGTCGATGGCCAGGGACACGCCGATGGCGCCCCAGCTCAGGCCGGCCAGGGCCAGCACATGCCAATTGCGACGGATGAAGTCCGCGCCCAGCAACAACAAGACAAGACGTATCACGGTTTTCCCCGGGCCTGCGCCCTTCCCTTTGCGATCCGGCATTTTGGGGGATTCCGTGGCAGGAGGCAAATCATCCCGCTACGCCATGGCGTGGCGGCAGTAGATGAAACTGGACCAATGGCCGACAATGCCGGCATTGTCGACTTTCCTGTCTGCCCGCCCATGCCCCTGTCGGTCCTCATCTCCGCCCTGGCCAGCACCCTGCTGCTGCCCCCTGTTTCCCCGCTGCTGCTGGCCCTGGCGGGGGTGCTCCTGCACCGTTATGCGCCACGCTGGCGGCGCTTCGGTCTGTTGCTCATCGTGCTGGGGGTGGTCACGCTGCTGGTGCTGAGCACGCGGGCGGGTTCGCTGCTGCTGGTCGCGCCGCTGGAAAACAGCTATCCCGTGCTGCGCAGTCCGGGCCAGGCCCAGGCCATTGTCATCCTCGGTTCGGGCCGCATCGACCGCGCGCCGGAATATGGCGGCCTCGACGACGCCAACGCCATCGGCATGAAGCGCCTGCAATACGGCGCCTACCTGCATCGCCAGAGCGGCCTGCCGATCCTGGTGACGGGCGGCAATCCGGACGGATCGCCCGAGAGCGAGGCGGCCGTGATGGCGCGCACCCTGGAACGCGATTTCGCCGTGCCGGTGCGCTGGCAGGAGGGACGCTCCAACACCACCTATGACAACGCCGCCTTCTCTGCGGCCATGCTCAAGGAAGCGGGCATCTCGCGCATCCTGCTGGTCACGGACAGCCTGCACATGCCGCGCGCCATGCAGGTCTTCGCCACGACCGGCCTGCAGGTGCAGGCCGCTCCCACCGTCTTTGCCGGCCAGGCGCGCACACGCGTGACCGACTACCTGCCCAATGCGGGCAGCCTGCAACTGGCCAGCTACGCCCTGCGCGAGTGGATAGGCCAGCTGTGGTACCGGGTCCGGCAATAGCGCGCAAGCATCCTAAGCGCGCAAGTAACCGGGCTTCCGCCCCCTTTTCCCCTCTTCACCGGCGTGGTGCGAAGGTAAAGTGCTAAAGTCGCCGGGGTTTGCATCCGGGCGCTGTTCAAGCTGTTATCGCTTCAACCCGCCCCGCACAAGGCAATGCAGAGGGCACCTCTGCCATTGCACCGGCGCAAGGACGCCAACGGGCAACCGACAATCTAGGGAGACTTCATCATGGGCCAGCTGTCCTTCAACAAGAAACTTTGGCTGCCGCTCGTCCTCAGCCTCATCGCACTGCTGGCAATCTCGATCTTCAGTGCAGTGATGGTCCGCAATATCCGGCTGGAAGAACGCAAGGCCGACCTCACCAATATCGGCCAGACCGCCCTCTCGCTGGTCAAGGGCTATGGCGCACTGGCCGACAGCGGCGCACTGTCCAAGGAAGACGCGCAGAAACTGGCCAAGCAGGCCATCAAGAGCCTGCGCTACGGCACTGACGGCTACTTCTCCATTTCCACCTCGGGCCAGATCATCGTGATGCACCCGATCAAGACCGAGCTGGATGGCAAGGACCTGACCAACTTCAAGGACCCCGCCGGCAACAATCTCTTCGTCGAGATCACCAAGGCCGGCAGCAAGCCCGAAGGCAGCTTCGTCCATTACCTGTGGCCCAAGGTAGGCGCCGCCGAACCGGTCCCCAAGACCTCCTTCGTGATCGCCTACAAGCCGTGGGACTGGAACCTCACCACCGGCGCCTATATGGATGACATCAACGCCGCCTTCCTGCGCAGCCTGTGGCAGATGGCGCTGCTCTTTGCCGCCGTGTCGGCGGCGCTGGTGGCGCTGGTGATCGTCATCAACCGCGGCATCCTGCGCACCATCGGTGGTGATCCGGCCAAGGCGGCCGAGGTCGCCAACCGCATCGCCCAGGGTGACCTCACCCCCAACATCGAGACCGCCCCCGGTGACAGCAGCAGCCTGCTCTACGCGGTGCGCAGCATGCGTGATTCGCTGCTCTCGACCATCACCAACATCAAGGCCTCCGCCGGCACCATCGCCTCGGCCTCGCAGGAAATCGCCAGCGGCAACCTGGACCTGTCGGGCCGTACCGAACAGCATGCCGGTTCTCTCGAGGAAACCGCCTCGGCCATGGAAGAACTGACGGCCACCGTGAAGCAGAACGCCGACAATGCGCGCCAGGCCAACCAGCTGGCCGAATCCGCCTCGGAAGTGGCGATCCAGGGCGGCAGCGTGGTCAGCCAGGTGGTGCAGACCATGGAGGGCATCACCGACAGCTCGCGCAAGATTGCCGACATCATTGGCGTCATCGATGGCATCGCCTTCCAGACCAATATCCTGGCGCTGAACGCGGCGGTGGAAGCCGCCCGCGCTGGCGAACAGGGCCGCGGCTTTGCGGTGGTGGCCTCGGAAGTGCGCTCGCTGGCCCAGCGTTCGGCCTCGGCGGCCAAGGAAATCAAGACCCTCATCGACGACTCGGTGACCAAGGTCGATACCGGCAGCAAGCTGGTCGAACAGGCTGGCGCCACCATGACCGAAGTGGTGGCCAGTGTGCGTCGGGTCACCGACATCGTCGGCGAGATCAGCTCGGCCAGCCAGGAGCAGAGCGCTGGCATCGCCGAAGTCGGCCGCGCCATCACGCAGATGGATGAAGGCACGCAGCAAAACGCGGCGCTGGTGGAACAGGCTGCCGCCGCGGCGCAATCACTGCAAGACCAGGCGGCCACGCTGGCGGGACTGGTCGGTCGCTTCCAGGTCGATGGCAGCGCCGCGAGCATCGCCCAGACGACGCCACATGCGGCCAAGCCCGCCTCCCGCCCCGCTCCAACGACCACACCCACCACACCGGCGCCCGCCCTGCGCAAGCCGGTCGCGACCCAGCCGGCCCGTCCAGCACTGGCAGCGTCCAAGGCCGCCGCTCCCAAAGCGGCTCCCAAACCCGCTGCTGCCCAGTCTGCCAAGGCCGAGGCCCCTGCTGCCAAGCCCACCGGCAAATCGCCTTCGCGCTTGCCCGCCGGGGAAGATGAAGGCGATTGGGAAACCTTCTGAGGCTTTCCTTGCCGCCACGTCCAGCCCGCCTCGTGCGGGCTTTTTTCTTGGTCGGGACGGTCGGCAGGTCAGGCCAGCGCTGCCAGGCTTTCACCCACCAGGCGGCCGATCAGGCCGCTATCCGGCGCCACCGCCAGGGCGCGCGCCGTATCCTGCTTGCCGGTGGCAATGAGGCCCTGGTCATCGGGCGCCAGGGTGTATTCGCTATGGCAGGCCGGGCAATACAACGTATCGCCCGCGACGGCATGGCGCGGCCGTACCACCACCGGGCCACAGGAGAGACAACGCTGCATGGGGATGCCCTCATCGCTGTGGCCCACGATGTGGGCCAGCTCCGCATGTTGCTGCAAGCCGATGAAGAGCCGGCCCCATGTCGCATCGAACTGCCGTCCTAGCTCAGACCCGATGATTTCCATGGCGCGGGCAATGGGCATGCCGCTGCGATAAGGGCGCGTGCTGGTCATGGCGTCGAAGGCGTCGCAGATGCCCACGATGCGTGCAGCCAGCGGGATCTCCTCGCCACGTCGGCCAAAGGGATAGCCGCGGCCATCCGGCGTTTCGTGATGAAGCAGCACCGCATCTGCGGCCAGGGCCGCCAGCGGGTGGCCGGCCAGCATGCGATGGCCAATCTCGGGGTGGGTCTTGATGACGGCATATTCCGCCTCATCCAAGCGTGATTTCTTGCCCAGCACGGCGTCGGGGATGCCGATCTTGCCCAGGTCATGCAGGAAGGCGCCGATGGTGATGCGCGCCACCTGCTGCGGTTCCAGTCCGGCGGACTCGGCCAGCAGCCGCGACAGGCGCGCCACCCGCCACAGATGTCCGCCCGTATAGGGATCGCGCGCCTCCACCGCCCAGGCCAGCAGGAACAGGCTCATCAGCAGCTGTTCATCCCGCGCAGCCTGGCGCGTGGCATTGCTGCGCGTGGCCCGTCGCCACAGGGAAAGCAGACTCATCCAGACACTCCTTGTCGAGAATCATCATCGCGGACCAGGCGGATATCGACCTCCCGTTCAACGAAATGCCACTCAACGCTCTGACGCAGGCGCGCGACAAGCTCTTCGAATGCATCGGCGTGTTCCGGTGCGTATTCGAACCAGGTCAGGAAATCGAAGGGCTGCCCCAGCTCACGCGCGTGATAGAGACGGCGTGCGATGGGGGGAAGGTATTCCAGGCCGATGGTGATGTGGTGCGACTGTTCCTCAAGGATGGCGCGGCGTTCATCCTGGGCCAGGGCCCACCAGGCCGCGCTCTTGCGAATCGGGATGAGCGCCGCACAACGCGCCTGCGGCCTGCCCAGGCCCTGCTGAACGGCCACCAGGGTATCGAGTTCCGCTCGCGTGGTGTAGCGCTGATGGCCGATGGCGCCGTCCAGTCGCCATTGCACACCGGCAGCTTCCAGGGAGGGCGCCTCAGCCGGCTCGAGCACCGCGAGCCTGCCGGCCAGGGCAAGCGGCGGGCCCGCCACGGCAGTCATGTGCTCGATGCGCCACGCCCCGCTGGCACCGGCTACGAAGGCCGTATGGATCACGCTCATGTCCACTCTCCAGTCGTTACCAGCGCAACAGGCGCGGCCCCAGCAACAGGCCCGCCGTTGCCGGAATGAGGATGCCCAGGAAGTACCAGACGCCCCAGAAGGGAACGCCCATCTCCGGGCAATGCAGGCAATACACCATGGTCGCCGTAGCGCCCGCCAACAGTCCGGCGATGGCGCCGGTCAGGCGCAACCGGGTCGGGGCCATGCCGCGCACGGCCCAGAAGATGCCGATGAACAGCGGAATGGACAGCAATGCGATATTGAAGGGGCAACTGCGCCAGCTGATGCCCATCAGCAGCGGCAAGCGCTGGGCCACCGGCGCACTGAGCAGCACCAGCGCGCCGCCGGCCCAGACCGCCAGGCTCGGCAAGGCGATACCTGCCCAGCGCACGCCTACGCGCAGGCCCGGACGCACCAGGCGACGCAGCACCAGCATCGCGCCCACCGCCAGCGCCGTGGGAAAGGCCAGCTTGATCCAGAACAGCGGCACGCCCAGCATCAGCCCCAGGTCGGGACGCAGCCCATAGATCTTCAGCATCAGCAGCAGCGTGCCCAGGCCGCCCAGGAGCAGTGCCTGGGCCATCTGCTTGACGGGCAGGCGACGGTCCACCGGCGTCACGCCGCTGGCCATCATGGAAATGAGGTCTTCAGTCTTCATGCTTGCAGTTTCTCCCGGATCTTCAGGGCCAGGGCCTTGAGGCCACGATGGATGCCCACCTTGACAGCCGACTCCGACATCCCCGTCAGTTGCGCTGTTTCCGCCACCGACATGCCCTCCAGCTTGACATGCACGATCGGCAGGCGCTGCTTGTCGGGCAGTTCCTCCAGCAGCGCGCCGACATCGCGCCGCGCCTGCGCTGGTTCATCGTCGCAGATGGCCAGCAGGTCATGCTCTTCATCGAGCGGATCATGGAAGGCTTCGCGGCGCGAACGGGCGCGCAGGAAGTCCATCAGCTTGTAGCGTGCAATGGCATGCACCCAGGCCGTCAGCGGCTGGTCGTGACGATAGGTATGACGCGCGTTGTGGATGGCCAGCAGGGTTTCCTGCACCACATCCTCGACGTCATCTTGCAGATGGACCAGGCGCTTGCGCAAAAAAGCACGCAGCCGGCCGCTCAGTTCGGAAAGGAAATTGCGGTAGGCCACTGCGTCGCCGTCCAGACCGGCCAGCAGCAACGTGCGCAAGCGCTCTTCGCTAGGGTGCGAGGGCTTGCCGGGCAGACCCGCCAGGTCGTCCGGCAAGGCCGGGCCGCCAGTGGCCAACAGGAAAGGACTCTCAGTCATGGGAACGCCGCCAGATCACCAACGAAGCAGCCACGGGCCGCACCAGGCGCCGGCCATCGTCGGCAGCGCCACCCCCAGTACATACCAGACGCCCCAGAACGGCGGCGCCATCTCCACGCAATAAAGTGAATAGACTAGCACGCCCTGCGCGCCCGCCACCAGCCCGGCCACGGCGCCAGCTGCCCGCAGTTGCGTGGGCGCCAGGCCCCGCAGGAACCACAGCATGGTCGCCAGCGTAGGCAGTGACAGCAAGGATACATTGGCCGAACAGACCTCCCAGCTGCTGCCCAGCAGCAGATCCAGCCGTTGCGAGGGCGGCGCCAGCGCCAGCCAGGTAGCACCAGCCAGCCACAGCACGCATGGCGGCAACAACAGCGCGGCCGCCGGTCCCAGGCCGATACGCATACCCGGCCTGGCCAGACGGGATGCGGCCATTTGCCCGGCCAGCAACGCCGCCAGCGGGAATGACACCTTCATCCAGAACAGCGGTTGCTGCAGCAATGTACGCAGATCACTGCGCACACCATAGAGCAAGGCCAGCAGCAGGGCTGCCCCCATCAGACCCAGGGCCAGTGCCACCGCCATACGGGCGGTTGCATTGCGCACCAGGCCGGGCTGCCCCGGGCCGGAGCGGTCGCCCGTACCGGTGGCCAGCATGTTGACCAGTTCCATCGTTTTCATTCACTTCCCCTGTATCGCCCGGCGGGCGGACTGCGCAACGGCGCGCTCTCCTGTGTATTCGTTTCTCAAGGGATTCTGGTTACAGCAGAGGTGAAAAATATTCTTTCGAAAAATTGTCGGTGCGCTGTAACCGGCCAGCCTGTCCCTGCGAATTAACCAACAGATCGGCCGCCTGGATGCAGTTGCAGCACATGGGCTGGTACCGGTCAGAGTCATCTTCCACATCATCCCTACTCAAGGAGCACAGCATGAACAAGCACCTCGTCGCCACCGCCGCCCTGACCCTCGCCACCCTCGCCTCGGGCGTGGTCATGGCGCAAGACAAGCAACCGATGAACAAGACCGCCGTCGAGAAGTGCTACGGCGTTTCCATGGCTGGCCAGAACGACTGCAAGGCTGGCGAAGGTACCACCTGCGCCGGCACCGCCAAGATGGATTACCAGGGCAATGCCTGGAAGAACGTGCCGGCCGGCACCTGCACCTCCATCAAGACGCCGCGCGGCATGGGTTCGCTCAAGCCGGTCTGATCCGACTGGAGACCGTGGCCATGACAGCACATCTCCTCAGCGCCGGCCTGGGCCTGAAGCCGCAACACTTCGACGCGGCGCTGGACTGCAGCGCACCGGGTCTGTGGTTCGAAGTCCATCCGGAGAACTACCTGATGGACGGCGGCCCCCGCCTGGCCTGGCTGCAAGCCATCCGGGAACATCATCCGGTGGCCTTGCACGGGGTGTCGCTGTCATTGGCCGGGCCCGACGCGCCCGATCCGGTTCACCTGCGCCAGCTGGCGCAGTTGGCCGAGCGCATTGAACCGGTGCTGGTGTCCGAACATCTGGCCTGGTCGCGCGCAGGCGGACATTACCTGCCCGACCTGCTGCCCGTGCCGCGCACCGCCGCGACCCTGGCGCGGCTGGCCGCCAACATCAGCCGTACCCAGGATGTGCTCAAGCGTCGCATCGCCCTGGAAAATCCTTCCCACTACCTGCGCATGGACCAGCACAGCTGGAGCGAGCCAGAATTCCTCCACGAGCTGGTGCGTCGCACTGGCTGCGGCTTGCTGGTCGATGTCAACAATGTCCACGTCAGCGCCTGCAACCTGGGCATCGATGCCCGCCAGTATCTGGACCAGTTGCCCGTCGATGACATTCTCGAAATCCATCTCGCCGGGCACAGCGCCGACGCCAGCCTGCCCGGCCTGCTGATCGATTCACACGATGCCCCGATTGCCGCGCCGGTCTGGGCGCTGTACCAGCATCTGCTGGCGCGCACCGGTGCGCGTCCCACGCTGATCGAACGCGATGGCAATGTCCCCGCTTTCGAGGAACTGATGGCAGAGCGCGGGACCGCCACTACGCTGTTGCAGGAGACTGCTGCCGCGCCCCAGGAGCAGACCGTATGAACGCCCCCGACGCCCGCTATTACGACGCCTTCCTGCAAGCGATCCTGGAAGGCCACAGCAATGACGACGCGGTCGCCGCGCTGCTGGCGCAACCGGCTTTCGCGGTCTATCGCAATACCATCTTCAAGGGCTGTGTCGATGCCCTGGTCGCCAACTATCCCACCGTGCACAGGCTGGTAGGCAGCGCCTGGATGGAATCGGCCGCGCTGCAGTTCGCCCGTCACCACCTGCCCCGTCAAGCCAGCCTGATTGCCTATGGCGAGGGCTTTGCCGAATTCCTCTGCACAGTGGAGGCCGTGCGCGAACTGCCCTACCTGCCGGGCGTCGCCGCACTGGACCGTTGCTGGACCGAATCCCACCTCGCTGCCGACCAGCCCGTGCTGGCGGTAGCGGCCCTGCACACCGCACTGGAGGCTGGCCAGGATGTGACGCTGGTACCGCACGCGGCCAGCCGCTGGCATCACGATGCCCAGCATCCGGTCTACACCATCTGGAGCGCCAACCGCCGTGAAGACGGCCATGCCGAACTGGCCCCTGAATGGCAGGGCGAAGGCGCCTTGCTCACACGTGCACAAGCGCAGGTGCAATGGCAGCCGCTGAGTCTGGGCGCTAGCCGTTTTCTTGACGCCTGCCGCGACGGCTTCAGCATTGCCCGCGCCGCTGGCCGGGCGCTGGAGCACGAACCGGATCTGGATATCGCGGCCATGCTCGGCCTGCTGATCCAGGCCGATGCCTTCACCTCGTTTTACTGAACGGAGAACTCCATGAACCAGCCCACCTCCCTGCCCGCGACCGTTACGCCTCCGTCGAGCCTCTGGAACCGCGCCGCCGATCTCGCCACGCGCCTCATCAGCGACAACTTGCTGACCCTGGTGGCGCGCGTGGCGGTGGCGGCGATCTTCTTCCTTTCTGGCCGCACCAAGGTCAGTGGTTTCCTGGACATCAAGGACAGCACCTACATCCTGTTCCAGGAAGAATACCGCCTGCCACTGCTGCCGCCCGAGCTGGCAGCGCACCTGGCCACCTATGCCGAACACTTCTTCCCGCTACTGCTCATCCTCGGCCTGTTCACGCGCGGCGCCGCGCTGGCGCTGCTGGGGATGACGACGGTCATCGAGATCTTCGTCTATCCCGATGCCTGGCCGACCCATCTCTCCTGGGCCGGACTGCTGCTGCTTCTGGTGGCGCGCGGGGGTGGCGCCTGGTCGCTGGACCGGCGCCTCGGCCTGCATTGATCAACGGAGACCATCATGCTGACCAGAATGAAACTGCGTACTGCTCTGCTGCTGGTGCTGGGCCTGCTGACCCTGGCGCTGTGGCTGGCGGTGGCCATGGCGTGGCAGGGCGCGCGCTCGGCAAGTCGCACCACCGATGCGCTCATCGAGCTGTCGGACCGCCACATCCAGCCCTTGCATGACACCGAGCGCCTGTTCCTGAACACTCTGATCAACATGGACAACGCCTACATCAATCTGGTCAAGGGCGATGAAATCAAGTCCAATGACTACAGCCGACGCGCCTCGGCCGCCCTGCAAGAAGCGCGCAAGGCCTTCGACGGCTACCGCCAGGGCCTCACGCCGCAGGCGCTGGCCGAGCCCGAGGCGCTGCGTGTCTCGGCGGCCTATGACAGTTACATCAAGGTGTTGAACCTGCGCGAGGTGGCGCTATACGACGTCTCGCTGGACGACTATGCCGCCGCCACGGTCAGCGCAGAAGCCGCCGACCGCGAATTTTCCGCCACCCTGCGCGCCGTGATCGAGCGTGCGGAACAGGTCAAGGACAGTCTGCGCCAGGCCTCCGAGCGCCGCTCGGCCCAGGCCTCGCTGCTGGCCGCGGCCATGCTGGCGGCGTCCATCCTGCTCATCGGCATCTGCTGGCTGCTGTTCGACCGCCTGCTGCTGCGACCGCTCAAGCGCGCGGCCGAACATTTCGACCGCATCGCCGATGGCGACCTGAGTCGACCGGTGCAAGGCATTTCCGGCAATGAAATCGGTGTGCTCCTGGCCGCATTGCAGCGCATGCAACGCGGCGTTGCCCGAACCGTCGGCGACATCCGCGAGGCCACCCGCGACCTGCATCACGGCGCCACCGATATCGCCCAGGGCAACGGCGAACTGGCGCAACGTACGCAGGCACAAGCCAATACACTAGAGACCACTGCCGCCACCCTGGAAAGGCTCTCCGGCGCCGTACGCAACAATGCCCAGAACGCCGAGCATACCAATGCACTGGCGGCAGCCGCCGCCCGCGACGCCGAGCGCGGCGGCCAGGTCATGGGCGGCATCGCCGGTGCAATGGCCGAGGTCACGGCAGGCGCCGGACGTATCTCCGACATCGTCAGCGTGATCGACGGCATCGCCTTCCAGACCAATATCCTTGCCTTGAATGCCTCCGTGGAAGCCGCTCGCGCCGGCAGCCAGGGCCGAGGTTTCGCCGTCGTGGCGTCGGAGGTGCGCTCGCTGGCGCTGCGCAGTGCGGAAGCCGCACGCGAGGTCAAGGACCTGATCGCTACCTCGATCGGCTCGGTCGACCGGGCCGCTGAACAGGTCAAGGAAGCCGACCAGGCCATCGTCCAGATCGTGCAGTCCTTCAGCAATGTCATGACCACCGTCAACGAGATCGCCACAGCAACACGGGAACAGGCCGAAGGCATCTCCCAGGTCAGTCTCAGCCTGGCCGACATGGACCGTGCGACGCGGCAGAACGCTGCCTTGGTCGAACAGACTGCGGCAGCCGCCGACGCCCTGACCGAACAGGCGGCCACACTCACAGCGTCGGTGGCCGTATTCACCCTGGCTGGCCCCGCTGCCATGACCGGCGCAAACAGGACCGGCGCGCACGCCGTGCCGCTGACTCAGATGGCCACGTTGAGCCAGTGAAATCACATCGTGCTGACGATGACATCCCAAGGAGAACACCCATGACGTCTAATGGCGCCCTGGAAGATCTGATTGAAGAAAGCTTCACTTCGGCCTTCAGCCACCACGCAGCGGGCAGCCTCGACGCGGCCGAGGAAGACTACCGCCTCATCCTCGCCATGGAGGAGCATCACGCCCCGGCCCAGCATTACCTAGGGGTGCTGCTGCATCAGCGCGGCCGCCACGAGGAAGGTCTGGCGCTGATACACGAGGCCGCACGGACCGTCCCGCCCGATGCTGACTGGTGCAATGACCTGGGCAATATCCTGTTCGGATGCGGACGTTTCGACGAGGCGGTGCCGGCCTACGAACAAGCCTTGGCCTTGCGTCCGGCCGATGCGCAACTATGGACCAACCTGGCCGCAGCGCGGCGCGCCCAAGGCCAGACCGACGCCGCCGTCGCCGCCTGCGAGCAGGCCTTGCTGTGCGATCCGCACTGCCTGGCCGCCCTGCATCAGCTGGCAGAGCTCTACGCCCAGTTGGGTGACCGCATGCAGAGCTCGCGCTACCAGTGCATGGCCTTCGTGCTGCCGCCACACGACGGCAAGTCGCGCGAGCTGCTGGCGATCTCGTTCTATTTCCTGGGGCGCGTGGCCGAAGCGGCCGAGGTGTGCCGGCAATGGTTGCTGGAAGAACCCGGCCACCCTATCGCCAGCCACATGCATGCCGCCTACGCCGGCCTGCCCAGCCACGCTGTGCCACGCGATTACATCGTGCGGCGCTTCGATGACTATGCCGATCACTTCGACAGCAATCTGGTCACGCACCTCGACTACCGTGGACCGCAAGTGCTGAGCGCGGTGCTGCAGGCCAGCTTGCCCGCCAACGCAGGCATGACCGTGCTCGACGCCGGTTGCGGCACCGGCCTGTGCGCCCCGGTACTGGCGCCTTACGCACTCTCACTGGAAGGCGTCGACCTTTCTTCCAACATGTTGCGCCATGCCGCGCAGCATGGCCGCTACAGCACGCTGGCGCAAGCCGATGTGGTGGAATGGATGACGGCGCATCCGTCCCGCTACGCGCTGATCGCCGCCTGCGATGTGCTGATCTATTGCGGGCAGTTGGCGTCGTTCTTCACAGCGGCTCGTCTGGCCTTGCAGGAAGGTGGCCATCTTGTCTTCACGGTTGAGCTGGCCGGCGAAGAACGCACCGATTCCTACTATCTGCACGCCAGCGGCCGCTTCCGCCACCAGCGCGCCTACATCGAAGACTGCCTGCACACCGCTGGCATGCATGTCGTGACGTTGCGTGAGGAAAGCCTGCGCGTGGAAATGCAACAGGCCGTGCCGGGGCTGGTAGTCCTGGCAAGACGCTGAACACTGGCGCGGACCCCGCGCTGGCCCGATGCATGGACAGCAACATGTCGCGCAATCGCGCACAGGTATCGGCCCGATTCGGCATGCCTGCTGCCATCTGCATGCCAGAACGGCAACGCAGCAGCAGTAGATATGTCCGCAGCACAACATGACTGCAAGAAGTTTCGTTTTTTTCTCGCACTTTTCGACCAAGGTACAGTCGTACCGACATCTGGCATGGCTTAGAATAGCCACAGCTCACGACGTAATCGATTAGTACGTACCGGCCTGCGGCGCGGTGAATCCCCGCTCTTCGTTGCCTGCAGGCGCCCACGGTGCGCCATCTGAAGAGGAAAACGTAATGACGCAGTCACCTAAAAACATGTCGGCGCTGATGTGTGAACTCAGCGTGGCGCTGGCGGAATTGTCCGAGAAGATGAGCAATCTTTCCGTCACGCTGGAAAACTCCTACCTGGAATCGAATGCCCCGGAACCGGCCGCCATGCTGGAAGCCGCCCGGGAAACCATCGAGAAGGCGCGCAGCAGCTGAAGCCAGACTGATCGGCATTGTATGTATCGCCCTGGCTAGCTCGCCTCATCCTGCCGCCGACAGCCGGCGCGCCCCCGCACGGGGATGCGCCGGCGCCTCACAAAACCTCATTCTCCCTGCTCAGAAGTCGTACTTCAGTTCAGCCAACACCGTGCGCTGCGGGAAAGGATGGAACAGGAAGTAGGACCGGTTCCCCAGGTTGTCCACGCCCAACGCAGCACTCCAGTGCTGATCGAAACGATAGCGCAGCCGCGCATCAAAGACGGTATAGCCATCGAAGCCCTGGTAGGTGTGGGTGTTGATATCGGTATTGTCCACCGTTGCATAGACCCGTCCGCTGTAGCGCCCGGCCAGCGTATAGGTCCAGTGTTCGTCAGGCTGGTAGCTGGCCACCAGCGTAGCGCGCCACTCTGGCACGTAGGGCGTACGCCGCCCCACCGAAGAGGCGCCGGCGACGGTGGGCACATAGCCCTTGTTCTCGAGGATGCGGGCATCCACCCAGGTCACGCTGCCGTTGAGGGAAAACCCGCGCACCAGCACATCATTGCGCTCGAAGGCGGCCTCGATGCCGCGCTGACGGGTACGGTCCACGTTCTGGGTGAACGAGGCCACGCTACTGCCGATGGTGGAGGATTGCGAGATGAGGGCATCGCTCACGCGTTCCTCGAACAGCGACAGGCGCCACTTGCCCTGCCCTTCCTTCAATTGCCTTTCGATCGCCAGTTCAGTGGACCAGACCTTCTCGGGCTTGAGATTGGGATTGGCTTGCAGGAAGACACTGCCCACCGACACATTCTGGTACAGCTCGCCCACCGTCGGAAAGCGCAGTGCGCGCCCGGTGGAGAGCGTGGCCAGCCAGTCCTCGGCCAGCGCCCATGCCAGCGTGGCCTTGGGCGACAAACCGCTGTGACTGACCTCGGGCTGCGTCACGGGGAAGCCCACACCACTGCCATTGGTCGAATAATTGAATCCACCAAAGGCACGCCACCATTCGTAACGCGCGCCCAGCGTGGCTTTCCAGCCAGGGGAGAAACGCCAGGCATCCTGTGCCCACAACGCCGAGGTGGTGGTCTTGCCGCGTGAATCGGCGTTGAGCGCGCCAGCGCTGCCGCTGCTCCAGTTGCTGGTGTTCCAGGTGGGGTTGGCCAGGGTATAGCGGTCGTAATGCGCACCGAAACTGATGACCTGGGCGCTCCCCTGCGGTCGCCAGATACCCTTGGCGTCGAGCGTGCTCCAGCCGGTGCCGCTGGCGTCGGCAATGGTGCCGGCCCCGGCCAGCCCTGCCGGCAAGGTAGTGGTCGAGGTGCGTGTGAGGTCGCGTGAGGATGAGATCGCCGATGCCGCTACTTGCCAGTCCCAGACGCCATCGGTATGGCTGCGCACTTCCAGCCCCTGCATCCACTGCTGCTGCTCCACCGTATTGCTGTTGAAGCCGCTGGTATAGACCGGCGCACCCGCCGCATTGCGAAGGAAGGTCTGCGGGTTGGCGTTGGCCTGGTTCTGCCAGAAGCCCAGCGTATAGGTGGCCGTGAGCGTGGGTGTGAAGTCATAGGACAGCTTCAGGCGCGCCGTGTCCTGCACTGTGTGGGTCAGGTTGCCCGCCCCCAGCACCTGGATGTTGCGACCCAGCCGGTCCTGCGTGGCGACCGCCCCTGTGCTGCCGGCAGGCGCGCTGGTGGCGGTAACGTAGGTGACCGGAGGGGAATAGCTGTCCAGGTGATTGACGGAAAAACGCCAGGCCAGCGCCCCGCTGCGATTGCCCAGGCCGACGTTGACCTCCTGGGCGCGATAGGTACCGGAGACGCCATACTGGCTGAAATCCTGCTGCGCATACTGGGTCTTGATGCTGGCCTCGAAACGCTCGGGCATGCGGGTGGTGATCTCGGTGACTGCGCCGTAGGAATTGCCCGGATACTCGGCCGCGAAGGGCCCGTACATGACATCGATACGGGCGATCTCTTCCGGCGCCACCATGAACCAGCGCGGCGAACCATTGCCGTTGTTGTTGTTCACCAGCGCCGAGAGCAGGATGCCGTCGGCGTACACCAGGCTGCGTGCGCTGGCATTGACGCCAGTGGTGCGGGTGGCCAACGGCGACTGCGTGTCGCCGATGTAGCGCTTGCGCACCGACAGGCTGGGCAGGTACTTGAGCGCATCGGCGCTATCGGTGACGTTGATGGTATCGGCGGCGGTATCGGCCGTGACGCTGGCGCTGGTCTGCGGCAATTGCGTGCGCTGCGGCGCCGCGGCCGCACCGCGCACCTCGATGGTGGGCAAGGCCGCCGCATCACTGGCATCGACGGCGCTCTGCTGGGCCAGCGCAGCGCTGCTCCAGGCCGACAGGACAGACAGCATCAGCCTGTGCCTGCGCAGGGGGAATGGATTCATGGCGAAGGAAACCTGATCTTGTCGGGCAATGCGCGCAATCGCACCCGCGACTGCCGTAGGCGTCGCACTCCCCGTTTTTTGTCCGCGCAATCTAGCATGCAGGCGCATCGCTGCGAATGCGCTGGCCATGCCGCCATCCGGCAGGCAAACGCCTACCCGGAGAAAATCTCCTTGCGCCACAAGGATTTAGCCGCGACAAGCAGGATAAAAAAAGGGCTGCGACATATTGCCGCAGCCCGGAAATACAACAGAGAGGAGTAGTGATTGGACTCCAATTCGCCGCCCCGCCCCTTAATCCAAATCAAACCTGACGCGCACCGATGCAAGTCGGACCGCCCTTCACAAGGAACGCTCCAGCCACCACAACAGCAACAGCAGCGGCAGGCCGCAAAGAATGCGCCGCGCCAGCCAGGGCGTGCGCACCGGCCAGTAACTGAGCGACAGCACCTGCAGGATGCCGGCCAACGTCAGCACGCCAATGCCACCCACCACGCCAATGGTCCAGCCCTGCATGCCAATGGCCACCGCCAGGCTGGCCAGCAGCGCCAGCGCCCCCAGCCAGCGCAAGCGCTGCCGCAGCGCCGGTGCAGGCTCGGCGCCGCGTCCATGCACATCGGCGTAGTGGCGGTCCATGGCCAGCGCCAGCGCGCTCCAGGCGCAATAGGCCAGACCCAGCGCCAACAGGAAACCCGACAGCGTCATGCCGCCTCCTTGATCAAGGCGCCCTGCGCCCCCGGCTGCACCGCCGCTACGGCGCGCTGCCTGCGCTGGCGACGCGCCAGGACGCGCTCGGCCAGCCCCAGCGACGCCCCCAGCGCCAGCATGGTCAGATCGAAACCGGCCACGGGCCAGGGGCCACGTCCCAGCAGCAAGGTCACGCCGAGATGGGAATGCGTAGTGAAGATGTTGAGCACCACAACGCCCGCAAACAGCAGCGCCCCCGCCCCCAATTGCGCCCGCCACATCGACAGGCCCGGCCGCAGCTGCGCCAGTACCGCCGCCACCGCCCAGGCGATGAAGAAGGCATTGATCTCCGCCTGGGGTCGCTGCGCCATCTCCAGCGGCAGCAAGCGGTTGGCCCAGAAGTAGCTGGCAAAGGCGATCGGCAGGCCGGCGATGGCGCCGATATTGAGTGCATCCACCAGACGCAGGCCCCAGCCAGGACGCGCCCCCTGGGCGATGGCCTTGGCCTGTTTCTGGCGCGTCTTCACCGCCCACAGCAGGGCGCCGCTGGCCACCATCAGATAGCCCGACAGCCCGCACAGGAAGAACAGCCAGCGCAGCCAGGGGTCCGCAAAATGCCCCAGGTGCAAGCCATACAGCACCGCACGAGTTACGCCCGTATTGCTGGGCTGTTCCCCCACGCTGGCCTTCTGCACGCCGCTCACGCCATCGAAGACCAGCGCCGGTTGCAGATAGGACAAGGTGGCCGCCTTCTGGCGCGTGAGCACCACGGTGGCCTTGGCGTCACCCGGGTGATTGATCGTCACCAGCGCCAGCGGCGCGCCCTGCCAGTGCTGCTGCGCCTGCGTGACCAGCGGCCCGATGGCCGTGAGCGGCGCGGCCTGTCCGGCAGCCTTGCCGCGCCCCGCAACGTTGGGAAAGACCTCCTCGAAGAAGGCGCTCTCGCCACCCTTGCCCGGATAGGCCGTCTGCACGCCCCAGGGCATGATCATGAACATCAGCGTGACCAGCCCGGTATAGGTGATCATCAGATGGAACGGCAGCGCCAGCACCGCCGCAGCGTTATGGGCATCGAGCCAGGAACGTTGTCCCTTGTTGGCGCGGAAGGTGAAGAAATCCTTGAAGATGCGCTTATGGGTGATCACCCCGCTGACAATGGCCACCAGCATGAAGAGCGCACCGATGCTCACGATCCAGCGCGCCCACTGCACCGGCATGTAGTGCAGGTCGAAGTGCAGGCGATAGAGAAACTCACCGCCCCGCGTTTCGCGCACGGCGGCCATCTTCTGGCCGGTCGAGACATCGACCAGCTCACTGGTAAAACGGCTGCGCGCGCTGCCCGCCGGGCCATCCTTGGGCGGCGGCGCGATCCAGCCCACCCGCATGGCCACGCTGCGCGAGGACGGCAGGCTGATGAACCAGCGTTCGGCCTGCGGCGCCTGCTGCTGCAAGTGCGCGATGGCGCGCTCCACCGCCAGCGGCTGCGGCACCGGCTGACGCTGGGTGGCATGCAGCTCAGGCATCATCCAGAAACTGATCTCGTCCTTGAAGTAGCTGGCCGAGCCACCGGCAAACACCAGCAGCAACAGCCAGCAGACCAGCAGGCCGCTCCAGGTATGCAGCCACGCCATGGACTGCCGCAATCCCTCCTTCATGCCGCCACTCTCCCCATCCAGGCCGCCAGCGCCAACACCAGGGCCGGTGCCGCCAGCCCGGCCCAGGCGCGCCAGGCGCTGCGGGCCGCGAAGACCCAGATCACCGCGCAGGTAAAGATGGCGAAGGACAGCATGGTCGCCGTCATCACCGCGTCAGCGCGGCTCATGGGCAGGTAGC
This sequence comes from Herbaspirillum camelliae, assembly GCF_001929405.1. Classification (NCBI taxonomy): domain Bacteria; kingdom Pseudomonadati; phylum Pseudomonadota; class Betaproteobacteria; order Burkholderiales; family Oxalobacteraceae; genus Herbaspirillum; species Herbaspirillum camelliae. The sequence continues at coordinate 5,277,493 of NZ_KV880769.1, forward strand.
GCGCCGCCACCACGGTACAGAGCGCCGTGAGCAGATAGCCACCGGCCACGGCGGCCACCACGCGGGAGAGCACGGCCAGGCGGTAGGCCAGGGTCGGGCTGCAGACAGGTTTCAGGCTGGACATGGGATCAATGCGGGATCAAGGTGGCATCAAGGCTGGATCAATGGCCGGACCGCTTACTTGTTGGGCTTGGCCGCCGGCGCTGCCGGCAGCGCCTTCATGCCCTTGGCCTGGACCAGAGAAAGCGTGGTCACGAAGCTGGCCGTGTCATAGGGCTTGCCGTCACGCTCGCCGGCCGTCTTGTCGGTGTGGTGGACCTCCGCCACATAGACGCCCTGCCAGGGCAGATCGAACTGCACCAGGCCCTGTTCGTCGGAATGGGCTTCCTTCATCCAGCCCGACGGCGTCACCAGGCCGACCTTGGCCTTGGGCAACGCCGCGTTCTTGTAGGTCACCTTGAACTGGCCCGGCTTGCCGGTGGGCAGCAGGTCCAGCGTCAGGCGCGGCTCCTGGGCCGCCGCCGAGGTCACCAGACGCGCCGCCGGGGTCCAGGCGGTGCGGGTGGGCGTGGCCGCGTGCTTGTTCTCGAAGACCGGATAGTGCGCATCCTCCGCCACCAGGGATTCGCCCTGCCCCGCCTTGGCCGACAAGCTGAAGGCATCGGACTGCTTGCTCAACGCCAGCGTACGATCGCCCTGGGCGCTGATGAGCACGGCGCTGGGCGAGACGAACTTGTCCAGCAGGCCGGGCGAGACTTCGCGCAGGTTGTCACCGAATTCGCCGAAATACAGTTTCGCTTCCTTGCCATCCTGCTGCAGCCAGATCTGGTGCGCCGATGCCGGCAGCGCCAGCAGGAGGGAGGTGAACAAGCCAGAGACAATCGCCAGACGCTTCATAGACGGATTCCTTTCGAATGGGGGAACAGGTTTATTGATTGTGCAGGAGCGTGGATGCAAGGCGGCACGTCATGAAGCAAGCCCATGGCGGCCTGCCCCGACGCTTGGCGCGGCCATGCTGCGATCCCTTCGGGAATCGATATTATTTGAGAATGATTATCAATTATATTGTGAATTATAGGTATCGACAAGCATCCCCGAACCTCAAGGACCACTGTTCCGGGCGGGTGCAAACAAGGTATGATCGCTACCCGTTTGAACGCGCCCGCCGCGCTGGGCGCATTTCCGCCCGGCGGCCCGGCCCGCGCCCCATTGCACTACCAGGAGAGATTGTCCCCCATGCTTCGCCGCAACCCATCCGGCCACCGGCCCCAAGTCCACGAATCCGCCTATGTCGACCACACCGCCATCCTGTGCGGCAAGGTGATCGTCCACGAGAACGTCTTCATCGGTCCCTATGCGGTGATCCGCGCCGACGAAGTCGATGAGCATGGCGAGATGGAGCCCATCATTATCGGCGCCCATTCCAACATCCAGGATGGCGTGGTGATCCACTCCAAGTCAGGCGCCGCCGTGACCATCGGCGAGCGCACCTCCATCGCCCACCGCGCCATCGTGCACGGCCCCTGCACCGTGGGCGACGATGCCTTCATCGGTTTCAACAGCGTGCTGTTCAATTGCAGCATCGGCGCCGGCTGCGTGGTGCGTCACAATGCCGTGGTGGATGGTTGCGACCTGCCGCCGGGGTTCTATGTTCCCTCTACCGAGCGTATCGGGGCCAAGACTGATCTGTCGACCATTCCGCGGGTGACGGTGGCGGCGTCGGAGTTTTCTGAAGATGTGGCGCGGACTAATAATGAGTTGGTGTTGGGGTATAAGAAATTGCAGAATGAGTTTTGAGGTTGTGGGGGTGGTTTAGGAATGAAAAATCCGGCTTCTGGGGAAGACCGGATTTTTGTTGGTTTTTGGGTATCTACTAAGTTTTCAGATCTGCAGAGGATTAGAAGACCTGAGCAGGTCCGTACTTAGAGTAAGCAGGTTTGACTGGGTCATTACACCTTCGTAGTACGCCTATCTCAGAAAACTCCAGCGTACTGAGATACTCGGATAGACTCGTACAATGCACTGCGCGGCCTCTGCAAAAGAGAAGCGTGCGAGTAAATACGGACCAACTCTGTCACCCAGTATGCACAGTTCCTCTAAGCCCTCAAACTCCATTCGTATCTCTTCGCCACTCTCCGACTGCATGACTGTACTGAATGAGGGAGTCGCTTCATTAACCGCGATTCTTATTTGCATCCCCCTTCGTCTTAGAACAAAAATACAAGTCGCATCTTCAGGTAAGACTTCACTAACAGGTTGATCAAAAAACAGCTCTAAATCTTTAATAGAGGTATGGTTTTTCATATCAGAATTGCCTTGGATTTCTTTCCATTCCGTTATTAGGTAACCCGCCTTTGGGTATCAAGGTTGAAAACTGTCTCGTCCCATCGTCCAATACGCGGAAAGTTGTCTCAAATTTGGCAGCCTGACCGGATGGTCCGATAAATAGTGAATCTCGGACTTCAAATGTGCCGTACTGATTTGAGAAGGTACGTGCAATATTACCTTCTGCTGCAACTACTTTCTCTAAATGCTCGATTAATTGATTTCTTCCGTTCTGATCATTGTTGATCCCGAGTCGCTTCATCTGGGTCATTATTTGCTCTGACCGGCTCAGATTATGCTGATTACTGTCAACTTCTCCAAAAATGTATTTAAATTTATCTGAGTCTATTACCAATTTTGAAGAGCTTGGCTTTTGAAGTGAAGCTGTTATTAGCTTCTCCTCCGCCTTAACCATTGCCGAAGGCAAATACTTTCCAAGCAGATACGTCAGCCCAAGCTTGCCCGCATCAATCCCAATCTCAATCAGCGGGTCGCGCTCTCCAGGATAGGTAGCAATATCGAACGAATCAACAACCCGCTTACCTTCCTTGGAATTGTAGGATCCAAACGCCGCTTGCGTGCCCGAGTGCAACTGATCATTCGACACTGCTGCGATGTACGCCCCCAATGGAACAAGGGTACAGCTAGCCCCCGCAGTGGGCCCACATCCCACCGCCCCCGAAGCGGCTAGCGATCCTCCGCCGACCACGCCAACCGCACCGGCAAGCATCCCTGTTGCTCCGCCAGCACGCTGCGTAACCTCTCCGTTCCTGGTCAATGCATCACGCGCGGCGTCCCAAAAAGGCTGATACAGGAACTCACCCGTCTTGAGCAAGGCCGTCATTTCATCTTGATAGGTAGCGCCCTTCTCCTGCAAGCCCTTGAGCAAACCATAATACGGGTCACTTTGAGGTACCCCATCTGCACATCTCACCAAAGCACAAGCTGCTGCATTCAGGCGCTGCTGTTCTTCCGGCGACTTTCCTTGTTTCAATCCGGTTAGCTTCTCTGATTCAGTTTGATGCAACTGTCTGTTATTGGCTTCGACATTAAGCCCCGCGATCAATCCCGCATTACCGCCTACAACTCCACCAAGCGCTGCGGCAGTCGCCTGGGCCAGCGTTTGACGAATAGCAAGCGGCAGGCTCGTACCATTGATCAGGTTGACCAATTGGGGCATTGCCACCGACGATGCCGCTGCTCCCATCGCACCCTCAATCCCACCGGACAAGAGACCCGCTGCTGCGTGCAATGCGCCCCGATAAAGACCTCCTTCTACCCACTTCGTTCGTTCCTCCGCCAGCGCGGCCTTCTCTTCGTCGGTTTTTGCTACAGATATCTTGTCGTCAAGCTCATTAACCTGCTTGGTCGCATAGTTGCCAATCTCCCTGGCCGCATTCTTCCCAAACATCTCCATGATCTGCGCCCGCGCCTCAACATCCGCTTGCAAGGCCTGACCATTCCACGTCTTAGCAATTTTTCCGCTGGTATCACGCTCACTGCTCACATCAGCATTGATGCTCGCAATGGTCTGTTCAGCCGTCTTCCCTGTCTTGGTCTGCTGGGCCGCATCATCGGTAATCTTGATATCGGCCTGGCTGATCCCGCTCCGGGTCGTGCTGCTATCACTACCGCTGACATTCCCCATCCCAAGCGCGCTGCCAGCAAGTCCCAACGCGGTACCCATCAGATTCGTACCGACTCCCACGCTCTGGCTCTCAGCCTTGAAGTCGCTGCGGTTCTTGATATCCGATTGCGTCAGCGTTTGGGTGGTGAGACTGTTCTTCCCATCAGCAGCGGCCTTATCCGTGCTAGCAATCTTCGCCCCCTTCAGGTCCGTATTGCCCGCCACATTGATCTGGAATCCATCATCCCCAGCCTTGACCCCAGATTGCTCATTCACACTGGCGTAATTCCCATCCACACTGCTGCGCGCCAGGTTGAGGCTGCCGCTCATCCGCCCCATCCCCGCCGAGATGCTCACCCCTGCGCTTTGCTGGCGGCTCTTGTAGGTGCTCGTGTCCTGCAGGCTTTCGATATTGAGATTACCGCTGCCGCTGGTGCCGACGTCGATCACCACCTGCTTGCCGCTGGCCACGGCTCCCTTGATCGTGGTATCCGTACCTGATGCGATAGTGAGCTTGTCGCCCGCATCAACATGCGTATTGACCTGGGCAACATCACTTCCGTCACCACGGCCCCGACTCCCCGACAAGCCTGCATTCACAAGAAAGCCATCGGTGCCTATCGATATCCCCACCGATCCCGACATCGCCTTGTTGCTGCTGTTCTGTTCGGTCGTGCTTTGTGCTGCCAGCAGGCGCACTTCGTTGTCGGCTTTCAGGAGCGTGTTGGCGCCGGAGCGGATGTCGCTGCCCTGCACGATGAGATTGCTGTCGGCGCCGCCACCCTGCGCTGCCAGGCTGATGTTGCCGCCCGCATTGAGCGTGGAGCCGCGTGCGGTGCTGGCGCTGGCCTGGGTGTGGTTCTCGCTCTTGCTCCCACCTACGCTGATGGCGAGGTTAATGCCGCCGGCCTTGTCGGCTGCCGTGGCGTCGCGGGTCTCGGGGTTGCCGTCGGCGCCGAGTTTGAGATTACCTTTTTCATCGAGGGCATTGGTGCGGACTTGCGGATTGTCTTTGCCATCGACCGCAAAGCCTTGGCCAGTCCGGACAGCATCCACTGCATTCTTGCCCGCAAACCCGATATTGGCCGCCGCCAGCAATTGCATCCGTCCGCCCGAGGTGCTCTTGGCCGCCTGCGCCATCTGCTGCGCCGTCTGAATCGCTGACAACACCGGGCTGGTGATCTGTATCGTCAGGCCGCTTTGCTTGAAGACCATATCCTGCGTGCTGCGCTCGCTCTCAGCCGCTGCCAGAATACTGATCTGCTTGGCCACCACATCAATATCGCCCTTCGGCGCAAGCACATTGCTGCCGCTCTGCGCATAGGCATTGCCCGCCTTGATCGAGACATTGCCATCAATGCTGCCCACATTGGACGATACGGCGGTGGTCCTGACGTTGGTGTTCTTGTTATCCAGCTCGCGCGTGCCGATGGTGAAACCCAATCCCCCTCTACTCAACAGACCGCTGCTCTTCTTGTTGCTGCCCTCGGCGGATTCGACCTTGTCACTGGCGGAGGCGACCGTGATGTTGTTGGCCCTCACGTTTTTTTGAGGTACCTACGCGCTGGCTATTTAGCCTTCAATCCATGTAGCGACTGATTAATTTCATCGCCTCCAATCATGTTACTTGAATCATCAAAGCCGACAGGTTTGTCATAGTCAAGCTTGACATCAAATTTACCATCGCGAGAAAAATCAAATTTAAAACCCCAAATACGATGTCCAGTTTCTCTTAAAAAATTTTCCCTCAGGCGTATTAATAGGTCTTGTATTTCAAAAATCCTCCATTCAGTCGATATATTTTCGCTCTCTCCAGAATGACATTCTTGAATAGTAGAAACTCCACTTATATTCTCATTAAGCAAAACCCCACTTAATTTAATATAGTCCCAAGGCTCTACTGCTAGCTCAGCGAGAATATTAAAAATTTCTTTGTAGATTTTTTCATTATCAATATGAAAATTTCCCTTCATGGCATTTTCCTTTTATTGCTTAAAGGGGAATTTCTTAACAACCCCATCTACTTTTGCTTCAACAAGAAATGCACTAGGCCTTACTCCATCACCATATGCCACACCAATGCTAACACTCACACTCTTTCCCGCCTGAAGTTCACTCCTAAGATAGTTTTCCATTGCTCTCCAATCGCCTCGATTCAAAGTTGAAGCTTGTGGAACAAGATTGATTCGATCTCCGGCACCGCCGAGACTGGTCGCAATCAGATGTACACCATCATCCCCAAGACACCCGCTTTTTCCTGCACAAAGTTGCTGGTAGTGGCCTGAGACGAATTTTGTAGCCACCGGATAAGTGAGTTCTTTATGCTAACGCCAAGGAGAACTCAATGAAGAAGCGATTTACGGACGAACAGATCATCAGCATCTTGCGAGAAGCAGAGAGCAAAGAGATTGCGACGGTAGATCTGTGCAAGCGCCACAACATTACGGAGCAGACCTTTTACCGCTGGAGAAACAAATTAACCACTGAAGTTGGCGTCATAGGTGCTGCCGGTCTTGACAGTGCCCAGATTGATGTCGCGGCCTGCGCTCATGGAGAGCTTGGTGGCAGCGAACTTCTTCAGAATGGCTTATTGCAGCCATAAAGCTTTACCGATTTATATCCCCTCTGGGATGAAACTTGGGCGCGGGACTTTTAGGCATATTTTCATACCGGGATTGTTCACGCCTTCAGTATTTACTAAACATCTATCACACTTCGACGCTATTACAGCACATTGTTAAAGTCATACATGTACACCTCGTTTTCAGACTGAGTCCACAAATGGCCATCGATCCGGTCAATCATCATGATACCGCCTGCTTTTTCTTCCTCAATGTCCTCGTATATCAAGTCAAAAACCCAATATACGGGTGGGCAAGTTGCCGATTTCCGTCCCAAGGGCACAACAGAGCCCCCAAGAGATTTACAAAATTCGCGTGCCAACGCGGCAGCAGATTCTTGAGACAATTTTCCTTGCTGCCTATAAATGACTGGTGCACTAAAACAGGCAATTCCATTCTTTCTCAGATCAGTTACAACAGATACAAGCTTGACTCTATCGACACTGATACCTAAATAGCCAACGTAAGCTCTCTCGCTTTCGAAAAGAAAGTTATTATCAAACAGCGTGATGAATTTAAGCCGATCCGATTGTGTAGGATCACATAGGTACAAATCACATTTTTGCTGCATAGAAACTCCACTGCTAACTATTAGATCAAGGATGAATAATAACGCCCGTTCCCGTAAGAACAGAACCCAAAGAATCAACTGGCACGCCGTAGCTTGATCCAGTTCCTATTGGCCAAGGATCACGAATATTTGCCACACCATTCTTGATGGAATCCACAACAATAGCGTGAATGCCTCCTGATTCTGTTTTTACATTAATTATCACTGAAGCGCCATTACTTGTTGCCTCAGAAATTGACTGTGCTGTAAGCAGCGTTGAATATTTAGCCGTTCCAGTGAACCCCAGTTGATTGAGCCCATTCGGAATATTTGAAAGTAGCGTTCCACCTGTATCAGTCAGTATCGCCTGGCGAACATATGCTTCAGGGGTATTGGCAAGGTTCGCCGCCATTATGCAGCTGGCCGCCACACATGAGAAATCGTATGCCTGCCCAAGCAATTGATCTTTTGGCGTATAAGGTGTGCGCGACACATTAGAAAATAAGCCTTGCCCATTCTGAGCCAATTCATTCACACTTGCTGCAACCCCTGCCCTAGAATTCCTGGCGCTGATCATTGCATCTCTAAGCGCAGTTCCGCCAAGCGTAGCAAGCTTAGCCACATCTCCTACAGTAGATAACGTTCCGACAAACGCCACCGTCTGATCTGTCAGCATCTTACCGACGGTTTTCCCATCGTTATTTTCAACTGCCTTCGCAAAGACCTCCCTCTGTGCGGGAGTCATGAAGCCGATCAAATATGGAAGATTGTTAGCATCGCTCAGGAACTCTGTGATGGCCTTACTGTTCGCGACGAGTTGCCTGATAGCCTCTGGATCACCATTCTTCGCGTTATAGCCAAGAGCCATGAAATCATAGAGCCCAACAAACATGTCCTTCACCGATTGCCACATGCCCGTCGCTTTTCCATCGATAGTGTCATAAGCGAGCTCGGTGGTCTTGGAATATTGCAATCCGTAGTAGGACCCGCGTGTATTTAATATTTCACCGTTACGAATATACTCAGCCGCTGCGATACGAACGAGATTACGAGCCTTATCACATTCAGCGCTACTTACTCCCACGCAGTTGGCCAGAGTGCGGTCGCGAGCAACATCAAGTGCTCTAAGATCAGACATCTCTTGTTCGCAATTCGCATCACATTCACCCAGCTCCTTCTTTTTTGCCAGTGCTCTAATGCGTTCCGATTCGACGTGTCTCAAATAATTGTTATTGACTTCGTTATAGGCCGCCGCCCCACCCGCAGTACCGCCAACAGCCGTTCCCACCAAGGTGCTCGACAACCCCGTCAACGCCTTCGCCAAAGCGCCATCAATGCCCGCAGCTTTCAAGGCATCGCTCACTGCGGGCGCCGTCAAGGTACCAGCAGCAGCCCCTGCCGCACCTGAGATCCCTCCTGTCAGTCCACCAACAACGCTGTGCGCCAGCACACGCATCGTTCCATTCGGCCCCCAATTACTTTCGATGGCGCTGGCCTGATCATTCAGCCCCTTTGCAACCTCGGGATCAGTCGCGGCTTTTGCCTGCGCGCGTAAATCTACCGCCCTATTCTCTTGCTCCTTAGCATAGTCGCCAATCAGCTTCGAAGCCTGCTGCCCAAACGCCTGCGTAATCTGCGCCTGCGCCTCAACATCAGCCTGCAAGGCCTGACCATTCCACGTCTTAGCTATCTTTCCACTGGTATCACGCTCACTGCTCACATCAGCATTGATGCTCGCAATGGTCTGTTCAGCAGTCTTCCCTGTCTTGGCCTGCTGGGCCGCATCATCAGTGATCTTGATATCAGCCTGACTGATCCCGCTCCGGGTCGTGCTGCTATCGCTACCGCTGACATTCCCCATCCCAAGCGCGCTTCCAGCAAGTCCCAGCGCGGTACCCATCAGATTCGTACCAACACCCATGCTCTGGCTCTCAGCCTTGAAGTCGCTGCGGTTCTTGATATCGGATTGCGTCAGCGTCTCAGTCGTCAGGCTATTCTTCCCATCAGCAGCAGCCTTATCAGTGCTAGCAATCTTCGCCCCCTTCAGGTCCGTATTGCCCGCCACATTGATCTGGAATCCATCGTCCCCAGCCTTGACCCCGGATTGCTCATTCACACTGGCGTAATTCCCATCCACACTGCTGCGCGCCAGGTTGAGGCTGCCGCTCATCCGCCCCATCCCCGCCGAGATGCTCACCCTGCGCTGCCAGGCTGATGTTGCCGCCCGCATTGAGCGTGGAGCCGCGTGCGGTGCTGGCGCTGGATTGGCTGTGGTTCTCGCTCTTGCTCGCGCCTACGCTGATGGCCAGGTTGATACCGCCAGCCTTGTCGGCTGCTGTGGCGTCGCGGGTCTCGGGGTTGCCGTCGGCGCCGAGTTTGAGATTACCTTTTTCATCGAGGGCATTGGTGCGGACTTGCGGATTGTCTTTGCCATCGACCGCAAATCCTTGGCCAGTCCGGACAGCATCCACTGCATTCTTGCCCGCAAAGCCGATATTGGCCGCTGCCAGCAACTGCATCCGTCCGCCCGAGGTGCTCTTGGCCGCCTGCGCCATCTGCTGCGCCGTCTGAATTGCTGACAACACCGGGCTGGTGATCTGTATCGTCAGGCCGCTTTGCTTGAAGACCATATCCTGCGTGCTGCGCTCGCTCTCAGCCGCGGCCAGAATACTGATCTGCTTGGCCACCACATCAATATCGCCCTTCGGCGCAAGCACATTGCTGCCACTTTGCGTATAGGCATTGCCCGCCTTGATCGAGACATTGCCATCAATGCTGCCCACATTGGACGATACAGCGGTGGTCCTGACGTTGGTGTTCTTGTTATCCAGCTCGCGCGTGCCGATGGTGAAACCCAATCCCCCTCCGCTCAACAGACCGCTGCTCTTCTTGTTGCTGCCCTCGGCGGATTCGAACTTGTCACTGGCGGAGGCGACTGTGATGTTGTTGGCCGCCACCAGCGAAGTCCCGGCGCTCGATACGACGTTGCTGCCGACAATGCTCATGTCCTTGCCCGCTTGCAGCACGGTCGTGTCGCCGCTCAGGGTGCTGCCGACGGCGTTGGTGTAGGCGCGCTTGCCATAGCTGGTGCGCGTGGTGCTGGAGAGCAGGCCGCGTGAGGTGCTTTTTGCGTATTCGCTGTGGCTTTGGTACGACTCTTCGGAGATGACGTTGATGTCGCCAGTGGCCGCGACCTCCAGCGCCTTTCCAGCAGTGATACTGCTAGCGGCCACCTTCACATCGGCTTTCTCCGTCAGGCCGGCCTTGATGCTCACGCCACCGCTGGCGTTGATGTTGCTGCCTCTCACCGTAACGCTTTCGTCATTCGCCTGGGTGTAGGACTTGGAGGCGGTGTGGCTGATCTCGGACTCGGCCTTGTCCAGCGCTGCGCCGATGCTCACGGCGCGCCCTGCCATCAGCGAGCCGTTGCCGCTGCCATTCGTACCGATGGCCACCTGCGCGGCAGTCAAGCTCAGGTCGCGCTGCGCCACCATGGTCAGGTCGCCGCCCGCGTTGACAGTCGATCCCACGCTGGTAACACTCTGTGCGCGGCCAAGGTAGCCGCTGAAGTTGGCGTCGTAGCTGCTGCCAGTCTTGACAGTGCCGAGATTGATATCGCGGCCCGCGCTCATGGAGAGCTTGCCGGCGGCGGCGTCTCCGGAACGGCCACTGGCCAGCGTCGCGCCGAGGTTGGTGATGTCTGCGCCAGCGGTGATGGTCAGGTTCTTGCCGGCGGCAATGCTGCCCTGGTTCGACAGGGAGGTATAGCTGCCCCTGGTCTGGCCGTTGTTATAGCTCTCGGTGGTGGTGAGCGTTTCGTTGCGCACGTTCCGGCCGGCGCTGATCACGACCTCATCACCGCTGATGCCGCCACCCAGATTGGCGATATCGTTGGACGCCACCAGTACGGTGCGGCCTGTGCCACTGGCGCGACCATCGATGAAGCCGCCCTTGTTGGTGATGTTCTCGGCCTGGATGGTGATGTTGTCGCCGCTGACCAGGGCGCCGCTGTTCTTGAGGGCGTCCTTGTCAATATGGGCCAGATAGAGCTTGGGTACCAGGACCTCTTCGGTGCGTCCATCGGGCAGGACGACCTTCTGCGTTTCCAGCCAGACGATGTCGCTGGTCAGGTGGCTGACCTGGTCCGGCGTCAAGGCGACGCCCGGACGCAGGTTCCAGCTTTGCGCCACGCTTACGGCACTGCTCAGCAGCTTCTGGTATTGGGAGTCGTCGTTAAAGCTGCCACTGGGCCGTCCTGTCAGTTGCGCCATCTGCTCGCGCACCATGCGCTGCTCGTAGAAGCCGTCGCCCAGGCGTTTCTGGGTGGTGGAGGGATCGACATTGAGCGCGGTGAGCAGGTAGTCGCTACTGAGCCAGGTGCGGCGGTCGGTGAACTGCGTGCGTGTCTCCAGCAGGTAGTTGCCGCTGGTGGCGGGGACGAACATGGGGTTGGGTCGGACAGGAACAGGCGCGTCGGGAGCCGTTGCGCCAGGGCGCGCGCTGGCGTCATTGAGCGCGCTGCCTACTGACTGGCCGCTGCCGGTGGTGAGGATGACGTCGCTACGGATGTTGGCGGCGCTACCGGCGGCGATGTCGGCATTGCTGAAATTGCGCGCGGTGATGGTGACGCCTTGCTTGCCGACGATGGCGCCTTGGGTGGTGCCGATCACTTCGGAAATGCTGGGATTGGAAAAGCCGAGCGTCAGTCCGCCTGTGGTGACGTAAGTCCCGTCGAAGGTGTGGCGACGGTACAAGGTCTGGCCGGTGTTGGTGATGTCGGCCCCGGCGCCGCCCAGCGTGAGCGCGCCGGTGACGACGATATTGCTGAACTGGTTCTGCAGGGATTGGCCCAGGTTGATGCGGGCATTGCCGCCGGCGCGGATTTCTGCAGCCACGCCCGCACCGGGGGCGAGCTGGTCTTCTACGGCGACGTGGTGGGCGTAGCGTACGCGTTCGTAGGCGGTCAGTTCCGGCGCAAGAACATTTTGACGACTTCTCAGCAAGGTCGTGTTGGGATCCGTATAGGTGTACTCGACCTTAAACCTGATGCAATCGGTGGTACATGAGCCATATTGATTGGAATAGCTTGGCAATGAATTCCATTGCACACTGACGCCGCCGGTATTGCGCAGATCGTCGCCACCAGCCACCTTATCGGGATTACCAATACCGTCCGACTGAGTCAAGTAATAGAGTACCCGCGTACCTTCCGTTGCAGTGAGGCGACGAATGCTGCCAAATGCGCCCCAACCCGCCCCGGTATCACGCATCAGGACGGTGTCGTTGGCATGGGTACGAATGACAGCGCGACCGATGACGTAACCGTCGGGCGTAATGAAAGTACCGTTTTCCAGAACGTCGGCGGGATTGACGTAATGGAACTCATAGGCACTGTAGTTCGACGAGTTGGGATCGTAATAGGGAGGATTCGGCCCGGCATGCCACCACGACGGAATCGTCAAGGTATGGCGCTCATCCACTGTCGTCACGCCATTGACCGAGACGTTGCTTCGGCGGTTGATGATGTTGGTGGCCGCAATGTCGAGATTGCCGCCAGCTTCGACCACCGAATCTTCGTTGACGATCTGCGCCGTGTTGTTGACCAGCCCATTGGCGTCCCGCACGCCGTTGGCGGCGATGGCCATGTCGGCGCTGCTGTAGATGATGGCCTTGCCCCGGTTGGCCAGCATCTCGGTCAGCCAGAGCGACATGCCGTTGCCCGCTCCCAGCAGGGCGTTGGCGCCGGTGTTTTCCAGCGTCCTGGCATTGACCACGACATCCTTGCCAAGGATGGTCGCGCTGTTGAGGATGCTGTCGGCGGTAATGTTGAGTTGCCGGTTCGCACTGATCTCGCCGGCGTTGTCGAGGCGATTGAGTGCGGTGAGCGTGACGTCTGCCGCCTGCAATGCTGCGCCGCTGCGATTGCCGATATTGGCGGCGCTCAGCGTGAGGGTATTGGCTTGCACGCGACCTGCGTTGTCGTAGTCGCCCTGCATGTTGAGATTGAGGTCACTCACTGCGCTGAGCCGCCCGTTGGCGCCTTGGACCAATCCTTGTTGCAGCGTAAAGGCGGCGTTGCTGCGCGTGCCGATGCTGCCGTTGTTGCGCAGCCCCTGTACCCCGGCACGGATGGACTGCGCGGTGATGCTGCCATCGTTACGTAACATGCCATCGGCTGTCAGCGCCAACTGGCCAGCGGCCTCGATGTTGCCGGTATTGCTGATGTCTGCGGCGGCGTTGCCCTGAGGCTGGGTTGCGCTGATCGAGATATCGCCCGCCGCCTGCACCTTGCCGCTGTTGTTGATCGCGCCATGCGTATCCACCGCGACATTGCCGGTAGCCGCGCCGATGGCGCCGCTGTTCTGCAGGCTGGCGGCGGTGAGCGTCACCCCGCTCTGTGCGTTGATCGCATTGCTGCTGTTGATGTCCCCATCTGCCTGCAGCTTGACCGCGGCGGCCGAGGAAGAAACGCTGCCGCTGTTGACGATATCGGCGCCCTGCCCCGTTGCACGTACGCCCAGGGACGCCGTGGCGGCCAGGGAGCCGCTGTTCTCGATCCGACCCGCTGCTGTCAGCGTGAGCTCGCCAGCGGCTGCGCCGATGGTGCCGGCATTGCGCACGCCGACCCCGGCCTCGGTGCCGACCAGCACGATCTTGTTGGCGTACATCCCGCCCAGCTGCGCGACGTCGATGCCGAATTGCGGCTTGGCTTGGTCCGCGCTCACGGCGGTCACTGTGGTGTTGTCGGCATTGACCTGGTTGGCGCCGACGGTGACTTTCAGCTCCTTGCTCCAGATGCCGGCATTGATCTTGGCGGCGCGGGCGATGAGGTCGGTGAAATTGGACTGGCTGTCATTGAGGCCATTGCCCTCGATGCTCACCACGCCACCGCGCACCAGATAACCGTCCAGGCTGCCATTGTTGATGATGGGCGTGCCGGTGGTGAGGGTGCTGCGGCTGGCGTTGATGAAACCGCAGCCGTCGCAGGTCACGCCCGAGGGATTGGCGATGATCACCTGGGCGCGGTCACCCGCCACTTCCACAAAACCGCGCAACATGCTGGGATTGCTGGAATTGACTTCGTTGAGGATCACCCGCGCCGTGCCGTTGGCGAGGTTGGGATTGCGCTGGACCCATCCACCCAGCTGGGTCTGCATGTCGCTGCGGGAATTGTTGAGGATCGCGCCGGCGCGGTTGACGTCGAACTGGCTATAGGTATTGCGCGAAACGCCCGCCGCGCTGGGCGTCTGGATGTTGACCTGGGGAATGCCATTGGCGGTATTGACCACCACCGGCTGTTGCGCGCGCGGCGCGTTGGGGTCGGCGATGATCTGGGCATAGGCGCGCGGCATCGTCGTCACGAGCGCGCCTGTGGCCAGCAGCACGGCCAGTCCGATCCAGCTCAGGCGCGCCATGGGCAGGCCGCCGGGGGCCACGCCTGGGCGGCTGCCCACGGCGCGCTTGCCGGCGCAGGCGCGGGTGGTTTCGGCCACGGCCATCAACAGGCCACGGGTCTTGTTGAAGATGATGCGATAGCAAAGCTGGTTCATGATTTTGCTTTCTTGTTGTCGTTCAGGCGCGGGGGCTGGCCGGTCAGAAAGACCACATCAGACTCATGCCGGCGGTGAGGGGGGAGGTCTTGAATCGGTCTGGCTGGGAAATCGGTACGCCGGCGAAGACTTCGTAATTGGTGCGACCCAGCGCACCGCGCAGGCCCAGTACTGCGCCGGCCAGGCGGCGTCCGACCAGCAGCTCCGTGGAGGGACCGCCGACTTCGCCATAGTCCAGGCCGGCATAGATCTCTTGCTTGCTCGCGCCCAGGGCGGCGGCCAGTTCATTGCGCACATACCAGCCGCGCTCGGCCAGCAGGTTGTTCTCGCCATCTAAGCCGCGCACGGTGTAGCGCCCGCCGAGCGAAAACTTGTCTTGCGGGGTCAGGGGCGTGCGGTTCCATTGGGCGCGCGCGCCCAGGGTGTAGCGCATGGCCTGTTGGCCCCAGGGCATGGGCAAGGCAAAGGGGGCGTTGAGGTTGAGGTCGGCGGTCATGAGACGGAAGCGCGAAGTACCCTCGCCAAAGGCTTCCTCGGGCGCAGCCATGGCGTCGAAGGCGCCGGTGCCGCGTTTGTAGGCCAGGGCCAGATCCAGGGTTCCCTCGCCGATGAATTCGCGATGCGCCAGCCCCATCTCCCAACCGGCCACGCGACGGCGCTGCACCTGCACTTCGGTGTCATCGACATAGTTGCTGGAAGAGCGCACGAAGCCCTTGACCGAGAGCGTGGTCTTGCGCACGGCGTCGCGGTAGACCAGGCGGCTCAGTTTCAATTCGTTGGTCTCGCTCTGGCCGCTGTAGAGATAGGTCTGGTTGATGCCGGCCACGGCCTGGTGATAGCGATTGCTGCTGTTGGTGAAGGACAGCGCCCAGTAACCCAGCGGCAGCGAGTAATGCACCACCTGGCTCTGGCTGCCGCGCGCGCCGGGGTCACCGCCGCCCAGATCGTGGCTGAAGCTGATGTAGAAGAGATCGTTGAGGGTGAGCCAGTTGTCCAGCGAGACGGTGGCGCTGCCCTGGTATTTGCCAGTGGCCTTGGTGCCGCTGTCGTCCACCGACAGGGTCAGGCGAATGGGAATACCCTGCTGGTAGCTGATGATCAGGTCGCTGTCGCCGGGGGCCGCATCCTTGCCTTCGCTGGGGGCGATCTGGATGTCGGCCTCGGCGGTGGGGACGCGCTTGAGGTTTTCCAGTCCTTGTTCGATGTCGCGCAGATTGAGGAGATCGCCGGGCGATGTCGGCAGCGCGTTCCACTGGGTGGCGCGTGGATCGGCATTGTCGGCGAAGCGGATCGCACGGATCTTCCCCGGCACGATGGTCAGCCGCAGCTCGCCGCTGGCGATATCCTGCGGCTGGGCCAGTATGCGTGTGGTGACGTAGCCGCGCGCGACGATGGCGTTTTGCAAGACCGACATCACGGCGTTGATCCCCTGCACGCCCAGGCAGCGCCCGCCGGGATTGGCTTCTGGCAGATCGAGCAGCCAGTCGAAGCGCGCGCTGCCGGGGCCATCCAGCACGACGCGATGCACCGCAAAGCAAGGTGATTCCTGGGCGGGGACGGCCTCAGCGGCCGCACCGGGTTGCGCCGGCAGGCGCACGTCGGGAGCGCGCTCCTGCTGGCGGCGCAGTTCGCGCTCGCGCTCTTGCTGGCGCTGGAACTGCTGCGTCGACAGATCGGCCTGCGCCCAGGCGCTGGACATCACGCCCGCCAGGCACAGACACAAAACGATGGGCAAAAAGCTGCCCCTCCCACGCAGGCGCACGTGCCTGCGCAGGCTCCCCTGAGGATCCTGGCTCATTGTTGTCTTGTTGTTGTGGTGAAACTGAAGTGGGTGCGGGTCGTCGTTTGACGGTCCCGCTGCCTGGCCACGACGGAATTTCCACACGGAAATTATGCCGGGCAGCAATTTTACCTAAAATTACAATCTCGTTGAACAGGAACGTAACAGGTTGCGTTCGATGGTTTGCGATATCGCCAACTTCGTTGCTCTGTCACACCCTGATGGGGAAGTTACACCAAAGAAATAAAAAGTCAATATATGTTAAATATAAAAGTAAACAGAGAATAAAAAACAATCAGCCGCGCAAAAGTATTAAATATAAAACTCAAAAATTTCTCAATTAGCAACTTCGGCGGATCTTGCGTGGCCAACGACAAGGCATTGTTGGTCACTGTGGCCGGATCAACTCACTGACCCCTTGCCGGTCCCGAACGCGCATCGGCAGCAACTCGCCGGCACTCGCGCACTCAACTACCGCGATAAGTGGAATAGGCCCACGGCGACACGACCAGCGGCACGTGGTAATTCTGGGACGCGTCGGCAATGCCGAAGGCAATCACCACCTCATCGACGAAACGCGGTTCCGGCAATTGCTCGCCCTGGGCGGCGAAGTAATCGCCCGCGGCAAACACCAGTTCGTACTTGCCCACCTGCAGCGCCTCACCGGCCAGCAGCGGTTCGTCGCAACGGCCATCGCTGTTGGTGACGGCCTGCTTGAGCAGGGTCTTGCCGCCCGGCCCGACGGCATACAAGGCCAGCTTCACGCCCGCCCCCGGCTTGCCCTTGGTGATGTCCAGCACGTGCGTGCTCAGTTTGCCCATGATGTCTTCCTTTCCCTGATGGTTGAATGATTGAATGGTTGGATCGTTGGATGCTTGGCTTGATGTCCAACCGCGATCATATACGGCCTCGCCAGACTGCCTATACGCGCCTGCTTATATCCGCCATCGTGGCAGTGGGTCACGCGGGCCACCTCCTTCAGCGTTTTCAGTCGCGCCGTCGCGGCCAATTCTCACGCTCTGCGACGGCCTGAATTCTCGCTCCATAAATCGAATTTTTAGCGGTCACAGCCATATATCGGCTACCTATACTCGCCCAGATCCGACATGGAGGTAACGATATCCGCCGCTACCCATCGATGCCGGATACCGCCCTCAATCTGTTCGCCAGCCAACCCTGTCGGCCCTTTCCGACCCTCGCGCAATCTGTGATGCGCGCTCATCGCCAGCCAAGAGATTCCTCAACCCTTTCTCTCGGAACCTGTCATGAGCTTCATCAAGAGTCGCAAACACGCGTCGCCGCCCCAAACCGCACGCATTCCTTCGCTGGCCGTTGCTGGCGCTCTACTGCTGCCCGTCCTGGGCGCACATGCCCAGACCTCCGGCAGCGGCTTGCCGCCCACCCGGGTCGATGCCGCCCGTGAATCAGCCTACAAAAGTGATTATTCGGCCTCACCCAAATACACCGAGCCGTTGGTGGATACGCCGCAGACGCTACAGATCCTGCGACGTCCGCTGATGGAGCAGCAGGCGGCCACGTCGCTGTCCGACGTGCTGCGCAATACCCCGGGCGTGGGCGCCTTCTTCCTCGGCGAGAATGGCAGCACCAGCACCGGCGACACCATCTACATGCGCGGCTTCGACGCCAGCGGGGTGATCTTCGTGGACAATGTGCGCGACCTGGGCGCGATCTCGCGTGACGTCTTCAATATCGAACAGGTGGAAGTGCTCAAGGGCCAGGCCGGCACCGACAATGGCCGGGGCTCGCCGACCGGTTCGATCAACCTGGTCACCAAGCAGCCCGAGCTGGTCGATGCGGTCAGTGTCTCAGCCACCTACGGCAGCTGGAACCAGAAGCGCGCAACGCTGGACTGGAACCGCATCCTGGACGCTGACCGCGGCCTGGCGCTACGGCTGAACCTGATGAAGCAGCACAGCGGCGTGCCAGGCCGGCACGTCGTCCATAACGCCCGCGACGGGTTCGCGCCCTCGCTGGCCTTCGGGCTGAACACCCCGACGCGTATCCTGTTCAACTACCTGCACATCCAGCAGGACAACGTCCCCGACGGCGGCGTGAGCACCATCGGCCTGCCGGGCTACTCGACGCCCGATCCAAACCGCGCCTATATCAGCAACGCGCCCAAGGTCAGCACCAGCAACTTCTACGGCCACGTCAAGGACTACAACCGGGTCAACACCGACATGACCACGCTGCGCGTGGAGCACGACTTCTCGCCCGACCTGAAACTGCAGAACACCTCCCGCTATGCGCGCACTGATCAAGACTATCGCCTCAGCTCCTTCGTTGCGATCGGGGTGAAGACGGACCGCTCCTCGATCAGCCTGTTCACACCCTCGCCCGAGGACCGCTCCACCTGGGAAGTGTCGCGCAACATCAACACCCGGCGCGACCAGAGCAACGAGATCCTGAGCAACCAGACCCATCTCACGGCCTCGTTCCAGAGCGGCGCCCTGCAGCACACGCTGGTGGGCGGACTGGAACTGACCCGCGAGCGGCAACATGCGCTCTCCTTCACCGGGGCCTCCAAACGCCCCCGGGCCAACCTCTACCAGCCCAATCCGGAATTCGACGACTCCAGCACCCTCCTCAGCGTGAACGGGCGCAACAAGGGCCAGACCGATACCGTCTCGCTCTATGCGCTGGACACCCTCAAGTTCAACGAGCGCTGGTCCCTCAGCCTGGGCCTGCGCGAAGACTTCTACCGCACCTCCTTTGAAGACACCAAGCCAAAGGCCGACGCCCCGCTGCACAAATCGGGCGGACTCTTCAATGCCAAGGTGGCCGTCGTCTTCAAACCCACCAGCAACAGCAGCCTCTACGCCCTGTACGCCAGCGCACAGCAGCCGCCCGGCGGCGCCAACTTCAACCTCAGCGCCAGCCGCAGCAACGCCTCGCATAACGACTACGCCCCGCAGAAGACCGACACCGGCGAGATCGGCACCAAGTGGGAACTGCTGGATCGCAAGCTCATCGCCACCGCCGCCCTCTACCGCACCGAGGTCAACAATGAGGTGGAACTGGATAGCCTGACCAACACCTACTTCCAGACCGGCAAGAAGATCACCCAGGGACTGGAACTGGGCGTGACCGGCGATCTCAGCCCGACGGTCTCGCTCACGGCCGGTTACAGCCACATGCAGAGCCAGGTCTCGCGCGGCGCCCTGGTGTCGGCCACGGGTGAGAATTTCCTGGCCTACGCCCCGCGTCGTTCCTTCACCTCCTGGGCCAGCTGGCGCTTGCCGCAGGGCTTCACCCTGGGTGGCGGGCTGCGCTACTCGGGCGGACTGCTGCGTGGCCGCGATACCAACGCGATCGGCACACCCAGGAACACTGGCTCTTATTGGGTGGCCGACGTCATGGCCAGCTATGTCATCCACCAGCATGCCGAGATCCAGCTGAACGTGAACAATCTCTTCAACAAAAGTTACGTCAGGTCGATCAACAAGAGCGGCTATCGCTACCTGCCCGGCGATGCGCGCAACATTTCCCTGACCGGCAATTTCCACTTCTGATTTGATCAGACTCAGACCCGTGCCACTGCCCTTCTCTAGAACGCATCTCATCAATAGGCCTGAGATGCGTTCTACCGTGGCGCCCAGGCCTGCGCTTCATGGCAAGACCACGCCGGCCCCTCCTCGCTGGAGGGGCTCGCTGGTGGAGCTTTAACATTCGCCACAGGACAATCCCATCATGATGCTGCACATCCCCGAGGTCCTCAGCGCCGAGCAGGTGCGCCACATCCGCGCCGAGCTGGCGCGCGCCGACTGGGTGGACGGCCGCGCCACCGTGGGCGACCAGGGCGCGCGCGTCAAGCGCAATCGCCAGTTGCCGGAACATTCGCCGCTAGGCTTCAAGCTGGGCGAAATCATCCTGGAAGCCTTGCGCAAGAATCCCTTGTTCTTCGCTGCGGCCCTCCCCAAGAAGACCATCCCGCCGCTCTTCAACAGCTACGAAGGAGGCGAACACTATGGCCTGCATGTGGACGGCTCCGTGCGCAAGCTGCCCAATGCTGTCGGCAGCATCCGCACCGACGTGTCATCCACGCTCTTCCTCTCCGATCCGGAGCAATACGATGGCGGCGAACTGGTGGTGGTCGATACCTATGGCACCCACGAGGTCAAGCTGCCGGCGGGTGACCTGATCGTCTATCCCTCCACCAGCCTGCACCGGGTCGAGCCGGTCACGCTCGGCGCGCGGGTGTGTTCCTTCTTCTGGACCCAGAGCATGGTGCGCGACGACTGGAAGCGCAGCATGCTCTTCGAACTGGACCGCAACATCTTCGGCCTGCGTGAAAAGATCGGCGATACCGAGGAAGTGCTGGGCCTGACGGGGCATTATCACAATCTGCTGCGGCAGTGGGCCGAGGTATGAAGGCGGTGCGGCGCTGGTGATACGACAGTCATCCGAGATGCCTGCAGCGGACAAGAGGTCACTTATTTCTTGCCTGATGAGATTGTTTCCATGTATAAATATTCCTGACCTTTACACATGTAAAGGGCGCGCATCAGGGAAGGCAGCGGGTGCGTGCCGCGAGTCAAGCCGTTGCCGCTTCATCCGCAATCTCAAGTCCCGATCAACAGGGACCCGCAAAGGAACCACTGCATGCAACCAATCATCAAGGGCGCTTTGGCGCTCACGCTGGGCGTATTGGCACTGGCCGCAGCGCCGGCCATGGCCCAACAGGCCGCAGCCTTCACCGGCTTGAAGCTGGGTGGCAATCTTGCCTGGCGTCACACCAAGGTAGACCTGCAAGGTTTCCTGAACCAGTCAGTCACCGACAACGACACCGTCTTGCAGCTCGACCTGGCCTATGGTTTTGCCCTGGCCCCGGCCTGGACACTGGACCTGGGCCTGACCTATGACCTCAGCAAGACCGACGCCGGCACCCTGCAATACGCAGACGGCAACCGCACCGGCCGGTTGCAGATCAAGACCAAGAATCACTACTCGGTCTATCTGGCCCCCGGCTATGTCTTGCAGAAAGACTGGCAGGTCTACGGCAAGCTGGCCTACCACCACCTGGAAGGCGAATACAACGACTCCCTGTCACCGTCCGGCACCACCAAGCATGGCGGTTTCGGTTATGGCGTGGGCGTGAACTATGCATTCTCGCGCAATGTGCTCCTGGGAGTAGAAGTGCAGCAGGTGCGCTACAGCCGCGAGATGGGCTTTGCCTCATCGGGCAAGCCACAGACCACTGATCTGGCGTTCAGGGCCGCCTATCGCTTCTGATGTCAGCGTTCGGTATCGAGCAAAACGAAGCGCCATCCGCATGAGCCGGATGGCGTTTTTCATTCCCCACTGCGAAACCGATGGCACGCACGGATAGACGTGGCGTCGCCCAGACATGCTCAGCAAGGTATATTTGACATATCGATACTGATATACAAAAATGCCTTCCCGCAGGCCAGCCAGAGTGAACGAAAAACCGTCACCTGCCCACCGCCCGCACAAGACCCCGGAGACATCTCCATGTCCAGGCTACCCGACCATCTCGACATCCACCTCATCCGCATCCTCTATCTCCTGCTGTGCGAGAAGAATGTGTCGCGCGTGGCCCTGAAGCTGAACCAGCCGCAACCCTCGATTTCGGCCTCGCTGCGCAAGCTCCGCGAGCTGACCGGCGATCCGCTGCTGGTGCGCGGCGCACGCGGGATGGTGCCGACCCAGCATGGTGAGAGCCTGTTGAAGCCGGCCAAGCGCATCCTCGACGAGACCGAGCGCCTGTTCATTCCCAAGACCGAATTCGTGCCGCAGGAAGAAGAGCGCACCTTCCACATCGCCGCGCCCGACTACATGAACACGCCCTTCTTCACCGAGGTGATTGCCCGCCTGCGGCGCGAATCGCCGCGCAGCCGCATCGTCATCCATGCGCTCGGGCCGGATACCGACTATGTGCGCTTGCTCTCGGACGGCGAACTGGACCTGGTCATCGCCAACTGGGACGCCCCGCCCGCGCATCTGCATCTCTCCAAGCTGTTCGACGACCCCATCGTCTGCCTGATGCGGGCCGACTGCGCCTACGCCAGGCGCACCGCGCGGGATGCCATGAGCGTGGAAGACTATCTGAGCCTGCCTCATGCCGCGCCCTCGCAGATCCTGCCGGGCTACCACGGCAGCATCGACAGCTTCCTGGAAAAGCAGAACCTGCGCCGCAATGTCGTGGTGGAGTCCGCCCACTTCCGCATGCTGCCCTACATGGTGGCGCAGACCGACCTGGTGCTCACGGCCGGACAGCAGTTCGCCAGTTTCTATGAAAAGCTGCTGTCGCTGAAAAGCTATACCGTCCCGATCAAGTTTCCGCCGCTGCGCTTCTACCAGCTCTGGCATGAGCGCAGCCACCAGGCCACCGAACATAAATGGCTGCGCGCCCAGGTCGGCGCGGCGGCCAAGCTGCTGGCCCAGCCCCGGCGCTGACTGCGGACCTGGCCGCAGCACCACCGTGATATGCCCAGCCCCATAACCGCCAGAAGAAAGCGCTGATGCCATCCCGGCCAAGATGTTTTAAAGTCTCATCTGCGTCGAAGCGCCCACCGGGCGGGCCTGGGCGTAGCGTCCACGAGGACAATGAAAAGCAACAATCGGCAGCGACAATCCGCAACGGCAGATGAGCCGCGCCGTTTCCGGCAGCACCAACCACGAACCAGCGAGGGAGCCGGCGATACGCCGGCCGGCAAGCACATGACGATCACACTGCAAGACCTGAACCAGGCCAGCGCCTCTGACTTCACCGCCGCCCTGCACGGCATCTATGAGCACTCACCCTGGATCGCCGAGCGCGCCGCCCAGCAGCGCCCCTTCAGCACCATCACGGCGCTCAAGCTGGCCCTGCAGAACGTGGTCACGCAGGCCAGCCGTGACGAACAGCTGGGACTGATCCGCGCCCACCCCGAACTGGCCGGCCGCGCCGCCATCGCCGGCGAACTGACTGCCGAGTCCACCGGAGAGCAAGCCAAGGCCGGCCTGCACCTGTGCAGCCCCGAAGAGTTTGCCCGGCTGCAACAGCTCAATGCCGACTACAACGCCAGGTTTGGCTTCCCCTTCATCCTGGCCGTCAAAGGCCCGACCGGCGCGGGCCTGACGCGCCAGCAGATCATCGCCACCTTCACCCGTCGCCTGCGCAACCAGGTGGCAGACGAACTGCGCGAATCGCTGCGCCAGATCGGCCGCATCGCCGAGATCCGCCTCAACGAACTGCTGGGCCATCAGCCCACGCTGGGCGCGACCGTGATGCAATGGGCCGAAGAGATCGGCGCCCTGTCTGAAGAAGAAGGCGCGCTGACCTGCACCTACCTGACCGAGACGCACCAGCGCACCGCCGCCCAGATCGCGCAATGGATGCGCGAGGCCGGCATGCAGGTCCACATCGATGCGGTGGGCAACGTGGTGGGCCGCTATCTGTCCCCGCATCCGCAGGCCAAGACCCTGCTGACTGGCTCCCACTACGACACCGTGCGCAACGGCGGCAAGTACGATGGCCGCGAAGGCATCCTGTTGCCGATCGCCGTGGTCAAGTATCTGCATGAACGTGGCGAGACCCTGCCCTTCCATCTTGAAGTGATCGGTTTCTCGGAAGAAGAAGGCGTGCGTTTCAAGAGCACCTTCCTGGGCAGCAACGCCGTCACCGGTCATTTCGATATGGCGCTGCTCGACCTGCAGGACAAGGATGGCGTCACCATGCGCGAGCTCATCATCCAGGCGGGTCACGACGTGGCCGCCATCCCCCTGCTCGCGCGTGATCCGGCTGAGATCCTGGCTTATGTGGAAGTGCATATCGAACAAGGTCCGGTGCTGCTCAAGCGCGATTTGCCGGTGGGCATCGTCACCTCCATTGCCGGCAGCTCGCGCTATCTGGTGGATCTCAAAGGCGTGGCCAGCCATGCCGGCACGACACCGATGGACATGCGCAAGGACGCCGCAGCAGCGGCGGCGGAGATCATCCTGTATGTGGAACAGCGCTGCTCGCAGGACCAGCATGCCGCACTGGTGGGCACGGTCGGCCAGTTGCAGGTACCGCGCGGTTCCACCAACGTGATCCCTGGCGCATGCCAGCTCTCGCTGGACATTCGCGCCGCCACCGACGAGGTCCGCCTGGCCGCCGTCAAGGACATCCTGGCGAAGATAGAAGAGATCTGTACACGCCGCAGCATCGACCTCAAGCTGGAAGAAACCCTGAGCGCCCCCGCTGCCCCGTGTGCGCCGTGGTTGATGGCGCAATTGAGCGCCGCCACGCAACGTGCAGGCGTACCGCCGTTCGAACTGGCCTCCGGCGCCGGGCATGACGCCATGGCCATGGTCAAGCTGACGGACGTATGCATGCTGTTTACCCGCTGCGGCAATGGCGGCATCAGCCATAATCCGCTGGAGACGATGACAGCGGACGATGCCGAGGTATCGGGGCTGATCCTGTTGGACTTCCTGCGCAGCTTCAAGGAAAAAAGCTAATTATTTATATCATTTACAGGTAGCTTCATCTTCGATACGCAGCTGGCCTCCGGCATCGTCAGGCCATGCTGCAACGCGTGGGTTTCGGCCCCGACGCGATGGCCGTGCGCCAGGCACTGAACGCCGCTACCCTGGGCCGCGCCCGGGTCTTGGACTGCGATGACACCAGTTGCTAAGCGACGCAGCGGAAGTGCCACGCAATACACAATCACATGCGGTAATATGCGCGACGGATGGCGAGCGGCGTCATGTTCGCCACGCTTGGCTATAAAAAATCAATCAGGGGAAATAATGAAAGTTCGAACTGCTATCACCAGCGGCATCCGTGCGTGCGCGCCGGTTGCCATCGCATTGGCGCTGACGGCCTGTGCCACACGCACACCCTTGCTGCCCGCCGACTATGCCGGACCGACCGCTGTCCTCAAGGACTCGGCCGCGATGTTCAGCATGAGCAAGGCTGACATGTACTATGCATCCAGCATCAATGGCGTCGAAGTTGACAACGTCCGCTTCGCCACCCGAAGCGCGAGCGAGGGACGCGGTCCGCTGATGCTGCTGCAGAAGGTGGAGCGCCGTATTCCAGCAACGCCGGTCAAGGTGCAGCTTGTGGCGAGGACGGTCTATGCCATGCCCATCATGGCCATGACAAGCGCAGTTTACCAAGTCAAGGGCGAGGTCGATTTCACTCCCGAGCCGGGCAAGAACTACGTCGTGCGTGGCAAGCTGGGGCCAGCCTACAGCGCCGTGTGGATCGAAGAAGAGGCGAGCAGCGCCCTGGTAGGCAGCAAGATCGAAGTCAACGGGTCTGCTGAACTGGGATTCTTCGATAAATGAAGACCGCGCCGCGGACTTGCTGCGCCAGCCACCAGCACCTGTGAAAGATGTCCTTATGCTGTGCGCCAGCAAGTGCGTGCCGCTCAAGGATGACGATGTCTGTTGCTATCGGTGCTGCCGAGCCCGCAGCGCGGCGCACCTTCGATACGCGGCATAGCCGCTACTCAGTCCGAACGGACTGTAGATGATCAGGAAAGATAAAGGCCGGCGACAGACTGATCGAAGAAAAATCCGATGCCGCAGGCGAGCCAAGACAAAGCCGAAGGCGAGTCGGAGAAGTGCGAGGCCGAAGGCGAGCCCGTCTGGCCTGTCCCCTTAGAGCCAGCCGCCGCAGTGGCGCAAAAAGTGGATCAGAAAAATAGTCGGAGCGAAGCGACTCTATTTTTCCCACTTTTTGCGCCACTGCGGCGGGGACCCTCCGAAGGAGGGCTGGATCTTAGGGGTCGCCTTCTTTTGCTTACTTTTCTTAGCGAGACAAGAAAAGTGAGCGGCTGCCGGGCCGCCCCCGGCGCGTCCTCCCGACCGGAGAAAGATAGGCATTAAGCTAGAGCGCAGGAAAGCATCCCGTGCAGACTCAATAAAAATGCTCAATAGCAACAAAACAGCCAACAAAAGCTTTCCCCCCGCAAAACTGGCAAAATCTTGCCCTTGCAAAAGAATCCCCCAGCACCACAGCCAATTTCCAGCGCACAATCCAGTTATAACCCCCGGTTAATAACGGCTATTCCCCAGCCCTTACATCCCCCACATGAAATTGAACGACATTACCAACGCTGCCAACAAAACGCCGACAGCAACGCCATTGCATTGCCTGCCCGCACAGCCCCGCCTGTGCACACCGCAGCCCAGTTTCCCGGCGCATAAAAACGAGACACACGGAGACCAGTCAAAATGAACGCCCTCAACAGATTCTTCCGACTGGAAGAAAACGGCACCACCATCCGCACCGAACTGCTGGCCGGCCTGACCACCTTCCTGACGATGGCCTACATCATCTTCGTCAACCCCTCCATCCTCGGTGACGCCGGCATGCCCAAGGACGCCGTCTTCGTCGCCACCTGCATTGCCGCCGCCGTCGGCACCCTGATCATGGGCCTGTACGCCAACTACCCCATCGGCCTGGCGCCCGGCATGGGCTTGAACGCCTACTTCGCCTATGCCGTGGTCAAGGGCATGGGCTTCCCCTGGCAGGCCGCGCTGGGCGCGGTGCTGATCTCGGGCTGCCTGTTCCTGCTGGTGAGCGTGCTGCGGGTGCGCGAGCTCATCATCAGCAGCATCCCGCGCTCGCTGCGCACGGCTATTCCCGCCGGCATCGGCCTGTTCCTGGGGATCATATCGCTCAAGAGCGCCGGCATCATCGCCGCCAATCCCGCCACCTTCGTCACCCTGGGCGACCTGCACCAGCCGCCGGCGGTGATGGCCATCATCGGCTTCCTGGTGATCGTGGCGCTGGACCGCTTGAAGGTGCGCGGCGCGCTGCTCATCGGCATCCTGCTGGTGACGGTGCTGTCCTTCGTCTTTGGCGGCAACCACTTCTCCGGCATCTTCGCCGCCCCGCCCTCGATCGCCCCGACCCTGCTGCAACTGGATATCAAGGGCGCGCTGTCCATGGGCCTGCTCAATGTGGTGCTGGTGTTCTTCCTGGTCGAACTGTTCGACGCCACCGGCACCCTGATGGGTGTAGCCACCCGCGCCGGGCTGATGAAGGAAGGCAAGATGGAGCGCCTGAACAAGGCCCTCATGGCCGATAGCACCGCCATCGTCGCCGGCTCCCTGCTGGGCACCTCCTCCACCACGGCCTATATCGAAAGCGCCGCCGGCGTGCAGGCAGGCGGTCGCACCGGCCTGACGGCAGTGGCCATTGCCGTGCTGTTCCTGCTGTGCCTGTTCATTGCGCCGCTGGCCGGCGTGGTACCGGCCTATGCAACCGCACCGGCGCTGTTCTTCGTGGCCTGCCTGATGCTGCGCGAGCTGGTGCATATCGACTGGGAAGACACCACCGAGTGTGTACCGGCCGTGATCACGGCGCTGGTGATGCCCTTCACCTATTCCATTGCCAACGGCCTGGCGCTGGGCTTCATCAGCTATGCCGCGCTCAAGCTCCTGACCGGACGCGCCAGGGACGTGTCGGTGGTAATCTGGGTCATCGCCGCGATCTTCCTGTTCAAGCTGATCTATCTGGGCGAGTAAGACGCCCTACCGTCGGGGCGGCCCTGGGCTCAGCAACGGGCCGGCCCGTCGGGATTGTGAAAAGAGAAAACACCACCATCGTCTGCAACAATCCTGTGCGGACAATCCGTTTCCTCTTTTGACAACCCCGGCACGTTTCTTGAATGCCATCTGGCCACGGGAGACACCACAGGCAAGCCCGCTGCAGACGCACGGCCTGCCTGAAAGCAGATCCAATAATAAGAAGCACGCCCCACGATACGCCCTGGAGCGCGCCATAAAGCAGTCTGTTTTGTAGACAATTCACCAGAGTACAGCCATGTCAGAAACGCACAGTTCCATCCAGTTCTATTTCCGCGGCCAGACCCATAGCGTGGCCGGACATTCTCCTACCCGCACCGTTCTGCAGCATCTGCGCGAAGACCTGCACTGCACCGGCACCAAAGAAGGTTGCGCCGAGGGGGATTGCGGCGCTTGCACGGTGGTAGTCGGCGAACTGCAGGGCGAGCAGCTGGCGCTCAAGACCGTGAACGCCTGCATCCAGTTCCTGCCCACGCTGGACGGGCGTGCGCTCTTCACCGTGGAAGACCTCAAGCAGGCCGATGGCAGCCTGCATCCGGTGCAGCAGGCCATGGTGGAATGCCATGGCTCGCAATGCGGCTTCTGCACGCCGGGCTTCGTGATGTCGCTGTGGGGCCTGTATCTGCGGCACGAGCAGGACGGCGTGACGCCCAGCAAGCGCGAAATCGACGACGCCCTTTCCGGCAATCTCTGCCGTTGCACCGGCTATCGTCCCATCATCGATGCGGCGCGCCGCATGGGCGAATTGCCCAAGGTGGAGTTCGACCGCGAAGCCATCAAGGCGGCGCTGCGCAGCATCGATCAGCAGCAGCCGCTCGCGCTCACGCATGCCGGCCAGACCTTCCACGCGCCGCGCACGCTGGCGCAACTGGCGCAGCTGCGCGCGGACCTGCCGCAGGCGCGCATCCTGGCGGGCTCCACCGATGTGGGCCTGTGGGTGACCAAGCAGATGCGCGAGCTGGGCGATCTCCTCTACATTGGCCGTGTGGAAGAACTGCGCGCCATGCAGGTGCAGGACGAGATGCTGGAGATCGGCGCGGGCGTCTGCCTGGAAGAGGCCTATGCCGAGGCTGCCCGTCACTATCCGGAAGAACTGTCGGAACTGTGGCAGCGCTTCGCCTCGCTGCCGGTGCGCAATGCCGGCACCTTGGGCGGCAACCTCGCCAATGGCTCGCCCATCGGCGATTCCATGCCCTGGCTGATCGCGCTGGGCGCGCAGATCGTGCTCTACAGCGTGCGCGGCCAGCGCGTCATGCCGCTGGAGGATTTCTATCTGGCCTACCAGAAGTCGGCCCTGCAGGCGGATGAAGTGGTGCAGGCGGTGCGCATCCCGCTGCCACGCAAGGAGGTGCGCTTCCGCGTCTACAAGC
This sequence comes from Herbaspirillum camelliae, assembly GCF_001929405.1. Taxonomy (NCBI): domain Bacteria; kingdom Pseudomonadati; phylum Pseudomonadota; class Betaproteobacteria; order Burkholderiales; family Oxalobacteraceae; genus Herbaspirillum; species Herbaspirillum camelliae. Next base: position 5,306,866 of record NZ_KV880769.1, read on the forward strand.
TCTCCAAGCGGTTCGACCAGGATATCTCGGCGGTCTGCGCCGCCTTCGCCTTGCAGATGCAGGGCGATACCATCGTCCAGGCACGCATCGCCTATGGCGGCATGGCGGCCACGCCCAAGCGCGCCGCCCAGGCCGAGGCCGTGCTGCAGGGCGGCCCCTGGAGCGAAGCCCAGGCACAGGCGGCCATGGCCGCACTGGCGCAGGATTACGCGCCCCTGTCGGATATGCGCGCCAGCGCCGCCTATCGTCTGCGCACGGCGCAGAACCTGCTCTATCGCTACTGGCTGGAAACCCGCAGCGACGCGCCGCTGGCGCGCCAGGAGGTACGGGCCTTCGCCGTTGACGCGGCATGAAGCGTCCCATCAAGCGCCGTCCCAGAATCCGCAGGAGAACGCCATGAACCAACATACCGAAGCCTTCCTCGCCCCGCTGGCCCAGCCGAGCCATGACTGGGCCGCCGTGGGCAAGCCGCATCCGCACGAATCGGCGCGGCTGCACGTCACCGGCGAGGCCGTCTATACGGACGACATCCCCGAACTGCGCGGCACCCTGCATGCCGCGCTGGGCCTGTCGCAGAAAGCCCATGCCCGCTTGCGCGCCATCGACCTGGAAAAAGTGAAGGCCGCGCCGGGCGTGAAGGCCGTCTTTACCGCCGCCGATATCCCCGGCGACAATGAATGCGGCGCGATCCTCCATGATGACCCGGTGCTGGCCGACGGCCTGGTGCAATACGTGGGCCAGCCCCTGTTCATCGTGGTGGCCGACAGCCATGAACTGGCCCGCCGCGCTGCGCGCCTGGCGGTGATCGACTACGAAGAACTGCCCCCCATCCTTACCCCGCGCCAGGCCCATGCCGCGCAGTCCTATGTGCTGCCGCCCATGCACCTGTCACGCGGCGAACCGGCCATTGCACTGGCGCTGGCGCCGCACCGGCTGCGCGGGCAGTTCGATGTGGGCGGCCAGGAGCAGTTCTATCTCGAAGGCCAGATTTCCTATGCCATCCCCAAGGAGGGGCGCGGCATGCATGTGTATTGCTCCACGCAGCATCCCAGCGAGATGCAGCACCACGTGGCCACCGTGCTGGGCCTGGCCTCGCACGATGTGCTGGTGGAATGCCGGCGCATGGGCGGCGGCTTCGGCGGCAAGGAATCGCAATCGGCGCTGTGGGCCTGCGCGGCGGCGGTGGCGGCGGCGCGGTTGCAGCGTCCGGTCAAGCTTCGCGCCGATCGCGACGATGACATGATGGTCACCGGCAAGCGCCATTGCTTCGCCTATGACTACGAGATCGGCTATGACGACAATGGCCGCATCGTGGCCGCGAAGATCGAGATGATTTCGCGGGCGGGATTTTCCGCCGACCTCTCCGGCCCGGTGGCCACGCGGGCGGTCTGCCATTTCGACAATGCCTACTACCTCTCAGACGTGGACATCCAGGCCATGTGCGGCAAGACCAACACCCAGTCCAACACCGCCTTCCGCGGCTTTGGCGGGCCGCAGGGGGCGCTGGCCATCGAATACATCATCGACGATATCGCCCGCCATCTCGGACGCGATCCGCTGGAGATCCGCCGCAACAACTTCTACGGCCCCAGCGACGAGGAAGGACCGCAAGCCCGCAACGTCACCCACTACGGCCAGAAGGTCGAAGACAACATCATCCCTGCACTGGTGGACCAGCTCGAACGCAGCAGCCGCTACCAGGAGCGCCGCCAGGCCGTGGCCGCATTCAATGCCGGCAGCACGGTGCTCAAGAAAGGCCTGGCGCTCACGCCGGTGAAGTTCGGCATTTCCTTCAACGTGCCGCACCTGAACCAGGCCGGTGCGCTGGTGCATGTCTATACCGATGGCTCGGTGCTGGTCAATCACGGCGGCACCGAGATGGGACAAGGGCTCAATACCAAGGTGGCGCAAGTGGTGGCGCACACCCTGGGCGTGCCGCTGGAACGGGTGCGCTGCAGCGCCACCGACACCAGCAAGGTCGCCAACACCTCCGCCACCGCCGCCTCCACCGGCAGCGATCTGAACGGCAAGGCGGCACAGGATGCGGCCTTGCAGATCCGCACCCGGCTGGCGCAGGTCGCCGCCACACTGTTGGGCGTGGAGCCGGCGGCGGTGCGCTTTGCCGACGGACGGGTGATGGCCGGCGCGCAATCGATGGCGTTTGCAGAGGTAGTGATGAAGGCCTACCTGCAACGGGTGCAGCTCTGGTCCGACGGCTTCTATTCCACCCCCAAGGTACATTGGGACGCCAAGCGCATGCACGGCCATCCCTTCTTCTACTTCGCCTATGCGGCGGCGGTGTCGGAAGTGGTGATCGACGCCCTGACCGGCGAATGGAAGCTGTTGCAGGCCGACCTGCTCTACGACGCCGGCCAGAGCCTGAACCCGGCGCTGGACATCGGCCAGGTCGAAGGCGGCTTCATCCAGGGCATGGGCTGGCTGACCACTGAAGAACTGTGGTGGAACAAGGACGGCAAGCTGATGACGCACGCCCCCTCCACCTACAAGATTCCAGCCATCTCCGATTGCCCGGCCCGGCTGCGCACCGAGCTGTACCAGAACAGCAATGTGGCCGACACCGTCCACCGTTCCAAGGCAGTGGGCGAGCCGCCGCTGCTGTTGCCGTTCTCGGTGTTCCTGGCCATCCGCGACGCGGTCTCGGCGGTGGGCGACCATCGTGTCAATCCGCCGCTGCGCGCGCCGGCCACCAGCGAAGCCATCCTGGATGCCGTCGATGCGGTGCGGGCCGCCACGGCCTCGCGCTGATCCGGTCTACGGAGAACGATCATGAGGACATGGCTAACCGCCCTGCGCAGGATGCAGTTCAACGCCACACCGGCAGTGCTGGTGACGGTGGCGCAGATACAGGGTTCGACGCCTCGTGCGCCGGGCGCGCGCATGCTCTATACCGCCGATACCCAGTTCGACACCATCGGCGGCGGCCATCTGGAATGGCGTGCCGCGCAGATTGCCCGCGCCATACTGCAGGCCCCGGCCAGCCAGCTGGAGGGGCAGCGCCGGCTGGAGCGTATCGCACTCGGTCCCAGTCTGGGGCAGTGCTGTGGCGGCGTGGTGTTTCTCTGCTTCGAACGCATCACTGCCGATGATCAGGCGATGCGCACCTGGCAGGCGCTGGAGCAGTCGTGGTCCAGCGGAACCGACCTCTGGCGCGCCCTGCCCCTGGATCATGCTGGCGCGCAGTTGCTGATCGAAGGGAACGCTGAAGACCTGCCACCCGATGCGCACGCGCATGGCCTGCCGCCGGACACCCTGGCGCAACGGCGGCAGACCTGCCTGCTGCGCGATGCACAAGGCCGACGCTGGCTGCTGGACTGGTGCCACGCCTCCCGGCCCCAGGTGGTGCTGTTCGGCGCCGGCCATGTCGGCCAGGCCATCGTGACGGTCTTGTCCACGCTGCCCTGCCGCGTGCTGTGGGTCGATGCGCGGGAAGAGATGTTCCCGCCCGGACTGCCGCCGCAGATCCGCACCGAGGCCACCGATGTGCCCAATGCGGCGGTCGACATGGCCGATCCCGGCGCGTATTTTCTGGTGATGACCCACAGTCATGCGCTGGACCAGCAATTGAGCGAACGCATCCTCAAGCGCCAGGACGTGGCATGGTTCGGACTGATCGGCTCGCTCACCAAGCGTCGCCAGTTCGAGCACAGGCTGGCCGAGCGCGGCTTCAGCGCCGCCCAGCTGGAGCGCATCACCTGCCCCATCGGCATCGACGGCATCGATGGCAAGGAGCCGACCAGCATTGCCATCGCCGTGGTGGCGCAACTGCTGCAACTATGGGAAAAGCGCCAGGCTGCACCCGAGCCGCAACCCTCACCATCGGCCCTGGCCACACACGCTCTGGACGGCAGAGGCTGAAGGAACACCCTGCCGTCACCCTCGGAAACCCACGTCCTGACAACGACAGACGCGTTTCCACTGCGATTCTCCCCTTCCCCCGGAAAGCGCCGCCCGCCGTGCGCCTTCCAGTATGATGACCACTGAATGAACGGCCTGCGCGCCTGCGCCCGTCCGCCTTGAGGAACCGCCATGAACACAACCCTGCACGCCTACCGCGCCAGCCTGCTGTACTTCACCAATGACCCTGCCTTCGACGAGCACGCCACCCGCTGGCATAGCGATGGCCTGCTGCTGGTGCAGGACGGCAAGATCCGCGCCGCGGGCGACTATGACGAGCTGTCGGCAAACCTGCCGCCTGACGCCATCATCGAAGACCTGCGTGGCAAGATCCTCTGCCCCGGCTTCATCGACACCCACGTCCACTATCCGCAGACCGACATCATCGGCTCGCCCGCTCCCGGCCTCCTGCCCTGGCTGGAGAACTACACCTTCCCCGCAGAACGCCGCTTCCAGCAGCCTGAGCATGCCGCCGAGGTGGCCGACTTCTTCCTGGCCGAACTGCTACGCAATGGCACCACCAGCGCAGCGGTGTATTGCACCGTACACCCGCAATCGGTGGACGCCTTCTTCGCGGCCAGCCATGCCCGCAACCTGCGCATGGTGGCCGGCAAATGCCTGATGGATCGCAACGCCCCCGACTTCCTGCGCGACACGGCCGAATCGGGCGTGCGCGAGAGCGAAGCGCTGATCGGCCGCTGGCACAACAAGGGTCGTCAGCACTATGCGATCACGGTGCGATTCGCCCCCACCTCCACGCATGAACAGATGAAGCTGGCTGGTGAATTGGCCGCGCAGTATCCGGATACCTATATCCAGACCCATGTGGCCGAGAATACCGATGAAGTGAAGTGGGTCAAGGAGCTGTATCCGGATGCGCGCAGCTACCTGGATGTCTACGACGGCTACGGCCTCATGCGCCAGCGGGCGCTGTATGCCCACTGCATCTGGCTGGATGACCAGGACCGCGCCCGCATGGCCGCCACGCAATCGGCGGCCACGCTGTGCCCGACCTCCAATCTGTTCCTGGGCAGCGGCCTGTTCGACTTCGCCCGCGCCGATGCGGCGCGCCTGCCCTTGTCATTGGCCACTGACGTGGGCGGCGGCACCAGCTTCTCGATGCTGCAGACCATGAACGAGCTGTACAAGGTGGCGCGCATGGGCGGCACCTACCTGCCGGCCCAGCGCATGTTCTACCTGGCCACGCTGGGCGGCGCCCGCGCCCTGCAGCTGGAAGGCACCATCGGCAGCTTCACGCCCGGCTGCGACGCCGACTTCATCGTCCTCGATCCCCAGGCCACGCCCTTGCTGGCGCGTCGTAGCGCCACCACCGAGAGCCTGGAAGAACAACTCTTCGCGCTGGCCATCCTGGGGGATGACCGGGCTGTTGCGGCGACCTATTCGGCGGGGGTGCGGGTGCATCAGCGCTGATCGATTACACCCACGCGGCGGCATTACGTTTCTGAGCCGCTCAACGCGGCTGGTACAGATACAGGAAAGCCTCCACCGCCCGCTGTGCCGAGGCGTCCAGCTGGTCCTCGGCGATGCCGGTGACCACGTTGAGCATGCGCACTTCCATCCATTCGGCCTCGATCAGGCCGCGATACTGCATGGCGGCCAGCCAGGGATCGGCGCGGTGCAGCTTGCCCTCGTCCATCTTGGCCTTGAGGAATTCGGCAATGCGCATCCAGCCGCGCTTGGGGCCGCGCTCGTAGAGCAACGGGCCAAGATTGGACTTGCCGGCATAGTAGATTCCGAGCCGCTTGACTGCGACGATCTCCGGCCGGAACACCACCCGCAAATAATGTCGCGCCAGACGCAATAAACCGCCCTTCACATCGTCTTCATTGCGCAGGGCCATGAACAGTTCTTCAAACTGGCACCCCACCTGCTTGATCATCACCTCCACGAAGATCTCTTCCTTGGAGTTGAAATAGTTGTACAGCGTGGCCTTGGAGCCGCCGATGCGGGCTGATATCTCCGCCATGGAAGCCGCTTCGAAACCGATTTCGTTGAACACCTCAGCGGCGATGTCGATCATCGCTTGCCGGCGTTCTTCACTCTTCTTGCGCATGAATTTTCCTGTGATGCGGGCCGCACGAGCGGCCGGTTACAGATTATAGGCGGAGTTACCACCCAAAGCCGCCAGATTCACCTCAAATGCAGGCAAAAAACCTGTGTTGGCGCTTTGCCGCATAAAGACGAGCAATTTCTCGCAACTGCCTTGACTATTCATAAAACCAAATACTATACTGAACTGTACGGTTATGAAAGACGGCGATTCTGCTTTATTAGTTCACCTCACACTCCACCATCATGAATAACAATTCATCAACCCTGGACCTGCCGATACTGCCGCCCCAGCGCCCCGGCCGCGCCTGGCCGCGCGCGGTGTCGGTCTCGGCAGCCGTGCTGGCCGCCACGCTCATGGCTGGCTGCGCCTCCTTCACCGACCTCGGCGAGCGCGCCCAGCCCAAGCCGATCGACCAGTACCAGAGCCAGCAAAGCCTGGCCGCCAGCGCCGTGCAGGCCGCCTGGCCGAGCGACCAATGGTGGCGGGTCTATGGTGATGCCCAGTTGAACGCCCTCATCGATGAAGCCCTGCAAAGCGCGCCCTCCATGGCGGTAGCCAAGGCGCGTCTGATGAAGGCTGAGGGTGCGGCCCAGCAGCAAGGCGCGGCGCTCTATCCGCAAGTGAGCGCCAACGCCTCGCTGGACCGGATGAAGCAGTCCTATAACAATGGCACGCCGCCTGCCTTCGTCCCCAAGGACTACAACAATGCCACCCGCGCCACCCTGGACTTCAGCTACGAGATCGACTTCTGGGGCAAGAACCGCGCAGCGCTGGCCGCCGCCACCTCGGAACTGGAAGCCAGCCGCGCCGACGCCGCCCAGGCCCGCATCACGCTGGCCACCTCGATCGCCACGGCCTATGCCGAGCTGGCCCAGCTCTACGCCCAGCGCGATACCAACGAAGCCGCCCTCAAGGTGCGAGTGGAAAGCCTGGATCTGTTCAACCAGCGCTTCACCAACGGTCTGGAAACGCGCGGTTCGGTCAAGCAGATGGAAGCGCGCCGCGCCATCGCCCAGGCCGACCTGAAAGCCACCGACGAATCCATCGGCCTGCAACGCAACAAGCTGGCCGCCCTGCTGGGCGCGGGTCCGGATCGGGGACTGCAGCTGACGCGCCCGCAGATCGACCTGTCCCGCCCCTTCGCCCTGCCGGCGCAATTGCCGGTGGAACTGCTGGGCCGCCGCCCCGACATCGTCGCCGCGCGCCTGCGCGCCGAGGCGGCTGGCAAGCAGATCAAGGTGGCGCGCGCGGCCTTCTATCCCAACGTCAACCTGACGGCCTATTTCGGCTTCCAGTCGCTGGGCATCGACATGCTCACCCGTGCTGGCTCCGATATCGGCAGCATCGGCCCGGCCATCTCGCTGCCGATCTTCAATGGCGGTCGTCTGCGTGGGCAGTTCCGCTCGGCCAGCGCCAGCTATGACGAGGCCGTGGCCAACTATGACCAGGCCGTCACCCAGGCGCTGCAGGACGTGGCCGACGTCGGCGTGAGCGAAAAAGCCCTGGCCGGCCGCCTGGCCGACGTGCAAGCCGCAGCGGACGCCGCCGAAGAGACCTATCGCATCGTCAGCAACCGCTACAACGGCGGCCTGGCCACCTACCTCGACGTACTCAATGCGCAGGACACGCTCATCAGCAACCTGCGCCAGCTTTCCGATCTGCGCTCGCGCATGTTCACCCTGGATGTGGCGCTGGTGCGCGCCCTGGGTGGCGGCTACCGCGCCGCCGACGACAGCAGCAGCCAGAACAGCGCCAACGCGCCCCTCCACGACACGCAAGCAAAAGGTTGACCATCATGTCCCACAGCGATTCCCAAGCCGCCCACACCCTGGCCGAAGAGGCCAAGCAACGCAATGAAGCCGCCAGCGTCGCTGCGGCTGCGCAAAAGCGCAAGAAGCTCTTTTCCCTCTTTGGTGGTGTGGTCGCCATTGCCGCCATCGGCTATGGCGCCTACTGGTACCTGATCGGCTCGCGCTACGTGGAGACCGACAATGCCTACACCGCCACCGAGATCGCCACCGTCACCCCGGCCATCAATGGCATCGTGGCCGCCGTCGATGTGGTCGATACCCAGGCCGTCAAGAAGGGCGACGTACTGGTGCGCATCGACGACGCCGATGCCCGCCTGGCGGTGGACCAGGCCGCTGCCGACCTGGATCGCACCGAACGCAAGGTCAAGAGCTTCTTCGCCAACGATGCCGGACTGGCAGCCCAGGTGCTGGCGCGCGAAGCCGAGCAGAAGCGCGCCAGCGCCCAGTTGCTGTCGGCCCAGGCCGACCTCAAGCGCGCAGAGATCGACCTGCAGCGCCGCGAAGCGCTGGCCAAGTCGGGCTCGGTCTCCGGCGAAGAACTGAGCAACGCCCGCACCGCGCTGTTGACGGCCCAGGCCAACCTGAAGGCGGCCGAAGCGGCAGAAGTACAATCGCGCGCCAACATCAAGGCTACCCAGGGCGCGCAGAAGGCCAGCACCGTACTGACCGCCAACACCACCGTGGAGGACAACCCGGAAGTGGTGCTGGCCCGCGCCAAGCTGGAACAGGCCAAGCTGGACCTGGAACGCACGGTGCTGCGCGCCCCGGTCGATGGCGTCATCGCCCGCCGCCAGGTGCAGGTCGGCCAGCGCGTGCAGAGCGGCGCCACCCTGCTGTCGGTAGTGCCGCTGCAGCAGATGCACGTGGACGCCAATTTCAAGGAAGGCCAACTGACCAAGGTGCGCATCGGCCAGCCAGTGACCATGAAGGCGGACCTCTATGGCGGTTCGGTGCAATACCACGGCGTGGTCACCGGCCTGTCCGGCGGCACTGGATCGGCCTTTGCGGTGATCCCGGCGCAGAACGCCACCGGCAATTGGATCAAGGTGGTGCAGCGCCTGCCGGTGCGCATCTCGCTGGACCCCAAGGAACTGGCGCAACGTCCGCTGTCGGTGGGGCTGTCGATGGTAGTGGAGATCGATACGCGCGGCCAGATCCAGGCCGGTGACGCCCAGCCCAAGAGCGCCCGCCACGACGGCGCTCAGGCTGCCGCGCTGTAAGCCAGGCCCACGCTCCATCAGAAGAGGTTTCCCATGTCATCCACACTGAGCGCTGACGCTGGCGGCCTGCCCGCCCCGGCGCCGCAACCAGCGCCATTCGAAGCACCCTTGAGCGGCGGCCAGCTGGTCGGCGCCGGCATCCTGCTGGCGGCAGCCAACTTCATCGCCGTGCTCGACACCACCATCGCCAACGTCTCGGTCTCCACCATTGCCGGGGCGCTGGGGGCTTCCACCAGCCAGGGCACCTACGTCATCACCTCCTATGCCGTGGCCGAGGCCATCACGGTGCCCTTGACCGGCTGGCTGGCCAACCGCTTCGGCACGGTGCGGGTGTTCATCCTGTCGATGGTGATGTTCGGGCTGTTCTCGGCGCTGTGCGGCATGGCCAATTCGCTGGGCATGCTGATTGCCTTCCGGGTCCTGCAGGGCCTGGCCGGCGGTCCCCTGATGCCGCTCTCGCAGACGCTGCTGCTGCGCATCTTCCCCAAGGAAAAAGCACCGGCCGCCGTGGGCCTGTGGGCCATGACCACGCTGGTGGCGCCCATTGCCGGCCCGATCCTGGGCGGGGTGCTGTGCGACCAGTACAGCTGGCCCTACATCTTCTGGATCAATGTGCCGGTGGCGCTGATCTGTGGCTATATCGGCTGGCGCATGCTCAAGCGGTATGAAACCAAGATGTCCAAGCTGCCCATCGACCGGGTCGGCCTGATCCTGATGGTGGTCTGGGTGGCCGCGCTGCAGTTGATGCTCGATGAAGGCAAGGAAAAGGACTGGTTCGCCTCCACCGAGATCGTGCTGCTGGCGGTGACGGCCGTGGTGTTCTTCGTCGCCTTCCTGATCTGGGAGCTGACCGAGCGCAATCCCATCGTCGATCTGCGGGTATTCCGCCACCGCGGCTTCACCGCCAGCGTGACCACCATCTGCCTGGCCTTCGGCGCCTTCTTCGGCTCGGTGGTGTTGACGCCGCTCTGGCTGCAGGGCTACATGGGCTATACCGCCACCTGGTCGGGCTGCATCTCGGCGTTGACCGGCATCCTGGCCGTGATGACTGCCCCGATGGTGGCCAAGATGTCCACCACCATCGATGCCCGCAAGCTGGTCTGCATCGGCGTGACCTGGCTGGGCTTCATCACCTTCCTGCGGGCCTTCAACACGACCGACATGTCCTTCTTCCAGATCGGCTGGCCGTTGTTCCTGCAGGGCATCGGGCTGCCGCTGTTCTTCGTGCCGCTGACCGGGCTGGCCCTGTCCAGCGTGAACGAGGACGAAACCGCCTCGGCGGCGGGCCTCATGAGTTTCTGCCGCACCATGGCCGGCGCCATTGCCACCTCCATCGTCAACACTAGTTGGGAAAACGATGCCACCTACTTCCACGCCGAGTTGTCCGGCCTGGTCGATCGCGGTGGCGATGCCGTCAATACCATGATGGCCTCGGGCATGAGCGCCGAACAGGCCACCGCCTCGCTGGCGCAGACGGTCCAGAACCAGGCCGTGATGCTGTCGACCAATCACATCTTCATGATGGCGGCGGTGTCGTTCTCGCTGGCGGCCCTGGCCGTATGGCTGGCCCCCAAGCCGAACCGGGTGGCTGACACCTCGGCGGCGCACTGAACCAGGCTGGCCCTTACCGTTCCCCTACAGTCCGTCCTCCCCCTGCGGACTGGGCAGGCGACCGCTCCCGTGGCCGCCTGTTTTTTTTGCCTGCCAAGCGTAGCGCCACTGTGTTGGCCTGTGCTGGCCTGCACTGACAAACTGCATCGGCGAACAAGATCGGTACGGCCTTCGACCGAATTCGACCCGCAGCCTGGGGCCAGGCTTGGCTGCACCCGCCCAATGCGCGTACAATCCTCGCTCGAGCATGCGGACCACGGTCCGCATTTTTGATTTATGGTGCCCCGCCTGCCGGGACGCCAGGCAGACTTCCCGCCGCCAGCCAGGGCCGGGACGCGGATCGATGATCCGCCCTCCGGACCAGCACGCGCGGCCTCGCATCCCCGAACTTGCAAGACGCGATCCACGCATCGCCATGAGTGACCAATGACCAAAGACCTTGCCGCCCATACTCCGATGATGCAGCAGTATCTACGCATCAAAGCGGACCACCCCAACACGCTGGTGTTCTACCGCATGGGCGATTTCTATGAACTGTTCTTCGAAGACGCCGAGAAGGCCTCGCGCCTGATGGGCGTCACGCTCACCCAGCGCGGTTCCTCCAACGGCAATCCGATCAAGATGGCCGGCGTGCCCTTCCACTCGGTGGAGCAATACCTGGCGCGCCTGATCAAGCTGGGCGAATCGGTGGCCATCTGCGAGCAGATCGGCGACCCCGCCACCAGCAAGGGGCCGGTGGAGCGCAAGGTGGTGCGGGTAGTCACGCCGGGCACGCTGACCGATTCCGACCTGCTGCCGGAAAAGGCCGAGCGTTGCCTGCTGGCCATGCAACTGGTGCCGTCGAAGTCGCGCAAGCAGATGCAGGTGGGACTGTCCTGGCTGTCCATGGCCAGCGGTGCGCTGAAGATGATGGAATTCACGGTCGAGGCGGCGCTGCTGGATGGCCGCGTGAAGCAGGAACTGGAGCGCATCTCGGCGGCCGAGGTGCTGGTGGCCGACGGCCAGCTGGAATTGTGCGAACCGCTTTTGCCCAACCGCGCCGTGACCGTGCCGGACTGGCATTTCGACCAGCCCAGCAGTGAAAAGGCCCTGCTCGACCAGTTGGGCGTGGCCACCCTGCACGGCTTTGGCGCCGACGGCCTGGGACCGGCCATCTGCGCAGCCGGCGCCCTGCTGCGCTATGCGCAATCGACCCAGGGACGCGGCCTGCAGCACGTGCGCACCCTGACGGTCGAATCCGAGAACGAATTCATCGGCCTGGACGCCGCCACCCGCCGCAACCTGGAGCTGACCGAGACCATCCGCTCGCAGGACGCCAATGCGCTGGCTCCCACCCTCTTCTCCACGCTGGACCATTGCCGCACCGCCATGGGCTCGCGCCTGCTGCGCCACTGGCTGCACCACGCGCTGCGCGACCAGCAGGTGGCGCGCGCCCGTCATGCCGCCATCAACGCCCTGATGCGCACCGATGCCTGCTCGGGCCTGTCGGCCACGCTGGCGGCGGTGCCGGATATCGAACGCATCACCACCCGCATCGCCCTGCTGTCGGCGCGTCCGCGCGACCTGGCGGGCCTGCGCGCCGGCCTGCAGCAACTGGGCTCGCTGCGCGCCTACGTGGAGATGTGCGGGCGCGACGCCGACGCAGCGCTGCTGACGCAGCTGCACGACGACCTGGCCACGCCCGTGGAATGCCTGGACCTGCTGGAACGCGCCATCATGCTGGAACCGGCGGCGATGGTGCGCGACGGCGGCGTGATCGCGCGCGGCTTCGACGCCGAGCTCGACGAACTGCGCGGCCTGTCCGAGAACGCCGGCCAGTACCTGCTGGACCTGGAAGCGCGCGAACGCGAGCGCACCGGCATCGCCAACCTGCGGGTGGAATACAACAAGGTGCATGGCTTCTATATCGAGGTCACGCACGGCCAGACCGACAAGGTGCCGGAAGATTACCGCCGCCGCCAGACCCTCAAGAATGCCGAGCGCTACATCATCCCCGAGCTCAAGGCCTTCGAGGACAAGGCGCTGTCGGCCCAGGAGCGCTCGCTGTCGCGCGAGAAGTTCCTCTATGAACAGCTGCTGGGCGACATGGGCGCGCACATCGTGCGCCTGCAAGCCATCGCCCATGCACTAGCCCAGCTCGACACCCTGGTGGCGCTGGCCGACCACGCCGTACGCAACAACTGGTGCGCGCCGCAACTGGTCGATGAACCCTGCATCCAGATCGAACAGGGTCGCCACCCGGTGGTGGAAAACCAGATCGAGCGTTTCATCGCCAACGATTGCCAGTTGGCCGCCGAGCGCCGCCTGCTGCTCATCACCGGCCCCAACATGGGGGGTAAATCGACCTTCATGCGCCAGGTGGCGCTGATCACGCTGCTAGCCTATGTGGGCAGCTTCGTGCCGGCCACCAGCGCCGTGATCGGCCCGGTGGATCGCATCTTCACCCGCATCGGCGCGGCCGACGACCTGGCCGGCGGGCGCTCGACCTTCATGGTGGAGATGACCGAATCGGCCGCCATCCTCAACAATGCCACCGAGCAGTCGCTGGTGCTGATGGATGAGGTCGGGCGCGGCACCTCCACCTTCGACGGGCTGGCGCTGGCCTGGGCGATTGCCAAGCATCTGATCGACGTCACGCGCAGCTTCACGCTCTTTGCCACCCACTACTTCGAACTGACGCAGTTGCCCGAGATCCATCCTACGGCGGCCAATGTGCATCTCTCAGCGGTGGAGCACAAGGACAGCATCGTCTTCCTGCACGCCGTGCAGAGCGGCCCGGCCTCGCAGAGCTATGGCCTGCAGGTGGCGCAGCTGGCGGGCGTACCGGCGCCAGTCATCCGCGCCGCGCGCAAGCATCTCTCGGCGCTGGAAAGCCAGTCCATGCAAGCCACGCCGCAGTTCGACCTGTTCAGCGCCCCGGCATTCGCAACACCCGGGACACAGGATGACACGGACCCAGGCGATGAACGCAGCGCGCCCGCTGCGGTCGAACCCGATCCGCTGGCGCAGGCGCTGCTGCAGACGCTGGCGCAGATCGACCCCGATGCGCTTACACCACGCCAGGCGCTGGAGGCCTTGTATCAGTTGAAGGCCTTGCAGCCGCCGCAGTGAAGCGCAAGCCGTCGACCCGACTCTTTTCCAGGAAACCCGCATGAGCTTACGCCGTCTCCTGCCTCGCACCCTGCTGGCCTGTGCCTTGTTGGCGGCGGGTGCGGCGGTGGCGGCGCCGCTGGATTTTTCCTTCGGCGTCATCAATCATGCCGCCGCCGGCGGCAAGAGCGAGCAAACGCTGCGCCAGGCGCTGGCCGAGACCGATGCGGACAATCTGGCCTTCGTCGTCGTCAACGGCATCAAGTCGCCCTCGGAAAGCTGCGACGATACGCTCTACAACGCCCGCCACGAGCTGCTCTCGCAGGCCCAGAACGGCGTCTTCCTGTCCTTGGCCGGCAGTGACTGGATCACCTGCCGCGACCGTGAAAACCGCTCGGACGCGATCGAACGGCTGGCGCGCATGCGCGAGATCTTCTATTCCGGCGAATTCTCCCTGGGGGCGACACGTCTGCCGATGCTGCGGCAATCGCTCACCCCCAAGTTCCGCAGCTATGCCGAGAATACCCGCTGGGAAGTGGGCAACGTGATCTTTGCCACGGTCAACCTGCCGGCGGGCAATAACCACTTCCTGCTCGATGGCGGACGCAACAATGAATTCGAAGACCGGCTCATCGCCAACCGCAACTGGCTGCAACACCTGTTTGCCTTCGCCGCGCTGAAGAAAAGCGCCGCCATCGTCTTCTTCAGCGATGGCAATCCCTTCGGTCCGCCGCCAAAACGCTCCTTCTTCCGCACCCAGCGCGACGGTTTTGCGGAGACGCGACGACTGTTTTCCGACCTGTCGGGCAACTTTGCCGGGCGTGTCCTGGTGGTCCATGGCCAGTCGCCCAAGCCGAAGACGCCCAGCCATATCCTCTGGACGGGCAAGCTAGGCAATGTCGCCGTGGGCGAGCGCTGGCTCAAGATCGTGGTGGACGACCACCTGCCACAACTGTTTGCCGTGGCGGATGCGGACGGTGAGCGGCGTTGATTCAAATTGATTCAAATTGAGCCAGGTTGGACCAAGTTGAGCTAGACCACCCGAACCCTGGTACCAAACAAAAACGCCCGCCGGATGACCCGGCGGGCGTTGTTGCTTATCTTGCTTCATCTTGCTTCATCTTGCTGTGGCCGCCTGGTTCGCCAGGCGGTGGCCGATCCAGCGATGCGATCAGTTCAGCGGCTGGCTGCGGAAGTGGTCGCCGGCTTCGCCTTCATCTTCGTCATAATGGTGGTGATGGCCGTGCGGACCATGCACGTGGCCGTGGGACACTTCTTCCTCGGAGGCGGCGCGCACTTCGGTCACCGCCAGTTCGAAACGCAGGGCGATGCCGGCCAGCGGATGGTTGCCATCCAGCACGGCCTTGCCGTCGGCCACTTCGGTGACGGTGAAGATGACCGATTCTTCGTTGTCATCATCGGGCGAGCCTTCGAACTGCATGCCCACTTCCAGCGGTTGCGGCAGGCGCTCGACCGGCTCGATCTTGACCAGTTCGGAATCGTATTCGCCGAAGGCGTCTTCAGGCTCGACCTGGATGGTGGTGCTGTAGCCGGCTTCCTTGCCGTCCAGCGCTTCCTCGATCTTGGGCAGGGTGTTGTGGTAGCCGCCGTGCAGATAGACCATCGGCTCGCTGCTTTGCTCGATCAGGTTGTTCTGGGCGTCCGACAGCTTGTAGTTGACAGAAACGACGGTATTCTTCGCGATCTTCATCGTAAGGGTCCTTTGTATCGATAGTGGTGCGGGAGCGGCAGGCGCTGCGGTCTGGTCGCGCGACACGCCTGCCACCCGGGTTGGGGCCTAAGAACCATCCCCCTGCCATTCCCGCAAGGCAAGGACTCTTTCAAAACGGTTTCTCGACTCCGTGATTATACCTGCATCAAACTTGGTGGCTGCCAATGGCTTGCTGCTGTGCCAGCCCGCCTATAATGGCGGGCATGAAAAAACTCGATCTGCTCGGCGGCATCACACCCGCCCAATTCCTGCGTGACTACTGGCACAAGAAGCCGCTCCTGATCCGCAACGCCATTCCCGGCTTTTCCGCACCGCTGCCGCGCCAGGAGCTGTTCGACCTGGCCCGCCGCGACGATGTCGAATCGCGCCTGATCACCCACCGCGAAGACGGCTGGGACATGCAGCACGGCCCCTTCAGCAAGCTGCCTCCCTTGAAGCAGAAAGCCTGGACCCTGCTAGTACAGGGCGTGAACCTGCATCATCCGGCGGCCGACGCCCTGCTGCGCCAGTTCCGCTTCGTACCGGATGCACGCCTGGACGACCTGATGATCAGCTATGCCAGCGACGGCGGCGGCGTCGGTCCGCACTTCGATTCCTATGACGTGTTCCTGCTGCAGGCCCACGGCCAGCGGCGCTGGCGCATCAGCGCCCAGGACGACCTGACGCTGGAAGAAGGCGTGCCGCTGAAGATCCTGAGCCACTTCCAGGCTGAAGAAGAGTTCGTGCTGGAACCCGGCGACATGCTCTATCTGCCACCGCATTACGCCCACGACGGCGTGGCCGTCGGAGAGTGCATGACCTACTCCATTGGCTTCCGCGCGCCGACCTACCAGGAACTGGGCGAGTCCTTCCTGGAGTTCATGATGGACACCATCGACCTGCCCGGCCGCTATGCCGATCCCGACCTCAAGACCAGCGCCCGCCCGGCCGAGCTGCAGGCCGACATGATCGCGCGCATCCGCGATGAGCTCAACAAGATCCGCTTCACCGACGACGACATCACCATCTTCCTCGGCCAGCATCTTTCCGAACCCAAACCTTCGGTGTTCTTCGAAGCGCCGGCCCAGGAACTGTCCTTTGCTCGCTTTTTCCAGGGGGCCAAGAAACGCGGTCTGGTGCTGCATCGCAAGACGCGCATGCTCTATCGCGGCTCGCACGTCTTCATCAACGGGGAATCCTTCCAGGTATCCCGCCAGGACAAAGCCATCCTGGCCAGGCTCGCAGATCACCGCATGCTGGAGAAAAACGACTTCGACCTGGCCTCCGAAGACCTGCTCGAAGCCCTGCATCAATGGCATGAAAGTGGCTGGATAGAATTTGTTTGAGATTTGTTTGAGATTAATGCAAAACCAAGCTTGAGCAATCTAGAAATCACTTGAGAAAGCTCCGGAAAGCTGCGCCAACAAAGGCCTTCCGGGCGCATGGTCAAAAATGTAAGAACTTACAAATTCTTACGAATTAGAATGATTGCGGTGTGATTTCGGAAAAAAATAGCTATAATGATGGGCTGGAAAGTTTTCGTTGTCCGGAGAAGTTTCGGCAGTAAAAAGAAGCAAGAACCGAAGCACGACCGTAAGGTCATACCCTGCGGCGAAAGCCTCCTAGTAGAGCGATAATTACCGGTAATTATTCATCGCACAATTTTTAAATACTGAAGGAATATTCATGAAAAAGACTCTGTTGATCGCTTCGTTGTTGGCTGTTGCCCTGGCTGCTTGCGGCAAGAAGGAAGAAGCTCCGGCACCTGCTGCTGCTCCTGCTGCTGAAGCTCCGGCCGCCGCTGCTCCGGCTGCTGATGCAAAGCCGGCTGACGCCGCTCCTGCTGCTGACGCTGCCAAGCCGGCTGACGCCGCTGCTCCGGCTGCCGACGCGAAGCCTGCTGACGCTGCCGCTCCGGCTGCTGATGCCAAGCCGGCTGAAGCCGCTCCCGCCAAGTAATCTTCGGATTATTTTCGGAAAAAACCGGCCGCAGGGCCGGTTTTTTTTCGTCCGCACGTTTGTGCGGACAATCCCACTCTCCCGATACACGCCAGCAACGTTTTGCGTGTGCACTCACCTCCCCTCCCAACACCCCCCAGAACGCGTCAGTTGCTCCTACAGGCGCATTTCGCACGAGCTAGCTGACCCGACTACTTACAAGGTGCTGACAAGCACCAGCCGCCTGCTGTGACGAACAAGCGATATCGCCGCAGATACGACAACGTAGGCATGCAGGAGGAAAGCAAAAGGAAACAAAATGTTTCTGCTGCGGCGCACTGCGGCCTGACAAGAGGCTGACCAGCTCGCTTTTTTTCAGACGTCCAGCCAGCCAAAGCCCTCGGCCTGGCAGGCAATGCCAATGTCGCCGAAGGTCGTGCCGAGCACCCCTTCCAGCGCGGCGCGGGCCAGTTCGGGCGTATTGTTCTGCTGGCTCAGGTGCGCCCCGATGACGCGCTTTAAGCGGCGCTTGTCGAGCATGCGCAAGATTTCTGCGCTGGCGTCATTGGCCAGGTGCCCGTAGTCGCCACCGATGCGACGCTTCAGGAAAGCCGGATAAGGTGAGCGATCCAGCATGTCGCGGTCGTGATTGCATTCCAGCAGCAAGGCGTCGCAGGCGCCCAGGGCTTGCACCAGATGGGCAGTCGGCTGGCCGGCATCGGTGAGCACGCCCAGACGGCGGTCGCCATCGCCAGCCACATACTGGATGGGTTCGCGCGCGTCATGCGGCACGGTATAGGGGGAGAGTTCGAGGTCACCGATGGCCAGCTTCTGGCCATCGGCGCAGAATTGCACATCGACATCGGTCGCCTGGTCGGCCACGGCCTGCCAGGTGCCATAGCTGAGCCAGACCGGGATGCGATAGCGGCGGGCGAACTTGAAGACGCCGCTGACGTGGTCCGAATGTTCGTGGGTGACGACGATGGCCGACACGTCCGAGGGATCCAGCCCCAGGCGCAGCATGCGCCTTTCCGCTTCGCGCAAAGTAAAGCCGCAGTCCAGCATGACCGTGGTCCCGGAAGAGGGACGCTGGTCGCCGGCTGCGGCCGAGATCAGCAGCGCATTGCCTTCGCTGCCGCTACCGAGGCTCGCGAACTTCATCTGAGCCCCGGGTCCTGCTTACTTCAGCTGCTCGTTGAGCAGACCCAGGATCTTGTCGGAGATGCCCGAGGTATCCGGACCGCCCTCGCCGTTCTGCACGACGATATTGCTGCTGTCACTGCCGGCGCCCTTGACCACGATGCGGTACTTGGCGGCCTTCTTGTCCTTGTCCTTGGAGCTGAAGATGCGCGAGAAGAAGCCCTCGTCCTTCTTGTCCTTGGCGTCCTGGTTCTGGTCCACGTAGCGCACGTAGTAGATGCCCTGGCTGCGGTCGCGGTCTTCGACGGTGAAGCCGACGCGATCCAACGCCAGGCCGACGCGACGCCATGCGCGTTCGAAGCCTTCATCCACTTGCACGCTGGTACCGGCAGCGGTCTTCTGCAGGCGCGAACGGGCCTGCAGCGAGGGCGCATTGGCCACGGCGGCCTTGGCCTTGGTTTCCTCGGCGCCCAGGCGCACCATCAGGCGCGACAGGAATTCGGCTTCCAGGCCGGGGTCGGAAGGACGCGCGGTCCACACCGAGGTTTCCTTGGCCGAACCGGTCAGCACTTCTTCGGCGCCGCGATGGCTGATGAAGATCTCGGTGGTGCCGTTGGGGCCGCGCTCCAGGCGGGTGCGGAACTTGTCACGCTCGCCGGTGGAGTACAGCGAATCGAACACCTTGCCCAGCGTATTGCGCACGAAGTCCTGGGGGATCTTGGCGCGGTTCTCGGCCCAGTCGGTTTCCATCACGCCGGTGTCGGGCGATTCGATGTTGATCAGGAAACCGCTGTCCTGCCAGAAATCCTTGATCTGCGGCCACAGCTGCTCGGGAGTCTGCTTGACCACCAGCCAGCGCTGCGAGCCATCGCGTTCGATGCGGATCTCGTCGCCCTTGGCGGCCGGGGCCACCGAGGTGATTTCGTTGGCCGGACGGGTCTGCTGTTCCAGCTGATAGCCCGACGCGGTCGCCACGCCCTTGTTGGCTTCCGGAATGGCGTAGCGGTTGTCGCGCTGCAGCTGGGTCAGGTCGGGCGGCACTTCCAGACGCGGGCCGCGGGCTTTTTCCGCACTCTTGTAATCGATACGGTCGCCGTCGAGCAGGTTGCCGACGGACGAGCATCCTGCCAGGCCGGCCAGCGCCAGTGCGACGACAATGCTGCGTTGGGTAAGTGTGGCCGCCGAGCGGACAACCGGACGAACGTTCTTGCTATTAGTCATATCGTTACTATTGAAAGCGGAATCGAATTTCAGGAGACCTGCGCCGGAGCGGCCAAGCCGTTTATTTTAATACACCCGACTCGCGCAATGCCGCGCGCACGGTGTCGTGGTAAGCCGCCCCCAGCGGCGCCAGCGGCAGGCGCATGCCCGACGGGATCAGCCCCATTTCCTGCATGGCCCACTTCAGCGGCACCGGATTGGGTTCGACGAAGAGCTTGTTGTGCAGCGGCAAGAGCTTGTTGTTCAGTTCCACGGCGCGGGCGATGTTGCCGCTCATGGCGGCCACGCACAGCTCGTGCATGTCACGCGGGGCCACGTTGGCCGTCACCGAGATATTGCCGGCGCCGCCGTACAGCATCAGCGCGATGGCGGTGGCGTCGTCGCCCGAATAGACGGCGAAGTTCTTGGGTGCCAGGCGGATCAGGTCGGTGCCGCGGGCGATGTTGCCGGTGGCGTCCTTCACACCGACGATGCCCTTGACCTGCGCCAGGCGCAGGATGGTCTCGTTGCTCATGTCAGCAACCGTGCGGCCGGGCACGTTGTACAGGATCACGGGAAGATCGACCGACTCGGCGATCTTCTTGAAGTGCAGGTACATGCCTTCCTGGGTAGGACGGTTGTAGTACGGCACCACTTGCAGCGAGGCATCGGCGCCGACCTTCTTGGCGAATTCGGTCAGTTCGATCGCCTCGGAGGTGGAATTGCCGCCGGTGCCGGCGATGATGGGGATGCGTTTGGCGGTGTGCTCGACTGCGACCTTGATCAGTTCGCAGTGCTCTTCCATCGAGACGGTGGGGGATTCGCCGGTTGTGCCGACGATGACGATGCTGTCCGTTCCCTCGGCGATATGCCAGTCGATCAGCTTGCGCAGGCCGTCGTAGTCGAGGCTGCCGTCCTGATGCATGGGAGTGACGATTGCAACAATGCTGCCCTTGATCATGATGTACGTATTTTGGTGATGGTCAAAATAAAGGCCTGATTGTAGCGGATAGACGCCTCAACAGGTCAATTTGGGGCTGACTGAGATGAAACCGGACGTAAAAAAGAGTGTCCGTCCCCCTGCAGCCGCCTCAGAGCGGCTCGCGCACGCCCCGATTCAATAGCCCAGCCCCATGGCCTCGCGCACGTCGCGCATGGTTTCCTGGGCCAGCTTGCGGGCTTTGTCGCAGCCATCGGCAACGATGGCGCGCACCAGCGAAGGATCGTCCAGGTAGGGTTGGGCGCGTTCCAGCATGGGCTGCTGCTCTTGCAGGATGGCGTCGATGACGGGCTGCTTGCATTCCAGGCAACCAATCCCGGCCGAACGGCAGCCCTTGGCGGCCCATTCTTTGACCTCCGCCGACGAATAGACCTGGTGGAATTGCCAGACCGGGCATTTGTCGGGATCGCCCGGATCGCTGCGGCGCACGCGCTGGGGGTCGGTGGGCATGGTCTTGACCTTCTTGGTCACCGATTCCTTGTCTTCCCGCAGGGCAATGGCATTGCCGTAGCTCTTGGACATCTTGGCGCCGTCCAGCCCCGGCAGGCGCGACGCCTCGGTCAGCATGGCCTGGGGCTCGGTGAGGATCAGCTTGCGGCTGCCCTCCAGGTAGCCGAACAGGCGTTCACGGTCAATCATCGACAGGTTCTGGGCATCATCGAGCATGGCCTTGGCCTGCTCCAGCGCCTCGTCGTCGCCCTTTTCCTGGAATTGCGTGCGCAGCTCCAGGTACAGCCGGGCGCGCTTGCTGCCCAGCTTCTTGGTGGCGGCCAGGGCCTTTTCCTCGAAGCCCTTTTCCTTACCGTAGAGGTGGTTAAAGCGGCGCGCGATCTCGCGCATGATCTCGATGTGCGGCACCTGGTCCTCGCCCACCGGCACCTGGCTGGCGCGGTAGATCAGCACGTCGGCCGCCTGCAAGAGCGGATAGCCGAGGAAGCCATAGGTGGCCAGGTCGCGATCGGCCAGCTTTTCCTGCTGGTCCTTGTAGGTCGGCACGCGCTCCAGCCAGCCCAGCGGCGTGGCCATGGACAGCAGCAAGTGCAGTTCGGCATGCTCGGGCACGCGCGACTGGATGAACAGCGTGGACTGCGAAGGATCGACACCGGCGGCAAGCCAGTCGATGACCATCTCCCAGGTGCTGGTCTCGATCACCGAAGGATCGTCGTAGTGGGTGGTCAGCGCATGCCAGTCGGCCACGAAGAACAGGCAGGGCAATTCGGATTGCAGCTTGACCCAGTTCTTGAGGGCACCGTGATAGTGGCCCAGGTGCAGCGCGCCCGTGGGGCGCATGCCGGAGACGACGCGGTCAGGATACATGGCGGTTGGCTCGTGGTCGGTAGTCGGTTGAGGCTGGATGCATCATTGGAACAGCAGGGTAATGGGATAAGTGATCAATTGCAGCAGCAGGCTGGCCCCGTACATCACCGGTGCCATCCACCAGGTGTAGATGACCTTGGCCAGCACCAGCGCCATGACGATAAAGAATCCGTAGGGCTCGATCTGGGCAAACTTGTAGGCGTAGCGGTTGGGCAGCAGGCTGGTGAGGATGCGGCCACCGTCCAGCGGCGGGATCGGGAACAGGTTGAAGGCGAACATGACCAGGTTGGTCAGCACCCCGGCCTTGGCCATGAGCATGAAGAATTCTTCCTGCACCCCGCCCAGCGCCAGCGCATAGATGGTCAGCGTCCACAGCAGCGCCATGAAGAAGTTAGCCGCCGGGCCGGCCAGCGAGACCCAGGCCATGTCGCGCTTGGGCTTGCGCAGGTGGCCGAAGTTGATCGGCACCGGCTTGGCATAACCGAACAGGAAAGCGCCACTGGTGGCGAAGTACAGCAGGATAGGAATGAGGATGGTGCCGAAGGGATCGATGTGCTTGATCGGGTTCAGGCTCATGCGGCCCATCGAATAGGCCGTATTGTCGCCAAAGAACTTGGCGGCGTACGCGTGCGCGGCCTCGTGCAGGGTGATGGCAAAGAGCACGGGCAGCGCGTAGACCGCGACAGTCTGGATGAGATCGTTCATGGGGCGGGATTTTATCAGAGGGACAATACGGGGGCCGGGAATTGGCGGTTTTCCGGTCCGCGCAGACAAGAATAAATCACTTAGGCAGCCTGCAACCCGAATATTCCAGCATCCCCCCTGCCCTGCCGCACCAACACCGGCTGCTCGTCGTCGGTGAGGTCGATGACGGTGGTAGGCTCCAGGCTGCACGCACCGCTGTCGATGACCAGGTCGATCTGCTTTTCGAGGTGGCTGCGGATATCTTCCGCACTGGTCAGCGGCAATTCGTCGTCGGGCAGGATCAGCGTAGTTCCCAGCAGCGGCTGGCCCAGCTCTTCCAGCAGCATGTGGGCGATGCGGTTTTCCGGCACGCGCAGGCCGATGGTCTTGCGCGAAGGATGGGAAAGCCGACGCGGCACTTCCTTGGTGGCTTCCAGGATGAAGGTATAGGCGCCCGGCGTGGCGGCCTTGAGCAGGCGGTACTGGCGGTTGTCCACCTTGGCGTACTGGGCGATTTCGGAGAGGTCGCGGCACAGCAGGGTCAGGTGGTGCTTATCATCCACACCACGGATGCGGCGTACGCGCTCCACGGCGTCCTTGTTGTCCAGCTGGCAGACCAGGGCGTAGCAGGAATCGGTGGGCAAGGCTACCAGGCCGCCCTTGTGGATGATCTGCGCGGCCTGCTTGATCAGGCGCAGCTGGGGGTTGTCGGGGTGAATCTCGAAAAACTGGCTCATGAGGCGGTTTCCAATTCCAAATTCAAATTCAAAAATTCCGATTCGTAAAAAGCACAACGGCGGTGTCGCCACCGCCGTTGTCGCTGTCCGCAGGACTCAGCGTTGACCGCGCAGGGCGGCAATACGCTGTTCCAGCGGCGGGTGCGTCGAGAACAGCTCCATCACGCCAGGCTTGTCGCTGATACCCAGGGCGGCCAGGTTCTGCGGCAGGCCCTCGGGCGAGAAACCGCCCAGGCGCGCCAGTGCATTGATCATCGGCTGGGGCGTGCCCAGCAGGCGGGCGGCGCCGGCGTCAGCGCGGAACTCGCGGTGGCGCGAGAACCAGGCCACGATCATCGAGGCGCCGATGCCAAAGACGATCTGGCAGACCAGCACCGTGACGGTATACCCAATGCCGGGACCGGAATCATCGCTGTTGCGGCGCAGGGCCGAGTCGACGAAGAAACCCACCACCCGCGACAGGAAGACCACGAAGGTGTTCACCACACCCTGGATCAGCGTCATGGTGACCATGTCGCCATTGGCGATGTGCGCCACCTCGTGGCCCAGCACCGCTTCCACTTCGTCCTGTGTCATGCCCTGCAGCAGTCCGGTCGAGACCGCGACCAGCGCCGAGTCCCGGAACGCGCCGGTGGCGAAGGCGTTGGGCTCGCCGTCATAGACCGCCACTTCGGGCATGCCGATGCCAGCGCGCTGGGCCAGCTTGCCCACGGTCTGCAGCAGCCAGGCCTCGGTGCCGTTCATCGGCGTCTGGATCACGCGGGCGCCGGTGGACCACTTGGCCATGGTCTTGCTCATCAGCAAGGAAATGATGGAGCCGGTAAAGCCGACCACCAGCGAGAACACCAGCAGCATCGGCAGGTTCAGGCCGGAGCGGGTCAGGAAGCGGTCTACGCCCAACAGCGACAAGATGACGCTCATCACGACCAGCACGGCAATATTGGTCGCGATAAACAGCAAGATGCGTTTCATGGGGAAAACTCCTATCAAGAAAGTGGTTATTAGATAGGAGTCCCGCCCCGGAATTCAAGTGCAGAGCTTACAGCGCCCAGTCGTGCCAGACCGGCTTGACACCTTGAGGTAAGGGCGGCAACCCGCCCAGGTCCACCCGCGATTCGCCCGGACCGTGGAAGTCCGACCCCATCGACGCCAAAAAGCCATAGTGGCGCGCCACCTGGGCGTATTGCTGGTACTGCTCCGGCGTGTGGCTGCCGGTATTGACCTCGATGGCTGCGCCGCCGAGCTGCCTGAACTCGTCGAAGAAGGCGCCGAACTGGGTCTCGGTGTATTTGTAGCGGCCCGGGTGGGCGATCACCGCCACTCCGCCGGCCCCGCGGATCCAGCGCACGGCTTCTTCCAGCGTGGCCCAGCGGTGCGGCACGTAGCCGGGCTTGCCTTCGGTGAGATAGTTGGCAAAGACTTCCCGGGTATCGCAGCAGCGACCGCACTCGACCATGAAGCGGGCGAAATGGGTGCGCGAGATCAGATCCGGGTTGCCCACATGCTTGAGCGCGCCTTCATAGGCCCCGGCCACGCCATGCTGCTCCAGCTGCGCGGCGATCTCGCGGGCGCGCCGTTCGCGGCCGTTGCGGGTGGCGGCCAGGCCCTGCACCAGCGCGGGATTGGTTTCGTCGATCTGCAGACCCACGATATGCACGGTATGACCAGCCCAGGTCACCGAAATCTCTACGCCGCCCACATGCACCATGCCCAGAGCCTGGGCCGCGACACGGGCGCGCGCCACGCCATCGATTTCATCGTGGTCGGTCAAGGCCCACACCCCCACGCCATTGGCCTTGGCGCGTGCGGCCACCTGCTCGGGCGGCAACAGGCCGTCGGAGACGTTGGAATGGCAATGCAGATCGAACTTGAGCTCAGACATAGACAATGCGCGATGACACGGGCCGGTCGCTTGTGGCTGCCGCCGATCAGGGGATGCAGTAGGGTTGGAATAGGTCTATTTTACGCCCTTCCCCCCGCCCCCGCTCAGACCGGTTGTTGCAGGAAGGCTTCGATCAGTTGCGCCAGGCGCTCGGGCTGGTCGTGGTGCAGCATGTGACCGGCATCGGCGATCATCTCGACCTGCACCCGCGGGATGCAGGCGATGCGCCGGTCGATCTCTTCGCGCTTGAGCGAGGCCGGGCCGAAGAAGCGCCAGATGTCGCTGTCGATGGCCTCTATCCACAGCACCGGCGCGGTGATGCGACGCCAGCAGGCCATCATCTCGTCGGCGCGATACAGGATGGGGCTGACCTGCTTGTGCGCCGGATCGCCCAGGATCTGCCACAGGCCGCTGTCGTCCTGCTGCGCCCAGTGCTGGGCCAGGAAGGCAGCACGTTCGTCGGACAGGCGCGCATTGTTCTTCTGCAGGCGCTGGGCCACTTCTTCCAGGGTATCGTAGCCGCGCAGGACAGGACGATTGCGCACCTCGTCCATCCACTGCGCAAAACGTCCGGGCGCCTGCTCCGGCTGGGTCGCGGGCAGACCCAGTCCTTCCAGGTTGATCAGGCGCTTGATGCGCTGCGGCCGCACACCGGCATAGAGCGTGACGACGTTGCCGCCCATGCTGTGGCCCAGCAGGTTGATGGCTTCCGATCCGGCGTAGTGGTCGATGATGGCGTCCAGATCGGCCAGGTAATCCGGGAACCAGTAGGAGTCGGCCTGGCTGCGCTCGGTCAGACCGAAGCCGCGCCAGTCGGGCGCGATCACATGCCATTGCCCCTGCAGGGCGTCGACCATGAACTGGAAGGACGCGGACATATCCATCCAGCCGTGCAGCATGAAGATCTTGGGCGCCTCTGGGTCGCCCCAGTGGCGCACGTGGTAGCGCAGACCGCGGATGGTCAGGAATTCGGAGCAGGAAGATGTCTTGGCGATAGTGGGGCGCATGGCGTTCTCTTTGTTATGGTCTGGCGGCGTAAGATCAAGCCGCAAAGTATAGACAAAAGAGAACGATCGTGCGTCAGACCTGCCGATTCAAGGCAAAAAGCGGCCGAGGTCAAAGGTGGACGTATGGCCGACCTGGGCAAAGTTCTGCTCCAGCCATTCCGCTGCACGCTCCCTGCCCTGCTGGAACAGGCTGCCGATGAAACTGGCCTGGGTATTGAGCTTGGAGAGGTTGGTGAGCTGCTCCATGAGCTCATTGGCATCGATCATGTGCATGTTCAGCTGGCGCAGACGCCGTTCCAGCGAACCGAAGGCCAGGGTCGAGTTCTCGGCCTCGCGCTTGGCCAGCGCCAGCGCGCTCAGTTCGGTGAAGAAGGCCGAACTGAAGCTGATTTCGGACAGGCGCTGACCGATATCGTGACTGGAGGTCGGCGTGCCGGCGCGGCGGCTGGGATGCAGCAGCACCACCATCACATCGCGTGCGGCGCAGGCATGTAGCAGCGGGAAGATCGGCGGATTGGCGGTCAGGCCGCCATCCCAGTAGGCTTCTCCCTCGATCTCGATGGGCCGGTGCAGCGACGGCAGACAGGCCGAGGCCAGCAGCGCCTCCACCGACAGGTCGGCATTGCGGAAGATCTTCAGGGTGCCGGTGCTGACCTGGGTGGCGGCGATGAAGAGTTTCAATTCCCGTTGCCGGCGCAGCCTGTCGAAGTCCACCTGTTCCAGCAGGATGTCGCGCAGCGGGTTGATGTCCAGCGGATTGAGCTGGGTGGGCGAAAAGAAACGCGTCATCGCCAGCAGCGCCTGCATGCCTGGCATGGGCGTCGGATTGGCGATCACCGGCGCGCCTTCGGCGTTGATATAGTCCAGCGGCGCGCCCGTGGAGAGCGCCGTCCAGAAGCGCTCCAGCGCCGCGCGCGCACCCTCGCGGCCATCCTGCACATAGCCCTGGGCCAGCACCACCGCATTCATGGCCCCGGCGGAAGCGCCGCTGATGCCTTCGAACCCCAGGCGACCATCTTCCAGCAGGCGATCCAGCACGCCCCAGGTGAAAGCGCCGTGCGAGCCGCCACCTTGCAGGGCCAGACTGATGATCTTGTTCGACATGATGTCCTTTTCCTCGACCACATCACAGGCGCTGTCACGCCCACGTCAGCACTTAAGCTTATGCTGCACTGCACGATCATGGTATAACAGGAACACGGCTGGAGAAAGTGCTGCTTTTAGACAACATTCAGGCAAGCATGCCCTTCAGCTCAGCTATTGTAACGAGGTATCGACGTAACGACGGACACTGCAGAGGACACATGAAATCGATTTGCGTATATTGCGGCTCTTCTCCCGGCGCGTCCCCGGCCTATGCCGAGGCGGCGCGCAAGCTGGCGCGGGAAATGGTGAACAACAACATCGCCCTGGTCTATGGCGGCGGCAATGTCGGCCTGATGGGCATCATCGCCAGCGAGGTCATGCAACTGGGCGGCGAAGCCACGGGTGTCATTCCCAAGGCCTTGCTGGACAAGGAACTGGGCCATCACGGTCTGACCCGCCTGCACATCGTCAAGGACATGCATGAACGCAAGGCCATGATGGCCGAGCTCTCCGACGGCTTCGTGGCCATGCCGGGCGGCATGGGGACGCTGGAAGAACTGTTCGAAGTGCTGACCTGGGCGCAACTGGGCTTCCACTACAAGCCGATCTGCCTGTACAACGTGGAAGGCTTCTACGACAACCTGATCGCCTTCGTCGACCACCTGGTCTCGCAGCGCTTCGTCAGCAGCGACCAGTCCGGCCTGATGATGCATGAGGCCGATCCGGCCAGGCTGATCCAGCGCTTCCAGACCTTCAAGCCGACCTACAAGACCAAGTGGGCCGATCGCGAGGCGGTGGCCAACCTGTTGCCCTGAGGCTGCGGCATCAGCAGCAACAACAAGCACAACAAGCACAACAAGCACAACAAGCACAACGCCCGTCGCTCTTGCGAGCTGACGGGCGTTGTCGCATCAGGGTTGTGCGCAGCGGATCAGGCGTCAAGCGCCTGGCGGAAGTCGGCCACCAGATCATCGGTGTCTTCCAGACCCACCGAGACGCGGATGAGCGACTCGGCAATGCCCATGCTGGCGCGGCGCTCGGCGCCCATCTCGTAGAAGATGGTGTGCGCCACCGGAATCACCAGCGTGCGGGTGTCGCCCAGGTTGCTGGTGGGGATCGCCAGTCGCAGGCGGTTGAGGTAATCGAAGCAGTCGATGCCGTCCTTCAGTTCGAAGGACATCAGGCTGCCGAAGGAGCGGAACAGCGCCTTGGACAAGGCGTGCTGGGGATGCGACTCCAGCCCCGGGTAATACACGGCCGCCACCCGCTCATCGGCTTGCAGCATCTGCGCCAGGGCCAGGGCGTTCTTGCATTCACGTTCCTGGCGCAGGGCGATGGTCTCGGCGCCGACGGCGATATGGTGCGCGGCTTCTGGCCCCAGCGAACCGCCAAAGTCACGCAGCGCCTTGGCCCGGATCTGCGCCATGCCCCACTGCGGGGCCGGGTTCTTCTTGTAGTTCTCGGCGATGTGGGGATAGCGGGTCCAGTCGTATTCACCCGTATCGGTCAGCGCGCCGCCCAGGGCATTGCCGTGGCCGCCGATGGACTTGGTCAGCGAATTGACCACCAGGCCCGCACCCACCGTCTTGGGACGGAACAGGTAGGGCGAGGTCATGGTGTTGTCCACCACGTAGAGGATGCCGCGTTCGCGGCACAGCTCGCCGATGCGCTTCAGGTCCGCCACCTGGGTGCGCGGGTTGGCGATGGTTTCCACGAACACCAGGCGGGTGTTGGGGGTAATGGCTGCTTCCACGTTCTTCACGTCCGTCGCATCGACCATCGATACCTTGGCGCCCTGCGCCCCTACCGTCGTCCACAGGCTATTGGTATTGCCGAACAGGAAAGCCGACGACACCACATGATCGCCCTCGCGCAGCAAGCCCTGGACGATGGCGCCGATGGCCGCCATGCCGGTGGCAAAGCAGATGGTGGACTTGCCGTCTTCCATCTTGGTGATCTTGTCTTCCAGCGCCGCCACCGTCGGGTTGCCCTGGCGGCCATAGCGGTAGCCGGGCTGCTTGCCCTGGAACACTTCAGCCAGTTGACGGGCGTCTTCGTAGCCAAAGGTGACGGAAGTGTGGATGGGCTTGTGCAGCGAACCGTGCTCGATGCCCTTCTGGCGATCGCTGTGGAGGATGGTGGTGGTGAAGCCGTAGGTCTTTTTATCGTTCATCGCGGAAATCGGAAAGGCTGGATAAGCAGCGCCGGCAAGCGCAGCGCCGAAGGCAAAATGATAAGCCAGAACGCCAGGACAGGTGCGCCAATAAGAAACGCCGGCGCCGCATAAACGGCCACCGGCGTGCTGTTCAAGTCCCGGGACGGGCGCAGATCAATCCACGCGGGCCAGGTTCAGGTTCAGCTGCGAACGCACTGCATCTTCCAGCGCCGGCTTGGGATTCTTGCGGGCGTATTCGATGCGGTCCAGGTATTCCTGGGTGATGTCGCCGGTGATGTAGTGACCATCGAAGCAGGAGGCTTCAAACTGCTTCAAGGCCGGGTTGGCGTCGGAGATGGCGCGCTTCAGGGCTTCCACGTCCTGGTAGACCAGGGCGTCGGCGGTGATTTCGCGGCACACTTCCTCTTCGCTGCGGCCGAAGGCGATGAGCTCGTCACGGGTCGGCATGTCAATGCCATAGACGTTGGGGAACTTCACCGGCGGCGCAGCCGACGCGAAGATCACGTTCTTGGCGCCCGACTCGCGGGCCATCTGCACGATTTCCCGGCTGGTGGTGCCGCGCACGATGGAGTCGTCCACCAGCAACACGTTCTTGCCCTTGAATTCGCTGCCGATGGCGTTGAGCTTCTGGCGCACCGACTTCTTGCGCAGCGCCTGGCCCGGCATGATGAAGGTGCGGCCGATGTAGCGGTTCTTGATGAAGCCTTCGCGATACTCGATGCCCAGCTTCAGCGCCAGTTCCATGGCAGCCGGACGTGAGGAATCGGGGATCGGCATGACCACGTCGATCTCGCCGTGCTTGAACTGGCTGCGGATCTTGTCGGCCAGGAATTCGCCCATCTTCAGGCGGGTGGCGTAGACCGAGGCGCCATCGATGATGGAGTCCGGACGGGCCAGGTAGACGTATTCGAAGGCGCAGGGGTTCAGCGACGGGTTCTCGGCGCATTGCTGGTTGTACAGCTTGCCGTCGTTGTCGATGAAGATCGCTTCGCCCGGATTGACGTCGCGCAAGAAGCGGAAGCCCATGCCTTCCAGGGCCACCGACTCGCTGGCCATCATGTATTCGACGCCCTTGTCGCTTTCATTGAAGCCCAGGCACATCGGACGGATGCCGTACGGATCGCGGAAGCCCAACAGGCCATAGCCGGCGATCTGCGCCACCACGGCGTAGGAGCCCCGCACGCGCTTGTGG
This sequence comes from Herbaspirillum camelliae, assembly GCF_001929405.1. Lineage (NCBI taxonomy): Bacteria > Pseudomonadati > Pseudomonadota > Betaproteobacteria > Burkholderiales > Oxalobacteraceae > Herbaspirillum > Herbaspirillum camelliae. The sequence continues at coordinate 5,337,657 of NZ_KV880769.1, forward strand.
ACCATGGCCACGGCCTTGAACAGCGCCGCCGGGTCCAGCGAATAGCCGGTGGTGGCTTGCTGGATCTCGTGGGCCAGCACGTTCAACAGCACTTCGGTATCGGAATCGGTGTTGATGTGGCGGCGATCGTTCTTGAACATCTCGATCTTCAACTGTTCCGCATTGGTCAGGTTGCCGTTGTGCGCCAGGATGATGCCGAAGGGGGCATTGACGTAGAACGGCTGCGCTTCTTCTTCCGAGGAAGAGCTGCCTGCGGTCGGGTAACGTACCTGGCCGATGCCGGTGTTGCCGGGCAGCGAGCGCATGTTGCGGGTGCGGAACACGTCGCGCACCAGGCCATTGGCCTTGTGCATCGAAAAACCGTTGCTGTGGTTGGTTGCGATCCCCGCCGCATCCTGGCCGCGATGCTGCAACAGCAGCAGTGCGTCATACAGCATCTGGTTGACGGGACTATGAGAGACGATACCGACGATGCCACACATGGTGGACTCCTAACGAAAAACGAAAACGAAAAAGAACCGCGTTGCCCTCCCCGCCCGAGCCACCCCGCCACGGGGCTGCCATCACACAGGGGTGGCGAAACTCACATGTTCGGCCAGCTTGCCCGGCAGGTAGGGCAATACCGCTTCGGCGGCCTGCTCAACCCAGGGACTGAAGCGGGCTTCCTTCCAGAAGGCCTGCTGCGGAATGGCCGTGGTGCCGCACAGGAGCGCCGCCACCACCACCAGCAGGACACCGCGCGCCACCCCGAAGAAACTGCCCAGGGTGCGGTCCAGCAGTGTCAGGCCAGTGGCCTTGACCAGTTCGCTCAAGGTGCGCGCCACCAGCGCCACCAACAGCCGCGTCCCGATGAACAGGGCGATGAAGGCCACGATCAGTCGCGTCAGCTCGCCCGGCACCATCTCGGGCAGCATGGTCGCCAGCGCCTCGCCGTAGGTATTGGCCACCACCAGGGCGACCACCCAGCCCGCCAGCGACAACACCTCGCGCACCAGCCCACGCAGCGTGCCAATGATCACGGAACACCCCAGGATCAGCAGCACCAAGTAGTCAAATATCGTCACGATGACAACAATATGCGGCTATATGCAGCCAAATTCAAGCCGGAACAATGGTGGCATTCAGGCCCAGCTTCTTGATTCGGCCTCCCATGCGCTCCGCTTCCTCGCGGCTGCTGAAGGGACCGACGCGGATGCGCGTACGGTCACCAGCCTGGGTGGCGATCTTTTGCGTATAGGAGTGAATGCCTGCGGCGCTGAGCTTGTTGCGTAATTCATTGACCTTGTCCTGGGTCGCCAGCGCGGCGACCTGGATGACGAACTTGCCGCCTGAAGCGGCCGGTTTCTTCTCCGCCGGAGCCGCTGCAGCGCCGCTCTTGCCTTCCAGGATCGCCAGGGCGCGCGCCGAATCGTCATGCGCCGAAGGTGCGGACGCCTTGGGCTTGGCCGCTTCCTTCTTGGGCTCTTCCCGGTGCTCGACGACGACGGGCTTCTTTTCCTCGATCTTGGGTACGGGCTTGTCGACCGGCTTTTCAGCGGGTTTTTCCACCGGCTTCTCTACGACCTTCGGGGCTACCGCCTCCACCGGCGCTGCTGCCGGCTGGGCCGGAGCCGCCGCAGTGGCTGGTGCGGTAGCGGGCTCAGGGGCGATGCTGGCGGGCTCGACAATCTCTTCCTTCTGGTCCAGAGACGCCTGCTTGGCAGCGTTGGCAGCCGGCTGGGCCGCCCCCGAGGCCGGCTGGTCCTTGGAAGGAATCTGGATGGCGATATCGTCGTTGAGCGGCTTGGGCTCGGAATCGAGGATCATCGGCAACACGATCACCACCGCCAGCGCCAGCGCGACCGCACCGATCAGGCGGCGGCGGGCGCGTTTCTTTTCCGGCAACAGCGGATCGGCGCCGCCATCCTTGCCGGCCTTGGCCCGCGTACCGGTGGCGCGGCCGGAGCTATTGGCCGTGGTGCTACGGCTGCTGCGGCTGCGGATGACGGAAGACTGCTCTTCGGAACGCGAACGGAAAGCGCCTTGGTCGGAAGCAGCGTCCTGCTTGTTTTTACGGAAAAACGAGAACAAGCCCATGCGGAGTCGTCTTGAATTGATCTGAATAACTTGGAAAGGCTGCCCGGCCAGTCAGGTCCTGGCACCGCCGGGCGTGGCGGCCGGCTCCGGAAATCGGGTTCGGAATCAGTGAAGACCCGGACGGCGCGCTTGCATCACACCGGCCACGGTCAGGAATGACCCGAAAACCACAATTCTATCATTCTCCCCTGCTCTGCTTAATGCATTTGCATAGGCATCGGCAGGCGTCGTGAAGGTTTCGATGCTGCGCGCCGCGTCCCGCCTGAATTCCGGCTGCACACCGGCCCCCAGCAGGGCGTCCTTGAGCTGTTGCGCGCTCGCCGCGCGCGGCAGCGGCAGGTCGGTCACGCACCAGTGGTCGATCTTGTCCTTCAGGTGGCCGATCACGCCTTCGATGTCCTTGTCCAGCATGGAGCCGAAGACCGCGTAGGTATAGGGATGGAAGCCCATGTTGTCCAGATTCTGCGCCAGCGTGGCAGCGGCATGGGGATTGTGCGCCACGTCGAGGATCACCAGCGGCTGGCCCGGCAGGACCTGGAAGCGGCCCGGCAACTCCACCGTGGCCAGGCCGGTACGCACTTCCTGGGCCCCCACGGGCAGCACTTCGCGCAGCGCTTCGAGCGCGGCCAGCGCCGCCGAGGCGTTCAGGAGCTGGTTGGCGCCGCGCAGGCTGGGATAGGCCAGTGAATTGCGGCGCATGCCGCGCCCGCCGTAGGCCCATTGCTGTTTGTCGCCCTGGTAGTTGAAGTCACGACCCATGAGCCACAGGTCGGCACCGATCTTCTCGGCGTGTGCGATCAGCGACTTGGGCGGCAGCGGATCGCCGCACACGGCCACTTTGCCGGGACGGAAGATGCCGGCCTTCTCGAAGCCGATCTCTTCACGCGTCTCGCCCAGGTATTCGGTATGGTCGATATCGATGCTGGTGACGATGGCCACATCGGCATCGATCACATTGACCGCATCCAGGCGGCCGCCCAGGCCGACTTCGAGGATCACCACGTCCTGCCGGGCATCGGCCAGCAGCTTCATGATGGCCAGGGTGGTGAATTCGAAATAGGTCAGGGAGATATCGCCGCGCTGCGCCTCCACCGTCTCGAAGGCGGCAATCAACTGGGCGTCGCTGGCCATGTCGCCGGACAGGCGCGCGCGCTCGTTGAAGTGCAGGAAATGCGGCTTCATGTACAGGCCCACACGGTAGCCAGCGCGCAGCAGGATGGATTCCAGCATGGCGCAGGTGGAGCCCTTGCCATTGGTGCCGGCCACCATGATGACCGGGCAATCGAAGCGGATATCGAGCTTTTGCTTGACCTGCATGACGCGCTCCAGGCCCATGTCGATCTGCTTGAAGTGGCGTTGTTCCAGCAGGGCCAGCCATTCGTTGAGGGTGGTGGGCGTCGGGGAGGCTTGGGAAGTCATGGCGCGTCTCGGTGGGTGAAGCTACTGCACAAAACGAAAAACGGATTACTGGAAAGCTGTTTCGAAACGAATACGCTACAAATTGCCGTTCGTCCTGAGTAGCGGCATGGCCGCGTATCGAAGGCGCTCCGTCCGCGCGCCTTCGATACGGCCCTGGACGGGCCTACTCAGGTCGAACGGTAGGTAGCCTGGCAATGCGGAACCAGCATGAAAAAAACAAAGCCCGGATTTGCACATCTGCAAATCCGGGCCTGAAGTATAGCGGCTTATCAGGAAACCGTTTCGGCGGCCTGGTTTTGCAGCAGCGCCAGCAGATGGGCGATTTCCTCGCGCATCTTGCGGCGGTCGACGATCATGTCGATGGCGCCCTTGGTGACCAGGAATTCAGCACGCTGGAAGCCTTCAGGCAGCTTCTCGCGCACCGTGTTCTCGATCACGCGCGGGCCGGCAAAGCCGATCAGGGCACGGGGTTCGGCCATCACCACGTCGCCCATGAAGGCAAACGAGGCCGACACGCCGCCCATGGTGGGGTCGGTCAGCACGCTGATGAAGGGCAGTTTCTTTTCCGACAGCTTGGTCAGCATGGCGGTGGTCTTGGCCATCTGCATCAGCGACAGCAGGCCTTCCTGCATGCGCGCACCGCCCGTGGCGGTGATGCAGATGAAGGGCACCTTCTGCTCCAGCGCCGCCTGGGCGCCACGCACAAAGCGCTCGCCGACCACCGAGCCCATGGAACCACCCATGAATTCGAACTCGAAGCAGGCCACCACGACCGGCAGGGTCATGATGGCGCCGCCCATGACCACCATGGCGTCGGTTTCGCCGGTGGATTCCATGGCGTCCTTGAGACGATCGGGGTACTTCTTGCTGTCCTTGAACTTCAGGGTGTCGACCGGCAGGGCTTCCTGGCCGATCTCATAGCGGCCGCCTTCGTCGAGCAGGGCATCGAGACGAGCGCGGGCGCGGATGCGCATGTGGTGGCTGCACTTGGGGCAGACATGCAGGTTCGATTCCAGGTCGGTACGGTACAGCACCGCTTCGCAGGAGGGGCACTTGACCCACAAACCTTCCGGGATGGCTTTGCGGCTGGTGGAGCCGCGTTGAATCTGGGGTGGCAATAACTTCTCGAGCCAGCTCATAGAGACCTCATAGATTTTTCCGGTGGCGCGCATTGTACCAGAGCCCACCGGGGGCGGATGTAAAGCACGGTCATGCTTTCCGGCAGGCAAGAAAATCTCCTGCTCCTGATGGCAGCGGCTACGGACGCCTTGTCAAAAAACAAAGCCTCCAGCAGCCACCGGAGGCTTGTCACTTCCTTCCCCCCCTGCCCTGGTGGGCCGAGGTCCCCCCCTTCAGGCGTCCAGCGCCTGGCGGATATCGGTGACGAAGGCTTGCACCGCGTCACAGGCCTTGTCCTGCGGGGTATTTTCCAGTTCGGCGATGATGCGGCTGCCGATGACGACCGCATCGGCCACGCTGCCCACGGTGCGCGCAGTGGCGCCGTCACGAATGCCGAAGCCCACCGCAATGGGCAGCTTCACATGCTGGCGGATGGCGGCGATGCGCTCGGCCACTTCAGCCGTATCGATGTGGCCGGCGCCGGTGACGCCCTTGAGCGAGACGTAGTAGCAGAAGCCGCTGCTGACGGCCGCCACCTGGCGGATGCGTTCTTCCGAGGAGGTCGGCGCCAGCAGGAAGATCGGGTCCATGCCCTTGGCCTGCATCTTCTGGGCGAATTCTTCACATTCCTCGGGCGGATAGTCCACCACGATGGTGCCATCCACGCCCGCTTCGCTGGCCGCCGCGATGAAGGCGTCCACGCCAAAGCGCTCGATCGGATTGGCATAGCCCATCAGCACGATGGGGGTGTGGGTATTGGTCTTGCGGAATTCGCGCACGTAGCCCAGCACGTCATGGGTGCTGACGCCGAATTTGAGGGCGCGCTCGCAGGCGCGCTGGATCACCGGGCCTTCGGCCATGGGGTCGGAGAACGGCACGCCCAGCTCGAGGATATCCACACCACCGGCCACCAGCGCGTGCAGCAGCGGCACGGTCAGCTCGGGGGCCGGGTCGCCGGCGGTGATGAAAGTGATCAGGGCCTTGCGCTTTTGCTCGGCCAGTTGGGAAAAGGTGGTCTGGATTCTGGACATGATGTTGTGAAGTTTTTTGTCGAACCAGCCGGCAGGCCCACAAGGACCGGCCGGCACGTGCGGGCCAGGCAGGGGATCAACCCTGGCGCTGTTGCACGGTATGCATGTCCTTGTCCCCACGGCCGGACAGGTTGACCAGCACGATCTGGTCCCGGGGCAAGGTGGCCGCCAGCTTGGCCGCATGGGCCAGGGCATGGCTGGACTCCAGCGCCGGGATGATGCCTTCGATGCGGCAGCAGGTATTGAAGGCGTCCAGCGCCTCGTCATCGGTGATGCAAGCATAGCTGGCGCGACCGCTGTCCTTGAGCCAGGCGTGTTCCGGGCCCACGCCCGGATAGTCCAGGCCGGCCGAGACCGAGTGGGTCTCGATGATCTGGCCGTTGGCGTCCTGCAGCAGGTAGGTACGGTTGCCGTGCAGCACGCCGGGCGAGCCCAGGGTCAGCGAGGCCGAGTGACGGCCGGTGTCCAGGCCATCGCCGGCGGCTTCCACGCCGACCAGCTTGACGTCCGGGTAGTCGATGTAGGGATAGAAGATGCCCATGGCATTGGAACCACCACCCACCGCCGCCACCACGTAGTCGGGCTGGCGCGCGGCGATTTCGGGCATCTGCTGGATGCACTCGTTGCCGATCACCGACTGGAAGTCGCGCACCATCATCGGATAGGGGTGCGGACCGGCCACGGTGCCGATGATGTAGAAGGTGGTCTCGACATTGGTGACCCAGTCGCGCATGGCTTCGTTGAGCGCGTCCTTCAGGGTCTTGGAACCGGACTCCACCGGCACCACCTTGGCGCCCAAGAGGTTCATGCGGTAGACGTTCTGCAATTGGCGCTTCACGTCTTCGCTACCCATGTAGACGATGCATTCCATGCCGAAGCGCGCGCAGATGGTAGCCGTGGCCACGCCGTGCTGGCCGGCGCCGGTCTCGGCGATGATGCGCTTCTTGCCCATGCGCTTGGCCAAGAGCGCCTGGCCGATCACGTTGTTGATCTTGTGGGCGCCGGTGTGGTTCAGGTCTTCGCGCTTGAAGTAGATCTGCGCGCCGCCGGCCAGCTCGGACCAGCGCTTGGCGTGGTACACCGGGCTGGGACGACCGACGAAATGCTTCAGTTCGGTATGGAATTCGGCCAGGAACTGCTCATCGTGCTGGTAACGCGCATAGGCTTCGCGCAGCTCGTTCAAGGCCAGGGTCAGCGTTTCGGACACGAAGCTGCCGCCGTAGGGGCCGAAATGGCCGCGGGAATCGGGCAGGTTGTAGTGGGCCGTCTGGTGCAGGGCGGCGGTGGGAATGGCTTGACGCTCGGCGAAACCGCCGAGGGGATTCAATTCTTTCATGGTGTTCCTCTGAAACTCTTTAAGGGGGCTACGCCGGGGTAGCATCGGCCAGACGCACAGCCTGGATGAAGGCTTCGATCCTGGCGGCGTCCTTGATGCCCTTGGCGGCCTCGACACCACTGCTGATGTCGACCGCGTAGGGACGAACGCCTGCGACCGCCTCAGTGACGTTGTGTACGCTCAAGCCACCACTCAAAACGGCCCGAGGCGCGAGTTCTTTTGGAATGAGAGACCAATCGAAAACCTTTCCGCTGCCGCCATACTCCTCGACCAGGGTGTCGAGCAGCAGTCCGGTGAAAAACGGACTGGCAGAGCGATATGCCTGTTCATATTCTAACAAATCCGCGGGCTGCGTCGCACTTCCTATTCTGGCGGCGCGCATGAAGGGCCTGACAACGGCGCGGGCAATCGCCGCGCACTGCTCGGGCGTCTCGTCGCCATGGAACTGCAGCACGGTCAGCGGCGCCTGGGCCAGCACCTGCTGCACCTCCTCCAGGGTGGGATTGACGAACAGGCCGACGATGCTCACGAACGGCGGCACGACGCGCGCCAGTTCGCCCGCGCGCTCGGGGGTGACGTAGCGCGGGCTCTTGGGATAGAACACCAGGCCCAGCGCGTCGGCGCCAGCGGCCACGGTGGCGCGGACATCCTCTTCACGGGTCAGGCCGCAGATCTTGATGCGGGTACGGTGCGTCATGGACTTGCCTCTTTGCAAATACGTGGATTACAGCCAGGGCCAGGCGCGGCTCTCCTGGGGCAGCGCCCAGGCATCGGGATAGTCTACCCGCGCCAGGTAAAGCCCGTCGGGCATGAAGGTCGGCGCGGCGCGGCTGCGGTCGCGCAGGGCCAGCACCTGGCCCATCCAGTCAGGCTCCTGCTTGCCGCTGCCGACCACCACCAGCGAGCCGACGATATTGCGCACCATGTGATGCAGGAAGGCATTGGCCTTGAGGGTAAAGACGATCATGTCGCCATGGCGGCGCACCGCAATGCTTTCCATCTTGCGCACCGGCGACTTGGCCTGGCATTCGACGGCGCGAAAGCTCGTGAAGTCGTGCTCGCCGATCAGGTGCTGGGCGGCGCGGTGCATGCGGTCGGCATCCAGCGGGCGGAAGGTCCAGCCGGCCTTGCCGGCCAAGAGCGGGGTGCGCACGGCGTGGTTGTAGAGCACGTAGTGATAGGTGCGGGCAATGGCCGAAAAGCGCGCATGGAAGCCGAACTGCGACAGGCTGTCCGCACCCGCGCGATCGGCCCCATGCAGCTCAGCGGCCTGGCTGGCCGCGCTGGCGATGGCGGCGTCATCCACATAGGGCAGCTCGCAGGCCCAGCGCACCGCAATGGTGGGCGGCAGGAAGGCATTGGTGCCGCGCACCCAGGAAAAGCTGTCGCGGGCGATGGGGGTATCGAAATGGACGATCTGCTCCAGCGCATGCACGCCGGAGTCGGTGCGGCCGGCACAGGTGGTGGCGATGGGCTGGGTGCTGAAGCGCTGCAGCGCCGCTTCCAGCTGATCCTGTACGGTCTGCCGGTGTGGCTGGGTCTGCCAGCCCTGCCACGAAGCGCCGTCGTATTGCACGCCCAGCACCACACGGCGCAGGCCTTCGGCTTGGGGGTCGAGTTCTGTCATGGAATCTGGCTGGCCGGCGGCGCGCACTCCGTGTCCGGGGTGCGGCGGTCGGCTCGATGAAAACAAACGGGCAGCTCATGCGAGCTGCCCGCGAGATGACGCTATTGTAATCGCTCAGGGCTAAGGCTTCAGCCCAGGCCGGCCATCATTTGCTTGGCCCGCGCCACCTGGGCGTCGTTGCCGCCGCGCATGACTTCTTCCAGCAATTCGCGCGCGCCTTCCTTGTCGCCGATTTCCTCGTAGGCGGCGGCCAGGTCCAGCTTGGTCGTCATTTCCGCCTCGAAGGCCGATTCCTCGTCCTCTTCCAGCAGGTTGGTGGCCGACGGCGGCGCGCTGCTTTCATCGGGCAGGCTCAGGTCCAGGTCGGAGAGGCTGCTGGCCTGGGGCTGGTCATCCAGGCTGTCCAGCAGCGTCGAGGCCGAGGCGGCTGCGGTGGAAGCCGGCAGCAAGGGCTCGTCGGCGTCGGGCTTGGCGCCGTTCTCCAGGTCGAGGTCGAAGTCGATATCCTTGCCCAGATCCATCGGTGCGGGTGCGGGCGTGGCATCGGCCCGGATCTCGGCACTCTTGAAGTCGTCGAGATCGAACTCCATGCCGGCCTCTTCGGGCTGCGGCTCGGGCTCCGGTTCGGGCTGGCCGCCATAGAGCGGATTGGTCGGATCGATCTCCAGGCCCAGCGCAGCCGCCTTGACCCAGGTTTCGTTGAGACCGCCGCTGAGCGCGTGCAGGTTCAGGGCCACCCGGTTGAAGGCCGCCACGTCGTTGCGCTTGGCGTAGATCTCCAGCAGCTTGGCGTGCAGGGCCTGGCGCTCCGGCTGGGTCTGCAGGGCCAGCTTGAGGATGTCCTCGGCCTGCTCGTCGCGGCCGTAGGCGATGTACATGTCAGCTTCGGTGATGGGATCGACCGGGGCTTCTTCGGCGACCGTTTCGGCCACTGCTACCGGTTCGGCCGCAGCCTCGACAGCAGGCTCAGCGTTGACCGGCGGCTCGGGTTCAGCCGCGACGGCGGCCGCGACCGGCTCAGGCTCGGGTACGCGGGCAGGCTCAGGTTCGACGGCGGGCTCGGCGGCCGCCGCTTCATCCTTTTTCTTGCGCCGACGCATGGCCAGCACCCCGCCGCCACCGGCCAGCAGCGCTACCAGCACGCCCGCGCCAGCCAGCACGTAGGGGTTTTCCTTGATCTTGTCGATAAAGCTGCCGCCGGACTTCTCCACCGGCTTGGCGGCCATCGGGGGCGCGGCAGCAGGTGCCGGAGCCGGAGCCGGAGCCGGTGTCGGAGCCGCAGGCGCATCAGCAGCAGGCGTCGCGCCCTCGGCTGGCTTGGCCTCGGCGTTGGCCGCCGGGGCTGCCGCCGCAGGCGATTCGGGCTTGGCCTCCTTCTGTTGCGCGCTCAGGTCGGCAATGGTCTTGTTCTTCAGCTCCAGCAGCTTCTGCAGGTTGTCGACGTTCTTTTCGAGATCCTTGACGCGGTCGTTGGCTTCGGCCAGGGCGCGTTCGGCTGCGGCCTTTTCCTCGGCGGCGGCAGCGCCGGCGTTACCGGTCTTGCCACGGCCCTTGTTGGCGCGCGAGAGCTCCAGCCGGTCGCGCGCTTCCTGTGCGCCCGAACGTTCTTCCACCCGCGTGGTGATCTTGCCGCCTCCGCTCTGGCGGCTGGCGCCGGGCTTGCCGGCCGGCGCACTGGCGACCTGGCCCGCGAGCTTGTTGCGGTAGGCGTTGAAATCCTGGGCCTGGGCCACCACCATGCCACGCGCTTCGGTCTGATCCACGGCGGCAGCGGTGGGCTGGTCGGGGATGGACAAGATCTTGCCGGCGCGCAGGCGGTTGATGTTGTTGCCCATGAAGGCGTCCGGATTGGCGCGATACAGGGCAATGAGCATCTGGTCCAGCGAGACGTTGGCCTGCTGGTTGCGGGCAGCGATGCCAGCCAGCGTGTCGCCCGGCTTGACGCGGTAATCCCCCGTCTTGCCAGCCGGCGCGGCAGCAGCCTGACCGGTGGCGCCCTGCGCCGGCGCGGCAGCAGCTGCGGCAGAGGGGCTGGCGGATGCCGGCGTGCTTTCGGGTGCAGCCTGCTGGCGACGGATCAATTCTTCGGCCAGCGCCGACGGTGCGGGCCGCTGGACGATATTGCTGGCGGGCTCTTCGCTGCTCACAGGGATCGGCGCGCTGTTCACCGGCGCGGCAGGAGCTGCAGTAGCAGGCGCTGCCTGAGCAGGGGCTGGAGCCGCCGCCGCAGGTTCGGGTGCGGCCGCCGGAGCTGTCGGGGCTGCCGGAGCTACTGGAGCCGCCGCAGCCGGGGCTGTTGCCGCGGCGGGCGCTGCCGGTGCAGCAGCGGCCTCGCCCTTGGCGGCGGGGCCCACGGCATTGCTCGGCGTCAGGGGCGCGACCTGAGCATTGCGGGGCGACTTGCTGTCGGCCGGGTCAAGCAGGAAGGTGTATTCACGGATCAGGCGGGAATCCCCCGCGCTCAACTCCAGCAGCAGATCCACGAAGGGATCGCTGACCGGCTGGGACGAACTGATGCGGATGAAATGGCGGCCCTGGCGCTGCTCCACCGCGAAGGACAGCGAACCAAGCACCGGGTTGTAGTCCACGTTGGCGCGCCGGAAGGCTTCGGCGGGGGCCAGTTTGGCCGAGAGCTTGCCGGCCTCTTCGGCGCTGACGGCCGTCACTTCGATCTCCGCGCGCAGCGGCTGCCCCAGCGCGGAGAGCACGGTCAGCTTGCCCAAGGCGGCCGCCTGTGCGCCCAGCGGGACGGCCAGCGCCAGGGCCACGGCGGCGCTGAGGGTCTTGATCTGGGACAGGTGCGGCTTCTTGTTGGTATTCAGAGGCATGTTTTAATTGGCTTAGAGAAACGTTCCGCTGGAAACCCGTCACGCTCGCATTGGACTCGGTGGAAGCCGTGAATGGGGCTGGTGTTGCGCGGCCTGGCATGCCGGCCGGCGCCACTTCCACACCTTGCTCCAGGCGATTCGCCTGGGCGAATGAGCAGGATCAAGGGGGCAGCACAAATCCATTTCATCAAATCCAGCAGCGCTGCGACCACTACCGTACTCGCATGTTGGTTTTCATGAAATGAATGGGCTTTTCAAATTATCATCAAGTACTTACACCCGCAAGTGTACTTAACTTCTCAAGATGAGAAAAACCCGCCGCCCCTCCCTTGCGGGAAAAGCGGCGGGCTATTGTTGCAGACTGACAACGGGATAGGCAAGTGCTATCGCGTTCAAACCACATCCAGCCTGCTCAAGTTGTCACGCAAATTACGCCAGGTTGCCCAGGATGATGCGCAGCATGCGGCGCAGCGGTTCGGCTGCGCCCCACAGCAGTTGGTCGCCGATAACGAAGGCCGAGATGTATTCCGGCCCCTGGTTGAGCTTGCGCACGCGGCCCACGCCGATTTCCAGGCCGCCGGTGATGGACGCCGGGGTCAGCTCCTTGACCGTGATGGCGCGGTCATTGGGCACCCACTTCACCCACTGGTTGCCGGCGCGGATGATGGACTCGATCTCGGCCAGGGGCAGGTCGCGCTTGAGCTTGATGGTCAGCGCCAGGCTATGGCAGCGCATGGCGCCGATGCGCACGCACAGACCGTCCACCGGGATGATCTGCTCGTTGCCGAGGATCTTGTTGACCTCGGCCTGGCCCTTCCACTCTTCCTTGGACTGGCCGTTTTCCAGCTGGGCGTCGATCCAGGGGATCAGGCCGCCGGCCAGGGGCGCGCCGAAGAATTCGGTCGGCACGTCTTCACGGATGGTCTTGGCGACCTTGCGGTCGATGTCCAGGATGGCCGAGGACGGGGTCGCCAGCTCTTCAGCCACGGCGGCGTTGATGACGCCCATGCCCTTCAACAGTTCGCGCATGTGGTTGGCACCGCCGCCCGAGGCTGCCTGGTAGGTCATGGAGCTGACCCACTCGACCAGACCTTCCTTGAACAGACCGCCCACGCCCATCAACAGGATGGAGTTGGTGCAATTGCCGCCGATGTAGTTCTTCACACCCTTGGCCAGCGCATCCTTGATGACGTTGTTGTTGACCGGGTCCAGCACGATGACGGCGTCATCCTTCATCCGCAGCGAGGACGCGGCGTCGATCCAGTAGCCGTCCCAGCCGGCAGCGCGCAGCTTGGGGAAGATCTCATTGGTGTAGTCGCCGCCTTGTGCGGTGATGATGATGTCGCATTTCTTCAGCTCGTCAATGCTGTTGGCGTCTTTCAGCGTCGTTTCCTTTTTGGCAAACGACGGCGCCTTGCCGCCCGCATTCGAAGTCGAGAAAAACACCGGTTCGATGTGATCGAAATCACCCTCGTCCTGCATGCGTTGCATCAGGACCGAACCCACCATTCCACGCCAGCCAACCAAACCAACCAGTTTCATCATCTTTCCCTATTTAGAATTTCCATGGTGAACAAATCAGATTGAACACATTTGCGCCGGACCATCCGGCATTTCAAGCGCCTGGCCGCACCGGTTGGGGCGCGGCCAGGCGACGTTGATTTCAGGCGAGGGCCTTGACCACGGCTTCACCCATCTGCTGGGTGTTGACCTTGGTGCAGCCTTCTTCATAAATATCGGCGGTGCGCAGACCTTGCGCAAGCACTTTCTTCACTGCGTTCTCGATGCGGTCGGCCTGCTCGGCCTTGTTCAGCGAGAAGCGCAGCATCATCGCCGCCGACAGGATGGTCGCCAGCGGATTGGCAATGCCCTTGCCGGCGATGTCGGGGGCCGAACCGTGCGAAGGTTCATACAGGCCCTTGTTGTTGGCATCCAGCGAGGCCGAGGGCAGCATGCCGATCGAACCGGTCAGCATGGCCGCCGCGTCCGAGAGGATGTCGCCGAACATGTTGCCGGTGACGATGACGTCGAAGTTCTTCGGCGCCTTCACCAGTTGCATGGCGGCGTTGTCCACGTACATGTGCGACAGTTCCACGTCCGGGTATTCCTTGCCCACTTCGGTGACGATGTCCTTCCAGAACTGGAAGGTTTCCAGCACGTTGGCCTTGTCCACGCTGCACAGGCGCTTGCCGCGCTTGGCGGCGGCCTGGAAGGCGACGTGGGCGATGCGGCGGATTTCCGGTTCCGAATAACGCATGGTATCAAATCCTTCGCGTGCGCCCTTGAAGGGACCGTCCGGCGCTTCGCGCATGCCGCGCGGCTGGCCGAAATAGATGTCGCCGTTCAGTTCGCGCACGATCAGGATGTCCAGGTTGGCCACCAGCTCGGGTTTCAACGACGAAGCACCGGTCAGTTCCGGATAGCAGATCGCGGGACGGAAGTTGGCGAACAACTGCAGGTGCTTGCGCAGGCCCAGGATGGCTTGCTCGGGGCGCAGGGCGCGTTCCAGCTTGTCGTACTTCCAGTCGCCGACCGCACCGAAGAGAATCGCATCGGCTTCCTTGGCCAGCTTCAGGGTGCCGTCCGGCAGCGGGTGGCCGTGGGCTTCGTAGCCGGCGCCGCCGACCGGGGCGGTTTCCATCTCGAACTTCTCGTCCAGCGCGTTGAGCACGCGCACAGCCTCATTGACGATTTCGGGACCGATGCCGTCACCCGGCAGGATAGCAATCTTCATGGCTTCTCTTTCTCTGTGTTTCCAGCCGCGCTGGAAGACGTTCTTGGAATAGGTAAGGACTGTAAGGACAGTAACGACAAGGGCGGCCATCTGACCGCCCTTTGCTGTTGTCTCAGCGATCCTCTCAGATCGTGTTGCTCAGCCAGGGCTGTTCGTGCAGGTGTTTCTCTTCGTAGGCACGAATGGTGTCGGCTTTGCGTAGGGTCAGACCGATATCGTCGAAACCGTTCAACAGGCAATACTTGCGGAACTCGCTGATCTCGAACGGATAGGTCTGGCTGCCATTGGTGGTGCTGACGATCTGCTTTTCCAGATCGATGACCAGGCGGTAGCCGGGGAAGGCCTTGACTTCATTGAACAGGTGATCGACCTGTTGCTCGGTCAGCACGATGGGCAGCAGGCCGTTCTTGTAGCAGTTGTTGAAGAAGATGTCGGCGAAGCTGGGGGCGATCACGGCGCGAAAGCCAAACTGGTCCAGCGCCCAGGGCGCGTGCTCACGCGAGGAGCCGCAGCCGAAGTTCTTGCGCGAGAGCAGGATGGACGCACCTTGATAGCGCTCCTGGTTGAGCACGAAGTCCGGGTTCAGCGGGCGCTTGCTGTTGTCCATGCCAGGCTCGCCGTGGTCCAGATAGCGCCATTCGTCGAACAGGTTGGGGCCGAAGCCGCTGCGCTTGATCGACTTCAGGAACTGCTTGGGGATGATCGCATCGGTATCGACGTTGGCGCGGTCCAGCGGCGCCACCAGTCCTTCATGCACGATAAATTTATTCATGAGCTTGACCTCGGTGGGCGGGGCGCCTGTTCTGCCCTGCCCTTCCTGTTTTCTGTTCAAAAACCGAAGCTGCGGCACGCTGGCCGCAGCCTGTTGCACTTTCCTGCTTACTTCTTGCTGGCGTCCTGCATCTTCTCGCCGACCTTTTCGACATCCTTGCCGAAGCCGTTGACGGTGTTGCAACCAGCCAGCGCCCCCAGGGTGACGGCCAGCAGAACCAGAGCGGAGATTTTTTTCATGGTTGTCTTCTCTCGAAAAGATTCACAAGCAGGTGCTTACAGCGAGCGCACGTCCACGAAGTGGCCGGCAATACCCGCAGCGGCGGCCATGGCCGGGCTCACCAGGTGGGTACGGCCACCGGCGCCCTGGCGACCTTCGAAGTTGCGGTTCGAGGTCGAGGCGCAGCGCTCGCCCGGCTCCAGGCGGTCGGCATTCATGGCCAGGCACATGGAACAGCCCGGCTCACGCCATTCGAAGCCGGCGTCGCGGAAGATCTTGTCCAGGCCTTCGCGTTCTGCCTGCTCCTTCACCAGACCGGAACCCGGCACCACCATCGCCAGCTTGACGTTGGAGGCGCGGAACTTGCCGCGCACCACCTTGGCGGCTTCGCGCAGGTCTTCGATGCGGGAGTTGGTGCAGGAGCCAATGAAGACCTTGTCGATGCGGATGTCTTCGATCGGGGTGTTGGGCTTCAGGGCCATGTAGGCCAGGGCCTTTTCCATGCCGTCGCGCTTGGTCGGGTCCTTTTCCTTGTCGGGATCGGGAACGCGGGCGTCCACCGCCACCACCATCTCGGGCGAGGTGCCCCAGGTGACTTGCGGCTTGATCTCGGCGGCGTTCAGGGTCACGACCATGTCGAACTTGGCGCCCGGGTCGGAATGCAGCGTGCGCCAGTAGGACACGGCACGCTCCCAGTGCGGGCCGGAGGGCGAGAAGGGACGGCCCTTCAGGTATTCCAGCGTGGTGTCGTCGAAGGCCACCATGCCGGCGCGCGCACCCGCTTCGATGGCCATGTTGCAGACCGTCATGCGGCCTTCCATGGACAGCGAGCGGATGGTCGAACCAGCGAATTCGATGGCATAGCCGGTACCGCCGGCGGTGCCGATCTTGCCGATCACGGCCAGCACGATGTCCTTGGCGGTGACGCCGGCCGGCAGCGCACCGTCGACCTGCACCAGCATGGCCTTGGACTTGCGCGCCAGCAGCGTCTGCGTGGCCAGCACGTGTTCCACTTCGGAGGTGCCGATGCCATGGGCCAGCGCGGCGAAGGCGCCGTGCGTGGAAGTGTGCGAATCGCCGCAGACCACCGTCATGCCCGGCAGGGTAGCACCCTGTTCAGGGCCGATCACGTGAACGATGCCTTGACGCTTGTCGTTCATGCCGAAGTAGGTCAGGCTGAATTCTTTTGCGTTGCCATCCAGCGTCTCCACCTGCAGGCGCGAGATGGGATCGGCGATGCCGTGGGCGCGATCCGTGGTGGGGACGTTGTGGTCGGCCACCATCAGGTTGGCGGAATTGCGCCAGGGTTGGCGACCGGCTAGCTTGAGGCCTTCGAAGGCTTGCGGGCTGGTCACTTCATGGAGCAGGTGGCGGTCGATATACAGGATGGCGGTACCGTCATCTTCCGTATGAACGACGTGCGACTCCCAGAGTTTGTCGTAGAGCGTCTTGAGCATGTTGCGGCCTGGCTAAACTGAAAAGGGATGCTGGTCAGGAAAAATAGCAGCTGATTATGCCATAAAGTGATAGGTCTGACCTCCCTGCCGTGTTTTCCGCCGCGCGGCAACAACAGTGAATAATGCTGCAAGGTCTCGAAAAAAGCGCAGGCGCTGCGGCAAAAGCAAAAAATCCGGCATCTTTCCCACCTGCGGGAGAAATGCCGGATGCGTGCCGCCTGCGCCGCGCTCGGGTCAGCGCCTGCGGGTCTGCTGATAGAGCGGTTCGACGCGCTGCGCATAGACCGTCAGGTCGGCGATGCGCTCGCTGC
The DNA here is from genome assembly GCF_001929405.1 of Herbaspirillum camelliae. Taxonomy (NCBI): domain Bacteria; kingdom Pseudomonadati; phylum Pseudomonadota; class Betaproteobacteria; order Burkholderiales; family Oxalobacteraceae; genus Herbaspirillum; species Herbaspirillum camelliae. Next base: position 5,354,586 of record NZ_KV880769.1, read on the forward strand.
TGGAGGGGTGGGTGGACATGAACTTCATCGGCTCTTCGCCGCCCAGGCTGGCCATCTTCTGCCAGAGCGTCACGGCCGCCTTGGGATCGTAGCCGCCACGGGCGGCCAGTTCCACGCCGATGCGATCGGCCTCGGTTTCATTGGCGCGCGAATTGGGCAAGCCCATCAGGCCCATATACAGGTATTGCCCGCCCTGCTTGCCCACATCGCCCAGCCCCAGCAGGGCCGCGCCGATGGAAATGGCCGAATTGGCCACCACTTGCTGGGAAGCGCGCTCACGGGCGTGCTCGCGCAGGGCGTGGGCGATTTCGTGCCCCATCACGGCGGCCAGTTCATCGTCGCTGATCTTGAGTTTCTCGATCAGACCGGTATAGACGGCGATCTTGCCGCCGGGCATGCACCAGGCATTGGTTTCGTCGGAACTGAGCACATTGACTTCCCAGTTCCATTTCAGCGCATCCGGACGGAACACGCCGGTCTGCGGGATCAGGCGATTGGCGATATTGCGCACGCGCTGCACCTGCGCGGCATTGCGGTTGAGCAGCCCCTTGGACTTGGCCTCGGCCAGCACCTGGGCGTATTCCTTGCTGGAAGCCGCATCCATTTCGGCCGAGGAAACCAGCATCTGCTGCTTGCGGTCGATGCCGACCGCGCCGCCTTGGGTGGTCTGGACGGTTTCGCAGGCCACCAGCCCTGCCAGGGCGAGGGCCAACAGACTGTTCTTGATGATAGGTTTGAGCACCATGCCCGCACTCCTTTTGAATAATTGATCTTGAGTCAGGTATCGGCCTGCCGTGCGGCGGTGCGCCGCAGGTCAGCCAGCCTTGAGCCGCTTCGACCCGGCCCGCAGCAATTCGGTTCAGCCGCCAGTAGCCGGGCGGCCAGCGGCCTGGTTCAGCGCAGTACCGGCGTATCGACCTTGACATCGCCGCACTGGGCGCGATGGCGCAAGGCATGGTCCATCAGCACCAGCGCCAGCATGGCCTCGGCGATGGGCGTGGCGCGGATGCCCACGCAGGGGTCGTGGCGGCCGAAGGTCTCCACCGCGATCGGCTGGCCGCTCTTGTCGATGGACGGACGCGGCGTGCGGATGCTGGAAGTGGGCTTGATGGCGATCGAGGCCGTGATGTCCTGCCCGGTCGAGATGCCGCCCAGAACGCCGCCAGCGTTGTTGCCGACGAAGCCCTCCGGGGTCAGCGCATCGCCATGTTCGGAACCCTTCTGCGCCACCGAGCGGAAACCTGCGCCGATCTCCACGCCCTTGACGGCATTGATGCCCATGAGGGCAAAGGCGATCTCGGCATCGAGCTTGTCATACAGGGGCTCGCCCAGGCCCACCGGCACGTTCTGCGCCACCACGTCGATACGTGCGCCGATGGAGTCACCGTCCTTGCGCAAGGCGTCCATGTACGCTTCCAGGCGCTCGATGATGCTGGCGTTGGCGGCGAAGAAGGGGTTGTTGGGCACGTGTTCCCACGACTCGAAGGGAATGGCGATCTCGCCCAGCTGGCTCATGCAGCCCTTGAAGGTGGTGCCGTATTGCTCGAACAGCCACTTCTTGGCAACGGCCGCCGCGCCCACCACCGGCGCGGTCAGGCGGGCCGAGGAACGGCCGCCGCCGCGCGGGTCGCGGATGCCGTACTTGTGCCAGTAGGTGTAGTCGGCATGGCCGGGACGGAAAGTGTCGAGGATGTTGCCGTAGTCCTTGCTGCGCTGGTCCTGATTGCGGATCAGCAGCGCGATGGGGGTGCCGGTGGTCTTGCCTTCATAGGTGCCGGAGAGGATTTCGACGGTATCGGGCTCCTGGCGCTGGGTGACGTGACGGGAGGTGCCGGGACGGCGGCGGTCCAGTTCCGGCTGGATGTCGGCCTCCGACAGCGTCATGCCCGGCGGGCAGCCATCGATCACGCAGCCGATGGCCGGGCCGTGGGATTCGCCGAAGGTGGTGACGGTGAAGAGCTTGCCGAAGGTATTGCCGGACATGGTGGGATTCGCGCAAAAGTGGGGAAAGTCGCGATTTTACCAGTCCCGGGCGCTGCCGACGAGCCGCAGCGCCCTTCCCCATAGGGCCGCTACTTCCAGTGGCCGCGCAGTTCGCGCACCTTTTCCTGCAACAGCTCGGGACTGACCTGCTCGGGCGGGATCGCTTCGCCCACCGCCAGTTCCAGCCGCGAGAACAGGCCGCGCTTGAAGGTGCGCGCCACCGGATTGCTGGGGTCGCGCGAGAACAGGCTGCCCCACAGGCCGCGCAAGGCCATCGGCAACACCGGCACGGGGCTGCGGGCGATGATCTTCTGCACGCCGCCCTTGAAGGGATTGAGTTCGCCGTCGCGGGTGAGTTTTCCCTCAGGGAAGATGCACACCAGCTCGCCCTCATGCAGCGCCTGGGCGATATCGACAAAGGCCTTCTCGGTCAGCCACGGGTCTTCCTTGACCGGTGCAATCGGAATGGCGCGCACGTTACGGAACAGCCACGACATCACTGGAATCCTGAAGATCTGATGATCCATCACGAAGCGCACCGGACGCGGACTGGCCGCCATGATGGCGATGGCGTCGACATAGCTGACATGGTTGCACACCAGCACCGCCGGCCCCTGATCGGGAATCGCTTGGCCATTGATGATGCGTACCCGATAGAAGGTATGGATCAGGATCCAGGCCAGGAAGCGAATCAGGAATTCCGGCACCAGCGAGAAGATGTAGGCCGCCACCACGCCGTTCATGATGGCCGTGGCCAGGAAGATCTGCGGGATGCTCAGCCCGGCCTTCAACAGCACCATGGCCACCAGGGCCGAGACCACCATGAAGAGCGCGTTCATGATGTTCATCCCGGCGATGGTGCGGGAGACGTGGGCCGGATCGCAACGGGTCTGGATGAGGGCGAACAGCGGCACGATGTAGAGCCCGCCGAACACGCCGATGCCCAGGCAGTCGAGGAGGATGCGCCAGCTGCCACCCTGGGCCAGGAAGCCGCCCAGGTCCAGCATCGCCGTCGGCGTCACATAGGCCTGGCTGGCGAAGTACAGCTCCAGCCCGAACACCGACAGCCCGATGGAGCCGAACGGCACCAGGCCGATCTCCACCTTGTGGCCGGAGAGCCGTTCGCACAGCAGCGAACCCGCGCCGATGCCCACCGAGAACACCGCCAGCAGCAGCACGAAGACGCTGTGATCGCCATGCAGGTAGTTCTTCGCATAGACGGGAAACTGCGCCAGCATGATCGCGCCATAGAACCAGAACCAGGAATTGCCCAGCAACGACAGGAACACCGGCCGATTGCGACGCGAGTAAGCGAGGTTGCGCACGGTCTCGGTGAAGGGATTCCAGTTCACCTTCAACTCAGGCACCGGCGCTGGCGAGAGCGGGATGCGCAGGCTGGCCAGCCAACCCAGCACGGCAATGCCAATGGTCATGCCGGCCACCAGATGCAGGCCCCAGGGCTTGTGGACCACCAGCACCGCCCCGAGGATTTCGCCCAGCAGGATGCCCACGAAGGTCCCCATCTCGATGAGACCATTGCCGCCGATGAGCTCTTCGCGCCGCAGTTGCTGGGGCAGGTAGGCGTACTTGACCGGTCCGAACAGGGTGGAATGGATCCCCATGCCAATCACGGCGGCCACCAGCAGCCACAGGTGGTGCGTCATCCAGCCATAGGCGGCGATGCCCATGATGGCGATTTCCAGCAGCTTCACGAACCGCGCCACCCGGCCCTTTTCCAGCTTGTCGGCCAGTTGGCCGGAGGTGGCCGAGAACAGGAAGAACGGCAGGATGAACAAGCCCGGGATGAGGTTATTGAGCAGCCCCGGATCCATGTCCGTCCACGACAGCGCGTCATAGGTGAGGATGGTCAGCAGCGCCGTCTTGAAGACGTTGTCATTGAGTGCGCCGAGGAACTGGGTCCAGAAGAAGGGGGCGAAACGCCGCTGGGTGAAAAGCGTGAACTGGCTGTTCTTTTGCATGGGCAATCAGGTCAGGGAAGCAAAGTGCGCAGCCTAGCAGGCTGTGCCGGAATGACAACGACACCAAAGGGCAATAAAAAACCGCTCCAGAAGGAACGGTCATGGCGACGCCGCCAGCCCGACAAGGGCGGCGGCGATGGCGCGGGCAGATGCGCTCAGGCGTTGCCTTCGCGCTCTTCCTCCTCGGCCGGCCAGTCGCGGATGTAGGCCTTGAGCATCTTGTTCTCGAAGCCCTGGGCGTCCAGCACCGCCTTGGCCACGTCGTAGAAGGACATCACGCCCAGCACGGTGCGCGCTTCCATCACCGGCACGTAGCGGGCGTGCTTTTCCAGCATGATGCGGCGCACTTCGTTGAGGTCGGTATCGGGCGTGACGGTGATGGGTGCGTCGTTCATGTGCTTGCGCACGGTCGAGCCGCCCAGTTCGCCGCCATTCTTGTGCAGGGTCAGCAGGACTTCGCGGAAGGTCAGCATGCCGACCAGGTCGCCGTATTCCATGACCACCAGCGAACCGATGTCTTTTTCGGCCATCGCAGCCACAGCCTCCTGGATCGGGGTGTCCGGCGTGACGGTGAAGAGGATGTTGCCCTTGACCTTGAGGATTTCAGAGACTTTCATGATGTCGTCCTAGTTGTATGAAGCTGTTTTGACTGTAGGCGATGACGCCGGGAAAATCCAATTCATGGGGGCAACAGGATAACTGATCCTGTATGCAGCCGCTGGCGAGCCGCCAAACCCGCACCCATGCAGGGATGCACTGCACATGGTACGGGCAAGCAGCGCATTTGGGCAACCGCTGCATACATGGCGGTGCAGTATTGCCCTGCATCATCACCGACAGTGCAGTGGAAATGAAGAAATGAAGGATTGGAGGATTGAATCTGGCCGCCCCGCTGACTAAGCTGGAAAGGTCAGGACCCTCCGGAGAAGCCCATGTCCGCCACCCTGCCCGAACGCCACTACGCCAGCTTCAGCGAGTTCTACCCGATCTATCTGGGGGAGCATGCGCACCGGGTCAACCGGCAGCTGCATTTCCTGGGGTCCACGCTGGCCCTGCTGAGCCTGTTGCTGTTGCTGCTCACGCACCAGTGGTGGTGGCTGGGTGTGGCCCTGCTGTGCGGCTATGGCTTTGCCTGGGCCGGGCATTTCCTGGTGGAGAAGAACCAGCCGGCCACCCTGCGCCACCCGCTCTATTCCTTCATGGGCGACTGGGTGATGTACTGGCAGATGCTGACCGGTCAAGTCTCCTTCTGAATGGCCGGCCACGGCCCGGCTCACTCCGACGCCTGGCGCTCCCAGATGCGACCGCGCTCGGCCAGCGGCGCCGCAGTGTAGGGCGTGGCGGCGGGAGCAGACGCGGCAGCCGCCACTGCGGCCTGTTCCAGCTCGGCGCGCCGGGCGGCATCGGCGCTGCAGTAATCCTCCAGCGATTGCGCCAGCACGGCGTCGATGGCGCCCTCTACCCGATGGACCAGGCCCTCTTCTTCGCCCGCCTGGGCCAGCACCGCCGGATCGAACACGAACAGGCGGTACACTCGCGCCAACTGGATCGTGCTGGGATTGGCCACCAGGGTCCAGCGGTCCATGTCATCGGTGATGCGGCGGTTCCAGCTGCTGCGGCGGCTGTTGCCGGGCTTGACCGAGGCTACCCAGCCCTCTTCGCTCATCCTGGCCAGCAATTGCTGCAGCTCTCCCAGGCCCAGCCGGGTGGCGCGGCGCACCTCGTCCATGCTGACCACGGCCGACTCCACGCCGACCCGCGCCGCATGCAGGAAGCGCAGGACCTTGATCGCATCGATGAACTCCGCCCCGGGCGAGGCCACATGCCACCAGCGCTCGTAGCGCACCACCGGCAGCGCCGCTGTCAGCAGCGCACCGAAGAGCGTGATCATCCACATCATGTAGATCCACACCAGGAAGATCGGCAGCACCGCCACCGTGCCATAGACCATGGTGTAGGTCGGGAACTTGAGGATGTAGACGGCGAAGAGACGCTTGGCGATTTCCAGTCCGATGCCCGCCAGCAGACCGCCGGCCAGCGCATCGCGCCAGTCCACGGTCTGGTTGGGGACGGTGCTGTAGAGCAGCGTATAGGCCAGCGTCGAGAACATCAGCGAGACCAGCGTATAGAAACTGGCCCCCAGCCAGGGCAGGCTCTTGACTGCGCCGCCGGTGGCGGTGGAGAGATAGGAGGTCACGCTGATGGAGACCCCGATCAAGAGCGGCCCCAGCGTGATGATGGCCCAGTACACCAGCACGCGCTGCACCAGCGGACGCGACTTCTTGACGCGCCAGATCTGGTTGAACACGCTCTCGATGGTGGACATGGTCAGCACCGAGGTCAGGATCAGCACCACCCCGCCCACGGCCGAGATGCGCGCCGACTTGGCGGCGAACTGATTCAGATAGCCCAGGATGGTGTTGGCCACGCCCTTGGGCATGAGGTTCTCGACGAAGTAGGCTTCCAGTGAGGCGCGGAAGGTCGAGAACAGCGGGAAGGCCGTAAACAGCGCCAGCGCGATGGTCAGCATCGGCACCAGCGACAGGATGGTGGTGAAGGTCAGGCTGCCCGCCACTTGCGGCAGGCGGTCCTCGCGCAGCCGCCGGCCGGCGAAGCGCAACAGGTCGCTCAACTGCTCTCGGGTCAGGCCACGCATACGGGACAGGGAAATACGCACAGGGGACATCGGTTTGACTTCTCTCGGCAACAGCGCAGGAAGACCGTTCCCGCCACACCATGGTTCCAGCCGCAACGGCGGGCTCGCCGAGGGCAACGTTGGCGATTATCGCCCAAGCTGGCGGCAAATGTCCGCAAAAAGCGCAGGATGCGCGAAAGTTTCACCCATAGCAGACATGACATGTAGCAAAAGGCTGAATATCTGCCCCTTTTCCTGATGCCTCTGCACAAATAAACGGAAATATAATAGTCCGCATGACGACCTCCGCCACCTCTTCCACCGCTGTGAACACTGCCTCCAACGCCACCATCCTGGTGCTGTACTACTCGCGCCATGGCGCCACCCGCAAGCTGGCCGAACTGATCGCCCAGGGCGTGGAAAGCGTGCCCGGCTGCGATGCCCGTCTGCGCACCGTGCCGGCGGTGTCCACCGTGGCCGAGGCGGTCGAGCCGGACGTGCCCGCCTCCGGCGCGCCCTATGTGGAAGCGTCCGACCTGGAAGAGTGCGACGGCCTGGCGCTGGGTTCGCCCACGCGCTTTGGCAACATGGCTGCGGCCATGAAGTATTTCTGGGATGGCACCGCGCCGCAATGGCTCTCCGGTGCGCTCACTGGCAAGCCGGCCTGCGTGTTCACCTCCACCGGCAGCCTGCACGGCGGTCAGGAAGCCACCCTGCTGAGCATGATGATTCCGCTGCTGCACCACGGCATGCTGCTGGTGGGATTGCCCTACTCCCACCCGGAACTGATGAATACCCACAGTGGCGGCACGCCCTACGGCGCCAGCCACTGGGCGGGCGTCAACGGCAACCAGCCGCTGTCGGACGACTCGCGCACCCTGGCCATTGCCCTAGGCAAACGGCTGGCGGAAAACGCTATCAAACTACGGAGACCATCATGAACAGCCGCGCGCGCTATTTCCACCTGGGAGCCTGTTCCAGCCTGATCGCCCTGATCCTGCTGGGTCTGGCGTGGGAACTGGTGCTGGCGCCCTTGCGCCCGGGCGGCTCCTGGATGGTGCTCAAGGTCTTGCCGCTGCTGCTGCCGTTGCGCGGCGTGCTCAAGCGCGATGTCTACACGCTGCAATGGTCGTCCATGCTGATCCTGGTCTACCTGGCCGAAGGCCTGGTGCGCGCCACCAGCGACGCCGTCCACCTGTCGATGCAACTGGGCTGGGTGGAGGTGGCGCTGAGCCTGCTGTACTTCCTGTGCGCCCTGCTCTACCTGCACCCCTTCAAGAAGGCCGCCAAGGAAATCGCCCGCCAGGCGATTCAGAAGGCTTCCCAGTAAATCCTAAATCCCTCTCCCAGGCGCGTTCGCATGCGCGCCTGCGCCGCTGCCATGAATGAATTCCTGCAAGCCTGCCGGGCCGCCATCGGCGCGACCCATGTGCTCACCGACGCCCACGACACCGCCGGCTACCTGACCGACCAGCGCGGCCGCTATACCGGACGCGCCCTGGCCGTACTGCGCCCGGCCGATAGCGCCGAGGTGGCGGCGGTGGTCAGGCTGTGCGCCCAGTTCGCGGTGCCGCTGGTGCCGCAGGGAGGTAATACCGGACTGGTGCTGGGCAGCGTGCCGGATCAGCAAGGCAATGCCGTGGTGCTGTCGCTGCGCCGGCTCAACCGCATCCGCGCCATTGACGCCCTCAACAACACCATCACCGTCGAATCCGGCTGCGTGCTGCAACACCTGCAGGAACAGGCCGCCGCCGCAGGCCGGCTGTTTCCGCTCTCGCTGGCGGCCGAAGGCAGTTGCACCATCGGCGGCAATCTCTCCACCAATGCCGGCGGCACCGGCGTGCTGCGCTACGGCAATACCCGCGAGCTGTGCCTGGGGCTGGAAGTGGTGACGGCGCAGGGCGAGATCATGAGCAGCCTCAAGGGCCTGCGCAAGGACAACACCGGCTATGACCTGCGCGATCTCTTCATCGGCGCCGAAGGCACCCTGGGCGTGATCACCGCAGCGGTGATGAAGCTCTTCCCGCAACCGCGCGCCCAGGTCACTGCGCTGGCGGCGCTGCCAAGCCCGGCGCAGGCGCTGCAGCTGCTGCAGCTGGCGCAGGCGCATTGCGGCCCGGCGCTGAGCGGCTTCGAATTGATGTCGGACTTCTGCCTGCAACTGGTGCGCAAGCACTTCCCCGAGCAGCGCCTGCCCTTCGACCGGCCCCATCCGCAGTACGTGCTGCTGGAACTGTCGGACAGCGAATCGGAGGAACACGCCCGCACCCTCTTCGAAGGTCTCATCGGCACAGCCCTGGAACAGGGCCTCGTCGACGACGCCGTCATCGCCGCTTCGCTGGCCCAGTCCCGCGCGCTGTGGCGGCTGCGCGAAAGCATCTCCAGCGCACAGGCGCACGAGGGCAAGAACATCAAGCACGACATCTCGGTGCCGATCTCGCGCATCGCCGAATTCATCGCTGCCACCGACGTGCTGGTCCAGCAGGCTGCGCCCGGCTGCCGCATGGTCACCTTCGGCCACCTGGGCGACGGCAACCTGCATTACAACGTCTCGCCGCCCGAAGGCGTGGCCGACAGCGACTTCATCGCCCGCCAGGCGGCCATCAACCGGGTGGTGCATGACAGCGTGGACCGCTTCGGCGGCTCGATCTCGGCCGAGCACGGCCTGGGGGCGTTGAAACGCGAGGAAATCACGCGATATAAATCGCCGGTGGAACTGCAACTGATGCGCGCCATTAAACTGGCGCTGGATCCGCAACAGCTGATGAATCCGGGCAAAGTTCTCTGAGGCCCGCAGCATGAACGGATGAAGCCAGCCGGCGCAGACCGACGGCAGTGACATGTTCCCAGGGAGGGTAGCGCGCCGGGGACGGCGTGTCTGCTTTGCACCCTCTCATCGGCGAGGTCACCATGCATCTTTCTCCCCTGCCGCGCCAAGGTCTGGCGTTGCTCCTGGCACTGTGCCTGAATGCGTCCAGCCAGGCCGCCGTCTACAAATGCCAGTACGACGGGCTCACGACCTATAGCGACCATCTGTGCCAGCAGGCCGGCACGCTGTCCACTCCCCCCTTGCCTACTGTCCCTGCCTTCAAGGCCGCACCAGCGCCGCCATCCCCTTCGACGCCGCCCCGCTTGCCAAGGGCCGCTGGCGCGCGTAGCGCCACCACCGCCCACCGGCAGCGCTGCGGCCTGCTGGCGCAACAGCACCGCTGGGCGCAGGAAGACTTGCAAGCCGCGCGCAGCCTGGCGCAGCCGCCCGGTTCAGGCAAAGTCGAGCAGGCCCAGCGCAAGCTGCAGCGGCTGGAGCAACGCTTGCGCCTGCAATGCCCGCCCCCCTGAGTCCGGACAACAAAAAGGGACGGACGCCAACCGGGCCGTCCGTCCCAACCTCCCCCTCAGGAGCCTGCCGGAAACGCCGGCCTTGTGGCGCAGCGCTTCCTATGACTGCATCTTTGCATCAAGCCCGGAAGAGCAATCCGAAGAATAAGCGGCGATGCCGCCGCCAATTTGCGGGATAGCAATGCGACCGCCCTGCGCCGACCTTCAGGCGGCGCTCTTGTGCCGCTCGCGCATGGTCTGCAGGAACAGTTCCGGCGTCATGGGCCGCCCCATCAGGTAGCCCTGCAAGGCATCGCAACCGGCCGCGGCCAGGAACTCCTGCTGCTCCACCGTTTCCACGCCCTCAGCCACGATGCGCAGGTTCAGCGTACGGCCCAGCGCCACGATGGCCGAGACGATGGCGGCGTCTTCACCTCCCTGCTTGAGCTCGCGCACGAAGCCGCGATCGATCTTCAACTCGTTGGCGGGCAGGCGCTTGAGATAGAGCAGGCTGGAGTAGCCGGTGCCGAAATCGTCGATGGAGATTTCCACCCCCAGGTCGGCAATCTGGCGCAAGGTCTGCAGGCTGGCTTCAGTGTCATGCATGGCGGTGGATTCGGTGACTTCCAGGGTCAGGCATTGCGGTGGCAACTGATGGCGTTCCAGGGTCGTGCGCACCACCTCCAGCAAGTGCGGATCGGCGAACTGTAGCGCCGACAGGTTCACTGACATGGTCCAGTCCACATAGCCCAGTGCGAACCACTCGCGCATCTGGCGGCAGGCCTCGTCCAGCACCCAGGCGCCGATGGGCAGGATCAATCCGGAGCGCTCGGCCAGGCCGATGAACTGGTCCGGGGCCACCAGCCCATGCACCGGATGCTCCCAGCGCAGCAAGGCCTCGGCCCCCAGCACCGGACCATCGGGCAGGCTGAACTTGGGTTGATACACCAGGCGGAACTGGCCGCGCTCCAGCGCCACCCGCAGGTCCTGCAGCCATTGCAGTTGCTGCTGGGCGTTGGCGTTCATGGACGGTTCGAAGAAGTGGTAGCCGTTACGGCCGCTGCGCTTGGTGTGATACATGGCGGCATCGGCATTGATGACCAGGTCATGGCGGGTCGCGCCGTCCTCCGGATAGATGGCGATGCCTACGCTGGCCGAGACGCGCAGTTCGTGCTGGTTCACCTTGAAAGGCTGGTTGACCGCCTCCACCAGCTTCTCGGCGACGCCCATGGCGTCTTCCGGGGTGTTCAAGTCCACCAGGATGACGAATTCATCGCCGCCCAGGCGCGCCACCGTGTCATTGGCGCGGGAACTGCTGGTCAGGCGCTGCGCCACTTCCACCAGCAGGCGGTCGCCCACATGGTGGCCCAGCGAATCATTGATGGCCTTGAAACCATCCAGGTCCATGAACATCAGCGCAAAATGCCCCTGCTCGCGGGCGGCCTTGTTGATGGCCTGGTTCAGGCGGTCTTCCAGCAGGGTGCGGTTGGGCAGACGGGTGAGCTGGTCGTGCAGCACCATCTGGGTCAGCTCTTCATTGGCTGCGGCCAGCGAACGCGCCAGCTTGGCAGTGCGCGACTCAAGACGAGCGTCCAGCACCGAAGTCAGCAAGGCGATGGTCAGCGCCGCCAGCGTCACCACGATGATGAGCACGGCCAGCCAGCCCGGCGCCAGCCCCTCCTGCGCCGACAGACAGATAGAGTCGCGGCTGAAGCTGGCCGCACCCATGCCGGTGTAATGCATGCCGAAGATGGCGAGGCCCATCACTATCGAGGCCCCGCCACGGGCCGCCTTGACGTGCGGGGTGTTCCTGCGCAGGCTGAAGGCGATCCACAAGGCGGCTGCCGACGCGGCGATGGCAATGGCCACCGAGGCCAGGAACAGGAACAGATCGTAGGCGATGCCCGGCTGCATGCGCAGAGCGGCCATGCCGGTATAGTGCATGCACGCAATGCCGATCCCCATGAACAGGGCGCTGCCCAAGAGGCGTCGGGTCGGCAGTTCGGGACGGGTGACGATCCACAGGGCGAAGCCGGAGACGGCGATGGCGATCACCAGCGACAGCGCCGTGATCCCGGCGTCATACCCCAAGGCAATGGGCAGGCGGAAGGCCAGCATGCCGATGAAATGCATGGACCAGATGCCCAGCCCCATGGCCACGGCGCCGCCGGCCAGCCACCAGCGCGCCGCCCGTCCATGCTGGCTGGCCGTGGTATTGATGCGTTCGGCCATGTCCAGCGCCGTATAGGAGGCCAGGATGGCGACCAGCAATGAGACGACAACCAGCAGCTTGTCGTAGGTGGCAATGAGCATGGCGAAGGGTGCGACGTATCGAGACTATCGGGACTGCGGTTGAGGGGGGGGCTCCACGGGCCGGACCGGCCAGCGCCGCCCATGGGGGCAGTGGACGTCAGCTTAGAGGCGGCAGTATTGTCACACAATCAGGAAATACCCGTTATCAGACAGACATCTTCGACCCCGAAGTGAGGCATTACGTCACCTCTGGCAACTTTCTCCGCGCCAACCGATCTGTAATGCCAAGCGCGTCGCTGCCATTGCCGGTGCGATTGCCCAGCGCCAGAACAACAATATGCGAATAAAACAAGGACACCATGTTCAGCCCACGCCATTGCCTGCCCCGTCTCCCCCTCCCCTTGCGATCCGTCGCCCTGGCCCTGTGCGCCCTCGGCGGCACGTTGCTCATCGGCATGCCGGCCCACGCCGGCATCACGCTGGTACAACCGCCCAAGCGCATCGATGCCAGCAAGCCCCTGGAACTGACCCTGCTGGTCAGCGAGGAAGACCAGGCCGAACGCACCTACACGCTGCCGCCTACCCTCCTGGTGGCCGCCTCGGCCGACATGATCCCGCCCCAGCAGATCAGCTTGCAACGGGTCGATAGCGAGGGCAGCATCACCCTCAGGCAAGGCCAGTTCCGCAAGCTGCGCTATCGCGGCATGCTGCCAGAACGGTTGCGCGGCATGGTCCGCATCGAGCCCATCGGCATGGATGCCGCACCGGTGCTGGTAGCCGTGGTACGCCCCGATGCCGCGCTGGGCGCGCTGCCGGAGTCGCCTGACCTGATCAACACGCCCCTGGCCGACTCCTCCAGCACGGTAGCGCCAGTGGCGCCCTCGGCCACGGTCTTCACGCCCGGGGCCGACGCCTCGCCGCTGGACAGCGCCCCGGCGGCCGAAGACATCCTCTCCAACAACCGCCGCCTGTCCTTCAATGAACCGATGTACTTCACGGTGGGCAACAGCGGCGGCGATACCAATGCGCGCTTCCAGCTCAGCTTCAAGTTCCGCCTGTTCGTGCCGGACGATCCGCGCTCGCGCGGCCCGCTGGACAATCTCTACCTGGGCTACACCCAGTTCTCGCTGTGGGACCTGTCGGCCCCGTCGGCGCCCTTCCGCGACACCAGCTACCGGCCCAGCCTGTTCTACTACCTGCCGGACGTGGGCATCCAGAACCGCGTGTTCAGCCGCATCGGCATTGCCACCGGCCTGGAGCATGAGTCCAATGGCCGCGACGGTGCGCAGTCGCGCAGCATCAACACCTACTTCATCGAACCCAGCTTCAACTTCGGCAACCTCAACGACTACCACTTCAAGGTCGCGCCCAAGGTCTATGCCTATCTCGGCCCCACCCGCGACAATCCCGACATCGGCGACTACCGCGGCCACATGGACCTGAAGCTGTCCTATGGCAAACCGGATGGGCTGGAAGTAGCCACCATGCTGCGCAAGGGCCGGCTGGGCGGCACGCTGACCAGCCAGACCCAGGTCTCCTACCCGCTCTCGCGCCTGTTGCCGGGGACGGCCGGCTACCTGATGGCCAGTTATTTCCACGGCTATGGCGAGAGCCTGCTGACCTACAACCAGAAGGATCGCGCACAGTTCCGCATCGGCTACGCGCTGTGGCGCTGAAACACGGTCATGGATGACAAAACGGGGATGCCTGGCATCCCCGTTCTTGCTGGCGAACCTGCACTGCGGATCAGGCCACAGGTGTCCGCAGGGTGACGAATTCCTCGGCGGAAGTCGGATGGATGCCAATGGTGGTATCGAACTGGGCCTTGGTCGCTCCGCATTGCAGGGCCACCGCAAAGCCCTGGATGACCTCGCCAGCGTCGCCGCCGACCATGTGCACGCCCAGTACGCGATCAGTACGGGCATCGACCACCAGCTTCATGAAGGTGCGTTCGGTATTGCGCGAAAGCGTGTTCTTGAGCGGCTTGAAATCAGTCTTGAAGATCTTCAGCTCGCCGAACTGCTGGCGCGCCTCTTCCTCCGACAAGCCCACCGTACCCACATTGGGATGGCTGAACACCGCCGTGGGAATGTTGGCATAGGACATGCCGCGCTCGCCCTTGCCGAACAGGCGCGAGACCACGGCCATGGCTTCGGCCAGCGCCACCGGCGTGAGTGCGACGCGGTCGATCACATCGCCCACGGCCAGGATGGAAGGGACACTGCTTTCGAAGTCCTGGTTGACTTCGATCGCCCCATTGGCCTTGAGCTTCACGCCTGCCTCTTGCAGCCCCAGGCCGGCGGTGTTGGCCGTGCGGCCGGTGGCGAACAGCACGCACTGCGCCGACAGCGCCTCGCCATTGGTGAGCCGCACCGTCTTGACGCTTGCCTCGCCCGCCTGCTCCGCCTCGATGGCCTCGATGCTGGCGTTGAAGATGATACGGATGCCCTTCTTGGCCATCTCGTCGGCCAGGTGGATGCCGAGATCGGCGTCCATATTGCGCAGCAGACGCTCGCGCCGATACACCAGGGTCACCTCGCAGCCCAGGCCATTGAGGATGGAGGCCAGTTCGACGGCGATATAGCCGCCGCCCAGTACCACGGCGCGCTGCGGCAGCGCCTTGAGATGGAAGAAATCGTCGGAGGTGATGCCCAGATCGGCGCCAGGGATGGCCGGCTTGTCGGGACGTCCGCCGGTGGCCACCAGGATGTGGCGGGCGGTGAAGCGCTGGCCATCGACATTGACGGTGTGGGCATCCTCCACCTTGGCAAAGCCGCGGTGCAGGCTGACCTTGGCGTTATCGAGCAGGCGCAGGTAGATGTCGTTGAGGTGGGCGATCTCGCGGTCCTTGTTGGCCATGAGCGCGCTCCAGTCGAAACTGAGCTGGCCGTTGAGCGTCCAGCCATAGCCAGCCGCGTCGGCGAACTCCTCGTGGTAATGGGCGCTGTAGGACATCAGCTTCTTGGGGATGCAACCCAGGTTCACGCAAGTGCCGCCCAGGTCGCCCTTCTCGGCCAGGCCCACGCGCGCACCGGCCTGGCTGGCGAAACGCGCCGCGCGCACGCCGCCGGAGCCGCCGCCGATGGTGAAAAGGTCATAGTCGTATTGGCTCATGGTGGCTCCAGGGATCTGCGCCAGGCGCGCTGGCAGGTTCATCGGTTCGGTCGTGCAGGGGTTATGCGGGCGGCGCAGCGTTTTGCAAGGGCTGGCTGCGCTTGCCATCGAGCGCGCGCATGACCAGCAGCACCGGCGCCAGTCCGACCAGCACGATGGACAAGGCCGGCAAGGCCGCCTCGCCCAGGCGCTCATCGCGCGCCAGGTTGTGGGCGATCACGGCCAGGGTATCGGTATCGAAGGGTCGCAACAGCAAAGTGGCCGGCAGTTCCTTGACCACATCCACGAACACCATCAGGGCCGCCACCGCCAGCGAACGCCACAGCAAGGGCATATGCACGCGCCAGGCAATGACGGCGCGCGAACTCCCCAGGGTGCGCGCCGCTTCATCCAGGCTGGCGGGGATGCGGGTGTAACCGGATTCCACCGACTGCACCGCCACCGCCGTGAAGCGTACCAGATACGCATAGATCACGCCCAGCGAGCTGGCCGTGAGCAAGACGCCCAGGCCCGCCCCCGGCCACAGCGATTGCAGCCAGGCCACCGGCAACAGGATGCCCACCGCGATGACCGAGCCAGGGATGGCGTACCCCATGCCGGCCAGCCGCGCCGTCAGCCGCAGCAATGCTGCCTGCAGACGCGGCAGGCCGCCGCTGCGCAGCGCAAAGCACAAGGCCAGGGCCAGCACGATGGCCGCCAGCGCGGCCATGCCGCCGAATCGGAAACTGTTCCACACCCAGCCGGCATACCGGCCGACATCGAACCCCACCGCCTGCGCAGCCTCGCTCCACCACAGGCGCAGCAGGATCGCCACCGGCAGCACAAAGCCCAGTACCACCGGCAGGCCGCACACCAGCCAGGCCAGTGCGGTCTGGGCGCGCGAGAGCGCGGGCAGGCGCGCCTCGGCGCCATCATGGCCGCGTCCGCCGCGCGTGGCGGCAAAGCGCATGCGGCCTTGTTCACGCCGCTCCAGCCACAGCAGCACGGTCACGAACAGCAGCAGCAGCGACGCGTACTGGGCCGCAGCCAGGCGATCATCCAGCACCACCCAGGCCTTGTAGATGCCGGTGGTGAAGGTGGTCAGGCCGAAGTAGGCCGAGACCCCGTAGTCGGCCAGCGTCTCCATCAGCGCCAGCGCCGCCCCGGCGGCCAGGGCCGGGCGCGCCAGCGGCAGGGCCACGCGCACGATGCGCTCGGACAGCGGTGCGCCCAGCATGCGGGCCGCTTCCATCAGGTGGGTGCCGCGCTCGCTCAAGGCATTGCGGGCCAGCAGGTAGGCATAGGGATAGAGGGTGAGCACGAACATGCAGATCGCCCCCGGCAAGCCGCGCACTTCCATTCGAAAGCCGGGGAACCAGCTGCGCAAGGTGCTCTGCACCACGCCAGCGTACTGCAGGAAATCGGTATAGGCGTAGGCCGACACATAGGCCGGCATGGCCATGGGCAACAGCAAGGCCCAGGAAAACCAGCGCCGCCCGCGAAATTCGAAGAGGCTCACCGTCACTGCCGTGGCGCCGCCCACCATCACCACCCCCAGTGTCACCATCAGCGCCAGCCATCCCGAGGTCGCGAGGTAGCCCGGCAGCACCGTTTCTGCCTGCTGGCGCAAGGCGTCCAGGCCCTGGGCGTCCAGCCCGAACCAGGCGCAGAGGATGGCAAGGATGGGCAAGGCGATCAGGACAGCGAGCAAACCGATGAAATGCATAGGGAACCAGATCCGTGAGGACAGAATGAAGGAAGACGCGGGCGCATGCGCTACACTGCGCAAAATCGTTCGCAAACGCGAATTGTAACCATTTCATTGAGCATGCCCATGTTTCTGGAAGTCGAACACCTCAGCATCCGCTATCCCCGCACCCCTGCCCCGGCCGTAGACGCCGTCACGCTGCGCCTGGCGCCGGGCGAACTGGGCGCGCTGATCGGCCCTTCCGGCAGCGGCAAGACCAGCCTGCTGCGCGCAGTGGCTGGCCTGGAGCCGGCCCAGGCGGGGCTGATCCGCCTCGATGGCCAGTTGCTCGAAGGCGGCGGCGTGCGCGTGCCTGCCGAGCAGCGGCGCATCGGCATGGTGTTCCAGGATTTCGCCCTGTTCCCGCACCTGAACGTGGCCGACAACATCGCCTTCGGCCTGCGTGGCCGCCACAAGAGCGAGCGCAGTGCGATCGTGGCCGAGATGCTGGCGCTGGTGGGCCTGCCCGAGGCCGGCGCCAGGTTTCCGCACCAGCTCTCGGGCGGCCAGCAGCAGCGCATTGCGCTGGCGCGCGCGCTGGCCCCGCAGCCGCGCCTGTTGCTGCTGGACGAGCCCTTCTCCAGCCTGGATGTGGAATTGCGCGAACGCCTGGCGCACGATGTGCGCGACATCCTCAAGCGCACCCACACCACCGCGTTGATGGTGACGCACGACCAGATGGAAGCCTTTGCCGTCGCCGATGTGGTCGGCGTGATGCGCCAGGGGCAACTGGAGCAATGGGATACGCCGTATGCGCTCTATCACCGTCCGGCCACCCGCTTTGCCGCTGATTTCATCGGCCATGGCGTGCTGCTGCAAGGGCAGTTGCGCGGGCGGGATGCAAACGCGCAAGCGCTTGCGAGCCGGCCAGCAACCAGCCATCACCAAGTGGGCGAACAGGAAGAAATCGAAGTAGAGACCGCCGCCGGATTGCTGCGCGGCGTGCCGCTGCATGCGCTGCATGGCCAGCAAGCAGCCCAGACCAGCGAGGTCGACGTGCTGTTGCGCGCCGATGATGTGATCCACGACGACGCCTCCCCCTTCCGGGCAAGAGTGGTGCGCAAGTCCTTCCGAGGGGCGGAATTCCTCTACACGCTGGCGCTGGAGAATGGCCAGACGCTATTGTCGCTGGCGCCCTCGCATCACGATCACGCCGTGGGCGAATGGATAGGCATCAGGCTGGAAGTGACGCATCTGGTGACCTTCGCCAGGACCGAGTCGACTCCGGCAGGCGTGCTTGCAGTACCTGCGGTACCCGCGCCCATGGCTGCCAACGCAGCCGACCTGGCACACGAAGGTGTGGGCCGCTGATCCACGCGGGCCGGGCGGCCCAGCGCGTCAACGACCAGCCAGTCAAGGGCGCGCCGCATCAGGCGCGCGCCTTCGACAGGACCAGCAGCCAGCGACGCAGCAGCAGGATTTCCAGATGGCCCGGCTCGATGCCGGCGCTGCACTCGATGAGCGGGTTGACCCGGTAGCGGCGCACGTAGGTGTCGCGGCAGATGAAGATTTCCCGGCGGCCCAGGCGGATGCTGAGCGAAGACGGGCTGGATGAAGAAACAGCGAAGCGAGCGTCGGAAGCAAGATCAAAGTGGGTCATGGCAGCGATTCCTCTTCTGGTCTGTAAGAGGCTTCACTTTAGCACAAACACTGTATGCATACACAGTATTTTTTATACAGTAGTGTTGCTGCCATGGCGAGCATACAACAACCCGCCCCACCCTGCCCGCCGGCTGTCGCGTCTAGGCCACGCCCGCTGCCAGGCGCGCCCGCACGAAGCCGATATGCTCGCGCAGGACATAGAACTGGTCGGCAAAGGCCAGCGGCATCTTCATGCGGTTCACGGCCATCTCGATCTCGTCCAGACGCTTGAGGATATCGGCCTGCTCCTGCGGCGAGTCACGCGAGATGCCACGTTCCAGCGCGATGAGCTCGCCATACCAGCG
The DNA here is from genome assembly GCF_001929405.1 of Herbaspirillum camelliae. Taxonomy (NCBI): domain Bacteria; kingdom Pseudomonadati; phylum Pseudomonadota; class Betaproteobacteria; order Burkholderiales; family Oxalobacteraceae; genus Herbaspirillum; species Herbaspirillum camelliae. The sequence goes on from NZ_KV880769.1 coordinate 5,373,540, forward strand.
ATAGATGCGCGAGCGCACCCGCCAGCCATAGAGCATGGGCACCAGCCGTATCCCCGGAATGAGCAGCAGGATCACCGGCAGCACGATCACCACCGCCCGGTCCAGCAGGCTGGCCAGCCAGAATGGCAAGGTGCGGTAGAAGAAGGTCTTGCCTGACTTGTAGTAGCGCGCCGCATCGTCGCTGATGCGGTATTCATGTTCCAGCGGGGCCGGAAACTCGCCGGCCTTCTGCATCACATTGGCCTTGCCGTGGACTTCGTGGGCGGCCTCGATGAGCAGGTCCGAGAGCGCCGGATGCAGGTCTTCACGCGCCACCAGTTCGGCGGTGGGTGCGATCAACTGGGTATCGCGCGCCGGCAGGTTGCGCGCCAGGTCAAAGACGCCCATGGGCATCTTCAGCGTATTGAGGTAGCGGAAGCGTCGCACATAGGCCTCCGCCTGCGAGAAATCCAGCAGACGGATACCGGGCGCGCGCAGCAGCTTGCCCATGGTCGCCACCGAGACCGAGTCCCCCATCAGGAAGGCCGCATCGATCTTGCCGCTGGTCAGCGCCTGCGCAGCCTCGTCGCCGCCGATGTTGAGCAGTTGGGTAGCGCCGCCGGCTTCCACGCCATTGGCCTTGAGCAGCGTGGCGGCCAGCACGCTGGAGCCGCTGCCCTGGCCACCGATGGCGATACGTTTGCCGGCCAGCTCGGACAGTTGACGCAGCGGCGGTATCGGCTTGCCCTCCGCATTGACGGACGCACTGCGGTAATAGACCGACACCGGCACATAGGAAATGCTGCCCAGCGACACCAGCGAGCTCATCGCATCGGCCGACACCGCGCCGGCCAGGCCACCCTGGACGAAACCGACATCGATGTCCTGGTCGCTATCGGCCAGGCGTTTCAGGTTGTCCAGGGAACCGCCGGTCTCGACGATATCGAGCTTGATGCCATCGCGCGCCAGGATGGTCTTGTAGCGCTCCGCCACGCGCCAGAAGTTGCTGTCCTTGGGACCGGCGGCGATGGTGATGGACGATGGCGGCGCGGGCCGGATCAGCCAGATCACCAGCCACGCACCCACCAGGATCAGCAGGATGATGGGGCCGAAGCTGACAGCCAGGTCGCGCCAGGAGATGGCCACGAAGCGCGCCCGTATCCGGGTGGCCGACGGCGCATAGGCAGAGAGTTTCTTGTCTTTGAGCATGCGCGCTATTCTAGCCGCGCCTGCCTGCTTTGACCGCACGAGCTTGTAACACCATGTCAGGGCCGGGCGAGCGACACCCGGCCAGCAGGCATCAGGGCGTCAGCGCATCAGGGCATGTACTGTCCGCCGTTGACATCGATGATCTGCCCGGTCACGTAACCCGACATCTGCTCCGACGCCAGGTAGAGGAAAGCCCCGCTGCATTCATCCGGCTCGCCGATGCGTCCCATGGGAATGGTCTTGCGGAAGCCCTCCAGCTGTTCCGGCGTAGTAAAGCGTTCCTGAAACGGCGTCATGATCACACCCGGCGCCACCGCATTGACGCGGATCTTGTCGGCCAGCAATTCCTTGGCCATCCCCCGCGTGATAGTGCTGACAAAGCCCTTGGAGGCCGCATAGATCAGCGCACCAGGACCGCCCCCATGACGCGCCGCCACGGAAGTGACATTGATGATGTTGCCGCCACCCTGGGCGCGCATGACCGGGATCACCGCGCGGGTGAAGGCCACCACCGAGCGGGCGTTGATGTTGATGATGTCGTCGAAGAGTTCATCGGTGACCGCTTCCAGCGGCGCACGCTTGACCAGCGCCCCGGCGTTGTTGATGAGCACATCGATGCGGCCCATCTGCGCCACCGCCTTGGTCACTGCCGCGGTGATGGCCGACGTATCGCGCACGTCGGCGCCGATGGTGATGGCCTTGCTGCCCGCGGCGCGCACCTCGGCGGCGACGGCCTCGGCTTCCTTTTCCGAGCTGTTGTAGTGCACCACCACATGGGAACCCCGGGCCGCAAAGGCCCTGGCGGCGGCCGCGCCGATACCGGTGCTTGCGCCGCTGATGAAGACGACTTTTCCTGCCAGATCCAGCATGCTGTTCTCCTGTCAAAGAAACGGTTGATCACTCATGCTCCGGCTTGTCATGGGGCGGCCCTTTAGCGCCTGCCGGTATCGGGTCTTGTGAGGGACGCCGCGCGCCAGGTGCTGCGGCCGTACTGCCACGCCGCCGTTGTGGAATGCCGCACAGGCCAGGCTGGCGGCAACGGTGGCGCTTGCTGCGTTCAGTCGTAGACCGATTCGTTGCGATTGCGGCCAGCACTGCGGTAGGCATCGCGCACGCGCATCAGATGATGGCGCATGGCCTCGGAGGCCTTCTGCGGATCACGCGCCTTGAGGGCGTCCAGGATCTGGCGGTGGTCCTGCAGGCTGCGCTCCAGCGTAGCCGGGATGCGCGAGGTGATGGAACGGCTTTTCTTGCCCAGCATGTAGAGGCTGCCGGCGATGCTTTGCAGGAAGGGATTGTTGCAGGCCTCGATGATGGCTTCGTGGAATTCCACATCGGCAGCCGCGAAGGCAGCGGGATCCGACAGCAGACGCGCCTCGTCCTCGACATTGCGCGCCAGGCGGTCCAGTTCGGCGTCCTCGATATGGGTGGCGGCCAGCGCAGCCACACCGGTCTCGATGATGAGACGGGCATCGAAGAGCGACTCCAGCGTGCCCGGGTTGAGATCGATGATCATCTCCAGCGGCTCCAGCAGCTCGCGCGTCTCCAGCGAACTGACGAAGGTGCCCTCGCCTTGGCGGATGCGCAGCAGCCCCAGCAGCGCCAGCCCGCGAATGGCCTCGCGCACCGCAGGCCGGCCCACACCCAGCATGGCCGCCAGCTCGCGCTCGGGCGGCAGCTGCTGGTCGGGCTTCAACAGGCCGCTGCGGATCATGGTCAGCAGCCGCTGGGCAACCTGTTCGGAAATGGATTTCTGGACGATGGGGTCGAAGGACATGCTCTCTGGATACCTGCCTGTAGGGGTGAATCACTGCCGTCTCGGCAATGTGGTCCTGCCCCGCCCGCCCGGCGTTTGCGGGCGGCGTAAGGTAAGACCAATTGGGAGGTGAGGATAGGTATGGGGAAGGAATGTGTCAAGCGGTGGGAATTTTGGTGCAGCGCGCAAGAAACTGGCGAGCGTCGCCCGGGACGGGACGCCGCGCCAAATGGGGACGATGGCAAGAGCGCAGCACACCCGCATGCATGACCGCTGGCTGCCCTTTGCAGCGAGTCCGCTCAATCCAGTTTCTTGCCCGCCGTCTCCTTCACCATGGCAATGGCCACCAGCGAAATGAGCCCGGTCCCGATCACATACCAGGCCGGTCCCAGGTTGGAGCCAGTCGCCTTGACCAGCCAGGTGGCGATGAGCTGCGAGAAGCCGCCAAAGATCGACACACCCAGTCCGTAGCACAGCGCCAGTCCGGTCGCTCGCACGCGTCGGGGGAACAGTTCGGTCATCATGACCACGCTGGAGACGGAGGTAAACACCATCGGAATGGTCATCATCGTCACCGCCGTGAACAGCCCTATGCCGCTGCGCAGATGGTTCATCAGCATGAAGGCCGGGAACACCAGCACGATCAGCGCCAGGCGCGACCAGGTGGCCACCGGCTTGCGACCGAGGCGGTCGGTCAGGATGCCGGCCAGGGCGCACAGCAGCAACTGCAGCAGGCCGGCCAGCCACGAGGCCCACAGCGCCAGCGAGAACGGCATCTGCAGCACGGCCTTGGCATAGGTGGTGATGTAATGCATCACGATGTAGTTGGCCGAGGTGCCGCCGATGACGATGGCCGTGCCCAGCAACAGCGGCTTGCGATGCATCTGCAGGATCTCGCTCAGGGCGCCCGGGGTGCGCTTGCCCTGCTGGCCTGGCGCCGGGGCATGTTCCACCTCGGCGGTCTCGTCGAGGAAGCGGCGGATGTAACTGCCGATGGGCACCAGCAGCAGGCCGACCACGAACGGCAGGCGCCAGCCCCAGCTTTCCAGTTGTTCGGTGCTCAGCGCATAGGTCAGCAGCAGGCCCACGCCGGAGCCGACCAGCGTGCTCAAGGCCTGGCTGAACAATTGCCAGCTGCTGTAGAAACCGCGCGTCTTGTCGTCCGCGTATTCCAGCAGCATGGAGGTAGAGGCCCCCACTTCGCCACCCACCGCAAAACCCTGGATCATGCGTCCCGCGATCATCAGCAGCGGCGCCGCCAGGCCGATCTGGGCATAGGTCGGGACCACGATGAAAATGGCCGAGCCCACTGCCATGAGCCACAGGCTCAGCGTCATGGCCGGCTTGCGGCCACGCCGGTCGGCGAACTGGCCCATGATCACGCCGCCCAGCGGACGCATCAGGAAGCCCACGCCAAAGGTGGCCAGCGACATCATCAGCGAGCCCCATTCCGACGTGCTGGGGAAAAACTGGCGACCAATGATCGCAGCGAAGTAGGTATAGATCGAAAAGTCGAAGAACTCCAGGCCATTGCCGATGGTGATGGCGGCGATCTTCCTGGTCTTGGAAACCGGGGCCGGGGTGACAGCGGCGCTGGCGGCGGCGGAGGGGCTGTGGCTGTTCATGGTGTGGGCGGCTCTGCTGTGATGAGTTTGTTGTTCGTTGGCAGCGCGCTGCGGCGTCGAACCGCAGCACGCCGGTCTCCTCTCTGGCGGATCAGACCTCCAGCGGCGCGTCCGACAGGAAGCGCTGCGTCAGCTTGACCCAGTAGCTGGCCGCCAGCGGCAAGATGCCGTCATTGAAGTCGTAGCGCGGGTTGTGCACCATGCAGCCACCGCTCTCTCCTTCGCCGTTGCCGATGATGAGGTAGCAGCCCGGGCATTGCTCCAGCATGAAGGAGAAATCCTCGCTGCCGGTCAACGGCTGGACATTCTCGATGAACGCCTCCGGCCCCAGCCAGTCGCGCACCACGCCTTCGGCGAAGGCGGTCATGCCCGGATCGTTCTGCAGCGGAGGATAGCGCCACTGGTAATCCACCTCCGCACGCGCGCCCATGGCCTGGGCCTGGGTCTGCGCCAGTTCGATGATGCGCTGGCGCAGCAGAGCGCGCACCTCGGGCGAATAGGCGCGTACCGACAGGCGCAGTTCGGCGGTCTCGGCAATCACGTTGGGAGCGTTGCCGGCGTGCAGGGCCCCCACCGTGACCACCGCCATCTGGCGCGGATCGACATTGCGCGCCACCACGCTCTGCAAGGCCACCACCAGGTAGGACGCCACCAGGGTGGCGTCGACCGTGATATGCGGCATGGAGCCATGGCCACCGTGGCCGATGATCTTGATGATGATCGTATCCGACGAGGCCATGAAAGCCCCCGGCAAGGTGCCAAACTTGCCCACCGGATAGCCGGGCATGTTGTGGAAGGCGAACACCCCGTCGCAGGGGAAGCGCTCGAACAATCCATCCTCGACCATCTTGCGCGCGCCGCCCAGACCTTCTTCGGCAGGCTGGAAGATCAGGTGCAGGGTGCCGTCGAAATCGCTGTCCTTGAGTTCGCGGGCGGCCGCCAACAGGCTGGCGGTGTGTCCATCGTGGCCGCAGGCATGCATGGTTCCGCCATGCTGGCTGGCATAGGGCAGCCCGGTCTCTTCGTGGATCGGCAGGGCGTCCATGTCGGCACGCAGACCGAGGCGGCGCGGGCCATTGCCCTTTTTCAGGGTGCCGACCACGCCGGTGCCGCCCAGGCCGCGATGGACTGCATAGCCCCACTCGGCCAGCTTGCCGGCCACCAGCTCGCTGGTGGCGTGTTCCTCGAAGGCCAGTTCAGGGTGGGCGTGAATGTGATGGCGCAGGGCCACGCTTTCCTGCAGGTGGTGCAGGATGCCTGGCACGAGCGCGGAAGTGGTCGGATGCTTGGTCATGGCGAGTCTCTGGGTAGTGGGATACGGCCCTGCCGGCAAGCCCTGGCGCAGGCACTGGCATGGTCGGTCTTGCCATGCAGCATGCGTACCAAAAGCGTTCCCGACAGGCGGAACAGGTGGGACGATACGGCGTGGGCGGTACGGAAATGATTTACGCCAATGCCCGCAACACAGCGCCCTTCCTGGTCCGGCAAGTGTGCAGGCATTGCGCGGCGGCGTCGCGTCAACGGCTCGTTGACATGTAAAGATCCGGTTGAATGGAAAAAAAGATGCGCGAATCCGGTGCAGCGTTTATCCTCGCCGCAACCCTTTTCGATGCCCCCCAGCCTCCCAACGTTGCCCGCGAGGACAGTGATCCCATGGTGCGCCCTCCCGAACTCAAGCTGCAGCAGTTGCAATACCTGATCGCCATCGCCGAGCATGGCGGCCTGCGCCCCGCTGCCCAGGCGCTCAACGTGACAGCGGCCGCCGTCAGCAAAGGCCTGCAGGAGCTTGAGAACACCGCCGGTACGCGGCTGATGCAGCGCCAGGCCCAGGGCTTGCAACTGACCGCTGCGGGCCGCAAGCTGCTCACCCGTGCACGCCTGATCCAGTGCGAACTCGACCAGGCCATGCAGGAGCTCAGCGCCGCGCGCGCCAGCAGCCGCATCCGTTTCACCGTCGGGGTCGCGCCGTGGATCTCGCTGACCCTGCTTACGCCGACCCTGCTGCGCTTTGCGCAGATGCGGCCGGACGTGAGCCTGAGTCTGAGCGACATCTTCGGTTCGGACTATGCCGCTCTGCGAGACGGCAGCATGGACCTGGCTATCGGCCTGGCTCCGCTTGAACAAGGCAGCGGCGAACTGGCCGCGCGACCGCTGTTTTCCTACGAGCATGCGATTGCCTGTCGCCGTGGCCATCCGTTGCAGCAGGCGCGCCATCTGGAAGAACTGGCGGGCCAGTCGTGGCTGCTCACCCATGAGATCACCCAATACACCCCACCCCTGCGCGACTTCTTCCAGACCTATTACGGCGAAGGTGCGCCCCTCAACGGCGGGCAGTTGCACCAGTACCGGTCACTGCAAATGTTGGAACTGATCTGCAACAGCGACCTGCTCACCGTCGTCCCCTGGCCGGTCATCGAGTCCGGTCGCCAGCACCATCCGCTAGACGCTCTCACCCTCAAGGAAAAGATACCGGCCAGCATCGCCTGCTACGTCACCCGCAAGAACACCCCCATCCAGGGCTGCGTCAGCGATTTCGTCGCAGCCATGATGCACGTGCTCACCGACGAGGCCACCCGCAGCCGCTTCCTGCATCCGCGCGTGTTGCGTTCGCTGGACGTGATCGCACCACGCTAGAACCCATTTCATCAATCGGCGTGAGCTGCGTTCTAGCCGGCGCGTCCATGCATCTGGTAGCCTAGCCGCGATACGTCGTCAGCCACCCACCTCATCGCCGAGCACTATGAACCTGCGTTTCGTCGAGGCCTTCCACTGGGCCGCCTCGCTCAAGAGCATCACCCGCGCCGCCGAGAAACTGCACATCACGCAGTCGACCATGTCCAGCCGCATCGCCTCGCTGGAAGAAGAACTGGGCGTGGTGCTGCTGGACCGCCGCGAAAAACAGTTCCGCCTCACCGTGGCCGGCCAGCGCTTCCAGCGCCTGGCCGTCAAGCTGCTGGACATGCAACGCCAGATCCGCCAGGAACTGGGCGGCCACAGCGCCGGGCCGCTGGTGCTGCGCATCGGCAGCATCGAGTCGGTGGTGCATAGCTGGCTGCCCGCATGGCTGCAGGAAATCCGCAGCCGCTATCCCGACTTCGCCCTGGAACTCACCGTGGAAACCTCGCCGGTCCTGACCGAACAGATCCGGCGCGGCGCCCAGGACCTGGTCTTCACCTCCACGGTCGGCAGCGATACCGCCGTGCGCTCGCGCCTGATGACGCCGATGGAGATGGTCTTCGTCGGCCACCGTGAGCGCTTCGGCACCCGCGCCCATACGCTGGAAGAGCTGGCTGCGCACGACCTCATCACCTTCCAGCGTGGCTCGCAACCGCACCAGGGACTGCTGCAGCTGTGCCAGGAATGGGGCGTGGCCAATCCACGCATCCACGCCATTTCCTCCATCTCGGCCATGGTGCAGCTGGTCGAAGGCGGCTTTGGCGTGGCCACCCTGCCGCGCGCCTCGGTGCGCGAACTCACGCGCCGCCTGCCGCTGCGCATCCTGCGCTGCCAGGCGCAACTGCCCGCCTTGCAGATCCACGCCAGCTATCGCGAAGATCCCAGCTCCAGCCTGGCTGAACTGGTGCTCGATTCGGCGCTGGAACATGCCCGGCGCGCACAATCCAAAGGCCGTACCGCAGAAAAATGACACCCTGGCATGGAAATCGCTATAGTGATTTTTCCACTGTCCTCATCGAATAAATCGATAACAAAAGATATAAATTTTTTGTTGGACGCTCTCCCGGTACGCTCCTAACATCGGCTCCATTCCAATAAGGAGACCGCCATGCCAGAGACTGCCACTGCCTTGTCCACCGCACCGCATCAGCCTGCCCCACCGCCCGTCCTGTCGTCCGCATCCACCGCGCTGGAAGTGCGCCTGGCCGCCCGCAGCGGCGCGTTTACCGGCCACACCAGCGGCGTGGCCAGCGCCCATGTGCAGGTCAACCTGGCGATCCTGCCTGCTGCGCTGGCCGATGACTTTCTCGCCTTCTGCGAACGCAATCCCATTCCCTGTCCTCTGCTGGCCGTCTCGGAACCCGGCTCCCCGGCCCTGCCCGCGCTGGGCCTGGACCTGGACGTGCGCAGCGATGTGCCGCGCTATCACCTGTGGCGCCATGGCGAACGCGTGGCCGAGGTGAGCGACCTGCGCGAAGTGTGGCGCGATGACCTGGTCACATTCGCACTGGGCTGCTCCTTCTCCTTCGAACATGCGCTGCTGGCCGCCGGCATTCCGCTGCGTCACGTGAGCGAAGGCCGCAACGTGGCCATGTACCGTACCAACATCCCGACCCAGCCGGTGGGCGTGTTCCAGGGACCGACGGTGGTCTCGATGCGTCCATTGAAGGCGGCCGACGCCATCCGCGCCATCCAGATCACCGCGCGCACCCCGCAGGTGCATGGTGCACCAATCCATATCGGCGACCCGGCCCTGATCGGCATTGCCGATATCGACCATCCCGATTATGGCGAGGCGGTGGATATCCGCGCCGATGAGCTGCCGGTGTTCTGGGCTTGCGGGGTCACGCCCCAGGCCGCCATCGTCGCCGCCCGGCCCGAATTCTGCATCACCCACGCACCCGGTTACATGCTGGTGACCGACAAGCTCAATAGCGAACTGCTGCTCGAAGCGCAGGCCTAGCGCCTGCGCGACCTATCGTTTTCCATCACCGGCTGCGCTTGCTTCGCCTGGCCGGCTGATGCCGCACGTCAGTGATTTACATACTTTGATTACGGGGGATCATCATGTGGCTGCAAGAAACAACGACATCCGAGCGGCGCACGCTCACGGCGACCTTCACCGGCTATGCGGTGGATGGTTTTGATTACATGATCTACACCTTCCTCATTCCCACGCTCCTGGCCGCGTGGAGCATGAGCAAGGCCGAAGCCGGCTACATCGCCACCGGCGCCCTGCTGACCTCGGCCATCGGCGGCTGGGCCGCAGGCGTGCTGGCCGACCGCTATGGCCGGGTGCGGGTGCTGCAATGGACGGTGCTGTGGTTTGCGTTCTTTACCTTCCTCTCCGGCTTCACCACGTCCTTCGGCCAATTGTTCTTCACCCGCGCCATGCAGGGTTTCGGCATGGGGGGTGAATGGGCGGTCGGTTCGGTGCTCATTGCCGAGACCATCTCGGCACGCCATCGTGGCAAGGCCTCGGGGCTGGTGCAGAGCAGTTGGGCGGTCGGCTGGGCCGCTTCTGCGCTGGCGTTCTGGGGTGTCTATGCGGTGCTGCCGCCGGAGACCGCATGGAAGGTACTGTTCTGGATCGGCGTGCTGCCAGCCCTGCTGACGCTCTACATCCGCCGCGCCATCAGCGAGCCCGCCGTGTACCTGGCCACCCAGGCCCGGCTGCGCGAGAGTGGCCAGCGCGGCAATTTCCTGCGCATCTTCCATCGCGACCTGCTGCGCACCACCTTGCTGGCGAGCCTGCTGGCCACTGGCATGCAGGGCGCGTATTACTCGGTGACCACCTGGCTGCCGACCTTCCTCAAGACCGAACGTCACCTGTCGGTGCTGGGCACCAGCACCTATCTGCTGGTGCTCATTGGCGGCTCCTTCTGCGGCTACCTGACCTCGGCCTGGCTGTCCGACACCATCGGTCGCCGCCGCTGCTTCATGCTGTTTGCGGCCATGGGAATCGTGCTGGTCTTGAGCTATACGCAGTTGATCATCACCGATGCCTGGATGCTGGCGCTGGGCTTTGTGCTGGGCTTCTTCCTGTCGGGGATTTTCTCGGGGATGGGGGCTTATCTGTCTGAACTTTTCCCCAGCGATGTGCGCGGTTCGGGACAAGGGTTCTGCTACAACTTCGGACGTGCGGTCGGGGCGATCTGTCCGGCCCTGGTGGGCTATCTCAGCAACAGCCTGCCGCTGGGACAGACCATAGGCTGGATTGCGGCCGGATGTTACGGACTGGTCATCGTGGCTTGCCTGATCCTGCCGGAGACACGGGGCAAGGAGCTGGAGGCGGTGGCGGCCATCAGTTGATCCGCCTCCAGGCCTGCTCTATTCAGTTTCAATACGCGTAGAGCAGCCGCACACCAAGCATGTTGAGCCTGGGACCGTTTTGCACCTGCAGATCCTGGCTATACTGGGCTTGCACCTGAACCTGTTTGGTCACGAAGGATGCCCAGGTCAGTGTGATGTTGGTATCGCGCTTGCTACCAGCCAGGGTAGTGCCTGCCAGCGTTTCCTTCGCGCCGACCGCATAGCGCAGGGATCCTGCGATATGCGTGGCTTGGCTGATGTGATAACGCAGATGGAGGAAGGCGCGGCCCAGCGGGTCCTTGCGCGCGCCCGTATCGCGGCGGTCCTGGTAGAACTCGGTCTGGCCAATCAGGTCCACCGTCCAGTTAGGCGCCAGGCGGCGGATGTAGCCCACCTGCAGGTCGGCAGCCCAGCGATCATCGCTGATGGCAAAGCCCTTGTTCTTGTCGGCGCCCGTGGGTGCGGTGATGAAGATGCTGTATCCCAGATGCTCGCCACCGGCGAGGTCGGCAATGGTCCACAACGTACCGCCCACGACGATATCGCCGATACCGGACGCGCTGCTCCCATCCAGGCCCACGGTCTGGCGGGCGAACGGGATGATGATCTGTGGATCAATGGTATAGCCACCCAGCTTCATGAAATGCACGTGCCGCAACAGGCCAAGGCGCAGGTTCAGATCCAGATCACGCGGCAAGCCGACCTTGTTGCCGTTGGCATAGGTGCTGTCAGCGCGCAAGTTCTGCAAGTAAAGCATCGTCAGATCTGTTCCCGCCGGCAGCGCCGTATAGTCGCCGGGGTCGGGCGTGGAGGCGGCCTGGACGGCGGCGCCCTGACCGATGGTGAAGGCAGCCAGCAGCATGCTGGCCATCAATGGCTTGCTGATATTCATGACGTCTCCCTCTGTGCAGGACTCGCGCAGCACGGACGAGCGTCGTCCCGGCGCGGTGGCCTGTCTGGTTTGATGAAGTGATGCGGTGAAAAAGACCGTGCGCTGCCGCAGGCGAACGCACGGAAAAAGGAGGATCAGGCGCTACGGGCGCTGGCCTTGATCATGTCGGCAGCCTTTTCTGCAATCATGATGGTGGGAGCGTTGGTATTTCCCGAGGTCACCATGGGCATGATCGATGCATCGACCACGCGTACTCCCTTGAGACCATGCACTTTCAGTTCATGATCCACCACGGCCATCGGCCCCTTGCCCATGGCGCAGGTGCCGACCTGATGGTGGTAGGAGACGACCGCGCTGCGAACGTAATCGGCCAGTTGCGCATCGCTCTTTTTGTCCTCGCCCGGAAAGACTTCCTTGCCGCGCCACTGCGCCAGCGCAGGTTGACGAGCGATCTCGCGCATCTGCTTGATGCTGGCCACCAGCGTCTGCACGTCGTAATCCGTTGCCAGCACGTTGGGGTCGAGGGAGAGCGGATCATTGACACCGGCTCCGGTCAGTCGCAGTTCGCCGCGACTGGTCGGCATCACGCAGGCCGCACACAGAGTAAACGCGTTGGCCGGCCCCTTCTGCTCTGGCGTGTAATACGGCACGTTGAAGAACAGCGGTTGCATGTCCGGCCCCGGCAGGGAAGGATCGCTCTTGGCAAACAACTGCGCATGCAAGACCGTGATCGACGGGTCATCGGGAGCCGGTATCGCTTGCTTGCCCTCGTAGATGACCGGGACCAGCATATGGTCATGCAGGTTCTTGCCCACCCCGGGCAGCTTGTGCAGAACGGGGATATTGAATTGACGCAGCTGCTGCTCTTCTCCCACGCCGGAGAGCATCAGGATGCGCGGCGACTCGATGGTGCCGCCACTGAGCAAGGCCTCGCGCCGCACACCGACCTTGCGCATCCGCCCTTGCTGTTCGTATTCGACGCCGGTGACGCGCTTGCCCGAAAGAATCAGCTTGCGCACCCGTGCATGCGTGATGAGGGACAGATTCGGACGCTCCAGCGCGGGGCGCAGGAAGGCCACTGCGGTACTGTCACGCTTGCCGTTCTTGATGTTCAGATGATTGAATCCCACGCCCAGGATCTCGGCACCGTTGTGGTCGCCATTGAACGGATGGCCGGCCTCGACCGCCGCATCGACCATTGCCTTGGTCACCACATGGGGCTTGTAGTTGACGGTGACATGAAGCGGCCCGCCCACGCCGTGGAAGTCGTTGGCGCCCAGTTCATAGTCCTCGGACTTCTTGAAATACGGCAGCACGCTCTTGTAGGACCATCCCGGATTGCCCAGCTTTTCCCAGGCGTCATAGACCGAGGCATGCCCGCGCACGTAAATCATGCCATTGAGCGAGCTGCTGCCGCCTAGTGTCTTGCCACGCGGCCAGAACAGGCGGCGCCCCTGGGCATGCCGTTGCGGCACGGTATCGTAGGCCCAGTCGTATTGGCTCTTCCACAATTCGATCAGGCGTAGGGGGGTGGAGATCGCTTCCGAATCATCCGGCCCGCCCGCTTCCAGCAGCAGCACGCGCACCTTGGGATCTTCGGTGAGGCGATTGGCCAGTACGCATCCGGCCGATCCTGCACCCACGATGACGTAATCAAAACTTCCGTTCAGATCATCCGCTGCATTGACTCGCGCGCCAGGCAAGCCTGCCACCATCAGCGTGCCGCTGGCAATCCCGAGGGTCTTAAGGAAGCGACGGCGCGATGGTCCACTGCTCTTTTTCTTGTCGTTCATGTTGTCTCCAAATACTTGGTTTTGTTGTCGATGTACTGCCTTGCTGCCACGCCTGCATCAGGCCATGAGGACCGTGATGACCTTCTCTTCCGTATAGGCCAGCACGCCCGCCAGCCCGCATTCCCGGCCAATCCCGCTGGACTTCACACCACCCCAGGGCAAATGCGGATCGATGGGCGCCCAGCAATTGATGCCCACCGCCCCTGCCTTGACGGCGTGCGCGATCTCGTGGGCGCGCGCCACATCGCGGGTCCAGACAGTGGCCCCCAGACCGTAGCGGCTGTCGTTGGCCAGACTGATCGCCTCTTCCTGTGTATCGAAGGCGATGATGGTGCCGACGGGGCCAAAGATTTCTTCCCGCGCGATGCTCATGTCGTTGCGCGCGCCACTGAAGATGGTGGGCCGCACGAACAAGCCAGCGCCCGCCTCGCTGGGACCGCCGGCCAGCAGCTGCGCTCCTTCTTCGATGCCGCGCCGGATATGGGCGTTAATGCTGTCGAATTGCTGGCGCTTCGCCACCGCCCCCATTTGCACGCCTTGCTGGCTGGGGTCGCCGACCTTGATCGCATCGGCAATCGCAGCCAGCGCCTGGGCGACCTGCTGCGCCACCTCGCGATGAACAAGAATGCGCGAACCGGCGGCACAGACCTGTCCCTGATTGAAAAACAAGCCCATCGCGCAGCCCTGCACCGCGCGTTCCAGGTCGGCGTCGGCGAAGATGATCTGCGGGCTCTTGCCGCCCAGCTCCAGTGATACGCGCTTGAAATGAGCACCGGCCAACTGCTGGATCTGGCGGCCGACAGCAGGACTTCCGGTGAACGTGACCTTGTCCACGCCTGGGTGTTCGCACAAGGTGGCGCCAACTACATTGCCGCGACCAGTGACTACATTGACCACGCCGTCGGGGATACCGGCTTCGCGGCACAGGAGCGCCAGGTGCAAGGCCGATGCCGGAGTCTCCTCGGCCGGCTTGATCACGACCGTACAGCCGGCGGCCAGCAAGGGACCAACTTTCCAGCAAGTGATCATGAAGGGGGTATTCCAGGGAACGATGGCGGCGACCACGCCCACCGGCTCACGCCTGGTGTAGGACAGCGTTGCCATTCCCATATAGCCATCGGTGGGGATGGTACGGCCTTCGATCTTGTCGGCCCAGCCGGCGGAGGTGCGCAGTGTGCCCAGTGCATTGGGCAGATCCAGCAGTGTGGGTTCGATGCCTGGACGGCCGATGGCCTGCGCATCCATGGCAGCGATCAGCCCGGCATCACGTTCCACCAGATCAGCCAGCCGTTGAATCAGTTGGCCCCGCGCCGCGCCCGACAGCCGGCTCCAAGCGCCACCATCGAGTTCACGCCGCGCCGCCCGCACGGCACGATCGACATCCTCGGCAGTCCCCGCAGCCAGGGATCCAGCCAGGGATTCGCTCACGGGATCGATCAGGGGAAGGGTCTGGCCATCCGAGGCCGCGACGGCGCAGCCGTCGATGAAATGCAGGTAGTCCTTGCTTGCCATGGGCTTGTCTCATCCTTGTTATGAAATACGGATGAGAACAGTATTAGCGTAACTGCCAAAAACGGATATTGCGAAGATTCGCGTATATGGTATGTGCGGGGACGCGGCCACGCATCAGACGGCGCCGAGTACTACGGAGGATGGCGGGGAAGGCCCGGTCAGGAATAGTGCTTGCGCAGCAGCTCGCCCAGCATGCCCATCATGCGGGCCGTGGAGCGCGCCCCCAGCTTGTCACGGATGCTGCGCAGGCTGTGGTCCACGGTAGAGAAGGAACGATCGAGCTGGCGCGCGATTTCCTTATAGCTCAATCCCTGCACCACCAGGCGCGCCACCCGCAACTCGGCGGCGGTCAGCCGTACCGGCGCTGGTGCGACCAAGGCAATGGAGGACTCATCAAGCTGACGGGCGGTGTTGAAAATGGGGCTGAGGACATCGTTGGCGAAATGCCCGATCTGCTCGCACTGGGTGGCCTGCCAACGCTTGCGTTCCTTGGTCCAGTCACAGCAGATGAGCGCAATGGCGCCGCGATCATCGTGCAGGGCGACAGCCAGCTTGGCCTTGGTATCCAGCGCCAGCAACTGTTGCCGGAGGGGATCGGAAAAGCGCCGGTCTTCGGTGATGCTCCCATAGAGGACGGGCTGGCGCGAATCCAGCACAGCCCGCACCGCCGGGGCCGATGCGTCAATGGCGACGCCCACTGAACTGACGATGGGAAGGTCGCCGCGCAAGGCTTCGACCTCTGGCTGGTAGACGGCATCCGCGCCATATTGCCGGGTAAACCCGCCATCGACGCGGTCGGCATCCACCCTCTGGCGTAGCCACTGCAATGTCAGCTGCCAGCAGTGCCGGGCATCGTCCAGGTAGAGCAAAAGATGGGCGGCAAGATCGGATGCGCCGGTGAGAGCGTCGTACTTGCGATGATCATCAATGCGCTGGCGCAAACTGCGCTGCGCTTCAATGATGGCGTTGCTGTCCATGCTGGTGTCTCCTTGCCATTCATGAGCATCGATCCGGTATCGGACCGATTGTTTTTGTCATGATGGCCGATGGTCAGCGATTGTGCCTCTTCGATGCGTCCGGCACAAGAGCCGGCCTCTGCCGCGCAGACAAGTGTAGATTGCGTTGCACAGCGATGACACTAGGGCCTGTTCACATTCAATCTGTGACTCACAGATTGAATGTGAACAGGCCCTAGAAGACAGTGAAGCACGATTACCTCCCGATCACGGCGCCAATGCCCAGAGTCTTTTCGAAATGCCCCACCGCCGCCCGCACCTTGGCCGAATGCTCCCGGCTGCGCTGCCATACGATATGCAGAGGCAAACCCGGGGTCACCTGGGCCGGAGGAACGATCACCAGACTGCCTTGGTGCAATTGCTGTTCCACCACCCAGGTCGCCAGCTGGGCGATGCCTAGTCCCGCCTGCACCGCCGTCACCTGCGCTTCGGCCTGGCCGGGGATGATGCGACCCTCCACATGCTGGCGTACTGCTGGCTTACTGGCGGCATGGCGGCGCTGGTGGCCAGACTGTCGACGCTCCGCCAGCAGCGAGCTACTGCCCCCTAGCCCGCCCGCTATTTCCTCGCAACAGGCCGGTGCAATGCCGGCCTCTTTCCTCCTGCCCGGCATGCTCCCGCCTGCTACCGCCCTCTCCTCTGACTGCACCCGCCTGCTGGCAGGCTCTGCTGCCACACTGCTATCTTCCTCCTGCCGTATACTTGCAAACATCTTGCAAGCCATTGCAAACCTCCTGCAACTCGCCGCAGTCCTGCTGGTCTGACCCACCCGCGCCCCGTCACAAGAATAATCACCTGCTGCCTCTCATGGAAATCGTCTTCACCGTTTTGATCCTGCTGCTGGCCGTAGCCGTCTCCGGCGTCGTAGCCCGGCTGGCGCCCTTCAAGCTGCCCCTGCCGCTGTTCCAGATCGCGCTGGGAGCGGTGCTGGCCCTGCCCATGTTCGGGCTGCGCATCAGCTTCGATCCTGAATTGTTCCTGCTGCTGTTCATCCCGCCGCTGCTGTTCACCGACGGCTGGCGCATGCCCAAGCGCGAGTTCTTCCGGCTGGCGCGCCCCATCCTGGCGCTGGCGCTGGGCCTGGTCATGTTTACCGTGGTCGGGGTGGGCTATTTCATCCACTGGATGATCCCGGTCATCTCGCTGCCCTCGGCCTTTGCGCTGGCCGCCGTGCTCT
This sequence comes from Herbaspirillum camelliae, assembly GCF_001929405.1. Taxonomy (NCBI): domain Bacteria; kingdom Pseudomonadati; phylum Pseudomonadota; class Betaproteobacteria; order Burkholderiales; family Oxalobacteraceae; genus Herbaspirillum; species Herbaspirillum camelliae. Next base: position 5,390,487 of record NZ_KV880769.1, read on the forward strand.
CGCCCACCGATGCCGTGGCGGTCTCCTCCATCGTCGGCAAGGGGCGCTTGCCGGCCTCGATGCAACATGTGCTCGAGGGTGAGGCGCTGATGAACGATGCCTCGGGCCTGGTGGCCTTCAAGTTCGCCATTGCGGCAGTCATCACCGGTACCTTCTCGCTGCTGGACGCCAGCATTTCCTTCGTGCTGATCGCCGCCGGCGGCGTGGCGGTGGGCCTGATCGTGGCCTGGGGCTTCGGGCTGATCCGCCGCAAGATCATCGAATGGGCCGGCGATGAACCGGGCATCCAGGTGGTCTTGCTGCTGCTCATCCCTTTCACGGCCTACATCTTCGCCGAACACTTCGGCCTCTCGGGCATTCTCGGCGCGGTCGCGGCGGGTATGCTGATGCCCTATCTGGAAACCGCCGGCGGCGAGTCGGCCGCTACCCGGCTGCAGGGGCGCAGCATCATGACGATGCTGGAATTCGTCTTCAACGGCATGTCCTTCCTGCTACTGGGCCTGCAATTGCCGGGCATCGTCAGCCTGGCCCATGTGGATGCGCAGATGGCCGGCAATGTGCCGGTGTGGCACCTGTTCGTCTATATCGTCGCCATCACGCTGGCGCTGGTGGTACTGCGTTTCGTCTGGGTCTGGATCAACCTGCGCATGCGCCGCTTTGCCTCGGCGCTGCGCGGCCAGAGCGGGCGCAATCGCAAGTTCGACCTGCGCCTCATCAGCATCACGGCGCTCTCCGGGGTGCGCGGGGCGATCACGCTGGCCGGCGTGATGTCGATTCCGCTGCTGCTCAAGGAACATACGCCCTTCCCGGCGCGCGACCTGTTGATCTTCCTGGCCACCGGGGTAATCGTCTGCTCGCTGCTGCTGGGCAGCCTGCTGCTGCCATGGATGCTCAAGGACCTGCAACTGGATGCCGAGGTCAAGCGCCGCCGCGCCGAAGAGATGATGGCCCGGCTGCGCCTGTCGGAGGCGGCCGTGCGCAGCATCGAGACGGCCCAGGAACGCATCGGCATGAACCTCGACGAGAACGACCTGGCCCTGCTCACCGAAGTCAGCGGCAGCCTCCTGGCGACCTACCGGATGCGGATGAATGCCGAAAGCGATTCGGAAGAAACCCAGCGCGCCGCCAACCGATTCAAGCAGTTCGAGCGCGAACTGCGTCTGGAGGCGATCCGCGCCGAGCGGCTGGAAGTGCACTACCTGCGCGCCGAGCAGCGCATCAATGACGAGACCTTCCTGATGCTGATCAACCAGATCGACATGGCCGAGACCTGGCTATTGGGCTCGCTCAACGCCCCCGGCCAACATCACTGAGCGCACTGGGCGCTTCGGAAAACCAAGGCAAGCAAGCACAAAGCCCGCATCGCCACTGCTCATGGCGATGCGGGCTTGGTCGCAGATGAAGGGGATTCAGGCGACCGAATTGACGGTCGTGCCGATGATATCGCCAGTCGCATTGCGCGAAGCCTGCTCGCGGCGGCTGCGCTCCTGGCGGGCGTTTTCGGCGCGGGTTTCATCGCCCTGGATTTCTTCCAGGCGGCGCTGCTCGGCCTTGACCGCTGCAGCAGCCTCTTCGGCGCGGCGCACGGCGACCGGATCATTGGCCTTGCCCGTGGTGGGCGCATTCCCATTGGGGTCGGAGACGACGGCGTTGACGGCGGAGGCGATGTCCATGGCCATGATGGGCTCCTTTGATACGAAGGACGAGAAATGAGTGCTGGTGGCGACAAGATGTGCCGTCCAGTGGTGTGAATGTCCCCTATCTTACGCCCATTGCCGCGCTCTGCCACAGGAAAAACCTGACATCGCCCATTTTTTGCGCTGACGCCACCTTCATTCTTGCCTGCGTGGCAAGAAATCACGGAGGGTCGATATCAGCCTGGAAACTTCCTTATCAGGACGGCACGACGGTTCAGTGGCAATCCGGCACGTTCTGGTCGAGGTAGACCTCGAAGGCGACGTTATTGACCCACTTCCGGATGGCATTGAGCCAGAACGCATCGTTCCATCTGGCCGCTGCCTGGCGGGCTGCTGTGAGGTCGGCGGGGTCATTGCCGCGCATTTGCAACACCAGAACCTGGCGGCTCACCGGGGCCAGCTGGGCGGAGAATTTCTTCCACTCGGGCAGCTTGAGCAAGACTTTCAGGAGGGCGTCGTCGTGTACGGCGGCGTCACACTGGCCGATGCGCACGGCCAGCAGCGAATCGGCCGGGGCCGGCATCACTTTTTCGATGGCGCCGTAGCGCGCGCTGAGGGTGCCGACATAGGGAGAACCGCTGGAGACACAGACGGTGCGGCCCTTGAGGTCATCCCATTTGCGGATGGTGGTATCGCTGCGCATGATGGCCATGCCGCCGGCGCTGTAGCCGGTCGGGATGAGGGTGGCGTCGGCGGCGCTGGCCTGGGCCGGGTCCACGCGCGTGAGCACGACATCGGGACGCACCCCCTTGAGCGCGGCGCGGTCGGTCGCGTTGGGCTGCAGATCAGCCTTGCGCTTCCATTGCGCGGCAAGATCCTCGGCCAGCACGGTGGCGATGTTCTCCGGTGTGCGGAATTTCATGCCGCCCTTGTAGACCGGCGGTACGTGGTCCAGCCCGATGCGCAATGGCTCGCTGCGGCTCGCGTCATCGAGCACGCCTGCCTGGGCGGCTCCGATCAGCAGGCAGACCGACGTGAGCAGCGTGTAGCGGTAAAGGGCGCGCATGGATGGGCTAGCCTTAGACGTACTGGTACTTCAGCAGACGATGCTTGAGGTTTTCCAGGATCACCTGGTCGATCAGTGCGGCCAGGATGGCGATGGTCAGAATATTGGCCATCACGCCGACCATGTCGGCAGTCTCGCCCGAATAGGCCAGCGTGCGGCCCAGGCCCTTGCCGAAGCCCACCAGCATTTCCGCCGAGATCAGCGCGCGCCAGGCGTTGCCGAAGGCCAGCTGGGCGCCGGTGATCAGTTCCGGCATCACCGCCGGCAGGTAGACCCGGCGCAGCATGGACAGGCGCGAGGCGCCCATCACGCGGGCCGCCGAGACGTGGACCTGCTGCACGCTCTCGGTGGCGTTCATCACCGACAGCGCCGCCGGGAAGAAGGCGGCGATGGCCACCACCACCACGATGGGCAGATTGCCAAAGCCCATCAGGATCAGAAACAACGGCACCCAGGCAATCGAGGGAATCGATTGCAGGATCACGATGGCCGACTTCAGCACTTCACGGAAGAAGAACAGCACCGCACCGATCAGCCCGAAGCCGATGCCCAGCACCAGCGCCGAACCATAGCCCATGCCCAGGCGATAGAGGCTGCCGAAGAGCGCTGCGCGGAAATTGCTGGACTGCACCTCTTCCCACAGCCGCGCCGCCACCGAAGGCACGCCCGGCATCAGGAAGGACGGCAGCGACCACGCCGCGATCTGCCACATCAGGAGGATGAAGACGATGGCCAGCACCATGGCCAGCTTCTTGCGGATACCGGTAACGCGACGCTGAGAGCTCATAAGGACAGGAAAGACAATGGCCGGACACGGTCCGGCCAGATTAAAAAAACACAAAAACTACTTCGGCACAACATCCCAAACCGTTCGGACTGAGTAGGCCCGAGAGGGCCTTATCGAAGACGCTCCGGCGCTCACAGCTTGCGCGCGTTCTGCCACGACAGGTCGGTGATGGAGTTCACGTCAAAGGGCTTGCCGTCACGGGTCTTGAGCGAACCTTGCGATTGCAGGATATCGGCGATCTCCTGCATGCGGTCCTGGTCCTTCTTGCTGATCTTGGGCGTAAAGGTCTGGCTCTTGATGGCGTCGCGGATCACGTCTTCGCGCAGCATCTCGCCATGCTTCAGGGTCTTCAGTGTAGGTTCGGCGATGAAGTAACCGGCGATCAGCTTGGAGGCTTCGGCGGGCTTTTTCTGCAGCAGGGTGATGGCGTCGCGCTGGGCGTCGAGCGACTTCCAGACGGCCTCGCGCTTCTTCTTCAGGGTTTCGCCGGAAGTGATGACCACCATGCAGGGGAAGGGCCAGACTTCGCCGATTTCATAGACCTGCTTGACCGGCGCGATCAGTTGCGCGATGCGCGCCTGCGGTTCGAACAGGAAGGCGGCATCGACGCGCTTGCCCACCAGCGACTGCACCGCCACCTGGGGCGAGACGCCCATCACATTGACGTCATCGGCCTTGATGCCGGCGTCGCGCAGCACCACGCCCTTGAGCACGGTGTCGGCGGTGCTGCCCTCGGCCTGCGAAGCCAGGGTCTTGCCCTTCAAGTCAGCCACTTTGTTAATGCCGGAGTCTTCACGCGCCACCAGGGCGTGATAGCCCAGTTGGGCGCCGCCGACCACCTTCAGGTCCGCGCCCTTGGAGGCCCAGGCCACGGCATTGGAGAAACCGAACACACCGCTGTCGAGCTGGCCGCCGACGATGGCCTTGACCAGGTCCGTGCCGGACTTGAACTCGATCAGTTCCACGTCCAGGCCGTACTTCTTGTAGAGACCCGCTTCATAGGCGGCCATGGCTTGCGCATCGTCCATGACGCGCAGGTAGCCGATCTTGAATTTTTCCAGGGCCAAGGCGTTGCCGGAAAATGCCAGGGCGGCGGCGGTGATGGCTGGCGCCAGGATGCGTGCGAGTTTCATACTCCTACCCCTTCAAGGTTTTTGGCAAATTCGTCCTGCTCGGCGTGGATGCCCAGCAGGCAGAGGATTTCGCGGCGGATGGCCGCAAATTCGGACAGGTCGTGCGTCTTTTCGTGATGCACGAGATTGAATTCCTTCAAGACCTTGGCCGGACGCGGGCTGAACACGAAGATGCGGTCGGCCAGGAACAGCGCCTCATCCACATCGTGGGTCACCAGCACCACGGTCGGGCCTTGCTGGCGGATCAGGTCGCGCAGGGCGTCCTGCAGGGTCATGCGGGTAAGCGCATCGAGGGCGCCAAAGGGTTCGTCCAGCAGCAGCGCTTTGGGCTGCGAGATGAAGGCGCGCGCCAGGGCGGCGCGCTGGCGCATGCCGCCGGAGACCTGGTGCGGGTAATAGTGTTCGAAACCCTTGAGCTTGACGTTTTCCAGCCAGACGCGGGCCTGCTCGGCGGCCTTCTTCTTGTCCACGCTCTGGAATTCCAGCGCCAGCGCCACGTTCTGCTGCAGGGTCAGCCAGGGATAGAGCGCGTTCTCCTGGAACATCAGGGTGTGCTCGGGATGGGGGCCGCGGATGGCCTGACCGTCACCGGCGACGCTGCCGCTGCTGGGCTTTTCCAGGCCTGCGGCCATGTGCAGCAGGGTGGACTTGCCGCAGCCAGAGGGGCCGACCAGCGCGACCAGCTCACCCGATGCGATCTCGCGGGTGAATTCCTCGATCACGTGCAGGTCGCCGAAATGCTTGGCGACATTATTGAAAGATAGCTTCATGTGGTCCTGCGGATGATCCGCGCCAGGGATGGGTGGAACGGGAAGGAGCGCCAGCCCGCTGCACGGGCGCCACGATGGGCCGCTGCGGTCTCCCCCTTTTATTCAGGCATGCACTGTACTGTTGCCCGCTATGCAAAACAACTACTTAATAATCGTATGCTTATTCGTATTTCGAATAAGAAAGCAGCCGAAATTGCATAAGGCCGTCAGGCTTTCGTCAGTTTCCACTCCGACAACAAGCTCTGCACGTCCGGATAGCGCAGGCGCACGCCCAGTTCTTCCTTGATGCGGCGGTTATGCAGCCGGCGCGACTCCGACATGAACGACAGCATCATAGGCGAGACGCTGCGTTCCAGCTCGGCACGCGGCAGCCGGGGCGGGCGCGCCAGGCCGGCGGCATCGGCCACGGCGTCGAAGTAGTCGCCCATCTTCAGCTCGGTATCGTCCACCGCGTGGTAGAGGCGATTGGGCGCGCCCAGGCGCAGAGCGGCCAGGCTGACGCGGGCCAGGTCATCGGCGTGGATGTGGTTGGTATGTACGTCTTCCTGCGCCAGCAGGGCGGGCAGGCCCTTGTGCAGGCGCTCCAGCGGCAGGCGGTCGGCCGCATAGATGCCCGGCACGCGCAGGATGGAAAGCTTGCCGTGACGCCGCCGCGCCCAGGCCCGCAGCACCGTTTCGGCATCGACCCGGCGCACGGCGCGGGTGTTCTGTGGATTGACCCGGCGCGTCTCGTCGAAGCTTGCGCCAGCGCAATCTCCGTACACGCCCGTGGTGCTGATATAAACCAGGCGCGCGCCCTCGGGTAAAATGGCGGCCAAATTGCGGGTACGGCGGTCGATGCGGCCCTCGGACTGCGGCGGCGCCAGGTGCACGATGGTCGGCGCCAAGCGCGCCAGGCGGCCCAGCGTCAACGGGGCGTCCAGGTCGGCTACGATGGGGACGGCCCCGGCGGCGCGCAGTTCGGCGCAGCGCTCGGGGTGGCTGGTCACGGCCAGCACGCGGTAGCGCGGCAGCAGCAGCGGCAGCAGCCGCAGGCCGACATCGCCGCAGCCCAGGATCAGTACGCGGGGCAGGCCCAGTTTTTTCACGGTATTCAATCCAAATTTATCCAGAAGCAGAATTGTATGAGTTTCCAAGTCACAGTCCAGCCTAGCGGTCGCCAATTCACCTGCGACGCCGACGAATCCATCCTCACCGCCGCCATCCGCGCCGGTGTGGGCCTGCCCTACGGCTGCAAGAACGGCGCCTGCAGCTCCTGCAAGGGCAAGCTGGTGTCCGGCCAGGTCGAGCACGGCCCGCACCAGGAGCGCGCCCTGTCGGCGCACGAGCAGCAGCTGGGGATGGCCCTGTTCTGCGTGGCCAAGCCGCAGAGCGATGTCACGATCGAAGCGCGCGAGGTGGCCGGCGCGGGCGATATCCCGGTGCGCAAGCTGCCGGTGCGCGTGGCCAAGCTGGACAAGGTGGCCGACGACGTCATCATCCTTTCGCTGCAACTGCCGGCCAATGACCGCCTGCAATACAAGGCCGGCCAGTACGTGGAATTCCTGCTGCGCGACGGCAAGCGTCGCAGCTACAGCATGGCCACCGCCCCGCACAAAGATGAGCACATGAGCCTGCACATCCGCCACCTGCCCGGAGGGCTGTTCACCGACCAGGTCTTCACCACCCTGAAGGAACGCGACATCCTGCGCATCGAAGGCCCGCTGGGTACTTTCTTCCTGCGCGAGGATTCGGACAAGCCAATCATCCTCCTGGCTTCCGGCACCGGCTTTGCGCCCATCAAGGCCATTGTCGAGCAGCTGGAACATGCGGGCTCCAAGCGTCCGGTGACCCTGTACTGGGGCGGTCGCCGCCCGCAGGACCTGTACATGAACGCCCTGTGCCAGCAATGGGAACAGGACCTGCCCGACTTCAAGTACGTGCCGGTGGTCTCCAACGCCCAGGCCGAGGACAACTGGAGCGGCCGCACCGGCTTCGTCCACCGCGCCGTGATGGAAGACTTCCCCGACCTGTCGGGCCACCAGGTCTATGCCTGTGGCGCACCCATCGTGGTGGAATCGGCACAGCGCGACTTCAGCGCCCAGTGCGGCCTGCCGGAAGACGAGTTCTATGCCGATTCCTTCACTTCCGAAGCCGACCTGGCCAAGGCAGTGTCGGACAGCCCGGCCGCCTGACGGGCCGGCTGCGGGGGCCGATGCTGTCATGCCGGCGTCACGCGCATTTGCGAAGATGCCGCGCAAGCCTGATGCCGTGCGGCCCGGCGAGATGCGCTGAAATTGCAACGGTAACCCGCCCGATGCGCCTGCAAGCGGCTCCGGCGGGAAATTTCTTTTTGACGCTCTGCGCAAAACGTCCTAAACTTCACCGCATGATCGCCAACGCCACATTCTTACGACGCCGCAGCCAACCTGAGAAAGGTTTGCTGCTGCGCGCGTGAAGTGAAACGAATCGCGAAGCCACAGGCAAACCCTGTGGCTTTTTTTTATTCGCCATTTTGGGTCTGTCGTGCGCCTGCCGCCTAGCGCTTAGTGCTCATGTGTCAGCAACGGTCTGCACCACCCTCCCAACCACCCTATTCTTGCAGGAGCCTATCGATGCAATACAGCCAGTCCGACGCCAACAAGCTGATGTACGTCACCAACCGCCCCGAGCTGGTCTTTACCGAAGGCCATGGCATGTGGCTGACCGACCATAACGGCAAGCGCTATCTCGACTACCTGCAAGGCTGGGCGGTCAACACCCTGGGCCATGCCCCGCAGTGCATCGCCGACGCCCTGGCCGCGCAGAGCAAGAAGCTGATCAACCCCTCGCCGGCCTTCTACAATGAGCCTTCCATCGAACTGGCCAAGCTGCTGACGGCCAACTCGGTGTTCGACCGCGTCTTCTTCGCCAACAGCGGCGGCGAAGCCAACGAAGGCGCCATCAAGCTGGCCCGCAAGTGGGGCAAGAAGAACCCGGCAGCCGACGGTTCGGCGCGCTTCGAGATCATCACCTTCAAGCACAGCTTCCACGGCCGCACCCTGGCCACCATGTCGGCCAGCGGCAAGGACGGCTGGGACACCATGTTCGCCCCGCAGGTGCCGGGCTTCCCCAAGGCCGTGCTCAATGACCTGGACAGCGTCAAGGCGCTCATCGGCGAGCACACCGTGGCCGTGATGCTGGAGCCGGTGCAGGGCGAAGGCGGCGTCATCCCCGCCTCCAAGGAATTCATGCAGGGCCTGCGCAGCCTGACCAAGGAAAAGAACCTGCTCCTGATCGTCGATGAAGTGCAAAGCGGTATGGGCCGTACCGGCCAGCTGTTCGCCTACCAGCACTCCGGCATCGAACCGGACATCATGACCCTGGCCAAGGGCATCGGCGGCGGCGTGCCGCTGGCCGCGCTGCTGGCGCGTGAGGAAATCGCCTGCTTCGAAGCCGGCGAACAAGGCGGCACCTACAACGGCAACCCGCTGATGACCGCCGTGGGCGTGGCCGTGATCAAGGAACTGTTGAAGCCCGGCTTCATGGAATCGGTGCGCGAGCGCGGCCAGTACCTGCGCCAGCGTTCGCTGGAAATCTCCGAGAAGTACGGCTTTGAAGGCGAGCGTGGCGAAGGCCTGCTGCGCGCCCTGCAACTGGGTCGCGACATCGGCCCGCAGATCGTCGAAGCCGCCCGCAACCTGGAGCCGGTGGGCCTGCTGCTGAACTCGCCGCGCCCCAACCTGCTGCGCTTCATGCCGGCCCTGAACGTGACCAAGGAAGAAATCGACCAGATGTTCTCCATGCTGGAAGACGTCCTGGCCAAGATCGGGAAGTAAGCGATGACGGGGCGTGTGCGGATTGCTTCGATGCGGATGGCGACTGCGCCATCCGGCCTGTCCACCCTCGCGGCGCGTTGCACGGCAGTCTGTGCGGCGCTGGTGCTGGCCGCTTGCAGCACCACACCGACCGCGCCCCCCATCGAACGGCTGCCCGGCGCCCCGCAATCGCAGGCGCCGGCGCTGCCGGCCACCGAGAATGGCAACGAGGTGGCGCTCTACGCCCTCTCCCTGATCGACACCGGCTACCGCTTCGGCGGCAAGAACCCCTCCGCCGGCCTGGATTGCAGCGGCATGGTCAGCTACATCTTCGGCCAGGCCGCCAACTACCGCATCAGCGGCAGCGCCGCCGACATCGCCCGCCAGGGCCGCCAGATCGACCCTTCGCAGTTGCGCGCAGGCGACCTGGTGTTCTTCAACACCATGAACCGTCCCTTCTCGCACGTGGGCATCTACCTCGGCGATGGCCGCTTCGTGCATGCGCCCTCCACCAATGGCAAGGTGCATATCACGCGCATGGACAATCCCTATTTCTCGCGCCGCTTTGAAATGGCGCGCACCTACTTCAACTGAGTGTCGCTCTTGCGGACCGCGCGTTTGCGCGGCCGCTCCTGCTGCTGCGCCCGGTCACCATACTCGCGGATCAGGTTGGCGCTGTAGCGCGTAAAGGCAATATCCATGTGCCGGCGCATGGCCGCGCGCGCCTGTTCGGGATTGCGCTGGCGTAGCGCTTCCATCACCAGGCCATGCTCGTCGATGGCCTCCTGCCACACGCGGGTGCCGTCGAAATGGCTGTGAAGGCGCTTGAACAGCGGCCCCAGGCGGGCATCGAAGAGCTGCGTCACCAGCCCCACCAGCACGCTGTTGCCCGTGGCTTCGGCCAGGCGGATATGGAACAGCCGGTCGGCCTCGAGCGGATCGATGCCGGCCTGGGCGTTGGAGATCATCAGCGCATAGACCTCCTCCACCGCCGCGATCTGCTGCTTGCTGCCATGCTGGGCGGCGGCATAGGCGACCTCCCCCTCGATCATCTCGCGCGCCCGGATCAGCTCCAGCGGGCCTTCCTCGCTGGAGAGATCGATGCGCCGCTCGCGCTGCACCGGCGGGCAGACATAGATGCCCGAGCCCATCCTGACCTCGATATGCCCCTCCACCTCCAGGGCGATGAGCGCCTCGCGCAGCGAAGGCCGGCTCACGCCCAGTTGCAGGGCCAGATCGCGCTCCGAAGGCAGGCGCGAACCCACGGCGAATTCGCCCTCCACGATCAGCTTGCGCAACTGGTCGCTGATCTGCCGGTACAGCCGCTGCGGTTCGATCGCTTCGATGGGCATGATGGCCTTCAGTTCAGGGTGGCAGGGAACTCCAGATCATAGGCCGCGCCGGCCTCGCGCAGCATGGGCGCAATGGTCGGATGCAGGGTCACGCCCTGCGCCAGTTGCTCGGCGCGACGCTGCATGCCGCGGTCACCCGGCATGCGCACCTGGCCGACGCCAGGGCGTGGCGGATTGGCGCGGCAGGCCTGGGCGATATGATCCATCTGGCGCTTGAAGTCCTGCTCGCCGCCAAAGGCCGACGGGTCATAGAGCGACATGAACACCGTCGCCCCCCAGCCCGCCGCCGGATCGGCCCGGCCAAAGCCGGACAGGCCGCCGGTGAGCGCCTCGATCAGCACCGCCAGCCCGAAACCCTTGTGCCCCGCCGACAGCCCGCCCAGCGGCAGGATGGTGCCCGGCGGCGTGGCCGAGAGCACGGCCGGGTCACGGCTGGGATGGCCGGCGCCGTCGATGAGCCATTCTTCCTCGAACTGCTTGCCGGCCTTGTGCAGGCGATTGCTCATGCCATTGGTGGTGATGGAGGCCGAGATATCGACCAGGAAGGGCGTGCCGGAGGTGGGAATGCCGGCCGCAATGGGATTGGGCGTAAACACCGCCTGGGTGCCCCCGAACGGCGCCACGCTCTGCACCGCCGGATCGGAACTGGCCAGGATCATCATGAAGCCCTCCTGGGTGGCGCGCAGCAGGTAGGCCGCCAGGCAGGCGATGTGATGGCTGTGGTGGATGGTCAGCGAGGCCGTACCATAGTCGCGCGCCTTGGGGATCAGGGCATCGATGCCCTGGTGCACCAGCCAGGGACCCGGCAGGCGGCGGCCATCCCAGGCCAGCGCGGCAGCCCGTTCGGAGAGCACCTCGGGCTGGCCGGACTTGGCCATCGCGCCTTTTTCCAGCTCCTTCACATAGGGGGCCAGCAGCGCCAGGCCGTGGGTATCATGGCCCAGCAGATCGCCATCGACCAGGGTGGCGGCGACGCTGTCGGCCTTGTCGGCTTCCAGCCCGGCCTTCTGCAGCAGGGTGGTCGCGAACTGACGCAGCGCATCAGCGGAAAAACGTTCGGGTGCAGCCATTGCAACAACCATCCTTTCCTTGCTTGTCTTCACGAGAGAAACCGGTTTGCCTCACGCCGTGGCCAGGGTCTTCCTGCGCACCAGCTTCAATGCCAGCGGCAGCAGCCACAGCAGCAGCGTGATCACGCCCAGCGTGCCGGCAATGGGGCGCTCGAAGAAGGCCAGGAACTGTCCGTCGGCCTTGATCATCGAGGTCACGAAATGTTCTTCCAGCATCCCGCCCAGCACCACGCCCAGCACCGCTGGCGCCACCGGGAAGCCGTTTTCTTCCATCACATAGGCCAAGAGACCAAACACCAGCATGATGCCCACATCGGTCACGCTGTTGTTGGTGGCGTAGGAGCCGACGATGCAGAAGAGCAGGATCAGGGGCATCAGGATGCCACGCGGAATGGACAGGATACGCTTGGCCATCTTGATGCACCAGAAGCCCAGCGGCAGCATCAACAGATTGGCGAGGATGAAGACGATGAAGATGGCATACATCGACACCGGGTTTTCCACGAAGATCATCGGCCCCGGGTTGAGGTTCTTCATGTAAAGCACCCCGATGACGATGGCCGTGATGGAGTCGCCCGGAATGCCAAAGACCAGCGCCGGAATCCAGGCCCCAGCCAGCGCCGAGTTGTTGGCTGCGCCTGATTCGACGATGCCTTCCGGGTGGCCGGTGCCGAATTTTTCCGGCTCTTTGGACAGCTTCTTGCTCATCGCATACGACATCCAGGCCGCAATGTCCGCCCCCGCGCCGGGCAGCGCGCCCACCAGCGTGCCCAGGACGCTGCCGCGCAATACCGACTTGGGATACTTGAGCATCAGGCCCCACATGCCCTTGAAGACATTGCCCACCCGGCTCTCGGCCACCTTCATGCTGAAGTCGCGCGAGACCGCAAAGCGCAGCACCTCCGACATGGCGAACATGCCCACCATCAGCGGCACCAGCGAGACCCCGCCCAGCAGGTCGGGCTGATCGAAGGTAAAGCGCGGCGCCCCGGCCGGATTGCCCATGCCGATGGAGGCAATGAACATGCCGAGGAAGAGCGACACGAAGCCTTTGAGCGGATTGTCGGAGGCGATGAAGATGGCGCAGGTCAGTCCCAGCAAGACCAGCCAGAAATACTCGAAGGAAGAGAACTTCAACGCCAGCTCGGCCAGTGCGGGCGCCGCCAGGATCAACACCAGGGTACCGAACAGCCCGCCGATGACCGAGAACACCAGGCTAGCGCCCAGTGCGATCTCGCCCTGCCCTTTCATCGTCATCGCATAGGCTTCATCGGTATAGGCCGCCGACGAGGGTGTGCCGGGAATACGCAACAGGCAGCCCGGGATATCGCCCGAGAAGATCGCCATGGCGGTGGCCGACACCATCGCGGCAATGGCCGGCACCGGCGGCATGAAGAAGGTCACCGGCACCAGCAAGGCCACCGCCATGGTGGCCGACAGGCCGGGCACCGCGCCCATGAAGAGGCCGAAGATGGATGACCCGAGGATCACCGCCAGCACGTAGGGATCAAAGACCATCCCGAAGGCCGCATAGATATTGGCGAACATGTCGTCTCCTTACCAGGCCAGGGGCGTGAGGATGCCCCAGGGCAGCGGCACCTTGAGCAGCTTGTAGAAGATGGTGTGGATGATCAGGGCGCAGGCCAGGGCCGTCGGCACGGCGACCAGCAGGCGGGTGCGGAAGGTCACGAACAGCACCAGCAGCAGCACGAAGGCGGTCGGCAGGAAGCCCAGCGGCTCCGAGACCCAGATGTAGAACAGCAGCGAGGCCGGCACCAGCAGGAAGGCCAGCACCGCATGGCCATTGCCGATCCATTCGGGCAGCGTGAACCAGTGCGCATCCTGGTCCGCTGCGCCGGTGGTGGAAAAGGTGGAGACATGCGCCGAGCGCGCCTTTGTCTTGCGCAAGCCGCGCAGGCCGCGCAAGACCAGCAGCACGGCGCAAATCAGCAGACCCACCGCCAGCGCCTGCGGAAAGACGTTGGGGCCGATATCCTGCCCCATCGCAGGCAGGCGGGAAGAAGCAATCCAGAGCACGACCGCAAACAGCGCGACCACCAGCCCGGACAAGGCATCATTGATTTTCATGGCAGCGATCCTGAATCCTGAAAGAGAGACGACAGCAGACAGCACGCGTGCGCCACGCAGCAGATTCAGCCGGGCGCACGCGTTCAGGACATTACCTGGCCATGCCCAGGGTCTTGAGAATGGCGCCCATGTCGGCGTCGCTCTTGTCCATGAACTTGCCGAACTCGGCCGAGTCGGCATACATCACGCCGAAGCCGCGCCCGCTCATGAAGTCCTTGTAGTCCTTGCTCTCGTAGATCTTCTTCAGGCTGGCCGAGAGCCGCGTCTGCACCTCCGCCGGCAAGCCCTTGGGCGCAACGATGCCGCGCCAGGCGCCATTGGTCCAGCTGCTGCCGGTCAGGCTCTTCAAGGTCGGCACCTTGGGATAGAGCGCGGCCGGCTCGTTGGCCATCACCACCAGCGGCACGGCCTTGCCGGCGTCGATCAGCGAACGCGCTTCCGGCAGCGAGGCTGCGACGATGTCCACGCCACCGGCGGCCAGGTCCACCATGGCTGGCGCTGCGCCATTGGAGGGGACGAAGCGCACCGCATTGGGCGCCACCTTGAGATCATTCAACATGCCCGCCAGGCCCAGGTGCCAGATACCGCCCTGCCCGGTACCGGAGGCCTTGAGCTTGCCCGGATTGGCCTTGATGGCCTTGAGCAGGTCATCGAAGTTCTTGTAGGGCGAATCGTGGCTCACCGTCAGCGCAGCCGGGTCGAAGTTCATCAGCGCCAGCGGCGTGAAGTCGCGCGGCGTGAGCTTGGTCAGGCCCTGGTGGTGCATCATCGAGATTTCCACCGTGGCGATGCCGATGGTGTAGCCGTCCGGTGCGGCGCTGGCGATGGCCTGATGGCCCACCGCGCCATTGCCGCCGGTGCGGTTGACCACGTTGACGGGCTGGCCCAGGTCCTTTTCCAAGAGCGCGCCGATGATGCGCGCGGTGGCGTCGGTGCCGCCGCCGGCGCCCCAGGGCACCACCAGCGTGACCGGGCGCTCGGGCCAGGCAGCGAAGGCGGCAGGCGCGGCCAGGACAGATAACGCCACGGCGCTGGCCATGAGGGATTTCAATACGGTTCTGCGGTTGCTTTTGCAGGTGCTTTTGCGGGTGCTTTTGCTGCTGCTTTTGCCGATAAAGGGCATGTGTCTCTCCTCCGTTGTCAGGCGGGGGAAACGCTTGGCAAAGGGCTTGTCGTTTCCACCAGGGGTACCTGCGTGAGAGCGCCGGTCGGGCCGGCTTTGTTGGTCTCGTGTCCAGCGCAGGTGCGGATGCCTTGCTGCTTTTTTCTTGGTGTCCGTAGCGTCCCGGACTTATGTTCCCGACATCGCCTGACCAGCCCATCGAGGATGCGACTAGCGCCATGCTCAAGAGCCAACAGGTAATGTGGTCTGACCAGCGGGACCTAGAATTTCACATCCTCCCGGTAGTGTCAAGGATGAATGGTACGCATCAAAATAATTCATCTTCGCTGCCACGCAACAAAATCCGCCGACCGCAAACCCTTGCCCCGCCTGGATTACAGCAGAGAGGCCGCGATTCTGTCATGCTGCACAGGCGCATCGCAACACCACAGCGGCGGCACCTCGAAAAAGCTTTCCCGCCTTCTGGTATTACCACTTGACCAAACAAATCTGACTGCAATAGACTCGCAGCCAATCATACAAGTCACGTCGCATCAGCGTGCTTTGCTACCGTCGGGGACGGGGCAGGCTGCAGGGCAGAACGGGACGGCACAGACCCGGCCGCGACAGACCATGCCAGCGGCCTCAGGCAACGGAGACATCGCTTTGACCTATGCAGCGACGAGTGCGAACCGCAGGACACCGCTTGGCTGGGCGCGCAACGCCGCCGCCATGGCGGCTGGCAGCGTGCGGGCCCGCCGCGCCTTGCATCGCGCCTCTTCCTTCGGATCCCTGCTGGCCTTCCTGCTGATCGATTTTTCCCGCTATTTCTTTGACCAGGGCGACAGTCATCCTGTCCCCGCGCGCGTCCCCGCCTGAACCTGAAGCATTCAGCTTCACCAGGCCAGACGCGCCCCGGCAGCACAGAACCGCTCTGCAGGCCTATCCGGCCTGCAGCTCATGGATTCATGCGCAGCCTGCACAGGCAGGCCGCGCCAGGGAAAGACAATGACTGACGATACCAAGAAATCCACCCGCCGCAGCCAGGCCTGGTTCGGCCGCCAGGACCGCGATGGTTTCATCTACCGCTCCTGGGTCAAGAACCGCGGCGTCCCGCACGACCAGTTCGATGGCCGTCCGGTGATCGGCATCTGCAATACCTATTCCGAACTGACCCCCTGCAATTCGCACTTCCGCGCCCTGGCCGAACAGGTCAAGATCGGCATCTGGGAAGCCGGCGGCTTCCCGCTGGAATTCCCCGTGATGTCGCTGGGCGAGACGCTGCTGCGCCCCACCGCCATGCTCTACCGCAACCTGGCCAGCATGGATGTGGAAGAGTCGATCCGCGCCAACCCGCTCGATGGCGTGGTGCTGTTGATGGGCTGCGACAAGACCACCCCGGCCCTCCTGATGGGCGCGGCTTCGGTGGATGTGCCGACCATCGGCGTGTCGGGCGGCCCGATGCTGTCGGGCAAATATCGTGGCCGTGAACTGGGTTCCGGCACGGGCGTGTGGCAGATGTCGGAAGACGTGCGCGCCGGCAAGATGACGCAGGAAGAATTCTTCGAAGCCGAAAGCTGCATGCACCGCTCGCACGGTCACTGCATGACCATGGGCACCGCTTCCACCATGGCCAGCATGGTCGAGGCGCTGGGCGTGGGCCTGCCGCACAACGCCGCCATCCCCGCCGTGGATGCGCGCCGCAATGTGCTGGCCCGCAATGCCGGCCGGCGCATCGTGCAGATGGTGGAAGAAGACCTGGTGCTCTCCAAGATCCTCACGCGCCAGGCCTTCGAGAACGCCATTCGCGTCAACGCCGCCATCGGCGGCTCCACCAATGCGGTGATCCACCTGCTGGCCATCGCCGGGCGCATCGGCATCAAGCTGGACCTGAAGGACTGGGACGACATCGGCCAGCAACTGCCCTGCCTGCTGGACCTGCAGCCGTCGGGCAAATTCCTGATGGAAGATTTCTATTACGCTGGCGGCCTGCCGGCGGTGATCCGCCAGCTGGAAAGCGTGATCGACAAGACCGCCCTGACCGCCAACGGCAAGACCCTGTGGGAGAACTGCCAGGACGCGCCGAACTGGAATGAGGAAGTCATCCGCTCTTTCGACAAGCCGTTCAAGGAAGCCGCCGGCATCGCCATCCTCAAGGGCAACCTGGCGCCGGACGGTGCGGTCATCAAGCCCTCGGCGGCCACCCCTGCCCTGCTCAAGCATCGCGGTCGCGCCGTGGTCTTCGAGAACAGCGACGACCTGCACAAGCGCATCGATGACGAGAACCTGGACGTCGATGAAACCTGCGTGCTGGTGCTGAAGAACTGCGGCCCCAAGGGTTACCCCGGCATGGCCGAAGCGGGCAACATGCCGCTGCCGCCCAAGATTTTGCGCAAGGGCATCACGGACATGGTGCGCGTGTCGGATGCGCGCATGAGCGGCACCGCCTATGGCACCGTGGTCTTGCATGTCTCGCCGGAAGCGGCGGCAGGCGGTCCGCTGGCGCTGGTGCAGAACGGCGACTTCATCGAGCTGGACGTGGAGGCGCGCAAGCTGCATCTGGATGTGTCGGATGAAGAACTGGCGCGCCGCCGTGCGCAATGGCAAAAGCCCGAGCTGCCGCCGCAGATGCAGCGCGGCTGGGTCAAGCTCTATGTGGATCACGTGCAGCAGGCCAACCAGGGTGCCGACCTTGACTTCCTGGTCGGCAAGAGCGGGCCTTACGTGCCCAAGGACAATCACTGAACCAGCCTGCCCTTGCCGCTTGCAACGGCGGCGAGGGCAGCAAGAATTTTTAAAGCCAAACGGCTTGACCGAATTCCACCTGCAGCAACGCATCAGGCATCACAGGCTTCAAAAAACAGCATTAAGAAAAAGTTAAGGGTCATTCAAACAGCATTAAATTTATCTTGATACCAGCATCCGTCGTACCCCGGGACCACGGTACAGCCACACAAGCGGCGACCGTGTTCCAGGAAGTAGTTGCATCAGGTGGACCAAGACAACCATCACGGAGACGAGCAATGAAAGTACTGATCACGGACTACGATTTCCCCGACGTCGACCTGGAGCTTGCGCTCTACAAGGAAGCCGGTGTGGAAGTGGTGACCGCACAATGCCGCACGGAAGAGGAGGTCATCGCTGCCTCCGCAGGATGCCAGGGCCTGCTGGTGCAATACGCACCGGTGAACGCCAAGGTCTTTGCGGCCCGCCCCGAAATCCGCATCGCCAGCCGCTATGGCGCCGGCTTCGATACCATCAACACCGCCGACGCCGCCGCCCATGGCGTGTGGGTGGCCAACTCGCCCGACTACGGCGTAGGCGAAGTCGCCACCCATGCGCTGGCGATGGCGCTGGACCTGATCCGCAACATCACCGTCTACGACCGCGCCGTGAAGGCCGGTGAATGGCACTACACCACCGCCGGCATCATCCCGCGCGCCTCTGATCTCACCATCGGTATCATCGGTCTAGGCCGCATCGGCAAGCGCATGGCGCATATCTCGCGCAATCTCTTCAAGCGCGTCATTGCCTATGATCCCTACATCATCGATGGCGACTTCCCCGCCTATGTGGAGCGCGTCGGTCGCGAGGAACTGTTCCGCCAGGCCCATGTGGTCTCGCTGCACACGCCGCTCAACGACGAGACCCGCAACATGATCGACGCCTCCCTGCTCGATCTGCTGCAAGCGCAGAGCTACCTGGTCAATTCCGCCCGCGGCGGCCTGGTCAAGATCGACGACCTGCTGGCGGCGCTGGAAAACGGCAAGCTCAAGGGGGCGGCGCTGGATGTGTTGCCGGTGGAGCCGCCGCAGACGGCTTCGGCTATCGTCCAGCATCCGCGTGTGCTATTGTCGCCGCACGCGGCCTTCTTCTCGGATGTCGCGGCGCGCGAACTGCGACGCAAGGCGGCCCAGAACCTGATCGACTGGGACCGCACCGGCCGGCCTTCCTATGTGGTCGTCCAGGGCAAGAACAAATAAGTAAAAAAACAAGTAAAAAACAAGTAACAGATAAGCACAAATAATCATCAACCCCGGCAACGGGGCGCCAATGCAGCACCCTCGCCTGCGGCCAGCCGGCGAGGCATCAGTGTAGAAAACAGAAAAAAGGGGACCCCGGAGATCCCCCACATGCCCCCAACGGGCATGCCTGAACAAAGTGCGTTGCGGCCGCCTCCGTCTGGAACCGGTTCCGCAGCGTCGATACGAGGATAGACACGAGGAGCATTTGATGGCATCAGTACAGATCCGCGCAGTCAAGAAACAGTTCGGCAGCACCCAGATCATCCGGGGCGTCGACATCGATATCGCCGATGGCGAATTCACCGTCCTGGTGGGCCCTTCCGGCTGCGGCAAGTCAACGCTCTTGCGCATGCTGGCGGGACTGGAAGAAATCACCGGAGGCGAGATCCTCATCGGCGGCACCGTGGTCAACAACGTCCAGCCCAAGGACCGCGACATCGCCATGGTGTTCCAGAACTACGCGCTCTACCCGCACATGACGGTGCGCGACAACATGGCCTTTTCGCTCACGCTGGCCAAGAAGGACAAGGCCTTCGTGGAAGAGCGCGTCAAGAAGGCCGCCGACATCCTGGGCCTGAACCAGCTGCTGGACCGCTATCCGCGCCAGCTCTCCGGCGGCCAGCGCCAGCGCGTGGCGATGGGCCGCGCCATCGTGCGCGATCCGCAGGTGTTCCTCTTCGATGAACCGCTCTCCAACCTCGACGCCAAGCTGCGCGTGCAGATGCGCACCGAGATCAAGGAACTGCACCAGCGCTTGAAGACCACCTCCATCTATGTGACCCACGACCAGATCGAAGCCATGACCATGGCCGACCAGATCGTGGTCATGCGCGATGGCCTGGTCGAGCAGCGCGGCCGTCCGCTGGACCTGTACGACTATCCGGCCAACCTGTTCGTGGCCGGCTTCATCGGTTCGCCGGCGATGAACTTCATCCCCGCCACCCTGCGCCGCAGCGCCACCGGGGCCGAGGTCGAGTTCGCCGATGGCACCCGCGTGCCCGCTCCCTATGGCGCTGCCCTGCAGGGCAATGACGGCCAGAAGGTGACCTATGGCGTGCGTCCCGAACACCTTTCCATCGGCGCAGCCGGGCAAGGCATCGCCACCAAGGTCATCGTGGTGGAACCCACCGGCGCGGATACCGAAGTGTTCTCGCGCTTCGGCGACACCAGCCTCACCTCCATCTTCCGCGAGCGCCATGACTTCGGCGCAGGCGACGTGATCCACCTGGTCCCCGACCACAGCCGCACGCACCTGTTCGATGCCGAATCGGGCAAGTCGCTGGCAGGACGCTGATTCGAGCAAGCAGCACCGCAGTACCGGCAACACCGTAGCGCAGCATCAGAAGAACAAGAGTCCATCCGCGCCAGCGCAGTCCAGGCGCGGTCCAATTCGACTTTCAACCGAAGGAGTAGGAGACATGAGCAAGCTGACACGACGCGAATTCCTGGTGACCAGCGCCGCCGCCGCCGCGGCTACCGGCATGGGCGCGAACGCCTTTGCCGCAGGACCGGGCGCGGCTGGCGCCGACAGCATCAAGTACCCCATCGAGCAGGGTGCCACCCTGCGCGTGCTGCGCTGGAAGCGTTTCGTCCAGGGCGATGAAGACCTGTGGAACGCCAACGTCAAGAAGTTCACCGAACTGACCGGCGTGGCCGTGCGCACCGACAGCGAAGGCTGGGAAGACGTGCGTCCCAAGTCGGCCGTGGCGGCCAACGTGGGCAGTGGTCCGGACATCGTGCTGGGCTGGTTCGACGACCCGCAGCAATATCCCACCAAGCTGGTGGACATGACCGACCTGGCCGATTCGCTGGGCAAGCGCTATGGCGGCTGGTACGACGTCTGCCGCAAGTACGGCACCAAGGACGGCAAGTGGATCGCCCTGCCGCTGGGCGTGATCGGCAATGCCCTGGTCTATCGCGAAAGCCAGATCAAGGCGGCCGGCTTCGACGCCATTCCCAAGGACACGGCCGGCTTCCTCAAGCTGTGCCAGGCCCTCAAGGCCAAGGACACGCCGGTCGGCTTCGCCCTGGGCAAGGCCGTGGGCGACGCCAACAACTGGGCGCACTGGCTGTTGTGGTCGCACGGCGGCAAGCTGGTGGACAAGAGCGGCAAGGTCGCCATCAATTCGCCCGAGACCCGCGCAGCGCTGGAATACGCCAAGCAGCTCTACGCCACCTTCGTGCCCGGCACCCTGTCCTGGCAAGATCCGTCCAACAACAAGGCTTACCTGGACGGCCAGATCAGCATGACCGCCAACGGCATCTCGGTCTACTACGCCGCCAAGAACTCGCCGGACCCCAAGCTGCAAGAGATCGGCAAGGACACCCTGCATGCGCACTTCCCCATCGGTCCGGTGGGCAAGCCTTCGGAGCTCATGCAGATCACCCAGATGATGGTCTTCAAGCACACCAAGTATCCCAATGCGGCCAAGGCCTTCGTGCAGTTCATGTTCGAGCCGGATCAGTACAACCCGTGGATGAAGGCCTCCATCGGCTACGTCAGCCAGTCGCTGAAAGCCTATGAGAAGAACCCGATCTGGACCGAAGACCCCAAGGCCACGGTCTACCGCGACTCGGCCTCGCTGATGCTGGACCATGGCCACGAAGGCCCGCTGGGACAAGCCTCGGCAGCCTGCATGGCCGACTACGTGGTGGTGGACATGGTGGCCGAGGCAGCTTCGGGCGCCAAGACCGTGCAGCAGGCCATCGACCGCGCAGCCGATCGCGCCAAGCGCTACTACAAGGCTTGAGGCCAGCGCCGTCAGCGTGAAGGACAAGGCGCCGGGTTCCCTCGGGACAGCGGGCAAAGGGGCAGGTTGTCAGGGCCTGCCGACCCGGCGCCGCAGCGCTGACGCAAGGCGACACGTCACAACAGTACCGGCCGCAGGACTGCCCTGCGGCCCTTTCATCGAGGCACATCATGCTATCCCGATTCCTGAACAACCGTAACGTACTGGGCATGCTGTTCATGGCCCCGGCCGTGATCCTGTTGGTGGTGTTCCTGACCTACCCGCTGGGCCTGGGCATCTGGCTGGGCTTCACCGATACCAAGATCGGCGGCGAAGGCAGCTTCATCGGCCTGGACAACTTCACCTATCTGGCCGGCGATTCGCTGGCCCAGCTGTCGCTGTTCAATACCGTGTTCTACACGGTCAGCGCCAGCATCCTCAAGTTCATGCTGGGCCTGTGGCTGGCCATCCTGCTCAACAAGAACGTGCCGCTGAAGACCTTCTTCCGCGCCATCGTGCTGCTGCCCTGGATCGTCCCGACCGCGCTGTCTGCGCTGGCCTTTTGGTGGCTGTATGACGCGCAGTTCTCCGTCATCAGTTGGGCGCTGCACAAGATGGGGCTGATCGACCGCTACATCGATTTCCTGGGCGACCCGTGGAATGCGCGCTGGTCCACCGTCTTTGCCAACGTCTGGCGCGGCATTCCCTTCGTGGCGATCTCGCTGCTGGCGGGCCTGCAGACGATCTCGCCGTCGCTCTATGAAGCCGCAGCCATCGACGGCGCCACGCCCTGGCAGCAGTTCCGCCATGTGACGCTGCCGCTGTTGACGCCCATCATCGCGGTGGTGATGACCTTCTCGGTGCTGTTCACCTTCACCGATTTCCAGCTGATCTATGTGCTCACCCGTGGCGGCCCGCTCAATGCGACGCACCTGATGGCCACGCTCTCGTTCCAGCGCGCCATTCCCGGCGGAGCGCTGGGTGAAGGCGCGGCGCTGGCAACCTACATGATTCCCTTCCTGCTGGCAGCGATCATGTTCTCGTACTTCGGCCTGCAACGTCGCGGCTGGCAACAAGGAGGTGACAAATAATGGCCAAGAAGAAAGACGACCAGCAGGAACCCCAGGGCATGGATTTCCTGCAATCGACCCCGCGCAAGTGGGTGACGATCTATATCCCGCTGCTGATCTTCCTGTTCGTGCTGCTGTTCCCGTTCTACTGGATGGTGATCACGGCCTTCAAGCCCGACAATGAATTGCTCTCGCAGTCGGGCAACCCGTTCTGGGTGATCGCCCCGACGCTGGCGCACTTCAAGAAGCTGCTGTTCGATACCCAGTATCCGGCCTGGCTGTTGAACACCGTGATCGTCTCGGTGGTCTCCACCTTCGCCTCGCTGGCGGCCAGCGTCTTTGCCGCCTATGCGATCGAACGGCTGCGCTTCCAGGGGTCCAAGCAGGTCGGGCTGGGCATCTTCCTGGCCTACCTGATCCCGCCTTCGATCCTGTTCATCCCGCTGGCGGCGATCGTGTTCAAGCTGGGCCTGTTCGACACGCGCTGGGCGCTGATCCTGACCTACCCAACCTTCCTGATCCCGTTCTGCACCTGGTTGCTGATGGGTTACTTCCGCTCGATTCCCTATGAGCTGGAAGAGTGTGCCTTGATCGACGGCGCCACCCGCTGGGAGATCCTGGTCAAGATCATCCTGCCGCTGGCTGTTCCTGGGCTGATCTCGGCGGGCATCTTTGCCTTCACGCTGTCGTGGAATGAGTTCATCTATGCGCTGACCTTCATCTCCTCCTCCGAGGTGAAGACGGTGCCGGTGGGGATCGTCACCGAACTGGTGGAAGGCGACGTGTATCACTGGGGTGCGCTGATGGCGGGTGCGCTGCTGGGCTCGCTGCCGGTGGCGGTGGTGTATTCGTTCTTCGTGGAGTATTACGTGTCGGGGATGACGGGGGCGGTGAAGGAGTAGTCGCCCGCCGATCCAGCCCTGCAAAGAGAAAGCCCGGCGTTCGCAAGAACGCCGGGCTTTTTGCTGCGGGTGTCAGCAGACTAAGCAGTACTTACTGCTTTGCCACAGGCGCACTACCCGCCTCCACCGTCTTCTTTTCCGGCAGTTGCTTGCGCACCTTGGCCACATCCGATGCACTCACCGAGGAAGCCTGGTTGCCCCAGCTGCTGCGGATGAAGGTCACCACCTCCGCCACTTCCTGGTCCGACAGGCGGCTGCCGAAGGCGGGCATGGCGAATTGCGTCGGGGCCTTGTGGGTCCAGGGCATTTCGGCGCCTTCCAGAACGATGCGGATCAGCGAGGCCGGGTTCTCGGCATTGACCGTCGGCGACAGGGCCAGGCTCGGGAAGGTCTCGTCATAGCCCTTGCCGCTGCTGCGGTGGCAGGCCGCGCAGTTGTTCAGGAAGGCCATCGCCCCCGGACTCTGGTCGCTCCCCTTGCGCAAGGCCTGGTGGGTCTTGTCGTCATAGGCCAGGGCCGGCGTGCCGTCCTTGACCGGCTTGAGCGACTTCAAGTACTTGGCCATGGCCGAGAGATCTTCCTCGGTCATGTACTGGGTACTCTGGGCAACCACATCGGCCATGCCGCCAAAGGCTGCGGAATGGCTGTTGCGGCCGGTCTTGAGGAAGGCCACGATATCGGCCTCGCTCCAGTTGCCCAGGCCATCGCGGGCGTCGCCGCGCAGGTTGTTGGCCAGGTAGCCATCGATGACGCCGCCGGAGAGGAACTGGCTGCTGTCATTGGACAGCGCCTTCTCCTGCATGCCCACGCCGCGCGGAGTGTGGCAGGCTCCGCAGTGACCCAGGCCTTCGACCAGGTATTGGCCACGGACCAGGGGACTGTTGTCCTCAGGACCCTCGACCGCCACCGCCGGTGCGAACACCTTGCGCCAGATCGACAAGGGCCAGCGCATCGACAAGGGCCAGGTGATGTCCACCCCGCGATTGGGTGCAGGATCCGCCTGCACGCCATGCATGAAGTAGGCATACAGCGCCTTCACGTCAGCCGGCTTGACCTTGGCGTAGGACGGATACGGCATGGCCGGATAGAGCGAGGCGCCATCCTTGCGGATGCCGTGACGCAGGGCGCGGTCGAAATCCTCTTCGCTGTAGTTGCCGATGCCGTTTTCCTTGTCCGGCGTGATGTTGGAGGAATACACCGTGCCGATAGGCGTGGCGATGGCCAAGCCGCCTGCAAAGGGCTTGCCGCCCTTGGCGGTGTGGCAGGCCACGCAGTCACCGGCCTTGGCCAGGTATTCGCCACGCTGCACCAGCTGCTGGTCGGCCGAGGGCGCAGCCGGATTGCTCTGCGCTGCGGCGGTCAACGCGGACAGCGACATGACGGCCGCGCAGGCGGCGATGAAATAATGCTTGATCATGGTCGTCATCCTTATGCCTGCACCAGCGGGCCGGGGTTTTTCAGATACTGCTCGCGGATCGCCTTGGCAGAGTGATACGCCAGCGCCGTGACCAGCCCGGTCGGGTTGTAACCCATGTTCTGCGGGAAGGCGCAGGCGCCGTAGACGAACACATTGGGCACATCCCAGCTTTGCAGGTACTTGTTGACCACGCTGTTCTTGGGCGTCGTGCCCATGATGGCGCCCCCGGTCAGGTGGGTCGATTGATAGACCCGCGTATCCCAGGACGAACCGGTCTTGCGCACGGCCTTGACGACCTTTTCCGGATTCATGGCCTGGCCGACCTTTTCCATCTCACCGGCGATGTAGGTCAGCATCTTGCCTTCGTTCTCCTTCCAGTTCAGGGTCATGCGCAACAGCGGCTGGCCGTTGGCGTCCTTGTAGGTCGGGTCCAGCGACAGGTAGCAATCGCGATAGGCCATCACCGAACCGGACATGCCGATGGTCAGGGTGCGCTGGTAGGCATCCTGCACACTGGCCTTCCATTCGGAACCCCAACTGGGCAGCTTCTCGCCCGGCATGGTGCCGGCCTGCTTGATGGGACGGCCGCCATAGCGCACGTGACGGATCGAGGCGCCGCCGATGAAGCCCAGCGGACCGTGGTCGAACTGGTCGGCGTTGAGGTCGTCCATGCCCACGCCACCGGCGCCAGTGCCGATGAAGGGATTGAATTGCGTGCCCTTGGGCATGACCACGTTGATGCCGCCGTTGTACTGGTAGGCGAAGTTCTTGCCGACCACGCCTTCGCCGGTCACCGGGTCATACGGCTTGCCGATGCCCGAGAGCAGCAGCAGGCGCACGTTGTGGGTCTGGAAGGCGGTCAACAGCACCAGGTCGGCGGGTTGCTCGACCTCGCGTCCTTGCGCATCGATATAGGTGACGCCAGTGGCGCGCTTGCCGGAGGCGTCCAGGTTGACCTTGATCACCTGGGCCTTGGTGCGCACCTCGAAGTTCTTGCGCTTCAACAGCACCGGCAGGATGGTGGTCTGTGGCGAGGCCTTGGAATACATGTAGCAGCCGTAGTTTTCGCAGAAGCCGCAGTAGTTGCAGGGGCCGATGCGCACGCCGTACGGATTGGTGAAGGGTTGCGAGGCATTGGCCGCCGGGGCCGGATAAGGGTGGTAACCGACATCGCGCATGGCCTTTTCGACCAGCGAGGCGCTGTACTGGTATTGCAGCGGCGGGGTCGGGAATTCATCGCTGCGCTCGCCTTCCAGCGGATTGCCGCCGGGGACGATCTGGCCCTTGAGATTGCCGGCCTTGCCGGAGACGGCCATGACCTTTTCGGAGAAATCGTAGAAGGGCTCCAGCTCCTTGTAGGTCACGCCATGATCCTGGATGGTCATGTCCTCGGGGATGAATTTCTTGCCGTACTTCTGCTCGTGGTGGGTGCGCATTTCCAGCTCTTCGGGCAGGTTGCGGTACATCATGCCGTTCCAGTGGAAACCGGCGCCGCCCACGCCATCGCCCAGCAGGAAGGAGCCATGCTGGCGGTACGGTACGGCCACGTCGGAGAGGGTGTGACGAATGGTCACGGTCTCGCGCGAGAGGTCCTGGAACAGCGCACCGCGCACGGAGTATTTCAGTTCATCGACCGCCTTCGGATAAGGCGTGTCGGTATTGGTGTCACGCATGTCGCCGCGTTCCAGAGCCAGCACGCTCAGGCCGGCTTCGGTGAGCTCCATGCCCATGATGGAGCCGGTCCAGCCCAGGCCCACCATCACTACATCCACTTTGTCTTTTTTGATAGCCATGATCAGCCCTTCTCTCCCAGAATCGACACAGGGCCGTATGGATACTTGACGTTGTATTGATCGACCCAGTCGGCGTAATCGGCACGCGCCCCGGGGAAACCGACCATCTTCCAGCCCCCCATCTTCTGGTTGCCGCCATACATCGGGTCGGCGAAATAGCCTTCCTTGGTATTGCCCAGCATGAAGTTGAAGAAGGTCTTGGCCGGCACGGTCTCGAAGCTGATCTTGCCGCCGTCCATCATCTTGAGCACGTCCAGCTGCTTGGCCTTGTCGAGTTCGGCGAAGACCTTGCCGTGGTTCTTGCTGCACCAGTCGTTGCAGGCGGCGATGCCCTGGCGATAGATGTCGCGCGGCACCAGCGAGAGCTGGTAACCCAGTTCAGGCACGCTGTCCGGATGGAAGGGACCTTGCATGTACCACAGCTTGCCGGCCCCATACGGGGTTTCCATCTGGCGGTCGATGAATTCGGGCACGCCGGTTTCCAGCGCACCGGCGCCATACTGGTCCGAGGGAATGAGGTGATCGACGGCGGCGTTGAGGAAGGCCCATTCGGCTGCCGTGAAGTAGGTGGGGGTATAGGCGCGGGCCTTGCCCGGCTCGCTGCTGTCGGCCATGGCGGCCTGGCTGACTGCGACGGTAGTGGCGCCACCTAGCGTACTTGCGGCTGGGACGATGGCCAACACCTGGCGCAGAAAGCGCCGCCTGGGCTCTTTATCTTGTGACATGACTATCCTTTGGGCTGGAATGGACGAGAGGTACCTGGACCGTGGCACGACCCGGCGCGCACAGAAGGAAAATCCCTTGCGTGACGGATGGAGGCGGTCTCTTGTTATTGCGGGTGATGCGCCCCTGCCCCACCGCTACGGGCGCGGCCGGACAAGGGGGAAAACAGGGAAGCTCAGGCCAGCACTTCGCCGAAGAAGGCCTGCAACGCCACCGCCGCACGCTGGGCGGTCTGGCGGTGGTAGAAGAAGCCGGGGCTGTTGGCGTCGGGGTCGGTAAAGGAGTGAGCGGCCTGGCCATAGTTGACCAATTGCCAATCGATATTGAGTGCGCTCATCTCGTCGATGAAGCCATTGACCTGCTCGCGCGGCACCGAGGGGTCCTGTACGCCATGCAGCACCAGGACCGCGCCCTTGACCTTGCTCTGGGCAGGCGCTGGGGTATCGAGCGCGCCGTGCAGGGATACGGTGCCGCGCACGTCGGCACCGTCCCGCGCCAGTTCCAGCGCAGCCGTGCCACCGAAGCAGAAGCCGCAGGCGCCCAGCCTGGCGGCATCGAGCTTGACGAAGCTCTGCTCGCGCAAGACCTTCAACACGCCATGCATGCGCTTGCGCAGTTCGGCGCGGTCCTTCTTGAGCGGGATGATCGCGGCCAGGGCTTCGTCCGGATTGGCCGGACGCAGGGTCTTGCCGAACACATCGGCCACCAGGATGGCATGGCCCGCACCGATGGTGGTGGCGGCAATCTCCAGCGCCTGCTGGCGCAGGCCGAAGTAGTTGGGCACGGTCACCACGCCCGAGACCGGCGGCTGGGCCTTGTTGTAGAGCAGCACGCTTTCGTAGGTGATGCCATCGGCGTTGTGGGCGATGGTCTCGATGCCGAGATCGGTAGCGGAAATGCCGAGCTTGTCGGCGATGGCGGCGGTATTCCAGGGTGTGGACATGAGGGCTCCTTTGGATGACCAATGCCGGCGTGGAGACCGGCATTGAGGAAACTTTTATGCTTTGGCGCGACGCTGAGGTCGGACCGCGACCGGGCCGGGATGAGCCGACCCTTGTCCGGACGCAGACCTCAACAAGTCGGCCATGTTCGCACAAATGGTGCATTCCTGCAGAAGGTCAGACCACTGGATCTCGTCAAAATGCGAGGCTCATCCATACAATGCCCCTACAAGACGCACAGGATTGGTCTCAGCTTGACTTTTTACTGCGAGCAATAGATTCTTGCCCCACCCATCGGCAGACTCATCCTATAAATCCAACATCAGCGAGCGTCCATGAACGAACATTCCGACCTGCCCAGCCAGGCAACGCCCCCCTTCTCCACTGTCCTCAACACTGCAGCACCGGTCAAGCCTGAAGCCTTTTCCTTCAGTGGCCGCGGTGGCGAGTACTTCCGCATCTGGATCGTCAACCTGCTGCTGTCCATCGTCACCCTGGGCATCTACTCGGCCTGGGCCAAGGTGCGGCGGCTGCGCTATTTCTACGACAACACCTCCGTCGCCGGCGGCAGCTTCGACTATCACGGCAATCCGATCGCCATCCTCAAGGGGCGCATCATTGCGGTGGTGCTGCTGGCAGTCTACAACCTGGCCGGCGCAGGCGGGCCGCTGCTGGGCCTGGCAGCCGCACTGCTGCTGGTGCTGGCCGGACCATGGCTGCTCTGGCGCAGCCTGCAATTCAAGCTCTACAACACCAGCTATCGCGGCATCCGCTTCGGCTTTCGCGGCAGCCTGGGCGGGGCGGCCCGCAACTTCCTGATGTGGCCCATGCTGGCCAGCATCTCCCTGGGACTGCTGGCGCCGTTGGCCTACCAGCGCTTCAAGCGCTACCAGCACAGTGAGGCGCGCTTCGGCGCGACCCACTTCTCCTTCCACGGTTCGGTAGGGGCGTTCTACAAGACCTTCCTGATCGGACTGGGACTGTGGCTGGGCGGCATCATCGTGATCTTCCTCGGCTTCGGCGGCATCACCCTGATCCAGATGGTCCAGGTAGGTGCAACCGCAGTGTTGAGCCTGGTGCTGATGGTGCTGGCGCTGTATGCGTGGACCTTCCTGGCCATGCCGCTATGGATGACGCTGCTGCAGAACCTGGTCTGGAACAATACCCGCCTGGGTGAGCACCGCTTCCAGAGCAATATGCGCTGGGGCCGTACCGCCTTCATCGTCTTCACCAACGTGCTGGGTGTGGTCTTCACGCTGGGCCTGTTCACGCCCTATGCACAGATCCGCATGATGCGCTATCGCATCGAGTCGCTCACACTGCTGCCGGCCAGCAGCCTGGATGACTTCGTGGCGTCCAGCGAAGCGCATGGCTCGGCCACCGGCGAAGGCCTGGGCGACCTGCTCGACTTCGACCTCTCGATGTAAGCCCATGTCAGTGCTCGCCTCCTATTACGACGGCAGGACCTCCCGACGGCACCAAGTGACCCTGGAGGTCGTCGCGGGCGTGGCGCAGGTGCGCGGAGAGATCGAACGGGATTGCCCGATCGGGCAGTTGCGGGTCTCTGAACGTTTCGCCCGCGCTGCACGCAAGGTCAGCTTTCCTGATGGGGCCTATCTCGAGATCATCGACGGCGCGGCCTTCGGTGAGTTGCTGCAGGAAACCGGCCACCAGGATTCCCTGGTGGTACGCCTGCAGCAAAGCTGGCGTCATGCGCTGGCGGCCTGCGCCATCCTGGTCGCGGTGGTGGTGCTGAGCTACGTCTACCTGTTGCCGCTGGCTGCACAAGGCATCGCCGCCATGCTGCCAGTGGCAGTGGATCGCCAGATCGGCCAGGGCACGCTGGAATTCCTCGACCAGCACGTGCTGGCCCCCAGCCAGCTCGATGCGCGGCGCACCCAGGCCATCACGGCGCGCTTCCAGGCCTTGACGGCGCCGCTGCCGGATGCGCCGGATTACCAGATCGTGTTCCGTAAGAGCCGTATCGGACCCAATGCCTTCGCCCTGCCCTCTGGGCAGATCGTGGTGACCGACGAGATCGTGCGGCTGCTGGACGATGATGACGCCCTCATGGGCGTGCTGGCCCACGAGCTGGGCCATGTGCATCGACGCCACCTGATGCGGCGGCTGATCCAGAGTTCAGCCATTGCGGCCACCGCCACGGTGCTCTTCGGTGATGTTTCGGCGGTACTGGCCAACATCCCGACGGTATTGCTGGATCTGAAGTACTCGCGCGATATCGAGCGCGAGGCGGACGACTACGCCATCGCCATGTTCAAGGCCAATGGCCTGCCGCGCCAGAAGCTGGCGCTGGTCTTCGAGAAGCTGGAAAGCGCCGGCAAGGACGGCCCGGTCTCGCCCTACCTGTCCAGCCATCCGGCCAACGACGAACGCATTGCCCACATCCTCGGCGCACGCTGAGCAAACTGACCGATCCTGACGAAAATGAAAAACCCGGGGCGCTGATGCGGCCCGGGTTGGCAGATGAGGCTGGATGACTGAATCGTCGATTCAGCGATTCATCGACGCTGCTCTTCCTGCGACATGGTCGACAAGCCCGAATAGAGGCTGCAGCAATGCGGCGCACCGCGGTGCGAGCCGGTGTCGAGTTCGCTGGAGTCGTTGAGAAAATCGACCAGCTTGCGATAGAGTTTTGCGAAGTAGTTCATGACTTACCCCCTTTCACTGTTTTCTGATGGCAGCACGACAAGCCTGTCTGCCAGTGCCGGTGAGCCCATGGTCTACACTCATACGGCCGGCACGAACCGTATAAATTGTTTATATCATTTATTCTATGTGCATGCAGAGCTGACGTCTATCGGGAAATTCCGGACAAAGGTGCAGGTGTTGCGTGTAACCATCGCTTCCAATTGACCTACATGGTCCCTGCGTGGAACTGCAGCCACTGCCGGAAAGCCGCCATGGCAGCGGTCTGCGGGCGCGACTTCAAGCTCGTGAGCCAATAAGCGCCCAGCACGATGCGCTGTCCGAAAGGGCAGACCAATCGGCCCTGTTGCAGTTCGCGCTCGAACATCAGCACCGGCAGCAACGCCACACCGGCCTCCTGGGCAGCCGCTTCGGCCAGGGCCAGCGAGGAGTCGAACACGAAGCCGCGCAAGGGCGGACAAGCTGCACCCGCCGCCGCGAACCAGCGCCCCCATTCATCGCTGCAATAGGAGCGCAGCAGCGTCTCCGCGCCCAGGTCGGCCGGCGAGCGCAGGCGCGCCGCGATGGCGGGCGCACACATGGGCGCCAGCGGCGCTTCGAACAGACGTTCAGCCTGTGTGCCATGCCATGCACCATCGCCAAAACGGATCGCGTAATCGAGTCCCTCACCGGCCAGGTCGACGCGATTGTTGTTGGTCAGCAGGCGCAGGTCGACAAAGGGATGCTGTTGCTGGAACTGGCGCAGCCGCGGCATCAGCCACCCCACGGCGAAGGTGCCGACCACGCCGACGGTGAGCACCTCGCGCCGCCGGCCATCTTCGAACTGGGCCAGCATATCGGCAATGCGGCCAAAGGATTGCGCCACCACCGGCAGCAGCGCCAGCCCCTCATCAGTCAGGGCCAATCCGCGCGGCAGACGCCGGAACAGGGCCACGCCCAGGCGCTGCTCCAGGTTCTTGACCTGCATGCTCACGGCCGTCTGGGTCACGCTCAGTTCCTCGGCGGCGCGAGTGAAGGAGAGATGGCGGGCCGAGACTTCAAAGGCGCGCAAGGCATTCAGGGGGAGGTACATGGCGACTCCAGACATCAGTTTTTCTTTGGTCTGCACCCAATTATCATGAATTGTGAGACTTGCCGCCACTGCCTATGATGCGGCCCTATCGCCATCATTCATCGAGGAGAATTCATGTCCGGAAGACGCCATTTCCTTTCTCTTGCAGCGCTCGCTGGCGCTGGCCTGATCAGCCGCAGCTGGGCCGCTGACGCCAAAAGCACAATTAAAACTGAGGACTCCGACGCGCTCACAGCGCGCTTGTCGCGGCTGGAAGCCGATATCGCCGGTCGCCTGGGCGTGTCGCTGCTGGACACGGCCAGCGGTCGTCATTGGGGCTATCGCGCCGACGAGCGCTTCCCCATGTGCAGCACCTTCAAGTTCCTGGCGGCCGCTGCAGTGTTGCGCCGGGTGGATCAAGGCCAGGAGCAGCTGACGCGCCGCGTCGTCTATCAAAAGCAAGACCTGGTGCCCTACTCCCCCACCACCGGCAAGCACACCGGCGGCGCGGGCCTGTCGATGGCGCAACTGTGCGAAGCGGCCATGACCCTCTCCGACAATACCGCCGCCAACCTGATGCTGGCGAGCATGGGCGGACCGGCGGGACTGACCCGCTTCGTGCGCACGCTGGGTGACGAACTGACCCGGCTGGATCGCAATGAACCGACCCTCAACGAAGCCGTCCCCGACGATCCGCGCGACACCACCACCCCGGCGGCCATGACCGCCGACCTGCGCCAGCTGGTGCTGGGCAATGCGCTCACACCGGCCTCGCGCCAGCAGCTCACGCAATGGCTGATCGCCAACCAGACCGGCGACAAGCGCGTGCGCGCCGGCCTGCCCGCCAGCTGGAAAGTGGGCGACAAGACCGGCACCGGACGCCTGGGTACGGCCAATGACATCGGCGTGGTGTGGACGACGCAGGGCGCACCGCTACTCTTTGCGGTCTATCTCACGGAAAATGCAGCCACCGATGCAGGGCGCGACGCCGTGCATGCCGAAGTAGGCCGACTGATCGGCCAGTTGATGAGCTAGGTCGGAAGAAGGCGCTCAGCCGGCAAAGTCCAGCCACACCGCGCCGATGTCGTGCAGTGCGGCCTCCACCCGCCGCCCGCCGCGCGCCATCTGCAGGCCGGTGCAAGACCCCGTGGTGATGATCTGCCCGGCCCGCCAGGGCTGGCCACGGCGGGCGCAATGCAGCGCCAGCCAGCCCAGCAGCGGCCACAGGTCAGCGGGATTGCCGCCGGTGGTATGGGCGACCGGCTGGCCATCGATGCTCAGACTGGCCTCGATCTGGCGCAGCGACAGTACGTCTGGCAGTGCTTGCGGCGCGCCGGTCACCAGTGCGCCATGGCTTTGCAGGTCGGCCATGCCAGCCCAGGGATTGGTACAGGGAGGATGCCCCAGGCGGGTCTCCACCACCTCGATGGCGGGCAGGATGGCATCGAAGACCGTGCGCAGCTCTGCCTCGTCGGGCAGTTGCTCGCCCGGATCGTAGTCGCGCCCCACCCGCAAGGCCAATTCCACTTCCAGCCCGCGCATGCGCCATTGCGGCCCGGCCAGCGTGGTCCCGGAAGGCAGTACGCCCGAGAGCGGCAAGGGCGCGCAGCCGGGCGTGCCGCCATCGCCCTTGCTGCCGACCTTCCATCCGCCGATCGGCCCCAGGCGCAGCAATTGCGCATCCTGCACGGCATAGGCCGTCTCGACATCGCCCACGGCCAACCGGCGCCAGTCCAGGGCCAGGCCGCTGTGGCGGGCGTCGAGCAGAAGTTGGGTAGCGGCGTCGATGTGCATGCGCGAAGTCTCCGGGGCAAAAATGAATGCAGCGCATTGTACTGGCTGGCAGCGCCCGCGCCCACTTGCAGCGCGGCAATGAACTCGCCGCCGCCAGCGCACTCGGACCGAGATGCCGATAATGGCAGTGGGCGCTTGACTTCGAGCGCACTCCAACTTCTAGACTGCTTGCCATGACGACTTCCCTGACCATTGCCCAGGCGGCCCAGGCTACCGGCCTGTCGGTGCATACCCTGCGTTATTACGAACGCATCGGCCTGCTCGATCCGGTGGAGCGGCGCGACAACCACCATCGCCGCTACACCCAGGAAGACCTGGACTGGATCGCCTTCCTGAAGAAGCTCAAGGCCACCGGCCTGCCGGTGCGCGCCATGCTGCGCTATGCCGAGCTGCGCCGGGCCGGCAATACCATGGAAAGCGTCAGCCAGCGCAAGGCCTTGCTGCAGGCGCATACGCTTTGCGTACAACACACCCTGGCCGAGCTGCAGGACAACCTGGCGGTATTGCAGCACAAGCTGGTCCTCTATGAAGAGCTGGAGCAGCAGGCCGGCGCGGCAGGCCGCGACACTGCAGCCAGCACTTCTCAACCTGAAAGGATGGCATCATGAGCGAACCCCTCACCTCGCACCTGCAAGCACACTCCCCCGTCGGCACCCGCCGCCTGGGCAGCAATGGCCCGCTGGTCTCGGCCATCGGCCTGGGCTGCATGGGCATGAGCGACTTCTACGCCCAGCGCGACGACGCCGAATCCCTGGCCACCATCGACCGCGCCCTCGAACTGGGCATCAACCTGCTCGATACGGCCGACATGTACGGCCCCTACACCAATGAAGAACTGCTGGGCCGCGCCATCAAGGGCCGCCGCGACAAGTTCTTCATCGCCACCAAGTTCGGCATCCGGCGCGATCCCTCCGATCCCGGCGCACGCGGTGTGGATGGCAGCCCGGCCTACATCCGCCAGGCCGTGGAAGGCAGCCTCAAGCGCCTGGGCGTGGAGACCATCGACCTCTACTACCAGCACCGCATCGATCCGGCCACGCCCATCGAAGTCACCATGGGCGTGCTGGCCGACCTGGTGCAGGCGGGCAAGATCCGCTACATCGGTCTGTCCGAAGCCTCGGCTGCGACGCTGGAGCGGGCGCACCGGGTGCATCCGGTGACGGCCTTGCAAAGTGAATATTCCCTGTGGACACGCGACCCGGAGGCCGACGTGCTGGCGGCCTGCCGCACGCTGGGCATCGGCTTCGTGGCCTACAGCCCGCTGGGACGCGGCTTCCTGACCGGCGCCATCCAGCGCTTCGAGGACCTGGCCGAGGATGACTTCCGCCGCAGCAATCCACGCTTCCAGGGCGAGAACTTCGCGCGCAACCTGCAACTGGCGGAAAAAGTGAAGGAAATGGCCGGGCAACATGGCTGCACGCCCAGCCAGTTGGCCCTGGCCTGGGTGATGGCGCAGGATCCACACATCGTCCCCATCCCCGGCACCAAGCGCCGCCGCTATCTGGAAGACAATACCGGCGCTGTTGGCGTGCGGCTGGCGCCCGAGGACCTGCAGGCGCTGGATGCGATCTTCCCGCGCGGGGCGGCGGCCGGGGAACGCTATACCGACGCCAGCATGAAGATGCTCAATGGCTGAGGCCGCAGCCCGACATCGGGCCGCTCAGTCCTCGCTGCTGGCCGCCGGGTGCTGGGCCAGTGGCACGAAACGGTTGCTGGCCGCATCCAGGGCCAGGATGGAGCCGGATTCGATGTCATAGACCCAGCCATGCAAGGCCAGCCGTCCCTGCGCCAGCGCCACGGCTACCGACGGATGGGTGCGGATGTTGTTGAGCTGGGCAATCACGTTCTCGCGCACCATGCCGTCGATGCGGTCCTTTTCGGTGGCATGCGGGCGCGACTCGTTGATCATGCGCGCCGCATCGGTGTGGTGCAGCCAGTTGCGCACGGCCGGCATGTGGTCCAGGCAGGCGCAGGTGGCCACGGCAGTCATCGCGCCGCAGTCGGAATGGCCGCAGATGACGATATCGGACACCTTCAACTGGGCCACCGCATATTCCACCGTTGCACTCACCCCGCCCGGCTCCGGTCCGAAGGAAGGCACGATGTTGCCGGCGTTGCGGATGACGAACAGGTCGCCCGGCTCGCGCTGGGTCACCAGCTCCGGCACCATGCGGCTGTCGGAACAGGAAATGAACAGCGCCTTGGGGGTCTGCCCGGTGGCCAGGGTCTTGAACAATTCCTTGCGGCTCGGGAAGACTTCTTGCTGGAAGCGCAGGAAACCGTTGATGATGTCGCGCATGGTTGGCGTTGCCTTCGTTCTTAAAAGCGACATTATGACGCGGATTTAGGCGAAGCCGGCACCGCCCGTCTTTACAGCAAGGAGAAGGCTGCCGCGGCACGGTCCGCCGGTCTGCTTTATACACAAATATCGAATTTCTTCTAGAGACCGCCCACATTTCCCTTTGATAGTCTTGCCCGCTCGATGCGCCCGTGGGTGCCATGCACACAGGTGCCGCATCAGTCTGTGCGCCGTGCGGCGGACAGCTTAATCACCACATCGGGGGAACAAATTGATAATCAGCAGGTATGTCACGACCGTGGCGGCAGTGGTCATGGTCTCGGCGCTCGCGGGATGCGCCTCGGAGGGCTCGCGCAGCGTCGCAGTGGTCAAGGTCGCCAGCGCCGGCCAGGCTTACCAGGGGGCGCGCAGCCCGATCGCCGTGGGCAAGTTCGAAAACCGTTCCAGCTACCTGCGCGGCATCTTCTCCGATGGCGTCGACCGCCTTGGCAACCAGGCCAAGACCGTGCTGATCACCCATCTGCAGCAAAGCAACCGCTTCTCGGTGATGGACCGCGACAACATGGGCGAACTGGCCCAGGAAGCCAAGCTGAACCAGCAGACGCAGGCCATCAAGGGTGCCAACTACGTGGTCACCGGCGACGTCAGCGAGTTCGGCCGCAAGGAAACGGGCGACCGCCAGCTCTTCGGCATCCTCGGTCGCGGCAAGTCGCAGGTGGCCTACGCCAAGGTCAGCCTGAACATCGTGGACGTGAACACCTCACAAGTGGTCTATTCGGCCCAGGGTGCGGGTGAGTACAGCCTGGACAACCGCGAGATCATCGGCTTCGGCGGCACCGCCAGCTATGACTCCACGCTCAATGGCAAGGTGCTCGACCTGGCCATTCGCGAAGCCGTCCAGAACCTGGTGACCGGCATCGATTCCGGCGCATGGAAGCCCTGACCCCACCCATCCACGCACGCAAGAGACTGACCATGATGAACAAGAAGCTCGCTGCCGGGTTCGCCCTCGGCCTGGTGCTGACCCTCTCCGGTTGCGCCAGCCAGAAGCCGAAGACCCTCTACGGCTGGGGCAACTACCAGGACCAGTTGTACAGCCACTTCAAGAACGAAGGCAACGGCCATGAAGCCGAGATCGCCGCGCTGGAAGAAAACCTGCAGAAGATGCGCGCCCGCGACGAGGCCGTTCCGCCCGGCTATCACGCCCATCTGGGCATGCTGTACGCCGCCGCCGGCAAGGATGACCAGCTGATCCAGGCCTTGCAGACCGAGAAGGCGCTGTTTCCGGAATCGACGGCCTACATGGATTTCCTGATGAACAACTACAGGAAGGGAGCGACCAAATGATCGCCGGAAAATGCAAGGCGCTGGCCGCCGCTGTGCTGGTGCTGCTGGCCACCGGCTGCGCCACCCAGCCGCAGAAACCCTACGACTATGCCGAGTTCAAGGCGGCTCGTCCGGCCTCCATCCTGGTGCTGCCGCCGGTGAACACGTCTGCCGAAGTGATCGCCCCCTATGGCGTGCTGGCGCAGGCCACCGAGCCGCTGGCGGAATCCGGCTACTACGTGATCCCGGTCTCGCTGGCAGCGGCGACCTTCCGGCAGAACGGACTGAGCAATCCCGACGAGATCCATGAACTGCCCGCCCCCAAGCTACGCGAGATCTTCGGCGCCGACGCGGCGCTGTACATCAAGATCATCCGCTATGGCACCTCCTACCAGGTGGTGCAGAGTGAAACGCTGGTGGCCGCCGAGGCCAGGCTGGTCGATCTGCGCTCGGGCAAGCTGTTGTGGGAAGGTTCGGCGCGTGCGTCCAGCCTGGAACAGCAACAGCATAACTCCAACGGCCTCATCGGCATGCTGGTCTCGGCGGTGATCAACCAGATCGTCAACACCACCAGCGACGCCAGCTACAAGATGGCCGGCATCGCCAGCCATCGCCTGCTGCGCGCTGGCAATCCCAACGGCCTGCTGCATGGGCCGCGTTCGCCGCAATACCAGAAGGACTGAGCACGCCCGGCCCAAAGCCGCTGCAAACCCAAAGCGCCGCTGCGAGATGATCGCAGCGGCGCTTGGTCATGGATCTGGCATAGACTGCCCGGCCGTCCGGAAAGGGTCAGTTGCCAGCCAACTGGTATTTGCGGATCTTGTCGTAGAGCGTCTTTTTCGGAATGCCCAGTCGTTCGGCAGCCACGGCCACACTGCCCTCGCTCTCCTTGAGCGCAGCGGCGATCAGCCCGGCCTCGAACTGCTCGACCTGCTCGGGCAAGCTCGACAGGACAGGCGTGGCCGACCAGACCGCGCTACCCGCCATTTGCTCCACCCCCAGCACCCAGCGGTCGGCGAAATTGCGCAGTTCGCGCACATTGCCGGGCCAGTCGCGCTGCTGCCATTGCTGCATCTGGGCGGCGCTCCAGGCGGGCAGTTCGCGTCGATAGCGCACCGCAGCCGCCTGGCAGAAATGGGCCAGCAACAACGCGATATCTTCACGGCGCTGGTTCAGCGCGGGCAAGTCGATCGCCACCACGCCGATGCGGTAATACAGGTCTTCGCGGAACTGGCCTTCGGCGGCCAGCTTGA
Organism: Herbaspirillum camelliae; assembly: GCF_001929405.1. Lineage (NCBI taxonomy): Bacteria > Pseudomonadati > Pseudomonadota > Betaproteobacteria > Burkholderiales > Oxalobacteraceae > Herbaspirillum > Herbaspirillum camelliae. Next base: position 5,429,258 of record NZ_KV880769.1, read on the forward strand.
GCAGATCGGCCTTGCTGGCGGCCACCACGCGGCAATCGATGGCCACCGACTCATTGCCGCCCAGGCGCTCCAGCCGGCGCTCCTGCAATACCCGCAAGAGCTTGACCTGTAGCGCCAGCGGCATGCTCTCGATTTCATCCAGGAACAAGGTGCCGCCGTTGGCATATTCCAGCTTGCCGATGCGGCGCTTCTGCGCACCAGTAAATGCGCCGGGCTCGTGGCCAAAGATCTCGCTCTCGAACACGGTCTCCGGCAAGGCCCCGCAATTGAGCGCCACGAACGGCCCCTTGCGGCCACTGGCGGCATGCAGCTGGCGCGCCACCACTTCCTTGCCAGTGCCGGTCTGGCCATTGATGAGCACATCCACATCGGCCGGCCCGAGGCTGCGGATGAGGGTGCGCACACGCTCGATGGCAGGCGATTGCCCCACCAGCGGCGGCAATTCCGGATCGTGCGCCCAGGCTTCGCGCAGGCGGCGGTTTTCCAGCACCAGGTTGCGCTTTTCCTGGGCGCGCAGGGCGATTTCCAGCAAGGTATCGGAGCTGAAGGGCTTCTCGACGAAGTCATAGGCGCCAGCGCGCATGGCCTCGACCGCCATGCCCACGTCGCCGTGTCCGGTCACCACGATCACCGGCAGGTCGCTGTCGATGGCCACCACCCGCGCCAGCACATCCAGTCCGGACAAAGCCGGCAGGCGGACATCGCTCACCACCACACCGGCGAAGTCGCGCGTGATCAGCGGCAGCGCCTCTTCGGCACTGCCGCAGGCGGTCACGGCAAAGCCGCCCAGCTCCAGTGCCTGCGCAGTGGCACGGCGCACGGCCTGTTCGTCCTCGATCAATAAGGCGCTGGCTGCGCCGCCTGGCTTGTCCATCAGGTCTCCATCTTCAACAGCGACAACAGCGGCAGCCGCACCACGAACTCGGCGCCGCCCTCTTCATGATTATGGGCGCTCAACTGTCCATTCATCGCCTGCACGATGGACGATGAAATGGCCAATCCCAGACCCAGCCCCTTGCTGGAGGACTTGGTGGTAAAGAAGGGCTCGAACAGATGCGGCGCGACCTCGTCAGCGATGCCGCCGCCCGAGTCGCGGATGCGCACCAGCGCATGCCCGCCCTCGACCTCCAGCACTACCGCAATGCGTTTGTGCTCGGCCTCTTCCACCGCATCCAGCGCATTGCGCAGCAGATTGATGAGCACTTGCTCCGTGCGGACCACGTCGCCGGTCACGCAGGCGGCGGCGCGGATGTCGATGCTGATCGTCGCACCCAGCTTCTGGCATTCGCTGGCCAGCAGCAGGCTGGACGCCTCGATGGCCTGGCTGAGATCGACACAGGCCACGGCCTCGCCGCTCTTGCGCGCAAATCCCTTCAACTGGGCGATGATCTTGCCCATGGTGGCGCTGGCGCTGCTGATGTATTCCAGGTTCTCAACGGCCTGGGCGCTTTGCCCGCGCGCCAGGAATTTCACCGCATTGTCGGCAAAGGCGCGAATGGCCGTCAATGGCTGGTTCAGCTCATGCGTGACGCCAGCAGCCATCTGCCCCAGCATGGCCAGCTTGCCGGCCTGCACCAGTTCATTCTGGGTGCTGCGCAACAGCGTCTCGGTCTGCTGCAGTTTCTCGTAGCGGGCTTCCAGCGCCTGGTTCGCTGCCGTCAGCTGGCCGGTGCGCTCGGCAATGCGCTGCTCCAGCTCGGCGGCGGCGCGGCGCAAGGCATCGCGGGAAGCCATCCTCTCTTCCAGACGGCGGCGATGCTGGTACCAGGCCAGCAAGGAAATGGCCAGCGCCACCATCAACAGCGCACAGGCCATGGCCCAGAGCATGGCCGTACGCTGCATGCGCGCCTGCGAGGGGAATAGCATCAACTGCCACCCCAGCCGCCCCACCGGGCGCGAGACATGGCTGCCAAAGCCGCTCTGCAAGGCCGGCGGCAGCGCCGACACCGGCGTGATGGGCAGGTCGGCATACTGGTGCGTGCCAGCCAGCGCCTGCTGCATAGGCGGGCTCAGGGCCTGCAGGCTGTGGTATTTCCACTCGGGCCGGTTGCTCAGGAACACCACGCCGCCGGCATCGGTGAGGGTGATCGGATCGGCGCTGCTGCGCCAGGTGTGCTCGAACTCGGCCAGGTCCACCTTCACCACCATGACGCCGATGGGCAGGTCGCCTTCGGCCTGGTCCTGGCGGCGATAGATGGGCTGGGCGATGAAATAGCCCGGCTCGCTGGAGATATTGCCGATGCCATAGAAGCGCCCTGCCCGCCCCTGCACGGCCTCGCTGAAATAAGGGCGGAAACCGAAGTCGCGGCCCACGAAGCTGAATTCATCGTCCCAGTTGCTGGAAGCCAGGGTCAGCCCGCGCCGGTCGAGCATGAAGATGCTGACTGCCTGCGATTGCTGCTGGATGGTCTTGAAGGCGCGATTGAGACGATCTACCGCCAGCGCATCGTCCGGATGCTGCAAGACCTGCCGCACATCGGCCTGGAAACCCAGGGCGAAGGGCAAGGCCTCGTATTTCTGCAAGATGGACTCCAGGTCCAGGGCAGCGATCTGCAATTGCGCCGCGCCCTGGGTCTTCTGGTCCACCTCGGCCTTGCGCAGCGCCAGACGATAGGTGGTCCCGCACACCAGCAGGGTGGCGACCAGGAACAAGGTCAGGATGAGCAGGTTTCGTCGGGCGCGCATGAAGAGAAAGGTCGAAAGCAGCGCGGCGCCCCGCAGGGCGCCGCGTTGAAGGCGTCATGATAACGCGCCCTGCGCCATCGGACGCAGCGGCGCTTGCCCCGACCGGTCAAGCCGGCTTGTGCAGCTTGCCGGCAGCGGCATCGGCCTCGCCCTGATGCTCGTCCGGGTTCATGGCGACATCGCCCTTGAGGTGGCCGTCGCGTTGCGGATCAGGCATGCGCAGGCTGATAATCAGGGCCACCAGGCACAGCGCACTCACGTACCAATAGAAGGCAGATTCCACGCCCGCCGACTTCAGCGACAGCGCCACGAACTCGGCCGAGCCGCCGAAGATGGCGTTGCCGACCGCATACGACAGCCCCACGCCCAGGGCCCGCACTTCCGGCGGGAACATCTCGGCCTTGATCAGGCCGCTGATGGAGGTGTAGAAGCTGACGATGGTCAGGGCCAGGATGGCCAGCGCCATGGCCACGCCGGGGCTGCTGACATCCTTGAGGAAATGCAGGATGGGGAAGGTGCCGACCATGCCGAAGAAAGCGAAGCAGAGCATGGAATTGCGGCGGCCGATCTTGTCGGAAATGGCGCCGAAGATAGGCTGCAGGATCATGTAGACGAACAGCGCGCCGGTCATGACGCCGTTGGCCACTTTCGGGTCCATGCCGGCGGTGTTGACCAGATACTTCTGCATGTAGGTGGTGAAGGTGTAGAACATCAGCGAACCACCGGCGGTGAAGCCCACCACGTTCAGGAAGGCGCGCTTGTGCTGCAGCAAGCCCTTGAGCGTGCCGGCGTCCTTCTTCTTGCGCGCGCCTGCCGAAGAGGTCTCGGCCAGCGAGCTACGCAGATACATGGCCACCAGTGCACCGACCGCCCCCAGGACGAAGGGTACGCGCCAGCCCCAGGCCATCAGCTCGGCCTTGGTCAGCCACTGCTGCATGCCGAACAGCACCAGCACCGCCAGCAGTTGGCCGCCGATCAGGGTCACATACTGGAAGGAGGCGAAGAAGCCACGACGGCCATTGGGCGCCACTTCGCTCATGTAGGTCGCCGAGGTGCCATATTCACCGCCCACCGACAGGCCCTGGAACAGGCGCGCCAGCAACAGCAGCGCCGGCGCCCAGGCGCCGATGGTGGCGTAGGTCGGCATGACGGCCACGGCCAGGGAACCGCCGCACATCATCAGCACCGAGATCAGCATGGAGGTCTTGCGGCCATGCTTGTCGGCGATGCGGCCAAACAGCCAGCCGCCGATAGGACGCATCAGGAAACCAGCAGCGAACACGCCAGCGGTATTCAACAACTGGCTGGTCGCGTCGCCCTTGGGAAAGAAGGCCGGCGCGAAGTAGATCGCGCAGAAGGAATAGACATAGAAGTCGAACCATTCGACCAGGTTGCCTGACGAAGCGCCAAGGATGGCGAAGATGCGCTTGCGGTATTCGGCCGCGCTCAAGGGGGTGCTCGCTTGCGTGGTGTCGCTCATGGAAATCTCCTGTGTGGGCCGCACCTCGTCCGCAGTGGATGGGGCAGCGGGTCGTCTTGCTTTTCTTGGGTAGGAACAAGGCAGGCGGAGACGCGACATGAAGCTGTCCATGTAGCAACGATGCTGGCCCGCATCAGGGGGTCTGTCTCCGTGCTTGCTTTTGTTTTGTTCGCTTATTGCAGGCTTCGTGCCAGCACAAGGTGACGCACGACAGAACGCCAAGTCATTGATTCAACAGGAAATATCCAGGACCCAGCGCTTGGGCCGAATGCGAGCAATGCGGATTCCCGGAATCCTGCCTTGCCGACTGTCCGGGAATCCATCCATTCCCCAACCGCTGCGCCCATGAAAAAGCGGCGCATGCCTTTCGACATGCGCCGCTTTCATGGTCTGAAGGGAAGCAGGCCGAGCCTGCAACTCATCAACCTATCAACCTAGCCTGCGATCAACGCTCCGACAGCGCATCCATGACGCACAAGGCGGTCATGTTGATGATGCGGCGCACGGTGGCCGACGGGGTCAGGATATGCACCGGCTTGGCGCAACCCAGCAGGATGGGGCCAATCGCCACGCCATTGCCCGACGCCGTCTTGAGCAGGTTGTAGGCGATGTTGGCGGCATCGATGTTGGGCATGACCAGCAGGTTGGCGTCGCCCTTCAACGGCGAATCCGGAATCACTGCATTCAACAGCTTGGAATCCAGCGCGGTGTCGCCGTGCATTTCGCCGTCCACTTCCAGCTCCGGCGCGATTTCGCGCAGGATGGCCAGGGCGTCGCGCATCTTGCGGGCCGATTCGCTGTTGCTGGAACCGAAGTTCGAGTGCGACAGCAGCGCGGCGCGCGGATGCAGGCCGAAGCGCCGCATTTCTTCAGCGGCCAGCATGGTGATCTCGGCCAGCTCGCGGGCGTTGGGGTTCTCGTTGACGTGGGTGTCCACCATCACCAACTGGCGATTGGGCAGGATCACCGCGTTCATCGCCGCATAGACATTGACGCCTTCGCGCTTGCCCAGCACCTGGTCGATGTAGTGCAGGTGCAGCTGGGTGGTGCCGTAGGTGCCGCAGATCATGCCGTCGGCGTCACCCTTGTGGATGGCCATGGAGCCGATCAGGGTATGGCGGCGGCGCATTTCCAGCTTGGCGTACTGCTCGGTGACGCCCTTGCGGCGCGACATCTCCAGGAAGGTCTGCCAGTAGTCGCGGTAGCGGTTGTCGAAGTTGGGGTTGATGACCTCGAAGTCGGTGCCGGCGCGCAGGCGCAGGCCGAACTTCTGGATGCGCTGTTCCAGCACTTCCGGACGGCCCACCAGGATGGGCTTGGCCAGGTTTTCATCGACGATCACCTGCACCGCACGCAGCACGCGCTCTTCTTCACCCTCGGCGTAGACGATGCGCTTCTTGGCCTCGGCGGCCTTCTTGGCGACCTGGAAGATCGGGCGCATGAAGGTACCGCTGTGGTAGACGAACTGCTCCAGCTTCTCGATGTAGGCGTCCATGTCCTGGATGGGACGAGCGGCCACACCCGAGCTTTCGGCAGCACGCGCCACGGCCGGCGCGATCTTGATCATCAGGCGCGGGTCGAAGGGCTTGGGAATGATGTATTCCGGGCCGAAGGACAGGTTGGAAATGCCATAGGTCGAAGCCACGATATCGGACTGCTCAGCCTGGGCCAGCTCGGCGATAGCATGCACCGTGGCGATTTCCATCTCGCGGGTGATGGTGGTGGCGCCCGAGTCGAGCGCACCACGGAAGATGTACGGGAAGCACAGCACATTGTTGACCTGGTTCGGATAATCCGAACGGCCGGTGGCGATGATGGCGTCGTCACGCACGGCCTTGACCTCTTCCGGCAGGATTTCCGGGGTCGGGTTGGCCAGCGCCAGCACCAGCGGACGCGCCGCCATCTGCTTGACCATCTCGGGCTTCAACACGCCGGCGGCGGACAGGCCCAGGAAGATGTCGGCGTCCGGAATCACCTCGGCCAGGGTGCGGGCCTCGGTTTCGCGGGCGAAACGTTCCTTGTCCGGGTCCATCAGTTCCTTGCGGCCCTTGTAGACCACGCCGGCCAGGTCGGTGACGTAGATGTTCTCGATGGGGAAGCCCAGGTCGACGATCAGGTCCAGGCAGGCGAGCGCAGCCGCGCCGGCGCCGGAGACCACCAGCTTGACGTTCTTGATGTCCTTGCCCACGACCTTCAGGCCGTTGAGGATGGCCGCGCCGACGATGATGGCGGTGCCGTGCTGGTCATCGTGGAAGACCGGGATCTTCATCTTCTCGCGCAGCTTGCGCTCGATGTAGAAGCATTCCGGCGCCTTGATGTCTTCCAGGTTGATGCCGCCGAAGGTCGGCTCCAGGGCCGCGATGACGTCGATCAGCTTGTCCGGGTCGGTTTCATTGATTTCAATGTCGAAGACGTCGATGCCAGCGAACTTCTTGAACAGCACGCCCTTGCCTTCCATGACCGGCTTAGAAGCCAGCGCACCGATGTTGCCCAGTCCCAGCACGGCGGTGCCGTTGGTGATCACGGCCACCAGGTTGCCACGGGCGGTGTAGCGGAAGGCGTTGAGCGGGTCGGCCACGATTTCTTCGCAGGCCGCGGCCACGCCGGGAGAATACGCGAGGGAGAGATCACGCTGGTTGGTCAGCAGCTTGGTGGGCGTGACAGCGATCTTGCCCGGGGTCGGAAACTCATGGTAGTCCAGCGCTGCCTGACGAAGTTGCTGACGCACTTCTTCTTTCTTACTGATCATCGAATCCATACTCTGTATTCTCTAGTTGACTTGCGAAGAGGAATGATTCTAGCAGAGGTCGGCCCCCAATCATAGGCCGACGGACTCATGCTGCCCCGCGCAAAGCCTTTTCGGGACTGGCTTTGCGGCCTGTCAGGCGAAGCCCATGATGTTCGCGAACATGCGCTTTCAAGGGCCAGATGACGTCCGGTTGTCGTGTGATACGCGCAATTGCGCGCAGCTTCATTTCCCATCCCACAGGCTGCCAGTCCCTCTCCAGCGGCGGTATTGGGGAAAACCCCTAGCGCGCTGATGCAGCGCAACCAAGCCTGTGCGCAGCGCAACATCGGCGCAGATGCGCGATATTGTGCTCCAGAAGCCATGACGGATTGGTTACAATCCCCGCATGCTTTCCGAATTCGAACTCATCGCGCGCTATTTCAGCCGACCGACCGCTCCCGACAGCCGCACTGCGCTTGGCGTGGGGGACGACTGCGCGCTGATGACGCCGGCGCCGGGGATGCAATTGGCCATCTCCAGCGACATGCTGGTCTGCGGTCGCCATTTCTTCCCCGATGCCGATCCTTTCACGCTGGGCCACAAGTGCCTGGCCGTCAATCTCTCGGACCTGGCCGCCATGGGCGCGCAGCCGATCGCCTTCACGCTGGCGCTGGCGCTGCCGGAAGCCCGGGCCGACTGGCTGGAACCCTTTTCGCGCGGCATGCTGGCGCTGGCCGATGCGCATGGCTGCGAACTGATCGGCGGCGACACCACCAAGGGGCCGCTGACCATCAGCATCACCGTCTTCGGCGAAGTCCCCCCGCAACAGTCACTGCGCCGCGATGCGGCGCGCGCCGGCGATGACCTCTGGGTCTCAGGCACGTTGGGCGATGCGCGCCTGGCCCTGGCCGCCTATCGCCAGGAATGCGCGCTCAACGCCGACGAATTGGCGCTGGCCGCGCCGCGCATGCATGCGCCCACCCCGCGGGTGGCGCTGGGCCTGGCCCTGCGCGGCATAGCCCACGCCGCCATCGACATTTCCGACGGCCTGGCCGGCGACCTCGGCCATCTCCTGCAGCGCTCGCACGTCGGCGCCACGCTGGACGTGGACGCACTGCCCGCCGGCGCGGCGCTGCAACAGCGCGACCTGCACCTGCGCCGCCGCTTCACGCTCTCCGGCGGCGACGACTATGAACTCTGCTTCAGCGCCCCGGTGCGCCAGCGCGACGCCGTCTACAAGGCCGCCCAGGCCGCCGGCACCGCCGTCACCCGCATCGGCAGCATCGACGCCGCCCCCGGGCTGCGCCTGCTGGACGCCTCCGGCGAAGCCCTGCAGGAGACGCCGGATTCCTTCGACCATTTCCGTTCATGAACCAAGCTTCCTCGCCCTTCCCGCCGCCGCCCGCCGCCCCCAGAAAACGCAAGCCCACCCCGCATTTCATGCTGGCCCATCCGGCCCACTGGATCGCCCAGGGCTTTGGCAGCGGCCTCTCGCCCATCATGCCCGGCACCGCCGGCACGCTCTTCGCCTGGCTCTCCTATGCCGTGCTCAGCACCCGCTGGCCGCAGGTGTTCACCGCCGCCAACTGGCTGGTCATCATTGCCGCCGGCTTCATCATCGGCATCTGGGCCTGCCAGCGCACCGGGCAGGCGCTGAACTCGCCCGACGACGGCAGCATGGTCTGGGACGAGATCATCGCCTTCTGGCTGGTACTGGTGCTGGTCATGCCGGCCAGCCTGAAGACGCAGTTCGCCGCCTTCGTGGTGTTCCGCTTCTTCGACATGGTCAAGCCGCCGCCGATCGCCTGGTTCGACCGCCGCTTCAAGGGCGGCTTCGGCGTGATGTGGGATGACATCGTGGCGGCCTTCTATACCCTGCTGGTGTTTGCGTTCTGGCGCACTTATTGGTGATGTGAAGTGAACAATCCTCCTCTGTCCGATACAACAAATCCTGACAAGGGAGTATGCTAGGGCCCGCAAGTCGTTGATCAACCGACCGCGACCCGGCCCGCTGCAGATACCGGGATCGCGGCACAGCTGAGGATGAGACTCATGGACAGCACCTTAGACCTAGCCACCCGCGTCGGCCAGACGCTCAAAGCCAAAGGCCTGCTCCTGGCCACTGCCGAATCCTGCACCGGCGGCGGCATCGCCCACGCCATCACCGAAATCGCCGGATCGTCGGAATGGTTCGACTGCGGTTTCGTGACCTATTCGAATGCTTCCAAGAATGAATTGCTGGACATCTCCGAAGCCCTGATCGCCCAGCACGGCGCGGTCAGCGAAGAGATCGCCGGCGCCATGGCCGAAGGCGCCATTGCCAACAGCAGTTCGGACGTGGCCGTATCGACCACCGGCATCGCCGGCCCCGGCGGCGCGGTGCCGGGCAAACCAGTCGGCACCGTCTGCTTCGGCTGGCGCGTGGGTGACAAGACCTATACCGAACGGCTGGTCTTCAAGGGCGACCGCCAGCAGGTGCGCGCCCAGACGGTGGAGCACAGCCTCAAGGGCCTGCTCAAGCTGCTGGCCGACTGAACCTGAATCGCCCCGCCCAAGACAAAGGCGGCGCTCCGCGAGGAGACGCCGCCTTTTTCATGCCCGCATGCGCAGGCCGATTCGGATGCAGATCAGCGGAAGCGGTTGATGGCGTCGCGCGTCTCGATGGCCACGCGGCGCGCCGCCGCGGCGAAGTCCTCGCCGGCCTGCGGCGTGGCGTAGAGGATGGCGCGCGAGGAATTGATCATCATGCCGGTGCCGGCGGCGGTCTTGCCAGCGGTCACGGTGGCTTGCACATCCCCACCCTGCGCACCCACACCTGGCACCAGCAGCGGCATGTCACCGATGATGGCGCGCACCTGGGCCAGCTCCTGCGGGAAGGTGGCGCCGACCACCAGACCACATTGACCGTTGGTATTCCACTTCTCGGCCACCAGGCGCGCCACGTGCTGGTACAGCGGCTTGCCATCGACTTCCAGGAATTGCAGGTCGGAGCCGCCGGCGTTGGAGGTGCGGCACAGCACGATCACGCCACGATCCTTCCATTCCAGGTAGGGCGAGACCGAATCCCAGCCCATGTAGGGGCTGACGGTGACGACGTCGGCGTCGTAGCGCTCGAAGGCTTCGCGGGCATATTGCTCGGCGGTGGCGCCGATGTCGCCGCGCTTGGCGTCCAGCACCAGGGGGATGTCAGGGTAGTTGGTGCGCAGATAGGCGCAGATACGTTCCAGTTGCTCTTCCGCGCCCAGCGCGGCGAAATAGGCGATCTGCGGCTTGAAGGCGCAGGCCGCTTCGGCGGTGGCATCGATGATGGCGCGGCAGAATTCGAAGATCGCATCAGGCTTGCCCTGCAGCTCGGCCGGGAATTTCTTGAGGTCGGGGTCCAGGCCGACGCACAACAGGGAATTGCGCGAAGTCCACGCAGCGTTGAGTTTCTCGATGAATGTCACGGTGGTGCCTTTAACTGAAAGATGCGCTATTGTAGCGCGCCGGCCTGCCCCAATCTCGTTTTTTGACTGATGTTCCGCGGTTTTCACAGAACATCGGGCACTTCATGCGGATATTCTGGTCTTACGCGCTCCCTTTGCTTCACTTTTTGCTACGAGGAATGACAAAATGAAAAAACTCTTCGCCTGGCTGGCCATCGCCCTCACGGCCCTCACCCTCTCCGGCTGCGGCTACAACGACTTCCAGGCCAAGGATGAAGCCACCAAGGCCGCCTGGGGCGAAGTGGTCAACCAGTACCAGCGCCGCGCCGACCTGATCCCCAATCTGGTCAACACCGTCAAGGGCTATGCCGCCCACGAGAAGGACACCCTGGAAGCCGTCACCCGCGCCCGGGCAGCGGCCACCAGCTTCCAGATCACCCCGGAAGTGCTCAACGACCCCAAGGCCTTCGCCAAATTCCAGGAAGTGCAGGGCCAGTTGTCCTCGGCGCTGTCGCGCCTGATGGCCGTCTCCGAGAACTATCCGCAGTTGAAGGCCGACACCAGCTTCCGCGACCTGCAATCGCAGCTGGAAGGCACCGAGAACCGCATCACCGTGGCCCGCCAGCGCTACATCGCCGCCGTCCGGGACTACAACATCCTGGCACGCAGCTTCCCCACCAATCTCACGGCCAAGCTGTTCAACTATGAAGTGAAGCCTTCCTTCACGGTGGAAAACGAAAAAGCCATCTCGACCGCCCCCACGGTCAACTTCGGCAAGTAAGCCGGGAGTTCGGACTTGGCCATGCGCAAGTTGCTCCTGAGCTGCTGGCTGCTGGCGTGGCTGGCCCTGGCCGGCCCGGCCCGCGCCGATGACGGCCTGGTGCCGGTGCCGCCGCTGTCGGGGCATGTGATCGACCAGATCCACCTGCTGCAAGCACAGCAGCGCCAGGCGCTCGAAGGCGTGCTCACCGAGATCGAGCAGCGCACCGGCAGCCAGATCGGCGTGCTGCTGATGTCCTCCACCGCCCCCGAAGCCATCGAGCAATACAGCATCCGCGTGGCCGACGCCTGGAAGCTGGGCCGCAAGGGCATCGATGACGGCGTGATCCTGATCGTCGCCAAGGACAATCCCAAGTCGCTGCGCCGCCTGCGCATCGAAGCCGGACGCGGCGTGCAGGGCAGCCTGACGGACGCGCAATCCAAGCGCATCCTGGAAGACGTGATCGCCCCGCATTTCCGGCAGAACGACTTCTATGGCGGCCTGGCCGCCGGCGTGACCGCCATCACCACTCTGCTGGAGCAGGAAAAACTGCCACCGGCCAAGCGCCAGGCCGGCACGGTGCAGACCAGCGATGGCGGTGGCTGGATCACCTTGCTGGTGATCGGGCTGTTCCTGGTGGTGTTCTTCAGCGTGCTGCTCAAGTCCCGACGCGGCAGCCGCAACAATCTCAACGACAATGACTGGGGACGCGGCCGCAGCACCACCGCAGGCGTCATCATCGGCAGCATCCTGGATGAAGCCGCCCGCCAGGCCAGCTCCGGACGCGGCTGGCCGCGCTCGGGTGGCAGCGGTGGCGGCGGTGGCTTTGGCGGCTCCTCGGGAGGCGGGTTTTCCGGCGGTGGCGGCAGCTTTGACGGCGGCGGCGCCTCGGGAGACTGGTGACATGCCTCACAACCATACCTCACCCTCAATGCCTACGCGCCTGCTGCGCCACCTGCGCATGACCCGGGCGGCAGCGCGACGGGCGTTTCCGTCCACCACGCTCAAAGCCATCCAGGCCAGCATCGGCGCAGGCGAGCGGGAGCATCGCGCCCAGGTGCGCGTGATCGTCGAAGCGGCGCTGTCACTGGGCGCCGTGCGACGCGGCGACAGCGCCCGGCAGCGCGCGCATGAATTGTTTTCGCATTACCGCATCTGGGATACCGAAGAAAACTGCGGCGTCCTGGTCTACATCAACCTGGCGGACCGCAAGGTGGAGATCGTGGCGGATCGCGGGGTCAATGCCCGTGTCACGCGGGAGCAATGGCAGCAGGTCTGCCGGGCGATGACGGCCGGCTATGCCCAGGGTGAATATGAAGCCAGCACGCTGCAGGCGCTGGCGAGCCTGCACGAGATCCTGGGGAAGGTCCTGCCGCGGGAACCGGATGCCACCGGCGATATGCCCAACGAACTCTCCGACAAACCCTTGCTGCTCTGACGCGATGAAGATGCTCTTCTGGCTGTTGGCGCTGGTCGCGCTGTTCTTCATCCTGCGACTGATCCTGCGCCGCTCGACGCGGCCGCAGCAGCACGCCCTGCTGCCGGCCCGTTATCGCCCGCCCTCCTACTACAACAGCGTCAGGTACTCCAGCCCCGGTGTAGCCGGCGGCAATGGCGCCGCCTGGGCCGGAGATGCCAGCAACGGCTCCGACAGCGCTGCCGATGGTGGCAGCAGTGGAGACTGCGGCGGCGGGGATGGAGGCGGTGGCGGTGGCGGCGACGGCGGTGGCGGCGGCTGCGATTGAAGCGCCGGCCTGCTGATCAACCGTTCTCGTAGACCCACTGCAACAAGGCATCCTGCGCCTTCTGCCCATTGGGCGCAGCCGGATGATTGATCAGGAACACCACCACATAAGTCTTGCCCGAGGCCGCCTGCACATAGCCTGCGATGGAGCGCACGTCATTGAGCGTGCCGGTCTTGATGTGCGCCTGCCCGGCCACGCCCTGGGTCTTCAGGCGGCGGCGCATGGTGCCGTCATAGCCGACCAGCGGCAGCGAGGAAACGAATTCCGGCATCAGCGGCGAGCGCCAGGCCTGCAGCAGCACATTGGCCAGCAGGCCGGGCGTGACGCGCTCGATGCGCGACAGCCCAGCGCCGTTCTCGATGGCCAGGCCATTGGTATCGATGCCCTTGTCGCCGAGCCAGCCACGCACCGCGCGCGCGGCATTGACCGGGTCGCCAGGCTGGCCGGTCATCTCCGCGCCCAGGGTGAGCAAGACCTGGCGCGCCATCACGTTGTTGCTGTACTTGTTGATGTCGCGGATCACCTCGGGCAGCGCGGGTGATTGCACCTCCACCATCATCCGCGCCGATGGCGTGACCTGCCCATCGAGCACACGGCCCGCAAAGCGGCCGCCGAGATCGGCCCACATCTGTGCAAAGCTCGCCCCCACATACTGCACATTGCTCATGCGATAGGGATGCACGTACCACACGCGCGCGCCGCAATCGGCGGAATAACTGCCGCTGAAGGTCGCGCCGCTGACGTCGTTATTGAGCATGAGCTTTCCCTGCCAGTCGCCGCAAGGCTCCTGCGACAGGCGCGGCGGGGTGATGGTGAAACCGGCCATGGGCGGATCCATGCTCACCGAGACCGTACCACTGGCCGCATCCGGCTCGAAGCGGAAGGCCTGGGTGCGATAGTTCAGCAACAGTGCGTCGGGGCCGGCGTTATAGGGCTTTTGCGGATCGCCGTCGAACTGCGCCGGATCATAGCTGGCCGGCGCAAAATAGCTGCGGTCCAGCACCAGGTTGCCACGGATATCCTGGATACCGCGTGCACGCAACTGGCGCAGCAGCAGCCAGAAATTCTCCAGCACCAGTTTGGGATCGCCGCCGCCCTTGAGGATCAGGTCGCCATTGAGCACGCCCCCGGCCAAGGTCCCGTCGATATAGGCCTGGGTCTTCCAGGTAAAGGTCGGCCCCAGCATTTCGAGGGCGGCATCGGTGGTCACCAGCTTCATCACCGAGGCCGGATTGAAAGGCTGGCCGATGTTATTGGAGACCAACACGCGCTTGCTGCCCTCGGTGTCGATCACCAGCACGCCGGTATTCTGTTGCGGGATATGCGCCACGCGCAGCGCGCCGACCACCGCAGGCGGCAGGCTCTGGGCGAAGGCATGGCCCATGGGCAACAGCAAAGCCGCCAGCAGGGGCAGGCAAGACAGACGGGAACAAGGAAGACGAACAGGGAGGCGCAGCACAGGACGAAGCATGATGGAACCTGGAATGAGGGCCCATCATTATAGGGGAAGCCGGCTGTGCCTTGCCCGGGGAGCGCGACGCGGGCCACTTGCGTTAGGTCAGGAATGGTCAACTTGCTGACATGAGCATGTCACGGCAATATGCGACAATCTTCGCCTACTGTCAGGGAGGCACCACCCCGACGGCGAACAGGACCCAAGAAAAATACCACCATGCCCTCCAGTTCCCCTCCGTCGCACAAGACCGCACCGCTGCGTGAGCGGCTGGCGGTCTGGCGCGAGCTGCTCAATCCGCTGGCGCTGTTCAGCCAGCGTCGCGGCCACCCCGACGATCCCCCACCGGAGGCGCTCATCGGCAAGGGCGTGCGTTTCGTCAAACGCATCTACCTGTTGCGCACCATCGGGCTGGGCGTGGGCTTCCTCTGCGTGGCGGCAGCTTTCGTGCAGCAGCCAGTGGCCTGGCCGCTGTGGGCGCTGCTGATCTTCCATGGCTTTCTGTGGCCGCAAGTGGCGCGCGCGTGGGCGCTCAACAGCCTCATCCCCTACCGCGCCGAGCGCCGCAACCTGGTGATCGACGCCGCATTCGGCGGCTTCTGGATCGCCGCCATGCACGGCAATCTGGTGCCCAGCGCCGTCATCCTCTCCATGTTGTCGATGGACAATATCGCCGCCGGTGGCATGCGGCTCTTCATGCGCGGCCTGTATGCCAGCATCGCCGCCTGCGCGCTGGGCTGGTGGCTGCTGGATGCGCACTGGGCGCCGCAATCGGACCTGCCCACCATCCTGGCCTGCCTGCCGATGATGGCGCTCTATCCGCTGGCGCTGGGCAAATCCACCTACGATATGTCCAAGAAACTGGCCGAGCGCTCGCGCCAGTTCGAGATCGTCAGCCAGGTGGATGGCCTGACCCGCCTGTTCAACCGGCGCTACTGGGAGAGCCTGCTCATCGAGGAGTTCGGCCAGCGCCGCAAGGCGCCCGGCGCCCAGCAGAAAGAAGCCTTCCTGCTGCTGCTCGACCTGGACCACTTCAAGCGCATCAACGATACCCTTGGCCACCTGGTGGGCGATGAAGTGCTGCGCAACTTTGCCCAATTGCTGCGTACCCATCTGCGGGAAGAAGACCTGATCGGGCGTTATGGCGGCGAGGAATTCGTGGTCATCCTGCGCAACATCACCCATGCCGACGCACTGCATCTATCGCAGCGCCTGGTCGAGCGGGCGCGCGCCGGCAAGGAAGGCGTCAATAATTTATACGGTTGCACCGTCAGCGCCGGACTGGTCCCCTTCACCTCTGACATGGAGGCGCATTTCGTCTGGCTGCAGCGCGCCGATCATGCAATGTACTGCGCCAAGGAAAACGGCCGCGACCGGCTGGTGGTATGGGAAGCTACGCTGGTGCGCAAAGCCGAGCCGGCAACGGTATGCTGAATCTTGCAGACACAAAAAAGACCGATGTCTTCGGGGCCGCCACGAGACCACTGTGAAGACATCGGCCTAGGGAAATCAAGGGCGGGGCGATCGGCAGACCAATAGGCTAGGTTCCTGAGAAAAATGCCTGTGCCGATGCCCGGCCACTGCCGCAACGAGCGGCAAAGCGGGCTGCGAAAAGCCCGCTAGATTAGTACTGGCAGTGCCTCCAGTACTAAAAGCGCGAGCAGCGCGCCAAACACCGCGCCGACTGCCCTCAAACTGGTGCGTACCAGCCGCGACGCCACCGGCACCTCACCACAGAGCAACAGGCCCGCCAGCGCCATGGGAAGGAAGAACATCAGATTGTTCATGATGAGGTTGGGCATGATGCGTCTCCTTATCGAGTTTTTATGATGCTGACCAGACTCTTGCGGGGCTTGCCTCGACTTGAGTATAGGCTGCACACCATAGAAGACAAGAGCAACACTCCCAGATTCGGTGCTGCACAGCAGCGTGGAGGCGGGCCGCGCGCCCGGATGAAGCATAAGGCGTCAGATCAGCGCTTGTTGCAGATGCACAAATTTTCAGCATCCTGTGGTGAATTGCCTTGACCCTGTTTTCCGCCCGGGCGTAGAATTCGCCCGTTCTCATTTTTTGGAGTCCCTCTCATGGGCACTTGTTCGGGTGACAGTTGTTGCCGGTTAATTACCGGTTAAGCCTCGGCAAGGATTTCAGCAGGACTTCTTCCTGTCGTCATCTTGCGCAAGGCAGATGACGGCATCTCATGTCGGCAGCGCACGGCCTTTTCATGGCCGCGATCATGCATCAGCAGCGCCGCTGACAACGATATTCCCTCACAACGACAGATCGACGATCGACCGCCGCAGACACGGCGTCAGCACGCATGCTGCATCACGACCGCCCTGCCCGCCTTCGCGCCGGCAGCCGATCGTCCGATGCCGGCTGGCGTATTGGCGCAGCACTTTCCGCATGGCCAGCCGCCATGCGGCAGCACGTCTGCCTGCGCCATCAGGCGCCGATGACAGGGGCTCCGCTCAACCAGGCGGAGGCTGCAATGCGACAGACATATCCATCATGAACACGCGAAGACCCAGCGCGCCGCATCCGGCCGCCCGTTGTTAGCGGGGGCCGGCCACGGCGCTGACCCCGATGCCGACCTGCACCCTGCAGGCCGGCGCGATGCAAACCGCTTCGTCCCCGGGACGAAGCCCAACAAGAAAAGAAGCACGCCATGAATCTGAACCTGCTGAAAGAAACCTTTGTCAGCTTCATCCGCGCACGCGGTATGGACCGTCACTTCCGCCGTCTGGGCATGGACATGTTCCGCAGCGCCCCGGTCACCAAGGAAGTCCCGCAAACCCTGGCCGAGCAGCTGAGCGAAGCCTCCCGCAGCCAAGCCCAGGCCCTGCTGCAGCGTCTGCATTCGCGCCCCGACGGCCTGACCGAATCGGAAGCCGACGCCATCCGCGCACACAGCGGCCCCAACGAAGTCGAGCACGAGAAGCCGCTGACCTGGTACGTCCACCTGTGGCACTGCTACAAGAACCCCTTCAACCTGCTGCTGACCCTGCTGGCCGCCGTGTCCTTCTATACCGAGGACATGAAGGCCGCCATCGTCATCGGCACCATGGTGGTGGTCTCGACCTTGCTGCGCTTCGTGCAGGAAGCCCGCTCCAACACCGCCGCCGACAAGCTCAAGGCCATGGTCAGCAATACCGCGACCGTGATGCGTCACGACCAGGTCGAAGAGATCGCCGCCGAAGCCCAGCGCTACTTCGACGTCACCCTGCATCCCAAGGGCGCGCGCCGCGTCGAGGTGCCCATCCACAAGCTGGTGCCGGGCGACATCGTGCTGCTCTCCGCGGGCGACATGATCCCCGCCGACCTGCGCCTGTTGGCCGCCAAGGACCTGTTCGTAAGCCAGGCCGCGATGACCGGCGAATCGCTGCCGGTGGAGAAATTCGTCACCCCCAGCAACCTCAATACCAGCAGCCCGCTGGAGCTGGACAACCTCTGCTTCATGGGCACCAACGTGGTCAGCGGCTCGGCCACGGGCGTGGTGCTGACCACCGGCAAGCGCACCTACTTCGGCGCCCTGGCCGAGCGCGTCACCGCCACTGACCGCACCCCCACTGCCTTCCAGGCCGGCGTGAACAAGGTCAGTTGGCTGCTGATCCGCTTCATGCTGGTGATGACGCCGGTGGTGTTCTTCATCAACGGGTTCACCAAGGGCGACTGGGTCGAGGCCTTCCTGTTCGGCCTCTCGGTGGCCGTGGGCCTCACGCCCGAGATGCTGCCCATGATCGTGACCTCGACCCTGGCCAAGGGTGCGGTGGCGCTCTCGCGCAAGAAGGTGATCGTCAAGCGGCTGGACGCCATCCAGAACTTCGGCGCCATGGACGTGCTGTGCACCGACAAGACCGGCACGCTCACCCAGGACAAGATCTTCCTGGAGCGCCATACCGACATCCACGGCGAGCCCGACGACGAAGTGCTGCAATACGCCTACCTCAACAGCTACTACCAGACCGGCCTGAAGAACCTGCTGGACGTGGCCGTGCTGGAGCACGCCGAACTGCAGCGCGAGATGTCCATCGCCTCGGTCTATCGCAAGGTCGATGAGATCCCCTTCGACTTCCAGCGCCGCCGCATGTCGGTGGTGGTGTCCGAGCGCGAAGATCACCACGAACTGATCTGCAAGGGCGCAGTGGAAGAGATCGTCTCGGTCTGCTCGCGCGCCCGCGTCAATGGCGAAGTGGTGCCGATGACGCCAGCCCTGCTGGAAGAAATCCGCGCCACCACCGGCAGCCTCAATGCCGAAGGCCTGCGCGTGGTCGGCGTGGCCGCCAAGGACCTGCCGCCGACCAAGGAGGTCTACAGCCTGGCCGATGAATCGGATCTCGTGCTGATCGGTTACATCGCCTTCCTCGATCCTCCCAAGGAATCGACCGCCCCCGCCCTGGCCGCGCTGCGCGCACATGGCGTGAAGGTCAAGATCCTGACCGGCGACAATGAACTGGTCACCGCCAAGATCTGCCGCGAAGTCGGGCTGGAGGTCAAGGGCATGCTGCTGGGTTCGTATGTCGAGAAGATGAGCGACGCCGAACTGTCGGAAGCGGTGGAAACCGTGACCGTCTTCGCCAAGCTCTCGCCGGCCCACAAGGAACGTATCGTGCGCGTGCTGCATGACCGTGGCCACGTGGTCGGCTTCATGGGCGACGGCATCAACGACGCCCCGGCCCTGCGCGCCGCCGACATCGGCATCTCGGTCGATACCGCGGTGGATATCGCCAAGGAAGCCGCCGACCTGATCCTGCTGGAGAAGAGCCTGATGGTGCTGGAAGAAGGCGTGCTGGAAGGCCGCAAGACCTTCGCCAACATGCTGAAATACATCAAGATGACGGCCAGCTCCAACTTCGGCAATGTCTTCTCGGTGCTGATCGCCAGCGCCTTCCTGCCCTTCCTGCCGATGCTGCCCTTGCATCTGCTGGTGCAGAACCTGCTGTATGACGTCTCGCAGATCTCGATTCCCTTCGACAACGTCGACAAGGAATTCCTGGAAAAGCCGCAGCGCTGGGATGCCGGCGACATCGGCCGCTTCATGGTCTTCTTCGGTCCGATCAGCTCGATCTTCGACATCACGACCTTTGCGCTGATGTGGTATGTCTTTGGCGCCAGCTCGCCGGAACATCAAACCCTGTTCCAGTCCGGCTGGTTCATCGAAGGGCTGCTGTCGCAGACGCTGATCGTGCACATGATCCGCACCCGTCGCATCCCCTTCTTCCAGAGCCGCGCCTCGTGGCCGCTGATGGGAATGACGCTGGTCATCATGGCCATCGGCATTGCGATCCCGATGACGCCGCTGGCGCATTACTTCAAGCTGGAGGCGCTGCCGCTGTCCTACTTCCCATGGCTGGTGGGGATTCTGGTGGCGTATGCGGTGCTCATTCAGGGGATGAAGGGGTGGTATGCCAGGCGGTATGGGTGGCAGTGAGCGTTAGCGATAGCGTCCAAGCCCCGCAAGTCAATCAGCTTAGTCAAGCTGATCAAGTCAGAAATGAAAATGCCTGCTCTTTGGAGCAGGCATTTTTTACTTGTGCCATTCGTCGCGCGATCCTTGTGAGGCAGGAGCCAGGACTGACTGCAATGCTATCCATTAAGTACTTAAGTACGTTTCTATTCACCTTCAAAGGATCTATCGTAACCATCCAGTTGCAAAGCACGCGCCTTGGTCAACTCCATCCAATACGAAGTTGCGGTCAGTTGAAACATCGTTCCCTGCTGTGCAGCGACGATTCTAGAGATGACCTCACCATCGGCATCTCTGAATTTGATCCATGCTCTTTGAGAAGCACGCAGGACTTCCTGCTGCGCAGCCGGTAGCCGGCTCATCAGATGCTGGTATGACTTATTCAATTCCTTGTCCCACATCTGTCTCGCCTGATTCGTGGCCTCTCTCATGCCGGCTGTAGAAGAATCCTTTTCGATAGCACGCTGGAGCCAGATATCAATTGGATGCGCTTTCTCTTGCGCAAAACTTGTCGCACACACTGAAAACAGAAGCAAAATCGAAAACTTCTTCATCACTTCAAACATATCTATTCCTATCAATACGAGCGCAAATTCAGCGGCTCCACAAGGAACGCCGGAATGCCCTGAGTGGGGAAAGAAGCAGCCTGCACTTCGTCCATCAGGCTGGCACACACCGGATCGCCTGTCTCCCCTAACGGCGGCAGTATCCGCGCTCAATCAATCACGAACGTCATCCGATGGTGTTGACGACATTACCACTGGCGTCACGGATAAACGTCTTCTGCACAAGCCAGGAAACATTGGGCAGTTGAGCCAACTGATAGCTGCCCGCCCGCGCAAGCAGTGTGTGCGCGAAGTCTTGCGCGCACGCAGAGGTCATTGTGATCACCACACGTTGATCGTAGGTGGCCACCCCACACGTCTCTCCAGGCTCGAACTGGAGCCGCCAATCGCGTCCTGCCAGCGTAAAGGGTCTTCCGAAAGGAATCCGCAGCGGCAGCAGCTTGCACAGTTCACCTGCCTGGCGAGCGCCCAGGGTCACCTCAGTGAGAGCCGAACGCAGCAGGCGCCTGCGCTGCGCGATGCCCAAGACATCCGTGTACATGAATCCGCTACCGGAGCCGTCACGCTCCATGCCCGCGCGCACCTGGCTGGCCAACGCCGGATCATCCAGCAATGAGCTACGATCAAGGTCCGTAATCCACAATGGCATATGGGGCAGCAGCGCATCCAGGAGATCTTGCGGCGACCATTGTTTTGCTGCGTGCTCTTCTTCCAGGGTGAGGCCGACTACCTGGATAAATCGCAGGTGGCCATTGGCCGTGTCCAGCGCTGGCAGTTCCGGATCACTGGTCATCGCCATGGAGCAGATTCGGGTGTCCGTGTCGAGTGCAATCGGGCCGTTGGCGGACATCCATTGACCTGACCGGAAGACATTGCCCGTGCTGAAGACATAGCGCGCCAGATTCTGCAGCAACGAAAACACCCACCTCGGCGGCTCTGTGCTTCCCGGGGTTGCCTGCAAGCGGAAAGTCAGCTCAAAGCCGTAGCCGCTCTCTTCCTGATTTTCCCGCTCTTTATCATATAGCGCGGAGAAACCGTAGGTCACGTAGTGCCAATGCGGCACCGGATGGGAACGGTAATAGACGCTGATGCCATCCAGGGGATCCGGCCCGCCTAGGCGATGCTTGATCAGCGTGCCCATGTGCAGGGGAACCTGGTCCCCATAGAGCGCTGCAAGACTGGCATCGATAGCCGACCAGCCCACGGCATCGACATCGACATCATCTTGCGAATTGGAAGAGTTAGTTTTCTGATCTGTCACAGTCACTCCATTCGATTGCCGGTCTGCAAAAATTCTCTGGGCAGCGGCGAGGAAAACACCGCATAGCCACAGCATGGACAGGTAAACATAACTTCGGATCTTTCCAATCGTGCTAACGCAGGCCTCGGTTTCTACCCATCACCCCAAAAGCCGCTTCTGAAAACGCTTCATCGCATCAGCAAAAACATCGGTCTGATCCAGAGCCCGAGCCAGCACCAGAGCCCCCTGAATCCCTCCCACGACTTCCTCGGCCAGCATCCTGGCTTCCTTCGGTTTGCGCCCCGTCCGCACCAGTGCGGACGCGAGCGCGTCGATCCAGGCGGTAAAGTAATCGCGGACCATCACGGCAAATCGATCGCGCTCGTTGCCCAGCGCGAATACACCCACCAGGCAAACCCGCTGCCCAGAGAGAAAATAGCGGCTCACATCGTCGAACATGGCCTTGATCCCTGCCTCGGCATCCTCATGCTCAGTGAGCGACTCGAACACATGCCGCCGGAACCACGCATCCACGTGGCCCAGCACGGCCTGCGCCATTTCCTCTTTGCCGCCAGGGAAAAAGTGATAGATGCTGCCCCGGCCCAGCCTGGTTCCTTCGCTGATGCGCGCCAGACTCGCGCCCTCGAAACCATAGGTGCGAAACACCTCCGCCAGCAAGGGGATCACATCGTCCTTTTCCGCAATGACTCTAGCCATTCCTCTTCCTTAGATACCGAAATCGCTCAACCCCGGATGATCGGCTGGGCGTGGGCCGCTATTGTCCCACAGGAATTTGCGTTCTTCCGGCTTGATCGGATGCTCGTTGATGCAGGCGTGACGGTGATGCATCAGGCCCTGCTCGTCGAATTCCCAGTTCTCGTTGCCATAGGCGCGGTACCACTGGCCGGAATCATCATGGTATTCATAGGCGAAACGTACGGCGATGCGCGCGCCGTCAAAGGCCCACAGCTCCTTGACCAGGCGGTAATCCAGCTCGCGCGTCCATTTGCGCTTGAGCAAGGCGGTGATGGCTTCGCGGCCCTGGGCGAACTCGGCGCGATTGCGCCACCAGCTGTCTTCGGTATAGGCAAGTGCGACTTTTTCGGCATCGCGCGTATTCCAGCCATTCTCGGCAAGACGGACTTTTTCGATGGCGGTTTCACGTGTGAACGGCGGAAGTGGTGGACGGATCGACATGGTTTTTCTCCTTGAATGTACTGAACAACACACAATGTACTGTTCGGTACAGACAATATAGACCGGTCACCTTGGCTTGGCAAGCTATTTATGGAGACATGTCCTATCCGCATCACTCATCGGGAGGGCTGATCGGGGCTGCAACAGCGAGGGATAGGGCTGGCTCCAATGCAAAAAGCCCGCTCCAGGGAGCAGGCTTTCAGGGGGGGGGGGAAATCTATACAAGGGATGGACAGGAAAAGGTCAACGCGACCTGCGGACCAGGGAAACCAGGACGGTGGAGAACCTTACGGTTTGCTATCGGTCTTTGGAAAGTCAAGCATGCAAGTGCTTTCCCCTCTTTGATCAGGAGCCACCGATGTCCACCCTCAACGTCGTTCCCGACAGCCCTGCCGCTACGCCACACCTGGCCAAGGCGCGCTATCTCATCGTGGCGGGATGGGTGCTGTTCATGATCTCGCTGGTTCTGCCTTTGCAGAACAATGATCTGGGATACGTGGCCTTGCTCTATTCATTCGTCTTTCTGACGTCCATCATCGATCGACCGGACCCCCAACTGATCTGGATGGCCAGTTACGCGCTGGTCAACACAGGGCTGATCGCCTCCCTCTTCATGACCAGGAAGGGACGCCTGATCAGCCATCCGGGATGCTCCCTCTTCTTCACGCTGGCGGCGCTGGACACCTTCTTTGCCCCGCTATTCGCGAAGGAATTCAGCCAGTACCCGGCATTCTGGTGCTGGTCCGCTTCCGCCATCCTGGTCGCTGCGGGAATGAATCTGGCCCGTCTGCGCCAGCAGGATCATCTAGGCGCCCGCCACTAGGTCTGGCGCTTGCATGGGCGGCGATGTCAGGCGAGGGCCGGCTAGCGCCGCGGCAACCTCACCGTCACCATCGTCTGCAACTGATCGTCAGAGCTCATGCTGATACTGCCGCCATGCGCCTTGACGATCTGTTGCGCGATGAACAGCCCCAGTCCCAGCCCTTCCTTGCGGCCAGCCTCGCGCTCGCCGCCACGGAAGGGATCGAAGATCACCGGCAACAGATCCGCCGGAATCACGCCCCGGTTGGCGATGACCATCACGACCTCATGCTCGCTGCGGCCATCGATGCCGATGCAGATCGGATGCCCCGGCTCGCCGTGTTGCAAAGCGTTGCCCAGCAGGTTGGCGGCGACCTGGGCCAGGCGGTCGCCGTCCCAGTAGCCGTTGTCGTCGCCTTCGATGTGACGCTCGATGACGCTGCCGGGATAGGTGGCCTGGTATTCCTGCACCACCCGTTCGGTGATCTCGCCCAGGCAGGCGCTGGCGCGCGCCAGTGGAATGCCGCCGGCCAGGCGGGCGCGGGCCAGGTCGAGCATGTTCTCGATCAGCTTGGCCATGCGCTTGCCGCCATTGAGGATCTGTTGCGAGGCTTTCTGCGCCACTTCTTCCTTGTAGGTCCGCTGCAGCAGCGTGGCGGCCATCACTACGGCGCTCAAGGGGTTGCGCAGGTCGTGGCCGAGGATGGCGACGAACATTTCGTTCAGACGCAGCGTCTCGGTGCGTTCGCGCAACTCCAGCGCCAGTTGCTGCTTCTGGCGATACAGCTGGAAGAAGACCTCGGCCTTGTTGCGCAGGATGTGCGGCTCGATGGGCTTGTAGAGGAAATCCACCGCCCCGCTCTCGTAGCCCTTGAACAGGCGGCGCTCGTCGCGCACGCCAGCAGTGACGAAGATCAGTGGCACGTTGCGGGTGCGCTCGCTGCCACGAATCAGCTCGGCCAGTTCGAAGCCGTCCATGTCGGGCATCTGCACGTCGATGAAGGCTAGCGCCACCTCGTGCACCAGCAACAGTTCCAGCGCTTCCAGGCCCGAGCGGGCCAGCAGCAGTTCGACATCGTCGCGTTGCAGCAGCGCCGACAGGGCCAGCAAATTTTCGTCGAGATCATCGACCAGCAGGAATTTCACCCGTGGCAGGTCTCTGTCCTTATGTTGTTCTGTCACCTGCGTTCCTTTTCTTGGGCAAGCCCGCTTGTGCCCA
Source organism: Herbaspirillum camelliae (assembly GCF_001929405.1). Lineage (NCBI taxonomy): Bacteria > Pseudomonadati > Pseudomonadota > Betaproteobacteria > Burkholderiales > Oxalobacteraceae > Herbaspirillum > Herbaspirillum camelliae. Next base: position 5,454,024 of record NZ_KV880769.1, read on the forward strand.
GGGTGCGCAGCAGATCGGCGATCTGCTGCAGCGTGAGCACGTAATCGATGTTTCCCATGGCCAGCGCCTGCGCCGGCATGTACGGCACCTGCGCCTGCTGCGGACTCTGCACCACCGTCACGCCACCGGCGCGGGCGATGGCCTGCATGCCGGCTGCGCCATCATGGTTGCCGCCGGTGAGCAGGATGCCCAACAGGCGCGGTCCATAGACATCGGCAGCCGACTCGAACAGTACATCGATGGCCGGGCGCGAGTAGTTGACCAGTTCGTCATTGGACATGGCCAGGATGGGCCCGTCCTCACTGCGGTCAATCAGCAGATGATAGTCGGGCGGCGCGAAATGGATCACTCCGGCCTGGGCCGGCTCCTTGTCCTGGGCTTCCACCACCGGCTGGCGGCAGCGGTCGGCAAAGATCTGCGCCAAGAGGCTGGGCCGCTCGCGCGGCAGATGCAGCACCACCATGGTCGCCACTGCGGCGCCGCGCCGCAGCGCCGGCAGGATCTCCGACAAGGCTTCCACGCCGCCGGCCGAGGCGCCGATGACGATGGCCTCGATGGGGCGCGCAGCCAGCTCGGGCAGAGGCAGCTCGCTCACAGGTCCCCCTTCTTCTGGAAGATGCGGTCTTCCCGCACCACTTCATCAAAGGCCACGGCGTGACTGGAAAAACGCAGCGACTCCTTGGAACCCAGTCCCAGAAAGCCCTTGCGCACCAGCGACTCGCGAAACAGGCCCAGCGCGCGCTCCTGCAACTGCCGGTTGAAATAGATCAGCACATTGCGGCAGGATACCAGGTGCATTTCGGCGAAGACGCTATCGGTGGCCAGGCTGTGATCGGAGAACACCACGTTCTTGCGCAGGGATTTGTCAAACACGACGGCACCATAAGCGGCCGTATAGTAATCCGAAAGTGACGTTCTTGCCCCTGATTTCTGGTGATTATTGGTAAAGCCAGCAATACGCTCCAGGTCATAGACTCCGGCCTCGGCCTTCTTCAATGCACTCTGGTTGATGTCGGTAGCGTAGATGATGCTGCGCTCCAGCAGCCCCTCTTCACGCAGCAGGATGGCCAGGGAATAGACTTCCTCGCCGCTGCTGCAGCCGGCCACCCAGATCTTGAGCGATGGATAGGTGCGCAGCAGCGGCACCACCTTCTCGCGCAGCGCCAGGAAGTAGCTGGGATCGCGGAACATCTCGCTGACCTGCACCGTCAGGTATTCCATGAGCAGCGGGAATACCGCGGCGTCATGCAGCACGCGGTCCTGCAGCTGCGACAGGGTCTGGCAGTCGAAGCGGATCATGGCCGTGGCCAGGCGGCGCTTCAAGGAAGCACCGGCATAGCCACGGAAATCACAGTGATACTTCAGATAGATGGCGTCCAGCAGCAACTGCATCTCGATATCGAAATGCCGGTTGGCCAGGGCCTGGTTTATTTGGGCATCCATACACGTACCAGCGACAACAGTTTTTCCACATCCAGGGGCTTGGCGATATAGTCATTGGCGCCGGCGGCCAGGCATTTCTCCTGGTCGTCCTTCATCGCCTTGGCGGTCAGGGCGATGATGGGCAGGCGCTTCCACACGGCTTGCTTGCGGATCTCGCGCATGGCGGTCAGGCCATCCATCTCCGGCATCATGATATCCATGAGCACCAGGTCGATGGGCGCGTCGGGCTTGTCCTGGCTGCGTTGCAGGGCTTGCAGCGCCTCGCGGCCATTGCGGGCGATCTCGACCTTCATGCCCTTGGGCTCGAGCACCGAGGAGAGCGCAAAGATATTGCGCACATCGTCTTCCACCACCAGGATGCGGCGGCCTTCGAAGACCGTCTCGCGGTCGCGCGCGACCTTGAGCATGCGCTGGCTCTCGGCCGGCAGCGTGGTCTCGACCTGGTGCAGGAACAGCGTGACCTCGTCGAGCAGGCGCTCGGGCGAGCGCGCATCCTTGATGATGATGGAGCGCGAGAAGCGGCGCAGGTTCTGCTCTTCCTCGGCCGACAGCGAGCGGCCGGTATAGACGATCACCGGCGGGAAGGCCACGTGCTCCTGCTCGGCCATCTTTTCCAGCAACTGGTAGCCGGACAGGTCGGGCAGGTTCAGGTCCATCACCATGCAATCGAAGGTGTTCTGGCGCAGCCGGGCCAGCGCGTCGGTGGCGGTGCGCACGCCGACCAGGTTGATGTTCTCGCCGGCCAGCAGTTGGCGGATGCTGTCGAGCTGGCGGGCGTCGTCCTCGACCACCAGCACATGGCGCAAGCCTTGCAGGAACTTGGCTTCGAGCTTGCGGATCGCGCCGATCAATTCTTCGCGCTGCACCGGCTTCAAGGCATAGCCGATGGCGCCGCGCTCCATGGCTTCATGCGAATAGTCGGCCACCGAGACCACGTGCACCGGGATGTGGCGGGTCTTGGGATTGCGCTTGATCTGGTCCAGCACGCCCAGGCCGGAGAAGTCGGGCAAGTTCATGTCCATCAGGATGGCGCTGGGGCGGTACATCTCGGCGGCGGCCACGCCCTCGTTGGCCGAATGCGTGACTACGCACTGGAAGCCCATCTCGCGGGCCAGGTCGCGCAGGATCATGGCAAAGGCGGCATCATCCTCGATCACCAGGATCAGGCGCGAGGAGGTCTCGATGCGGTCGCGGTCATCATCGATGGAGATCTCTTGCAGGCGCGGCGGCGCGGCGGCAGCCGGGGTGCGGTTGATGCGTACGTCGGGGGCGGTGGCCACGTGAGCGGCCTGCAGGGTCGAGGCCGCCGCTGCGGCTGCGGGCGTGGGCTGCGGGGCGATGTTGCTGACGGCCTGCTCGCTGCGGTAGACCGGCGGCAGGGACAGGGTGAAGATGCTGCCCTCGCCCGGGCGGCTGGTGACGCGGATGTCGCCGCCCAGCAGATGGGCCAGGTCGCGCGAGATCGACAGGCCCAGGCCGGTGCCGCCGTATTTGCGATGGGTGCTGCCATCGGCCTGGCGGAAGGCTTCGAAAATGAACTGGTGCTGGTCTTCGCCGATGCCGATGCCGGTGTCGCGCACCGCGAAGGCGATGCGCCCGCCCGCATCGGGATAGATGCGCAGGCTCACTTCCCCCTTCTCGGTAAACTTGATGGCGTTGGAGAGCAGGTTCTTGAGGATCTGGCCCAGGCGCTGGATGTCGGTTTCCATGCGCTGCGGCACGCCCGGCTCCACCTCCACCTTGAAGCCCAGGCCCTTCTGCTGGGCCGTGATGGCGAAGCTGGCGCTGAGCTCGTCGGCCAGCTTGGTGAGCGTGAAGGATTCGGGGACGATGTCCAGCTTGCCGGCCTCCATCTTGGAGAGGTCCAGGATATCGTTGATCAGCGCCAGCAGGTCGTTACCCGCCGAAGAAATGGTCTGGGCGAAGCGCACCTGCTCATCAGAAAGGTTGCCCTGCTTGTTGTCGGCCAGGAGCTTGGCCAGGATCAGGGTGGAGTTCAGCGGTGTGCGCAGTTCATGGCTCATGTTGGCCAGGAATTCGCTCTTGTACTGGTTGGCGCGCTCCAGTTCGGTGGCCTTTTCCACCAGCACCACCTGGGTCTTGGCCAGGTCGTCCTTCTGCAGTTCCAGCAGTTGCGTCTGTTCTTCCAGCTGGGCATTGGTTTCTTCCAGCTCGGCCTGCTGGGTTTCCAGGCGCAGTTGCGAGGCCTTCAGCGCCTGGCCCTGCTCTTCCAGCTCTTCGTTGTTTACGCGCAGCTCTTCCTGCTGGGCCTGCAATTCCTCGGACTGGCGCTGGGTTTCTTCCAGCAGTTCTTCCAGGCGGGTGCGGTCCTTGGAGGAACGCACGGCGATGGCGATCTGGTCCGACAGGCGCGCCAGCAGTTCCTCTTCTTCCGGTCGCACCTGGCGCAGGAAGCCCAGCTCGAACACCGCCTGAACCATGCCGTCGGCGCTGGCCGGCACCACCATGAGCTCACGCGGCTGGCGGCGGCCCACGGCCGACGAGATGGTGAGGTAATCAGCGGGCACATCCTTGATGTGCATGGCGCGGTTGAGCTTGGCGGCCTGGCCCAGCAGGCCCTGGCCGCTGTGCAGGGTGCGCGGGCCGTCGGTATCGTCCAGGGCATGACTGGCAAAGCGCTCGAAGTCGCCGCCATCGCTGCGCAGGTAGATCGCACCGACCTGGGCGTTGAGATAGGCCGTCAAGAAGGACAGGGTATTGTCGCCCAGGGCGTCGAGCCGTTGCTCGCCTTGCAGGCGCTCGGCCAGGCCCATCTGGCCGGCCCTTATCCAGGCCTGTTTTTCACGCTGGCGGTAGTCGCGCGAGGTGGTCATCGCTGCGGTCACGATGAGCACCAGCAACAGACCCGATCCGCCCCAGGCGACCGCCGTAGAAAAACTCACCGCATCGCGCCAGTCGGACTGACGGGCGGCCAGCAGGTCGCGTTCTTCCCCTTCCATCTCGCGCGCCAGGGTGCGCACGCGGTCCATGGACATCTTGCCGCGATCGGACTGCACCACCGCCAGGGCGGCGGCGGCATCGCCCTTGCGACGCAGGTCGATGGTCTCGGCGAGTTCCTGCAGCTTGTCGTTGGTGATGCCTTCGATCTGCGACAGGCGCTGCAACTGGTCCGGATTGTCGGCCAGCAGTGCGCGCAGACGGGCGATCTCGCCGGGCAGCGCCGCGCGCGCCTGGTTATAGGGAGACAGATAGCTCTCGGTAGCGGTCAGCAGATAGCCGCGCTGGCTGGTCTCGGCATCCTTGAGGGTGGACACCAGGGATTGCAACTGCTCGCGCACCTTCATGGTATGGGACACGGCATTGGCGGCCAGGCCCCGGCTGACCGAGGCTTCATAGGTAAACAGGGCGATGAGGACCACCGCCAGGATGGCGACGCCAAACCCGATCAGCGGCCCCAGCGGCAGCGGTGGACCGGAAAATGCGCCCTTGCCCTGGCGCTTCAACATGGCAATACGTTCTTCTGCTTGGCTGGAATAAACCCGCACGGCGCGCTCCATTGTTCGAATCGTTAGTCGAGCTGCGGGGGCTCTGCGTCCCCCTCCCCTTGTATTGCTGCCAGGAAAGCCGGGATTATACGTCCGGTCCTGGACTTGCACAGAAACCTGGCGTGGCGGCTCCGGTTTCCAAACCCCGCTAGGACAGGCGCGGACAGATTCGGTTCAATTCCCCGCCAGGCCGGCGGCAATATTGATGGACAGGCCGATGATGGCGGCGTTGAAGACGAAGCAGATCAACGAATGCGCCAGCACCGTCTTGCGCAGCGCACGCGTGGCCACGCCGACATCGGAGGTCTGCACGGCTACGCTGATGGTGAAGGAGAAATAGAGGAAATCCCAGTAGTCGGGCTGGCGCTGGCCATCGGGAAAGCGCAGCGGCAAGGCCTGGGGATCGTCATCCTCGGCATAGAACAGGCGCGCATAGTGCAGCGTGAAGATGGTGCCGATCAGCAGCCAGGCCCCGAAGACGGTCGAGGCCGTAAACGCATAGCGCAACAGCTTGCTGCGATCACCATGGCTATTGCCGGCCAGCTCCAGCAGGATCGCCAGGAGGCTGGCCACGGCCGCCACGCAGACCATCACCAGCACCACCTGGGCGCTCTCGTCCTCGGTCTCGGCCAGGCGGCGCACGGCATCGGCGTCGGCCCGCAGCATCATCAGCCACAGGCTCAGCAGATAGAACCAGACCCCGGCGTTCCAGCCGACCAGGCAACGCCCGGTCCAGGTGGTGGCTGGCAAGAACACGGCGGCGACGATCCCGACGGCCAAGCCGATGAGCAGACGGGGGTGGACCTGGACGATCTGGCGGGCAACGGACATATTCTTTTTCTGTAAGGGCTAGCCCATCAGGGGCGGTCATGGGCGCGGCGTCAGCAGGCCGCGCCGTAAAGCTGGATGGTCAACGGCGTCAGAACCTCAGAACTCATGCTCCTTGAGGGCGCGCTCGGCGCGTTCGCGGGCGCTGGCCAGGGCTTCTTCTTCGGTGGGGAAGATGCCCACGGGGATATAGGTTTCCGCCAGTTCCGGCTCCCGCGTCAGGCGCACGAAGACTTGCGCTTCAAAGGCATGGTCGGGTTTCTCGACCGCATCATAGCGGGCGATGTGGGTACCGCTTTGCAGGACCTTGTCACTCATGTTGCCTCCTGGTTCATCAAGATGGAGCCGGTTGGACAGGACCTTGCGCCCGAGGTTCGGGATCGCCTCCGCTCAGCTTGCTCGCGGCGGCAACGGGAAGCGCACGGTGAAGATGGTGCCCTGCCCTTGCTGCTTGCAATCCACGCTGATCACGCCGCCATGGTCGTGGGCGATCTCGCGCACGATGGCCAGGCCCAGGCCGCTGCCGGCCACCTTGTCGTTGGCGCGGTAGAAACGATCGAAGATCAGCTCGCGGTGTTCGGGCGCAATACCCGGTCCCGAATCCTCTACGGAGAGCACGGTGGCGTCCTGCTCTTCCAGGCAGCGCACGGTGACCGTGCCATGCGGCGGCGAATAGCGCACCGCATTGTCGATGAGGTTGTCGATCAGGTCGCTCAGCAGGAAGCGGTCGCCGCGCAGGCGCGCCGGCTGCAGGTCGAAGCCCAGGTCGATGCGCTTCTTGTCGGCCTCTTCGATGAAGTGCTGGACCGACTCTTCCACCAGCTTGTCCAGCGACAGGTCTTCCAGCTTGCGGCTTTCGAACAGGCCTGGTTCGGAGCGCGCCAGCGCCAGCAGTTGGCGGCTCTGGCGGATCATGCGCTCCACCGAGGAATTCATCATCGCCAGGGAACGGGCGGTATCGGGCTGGTCCTGGTGCTTGTCGTGCAGCAGTTCCAGCTGCAGCTTCAGGCCCGTGAGCGGGGTGCGCAACTGGTGCGCCACATCGGCCATGAAATTCTGCTGGGCCTGCTCGCCCTTGTTGATGCGCGCCATGAGCTCGTTCATCGCCACGATCAGTGGCTGCAGTTCCACCGGCGCCCCCAGTCCATCGATGGCGCCCAGCTTGCCGTGGTCGCGCTGCTCCAGGTTGCGCTGCAGGCTCTTCAAGGGGCGCAGGCCGCGGCGCACGGCCACCAGCACCACGAAGATGGAGGCAAAGGTCAACGCCCCGTCCAGCACCAGGAAGGATAGCAGGATGGTGTAGTGGGCGCGGTCGCGCTTGCGGATGGTCTCGGCCACGGCGACCGAGATCACACCGTTCTTGACCCGCACCTGCATGGCGGCGATACGCACCGGCTCACCGCGCATCTCGCCATCGTAATTGATGGGACGGTCGAAGACATCGCTCTCGGGCAGACGCGGGAAACCCTTGTCGCCCACCACGATCTGGCCCTCGGAATTGCGCACGGCGAAGAAGGTGGTGTCGGAATGGTTGCTGCGCAGGATCTGTTCGGCCTGCTGGGTCAGTTCGGCGGTGGTGCGCTCCTGGCGGTGACGCACCTGGGCGTACAGGCCCCAGGTGGAATCCATCAGGTTCTGGTCGAAGGCGTGCTGGGCCGGCAGCCAGGCCAGCCAGTAGGTCAGGCCTGCGCCGATCAGATTGACCAGCAAGAGCGGTGCGATCAGCCACTTGAGCAGGTCGCGCCGGATGCTGGAATGCGTTGCGGTCATGCGGTCTGCGGCGGGCTTAGGCCTCGCTCTTTTCGAGCATGTAGCCGAAGCCGCGGATGGTGCGGATGGCCACGCCCGAATCAGCGATCTTCAGGCGGATGCGCGAGACATAGACTTCCACCGCATTGATGGTGAAATCCTCGCCCCAGGGCAGCACGGCGTCGATGATCTGCTGCTTGGAGACCACGCGCGAGGCGTGCTGCATCAGGTATTCCAGCACTGTCCATTCGCGCAGCGACAGTTCGATCTTGCGGCCATCGATCTCGGCGCGCTTGGTGGCATTGTCCAGCGACAGGCCGCCCACGGTCAGTTGCGCCGGCTGCGGGGCGCTACGGCGGATCAGCGCCTTGATGCGCGCCACCAGTTCAGGGGTGGCGAAGGGCTTGACCAGGTAATCATCGGCGCCCAGCTCCAGGCCATGCACGCGGTCGGGAATGGTGTCGCGCGCGGTCAGCAGCAGCACCGGCGTATTGTTGCCGGCCGCGCGCATGCGCCGCAGCACCTCGAAGCCATCGATGCCGGGCAGGCCGATGTCCAGCACCAGCACAGCGGCATTGAACCGCTGCGAGAGGGCATCGTTGCCATTGTTGACCGTATGCACGGTAAAGCCGTGCGAATTGAGCACGCGCGAGAGGCCGTCGGTGAGGACCGGGTCGTCTTCGACCAGCAAAACATTCATAGGGACGTTGTCAAAAAAAGGCGCAAAACCTCTGCGTAACCGGTGCATCGTATTGCAGCCGCGGCGATGCTGCAAATCAGGCGTCCCCTGATATGGCTTGGCGGCGGCGATGGGTGTTACTTTTTTGTCACATTCAGGACCACGTCAGCCTGATGACAGGAATTTGTCAGACTCCACCATTATTCTTGCCGCCCATGCGAATGAGAATCCAACTCATTTGCATACATAACAATACTGGTCATCAGCCAGCCAAACGGTCTTCCTTGTGGAAGCACGGAGTAGCCAGCCATTCGAGCCGGTCCTGCGCGAGCGGGATCGGTTCGTTGTTTCCGCCTCCACTTCGCCACAAGAAAAACATGAACCGTCTCACACCGATCGCCGCCGCCTTGGTGGCCAGCTTCGCCGCCCCTCTGACCCTGCACGCACAGCAGGTTTCCCCGACGACCACCAGCGCCGGCAAGCCTGCTGCCGACGGCCAGCTCGCTCCGGTGACGGTGCAAGGCCAGCGCGACGATTTCGCCAGCACCGGCACCGCCCTCACCAAACTGCCAGCCGACCTGCACGACGTGCCGCAATCGGTGACCGTGGTCAACAAGGCGCAGATGCAATCGCAAGGGGCGAGTTCGCTGTCCGATGCGCTGCGCAACGTCTCCGGCATCACGCTGGGCGGCGCCGAGGGCGGCCAGATCGGCAACAACATCAACCTCAATGGCTTCTCGGCGCGCACCGACATCTACCTCGATGGCTTCCGCGACCGTGGGCAATACTATCGCGACACCTTCGCCATCGATGAAGTGGAAGTCCTGATGGGCCCCTCCTCGATGCTCTTCGGACGCGGCTCGACCGGCGGCATCATCAACCAGGTCAGCAAGAAGGCCAACCTGAAGGCGGCCACCGAGATCTCTGGCTCGGTCACTACCAATGGCCTGGTGCGCAGCACGGTCGACGTCAACCGCCCGCTGTCGGACACCTCGGCCCTGCGCATCGAAGCCATGGCCCAGAACGGCGCGGCCAGCACGCGCAAGCAGACCGATGTGCAAGACTTCGGCCTGGCCGGCTCCTATGTCTGGGGCATCGGCACCTCCACCGAAATCACCCTCTCGGCGCTGCTGCAACACAACCAGGACCAGCCCGACTACGGCCTGCCGGCCCTGAACGGCCATCCCGTCAACGTCGACCGCAACACCGCCTATGGCTTGAACAGTGACCGCACCATCCAGGACGTGGCCTCATTCAATGCTGGCATCAAGCACAAGATCGCACCCGACGTCACGCTGCGCAACCAGACCCAGTTCAACTACGTCCACACCGATGCGGTGGAGACGGCGCCCAATACCATCGGCACCGTCTCGGATGCTGGCTTCACGCAGCTCGCCAATGCCTCCAGCAACCTGCCGCTATCGAGCCTGTTCGTGCGTGGACAGAGCCATGACCGCGTCATCACCGACTATTCCATCTTCAACCAGACCGAACTGAGCGCCAAGTTCGCCACCGGCAGCATCAAGCACGATGCGGTGCTTGGCGTGGAAGTGGGGCATGACGGTTACGACAACCAGAACTACTATCGCAACGGCAGCTGCAACGGCACGGCGCTCAACGCCAACGGCGCCACGACCGGCTATGTGGATTGCGTGCCGCTGGTCAACCCCAGCTACAGCGCTGCTGGCAGCAGCGTGGCCTCCACCGTAGGCAACCGGGCCGGTGGCAGCGCCAACACCCTGGCGGCCTACGTGGGCGACACCATCGAACTGGCGCCGCAATTCAAGCTGGTCGGCGGGCTGCGTTATGACCGCTACATCGCCAGCATCACCAACTCCATCGCCAGCACCAGAACGCCAGCTTCGGCCGACCAGACCGTCAATTTCCTGAGCGTGCGCTCGGGCGCGATCTGGCAGCCGACCTCGGCCCAGGCTTACTACGTCTCGTATGGCACCTCGTTCAATCCCTCGCTGGAACAGCTGACCGGCACCCAGGGCCAGCAGAATCTGGACCCGGAAAAGAATCGTTCCTATGAACTGGGCGGCAAGTGGGATCTGGCCAATGGCCTGGCCCTGACGGCCGCCGCGTTCCAGATCACCAAGGACAACGCCCGCAGCCAGGTCGCCACCGGCGTCTACGCACTGGCGGGCAAGGTGCGCGTCAATGGCGCCCGTGCCGGCGCCACCGGCCACATCACGCGCGAGTGGCAGGTCGCAGCCAACTACACCTACCTGGGCGCCAAGGTGCTGGAGGGCGCAGCGGGCGACAACTCGGTCGGCAAGATCCCGGTCAACACGCCCAAGCACACCCTGACCAGCTGGACCACCTACGACCTGGCCCCGCACTGGCAGATCGGCGGCGGCGCCAGCTATATGTCGCAGCGCTATGCCGATGCGCCCAACACCGTGCAGGTGGGCGGCTATACCCGGTATGACGCCATGCTGGCCTACACCACCAAGGCCTATGACATCCGCCTGAACCTCTACAACCTGAGCAACAAGATGTATTACGACGCGCTGATCCAATCCGACGGCGGCCGCTCGGTGCCGGGTTCGGGCCGCACTGCCCTGCTGTCGCTGACCTATCGCATGTAAAAAAAGAAAACGCGCCCATGCTCATCACCATTCCCCAACTGCTCGATACCCAAGCCCTGCAGACCGTACGCAGCCTGCTGGAGCAGGCCGGCGAGGCCTGGGTGGATGGGCGCGTCACCGCTGGCTATCAGGGTGCGCCGGTCAAGTTCAACCAGCAGATCGACGAGCATTCGGAGGTCGCCCTGCAATGCCAGCGCATCATCGTGTCGGCGCTGGAGCGGCACCCGCGCTTCATCAGCGCGGCGCTACCCAACCTGATCTACCCGCCCATGTTCAACCGCTACGGCGAGGGCATGAACTTCGGCGCGCACGTCGATGGCAGTGTGCGCATCCATCCGCACAATGGCCGCAAGCTGCGTACCGATGTCTCGGCCACGCTGTTCCTGGCCGACCCGGGCGATTACGATGGCGGCGATCTGCAGATCGATGACAGCTATGGCGCGCACAGCGTCAAGCTGGCGGCGGGAGACATGGTGCTCTATCCGGCCACCAGCCTGCACACGGTCACACCGGTCACGCGCGGGGTGCGCCTGGCCTGCTTCTTCTGGGTGCAAAGCCTGGTGCGCGACGACGGCCAGCGTCAGTTGCTGTTCGACATGGACAACGCCATCCAGCGCCTGAACCAGACCGAGGCCGATGCGCTGGCCCGGCGTACCCTGGTGGGCTGCTATCACAACCTGCTGCGGCAGTGGAGCGATACCTGATCGCCCCACCCTCCCTCAAATCATTTATATCGTTTTACGTTTACTTGAAGTAACGCGGGTCCATCTTGCGGAACACCCAGGCCGACGCCAGGGTGATCGCGCCGACGATGGCAAAGGTGATCTGGAAACTGGCGTTGGTGGCTGTGCCGGCGTCGCTCTTGAAGAGATTGACCATGGTCCCGCCGATGGTCACGCCCAGGCCGATGGCCAGCATCTGCACCATGGAAAAGAGGCTGTTGCCACTGCCAGCGTCGCTCTTGTCCAAGCCCTTGAGGGTGACGCTGTTCATGGCCGCGAACTGCATCGAGTTCGATGCGCCGAAGATGGCCAGTTGCACGATGGCCGCCGTCAACGGCCAGTCCGGCGTGATCAGCGCAAAGGACATGATGGCCGCGCCGACGATGGCCGTATTGACCAGCAGGAAACGGTCATAGCCGTAGCGCTTGACCAGCGGCGCGATCCAGGGCTTGGCAATCGTGCCGGCGATGGCCGCCGGCAGCAACACCATGCCGGCATGCAGAGGCGAATAGCCCAGCCGCACCTGCAACAGCAGTGGCAGCAGGAAAGGCACCGCCGAAGAACCGATACGGCAGACCAGGTTGCCAGCCAGCCCGACGCTGAAATTGGGCTCGCCAAACAGACCCAGCCGGAACAATGGCCGCGGATGAACCGAGGCATGCCGCCAATAGCCCAGTACCGTGAGCGCCGCCACGACGAACAGGGCGATGCTCCAGCCGGTGCGGTGGCTGTCAAACGGCACATCCAGCGCCAGCGAAAAGGCCACCATGCAGGCCGAGAGCAAGATACACCCCAGCAGATCGAAGCGCGGCGTGCCGGCAAGGCTGTCATCGGGGAGGAAATACAGCACAGCGCCCATGCCCAGTACGCCAACAGGCAGGTTGATCAGGAAGATCCAGTGCCACGACAGGCTCTCCACCAGCCACCCGCCCAGCACCGGCCCCACCACCGGGCCGAGCTGCCCGGCAATGGAGATCGACGCCAGCGCAGCGATGTACTGCGCCCCCGGCACCGCCCGCAACACCGCCAGCCGCCCCACCGGCAAGAGCATGGAACCGCCCAGCCCCTGCACCACGCGGGCCGCCAGCAGCATGGGCAGGCTGGACGCCATGGCGCACAGCAGCGAACCCAGCGAAAACAGCAGGATCGCCGCGAAATACATGCGGCGTGTGCCGAAACGGTCAGCCAGCCAACCCGAGGCCGGAGTGAGCGAGGCCATGGTGAGGGTGTAGGCCACCACCACCGGGTGCATGTTCAGCACCGGCTCGCCCAGGCTGCGCGCCATGGCGGGCAAGGCGGTATTGACGATGGTAGTGTCCAGCGTCTGCATGAAGAAGCCGGACGCGACTATCCACAGCAACGCACGCTGGGTGACCGGATCATTGATGGAGGCAGAGGCAGAGGTAGAAGCAGAGGACGGGGTGTCGCGCAGACGGGGCGGCTGGTTGGCAGACATGGCGAAGGAAGAATGGGGAACGTGCCGACAAAACAAAGTGGGCAAAGCAGGCAAGGCAGGGAGACGGCGCAGACAAGCTCGTCGTATCCCCGCGCACTACCGCGACATTCTACGCCCTTGGGCGTTTCCCATCAGAAGGCCTGCGGACGCCACTTCAGCAGACGCCGTTCCAGCGCATGCAAGAGCCAGTCCGCCGCCAGCGCCACCACGGCCAGCACGATCATGGCCGCGAACACGCCGCTGGCGTTGAATGCGCCCTGAGCGGTGGAGATCAGCAGGCCGATGCCCTGCTTGGACCCGAGGAATTCACCCACCACCGCACCCACCAGCGCAAAGCCGAAACTCACATGCAGGCTGGCCAGGATCCACGACAGCGCCGAGGGGATCACCACGGCCATGGTGACCTGACGACGCGAGGCGCCCAGGATCTGGGCATTGGCGATCATGTAGCGGTCGGCCTCGCGCACGCCCTGGAAGGCATTGGCAAAGACCACAAAGAACACCATCACCACTGCCAGCGCCACCTTGGACGCCATGCCCAGGCCGAAGGCGATGACAAAGATGGAGCCCAGCACCACGCGTGGAATCGAGTTGGCGATCTGGATATAGAGGCTGAAGACATCCGAGAGCAGCTTGTTGCGGCCCAGGACGATGCCGGCAATGACACCGGCCACCGAACCGATCAGGAAGCCGAGCACGGTTTCTTCCAGCGTCACCAGCACCTGGGTCCAGAGCGGGCCCTGCGAGGTGCCTTCGACCATCCATTCGTAGATCTGCGCCACGATCAGCGAAGGCTGCGAGAAGAAGAAAGGATCGATCCAGCCGATGCGCGCGCAGACTTCCCAGCCGCCCAGCACGATCACCAGGATGGCGATGCGCAGGCCGATCACCAGTTGTTTTCGTGCGCGGATCTTGCGCTGGGCCTCGGCTTCGACGGCGGCGATGTCCATCGTCGCGGCGGATTGGCTGGCTTGTGCTTGTGTCATGAGACTCCCCTGTATTTCAAAATGATGAATCACGCGATATGGACTTCTTCACGCAGGTCAGCCCAGATCCTGCGCGAGATATCGATGAAGCGCTGTTCGTAGCGCACCTCTTCCATCACCCGCGGACGCGGCAGGTCGATGGGATAGACGCTCTTCAAGGTCGCCGGACGGGCCGTGAGCACATAGACCTTGTCGGCCAGGGCAATGGCTTCTTCCAGGTCGTGGGTGACGAACACCACCGAGCCCGAATGGGCCGACCACAGGCGCAGCAGTTCATCCTGCATCAGGGTGCGGGTCTGCATGTCCAGTGCCGAGAAGGGTTCATCCATGAGCAAGATCTCGGGGCTGTTGATGAAGGTCTGGGCCAGCGCCACGCGCTTGCGCATGCCGCCGGAGAGCTGGTGGGGATAGTGGTCGCCGAACTTGTCCAGGCCCACGCGGCGTATCCACTCATCGGCCAGCGCGTGCGCCTGCTGTTTGGACTGGCCACGGAACATCGGACCGGCGGCCACGTTGTCGCGCACGCTGCGCCACGGAAAGACCGCATCATTCTGGAATACGAAACCGATGCGCGGATCGATGCCGTTGACCGGCTGCCCCATCACGCGCACCTCGCCCAGGGTGGGCTTGAGCAATCCCGTGATCAGCGACAGTGTGGTCGATTTGCCGCAACCGGTGGGACCGACCACGGCGACGAATTCGCCACGCGCCACGCTCATGGAAAAATCGCGCAGGGCCACCGTCGCACGGCCATCGGCCGTGATGAAGCGGCAGCTCACGTTGCGCAATTCGATGGCCGGCGTGACCTGGGCGGCCTGGCCGGCGGGAGTGAAGGCCTGCTGGTTGATGGCGTTCATCGTGGGGCTCTTTCGTGGCTGGAGATTGGATTCGGGTTGAGCGCGCCCCTGACGCGTCGGCGCGCATCATGGCGTATATCGTTTATATAATTTTCGGGAAGACTGGCCATCGGCCAGTCCTCTCCTCATTTCATGGCGTTGACGAATTCATCCGTATAGGTCTTGGACAAGTCCACATGCTTGCCCTTGACGTTGGGATTGAAACCCGACAGCACAGCCAGCACGGTTTCCGGCCCACCCTTGGGCATCTTGCCGTCCTGCGAATACATGGGCAGCGAATTGCTCAGCGCCTGTATATACAGCGGCTTGTTGTTGCCGTAGTAGTCCTTGGGCATCTTGTCGGCGATCTGCTCGGCCGTGTGCGTCTGGATGAACCTGAGCGTCTTGACGAAGGCGCGCGCCAGCTTCTGGGCGTCTTCCTTGTGGCTGTTGAGCCAGCTGCGCTGTACATACACGCTGGAAGCCGGATAGAGTCCGCCCAGCGCCTTGACGGTCCCCTCCACGGTGCGCATGTCCACCAGCACCTGGGCGTCGCCGGTCTTGAGCAATTGCGAGGCGGTCGGCTCGGTGGTCATGCCGGCATCGATGCGGCCCTGCTTCATGGCGGCGATGAAGGTATTGTCCGCCCCCACCGGCAGCACCGAGAACTGCTTGGAGGTGATGCCGTGGCGCGAAGCCAGGTATTGGGTCAGGAAGTTGGTGGACGAGCCCAGTCCGGTCACGCCCAGGGTCTTGCCCTTGGCGTCGGCCATGCTCTGGAAGTGCGATGCGGCCTTGGTGGACACCAGCTCCACCTCGCCCGGCACCTGGCCCAGGATGACGATGGCGGTGACTTCCTTGCCCTTGGTCTGCAGGTCGATGGCGTGGTCATAGAAGCCGACCACCGCCTGCACCGCACCGGCCAGCAGTTCGTTCTCGGCGTCCACGCCGGCCGGCTGCGATTGCAGCTCCACGTCCAGGCCTTCTTCCTTGAAGTAGCCCAACTGCTCGGCCAGCTTGGCCGGCAGGTAGACCATCTTGTTGATGCCGCCGACCATGATGGTGATCTTGGCCGCAGCCCAGGCCGGAGCCGGCGCGCCGGCCAGCATGGTGCTGGCGATGGCCAGGGACAGCAGGCCCTGGCGGATGTGCTTGTTCACGTTACCTCCTGGAATCGATGCGAAAGCCTGCGGATTCTAAGGTCTCTTCATGCACGCCGCAGCAATCACTTCACCTGGTCCACGAACTCGTTGGTATAGGTCTTGGACAAGTCGATGTTCTTGCCCTTGATATTGGGATTGAAACCGGCCATCACCTTCAGGACCTGTTCGGGCCCGCCGGCGGGCATCTTGCCGTCGGGCGAATACATGGGCAGGGACGCCTTGAGCGCCTGCACATAGATGGCCTTGTTGCCGCCGTAGTAGTCCTTGGGCATCTTGTCGGCGATGTCTTCGGCCGAATGGGTCTGGATGTAGCGCAGGGTCTTGACGAAGACGCGCGCCAGCTTCTGCGACTCGGCCTTGTGGCTGTTCATCCAGGAGCGATGCACATAGAGGCTGGAGGCCGGATAGAGCCCGCCCAGCGCCGCCTTGGTGCCATCGACGCTGCTCATGTCGACCAGCACCTTGGCCGCGCCCGAGGCCAGCAGGATGGAGGTGGTCGGCTCGGTGGTCCAGGCCACGTCGACGCGCTTTTGCTTCATGGCGGCGATCAGGGTATTGCCCGCGCCCACCGGCAGGATCGAATAGTCGCCCGCCTTCAGGCCGGCCCGATTGGCCAGGTATTGGGCGATGAAGCTGGAAGACGAACCCAGCCCGGTCACGCCCAGGGTCTTGCCCTTGAGATCGGCCATGCTGCGGACGCTGTCGGCCAGGTCGGCGCGCACCATTTCCATGCCGCCCGGCACCAGCAGCAACTGGGCGATGGAGGTGACTTCCTTGCCCTTGCTCTGCAGGTCGATGGAGTGGTCGTAGTAGCCCACCACGGCCTGCACGGCCCCGGCCAGCAATTCATTTTCGGCGTCCACCCCGGCCGGCTGCGACTGCAGCTCCACGTCCAGGCCTTCTTCCTTGAAGTAACCCAGGCTTTCGGCCAGCTTGGGCGGCAGGTAGATGAGCTTGTTGATGCCACCGACCATGATGATGATCTTGTCGGCTGCACGGGCCTGCGGGGCCGCCAGGCCGAGCGCGCAGGCGGTGATGGCGGTGGCGCCCAGGGCGAGGAGCGTACGGCGCAGGCGGCCGTTGGGGGCGGGCAAGACGTAAAAATCGTCACACATTATGATTGTCTCCTGAATATTTTGACTAGGATGGTCGGTTGCCATCTTCAGTTCTTGTAGACTTGCGGACCTATTCTAAGAAGCCGAAACCTTCATCCAGCTTTCCAAAAAACGGCTTTTTGCTTTGCAACGCAACAAAAGGGCAGTTCAACAGAAGTCCGGAACCTGCTCGGAACGAGCTCAAAAAAACCTTAGATGAACCTTAAAAGAATCTTAAAGAACCTCAAGAAAAACGAGACTAGCGCATGAAATTGCTCCTGATCGAAGACAATCCCCAGCTTGCCCACTGGCTGGAGCAGATCCTCAAGGAACACAAGTTCAAGGTCGATATCGCCGCCGATGGCGAGATCGCCGACCAGGTGCTGCGCGACGAGACCTACGACGTCGTGCTGCTGGACCTGATGCTGCCCAAGCTGCACGGCAAGAATGTGCTGCGCCGCCTGCGCGAACGTCACAATGGCGTGCCGGTCATGATCCTGACCGCCAGCGGCTCCATCGATGAGAAAATCGAATGCCTGGGCGCCGGGGCCGATGACTACCTGGTCAAGCCCTTCGAGATCCGCGAACTGGTGGCCCGCATCAAGGTGCTGGTGCGCCGCCAGACCCCCGACAAGGCCGCCGAGATCCACTGCGGCGACCTGGTCTATGACAGCAATACGCGCCAGTTCGCCGTGGCCGGCGTGCCCCTGGCGCTCCCGGCGCGGGAGCATGACGTGCTGGAAGTGCTGATCCTGCGGCAAGGCAAGACCGTTTCCAAGACCGCGCTGATGAAGGGCGTCTTCAGCCTCTCGGAAGAACCCAGCGCGGACGCCATCGAAATCTATATCTCGCGCCTGCGCAAGAAACTGGACCGTTCCGGCGCGGCCATCATGACCCTGCGCGGCCTGGGTTATCTGCTGCGCCAGAAAGACTGAATGATCGACAGCCTGCGCCTGCGGCTGCTGTGGTGGCTGCTGATCCCGATGGCGGTCTATGTGGGCCTGTCCACCAGCGACGCCTACGACAACGCCGTCTCCAGCGCCACCCTGGTGCAGGACCGGGCTCTGCTGGCCTCAGCCCGGATGATCGCTGGCCAGGTCGGCTGGAACGATGGCGCGCCGGTGGTCTCGGTGCCGCCGGCGGCGCTGGAACTGTTCGCCTCGCCGGCCCAGGATGCGGTCTACTACCAAGTGCTGATGGACGACGACACGCTCCTGGCCGGCCGTCCCGACTTCCCCGCCGCGCCTGATTTCGCGGCGCTCTACCCGGTCTACAGCACGACCAGCTTCAATGGCAAGCCGCTGCGCGTGGTCAGCTACATCCGCGCCTTGTTCGACGAGGGCACCCTGCGCATGGTGGCGGTGTCGGTCGGCCAGACCATGCAAGGCCGCCAGGAAATGATCGATGACCAGTGGCACGCCTCGCTGCGCCGCCAGATCGTCTTGCTGCTGCTGGCCATCAGCCTGGTGGTGCTGGGCCTGACCATGGAATTGCGGCCGCTGCTGGCGCTCAAGGATGAGCTGGCCACGCGCCGGCCGGATTCGCTCACGCCGCTGCGCGCCGACGGCCTGCAGCAGGAACTGCGCCCCATCGTGGAGGCGATCAACCAATACATCTTCCGCCTCAACGCCCAGGTGACCGTGCAGAAGCGCTTCGTGGCCGATGCCGCCCACCAGTTGCGTACACCCCTGGCGGTGATCGATTCGCAGATCCAGTTTGCCCGCCAGCTCGACGATCCGGCCCGGGTGGCGCAGGTGCTGGCGTCATTGCAGGAAGGCAGCCGCAGCATGACCGACCTGACCAACAAGCTGCTCCTGCTGTCGCAGGCCGAAGCCTCCGACAGCAGCGCCTTCCCGCGCGCGCCGGTGGACCTGGTGGCGGTGTCGGCGATGGTGCTGGAAGAACTGGCCGGGCTGGCCTTGAAGAAGGGCATTGACCTCGGCCTGGAAACCACGCTGGAGAGCGCCATGGTCAACGGCAACGAAGCCCAGTTGATGGGCATGCTGATGAACCTGATCGACAATGCCCTGCGCTATACGCCCGAGGGCGGCAAGGTCACCGTGGGGCTGGAGAAGAAGCGCAACCAGATCATCATCACCGTGAGCGACAATGGCCCGGGCATTCCGGCCGAGGTGCGCGAGCGCGTGTTCGAGCGCTTCTATCGCAATGCCGCGCCGGACCAACCCGGCTCCGGACTGGGCCTGGCCATCGTGCGCGAGATCGTGCAGGCTTCGCAGGGATCGATACGGCTGGATGCCCCGGCACAGGGGAGCGGACTGGTGGCCACGGTGAGCCTGCCGGCATTGCAGAGCTGATCCCTCATCTTGGATAGGGCGCGGCCGTTCGGCCTGAGTAGGCCCCTTGGGGCCGTATCGAAGGATCTCCGGCAGAAGCAGGAGCGCCGCTACCCAGTGCGAACGGTCCGTCAATAGCATCGCACTGATCTCAGCGCTTGAGAGCGCAGCGATACAAAAACGCACACCCCCCACAAGAACCGATCAAAAAGTATCAGCCCGCTACGCGCTTTTGGCGTGGAGCGCCGCGCCCTGCCCTCGTACTCTTGCTCCTGCCGTCCAACCGGCCGACCTGAATGCTGTCCTGCCCCCCGCAGCGCAAGCGCCAGGCGTGATCGATAAAAACATCAGGAGACAAACCGTGAACAAGATCTGCTTGGGCGCCGCGTGCGCCGTCCTTGGCGCTGCCCTGCCCTTGGTGGCATCGGCGCAGTCCTGCAATGTCCCCGTGCTCAAGGTGCTGGCGCAGAAGAGCCTGGGCCTGACCGTGATGGAAAAATCACTGGCCGATTACCAGAAGCGCAGCGGCACCCGCATCGAGATCAGCTACTTCGGCGAGAACGACCGCCGCGCCAAGTCGCGCCTGGACGCCGCCACCAAGGCCGGTTCCTACCAGGTCTACTACGTCGATGAGGCCAATGTGGCCGAGTTCGCCTCGGCGGGATGGATCGTGCCGCTGCTGAAGTATTTCCCCAAGGAGGCCGATTACGACGACTTCCTGCCGGGTCGCCGGGCCGTCGCCAGCTACAAGGACGTGGCCTACTTTGCCCCGCTGATCGGCGGGTCCGACTTCCTCTTCTATCGCCGCGACCTGCTGGAAAAGGCCGGCCTGCCCGTGCCGCGCACGCTGGACGAACTGGTGGCCGACATCAAGAAACTGCATTCGCCGCCCAGCGTGTATGGATGGGTGGCGCGCGGCCAGCGCGGCTCGGGCATGAATGTCTGGCGCTGGGCGCCGTTCATGCTGGCCCAGGGCGGCCAATGGACCGACAAGAACAACCAGCCGGCCTTCAATTCGCCGGCGGCAGTCAAGGCCACGCAGCTCTATGCAGACCTGTTCAAGTACGCGCCCCCGGGCGCGGCCACCTATGACTGGAGCAATGCGCTGGAAGCCTTCCGCTCGGGCAAGGTAGCCTTCATGATCGAGTCCACGCCCTTTGCCGACTGGATGGAAGACAGCAGCAAGTCCAGCGTGGCCGACAAGGTCGGTTACGCCCGTCCACCCGCCCCGCTGCCTTCGGCGGCCTATGGCCACGGCCTGGCCATCTCGGCGGTGGGCGCCAAGGATGAATGCACACGCCAGGCCGCGGGCAAGTTCATCGCCTTTGCCACCGGCAAGGAGCAGGAGCAGGCCCGCCTGCGCGAGAAGGTCTTCAGCGACTACAACCGCAGCAGCACCATCCAGAGCGATTACTTCCAGAAGAACGTCAAGCCGCAGATCCTGGCCGGCCTGAAGGACACCACCCCCGTGTCCAAGCTGACCATCTGGCCCAGCCCGCAATGGCCGGACATCGGCGACAACCTGGGCGTAGCGCTGGAAGAGGTGTTTACCGGCACGCAGAAGGATATTCCCCGCGCCCTGGACGAGGCTGCGCAATATGCGCAGGACGCCATGGAACACGCGCGTAAATAATTTCCTTCCCACATTCGCTCTACACGATGTAGCCGCCCTGGTCCCGTCACGGACCACGGCGGTCTCCGGAGTCCTGCATGTTCAATCGTGGAAAGACCTCGCTGCCCTACCTGTTCCTGGGACCGTCACTTCTGGTGATGCTGGTGCTGGGCCTGGTGCCGACCGTGGCGGCGATCAACCTGGCGCTGAAGAACCGCGTGCTGCGCTACCCCGACAGCGACTATGTGTGGCTGCGCAATCTGGAACGGCTGATGTCGGACCGGCGCTTTCTCAATGCCATCGAAGTCTCGGCGGTCTGGGAAGTGGTGACGGTGCTGGGTGCAGTCATGGTCGGCATCGCCATCGCCGTCTACCTGTTCGAGAACGTCCATGGCAAATGGCGGCAAGCCATGTGCGTGCTGCTGATCACGCCGGTGCTGCTGCCGCGCGTCTCGGCAGCCTTCATCTGGAAGTTCATGTATTCGCCGCTGACCGGCATCCTGGGCTGGCTGCTGGGACTGGTCGGCATCCATGACACGGCCTTCCTGTCCGACCCGGCCCTGGCGCTGTATGCGGTGGCGCTGGTCGACATCTGGCAGTGGGGCCTGTTCTTCGCGGTGATCGTGCTGAAGTTGCTGGAGACGCTGCCGCCCGAACCGCTGGAGGCGGCCCGGCTGGACTATGCACGGACCTGGCAGGTCTACGCCTACATCGCCCTGCCCATGCTCAAGGGGCCGCTGATCAGCCTGGTCTTCATCAAGATGGTGGAGTCGCTGCGCTCCTTCGACCTGATCTACGTGATGACCAAGGGCGGTCCCGGTGTGGCCACCGAGACGCTGGACATGTATGCCTACGCCCAGGGTATCGGGCTGTCGGGTAAGGTCTCGTACGCCTCGACCATGGCGGTGCTGATGATGATCGCCACCACGCTGATCTTTACCCTGATCTGGAAACGGGTGAGCAAATGGGAAGACTGATCGCACGCTGCGCCGTCTGGGGCGTGGGCATCCTGCTGGTGCTGGTGGCGGTGTTTCCGCTGTTGTGGGCGCTGCTCAATTCGGTCAAGACCTTGCTGGATATCGTCACGCCCACGCCGCGCTTTCTCTTCACGCCTACCCTGGAGAACTACCGCCAGGTCATCGGCAGTCCGGAAGTGCTGGTGGGACTGACCAACAGCGCCGTCATCGTCGGCAGCGCCGTGCTGCTGGGGACCTGCATGGGTGTGCCTGCGGCCTATGTGATTGCGCGCTATCACGTGCCGGGCAAGCGCGATATCCAGTTCTTCCTGCTCTCGCTGCGCTTCCTGCCGCCGGTAGCGGTGGCCATTCCATTGATCGCCATCTGGGTGGACCTGGGGCTGTATGACACGCGCTTCTCCATGATCGTGACCTACCTGCTGACCACGCTCTCGACTATCACCTGGCTGTCGATCCCCGTATTCCAGCGCATGCCGCGCGAGATCGAGGAAGCGGCCACCCTGGACGGCTACGGTCCCTATGCGGTGTTCTGGAAGATCGCCCTGCCCAACTGCGCCACGACGCTGCTGGGCGGGATCATCTTCAGCTTCGTGCTGGTCTGGAACGAGCTGATGATCGCCCTGGCGCTGACCTCGTCCAACAGCGCCACCCTGCCGGTGGTGGCCTCGGCCTTTACCTCCATGGGCCAGGAAGTGCCCTGGGGCGTCATCAACGCCTCCACCGTGTTGCTGGCGCTGCCGCCCCTGATCTTCGTGGGCGTGCTCAGCCGACTGTTGAATTCCATGCTCAAAGGAAAATAAGGAGATCCCATGCAAGCCCTCGTACTCGAAGCCACCCGCGAACTCCAGCTGCGCGAGATCGACCTGCCGCAACAGATGGGCGCGCAGGATGTGCGCATCCGCATCCACACCGTGGGCATCTGCGGCAGCGACCTGCACTACTACACCCATGGCAGCATCGGCCCCTTCAAGGTGGAAGCGCCGATGGTGCTGGGCCATGAGGCCTCGGGCACCGTCATCGAAGTGGGCAGCACAGTCGGCCACCTCAAGGTCGGCGACCGCGTCTGCATGGAACCGGGCATCCCACGCCTGGATTCGCCGGCCACGCTGCGCGGCATGTACAACCTCGACCCTGCGGTGCGTTTCTGGGCCACGCCTCCCATCCATGGCTGCCTGACCGGCAGCGTGGTGCATCCGGCGGCCTTCACCTACCGCCTGCCGGACAACGTCAGCTTTGCCGAAGGGGCCATCGTCGAACCCTTGTCCATCGGCCTGCAAGCCGCCACCAAGGCGCGCATGAAGCCGGGCGACACCGCCGTGGTCATCGGCGCCGGGACCATCGGCGCGATGACTGCCCTGGCGGCCCTGGCCGGTGGTGCGGCACGTGTGATCCTGGCCGATGTGGTGGCCGAGAAGCTGGCGCACTTTGCCAATCACCCGGCGGTGATCACCGTGGACGTGACGCGGCAGGCGCTGAACGACGTGGTGCGCGAGGCCACCGATGGCTGGGGTGCGGACGTGGTGTTCGAAGCCTCGGGGCATGCGGGCGTCTACCAGACCCTGCTGGACCTGGTCTGCCCGGGCGGATGTGCGGTGCTGGTGGGCATGCCGCCGGCGCCGGTGGCGCTGGATGTGGTGGCCATGCAGACCAAGGAAGTGCGGCTGGAATCGGTGTTCCGCTATGCCAACATCTTCCCGCGCGCACTGGCCCTGATCAGCTCGGGAATGATCGACGTCAAGCCCTTCATCTCGCGCAAGTTCCCCTTCTCGCAAAGCATCCGCGCCTTCGAGGAAGCCGCCAGCGGACGTCCGCAGGACGTCAAGATCCAGATCGAGATGGAAGGCTGACCATGGCTGACATCCACTGCCAGGGACTGGCCAAGCACTACCCCGGGGGCCCGCCGGTCTTGCATCCCTTGGACCTGCATATCGGCGACGGCGAGTTCGTGGTCCTGCTGGGCCCCTCGGGCTGCGGCAAGTCCACCATGCTGCGCATGATCGCCGGGCTGGAAGATATCTCCGGCGGTACGCTACGCATCGGCGGCACGGTGGTCAATGACTTGCCGGCCAGGGAGCGCAATGTCGCCATGGTGTTCCAGAACTATGCGCTGTATCCGCACATGAACGTCTATGACAACATCGCCTTCGGCCTGCGCCGCCTCAAGCGCCCCGCCGCCGAGATCGACCGGCGCGTGCGCGAGGTGGCCGCCCTGCTGAACCTGGAGGCCTTGCTGGAGCGCAAGCCGCGCGCCATGTCCGGCGGCCAGCAGCAGCGCGCCGCGATTGCCCGCGCCATCATCAAGACGCCCTCGGTATTCCTGTTCGATGAACCGCTCTCCAATCTCGACGCCAAGCTGCGCGCCCAGTTGCGCGGCGACATCAAGCGCCTGCACCAGCGCCTGCGCACCACCACCGTCTATGTCACCCACGACCAGCTCGAAGCGATGACCCTGGCCGACCGCGTGATCCTGATGCAGGACGGCCGCATCGTGCAAGCCGGCAGTCCCGCCGAGCTCTACCGTTATCCGCGCAATCTCTTTGCCGCCGGTTTCATCGGCACGCCCGCCATGAATTTCTTGAGCGGCACGGTGCAGCGTCAGGACGGCCAGCTCTTCATCGAGACCGCCCACCAGCGCTGGGCGCTCACAGGTGAAAGGTTTTCACGCCTGCGCCACGCAATGGCGGTAAAGTTGGCGGTGCGTCCCGACCACGTCCGCATCGCCGGCGAGCGGGAGCCTGCCGCCAGCCTGACCTGCCCGGTCAGCGTGGAGCTGGTCGAGATCCTCGGAGCCGATGCGCTCCTGACCACCCGCTGCGGCGACCAGACGCTGACCGCCCTGGTGCCAGCCGACCGCCTGCCGCAACCGGGCGCGACGCTGACCCTGGCATTGGATCAGCATGAGCTGCATGTGTTCGATGTAGAAAGCGGAGAAAACCTGTCGCTGCCGGACGCGGCCTTGACTGCGCCCGGGTCGGACGACGGCCCGCATGGCAAGGAGACAAAGCATGAGTCCGGATCTGGAGCTGGTCCATACCCGCCAGGACCAATCGTTCAGGGCCTGGGTGCATGACTACCCGCATACGGTGGCCAAATGGCACTTCCACCCTGAGTACGAAGTCCACGTCATCGCCGCGTCCAGCGGCAAGTTCTTCGTGGGCGATTTCATCGGCGACTTCGGTCCCGGCAACCTGGTGCTGACCGGCCCCAACCTGCCGCACAACTGGGTCAGCAATCTCGGCGCGCACCAGCAGGTGCCGGCGCGCGACCTGGTGTTGCAGTTCTCGCGTCCCTTTGCCGAGCGCGTGGTGGGCGCGATCCCGGAACTGTCGCCGCTGCAGGAGATGCTCGACGGCGCGGCGCGGGGCTTGCAGTTCCCTGATGCATTGGGTGCATCAATCACGCCATTGATGCAAGAACTGGCGCAAGCCAGCGGCGCGCGTCGCGTGGTGCTGATGATGTCGGTGCTGGAAAGGCTGGCCTCCTGCCCCGAGCGCAAGCCGCTGGCCGGCCCCGGCTATGATCTCAATGCGCAGCGCCACATGTCTTCCACGCTGAACCAGGTGCTCTCGTGCATCCGCCAGAATCTTGGCGGCAACCTGCGCGAGACCGATCTGGCCGAGCTGGCCGGCATGAGCGTGAGCAGCTTCACGCGCTTCTTCAAGCGCCATACCGGCTGCACCTTCATCCAGTACCAGAACGGCCTGCGCCTGAACGAAGCCTGCGAGTTGCTGATGTGTACCGAATTGAGCGTCACCGAGGTGTGCTATCGGGTGGGCTTCAACAATCTCTCCAATTTCAACCGCCAGTTCCTGGCCAGCAAGGGCATGCCGCCCTCGCGTTTCCGTTCGCTGCACCGGCTCAATGACGATGTCCGGGCAGTGGCCTGATCCCTTCATCGCATGCAAAGGAAATCGATTTGAGCTATCTGGGCATCGACCTCGGCACCTCCGAAGTCAAGCTCGTCCTGACCGACGAGGACTCCAACGTCATCGCCAGCACCAGCGCCAGGCTGCGCGTGGACAATCCGCATCCGCTATGGTCCGAGCAGGCCCCGCAGTCGTGGTGGAACGCCACGCTGGACGCCATCGCCGCCCTGCGCACGCAGGCGCCCCAGGCCTTCCAGGCGCTGCGCGGCATCGGCCTGTCCGGCCAGATGCATGGAGCCACCTTGCTGGACCGCAACGGCAACGTACTGCGCCCGGCCATCCTGTGGAACGACATGCGCGCCCATGCCGAATGCGTGGAGCTGGAAGCGCTGGTGCCGGATGCGGTCGCCATCACCGGCAATCGCGCCATGCCCGGCTTTACCGCACCCAAGCTGCTGTGGCTGTCGAAGTACGAGCCGGCGGTCTATCGCGCCATCGACAAGGTCTTGCTGCCCAAGGATTTCCTGGGCTGGAAGCTGACGGGCGAATTCGTCTCCGAGATGTCGGACGCGGCCGGCACGCTGTGGCTGGATGTGGCGCGGCGCGACTGGTCCGAGCGCATGCTGGCCGCCACCGGCCTGGACCGCAGCCACATGCCCCGGCTGGTCGAAGGCAGCGCCGTGGCCGGCCAGCTGCGTGATGAGTTGCGCCGCGAATGGGGCATCAGCGGCCCGGTCGTGGTGGCAGGCGGTGCGGGCGACAATGCTGCCAGTGCGGTCGGCATCGGCGTGATCCGCGCCGGGGATGCCTTTCTCTCGCTGGGCAGTTCAGGCGTGCTGTTTGCCGCCACGGCCCATCATGCCCCCAATGCGCAGCAGGGTGTTCATGCCTTCTGCCACTGCCTGCCCGGGCAATGGCATCAGATGAGCGTGATCCTGTCGGCGGCGGCCAGCCTGCATTGGCTGTCGGGCGTGACGGCGCGGCCGGTGGCCGAACTGGTCGCTGGCGCGGAGCGACTCAGCGCCGCCCAGCAGGCGCAAGCGCCATTGTTCCTGCCCTACCTGAATGGAGAACGCACGCCACACAACGATGCTACGGCCAAGGGCGTGCTCTTCGGCATGACGCCCGCGCATGAGAGCGCCCATCTGGCCTATGCCGTGATGGAGGGCGTGGCCTTTGCGATGGCCGATGGCTATGCCGCCTTGCAGGCAGCGGGCACGACGCTGGAGAGTGCGGCCTTTGTGGGAGGCGGGTCGCGCAGCGCCTTCTGGGGGACCTTGTGCGCCACGGCGCTGGGCATTCCGCTGCGTCGGCATGCGGGGGCGGAAGTGGGGGCGGCGTTGGGGGCGGCCAGGCTGGGCCGGTTGGCGCATACCGCGGAGGATGCCGTCAGCGTCTGCCTGCCTCCTCCCATTGACGAGACCTATCTTCCCGACACGCATCGGCAGACGCAGATCGCACACAGGCTGGCGCGTTATCGCAGCCTGTACGGCGCACTGCGTCCCGAATTCGCCGCGTTCACCCCGCTTTGACAGCGGCGTTGCAGGCCCGGCTCAGTCTGTGCCGTCAGCCTGCTCCTTCTTGAGCTCGGCGAACTTGGCCGCCATGGTCGGATTGCCCCGCGTCAAGCGCTTGATGGTCACATCCTGTGCCTTGTCATTGGCCAGGCGCAGGTTGCGGTCGGTGCCCAGCAGGGCTTCCTTGGTCTTCTGCAGGTGGTCGATGGACTTGTCGATCTCGTCAATGGCGGTCTGGAAGCGGCGCGAGGCCAGGTCGTAGTTCTTGGCGAAGGCCGCCTTGAACGTGTCCAGCTCGGATTCGAAGTTGGTGATGTCGATGTTCTGCGCCTTCACCAGCGCCAGTTCGTTCTTGTATTTCAGGGAATTGAGCGCGGCATTTCTCAGCAGCGTGATGATGGGAATGAAGAACTGCGGGCGCACCACGTACATCTTGGGATAGCGATGGAAGACATCGACGATTCCCGTGTTGTAGAGCTCGCTGTCGGGCTCCAGCATCGAGACCAGGACGGCGTATTCACAGCCCTTTTCCTGGCGGTCCTTGTCCAGCTCCTTGAGGAAATCTTCGTTGCGGTTCTTGGTGGCGGTGCGATCGCTCTCGTTCTTCATCTCGAACATGATGGAGACGATCTCGGTGCCGCCTTCATCCGTATCGCGGAAGATGTAGTCGCCCTTGCTGCCGCTGCGGGCGTCGTTGTCCTTCTCGAAGTAGGCGCGCGGGAAGGCGGTGGCGCGGATGCGGTTGAATTCGGTCTCGCAGTGCTGTTCCAGGGTCTCACCGACCATCTTGGTGGAGAGCCGCGCCTTCATGTCGCGCAGGCGCTCGATCATGTCTTCGCGGTCCTTCAACTGGGTTTCGTACTTGTCCTTCAGGGATTGCTCGGCCAGCTGCTTTTCCAGTTCGCTGCGCATCAGGCTGCTCTTGAGTTCGTCGCGCTCCTTCTCCACCGCACCGACGGCTTCGTTGACGGCCAGCTTCTGGGACAGTGCGATGGAATCCATCTTCGCTTTCAATGCCTGGATCTCGGCATCCTTCTCACTGACGGTCTGCTGCAATTGCTGGGCGAGGCGAGCCTCGGCCAGTTGCTGGTCGGAGAGCTTTTCTTTTCTGGCCTGTTCGAGTTCATTGGCCAGCTTGTCGCGCTCACGCTCGACATTGGCCATGGCTTCGGCCACGGCCATCTTCTGCGCCATTTCACCGGCTTCCAGCCTTGCCTTCAATTCCTGGATCTCTGCATCGCGCGCTGCCGCGGCCTTCTGCAATTCCGCCTCGGCCTTCGCACTTGCTAGCGCGATGGCATTGCGCTTGTCCTGCTCGGCCAGTTCCAGGCGCTCGTGCAATTGCTGCTCGAAGGCGCTGTCGCGGACTTGCGCGAGGATGTCGGCGTAACCGGCTTCATCGATCTTGAAGGCTTTGTTGCAGTGGGGGCAGATGATGTCGTGCATGAGTAGTCGAATCCTGATGGGCGGGTGAGCGGTGCTGGCTAAAAGAATGACAACCAATGCGGTCAGCGGAAAATGGGATCGAAAACAGGCATGCGACCAGACTGCATCGCACTTCTTTCATCCGATCGTCGATTCAGCAACCATGTTGGCTCATTCACTATGGTGCGAAGACTTCTTGCAGCGCTTCCAACGTATGCGCGAGGGTCTTGTCTGTTACGCGACCGAGTTTCTTCACCAACCGCTCTTTATCGAGCGTGCGCATCTGGTCCACCACGATGAGCCCTTTTTTCTTCTCAAACGTGATCGGAACTCGATACGGTGCGGGCTTACTGCCTGTGGTCATCGGAACAACAATCACCGTGCGCAGATAATCATGCATCTCTGCCGGCGAGACAACAACGCATGGCCTGGTTTTATTGATTTCGCTACCCACTGTTGGATCAAGCGCGGCCAACCAGATTTCTCCGCGCCTTACCATTTCAGTTCCTTGTCGCCATCGTTTGCAAACTCAGGCCAGACAAGCCCGTCGTCATGCGCAGACGCAATTTTCTGACTCGCTTGAGCCCAACCTTCTCGCGGGCGCTTTTCCAACTTGCGAATCACGATTTTATCGTCTTCAACGTCAATATCGATATCCTCATCGACAAGCATTCCGATCTTGGCCAGAAATGGCTTGGGAATCAGGACACCTTGCGAGTTACCCATTTTGCGGATTGATGTCTTCATTGGTCTCACCGAGTCAATACAATGTTGTTACGTCAAACAGCCACGTCCATACAATGTTATTACAACGTCCGTGAAACATCTATCGCTGAAATACATCAGTAAGCATATCTCGTAAAGTCTTTGAATCGAGTGAGCCATCATAACCATGATCAGGTGCTCCTGGCGCTGAGAGCGTGGGCTATGAAGAGCCGTGCAACCGAGGGTTGCTTCAGCCAGCGATGGAAGGCGGGGAGGCGCAGGGGGGAGATCCTTAGCGCGAATGCAAAAAGCCCGCACAAGGCGGGCTTTTCTGAATTTTGGTGGAAAGTGCAAGGTTTGAACTTGCGACCCCTGCAGTGTGAATGCAGTGCTCTACCACTGAGCTAACCTTCCATACTGACTGGCTTTTTTGCTGCAGCGCCAATCGAGAAGCGAGATTATGCCAACGTTTTTCGACCTGCGCAAGTGCTTCGTAAATAATTCTTCATTTTTTATCGAAAGCGCTGCCGTACGACGACAAAGACCCCAGCGCTGCGCCGTTTCACGCTGCCTCTGCAGCCGCTTCCGGCGGCGGCGGTTCAAAGCGCCACACGCAGCTGCCACGCGCTTCCTTGTCGAGCTGGTTCAGCACGTCCTCATGCAGACCCAGCTCTTCCTCGCTGGCCGCCACCACGATCACCTCGGCCAGCGGGGCCAGCTCCAGCTTGCCCTCGCCTTCACTGACCTCTTCCTCCGCGCCCAGATCCATGGTCAGGGAATTCTGACCACGGGTCATGGAGAGATAGACTTCGGCCAGCAACTCCGCATCCAGCAGCGCGCCGTGCAAGACGCGGTGGGCGTTGGAAATGCCATAGCGGTCGCACAGCGCATCGAGCGAATTGCGGCGGCCAGGGTGCAGTTCCTTGGCCATCTGCAGCGAGTCCACCACGTCGATCACGTGCTCCTTGAAGGGCGGCAGGCCCAGCAAGGCCAGTTCGGCATCAAGGAAGCCGATGTCGAAGGGGGCGTTGTGGATGATGATCTGCGCCCCGCGTACATAGTCGAGGAACTCGGCGGCGATCTGCTTGAAGGTGGGCTTGTCGGCCAGGAATTCGGTGGTCAGGCCGTGGACGGCCAGCGCGCCTTCTTCGGAGTCACGCTCGGGGTTGATGTAGAAGTGCAGGTTCTTGCCCGACAACTGGCGGTTGAGCACTTCCACGCAACCGATTTCCAGGATGCGGTTGCCGTTGCGTGGCGAAAGGCCCGTGGTTTCGGTATCGAGGATGATCTGACGCATGTTTGCTCCTGCTGATGCTGATGTTGTTGCTTGTGCTGATACGGGGTAGTGCTGCGGATGGAACGACGGGCGTTAAATACTTTCCACGCCGCGATTAGCCAACTGGTCGGCGCGCTCGTTGCCGGCGTGGCCGTTGTGACCGCGCACCCAGCGCCACTCTACCTGATGCTGCTGCTGGGCGGCGTCCAGCGCCTGCCATAGGTCGGCGTTCTTGACCGGCTCCTTGCTGGCGGTCTTCCAGCCACGCGCCTTCCAGCCGTGGATCCACTCGCTGATGCCCTTCTGCACATACTGGCTGTCGGTATGCACCACCACTTCGCAGGGGCGCTTGAGGGCATTGAGGGCCTGAATCACCGCCATCAGTTCCATGCGGTTGTTGGTGGTGTTGGGCTCGCCGCCGAAGATTTCCTTTTCCTTGCCGCCGGCGACCAGCAATGCACCCCAGCCGCCACGGCCTGGGTTGCCCTTGCAGGCGCCATCGGAATAAATCTCTACTTTGTCCATGCTCTTCAATCTATCTGCACTATTTGCTTACAGGCTCGGATGGCCGGGCCGCGATGATACCTGATCGCGCCGCCCTGCTCCCGGTTTGTTCAGTCGATCTTCAGTCGGTCCTGTGGATGCGGTTGGTCACCGGCACGCCACGCGGCGCCTTCAGTTTCTGGCGCTGCAGGGCCGGGCCGATCAGGCGCATGCCGGGCACGCGCTTGATGGCCTGCACGATGTAGACCGCGCCCAGATAGGGCCACCAGCGGTCGCCGGCCTTTTCCATGAAGCCGAAACGGTCCAGCCATTGCGTGGTTTCGCAGGGCGGCGCATAGCAGCCGAAGTGGCCGCGATTGACTTCCATGTTCAGCAGCTTCAACCAGTCCTTCAGGCGCGGCAGGCGGATGAATTCGCCATCCTGCGGCAGGAAGTGCGCGCCGGTCAGGCGGCCGGCGACCTGGCGTATGCCCCACAGGCTGCTGGGATTGAAGCCGCAGATGATGACCTGCCCTTCCGGTATCAGCACGCGCTCGACCTCGCGCAGCACCTGGTGCGGCTCGGCGGCAAACTCCAGCACGTGCGGCAGCACCACCAGGTCCAGGCTCTGGGTGGCAAAGGGCAATTCGCCAAAGTCGGGAATCACCACCTGCGGGATCTCCAGCTCGGACTGCCCCTCTTCAGGCATGCCCTTGTCGGCCAGCCAGCGGTAGGGCATGCGATTGGCCTGCAGGGCGTGGATCTGGGGCGAACCGATCTGCACGGCGTTGAAACCGAAGATGTCGGCGGTGAGCGCATTGAGGTGGCGCTGCTCCCATTGGCGCAGGTAATTGCCGGTGGGCGTCTGCAACCAAGCCGCGAGGTCTATAATTTCCGCGTTGCTAGTGTTTTCAGCAAGTTCAGCCTTGTCAGCCATCTCTTCTTTCGCGCCTCATGACCCAGCCAGCCAAGCCAGCCCAACCGGATCAGAAAACTTCATTGGACGTCCTGGCCGTACCGGCGTTCGACGACAACTACCTGTGGATCATCCACGACGGACGCTACGCCGCCGTGGTCGATCCCGGTGACGCCGTGCCTGTACTGGCCGCATTGCAGGCCGAGGGCCTGACACTGGCCGCTATTCTACTGACTCATCATCACGCTGACCACGTCGGCGGCGTGGTCGAACTGGCAAGACAGGCCGCCAGCGATGCATTCCCCGTCATCCCGGTCTACGGACCTGCACGCGAGCAATCCCGCATCAAGGGGATGACGGTCCCGCTGCACGGGAATGACCAGGTGGATATTGCCGCGCTGGGCCTGCACCTGGAGGTCATCGAGGTGCCCGGCCACACGCTGGGCCATATCGCCTACCACGCGCCCGAGCAGGCCATGCTCTTCTGTGGCGACACCCTCTTTGCCGGCGGATGCGGACGGCTCTTCGAAGGAACGCCGCAGCAGATGGTGGATTCGCTGAGCCGGCTGACCAGCCTGCCGGGTCACACCGAGGTCTACTGTGCGCATGAATACACGCTCTCCAACCTGAAATTTGCTGCTGAGGTGGAGCCCGGCAATGCCGAGCTGCGCGCGCGGATCACCCGGGAGCGCGCGCGCCGTGAACGCGGAGAACCTACTGTGCCGACCAGCATCGCGCTGGAGCGCCAGACCAATCCCTTCCTGCGCGCCACGGAAAAAGAAATTCTCAATTCACTGCAAAAGGCAGGGCGTTTGAAGGAGTTGGACGAAGTTAGCAGCTTCGCCGCGCTGCGCGAATGGAAGAATAGCTACAAATAAGCCGATGTTATGCGCGATTTAGGCCCAATTCCCTGCCAAATCAAGGACTTGCCTTTGTAACAGCGACCAATTTCTACTTGACTGAGGAAAAGGGTCTTCCGTACACTCCCCCAATTCCCCAAATCGGGCGCCAGTGGTTTTACGTTTTTTTACGAACTGGCACCCTCCACGCGCCACGCCGGGGAAACCCGCTGCTTCCGTCCTTGCATCAGCCTCAACCTGTACGCGCCCGCGACCGTACTTTCGGTCTGTCGCAGGCAAGAGGTGACGAGCTTCATCACAGCTCTGCCACGGAAGCGCCGCACGCTAACTTTTGCCTCTGGCACAGGATATCGCCCACATGCAGCGTACTTTGAAACAACTCGCCATTGCCGCCCTGTTCTGCGCTGGCGCCCCGCTGCTCTCCTACGCCAACGATATCTCGATCTACCCCGCCCCCTTCAATGCGATCAATCCCGAACTGGCTGGCAATGCCCTGCCGGGGATGAATGACATCGACATCTGGACGCGCATCCGCAAGGGCTTCGGGATTCCGGATCTGGACAATTCGCTGGTGGAGAGCCAGACCCAGTGGTACAGCTCCCGCCCTGACTACATCCAGCGCACCACGGTGCGCGCCTCGCGCTACCTGTTCCACGTCGTGCAGGAACTGGAAAAGCGCGGCATGCCCACCGAACTGGCGCTGCTGCCCTTCATCGAGTCGGCCTTCAATCCGGAAGCGCTGTCCACCGCCAAGGCAGCCGGCATGTGGCAGTTCATCCCTTCCACCGGGCGTGACTACAACCTCAAGCAGAACATGTTCACCGACGAGCGCCGCGATGTGCTGGCCTCGACGGACGCGGCGCTGACCTACCTGCAGAAGCTCTACGGCATGTTCGGCGACTGGCAGCTGGCGCTGGCCGCCTACAACTGGGGCGAAGGCTCGGTGCAGCGCGCCGTCAACCGCAACCTCGCGGCCGGCCTGCCGATCGACTTCAATACGCTGTCGGCGCAGATGCCCAACGAGACGCGCAACTACGTGCCCAAGCTGCAGGCGGTCAAGAACATCATCGCCAACCCGGCCGCCTTCGACATCGCCCTGCCCAAGGTGGACAACCAGCCCTACTTCGTCACCATCGGCAAGACCCGTAACATCGACGTGAAGGTCGCGGCGCAACTGGCCGAGCTGTCGCTGGATGAATTCAAGGCGCTGAACCCGCAATTCAACCGCCCCGTCATCATCGGCGGCGAAGACACCAAGATCCTGCTGCCGGAAAGCAATGCCGAGAAATTCAAGGCCAACATGTCCAAGTGGACACAGGCCTTCTCGACCTGGACCGCACACACCGTCTCCAGCGCCCGCGAGCGCATCGAGACCATCGCCAGCAAGTTCGGCACCACCCCGGAAGTGATCCGCAGCGTCAACCAGATCCCGCCGCGCATGGTCTTGAAGGCCGGCTCCACCATCCTAGTGCCCAAGACGGAAGAGACCGCCGCGCTCGATACCGACCTGACGCCCGAAATCGCTGACAACGCCCGCCTGGCCATCGCCCCGGACGTGCCGGAAACCCGCCGCATCTATGTGAAGGCCGGCAAGCGCGACACCCTGGCCGGCATCGCCAGCCGCTATCGCGTGACGGTGGCGCAGATCAAGGAATGGAATGGACTCAAGCGCGACACCCTGGCTGCTGGCCAGAGCCTGCAATTGCAGGTCCCCAATGTCGCCGGCCATGCCACTACGCGGGTAGCCTCCCATCACCATGCAGCCCCGGCGCGCCGCCAGGTCGCCTCTGCCAAGGCGCCGGTGCGCAAGGCCGCGCCAGCACCGGCCCGCAAGGTCGCCGGCAAGCCCTTGACGCTGGCCTCGGGCAACGACGCACGCAAGCAATAATCCGGAGGAAACCG
Organism: Herbaspirillum camelliae; assembly: GCF_001929405.1. NCBI lineage: Bacteria > Pseudomonadati > Pseudomonadota > Betaproteobacteria > Burkholderiales > Oxalobacteraceae > Herbaspirillum > Herbaspirillum camelliae. The sequence continues at coordinate 5,488,913 of NZ_KV880769.1, forward strand.
GAGGAGACCCGGGCGGCCTGGCCGCCCACCACAAGAAGACGCGCCTTGAGCACGGAAACAAGAACAACGATTGCAGTCTGCATGGACCCGAAGCACCGGAGCTGATCCGGACTTCGGGTTTTCTTTTTGTCCTGCGGCCTGGGGGCGGTTCAGTGGGCCGCTTCGGCGTAGGTGGCAGCGGCCACCAGCCGGCGCGTGTATTCCTGCTGCGGTTGCTGCAGCACCTGGGCGGTGGCGCCGCTCTCGACCACCTTGCCGTCCTTCATCACGATCACCTGGTGCGCCATGGCCTGCACCACGGCCAGGTCGTGGGTGATGAAGAGATAGGCCAGTCCATGCCGGCGCTGCAATTCAGCCAGCAGTTGCAGCACCTGCTGCTGCACAGTCACATCCAGCGCCGAGGTGGGCTCATCCAGCAGCAGCAGCTCGGGTTGCAGCACCAGCGCACGGGCGATGGCAATGCGCTGGCGCTGGCCGCCGGAGAATTCATGGGGATAACGTTCCAGCACGGCGGCGCTCAAGCCGACCTCTTCCAGCGCGGCGACGATGGCCTGGCGCTGCTGCTCGGCGCTTCTGTCGGGATGATGCAGGGCCAAGCCTTCGCCGACGATCTGCTCGACCGTACGGCGCGGCGAGAGCGAGGCGAACGGGTCCTGGAACACCACCTGCATGCGCGAGCGCAAAGGCCGCAGCTCGCGCTGCCCGCGCTCGGAAATGGGCACGCCGTCGAAGCGGATGCTGCCCGCCACGCTGGCCGCGGACAGCCGCAGCAAGGCCATGCCCAGGGTGGACTTGCCGGAACCGGATTCACCGACGATGCCGAGGGTTTCGCCCCGGCGCAATTGCAGGTCGACGCCATCGACGGCATGGAAGGCGCGCTTGGCGAACCAGCCCTGCTTGATGTGATAGGTGCAGCGCAGTCTTTCAGCCAGCAAGACCACGGGCGCATCGGCTGCCACGTCGGCCGCATTGCGCTGCGGGCGGCTCTGCAACAGCTTGCGCGTGTAGGGCTGCTGCGGATTGGCGAACAGTTCGGCCACGCTGGCGCTTTCTACCAGCTTGCCCTTTTCCATCACGCCGACGCGGTCGGCGAAGTGACGCACCAGGTTCAGGTCGTGCGAGATGATGAGCACGGCCATGTTTTCTTCTCGCTGCAACTGGTTCAGCAGCGCCAGGATCTGCACCTGGATGGTCACGTCCAGGGCCGTGGTCGGTTCATCGGCGATGAGCAGCTTGGGCTTGCAGGCCAGGGCCATGGCGATCATGGCGCGCTGGCGCTGGCCGCCCGAGAGTTCATGTGGATAGGACAGCGCGCGGCGCGCCGGCTCGGGGATGCCGGTCTTTTCCAGCAGCGCCACTGTGCGCAGGGCGGCGTCGCGGGCGTTGAGACCTTCGTGATGCATCAGCACTTCGGCGATCTGGTTGCCGATGGTGAAGAGCGGGTTGAGCGCCGTCATCGGTTCCTGGAAGATCATCGCCACGTCGTTGCCGCGCACCTGCTGCATCTGCCGCTCACTCTTGGCCAGCACGTCCTGGCCATCCAGCAGAATGCGGCCTTCATAGCGGGCATCCTGGTTGAGCTGCATCACGGCCAGCGAAGACACGGTCTTGCCTGAGCCGGATTCGCCCACCAGGGCGAACTTCTCCCCGGGCGCTATCGCAAAACTCACGCGGTCCACCACCACGGTATCGCCGAAGCGTACCGTCAGGTTATTGACTTCCAGCAGCGGGGCGCTCATGCCTTCCTCCGTACATCCAGGGCATTGCGCAGGGCATTGCCGATATTGGTCAGCAGCAGCAGGGTCACGGTGAGGACCACGAAGGTGGACAAGGCGATCCACCAGGCATCGAGGTTGTTCTTGCCCTGCGCCAGCAGCTCACCGAGGCTGGGCGTGGACGGAGGCACGCCCAGGCCGAGGAAGTCCAGGCTGGTCAGCGCCAGGATGGCGGCGCTCATGCGGAATGGCAGGAAGGTCACCACCGTGGTCATGCTGTTGGGCAGGACGTGACGCCAGATGATGAGGCGATCCGGCAAGCCCATGGCGCGGGCCGCCTGGATGTATTCCAGGTTGCGGTTGCGCAGGAAATCGGCGCGCACGTAATCCGACAGGCTCATCCAGCCGAACAGCGACAGCAACACCAGCAGCAGCCCCAGGCTGGGCTGGAAGATCGACGAGAAAATAATCAGCAGGTACAGCTCCGGCATGGAACCCCAGATCTCCAGCAGCCGCTGGGTGAAGAGATCGGTACGCCCGGCGAAGTAGCCCTGCACCGCCCCGGCGGCCACGCCCAGCACCACGCCGATGAAGGTCAGCGCCATACCGAACAGCACCGAGACGCGGAAGCCATAGAGCAGGCGCGCAAACACATCGCGGCCGCGGTCATCGGTGCCCAGCCAGTTCTCGCTGGAGGGCGCGGCCGGGTTGGGCTGCCTGGCGAAGTAGTTGAGGGTGTTGTAGCCGTAGCGATTGGGCGGATAGAGAACCCAGTTGCCGTCCTTGCGCAGTTGCGCCTGGATGAAGGGGTCGAGGTAGTCCGCCGGCGAATCGAAATCGCCGCCGAAGCTCTTGTCGGAATAATCCTGGACGATGGGGAAGATGAGCTTGCCCTGGTAGCGCGCCACTAGCGGCCTGTCATTGGAAATCAGTTCCGCGCCCAGGCTCAGCACGAACAGCAGCGAAAACAGCAGCAGACTCCAGTAACCGGCACGGTCAGCGCAAAAGCGCAGCCAGATGCGGCGGCCGGGCGAGATCGAGGGGGCCGGGGAAGTGGTCGTGCTCATTTGGCCAGGCTTTCGAATTGGACGCGTGGATCGGCCCACACATAGCAAAGATCCCCCACCAGCTTGACCACCAGGCCGATGAGGGTGAACAGGTAGAGAGTGCCCATGACCACCGGGTAGTCGCGCCGGATCGCCGATTCATAGGCCAAGAGGCCCATGCCGTCCAGCGAGAACAGGGTCTCGATCAACAGGCTGCCGGCGAAGAAGGACGCGATGAAGGCCGAGGGAAAGCCGGTCACCAGGGGAATGAGGGCATTGCGGAACACGTGCTTGTACAACACCCTGCGCTCGGAAAGTCCCTTGGCGCGCGCGGTCAGCACGTACTGCTTGCGGATTTCCTCGAGGAAGGTATTGCGGGTGAGCATGGTGATGACGGCGAAGGACCCGATCACGGAGGCCGTCACCGGCAGTGTGATGTGCCACAGGTAATCGGTGATCTTGCCCATCAGCGAGAGGCTCTCCCAGTTGTCCGAGGTCAGCCCGCGCAAGGGGAACCACTGCACGAAGCTGCCGCCGGCAAACAGCACCAGCAGGAACACGCCCAGCACGAAGCCGGGAATCGAGTAACCGACCAGCACCAGCCCGGTGGTCGCGGTATCGAAGCGCGTACCCTCGCGCACCGCCTTGGCGATGCCCAGCGGCACCGAGATCAGGTAGCTCAGCAGGAAAGTCCACAGCCCGATGCTGATGGAGACGGGCAGCTTGGATTTGACCAGCGTCCAGACATCGCCATGATGATAGAAGCTCTTGCCCAGATCGAAGGTGAGGAAGCCCTTCAACATCGTCCAGAAGCGCTCCACCGGCGGCTTGTCGAAGCCGTAGAGCTGCTTGATCTCGGCGATGCGCTGCTCGTCGATGCCCTGCCTGCCGCGATAGGCCGAGGCCCCGCTGGCGGCGCCGCCACCGGAGGCTTCACCACCGCCGCCACGCCCTTTCATCTCCAGCATGGCCTGTTCCACCGGGCCGCCCGGCACGAACTGGATCACCGCAAAGGTGATGGCCACCACGCCAAAGAGCGTGGGGATCATCAACAGCACCCGCTTCACTATGTAGGACCAGATATTCATGCCTGCCACCATCCTCGTTCAACCCCGGCGCTGCCGGCCCTTGCTGCTGCCTTTGCCCTTGTATTGCAGCTCGTCGTCATCGTCCCTTCTCCTCCCACCAGGTGCTGATCACGTAGGGATCAGCCTGGTAATACAGCGGCGCCACCTTGGGAATGCCGAAGCGGTTCTGGTAGGCGATGCGGTGGGTGGAGGAATACCAGTGCGGCACCACGATGTACTTGTGCAGCAGCACCCGGTCCAGGGCGCGCGCGGCGGCCGTCAGCTTGACGCGGGTGTCGGCCGCAATCACGGTCTGCACCAGTTGGTCCACCACCGGGTCCTTCAGGCCCCAGGCGTTGTTGGAGCCTTTTTCATCGGCGGCGCGGGAGCCGAACATGTCCAGCAGCTCATTGCCGGGACTGCTGGTATCGGGAAAGCGGATCGAGGTCATGTCGAAATCGAAATCCTCCATGCGCTTGGCCACCAGCGCGTAATCGGCGCTGCGCTGGACCACGTCGATGCCCAGCGTGCGCAGGTTGCGGGCGAACACGCTGATGACGCGCGACATCGAACTCTGGTCATCGAGGATTTCAAAGGACAGCGGCACGCCCTGGGCGTTGCGTACCGCGCCATCTCGATAGACCCAGCCTGCCTGCGCCAGCAGTTCGCGCGCCTGGCGCAGGTTGGCGCGCAGCGACGACGGGGGATTGGTCGACGGTGGCACCGGCGCCGGACCGAATACCGCCGGATCGATCTTGAGGCCCTTGGCCAGCAGGGACTTCAGCAGGGCCAGCTCATCGCCCTGCGGTTCGCCCGTGGCGGCCAGGTCGCTGTTGTTGAAGAAGGAATAGATGCGGGTGTACTGGCCATAGAACAGCTGGCGGTTCATCCATTCGTAATCCAGCGCCAGCCCGATGGCCTGGCGCACACGCACATCCTTGAACTGGTCGCGCCGCAGGTTCATCACGAAGCCCTGCATGCCGGCGCCGTTGGAGTGCTTGAATTCCTTCTTGATGATGCGGCCGTCGCGGAATTGCGGGCCGGTATAACTGCGCGCCCAGTTCTTGGCGCTGTATTCCACCACCACGTCGAACTCGCCGGCCTTGAAGGCTTCCAGCCGCGCCAGGTCATCCTTGTAGAAGCGGTAGACGATGCGCTCGAAGTTGAACATGCCGCGTCGCGCCGGCACGTCCTTGCCCCAGTAATCAGGATTGCGCTTGTAGGTGATGCTGCGGCCGGTATCGTAGCGTTCGATCAGATAGGGACCGGTGCTGATGGGCGGGGTCAGCTGGATCTGGTCGAAGGGCGTGCCCTGCGCCCACTTGCGCGAAAACACCGGGACGCTGGCGACGATCAGCGGCAGCTCATGGTTGCTGCTGGCGAAGTCGAAACGCACCGTGGACGCATCCACCACCACGCAGCCCTTGACGTCGGCAAAGACCGACTTGTACTGCGGCGCGCCCTTGGCCATCAGGGTGTCGAAGGAATACTTCACGTCAGCGGCGCTGACCTTGTCGCCATTGTTGAAGCGCGCCTTGGGGTTGAGGTGGAAGGTCATGGACATGCGATCCGGGGCCAGTTGCATGTCGTCGGCCAGCAAGCCATAGACGGTCGCCACCTCGTCGCCGGAGGACACGGCCAGGGTCTCGAACATCAGCTGGTCCAGGCCGGCCGCTGCGACGCCCTTCATCGACATGGGATTGAACTTGTCGAAACTGGTGCGGCGGTCGGGATTGGCCAGGTAGAGCGTGCCGCGCCGGGGCGCGTCGGGGTTGACGTAGTCGAAATGGCTGAAGCCGGGACCGTAGCGAGGCGTGTCGTACAGGGAAAAGGCGTGCTCGGCGCGAGCGGGGGCTGGGGCGGCGTGGGCCAGCACCGTGGCCAGCAGGCAGGAAAGGAGAAACTTGTGCTTCTTCAGGGGCTTGACCATGCGTTTGTCTGTCTGCGCTCAAAGCGTTGATGTCATGGGGCAGGCAAAGCCATGCCTGCCAGCGGAAACCAATCCGATCGGCGCATTGTAAAGAGTGGAACGATTACAGGGAAGCAATTAAAACGTCTATGTCAGGACGATAAAAGAGCGAGAGAACCCCAGCGACGGCACGGCCCAAACAGCCTCCTGCCCTGCCTGGCAGGGCGGCAAAGGTTGCCGCGCCTGCCGCAAGCCCCTACAATCCGGGTCTGTCCCAGCCCGGCGACCGCCCCTGCGCGGCGCCGCTAACATCACCGGCCGCGCCGCGCCTGCTTCTGCCCCGCAGAGAAGCGCATTACGCGGCGGACCACACGGAGTCAACATGGCATTTCTGCAAGGCAAAAAAATCCTGATCACCGGCTTGCTGTCCAACCGTTCCATCGCCTACGGCATCGCCCAGGCGTGCAAGCGCGAAGGCGCCGAACTGGCCTTCACCTATGTGGGTGAGCGCTTCAAGGACCGCATCACCAAGTTTGCCGAAGAATTCGACAGCAAGCTGGTCTTCGACTGCGACGTCGGCAGCGATGAGCAGATCAATGCCCTGTTCGCCGACCTGGGCAAGTCCTGGAGCCAGCTCGACGGTCTGGTCCACGCCATCGGCTTTGCTCCTGCGGAAGCGATTGCCGGCGACTTCCTGGAAGGCTTCTCGCGCGAAGGTTTCAAGATCGCGCACGACATCTCCGCCTACAGCTTCCCGGCCATGGCCAAGGCGGCCCTGCCGCTGCTGTCGTCCAACGCCGCCCTGCTGACCCTGACCTACCTGGGTTCGGAACGCGTGGTCCCCAACTACAACACCATGGGCCTGGCCAAGGCCTCGCTGGAAGCTTCGGTGCGCTACCTGGCCGAATCGCTGGGCCCCAAGGGCGTGCGCGTCAATGGCGTCTCGGCCGGCCCCATCAAGACCCTGGCCGCCAGCGGCATCAAGGGGTTCGGCAAGATCCTGGGCGCCGTGGCCGCCACCGCCCCGCTGCGCCGTAACGTGACCATCGAAGACGTCGGCAATGCCTCGGCCTTCCTGCTCTCCGACCTGGCCTCGGGCATCACCGGCGAAATCACCTATGTGGATGGTGGCTTCTCCCGCGTCGTGGGCGGAATGGCTGAATAAGCAAGCATTGCCCACAAATAAGAGACAGTATGTCGAAATAGCTTGATGCTAATTTCGCGCTTTTACTGTATGATTCGCCTTGTGCATCGCAATAAACGGTGCACAGGCGAATTAAAGTTTGAAACATGGGCGTGAAATCAGCCCTGCAGAGTTTCCGGCGGCATTCGCCCAAGCAGCTTCGCAAGCCTTACCTGTCATAACGACAAGTTCCCAGTAAAAGCCCCCCGCCCCTGGCATCCCTTGATGATGCCGTCCCGGCGCAAAGCTTTTGTGCCGAAATTTCTTTGTATTTTTCATAGTCATTTCGTCGGTTGGCGTTGCTTTTTTTCGTTCAGGCACTCGATGCCCGGCGCGCTTGCGTGCGCCCGTCTCGTGCCTGGCGTTCACTTTCACGAAAGAGATTATGACTTTTGAAGCACTCGGCCTGAACCCTTCGATCATCAAAGCCCTGACCGAAGCAGGCTATACCTCCCCGACCCCGGTCCAGGAAAAAGCCATCCCCGCCGCCATCAGCGGCCAGGATCTGCTGGTGTCCTCGCAGACCGGCTCGGGCAAGACCGCCGCCTTCATGCTGCCCTCGCTGCACCAGCTGGCAGACCTGCCGCAGGCGCCGCAAGCAGCCCGTACCCCCAACCAGGAACGCCAGGCCACCCGCGCCCGTGGCGAGCGTCCGCGTTACCAGCCGGCCCAGCCGAAGATGCTGGTGCTGACCCCGACCCGCGAACTGGCCCTGCAAGTGACCACCGCCACCGACAAGTACGGCGCCTACATGCGCCGCGTGCGCGTGGTGTCCATCCTTGGCGGCATGCCTTATCCGAAGCAGATGCAACTGCTGTCGCGCAACCCGGAAATCCTGGTGGCGACCCCGGGCCGTCTGATCGACCATATGGAATCGGGCAAGATCGACTTCTCGCAACTGCAGATCCTGGTGCTGGACGAAGCTGACCGCATGCTGGACATGGGCTTCATCGACGACATCGAAAAGATCGTCGCTGCAACCCCGGCCACCCGCCAGACCATGCTGTTCTCGGCCACGCTGGACGGCGTCGTTGGCAACATGGCCAAGCGCATCACCAACAACCCGGCCACCATCCAGATCGCCAGCTCGTCGACCCGTCATGAAAACATCATGCAGCGCGTGCACTTCGTGGATGACCTGTCGCACAAGAATCGCCTGCTCGATCATCTGCTGCGCGACACCAGCATCGACCAGGCCGTGATCTTCACCGCCACCAAGCGTGACGCCGACACCATCGCCGATCGTCTGAACATCGCCGGTTTCGCCGCTGCCGCACTGCATGGCGACATGCACCAGGGCGCCCGCAACCGCACGCTCAACAGCCTGCGCCGCGGCCAGGTCCGCATGCTGGTGGCTACCGACGTGGCCGCCCGCGGCATCGACGTGCCGGGCATCACCCACGTGTTCAACTACGATCTGCCCAAGTTTGCTGAAGACTACGTCCACCGCATCGGCCGTACCGGCCGTGCCGGTCGCAATGGCGTGGCGATCTCGCTGGTGAACCATGCTGAAGGCATGCAGGTCAAGCGCATCGAACGCTTCACCAAGCAGACCATTCCGGTCGATGTGGTCGAAGGTTTCGAGCCGAAGAAGTCGGCTGCTCCGCGCAGCCCGCGCAAGCCGGGCGGCTGGCGTCCGGGTGATGGCCGCAGCAACAACGGCCCGCGCTTCGGCGCCGGCAACCGTGAAGGCGGCGGTCATCGCGAAGGTGGTTTCGGCGGCAATCGCGAAGGCGGTTTCGGTGGTAACCGTGAAGGCGGCCATCGCGAAGGCGGCTTTGGCGGCAACCGCGAAGGCCGCAGCTTCGGCGGCGCCAAGCCGGCGGGCAGCGGCCCGCGTCGCGAAGGCGGCGCTGGTGGCGGCTACAAGGGCAATGGCGGCGGCTTCCGCGCCGACGGTCCGCGTCGCTCCTACGGTGATCGTTGATCGTTTAACGTTGTTCTGATGTTGAAAAGCCGCTTCCTCGGAAGCGGCTTTTTCTTGGGCGGGATCATCGACATCTGATCATGCCAGCAGCCAATGACCATTGCGCTTGATTTCGTCATGCATGGCGTCGGGTGCAAGATCCAACTCGCCGGGCCAGGTCACTACACCTTCGATCAAGCGGACCTGGTTGAACTGGGCCTGATCCTTCAAGGATGCAAAGACTCCCCTAAAAAAGCTTGGGAGAAAGCTGACCCGACCTTCCACCCCATCCCTGAAGCGAACCTGCAACGCATATTCGCCGCAAAGTTTGACTTCCACTACGTCCGATTCCATCGGCGGATGCCCCTCAGGTAAATCGGTTCAATCCGATTTGGCTTATTCCCTCCCGCTGGCGATTTTACAAGCATCGCGGAGCGACTGCGATTCCCTCCAGCCGCAGAACGAACTCAAGCGGAACACTGCCCGCCCTGCCCCGCCTGCAAAGCTCGAACGTTATCGGCAATGGCCTGCACCGCCTGCCTCACCGCCTTCTGCGTGGCGGCCACTACATCGGCATTGGCGCCGCCTGCCACGCGCTCGACCACCGTCAGGCGGCAAGCCGCGCTGCGGCGGTCGTCGGAGCGGGTGATGGTCCAGCCGAAGCTGGCCTGGACCTGGCCATTGAGCACGGCATCGAAATCACGCAGTTCGACGTTGATACGATAGCTGGGCTGGTCCGCCGGACGTCCGCCGCGCGAGACATCGTTGGCGCCCAGCCTGGCCGCCACGCCTGCCGCCAGCGCATCGCGCAACTCATTGTTGAAGGGCGAGGACCAGCGCTCCTGCTCCAGTACATCCACCCGCGTGGCATCGCTGCGCACCACCAGTTGCGGCCGCGCCAGGCGCTCGGGCACGGCCACCGGCATGACTTCGATGAAGGTCTGCGGCCCCTGGGCGGCGCTGCGTGCGGTCGCGCCTGCGTCGGTGGGGGCGGCCAGGGTGTAGAACTGCGTGGGCGGGGTGCTGCCGCAGGCGGCCAGCAGTCCAGCAGCCAGCGCGGCTGCACCCAGGGTCTTGAGGGAAAGGCTCTTCATGGCTTGCATCATGGCTCCTGTTTGCCCCGGATCAGCGATTCCGGATGCTGTTGCAGGTAATCGGTGAGGATGCGGATCGAGGCCGCGGCCTTGGACAGTTCCTGCATGGTCTGACGGATGTCCTGCTGCAGCGGTGCGTCGTCCGACAGCGTGCGCTCGGCGGCATTGAGGGTCTTGCGGGCATCCTTCATGGCCGCCTGCATCTCGGGCGCGATATCGTTGTTGATGCGCGCAGCGGTCTGCTCTGCGGTGGACAGGGTCTTGTTCAAGGTCTTCAGCGTAGTCTGCAGATCACGACCGATCTCGTCGAAGGGCACCTTGGAAAGCTTGCCAGCGATGTCCGAGAGCTGCTGCTGCAATTCATCCAGGCTGCCCGGGATGGTGGGCAGTTCCAGCGGCGTCTTGTCTGGATCGATCTGGGCCGGTTTGGCCTTGGGGAAGAAGTCGATCGCCACATACAGCTGGCCGGTCAGCAGGTTGCCGTTGCGCAGTTGGGCGCGCAGGCCGCGCTTGACCAGCGTGCGCAGCATGTGCGCATTGGAGCGACGTTGCTCGCCGGTCTCTTCCTGGAAGCGGCGGCCCAGGCGCTCGGGATAGATCTGCACCACCACCGGCATGCGGAATTCGCCGCGCGCCTTGTCATATTCGACACCGATGCTCTTGACCTCGCCCAGCACCACGCCGCGGAAGTCCACAGTCGCGCCCGGCTGCAGGCCGCGCAGGGACTGGTCGAAATACAGCAGCGCAGTCTGCGGCACGCCGTCGGGCTCCTTCATGGCGGCGCTTTCATCTTCCACCAGCGCATACTCGGCGCCTTCCTTGGCGGGTGCGCTCACGCGGTCCTCATCACGGTCGCGGAAGGCGATGCCGCCCAGCACCACCGTCGCCAGCGCCTGGGTGTGCAGCTTGAAGCCGCTGGCGTTGAGCTCCATGTCGAAGCCGCTGGCATGCCAGAAGCGCGAGGTCTGGGTGACGAACTTGTCATAGGGCGCATTGACGAAGATGCGCAAGGTCACACCACGGCCATCAGCGTCGAGGTCGTAGGCCACCACCTGGCCCACCTTGATGCGGCGATAGAAGATGGGCGAGCCGATGTCCAGCGAACCCAGATCATCGGTATGCAGCACGAACTGGCGGCCGGAAGCGTCGCGTGTGACGATGGGCGGCTGCTCCAGGCCGACGAAGCTCTTCTTGCTCTGTTCGGAGGCGCCCGGATCAGCGCCGATGTAAGCGCCCGACAGTAGCGTGCCCAGTCCCGAAATGCCCGAGGCCGCGATGCGCGGACGCACCACCCAGTAGCGCGTGTCTTCGGCATCGAAGCCGGTGGCTTCCTTGTTGAGCTGGATGCCCACCAGCACGTGCGAACGGTCCGGGGCGAGTTTCAGGGTCTGCACCTGGCCGATTTCCACATCCTTGTACTTGACCCGGGTCTTGCCCGCCTCCAGCCCTTCGGCGGAGCGGAAGGTGACCGTGACCATGGGGCCGCGATCGATCAGGATCTTGGCCACCAGCGAGAGGCCGACGACGGCGGCGATGATGGGAATGAGCCACACCAGCGATGGCAACCAGTTGCGCTGGCGCGTGCGGCGGGGCTGCAGCAGCGCCGGCTTGTCCTCGGGGGTGTCAGGTGGAGTCATGCGGGTTCCTGTTTCTTGTTGGCAGGGGGAGTCGGGTCGGTATCGTCCCAGATCAGGCGTGGATCGAAGGCCAGCGAAGCCAGCATGGTCAGCACCACCACCGCACCGAAGGCGGCGATGCCGATGCCGGCGTGGATATTGGCAAAACCATGGATCTTGACCAGCCCGGTCAGCACCGAGACCACGAAGACGTCCAGCATGGACCAGCGGCCGATGGCCTCGACCAGGCGATACAGCTTGGCGCGTTGCAGGCGCTGCCAGCGGCTGCGGCGGCGCGCCGAGAACACCAGGATGCCCAGCGCCACCAGCTTGAACAGCGGCACCAGGAAGCTGGCCACGAACACCACCAGCGCCAGGCCCCATTCGCCCGAGGTCCAGAAATAGATGACGCCGGAGAGGATGGTGTCGCGCTGCTCGTCGAAGAGCGTGCGCGTGACCATCACCGGCATCAGGTTGGCCGGGATGTACATGATGCAGGCCGCGATCAGCAGCGCCCAGGTGCGGGTCAGGCTGTCGATCTTGCGTACGTGCAGCGGCGCGTGACAGACGCCGCAGCGCTCCCCAGCCTGCGCATCCTGCCAGACCGTGCCGCAGTGATGGCAACCGATCACGTCCAGGGACGCGGCCTGCTGCACCGGCAGGTCTTGCTCGCCATCCTCGGCCAGGCCGGCGGAGGTGGTGGCGGAGGTGGATGCAGGGCGGCTCACCGACGGACCTCGCTGCCACCTTGGTGCTGTTCCCACAGATGCCAGAGATAGCGCGGGTTGAACGACACCACCACTGTCAGCAGCACTGTCAGGCCACCGAAGGACCACAGCGCCGGGCCGGGAATGACCTCGGCGATATTGGAGAGCTTGATCAGCGCCACCAGGATGCCCAGCATGAAGACTTCGATCATGCCCCAGGGCCGCGCGGCCTGCATCAACCGCAGCAACAGCACGAAGCCGGGCGGGCGCTGGCGGCGCGAGCCAGGCATGAGCAGATAGAGCAGCACGAAGAGCTGGATCATGGGAAACAGCAAGGTCGTGGCCAGCACCAGCAGCGCCACTTCCGACATGCCGTCGCGGGTGAGCGCCACCACCGCGCCCATGAGCGTGGTATCGGCCGACAGGCCCTGCAACTCGATGGTCACGATGGGAAACACATTGGCGATCACGAACAGGATCAGCGCGCCGATGGTCAGCGGCAGCAGATGCTCCAGCCTGCGTCCGGTGTCGCGCTCCAGTTCGGCGTGGCAGCGCAGGCAGCGGGCCACCTCGCGCTGGCCCAAGGTGGGGCGCTGGTAGACGGCGTCGCATTCTTCGCAAACGATCAGGTCCGGACGTTTCTGCATGGATGAGGATGGCTGGCGCAGGGCGCTCTGTGGTTCGCTGTGGTTTTATGTTGTGTCGTGATGACCCGCAAGACCGCAACGGCCATTGCCGGGCTTCGCTTGGAGCGCATTCTCTGGCCGGCGTTCCATCACGACAGGCGCCGTGCGGCGGCCGGGCGCAAAATAAATGACTCACTGGTTATTAATTAGCAGCGATTGTAGCAACAAATTGCCGGGACTCTGGCAGAGTTTTACCTGGCTTTTTCTCCCCCCGGCCAGATAGCGCTTGACAAGATCGCCGCCAATCTTCTACATTGGACAGATGACTTCCGCAGCAACATTCTCCCTACGCCACAACAGCGCCAGCGCCCTGCTAGCGTTGCTACCGGTGTCGCTACTACTAGCCTCGCGCTAAAATCCGTATTTCTGCCGTACCCGCTGATTCCACGCGATCCGGCAAACCCAATCAAATCCAGCAGCACCGGCAGTAAAACCAGGCAGTGACGCGCCAGCCGTACCGAGCCGACGTCGCAGCCCTCTCAGGCGAAGCGATCATGCATTCGAAGACCAGCACAATCCGCACTCCGCGCCGGCAGCCATGCCAGCTGGCCCGCGCGCGGCGGGAGACGCCGCCTCTGGCTCTATGACGGGTTGTCTGGCCACGCGCCCGTGGCAGCCAGGCAACCCGATCCGCCACATCTGACGCACTCAAGCATTGCAGCAAGTCCAGCATCCCAGCAAATCCGAAGACTAAGAGGTCCATCATGATGTTAAGCAACCCCGCCGCCAAATACCGTCCCTTCCCGGCCATTGACCTGCCCGACCGCACCTGGCCCAGCAAGGTCATCAACACCCCGCCGATCTGGATGAGCACCGACCTGCGCGATGGCAACCAGGCCCTGATCGAACCGATGAACGCCGAACGCAAGCTGCGCTTCTTCGAACTGCTGCTGAAGACCGGCCTGAAGGAAATCGAAGTGGGCTTCCCCTCGGCCTCGCAGACCGACTTCGATTTCGTGCGCAAGCTCATCGTCGAGAACCGCATTCCCGATGACGTCACCATCATCGTGCTGACCCAATCGCGTGACGAACTGATCCGCCGCACCATCGAATCGCTGGAAGGCGCCAAGAAGGCCATCGTCCACCTGTACAACTCGGTGGCCCCGGCCTTCCGCAAGATCGTCTTCAACATGTCGCGTGAAGAGATCAAGAACATCGCCGTCACCGGCACCCGCCTGGTCAAGGAACTGACCGATGCGCGTCCTGGCACCGAATGGCGCTTCGAATACTCCCCCGAATCCTTCAGTACCACCGAACTGGATTTCTCCAAGGAAATCTGCGACGCCGTCTGCGAAACCTGGGGCGCCAGCCCGGAACGCAAGGTGATCCTGAACCTGCCCTCCACCGTCGAATGCGCCACGCCCAACGTCTATGCCGACCAGATCGAATGGATGTGCCGCAACCTGAAGGATCGCGCCAGCACCATCATCTCGGTACACCCGCACAATGACCGCGGCACCGCCGTGGCCTCGGCCGAGCTGGCCGTCATGGCCGGCGCCGACCGCGTCGAAGGCTGCCTGTTCGGCAACGGCGAGCGCACCGGCAACGTCGACCTGGTCACGCTGGCGCTGAACCTGTACACCCAGGGCGTGAACCCGGGCCTGGACTTCTCCGACATCGACGTGGTGCGCCAGGTGGTGGAAGAATGCAACCAGATCCCGGTGCACCCGCGCCATCCGTATGTGGGCGACCTGGTCTTCACCGCCTTCTCCGGCTCGCACCAGGATGCGATCAAGAAGGGCTTCGCCAAGCAGCAGCCCGACGCCATCTGGGAAGTGCCCTACCTGCCGATCGACCCGGCCGACCTGGGCCGCAGCTACGACGCCGTCATTCGCGTCAACAGCCAGTCCGGCAAGGGCGGCATGGCCTACCTGCTGGAACAGGAATACGGCCTGGCCCTGCCGCGCCGCCTGCAGATCGAGTTCTCGCGCGCCATCCAGCGCGAGGCTGACGCCACCGGCAAGGAAATCGCCGCCTCCGACATCCACGCCATCTTCCAGCGTGAATACCTGGAGCGCGTGGAGCCGTATGTCTACCGTGCGCACCGCATGTCGGAAGACAGCTCCAAGGCCGAGTCCATCAACATCGAAGTCGACATCGTGCGCAATGGCCAGCCGGTGACCGTGCGCGGCAGCGGCAACGGCCCCATCGATGCCTTCGTGCATGCGCTGGGCCTGGACATCAAACTGATGGACTTCCATGAACACGCCATCGGCGCCGGCGCCGACGCCAAGGCCGCCAGCTACATCGAGCTGCGCCTGAACGAAGCGCCGACCGGTTTCGGCGTGGGCATCGACGCCAACATCGTTACCGCATCCTTCAAGGCCGTGCTGTCTGCCGTGAACCGTCAGATCGCCATCAACGAGAGCGCCAACCAGGCCGGCTCCTCGCAAGCCAAGGCTGCCTGAAAACGGAACATCGCCGGCGATCCCGGCATGCTTCCCTGAGCGCAACGCCGGCCTACAGGCCGGCGTTGTTTCGTTCTGCCCTCCCTTTCTCATTTTGTTTTGCACTTCGCAACAGCTCACCCTCGCCTGCTTGCAGCTCTGCTGGGCTGGGCGGTCTTTCCCGAGGTCAACGGGTCGCACCCTCAGTGCCGATGGCGGTACGCGCATCATCTTCCTGCTCATCAGCGTGGCGGCCTTCTGTCGCGTCGCTGCCACGTTGTCGCTTAGCAATGCCTATCTGTCCCACCTCTCAGCGCTGGCCTTCCTGCTGTTCGTGGCGCGCTATGGCGCATGGCTGCTGCGCCCGCGCCTGCGCTGAAAAGACTGCGTTTGCCCTGCGCCCCGCCTCGCCGATTGCGGGGCGATTTTTTTGGCCACGTAATGGCGCAAGCTCAGCCATTGCAGAGTACGTGCGCGGAAGTTGACCAAGGTCACGCAAATTTGCGTAATTGGTGAGTTTTCAAAATACGTAACTCGCTTATTATTAATTTTTCTGGGGGTTCATCAACAAGTCGCTGTTCATTTTTCGGGGGAAAAATAATGCGCTTCAACAATCTGAGTATTGCCACACGCCTGGCCATTGCGTTCAGCATCCTGATCCTGGTGATCGCCGGCATCGTCGCACTGGGCCTGACCCGCTTGGCCGACATCAACAAAGCGCTCGACCTGGTCGTCAATGACCGCTACAAGAAGATCGCCATCATCAACACCATCTCGGGCAAGGTCGACGATGTCGCCATCTCCCTGCGCAACCAGTTGCTGATGACCGATCCGGCGCAGATCGCGGCCGAGCAGAAGATCATCGAAACGCTGTCCGCCGAAAACACCAAACTCTATGACGAGCTGACCCGCCTGGTCGTCAATCCCGAGGCCAAGGCCAAGCTGGACAAAGTCACGGAAACTCGCAAGAGCTACGCCGCCTTGCGCAAGCAGATCGACAAGCTGCAGAGCTCGGGGGACAAGGACGCCGCCATCAAGCTGATGCTCAGCGAAATGGTGCCCCTGCAGAAGATCTACTTCAGCCAGCTCGACGAATTTTCCGACACCCAACAGAAGCTGATGGACCAGTCCGTCGATCAGGCCGAAGCCGCCTATGATGCGACCCGCATGGTCATGGTCATTGCCGGGGTGCTGGCGGCCGCGTTCGCCGCCTTCATCGCCTGGACCATCTCGCGCAGCATCACCCGCCCGCTCAACCGCGCCGTCGAAGTCGCCGAAACGGTGGCCGCTGGCGACCTCACCGCCGTCATCGCTGCCCACTCCAATGATGAAACCGGCCGCCTGCTGCAGGCGCTGGCAGCCATGAACCAGAAGCTCAAGGCCATCGTGCTGGAGGTGCGACGCGGCACCGATTCCATGGTCACCGCCTCGACCCAGATCGCCACCGGCAACCTTGATCTTTCCTCACGCACCGAAGAGCAGGCCAGCGCCCTGGAAGAGACCGCCTCTTCGCTGGAAGAACTGACCTCCAGCGTCAAGCAGAACGCCGATCACACCCGCAAGTCCAGCGAGCTGGCGGCCAATGCCTCGCAGGTCGCCAACCAGGGCGGCCTGGCGGTCAAGCAAGTGGTGCAGACCATGGGCGCCATCAACGATTCTTCCCACAAGATCGTCGACATCATCAGCGTCATCGACGGCATCGCCTTCCAGACCAATATCCTGGCCCTGAACGCCGCTGTGGAAGCGGCGCGCGCGGGCGAACAGGGACGCGGCTTTGCGGTGGTGGCCTCGGAAGTGCGCGGCCTGGCGCAACGCTCGGCCACGGCCGCCAAGGAAATCAAGGAGCTCATCAACGACTCCGTCAATCAGGTCTCTTCCGGCACCGAACTGGTGGCGCAGGCCGGCAGCACCATGGACGCCGTGGTCAACAGCATCGAGCAGGTCAGCCATATCGTCGGGGAAATCTCGGCAGCCACGCGCGAGCAGAGCGATGGGATCGAGCAGGTCAACCAGGCCATCATGCAGATGGACAACACCACCCAGCAGAATGCCGCGCTGGTGGAAGAAGCCGCTGCCGCCGCCCAGGCCCTGCAAGACCAGGCGCAACGGCTGCTGGACCTGGTCGGCGTATTCCGCCTGGATGAGGCGGGCAGCAATGGCCCGGCGCCCAGCCCGGTCGCTCCAGTATTGCGCAAGGTCAGCGCTGCGGCCCCGCGCGCCACCAAGAGCTTGCCGGCCAAGCCCGCCGCACCCGCCGTCACCAACACACCGGCAGCGCCGGCCCTGCCCGCCAGCAAGCGGGAAGACAAATCGGAAGAGTGGGAAACCTTCTGAACCCGGCCGTGCCAGGGCGCTAGCGCTAGCCCTGGCGCGCCAGGCGGATGCCGCTGACCTGCCAGCGCGCCGCCGCCGGGAAGAAATTGCGATAGCTCAGCCGCGCATGGTTCAAGGGCGTGGCTGAGGATGAGCCGCGCAACACGTACTGGTTGACCATGAACTTGCCGTTGTATTCGCCCACCGCACCGGCCGCGGCGACGAAGCCGGGGTAAGGCGCGTAGCTGCTGCTGGTCCATTGCCAGGCCACGCCGAAGAACTCGCGCCCGCCGCCCTGCAGGTGCGCAGCGGCATGCTCCCATTCCGCCTCGGTCAGCAGACGCGCCCCCGCCCAGCGGGCATAGGCATCGGCCTCGTAATACGACAGATGCACAGCCGCGCGATGCGGCTGCAAGGCCTGCACGCCATACTCGGTGAACTCGCTCCACTGTCCCTGCGCATCCCTGCGCCAGTACAGCGGATGGCGCAGCGCCAGCTGCTCCTTCCAGTCCCATCCTTCGGCCAGCCACAGGCTGGGGTCCTGATAGCCGCCGGCCTGGATGAAGTCCAGGTATTCGGCATTGTTGACCAGCCGCGAAGCGCACTGGTAAGCCTCGACGAACTGGCGGTGGCGCGGCGTCTCGTTATCGAAACAGAAGCCCGTCCCGGTATGGCCGATCTCCACCACGCCGGCCTCGATGCGATGCCATTGCAGCGCCAGCTCGACCGGATCGTCGAGGTGCACGCTCTCCGGCAGCGGCTGGTAGGCAGGCTGGAGCGGATTGAGCGAGAGCAGGATCTTGATGTCGGTGAGCATCAGTTCCTGATGCTGCTGCTCATGCTGCATGCCCAGTTCCAGCAAGCTGAGGAACTGCGCCAACTGCGCCTGGGCGTTGTCGCTGCCGGTGGCCATGGCGTTATTGCCATTGGCCTCAAGCGCATCGATCAGCAACAGCATGCGCTGGTCCACCTGCTCGCGATAGGCCAGCACCTCGGCCAGCGCAGGGCGCGTGAGCATGCCCCGCTGAGGCCGCGGGAAACGCTCGCCCACGCCCTCGTAGTAGGAATTGAACAGCATGCGGAATTGCGGATGGAAGGACTTGAATCCGCTCTCGAAGCGCTCCAGCAAGAAGGTCTCGAAGAACCAGGTGGTATGGGCCAGATGCCATTTGACCGGACTGGCGTCGGGCATGGCCTGGACACAGCAATCCTCGGGCGAGAGCGGCTCGGCGATCACCAGCGACTGCCGTCGCAATCGCCGGTAGCGGTCGCCCAGCTTCTCGCGGCTGCGATGGTTGAGCTGATGGAGGGCAGCGTCGATGACGGCATCGATGACAGCCGAGGTGGCCGGATCGGCCCGGCCGTCGGCGCTGAGGGGGGACGATGTCGGGATCGCAGTACTGGGTGGGGACATCCGTTCTCCTGCAAGAAAAAATCAGCGCGAGATCAGCGCAAGATCAGCGCGGCCGCGCATGGCAGACCGCAAACCAGCCCTGCGGATCGCACCACATCTGGCAGTCGCCGAAACCGGCCTGGGCCAGCAGGTCGGCGATTTCGTCGGCGCGGAACTTGTGGCTGTTCTCGGTATGGATGCGCTCGCCCTGGCGGAAGGTGCGGCGACCGCCCGGCCAGCGCACGATCAGGTCACGGCGCGCTTCGAGGTGCATTTCCACTCGTTGCAGGGCTTCGTCGTAGAAGGCCAGGTGACGCCAGTCCCGCGCATTGAAGTCTGCGCCCAGCAGGCCATTGATGTGGTTCAGCGCATTCAGGTTGAACGCTGCCGTGACACCCAAGGCATCGTCATACGCCGCCTCCAGCACCGCGCTGGGCTTGACCAGATCCAGCCCCAGCAGGACGCCGCCGGCGGCATCGGGCAGCGCCGCGCGCAGGCGGCGCAGGAAGGCCAGCGCCTCATCCCGATCGAAATTGCCCAGCGAAGAACCGGGATAGAAGAACAGGCGGCGCTCGCGCTGCACCTGCGCCGGCAACGCCAGCGTGCTGGAAAAGTCCATGCCCAGCGGCAACATGGGAATATCCGGAAAGCGCCGCTGCAAACCCTCTACCGATTGTTGCAGGAAGTGCGCCGAGATATCGACCGGCACGTACTGGCGCGGCCGCAGGGCCGCAAACAGGCTGGCGGCCTTGGCGCAATTGCCGGCCCCGAGGTCGATCAGGCAGGCGTCCTGACCGACGGCGGCGGCGATGTCATCGCGGTGCTCGGCGAAGATGGCGGCCTCGGTGCGGGTGGGGTAATACTCGGGCAAGGCGCAGATGGCTTCGAAGAGCTTGCTGCCCAGGGCATCGTAGAAGTACTTGGGGGAAATGAAGGCGGCCGGCGCGGTCAGGCCGGTCACCAGTTCGGCGCGACGCTGGCGGTCTTCGGACAGGCTGTCCAGGTCAGCGGGGATCAGAGCGGGTTGGGCCAAGCGTGTCTCCTTGCCTATGCATAGGCTGGGTGGGAAAGGGATGTTGCGCCAGAGATGCCGCGCCAGGCTGCCAGGCGGGGCCGGAGCTCCCGCCACTTTAGCAGCGGCAGCACGCCAGGCAATGGCTGACAGGCAACTTTGCGACATTGCGCTACACTGCATGGGCGGCGCAAGCGCTGCGCCGCCCGGCTTTACCGATGCTTGTTCCGACTAAGGCATACCGCGGTGGTTCAACGCGGCAATAAGATTTTCCGCTGCAGGTGATGGTCCATTGGTCCACTGACCACTGACCACTGACCACTGACTGACAATACGCTGCCTGCCTTCCGACAACCCAGTTCATTCCTATGCCTTCCACGCCCAGTTCCTCCCCCTTGCCTTCCCAGGCAGGCCATCCTGCAGACGACCCTACCAGCGACTCCCCCACCGCCCGCAAATCGGCTCTGGCGGCGCTGCGCGGCCTGCTGCCTTTCCTGGTGCCCTACAAGAAGCAGTTCCTGCTGGCCGGCCTGGCCCTGGTGGTGGCGGCCGCCGCCACGCTGGCCGTTCCCTATGCCTTCAAGCAGATGATCGACCTGGGCTTTGGCGCGGCCGGCAGCAAGAGCGCCAGCCACATCAACCTGTACTTCCTGGCGCTGTTCGGTGTGGCCTGCATCCTGGGCGTGGCCACGGCGCTGCGCTTCTACATGGTGTCGTGGCTGGGCGAGCGCGTCACGGCCGACCTGCGCAGCGCCGTCTATGCGCACGTGGTCACGCAGAGCCCGGAGTTCTTCGAGACTACCAAGACCGGCGAAGTGCTCTCGCGCCTGACCACCGACACCACCCTCATCCAGACCCTGGTGGGCACCAGCATTTCCATGGCCCTGCGCAATGCGCTGCTGTTCATCGGCGGCATGAGCATGCTCTTCTTTACCAGCGCCAGGCTGACCTCGATCATCATCGTCATGCTGGCCGCGGTGGTACTGCCCATCGTCTTCTACGGCCGCCGCGTGCGCAAGCTCTCGCGCGCTTCCCAGGACCGCGTGGCCGACGCCTCGGCCATGGCCGGCGAGATCCTCAACGCCATGCCCACCGTGCAAGCCTTCACCCATGAAGAGATCGAGGCGCGCCGCTTCGCCCAGTCGGTCGAACGCGCCTTCGCGACAGCGATGGAACGCGTGCGCGCGCGCTCGCTGCTGACGGTGGTGGCCATCCTGCTGGTGTTCGGCGCGATTGTCTTCGTGCTCTGGCTGGGCGCGCACGCGGTGATGGAAGGCAGCATGAGCGGCGGCGAACTGGGCCAGTTCATCCTCTACGCCTCGCTGGTGGCGGGCTCGCTGGGGGCGCTCTCGGAAGTGATGGGCGATACCCAGCGCGCAGCCGGCGCCACCGAGCGCCTGCTCGATCTGCTGGCGGCGCACTCGCCGGTGCAGTCGGTACTGCTGCCCGAAAAGCTGCCGCCGCGTACCGCCAACGGCGCCGCGCTGACGGTGCAGGGAGTGGACTTCCACTATCCCTCGCGCCCCGGCCATCCCTCGCTGACGCAACTGTCGCTGACAGTGCAGCCCGGTGAGACGGTCGCCATCGTCGGACCCTCCGGGGCGGGCAAGACCACGCTGTTCCAGCTGCTGCTGCGCTTCTATGATCCGCAGCAGGGCCAGATCCTCCTCGATGGCGTCGATATCCGCTACCTGGACTTGCAGGCGCTGCGCGGCGCCATCGGCATCGTGCCGCAGGACACGGTGATCTTCTCGGCCAATGCCATGGAAAACATCCGCTTCGGCCGGCCCGAGGCCAGCGACGCCGAGGTCATTGCCGCCGCCCAGATGGCCGCCGCGCACGAGTTCATCGACCGCCTGCCCGGCAGCTATGCATGTTTCCTGGGCGAGCGCGGCGTGCGCCTCTCCGGCGGCCAGCGCCAGCGCATCGCCATTGCCCGCGCATTGTTGAAGAATCCGCCGCTGCTGTTGCTGGACGAAGCCACCAGCGCCCTGGACGCCGAATCCGAACGACTGGTGCAAGGCGCCCTGGAAGCGGCCATGGTGGGCCGCACCACCCTGGTCATCGCGCACCGGCTGGCCACGGTGCAGCGGGCTGATCGCATCATCGTGCTGGAGCATGGCCGCATCGTCGAGAGCGGCACCCATGCCGAGCTGGTGGCGCGCGACGGTCTCTATGCCGGACTGGCGGCGCTGCAGTTCCAGACGCAGTGACGGCCGCGCCGACGCGTCCGCGCAAAATCGCCTAGACTGCGGCTTTTGCCAGCCAACGACATGACCGGAGTCCTGCATGAGTAGCTACCTGTTCTCGCCCCTGCCCCTGCGCGGGGTGACCCTGCCCAACCGCATCGCCGTCTCGCCGATGTGCCAGTATTCGGCCGAGGACGGCTTCGTCAACGATTGGCACCTGGTGCACCTGGGCAGCCGCGCCGTGGGCGGCGCCGGGCTGGTGCTCATGGAAGCCACCGCGGTGGTCGCCGAGGGCCGCATCAGCAGCGCCGACCTGGGCATCTGGAAGGATGAACACATCGCGCCGCTGCGCCGGATCACCCGCTTCATCGCGCAGCAAGGTGCGGTGCCCGGCATCCAGCTGGCCCATGCCGGCCGCAAGTCCAGCATCTTGCGCCCCTGGGACGGCCCCGCCGGCAGCGTCCCGCCCTCCGCCGGCGGCTGGACGCCGCAAGCGCCATCGCCACTGCCTTTCGACGATGGCTACAGCACGCCGCAGGCGATGAGCGTGGAACAGATCGGCGCCTTGGTGCAAGCCTTTGCCGACGCCGCCCGGCGGGCGCTGGCCGCCGGCTTCAAGGTGATCGAACTGCACGGTGCGCACGGCTACCTGGGCCACCAGTTCCTCTCGCCGCTGAGCAACCAGCGCACCGACCAGTATGGTGGCAGCTTCGAGAACCGCATCCGCTTCCTCCTGGAGATCACCCGCGCCGCGCGCGCGGTCTGGCCTGAAGAACTGCCACTGCTGGTGCGCCTGTCGGCCACCGACTGGGTTGACGGCGGCTGGACACCCGAGGAAACCGTCATGCTCTCGCAGCGCCTGCGCGAGTTGGGAGTGGACCTGGTGGATGTCTCCAGCGGCGGCAATGCCCCCAAGGCCGTCATTCCGGTCGGCCCCGGCTACCAGACCAGCTTTGCCGCCCGCGTGAAGGCCGAGGCCGGCATTGCCAGCGGCGCAGTGGGCATGATCACCGACGCCATCCAGGCCGAACACATCCTGCGCACCGGCCAGGCCGACCTGGTGCTGCTGGCGCGCGAACTGCTGCGCGATCCGTACTGGCCCTTGCATGCTGCGCAGCAATTGCGGGAAGAGGTGGCCTGGCCGCCGCAATATGTAAGGGCGGCGTCCAGCAAGACGCCGTTGCGGCCGGAGGTGCAATACGGTTTGAAGGAACAATGACACGCTGCATCGCTGCGACCAGTCGGACTGCGTAGCCACGCCTTCGATACGATCCTGGCTGATCTACTCAGGACGAACGGCATGCGATGGATCGTTCATGAAAAAATGCCGATCAGTTCTACACTGTGAACTGATCGGCATTTTTCTTGCCCTGAAGCCGGACCGCGCAATCAGCCCGGACGACGCTTGTGGCGGATGTATTCGATGATGCCCGGCAGGATGGACAGGATCACGATGGCCACGATCAACAGGCTCAGGTTCTTCTTCACGATGGGCATGTTGCCGAAGAAATAGCCAGCATACGAGAAGCTGGCGACCCAGGCGATACCGCCGACGACGTTGTAGAGGAAGAAGCGCGTATAGGTCATCGCACCCACGCCGGCGACGAAGGGCGCAAAGGTGCGCACAATGGGCGCGAAGCGGGCGATGATGATGGCCTTGCCGCCGTGCTTCTCGAAGAAGGCATGGGTCTTGTCCAGGTATTCCTTTTTGAAGATGCGCGAATTGGGCTTGTCGAAGACCTTGATGCCCAGCATCTTGCCGATCTGGTAGTTGGTGCTGTCGCCCAGGATGGCGGCCACGATCAGGGTCAGCACCATGAGGTTGATATCGTAGGCGCCGGTGGCGGCCAGCGCACCGGTGACGAACAGCAGCGAGTCGCCGGGCAGGATGGGCGTGACCACCAGGCCGGTTTCGCAGAAGATGATCAGGAACAGGATCAGGAACAGCCAGGGTCCATAGGAAACGGCCAGCTCGGCCAGGTGACGGTCGATATGGACGATGAAATCGACCAGGAACAGAAGAATATCCATAAAGCCTGAAAATGAGAGAAAGCGGCATTGTACCAACTGCTCACGTCGCTCCCCGCAAAAAAATCCCGACACCACCATACGGCCTGCCAGCCCTGCTGGGCAAGCTCTTCAGTAGGCCGTCAGACTTGCAAAGCGGAACCTGACGCCGTCTTGCATTTCTTTACCAGCCCTTCCCCGCAAGTTGTCGCCACGGGCTCCGATATCAGTCACAGGCAGCGCAGCGCGCTTGCCACTGCCGACCGAACTTTCCATCCACTGCCGCAAGCGCAACCCGGAGAACATGATGAAGACCCCACTGCTGCATCTGCTGGACAAGACCCTGGACGCCCTCCCCCTGACCGCTGCGGCCATCTGCGTGACGCTGCTCTCCTGCATCCTCTCGGGGGTGATGCGGGATCTGCTGCTGCAGGCCGATCTCGACATGCTGGCCGCCGCCGTGGCGCTGCTGCCGCTGACGACGGTCTTGCTGGCCTTCGGCTGGAGCATGCGCACGCCCCGCCAGCGCGCCCCACGCCGGCAGCGCTCGCCGCGCCAGGCCGAGGTGGAGCGGCGCAAGGCCCTGCTGCGCGCCACCTATGATCTGGAAGAACGTCCCTGAAAACCCGCCTGCGGCGGCGCTGCCTCAGTCGGGCAGGCCGTCGCCGGCCAGGATCATCTCGGCAGCGCTGAGCAAGTCGCCTTCCAGCCCGGCACGGGCTTTTTTTGGCGAACCCGCGCGCAAGCCCTCCAGCAGCCGCGCATGATGGACCAGGGCCGGCGCTTCGGCCAGGCGCCGCGAACCGGCACGCAGGTCGAGGTTGATCACCGGCCCGACCTGCAGCCACAGTCCGGCAATCAAGTCCACCAGGGTCGGCATGCCCGCCCCCTGATAGGCGGCAAAATGCAATTGCTTGTTCAGCCGGATGACCACGTCCACATTAGGCCTCTTGCGCTTCATCTCAACCGACAGGGTGTCATGCAGACGCGCCACCTCCTCCAGCCCGGCCGCATCGATATGGCTGGCGGCATGTTCGATGGCCAAACCCTCCAGCGCCAATCGGATCTTCAGCAATTCGCGAAACTTGCCCTTGGTCATGAGCGGCACCCGCATGGCGCGGTTGGGCAGGATTTCCAGCGCGCCCTCGGCGGCCAGCTGGCGCACTGCTTCGCGCACCGGCATCGGACTGGTGCCCAGTGCATCGGCCAGGCCCTTGAGCGTGAGCTTCTGACCGGGCCGCACCTGCCCCGCCTGGATCAGTTCGCACAGGTCCTGATACACCCGCTCGGACAGCGTGGCGTGCTGGATCTTGCGCATGGTGGAAAGGTCGGCGATGAGGGTTGGGTCCATGGTGAGGCGTGAAAATTTTTTGCGGATTATAGCGAACCACTGCGCGGAGCACCGTGCGGAGCACTGACCGGGCACTGCGCCCAACCAGCCGTCCGCCCAGCCAAACTATCTGACCTTGCCGCAAAAGCCGCCTGCAGCCGGCCTGGGCGGGCTCTTTCCCGCCGCATGCCACTGTCCCTGCGGTCAGGAATGACGAGTTGACGCTCCTGATTCTATTCAATACATTTGATCACATGTCAAATAAATGACATGCAAACGACATCCGCAGACCCCAAGGGATCGGCGCTGCACCTGGCCGCAGTTCCCCCGCTCGACCACACAAGGCAAGGACATCTCATCATGGATCTGAATCTGAAAGACCAGAAAGTCATCGTCACCGCCGGCGCCCAAGGTATCGGCCTGGCCATCACGGCCGCCTTCGTCGAGGCGGGCGCACACGTCCACATCTGTGACGTCAGCGAGGACTTCCTCGCCAGCGCGCGCGCACGCTTCGGCCACGCCCCGGTCAGCTACAGCCGCACCGACGTCAGCAGCGAACGCGAGGTGGACGCCATGTTCGCCGACCTGGCGCAGCGCTGGGGCGGCAGGCTGGACGTGCTGGTCAACAATGCCGGCATCGCCGGCCCTACCTTGCCGGTGGAAGAAGTGGCACTGTCCGGCTGGGACCAGACCATTGCCGTCAATCTCACCGGCCCCTTCCTCTGCACCCGCCGCGCCGTGCCCCTGCTCAAGAAGAACGGCGGCGGCGCCATCGTCAACATCTCCTCTGTCGCTGGGCGGCTGGGCTTTGCGCTGCGCACGCCCTACTCGGCTTCCAAATATGGCGTCATCGGGCTGACCGAGACCTGGGCCATCGAACTGGGGCCGTCCCACATCCGCGTCAACGCCGTGCTGCCGGGCATCGTCGAGGGCGCGCGGCAGGAACGTATCGTCGCCGCCAAGGCCGCCGCCTATGGCATCGGGCATGAAGAGATGCGCCAGCGCTTGCTGTCCAGGGTCTCGCTGCGCAAGATGGTCACGGCCGAGGACATCGCCAACCAGGTCATCTTCCTCTGTTCCCCTGCAGGCGCGAGCATCAGCGGTCAAAGCCTGTCGGTGTGCGGCAATGTCGAAGTGCTGGGTTGATCGCCCGTCCAGGCCAACAGGAAAACCAGCGCAACACCCCATCCCATCCCCCTACAACTACCCATATCAAAGGAGCACACAGCATGGCCCAGTCGCGAAAAGTCATCATCACCTGCGCCGTCACCGGCGCCATCCATACGCCCTCGATGTCCCCCTATCTGCCGGTGACGCCCGAGCAGATCCGCGACGAAGCCCTGGCCGCCGCCGAAGCAGGCGCGGCCATCGTCCACCTGCACGCACGTGATCCCGGCAACGGCAAACCTACGCAGGACCCCGAGGCATTCCGCAAATTCCTGCCGCAGATCAAGGCCCGCTCCAACGTGGTGATCAATCTCACCACCGGCGGCGCCCCTACCATGGGCGTGGAAGAACGACTGCAGCCGGCCTTGCAGTTGAAGCCCGAGGTGGCCTCGCTGAACATGGGCTCGATGAACTTCGGGCTGTATGAAATGCTCAACCGCTTCAAGGACTTCAAGTACGACTGGGAACAACCCTACCTGGCCGGCTCGGACGACCGCATCTTCCGCAACACCTTCAAGGACATCGCCTACATCCTGGAATCCTGCAGCGCCAACCAGACCCGCTTCGAGATCGAGTGCTACGACATCGGCCATCTCTACACGGCGGCGCATTTCATCGATCGCGGGCTGATCAAGCCGCCCTTCCTGATCCAGTCGGTGTTCGGCCTGCGCGGCGGCATCGGCAATGATGTGGAAGACGTCATGCACATGAAGCGCACCGCCGACCGCCTGTTCGGCCAGGACTACTTCTGGTCGGTACTGGGCGCCGGGCGCGGCCAGATTCCGATTGCCACGATGGCCGCCGCCATGGGCGGCCATACCCGCGTGGGGCTGGAGGATTCGCTCTGGGACGGCCCCGGCAAGCTGGCCAGGAGCAATGCCGACCAGGTGCGCCGCATCCGCACCGTGATCGAAGCGCTCTCGCTGGACGTGGCCAGCCCCGACGAGGCCCGCGCCATGCTCAAACTCAAGGGCGGCGACCAGGTCGGTTTCTGAGCGGGCGCTGCCCTGGCCACGCCGGAGCCGCAAGGGTCTCCGGCTGGCTGCCCCTCCTTGCTGCAATGACAAGCTGGCCGGCCATCGGGTGCCTGGCGTTCCGATACGCTACAATCCCCCATCTTCAGGCCTACCGGCCAGCCTCCCAGACATTGCAATGAAACAATATCAAGACCTGATCCAGGACGTGCTCGAGAACGGCTCCTGGCAAGACAACCGCACCGGCATCCGCACCCTGAGCATCCCTGGCGCGATGATGCGCTTCGACCTGCAGAAGGGTTTTCCGGCAGTGACCACCAAACGCCTGGCCTTCAAGTCGGTGGTGGGCGAGCTGTGCGGCTTCCTGCGCGCCACCCGCAGCGCGGCTGACTTCCGCGCGCTGGGCTGCAAGGTCTGGGACCAGAACGCCAATGAAAACGCCGACTGGCTGGCCAATCCCTTCCGCAGCGGCACCGATGACCTGGGTCCGGTCTACGGTGTGCAATGGCGGCAATGGCCGGCCTACAAACTGATCGACGCTGCCCACACTGCGCAGATCGAGGCTGCCCGCAGCAAGGGCTTTGCCATCGTGTCTTCGCTGCAGGACGAGGGCGTGGAGAAGGTATTGCTCTACAAGGCCGTCGACCAGTTGCGCGAATGCCTGGACACCATCGTCAACAATCCCGGCAGCCGCCGCATCCTCTTCCATGGCTGGAACTGCGCCGTGCTCGACGAGATCGCCCTGCCGGCCTGCCATCTGCTGTACCAGTTCCTGCCCAACCAGAGCACCGGCGAGATCTCGCTCTGCCTGTACGTGCGCAGCAATGACATCGGCCTGGGCACGCCCTTCAACCTGGCCGAAGGCGCGGCGCTGCTGCATCTGGTGGCGCGCCTGACCGGTTACAAGCCGCGCTGGTTCAGCTACTTCGTGGGTGACGCCCATATCTACGAAAACCATATCGACATGGTCAAGGAGCAGTTGACGCGCGCGCCCTACCCGCTGCCGCAACTGGAGATCGCCGACCGCGTGCCCGAATTCGCCCGCACCGGGCGCTACGAACCGCAGTGGCTGGAACTGGTCGAGCCTTCCGACTTCTCGCTGGTGAACTACCAGCACCATGCACCGCTGACCGCGCCCATGGCGGTCTGAGCCCCTGTGCAAGCCAGGCTGGCCGCGCGCCAGCCGGCCTGTGCGCCTCCCTGGAGACATGCATGCACACCCCTACCCCACTGATGCAACGACTGGGCCTGGCCTATCCCATCATCCAGGCGCCGATGGCTGGCAGCTCCACCGTGGTCATGGCCGCCGCCGCCTCCAATGCCGGTGCACTGGGTTCGCTGGCGCTGGGCGCGTCCAACGCCGAGCAGGCCCGCGAGGCGCTGGCGCAGTTGCAGGCGCTCACCGAAAAACCCTACAACGTCAATGTCTTCTGTCACCAGCCCGCCGTGCTGGACAGCGAGCGCGACCGCGCCTGGCTGGCCCATCTGCAACCGCTGCTGGACGAGTTCGGCGGTCGTATCGCCGCGCCCTTGAAGGAAATCTACCAAAGCTTCAACACCGACACGCAGATGCAGCAGGTGGTGCTGGAGCATGGGCCTGCCGTGGTCAGCTTCCACTTCGGTCTGCCGCCTGCTGACGTGATCGCCTCGCTCAGGCAGGCTGGAATATTGCTCATGGCCACCGCGACCAATCTGGACGAAGCGCGCCAGATCGAGGCTGCCGGGCTGGACGCCATCGTCGCCCAGGGCTTCGAGGCGGGCGGACATCGCGGCATCTTCGACCAAGACAAGGATGAACAGATCGGCACTTTCGCGCTGCTGCGCCTGCTGGTGCAGCACACCCGGCTGCCCGTGATCGCGGCCGGCGGCATCATGGATGGCCAGGGCATTGCGGCCGCGCTGCAACTGGGTGCGCAGGCGGTGCAGATGGGCACGGCCTTCCTGTTGACGCGCGAATCAAACGCCAATGCGTCCTACCGCGCCCTGCTCAAGAGTCCGCGCGCGCAGCATACGCGCGTCACCGCAGCCATCTCGGGCCGGCCCGCGCGCGGCATCGTCAACCGCTTCATGGAAGAAATCGATACACCCGCCGCGCCGCCTATCCCGGCCTATCCGGCCGCCTATGACGCCGGCAAGCAACTGCATGCGCTGGCTGCGGCCAGAGACGTGCATGAGTTCGGCGCGCACTGGGCCGGCCAGGGCGCGGCACTCATCCGCGATGGCTATACGGTGGGGGAACTGGTGCACCTGCTGGTGCAGGAGTGGCAAGCCCAGCAGGCCTGAGCATTAACCTGAGGAGCAGCCTGAGGCGGCGCCTGGTCAGGAAACGCTGCTAACGCCCGAATCGCTAGGCGCCTGGGTATTATCCTGCCAGCCACCGCCCAGCGCCTTGTACAGCGAGACGGTCGCCTGCAAACGCTGCAGCTTGATCTGGCCCAACTGGTTCTGGGCTTCGGACAGGTTGCGCTGGGTGTCCAGCACCACCAGCAGGTCCTCGGCTCCGGCGCGATAGCGGATCTCGGCCAGCTCGAAGGCGAAACGGGCCTGGTCCACTTCACCTACCTTCAGGCGGTAGCGCTCTTCCAGGCTGCGGATCGCACCCAGCGCCTTTTCCACTTCGGACAGCGAGGTGATGACGCGCTGCCGGTAGACCTGCACCAGCTCTTCCTTCTGCGCGATGGCCAGGTCACGCTGGCCGCGCAGCTTGCCGCCGTCGAAGATGGGGGCGATCAATCCCGCGCCCAGGTTGGCGAACAGGTTGGGGCCATCGAACAGGGATAGCAAGGCACTGCTCTGCGCGCCGGTCGAACCGGTCAGAGTGATGCTGGGAAACAGCGCCGCACGCGCCACGGCCACGTTGGCATTGGCGGCCGCCAGGCTGGCTTCGGCGCGGCGGATATCCGGGCGGCGGGTCAGCAGTTCCGAGGGCAGGCCGGCGGAGATGCGCGGCATCTGGATGCGCGCCAGGCCTTTTTCTTCCACCTTGAAATTCTGCGGCGGGCGGCCCAGCAGGATGGCCAGCGCCGTCTGGGCGTCCTGTTCCTGCTGCTGCAGGTCGGGGATGAGCTGGCGCTGGTTGGCCAGGGCCGACCGCTGCCGCGCCAGGTCCAGCGGCGAAGCCGAACCGGCGCGGCTTTGCGCCTCGACCAGGCGCAAGACGCGCTCGGCATTCTGGACGTTCTGGCGCGCAATCGCCAGACGGTCGCGCAGCGACAGCACCTGCAGGTAGGTGGAGACAATGCCGCTGGTGACCGTCAGGGCGACCGTCTCGCGGTCGTAACGGTTGGCGCGCAAGGTGGCCTCGGCAGCTTCGAGGCCGGCCCGGTTCTTGCCCCAGAAATCGATCTCGTAGCTGACCTGCAGGCTGGCGTTGGCCGTGTTGGTGGGCGTGCCCCCAGAGATGGGAATCTCGCGTGCAGCGCCAGCATTGATGCCGGCGCTGGGCAAGAGCGGTGCACCGGCGATGCGGGCCTGGGCTTCCGCTTGCTTCACGCGTGAATAGGCGGCGGCGATCTCGTAGTTGTTGCGCTGCCCTTCTTCCACCAGTTCAGACAGCTCATTGCTGCCAAACTGCTTCCACCAGTCGGTATCGGGCCAGAGCTGTTCGGCGCGGGCGACATCGGCCGAGGCGCCGCCGCCCCATTTGTCGGGCACCTGCATTTCCAGGACGGGATCGGTCTGCACTTCGCGCATGGCGCAACCGCCGACGGCCAGCACCAGCGCGGCCGCCAGCGCCACGCGGGTGAACGCAGGCAACATAATGGGACTAACGGGGCCAATGGGGCAATGGGGGGAACGACTCGATCTCATGGGGCTGGTGCATCCAAACAGGGGACAGGAGGCCGCCCTGGCGGCAGGGCCTCTACTCTACATCAAGCAAGGTCCGATACGGCGTTCACTGGCGCGCAGCGGGTGCAGCCGTGCTGGCCGCCGGATTGGCCGGCAGCAGCACCTGCTCGCCTTCCTTCAGACCCGACAAGACCTGGGCGCGCTCGTTATCGCGGATGCCGATCTTGATCTTGCGGGTTTCCAGCTTGCCATCGGCGAGCACTACCTTCACGGTCTGGGTGCCATCCATGCCCGGCTTGGTCACCAGCGTGCGCGGAATGGTCGGCACATGCTCGGCGCGCGCCAGCACGAAATAGACATCGGCGCTCATGCCGCTCATCAGTTCACGGCTGGGATTGGCCACATCGAAGAACACCGTGTAGAAGGCCTTCTTGCCCTGGCGGCCGGAGTCGTCGGTGGGCAGCAGCATGATCTGGCGCAACTTGCCGCTCCAGCGCTTGCCGGGATAGCCGGGGGTGGTGAAATAGGCGGTCATGCCCTTCTGCAGGCGGGTCACGTCTTCCTCGGCCACCGGCACCTGCACGGTCATGCGCGACAGATCGGCGATGCGCATGAGGGCCTCCTGGTTGGCGGCCACCATCTGGCCGGGACGCGCATTCAGGGTCACGATGGTGCCGCTGACCGGCGCTTCGATGCGGGTCTGCTTCTGCACCGCCTCGTCCTCGCGGATGGCTGCCTCGGTCTGCTGGATCTGGGCATTGGTGGCGTCGACCCGGGCCGCTGCCGCATACATGTTCATGCGGCTGGACTCATAGGATTCTTCGCGGGTGGCGTTCTCGGCCTTCAACTGGGTCTGGCGCTGGAATTGCAGCTGGGCGAAATCGAGCTGGGCATTCTGCCCGGCCAGCTCGGCCTTCAGGCGCGCCAGCGTGGCGCGGTTGTTCTCGATGCGGCTGCTCTGCACTGCCGGGGCGACGGTGGCCAGGAGCTTGCCTGCCTTGACGGCTTCGCCCACCACCACGTCTACGTCGGAAATCTGCCCGGCCACCTTGGACCCCACATCCACATAATCCTGGGCCACCACATTGCCGGTCGCGTTGACGACCTGCTCCAAGTCGGCGCGCTCCACGGTGACCGTCTCCAGCTTGACCGGAATCGGCTTGGGCGCGGGCGGCGGCGGTTGCTGCCGCGAATACAGCCAGTAACCGCCGCCCAGCACGATCACCAAGGCCGCGCTGCTCCACCAGGCCTTCTGTCGGGTCGGGGCATGCGTGGTGGGGACGATATGTGGAAGCGGGTCGTGCGGCTCGGTCATGATGGCTCGCGGCAAACGATACAAAAAACGGTACGAATCACGGAATACGAAAAATCATCCCAGAAAATGATGACGGCCGGATGTCCCCGGCCGTCACAGCATTGCCCGCCCCCTCAGGCGGCCAGTGCTTGCGGTACTTGCTGGCCCAGCGCGGCGCGCCAGTCCGGATGGATCTCCGGCGCACCACTCCAGACCGCCTGGTGCAGCTGGGACAGCAAACCCGGTTCTTCCAGGATGCTGTTCTTCTGCTTGTCGCTGAGTGCGTCCGGTCCTTCCTTGAGCGCGGTGCGCACCAGCTTCTCGCGCAGGTGCTGGGTGAACTGCGGCGCCTGGGGATGGGCATGGGCGGTGGCGCATACCAGCGCATTGAAGGAGGGATCGACCACAGCCTCGACGAAGCCCGGCAGCGGCGGCGTTTCCTGCAACAGGCGCACGGTCTCGCGCAGCTCGAACGGTGGCGAGGTCTCTTCGGGGATCTTGAACAGACCGGCCCGGCGGAAGCCGCGTCCATACGTCACCCGCGAGGACAGCACCGACACCGGTACCGACACCGCCAGCGAACCGGCGATGGGGATCAGCCACCAGATGAAGGAAGGATTGAGCCAGTACACCAGCGCGCCCCAGGCCACGCCCAGCAGCGAATGCCAGCCATGGCGGCGCATGGCCTCGCCCCAACCGGTTTCGTTGTCGGCCCGCGGGGGCGACTTCCAGCCGGCATTCCAGCCCAGGAAAGCACCCAGCACAAAGCGGGTATGGAAGAGCATGCGCACCGGCGCCAGCACCATGGAGAACAGCAGTTCGATCACCATGCTCAGGAACAGCGCCAGCGCGCCGCCGAATCCACGCGCGCCCTTCACCGCAAAGAGCAGCACGGCCAGGATCTTGGGCAGGAAGAGGATGGTGGCCGTGGCCGACACCAGCGCCAGGGCCTTTTCGGGATGCCATTCCGGCCAGATCGGGAAGAGCTGGCGCGGCGAGGTGAAATACTGCGGATCGATCAGCGTATGGGCCGCCAGCAGCACCGTGGAGAGGATCAGGAACAGCCCCCACAACGGCGCCGACACATAGGCCATCACGCCGGTGACGAACACGGCGCGATGCACGACGTGCATGCCGCGCGCCAGGAACAGGCGGAAGTTCATCAGGTTGCCCTGGCACCAGCGGCGGTCGCGGCTCAACTCGTCGAGCAGGTTGGGCGGCATCTCTTCATAGCTGCCGTCGAGGTCGTAGGCGATCCACACCGACCAGCCGGCGCGGCGCATCAGTGACGCCTCGACGAAGTCGTGCGACATGATGGGCCCCGACAGGTTGCCCTTGCCCGGCAGCGGCGCCAGGGCGCAGTGCTTCATGAAGGGCTGCAGGCGGATGATGGCGTTGTGGCCCCAGAAGTGTGACTCGCCCAGTTGCCAGTAGTGCAGGCCGGCCGTAAACAGCGGACCGTACACGCGGGTGGAGAACTGCTGGATGCGGGCATACAGCGTATCCCGGCCCGCTGCGCGGGGTGCGGTCTGGATGATGCCGGCGCCCGGATGGGCTTCCATCAGGCGGGTCAGCTTGGTGAGGCATTCGCCGGTCATGACGCTGTCGGCGTCCAGCACCACCATGTAGCGGTAGTCGGCGCCCCAGCGGCGGCAGAAGTCATCCAGATTGCCGCTCTTGCGCTTGACGCGACGGCGGCGATGGCGATAGAAGATGCGCCCGAAGCCGCCGGTCTCGCGGCACAGGCGATTCCACGCGGCGGTTTCGGCTGCGCAGATGTCGGCCTCGCCGCTGTCGCTCAGGATGAAGAAGTCGAAATGCTGGATCTGGCCGGTGCGTTCCAGCGACTCGTAGGTCGCCCGCAGGCCCGCGAAGACCCGCGCCACATCCTCGTTGCAGATAGGCATGACGATGGCGGTGCGCGCCTCGGGGGCGATCTCGGTGTTGCCGGCCTTCTCGTGCGAGATCAGGTATTTGTCATCACCCCGCATGAGGACCAGGAACCCGGTCATGGCCGTCCAGAAGCCCGCCGACACCCACAGGAACAGCAGCCCGAACAGGAACAGCACCACCATCTCCAGCGGCTTGGTGCCGTGATACGGCAGCACGTCGCTCATGAAGTAGGTGGCCATGGAGGTCTGCAGCACCATCAGGATCAACAGCGTGATACGGCGCACATTGCCCGTATGCTGCCAATGGCCCTTGGGATCGGGCGCCTCGGACTGCTCCAGGTGATCTTCGATGTAGCGCGGTTCGTCGTCCACCGGCGGGGGCGCTTCCACTACCTTGGCGCGGCCCTTGCGGGCGCGCCGCCAGCGGCTGGGACGGCGTTCCAGGCGGCGGTTTTCTTCTTCCACCCAGCGCGAGAACGGATTGAGCTCGCCCCAGGGACGCGGCACCATGGACTTGCGATGCATGGGCGGCCCCACCGGAATGCGCGGCTGGCCGCGTTCCTGGCCGATCGGTGGCACGGGGGCGCCTTGCACTGTCAGTGCAGCCTGCGCAGCGGGGACGGCAGAGGGCGTGGCAGCCGGATAGAGCAGGCGCAGGCGCGCATCGACCGAGGCTTGCGCAGCGGGGCCGGCCTGGGTACCGCCAAGGCCAGCGGCCTCGGCCAGCACGCGGTGCAGATCGGCCACCGGATCACCGGAGCCGATCGCCCCCGCCCGCGCTGCCAGGTCCTGGCGTTGCTCAGGCGACAGCGGCAAGCGCGCGAGATAGTCGTCGAGCGCCTGCGAAGCTGCCGAAGTCTGCCTTAGTTGGGGGGTAATATGTAGCTCCACGTTTCAGACAAGGTTGTGCCGCCATTGGCGTTGCGCAGGAAACCGCGCAGCTCGACAGGCTTGTTTTCTTCAGTCCGGCGCAGCTTGACTTCTACGCGCCAGCCGCCGGTCGCTTCATTCTTGCGGGTGGTCACGCTGGCCAGCTTGCCATTGGCATCGGCCTCGACCACCCCTTCCACACGCGCATTGGCGGGCAGTTTCTTGAGGTTGCCGCCGTCGAAGTCGATCGACAGCTGCTGCACATCATCGGCCTTGCCTTCCTGCTTGGGCCGGTAGCCGTGACCGAACAGGGTCTGGGTGACATAGGCCAGGGGCGGACGCTTTTCATTGTCCTTCTGCCACGACAGCCGGTATTCCACGTTGAACGGCTGGCCCGGCTTGGGCAGCGTATTGGGAATCCAGTAGGCCACGATATTGTCGTTGGTCTCGTCGGGCGTGGGAATCTGCACCAGCTCTACGCGCCCCGAACCCCACTTGCCCTTGGGCTCGACCCAGGCGCTGGGACGGGCCTGGTAGTTGTAGTCCAGGTCTTCGTAGTGCGAGAAGCTGCGATCACGCTGCATCAGGCCAAAGCCCAGCGGATTGTCGAAAGAGAACGAGGTCACCAGCAGGCGCTTGGGGTTCACCAGCGGACGCCACAGCCATTCGCCCGTGCCCGACTGCATGGCCAGGCCATCCGAATCATGCACTTCCGGACGGAAGTCATCGGCCGGACCGGGCTGGTTCTCGCCAAAGAGGAACATGCTGGTCAGCGGGGCGATGCCCAGCTTGGTCACGTTGCTGCGCAGGTAGAGCTGGGCCTTGACGTCCATGACCGTATCGGCGCCGGGCTTCAACACGAAGCGGTAGGCCCCAGTGGCGCGTGGCGAATCCAGCAGCGCGTAGATCACCAGTTCCTTCGATTCGGCGGAGGGACGCTCCAGCCAGAATTCGGTAAAGCGCGGGAATTCCTCGCCCGAATAGAGCGCGGTATCGATGGCCAGGCCGCGTGCCGACAGGCCGTAGCTTTGGCCCTTGCCGAGGGCGCGGAAGTAGCTGGCGCCGTGGAAGGTCAGCACATCATCCTTGACCTTGGCCGAATTGACCGGGAAACGCACCCGAAAACCGGCAAAACCGAGGTTGCGCAGGCTGCGCGGATCGACGCTGCGGGTGGCGCTGTAGTCGAACAGTGCGGGATTGAAATGGATCTCGCGCACCGCATCGCCGACCACTTCATTGACCTTGATCGGCTCGGTATAGCTGGCGCCGAGGTGGATGAAGGACAGCTCGAAGGGCAGCTTCTGGGCGCGCCAGTACGACTTGTCGTCGCGGAAATAGATCTGGCTGGCC
Source organism: Herbaspirillum camelliae (assembly GCF_001929405.1). Classification (NCBI taxonomy): domain Bacteria; kingdom Pseudomonadati; phylum Pseudomonadota; class Betaproteobacteria; order Burkholderiales; family Oxalobacteraceae; genus Herbaspirillum; species Herbaspirillum camelliae. Next base: position 5,525,809 of record NZ_KV880769.1, read on the forward strand.
TGTTCGTAGCTCAGGTCCTTGAGGGACTTGGGCAAGTCATCGGAGGGTTTCTTGTAGGATTTGCCGGCCAGCGCCTTGGCGCGTGCGGCCACTGTATTGAAATCGAACGCCAGGGCGGCCTGCGGCAGCGCCAGGGCCAGCAAGCCCGCAAGGGTTGCCGGAACGGCAAGCCGACGCCACCAGGATGATCGTACGGCGCTGCGCTCGCACAAAGGTGCGTGGGCAGGCCTGGAGGTGGTGTGAAGCAGCATTATTGTTTTGTCTGACATGCAATTTTCTGGTTGAGTGCCTTCCGCTGGCGCAGAGGCTGCAGCGCCGGCCCGGAAAGCAGGCGCTAGTTTACCCAAATGTCGTGGGGAGTGTTCGTATAGATGGGAGGTTCCACATCAAAGTGCAAGCTTGATGGTCAGCAAGCTACCCTCGCCCACCCAAGTGCCGCCTGCTCGCAGGAGCACGGTTTCAGGTATAAAGGCAGGCGCAGGTGCAGAAAGTTCCGTGGCGCAGCATGGCTGCTGTAACATTATGCGCCTGAAGACACGCTCGCCGGCCCCTGCGCTGGCCGGCTCCGACCCATCCCAGGCAAGACAGCATCCGCATGACCACCTCCTCCGGCCAGCTCACCCTCATCGTCGCCACCGACCTCAACAACGGCATCGGCATCAACAACACCCTGCCCTGGCGGCTGCCGGAAGACCTGGCGCACTTCAAGCGCACCACCTCGGGCCATGCCATCCTGATGGGGCGCAAGACCTTCGATTCCATCGGCCGTCCGCTGCCCAACCGTCGCAACATCGTCATCACCCGCAATGCCGGCTGGCAACATGAAGGAGTGGAAACGGCAGGCTCCTTGCAAGCCGCCGCCGCCCTCTGCGCCGGCGCGCCGGCCTTCATCATCGGCGGCGCGCAGATCTATGCCGAGGCGCTGCCCCTGGCCGATCGCCTCATCATTACCCGCATTGCCCAGGCCTTCGACTGCGACGCCTTCTTCCCGGCGCTGGACGAGCAGGTCTGGCAGGAAACCGCGCGCGAAGAACACCACTCCGAAACTTCCGGATTGGACTACGCTTTTGTGACATACGAAAGACGTTGAAAGCAGGTCGCGGGCAAGCTGTTGTTTTTTCCCGTTTTTGCGTAAACTGCGCACCTCTTTAGCGCAGTTGGCGCGCACGTTGCGCGCATATCTGCGACAATCCCGCTTTCATTTTTCCGGCGCGCAAGCACTGCCAGCCCAGGCGCTTTTCTTTTCACCCCCTGCGCGCGCCCGCCTACCCGGCACCAGCGCGCGCGAAGCCTGGAGAATTCCATGAAATTCCGATTCCCCATCGTCATCATCGACGAAGACTTCCGCTCCGAAAACACCTCGGGCCTGGGCATCCGCGCCCTGGCCGACGCCATCGAAGCCGAAGGCATGGAAGTGCTGGGCGTGACCAGCTACGGCGACCTGGCCCAGTTCGCCCAGCAGCAATCGCGCGCCTCGGCCTTCATCCTCTCCATCGACGACGAGGAAATGGGCGCGGGTTCCGACGAAGAGACCGACCACGCCCTCAAGGCCCTGCGCGCCTTCGTGCGCGAAATCCGTCACAAGAACGCCGACATCCCCATCTACCTCTACGGTGAAACCCGCACCTCGCGCCACATCCCCAACGATGTGCTGCGCGAACTGCACGGCTTCATCCACATGTTCGAAGACACCCCGGAGTTCGTGGCCCGCCACATCATCCGCGAAGCCAAGTCCTACCTGGACGGCCTGGCGCCGCCGTTCTTCCGCGCCCTGGTCGATTACGCCCAGGACGGTTCCTATTCCTGGCACTGCCCCGGCCACTCCGGCGGCGTGGCCTTCCTGAAGTCGCCCGTGGGCCAGATGTTCCACCAGTTCTTCGGCGAACGCATGCTGCGCGCCGACGTCTGCAACGCCGTGGAAGAACTGGGCCAGCTGCTGGACCACACCGGCCCGGTGGCCAACTCGGAACGCAATGCGGCGCGCATCTTCAATGCCGACCACTGCTACTTCGTCACCAACGGCACCTCGACCTCCAACAAGATGGTCTGGCACTCGACAGTCGCCCCCGGCGACATCGTCGTGGTGGACCGCAACTGCCACAAGTCCATCCTGCACTCCATCATCATGACCGGCGCGATCCCCGTGTTCCTGATGCCCACGCGCAACCATCTGGGCATCATCGGCCCGATCCCGCTGGAAGAGTTCACCCTGGAAAGCATCCAGAAAAAGATCGAAGCCAACCCCTTCGCCCGCGAAGCCAAGAACAAGAAGCCGCGCATCCTGACCATCACGCAGTCGACCTACGACGGCGTGGTCTACAACGTCGAAACCCTGAAGGACATGCTCGACGGCGAGATCGAGACCCTGCACTTCGACGAAGCCTGGCTGCCGCACGCCACCTTCCACGACTTCTACAAGGACATGCACGCCATCGGCAAGGACCGTCCGCGCGCCAAGAAGTCGCTGATCTTCTCGACCCAATCGACCCACAAGCTGCTGGCCGGCCTGTCGCAGGCCTCGCAGATCCTGGTGCGCGAATCGGAAACCGTGAAGCTGGACGAGGACGCCTTCAACGAAGCCTTCCTGATGCACACCTCGACCTCGCCGCAATACTCCATCATCGCCTCCTGCGACGTCGCAGCCGCCATGATGGAAGCGCCGGGCGGCACGGCGCTGGTGGAAGAAAGCATCCTGGAGGCGCTGGACTTCCGTCGCGCCATGAAGAAGATCGACCAGGAATTCGGCGATGAGTGGTGGTTCCAGGTCTGGGGCCCCAACAGCTTTGCCGCCGACGGCATCGGTGAGCGCGAAGACTGGGTCATCAAGGCCGAGGACGACTGGCACGGGTTCGGCAATCTGGCCCCGGGCTTCAACATGCTGGACCCGATCAAGGCCACCATCGTCAACCCCGGCCTGGCCCTCAACGGCCAGTTCGGCGAGACCGGCATCCCGGCCTCCATCGTGACCAAGTACCTGGCCGAGCACGGCGTGATCGTGGAGAAGTGCGGCCTGTATTCCTTCTTCATCATGTTCACCATCGGCATTACCAAGGGCCGCTGGAACACCCTGGTGACGGCGCTGCAGCAGTTCAAGGACGACTACGACAAGAACCAGCCGATCTGGCGCATCCTGCCCGAGTTCGCCCAGCGCAATCCGCGCTACGAGCGCCTGGGCCTGCGCGACCTGTGCCAGCAGATCCACGAGACCTACCGCGCCTACGACGTGGCTCGCCTGACCACCGAGATGTATCTCTCGGACATGCAGCCGGCCATGAAGCCCTCGGACGCCTTCTCCAAGATGGCGCACCGCGAGATCGAGCGCGTCCCCCTGGACGAACTGGAAGGCCGCGTTACCTCGATCCTGCTGACCCCCTATCCGCCGGGCATTCCCCTGCTGATCCCGGGCGAGATCTTCAACAAGACCATCGTCGACTACCTGAAGTTTGCGCGTGATTTCAACGAGAAATTCCCCGGCTTCGAAACCGACGTGCATGGCCTGGTCAAGCGTGAAGTCAACGGCCGCCGCGATTACTTCGTGGATTGCGTCAAGCAGTAAGCCTCAGCGCTGCATGTAAAAAAACAGCCGATGCCTGCGAGGGCAGCGGCTGTTTTGTTTTTGCGCCGTCAGAAAGTGCCGAGATAGAAGAATCCCGCCAAGGCCCCGCCGAACAACAACCACAGCGGATGAATCTTGGTCTTCAACGCGATGATGGCCGTCGCCGCCGTGATCGCCGCCAGGAAGCCATGGGTGATGGAAGCCTGCGTGATCAAGAGCGCCGAGGCCGCCACCAGCCCGCCTGTCACCGGCAGCAGGCCAGCCTGCACATGCCGCCGCCAGGGCTTGTCCTTGAACCTTTCCCAGACGTGCAACATGATGATGGTGATGATGGAAGACGGCCCGAACTTGGCCAGGCTGGTCACCAGCATTCCCCAGAAGCCCGCCACATGCCAGCCCACCAGCGTGACCACCATCAGGTTGGGACCGGGTGCAGCCTGGCCCAGCGCAAACAGCGCACTGAAATCCTCGGCGCTCATCCACTGGTGGACTTCCACCACCTGGCGCTGCATCTCCGGCAGGATGGTATTGCCGCCACCGAAGGCCAACACCGACAACTGCGTGAAGATGATGGCCAATGCGATCAGGGTCTGGCTCATTGCGCGCCCTCCTTCTTGCCCTCATCCTGCACGGGCACACTCTGCGGCTTGGCCGCAAAGCGCTCGCCGTAGCGGGCGGTGAGGACCACGCTGATGGGCGTCATCACCAGCATCACCCACAGCAAGGGGATGCGCAGCAAGGCGATGGCGATAAAACAGATCACCGCAACACCGGCCAGCACCAGGTTCTTGCGCAAGGGCAGCGCGATCTTCACCGCCATCTGGATCAGCAGACCCGCAGCCGCCGCCGCCAGGCCGGCAAAGAGATGCTTGACGTTGGGATCATGCTGGAAGTGCTGGTAGATCATCCCCAAGAGGATCACCACCATGGAAGGCACGGCGATCAAGCCGGTAATGCCGGCCAGTGCGCCCTTCCAGCCGCGGAACTTCATGCCCAGCGCGACCGACAGATTGATGATGTTGCCCCCGGGCAGGAACTGGCACAGACCCAGCAGCTCGACGAATTCAGGATCAGTCAGCCATTTGCGGCGCTCGACGATCATGCGGTGCGCCAGCGGCAGCGCGCCGCCGAAGGCGGTCATGCCCAGGCCGAGAAAGCCCAGGAACAATTCTCTGGTAGTAGGGACAGGCCGCTCGGGGGCCAGGAGGTCAGGAGTGCTCATCATCATCTCGTGCAGGCGCGGCGTGATTGCCGCATGCATGAAAGGCTACTCTTGGGGAGGGTTTTTGTCTAATATATGTCAGACGCCCTATCCATATTATTACGATATGCCACCTTCCATCGACCTGCGCCTGTTGCGCTACTTCATCGCCGTGGCCGAAGAGGGCCACCTGACCAAGGCGGCCGAGCGCATCGGCATCCAGCAGCCGCCGCTGTCGCAGCAGATCCGGGTGCTGGAGCGCGAACTCGGCGTGACCCTCTTCAACCGCCTGCCGCGCGGCATGGAGCTCACCGACAGCGGCGCCGCCCTGCTCACCGATGCGCGCGCGCTGCTGGCGCAGCTCGATACGACGGTCGCCAGCGTACGCCGCATCGCCCAGGGCAAGATGGGGCGCATCGCCGTGGGTTTCACCGAATCGGCCTCGCTGCATCCCTTCGTGCACTCGGTCATCCGCGCCTTTCGCGCTGACGCGCCGGACGTGGCCATGACCGTCGAAGAGAGCAACACCAACGAACTGATCGAAGCGCTGCGCGGCAAGCGGCTGGACCTGGCCTTCGTGCGTTCCCCCGTGGGCGACTCGGGCGGGCTGACGATAGAGACCATGCTGGAAGAAGACATGGTCGCCGCCCTCCCCATCGATCATCCCCTGGTCGATGGCGGCAAGCGCAAGAGCATTGCCCTGCACGCCCTGGCCGAGGAATCCTTCATCATGACGCGCCGGCCCAACGGCCCCGGCCTGTACGACACCATCATCGCCGCCTGCCACGCCGCCGGCTTCTCGCCACAGGTGATCCAGGAGGCGCGCAAGAATCTCTCCACGCTTTCGCTGGTGGCCGCAGGCGTAGGGGTGACCGTGATCCCGGCGTCGATGACGCGGGTCAATGCGGAGGGGGTGGTGTATCTGAAGCTGACCGGCGCACCCGACCTGAAAGCGCCCTTGCACCTGGCTTACCGGACGGGCAGCATCAGCGGTGCGGCGCGGCTGATGCGCGAAGAGGCATTGAAATTGAGCGCGGGGCGCAAGCGGCAGAGCACGAGCGTACTCAAAGGACCATCGCGCATCCAGGACAATCCCAGGAAACGCTCCATCCCTTCGTAATACTTCCACATCGCAGACCAGAATCACCACCGGGGACAATAAGCAGCCTCTGATTGGCTATATTCCCGATCTCGTGGTGCCAGCCATGTTGGCTGGCGCTGGTGCGCATTCCCAGCTCATGGAGGCAGTATGAAGATCGACGAGAAACGAATCGTGCTCATCGCCGCTGGCGGCTTGTTTCTCTTCTTCGGGCTGATCAATATGTGGCCGCTTCCTATTGAACCCAGTCTATCCAACTCGCTCAAGCTCTACGGCAATTATCTTCTGGGACGCCCCACTCCGGTTTCCAGCCTGCTCGGACCAGTCGACATCGCTTGCGCAATCGGTCCCTATGACAGCTTCACGAGCACAAGATTTACCCAGGTACTGACGGCCAAGCAGCGAGCCAGCGCGGAAGAAGCGCTTGCACAGGTCAACGAGACCACTTCCGGCTCCAACAATCTGTTGCTGATCGGGCTGCGCGGCGACAAAGTCAGCGCCCTGTATCGTTCAAAATTTTTCTTCTTGCATGACAAGCGGGACGATGCGTCAACCGAGGGCTCGGATTGCGTGAGCGGCGCTGGAATGATGTGGGCGAAGAAAGTTCGGAAAATTATTGTTATCACGCTTAAAAATGGAGCATGAACATGCAGCCCAGTGTTATTCAGACTCTCGAAGATGAAAAAAAGAAATTTACACAAGAAGGCGACGCATACTTAAGAAAAAGATATCCCACCTTGTTTCCCGCTGAAAAAAACCTTTCGAATTTCGGGCACAACGACGCTATAGATGCCTTTCGTCACGCTTATGTGAGCGGCAGATTCGCGCAAGAGTACGGTCCAAACAGCTCATTCCTGATGGGTACGTATCACGAGCTTGACGATTGGAACAAAGGGCCAGAGCGACATATGGACTTTTGGAATAATGCCAAGGGAATCGAATATGCAGAAACTGCAAAAACACCTGAAGCGCTTGCTGACAGGATTGATCAAGGGATCAAGCGCGGAGAGCTTATAACAGCGCCGGGCAAAACTCCAACAGTTCAGACGAGCTACCCTGATGAGTCTAACGCCGAACCGCCCCAGCAACAGAGCAAAGCTCGCTTGAGAAGGTAGCGACGGAAAACAAGAAAGGTCGTGACCAAGTCAACGACGTAACGAGACACCTAAAATACCTCACCTGAGCGCATGCGCAAAAAATGACGCCATCCAGCAAGCACTGGATGGCGTCTTTTTTGCGACTTCTCTATCAACTATTTGCGCAGCCAATACCTCAGGTCTTGGGCAAGGTCACCCCATGCTGCCCCTGGTACTTGCCGCCGCGATCCTTGTAGGAAGTCTCGCAGACTTCATCGCTCTCGAAGAACAGCACCTGGGCGCAGCCTTCGCCGGCGTAGATCTTGGCCGGCAGCGGCGTGGTGTTGGAGAACTCCAGGGTCACGTAACCTTCCCACTCCGGCTCGAAGGGGGTGACGTTGACGATGATGCCGCAACGCGCATAGGTGGACTTGCCCAGGCAGATCGTCAACACGCTGCGCGGAATGCGGAAGTATTCGACGGTACGCGCCAGCGCGAAGGAGTTCGGCGGGATGATGCAGACATCGCCCTTGAAATCCACGAAGGACTTCTCATCGAAGTTCTTGGGATCGACGATGGTGGAATTGATGTTGGTGAAGATCTTGAATTCGTCGGCGCAGCGGATATCGTAGCCATAGGACGAGGTGCCGTAGGAAACGATCTTGCTGCCGTCAGCCGCCGTGCGTACCTGCCCCGGCTCGTAGGGTTCGATCATTCCTTCCTGCTCCGCCATGCGGCGGATCCACTTGTCTGACTTGATGGCCATGGTGTTCAACGTATCCAAAGAATCCGGCATTTTACGCCAAAACCGGCCCAGGTTGGGCCATCCCGGGCCATCGTGGCGCCGCATGACCTGCCACAGCAGCCCGACAGGCCAGGCCGGCCCGGCCTAGCGCCCTCCGCCAAACAGCGACTTGAAGAAGCCCACCCGCTCGCGCTGCTGGCGCTCATAGAACGGCTTGGTCTCGGCCAGCATGTAGTCGGCGATGCTGTTGCCGGGCTCCACGCGCAACATGTCCACTGCCGTATTGGCTGGCGCGTGTTGTGCGACCACTGGTCCGACTTCGCGCATCACCCGTTCCACGTGGCTCGCGGGGAGGTCAATGCCGACCACCAGCGTAGGCTGCGGGTCATGGGCAGGATCATGCATCATGGCCAGGTAGGCGGCCTTGACCTTGTCATGGCGCGCGAACAGCGCCGACAGCGCCTCCAGCATGGCCTGCGGCGGCTGCGCCGGGCTGCCCAGCTGCACGCTGCTGCCTCCGCCCACCTCACGCGCCACGGGCACGCCGCCGTTATCCTCCTGCAGGACATGAGCCACTTCGCCGGGCACGAAATACTTGGCGTGGGGGCTGTCCGGAAAGAGGATGAAGATCGTCCGCCCATCGCCGCACATGCGGAACAGCTCGCGCACCGTCATGCCCACGCAGGAGGCGTCTTTGTCGAAGGCTTGCTCGATCTCCTGCAGGGAACTGAACATGGGCAGCATCATGGCCCCATCGTCACCGGGCCAGCGCATGATCTGGACCTGCTCGCGGTTGCCGTCCGGCGGCGGGTTGCCGCGCACGAAGACGGTGGAATCCAGCAGCATGCGGTAGAAGGCGGGCCGCGCTTCCGGGTCGCCCTGGGCGCGGAGCAAGACTTCTTCAAGGGGAGACAGGGATGGGGAGGTTTCGGCTTGCATGGCGCTCTTTCTGGTTGTTGGGGGACCATGCCGCCCCGGTAGCGGGACCGGAGCAAGGCGACTCTTCGAACCGGTCGCTCAAAGAAGGTTCCCAGGGGGCGGGAGATGGGCGGCAATGCAGCTTCCTTTCCAAGAAGCAACCCGATGTTGGCATCTAACGTGCGATGGCTGAAACAATGGACCCGCCCGATCCCACCTCCGGCTGGCGAAGGCAGCCGCGACCAGTTACCGCCACCGGACGGGCGCGCGCTTGCGGACTAGGGCCCATGTCAGCTTTGCGGACATCGCCGCCATGCTGCGCCAGCATGGCCATCAGACGATCGCCTTGTCACTTTGCGCGCGTCATCCTTGGGATTTGATGGCCTGCATCGTGCTGCTCGATAGCCTCAAGCAGCCCAACCGCATCAGGACGAACGGCTACGTGCCGCCCTGGCACCGTGGCTGGACAACCCTGGGCATGGCTGGACGAATCCCCAACGCTGGCATGTCGAGTTGCTGGCGCAGTTGGAGGGGGTGCGGCGACTGCGGCGTATCGTGCCGCCGGCGTGGCATGCGCAGTTGGAGGGCGTTACTCGGGCGTCGGAGACTCGAGACTGGATATCGATGCGGAACGCAGGTGTTCTCCGAGGGCGTGATGTTTCTTTCTCGCTGCGGCCTCTTCTTGGAAAATTATTTTCACTGAACCTGAGCCTGAAAGAAACAGCCTTCAGGACAAATGATCAGCGAACGAGGCTTGGCTCTTCGGCCCCGACATCCCATTGATCTCGCGACCGGCGTACGCACCGATCCCCACTCCTGACGTTCGGTCATTCCTTCCTGCTCCGCCATCCGGCCGGTTCATGCGGCTGAGTTGGTGAGTATTAAGTTCGACGTATTCATCTACGTAATCATCTGATTCTCGGAATCCGACACTCCACGCGAAAGACGGATGAAATTGGCTGAACTGGCGCCGCACACTGCTTCAGTGCCTGCGCCCACCTCGACCTTCATTGGCGAGACATCTCGCAAATTCCACGCACCGTGAATACCCGAAGAAAGAAGCTCCAGATCTTCATGCCGCATGTGGGATGAAACCCTCCAAGAATGCGGAATGAATTCGATATAAGTCCGCCGGACGATGCGCTGTAATAGCACACGTGAATCGCTGAGCTGCCAAGTGGACACAACGGCATCGCCCCCGTAGGCGGCACGAACAACATGCTGAGCTACAGCGAACGTCGCCGGCAGCAACATGACGCATTCGCTCAATCACGGCACATCAATGACATGCTCGGCAGCCAAGCTGAATAAGTTGCCTGAGCAATCCGGGAGAAGCAGATGAGAACTCATCCGGCATGCAGGATCCCTCAACGAACACCTTCGTTCATCTCCTCCTATCGCGCAAGGAGGTTCCGACGCAAATACAGCAAAGGGCTCATGCAATCTGTCCCCAGTTCGCAGATATCCAAAGTAAATATCCGATTCAGCACAACTCAAATCAGCATAAAGGAGAATGAAAATGGCTCAGCAACCGGCCAGTGAAGTTATTGCAGGATGGCGATTAGGAACAACGTCAATGCAGTATGAAACCGGAGGAAGGGGCGTCAACACCATCAGTACCGGAAGAGGAGATAACGGCGGCGCATCATATGGTGCGTATCAGCTTTCCTCAAAAAAAGGAACCCTCGAGCGATATCTGAAAGACCCGAACTACGGAGACTACAGCACACACTTTTCAGACCTCGTGCCAGGCACAAAAGCATTTAACGATAAGTGGAGCGAACTCGCAAAGAATGATCCGAACTTCGCCTCGACTCAACACCAGTTCATACACGATACGCACTACAAAGTGCAACTCAACAGCCTCAAGGCTGCGGGAATAGATCTCAGCGGACGTGGTGTTGCGGTTCAAGACATGATCTGGAGTACCTCTGTTCATTTTGGCGGATCCACTTCACTGATAAGCAATGCTCTCCATAAGAAATTCGGACCTAATCTATCTCTGGAGTCTCGATCAGATGCCGAGATCATCGTCGCAGTTCAGGACCACAAGATCGCAAACAACGAAGCAATGTTCCGGAGTTCATCTGAAGAGATAAGACGAGGCAACCTTGCAAGAGCAACATCAGAAAAACAGAGCCTTTTGAATTTGCTCGGGATCGAAGATGACGCCAAGAAAAATCTTGCTCCCCAAATAGCCCCGGATCCGCACGAGAAGGACGTGGAACAAGCAGAAAAAGCAGCGGAAAAAGCTGTCGCAACAAACGAAAGCACCGTAACTAGTATCTCCAATGAAGAGAAAGCGGACGCGCTCTCTAACATCTCAGCACGGGAACTTCGCCCTGAAAGCAATCCCAGCGCGGTCGCCCACACCGACAGCAACGATTCAGAAATACATAGTCCGACAAGAAGCGTTCGCAGGCACAGGTAGCGAACTCATATTCAACAGTCTTCGCCTTGCTCAGGCATATTGGCACGCGATATCGACGGCGATGGGAAGATCAAAACGGCGGTGAATTATTCGGTAATTACACCGCTCTCAAAAATGGCCAGTTGGCCGCCAATGGATTTGAGGCACTCAAGGACCTGGACAGTAACGTTGACGGCGTCATTGATGCCAAGGACAGCGCCTTTACAACGCTACGCCTCTGGCGCGACCTCAATAGTAACGGCGTCACAGATGCCGGCGAGTTGCAGACGCTCGAACAAGCCAACGTACGCAACTTGAATGTCGGTTATACGTCTGGCAATCAGAAAGATGCTGAAGGCAATCATCACCGCCAACTGGGCAGCTTCACCAAGGGGGACGGTCGCCAACAGAAGATGAATGATGTCTGGTTTTCGGTTGATACAGCGCGAACCGTGAACATGAACCTGTTGGCCGTCAGTGAACAGATTGATGCACTACCGGATCTTCTTGGCATGGGGAACGTAGCGAGTCTGCATCAGGCCATGGCACGAGACAGCACTGGCACTCTCACAAAACTAGTGCAGCAATGGATATCCGCCGGAGAGGCCGAGAGGCCCGCCCTGTTGACCAGTCTGATTTTTCATTGGGCGGGTGTTCAGAATATCGATCCCACGAGTCGCGCTGCCACGAAAATTTACGGAAACGTCATTGGCGACGCACGCAAGCTTGCGACATTGGAAAAAATACTCGGAAAAAACTATATGGGCGTCTGGTGTTGGGGCGAACTGGACCCTAATCCACATGGACGGGCTACGCCCCATTTGCTCAAGGCATTTGATTTACTTGCACAGCGAGTCAAGGAACGACTGCAATGGCAGAGTGATTTCCGGCCGTTCGTTAATAGCCTGGCACTCCACTGGGACGAGGCTTCCGCCAGCTTTGAATGGGATGTGAGTAAGTTGGTCGAAGTGTTAAAAACGCAATTTAACCGGGGAGAGGCGTCTAGCAGATTAGCAGGTTTTGATGACGCCTTGATCAGCACAGGGAGCGATGGTATCTCGCTAATGAATGCCATTTCAAAGGCAATAGAGCAGCAGGACGGCGACTTTGAAACGTGGCTTCTTCTTGGTCGTGGCGCTCTGCTATTAGGAACAGAAGGAGCAGATACATTGCAGGTTAACAATTTTATGTACAAATCTCATCTTCTTAGGGGTGGCGCGGGCGACGATACGTTACGCGGAGGCGCTGGCGCGGACATGTTATCAGGCGATAACGGCAATGACAGCCTCGCCGGGGGATCGGGTAGCGACATCTATCTGTTCAATCAGGGCGATGGCAACGACACCATTAACGACGAAGACTACACCAGCGGCGATATCGATACGCTGCAGCTCGGTGCCGGCCTCAATGCTGCCAACACCGTACTAGCTCGCTCTGGAAACGACCTCACCCTGACATGGGGATCGGAGTCAGTCAGCCTCCAGAACTACTTCTACTCTGCATATTACAAGATCGAGAAGATCGTCTTTGCCGATGGCACAACCTGGGCTGATGCCGATATAGCTACCAAGCTCACCCAGACCGGCACCATCGGTAACGATAATTGGTCGGGATTGGGCAACCAGAGCAATCGCATGTTCGGTCTGGCCGGTAATGATCAGTTCTACGGCGGCCAACTGGAGGACACGCTCGACGGCGGCGACGGCAATGACTCTCTGACCGGCTATGCCGGTAACGACAATCTCATCGGCGGCAATGGCAATGACTCCCTCGATGGTGGTGCCGGCAGTGACTCCCTCTCCGGTGGAAAGGGCAATGATCGTCTCGTCGGTGGATCGGGCAACGATATCTATCTGTTCAATCAGGGCGATGGCAACGACACCATCAACGACGAAGACTACACCAGCGGCAATATCGATACGCTACGGCTCGGTGCCAGCCTCATTGCTGCCAACACCGTACTAGCTCGCTCTGGAAACGACCTCTCCCTGACATGGGGATCGGATTCAGTCAGCCTCCAGAACTACTTCTACTCTGCATATTACAAGATCGAGAAGATCGTCTTTGCCGATGGTGCAACCTGGGCTAATGCCGATATAGCTACCAAGCTCACCCAGACCGGCACCATCGGTAACGATAATTGGTCGGGATTTGACAACCAGAGCAATCGCATGTTCGGTCTGGCCGGTGATGATCAGTTCTACGGCGGCCAACTGGAGGACACGCTCGACGGCGGCGACGGCAATGACTCTCTGACCGGCTATGCCGGTAACGACAATCTTATCGGTGGCAATGGCAATGACTACCTCGATGGTGGTGCCGGCAGTGACTCCCTCATCGGCGGCAATGGCAATGATTCCCTCGATGGTGGTGCCGGCAGTGACTCCCTCTCCGGTGGAAAGGGCAATGATCGTCTCATCGGTGGCTCGGGTAACGATATCTATCTGTTCAATCAGGGCGATGGCAACGACACCATCAACGACGAAGACTACACCAGCGGCAATATCGATACGCTACAGCTCGGTGCCGGCCTCATTGCTGCCAACACCGTGCTAGCTCGCTCTGGAAACGACCTCACCCTGACATGGGGATCGGAGTCAGTCAGCCTCCAGAACTACTTCTACTCTGCATATTGCAAGATCGAGAAGATCGTCTTTGCCGATGGCACAACCTGGGCTAATGCCGATATAACTACCAAGCTCACCCAGACTGGCACCATCGGTAACGATAGTTGGTGGGGATTTGACAACCAGAGCAATCGCATGTTCGGTCTGGCCGGTAATGATCAGCTCTACGGCGGCCAACTGGAGGATACGCTCGACGGCGGCGACGGCAATGACTCTCTGACCGGCTATGCCGGTAACGACAATCTCATCGGCGGCAATGGCAATGACTACCTCGATGGTGGTGCCGGCAGTGACTCCCTCTCCGGTGGAAAGGGCAATGATCGTCTCGTCGGCGGCGATGGTAATGACGTCTACCGATTCAACCGCGGGGACGGTGTCGACACCGTCATCGACGCTGATGCCACACAGGGCAACATCGATATACTGGAGCTCACCGACATCAATCAGCAGAACCTTTGGTTCCAGCATATCGGCGATGATCTGCAGATCGATATCCTTGGATCATTCGACCAGATCATCGTCAAAGGGTGGTATTCACAAAACAACTGGACTGGCCCCAATCACCTCGAACTAATCAAGACGGCCGAGGGGTACACCATGAACGACAGCGATGTGGAGCATTTCGTGCAAGCCATGGCCGCCTTTTCAGCGCCGCCTGCATCACAGAGCAGCTGGAATAACGGCCAGCACTACAATGGTCGCGTGCTGTTGACAGTGACGCATTGACACAGAGGAACATCCGGCGCTGGCAGATGTTGCACTCTCCACGGTCGGAGAACGGCTCGCATTCACTGCGGGCCTTTCGCGACCAATACCAATTAGGCGATTTTTATCCGCTTTCTCGCCAGGGAAGACAGAATTTCCCGCGTATGCTGCGCGTCTTGATCAACGAAAAATTCGTCAAGACGTCACCTGAAAACAGAACAAAATCGGTATGCCATCAACGCGATTTAGGCTCCAATGGGTCTCGCTCTACTGCTCCGACCAGCCGACTCAAAGGAGTCTTCAGCAGCTCATTCCAGAGGCACGCGCCGTGGGATGACGAACGCAACTGTTGACAGTAAGCTCTCCAAAGGATCCAGAAATATTCTCAGCAAGCATAGATTTGAATAGTGCCCGGCCACCATCGCCAGCTCACTTAGAGCCAATCGCCCCGGCGATGCAACCCACCGATCGTGCGGCTAAACCGATGAGAATTTTTCCGCGCCAACCAAAGATTTTGATCAGCGGAAAATCATCAAGTCTTTGCTGAATGCAGAACAAATTCAGTATATCTCCAGCGCGATTTGAGGTTCAATGGATCCCTCTCTTCCACACCGATAAAGTGGCTCAACGGAGCCTACATCCAGTCAATCGAGAGACACCCGCCGTGCATTGAAGAACGCGATGTTCAACACGAACGTCCATCCATCCGAAGGGAATAGTACATGCTCAGCAAGCGCCAATTTCAATGGTGCGCAGACCATCATCGTCCGATCAGAATGGCGTGCTGGACCCTGATCGGCATTTTCATCAGTCGTTACCTCATCCTGTTTTTCATCCGCTTCTATTGGAACGGCATTGGGCCGCTGGACTACCGCCCGGCAGACTCGATGATGAAGAAAATGAATTGCGAGACCGAGCAGGTCAAGGCCATGTTCATTCCTTCGACCAATCAGGTGTTTCCTCCACGGTTGAATCTCAGCCCCTTCAAATCCAGTAATCTGGACCGCACTGATGCCCGGTTCTGGATGCTCGAGAATTATCCGACCACCTTGATCGGCTCTGAAATATTGACCGATGCGCCCGCCTGCCTGGGCGCCTACATTGCCGACATGAAGGACTATCCGGGGCCGTATGCCATCCTCATCGTTGACCGGGATTCGGGCGCGACCATTTTCCGTATTGCGCTGCTCAAGGACTATCTCACGCGATAACGCCGGATGGAGGACTGGGTTTCAATATTCGATAAGACGAGGTGGGCGATGCTAAGCAAACGGCAATGGCAGTGGTGTGCGGATCATGAACTCGGGATCAAGCTGGTTTTGTTGTATTTGTTTTTGGTGTTCTTGTTGGTCTACTCCTACAACTTTCTCAAGGTGTTTTGGTGGAATAACAAATTGCCTTTGCAGTACCAGAATTTGACGCACTGGAGCGCCCGAATTGGGTGTCGGACGTTTGATGTCTACGAGATGTACATCCCTTCGGAAAATAAGGTGATCGCCCTAAACGGCGATTACAGCAACTACCCATCCGATCCGCTTGACCGCGGCGATGCAAGATATTTTCTTTTTGAGAAATACCGAACCGTAAGCTTGGGATCCGAAATCTTGGAGAAGCGCCCAGATTGTCTTGGAGCATTTATCGCGGACAAACAAGCATGGCCGGAGCCTATTGTCATGAGAATTGTTAACCGGAGCACTGGTCGGAATGTCTATCGAATTGCGTTAATTAAGACGCGTTTAGAGCGTTAATTTAAGGAACAAAATACATGATTAATCCCCAGTAACTGAGGCGGCCCGAAAACCACGAAAAGACAGTCCCCAAAATATATATTTCCAACTTTTCTAACGATAAGTTTTGCCGTCTTTCATAAATACTCCAATCGTATCTATTTTCATCTAATCAATCTTTGATTTACAGAAAATATTCGATGGAATTAGCATCTAAATAAGGATTCAATGTAGCAGGAATATTTTCAGAAAATTCTTGCGTTGGAAATCCAGACATCTACTACTTGGATGTCGGTCAGCTCTTCCGGAAATATTAAGGGGATAGAAGCATGCTTAGCAAACGACATTGGCAATGGCTTGCAGACCACCAGAATCGCGTTAGCATCGTTTGGTGGAGCATGATTTTTTCGATATTGGTGATGTACATCTACAACTTTTTAAATATATTTTGGCTGGAAAATAAAATACCCATGCCTTATTACCCGGAAGGTTCGCTGATGGAACATCTCAAATGCTTCGACGGTGAGAGTCGGGATTTTTTTATCGACAGACGGCCAAATATAGAACCACTGGGAAGAGAAGATGCGTCGTTGTTTCAACTAGAAAACTATGACACGACAATCTTCGGATCAGAAATTCTGAAAAAACGCCCTGAGTGCCTGGGTGCTTATATCGCATACACCGCAGGCCGTACAGAACCTTATGCGATCTTAGTGGTAGACAGAAAAACGGGAAAGAACATCTTTCGACTCACATATCTTCGCGATTACCTTAAGCGCTAATTCATTTAGGAAATAACCATGATCAACTATAGCGTCACCGTACGCACTTACCCCACCGGCGGTTTCGAAGGGTTAAAAGCGCAAGTAGGCCACGCATTTGTCACCCTTTCAGCTCCTGGAAAACCTGATATTACGATCGGCTATTACCCGGTTGTTCACGGCTCCACCGGCCCAGGCACTCTAAGAGATGACACAATCACCAGTACAGACCCAAAAACAGGAAAACCAATTCCTCACTTAGAAAGATGGTCAAAGACATTTTCAGTCTCAGAACGGCAATATAGCAACATGCTCGAATACGCAGCCTCAGTTGCCAACGACACCACCGACAACTACAACGCCGTCCGAGGCGCCATCCCTCTTCTCCTCCCGATCAGCGCCGTGACAGGTCCCATGTCCAATGTCTGTACCGACTTCGTCAAGAATATACTGACCGTAGGTGAGATTTCCCCAAGCGCGTACAGCTCCCTCACGGACACCATGCTCCCTCAAGAGGTTACCCGCCGATACTCTGGCGTAGACACCAACCAGGTCAAGCCAGATTCCGCACCCGCCGGCAGCTACTCGGCCAAGATCGAAAAGAACACCGAGAAATTGTGGGACGGCATTCACACTTATGATCCATCCTATGCCAACTGGCTACCCAACACGGGAGGCCCTGGTCTTTCCTACACCGAAGAACACTTCGGTCGGCACGGTACCGTGCGCACATATACCAATGGGGTGCGGTATATCTCCGATACGGCCCATGGAACGATCTCCTGGATCGTGCCTAATCCTGACACGGGCACAATCACGACCACATTCCAAAACCTGGCGACAGGTGAAACCACCTTCAAGACGGTGCCCATGGAAAACAGGACCGAGTCGGTAACGCCAAAAACCGAACCGGTGCCGCCCAAGCCCGTCGAGATCGTTTCCATCAAGTCCTTTACAGAACCGGGCTTGAACGGACACAAACTCATCACCACCACCCATACGGAAACAGGGGTGGTCTCCCATCAGTTGCGTAACCCGGATGGCAGCCTATCAAACGCCAATACCGCTGCTAACGGCAATCTCTCCTTCTATTCGGACGGGCAAGTTGAAGTCCTCAACAACAAGAAATACGTGGGACGATTTGCCCTCGACGCCAGCACCGGCACCCTCGCTGACGGCACCTCCGGCAACTTCCACTACGACCCCGCCTCCGGAGAGATCACCCGCAGCGGCAGCAACATCGGCGACATTGACGTCGACGGTTTCTCCTATACCGACCGTTCCAACAACGGAGTCCGGTGGAATGACCGCAGTTACCAATTCAATGACATCAACGCCGCCAACTCGGCCGATCATGCGGCCTGGGCGGCCTTCGCCAACGGCGAACTGGACAAGCCCGGCTTCGAAAACGTCGTCAATGCCTCCACCGACTTCTTGGCAAACAATCGGTTCACCTACACGCCGGGCATCCAATACGTCCCAAGTTTCCCACTACCGAGCCAGCTCCCCCTCAGCACCTTCTACGAAAGTACATCAACAGCAACGGAGTTCGCCGAATCCATTGCCCAGGAGATCCAGCGCCGCCTTAAGAGCGTCCTACTTTCAGCCACGGCACCGCAGCCAGGTAACTTTGATATCGACCGCGAAATCCAGCAAGAACGAGCACCCGCTTCACCATCCTGGGACACGGGCGATGCCCTGCCCTTGACTCAACTCATCAGCAGCTACCGCTCCCTACTCAAATCCGGCGCCATGACGAATTACACCGATGCCGTGCAGTTCCTCCAATCCGGCATCAATCAGATCTATATTGGCGGCAACAACCGAAACAGACTAGATAACTTTGATATCGACCGCGAAACCCAGCAAGATCAAGCACCCGATTCACCATCCTGGGACACGGGCGACGGCCTGCCCGTGGCTCAACTCATCAGCAGCTACGACTCCCTACGCCAATCCGGCGCCATGACGAATTACACCGATGCCGTACAGTTCCTCCAATCCGGCCTCAATCAGATCTATTTTGGCGGCAACAACCGAAACAGACTAGATAACTTTGATATCGACCGCGAAACCCAGCAAGATCAAGCACCCGATTCACCCTCCTGGGACACGGGCGACGTCGTGCCCTTGACTCAACTCATCAGCAACTACGACTCCCTACGCCAATCCGGCGCCATGACGAATTACACCGATGCCGTACAGTTCCTCCAATCCGGCCTCAATCAGATCTATTTTGGCGACGACAACCGAAACAGTCTCATCGGCACCGATGGCGACGACTATGATGCCCTCTACGGCGGCGCAGGTAACGGCGAGTTATTCGGCCAGGCTGACAATGATAGCTATCGATTCAGTCTGGATGATGGCGCTGACACCATCATCGATAGAGACAACACCTATCAAGATATCGACTGGCCCGGCCCCTTCGACATTGAACATCAGAACCTCGGATTCAAGTACAGCGGAAACAATCTGAAGATCAACATCCCCCAACCATCCGATCAGATCATCGTAAAAGGCTGGGAAATCCAGAAAGGCCGCGGAAGTGATAATCACGTCGAACGAATCGGGACTGCCGATGGATATACGATGCACGAGGGCGATATCGAGCAATTCGTTCAGGCAATGGCGGCCTTCGCTGCACCCACTGCGTCGCAGACCCGCTGGACCGGAAGTCAGAACAGCAATGGTCAAATCTTGCTGACCGTAACGCATTGAATGCCATCGGCGATGTCTCGCATCAGCCGAAATCGCCGATCCCTGCATTGATGAATTCGCGGCCCATCCTCACGATGGGCCGTCTCATTACCCCTCGCCTCCTACGAGACTCTTAGCGTGACTAAAGAAGAACAGGGCACCGCGCCACCATCTGCAGACGAACGCCTCGATACCGGCCTGCTCTGTCTGTTGATGATGGCCAAACTGCATGGTATCGCTGCCGATCCGCGTCAGCTTCAACACGAATACGGACGTGCACCCTTCACTATCGAGACCATCCTGCTGGCCGCGAAAAAACTGGGATTGACCGCGCGCTGCATCAGACAATATCGTGATCGCCTGGATCGGACACCGCTGCCGGCCATCGCCATCGATACGAGCGGCCAGTTCTTCCTGCTGGGCAAGATCGACAAAAGCCAGGAGATATGGCGCATCCTGCTGCAACGGCCAGGCCAGCGTCCGGAAGTCATGCTACACCCAGACTTTGAACAATGCTGGAGCGGGCAACTGATCCTCATGACCAGCAGGGCGAGCTTTGCCCGCGCGATGGGAAAGTTCGACTTTACTTGGTTCATTCCCGCCGTAGTCAAGTATCGCAAGACCTTAGGCGAAGTCTTGCTGATTTCGCTGGTACTGCAATTGATCGGGCTATGTACGCCGCTCTTTTTCCAGGTGGTGATGGACAAGGTATTGGTCAACCACGCCATGAAGACTCTCAATGTAATCGCCTTGGGTCTGGTCGCGGCGACCCTGTTCGAAGCCATCCTTGGGGGAATCCGTACCGCGCTGTTTGCGCATACCAGTAGCAAGATCGATGTAGAGCTGGGATCGAAGTTGTTTGCGCACCTGCTCAGCTTACCCATTACCTATTTCCAATCCCGCCGTGCAGGGGACTCGATCGCTCGCATCCGAGAGCTGGAGAACATTCGCTCTTTCCTGACCGGCAATGCCATGACCTTGCTGCTGGATATCGTCTTCTCCTTTGTCTTCATCGGCGTCATGCTGTGGTACAGCGTGACCCTGTCACTGATTGTCCTGGCATCAATTCCGTTGTACCTCGCCCTATCCTTCCTCTTTACGCCCATATTGCGCGCAAAGCTGGACGACAAATTCAACAAGGGAGCGGAAAACCAGGCGTTTCTGGTGGAAACCCTCACTGGCATGGATACGCTCAAGGCCATGGCCGTCGAACCACGCTGGCAGCAGAAGTGGGACAAGCAACTGGCCGCCTATGTCTGCGCGGGTCTCAGTACAACCAACATCGGCCTGCTGGCCAGCGGTGGTGTAAGCCTGATCAGCAAGCTGGTCACCGCCGCCATCATGTGGCTGGGTGCTACCTTGGTCATAGAACAGCAGCTCACAGTCGGGGAGCTGGTGGCCTTCAATATGCTTGCCGGGCAGGTAGCCTCGCCCATTCTGAGGCTGGCCCAGTTATGGAACGATTTTCAGCAAGTGGGGATTTCGATGAGTCGGCTAGGAGATGTACTCGACACGCGCTCGGAGGTAATGGGTCAGAAATCCCGCCTGCCCAGGTTAGCCGGTGCGATCTCTTTCGACCAGGTTTCATTCCGGTATCGTCCGGAAAACACAGATGTCATCCGCTCGCTGTCCTTGAGTGTGCGGCCTGGCGAAGTCCTTGGGATCGTCGGCCGCTCCGGCTCAGGGAAAAGTACCCTTACCAAACTGGTACAGCGCCTCTACGTTTGTGATCGTGGCAGGATCCTGATCGACGGGCAAGATCTTGCCATCATTGACACCGCCTCACTACGCCAGCAGATCGGCGTGGTGTTACAGGAAAATACGCTGTTCTCCCGCTCCATCCGCGACAACATCGCACTCACCGATCCGTCCCTGCCCATCGAAACCGTCATCGCCGCCGCGAAGCTGGCAGGCGCCCATGAATTCATCTGCGAATTACCGGAGGCCTATGACACCCTGGTCGGGGAACATGGAACCGGTCTGTCTGGTGGACAGCGCCAGCGCATCGCCATCGCTCGCGCACTGATCTCGAATCCGGCGATCCTCATCTTCGACGAAGCCACTAGCGCACTCGACTATGAGTCCGAGAAAATCATTCAGGACAATATGCGCCAGATCTGTGCGGGAAGGACCGTATTGATCATCGCCCATCGACTCTCGGCAGTCCGCGACGCCCATCGCATCATCGTCATGGACAGGGGGGAGATTGCGGAGAGCGGCTCGCACGATGAGCTACTGCGTAATCCCGCTGGCATCTATACGCACCTGCATCGCCTGCAGATGATTCAAGGCGCTGCAGGCGTCCCCTCAACGGCATAAGCACATGAAATTGCTTCACTGGCTCGCCGCCTGGCGCGATCTGTGGCGGCGTTACTACGACGTCTTTTCGCACTTCTGGCGACTGCGCAAGAGCCTGCGCACCGACCACTACAACCAGCAGGAAGCCCAGTTCCTGCCAGCCGCACTAGCCCTGCAAGAATCTCCGGCCTCGCCGACCCTGCTATGGACTGCACGGGTGCTGATGAGTATGGTCGGCTTCTTCCTTCTGTGGGCAATCTTCGGTCGTATCGACGTCATCGTTCATGCTACCGGCAAGATCATTCCTTCAGCCCGTACCAAGACCATCGCCTCGGTTGAGGTAGCCAGCGTCAAGGCCTTGCATGTGACAGAGGGTCAGACGGTCAAGGCAGGTGATCTCCTGATCGAACTCGATTCCAGCAGCAGCGACGCTGAACATGACAAGGCAGCCGATGCAGCGGCCCAGGCACGTTTGCAGCTCGCACGGGCAAACGCTTTGCGCGAGGCTATTGCAACCGGCCAGCTTCCGCAGTTATCCCATGTACAGGCCACATCTGCTGCACAGTGGCAAGCCGCGCAGCGACAACTGGAAAGCCAATATCGGGATTTCAAGAGCAAGCTGGATCGTCTGGATGACGAGATTGCGCGCTACGGTGCCGCCTTGCCCCTGGCCAGCCAGCTTGCGCAAGACTACCAATCGTTACTGACCGAGAACGCCGTCTCACGACATGCCTGGCAGGAAAAGGAACAGGCCAGAATCCAGCTCAAGGGACAACTGGCCGACGCGCGCAACCAGCGCTCAGCGCTGATTGCCCAAACCTTGAGAGAAGCGCACGACGAGGGTATCGACGCCAGCAAGCGAATGGAAGCCGCCCTTCAAGATCAGCGGCGCGCCGGCCAGTACAGCAAGTTGCTCAAACTCGTCGCCCCGGTGGACGGAACCGTGCAACAACTCACAGTCCATACGATCAGCGGCGTCGTCCCGGCAGCCCAGCCACTGATGCAGATCGTTCCTCAGGTCTCGACGGTCGAAGTGGAAGCCTTTCTGGAGAACAAGGATATTGGCTTCGTACAGATCGGTCAGCAAGCCAACGTTAAGATAGAGGCCTTCGACTACACCAAATATGGCACGGTCCGGGCAAAGGTAAGACATGTCTCCCACGATGCCATCGAAGACGAAAAGCGGGGCTTGATCTACTCCAGCAAGATCATTCTGGAACGCAATACCCTCGCGGTCGATGGACGCACCGTGGCACTGTCACCAGGCATGTCGGTCACGGCCGAGATCCGGACAGGGACCCGGCGGGTCGTTGAATACGTGCTCTCGCCTCTGATTCGCCACCAGCGGGAGTCACTCAATGAGCGTTAGACTGACATCAGTATTCCTGACAGTTGCTGCGATGATGTCATGCTTGACCGTGGCGGCTCAAACACGAGAATGGCGTGACTGGCCCTCGACACCATTGCAAGATCCCCTATTGGCAAGACCGCCCGAACTGGACGAGGGAAAATTGCTGCCGGGTGATTCTCAGATCCTGGCGTGCGATGAACGGTCAGCCGTTCCGACGGCGCCGCTTGCCCTGGGTGATGCAATCGACCTCGGTTTGTGCCGCCACGCCCAGGTCAAAGCTGGATGGGCACGCATCAAGATGCAAGCAGCGCAAAAGGGGGAAGCCCAGAGCGCGTATTTACCTACGGTCAACGCCGGACTGAGATATCAGCAAGAGCGTGTCCGTCAGCCGGACTCACCACTGCCGCTCGATACCCAGCGCAGGAGTCGCTCACAGTACTACACCCTGACATGGCGCCTGCTGGACTTCGGCGGAAGAGCAGCCAACCTGCGTGCAGCCAATGCGTCACTCGACGCGGCGCTGGCCAGCCATGACGCGATCTTGCAAAAAACCATGGCAAGCGTGGTTGCCGCCTATTACGATGTGCAAACCACTGGCGCCAATCGCTTGGCAAGGGAGGTCAACGAACGGTTAGCGCGCCAGATCATGGACACTACCCACAAGCGCGCAGCAAAAGGCATGGCTGCCAGGTCTGACCTGCTGCAGGTCCAGACATCCTTGTCCAAAGCGGAGCTGGAGCATGCGCGCGCCATCGGGCAGCATGAAAAAGCCTTGGTCGTGTTATCCATCTCACTGGGACTGCGAGGACAGAGCGCTGGCCTGCAAGTGCCCATCGACCCTCCCGACTTGGTCATCCAATCCAGTGAGCTATCGCAAGACCTGGAGCAATGGTTGACTGTCGCGCGGCAGCACCATCCTGCGTTATTGGCGTCAAGGGCACAGTTGTCATCGTCGCAGCAGAAGCTGGCAGCGATCCGTGCTGAGGGCATGCCCAGTCTGGATCTTTCGCACGGATACTACGCCAATGGTCGCCCTAACCAAGGTAGCGCTGGTACACAGACACGGGAAACAGTGACGGGATTGTCATTGAACATTCCGCTCTTTGACGGTTTCTCCCACACTTACAAGGTACGCAACGCCCAGGCCCAGATCGACATCCGCGAGGCCGAACTCATGGAAACGGAGGGGCAGGTCATAGGTGAACTCACCAATGCCTTCGCGGACAACCAGGCATCACTGCGAAACCTGACCTCTTCACAGCGCTTGCTGGACAGCGCAAAGATGGCCTTGGACGACGTCCAGCGCAAATATGAACGTGGGTTAAGTGACATCATCGACATCCTGAACGTGCAATCAGCGCTGGCCGATGCAAGCCAGGAGCGCATCCGGGCCCTGGCCGAGTGGCGTTCAGCCAGATTGCGGTTGTTAGCTAGCGCGGGTGAGCTGGGGCGTATGCGTATTACTGAGCACGACAAGTAAAACTCATCCCATTGGCGGGCTGTCGGCTTTGGCTCCTATGCCTTAACTAACTACTACAACAATCGACCCATTACCTGGCGAGGTTCCTTGTATTCAATCGGCACGGAGGCGCTTACCGGCGGAATGGGTGGTGCGCTAATACGTGCATCTGGCGGCGGCCTTGCCGGACAGATCGCCTGGAGGCCCAATATGCTGGCGTCCAACTTTGGCGCCTCGCAATACAGCCGATATCGTCGTTGGTTGCTAACTAAAAGGACGAGATGAGGCGCGAACTCACCTCATCCTTTATGAGATGCTATGAGCTTGATAAGCACATTGACAGAGATGCTAGGTGGCATACTGGCAGAATATGCGATCCAAAAGAAATGGAGCAAGGTCAAAATATTCTTTGTGACGAGCGCCTTTTTTTTCGCTGCTTCTTTGGTCAATCTTCTTGTTTTTGAACACGGAATAGGGGTATTTTCGGCCATCTCAGGGGCAGCTATATTAGGGGTAGGTCTCGGCATTTTTTTTGTACTGGCCATCTATGTACATGAAAAAACCAAGAAGTAAGAGCCACTCCACTTTGAGAGCTGACGCACTTGCATGCATCTTTTCTCTGACCAGCTTCTTTGTCCCAAGCTCTGCTTTCTCTGAAGACCTGCCCGCTTATTCCAGAAAGCAAAATCCGCCTGATAGCATTCTTCTGCTAAGCGTGCATACTGCCCAGATCAGCATCTCCATACGGAGCAGGAAGAACCTACGCGATGCGGAAGTCGTCAAGCAAGACTTCGACTACTCATGTAGCGCAGCATCCTTGACAACCCTGCTCAATGGATTTTATGGACAATCCCTCACCGAGGAATCTTTGCTCAGCAGTGAGGCATCACCAGATGCCGACTTCTTTTCAAGAACTCCACGTCGGCAGACTATGCAAGCAGTTGAGTAGTTGAAATTCCGCGTATTTCCATAAGACCCGCTGAGATAAACCACAGGAAGGACGAACAGCAATCACCGCTGCATACTCTCCCAAACCTTCTGCAGCCGCTTCACCGACACCGGCATCGGCGTCTTCAGTTCCTGTGCATACAAGGACACGCGCAACTCCTCCAGCATCCAGCGGAACTCGGTCATCTTCGGATCCGCCCTGCCGGCGCGGTCCTTCAGGGCGCGTTGATACGGCAGCGCCACCGAATTCCATTCCGCCAGCAATCGCGTATCACGTGCCGGATCGGCGCGCAGCTTGTCCAGCCGCACGTTGATGGCCTTCAGATAACGCGGATAGTGACTCAGATTGCCGTAATCGGTCTCGGCCACGAAACGCTTGCCCACCAGTTGCGATAGCTGCGCCTGCATGTCAGCCGCCGCCTGCGCGTGCGCCTTGATGCCTTGCAGTTTCTTGGGCAGGGCATGGTACTCGACCAGAATCTGGCCGCACAGGCGAGCAATCTCGTTGACCAGCAAACCCAGGCGCGCCTTGCCTTCGTCACGGCGGCGATTGAACTCGTCGGCGTTGCGCGGCAGCGGGTCCTGCAGGAAGGCGCGCTCCAGGCCGGCATTGAGGATCTGTTCGCGCAATTCTTCCTGCGAACCCAGGGCCATGAATTGCATGCCCATCTGCTGCAGTCCCGGAATATTCTTTTCCAGATACTTGAGCTGCTCCTTCATCTGCAGGGCAAACAGACGACGCAGCCCGGCATAGTGGAAGCGCGCCGCCTCGGCCGGATCATCAAAGACTTCCAGATCACAATGCATCTTGCGATCCACCAGCGCGGGGAAACCGATCAGCGTCTGCGCCTGCTTGCCGCTGCCGCGTGTAATCTCCAGCAACTCAGGCAATTCACCAAAACTCCAGCTGGTGAGGTTGCTGTATTCGCCTACCGAAGCCGGCGCAGCAGGAGCCGCTGGCACGGCGCTGGTCCCGCCCTTGCCGGTGGAGGCGGCGGGCGACGGCGCGGCATTGTCCTCGTCCTCGCGGGGAGCAATGGCCACCTGCTCGGCCAGCTTCTGGAACTGCTGGCGCGCCTGTCCGCCGAACTCGGCCTGCAGGGCGGCGAGGTTGCGGCCCATCTCCAGCTGGCGCCCATGCTCATCGACGATCTTGAAGTTCATCGCATGATGGGCCGACAGCGTCTCCTGCTTGAAATCGCTGGGCTTGACCAGCAGGGTGATCTGCTCGCGGATGTCGGCAATGATGGCGTCGATGAGGTTGCCGCGACCAAAGGTCTTGCGCTCTTCCATGCGCTCGCAGAAGCGGGCGGCATAGCCGGGCAGCGGCACGCAATGGCGACGCAGCTTCTGCGGCAAGGACTTCAGCAGCAGATGCACCTTCTCCTTCAACATGCCCGGCACCAGCCATTCACAGCGATCCGCCGAGACCTGGTTCAGTGCATACAGCGGCACGGTCAGCGTGACGCCATCACGGGCAGCGCCGGGCTCGAAGTGATAGCTCAAGGCCATGGCGATGCCTGCCACGTTCATGGTCTTGGGGAACAGCTCGGTGGTCACGCCAGCGGCCTCGTGACGCATCAGGTCGTCACGGTTCAGGTACAGCAGCTTGGGATCGGCGGCAGTGGCCTCCTTGTGCCACTTCTCGAAGTCCACGCCATTGCAGATGTCATGCGGGATCAGCTTGTCGTAGAAACCGATGATGAGCTCATCGTCCACCAGCACATCCAGACGGCGCGACTTGTGCTCCAGGTTCTCGATCTCGCGCACCAGCTTCTGGTTGTGCGCAAAGAACGGGGCGCGGGTCTCGAAGTCGCCGCCGACCAGGGCGTCGCGGATGAAGATCTCGCGTGCTTCAGCCGGATTGATCTTGCCGTAGTTGATGCGGCGCTGGCTGTACACCACCAGCCCATACAGGGTGGCGCGTTCGGAGGCGGTGACCTGGGCGGCGCGCTTTTCCCAGCGCGGCTCGCCCCAGGATTTCTTCAACAGGTGACCACCCAGCTTTTCCAGCCATTCGGGCTGGATGTTGGCCACGCAGCGGGCATAAAGGCGGGCAGTATCGACCAGCTCGGCGGCCATCACCCAGCGCCCCGGCTTCTTGGTCAGATGCGCGCCGGGCCAGATGTTGAACTTGATGCCGCGCGCGCCCAGGTATTGCGCATCGTCCTCGCTCTTGAAACCGACGTTGCCCAGCAGGCCGGTCAGCAGCGCCAGATGCAGCTGGTCATAGGTGGCGGGGGCTTCATTGAGACGCCAGCCCTGCTCCTTGACGATGGTCAGCAATTGCGAATGGACATCGCGCCACTCGCGCAGGCGTAGTTGCGAGAGGAAGTTCTCGCGGCAATGCTCCTGCAGCTGGCGGTTCGATTTCTTGTGGGCGATGGCGTCTTCGAACCACTTCCAGATCTTGAGGTAGCTGGCGAATTCGGATTTTTCATCGGCGAATTTCTTGTGGGCGTTATCCGCCGCATTCTGCGCATCCATGGGCCGGTCGCGCGGGTCTTGCACGGACACGGCGGCGGCGATGATCAGCAGTTCGGTCAGGCAGGCATTGTCGCGGCCAGCCAGGATCATGCGGCCCACGCGCGGGTCCAGCGGCAGGCGCGCCAACTGCTTGCCTAGCGGCGTGAGGCGGTTCACGCCGCCCTGTTCTTCCACCGCACCCAGTTCCTGCAAGAGCTGATAGCCGTCGGCAATGGCACGGCCCAGAGGCGGCTCGATGAAGGGGAAGCTCTCCACATCGGTCAGATGCAGCGACTTCATGCGCAGGATCACCGAGGCCAGCGACGAACGCAGGATTTCGGGATCGGTAAACTTGGGACGCTGCAGGAAATCCTGTTCGTCATACAGACGGATACACACACCCGCCGCCACCCGGCCGCAACGACCGGCGCGCTGGTTGGCCGCCGATTGCGCCACCGGCTCGATCTGCAATTGCTCGACCTTGTTGCGGTAGCTGTAGCGCTTGACCCGCGCCAGGCCGGCATCGACCACATAGCGGATGCCAGGTACGGTCAACGAGGTCTCTGCCACGTTGGTGGCCAGCACGATGCGGCGTGCATTGCTGATCTTGAAGACGCGTTCCTGCTCTTGCGCGGACAGGCGCGCAAACAGCGGCAGGATTTCCACATGCGGTGGATGATGCTTGCGCAGCGCTTCAGCGGCGTCGCGGATTTCGCGCTCGCCGGGCAGGAAGACCAGCACATCGCCCGAGCCGATGCGGGCCAGTTCATCCACGGCATCGACCACGGCGTCCATCAGGTCGCGTTGCTCGCGGTCCTTCTGGGCCTGGCTGGCGCGACCTTCGGCGCGCGCCCGCGCCTGCGCCACCTCGGTGGAGACGCCGCTGCGGTCGGCATTGTCGATGGGACGATAACGGATCTCGACCGGATACAGCCGGCCCGAGACCTCGATGACCGGTGCCGGCGCGATCTCGCCCTTCACCTCGCGCCCGAAATGACGAGCGAAGCGGTCGGCATCGATGGTGGCCGAGGTAATGATGATCTTCAGGTCGGGACGCTTGGGCAGCAACTGCTTCAGGTAGCCCAGCAGGAAATCGATGTTGAGGCTGCGTTCATGGGCCTCGTCGATGATGATAGTGTCGTACTGGCGCAGCAGCGGATCGGTCTGCGTCTCGGCCAGCAGGATGCCGTCGGTCATCAGCTTGATCCACGCCCCCTTGGACAGCGTATCGTTGAAGCGCACCTTGTAGCCGACCAGCTCGCCCGGCGGGGAATTCAATTCCTGCGCGATCCGTTTGGCCGTGGAGGATGCGGCAATCCGGCGCGGCTGGGTGTGACCGATCAGGCCCTTTTCGCCACGGCCCAGCTCCAGGCATATCTTGGGCAATTGGGTGGTCTTGCCGGAACCGGTCTCGCCGCTGACGATGATGACCTGGTGCGCCCGTAGCGCCTCGGTGATCTCGTGGCGACGGCCAGAGACGGGCAGCTCTTCCGGGAAAGTCACCGGCGGCAAGGGATTGCGCAATGGCGCAGGCGTGGGCGCGCCCTCGGCGGCAGAGTCGGTGCGGCGTGGACTGCGGGCGTCGCGCTGGCCGCGCGCACGCTCCTGCTGCGGGTTCTTCTGCGGCTGGGCGGCCGGGGCTGGGGTGGGGGCTTTGGTAACAGACATGAGGCCGACATTATACCTGCCACCGGCCGCCCGGTCAGGCTGCAGGCGGCTGTGGGGACGATGGGGCTCGTCCTTTGGGGCGATACCCGGCAGATTGCTTCCGGATTGCAACAGCCGGGACTGAAATCCGGTCGCAAACGCCCATGGGCCAACGGATGGGCGCGACGCTGGTTATAATGCGCGTCATGGAAAAACAGACCGAATTCGTCAACTGGCTGCGCTCCGTCGCACCCTATGTCCACGCCTTCCGCGGCAAGACCTTCGTGGTCGCCTTTCCGGGCGAGCTGGTCACGGCCGGCGACCTGCAAGTGCTGGCCCAGGATCTCTCCCTGCTGCATGCGCTGGGCATCCGTGTGGTGGTGGTGCATGGCTCGCGCCCGCAGGTGGCCGAGCAGCTGGCGCTGCGCAATGTCGAGGCGCGCTTCCACAATGGCCTGCGCGTGACTGACAGCGCCGCCCTGGAATGCGCCAAGGAAGCCGCTGGCGAATTGCGCCTGGACATCGAGGCCGCCTTCAGCCAGGGCCTGCCGAATACGCCCATGGCCCATTCGGCCATCCGCGTGATCTCGGGCAACTTCGTCACGGCCCGCCCCATGGGCGTCATCGATGGCGTAGACCTGCAACTGACCGGCGTGGTGCGCAAGATCGCCGCCGACGTCATCCAGCCCATCATGAACGCGGGCGGCATCGTCTTGCTCTCGCCGCTGGGCTTCTCGCCCACCGGCGAAGCCTTCAACCTGACCATGGAAGACGTGGCCGTCTCGGCGGCCATCGCGCTGCGCGCCGAAAAGCTGATCTTCCTGTCGGAAACGCCGATGATGACCGACGCTGCCGGCACCGAAATCCGCGAGCTGTCCTCGCACCAGGCCGAGGCCGTGCTGTCGGCCGGCTTCCTCTCGCCGGAAGCGGCCTTCTACCTGGCCAGCGTGGTCAAGGCCTGCAATGCCGGCGTCTCGCGCGCCCACATCGTGCCCTTCGCCACCGATGGCTCGGCGCTGCTGGAGCTGTTCACCCACGATGGCGTGGGCACCATGGTCACCTACGAAAACCTGGAAAGCCTGCGCCAGGCCACCATCGAAGACGTAGGCGGCATCCTCAAGCTGATCGAACCGCTGGAAGCCGATGGCACCCTGGTCAAGCGTGGCCGCGAGCTGATCGAGCGCGAAATCCACTACTTCTCGGTCATCGAGCACGACAACGTCATCTTCGGTTGCGCCGCCCTCTATCCCTTCCCCAAGGAGCGCATGGGCGAGATGGCCTGCCTGACCGTGAACCCCGAAGTGCAGGGCCAGGGCGATGGCGACCGAATCTTGAAGCACATCGAGACCCGCGCCCGCGAAGCCGGCCTGACCAAGCTCTTCGTGCTGACCACGCGCACCTCGCACTGGTTCTTGAAGCGCGGCTTCGTGCTGGCAGGCGTGAACGACCTGCCGCAGGACCGCCAGCAGATCTACAACTGGCAACGCAAGTCACAGGTCCTGATCAAGAACCTGTACTAAGTTTTCCGTCAGGACGTGAGCAGGCTCAACCGCTGACACCCATCTCGCAGGCCCGCCCGTCCCAGGCATTTCATCTTAACGAACCAAGGAATCGACATGGCACGCATGGTCCACTGCATCAAACTGAACAAGGAAGCCGAAGGGCTGGACTTCCCCCCCTACCCGGGCGAACTGGGCAAGCGCATCTTCGAGAACGTCTCCAAGGAAGCCTGGGCCGCCTGGCTCAAGCACCAGACCATGCTGGTCAACGAAAACCGCCTGATGCTGGCCGACGCCCGCGCCCGCAAGTATCTGGCTGCGCAGATGGAAAAGCACTTCTTCGGCGAAGGCGCCGACGCTGCCGCCGGTTACGTGCCGCCGCCCAGCGAATAAGGCTGCGCCCGGCAGGGGTCGCCACCCGGAACGCCGCCCTGGTCCGCCACGGCGGCGTTTTTATTGCCCCCGCGCCAGCCGCGCCAAGCACTACAATGCGGATTCCTTTTCCGATTCATGCAGGAGTCCACTTTGTCCTTGCGTTGTCCGCGTCTTGCCATCCTGGTCCTGAGCCTGGGTTGCTTCCTTTCCGCCCCCGCTGTGCAGGCCGCTGCTACTGAAGCAGCGCCGCCGGCGGCCATCAAGTCCCTGCCAGCGGGCGTGAGCGCCGGCCCCAGCGCCGAGGGCATCAGCGAATACCGTTTCGCCAATGGCTTCAAGCTGCTCCTGCTGCCGGACGACTCCCAGCCCACGGTCACGGTCAACATCACCTACCTGGTCGGCTCGCGCCATGAGAACTATGGCGAGACCGGCATGGCGCACCTGCTGGAACACCTGATGTTCAAGGGCTCGCCGCGCCATCCCAGCATTGCGCAGGATTTCAGCAAGCGCGGCATGAACTTCAACGGCACCACCTGGCTGGACCGCACCAACTACTACGAGACCTTCCAGGCCAGCCCGGACAACCTGCGCTGGGCCATCGCCATGGAAGCCGACCGCATGCTCAACTCGAAGATTGCCCGCAAGGATCTCGACAGCGAGATGACCGTGGTGCGCAACGAGTTCGAAGCCGGGGAGACCTCGCCCACCCGCGTGATGTTGAAGCGCATGCAGAGCGTGGCCTATGACTGGCACGCCTATGGCCGCAACACCATCGGTGCGCGCAGCGATATCGAGAACGTGCGCATCGAGAACCTGCAAGCCTTCTACCGCACCTACTACCAGCCCGACAACGCCGTGCTGCTCATCGCCGGCAAGTTCGATCCGGCCCAGGTGCTGCAATGGGTGGACCAGAGCTTTGGTCGCCTGCCCAAGCCCAAGCGCACCCTGCCCGCGTTCTGGACGGTCGAGCCGACCCAGGACGGCGAGCGGCAATTCGTGATCCGCCGTCGCGGTGACCAGCAACTGGTGGCACTGGCCTACAAGATGCCCTCCGCCCTGCACCCCGACGCCACCGCCCTGGGCTTTGCCGCCGACATCCTGACCGACACGCCCAATGGCCGCCTGCACAAGGCGCTGGTGGAAACCGGCATGGCCACCGAGGTCTATGCGATGCCGCTGGAAGGAATGGCCCCTGGCCTGCAGATGATGGTGGCCAAGGTCAAGGTCGGCGGTGATCTGGACGCGGTGCGCCAGGCCATGATCAGCGCCGTCGAATCCTTCAGCACCCAGCCGCCCACACCCGAGGAAGTGGCGCGCCTGCATCGCGAAGCCGCCAACAGCTTCGAGACCCTGCAAAACAATCCGCAACAGCTGGCCGTGGCGATGTCCAACGCCATCGCCCGCGGTGACTGGCGCTTGCTCTTCATCGAACGTGACCGGATGCAGCGCCTCTCCAGTGCCGATATCGCCGCTGCTGCGGGCCGCTACTTCCGCCGCGACAACCGCACCGTCGGCCTCTATATTCCCGACGACCATCCCCAGCGCGCCGAGATCCCCACCGCCCCGGGCATCGATACCCTGCTGTCGCAATACCAGCCGCGCACGGCCATTGCCTCGGGCGAAGCCTTCGATCCGGCCCCGGCCAATATCGAACAGCGCACTACCCGCATCGCCCCCGGCCAGCCGCCCCATACCGCCCTGGACCTGGCGCTGCTGCCCAAGCAGTCACGCGGCCAGACGGTGTCGGTCAGCCTGCACCTGCGCTTTGGCGACGCCCAGAGCCTGTTCGGCCAGCGCAACGTGGCCCAGTTGACCGAGGCCATGCTCATGCGCGGCACCGACAAGCTGGACCGCCGCCAGCTGGCCGATGAATTCGCCCGCCTGAAGATCAATGGCAGCCTCTACCGTTTCCAGACCACCCGCGAGAATCTGGTTGCGGCGATTGCCCTGGTGGGTGAGGTGTTCCGTCATCCGCGCATGGATGCGGCCGAGTTCGAGCAATTGAAGAACGAGACCGTGGCCGGGCTGGAAGCCGGTCGCAAGGACCCTGACACCCGTGCTGGAGAGGCGCTGTCCGTCCACTTCGACCATTACCTGGCGGGCGACTGGCGTGCCGCGCAGACGCTGGAGCAGCGTATCGCCGCCGTGCGTGCTGTGACGCTGGAGCAGGTGAAGGATTTCCATCGCCGCTTCTACGGCGCATCCCAGGGTGAGCTGGCGGTCGTGGGCGACTTCGACCCCGCCCAGGCGCGCAGCGCCATTGACCAGGCCTTTGGCGGCTGGCCCAGCGCCGCGCCCTATGCACGAGTGCTGCAGACCTGGGCCGATATCCCCGCCAAGCGCCTGCTCGTCGATACCCCCGACAAGGAAAACGGGGTCTATTTCGCGCGCCAGAACATCCGCCTGCGCGACACCGATCCCGACTACCCTGCCCTGGCCGTGGCCAACTTCCTGCTGGGTGGTTCCAGCCTGAAGTCGCGCCTGGCCGACCGCGTGCGCCAGCAGGACGGCCTGTCCTACGGCATCTACAGCGGTCTGCAGGTCGCCGCCCTGACCGACGCCGGCCACTTGACCATCTACGCCATCGCCGCGCCCCAGAACCTGGACAAGGTCGATGCCGCCGTGCGTGAAGAGATCGCCCGCGTGCTCAAGGACGGTTTCAGCGAGGAAGAACTGCAGCGCGCCAAGTCCGGCATCCTGCAACAGCGCAATCAGCAACGCGCCGGCAACGATGGCGTAGCCGCAGCATGGACCTCGCTGATGAATCAGGACCGCAGCTTCCTGTGGCAACAGGAGCTCGACCACAAGCTGGCCAGCCTGACGCTGGCCCAGGTCAACGCGGCCTTGCGCAAGTATGTCGATCCGGCGCGCATGACTACCGTCATCGCCCGCGACGAGGCCAAGGTCCGCAAGCCCTGATGGCATGAGGGTGGCGCAGCCGCGCCCTTCATGAATGCGCCCAAAACAAAATGGCCGTGTCGCGATGACACGGCCATTTTTTATCCTGCATTGACTGCTGGTTTGACTGCTTGTTTGATTTCTTGTTGACTATTTATCGATGCCCAACTGAACCAGGCCAGTACCAACAATCACTACAAGGCGAATTACAAGTCAAAACGGCGGTCAGGACCTCCCTCAAAATTCCAGCTTCTTCACCCCGTCAGCCGTGCCCAGCAGGCAGACATTGGCCCCCTGGCGCGCGAACAGGCCATTGGTGACCACGCCGACGATGTTGTTGATCTTGTCTTCCACGTCGGCCGGATCGGTGATGGACAAACCCAGCACATCGATGATGTAGCAGCCGTTATCGGTCACCACCGGCTTGCCGTCCTTGACCCGCAGGCGCGGCTCGCCGCCCAGCGCTGCCAGCTTGCGCGCCACCACCGCATGCGACATCGGGATCACTTCCACCGGCAGCGGGAACTTGCCCAGCACCTCCACCAGCTTGGAGCCATCGGCGATGCAGACGAACTTCTGCGCCACCGAGGCCACGATCTTCTCGCGCGTGAGCGCCGCGCCGCCACCCTTGATCATGGCGCCGCCGCCATTGATCTCGTCGGCCCCGTCGATATACACCGGCATGGTCTCGACCTCGTTGAGATCGAAGACGGTAATGCCGTGCGAACGCAGGCGTTCTGCCGTGGCTTCCGAGGAAGCCACGGCGCCCTTGATGCGGTCCTTGATCTTGCCCAGTTCATCGATGAAGAAATTGGCAGTAGAGCCCGTTCCCACCCCGATGATCTCGCCATCGACCACATATTCGATGGCGGCCTTGGCCACGGCCTGCTTCAGTTCGTCTTGAGTCATGATTTCTTATTAATTAATAGAACGTAAATAAAAACTTGATTCCCCACGCCGTAGAACTTACGAATTCTCAAATCATTAATTCTTAACAGGCGGGAGAAAAAATCTCAGTGCGCATCGTCAGGTTGCTCATCCAGCGTCTCGAAGAGCGCGATCTGCAAGCGCGAATGCAGCTTGACCAGCTTGCTCCACAGCAACCACAACAGCCCTGCCGCGCCCGCCAGCACGAAGGCCAGCAGGTTCAGCGGCGGCAGGATGCTGGCGCTCAGCACGAAAATGAGCAGCATGATGCCGACGATGGACATGATGGGCAAGACCTCGGAGACGATCTTGCGCACCCCCGAAGTATACGCTCCCGCGAACTCGGGCTTGACGCTGACCTCCGCCAGCAGCATCGAGAGCGCCTGCAGCTTGCGGTAGGTAGCGATCAGGAAGGGCAGCGACAGCACCAGCGCGCCGCCCCAGATGATGGCCTTCTGCACATCAGGGTCCGGCGTCCAGCCCGACAGCTGGCGCGACAGCCCATCGACGAAGAAGGCCCCGCCCAGGAAGACCGCGATCACCAGCGCCAGGTTGACCATCACCTGCATCAGGATGCGGCGGATGATGCGCGTGAGCTCGGCGCGGTCGCCGGTGGGCTGCAGGCTTTCCAGCCAGCGAGAATACATGCCCATCAGGCCCGAGACCCGCGCTGGCACCAGCGTCACCGCCTTGGCCGAGAGCGGATCGGCGGCCTTGATGAGGTAAGGCGTCAGCAAGGCGGTGACTGCCGAGACCGCCACCACGATGGGATAGAGGAAATCGCTGGTGACCTTGAGGCTCTGGCCGAGCGCCGCGATGATGAAGGAGAACTCGCCGATCTGCGCCAGGCCCATGCCAACGCGCATGGGCGTGCGCCCGCCCTGCCCGGCAATGAAGGTCCCCAGGCCGCAACTGATGAGCTTGCCGAAGACCACCGCCACGGTGATGACCGTGATCGGCATCCAGTACTTGACCAGCACATTGGGATCGAACAGCAGACCGATGGCCACGAAGAAGATGGCCGAGAACATGTCACGGATCGGCTCGACCAGACGCTCGATGCGGTGCAGGTGGCGCGACTCGGCCATCACCGCGCCGACCAGGAAGGCCCCCAGCGCCACGCTGTATTGCAGCTTCATCACCAGCAGGCAGAAGCCGAACAGCACGCCCAGCACCGCCACCAGCAGCATCTC
The DNA here is from genome assembly GCF_001929405.1 of Herbaspirillum camelliae. NCBI lineage: Bacteria > Pseudomonadati > Pseudomonadota > Betaproteobacteria > Burkholderiales > Oxalobacteraceae > Herbaspirillum > Herbaspirillum camelliae. The sequence continues at coordinate 5,562,395 of NZ_KV880769.1, forward strand.
GTTGCTCTTGAAGCGGGAGATGAAGCTGAGCAGCCGCGGCACCGCCAGGATGCCCACCACCAGCGAGACCGTCATGAACAGCACCAGCTTGCCCACCGTGGTAAAGACTTCGGTGGAATCCACCGAGCCGCTGGTGGCCACGCCCGAGAGCAGCGCGATCATGCCGATGGCCAGGATGTCCTCGACGATGAGGATGCCGAAGATGATCTGGGCGAACTTCTCGTTCTTCATGCCCAGCTCATTCAAGGCCTTGACGATGATGGTGGTGGACGACACGGCCAGCATGGCGCCCAGGAAGATGGCGTCCATCCGCTTCCAGCCGAAGTAGAGGCCGATCTCGTAGCCGATCCAGATCATCAGCAGGATCTCGGCGGCCGCGCCGATGAAGGCCGTCGCCCCCACCTTGGCCAGTTTCTTGAGACTGAATTCCAGCCCCAGCGAGAACAGCAGGAAGATCACGCCCAGCTCCGAGAGGATGTGCACGGTCTTTTCATCCTGGATCAGGTCGTAAGGCGGAGTGTGCGGGCCGATGATCACGCCCGCCACGATATAGCCCAGCACCACTGGCTGCTTGAGCTTGTTGAAGACAACGGTGACGATGCCGGCAATCAGCATGATGATCGCCATGTCCTGGATGAATAACTCGACTTCGTGCATCGTACGGGGATTCCTTTCTGGTTGAGGTGGCGGCGGATGGAACGGGTCCAGCGGCAACCGTGTCTTGAACGCAGCGCAGCCCGGTGGCAGTGCTCACTGCGGCCCTGCCTGCGCCATTTTGCAGCGCCCTTGCACCACGACAGGCTTTGCTGCGGCCAGGAAGGCTGGCGCAGAGGTGGCGCGGTGCTGGATGTCAGGGATGTCTGGTGCTGCTGGCGGGCCGGCGAACGGCCGGCGCTGGGTGCTGATCTGTGTCCGCTCTTGGTGCGTAGGGTCGCGGCGGCAAAGGCGCAAGGGATGGCCCTCGCCACGGGATTCCCCGAAAATAACACAAGAGGCAACCCGCCCGCAATGCAAACGACACGGCCGACCTGGCCTGTCGCGTGGAAAGTTAGTAAACCTGGGGCATCTCCGTCAGCGTCCTGGTCAAGGGACTAACAAAGCAGTAATGGTGCCGCCAGGCATGAAACCTGCTAAACCGAAAGTCTCGCACAGCGGGAGATCATCCAGGCGGACTGCCGGCTCACCCCGGCACGCGCACCAGCACTTCGGCAGCCTTTTCGTCGAAGGCGATGCGGGTCGTGAACTTGGCGCGCTTCATCGGGAAGCGCGACTGGAAATGGCGCACATTGCCCGACCCGGAAATGACCCGCCGCACGAACTGGTAGTAGGCGTCCATGTCGATGACGTGCACCGCCAGGAAGTAGTCGTATTCGCCCGAGACGAAGTAGCACTGCATGACCTCGGCCTCCTTGGCCATGCGCTGCTCGAAGTCCTGCATATGCTGGTCGGACTGGTTGTTCAGCGAGATCTCCAGGAAGGCCAGCATGCCATAGCCCAGCGCGAAGGGATCCACCATGGCCACCTCGGCGCTGATGATCCCGGCCTCGCGCAGGTCACGGATGCGGCGCAGGCAGGTGGGTTGCGAAATATGCAGTTTTTCGGCCAGCACGCGGGTGGAAATCTGGTTGTCCTTCTGCAGCATGTTGAGCAGTTTGCGGTCCACCTTGTCGAGCGTGTGATGTTTGGCAGCCATGGGGCAAAAGTCAGGAGGGTTTTATTTGGGCAAGCCGCTTAAAAAAAAACTTGGCGAAGCCGATTCTTATGTTGTACCGTCTGCATTATTCAGAAAGTCGGGGACGAAAGCAAAGCGGGACGCCCAGCCCCCGCAACAGGGATCTGAATAAAGCTTGAGTAGTGAGACAAATTAAAAGTGGTCAATTCAATCTACAGAGGAATTCTATGAAACTCAAGAGCGCCATTATTCCATTAACCGCTGCAATCGGCCTGGCCTTAGCAGGCGCCGCGTATTCCCAGGAAGTCGTCAAGATCGCCCACGTCGGCCCGCTGTCCGGCCCCAACGCCCACATGGGCAAGGACAACGAGAACGGTGCGCGCATGGCCGTGGACGAACTCAACGCCAAGGGATTCACCATCGGCGGCAAGAAGGTCAAGTTCGAGCTGGTTGGAGAAGATGACGCATCCGATCCGAAGCAGGCTACTGCCGTGGCCACCAAGCTGGTCGACCAGAAGGTCGCCGCCGTGATCGGCCACCTGAACTCGGGCACCACCATCCCGGCCTCCAAGATCTACAGCGACGCCGGCATCCCGCAGGTCTCGCCTTCGGCGACCAACCCCAAGTACACCCAGCAAGGCTTCAAGACCGCCTTCCGCGTGGTGGCCAACGACGCGCAACTGGGCGCAGCCCTGGGCAAGTATGCCGTGCAGAAGCTGGGCACCAAGCAGATCGCCGTCATCGACGACCGCACCGCCTATGGTCAGGGTGTGGCTGACGAATTCGCCAAGGGCGCCAAGGCGGCCGGCGGCACCATCGTCGGCACCCAGTACACCAACGACAAAGCCACCGACTTCAACGCCATCCTGACCTCGCTCAAGGGCAAGAAGCCCGACGTGGTCTTCTTCGGCGGCATGGACGCCGTGGGCGGCCCGATGCTGCGCCAGATGAAGCAGTTGGGCATCAGCGCCAAGTTCATGGGTGGCGACGGCATCTGTACCGGTTCCCTGCCGGGCCTGGCCGGTGACGGCCTGGGCGACGACCAGGTGATCTGCGCCGAAGCCGGTGGTGTGGACGAGGCAGGCAAGAAGGGCATGGACGACTTCCGCGCTGCCTACAAGAAGAAGTTCGGCATCGACGTGGTCTACAACGCCGCCTACGCCTATGACGCCACCATGACCGTGGCCGACGCCATGGCCAAGGCCGGCTCCGCCGATCCCAAGAAGTACCTGCCCGAACTGGCCAAGATCAGCCACAAGGGCGTAACCGGCGTCATCGCCTTCGACGCCAAGGGCGACATCAAGGACGGTTCGCTGACCCTGTACACCTACAAGGGCGGCCAACGCACCCTGCTGGCCGTGACCAAGTAATCGGTTGCGACAGCAGGCCGGCCCCTGGGCCGGCTCAGGCAACATGCCAAGGAATGCCCCCGGTGCGAGCCGGGGGCATTTTTGTTTATACGATTTATATGGTTATGCGCTTATATGGTTCCTGGCATCCTCAGGCGCGCAGCGCCTTCTCCAGCTCAGCCTTGTTCATGCTCGAGCGGCCCTTGATCTTGCGGGAAGCCGCTTCAGCATAGAGCTGCTGATAGGTACGACCACCCGAGCCGCTATGCGAGCGCAAGCCTCCACGGCGGGAAGAAGACATATCCTCGGTCGAAGTCTTGCTGGCCGTCTTGGATTCGCCATGGCGGGCGCGTTCCTTGTTGACAGTGCGCGCCGCGATTTCCTCGGCGCGTTTGGTCCCGGCCCCGTGCTTGAGGGCGCCGGACTTGATGTGTTCGTACTGGCGTTCGCGTTTATTGCTCCATGCAGCCTGGGGCATGATGACCTCCTCATGAAGATGAAGATGATGAAGACGGCGGATGTCGCTCGCCCATGTCTGCATCCTAGTCACTGGCACCCTGCCCTGCCATCCTCCGGGCGCTGATATGACTGTAGGAGAGGCAGCGACGCCTGTTACGACCGATGCCCAACGACACAGATTTTCCACCTGGAAATATCATCACCGTGATAAAGCTGTACAACCTTTCGCCACCAGGCCAGTCCAAACGCTTCAACAACAAGGAACGCGGGAGGACTTAGTGAAAAAGATCATGGGCATGTTTGGCCTCGTGCATGGGGTGATTGCGGTGCTGTTTGCAGCGGGCGCGCTTGCGCTGATCGCGATTGCCGCGCGGATGGGATTTGAAGCGGTGATGGAAGGATGGGGCCTGCCGCAGGCCCAGGCGCTGATCGAAGCCATCGGGATCCTGGCGGCGGCGGTGGTGGCCTTTCAGATTGCCGAGACCATCACCGAGGAAGAGGTCGTACGCGACGCCAACATCAGCGCCCCGACGCGGGTAAGGCGTTTCCTGTCGCGCTTTTTCGTGGTGGTGGTGGTCGCGCTGGCCATCGAGGCGCTGGTGATGACCTTCCGCGCCGTGCATGAAGAGCCCGAAGAGCTGATCTATGCCGCCGCCCTGCTGGCCGGCACCGGCGCGCTGCTGGCCGCCTGGGGCTATTTCATTTATTGCAACCGCGTGGCCGAGGAGCTGGAGCCGGACGCTATGGAAGAGGCCAAGGAAGAGGACAAGAAGCTCGATAGCTGAGCAGGGCTTGTCTCCGCTGTATCGTCCCGCAGCAGGTGGCCAGGGCTGTACCTTGGGGAGGGACGGCAGGGAATTTTTCTGCGGGGAGTGGAAGAAGGAAAAAGAAACGGCTATAATCGCGGACTTTTGCTGATGTAGCTCAGTTGGTAGAGCAACTGATTCGTAATCAGTAGGTCGACGGTTCGATTCCGCCCATCAGCACCAGAACAGAAGCGGCTTGCAGCGATGCAGGCCGCTTTTTTTTGCTCCGCAATTCTGGCTTTGCTCCGCAATTTTCTCACTTAGGCACCCTTCCCTTAAATTAGCTCGCATTAATAAGGTGACCATTAAAGGCACTCGGTGACATCTGAGCAGGAGAAGTGGTGGCGCTTGCCAGATGTCCGCAGTTGACCATCAAATACCTCAAATGGTGCAATATCTGCGCACTTGGTCATTTTTGGCCACTCGCGATGAAATCACATCTCTTGATCTTCTTTGCCCGACCTTCGGTATGCCTGCGCCTTGGGGCCATTCGTGAAAATGCGAACAGGCCTTATTTGTAACCGTTTGGATTAACGAGCCCCTTCAGGGCCGTAACAAAAGTGCTCATCAGCCTGTCAGGCCAGCACACCTTCGATACGCGGCCGCACCACGACTCAGGACAAATGGCCCCGAGCCGCCTGCCCCGGCAGCCCGATCAAGAGGTCTTCATAAAAGGCGCCCACCGGATAGCTAGGATGACGCAGTTGAATCTCCAGCACCCACAGTGCCTGGCTCGGAGTGATATCCATCTCGGCCAGCTTGGCCGGGCCGAACAAGGCATGCGGGAAATCGGAGACACGATGTCCCGCCAGGTTACGCTCCAGCAGCCAGCCTCCGCGCAAGGCCTCGGCCTGGGCAAAATCGTAGAGTTGACGACCGCTCAGGCCAGTTTCCCATTTTGCCCGGGTGGCATCGAAGACGTCGCGTGCGGCCTGGGCGCAGGCGTGGTGCAAGAACTCGTTGCCGAAGACGAAGGTATCACCGAAATCTCCCTCATAACCATCCCAGACCGGACCGATATCGACCACCACGATATCACTCTGGCGCAGCACTCGCTCGCGCTGCACGCCTTGGCGCGGCGTGCGCACCGTATCATCGCCGAAGCGGATGTAGGTCGGGTGCCAGGTGTGGGTGGCCCCCATTGCGCGCAGGTGCCGGTCCGCCATCTCCACCGCGTCGGCGGTCGACATGCCGACCCTGAGCTTGCCGGCGATTTGCGCCACGGCGCGGATGGACTGGGCGCGCGCGGTGAGCATGCCCTCTAGCGCATAACGCGGTCCCACCCGTTCGAACACTGGATCTACGCTGCTGCGCGCCAGCGGCGCCAAGCTGGCCCCCGATGGGACGAAGGCCTCCGTCAATAAATGCCGAGGCGATACGCCCCAGTGCGGGCCGGCCTGGCGGAGGGCGGCGATCATGGCCGCATTGCCGCAGGCGACCAGTTGCGTCGCGGACCATTGGTGGTCACCGGTACCAGCCAGCACCTGTACCTGTTCATCCAGGGTGCCGTTGGCGGCGACCCAGCCAAAGCGCGAGTCGCGCGTCGCCAGTGCATTGAGGAAGACCTCATCATAGAAATCGTCTGCTGTGGCATTGCCCCAGTAAAGGGTCACGCGCAGATCCGGTGCAGCCTGTGCATCGGCTAGCGCCGCCAGTAGGATGGGCTTGATGCCGGCATAGCCGGTGCCGGTGGCCAGCAACACCAGCTCGCGGGTACCGGATGCGGCCGCAGCCTGCCAGGTGCAGGCACCGAAGCCGCCCTCCAGTGTCAGCCTGTCACCGGCCCGCAGGTTCGTCAGCATGCGCCCGGAAAATTGACCATCCCGTACCTGCCTGATATGGAATTCAAGCAGGCCCTTTTCCAGAGCGGGCAGGTTGGCCACCGAGAAGCAACGGCTGCTGCCATCATCGAGATAGAAGCGCAGGTACTGCCCCGGACGCACCGGCGGCTGCTGACCGTCGCAAGGGCGCAGTACCAGGCAGGTCACGCTGGCGCTCAAGGGACGCTTCTCCACCACGTCGGCTTCGAAGCGCAAGGCCTGTGCCGGTAGCGGCCAGCCCGGAACTTCGATGTGCATGTCGCTGCAGGCATGGCTCTGACACAGCAGCATCTCATCCTCGGAAAGTGGATAGGGGGTGCCCAGGGCATGGTAGGGTTCGCGCCGATACTGGCCTGCCAGCACGCGCACGCGACAGCATCCGCACTCGCCGCGCCGGCAGGAAAAGGGCAGCGAGATGCCTTTTTCCAGTGCTGCGTCGAGCAGCAATCCGTCACCGCAGGTGAATTCTTGCGGATCATTGGCGATGGTTATCCTGTAGTGCTCCTGCATGTCATTCTCCCTTGTCCCTGTGCCGCAATGGCCTGTCATCGAGGAAGCGATTGTGCGACTAGAATAGGACCCTCTAATACCTCCAGTTTTGATAATTTCATATGGTCCAGATCAGAAACTGGCGCTTGCTGCTCGATCTCGCTCATGCCGGCGCAGCCATCTCCTATCGGGATATCGTGGCCGGCCTGGTACGCGCCATCGGTGACGGTCGCCTGCCCCCCGGCGCGGCACTTCCAGGAACCCGCGAGATGGCCGCCATGCTGCGCGTCAATCGCAAGACCGTGATCGTGGCCTATGAAGAAGCGGCCATCAAAGGCTGGCTGGTCAGCCGCGAGCGTAGCGGAACATTCGTCAGCACCGCCTTTGACCGTGCTACGGTTCACACCAGCATCAGCGCAGTCGCGCTGGAAGAGCGACTGTTTGCACCAGCCTTCCAGAAGTTGTCGCTGCCCGGTTATTTCGATGAATTGCCGCCGCAGGGTGCGATGCGAGATCGGCGGATGATGTACTTCGACAACGGTTCACCGGATCATCGCCTGCTGCCCCAGGCCATCCTGCACCGACACTATCGCCGCGCGCTACGTGAGGGCTTGCGCAATGGCCGGGTGCGCTACGGTAACCTGGAATCGGCCAGCCAACTGCGCGAGGCCTTGGCCGACATGCTGAGTGCCACCCGCGCGCTGCCGGTTGCGCCCTCTAACATTTGCCTGACCCAGGGCACGCAGATGGCCTTGCACCTGGCAGCGGCAGCGTTGATACAACCTGGTGATACGGTGGTGGTGGAGCGGCTCAGCTATCCGCCGGCCTGGGCCATTTTCCGGGCGTTGGGCGCACGCGTGGAGGTGGTGGATATTGATGCCCACGGTTGCAAGGTAGAGCAGATCGACGCCCTGTGCCGGCGCAATCCTATTCGTTTCATCTACCTGACACCGCACCACCAATTCCCCAGCACGGTGAGCCTGCGAGCCGATCGTCGCGAGAAGTTGCTCGCCCTGGCGATCCGTCATGGTTTTTCCGTCATCGAGGAAGACTATGACCATGAATACCACTTCACAGGTCGTCCGCATGCGCCACTGGCCAGTGATCCGTGGCAGCGTCATGTGATCTACGTCGGTTCGCTCTCCAAGCTGCTTGGACCGAGCTTTCGGTGCGGCTTCGTGGTCGGCCCCGAGAACCTGGTCACCACCCTGGAGAGCAATCAGCGTTTGCTGGTCACCCACGGTGACGCCATCCTTCAGAAGATGCTGGCCGAACTCATTGTCAATGGTGAACTACGCCGCCACGTCAAGCGCAGCAGCAAGCATTATCGGCAGCGCCTTGAAGTATTGCTGGACTGTCTGCGGCGCAGCTTCGGAGACCGCATCTCCACTCAAGTCCCCGAGGGTGGTCTGGCGCTGTGGGTGACCTTCACGGATGACATGAACGTCGACGCTCTGGCCTCTCGTTCGATCAGCGAAGGATTGTTCGTGCGCAGCGGCAGCCAGTTCTCGCCGCTGGGAGAGTCCATCAATGGATTGCGTTTGGGATTTGCCTCAATGTCACCCGATGAGCTGGTACGTGCGGTAGCGCGACTACAGCGCGCATCGGACAAATTGTAAATGTGGACTGGCCATAGTAAGTGCTGAAATCGGGTGCAAAAAACCGCCCGGAGGCGGCTTGTTCACTTGGTCGGCGTCACCTTCTGGCCGCGCCGCTTTCGGACGTAAATTTCCGTCGTCGTCACGCTCTTGTGGCCCAGTTGCCCTTGCGCCGCCCTCACCCCTTCGGAATCGGTCTTGTCCGTTCCGGCCTTGGCGCGCAGGTCTCGGAACTGGAACTCAGCAAACGGAATACCGGCATCTTCCCGCGCCTTGTCGAACCTGCTCCGCAAGGTTTCATAGGTGAGCGGCTGGCCCTCTTCATTCACCAGCAGGCGGGTTGTAGTTACCTTTCCGATAATACTTCTCTTCCTGGCCAGGATTTTGTCGACGAGAACCTGCAGCTCCCCCGTAATCTCGATGCGCACCTTGCTGTTGGTCTTGTTCTGCGTCACCTCGATGGCACCCTCACGGATGTGCTTCTCGTCCACCTTGAGCACGTCGGCTACTCGGCCGCCAAGCAGGTATGCCAGATCCATGGCGTCGCGTAGCACCTGGCCGCTCTTCTCCCATACCTTGGAATACATGTCGTCGTAGACATAGACGTCCCGCCCCTCCTCGCGGAACGATTTGATGCCAGCGCATGGATTGGGCAGATCAGTCAGCCCCTCGGCCCGCGCTGCATTCCAGACGTGCGAAATCAGCGCCTTATCACGATTGGCCGCCACGCGCCCTTCATCCCCCTTCACCTCAAGCCCCTTTTCGCGCAAAAAATCCTGCCGCTTCTTGCTGCGCCAGGCCATGTACTGGCGGACGTGGATCGGCTTGATTTCTTCGAGCGGCGCCGGTGGATTGTCGAAAAACTCGAAGAGGAACGGGAACTGCCGCAGCTTCTCGCGCCTGGTCTTGGGGCTGTTATCCAGCATGTATTTCTGCTGATACACCTCGCAGGCATAGCGGAAGGTCACCACCTTGGACACGGTGGAAGGCGGCATCGCCTCCAATTCGGCCCACTTCCGCACGGCCTCGACGTAGTTAGAGCCGAGCGGAATCTCACGACGCGGCTTGCCGCCGGCATCGTAGTAGTAATAAATCACCCCGCTCCGTTGCTCACGCGCACGCACGCCACGTGGAAGATTCGAATTTTTCGACGGCCTGCGCCCCATGTCATGCCCCAATCACTGCTGGTTTCCATCCCTTTTTCGGGGCCTCTGCCGTACGGCGCGATTCTACCGCCGACAGCAGGACCACCGGCTGGCCACGCGCATTCGAGATAAAGGGAATCCCGATTTCGCGCAGGAATGCCGCCTGCATCTCATACTTGGTCTGCTTGACGCCGGCGCGAGTAGAACCGCGCCGAATGCCTGTGAGACGATCCAAGCTCTCATCATCAAGAAACAAAGCACTCATGACTGTGGTTCCCTCTTCCCCATTTCAATATCCAGATTGCCGCTGTAGTCGCCCAAGCACAGACGTCTGGCTTGGTGGTTCGGCATATTACGGCGCAGGCCTCCTGCATCATCGCAAGTGAGAATGTCCGCCAGCGGCACTCCTCGGAATTGCCCCGCCAGCTCCTTATCCAGCTCCACCCACGCGAATTTCTGGCCGTTGCCCAAGTGCTGACGGATAACCGACACATAGCCTGCCAGCACGCCGTCATCCGGTGTATTGAACGTAATGTGGTCCAGGGCCTGCGGTGGCAGCATGACGAAATCACGCTGTTTCGGCTGCTTGGCGAAATACTTGGCGGCGTAGCCTTCGGCGCGGTAAGACACGGCGGGATTGGTGGTTGTGGTTGCGTTCACTTCTGGTTCTCCTGAATGGCCGTAACAGAGCACACGCCAAAGCGATCGACGGCGGCGGCGATCACGTCGCAGCTATGGGCTGCGATGGCGGTGTAGGAATGGCGTGCGCTGGCAGTGCGCACGACGACACGAAACGCGGTCATGGGGCGTTCCCTTTCGTTGGGTTGGGATCAATCGGAAGTTCGGTCACATCGAGCCGGCCGGCGCGCCAGTCAGCCACCTGGCGCGGCGTGCCGTGACGCGGTGACTTGTCCGGCAGCGGCACCATGCGCGGCCAGGGGCATGCCTTGATGGCGTCCCATGAGGCCAGGGCTTGGCGCTGTTCGTCGGCCGTCATGGCCGGCGCTGGCCACGCCGGCCTGTCGTCAACTACCGGCCGTGGCCAGGGGCATGCGCCCAGGGCGAGCCAGGCGTGATCGATCTGCGCGGCCTGGTCGGGCTTGAACCTGACCGGCGCTGGCGCTGTCTTCGGCTCGAATGACACATCGGCCGCAAAGTCAGGACCGGCGGGCTGCGTACAGTTATTTACACGAGTCCAAGGGAACCCCAACCCCGCCGATGTGCGGGCGTCGTGCCCTTGAACTGGCGTCCATGTGTGGCGAACGGATTTAAAAACCACACCGACCATCTGACGGCACTGGACGCCATAGGGCATCACACGTTCGCACTCTTCATAGCGGCCTGTGACAGTCTTGGTTTCCTTGGCCAGCGTGACCATCAGATCGTCGCGCTTCACCAGAGCGCCACCTTGCGCACGGAGGTAACTCGCCCAACACGCGCGCTTCTCACCTTCGACCTTTTGCACGGCATCCCAGGCAGCGGCCATGGCCGGAGGAGCCTGTTTGAGCATGTCTGCTGGCACGCGGCGCAGCTCGCGCCATACGCTCACCGGTGCGCCACCCCATTGCTGGAACTGGCGAATACCCCAGCGAGCGGCCCAGGCCTCCACGCGGGCCGAGGGTGTCAGCTCCCGATCCCCCGCCATATCGGTGGTGATGAGGTAGCCTTCTTTGGTCTTGTGGTCCGCCACGCCATCGATGTTCTTAGCCACATACTTAGCGATATAGCCGGCGGCGCTGCCTTTTGCCCAGTCGATGCGCTTCACATCCAGGCGACGCTTGAACGCCCCCGGTTCGCCACGATCTACCCGCCAGGCATATCGTTTCATGACGCGGATAGCGCGGCTGGCCACGTCCTTGACGTGGGGCGTGGTGTAATCCGGCAATGCGCGCACGAACACCAGCATGTGCCAGTGCGGGCATCCATCGTGGTGTGGTTCAGCAATACGGAAGCCGTACAGACCGATGCCGCGACGGGCCAGCGCCGAACGCGCGAGCGCAGTCATCTTGCCCAGGTATTGATTGGCTGTGCGCGGATCCGAACCGTCATACTTAGGATTCGGCTTGCCCGTATGCAGCGTCGCATGGAAGCGCGATGGGCAGGACCAGGTGAGAAACAGCCCCTGATCGTCGCACTCCTTTGCAATGACCTCGAAACCATTGATGCGCAGCATGAGTTCGCCGCGACGAATGGTCTTGTTCGCGGTTGTCTTCTCGGCCAGCTCAGCAATGCTGAATTCCTGGCCAGCCTCATTGCGCACCATGGTCGCTTCCAGCGCGGCGACATTTCTCCGGTTCTGCGCCAGGCGAGACAGTACGGCATCATTACTGGCATAGGGCTCGCCATGGTAGTGAACGTAGCCCAGGCGGATATTGCCGCCCTCAAAGGCCCGACCGACTACCTTGCGCAATTGTCGCCGCCACCAGCGCGGATCCACGACACGCGCAATAATGGCGCGCAGGTCGTCATCGTCCACTTCCGGCATATCAATACCGTAGTCACTACACTCCTGCTCGATGAGGTCGCGGGCGTGGGTGTCAGAAATCGCTTTCCACAAGACCTTCTTGATGTTCTCGGCGGCTTTCTCAGCCGTGGCGCAGATATCGGCATCATCCTGCGACAGATCGACGCCAGCCGGCACATACTGCTCAGCGAAGTCACGCACGAATTCCACGGCGACCGGCTCGAAGATCTTGTTCCAGTGCCATACCGACATCAGTTCTAGCGCCTGGCTCACGACACGTCCACGCCACTTCAGCGGAATGCGCGCCAGTTCTCCGGCAAACTGCCGCGACTCGACAAAGGCCCGATGCCGACGGCGTGTCTTCGCGTCAACTGTTCTAGACTGCATTGAGGGCTCTTTCATACGTTGTGATGGCACGCAGCACCGCATGGCGCATGGCCAGGCGTTCCGCTTCAGTAAATGAGTGAATAGGGCATTCCCAGCGATCCGCCGAGAGACCCGCCAAAGCCAGGATGTGTCGACGCACTGGCTTGGGCATCGCCGCCCAGGAGTAGGCAATACCTGTCTGGACATTGGGCCGCCGCCGGTTGCGCAGCAGCGAAATGGATTTACTTAGCTCAGCCTTGGCCGCCTCGTTACCCGGAGGCGTGGGCACCCATGCCGCGCGCTCACGCAGCAGGTCCGCCGCCGGACGGAATGACGCATGGTCCTTGATTCGTGCTCCACGCATCATTACCCTTTTACAAGGCCGAGGGCGGCCAGCAAGGCAGGCGCGAGCAGCAAGAAACCAGCGATGCAATGAGCGATGACAGTACGCATTACCACGCCCCCATCAGGCCACCGAGGCGCTGCAAGCGCTGGACAAGCCGTGCGGAAATAGCGTTCTTCCCTTGCCAGATCACATTCCACTGCAGTTCGTCCTGCAGTACGGCTTTGCGCAGCAGCATGCGCTGGGCGCATTGGAATTCCTTGATGTCGTCGCCCATGCGAAGCCGCAGCGAAGCGAGGGCAAGCGTTGTCTGTTGCTGGTCGAGAGCCATAGCGAGGTTTCTTGAGGGTGAGCGAATCCCGCGTGCGCCAAACGGCGCACGACAGGTCTTAGTCAATTTGGGGGGCAGTGACCGGCTAAGCGGTCAACAGCAGGTCAGGCCGTGCCTGTTCCTTGCGGCGCCAGATAGGCGCGGGGCGAGATGGGAAGGCTCACCTCAGGATTGGGCATCGCGGACATCGACACGGTACGAGAAATCTCCAGCGTGGCCACAAAGGTGTGGCCACAATCGACGTTCTGGCATCGATAGGTGATTTCCTTCATCAGCGTGGACATGGTCCGGCTTTTGGCTGCACGCACAGGGCTTTGGCAATGAGGGCACGGCAGGCTGATTACACGCATGTTGTTTTCTTTCCCTTGATGGCATAGAGTGCACGTCCCTTGCCAGTAACACGTTTGATACCTTCTCGAACAGATTGCGCCATGACGAACTCGGCCGCTTGTTCAATCGTATCGAAGCCTTCGTGGTTCATGATCACTTCCAGGGCTTCGACTAACGCAGGATGGGTGAACGGTAATTCGATATCAGGCATTGCGAGGCACTGAAAAGTGGCTCGTGAGCGCCTTGGCTTGTACGTTCTGCTCGGCTAAGATCGGCATCGAATAGGATTGCGCCAGGGCGATGGCCTGATGCATCAACAGATCATGCGCGAGAGTGGCCAGGTTCTCGCCCTGATACTGCGCCAGTGCTTTCATGATGTCGTAGTTGTCGTCGTTGACGCGCACCACGATGCGGCGGTGACGGATTTTGCGGGGATCGTCGTACATGGCAGTCTCCGATGCTCAAGCCCGTCCGGCTTTGACGTCTTTGTCGTAGGCGGCCATGCCGCGCAAGATCAGCAGGCGCACAAACGAAGAGCGCGTGCGCAAATCCTGGCGTGCCAGCTCAGCTAGTCGTTGTTCTTCGTCAGCTTCAAGGCGGAAGGTAACGGCCACCGAAGTATCGGTATGGGGGCGGCATACGTGCTTGGAGAAGGTAGGCATATGGGATAATCGTTGTACACGTCACTTAGCAATGACGTGAATATTAGTTCTCAAAAACGTACCTGTCAAACAAATATTTGCGTAATGAGTACCTTTGGTCAAAGATTAAAAGATGAACGTAAGCGCCTAGGCCTTACCCAACCGGAGTTTGCTGCAGTCGGTGGGGTGGAAAAAGGGGCGCAAATTAATTATGAGCAAGACAAACGCTTTCCTGGTGCGGACTATCTGATTGCAGTCGCAGCCCTTGGTGTCGACACCCAGTATGTTTTATTAGGTGTTCCGTCTGCCGATGGGTTGACGGAAGACGAATCGGAGCTTCTGGTGGGATATCGGAAGTTGGATCTTCGTTCGAAGGCTCGCGTCCTTGGCGTGGTCGAAGGAGCGAGCGATACAGATAAACCCGCGCCGGCGGCCAAAGGCCGAGCGAACATCACCATTCACGGCGGAGTCGGGCAACAAATTCACGGCGAGACCTTTAAAAAGGTCGTTGGTCCTCAGATGGTCAAAGCCCCGTCTAAGAAGAAATAGATTTCTAATTTCTCGTGAATTAGAGCAGTGCCTTTGCGATGTCGGCGGAAGGCTGCATTAAAGAGTGTTTTTTGGAAGTAGGGTAGGAATGGTAAGAAAAGTAAATATTCGGGGGAATGTTTCTCAGCTCATCAATGGGGATGTGCATAGTATAACCGGACCCACGACCACTGAGACCCGGAATTCGAGTGAAGTAATTGACATTCAGAGCCCTCAAAGGATCACTGAATTCCAGCGAAAAAGAATCAACGTATTAGTGAAAGAATGGTCTGCCATTTCCGGTGAAAAGGAAGTCGAAATCTATAAGATTTTTATGAACGACTTTGGAATACGTTATTTCCGCGAGCTTCCTATTGAGCATTACTCGACCATAAAAAACACACTAGAGGGATGGATTTCGGCCGACTCGACTGAAGTGGATCCGGTTGCGATTCCAGCGGTGGAGAAATCAGTACAGCGCGTAAGAGCGCAACATCAACTTGGATGTCCTGCTTGCATCGAAAAGGATGCATCTTTCGCCCGAGCTCAAAAGGTGGTGCTCACACAGCGAATTCTGATTTTCGCGCTCACCTTGTTCTGTGGATGGCTACTCTACAAAATGCCAGCGCAAATTTAGCTTGGGCGATACTCTTACGGCATCTAGTTTTAAGGCATTTTCTCGCAACCATCACTGGGGACTTTTAATTGGCGCCGCCAGGCTGCTTTTCTTCATATATATTGCGTTGGCATACTTGCGCCAGCCTCCGGGGCTGGCGAAAAGGGAGGCTAAGAGAAAGACGTTAAGGCGCTGGCACAAAATCCGGGCGTGGCACCTCGGGCATGTTGTCGTATGCATTCAAAATGGTTTGCAAAGGTGTCAAGGCTTTGTCGTTATGCCAGTAAACGATTTTGAGCCATGTCGCGGCGCGTATGAACTGTCCACCACCTAACCAATTGTCTTGCAAGTTAGCTTTCAACATTTTGCAGCCCGCTTTGAACAAGTCTTTTTCGTCGAATGACTGGCGGGCAGTTCGGTGCAGACACAAAGCGTAGCCAAAGTCACGCGGCTTCAATGCTTTGGATAGCGACACCTCGGATTTTCCTGTCCAGCGTTCGTACATTTCTATCCCGGCCTCAAAGCCCTCGTCATATTCACCGCCTTGATAGGCGAAGGCCATGTAATCATCCAGGCCAGATTTGACAATTTCGCTCGTGGTCCAGGGACGCTTTTCGTAACGCCAACGGGCCTCTTCGAAGACTCGGGCGGCATCCCACTCTCCCTCATAATTCCAGCCATCTTCGAGCCAGCCACCAATCGCCCTGGCCCAGTGCAGAGTCGTGCGGTGAGCGTTGGGGTCGGGACCAAATTTCTCATCTTCTGCAATGGCTTTATCTAGCCATTGCAGCGCACGAGGTATCACTGGCGCTATTTCTTTGTCTAGACCAACGAGCCACGCCTGAATTGCCGTACTAAGCTGGCTTGACGCAACATTCCCCATTAGCATTTTTGAGTCATGTTGTCTGTCGATAAACCACCTTAGCATTTCATTTTCAAAACCACTAACTCGAGTTTTTATAGGGTCAAACATTATCCATTCCTTAACACGGTAAACCACCACAGAATTTCACTGTTGTCGAGTCTTTTGCGGCACCTTAATCGCGGTGTGTCTAGTAATCCCGAGGCGATTCACTTTTTGCTAATCTTGGAGATAGGTCAATATCTTTTAACGCTAGATTCGAAACGAGGATCCTGCTTCAACCTTTCCAGCACTAGATTCCACACTCCCTCAAACCTTGAAAAAGACTCTTCAGCCTGAGCAGCGGCTCTTGCATTAAGCACAGCCTTCGAAAAGGAAGAAAAATCTTGTTTGTTCAGCGGTTTTGCGGAGATGAATGTCATTCCCTGCTCATCCAGAGGGAGGTAGACCTTTTCCTTAACACCCATTTCCGACGAATTAAACTGAGAGCGTACTCGTTCGACCACGTAGTAAAAGTCCTGCGTACTTAATGGTAACTGTGCGCCATTAGAGAAAAATATCGATCCGCCCATCCAGGCCTCCTCATTTAAACAAGATGAACTTCGACTGCAATTCCTGCGGGAGAGATTTTATAGCCTTAGTAAGTTAACTCCTGATTCCCCAGACAAGCCTGCATTTACAAGAAAGCCATCGGTGCCAGTCGAGATACCACTGATCCCGACATCGCCTTGTCGCTGCTGCTCTGTTCGGTCGTGCTTTGTGCTGCCAGCAGGCGCACTTCGTTATCGGCTTTCAGGAGCGTATTGGCGCCGGAGCGGAGGTCGCAGCCCTGCACGATGAGGTTACTGTCAGCGCCACCGCCTTGCGCCGTCAGACTGATGTTGCCACCTGCATTGAGCGTGGAGCCGTGTGCAGTGCTGGCGCTGGATTGGCTGTGGCTCTCGCTCTTGCTCGCGCCTACGCTGATGGCCAGGTTGATACCGCCGACCTTGTCGGCTGCCGTGGCGTCGCGGGTCTCGGACTTCTTGTCGGCGCCGAGCTTGAGATCGCCGTTTTCATCAAGGGCATTGGTGCGGACTTGCGGATTGTCTTTGCCATGGACCGCAAAGCCGATATTGGCCGCAGCCAGCAATTGCATCCGCCCGCCCGAGGTGCTCTTGGCCGCCTGCGCCATCTGCTACGCCGTCTGAATCGCTGACAACACCGAGTTGGTGATCTGCTAGATCAGTCCCGCCTTCTTGAAGATCATGTCCTGCGTATTGCGCTAGCTGTCCGCCGCCTTGAGGATATTGATCTTCTTGGACAGGATATCAATATCTCCTTAGGCATCGCCACATTGCTTCCTGAGATGCTGATCTCGAAAAGAATCAGAATGAGCAGGTCGATATGTCATCTAATTCTATCGTCGCAAGCGCATAGCAGTCTTGCTCTTTCATTTGAAACTCCACTTCGTAGGCCAAAGGCGCTCCTGGACTATCATGAACCAAAACAATCGTCCCACAGGCACCTGCATGAACGACAACAGATCGGGCCTCGCCAACCACCTCTGCCAATATCGAATGACGAAGAAAAATCACTTCATTTTCACGATAAATTTTCATTTTCTATCGCTAGCCAAAGCGGATGGACCCACAGTGCGGTGGTGACGTCGGCCAAGGCACATGACAAGCATGCGTTGACGTCGTTACTGCATGGCAAGGAGCGACGTGTGTATGGAGGCAGCGCCTATGCCAGCCAGAAGGTATAAAGTCAGCATAAATAGGGGTGCTAGTAGCAATATGGCCTTCAGTCGCATTGCTATGCTCCCTCAAACGCCCTCCTCTTGAAATATCCTCTCGACCTCCTCGATAAACGCTGGATTCACGGCCGCCTCTGCCAAATGGACTTTAAAGCGCTCCACGATCTCCTTGCCTCTCGACGTCAGTCCGAGCTCTTGTGCCATCCACAAGCCAGTTCCGTCGCCGAATGGATCGTTGTTTCTAAGTTCCGTGTAAAACCATGAGAGGTCCTCTTCGGGGCTAGCGGTTCCATCCAAATAAAGAAGTCCGCTCTTCGTCAACTTATAGATTAGCTCTGCCCCCTCTTTCCAATGCTGATAACTACTTTCTTCTGACGTTACACCACCAATAAAGTAACTAGGCGAAAGAATTTCCGGCCCCATATACATGGTTTGCATTCTGTCTTGAATTACGTATGCCCATTTATATTCCATTTTCATTTTTCCCACCTCTCGTTATTTCAAAGGGAACTTCAACTTGATTCGAGCTGGTCTCCCGTTCCCATCTATATTGAGCTGGTTGATAGTTTTAGGGCCATTCAACTCTACAGTGGCTGTTGACGGAAGTGTGTCCTTACTGGCAGTTCCTGCTGGCCGGTACGAAACCGTAACTCCGCTCGCATTTTCCGCATACCAGCAGCCTCGACAATTTCCGTTGTTCATACTACTCCCTTTTGCCAACTCGTCGGCAGTCGGACTTCTCCCAAGAATTCGTAGCGCAAAATCTTCTGCCGTCGCTGTAGGGTTCGGGCTCTCCGGCATTTCACGAGGAGTCCATGGCTTCTGAGGATCAATCGGCGTACCAGGTAACTTACCAATAGAAATATCTTGAACAGCTTTCTCGTTCAAGACGGTGTTAGGCGCTTTCTTACTCAAGTCCACGCCGTTTGGATTGCCAGCCATCCTCCTGATCGCCTCAATCTCTTCGGCTGTTTTGGATATATCTGCTGTCCCGGACGCTCCCTTCCCCAAGACTTTTTCCTCAGCCTTGATTAGACCGGTCGGGATATATTTTCCCAATAGATACGTCAGCCCAAGCTTGCCCGCATCAATCCCAATCTCAAGCAGCGGGTCGCGCTCTCCAGGATAGGTACCAATATCGAACGAATCAACAACCCGCTTACCTTCCTTGGAATTGTAGGATCCAAACGCCGCTTGCGTGCCCGAGTGCAACTGATCATTCGACACTGCTGCGATGTATGCCCCCAATGGAACAAGGGTACAGCTAGCCCCCGCAGTCGGCCCACATCCCACCGCCCCCGAAGCGGCTAGCGATCCTCCGCCGACCACGCCAACCGCACCGGCAAGCATCCCTGTTGCTCCGCCAGCACGCTGCGTAACCTCTCCGTTCCTGGTCAATGCATCACGCGCGGCGTCCCAAAAAGGCTGATACAGGAACTCACCCGTCTTGAGCAAGGCCGTCATTTCATCTTGATAGGTAGCGCCCTTCTCCTGCAAGCCCTTGAGCAAACCATAATACGGGTCACTTTGAGGTACCCCATCTGCACATCTCACCAAAGCACAAGCTGCTGCATTCAGGCGCTGCTGTTCTTCCGGCGACTTTCCTTGTTTCAATCCGGTTAGCTTCTCTGATTCAGTTTGATGCAACTGTCTGTTATTGGCTTCGACATTAAGCCCCGCGATCAATCCCGCATTACCGCCTACAACTCCACCAAGCGCTGCGGCAGTCGCCTGGGCCAGCGTTTGACGAATAGCAAGCGGCAGGCTCGTACCATTGATCAGGTTGACCAATTGGGGCATTGCCACCGACGATGCCGCTGCTCCCATCGCACCCTCAATCCCACCGGACAAGAGACCCGCTGCTGCGTGCAATGCGCCCCGATAAAGACCTCCTTCTACCCACTTCGTTCGTTCCTCCGCCAGCGCGGCCTTCTCTTCGTCGGTTTTTGCTACAGATATCTTGTCGTCAAGCTCATTAACCTGCTTGGTCGCATAGTTGCCAATCTCCCTGGCCGCATTCTTCCCAAACATCTCCATGATCTGCGCCCGCGCCTCAACATCCGCTTGCAAGGCCTGACCATTCCACGTCTTAGCAATTTTTCCGCTGGTATCACGCTCACTGCTCACATCACCATTAATGCTCGCAATGGTCTGTTCAGCCGTCTTCCCCGTCTTGGCCTGCTGGGCAGCATCATCAGTGATCTTGATATCAGCCTGACTGATCCCGCTCCGGGTCGTGCTGCTATCACTACCGCTGACATTCCCCCTCCCAAGCGCGCTGCCAGCAAGTCCCAACGCGGTACCCATCAGATTCGTACCGATCCCCACGCTCTGGCTCTCAGCCTTGAAGTCACTCCGGTTCTTGATATCCGATTGCGTCAGCGTCTCAGTCGTCAGGCTATTCTTCCCATCGGCAGCGGCCTTATCCGTGCTGGCAATCTTCGCCCCCTTCAGGTCCGTATTGCCCGCCACATTGATCTGGAATCCATCATCCCCAGCCTTGACCCCAGATTGCTCATTCACACTGGCGTAATTCCCATCCACACTGCTGCGCGCCAGGTTGAGGCTGCCGCTCATCCGCCCCATCCCCACCGATACGCTCACCCCTGCGCTTTGCTGGCGGCTCTTGTAGGTACTCGTGTCCTGCAGGCTTTCGATATTGAGATTACCGCTGCCGCTGGTGCCGACGTCGATCACCACCTGCTTGCCGCTGGCCACCGCTCCCTTGATCGTGGTATCCGTACCTGATGCGATAGTAAGCTTGTTGCCCGCATCAACATGCGTATTGACCTGGGCAACATCACTTCCGTCGCCACGGCCCCGACTCCCCGACAAGCCTGCATTCACAAGAAAGCCATCGGTGCCAATCGAGATCCCCACCGATCCCGACATCGCCTTGTTGCTGCTGTTCTGTTCGGTCGTGCTTTGTGCTGCCAGCAGGCGCACTTCGTTGTCCGCTTTCAGGAGCGTGTTGGCGCCGGAGCGGATGTCGCTGCCCTGCACGATGAGATTGCTGTCGGCGCCGCCACCCTGCGCTGCCAGGCTGATGTTGCCGCCCGCATTGAGCGTGGAGCCGCGTGCGGTGCTGGCGCTGGCCTGGGTGTGGTTCTCGCTCTTGCTCCCACCTACGCTGATGGCGAGGTTGATGCCGCCGGCCTTGTCGGCTGCCGTGGCGTCGCGGGTCTCGGGATTACCGTCGGCGCCGAGCTTGACATTGCCTTTCTCGTCGAGGGCATTGGTGCGGACTTGCGGATTGTCTTTGCCATCGACCGCAAAGCCTTGCCCGGTCCGGACAGCATCCACTGCATTCTTGCCCGCAAAGCCGATATTGGCCGCTGCCAGCAATTGCATCCGTCCGCCCGAGGTGCTCTTTGCTGCCTGCGCCATCTGCTGCGCCGTCTGAATCGCTGACAACACCGGGCTGGTGATCTGTATCGTCAGGCCGCTTTGCTTGAAGACCATATCCTGCGTGCTGCGCTCGCTCTCAGCCGCTGCCAGAATACTGATCTGCTTGGCCACCACATCAATATCGCCCTTCGGCGCAAGCACATTGCTGCCGCTCTGCGCATAGGCATTGCCCGCCTTGATCGAGACATTGCCATCAATGCTGCCCACATTGGACGATACGGCGGTGGTCCTGACGTTGGTGTTCTTGTTATCCAGCTCGCGCGTGCCGATGGTGAAACCCAATCCCCCTCCGCTCAACAGACCGCTGCTCTTCTTGTTGCTGCCCTCGGCGGATTCGAACTTGTCACTGGCGGAGGCAACCGTGATGTTGTTGCCTGCCGCCAATGAAGTCCCGGCGCTCGATACGACGTTGCTGCCGACAATGCTCATGTCCTTGCCCGCTTGCAGCACTGTCGTGTCTCCGCTCAGGGTGCTACCGACGGCGGTGGTGTAGGCGCGCTTGCCATAGCTGGTGCGCGTGGTGCTGGAGGCCAGGCCGCGTGAGGTGCTTTTCGCGTATTCGCTGTGACTTTGGTAGGACTCTTCGGAGACGACGTTGATGTCGCCGCTGGCCGCTACCTCCAGCGCCTTGCCGGCGGTGATGTTGCTGGCGGCTACCTTGACGTCAGCTTTCTCCGTCAGGCCGGCCTTGATGCTCACGCCACCGCTGGCGTTGATGTTGCTGCCTCTCACCGTGACGCTTTCGTCATTCGCCTGGGTGTAGGACTTGGAGGCCGTGTGGCTGATCTCGGACTCGGCCTTGTCCAGCGCTGCGCCGATGCTCACGGCGCGCCCTGCCATCAGCGAGCCGTTGCCGCTGCCATTGGTACCGATGGCCACCTGCGCGGCAGTCAAGCTCAGGTCGCGCTGCGCCACCATGGTCAGGTCGCCGCCCGCGTTAACGGTCGATCCCACGCTGGTAACACTCTGTGCGCGACCAAGGTAGCCGCTGAAGTTGGCGTCGTAGGTGCTGCCAGTCTTGACAGTGCCGAGATTGATATCGCGGCCCGCGCTCATGGCGAGCTTGCCGGTGGCGGCATCTCCAGAACGGCCACTGGACAGCGTGGCACCGAGGTTGGTGATGTCTGCGCCGGCGGTGATGGTCAGGTTCTTGCCGGCGGCAATGCTGCCCTGGTTCGACAGGGAGGTATAGCTGCCGCTGGTCTGGCCGTTGTTATAGCTCTCGGTGGTGGTGAGCGTTTCGTTGCGCACGTTCCGGCCGGCGCTGATCACGACCTCATCACCACTGATGCCGCCACCCAAATTGGCGATATCGTTGGACGCCACCAGTACGGTGCGGCCTGTGCCGCTGGCGCGGCCATCGATGAAGCCGCCCTTGTTGCTGATGTTCTCGGCCTGGATGGTGATGTTGTCGCCGCTGACCAGGGCGCCGCTGTTCTTGAGGGCGTCCTTGTCAACATGGGCGAGATAGAGCTTGGGCACCAGGACCTCTTCGGTGCGTCCATCGGGCAGGACGACCTTCTGCGTTTCCAGCCAGACAATGTCGCTGGTCAGGTGACTGACCTGGTCCGGTGTCAAGGCGACGCCCGGACGCAGGTTCCAGCTTTGCGCCACGCTCACGGCATTGCTCAGCAGCTTCTGGTATTGGGAGTCGTCGTTAAAACTGCCACTGGGCCGTCCCGTCAGTTGCGCCATCTGCTCGCGCACCATGCGCTGCTCGTAGAAGCCGTCGCCCAGGCGTTTCTGGGTGGTGGAGGGATCGACATTGAGCGCGGTGAGCAGGTAGTCGCTACTGAGCCAGGTGCGGCGGTCGGTGAACTGCGTGCGTGTCTCCAGCAGGTAGTTGCCGCTGGTGGCGGGGACGAACATGGGGTTGGGTCGGACCGGAACAGGCGCGTCGGGGGCCGTTGCGCCAGGCCGCGCGCTGGCGTCATTGAGCGCGCTGCCTACTGACTGGCCGCTGCCGGTGGTGAGGATGACGTCGCTACGGATGTTGGCGGCGCTGCCGGCGGCGATATCGGCATTGCTGAAATTGCGCGCGGTGATGGTGACGCCTTGCTTGCCGACGATGGCGCCTTGGGTGGTGCCGATCACTTCGGAAATGCTGGGATTGGAAAAGCCAACCGTCAGTCCGCCAGTGGTGACGTAAGTCCCATCGAAGGTGTGACGACGGTACAAGGTCTGGCCGGTATTGGTGATGTCGGCCCCGGCGCCGCCCAGGGTGAGCGCGCCGGTGACGACGATATTGCTGAACTGGTTCTGCAGCGACTGGCTCAGGTTGATGCGGGCATTGCCGCCGGCGCGGATTTCTGCGGCCACGCCCGCACCGGGGGCGAGCTGGTCTTCCACGGCGACGTGGTGGGCGTAGCGTACGCGTTCGTAGGCGTCCAGTTCCGGAGCCAGGACATTCTGGTTGCGTTTCAGCAGAGTGGAATTAGGATCGGTATAGGTGTATTGGACCAGGAACTTGACGCAGTCGCTAATGCAAGAGCCATATTGGTTGGAATATGTCGGCAATGAGACCCATTGCACATTATTGCTGGTGCTGAGCAGATCGTCGCCGCCAGGTACCTGATCGGGATTGTTCACGCCGTTCGACTGGGACAAATAATAGAGTACGCGCGTCCCTTCAGTTGCTGTCAGTCGGCGAAGACTGCCAAAGATGCCCCAGCCCGACCCGGTATCACGCATCAGGATGGTGTCGTTGGCATGGGTGCGAATAACAGCGCGACCGATGACGTAACCGTCTGGCGTGATGAAAGTGCCGTTTTCCAGGACGTCAGCGGGATTGACGTAATGGAACTCGTAAGCGCTGTAGTTTGACGAGTTGGGATCGTAATAGGGAGGATTCGGCCCGGCATGCCACCACGACGGAATCGTCAAGGTATGGCGCTCATCCACTGTCGTCACGCCACTGACTGACACATTGCTGCGGCGGTTGATGATGTTGGTGGCCGCGATGTCGAGATTGCCGCCCGCTTCGACCACCGAATCTTCGTTGACGATCTGCGCCGTGTTATTGACCAGCCCATTGGCGTCCCGCACGCCATTGGCGGCGATGGCCATGTCGGCGCTGCTGTAGATGATGGCCTTACCCCGGTTGGCCAGCATCTCGGTCAGCCAGAGCGACATGCCGTTGCCCGCTCCCAGCAGGGCGTTGGCGCCGGTGTTTTCCAGTGTCCTGGCGTTGACCACGAGATCCTTGCCAAGGATGGTCGCGCTGTTGAGGATGCTGTCGGCGGTGATGTTGAGTTGCCGGTTCGCACTGATCTCGCCGGCGTTGTCGAGGCGATTGAGTGCGGTGAGCGTGATGTCTGCCGCCTGCAATGCTGCGCCGCTGCGATTGCCGATATTGGCGGCGTTCAGCGTGAGGGTATTGGCTTGCACGCGACCTGCGTTGTCGTAGTCGCCCTGCATGTTGAGATTGAGGTCACTCACTGCGCTGAGCCGTCCGTTGGCGCCCTGGACCAATCCTTGTTGCAGCGTAAAGGCGGCGTTGCTGCGCGTGCCGATGCTGCCGTTGTTGCGCAAGCCTTGTACCCCGGCGCGGATGGACTGCGCGGTGATGCTGCCATCGTTGCTCAACATGCCATCGGCTGTCAGACCCAGCTGGCCAGCGGCCTCGATGTTGCCGGTATTGCTGATGTCTGCGGCGGCGTTGCCCTGAGGCTGGGTTGCGCTGATCGAGATATCGCCCGCCGCCTGCACCTTGCCGCTGTTGTTGACCGAACCCTGCGTATCCACCTCGACATTGCCGGTAGCCGCGTCGATGGTGCCGCTGTTCTGCAAGCTGGCAGCGGTGAGCGTTACCCCGCTCTGCGCGCTGATCGTATTGCTGTTGTTGATGCCCCCATCTGCCTGGAGCTTGACCGCGGCGGCCGAGGACGCAACGCTGCCGCTGTTGACGATATCGCCACCCTGCCCCGTTGCACGGACGCCCAAGGACGCCGTGGCGGCCAGGGAGCCGCTGTTCTCGATACGCCCCGCCGCTGTCAGCGTGAGCTCGCCAGCGGCGGCGCCAATGGCGCCGGCATTGCGCACGCCGACCCCGGCCTCGGTGCCGACCAGCACGATCTTGTTGGCGTACATCCCGCCCAGTTGCGCGACGTCGATGCCGAATTGCGGCTTGGCGGGGTCCGCGCTCACGGCGGTCACTGTGGTGTTGTCGGCATTGACTTGGTTGGCGCCGACGGTGACTTTCAGCTCCTTGCTCCAGATGCCGGCATTGATCTTGGCGGCGCGGGCGATGAGGTCGGTGAAACTGGACTGGCTGTCATTGAGGCCATTGCCCTCGATGCTCACCACGCCACCGCGCACCAGATAACCATCCAGGCTGCCATTGTTGATGATGGGCGTGCCGGTGGTGAGGGTGCTGCGGCTGGCGTTGATGAAACCGCAGCCGTCGCAGGTCACGCCCGAGGGATTGGCGATGATCACCTGGGCGCGGTCGCCTGCCACTTCCACGAAGCCGCGCAACATGCTGGGATTGCTCGAATTGACTTCGTTGAGGATCACCCGCGCCGTGCCATTGGCGAGGTTGGGGTTGCGCTGGACCCATCCACCCAACTGGGTCTGCACGTCGCTGCGGGAATTGTTGAGGATCGCGCCGGCGCGGTTGACGTCGAACTGGCTATAGGTATTGCGCGAAACGCCGGCTGCACTCGGCGTCTGGATGTTGACCTGAGGAATGCCATTGGCGGTATTGACCACCACCGGCTGTTGCGCCCGCGGCGCGTTGGGGTCGGCGATGATCTGGGCATAGGCGCGCGGCATCGTCGTCACGAGCGCGCCTGTGGCCAGCAGCACGGCCAGTCCGATCCAGCTCAGGCGCGCCATGGGCAGGCCGCCGAGGGCCACGCCTGGGCGGCTGCCCACGGCGCGCTTGCCGGCGCAGGCGCGGGTGGTTTCGGCCACGGCCATCAACAGGCCACGGGTCTTGTTGAAGATGATGCGATAGCAAAGCTGGTTCATGATGTTGCTTTCTTGTTGTCGTTCAGGCGCGTAGGCTGGCCGGTCAGAAAGACCACATCAGACTCATGCCGGCGGTGAGGGGGGAGGTCTTGAATCGGTCTGGCTGGGAAATCGGTACACCGGCGAAGACTTCATAATTGGTGCGGCCCAGCGCACCGCGCAGGCCCAGTACTGCGCCGGCCAGGCGGCGTCCGACCAGCAGCTCCGTGGAGGGACCGCCGACTTCGCCATAGTCCAGGCCGGCATAGATCTCTTGCTTGCTCGCGCCCAGGGCGGCGGCCAGTTCATTGCGCACATACCAGCCGCGCTCGGCCAGCAGGTTGCTCTCGCCGTCGAAGCCGCGCACGCTGTAGCGCCCGCCGAGCGAAAACTTGTCTTGCGGGGTCAGGGGCGTGCGGTTCCATTGGGCACGCGCGCCCAGGGTGTAGCGCATGGCCTGTTGGCCCCAGGGCATGGGCAAGGCAAAGGGAGCGTTCAGGTTGAGGTCGGCGGTCATGAGACGGAAGCGCGAAGTGCCTTCGCCAAAGGCTTCCTCGGGCGCAGCCATGGCGTCGAAGGCGCCGGTGCCGCGTTTGTAGGCCAGGGCCAGATCCAGGGTTCCCTCGCCGATGAATTCGCGATGCGCCAGCCCCATCTCCCAACCGGCCACTCGACGGCGCTGCACCTGCACTTCGGTGTCATCGACATAGTTGCTGGAAGAGCGCACGAAGCCCTTGAACGAGAGCGTGGTCTTGCGCACGGCGTCGCGGTAGACCAGGCGGCTCAGTTTCAATTCGTTGGTCTCGCTCTGGCCGCTGTAGAGATAGGTCTGGTTGATGCCGGCCACGGCCTGGTGATAGCGATTGCTGCTGTTGGTGAAGGCCAGCGCCCAGTAACCCAGCGGCAGCGAGTAATGCACCACCTGGCTCTGGCTGCCGCGCGCGCCGGGGTCGCCGCCGCCCAGATCGTGGCTGAAGCTGATGTAGAAGAGATCGTTGAGGGTGAGCCAGTTGTCCAGCGAGACGGTGGCGCTGCCCTGGTATTTGCCGGTGGCCTTGGTGCCGCTATCGTCCACCGACAGGGTCAGGCGAATGGGGATGCCCTGCTGGTAGCTGATGACCAGGTCGCTGTCGCCGGGGGCCGCATCCTTGCCTTCGCTGGGGGCGATCTGGATATCGGCCTCGGCGGTGGGGACGCGCTTGAGGTTTTCCAGTCCTTGCTCGATATCGCGCAGATTGAGGAGATCGCCGGGCGACGCCGGTAGTGCATTCCACTGGGTGGCGCGTGGATCGGCATTGTCGGCAAAGCGGATCGCGCGGATCTTCCCCGGCACGATGGTCAGCCGCAGCTCGCCGCTGGCGATATCCTGCGGCTGGGCCAATATGCGTGTGGTGACGTAGCCGCGGGCGACGATGGCGTTTTGCAAGGCCGACATCACGGCGTTGATCCCCTGCACGCCCAGGCAGCGCCCGCCGGGATTGGCTTCCGGCAGATCGAGCAGCCAGTCGAAGCGCGCGCTGCCGGCCCCATCCAGCACGACGCGATGCACCGCAAAGCAAGGCGATTCCTGGGCGGGGACGGCCTCAGCGGCCGCACCGGGTTGCGCCGGCAGGCGCACGTCGGGAGCGCGCTCCTGCTGCCGGCGCAATTCGCGCTCGCGCTCTTGCTGGCGCTGGAATTGCTGCGTCGACAGATCGGCCTGCGCCCAGGCGCTGGACATCACGCCCGCCTGGCACAGACACAAAACGATGGGCAAAAAGCTGCCCTTCCCACGCAGGCGCACGTGCCTGCGCAGGCTCCCCTGAGGATCCTGGCTCATTGTTGTCTTTTTGTTGTGGTGAAACTGAAGTGGGTGCGGGGCGTCGTTTGACGGTACCGCTGCCTGGCTGCGGCAAAATTTCCGCACAGAAATTGTGCCGCGCAGCAATTTTACCTAAAATTACAATCTCATTGAACAGGAACGTAACAGGTTGCGCTCGATCAGCGGCGATATGGCCAACTTCGTTGCTCTGTTACACCCTCATGGGGAAGTTACACCAAAGAAATAAAAAGTCAATATCTGTTAAATATAAAAGTCATCGGGGAATAAAAAACAATCAACTGCGCAAAAGTATTAAATATAAAACCTAACAATTTCCCAACTAACAACTTGGGGGAGCTTGCCTGGCCAACGACGACGCGTTGTTGATCACTGTGGCCGAAAAAGCGTCTCGCTATCGGCGAATGCTGTATTAGTGCGAACCTGGATTTTTACAACTGCGGGAGATTCGTAGTCAAATAGCGACCTGGCGTGGTGCCGAACGTCCTGCGAAACAATGCAATGAATGCACTAGCGCTGTCGTAGCCAAGCTCTAAGGCAATATGGGTCACGGCTGCGCCTGCCGCCAGCAATTCCAATGCCCGGAACATTCGGGCCCGTTGGCGCCAGATCGTGAACGTCAGTCCCGTTTCAACGACAAAGCGACGACTCAAGGTGCGCGGGGTGACGTGCGCCCACTCGGCCCACTGATTCAACGTACGGGAATCGGCAGGGTCATCAATCAATGCATTGGCGATGCGCACCAGCCTGGGATCGCGGAGCATCGGCAATGTGAAACTGTCCTCACGACTCTCCCTGATCTCATCGAGAATCACATCGATCAGATGCTGCTGGCTGGCTTGAAGTGGACCCACATCCCATTGCGCGGCCCGCAATACGGATTCACGCAACAACCCGCTGACCTCAAAGACGCGTGGCTGCTCGGGCAGGGTGGCGCAGGCTTGCGGTGATACATAGACGGCCCAGCCGTCAAAGGGGCCATGCGATTGTGCCGAATGAATATGAGAAGGAGGAATCCACACGGCGCGGCTGTTGGGCAGCACCAACACTCCTAGTTCAGTACGCACGCTCATCACACCTGAAAACAAGCCAAGGAGTTGGCCCGTAGCGTGATGGTGCGGCGCCGATTCGCGGGGGGTGTCTTGTCTGCCAGCGAGTGCAATCAAGGGCGGATGCTGATCTTGCTCACCCAAGACTCGGGTGTACGCCATTTTTTGCTGTAATCGTTTCTGAGAAAGCATGGCGTCGTTGCGTTATTGAATGTCCGCAATAGTCTATCACTGCCATATGGCGATGCGTATGCTTGGCTGCATCCCATTCAAGGAAGATGAACATGAGCAGCTCGCCATTTTGCGCCACTGATCTCAATGAGATGTATGAACCGCCATCAGAGATGATCGTCAAGAGCGTCTTGCCTCATCTGGTGCCATTCCACCATGCCTACCTGCAAGTTGCCACGTTTTTCTGTTTGGCGACAGGCGGCGCCGAAGGACTTGACGCGTCACCACGCGGAGGACCGGCAGGATTCGTCCAGGCGCTGGACGACAAACACATTGCGTTTGCCGACTGGCCGGGCAACAACCGCATTGCTTCATTACGCAATGTGACAGAGGACGACCGCGTCGGAATGCTATTTCTTTTTCCCGGACTGGAGATCTTCATGCGCATCAACGGACACGCGGCCATTTCACGCGAGGCTGCATTGCTGGAACGTCTGACAGAAGGTACACGCCTACCTAAATGCGCCATTGTGGTGAGAATTGACGAAGTACTTTTTCACTGCGGCAAGGCAATCAATCGTGCCAACTTATGGGGCGATGCCTCAAGACTTGATCCACGCAGCGTACCATCACCCGGTCAAATGAAGGCAGCGCTCACCGGAGCCGACGCTGCTGCCGCACAAAAAATGGATGCAGGTTATTACACCTCCGTGCGCAATTATCTCTATTGAGTTACCCGGCAGTTCCCGACAAAAAATGGCAGGCTGGCTTCCGCGCGAGGGCTGGCGGAATACTGTCTGGCGTATATCGCCTTTTCAAGAGGGGGCGTGTCCGAATTCAAGGTCAACGTGTGACCAGCGGCAATCTGTGCCCCTCTGGCCCGGATGTCACTTGCGGTACTAGACAAGCTAACCTTGCCACCATCCTGGATGGTGCTGGCCAGTGCCTGCACGTAACTGGAATTGTCAGAGCTATCGGAGGTGGCGAAACCGATAGGCTACAGTACCGACAAGAACCCAGCACCACCGCAGCCTGCCGCCTAGACTAACTTTAAGTCTAGGCCAGTTGTTTCTGGCCGGTCACGCAACGACCTTTCTTCAAAATGTTTCCCAATCGTCCTCTTTGCGCGCTGATAATCGGGATGGAGTTTGGTTTGGCGAAACTATCTGCTTACCAACGCCTGTAACCGTAATGAGCGTTGGTTCTTTTGCGGACGTATCCTTGAATGATGCGCTTGGGGCTGGTGTTGCACTCCACTTATTGCCTCTGAAGCGGTCGAGCTCAGAGACGCTTGATTTCCTGTCAGAACGAGCTACTACATGGTCAGTATCCAGTTTGAATATCGAGACGGTTGTGACCAGATCAACCGCTTGCCCCTTGAGGCTTAGCGCCGCAGCAGCTATTTCTTCCACCAACGCAGCATTTTCTTGTGTTGCCTGATCCATTTGAGCCACTGCTTCGCCGACCTGAGCCACACCGGCTGCTTGCTCATTGCTGGCAGAGCTGATTTCACCCATCAGATCACTGACCTTGCGAATGGAGTGGACAACTTCAGTCATCGTGGCTCCCGCTTCGTCCACCAGCGTTGTGCCCTGTTCCACACGTTCAACACTTGCATTGATGAGTATCTTGATTTCTTTGGCAGCCTCCGCACTTCGCCCTGCCAGCGAACGCACTTCACCGGCAACCACAGCGAAGCCCCGGCCCTGCTCACCCGCACGGGCAGCTTCGACCGCGGCATTGAGGGCCAGAATGTTGGTTTGAAAGGCAATTCCATCAATCACGCTAATAATGTCGCTGATTTTGCGTGAGGAGTCGTTGATTTCTTTCATTGTCTCTACTACACGGCCAACCACTTGGCCACCGCGCGCCGCCACACTCGATGCACTTTCAGCGAACTGGTTGGCCCGCCTTGCGTTCTCCGCATTGTGCTTAACCTGTGAATTCAACTGATCCATTGATGCAGCGGTTTCTTCCAGGGCGCTCGCCTGGCTTTCGGTTCGGGCTGATAGGTCCTGATTACCGCGGGCAATCTCTGCGCTGGCGTTAGCTACAGAATCCGCACTCAGTCTGACGCTCTTCACAGACGAAGCCAAACTGGTTTGCATACGCTGCAATGCAGCCAAGAGCGAACCTGTTTCATCTTTGCTACGCACTACGATGAGCTCTTTCAAGTTGCCGGCGGCCACTGCATCTGCTACAGCAAGAGCCTCTTTCAAAGGTGCGGTGATTGATCGAATCAAAACCCAAGCAGCTATCACAGCTAAGAGCACAGAAACAAGTCCGCTGATGATCATAATCAACCGTGCGTCAGTAAACGTTTTAGTTGATGCGGCAGCCGAGTCGTAGCCACCCTTCTGGTTCATATCTACCAACTTTTGAATCTTGTCTGTCGCACTGTCGTAGAAGTTTTTTGAATCTCCTTCAAGTATGGCTTTGGCACTATCGGTTTCATTTTTGCGCGAGTAGGCTAGCACTTGTTCATGCAGTTGGAGAAACTGCTTCCACTCTGCAACCATTGCTTCATAAATCGCTTTTTCATCTGGACTACTAATTAGAGGAATATAAATCTGGTGGGCTTTCTCAAAAGCTTTAAGCGCAGTCTCCATATCCTTCTCAATGGCTCCCATTTCTCTTCCATCGGTGTGCAGCACTGTAATGACCCACTAAAAACCTGCTCAGTAGATAATCCTAAAAGGGAATCAAAATGAGCAAGGTCATGGAAGAAGAATTCAAACGTTGGACAGCCAAGCGCAAAGCGGCGCTGGTGATGGAAATCATCCAGGGAAAGACGACGGTAGCCGAGGCTAGCCGGTCGTTTGATATCCCGCCATCCGAGATCGAAGAATGGGTCGATGAAGGCCGCAAAGGGATGGAGAACGCCCTGCGCGCCAAGCCGCTGGATGTGAGAGAACAGTACGAGCGGCAACTCAAGGAGCTGCAGGAAGCCTACGGAGAAGCCATGCTGGAGCTGCGCGCCAGAAAAAAATTGGCGTCCCTGTTGGGCGAGGAAGACAAGTAATCGAGACCATCCGCCAGGGACTCAAACAAGACGGTTTCGATGTGGCTGTCAGCAAGATATGCGCGTGGTTTGGGATTGCCAGGCGCAGCGCTTACTACAAGCCGGTGAAGGCTGAGCCCAAGGTGCAGGAGCGCTTTGCCGAACCCATTCGCAAGATGATCCTGGAAGAGCCGTCCTTCGGCTATCGCACGGTGGCTGGCCTGCTCGGGTTCAATAAGAACACGGTGCAGAGGATCTTCCAGATCAAAGGTTGGCAGGTCAAGAAGCGTCCTATTGGTTTCCGGCCCAGGGTGAAGGCCTTGCCGTCGGTAGCCACAGGACCAGACCAGCGCTGGGCAACCGATCTGTGTCGGATCTGGACAGGGCGAGATGGCTGGGCGGTGCTAGCCTTGGTGATTGATTGCCACACGCGGGAATTACTGGGCTGGCATCTGTCGCGTTCGGGCAAGTCGAAGACGGCAGAGTCGGCCTTGGAGCAAGCGCTGATCGCGCGTTATGGCTCACTGGGTCGCGTGACGGCGCCGTTCTTGCTGCGCTCAGATAACGGCTTGGTGTTCACCAGCCGTAGTTACACCGCGTTGGTCCGCAGTTACGGGCTTCAGCAAGAGTTCATCACGCCGCATTGCCCACAGCAGAATGGCATGGTCGAACGCGTCATCAGAACCCTAAAGGAGCAATGCGCTCATCGACATCGCTTCGAAACATTGCAGCACGCCAGTCGCATCATTGGTGACTGGATCGGCTTCTATAACCACCGCCGGCCGCATCAGGCGCTGGGCATGAAGACACCGGCTGAGGCGTTTGCTTTAGCCGCATAACTTGAGCAGGTTTCGCTGGGTCATTACAGCACGTGCTGAAACTCAAGAATGCGTAGGTCTCCAGCACGAGCATTCATGTTATTAGTTTGCTCAATACTAGGCATCCAGTTCGCCGTAATATCATTGGTGGCGTTATTCATGTAGCCCATATTCGTCAGGGCTATAGCTATCACACCCATAAGTAGAGCTATAAGGAATCCAAAGGCAACTGATAGTCGCACACCAATTTTTAGATCGCCAATTTTCACGCAGAAGCTCCTCTTTTTTTAGCCAGAAAATAGTCTTTAAAATACATGTGCTTTATGTGCACACATCGGTTTCTCGTTGCTTTCAAGCACATTTAATACTTGGGCATCAAAAACACTTCTGCATGTGCGAGCACCGCGCAATCGTCGGTATGCAGACCTAGGCCTCTACTCAATCATGCTGTGCTTACTTGCCTCATACTCTTGTTGCGGTCGAGCTTGACTTAAGCACATCGCATATTCGTTCAAGTTTCACTTTCGTGTTGGAGACTCGTTATCGGCAACTCCACATGGAGTAGTACGGGCCATAACGTCAATGTCTTAGCTTCGGATAATGGTCACCCTAGAAACCTGACATTTGCATTCAATGACGCCGACTAGGTGAAGTAGAAGATAATGATACCAATGGGAAATAGAACTGAAACTCCAAGATCCCAATGCCATCTCAAGCACCTTCTTATTTTATATATGTTTCAAATTTTATACTTTTATTTTAATTTCATGCCTAAATATATAAAATATGATGACTTGACCCACGTTCTGCAGCCTGCAGAATTAATATCAAACCACTTGCAGAGTGGCAACATTTCGGCGCGAGGTATTTAGGTCAACCGCTAGACCAATGTTGCCGGGCGCCCGAACTGCAGCTCAATCGATGCAGGAGCAGGCAGAAAAGCTTTCTCGAATAGGGCAGGAGAAACCGTGGCCGGTGTGTCGAAGTCGGCAGTCGTAGGCACCTGGTACAGTGCCAAATCGACGTTGGGCATTCAATGACTTGGTGGGACGCGATGGTCCTCCGCATTAATCACGACCTCGCCGTCTTCCTTGATGAAAGCTCCTTGCTGGGGCTGCTCCAGGATGTCCAGCACCCGTTCGGACGGACGGCACAGACGTGTGCCCTTGGCAGTCACGACAAAGGGGCGGTTGATGAGGATGGGGTGCGCCATCATGGCGTCGAGCAATTGGTCGTCGCTGAGCGTGGCATTGTCGAGACCGAGTTCGGCATAGGGCGTACCCTTCTGGCGGATCGCCTCGCGCACGCTCAAACCGCTGTCCTGGATCATCTTGGTCAGTTCCTCCCGGCTGGGCGGCTGTTGCAGATACTCGATGACCGTGGGCTCTTCACCGCTGTTGCGGATCAAGGCGAGTGTATTGCGTGAAGTTCCGCAGGCGGGGTTGTGATAGATCTTGGTCATGGCATTGCTCGTCGGTGAAGGTGTTATTGAAGCCGGATGGCCAGGGCTGCGAGGGTGACCACCAGCACCGGCAGCGTGAGCATCGCGCCGACACGGAAGTAGTAGCCCCAAGAGATGTGAATCTGCTTCTTGTCCAGCACATGCAGCCACAGCAGGGTCGCCAGGCTGCCGATTGGCGTGATTTTGGGCCCCAGGTCGCAGCCGATGACGTTCGCGTAGAGCATGGCTTCCCGTACTATGCCGTGCGCGGTTGTGGCATCGATGGCAAGCGCGCCCACCAGGACCGTCGGCATGTTATTCATGATCGAGGACAGGATCGCCGTCAATACGCCCGTACCCAGGGCAGCGGCCCACACCCCGTGCGCGGCCAGGCCGTCCAGGGTCCGAGTCAGGATATCGGTCAGGCCAGCGTTGCGCAGACCATAGACCACCAGGTACATGCCGAGGGAGAAGAACACGATCTGCCACGGCGCGCCGGCGATGACTTCCCGGGTCGGGATGACGCGACCACGGACGGCGACCGTCAGCAAGATAGCTGCGCCAACGGCGGCCACAGCGCTGATCGGCACGCCCAGCCCTTCCAGCCAGAAGAAACCCAGAAGTAGCAGAGCCAGCACCCACCACCCCGCTACAAAGCTTGCCCGATCCCGTATCGCTGTCGCGGGTGTAGCCAGCTGGGCGAAGTCGTACTTCGCTGGAATATCTTTGCGGAAAAAGGCATAGAGCACCAACAAGCTCATGCTCACCGATGCCAGATTGACCGGGATCATGACGCTGGCATAGCCGGTAAAGCCCAGTTTGAAATAATCCGCCGAGACGATGTTGACCAGGTTCGAGACCACCAGCGGCAAGCTGGCGGTGTCCGCAATGAATCCAGCCGCCATGACGAAGGCCAGGGTCGCTTGTGGCGAGAAACGCAGCGCCTGCAGCATGGCAATGACGATGGGCGTCAGGATCAGGGCGGCACCGTCATTGGCGAATATCCCCGAGACGGCGGCGCCCAGCAGCACCAACAGCACGAATAGCAGCCGCCCCCGGCCACCGCCCCAACGGGCGACATGCAGCGCCGCCCATTCGAAGAAACCGGCCTTGTCCAGCAACAGGCTGATGATGATGATGGCAATGAAGGTGGCCGTTGCATTCCAGACGATATGCCATACCAAAGGAATGTCGGTCCAGTGGATGACACCGCTGGCCAGCGCCACGGCGGCGCCGGCGCAGGCGCTCCAGCCGATGCCCAGTCCTTTGGGCTGCCAGATGACAAAGATCAGCGTCAACAGGAAGATGATGAAGGCAGCGAGCACGATACGGTCCTGTCAGGTCGTTGCTTCCGTTGGAGAGCAGCAGACACTCACCGGTGAACATACATTCCCACCGCAGCAGTTCTCGGTGAGGAATCCGATGACATCGTTCATGGCGGTGAAGTTGGCCGAATAGATGACGTATCTGCCTTCGTGGCGAGAGGTCACCAGGTCAGCGTGAGCTAACTCTTTCATGTGAAATGAGAGCGATGACGGCGCAATATCGAGCGCTTCGCCGATCTTGCTCGCGGCAGCGCCCTCCGGGCCGATCTGCACCAGGTGTCGGAAGATGGATAGACGAGACTCCTGCGCCAGTGCGGCCAGGGCGATGATGATAGCTTTGGTTTCCATACACGCGATCTCAATAATTCAATATTTCAATTATTGTTGAAATATAGTGGTCGGGCAAGAGGCAATTGTTTTCCTGCGTACGCTGGACTTAGGTGATGCGTAGTAGCGGCGCTAAGCTCATCCGAACCACTCAATACATGCGCACGGCCCCGCCAGCCGTCCAAGCCGCCGATGTAGCCTTCCTGCGCCTCTCTCCCCCCGCATGCCCACGCACGGCCCATCCTCCACTACTTAAAAAATATTTCAAATATGAAATATTTCACGCGAAAAAGTTGCATTAAGGATATTTTTAATTGAATTTCGAGCCGGCGCGCGCGGTTGCCCCCACCCCGCGCCTGCCCGCTAAATAGGTCGGTTTTGACTCAAAGTTGCGTCAGGTGCCGAAGCCCGCCCATTCTGGCCCAGCGGCCCGCCCGACGAATATCAAATCTGACGCATTTTGACGCACTCAGGAGACGTTTTTTAATAAGATGAGCTTCTTGCTATCCATAGAGGGGGAAAAGGCTATGACCGATGAGTCAGGGGCAGCGGGAGGCATTGAAGGTGGAGATCCACGGAGTCGCCCCCTTTCAACATTTTCCCCAGAGGCACAAGCGCAGTTCAAGGCTCACGGACAGAAACTGGTGGACGTAATTTTTAACCGCACGATGGATGCCGGCTTCGAACTCATCAAGCACTTTGTCGCAATCAATGCGGCTGGTGTTGCTGGAGCGACGGCCATTGCTAGCGCATTAATTGAGCCGGCAAAGCTGGCGATTCCGTATTTCTTTGGTGGGCTGGTTGTTTCGATAATGACAATGCTGCTTGTTTACGTGAACGGCCTTCAAATTACGCATGGCATGGGCAAGCGGTTTAACGCGGTTGTGAATTCTGGCGCACCAATTGGGACTTTTAAGTTTTCCCGTCTCATGTGGATCGGCATCGTCGCGACTTGGCTTTTGGGCTTGGCCTCCATATTACTTTTCCTGACCGGTGCTGCTCTGTTGGTGTTGAAAACGTACCCGACCATCCCGTAGTTGTTGGCTACTCGCAGCACTTTATCATCGCCGGCCATGTCGAAAGGATTGCCACATCCCGCTGAAAAAGAGATATGACAGCTCCCCACTTCAAAAAGAATGCGTCCATGCACGCCACCCCATCTTCAAATTTTCCTGCTCAGCTCGACCCGGTTAAGGGCGCTCACCACCTGGAAGCCGATCAGTAAAGTAGAGTTTGTGCTGGATCACCTTTCGCCGGGCAGGAATTAACGACTGAATTTCAGAGTGAAGGACACCGGCACCGATTAAACCTCCAGCAAAAATTTTCCCTAATAGATCGATCCAGGGCAGGCCTGTAATCGTGCCAAGAAGTCCACTCGCGTGCAGCAAATATTCTCCCCCAATGGCGCCTCCAGATTTTGCCAATGCGGCGATTCTCAGCTTTTCCCAACTCGCAATTAGGTTCTCTTTTGCGTTTGTGAAGTCAAGCATCATTTCGCGCAACCTCTTATTGTTTTCCTCCCGAGAGAGGTCACCATTCTGAAGTATCGAAACCTTTCTCATGTGAGCTCGCAACCTGTTCATACCAGGCAGAATTTCTTTTCTTAGGCTTGCCACGTCTTGCCACGACATTGCATCAAGAGCGCTAATCAACTCTGCTGAATCGAATATTTCTAAATCAAATTGAATAGGCGAAAAGTCTCCCGAATGAGAGAAATTCCTTTGTTCTACAAAGGCATCTATTTGGCCTGTAGCAGCCAATATTTTCTGATTTGGATCATCGAACGCAAGTGGAATGAGGCCCATGGCGTGGGATATGCGCAGAAACTTTAAAGCCCGTCCTAGCCGGAGATGAGCATACATAGACCATCGCTCAGAACTGTCGGAGAATTCAAATGCAGGGCGTGTCTCTGCAATTTCGTACTTCGAACGATGGTTGTTGATCGTCATGACACCGCCGCGCATGTAGAAAAAATAGTCCGCAGGAGGATTCTGAGCACGATGGCGATCAGGTGCTGCGGCGTTCACCAAAATAGGATCTGCAATAGCACTGTGCCAAAGCGAATAATTAACTCCCGCATCCATAGTTGGCAACGGCTTTTCGGGGGTAAGCCTGAGAATCCCTCTCGATCTTAACGACGACGTATCACTGATGATCCTCTGCATCGAATCGACATAGCCTTCGTTTCGTGGGAAGGCGTTACGCTCCGCCCACCTAATCGTCGCCTCGGGGAATTTCTCGATAACGTCGTTACGGTTTATAAGCGCTGCATCGGCAACGTTTGCGAGAGTGACCGAATCAAAAAAAAGCACGCTCTTTTTTAATTGTGCGTTAAACGGGGCATCATCGGCAGGCAGCAAAAGGGCATCGGAACGTTCAGACATCAAGGATTCCTCCATTTTTATTGTCATAAGATACAGGTTAGCCCAAAGTCAAAATACCTTTATAGGCCCGACACACGCCCCAGACAAAAAAGCCATAACTGAAGATCGCCAGCGCAATAGACAGAAGGTTGCACCCCAACGCAACTCTGGTCGCCCAGGTGCGCCCAAGCATAGAAAACCATTGCGTGAGATATGTGAAGCCGGATTGAACTGCGGTAGTCAAGACGCCACCAGCAAAAACAGCAAGGGCCAGCGCCAGCGTACGCATATCGATGCCGAGCTTATTTCCCTGGGTCATGTGGCCGATAAATGCCAACATTGCGACAGCAGCGCCACCATTGAGCAAGAAGGCGGACTTAATTGCCGCCTGCCCGGAGGTAATAACGGACCGGAACGCCTCCAAAGTTCCTTCATGTTGTTGCCTGGCCCGCTCCGCCCTTTCCTGTAATTGGGCTTTGAACTGTTCCATTTGTAGCGCAGAAGGCTCTGATTCAGGCGTGCTTTCGATCTGGCGTAGATATGCAATTAACGCGTCGCAGTCGATTACAGCCTGCCCTTTCTCCTTCAAGCCCTCCACAATCGTCCGCAGTTCCTCAGCGAAATTTTTACTCCCCATATATCCCCCCTTCATATCGAGATCTGGAGCTTAGCATTCGCTTCTTCCACTTCCAAATTCTGCTCCGCAAAATTAAGCCGAGCCGCGTCCTGTTTGCAGTTGCGGCCGCCAATTTCTCTGAATTGCGGAGCAAAAACAACCTTAACCTATTGATTTTTATGATTTTCCCCGCAGATTCGTAATCAGTAGGTCGACGGTTCGATTCCGCCCATCAGCACCATTTTATAAGGGGTTCCGGCTTATGCTTGGCCTCCTTTTGGGTAATAGTCCCCACACTGGGTAATAGAATGGTCCTCCGGCCACGCCATTGCCCAACAAAAAAGCCCGCTCATGCGGGCTTTTTCTTGTCTTTTTTCACTACTCGAAACGCGCCTTGAGGGGCTGTACAAGCTCGGGCTTGCGCCGGTAAATTCGCCTGGTCGTCCGGGCGTCAGCATGCGCCAGCAACGCGCGGGCTTGCTCCAGGCTATCGGCGTCGCTCGCGCACTTGGCGCGCAGGTCGTGATCGGTGAACGACTGCTTCACCTTTGTTTCCGCCAATACGCGCGTCATGAAACGTTGCCACATGGAATCCCAACCACTGAAGTCGTCCTTCTCTTCGTCGTAGTAGCTGGTCCCGTTGCGGGTGCAGAACAACAGATCGACCTTTTTCGGCCGCACTTCCATCGCGTGGAACACCTCATCGCGAAGATCCGGCGTCCAGGCATAAATCGTCCGCTTCCCTGTCGATTTCTTCACCTTCCGGCGCTGCACATGGATGCCGTCTTCCTTGAAGTCTTCCGATGGGACCAGGCGCAGCAGGTCGCCCTTCGAAATTCCGGTCAGCAGCTTGATGCGCATGTAGGCCTGGATGATCGGCACGCCCGACGTGCCGCCATTGGACTGGCGCTTGAGCGCCAGGCACTCCACAATTTCCCAATCCTCCACATAGCGGTCGCGGGCCTTCTGCCCTTCCAGGCGCATCTGCCCGATGAACGGGTGTCGGTCTATGTACCCCCACTCCACGGCTTTTGTGAATGCGTGCGACAGCAATGCCACCGCCCGGCGCGCGGCAACCTTCTTCGGCGACTTGTCGATGAACTGATAGACGAGCTGCGGGCGCATGTCAGTGAGCAGCAGCTCGCCAAAGACCCCGCGCAGCCGGCGCACGTATCGACTGTCGTCGAGCTGCTGTTTCGGCCCCTTGGTCGGCACAACTTCCAGAGCGTATCGGTCCAGCAACTGCGCCACGGTTTCCGCCGCGTCCAATTTCTCCAGCCGCGCCGCCCAGGCCCTGTAGGCTTCCGGCAGCGTGCCGCCGAGACGGAATTTCTTCTTTCCATCCCACCGTGCTTCAAGCCCAGCAGGAACATGGTAGTAGTAGGCGCCATGGTGCAGCACCCAGCGCGCTGGCAGGCCACGATTCTGCGCACTTCTCGCCTTAGGCATATGCCAGTGCCTCCCACTTCGGCTCACGCGCACGCTTACTGCTCTCCGAGTTGCCGCCCAGGAGCTTGTCCACATGCGCGGACAGCACCACCAGCGAGCCGTCGGCACGGACCTTGTGCTGAATACCCATTGCGTTCAGTTGGCGTTGCTGCGCCTTAGAGCGCTTACGCTTCGTCAGCTTTTCGATTTCAGAATCAGTCAGAAACATGTGAACTTCCTTCATACAGCTCTTGCATCACTTCGACGAAGAGCGCCGCTTGCTCGGCATTGATTGCATTGCCGAATCCTCGTAGGCGACCGACTCTGTTGATGCAGTTGGTCCCGAGTGGAAAACCAATTTCGGCATCGGCTGCGATGGCTTCAGGCCAAGCCTCCTGTGAGTGGCGTGCCAATACTGATGACAGAACACGCACAAGGTCTGCAAGTTGCTCGGATCGTTGTTGGTCCAGTCCTCGTCCAAATGGTGAACATGCAGACGGGTCTTCGTCCCGCAGGCCTCGCAGCTTTCCTTCCGCTGCTTGCGCGCCTGCGCATGAAAAGCCTTCCGCGACAAACCACCCTTGCTCCGAGAGTTGGCGCAGGACAGCGAGCAAAAATTGCGACGAAGGAAGGACGTCATGTCTTCCAGGCGTCCAGATTGATTGCGTTTTCTCGCTAAGCGACAACCACAGATAGTGCAGCGCTTCTCTGGG
Source organism: Herbaspirillum camelliae (assembly GCF_001929405.1). NCBI lineage: Bacteria > Pseudomonadati > Pseudomonadota > Betaproteobacteria > Burkholderiales > Oxalobacteraceae > Herbaspirillum > Herbaspirillum camelliae. The sequence goes on from NZ_KV880769.1 coordinate 5,603,381, forward strand.
TCCGGTTTCCGATTGGATGCACCGCTCACTTATTTCTCCCGCGATTTCTTTGATAACTTGACGGACATTGCTGCAACATCCCAGGACATCGGATATCCCATCAACCAGCGCGAGTGAGCGGGCCTCAACTGGCCGCCACTTTCCATCCCGGCAGAGGAGCCAATCAGCAGCTCGCCAGAGGCCGTTAGTCGGGCCGGCTGCGAAGCCAGTGTCGGCGTCAATGATGACGTGCTCGTTGGGCTCCCGACGGCGCAAAGCTGCACGGCCTCTTGCATCAGCATTCCCCCTGCCTTGCGCGCGGCTCGGTTTTCCGGAGTGTCGCTCCCGCTCTTCCAGTCCCGTGCCGCCGTCGTCGGCCAGCCTGCCAGCACCGCCGCGTGATTCAGCGTAATGTTCGGCGTCGCGAACTCCTGCGATGGCTGACGTACCGCGTCCGTGGCCGTGGTGCTGGGCCATCCAGCTAGGTGCGCGAAGTCCTTCAATCCCGAATGCACTCCATTGCCGCTCGGCCGCTTTTCGTTGTTGATCTTCTGCATCGCTATCTTCCAGCTGCCTCCCCCGGAATGATCGAGCGCGGCTGCCGTAGGCCACCCAGTACGTGCGGTCTCGGATGTGCGGAGCACCGACGCTCGCAGACGGGAACGCAACCGCCCCGAAGGCATAGCCCATGGCTTCCAGGTCATCTTGTACAAGGTCGAGCCAAGGATCTGCGTCCTTGCTTGCAACTTGCTCACCAGCGACGACTGCAGGGCGGCACTCTTGGATGAGCCAGTGAAAGGACGGCCAGAGGTGCCGCTCGTCATTAAACCCAGCTCCTTGGCCTGCCGAGGAGAAAGGTTGGCACGGACAGGAACCAGTCCAAACAGGTCGACAATCTGGCCAACCGGCGCGGCGAAGCGCGAGGGACCATCCGCCGATCCCCGCGAAAAAGTGGCACTGGTCGAATCCTCGCAAGTCGTCAGGTCGTACATCCTCAATACTCCTCGTATCCACTTCGCCGCCGGCGATGTGGCCACCCTTGATAAGCTCGCGCAGCCATGCCGCAGCGAACGGCTCGATTTCGTTGTAATAGGCTCCCGGCATTAGACCCCCGTCAAGGCCCTATCGGGACTCTGCACTGCGCGATCAAGGATTCCGCTGTAGTCGGCCAAGCAAAGACGGCGCGATTCGGCGCAAGAAGGTGCATTGCGGCGCGCTGTTCCTTCATCATCGCAACTGATGATGTCGGCCAGAGGCACCCCCCGGAATTGGCCGGCCAATTCGTTGTCCAGCTCCACCCAGGCGAATCGCTGGCCATTGCCAAGATGCTGACGGATGACCGACACATAACCGGCCAGGACGCCATCGTCGGGCGTGTTGAAGGTGATGCGGTCCAACGGCTGCGGTGGCTGCTCCACAAAGTCCCGCTGCGGTTGACGCTTTGCCAGGTATTTGGCGATATAGACCTCAGCACCAGGGAAGTTGGCGGTGGGCTTCGTGATTGCGTTCATTGGTGGATCTCCTGAATGGCCGTTACAGAGCACACACCAAAGCGATCGACGGCGGCGGCGATCACGTCGCAGCTATGGGCTGCGATGGCGGTGTAGGAATGGCGTGCGCTGGCAGTGCGCACGACGACACGAAACGCGGTCATGGAGCGTTCCCTTTCGTTGGGTTGGGATCAATCGGAAGTTCGGTCACATCGAGCCGGCCGGCGCGCCAGTCGGCGACCTGGCGCGGCGTGCCATGGCGCGGGGAGCTGTCCGGCACAGGGGCCATGCGCGGCCAGGGGCATGCCTTGATCGCGTCCCAGCCGGCGAGCGCACGGCGCTGCTCGTCGGCCGTCATGTCAGGCGCTGGCCACGCCGGCCTGTCGTCAACTGCCGGCCGTGGCCAGGCGCATGCGCCCAGGGCCAGCCAGGCATGCTCGATCTGCTTGGCCTGGTCCGGCATGAACATGACCGGCATGGGCGCGCTCTTCGGTACGAACGACACATCGGCCGCAAAGCCAGGCCCAGCGGGCTGCGTACAGTTATTTACACGAGTCCAAGGGAACCTCGAACCCGCCGATGTGCGGGCATCGTGCCCTTGAACTGGCGTCCATGTTGACGAACGGATTTAAAAACCACACCGACCATCTCGCGGCACTGGACGCCATAGGGCATCACGCGCTCGCACTCTTCATAGCGCCCGGTGACAGTCTTGGTTTCCTTGGCCAGCGTGACCATCAGATCGTCACGCTTCACCAGAGCGCCGCCCTGCGCACGCAGATAGCTCGCCCAACATGCGCGCTTCTCGCCCTCGACTTTTTGTACGGCATCCCATGCGGCGGCCATGGCCGGTGGCGCCTGTTTGACCATATCTGCCGGCACGCGGCGCAGCTCGCGCCAGACGCTTACCGGTGCTCCACCCCATTGCTGGAACTGACGAATCCCCCAGCGGGCCGCCCAGGCTTCCACGCGGGCCGAGGGCGTCAGCTCACGATCACCCGCCATATCGGTGGTGATGAGATAGCCTTCCTTGGTCTTGTGGTCCGCCACCCCATCGATGTTCTTGGCCACATATTTGGCGATGTAGCCCGCAGCACTGCCTTTCGCCCAATCGATGCGTTTAACGTCAAGTCGGCGCTTGAATGCGCCCGGCTCGCCACGGTCCACGCGCCAGGCATATCTCTTCATGACGCGGATAGCGCGGCTGGTCACATCCTTGACGTGTGGCGTGGTGTAGTCAGGTAACGCGCGTACAAACACCAGCATATGCCAGTGCGGGCAACCATCGTGATGCGGCTCAGCGATACGGAAGCCGTACAGGCCGATGCCGCGACGGGCCAACGCCGAACGCGCCAGCGCAGTCATCTTGCCCAGGTGTCGATTGGCCGTGCGAGGGTCCGAACCGTCATACTTCGGATTTGGCTTGCCCGTATGCAGCGTCGCATGGAAGCGCGATGGGCAAGACCATGTGAGGAACAGGCCCTGATCGTTGCACTCCTTTGCAATGACCTCGAAACCATTGATGCGCAGCATGAGTTCGCCGCGACGAATGGTCTTGTTAGCGGTCGTTTTTTCGGCTAGTTCAGCAATACTGAATTCCTGACCAGCCTCATTGCGCACAATGGTCGCTTCCAGAGCAGCGGCATTTCTCCGGTTCTGTGCCAGGCGAGACAGTACGGCGTCATTACTGGCATAGGGCTCGCCGTGATAGTGCACATAGCCCAGGCGAATATTTCCGCCCTCAAAGGCGCGGCCGACCACCTTGCGCAGTTGCCGACGCCACCAGCGCGGATCCACCACACGCGCGATGATGGCGCGCAGGTCGTCATCATCCACTTCAGGCATATCAATGCCGTAGTCGCTACACTCCTGCTCGATGAGGTCGCGTGCGTGGGTGTCAGAAATGGCTTTCCACAAGACTTTCTTGACGTTCTCGGCTGCTTTCTCGGCCGTAGCACAGATATCGGCATCATCCTGCGACAGATCCACGCCGGCCGGCACGTACTGCTCAGCGAATTCGCGGACGAACTGAACCGCAACCGGCTCAAAAATCTTGTTCCAGTGCCATACCGACATCAGTTCCAGGGCCTGGCTTACGACACGTCCGCGCCACTTCAGCGGAATACGTGCCAGTTCCCCGGCAAACTGGTGCGACTCGACGAAAGCCCGATGGCGACGCCGTGTTTTCGCATCGACTGTTCTAGACTGCATTGAGGGCTCTTTCATACGTCGTAATGGCACGCAGCACCGCATGGCGCATGGCCAGGCGTTCCGCTTCAGTAAAGGAGTGAATAGGAGATTCCCAGCGATCCGCCGCGAAGCCCGCCAGGGCCAGGATGTGTCGACGCACTGGCTTGGGCATCGCTGCCCAGGAATAAGCAATGCCGGTTTGGAGATCGGGCCGCCTGCGATTGCGCAACAGCGAAATGGATTTACTGAGCTCAGCCTTGGCAGCCTCATTTCCCGGGGGCGTGGGAACCCATGCCGCACGCTCACGCAGCAGGTCCGCAGCCGGCCGGAATGACGCATGGTCCTTAATTCGTGCACCGCGCATCGTTACCCCCGCACCAGCCCGAGAGCCGCAAGAAGAGATGGTGCAAGCAACAGCAGAGCAGCGATGCAATGAGCGATCACAGTACGCATTACCATGCCCCCATCAGGCCACCGAGACGCTGCAGACGCTGGCCAAGGCGATGTGCAATGGCAGATTTCCCCTGCCAGATCACATTCCACTGCAGTTCGTCTTGCAGCACGGCTTTGCGCAGCAGCATGCGCTGGGCGCACTGAAATTCTTTGATATCGTCGCCCATGCGAAGCCGCAGCGAGGCGAGGGCAAGCGTTGTCTGTTGCTGGTCGAGAGCCATGTGAGGTTTCTTTAGGGTGAGCGAATCCCGCGTGCGCCAAACGGCGCACGACAGGTCTTAGTTATTTGGGATTCAGCGACCGGCTAGGCGGTCAGCAGCAAGTCAGGCAGTACCTGTTCCTTGGGGGACAAGGTATGCACGGGGCGAGATGGGAAGGCTCACCTCGGGATTGGGCATGGCCGACAGGGAAACGGTGCGAGAAATCTCCAGCGTGGCCACGAAGGTATGGCCGCAATCGACGTTCTGGCATCGGTAGGTGATTTCCTTCATCAGCGTAGACATGGTTCGGCTTTTGGCTGCACGCACTGGGCTTTGGCAATGAGGGCACGGCAGGCTGATTACACGCATGTTGTTTTCTTTCCCTTGATGGCATAGAGTGCACGCCCCTTGCCAGTAACACGTTTGATACCTTCTCGAACAGATTGCGCTAGAGCGAACTCAGCGGCCTGTTCAATCGTGTCAAAGCCTTCTCGCATCATGATCACTTCCAGGGCTTCGACTAACGCAGGATTAGTGAACGGCAATTCGATATCAGGCATTGCGTGGCACTGAAAAGTGGCTCGTGAGCGCCTTGGCTTGCACGTTCTGCTCGGATAAGATCGGCATCGAATAGGATTGCGCCAGGGCGATGGCCTGATGCATCAACAGATCATGAGCCAAGGTGGCCAGGTTTTCACCTTGGTACTGTGCCAGGGCCTTCATGATGTCGTAGTTGTCGTCGTTGACGCGCACAACGATGCGGCGATGACGGATTTTGCGGGGATCGTCGTACATAGCAGCCTCCGTGCTCAAGCCCGTTCGGCTTTAACGTCGTTGTCGTAGGCGGCCATGCCGCGCAATATCAGCAGGCGCACAAAGGACGAGCGTGTGCGCAGATCCTGGCGGGCCAGCTCAGCCAGTCGTTCTTCTTCATCAGCTTCAAGGCGGAAGGTAACGGCCACCGAGGTATCGGTGTGGGGGCGGCATACGGGCTTGGAGAGAGTGGGCATATGGGATAATGGTTGTACACGTCACTTAGCAATGACGTGAATATAGCGGTCATATGACCGCAAGTCAAACAATATATTGCGGTCAAATGATGGAATTTAACGAGCGTCTAAAGTTGGAGCGTAAGCGGTTAGGTCTGAGCCAAGAGAAGTTTGCTGCCTTGGGTGGCGTTACGCGTGATACGCAAATGAACTATGAGAACGGATCGCGAAAGCCCGACTCGGCTTATCTCACTGCTATGGCAGTGGCGGGAATTGATGTGTTATTTCTCTTAACGGGAGAGTCGAGCAATGCTCCGCTAACCAAAGATGAAAGCGATTTACTTGAAGGATTTCGCAGCCTGGATATCCGAGGCAAAGCTGGCGTGCTTGGAATGATTTTTGGATTGACCTCCGGCTCTGAGTCGTCGTCGGGAGCGCGGACGCCAGCCATGAACACTAAAGGTAACGTTGGTCACCAAATTCACGGAGATGTATTTGGCACCATTAAAGGCGTCGTCATGGGGAACAAGATCGTCAAAAAGAAATAGGAGAGCCAGCCGTCTTGTATTGATCGTTTCAAAGACGCTGTATATCGAGCCAGGAGGCTTTTGAGAGTACGGATGCCGCGAGTCCTGCAACGGGAAATTCCGCGACGCACTAGGGCCTGTTCACATTAAATCTGCACACTCGCAGATTTAATGTGAACAGGCCCTAGAAATGGCCGGCGCTGAGATAACTGGGAGGAGACAGAACAGCCTAGTTGGCGCGAAGCAAGACCCGCCGTTATGCCAGATTAAAAATCGACGCTAGCCGAGAGTATCACCGTACGCGGCTGGCCCAAGTATACCCAGTTGCCGTTGCTGCTGGACCAATAGTTTCGATTGAAAAGGTTGTTCACGCTGGCGCGCAGCACCATCGGTTTGTCGAAGGCGCGGGTCGTGTAGCGCATGCCAATGTCCCAACGGGTCCAGCCGGGAATGCTACGGACATTGGACTGTTCGATGTACTGGGAGCTTGTGGAAATCATTCGGGTACTCAGTGTCAGGCCGGCCAGGGCGGGAACATCGTATTCCCCGCCGAGATTAAGCTGCCAGCGTGAGACATTGGGCGCGACGTTGCCATCGTAGGTGCCGCTATCGGTCTTGGTCAGGCGGGCGTCGGTATAAGCCAGGCCGCCCAGCAGACGTGCGTTGCGGGCCAACTCGCCAAAGAGATTCAATTCGACCCCACGATTTCGCTGCTCGCCGCTGATCTGATAGGTCGAGGTGCCATCTGCATTGGACACCGAAAAACCGCTGGGCCGCTGGATCTCGAACAGGCTCAGGCTGGTGCCGAAGCTGCCGAAGTCATACTTGGCGCCGATCTCGCGCTGTTTCACCTTGACCGGCGGGAACATCTGCCCCGCATTGGTCGTGCCCACCGGTGCAGTATCGCCCTGGATCAGTCCCTCGATGTAGTTGCCATAGAGCGAAAGATTGGGCATGAGTTTGAACACCACGGCCAATACCGGAGTGACGGCCTGCTTCTGGTAAACCGTATCTCCAGTGCCGGTCCCGCTGGTGTCGTAGGTGATGCTCTTGACACGCTGGTAGCGTCCACCCAGCGTCAGTGCGATACGTTCATCCATGAAGTAGAGGGTATCGGAGAGGGCCAGCGACGGCAGTTGCAGCGAATTGGTCTTGGGCGGGTTGGAAGAGAAGCCCTCCAGCGAAGGTGCGGCCACGGTGACAGGCTGGTAGATGTTGGTATCGTAGCTGGTGAAACCATAGTAGGAAGAGGTGTAGCCGGAATCGCTCTTGAGATAAGTCGCGCTCAGATTCAACCGGTGTTTCACGCTGCCGGTGAAGACGGTGCCGCGTAAGCCACCTTGCCATACTTGGTTGCGGGTCCAGTTCGGCCAGAAATAGACATTGGCAGTACCGTCGCCCTGGCTGTCATTGACGGTGATGTCGGTGGACAGATAGCGCGACTGGGTATCGCTGCCCCCCACTGCACCGTAGATCATCCATTGCGGGCTGAGCTCGTACTCCGCTTTGGCCAGGACAAAGTTGCTGCGCGACTTGGTGTTCTCCCAGCTCTGGGCGATGCGTGCGGTGGCGCTGGGCGGCGAGGGTACCTCGACGCCATCGGCAATGCCGAAGCCGGCGGATCCCTGCGGGGACGTGTTGTTCATGGTCTGGTGCCCGACATCCAGCGATGCACGCAACTGGCTGCCGCGATAATCGATACCCAGCGTGGCCGCACCCAACTCCACTGACTGATCGGAGGTGGCCGTATCGCCGTTGCGATAAATGCCGTTGAAGCGGATGCCCCATTGCTTGTCTTCCCCGAAACGACGCCCCAGATCCAAGTGGCCGGCCAGGTTGCTGTTGGACATGTAGGTGGTCGTCACACGCGTGAGCGGTTCGTCATCGGCGCGCTTGGGAACGATGTTGATGGCACCGCCCACGGCGCCGCCAGCGCCGGGTGCCATTCCGTTCAGCAGGGCATTGGGGCCCTTGAGCAATTCGACACGTTCAGCGATCTCGGCTGAACTGGCGCGGCCAGACATGATGCCGGGCACGCCGTCAAAGAGGATTGAATCCTGCACCGACAGGCCACGGATCATGAAGATTTCGCCACCCGCCGCCGAATTGGTCAGGCCATAGGAGACCGTGCGCACCGACGGGTCGTTGGCCAGTACATCGGCTACCGTGATGGCTTGCTGGTTCTCCATCAGCGTCGAGGTATAGCTGGTGGTATTGAAGGGCGTGTCCATGATGTTCGTATTACCCAACAGCCCGGCGCGGCTGCCGCGTGCCACCTGGCCGCCGGCGTAGGTGGACAGCAGGTCTTCTCCATTCTCTGCGGCCGCCTTCACCACCACCTGCGGTAGCGGTGCCGCCGACTGTTCAGCCGTTCCGGCGGTGCGGATGACGAAAGTGCCGTTGACCTGCTGCATCTCCAGCCCGCTGTTGTTCAACAGGTGCGTCAACGCTGCGCGCGGCGTCAGACTGCCCTGCACAGCAGCAGCATTCTTGCCAGCCACCAGGGCCGGCGGGAAGGCAATGGGGATACCCGTGGCTGCAGAGAGTGCATTGAGCGCGGAGCCCAGAGGCTGGGCGGAAATGGAAATGCTGACGGTGCGGTCGTTATCGACGGTCTGGGCGTACAGGACAGGTGCCTGGGCCAGCAAAAGGACGACAGCCAGGGAAATGCGGGTGGGCGCAAAGCGGAATGGAGGCTTGTGCATTGGGAGAGGGTCTCGATGATAGTTTAATGAAAATGGGTCTCACTATCATTAAGACGCTCGACTGCCTCAAATGTGCACCTCTTGTCGTGAACTTTAATCACAATGTCGTTGTGGGCCCCGGCCCGGGTGTGATTGCCGACTGAGCAGCTTACTAGCGCCGGACGATCTCGATGTCACCATTGGGCGCTCGTACCAGCCGTACCGGCAGGATACGCGGCATGGTCTGGGCAAAAGCCTGCGGGCTGTCCAGACGGTAACTGCCGCCGACCTGCATGGCGGCGACCACAGGATCTCGCACGAAGACGTGGCTGGGGCCATATCGCTCGAACTCCTGCAAGGCCTGCGCCAATGGTGTACTGGTGAAGTGGAGCAGGCCTCGGCGCCATGGGGCGATGCTGGCCGGGTCGATCTCGCGCACGGCACCCAGCAGCCCGCTAGACGAAGCTTGCACGGTCTGCCCGGCGAACAGGTCGGCCTGTGCCGGATGGTCAGGGGCAGTGCTGGTCACCATGACATGGCCTTGCTCGACGGCCACTTCCACCGCGTCCGCATTGCCGCGGCGTACCGAAAAGCGCGTACCCAGCACGGTAACCCGGGTGGCGCCAATCTCCACCACAAACGGCCGGCTGCTGTCATGGGCCACGTGGAACATCGCCTGGCCGCTGGTGAGGTGTACTTCGCGTTGCTGCGGCAGCAGGGCCACCTCCAGCGCGGTGCCGGAATCCAGCGCCAACTCGGTGCCATCCGGCAGGGTCAGGTCCATGCGCTCGCCTTGCCGGACGGCAAAGGATTGGTGGAAGCTACGCTGCCCGAGCCAATGCAGCGTCGCCAGCCCGCAGCCCAGCAACATCACGCAACACAATGCCAAGACATTGAAACGGGGGCGCCAGCGGGCTCCCATTTGGCGTTGCCACCAACTGCCCCCGGATGCGGCGCGCGCCTGGATGGGAGTGGGAGCAGCTGACGCCGCGTTGCGCCGTAGCGCCAGCGTGGCCGCATTGAGTCCCGCTAAGCCAGCTTCAATACACGCATAAGCGGCGCCATGGGCGGTGCTAGCGCTCAACCATTGCTGGAATTGCGCTTCTTGCTCGGGTGAACAGCCCTGTTCGCGGCAGGTATGCCAGCGTGCCGCCTCGACCCTGACAGGGTCTTCGGTGTCGAAGAGCGCTGCCATTTCCTGCTGGACGGGCTGGTCGGGGGAGGGGTAACCGCTGGTCGCGGTCGGGGCTGTCGATGGCTTCATCTTATTTGTATAGATGCATGAGACTGGAGAAACTGCACCTGCCAGCGGGGACGGGCAGCACAAGCGTGGTCATCGGGCTGCCGGAGCTGCCTCCAGGGCCTCCCGGCAGGCTGCGCAGGCCAGTTTGCCGCGGCTGATGTACTGGTTGACCATGCTCAGGGAGATACCCATGCGTTCAGCGATTTCCTTGTTGGGCAGCCCCTCGAACGCATACAGCTGGAAGGCTTCGCGACAACGGGGCGGCAGGCTGTCGATGGCTTCCAGGTAAGCGTGCGCGGACTGGATCGCAGCGCAGGCCTGCTCTGGCTGCAGATGGGCAGGAACGGCAGGCATGTCGGTGTCCGGCAGGCTGTCGATATCCTCGTGCTGGCGAATCGCGGCACGGCGGTCCATGTCGATTTTCAGACGCAGGGCCACCTGGCGCAGTAGGGCGCTTGGATCGAGGATGGCGTGGCCCGCGCGCTCCATTGTCAGGACCCGGACAAAACTATCGTGTACCAGATCGGCAGCAGTTTCGGGATTTTTGACTTTGCGCAGGCAGAAGTGCAACAGCTCTCGGTAATAGCGGGTGATCACGTTTCCAGTCCAAGCCATAAGACAACAGGCCCTGGGACGACGCCTCAAGCGCCTGGCACCGCACGCAGCAAGGAGCAATGGAGATTGGTCAGGTCGTCAGGGGAGATGCCGTCTCTGAGCGTACTACGTGGCTATCTGGCTAGCGCAGACCAGACCTGGCGGCCTGGCATACTCTCAAGGTTCCCGCATTTGTGCAGGAAGATTCCTTTGAGCATGTTGCAAAGTTAAGGCACTGAAGATGCTACCACAGGTCATTGCCCAATAGCGGGCAGGTCTCGACCGGCTGGGCAACAGTAGCGTGCCGGAAAGCCCTCTCTGAACTGACCCCACAAAGTTGGACAGTAAATTTACTACCTGAAGGCCTGAGTCCGGTATTGCACTGGACTCAGGCCTTTCAGTTTCAGTTTGATACGTTGGTTGTTGTAATAATCGATGTAGTCATCAATCCCATCTTGCAATGTGCCCACGTCACTGAAGCGGCCGAGGTGGAAGAACTCGGCTTTCAAAGTACCGAAGAAACTCTCCATCGCGGCGTTATCGAGGCAGTTTCCTTTTCTGGACATGCTTTGCGTCAAGCCACGCTCGTTGAGGAGCCGTCGGTAGTGATCGTGTTGATATTGCCAGCCCTGATCCGAATGCAGCATAGGCGCCTCTGATGGCGATAGCCGCTGCATCGCTTTTTTAATCATGCTGCTGACCAAGGTAAATGCGGGACGGGGCTGGTCTCATAAGCAATGATTTCTCCGTTGTACAAGTCCATTACTGGCGATAGGTACAGCTTGTCCTTGCCAACACTAAATTCGGTGACGTCCGTCACCCACTTCTGGTTAGGCGCGTCGGCTGCAAACTGACGGTTCAGTAAATTGGCAGCCGTACGACCGACGTCTCCGCGATAGGAACGGTATTTCTTGCGCCGAATCACGGACTTCAAGCCCATTGAGTTCATCAAGCGTTGCACCGCCTTGTGGTTGATGACCTGCCCCGTCTGCCGCAGCTCTGCCGTAATCCTGCGATAACCGTAGCATCCGCGATGCTGGGTATAAATCTCCTGGATACGCTCACTGATCGGCTCATCTGCAGTGGGTTGCGTAGCCAGCCTGGCTTGGTAGTAGAACGTACTACGCGCCAGTCCTGCTGCCTTCAGCAGCGGTTCCAGCCTGTGATGCGATCGAAGCGCACTCACAACTTGCGCGGCTTCGGCTGCTTTGCTGCGAGCGCCTTCTCGCGACGCAGCTCCTGCAACTTTTTTAGGTACGCCACCTCCGCGCGCAGGTATTCGTTTTCGTCGAGCAGCTCCTGGTGAGTGCGCTCTTCTGCTGGTCGGACGGGGTCTTTTGAGGAAGTGGGCTTGGCTCGGGTCATGGTCGGGCGCCGGCCCCTAGGGCGCGGCTTCAGGGCTTCGTATCCGCCCTCATGATACAGGCGTTGCCACTTCCCGATCGCACCAGCGTCACGCAAGTCAAAGAGAACACTGACCTGCCGCCCGGATAATTCGTTACGACGCATGTACTGCAACACATGCAGCTTGAAGTCGGCGTCGTAGCGCGAACTCTTCTTGCTCAATCCCGCGTCACCGTGAATCCGGTAGCCCGACACCCAGCGTCTGAGCGTCGAGCGGCCTATGTCGTAACGTTTGGCTAGCTCTCGGAAACCGCCAGAACCAGATAAATACTCATCAACAATTTTGCGACGTGTTGCCTGATCATACTTCGCCATGAAAAACACCCCAAAGGTTGGATTGATGTCCAACTTTTGGGGTGCAGTTCACTCTGGCGGAGCACTAGGGCCTGTTCACATTTTCACGAATGGCCCGAATGCGCGGGCAAGCGAGGAGAACACAAGGTAGCTGTCAGCGAGCTTGTCGTATCGAGTTGAGACGCGACGGTCGTGAAAATGTGAACAGACCCTAGTCAACAGAGAAATCTTCTACACCCGCCGAGAAGCTCTGGTCGTCATCGAGCGATGGTGTCGCCAGTACGATACCGATGGGCCGTACAGCGTAATGAGATACCGCCTGCCGACATCGCAGGCAACAATGCCGGTAATGGGAACGGTCACAGCCGTCCAGAATCTACGTAGAGCGGCTTGTCGCGTACCTTTAAACACTCCCTTTACAACCGCCTTGCTTGAACACTCGCTCAGTCGTTGCTGGACTATTCACGAGCTTTTCCATGGGCCTTCGAGGACGTGCGACCAGTTCGCCGCCGCAATTAGGGCAACTGCCTTTCAATATGTCGATAGTGCAATTAGTACAGAAGGTGCATTCGAAGGAACAAATCCTTGCCTCAGTCGATTCTGGCGGGAGGTCTTTATCGCAGCATTCACAGCTGGGTCGTAATTCAAGCATTTTTTCTCCGTTGCGGAACAACTTTTTGGCCGAATAGAATATCTCAAGAGCGTAGACGAAGATCTTGGCCAACTGGTCCGAGGGAATGGTCTGGTGCTCTCCCGAACGTCACGGAGCCATGACCGGCATCATGAAGGCCCAGATCGACTGGATTCCGCTGTCGCAAGGGGCGATTCGCCCCACTCAGGGAAAGACTCTCGCCGTCATGGAAGTATCGGGCGGCTCCCAGTCTTTCAATGCGGTCAATCAGATGCGCGTGCTCGGACGCTGGATGAGGATGCTGACGATTCCAAACCAGTCGTCGGTCGCCAAAGCATACGAAGAGTTCGATGATTTCGGCAGGATGAAGGCTTCGCCCTACTATGAGCGGGTCGTCGACGTAATGGAGGAACTTTTCAAGTTCACCCTGCTGACCAGGTATATCTCACCTTATCTGACCGATCGCTATAGCGAACGGAGGGAAGCTGCGACAGATTTGGAAAAGCGTATGAACCAAGAAAAATTTTAGCTGGCGTTTCACCATTGCAGAATGCCTACTCTTGGCTGGGAGAAGATATTCCATCCTATTCGTAAGTCTTCCCCATTAACAGGATATCGGCAACTTTACGCCAGGGATTTATTGAAACTTCATAGAAATGGGGACCATTTCTTGAATTCTCCACCCAACGAACGGAGGCATTTAGAAATGCACCGATATTGCCGTTCTTCCAGCCCAATACACCCGAAGAGTATGGTGATGGAAGTAAAGCCGCGTGTAATTCAGTTTCTGCGAACCAGTCTGCGGAGAGTACATTCAGAAAATTGATGAAACTCACTTCATCCACCACAGCATCTCGTGCAGACTCAAGTTGTCTCTCCATTTCTTGTTTGATGTATTTCGCGCTCATCTAATATCCTCGTCACATAGCCCGCTTCTGGGCGATAAGCCGTAGCCTCCGATGCCAAGCCGCTATGGGTAATCCAAGGCGGATTCCCCATGTCCTATTTTCTAGCTGACTGGCCGTTTTTTGACTACCAAACGATGCCTGGAGGTAGATATCGTTTGCTTAATGTTTGCCTCATTATCGGTTATTGGCTGTGTATTCGTGACTATTTTTCTTGTTGGAAATGGGCGCTACATAGACAGTAAAGCATCTGACGCAGCCCGCCATATGAGTGCAGAAAAATGGCACATAACGATCACGACCAAGGAGTGCGTCCAGGAAAACGCAGCGGGCGAGAATGAAGAACACTCGAACAAGGGGCAATTGAGCGCGGTCACCAGATGCTAATGTGGCGGGAAAAGTCGCAGCCGGTTATGAGCTGTCTGAGCCGTCGCAATCGAGAATCGCCCAGGCTAGTGAGTCGGACATACGCCGATAGCCGAAGCCCGGGAGCTTTTACGCTGCCGCGATGAATTACTACGTGTGGCTCCGATCCTTTTCAGGTTGTAGCAACTGATAATCCTCTAGACCTGCGAAAGCGCAACTACTTCTGCGCACGCCTTTAACGGGACATCATTTCTAGGTTATTGCTATTTGATGCGCTCCCCACAGAGCTTCATCCATTAATCCTACGTGTCTGTCGGAGATAGATTCTCCGTTTTAGCGAATTGCCTGATGTTCATAAGGCAAATTTTTTCTCATACTATTTGTAGCCCTCTGATATCCGACTCTGGACCCATGGCCACTATTTGGGAGGGGGCATGGACGGATTGTTTCGAGGGCGCACAATATTACTTGTCGAGGACAATGTCGATGTTCGAACCATCTTTTCAGAGGTGTTTAAAAATGAGGGTTACCGCGTTCTGGAAGCTACAAACGGTCGAGAAGCCTATGACCTAATGATGTGGTCTGATGATTCTGTGAACGTTGTTTTGACAGATTTGCGAATGCCGATCATGGATGGGTTAGAGTTAGCGACCTTACTCAAAAATAACCCGCGATTTTCTTCCATTCCGATTGTTCTCCTGAGTGCGACCCCTTTGAAAAACTCTTGGAGAGCATTGGAGGTTTTTGACGCGTTGCTTGTAAAACCCTGCCTCTTCGATGAAGTGGTCTCGACCGTTGAAGCTGTTCAGTAGAAGGGATTCTATATAGCTCACTTTTAGTTTCTGTTATCGTTGCGTAGGTCCTCGGGTGCTTCACGCGAGGGGCCCCGACCGTAAAAAATCGAAGATCGGCCCTAAAAATTACGCGAGGTCACTTCGTCTTAGCTTCGTTTCTTCTCTTGCATCTTCGATGAGCCGTCTAATAACAACCCTCCTTCGTACAATTTCTGCGTGAACCGTTGAGCTCATCGGCATAGTTGTTGTTAGCTCTTTAAGGCTGGCAGTGCTTTCGCTAAATCGTTTCTTCATTAGATCTCCTGTTGATAGGTGCCATTTGAACACGATTTCCCCGCCCCACCCTTACTGCGGCGGTAAAATAATTGGCCAGGCCCCATGTCTCGACGCTATCACCGTGACTCCATCGATAGAAAAATAAATGAGGTGTATTTCCGTTTTGGAGAAGTAATGAGAGTAAGGTCTGTGCATCCATTTGCGAATCAAGGCCCAGGTAAGAAGCAACTCGCTTGATTCGTTTTCCCATCCCGACTCTGCCGCCTCTTCCGTTCATTGAGTCCCTCCGTTGAGATGCTTTGCTATCTTTCCCATTGGAGAATCACATGAACAAGATGAATCGCTTTCTAATGACGGAACCGGTCCCCGTTTGCCAGAATTTTCTGGTTGCGGGAAGTGCCCTCTACGTAGACTATTCGGGGCAGCTTGCGGATATCGAATGCATTCAGCAAGTTCTTGAGGACCTCGCGCGTAGTCGTGGAAAGACAAACGACCTTTGTAACCCAAGGCCTCCCATTTCGTCTGAGGACTAGAGCGCGAAAGTGCGCATATACATCGTCCGCAAACCGGTTTTAGTATTCCGAATTTGGTGCCGCCACCTTGCTTGGGGCCAGAAGTTTGGCTCTCGCCAAAACTTTCTTGAAGTTGAGCGAAGGCATTGATCGTCTTATTTCATTCACCTGTTCCTGCCTGGAGGAAGAAATGCGAAATTACTCTAATGGCCGCTTTAACAGCGACGAAATTGTGGAAGCAATAGATAAGCATCGACGAGAACACGGCGACTGTTATTTTGAAAATAACGAGATCAAAGACTCCACAACTCTTAGTGCAAAGGCGCAGAGCTTTCGTGAAAAGAAGTTAGGGTGGCCGATGAGTCCAAACAGCTTTCGACGGGTCACGTCAGTAAAGATTAAAAAATAGCTGAGAAATTGAAATGAAATATCGGGTTTTGCCCCCTATTTTTTGGGAGCCACCGAACTGATGGGCGGCCCATGCGGAGGATCTTCCCAGACCTGAAAATCTTATACATAGACAATACACAAAGGACGAATATGTCAGATACCAAACTACCCATGGATCAAAGAAACGAAGACCGAGAAAATTTGTCGCCACGCGGACATCCGCAGCAGCATCAAGGGCATAAACCGAATCAAGAGCAAGTAGGTGGGAGCGAGGATCGCCTTCGTAAACCGGCTAATGATGTCGGAAGTAATAGTTCCCAACCTCAGCAGCATGAAGTCTCTAAAGGGCTATATGAAAAGCCTAATAAAGACCACCTTACATTGGTGAAAAAAGCAGGTTCCCGCGACTGATCTTGCAAAAGTTTGATGTAAATAATCCGTGGACTAAGTAAGGGTTAGGCATGGAAAAAAATTGATCGATGCCGAATATCGGCTTGCGAACTTTCAGGGTAATTCGAATAAAAATACTACCCCAGGTCGCCGAAAAGATCGCCAGAAATGCCACCCTAACTCAGGATTCCTATGTCCATTTTTCAAACTGTAGACAGCTCCGGAAACTTTTCCTACGAGCTCAGATATTCGCACCACTCAGATGGGTGGCAAATGAATGGCATTTCGATTCAACGACGCGATCAT
Source organism: Herbaspirillum camelliae (assembly GCF_001929405.1). Classification (NCBI taxonomy): domain Bacteria; kingdom Pseudomonadati; phylum Pseudomonadota; class Betaproteobacteria; order Burkholderiales; family Oxalobacteraceae; genus Herbaspirillum; species Herbaspirillum camelliae. The sequence continues at coordinate 5,619,998 of NZ_KV880769.1, forward strand.
CAGATTTTTTCAAAGAAGAATCTCGCAGGCGTTTACCGCGCGGAAGCGGTATTGCTTGAGAGGGCGTCAACATGTGCGAAGCGGTAATTACTCGTTTTAATCTGAAGCCGCTTTTGCATGCATAGTAGTTGTACGCGCCTTTGAAACCTTTGATGGTATCGCCTGAGTCTAGTGCGATATCCCTATTAGTAGGAGAAGTTATGAGCAAGGTAAACCGGTGGCGTGAGTTTTCTTTCATAAAGACTGTTTCCTCACCAGAAAAAGGTGTTGAGGCGGACTTGTCGACGAGAAATGATGAGAAATTGGCTGCCAGCCAAATCTTCGGAGCGGACGCTGTTCGAGATCAACAAGCAATCTTAGCAGCTGAGTCGGAAGGACTAGCGATTCAAGAGGACTAGATCTCGTCCGTTATCCGCCGGACAGAGAGCCTCAATTGTTGCCCTTGTCTTTCACGTCATTTTTCATTCATTCATATGGATGGACAGCATTTTAATTGAATGATTTTTGCGATCAAATATCGCGACAACGGACATCGCGGCCTGTTCCATTGAATCCTTAACCTGACCGCGATACGAAGGAATGATCGTGTCAAACTTCAATAAGACCCAAGGCTCTCATCGACTGGAGCAGCAAGGATTTACTCCGCACAAGGAGAAGACGTCGAGATCTAACGATGGTCGCTATTCTTCACGCGATGGCGAGAAGAGAAAGCAAGAGCAAGCTGATCAGCAAAGTGACGCTGGCCCACGCCGCTATGAAGGGGGTGACATCTATCGAAGGAACTACATGAGAGAGACCGAGAAGGCTGATCGCTCGCGGTAATGTTGTATGTGGGCAGGCAGTCCAATTTATTAAAGGGGCCGCAGTTGCGGCCTTTTTAAATGAGGAGATTGACATGCGATTTCATTTCGAAGATAGAGGCCATGAGGCTGGCTTCGTATGGCTGCGGATTGGGAAGATCGAGGTTATTGAAGTAACTAGTGGTTTAGGAAGCAGCCGTACACGAACAGAGTTTCAAATTCGAAACGCACCTATCAATCTAGAAGGTCAGATTATCGTCTGTCGAAAAGCAATAGCTCAATTTATTCGTGAATCTACGGGCTCAAAGGAAATGTCGATTTCAATTTTCGATGAATCGATTGAACCGTGGAAAGGACAATTGTTTGCGATAACCCCGCTGGATGATCATCTCGATGTGTAAGTGAATCGCTGATCCAGGCCCTTTCCTGACGCACACGCCAGCAATTTTTGTTGAATGGTTGTGCACCTTGCCCGTGATAACGGGCCGATATCCCAATAGTAGGAGTTTCCCATGGCAGAAAAAGAGCAAAAGCGCGGCAACCGAGAGCCGAAAAAACCTAAGAAAAAACCAGTGCCAGCAGTCCCGGTGCAGCGCGCTCACCAAGGACTGTAGTGAAAACGGTTCTTAATCATAAAAATCCTGACAACCGCTGGGCCACATCGCCTAGCCTTTGCCCCCGGGGCTATACGGCCTAGCTTCTTCACGGCGGGTTTATCGCGGGGCGTCTCTCCCCGCGGTGCCCTGAAAGGCCAACATGCGCCGATTTTTTCAATTTGCGTCCCAACGCTCCGCCCCAGATCCGTGGGCCGATACCGCACCTGTGCGCGAGGAACTGTTCGGCATCGAGCGCCTAGAGCAGCACGCGCGCAGCCTCGCGACGGCTCAGTTAGTTAGTATCCATCCACCTCGGGTTCGGTCGTTGCACAATCGGTTGCGCGAAAACGCCGTTGATCTGCTGCTGGCCTATCGCGCAGGTGCCGCAGAAGTGGCTGCTGGACGCCGTGTAGTCCCGGCCGCTGAATGGCTGCTGGATAACTATCACGTTGTTGAAGCGCAGGTGCGCGAGATTCGCACTGACCTACCGCCCGGCTACTATAAGCAGTTGCCCAAGCTGGCAGATGGTCCGTTGGCGGGCTATCCACGCGTCTTCGGAATCGCGTGGGCATTCGTCGCCCACACCGACAGCCACTTCGATCCTGCCGTCCTCCGCCGCTTTATTGCAGCCTACCAGGAGGTCCAACCACTGGACATCAGCGAACTATGGGCTGTGGCGATCACCCTACGTATCGTGCTGGTGGAGAACTTGCGCCGATTGGCCGATCAGATCACTGTCGGACGCGCGGCGCGCGCCGATGCCCAAAGGCTCGCCGACCGCTTGCTGGAACCGGGCGCAGCCTATGCCGCGTTGAACCAGGATATCGCCACGCGCGCGAGCAGCCCTGTGTCCGAACTTTTCGCGGCACAGCTTGCCAAGCGTCTGCGCGACCAGGACCCGCGCGTCACGCCTGCCCTGCAGTGGCTGGATGAGCGGCTGCGTGACCAGGGCACGGATGCTGACCAGGCTATCCTGCATGCACAGCAGCGTCAGGGTGCCTCCAACGTCTCGGTGCGCAACGTCATCACCAGCATGCGCCTGATGTCTGACATCGACTGGGCAGATATGTTCGAGAGCACTAGCTTAGTGGACACGCGTCTGCGCGCTAGCAGCACCTTCGCGGAGATGGATTTCCCCACACGCAATCGCTACCGTACGGCGATCGAGCAACTGGCTCGGGGATCACCGTTATCCGAACTCGCTATTGTTGAGCGAGCGTTGGCGTTGGCGCAGGCGGCTTCGCCGAAGTCGCCCGAGCTTCTCGTCCAGAACTCCAGCAGGATAGATCCCGGTCATTACCTGATCGCCGAGGGACGCAGCGAATTAGAGCATGCCATCGGATTCCGGCCGCCACTGATTCTTCGCATCGACCGTTTCAGCGTCCGCGTCGGGCTTAGCGGATACGTGACCGCCATCCTCGCGCTTGCGGCCATGCTGCTGGGTCTCGCTTTCTGGGCCATGTTTGGCATCGGCAGCTTGACGATAGCTCCCACAGGGCTGCTGGTGGTGCTCGCGATGGCCGCATTCATTCCCGCGACCGAGGTAGCCACAGCGCTGGTCCAGCGCGCAATTGCGTCCCGCGCTGGCGCAGTGACGCTCCCGGCTTTGGCGCTGGCCGACGGGGTTCCAACACATTTGCGCACACTAGTTGTCGTGCCCACGCTGCTCTCCGGCGAGGCGGAACTGCGCCGGCATATCGAGAGCCTTGAAGTTCACCATCTGTCTGGTGCCGGTGGTGACCTATCTTTTGCTCTGCTATCGGACGGCCTTGATGCAGATTCGGAAGTGCTAGACGGCGACGCCTACCTGATTGGCATTGCGCAGGATGCCATCGACGCACTTAACCAACGGTATGGACCAGCCCCAGGTGGTAAGCGCTTTTACCTGTTGCACCGGCAGCGCCGATTCAACGCAAGCGAAAACCGCTGGATGGGATGGGAGCGTAAGCGTGGAAAGCTTCATGAACTCAATCGATTATTGCGCGGCGCAACTGACACCAGTTTTATGTCGCTGGGTGGTGCTGCCGACAAAGCTCATCAACCCGAGATCCTTGCCAGAGTGCGCTACGTCATCACGTTGGACGCCGACACCCGACTGCCCCGTGATGCAGCGCTGCGCCTGATCGGCAAGATGGCTCACCCCTTGAACTGTGTGCGCTGGAACAATGCCGAACAGCGTGTAGTGGGCGGTTACGCCATCTTGCAGCCACGCGTGACACCAACACTGCCATTGGGCCGCGAGGGATCGCTCTATCAGTGCATTTCGGCCGGTTCGGGTGGCATGGACCCCTACGCGTCCGCCGTGTCTGACGTTTACCAGGACCTTTTCGGTGAGGGATCCTACACCGGTAAAGGCATCTACGACGTCGATGCCTTCGAGGCAGCGCTTGCTGGGCGTATTCCTGAGAACACGATGCTTAGCCACGACCTGTTCGAAGGCGTGTTCGCTCGCGCGGGGCTCGCCTCGGACGTCGAAGTGGTCGAAGAATTCCCTGCTCGCTACGACGTCGCAGCCAGGCGCCAACACCGCTGGACGCGCGGCGACTGGCAACTCCTGCCCTGGATACTCGGGCGACGCCATTCAGGTGCGACCCTACCGCCAGTGGGCCGCTGGAAAATGATCGACAACTTGCGGCGCTCCCTGCTGGCGCCCACGAGCCTACTGGCTCTAGCGCTGTGCGCTTGGTTGCCCTGGCCTCAATTATTACAAGCCATGGGGCTGCTGGTACTGGCACTGGCAGTGCCGTTCTTTCTGCCCCACATCTCCGGACTAGCGCCAACGCGCGCGGGCATCGGGCTGGGTAGCCAACTACGCCGGTTGGCCAGCGATCTTCGGTTAGCCGTAATGCAGACACTCTGGACGCTAGCTCTGCTTCCGGATCAGACCTGGCGCACGATGGATGCTATCACGCGTACCCTAATCAGACTCTACGCGACCCATCGGCATCTGCTGGAATGGACAACCGCAGCCCAGTCGGCCGCTCGCCCGTGCCCCGGTATAACTGGCTTCTATGGCCAGATGGCCGGTGGCGTGCTGTTGGCCCTAGTATTCGCCATAGGCGTTAGCGTGTTCTTTCCTGCAGCATGCGCAATTGCGTTGCCGCTGTCGGCGCTCTGGGTCGCAGCGCCGGTCTTGGCCTGGCGCGTCAGCCGCCGGCCGCCGATTGTGACATCCGGTGCGCCCGAACTCACAGATACCTTGGCCCTGCGGCTTACTGCACGTCGCACTTGGCGTTTTTTCGAAACTTTCGTGACGCCGGCTGAGCACATGCTTCCACCGGACAATTTTCAGGAAGATCCGAAGCCGGTGATCGCTCACCGCACCTCGCCTACCAACATAGGCTTGTACTTGCTGTCGACGGTGGCGGCCCGCGATTTTGGCTGGGCTGGTGCCCTGCAGACTTGCGAGCGCCTGGAAGCGGCTTTCGTCAGCTTGCAGACATTGGAAAGGTTCCGAGGCCATTTCTACAACTGGTATGACACGCGCACGAACCAGGTGCTTGCACCGGCCTATGTGTCGTCTGTGGACAGCGGTAACCTCGCCGGCCACTTGATCGTACTGGCTAATGCCTGCGAAGAATGGATGGGTGCGTCGCTGTCGACGGATTGGACGGAGGGTGCGAGCGACGCACTCGCGCTAGCCCGGGAGTCGGCGTCTGCTAAACCTTCGACCCAAGGGGCACAGGGACAGCGACTGCTGAGCGTCCTTGCCGAGATCGAGGCAGGGTTCCACGATCCTGCCAGCATGTCACTTCCGGTATTTCAGCGCCTGGCCGATAAGGCGGCAGAAGAAGCGCAGGCGCTGGTCCCAGCAATACAAGCGGAAGGTGACGACCTGCTATTCTGGACCAATGCGCTGCAAGGGCGGATCGAGCAACAGGCACGCGACGCTAAGTCATTCGGCGTCGCGGCGAATGCTATCGATGCCCGCTGGCAGGCGTTGGCGCAACAGGCGCGTGCGCTAGCGCTAGGGATGGACTTCGCCTTCTTGTTGGATCCTGAACGCAAACTGCTTTCCATAGGTTATGCCGCAGTGGAGAACGTGCTCGATCCCAACTGCTACGACCTACTAGCCTCTGAGGCGCGACTAGCCAGCCTCTTCTCAATCGCCAAGGGCGACGTATCCACGCGCCACTGGTTCCGCTTGGATCGGACAGCCATCCCCGTAGGACGTGGATCGGCCCTGGTATCTTGGTCAGGATCGATGTTCGAGTATCTGATGCCCTCGCTGGTGATGCGCGCACCGGCAGGTAGCCTACTGGAGCAGACCAATCGCCTGATCGTGCAGTACCAGATGGCCTACGGTCGGCGGATGAGCGTGCCGTGGGGCATCTCCGAGTCGGCGTACAACGCTCGCGACCTGGAATTTACTTACCAGTACTCCAACTTTGGCGTGCCAGGCCTGGGCCTAAAACGGGGGCTGGCTCAGGATCTGGTGATCGCGCCTTACGCGACCGGTCTCGCTACCATGGTCGATGCACCGCTCGCACAACGCAACTTTGAGTACCTGCAGACGCTTGGTGCGCTCGGGCGCTATGGCTTTTACGAGGCGCTGGACTTCACCCGTGCCCGCCTGCCCGGCGGGTCGCAGGTCGCCATCGTACGCAGCTTTATGGCGCATCACCAGGGCATGACACTTGTCGCAATCGCCAATACGCTCCAGGGCGCTCGCATGCGGGAACGCTTCCATCGTGAACCGATGATCCAGGCCTGCGAATTGCTGTTGCACGAGCGTATGCCGCGCCTCGTCTCTGTGGCGCGTGCGCGCGCTGAAGAGGTGCTGTCTGGCGCAACCAATCCACATGGTGACTTACATGCGGTACGGCACATAGACCCGTCTGTTACGGCGGCCCCTGCTACGCACCTGCTGTCCAACGGGCGTTATGCCGTCATGCTCACCGCAGCGGGTGCTGGCTACAGCCGCTGGCGTGAGTTGGCTGTGACGCGCTGGCGCGAAGACGCGACCCGCGACGACTGGGGCGCCTACGTCTATCTACGGGACACGGATACCGGTCAGATATGGTCCGCTGCGGCGCAGCCGCTGGCCGTGTCACCCGACAGCTACGAGGTAGTCTTCGCCGAGGACCACGCCGCCTTTACGCGGCACGACGGCAGCCTGACGACCACAATGGAGGTGCTGGTGTCCGCCGAAGTTGACGGCGAGGTACGCCGCGTCACAGTCGTCAATACAGGCCGCAAGACTCGTGAAATCGAACTCACCTCCTACTCTGAGGTGGTGTTGGCGTCGCCCGCGGGTGATGATGCCCATCCGGCCTTCTCCAAGATGTTCGTGCAGACTGAATATCTCCCAGAGTTCGGTGCCCTGATCGCTACGCGACGCCCTCGCGGGCCGCACGAGCAGCGGATCTGGGCCGCACACTTCGCCGTGGTCGAAGGCATCGTCACGGCACCCGTGCAGTACGAATCCGACCGGGCACGGTTCCTGGGCCGAGGTCGTACATCCGCCACGGCGCAAGCCATGGCGGACGGAGCCATGCTGTCTGGTACGGCCGGTACGGTACTCGATCCGGTTTTCTCGGTGCGACACCGCGTGCGTATCGCGCCCGGTCGTATGGCGCGCCTGGCCTTCTGGACGCTGGTGGCCCCTACTCGCGAAGCGCTACTGGAATTGGTGGACCAGCACCATGACCGTAGCGCCTTCGAGCGTGCTCGGACCTTGGCCTGGACCCAGGCCCAGGTACAGTTGCGACACATCGGCGTCGAAGCCGACGAAGCCGCAGACTTCCAGCGGCTGGCGGCACCTATCCTCTATGCGGATACACGCTTCCGCCCACCGGCTGAGGAGATCGCTCGTGGTGCAGGGCCGCAGTCGGGCTTGTGGCGGCACTCGGTCTCCGGCGACTTGCCAATCGTGGTGTTGCGAATCGATGACATCGAGGATATTGCTCAGGTGCGCCAACTACTTCGTGCGCATGAGTACTGGCGAATGAAGGGGCTGAGCGTCGATCTGGTGATCGTTAATGAGCGAGCTTCCTCTTATGTGCAGGATCTGCAGTCCGCTATCGAAACGGCCGTGCGCCGGAGCCAGTCTCCCCTTCGACCACACGGCGAGACGATAGCCCAGGGGGCGGTGCATACACTGCGCGCAGATCTGATGGATGTGTCAGCCCGGGCCTTACTGCATTCAGCAGCTCGCGTGCTGCTGCTAGCGCGTCGGGGCGACATCGCTCGGCAAATCGGTCTCCTGCCGGAGACGGTGTACTACGCGAGTGCAGCGCTCGAATTAGCTACCTATACCCAATCTTCCAACCTGACGAGGCAGGGGCAGAGCACAGACACGGTGCGGCTGGAGTTCTTCAACGGACTCGGTGGCTTCGATCAGGACGGTCGCGAATACGTCACCGTACTCACCGACGGACAGACCACCCCCGCCCCCTGGATCAACGTCATCGCCAACCCTGCCTTCGGCTTCCAAGTCTCGGCCGATGGCAGCGCAAGTACTTGGGCTGGTAACAGCCGTGAGAATCAACTTACCCCATGGTCCAACGATCCAGTGATCGATCCGACCGGCGAGGCGTTCTTCGTACGAGACGAGTCGAGCGGCGAGCTCTGGAGCCCTACAGCGCAGCCAATCCGCGACGGCGGTACCTACGTTGCACGCCACGGTCATGGCTATAGCCGCTTCACGCACGAGGCGCACGGTATCGCGCTTGAACTGCTGCAGTTCGTGCCACTGGACGACCCAATTAAGGTGTCGCGCCTCACCTTACGCAATCTCAGCCCACAGACGCGGCGCCTATCCGTCACGGCCTATGCAGAATGGGTGTTGGGCGCCTCGCGTGCGGTTTGCGTACCCTTCATCCTTACCGAGATCGATGCAGCCAGCGGCGTGCTGCTGGCGCGCAATCCCTGGAGCACAGCCTTCCCGGGTAGAGTCGCTTTCGCCGATCTCGGGGGCCGGCAGACCGCTTGGACCGCTGACCGTAAGGAATTCCTTGGCCATCGCGGCAGTCTGGCGGCACCCGCTGCATTGCAGAGCCAGGCGTCCCTATCCAGTACGGTGGGTGCGGGCCTGGATCCCTGTGCTGTGCTGCAGTGCAGCCTAGTGCTGCGGCCCGGCGAGTCGGTAGACATCATCGCTCTACTCGGGCAATGCGGCAGCGCGCAGGAAAGTTTGGAACTAGCGGCGCGCTGGCGTGAGACTGATCTGGAGGCCGAACTGCAGCGGGTGCGTGACCATTGGGAAGGGCTGCTCGGTGCCGTGCAAGTGCGCACGCCAGACCGCGCGATGGACATCCTGCTCAACGGTTGGCTTCTCTACCAGACGCTGGCCTGCCGCATCTGGGCCCGCTCGGCGTTCTATCAGGCCAGCGGTGCCTACGGCTTTCGAGACCAACTGCAGGATGGCATGGCGCTCACATTCGCGCGGCCTGAAGAAACGCGTCAACACTTGCTGCGCGCTGCAGGCCGTCAGTTCCTCGAAGGTGACGTGCAACATTGGTGGCTGCCGCATTCGGGCCAAGGCGTGCGCACGCGAATCTCGGACGACCGCATCTGGCTGGCTTTCGCCGCGGCCAGCTATGTGGTCGTCTCGGGCGATACAGCGGTACTTGACGAATCCATCACCTTCCTGGAAGGCCGCGCGCTGCAGGTAGGCGAACATGATGCCTTTTTCCAACCGATGCCCGCAGGCACCTCTACAACGCTGTTTGAGCACTGCGCGCGCGCATTGGACCAGAGTATCGACCTCACTGGCGAATTAGGGCTGCCGCTGATGGGGACCGGCGATTGGAACGATGGCATGAATCGTGTGGGCCAGGAAGGCCGGGGGCAGAGCGTTTGGCTCGGCTGGCTGCAGGTACGCACACTGATCCTATTCGCTCCTCTGGCAGAGGAACGCGACCCCACTCGTGCCGCGCGCTGGCGGAGCCATGTCCAGTCTGTGACGGCCTCGCTGGAGCGCGAGGCCTGGGACGGCGCCTGGTATCGGCGCGCCATATTCGACGATGGCACGTGGCTGGGCAGCCGCCACAGCGAAGAATGCCGCATCGATTCGATCGCCCAATCCTGGGCCGTACTGTCAGGAGTCGCCGATCCTGGCCACGCACAGATGGCGATGGACTCGCTGCGCTCGTACCTGGTGCTGCCAGAGGCGGGGCTGGCGTTGCTCTTTACCCCACCTTTTGACCACACACAGAGCGACCCTGGCTACATCTTGGGTTACCCGCCGGGCTTACGTGAGAATGGAGGTCAATACAGCCACGCGGCCATGTGGGCCATCCTAGCGTTCACGCAGTTACGCGGCGACCCGCAGGCGGGCGAGCACGCCCATGCCCTGTTCGCTCTGGTCAATCCTATCAACCATGCCCGGACACCTGCTCAGACGGCGCGCTACCGCGTGGAGCCGTACGTGGTGGCTGCCGATGTGTATTCGGTATCGCCGCATGAGGGCCGGGGCGGCTGGACCTGGTACACCGGTGCCGCCGGCTGGATGCACCGTGCCGGTATGGAGGGAATTCTAGGCATTCGCCGCGAAGGCGGGGTGTTAATCCTCGATCCGTGTATTCCAGCCGGATGGCCTGGCTTTGAGGCAAAAATCGTCTTGGGTGCGGCACGCTTCATCATCCAGGTCGAATCGCCGGGGATGCGCTGCGCCGGTATCTCGGCAGCTGAACTGGACGGCATGCCACTCACCTGCGATGGTGGCGCATTGCGAGTGCCCGTCACACCGGGTGAGCACCGGCTGGTGGCTACGGTGTGAAGGTATGCTTGTCCCACTGACCCGGCAATGAAAGCCAGCAGAAAGCGGCTTCGACTTGTTCTTCACCGCCTTCGGGTGTCCATGTATTTTTTCTCTGACGAGTAACGGACCAGCCTTCCAAATGCGACAAACTCGTCGGTGCGGGCCCAGGTCAGATCTGTTGCTCACCAGGTCATCGCAGCCCGTACGCGCGGAAAAGGTTATTAAAAAAACAATCTTAAAGAGTATGGGAGTCGGCGCGCGCAGTTGCCCCCACCCCGCGCCTGCCCGCTACATAGGTCGGTTTTGACTCACGTTTGCGTCAACCGCTGGAGCCCGCCCAGCCTACGCGGTGGACCGCTCAATCCCGTTTTCGTTTGACGCAATTTGACGCAGCCACAGCGGCTATCGCGTTAGTCCGAGCCTGTCAATCAGGAAAATAGAAGTCGCTTTAAGGCGAAATGCAGCAAGCGCATCCTTGTTTCCGGTTGAAAAAACAATAAAAACAAATATACTGAATTAAATGATTAAAAACCGATTAAATCAATTTAATCATTAATTCTTCAGCAACGAAAGGAGGAGCCATGAAGGCGTTCGCAAATATGAAGATCGGAGCAAAACTGGGGGCCGGTTTCGGCGCACTGCTGGTTCTAATGGTGGCCCTTTCGGCTATTGCTTGGATAAGCTTGAACTCAGTCACCAAAGCAATGGAGCACGGCAACGATCTTCAGGTAGATAAGCTAGGCCCTATTTATGTAATGCGGGAAGCGCTCGGGCAGACCGGGCTCGCAGCTCGCAACGGATACATTTTTAAATCCGATACCGACGCCCAAAAAGAACTCAATATCGTCGATGAGCAAAAGAACATCTACTTGGCGGCTCTCAAAAAGCTACAACCTGCCTTGGGAAATACGAAAGAGTTCGGGCCAGTCAGCGCGGGCCTACTCAAAATGGCAGACGAACTTCGTCGACCGCGGGCATATCGTGAAGCTGGGAAAATGCAAGAGTATGGCGACTTCCTGGTTCATGAATGCAGTCCGTTGCGGCGTCAAATTGTGGCCGATATCGACCTGCTCCTGGCCGCGGTGAAGCAAGAGGCTGACACTGCAAGAACGGACGCAGGAAAAACGGCAGACACATCTCGCGTCGTCATCATTTCATTGGCTGCTATTGCGCTGGTTGCAAGCACCATTATCGCCTTACTCATCACCCGAGGCCTCCTTAACCAACTTGGCGGCGAGCCCAGCTATGCTGCAGAGATCGCATCCAAGATTGCCAGTGGAGATCTCTCCATCCAAGTAGATACCAAGCAAGGAGATGGTACGAGCCTATTGTTCGCTATCCGGACAATGAGGGAAAGCTTGGCTTCAATTGTTACGCGAGTGCGGGCTGGCACGAACAACATTGAAACTGCTTCGACCGAAATCGCAGCCGGCAATCTTGACCTTTCCAGCCGTACCGAAGAACAGGCAGGCTCCTTAGAAGAAACGGCGTCGGCAATGGAGGAGTTGACATCGACAGTGAAACAAAATGCGGAGAATGCACGTCAGGCGAGCGAGCTGGCGGTGTCCGCGTCTGGCGTCGCAGGTGAAGGAGGGGCGGTAGTCAACCAGGTGATTGAGACGATGAGTCAAATCAATGATTCATCGAAGAAGATTGTTGACATCATCAGCGTCATTGATGGCATCGCCTTCCAAACAAACATCTTGGCCCTTAATGCGGCCGTAGAAGCTGCACGAGCAGGCGAGCAAGGGCGCGGATTCGCCGTGGTAGCCACGGAAGTCCGTAGCTTGGCCCAGCGTAGTGCTGCAGCGGCAAAAGAAATTAAGGTTCTGATTAGCGATTCTGTTGAGAAGGTAGAGACCGGCAGTCAGTTAGTCGCTCGAGCAGGGCAAACGATCGGTGACGTAGTGGAGAGTGTCAAACGCGTCAGCTCGGTCGTATCTGAGATATCAGCCGCAAGCCGAGAGCAGAGTGATGGCATTACGCAAGTGAACCTCGCCATTACCCAAATGGATAACGTCACACAGCAGAACGCGGCATTGGTTGAGCAAGCGGCTGCAGCAGCCAAATCTCTACAAGGGGAATCAGCGGAACTCTCCAAGATCGTTTCAACGTTCAAAATCTGAGTGCTCTCGGCCATACGGCGGCGGGGAAATATTGACCTGTCGCCATTCAACAGAGGTGCAAAAAATGGATAAGAAAACTGCAGAACCGCTATCCCAGGAAGATGCGGAGGCTCTATTTCACGCCATGAAAAGGTTAACTACTGAACTTCAACTCCTGTCTGAAAATTTAGAGCAAGCAGCGCTCGAAATGGAAGATGGCGAAGCTGCAAAGTTTAAACAAGAGGTCTACGAAGCTATCGAGAAAATCAGGAACAGATCAAAAGAATAGCGCGGTGGGCATCGCCAGCTTCGCTGCTATCAGGGTCTTCCTGATACAGATCATCATCGGTTCAAAATGTGTTTGAAGAGCGAGATGAACAGGGAGGGGATCATGCAGGAGGTAGTTTGGAGAGAAATAGTTGATCGGTATCTGCAGGAAATTCGCGCATTGGCAGATACAGCGAAGCAGGGTGAACTGGTAGGCGATTTGATGCGAAAAAAAATAAGAAAGTGTCTAATTGAATTGCATGCATCAGGTGCGGAGGCGAAAGACATTCGAGAGATCTTTAGTTGTTTAGAAATTCAAGCACGTGCGCTTTATCCAGTTTCGGACCCGAGATTTTTTCAGCTATTGACCGCAGCTAGATCGCATGCCGAATTTCTGCTTTTCATCGAAGAAAATCGCAAATCATGTGCTCGCTCGGACGGCAAGGACGGCGACCGCGACTTTTAGATTAGGTGGTTTCTGCATTTCCGGCGTACACCTTGTACCCGTTTTGCGCACGTGATTTTCCGCTTGGCAGTTCTTGAGCACGGCCCAATAAGGGCTTGCCTATTTATGGGTTATTGGACGAAACCCATTCTAATGAAATCAGACACTTACCGATGCTCACTAAAGGCTTGAATAACCCATCCACCCTCCCCTAACCCACTGATTTTTATATATTTTTAGCCAGTAGCGCTGCTATTTCGTAATCAGTAGGTCGACGGTTCGATTCCGCCCATCAGCACCAGAACAGAAGCGGCTCACAGCGATGTGAGCCGTTTTTTTATGCTCCGCAATTTATGCGCTGCTCCGCAAAAAATCCACTTAGTCGAGTTTGCCCTTTTCGCACTCGCATATTTCCTTCTTTGCATTCATCACCTTTTGCGGTGATATCCTACTGGCTGAGTTTTGTCTCTATAGGCCGCCGCCATAGCGAGGCCCCTGCCCAAAAAATTAACCGCAAGAAACTTTTCTTCATTTGGAAAACATCAATGGCTACTAAAAGCTTGGAAGTTCTTCGGACTATTTACACTGTTGCCGATTTTATCGGGTGGCAGCGATCCCAAACGCTGGTACTCAGCCCAAGCTTTCAACGACGGTCTGTCTGGACACCCGGCGCGAAGTCTTTTTTGATAGATACGATTTTGCGGGGCCTCCCCATGCCCATCATTTTTCTCCGCGATCAAAAAGCGAATTTAAAAACGCTACAAGCGCAGCGAGAGGTCATTGACGGACAGCAACGGATCCGTACTGTCATTTCTTATGTCGCACCGGAATTACTGCCAGACTTCAGTCCGACGCAAGATAGCTTCACAATCAAAAAAACACATAACAAGGAATTAGCGAATCAAGGATTCAAAGGTCTGGATACTGAATTTCAGCAACGGATAATTGCCGATACCACCAGCGCGGATCTACGACACGCACAATGATGGCGCGCGAGCCGTCATCGTCCACTTCAGGCATATCAAGGCGCCGGGCGCTTTCGGATGTCGTTATCGATAATCAGATATTGCGCGAGGCCGTGGTTATGCCCAGTGCTGCTCTGGCCCGGTCTCCATGTTGCGGATGATTCATGGAAAAATCAGCGTGGCTGATACTCATCCACACGTCCACATCCGCAGCAGATTATGATAGGTGGCAGACAGGCCCACCACGGCGGCATCATCAGCCGCCAGGCGGCTGCGCAAGGACATGAGTTGGCAGTCCATATCAAACAGCAGTTGTCGGCGCTCCCCTTCCCTGACCATGCTTTCGGTCCAGAAGAAACTGGCATAGCGCATCCCGGTACGCACCGGTTCGACGCGATGGACGGTGGTGGCCGGGTAGAGCAGCATGTCGCCAGCCGGCAGCTTGATGCGGCGATCTTCCCAGTGGTCAGCGATCACCAGCTCCCCGCCCTCGTATTCTTCCGGCTCGCTCAAGAACAAGGTACACGACACGTCGGTCCGCACCCGACGCCCGTCGGGCATGAAGCGCACAGCCACGTCCACATGGTCGCCAAGATGATCGCCGCCCGCGCCATAGCGATTGAACATGGGCGTGACGATCTGGCGCGGCAATGCCGCCGAGAAAAACAGAGTATTGCGCCGCAGGGCCGCCAGCACCATCTGCTGCAAGGGGACGGCACTGGCCGACTGCTCGGGCAACTGGCGGTTTTGCTTGAGTGTCCCTGGCAGGCTGCCCGAGGTGACGCGGCCGTCTATCCATTGCGCCTGTTCCAGCAACGCCCGCGCGCGGATCACTTCATCGGTGCTCAATACCTGTTTCAGATGCAGCATCATTGACCAGCCTCCTGCCAGACTGCCTCATCAGCCAGCGCACGCAGAACGATGTCACTGGAGCGTTGCAGCCAAGCTCGTACGTTGTGGCGGAACGCCGGCGTCGCGGTATCGGGAATGCGCCGCAACCACTCCAGTGCCAGCGTCCGCTGGCCCCGTTCCAATAGCAGCCGGGCGTAATTGAACTGGCCACGAAAATCGCCGCCCCGCGCTGCCTCGCGGTAGAGGGCGAAGGCCCGTTCGGCATCCGTCGCGACCTCCCAGCCTTCCTCGAAGAAGCGGCCCAGCACATTGATGGACTTGGCGTGTCCCATGTCCGCTGCGCGCCGGTACCAGGACAGCGCAGCTGCACGGTCCACGGCGACGCCATCGCCGCTCATCATCAGGTTGGCCAGGTTGTACATGCCCCAGTCCAGTCCCCGCGAGGCTGCCAACCGGTACCAATACACCGCCATCGTCGTGTCGCGCTGGCGGCCCCAGCCATGCTCGCAACAACGCCCCATGAGATTGATGGCATGCAGGTCGTCGGCCTGGGCGGCCAGTTCCAGCCAGTGCACGGCCTCGCCGGCATCGGCCGCGCAGCCCTCGCCGAAGAGCAGACGCTGGCCCAGGATAGCCTGGGCGCGAGGCACGCTTTGCGAGGCGGCCGCCCGCAACCAGGCGAGCGCTTCGGGTGAGTGCTCGGCTACGATGGCGGCCAGCCGGGCGGGTTCTACCTGCGCCAGCTGGCGCACGCTGACAGTGTGCGACATGGCCCGCATCAGAAGCTGATGTCAGCGCTGAGGGTATAGGTGCGCCCCGCCCCCGGCACGCCGTAGAGCTGGAAGCCATCCAGCGAAGACCCGATACGCGACCAGTAGAACTTGTTGAACAGGTTATCGACATTGAAGTTGAGCGCCAGACGGCGGTCCACACGCCAGCGCGCGGCCAGGCTATGCAGCCAGTAGGCCGGGACCTTCTCCTGGTCGAGCACATACACCGGACGGGTTCCGGAGGGGCCGGATACGGTGCTGCTGGAGTTGTTCAGGCCGCCGACATACTTGTTGTCGCTGTAGCGGCGCTTGCCGACGTACTGCGCGCCGTAGCTGAAGAACAGGCCTGGCTTGGCTTCGTAGGAAGTCCAAAGGTTCAGCGTCCAGTCAGGCACGTTCTTGGCTTCGCTGCCGGCATTGGCGCCCTTGGTCTGCTTGCTCTTCAGGCGCGTGAGGCCGCCAAAGACCGACCACGCATCGGTCAGGTTGCCCTGCACGCCCAGCTCGACGCCATCGACCCGCTTGGCCGGCAAGGCGCGCACGGGAGAGGTCTCGTCATCGCCGTATTCCCACGAATCGGTTACCTCGGTGCGGAACACCGCGCCAGTCAACGCCAGACGCTTGTTCAGGACATCCCACTTGCCGCCCAGCTCACGCGTCTTGGCCACGGCCGGTGAATAGGCCGAAGCGCTGGCGCTGCCGTAGATGGCGTTATTGGTCGTCGCCCCCAGGGCCGAGGGCTGCGCCGCGCGCGCGTAGGTGAGATACAGGCTGGCGTTCTCCAGCGGCTTGTACACCAGTCCCAGACGCCCGCTGAACGCACCGGCACTGCTGCTGGCGGTGGTCGCGCCCCGGGTCGAGGTGACCGCCTTCCAACGGTCATACCGCAGGGCAGTGAGGATTTGCCATTGGGGAGAGAACTTCATGGTGTCGGCCACGTACAGTCCCGCGTTGGTCACGCGCGACTCCACTCCTGCGCCACCTTTCAAGGTGGCCACCGATGCGGAGGAAACGGCCGGATTGCTCATGTCGAACCACAACGCGCCACTGGGCGCTGCCACCGTGCGCGGCAGGTCGCCATAGGTTTCACGATACAGATCCACGCCGGTGGACAGCTCGTGCCGGATCGCGCCGGTATCGAACTTCAAGGAGAGGTCGCTCTGGTTGTCGAGGATGGTGTAGCGCTTGGATGTACCAAAGTCATTGCCGCGCAAGACGCCGTAACGATTGGCAGTATTGGTGAAATCGCTGTAGGACAGGATGCCGCTGGCCGCGGTGAGCGAACCGCTGCCCGCATAGCCAAGCGAAGTGCCCAACGACGCGCCGGCGGAATTGGCTGCATTGAAGCGAGCCGGCGACAGGACCGACAGATTGTCCGCGCGTTCCCAGCGCGTCTGGTTGCGGATCTTCACGGCATCGCTGAAATCATGCTCCACCCGCGCCGTCAGCGCATCGGTCGTGGTCTGCTGTGTGTAGGTGGTAGAGCCGTACCAGGCATTGCGGCTGACGTAAGGCATCACGCTGCCACCGGTGCCGCGCTGTATCGGCAGACCGGTGTCGGGAATGTTGTCGTCATCCTGATGAAACACATCGAAGAACATCCGCGTGCGCGTCCCCAATCCGAGTCCCAGCGAGGCTGCGATGCCCTGGCGGTCGTACTTCACCACGTCGCGCTCGGCAACGTGGTTCTGCTGCTTCATCAGATTCAGGCGCAGCGCGCTGGTGGCGCCGAGCTGGTGGTTGAGATCAGCGGTGAAGCGCGTATAGCCGGCGCTGCCCACGCCAAAGGAACTGTTGTAGAAGTCTTCCAGGCGCGCTTCCTTGCTGACCAGGTTGACCGAACCGCCAATGGCCGACACGCCGGACTCGATCGAGCCGGTTCCCTTGAACACTTCCACCTGCTCCAGGTTGAAGGTGTCGTTGCGGCTGGACATGCCGGCGTCGCGCACACCGTCTACCGTCAGGCTCTGCTCCGAGGAAAAACCCCGGATGGTGAACATGTCGCCCCAACCCAGGTTGCCCTCGCCGGAGGTGAAGGTGATGCCCGGCACGTTCTTCAGGATGTCCTGCAGATTCTGCGCGTTCTGCTGGGTCAGCACTGCCTTGGGCACTACCGTAATGCTTTGCGGCAAGTCCAGCAGCGGTTGCGTGAACTTGGGCGAGGACACCGCCTGCGCCTTGTATTCAGGCGCTTCGCGCGGTGCGGTCACGACCACTTCCTTGAGTCCCGATTTGTCTTCAGGCGGTGCGGCTGCCGCGTCTTCAGCCTGCGCCGGCGCGGCCGAGGCCAGTGCGCCAAGGGTCAGGCCGACCGTGGCGGAGAGCTTGCCGTAGATGGAAAACAGCGTTTCGATATCCAGCGCGCCATGGCGCGCGCGCGTTTCATGCTGACTGCCTTGCTTCATGTTTCAGTATTCCCCGATAGGAAAAGCCGCCGCGCGCAATGACGATCACGGCACGCAGGCAGCTCAAGTTATAATGATTCTCATTTGTATAAAGAATATATATCGGGCAACGCAGCGCCAATGTGTTGAAAGCCGAAGCAAATGTAATGCAATGTAATGGCAAGCACTTGCGTTGCCTGGCATTACAAATACGTGCCGGTCGCCGGGAGACGGACCGGGAAAATGGCAACATGCAAGAACTCATGCTCATGGGAAAACAAGATCACGTGTTGATCGTCGACGACGATCCCGACATCCGCCATCTGCTGGCCGACTACCTTGAGGCCGCCAGCTACCGCCCCTTCACCGCCGCCGGCGGACAGGAGATGTGGCGCATCCTGGGCAACGAACGCATTGACATCATCATCCTCGATCTCATGATGCCAGGCGAAGACGGTCTGGAGCTGTGCCGGGAGCTGCGCAAGAAGCGTAATACGCCACTGGTCATGCTGACTGCGCGCGGCACCCTGATCGACCGCATCGTCGGTCTGGAAGTGGGGGCGGATGACTACCTGCCCAAGCCCTTCGACCCGCGCGAACTGCTGGCGCGCATCAAGGTGATCCTGCGCCGCGCGCGCAGCTTCCCCGAAAAGCTGGAGGCCGATCGGGTGTCCCACATCCACTTCGCCGGGTGGAAACTGGATACCCAGGCGCGCCAGGCCATTTCACCGTCCGGCGTGACCATTACCCTGGGCGGGTCCGATTACCAGGTCCTGCGCGCCCTGCTGGAACATCCCCGGCGGGCGCTGTCGCGCGACTTCCTGCTCAACACGGTGTACGGCAAGGAAGCCATGCCCTTCGACCGCTCCATCGATGTGTGCATCAGCCGGCTGCGCCAGCAGCTCGGGGACAATCCTCGCGAGCCCGCGCTGATCCGCACGGTACGCAACACCGGCTATATGCTGATGGCCGACGTGCTCTACGACACATGAGCCAGGCCACACGCCGCACCCTCCCCTGGCGGCCCTGGCCGCAAACGCTATCAGGCCGGCTGGCCCTGATCCTGGTGGCGGGAATGCTGGCAGCGCAGATGCTGACCGGCACCATCTGGTACGACATGCGCTATGGCACCGCCATGGAAATGCCGACCCGGCTGGCAGCGGCGCACCTGGCCGATACCGTGCTGATTCTCGATGATGCTCCGGCAAACCAGCGCCAGGCACTGGCGCAATCGTTGACGCGGGCGCAGTTCGTGCTGTCTCTGCCGGACCCGCTCGACCGCGCCGACCTGGCTGTGGCTGGACTGGCCCCGTCGTCATCTCCGACAGCGCACGCCGAGCAGGGTGTGATCGATCTGTTTGGCACGGTGCTGCAACAGCATGCCGGGCCGCGCCAGTGGAAGATGCTTCAGCTGGGGCTGGACGACCAGCATGCCAACGCTGAGAGTTCCTGGTGGACGTTGCTGCGCGATGAATTCCCGCATGGCCGCTTTCGCGTACTGGTGACGCTCAAGGATGGTAGCTGGTTGCAGGCCGACATCGAGGAAGGCCAGGCTGGCATGAGCACCGCCCCGCATAGCGCCGCCTTCGATTACTTCATGCGCATCTATGCCCTGCGCATCTTTGCCGTGGTGTTGATCGCCTGGATGGCCGTGCGGCTGGCCATGAAACCCTTGCAGGTGATGGCCGAGGCGGCCGAGAAGCTGGGCAGCAACATCCGCAGTGCGCCGCTTTCCACTGACGGTCCACTGGAAGTGCGCACCGCCGCCCAGGCCTTCAATGCCATGCAACGCCGCATCATCGACAGTATTGCCGAGCGCACGCGCTTTCTCGCAGCGGTATCGCACGACCTGCGCTCACCGATCACTCGCATGAAACTGCGAACGGAGATGCTGCCCGACGAACAGGGCAAGGAAAAATTCCGCAAGGATCTGGACGAGATGGATGCCCTGATCTCGGCCACCCTGAACGTTGTGCAAGACATCGATGTCCAGGAGCGCCCCCAATTGATTGACCTGAACAGCCTGCTCGAAAGCCTGCGCACCGACCAGGCCGAGGTCGGCGGAGAAGTCACGCTCAGCGGCCACGCCGCCCCATTGCAAGGCTACCCGCGCAGCCTGAGGCGCTGTCTGCAGAACCTGGTCGAAAATGCCGTGCGCTATGGCCAGCGCGCGCGCGTACAGCTACGGGATGATGCCGGTCAGTTGTGCATCCTTGTGGACGACGACGGCCCCGGCATCCCGGAAGCCTTGCTGGAAAGGGTGCAGGAACCGTTCTATCGCCTGGAGCGATCACGCAATGCGGGTACCGGTGGGTTCGGGCTGGGCCTGTCGATCGCCGCCACGGTAGTGCAAGCCCACCGTGGCCAGATGAAACTGGTCAATCGACCAGGTGGTGGCCTGCGCGTGGAGATTCTTATTCCACGCTGAGCAAGCCATCGATCTGCACCTGCCCATACCCCTGTGAACAGAACTCGATTCGCCCGTCGACCCCATAGGCCTGCGCCAGGGTGGCTGGAGTGATCACCTCCCGCGCTGCTCCGGCGCACAATAAACGGCCCTGGTGCAACAGCAAGGCGCGGTCCACATGGCGGAAGGCGGTGTTGAGATCATGCAGCACCACCAGCGTCACCAGGCCGTGCAGGCGAGTTTCCTGACGCAGCAGATCCATCACCAGATACTGGTAGTTCAGGTCCAGGGCAGAGAGCGGTTCATCCAGCAGCAGCACCCGGGGACGCCGCACCAGCGCCTGGGCCAGCGCCGCCAGCTGACGCTGGCCACCGGATAGTTCATCCAGGTGACGCTGTGCCAGATGGCCAATACCAAGATGCTGCAGCAGCGCTTGCACACGCTCCAGCTCCTGCGTATCAGGGCGCGTGCGTTGCAGCGCCTGGGCCGCTACCAGCACGGATTCAAACACGGAAAGATGCACTGGCCGCGGCAGGGACTGCGGCATATAGACCACGTGCTGCGCCCGCGCGGCGGCATCCGCCTGGGCCAGTTCGGCCGTACCAAGGCGTACGCTGCCTGCCTGCGCCCGAGTGAGCCCGCCCAGCGTACGCAACAGCGTGGACTTGCCGCTGCCATTGGGTCCCAGCAAGGCGGTTACCGAGCCAGCCGTCAACTCTGGCAGGTCCAGTCCCGGGATAACGCTGTGGCGACCATAGGCAACCTTCAGGCCAGCCACGCGCAGTGATGCAGTATTCATGGCTGTGGCTGGCCGCTCTTGCACGACGCATTCAGGGGAAACAACAGATTTTTCATGAAGCCCATCGCTCAGGGTGATATTCATTCGCGCCGCAGGCGGCGCAGCACGATGATGAGAAACAGCGGGATACCGACCAGCGACGTGACGATGCCCACCGGAATGAGCACGCCCGGCAGCAGTGTCTTGGAGGCCACCGACGCCAGCGAGATGATCAGCCCGCCGGCCATGGCGCTGCCCGGCAGGTAGTAGCGATGGTCTTCGCCCAGCAGCAGGCGCGCGATGTGCGGCGCGACCAGGCCGACGAACCCGATCGTGCCGACAAAGGACACCGACAGCGCTGCCAGCAAGCTGATGCGCAAGAGGCTGAGCATGCGCAGGCGCGGCATGTCGATGCCGAAGCTGGCGGCACGTTCTTCACCTAAGCGCAGCGCCGTGAGCTTCCAGGCGTCGCGCAGCGAGAAGGGCGCCACCAGCGCAAACGCCAGCCCCAGGATCGCCACCGTGGTCCAGCTGGCGCGCGCCAAACTCCCCATCGTCCAGAAAACGATTCCTTGCAGGGCCTCTTCGCTGGCTACGAATTGCAGCAGCATGATCAGCGCCTGAAAGGAATAGACCAGGGCGATACCGAACAGGATCACACCCAATGTGGAACCGCCACGCCAGCGCGCCACCCGCTCCAGCACCAGCACCGAAGCGAGTGCGGCAGCGCAGGCGCATGCCGAGACGGTCATGCCGGAAGGCAGCACCGGGAAACGCCAGTTGAAGGTGATCGCCAGCGCGGCTCCAAAAGCTGCGGCGGCTGAAATGCCGAGGGTATAGGGGCTGGCCAGCGGATTGTCCAGCACCGTCTGCATCTCCCCGCCGCCCAAGCCTAGACACATGCCGACCAGCAATGCCATCACCGCAGTGGGCAGGCGGAACTCCCAGACCACCACCCGCAATCCGGCCGGCGCAGCATCGGCGTGCAACAGGGTGGCCAACAGGTCCTGCAAGGCAATACCTGCCGGACCTGTCGCGATATCCAGCACCACCGCCCCCATGATCAGCACCAGCAACACAACCGTGAAGAGCAGGCGGCGGCGCATGCTACGCCGGTAGGCGCGCACCGGATCAGCCTTGGTGTCGTCGGCCTGTGCCTGCCCGGCCTTGGCTATCTCGATACTGGCGAGACTCATTTGGCAGGCGCCGTCCAGTAGGTCCCCTGGCCATCCACGCTCAGGAAGCGCCGATACAGCTCGGCCTGCGTCGCTTCCGGATGGAGGGCCGCAGCGCGCTGGGGATAGAACCATTTGGCCAGGGCCTCCACCGCCAGCACGTTGTAGGGCGAATTGTAGAAGGCATGCCAGATGCCGAAGGCGCGCTGCGATTTCACGGCCTCCAGTTCGCGGATGCCGGGGCGCGCCAGCAATGCCGACAAGCTCGATGCCGACAGCGCCGCAGTCGCGCCCGGCCCGATGAGCAGCCCGTCGCGGCCCGGCTCGGAGCGGCTGCCGGTGGCGATATAGATGTCCGGCTGATGCGATAGCAGATACTCCATGCTGACATCGCCCAGCGCGCCCGGCACCAGGCCCGCTACGATGTTCACGCCCCCAGCCGCCTGCACCATGTCGCCATAGCTGCCGTTGCCCGTGGTATGGCAGCAGGCCGGCCACACGCCTGCCAGCATCTCGACGAAGACGCGTGGGCGCTCTGCCTGCGGGACCGGCGCTACGATCTGTCGCACCTGTTCCAGATGCGACTGGTAGAACTCGATGTATTGCTCGGCTTCCTTTTCGCGGCCCAGTGCCTGGCCCAGCAGCTTCATGCTCGGCACCGTATGCAGCAGAGGCTTGTCGCGAAAGTCGATGAAGATGACCGGAATGCCCGCCTCATGCAGCGCCCGCAGCATGGGGTTGTTGCGGGTAGGACCGTGGCCGGTCAGGCCGAAGATAGCCAGGTCGGGCCGCAACGAGACAATCTTCTCGGGACTGACGCTGGCCTCGGAACTCTTGCCGATCAGCGGCACCTGGCCGGCTTGCGGAAAACGCTTGAGCAACTGGCCCCAGGCATACGGGTCCTGGGCCTTGAGTTCGCCTTGCCAGCCGACGATGCGCTGGATGGGGTTCTCCCTATCTAGCAAGGCCATGGCGAAGACGAAGCGCCCCTCTCCCAGCAGCACACGCTGCGGATGATCGGGCAGCTCCACTTGGCGACCAGCCAGATCGGTCACCACGCGGGCCGAGGCATGCGCACAAAACAAAAGGGCTGACACGATCGCCAGCCCGGAAACAAAACGCCTGAAAGTCACGATGCTCCCTCGCAGATTCTTCGAAGCGACTCATTTCCTCAACAGAAATGAGTCGCATTTGGAGCAGCAACTATAGGCCTGTCATGCCGTCTCAATATTTCATTGGCGCTCGAAAAAGTAATGAAATGTACGGTAACAACGATTACTCAACTTTCTATTACATTTCAGTGCAGCCGTTTTGACGTTGAGTCGAACGACGACGAGATAAGGCGGGAACGATAAAGCTGCCGCGCCATGGAACGATATGTTTGCCACCACCCATGCGCCACCTCCTCCGCTGCACCCGGCTCTCTGAGTGCTGGTCGTCCAGGGTCTTCGAAGATTGCTCTCTTCGCGAAGTCCAGTGGCTTTTCTTCGTCGCACCGATGCCCCCACAGACCGGCACACCGCCCCAGGTCAGCACCTCGTGGCGGATGGCCTGGCCCATGTCGCTCATGCCCGGCCAGAAGTGAGCATCTCATACAGATGGGTAGCTGGATGGCCCGCAGGCAGCGGGACGCCGAGTCGTTGCGCAAAACGGGACCGGTCCATCTCTTCGGTCCTCGCCTGAGCGGTCATCGATGACGCCGATGAAGGGCAGCTACGAATTGCAGGCGCTTGCCGCCCTGGCACTTTACGAAGCCGATGCGGAGTCGATCAAGACACACTCGCCACCAGATTTTCACCGCCCGACACCTCGAGGACAGTGCCCGTGACGTAGGGATTGGTCATCAGGAACAGGGCAGCGTGAGCAATATCTTTCGCTTGGCCTGCTCGTCGCGCGGGAAACGATTCTTCCACTTTCTTCTTCATGCCTGCCCGCGCTTCCTCGGGCAGGAAGCTCCACATGTCCGTGTCGATGAAACCCGGGCGAATCGTGTTGACGCGTGTCGGCGCCAATTCGATGGCAAGAGAGCCTGACAACGCCTCCACGGCGGCAAAGGCCGATGTGACAGCGGTGAAGCCTGGTTTGGGGCGAGTGGCCATGCCGCCGCTGAGGAAGGTGATCGAGCCATTGGCGCGCAGCTTCGGGGCAGCATATCGTGCACAAGCCCACGTGCCCAGGAACTTGCCTTCCATATAGCTGCGGACCCCGGCCATGTCGGCGTCCATGAAGCCGCCCCAGGTTCCAATATCCGGCGCCGCGGTGACGACCAGATGATCGAATGGCCCGATCGCTTCGAAGGCGCTTCGCACGGTGGACTCGTCCCTCATATCCAGGCTCACCTGTTCGAACCCGGCCAGATCGGGACGGCTCTCGGCGGAGGCGACGCGGCGGCTGGCCACCACTACGGTCGCGCCAGCAGCCTGCGCACCTAGTGCGATTCCCAGGCCGATACCGGTCTTCCCGCCGACGATCACCACCTTTTTGCCGACCAGGTTCAAGGAAGGGGCCTGCATTGCTTCTGCATCACGGTTTGCTGCATTCATAAGTCAAAGTCCTTTTGTCTGATGTTGGGCATCCCTCGCCATGGCAGCTGATTACCGGTTACCGCGTGAGCAAATGCGACGTCGACACGGTACTGCCTGCGCAACTGGGAGCGGGGGCCTGACTGCCGGGGGAAATAACTCAACGCGCCTTTGAGCATGGCCGGGAAGTTTTTCGACACGGCAGCAGTTGATGAATGGTAATTCAATAGGAATATGACGATAATCGTCTAAATTTGAATCACATCTATTCCCAATTTGAATTAATTGCTTGCTTGTGGACGATGACCAGGCCACAGGCAAAGCCCAATGAACGAAGGTCGAACGGCGCCAAAGGAGAGGAAATGGATAAATATCAGGAGCTGAGCGCATTCGTCGCCGTGGTCGAAGCAGGGGGATTTTCTGCCGCTGCGCGCCGGATCGGCGATTCACAATCGTCGGTGAGCAAGGCTGTCGGGGCCCTGGAAAGTCGCCTTGGCGTTCGCTTGTTCAACCGGAGCACACGCAGCGTATCGTTGACCGACCATGGGCGTAAATACTATGAACGCACCAAGCCACTGCTCGAAGAGATGGATCAAGTAGACGGAGAGCTGATGAACAGCGCGCGTGAAATTTCCGGCCTGGTCAGGATTGCGACGTCGTCAACTTTCGGACGGCTGCATGTGCTTCCTCTTGTTCCGGATTTGCTGTCGCGCTATCCCCGGCTTCAGCTTGATCTCCATCTCACTGACGGGGTAAGGGACTTGCTGGCGGATGGCGTTGATCTGGCGATCAGAATAAGTCCGGCGCGACATCCTGATGCCATAGTCAAACGCGTGGCAACCACTTCATTGGTGTGCGTGGGTGCCCGCAGCTACTTCGAGCTGCATGGCATTCCGACAAGCCCGGGAGATCTGGTCCATCACAACTGCTTGATCTATAACAATATGACCGAATGGCCGTTCACTGGACCACAGGGGCCGTTCAGCGTCCCGGTGAGCGGAAATATGGCCTCCAATACGCTGGAAGCGATCCTTTTGGGGGTGCGCTCTGGCGTGGGTATCGGCATGTTCAATAGCGCGTCATTGGTAGGCGAGCTGCGGCATCCGAACATCATGCCCATCCTCGAGGCTTTCATTACTGAAGCGCGAGACATCAGCTTGGTTTGGCCTAGACGCAGATTTATCCCCGAACGACTGAGGGTGGTAACGGAATTCTTCGCAGAACAACTCGCCGCGCGGATCTAGGAATTGCAATATGACTAGAACCCACGATCTGCGGAGGTAATTGGTAGCCAGTTCTGTTAGACAGTGAGTCGGTTGTCGATCAATCATACTTCGCCATGAAAAACACCCCAAAGCTTGGATCGATGTCCAACTTTTGGGGTGCAGTTCATCCGCGGGCGTTTTTCTTGTATTGACGATAGCGAACCGTTCGCGTTTCACTTATTGACCGAAGGCAACTCTTCAGTCTGTGGGCCGCGAATATCATTGGCTAGGAAAAACAAGATTGACGCTGTACGGCGCGTAGCGACCGACGCCGGGACGAGCTTGACATCCAGAGGCGATGATCCCCGCTTGAGGGTCCCATTCTTTGTCCATCGGATGTTGACGCCCGAGCCATTGTCAATGGTCCCGTCTTGGGAAATACGAACCAACGGAGTCCCTGACGCATCCTCGAGAACGGACGTTGCCCGCATAATGGCTAACACTTTTCCATTGAGGTCGACGACTTTTCCATCGTTGCCGATCGTACCGGCCGCGCTTCCTTCAACTTCAAATTTCCCATTTTTATCCATCTGCAAATGAACCTTGCCGGTTTTATCCATCAACTTGAACTGGTGAATCTGCAAAAAAGGCTGTTTCAAAAGCTTGTTGTCGCAACCATGTGGTCCTGGATCGCATTCAGGAGGGTGGGCATAACAAATGCTCACCGAAAAAAAGAGCAAACCAATTGCAAATGTAATGAGTTTTTTCATGGATGACTCCCCCGTGGTTAGCTAAAGTCGCTTGCCGCAGCATGCATTTTCCTGTCGGTAGTTGCCAACAGCAGGCTGAAATGAAGAGGTAACTCAGTGTCGTGCAATGGCTACTCCCGAGCCAATTGAGCACATGGGGACTGTATCAGGAACGCGCGCGACATTCGCATTTGCCCCAAAAAAATCCGCTCCGCAACTCAAAATCGATCCGTCTCCTATTTGGCCTTGTGGACCGCTAATTTACTGAATTCGGGAGCAAAAAAGCCGCCCTAACCTATTGATTTTTATAAATATCCTAGCGGATTCGCAAAGCAAAGTCAGGAGAGATGTTCGCAGCATCCCTTACCAATTCGCCCCGCTCTACCTTTTTTCAGCTACGGCCAATCCCCCAACCGCCGCCAATTTCATAGCCAACGATCATGACGTCAAACCCGATGCGCGCTAAAGAAATTTTCTAAAAAGCTGCCAACTCTACACCGACCTGCGCCCTTTTGTTTAATTACTCGTTTTTATTGAGGAATGACACACACCCTTTTGCTCTTAGGGAAAATCAGAAATCTCCATATGGTCTGATCTTGTAGGGGCGAGCCAGGAAGGAAAACGCTCAGACTTTCTGTTGTGGATCAAATAGCTCGCATTCAATTTCAACCATATAAGGGGGTTCCATGTTCAAACACATGAAAATCGGCACGAAGCTTGCGCTGGGTTTCGGGGCGCTGGTCGTTCTCACCATTCTCGTCTCGGGCATATCGTTAAGCAGTATTCGCGCCCTGACTAGTTCGATCAAAGCCGTTCTCGCTGTACAGGATCAAAAGTTGACACCCTTGTATGCTGCGCGGGAAGCCCTGGATCAGACTGGCATCGCCGCTCGTAATGCCTATGTTTTCCACAGTGACGCCGACGCGCAAAAAGAGCTGGCGATCGTGGACGAGCAAAAGCAGTTATATCTGAAGGCCATCAAAGATCTCGAGCCCCTGTTCGCCGGTAACAAGGAATTTGAAAAAGTGCGATCCGGGATGTTGCAGATGGCGGAAGAACTCAAGCGTCCTCGGCTCTATCGCGAAAGCGGGAAATCCGAGGAGTATCGTGATTTCCTGGTCAATGACTGCAGCCCTTTGCGACGCCAGATCGTCGCGGATATTGGGACTGTCCTTGCTCAGGTGGAAGCGGAAAATAACAGAGCCCAAGCTGCGACGGACAACATGGCCCAACTGGCTGCTCTTACCGTTGCAGTGCTGACGCTCGTTGTGGTCGTCATTTCAATCCTCATCGCCGCCCTTCTTACACGCGGCTTGCTGAAACAACTCGGCGGAGAACCGACGTACGCGGCGCAAATCGCGCAGCAGATCGCCGACGGTGATCTGACCGCAAACGTCCAGACCAAAACTGGGGACAATTCCACCCTCCTGTTTGCCATCAAGAACATGCGTGACAGTCTGGTGTCGATTGTTGCCCAGGTTCGGCAAGGCACTTTCACTATCGAACAGGCCTCCTCTGAAATCGCTTCAGGCAATCTTGATCTCTCGTCGAGAACCGAACAACAGGCCAGCTCGCTGGAAGAAACTGCTTCCGCCATGGAAGAGCTGATGACCACCGTCAAACAAAACGCTGACAACGCGAAACAGGCAAGTCAGCTTGCCGTTTCTGCTTCAGAGGTCGCCAGTCAAGGAGGCGAAGTGGTGGCCCAGGTGGTGACGACGATGGATGGCATCAATGCGTCTTCGCGAAAGATCGTGGACATCATCAGTGTCATCGACGGTATCGCCTTCCAGACAAATATCCTTGCACTCAATGCGGCGGTGGAAGCCGCCCGCGCAGGGGAGCAAGGGCGGGGCTTTGCAGTTGTCGCATCGGAGGTCCGCAGCCTGGCGCAGCGTAGCGCGACCGCGGCGAAGGAAATTACCGAATTGATCAATGATTCAGTCAGCCAGATCGTGCGTGGCAGCAGCCTGGTGGAGCAAGCTGGGCAGACCATGGAGAACGTAGTCAGCAGCGTCAAGCGGGTGACGGACGTGGTTGCCGAAATATCGCTGGCCAGCCAGGAACAGAGCCACGGGATTACCCAAGTCAATACCGCGATCACTCACATGGATGAGGCCACGCAACAAAATTCGGCACTCGTGGAGGAAGCCGCCGCAGCAGCCAATTCCATGAAGGAGCAGGCTGGTGCATTGTCGGGGCTGGTCGCGACCTTCCGGCTGGATGCCCAGCAAGCACGCCAATCAGGCTACTCCGAAGCGCCCGCTCATGCCCATCACGTGGCGGGAAATCTGCCCCTACTTAACTAGGATTCTGCGCCCTTGAATTGAATAAACGAACGCCCGCACCAAGCGGGCGTTCTGCCAAGGAAGCGAGGCAATTATCTCAGCGCGCCCCTGTAGGGACATCCCTAGCCGCTCGGCTATCAGGTTCTTCCCGATATAGCTCATCGGTTCTACCGTGTATAAAGAGCGAGATAAACAAGGAGGGGGCATGCTGGAGGCAGTGTGGGAAAAGATAGTTGATCGTTATGTGCAGGAAATTCGCGCATTAGGAAATAAGGCGGAACAGGGAGAACTGGTAGGTGATCTGGTACGAAAGAAAGTGAGGAAGTGTCTGATTGAGATGCATGCATCCGGTGCGGAGCCGGAAGATATCCGCGCAATCTTTGGCAGCCTGGAAATTCAAGCCCGCGCACCCTGCCCGGTGTCGGAGCCGAGATTTTTTCAGCTGCTGACCGCTGCAAGAGCGCATGCCGAATTTCTGCTCTTCATCGAAGAAAACCGCAAATCATGTGCTCGCTCGAATGGAAAGGGCGAAGACCTCGGCCCTTTTCATTAGGCGGTTTCGGTGTTTTCGACAGGCACAGCAATTCCTAACTTGGGGCCTGAAAATTCTCGCCGCACTGTCAACTTCGTATATAGGCGCCCAATCCTGCCACCAAGGCCGCAAATGTCACAGCGCAGCGTGGACTTGCTCGCAAATCCTCATGCATGGCTACCCAGGTTTCCATCTTGAGTGCAAATTGCCTGGGCAGAAGACGCACCAGTGCATCGTCCCTCGCCGCTAGCGCCACCTGGCAGATGCCGATGCCGAAGCCGGCGCGAATGGCGGCCAGTTGCGCCAGGTCGCTGTCGGTGCGCAAGGCCAGGACGGCGCGCGACAGCCAGGGCAATTGCTTCAGTACGTTGCGCACATAGGCGCTTTCCTGGTCGAAGCCGATGAGCGTATGATCGGCCAGCGCGTCAACCGATCTCGGTGCGCCGTGGGTCGCGAGGTAGGACTGGTGGGCATGCAGCCCCAATTCGATGCTGCCCACTCGCTTGGCGACCAGCGCATCCTGCAGGGGCCGGAACATGCGCACGGCGATATCCGCCTCTCGCTGCAGCAAGTCATCGACCTTGTTTGACAGGGCCAGTTCGACGCGCAGCTCCGGATGTCGATGCCTGAGCGCCGCCAGGATAGGCGGCAGCACTTCCACGCTGATGACTTCGCTGGCGGTCAGCCTGACCGTACCGCGTACTTCTTTGCCGTGGCTACTGGCGGCTCGGCGCAACGCGGCAGAGTTGGCGGCAATCCCGGCCGCATAGGGCTTGAGTTCCAGGGCGGCATCGGTGGGCGAAAAACCGTCGAAGGAGCGCACGAAGAGTTTCAGTCCCAGCGTCGATTCCAGGTTTTCGATATGGCGGCCCACGGTCGGCTGCGTCAGGCCCATCTCGCGTCCGGCCGCAGACAGCGATCCGGTCTCCAGGACTTTGAGGAAGGTACGGTACCACTCCCAATTAGGTTCGATGTCGGCCATGGTATTAATTAATGTATAGGTGCTAGGCTAATTTATGCAATTTTCATTGATACGTCAATTTCGCATAATGGGGTCTCTTCCAATCACACCCTAGCCAAGGAGAACCCCATGTCCAAGATTGCCCTGTTCGGTGCTGCTGGCGCCATCGGTCGGAGCATCGCCTCCGCCATCAGCGCCCAAGGCCAGCATTACCGCGTTGTAGGCCGCAGCGAGGCGAGCTTGCGCAAGACCTTCGGATCAGATCCGCGCGCCGAGATCGTCAGCTGGGATCCCGATTCGCCCGCTTCGGTGGAAGCCGCCGCGCACGGCATCGACACGATGATCTACCTGGTCGGCGTCCACTACACGCGGTTCGAGCTGCATCCCGAGCTGATGCGCAAGACCCTGGCCGGCGCCATCAGCGCCGGTGTCAGGCAGATTCTCCTGATCGGCACGGTGTACCCCTACGGTTTGCCGCAAACCACACCGGTGCGTGAAGATCACCCACGCGCGCCGCATACCTTCAAGGGACGCATGCGCAAGGCACAGGAAGATCTGCTGATGCAAGCGCACACCGAAGGGCGCATCCGCGCGGCCGTGCTGCGCCTGCCGGACTTCTACGGACCCGGCGTCGAAGCCAGCCTGTTGCATGGTGCGCTCAAGGCGGCTGCGCAAGGCGGCACGGCGGACATGATCGGGCCAGTGGATCGTCCACACGAGTTCGTGTTCGTGCCTGATGTCGGACCGGTCGTGGCGAAGCTGGTGGACACACCTGCGGCATTCGGCAAGATCTGGCACATGGCCGGCGCCGGCGTGACGACGCAAAAAGCGCTGGTTGCCGAAATGGAGCGCCAGACCGGGCGCAAGTTGAAAACCCGTGTGGCGGGAAAAACCATGCTGCGGCTCATCGGCATGTTCAATCCGTTGATGCGCGAACTGGTGGAGATGCATTATCTGCAGACGCAGCCGGTGATCATGGATGATTCGGCGCTTCAGCAGTTGATCGGACCGATAGAAAAGACTTCCTACGCTGATGGCATCCGGAAGGCGCTCATGGGCTAGAGCAAGTTGGCCATCGGAGTCGCGCGGCGGCCAAGGACGACGATGTCGGGATGACAAGACAACTGTTCCGGTGAAATGCGGGAGAAATTCAGGTTTGTTCCCTCCTTTAAACAGTGAGACTTTTCTCATACTGCCGGTAGCAGATGCCCCCCTGAATGCGTGTACGCACGCATTACCTCTCAAGGAACCGATGCGATGATCATTTCCGGCACCCAGGCTTCAACGCAAGCGCCCGCCAAGCTGAGCTCCCCTTTGCCTCAGACCGCAGCAGATCCAGACACCAGCCAGGTAGAAGATTCGGCCAAGGTTACGATTTCCTCCAGGGCCTTGCAGAAAGCCAGCGACGCTGAGGGAAAGACTGATGAGCTTGCAAGTCCGTATCGTTTGACGGGCCCTGCCACCCTGGTAAGTTCCTTGAACCCCGTCGTTTATCAAATGCCGGATGCCTTGATCAAGGAAATGGAGGTCCGCGGCAAAGAGGAGGCGGCACGCAATCAGATCAGCTCGCAGTACGCACGCGATCACCAATACCAGACCGTCGGGCAGGTACTGGTCAACGGCAAGCTATTTGCCGAAGTCAATGATGCTGGCGGTTATGCCTCCGTAAAGAATTCCATTCCCGGGCTGAGTGACGCAACCCTGAATCCCCAGGAGCGCCTGGAAGAGATCGCCCAAGCCTTGAAGGGCCAAGGAAAGGTGGAAATCAGGTATGCCAATTTTGAGCCCGGCCTCGGTGGCTCGGGCGGCCCTGGAGCACCGGAATCCATGCTCCCGTCCTTCACGGCGCGAAACATTCATGACATCTTCGCGGAGGCCATTGAAGCGGCCGGGCGTTTGCGTTCGGCGTCATTGCCGACGTCGGAGTCCAAGGCTTCGTAGAAGCGGCTGTAATGCCTGACTAAAAGCCCGCTCAAAAAGGCAGCTCCAAGGTATCAATGCGGAGATATGCACAGCAGCAATCGCCCACCCCAGCTCTCGCGCAATCGCGGCTTGGTCGCCCCCTGGGAGTCCGGCAAAGATGATCAACATTGGAGACCTGAAATTAGCCGGTCACAGTTGCGCTCTTGGCCGATGGGAAAAACCGATTCTGTCTCACATCAGAGTGCATCCCACTGCGCATTTCATTCAAGCTCAACATTCAAAAGTGCTTGCGAAATGAAAATATCCTTTGCCTGCCGATACTCTTTCATCGGCTTACCGTCCCACTGAATCTTGAGTTGGTTATATGCAGCCTTGAGTTCAGCATCCCGCCTCAGCATACAAACAAATGCATCAAAGACATCGTACTTGCTCTCGATAACGATGAGTTGCAAAGCAACGTCAAGGCTCGATGAGACTTTGTACCCTTGTATGCAGTGATCAGCTATTTGGTCGACATTTCGCAAAAAACAGGAATCAAGAGATTTCTTGGATTGTTCGAAATGGTCAACATGCACTTTGATGGAAAAATCCATATCCTGCTTGCCAATCACTCCAGAGACAGCCGTACTCCCGACTTCATTGATGAGCGCATAGGGAAGCAGTGCCCTGAGCAATCGGACCACACGCACGCGCTCCAGTCGCATGATGCGTTGGTTGGGCGCATTGATTCTGAAGGTGTCGATATCATTCACCACGTCATCTGCACTCCATCAATGAAGCTTCCAGCTTAGAACTCAATAAAGATGAGAGCCGCATTCCGCCACACATCGTCAAGGATTAAAGCATCGCTTCCGGTCGAATGCAGACTTTAGATCAATTTCTATTATTGCCGCTGAGAGGCGTTAATGAATCAATTATTTGTTATTTCGGGATGTTCGGGCGGAGGTAAATCAACATTGCTGGCCGAGCTGGGCGCGCGTGGATTTATAGTAGTCGAGGAACCAGGTCGCAGGGTGGTTACCACAGAGATGAAGAACGGTGGCGTGGCGCTGCCATGGATTGACATGTCCGCTTTCCTGCATAGGGTCATTCGCCTGGCGCTCGATGATTTGAACACGGCGCAATCATCGTCAGGGCTGGTATTTTTCGACAGAGGGCTCGTCGACGCTCTAAGCGCCTTATCGATTTTGGGCGAGAAAAAGCCAGAGGCGATCTGGGTGAGTAAAGCTCGTGCTTATCAGCGATGCGTTTTCATGATCCCACCTTGGCCTGAAATTTACGTGCAGGACAGCGAACGGCGGCATGACTTCAAGCAGGCCTTGTCAGAGTACGAACGGCTCACGGAGGCATATCCGGCCTATGGCTACGATCTTCGGACTGTTCCCAAACTGGCGGTCACACAACGAGCGGATTTCATCCTTGGTCAACTGGATGGATTGAACAAGTAAATTGGTCGGTAAAGATCGCTACTGCACTTGTACCCAGCTCTTCATCGTACCCCCACTCCATCCAGAAACAGATCAGTCAGATGCGCAATACGCGATTTCGTCGTACTGCCCTGTTCGATGCTGAGTGAAATCGCGGTCACCATGCAGACGAGGTCATCCACCGACACGTCCTTGCGAATGGCGCCCGCCTTCTGGGCGCGCAGGAGCAAGCGCCGGGCTTCCTCGCCGCTGGCGCGGCACCCCGGTGTGCCGCTCTTGAGCACCGTCCCCAAGGCCGCAGCCAGTCCGCGATAGTGACAGGCATGCGCCACAAGATCCTTGATGAAGGCGCGCACGGAAGCATCAGGGTCGATCTTGTCGTCGCGCCTCCGGCTGGCCTCGGTCAAGGCCATGAGGCGCTCGTCGTTGGTCGCGGCAAGCAATGCCTCCCTTGTCGGAAAGCGACGATACAGCGTGCCGATCCCCACTTTTGCGCGCTTGGCAATGTCGTCCAGAGAAGCGTCAGCCCCGCGTTCCAGGAACACCTCTTCGGCCGCAGCCAGGATGCGCTCGCGATTGCGGGCGGCATCGGCTCTCAGGGTCGGCTCTTCCGTCAGGGGGAGTTTGTTCGTCATTTTCAAAGATGCTTGCAAAAGTGGATGATATCTCCACATAATAAGTGGAGCAATTCTCCACTTTCAAAAGGAATGAACATGGCAAAGCGATTCGAAGACAAGGTGGTCGTGGTCACCGGTGGCAGCGAGGGGATCGGGCTGGCGACCGCCAAGCTATTTGCGGCCGAGGGCGCCCGGGTCTATGTGAGCGGGCGCAGGGCCGACAAGCTCGAGCTGGCGGTCCGGGAGATCAACAATGGCGCCGTCGGCGTGCCTGGCGACGCGGCCAAGCTGGACGATCTGGATCGTCTTTATGCTCGCGTCCAGGCCGACCACGGAAGACTCGATGTGCTGTTCGCCAATGCCGGCACCGCCTCGACCGAGGCCAAGCCGTTGGGGATGATCGGTGAAGAAGACTTCGATGGGCTCTTCAACCTGAATGTGCGCGGACTGTTGTTCAGCGTGCAGAAGGCGCTGCCTTTGATGTCGCATGGGGGCGCAATCGTCCTCAACGGTTCCGTCGCCGGCGTCAAAGGATTTCCGGGCCAGTCGCTGTACAACGCCAGCAAGGCAGCGGTGCGCTCGTTCGCGCGCAGCTGGACGGCGGATCTCAAGGAGCGGGGAATCCGTGTGAACGTGGTGGCGCCCGGTGGAACCGAGACGCGCCTGATGCGCGATTACCTTGAAGCACGTCCGGGGATGGAAGACGTATTGAAGCAAGTTGTTCCCCTGGGGCGTCTGGGCGAGCCGGATGAGATCGGGCGCGCGGTGCTGTTCCTGGCGTCGGCCGAGAGCAGCTACATCGCGGGTGTCGAGTTGTTCGTGGATGGAGGCTCTGTCGCTGTCTAGGCCAAGAGAGCCTACTGCAAGTGTTCAGCGCTCTTGCGCGCTAATCGGTGAATCCGCCTTCAATGAACGAAGGCGGTTCCTTCATGCCAGCTCAACGGCGTGCAATCGCTTTCCCAGGGTTGAGGACCGCGCCGGAAATGATGCTGAAGATCCGATCTGCGCGCGAGGCATGGGAAGGCTGCTCGCGCAGCCAGGCCAGCGCTGCGATGAGGTCGAACAGTTCTGCTCCGTCCAGGTCGGCGCGCGCCTTGCCATCGGCCTGCGCGCGAGACAGCAGCGCGGCGCCTGCGGCGCGCAAGCTGACGCATGAGGCGTGCAACGCGGACTCATGATCTTCGATGGCGCTCACCATGGGCGCAATCACGCCGCGATGCTCGTGCGTGAAGGCAATGATTTCCTGCAACCACTCCATCAGCGCGGCAGCGGAATCGTCCGCGGCCTGCAGCTCATCGGCCCGCTTGGCCAAGGCCTCGAAACTCGAGCGCAGCAGTGCCTCCAGCAGGGCTTCACGGGTCGGGAAATGACGATACAGCGTGCCCAGGCCGACCTCGGCGCGGCGGGCGATATCCCGCAAGGAAGCATCGCTTCCCTGTTCCATGAAGACCGTCCTGGCAACATTCAACAGGTGGTCGTAGTTCTTTTTTGCATCTGCGCGCATAGGGGCCCCTTGACAAACGGAACACCGCTCCGTATATTCGGAGCACTGTTCCGATCACGATACCCCATTTTGTCAAAAGGAGAAAGCCATGTCGCCAGCAACCATGAAGGCCATCCAACAGCATGCGTTCGGCGGACCCGAGGTCCTGCGCTATGAAGACGCCCCCGTTCCCGAACTGCAACCTGGGGAGGTGCTGGTGCGCGTGCACGCGGTTGGCCTCAATCCGCCTGACTGGTATTTGCGCGAAGGCTACAAGATGTTGCCGCCAGAATGGCAGCCGACGGTCGCCTTCCCCTTGATCCTTGGCACCGATATTTCCGGGGTAGTCGAGGCTGTGGCCGACGACGTCAAGGACTTTGCTGTCGGCGACGAGGTGTATTCGATGGTGCGCTTCCCTAGCGGCCTGGCTGGTGGCAGCCGGGCGTATGCGCAATACGTCAGCGTTGCGGCAAGCGAGATCGCGCTCAAGCCCCAGCGCATCAGCCACGCTCAGGCCGCTGCGGCACCGATGTCCTTGCTGACCACATGGCAGTTCATGATCGAGCTGGGGCACGATATACAGAATCCGCTCCAGGCACACCGGCATGAACCCGTACCGCTGAAGGACAAGACCGTCGTCGTCAACGGTGCGGCGGGTGGCGTGGGCCATTTCGCGCTGCAATTGGCGAAATGGAAAGGGGCGCGCGTCATCGCCATTGGCTCGGGCGGGCATCAGGCGTTCCTGCGCGACCTGGGTGCTGATGAGTTCATCGATTACACCAAGAGTGCCGCTGAAGACGTGCTGCGCGATGTCGATCTTGTCATCGACGCAGTCGGCGGACCGGCCTCGGGGCGCTTCTTGCCCACGCTCAAACGAGGTGGTTCACTGTTTCCGATATTCCCGCTGGGCTTTTCGGGCGCAGAAGAAGCGGCGAGACTGGGTGTCCATGTCTCGACGACACAGGTCCGCTCAAGCGGCGCGCAACTTCAGCAACTTGCCGGCCTGCTCGACAGCGGGGTAGTCCGCGTCGCCATCGACAGTACGTTTGCCCTGCAGGATGCTGGCAAGGCGCATGAGCGCGCGGCACAAGGGCATATCCGTGGAAAGATCGTCCTGTCCGTCATCGATCAAGGGTGATCTCCATGGCCTCGCTCAAGGACGCTATCGAAGATCTCTTCAATAATTCGCTGCTCACTGCCGAGGAGGCCGTGGATCGGCACTTCGCGCCGACCTTTAGTCAACGCGTCAATGGAAGCTGGATCGATCGCGCCAGCTTCCTGGCTGCCATCGTTTCACTGCGGGCATCGGTGGATCGCGTCGAGGTCACGGTGCTCGATGAATTGTCGGAGGGCAGCCGTTATGCCGAGCGCCATCTCATCGATCTGTCAAAGCGCGACGGCAAACAGCTGCGCCAGGAGGTGTATGTGTTTGCGCGGCGCGCTGAGGATGGCCGATTCGATCAGATCGAGGAAACTACGCTGGCGCTCAGCGCTTGACGTTGTCTCATCGAGTCCCCTCCCCTAGGCTGATCGGACTCGTCCACACCCGGTCAGTGCGTGTCAATCAACTTGATCAACCCAACGCCGCCTGGGTCTCTTCAACCAGCACCCGCACCAGTTCAGCCGCCGGAATGGCTTCGGCACGCCGACGGCTCATCCCTGCGGCCTGCCCGGCCCAGAGCGACATGAACTCGGGGCGGTTGGCCTGGCCAGCGGCTTTGCGGATTTCAGTGGTCAGTGCGTGCTGGACCGGATAGGCAGGAACCTCCTGCTCGTATCGCGCCATGCGCAGCATGAAGTCGTTGAGGATGCCGCGCGCCGGGCGGCCGGTAAATGTCCGGGTGGTGCGCGTGGAGGTATCGGTGGACAGGCGGATTTTTTCCTGCCATGCCGCGTGGATGGGCGACTCCGCCGTCATCAGGAAAGCCGTTCCCAGTTGCGCGGCCTGAGCGCCCAACGTCAATGCGGCTGCGATGCCGCGGCCATCCATGATGCCGCCTGCGGCGATGACAGGAAGCGCGACCGCATCGACAATCTGCGGCACGAGCGCCAGCGTGCCGATCATGCTGGCGTCGGGATGACCGATGAAGGTCCCCCGGTGGCCGCCGGCCTCGGCCCCCTGTGCGCAAATGGCATCGGCGCCGTTGGCCTGCCAGGCAAGCGCCTCGGCCACGTTGGTGGCGGTTCCGATGACCAGGCTGCCTGCGGCGTGCAGGCGCTCGATCGACGCTGCGTCGAGCAGGCCGAAGGTGAAACTCGCCACCGGTGCCTTCAGCGCAATGAGTGCGTCAAGCTGCTCACGGAATTCTTCGCAATATCGCTCAGGCGCAGCTGCCGGCGGCAGGTCCAGCTCTGCCCGTATAGGCTGCAGCCGGTCCAGCGCATCGCGGATTTCACCGGGCGTCGGCGCGGGTGTTTGCAGGACGAAAAGATTGACGCAGAAAGGCTTGGTGGTCAGGGAACGAATGGCGTTGACCTTCTCACGCATCGTCTGGACATCGAAATTGGCTGCTGCAAGCGCGCCGATGCCGCCTGCATTGGAAACCGCCGCGACCATCTCGGGCGTGGAACCGCCATTCATGGGGCCCTGGACGATAGGGAAATTGATTCCGAGCGTGCGGGTCAGCGGGGTGGACAGTGAACGTGGCATCAGCGGTATCTCTCGATGGGGAAGAAAAACGGATGACTTGATTCTTCAAGTAATCGGGGCATTCGGCCAATGCCATTTTTCTTCTTGCAGTGCGTGGGTGGATGGCCTATGCCGGCCTGCGGCATCAGCCATTATCACCTTATCCCCTGAACATCCCCCAGGCATATTCCAGTTGCAGAGCCACTAGGTCCGCAGTACTACGTCCATACCGCCGGGAGATCGCCTCGAGCGAGCGCTCCAGGTGCGCCGCAGGGGAAATGTCATCCGCCAGCGTGAGGGTCAGGCCGCTGGCCTTGCTGTTCCTGTCCGCGTCTGTCTCCAACGGCTGGGCGTACAACATCAGGCCATCTTTGCTCATCACTTCGGAATGTTGTGCGATGAGCACAGCCTGGGAGCGATAGGTCCGCGACCAGGGATCGGCGGTCAAGGCCAAGGCGATCCCATCGACGCCTGGCTCGACCAGGATCCGGACCTCTTCATGCAGATAGAAGGCGGCGCGATTGGCGATCACGCGCCAGAGGTGGCGTGCGCCCAGACGAAAGCCTGCGCTCTCATGCTGGGCGCCGTAGCCGCCCAGCCCCAACTGTGCGGCCAAGCGCCTTGCGGCAGCCGCTCCGGCAATGGCTTCGACGATGGCCAGCGAGGCTGGGATCGAGGCGGTCACGCCAGTGGTGGTCATGACGCTGCGGTCTACCACGTACCGGCGATCGCGTATCCAGCGCATGGTCGGATAGGCGCTGCGCAGGTCGTCGATGGCATACCAATGCGTGGTGGCGTCGCGTCCGTCCAGAAGCCCGGCCTTTCCGAGGACCTTGGCTCCTTCGCAAATACCCGCAATGAAGGCAGCACCGGCGAATTGCTTCTTGATCCATGCGATGATCCGCGCATCGCCGTCACCATGGAAGGCAGGAACGATCACGTAGTCGGCCCCCTCCGGGTGCATCGCGTCGAA
Source organism: Herbaspirillum camelliae (assembly GCF_001929405.1). Lineage (NCBI taxonomy): Bacteria > Pseudomonadati > Pseudomonadota > Betaproteobacteria > Burkholderiales > Oxalobacteraceae > Herbaspirillum > Herbaspirillum camelliae. The sequence goes on from NZ_KV880769.1 coordinate 5,659,555, forward strand.
CGCATCGAGCGTCTGTTGCGACCTCATCGACAGGGCGGGCATGAGCGTAATGCTGCCCGCCAGCGGAGAGACGACGACGACGTCAGCCACGCCCGAGCGCTGCAGGATCGCATGGGGAATCATCAGGTCGGTGGTCTCGGTACCGATATTGTCGGCCACGATGGCGACCAGCGGGCGCTTGCGTTTGGCCGGACGTGGTGGCGCTACGTCCGCGTTTGCGCTCACTGCATGGCTACCGGCAGAGACCACTACAATGGCAGCCGTTGCCAATTTCGCCGTCATCCTGGCCAGGAATTCTCGTCTGTGCATCGTACCGTTCCGGTAAGACTGTAAGGGATGAGGATCTTAGGACGGTTACGGATACATCGCCATGACAGAGATATCGGATTTCCTGCCACATCGGCCAAGCCATGTGGCAGCCCGTACGGTTGTTTTCATCGCCTTCGATGGCGCCGAGCCGCTGGACCTGATGGGGCCGATCGGTGTGTTCTCGCGCGCAGAAGAGATCGCACCCGGCAGCTACGACTTGCGCGTGGCCTCGGTCGACGGCGCCCTGCTCAGGACCCGGTCGCCGCTGAGCCTGGCCGGCATCGTTCCCTTGGCGTCCATCGAGGGACGTCTGGACACGGTCCTGGTGGCCGGTGGCCATGAGCAAGCCATCCGCCAGGCCGCCACAGAAGTCGCCCTGGTGGAGTGGCTGAACCGCCGCGGCCGGCAGGCGCGGCGCATCGGCAGCATCTGTACCGGCGCTTTCGTGCTGGGTGCGGCGGGCTTGCTGGATGGACGGCATGTCACCACGCACTGGGCCGCCGTGGACCTGTTGCAGCAATACTTCCCCAAGGCCAAGGTCGATCCCGATGCGATCTACCGGATCGATGGCCCGATCTGCACCTCGGCCGGCGTCACCACCGGCATCGACCTGGCGCTGGCCCTGGTGCGGGATGACCTGGGCCAGGAAATCGCCAGCGCCATCGCGCGCGACCTTGTCCTGTTCCTGCACCGCCCGGGGCGGCAGCAGCAGATCAGCGCTACGCTGGTGGCGCAGCAATCGGCGGGCGACCTGTTTTCGGCGCTGCTGGTGTGGATGCTCGATCATCCGCAGGAGGACATGAGCGTGAATGCACTGGCCGAACGTGCAGCGATGAGCCCCCGCAATTTCGCCCGCCGATTCCTGCGCGAAGTCGGCAAGCCGCCGGGACAATATGTGCTTGAACTGCGCATCGACCATGCCTGCCGCCATCTTGAAAAAACCAGCTGGAGCATCGAGCGTATCGCCGAGCGCAGCGGCTTGAAGAATGCCGACACCCTGCATCGGGTCTTTCGCCAGCATCTGGGCATGACGCCGGCGCAATACAGGGCGCGTCTGGCCGAAGAATAATCAAGACTTTTTCGTAAAGAAGCACGCCAGCTTGCGCGCTTCTATCGACCTCAGACTCAGCCTCGCACATTCACTCCATGATCAACGAGCGATGCACGCTCACCCCGGCCATCACGCCCGACGCCGACGCCATGGTGCCATTGCTGAACACCAGCGCCGCATCACCGGCGGCGAACACATTGGCCACCGAGGTCTGGCGCATGTCATCGGTGCGGATGTAGGGTCCGATCGGCCCCTGCTCGAAGGCGCAGCCCAGCTGCATGGCCAGCGGACTGGACATGTGGACGCGCGGCCCCACGAAGACCGCACCGATGGCCAGGGTGCGACCATCGGCCAGTTCCACCGCATCGATCTCGGGCGCGCTGCCGAGGATCCTGACCACGGGTGTGCGCTCGATGACGACGCCGCGTTTGAGCATCTGTTTCAGCTCCGCCTCGTCCGGTTCGAACTGGCCCTGGGTGAAATAGGTGGTCGGCCCCCAGTCCGGCAGCAGGATGCCCTGGTGGGCCGAGTGCGGTGAGGTGGCGATCACGCCCAGCTTGCGATCGCGGACTTCGTAACCGTGGCAATAGGGACAGTGGATCACGGTCTGCCCCCAGCGCTCCTGCAGGCCAGGAATGGCCGGCAGCTCATCACGCACGCCAGTGGCGAGGATCAGGCGGCGCGCGCGGAAATGGCGACCATCTTCCAGCGTCACGCTGGCGCCGTCGGTATCGGCGCTCGCCTGTTCGGCGTAGGCCACGACCAGTTCGAAGCTGGGATAGGCCATCAATTGCTCCACCGCGATGGCCATGATGTCATGCGGCGGCCTGCCGTCCTGGCCGAGAAAACCGTGGGAAGCCTCCGAGAAACGATTTCGCGGCTGGCCGGCATCGATCATCAGGACCGTGCGGCGGGCGCGTACCAGTTGCATGGCGGCCGATGCGCCGGCAAAGCTGGCGCCGACGACAATGACATCGTATTGCATGGAGTCTCCTTTCAAGAGTGCAGGCGTGAGCCGCCCCTCACGCGCTGGCGGGGCAGGCGTGGAGGCGGGAAAACGAAACGGGAAACCTAAGTGGTGGCCGCCAGTGCGGCCATTGCGACCGCTGCCGTCAATGCGGCGGCGGTTGCCACGTATGGAAATGCGGACCGACATCCTCGGCCAGCGCCGCCAGGCTGATGCCGGCCAGGCGCTGGTCGAGGATGCGGTTGGCTTCTTCCATCACATCGTCGAGGGCGCGGTTGACGGCGATCTCGACCAGGCAACCGGGTGATTCCTCGCGCGCACCCAGCGTCACCAGGCGCTCGCCCAGCGCCTGCTGGACCTGGAGCAGGCTGATCTCTTCCATCGGCCGCGCCAGCGACCAGCCGCCGCCGTGTCCCTTGGTGGACGTGACGATGCCCGCCTCGCGCAGCCCGGCAAAGGTGCGGCGGATGACGACAGGATTGGTGTTGACCCAGCCGGCGATCTCTTCCGAGGTCATCGGTGCGTCGGTGCGTTGGCCCATGTGCAAGAGGATGTGCAGGGCAATGGAGAGGCGGTCGCTGCGTTTCATGTAACGAATATTATTACGTAATAAGCGCCGCGTCAAATCGACAGTCGAATCACTGCGTAACCAGAACCCATTTCATCAATCGGCAATCGGCAATCGGCGTGAAATGCGTTCTGTCCAGGAATAACGACGCAGATCAGGCCAAGCCGGCCGATACATAACAGGGTAAAGGGTGAAACAGCGCAAAGAAAATTGCACGAGGTCTAGACAATGAACGGCAACAGCGAAAAGCCATCACCTTGCTTCGATCACCAGTTCAAAGCAGATGAGTACCGGGTTTTTGCCACGGGCCAGAACACCGCTATAGACCTTTCCTGTCGGGTCAATTAATGCGATATCGAGAAGGCAGCGAAGACCATCAGGACCGGAACTGACCTCGCCAGCGCGGACGAGAATCTCTGTTTCCAGGTTCGAGACTACGCGACCGTCCTCAAAGTCGCAGCCGACCAGACTACCGACACTACCTCGTACTACGGCATTTTCAATTTCATGTTCCCGGCAGACATCTTCAATGGCGAGAGTCAAATCCTGGCCAGGCCGTATGCGTGCAATGACAATTTTCTTTTGCACGTGTGAATGCGCAGGCTCCTGCAGTTGAGTTGGGAAGAACAAGGTGAAGTTTGTTTCGGGGTCATAGTTTGCCGACATCGTGACATTCCCCAACCCCCATGCCTGAGCTTCGCATCGCTTGCCGACGACAGTCTGATCCGCGAGCACATGCCCACCTTGGCGTCTACCGGCCCCATCACGCCAGACGGCGTGGCAGTGTATAAACGGCTCTCCGTTCTTTTGGCCATAAGTGGCGACGCCATATTCGATGACCGTTCCATGTTCAATCGAATGAGTATCGCTATAAAGGGCAGCCGTTGTATCGTCAATCGGTGGGGCCGGCATGACAAACTGATGCCGACTGACCTCCAGGTTCTCGAACCTAACGGTGCCACCCCTGATACCAGCTTTTGAAAGCTGGAAGCTGATGGCATCTCGCAAGCAGATTCCAGGCTCCAGTGTCACGACTGAATGAAGTGGATCGCCGCTCAAGCTGACGATGCGTTGGGGATCAGGCTGACCAGGTTGACGTACAGTGCGTGCAAATTCATTCATCGAGAAGTCTCCTAATTTGATTGATTGAATGACGCGAGACAGGCATTTCTTGTGTCCGCTCGTTTAATCTTTTTCTTTCACAAATTTATAGAAATCTCTTCAGAATTTGTCGCTTATTGCCGCATCAAATATTGCTGCACCAAGCATATTCGGCTGCCTGAACTCAATCTTCGGAATTAAATTCCTGATCCAGGAAACTGGCCTGAGATTGACGAACCATTTCATTCCACAGTGGAGGTGGATACGATTTCGATTGTGGATCGATAGCCTCATTCTCCGGGTGCAATCCTGATTTCAATTACCGAGGATTGCGACGCGCCATGACAGCTTCGAAGAAGATGACCGAGATAAAAATTGAGCCCGCATGGGCGGGCTCAAGAGAGTGTGACTGAGGCCTATCAGCCTCCTAATCTGCTGCGATAACTACTTGGGGAAAGTTGCCGCAGGCGATAGAACTGCCGTGCAAAATGGGACTGGTCAAGGAATCCGCAGCGGCGTCCTATCTCGGCAATCGTCAAGTGCCGGAATCTCTGGTCCGCGAGCATGCGGACGGCTTCTTCAATGCGCTTTTCCATCAAGAAGCCTGCAAATGTCTTTCCCTGCGCAGCAAAAATGCGATGAAGCGTGCGAAGAGAGATGGCACATTCGCGCGCAACCTCCGAAGCAACTAACCCAGGAATGGTAAGCCGCGATCGTATGACTTCCACGCAAGAAGAAAACATTGCATCTTTCTCCCGTAAGGAGGGAAATCCAATCCCTGCAGCAAGGGCGAGAAGCGCTCCCAGTTGGTCCTCAATAAGTTCATCGGGGAACTGGAACGAAACGAGATTGCTAGGCCTCAGGGCTTCCTTGGCACCGCGTAGCGCCAGCCCCCATCCATTGTCACACTGGATTGGCTGGCCAATGATCTTATCGGGTTCAGGTATCCAGCGGATAACCCACTCAACTGGAAGTTCGACAGATAGAGACTCGAAGCCTTTATCGAAATCAAAAAGATAGGGACGGCTCGAATCAAGCAGGACGGTCTGTCCCTTCTGGATGAGATGCTCCTGGCCAGCATGAACACACCACCACGGAAAGCCGGGTTGGGAAACCAGGTAATAAACGTGCTTTTCACTGCGCGAAATTGCCACGCGGTCACGACTGATTTTCTGGCGCGAGCCTTGGGCATGATGGGGGACGATATTACTCAACGGACAGAGTTCAATCTGACCGTAATAATCGGTATTTGCAGATGGCGCCAAATCCATCTCAACCACCGCTTCATGAAGTGCGTCACGCCAGTAGCGTACTCGTTGACTGGGGTCAACGTCATTGGTCGACCGCTGCTGTAGCTCTCTCATGGCGTCTCCTGAAAGTCGCTGCCTTTCACATGGATTCTTGTTTTTCCCGGATATTCTAATGCCGCCTCTTTGTAAAGCCTATCCCCCGCATCAGATGTCTCTTTCTGGAAGATAAGCTTCCAAAACTCGATAGAACGAGAAGCGCTAGAAGGAGTGCTTCAGACCTATACGCAACACCGCCTGGCTGGGGCCAGAGGAAAATGCGGCGCCGACGATCTGCGCTTGTCTTGGGATGCCACCGCCATTGCTTCCAGATACGTACTGATATGCAGTTTGGAAGTAGAGGTCAGTGCGCTTGGACAAAAAGTAATCCAGCATGACAGCAAATTGCTGCCGCGTTTGCGACTCGGAAGCGGACACCGTATTGAACTTGCCCAATGTCACGGCATACATTCCCAGCGCGGAGAAGGCAGGCGTCAACTGATACTTGGCATTGATCTCGATGTTCTGAAATTTCAATCGCTGTAGATTCGCAGCGAGTGTTCCAGCATATGCAGACGAGACGGGAGTATCGAGAACCGAGCTTGTGTATGCGGCTCCCATGGATAAGGGTCCAGCCAGATACCTCGCACCTACACCCCAGATTTCCTGCCCCGAAGCCACGGATGACTGGTCGCTGGCCGCGGCTCCGTAGATGTTGGCGCCTGGTTTGGAAATGCGTTCGAATGTCATGCCCAGGGTAAGTGGGCCGGCATTGTAATTCACACCTCCACCGAAGAGACGATTGGTGGCGAACGCTCCGGCCGTTTCTCCGAACGCATACATGCCATTGAAGGTAAATCCGCCCATTTTCTGGCTGGTGTACTTCACCGAGTTTTGCGCTGTTATTGACCCCAGGGTATTGTCATTATCGAAGGGATGTGCAAACAGCAGTCCTGCCTCGCCGCCACCCACTGTGATGTCAGCTCCCGACAGGGTGTCGAACACTGGATCATATTGTTTGCCCATGGTGATGGTTCCAGAGTCCTTGTTCGACAGACCGACAAAGCTCTGTCTGCCAAAGAGCCGCCCCCCTTGGGACAGTGCTCCCGTATCAACATCGAAGCCGTTTTCAAGTACGAAGAGCGCAGAGCTTCCTCCGCCGAGGTCCTCGACACCCTTGAATCCCAGGCGACTACCCCAGACCCAGCCGCTCTGCACCTGAACTACGCTTTTCCCTGCCTGATTGTTGATGACCCCGATGCCGGCATCGATAATGCCGTACAAGGTCACGTTACTTTGCCCCCACGCAGTATTGCCGAGCAACAGAATGGTGCATGCTGCCAATGTCTTCTTGAACATGACGTGTCTCCGAATATTTTTAATAGTGTTTCTAGAATTTCCCGTCTCCCGTGTGAAATAGCGTGGCTCCAGGCGTGACGTACCCATGCATGGGCGCAAATGGCATACGCGTCATGCGGCTATTTATCTGAGAGTCCGCTGCCCCTTATTTGCGTGGCGATTACTTGCGCAGACCACATTACCCAGCCTTCACAGCGCCCCTTAAGCAGGGCGTGGGTAACAACGCCAGGTGAGCGAACCAGGATTGTGGAAAATGAACTGAAGAAGTGAATTTTCAACCCATGAAATTCTTCAGCAATGCATTGAATTTTTCGGGGTTCTCGATGAACATGAAGTGCGAGCCGCCTTCGTCCTCGGAGAAAATTTCAAGCTGCGCGCCCTTGACCTGGGCCGCTTCCCACCGGATGCAAGACTCGGGAACGAGGCTTGCCTTGCCGCCGATGAAAAGACTGGGCTTGGTGATGCGTGGCAGCACGTCTCGCCAGTCCTGATGGCAGTGGTTATAGAGGAGGTGTCCTGAAATGGAACGCGGCATCTTCAGGTTGGAATCGATGATCCACTGGAACTGGTCCGCTGGCATCCTGGAGGTGACCATCGTCTTAAGGAAACCTATCGAGACATCGACGGCGTCAGGTGCGCACAAAGCCTGAACTGTTGAATCCACCGAATCACGCGTGAAGATGGCGCCGTAATCAGCGATGTCTTGTTCGGTCCAGTGCTCGTTCGAGGTCAGGAAAGAGGCCTGGTCGCAGAAGACGAATTTCTCGATACGGTCTGGCCCGAACAGGTCAAAGTAGCACCAGATTACGGTGCAGCCCATGGAATGCCCGAGAAGGGTGACGTCGTTGAGATTCAGCGAGGTCAATACCTCATGTACGTCTTTGGCCAGACGCTGTATCCGGTATCCGTGGCTAGGCTTTTCCGAGTCCCCGTGGCCGCGCAAATCGAGTGCGATAACACGATAGTGCGCCGAGAGTCCTTCGATCTGAAACCTGAATTGATCAGCTGTCTGCGACCAACCAGGAATCAACACAATGGTTTTCCCACTACCCGCTTCGAGATAACTCAGAGAAATGTTTCCGTCAACCACGACCGTTTTTCTTTGGATCAATGTGGCGGCTGTATCCTGGCGCGATTGCGCCACTGATTTGATGGCTTGGTTCATGCGTGTCTCCGTCTTTGTTTTTAAGAATCGGGTTGCCGCCAAGACCATGGAAAAGGTCGGTATTAGCGGGTCCCGTGGAGAAACTGTACATGCCTTTGACGCCATCAATCAGCCGTTGCGTGTCATCCAATTGGCCTTGGCGTGCCACGTCAGAGCGCTGGATAGGGGCCTCCCCTTCCGATACCGACCTCGTCGCAAATCCTCTGAACTTCAATCACAGCTGCACGCGCAATATGGCGGCCAGTCCCGGATGGGCGATAATAGCGCCCACTCTCGTTTCAGCCTCATCTGGCTCATCATTGGAAATACGCCATGGAAATCAAAGTCAACTTCCTCGACAAGCTGCGTCTTGAAGCCAAGTTCGACGACTTTACCGTCATCGCCGACCAGCCCATCCGCTACAAGGGAGACGGCTCGGCACCTGGCCCCTTCGATTACTTCCTGGCGTCATCGGCCCTGTGCGCGGCCTACTTCGTGAAGCTGTACTGCAATACGCGCAACATTTCCACCGAGAACATCCGGCTGTCCCAGAACAATATCGTCGATCCGGAAAACCGCTACCAGCAGACCTTCAAGATCCAGGTGGAACTGCCGGCCGACATCGAGGAGGCGGATCGCCGCGGCATCTTGCGCTCCATCGAACGCTGTACCGTCAAGAAGGTGGTCCAGCAAGGGCCGGAATTCGTCATCGAGGAAGTGGAAAGCCTGGACGCCGATGCGCAATCCCTGCTGACCCTCAAGCCCGAGGCCGGCGTGAGCACGCACATCCTGGGCAAGGATCTGCCGCTGGAACAGACCATCGCCAACATGTCGGGCTTGCTGGCCGAACTGGGCATCAAGATCGAGATCGCTTCCTGGCGCAACATCATTCCCAATGTATGGTCGCTGCACATCCGCGACGCGCACTCGCCCATGTGCTTCACCAACGGCAAGGGCGCCACCAAGGAAAGCGCGCTGGCCTCGGCCCTGGGCGAATACATCGAACGCATCAGCAACAACCACTTCTACGCTGGTTCCTACTGGGGCGAGGAAATCGCCAATGCCGAGTTCGTGCATTATCCCAATGAGCGCTGGTTCAAACCCGGGCGCGGGGACAAGCTGCCCAAGGAAATCCTGGATGCGTATTGCCTGGAGAACTATAACGCCGATGGCGAGCTGCGCGCTTCGCATCTGGTCGATACCAATTCGGGTAACGCAGAGCGCGGTATCTGCTCGCTGCCCTATGTACGCCAATCGGACGGCGAGGTGGTGTATTTCCCGTCGAACCTGGTCGAGAATCTCTTTGTCAGCAACGGCATGAGCGCCGGCAATACCCTGCCCGAAGCGCAGGTACAGTGTCTCTCCGAGATCTTCGAGCGCGCGGTCAAGCGTGAAATCCTGGAAGGTGAGATCTGCCTGCCCGATGTCCCCCAGGAAGTGCTGGCGAAATACCCCGGCATCGTCGCAGGCATCCAGGGCCTGGAGGAGCAGGGTTTCCCGGTGCTGGTCAAGGATGCCTCGCTGGGCGGCGTCTATCCGGTGATGTGCGTGACCTTGATGAACCCGCGCACAGGCGGCGTCTTTGCCTCCTTCGGCGCACACCCAAGCTTTGAGGTGGCGCTGGAGCGCAGCCTGACTGAACTGCTGCAAGGACGCAGCTTCGAGGGCCTCAACGATCTGCCCCAGCCGACCTTCGAGAGCAATGCCGTGACCGAGCCTAACAACTTCGTCGAGCATTTCATCGATTCGTCCGGCATCGTGTCGTGGCGCTTCTTCAGCGCCAAACCGAACTATGAATTCGTGGAATGGGATTTCTCCAGCCAGGGCGACAATGCCAACGCCGAGGAGGCCGCTACCCTGTTCGGCATTCTCGAGGACATGGGCAAAGAAGCCTATGTCGCGGTGTACGACCAGTTGGGCGCCACGGCTTGCCGCATCCTGGTGCCGGGCTATTCCGAGGTGTATCCGGTGGAAGACCTGATCTGGGACAACACCAACAAGGCGCTGCTGTTCCGCGCCGATATTCTGAACCTGCATCGCCTCGATGATGAGGCCCTGGCCGCCCTGCTCGACCGCCTGGAAAACAACGAGCTGGATGAGTACTCCGATATTGCCACCCTGATCGGTATCGACTTCGATGAAAACACCGTCTGGGGCCAGCTCACCGTGCTTGAGCTGAAGCTGCTGATCCATCTGGCTCTACAGCAGTTCGAAGAGGCGCATGAACTGGTTGGCTCCTTCCTGCAGTACAACGACAACTCGGTCGAACGCGGTCTGTTCTACCAGGCCCTCAATGTCGTGCTGGAAGTGGAACTGGATGAGGAACTGGAACTGGAGGACTACGAGACCAACTTCCGCCGCATGTTCGGCAATGAGCGCATGGATGCCGCCATCGGATCGATCACCGGAAGCGTGCGCTTCTTTGGCTTGACGCCGACCAGCATGAAACTCGAAGGGCTGGAGCGCCATCAACGCCTGCTCGACAGCTATCGCAAGCTGCACAAGGCGCGCGCCAGGTTTGCGCAAGCTGCTGCGGCCTGACTTGGACAATCAGGCGGGGCCTGGCCTGCTTCGCAAGAAGAAGCAGCCCCGCAGTCTTCTCTCCTCCCTTCTATTCCTTTGGCTTGCACGCAGACCTGGCTGCGGGTCGCAAGCAGGCATTTCTCCTACTGACTTGTCAGAGATTCTGAACACAGTTTTTAGGGGAACGCCTGATCCCGGTCTCCATGTCATCGTTCCATAATCTCTTGTGGGTCCCATTTCCGCGGGCCGCTTATTGTGGGTTCGCACATGAATGGAGCGTCAGGCACTTCTACCGTACTGGTTGTCGAAGACAATAGCGAAGTCCGGGCGCTTTATTCTGAAGTGCTCAGGAGCGACGGATATCGAGTGCTTGAGGCGGAAAATGGGACACTCGCCCTGAGCGTCCTGCTTGATCACGCTGCAGACGTAGACGTGATCTTGACGGACCTGCGGATGCCTTTGATGGATGGCCTGGAGTTTGCTGAAATACTAAAAGCTGATGGACGATTTTCGGCAATACCCCTGGTGCTGTTAAGCGCCACCCCGATGACGAACTCCTGGCATGCAAGAAAGAACTTTGCCGCTTTATTGACCAAGCCCTGCCCGTTGCCTCTGCTGCTTTCCACTATCGAAGCCGTGCTCTAGCCAGCGCTCGTTTTGCAATAGATGTCAGGACGAGCCAAGCTCGCACCATCAAGTCGCCAGCTGCCAAGTGCGGCAGTAGCGCCTCCACGATTTACTCCTTGAACAGATGGGTCAGCACATTCAATAACTAACAAGAGAAAAATCTATGTCTGGAAGACCGATTCTACGATTGTCCGACTTCATTCGTTCGCGCATGGAACCCATCCTGGAAGCCTGGGAGGCATTTGCAAAGACAATCCATCCCCCTGCTCTGACGATGGATTCGAAAGCCTTGCGAAATCATGCCTCGCTGATGCTCGCAGCCATTGCCGACGATCTGGAGAAGACACAGAGCGAGGAGCAGGAAATCGCGAAGTCGGAAGGACGGGCGCCAGTCCATCCTGATGACACCGCTGCGGAGACCCACGCCATCGCCAGATTGTTGTCGGGGTTCAGCGTTGAACAGCTGGCTTCCGAATACCGGGCGCTACGCTCCAGCGTATTGCGGCTCTGGGCGAAGGAGTGGAAAGAAGGATATGAAACCAACGTGGATGACATTACCCGGTTCAACGAGGCGATTGATCAAGCCCTCGCGGAATCGCTGGCACGCTATTCGACGTTGCTGGATCAGTCGCGCAACCTCTTCCTGGCCATATTGGGACACGACCTGCGCAACCCTCTGGGAGCGACCATCCACGGCGCGCAGATCATGCTGCTGGCAGAGGATATCGACGATCGGCACCGCAAGATAGCGGCGCGCATCTACAACAGCGGGCAACGCATGAGCAAGCTGGTCGCCGATCTGCTCGACTATACCCGGACCCATCTGGGATCTGGACTGCCACTGGACATCAGCTCCGCCAACGTGGGTGACATCGCCCAACGTGTCATTGACGAAATCTCCACTTCACACCCCGACAAAGTCATCGCCTTAAAGACCTCGGGCGAGCTCAATGGAGAATGGGACAAGGAGCGGATTGCGCAGGCCATCTCCAATCTGCTCGGCAATGCCGTGCAGCATGGTGCCGCTGGCGAAGCGATCGGCGTGGAAATTTCCGCCTCTCGGGGTGAAGTCAATGTGGCCATCAACAATAAAGGACCCCTGATCCCCGAGGAAAAGCTGCATACGATATTCGACCCGCTCGTGCGCCTCGTCGCCAATGGCGGAGAAGGAGGCGGAGAAGGATCCGGGCAAGGCGGCAGCATGGGACTTGGGCTCTATATCGTCAGAGAGGTAGCAAGCGCGCACGGCGGCTCCATTGAGGCAAGCTCCTCAGAGGCGGAAGGCACCACCTTCACGATCCGCCTGCCACGCGATCCATCGCGGCGCCAGGCGGCCCACCAGGTCCCACCGCAGGCCCGCCACCGGGAGGACAACAAGTGAGCTGACGCCTCCGCCGGGCGCACATCATTTCGCATCCGTTCGCATCATTGGATTAACGCCACCCGCCCTCCATGCGGATATCGCCGCTGCCCAGAACATGGGTCCGGATAGTCGTCGGCCTGGTCAGCAAGGTGATATCCCCGCTTCCCTGAAGCGACAGGTCTGCTTCTTCGCTAGGTCCAAGCTTGACCTCCCCTGAACCGACCACCTTCACGGTGGCGCGCAGGTGTTCGAGCAGGCTCAGGTCGATCTCGCCGGAGCCCATCACGTTCGCCGTCACGTGTTGCGCGCGTCCTGCGACTCTGATGTCTCCGCTGCCACAAAGCTCCAGACGCAAGGCAGCCTGAGAGACGTTGAGCAACCGCAGATCGGCGCTGCCGACAGTTGACCAGCTTTCGATTGCAGGGCCTTCCAGGTCCAGACGAAGGTGATTGCTATGGAACAGACGCCACTTGAAGCGGCCGCGCAATTGCTGGCTATCGAGATGCACGTGTTCGATCAGCCACGCGGGGCCACGCAACACCGCCCGCGCCTGTTCTGCAGGTCGCCAGGACACTTCTGCAGGCAGGCGGATGGCCATGCGTGAACCGGGTATCCAGGCGAGTTCACGCTCGATGTTGTCGCCCACGCGCTGGCGGCGCTGCCTCATGCCCGTCCAGAAACGTCTTACCGCCCCCAGCCATCCGCCCGCTTCATCGCGCAGATCTGCGAGGTGTTCGCGGCCCAGCCACACGGGATCGCCCAGCGCTGCGGCCGTGGCCTCCTCGCTGCGGCCATTGGCGGAGGATTCATCGAAATGGTTGCGATAGTCGGCAAGGATGTCGTCGATCTCACTGGGCGCCGCGCCCTGCAAGGCGTTGCAGAGGGTCCGCAGGAACTCTTCCTTATTCATGGGTAACTCCGAGGATGGAATTGACGGAGGCAGTGAAGCGCTGCCAATCCTGTTTCTGGGCCGTCAGCGACAACAAGCCTGCTTCGGTGAGACGGTAGTACTTGCGCGAAGGCCCGCTCTCGGACTCCTGCTGGTAGCTGTCGACCAGGCCGTCGGTCTGCAGGCGGCGCATCAATGGGTAGATCGTCCCTTCCCCCATGTCGACCGCCTGTGCAAGATTGCGCGCAAGGTCATAGGCATAACTGTCACCCTGGGCGAGCAAGGCCAGCACGCAGAGCTCGAGCACGCCTTTCTTCAACTGGCTGGGGATGTGATCGGCCATGGCCTGCTTTTTTCTGTTCAAGTGCGGTATAGCTTATAGCAAGCTACCTTGTATTGCAAGGCATGTCCGAAAATCGAGCTGTGGAGAGCTTTCGCTGCGGCTCCACGTCCTGCTCGCGGAACTGCGCAGATCGGCGCTAGAGCTTATCCAGCCTGGCCTTTCGGGTGGTTGAAAAATATCGGGAATGAAGCGGTGTGACGCTGGCCATGAGCGTATTTGTGATGCGCTTCGGCCTGCGCTGCTTTGCGAACGTGCTCTGCATGATGTTGCGGATATTTCGCTTGCTGCGTATGATTCGTTTAAATGAGGCTGCTGCCCCATCGGTATTTCACGCAAGCAACAGGAGAATTAACGTGTCCACCCATGATCTTGAGGCACTGGAAAGCAGGGAAGACTTGGAAATGGCGAAGACGGCTCAACGCTGCCTCGTCAAGGCATTGGATCATTCCAATGCTGTCAGCATTGCCTTGCTTGAAGAGGGCGTAGAGCGCATTGAAGGCGCGCCGACGTTGAAGCTGCCGCCCCGTGTCCTCCGCCTGTTTGCCGATATGCTTGGCGATCTGGCCCAGGGAAAGGCGGTCACGTTGATGCCCAAGGATATTGACGTCACTACCCAGCAGGCAGCACAAATGCTGAATATTTCGCGTCCCTATCTCATCCGCTTGCTGGAAGAAAAAAAAATTCCGTTTCATATGGTTGGATCGCATCGCCGAATTCATCTTTCGAATGTCCTCGACTACAAGGAAAGACGCTCTCAGACATCGAAGGCTGCATTGCGCGCGCTCATCGAGGAAGGGCAAGAACTTGATGAAGATGATCAGCTGTAATGGCAGGGGTCCCCAAATACACTGTGGTTCTTGATGCTTGCGTGCTCTACCCGACCAAGCTGAGAAACCTGCTGCTAAGTCTGGCAGAACGCGGGGCTTTTCACGCTCGCTGGACCCAAGATATTGAGAATGAATGGATCAGGAGCCTGCTTAGAAAAGGCAAGCAAGGCATTACCGAAGAAAAGCTGCGCCGCAGTGCTCGTCAGATGAATGAGGCAATCGACGATTCGGTTATCGACGGCTATGAATATCTGATCGAACGCCTGGATCTACCCGATCAAGAGGATCGCCACGTATTGGCCGCGGCCATCGTGGGACATGCAGATGCAATCGTTACATTCAATCTGGCTGACTTCCCCGCTGCCAAAATCATGAGCGAGCATAGAATCGAGGTGATTTATCCAGATGATTTCCTCATCTTTCAATATGATCTCAATCAGGTCGCTTTTCTCACCACCGTCAAAGAAATGCGTGAACTGATGAAAAAGCCGCCATTGACGGCTGAGCAGCTTGCCAGGGCTTTTGCAGTCGCGGGACTTCCCCAGATTGCCGCCCGCATGGCGGAAGCCGCCGAACTGATCTGAGCAGGCATCGAAAGAAACCAGCACACCAATTCCTTCGGCCAAACGATCCCCCTAACCGCCCCCTCCATTCGCCCCACCCCATTCGCCCATTCAGGACGTAACCGATAATTTCATATTTTTGTTGACCCACTACATCGGCAGTCCTTGATCAATAAGAACGTCCGTCATTGTAAAGTCGCATTACCCACAGGGAACAGATACCGCTGGTGATACCGCTGCTTTGCCAATATCGATGCTGACTACCATGAATGGCATCCCTATCGCAATGCCCCTAAATCCCTATGTGACGATTCCGCCCTTATGCTTTACGCTGCAAACAGTTAGCTTAGATTGCTAGATTGACGAAAAGTAAAAAGTCCGAGAGCCACCCTCGAAGGTGCTCCGAGACAACGGAGGCGCAATACCACCTGCCTGCCCCTCGCCGCCCGCTGACCCTGGTCTGCGGCGTCGATGCGCGTCTTGCTTGCCGTCTCCGTATGTTGTCCAGGCTGGAACGAAATTTGCATCCGCTTATACAAAACAACAGGAGCCGCGCCATGCATTCCGATCATTTTTCTGTCCATGCCGTGCAGTTTTCGGACGTGGACGAACAAGCCAGCATGCTCACCGGATGGGAGCAGGAATATCAGCAACTGGGAAGCGGCCGCTTCGACGGCGCGCTGGGCATGGTGCAGACCGAGGACTTCTGTTTCATCCGCGAGCGCACCAATACCGCCCTGCATGAGCGCATGGTGCCACCGCCCGGACAGATGGTCATCGGCATCTGCAATAGCAGCGCGCAGGGCCACCTGCTCAATGGCCGGCCGCTCGGGCAAGACCAGCTGATCGTGCTCGACGGCAGCCGGGCCCACCACATCCGTACCACCGGTCCCATCGAACTGATGGGGATCTCGATGCAGCGCGATCTCTTCCTCTCGCAATTGCATGAGCAGGATGACGCCAGCGTGCGCAAATGGCTGGACCTGTCGGTGCTGCAGCTGGATGCGGCGACGGCAGGGATGCTGCGGCACTACTTCTCGCTGGCCTTTGATCTGCTCAACACCGCGCAGGGCAAAACGGCACACCCGATCAGCCCGCGCGCACTGGCTTCCACGGTGATCAGCAACGTCGCCCTGGCGCTCTCGCTCAATCACGGCAGCAACGATCTCGAATCCACGCTGCCCTCGCGCCAGCGGCGCGAACGCATCGTGCAGAACGCCATCGACTATATGCGCGCCCATGCAGGCGAGGAAATCGGTATCCTCGATGTCTGCCGCGCCACCCACGTGAGCCGCCGCACGCTGCAATACTGCTTCGAGGAGCGGCTCGACATCTCGCCCCTGCAATACCTCAAGGCCCTGCGCCTCAATGCCGCCCACCGCGAGATCAAGCGCCGTACCGGCGAGGACCGCGCCCATGATCGTCATGCCACCATCGGCAACCTGGCGGCGCTGTGCGGTTTCAACCATCCCAGCCGCTTTGCCTCCGAATACAAGAAGATGTTCGGCGTCCTGCCTTCGGAGACGGTGCTGCGCGCGGTCTCCGACTCTTGAGCCAGGCTGCTCGGGCAAATTGGTATCGGCCGTTACCATCTGCGCACGGCGCGCTTCCCAGCCGCGCTGCCTGCGCGGCTTGAGCAATG
The DNA here is from genome assembly GCF_001929405.1 of Herbaspirillum camelliae. Lineage (NCBI taxonomy): Bacteria > Pseudomonadati > Pseudomonadota > Betaproteobacteria > Burkholderiales > Oxalobacteraceae > Herbaspirillum > Herbaspirillum camelliae. The sequence goes on from NZ_KV880769.1 coordinate 5,676,117, forward strand.
TTGGGGCAGAGGCCTAGCCGATTTTGGCAAACCTGCCCTGTCCTGGACTGAGGTGCCTGCCGGAGCATCCCCCCTCCACTACGATCCGTTGCTGCATGGATATGTTGTCCATCCGGACGCTCACATGAATGCGAGTATTTGCACCTATAAAATCGACCAATTGGTCGATTTATTTTATTTTCGTCAACAATCAGTGCTCTGAAAAAAAATCGGCTTCCGCTGCCGGCATCGTTCATGGGAGTTACACCAGATCGATTTAAAGCTTTCCCCTAGTCGAACTACCTCCCCAAAGTCCGCTCCTGCATTAATTTTTTCACAGGCTGCCCCAATTTCGTTCAGCGCCGCTGCCGTTGTTTTCAGAGAATTGCTAAAAGTGGCTAACAGCTTCAAGGGTGTCCCTTCTACAGTCTTCTTCGTCCACTGTTCCCAAAACTACACCTATCAAGGACAACGCCATAAGCGAGTCAATATCCCATTTCGGCGCAGTCCTGGCCGAATGCGGCCCCACCCGACCGGGTGAGGCGATAGGGACGACCCCACGCGTCTTGGGAATCGGTCATCCATCCGGACTGCGTTGCCGTCTGCCCCGGGCCAGCACGCAAGCCGAACTACGCGACTCGCACCACCAATAGGGAGAACAGCAATGAAGATCACCAAGATGAGCGTCACGGCCTTGGCACTGGCCGCCGCGTTCGCGCACGCCGCCACGCCGGCCGACCTGGGCGCCAGCCTCACGCCGCTGGGCGGCGAAAAGGCCGGCGGCAATGGCGTGCCGGACTGGAAGGATGAAAACGTGGCGCTGCCGGGCTGGTCGTATGGCAAGCTGCGGCGCGACTTCTTCAAGTACAAGGACGACAAGAAGAGCGAGACCATCGACGCCTCCAACGTCGACAAATACGCCAGCAAGCTCAGCGCCGGACAGATCGCCCTGATCAAGCAGATCAAGGGCTACAAGATGGATGTCTACCCCAGCCACCGCTACTGCAGCGCCCCTGATTTCGTGGTGGACAATACCAAGAAGAACACCGCCGCCAAACTCGGCGCGGACGGCTGGAGCCTGGCCGAGGCTGTGGTGCCGGGCATTCCCTTCCCGCTGCCCAAGAGCGGCGAGGAAGTCATGTACAACAGCAAGCTGCGCTATCGCGGCGTGGCCCTGGAATGGAAGTCCACCATCACCGCCGTGTCGCCGCGCAAGGGCGGCAGCGAGTGGATCAAGGCCGGTTCGCAACAGACCATGTTCTTCCCCTGGGGCGCCAAGGGCAGCGTGAACCTGTCCACGCTGCCGCCGGTGGAGTACTACACCTACTTCGCCTACAACTCGCCGACCGCGCTGGCCGGGCAAGCACTGTCGCTGACCACCTTCCTCAACCAGCCCGGCGGGGAAACCTTCTACTACTTCCCCGGCCAGCGCCGCGTGCGCCGCATGCCTTCCTACGCCTATGACTCGCCGCAGATCGGCATGGAAAACCAGTACACGCTGGATGAACCCATGGTCTTCAACGGCACCATCGACCGCTTTGACTGGAAGCTGGTGGGCAAGAAGGAAATGTACGTGCCCTACGGCAGCTTCGGTGCAACCGACTTCAAGGCCAAGTTCGAAGATGTGGCCGGTGACGAATACATCGCCGAGAACGCCCGTCGCTACGAGCTGCACCGCGTCTGGGTGGTAGAGGCCACCGTCAAGGCTGGCGTGCGCCACCTGGCGCCCAAGCGCACCTTCTACGTGGATGAAGACAGCTGGAACCTGGTGGCCGCCGACGATTACGACGCCCAGGGCAAGCTGTGGAAGCACCGCGAGGCCTACATCATTCCTGTCTATGAAACAGGCAGCTGCGACCAGGCCGGCTTCACCCAGTACAACCTGGCCGAAGGCCGCTACGTGTTCGACCTGCATTCGGCTGGCACCGGCAAGGACATGGCCTGGGAAGTCGATGGCAAAGGCAATCCCCGCGCCAAGGCCAGCTTCTACAGCGCCGACAACCTGCGCGCCATCAGCGATCGCTGAGCGATCCTGAGACGGCATCTGCAACGGGAGAGGAACAACAATGAACAAGCAAATCCACTACAAGATCATCGCCCTGGCAGCCGCGACGCTGTGCAGCGGCGGTGCACAGGCCATGACCTTCGAGGGTGAGACGGTGTCCGGCAACTTCGATTCCACCGTGTCCTTCGGCGTGGGCGTGCGCGCCAGCAAACAGGGTTGCGGACTGGTGATCGGCAGCAGCGGCGGAAATGCAGCTGCTGCCACCGGCCCCAGCGCACCGGGCGGCTGCGCCGATGCGCTGTCGTCGCTCAACGACCAGGGCGACCTGAACTACAACCGCGGCGACCGCTTCACCACCTACCTCAAGGGTACACATGAACTGCTGCTGAACATGCCGGAGGATGTGAAATTCCTGGGCCGCGTGAGCTGGCTGCGTGACTACTCGGCCACCCGCAATACCGGCAACATCAGCGGCGGCAACGCTACCGGGCGCTCGCTCTCGGATGAGGCCACCAATGAGCTGCATTCCAAGGTGCGGCTGCTGGACCTGTGGGTCAGCAAGTCCTTCGACCTGGGTGAGGAACGCGCCCGCATCCGTGTCGGTAACCAGGTGGTGAACTGGGGCGAGAGTCTGTTCATCGCTGGCGGCATCAACCAGACCAACGCCATCGACATCATGCGCCTGTCCAATCCCGGCACGCAGTTGAAGGAAGCCATCCTGCCCGCCCCCATGGTCAACTTCGCCACTGGCCTGGGCCGTGGCTTCTCGGTGGAAACCTATGTGCAGCAAGGCTGGGAGAGCAACTACTTCCCGCCGGTAGGCAGCTACTGGTCCACCGCCACGGTGGGCATCGGCGCCGAGGCGCTGGGCGTGCCCACCACCAGCCGCCCGCGCTCCACCGGCCAATACGGCGTGGCGCTGCGCTATACGCCGCCGGGTGCGGACGTGAACTTCGGCCTGTATGTGATGAACTACCACGACAAGTCGCCCGTGCTCTCCACCGCAAAGACCGCCAGCGGACTGGGCTATTCCTACCTGGAAGACCGCAAGATGGTGGGCCTGTCGGCCAACTTCCCGCTGGGCAACTGGGCCATCGGCACTGAACTGTCGTATCGGCCCAAGGATCCGGTGTCGCTCAATGCCTCGGTACCCAACGCCAATGGCGGCGCGTGCATGGTCAATGGCAAGTGCTATGTCGAGACCGAGAAGTACCAGTTGGCCGTGACGGGCATGCTCAGCATGAGTCCCAGCGAACACGGGACTTTCCTCAAGGCGCTGGGAGCAGATACGGCCACGCTGATGCTCGAAGCGGTGGCCATCAAGTATCCCAACCTGAAGAGTTCCTATGGCGGCATTCCTGTTGCCGCAGGCCTGTGGGGCTGGGGTTACGACACCACCGCCAACGCCAACAGCACCCTGGCCAATGGCGGCAACACCGCTGGCGTGGGCAGTTCCACGTCGTATGGCTACAACTTCGACTTCAGCTGGGTCTACGATGGTTCGGTGATTCCGGGCTGGCAGGTGATTCCGGAGGTCTACTTCTTCCACGCTGTGAAGGGCCGCACGCCCAATGCCACGGCCACCTTCATGGAAGGCGCGAAGATGGCCAACTTCACCGTCACCTTCATGCAGAACCCGGCCAAGTGGCAGGTGGCGCTGAACTTCGCCAAGTTCTGGGGCGGGGCCAGCGTGTTCGATCAACCGCTGCGTGATCGCAGCTTCTACGGCATGACCGTCAGCCGCAACTTCTGAGCTGCCGCGCCCGGTCCCTCCACGGATCGGGCGCTGCCCTTGCTGCCGCCTGCGGGCGGCAATTGTATTTCCACCAGACCCACGACCGAGAACCCGCACCATGGCCGCCACCCCTTCCCTGTTCAGCCTGGATAGACTCGAAGCCAGCCTGTTCCGCCTGCGTATCCCCATCCTGGCGCTGCTACTGGCCTTCACCGCCGTGCTGTCCTATTTCGCCCTGCAATTGCGCATGGACGCCGGCTTTGAAAAGCAGATGCCGACCCATCACGAATACATCGACACCTTCAAGCAATACCGCGACGACGTGCTCGGCGCGAACCGCTTGAACATCGTGCTGCGCGCCCGGCATGGCAGCATCTGGACCAAGGAAGGACTGACCCGCCTGTCCGAGATGACCCAGGCCGTCATGTTCCTGCCCAACATCAGCCGCCTGGGCGTGCAGTCGCTGTGGACGCCCAATACCTTCGTCAACGAGATCACCGAGGAAGGCTTCCGCGCCGATCCGGTCATCCCCGGCACCGTGATTCCCTCAGCGCTCACGCCCGAGACCATCGAGCAGATCCGCAACACCGCCATCAATGGCGGCTTCGTCGGCACCCTGATCTCGCGCAACCAGGACAGCGCCATGATCGTGGCCGAGATCAACGAGTTCGACGCCAAGGGCGAGAAAGTCGACTATCTCGCCTACAACAAGCTCTTGAATGACTTGCGCGCCAAGTACGAGAACGCCGATTTCGAAGTCCAGATCATCGGCTTTGCCAAGCAGATCGGCGATGTGGCCGATGGCGCCGAAGGCGTAGTGAAATTCTGCATCATGGCCTTGCTGCTGACCGCCATCGCGGTGTACTGGTATTGCCGTTCGCTGCCCTTCACGCTGTTGCCGGTGGCCTGCTCTCTGGTGTCGCTGGTGTGGCAGTTCGGCACCTTGCGCCTGCTGGGCTACGGACTCGATCCGCTGGCCGTGCTGGTGCCCTTCCTGGTGTTTGCCATCGGCGTGTCGCATGGGGTGCAGCAGATCAACACCATCGTGCGCGGCATCGCCAGCGGACAGTCCTGCGAGGCCGCCGCCCGCGCCAGCTTCAAGGGCTTGCTCATTCCGGGTGTGCTGGCGCTGGTCACGGCTCTGGTGTCCTTTGTCACGCTGGTGATGATTCCGATTCCCATGGTGCGCGAGCTGGCCATCACCGCCTCCATCGGCGTGGGCTACAAGATCATCACCAACCTGGTCATGCTGCCGCTGGCGGCTTCCCTGCTCAAGGTCGGCAAGACCTATGCCGATGCCGCCATGCGCGCCCAGCAGGCGCGCGGCCGCTGGCTGGCGGTGCTGTCGCGCTCGGCCCAGCCGAGGGTGGCGCGCAGCATCGTGGTGATCACGCTGCTGGTGCTGGCCGGCTCGGCCTGGTACAGCCATGACCGCCTGGTCGGCACGCTCCAGCCGGGCGCACCGGAGCTGCACGCCGACGCACGCTACAACCGCGACGCCCGCTGGATCGCGGACAACTACGGCAATGGCCTGGACTGGCTGACGGTGATCCTGGCCACACCCGCCAACTCCTGCGACCAGGTGCGCTTTGGCCGCTACCAGGACCAGTTCGATACCGTCATGCGCCACGTGCCGGGGGTGCTCTCGGTGAGCTCCTTCGCCGACCAGATGAAGATCTACAACGAAGGCTATAACGAAGGCAATCCGGCCATGTTCACGGTGCCGCTGGACGCTGGCAACTATGCCGCGCTGGCCGTGGAAATCGGTCGCGTGCGCGGCTTCCTGTCCAAGGATTGCAACATGCTGGCCAGCCACCTGTTCCTGGCCGACCACAAGGCCGCCACCATCAATGGCGTGATCCAGGCCGTCAAGCGCTACCGCGACCAGCACAAGCTGGACGGACTGGAAATCCGCCTGGCCGCCGGCAATGCCGGCGTGATCGCCGCCGTCAACGATGAAGTGGAAAAATCCGAACTGCCCATGATGCTCTACGTCTATGGCGCGATCGTCTTGCTGGTGTTTGCGGTCTATCGCGACTGGCGCGCCATCATCGCCTGCTGCCTGCCGCTGACGGTCGCTACCTTCATCGGCTACGCCTTCATGAAGCAGCTGCAGATCGGCCTGACGGTGGCCACGCTGCCGGTGATGGTGCTGGCCGTGGGCATCGGCGTGGACTATGCCTTCTACATCTACAACCGCCTGCAACTGCACCTGGCGGCGGGCCTGGCCATCGAAGCGGCCTTGCACAACGCCATCCAGGAAGTGGGCATCGCCACCATCTTCACGGCCATCACGCTGGCCATCGGCGTGGCGACCTGGTCCTTCTCCGACCTCAAGTTCCAGGCCGACATGGGCAAGCTGCTGGCCTTCATGTTCCTGGTCAACCTGGTCATGGCGATGACCGCCCTGCCCGCCTTCGCGGTGGTGCTGGAAAAGATGTTCCCGCGCAAATCGCCCATCAAGCTCAACAGCGCCCTGGCGCACTGATCGCAAGGACGAGTCATGACCTTCTTCAAGACATCCGCCATTCCCCTGTCCCTGGCCCTGCTGGCCGCCAGCGCCGCCGGTGCCGTGTTCGCCCAGGCCGCCGCGCCCGTTACGCTGGCGGCAGCCCGCACCGACGCCCACGCCCTGCACAACATGATGCTGGGCGCGGCCCGCGCTGGCAGCCGCATCGTCGCCGTGGGAGCGTATGGCTACATCATCCTCTCCGACGATGGCGGCGCCAGCTATCGCCAGGCCGACCAGGTGCCGGTCGATACCACGCTGACCTCGGTCAGCTTTGCCGATGCAACACAGGGCTGGGCGGCCGGCCATGGCGGCGTGATCCTGCACACCGCCGACGGCGGCAAGACCTGGGCCTTGCAGCGCAGCGATACCAGCGTGGACCAGCCGCTGTTCTCGATCTGGTTCGCCAACGCCAATGAGGGCTGGGCAGCGGGATTATGGTCACTGCTGCTGCACACCCAGGATGGCGGCAAGAGCTGGCAGCAGGTCAAGCTGCCCACCGCGCCAGGCCAGCAACGCGGAGACCTGAACCTGCTGCATATCTTCCCTGGCCGGGATGGCGCGCTCTTCGTGGCGGCCGAACAGGGGGTGCTGTATCGCTCCCGCGATGGCGGCCAGCATTGGGAAGCGCTTGCCACCGGCACCAAGGCCTCACTGTGGAGCGGCGTGACCACAGCCTCCGGCGCCATCGTGGTCGGCGGCCTGGGCGGCAAGCTGCTGCGCAGCGACGACGGTGGCCAGCATTGGCAGGTGATCGCCTCGCCGACCAGCGGCTCCATCACCGCCTTGCGCAGCGAGGGCAATCAGGTGATGGCCAGCTCGCTCTCGGGGGCATTGCTGGTGAGCGAGGATGACGGCCGCCAGTGGCGCATCAAGGCCACTGCGCGCGATGCACTGACCACGCTGGAATTGCAGGATGGCCGGGCCGAGCGGCCACTGGCCTATGGCAAGGGTGGGCAGGCGAAGCTGGAGGTCAGCGCATCTCGCTAGCGATCACGGGGCGGTGCGAGCGCATCGTCGCCCGTTTTTCCTGAGTCGTGGGGGGGCGTGTATCGAAGCGGGGACTGAGGCGCGCCTTCGATACGGCCCGTTGGGCCTACTCAGGACGAACGGTAGTCGTGGCATCCGCATCAGATGAATGCAAAAGAGGACATCCGTGGATATCCTCTTTTTTTATCGTACTGAGCGGTACGGTTTACTTCTTCAGGCTGATCACCTGTGGCTGGGTCACGCCCTTCAAGCCTTCCTGGCCAAATTCCACACCCCAGCCCGAACGCTTGTTGCCGCCGAAGGGCACCATGGGATGCACCATGCCATGCTGGTTGACCCACACCGTACCGGCCTGCAAGCGCGTGGCCACCTGCGCTGCGCGCTGGCTGTCGCCGCTCCAGACCGACGCCCCCAGGCCGACATCGAGCCGGTTGGCGTTGGCGATGGCCTGCTCGAGATCGCTGTAGCGGATGATGGGCAGCACCGGGCCGAACTGTTCCTCGTCCACCAGGCGCGCGCCATCGCGCAGTCCGGTCACCAGGGTGAGCGGATAGAAATTGCCCGGGCCGTCCGGCAGCACGCCGCCGCAGACAATGGTGCCGCCTTCTTCGCGGGCGCTCTCCACCAGCGCCACGACCTTCTTCAGCTGCATCGGATTCTGGACCGGCCCCATGGCGATCCCCGGCTGCAGGCCATCGCCCATGGGCAGCGCGGCGATGATGGCCTTGAGTTCATCGACGATCTGGTCATGCAGTGCATCGGGCACATAGAGCCGCTTGGCGCAGGCGCAGGTCTGGCCCATGTTCAGGAAAGCGCCCCAGAACAGGCCCGGCGCAATCGCCTTGGGATCGGCATCATCCAGCACGATGGCCGCATCATTGCCGCCCAGCTCCATGGTGGTCGGCGTGAGGTTGCGCGCAGCAGCGGCCACAATGCGCGCACCGGTCGCTCCCGAGCCGGTGAACATGATCTTGTTGACGTCGGCATCTTCCACCAGCATCGCGCCCACGCTGCCGTCGCCGCTGACGGTATTGAGCACGCCTGGCGGCAAGGCCTCGGCAACCACGCGGGCCAGTTCCAGACCGCACACGCTGGTGTATTCCGAAGGCTTGAGCACCACGGTGTTGCCGGCATAGAGGGCGGGAATTACCTGCCAGATGGAAATCATCAGCGGCCAGTTCCAGGGGGCGATGGCGGCGATCACGCCATAGGGCTTGCGGTGCAGTTCATCGCGCCGGGTCTCGTCCTCGAACACCACTTCCGGGGCCAGTTCCAGGCTGGCAGTGGCGCGCGTCCAGGCTTCGCAGCCCCACAGTTCGAAGCGCGATCCCGGTACCTGGTCCGGACCGACGCCGCCCAGAGGACGACCCTGTTCCTGCGTCACCAGCGTGGCCAGGCGCTCGGCATCGGCGGCAATGGCGTCGGCCACGCGATTGAGGTATTCGCGCCGCTGCGCCAGGCTCAACGCAGCCCAGGCCGGCTGCGCCTGGCGCGCGGCGGCCACGGCGGCGGCCACTTCGATGGCGTCGGACTGGGGGAAGCGACCCATCACCGCGCCACTGGCGGGATTGTAGGAATCGAGCTGGCGGCTGCCTGCGCGCAGCTGGCCGCCGATGATGTTGGATGCGATGTGCATGGAGTCTCCTTTTTTCAAAAAAAAGACCGCCGGGCCGGGGCGCAGGCGGTCAATGATGACAAGCTTGGGAAAGCCTTATTTCTTCTTGTTCAGTCCGAGGGTGGGCGTCTCGTCGAAGAAGTTCCAGGGCTTCAAGAGGACGTGTACCCATTCGGTCGGCATGATGGGCCACTCTTCGGCCCGCGCCACGTGGGTGGTGCCGGTGGTCAGCCAGACCACATCGTCCTGGTTGACGATGGACTGGTTGTCCTTGACGAAGGCGCCCAGGCCGGTGTCTTCATGCGAGCGGTTGGGATACTTGCCTTCCGGGAAGCGCTGTTGCGGGTCATAGCGGGTCACCCACAGCTGGCGGTCCATGAAGCTCAGGCGCTTGTTGAGCCATTCGTCCGGCGAGAAGTTGGCGCCCTTGGCGATCGGATGGGTGCCGCCGGCATAGGGGATCAACTGGTAGGACACCGGGTTGCCGACCTTGTTGAACTTGTTGGGATTGCTCAACAGCCGGATGGTCGAGGCATCGAACTTCTGCGCGGCCTGCTGCTCGGTCTCGGCGGTGCGCTGCACGGTCTGCATGGTGCTGCTGCGCGGGCCGCCGCGGGTATTGGGCAGCACCACCGGATCGACTTCGGTGAGCGAATTGTTTTGGCCATCAATGTCCAGGTCGAGGCGGAAGTTGTAGATGTGCTGGTGCGTGGTGCCGACGATGTTGTGATCGATCAGCGTACCGTAACGGGTATCCTCGGCGGCGCTGGCGTCACGCATGGTGGAGGACTTCACGCCCTTGACCGCCTCGATGCCCGTGGCGCCGGCATTGATGCCGATGGTGCCGTTCTCGGCAAAGACCCAGTCGAAGATGTAGTCATAGTTGCCCACCGTGCTGATCCAGCGGATCACCAGTTCGCGCCGTTCCACCGAGAGATTGGGCTGGCCGTATTCCTGGTGCTTGAATTCGGGACCGGCATAGCGCTCGAATACCCCGATGGCGCGCGGGATGGTGCGCGGCTTGCCGCTGGTGTCGGCCAGGGTGGCGTCGAGCAGGACGACGTTGTCGGGTGCGTCCTTGCCGCGTTCGATGGGTGAGGTCAGGGTGCCCATGCCATATTCACCTGAGTCCAGATAGGCCTTGAAATACCAGCCCACATCCGGATCACCGTAAGGCACGATCATGCCGCCCAGCGAACCTTCATACATGATCTGGCGCTTCTTGCCGTGGTCATTGTAGGTGACGGTGGAGAACATCAGGCCCACGCGCGAATCGAGCTTGAAGTGCATCTCCCAGTTACGCCAGCGCAGGGTATTGCCGGTGATGGTGTAGTTCTTGCCCTCGGGCTCGCTGATATCCAGCGGCTTGGGCGGCGGCACCAGGGCGCGGCCGCTGCCGTCATAGCCAGTGGGCTTCATCGGCACGGGGATGACGCCATTGTCTTCGATCTTGATAACCTTCTTCTGCACCAGGTCGACCACCGCCACCAGGTTCTCGATGGGATGGCCCCAGTAGTTGCCATCGCCCACGTCCAGGTAGCTGACCACCTTGAGCAGGCGGGCGTCTTCCTGCAGGGCGTCCTTGCCTCCGAAGTAACCCACGGTCAGGGGTGTGGCCACTACCTTCTTGATATCGGTGATGCCGCGCTTGGCAAGGGCCTGGGCGTATTCGGGGCTGCTCTCCATGGCGTTCTGGACGGTCGCGAAATCATCCACCAGCACCATGCCATGCACGCCCTCCTTGGGCTCCCAGCGTGTCACGTTGCGCTGCCCCAGATCCACCGTGCCTTCGATGACCTTGCTGCCATCGAGCAGAGTGAAATCAGCACGCCGCGCAATGGTCTGCCCACGCTCGCCCAGGGCGAACTTCCAGACCTGCTCCTTGGGCGGTTCGGCCAGGGTGATCTCGGTGAAGCGGTAGTTGGGCTGCCAGCGTCCGCTGGCCTGCAACACCTGCAGCGTGGCATTGATCTCGTCAGCGCTGAGCGGATTGAGCGGATGCGGCACGGCCTCGATCTGGAAGGTCTTGTCCAGGCTGGGCGCGAAGACGGTATTGATGAATTCGTCCGAGACATAGGGCTGGCCGCCCTTCATCACCAGCGGCACCGGCAGTTTCACGCTCTGGCCGTTGACCAGCGCCGTATTGGCGCGCGGCTTGACGCGCACGGTCACGCTGTTGCGCTGGATGGTCCACAGACCCGCATAGGCATCCCAGCGCACGGTGGCGCCGAAGTCTTCCATGGTCTTCTTCAAGGGCAGCATGTGGGCGGCCGCGCCGTGGGCCGATGCCGGCAGCGGCGCCAGCAAGGCAGTGGACAGACCGGCTGCGGTGAGCGTAGTCAGCGCCGCCTTGAGCAGCGGGCGGGAACGGAGGCGATTGGAGGTCATGGTCGGAACGTATCGGTGAGGATAGGGTGTGTACGCATTATTGCGTTCCCCTTCCGCACGGACGTAGCCCGATTTGGCAAACCTGCAGCCTTCCTCCGGTGGCCAGATGCAGGCTTGCCTGCTCCCGCAGCCGGTGTTTCACGGCAAACCCTGGTGATCACCCCTGCCGATCGCCTTCTGCAAGCGCGACGGGCGATGCCTGGCAGGGCTGATTTGCCGATTCTGGATAGGCTTGTTCAAGCCGATGCGCATCGACGACGTGATCAGGCTGAGACTTGATCGAAGAGAAAGCAAAATGCGAGAAAATGTGAGAAAGCCCCAGCATCAGCACGTCAATACAATCAAATTTTCACGTAATCGCCAGTTCACCTCAGCAAATATCCCGGCAAGTACCACGTCTTCTTGCTCCAGATCAGATTGCCGCCATTTGCCGCTTTCCTTTATTTCCGCCGACGCTAGTCTGTATGAAACGTTGAACGCCATCCGGGGGGAAAAGCGTCATGTATATCGTCTGTCTGATATTTGCCATCTTGGCTCTCGTTGGCTGCATAGGGGTGGCAGCCATGTTCCTGAAAAACCGGAAGTACATCGAGCAAGATGCGCTTGATGCCGCGCGCCGCATGTTCCGCGCCGGCCAGAATGACGATCAGACGGCCGCGAAATAGAAGTCCGTCAACTGCCCCCACGAAGCCGCCACCTGAGCAAGCACGGGGAGCAGACAGCGGCACATCCACCTCAGAAGAAGCGGTAACCCACCCCGACGGCAAAGGTGAGATAGCGCGAATCGCTCTTGGGCTCATAGTAGGCAAGTCCATTGGCGGTACGCACGTTGGCGCTGCGCCCGTACCTGAAGGCGTAGTAGTCCACGCCAGCGCTGGCGTGCAATGCAGGACTGAGCGCGTAGTCGATGGCCAGTGCGGCCTTGTAGAGCTGCGAATTGCCCAGGCTGGCGGAGAAGGCATTGCTGGCCTGGGCCGAGTCGCTGTTGGCCACGTCGATATGCGCATCCACAGTGCGCGCCAGGATGGCCGTGGCGCTGACCACCATCTTGCTCATGACGTTGGCCTGGAGCATGGCGCCCAATCCAAACGAACCATGTCGGTAGGTCTCGCCGGCATTGACGCCGCGCTGCCATTCATGGTGGCCGATATCGGCAAACGGGGTCAGCAGCAGGCTCGGGTGCAGCGTGAAAGCTTTGCCCAGGCGCAGGTTGTAATCGGTCAGCACCGCGCCGGACGTCGCTGTGACCGAGCCGTAATTGCCACCACTCATCAACGCGCCCACGTAGTGGGTATGGCCCCGTTTGCGGGCATAGGAAAACTGCAGGTACTCGTTGCCCAGCCAAAGATCACGCATGATCACCGCCGTGATGGCGGCGCCGGGCACGGTACCGCTCTCCGTATCGAGGACGGTGTCGTTCTTGCCTTCGCGCTTTTCGGTGTAATCGAGATTTCCGGACAGGAACTGGAGTGCTATCTGGTTATTGGCCGACAGGATGTCCTGGTTCGCCTCGCAGGCGCTACTGGAGAATACGGCGGCCGCGCAGGCCACGATGATGAATCGGTCTTTCAAGCTCCCCTCCTGTTTTTTTTATGCCCGAATGGCAGCTTGATTCTAGGAGGTCCGACATGAAAAACCGCGCACGTGAACAGAGTTTTGCCAGCATCAAGAATGCCTTAGCATTTCCTTTGCGGTCGGTGTACAACGTGCAGAAACCTTTACCTAAAGCACATTCTGCTCGCAATTCAACGAGTAGTTTTCGCTGCGCCCCGAACGCTTCCTGGCGCGCAGAATGACTGACAAAACACTGACACCTCCACACTCCCTCCACACTATCCCTGCAAAATCCTTGCATTCCTGCTCACACAACAAGACATCAGATCGCCCGAGTTTCCGCTTCCCACCTGGCTTAAATGCCTTCCCCTGCGCTTGCCCGCGCGGTTGATCAGGAATATTTTTACAGTTGAGAATTTCTCTTATAATTCTCAACGTACTCTGTGGCGCAGGGGCCATGGGCTGGTGATGAGACCAGATTCATGGGACACACGCCATCAGGCCAGTTTGACTCGCATTTTTTTGCAAGCCACCAGATGAGTTCCTATCCGACATCCGACCACCTCCATGCCATGAGCAGGATCGAAGCCATTTTCATCGAGCATCATGGCTGGCTGCGCACGCGCCTGCGGCGCAGTGTCGGCGATGCCTTCACGGCCGAGGATGTGGCGGCCGAGACCTTCACGCAGTTGCTGCACTCGCCGCCACCGCAGGAAGTGAGGGAACCACGGGCCTTGCTGACGACGATCTCGCGCCGCATCGTCTATGAGCTATGGCGACGCCGCGATCTGGAAGAAGCCTGCCTGCAGGCGCTGGCCCATGTGAGCGGTGATGTCCAGGCGATCTCGCCGGAAGACCAGCTGCAACTGCTGCAGGCCCTGCGCGCCATGGACCAGGCGCTGGCCGGTCTCTCGGCCAAGGAATGCGCGGCCTTCCTGCTCTACAAGCTCGATGGCCTGACCTACCAGGCCATCGGCGAGCAATTGCGCATCACACCCAGCGTGGCGCGGCGCTACGTGGCCAAGGGCCTGCTGCAATGCTACAAGGCCGCCGGCTTCGCGCCGCTGGAATAGACCACGGCATGGGCAAGGATGAAAAGATCGTCGAGCAGGCCATCGAATGGATGCTGCAGCTGGAGCAAGGCGACTTGCCGCCCGGCGAGCGCACCGCCTTTGAACGATGGAAGGCAGCCGATCCGCGCCATGCGATGGCCTATGCCAACCTGAGCCAATCGGTGCAGCAATTCGACGTACCGCGCCAGGTGGGCGCAGCGCCGGTCATCCTGCGCAACACCCTGCAACAGAAAAGCAAGCGCCGCAAGGCGCTCAAGCAAATCGCCGCGCTGGCCGGGCTGGCGGTGGGCGCGGCTGCGCTGCTGGACCGCATCACCCCGGTCGATGCGCTCACCGCCGACCTGCACACCGGCACCGGCCAGCGCCAGCGCACCACGCTGGCCGATGGCAGCATCATCACCCTCAATGCGCGCAGCGCCATCGACCATCTGATCTCGCCCACGCTGCGCCAGGTACGTCTGCTGGAAGGCGAAATCCAGGTCCAGATCGCGGCGGGCAATGCGCTGCCGTTTTCCATCGAGACGGTCCATGGCAGCGTGAGCGCGACGGCGGGCACGCTGATGCTGGGCTTGCAGCCGCTGCGCACGGATCTCGTAGCGCAGCAGGCGGCGGCGCTGCTGAGCACCCGCAACGGCCAGCATGCCACCCTGGCGGCGGGCCAGCGCACCTGGTTCGACCAGGACGAGATCGGCGCGCCGCGTGCCACCGGTGGCGCAGAGAATTCCTGGGTGGAGGGCTATTACACCGCCTCCGACAATTCGCTGGAGGAAGTGGTGGCGGCCCTGCGGCCTTACCGCAAGGGGCTGCTGCGCCTCGATCCGGCGGTGGCGCAGTTGCGCATCAGCGGGGCCTTCCCGCTGGACGACACCGACCGCGCCCTGTCGGCGCTGGCCAGTGCGCTGCCCATCACGGTCAACCGGGTCAGCCCTTACTGGGTCAGCATCAGCAGCCGCTCCTGACCTCTCATCCTTTCATCGAGCCCTCTCATGCCCGCGCGACGCCTTGCCCGCCTGATGGCGCACTGCCTGGCTGCGACGCCGATGCTGCTGGCCGGGGCCTGCGCGCCCACCGCCCAGGCCGCTGCGGCCGGCATGGTCCAGCCGCAGGCGGCGCTGTTCGATTTCCAGGTTCCGGCGGGGACGATGGAGCAGGCGCTGGTAGCCATTGCGCGCTCGGCCGGGGGCATCGTGCTGTTCGATCCGGCTGCGGCGGCCAAGCTCAACTGCGCTGGCGTCCATGGCAAGCTCACCCTGGAGGCGGCCCTGCGGCAAGCGCTGGCCGGCAGCCCGCTGGAACTGGTCAGCCATCCCGATGGCTCCTTTGGCGTGCTGCGTGCCAGCGCACCCGCGGCCCAAAGTGCCGACCTCGCCACTGCCGAACACTACAATCCGCCGCTGCCGCCGGTGTTGCGCTCAGGCCAGCGCGACCCGCGCGACACCAGCCACGGCTATGCCGATAGCGGCTTTCTGGCCACCGAGAGCCGGCTGGCCACGCGCAATGAGGTACCGCTGTCCTCGCTGCCGGTATCGCTGCAGGAAATCACGGGCGGCCTCATCGAGAGCCAGCAGTCGCAGTCGGTGGTGAGCAGTCTGCAGAACATCAGTTCGGTCGCCTATGGGCGCGGCGATGGCATGGACCAGGCCGGCACGCTCTATGTGCGCAGCTTCGTAGCGCCAGTCATGCGCGATGGCTGGGGCGACCTGGTCTCGCTGGTCAATGCGACCAATGGCCGGGTCTCGGGCTCGCGCGCCATCACCTCGCTGGATGTGCCCACGGCCGCCATCGAGCGGGTGGAAGTGCTGGGCGGGGCCGACTCCATCATCGTGGGTGGTCCCATGGAACCGGGCGGGTCCGTCAACATCGTGACCAAGCAGCCGGTGGCCGAGACGCTGCGCGAGCTGACACTGGAGGTGGACCAGCGCGGCCACCGCCGCAGCGCCCTCGACCTCGGCGGCAGCCTGTCGGAAGACCGCGCCTGGACCTATCGCACCATCGTCTCGGTGGTACACGACAAGCGCACCCTGGATGGCTACGACGGCGCGCGCGAGTTCTATCTCGCCCCGTCTATCGGTTACAAGGACGCCACCACCTCGGTGGTGGCCGGCCTGAGCCATCAGGTGACGCGCACCCCCTTCGGCGGCTACCAGAGCGCGCTGCTGGGCGAGAACGGCCCCGGCCCTGACCTGCGCAGCGCCCCCTGGGGCCGGGCCGATGACCGCAGCCTGGCCACCAAGACGGAGCTGTTCTACCACTGGGAACAGGCGCTGGGCGAGGACTGGCGCCTCACCAGCCGGGCCCGGATCAACCGGCTGCGCTACCATTCGGCGGGTTACACCAATTGCGCTCCGGTGGACCTGGATGCCGGTACCGGCGTGTGCGTGGCCGACCAGTCCCTGCTGCATACGGACAGCATCAGCCTGGACAACAATGTCTCGCGCAAGATCGTCAGCGGCCCATGGCAGCACCGCATCATGGCCGGGGCCAGCTTCTCGCGCACGCGGCTGCGCAGCTACAGCGATGGTGACAACAGCGTTGCCGTCACTGTCCCCTGGCCGCCCTCCCAGGCAGCACTGCCGCCGCTGAGCGGCCAGCCCAGCCTGACCGGGGGCGGTGACGCGATCTATACCTCCAACCTCTACCTGCAGGACCAGATCACCTGGCAGCGCTGGTACGCGCTGATCAATGCCGGCTACGAGCGGGAGCGCAACAATTTTTCCTCGGATGAGGATGCCGATGGCGTGGTCCACGATACCTCGCCGCCACGCAATGTCCCGGTCTACAACCTCGGGCTGGCCTATCGCTTCAGCCAGAACGCCACGCTCTACGCCAACTACTTCCGCAGCTTTACGCCCGGCCAGGTGCTGCTGGACTCCAGCCTCAACGACAGCCGGCCCGGCATCATCTCGGCCCCCGCCACCACGGGCAGGTCGGCCGAGATCGGACTGAAGCTGGAGTTGCTGGAGCGGCGTGCGGTCTTCACGGCGGCGCTCTTTCGGGCCACCCATACCAATGTGCTGCAATCGGTCTTTGCCGACGCCAGCGCGCCCCTGAACCGCTATGTCCTGCTGCCCTCGGCGGTGAGCCGGGGACTGGAGCTGAACCTGTCGGGCCGCTTGGCGCGCGGCTGGAACCTCATCGCCAGCTACAGCTACAGCCTGTTTCGTCCCGCCCCTGGCCCGGAACAGAACAGCCGGCTGGGACAGTTCCCCCATCATCGGGCCAGCCTCTGGAGCACCTATGACCTCCAGTCCGAGGCATGGCGCGGCTGGGGATTCGGATTGGGCATGACCGCGCGCAGTGGCTACTCCGCCTTCAGCGACGCCGATACTCAGGTGCGCATCGGCGGCCAGACCCGCACCGACGCCAGCCTCTACTACCGCCGGCCCGGTAGCCGCACCACCCTGGGCGTACGCAACCTGTTCGACCGCCGCCTCTTCAGCGACTTCGCCACCAACCTGATCGGGGTGGAACCGGGGCGCACGGTCACGCTGACCCACATCATCGAATTCTGACGGGCTCGCCCTGCCAGGGCCATCCGGAAAAAATTTGTAACAGACCGTCATTTTGGCCGGCTCGTTGCACAAGCAAGACAGAGAGAGCGATTTCTCTGTGTTCATCGTGCAAGGAGACGATCCATCATGACTTCCCTCAGTCTGCCTCATCATCCCGGCCCTTATGGGCTGTTGCTGGATACCCAGGAGCCCCTGCTGGCCTGCCTGAGCCTGTTGCTGTTCGCCGTGGGCTTCTACCTGGTCTGGCCTGGCATCGCCCTGTGCTACCGGCAGTTGCGCATGAGCGCCGGCTGGCTGGCCGCCCCTGTCCAGCGTATCCAGCCTGCCCAGCCTGCCCGCACGCCGGGCGAAGGGGCGTCCGCTGCACGCCCAGTCAACCTGTGGAGTGCACCCGATCATCCGCGCACGCTGGTCTCCAGGCTGGCGCGCCAGGTGAAGCTGGCCAGCCGCTATCTGCGGCATCCTGGCCTGACCCGACGCTGGCTGGATTTCTGGAACCTCAGCGCCACCCATCGCGCCCTGGCCGTGGCGGCGCCGCGCCTGCTGGACAAGGTCTATCGCCCCTACCAGTCGCTGCAACTGAGCCGCACCCAGCGGCTGGCCCTCCTCACCAGCCACTATGACTTCGTCATCCGCAAGGGGCTGGCCCCGCTGGTGCTGCGGGCGGCGCGCAAGGCGGTCCCGGTGGCCTGCTTTGCGGGCAAGTGGGGCGATCGCTACGAGGTGCGGCTGGCGGCCATCGACAGCCTGACGCTGGAGGGCGAACTGGCCCTGCATCTCTATCACGGCGACCAGCACCTGTTCTCCACCGCCTTCACCATCTGCGCGCAACAGGACGGCTGGGAGCTACGCGTAGGTTGCCTGCAAGGCCCGCGCGGCCAGCACACCCGCGAACGGGTGCGTCAGGCCACCCGCGACCTGTTCGGCCTGCGTCCCAAGGCGCTGATGATCCGCCTGGTGCGCGCGCTGGGCGTGGCGTATGGCTGCGCCCGCGTGGTGCTGGTCAGCAATGCCCACCGGGTGGCGCGCCATCGCTGCCGGCGCGAACACGTCCATGCCGATTACGACGCCTTCTGGCAGGAACTGGGTGCGGCCCGGCGCAGCGACGGCGACTACGAGCTGCCCTGTGACGAGGCCGTCACCGACATCAACGCCCTACCCTCGCGCAAGCGCGCTGAAGCCCGTCAACGCCTGGCGCTGACACAGCAGGCGGCCCTGGCGATGCGCTGCGCGCTGGTGCGCCCGATCCACTGAATCTCCCCAAGGAGGCAGCATGGCAACTTCGACCGGATCCATCTCGACCTCGGCAGGCCCCCTGGATGTGGCCAACCTGGTCAACCAGCTCGTCTCGGTGGAGAGCAAGTCGCGCCTGACGCCCCTGGCCAGCAAGGCGGACAGTTTCAATGCGCTGATCTCGGCCTACGGCAACCTGGGCACTGCCCTGACGACCTACCAGAACGCCCTGGCCGGACTGACGGCGGCCAAGTTCAGCGCCCAGAAAGCAGCCGTCAGCAACAACGGCCGCAGCAGCGACAGCAAGAGCGGCAATGACGCCGTGAGCGCCGACATCAACACCGACGCCTCCACCAAGGCCCAGGCCCAGATCATCAAGTCGGCCGGCTTTGCCAACGGCCATCTGTTCAAGGCCGGCGACTCCCTGGCCATCAAGATCGGCGAGGCCAGCCCCAGCTTCATCACCCTCAAGGCCGACGCCACCATCAACGGCCTGCGCGATGCGATCAATGCCGCCCGCGCCGGGGTGACGGCCAGCGTGGTGCGTGATGACGCCGGCGATCATCTGGTGCTGGAATCCAATACCGCCGGCACGGCCAACCTGCTCAAGGTGCGCTCCAACAACAGCCTCTCGGCCATCAGCTTCGATCCACAGCAGAACCGCGCCGGCGCCATGACCCAGACCCAGGCCGCGCGCGACGCCACCAGCGCGGCGCCGGGCAGCTATGCCATCAGCGTGGAGCAACTGGCGCAATCGCACAAGCTGAGCTCGGCCGGGATTGCGCCGGGCAGCACCTTCGACCTGGGCGTGCTGGCCATCAAGGCTGGCAACGGTTCGACCGCGCTCATCAGGCCGGCTAACAATACCCTGGCCGGCGTGCGCGACGCCATCAACGCCGCCGCAGCCGGCGTGAACGCCTCCATCGTCAGCGATGGCAAGCAGGAACATCTGGTGCTGACAGCCAAGGAGAGCGGCGCGAACAATGCGCTGCGCATCTCCGGCACGGGCGATTTCGCGGTGTTTTCGTCGGACCCGTCCGGCAACGCCAGCACGGCCTCGGTCACGCCCGAGAAGCGCTTTGGCCAGGGCACGGTGAACCTGAGCGTGGGAACGCGAACGATCAACCTCAAGCCAGCCAGCGCCACTGCCGGCGCCGCGCCAGGCATAGCTGACGTGGCCCGCGCCATCAATGAAGCCAAGGCCGGCGTGAGCGCCACCGTGCAGCGCGAAGGCCAGGGCGACAAGGCCGTCGAACGCCTGGTGCTCAGCGCCAGCGGCAGCGACCCGGTCAGCCTGCGCGGCAGCGGCGACTATGCCGTGCTGGCCGCCAACGCCATGGGGCAGTTGCAAAAGCCCCAGGATGCGCGGCTGAGCATCGATGGCGTGGCCATCACTGCCACCAGCAATACGATCAAGGACGCCATTTCCGGCGTGACCCTGAACCTGAACAAGACCACCTCCACCTCCGACAAGCTCACCCTGGCCATCAGCAATGACAGCAGCGGCGTGGGCGCAGCCGTCAAGAGCTTCGTCAATGCCTTCAACACGCTGGCCAAGACGATGGCCGAGATGACCCGGCAAGCGCCCTCCAAAGTCCGTGGCCAGGCGGGCGAGCAAGGTCCGCTGGCCAGCGAATCGATGGTGCGCGCCCTCACCGGAGAACTGCGCAACGCGGTGCTGGCCAGCATGCCAGGCAATGCCTTGGGATCGCTCACGGCCATCGGCGTGGGCTTCAAGAAGGACGGCACCCTGGCCCTGGACAGCGAACGCCTGGCCAAGGCGGGCGAGCGCAACTTCGAGGCGGTGGCGCAGTTGTTCTCGGCCAAGGAAGGCCTGGTGGCGCGCACTCGCTCGCTGCTCGACAAGGTGCTGGGCGAGCAGGGTCTGCTGGCCGGCAAGACCCGTGGCCTGCAGGGCAGCCTCAAGATCGTGTCCGACCAGCAGGCCGCCGCCCGGGCGCGGCTGGCCAACCTGCGCGACAGCTACACCAACCAGTTCAATCGCCTCAATGTGACGCTCTCGAAGATGCAAGCCTCGCAGAACTACCTGACCCAGCAACTGGCCCGCCTGCGCAGAGCCTGAGCGGGCAGCGGCACTACCACGATCCTAGAACGGAGCAACCAGCATGAGTTTTCAACAGGGGCTCAGCGGCCTGCACGGCGCAAGCAAGCATCTCGAAGTCATCGGCAACAACGTGGCCAACGCCAGCACTGTGGGCTTCAAGCAGGGGCAAGTCCAGTTTGCCGACGCCTATGCCAATTCCATGAACCGCTCCGGCAACTCTCCGGTGGGCATCGGCGTGACCGTGGCCAACGTCAGCCAGGCCTTCACCCAGGGCAATATCGCCACCACCAACAATGCGCTGGACGTGGCCATCAACGGCGACGGCTTCTTCCGCATGGCCGCCAGCCTGACCGACCAGTCGCCGCGCTATGGCCGCAACGGCCAGTTCCAGTTGAACAAGGACGGCTACCTGATCAATCCCAGCATGAATGGCGCCTACCTCACCGGCTATCCGGCCGGGACCAGCGGCGGCGATCCGGTGCCGCTGAAGATCGATACCTCCACCCTGCCGGCCACCGCCACCACGCGCGTGAGCACCAAGGTCAACCTGGACTCGCGCAAGAGCGTACCGACCGTGAACCCATTCGATCCCGCCAATCCAAACAGCTACAGCAATTCCACCGGCGCCACGGTCTATGACAGCCTGGGCAATCCGTATTCGCTGCAGACCTTCTACGTCAAGGGGGCGGCCACGGGCACCCCGCCCAGCACCACCTGGTCGGTCTATGCCACGCTGGACGGCAAGACCATCGTCAATGCGCCGCCCGCCACCGGCCCGCAATTGCTGGGTACGCTGCGCTTCGACGCCACCGGCGCGCTCACCGCCAGCACCGGCATGTCGCTCAACCTGAGTACCTTGGCCAAAGGCGGCGCGACCTTCCCCGGCCCGATCGCACTCGGCTATACCGGCTCGACCCAGACCGGTTCGGCCTTCGCCAACCTGGCCCAGAGCCAGGACGGCATGCCGCCGGGAACGCTCTCCAGCTTCAGCATCGGCAAGGACGGCAGCATCATCGGCGCCTACAGCAACCAACAGACCCGGGTGATGGGACAGATCGTGCTGGCCAACTTCGCCAATCCCCACGGTCTCCAGCCGATCGGCAACAACCTCTACCAGGCCTCGGCGGCGGCCGGCAGTGCATTGCTAGGCAGCCCCACCACCGGCACCTTTGGCGCCCTGCAGGGACGCGCGGTAGAACAGTCCAACGTGGACCTGACGGCGGAGCTGGTCAACATGATCGTGGCGCAGCGCGTCTACCAGGCCAATTCGCAGACCATCAAGGTGCAGGACACGGTCTTGCAGACCCTGGTCAGCCTGCGCTGAGGCTGACGGTCATGGAAAAACTGGTTCCCCGTCCTCCCGCCTGCAATGACAGCTCGTCGCAGCCCAAACGGCCGGTCCTGAGCGTGCCGGTCGCGCCGGACATGCGCGACCTGATTGACACCGCCCTCAACACCGTCATGGAACAGGCCGCCGCCGAGGCGGGCCTAAGCCGCGGCACACTGGGCCGCTGCGCCGACTACGCGCTGGTCGGCGCGCGCGTCTTGAGCGTGCTGCTCGATCATCCCTACGAGGCCATGTCGGGCGGCGAGATCATCGATTGTGGCAGTGGTCTGTACGTGGTGTTGCAGCCGGGGCGAGAAGCGCGCCGGCGCGCGCGCAAGCTGTCTGACCTGAGGGATTACCATTGCTGGATCGAAGCCTGCTATCCCATGCCCGACGGCAGCCGGCGGCGCGAGACCATCGATTTCACGATGCGCCATGACCGCCTGGTGGCCGAGGTGTTTTCCTTGCCCTATACGCGCGAGCAGCCGCCTTCCTACCTGTGGGAATGGCAGGACCAGATCGCGCCGGTGCCGCAGGAAGCGCGGGCGCACCTCTCGGCCAATGGCCGCAATGGTGCATGGATGTGGGCGGACAAGGATTGCCAGCGCCTGCTGAAGAAATACGATGCCGATCACCAGGCGCTGCTCGACAGGCTGGCCGGGCAGGTCCTGCATGCGCTGATGCAGGTCTTGCTGTTCGAGCGCCACGACACCACCCGCAGCGCCTAGGCTGCGCGCTCAGCGACGCAATTCGGCCATGATCTTCTCGGCCAGGAAATCGCAGGGCGGGCGCTTGGACTTGGTGCTGCGCGCCAGCACCACTTCCAGCGGCGCGATATCGGGCAGGCCGTGGGCATGATCAAGCAAGGTGAAGTGCGGCGGCACCGCGCAGCGCGCCAGCGGCGCAATCGCCAGGCCGGCTTCGACCATGCTCAAGAGGCCCATCAGGCTGGGACTTTCATAGGAGGTGCGATAGCCTATGCGGGCCTTTTCCAGACTGCGGATGGCGTTCTCGCGCGCCACGCTGCCGGGCAGGAACACGGCGATGGGCAAAGGCCGCTCGCGCCAGAGATCGCTGGCGCTGGGGACGGTGGCCCAGACCATCGGCTCGAAGCGGATGAATTCGCCCGAGATGCCCTTGACCCGCGTCGCGCACACCAGATCGACCGTGCCCTCCTTGACCATGGGCGCCAGGGCCGAACTGGGCAGGCCGACCACCTGGATTTCCACCTTGGGATAGGTCGCCGAGAATTTCTTGAGAATCGAGGGCAGCAGCGACGAGGCATAGTCATCCGGCACGCCGATGACCACCCGCCCCGTCACATCGGGCCGCACCACGGCGGCCCAGGCCTCGTCGCGCAGGGTCAGCATGCGCCGCGCATAGGTCAGCAAGACCTCGCCGTCCTGGGTGGGAACGACGCTGCGCGGCTTGCGCAGGAACAGCGGCTTGCCCAGCGCCAGCTCCAGCGTCTTGATCTGCATGCTCACCGCGGACTGGGTCCGATGCACCAGTTCGGCGGCCCGGCTGAAGTTGCCGGTGTCGGCCACGGCCACGATCATGGCGAGCACATCCAGGTCGAGAGTTTTCATGAGTATCAGAAAAATTGATAGCAGCAATAAATATTACGCGATTTTCTTGGATTAAATCCTCGGGCATAGTGCGCTCAAAGGAATTTTTCCCCCATGAATGCACGTACCGACGCCACCCTCTTTGCCGATCCTGACCTGCGCCTGCTGACCACCCGCAGCGGCAGCCGCATCCCTTTGCTCAGCCAGGGCAGCGGCGAACCGCTGGTCTTCGTCCACGGCTCGCTGTGCGACTACCGCTACTGGAAGGGCCAGATGGCGGCGCTGTCGCGCCATTTCCACTGCATCTCCCTGAGCCTGAGCCACTATTGGCCGGGGCTGCAGGATGAGGCGGGCGCACCCAAGGAATTTTCGTGGGCCGCGCACGCCGAAGAGGTCGCTGACCTGGTCGCCGCGCTGGGCCTGGGCCCGGTGCATCTGGTGGGGCACTCGCGCGGCGCCTGCGTCGCCTTCCACGCGGCACGCCTGCATCCGCATCTGGTGCGCACCCTGACCCTGGCCGATCCGGGCGGTCCGCTGCAATCGGACAGCGCCGCCGAGGCCGCCTTGCCGCCGGCCACCCAGGCCCTGCGCGCGCGGGTGGCCGAGCTGATCGAGGCGGGCCAGACCGAGCAAGGGCTGGAGATGTTCGTGGATTCGGTCAGCGTGGCGGGAGCCTGGAGCCGCAGCCCCGCAGGCTTTCGCGCCATGGCCTCCGCCAATGCCGCGACCTTGCCGCTGCAATTCAAGGATGCGCTGCCAGCCTATACCGAAGAAGACGCCGCCGCCCTGCGCTGCAAGACCCTGCTGATCGGCGGCGAGAAAAGCCCGCGCATGTATCGCGACAACATCGCGGCGCTGTCGCAATGGATCCTGACGGCCGAAGAACACGTCATCGCCGGGGCATCCCACGGCATGAACGTCTCGCATCCGGCCGCTTTCAATCGCGCGGTCCAGGCCTTCGTCGAGGCGGCCTGAGCCAGGTAGACGCAAGCAACGTTGCTACAAGAACAATCAAGGGAAAGTGACAGAGGTGGGATCGCGCCCGCCGTTGCTTTGCGCAACGGCAGCCGATTCAATGCAGGACAGCAACGCCAGTGTGTCAGCGCTGGGGGCAGCGTTACATCAGAGCAGTTCTTCTTCCTTTTGCCGGGCGTCTTCCCGGACATCTTCGATGAGCCGGCGCCGGTCCACCTTGGCGCGCCGGTTGGCGGCGTGGACCTCCGGGCTGATGGGGGTGGCCGTCATCAATTCCTTCAGATCGGCCGTACTTTCGTCATATCGTTGCGGCATGCTTGCTCCTGGCTAAATCAATCGAGATTCAAACTCAACTACGTACCACGGATGTGCAGCAGTCCGGGCGGACCGGACTCAACGCAATCGTGTTCCCGGGGCACGGTGCAGCATAGGGCCCGGTGAGCGACGACAAGGTCTTCCGTGAGTATAGATCATTGCGCCGCAACAGGGCAGATTTACTCGCTCCCTGTCAAGGATGCCGCAGGCATGAAAAAACCGGCCAGCGGCCGGTTCGGGATGACAAGGCAAAGCAGGCTCAGGCGGCCTGTTTGGCTTGCAGCATCGATTCTTCCAGCGCCATCAACGATTCGATGGCGGCGATCAGCAGGCCGATACGATGACGGCGGTAGATCAGGCGTTTTCTTGCGCGGTTGTTCATGGTTTCTCCTGCGGCCAGCTGTAGCTGGCGGTTTCACTGACAAGGCCGTGGCAAGGCGCGCAACGCCCCCACGTCCGGGAAGGCGCCATTATAGCCGAGCCCGGCCCGTCGGCCTTCTCAGACTACGCAGCGGGTGCGATAGTGCTGGCTGAACAGACGGCTCGCCTCCAGCCCCGGGGGCAGGTGATGGCAAGCGGGACTCAATTGCGCCACCAGCGCATCCAGTCCCACGTCCAGCCGGGAATGCGTCTCCTGCTCCCGCTCCTCTGCCACGTGCTGGCGGCCGCGCGCCAGCGCGCGGAAGCTGGGCTGGCGGGGCGCGTCGTCCCAGCCGGTCTCGATCCACTCGCGGATGACCTGCTTTTCATAGCCATTGAAGACGCCGAACATCTCGCCGCCAGGCGCATCGATGAGTCGCCAGAAGCGGCTGTGTCCGGCCGGCTCGCCACGCAGGATCCATTTGCCCTGTTCCATCGCGGCCAGGAAGTCGCGCATGCCCTCCGGGAGCTCCAGCCATTGATTGACGGTCTTGCCGCCAATGCGGCAATAATCCGAATGCATCATGCGGCCGAATGCGGCCTTGTCGGCCAGAACGCGTTGCACTTCCTGATCCAGGTCGAAGGAGCCGATCACGCCCAGCGTGCTCGCCCCCAGTTCATTGAGCAGGTAGCCGCGCCGCATGCGCTGCAAGAACTGCTCGCGGTCCGGCCATTGCGCAGCTGCCTCCAGCACCGCGTCGACGGCCTTGCGGGCGTGGCCGCTGGCGGCGTTATCGATGGTCACGTGCAGCGTGAAATAGTAGGGATCGATGCCGAGTTCGTTGAGTTCGTAGGCGGTGATCAGCAGGTGCAGCGGCAACTGCTCGTAACCCAGGTTGAAACCGAACATCTCAGGAATGAATTCATCGCCATGCCAGCCCAGCGCCAGTTGCAGCGCTCCCTGGACATAATGCGCCTGCGAGAGCCAGTCGGCCTGCTCACAGCCATGGGCCTGCAAGAGGCTGCGATAGAGGCTCACATGGTTCATGGCCACCTCGCCATCACCCAGCTCTTCCAGATAGGTCAGGATCAGGGGACGAAACACCGGATCGCGCCAGTGCTTCACTGCACTGTAGAGCCAGGCGCCATCGACCAGCTTGGTGGGCGCCACGCGCAGCAGGAAATTGAGCGCATGGGCGCGTCCCGAGAAATACTGGCGCGGCGCGCCCGCGCGGCGTTCCTGCAGATAGGCTTCATAGGCCAGGCCAACCTGGGCGGCGCGGGCCTGCATCCAGGCGGCCATGTCTTGCCCCGCAGGGGGCAGCTCGCAGGGCAGCGCCTGGGTCGCCTCCAGTTGCGTCATCAGGTACCGATGCGCGTCCGCCAGCGCCGCCGCGCCGGGCTCGGCCACGTTCAGCTCAGCGTAGATGCGCGCAGGCAACAGCTCGGCGCTGCGGGAATTGTTGTGGGGATGATATCGGCGGGAAGCCGAAGCGGCTGCCTGCATTTCTTCCAGGGTGGCTTGCATACTTCCTCGCGCAAATGGACATGGGGACATTGCGCCCAGCATGCGATGTTCGCGCCGGCAGCGCTATCAGCCAGGGGCCAGCGCTGCTGTCGGAGGATGCCGCCATCCGGGTAGGAAGACGGCACTGCCAGGGCGGCGGCGCCTGTCAGAGGTGCGGCCAGCGCCTAAAGGATTGTCTTGGCCGGGCAGATATCCGATAATCGCGGCCATGAACGATACCGCACAACGCCCCAGCTTCCCCGACCGCCTCTCGGTCGATCCGCGCAGCCCGCACTACGTCGCCGCCGTCTTTGAATTCGACGTGGGCATCAAGCTCAACGGCAAGGAATTCAACAACGTCGGCGAATACTGCATCAGCGAAGGCTGGATCAAGATTCCCGCCGGCCGCGCGCTGGACCGCAAGGGCAATCCCATGATGACCAAGCTCAAGGGCCAGGTCGAACCGTTCTACCGCTGATCCGTTTTACTGCACCGTCTCCCTCTGGCCCGCTTTGCATGCGGGCCTTTTCTTTTGCAGGCAGCCTTGTTATCCGGGAAGTCGTGGGTCCTGCCAACATGGCAATACAGATGGGTCGGTACGCCTTCCAGCGCGGGCCTGCGCTCACGCAAAAAGACCCGCACCAGGCGGGTCTTCTTGCCAGCACAGCCTATCTTAGTGGGCCACGCCGCCCTTGCGCCGGCGCGCCAGCATCAGGCCCACCAGTCCGATGCCCAGCATGGCGGTCGAGGCAGGTTCGGGAACCTCGGCCTCGCGCGAACTGGCGACCAGCACCGGGGTGACCGAGTGCAATTCATGGCCGGGGAAAGGGGCTGGATGCGAGCGCACCTGCAGCTCCACATTGGGGTTCTTCGACCAGTCAATGCTGCGCAGTGCGGCATTGAGGGCGCTCAATGCGTTGGCTGACGCCTGGTAGGGCTGAAGCGGCTGGACATCAGGCGCACGCACTGCCCTTGCGAAGATATCGGTCCACAGATTATCCGTCCCCCTCCTCAGGCTGACGTAAAGATAGTTGAACAACGGCTCATTGGCGCCCCAGCCCTGATCATAGGTAGTGGAGTGTCCGGTGACGGCAGTGAAGCCGCGGGTCCCCTTGGCGATGCGGAAACCGACTACGCGCTCATCCGGGGTGTTAGCGTTGGCATTGTAGCTGCCCACCGCATCGGATTGCGTAACGATCGCCGCCGATGCCGACGTGCTGCAAGCAAGCAAAAACGCCAGGCTGGCGAAAGTCTTTTTGATCAATGACATATAAATTCTCCTTGAGAAGTAGTGATAGGAATGGAGGTGTTGCAGTGGATATACCCATGCACAAAACATGCCATTCGAACAACTCTCTTGGAAATCAGTCACTTGGATTTTCAACGCATCTTCTATCGGTAGAAAATGTAACTTTTTCCGACAGTAACATCCGTTACCAATTTTTGATACCTTCCAAAACCCTTTACTGGAGCGCTTTTGCGCCATTGACTTATTTTTATTGAATATTTCAAAACTGGATTTTATTATAAAAATCATCCTGCAAAAACCTGCGGCGCCTGGCCGCCTCTGCAACGATCCAGGCGCCTCACCGGCTTCCTACATCATCAGCGCGCGCTGCCCCACGCGGAAGACAGCCACGGCCTGCACCAGCTCTCGCGCCTGGCTGGACAAGCTGATGGCCGCTGCCGCGCTTTCTTCGACCAGGGCGGCATTCTGCTGCGTGGTGGTATCCATCTGCGTGACGGCCTGGCCGACCTGAGCAATGCCAGTGTTCTGCTCGGCGGTGGCGGCGTTGATGGCGACCATGATGTCGCTGACGCGGCGAATCGAGGTCACGATCTCTTCCATGGTCTTGCCGGCCTGGTCGGCCAGTTGGGTGCCCTGCCCCACCTGCTCGACGCTGGCGGTGATCAGTTCCTTGATCTCGCGCGCAGCGGTGGCCGAACGCTGGGCCAGGCTGCGCACTTCGGTGGCGACCACGGCGAAGCCGCGTCCTTGCTCGCCCGCGCGCGCCGCTTCGACGGCGGCATTGAGGGCCAGGATATTGGTCTGGAAGGCGATGCCATCGATAACGCCGATGATGTCACTGATGCGATCCGAACTGGCGTGCAGACCCTGCATGGTCTGCACCACCTGCTGCACCACCTGGCCACCCTGACCGGCCACGTGCGCGGCGTCACGCGCCAGGTCACCGGCCTGACGGGCGCCATCGGCATTCTGCGCCACGGTCGACCCCAGTTCTTCCATCGACGCTGCCGTCTGTTGCAGGGCGCTGGCCTGTTCCTCGGTGCGCTTGCTCAGATCGGCATTGCCTTGCGCAATCTGGGCGCTGGCCGTGGCCACGCTCTCGGAGTTGCTGCGCACACTGCTGACCACCGTGCTCAGTTGGGAGGTCATGGCCTGCATCGCGGTGAGCAGGCGCGCCACTTCATCGCTGCCATTGATCTGCACGTGCTGGGTCAGGTCACCCGCCGACACCGCCTCGGCCAGACGCACGGCGTCGTTGATGGCTGTCGTGGTGGCGCGCGTGACGGCGACCATCACCCACAGGGCGGCAGCCGCCAGCAGGCCAAGCAGGCCGCACAGCAGCAGCAGTTCGTTGCGCAGACGCGGAATCTTGGCTTGCAACTCATCGCGCATCAGGTCGAAAGAGGCATTGACCAGCACGAACTGGGTATCGATGATGCGGGTCATCGTGGCCACCCATTCAGGCGCCGGCATGCTCAGGTTGTCGGCGCGGATGATGGCGCTGTCGGCCAGCTTGAAGCCTTCTTCGGCGGCCTTCAGGGCTTCGGCTCGGGCGCGCTCCAGATTGGCCGGCAACGCATGCCGGCCAGCCGCCAGCGTCAGCGACTTGCGCGCGCTTTCATAACTGCGGCGGGCGCGATCGGCCAGGTTTTCCAGACGGGCGCGCTCTTCCGCGCTGGCCTGGCCACGACCCAGCATGACCGCACCGCGCGCCCGGGTCTGACCCAGTGCTTCGGTCAGTTGCGGCAGTTCGTTCATCACGGCGCGCTGCACGTAGAAGAGCGCCGCTTCGGCCTCCAGCGCCAGGCCGGAGCTGTTGGCCAGTTGATCGATGAGGTCGAGCTCGAGGGCGATCAGTTCTGCGTGCTGCAGGTTGCTCTGGGCACCGGTGATGGCCTTGGAAGAGACGGCCTGTGTCAGTGCGCGCCACTGTGAAGAGACGCGTTCCAGCGATTCCATCAGGGCCTTGTCCTGCAGCGGCAGGATGCCGGTGCGTACGCGTTCCAGCGTGGCTTCCACCTGCTTCTGGCGCTCGGCGCGATCAGCCGCGCCGGCGTTGCCGTCGGAAAGATAGAGTGCGGACAGGCCGCGATGCTGCTGCATCTGCTTGAGCAGCAGCAACAGATCGCGCCCTGGTTCCACCGCTAATTGCTCGCGCTGGGCGGTGGCCAGGTCTTGCAGATTGCCGCGCACCAGCAGGGTGGTCGGGACGATGAACAGGAGAAAAGCGAGTGCGCCGATCAGGGCGAACTTGCGTGAGAATCTGAGATGATTGATCAGGGAGCGCATGGGCTTGTTCTTTAAATGAGTGGAGGATCGTCATCGATCCTTGGAGATGGCTTGCCCGCAAGCGCTTCGTTACGCTGCGATCCGCGCTGTTGCGGATCTTGTAGAGCGGCAATTCTAATGAGGCCGCGCTTCTTTTCTAACTGATTTCGTTCGTGACGCCGCTTTGTTGTTGTTTAATTCCGACCGTCTCGCCTCGGCGGAACTCATCCGCAAAAACACGAGTATTCACAGAGTACGTGGACAGGACGCTAGTTCCCCGGCGCGCCAATTAAATTTCCCGATGGCACAAAACACTCAAAACCTCACGCCGATCGAGGTGCTTAACGCGACTGCGGCATGGTGTCGTTGGACTCGATGCGCAGATCGGTCTCGAAGCTTTGCAACACGGCGCGCAGCTCGCCGCGTTTTTGCATCGCTTCCAGCTGGGCGTTGATGCGCGCCAGGTGCTTGATGCAGGGACTGGCCTTGCTCAGGGCAAGATAGTTGTCAGTTTCGCTGACGAAGGGGCGCAAGGGCATGAAGCGGTCTTGCTGCTGCGTCTGGTTCAGGTAGATCATGCCGCTGTAATAGCCGGTGACGAGATAGTCGATCCGTCCCGAATCGAGCTTGGTGAAATTCATGTAAGTCTTTTGCGCGGTCTCGATGCTCAGGTTGTCGCGCATGAATTCATCGAAGCCACCCCCGAACTGGTTGCCCAGCGTGATGGCGCCACGCTTGCCGACCAGGTCTTTCCAGCCGCCATAGGCGAAGCGCCGGTCACGGGCGACGAAGACGGCAATGGGATTGACGAACAGCGGCACCGAGGTAAAGGCCAGGTATTGCTGGCGCTCGTGCGTCATCTTGAGCGAGGCGATCATGGCGACTTCGCCACTCTCGGCGGCCTTGAGCACGCGGTGGAAGGGACCGACGTAGCGCACCTCGAAGGGAATGTTCAAGGCCCCCAGCACGCGCGTGGCGATCTCGATGCTGGCGCCGGTGAGTCGCTTGCCGTCATACCAGTGCAAGGGCGCGTAATCGGAATCGGCCGACACCACCAGCTTGGTGCATTCGGCCGCGCCGGCAGCAGGCGTGGCCGAGATGGCTGACATGGCCAGCGCCAGTGTGTAAGCGGGCAGCAGTTTGAACATGGTCCATCCCCCCTTGGTGGCTTGCTTGCGATCGCGTTCTGGCCGCAATTCATCAGTGTCGTTTTGACGCCAAGCATAACCTTGTTTGGCGCGCCAGGCCAAACCGGATATCCATCTCCCTGCTGCATGCAATGCATTTCGCCACAGGATTTCCCAGGGCTGCGTCGTAGGCCAGGCCGGCCCATTCGGCCCGCTTGCCCTAGAATGGCGCTTTTTGCCTGCGCGGAAGCCCCCGGGTAGACAAATCGTACAGACTGGATTTTGCGTAATGCCTCATCACGAAATCGGCCGCGGCGTCGGCCTCTCGGTCCTGGCCTCGGCGCTGTTCGCGCTGCTCTCCGGCTATACCCGCCTGCTGGCGCCGCTGGACGGCAATGACATCTTCGGCTGGCGCATCCTCGCCACCGCCTTGGCGGTGCTGGCGCTGATCGCCTGGCGCGGCCAGTTGCCGCGCCTGCGAGAGGCCTGCGCCGAGCTGCTGGGTACACCGGCGCGCTGTCTGCTGCTGCTGCTGATGGCGGCTCTGCTGGGTTTCCAGCAATGGCTGTTCCTGTGGGGCTCGGTCAATGGCCAGGCGCTGGAGGTGTCGCTGGGTTATTTCCTGTTGCCGCTGTCGATGGTGCTGGTCGGCCGCCTCCTCTATGGCGAACGGCTCAATCTGCTGCAGCAGCTGGCGGTGCTACTGGCCTGCATCGGCGTGGCGCATGAGATCTGGATGACGCGCAGCTTTTCCTGGCCGACCCTGGCCGTGGCGCTGGGCTACCCGCCCTATTTCATCCTGCGCCGACGCCTGCAACTGGACTCGCTGATGATCTTCGCGGTCGAATTGCTGATCCTGGCGCTGCCGGCACTGATCGCCGTGGCGCTCGGGGATACGCTGGCCGCTACCCTGCGCACCCCTTCCATGCTGTTGCTGCTGCCTGGTCTGGGGCTGCTGAGCATGGTGGCGCTGGCCTGCTATCTGCGGGCCGGCAAGCTTTTGCCGATGGGGCTCTTCGGCGTGCTGGGCTATGTCGAGCCGATCTTGCTGGTGCTGGTCGCCATCGCCGTGCTGGGAGAGTCGCTGCCCCTGGCGCAGTTAGGCACCTATGTGCCGATCTGGTTGGCAGTGCTGCTTACTGCGATACACAGTGCCAAGTTGATGCGACAAACGCCGCGCTAGCCGCCAAACAGGGCGGCTTTTCGTGATCTCTTCGCGGTGCTGAGGCCCTCCCCTTCTTCCTATACTCACTGCAAGGCGGCTCCGTGGGGATGGAGACCGGTCACCTGGAGGGGGAGAAAACAATATGCGTCCGCTACTGGCAAAAGCGGGCCCGAACGCGCGTCATTCGGTCGCGCGCCGGGCCCGGCTGTTTGTCGTCCTGATCTGTGCCGCCATCGCCGGCGGCCTGCTGTGGCAAAGCTTGACGGCGCGGGTGGTGCAGCTGGAAAACAACCGCATCTACACTGGCAATGTGGCCAAGGCGCTGGCGCGCCACGCCTACGATGTGCTGCAAGCCACCGACGGATTACTGCTGGACATGAGCGACCGCATCGCCAGCGTCGGCATTGCCCATGCCAGCCTGGTGGACCTGATGCCGCTGCTGCGCCGGATTTCCTCCGAGATGCCCCAGCTTGATGGGCTGTATGTCTTCGACGAGCAGGGCAAGCGCTTGCTGACCTCTTCCGCACCGCCCCTGACGGCAACCAACAACAGCGACCGCGACTATTTCATCTGGCATCGCGACCATGACGATGCCGGCCCGCGCGTGGGAAAAGCCTTGCTCAGCCGCAGCACCGGACGCTGGGTCATCCCCATGTCGCGCCGGCTCAATCATGCTGATGGCAGCTTCGCCGGCGTGCTGCTGGCCACGCTGGATATCAACCACTTCAACCAGTTGTACCGCACCGTGGACATCGGCAAGGGCGGCTCCATCGCCCTGCTGCTGCGTGATGGCACGCTGCTGACGCGGATGCCCTTCGATCCCGGCTACATCAATCGCGATTTCAGCCAGGGACGCCTGTTCCTGGAAGGCTTGCCGCGCAGTCCGCACGGCTACCTGGAGGTAGCGTCGCCATTGGATGGGCGGCAGCGCTACCTGTCCTACCAGGCGGTGGACAAGTATCCGCTGGTGCTGGTGGTCACGCTGGCGCGCGAGGAAGCGCTGGCCGACTGGCAACAGCAGACCTTCGTCTATGGCGCGGCCGTGCTGCTGTTGCTGGTCATCATCGGGGTCTTTGGCTGGCGTCTGGTCGGCCAGATCGAATTGCGCCTCTGTGCCGAAGACCGGGCCTTGCAGGCCATGGGCGAATTGCAGATAGCCAACCATCGGCTGGAAATGCTGGCACATCAGGATGGCCTGACGGGGCTGGCCAACCGGCGTCATCTGGATACCGTTCTGGAGGCCGAGTTCAAGCGTGCCGACCGCAGCGGCGCGGCGCTCGCGCTGATCATGATCGATGTCGATTTCTTCAAGCAGTACAACGATCTCTATGGTCATCAGGCCGGCGATGAATGCCTGCGCCGCATCGCCAGCGTGCTCAAGGAGCGCCAGCGCCGGCCCGGTGATCTGGCGGCGCGCTATGGTGGCGAGGAAATGGCGATGCTGCTGCCCGATACGGACGCCGAGGGCGCCTGCGCAATGGCCGAGAAACTGCGCGCAGCTATCCAGGCGCTGGAACTGCCCCATCGCGGCAATCCGGTCGGGGTGATGACGGTGAGCGTGGGCGTGTGCGCGCTGGAACTGCTGCCCAGCTCGTCACGCTCGGTGCAGACCTTGCTGGGCGCAGCCGACGCCGCCCTCTACCAAGCCAAGCACGAGGGACGCAACCAGGTCCGCCTGGCCGCGCCAATGAAAACGGCGCCCTCGGGCGCCGTGTCCTAGGGCGGCTTATTGCAGCTTATTGCTGGTGGTAGGAAGTCACCAGGTCCACTTCATTCTTGGAACCCAGGAACACCGCCACGCGCTGGTGCAGCTTTTCCGGCTGGATGTCGAGGATGCGCTGAGTGCCATCGGTGGCCGCGCCGCCGGCCTGCTCGACGATGAAGGCCATGGGGTTGGCTTCATACATCAGGCGCAGCTTGCCGGGCTTGTTGGGTTCGCGGGCGTCGGCTGGGTACATGAAGATGCCGCCGCGGTTGAGGATGCGATGCACGTCGGTCACCATGGAGGCGATCCAGCGCATGTTGAAATCCTTGCCGCGCACACCGGTGGAACCGGCCAGCATTTCATCCACATAGCGCTTGACCGGCGGGAACCAGTGACGCTGGTTGGAGGCGTTGATGGCGAATTCCTTGGTGTCTTCGGGAATCTTGATGTCCTTCTGGGTCAGCACCCAGGCGCCCATTTCACGATCCAGGGTGAAGCAGTGCACGCCGTCGCCGGTGGTCAGCACCAGCACAGTCTGCGGGCCGTACACGGCGTAGCCGGCGGCGACCTGCCGGGTGCCGGGCTGCATGAAGTCCTGCTCGGTCGGTTCGGTCATGCCCTCGGGCGCCTTGAGCACCGAGAAGATGGTGCCGATGGAGACGTTGACGTCGATGTTGGAGGAGCCATCCAGCGGATCGAACATCAGCAGGTATTCGCCCTTGGGATAACGGTTGGGAATGCGGTGGATGGTCTCCATTTCCTCGGAAGCCATGGCCGCCAGGTGACCACCCCATTCGTTGGCTTCCAGCAGGATCTCGTTGGAGATCACATCCAGCTTCTTCTGCACTTCGCCCTGCACGTTCTCGCTGCCGGCACTGCCCAGCACCTCGCCCAGCGCGCCCTTGCCGACGGCGTGCGAGATCGACTTGCAGGCACGGCCCACGACTTCGATCAAGAGGCGCAGTTCGGACGGGATCTTGTTGTGCAAGCGCTGCTGCTCGATCAGGTGTTGCGTAAGACTGATGCGTTTCATGATGGTCTTCCTTGCCTATCGGATGGTAAAAATATAAACAATATAAAAAATATCGATGATCAGTTGGCCAGCGCCTTGGTGACCACTTCGGCCACATCACGCGAGAGCTTGGGAGCGGCGGCCACCTGTTGCAGCGCCAGGCGCATCTTTTCCTGCAGGGCCGGGCTGTACTTGCGCCAGCGGTCCAGGCTGCGCGCCAGGCGCGCCGCCACTTGCGGGTTGCTGGCATTGAGGGCGATGACCTGCTCGGCCCAGAAGCTGTAGCCGTTGCCGTCCGGCGCATGGAAGGCCGAGGGATTGCCGTTGCAGAAGCTGAAGATCAGGCTGCGCGCGCGGTTCGGGTTCTTCAGCGTGAATGCGGGATGCTCGGCCAGGGTGCGTACGGTGTTCACATCCGCATTGCGGGCCGTGGCCTGCAGGGTGAACCACTTGTCGATGACCAGGGCCTCCTGCTCGAACTCGGCGTAGAAGCGTTGCAGCGCCTCGCTCTTGCCGGGCGCGGCGCTGTTCAAGATGG
This sequence comes from Herbaspirillum camelliae, assembly GCF_001929405.1. Classification (NCBI taxonomy): domain Bacteria; kingdom Pseudomonadati; phylum Pseudomonadota; class Betaproteobacteria; order Burkholderiales; family Oxalobacteraceae; genus Herbaspirillum; species Herbaspirillum camelliae. Next base: position 5,711,891 of record NZ_KV880769.1, read on the forward strand.
CCGAGAGTGCGGCCAGGCGGTCGGTCATGTTGTTGGCCTGCTGGTCCTGCTGCTGGGCCAGGCCCATGGCTTGTTCATCATCCAGCTCGGCCAGGTAGGACAGGGCCACGTTCTTGAGCGCACGCCGGCCAGCCGAGGCAGCGTCCGGACTGTAATCGCCGGGGGTCTGGTTGGCGTGATAGGCGGCCAGCAGGTCCTCTTGCAGTTCACGCGCCAGCGAGCGGCGCAGGAACTGGCGTGCTACATGGATGGCGTGCGGGTCGATGATCTCCATCTGCTCGGCGATCATGGTTTCCGAGGGCAGCGTGAGCACCAGCTCGCGGAAGGCCGGGTCCAGCGCTTCGTCGCGCAGCGTGGCACGCAGGGCGTTGGCCAGGGCGCCGTCGTGCTCCAGGTTGTTGAGCACGGTATCGACCGAGACCACATGGCCGGACTGGCGCGCGGCCTGCACGGCCACGGTGAGGTTCAGCAGACGACGGGTGGCCAGGCGTTGGCCGGCTTCCCAGCGATTGAAGGCGTCGCTGTCGTGGGCCATCAGGAAGGCCAGCTCGGCATCGCTGTAGTCGTATTGCAGCAGCACCGGCGCGGAGAAGCCGCGCAAGAGTGAAGGCACCGGCTTTTCTTCGACGTTGATGAAGCGGAAGCTCTGCTTGGCCTTGGTCAGTTCCAGCACGCGGGTGGTGGGACCGGCCTTCTTCTCGCCCTCGATCGTCAGCGCCAGGTCGCGGCCCTGGGCGTCCAGCAGGCCCACGGCTACCGGGATGTGGAAGGGCTGTTTCTTCTTCTGGCCGGGCGTGGCCGGGCAGCTTTGCTCCAGCGTCAGGGTCAGGGTCTTGCGCTTGGCGTCGTAGTCCACGCTGGCCTGCACCTGAGGCGTGCCGGCCTGGCTGTACCAGCGCTCGAACTGCGACAGGTCGCGGCCATTGGCGTCGGCCATGGCGGCGCGGAAATCGTCGCAGGTCACGGCCTGGCCGTCGTGGCGCTCGAAGTACAGGTCCATGCCCTTGCGGAAACCGTCGCGGCCCAGCAGGGTCTGGTACATGCGCACCACTTCGGCGCCCTTTTCATAGACGGTGACGGTGTAGAAATTGTTGATCTCGACGTAGGAGTCAGGACGCACGGAATGCGCCATCGGACCGGCGTCTTCCGGGAACTGCACCTGGCGCAGCACGCGCACGTCATCGATGCGCTTGACGGCGCGACCGCTGTCGCTGCCGATCATGTCGGCCGAGAATTCCTGGTCGCGGAAGACGGTCAGGCCTTCCTTCAACGAGAGCTGGAACCAGTCACGGCAGGTGACGCGGTTGCCGGTCCAGTTGTGGAAGTATTCGTGGCCGACCACGGCTTCGATGTTGGCAAAGTCGACATCGGTGGCGATGCGCGGATTGGCCAGCACGTACTTGGTGTTGAAGATGTTGAGGCCCTTGTTTTCCATGGCGCCCATGTTGAAGTCGCCCACCGCCACGATCATGAAGCGGTCCAGGTCCAGGTCCAGGCCGAAGCGTTGCACGTCCCAGGTGATGCTGTTCTTGAGCGAATCCATGGCGTGCTGGGTCTTGTCGAGGTTGCCCTCTTCCACCCACACCTGCAGCAGTGCATCGCGGCCCGAATGCAGGCGCACGGTTTCTTCCTGGCAGACCAGGTTGCCGGCCACCAGGGCGAAGAGGTAGGAGGGCTTCTTGAATGGATCTTCCCACTTGGCGTAGTGGCGGCCGTCGGGCAGATCCCCCTCTTCGATCAGGTTGCCGTTGGACAGCAGCACCGGATAGCGCGACTTGTCGGCACGCAGCATGACGGTGAATTTCGCCATCACGTCCGGGCGGTCGGGGAAATAGGTGATCTTGCGGAAGCCCTCGGCCTCGCACTGGGTGAAGAAATTGCCGTTGGACACGTACAGGCCCATCAGGGACGTATTGCGGTCAGGATGCACCAGGGTCTCGATCTCCAGCACCACCTTGGCCGGCGCGGCGGGGATGGTCAGCACGCCGGCGGCGATGCGGAAGTCGCCCTTGGCCTGCGTGAGCAGCTTGCCGTTCAGGCGCAGGGCCACCAGTTCCAGCTCTTCGCCGAAGAGCACCAGGTCGCGGCCCTTGGCGGCCGGATTGCGGGTCATGGTGATGCGGGTGGCCACACGGGTGTCGGAGGGATCGAGGTCGAAACCCATTTCGACGGTGTCGGCCAGGTAATGGGGGGCGGCGTAGTCTTTACGGTAGATCGTCTGGGGCGTATCGGTGCGCATGGAGGCCTGTCCGGAAGGGAAATAGAAACGGAAATGGAGATGAAAAGTGAACGCGACGGCAGTCGCAAGCTAATTCAGGTGCAGCAAAAACCTGATTTTACCAATCATCCCGCCGGGAGCGGATGGATTTGCCCCTGCCTCTGTCACAGACCAGGCTGCGCGGCCATGGTTCGCGCCCGACCACGCAGGACGCTGCCGCACTACAATGGAGGCCACGGTGCGCACCAGACCGGGGCAGGCAGGATAGAAATGCCCGTGGCGCGGTCCTAGCACTGCGGCCAAGCGCCGCCTTTTCCGATTGGAGTTCCTTCATGAAACGCTGGATTTACCCTGTGCTCGCGCTGGCCACCATGCTGCTCTCGGGCTGCGCCACGGTGATCGACAACAATGTCACCTCCTTCCACGCCTGGACGCCGTCCTACAATGACAAGCCCTACGCCTTCGCGCCGACCAAGGAACAGGAAAACAACCTGGAATACCAGAACTACGCCAGCCTGATCCGCCAGGAACTGCAGTTCCTGGGCTTCACCGAGGCCAAGGAGGCGCGCCAGGCGCAGCTGCAGGTCAGTTTCAGCTATGGCATGAATACCGAACAGGTGGTGGTCACGCGGCCCGCCTATGATCCCTTCTTCTACGGTCCCGCGCCCGGCTGGGGGCGCTTCGGCCCGCGCCCGTTCGGCTTCTACGGCCCTTATGGACCGTTCTATGATCCCTTCTGGTATGGCGGCCCGATGCAAAGCACCAGCTATCCGGTGTTCCTGCGCCGCTTGCAGATCGGCATTTCCGAGGCCGGCGAGGGCAAGAAGCTCTTCGATGTGGTGGTGGACAGTGAAGGCAGCCGCGCCGGGCTCGCAGCGGCCATGCCGGCCATGGTGCGCGCCGCCTTCGATGACTTTCCAGGTCCCAGCGGGGTGACGCGCCAGGTCCGTATCAAGGTAGACAAGGACGGCCAGCCGATGGACTGATAGCGGTGGCCTGCGGCAGGCCACCGCTAGTTGATGAAGCGCCCGCCGCTGCCGATGGCGGTGAGATCGACGAAGTCCGAGCCGCTGTGGTCGGTGCGGCTGAAGTGCTGGCTGAATCCGCCGCCGTCGTAGTTGGCCGGAGTGATCGTCTCCAGCGCCCGGATCAAGCCTTCTCGCGTCAGGGCGCGGCCAGCACGGCGCAGGCCTTCGACCAGGGTGCGGGCGGCGATATAGCCTTCCAGGCTGAGGAAGTTGTCCACCGCGCCCGGATGCTGCGCCACCGCCTTGCGGTATTCATAGACCAGCGGCAGGCGCGCCTTGTTGGGGAAAGGCACGACCTGGGCGATCTCCGCGCCGACGCCGCATTCCTTGAGCCGGGCCGACAGCGACTGGCTGCCGACGAAGGAATAATGAGAAAAGCCGCCCAGATAGCCCGCCTGGCGCATGCGCGCAATGAGCGCTGCGGCCGGCCGATAGGACACTACCTGGATCACCACGTCCGGCTTGACCTTCAGCAAGGCCTGGGCCGCGCCCTCCACGGCGTCGCTGTTGCGCTCGACGGCGGCGGTGCCGACCAGGGTCAGCCCATAGACCAGGGCGCGCAGGCGCAACTGCTCCAGCATGCTCTTGCCCAGCTCGTCGTTCTGGTAGAACACCGCCACCTTGCGGCGCCCGGTGCCTTGCAGCTGGCGCAGCAGGAAGTCGGTCTCCTGGGCATAGCTGGCGCGCACATGGAAGATCAGGCGATTGAAGGGCTCGCGCAAGGCCAGCGCCCCGGAGACCGGGGCAAACAGCGGCACGTTGGCCTCGCGGATGGCGGGCAGCGCCGCCAGCGTCGTGGCCGTGCCGGAATAGCCGAACAAGGCGAAGACCTTGTCGCGCCAGATCAGTTGCTGGGTATTGGCGGCGGTGCGCTCGGGCTCATAGCCATCGTCCAGGCTCAACAGCCGCACGCGTCGGCCATGCACGCCGCCCTTGGCGTTGACCATGGCGAAATAGCTCTGCGCACCGACCAGGAAATCCCGGCCCAGATCGCTGGCCGGTCCCGAGAAAGGCGCCGACTGCCCCAGCACCACTTCGGTCGCGCTGACTCCGTCTTCGGCGGTGGCCCCCACCGCCAGCAGCGACATTGCAAGCCCCAGGCAACCGCGCAGGCGGTGGCACCAGTTCCATCCCATCTCCCTCTCCTGGCAAAAATGTTCTCTCTGGGCGTGGTGCAGTGAAAGAACAGTTCACTGCCCACGCCAAGGAGGCATTTGACGGCCTGGAGCGGTAAAAATGCGCTAATGGCGCATAGTCTTCATGAATTCCCGATATCTTGCGAGATTCATGCCGAACTAATTCGATAAACGACTACGAAAAATACGCTTCGCTGGCAAAAGTGATGACGACGATCAGCAACACCGCGCTGATGAGCACCAGCAGCAGGCGACCGAACTTGGGCGACCCATCGGCCCCGGCGGGCTGCTCCGGGGGATGGTCCATGGGATTGGCGCGCTCCGGTGGGCGGGATGGCTGGTCCATGCGCGCTCAGGGAATGAGGATGGTGGAACCGGTGGTCTTGCGGCCTTCCAGATCGGCATGGGCCTGGGCCACATCCTTCAAGGCGTAGCGCTGGTTGATCTCGATGCTGATCTTGTTGCCGAGGACCATGTCGAACAGGTCGCCGGCGGTCGCATCCAGTTCGGCGCGGGTGGAAGTGTAGTTGCCCAGCGAGGGACGGGTCAGGAACAGCGAGCCGCGCGAGGCCAGCTCGGACACGCCGAACGGCGCCACCGGACCGGAGGCATTGCCGAAGCTGACCATCAAGCCGCGCGGACGCAGGCAGTCCAGCGAGCCCAGGAAGGTATCCTTGCCGATGGAGTCATAGACCACCTGCACGCCACGGCCGCCAGTGAGCTCCTTGACGCGCTCGACGAAGTTCTCGGTCTTGTAGTTGATCACATGGGTCGCGCCGTGCTGCAGGGCCAGGGCGGCCTTTTCATCGCTGCTGACGGTGCCGATCAGGTTCACCCCCAGCGCACGCGCCCACTGGCAGGCGATCAGGCCGATGCCGCCGGCGGCAGCGTGGAACAGGATGGTGTCGCCCGGCTGCACCGCGTAGGTCTGGCGCAGCAGGTATTGCACGGTCATGCCCTGCAGCATCATGGCGGCGGCGGTGTCGAAGCTGATCGCGTCGGGCAGCTTGACCAGGATGTCAGCCGGCATCACGCGCTCCTCGGCATAGGCGCCGTTGGGACGGCCGGCATAGGCGACACGGTCTCCCACCTTCAAGCCGCTCACCCCGGGGCCGACTGCCTCGATGGTGCCGGCGGCCTCCTGGCCCAGGCCGGCGGGCAAGGGTTGCGGATACACGCCAGCGCGGAAATAGCAATCGATGAAGTTCAGGCCGACGGCGGCGTGACGGATGCGCACTTCACCCGCACCCGGCTCGCCCACCTCGACGTCCACATATTCCATTACCTCGGGGCCGCCGGTCTTGCTCATGCGGATTGCTTTTGCCATCTGGGTCTCCTTGTTCGCAGTCAGTTTCAAGCCTGGAAATTCACTTTGGGTGAGGCAGTATAGAACGCCTCAGCGCTTCTTGCGCGACAGCAGCCACATGCCCGCCAGCACCAGCGCCGTACCCACCAGCTGCAGGGCGGTGATGGGCTCGTCCAGCAGCACCGCGCCCATGAAGAGCGTGGAGACCGGCCCCACCAGCCCGGCCTGGGCCGCCGTGGGCGCGCCGATGCGGGCCACCGCCACCATGGTCAGGAACACCGGCAGCACGGTGCAGAAGACCGCATTGAAGAGCGACAGCTGGTACACCGGCGCCACCTGGGTGAGCAGATCGGCCGGGGCGCGCAGCACGAAGAACTGGATCACGCAGGCCACGCTGGAGACGCACATGGCATAGGCCACCAGCCGCACCGCGCCCACGCGCCGCACCAGCTCGCCCGAGGAAATCAGGTAGATCGAGTAACTGAAGGCCGAGCCCAGCACCAGGGCGCTGCCGAGGATGACATCGCTGCCGCCGACATGCAGGTCATGTTGCAACACCAGCACGGTGCCGAAGTAGGACACCAGCAAGGCCGCCCATTCGATCCAGCCGACCTTGCGCTTGAAGAAGAAAAAGGCGATCAGCATCACGAAGGAAGGCGTGAGGAACAGGATCAGCCGCTCCAGCCCGGCGGAGATGTATTGCAGACCGAGGAAATCGAGGAAGCTCGACAGGTAATAGCCCATCAGCCCCAGCACCACGATGCGCCAACCATCGCCGCGTCCCAGCGGCGGCTGGGTGCGCGCCTTCCACAGCGCCACGGCGGCGAACATGGGGAAGGAAAACACCATGCGCAGCGTGATGACCATGACGGCATCGACGTGATAGCGATACATCAGCTTGGCCACGATGGCCTTGGCGGAAAAGAAGACGGCGCCGACGATGGCGAGCAGGAGCCCGCCCAGGAAGGCCTGGCGCGGGGTGGGATGGGGAGTGGCGGCAATCATGGCCGCGATTGTAAACCTTGTCACGGCGCTGCGCCCGGACCACCGGGGCGCAGCGCATCAACGCTTCTTCATCAGCGAGCCCAGCACGCCGCGGATGAGCTCGCGCCCCACCTGCGAACCAATACTGCGCGCCGCCGACTTGACCATGGCCTGCAAGGGCGAATCGCTGCGGCGGTTGCCGCCGTTGCCGAAGATGCCGCCAGCGGCATCCTTGATCAGATCGCCCAGTCCGCCGCCCTCGCCCTGTTGGGGGATGGGCTGAGGCTGCGGTTGCTGCGGCGGGATGCGCGTGCCGCCGCTGGGGCGCGAGGGACTGGCGGGGCCTGGGGCGCTGCGGCCAGCCGAAGCGCCCCAGGCATTGTCATCCACCGGTGCTGGCGCAGGCGCGGGTTGCGGCACAGGCTGCGGCGCAGACTGGGGCGCGGATGGAGGCTGCTGGACGGCACGCCCTTTCAGGCGTTCATAGGCCGATTCGCGGTCGATGGCCTGTTCATAGACGCCCGCCACCAGTGAGGAGGCGATCAGCGCGCGCCGTTCGGGCTCGCTGAGCGGGCCGATCTGGGAGGCCGGCGTGAGCACGTAGCCGCGCTCGACCATGTTGGGCCGGCCCTTCTCATCGAGGAAGGACACCAGCGCCTCGCCCACGCCCAGTTCCGTGATGGCCTGGGCGGTATTGAGCATGGGATTGGGGCGGAAGGTTTCGGCGGCCGCCGTCACGGCCTTCTGGTCGCGCGGGGTGTAGGCGCGCAGGGCGTGCTGCACACGGTTGCCGAGCTGGCCCAGGACGGTGTCGGGAATATCCAGCGGATTCTGGGTGACGAAATAGATGCCCACGCCCTTGGAGCGGATCAGGCGCACCACCTGCTCGATCTTCTGCAGCAGCGGCTTGGGGGCTTCGTCGAAGAGCAGGTGGGCTTCGTCGAAGAAGAAGGCCATCTTGGGCTTGTCCAGGTCGCCCACCTCGGGCAGGTGCTCGAACAGTTCCGACAACATCCACAGCAGGAAGGTGGAATACAGGCGCGGCGCGTTCATCAGCTTGTCGGCGGCGAGGATGTTGATGACGCCACGGCCCTGGGCGTCGGTCTGCATCCAGTCCTCGATGTTCAACATGGGTTCGCCGAAGAAGCGGTCGCCGCCCTGCTCGTCGATGCCGATCAGGCCGCGCTGGATCGCACCCACGCTGGCCGCCGAGATGTTGCCGTATTCGGTCTTGAACTGGGGGGCGTTCTCGCCCACGTGCTGCAGCATGGCGCGCAGGTCCTTGGTGTCCAGCAGCAAGAGGCCATGGTCGTCGGCGATCTTGAACACCAGTTGCAGCACGCCCTGTTGGGTGTCGTTGAGGTTGAGCATGCGCGCCAGCATCAGCGGCCCCATGTCGGAGACGGTGGCGCGCACCGGATGGCCCTGCTCGCCATAGACATCCCAGAAGGCCACCGGGGCCGCCGCCCAGGCGGGTTCGGGCAGGCCCAACTGGGCCAGGCGCGCGGCGGTCTTGGGCGAGGCGCTGCCGGCCTTACCCAGGCCGGAGAGATCGCCCTTGACGTCGGCCATGAAGACCGGCACGCCGATGTCGGAGAGCGCCTGGGCCAGCACCTGCAGGGTGACCGTCTTGCCGGTGCCGGTGGCGCCGGTGATGCAGCCATGGCGGTTGGCCAGTTGCGGCAGCAGGCACAGTTGCCCGCCGGAATGGGTGGCGATGGGAAGAGGATGAATCATGTCAACTCGGCCTTGAAGGCAAAAAATCACGGGGAGGCGGTATGGTAAAATGCCCGCCCGATTATAGTCAGAACCCGGCGGCAGGAAGTGCATTATCGGTCCTGTCCGAGCCTGGCCCTGATCTGCGCCGATCCCTCGGTTGCGCGCGCCGGCCTGGCCGGAACGCCCCGGATCGCTGCAACAGGACGGTTCTGCCCCACTACCTCGCAGGAAAGATTGAACATGGCTGGACACAGCAAATGGGCCAATATTCAGCATCGCAAAGGCCGTCAGGATGAAAAGCGCGGTCGCGTCTGGACCCGCCTGATCAAGGAAATCACCGTCGCGGCCCGCATGGGCGGCGGCGACCCGGACACCAACCCGCGCCTGCGCCTGGCCGTGGACCGCGCCTCCGACGCCAACATGCCCAAGGACAACGTGACCCGCGCCATCCAGCGCGGCACCGGCGCCCTGGATGGCGTGAACTATGAAGAAGTGCGCTATGAAGGCTACGGCATCAATGGCGCGGCCATCATCGTCGATTGCATGACCGACAACCGCGTCCGTACCGTCGCCGAAGTGCGCCACGCCTTTTCCAAGTTCGGCGGCAACATGGGGACCGAGGGTTCGGTGGCCTTCCTGTTCAAGCACTGCGGCCAGCTCATGTATGCCCCCGGCACGGATGAGAACGCGGTCATGGAAGCTGCGCTGGAAGCCGGCGCCGAGGATGTGATCACCGATGAGGAAGGCGGCATCGAAGTGCTGACCGCCCCCAACGACTTCTCCGCCGTGAAGACCGCCATGGAAGCCGCCGGCTTCAAGGCGGAAGTGGCCGAGATCACCATGAAGCCCTCCACCGAAACCGTGTTTGCGGGCGAGGATGGCGTCAGGATGCAGAAATTGCTCGACGCGCTGGAGAACCTGGATGACACCCAGGAGCTCTATACCAATGCCGTGATCGAAGAATAATTCACCTCATTCTTACCATTCGCCACCCTTACTTCCTCTAATCCCATGAAAATCCTAGTTGTCGGCTCTGGTGGCCGTGAACATGCCCTGGCCTGGGCCATTGCCAAGTCGCCGCGCATCCAGACGGTCTATGTCGCTCCCGGCAATGGCGGCACCGCGCTCGACGAGCGCCTGCAGAACATCGCCATCACCGATCCCGCAGCCCTGGCCGACTTCGTCGAGCAGGAGCATGTGGCGCTGACCGTGGTCGGCCCGGAAGGCCCGCTGGCCGCTGGCATCGTCAACGTCTTCCGCGCCCGGGGCCTGAAGATCTTCGGCCCCACCAAGGAAGCGGCGCAGCTGGAAAGCTCCAAGGACTTCGCCAAGGCCTTCATGCAGCGCCATGCGATCCCCACGGCCGAATACCAGACCTTCTCGGACGTGGTCGCCGCCCATGACTACATCGCCAGGAAGGGCGCGCCCATCGTCATCAAGGCCGACGGCCTGGCCGCGGGCAAGGGCGTGGTGGTCGCCATGACCCTGGAAGAAGCGCATTCGGCGGTCGACATGATGCTCTCCGACAACAAGCTGGGCGACGCCGGCGCGCGCGTGGTGATCGAGGAATTCCTGGCCGGCGAAGAAGCGTCCTTCATCGTCATGGTGGACGGCAAGAACATCCTGCCGCTGGCCACCAGCCAGGACCACAAGCGCCTGCAGGACAATGACCAGGGCCCCAACACCGGCGGCATGGGCGCCTACTCGCCCGCGCCCATCGTGACCCCGGCGCTGCATGCGCGGGTGATGCGCGAGATCATCGTCCCGACCGTGCAGGGCATGGCCAAGGATGGCATCCCCTTCTCCGGCTTCCTGTATGCCGGTCTGATGATCGATGCCGAGGGCAATCCCAAGACGCTGGAATTCAACTGCCGCATGGGCGATCCGGAAACCCAGCCCATCATGGCGCGCCTGAAGACCGATCTGCTGACCGTGTTCGAACATGCCGTCACCGGCACGCTGGACAAGATCGAGCTGGAATGGGACCGCCGCACCGCGCTGGGCGTGGTCATGGCCGCGCATGGCTATCCGGAAGAACCGCGCAAGGGCGATCTGATCACCGATATCCCGGCGGAAACCGCCGATTGCGTGACCTTCCATGCGGGCACCACCCTCACTGGCGAGAAGCTGACCACCTCGGGCGGCCGCGTGCTGTGCGTGGTGGGCCTGGGCGACAGCGTGAAGGTCGCGCAGAAGCATGCCTATGACGCCGCCGACCTGATCCACTTCGCCGGTTCGCAGATGCGCCGCGACATCGGCTGGCGCGCACTGAAGCGCTAAGCCAGGCGAGACGCCGACGAGGTCCCCCGCAACGCCCCGCGTGTTGCGGGGGACTTTGTTTTGGAACCGGGCCGCCCTGCAACAAAACGCCGTGGCGGCGGACTAAGCAGCACCGGACCGCCACGACTGGCAACGACCCGCAACAACAGAAGAAAAGGAAACCCGATGTCTGACCATCTGCTCAACTTCGACACCCTCATCAATCTCTACCTGGTCCCCTTCGGCCTGAAGGTGATCGCCGCCATCGTCATCTGGATCGTCGGTGGCATGTTCATCAATACCCTGTCCAAGATCGTGCGCCGCGTCCTGACTGCGCGCCAGTTCGAGACTACCCTGATCAACTACGCCAGCTCGGCCATCCACGTGATCCTGCGCGTGCTGCTGGTGATGGGCATCCTGGAAGTGTGCGGCATCCCCACCACCTCCTTTGCCGCCATGATCGGCGCGGTCGGCGTAGCGCTGGGCGTGGCCTGGTCGGGCCTGCTGTCGAACTTCGCCGCCGGTATCTTCCTGGTGGTGCTGCGCCCCTTCAAGGTGGGCGACTACATCACCGCCGCCGGCCAGACCGGCACCGTCTCCGATATCGGCCTGGTGACCACCATCATCACCACCGACAACAACCTGCGCGTGATCATCGGCAACAACAAGCTGTTCTCGGAAAACATCATCAACTACAACGTCAACGCCACCCGTCGCACCGACCTGCGTTGCCAGATTGCCTACAGCGTCGATCCGCAGCAGGCCATCGCCAAGCTTTCCGAACGTATCAAGGCCATTCCCAACGTCTTGCAAACGCCCGCCCCCGGCATCGTGATCCAGGAATTCAATGCCACCGGCACCCTGATCGCCCTGCGCGTACATGCGCCCACGCCCAATTTCGGCCAGGTCTACAACGACGTGCAGAACGCCATCGCCGAGGTCTGCCTCAAGGAAGGCTGGCCCGCCCCGGCCACCTACCAGATCGCCGTGCCGCTGGCGCAAGCGCCGCAAAGCTGAGGCTAAGGCCCCACAACACCGGTCCGCAGGAGGCCTCGGACCGGCTTTTGCCGCCCCAGCGAGGGGCTGGCAAGGTACAATGCCCGGTTGGAACGCATTTCCGTCCAGTAACCGTGCATCAGAGCGACCGTCCGTGACCACCCATTCCAACGCCTCCACCCACACCGCAGCCGTCAAGGCTTACCTGCAGGACCTGCAACAGCGCATCGTCGCGGCTCTGGAAGCCGCCGATGGCAAATCCTTCCTGTCGGACTCCTGGGAGCGCCCCGAAGGCGGCGGCGGCACCTCGCGCCTGCTGGAAGAAGGGAATCTGCTGGAGCGCGGCGGCGTGGGCTTCTCCCATGTGATGGGCAAGAACCTGCCGCCCTCGGCTGCGGCCAACCGCCCGCACCTGGCCGGGCGCGCCTGGGAAGCCATGGGCGTATCGCTGGTGCTGCATCCGCGCAATCCCTACGTGCCGACGGTGCACATGAACGTGCGCTTCTTCACCACCCATGCCGAGGGCGAAGAAGCGGTCTGGTGGTTCGGCGGCGGCATGGACCTGACGCCCTACTACGGCGTGGAGGAAGACGCCCGCCATTTCCACCGCACCTGCCGCGATGCGCTGCAGCCCTATGGGGATGAGCTCTACCCGCGCTTCAAGAAATGGTGCGACGACTATTTCTACCTGAAGCACCGCAAGGAGCCGCGCGGCGTGGGCGGCATCTTCTTCGACGATTTCAACGCCCTGCCCTTCGAGCAGGCCTTTGCCATGCAGCGCAGCGTGGGCGACGCCTTCCTGGACGCCTACCTGCCCATCGTGGCGGCGCGCCGCGATACGCCCTATGGCGAGCGCGAACGCGACTTCCAGGCCTATCGCCGGGGACGTTACGTGGAATTCAACCTGGTCTTCGACCGGGGCACGCTGTTCGGCCTGCAATCGGGGGGACGCACCGAGTCCATCCTGATGTCCATGCCGCCGCTGGTGAAGTGGCGCTACGACTGGCATCCCGAATCCGGCAGCCCCGAGGCCGCGCTGTATTCGGACTTCCTGGTCCACAAGGAATGGCTGTAATGGCGCCGCCTGCGGCGCAGCGCTGCATTGCCGTGCTGGGCGGGAGTTTCGATCCGGTGCACAATGGCCATGTGCGCCTGGCCGAGCATTTCGTGCAATTGCTGCAACCTGATGAGCTGCGCATCATTCCGACCGGTAATCCCTGGCAGAAGCATGGCCTGCAGGCCAGGCCGGCGGACCGCGTGGAGATGGTGCGGCGCGCCTTCGACCGCCAGCAGGTGCCGGTGGTCATCGATGAGCAGGAAATCCGTCGCGCCAGCGCGACCTATACCATCGACACCCTGCGCGCCCTGCGGGCCGAGCTGGGACCGCAGGTCTCCATCGTTTTCCTGATGGGCGCGGACCAGCTGCAGCACCTGGACACCTGGCAACACTGGCAGGAACTGTTTGACCTGGCGCACCTGTGCGCCGCCTCCCGGCCCGGCTTCGCGCTGGCCGACGCCCACGTGCCGCCGGCCGTGAGGGAAGAATTCAAGCGGCGCAACGCTGCGCCGCAAGAGATCCGCAGCACCACGCACGGATACGGCTACCTGGCCCTCGGGCTGGCGGTCGATATCTCATCGACTGAAATCCGTGCCCAGCTGCAACGCGGCATCCGACCCGATTCGCTGATCCCGGGCAGGGTGCTAGACTATATCGAACAACAACATCTGTACCGAAATTAAACCAATGGACATCAAAAAACTGCAAACCCTGGTCGTGGACGCTCTGGAAGACGTCAAGGCGCAAGAAATCCGCATCTATGACACCACCCACCTGACCAGCCTGTTCGACCGCGTGGCGATCGCCTCCGGCACCTCGAACCGCCAGACCAAGGCGCTGGCCGCCTCGGTGCGCGACAAGGTCAAGGCCAAGGGCGGCAATGTCGTCAGCGTCGAAGGCGAAGACACCGGTGAATGGGTGCTGGTGGACCTGGGTGACATGATCGTGCACATCATGCAGCCGGCCATCCGCACCTACTATCGTCTGGAAGAAATCTGGGGCGACAAGGAAGTCAAGCTGGGCGCGGCCAAGCGTACCGGTACTTCGGCCGCCGCCAAGCGCGCCGCCGACGAATCGCCGGCGCCCAAGACCCGCCGCACCCGCGCCCAGGCCGAAGCCGTCGAAGCCAGCCAGGCCCTGGATGACGACGAGGACGCACCGAAGAAGCCGGCCCGCAAGCCGCGCACTACCACCTCCACCACCGGCGCTCGCGCAGCCACTGGCACGACCCGCACCACCCGCACCACCGGCACCAAGACCACCGCCGCCAAGACCACCACTACCCGTGGCACGGCTGCCGGCAGCAAGACCACCACCACCAAGGCCGGCACCACCCGCAAGGCGGCTGCGCCCAAGACCCCGACCGGCAAGACCGTGCGCGTAGCGCCCGCCAAGAGCGATACCGCCAAGAAGCCGGCCGCCAAGCGCACCAGCAAGGCTTGATGCAACTGGTCATCGCCGCCGTCGGCCACAAGATGCCGGCGTGGATAGAAACCGGCTTCCAGGAGTATGCCAAGCGCATGCCACCGGAATGCCGGATCATCCTCAAGGAAATCAAACCTGTCGAACGCTCCGGCAGCCGCACGGCCGAAACCGTGATGGCGCAGGAGCGCGAGAAGATCGAAGCCGCGCTGCCCAAGGGCGCGCGCGTGATCGCGCTGGACGAGCGCGGGCGTGACTGGACCTCGGTGCAGTTGTCGCAGCAGCTGGTCCAGTGGCAGCAGGATGGCCGCGACGTGGCCTTCGTCATCGGCGGCGCCGATGGCCTCGATCCCGGCTTCAAGGCCGGCGCCGATACGCTCATCCGCATCTCCAGCATGACCCTGCCGCATGGCATGGTGCGGGTGATGCTGGCCGAGCAACTGTACCGGGCGTGGTCGATTACGCAGAACCATCCGTATCACCGCGCCTGAAATCGTCCACCGCCGGCGCCCTGTGCAATGCGCCGGCTTTTGACTTGATGGCTCCATGAAACCAGCGGATCAGAAAATCTACCTCGCCTCGAAAAGCCCACGCCGACGCGAGCTGTTGCGCCAGATCGGCATCGACTTCGAACTGCTGCTCTCGGACAAGGAAGTCGACGAGAGCGTACTGCCCGGCGAAGCGCCAATGAACTATGTCGCCCGCGTGACCCGCGCCAAGCTCGACAGCGCCCAGCAGACCATGATCCTGCGCCAGTTGCCGCACCGTCCGCTGCTCTCGGCCGATACCACCGTGGTGGTCGATGACCTGATCCTGGGCAAGCCCGCCGATCACGACGAGGCCGTGCGCATGATCACCCTGCTCTCCGGCCGCACCCACCAGGTCTTGACCAGCGTGGCCGTGGGCGTGACGATGGGTGTGGAAACCCAGGTCTGGCAGATCGTGCAGCAATCCGACGTCAGCTTCGCGCCCCTCAGCGAGCAGGCCATCGCCGCCTATTGCAATACCGTCGAGCCTTATGACAAGGCCGGCGCCTACGGCATCCAGGGGCTGGCGTCGGTGTTCATCAGCAATATCGTGGGCAGCCATTCCGGTATCATGGGGCTGCCGCTATTCGAGACGGCTCAACTACTACAACAAGCGGGCGTTCGAATCCTATGAGCGAAGACATCCTCATCAACATCACTCCGCAGGAGACGCGCGTGGCGCTGATCCTGCAAGGCGCGGTCCAGGAACTGCACATCGAGCGCACGCTTTCGCGCGGCCTGGCCGGCAACATCTACCTGGGCAAGGTGGTGCGGGTGCTGCCGGGCATGCAATCGGCCTTCATCGATATCGGCCTGGAACGCGCTGCCTTCCTGCACGTGGCCGACATCTGGGAAGCCCGTCCGCACGATGGCCAGAACGCACCCGCCATCCCCATCGAAAAACTGCTGCACGATGGCCAGAGCATCACCGTGCAGGTGATCAAGGACCCCATCGGCACCAAGGGTGCGCGGCTGTCCACGCAGATCTCCATTGCCGGGCGCATGCTGGTCTACCTGCCGCAGGACAAGCACATCGGCATTTCGCAACGCATCGAGAACGAAGCCGAACGCGAACTCTTGCGCAGCAAGGTCCAGGCCCTGCTCCCGCCGGAAGAAAAAGGCGGCTTCATCATCCGCACCATGGCCGAGGACGCCTCCGACGCCGACCTGCAGATGGACGTGGAATACCTGCGCAAGACCTGGGCCACCATCGTCAAGCAGAGCAAGACCAACCCCGCGCCCACGCTGCTGCACCAGGACCTGTCGCTGGCGCAGCGGGTGCTGCGCGACTTCGTGGGCGACCACACCGCCACCATCCAGGTCGATTCGCGCGAGAACTTCCACATGCTGCAGGAGTTCGGCGCCATCTACACCCCCTCGGTGCTGACCAAGCTGACCCACTACCGGGGCGAGCGTCCCCTGTTCGACCTGTATGGCGTGGAAGAGGAAATCGAACGCGCCCTGGGGCGGCGGGTCGATCTGAAGTCGGGCGGCTACCTGATCGTCGACCAGACCGAGGCGATGACTACCATCGACGTGAACACCGGCAGTTTCGTCAACGGCCGCAATTTCGACGACACCATCTTCAAGACCAACCTGGAAGCCGCGCATGCGATCGCGCGCCAGCTGCGGCTGCGCAACCTGGGCGGCATCATCATCCTGGACTTCATCGACATGGAGAGCACGGAGCACCGCCAGGCCGTGCTGGCCGAGCTGGGCAAGGCCTTGCAGCGCGACCGCACCAAGATCTCGGTGTCGGGCTTCTCCACGCTGGGACTGGTGGAAATGACCCGCAAACGCACCCGCGAATCGCTGGCCCACATCCTCTGCGAGACCTGCCCGGCCTGCAAGGGCCGTGGCCAGGTCAAGACCCCGCGCACGGTGTGCTACGAGATCCTGCGCGAGGTCATGCGCGAGGCCAAGCAGTTCAACCCGCGCGAGTTCCGCATCCTGGCCTCGCAGGTGGTGGTGGACATGTTCCTGGAAGAGGAATCGCAACATCTGGCCATGCTGGGCGATTTCATCGGCAAGCCGATTTCCTTGCAGGTTCAGAGTGATTATCAGCAGGAGCAGTACGACATCATCCTGATGTGACACGCGGGCCATCAAGGAACCACGGGATTCAGGCATGACCGGCCGCAAACGCCGTTTTGCCAGGGTGCGCATACATTACAATGCGCACTTTCTCACCCAAGCCGATCGCGCGTCCTTGCCTTACATGTCCTTCTACAGCGCTCTTGCCGTTTTCCTGCTGCTGGCCATCTCACTGGTCGTCCCTAGCGGATTCTCGCTGGGAGCCCTCATGCTGGTGCTAGGCGCCGTGGTCCTGCTGCGCCGGAACAGGCCACACACACGGCTCGGGCGCGACGACTGGCTCATGATGCTGGCGCTGCTCAGTTACTTTTTCGTCAATGCTGCACTGAACTTGGCGCATCATGCACCGGGGCGCGAATACGATGCCCCGCTGCGCTTCGTCATCGCGCTGCCGGCGCTTTACCTGTTGCGAACCTATCCGCCGCGTCCAGCTGCGTTATGGACCGGGGCCGCTGTCGGTGCGCTCGGTGCGGGCTTGCTGAGCCTCTGGCAGTGGCTGGCGGAGGGAGCCGAACGGCCTGGCGGCAGTACCAATCCCATCCAGTACGGCAACATCGCTGCGCTGTTGGCTATCCTGGCGGCATGCGGGCTGGCGCGAGCGATCCGGCTGCAGCATGCGCTGCGCTGGAAGCTGCTGTATGCGGCTGGCGTGATCGCCGCACTGATGGCCACCCTGCTCAGCGGCAGCCGTGGCAGTTGGCTCGCCTTGCCGGTCTGCGCCGTCATGGCGGCCTGGCTGCTGGTGCGCGCCGGATATACACGACTGGTGCGGCAACTGGGCGCTGCTGCACTGGCCGTGCTGGTCGGTCTGGTCTTGCTGCCGCAATCGCCGCTGTCGGATCGCATGCGGCTGGCGCTGGCAGAAACCGATGGCTATGTGCAGCGGGCCGATGCCCAATCCTCGGTAGGCGCCCGCCTGGAAATGTGGCGCATAGGCCTGCAGTTGGCCCCTCAGCACCTGCTGGCGGGCTGGGGCAAGCAGGGCATGGTAGAGGCCAAGCACGAAATGGTCGTGCAGGGCCGCGCCTCGCCTTCGGTGGATGATCATACCCATCTGCACAACGAATACCTGGATGCACTGGTCAAGCGCGGCATCCCCGGCCTGGCCGCCCTGCTGGTTCTGTATCTGCTGCCGCTGTGGCTGTTTCGCCGACAGCGGCGCCTTGCCGCGGGGTATGAAGCCCGCCTGGCCGCTAGCGCCGGGGTCATGCTGGTGCTGTCCTATCTGGCCTTTGGCCTGACGCAGGCGTTCCTGACACACAACAACGGCGTGATGCTGTACGCCTTCCTGTGTTCAATCTTGTGGGCCATGTGCCAGGAACAGCCCGACCACCCGGCGAACACGGCATAATCTCTCTTTTTCGTCACCCGCATTACCTGCAAGCAAGGATTCCCGGATGCTGTCCAACAACATGAAACGCCTCGCCGCCCTGCACTGGCCCTACAAGAAGCGCCTGGCGGTCGCGTTCATTGCCATGATCGTCACTGCGGCCACCGAACCGGTGGTGCCCTATATCTTTCAGGTATTGCTGGACAAGGGCTTCGTGGGCAAGCCGGCGTTTTCGCTGTGGCTGGTGCCGGTGGCGGTGATCGGCATCTTCTTCATCCGCGGCATCGCCACCTTTACCAGCTCTTACATGATGACCTGGGTCTCGACCCGCATCCTCAATGAGCTGCGCCGCCAGATGTTCGCCCGCATGCTGGACCTGCCGCTGCACTTCTATGCCACCAATACGGTGGGCAAGGTCATCAATTCCATGATGTTCGAGGTCCAGCAGATCATCGACATGGTCACCAAGGTGTTCACCTCCATCCTGCGCTCGGCACTGACCGTGCTGGGCCTGCTGGCCTGGCTGCTGTACCTGAACTGGGTGCTGACCATCGTCACCCTGGTGCTGCTGCCGCTGGTGACCCTGGTGGTGCGCACCACCGGCAAGCGCTTGAAGAAACTCAACCGCGATTCGCTGGCGGTCAACGCCGAGATGACCCAGGTCATCGAGGAAACCACGCGCGCGCAGCAGGTCATCAAGATCTTCGGCGGCCAGGACTATGAAAAGGAACGCTTCAACCGCCGCGCCGAAAACCTGCGCAGCTACACCATGCGCATGACGGCGGCCTTCTCTTCCACGGTCCCGATCACCCAGTTGATGACGGCTACCGCCGTGGCCGTGGTGATCGTCATGGCCCTGATCCAGTCGGGCAATGGCCAGATCACGGTAGGTGGCTTCGTCTCCTTCATCACCGCCATGCTCATGCTGCTGACACCCTTGAAGCAGCTGGCTGAAATCAACGGTCCCCTGCAACGCGGCATGGCCGCTGCCGAAGAAGTCTACAAGCTCATCGACAAGACCACCGAGCGCACTAGCGGCGAGGCCCTGTCCGGGCGTGCTACCGGCCAGCTCGATTTCGTCGAGGTCGGCTTCGCCTATCCCGGTCACGAGCAACTGGCCCTGAAGAACGTCAATCTGCACGTCGAGGCTGGCGAGACCATCGCCTTCGTGGGCATGTCCGGCGGCGGCAAATCGACGCTGGTGAGCCTGATCCCGGGATTCTATTCCTGCAGCAGTGGCGAGATCCGCCTGGATGGCCGCGACATCGAGACCATCTCGCTGCAAAGCCTGCGCCAGCAGATCGCCATGGTCAACCAGAATACCGTGCTCTTCGATGACACCCTGGCGGCCAACATTGCCTACGGCGATGCCAATCCGGACCCGGCACGGGTGGAGGCTGCAGTGGAAGCTGCCCACCTCATCGACGTGGTGGCCGGGCTGCCCGAAGGCCTGCAAACCCGCCTGGGCGACAATGGTTCGCGCCTCTCGGGCGGCCAGCGCCAGCGCGTGGCCATTGCGCGCGCGATCTACAAGGATGCCCCCATCCTGATCCTGGACGAGGCCACCTCGGCGCTGGATACCGAATCCGAACGCGCCGTGCAGGCCGCGCTGGATCGGCTGATGCAGGGCCGCACCACCTTCGTGATCGCACACCGCCTCTCCACCATCGAACGCGCCGACCGTATCGTGGTGCTGGCCCATGGCCAGATCGCCGAGATCGGCACCCACCAGGCGCTGCTGGAACAGGAAGGCGTCTATGCCAACCTGTACCGCCTGCAGTTCTCCCAACAAGCCTCGGTCTGAACATGAGCACGCAAGCTACCCTGATCCCCGCTGACCTGCTGAAGCAGTCGGACAAGATCCTTTTCATCGCCCACCTCGCCCTGGGCGATTTCACCTACCTGCAGAATTTCTTCAAGGCCTTCGCCGCGCAGCATCCTCACCTCAAGGTCCACCTGTGGGTCGATGAAGTACGCCGCACCGCCGACAGCAGCCAGTGGCCGCATCTGCAGAAGTACGCGCTCTACGACTGGACGGCGGCCTGCCCCTTCTTCACCAAGGTCTATACCCGCACCTACAGCCCGGCGCTGTATCGCGACAGCATCGAAGAGGCGCGCGCCGAGCACTACCCTATCGTGGTCTCGCTGGCCACGCTGCGCCCGCACCTCTACGCCGGACTGGCCCGTGAGATCAGCCCCGAGGGCTGGGTGGTGGGCATGAAGAAGAAGGTCTCGCTGCTGCAGCCGCACCACCTGCTGGCCTACCGCAAGCTCGATGCGGTCATGCCGCCTTATCGCAGCAGTCAGCCGGAGCATCACATCAGCGACGTCTATGCCCACTGGTTCCGGCAACTGAGCGGGCTGGAAGTCACCGGCCAGGCGCGCTTCCCCTTCGTAGACGTCCCACCGCAATGGCGTCAGTACGCGCTAGACCAGCTGGCGGCCTGGCAGTTCGCCCCGCGCACCGGCAAACTGGTCTTCATCAACCCCTATGCGAAGACCAGGAAACGCTGCTGGCCGCTGGAGCATGTGGCTGACCTGATCCAGGCCATGCAGCAGCGTGAGGGCTGGCAGGACGCCCGCTTTATCGTCAATGCCGTGCCCCAGGAGCTTGCCCACGCCCGTGAGGTGATCGGCCGCTATGGCCTGCAAGGCACTGAACTGTTCAGCGCCGAAGAAAACTTCTTCCAGCTGCCGGCCATGCTGGCTGCCTGCGACCTGATCATTTCGGTGGAAACGGCGGTGATGCACCTGGCCAATGCGGTCCATGTGCCGGTCATCGCGCTGATGCGCCAGAAGAATCCAGAGTGGGTGCCGGTCGATCGCGCCCACAGCACCGTCATCACCGCGCCGGGCCGCCGCGACTGGGTCAAGGCGGTCTCTGTCGAACAAGTCATGAAAGCCATCTGATGAACGTCCCCTCCCAAGAAGAAATCAAGGCGCACCCCGGCAACGGCAAGCCCTCCTTCCATATCGCGTTCTGCGTCGATAACAATTATTTCCGCGCCATGGGCGGCACCATCGCCTCCATCGTGGCCAACAATCCGGACCAGCATTTCACCTTCCACGTCCTGGCCTTCGAGGTGTCGGAAGACCATCAGCGGCGCTTGAAGCAGCTGGAATCGATGTATCGCGTCAAGACCGAGCTGCACCTGCTGGACCTGAACGATTTCACCCAGTTCTCGCACTTCCTGGGGCATTCCCATTATTCGCTGTCGATCTTCACGCGCCTGGTGATCCCCACGGTGCTGGCCGAGGTCACCGACCGCGTGCTCTACCTGGACGCCGACATCCTGTGCTTCAACCGACTCGATGCGCTGGTGGACATGGACATCTCGCAGGACATCGCGGTGGTGGTGCCGGACGCGCCAGTGACGCTGCAACGCCGTGTGGCCGCGCTGGGACTGGCGCACAAGGAGTATTTCAACGGTGGCGTCATCTTCATCAACATCCCCAAGTGGCTGGCCGAGGACATCACGCCCAAGACGCTCGACGCCCTGCTCAACAGCAAGACCGACATGCGCTTCAATGACCAGGACGCGCTCAATATCGTCCTCAATGGCCGCGCCCGCTATGTCTCGCCGAAATGGAACTACCTGTACGACCTGATCCACGACCTGAACGTCAACAAGTTCGCCCTCAAGCCGGTGGGCAAGGCCATCTTCGTGCACTTCGCCGGCGCCGTGAAGCCGTGGGCGGCGTGGAGCCGGCATGAGGTCTGCACGCTGTTCCGGCGCTATCTGGATATCTCGCCCTGGGCTGACATGGCGCTGGACCAGGAGCCGCGCAATACCAAGGAATTGCGCATGCATTCGCGCTTCATGTATCGCCAGGGGCGTCCACTGGAGAGCCTGAAGTGGTATCTGCGCTATCTCGGCAAGCGCGCCGCCAAGTAAGAAAGCCGTACCAGCAACATGACCTCGTCCGCATCCATGCTCCAGAATCCAGCGCATTCCGCGACCGCCGCCGATGCGGCCTGGCATATCGCCTTCTGCGTCGACAACCATTACTTCCGGGCGATGGGGGCCATGCTGGCCTCGATGGTGGCCAACAACCCGGGCCGTCGCTTCGTGTTCCACGTCTTCGCCTTCGCCATTTCGGAAGACAATGCGCGCCGCATGCGCAGCGTCGAAGAGAACCCCAACATCAAGGTAGTGCCGCATCTGGTGGCGCAGGAGACCTTCGCCGAGTTCGGGGAGATGATCGCCAAGTCCTATTATTCGCTGTCGACCTTCACGCGCCTGATCGTGCCAGCCACGCTCAAGGACCACACCGACCGCGTACTCTACGTGGACGCCGACATGCTCTGCGTGGGCAGCCTGGAAGAACTGATGGGTATGGATCTGGACGGCACCAATGCACTGGTGGTCGATGATGTGGGCTGGGAAACGCCGACCGGTCGCGATGGCCGCTATTCGGTGCTGGGGCTGAAGCATCCGCGCTACTTCAACGCCGGCATGCTCTACATCAATATCCCCGAATGGGAAAAGAACAAGGTCAGCGAAGCCGCCATCCGGGCGCTGGTCTCCAACCCCGAAAAACTGACCTTCAATGACCAGGACGCGCTCAACATCGTCCTGGACGGGCAGGCGCGCTATATCCCGGTGAAGTGGAACTACATCTACAGCATGATCGCCGACCTCAAGCAAGGCCGGCAAACCATGAGCCCGGTGGGTGATGCGCGCATCATCCACTTTGCCGGCCTGGTCAAGCCGTGGATAGACTGGAGCGGCCATGCGGCGCGCGAACTCTATCTGCGCTACCACACCTTGTCAGCCTGGTCCGACCTGCCTCTGGATGCGGCGCCGCTGAACCACAAGGAAATGCGCGTCTATGCGCGCTTCCTGATCAAGCGCGGCAACTATGCCTGCGGCCTGTACTGGAATGCCCGCTTCCTGCTGACGGCGCTGCGCAGGAAGCTGCGCCGCTGATCAACTGCGCGACTCTTCCCCGCGCAGCATGCCCCACAGGATGACCATGGTGAAGCCCAGGGTCATCACTCCCGAGTTGTGCGCCAGGAACACCTGGGAAAAACCGAAACCGATGTAGTTGACGATGAGCAGGATGCCACCCAGGGCATAGGGCTTGGCTTGCTCAGGCGCAGACTTCAGGCGCGCGATGAACAGCCTCAACGGCACGAAATACAGGGCCAGCAGGACCAGCAGACCGGGGATGCCGCGCTTGACCAGGGCGTCCAGCCATTCGTTGTAGACGTGGTTGTTGCCCGACATGAGGGCATTGATCTTGCCGGCTTCGATCTGTCCGGTCTCCCACTGCACGAAACCTGCCTTACCCATCCCCAGCATCGGCGCTTCAGCCGCCGCCATGGCGCCAGCACGCCACATTTCCATGCGCGTGCCGATGGAGCTGTCCGCATCTTTCTTCTGCATGTAGGTCGACGCTTCGGCAAAGGCCTGC
This sequence comes from Herbaspirillum camelliae, assembly GCF_001929405.1. NCBI lineage: Bacteria > Pseudomonadati > Pseudomonadota > Betaproteobacteria > Burkholderiales > Oxalobacteraceae > Herbaspirillum > Herbaspirillum camelliae. Next base: position 5,735,385 of record NZ_KV880769.1, read on the forward strand.
GATACCCGCGCACGGAAGTCCGAGCTCGGCATGACGGTAAAGACGATGGCGATGGCCGCCACCAGGGCGGCCAGGCTGCCCCAGACATAACGGGCGGGAATGGAGCGGCTGTAGTACACGCAAAGGATGAGCAAGCAGATCGGCAAGGCCACCCAGCTGCCGCGGCTGCCGGTGAAGAGGGAACCCATCAGGCCCATGACGCCGCCCACAATCAACAGCGCCACCCAGGCCCGCGCGGCGCGTTGCTGCATCGCCCAGGTGATGCCCGTCAGGCACAGGATGCCGATGATGAAGCTGATGTCGCCGTACTGGATGGCATTGGTGTAGCCGGTGGCGCGCACGTTGTGGGCAAAATACTGCCAGCCTGCGAACACGCCCGCGCCGATGCCGCCCAGGATCAGGCCCGACCAGAAGGCTGCTGGTGCCGGTGGATAGGCGCGCAGCAGCAGCAAGGCGGTTGCCGCCAGGAAGAAGCGCAGCGGCAGGTCATATTCCTTGCCGCTTTCGTGGTGCAACAGCAGCATGGCCACGGTGACGGCGAAATAGGCCAGCAGCACGGCGAGGATCAGCCTATCCTCCCGGCTCAAGGTAGTACGCACCGACTTGTTGACCAAGGTGATGCTGCCCAGCGCCAGCAGGACTGATCCAACCGAAAAGCCGCTGGGAACAATCAGGGAAATGGCCGAAAAAAGAAAAACCGAGAACGAAGTGAAGCTGCCCATCTAAGTAACATCCTGTTTTAGTTTGAATTGACGAGGGGCAAGCTCCCTCGCTGGTTCCGATCAGCTGCGCACGCCGGACCTCTGGCCCCTCCCCCGGTCTCTTGCCGTAAGAGGTCCTGCGCCACAGCTCTTGAACTTCAAGTGTGAATCAATATTCGACCACCACCGCTTCCTTGCCAAACGAAGCCACCAACGTCGACTGCAAACTGTCGCTGGGATTGATCCGCCAGGCGTCGCCCAGTACCACCTCGCAGGCCGCGTCGGCCTGCTGGTAGCGCATCACGAAGGGCAGCCCCTGCTCCTGCCGATGCGCGGACAAGGTGTCGCGCAGGTGGTTGGGGTCGATCGCCTTGTTGATCGACACCACCATGCGCACACCGTACTGGATGCGCGCCGCGCCCAGGTCCATCACCTTGTCGGCGGCCACCCGCAGGCCGCCATTGAAACGATCTTCCGACACCTTGCCCGACACCACCAGCAATTCATCTTCCTTGATGAGGTGCTTGAAGGGTTCGAACAATTCGTTGTAGATCGTGGCTTCGATCACGCCCGTGCCATCGTCGAGCGTACAGATCACCAGCTTGCCGCGCTGGGTCATCTGCACCCGCACGCCGGTGATGATGCCGGCCAGGCTGCGCGGCTCCCAGGACGGTTCCAGGCTGGCGATCTTGGTGCGCACGAAGCGGCGCACTTCCTTTTCGTAAGCCGAGAACAGGTGGCCGGACAGATAGAAGCCCAGCGCGCCCTTCTCTTCGGTCAGGCGCTGCTTGTCGCTCCAGGGCGGCACCTGCACGTATTCCAGCGGCGCTTCCAGGTCGCTGTCGTCGCCGCCGAAGAGGCTGACCTGGTTGGCCGATTTCTCGGCCTGCTCGGCGCTTTCCCAGGCCAGGTTGACTGAGGCCTGCAGGACGGCGCGGTCGACCTTGAAGCAGTCGAAGGCACCGGCGCGGATCAGCGAATCGATGGTGCGGCGATTGATCTGCTTCTTGTCCACCCGCTTGGCGAAGTCGAACAGGTCCTTGAAGGGACCGCTCTTGCGTGCTTCCAGAATGGCTTCGATGGCGTTCTGCCCGGCCCCCTTGACGGCGCCCAGGCCATAGCGGATCTGGGTAGCCTTCTTGCCCGGCTCGCCCACCGGCATGAAGCGGTAGTCGGACTTGTTGATGTCCGGCGGCAGGATGGCCAGCTTGCAGATGTCGATCGAATCCTCGATCAGGATCTTGACCTTGTCCGTGTCTTCCATGGCCAGCGACAAGTTGGCGGCCATGAACGCGGCAGGGTGATGGGCCTTCAGGTAGGCGGTGTAGTAGGACAGCAGCGCATAGGCGGCCGCGTGCGACTTGTTGAAGCCGTAGCCGGCGAACTTTTCCATCAAGTCGAAGATCTCGTCGGCCTTGGCCTGGTCCAGCCCGTTCTTGGCCGCGCCTTCGCGGAACAGTTCACGGTGCTTGGCCATTTCCTCGGCCTTCTTCTTGCCCATCGCCCGGCGCAGCAAGTCGGCGCCACCCAGCGAGTAGCCGCCGATGACCTGCGCCATCTGCATCACCTGCTCCTGATAGACCATGATGCCGTAGGTCTCGGAGAGGATGTCCTTGGTACGCGGGTCAGGATAGTCGAAGGCTTCGCCGTGCTTGCGCTTGCAGAAATCGGGGATCAGGTCCATCGGGCCCGGACGATACAGCGCCACCAGGGCGATGATGTCCTCGAAGCGGTCAGGACGCGCATCCTTCAGCATGCCCTGCATGCCGCGGCTTTCAAGCTGGAACACGGCGACCGTCTTGGCCTTGGTCAGCAGTTCGTAGGAGGGCCGGTCGTCCAGCGGCAGCTTGGCCAGATCGAAGTCGGCCATGGCCGGATCGAGCATGCGGATGTAGCGCACCGCCCGGTCGAGGATGGTCAGCGTGGTCAGGCCCAGAAAGTCGAATTTCACCAGGCCGACGGCTTCCACGTCGTCCTTGTCGTACTGCGAGACCACGCCGGAGTCGCCGCCCTGGGTGTAGAGCGGGCAGAAATCGGTCAGCTTGCCGGGTGCGATCAGCACGCCACCGGCGTGCATGCCGATGTTGCGGGCGATACCTTCGACCTGCTGGGCCAGGCCCATCAGCTGCTTGACCTCTTCCTCGTTCTCCAGCCGTTCCTTCAAGAGCGGCTCTTCCTCGATGGCGTCGGCCAGGGTGACCAGCTTGCCCGGCTTGAAGGGGATCAGCTTGGAGATGCCGTCGCAGAAGTTGTAGCCCAGGTCCAGCACGCGGCCCACGTCGCGCACCGCACCCTTGGCGGCCATGGTGCCGAAGGTGGCGATCTGCGAGACCGCCTCCTTGCCGTAGCGATCCTTCACATACTGGATCACGCGGTCACGGCCCTCCTGGCAGAAGTCGATGTCGAAGTCGGGCATCGAGACGCGTTCCGGGTTCAGGAAACGCTCGAACAGCAGGTTGTAGCGCAGCGGGTCCAGGTCGGTAATCAACAGGCAATACGCCACCAGGGAGCCGGCGCCGGAACCCCGGCCAGGGCCCACGGGCACACCATTGTTCTTGGCCCACTGGATGAAGTCCGCCACGATCAGGAAGTAGCCCGGGAACTTCATCTTGATGATGGTGTTGTTCTCGAACTCCAGGCGCGCCTCATAGCGCGGACGCTGCGCCTCGCGCTCGGCTTCGTTGGGGAACAGTTCCTTGAGCCGCACTTCCAGGCCGGCCTTGGTCTGGGCCACCAGGAAGTCATCGATGGTCATGCCGTCCGGTGTGGGGAAGTCGGGCAGTTGCGGCTTGCCCAGTTGCAGCACCAGGTTGCAGCGCTTGGCGATTTCCACGGTGTTGGCCACTGCGCCCGGCAGGTCGGCGAACAGCTCGGCCATCTCGGCCTGCGACTTGAAGTATTGCTGCTCGTTGAAGCGGCGCACGCGACGCGCATTGGCCATGATCTCGCCTTCGGCGATACAGGTGCGGGCTTCGTGGGCGATGAATTCTTCCGGGCTCTGGAACTGGATCGGGTGCGTGGCCACGCACGGCAGACCCAGCTTGGCGCCCAGGGCGACGCTCTGGCGCACCTGCACTTCCATGTTGGCCTGGCCGGCGCGTTGCAATTCCAGGTAGAAGGCACCGGGGAAGATCTCGGCCCAGCGGCGGGCGCAGGCCTCGGCCTGGGCCAGGTTGCCATTGTCGATGGCCTGGCCGATGTCGCCCATGGCGGCGCCGGACAGGGCGATCAAGCCATTGCCGCCTTCCTGGTGACGCAGTGCGTCCAGCCATTCCATGCGCACTTCGGCGCGGCCCTTGTACTGGTTGTTGAGCCAGGCTTGGGACAATACTTCGCACAGTTGCAGGTAACCGTGACGGTTCTTGATCAGCACCAGCAGGCGGAAGGGCTTTTCGCGGTCGGCATCGTTGGTGATCCACAGGTCGCAGCCGGCGATGGGCTTGACGCCCTTGCCGCGCGCTTCCTTGTAGAAACGCACCATGCAGAACAGGTTGGCGAGGTCGGTTACCGCCAGGGCGGCTTGGCCATCCTTGGCAGCGGCCTTGACGATGTCGTCGATACGCACCAGGCCGTCCACGATGGAATACTCCGAGTGCATACGGAGATGTACAAATTGCGGGGTAGTCATGGGGCGACATTTTACCGGACCTAGCACGAAGTCCCCTTCCGCAACGACAGCTTTTGTCAGGAAATTCGACTTTGTTGTGAATGATTTACGCAAAATCGGCTACTGGATCGAGAGGAGCTGCCTTGATCTGCATCAGAGAAGCGCCACAGCGGGTGTGTGCAGCCCGCCAAATAGCTGCGAACGCCCTGCCCGCCCGTATATAATGCTGACAATTCAAAGACTTAGAGCTGAGTAACGAACCATGCAGTCCCCCGATACACCCTACGTCAACATTGCCGCCTACAAATTCGTCAGTTTCGACGACACCGCTGAAAAGCGTCCGCAATTCCTGGCCTTTTGCCAACAGCACAATCTGCGCGGCACCGTGATCCTGAGCCCGGAAGGCATCAACCTCTTCCTGGCCGGCCTGCGCGCCGACATCGACGCCTTCCTGGCCTGGCTGCGTGCCGATGCACGCTTTGCCGACCTGGTCGTCAAGGAAAGCTATTCCGAGAAGCAGCCCTTCACCCGCATGCTGGTCAAGCTCAAGGCCGAGATCATCACCATGAAGCATCCGCTGATCAAGCCGGAACTGGGTCGCGCGCCCTTCGTGGAGCCCAAGGAGCTCAAGCGCTGGCTGGACCAGGGTCATGATGACGAGGGCCGTCCGGTGGTGATGGTGGATACCCGCAACGGCTTCGAAGTCGATGTCGGCACCTTCGACAACACGGTGGACTACCGCATCAGCAAGTTCACCGAATTCCCCAAGGTCATCGAAGACCACAAGGCCGATTTCGAAGGCAAGACCGTGGTGACCTTCTGCACCGGCGGCATCCGCTGCGAAAAGGCGGCCATTCATATGCAGAACATCGGCTATGACCATGTCTACCAGCTGGAAGGCGGCATCCTGAAGTATTTCGAGGACGTCGGCGGCGCCCACTACAAGGGCGATTGCTTCGTCTTCGACTACCGCACCGCGCTGAGCCCGGAACTGAAGGAAACCCAGACCGCGCAATGCTTCGCCTGCCGCGCCGTAGTCACCCCGCGCGAGCAGTTGTCGCCGGATTACGTCCCGGGCAAGTCCTGCCCCCATTGCGCCGGCAAGCAGCATGCGGCGCAGGAAGCCAGCTCCGCCGCAGCCTGAGCGGCGCGCCGCCCCTGGCAACGAAAAAGCCGACCCTTGTGAGGTCGGCTTTTTTACATCTCTACTTCTCAATCTATCAAATGAAGATTACTTCTTGAACCGGGCAGCCGTTTCCACCACACGCGCGCCAAACAGCTTGGCCGTTTCCAGGTCACCCGGCAGCGGGCCTTCTTCCGGCGAGGAATCCGACGGGCTTTGCGCCATCAGGCCCGAGAAGGAACCGACGAAGTTGATGTCGTTGCGTTGCGCGGCCTTGCTGTTGGCAGGCATCAGGCCGGTGCCGACCCAGATCATGCTGTGCTGCATGCCCAGCGTGAACAGGTAGTGCAGGGTCGAGAGCTTGTCGCCGTTCATGGTGGCCGAGTTGGTGAAGGCGGCGCCGACCTTGTCCTTCCACTTCTGGCTGAACCAGGGCTTGGAGGAGGCGTCGGCAAATTTCTTGAACTGCCAGGACACGGTACCCATGTAGGTCGGCGAACCGAAGATGATGGCGTCGGCCGCATCCAGGCTGGCCCATTGTTCATCGGTGATGGTGCCTTCGGCGCTGATGGCGATCAGTTCGACATTGGCGCCGGCAACGCCGGCAGCACCCGCCTGTACAGCTTCAGCCTGCTTCTTGGTGTGGCCGTAGCCGGAGTGATAAACGATGGCAACTTTGGTCATGGCGAAATTCCTTTTCTCTAGAGAGTGGGAGAGTGAGCCGCCAGCGTGATCGGCGCCGGCGGAAGGGACTGCGGAACAACAAGACTACGAGACGGTGAGACTACAGCCTGAGCTTGCCCAAGTCTCAGCGCGGCAGGTCGAACAACAAAACTTCGGCCTTTTCACCACCGCCGATCTCGATGCGCTCGACTGCACTGAGCTTGACGGCGTCGCCGGCTTCCAGCGCTTGACCATTGACGCTGACCTTGCCGCGGGCCACATGCACATAGCCCAGGCGGCCTTGCGGCAGGGTGTACTCGGCGGTTTGGGCGCCGTCGAAGAGGCCTGCATACAGTTGGGCGTCCTGGTTCATGCTGACCGAACCGTCGCGGCCATCGGCCGAGGCGACCAGACGCAGCTTGCCGTCCTTGTCCGCCGCCGAGAAATGCGCCTCCTGGTAGCCCGGTTCAGCGCCGGCGCGGTCGGGCATGATCCAGATTTGCAGGAAGTGCGTGGTGCCGTCCTGGGAGTGGTTGTACTCCGAGTGACGCACGCCCGTGCCTGCACTCATGCGTTGCACGTCACCGGGACGGATCACGCTGCCATTGCCCATGCTGTCCTTGTGGGCCAGCTCGCCTTCGAGTACGTAGGAAATGATCTCCATGTCGCGGTGGCCGTGCGTACCGAAGCCCTGGCCGGCGGCCACGCGGTCTTCGTTGATCACGCGCAAGGGGCCGAAACCCATGTGCCTGGGATCATAGTAGTCCGCGAATGAAAAGCTGTGATACGAATCCAGCCAACCGTGGTTGGCGTGGCCACGATCGTTCGCTTTGCGAATTTCCATCATGTCAACACCTCTTTCTTCAGTAGGTACGCACCGGGATTGGCTTGTACAAAATGTTTGTCGATGGCGTCACTATAGTTGCTATCTTTTTCGTAGATAAGGTCTAAAATCCGTAGCATTCGTTCAAAAAAATTAAACAAGTGGAAGTCTCGTGAACCTGACCCTCGAATCCCTGCTGATCCTGGACATGATCGACCGCAAAGGCAGCTTTGCCGCTGCTGCGGTGGCGCTGGACCGCGTGCCCTCGGCGCTGACCTATAGCGTGCGCAAGCTGGAAGACGACCTCGACGTATTGCTGTTCGACCGCCGCGGCCACCGCGCCCAGTTGACACCGGCGGGCCTGCAGTTGTTGCAGGAAGGTCGCCATCTGCTGCTGGCGGCCAATGACCTGGAGCAGCGCGTCAAGCGCACTGCCACCGGTCGCGAGACCGAATTGCACATCGTGCTCAACAGTCTGATTCCTTTCGACAAGATGCTGCCCATCATCGCCGCCTTCGATCGCGAACAGTCGGGCACACGGTTGCGCTTCACTCCTGGAGTGCTGACCGGCGCCTGGGAAAAGCTCATCGAGGGCCGCGCCAACCTGGTCATCGGCGTCACGCTGGACGGCCCCGAAGTGGTGCGCACCAGCGGCCGTTTCCAGATGCAGGAGCTGGGGGCAGTGGACTGGGTGTTTGTGGTGGCCCCGCAGCATCCCCTGGCCGGTGTCGAAGAACCGCTTTCCGCCGAGCTGGTACGCAGCCATCGGGCCATCGCGGTGGGCGACAACAGCCAGTCGCTGCCCACCCTGACCATGGGCCTGCTGTCGGGCCAGGAAACGCTCACTGTCTCCACCGTGGCCGACAAGCTGCAAGCTCAGCTGGCAGGCCTGGGCTGCGGTCATCTGCCGCGCATCTGGGCCGAACCCTACCTGGCCTCGGGCGCATTGGTGGAAAAGCAGACCTTGGCCGCCAAGCCGAACGACAACTTCATGGTGGCCTGGCCCAAGGCCGAGCAGGGCAAATCCTTGAAATGGTTCATCCAGCATCTGGCGCAGCCGCATGTACGCCAGTCGCTGATCGGGCCAGTGCCGATGCGGGAGCAAGCGTGAGCGGCCACGCCTATGTAGGTCGCTTTGCGCCCTCGCCTTCCGGCCCGCTGCATGCCGGCTCGCTGGTGGCGGCGCTGGCCAGCTATCTGGACGCGCGCGTGCATGCTGGCCGCTGGCTGCTGCGGATCGAAGACATCGACGAAACCCGCACCGTGCAAGGCGCTGCACAGGACATCATCGCCACCCTGGCAGCGCTGGACATGCGCTCGGACGGCCCGGTGCTGGTGCAGAGCCAGCGCAAGGCGCGCTACCAGCTGGCGCGCGAACGGCTGGGCGCACTGGCCTACCCTTGTGGTTGCAGCCGCAAGGAAATTGCCGATTCACGGGTGGGTACCGCCAGCGACGGCGCGGCCATCTATCCCGGTACCTGCCGCCATGGCCTGGCGCCAGGAAAAGAGGCGCGCACACTGCGCCTGCGCGTGCCCGATCCGGGCCAGGCAGGTGAACTGGTGCAATTCGAGGATCGCTGGCTGGGTCCGCAAGCGCAGCACCTGGCCGCCGAGGTGGGCGACTTCGTGCTGCAGCGGGCCGACGGTTTCTGGGCCTATCAACTGGCTGTGGTGGTGGATGACGCCGAGCAGGGCGTGACCGACATCGTGCGGGGAGCAGACCTGCTGGATTCGACAGCGCGGCAGATCTACCTGCAAGGCCTGCTGGGCTATCCGACGCCGCGTTACCTGCACGTGCCGTTGCTGACGAATGAAGCGGGAGAGAAGTTTTCCAAGCAGAACGGCGCTCAGGCGCTGGACCTGAGCCAGCCGCTGCAAGCACTGCAGCAGGCGGCCGCCTTCCTGGGGTTGGACACGGGCGCCGCCCGCGACCGGGAGGGATTCTGGAGCCTCGCGCTTACCGGCTGGCAAGCGCGTTTCGGCCCGCGTTGAAAAGCAAGATCAGCGCTTGGGCATGCCACCCAGCAGGGCCGCCACCTTGGCCTTGGGACGATTGTTCTTGGCCAGCTCTGGCTTGGTGGAGACGGTCTCGACGGCGCTGGGTTCGTAGGGCTTGAGGAACCACGGATCGACTTTCTCGCGGCGCATCGGCGCAGCGCCACCTTCGCGGCTGCTGCGGCTGCGTTCGCCACGATCACTACGGTCGCCGCGATCGCTACGCTCACCCCGCTCGCTTCGTTCACCTCGCTCGGCACGGTCACCACGCTCATGACGGGCACGCGGGGCAAACCCCGTCAGCTCGGCACGCTCGAACTTCTTCTTGATCAGCTTCTCGATATCGGTCAGCAGGCGGTCATCCTTGTCGCAGAACAGGGAGATCGCATCGCCCGATGCGCCGGCACGGCCGGTGCGCCCAATGCGGTGGACGTAGTCTTCGGCGTTATAGGGCAGATCGTAGTTGATCACGCAGGGCAGCTCGGCGATGTCCAGACCGCGCGCGGCCACGTCAGTGGCCACCAGCACTTCGATCTGACCTTGCTTGAAGGCTTCCAGCGCAGCCATGCGCTCGGACTGGGTCTTGTCGCCGTGAATGGCCGACGCCTTCACGCCTTCGGCGACCAGGGTGCGCGCCAGGCGGGAAGCGCCGATCTTGGTATTGGAGAAGACAATCACCTGCTTCAGTTCGCGCTGGCGGATGATGAAGCTGACCGCATCGGCCTTGGCCGCTTCCTCCACCTTGTAGATGGTCTGGCTGACGTTTTCGGCCGTGGCATTGCTGCGCGCCACTTCGATGGTGACCGGGTTGTTCTGGAAGCTGGCGGCCAGCTTCTTGATTTCCGGGGAGAAGGTGGCCGAGAACAGCAGATTCTGGCGCTGCTTGGGCAGCAGGTTGATGATGCGCTGCAGGTCCGGCAGGAAGCCCATGTCCAGCATGCGGTCGGCTTCGTCCATGACCAGGATCTGGGTCTGCGACAGGTTCACCGTCTTTTGCTGCACGTGATCGAGCAGGCGGCCCGGCGTGGCGATGACGATCTCTACACCGGCGCGCAGGATCGCGGTCTGCGGGGCCATGTCCACGCCGCCGAAGACCACGGTGGAACGCAGCGGGGTGAAGCGGCAGTAGGCGGCCACGTTGTCGGCGACCTGGTCGGCCAGCTCGCGGGTGGGTGTCAGGATCAGGGCGCGCACCGGATGGCGGGCGGGCGAGGCGCTATGGCTGGCGTGCTGCAGCAGGCGCTGGATGATGGGCAGCGAGAAGCCGGCGGTCTTGCCGGTGCCGGTCTGGGCGGCGCCCATCACGTCCCGGCCTTGCAGTACCACAGGAATGGCCTGGGCCTGGATAGGGGTCGGGTGGACGTAGCCTTGTTCGGCCAGGGCCTTCAGGATATCGGGCGAAAGGCCGAAATCTTCAAAGCGGACGGCGGGTGCAGCCGGTGCTGCGGACGCGGACGTGGTGTCGGACATGGTTTATTGCGAACGGTGCGACAGCGCCGCGGCAGCCGCCAGGCGGCTCCGGTGCATGGGGTGCATGCGCACGGGTTCTGATTGCTTTCTGTGTTGATGTGTTACGGGCGAACCGGCCAAACCTGCTCGGCCGGGCGCTTCGGATGATGCAAAGATGCTGACCGGGCCAGCTGCTGCCAATTGCCCGGAACTGCGTATTATACGCCGCATCTCCTTGCACTTCATGACAGTTTGGTGTCCAGGCCCGGCCAGCCGTGGCAAAACGTCCGCAAAGGGCGCTGCCACGGGGCTCATGGTGTGATCAGCCAATGGTGATATTGATGTCCGGCAAGCCGTCAACGTGGCCTTGCAGCTTGTCGCCCTTGACGACAGCCCCCACGCCTTCGGGCGTCCCCGTAAAGATCAGGTCGCCCGGGAACAGTTCGACCAGGCCCGACAGATAGGAAATGGTCTCAGCCACGCTCCAGATCAGGTCCGTCAGGTCGCCCTGCTGGCGCACTTCGCCGTTGACCTTGAGCCAGACAGCGCCCTTGTCGGGGTGGCCAGCCTGCGCCACCGGCACGATGGGCGCGCAGGGGGCGGACTGGTCGAAACCCTTGGCCATGTCCCAGGGGCGGCCCAGCTTCTTGGCCTGGGCCTGGATGTCGCGGCGGGTCATGTCCAGGCCCACGGCATAACCAAACACCAGTTCCAGCGCCTGTTCCACCGGGATATGGCGACCGCCCTTGGCCAGCGCCACCACCAGTTCGATCTCGTGGTGATAATCGGAAGTGGCGGCCGGATACGGCACCACGGAGTCGGTGGGCACGACGGCGTCGGCCGGCTTCATGAAGAAGAACGGCGGCTCGCGGTCCGGATCGTGGCCCATTTCACGGGCATGGGCAGCATAGTTGCGCCCCACGCAGTAGATGCGGCGAACCGGGAAAGCTGCACCGCCGACCACGGCAACCGTGGCCTGGGCGGGGGCGGGAATGGCAAAGCTCATCAGGAAGACTCCGTCGTGGCGAAAATGTTTGTTTGTTGCTGATAGCAGTAATCAGTACAGTCGGACATTGATGAACAACAAGTTGTCTGACATCGTCGTAGTGTAAAAGAAAAGTCACCGTCCCGCTTGCGGGCTGGCTCATGCGCACCGAGCGCAGATATAGGTGGCAATTCGGCCTGTAATCCACTGGCTAAAAACGGGCGAATTTGGGACACTGGCACCAGCTTCATGCCGGCCCTGCCGCCCACCCGCCTTCTTACCCAGAACAGAACAACACCATGCGTCAGCAAGCCAACGCTAACCAGATCCTGCTGCAAAAAGCCCTCGCCCTGCATCAAAAAGGCCAACTGGCCCCGGCCGAAGAACTCTACAAGAAGGTGCTGGTGAAGCTGCCCCGGCACTTCGAAGCCAACTACCTGTATGGCATGCTCAAGCTGCACCAGGAAGACTGGGAAACCGCCGAAGCCCAGCTGGCCAAGGCCATTGAACTCAATCCCGATCACCTGGACACCTATTTCGACCATGCCGGCGCGCTGGCCCACCTGGGACGCGACGAAGAGGCCGTGGCCCGCTACGACCTCGTCCTGACCGTCAACGCCGACTTCGTCGAGGCCTTGCTCGCGCGCGGCGCCGCGCTGCGCCGCCTGGGCCGCAACCGCGAGGCGCTGGCCGATCTGGAACGCGCCACCGCGCTGGCGCCCGACAATGCCGACGCCTGGTTCCAGCGCGGCAACGTGCTGCACGACAGCTACGCCTACGGCGACGCCCGCGAAAGCTACGAACGCGCTGTAGCCCTGCGCCCCGACTTCATCGAGGCCTGGTTCAACCTGGGCAATGCCTGCAAGGACGGCAACCAGCTCGACCAGGCCCTGCGCGCCTATGACCGCGCCCTGGAAGTGCAGCCGGACTTCTTCGAGGCGATGTCCAACCGTGGCTACGTGCTCTTCAAGATGCAACGCCCGGCTGAAGCCCTGCAGGCATACGACGGCGCCCTGGCGCTTGACGATAGCTCGCCGGACCTGTGGTTCAACCGCGGCTCGACGCTGGAACAACTGTACCGCTTCGAGGAAGCCAGCGAAAGCTACCGCCGCGCCAAGGCGCTCAAGCCCGACGCCAGCTCGGCGACCTGGAACGAGGCCTTGATGCAACTGCGCCAGGGTGACTTCGCCAACGGCTGGAAGGGATTCGAATCGCGCTGGGAAACCGAACAGATGCGCGGCCAGCAGCGTCAGTTCATGCAACCGCTGTGGCTGGGCGAACAGCCCCTGGAAGGCAAGACCATCCTGCTGCACGCCGAGCAAGGCTTTGGCGACACCCTGCAGTTCGTGCGCTACGCGCCGCTGCTGGCGGCCCGCGGAGCGCGCGTGATCCTCGAAGTGCAGCCGGCGCTCACGCGCCAGCTGGCAGGACTGCCGGGCGTGGCCCAGGTCATCGGCAGCGATCATTTCATGCGTCCGCCCTTCGACTTCCATTGCCCGCTGATGAGCTTGCCGCTGGCCTGCAAGAGCTTCAGCGAGGCCGACATTCCGCGTGCGCCCTACCTGCTGCCGGAGGCCTCCAGCTGGGCCGCCTGGCACCAGCGCCTGCCGCGCAACCGCGCCCTGCGCGTGGGCCTGGTATGGGCAGGCAGTTCGGCCCAGACCCATCCTGATGCGGTGCGCATCGATGGCGAGCGCTCGCTGCCTTTCGCCACGCTGGCGCCATTGGTAGAGCTGGCGCGCGAGCATACCGGACTGGAGTTCTATTCCCTGCAGGTCGGCCAGGACGCCGTGGCGCAACTGCATGCCCATCCGCTGGCAAGCCTGGTGCGGGACTGCTCGCCCGAACTGCACGACTTTGCCGAAACCGGCGCGCTGCTGGCCAACCTGGACCTGCTGATCACGGTCGATACCTCGGTCTGCCACCTGGCCGGGGCGCTGGGCCGCCCGGTCTGGCTGCTCAACCGGCACAACGGCTGCTGGCGCTGGCAAGTGGAGCGCGAGGACAGCCCGTGGTACGCCGGCATGACCATCTTCGGCCAGCGCACCGCCGGACAATGGGACGAGGTCATCGCGCGCGTACGCAGCGCCTTGCAGCAACAGCTGGCGTGATGCGGTCCGGCGCCGGAACCTGAAGCGCCGCCTCCCCTCATAGCCTGAAGGGAAGTTCATCTCCTCATCCACCACACTGGCGATCACGATGGCCGGGCGCACTGCTGCGCCAGCCGCAAGAACAAAAGGATAACAACATGCAACACCTCCCCTCCTCCCCTGCCGGACTGCACGCCGACGGCCCCCGGCTGCTGGCCGACATCGGCGGCACCAATGCCCGCTTTGCGCTGGAGACCGGCCCCGGCCGCATCGAGCAGGTGCAGATCCTGCGCGGCGCTGACTATCGCGAATTCACCGATGCGGTCCAGGCCTACCTCAAGCTGGCCGGGCACCCGCCGGTGCGCCATGCGGTGGTGGCCATCGCCAACCCGGTGCAAGGCGACCAGATCAAGATGACCAACCACGACTGGGCCTTCTCCATCGAAGCGGCGCGCCAGTTGCTGGGATTCGAATTGCTGCTGGTGGTCAATGATTTCACGGCCCTGTCGATGGCCGTGCCGCAACTGCGCGCCGATGAGCTGCAACAGATTGGCGGCGGCGCACCCAAGCCGGGTGCACCGATCGGGCTGGTGGGCGCCGGCACCGGACTGGGTGTGGGTGGACTGCTGCATGCCGACGGCCACTGGCTGCCGCTGGCCAGCGAGGGCGGCCATGCGGCCTTTGCTCCGGCTGATCCGCGCGAAGCCGCCGTGCTGGCCTATGCCTGGCAATTCCACGAACATGTCTCGGCCGAGCGGCTGGTCTCGGGTCCGGGACTGGAGCTGATCCATCGCGCCTTGCTGGCTATTGACGGTCACCCTGCTGCTGAGCTGAGCGCAGCGCAGATCGTGGAAGGCGCACGCCAGCAGGGAGATGCGCTCTGCCAGGAAACGCTGGCGCTGTTCTGCAGCATGCTGGGCACCGTGGCGGCCGACCTGGCGCTCACGCTGGGGGCGCTGGGCGGCATCTACATCGGCGGCGGCGTGGTGCCGCACCTGGGCGACTACTTCGCCCGTTCACCTTTCCGGGCACGCTTCGAGAACAAGGGACGCATGTCCGTGCTCACCAAGGCCATCCCCACGTATGTGATCACGGCGGAGTATCCGGCCTTCACCGGGGTCTCGGCCATCCTCGCGGACCGACTGGCGGCACTGCAGTAAGCCTGGCCGCTTCAGTGCAAGGGCCGATGTGCTGCCATGCGCGTCGGCCAGTTTGCCGGAACGATTGCTGGGGTTCGTGCTGATAAGCGGGAAAGGTACTGCGGGAGAACTGCGAGGGGAAAAACGAAAGGAGGCGAGCCTTGTCTGCGGCACTTGCGGGAAATGGCTGTGGCTGCTTCGTTCCCGACCTGACCAGGTTGACCATGCCACAATGCGCAGGGGCCCGCCGGGTTGAATTGTATCCCAAATCACACTAACCGGGCCAGCTAATTCATTCAGGGCAAGCAGAATCAGCGATGCCGCGCGAAATGCGTAAACAATTTACGCAGCATCGCAACCCGGCAAAATCAGATGCCCAGGTCCTGCCAGATGGCGTCCACCCGCTTCTTGACGTCCTCGTCCATGACGATGGGCGTCCCCCATTCGCGATTGGTTTCACCAGGCCATTTATTGGTGGCGTCGATCCCCATCTTGCTGCCCAGACCGCTGATGGGTGAGGCGAAATCGAGGTAATCGATGGGTGTGTTATCCACCATGACGGTGTCGCGCACCGGATCGACCCGCGTGGTGATGGCCCAGATCACTTCCTTCCAGTCGCGGATATTCACATCCTCGTCCACCACCACGATGAACTTGGTATACATGAACTGGCGCAGGAAACTCCACACCCCGAACATCACCCGCTTGGCGTGCCCGGCATAGGATTTCTTCATCTGCACCACCGCCATGCGGTAGCTGCAACCTTCGGGAGGCAGATAGAAATCGGTGATCTCGGCAAACTGCTTCTGCAGCAGCGGCACGAACACCTCGTTCAAGGCCACGCCCAGCACGGCCGGTTCATCGGGCGGTTTGCCGGTATAGGTGGAGTGATAGATGGCGTCGCGCCGCATGGTGATGCGGTCGATGGTGAAGACCGGGAACCAGTCCTGCTCATTGTAGTAACCGGTGTGGTCGCCATAGGGACCTTCCAAGGCATGCTCGAATCCGGAGGCATGTTTTTCATCCGGATAGATATGCCCTTCCAGCACGATCTCGGCCGAGGCCGGCACGCGCAGCTCGCTGCCCATGGCCTTGACCAGCTCGGTGCGGCTGCCGCGCAGGAGGCCTGCGAACTGGTATTCGGACAGGTTGTCCGGCACCGGCGTGACCGCACCTAATATAGTGGCCGGGTCGGCACCCAGCGCCACCACGACCGGATAGGGCTTGCCCGGATTGGCGATGCAGTGCTCGCGAAAATCCAGCGCACCGCCGCGGTGGGCCAGCCAGCGCATGATGACCTTGTTCGGACCCAGCACCTGCTGGCGGTAGATGCCCAGGTTCTGGCGTTTCTTGTGCGGTCCCTTGGTGACCACCAGGCCCCAGGTGATCAGCGGCGCAATGTCGCCCGGCCAGCAATGCTGGATCGGCAGGCGCGACAGGTCCACATCCTTACCTTCCCACACCACGTCCTGGCAAGGCGCCGAGCCGCGTTCCTTGGGCGCCATGTCCCACAGCGACTTCACCAGCGAACCGAGATCGAGCACGTCCTTGATGCCCTTGGGCGGCTCAGGCTCCTTCAGCCGCGCCAGCAGGTGGCCGATGCGGCGCAGCTCGCCGATATTGTCGGCCCCCATTCCCAGCGCGACACGGTGCGGTGTACCGAAAAGATTGGCAAGGACCGGGATATTTTTTTGATCGACATGCTCAAAAAGAAGCGCCGGACCTTCCGCCCGGAGGGTGCGATCGCAGATCTCGGTCATCTCCAGATGCGAGGAAACAGGGTGAGAAACACGCTTGAGCTCCCCTTTTTGTTGCAACTGAGAAATAAAATCGCGTAGATCAGTGTATTTCATACTTTTTAACAAATTTCTTTTTGCATCACAGCCGGCTTAGCTATCCCCGGCAAACGCTTGATTCTATTGATTTTTGAAGAAAGGCCACGCGCAATATGAGACACAAAAGTTATAAAGAACTATTTTTATAGTATTGACTCGATATAAAGTGGCTTCTACAATGCGCCCACTCTTAACCGAAGAGCAGAGCCGAGGGCTCGTAGAGGCTTGCAGTAAAACAGTCAAGTCAAGCAAGGTATCCAGGGACCGGGGTCCCAGTAACTCAAAGAAGTGTCATCCAGGGCGTCAGCCCTACTCCCCGAAACACTGCCATCCGACGGCAGGGCCAGCAGGCCTCGCGGATGGCCTTGCCGTAACGCCTTGCGACGGTAACGAATAGATTGCAGCGACGACAGCACAGCCGTTTGGTCTCCACTTCTTGGCCAGGCGCGCCCTGTTTTTGCCGCAATAACGCAGGAGGTTCAATGTCCAACCAAGCCACCGAGGCGCCTTTATCAGGCACCTCGCAGATGCTTCAGCGCGTCTCACTCCGGAATCTCTCCGGCAACGCGCGTATTGCCCGTTTCTTTGGTATCGCCCATCGTCTGCTGACGATCCTGGGTATCGCCGCCCTGTTCGTACTGGGCCTGATGTTCTTCAACCCTGATCTGGCAGATCGCCTGATCAGCATGTCGCCCTTCAGCACCGACGAGGTGCAGGAAGCCGATGCGCCGGCCGCCCCGGCGCTGGCCGACCTGATGGCACCCACCGCTCCGGTGGCCACCGTCAGCGCGCTGGCCGGTGCTGCCGCCACCAGCTCGGTCCAGAGCGTGCCCGTAGCGGCGCAGGAGCTCACGGCCGAACAACGCCAGTTGCTAGGCACGCCGCGTCAGCAGAAGCTGGTCACCAACTGGCTGGCCAAGCGCTACCGCGTGGCCACCGACGCGGCTGACATGCTGGTGTCGGCGGCCTACCTGACGGCCCGCGACATCAAGCTCGATCCGCTGCTGATCCTGTCGGTGATCGCCATCGAATCGCGCTTCAACCCCTTCGCTGAAAGCCCCATGGGTGCGCAGGGCCTGATGCAGGTGATGTCCAAGGTGCACCATGACAAGTTCCAGGAACTGGGCGGCATCAAGGCGGCGCTGAACCCCGTGGCCAACATCCGCGTCGGTTCGCAGATCCTGAAGGAATACGTCACCCGTGGCGGCTCGGTCGAAGCCGGCCTGAAGAGCTACGTCGGCGCGGCTGACATGGCCAATGACGGCGGCTATGGCATCAAGGTGCTCTCGGAGTACCAGAACCTCAAGCAGGTCGCCATGGGCAAGAACGTCTCGATCTACACCACTGCCACAGTGAAGCTGCCCGCGCCGGGCGTGTCGGCCAGCGCCGAGCAGCCCAAGCCGGCCAGCAACAACGTGGCCGCGGCCGCCAAGCCCAAGGCAGAAGAACAGCTCGCCGCCCTGTAAGGGCAGCGTGTTGCGATTTGAATATTACCGGTATTCAGGACGCGAAAAAGGAGCCCTCGGGCTCCTTTTTTTTTGACCTGCTTACATGTAGAAGAGCACTAGTGCTCCAGCGCGGATCAGGCGGCCTTGCGGCGCTTCTCGAAGAATACCCGCAGGCGCGCCACGGCTTCTTGCAGGTTCTCCATCGAGGTCGCATACGACAGGCGGATATAGCGGCGCGCCGTGAAGGGCCCGAAATCCAGTCCCGGCACCAGCACCACGCCCGCTTCGTTGAGCATGTCCAGGCTCAGCTGGTCGGCATCATCGGCCAACGCGCTGCAATCGGCATAGACATAGAAAGCGCCATCCGGCATGACCGGCACGGTGAAGCCCAGACTTTCCAGCGCCGGCACGATGTAGTCGCGACGACGCTTGAACTCGGCCTTGCGCTCTTCATACAGGGCCAGGGTCTGCGGGGTGAAGCAGGCCACGGCCGCATGCTGGGCGATGGAGGACGCGCAGATCAACAGGTTCTGCGCCAGTTTCTCCACCTGCGGCACCAGCGCCGGCGGCAGCACCAGCCAGCCCAGGCGCCAGCCGGTCATGTTGAAATACTTGGAGAAGCTGTTGATGACCACCACGTCATCGCCCAGCGACAGCGCCGAGAACGGTGCGCCCTCATACGACAATCCCTGGTAGATCTCATCGACGACGGCAAAGCCGCCACGCTGGCGCACTTCGCTCACGATGGCGCGCAATTCGTCGGGCAGGATGGAGGTACCGGTAGGATTGGAAGGCGAGGCCAGCAGGACGCCACGGGTGGCACTGCCCCAATGCTCGCGCACCATCTGCGCCGACAGCTGGAAACGATGTTCCGGCCCGCTGGGGATGAGCTTGGCGCGGCCTTCGAAGGCCGCTACGAAATGGCGGTTGCAGGGGTAGCTCGGGTCCGGCATCAGCACTTCGCTGTCGCGCTCCACCAGCGCCGCGCAGGCCAGCAACAAGGCGGCCGAGGCGCCGGCGGTGACCACGATGCGCTCCGGCGCGATCTCCAGGCCGTAGACACTGCGATAGTGATCCGAGATCGCCGCGCGCAATTGCGGCAGGCCGGTGGCCGAGGTGTATTGCATCTTGCCCTCGGTCATGGCGCGGGTGGCCGCTTCGACCACCGCGGGCGGGGCGGTGAAATCGGGCTCGCCGATACCCATGTGGATCAGGTGACGCCCATGCTGCTCCAGCACGGCAGCCTTCTTGGACAGTTCCATGACATGGAAGGGGGCGATGTGCTGCAGGCGTGCAGCCAGTTGATTCAGGTTCATGCACTCATTCCGGACAACAGGGAGAAGAACAGGGAGAACAATGGGACGCGGGTACAACGCGGTACAACGGCACAGCAACAACCAGCCAGCCCGTCCCGCAGGACGGGCTGCATCGATCAGCGACGGCCAGCCGCTTCCACTTCGGTAGCGCGGGTCTGTGCGGCGAAGCGGTCCAGCACGCCGTTGACATACTTGTGACCATCGATGCCGCCAAAGGACTTGGTCAGCTCCACGGCTTCGTTGATGACGACCTTGTACGGAATCTCGATATGGTTCTGCAGCTCGTAGGCGCCGATCAGCAGGGCAGCGTGTTCCACCGGCGAGAGTTCCTTGATGGGACGGTCGATCAGCGGCGCCAGCCCGGCGCGCAGCTTCTCGGCATCGCGGATGGCACCGGTGAGCAGCGTATCGAAATGCTCGGCGTCGGCCTTGTCGAAACCGTGCGCCTCGCGGATATGGGCCTCGATGGCGCCCGCGTGCTCGTGGTTGAGCAACCACTGGTACAAGCCCTGCAACGCGAACTCGCGCGCGCGGTGACGCGGGGTGCGGTTCTTGTTCGAATTGGCGTGTTGAGTTTTGTTCGACATGATGAATGCGGCCGGAGCCTTGAATGACTATGACAGATACTGATGACTACGCGTTGCGGCCCCGGGCCGCAACGGGCGGCGTCCGGAAGCAGACATCCGGACGCAGCGCAAAGGGGCTTACTCTTCTTCGGTGACCTGGCCGAGTTCTTCCAGGACGATGGCCAGGTTGGCCATTTCCACGGCCACGCGGGCTGCGTCAGCGCCCTTCTCGGCCATGCGGGCTTCGGCCTGCTCGTCGTTCTCGGTGGTCAGCACGGCATTGGCGATGGGTACACCAAAGTCCAGGCCGATGCGGGTGATGCCTGCGCCGGATTCGTTGGAGACCAGCTCGAAGTGATAGGTCTCGCCACGGATGACCGCACCCAGCGCGATGAGGGCGTCGAACTGTTCGGTCTCAGCCATCTTCTGCAGGGCCAGCGGGATTTCCAGCGCGCCCGGTACGGTCACGTGCAGGATGTCTTCGTCGGACACGCCCAGGTGCTTGAGCTCGGCCAGGCAGGCGGCCAGCAGACCGTGGCAGACGTCTTCATTGAAGCGCGCCTGCACGATGCCGATGCGCAAGCTCTCGCCATTGAAGTCTGGGTCATAGGTTCCGATGGTCATGGCTGTTCCTTCTCGATAGGTTGACTTGCGTAATTGCTTGATCTCTTGCTGTAGCGCTCATGCGCCTTCACGGGCCTGGTAACCGGTCACTTCCAGCTGGAAGCCGGTCATCGACGGCATCTTGCGCGGGCTGGCCAGGAGCTTCATCTTGCACACGCCGAGATCCTTGAGGATCTGGGCGCCGATGCCGTAGGTGCGCAGGTCCATGCGCTCCGCGCGGCTGGGCTTGGCGGCATCGGGCGTGCCGACCTTGTTCAGGGCGCCGAACTGGTCGAACATCTGCTGGGCCGACTCCTCGCAATTGAGCAGCACGATCACGCCGGACTCGGCTTCCTGCACGGCCTTCATGGCGGCGGCCAGGTTCCAGGAATGGGTGGTCACGCCGGCGTCCAGCAGGTCCAGGATGGACACCGGCTGGTGTACCCGCACCAGGGTTTCACGGCCGGGCTGGATGTCGCCGCGCACCAGCGCCAGGTGCGCGCCGCCGGAGGGCGTATCGCGATAGGCGATGGCCTTGAAGCTGCCGTGGGCGGTTTGCATCTCGCGCTCGGCCACGCGTTCGATGATGCTTTCGTTACGGCTGCGGTAATGGATCAGGTCGGCGATGGTGCCGATCTTGAGCTTGTGCTTCTCGGCAAACTCCAGCAGGTCCGGCAGACGTGCCATGGTGCCGTCTTCCTTCAGGATCTCGCAGATCACCGACGCAGGCGTGAGGCCGGCCATGGCGGTCAGGTCGCAACCGGCTTCGGTGTGGCCGGCGCGCATGAGCACCCCGCCCTTCTGCGCGCGCAGCGGGAAGATGTGGCCCGGCTGCACCAGATCGGAAGGCTTGGCCCCCTTGGAGGCGGCCACCTGGATGGTACGGGCGCGGTCGGCGGCGGAGATGCCGGTGGTCACGCCCTCAGCGGCCTCGATGGAGACGGTGAAGTTGGTGCCATAGGCCGTGCCGTTGCGGGTGGCCATCAGCGGCAGGTCGAGCTGGTCCACGTGTTCTTCGGTCAGCGTCAGGCAGACCAGGCCGCGCGCGTGCGTGACCATGAAATTGATGGCTTCGGGCGTGACGAAGTCGGTGGCCAGGACCAGGTCCCCCTCGTTTTCGCGGTCTTCTTCATCGACCAGGATCACCATGCGGCCGGCACGGAGTTCGGCGACGATTTCTTCGGTTGTTGCAAGTGGCATGTTCACGCTCTTTTCCCTATTGGAACCCGCTATTCTAAAGGATTGCGGGCCTGCTCCGCTGGCCAATTGCACCAATTACGCTGCCTGTGCAGCCTGGGTACGTTGCAGCGCCTGCAGCAGCAACGCCGGGTCGCCCAGCGCCAGCCGCTTGGAATCCGACAAGGTCTGGCGGAACGCGCGCGCACCCGGCATGCCGGCCATGAGCCCCAGCATGTGCCGGGTGATGCTGTTCAAGCGCAGGCCCCGGCCATTGTCGCCATGCAACTCCAGCTGGCGTTTGATATAAGGCAACATCGCCTCGATCACCTCGGCCCGGCTGGGTTGAAGGCCGCCGTCGAGAGCACCGTAATAGCGGGCATCGAAGCCGGCCATCAGGTAGGGGTTGTGATAGGCCTCGCGACCCAGCATGACGCCATCCACATGCTTGAGGTGCTCATCGATCTCCGGCACGGTCTTGATGCCGCCGTTGATGAGGATTTCCAATGAAGGGAAATCCTTCTTCAACTGGTAGGCATAGTGGTACTTCAGCGGCGGGATTTCGCGGTTTTCCTTGGGGCTCAGGCCCTTGAGGATGGCATTGCGGGCATGCACGATGAAGGTCTTGCAGCCGGCCTCGGCGATCTGGCCGACGAAATCGCGCACGAAATCATAGGACTCCACCTCATCGATGCCGATACGGTGTTTCACGGTCACGTCGATGGAGACCGCATCGCGCATGGCCTTGACGCAATCGGCCACCAGCGTGGGCTCGCCCATCAGGCAGGCACCGAAGGCCCCCTTCTGGACCCGCTCGGAGGGGCAGCCGCAGTTCAGGTTGATCTCGTCATAGCCCCACTGCTCGCCCAGCCTGGCGCTGTGCGCCAGGTCAGCGGGCTCGCTGCCGCCCAGTTGCAGGGCGACCGGATGCTCCTGCTCGTCGAAATCCAGGTGGCGCGGTACATCGCCATGCAGCAGCGCACCGGTGGTGACCATCTCGGTGTAGAGCCAGGTGTGGCGCGTGATCTGGCGATGGAAGACGCGGCAGTGGCGGTCGGTCCAGTCCATCATGGGCGCAACAGACAGCGTGCGCGGAGGCAAGGCTTTCTTCATAAGCTGACGAAATGCTTCATTCAAGGTTCTTGGTTGCCTGCGGGCGAGCCAGGCACAACGGTCTGCGCTGCGAGGCAGACGGGCAAGCGTTCGGGCGCAAGCCGTGGCGGCAATCGGGATAGGGGCAGCCAGAACCTGGCCGATCCCCTCCCACACCACCCGGCGTGCGGGTCCGCACCGGGCGGTTCGAGTCGTTGAGGTCAACAGAGCCGAGGCACCCCGAGCCGGTCGAAGTAAGCGATGGGCATGGCTCGGTTCAGTCGATGGTAGCTGTTGCGCCACCATCGACAGCTATTGGCCGCCACCTTGGCGGCGTCCGCCTCCGAGGCGCCCAGCGCCCGCAATTTCCGGTATATCGTAGGCCCTCGACGCCAGTGCTTGAGTTGCAAGGCGCGTAGCCGGTGCCTGATCCACTCGTCGAGTTCACGGAACACCCGTGGCGTCTGCGCCAGCTGGAAGTATGCCTTCCAACCCGGCATATAGGTCCGCAGCCGTTCCGCTACCTCCGACAGGCTGCGCCCGCACGTGCGACGCGTCAACTCCCGGATACGCTGTTTGAAGGTCTTCATCGCCTTGCCCGCCACCGCGCATTTGATCTGTCCGTCCCGGCCTTGCCATAGGGCATATCCCAGGAACTTGCGGCCAGTCGCACGCGCCACCGCTGTCTTGGCTTCGTTGACCTTCAGGTGGAGTCGCCCATAGAGCTTGCGCAGGCCTTCCAGCACCCGTACACCCGCGCTCAAACTGCGTACATACACGTTGCAGTCGTCGGCATAGCGCACGAAGCGGTGTCCCCGTCTCTCCAATGCTCGATCCACCTCATCCAGCACCACATTGGCCAGCAGCGGCGACAGCGGCCCGCCTTGCGGCGTACCTTCGTAGCGTTCGCTGACCACCCCGCCATCCATGATCCCAGCCTCCAGGTAGCGACGTACCAGCCGCAGTACGGCCTTGTCCGCAATCCACCTCGATAGCCTTTCCATCAGTATGTCGTGGTTGACCCGATCAAAGAATTTCTCCAGATCCACATCGACCACCACCCGGTAGCCAGCCTGCACATGCTGCTGTGCCTTCAGCACCGCATCCCGTGCCCGCCGTCCCGGACGAAAGCCGTAACTGTGTTCCGAGAAGCTCGGATCAATCATGGGCTGCAATACTTGCAACAGAGCTTGTTGGATCAGCCTGTCCCTGACCGCCGGGATCCCCAATTCACGCAGGCCACCTTCAGGTTTCGGGATTTGGACTCGTCTGACCGGCTCCGGCCGGTAACTGCCATCCAGCAACGCTTCCCGTATCCTAGGCCATTGCGTTTTGAGGTCTTGCGCCGTCTCAGTGATCGACTTCCCATCCACCCCGGCACTGCCGCCATTGGCTTTGACGCGCTTCCACGCCTTCACCAGATTGGCTCTGGCGAGCACCTGCTCCAGCAGGCCTGCTCGCCCCGGACCTCCGGTGTCTTGATGCGCCGTCTGTGCTTCATCACGCAACCCTTCGGGCGTGGCTTCACCTCGCCTTACCGCGTCGCGCCCTGCTTGCGCAGGCTTCTGATGCAATGCACCTCCGAGCAACATGGCCTTCGGTCCTCCTACTCGTTCGGCCCTTCACCCCCAAATGGCGGCTACTATGGCCTCTGCTGACTCCTCGCTCCGGTTTCACACCGTCGCCCTTTCAGGCGTGAGGCGAGGTCTCCCCAGGTAAGAACGCACTCCTTCATCGCACAACCGCCGCATTTACGCCGCTTCGCCTTGGTCACAAGAGCTTCGCGGTTCTTTGCCCGCTCGCCCTGCTCGGCAGCGCCTTCTATGCGATTCTTGTTCATCGGCTCGCGATTTACGCTCCACGCTTCCTTCCCACACTTGGTCGCCCTCATGCAGTTGCGCTTCACTTCATTCACTGTGACCAGCTCATGGCGGGACTTGCACCCGCAGGAGTGCGCCCATGCTGGGCGCACAATAGAAAGCCCGCAAGGCTTGCGCGTTGCGGGCTGGTGTCCCCTCTATCCTCTTCGAGATAGGATTTTTCGTACAGCGGACTCGATTCTGCACCACAATCCGGCAGCCGTCATTTCGCAATGCACAAAAACAGCGCAACACAAACTATTTTGGACAAACGTTCATCTCATGCAGAGATGAAAAGCAACAAAGAGATCCAGGTCCCACCTGCCTGGCAGGCGCTCAGGCGGGAGCGCGCTGGCTTGCCGGAGAACGGCAAAAAAAAGCCCACAACCGAAGTTGCGGGCTTGAATCCAATTCTTTAGGAGGAAATTGGAGGAGACAGGTGTAACTATATGGCAGTGCATCATGGCTGTCTGCTTTTTTATGCTGATATCAGTTATTCACAAATCAGATATCACAGCCAGTCCCGCCTGCCACTTCCCGCTCCCCACTGCAGGCAGTCCATCCACGGACTGCCCTTCCCTGCTACCGAATCAAACGGATTCTTCGCGCGAGGCCTTCTTGCGCTCATGTTCCTTCAGGTGACGCTTGCGCAGGCGGATGCTCTTCGGGGTGACTTCGACCAGCTCGTCGTCCTCAATGAATTCCACTGCGTATTCCAGCGACAGTTCGATCGGCGGCACCAGGCGCACCGC
This sequence comes from Herbaspirillum camelliae, assembly GCF_001929405.1. NCBI lineage: Bacteria > Pseudomonadati > Pseudomonadota > Betaproteobacteria > Burkholderiales > Oxalobacteraceae > Herbaspirillum > Herbaspirillum camelliae. The sequence continues at coordinate 5,760,607 of NZ_KV880769.1, forward strand.
TTCGTCGGTACCGGAAGCGCGCACGTTGGTCAGCTGCTTGCCCTTGATCGGGTTGACCACCAGGTCGTTGTCGCGCGAGTGGATGCCGATGATCATGCCTTCGTACACCGGGTCGTTGTGGCTGACGAACATGCGGCCGCGATCCTGCAGCTTCCACAGTGCGTAGGCCACGGCGGCGCCGTCGTCCTGGGAGATCAGCACGCCGTTGCGACGGCCGGCCAGTTCGCCCTTGGTGGTATCGACCGGCTTGTAGTCGTCGAAGACGTGGCTCATCAGGCCGGTGCCGCGGGTCAGGGTCATGAATTCACCCTGGAAGCCGATCAGGCCACGGGCCGGGATGTGGTATTCCAGGCGCACACGGCCCTTGCCGTCCGGTTCCATGTTCTGCAGGTCGCCACGGCGGCGGCCCAGTTCTTCCATGACGCCGCCCTGGTGGGTTTCTTCGACGTCGACGGTCAGGTTCTCGTACGGCTCTTCGCGCACGCCGTTGACCATGCGGAACACCACGCGCGGACGCGAGACGGCCAGCTCGAAGCCTTCACGGCGCATGTTTTCGATCAGGATGGTCAGGTGCAATTCACCACGGCCCGACACTTCATAGGTCGAGTCGTCGTTCTCGGCCTGCACCACGCGCAGCGCCATGTTGGACTTCAGTTCCTTTTCCAGGCGGTCGCGGATCTGGCGGGTGGTGACGAACTTGCCTTCGCGGCCAGCCAGCGGCGAGGTGTTGACCATGAAGTTCATGGTCAGGGTCGGCTCATCCACCTTCAGCATCGGCAGGCCGTTGGGCGCGTCCGGGGAACAGATGGTGGAGCCGATGCCGATTTCCTCGATACCGTTGATCAGCACGATGTCGCCAGCCAGGGCTTCATCGACCAGCACGCGTTCCAGGCCCTTGAAGGTCAGCACCTGATTGATGCGGGCCTTGGTCGGCTTGTCTTCCGGACCATTCATCCACACCACGTCCTGACCGCCCTTGACGCGGCCGGCCAGGATGCGGCCCACGCCGATCTTGCCGACGTAGGAAGAGTATTCCAGCGAGGTGATCTGCAGTTGCAGCGGTGCGTCCGGGTCATCCTTGCGGGCCGGGACGTACTTCAGGATGGCGTCGAACAGCGGCTCCATGTTGCCGTCGCGCGCTTCCGGATCCAGGCTGGCGTAGCCGTTCAGGCCCGAGGCGTAGATCACGGGGAAGTCCAACTGCTCTTCGGTCGCGCCCAGCTTGTCGAACAGTTCGAAGGTGGCGTTGATGGCCCACTCGGCGCGTGCGCCCGGACGGTCGATCTTGTTCAGGACGACGATGGGCTTCAGGCCCAGGGCCAGCGCCTTGCGGGTCACGAAGCGGGTCTGCGGCATCGGGCCTTCCTGGGCATCCACCAGCAGCAGCACCGAGTCCACCATCGACAGCACGCGCTCGACTTCACCGCCGAAGTCGGCGTGGCCTGGGGTGTCGACGATGTTGATGTGGGTGCCCTTGTATTCCACCGCGCAGTTCTTCGACAGGATGGTGATGCCGCGTTCCTTTTCGATGTCGTTGGAGTCCATCACGCGGTTGTCCACTTGCTGGTTGTCGCGGAAGGTGCCGGACTGGCGCAGCAGCTGGTCCACCAGGGTGGTCTTGCCGTGGTCAACGTGGGCGATGATGGCGATGTTGCGAATTGCGCGGATATTGTTTGACATGGTGAATGTGGTTGGGAATGCCGATTCTCGGGAGGCGCGCATTATAGCATGTTGCGACGCATGAACTTTGGAAAAACCTGTGTTATCAACGGCTTGCCGCTGCTTCGGGGCGGCCCCGGAAGTCGCACTGCAAGCCGCTTCGACGCCATCTGTCCTCAGGCGGTGGACACCAGCCGTTCGGGGGCCAGGATGGCGTATTCCTGCAACAGTCCGGTGCCCAGCAAGGCGGCATCGGAACTGCGGTAGACGCGTACGCGGCCAGGCTGCTGCGGCACAGCCACGCCTTCCTTGCCCAGCGGCAAGCGCTGGCCGTGCAGGAAGCGGCGCGCCAGCTCATCGCTCAGTTGCACCGCTGGGAAGCTGCGCAGCAGTCCGTCCACCGGCAACAGCAAGGCCTTGCGGGCGTCGAGCTCACCGGCGGCGTCAAAGGCCTCCAGCGTGACTGCCCCGTCCAGGGTAAGCGGACCCACGCCAATACGGCGCAGCGCATTGAGGTGCGCACCGCAGCCCAGCACCTCGCCGATATCTTCACCGAGCACGCGGATGTAGGTGCCTTTGCTGCAGGTGACGCGAATGCGCAGCATCGGCGCCTGGTAATCCAGCAGTTCCAGCGCGTGGATGGTGACGTCGCGGGCTTCGCGTTCCAGCGTGATGCCGGCGCGCGCATATTCGTACAAGGGCTTGCCGTCGCGCTTCAAGGCCGAGTGCATGGGCGGCACCTGGCTGATGGGGCCACGGAATTGCGCCATGGCCGCTTCGATCTGCTCCATGCTGACCTCGACGGCGCGCTCGCTGATGACCTGCCCTTCGGTGTCGCCGGTATCGGTGCGCACGCCCAGGTGGACTACTGCCTCGTAGGTCTTGTCGGCTTCCAGCAAGTCCTGCGAGAACTTGGTGGCTTCGCCGAAGCACAGCGGCAACAAGCCGGTGGCAAACGGGTCCAGCGTGCCGGTATGGCCCGCCTTGGGCGCATTGAGCATGCGCTTGGCACGGATCAGGGCGTCGTTGGACGACAAGCCGACCGGCTTGTCCAGCAACAGCACGCCATGCACCGGCACGCGCGGGGGACGCGGCGTGCGGGCCTGCTGGCCGCGCTTGGCGCGCGGCTGCGGAGTATCAGGAGGAGCGGACATGGTGTCCGCCGTCGTATCGTCGGCCATGAAATGCAAGAACGGCCTCACGCTCCGATGAAGGAAGATGCAGACCGGTGTGAAGAAAATGAAGAAAACCGCAAGACTGCGCACGCAGCCAGCGCCGCCCGCATAGCGCGGCCGGGCGTCAAGCCTCGTCGTCCGAATCCTTGGCGCGGGTAGCGTTGGCTTCGTCAATCAGGCGCGACATTTCAATGCCGCGTGCCGTCGAGTTGTCGTGCACGAAATGCAGTTCCGGCAGGGTGTGGATGGTCAGCCTGCGGCCCAGCTGGGTGCGCAGGTAACCGCCCGCCTTGCGCAGGCCGGCCAGGGTGTTCTTGATCGCGTCCGGGTTGTCCACCAGCGTGGTGAAGAAGACCTTGGCGTGCGCGTAGTCCGGGGTGACCTGCACTTCGGTAATGGTGATCATGCCCACCCGCGGATCCTTCAGCTCGAAGGCGATCAATTCCGACAGGTCGCGCTGGATCTGGTCGGCGACGCGCAAGCCGCGTCCGGGAATGGATTTGCTGTGTTTTGCCATGCTTTAAAAAAACAATCCGCCGATGGCGTGGCGGGAGGATTCCCGCGTTGCTGCGACGGATCTTGCCAGTGAAGCCGGCGCATCGCGAACGATACGCCGGCGTATTGCATTACAGGGTACGGGCGACTTCCTGGACTTCGAAGATTTCGAGCTGATCGCCCACTTCGATGTCGTTGTAGCCCTTGAGCGACAGACCGCACTCGAAGCCCGACTTGACTTCCTTGACGTCGTCCTTGAAGCGCTTGAGCGAGTCCAGTTCGCCGGTCCACACCACCACGTTGTTGCGCAGCAGGCGTACTTGCGAGCCACGCTTGACCAGGCCTTCGAGCACGTAGCAACCGGCGATCGAGCCAACCTTGCTGACCACGAACACCTGGCGGATTTCCACCAGGCCCAGCGCCTGTTCGCGCTTTTCCGGGGACAGCATGCCCGACATCGCGGCCTTCACCTCGTCCACCGCATCATAGATGATGTTGTAGTAGCGGATGTCCACGCCCGAGGCTTCGGCCAGCTTGCGAGCCGACGCATCGGCACGGGTGTTGAAGCCGATGATGACGGCCTTCGAAGCGACCGCCAGGTTGACGTCGTTTTCGCTGATGCCACCCACGGCGGCATGCACCACCTGGACGCGGACTTCGTTGGTCGACAGCTTCTGCAGCGACTGCACCAGCGCTTCCTGGGAACCTTGCACGTCGGTCTTGATGATCATCGGCAGGTTCTTGACCTCGCCTTCGGTCATCTGGTCGAACATGTTTTCCAGCTTGGCGGCCTGCTGCTTGGCCAGCTTCACGTCGCGGAACTTGCCCTGGCGGAACAGGCCGATTTCGCGCGCCTTGCGCTCGTCGGTCATGACCACCACTTCTTCACCGGCGGAGGGCACTTCGGTCAGGCCCTGGATTTCCACCGGCAGGGACGGGCCTGCCTCGGCGATGTTCTTGCCGTTTTCGTCCAGCATCGCACGCACACGACCGTAGGCCGAACCGGCCAGCACGACGTCGCCGCGCTTCAGGGTACCGGACTGCACCAGGATCGTTGCCACCGGGCCGCGGCCCTTGTCCAGCTTGGCTTCGATCACCAGGCCACGGGCCGGCACTTCGACCGGGGCCTTCAGTTCCAGCACTTCGGCTTGCAGCAGGACGTTTTCCAGCAGCGAGTCGATGCCTTCGCCGGTCTTGGCGGAGACGGCGATGAACGGGGCATCGCCACCGTATTCTTCCGGCACCACTTCTTCGGCGATCAGTTCCTGCTTGACGCGGTCGGGGTTGGCGCCCGGCTTGTCGATCTTGTTGATGGCCACCACCAGCGGTACACCGCCGGCCTTGGCGTGGGCAATCGCTTCCTTGGTCTGGGGCATGACGCCGTCGTCGGCGGCCACCACCAGAATCACGATGTCGGTTGCCTTGGCACCGCGGGCACGCATGGCGGTGAACGCCTCGTGGCCCGGGGTATCCAGGAAGGTGATCATGCCGCGCGGGGTTTCCACGTGGTAGGCGCCGATGTGCTGGGTAATGCCGCCAGCTTCACCCGAAGCCACCTTGGTGCGACGGATGTAGTCCAGCAGCGAGGTCTTGCCGTGGTCGACGTGACCCATGACGGTAACCACCGGTGCGCGCGGCAGCGCTTCTGCGTCGCCGTGCTCTTCGCCTTCGACCAGCAGGGCTTCGGGATCGTCCAGCTTGGCGGCGTGGGCGCGGTGACCCATTTCTTCCACCACGATCATCGCGGTTTCCTGGTCCAGCACCTGGTTGATGGTGACCATCTGGCCCAGCTTCATCAGGTGCTTGATGACTTCGGAGGCCTTGACCGCCATCTTGTGGGCCACTTCGGCCACGGTGATGGTTTCGGGCACGTAGACATCGTGCACGACGGCTTCGGTGGGCACCTGGAAGTTGCTTTCACGCTGGTCATCGCCATGCGAGTGACGACGGCCCTTGGGGCCGGCACGCCAGCCATCACGGCCACCACCACCGGTGGCGCCACGCGACTTCATGCCGCCGGCACCACGCTTCTTGGCATCATCCTGCCAGGTGGAGGAGACATTGGCCGACTTGATCGACTTCTTGTCTGCGGCCACGGCGGGCTTCTTGTCATCCTTCTTCTCACCCGGCTTGGCCGCGGTGGCCGGCTTGTGCAGCGTGCCTTCCGAGGTCTTGGCCGGGGCCGGTGCAGGTTCCGGTGCCTTGATGACGCGACGCGGCGCATTCATCATGGCCTTGATCTGGGCCACTTCGTCTTCCACGGCCTTGCGGGCACGGTCGGCGGCAGCAGCGCGGTCAGCGGCTTCCTTGGCGGCAGCTTCTGCCTTTTTCTTCGCTTCTTCAGCAGCAGCGCGCTTCTTTTCTTCCACAGCCGGATCGACGGCAGGTGCCTGGGCCGCAGCAGCCGCAGCAGGAGCCTTCGAGCTCGCAGCCGCCGCCTTGGCCTTCTCGGCTTCGGCCGCCGCAGCGGCGGCTTCAGCCGCCTGGCGCTTGGCTTCGGCTTCCGCTTCTTCGCGGGCGCGTTGCTGTTCCAGCTCGGCAGCCTTGGCCTGGGCGGCGCGTTCGGCCTCCAGTTGCGCCAGACGTTCTTGCTGGGCCTTCAGTTCAGCCTGACGGCGAGCCTCTTCCTGCTCACGTTCCTGCGCTTCGACGGCCGGGTCGCGCTGAGGGGCCGCAGCACGCGCTGCGGACTCATCGGCACCGGGCTCGTCACGCTTGATGAAGGTGCGCTTCTTGCGCACTTCCACCTGGATCGTGCGCGATTTGCCGGTTGCATCGGCCTGCTTGATCTCGGTGGTTTCCTTGCGGGTCAGCGTGATCTTCTTCTTCTCGCCTTCCGGCGCGGCTCCGCGCGAACGGCGCAGGTGTTCAAGCAGGCGGTCCTTGTCTTCCTTCGACAGGGAGTCGGATGCAGAGCTCTTCTCGACACCGGCCGAACGCAGCTGGGTCAGCAGCAGGTCAGCAGGCATCTTAAGCTCGGTGGCAAATTGGGCAACGTTGTTACTCGCCATTCAGTCCTCTTTTCTATGTGGCTCGGCAGATGATGTGGAGACGCTCCGCTTCTCAGCGGCCTTCGACTGCGCTCCATGCCTTGGCCTGCAGGGCCTTGGCGCGCTCATCGTATTTGGAATCGATGAGCTTCATTTCATCGTCGGTCACATCTTCAAATGCATTTTCAATCAGTTGGCGCGCGCGCTCGGAAGGCAGGGCCAGGATCGCGCCGAATTCGTCATAAGCCAGGCCGGCGAAGGCCGGCAGCGTCTTCACGCCTGCCAGGCCCAGCTTGCCGGCCAGCACACGGTCCAGGCCTTCGAAGTTGATCAGTTCCTCTTCCATGCCTTCCAGGCCTTCTTCGGAGGCGATCGCTTCGGTCACCAGGGCGTCGCGGGCGCGGTTGCGCAGCTCATTGACGGTCTCTTCGTCGAACGATTCGATCTCCAGCATTTCGGTGATCGGCACGTAGGCGATTTCTTCCAGGGTCGAGAAACCTTCCTCGACCAGGATGTCGGCCACTTCCTGGTCAACATCGAGCTTTTCCATGAACAGCGTACGGATCAGCGCGGTCTCGGCCGCCGACTTGTCGGCCGATTCCTCGGCCGTCATGATATTGATCTGCCAGCGGGTCAGCTCGGCTGCCAGACGCACGTTCTGGCCGCCGCGGCCGATGGCGATGGCGAGGTTCTCTTCATCCACCACCACATCCATGGCATGCTTTTCTTCATCGACCACGATCGAGGTGACGTTGGCCGGGGCCAGCGCGCCGATGACGAACTGCGCCGGGTCTTCCGACCACAGCACGATGTCCACGCGCTCGCCGCCCAGCTCACCGGTGACGGCCTGCACGCGCGAACCGCGCATGCCCACGCAGGTACCGATGGGGTCGATGCGCTTGTCGGCGGTGTAGACGGCGATCTTGGCGCGCACGCCCGGGTCACGGGCAGCCGACTTGATTTCCAGCGAGCCTTGTTCGATTTCCGGCACTTCCAGCTCGAACAGCTTCATGATGAATTCCGGCGCGGTGCGCGACAGGATCACCTGGGGGCCACGGGCGCTACGGTCCACGCGCAGGATGTAGGCACGGACGCGGTCGCCGATGCGCAGGTTTTCCTTGGGGATCATCTGGTCGCGCGGCAGGCGGGCTTCGATCTTGCCGGATTCGATGATGGCGTCACCGCGCTCCATGCGCTTGATGGTGCCGGTCACCAGGGCGTCGCCACGGGCCAGGAAGTCCGCCAGGATCTGCTCGCGCTCGGCGTCGCGGATGCGCTGCAGGACGACCTGCTTGGTGTCCTGGGCGAAACGGCGGCCGAACTCGACGGATTCGATCGGATCTTCGATGTACTCATCGACTTCGATATCGGGGAACTGTTCCTTGGCTTCGAACAGCAGCACTTCCTGGTCGGGCAGTTGCAGGCCGGCTTCGTCGGGCACCACGTGCCAGCGGCGGAAGGATTCGAATTCGCCGCTTTCACGGTCGATCGAGACGCGAATGTCGACCTCGCCTTCATAGCGCTTCTTGGTAGCCTGCGCGAGCGCATGCTCCAGGGCGCCGAAGACGACTTCCTTATCGACGTTCTTTTCGCGCGCCAGCGCATCGACCAACAACAAAATTTCGCGACTCATCCTTTGCGACTCCTAAAATCGACCTGCGGCACCAGGTGTGCCTTATCCACATCGGCCAGCGTGAAATTCAACACGGCAGCCGACCCATCGTTTGCTTCAAATTCCAATACCAGTTCCTCGCCTTCCGGTTCGCGCAGCACGCCTTCATAGGTCTTGCGATTGGACGTACCGGGCAGCGGCACGCGCAACTTGACGACGGCTTCGCAATCTACGAAACGCACGAAGTCAATGAACTTCTTCAGGGGGCGGTCCAGCCCGGGCGAGGAGACTTCCAGACGTTCATAGAGCACGTTTTCAACGGTGAAGACGTGCAGCAACTGATGCGTCGCCTTCTCGCAATCCTCGACGGTGATCGAACGCGCTTCTTCTGCTTCAGGGTCGAACGGGAAATCGATGAAGACACGCACCAGACCGCGCGGCGCCTTCTCGAACTCGACCAGTTCGTAGCCCAGGCCCGCGAGGGTGGATTCGATCAGCTCCAGCAATTGCAAGACTATTTCTCCATCAGGATGCCGGTTTGCCAGCAGGGGCAAGCAGACATCTAAAATTGATCAGCAAAAAAAAAATGGGCATCTGCCCATCTTTTGTTATCTCACGCAACGCGAGATCACACATCACGCGAACCACCGTACTTCCATCGTTCATGGCGCAGGCGGATCTATCAATGATTTATCACATATGCGATTCGCGGCAGGTTGCGTTTAACTAACACATTATAACCGATTCAGGTATCGGCAGCAATTCCGGAATGAGCCCGAAACGTCAAAAACGTTCATAAAAAACGTCATCGACGTGGGCTCTCCCCCCAATCATGCGCAAGCAACAGGTCCACACTTGCCTGCCGGAAATGTGCAGGCAAACGCAGTCCCGCAGACTCAGCGGCCGCCGCGACGGCGATTCATGCCCGGCAAACCACCGAGCATGAAGTTGGGCGCGCTGTTGCCGCCGCGTTGCGGACGGTTGTTGCGACGCTGGCCGGCATCGGGGAATCCCAGCGCGGTCTGCAGCGGATCGGGCTGGCGGCTCTTGGGCTGGCCGCCCTTGTTGCCGCCACCATAGCCACCACCCTGGTTGCCATAGTTGCCGCCTTGATTACCGTAGTTGCCGCCCTGGTTGCCGTAATTGCCGCCACGGCCCTTTTGCGGCCCCTTGTTCTGCATACCATTGCCGCGCGGACCATTGCCGTTGCCCTGTGCCTGGCCCTGCGCCTTGCCAGCATGGCCGCCGTTGCCGGACTTGCCTTCGCCGGCCTGCTTTTCCAGGCCACAGGCCGCCATCAGGTTGCGCACGGCGTTTTCTTCCAGCTCTTCCCAGCGACCGCGACGCAGGGTCTGCGGCAGGGTCATGGCGCCGTAGCGCGTACGGATCAGGCGCGAGACGGTCAGGCCGACGGCCTCGAACATGCGGCGCACTTCGCGATTACGGCCTTCGCCGATGGTCACGCGGTACCACTTGTTGACACCCTCACCACCGCCATCGGCGATACGCGAGAACTGCGCCGGGCCGTCATCGAGCTCCACGCCGGACAACAGCTTCTGGCGCATGCCTTCTTCCAGCTCGCCCAGCGTGCGCACGGCATATTCGCGCTCGATGTTGTAGCGCGGGTGCATCAGGCGGTTGGCCAGGTCACCGGAGGTGGTAAACAGCAGCAGGCCTTCGGTGTTGTAATCCAGGCGGCCCACGGCCAGCCACTTGCCGGCCTTCATGGTCGGCAGGCGGTCGAAGACGGAATTGCGGCCTTCCGGATCGGCATGGCTGACGATCTCGCCGGCAGGCTTGTGATAGACCAGCACGCGCGGCGGGCGCTTGCTCACCTTGCGCTGGATCAGCTTGCCGTTGATGCGCACGGCGTCGGTGGGCAGGATGCGCTGACCGATGTGGGCGGGCTCGCCATTGACCGACACGCGGCCGGCCACGATCAGTTCTTCCATGTCGCGGCGCGAACCCAGACCAGCGTCAGCCAGCACCTTGTGCAGTTTGGGAGCATCGTCCTCGGCGGTCAGGTCGCGACGACCATTCTTGCCGCGCATCTGATGCGGTTGACGCGCGCCACCCTTGGGGTTTTCGTCGCGGTCATAGGCTTCGGAGGTGACGTAGGAGAAGATGTCGTCCACCGGCTCGGCGGCGCGCAGGCCCAGTTGCGGCGCCTTGGGCTTCTTGCCGTTCTTGTCGAAATTCTTCTTGCCCTGCTGACCCTGGCCGTTCAGAGCATTCTGGCCGCCCTGGCCGTGGCCCTTGCCAAACTGGCCGCGCGGCTGTTGTTCGGGTGCGGCGCCGTTATCGGCCTTGCCGGGAACGCCACCCTCGGCGCTGGCGGCAGCGCGTTGCGCGGCACGGTTGTTGCGCAGTGCACGCGGACCGCGCACGCCACGGCGGGCAGGCTTGTTGCGATTGGGGTCGGCGGGCGCGTCCAGCAGCACCGGCGGCGCCACCACTTCGTCACCGACCGTGACGATCACCTTGGGCAACTCGGCCGGCGCCGGGGCAGCGATCTGCTCGGCCTCGACCGGCTTGGCCTTGCCACGCGGCTTGGTGGTCTTGGCCGGCTTGGCCTTGGCCGGTGCATCCATGTCCAGGCTCATTTGCGCAGGCGCGGCAGCCTCGGCCACTTGCGGCTCTTCAGCCTTCTTGGTGCGGGGCTTGGTGGCGCGCGGCTTTTTCTCCGGCGCCGGAGCTGCAGCCGCCTCGGCCACTACCGCCGTTTCGTCGGCCGCCGGCTTCTTGGCGCGCACGGCGCGCTTCTTGGGAGCAGGTGCAGCGGTATCGGCCGCTTCGGCCGCTGCGGGCGCAGCAGCAGGCGCATCGGCGCTGGCCGCAGTCTTGCGGGTGCGCTTTTTCACCGGCTTATCGGCGGCAGCGGCGTCGGCCGCAGCAAGTTCGACCTGGGTGTCGTCTTTGGAACTAGTTGGCTTCATTCTTCGAATCTTGATGTGGCGGACGTGCGTCGTCTTCCCGCTCTTCGGCCCGCTCGGTGGTGTCGTTATGCTCGCCTGTCGCTTCTGCATCGGCGGCTTCGATGGCGTCTGTGCCTGTTACGGCAAGGTCTTGCTCAAATGGTTCATGCGTTTGCGCAGAATCGTCTGCATCGCTGGCTGCTGCTGCGGCGACGTCCTCATCCCCTTGGACGTCCGCTGCTTCGGCTTGCCCGGCGACTTCTTGCTCTGCCGTGCTCACTTCGGCGGCGGCTTGGTCAACGGTTTCAGGCGATGGAGTCGCCTCTGTCGATTCAGTCGCCTGGGTCGCGGCGCTGTCTTGCAGTTCCGCATCGATCTGGGGCGCCTGGGCTGACTGATCGTCCTCTACGGACTGCTCATCGGCAACCTGCTCCTGCTCTTGCTCTGCCAGCGCGGCCACGCCGCTTTCCAGCGCCTGCAGCTCCAGCAGTGCGCCCTGGGCTGCCGCTTCGCCGCTGACCTGGTGCAGCGACGGCAATTCTTCCAGCGCGCTCAGGCCCAGGTCATCCAGGAACTTGCGGGTAGTGGCGAACAGGGCCGGCCGTCCCGGCACGTCGCGGTGGCCGATCGATTCGATCCAGCCCCGCTCTTCCAGCATCTTGATGGTCTGCGAATTGACCGCCACGCCCCGGATGTCTTCAATGTCGCCGCGCGTCACCGGCTGGCGGTAGGCAATGATGGCCAGGGTTTCCAGCGTGGCCCGGGTGTACCTGGGCGGCTTCTCGGGGTTGAGGCGCTCCAGGTAGACCTTCATTTCCTTGCGGCTCTGGAAGCGCCAGCCAGTCGAGAGGCTGACCACTTCCACGCCCTTGTCGGCCCATTCGGTGCGCAGTTCGTCGAGCATCTGCCGGATCATCTCGGCATTGATGTCGCTGCTCTCCTCGCTCTCGGGATCGACGTACAGCTTCTTCAGATCATTGATCGACAGGGGCTCATGCGTGCACAGCAATGCAGTTTCGAGGACTTTCTTGGCCTCAGCAATATTCATGTACCACTCTTGTGCGTCTTGTTGTTAACAAAAGTTCGGCTTGCAGCTTGGCTCCAGCCCGGCATGCCTGCGACGACTGCACCTCGGACAAGCCAGGTACGGCAAGTCTGGCGCAGTGTTGGCGCAATGCTGGATGCAGCGGCGCTGCCTTCCGGTATTTGGAGATTGAATGAGCTGGAATCTAAGACCCGGGCAAATCGGCGTCGCGGAGGTAGCGCGCTTTCGCAAAGCCGTCTTGTCGCGGGGTTGCGGACGGCCGATCTGCACCTTTTCAACTACCGGCCTTGCGTCATGGTTCCGTTATTGGCCGCACAGGCTGCGGCGGTGGGGCGCAAGGCTTAAAAATGTACTGCGCGGAGTGTAGCACAAACAAATCCGGCGATGCAGCCTGTTGCAGCCTGCGGACAATTATTTGCATGACAGGATCTGACCTGCCTGCGCCTGCTCGCTCATCCAGGCGGTAAATACCGCGACCTCCATGGGCTTGCCAAAGTAATAACCCTGTACTTCATCGCAGGCATTTTCCTTCAGGAAAGCATGCTGCTCCTCATCCTCCACCCCCTCGGCAATGACGCGCAGGTTCAGGATATGCCCCAACGAGATGATGGCCTTGACGATGGCTGCGCTGTCGGCGTCGCGGACGATGTCGCGCACGAAGGACTTGTCGATCTTGAGCGCATCGACCGGGAAGCGGCGCAAATAAGACAAACTGGAATAACCGGTGCCAAAGTCGTCCACCGAGATCTGCAAACCCAGGCGTTTCAAGGCATGCAGGGTGGCGACGCTCTTTTCGGCATCCTTCATGACGACGTTTTCGGTAATCTCCAGCTCCAGCCAGGACGCCGCCAGTCCGCTCTGCGCCAGCACCCCGGCCACGAAATCGGGCAGGCTCTGGTTCAGCTGCCGTGGCGACAGGTTCACCGCCACCGGGATGGGCGGCAGCCCAGCCTGCTGCCATGCCTTGTTCTGCCGGCAGGCGGTACGCAGCACCCATTCGCCGATGGGCACGATCAGCCCGGCCTCTTCGGCAAAGGGAATGAAGCGGTCCGGCGGCACCATCCCCTGCTGCGGCGACTCCCAGCGGATCAGGGCTTCGGCGCCGACGAGGCGACCATCCTGCAGGCTCAGCTTGGGCTGGTAGTAGAGCTTGAACTCGTCCTGGTCGAGTGCGCGGCGCAGGTTGATCAGCATTTCCAGCCGATTGCTGACCTGGCTGTCCATCCACGGCGCGAAGAACTGGAAATTGTTGCGCCCCTGCTCCTTGGCCCGGTACATGGCCGAATCGGCGTGCTTGAGCAGGCTTTCCACATCCTTGCCATCGGCCGGATAGCGGCTCACGCCGATGCTGGCCGTCACCTGGAACTCACGCTCACCGGCCTGCCAGGGACGCGCCACCGCCGCCAGGATGCGCTGCATCACCTCGGCGATGCCCGCTTCGCCCTCGGTCTGGTTCTGCAACACCAGCACGAATTCGTCGCCGCCCTGGCGGGCCACCATGTCGGCCTCGCGCAGGCAAGCCTGCAGCCGCTGCGCCACGGTCTTGAGCAGTTCATCGCCGACCTGGTGCCCCAGGCTGTCGTTGATGAACTTGAACTGGTCCAGATCCACGAAGGCCACGGCCGTCAGCGCCCCCTTCTGCCGCGCCACCAACAAGGCGCGCTGCAGGTGTTCGTGCAACATGTTGCGGTTGGGCAATCCGGTCAGGGCATCATGGGTGGCCTGGTGTCGCATCTCGGCCTCATGGGCCTTGCGCTCGGTGATGGCCTCTACCGTCCCTTCGTAGCAGCTCAGCTTGCCGGCCTCGTCATAGACCGCGCGGGCGTTTTCGGAAATCCAGATGATCTCGCCGTCGCGACGATAGACCCGCGACTCGAAATTGGACACCGAGCCCTGCTCTTCCATCAGCCGCATGAACTCCTGGCGGCGCTCCGGTTCCACGTAGAGCTGATGGCTGATATCGCGCAGCCCCACGATCAGGTCTTCCGGCGAGTGGTAGCCATAGATGCGCGCCAGCGCCGGATTGACCGCGATATAGGTGCCGTCGGGCGTGGTCTGGAACACCCCTTCGATGGCGTTCTCGAAGATGCTGCGATAACGCCGCTCGGCCTCCTGCAGGGCCTGGGCCGCCTCCTTGCGCTCGGTCACGTCTTGCAGGAAGCCTTCTATCGCCTCCACCCGCCCACTGGCGTTGTAGATCCCCACGCCGCGCTCCCACACCCAGCGCACACCCCCATCGGCGCGCACGATGCGGTATTCGATATCGATGCGGTGACGCTCGCGCATGCAGGCGTCGATATGGTCGCGCACCATGGCGCGATCTTCGGGATGGGTCAGCTCCAGGAAGGACAGGCGCTGGTTCAGCAACAGGTCTTCCGGCAGATAACCGGTCAGCGCCAGGCAGCCTTCGCTGACGAACTCCATGGTCCATTGTTCGTCGTCGCGGCAGCGGTAGACCACGCCATCCAGGTTGACCAGCAGGGTTTCCAAGAGCCGCGGCGAGCGCGGGATGGCCACGACGGCCCTGTTCTGATCCGGGTCCGGGCGGCAAGAAGCCGGTGAGGCAGCTGTTTTCATAACGACATGTGATGTCTCGCCCCGCCCGGCGGCAGGCGGAGTGTGTGGTTGTAAGTCGATGAACCCGGACGCCGAATCCCCGCGGCGGCCTGGGTGGATGATTCAGTGAAGCAATAACGATGCCACTGCGGTAAAAACCGCGCCCATCCTCAGTCCCTCCGCAAATCGACCGGAAACACCCCTCAGTTCGACGCGCGCGCCCTCCGGGCCGAGGCGTTAGAATCCGGATGAGCTGTCGCAAGGGCTGTGACCATGTGACCACGTCAGCGCCGGCTCGACCATGACAACCATCGGACTCTCTTATGTGGGCAAACCGCTATCTGGCCTTCTGGGCTGCACTCGTTCTGACCGCAATACTGCTGGCGCTGGCCGCCAGCCACCAACTGGGCTGGGGCTGGGCGCTGATCCCGCTGGCGCTCACGGCCGTGGGCCTGCATGACCTGCTGCAGAAACGCCACGCGGTACTGCGCAACTATCCCCTCATCGGCCACTTCCGCTTCATGTTCGAAGCCATCCGGCCCGAACTGCGCCAGTATTTCTTCGAAGACGAGATGGATGGCCGCCCCTTCTCGCGCAAGAAGCGCAGCATCGTCTACCAGCGCGCCAAGGCCGAGGTCGATAGCCGCCCTTTCGGCACCGAACTGGACATGCAGCAGGCCGGCCATGAATGGATAGGCCATTCGCTGTCGCCGACCAAGATCGCCAGCCATGATTTCCGCGTCATCGTCGGGGCGGATCGGGCCCAGCCCTACTCCATGTCGGTCTTCAATGTCTCGGCGATGAGCTTTGGCTCGCTCTCGGCCAACGCCATCCGGGCGCTCAACCAGGGCGCCAAGAAAGGCAACTTCGCCCACGACACCGGCGAAGGCTCGGTCTCCGAATACCACCGCGAATTCGGCGGCGACCTGGTCTGGCAGATCGCCTCGGGCTACTTCGGCTGCCGCAATGCCGATGGCAGTTTCAACGACGAGAAATTCACGGCGCAAGCGCAATCGCCGCAGATCAAGATGATCGAGGTGAAGCTCTCGCAAGGCGCCAAACCCGGCCACGGCGGGGTGCTGCCGGCCGCCAAGATCACCCCGGAAATCGCCGCCACGCGCGGCATTCCCATGGGGGTGGACTGCATCTCGCCAGCCGTGCACTCGTCCTTCTCCACCCCCGTCGGCCTGCTGGAATTCATCGAGAAGCTGCGCGGCCTGTCCGGCGGCAAGCCGGTCGGCATCAAGCTGTGCGTGGGCCACCCCTGGGAATTCTTCGGCATCGCCAAGGCCATGTTGAAGACCGGCATCGTGCCGGACTTCATCACCGTGGACGGCTCCGAAGGCGGCACCGGCGCGGCCCCGCTGGAATTCGTCGACCACGTCGGCATGCCGCTGCAGGAGGGGCTGGTGATGGTGCATAACACGCTGGTGGGGATTGGCCTGCGCGACAAGGTCAAGATCGGCGCCAGCGGCAAGATCATCACCGCCTTCGACGTGGCGCGCACGCTGGCGCTGGGGGCGGACTGGTGCAATTCGGCGCGCGGCTTCATGTTCGCGCTGGGCTGCATCCAGTCGCAGAGCTGCCACACCGACCGCTGCCCCACCGGCGTGGCCACCCAGAACGCCGACCGCGCCCGCGCCCTGGTGGTGCCGGACAAGGCCGAGCGCGTCTTCCGTTTCCACCAGAGCACCCTGCACGCGCTGCAGGAACTGGTGCAGGCGGCAGGCCTGCCGCATACCTCGGCGCTGCGCCCGCATCACATCGTGCGGCGCATCAACGACCATGAAATCCAGCTCATGTCCAACGTGCTGAAATACCTGCAGCCCAATGACTTGCTGGACGGCAATTACCGCTATCGGGTCTATGAAAAGTTCTGGCCCATCGCCCGGGCGGAGAGCTTCCACCCGGAATTCTGAGCGCAGGCTGGCGCAGGACGATAAAAAACCCGCAGTTCGGACGAGCTGCGGGTTTTTTCATCTCCGGCCCGGTTGGACGGAACAGGAATGGATTACTTGCGCTTCATGAAGAAGATAAACTCGTGCTCATCATTCTGCGACTGCTCCAGCAGATCGTTGCCGGTCTGCTTGGCAAAGGCCTGGAAATCGCGCACCGACCCGGTATCGGTGGCGGTCACCCTGAGCACCTGTCCACTGGCCATGTCGGCCAGCGCCTTCTTGGTCTTGAGGATGGGCAGCGGACAGTTCAGACCGCGCGCATCGAGTTCCCGGTGAAATTGAATGGTCATTACATCGACTCAAAATGGATCACGACGAAAACGATTTTACTGCAAAATGCGCCGACTTGATGCATTGCACAAGTTATGTTGTTTTCGCCGCACTAGGCTTGTGCAAAAGCAATCAAATATCCCTCTTAGGCGGAACGCAGCGTCTTGCACCATGCCTGTTGCCTACTTCAGCACCTGCGGCGCTTCGATGGGGCTACTTGAGCCGGCAAACTCGACATACTGGACTTCCAGCCCGCGCCGGCGCATCCAGTCTGCCACCGCATGACCGGTGCCGGCCGGCCAGGGACGCAGGTCGGCCGCCTCGGTGAGCCGATATTCGACCAGTTCGGGCGACAGCCTGATCGAGCCGCTCGCCTTGACGTAGTAGGCAATGATCAGCTCGTTCTTGCGCATGAATTCATAGACGCCGATGAGCTCGATCTCCTGGGCGTCCAGGTCGGTCTCTTCCTTCAGTTCGCGGGCGATACCCTGTTCGGGCGTCTCGTCGCGTTCCATGAAACCGGTGATCAGGGCAAAGCGCCCCTCGGCCCAGGCGGCGTTGCGCGCAGTGAGCATCTTGCCGTCGATTTCCACCAGCGCGGCCAAGACCGGCAAGGGGTTGTCCCAATGCGTCCAGTGACCATCGGGACAGGCCAGCCGGACTTTCCCGGCCTCGCCTTCATCGGCGCGCAGCTCCAGCGATGCTGCGCAGACCGGGCAGAACTTGAATTGACTCATGCGCGCTCCGGACCGAGGGTCAATGAAGATTACAGCTTGGACTGGACCCAGCCCGCCACGCCTTGCAGCGCGCCCGGCAGGGCTGCCGGCTCGGTGCCGCCAGCCTGGGCCATGTCCGGACGGCCGCCACCCTTGCCGCCGACCTGCTGGGCGACGAAGTTGACCAGTTCGCCCGCCTTGACCTTGGAGGTCGCGTCGGCCGTCACGCCAGCGATCAGGCTGACCTTGCCATCCTTGACGCTGCCCAGCACGATGGCGGCGGTCTTGAGCTTGTCCTTCAACTTGTCCATGGTCTCGCGCAGGGTCGCCACATCGGCGCCTTCCAGCGTCGCCGCCAGCACCTTGATGCCGTTGATGTCCACGGCCTGGCTGACCAGTTCGTCGCCCTGGCTGGACGCCAGCTTGGACTTCAGCGAAGCCAGTTCCTTTTCCAGCGCCTTGACCTGGTCCTGCACCTGGCCGATGCGCGGCAGCAGTTCTTCCGGCTGGGTCTTGAGCGCCGCAGCGGCTTCGGCCACGCGGCTCGACAGCGACTGCACCAGCGCCAGCGCGCCTTCGCCGGTGACGGCTTCGACGCGGCGGATACCGGCAGCGACACCGCCTTCGGAGACGATCTTGAACAAGCCGATGTCACCGGTACGGGTGACGTGGGTACCACCGCACAGTTCGGTGGAGGTGCCGATGGAAAGCACGCGCACCTGGTCGCCGTACTTCTCGCCGAACAGCGCCATGGCGCCAGCGGCAATCGCATCGTCGTAACCCATCAGCTGCGCGCCGGTGGCGACGTTGGCCAGCACTTCGCGGTTGACGATCTCTTCCACACGACGGATTTCCTCAGCGGTCATCGGGGCGTTGTGGCTGAAATCGAAACGGGTCTTGTCGGCATCGACCAGGGAACCCTTCTGCGACACGTGCGAACCCAGCACTTCACGCAGGGCCTTGTGCATCAGGTGGGTGGCCGAGTGGTTGCGCATGGTGCGGGCACGCTGATCGGCATCGACCTTGGCTTCGACGGCGTCGCCGATGGCCAGGCTGCCCTTGATCAGTTGGCCGTGATGGCCGAACACCTCGGCCTGGATCTTTTGCGTATCGGCCACGGCGAAGAGGCCATTGGCTGCTTCCAGCGCGCCGGCGTCACCCGCCTGGCCGCCGGATTCGGCGTAGAAGGGGGTGGTGTCCAGCACCACGATGGCGTCCTGGCCGGCTTCGATCTTCTGCACCGGGCTGCCGGCCACGTACAGGGCCACCACCTTGGCCGACTGCGCCAGGGATTCGTAGCCGACGAAGCGGGTCTTGTCGCCGGTGTATTCGATGGCGGCGGCCATCTTGAACTTGCCGGCGGCGCGGGCAGTGCTCTTCTGGCGTTCCATGGCGGCGGTAAAGCCCGCCTCATCCAGCTCGACATTGCGTTCGCGGCAGATGTCGGCGGTCAGGTCCAGCGGGAAGCCGTAGGTGTCGTACAGCGTGAAGGCAGTTTCGCCATCGAGCTTGCTGCTGTTGGCGGCCAGCGCGGCTTCCAGGATCTTCATGCCGTGTTCCAGCGTTTCGCCGAAACGTTCTTCTTCCTGCTTCAGGACCATCTCCACGCGCTCGGCGGCTTCCGGCAGTTCCGGATAGGCTGCGCCCATCTGCACCACCAGGTCCTTGACCAGCTTGTGGAAGAAAGGCTTGGTCTGGCCCAGCTTGTGGCCATGACGCAGCGCGCGACGGATGATGCGGCGCAGGACGTAGCCACGGCCTTCATTGCCGGGGATGACGCCATCGACGATCAGGAAGGAAGTGGCGCGGATGTGGTCGGCGATCACGCGCAGCGAGGCATTGGCGAGATCGGTCTCGCCGGTTTCGCGGGCAGCAGCCTTGATGAGCGCCTGGAACAGGTCGATCTCATAGTTGCTGTGCACGTGCTGCAGGATCGCGGCCAGGCGCTCCAGGCCCATGCCGGTATCCACGCAAGGGGCCGGCAGCGGGGTCAGGGTGTATTCGCCGGTGGCCGGGTCGAGCTGGCGGTCGAACTGCATGAACACGTTGTTCCAGATCTCGATGTAGCGGTCGCCGTCGGCGTCGGGGCTGCCCGGGGGGCCGCCCCAGATGTCCGGACCGTGGTCGTAGAAAATTTCGGAACAGGGGCCGCAAGGGCCGGTCTCGGCCATCTGCCAGAAGTTGTCGGAGGCGTAGGGTGCGCCCTTGTTGTCGCCGATGCGCACCACGCGCTCGGGCGGCAGGCCGATTTCCTTGGTCCAGATGTCGTAGGCTTCGTCGTCGGTCTGGTAGACGGTGGCCCACAGCTTGTCAGCCGGCAGGCCATAGACCTGGGTCAGCAGTTCCCAGGCCCACTTCAGCGATTCGCGCTTGAAGTAGTCGCCGAAGGACCAGTTGCCCAGCATCTCGAAGAAGGTATGGTGACGCGCGGTGTAGCCGACGTTTTCCAGGTCGTTGTGCTTGCCGCCGGCGCGCAGGCAGCGCTGCACGGAGGCCGCGCGCACGTAGTTGCGCTTGTCGGTGCCCAGGAACACGTCCTTGAACTGAACCATGCCCGAATTGGTGAACAGCAGGGTCGGGTCATTGCCCGGCACCAGACTGGAGGAGCGGACGATGGTGTGTTCTTTGGATTCAAAGAATTTCAGAAACTTGTCGCGAATTTCGGCTGAGTTCATGTTCGAAGACGGATAAATGGGCCAGATGCCGCCACGGTAGCGCCAGCCGGACCCGGATGATGGTCGGTGCAAAAAACGATTGCGAACCGACGATTATACGTGATCCGCGCGCCGTTAGGCCGCCTTCGCCAGCGCGGACGATCTCGGCGATACCGGCGGTATCGCAGGCCGGCACTGGGCCCCAGGCGAAAAAAAACCCGCCGGGGTGACCCGACGGGTTACAGGTTCGGCTGATGGCGCTGCGCGATACCCTGCGCGCGCATCCCTTAACAGTATCAGCCGTCCCTTCCGGTAAACCGGTTTGCAGGGATGCCCGGACTCAGGCGCCCTTGTTGATCGGCATCGAAGGTGCGGCCTTCTTGGCGTGCTTCTTGTGCTTCTTCTGCTTCTTCTTGGCGTGCTTCTTGTGCTTCTTGGGCGCGGGCTTGGCGGCCGGTGCTTCGGCGGCGGGAGCCGGGGCAGGTGCGGGCTGGGCCATGACCGGCATGGCGAAGGCGGCGACGAGTACGGCAGCCAGCAGTTTGTTGATCTTCATCGTTTTCCTCTATCTCTCAGTGTTGTGTGCTTCCACAAGTCCACCGGCGTGCTCACGGGCGCCGGCCTTGTGCATCCTTAACGCAAACTTTTTGCGCCACGTTGACAACAACTGTCGACTGCCCTCCAGTTGTTCTCCCCGTAGACAAATCATAGCCAGCGCGCCGCGATTCAGTCCCACGGTAAGAGCATCATTTCCGGTTCATTTCCAAGCTGCACGATCACCAGTGATCAGTTGCGATCCGCCGGGATCAGATCGATACGGTCGGTGCAGAAGGCGTCCACGCCCCAGCCAGCAATCTCGGCGGCACGCGCCGTCTCGTTGACGGTATAGCAGAACAGCCCGTAGCCGGCGGCCTTGACGCTGGCCGCCAGAGCCGGCGTGAGGTGCTTGTGGTTGGTATGCAGCGCCACGGCCTGCAACTGCGCCAGCCGCGCCTGCCAGTCATCCGGGATCACATCCACCAGGAAGCCGCGCGGCAGTTGCGGCGCCGTTTCCTGGGCCGCCAGCAGGGCCTCGAAGGAGAACGAAGACAGCACCGGCAGCGCCGCGCCCGTCCTCCCTGCGAAACGCCGCGCCACCGCCTGCGCGGTCAGCTCGGCGGTGCGGCGGGCGGCCTCTGGCATGGCCGGCTTGATCTCGACGTTCATCCAGATGCCGTGCTCCTGACAGAAGTCCAGCGCCTGCCCCAGCGTACAGAGGCGCTCGCCGGCAAAGACCGGATCGCGCCAGGCGCCCGCCTCGAGTTCGCGCAGCACGGCCCAGTCGGTCTCGGCGATCTTGCCGCTGCCCGGCAGCGTGCGGCCGCGCTCCGGGTCGTGCATGAGGATGGGGACTTCGTCGCGGGTGAGCATGACGTCGAACTCGACCGCCCGATAACCGTATTGAAGCCCGGCGCGAAAGCCGGCCAGGGTATTTTCCGGGGCCAGGGTGCCGCCGCCGCGATGGGCCAGGATCTTGGGATAGGGCCACATGATGTTCTCCGTCCAGGTGAAGGAAAGTCCGATGGCCGCATAAGGTAGAGCAGTTCACGTCCGGCCACAAGCATTCCACCGCCCCAGGCCGACCGTTGGTCGCAGCACGCTGGCGCGGGCGGGCGCGCAAAGGCATGCTGGCCCCCATTCCTTCACTGCTCAGCGAGATCATCATGCCCGACATCGCCCCCACCCCTGCCCCGACCGATCCTGACTACGCCTGCGCCGAGCGCCGTGTGGCGCGGCAGTTGGGCTTCCTGCGCCACCTGGCGGTCTACCTGGCCGTCAATGCCGGGCTGGTCCTGCTCAATCTGCTGGACCATCAAGACCATTGGTGGAGCCTGGGGCCTCTACTTGGCTGGGGAATCGGGGTACTATTCCACGCCTTGAGCGTATTCGCACGCTTTCCCGCCGGCATCAGGCAGGCGATGATCGCGCGCGAACTGCGCCGCCGCTGACGGGCCTGCACCCTCGGCGGCCCGCCCGCACTCCCAGACCACACGCATGAGTTCACCAGACACTTCCGTTCCGCCCCGTCTCATCCTGCTGCTGCGCGAGCTGGCCCGCGCCCTGCTGCCCACGCTGCTGATCAACCTGATGTGCGCGCTGGCCGTGACCTACCTGCTGCGCATCGGCGACGGCTTCTATGAAAACCTGCAGATATCGATGTGCATCGGCCTCGTGGCGATGCTGCTGATCAATGGCGCGCGCCTGCTGATCTGGGGGGACGATGAGCCCAACAAGCTCGGCTTCGCCGTGCTGCTGGCCGTGCTGGCGCCGCTGGCGGTGCTGCTGGGACGGGTGCTGGCCACCCTGCTGCTGGGCCAGCCCGTCGTGAGTCTGATGCCCGAGCACAGCGACAACATCATTGCGGTCATGGTGCTGACCTTCTTGGTCTGCTTCGGCGCCACCGTGTTCTTCTGGAATCGCCAGAAGATGGCCACCCTCCAGGCCCACGCCAGCGAAGTCGAGAAGCATGCCGTGCTGGCCCAGCTGCAGACCCTGCAGGCGCAGATCGAACCGCACATGCTGTTCAACACTCTGGCTACCCTGCAATCGCTCATCAGCACCGATCCGCTGCAGGCCGAGCTGATGCTCAACCAGCTGGTGCAATACCTGCGCACCACCCTGTCGGCCTCGCGCGCCGATAGCACCTCGCTGCAGAAGGAATTCGACCTGATCAAGGCCTACCTGGGCCTGATGTCGCTGCGCATGGGCCTGCGCCTGTCCTATACCCTGCAACTGCCGTCGCACCTGGGCCGGCTGCGCCTGGCACCGATGCTGTTGCAACCGCTGGTGGAAAACGCCATCAAGCATGGCCTGGAACCCAAGGTGGATGGCGGCAACTGCACCGTACGCGCGGCGGTCCACAATGACATGCTGGTGCTGAGCGTGCTCGACACCGGCGTGGGCCTGCCCACCAGCGTGAGCCTGAACCAGCCGCCCGCGCAGAAGGAACCGGTCATCGGCATGCATTTCGGGCTGGACAACATCCGCGAGCGGCTGTCCACCCTCTACGGCCCGCTGGCCGAGCTGATCATCACCCACAACGTCCCGGCCGGTGCCATGGCGCAGATCACCATCCCGCTCAAGTCGCTCAAGAACGCCCACCGCAGCGGCAAAGCGGGCCGCTCGCCCGAGCTGTAAGCCCTGGAGCACCCAGCATGCCCGTGTCCGCCCTCATCGCCGAAGACGAACCCCTGCTGGCGCGTGCCCTGCAGAACACCCTGCAACATTGCTGGCCGGAACTGGAAACACCGCGCTTGGCGGCAAATGGATTGCAGGCCCTGGAGATGGCGCTGGAAAGCCTGCCGGACGTGCTCTTCCTGGATATCCGCATGCCCGGTCGCAACGGCCTGGAGGTGGCGCGCGAGCTGGCCGAGCAATGGCCTGACCGACAGCCCTTCCCGCTGATCGTCTTTGTGACGGCCTATGACGAGCATGCGCTGGAAGCCTTCGAGCGGGCCGCCGTCGATTACCTGCTCAAGCCGGTCAACGAGGAACGCCTGGGCAAGACCGTGCAGCGTCTGCGCGCACTGCTGGCGCAACGCGCCGCCCGCAGCCAGGACCAGCACCTGGAACAGGCCCTGGCGCAGCTACGCCAACTGGTCAGCGCCGACAGCCCCGTCCCCGCTACGCCGCCAGCGCGTCTGGAGATCATCCGCGCCGCCGTCGGCAACCGCACCCGCCTGATCCCGGTGGAAGAGGTGATCTACTTCGAAGCCACCGACAAGTATGTCAACGTCGTCACCGCCGATGGCCAGGCGCTCATCCGCACCAGCCTGCGCGAACTGATCCCGCAGTTGGACCCGGGCCAGTTCTGGCAGATCCACCGAGGCACCGTGGTCCAGGTGCGCAAGGTGGAGGCCGCCGTGCGCGACGAGGCCGGCAAGCTCTCCCTGCAGTTGCATGGCCGGCCCGAGAGGCTGGCCGTGAGCCGGCTGTTCGCCCCGCTGTTCAGGCAGATGTAAGACCGTCAACCTCAACGGCCATAGTAGTAGCCCGGCCCGTAGTACGGACGGTAGTAATGTGGCTGCGGCGGCCCGGCCGGCACCACCACGCAGGCCGACAAGGTGGCCGCTGCGACAGCGGCGGCGACGATGAGCTTGAGCCACGATTTCATGATCTCTCCCAGATTCAATTTGATTACGGGACTAGGCAAAGCGCCCATCCACGCAGGCAGGTTGCCAGCGCAAGACCATGACATGTCATGCAGAGCCGTATCATCTGTAACAAGAAAACGGCAGCCCGCGCGCCACTGGCGGCAAAAAATGCGCCCGGAGCGGGCGCACGGGCCGATGAAACCGGGCGCGTAAGGTAAAATGCAGGCCATCTGAATAAACAGGCCCCCTCCCCCGATTCATCTCATGAGCAACGAACTGAAAAACGGACATACCCCTGCCCCCTCCACCAATTTCCTGCGCGGCATCATCGAATCCGACCTGGTCTCGGGCGTCTACGCCCAGCGCAGCAACCGTGAAGGCGAAGCCCTGCCGCAGGTGGTGACCCGTTTTCCGCCCGAGCCCAACGGCTACCTGCACATCGGCCACGCCAAGTCGATCTGCCTGAACTTCGGCCTGGCCGCTGACTACGCCGGCCGCTGCCACATGCGCTTCGACGACACCAATCCCGAGAAGGAAGAACAGGAATACGTCGATACCATCCTGGACTCGGTCAAGTGGCTGGGCTTCTCCTGGGAACATGAAGGCAAGTCGCACCTGTACTACGCCAGCAACTATTTCGACGTCATGTACGCCTGCGCCCAGGCCTTGATCCGCAAGGGCCTGGCCTACGTGGACGAGCAGAACGCCGAGCAGATGCGCGAGAACCGCGGCACCCTGACCGAACCCGGCAAGGATTCCCCGTGGCGCAACCGCCCGGTGGACGAATCGCTGCGCCTGTTCGAGGAAATGCGCGATGGCAAGCATCCGGACGGCTCCATGATCCTGCGCGCCAAGATCGACATGGCCAGCCCCAACATGAACCTGCGCGATCCGGCCATCTACCGCATCCGCCACGCCACCCACCACAACACCGGCGACAAGTGGCGCGTGTACCCGATGTACACCTTCGCGCATCCCATCGAAGACGCGCTGGAAAACATCTCGCACTCCATCTGCACCCTGGAATTCGAAGACCAGCGCCCGTTCTACGATTGGCTGCTGGAACAGCTGGCCGAGGAAGGCTTCTTCAAGAAGCCGCTGCCGCATCAATATGAATTCGCCCGCCTGAACCTGACCTACATCATCACCAGCAAGCGCAAGCTGCGCCAGCTGGTCGATGAAAAGATCGTCTCCGGTTGGGACGACCCGCGCATGCCCACCATCGTCGGCCTGCGTCGCCGTGGCTATACGCCTGAAGCGATCCGCCTGATGTGCGACCGCACCGGCGCCTCCAAGAACAACAGCTGGATCGACTTCAGCGTGCTCGAAGGCGCGCTGCGTGAAGACCTGGACCCCAAGGCCCCGCGCGCGGTGGCCGTGCTGCGTCCCCTGAAGCTGATCATCGACAACTTCCCGGAAGGCGTGTCTATCGATTGCAGCGCCCCGGTCTATCCGCCCGCGCATCCGGAACACGACACCGCGCACCGCCACTTCCCGATTACCAAGGAACTGTGGATCGAGCGCGAAGACTTCATGGAAGAACCGACCAAGGGCTACTTCCGTCTCTTCCCCGGCAACAAGGTACGCCTGCGCTACGGCTACGTGGTCGAATGCACCGGCTGCGACAAGGATGAACACGGCAACGTCATCGCCGTGCACTGCAACTACTTCGAAGACAGCAAGAGCGGCACCGAAGGCAGCTCCAACTACAAGGTCAAGGGCAACCTGCACTGGGTCAGCGCCGAACACGCCCTGGCCACCGAAGTGCGCCTGTACGACCGCCTGTTCTCGGACCCGCATCCGGACGCCGGTGGCAAGGACTTCCTGGCAGCCCTGAATCCGAACTCCAAGGAAGTCATCACCGCCTACCTGGAGCCGACCCTCAAGACCGCCCAGCCCGGCGAGATCTACCAGTTCGAACGCCACGGCTACTTCGTGGCCGACCGCGTCGATTCGACCGCGGGCCAGCCGATCTTCAACCGCGCCGTGACGCTCAAGGACAGCTGGGGCAAGTAAGCCCGAACAGGTAAAGTCGGACCCGGGAGGGTCCGGCCAGGGGAATTCGGCCACAGGGCCACACGGGCGGCAGCGCGCCAGCCGTCCGTGCCATGGGAAGGCGCAGCTGGGCGGCAGCCGCCGCCAGCAGAGCAAGGGGAAGGCTCATGTTCGAGCAGATCAAGATCCAGCGCCTGTCGATGTCGTCCATCTACAAGCTGCTGGCCGTGGGTACCACGTTTTCGCTGGTGCCGTTTTCGACGCTGATGGGCGTGCTCTCGCTGTTCGGCGCACAAACCATCACCTGGGATGGCAAGCACCTGATCGGCTATGACGGCCTGATCGCTTCGCCCTTCATCGGCCTGTTCCTGTCGGCCTTCATCACGCTCTTCATGGGCACCATGTGCTGCATCGGCCTGTGGCTGTATTCACTGTGGCGCCCGCTGTCGCTGAAGGTGGAAGCGGTGGACAACCTGGATATCGACAAGCTCATTCGCGAGAGCGAAGAGGCCATGGCCACACGCGACTAGTTCGACCAGATCGACCAGTCCGATCCGGTCGCAAGCGGCGTCAGAAGATCTTCATCCATCTCAGGAAGGCCACGGTCGCCACACCGAGGCCGCCCATGACCCCCATCACGATCCAGAACGAGGCCTCGTCATGCAGGCCCGGCAGCCCCGCCACGTTCATCCCGAAGATCCCCGACACCAGCGTGGCCGGCATCAGCAATGCGGTCAGGATCGACAGCGCCATCAGGTTGCGGTTCATCTGCTCCGACATCTGCGAGGCGATCTCTTCCTGCAACAGCTTGGCGCGTTCATAGACCGCTTCCACGGTGGAGTGCAACTCATTGAGTTCGTCCAGCGCATGGGTCAGGTCTTCCAGCGCCGCCAGCGGCACCCAGGACGGACGCAGGCGATGGAATTGCGCCAGGATGCGCCGCTCCGGCGCGATATAGCGGCGCAGCTCGGCCAGTTGGCGGCGGATGCTGGAGAGCTCGCTGCGGTCTTCCGCCCGGCGGTCCGAGAGCACCGAGAATTCGATGTCATCGACCTTGTCATTGAGCTTGTCCAGGCGCGCATTGAAGCCATCGGCCAGGCAGCGCAGCAGCTCGGCGAACAGGTCCATGGGATTGTCGAAGTCGCCGCCGTCGAGCACCTTCTGGCGCAGCATATTGGTCGACAACAGCGGCTGGGTGCGCAGCGTCAGCAGGCGCGTGCGGTCCAGGTAGAAATGCAGCGCGCCCTTCTCGGTACCGGTGTCGCCGATCTCCATCTTCATGTCGGTCAGCGTGCCATAGACGCCGTCGGGCGTCGCGTGCAGGCCGGGATGGGTATCGCTGCTGAGGAGGAATTCGGTAATGTAGTCGGGAATGCCGCTGTGATTTTGCATCCAGTGCTGGATCTTCACATCAGCGGTCTTCACATGCAGCCAGGTGAAGGCGGGCTCGACGGGCCGGTAATCGACCAGGTCGTTCCAGTTCATCTGGCGCGCGCGTCCCTCTTCGAAGCGGAATGCACAGATGAATCCGGCCGGCTCATAGAGCAGGTGCAGGGCTTGCGGGGTGTCCGGCGGATTGTGCATGGGCGGCCAGGTCGGTGAGAGGCGGTAAAGAACGAGGCATTCTAACGACCGTCTTTGACATATTTGTGACAGCGCCATGACGGCGCTTGACCGCACCAGCCGGATCAGTAGTTGAAGTTGCGGTTGCCCCAGGCTTCGCGGGCGGCGCCGCAGACCCGGATCTGGGCCTCGTTCATGCCGGAAGTGCCATTCAACTGGCATTGGTCGGAGACCGACTTGGCCTCCTCGATATTGGCGCGGAAGTAGGCGTAATCCTTCTTGCCGGACTCGGGCTGACAGGCCGACAGCAAAGGCATCGCAATGCACAGCAGCGCTGGCAGGCGGAGGACAGAGTTCATGCGGTGTTTTCCCTGAAAACCAGGCCAGGCCCGGTGAAAGGCAGCGGCGCGTCCCGGCTCCTTCCCCAGGGCCGTTGTGGCGCGATTTCACTCAAAAGCTTCGCTGCGACGCCGCAGAGTATAGACAGCAAATCGGGATTGCTCAACGGAAATCTCTCCCCTGTCAGCATCCTCTCATCCAGTAAAAAGGCCGGCCCCGAAGGACCGGCCTGCACCGGGTGTCAGACGGGCGTCAGGCTGTTATCAGCCCGACAATCCGTCGCAACATCAAGCGCGACGCTTGAGCAAAGCGTGCAGGATGATGGCGCCAAAGGTGGCGGTCCCGATGCCGCCCAGCGCAAAGCCGCCCAGCTTCAAGGTGAAGTCGCCCGCACCCAGCACCAGGGTCACGGCAGCCACGATCAGGTTGGTGTTGTTGGAGAAGTCCACCTTGTTTTCCACCCAGATGCGCGCACCCGAGATGGTGATGAGGCCGAACACCACGATCGACACGCCCCCCAGCACGGCGCCAGGAATGGTCAGGATGACGGCGCCAAACTTGGGCGAGAAGCCCAGCAGGATGGCGATGACCGCCGCCACCACGAAGACCAGGGTCGAATAGATCTTGGTGACGGCCATCACGCCGATGTTCTCGGCATAGGTGGTCACGCCGGTACCGCCCACGCTGCCCGAGAGCATGGTGGCCAGGCCATCGCCGACGAAGGCGCGGCCGATGTAGCGATCCAGGTTCTGGCCGGTCATGGCCGAGACCGCCTTGATATGGCCCAGGTTCTCCGCCACCAGGATGATGGCCACCGGGGCCAGCAGCGCCATGGCGCCCGCGTGGAACACCGGTGCGGCAAAGTGCGGCACGCCGAACCAGGCGGCATTGGCCACGGTGGAAAAATCAATCGGCTTGCCCAGGCCCAGGCCATTGGTCAGCACCGCATACAGTACATAGGCCAGCAGCAGGCCGACCAGGATCAGCAGGCGTTGCAACATGCCACGGGTGAACACTGCCACCCCGCCCACGCAGAGAATGGTCGCCAGCGCCATCCAGCTGTCGAAGCTGCTGCCGGAGACACCCTTGACCGCAATGGGAGCCAGGTTCAGGCCGATCACCGCCACCACCGCGCCGGTCACCACCGGCGGCATCAGCGACTCGATCCAGCGTGTGCCCACGCCGGCGACGATCAGGCCGATCACGGCATAGACCGCGCCGCAGGCGATGATGCCGCCCAGCGCCACGCCCAGGTTGGTGTTGGGGCCGGAACCGGCATAGCCGGTCACGGCGATGACCAGGCCGATGAAGGAAAAGCTCGATCCCAGGTAGCTCGGCACCCGTCCGCCCACCAGCAGGAAGAACAGCAGCGTACCCACGCCCGACATCAGGATCGCCAGGTTGGGATCGAAGCCCATGAGCAGCGGCGCCAGCACGGTCGAGCCGAACATGGCCACCACGTGCTGCACCCCCATAGCCAGGGTCTGCGGGGCCGGCAGCCGCTCATCGGCGGCGATCACGGCGCCCTGGCCGTCGTTGGTGCTTTGGCGCAACCGCCATTGGGGGAAATACGAACCCGACATGGAGATCCCTTTCGTTGTGGATTTGTTTTGATGGATGGACGTGGAGACGAAACGGGGGCTAGTGTATTGAGCGAACGGACAAATAACAATTGCTGCCGCCCGCCGCCGCAAAAAAAATCCGTAAAACAATTCGGCCCCGCCTCCTGCTGCCGCCGCACGGTGCAAAAACCCCCGGCAAACCCGGCCCCTGCCCCAAAACGGAACAGGCGTTTGCGCAAACGGGGCCGCCTCCTTCACAGGCATGTTTCTTGCGCATCGGGAAAGGTTAGAATTCGCTCCCGCCTTCGCTACGCCATGTCGATGATCAACCTCACCACGCCCGCCCTGCTCTTTCCCGCCACCTCGCTGCTGCTGCTGGCCTACACCAACCGCTTCCTGGTGCTGGCGCAACTGATCCGCAATCTGCAGCACCAGGGCCAGAACGACGAGCGCGGCCTGGTGATCCGGCAGATCCTCAACCTGCGCAAGCGCATCGTGCTGACCCGCTACATGCAGGCGCTGGGGGTGTCGAGCTTCATCATGTGCGCCATTTCCATGTTCCTCATCTTCGTGGATCGCAACCGCGCAGCCGAAGTACTGTTCGGCCTGAGCCTGTTCCTGCTGGTGCTGTCGCTGCTGGTCTCGCTGTGGGAGATCATGATCAGCACCCGCGCCATCGAAATCACCCTGGAAGACATGGCCCACAAGCTCGAACATGCGCCCATCGTGTCCGAATGACGCCTTGAATGAACCCTTTTCACGGCGCCGCAAATTCTATTGAACGCCGGTTGCGTCCGAAAATGTGATAATCGGGCAGCCCCGACCGGCGCACCACGGCGCCGGGGAGCCCTCTCAAGACTAAGGAGACCCACATGATCCTGGAACTGGCGGACATCCGCATCCAAGCCGGCAAGCAGGCCGAATTCGACGAAGCCATCCAGCGCGGCATCGCGCAAACCATCGCCAAGTCCAAGGGCTATCTCGGCCATCAGGTCCAGAAAGGCGTCGAATCG
Source organism: Herbaspirillum camelliae (assembly GCF_001929405.1). Taxonomy (NCBI): domain Bacteria; kingdom Pseudomonadati; phylum Pseudomonadota; class Betaproteobacteria; order Burkholderiales; family Oxalobacteraceae; genus Herbaspirillum; species Herbaspirillum camelliae. The sequence continues at coordinate 5,791,257 of NZ_KV880769.1, forward strand.
CCCGAGCGCTACCTGCTCATGGTGCGCTGGGCCACCCTGGAAAACCACACCGTGGACTTCCGTGAATCGCCCGCCTTCACCGAATGGCGCGGCATCGTCGGCCCCTTCTTCGCCGGCGCCCCGCAGGTCGAGCACTTCGCCCTGCTGAGCGGCTCCGACTAAGACCCCTGACCGCTTCCCCGCAGCGGCCCAGCACGCCGCCGCGGAACGTTTGTGGCGGCGCCCAGACTAAGCGCGTACCCAGGACGTGTACTGCTGTTGCACGTTTTCTGACCCGCGCCGCCACGACAAGAGCGCCCGTTCATCCGGGCGCCAGGATGACCAGGATGACCACACTGCCCCGCTCCCTCCGCTCCCCCCTCCCTGCCCTGGCCGCCCTGCGCGCCCTCGCCTGTGCGCTGGGCGTGCTGCTGGCGCTGTCCGGCTGCAACAGCGAGAGCAGCGACGAACAGCGCCAGGCCGAAGTAATCGGCAATTTCTACCGCATCCACCTGCACAACCACGCCCCGGGCCTGCCCTCGGCGGACGAACTCAAGCAATTCGAACCGCTGCTCAGCCACGCCCTGCAAGCCCTGCTGACCCAGGCCGAGGCGGCCGAGGCGCGCTACCATGCCGTGGCCGGCCCGCAGGCAGCGCCCCTGGTCGAAGGCGACCTGTTCACCTCGCTCTACGAGGGCGCAACCTCTTTCGCGGTGCAGTCCTGCGACAGCGACGCCCAGCGCTCCACCTGCGAGGTGGCCTTCCGTTACCAGAAGGATGGCGCCGATGAATCCTGGAAGGACAAGATCCTGCTGGTACGCGAAGAGCAGCAATGGCGCATCGACGACATCGAATTCATCGGCAACGACCAGTCCAGCCAACGCGAATACCTGACCGACACCCTGGCCGACGCCATCAGCCAGGTCCAGTAAGGCGGCGAGACGACCTGGCTCGCCCTGCCCGGGCAGGCGAGAGCGGAATTGGCGGCTTTTTGGCGATGTGTTCTCGGGCTTCCGGATGAGGTGCAACGCGTAAGATCGCATCTGACATGCTGGTCGGCGGGCCCGACAGCGCGAAGAGGCGCCCGGCAGGCATTACCGACAGCGCGATGGACGGGCGGCAGTTTGCCGCACCGTCCATTTGCGCGTGCGTCGTGGCAAGCAGCCCGGCCAGATAGAACACTAGAACCGATGACAAGCCGCCCGCTCCAGCGGACGGCACAGGGAGAGATGGATTGAAGCGGATCGGCAAGATACTCGTGCTCGCTACCAGCCTGCTGCTGGCGGCCTGCTCGTCCAATGAAGAGAGCGCGGCCAAGGACCTGGTCAAGGACTTCTACCAGACCCATGCCTCCACCCGCCCCAGCGGCGCGCTCACGCTCAAGGAACTGATCACCTTCCGCCGCTTCCTGTCGGTGCCACTGTTCGACCTCCTCAAGGATGTCTCGGTGGCCGAGGAAGCCCGCGTGACCCAGGCTGCGGCCCGTCCGGACGATGACCCACTGCCGGCGCTGGTGCAGGGCGATCTCTTCACCACCAACCCCAGCGGCGCCTCGACCTTCCGCATCGTCAAGTGCGAAGCGCAGGAGCGCGAAGCCAGCTGCGCCGTGGAACTGATCTTCAGCGACGCCAAGCTGCAATCGCCAGCCAAATGGACCGACAAGGTCGTGCTGGCGCGCGATGCGCGCGGCTGGGTGATCGACAATATCCAGTTTGCTGGCGGCCCCGCACCGATGCGCAGCGGCACCCTGCAAGACGCCATGCGCAAGGTCCTCAAGCGCGACGCCGCGCCATTGCAGTAGGTCGGCTGGCCTCCAGAGAGTCCAAGTCCTTCGAAAAATGCCCCGCTGATCCTTGCTGCGCTACCGCCGACAAGGGCGATCTCGCCGCTAGGCTCTATAATCGCGCGATTCCCATAGAAGCCCGCTGCGATGTCCAATCACACCTTCCTCTGGCACGACTACGAAACCTTTGGCGTGGTGCCGCGCCGCGACCGCCCCGCCCAGTTCGCTGCCGTGCGCACCGATGCCGAACTCAACGAGATCGGCGAGCCCATCATGATCTACTGCAAGCCCGCGCCGGACTACCTGCCCGACCCGGTGTCCTGCCTGATCACCGGCATCACGCCCCAGCACTGCCTGGAACACGGCCTGCCCGAGCATGAATTCGCGGCCCGGATCGAACAGACCCTGGGCGAACCCGGCACCATCGGCGTGGGCTACAACACCATCCGCTTCGATGACGAAGTCACCCGCTTCATGTTCTGGCGCAACCTGATCGATCCCTACGCCCGCGAATGGCAGAACGGCTGCGGCCGCTGGGACCTGCTGGACGTGGTGCGGCTGACCTATGCGCTGCGCCCGCAGGGCATACAGTGGCCGAAGAAGGACGACGGCAGCGTTAGCTTCAAGCTGGAACATCTGTCCAAGGCCAATGGCCTGGTCCATGAGGCGGCCCACGATGCGCTCTCCGACGTGCGCGCCACCATCGCCCTGGCGCGCCTGATCCGCCAGAACAATCCGCGCCTGTTCGACTTCGCCCTGGCCCTGTACAAGAAGGACAAGGCCGCCGCCGAGATCGGCCTGCCGGTGGCGCGCCCCTTCCTGCACGCCTCCGGCATGTTCCCGGTCGCGCATGGCTGCCTGGCGCTGATGTGGCCGCTGGGCATGCATCCCACCAACAAGAACGAAGTCATCGCCTGGGACCTGCGCCATGATCCCAGCGAACTGGCCACCCTGGACGCGGCCACCGTGCGCGAACGCCTCTTCAGCAAGCGCGAGCAGTTGCCCGAGGGCGTGGAGCGCCTGCCGGTCAAGAGCATCCATCTGAACAAGTCCCCCATGGTGGTGGGCAGCCTCAAGACCCTCTCCGCCGAGCGCGCCGCCGAACTCGACATCGATGTCGAGGCCGCCCTGCGCCACGCCGACAAGGCCGCCGCCCTACCCGACCTGACGCCGCTGTGGAGCGAGGTCTACCAGCGCGAGAGCGAAGGCTCGGCGGATGTGGATGAAGACCTGTACGGCGGCTTCATCGGCAACGGCGACCGCCGCCAGTTGAACCAGTTGCGCGCCCTGTCGCCGCAAGCCCTGGCCACGGCCAGCGTGGCCTTCGATGACGCCCGCCTCAATGAGATCCTGTTCCGCTATCGCGCCCGCAACTTCCCCGAGACCTTGAGCCCCGAGGAAGCGCAGCACTGGGAAGACCATCGCGCCGCCCGCCTGTTCGACGGCGCCGGCGGAGCCCGTACGATTGCGCAACTGTTCGAGCAGATCGACCAGTTGCAGGAAGAGGCCGATGACGAACGCACCCAGGACATCCTGGGCGCGCTGTATGACTATGCGGAAATGATCGCGCCAGCCAATCAGTAAGGCAGGCGCCCACCGGTCGCGTCTACTGCGCGGCCGGCTTGCCCTGCGACTTGAGCTTCATGATGAAGGCGCGCAGGGCCGGCTGGATCTCTTCGAACAGCGGATGCTGGCGGTTCTTGAGCATCACCTCACTGAATAGCTTGAGGCCCAGCGCCAGCTGCGCGCTGGTGTCGCTGTCGAACTGGCCATTGCCGCGCAGCCGGGCGATGATGCCGAAGATGTCATCATGATTGCCCGCCTCGAAGCGGATGGGCTCATGCAGCGTCTGCCCTTCCGAGGCCGTGGCCAGGTGTTCCAGGGTGATGCGGTAGCGGTGTTCTCTCATGTTCTTTTCCTTCCTTTTCCTTCTCTTGCCTGGATCGCGCTGGACCAGCGCTCAGACGCGTTCCACCGCCACGGCGGCGCGGTCGATGATGTCGATGATGGCATGCAGTTCTTCCCGGGCCAGCTTGCCCTTGGCCAGGCGTGTATGCAGGGCCATGCGGAAGTTCTGCACGGCGCGCTGCAGCTCGGGCGAATCGGCATCCGGACGCTCCTGGCGACGCAGCTCGAACTTGCGCAGCACCTGCTGCAGCGCCTCCACGTTGTCCTTCTCTTCCAGGTGAGCCTGGCCCTCGGGGCTGAGGGTGTAGAGCTTCTTGCCGCCGTCCTCGCCTTGCACCGAGGCATAGCCCATTTCTTCCAGCAGGGTCAGGGTCGGATAGATCACGCCCGGGCTGGGGCTGTAGCCGCCGCCCACGAGCTGCTCGATGGCCTTGATCATGTCGTAGCCGTGGCGCGGCTTTTCCTGCAACAGGTGCAGCATGACGATGCGCAATGCGCCCTGCTCGAACATGCGCGCACCGCGACCGCCGCCCTCGCGGCCACGGGGGCCGTGGGGACCGTGATGACCGCGCGGACCGCGCTGCTCATCGTCGTCGAACATGCCGCCGCCATGGTGCGGGCGGTCATCACGCTGGTGCTTGGGGCCGTGGCCGGGCTGGCCCTGATGGCCAAACAGATGCTTGAACATGGTGTATTTCCTTCTTGTCGGGTGGTTGAGGCAGCGACTGACGCACGCTGCGTGTCGATCGATATAGCCAAGATATATCTTAATTCCAAGCATTTCAAGATATATCTTAATAATATTTTTTATTATCTTTATTGCAACCATATGAAGCAAAAAGCTTCATGCCCAACAGTTCAAGGCCCACAGAGGGAATGTCTCGGGAAGAAAGTTCAGGCCATCCGGCCGGCATCGTGCACCAGCCGTTCGGGCCGCGCCGGCCCTGCTGGGACGAGGTAGGGGGCAGGAGGCCTCACTCAGCCCGCATGCCGGCGCGCCACCCGTTGCAGGCAGTCGCGCAGGTCACCCTGCACCAGTTCGGCGGCATGGACCAGCATGAGATTGCGCGGCAGGCCGAAGTCTTCGATCTGCATGCCCTGGCGGCAGTAACCGGGTTCGCCCTGCGGCACCTGGCTCAGCAGATCCTGCGCGGGCGTGTTGTAGCCCCAGACCTTCTTGCCCCGTCCCACCGCATAGCCGATCTCGAAGACGGTGCCGGAATCCGGCTCGTGGCCGCGAAAGTCGCAGACATTGGCGACCACGTAATCGGCCGAGTCGATCAGGGCGATATTGATCTCGTAGATGCGGCGGGCTACCTCCGCCTTGTCTTCGCCGCTGACTTCATCATCGCCCGGGCACAGCGCCACCAGGCCCAGTTCGGCGCACCACTGCTTGATGCGCGCCTTGTGCTGGGCATAGTCGGGCTGGAAGACATCGGGGCCGGCCATATAGATGCGGGGTTGCACGCTCATGCTTGATCCTGTGGGTAATGCAGAAAAACGGCAGGATAGCGCATCGCCCGGCCTCCGGTATCAGGAGGACTGCGCCGCGACCTGCGCCACGATGTCGGCGCGGTCGAAGTCAGCGGCGAAATCATCCACCGCGACACTCTGATGGCCATATAGAGCGAAAGCGTCCAGCGCCTCCTTCTCCTGCGGTGACAACAGCCCGCGTTCCAGCGCCAGCGCGCTCCAGGCGGTGAGCTCCAGCAGGCTCTGCGGCATGGGCGGCAGCTTGCCCTCGCGGATGTCGGGCTTGAGGCGATGCTCCAGCTGCTGCACCACCGGCGTGAGCGCAAAGGCCTGTTCACCGCAAGCCAGCGGATCGCCGGCGCGCGGCAGGTAGGCATCGGCCAGCAGGCGCTCGCGGCTCTCGCCCGGGGTCTGCATGGCCTTGGCCACGTGGGTGCCCAGCACATCGGCGGGCTTGCGGTAAGGCAGGCCCAGCGGGAAGATCGCCAGCCGCAGCGCGACCGCGATGACGGGATTAGGGAAGTTGTGCAAGACCTCCACGATGGCTTCCTGCGCCCGGTTCAAGGCATCCTGCACCGACCAGTCCACATAGGGCAGGTCGGCCTCTTGCCGGCCCTCGTCCTCATAGCGCTTCAACACCGCAGAGACCAGGTAGAGCTGGGAGAGCACATCCCCCAGCCGCGCCGAGATGCGCTCGCGGAACTTGAGCGTGCCGCCCAGCACCGCCATGCTGGCGTCGGTCAGCAAGGCGAAGGCTGAGGACAGATGGACCACCGCGCGGTAGTAGCGACGCGTGGCATGCGCAGCCTGCGCCGGCGCCGCCAACAGCCAGCCGCCGCTGAGCCCGCCCACCAGGCTGCGCGCCGCATTGGCCGCCACGAAGGACAGGTGTCCGAACAACAGGCGATCGAACTCCTGGACGGCGCGCTCGCGGTCTTCATCGGCGGCGGCGGCCAGTTCCTTGAGCACATAGGGATGGCAACGGATCGCTCCCTGCCCGAAGATGATGAGGCAGCGCGTGAGGATGTTGGCGCCTTCGACCGTGATGGCAATCGGAATCTGCTGGTACACCCGCGCCAGGAAGTTGCCCGGCCCCATGCAGATGCCCTTGCCGCCGATCACGTCCATGCCGTCATTGACCACCATGCGCCCGCGCTCGGTGACGTGATACTTGGAGATGGCCGAGATGACCGAAGGTTTTTCGCCCGCATCCACGGCCAGCGCCGACAGCCGCCGGGTGGCGTCCATCATGTACAGATGCCCGCCCATGCGCGCCAGCGCTTCCTGCACGCCTTCGAACTTGCCGATCTCGATCTTGAACTGGCGGCGCATGGCGGCATAGCCGCTGGTGCCGCGCACGGCCATCTTGGAAAAGCCGACGCTGGAAGAAGGCAACGAAATGGCCCGCCCCGCCGCCAGGCATTCCATGAGCATGCGCCAGCCGCGCCCAACCTGGGCCACGCCACCGATGACCCATTCCATAGGAATGAAGACATCCTTGCCCTCGGTCGGTCCGTTCTGGAAGACCGCATTGAGAGGCCAATGGCGGCGCCCCGTGACCACGCCCGGATGATCGGTGGGAATCAGGGCGCAGGTGATGCCCGCTTCGCGCTCGCCGCCCAGCAGGCCGTCCGGATCGCTGGCCCGGAAGGCCAGCCCCAGCACGGTGGCAATCGGCGCCAGGGTGATGTAGCGCTTGCTCCAGGTGACCCGGAAACCCAGCGTCTCGCGGCCCTCATGCACGCCCTTGCAGACGATGCCGATATCGGGAATGGCCGCCGCATCCGAGCCCGCATAGGGACTGGTCAGGGCAAAGCAGGGAATCTCCAGTCCCTGGGCCAGGCGCGGCAGGTAATGGTTCTTCTGGACTTCGGTGCCGTAGTGCAACAGCAGTTCGGCCGGCCCCAGCGAATTGGGCACCATCACCGCAATGGCCGCCGCCGAACTGCGCGAGGCCAGCTTCATCACCACCTGCGAATGCATGTAGGCCGAGAACTGCTTGCCGCCATACTGGCGCGGGATGATCATGCCCAGGAAACCCTTGTCCTTGATGAATTGCCAGGCCTCGGGCGGCAGGTCCTGGGTCTTCACGGTGGCGTCCCAGTCGCTGACCATGGCGCACAACTGCTCCACCTCGTTATCGAGGAAGGCCTGTTCTTCAGGCGTCAGGCGCGGCGCCGGCAACTCGAACAGGCGCGGCCAGTCCGGCTTGCCGGAGAACAGTTCGGCATCCCACCAGACGGTACCGGCCTCGATGGCGTCGCGCTCGGTGGCCGACATGGCAGGCATGATCTTGCGGAAGATATCCAGGGCCGGACGCGTCATCAGCGCCTGGCGCACCGACCTGATGGCCACCAGCAGCGTGGGCGTGAAGAACAGGATCGCCAGCAGCACCAGCACCGGCCATTCGATCTCGGCCAGGCGCGCACCCAGCCAGAGCAGCACCGCCTCGGCCGCCAGCCAGGCCCAGGCGCTGGTGCGCATCATCATGAGGGCCAGCGCGCTGGCAATGAGAAGGATGAGCCAGATGATCATGTCGCCTCCTGTGCTGTTGTCGTTCTTGGGTTCTCGGGAGTGTGGCACGCAATACCGGCAGCGCCAAGCGGCCAGGATGCAGCCTCAGCCTACCTGGCCAGCTCAGCCGGTGGAATCGGACAGTGCAGTCTGCCTCGGTCAGACAACGCCTGACAAGCCGCGGCCCCATGGCATCCATTACAATCCCGGCATTACGGACAGCAGCACCGGAGAAGACATCATGAAATGGGAAGGCAATCGCGAAAGCGACAACGTGGAAGACCGGCGCGGCGAGGACGGCGGCGGCGGTGGCGGTGGCGGTGGCGGCGGCTTTGGTTTCGGCGGCCGCTCGATCGGCCTGGGCACGGTGGCGGTGGCCCTGGTGGCGTCCTATTTCCTGGGCGTCAATCCGCTGACCATGCTCAGCCTGCTCTCCGGCGGCAGCCCCGCCCCGGTGCAGCAGCAGGCCCCGGCGCACAAGCCCTCGCCCAACGACCAGATGGCGCGCTTCGTCGCCACCGTGCTGGCCGATACCGAAGACACCTGGGACAAGATCTTCGCCGCCAACGGCAAGCAATACGTGCGACCCAAGCTGGTGCTCTTCTCCGGCAGCACGCCCACGGCCTGCGGCACCGGCCAGAGCGCCACCGGCCCCTTCTACTGCCCGGGCGACCAGAAGGTCTACATCGACCTGTCCTTCTATGAACTGATGAAGCAGCGCTTCAAGGTCTCCGGCAATTTCGCCCAGGCCTATGTGATCGCCCATGAAGTGGGCCATCACGTGCAACACCTCATGGGCATTTCCGACAAGGTCGATGCGGCCCGCCGCAACGCTACCGAGAAGCAGGCCAATGCCCTGTCGGTGCGCCTGGAGCTGCAGGCCGACTGCTTTGCCGGGGTCTGGGCCTTTCATGCCAACCAGGCCCGCCACATCCTGGAAGAGGGCGATATCGAATCGGCCCTGCATGCGGCCTCCGCCATCGGCGACGACGCCCTGCAACGGCAGGCGCGCGGCGTGGTCGTGCCCGATTCCTTCACCCACGGCAGCTCGGCGCAGCGCATGACCTGGTTCAAGCGCGGCATCAGCGAAGGCAAGGTCAGCGCCTGCAATACCTTCGCCGCCAAGGAACTCTGATTTTCTGATGACCTGATATCCCCCATCACAACGAGGAGACGCAACGCATGACCCTATCCTACTGGTGCATCCTGATCGCCGGCCTGATGCCGGTGCTGACCATTGCCGTGGCCAAGTATGGTCGCCGCGATTTCGACAATGCCGAACCGCGCGCCTGGCTGGACCAGCAGACCGGGGTGCGCCGCCGTGCCGACTACGCCCACCGCAACCATTTCGAAGCCTTCCCCTTCTTTGCCGCCGCCGTGCTGGTGGCGCAGCAGGTCGGCGCGCCCCAGGGACAGATCGACATCGCCGCACTGGTCTTCATTGCGGCGCGCATCCTCTACACGGTGCTGTACCTGACCGACAAACCCTCGGCGCGCTCGGCGGTGTGGATCATCGGCTATCTCAGCGTGATCGCCCTCTTCGTCATCGCCGCGCGCGCTTGAGCGGGGAGCCCATCGTGAGCCACCCCGCCGCCCCGCAACTAGCCCCCATGCGCGCAGCGCTCGACGACCTGCGCACCGGCCGCGCCAGCATCGCCGATCTGTGCAGCGCCTGGCGCGCCCGCAGCGACGTGATGAACGCCCTGCCGCCGCGTTACCAGCAGGTCGCCGAAGACCTGCTGGGACGCCTGGAAGCAGGCAGCCTCTTTACCGAAGAAAGCTGCTCCTTCAGCCAGAAGGATCTCACCGACAGTCTCTCGACCTGGCTGGACAAGGCGCAGCAGACGCTGGCGAGCGCCTGAAAAGCGCGATGAAGCCGGACTTGAAAGTGCTCCCCCATTTCCTTGCTCTTGTCCCTCCCGTTCGGACTGAGTAGGCCCAAAGGGCCGTATCGAAGGCGTGACTCCCGTGCGTCTTCGATACGCGGCTACGCCGCTACTCAGTCCGAACGGTAATACCAGCGCGCTCCTCCTGACCTGCTCCCCAGCGAGCGTCTGAAAAGCGCGATGAAGCCGGACTTGGAAGTGCTCGCCCATTTCGTGGCTCTTGTCCCTCCCGTTCGGACTGAGTAGGCCCAAAGGGCCGTATCGAAGGCGTGACTCCCGTGCGTCTTCGATACGCGGCTACGCCGCTACTCAGTCCGAACGGTAATACCAGCGCGCTCCTCCCGACCTGCTCCCTAGCCAAAAGAACTAGTCCTTCCGGCAGCTCCCCTCCTCCTTCTCCCTCCCCCTGCCTCACCGACGGACCGATATGGCCCGCCTGCCCTGATCGCTAAGCTGAAGCCATTGATCAACATCCGCAGGAGGCTCCATGTCCGACCCGCGCAAGGCCAACGGGGTGCTGGCGTCCAGTACGCTGGCCTTCACTGTCTGCTTCACCATCTGGATGATGTTTGGCGTGATCGGCATCCCGATCAAGAACGCCCTGCATCTCAACGAAACCGAATTCGGCCTGCTCACCGCCATGCCGGTGCTGACCGGCTCGCTCATCCGCGTGCCGCTGGGCATCTGGACCGACCGCTACGGCGGGCGCATCGTCTTCTTCCTGCTCATGCTAAGCACCGTCATCCCGATCTGGCTGATCTCCTATGCCCATGCCTTCTGGCACTTCCTGGTGCTGGGCCTGTTCGTGGGCCTGGCCGGTGGCTCCTTCTCGGTCGGTACGCCCTACGTGGCGCGCTGGTTCAAGAAGGAACGCCAGGGGCTGGCCATGGGTGTGTTCGGCGCCGGCAACTCGGGGGCGGCGGTCAACAAGTTCATCGCGCCGGTGCTCATCGCCAGCGCCGGCTGGACGCTGGTGCCGCAGGTCTACGCTGGCCTGATGCTGGCCGCGGCCCTGATCTTCTGGCTAGGCTCGGCCACCGATCCCAGCCACCAGGTCAGTTCCGACACCCGCTTCATGGACCAGGTGCGCATGCTGCGCGATCCGCGCGTCTGGCGCTATTGCCAGTACTACTCGGTGGTCTTCGGCGGCTATGTCGGCCTGAGCCTATGGATGGTCAAGTACTACGTCACCGAATACGGCTTCGACATCCGCCACGCCGCCCTGCTGGCGGCCTGCTTCTCGCTGCCCGGCGGCGTACTGCGCGCTCTCGGGGGCTGGCTGTCCGACCGCTTCGGCGCCTATCAGGTGACCTGGTGGGTGATGTGGGTGTGCTGGGTGGCCTTCTTCCTGCTGTCTTATCCACAGACCGATTTCGTCATCCAGACCGTGGGCGGCCCGCAAGCCTTCCACATCGGCCTGAACCCGGTGCTGTTCACAATCCTGCTGTTCGTGGTGGGCGTGGCCATGGCCATCGGCAAGGCCTCGGTGTTCAAGTTCATCTCCGACGACTACAGCAGCAACATCGGCGCGGTCTCCGGCATCGTCGGCCTGGCCGGCGGATTGGGAGGCTTCATCCTGCCCATCCTCTTTGGCGTCGCACTGGACCTGACAGGCGTACGCAGCTCCTGCTTCATGCTGCTCTACGGCACGGTCTGCATCTCGCTGGTATGGATGCATTTCCAGTTCCGCCGCGAGCACCCGCAGACATCACCGGCGGCCTCGGCAACGCCGGCCACATCTAACGCTGACTGACTTCCCTCTCTCTGAAGGACACCCATCATGAACCACGTACTGCAACGCTGGGAGCCGGAAAACCCGGACTTCTGGCACAAGGAGGGCGAGCAGATCGCCCGCCGCAACCTCTGGATCTCCATCCCCTGCCTCATGCTGGCCTTCGCGGTCTGGATGCTGTGGAGCGTGGTGGCGGCCAACCTCGACAAGGCCGGTTTTCACTTCAGCAAGGACCAGCTGTTCTTCCTGACCGCCCTGCCGGCGCTGTCGGGGGCGACGCTGCGCATCTTCTATTCCTTCCTCGTGCCGGTCTTTGGCGGCCGCAAATGGACCGCCATCTCCACCGCCAGCCTCCTGATCCCGGCCATCGGCATGGGCCTGGCGCTGCAGGACCCCAGCACCAGCTATTCCACCCTGCTGGGCCTGGCGCTGCTGTGCGGGCTGGGCGGCGGCAACTTCAGTTCCAGCATGGCCAACATCAGCTTCTTCTTCCCCAAAACGCGCAAGGGCTATGCCACCGGCATGAACGCCGGCATCGGCAACCTGGGTGTGTCGGTGGTGCAGTTCGTCACGCCGCTGGTGATTGCCTCGGCCATGTTCGGCAGCGCGGTGTCGGGCCAGGGCTTCCTCTTCCATGATCCCAAGAGCGGCCTGGAGAGCAGCTTCTGGCTGGCCAATGCCGGTTTCATCTGGGTCCCCTTCATCATTGCCGCGACCCTCGCAGCCTGGTTCGGCATGAATGACATCGCATCCGCACACGCCTCGCTGGCCGACCAGGCGGTGATCTTCAAGCGCAAGCACAACTGGCTGATGTGCTGGCTGTACGTCGGCACCTTCGGCTCCTTCATCGGTTTCTCGGCGGCCTTCGCCATGCTGATCAAGGCCGAGTTCCCCGAGATCGCCGTGGCGCAATACGCCTTCCTGGGTCCCTTGGCTGGCGCGCTGGCGCGTCCGCTGGGCGGAATGATCTCGGACCGCGTAGGCGGTGCGCGGGTGACCTTCTGGGTGTTCCTGGCCATGGGCCTGATCATCCTCCTGGGCATCCTGCCGGCGCTGCATACGCACCAGTTCATGCTCTTCCTGGCTTCCTTCATCGGCATGTTCATCCTCACGGGCCTGGGCAATGGCTCCACCTTCTGCATGATCCCCGTGATCTTCCAGACCGAGCGCGAGCGCGCCGTCCAGGGCCAGGGTGAGGCCGCGCAGCAGCAGGCGCGGCTGGACGCAGGCAAGGAATCGGCCGCGGTGCTGGGCTTCTCGGGCGCCATCGGGGCCTATGGCGGCTTCTTCATCCCGCAGAGCTTCGGCACCTCCATCAAAATGACCGGCGCGCCGGACATGGCCATGTATGTCTTCATCGCCTTCTACGCCAGCTGCATGGCCATCACCTGGTGGTACTACGCGCGCCGTAACGCGCCCATGCCGTGCTGAACATAGTTCTTTCGAACTAGGCGGCCTCCTCCTGCTGGCAGGGGCTAGCCGCCAACTCGGCGAATAGGCGCGAGGCCGCCGCTTACCTACACTTTCATCAGTCAACGCAGGTGGGGCTCCACCCACGCAACCGAGGATTCACGATGAGTCATTTTCTGGACCGATTGAAATTCATGTCGCGGGTGAAGTCCACCTTCGCCAACGGCCATGGGGCGGTGATCAATGAAGACCGCCAATGGGAAAACGCCTACCGCAGCCGCTGGCAGCATGACAAGGTGGTGCGCTCCACGCACGGGGTGAACTGCACCGGTTCCTGTTCCTGGAAGGTCTATGTCAAGAACGGCCTGATCACCTGGGAAACCCAGCAGACCGATTACCCGCGCACCCGCCCCGACCTGCCCAACCACGAGCCGCGCGGCTGCCCGCGTGGCGCGTCCTACAGCTGGTACGTCTATTCGGCGCAGCGGGTGAAGTATCCGATGATCCGGGGCCGCCTGATGGAGCTGTGGCAGGAAGCCCGCAAGACCATGGAACCGGTCCAGGCCTGGGCCGCCATCACGGGCGACGCCGCCAAGACGCAGCACTACAAGTCCGTGCGCGGACTGGGCGGCTTCGTGCGGACCGACTGGGAGACCGCCAACGAGATCATCGCCGCCGCCAATGCCCATACCATCAAAGAATATGGCCCGGACCGGGTGGTCGGCTTCTCGCCCATCCCGGCCATGTCCATGGTCTCCTACGCCGCCGGGGCGCGCTACCTGAGCCTCATCGGCGGGGTGCCGCTGTCCTTCTACGACTGGTATTGCGACCTGCCGCCAGCCAGTCCGCAGGTCTGGGGCGAGCAGACCGACGTGCCGGAATCGGCCGACTGGTACAACGCCGGCTACCTGATGGTGTGGGGCTCCAACGTGCCACTCACCCGCACGCCCGACGCCCACTTCTACACCGAGGTGCGCTACAAGGGGACCAAGACGGTGGCGATCTCGTCGGACTTCGGCGAGATGGTCAAGTTCGGCGATATCTGGCTGGCCCCCCGCCAGGGCACCGATGCGGCGCTGGCCATGGCCATGGGGCATGTGGTCCTCAAAGAATTCCATCTCGAACGTCCCTCTCCCTACTTCCGTTCCTACGTCAAGCAATACACCGACCTGCCCATGCTGGTGCGCCTGGTCGAGCGCGATGGCCGCTACCTGCCGGAACACCTGCTGCGCGCCTCGCAACTGCCGGGCCAGCTGGAAGAAGCCAACAATGCCGACTGGAAGACCCTGGCCATCGATGCCGCCACCGGCGAGATCGTCGCGCCCAACGGCTCCATCGGCTATCGCTGGGGCGAAGGCCAGGTCAACGACGGCGCCAAGGTCGGCCGCTGGAACCTGGAAAGCCGCGACGGCCATTCCGGCCGCGAGATCGATCCGCTGCTTTCGCTGGTCGAGGCGCATGACGAGGTGGTGGCGGTGAGCTTCAACTACTTCGGCGGCGACGACGCCGAGCAATTGCTGGAGCGCCGCGTGCCAGTGCGTCACGTGCGCCTGGCCAATGGCAGCACTGCACGGGTGGCCACGGTGCATGACCTGATGATGGCCAACTATGGCGTGGACCAGGGCCTGGGCGGCGACGTCCCCCGCTCCTACGACGACGACCTGCCCTACACCCCGGCCTGGCAAGAGAAGCACACGGGCGTCAAGCCTGAGCTGGTGATCCAGGTCGCGCGCGAGTTCGCCCAGAACGCCCACGATACCGAGGGCCGCAGCATGGTCATCCTGGGCGCGGCGCTGAACCACTGGTACCACAACGACATGATCTATCGCGGCATCATCAACCTGTTGATGATGTGCGGCTGCATCGGCAAGTCCGGCGGCGGCTGGGCGCACTACGTCGGCCAGGAAAAGCTGCGTCCGCAGTTCGGCTGGGCGCCGCTGGCCTTCGCCACCGACTGGGTGCGTCCGCCCCGGCAGATGAACAGCACCAGCTTCTTCTATGCCCATACCAGCCAGTGGCGGCATGAAAAGCTGGGCTTGGACGAGATCGTCGCGCCCACCGCCGACCACGACAAGCTGGCCGCCATGAGCATGATCGACATGAACGCCAAGTCCGAACGCATGGGCTGGCTGCCCTCGGCGCCGCAGCTGGAAACCAATCCGCTGGATGTCTGCGACGCCGCCCAGGCGGCGGGCCAGAGTCCGCAGGACTACCTGAAGGTGGCGCTGAAGTCCGGCGCGGTCAACATGAGCTGCGACGACCCCGACAATCCGAAGAACTTCCCGCGCAACATGTTCGTCTGGCGTTCCAACATCCTGGGCAGTTCGGGCAAGGGCCATGAGTATTTCCTGAAGTATCTGCTGGGCACCCAGAACGCCCTCTTCGACGATGCCGCCGAGGCCATCCGCCCCAGCGAGGTCAAGTACCGCGAGCAGGCCGCCGAGGGCAAGCTGGACCTGCTGGTGACGCTGGACTTCCGCATGAGCACCACCTGCCTGTACGCCGACATCGTGCTGCCCACCGCGACCTGGTATGAAAAGGATGATCTCAACACCTCCGACATGCATCCCTTCATCCACCCCTTGAGCGAAGCCGTACAACCGCTGTGGGAAAGCAAGACCGACTGGGAAATCTACAAGGGCCTGGCCAAGAAGTTCAGCGAGATCGGCGGCGAGCATCTGGGCACACGCAGCGACATCGTCCTGCAACCGCTAATGCACGACACGCCCGCCGAACTGGGCCAACCCTTCGAACCCAAGGACTGGAAGAAGGGCGAATGCGATCTCATCCCCGGCAAGACCGCGCCCAACTTCGTGGTGGTGGAACGCAACTACCGCGACATCTACAAGAAGTTCACCTCGGTGGGTCCGCTGCTGGACAAGCTGGGCAACGGCGGCAAGGGCATCAACTGGAATACCGAACATGAGGTGGGCGAACTGGCCGGCTTGAACAAGCGCGTCACCGAAGCCGGCGTGAGCCAGGGTCGTCCGCGCCTGGACACGGCCATCGATGCCTGCGAGATGATCCTCACCTTCGCACCGGAAACCAATGGCCACGTCTCGGTCAAGGCCTGGCAAGCCCTGGGCAAGATCACCGGGCGCGACCACACCCATCTGGCGGTGGGGCGCGAGCACGACAAGATCCGCCTGCGCGACGTCCAGGCGCAACCGCGCAAGATCATCTCGGCGCCGACCTGGTCCGGGCTGGAATCCGAAGAGGTGAGCTACAACGCCGGCTACACCAATGTGCATGAATACATTCCCTGGCGCACCCTGACCGGACGCCAGCAGTTCTACCAGGATCACCGCTGGATGCTCGACTTCGGCGAAGGCCTGTGCGTCTACAAACCGGCCATCGATACCAAGACGGTCGCGCCCATGCTGAACCGCCATCCCAATGGCGAGAAGGAGATCGTGCTCAACTTCCTCACGCCGCACCAGAAGTGGGGCATCCACTCCACCTATTCGGACAACCTGCGCATGCTCACCCTGAGCCGTGGCGGACCGCATGTGTGGATCTCGGAAGACGATGCCAGGAGCGCCGGGCTGATGGACAACGACTGGGTCGAAGTCTTCAACAGCAACGGCACGTTGACAGCGCGGGTGGTGGTCAGCCAGCGCATCCCGGGCGGGATGTGCCTGATGTATCACGCCCAGGAAAAGATCGTCAACACGCCCGGCGCGCAACTGAGCGGCCAGCGCGGCGGCATCCACAACTCGGTCACGCGCGCCGTGCTCAAGCCGACCCACATGATAGGCGGCTACGCGCAGCTGTCCTATGGCTTCAACTACTACGGCACGGTGGGCAGCAACCGCGATGAATTCATCGTCCTGCGCAAGATGAACAAGGTGGACTGGCTGCAAGGCTCTCTGGAAGAAAGGACTGCATCATGAAGATACGCGCACAAGTGGGCATGGTGCTCAACCTGGACAAGTGCATCGGCTGCCACACCTGTTCGGTCAGCTGCAAGAACGTCTGGACCAGCCGCGACGGCGTCGAATACGCCTGGTTCAACAACGTCGAGACCAAGCCCGGCATCGGCTATCCGAAGCAATGGGAAAACCAGGAGAAATGGCAAGGCGGCTGGCAGCGCACCGCCGAGGGCAAGCTGGAACCGCGCCAGGGCGGCAAGATGCGCATCCTGGCCAATCTCTTCGCCAATCCCAACCTGCCGGCCATCGATGATTATTACGAGCCCTTCACCTACGACTACGAGCACCTGCAGAAAGCCCCGCTGATGCAGACCCCGCCCACGGCGCGCCCGGTCTCGGTGCTGACCGGCAAGAAGATGGACAAGATCAGCTGGGGCCCGAACTGGGAAGACGACCTCGGCGGCGAATTCAGCGCGCGCAGCCAGGACGTGCTCTTCGAAGGCGTGCAGAAGGAAATGCACAGCACCTTCGAATCGACCTTCATGATGTACCTGCCGCGCCTGTGCGAACACTGCCTGAACCCGGCCTGCGTAGCCTCCTGCCCCTCGGGCTCGGTCTACAAGCGCGAGGATGACGGCATCGTCCTGGTGGACCAGGACAAGTGCCGGGGCTGGCGCATGTGCATCTCCGGCTGCCCCTACAAGAAGATCTACTTCAACTGGAGTTCGGGCAAGGCCGAGAAATGCACCCTGTGCTACCCGCGCCTGGAAGCCGGCCAACCGACGGTGTGCTCGGAAACCTGCGTGGGCCGCATCCGCTACCTGGGCGTCATGCTCTACGACGCCGACCAGATCGAAGCCGCTGCCGCCGTGGAAAACGAACAGGATCTCTACGAAGCCCAGCTGGCCTGCTTCCTCGATCCGCATGATCCTGCCGTCATCGCCGAGGCGCGCCGCCAGGGGATCGCCGAGAGCTGGCTGGAGGCGGCCCGCAAGTCGCCTGTGTACAAGATGGCGATGCAATGGAAGATCGCCTTCCCGCTGCATCCGGAATACCGCACCCTGCCCATGGTCTGGTATGTGCCGCCGCTGTCGCCCATCCAGAAGGCCGCTGAATCGGGCCAGATGGGCATGCAAGGGATGATCCCGGACGTGAAGTCGCTGCGCATCCCGCTGCGCTACCTGGCCAACCTGCTCACGGCGGGCAAGGAAGCGCCAATCTTGAGCGCCCTGGAACGACTGCTGGCCATGCGCGCCTACAAGCGCGCCGAGACCATACACGGCCAGCGTGACGAAGCCCTGCTGCAACAGGTGGGACTCACTGCCGCCGAGGTGGAAGACATGTACCAGACCCTGGCCATCGCCAACTACGAAGACCGCTTCGTGGTGCCGTCCTCGCACAAGGAAATGGTGGAAGACAGCTTCAACGAGAAAGGCAGTTGCGGCTTCAGTTTCGGCAATGGCTGTTCCGGCGGCACTTCTGAAGGCAGCCTGTTCGGCAAGAAGCCGCAAGGCAGCGTGATCTTCGTGGACATGCCCAAGTCGCGCAAGAAAACCCCGCTCACCGAATGACACCGAACCAAGGGACCACGATCATGCCGCAACCCATCTACCGCATCCTCTCGGCGCTGCTGAGCTATCCGCAGCCCGAGCTGATCGACGCCCTGCCCGAGATCAGCCAGGCGCTGCAGGCCGAACCGGCGCATCAGGCAGCCTTGCAAGACTTGCTGGAACACCTGCGCCAGACGCCGCTGCTGCGCCTGCAGGAAAGCTATGTCGATACCTTCGACCGCAGCCACGCCCTGTCGCTGCACCTGTTCGAACACATCCACGGCGAGAGCCGCGACCGTGGGCAGGCCATGGTGGACCTGCTGGAAGAATACCGCCGTCATGGCTTCGAACCGGTGAGCGCGGAATTGCCCGACTACGTGCCGCTGTTCCTGGAATTCCTGAGCCTGCTGGAACCAGACACCGCCAACAGGCTGCTGGGCGAAGCCATCCACGTGCTGGCCGCGCTCGGCCAGCGCCTGCAGCAGCGCGACAGCCTCTATGCCAGCGCCCTGCTGCTGCTGACCCGCTTCACCGATGTCGCGCCGCGCCAGCAGGATGAACCACCGGTGCGCGACATGGACGAGGCCATGGAAGTCTTCGGCCCCGGCGCCGATGGCGTGGAGCCGCTGCTGCGGCCGGCCATGGCGAACATGAACATGAGCGGCGCGCAGCCGCTGCATTTCCATCCCAGGCCAGTGGAGCTCCACGCTGGCCAGACCTCGGGGAGACTCTCATGAACTTCACCACCTACCTGCATCAATTCCTCTACGGCATCTACCCCTACATCGCCCTGGCGGTGTTCCTGCTGGGCAGCCTGGTGCGCTTCGAGCGCGAGCAGTACACCTGGAAAAGTGATTCTTCCCAGCTGCTGCACGCGGGCCGTCTGCGGCTGGGCAATATCCTCTTCCACGTCGGCGTGCTGGGACTGTTCTTCGGTCACCTGGTGGGCCTGCTCACGCCGGTGATGGTGTGGGATGCGCTGGGCGTGACGCACAGCTTCAAGCAACTGGTGGCCATGGCCGCTGGCGGCCTGTTCGGTGCGCTCTGCCTGGCGGGCTTGCTGATCCTGCTCCACCGCCGCCTCACCGACGCCCGCATCGCCGCCGTCACCCGCCCCGGCGACAAGCTGCTGTTGCTGTGGCTGCTGGTGACGCTGGCCCTGGGCCTGTCCACCATCGTCGAATCGGCGCAGCACCGCGATGGCCACATGATGGTGCTGCTGATGACGTGGGCGCAGCACATCGTCACCTTCCGGGGCGATGCGGCCAGCTTCATCGTCGGTGCGCCGCTGCTGTTCAAGCTGCACCTCTTCATGGGGCTCACGCTGTTCGTGATCTTCCCCTTCACCCGGCTGGTGCATGTGTGGAGCGGCTTTGCCACGCTGGGCTACCTCGGCCGCGCCTGGCAACTGGTGCGTCCGCGCTGAGGCATCATGGCCGCCTCCACGCCTCCGCCGGCCGTGCTGCAAGACCGCTTCGGCCGCCGCATCAGCTACCTGCGGGTGTCGGTGACGGACCGTTGCGACCTGCGTTGCAGTTATTGCCTGCCCAAGGGGCATACCGGCTTCGAGGAACCGCAGAACTGGCTGCGCTTCGATGAGATCAGCCGCGTCGTCGCCGCCTTCGCCCGGCTGGGGGCGGGGCGAGTGCGGCTGACCGGCGGCGAACCGCTGCTGCGACGCGGCCTGGCGACGCTGGCCGCGCAACTGTCGGCCTTGCCGGGTGTGGATGAACTGTCGCTGTCCACCAACGCCACCCAATTGCACAAGCATGCCGCCAGCCTGCGGGCGGCGGGCGTGCAGCGCATCAACGTCAGTCTGGACAGCCTGGACCGCGCCTGCAGCGCAAGCATCACCGGACGCGACAGCCTGGCCAGCGTGATGTCGGGGCTACAGGCCGCCAAGGCGGCCGGCTTTGCGCCCATCAAGATCAACATGGTGCTGCTGCGCGGCGTCAACGAGCAGGAAGTCCCGCAGATGGCGCAGTTCTGCTTCGAGCACGGCTTCATCCTGCGCCTGATCGAAGCCATGCCCATGGGCGCGACCGGACGCGGCAGTCCGGCGCTGGAACTGGGTCCGTTGCGCGAGGCTCTGGTGGCGCGCTTCGGCCTGCGTCCGCTGGCCGCCGAGCTGGGCGGCGGGCCGGCGCGTTACTGGAGCACGCCCGATGGGCGCAGCACGATAGGCTTCATCTCGCCCATCAGCCAGCACTTCTGCGCCACCTGCAACCGCGTGCGCCTGTCCGTGGATGGCACGCTCTACCTCTGCCTGGGGCAGGAAGAACGGCTCGAACTGCGCCCCCTGCTGCGCGCCGGGATCGACGATGCTGGCCTGGAGAGCGCCATCCGCGCAGCGATCGAACTGAAACCGGAACGCCATGAATTCAACGAGGCGCCACAGAAGATCGTGCGTTTCATGTCACAGACGGGTGGCTAGCCGTACTGCCTGTTGCAGCATCCCCAAGCTTTCTGCTGCTTTTTAAAGAAACATTGACTTGGCTTCCATACATGCTGGCAACGATGGGCATAGACTGCCTGTCGTTCCCGCCCCGAGTACCCCATGAACCCTGCCGCCGCTCCCTTCGCGCCCCTGCCGCCGCACAAGCGACTGACCTTCCGCATCCTGCTGATGACCCTGGTCGGCCTGGGCCTGACCATGACGGCCATCGGCTATACCCTGCTGCTGTCCTGGCAACTGGAAGGCGGCGGCACCGTCATCAACGAGGCGGGCAGCCTGCGCATGCGCTCCTACCAACTGGGACTGGCGCTGGAAATGCACCAGAGGGACAGCGCGGTGCTGCCGGAGATCGAACGTTTCGACCAGATCCTGCGTAGCCTGCACACCGGCCAAGGCGGCCAGGGTGGCCAGCCCAGCTTCGTGCCGCCGCGTGGTCCCATCCACGAACAGTTGCTGCGCGTGCAGGATGGCTGGACGCATCGCATGCAGGTCCACGCACGCGCTGCACTCGATACCGCTGATCCGACGCTGCGCCGCCAGGCTGTCACGCTGTACCTGCAGGAATTGCCCGACTTCGTGGATGACATCAACCTGCTGGTCGCCCTGGTGGAAGCCGACCTGGCCGGCAAGACCACCTGGCTGCGCCTGTGCCAGACCGCGCTGATCTTCCTGGCGCTGGCCGCCAGCATTGCCGTGCTCTACCTGCTCTACCTCTGGATCGTCGGGCCGGTGCGGCGCATGCAGGCCGGCATTGCGCGCATGTCCATGAACGACCTCGACGTGCGCCTGCCCATCGAATCGGCCGATGAATTCGGCCAGCTCGCGCGCGCCTTCAACCAGATGGCCGACCACGTGCGCAGCGTGCATCGCACCCTGGAACAGCGCGTGGCCGAGAAGACCGCGCAGCTGCAGGAACAGAACGACGAAGTCAGCACCCTCTACGAGGTCACCGGCTTCCTTTCCGGCGCGCATGCCATCGAGGCGCTGTGCGGCGGCTTCCTGCAACGCATCATGGCGCGCTTGCAGGCCGATGGCGGTACGGTGCGCATCCTCGACGAACGCGGCCATCTCCACCTGACCGTGCATGAGGGGGTGTCCGAGGCCATCATCGAAGCCGAGCGCTGCCTCAAGGTCGATGACTGCCTGTGCGGCTCGGCCACGCAGCAAGGCGTGATCATCGTGCGCGACTTCCGCGAACTGGATGAGCGCCGCCGCTACCGCTGCAAGGAAGAAGGAGCGCGCTCCATCGGCATCTTCCAGATCCTGGTGCGCGAACAGGTCATCGGCAGCTTCTCGCTGCACTTCTCGCAGCCACGCGAGATCGACGCTGACGAACGCCGCCTGCTGGAAACCCTGGGCCGCCACCTGGGCTCGGCCATCGAGAACCAGCGCCTGATCGCCCGCGAAAAGGAATTCGCCATCGCCAACGAACGCAACCTGCTGGCGCAGGGCCTGCACGACAGCATCGCCCAGGGCCTCAACTTCCTCAACCTGCAGGTGCAGATGCTGGAGGATTCGCTGGCGCGCGACCGCCTCGACGAGATCCGCGACATCGCGCCGCTGCTGCGCACCGGCGTGCAAGAGAATTACGAAGACGTGCGCGAGCTGCTGCTGAACTTCCGCACCCGCCTGCAAGACAGCAATCTCGACTCCGAGATGCGCAAGGCGCTCGACAAGCTGCAACGCCAGAGCGGCTTGCAGGGCCAGATCACGCTGACCGGCGACGGCCCGCCGCTGGCGCCGGAACAGCAGTTGCAGGTGCTGTTCATCCTGCAGGAAGCCTTGTCCAACATCCGCAAGCATGCGCGTGCGCAAGAGGTACAGATCAGCGTGGACAACCGCCAGGACTTCCGCATGACCGTGAGCGACGACGGCCACGGCTTCAAGCTCGAATCGGCCCGCGCCAAGGGGCAGGAACACGTAGGCCTGCGCATCATGCAGGAGCGCGCCGAACGGCTGGGGGCGAACCTGGAAATCGACAGCCAGCCCGGCCACGGTACCCGCATCGCCCTGACGCTGCTGCGCCAGGAACGGCTGGTGGCCTAGCCGGCAATCTCACGCACAGACAGGAAAGACGATGGCAATCCGTATTCTGCTGGTCGATGACCACACCCTCTTTCGCAGCGGCATCCGCCTGCTGCTGCAACGGCATCCCGACATCGACGTGGTGGGCGAGGCCGTCGATGGGCTGGACGGCGTCAAGCGCGCCCTGCAGCTGCGTCCCGACGTGGTGCTGATGGACCTGAACATGCCCGGCCTGTCGGGCCTGGAAGCCATGCAGCTGATCGTGCAGGACCTGCCCGAGACCGCCGTGCTGATGCTGTCGGTCTCGGAAGAAGCCGACGACCTCACCACGGCCCTGCACAATGGCGCGCGCGGCTACCTGCTCAAGAACATCGAGGCCGACTACCTGGTGCAATCCATCAAGCGCGCCGCCGCAGGCGAACCGGTGATCTCCGAATCCATGACCGCCAAGCTGGTGATGCAACTGCGGGCTGGGGCCAGCGGCCCCGCCGGCAGCGCCGCCGAGCCCACCGACAAGCTCACCGCACGCGAACGCGCGACCATGGTCTGCATAGCGCGCGGCCAGAGCAACAAGGAAATCGCGCGCAGCCTGGAAGTGGCCGAAAGCACCGTCAAGATCCATGTGCAGAACCTGCTCAGGAAGCTGCAGCTCTCCAGCCGGGTGCAGATAGCGGTGTATGCTGTGGAACACGGCCTGGACAAATCGTCCTGACCGGCGTACCGTACCGCTCCGCCCGGGCCTGCCCCGGGCACCGTCCAGGATAGAAAGCCCATGCAAAAGATCACCTTCCCCCTGCAAGACCACCCTTATGTGGAACTGAACCAGCTACTCAAGCTCTGCGGCCTGTGCGACAGCGGCGGCGCCGGCAAGCAACTGGTGGCCGAGGGGCATGTGCGGGTCGATGGCAAACCCGAAAGCCGCAAGACCTGCAAGATCACCGCTGGCCAGAAGGTCAGCCTGGGCGACGTGCAGATCACGGTCGTGGCGCAATGAGCCACCAGCCGCAGGCCGAGGAACTGCTCAGCTTCTGGTTCGGCCCCGACTGGGACCGCCTGCCGGCGCACCAGGTGGCCGAACGCCAGAAAGCCCTGTGGTGGAGCAAGAACCCCGAGACCGACGCCCTGTGCCGCACGCGCTTCGCGCCGCTGGTGCAGGACGCGGCCGCCAACCGGCTCGCCGACTGGGCCGATGCGCCACGTTCGCTGCTGGCCCTGGTGCTGCTGCTGGACCAGTTGCCACGCAACATCTACCGCGACACCCCGCAAGCCTTCGCCTTCGACGAACTGGCGCGCCAGTGCACCCACCTGGCCCTGGCCATGGGCGTGGAGCAGGAACTGCCGGCCATCGCCCGCGTCTTCCTCTACCTGCCGCTGGAGCATTCCGAAGACATCGACGACCAGCACTACGTAGTGCAGCTCATGGGCGCGCTGGCCAAGGCGGCCCAGGGCGAGGACAAGCCAGCCTTCGACGGCTATGCCGACTATGCCCGGCGGCACCTGGCCGTCATCGAGCGCTTTGGCCGCTTCCCGCACCGCAACCGCATCCTGGGACGCGCCTCCAGCGCCGAGGAAAGCGAATTCCTGAAGCAGCCCGGCTCCTCGTTCTGAACTTTTCGATAGCGGACCACTGAAAGCGCCTCCGGCTGGAGGCGCTTTGCGCTTTTGCCTACACTCGCGGCTTTCCATGGAGGAATGCCGCATGCGTGCGCCTGCCCTTGTCTCCGGTTTTTCCCTGATCGAAGTGCTGGTGGCCATGCTGGTCGTGGGCAGCGGCGCGCTGGCCATGGTCATGCTGCAACTGCATGCCCTGCGCAGCAGCCACGACAGCGCCCTGCACGCCCGCGCTACCCTCATGGCGCAGGAACTGGCCGAACTGCGCGCCGCCCTGGCGCCCGGCCCGGGCCTGGCCGATCCCACCCTGTTTGCATTCGACGGTGATCGCGCTCCGAACTCGCACATCACCTGCAGCGACGCCCCATGCAGCGCCGCCGACTTCGCCAGCGCAGCCATCGCCGAATGGAGCGCACGCCTGGCGCGCGAGTTTCCCGCTGCACGGGTGGCGGTGTGCCGTGATGGTAGCGCGACGCCACAACAAGGCTGGTCCTGCGACCACGACGCCGCTGCTCCGGTGCTCTTCAGGCTCTCCTGGCGGCGGCCCGGAACGGCCAGCGCGGCCGCTCTGCCGATGCTGACCCTGGTGCTGGGCCACTGATGCGCGGGCCATCGTCTCCGCAAAAGCAGGCTGGCCTCACGCTGGTCGAATTGATGGTGGCGCTGGCCGTGGGCCTGCTGGTGGTGCTGGCCGCAGGGATGTTGCTGCAACAGGCCCGCGAAAGCTACGAAGACATCGACGACGCCAGCCGCGTCAACGAGACCGGCCGCCTGGTGCTGGATCACCTGCAGCAAGCACTGCGCCAGGCCGGCCACCTGCCTTGGGAAGACATCCGCCAGTCACCGGCGCTGGCCGCCGGCCTGCGCGGAGTGGACGACAGCCGCCAGGCCGAACTCCACGATCCGGCAGCCGGCCAGTTCGGCGGCAGCACCGGCGATGGCCTGCATCACAGCGACCTGCTGATGCTGGGCCTGTTCGGCGCAGCGCCTGCCAGCCGCGCCCAGGTCGGCAACTGCAGCGGTGCGCCGGCCCCCACCGGTCCCCTGGAAGAGCCCGCGCGTCACTGGATGATCTACTACATCGCCGCCGGTTCCAGCGGCGAACCCGAACTGCGTTGCCGCTACCAGGGCCGCCATGGTGTGTGGACTTCCGACGCCATCGCCCGTGGCGTGGAAGCCATGCAGTTGCGCTACGCCATCGACAGCGATAGCGACGGCGCGCCCGATCAATGGCGCGATGCCTCCGCCATGCAGGCAGCGCAGTGGTCCCAGGTGGTGCTGGTGCAGATTGCGCTGCTGGTGCGCGGCGAGCGGCAGCGGCAGCGCGCCGCCACCACCAGTCCGCGCCGCTACGAACTGCTGGCCGCGCCCACGCCTGCCCCACCCGGCTGGACCGTGAACGCCGCCCCCGGCGAGGACAGGCGGCGCGCCGTCTTCCGCGCCACGGTCTTGCTGCGCAACCTGCGCTCCCCTGGAGCAGGCCCATGAAACCCACGCGCCAGCGCGGCGCCACGCTGATGATCGCGCTCACCCTGTTGAGCCTGATCCTGTTGCTGGGTGCAGCGGCGACCTCGCTGCTGTTGCTCTCCGAGCATGCCGCCCGCAATCACGCCGAATACGCCCAGGCCCATCTGGCCGCCCAGGCCGCGCTGGACGATGCCTGCCTCGACCTGCGCCAGGGGCGTACGCCCAGCAAGGATGCCGCCGCGCCGGAGACGGGCTGCCGCCATGACCCCGCAGGGGCAGGCTGGTGCCGGGGACGAGCGCACCGTAGTGCCTGGCAAAGTGCGCAGTTGCATGGCGCACAGGCCATCTCGGCGCAGTACGGCCAGTTCACCGGACGGCGCTTCCCCGCTCTGCCGGGTATAAGCCCACCGCGCTACCTGATCGAGCAGCTGACCGACGGCGCTGCCGCCACCGGTGCTGACGACACGACCAACACGACCAGTGCACTGTACCGCCTCAACGCCATCGGCAATGGCCGTGATGGCGCGCAGGTGGCGCTGCAGGCGCTGGTGCGGCATCCCGACCCGCACGCAGCGCCTGCCAGTTGCCGCAGCCTGGCCTGGCGCACGCTTTTCCTTCCCGACATGGAGTGAGCATGACACCCTTCCCGCCCCCTTTCCTCTTGATCCGCCGGCTTCACCGCCAGCCAGGCTTCACCCTGACCGAACTGATGGCCGCCCTGGTGGTGGTGATGGTGCTGGGCGGACTGAGCTGGAGCAGCTACCAGCACGCCGTCCTGAAAGCGCGCCGCGCCGAAGGCCGCGCCGCCCTGCTGCAAGTACTGCTGCAACAGGAGCGCCAGTTCGCCTACCAGCAGCGCTACCAGGCCTTCGAGCCCGCCCAGGGCGTGCCGAGAGAGAGCGACGACTTCAAATGGTATTCCGGCGGCACGCCCCAGACCAGCGCCTACGCCCTCTCAGCGCGCGCCTGCGACGGCGCCGCGCTGGACAGCTGCGTGCTGGTGACGGCCACCCCGGGCGGCCCCGGCGTCCATGCCGGTTTCAGCGACAGCGCCTGCGGCCGGCTCCACGCCGACAGTCGCGGCGGCCGCAGCGCCGATGGACCGGACTGCTGGTGAGCGCATGGACGCGCGCGGCTTCACGCTCATCGAGCTGATGGTGGTGCTGCTCATCGCCAGCCTGCTGCTGGCCGCAGGCGTGCCGGCGCTACAGCAGGCCGCGGCCGAACAGCGACTGGTCGCCGCCGCCAACCAGTTCTTTCACGGCGTGAGCCTGGCGCGTGCGCAGGCGCTGCGCCACGCCCGCCGCGCCGAGATGCGCCCCAGCGACGGCTTGCATTGGGAGCGCGGATGGCAGATCGAGGTCGGCCAGCGCGTGCTGCGGCGCGAGCCGGCGCTGCCCGCCGGCATCAGCGTGGCCCATACCGCCGGCGGCGAAGTGCTGGGCTACCAGCCCAACGGCCAACCGCTCACGCGCGGCAGCTGGCACTTCAGCAGCGACGGGCGCAGTCGCGTGGTGGTGATCAATTTCCTGGGCCGTGCGCGGGTCTGCAATCCCGCCAGGGAGACCCAGTGCAGCAAGGCCGAGCTTGACTGAGCCGGTCTTGCCGCCTGGCCAAAGGCGTGTATATTGGCGGGCATCGCCCGGCCCGCCTGGGCAGCTTTCTCTATCGCCCATGACTTCCATCATCGAACCGCTCTACCAATTCGACATCGAGAACGACCAGCAGGCCATGGCACTGGCCCTGATCCAGGCCGGCTTCGGCATGCTCGACACCACGCCCAATCCGCGTGTGGGCTGCGTCATCGTCAAGGACCAGCGCATCATCGGCGCCGGCTTCACCCAGCCGCCCGGCGGCAACCACGCCGAGATCCAGGCCATGGCCGACGCCGCCGCGCGCGGCCACGAGGTGCGCGGCGCGACCGTCTACGTCACCCTGGAACCCTGCAGCCACTTCGGCCGCACCCCGCCCTGCGCCGACGCCCTCATCCGAGCCGGCGTGGCGCGGGTGGTCGCGGCCATCGCCGACCCCAACCCCATGGTGGCCGGACAGGGCCTGGCGCGCCTGCAGGCCGCCGGCATCGAGGTCAGCTGCGGCCTGCTGGAAGAAGAGGCGCGCGACATCAATATCGGCTTCCTGCACCGCATGCGCACCGGCCGCCCCTGGGTGCGCATGAAGAGCGCCGCCAGCCTGGACGGCAAGACTGCCCTGCACAATGGCGTGAGCCAGTGGATCACCGGCCAGCCCGCCCGTGACGACGGCCACATCTGGCGCGCCCGCGCCTGCGCCATCATGGCCGGCATCGGCACCATCCAGAAGGACGACGCGCAACTGACCGTACGCGCCATCGCGACCCCGCGCCAGCCGCGCCGCATCGTCATCGACAGCAAGCTCATCGTTTCACCCGAGGCGCGAGTGATCCAGGGCGGCAACACCTGGGTCTTCACCGCCACCGACGACCGCGACAAGCGCGCCGCCCTCGAAGCCGAGGGCGCCGAGGTGATCCTGCTGGCCAATGAGCAGGGCAAGGTCGACCTGCCGGGCCTGATGCGCGAACTGGGCCAGCGCCAGATCAATGAATTGCACGTGGAAGCCGGCGCCCGGCTCAATGGCGCATTGCTGCGCGAAGGCTGCGTGGATGAACTGCTGGTCTACCTGGCCCCGTCCCTGATCGGCGATGGCCGCAACATGTTCGAGCTGCCGCCGCTGGAAGACCTGTCGGGCAAGATCGGCATCCGTTTCCATGAGGTCAAGCAGGTCGGGGCGGATTTGCGTATCCTTGCTCGTTTCGAATGATCGTGTTTGGATTTTTCTTTTTTAGATTTTCGTCTCAGGACTGAACCATGTTTACAGGAATCGTCGCCGCCATCGGCACCATCACTTCCGTCACCCCTCTGGCCGCCGGCCCCGACGCTGGCGTGCGCCTGACCATTGACGCCGGCAGCCTGCCCATGGCCGATGTGGGCCTGGGCGATTCGATTGCCCTGAACGGCGCCTGCATGACCGTAGTCGAGAAGACCGCCAATGGTTTCACCGTCGACGTCTCGCGTGAAAGCCTGCGCCTGACCGCAGGCCTGGACGCCCCCGGCGAAGTCAACCTGGAAAAGGCCCTGACCCTGGCCGAGCGCCTGGGCGGCCACCTCGTTTCCGGCCACGTCGATGGCTTGGGCCAGGTGCATTCCTTCGAGCCGGTGGGCGAATCGCGCGAGCTGATCGTCGATGCTCCCAAGGCGCTGGGCAAGTACCTCGCCTACAAGGGATCGATCGTGGTCAATGGGGTGTCGCTGACGGTCAACCGCGTGGAAGACCTGGCTGAAGCCTGCCGCTTCTCCATCAACCTGATTCCGCATACGGTGGAAGTGACCACGCTCAAGCATCTGAAGGCGGGTAGCAAGGTCAATCTGGAGATCGATCTGATTGCGCGGTATGTGGAGCGCATGCTGTCGTCCTCGCAAGCTTCCTGATCCCTCGTCTCCCCGCGCAGGCCCCGCGCTGACGGCGGCCTGCGCCTGCCGTTCCTCCCCCACCTCCCCTTCCCTCTCCCTGACACCGCCTCGGCAGCATCGGCCAGCGCCGACTGTTCTTGCATGGCGTGCGCTTTATACCCCAAAGGTATGCAGCATGCCCAAATCGGTCTTGGACACGAGCGCCGCTTTGTTTCTATCATCCCTCCCAGGTCAGACATTGTCAGCTTTCGCCATCCCTTTTCCACGGACTGCATCTTGAATCCCACCCTGCCCGCCACCTCCATCGAAACCGTCGAGGTCCTGCTGCTGGACGTTCCTACCATCCGCCCGCACCGCCTGTCGATGACCACCATGCACCGCCAGACCCTGGTGCTGGTGCGCATCACCGGCAACGATGGCGTGGCCGGCTGGGGCGAGGCGACCACCATCGGCGGCCTGGCCTATGGCGAAGAAAGCCCGGAAAGCATCAAGGTCAACATCGACACCTACATCACGCCGCTGCTGCTGGGTGCCGATGCCAACCAGGTTGCCGCCCGCATGCATCAGATCGATGAACACGTGCAAGGCAACCGCTTCGCCAAGTGCGCTATCGAGACGGCGCTCTCGGATGCGCTGGCACGCCGCCTGGGCGTGCCCTTGTCCACGCTCTTCGGTGGCCGCGTACGCGACAGCCTGCCCATCGCCTGGACCCTGGCCAGCGGCGACACTGCCCGCGACATCGACGAGGCCGAGAAGATGCTGGCCCAGCGCCGTCACAACATCTTCAAGCTCAAGATCGGCGCGCGCACGGTGCAGCAGGATTGCGCCCACGTGGCCGCCATCAAGCGCGCCCTGGGCGAGCGCGGCAGCGTGCGCGTGGATGTGAACCAGGCCTGGACCGAGACCGAGGCCATGCTGGGCATGCAGCTGCTGGCCGACGCCGGCGTGGACCTGGTGGAACAGCCCATCGCCGCCAGCAATCACGATGGCCTGGGCCGCCTGCGCCAGAAGAACCGCATCGCCATCATGGCCGATGAAAGCCTGCACGGCCCGCAGGACGCCTACCAGCTGGCGCGCGTCGGTGCAGCTGACGTGTTCGCCGTGAAGATCAACCAGTCCGGTGGACTGGCCGGTGCGCAGCAGGTGGCCGCCATCGCCAGCGCCGCCCAGGTCGAACTGTATGGCGGCACCATGCTGGAAGGCGCCATCGGCACCATGGCATCGGCCCAGCTGTTTGCCACCTTCGGCACGCTGGCCTGGGGCAGCGAACTGTTCGGCCCGCTGCTGCTGACCGAAGAAATCCTGGCCACGCCGCTGCGTTATCGTGACTTCGCCCTGGAATTGCCGACCGGTCCAGGTCTGGGCATTACCCTGGATGAGGATCGCGTCAACGCCCTGCGCCGCGACCGCAAGACCCCGCTGGTCTCGCTGGCCTGAAGGCGCAAGCCCGAGACCGGACGGACCGCCCCACCCCACACATATCCAACCAGAGACAGGAGAGACAAAGTGGACAAGAAAGCCATCGACGCCGTACTGCAAAAAATCGAAAGCACCGAACTCGCGGAGGGCAACCAGCGTGTCAAGACCGTGGTCAACCGCCTCGTGCGCGATATTTTTTATACGATTGAAGAACTGGATGTGCAGCCGGAAGAATTTTGGGCTGCCGTGGATTATCTGACCTCGGCGGGCAAGTCGGGCGAGTTCGGCCTGATCGCCGCCGGCCTGGGTTTCGAGCACTTCCTGGACCTGCGCATGGATGAAGCCGAAGCGCGCCGTGGCGTGCAGGGCGGCACCCCGCGCACCATCGAAGGTCCGCTGTACGTCTCGGGCGCGCCCGAACAGAAGGGCTTTGCGCGCATGGACAAGGATGAGCAACCGGGCGACACCCTCTTCATGCAGGGCCAGGTCTTCGACGAGCACGGCAAGCCGCTGGCCAATGCGCTGGTGGAAGTCTGGCACGCCAACCACCTGGGCCGCTATTCCTTCTTCGATCCGGACCAGAGCCCCTTCAACCTGCGCTGCTCCATCCGTACCGATGAGCAAGGCCGCTATCGCTTCCGCAGCCGTGTGCCGGTCGGCTACAGCGTGCCGCCGGGCGGCGCGACCGATCGCCTGCTGACCAAGCTGGGCCGTCATGGCAGTCGCCCTGCGCACATCCACTTCTTCGTCACCGTGCCGGGCTATCGCAAGCTGACCACGCAGATCAATATCGCGGGCGATCCCTACCTGTGGGATGACTTCGCCTTCGCCACCCGCGAAGGCCTGGTGCCGGAACTGAAGCACGTCACCGATCCGGCCGAGATCCGCAAGCATGAAGTCGATGCACCCTTCTACGCCATCGAGTTCAACTTCAACCTGCTGCCGGAACAGGCCGACCTGCCCAAGGCTGACATCAATCGGCCGCGATTGGCGGCTTGAGATGGTCGGATGTTGATCTACAAGATTCCCGTTCGGACTGAGTAGGCCCGCAGGGCCGTATCGAAGGCGCGCATGCCTATACCCTCCGCGCCACCTTTGGAGCGCCTTCGATACGCGGCTGCGCCGCTACTCAGTCCGAACGGGGTGAGGTGAGGCAAGACTGAGCAAAGGCCCGCGGTCCAAAGACCATGGAGTACGCCATATCGCTCAGGTATATTCCTGCGCATGCAACTGCGCAATCGTCGCCGCCATGGCGCGCAATCTTTCCAGCAGCACCGACCGGTCATTGGCGCGGAAATTCATGATCACCGGCGAATGCACGCCCTTGTTGGACAAAGGCCGGTACACCACATCCGAACGATGCAAACCCTGCACCGAACGCGGCACCAGGGTCACGCCCACGCCGGCTGCGACGAGACCAATGGCGGTCTGCATCTCGTTGGCTTCCTTGACGATGGACGGACGCAAGGCGCGACTGGAAAAGATGTCCAGCACCTGGTCCGCATAGCTGGGACGCGGTCGCGCCGGATAGAGGATGAAACGTTGCGCTGCCAGCTGCGCCAGCGTCACCTTGCTGCGCGCCAGCAGCGGATGCCCCAGCGGAAACACCGCCACCAGCGGCTCTTCGACGATGGTCTCGCAGATGATGTCGGGATCGCTGATGGGCAAGCGCCCGAAGCCCACGTCGATGCGTCCGGACTTGAGCGCCTCGACCTGTTCCATGGTCACGATTTCCGAAAAACCGATCTCGATCTCCGGCATCTCGGTGCGGAAACGCTTGATCATCTCCGGCAGCAGGCCATACAGGGCCGAAGGCACGAAGCCGATGTTGAACCAGTGCTGCTGCCCACGGGCGATCACGCGCGTGCCCTCCTCGATCTGTTCCAGCCGGGACAATACCTGCAAGGTCTGTTCATAGAAGAACTTGCCCGCCATGGTCAACGCAATCGGACGCGAGGCGCGGTCAATCAGTTCTACCCCCAGCATCTCCTCGAGCTGGCGGATCTGCCGGCTCAGGGGCGGCTGGGCGATGTGCAGCAACTCGGCTGCGCGGCTGAAGCTGAGCGTACTGGCGACGGCATTGAAATACTTGAGATGACGCAGTTCCACTATACCTCCGGGGCATACCATGATGCGGACCTGATATTGTACGTTCTTCCACCAGGCGCCTAGAAACCGCCATCTGACAACGCTCGTCCCCTCAGGTCGCAGCCTCCACCGCACGCATCCACTCCAGGCCTTCTGCCC
This sequence comes from Herbaspirillum camelliae, assembly GCF_001929405.1. Classification (NCBI taxonomy): domain Bacteria; kingdom Pseudomonadati; phylum Pseudomonadota; class Betaproteobacteria; order Burkholderiales; family Oxalobacteraceae; genus Herbaspirillum; species Herbaspirillum camelliae. The sequence goes on from NZ_KV880769.1 coordinate 5,824,034, forward strand.
ACGCCGCGGCATCCCCCGCCGCGACTGCCTGCTGGAGCAGCACGCAACGCGCCGCGAGCTGATCGCGGCCCATGGCTTGCAAGCCACCCTGTAGACGATGCAGGATGCGCACCACACGCTCGCTTGCGCGGGCCTGGATGGCCTGCTGCAACTTGCGCTTTTCTTCCGGCCAGCTCTGCCGGAAAGCCTCCAGCAGGATCTTCTCGAGGGGATCGACTACTGGCGGCACAAGCGGCGGCACAAGCGGGGACGCCGGCCGATGCGCCCCGAAACGGGCCAGCACATCCTGCATCTGTTGCAGCGAGCCCGGCTTGGTCAGCAAGGCGTCGAACAGGCCGGGCGGTAAATGCGCCAGGCTGCCTGGCCCGGCAGCCGTGGTGGCGACGATACGCGCATCAGGCTGCAGGTGGCGTACGCGGGTGGCCAGCGAGACACCGTCCAGGCCCGGCATGCCGAGGTCGGTGATGAGCAAGTCGGCGGGCCTCGCCTGCCATTGCGCCAGCGCATCCAGCCCGTCGCGCGCCAGCCGTGGCGAGGCGCACCCCAGCGCCTGCAACTGTTGCTGGATCAATGTCAGATTCACATAGTCATCCTCGACCACCAGCACATCGAGTCCGGCGCTCACCTCCACCGGCGCCGGATCAAGCGTCGTGCGCACGATCTCGGCCTGCTCGGCCAAGGCGCGCAGCCAGGCCTTGCGGTCGAATGCGCTGACTTGCCGCCAGCGGCCCGCAGTGCTGCTGTGGCGGACCACATCGGGGCAGATCAGCACCGCCTTCACCGAGTCACCCTGCACAGCGGCCATGAATTCGTCCACGCAGTCCGGCGCAACCAGATGGATGGCATGAGGATGCGGCATGGCCGGATCGCACCGCTCGGCGCCCCAATAGGCCAGGTAGTCGCCCAGCATGGCCGCCATGGCGGCATCGCGGCAGTGCAGCGCCACGCTCCTGCCCGCCAGCTCAGGCTGCGGCGACACCGCGCCTGAGGCGACGGCAGGCGTCAATGCGATCTCCGCCCCGAAGACGCTGCCCCGGCCCAATTCACTGCCCAGTGTGATGTCGCCCCCCATCAACTCGGCCAGGCGACGGCACAGCGACAGGCCCAGGCCGGTGCCGCCAAAGCGGCGACTGATGCTGTCGTCAGCCTGTTGCAGTGACTTGAAGATGCGCTGACGCGCGCTGGGCGAGACGCCGATGCCGGTATCACTCACTTCGAACCGTACCACCAGCCGTGCGCCTTCGCGGCGCAGCAGCCGCGTCGAGAGCGTGATGCGGCCTTGCGCGGTGAACTTGACGGCATTGCCCACCAGGTTCTGCAAGATCTGCATCAGCCGGCGCGGATCGCCAAGCAAGGCCTGCTCCAGCGCCGCCGAGGGCAGGCACTGGAACGCCAGTCCCTTGTCCAGCGCCAACGGCGCGAACAGTTGCGCGCATTCCTCCAGCAGGTCATTGGCCTGCAGGGCTTCCGAGTCCAGCTTGATGGACTGCGATTCGATCTTGGTGATATCGAGAATATCGTTGACCAGTCCCATGAGCATGTCGAAGGCATGGCGGATCAGCTCGATACGCTGCCGCTGCGGCGGCGACAGCTCTTCGCGCGCCAGCAGTTCCATATGGCCGATGGCGCCGTGCAAGGGCGTGCGGATCTCGTGGCTGACCTGGGCCAGGAACATGGACTTGGCCTGGTTGGCGCGGTCGGCCATGCTCTTGGCTTCGCGCATGAGGGCTTCGTGGGCCTTTTGCATATTGAGGTCGATCATTCCCAGCAGCAGCACGTCCTGGCCGGAAAAGCGGGTGCGCGACCACACCGCGCCCAGGTGACTGACGCCGCCCTCGCGCAAGGGCAGTTCGGCTTCGATCATGGCCTGCTGCAGATCGTCGCCCAGCCGCACCGCCTTGATGATCTGCGAATAGAAGCCGCTGCTGGTCAATGCCGATTGTTCCAGCATCTGCGCAGCCACCGTATTACGCAAGACCACCTCGCCGGAACCGTGCGCATAGACGGCGATACCCACTGGCAATGTATCGATGATGGTCTGGCTGAACTGACGGCTTTCCACCATGGCCAGCGCCTTCTTCTGCAAGGGGCCGATCACGCACCGATCGAAATAGAGCGTGGCGGCCCAGACGAAGAGCAGGGCAAACAGTCCCCAGAACGCGCCGGTGGTGAAGTCGCCGCGCAGACCGGCCAGCACGTCGCGCAAGGTAAAGGTATAGACCACCACCCAGTCCGGACCTTCGATGGTCTGGGCGATGAAGAAGCTGCCATCGTCATGGAAGTGGCCGGCATGGTCGTGCGGGTCCATGTCGCGCCGCACATGTTCCTGGATGTGCCGCATGAGCGTCGCATCGATGGGGCTGTCTGGCTCGCTGAGCAGGCGGGCGCTGCCCTGCCCTTCAAAGACGAACAGTCCGGGCAGCTCTTCGTTCTTCATGAAGAACTGCCGGAACTGGCTGGCCGGCACCGAGAAGACGGCGGTAGCCTCGTCGCCCTTGTCCAGGGCAATGCGCACGGCCAGACGGGTCACGGCCTGGCGCACCAGTGGCGCGCTCAGCGCCGGGCTCATCCACAGGAAACGCTGCCCGCTGCTGCCCTGGGCGCGGGCAGCGCGCTCACGCTCGGCGGCAAAGGCAGCGTTGACGGGGGCGCTCATGGCGCTGATGAAGGCAGCGACGCCCTGCTGCCGGACCTCGGCCTGCTCGGCCTGTTCCAGCGGCGGCGACACCGCCAGGAAGGCCGCATCAGCGGTGTAGATGAAGCCATCCAGGGTCACGCCAGGCTCCGCAGGATTGAACATGGGCAAGGCCGACGCCTGGCGCAGCAACAGCAGCAGGCTGGCCAGGCGCATGCGGTCGGCGGCCGCCTCACGACGCACCAGCAGCGAAAACGGCACCACCGTCAGATTGGCCGGACTGTCGCTGATTTGCTCGCTGCCCACGGGATCGGTATAGGCATCCAGGGCCAGCAGTTCCTTCTTGTACAAATGCTGCAGACGGCCATACATCTCGGCAAACTGGTTCACCCGCGCGGTGAGTCGGTCCACCTCAGCCTTGATCTGCTCGCGCTTGCTGGTGAAGGTGCCGATCTGGCGTTCGCGGAACTGCGAAAAGGCGCTGTAGCCAAGAAACAGCATGGCGCACAGGATGGCGACCGAGAGCAGGCCGGCGCAGCCATAGAGCAGGCGGCGATAATAGCGCTCCGACAAGGCGAGGATCTGGCGCGGCATGGGGTGGCTGGGCGGCTCGGGGGATTGCGTCGCTCAGTGGCCCAGGCTCTGGAACACCCGGCTCAGTTCGACGTCGTTGCTCACGCCCAGCTTCTTCATGGCCGCTACCTTCTGGTTACTGATGGTCTTGGGGCTGCGCTTGAGACGCTCGGCAATGGCGGCGATGGACATGCCCTGGCAGATCATGCGCGCCACCACCAGCTCGCGCTCGGAGAGCTGTCCCAGTCCGGTCTGGCGCGAATGGACGCTGTAGAGGCTACCCAGCAACGAGGCCGACAGGGACTGCGGCAGATACACCTGCCCGGCCTGCACGCAATAGATCGCTTGCGGCAGGTTCACGAAGTCGGTGCGGTTCTTGCCGATGAATCCGGCTGCGCCCAGTTCCAGCGCGCTGGAGATGATCTGTGGCTGGGCATGGGCGCTGAGGAAGATGATCTTCAGCTCAGGATGATGGCGGCGCAGCCGCTTGAGCAAGTCCAGGCCATCGGCCTGCGGGTCATCGTCGAAGGCATAGTCGCACAAGAGCACATCGATGGGCGTCTGCGCCAGGCAGGTCATGAGCTGCGCGATGCTCTCGGCGGAAAAGGCCAGTTGCATGTCCGGGCAAGGGGACAGGATCGCCTCTATCCCGCGCAGCACAACCGGATAATCATCGGCAATGCCTACCCGTATCATCGTTTCCCTGCTCGCCATGATGCTGCTCCCTCTTTGCTGGCACTGGTTCTCGTGCGCTGGACGGGGCAAGTTTTGCGGGCCAGACGGCGTTGCACCATCTGCCCCAGGAAATCTGCCGCCGCCAGCGGCCTGGCGAAATAATATCCCTGGAAACGCCGCACGCCGATGCTGCGCAGCCATTGCCATTGCGCCAATGTTTCCACGCCCTCGGCGGTCACGCTGGCATTGAAGACGGCGGCCAGGGCGACGATCTTTTCGACCAGGCGACTGTACAGGGAATCGGCAGGCGTGGCAGCAACAAATGAACGATCCAGCTTCAGGCAACTGATGCGCCCGCTGGCGAGCTGGTGCAGGCGCGCGTCACCGATGCCGAAATCATCCAGCGCCACTGCAATGTCGGCCTGTTCACACTGGGAGAACAGGCGGCGGCAATGCGCGGGGGCTATATCGCCGCCGCGCTCGGGCATCTCTATCATCAGCCGCAACCTGGCCTGCTGCATGGTATGCAACAACGCCTCGCACTGAGACACCAGCGCGTCGCCCCGCAATTGGTCGGCGCAGGCATTGAAGGAGAGAAAGAACGGCTGGCGCAGCGCCAGGCCGGCTCCCGTCCAGCTCATGGACAATTGTTGCAGCATCTGGCGCGTGGCGGCGGCCAGCAAACCCTGTTCGGCCAGCCGGTCGATGAACACGCCAGGCACCTGCAGCCCCGCCTGCGGATGCTGCCAGCGCATCAGTATCTCGGCCCCCTGCCAGCGGCCCGCGGCGCAGACGATAGGTTGCAGGAAGGGATGGAACTGGCGCTCACGCAAGGCCTGCAGCAGTTGCGCCCGCGCCATGGGCGGTGCGGTGGGAACGGTGGGAACGGTGGGAAAGGGCATCAGGACTCCATTCACGGAAGGATAGGGGACGCCAGCGTGACCTGCTGTTCATGGGCCAGCCCGCTGTCGTCGATGAGCTGATAACGCAGATGGGCCTCACGCCAGGCATGATCAACGCTGGAGCGCGGCAATGGATAACGCATCTCGCCAAACGGTGGGGCCATCATGTCAGGCCCCTGGCGCGGCGTGTACTGGGCCTGGCCGTCGCTGAGTTGCAAGCCGGCCAGCGAGGCATAGTAGGCGCTGTCATTGCGGCAGACCAGCACCCACTGCCCGGCCTCGCGCTCAAGCCGGAAATGGAGCGCCTCGAACCAGCGCGGGTCCGGATCGGGCAAGCCGGGCGGACGATAGAACACCTTGATCTGGGTATTGAGTCCCAGCAGCATGCGCGATCCCTGCGCAGTCCCGTCGGCGGGCAGTACGGGAATCTCGTAGAGATTGAGCCAGAACACCGACTCGCGTCCGGCAGGCAAGGGATCGCCCGTGTAGAGCAGGCGGACCGCGCTGATCGCCTGGGGCGGCAGCCGCTGCACGCCCGGCATGGCAAACATCGACGAGACCACCGTATCGGGAGCCTGGCTGCCCTCGCCCTGATCGACCCAGCTCTGCAACATGACCGGATAGGCATTGGTATTGGCCACCCGCAGGCGTACTTCGCCGACGCCCTGGCTGAGGACCAGACGGGTACGCTCAGGCATCACGCCAGCCTGGGCCTGCACCAGAGCACACAGCGCCAGCAGCAAAGCGCACCGGAGGAAACGTATCACTGCCGTGCTCCCTGCGCGCCGCTGGGCGCGGCTTCTGCCGGAAGAAATTCGGCCCGCCGCGGCGCAGCCACGCAGGCAGCCTCCAGACGCAGCAGTGCTTGCTCCAGGTCCTGGCCCTGCAGATCGTACTGGAATGTGCAGCGCTCCTGCTGGCCATCGCCCCAGCGCACCAGCAGCCGCGCGCGCGTGGAATCGCTGCGCAGGTAGGCCTGGCTACCCTGCCCGACCATGCCGACCACCTCGCCCTCTTCGGTGAGCACATCGGCGCCCATGGGCAAGGGCGCCCCCTCGTCACGCAGCAGCCTGACCAGCAGGGCGTGGCCGGCGCGTGTCCTGAAACGGAGCTTCAGGGTAGCGCCGGCATAGGGAATCACGATGCGCTGGCTCTCCAGGATCTCGCTCTTGCTGTTGGTCCCTGCACTGGCCAGTTCGACCACGTTGCGCTGATACGCAGACAGCGAAGGCAGCAAGGCAAAGCCATTGCCATCGATCACCGCTCCCTGGCCATTGAAGATGCGCGCGCCCTTGGCGCCAGGGGCTTCGATCAGGGCAAAGGTATCGCCCAGGTAAGGGCCGAAGGTGATGCCGTCGCCATGCACTGCCAGCGCGCCGCGCGCATTGGCGGCGGCTTGCCAGTAATCCCGCCCGCGCGCCAGGTTGAAGTTGAGATCGGCCTTGGACAGGCGCGCGCCCAGATTGCCATTGAGACTATCCTGCTGGCCGCCGCTGGCGTGATTGGCCCCAACGCTGTAGCTGAGCCTGTGGGGTCCGGGCAGCATGCCCGAGACCTGCGATTGCAGTACATCCTGCGCGGCGGTCCTGACCAGCGAAGTGCTCATCACGGGCCGCTCCGCACCGGCTTTACCCAGGGGAATGGAGAGCGACAGCATCACCGACGAGCCAGGGCGGCTGGTCGATGGCAGGCGGCCATCGGCCAGCTCCAGCGCAGATGAGGAAGACGCACTGATCTGCTGTCGCTGGAAGGCCAGGTTCATGCTCATGCCATTGCTCCACATGGTCGAATAGCCGAACTGCATCTGGGTGATGCGGCTGCGGTTGTGATAGAAGGTCTGCGTCAGTCCGGACAGGTACAGCGAACCGGCGCTGCCCAGTTGCTGGCTGACCGACATGTCGAAGCGCGACTGCTGCTGATAGCTGCTCGACGATGCCAGCCACGCCGTTGCCGCGCGATTGCTCTGGCGCTCGCTGAGCACGTCGACCAGCTCGCGGTAGCCTGCCGTCGAGTAGCGATAGCTGGCGATGGAAAACTGCGTTCCGGTGTCTTCGAAGCTGCGCGAATAGGCCAGTCCCAGCATCCAACCACCGCTGTTGCCATGGCCGGTGTCGGCATGCGAATAGCTCAGGTTCAGGCCCAGCGAACCCAGCCTCCCCGCCAGGGTGCTGCCCAGCACCGCCGACTGGTAGCCAGAGGCCAGCCTGAGGCCGACATTGCCGGTGAGGGCATTGCTCAGGCCGCGCTGGTAGAGCGTGTCGAGAAACAGTGCGGCTGTCTCGGTATCACGGGTGCGGCCCAGCGTGAGGCTGTAACGCGAACTTCCGGGCCGCATCGATTCGGGCAGCGCCGAAAATGGCACGCTCAATTGCGCCCGGCTGCCATCGGCTTCGATGACGGTGACGTCGAGGTCGCCGTTGTAGCTGGTCGGATACAGATCATCGATGACGAAGCTGCCCGGCGCGACGGTGGTGCGATAGATCTCACGCCCCTTCTGGCTGACGATGACCAGGGCATTGCTGCGCGCTGTGCCGCGGATGACCGGCGCATAGCCACGCAGGGAATCGGGCAGCATGCGGTCGTCCGAACTGATCTCCACACCCTGATAGGCCAATCCTGAGAGCAGCTTGCCGGTAGTGAAGTTCTCGCCCACGGTCAGCTCGCTGCGCCAGGCCGGCAGGGCGCGCTTGGCATAGGTGCGCACCGGGTTCCAGGCCAGTCCGGCCTGGCTGTCGTAGCGCATGCTGCCCTGCTGGCGCAAGCGCCACAGGCCCAGGTTGACGCCACTGTTGGTGAAGCCATAGGTAGCGCTGTTGCTGGACTGCGCGACCCGCGAATAGTACTGGCTGATGCTGTAGTTGACGAAGCCGATGGACTGCCCGGCATCATAGAGGTCAGGATCGACGTAGCCGCGCGCCACCTGCTTGAGCTGGGACTGCGGCACACTGACATTGAGGCGCAGGTCCGCGATCTCGAACACGGCGCTGGCGCCGCTGGCCAGTTCCTCGATACGGGCGCATTCGCGCTGGCCCAGTTGCCCCAGCAGCTCCGGCCGCAGGTTCAGCAGCGCTGCATCCTGTGCGGTAAAGCAGGCCGCCACGCCCTGTCCTTCAAACAGGTCGAAGCGCAGCGAACGGCGATGACTGAACACGCCATTGAGGAAGACATCCACACTGTAGCGGCCAGGTTCGATCGTGCCGGGACGGTTGAAGCGAGCGAGGCTGCCCTTATTGATGGGTGAGGCCAGTTCCAGCGCCTCCAGGAACAGGTACTGCTCCTGCTGCGCCGCAGCCGCTGGCGTGAGCGTCCAGGCCATACCGGCCGTGATGGCCGCACCGGCCAGACGCCGTAGTAGTGGATGATGCCGCATGAGCGCCGGCCCTCTCAGCGCAGCGGATAGTCGCGCACCACTTCCACGCCGACATCGTTGAGGATGCGCAACTGCAGGCGCACCGCCGAGAGATCGGCTGGCCGGTACGCCAGCGGCCAGCGCAGTTGCTGGAATGGCGCAATCACGGTGGCACGGGCCAGTTCCTGATTCTTCCCGCCCAGCATCAGGACTGCCTGCTGGATGACCAGGTGATAGCCGCTGGCGTTATGGGCCACCACACTGGCCGCGTCAGCGCTGGCATCGACCGAGAAAGACAGCGCCTCGGGCGCACGCGCCGCATCGGCCTCGTTGTCCAGACCGGGCGGACGATAGAACAGCTTCATGCGGCTGCGCACGGTCAGCACCAGCTGGTTGTCATCCACGCTGGCGGCCTTGAGCGCAGGCACCTGCAGGAAGTTGAGGAAGAACAGGGATTCGCGGTCCGCAGGCAAGGGCGCGCCGACATAGGAAAGCCGCACTACCTGGCCGCTATGCGGCTCCATGCGGAACACCGGCGGCAGCACCAGGAAAGACGAGGCGTTGGCGTGGTCGCTGCCGGTGCGGCCATCATCGAGCCATACCTGAACCAGATTGGGATGCTCGTCCGGATTGCTGAAACGCAGCGCCTGTTCGCTGGCCGCGGCCGGGTAGATCACGCGTGTGCCGAGCATCGTCACGCTGGCGCACGCATCAGTACGCGCCATGAAAACCAACACCATGATGAGCCCTGCGAGCAAGCTTGTTCTTTTCATGTCCGAAAATACAAGAGGCGCCGCCAGGAACACGGCCTGGCGGCGGTAATGGGAATATCTGCGGGGAAGACGGCAACGCCGTCAGGACGGCGGCGCCCTTGCGGCCTGGGCCGAAGGCGTGCCGGGATCAGAGATAGTCGAGCGCGTACTGCACCGAGCCGATCACCGAGCCTGCGCCGGCGACGCCGTTTTCGGAGATGTAGCGCACCGCAAAAGTGTGAGAAGCAGAGGTAGCGCCGGCGGCCATCTCCAGCCCATCCACAGAGACTGAACTGCCGCCCACCAGCTTGATCGCATCACCACCAACGCTCTTGCGCAATTGCAGGGCTACGTTCTTGGCCGTGCCGAGGTTGGGAATATTGTTGCCACTGGTCGCAGCGCTGGCCAGGAACTGGGTCTTGATCTTCAGCGCATCCGTGGCCGAGGCGGTGCAACCGCTGACGCTGACCACGAAGGGCGTCTCACCCGCCGCGCTACCCACTGCCGCCAGGTCACCGGTGGCCACCGTCGGCAGCAGGACCACGGGATTGGCCGAGCCATCGACCGATACCTGGCAGGTCTGCGCGTGGACCTGGCCACGGAAAGTGATCGTATTGCCGGCAGCCAGGACCAGCGACGGCGACAGCAACAACAGGACTGCGAGATGCTTTTTCATCATTACCCCCATAAGGATTCGGTCGTTCCAAAAAAAAATGGCAGATGCCGACCGGAGCGAACTGCACCAGACGCATCATAGACAAGCACCGAGGCGAGGAAGATGGCCGCACTCCCATCGTGAGGATGGCGATGACTGAATTGCACATGGGCGAAATCCCATGCGCAGGCCGAGCTTGAATTGGGCATGCGCCCATGCGCATCGCAGGATGGCCCTATGTCCAGAGGTGGTGCTGATACGGCAAGATCGGCAGCTTTCCCATCCCGACTGGAGAATGTCCTTGTCATCCCGAGCGCCCCTTCGCGCGCGGCAAGACGCGCCTGCGGTCTTGCGCCTGGCCTTGCTGGCCTTGACACTGTGGCTGCTGTGCGCGCCTGCAGCGCAGGCTGTCTGCACGCGCAACAATGCCGCCCAATATCCGTTTGCACCACTCAGTGATGGCGGCTCGGCGCAGTTCTGGTTCGGCCGGATCAACCTCGCCAGCACCGCCATCCAGCCCGTGGGCACCATGCTGGGCAGCGCCGTGGCGAGCGCCGCCGAGGCATCGGGCATCAACGGTGATACGCTGCTGTGGAGCTGCGATCTGGCCGACGCCGGGGAGATCTACGAAGTGTTTTCCACCAACGGCGATGACCGGGTCGGCGGCTTTGCCGAGATCGGCGCGCAGGACGGACTCTCGGGCTTCTATCGCACCTGGTTTCCTGGCGTGGCGCTGCGCCTGACGCACCTGCGTTCGGGCAAGGTCCTCTCGCGCTATTACCAGTCCAGCAAGCTGGAGACCTACGACGTCGATGAAACCAACAAGAAGATCCTGATCCGCGCCCGCCATCTCAGTCCCATCAAGGCCGAACTGGCGCGCGTTTCGGACGTGTCACCGGGCACTGGCACCAGCAACTGGTGTCCCGGCCGTCCCGACCTGCGGCGCAGAACGGGCGTCCCCTACACCTGCACACAACCCAACGGCTACATCATGCTGCGCGGCCCCGGCTATAACCGCGCCAGCAACCATGGCGACGATGACGGCGAAGACCATGCCTACCGCTATCGCTTCTTCGGCGCCTGGAATGGCATCGCCTTTGGCATGCGTATGGGGGCCAGCCTGAGTGCAATACCCTCTTGCGTGGTGCAGAACGTCACGCCCGAAGTGGTGTTTCCGCCCGTGTCGGAAGAAGAACTGAACCAGGGCCAGACACGGCAGGCCGACTTCACGCTCAGCTTTCGCTGTGACGAAGGCACCGGCAGCCTGCCGCCGCTGGTGGCAGGCACCGAGGACAACCAGACTGCGTTCGGCATCCAGGTTTCTCCCGGTGCGCTGGCGGCAGCGCGCATGCTGGGCTATGTCAACGCGAATGAGGGCGTGCGCTATCTGCTGTCGGATCAGTATGGTCTCGATCCCTCCGTGGCCACGGGCGTGGGCATCAGCCTGAGCGATGCGCAGACGCATCAACAGATGCTGTTCCTGAGCAGCTCACTGAGCGGCCAATGGATGGGGCAATCCTTTCCCTCCGGATCCAGCGCAGGCTGGTATCGCCTGAGCTCGCCAGACCAGTCGCGCTGCCCGCCGCCCATCCCCGCAGCTGTGAACCAGTACACCGTGGAAAAGCGGCTCACCGCAACGCTGCAGAAACTGCCGGGGCAAACCGTCACCTCGGGTCGGATATTCTCGACGGCCTACGTCATCGTGAAGGTGCAGTGACAGCGATATTGCCGCCTATCCGCCGCGCAGCCGCCCTGGCGCGGCGCCAGCGCTATTCTCATATCGATATGACAAAACAATTCTTGGCGCGGCGCGTGTCACGCGCTAGCGTCTGCCTGTTACCATCTCCCGACCCATTACTCAACCAGAAGAAAGAGACAACATGGCAGACAACCCGCAATGGAAATTCGAAACCCTCTCCGTGCATGGTGGTTATGATCCCGATCCGACCACCCGCGCCGTGGCCGTGCCGATCTACCAGACCGTGGCCTTTGCCTTCGACGATACCCAGCATGGCGCCGACCTGTTCGACCTGAAGGTCCAGGGCAACATCTATTCGCGCATCATGAACCCCACCCAGGACGTGCTGGAAAAACGCCTGGCCGCCCTCGAAGGCGGTATCGGTGCGCTGGCGCTGGCGTCGGGCCAGGCGGCGGTGACCTACGCGATCCAGACCATTGCCGAGGCCGGCGACAATATCGTCTCCGCCTCCACCCTCTATGGCGGCACCTACAACCTGTTCGCCCATACCCTGCCACAATACGGCATCCAGACCCGCTTTGCCGACCCGCGCCAACCGGCTTCCTTCGAACCGCTGATCGATGATCGCACCAAGGCCATCTATATCGAATCCATCGGCAATCCGCTGGGCAATATCACCGACATCGCCGCCGTGGCCGCCATCGCACATCGCCATGGCGTGCCGCTCATCGTCGATAACACGGTCGCCACGCCCTACCTGCTGCGTCCCTTCGAACACGGCGCCGACATCGTGGTGCATTCGCTGACCAAGTACCTGGGCGGCCATGGCACCACCCTGGGCGGGGCCATCGTGGATTCGGGCAAGTTCCCCTGGGCCAAGCACAAGGAGCGCTTCAAGCGCCTGAATGAACCGGATGTCAGCTATCACGGCGTGGTCTATACCGAGGCGCTGGGCGAAGCGGCCTATATCGGCCGCGCACGCGTGGTGCCGTTGCGCAACATGGGCGCGGCGCTCTCGCCCTTCAATGCCTTCCAGATCCTGCAAGGCATCGAGACCCTGGGCCTGCGCCTGGATCGCATCACTGCCAATACCCTGGCCGTGGCGCAGTACCTGAAGCGTCACCCGAAAGTACGCTGGGTCAACTATGCCGGGCTGGAAGACCATCCCGACCATGCGCTGGCGCAGACGTATTTCAAGGGCCGCGCTTCGGGCGTGCTGACCTTTGGCGTGGCCAATGGCCGCGAGGGCGGTGCGCGCTTCCAGGATGCGCTGCAATTGTTCACGCGCCTGGTCAACATCGGCGACGCCAAGTCGCTGGCCACGCATCCGGCGTCCACCACCCACCGCCAGCTCTCGCCGACCGAACTGGAAAAGGCGGGCGTAACCGAGGATACGGTGCGTCTGTCCATCGGCATCGAGCATATCGATGACTTGCTGGCCGATCTGGAGCAGGCCTTGCAATCGGCCTGAGCTCTGCCGGCCCGAACCGGCCGTGCTGCATCAGGACAATGGCTCCGCATGACGGAGCCATTGTCTTTTCAGGGCTGCACGGGGTCTTGGCGCAGCTCCTGCGGCGTGACGCCGGGGACGCCCTGGCGGATCAGGCGGCTGTAGTCGTCCTGCGCACTGCCCTCCAGGGCGCGCTCGGTAATGCGCCCAGCCTGGCGCAACTGCGCGAAGGAATAGCCCGGCGTGAGCACGCCATGGTCGAACACGTAATCGGCGAAGTAGCCCGACAGCAGCAGCCGGTAATCCAGCGGCAGCGCGGGCGAGAGACGACGCGCCAGTTCGAAGACGATGGTGGTGCAATTGCTGGTGAGGGTGTTGTAGAAGCGTGGATGCTGGCGTAACTGCGATGCCCGCTCCAGGTAGCCGAGGAAGACTTTGCGTAACTGGTCGTGACGTAACTGCAGGCGGTAGAGATAGACATCTTCGCCACGCGCATTGGTACGGGTGCGGATGATGTCGCGCTCATCGGCGGCGACGATGACGGTTTCGAACTTGCGGAAGAATCCACCCAGGGCCGAGAAGGCTTCGCCGCGTTCACGGCGGATTTCCAGCGAGAACACCAGCCGCCGGCCATCGGCAAACCCGAACGACACCAGCGTATGGGCAATGGCCGGCCCCATCCAGTAGGACAGCAGCAGGTCCGCCGAGACCAGTTGGCCGAGATCGTACTGGCGCGATTCCCAGCGGATGTCGTAGTCGGTTTCGGAGCGCCAGTCGAAGTTGCGCACGTTATCCAGCTGCACGATATCGCCCTGCACCTGCGGCGCCAGCATGCGCGCCACATCGTCGGCCCATTCACGCTCATGGCTGGGGCGGATGCCGTGCCACCATACGCCCATTGCCAGGGTCGCCAGCGCAAAGGCCGGCAGTGCCCAGCGCCATTGGCCAGGCGCACCCGCCAACGTGGCCAACGCCGACATGGCCATGCAGCCCCACAGGCCGCTGGCCAGCATGCGCCCCCAGGCCGGCCCCGGCAGCTGGAACCACAGCGCAAAACCGCCCCATAGGCCCAGCCCCAGCGTGAGCAGGCCCAGCACGATCAACAGCGCTATCGGAAAAAAAGCCATCGGCACATCTTCATCTCGGAGTCATCAAAAATCCCGGCGCTGCCGGGTCAGCCCATTGTAGCGGCCTGCACCTGCACCGGCTTGCTGGCCCGCAGCGCGGCGATCATGTTACGCACCGCCGGGGCGCGTTCGAAGCGGCGATAGACCGCCGCCACCTCCGACACCACCGCTGCGCCGGCCAGCGCCCGATAGCTGACGTTGGGCAGGTTCACCACCGTGGTCAGCACGCCCGGCACCACGGCCACGCCCGCTCCCACGGCCACCTCGGCCAGCACCGCCAACAGCCCGCCGGGCCGGCTCACGCTACGCGGGGCAAAGCCGCCGCGCCGCCACACTTCGCGGCTGCCCAGTTCCTGCTCAGGGAGGATGAAGTCTTCACCGGCCAGGGCGCGCGAACGGATCGCGCCCGGCTTGCTGGCCAGCTCGTGATCCGTGGGCAGGGCCAGGCAGAAGCGGTCGCGCAGCAGCACATGCGATTGCAGCGTCTGGCCCAGCGGCACGGGCAGGCGCACGAAGGCGATATCGAGCTTGCCCTCTTCCAGCGCCGCACCCAGCTGCAGCATCGGCCACTCGCGGGCATGCACCAGCACCTGCGGCCAACGCTGGCGAAAGGCGCTGAGCTGCTGCTGCAGGATGCCGCCGAACACGGCCGAGCCGACATAGCCCACTTCCACCCGTCCCATCTCGCCGCGCCCGGCGCGACGGCCCGCATCGATGGCCTGTTCGAAGCGCGCCAGCACGGCGCGCGCCTGGACGACGAAATCCTCGCCGGCCGAGGTCAGCGTGATGGCGCGCTTGCCGCGCACGAACAGTTGGGCCTGCAATTGCCGTTCCAGCTGCTGGATCTGCACGCTCAGGGTGGGCGGAGCGATGCCGAGGACCTCGGCGGCGCGGGCGAAATGCAGTTCCTCGGCAACGGTGAGGAAATAACGCAGGTGTCGCAATTCCATCGTATAGGGCTCCTGGGCGCTGGCGGCAAAAGGGAATGGACTTGGAATGACTTGATTAGCTTATACCTAATCAAGTGCTTGAAATCCATGATTGAAGCGAATCATGGATCTTGTTTCAATGAAGGCCCATTCCTCTTGCCCTTTAGCCTTTACCCTGCCGCCATGTCCCTGCGCCTGACCACCTCCGCTGGCCGTATCCTGCTGACCGGATCATTCGGCTGCGCCATGACGGTGCTCGACACCAACGTGGTCGGCATCATCCTGCCCACAGTGGCGCGTGACCTGGGTGCGTCCTTCAGCCAGATCGAATGGGTGGTCAGCAGTTACGTGCTCTGCTTTGCCGCGCTGCTGCTGCCGGCCGGCGCCACCGCCGACCGCTATGGCCGCAGGCGCGTGCTGCTGGGGGGCATCGCGCTCTTTGCGCTGACCTCGCTGGCCTGCGTGCTGGCCCCCTCCGCCCAGGCCCTGTACGGGGCGCGCGCCTTGCAGGGCGTGGGCGCGGCCTTCCTGCTGGCGCCGGCGCTGGCGGTGATCGGCCATGCCTTCCATGAGGAAGACCAGCGCGAGCGCGCCTGGGCGCTCTGGGGCGGGATCATGGGCCTGACCATGGTGCTGGCCCCGCTCATCGGCGGCGTGGTCAATACCCTGCTGGGCTGGCGCTGGGCCTTTGCCGTGAATCTGCCGGCCTGCCTGCTGCTGGCCGTGGCGGTGTGGCGGCATGTGCCGGAGTCGCGCAATCCCTTGCCGCGTCCGCTGGACCCGCTGGGCATCCTCAGTTCCTCCAGCGCGGTCTTCCTGTTGACCTGGGCCCTGATCACCGGGCCGGAACACGGGTGGACCAGCGTTGCTTGCGTCGCCCGCGGTCTGGGTGGCGCTCTTTTATTGGCGCTCTTCATCGCCTGGCAGCGTCGCGCTGCGCATCCGATGCTGGAGCTGTCGCTGTTCCGTCACGCCGGCTTCGTGGCGGCGGTCGCGGCCATGTTCGCCTATGCCGCGTCGGCCCAGGTGATGGCCTCGCTGCTGCCACTGTTCCTGCAGAACGCACGCGGCCTGAGCGCCTGGCAGACCGGACTGGCGATGCTGCCCTTTGCGCTGGCCATGCTGCTGTTGCCGCAGGTGGGCAGCCGGCTGGCCCGCTGGCTATCCTCACCGCAGATGCTGGCGCTGGGACTGGGCGTGACGGCGCTGGGCAACCTGCTGATGATCCAGGCGGCGCTCTCCGGCAGCACTGCCTGGACCGTGCTGGGCATGGCGGTGCTGGGCAGTGGCGGTGGTTTGTTGAATGGACAGACGCAGAAGGCCATCATGGGCAATGTGCCGCGTGAACGGGCTGGCATGGCCTCGGGCATCAGCACCACGGCGCGTTTCACGGGCGTGCTGGCGGGCTTTGCGGGACTGGGGGCAGTGCTGGCTGACACGGCGCGGCACGCCATGCAGAACGCCCTGGCAGCACTGGATGCCTCAGCCAGCGCTGCGGCCTTCGTGGAACGCGCCATGGCCGGTGACCTGGCGCAGGCCGCAGCCCTGCTGCCGCAACACGGCCAGGCTGCCGTGATGCTGGCGCGCCAGGCCTATGCCCAGGGCTTTGCCCACGCCTTTGCGGCAGCGGCGCTGCTGGCCGTGGCCACGGCCTTGCTGGTGCTGTGGTCGATCAGGCGGACGGCGCGCCCAGCAGCGCGGCCAGACGCGGCAGCACGGCTTCGGCATCCTCCTGGAGCTTGAGGGACAGCAAGGCGTCGGCGCGGGTCACGCCGCGATTGATCGCCGCCACCGGCTTGCCCGCCTCGGCCACCATGCGCGGCAGCCGAAAGCCCGACAACACCATCAATGACGATCCCACCACCAGCATGGCGTCACAGGCGCGTGCGGCGGCCTCGGCCTGGGCGCTGCGGGCCGCTGGCACGCCATCGCCGAAGAACACCACATCCGGTTGCAGCACACCGCCACAGGCCGGGCAATCCGGCACATGGAAGGCGGCGTCGGCCTCGGGTTCAAGCTGGGCGTCGCCATCGGGCAAGGGGGCGGCCTGGAGGTGCGTGAAGGCTGGATTGCAGCGGGCCAGTTCCTGCTGGATCTGCGCGCGCGGATAGACACTGGCGCAGGAGAGGCAGCGCACCGCATGGATGCTGCCATGCAGCTCGATGACCTCGCCGCTGCCGGCCTGCTGGTGCAGGCCATCGACGTTCTGGGTCACGATCGCGCCGAGATAGCCCGCCTGCTGCAGTTGCGCCAGCGCCCGGTGCGCGGCATTGGGTGCGGCTTGCGCCAGGCGCGGCCAGCCCAGCATGCTGCGCGCCCAGTAACGCTGGCGCGCCGCAGCGCTGCGACGGAATTCATCCCCCTGGATGGGCAGGCGTCCACGGCGTACGCCGGCGTCGTCACGGTAGTCGGGAATGCCGGAGGCGGTGCTGATGCCGGCCCCGGTCAGCACCACCACCTGGCGATGGCTGCGCAGGAGCTGCGCCAGCGCTGGCAGGGCGGCGGCGGGGTCAGTGGACCCGGTGGACTCGATGGGCTCGGTGGACAATGCTGACCCGGTCAGGATCTGGCTCATGGGAGGACTCGCTGGACGATGACAGCCCAGAGCCTACGCGAAATGGCGGCCGGCTGCTCGCGCCACGGATCGCCCCGGCTCAGAGCTTTTCGGTCTCGCCACTCTTGGGCTGCCACTTCATCAGCCGTTTTTCGATCACGCCTACGGCCAGGTCCAGCACCAGCGCAAAAATGGTCAGCACGACGATGCCGGCAAAGACGGTGTTGATATCGAAGCTCCCTTCGGCCTGCAGGATCAGGTAGCCGACGCCGCGCGCCGAGCCCAGGTATTCGCCCACCACCGCACCGACGAAGGCCAGGCCGATGGAGGTATGCAGGCTGGAAAACACCCACGAGGTGGCCGAGGGCAGGTAGACCGTGCGCAGCAGCTGGCGCGCGTTGGCGCCCAGCATGCGGGCATTGGCCAGCACCACCGGGCTGACTTCCTTGACGCCCTGGTAGACGTTGAAGAAGACGATGAAGAACACCAGCGTCACCGCCAGCGCCACCTTGGACCAGATGCCCAGGCCGAACCACATCGCAAAGATCGGCGCCAGGATCACGCGCGGCATGGAGTTGGCTGCCTTCACATAGGGATCGAGGATGGCCGAGGCAGTCGGCGAGAGCGCCAGCCACAGGCCGATGGCCAGGCCGAAGACGGTGCCGATGATGAAGGCCAGCACGGTTTCGGTCAGCGTGATCAAGAGGTGTGAATAGATTTCAGCGGGGAAGCTGAGCGTGAAGAAGGTGGTGTCGCCGATGCCCACTTCCAGCGAGCCGCTGCCCACCGTAAACCATTCCCAGATGCGCTGCGCCACCTTCAGCGGTTCGCCGAAGAAGAAGGCGGTCTGCGGGTTGCGCGTGGCGACGTGCCACACCACCAGCACGATGGCCAACACCATCAACTGCCAGAAACGGATGTTCTTGTGATTCGGTTTAAATAATTTCCACATGATGCTGGTTCTCTTCCCTGATCTTTTCGCTGCTTTTTCCGCTACGGCTTAGGCGGCGCGCTTTTGTTGTTGATAGCCCTTGAGCACTTCATCGCGCAGCACGTCCCAGATCTGCTGGTGCAGTTCGACGAAGCGCGGGTGCATGCGGATCTCGGCCACGTCGCGCGGGCGCGGCAGGTCGATCCTGAATTCGCCGATGGGATGGGTGCCAGGGCCGGCGGCCAGAACGATGACGCGGTCGGACATGGCAATCGCTTCGTCGAGGTCGTGGGTGATGAAGAGGACGGCCTTCTTCTTGGCATTCCACAGGTCCAGCACTTCGTTTTCCATCAGTTGGCGGGTCTGGATGTCCAGGGCGGAAAAAGGCTCGTCCATGAGGATGATGTCGGGGTCCAGGATCAGCGTCTGCGCCAGCGCCACGCGCTTGCGCATGCCGCCGGAGAGCTGGTGCGGATAGCGGTCGCCGAAGCCTTGCAGGCCCACGCGCGCGAGCCACTGCTCGCCCAGCTCTGCGGCGGCCTTTTCTTCATGGCCGCGATACTGCAGGCCGGCGATCACGTTCTGCAGGGCGCTGCGCCAGGGCATCAGGGCTTCGGCCTGGAACATGTAGCCGGCGCGGCGGTTGATGCCCTTGAGTTCTTCGCCAAAGACCTTGACGCTGCCCGAGGACGGTTGCAGCAGGCCGGCGCCGACGTTCAGGAGCGTGGACTTGCCGCAGCCGGTGGGGCCGACCACGGAAACGAATTCGCCCGGCGCAATCGCAAGATCGGTATTGGCCACGGCGGTGTAGCGCTGGGAACGGTCGTCCTTGGAGACGAAGGTGCAGGTGATGTTGTCGAACTGGAGGGCTGGCGTCATGGCAATGCGGGCCGGTGGGGCCACGGTGGATCAACGGAAAGAGGATGGCAGCGCCCAGATGCGCAAATGCCCGTTGCCGGGCATCTGCGGTCGCTGCAATGCTTGCACATCAGAGGGGAGCGCCGCGCTTACTTGTACTTGGCGTTGGCGTTCTGGACGAAGGAATTGGTGAAGGTCTTGGACAGGTCGATCTGCTTGTCCGCCAGCGAAGGCTCGAAGGCCTTCAGGGTGCGCAGCGCAGTATCGGGGCCGCCCGGCGGGAAGTAGCCGTCCGGCGAGATGGCCTGGCGCACCTTCATGAAGGCATCGATGTAGAGCGAACGGTCGCCCAGCAGGTAGCTCTCCGGCACTGCCTTGATGATGTCGGAAGGGCCGGCCTTCTGGATCCACTTCAGCGCCCGCACCATGGCGTTGGTCAGGGCCTGCGTGGTGTTGGGATACTTCTGGATGAAGGCAGCCGGGGCATACAGCGTGGCCGCCGGCATCGGGCCGCCGAAGACGTCATTGGTGTCCTTCAGGGTGCGGGTGTCGGCGATGGTCTTGATTTCCTTGCTCTGCTCCAGCATGGAGATCACCGGATCGAGGTTGGCGATCGCATCGATCTGACCCGAGCGGATCGCCGAGATGGCGCCGGCTGCGGCGCCCACGCCGATGAAGGAGACATCGCTGGGCTTCAAGCCCGCCTTGGCCAGCACATAGCTGGCCATGATGCTGGTAGAGGAACCCGGCGCGGTGACGCCGATCTTCTTGCCCTTCAGGTCGGCCACTGTCTTGTAGTTGGGCATGGTCTTGTTGTTGACCGCCAGCACGATCTGCGGTGCGCGGCCCTGCAGCACGAAGGCCACGATGGGCTGGTTCTTGGCCTGCATGTTGATGGTGTGCTCATAGGCGCCCGAGACCACGTCGGCGCTGCCGCCGACCATGGCCTGCAGCGCCTTGGCGCCGCCGGCGAAGTCGGAGATCTCGACCTGCAGGCCTTCATCCTTGAAATAGCCGAGCTGTTCGGCAATGGTCAGCGGCAGGTAGTAGAACAGGTTCTTGCCCCCCACGGCGATGGAGACCTTGGGTTTTTCCAGCGCCTGCGCGCCGGCGCTGCCGTTGAAGGAAAAGTAGCCGGCCAGGAACAGGCCAGCGGCGATCAGCAATTGCTTCCAGCTCAATTTCATTATGTCTCCTCCGTGTCGTGGATGGGGGTGCTGCCTGTTGTGATGATGCTCGTACGGGACCCCGGGCAGATCACCGTCGCCTTGCTGTGCTGCTTCAGACCACGCCCTGGTCCCGCAGCATCTTGATGTGGGCCTCATCATACCCCAGCGATTGCAGGATTTCATCGCTGTGCGCGCCCAGTTCCGGGCCCAGCCATTTGGTCTGGCCGGGGGTCTCGGACATCTTGGGCGTAATGCCGGGCAGCTTGACCGGGGTGCCATCGGCAAACTGGTGCTGCTCGAACATGTCGCGCGCGAGGAACTGGGCGTCGTTCATCATGTCCTTGACCGAATAGATCTTGCCCACCGGGACATCGGCGGCCTGCAGCGTGGCCAGGGCCGTGTCGATGGTCTGGGTGCTGCACCACTGCTGGATGGCGGCGTCGATCTCTTCCGTGCGCGGCACCCGGCCATCATTGCGCGCCAGGCCGGGATCATTGGCCATGTCCTCGCGGCCAATGGCGCTCATGAGGCGCTTGAAGATGGCGTCACCATTGCCGGCGATGACGATGTTCATGCCCTCGCCGGTGGTGTAGGTGTTGGAGGGCACGATGCCCGGCAGTGCGCCGCCGGTGCGCTCGCGCACCACGCCGGCGAAGTCGAATTCGGGAACCATCGATTCCATCATGTTGAAGACGGCCTCGTACAAGGCCACGTCCACCATCTGCCCCTGCCCTGCCACGCAATCGGCGCCCTGCTTGCCGTTCCAGCGTCCGCCGGTGACGTCGCGATGGCGCAGCGCCATCATGGCGCCGATCACGCCGTGCAGCGCGGCGATGGAGTCGCCAATGGAAATGCCGATGCGCACCGGCGGGCGGTCGGGATGGCCAGAGACGTAACGGATGCCGCCCATGGACTCGCCGATGGCGCCAAAGCCCGGCAGGTCGCGCAGCGGGCCGGTCTGGCCGTAGCCGGACAGGCGCACCATGATGGTGGCGGGATTGAGCTGCTTTAAGTCCTCATAGCCGAGCTTCCATTTCTCCAGCACGCCGGGGCGGTAGTTCTCGATGATGACGTCGGCTTCCAGGGCGAGCTTGCGGGCGATCTCCTGGGCCCGCTCGTCCTTCATGTTCAGGGTGATGCTCTTCTTGTTGCGGGCCTGGACCGACCACCATAGCGAGGTGCCGTCCTTCAGCACCCGCCACTGGCGCAGCGGATCGCCATTGCCGGGCGCTTCGACCTTGATCACGTCAGCGCCGAATTCGGCCAGCATGCGCGAGCAGAACGGTCCTGCGATCAGCGTGCCCAGTTCCAGTACCTTGATGCCGGCCAGCGGGCCGGGCTTGGATGTGCCTGTGGTCATCGTGCTTGCACCGGCGGCCTGGGGAGCGCTCCGGTGTTCTCCTGTTGATCGATGGTGTGGGACCTGGCTCTTGTGGGTAGGGAGGCCAGTGTCCTGCAGTGTATTGACTGCGGGTCGGTGCATCTGCACCCTGCACGGCTGGCGATGCTGCGGCGCGGGTCGGTGGACAGGGCTTGCGCCGCCGGATCGCCTGACGTCGTACGTGCAAGCCGGCAGCCGTCATTCTATTGCAGCATGCGCCTGATGTCGCGCATTTTGCCCGTCATTGCAGACGGCTTGCCTGCAAGTTTTTCATCTGAAAACGATTCCGGCCAGACTCAGGTGGTGCGACGGTCCAGCATGGCGCGGGCGATGGTGCCGGCGTCCACGTATTCCAGCTCGCCGCCCACCGGCACGCCGCGCGCCAGGCGGCTCACCTTCAGGCCGCGGGCCTTGAGGGTTTCGCTGATGTAGTGGGCGGTGGCTTCGCCTTCGTTGGTGAAGTTGGTGGCCAGCACCACTTCGGTGACCACGCCGTCGGTGGCGCGGGTGATGAGTTTTTCCAGGTGGATGTCACGCGGGCCGATGCCGTCCAGCGGCGAGAGCCGGCCCATGAGCACGAAGTACAGGCCCTTGAAGGTCAGGGTCTGCTCGATCATGACCTGGTCCGAGGGCGACTCCACCACGCACAGCTGGGTGTGGTCGCGCTGGCTGTCCTGGCAGGTCTCGCAGACGACCTGCTCGGTGAAGGTATTGCACAGGGCGCAGTGACGGATGGTGTCCAGCGCCTTGGCCAGCGACTGGCTCAGGTCGGCGGCGGCGTCGCGGTCGTGCTGCAGCAGGTGGTAGGCCATGCGCTGCGCGGTCTTGGGGCCGATGCCGGGAAGCCGGCGCAGCGAGTCGGTCAGGACGGTGAGACTGGAGGGGGTTTTCAATTGCGGTCTACGGAATAGCGGAAGGCTTCCAGCGCCTCGGCGGTCATGGAGGGAACGAATTCGATGATCTCGTATTCGGCCACGCCGCCGATGAAGAAGGGATCGGACTCCACGATGGCTTCGATCTCGGCGCGATCGGCGCAGTCGGCGATGATGATGCCGCCGGTGCGCGGGACCTTGCGGCCCGACATCAGGAACACGCCGTCGGCGTATTGCTGGTTGAGGAATTTCTTGTGCGCGGTCAACAGGGCGTCGATGTCGCCTGCCGGCTTGGTATACGTGATCGAGACGATGAACATGGAGCCTCCACTAAGCAATCCTGCATTCCATCATAACCCACTCTCCTGCGCGGTCTTGCCTGCACCCGGGGGCAGTGCCTGCGGGTGCAGCAAGCCTCAGAACGGCATCTTGAAGCCCGGCGGCAGCGGCATGCCGGCGGTCACGCCCGACATCTTTTCCTGGGCGGTGGCTTCGGCCTTGCGCACGGCGTCGTTGAAGGCGGCGGCGACCAGGTCTTCCAGCATGTCCTTGTCGTCAGCCAGCAGCGACGGGTCGATGGAGACGCGCTTCACATCATTCTTGCAGGTCATCACCACCTTGACCAGGCCGGCGCCGGACTGGCCCTCGACCTCGATGCTGGCCAGTTGCTCCTGGGCCTTCTTCATGTTGTCCTGCATGGCCTGTGCTTGCTTCATCAGACCTGCCAGTTGACCTTTCATCATGCTCATGCTCCTTGTTTCAATTCACGGGATTCTATCGCGTTTGGCCCGCAGGCCGGCGACTCAACGGGGCTGAATCGATCCTGGCACGATGGAGGCGCCGAATTCGCGCATCATGGTCACCACGAAAGGATCGTTCTTCATCTTGTGCTCGGCCTGACGCTGGCGTTCGGCGCGCTCGGCCTCGGCGACCGCATTGGCGGTGTCGGCGACGGCGCCGATCTCGGTCTCGACGCGGATTTCCTTGCCGAAGCGTTCACTGAGGGCCGCTGTCAGTTTCTCGACACTGCCGGAAGAAAGCAGGGTTTCCAGCGGAATACGCAGGTGGAAGCAGACATTGCCGCCGTTGAGCGGCTCACAACGCACCAGTTCGCTCTGGAAGGCCATCTGGTGCGCCACGCCGCGCAGGGAGGCGAGGCTGGCGGCCAGGGTCGGCCAGTGGCCGTCCCAGCCCAGTTCGGCGGCGATGCGCGCGGTTTCCTGCTTCTGCGCGGGCGTGGCGGCCGGGCGCTGCGGCGCGGGTGCTGCGGGCGGCGCTACGGCGGCGGGGGCGGACTCAGTTTTTTTTTCAGCGACCTCGGCCATGGGGATCGGCGGCGGCATGGACGACGCTGCACCGGTATCTTCTTCCCATGGGGGAATCGCATCGAAAGGCGGCGGTTCGGGCATGTCCGGCGGCATCGACGCAGCAGCGCGTTCGGCCCTGGCGGCGGGTGCAGCCGGCGCGGACTGGGCCGGGGCTGCCGCCGGTGCAGGCGCTGGCGTGGCGGCTGCCGGGGCCGCTGGCCGCGCGGGGGCCTTGCCACCCTTGCCGCCACGCAACGCCATCAGGGCGGCTTCACGGGCGGAAGTGGGTGCGGCTGGAGCGGCTGGAGCGGCTGCCTGGACGGGCGCCGACGGTGCGGCAGCGGGAGCCGGTGCGGCAGGAACCGCTGCCGCAGGAGCGGCCGGCGCTGGCGCAGTGGCGGCTGGGGTACGGCTGACCGGAGCGCTGGTCACGGCCACTTGCGGGGCCATCAGCGGCGCGGCCTGACGCGGCGCGGTCGGTCGGCCACCTGCGGGAGCCGGTGCAGACGAGGCGGCCGGTATGGGCGCTGTGGCGCTGGCGCTGACCGGACGGAAGGCCAGCATGCGCAACAGCGTCATGCTGAAACCGGCGTATTCATCCGGGGCCAGGCCCAGCTCGTTGCGGCCATGCACGGCGATCTGGTAGAACAATTGCACATGTTCCGGGCTGAACTGGCCGGACAGGCGCAGGATATCTTCGCGATTGGGCAGGTCGTCGGCCAGCGCGGCCGGCACGGCCTGGGCCAGGGCGATCTGGTGCAGCAGCGTGCCCAGGTCTTGCAGGGCGGCGTTATAGGACAGGCTGCGGGTGGCCATGTCGTCGGCCACGCCCAGGAGGGCTGCGCCATCCTGCACCGCCAGCGCATCGAGGATGCGAATCAGGTAGGACTGGTCGAGCGCGCCCAGCATGCCCTGCACGGCTTCCAGCGTGACCTTGCCGGCGGCGTAGGCGATGGCCTGGTCGGTCAGCGAGAGCGCATCGCGCATGGAACCGGAAGCGCCCTGCGCCAACAGGCGCAGCGCCGGCGCATCGAACTCGATGCCTTCCTGGTTCAGGATGTTGTCGAGATGGCCGATGATGTGGCCGGGCGGCATCTGCTTCAGATTGAACTGCAGGCAGCGCGAGAGCACCGTCACGGGAATCTTTTGCGGGTCGGTGGTGGCCAGGATGAACTTGATGTGCTCGGGCGGTTCTTCCAGCGTCTTCAGCATGGCGTTGAAGGCGTGGTTGGTGAGCATGTGCACTTCGTCGATCATGTAGACCTTGAAGCGGGCGTTGGAGGGGGCATAGATGGCCTGCTCCAGCAGTTGCGCCATCTCGTCCACGCCGCGGTTGGAGGCGGCGTCCATCTCGATGTAGTCGACGAAACGCCCGGCATCGATGGCCACGCAGGCTTCGCACACGCCACAGGGGGCGGCGGTGATGCCGCCCGTCCCGTCGGGGCCGACGCAGTTGAGCGACTTGGCCAGGATGCGCGAGAGCGTGGTCTTGCCTACGCCGCGGGTACCGGTGAAGAGATAGGCGTGGTGCAGCCGCTGCTGTTCCAGCGCGTGCGTCAGCGCGCGCACGACGTGCTCCTGGCCTACCAGGGTGTCGAAGCTGCGGGGACGATATTTACGGGCAAGAACTTGATAGGACATGAGGTGGCTGCTGTCGGCTTTTTGGCTCAGGGGGGCATTTTAAGCTATTTCGCCGCCCGTATCGCCTTTGCCTTGCCGCCATCGCCTGCATCGTTCATCCGGCCTGGGCGCGGCGGGCTTTCTTGCGTTCGTACATGAGCGCATCGGCGCTGTGCTGCAAGGCTGCCAGATCGGCATGGCGGGCCGCATCATACTGCACCACACCGACGCTGTAGGCCAGCGCGTAGGGGCGCGGACGCAGCACATTGAATTCGCGCACCGACTGCGCGAAGTGGGCCAGCACGGTATCGGATTCGGCCAGGTCAGCATTGGTCAGGAAGACGGCAAACTCGTCACCGCCCAGGCGACCGACCACATCGGATTCGCGGAAGCCGGAGGACAGCAGCGCGGCGAAGTCGACCAGCGCGGCATCGCCCTCGGCATGGCCGAAGCGGTCGTTGATCTGCTTGAACTGGTCCAGGTCGAAGTACAGCATACAGGCAGGCCAGCCCATGCGGCGGCTGTTGGCCAGCGCATGCCGGGCCAGTGCATCGAAGCCGCGCCGGTTGGAAATGCCGGTCAGTTCGTCGATGGTCGCCATCCTGACTGCGGTGAGCTCCTGCTCCACCATCGTGGCCAGATCCTTGAGCAGGGTGCGCTCATCGGCGTCAAAGCTGCGCGGGACGGTATCGACCAGGCACAGCGTGCCTAGCGTGAAACCGCTCTCGCTCCTGATGGGGCAGCCGGCATAGAAACGGATGAAGGGCTCGCCGGTGACTTGCGGATTGCCGGAGAAACGCGGGTCGAGCGTGGCATCGGGCACGATGGTCATCTCTTCGTGCAGGATGGCGTGGGAGCAGAAGGACACGTCGCGCGAGGTCTCGGTGGCATCGCCCAGCCCGACGCAGGACTTGAACCACTGGCGGTTGACGTCGATCATCGTCACCACCGCCATGGGCACGTCGAAGAGGCGACGGGCCAGGCGTGTGAGGCGGTCGAAACGTTCTTCGCGGGGAGTGTCGAGGATGCGCAGCGAATGCAAGGCGTCGATGCGGGCAGCTTCATTGGCGGGTAGCTCGGCGATTCTCATATTCGTAGGCGCACAGTGGAGAGATTTGCCCTTGTTGACGGCTTGCAGCCGGACCACTTTAACCCTAAATTTTTTGAGAAACAAGAATTTGTTGTGATAGGAAGGCGGCACGCGGCGGCAGGTACCGCATCGCAACAAAACCTGATCGGGATGGCAGTCTCCCTTGCCCCGCCCTGCCATCTTGCCGGCGCTCTTGTCCGGTCTTATCCCCTGGGACTTACTTGCCGTTGCCGCCGGGCTCGGAGGCCATGGGCTTGGCTTCCCGGGCGGGGCTCTTGGCCGGCTTGGCCGGCTTGGCCGGCTTGTCCGCTGCGGCCTCGGCGCCTGACCTGGACTGGCCATTGACGGTCAGGCCATAACCCGAGAGCTTGGTCGCGCTCTTGTCCTTGATGCCCTTGACGCGCTTTTCAAGGTCGCCCCAGTCCTTGAAGGCGCCGCCCTTCTGGCGTTCCTCCAGGATACGTTTGGACATGGAGGGCCCGATGCCGCGCACCCCGTCCAGAGCGGCCTGGTCGGCCTTGTTGACATCGACCTGGGCCATGGCCAGCCCGGTGCTGAAAATGAAACCGAGAATGAACAACAGGGATTTCCTGAACATGCTGCTTCCTTTCGACTATGCAGTTGAGATGGAAAACAAAAAGGCAGTACACCCTAGGATGGATGCACTGCCTTTGCTCAACGACGCCGCAGGCGGCCTGTTGACAGTAAATCAGCTAGAAAACCGGCTTCAAATCAGCCCAGCAATTCCTCGCGGGTGACGGTGGCGGTGCCCAGCTTGCCGACCACGATGCCGCCGGCGCGGTTGGCCATGGTCACGGCCTCCACCAGCGATGCGCCGGCCCCCAGCATCACCGCCAGCGTGCCGATGACGGTATCGCCCGCACCGGAGACATCGAACACCTCGCGCGCCATGGTCGGGAAATGCGTGACCTCGCCATCGCGGTACAGGCTCATCCCCTCTTCCGACCGGGTCAGCAGCAGCGCTTCCAGCTGCAGCTCGGCGCGCAGCTTCTGGGCACGGGCGGTAAGATCGTCCTCATTCTTCCACTGGCCGACGATGCGGACCAGTTCGGACTTGTTGGGGGTCAGCAGCGATGCGCCCACATAGCGCTGGAAATCATCGCCCTTGGGATCGACAAGGATGCGCTTGCCCAGCTTCCGGGCGGTGGCGACCATCTCGGCCACATTGACCAGACTGCCCTTGGCGTAGTCGGAGAAGAGGATGACGCCGTAGTCCGCCACCAAGGTATTGAACTGCGTGAGCTTGTCGCGCAGCACGGTATCGGTGGGGGCTTCCTCGAAATCGATGCGCACCAGCTGTTGCTGGCGGCCGATCACGCGCAGCTTGACGATGGTGGAGATGCTGGGATCGCGGTTGAGATGGCTGGCAATGCCCATCTCGCGCAACATGGCATCCATCACGCGGGCCGGCTCGTCGTCACCGGTCACGCCCAGCAGCGCCGTCTGCGCGCCCAGGCTGGCGATGTTGCGCGCCACGTTGGCCGCGCCACCGAGCCGCTCTTCCTTGCGTTCGACCCGCACCACCGGGACCGGGGCTTCAGGCGAGATGCGGTTGACTTCGCCGAACCAGTAGCGGTCCAGCATCACATCGCCCACGACCAGGATGCGGGCGTTGCTCCAGGCAGAAAGGAGGTCTTTATTCACGTCATTGTCCACGGGCGAGAAGCGAACGGCCGATGCCATAGTATTCGATGCCGCTGTCGGCCATGAGCTGCGGATCGAAGAGATTGCGGCCATCGAAGATGACCGGGTTCTTCAGCGTCGCCTTGACGCGCTCGAAGTCGGGGCTGCGGAAGGCCTTCCATTCGGTGACGATGGCCAGGGCGTCGGCGCCTTGCAGCGTATCCATGGGCGAGGCGCCGAAGCGGATACGCTGCAGCAGCGCGGCGTCATCGGCGAAGTCCAGCTGCAGCACGCGCGAAGCTTCCTGCATGGCCACCGGGTCATAGACCGCCACGGTGGCGCCACGACGCACCAGCTCGCCGATGAGCACGCGCGAGGAAGCCTCGCGCATGTCGTCGGTGTTGGGCTTGAAGGCCAGGCCCCACAGCGCGAAATGCTTGCCGGCGAGATCTTCGCCGAAGCGCGCCACCACCTTCTTGCCCAGCACGTGCTTCTGCAGGTCATTGACCTGTTCGACGGCGCGCAGGATCAGCAGCGACTGGTCATAGTCGCGCGCGGTACGTTCCAGCGCCTGCACGTCCTTGGGGAAGCAGGAACCGCCGTAGCCGCAGCCGGCATACAGGAAACTATGGCCGATGCGCGGATCCGAACCGATGCCGTGGCGCACCGATTCGATATCGGCGCCGACCTTGTCGGCCAGGTTGGCCAGTTCATTCATGAAGGAGATGCGGGTCGCCAGCATGGCGTTGGCGGCATACTTGGTGAATTCGGCCGAGCGCACGTCCATCCAGTAGGTGCGTTCGTGGTTGCGGTTGAAGGGGGCGTAGAGCTTCTTCATCAGGGTCTGCGCGCGCAGGCCTTCGGGGCTCTGGTCGTGGCCGATGACGATGCGGTCGGGGCGCATGAAGTCTTCCACCGCTGCACCTTCCTTGAGGAATTCAGGATTGGAGACCACCGAGAAGCTCGGCTCGGTCTTGCCGCGCTGGGCCAGCTCGTCGGCGATGGCGGCCTTGACGCGGTCGGCGGTGCCCACCGGCACGGTGGATTTGTCCACCACGACCTTGAAGCCTTCCATGTGGCGGCCGATGTTGCGGGCGGCGGCCAGCACATATTGCAAGTCGGCAGAACCATCTTCGTCAGGCGGGGTGCCCACGGCGATGAACTGGATGTCGCCATGCGCCACGCTGGCGGCCACATCGGTGGAGAACTGCAGGCGGCCGGCCGCGCGGTTGCGCGCCACCACTTCTTCCAGGCCGGGTTCGTGGATGGGAATGCCGCCATTGTTGAGGATGTCGACCTTGCGCTGATCGACATCGAGACAGAACACGTCGTTGCCCAGTTCGGCCAGACAGGCGCCAGTCACCAGGCCAACATAGCCGGTGCCGATGATAGTGATTTTCATGGTATTTCCAGGTTCTTCAGTACATTCAATACAGTAAGGCCAGCCAGCAGCCTCAGTTCATGACATTGAGTTCTTCGGTGCGGCGCGGCGGATAGGTTTCCCAGCGGCTGCAGCCAGGGCATTGCCAGTAGAACTGGCGCGCCTTGAAGCCGCAGTGACTGCACTGGTAGCGCGCCAGCTTCTGCGTATAGCCATGCACCAGCGTCTTGACCACCGACAGTTCCGAGCGCGCGCTCTGGGGGGCGTTCATCATGCGCGCCTCCAGGAACTTGTCCAGCGCCAGCAGCGTGGGGGTGCGGCGCAGCTCGTCGCTCACCAGCAGGTTGGCCGCGTCCACGCCATCGACTTCGAGCACGGCCTTGAAGACCACTTCCAGCAAGTCGATCGAGGGGGCTTCGGCCAGGTAGGCGCGCAGCAGGTTGATGCCTTCCTGCACGCGACCCACGGCGACATAGCCATCCATGAGGCGCTGCGCCACCAGGGCGGTATGCGGCACGCTCTGGTGTTCCACCCGGCGCCAGGTTTCCAGCGCGCCTTCGATGTCGCCCTGGGCGCGCAGGGCGTCGCCCATCAACATGGTGGCGCGCACGCTCTTGCGGTCGGCGGCCAGAGCTTTTTCCAGCAGCGCCATGGCGGCTTCGGTATTGGTGCGCACCAGCTCGTCGGCGGCCAGCTCGCAATAGAACTGGGCGATCTCGCGCTGGCGGCCACCGGCGCCGGTGGCTTGCAGGATCTCGGCGGCGGAGATGGCGCGCTCCCATTCCTTCTCGCGCTGGTAGATTTCCAGCAGGG
Source organism: Herbaspirillum camelliae (assembly GCF_001929405.1). Lineage (NCBI taxonomy): Bacteria > Pseudomonadati > Pseudomonadota > Betaproteobacteria > Burkholderiales > Oxalobacteraceae > Herbaspirillum > Herbaspirillum camelliae. The sequence goes on from NZ_KV880769.1 coordinate 5,854,400, forward strand.
CGCGGCCGGCCTGGGCGCTGTACTGGGTATCGATGAGCCTGTTGAAGCTTTCTTCGGCGCGGTCCAGCAGACCCGCCTTCAGGTAATCCTGGCCCAGCTCATAGAGGGCGTGGCCATGATGTTCAGCCGGCAGGTCGGGACGCGCCAGCAGGTTCTGGTGCACGCGGATGGCGCGCTCGGTCTCGCCACGGCGGCGGAACAGGTTGCCTAGCGCAAAGTGCAACTCCACCGTCTCGGGGTCCAGCTTGACGATCTCGATGAAGGCGTCGATGGCCTTGTCGGGTTGCTCATTGAGCAGGAAATTGAGTCCCTTGAAGTAGCCGCGCGGCAGCGTGCGGGACTCGGAGAGCAACTGGTTGATATCCACACGCGCGGCAATCCACCCCAGGCCGAAGAAGACCGGGATGCCGAGCAACCACCAAAATTCAAATTCCATAAGGAGAGGGGGACGATTAGAGGATGTGCTGCGCGGTGATCACGCTGTCAGGCTGGGGCGGCTGGGCCTGCACCTGGGCGATCTCTTCCTGCTGCTTCTGGATCTGCGACAGCGCCTTCTTGTAGCGCGCGGCTTCGCGGCGGTGACGCAGCACCAGCGGAGCCATGGCCAGCACGCCCAGCACGGCGCCGACGACGAAGAAGGCCAGCAGCACCAGCACCAGCGGGTCGGTGCGTTCATAGCCGAGGAAGAAATGCAGGGTCACTTCCTGGGTGTTGCGCAGTGCGAAGAAGAAGAAAAAGACGAACAGGATGGCCGCGATCAATCGGGAAATAATTTTCATGGCGTAATCCTTTCTGGCGGGTCGTTGTGAGGCCCGGAAGGCAAGTCCGACCGCATCGCGGTAGGGATGAAAGCGCAAGTTCAAGGCGTTGGCCGCGAATTTGGGCCATTTTCCCGTGCTTTTCCGAGTCAAAGCGGGATTGTACGTGAAAAAAAACGGCATCCAAAGATGCCGTTCATTTTGTTGACCTGCCTTTACACCGGCTCGCCACGCGCTTGCGCGAGTGGTTTGCCGGCCGGAGGCGGTCAACCAGGACTGCCCGATACTGCAAGACTGTACTGCCCGGATGGTCCAGCCGGTTCAATCCTCACGGATTGGCTGGCCGACCATCGCATCCACGCGCTCGCGCAATTCCTTGCCCGGCTTGAAGTGGGGCACCCGTTTTTCGGGGACCATCACCTTGTCGCCAGACTTGGGATTGCGGCCGATACGCGGCGGACGGCGGTTGAGCGCAAAGCTGCCAAAGCCACGGATCTCGATGCGCTGGCCGGTCGCAAGAGCGTCGACCATGGCATCGAGGATGGTTTTGACCGCGTAATCCGCATCCTTGGCAACAAGTTGCGGATAACGCTCAGCCAGACGGGCGATCAGCTCCGACTTTGTCATCGTGAGCGGAAGATCAGTTCTTGTTGTCGAGCTTGGCCTTGAGCAGCGCGCCCAGGCTGGTGGTGCCCGAAGCAGCGTTGGAGTCAGCCGACATCTTCTGCATGGCTTCCTGGGTCTCGGCGTTGTCCTTGGCCTTGATCGACAGCTGGATGCTGCGTGCCTTGCGGTCGATGTTGATGACCAGGGCTTCGACGGCGTCGCCAACCTTCAGGTGGGTACCGGCATCTTCCACGCGGTCGCGGGAGATTTCGGAAGCACGCAGGTAGCCTTCGACTTCGTCGTTCAACTGGATCACGGCGCCCTTGGGCTCAACCGACTTGACGGTACCGTTGACGATCGCGCCCTTGTCGTTCAGAGCGGCGAAGTTGTTGAACGGGTCGCCTTCCAGCTGCTTCACGCCCAGGGAGACGCGCTCGCGTTCCACGTCGATGGCCAGCACAACGGCTTCCAGCTCGTCGCCCTTCTTGAACTTGCGCACGGCTTCTTCGCCAGCTTCGGTCCAGGACAGGTCGGACAGGTGCACCAGACCGTCGATGTTGCCCGGCAGGCCGATGAAGACGCCGAAGTCGGTGATCGACTTGATCGAACCCTTGACCTTGTCGCCCTTCTTGTGGCTCATGGCGAAGTCGTCCCACGGGTTCGGCTTGCACTGCTTCATGCCCAGGGAGATACGACGACGTTCTTCGTCGATTTCCAGAACCATGACTTCGACTTCGTCGCCCAGCTGGACAACCTTGTTCGGGGCCACGTTCTTGTTGGTCCAGTCCATTTCGGAGACGTGCACCAGGCCTTCGATGCCTTGTTCGACTTCCACGAATGCACCGTAGTCGGTCAGGTTGGTGACCTTGCCGAACAGGCGGGTGCCTTGCGGGTAGCGACGCGACAGACCGGTCCACGGATCGTCGCCCAGTTGCTTCACGCCCAGGGAGACGCGGTTCTTCTCTTGATCGTACTTGAGGACCTTGGCGGTGATCTCTTGGCCAACCGACAGCACTTCCGACGGGTGACGCACGCGACGCCATGCCAGGTCGGTGATGTGCAGCAGGCCGTCGATGCCACCCAGGTCAACGAACGCACCGTAGTCGGTGATGTTCTTGACGATACCGGTGACGACGGTACCTTCCTTCAGGGTTTCCATCAGCTTGGCGCGCTCTTCGCCCATCGAGGCTTCGATCACGGCACGGCGCGACAGAACGACGTTGTTGCGCTTGCGGTCCAGCTTGATGACCTTGAATTCCAGGGTCTTGCCTTCGAACGGGGTGGTGTCCTTGACCGGACGGGTGTCCACCAGCGAACCCGGCAGGAAGGCGCGGATGCCGTTGGTCAGAACGGTCAGACCGCCCTTGACCTTGCCGTTGACGGTGCCGGTGACGATCTCGCCAGACTCCATCGCCTTTTCCAGCGAGAGCCACGATGCCAGACGCTTGGCCTTGTCGCGCGACAGGATGGTGTCGCCGAAACCGTTTTCCAGGGATTCGATCGCAACGGAGATGAAGTCGCCGACGTTGACTTCGACTTCGCCGTTGTCGTTCTTGAATTCTTCAACAGGGATGAAAGCTTCGGACTTCAGGCCGGCGTTGACGATCACGAAGTTGTGATCCAGGCGCACGACTTCTGCCGAGATGACTTCACCCGAACGCATGTCCTGACGCGACAGCGATTCTTCGAACAGAGCAGCAAATTCGCTGGAGGTATCAACACCTGCAGCGATAACGGTAGTGGTAGACATAAAAGAAAGTAAGAAAGATTGGCCGGTATCCGTGTGATGCAATCATGCCGACTTGCACTGCCGTCTTCGTTTCCGCCGACGACATGGGTACTGGGTTAGGTTTATCAACACCCGTCAGACTTTGCATCTGCCGGGCACCAATGGCACTACGGGTACAACTACGGGTACAACAAGGACTTGCCCCTTGCGGGTCCGGAAAGCGCCTTTGCAGGCGGCTTTCAGTGCCCCAGGGCAGCGTACCAGCTGAGTACCTGCTGCACCGCTTCGTCAGCGGTCATGTCGGATGTATCCAGGTGATATGCGCCCTCCGCAGGCTTCAAGGGGGCTGACGAGCGACTCATGTCGCGTTCGTCGCGCTCCTTCAAATCTCTGGAGAGGTCTTCGATATTAGCAGAAAAACCCTTGTCAATCAATTGCTTATAGCGTCTTGTGGCGCGCGCTTCCACAGAAGCGGTCAAAAATACCTTCAGACGGGCGCCAGGGAAGATGACGGTGCCCATGTCGCGGCCATCGGCGACCAAGCCGGGAGGTTTCCTGAATGACAACTGCAGGCCGTACAAAGCCTGGCGCACCGTGATCAGGGCGGCGATCTTGGAGGCGGTGTTGCCGACTTCCTCGGCGCGGATGGCCTGGGTCACGTCTTCATTGGAAAGGAAGATGTGGGCGCCGTCGAAATGGCAATGCAGGTGCTCGGCGGCCTTGGCCAGCGCGTGCTCATCATTGAGCGCAATGCCCCGGCGCAGCACCGACAAGGCCGTCAGGCGGTACAGCGCGCCCGAATCGAGATAGTGGAAACCCAACTGCTGGGCCACCTTCTGCGCCACGGTGCCTTTGCCCGAGGCGGTGGGGCCATCGATGGTGATGACCGGTATCTTTGGTTTTTCCATGGCCTGAACCCTGAATGAACAAATAATTTAGTAGTTTTTGCCTAATGCACAGGGTGTATCAGATCAAGGTTTGCTCGGCAATCTTTTTGAAGACGTCGAAATAGTCGGGGAAGGTCTTGGCCACGCACTTGGGATCATTGATGCGCACGCGGTTGCCGCGACGCAATGCGCCATCCAGCGACGCCAGCGAGAAACACATGGCCATGCGGTGATCATCGTAGGTGTCGATGGTGGCCGTACCGATCTCGGCCGGCGGCGTCACGGTGAGGTAGTCGGCGCCCTCTTCCACTTGCGCGCCCAGCTTGCGCAGTTCGGTGGCCATGGCGGCCAGGCGGTCGGTTTCCTTGACGCGCCAGCTGGCGATATTGCGCAGGGTGCTGGGACCGTCGGCATACAGCGCAGCCACGGCAATGGTCATGGCGGCATCGGGGATGTGGTTGAAGTCAGCATCGACGGCCTTGAGCGGGCCATTGGAAGACGCCTCGATCCAGTTCTCGCCCATGGTGATGGTCGCGCCCATCAGCTCCAGCGCCTCGACGAAGCGCACGTCGCCCTGGATGCTGTCGCGGCCCACGCCTTCCACCCGAATCGGTCCGCCGGTGATCGCACCAGCCGCCAGGAAGTAGGAGGCCGAGGAGGCATCGCCCTCGACGTGGATACTGCCGGGGCTGCGGTAATGCTGGCCCGGCTGGATGATGAACTGTTGCCAGCCGTCGCGTTCGACCTCCACGCCAAAGCGGCGCATCAGGTTCAGGGTGATTTCGATGTAGGGCTTGGAGATCAGTTCGCCGACCACGTCGATCTGCATCGCTTCTTCGCGCGCCATCAGCGGCGCGGCCATCAGCAGTGCGGTCAGGAACTGGCTGGAGACATTGCCGCGCACCTTCATGCGCGACGAAGTCAGCTGGCCGCGGCGAATATGCAGCGGCGGATAGCCCGGATTGCCGGTGTAGTCGATGCGCATGCCCACGGCATTCAAGGCATCCACCAGGTCGCCAATGGGCCGCTCATGCATGCGCGGCACGCCGTGCAGCGTGTAGTCGCCGCCCAGCACGGCCAGGGCGGCCGTGAGCGGACGGATGGCGGTGCCGGCGTTGCCCATGAAAAGATCGGCCTGGTGCACCGGCAGCACGCCGTTGACGCCGTGGACGATGTAGTCCTGGGTGCCTTCGATCTGCTCCCACTTCACGCCCAGCGTCTGCAGGGCCATCAGCATGACCAGGGTATCGTCGGAGGCCAGCAGGTCGAAGATGCGGGTGGTGCCGCCCGAGAGCGCCGCCAGCAGCAGGATGCGGTTGGAGATGCTCTTGGAGCCGGGCAGCTTGACCGTGCCTTGCACGTGGTGCACCGGAGCCAGGTCGATATGGCGGGGATAGGAAGGCTGTTTCATCGTCGTGGTTTTCTGTGGATGAATCGGGCCGCTAAAGCGGCAAACATATAAGCGTTAAGGGGCTGCAGCGACTGCGGAATTCAGGAGGCCTTGCGCTCCGCCGCTTCGATGGCCGCAGCCCACTGCTGGCGGGCGTGCTGGGCGCTGGCATAGATCTTCTCGATGCCGGGGCCATCGCTGGCGGCGATCATTGCGCGGATGTTCTGCAACTGCAGCAGATAGGCATCGACTTCGGTGAGCAGCGCATCGCGGTTGGCCAGCGTGATATCGCGCCACATCTCGGGCGAGGACGCCGCAATGCGCGTGAAATCCCGGAAGCCGCTGGCTGCGTACTGGAACAGCGTGGCCGCATGCGGCTTGGCGGCGATGTCGTCCACCAGCGCAAAGGCCAGCACGTGCGGCAGATGGCTCACCGATGCGAACACAGCGTCATGTTCCTGCGGCGAGAGGCGGTGGATGACCGCGCCGCAAGCACGCCAGGCGGCGGCGACGATCTCCACGTCGGCCGCGTCATTCTCGGGCAAGGCGGTAATCACCACCTTCTTGCCCTCGTACAGCTCGGCCAGCGCGGCCTCCGGACCATGCTTCTCGCGTCCGGCAATCGGATGGGCCGGAACGAACTGGGCGACACGATCGCCCAGCGCCATGCGTGCAGCCGCCACCACATCGCTCTTGGTGCTGCCGGCATCGGTGACGATGGCCTGCGGTTCCAGATGCGGGGCGATGGAAGTCAGGATGGCACCAGTCTGCGCGACCGGCGCGGCGACCAGGATCAGGTCGGCGCCCTGCACGGCGCTGGCCGCATCGGTGGCCACGGCGTCGATGATGCCCAGCGCGCGGGCGCGTTCCAGGCTCTGCAGGGAGCGGCCCACGCCGACGATATGTGCGGCCTGGCCAGCACGGCGCAGGGCCAGGGCGAAGGAGCCGCCGATGAGGCCCACGCCGAAGATGACGACTTTCTTGAACACGTTGGACTCTGGGTGGATGGAGATCGGGATGGCCGGCACTTACAGGCCCAGCGGATAGGAACCCAGCAGCTTGAAGAAGGCCGCGTTCTGGCGCAGCTCTTCCAGCGCCTGGGCGACCTTTTCATCCTGCTCGTGACCTTCCAGGTCGACATAGAAATAGTATTCCCATGCCCCCATGCGCGCCGGGCGCGACTCGAAGCGCGTCATCGACACGCCGTGACGCGCCAGCGGGGCCAGCAGATTGTAGACCGCGCCGGCCTTGTTGGGCACCGACAGCACGATGGAAGTCTGGTCACGGCCCGAGGGCGCAGTCCGCAGCCGACCGATCACGGCAAAGCGGGTGCGGTTGTGCGGATCGTCCTGGATGTGGGCGTTGACCGTCTGCAGGTTGTACTTCTGCCCAGCGATCTCGCCGGCAATGGCGGCCACGCTCTGGTCTTCACCCGCCATGCGGGCAGCCTCGGCATTGGAGGCGACAGCCTGGCGTTCGATGGACGGATAGTTCTGGTTCAGCCAGGCATTGCACTGGGCCAGCGCCTGCGAGTGGGCGCAGATGCGGGTGATGCCCTCCATCTTGCCGCTGGCGGTCATCAGGCTGTGATGCACGGGGATGGACACTTCGCCGCTGATGGTCAGGGTGGTCTGCAACAACAGGTCGAGGGTGCGATTGATCACACCTTCGGAAGAGTTCTCGATGGGCACCACGCCGAAATCGGCGGTGCCGGCTTCGGCATCGCGGAACACTTCATCGATGGAGACGCAGGACAGGCCTTCGATGGCGTGGCCGAACTGCTGGTATACCGCCTGTTCGCTGAAGGTGCCTTCAGGGCCGAGGTAGGCCACCACCACGCGCTTTTCCAGCGCGCGGCAGGCCGACATCACTTCACGGAAGATGGTCTGGATATCGGCGCCCAGCAAGGGGCCGGGATTGCGGTCGGCGGCGCGACGCAGCACCTGGGCTTCGCGCTCGGGGCGGAACACCGGGGCATTGGTCTCGGCCTTGACGTGGCCCACTTCCTGCGCGACGCGGGCGCGCTGGTTCAGCAGGTCGAGGATCTGCGCATCGATGGCATCGATCTTCTGGCGCAGGGGCAGCAACTTGTCGTCACTCATCTTGGTCTTTCTCAGTCTGCTCGCCGCGCGCCGGCGCGAAGACCGGCCTGCGGCGCGCATGGCGTGGCATGGCGTTGGCTTGGCGCACGGCCATGGCCGGCACCGCACGGGCTGTGCGCCCGCAGAGGTGCAGGCCTCAGCCGTGCTGCTTTTCGAAGTCTTTCAGATAATCGACCAGGGCCTGTACGCCCTCGATCGGCATCGCGTTGTAGATCGATGCACGCATGCCGCCGACCGACTTGTGGCCTTTCAGCTGCAGCAGGCCGCGCTCTTTGGCGCCGGCCAGAAATGTGTCATTGAGAGCATCGTCACGCAGGAAGAACGGCACGTTCATGCGGGAACGGCAGTCCACTGCGATCCGGTTGCTGTAGAAATCGGTGCTGTCCAGATAGCCGTAGAGCAGGCGGGCCTTGGCGATGTTGCGCGCTTCCAGCGCCGCCACGCCGCCCTGGCGCTTGATCCACTGGAACACCAGGCCGGCGATATAGATCGCGTAGGTCGGCGGGGTGTTGTACATGGAATCATTGTCGGCCACGATCTTCCAGTCGAAGGCCGAGGGACAGAACGGCAGCGCGTGACCCAGCAGGTCTTCGCGCACGATGACGATGGTCACGCCGGCCGGGCCGATGTTCTTCTGGGCGCCACCGTAGATGACGCCGTATTGGGACACATCCACCTCGCGCGAGAGGATGTGCGAGGACATGTCGGCCACCAGCGGCGCGCCGTCGGTGTCAGCCGCGACTTCCGGCGTGTATTGGTATTCGACGCCGTCGATGGTCTCGTTGCTGCAGATGTGCACGTAGGCGGCATTGCGCGAAAGCTTCCAGTCGGCACGTGCCGGAATGCTGGAGAACTTGTGGTCGGCCGAGGAGGCTGCCACGTTCACGGTGCAGTAACGGCCCGCTTCCTTGATCGACTTGGTCGACCAGGAACCGGTGTTGATGTAGTCGGCTACGCCGGTTTCGTGCTTACCCGCCGGCGAACGCAGCGCCGCCAGGTTCATCGGGATGATGGCGTTTTCGGCAATGGCCCCGCCCTGCAGGAACAGCACCTTGTAGTTCGACGGGATGTTCATCAGCGCGCGCACGTCAGCCAGCGCGGCCTCGATGATGGACATGTATTCCTTGCCGCGATGGCTCATCTCCATGACCGACATGCCACTGCCATGCCAATCCAGCATCTCGTCGGCTGCCTGTTGCAGCACTTCCTTGGGCAATACCGCCGGACCGGCGGAAAAGTTATAGACCATTTCTGCGTTCGCCATCAAAAAAGGCGGCAGGCACACGGCCCGCCGCCCTGGACTTGCTTTACTCGCCTGCGGCTGGTGTTTCGCCGCCGGCAGCCTCTGAGCCTTCGCCTTCGATCACGTCTTCCACGTCGGACTCGACCACGCGCTGCAGGCCCGACAGCTTGGTGCCGTCTTCCACTGCGATCAGGGTCACACCCTGGGTCGCGCGGCCCATCTCGCGGATCTCCGACACACGGGTGCGGATCAGCACGCCACCGGTGGTAATCAGCATGATCTCATCGCTGGAATCGACCAGCGTGGCGGCCACGACCTTGCCGTTGCGCTCGCTGGTCTGGATGGCGATCATGCCCTTGGTGCCACGGCCGTGACGGGTGTACTCGGTGATGGGAGTACGCTTGCCGAAGCCGTTTTCGGTGGCGGTGAGCACGGACTGCTGTTCGTTCTCGGCCACCAGCAGGGCAATGACCTGCTGTGTTTCTTCCAGGTTCATGCCGCGCACGCCACGGGCGGTACGGCCCATCGGACGCACGTCGTTTTCATCGAAGCGCACGGCCTTGCCGCCGTCCGAGAACAGCATCACGTCATGCTGACCATCGGTCAGCGCAGCGCCGATCAGGAAGTCGCCTTCGTCCAGGTCCACGGCGATGATGCCGGCCTTGCGGGGATTGGAGAAGTCCGACAGCGGGGTCTTCTTGACCGTACCGAGACTGGTCGCCATGAAGACGTAGCGGTCATCCGGGAAGCTGCGATTGGCGCCCGACACCGGCAGGATCACCGTGATCTTCTCGCCATCCTGCAGCGGGAACATGTTGACGATGGGCTTGCCGCGCGAATTGCGCGAACCCTGCGGCACTTCCCACACCTTCAGCCAGTACAGGCGGCCACGGTTGGAGAAGCACAGGATGTAGTCGTGCGTGTTGGCGATGAAGAGCTGGTCGATCCAGTCGTCATCCTTGGTTGCCATGGCTTGCTTGCCGCGACCGCCGCGCTTCTGCGCGCGGTACTCGGAGACCGGCTGCGACTTCATATAGCCGGTGTGCGAGAGCGTGACCACCATGTCCTGCGGGGTGATCAGGTCTTCGGTGGCCAGGTCGGTGGCGTTGTGCTCGATGGTGGAGCGACGCTCGTCCTTGGCGCCGATGCCGTAGTCGTTGCGGGCGGCATTGAGTTCGTCGGTGATGATGGCGGTCACGCGGGCCGGCTTGGAGAGGATATCCAGCAGGTCGGCGATCTGCGCCATCACATCCTTGTATTCATTGACGATCTTGTCCTGCTCCAGACCGGTCAGGCGTTGCAGACGCATCTGCAGGATTTCCTGGGCCTGTTCGTCGGAGAGCTTGTAGAGGCCATCGGACTGGATGCCGTAATGGGCTGGCAGGCTTTCCGGACGGAAGGCTTCGATGCCGCCTGGGTTGCCTTCGCCGGTGCGGGCCAGCATCTCGCGCACCATGGACGAATCCCAGGCGCGGTTCATCAGTTCGGCCTTGGCGATCGGCGGAGTCGGTGCGGCGCGGATGATGGCGATGAAGTCATCGATGTTGGCCAGCGCGACGGCCAGGCCTTCCAGCACGTGGCCGCGTTCGCGCGCCTTGCGCAGTTCGAACACCGTACGGCGGGTGACCACTTCGCGACGGTGCGACAGGAAACATTCCAGCAGCTGCTTCAGGTTCAAGAGGCGCGGCTGGCCATCGACCAGCGCCACCATGTTCATGCCGAAGGTGTCCTGCAGCTGAGTCTGCTTGTAGAGGTTGTTGAGCACCACTTCCGGCACTTCGCCGCGCTTCAATTCGATGACCACGCGCATGCCCGACTTGTCGGACTCGTCGCGCAGGTCGGAGATGCCTTCGAGCTTCTTGTCGCGCACCAGCTCGGCGATGCGTTCGAGCAGCGCCTTCTTGTTGACCTGGTAGGGCAGCTCATCGACGATGATGGCGATGCGGCCTTCGCGGCCATACTCTTCGAAGTGGGTCTTGGCGCGCATGACCACGCGGCCACGGCCGGTGCGATAACCATCGCGCACGCCCGAGACACCATAGATGATGCCGCCTGTCGGGAAGTCCGGTGCCGGGACCAGTTCGATCAGTTCATCGATGGTGCAGTGTTCATTGGCCAGCAGGTGCAGCGCGCCGTTGATCACTTCGGTGATGTTGTGCGGCGGAATGTTGGTCGCCATGCCCACGGCGATGCCGGAGGAGCCGTTGACCAGCAGGTTGGGGATACGGGTCGGCAGGACCGAGGGTTCCTTTTCCTTGCCGTCGTAGTTGGGCACGAAATCGACGGTTTCCTTCTCGATATCGGCCAGCAATTCGTTGGAGATCTTGTCCAGGCGGCACTCGGTGTAACGCATCGCGGCAGCGCCGTCGCCGTCGATGGAACCGAAGTTGCCCTGGCCATCGACCAGGGTGTAGCGCAGCGAGAAGTCCTGGGCCATGCGCACCAGGGTGTCATAGATGGAGGCGTCGCCGTGCGGGTGGTACTTACCCATGACTTCGCCGACCACGCGCGCGCACTTCACGAACGGGCGGTTCCAGACGTTGTTCATCTCGTGCATCGCATACAGGACACGGCGGTGTACGGGCTTCAAGCCATCGCGCACATCCGGCAGTGCCCGACCCACGATCACGCTCATGGCGTAATCGAGGTAACTCTTGCGCATCTCTTCTTCGAGGGAAATGGGGATGGTTTCTTTAGCGAATTGATCCATTGGAGAGTCGAAAGATGTTTCTCGGTCAAAAAAATCACACCGAGCGGGCCTTGCCCTTGGACATGATCAGAACAGCGCATTCTAGCACGCCAGCGCCCCCAAAACCCCGTTTGCGCGCCCGCCAGCCGCCTCAAGCCAGCGCCCCAGACCGTGCTACAGCCCTCCCGGCCGGCGGGAGCGGCCGCGCTGCCGCCATAAAACGCCTATATATATTAGAAGGATCAGGATGACCTGCACGAGCGACCAAGCGTCTTGCCACGCGGATATGATGCCCATCGGCAAGCCACACCGGGAAGAAAAGTGCCGCGCTCGTTAACTTCCGATAACCTCATCAAGAAATATTGCGACATGCGAGGCCACCCACAGGCGAGACAATACCCGGGAGAAAAAGGCAACTACTTGCCACAACGAAAATGGCCGAACTGTATGAAAAATAAGGATATTCTTGAAAAAACCGAAGTTTTTCGGGCCCTGATGGAACAAAAACGCCCCGAAAATATCCCGTTGCGAAGAAACAACACAGTCCCAAAAACGTTGTCTGGACCAATTGGCAAGCATCGCTCAAGGGCAATCCGTGTGGCAGAATGGCGGCTAAGTTCATTGCAAGCCCCATGGAACAAGGGCCTGTGACGACCTGAACACATGATATTATTCATTTTTTGATGTCGTAATCTTGTAGCGCAGTTTATCTGCGGATATCTCACCCGAGAGGAGAAACATGAACAAATTAGCAAAACTCGTCTTCGCTGCTGCGTCCGCAGCCATCGCTCTGTCGGCAACTGCTCAGGAAACCAAGGACATCAAGGTTCGTCCGAACAGCCTGTACCTGCAAGATGGCCGTGACGTCGTTACCCGCAGCGGTTACGGTCTGTGCTGGCAAACCGCTTACGTAAACGGTCCGTGCGAAGAACCGCCCGCACCGGCTCCGGTTGCTGCTGCTGCTCCCGCCAAGCCGGCTGCTGCAGCTGCTCCGACCTCGGAAAAGGTCACCTACGCTGCTGACGCGTTCTTCGATTTCGACAAGGCAACCCTGAAGCCGGCTGGCAAGGCCAAGCTGGACGAACTGGTTGGCAACCTGAAGGCCATCAACCTGGAAGTCATCATCGCTGTCGGCCACACCGACTCGATCGGTTCGGTTGCCTACAACCAGAAGCTGTCGGTTCGCCGCGCTGAATCCGTGAAGGCCTACCTGGTCTCCAAGGGCGTCGAAGCCAACCGCGTCTACACCGAAGGCAAGGGCAAGTCGCAACCGGTCGCTGACAACAAGACCGCTGCTGGCCGCGCCAAGAACCGTCGCGTGGAAATCGAAGTTGTGGGTACCCGCAAGTAATCGATTGCCGCTACAAGGCTCTGATGAAAACCCCGCTTCGGCGGGGTTTTTTTATTCCTGTTTCGTTTGCGCTTCACGATGGTTTCAGAAGCCGCCTTGATCTGGCTCGGCCAACTTCGATGGCGTCTTTGGGCTATCATTAGTCCCTATGAATACGACCACCGCACCCCAGGCGAACGTAAACGCCGATCCCCAAGAGATCCAGAAATTCAGTGAACTGGCCCATCGCTGGTGGGACCCGGGTTCCGAATTCCGCCCCCTGCATGAAATCAACCCGCTGCGCCTGGAATGGATCAATGCGCGCGCCCCGCTGGCCGGCAAGAAGGTGATCGACATCGGCTGTGGCGGCGGCATCCTGGCCGAATCGATGGCCCTCAAGGGCGGCGATGTCACCGGCATCGACCTCTCCGAAAAGGCCCTGAAAGTGGCCGACCTGCACAGCATGGAATCGGGCGTGCAGGTGCGCTATGAAAAGATTGCCGCCGAAGACATGGCCGCCCGCGAAGCCGGCCAGTACGACGTGGTCACCTGCATGGAAATGCTGGAGCACGTCCCCGATCCCGCGGCCATCGTGCGCGCTGCCGCCACCCTGGCCAAGCCGGGCGGCAAGCTGTTCTTCTCCACGCTCAACCGCAACATGAAGTCCTACCTGATGGCCATCATCGGCGCCGAATACGTGCTGCGCCTGCTGCCCAAGGGGACCCACGACTACGCCAAGTTCATCACCCCGGCCGAACTGGCGCACTACACCCGCCAGGCCGACTTGCAGATCGACGGCTTCAAGGGCATGGGCTACAACCCGCTGACCAAGATCTATTCGCTCAACGACGATACCAGCGTCAACTACCTGGTGGCCTGCACCAAGCTGGCCTGAGCTGGCTGACCAGCGTCAGGATGGCCCGCTCTGCATGAGCGGCAGTCCTGAGCCCCTCCCTCCCTCTCGTTTTCATTGTCTCCGCCATGCCCTTACGCCCTCCGCGCGCCATCCTGTTCGACCTCGACGGCACGCTTGCCGATACCGCCCCCGACCTGGCCGCCGCCGCCAATTTCCTGCGCCAGCAACGCGGCCTGGAAGACGCTCCCTACGAGCAGTTGCGCCCGGTCGCATCGGCCGGCGCGCGCGGACTGATCGGCGCAGCCCTGGGCATCCATCCCGGCGAGGATGAGTATGAGGAGCTGCGCGTGCGCTTTCTGGATCGCTACCAGGCCAACATGACCACCCACAGCCGCCTCTTCGACGGCATCCCTGAATTGCTGGTCCAGCTGGAAATGCGCAGCATCGCCTGGGGCATCGTCACCAACAAGGCGGCCCGCTTCACCGATGTACTGGCGCCGCAGATCGGCCTGGGTCATGCCGGCTGCATCGTCTCCGGCGATACCACGCCGCATTCCAAACCGCACCCCGCCCCGCTGCTGGAAGCCGCCCGCCGGCTGCAACTGACGCCCCAGGATTGCTGGTACGTCGGTGATGACCTGCGCGACATCCAGGCCGGCAAGGCCGCCGCCATGCCCACCATCGCCGCCGCCTGGGGCTACTGCGGCCACACCGAACCTGCGGGATGGGAGGCCGATGCGCTATTGCATGACCCATTGCAGATCCTGACCCTGCTGGGCTGACCCCTCCTCGCGCGCGGCCAGGGAACCCCGGCCGCTGCCTCCTCCTCTGAGTACCGTCCTCTTCCTGGCGCACCGCCCTCACAGGGGCGCGTCATCGCATTAGAATGACGGCTGCGGTCACACCGCGTCGGCAACCAGAACAATCACGATCAGAACGGCGTAGCCACCCTTAACCGGGCGCAGCAGCGCCGGCATCGACAAGGGAAACACCTCATGAGCAAGCCGAGCCTGGCCTCACAGACCAAGCAACCCGCATGGCAACGCCTGCGCCGCCCGCTGAAGTGGCTGGCGTGGATGCTGGCAATCCTGCTGGCGCTGGCCGCCCTGAGCTGGGCCGCCCTGCCCGCGCTGGTGCGCAAGCTGGCCGTCGAGCAGACCCAAGCGCAACTGGGGCGCAAGCTGGACGTCGGCGCCGTGAGCTTCAATCCCTTCCGCCTGGCGCTGCAGGTCTCGGACATCACCCTCTACGAAGCTGACGGCAAGACCCCTTTCCTGGCCGTCCAGTCCCTGCTGGTGGACGCCTCTTCGGCCTCGCTGCTGCGCCTGGCGCCGGTGCTGGACGAAGTGCGCCTGAGCAAGCCGCAACTGCGGGTGCAGCGCCTCGATGCCGACCAGGGCGGCCACTACAATTTCTCCGACATCCTCGAGCGCCTGGCCGCCCAGCCCAAGAGCGAAGGCCAGGCCCGCTTCTCGCTGGCCAACGTGCAGCTGCAGGATGGCGCGATCCGCTTTGAAGACAAGCTCACCGGCAAGACCATCGACATCGCCGCCCTGCAAGTCGGCCTGCCCTTCATTTCCAACCTGCCGGGCAACATCGACAGCTTCGTCCAGCCGCAACTGTCGGCCACCATCAACGGCACGCCCCTGCATCTCAAGGGCCGCAGCAAGCCCTTCAGCAGCACGCTGGAATCGGCCTTCGCCATCGATATCGAGCGCCTGGACCTGGTGTCCTATCTGCCCTTCGTCCCGATGGAGCTGCCGGTGCTGCTCCAGAGCGGCCATCTCAGCACACGCCTGGACCTGGGCTTCAATCGCCAGCAAGACAAACCCAGCATCACGCTGGCTGGCGACGTGGTGCTGGACGATATCGCCGTGGCCGACCGCGCCAAGGCGCCGCTGCTCAAAGCCCGGCAACTGGCCGTCAAGCTGGGCCAGTTCGACGTGCTCGCCGCCAGCGGCCAGATCAGCCAGGTGACCCTGGAACAACCGCAGGTCTGGGCCTCGATGAACGGCCGTGGAGAGATCAACTGGGTGCGCGCCCTGGCTGCTCCTGCCACCGGAAAGCGCACCGCGGCGGCGCCACCGGCCAGCCCGGCAGCGCCCTCCACGCAGCCCTCCGCCATCGTGTTGCAGCAGTTGAACGTACGCGACGGGCGCGTGAACTGGCGTGACGAAGCCAACGCCTCGCCAGCCCAGAATGTGCAGCTGAGCGGCATCGAGATCGACGCCGCGCAACTGTCCACCGCAGCGAACGCCCAGCCCGCCACCCTGAAAGTCACGGCCATCGAGAATGGCCATGGCCGCCTGGGTTTCGAAGGTCAGGTCGCGCCGCTCAAGCCAGCCGTGGCCGGCAAGCTGACGCTGGCCGGCATCGATCTGGCCGGCTATCGCAACTACCTGCACCGCGCACCAGTGAGCGGCCTGGCCGGCAAGCTCTCGGGCAACAGCACCCTGCAATGGCGCGACGGCCACCTCAAGCTCGACGACAGCACCGTGGAGCTGGCCAGCCTGCAGCTCACCCCCGAGGGCAAAAGCACACAGCCCATCAGCGTCGAATCGCTCAAGCTGCGCGTGCAGAACGTCACCGACACCTTCGACCAGGCCATGCGCCTGACGCTGCAAGCACGCCTGGACAAGAACGGCAGCGCCGACATCAACGGCCAGATCGCGCCGCACCTCAAGAATGCCGATCTCGACCTGGACCTGCGCGAGTTGCCCATCGCTCCCTTCCAGGGCTACTTCACCGATATCCTCAACGTGAGCATCAGCAATGGCGCGCTCAGCGCCAAGGGCAAGCTGGCGCTGACGCTACCGCTGCAACAGCAGAAGTTCGCCCTCGACTACAAAGGCAGCGCCGCCATCGCCAACCTGCGCATGCAGGACAAGCTCACCTCGACCGACTTCCTGCGCTGGCGCACCCTCACCCTGGCCGGCATCAACTCCAAGCTGGGCGGGCGTGCACAGATCGCGCTGGAGAAGGTCACCCTCAACAGTTTCTACGCCCGCGCCATCCTCTCCGAGAAGGGACGCCTGAACCTGCAGGACATCCTGGTGGCCGACGGCCAGCCGCAAGGCTCGATCACCGACGACAGCAAGAAGGACGACAAGGAGAACCGCCGCGACAGCAGCCGCAAGAGCGTCTCCAGCGCGCCGGTCACCAGCCCGGCAGCGCGCTCCGACGCCCCCATCGTCAGGGTCGGCCAGGTCGTGCTCGAAGGCGGCAACATCAACTACACCGACAACTTCGTCAAACCCAACTACACCGCCAACATGACGGGCCTTGCCGGCAGCATCGGCGAGATCTCTTCCGAAAAGCCGCAACCCGCCCCCGTGAACATCAGCGGCAAGATCGACAACGACGCGCCGCTGCAGATCTCGGGCGCACTCAATCCGCTGTTCAAGCCCATGTACCTGGACCTGAAGGCCAGCGCCAACGGCGTGCAGCTGCCGCGCCTGACGCCCTACTCGGCCAAGTACGCCGGTTATCCCATCACCAAGGGCAAGCTGTCCATGGACGTGCGGTACAAGATCGAGAACGACAAGCTGGTCGCCCAGAACGATCTGCGCATCGAGCAACTGACGTTCGGCGAACGGGTCGACAGTCCCAACGCCACCAATCTGCCGGTGATGCTGGCGGTGTCGCTGCTCAAGGACCGTAACGGCAACATCAACCTGAACCTGCCTATTTCGGGCTCGCTGTCCGATCCCGAGTTTTCGGTGGGCGGCATCATCGTGCGAGTGTTCGTGAACCTGATCGCCAAGGCCGTGACCTCGCCCTTTGCGCTGATCGGCTCCATGTTCCGCAGCGACGAGAACATCGGTGAGTTGCGCTACATCGAGTTCCCCGCCGGCTCGGCCGAGATCGATGCCGAGGTGCGCAAGAAGCTCGATGCGCTCGGCTACGTGCTGCACGAGCGTCCCGGTATCAAGCTCGACATCATGGGTCGCGTCGATCCCCAGGTCGATGACCAGGGCCTGCGCAAGGAAGCGCTGGAGCGCCAGATGCGCGGCTACAAGCGGGCCGAGCTGATCGCCCGCGAAGGCCAGCCGTCCGGCCCGGTGCGCCTGACCGATGCCGAGCGCAGCAAATACCTGGAACGCGCCTACAAGGAAGCCAAGTTCGACAAGCCCCGCAACATGATCGGCCTGGCCCGCTCGCTGCCGCCGGTCGAGATGGAAAAGCTGATCCTGGAGCACACCCAGGTCAGTCCCGACGACCTGTACAGCCTGGCGCAGCGGCGCGCCGACCAGGTCCGCAACTACCTGCAGGAGCAAAGCGTGATCGAACCGGCGCGCATCTTCCTGATCGCCCCCAAGCTGGACGGCGCGGGCATCCCCGACAAGGAGCCCAAGGCGCGAGTGGACCTGACGATACAATGAGCGCCGCCGGCTCTTGAAAAGGCCGGCGCTGCCCATACCATAGGGAGTAGGTTATAATTGACCTCCCGCCGCACTGGCGGGCGCATCTTTCGAGATGCAAGCGTAATACGCAAGTTCATGCGCCCAGCGGGATTTGCGAAGCTTCAACACCACGGGGCCGACTTGGTTTCGACAGGGGTTGCAAAGCGGAACAGGGCATGCCGAGGACTGGTTACCTCGTTAATCCATCCGGAACTGCTTAAATGCAAACGACGAATCTTACGCTCTCGCAGCGTAAATCGCACCTAGAAACCTAAGAAATTTCTAGCTCTACAGCACTTCTTCCCTGGGGTGTGCTGGCAACAGCGGTAGAGTCATTTACAGGGAATCGTGGCGTATCGGGTTACTTGATACGTCATTAAATCCAAGGTAACTCGTCCTGTCGAAGCGTGTGCGTCCGCGTCGCCAGGATTAAAACCAATTGACTGCACTACGCATGTAGAACTGTCTGTAGAGTGCTTCTGGACGCGGGTTCAATTCCCGCCGGCTCCACCAACATCACGACCATCAGCAACCTGCGCCATGTGGGTTCCTGATGGTTTTGTCTTTCTGGCCTGACACCGGCACCGCCCTGCCGGGATGGCGGCGCCAAGTCGCCGCGCTCAATGTTCACCCAAGCTTATCGAATGAACAAGTTTCAAATTCACCGCCTATGCGTTCATGCGGAGCTTATGTAATTTGTTAGAGAATCAGGCACCCACACAAAAGCCCCCTCACCCACACCCGAATCAGCGAAAACGTCAACTATCGGCAACGATTACATAGCGCATAAGCCCCCTGGACGTGGCTTTCAGAGTTTCCGAATGAAAAATTCGTGTTTTTTGAAGAGGGTTTTGTCGTACCATTGCCGGGTCTTACAAAATGTAACATTCAAGACGCCCGGATAAATGCCGTAAATAAAAAAGAAAACGGCATGTCCACTGATGCCCGTACCGTGCGACGTCATGCATCGGGCAGCAGGGCAATCCGGTAGATAACACCGCCAGAAAGAAGCCTCGGGCTTTCGAAGATATGTATTCAGGGGATGTCAGTTTTTCAGTTGCCGCGCATGCGCAGTGGGTTCCGGGTATCGAATCCGCCATCGATTGGCAACAGTGGATCAGGGGTGATCGCCAGACGGCCGGTTCGGGGGAACCAGCCGTCAAGGCCATGCCGCCCATGCTGCGGCGGCGTACCAGTCCGGTCGGCAAGCTGGCGCTGGAAACGGCCTACGGCGCATTGACCACCGCGGCATCCCATCCCTCCCACGACACCAGTCCAAACGCCTCGAACCTCGACATCCCGGTCGTCTTTGCCTCGCGCCATGGCGAATGCGCGCGCTCGGTGGAGTTGCAGATGGCCCTGGCCGAAGCCGCGCCGATGTCGCCTACCGCCTTCAGCCTGTCGGTCCACAACGCCAACGCCGGCCTCTTTTCCATCGCCCGCGGTAGCCCTGCCAACACGGTGGCCATCGCCGCCGGCCAGAGCACGGTCGAACACGCCGTCATCGAAGCCTGCGGCCTGCTGGCCGATGGCGCGCCACAGGTCCTGCTGGTGGTCGCCGATGCACCGCTGCCGACGATGTTTGCCGATTTCGCCGATGAACACGAAGAACCCTGCGGCTGGTCCTGGCTGATCCAGGCGGCCGATGAACAGGAGGCCTTGCCCACGCTCTCGCTGCAATGGCAGCAGGCGCACGCGGTCGGCGACGCTGCCCCCCACGCCAACAACACCGCTGCGGGCCCAGCCGCCGTGCTGCGCTTCTTCCTCGATGCGGACGCCTCCACCCTGCACCGCCACGCCGACGGTCGCCGCTGGCAATGGATGCGGCATGCTTGATCGGGTCTTCGCGCTGATCGACCGTGGCTGGCGCATCCTGGCCACGGGCATGTGCTTTGCGCTCTTCGGCCTGGGCGGCCTGCTGTTGCGGCTGGTGGTCTTCCCTATCCTGCAGTTGCTGGTGCGCGACGCGCAGCAGCGCGTGCTGTGGGCGCGCCATATCATCCGCCTGGCGTTTCGCGCCTTCGTCGAACTGATGCGCATCTGCGGCGTGATCCGCTATGAGATCTCGGGCCTGGAGCGCCTGAACCGCAATGGCCAGTTGATCCTGGCCAATCACCCTACGCTCATCGACACGGTGCTGCTGATGGCCTTCGTGCGCCACGCCGACTGCATCGTCAAGAACGCCCTGTGGCGCAATCCATTTACCCGCGGGCCCATCCGCGCCGCCGGCTACATCAGCAATGACCAGGGACCGGACCTGATCGAGGATTGCATCCGCTCCCTGCGCAGCGGCGGCAATCTCATCATCTTCCCCGAAGGCACCCGCACGCCCACGGACGGCCAGATCAGCCTCAAGCGCGGCGCCGCCAACGTGGCGGTGCGCTGCGGCTGCGCCATCACACCGGTGCGCATCCGCTGCACCCCGGTGACCCTCTCCAAGGGCGAGAAATGGTGGCAGGTGCCGGCCACGCGCGCGCACTTCCACCTGCAGATCGGCGACGACCTTCACCTGGACCACATCATCGGCGCCGGCCAGCCGCACCCTGCCGACAATCCCACGCTCGCCGCCCGGCAGCTGACGACCTACCTGCAACAGTACTTCATGAAAGAGAACTAGGCGATGCAAGACCTGGAACAAGATATCAAGCAACTCATCATCGAGGCCCTCGACCTGGAAGACCTGGCCCCCGAGGACATCGACAGCGCCGCGTCCCTCTTCGGCGATGGCCTGGGCCTGGATTCCATCGACGCGCTGGAGCTGGGCATGAGCCTGCAGAAGCGCTATGGCATCAAGCTCTCGGCCAATTCCGAAGAGACCCGCAAGCATTTCGCCTCGGTGCAGGCGCTGGCCGCCCTGGTGGCCAGCCACCAGGCCACGGCCTGAGCAGCCTCCACGCTGCGCACCCTGACACCCCCTCCCAGCCATTTGCAAGAAAAGCACATCATGACCACTCTGACACCTGACATGACCAAGGACGAAATCACCGTGTGGATCGTCGATATGCTGCACGAGATGTTCGAGATCGACAAAGCCGCCATCACGCCCCAGTCCAACCTCTACACCGATCTCGACATCGACAGCATCGACGCCGTCGACATCGTGGTCAAGCTCAACCAGACCACCGGCAAGCGCATCCAGCCCGACGTCTTCCGCAGCGTGCGCACGGTGCAGGACGTCGTCGAGATCCTGGCGACCCTGATGCGCGAACAAGCGCACGCGTGAGCGCATGAAGCCTCCCGCGATGCCCAGGCTGGCCACGCTGGCCGGCCCGCTGTTGATCCTGCTCTATCCCCTGTTGATCTGGTATGCCCACGGCAAGCTCGAGCCACGCACCCTGGCCTTGTCCCTGGTGCTCATCGCCGTGGTGCGCCTGTTCGCCACCCGCACCGGCGGCCCCCTGCGCTGGATGGGCGTAGCCGCGCTGGCGCTGGCCGCACCGGCCGTGTACTGGAATGCGCTGCTGCCGCTGAAGCTCTATCCGGTCGCCATCAGCGCCGGCATGCTGGCCTTGTTCGGCTACAGCCTCTACAAGCCGCCCACCGTGATCGAACGCATGGCGCGCCTGGGTTCGCCCGACCTGCCGCTGTTCGTCATCGCCTATACGCGCCGGGTCACCCAGGTGTGGTGCCTATTCTTCGCCATCAACGGCAGCATCGCCCTGGGTACGGCCCTGTGGTGTTCGCCTGCGGTATGGTCGATGTACACCGGTGTCATTTCCTACATCGCCATGGGGCTGCTGTTTGCCGGCGAATACCTGGTGCGCCTGTATGTTCGGCGACAGCATCATGCGTGAGGCGTCCGCAATGACCGCCCCTGCTCGGCTGGACCTGCTGCAACTGCCGTTCCTGGCCTTTGCCGACGAACGCGTGATCGGCTGGCGTGATGGCGTGGCGGTCACGCACGCGTGCTGGCGCGCCGAGCTGCGGCGCTGGCAGCACCTCGTGCAGGCCACGCCGGGACAGCGCCTGGCGCTGTTCCACCACGACACCCTGCAGTTCGCGGCGGCCCTGTTCGCGATCTGGCTGGCCGGCAAGACGGCCTACCTGCCCAGCGATGCCCTGCCCGACACTTGCCGTCAACTGCAGGGCGAGGTCGATGCCTTCCTCGGCGAGTTCGGGGCGCATTGCCCGGCCTTGCACCCTGCCGACGATGCAGCGGGCGACGATATACCCGACGCCTGGACGGCCTTGCGCGCCGACTTTGCCGGACTGGTGGTCTATACCTCCGGCAGCACCGGCCTGGCCCAGGCCATTCCCAAGCAACTGGGCCAGATGGCCAATGAAGTGGCTACGCTGGAGGCGCTCTTCGGCGCAATCGTGGGCGAGGCCGAGGTCATCGCCACGGTCTCGCACCAGCATATCTACGGCTTGCTCTTCAAGGTCTTGTGGGCGCTGTGCGCGGGACGGCCGGTACATGCGGGCAGCGCCTTCTTCCCGGAAGACCTGCAGCGCATGGCCGGCGCGCGCCCTTGGATACTGCTGTCCAGTCCGGCGCATCTGAAACGCCTGCCCGAACAGAGCACCCAGCCGGATGCGCGCCAGCTGCGCGCCATCTTCTCCTCCGGCGGTCCACTGCCGGCCCAGGCCGCCGCCGATACCGCGCGCCTGCTGGGCCAGCGCCCGCTGGAGATCTATGGCAGCTCCGAGACCGGCGGCATCGCCTGGCGTCAGCCGCAGAACGAGCCCTTGCAGCGTCAGGAACACTGGCAAGCCATGCCTGGGGTGGAGGTACGCCTGGGCGCCGAGGGCGAGCTGGAGGTACGCTCGCCCCATCTGCCCCACCTACCCGATAGCGCCTGGTTCAGCATGGCCGACCGCGCCGCGCTGGTGGCAGGCCAGACGGGACAGTTCGAACTGCGTGGACGTAGCGACCGCATCGTCAAGCTGGAAGAAAAACGCATCTCGCTGACCCGCATCGAACAACTGCTCAATGCCAGTGCGCTGGTGGACGACGTGCGCGTGATCGTTCACCAGGGCCGCCGGGCGCGCCAGTTCATCGCCGCCTTCGTCGTACCGAGTGCGCCAGCGCAGGCCATGCTCGCCGCGCAGGGCAAGCTGGCCCTCAATACGGCCCTCAAGGCCGCATTGGCCGGCGCCATCGAATCCATCGCCCTGCCGCGCCTGTGGCGCTACCTGCCGGCGCTGCCGGTGAACCCGCAAGGCAAGGTCACGCTGGCGGCGCTGACTGCGCTGCTGGAGAGCCCTGCTGCCGTTCCCGTAGTCAGCGCTCCGACCATGCCGCAGGTAAGCGAACTGGAACGCAGCGGCGAACATGTGCAACTGGCGCTGGATATTCCTGCCGACCTGCTCTATTTCCGGGGCCACTTCCCCGGCTCGCCCATCCTGCCGGGCGTGGTGCAGACCGACTGGTCGCTTGCTCTGGGCCGGCGCTACTTCGACCTGCCGCCGCGCTTCCTGGGGCTGCAAGCCTTGAAGTTCCAGCGCGTCATCACGCCCGGCATGCGCGTGCTGCTGGACCTGCAATTCGAGGCGGGCAAGTCGCAGCTGTCCTTCCGGCTGCATTCCGAGGGTGGCCAGCACGCCAGCGGACGCTTCCTGCTGGGGGCGGCATGAACGCATCCGTCGCCCACAACACCGTGGTGGTGATCCCGGTGTTTGACCACGAACACGCCATCGGCGCGGTCGTGGCCGCCGTGCGCGGCCATGGACTGCCCTGCATCCTGATCGACGATGGCTGCAGTCCGGGCTGCGCCGCCGTGCTGCGCCAACTGGCTGCAGCCGACCCGCAAGCGACCACCCTGCTGGTCCATGCCCATAACCAGGGCAAGGGCGGCGCTGTCATGACCGGCCTGCGCCACGCTGCTGCCGCCGGCTACACGCACGCCCTGCAGATCGACGCCGACGGCCAGCATGACAGCGCCGATATCCCGCGTTTCCTGGCCGCTTCGCAGGCGGCTCCGCAAGCCGTCATCAACGGCAGGCCGGTCTATGACGAGAGCGTCCCCAAGGGACGGCTCTACGCCCGTTACCTGACCCACGTGTGGGTGTGGATCAATACACTCTCGCTGGAAATCGTCGATTCGATGTGCGGCTTCCGGCTTTATCCACTGGCGCCGACGTTGCAACTGATCGACCGTGCCGCCATCGGTCGCCGCATGGATTTCGACACCGAGATCCTGGTCCGTCTCTACTGGCGCGGCCTGCGCGTGCACAACCTGGCCACGCGGGTGCGCTATCCGGCCGACGGTGTCTCGCACTTCCAGGTCTGGCTGGACAACGTGCTGATCTCGCGCATGCATGCCCGCCTGTTCTTCGGCATGCTGCTGCGCGCGCCGCTGTTGCTGGGGCGCAGCTGCTGGCGCCGCCTGGGCGTGGGTGGACGCAAGCCATGAGCACTCCCTCGCGTACACGCCACTGGGCGCAGATCAACGAAGTCAGCTTCGTGGCCGGCATGCGCTTGCTGTTTGCGGTCTATCGCCTGCTGGGCCGGCTGCCCTTCCGCCTCATGCTCTATCCAGTGCTGTGCTGGTACATCGCCGTCAATGGCCCGGCCCGCCGCGCCTCGCGCCATTTCCTCGAGCAGGTCCGGCGCTATCACCCGGACTTGCCGCTGCGGACCGGCATCACCGGGGTCTTGCGTCACTTCGCTGCATTCGGTGAAAGCCTGCTCGACAAGATGCTGCTCTGGGGCGGCCTGTTCCCGGTGGACCGGGTCCAGTTGCATGGCAGCGACCACATCACCGACGCCATCGCCGCCGGACGGGGCGGACTCATCATCTGCACCCATCTGGGCAACCTCGAACTGTGCCGCGTGATCGGCCGCCAGCATCCCGCGCTCAAGCTGACGGTGCTGGTCCACACCCGCCATGCCCAGGCCTTCAACCAGATGCTGGCCCAGCTCGATCCGGGCAGCCAGCTCAACCTGATGCAAGTCACCGAGATGTCGCCGGCCACCGCCATCGTGCTGGCCGAGAAAGTGGCCCAGGGCGAGTTCGTGGTCATTGCCGGTGACCGCGTCCCGGTCTCGCCCCAGCCACGGGTCGCGCATGCCTCCTTCATGGGCAGGAGCGCGCCGTTCCCGATCGGTCCCTATGTCATGGCGGCGCTGCTGCAATGCCCGGTCTATCTGATGTTTTCGCGGCGCAGCGCCGAGGGTGCGGAGGTGAGCTTCGAGGCGTTTGGCCAGCAGATCACCCTGCCTCGCAAGCAGCGCGACCAGGTCCTGGCCGAACTGGCCGCCGCCTACGCAACACGACTGGAAGCGCATTGCCTGCAAGCGCCCTACCAGTGGTTCAATTTCTATGATTTCTGGGCCGATTCGGCCCTGGACGAACACCATGCCTCACACTGACCTGACTTCTTCGGCCAGCAGCGCCCCCATCCGCTTCGGTGCCCAGCCACTTGCCATCGAGGATGTGGTGGCGCTGGCGCGGCGCGAGCGCGCCGCGCAACTGCACGACACCCCCGACTTTCGCGCGCGCATTGCGCGCGGCGCCGATTTCCTGGACCGCCTGCTGCGCGAGGATGGCACCATCTATGGCGTCACCACCGGCTATGGCGATTCCTGCACGGTCACCGTACCGCCAGAGCTGGTGCCGGAACTACCGCATCACCTCTACACCTACCACGGCTGCGGCCTGGGCGCGTTGTTCACGCCGGAGCAGGCGCGCGCCATCCTGGCCGCTCGTCTGAACTCCCTGTGCCAGGGTTTCTCGGGTGTGAGCGTGGCGCTGCTGGAACAGATCACCGGCCTGCTGCAGCATGACCTGCTGCCGCAGATTCCTTGCGAGGGTTCGGTGGGTGCCAGCGGCGATCTCACACCGCTGTCCTACCTGGCCGCCGTGCTGTGCGGTGAACGTGATGTCTGGCGCGAGGGCGCCACCGTGCCCGCCGCCCAGGCGCTGGCCGCCGCCGGCATGACGCCGCTGCGCCTGCGTCCCAAGGAAGGCCTGGCCATCATGAACGGTACCGCCGTCATGACCGCGCTGGCCTGTCTGGCCTTCGACCGCGCCCGCTACCTGTGCCAGTTGGCCACCCGCATCACGGCCATGAGCAGCTTTACGCTGGATGGCAACGCCCACCATTTCGACGCCACGCTGTTCTCGGCCAAGCCGCATCCGGGCCAGCAGCAGGTAGCGGCCTGGCTGCAGCGCGACCTGCCCTGCGGCCAGGCGCACCGCAACGAAAAGCGCCTGCAGGATCGCTACTCGGTTCGCTGCGCGCCGCACGTGATCGGCGTGCTCAACGACGCCCTGCCATCGCTGCGCCAGTTCATCGAGAACGAACTCAACAGCGCCAACGACAACCCGCTGATCGACCCGGACGGCGAACGCGTGCTGCATGGCGGCCATTTCTATGGCGGCCACATCGCCTTCGCCATGGACAGCATGAAGACCGCCGTGGCCAACATCGCCGACCTGCTCGATCGCCAGATGGCCCTGATGGTGGACCAGCGCTACAACAATGGCCTGCCGGCCAACCTGTCCGGCGCGCAGGGTGCGCGCGCGCCCATCAACCACGGTCTGAAGGCGCTGCAGATCAGCGCCTCGGCCTGGACCGCCGAAGCCCTCAAGCTGACCATGCCGGCCTCGGTGTTCTCGCGCTCCACCGAATGCCACAATCAGGACAAGGTCAGCATGGGCACCATTGCCGCGCGCGACTGCCTGCGTGTGCTGGAGCTGACCGAACAGGTCGCCGCCGCCCTGCTGATCACGGTGCGCCAGGGCGTATGGCTGCGCAGCCAGCGCCAGCAGATCGGCGACACCCCCTTGCAGGATCTGCCGGCCGGACGCCTGGCCGCGATGCAGGCGGCGCTGTCCGAGGATATCGCCGAGGTCGCCGAAGACCGCATGCTGGAGCCCGACCTGCGCCTGCTGCTGCAGCGCATCCGCGCCCAGGCCTGGAGCCTGTATGACTGAGACCGTCCTGCCTGCGGGCAAGCTCACCCTGGCCAATTCGCCCTGGCGCGGCGAAATCGAATTGCAGATCCAGTTCTATGACCTGGACCCGATGGAAATCGTCTGGCACGGCCGTTATGTCGAATACATGGAAGCCGCGCGCTGCGCCCTGCTCGACGGCATCGGCTACAACTATCCGGCCATGAAGCAATCCGGCTATGCCTGGCCGGTGATCGACCTGCACCTGCGCTATGCCGCGCCGGCCCGTTTCGGCCAGCGCATCCGCGTGAGCGCGGCCATCGTCGAATGGGAAAACCGCCTGCGCATCGATTACCTCATCAGCGACGCCGCCAGCGGTGTCCGCCTGACCCGCGCCTCCACCGTCCAGGTGGCGGTGCAAACAATCAACCACGAGATGTGCTTCGTATCGCCGCCGGTGTTGTGGCACAAGCTCGGACTGACGCCTCCTGCCCCATGAACGCACGCTCCCTCCTCTGCTCGCTGGCATTGCTGGCCCTCCTGCCCACCGCCCGCGCCGCAGCGCCCGTGCAACAGATCCAGGCCACCCTGGCCAAGCCGGCCGTGATGTGCGGACGCTTCGACCAGACCAAGCAGCTGACCGGCATCAAGAAGCCGCTGCAAGCCTATGGCCGCTTCTGCGTGCTCAAGGGCCGCGGCATCCTGTGGCAGACGCTGCAACCGTTTCCCAGCACCCTGCGTATCACCCGCGACGCCATCGTGCAGATCCAGGATGGCCGCGTGGCCATGAAGCTCGATGCGCAACAGGAGCCGGTGGTGAAGATGATCAACAGCGTCCTGTTTTCGCTGCTGGCCGGTGACCTGAGCCAGCTTGACCAGCTCTTCGAACTCGACGGCAGCCTGCGCGACGGTCACTGGCAGGTCGCCCTCAAGGCACGCCAACCGGCGCTGGCCAAGGCCATCGGCGACATCAGCCTGGCCGGCGCCAGCTATGTGGACAAGGTCAGCATGAAGGAAGCCAGCGGCGACCGCACCGACATCAGCTTTTCCGCCATCAAGACCGGAGACGGCGCGATGACGGCAGAAGAAGGAGCGCTGTTTGACTAAGCCGGCCCGCCACCTGCAGCGACTATTGGCGCTGGCCTGGCTGCTGGCCGTGCTGCTGGTGGCCGGCCACAATGCCTGGCTATGGCTGGGCCAGCGCGCCAGCCCCGACACCGACATCCTGGCGCTGCTGCCCGCCGCCAGCAGCAAGGACGCGGTGCGCCAGCAGGCCTTCTCCCACATGGTCGACTCGGCCCAGCAAAAGCTGGTGGTGCTGGTCGGCGACCGCGACTGGAAGCGCGCCCAGGCCGGCGCACGGGCTTACCTCACGGTCCTGCATGCGCATGCCGACCTGTTCGCGCCCATCAGCGACGACAGCGCGCAATGGCAAAGCCAATGGCTGGACAGCCTGGACCGCAGCCGCACCCTGCTGCTGGGCGACGCCCAGCGCGCCCAGTTGGCTACCGTTACGGCGCAGCAGTGGAGCCAGCGCGCCCTGGGCGGCCTGTACGGCGCCTTCGGCGGTCCCCGCCTGGGCGCCTGGCAGGATGATCCCTTCGGACTCTTCGGCGACTGGGTGCAGGAGCGCGCCAGGGAAACGCCGGTGCGGCCGCGCGATGGCATGCTCTTCGTGGAACGCGATGGCGTGAGCTACGCCTTGCTGCTGCTGGAACTGAAGGCCCCAGCGTTTTCGATGCAAGCGCAGGAGCAGGTGGTGCCGCTGCTGGCGCAGGCACGGCAAGCCGCCCGCGCCCAGGCCGATGAAGTCGTCAGCGGCGGCGTGGTCTTGCATGCCGCCGCCGCCAGCGCCCAGGCCGGCAGCGAAAGCGCCACCATCGGCGCGGGCTCGCTGCTGGGCATCCTGCTGTTGATGTGGCTGACCTTCCGTTCGCTCAAGCCTATCCTCTACATCGCCCTGTCCATCGCTGTCGGCTGTCTGGGTGCGCTGTCGGTGAGCATGCTGGTGTTCGGCAAGATCCATCTGCTGACCCTGGTCTTCGGCGCCAGCCTGATCGGCATCGCCCAGGACTATGGCATCTACTTCCTCTGCGCGCGTCTGGCCGCGCCGGCGACGCAGGACTCGGCCACCCTGCTGCGACGTCTGTTGCCGGGGCTGGCGCTGATGCTGCTGGCGGCGCTGATCGGCTATCTCGGTATGGCCTTGACGCCTTTCCCCGGCTTGCAGCAGATGGCCGTGTTCTCGGCGCTGGGACTGGTGTTTGCCTGGCTGACTGTGGCCTGCTGGTTCCCGCAACTGATCGGCCCGCAGACCCTGCGCGCAACGCCGCGTGCGCAAGGCTTCGGCCAGAGCATTGCGCGCTGGCCTGACCTGCTGGGCGGCTTCGCCTGGCACCTGGTCCTGCCCGCTGCGGTGGCGCTGATCGGGCTGTCCATCGCCGGCGTCGCCCGCCTGCACAGCAGCGACGACATCCGCGCCCTGCAGAAGAGTCCGCCCGAATTGCTGCAGGATCAGATGCGCATCAGCCAATTGCTGGAGTTGGCCGCGCCGGTGCAGTTCTACCTGGTGCGCGGCGCATCGGCCGAGGCCGTGCTGCAGCAGGAAGAGGCCTTGCGCGAGAAGCTGCAACCATTGGTAGAACGCAAGCTCATCAGCGGCGTGCAGGCAGTGTCCAACTGGGCGCCCTCGCAACAGCGCCAGCGGGACAACCTGGCCCTGCTGCGGCGAGCGCTGCTGGAGCCCCAGGGCGAATCGCCCGACGCCGTCACGCTGACCGCGCAAGCCATCGGTGAGAGCCCGCAGTGGGCGCAAGCGCTGCGCCAGCGCATGCTCGACAAGGCCCAGTCGATCACGCCCGAGCAATTCCTCGCCACCCCCGCCGGGGCGGCCTCGCGGCACCTGTGGCTGGGCCAGGTGGATGGCCAGTTCGCCAGCATCGTCGCCCTGCGCGGGCTGACCGACTATCGCCAGCTCGGCCAGCTGGCCGCCGTCGCCGAGGGGATGCCAGGGGTGCAATGGGTGGACAAGGTCGGCGAGATCTCATCGGTGCTGCGCCAATACCGGATCTACATGGGCTGGGCGCTGCTGTGCGCCTACGCCGCCATCTTCGCCCTGCTGGCGCTGCGCTACCGCCGCCGCGCCTGGCGCGCGCTGGCGCCGCCGCTGCTGGCCTCGCTGCTGACGCTGGGCCTGTTCGGCTGGCTGGGCCAGCCGCTGCAACTGTTCCACGTGCTGGCCGGACTGCTGGTGCTGGGACTGGGCGTGGATTACGGCATCTTCCTGCTCGAATCGCCCCGGCACCAGCGCGCCCATGCCTGGCTGACCGTCGGCCTGTCGGCGGCCAGCGCGCTGCTGTCCTTCGGCTTGCTGGCCTTGAGCCACAGCCCGCCGCTGCACGCCTTTGGTCTCACCATGCTGTGCGGCATGCTGCTGGTGTGGCTGCTGGCCCCGCTGTTCACCCACCCCGGCCCTGTCGCGCACGCTACGCCAGACGCACAGCCGGACAAGGAATCCGCATGAAGCCCACCCTCCTGCTGGCCGCCGCCAGCGCCGCCGTCATCCTGCTGCTGGGCGGCTGCGCCAGCCCGGTCGCGCCCGATACGCGGCCCTCGGCGCGCCTGTCGCTGCGCCTGGCGCCGGCCGCCCTGGGACAAAGCATCAGCCTGCAACAGCACCTGAAGGTGGAGCGCGGCAGCCGCATCGACGAACTCGACACCGCCCTGGAAATCGATGCCGAGCATCTCGACCTGGTCGGCCTGGCATTCGGCCAGCGTGTCATGTCGCTGCACTTCGACGGACAGCAACTGCAGGTGTGGCGACATGCCCTGCTGCCCAGCCAGGTGCAGGGCGAGGATGTGTTGCAGGATGTGCAACTGACGCTGTGGCCCGCCGACGCCATCCGCCAGGCGCTTCCCGAGGGATGGGAGTTGCGCGAAGCCCAGGCTCAACGTACTCTCCTGCTCCACGGCGAGACGATTGCCGTGATCGACTATCCCGACCAGCGACGCTGGGGCGGTACAGTGATCCTGAACAATCTGCGTTACCACTACAAGCTGACGATACAGTCGGTGGTGACCTCTGAATGACATCGCCACACGCATGAGCCTTTATCTGAACGCCCTCGGCATGGTCTGCCCGCTCGGCAGCGCGCATGACGCCATCCGCGCGCGCCTGCTGGCCGGCGAGAGCGGCCTGCGCGCCGATGCGCGCTACCGCGATGCCGATGGCGCGCCCTTGGCCCTGGGCGCCGTGACCGATGACACGGTGCTTCCCGAGGACGACCACTTGCCGCTGCGCGAACGCAGCCGCAACAACCGCCTGGCGCTGGCCGCGCTGCAACGCATCCGGACGCAGGTCGATGCCGCCATCGCGCGCTATGGCGCAGAGCGCATCGGCATCGTGCTCGGCACCAGCACCTCCGGCATCGCCGAAGGCGAAGCCGCCTTTGCCGCACGCGCAGCCAGCGGCAGCTTTCCACCCGGCTATCACTACGGCCAGCAGGAGCTGGGTTCGCCCGCCACCGCGCTGCAACTGACGCTGGGCACCACGGGCCCAGCCTATGTGCAATCGAGCGCCTGCGCCTCCAGCGGCAAGGCCATCGCCAGCGCCGCGCGCCTGCTCAACATGGGGTTGTGCGACGCAGTCCTCTGTGGCGGCGTCGATACCTTGTGCGAATTCACCATCGCCGGCTTCTCGGCGCTGGAATCGGTGAGCACGCAACGCTGCAATCCGCTCTCACTGCATCGCCAGGGCATCAACATCGGCGAGGGCGCGGCCCTGTTCCTGCTCACGCGTGAACCGGCGGCGGTGCAACTGAGCGGCTGGGGCGAATCGTCCGACGCCTATCACATCTCCGCGCCCGACCCCGAAGGCCGGGGCGCGCAACTGGCCATCGGCCAGGCCCTGCGCCGCGCCGGCCTCACCGCGAGCCAGATCGACTACATCAACCTGCACGGCACGGCCACGCCGCAGAACGACGCCATGGAATCGAAGGTGGTGCAGGCGCTGTTCGGCCTGGAGGTGCCGGTGAGTTCGACCAAGCCCTTCACCGGCCACACCCTGGGCGCGGCCAGCGCCATCGAGGCCGGACTGTGCTGGCTGCTGATGCAGGATGACAACCCTGAAGGCCTGCTGCCGCCGCATCTGTGGGATGGCATCGCTGATCCAGCGCTGCCGCCGCTGAGGCCAGTCCAGGTTGGACAGGCCTTGGGGCGGCCGCTGCAGCACGTGCTGTCGAACTCCTTCGCCTTTGGCGGCAGCAACGTGGCCCTGGTGTTTTCGCGCGGGGAGGCAGCATGAGCACGCTGCAACAAGGCATCCCGCCGATCGAGCAACTGCTGCCGCACGCCGCGCCCATGATCCTCATCGACCGCGTGGTGGCGGTCAATGAAGAACAGCTGCAGGCCGAGCTGGAAATCCGTACCGACAGCCTCTTCCACAACGGCAGCGGCGTGGGCGCGTGGGTGGGCATTGAATACATGGCCCAGAGCATCGCTGCCTGGGCCGGTTACCAGGAACTGCGCCAGGGCGGTCGCGCCAAGATCGGCTTCCTGCTGGGCGCGCGCCGCTACAGTTGTACGGTGCCGGAGTTTGCCACCCGCCTGCGGCTGGGCGTGTCGGTGCAGTTGCTGCTGCAGGCGGAGAACGGACTGGGTTCCTTCGACTGCCGCATCACCGACCTGGCAACCCAACAAGAACTGGCGCAAGCCACCGTGTCGGTGTTCCAACCGCACGACGCAACACACTATCTTCAAGAAGGCATGGCATGACCACAACGGGAGAACACAGCATTTTCGTCACCGGCTCGAGCCGGGGCATTGGCCGCGCCATCGCGCTGCGCCTGGCGCGCCAGGGATATGACATCGTCCTGCACTGCCATGCGCGGCGCGACGCCGCCGACCAGGTTGCAGCCGAAATCACCGCGCTAGGCCGCCAGGTCCGCGTGCTGCAATTCGACGTCGCCAATCGCGAGCAGGCCGCGCAAGTCCTGCTGGCCGATGTGGAACAGCACGGCTGCTACTACGGCGTGGTCTGCAATGCCGGCATCACCCGTGACAATGCCTTCCCCGCCATGCCCGGCGAAGACTGGGATAGCGTGCTGCGCACCAACCTCGATGGTTTCTACAACGTGCTCAATCCGCTGGTCATGCCCATGGTGCGCCGACGCGCAGCGGGGCGCATCGTGACCCTGGCCTCGGTGTCGGGACTGATCGGCAATCGCGGCCAGGTCAACTACAGCGCCGCCAAGGCCGGCGTCATCGGCGCCACCAAGGCGCTGGCGCTGGAACTGGCCAAGCGCGACATCACCGTCAATTGCGTCGCCCCCGGCCTGATCGATACCGACATGACCGAAGACGCGCCGGTTGACGAGATCCTCAAGCTGATCCCCGCCCGCCGCGCTGGCAAGCCCGAGGAAGTAGCCGCCGCCGTGGCCTTCCTGATGTCGCCGGATGCGGCCTACATCACGCGCCAGGTGATCTCGGTCAATGGAGGCCTGGCATGACGCGTCCCCGCATCGAGCGCCGGGTGGTGGTCACCGGCATGGCCGGCATCAGTCCCATCGGCACCGACTGGAACAGCGCGCTGGCGCAGTTGAAGTCCGGCAGCAACGCCGTGCAACGCATGCCGGGATGGGATGAATACGTCGGCCTGCACACCCGCCTGGGCGCACCGGCGGCGGAGTTTTCGCTGACCGAACGCTACAACCGCAAGACCACCCGCAGCATGGGCCGGGTCGCCCTGATGGCCACCCGCGCCAGCGAGTGGGCGCTGGCCGACGCCGGGCTGCTGGACGATCCCCTGCTCAAGAGCGGGCAACTGGGTATCGCCTATGGCTCCTCGGCTGGCACCCCCAATGCGATTGCCGACTTCGCCATGATGTTCGCCGAAAAGAATACCCGCGACATCAACGCCAACACCTACCTCAAGATGATGGCCCACACCGCGCCGGTCAACCTGGGCGTGTTCTTCGGCATCACCGGCCGCATCATCACCACTTCCAGCGCCTGCACCTCGGGCAGCCAGGGCATCGGCTATGCCTACGAGACCATCCGCAGCGGCCGCCAACTGGCCATGGTGGCCGGTGGCGCGGAAGAACTGTGCGCCACCGAAGCAGCGGTGTTCGACACCCTCTACGCCACCAGCGTGCGCAACGACACGCCCCAGGTCACGCCCAGCCCCTTCGATCGCGACCGCGACGGCCTGGTGCTGGGCGAAGGCGCCGGCAGCCTGATCCTGGAAGACCTGGAACACGCCCAGGCGCGCGGCGCACGCATCCATGCCGAAATCGTCGGCTTTGGCACCAACAGTGACGGCGCTCACGTCACCAATCCCAATGCGGCCACCATGCAGGCCGCCATCCAGATGGCGCTGGACGACGCCGGCCTGCCCGCCTCGGCCATTGGCTATATCAACGCCCACGGCACCGGTACGCGCCAGGGCGACGTGGCCGAAACCCAGGCCACCGCGCGCGTGTTCGGCAAGGCCACGCCCATCAGCTCGCTCAAGAGCTACATGGGTCACACCCTGGGCGCCTGCGGGGCGCTGGAAGCCTGGCTGTCCATCGAGATGATGCGCCACGGCTGGTTCGCCCCGACCATCAACCTGCAGCATCCCGACCCCGAGTGCGGCGAACTGGATTACCTCACCGGCAATGGCCGGGCGCTGGAGTGCGAGTACGTGATGTCGAACAACTTTGCCTTCGGCGGCATCAACACCTCGCTCATTTTCAAGCGCTGGCCCTGAACCGGGCCTGCTTTGCAGTCCCCCTGTCTCCACCCATCACAAGGAAAACAAAGCCATGAAGATCTCCTCCCTCGCCCTTGCTCTGACCCTCGCGCTGAGCGCCGCCCTGCCGGCCCAGGCCCGCGACACCAAGCACTTGCTGCCGCTGGACAGCGCCAGCAGCATGAAGGACAAAGAAGGCATCCTGGATGGCTCGGTCAAGTTCTATTTCGCCGGCCAGCCGCACCCGGCGGTGCTGGAAAAGATCTCTACCGATGTCACCAACCAGAAGACCAATGCCTTCGGCAAGAGCGATGAAGAAGCCTGCAAATGGGTCTTCCTCTCGGCCCTGGTGCAGTTGCACAAGAAGGCCAAGGAGCTGGGCGGCAATGGCGTGGTCAACATCGTGAGCTACTACAAGAAGAACGAGATGGCCAGCGCCACCGAATTCGAATGCCATGCCGGGGCGACCATGGCCGGTGTCGCACTCAAGGGCGACATCGTCAAGCTGGGCAAGTAAGCCGGCCATGCCCTCCAGCCTTGCCTGGATCGTGGATGGCCGCCGCGTGCTCCAGGCGGGCAAGTGCGCAGCCATCCCGGCGCACTTGGCAGTACTGCTGTCGCCCAGCGAACGCAGCCGCCTGCAGGGCTTCCAGCGCGCGCCACGCGCCTGCGAATTCCTGCTCGGCCGGCTGCTGATGCGCCATGCGCTGATGCAGGCCAGCGCTTGCCGTCTGGAAGAGATCGATGTCCAAGAACGGCCCGGCTACGCGCCCGTCATACGGATCGCCGGGGCGCTGGCCGACGGCGTCGCACTGCCCGCCGTGAGTCTCTCGCACAGCCGTGGCTGGATCGCCTGCGCCGTCGGGATGGGCACGGCCATCGGCGTGGATATCGAAGCGCCACTGGCTGGACGCGATCTGGCGGCGCTGGCCGAACACGCGTTCACGCCGGCAGAGTTGTCCTGGCTAGCGCAGCAAACCGAGGACGAGGCCGGGGAAGATGCCTTCTATCGCCTGTGGTGCGCCAAGGAGGCCGAATACAAATACCGCCACCACGCCGGCGAGCACAATGCGCTCGCAGCCACCAGCACCCTGCCGACGCTGCACCACGAACGACAGGCGCATTACCACCTGTGCGTCTGCAGCCACGCACCAGCCGGGCAACACCGTAGCGAAGAGATCGCGTTGGAAGCATTGCTGGAATTGACTGAGGGCCAGGAGAACGCATAACGCAGCAGCAATACAGCAGCAATACAGCAGCAGCACACAAGAACACACAACCACGCTGACACTTCAAGGGGAAAACCATATGTCCGCATCACGCACCTGGCTGCTTGCAGCCGCCACACTCCTGTTGACCACCGCCTGCTCCACGCCGGAAGAGCGCATGGCCAAGCTGCAGATCAAGCAGCAGCGGCTGGAAATCAAGGCGCAGCAAGCGGCCCAGCGTAACGGGGTCGCGAGCAAGGCGCAGGCCACGGCGGTGATCGACCAGCGCGCTCCGTTGGAAAATGTCCTCAAGGCCCTGGCCAATTGCGACGCCAGCTTTGCGGCCACCCTGGGCCAGTTCCCGGAAGCCTTGTCGCCCGCCTTCGTGGTCACCAGGAAGGGCAAGATCGGCAGCATCGACGTGCCTGACCGCCGCATCCCTGGCCGCGACCGCGTCGCCGCTGCCGCCAGCGCCCTGGCTTATGGTCAGACCCTGAGCGCCTACTACGACGAGAGCGTCGAGATCAACGGCCAGCCGCAGAAGATCAGCTGGGGCTTCTACAGCCCCTCCACGCCGGAACAGCTGGCCACGGTCCTGGGCGCCGCCATTCCCAACTTCAAGCGCACCAGCCGCGAACTGAACGGCAACTACGTGCGCATGGAAATCTTTGATCGCGGCGGCTGGCACCGCACTACCCGTTTTGATTACTACCGCGGCCAAGCCAATGTGCTGGGCGAACGCACCCTGGTCATCGAACCCTCGCGCGACTCCGCCTTCCCCGGCAGCCGCATCGGCTGCTCGGTGCGTGGATCGCAGGTGGCCCAGTTCCGGGACGAATTGCGGCCCGAGGTGGATTGATCCCTGCTGAAGACGCGCGGAACCGCCTTGCGGCGGTCCCGCGCGTCTTGCACATCACAGGATGCCCTGCAAAAGCAGAACGGCCGCATCAGCGGCCGTTCTTGCTTTCTGCCTTCCTTGCTAGGTCACTTCAGCGCCAGCGACCGCCCGACAGGCAGGTTTGCACGCCGGCCCATCGCGCCGACCACCGCTGACACCGCAACCGGCGCCGGCGAATTAGCGAGCTTGAAGGTGGACACCAGCCCCGCCAGTTGCTCTGCTTGCGTCTTCATCGAGTTGGCTGCCGCAGCAGCTTCTTCGACCAGGGCCGAATTCTGCTGGGTGGCTTCATCCATGTGCGTGATGGCCAGATTGACCTGCGTGATGCCATGACTCTGCTCCTGGCTGGCGTGCGAGATCTCGGCCACGACATCGGTGACGCGCTTGACGCTGGTGACCACGTTCTCCATGGTCGCACCGGCCTGCCCCACCAGGCTGCTGCCCTGCGCGATCTGCCCGACCGAATCATTGATCAGGTCGGTGATCTCCTTGGCTGCCGTGGCGCTTCTTTGCGCCAGGCTGCGCACCTCCGAGGCCACCACCGCAAAGCCGCGGCCTTGCTCCCCGGCGCGTGCCGCTTCTACCGCCGCATTCAAGGCCAGGATGTTGGTCTGGAAGGCAATGCCGTCGATGACGCTGATGAT
Source organism: Herbaspirillum camelliae (assembly GCF_001929405.1). Classification (NCBI taxonomy): domain Bacteria; kingdom Pseudomonadati; phylum Pseudomonadota; class Betaproteobacteria; order Burkholderiales; family Oxalobacteraceae; genus Herbaspirillum; species Herbaspirillum camelliae. Next base: position 5,891,709 of record NZ_KV880769.1, read on the forward strand.
GTCCACGATCTTGCGCGAGGAAGCATTGATGCCTTCCATGGTGCTGACTACCTGCCCCACCACCTGACCGCCCTGGCTGGCGACTTCCGAGGCCGACACCGCAAGCTGGCTGGCCTGTCGGGCATTGTCGGCATTCTGCTTCACCGTCGACATCAGTTCTTCCATGGCCGAGGCAGTCTCTTCCAGCGCGCCGGCTTGCTGTTCCGTGCGGGAAGACAGGTCCATGTTGCCGGTCGCGATTTCAGCGGAGGCTTGCTCGATGGTGTGCGTTCCTTCCCTCACCTTCCCGACGATGTCGGCCAGGCTGTCGCGCATCTTCTTGATGGCGAACAACAGACTGGTCGTGTCGCCCGGCTTGGCATCGACATCCGCAGTGAGATCCCCGGAGGCGATCTGCTGGGCGATGTCAGCCGCATACGCCGGTTCGCCACCAAGCTGCTTGAGCAGACTGCGCGTGATCACAAATGCGACAAGCACGGAAATGACAGCCACGATGCCGGTCAGCACGGCCACCAGCGAGGAAGCCATCGCGGCCATATCCATCGTCGTTTCACGCGCCTTGGCGTTTTCGGCATCGGCCTCGTCGATGACCTTGTTGATATCCAGCACGATCTGGCGACGCAGCGGGCTGCAGTCGTTGACCAGGAAGTCGCGGAACTCCTCCATCTTGCCGCTCTCGCGGTAGATGCGCGGCCGTTTCAGTTCTTCGGCCATCTGCAGCAGGCCGGTGCGCACTTTATCAAATCCCTTGTGGCCGACGAAATGCGGCTCCATGTCTTTGAGGGCCTTGAGGTAGATCTGCTTCTGCTCATCGACGATGGCCAGCTCTTTCTGCGCGTCGGCCTCGGTACGGAATACATAGGCATTACGCGCTGCCAGACCGGTCTGATCGAGCGCTTCGCGCGCAAGATAAAGTGGCAGGAGCCGCTCGACCTGGACGTCGTCTGCGGCCTTGATGGAGCCGGTCAGCCTGTTGATGCTGAACAACGAAATGCCGGCCAGTATGATCGTCAGCGTCAGTAGCAAAGCAAACCCCAGTGACAGCTTGGTGCCGATCTTCATGTTCTTGAACCCATTCATGGATATTCCCTCCGAATTAATCATTAATACGAGTCTTCGATAGAAGTTAATTCAGTGAGAATCAACCTATGTTGGAACCGACTATAGATGAAGCCCTTCCGCAAGGATTTAGGAGATTTCCTGATAAGGACGAGCTTTGACGCGATAACAACAAGCAATGCGAGTTGTCGGTGCCGGAGAGGGAAAGGAAGCGCGTTCGCGCAGGCAGGGCGGGCCTGTCAGGCCAGCGCCCTCTGCACGGATATCGATGGGAACCCTGGCCAACGAGCTTGAGGAGCCATGGCGCACGCCAGGCTGGAGACTGGCTCAGTCGCGCCCACCCGCTGGCGGGCGCCCATGCCAGGCATCCTCCAGCAGGGCATGCAGAGCTTCGCGCTGCAAGGGACGCGGATTGGCATAGGCATTCTGCAAGGCGATCTCGGTGCATTGCGCCAGGGCCTCATAGGGCATGCCCAGTTCCTTCAGGGACAGCGGGGCATGCAATGCACGCGCCAGCGCATAGACGCCCTGCGCGGCATCCTCGACGCCGAGCGCGCGCGCAATGCGCTGCATCGCCTGCGGGGCTGCGGCGGCGTTATAGGCCAGGGCATGCGGCAGGATCACCGTGTGTGTCTGCGCATGCGGCAGGTTGTAGCTGCCGCCCAGCGTATGGCAGAGCTTGTGGTGCAGCGACATCCCCACATTGCCCAGCACCGTGCCGCATAGCCAGGCGCCATACAGGCAGCGGCTGCGGGCGTCGATATCATCGGCGCGCGCGGCGATCTGCGGCAGACCTTCGGCCAGGGCGCGCAGGCCTTCTTCGGCCAGCAGCGACATGATGGGATTGGCGTCGGGCGCATATAGACCCTCGGCGGCGTGCGCCATGGCGTTGATGCCGCTGGTGACCGACAGGTCCAGCGGCAGCCCCAGGCTCAGCGCGGGATCGTAGATGACCGTGCGCGGCAGCACCCGGGCATCGCGCCCGGTCTTCTTCCGTCCCGCCTCGGTGAGGCCATAGATCGGCGTCATCTCGCTGCCAGCGTAGGTGGTGGGGATGGCCAGGATAGGCAGCTCCGACTCCAGCGCAATGGCCTTGCCCAGGCCCATGGTGGAGCCGCCGCCGATGGCGATGGCGCAATCCGCGCCCAGCGCACGGGCGACCTCACGGGCGTGGCGGGCGGTTTCTATCGGCACATGCATCACGGCCTGGTCGAAGATGCCGGCGCAGCGCGCACCGATGAGGGCGGCCACGCGTTCGGCCTCGGCGCGCTGGCCGGGCGTACACAGCACCAAGGCGCGTTGCGCGCCCAGCAGTTCGGTCTCGCGCACCAGGTGCTGCAGGCTGCCGTGGCCAAAGATCACGCGGGCGGCGGCGCTGGTATAGGTGAAGGCTTGCATGGTAGGGGCTCAGTTGCGCAGAGGATTGAGGACGAAATCATAGTCCAGCGTATAGAAAGGCTGCTCGCACTGCGTGCCGTCGGGGGCCGTGCCAGCGGGATGGCGCGGCCAGTCGGCGATGAGCGTGGAGCGTACGCCAAAGACCGCGTCCGAATCGAGATAGGCATCGCCACGACGGAAGACGTGGGTAATCAAGGTTTCATAGCCCTCGGCCTGGATGCGGAAATGCAGGTGCGCCGGTCGCCAGGGATGGCGACCCAGCTTGTCCAGCATCCGCCCCACCGGACCGTCATGGGGAATCGGATAGGAATTGGCCAGGATGCAGCGGAAATGGTAGCGCCCCTGGGCGTCGGTGAAGAGCGTGCCGCGTGCGCGTGCTGATCCAGGTCGGCATATTGCACGTCGTAGAAGCCGTCTTCATCGGCCTGCCAGACTTCCATGCGGGCCTGGGCCAGCGGCTGGCCGTCGCGCCCGCGCACGCAGCCGCTGACGAAGCAGGGCTCGCCCTTGGCGCCGTTGGCGATGTCCGCGCCCAGCGGGTACTGCGGTGCATCCTCGACGTGGAAGGGACCGAACACGGTGGCCTCGGTGCAATCGGCGGGCTTGTGGTTCTGCTGCGCCATGACCAGGGTGGACAGGCCCAGGGTGTCGGAGAGCAGGATGAACTCCTGGCGCTGGTCCTAACAGAGCTGCCCGGTCTCGGTCAGGAAACGGATGCCGGCAAACCATTCTTCCTCGGTCAGCTTGACCTCGCGGGCGAAGGCGTGCAGATGTTGAACCAGGCTGGTCATGATCTGGCGCAGGCGTTCGTCGGCCAGGCCGGCATGGCGGGCCAGGACGGCCTGGGTGATGGTGTCTTCGTTCAGGTTGAGCATGGTCTCCTCCTTGGCAGGATGAATTATTTTTCCGGTGCACGGTAATATAAAGGGCAGTTGCGCCCGGATATATGCATCAATCGGAAAACTGTTTTCCACTTTGGGCCTAGGGCCTGTTCACACTTAATCTGCGAGTGCGAGAGGTCGCCAAGCGTTGACTGCCTAGGCGCGGCGACGCGCCGTGGTGGCGCCACGGCAAGGAGCTGCAACAACGGCAGGCGACGCTTGGCGGCCTCTCCCGGAGGGTTGCCCCCAGAAGGCGCGCTGGCCGCGTTGCACGTCAGGGCTGGTGGCACCACCACCAGCCCTGACGCGCGCCTTCTGGGGGCAACGCATCTCGCAGATTAAGTGTGAACAGACCCTAAGGAGCTGGCGTGGATCGCTGGAGTCAATTCGAACTGTTCGTCCAGGTGGCCGAACTGGGCAGCCTGTCCCGCGCGGCCGAAGCGCTGGGCCTGTCCAATGCCGCCGCCAGCCGGGCGCTGGCGGCCCTGGAACAGCGCCTGGGCGCGCGCCTGGTGGAGCGCAGCACGCGCCGGCTGGGCCTGAGCCGCGCAGGCGAGGACTTCTACCGCCACTGCAAGGCGGCGCTCACGCAGATGAAGGAGGCCGAGCAAGAGGTCAATGCCGCCAGCGCAGCGCCGAGCGGCACGTTGCGCATCACCTCGTCGCTGTCCTTCTGCATGAAGCACATCAGCCCGCTGCTGCCGCGCTTTCACCAGCGCTATCCCGACATCACGCTCGAGCTCATCGCCGCCAACCGCTACATGGACCTGCTCGACAGCGATATCGACCTGGCCATCCGCACCCGCGAATTCGAACCCGACGCCAACATCGCCGTGCGCCGCCTGGCCACGACCCGCCACATCCTGGCGGCCGCGCCAGGCTACCTGGCCGCACGTGGCACGCCGCGTACCCTGGACGATCTGGCCCGGCATGACCTGCTGGTCTACAGCCACGCCAAGGAGCCCAACCGCCTGCGCCTGACCGGACGCGACGGCAGCCAGCGCACGCTGGAGATCAAGAGCCTGATGCAGTCGAACGATGGCCAGATCATCCGCGCCGCCGCCCTGGAGGGATTGGGCATCCTGATCCAGCCCAACTACATCATCTACGACGACGTGGTGGCGGGCCGCCTGGTGCCGGTCCTGGACGAATGGGACCTGCCCCGCCTGAGCATCAACATCGCCTATCAGGGACGCAAGCATCTGCCGGCGCGGGTCAGGGTCTTCATCGATTTCCTGGTACAGCATTTCGAAGAGATGGACTACGAGCGGAAATGGACGCGCTGAGCTGCGACGCCGAAAAATACCTTTCGGTAAATAATAATACCGATCAGTAGCAAACCCTTGCGATTGAGGTTAAGCTAGCGCATGGCTGCCATTTCACTAGGAGTCGTTCCCATGTCCATCGCTTGCCCCTCCGCTTGCCCCTCCGTCTTCCTGCCTCTGCGACTGCGTCCCGCCCGCCTGGCCGCGTGCGTGCTGCTGCTGGCCACCGCCCTGGCGGCGCTGCCCGGCCACGCTGCGGCGTCCTGGCGCGAGGCCTTGCCCGCGGCCCAGCCCATCGGCAGCGGCACGATGACCTGGCTGGGTTTCCGCATCTACCAGGCCACCCTGTGGGCGGGGCAGCGGCCGCTGGACCCCGGCCAGCCCTTTGCCCTGCAGTTGGACTACAAGGTCAAGATCAGCCGCGACAAGTTGGCCAGCACCTCCATCGAGGAAATCCAGCGCATGAGCCCCACACCCATCGCCGCCACCACGCTGGCGCGCTGGAAGGAAGAGCTGGCGCGCGCCTTCGTCGACGTGGCCGATGGCGATGAACTGGTGGGCCTGTACCTGCCGGGGCGCGGCATGCGTCTCTACGACCGCGACAAGCAACTGGCCGAGATCGCCGACCCCGAGCTGGCGAAAGCCTTCTTCAACATCTGGCTGGGCCAGCCCAGCCGCGACGAGAGCCTGCGCCGCCGCCTGCTGGGGGAAAATCCTTGAGTGCTGCCCCCCCGCGCGGCCAGGACGCCGCCTACGGCTTGCTGGGCGCACCGCTGGCGATGGCGGCCTTGCCGCTATTCGTGCAGATCCCGGCCTACTACGCCAGCCATGTCGGCCTGGCGCTGGCGCCGCTGGGCTGGGTGCTGTTCGGCGCGCGCCTGCTGGACATGTTGCAAGACCCGGTGTTCGGCCACCTGCTGGATCGCTCGGCGCACCGCCAGAAGCGCTGGATGGCCATGGCCGGCGCAGTGCTGGCCGTGGCCTTCGTCTGCCTGTGGAAGCCGCCGCAGGATCCGCACGCCGCCATGCTGTGGCTGGTGGCCATGCTGGTGCTGGCCTACGGGGCGCACAGCATGCTCAGCATCGCCTACCTGTCGTGGGCGTCGCGACTGCCGGAGAAGGGCTTGCGCGCCGTCGCCTGGCGCGAGGCAGCGGGACTGGCCGGGGTGATCGTAGCCAGCGTGATCCCGGCCGCCATCCTCGCGGCCGAAGCCAGCCGGATCGATGCGCGCATCACCTTCTACTGCGCCGGCTTTGCCGCCTTGCTGGGGCTGGCATTGCTGGTGCTGCTGCGGCAGAACCCGCCGCCCCAGCCGCAGGCCGACGGCCATCACTGGAAGAGCGCCCTGCGCGGCCTGTGGGAGACCCACGCCTTCCGCACCCTGTTGCCGCCCTATCTGCTCAATGCCCTGTCGGCCGCGATTGCGGCCACGCTGGCGCTGTTCTTCATCGAGGATCAATTGCAGCAGGGCCGGCTGGCCGGGCTGTTCCTGGCGGCCTACTTCGGCGCAGCGGCGCTGGGCTTGCCGCTCTGGGGGGCGCTCTCGCGTCGTGTCGGCGCGGTGGCCTGCTGGCGCTATGCGATGCTGCTCTCGGTGGCCGGCTTCATCGGCGCAGCGCTGCTGGGGCCGGGTGATCGCCTGGCCTTCCTGGCGGTGTGCCTGGCTACTGGCGCCGCGCTGGGGGCCGACCTGCTGCTGCCGCCGGTGCTGCTGGCGCGCTCGGTGCCGCAAGCGCAAGCCGTGGGCGTCGCCTTTGGCATCCTCACCATGCTGGGCAAGCTGGCCCTGGCGCTCTCCGGTATTGCACTGCCGCTGCTGGCGGCGCTGGATTACCGCCCGGGCCAGGGTCCCAGCGTGAGCCTGCCGCTGGTCTATGCGGTGCTGCCCTGCCTGCTCAAGCTGCTGGCCTGGCAGGTGCTGGGCCACTATGGCCGCCGCTTTCCTGCTTCCGGACAGGCATGAGCAAGGCCCCCGCCGCCCCGCCCCGGGCCGCCACGCTGCGCCTGATCCTGGGCGACCAGTTGAACGCCCGGCACTCCTGGTTCGACCAGTGCGATGACCGGGTGGTCTACGTACTCATGGAAGTGCGCAGCGAGACCGACTATGTGCTGCACCACGCGCAAAAGATCCTGGCCCTCTTTGCCGCCATGCGCGACTTCGCCGGACATCTCAAGGCCGGCGGCCACCGGGTGCGTTACATCCGGCTCGACGACCCCAGCAACCGCCAGTCGCTGGTGGACAATCTGAGCGCCCTGGCGCGGCACTACCAGGCCAGCCAGGTGCAATGGCAGGCCCCCGACGAGTGGCGCGTCGATGAGGCGCTGCGGCAGTGGGCGCAAGCACAGCCGCTGGAGACCTCCATGGTCGATAGCGAGCATTTCCTCACCGATCGCCACGAACTGCCGCGCCTCTTCAGCGGCCGCAAGCAGTGGCTGATGGAACATTTCTACCGCCAGATGCGGCGGCGCTTCGAACTCTTGCTGGAAGCCGACGGCAGCCCGGCCGGCGGCCAGTGGAATTTCGACCACGACAACCGCAAACGCTGGCCCGGCACGCCCGCCGAGCCGGCCGACTGGCGCCAGCCGCATGATCACGGGGCGCTGTGGGAGATGTTGCAGGCCAGCGCGGTGCCGACCTTCGGCGATCCCCAGGCCAGCCAGTTGCGCTGGCCGCTGAACCGGGAAGAAGCACTGGCGCACCTGGAACACTTCATCACCCACGCCCTGCCCTGCTTCGGCGATTTTGAAGACGCCATGAGCAGCCGCGCCCAGCGGCTGTTCCATTCGCTGCTGTCGTTCGCCCTGAACGTGAAGATGCTGCATCCGCTGGAAGTGGTGCGGCGCGCCGAAGAGGCCTACCGCGAGGGGCAGGCGCCGCTGGCGGCAGTGGAAGGCTTTGTGCGCCAGATCATCGGCTGGCGCGAATACGTGCGCGGCATCTACTGGTCGCAGATGCCCGGCTATGAGGACCACAATGCGCTGGACCATGCGTTGCCACTGCCGGCCTGGTTCTGGACCGGCCAGACCCGCATGCGCTGCCTGCAGCAGGCCATCGGCCAGTCCCTGCAGAGCGCCCACGCCCATCACATCCAGCGCCTGATGGTGATCGGCAATTTCGCGCTGCTGGCCGGCCTCGATCCCAAGGCCCTGCACCAGTGGTACCTGGGCATCTATATCGACGCCTTCGAATGGGTGGAACTGCCCAATACCCTGGGCATGAGCCAGTGGGCCGACGGCGGCATCATCGCCACCAAGCCCTATGTCAGCAGCGCCGCCTACATCGGACGCATGAGCGACTATTGCCAGGGCTGCGCCTATGATCCCAGGCAGAGGCATAGCGAGGACGCCTGTCCCTACAACGCCCTCTACTGGGACTTCTTCCTGCGCCACCAGGAGCGCTTCGGCAAGAATGCCCGCATGGGCAGGGCCTACCAGCAGCTAAGCAAGATGGATACGCAGGAACTGGGCCGCCTGCGCGAACGGGCGACCCAGCTGCGCGCGCGCCTGGACCAGCTCTGACCTGCCGGCGGCCTCGCCGGAAGCGATGAAAGCGGCTGGAAAAGTAACAAAAACTGACGAAGTCGCACGAAATCGCTGCATAATGCACAGAAAAAGTTCCGTCTGGCACAAGCGTTGTTTCCACATCGGAAAATCTCGCCGCGACGCTGTTGTTTTTGAAGAAAAACGATTATATTGAATTTAAATTCTATCTAATGAATTTGATTTATTTGTGTAATATACTGATAATAGAGCTATGAAAACCGCAAAGACTAGCAGCTCCGAGGTGTGCACCACGCAGGAAGCGGCCCACATCCTCGGCATTTCGGTGTCCTCGGTTCAGCAGTTGGTGGAAGCCGGCATCATCGAGGCCTGGAAGACCAAGGGCGGCCACCGCCGCATCCCGCTGACCGCCGTGCACGCCTACAAGGCTACACCGGGCAGCGCCGGAGACGCCGGTGAACATGGCCGCAGTCACATGGCGCAGCGCGCCGGCAATGGCCGCACTGCCGTACTGGTGATCGAAGACAACCAGTTGCAGCGCGAGCTGTACGCCAAGGCGCTGGCCTCGTGGAACCTGCCGCTGGACCTGGTCTATTGCGAGAACGGTTACAAGGCGCTGCTGGAAATCGCGCGCAGCAAGCCCGACGTGGTGCTGGCCGATATCGTCATGGAAGGCATGGACGGCTATGAAGTCGTCAAGACCATCCTCAGCGATCCGCAGTTGCGGGATGTGAGCATCGCCATCGCCAGCAGCCTGGACAAGGACGAGATGGCGCAGCGCGGCGGTATCCCGGCGGGGGTGGTGTTCTTCCCCAAGCCGATCAATTTTGATGAACTGCGCGGCTACATGCGTGCCTGCTGTGCCCGCAGGGAGCGCGAAGCCCGATAAACCACAGGCAAAGGCCAGAGTGCTTCATGGATGACCGGAAACAACATTCTCTCCCGCTCCGGTTTGCGCGCATCGATCTGCGCGTAGCCCTCTCGCTGTTTTCGCTGTTGCTGATCTGCGGGCTGTGGCTGGGCGCCTTCAAGGAACTGCAGAACAGCCGCGATAATTACCTCGACGACGCACGCCGCGACGCCCAGTCGCTCTCGCGCCTGTTCCTGGAACATGCCTACCGCACCATCGAGGCGGCCGATCAGGCCGCGCTCTACCTGCGCTATCGCTACGCCGAGCGCGGCAATGCCCTGGACCTGGCCACCGAGATCGACAACGGCCTGGTGGCGCGCAATGTCTACAACCTCTTTTCCATCGTCGATGCCCAGGGCGACGTGGTGCTCTCCAGCAAACCCTTCACCCCCGTCAACCTGGCCGACCGCGAACATGTGCAAGTCCACATGCAAGGCGGCCAGGACCAGCTCTTCATCAGCAAGCCCGTGCTGGGCCGGGTGTCCAAGAAGTGGTCGCTGCAGATCACGCGCCGCATCAACCGCCCCGATGGCAGCTTTGGCGGCGTGGTCGTGGTGTCGATGGACCCGCAATACTTCACCCGGCTGTACCACCAGATCGACGTCGGCCGTCACGGCGTCATCACCCTGGTGGGGGCCGATGGTGTAGCGCGGGTGCGCCGTACCGGTGACATGGACGCCATGGGCGAACAGGTCGCCGGCGGCAAGGTCTATGCGGCCATGCTGGCCCAGGGCAGCGGCACCATCGAAGCCGTCAGCAAGATCGATGGCCGCGAACGTCTCTACGCCTTCCAGAAGCTGCGCGATTATCCCTTGTTCGCCGCAGTGGGCATTGACCTGGAGGAAAGGCTGGCGCCGTATTACCGCGAGCGCGAGCGCACCCTGATGCTGGCCGGTCTGCTGTCGGTGGCGGTACTGGTCTTCAATGCGGTGCTGCTCTGGCTTGCCGGCTCACTGGTGCGCAGCCGGCGCGAAGCACTGCAGGCCAGCCAGACCAAGTCGCGCTTCCTGTCCAACATGTCGCATGAATTCCGCACCCCCTTGAACGGCGTGCTCGGCTATTCCGACGCCCTGCGCGAAGAGCTGGGCGAATCGCCCCTGGCGCAATACGCCGCGGCCATCCATGACAGCGGCAACCGGCTGCTGGACCTGGTCAACGCCATCCTCGAAGTGACCGAACTGGAAGACCGCCGGGTCGCCGTCCACCTGGAGCCGGCCAACATCCGCGAACTGGTCGGCCAGGCCATTGCCCGTCATTACCAGCCAGCCCAGGCCAAGGGCCTGCAACTGGAGTGCCGCATCAGCGACGATGTGCCGCAGATCCTGGTCTGTGATGAGCGCAAGATCCAGCGCGTGCTGGACAACCTTATCAGCAATGCGGTGCGCTATACCGATCAGGGCCGCGTCACGGTCGAGGTCGAACGCAGCGGCGCGCAGCAGTTGACCATGCGCATCAAGGACACCGGCATCGGCATTGCCGCCAGCCAGCAGAATGACATATTCGAGAAATTCACCCAGGCCGACGACAGCCCGCGGCGCAGCCAGGAAGGCGCAGGGCTGGGATTGACCATCGCACAGCGTCTGGTCACGCTCATGGGCGGTCAACTCGTGCTACAGTCGAAACAGCACCAAGGTTCTACATTTAGCTTCACTCTGCCATTGCAAGAGCCGAAGTAGCAGTCACCCAAAACTAAAAGAGCAGGGAGAAATAGTGCAGCCGGGCCAAGACCCACACCAATATCGCCACATCGATCCCAGCGCGCTGCTGCAAGCCGTAGGGGGAGACGCCCGCACGGTCGCATCGCTGGCCCGGACCTTTGCCGACAGCGCGCCCGCGATCTTCGCCCGGCTGGCGCAGGCCGCCCGCGCGGGCAACCCTGAGGCGACCCGCCACGAGAGCCATGCGCTCAAGGGCATGAGCGCCCTGTTCAACGCCCGCGCGCTCACCGAGCGGCTGCAGCAGACGGAAGCTGCCGCGCGCGCCGGCAGCTTGCCGCCACCGGAACAATGGACGCAGCTGCAGGCCTGTTTCGACCAGGCGCTGGAAGAGATCCGGTGCTATGCGCAGTCGGCAGGCTCCGCCTGAACCCACCCTGCGCTGTGCGTGCGTTGACGACATGAGCACTCCCATCCCCCCCGGCAAGCGCAAGACGCCCCGCATGCGCGTCTCCGTCCTGACGGTGGGCGCACTGCTGCTGGTCCTGCTGACGGCCACGGTCATCGTTTCCGCCACGCTGCTCTATCGCGCCAGTCTCAATGACTGGCGCAACGATCTCTCCACGCTCTCCACCGTACTGGCCGAAAACACCGCCCAGACCATGTCTTCGGCGCGGCTGGTGATCGACAGCATCCAGGCCGACATCGAACAGGCCAATCCGGCCGACCAGCAACAGTTGCAGCGGCATGTGGGCAGCGTCGATTTCTCGCAGATCATGCGCGAAAAGATCCGCGGCCTACCCTTCATCAGCGGCATCGGCGTGGCCAATGCCGAGGGACGCATCCTGGCGCTGTCGCGGGTGTATCCGGCCCCGCCGATCGACCTCACCGACCGCGACTACTACCGACACCATCGCAACTCCGATTCCACCGCCGAGTTCGTCGGCGAGACCGTGCTCTCGCGCGCGGGCGGGGTGCCGACCTTCTACGTGAGCCGCCGCGTCAATGATCGCCAGGGCCGGCTCCTGGCCATCATCGTCATTGGCCTGCCCTGCTCCTTCTTCGAGAACTTCTTTGACAATGTCACCCGCGACAAGCCCTTCTCCATCGTGCTGGCGCGCAAGGATGGCAAGACGCTGACCTCCACCGACCTGCTGCCGGACCAGGGCCAGCGACGCAGCATCACGCCGCTGGCGCAGCTGCATCCCAACATGCTGCTCAACGATGACGACCGCCAGCCGCACATGTTCATGCAGTCGCACTGGCTGGGCATCCATCGTCCGGTGCGCAACTGGCCGCTGTACCTGGAAATCGGCGTCACCGACGAGGTGTATTTCGGCGAATGGATGGAATCCATGTATCCGCTCATGCTGGTGGCCGCCATCAGCGTGGTGGGACTGATCGGCGGTTTCGTGCTGACCTGGCGCCAGGTGCGGCGGCGCGAACAGGACGCCCTGCTGGCCACGCGGCTGAAGGAAGAGGCCGACCACGCCAACGAGGCCAAGTCGCATTTCCTGGCCATGGTCAGCCATGAGATCCGTACGCCCATGAACGGCATCCTGGGCCTGTCCGAACTGTTGATGGAATCGGGCCTGAGCAGCAAGCAGCGCGACTATGCCGACAGCATCCATGGCGCTACCGGCGGGCTGGTGCGCATCATCAACGATATCCTCGATTTCTCCAAGATCGAATCCGGCAAGCTGGACCTGGAACTGGTGCCCTTCCACCCAGTACGGCTGGTGCAGGAACTGTCGGACCTCTACCGTCCTTCGCTGCAGCGCAAGGACGTGCAATTCGACCTGCGCCTGGACTGCCCGGACCACCTGACTCTGGTGGGCGACCCCGCGCGGCTCAAGCAGGTGCTGGGCAATCTGCTCAGCAACGCCATCAAGTTCACCCAGGCGGGTCAAGTCCAGCTGAGCATGTTGGCGCACCAGGATGAGCGCGGACCGAGCCGCTGGCGGCTGTTCTTCGCCATCACCGACACCGGCATCGGCATCTCCCCGGAGGCGCTGCAACAGCTGTTCCGCCCCTTCGCCCAGGCCGACAGCTCGATCTCGCGCCGCTTCGGCGGCACCGGACTGGGTCTGGCCATCAGCAAGAACCTGGTCGAACTGATGGGCGGGACCATTGCCTGCCAGAGCATTCCGGGCGAATCGACCCGCTTCAGTTTCGATATCGGCTGTGCCGAAGCCAGCACGGCCGCACCCAGCGACATGGTGGCACCGACAGCGCCGCAGGCGCCAGCGGCTGCCCCTGAACCGGGGATGCTCGCGCTCACCCCCTCCGGCAGCGCTCCCCAGCCGCCAGCGGTCACGCCCGCGCCGCCAGCTACACCGGCGGCATCAGCCCCCTCGGTGCTGGCGGGAGCACGCATCCTCATGGCCGAGGACACCGAAATCAACCGGCAACTGTTGCGCATCCTGCTGGCCCGCAAGGGCTGCATCCTGCAGGAAGTGGAAAACGGCTTGCAGGCGGTCGAAGCCATCCGCACCGGCCACTATGACCTGGTGCTGATGGACTGCATGATGCCTATCATGGACGGCTACCAGGCCACCGCCGAGGTCCGTACCTTCGAAGCAGCGCGCCAATTGCCCCGCACCCCTATCATCGCCCTCACCGCCAGCGCCATCGAGGGCGACCGCCAGCGTTGCCTGGACGCCGGCATGGACGACTACCTGAGCAAGCCCTTCACCCAGGTCGGGCTGATGCAGGTTGTGGAAAAATGGCTACAAAAACCGTAAAAAAGTAAATTCCACAAATAAATAAAACAACTGATTAAATTGTTTTATTTGATTTATTTGTCGCATGTGATTATGATGACTCCATCAGGCATAGAAATGCCTTCAGCAAGACTCAGGGGGAGTCATCATCATGAACTGGTTCTACAATCTAAAAATTGCCCACAAGCTCAATGCCGCCTTCCTGGTGGTGCTGGTCTTCATCATCGGCCTGGGTGGCTTTTCCAGCCTGCAGCTAGCCGCCGTCAACAAGAGCTCCACCGACATCGCGCGTAACTGGCTGCCCAGTATTGACGCCCTGTCCAAGATCAGCCTGGCGCTGGCCCGTTCGCGCAGCTTCGACATGCAGCAACTGCTGGCTGCCGACAAACAAGAAGAAAAAGCCTCGCGCGAACGCGCTGACAAGCAGATGGCCATCCTGCTCAAGGAAGTCGCCCGCTACGGCAAGCTGGTCTCCGAACCTCGGGAAAAAGAGCTGTATCCCGAGATCGAACGCAATATCGCCGTCTACAAGGACGCCCACGAGCGCATGAGCGCCCTGTTCGAGCAGGATCAGAAACAGGCCGCGCACGCCCTGATGAACAGCACCTCGACTCCGGTGTACCGCAAGCTGCAGGAGCAGATCGGCGAGTTGAGCGAGGTCAACAGCAAGGGCGCCGCCGTCTCCGACGCCGAGGCTGACCGCATCTACGGTCAAGCCAACATGGCGATCCTGGCGCTGGTGACCACTTGCGTGGTGCTGGCCATGGCCCTGTCCTGGTGGATCGCCCGACTGGTCGCCCGTCCGCTGGCCAATGCCGTGGACATCGCCCGTCAAGTGGCCGCCGGCGACCTCACGGCCGACATCCCCACCGCCCACCGCGACGAGACCGGCCAGCTGCTGGAGGCGCTGCGGCAGATGAATGGCAACCTGCTCAAGATCGTGCGGGAAGTGCGTCAAGGCACCGACACCATCACCACCGCCTCGGCCGAAATCGCCACCGGCAATATGGACCTGTCTTCCCGCACCGAACAGCAGGCCGGCGCGCTGGAAGAAACCGCCTCGGCGATGGAAGAGCTGACCTCGACCGTGCGCCAGAACTCCGACAACGCCCGCCAGGCCAACCAGTTGGCCGTCAACGCCTCCGAGGTGGCCCAGGCCGGCGGCACAGTGGTGGGCAAGGTGGTCGATACGATGAGCGCCATCAATGATTCCTCACGCAAGATCGTGGACATCATCGGCGTCATCGACGGCATCGCCTTCCAGACCAACATCCTGGCCTTGAACGCCGCAGTGGAAGCGGCCCGGGCCGGCGAACAGGGACGCGGCTTCGCCGTGGTGGCCTCCGAGGTGCGCACCCTGGCCCAGCGCAGCGCTGCGGCGGCCCATGAGATCAAGGCCCTCATCGACGACTCGGTGGCCAAGGTCGATACCGGCAGCAAGCTGGTCGACGAGGCCGGCCAGACCATGAATGAGGTGGTAGCCAGCGTCAAGCGCGTCTCCGACATCGTGGCCGAGATCACCGCGGCCGGCGCCGAACAGACCCAGGGCATCGAGCAGATCAACAACGCCGTAGTGCAGATGGATGAAAACACCCAGCAGAACGCCGCCCTGGTGGAACAGGCTGCCGCCGCCGCCAAGGCCTTGCAGGAGCAGGCCAGCCGCCTGAGCGAAACGGTCAGCGTCTTCCGCCTGGACGCCCAGCATGTCCCGGTGGTGGCCAGCCGCACCACTGCTGCGGCCAAGCCTGAACGCGATATCACTCCGGCACGCCCGGCCCTGGCCCGCACCAAGGTCATGACCCGCACCGACCGCAGCAACACCCGCGCCAGCGCCGAGCAGGGCGACTGGGAACAATTCTGAAGAGAGAGAAAACCATGGACTCCTTCCAAAAAGAAATCGACGAACGCACCAACCTGACCTCCACCAACAAGTTCGAACTGCTGCTGTTCCGCCTGGGCACGCCCGACGGTTCCACTGACAAGCCGGGCGAACTTTATGGCATCAACGTGTTCAAGATCCGCGAGATCGTCCCGATGATGGACATCACCGCCGCCGCTGGCATGCGCTCGCCAATGATGGGGATGGTCAACATCCGCGGCCAGGTGATGTCGGTGGTGGACCTGCCGGCGGTGGCCGGTTGCAAGGCCGGCCACGGCACCAACATCCTGCTCATCACCGAGTTCGCCCGTCACACCCAGGCCTTCGCGGTGGAGTCAGTGGAAGAGATCGTGCGCCTGGACTGGAGCCAGGTGCTGCCGGCCGATTCGCACTCGCCGGGCAGCCTGGTCACCAGCATCGCCCGCCTGGATTCGGAAGTCGACGGCGGACGGCTGGTCCAGGTGCTGGATGTGGAACACATCCTCAACCTGGTCTCGCCGGTGAAGGAACAACTGCAAGCCCCGCCGCCTGGCACGGCCGAACTGAAGCTCAAGCCGGGTGCGGTCGTGCTGGCTGCTGACGACTCGCGCATGGCGCGCGCCCTGATCGAGCAATGCCTCAAGGACCTCAACCTGCCCTTCATCATGGAAACCGATGGCCTGCAGGCCTGGAAGAAGCTGCAACAGCTGTCCCAGGCCGCCGCCCAGGAAGGCAAGCCGCTCACCGACAAGGTGGCCATGGTGCTGACCGACCTGGAAATGCCCGAGATGGACGGCTTTACGCTGACCCGCAAGATCAAGGCTTCGGATCAATACAAACAACTGCCGGTGGTGATTCACTCATCGCTGACCGGCTCCGCCAATGAAGACCATGTGCGTTCGGTGGGCGCCAATGGGTATGTGGCCAAGTTTTCCCCGCCGGAACTGGCAGCAATGCTGCGCCAGGTGCTGCCCCCCTGACAGCCCCTACTGCAGAGCCAGTGACGGCGCTTTTTACAAGCGCTGGGCCGACCAAGCGGTCGGCCGCCCCGACGCCGCCAGTTCGCTGGCGGCGTTGTCGTTGTAGTTGTCGTTATCGTGGTCGCGCGGGATGAAGGAATGCTGACTGGCTTGCGCTATCTCAAACCCCTTCGAATTCAAGCTTCTAGAATCAGAAGTGAACGTTCCTTCACCCGGCCCAGGCGCCGGGTCATCCTCCTGAGCGTCTCCGCCGGCGACCGGCGTTGCGGTCGCATCCTGTTCCGGGAGCCAGACCATGTCAGAGGCCGACCTTTCCCCCCGTATTCCCGCCTTGCTGGCGGCCATGGATGCCGAACACCGTCACGTGCTCGATGGCGTGGCTGCGCTGATGCTGGTGCCGCAGGAGCGCTTCGGCGCAGCCTATGGGGCGCTGGTGGATGAGATTGAAGAAGGATTCCGACAGGAAGAGCTGATGATGGACGAGATCGACTATCCCACGCTCAAGGCGCACCGGCGCGACCATGCCGAACTGCTGGCGCTGCTGCACCGGCTGCGTCCCTACCTGGAAGAAGGCAATGCGCCGCTGGCCGACATTGTCATGGGGATGATCCCGCACATGCTCATCCGCCACATGTCGGCGATGGATCAGGAACTGGCGCTGGCCTTGCGCCAGCAGGAAGAACACGCAGCAGCGGGCGCTGAGGTGGCTGCGGTGGCTGAAGGGACTCAGGCGTCCAGTTCTGCCGGGCTGTCAGCCGATACCGGCTGCGGTCCGCGGATGATTTCCGGCCCGCTGCCATAATCGGCCAGCGCGGCGCAATAGCACGCGACGAACTCCTCGACCGGCAGGGGCAGGGAGAACAGCCATCCCTGGGCGACATCCAGCGCCGCCGCCACGGCCGTGGCAACGATGGTCCATGCCACGCTCCCGTTCTTGTTGCTCACCCCGTCCTCCGATGGCTGCCGATGGCGACCGGAACGGTCGCAGGACGGGCAGGTTCAAGGCGAATGGGTTCGCCAGATACTCATCATTAGACCCGCCACAAACAAATAAATCAATTTAAACATTTATACAGCCATCCCCCATGGCCTCGCGCGGACCCGGAACGACCGGCGAAACGCCACGTTGATCCTGTCAAAAAGACGAAAATCCGCTTCCCAGGCGGAGTTTGCGAGATGCCATCCATGCAAGAACAAGTTGGACTGGCGCAACGAATTAACTATTTATATCCATGCGGAATCATTTTTTTGGTTTATTTGGTTATTTTGTGTTTTAATGATTCCAGTGCTCAAGGTTTCCATAGGGAGGATGAGCCAAGCAAGGCCAACGTAGCCGTCAGCGAGAGAGCAAGGGGAAGCGATCATGGGACATTGCGACGTATTCGAGGTCAGTCCAGTCTGTCCTCTGCCCGCAGCCAGGCAAGAGGCGCCCGACTTCTGCGCGCTGATCAAGGCCAATGCCCGTTACCGCCACATCATCGGCAATACCCCGGCCATCATCTACAGCAGCGTGCCTTCGGGCGACTTCCGGCTGACCTTTGTGAGCGAGAACGCCTCGCGGGTGCTGGGCTACGAACCGTCGGAGATGCTCGATGATCCCAACTTCTGGTTCAACCATATCCATCCCGACGACACGGCGCAGATCTTCTCGAGCCTGGCCATGCTCTTCGTGGAAGACCAGAGGATCTATGAATACCGTTTCCGCACCAGCGATGGCAGCTACCTGTGGATGCACGATACGCTGCGCCTGATCCGCGATCCTGACGGCACGCCCCAGGAGGTGATCGGCCTGATGACCGACATCACCGGCCGCAAGGAAATGGAAGACACCCTGCAACGCCAGGCCGAAGAACAGCGCAAGCTGATCGAACAACTGAAGATGGCGCAGGCGCAGCTGATGCAATCCGAAAAGCTGGCCTCCATCGGCCAGCTGGCTGCGGGCGTGGCCCACGAGATCAACAATCCGATCGGCTTCGTCAGCGCCAACCTCAATACCCTGGGCAACTACGTGGCCACGCTGCTGGAAGGCATCCAACTGCACCAGTGTCTGCAGGGTGGCGCGCTGCCCGCGGCCATGGCCCAGGAACAGTTGCGCAGTTTCGAACAGCGCGCCGACCTGGTCTTCCTGAGCGAAGACGTGACCGAGCTGCTGGCCGAATCCAATGAAGGGCTGCAACGGGTGCGCAATATCGTGCAGTCGCTCAAGGACTTCTCGCGCATCGGCGAGAGCAACTGGCAGATGACGGACCTGCATCGCGGCCTGGACAGCACCCTCAACATTGCCAATAACGAGCTGAAGTACAAGGTCAGCATCGTCAAGCAATATGGCGACCTGCCCCTGATCAAGTGCCTGGCCTCGGAACTGAACCAGGTCTTCATGAACCTGCTGGTCAACGCCGCCCAGGCCATCAGCGAACGCGGCACCGTCACCATCTGCACCGCGCGCGAAGGGGACAAGGTCAGCGTGAGCATCAGTGATACGGGCCATGGCATCGCGCCAGAAAACCTCAATCGCATCTTCGAACCCTTCTTCACCACCAAGCCCGTGGGCAGCGGGACCGGCCTGGGCCTGTCGCTGTCCTACGGCATCGTCAAGAAGCATGGCGGTGACATCAGAGTCAGCAGCGCACCAGGCTGCGGGACCACCTTCACGATCGAGTTGCCCATCGATCCAGCCAGCGTCCTGGCGCAATCCAGCGCCATGGAAACCACAGGAGAAGCATCATGAGTGCCATCCACAGTGACGAAATCGACACCCTGCAACAGGCCGATCCCTTTGCCCTGCCGCCGCCCTGCGTGCTGCTGGTGGACGATGAACAGAGCATCCTCTCGGCCTTGAAGCGTACCTTCCGGCCCCAGGGCTACCGCCTGATCATGGCCACCAGCGCCGAAGCGGCCCTGGAGCTGATGGCCGCCAGCGAGGTCGACCTGGTGATCTCCGACATGCGCATGCCCGGCATGAACGGCGCCCAGTTCCTGGCCAAGGTGCGCCAGCAATGGCCGTCCACCATGCGCATCCTGCTGACGGGCTACTCCGAGATCGGCAGCACCATCTCGGCCATCAACGATGGCGGCATCAACCACTATCTCTCCAAGCCCTGGGATGACCGCGAGTTGCTGCTCATCGTCGCCCACGCCCTGGAAGAACAGCAGCTGCGCAAGCAGAAGATGGCGCTGGAACGCAAGGTCCGCGAGCAGAACCTGCAACTGGCCGACTTCAACCGCCAGCTGGAACGCCAGGTGCAATCCCGCACCGAGGAGTTGCGCCAGACCGTGATGTTCCTGGAGAGCGCGCAGGAAGAAGAGCAGAAGTCCTTCCTCTCCATGCTGCGCGTGTTTTCCGACATCAGCGAGCTGCGCGCCGGGCTGGCCACGGGCCAGTCCGGCCGGGTGGCGCGCTGGTGCGAACAGCTGGCGCTGCGCATGGGCATGACCACGCACCATGCGCGCGACACCATGATGGCCGGCATGCTGCACGGCATCGGCAAGCTGGAGCTGCCCGACGAACTGGTGCGCAAGCCCATCGAAAAGATGAACAGCGATGAAGTGCAGCGCTTCCTGTGGCACCCGGTCAGGGGGCAGATGCTCCTGACCCCCATCCCCAGCCTGGCGGAGTCGAGCGAAATCATCCGCCACCAGCACGAGCGCTATGACGGCCGCGGTGTGCCGGAAAGCCTGTCGGGGGACGCCATCCCGCTGGGTGCGCGCATCGTGGCGGTGGTGCGCGATTTCGAAGGCCTGTGCAATGGCGGCATCACCAGCCTCAATGCCTCGCCGGAAAAGGCCCTATCCATGCTGCGCGCGCACGCCGGCCATCGCTACGACCCGCTGGTTGTGGAGAGCTTCATAGCCATGATGGAAGAGCAACAGATGGCCCTGGAACAGCAGACCCGCCTGCTGGCCCCGCAGGAACTGCGGGTGGGCATGAAGCTGGCCGAAGACCTGCGCACCAAGTCCGGCGTATTGCTGCTCAACAAGGACCACGTGCTCGACGACGCGCTGCTGGCGCGGCTGCGGCGCTTCGAGCAGCTCGATGAAATGCCGCTCAAGGCGAGGATTGTCTTGCACTGAGCCAGGTGCGCAGCAATCCCGGGCCTGGCTACCAGGCACAGGCTCGGGAATACCCTGATGATCCGCCGGCGCTGGTGGCCGCATCCCATGGCCGCAGGGCCATCCTCGCGTTGGGGGTACGCGAACGCATGAGAAAACCCAGACCGAACAGATACCCGTCAATCATGACCAGAGTCACCCGCAACACCATCGTCTTCCTGCTCGTCACATTGCTGTCCATGCTCATCGGCACGGCCATCGTACGCTACCTGAACGAGCGCGAACTGCATGACAGCCTGGCCATGGACAGCCGCTGGGTCAGCGACGACATCCAATCCCTGCTGCGCCGCTACGAACACGGCCTGCGCGGCGAGCGCGGGGCCATCCTGGCCATCGGTGAACAGGCTCTGACGCGGGAGCGCCTGTTGCGCTACATGGACAGCCGCGACCTGGCCACGGAATTCCCCTGGGCTGGCGGCTTCGGCTTCATCCGCCATGTTCCCCTGTCCGCGCGCGCCGCCTATGAGCAGCAGGTGCGCCAGGGGCGCATGCTGTTTCCGGCCATCACCCAGCTCTCCGAGAATCGGGGCGAGCTGTATGTGATCGAATACGTCGAGCCCATGGAAAGCAACCGCAAGGCGTTGGGACTGGACATCGCCTCTTCGCAGGCGCGCCGTTCCGCCGCCGACCACGCCATGCTGACGGGCCGGGCCGAATTGACCGATCCCATCCGGCTGGTGCAGAAAGACCAGGCATCGGCCAATGCCTATCTGTTCTTGCTACCCATCTATGCCGGCTCGGTCACGCCGCCGACCATGTACGAGCGTCAAGAGAAGATCATCGGCTGGGCTTATGCGCCGTTGTCAGTGCACGACATCATTTCCGAACTGAGCCGGCGCTGGCAGACGCACGCGCTGGAAGTGCTGATCGAAGACGTGGCCTCGGACGAGGACGCCGTCGAACTGTTCCGCAGTGCTGGTTTCGATGCGCTGTCCCACGACAGCGGGCTGGATTCGGGCCTCTCGCTGTATGGCCGGGCCTGGAAGCTGCAACTGCGTCCCTCGCCGCAATACCGCCAGACGCACCAGTTCGTCAGCGACCGCGCCATGCTGCTCTCCTGGGGCAGCCTGCTGGTCCTGGCGCTGGTCATTGCGCTGACCTACCAGATCTATTCCAGCCGCGAAGAAAAGCTGCAGCAAGCCCAGGCGCTGCTGGCCGCCGTGGTGGACAGCTCCCCCGACGCCATCGTCACCACCGATGCCCAGGGCCGCATCAGTTCCTGGAACCGCGGCGCGGCCGACTATCTGCAATCCAGCCCGGCGCAGGCGCTCTACACGCCCCTGGCGCAGCACCCCGACCTGCGCGAACTGGACGCGCGTGCAGCGTCCGACGCTAGCACCCAGGCCACGCCCCATATCGTCAGCCTGCAAGGTGCGCCGGTGCGCTACGCCTCGGCGCAGGTGTTCGCGCTGCATGACCGGGCCGGCCGCGCGGTGGGCAAGGCCTTCATGCTGCGCGACATCACCCATGAAAAGAACATCGAGCGCCAATTGCAGGGCATCAACGAAGAACTGGAATGGACGGTGCAGCAGCGCACCCAGGCCGTGCATCAGGCCAAGACCATGTTGCAGACAGTGCTCAACGTCATGCCTTCGCTGGTGGCCTACTGGGACCGCCACCTGATCAACCACTTCGCCAACGCCGCCTACGAGCGCGCCTTCCATCGCAGCGCCGGTCAGCTCAACGGGGTCTACATGCCCACTCTGGTGGGCCCGGCACTGTTCGAGAAGGCGCTGCCGCATATCAAGGGCGTACTGGCTGGCCAGCAGCAGATCTTCGAGTGCACCTTCGATGATCCGCTGCTGGGCTCCAGGCACATGCTCATGACCTACATTCCCGAGATCGGCGACGAGGATGAGGTGACCGGTTTCTATGTCGTGGCCCATGACGTCACCGAGATCACCCACAACCGCAACCAGCTCTCGGAGGCGCTGGCGCAGAACCAGTCGCTCCTGGACCAGGTGCAGGACGCCAACACCCTGCTCAACAACGTGCTCAGTTCGGCCAAGGGCGTGGCCATCATCGCCACCGATACAGAGGGTCTGGTGACGCTGTTCAACAGCGGCGCCGAGCAGATGCTGGGCTACCGCGCCGCGGACGTGGTGGGCAAGCTCAGGGAAGCGCATTTCTCGTCCCGGCCCGAAGCCGCAGTCCCGGGCCAGGACAGCCATACCGAGTTGCCCTACCGTCGCCATGACGGCGCGACCCTGCCCGTGGCGCGCCAGCAGACCTCGATATACGACCATCGCCAGCGCCACCTGGGCTATCTCTACATCGCCCTGGACGTGAGCCTGCAACGCCAGCAGGCCTCCGCCCTGGCAGCTGCGCGCGACCAGTTGGTGCTGGCCGCCGAAGTGGCCAAGCTGGGCGTATGGGTGTGGGAAAAGGACAGCGACATGCTGGAATACAACCCCCAGGTCGCCGAAATCTATGGCATCGGCGATCGCGGCGGTGCGCCGCGGGTAAGCACCTATGCCGAGTGGCGCCGACGGATTCACCCGGACGACGTGGATTATGTCGAAAAAACCGTGCAGGCTGGCCTCGCCGTCGATGGCGAACATGAACCGGTGTTTCGCGTGGTGCGCGACGATGGCAGCATTCGCTACGTGCAGGCACGCGCCCACGTACAGCGCGACGGTGCGGGCAGGCCCCTGCGGGTGATCTGCATCAATCTGGACATCACCCAACGCATCGAATTCGAGAACAACCTGGTCGAGGCCCGTCTCAAGGCCGAACAGGCCAACTCGGCCAAGAGCCTGTTCCTGGCCAGCGTGAGCCACGAGATCCGCACGCCCATGAATGGCGTACTGGGCATGATCCAGCTGCTGCAGCGCACCCAGCCGCTGCCGGTGCAGCAGGACTACCTGGACAAGGCCGCGATCTCGGCCAGGTCCTTGCTGAACCTGCTCAATGACTTGCTGGACTTTTCCAAGATGGATGCGCAGCAGTTGCAGCTGGACCTGCAGGCTTTCGAGCTGGAGCACTTCGGCCACGACCTGGCCGCCGTGCTGGCCGGCAGTGCGCCGCAGCCGGGCGTGAGCCTGCACATCACGCTCGACCCGCAATTGCCGCGCCGCCTGGTGGGCGACGTCCATCGTTTGCAGCAGGTGCTGGTGAACCTGGCTGGCAATGCTCTCAAGTTCACCCACCAGGGCCGCATCGACGTGCGCTTTGCCCGCCTGGAGCCGTTGCCCGCACCTGCCGTGGCGTTGCGGGTGGAAGTCACCGACACCGGCATCGGCATCGCCGCCGACCGCCTCGCCGACATCTTCGACGCCTTCACCCAGGCCGAAGCCTCCACCACCCGGCGCTACGGCGGCACCGGGCTGGGGCTGGCCATCAGCAAGCATCTGGTCGGCCTCATGGGGGGCCAGTTGCAGGTCAGCAGCGAGCCGGGCCGCGGCAGCCGCTTCTGGTTCGACCTGCAATTGCCGATCGACGACGATACCCCGCTGGGCCAGCCCGCCGCTGCCCGAGCGCAGCCGCAGCCGCAGCACCCGCCCCACCACCACGCCCATGTCCGCCCTGCTGAAGCCGGGATAGCCGGGATAGCCGGGCCAGATGAGCAGCGCCTGCAGGGCGTGCAGATCCTGCTGGTGGAAGACAATCCCGTGAACCGCCAGGTCGCCAGCGAACTGCTGGCGCTGGCGGGCGCGCAGGTCAGTTGCGCCGACAATGGCAGCATGGGCGTGGCCATGGCCTGCGATCCGGCGCGCCACTTCGACCTGGTGCTGATGGACCTGCAGATGCCCGACATGGACGGCGTCGAGGCAACCCACCGCATCCGTGGCCAGTATGAACTGCGCGGCCTGCCGATCCTGGCCATGACCGCCAATGCCTCACCCGAAGACAAGCAACGCTGCATCGAGGCCGGCATGACCGGCCACATTGCCAAGCCGATCGACATCGACACCCTGATCCCGACGCTGCTGGCCCATCTGCACCATGAAGGTCCGGCCCCCGAAACCGCATTCCAGGGCGCAGCGCCGCAGGACATGGCCGACGACCGCCTCAGCGTCGAAGACTATCCTTCCATCCTGCGCCGCTTCCAGCAGGCCAGCGATATCTACCGCACCATCCTGGATGCCGCCGGTCCCGAGCTGGAGCGGCTCTTGGCGCACTACCGCGCCGCGCTGACCATGTCCCCGGAGCAGGCCAAGGAAGCGATGGCAGCGCTGGCCCAGGCCAGCCACACCCTGCGCGGCGTGACCGCCACCATCGGCGCGCGCGGCCTGGCGGGCTACTTCGGCGCGCTGGAGCAGCGCTGCCACCACGCCATTGCCGAGCAGACGCCAGACCTGGCCTTGCTGCAGCGCTGCCGCGCAGACATGCAAGCCTGCCAGCAGGACGCCATGCTGGTGCGACAACAACTGATCATGCAGGCGCTGTACCCGCCGGCCATTAGTGCCGCGCCGGCGACTGCGGCAATCGCCGCTTCCGATTTTCCTGATAGGCAGCGCCTGCGCGAGTTGCTATTGTCCAGCAATCTGGAGGCGCTCGACCTGATCGAAACCCTCGGCAAGCGGCACGGGCTGACGCAGCAGGAGCCCTACCGGCAACTGAACAGGCTGATCGAGAAACTGGATTTCGCGGCCGCACTGGCCTGTCTCGATCACCACTTTGGAGATGCAACTTGAAACGGATACTGGAAGAACTTTCCACCCTGCGCGGCAACCGCCCCAGGATCCTGCTGTGCGACGACCAGCCCATCAACATCCGCCTGGTCAACGCACTGCTCAAGGGAGACTATGAGGTCTTCATGGCCACCAGCGGCCTGCAGGCCATCGAGCTCAGCGAGAAGGTGATGCCGGACCTGATCCTGATGGATGTCAACATGCCCGGCCTGAACGGCTACGACACCTGCGCACGGCTCAAGCAGAGCACCCTCACGCTGGGCATTCCCGTGATCTTCCTGACCGGGCTCAATAGCGAGGAAGACGAGGTCAAGGCCTTCGAGGTGGGCGGCGTGGACTTCATCAGCAAACCCATCAACGGCACCGTGCTCAAGGCGCGCGTGCTGACCCACGTGACGCTGAAACTGCAGTCGGATTTCTACCTCAATATCGCCGTGACCGACTCGCTCACGGGCCTGTTCAACCGCCGCAAGTTCGACAGCGAGCTGACCGAGAAGTGGGAGCTGTGCAAGCGCTCCGGCCAGCCCATGTCCTTGCTGCTGATCGATATCGATCATTTCAAGAAATACAACGACTACTATGGCCACCAGGCCGGCGACCACTGCCTGGCCGAAGTGGCGCACACCATCCGTGCCAATTTCCATCGCAGCTATGACTGCGTGGCGCGCTATGGCGGCGAAGAGTTTGCCTGCATCCTGCCCATGACGGGCCGCGAACAGGCCCTCAAGCAGGCCCAGGAGGTCTGCCATTCGGTCGCCCGCCTGCAACTGCCGCATGCCCGCTCGGAAGCTTCGGCGTGGGTGAGCCTGAGCATAGGCGTGGCCACCATGATTGCAGCCGATTACAACGCCAGCCCGGTTGCCCTCTTGGCCCTGGCCGACAAGAACCTGTACGCCGCCAAGGCCAATGGCCGGGCGCAGGTGTTTGGCGACACCCTGCCGCTGCTCATTGATGCGGCCTGAGCCGCATCCTCCCTGCCCTTTACGGCCGCACTGACTCTTGCGGCCGTCCTTCCCCTTCTGCTCCCCGGTCTTTCCCTTTTGCCCCCGTCTTTTTCTTTTGATCCCCAGTCTTTTCCTTCTGCCCCCCGTCTTTCCCTTTTGCTCTCCGATCTTCCCCTTCTGCTCGCCTCTTCTCCTTCTGCCCCGACGGTCATGTTCCCAGGGGCGGTCTTGCCGCATTTATCGAATTTATTCTAGGTAAAGTTGGAAGTCATTCGAGATTTCATGCGTTATTTACTTAACCAATCGACTATTTTCGACGACACGGCGACACTTCATTCCGCCTTTCCGCATGTTCCGCCTAGCCGGAGCAAAGGCAACTCCGGTTCGCCTTAGCGGATGAGGCCTCCCTCTTCGAATGTATTGTCTAGTCAAGGAATAGCACATGACGAATGCACATCTCGCCCATATTGTCGGCGGCGACGATAGCCTGGGCGGCCCGCTGGGGCGCCTTCTGGAAGAAGCTGGTTTCCACGTCGCGCATCATCGCTCGGCCGACCAGTTTTTGGAACATGCCAATGCCACCGGACCGGGTGGGCTGGTGCTGGCAGTGAACATGAAGAACATGGATGCGCCGCAATTGCGCAGCCTGCTCGATGAAAAGAAAGAGGGCATTCCCCTCATCGTCATCACGGGCAGCCAGCCGGGTGCGGCGCCGCTAGGGCAAAGCAGCGCACATGAAGAACCTGAAGTCGCGCAGCAACTGGTGGCGGCCTTTCGCGAAGCGCTCATGCCCTACGATGAAAGCGCCCCGCATCAGCAGCAGCGCCGGGTGCACCAGGCCCGCCTGGCGACGCTGACGCGGCGCGAGCGCGAAGTGCTGATGTTGCTGGTCAAGGGGAGATTGAACAAACAGATCGCCGCTGAACTGGGCACCTCGGAACGCACCGTGAAGGCGCATCGGCAGCAGGTCATGCGCAAGATGTACGCTGGTTCGCTGGCCGAACTGGTGGCGGCGATGACGCGCTATTAAACGCCGTGCCGGCCGTACTGCTCGACCTGGCTGCACTGGCCATCCTTCTGCCGTCCCGGCGTGTCAGCCGGTGACGGTTTCCTCCGACTCCACCCGATTGCGCCCGCTGCGCTTGGCCTGATACAGGGCCTGGTCAGCGCGCGCATAGGCCTGTTCGAAATCGCTGCCGGCGGTGGCCCAGGCCACGCCAAAGCTGGAGGTCACCGGCCGCGCCGGCAGGCAGCCGAAGCGCTCGCCGGCGATGGCCTGCCTTATCCTTCCGGCCAGCACCACCGCTGGCTCCAGCGCCATGCCGGGCAACAGGATGGTGAACTCTTCGCCGCCGACCCGCCCGATCACGCCCACGTCATCCAGCGTGGTCCGCAACCGGGCGACCAGCTCGCGGATCACCGCGTCGCCGGTGGGATGGCCAAATTCATCATTGATGCGCTTGAAGAAATCGATGTCCAGCACCACCAGCGACATCGCCGATTTCTGCAATACCTGGTGTGCACGCTCGAACACCGCGCCGCGATTGAGCGCGCCGGTGAGATTGTCATGACGCGCCTTGTAATCAAGCTCGTCGCTCAGTTGCTGCAAGCGCGCATTGAGCTGGTTGAGCTCGCGCTCGGTACGGTCGCTGCGCGAAATGAGACGGCGGCTCTGGCGCATCAGCTGGCCGTAGTGCTGCACCAGTTCCTGCAGCGCCGTGCGGTAGGCGCTCGGATCCGGCTCAGCCATGGCCAGCACGTCGTTGGCGCGTTGCAGGGCCAGTGCTTCCTGTTCGAAGAGATCGACCTTGCTCATCCGTTCGATACCGCGTGATCGTGGAACACCAGGGCAGGAAAATCTTCCTGCAGTTCCTGGCCGAATTCGAAGATGGTGTCGTCATCCTCGTCGTGGTACCAGTTGAGGATCACTTCGGTGCCCGCCTCGGCCTTCTCGTTGAGAGCGTCGAAGAGGGAAAACAGCATCTTGGTGCTGGAACTGTTGAAGTAGGCCAGCGCCACATTGACGGTAAGCGGCGCGTCGGCGCTGTCATCGGCCAGGAAACGGCGCAGCGTGGCGATGA
The DNA here is from genome assembly GCF_001929405.1 of Herbaspirillum camelliae. NCBI lineage: Bacteria > Pseudomonadati > Pseudomonadota > Betaproteobacteria > Burkholderiales > Oxalobacteraceae > Herbaspirillum > Herbaspirillum camelliae. The sequence continues at coordinate 5,919,709 of NZ_KV880769.1, forward strand.
TCTCGCCCCAGAACTGGGCCGCATTCTCGGGATAGGATTCGCCCTTGAGTGAAAGCTGGCGCTGCTCGAAGCGGAAATCCACCTCGGGTGAACTGGCGCTGGCAGCGATGAAAAGATTGTCCATGATGTCGTGTCCGGAATAGGCTGGGCCGTCGCGCAGGCTGCCTCAGATGGTGGCCCGCAGGTAGAAGGTCTGTGCGCCATCAGACTGGGGGGCGGAGAATTCGAAGTCCAGCGGCGCGCTGGCGTCACGCGCCACCGTCAGGAAACCCAGGCCCGCGCCCTTGCTGTCGACGGGCGTCTCGGCACGCAGCATTTCCTTGTAGGCCGACTTGATCTCTTCATTGGTCAGCGAACGCAGATGCTCCAGCTTGGCGCGCAGCTTCTCGGCCATGTCGGCATCGACCGGGTTGGCGCAGTGCAGGTAGTAGTGTTCGTCGGTCTGGGTGATGAAGACCGCGCCGTGGCGCATGGATGGCTCGGTGACCTTGCCTTCCTTCGCGTGCAGGTCGGCCGAATAATGGACGATGTTCTGCGCCATCTCGATGAAGGAGGAAAACAGCTTGCGCCGTGTCTGACCCACTGCGCCAGTGTGCTCGGCGCGCAGCTTCACGGCCTCGGCCATGGCGGCGATGATGGTCTGGGAAAAATAGCCGACATAGTAAAAAATGATGTCGCGCCGGGCTACGTAGCTGTGCAGTTCTGTCCACTCTTGCTGGATGCCGTTCATGCCTGTACCTCATGCTGGCTGGAGAAGGCGCCGCCGATGCGGGCGCCGAAGAAGCTGATATCGTCGCGGCGGCGCTGCGCGCCCTGGTAGTCGCGATGCACATCCATGAGCGTGCGGCCCAGTTCGGTCAGCGGCAGGCGGCGGTATTCCAGCAGCGTGCGGCGCAGCCTCTGCTTGCCAAACGCGATGTGCTTGGGGCCGCCGATCTGGTCGATGATGCCATCGGTGCAGACGAACACCATGTCGCCATCGGCCACGGGCAGACAATGGTTGCTCCATTGCATGTCCTCGGGCGTATCGACATAGCCCAGCCCGACACGCTTGCCGTCGACCGTCTGCACCTGCTCGTCTGCTGCGGGCAGCAGGAACAGGGCCATCTTGGCGTTGGAGCAGGTCAGCGTGCGGCTGGCGCTGTCGAACCAGAAGAAACAGGCGTCCATGCCGTCATCCGATTCCGAGGGCTTGTCCTGCGCGCCATGCTGGCCCAGCACGCGTTTCATGCTGCGGTTGACTTCCTGCATCAGGCGCGCGGGATCGCGCGGGCCGTGCAGCTCCAGCGCCTGCTTGAGCGCCGAGGAGGCGATCAGGGTCAGGAACGCACCCGGCACGCCATGACCGGTGCAATCGGCCACGGCGGCGAACCAGCCCTGCGCATGCTGTTCGAAATGGTAAAAATCGCCGCCGACCACGTCACGCGGCTCCCAGATCAGGCAGGCATCCTCCAGCGCCGCCCCCATGGCCGCGCGCGAGGCGCTGAGCATGGCGCGCTGGATCACGCTGGCGTAGTCGATGCTCTGCATGACCTGGCGATTCTTTTCCACCTGCAGGTCCACCAGCTCGCGCATGAGGGCCAGGCCTGAGCCCAGCCCATTGAGCTGGCCCTGCTCGACGATCATGAAACCGTCGGCCAGGGTCTTGTCGCCCGAGGCCACGGCCAGCGCGCCCAGGGTTTCGATGGGCGTGTCGGCGTCGACGATGAGGGGGTCCTTGTCCATGAAGGCGATGCAGCTCTTGCGTTCATAGAGTTCACGATGGTAGGGCTTGGACATCTGCGACATGAAGATATGTCGACTGATGAGCCCGATGGGACGCTGCTGTTCCACCACGGGCAGGCTGACCAGTTCCTTGTGCTGGTCGAAGATCTCCAGCACAGCGGCATTGTTCTGATCGAACTGGACGACCGGCACCTGCACCGCCAGCGCCCCCGCTGTCGGTTGGAACAACTTGCTCCCTGTCGCCGGAGTCAGGCTGAAATGACTTTCCACAGTGCTCGCCCGCGTCGTGATTTTTGGATAGAGGGCGGATCATATTTCATTCCTGTGACAGCAATGTGACGCTGTTGAGCGACAAAGCTGGACGATAGACGAGACGCACAGTCTCATTCAACGCCGCCAGCAGCAGGTGTGTGTGCTACCATTTTTCGGTGAGCTTGTGGACACGCGGGCGTCAGCCGCCCCCACAGGACAGATGATATGGAACGCGGCCCACCTCGGTGGGCCGTCTTCTTTTCAGGCCCGATCAACCACACCGGCTCATCTTCAGCCTCTCCGTCATCATCGTCAGTGAGCCACTGCGCCCACATCAGGGTGCGGGACTACAGACCCCGGCGCGCGCCGCTCCTACCATGAACGATCACTACATGGAGGACAGCATGAGCAAAACCGAAATCGACGCCCTTCCAGCCCAGCACCAATCCCACCAGCCCGGCAGCGAGCAACAGATGGAGCCGCGCCCGCACAGCGCCCCGGCCGGCGAGCCAGGGCGGCGCCTGGCGGGCAAGGTGGCCTTGATCACCGGCGGCGACAGCGGCATCGGCCGCGCCGTGGCGCTGGCCTACGCTCGTGAAGGGGCGCGCCTGGCGATCGTCTATCTGGATGAAGAAGAGGATGCGCGCCAGACCCAGAAGGATGTGCAGGCCCTGGACTCCCCTTGCCTGCTGCTGCCCGGCGATGTCGGTTCGCCCGAGTTCTGCCGCAGCGCCGTGCGCGCCGTGATGGATGCCTATGGGCGACTGGATGTGCTGGTCAACAATGCGGCCCAGCAGTACCCCGCCCAGAGCATCGAGGAGATTTCCCAGGCGCAGCTGGAACACACCTTCCGCACCAACATCTTCTCGATGTTCTACATGGTCAAGGAAGCCATGCCCTTCCTCACGCGCGGCGCGCGCATCATCAACACCACCTCGGTGACGGCCTATCGCGGCAGCAAGCATCTGGTCGACTATGCCGCCACCAAGGGCGCCATTGTCGCCTTCACGCGTTCGCTGTCGCAGCAGTTGGCCTCGGCGGGCATCCACGTCAATGCAGTGGCGCCCGGGCCGATCTGGACGCCGCTGATCCCAGCCAGCTTCAGCGCCGAAGAAGTCGCCAGCTTCGGCAAGAACGTGCCGCTGGGCCGCCCGGGACAACCCGATGAGGTGGCGCCGGCCTATGTCTTCCTGGCCACCGAGGGCGCGTCCTACATGACCGGGCAGGTGCTGCATCCCAATGGCGGGGAGATCGTCAATACCTGAGCATGCCGGCGGACATGACGCGCTGCGCCGAAGGCTGCGAAGCCATGCGCAGCATGGCGTAGGCAGGCTCAGGAAAACCCCGATGGCGGCCATGTTGCCGCCGGTGCATGATGAGCTTGTCCTATGACTTGCAGAGAGTCCATCATGCACAAGACCGCCCTGATTGCCACCGCCCAGCCCGAAGTCAGCCGCGCCCTCACCGAGTGGCTGGCCATCAACGACATCGACATCCAGATCGCCAGCAACGGCAGCGACGCCATCGAGCACATCGCCTTGGACCGGCCCGACGTGGTGCTGGCCCAGTTGGCCATGGAAGGCATGAGCGGCCTGCGGCTGGCCCATTACCTCAAGGCGCAGAAGCAGCTGGCCGACGTGCCGGTGATCCTGCTATGCCGTGACGAACGCGAGATGGACCTGGTCAAGGGACAGTGGCCGGCCTTCCTCTGCGGCGGCCCGCTCCATCCCGCACTGATTTCCGAACTGAAGCGCGAGCTGGTCAACTAGTCTTGTTCACACGTCGGCGGCGGCGCCACTGCGCCACGCCGAATCCACCTCCCACCACCGCTGCCAGCAGAAGCGCTGCACTGACGGCGCGATGCCGCGCCACCCAGCCCCGCGCGCCGCGCCACGCCTGGACATACGGGAAACGCGCTGCGGCGGCAAAATCGGGCTCCACGCAGTTCTGCCCGAAGTCCGCCGAAAACGGCACTGCCGCCCCCTCCTTCACGTAGCGCCGATAAAGTTGCTCCGCGCGCGGCTGATCGTAGTAGACAAAATTCACCCCCTGGCACAGCACCGCCGCAAAGGCCTGCGAACGCGGCGGCAAGGCGTCGGCCGCCTTCATGGCGTAGTCCGCCGCCACGTCACGGTAGTGGAAGCGCTTGTAGGGCTTGGCCTCGCTGGCGGCATAGCGCTGGCGCTCGCCGTCCGTCACCAGGGGTCCCGGCAGATCGGCCTGGGCGCGGGCTTGCGGGTTGTCCGGGACGGGTCTTGATTCGTCTGCATACATGCCCATGCCCCGTCCGGCACCGCCGGGATAGCTGCCGCCATAGACGGCGAAATCCGGTCCCTGTTCGTAACCCATGATTTCCATGCCCTGGCGCCGCGCGATCAAGGCCGCTTCATACCAGCCCTGGGCGCGGCTGTTGGCGCGCCAGGCATGCTGGCCGCGCTCCAGCGCCCGGCCATAGCCGCGGGCCTTGGCGCGCAAGCGCCAGGCGTCCGGGGTTTCGCGGCCCTCGGCGTCATAGCTGCTCTGCACGAAGCGCTCGTCGCGCTCATCCGGGAAGTAGGCCAGCGCGTCCTCCACCCTGCCCTCGCGCACCAGCCGCCGCGCCAGCAACTGACGCAGGTTGTCTTCCACCGTGATGGCCGACAGGCCCACCGCAGCCCAGCGCCGCGACTGCCGGCCTTGCTGCTGCTGGGCCGCCTTGGCCACGGCTTCGGGCGCGGGCATGGGAGACGCGGGTGCATGGGCGTCCACGTAGGTCTTCAGTTCATCGACCGTGAGCACGCGCTCGGCCACATAGGCCAGGTCATTGTAGTAACCGCCATACATGCCGTAGTAGCCATTGCCCGACTGCCGCGCACTCTCGCTGGCGGCGCGATGGAACTGCGCCAGCGCCTCCACGTACTGGCCGCGCGAGAGCGTCAGCACACCCTGTTCGCCCATGAGCAGATTGGCGTTGCCCGGCTCCAGGCTGGCGTCGCTGCGCGGGAAGGCCTGCACGGCGCGGGCATAGGCTTGCACGGCGGCCTCGTTATCGCCCCGGCGCAGCGCCAGCTTGGCGCGCACCCACCAGGCCAGCGCCGTTTCCTGACGGCCCGCCAGCGACGCCGCCAGTTCATAGCGACCGGTGCGATAGGCCAGTGCGGCCACACGATCAGCGCCGTCGATCTTTTCCAGCCCGCGCCGCTTGAGCGCATCGACCAGGTTCACCAGGATAGGGCTAGGTTTGAGCGTATCGCTGCGCGCCGCATCGGCGTACCCGGAAGAACCGCTGGTGGGCGCAGTGGGATCGTAGTCGTAGCCGCCGGCCTGAGGCCCCTCGCCGACATCCCCCAGGCGCGCCAGGGCATAGGCCACCAGCAGCCTCTGCGCCACTGCGTCATCGATGAGCGCTGCGCTTCTGTCAGCATTGCCCAGGCTCCACGCAGCCAGCGCTTCCAGCGACGATTGCGCACTGGCCGATCCGCGCGCGGCCTGCTCGGCGTAGAGATGGATGGCTTGCTTGAAGTCCGCCGGGGCGATGCTCTGGCCGCAATCGCGGCCCTCGTTGAAATCGGACCAGTTGCACGATCCCGCCTCCCCCACCAGCATCAGCCGCGCCTGCTCACCATAGCTGGCCACGGCCAGTCCCATGGGATCAGCAGCGCCGGCCACCGCCAGTGCGCGCGCCTTGGTGAAGCTGGCGACGGCCTGCTCGCGCCTGCCCTCGATGGCGTGCAGGCGACCCAGCATGTAGGCCGCCCACACGGCGCGTTCGCTGGCCTGTTGCGGCGGCAGCGCCAGCACGGCCTCGAAGCGCTGGCGCGCCGCGGCCAGCGCATTGGCGCGGAAATCCTGGGCGGCGGCGGTGTAGAGACGGATGGCCGGCGGCAAGACCGCGCCGGCCGCGTAGGCGCTCTCGCCATCGGCGGCGGCGCGCATGGCCTGCAGCGCGGTCCACTGCGCCGCATCCAGCCGGCCCTTCTCGATCATGCGCAGCGAACGCGGATCATCGGGCTGACCCACCGCTTGCTCGTAGCCGCTGCCTTCATCGGCTTGCAGCTTGTCTGCGGGGCTCACCAGATGCGCGGCTTCCCAGGCGAAGGAATTGGCCGGCGTGTTGCGCAGGGCGCCGGCGCGGTCGTCCAGCAGCTGCAGCGGGAAATCCGGGCCGCAGGCCACCACCGTGGCTGCGCCCAATACCAGCAGGCCGCTGACGGCATAGGCGAGTTTCTTCATGCGGCCCATGCTGCTGTTGGCCGAGTGCTGCATCTGTTTCATCAGGATCCCATTTCCAGTGTGATATCCGGCGCGGCCCCGCCCTCGGCGCAGCGCAGCCAGCCAATGGTGCGGCTGGCGCCAGCGCGTAGCAGGCCGGCCTGGCCCAGGCGCAGGTAGCGTCCCTGGGCATCGTTTTCCAGCGTGTAGCCATTGATGCCGTCGCCATTGCAGACGTTCCCCGCTGCCGCAGCATTGTGTGCTCCGACGTTGATCCGCACACGCAAGGGCAAGGGAGCATCAGCGTTGCCCTCATTGTTCAGGCGGATGTCGCTGGGCGTATTGCCTCCCTGCCCGGCGACCAGTTGCACCTCCAGGCCTGGCTGGAGGGGCTGGCCTTGCAGCACGGCGATCCAGGTCGAGAGGCTCCAGGCGCGGCGATCATCGCCGGTCGGCAGGCGGAACCAGGTGATGCCGGCCATGCCCGCCGGCGGTGACGCCCGCAGTTGCGCCACGAAGCGCGCCATCACCTGCGGGTCCACCATCAGTTCGTTGCCCAGGCCACCGGCCAGCAGCGGGCGCTCGCTCTCCACCGCAGCGATGCGGCCTTGCGCATCCCAGCTGACCCGCGCGCCATAGGCCGGCAGCGCCACATGCCAGGGGCGGCGCGTGCGCTGGGCGTACTGGTGCAGCCAGTCCTGGGCCAGACGGGCGTCGAAGAGGCCCAGGCGCGGGTCCAGCACGGCATGCACCTGCAAGGTCGATTCATCGGCCACCGCCAGCAAGGACGCCAGCTGCGGGCTGGACAGCCAGGTCGGCAAGGCGGTCACGGCCAGGTCCAGCGGGGCCGTGCGCGTCACCTGCGCCTTGAGACTGCGCAGGAAGGCGATGTATTCCGGCAGGCGCGCAGTGGCGCAGTCGTAGTCGATCTCCAGCGCGGCGGGCTGCAGACCGCGCCGACGCCAGGCCGACAGCAGTTCCAGCAGATGGTCCTGGATGGCGGCCACGTCCAGGCGCGCCAGTTGGCCGTTGATGCGCACCGTCATCAGCAAGGGCCGGCCCGTAGCGGCCAGCGCTTCGACGTCCGGATCGATGTCGATCCAGCGCCCGGATGCGCCCAGTTCCGCCGCCAGCACGTGCCAGCGCGCCACATGCGCATTGGAAGCCGACAGCGCGGTGCGCAGCGCCGGCGTCCACTGGCGTTGCCAGATGTAGGCGTCCTGGGGCAGGCTGGCTCCCGGTGCGGGAGCGCGGGAACAGGCTGCCAGCAGCAAGGCCAGCAGCATCCAGGACAAGCCCCGGCAAATGCGTCTGCAGGAACGCTCGGGCAGAAAGGCGAAGGGCATGGTGGAAGTCGTGATCGTGTCGGCGGTCGCCCGGAATTGGCGGCATTGTACGGACCGGCCACACAAAAAGACAAGGCCCGGCGCCTTGCGGTCACCGGGCCCTACTGAGCCTGTAACAGAAGGAGCGATCAGGCCTTGTAGCCCTTGCTGCTCATCGGCACGAAGGCCAGCAGCACGCCCAGAATGGACAGCCCGATCACATACAACGCCGGACCTTGCGGGTCGGCCTTGATCCACAGCGAGATCAGCACCGGCGTGAGGCCGCCGAAGACGGCATAGGCCATGTTGTAGGCGAAGGACAGGCCGGTAAAGCGCACCGGCGGCGGGAAGGCGCGGGTGGAGACGATGGGGGTGAGCGAAATGCTGCCCACGAACAGGCCCACCAGCGCATAGCCCCACACCAGCGACTCCGGCGAGCCAGGCAGTTGGCCATAGAACCACCAGGTGGACAGGCCCAGGCCGCCCCAGCCGATGATCATGCTGGCGCGGGTGCCGATGCGGTCGCACAGCCAGCCGATGGCCAGGCAGCCGATGGTCAGCATCAGGGTGCCGGCGCAGTTGGCCTGCATCACCAGCTTGGGCGACAGGTGGTGCACGGTCTGCAGGTAGGACGGCGTCATCAGGATCACCACCACCACCGCGCCCGACAGGCACCAGGTCATGCCGGCGGTCAGCACGCTGGCGGCGCGATGCTCGCGCAGCACGGTCTTCAGAGGCAGTTCATTGGCTTCCTTGCGGCGGGCGGCCAGTTCGCGGAACACCGGCGTCTCTTCCAGGTAGCGGCGCAGGTAGACCGACACCAGGCCGAACACGCCGCCCAGGATGAAGGGAATGCGCCAGGCATAGCCGGCCACCTCGGCCGGTTCGAAGGCGCTGTTGATGAAGATGCCCATCAAGGAACCCAGCAGGATGCCGCCGGTGATGCCCGCAGTCAGCGAGCCCACGCCGAAGCTGTAACGGTTGGCCGGCACGTGCTCGGCCACGAACACCCAGGCGCCCGGCATTTCACCGCCGATGGCCGCGCCCTGCAGGGTGCGCATCAACAGCAGCAGGATGGGCGCGGCCACGCCGATGCTGGCATAGGTCGGCAAGAGGCCGATCACCAGCGTGGGCACGGCCATGAGGAAGATCGAGAGCGTAAACATGCGCTTGCGTCCGATCACATCACCATAGTGGGCAATGATGATGCCGCCCACCGGGCGCGCCAGGTAGCCGGCGGCGAAGATGCCGAAGGTCTGCAGCATGCGCAGCCATTCCGGCATGTCGGCCGGGAAGAACAGCTTGCCGACCACGGCGGCAAAGAAGACGTAGATGACGAAGTCATAGAACTCCAGCGTGCCGCCCAGGGCCGACAGGCCCAGGGTCTTGTAGTCGGAGGACGAGAGGGGACGATGCTGGGACTCGTGCAAGGCCCCGGTAAATTCAGCAGAAGTGGTCATGTTGGTTCAGTCGAAGCAAAGGCAATATCCCGCCCCGCACCGGCCGGGCGCGAACGCCAAGGCGGTGCAGCGGGCCGGAGGGCCTGCCTGATCTTTTCTGGGACGGGTGATCGCGGGCGAAGCGCCGGCGAAGGGCAGAATCAGCGGAAAACGTAAAGCGAAGAACTACGATTTAGCGTCGAAACCTGACTAAATGATACCTGAAAGCGGCAGAACTTTCGCGTTGCAGCATTTCTTGCGGCGTTTGTCGCCGTGGGCAGCATGGGAGGAGCAGCGGGATCAGGCGGCCTGGCCATCGGCATTCATCGGCCAGGGCAGGGCCGGTGCAATGCGAGCTTACGCAGGACAAAGCAAAGCCGGGCGAGCATCTGCGCTCGCCCGGTGGGCAGACCCTGTCACGAGCGCTGCGCGCTCACGGTTCCAATACGATATCGACCGAGGAATTGCGCCGCAGCATCAGGAAGCCTTCGCCATAGATGTTGCGAATCTGCATAGGCGACTCGTCCAGGGAGCGCAGTTTCTGGCGCACGCGGTAGATCAGGGCGTCGATGCGGTGGGCATCGTATTCCTCGCCGCCGGAACGCAACAGGTCGAACAACTGGCCATGCGAGACCGGATAATTGGGACTTTGCAGCAGCGCGGCCAGGGCCGTGCTTTCCTTGTCGGTGAACTGCAGGGCGGTCGCACCGTTGCTGGAGAGCCGCCCGGAGCGGCGGTTGAAGGCCCACTTCTCGGACTCCGGCGAGCTCTGGTGCGGCACGGTCTTCATGCGCCGCGCCAGCGCGGTCAGGGTGGCCGAGACTTCTTCGAGCTTCACTGGCCGGGCCAGATAGTAGTCCGCGCCATCGCTCATGCAGCGGATACGCTCTTCCATGCGCTGGGCGGCGGTGAGGACGACGATGCCCATGGACGGAAAGTGCTGCCGCAGCGAGGCCAGTTCCGGCAACAGGCTGCCGTCAGGCAAGCCGACGTCGGTCAGGAGGATGTCGGGCTGGCGACCCCTGAGCACTTCCCGGGCCTGACCCAGGGTCGCGCATACCGAGGTCTCGTAACCCAGGTCCCCCATGTGGGCGCTCAGCGAATTGCGCCAGTCGAGATCGCTTTCAACGATGAGTACTTTCATGACTTAGTGTTCCGGACGAAGCTGTTCTTATGATTGCCGGAGCATCCCCCCGTACTGATGTACGTGCATCTGGGTCAGCCTGCTGACACGGAGATGCTTTTCATAATCACAACGTTATACAGAAAATATCTGCGCATAAAATCATAAAACCTCGCAGACCCCTTACTACTGAAACCTTTGTCTGCCGCGGCTTTCAGCGCAGCAACTGTGTCACCGTGGTCAACAGGTGATCCACGGAACAGGGCTTGAGCAGAAAGGCCGAGATTTCTGGCGTGCGGGCATTGGCCGCCGGCAGGTTGGCGCTGATCAGGGCCACCGGAATATGGCCGAAGCGCTCATCGGACTTGATGTAGCGCGCCAGCTCCATGCCATCCATGCGCGGCATGCGCAGGTCGGTCAAGACCAGCGAGGGGGCTTGCGACTGCATCAGGGCGATGGCCTCCACGCCATCGCTGGCGGCCATGACCGACAGGCCCTTGTGCACCAGGATCTCGCACAACAAGTCGCGCGAGTCTGGGTGGTCTTCCACCACCAGCACGGTTTTCTGTTTGCTTCCGGACATCTTCTTCCCCCTCCCGCACGTTGTACTGGGCTCAGCGCCGGTCTTATGGACCAGGTGACTTCTTGTGGAGGATAGTGATGGTTGGCGAACAATCGCGGTATCAGGAAATTCCTGACGGGACTGACAACATTGCGCGATCACAACAGTTTCGGGCCGTACAGCCAAGGCGCGCTGCGCCGGGGTCATGCAGGGAAGAAGGGCTCAGGGAGAGCGCTGAAGAGAGGATCACGGACGCCCTGGCAGCAGCCGTCGGATCTCGTCGATCAAGCGATCGAAGAACACCGGCTTGCGCAGGAACAGGTTGTGACTGGATTGCGACAGATCGTGGCGCTCCGGCGCACCGCTGCACAGGATCACCGGCAATTGCGCCCCGCCCGGCAGGCGGCGCAGCGCCGCGCACAGCTCCAGCCCGTTCATCACCGGCATCATGCAGTCGGAGATGACCAGGTCGGGCCAGTGCTGCTGGGCCTTGTCCAGCGCATCGGCGCCGTGACAGGCAGTGATGACGCGATAGCCGTGCAGCTCCAGCAGCATGGAATAGGTGTCGGTGATGTCGACCTCGTCATCGACGATCAACAACAGCGGCAAGGCCGCCTGCGGGAGCGCTGACGCAGTGGACATGGTCAGCGTCCATCCACCAGAGGAGTACTGGCGGGCGACACCAGGCCATCGATCTCGATGCCGGCGTCGGAGATGTTCATCAGGCGGGCGGCGCCGTCATAACCATTCTCGCGCAGTTTCATCACGGCAATCTGGCGGCGGTTGACGTCGTCCTTGACCACGTATTCCAGCAGCATCATGTTTTCATAGAGCTGCGAAGAACTGGGATCGACCTGCGGGCGCGATTCGCGGAAGTAGGGCAACTGCTCGGTGATGAAGGTGGTCACCCCGCGCGCGCGCAGTTCATTGGTCAGCGCCACCAGGAAAGGACGCATGCGCTGCGGCTGCACCACGATGCTGCGCAGGCCATCGACACCGTCGATGAGCAGGCGGGTCACGCCGCGCCGGGCGATATCGTCCAGCATGCGCTTGGCCAGGTCGTCGCAGAGCATTTCCAGCGGCAGTTGCCACATCACCTGCAGGGCCCCGCTGTCGATATGGGCGTCGAGCTGCATGCCCGCCTTGCGCGCCTTGGCCAGCAGGCGTTCGGGCGATTCATAGAAGCCCAGGATCAGGCATTGCTGGTCATCCTTCAACCCCTGCTCGATGAAATGCAGGCCCATCAGGGTCTTGCCCACGCCGGGGCTGCCCAACAGGCAGGTCAGCGAGCCGCTGACCACGCCGCCGCCGATGCACTTGTCCCAGGAGGGGATGCCCACGCTGACATAACGGTCGGAGGTGCCCGGCACCTTGCCGGCACGGGTGGCGATGGCCTCGAAGCGGGGGAAGATCTCGACCCCGCTCTGGTTGATCTCGAAGACATGCTTGCCCAGCAGGTGGTTGGCCCCGCGCAGCTTGAAGACCTTGATCTCGCGCACCAGCTGCATGCCGGACTCATACTGGCTCAGTTCGATGACGCCATCGACCAGGGTGTTCTCGGACTCGGGCAGGTTGCCTTCCACCGGCGAGAGCAGCAGCGTGGTGCAATTCATGGTGAAGACCAGGGCATTGAGGGAATGCATGAATTCGGACAGGTTCAGGTCCGAAGGCCCGGAATCGCGCACCGAGCGGAAACCGTCGATGATCAGCATGGCCGGACGGTGCCGGCTCAGTTCGACGCTGATCATGCGCAGCAGACCGCGCAGGCCCTCGCTGGCCAGCGCGGCATAGCCGCTCAGCATCTGCATGCGGTCGCCGACCAGGCTTTCGTCGAAGAAGTCGAAATTGCTCACATGATTGAGCATCTTGGCATGCGACTCGGCGATGAGCGTGAGCAGCATCACCTGGTTGCCGCCGCGCGCCTGCGCCCAGCCGATCTGGGAGGCCAGCGTGGTCTTGCCGCTGCCGGCCAGGCCCTGGATCAGATAGAGGCTGCCGGCCGGCAAGCCGCCGCCGAGGATCTCATCGAACCCGGCGATACCCGTGCTGAGCAGGGAAATGCGGCTGGGCCGCCCACCCGTCGGGGCTGGCGGAAGGGACTGCGATTGCTCGTTCATGTGGATGGATGCCTGCTCTCGTAGTGGCGAAGGAGGTGACTTTTCATGTGATTATACGTTCGCGCCTGTGATGACTATGGTTGTCATACAGGCCGAAAGTTGCATCCGCTCGCCAAACAAACTTCCTGACATCGCTCAAGTCGGCCCTGGAGGCCGTCGATATGCATAGCAATCTCATCAATGGGTGCCACCGACATGCATATTTCTTCCCTACCTCCCTCCCCAGTCCCGGCCATCGGCCAGGACGGCGCTGCGCCCCTGGCCACAGACGCGGCAAGTGCTCCGGCTCCCAATGCCTCCAGCATCGTGACCCTGTCGGAACAGGCGCGCCAGCAAAGCGTTCAGGACCTGCAGCAAAGTGTGCTGGCGGCCCTGCCTGATGGGCAGGGGCAGCCCGCGCAAATGCAGGCCAGCCAGCGCAAGCAGTTGGAAAAGCTGCAGAAGCGCACGGCCCTGCTGGAAATGGATGTCTTCAGTGAGTTGCGCGAGAAGCTGCGCGCGCAGCTGCAGCAAAAGCCGGCATTGCCGCCCATGCAACGGCAGGCCGCCGACGAGCAGTTCCTGCAACGCCAGCGGGACCACCTGCCACCGACAACGCCGGGCTGAGGCTGGCGCCTCAGCGCAGCTTGAATACGCTGACCGTGGCAGCCAGGCGGGCTGCCTGTTCCTGCATCGATTGCGCGGCCGCGGCGGCCTCTTCGACCAGGGCGGCGTTCTGCTGGGTGACTTCGTCCATCTGCGTGACGGCACGATTGATTTCGTCGATACCCACGCTCTGTTCGGTGCTGGCCGCCGAGATCTCGGAGACCACGTCGGTGACCCGCTTGACGCTCTCCACCACCTCCGACATGGTGGACCCGGCCTGACGCACCAGCGACGTGCCCGCACCGACCTTGCTGACCGAATCATCGATGAGCTGTTTGATTTCCTTGGCGGCCGAGGCCGAACGCTGCGCCAGCGACCGCACTTCCGAGGCCACCACGGCAAAGCCGCGCCCCTGCTCCCCCGCGCGGGCCGCTTCCACCGCCGCATTCAGGGCCAGGATATTGGTCTGGAAGGCAATGCCATCGATGACGCTGATGATTTCCACGATGCGATTGGAGGCCTCGTTGATGGCTTCCATGGTCTCCACCACCTGCCCCACCACGCCGCCGCCGCGCGCGGCCACGCCCGAGGCCGCCATGGCCAGCTGGTTGGCCTGCCGGGCGTTGTCGGTGTTCTGCTTGACGGTGGAGGTCAGTTCTTCCAGCGCCGAGGCGGTTTCTTCCAGGGCCGTGGCCTGCTGCTCGGTGCGGCGCGAGAGATCGAGGTTGCCGGTCGCGATTTCGGTAGAGGCCGTGGCGATGCTGTCGGTGCCGCTGCGCACTTGGCCCACCACCTTGCGCAGGCCTTCGTTCATGGTGTCCAGGGCCTGCATCAGTTGGCCGGTTTCATCCTTGCTCTGGACCTGGATCTGCGCGCCCAGGTCGCCCTCGGCCACGCGCCGCGCGATATCCACCGCGTCCTGCAAGGGACGGGCGATGATGCGCGCCACGTACAGCGCCAGGCCCATGCCGATGGCCAGCGCCGCCGCCAGCAGCACCAGCACGCCCACGCGCGACTTGCCGAAGGTGTCGTCGGCGTCAGCGGTGGCGGCATTGCCGCCGTCCTGGTTGATCTTGATGAGCTTTTCCAGGTCGCCCAGGATCTGCGGATAGAGCTTGTTGGAATACCCCAGGAAGAGATCGCGCCCCTGGGGATTGTCGCGCGCCAGGAAGGCCGCCACGATCTTCTTGTGCTCCACCAGGAACTCGGCGATCTGGCCCGCGACCTTGGTATAGAGCTCGCGCTCGGGGACGTTGTCCAGGCTGGCTTCGTAATCCTTCATGGTCTTGTCCAGGCCGGTGAGGATGACCTGGCTGCGCGAGACCAGGCCATTCATGGCCTCGACATCGCCGTCATAGATGGCCAGTTGCGATTCGGTGCCGCGCAGGCGCACGAAATAGAGCTTGAGGTCGCCCAGCTTCTTCTGCGCCGGCATCCAGTCGGTGGAGATCTCCGAGGAGGCGTTCTTCACCTTGGCCAACTGGGAGATGGAGAAGATCCCCAGGATCGCCATCAATACCAGCACAGCCAGAAACGCCAGCTGCAACTTTCTGGCAATCTTCAGATTCTTGAACCATCCCATCATTGCTGCACCCCTGATTGAAAGACCGCTTGCCCCCGCTGCTGCATCGGCAGCGAGTCGACATGACGTTCGGGCAAACATTATCCCCAGCGTCTTTTGCGTTCAATCGCCCGAAGAGAGGGCCAATTACGTAGCAAACCAGCCATGCCGCATGAGGGCGCACACTGACAAGCAAGCACAGCCGTGGCGCAGATGCCGATCTGCAACAGCCCCTGAAAGTTCGGGCAAACCCTGTTAGCATGCGCACCGATCCAGGCTTTTGCCGCCTCTTTCTTCCGACCACAAGACGCATCGTCTTGGCTACGGCAGGCCCCTCACGCCAGGCTGACTTCCGCGCCAAGCACATGCAGGACTCGCCAATGAAACGACTCTCCAACAACGTGACGATGTCGCGACGCAGCCTGATGCTGACCGGCATCAGCATCCTGGGCAGCTATGTCGCGCTCTCCAGCCTGCCCTCCTGGGCCATCCCTGCCGCCGACAGCCCGCAGCTGGCGCCCTTCATGCGCCTGTCCGGACTGCTGGTCAATCACCGCCTCAATCCCGCCATCGGCGCGCGCATGCTGGAAGTGGCTGCGCGCGAGCACACCGGCCTGGACGCACTGATGAACGCCCTGCTGGCCCTGGCCGAGAGCAAGCAGGCGCGCAAGGTCGAGGACTTCTATGCCGACATCCCGGCCGGACCGCAACAGGCGCTGGCCCAGTGGATCATCTTCGCCTGGTACACCGGCTGCTCCTCGGCCAAGCGCGACGCCACCGTCTTTACCTATGAAGAAGCGCTGACCTACCAGACCACGCTGGACGTGGTGGCCATTCCCTCCTATGGCCTCAGCGGCCCCAACCGCTGGTCCCAGCGCACCGTGCCGCTGGCCGACATGCCGCGCTTCTGAACCCTGCAACCTGGAAGAATCATCGTATGAACAGCAATAACAAGGCCGAGGTGGTCATCGTCGGCACCGGCGTGGTCGGCGTGCTGATCGCCGAACAACTGCTGGACGCCGGCATCCCGGTGCTGATGCTGGAAGCCGGTCCGCGCGTGGCGCGCGCCGAGGTGGTGGAGAACTTCCGCAACCTGCCGCTGGCGCTCAAGGGCGATCCGTCCTCCTGCTATCCGCCGCGTCCCTGGGCGCCGCATCCCATGCCCTCCAGCGAGAACCCGGACGATCACTACCTGGAACTGTCCGGCCCCGACAAGTACGCCCAGACCTTCATCCGCTATGCCGGCGGCTCCACCTGGCACTGGGCCGGCACCTGCTGGCGCCTCACGCCCGAAGACATGCGCCTGCACAGCCTCTACGGCGTGGGCCGCGACTGGGCCTTCGGCTATGACGTGCTGGAGCCCTACTACACCCGCGTCGAACACCAGCTGGGCATCTGCGGCCCGTCGGACCCGGCACTGCAATGGCCGCCGCAACGCTCGGCTCCCTACCCGATGCCAGCCCTGCCCTTCAGCCCCGGCGAGCAACGCTTCACCGAGGTGGTCCAGGCACTGGGCTATCGCAACATCCCCACGGCGCAGGCGCGCAACAGCGGCATGCCCTACGACGACCGTCCGGCCTGCTGCGCCAACAACAATTGCGTGCCGGTCTGCCCGGTCGGCGCCAAGTACGACGCCGCCACTGCACTGGCGCGCCTGGAAGCCAAGGGCGCTACCATCCTCACCGACGCCGTGGTCTACCGGGTCGATACCGACGCCAGCAACCGCGTCGAGGCAGTCAACTATTTCGACGCCAACAAAGTCAGCCACCGCATCACCGGCAAGGTCTTCGTGCTGGCCTGCAATGGCATCGAAACGCCCAAGCTGCTGCTGATGTCGGCCAACAGCCGCAACCCGCACGGACTGGCCAACAGTTCCGACCAGGTCGGCCGCAACATGATGGACCACCCGCAGCTGACCATGACGCTGACCCTGTCCGAACCCTACTGGTCGGGCGTGGGTCCGGTGGTCAACAGCGGCATCATGGAAACCTCGCAGGGCGCGTTCCGCTCCGAACACGCCGGCGCCTACTTCCGCTACAACAATTTCGCGCGCAACCGCTTCGTCACCTTCGCCGCGCTCAAGAAGGGCCTGGTGGGCCAGGCGCTGGATGAGGAAATCCGCCGCATGACCGCCTGCACCGCCGATATCGTGCTGGCGCACGAAGTGCTGCCCGATGCCGAGAACCGCTTGACGCTCTCCAGCAAGAAGGACTGGCTGGGCCTGCCGCGTCCGGCCATCCACTATGACGTGGGCGACTACACCCGCAAGTCGGCCGAAAGCTATTCGCTGCCGATCGGCCGCAAGATCGCCGAGGCCATGGGCGCCACCGACGTCAAGGTCAGCCCCAAGTTCGCCCAGAGCAAGCACATCATGGGCGGCACCATCATGGGCCTGGACCCGGCCAATTCGGTGGTCGATCCCGACTGCCGCGCCCACGACCATGACAACCTGTACCTGCCCGGTGGCGGCGCCATGCCCAGCACGGCCTGCGGCAACAGCACCATCAGCATGGCGGCGCTGGGCCTCAAAGCGGCCGACGCCATCCTGCGTCAATTGCAGAAAGCCTGAGGCCGAACATGCACAAGACTCTCTTGACCGGCCTGCTGGCCGCGCTGGTGGCCGGCTCTGCCCTGGCGCAAACCACCGACGGCAACACCACCCCGAGCGCCGACGCAACGGCATCCGCAGCTGCGCCAGCCCCCGCGCCGGCCGTCTCCGCCGTCTCCGCCGTCTCCCCCGAGGCCGCCCTGATCGAGCGCGGCCATTACCTGGCCATCGCTTCGGACTGCATCGCCTGCCACACCGCGCCGCGCGGCAAACCCATGGCCGGCGGCTTGGCCATTGCCTCGCCGGTGGGCGAGATCATCGCCACCAACATCACGCCCTCCAAGACGCATGGCATCGGCAACTACACCGAGGAACAATTCGCCGCAGCCCTGCGCCGGGGCGTGCGCGCCGATGGCGCCAACCTGTATCCGGCCATGCCCTACACCGCCTATGCGGCACTGAGCGAGGCCGACGTGCAGGCGCTGTATGCCTACTTCATGAAGGGCGTGGCCCCGGTCGATGTGGCCACGCGCCCGACCGACCTGCCCTTCCCGATGAACCTGCGCTGGTCGATGAAGGCGTGGAATGCGCTCTTCCTGAAGGAGCAGCCGCTGCCGCCCGCGCCGCAAGCTTCGGCGCAATGGCTGCGTGGCCGCTACCTGGCCGAAGGTCCGGCGCATTGCAGCACCTGCCACACGCCGCGCGGCTGGCTGATGCAGGAAAAGCCCGACCTGCAGCTCGCCGGCGCCCAGGTCGGCCCCTGGTACGCGCCCAATATCACTTCCCATCCCAGCGCCGGCATCGGCAGCTGGAGCCGGGATGATCTGGTCGCCTACCTGCGCACGGGCCGCCTGGAAGGCCGCGCCCAGGCCGCCGGCAGCATGGCCGAGGCGATCACGCACAGTTTCTCCAGGCTGACCGAGGAAGACCTGCGCGCCATTGCCGTGTACATCAAGGATCGTCCCGCCATCGCAACAGGCGATGCGCAAAGCACAGGCAGCCGCTTCGACCAGGGAAAGGCCGGTAACGCCCTGGCCCAGTTCCGTGGCCGCACGCTCACCGCCGAGAGTCCGGAAGAGATCCGCGGCGCGCGCATTTTCTCGGCCAGTTGCGCCTCCTGCCATGGCTACAATGGCCAGGGCAGCCGCGACGGCTACTATCCCAGCCTGTTCCGTAACTCCGCCACCGCAGGCGTGAATGCCAACAACCTCATCGCCACCATCCTCTACGGTGTGGACCGCGAGACGGCGCAAGGCGGCCATGTCTTCATGCCCCCCTTCGGCGACCAGCCCAATGCGCTCAACAAGCTCTCCAATGCCGACGTGGCGGCCCTGTCCAACTACCTGCTGAAGTACTACGGCAAGCCTGCGGCCACCGTCAAGGCCGAGGACGTGGAAGTGATCCGCCAGGGAGGGCCGCGTTCGCCGCTGCTGCTGATGGCGCACATCGGCATGGGCGTGGCCGTCGCGGTGCTCGTGCTGCTGTTGCTGGTGGGCCTGATGATGGCCTTGCGCAAACGACCTGATCCGGAACACGACTGGAAATAGCGTTTCCCCTGTGGATAAGAAAACCGCTGTTCCCCTTGCAAGGAACAGCGGTTTTTCTTTGTGCGGATGGTACGGCTTGCGCGGCAGCGGCTGGGCGTTGGGGTCACCCAGCTTCTCCAGCGGGATGCGGTAGGTCGCATGGACGTGATGGCCGTGCCCAGGTTCTGCGCGATGGCCATGGCCGAGACGCGGGCGCGGGCCGGGAACAGGAAGACAAGCTTGACGTCACGAATTCCAGGTATATAATAAAACTTATATAGAAAGAGGGGTCATCATGCTCACATTCAAAGTGACAACCGTAGGTGCATCGGAAGGGCTGATTCTGAACAAAGAGGCCAAGCGCATTTTGAACGTTCAGAAAGGCGACACCTTATACCTAACCGAGGCTCCGGATGGTGCAATGCGTATTACGCCGTACAACCCCGAATTTGAGCGGCAGATGACGCTGGCCGAGTCGATCATGCATGACGACCGCGAGATACTGCGCGTGCTTGCTAAATGACTTGGCAGTGGGTTCTACGCGAAACGATATTCGCGGTCCACGATAAGCAGCTTGCGGTGCATGGTGGTTTGGCAGGGATTCGGGACCTTAACGCAGTTGAGTCGGCGCTTAATCGGGCGAGAAATCTCGACTCTTACGGTAAACCGCCGCCAGACGTTGCCGATCTCGCAGCGGCCTATATCTACGGTCTGGCTACCAGTCATGGGTTCAGCGATGGCAACAAGCGCACCGCATGGGTGATGGGTCGTCTTTTCCTTATGCTCAACAACCAAACTCTTGTGTTTGAGCAGGTCGAGGCGATCAACTTCATGTTGTCCGTTGCGGCGGGTGACCTGTCAGAGAACCAAGTTGCAGACTGGGTGAGACGCCACCTGGGTTAGCAGTTTTCCTGCAGATGGGAACGTGGGGCGCGCTTGTAATGCTGATTCAATGCGAGCAATTTTGGGAGGATAAGAAAACCGCTGTTCCCCTTGCAAGGAACAGCGGTTTTTCTTTGTGCGGATGGTACGACTTGTGCGGATCAGGACTTGGCGTAGCGCCCCGCCACTTCAGCCTCGGCGCGCAGACGGTCATACTCGTTGCGCGGCAGCGGCTGGGCGTTGGGGTCACCCAGCTTCTCCAGCGGGATGCGGTAGGTCTCGCGTGCCGACAGCGCGGCCAGGGCCGAGACGATCGTGATGGCGAAGGCGATGCTGCCCACGGTGAGCCAGATATTGCTCGATCCCGGCGGTGCCACGGCGGTAAACAGCGCCGGCAGCATGGCCGTGATGGCCGTGCCCACGTTCTGCGCAATGGCCATGGCCGAGACGCGGGCGCGGGCCGGGAACAGCTCCGGATAGAAGCTGGGGAAGACCGCGTTATAACCCTGGTAGACCACGCCCCACATCAGGATAGACATCACGAAGGCCAGTTCGACATTGCGGATGCTGATGGCGTACAGGTAGGCAAAGGCGAACAAGCCCGCCAGCAGCGAGCCCACGATGATGGGCGGACGACGACCGATGCGGTCCGACAGCTTGCCCACATAGGGAATGACCAGCACGGCCACGATGTTGCCCACCACCGGAATCCACAGGTAGACATCCTTGGCAAAGCCCACGCCATAGGCCGGCTGCACCGCATAGGCCGCGCCGAAGATGGTGGCCACCACCGGGATGACATTCATCAGCGCCATGCAGACTACGCGCAGCATATTGGGCGAGCAGTCGCGGAAGGCATCGACCACCGGCGAGCGGCGCTTGAGTTCTTCCTTGTCGGCGGCCTTGAAGACCGGCGTCTCATCGACGGTGCGGCGGATCACCCAGCCAGCGATGATGACCACGAAACTGAGCAGGAAGGGAATGCGCCAGCCCCAGACATTGAACTGCTCGGCCGGCATGTAGTGCGCCAGCGGCAGGAACACGGCGGCGGCCAGGATCTGCCCGGCCTGCACACCCTGCAGGGTGAAGCTGGAGAAATAGCCGCGCCGTCCGAACGGCGAGTGTTCCAGGATCATGGAGCTGGCCCCGGAAATCTCGCCGGCCACGGCGAAGCCCTGCGCCAGGCGCATGATCACCAGCAGCGCCGGCGCCCACAGGCCGACCTGGTCATAGGTCGGCAAGAGGCCAACGCCGATGGTGGAAAAACCCATCAGGAACATGCACCACAGCAGCACCTTCTTGCGGCCATGGGTGTCGCCCAGGTGACCCAGCACGAACGCGCCGATGGGGCGCGCCACATAGCCCACCCCATAGGTCGCCAGCGAGGCGATGATGGCCGTGGTGGGATCACCCTTGGGGAAGAACAGTTGCGGGAAGATCAGCGACGCCGCGGTGGCGTAGATGAAGAAGTCATAGTATTCCAGCGCCGAGCCGATCCAGCCGCTGGCGGCGGCCTTCTTGCTCTGCTGGTGATGTGCATTGGATTGTGTGGATTGCATGGTGTCTCCGTCTGGTGATTCCGGTGATGCTGGGCAAGCCGCCCTGGGTGGAGCGGGCCGGCTTGCGGGGATGAGGTCAGAAGCGATGCAGGATGCCCATCTGCAGGCCGACCAGGCTCTTGCCGTTGATGTCGGCCCCGGCCAAGTTGCTGCCCGGACCGGCCGAACCGCTGAAACGCCAACCGGCATTGGCCTGGTTCTTCATGTAATTGGCAAAGCCGTACAGGGTAGTCCGCTTGGACAGGTCGTAGTAGGCGCCGACGTTGCCGCCCTGCGCGCCGCCCTCCTTGTGGGAGGTATCGACCATGACGCCATAGAGCGCGCCGATGCGCAGCTGCGGCGTCAGGCGATAGTCCGCCGAGATCTGGTAGACGTTGTAGAAGCGCTGGATGTTGGCGTCGTTGCCGGCGAAGAAGTTGTTGGGATTACTGACATTGTTGAGTATCGTGGCGGCATTGTTGCCGTTGGCGTTGGCGGTGGTGTTATTGCTACGCACATAGGCCAGATACACCTTGCCCGGCCCATAGTCGTAGTTGAGGTAGACATTATGGTATTGCACCGCATTGTCGTACAGCCCCCCGGCATTGGGCTTGGCCATCAGGCCGGCATAGCCCGCGCGGTAGGGGCCGTTGGTGTAATCGAGGCCGAGCTGGTAGACGCCGCGCCGGCCCAGGCCTTCGCCGGCGGTCTCCGGCATCGCATAGTGCAGGTCGATCTGCAGGCCGGCCCAGCGCGGCGATTTCCACGACAGGTCATTGTCGAAGCGCGAGGGCACGCCAAAGGTATTGATGATGGAGCCGTAGGTGGTGCGCTCGGTATAGTCGATGGCGCCGCCGATGAAGAAGGGTACGCTGTTCTGGCGGCCGATGCGGAACTCGCCGGCCGCAGGCGTCTTGATGCCGACCCAGGACTGGCGGTCGAACAGGCGCGTGCCGTCGGCCTGGGCCCCGGTATCGGCGGAAAAACCGTTTTCCAGCGTGAAGGTGGTGGCGTAGCCGCCGCCCAGGTCTTCGTATCCCTTGAGGCCAATGCGGCTGCGCAGGATGGCGCCGTCATTGAGCGCCCACAGGCTCTTGCCGCTGCTGCTGCGCATATAGCCCAGGTATTGATCGACGGTGCCGTACAGGGTCACGTTGCTGGCGCTCTGGGCCAGCGCGCTGCCGCTGGCGGCCAGCAGCAGGCCCATGGCCACGGGGGTGCGGATGGATCGCTTTGTCATGTCTCGGTCTTCTCTGTTGTGTTGTTCTGTTGTTCTGTCGTTCTGCTTTTGCCAGCGCAAGCGCTTCCCGGCCAGCGCGGGCCTGGCGGTCGGAGTTACGCGATAGGGAAAGGGGCAAGGCGCTGCGGCAGCGCTCTACGCTGCGCCGATCAGCTGGATGGGGGCCAGGTGCTCATGTCGTCTCCTCTAGGTTGATCGTAGTCACGGTCATGCGCATGCGCAGTGCGCGCTGATGCATGCCGACGGTTCTTGTTATTGTCCCTGCCGGATTTTTCCGGATTGCTTTTAGGCAAACGCCGGTTCGCGCACGCGCAGGCCGCGCCGCAACACCTGGTCGGTGACCCACTTGGCCGAGCGTCGGGCGCGCTCGGCCACTACGGCGGGCGACATCTGCAGGTAGTCGTCATTGAAGACTTCGAAACTGTAGTCGCCGCGATAACCGCCGCGATGCAGGCGCCGCACCATGTCCGAGAGTTCAGCCGAATGCTCGCCCTCGCCGGGGAAGACGCGCAGGTGGCGCGCCGTTTCCAGCCTCTCCTCAGGGCTGCGGATCTCGCGCCACATGAAGTCCGACAGCTGCACCATCACGATACGGCGGCCAGGGATGGCGTCCAGGTCTTCCAGCGTGCCCCGGTTGGCCAGGATGTGGAAGGAATCGATGACCACGCCCAGATTGGCGTGATCGGCCATCTCCACCACTTCCCAGGATTGCATGTACTGGTTGATGTGGCGCCCCCATGACAGCGCCTCGAAGCCCACCCGTATGCCCAGCGGCACGGCCAGGTTGGCCAGCTTGCGCAGGTCGCGGGCGATGTGGGCGGTGTCACCGCTGGCATGCTGCGAGGTCGAGGAACACACCAGCAGCAGCGGCGCACCGACCGCCTTGCAGATCTGCAGGAGGTTCTTGGCGACATCGATCTTGTAGTCGTGCAGGGTGCCTTGCAGACCTTCGTAATCGCGCATGACCTGGATGCCGGTCACGCGCACGCCGCTCTCGCGCACCAGTTTCACTGCCGCTTCCAGCCCGCCGGGATAGCCCACCAGGTCCTTGGACCACAGCATCAACTGGGAAAAACCGGCGGCCCGGGAGGCCTGCAACTTGGATTCCAGCCCACCCGGCAGGGTGATGGTATCCATGCCGAAATTGTCGAGGTTCACAATGCCTCCAATGCACGGAAGTCGTCCGCCGCCACGCCCGGCCAGCCGAACAGCTCGAGGTAGAGCGGGGCCTGCTCGATGAGCATTTCCTTACCCTTCTGGATACGGCAGCCCAGCGCCTGCGCCTGCACCAGCAGCTGGCTCATTTCGATCTTCATGCCGCAGTCAGCCACGATGGCGTCGCGGCCCACGCCTTCCAGCGCGAAGGGCATCGGGTCACCCACATGCATGCCCAGCGGCGTGCAGTTGACCAGCAGGCTAAAGCCGCTGGCATCGGGCCGGGCAAAACTGACGCGAGTGGCCGGGAAGGCAGCCGCAGTGCGCTCCAGCAGGGCTTCTGCACCGGCGCGGTTGGTATCGAAGACACTGATCTCGGCCACGCCCTGCGCCGCCAGCGACGCCACGATGGCGCAGCCCACGCCCCCGGTGCCGACCACCAGCGCACGGGTCTTGTTCCACACCAGCGGACGATCGGCGGCAGTGCGCGCCAGGGCGCGGATAAAGCCCTCGCCGTCGATCAGGTCGCCCCAGATGACGCCGTCGGCATCCCGATACACCGCGTTGCAGGCCCCGGCCACGCGAGCGCGCAGGGTGGATTGCTCGACCGCCTCCAGCGTCATCGGCTTATGCGGGATGGAGACGAAGATGCCGCCCACGTTCTCGGTCTTCATGAACATGCGCACCGCCTCGCAGTAACGCTCCGGTTCGATCTTGAACGGGATCACGCGGGCGTCGATGCCGTGGTGCTTGAAATAGGCATTGAACAAGGTCGGGGCCTTCACCTGTTCGACCGGCCAGCCGATGACGGGGAAGATGCGGGTGGTGCCAGTGATTTCCTTCATGGTCTTATTTCTTTTCTTTCTGGCTGCGCACCAGTTCGAAACTGACGCCGCCCTTGTAGAGCTGGGTGAGCGCACCGCGCTCGCTGATCTGGGTGGGAGCGCGATCGACGAAGACCACGCCGCGTTCCTGCAATTGCCGCACGGCCTGCAAGACATCAGGCGTGCCCAGGCCCAGGCGCAGCAGTTCTTCTTCCCAATGGATGTCTTCGGTGCCGGCGGGCGGTTCCACCAGCTGGATGTAGAACTGGCGGCAGGGCGAGACCAGCAGGCTGCCCTTGGGCAGGATGCCGAAGAACTGCCCTTCCGGCAGGACCGAAAAACCCATCAGGGTCGAATAGAAGTCGATCCACTCGCGCAGGCGATCTGGCTGCACCGCCTGTACCAGGCCGAAGAAATGCAGGCCGGCCAACGCGGTGGTCTGGCGACGCTCCTGGCTGGCCGGCTTGAAATCGACGTCGTAGATGGAAAAGTCGCGGTAGCGATCGACGAAATAGATGATGGAATCGCCACAGCCATGCACGCCGGGGATATTCAGTTCCATCGCCCCCGCACGGGTCGGGATGGCCCAGGCGCCCAGCTCGGTGACGCGCCGGTAGGCCTCGTTGGCGTCGCGCACGCGCAGGGCGATGGCGCTCAGGCTGGTGGCCTGCACCTCATGGTCGAAACCGGCCCAGGCAGTGGCGTCGGCGTTGACGATCACGTTCATCTCGCCCTGGGTGTAGAGCACCACCTCGCGTGAACGGTGGCGGCCGACCTGTTCGAAGCCCATGCGCTCCAGCACCGCCCCCAGCGCCAGCGGCTCGGTGGTGGCGTATTCGATGAACTCGATGCCATCGATGCCCAGCGGATTGGTGGGGACAGGATTGTTTTCTATGGTGTTCATCATGATCCCGATGATTTGTCTCGGTGGCGAGTATAGCCAAGGCGCACCCCCTCAAAAAGGCCGAAAATCGACCAAACGTGCGATAATCGCGCAACTTGTTCGCCAATCACTCATTTCTCGGTTTTTTTTACGATGATCGACCAAAGCCCGGTAGACCTGGACATCCAGAAGCGCGATCTGATCGAAGGCTTGATGAAGGGATTCGACGTCATCACCGCCTTCGACAGCGACTCGCCCCAACTGAGCGCCAGCGAAGTCGCCGAGCGCGTGGGCCTGACCCGCAGCGCGGCGCGGCGTTACCTGTTGACGCTGGTGCATACCGGCATGGCCGCCTCCGATGGCAAGAAATTCTGGCTCATGCCGCGCCTGCTCAACCTGGGCCAGTCCTACCTGGAGTCGGCGCGGGTGCCGCGCGCGGTGGTGCCCTTCCTGCAGCGGCTGACGCAGCAATTGCAGGAATCGACCAACTTCTCCCTGCTCGATGGCGACGAGATCGTCTATGTGACGCGGGTGACGGCGGCGCAACTGGTCAATGCCGGTTTCGAGCCCGGCACCCGACTGCCGGCCTACACCACCACCGCTGGCCGGGTGCTGCTGGGCATGCGCGAGGATGCCGAAATCCAGGCCTATCTGGAGCGCGTGAACCTGATCCCGCACACCCACATGGCCATGACCGACAAGGCCGCGCTGTTCCAGGAGATCCTGACCATGCGCAGGCAGGGCTATGGCATCACCGAGAACCAGTTCGAGATGGGCATGCGCGGCATCGCCATTGCGGTCAAGAACCGCAATGGACGCGTCATCGGCGCGCTCAGCGTGACCTCCAACATCGCCGCCTGCTCGCGCGAGGAAGCCATCGCACGGGGCGTGCCGGCGCTGCAGACCACGGCCAATACATTGATGATGTGGGTATGAGGACGAAGGATCAGGGATGAACGAACGGGACAAGAACGCCCCTGCCGAAGAGAGCAGCGAGGTGGGCGAGGTGGGTGAGCCCACCGAAGGCGGCCTGTCGCGGCGCGACTGGATCGCCGGCCTGGAGAAGGGCCTGCTGATCCTGGAAGCCTTCGACTTCGACAACCAGCGCATGACCTCGGCCCAGGTCGCCGCGCGCACCGGGCTCTCGCGCACGGCGGCGCGGCGTTACCTGTTGACGCTGGAACACCTGGGCTACCTGCACAGCGAAGGCAAGACCTTTGCATTGACGCCACGGGTGCTCAAGGTGGGCTGGTCGTATTTCGATTCGGCGCCCTTGCCGCGCATCCTGCAACCCTTCCTGCAACAGATCACCGGACAGACCGGCGAGGCCGTCTATGCCAGCGTGCTCGACGGCTGGGACCTGGTCTTCATCGCCCGCAATGGCGCCACCCGCGTGATGACCACCGGCTTCGTGCTGGGTGCGCGGGTGCCGGCGCAACTGGCCTCGCCCGGCATCGTCATGTTGAGCGCGCTGCCCGAGCAACAGGTGCGCGACTGGCTGGCCACCTGCGCCATGACGCCCTTCACGCCGCACACCATCACCGATCCGGATCAGCTCTATGCGCTGATCGCCCAGGCCCGCCAGCTCGGCTATGCGGTGGTGGAACAGCAGTTGCAGACCGGCGTGCGCGGCATTGCGGTGCCGCTGAAGAATCGCCATGCCAAGGTGATCGGCGCACTCAGCCTGAGCCTGCCGATGGCCGCCGAAGCGCGCGAGCAGACGCTGGCGCGCATCCTGCCGGCCTTGCAGCAGGCCGCCAATGCGCTGATCAACCTGGTCTAGATCCGACTCAGAGTTCGGTGAAGACCGTCTCTGCGGCCAGGCGCGACTTGGGCAGCTTGGCATTGAAATCATCCGCGCCGCTGTAGCCCAGGCCCACCAGCACCACGCTGGTCAAGCCCTGCTCGCGCAGGCCCAGTTCTTCATCCAGCACCTTGGCATTGAAGCCTTCCATCGGCACCGCATCCACCTCCAGCGCAGCCGCGCCCAGCAGCAGGGTGCCCAGGGCCAGGTAGACCTGCTTTTCCATCCAGTGCTGGGCATCCTTCAAGTCATAGCGATGCAGGTTGCTGTAGAGCAGGCGCGACCCACGCTGGCCGGCCTTGGCTTCGGCATTGACGAAACGGCCATCGGCTTCTTCCTTCTCCAGCAGCGCTTCCAGGTGCGATTCGCTGATGGCGGTGCGGGCGCACAGCACCAGCACATGCGAGGCATTGAGGATCTTGGTCAGGTTGTAGGGATAGCCCGCCTCGGCGGCCTTGCCGATGCGGGCCTTGCCGGTTTCGCTAGCGGCCAGCACGAAATGCCAGGGCTGCGAATTCACCGACGACGGCGACAGGCGCAGCAGTTCGCGCAGTTCGGCGATGAGGTGGTCGGGGATCTTGCGGGAGGGGTCGAAGGCCTTGGTGGAGTGGCGCTTGCGGGCGGCTTGGAGCAGGCTCATGGTAATTCCTTGAGGTCGATGATGGGGAACCGGAGCAGAGAGGTGCAGCCGGTTGGCTCGAGTGACATCATCGGCCACAACAGCATGCCGAAACAGCCCAGTGCAGCGGAAACATTTTCAAAAAATAATTGAAAGTACGAAAGTACAATAGCGTAGCTAAAGTCATGCGACTTGCTCCTCCCGTTCGGACTGAGTAGCGGCGCAGCCGCGTATCGAAGGCGCTGCTTCCGTTCAATCGACGCGCCCTGCGCCTTCGATACGGTCCTGCGGACCTACTCAGTCCGAACGGTGGTTTTTCCATCCGCTACCTTGCCACCCAGTCTTATCATGATCCGCCTGGAAGACCTCGCCATCTTCGTCTGCGCCGCCGACAACGGCAGCCTCTCCGCCGCTGCGCGCCAGCACGACGTCACCCCCGCCGTGGCCAGCGCCGCCATGAAACGCCTGGAAGGCGAACTGGGCGCGCGCCTGCTGGCCCGCTCCACCCGCAGCCTGCGGCTCACGCCCGACGGCGAGCGTTACCTGCAGCATGCCCGCAATGTGCTGGCCGAGGTCAATGCCGGACGCGACGCCGTGGCCCATGGCCGGCGCGTGATCGGCGGCAACCTGTCGCTGTCGGCGCCGTCGGACTTCGGGCGCAACCTGATCGGTCAATGGCTCGATGAATTCCAGGCCCAGCATCCGGCGGTGAGCCTGCAGGTGCATGTCAGTGATCGCGTCGCCGATATGTACCGCCAGCCGGTGGACGTGGCCATCCGTTACAGCGCACCCGACGACTCCAGCCTGGTGGCGCTGCCGCTGGCCCCCGACAATCGCCGCGTACTGTGCGCCTCGCCCGACTACCTGGCCCGGCACGGCCGACCGCGCAGCCCGGCCGACCTGCGCCAGCACAACTGCCTGCGCTATGTGCTCTCGGACACCCTGCATTCGCAATGGAATTTCTTCAAGGACGACGAACCGGTGCAAGTCCAGGTCAGCGGCGACCGCACCTGCGACGATGGCGAGCTGGTGCGCCGCTGGGCCGTCAATGGCCGGGGGATTGCCTACAAGTCGCGCCTGGACGTGCTGGCCGACCTGCGCAACGGCAGGCTGGAAGCGCTGCTGGAAGATTATGAGGGCGAGCCTTCACCGCTGCACCTGGTCTGCACGCACCGCATGTGCCTCTCACCCACCGTGCGCGCCCTGCGTGAATTGCTGGGCGAGCGCATCGCCCGCTACCTCAACGACCGCTAGAGGCCACGCTCATCCCTTGGCCGCCAGGCGGCGCAAGCCCAACGAAGGCAGCGCCGGCAGCACCAGGCCCAGGCACAGCAAGCCCATGCCCAGCACCAGATCGGACGAGAGACGTTCGCCGAACACCAGCGCAGACAGCGTCAGCCCCACCACCGGCACACCCAGCATGCACACCGACACCGTGACCGGCGACAAGCGCTGGGTCATCTGCAAGACGATCAGGAAAGTCAGGGCCGTGGCCAGCGGGCCGGTGTAGGCGATCACGCCCCAGGCATGCGGATCGGCCAGGAAGCTGGGCGCGCCATCCACGGCCAGGGCCAGCAGGGACAAGGGCAAGGCCGCCACCAGGGTCTGCCAGGGCAGCAGCGCGAAGTCCAGCTTCACGCCCGGGCTCATCTTGATCTGCAGGATGTTCATGGCCCACGACAGCGAAGCCACGCCCAGCATCAGATACCCGATCATGCTGTGCAGGTCTGCATGCAGCAGCGCCGGCAGCACGATCACGGCCATCCCGGCATAGCTGCAGACGGTGGCCAGCGATTGTTGCGGGCTCAGCTTCTGCTTCAACACCAGCGCCGCGCCCGGCACCACCCAGATCGAGGTAGCGTAGGCGATCAGCGAGGCGCGGCCCGGCATGACGAAATGCAGCGCGCCCGTGACCAGGGCCGTGAACAGACCCATCTGCAACACCCCTACCCCCACCACCACCGGCCATTCCTGGCGGGTCGGCAGGCGCAGCTTGCCCAGCACTGCAGCGATCACGAAACTGAGAATCGCCGCCGACAGGAAGCGGCTGGCCGCGAACCACAGCGGCGGGATGAACTGGCTGCCGAACTTCATCACCGGCCAGTTGCCGCCCCAGATACAGATGGCCAGCACCACGCACACCAGGAACAGGCGGCTCATCGGCGCAGGCGATGGCGCAGCAGGGCGGGCGGCAGAGGCAGGGGCGGTGGGGGTAGCGACGGCGGTGGACATCTCGGACTCCAGGAAAGTGGCAGGAGCGCGACAGCCGGAACAGCCATGAAGAAAGGCCGTTCCGATGCATGTTGCAGCGCATCCAAACGGTCTTCATGGTAGAGAAGAGAGGGCAAATAGTGCTGCCGTATTGACGGGTAAAAACCGTCTTCAGCGGCATTTAATACTGCCTCAAATCAATTTTATAAATATTTATACTGCTGATTCTTTTTTGTGCAGCATGCCTCCCTGCGATGGCCCGCTCATTCCGGGCCATCGTCTCCTCGACTCACTGCAGCAAAGGCTGGGCGGATGGGACGGCAGGCGCGGCGCGGCCACGCTCCAGCGTGAACACCCCCACCAGGCGCACCAGCTTGTCGGCCTGGTCCTGCAGCGACTGCGCGGCAGCGGCGGCCTGTTCCACCAGGGCGGCGTTCTGCTGGGTGGTTTCATCCATCTGGGTGATGGCCTCACCGACCTGTTCGATGCCCGAGCTCTGTTCATGGCTGGCCGTGGCGATCTCGCTGACCACGGTGGAAACGCCCTGGATGCTGGAGACCACTTCCTGCATGGTGTGCCCGGCGCGCTGCACCAGGTGGGTACCGGCATCGACCTTGCCCACCGAGTCATCGATGAGCTGCTTGATCTCCTTGGCCGCCGCTGCCGAGCGCTGGGCCAGCGAACGCACTTCCGAGGCCACCACCGCAAAGCCGCGTCCCTGCTCGCCGGCGCGCGCTGCCTCCACCGCTGCGTTCAGGGCCAGGATATTGGTCTGGAAGGCGATGCCATCGATGACGCTGATGATATCGACGATCTTGCGCGAAGACGCATTGATCGATTCCATGGTCTGCACCACCTGCCCGACCACCTCGCCACCCTGGATGGCGACCTGGGCCGCGCCCGAAGCCAGCTGGTTGGCATGCTGGGCATTGGCGGCGTTCTGCTTGACGGTGGCGGTCAGTTCTTCCATGGTCGAGGCGGTTTCTTCGAGCGAACCGGCCTGCTGTTCGGTGCGGTTGGACAAGTCCATGTTGCCGCTGGCGATTTCATCGACCGAGGTCTTGATGGATTCGGTGGCCTGCTTGATGCCGTGCACGGTATCGACCAGGCGGTCGCGGGTATAGGCGACGGCGGCGACCAGGCTGTGTTCATCGCCCTGGGTGGTATGGATGACGCCGGTGAGGTCGCCCGCGGCGATCTTGCGGGCCATCTCGGCGGCCTCGCCGGGTTCGCCGCCGATGGAGCGGAAGATATTGCGCGAGACCATGCCGGCGATCAGCGAGAGCAGCACGCCCAGGCCGATGAGCACGACCACGGCCTGGATGAGCGCGCGGCGGAAGTCGGCCTGGATGTCATCGGAGTAGACGCTGCAGATCAGGTCCCAATTCCAGGGCTTGAAACGTTTGACGAAGCCCATCTTGGGGCTGGGCTGGTCGCTGCCGGGGCGGGGCCACCAGTATTCGAGGTAGCCCTTGGCCGCGCCGGAAGAGCCGGTGGCGGCGATCATCTTGTAGAGTTCGTTGCCCTTGGCGTCTTTGAAGTCGATCATGTTGCGGCCATCGAGCTTGCCGTTGATGGGGTGCATGACGATGACGGAGTCGGCGCCCACCAGGGTGACGTAGCCGTCGCCGGTATAGCGCTGGTCGCGTATGCGGGCGATGGCGGCTTTCTGCGCTTCTTCGCGACTGAGCTTGCCGTCGCTTTCCAGCTTGGCGTAGCCGGCGATGGTGGTGTAGGCCATTTCGGTGACATCCTGCAGACCGCGCTCGCGTTCGGCGATCTGCAGGTCGCGGGTCTGGTAGGCATGCCAGACGGAGAGGAACAGCAAGGCCATCCATGAAAACACCAGGGGCAGCCAGAGTTTTTTCTTCAGAGAGAGATTGTTCATCTTGGATTTGAGCGTGGTCGTTGTGGGGCCGTTATAGGAATGGGTGGGACGGTACGACCGCACTCGCTCTCACATTTCCACCAGGCAATGCGTGGCGTTCCTTCCCCCGTCCTTGTTTACGGTCGGCAAATATCGGGGCTAAAGGGCAAAGTCACAAATAGTCGATAAATTATTTGTTCTTTCTCGGTTTGTGGGAGGTATGTGTTAGGGATAGGGATTGGCGGGTTGTGGTTGTGGTTCGGCGGTTTGGGGTAGTCTGCACAGAATGCTTTCCTGCGCTCTAGCTTAATTATTTTCTTTCTCCGGTCGGGAGGACGCGCCGGGGGCGGCCCGGCAGCCGCTCACTTTTCTTGTCTCGCCAAGAAAAGTAAGCAAAAGAAGGCGACCGCTACTGCCCCGCCCTCCTTCGGAGGGTCCCCGCGTCAGCGCACATAAAAACGGGAAAAATAGAGTCGCTTCGCTCCGACTATTTTTCTGATCCGTTTTTATGCGCGCTGACGCGGCGGGTCAGAAGCGGACGGCCGGTCCGGCTCGCCTTCGGCTTCGCCGGGGGCTCGCTGGCGCTTCGACTCTCTTCGATCACATACTTTCCGTACTTTTCAGTTTCGTCTTTCTCTTTCTTCTTTCTCTCTCTTTACATCTCTTCCCTGTTTTTGTTTTTCTTCTAAATAATTTCCTCCCGTTCGGACTGAGTAGTCGCGCAGCGACGTATCGAAGGCGCCCCGTCCCAAGCCAAAGCCGCAGGCGAGTAGGAGAAGTGCGAGGCCGAAGGCGAGCCCGTCTGGCCTTTCCCCTTAGAGCCAGCCGCCGCAGTGGAGCGAAAAGTGGATCAGAAAAATAGTCGGAGCGAAGCGACTCTATTTTTCCCACTTTTCGCTTCACTGCGGCGGGGACCCTCCGAAGGAGGGCTGGATCTTAGGGGTCGCCTTCTTTTGCTTACTTTTCTTGGCGAGACAAGAAAAGTGAGCGGCTGCCGGGCCGCCCCCGGCGCGTCCTCCCGACCGGAGAAAGATAAGTATTAAGCTAGAGCGCAGGAAGAAATTCCGTGCAGACTACCCAGGACTAAAATAAAACACCCACAAAAAACCAAGGAGACAAAAAAAATGAAAGACCACCACCCCGACATCCTGCAAAGAGAAGACCAGCAAGGCATCACCACCCTGACGCTAAACCGCCCCCAGCATTTCAACGCCCTCTCCGAAGAAATGCTCACAGCCCTGCAAGCCCAGCTAGACGACATCAAGAGTGACAGCACAGTACGCTGCGTCATCCTGGCCGCCAACGGCAAAGCCTTCTGCGCCGGCCACGACCTGCGCCAGATGCAAGCCACACCGCAACAATCGTATTACCAAGCCCTGTTCCATCGATGCAGCCACCTGATGCAATCACTGCGCGAACTTCCCGTCCCCGTCATTGCCAAGGTACAAGGCCTGGCCACCGCCGCAGGCTGCCAACTGGTCGCCACCTGCGACCTCGCCATTGCAGCAGAGAGCGCCCGCTTCGCCGTCTCCGGCATCAACGTCGGCCTGTTCTGCTCCACGCCCGCAGTGGCGCTCACACGCAACCTCCCCATCAAGCGCGCCTTTGAAATGCTGGTCACCGGCAAATTCATCGACGCCGCCACCGCAGCCGCCTGGGGCCTCATCAACCACGCCGTGCCAGACCAGGAACTCGACAGCGCCACCCAGGCGCTGGCGCGCGAGATCTGCAGCAAGCCCGCCATCTCGATCGCACGCGGCAAGGCCATGGTGTACCGCCAGCAGACGATGGCCCTGCCGGACGCCTACGCCCATGCCGCCGAGGTCATGGCCTGCAACATCATGGACCCCGAAGCGATGGAAGGA
Organism: Herbaspirillum camelliae; assembly: GCF_001929405.1. Lineage (NCBI taxonomy): Bacteria > Pseudomonadati > Pseudomonadota > Betaproteobacteria > Burkholderiales > Oxalobacteraceae > Herbaspirillum > Herbaspirillum camelliae. Next base: position 5,953,551 of record NZ_KV880769.1, read on the forward strand.
ATACAGGCGTTTCTGGAAAAACGTGCACCCAACTGGGCATAAGCCAGCACGCTCTTTACGTGATGTTTACGATCCCACGCAAAAGTTTTATCCGGATTAAATGCCTCACTCACTAAGCTGGATGCTCCTGAACCCATGGAGCATCCAGCATGAAACGCAGCACCCAGCAACAAGCCACCTCCCCCGCACAGGAACACCTCACCCCGCTCGGCCAACGCCGCCTGCGCAACGCGCAACTGGCGGGCCTGGCGTCGCTGGCCGCCGCCGGCGCGCTGCTGGCCATCGCCGTGATCGCACCAGCCCAGGCGCAGGAAACCAACTCCACCGCATCACCGCTGCACCTGAGCGGCAACCTCGGCATCGTCAGCCAATACGTCTTCCGCGGCACCACGCAGACCAATGAAAAACCGGCCCTGCAAGGCGGCTTCGACCTCACCCACGACAATGGCCTCTACGCCGGCGCATGGCTGTCCAACATCAGCTGGATCTCCGACACCAACCCGGCCGCCTCGGCCAGCATCGAAGCGGATCTCTACGCCGGCTGGAAACCAGCCCTCACCGACTGGCTCAGCGGCGACATCGGCGTGCTGCACTACGCCTATCCCGGCAGCTATCCGGCCGGCATGACCCAGCCCGACACCACCGAGGTCTACCTGGGTGCAGATGCCAAATGGATTGCCTTCAAGTATTCGTACAGCACCGGCAATACCTTCGGCAACGCCGACACCCGCGGCAGCACCTATGCCGATCTCTCGGTGACGCATGAATTGACCGCCGGCATCAACGGCATCGCCCACATCGGCCGCCAGCGCTATACCGGCCCCAATGCATCCACCCTCTCCTACACCGACTGGAAGCTCGGCCTCACGCGCGACTTCTCCGGCTATGTGCTGGGGCTGGCCTATACCGGCAGCAATGCGCCGGACGCCGGCTACACCATTCGCGGCAAGAACATCGGCCGCAACCAGTGGGTGGCGTCGCTCAACAAGAGCTTCTGAGCGCGCACCAATCCGGCGGCAGATCGATCTCTGGGGGGATCTTTAGGTTCATTGCCCGCTAGAGCTCTCTGAGACGTACGATGCGGCAGGGCGCCACAGGGTGCATGCCTGATGGCACGCATGGGCTGGACAAGCGGCGACGCTGACGGCAAGATGCGGCATCCTCACCGCTGTCCATTCAAACACGCTGCCCATGCAAGCCGACTACGCCACCATCCTGCAATGGATCTACCTGTTCAATTCACTGGCCCTGGCCCAGCTGGCCCTGAAGCAACTGGGCCGGCGGCGCAAGGCGCGCGCGCTGGAGCAGCGCTTCCGTGCCGCCCAGACGGCCGAATGGCGCAACACCGCGCCGGACTTCCTCACCGCGCGCCTGGGCGCTCCCCACGCCCAGCAGAGCGTTGAAGACGGCGCTACGCTGTACCGCTGGCGCGGTGAGCGGCACTGGCTGGAGGCGCGCTACCGCGAAGGACAATGCGAGAGCGTGGACGTCTCCGATCACCTGGAAGAAAGCTTCCCCACCGTCAATACCTATTTCAATTGCGCCGTGCTGGCCGCGCTGGTCTGCGCCTGGAAATTCTCGGGCCTGGCCGATGCGCCAGACTTGCCGGTGGCTGCTGCGGGCAAGCAATACCTGGCCAATTTCATCGTCTTCCTGGCCGGCGCCTGGCTGCTCTCCTTCGTGCTCAAGCGCCAGCGCCTGCTGCTCAACCTGGGCTGCATCGCGATGGTGGTGCTGGCGCTGCCGCTGCTGAACTGGCCTTGACGCCTTACCGCGGCATCCTCATTCGGCCACCACATCGGCCACCCGGTAACCGACGCCGATCTCGGTGAGGATGTGTACCGGCTGGGCCGCGTCGCGCTCCAGCTTCTGGCGCAGGCGCTGCATGTAGATGCGCAAGTAATGACCGTCTTCTGCATGCGAAGGCCCCCATCCGGCCACCAGCAACTGGCGGTGCGTAATGACGCGTCCGGCATCGCGCAGGAGCGTGGACAGCAAGCGATATTCGATCTGCGTCAGATGCAGCGCCTCGCCATGACGGCTCACGCTGCGCGCCGGCAAATCCACCACCACATCGCCGAGCCGGTAGCGGCCACTGGACTGGCCGGCACTGGAGGCGCGCGCATGACGGCGCAACTGGGCACGCATGCGGGCCAGCAGCTCGGGCATGCCGAAGGGCTTGACCAGGTAGTCGTCGGCGCCGGCGTCGAGCGCTTCCACCTTTTCGGATTCCTGGGTGCGCGCCGACAGGATCACGATGGGTACGCTGCTCCAGTTGCGGATCTCGCTGATGACCTGCTTGCCATCGCCATCGGGCAGGCCGAGGTCGAGGATGATCAGGTCGGGCTTGCGGGTGCCGGCTTCGGTGACGCCCTCACGCGCGCTCTTGGCTTCGTGGACGACGAAGCCTTCCTGTTCCAGGGCGCTTCTGACCAGCTTGCGGATATGCGGATCATCCTCGATGAAGACGATATTGCCTGCGTGTTCTTGCATGGTGAGTCCTTATTCCTCGGGCAGGGCCGGCTGGGTTTCCACCGGCAGCGTGAAGCAGACCGTCGCGCCCTGCCCGGCTTCCTGCGGCGCGATCCAGATGCGACCCTGATGCGCCTCGATGATGGCGCGACAGATGGCCAGGCCCAGGCCGACGCCGGGGGTGGCCGATTCATTGTCGCCCCGTGTGAATTTCTCAAAGGCGTGCTGCGTCATGGCCGGCGGAAAACCGCGTCCCTGGTCCGTCACGCAGACCTTGACCTGGGGCGCGCCATCACTGTCCTCCACGTGGGCGCTGATGCCGATGGGCGTACCGGGCGGCGAATACTTGATGGCGTTTTCCACCAGGTTGGCCAGCACGCGCTCCAGCAGCACGGCGTCCACCCGCAGCAAGGGCAGCTCAGGCGCGATGCGGGTCTCCACCTGCCGCCCTTCAAGCGCCTTGGCCAGCAGGCGCAGGGCCGAGCCGGCCAGTTCTTCCAGCGCATTCCATTGACGATTGAGCGTGACCACGCCGGCTTGCAGGCGCGCCATGTCGAGCAGGTTGTTCATCAGGCCGACCATCTTCTGCGACTGTTCGCTGATGGTGCGGGCCATGGCGCGGGCGTCGTCGTCCAGCCGGGTGTTGGCGGCCAGCACGTCGGCGCTGCCCACCAGCGACGTCAGCGGCGTGCGCAGGTCATGCGAGATGGCCGAGAGCAGCGAATTGCGCAGGCGTTCGGACTCCATCGTCACCAGCGCATCCTGGGCCACCTCGGCATAGTGCAGCCGTTCGATAGCCATGGCGATCTGCGAGCAGAAGATCTCCAGCATCTGGCGGTTCTCGGGCAGCGCCAGTTGCGCTGCGGCGAGCTGGCGCTCTTCCTCGCTGGGCGCGTCAATGGCGAAGGCCAGCACGCCGCGGGTACGCATGGTGGCCGTCAGCGGCAGATAGAGCGCCGCTGCCGAGGGCAAGGTGGCGGTGCCTTTGCCGGCGGCCTGGCCATTGTCATAGACCCACTGCGCCACGCCGGCATCGACATTCCTGAAGACATGCGCAGCGCCGCTGTCCTGCTCGGGCTCGGCCAGGCGCAACTGGTCGGCGCTGTCGGGCAGGAAGAAGGCAATGCGCGCACCGAACACGGCGGCCAGGTGACGGCGGCCGATCTCCAGGATCTGGTCCAGCGTCAGCAGCGCCGACAATTCCTTGCCCAGCATGTAGAGATTGGCCGCCCGCCCTTCCCTCTGCATGGCCACACTGGCCTGGCGACGCAGGCGCGCGGTGAGCGAACTGATGAACAGCGACACCGCCAGCATCACCGCCAGCGTCAGCAGGTATTGCGCGTCCGAGACCGAGATGGAGAAACGCGGATCGACGAAGAAGAAATCGAAGGACAGCACCGACAGCACCGACACCAGCGCCGAGGCCGCACGGCCATAGCGCATCGCCACCAGCATCACGCCCACCAGGTAGAGCATGATGACGTTGGCCGGGTGCAGCTTGCCATCGAGCAGGAAGGCCAGCGTGGTCGTGATGGCGCAGCTGGCCACCGCCCACAGGGTGCCGCGGGTGCGGCGGCGGCGCGTGAGCAGGGCTTCGGCGGCGCTGGCGGCGCTGTCGGGACTGGCGGGTTCGTGCTGATGCCGGGTGCGGCTGCGGGCGATGGTGTAGAGATCGATTTCGCCGCCGCTGCGGGCGATGCGCTGGGCCAGTGTGCCGCGCGGCCAGCGCAGCAGGCGGCGCAGACCGCCCTCTTCCTGGCCGATCACCAGCTTGCCGGCATTGCGGCTGCGGGCAAATTGCAGCAGCGCCGCGGCCAGTTCCTCGCCACTGATGCTGGCCGTTTCCGCGCCCAGGGAGTGCGCCAGCTTGAGGTAGGCCACCACCCGTTCGCGCGCCTCCATGGCCTGGCGCTGGCCGGGCAGGTCCACATGCACGGCCAGCCATTCGGCCTGCAGCTTGGCGGCCAGGCGTGCGGCTTCGCGGATCAGCCGTTCTTCACCGGAGCCGCTGCCGATGGCCACCACGATGCGCTCACGCGCCTGCCACAGCTGGGCGATGGATCGGTCGGCGCGATACTGGCGCATGTCGGCGTCGACCCGGTCGGCGGTGCGGCGCAGGGCGATCTCGCGCAGCGCGATCAGGTTGCCCTTGCGGAAGAAATTGCGCCCGGCCTTCTCGGCCTGCTGGGGCAGGTAGACCTTGCCCTGCTGCAGGCGCGCCAGCAATTCGTCGGGCGGGATATCGACCAGCATGACATCGTCGGCTTCGTCGAAGACGTGGTCAGGGACGGTTTCGAAGACGCGGATGCCGGTGATCTGGCCGACCACATCGTTGAGGCTCTCGATGTGCTGCACATTGAGGGTGGTGTAGACATCGATGCCAGCGCGCAGCAGTTCGTCGATGTCCTGCCAGCGCTTGGCATGGCGCGAGCCGGGTACGTTGGAGTGGGCCAGCTCATCGACAAGGATCACGCCGGGCTTGCGCTCCAGGGCGGCGTCCAGGTCGAATTCCGGCAGTTGCCGGTCGCGGTAGGCCACCATGCGCATGGGCAGGCGCGCCAATCCAGCCAGTTGCGCTTCGGTCTCGGCGCGGCCATGGGTCTCGACCACGCCGGCGACTACGTCACCCCCTTGCGCAGCCAGCGCCTGGGCCGCTTCCAGCATGGCGAAGGTCTTGCCCACGCCGGCCGAGAAGCCAAAGAAGATCTTCAGGCGACCGCGCGCCTGGCGCTCTTCGTCGCGCATCACGCGTTCGAGCAGGTCGTCGGGATCGGGGCGGGTCGTCATGTCGGGGTATCAGGGTTGAAGCATTGTAGTGGCAAAAGGCCGGTGCTACGCACTAGACGTAGCACCGGCTGCGGCGAGCCTCTCCATTACCGTTCGGACTGAGTAGCGGCGCAGCCGCGTATCGAAGACGCTCCTGAGCCTGTCGAAGGGCTCTCCTGAGCCTGTCGAAGGGGGGGCGCGCTGCGCTACCGGCTCATGCAGAGCAGTCGGCGTACCCTTCGATACGACGCTGCGCGTCTACTCAGGGCGAACGGGTCGGAGGGTGATCCTATTGTTTGGCATCCGTCTTGGGCATGGGTGCTGCCGCATCCAGCGCCAGATTGAGCTTAAGCACGTTCACGCGCGGTTCACCGAACAGCCCCCATTGCGGCGCCTCGCTGTTGACGCGGATCAGCGCGCGCACCTGCTCCACGCTCAGGCCGCGCTCACGGGCCACGCGGGCGGCCTGGAAATCGGCGGCGGCCGGGCTGATGTGCGGGTCCAGGCCACTGGCCGAGGCCGTCAGCAGGTCGATGGGAATGTTGCGGCGGTTCTGCGGATCGGCCTCGTGCAGGGCCTTGGCGCGCTCTTCGGCGGCCTGCTTGAGGGCCGGATTGGTCGGCCCCAGATTGCTGCCGCCGGAGGCCATGCCATTGTCGGGGAAGGTCCCGGCCGCCGAAGGCCGGCCCCAGAAATAGGCCGGGCTGGTGAAGTTCTGGCCGATCAGTGCCGAGCCGACCACCTGGCCCTGGCGTTCGATCAGGCTGCCATTGGCCTGCTGCGGGAAGAAGGCTTGCGCCAGGCCCGTCACCAGCAAGGGATAGAGGCCGCCCAGCAATACGCCCAGCAGGATGAAGAGCGTGATGGCGGGACGCAGGGGATGGGGTGTGGAAGTGTTCATGTGACTATCCTTGAGAAACGGGTATCAGGAAATCAAGTTCAGACCAGGCCGAAGGCGCTCAGCAGCAGATCGATCAGCTTGATGCCCACGAAAGGCACCAGGAGGCCGCCCACGCCATAGATCAGCAGGTTGCGGCGCAGCAGCACGGCTGCGCCCAGGGCGCGATAGCGCACCCCGCGCAGGGCCAGCGGAATCAGGGCCACGATCACCAGCGCATTGAAGATCACCGCCGACATGATGGCCGAATCGGGGCTGGTCAGACGCATCACGTTGAGCGCGCCCAACTGCGGATAGTTGGCCACGAACATGGCCGGGATGATGGCGAAGTACTTGGCCACGTCATTGGCGATGCTGAAGGTGGTGAGGCTGCCGCGCGTCATCAGCATCTGCTTGCCGATCTCGACGATCTCGATCAGCTTGGTCGGATTGGAATCCAGATCGACCATGTTGCCGGCTTCCTTGGCGGCCTGGGTGCCGCTGTTCATGGCTACGGCCACGTCGGCCTGGGCCAGCGCGGGCGCGTCATTGGTGCCGTCGCCGGTCATGGCCACCAGCTTGCCCTCGGCCTGGTGCTGGCGGATCAGGGCCAGCTTCTGTTCCGGCGTGGCTTCGGCGAGGAAGTCATCGACCCCGGCCTCGGCGGCAATGGCGGCGGCGGTCAGGCGGTTGTCGCCGGTGATCATGACGGTCTTGATGCCCATGCGGCGCAGTTCGCCAAAGCGCTCCTTGATGCCACCCTTGACGATGTCCTTCAACTCCACAGTACCGAGGATGCGGATCGGTGCGCCCTGGTTGATCATGGCCGCCTCGGCATGCCATTCGATGACCACCAGGGGCGTGCCGCCCCGGCGGGCGATGGATTCGATATCACTCTCGACCTGGGCCGGCAGGCGCTGGTCGGCGGCGCGGGTGAGCTTGCGGATGGCGTCGGCGGCGCCCTTGCGGATGCGGCGGTGGCCCAGGTCGATGCCGGAGACGCGGGTCTGCGCCGAGAACGGGATGAATTCCGCACCCAGGTTGGCCATCTCGCGTTCGCGCAGGTTGAAGCGATTCTTGGCCAGCACCACGATGCTGCGCCCTTCCGGGGTTTCATCGGCCAGCGAGGCCAGTTGCGCCACATCGGCCAGCTCGCGCTCGGTGACGCCCGGCGCCGGCATGAAAGCTGCGGCCTGGCGGTTGCCCAGGGTGATGGTGCCGGTCTTGTCCAGCAACAGCACATCGACGTCGCCGGCGGCTTCCACCGCACGGCCGGAGGTGGCGATCACGTTGGCCTGCATCATGCGGCTCATGCCGGCCACGCCGATGGCCGAGAGCAGACCGCCGATGGTGGTGGGGATCAGGCAGACCAGCAATGCGATCAGGGCCGTCACCGACACCGGCGAGCCCGAACCGGCGGCATTGACCGAGAAGATCGAGAACGGCAGCAAGGTCACCGTCACCAGCAGGAACACCAGCGTCAGCGCCACCAACAGCAGGGTCAGCGCCAGTTCATTGGGGGTCTTCTGGCGGCGTGCGCCTTCGACCATGGCGATCATGCGGTCCAGGAAGGCTTCGCCCGGATTGACCGAGACGCGCACCACGATCCAGTCCGACAACACGCGGGTACCACCGGTGACGGCCGAGAAGTCGCCGCCCGATTCGCGGATCACCGGTGCGGATTCGCCGGTGATGGCGCTTTCATCGACGGTGGCCACGCCTTCGATGACTTCGGCGTCGGCCGGCACGGTGTCGCCCGCTTCGATGAGCACCAGGTCACCCTTGCGCAGGCTGCCGCCTTCCACCACTTCGCACTGGCTGGCCAGCACTTGCATGTCATCGCCACGCACATGCTCGGCGCGGCGCAGCTTCTTGGCCATCACGCTCTTTTTGACGCCGCGCAGGGCGGCGGCCTGGGCCTTGCTGCGGCCCTCCGCCAGAGCTTCAGCGAAGTTGGCGAAGAGCACCGTGAACCACAGCCAGGCGGCGATGGCGAAGATGAAGCCAGCAGGCGCCTCACCCTGGCCGACAAGGGCCTGGATGAACAGCAGCGTGGTCAGGATGCTGCCCAGGTAGACCACGAACATCACCGGATTGCGCCACTGCGCACGCGGCGAGAGCTTGCGGAAGGAATCGGCCAGGGCCGGCTTGACGATCTTGGGATCGAACATCCAGCGCGCGGTCTGGGCCGCCGAAGGGATGGCTTCAGGCGTGACCGTTGCGCTGGCGGAGGTATTGCTGGAAGGGGTAGTCATAAGGGTATCCGTTGCGGGTTGCTGCGTCGGGCGCCATGCCCGGCGCAATCCATCCAATCATTTACATCGCCATCATCTGCAGGTGCTCGACCACCGGCCCCAGCGCCAGCGCCGGTACATAGGTCAGCGCACCGACCAGGATCACCGCGCCGATCAGCAGCGCCACGAACAGCGGACCATGCGTGGGCAAGGTGCCGGAGGTGGCGGCCAGGCGCTTCTTGCCAGCCAGCGAACCGGCCATGGCCAGCACCGGCACGATGATGCCGAAGCGGCCCAGCCAGGTGCAGATGCCGGTGGTGATGTTGTAGTACGGTGTGTTGGCCGAAAGCCCGGCAAAGGCGCTGCCGTTGTTGTTGGCCGCCGAGCTGAAGGCGTAGAGGATTTCGGAGAAACCGTGCGCCCCCGGATTGGCGATGCCGGCCAGGCCCGCCTCCACCATCACCGAGAGCGCCGTGAAGATCAGCACCAGGGCCGGGGTCATGAGGATGGCGATGGACATCATCTTCATGTCGAACACGCCGATCTTCTTGCCCAGGTATTCGGGCGTGCGGCCGATCATCAGGCCGGCGATGAACACCGCCAGCACCGCGAAGATCAGCATGCCGTACAAGCCCGAGCCGACCCCGCCGAACACCACTTCACCCAGCTGCATCTGCAGCATCGGCACCAGTCCACCCAAGGGCGAGAGCGAGTCATGCATGGCATTGACCGCACCGCAGGAAGCGGCCGTGGTGATGGAAGCAAACAGCGCCGAGGCCGGGATGCCGAAGCGGGTTTCCTTGCCTTCCATCATGCCGGGGCCTGTGGCGTGCAGCGAGGCCAGCATGGGATTGGGTTGCGACTCGGCATACATCAGCACCAGCGTCATGACCACGAAGAGCAGCGTCATCGCCGCCAGGATGGCCCAGCCCTGGCGACGGTCGCCCACCAGCACGCCAAAGCTGGTGCACAGCGCTGCGGGAATGATGAGGATGGCGAGCATCTGCAGGAAGTTGGAGAGCGGCGTCGGGTTCTCATAGGGGTGGGCCGAGTTGGCGTTGAAGAAACCGCCGCCATTGGTGCCGATCATCTTGATGGCTTCCTGCGAGGCCACCGGCCCCATGGGCAGGGTCTGCTTGTCGGTGCTCTGGGCTTCGGTCACCGGTTCGCCTTTGGCGTCCTTGAGCGGCTGTCCTGCGGCGTCCAGCTTGGGCACGGTGTAGTGCGTCACTTCCAGGGTCTTCACGTCCTGGTAGGCACGGAAGTTCTGGATACTGCCCTGCTGCACCAGCACCAGCGCCAACACCACCGACAGCGGCAGCAGCACGTAGAGCGTGCTGCGGGTCATGTCCACCCAGAAGTTGCCGATGCCCTTGCTGCTGTGGCGGGCAAAGCCGCGGATGAGTGCGAACGCAATGGCGATGCCAGTGGCCGCCGAGAGGAAGTTCTGCACCGCCAGCGCAGCCATCTGGGTCAGGTAGCTCATGGTGGACTCACCGGCGTAGCCTTGCCAGTTGGTATTGGTCACGAAGCTCAGCGCCGTATTGAAGGACGAATCCGGGCTGACACTGGCCAGCGCTGCCGGGTTCAGCGGCAGCCATTGCTGCAGGCGCTGCAACAGGTAGACCACGATGGCGCCGATGAAATTGAACAGCACGACGGCGATGGCGTACTGCTTCCAGTCCATCTCGTGTTCACGGCTGATGCCGCAGAGGCGGTAGAAGACGCGTTCGATGCCGCCGAAGAAGCGGTTGACGCGTGACTTGCCTTCCATCACACGGGCCATGTACCAGCCCAGCGGCAGGGAAAGCAGCAGCAGGACGGCCAGGTAGAGGCCGAGCTGGTAATAGTTGTTGCTGTCCATGTCAGAAATCCTCCGGCTTGATCAGGGCGTAGACCAGGTACAGCAACAGGGCGACGGCAACCGCCAGCCCCAGCGCATACATGAGGTTCATTTCTTCTCCCCTTCCTGCCGTTCCAGACGGCTGCACAGGGCGATGAAGGCCCACATCGAGAGGCCGCAGACGAGCAGCATGCCTATGTAGAGAAAATCGGTTTGCCACATTTCCCACTCCATTGTTGACGTTGTTGCGCTCGCTTCCGGGGACGGAAGCGGAGACAGTCGAACGATAGGGAAAGCAGCATTAAATCCCGGTAAATGTTTCGCGCAGGAGCGTAAACAAAACGTAAATGAGACGGTGCGGCTCGCCAGCGCAAGAGAGGAACGAAGCGCATGGGCTGATGAAAAGCCTCTCCTCCCGTTCGGACTGAGTAGCCCCGAGGGGGCGTATCGAAGGCACGCCGGCGATGGCGTCACCAGGGAATACGGATGGGAAGGACAGACGGCGCGTCTTCGATACGCCCCCTGCGGGGGCTACTCAGTCCGAACGGGAAGGAGAAACGAGGAGGAATAACAAGAAAGCGTAACGGAAGGAGTACCGGGACGGCGTTGTGAGCAGCAGCGACACGCCGGGCAAATCAGAAATCGCCGACACGCCCCAGTTCGATGCGGTTCTTGCCCAGGCGCTTGGCGGCGTACATGGCCTTGTCGGCCATAGAGAGCAGTTCTTCCGGGCCGACCTCGCCGTCCAGGTCGGGCTGGTAGACGGCCACGCCAATGCTGCTGGAGATGTGGACAGTGGAATGGGTCAGCTCGAAGGGTTCGCGGATGGCATGCAGGATCTTCTCGGCCACCATGATGGCGTCCTGCTGGCTCTGGAGGTTTTCCAGGATCACCACGAATTCGTCGCCAGCCAGGCGCGCCACCGTATCGACATCGCGCACCGAGGCTTGCAGCCGGCGCGCAAACTCCACCAGCAGTTCATCGCCAGCCTCATGGCCATAGCGGTCATTGATGCCCTTGAAACCATCTAGGTCCATGAAGAACAGGGCCAGCAACTGGTGTGCGCGGCGCGCGCGCATCATGCCTTCGGGCAGGCGGTCGCTGAAGGCGCGGCGGTTGGGCAGGCTGGTCAGCACGTCGGTGAGCGCCAGCTCGCGCATCTGGTCGCGGAAGGCCAGGCGCTCGGTGATGTCGTGCAGGAAGGCGATGAACAGATGGCCGCTCTGGCGCTTGACATGGCCCACCGTGATCTCGACGGGCAACTCATGACCATCGCGATGCAGGGCCTGCAGTTCGATGCGGTTGTTGATGACCACGCTGGTGCCGTCCTTGAGGAACTGCGCCATGCCGTGGTTGTGCGCCGCCCGCATGTCGGAGGGGATGATCAGCTCGGCCATGCTGCGTCCCATGACGGTATCGCGCGGCCAGCCCAGCAAGAGCTCGGCCTGGCGGTTCCATTCCACGATGTGACCGTGTTCGTCGGCGGCGATGAAGGCGTCCTGGGCGTTTTCCAGGATGGCGCGCAGCTCGGCGGCGCTTTCTTCCAGCTGGATCTGGTTGGTCTGCTGCTGGTCCAGGGCCTGCTGCAGGGCGGTCGCGGTCTCGTGCAGGCGGCTGGTGCGTTCGACCACGCGCTCTTCCAGGCTCTCGTTGAGCGAACGCATCTCGCGCAGGTAGCGCTCTTCGCGTTCGACCATGGTGCCCAGGGCGGAAGACAGCAATTGCAGCTCGCGCACGCTGGTCACCAGTGGAATCTCGACTTCCTGCAGACCGGCAGCGCGCTGCTCCAGCGCCGCCGACAAGGCATTGATGGGGGCCACCAGACGACGGGTCAGCGCAAAGGCCAGCAAGACCAGCACCGCGCCGGCCATTGCGCCCACGAGGATGACGCGCCGCTCCAGGTCACGGAAGGCTTCCAGGGCCACCGTTTCGGGCTGGCGCACGATGACGGTCCACTTCAGTTTCATCTCGCCACCCAGCCCGGTGCGCGCATAGCCGATGACATAGCGGCGGCCATCCGGCCAGGTCTCGATGATCGAGCCGCCTGTGCTGGACTGCTGCGCGGCGCGGAAGCTGGCCGTATCGATCTTGGTCTCTTCCATGTCCTTGGGACCGAGGATGACGGTGCCATCGGAACGCACGATGAGCACGTCCACGTCATAACGGCTGCTGGTGGGATTGAGCAGCTTGGAGGCGATCTCGCGCGCCCAGCCCCAGGACAGGTGCATGCCCATCACGCCGATCATCTGGCCTTGCATGTTCAGCACCGGCATGGAGATATCGACAAAGCGCCAGGGGTCGGACTGGGGCGGCAGCTTCTTTTCCAGCAGCAAGGCCGGATGGTAGTCGGCGGCGTACTCGGTCTGCTGGCCTTGCTGGAACCATGGCCGCTCGGCCACGCTCATGCCTTCGAGCAGGCCCTTGGTGGCCGCCAGCACGGTGCCGTCGGGCTTGGCCATGCCGATCCAGGCATAGTGCGGCACGTTGCGCTGCAACTCCTCGATCACCCCACGAATGCGCGCCGGGTCCTGGGCCTGACGGATGGAGGGGCGCGACACCAGCAGGCGAATATCGATCTCGCGCTCGGCCATGCCGCGCTCGAGCGCATCCTGCATCTGCCAGGCCAGTTGCTTGAGGCGCGTCTCCACTTCCGAACGCGCGTAACCGCGGGTGAACTGATCCACCAGGATCAGCACCGACACGGTCGTGACGAGCACGGTGACAACCACCCCCAGCGTGATCAATGACGACAGGTTAGGCGGAGATGGGGCTTTTTTCTTATTCAATTGATACGCTTGGTACGAACTGCAGCAATACGGCTGAATGCATGACGGCTCCCCTGTGAACCGCATCGCGCATCTCACGCCTATTTATGAAATGCGTTCTAGGTATTTCGGCATCTTGCCAGAACACCTATGGTTTTTCATCGCATTTCCAGAAAAAGTACGAGAAATTTTTACCAAGAAGCAAAAATCACCCCTCCTCTGCTCCGGTATCAGCGCGCAAAATGTCTGGAGCGGCCAGCACAAAGGGATACCGACATTTTTCCCGCGGAGCGGGAAATGCAAAAAGACAACGCTCCGCCTGGAGGATCAAAGACCGGCGCAGACGCCGTCGGCACGCGGATCGGCCGCGCCCTCGATGAGGCCGTCGGGATGCACGCAGACCGCACCGGCATGGCCCATCATGTCGGTGTAATCGTCTACCACCTGCACCTCATGCCCGGCGCGGCGCAAGGCCTGGACCGTCGCTTCGGGGATGCGGCCTTCGACCTTGAGGTTGGTGGAGACATCGCCCCAGGTGCGCCCCAGCAGCCAACGCGGCGCGCTGACGGCGGCCTGCAGGTTCTGGCCGAACAGCACGTGACGGGTGAAGACCGCGGCCTGGGTCTGCGGCTGCCCTTCGCCGCCCATGGTGCCGAAGGCCAGGGTGCGGCCATCGTCCAGCCGCGCCAGCGAGGGGTTCAGCGTATGGAAGGGCAGCTTGCCCGGTTGCAGCTGGTTGACGCCCTCGTCAAGGGTGAAGCTGGCGCCGCGGTTCTGCCAGACGATGCCGGTGTGCGGCACGACTACGCCGCTGCCGAATTCCCAGAAGATGCTCTGGATGTAGCTGACCACCCGGCCCTGGGCATCGGCTGCGCCCATCCAGATGGTGTCGCCCGGGCGGGCCGGATGTGGCCAGGGTGCGGCGCGCTGCATGTCGATGTGGCGCACTTCCTGGTCCAGCGCTTCGGCCTGGAGCCACTGCGCCGCATCCACGCGCATGTGGGCCGGATCGGTGACGTGCTGGTTGCGCAGGATGAAGGCGCGCTTGGTGGCTTCCACCAGACCGTGGAGATGCGCGAAGCCGTCAGCCTGGGTGATGCCGAGCCGGTCGAACAGGCCAATGATCATCAGCGCCGAGACGCCCTGTGTCGGCGGCGGCAGGTTGTAGACGCGACCTGACCTTAACTGCACCATCAGCGGCTGCACCACTTGCGCACGGAAGGCTTCCAGATCGCTGCGGCGCAACGGGCTGCCGGCCGCTTGCAGGCCAGCAGCAAGGGATTGCGCCAGGTCGCCGCGATAGAAGTCATCCAGTCCGGCCTCGGCCAGGCGCGCCAGGCTGGCCGCCAGCGCTGACTGTTTCAGCACCTTGCCCGGCAGCGGGACGCCGTCGGCGGCATAGGTGGCGGCAAATCCTGGCTGGTCTTTCAGCTCGCTCCATTTATCGCGCGTGAGTTCGTGCTGCGAGCGGGTGACAGGTACGCCCACCTGCGCATGGTCGATGGCATCGGCCAGCAACACCGGCAGCGGCAAGCCGCTTGAAAAACGCTGGGCGTGCTCGAGCGCCGCGGCCCAGCCAGCGACCGCGCCCGCCACCGTCAAGGCGGCATGCGGACCGCGGGTGGGCATGGCCTTGTAGCCATGCTCGGCATAGAAGGCCTTGCTCGCCAGCGCCGCCGCAGGTCCGCAGGCGCGGATGGCCACCGGTGCGCGGCCCGGCTCGCTGATGAGCCAGAAGCCGTCGCCGCCGATGCCGTTCATGTGGGGATAGACCACCGCGATGGTGGCAGCGGCGGCGACCATGGCCTCCACCGCATTGCCGCCCTGGCGCAATATCTGCGCGCCGGCCTGCGCGGCCAGGTGATGCGGGGCGCTGACCATCCCGCCCAGACAGGTCTTGCTGTACAACATGCTTGCCTCCCGATGCTCTTGTGATTTTTATTGTGCTGCGAAGGCCTGGATGATACCTGTATCGGGAAAACGGCTCAGTCGTGGCAATCCATGCGCTTTTCGAAACGGAACATCTCATCGAGCATCTCTGGGCCGGACTGCTCTTCCCGATGCGGCCCGGGGTGCTGGTGGTGATAGAACTCCACGATCTTGAAGCCGCACTTGTTGAGGTAGAAATGGATGTTGCGTTTCTCGAAGTAAGGGGTGTGGGTCTCCCAGACCCGCGTCTGCGGATAGGCCCGCTCGATGGCCTGCCAGGCCTGCGTGCCCAGGCCCCGCCCGTGCGCCTGCGGGGAGATGAAAAAGAAGTCCAGGCTGTTGTGTCCGCTCTGGTCGTCGATGATCAGGACCGCGCCGCCGACCGGCTGTCCTTGCCGCAGCAGGCGATAGCTAACCGCATTGGCGGCCTGGCAGGAAGCGTAGACATCCTCCAGGCTGGGAATCAGTTCGTCTTGCGGCTGGCCAAAGGCTTCCTGCGCGCCTGCGGTGAAGGCCTCTTGCAGGGCGCGGGCAAATTCGGCGAGGTCGCTTTCCTGCAAGCGCTCCAGGGTGACGAGATCGGGGTGGTGCGGTGCGTCCAAACTTAGGCTCCTGTTGATGCTGTCCGCGCCTCATGCGCGGACCAGAGCCTGTCATTATCGACGCCAATGATGGGAATAAGGTGGGCGCTTGATGGGGATTGGATGCAGAAAAGACGCAGCCGCCACGCTGCTACGGCAGCGTGGCGGCTGCGCGACGGGCCTCAGATCGTGACCGGCTCGCGCAAGGCCTGGCGCGCTTCGGCGGCGATCTCGAAGGAATGCAGCCGCGCGGCGTGATCGAAGATCTGCGCCGTGATGATCAGCTCGTCGGGCGCATGCTCGTCCATGAAGGCTTGCAGCCCATCCTGGACGGCCTGGCGATCCCCCACCACCGCGCAGGCCAGCGAACGCGCCACATGCGCCTGCTCGCCCGGCTGCCACAAGGCGTCGATATCGTCCACGGGCGGGCGCAACTGGCCGGGCGTGCCACGGATCAGGTTCATGAACTGCTGCTGCAGCGAGGTGAACAGGCGCTCGGCCTCGCGCTGGGTATCGGCGGCGAAGACGTTCAGGGCCAGCATCACATAGGGCTTCTTGAGCGCGGCCGAGGGCTTGAAACGTTCACGATAGATCTGCACCGCCGACTTCATGAAACCCGGTGCGAAGTGCGAGGCGAAGGCAAACGGCAGGCCCAGTTCGGCAGCCAGTTGGGCGCTGAACATGCTGGAACCCAGGAGCCAGATCGGCACCTTCAGGCCGGCGCCGGGGACGGCGCGCAGGGTCTGGTAATCGGCCGGATCGTCAAAGTAGTCTTGCAGTTCCTGCACGTCCTGGGGGAAGGTGTCGGCGGTATCGCCGCCCATGTGACGGCGCAGGGCGCGCGCGGTGCGCTGGTCCGACCCGGGAGCGCGTCCCAGGCCCAGGTCGATGCGGCCGGGATAGAGCGACTCCAGCGTGCCGAACTGCTCGGCAATGACCAGCGGCGAATGATTGGGCAGCATGATGCCGCCGGAACCGACGCGAATGCTGCGCGTGTTGGCGGCCACATGCGAAATCACCAGGGCGGTGGCAGCGCTAGCGATGCCGGGCATGTTGTGATGCTCGGCCAGCCAGTAGCGGTGGTAGCCGAGCGCTTCGGCGCGCTGCGCCAGTTCCTTGCTGTTGTTGAAGGCCTGGGCGGCGGTGCTGCCCTGGTTGATCGGGGATAGATCGAGGACGGAAAACGGGATCATGAGTGGGTCCTTGTGGGCGCGGCAGGATCACCGCCGCGCCGGGTTGCCGGGATGGTGGCCCGGAAGGCGGCAGGCGTTCAGTCCAGCTTGACCACCAGCTTGCCGAAGTTCTTGCCTTGCAGCAGACCCATGAAGGCCTCGGGCGCATTCTCCAGCCCTTGCACCACGTCTTCGCGATAGTGCAGCTTGCCTTGCTTGAGCCAGTTGCCCACTTCCTGCTGGAAGGCGGCGTGCAGGTCGGGACGGTTGACGTAGTAGTCGAAGATGATGAACCCCTGCACGCGCATGCGCTGGGTCAGCGTGCGGCGCAGGATCGCGGCGCTGTCGGTGGCCAGCGTGCCGCCGTTGTAGTGCGCGATGAGGCCGCACACCGGCACGCGGGCGTGGATGTTCAACAGCGGGAAGACGGCGTCGAGCACGGCGCCGCCGACGTTCTCGAAATACACATCGATGCCGCGCGGACAGGCGGCCTTCAGTTGTTCGGGGAAGTCGGCAGCACGGTGATCGATGCAGGCGTCGAATCCCAGCTCCTTGACCGCCGCTTCGCACTTCTGCGCGCCACCGGCAATACCCACTACGTGGCAGCCGCGCAGCTTGGCGATCTGGCCGACCAGGGACCCCACCGCGCCGGTGGCCGCAGCCACGACGACTGTTTCACCAGGGCGCGGCTGGCCGATGTCGATCAGGCCGGCATAGGCGGTATAGCCGGGCATGCCCAGCACGCCCAGCGCATGCGAGGGATGGGCGAAGCCGGCGGGCAGCTTGTTGACGCCCGTGCCATCGGAGACGGCGTATTCCTGCCAGCCGGTGTAGGCCATCACCAGGTCGCCTTCCTTGAATTCAGGATGGCGCGAGGCTTGCACCCGCGAGACCACGCCGCCGGTCATGACGCCGCCGATCTCCACCGGCGGTGCGTAGGATGGCGCATCGCTCATGCGGCCGCGCATGTAGGGGTCCAGCGACAGCCACTGGCCGCGCAGCAGCAGTTGCCCTTCTTCCAGCGCCGGAATGGCCACTTCTTCGAGGCGGAAATTGTCGGCCGTGGGCGCGCCGGTGGGGCGCGAGGCCAGCACGATGCGGCGGTTGGTCTGGGCAGTCGTCTTTGTCATGGGAAATCCTTTCCTGTTGAAGTTCGTCGGAAGATGTAGGCGCGGCTCAGCCAAGCTCAGCCAGCCTCATCCGGCCTCAGGCAGCACCAGCACCCGACGGGTGACCAGCATGGCCGCCTCCATCGGAGCGCGGTCGCGGCTCAGGCGCGACAGCAGGCTCGCGCCCAGCCATTGCTGGTACAGCATGGTGGCCGTGGCCAGCGGATGCAGCACGGTATGCAGGGAGCCTTCTGCTATCCCTTGGGCGATGCAGGCGGCGATGCGTTCGATGAAGGCCTGGGTGCCCTGGTGCAGGGCCTGGCGCATATCCTCGGAGAGGTCGGCCACCTCGGCGGAGAGCTTGACCACCAGGCAGCGTTGCTCCAGTTCCTGGCAGCACTGGCTTTCCAGCCAGTAGCCCCAGTAGGTCAGCAGGCGCTCGCGGGCGCTGGCGCCATGGGCGGGGTCGCCCAGCACACGCTCCAGCGACTCCAGGTAGCCGGCCACGTAGTGCTCGATGAGCTCGCGTCCGTATTGCTCCTTGGAACCGAAGTAGTGATAGAACGATCCCTTGGGAATGGCCGCCGCCGCCAGGATCTCGGACAGGCCGACGCTGGAGTAGCCTTTCTGGGCGATCAAGGCGCGCCCGGCCATGAGGATGTTGCGTTTGTTTTCGCCGTAATGTTCTCGCATGGCGACTATTCTAACGAAAAATTAGACCGGTCGTCTAAGACCGGTCTTTTTCACCTCCGCTGCCCTGCGCCCGCCATCAAAGCCTGGCGCGATCCACGGGCGGAAACAAGGGCCACACCAGCAACGCTGCCAGCGCGGTAGCAAGCCAGACCGCCGGCCATCCCTGCCAGTGCAGCAAGGGCGGAATCGCCTGGGCGGCCAGGAAGAAGACCAGGAACACGCAGCTATTGCCCAGCCCCAGCGCAGTGCCCACCTGCCCTGCCCCGGCCACGACGGCCAGCTCGGTATAGGCCACGCCATGCCAGGCCGACACCACCACGCCGGCCACCACCAGCAGCGGCGCCAGCCAGGCCAGCCGACTGGCCTGGCCCGACAGCGCCAGCACGCCCAGCAGGCCGAACAGCGCGGCGCTGGCCAACGCACAGCCGCGCAGGTAATCGCGCCGCTGGCCGCGCCGGTCGGTCCAGCGCCCGCTGGCGATACGGGCTGCCGCCGCGCCCAGCTGGACCAGGGTCAGCAGCACGCTGATGGCCAGCACACTGGCCTGTGCGCTTTCCTGCAGGAAGATGCCGCCAAAGCTCAAGAGCGCCACCTGCGGCGCGCACAGCAAGCCTATCCCCAGGGCCAGGCGCCAAACCAGCTTGCTGCGCAAGGCGGTGCTGGCGGCGGCGACCGACGCTGCTACGTGTGCAGGCGTGACCGGGGCTTCGCGCAACCAGCGCAAGACCAGGCCCACGCTGGCCAGGCAAGCCGCCATCAGCGCCGCAAAGACCGCACCGAAGCCGGCATGCGCGGCCAGCGTAGGCAGCAGCAATGCGCCCAGGCCGCCGCCCAGCGGCACGGCGGTCTGGCGTATGCTCATGGCCAGCCCGCGCTCGCCTTCGCCAAACCAGCCCATGATGGCGCGTCCGCTGGCGCCGTTGACGCTGCCGCCCAGGAGACCGGCCAGCATCAGGCCCGCACATAACCAGGCGAAGCTGGCCGCGCCCTGGCCAGGCAAGGCGTACAGCATCAACAAGCCAAGTGCGGCGCTGGCGCCCAGCAGGCCGGCCAGCAAGACCTTGCGGTCGCCCCAGCGGTCCGTGAGCACACCCCAGGGCAGCTCGCCCAGGGCCACGCCCAGACTGAGCAGACCCAGCGCCAGTCCCAGCTGGGTATTGCTGAGCCGGTAATCGCTGCGCAAGACGACCGAGGTCACCGGGATGCCCGAGAACACCGCCGAGAAGCTGGCATTGGCGGCCACGCCGGCGGCCAGGACTTTCCAGCGGTGGGGCGAGGACGACGAGAGCGGGAGGACAGGGGCGGCAACTTGCATGGCGGACTCCGGAGGGGGGGACATGCCGTGCAGTGTGCTGTGCAGCGGGATGGCTTGAATGTCATAATTCCAGCAATTCAGGCCATTTGACGTTTTCTGCACCATGCCCCTGCGCGAGACCGCCTTCCTCATCTTCGCCGACTGCAGCATGCTGGACTTCACCGGTCCGCTGTCGGCCTTCGACGCGGCCAACCGGCTCGCGGGCAAGACCCTGTACCGGCTCACGCTGTACTCCGAACCCGGCGGCATGATCCGCAGCTCCGCCGGTGCGCTGATCCATACCGAACGCATTGGCCGCACCAGCTTCGATACCCTGATCGTGGCCGGCGGCGGCGCGCCGCGCGAGGGCCTGGTCTCCCCGGCGCTGCGCCGCCACGTGCTGCGTGCGGCGGCGCGCTCGCGCCGCATCGCCGGTATCTGTACCGGCGCCTTCGTGCTGGCGGCCACTGGCCTGCTCGATGGCAAGCGCGCCACCACGCACTGGCGCATGGCCGCCAAGCTGCAACAGATGCATCCGGCGGTCAAGGTGGACAGCGACCGGATCTACTCACGCGATGGCGCGGTATGGACTTCGGCGGGCATCTCGGCCGGCATCGACCTGGCGCTGGCCTTGATCGAGGACGACCACGGCGTGGAACTGGCGCGCTCGGTGGCGCGCGAACTGGTGGTCTATCATCGCCGCCCGGGCGGGCAATCGCAGTTCTCGGCCTTGCAGGACATGGATGGAGGATCGGAGCGCATACGCCGCGCGCTCGGTTTTGCGCGTGAACATCTGCACCAGGCGCTCACGGTCGACCTGCTGGCCGAGGTGGCCTGCCTGAGCCGCCGCCAGTTCGACCGCGCCTTCGCCGCCGAGACCGGCCAGACGCCCGCGCGCGCCATCGAGCAGATGCGCGCCGAAGCGGCGCGGTTGCGCATCGAGCAATCCCAGGACACGCTGGAGAGCATCGCCCGCGCCACCGGCTTCGGCGACGCCGACCGCATGCGGCGCGCCTGCCTGCGCCTGTTCGGCCAACCGCCCCAGGCGATGCGCCGGCTGGCGCGCGCCGAAGACGATCAGGACAGGCTCAGCGCGCCGTCAGGCGCAATAGCGTGATTTCGGAAGGCGCCAGCAGGCGCTTGGGCGGGCCCCAATAGCCAGTGCCGCGGCTGACGTAGACCCACAGTCCTTGCAGCCGCTTCAGCCCTGCCACATAGGGCTGCTGCAACGGCACGAAGAAATTCCACGGGAAGAACTGGCCGCCATGGGTGTGGCCTGACAACTGCAGATCGAATCCCGCTTCGGCGGCAGCCTGGGCGCTGCGCGGCTGGTGCGCCAGCAGGATGCGCGGATGGCCGTCCGGCGCATCGGCGATGGCCGCATGTGGGTCGCTGCGGTGGGCTGGATCGAAGTGATGCGCGGTGTAGTCGGTCACGCCGGCCAGCACCAGGCCAGCATCGTCATGGCGCAGCACCACATGTTCGTTCATCAGCACGGTGAGGCCCAGGCGGCGCACTTCCTCGATCCACTCATGGGCGTTGGAGTAGTACTCGTGATTGCCGGTGACGAAGTAAGCGCCGTGGCGCGCACGCAGTTGCGCCAGCGGCGCGGTATGCGGAGCCAGCTGGCGCACGCTGCCATCGACCAGGTCACCGGTGATGGCCACCACGTCGGGGGAGAGGGCATTGACCTTGTCCACGATGGCTTGCAGGTAGGGAGCCTTGATGGTCGGGCCGACGTGGATATCGCTGATCTGCACGATGCTGAAGCCCTCCAGCGCCGCCGGCAGATTGGCGATGGGAACGCTGACCTCGACCACGGCGGCGGTGCGACGGGCATTGAGGTAGCCGATCACGGTAGCAGCGGCGGTCAGCGCCAGGGCCAGCCAGGCGGTCAGCTCGATCATCTCGTGGCGCTGGATGGGCGACAGCGGCAGCCACGGCAACAAGGCCAGCGCGATGGCGCGCAAGAGCGTAGCCAGCAAGGCCGAGGAAAACGCGCCCATGGCCAGCATGCCGGCCCAGGACAGGCGATCGGACCAGCGCTCCGACAAGCCCTGGCGCTTCAGGTAGGGTGCCACCAGGGCGATGGGCATGAGCAGGAAGGACAGTGCCAGCACGGCGACGCCCAGGGCGATCCAGCCGGCCTGGGTGCTCAGCGCCGGCAGCAGTTGCCAGCCGATCCAGACATGCAGGGCCGCCAGCAGGCCCAGGAAGACAGCGACTCCGACATAGCTACGACGCATGGACAGCCTTTTTCGAGGGAAGGAAAAACGGGGGGACCGAAAGAATACGAGGAATTGCTATAAAGCAAATATATGGCGATAGGCTACCCTCTTTTCAAGCAATTTCTTCGAAAACAGCCGTAAACCCTCGCCAAAATAGAGCAAATTTCGGTAAGACCAAGGGCAAATGAAGAAAAAGTCAGCATCGGTCATGCAAGAAGACGCTCAGAGGAGGATAATATTGCCTCGATCCCCCCGTTTTTAATTTGCGCGCCCCTGGCAGCTCAACTGCCCCGATGTTTCGGACCAGGACGCGCCTGCTTCATTGGAAGAGTTATTTTGAGTTCAAGCAAAACCAAGCGCTGGCATGGCAACGTGGAAGCGATCAAGGCCGAATTCCTCAACGGCGTGATCACCCAGATGACGTCCTATGGCGACCGTGTGCACTTCAGCATGTTCGGCTCGGTCCAAAAGCCGCACTACGAAGTAATCAACAGCTTCGACAAGAAGATGGCCTTCGACGGCAATCACCATCTGCACCGCGCCGAGGAAACCGAGTTCGGCCCCGGCAACGTGACGCCGATCTTCACGCTGGACCAGATCAAGCGCATCGTCGCCACCGGCGGCAGCGGCACCCGCAGCACCCCGCGTTCGGCGCGCGCGGCCTCGGCCCGCAGCGCCGGCGGCACGGCCCGTCCGACCACCGCCGCCGCCCGCGCGCGCGAAGCGGTGGACAGCGAGAAGTACGCCTACTTCAAGGCCAACCGCCACATGCTGCCCGATGAGATCAACCAGCATTCCGATGAGATCAGCAAGCTCATGCTCAATGGCATGTCGGCTGAACAGGCTTTCGGCGAAGTCATTTCCAAGTATTTCGGTTGAGCCGGGCGGTCAGGCCTGTCCTGACGGCAAGCGCCAAGCGTCAAACGCCAAACGAAAATGGCCGGAGAAAAATCTCCGGCCATTTTTTTTGCCTGGGGCGCTGGTGAGCCCCGGCAGCGTGTGGCCTCAGTAGAACTCGGGAACGATCATCGAGTCTGGCACCGGATGGCGCTCGTAGTCTTCATGGCGCTCGCGCTCCGGCAGCAGCACCGGCGGGTGCGGCACCTCGGCATAGGGCATCTGCTGCAGCAGGTGCTGGATGCAGTTCAGGCGGGCCTTCTTCTTGTCCACCGCCTGCACCACCCACCAGGGGGCTTCGGGGATGTGGGTGCGTTCCAGCATCACTTCCTTGGCCTTGGTGTATTCCTCCCAGCGGCGGCGCGATTCCAGGTCCATGGGGCTCAGCTTCCACTGCTTGAGCGGGTCATGGATGCGCGAGAGGAAGCGCAGGTGCTGCTCTTCATCGGTGATGGAGAACCAGTACTTGATGACCTGGATGCCGGCCCGGGTGAGCATGCGTTCGAATTCGGGCACGGAGCGGAAGAACTCCTCGTACTGTTCATCCGAGCAGAAGCCCATGACGCGCTCCACGCCGGCGCGGTTGTACCAGCTGCGGTCGAACAGCACGATCTCGCCGGCCGCCGGCAGGTGCGACACGTAGCGCTGGAAATACCACTGCGTGCGCTCGCGGTCGTTGGGTGCGGGCAAGGCCGCCACGCGGGCCACGCGCGGGTTCAGGCGCTGGGTGATGCGCTTGATCACGCCCCCCTTGCCGGCCGCATCGCGCCCTTCGAAGACGATCACCACCTTGTGGCCGGTCTGCACCACCCAGTCCTGCAGCTTGACCAGCTCGCCTTGCAGCCGGAACAGCTCACGGAAATACAGACGGCGATATTCCTTCTCTTCCTCGCCGTGGGCGCTGGAGAATTCGCCGGTGACCGGATCTATGGTGCGGTCTTCCAGTTCCAGTTCCATTTCTTCGTCATAGCTGTCGGCCAGCTCACGGTGGACGCGCTTGACCAGTTCTTCCTTATCCATCATGTCCTCGTATCCAAGTAAAGTGGCGAACGCGGCACTCCTCTTCGCCTGAAAAGTGCGTGACAACATACCTGCCCATTGTGACCAAGACATGACAGTCGGCTAACATCGGAATCGAAGGCCGCCCCGACAGGTGCATGTCCCGCCATCCTGCGCCAACTGGCGGGAAAGCGCCATGATGCCGCACAGAACCTGGCGGACGAAAATACGCTATAGTCCCAAAAACGATTCCGGCATAACAGCATGACACTTACAGAACTCAAATACATCGTGGCCGTGGCCCGGGAAAAGCATTTCGGCCATGCAGCAGAAGCTTGTTTCGTCGCCCAGCCCACGCTGTCGGTGGCCATCAAGAAACTGGAAGATGAGCTGGGCGTGGTCATCTTCGAGCGCGGCGGCACCGAGGTGTCGGTCACGCCGCTGGGCGCGCAGATCGTGGCCCAGGCCGAGCGCGTGCTGGAGCAGACCGCCGCCATCAAGGAGATCGCCAACCAGAACAAGGACCCGCTCTCGGGCCCCTTGCGCCTGGGCATCATCTATACCATCGGTCCCTACCTGCTGCCGTCATTGGTCAAGACCATGATAGAGCGCGTGCCGCAGATGCCGCTGATCCTGCAGGAGAATTTCACCACGCGCCTGATCGAACTGCTGCGCCAGGGTGAACTCGACGCCGCCATCATGGCCCTGCCCTTCCCCGAGCATGGGCTCAACGTGCTGCCGCTGTACGATGAAGAATTCATGGTCGCCCTGCCGCGCCAGCACAAGTGGGCCGAGCGCAAGGAAATCGACGCCCGCGAACTCAAGAGCGAGACCATGCTGCTCCTGGGCAATGGCCACTGCTTCCGCGACCAGGTGCTGGAAGTCTGCCCCGAGATGTCGCGCTTCTCCACCAATGGCGATGGCATTGCGCGCACCTTCGAGGGGTCTTCGCTGGAAACCATCCGTCACATGGTGTCGTCAGGCATCGGCGTGACCGTGCTGCCGCGCGCCTCCATTCCGGACGTCGATACTCGCGACGGCATGGTGCGCTACGTCCCCTTCGTCGCCCCGGCCCCATCGCGTCGCGTGGTCATCGCCTGGCGCAAGAGCTTCACCCGTCAGGCCGCCATCGATGCGGTGCATCAGGCGGTGTTGGCTTGCAAGCTCAATGGGGTGCAGATGCTGGTGGATCAAGCGGCTGAAACTAACTGAGCCTTATCCGACAATGCAGGTTCTACAACAGCCGTACGGATTAACTGCTGCGAGGATATTCCGTTAGCGTCATCCTCAACGCGAAGACGTCCCGATACAGCTCGGGCAGATCGCGCTGTATCGTCTGCCAGATGATACCGAGATCCACCTTGTCGTAACCATGCGCGACGCGGTTGCGCATCGTGTACATGACCATCCAGGGAATATGATCGTAGCGCGCGGCGAAACCAGGGTCAGATCGCATGACGTTATTGGCAGCCTCGCCAATGATTTCGATATTGCGAATCACGGCATCCTGGACCAGCTCGTTAGCAAGGAAAGTCGCCTCTACCAGTTCGTCCGTGTAGCGTTCAATCCGGTCGATGGCCATCAGGATGTGATCGAGGTAATCCGGTACGCGGCCGGCCTTGTTCATACCGGCCTGGCCTCCGCCAGGATTCGGCTGCGAGCGGCCTCGGGCAGCGCCTTCGGGGTCAGCACATCGACCGTCACCCCCAGCAGGCGCTGCAATTCGACTTGAATGGCTGCCACGTCCATGAGCGTGGTCTCTGGCGTCGGATCGATGAGCAAGTCGAGATCGCTACCTGGGGTGTCCTCGCCATGCACGACTGAACCGAATACCCGGACATTGCGCGCATGGTGCGCCGCCACCACTTGTCGGATGGCAGCGCGATGAGAGGCCAGCGCTTCAGAAGGTTTCATGGAGTGTTCTCCCTCGGTAAGGTCGGCATTCATGATAGGTGAACACCAGAGCAGAGGCAACCTGCCCTGCCGCCGTAAGCTATGCGGGCCGGATCACCCCAGCCGCTTGGTACTCTTCACATCAAACCAATGCACATCCCCCGCCCCGAACGACGCCCCGATGCGCTGCCCCGTCCTGACCTGCACATTGGCCGGGCAACGCAGCACCAGGGCCTGTTCGCCGCAGCGGGCATGCACCAGCAGTTCCGCGCCCAGCGCCTCGACCAGTTCCACCTCCAGCGACAGTTGCGCCGCAGAGCCATCCAGGATGGGCAGCAGGTGCTCCGGCCGCACACCCAGGATGCGCTCCTGGCCTGCCGCAGCGGCCAGCGGCTGGGGCAGGCGGAGGGTCTCGGACGCGTTGCCCTTGCTGACCTCGAAACTGGCGCCATCGCCGGTCAGCTTGCCCTGCAGCAGGTTCATGGGGGGTGAACCGATGAAGCTGGCCACGAAGGTCGTGGCCGGGCGCGCATACACCTCAGCGGGCGTGCCGATCTGCTCGGCCACGCCACGGTTCATCACGATCATGCGCTGCCCCAGCGTCATCGCTTCGACCTGGTCGTGGGTCACGTAGAGACTGGTGGTGCGCAGGCTGGCATGCAGCTTCTGGATTTCCAGGCGCATCTGCACGCGTAGCTTGGCGTCCAGGTTCGACAGCGGTTCGTCGAAGAGGAACACCGCGGGCTTGCGGACGATGGCGCGCCCCATGGCTACACGCTGACGCTGGCCGCCGGAGAGCTGGCGCGGCGTGCGCTCCAGCAGCGCGCCCAGTTCGAGGATGGCGGCGGCGCGCTGCACGCGCGCGTCTATCTCGCTCTTGGAGAGTCCCTGGATCTTCAGGCCATAGGCCATGTTCTGGTACACCGTCATGTGCGGATACAGCGCATAGTTCTGGAACACCATGGCGATGTCGCGCTCCTTGGGTTCCAGATCATTGACCACGCGATCGCCGATGACGATCTGGCCGCTGCTGATCTCCTCCAGACCGGCCACCATGCGCAGCAGCGTGGACTTGCCGCAGCCCGAAGGGCCGACCATGACGATGAATTCGCCATCGGCGATCTCGGCATCGATGCCATGGATCACGTCGACCGCCTTGGCGCCGGCGCCATAGGTCTTGCGGACTTGCTTGAGATGGATTGCTGCCATGGTTGTCAGTCTCTAACTATATAAATGATATAAATTATTTCTCGGAATCGACCAGGCCCTTGACGAACCATTTCTGCATCACCACCACCACCAGCCCGGGCGGGAGCATGGCCAGGATCATGGTCGCCATCACCAGGTTCCACTCGACGGCCGAGTCGCCCCCGGAAATCAGGGTCTTGATGCCGATGCCGATGGGATACATGCTGGTGTCGGTGGCAATGATGAGCGGCCACAGATACTGGTTCCAGCCATAGATGAACATGATCACGAACAGCGCAATGACATTGGTGCGCGACAGCGGCCACAGCACATCCTTGAGGAAGCGCAGCGGCCCTGCTCCATCGATGCGCGCCGCTTCGGCCAGCTCGTCGGGCACCGTCAGGAAGAACTGGCGGAACAGGAAGGTGGCCGTGGCCGAGGCGATCAGCGGCACGCTGAGGCCCGCATAGCTATTGAGCATGCCCAGGTCGGACACCACCTGGTAGGTCGGTGTGATGCGCACTTCCACCGGCAGCATCAGGGTGACGAAGATCATCCAGAAGAACAGGCCACGCCCGGGAAAACGGAAGTAGACAATGGCAAAGGCCGAGAGCATGGAAATCGAGATCTTGCCGATGGCGATGATGAGCGCCGTGGCCAGGCTCACCCACAGCATGTGCAGCACCGGCGGGGCGGTGACCTGGCCGGCTGCGCCCTTGAAGAGCACGGTACTGTAGTTGTTCACGAATTCCCCGCCCGGCGCCAGCGACAGCGGCGACAGGGCCGATTGCTCAGCGGTCTGCGTGCTGGCCACGAAAGCCACATAGAGCGGGAAGAACACGATCAGCACGCCCAGCACCAGCACCACGTGGCTGAGGAAATCGAGGATGGGACGACGTTCGATCATGCGCTCACCTCTGCACTGGGGAAGAAGAAAAGATCGTTCATGTGGTCGGCCTTCATGCGTATTGCACTTTCTTTTCAACGTACTTGAACTGCACCACGGTCAGCAGAATCACCAGCGCCATCAGCACCACCGATTGCGCCGCCGAGCCGCCCAGGTCGCCGCCCTTGAAGCCATCCGAGAAGACCTTGTAGACCAGGATCTCGGTATCCTTGCCAGGTCCGCCGTGGGTGGTGGCGTCGACAATGACGAAGGTATCGAAGAAGGCATAGACCACGTTGACCACGAAGAGGAAGAAGGTAGTCGGCGAGATCAACGGGAAGACGATGGTGAAGAAGCGCTTGACCGGCCCCGCCCCATCGATGGCGGCGGCTTCGATGAGCGACTTGGGGATCGATTGCAGGCCGGCCAGGAAGAACAGGAAGTTGTAGCTGATCTGCTTCCAGATGGCGGCGATGACGATGAGGATCATGGCGTGCGTGCCATTGATCATGTAGTCCCAGGGCAGGCCCAGCCAGCTCAGCACATGCGAGAGGATGCCCAGCGAGGGACTGAGCAGGAACATCCACAGCACCCCCACCACCACCGGCGAGACCGCATAGGGCCAGATCAGGAAGGTCTTGTAGATCGAAGCGCCGCGGCGCACGCGGTCAGCGAAGACCGCCAGCAGCAAGGACAGCGCCAGTCCGAAGAAAGCCACCAGCGCCGAGAAGATGGCCGTGGTGCGGAAGGATTCGAGATAGGTCGGATCGCCGAAGAGGGTCTTGAAGTTGTCGAACCAGACGAATTCGGAATAGCCGCCAAAGGCGTCCTGCAACAGCATCGACTGATACAGCGCCTGCACCGCAGGCCAGAAGAAGAACAGCAAAGTGATGATGATCTGCGGTGCCACCAGCAGATAGGGCAACCACTTCGAGGTGAAGCGCGCGCGTTTTTCCACGATCGTTCCAGCCAGGGATCGCCTGGCCGCAGAAGTTGAATGAATCGGAACGGGAGCTCAGTACACTGACATCCCGAAACGGAATCCGGCGGTGTCCTCCGGGATCGTGGAGCACACCGCCGGTTCCTGCCCCGTCACCGCGTTCAGGCGAGACGGGAGGTGTTGCTGATGAGACTTACTGATTGCCCTTGTTGGCCTTCTCGAAGCGGGCCAGCAGTTCGTCGCCGCGCTTGACGGCGGAGTCTAGGGCTTCCTTGGCGGTCTTCTTGCCGGTCCAGACGTTTTCCAGTTCCTCGTCGAAGACCGTGCGGACCTGGGCGTAGTTGCCCAGGCGCAGGCCGCGCGACTTCTCGGTGGTCTTGACGATCATCTGCTTGACGGCGACGTCGGTGCCCGGGTTGCGCTCATAGAAGCCGGAGCTCTTGGTCAGCTCGTAGGCAGCCTTGGTGACCGGCAGGTAGCCGGTGTCCTGGTGCCACTTGGCGGCCACTTCCGGCTTGGACAGGTAGCTGAAGAACTTGGCCACGCCCTTGTATTCGTCGGCCTTCTTGCCGTTCATCACCCACAGCGAGGCGCCGCCGATGACGGTGTTCTGCGGTGCGCCCTGCACATCGTTGTAGTACGGCAGGGTGGCCACGCCGAACTTGAACTTGGCGTTCTTGCGGATATCGGCATAGGCCGAGGACGAACCGGTGATGATGGCGCATTCGCCCGCGTTGAACTTGGCGTTGGCCTCGTCCTTGCGACCGGCGTAGGTGAAGTAGCCTTGCTTGGCCCAGTTCGACAGGTTCTCGATGTGGCGCACGTGCAGGGGGCTGTTCATCTTCAGGCGGGCGTCCAGGCCGCCGAAGCCGTTGTTCTTGGTCGCCAGCTCGACGTTATGCCAGGTTGAAAACGATTCCAGATGCACCCAGGATTGCCAGGTCGTGGTGTAGGCGCACGATGCACCGCTGGCCTTGATCTTGGCGGCCATGCCGACGAATTCCTGCCAGGTCACGGGTGGCTTTTCCGGATCCAGGCCAGCCTTGGCGAACATGTCCTTGTTGTAGAACATGATGGTGGTGGAGCTGTTGAAGGGGAAGGACATCATGCCCTTGGGGGTCGAGTAGTAACCCGCCACCGCCGGCACATAGGCGTTCTGGTCGAACTTCTCGCCGGCCTGGTGCATGACTTCATAGACCGGCTTGACCGCGCCCTTGGCGTAGATCATGGTGGCCGTGCCCACTTCGAACACCTGCAGGATGGCGGGCGCATTGCCGGCGCGATAGGCGGCGATGGCCGCCGACATCGATTCGTCGTAGGTCCCCTTGTAGACCGGCACGATCTTGTAATCGCCTTGGGTCTTGTTGAAGTCGTCTGCCAGGGCATTGACGCGCTCGCCCAGGGCGCCGGTCATGGAATGCCACCAAGTGATCTCGGTAGCAGCGAAGGCAGAGGAAGTGATCGTCGCCAGCACACCGGTGGCGATCAGCGTTTTCATCATGTTCATCAGAGGGGACCTCTCGAAAAAAGGGGTTTTGATGCTAACAACGCTCCATGACAGCCGCGTTACATTAGCCGCCCTGCCCGCCCAGGGCAAAGGAATTACGCGCGGCAATGCAGCACAAACAGGGAATGTCTCGAAAAAATTTATTACTTCTTTTATAAGAATAAGAGCGGTCGATTGAAACCAGCTCATCCCGTCTTGCGCCCAATAAAAGCACGACAGTGCTAAAACGGTCACGCGAATTATAAT
Source organism: Herbaspirillum camelliae (assembly GCF_001929405.1). Classification (NCBI taxonomy): domain Bacteria; kingdom Pseudomonadati; phylum Pseudomonadota; class Betaproteobacteria; order Burkholderiales; family Oxalobacteraceae; genus Herbaspirillum; species Herbaspirillum camelliae. Next base: position 5,984,070 of record NZ_KV880769.1, read on the forward strand.
GCGGACTTTCGATTTTGCGGACATTCCATGGACAGGCTCAGGCTCTACGCGCTGCTAGTGCGCGCCCACAAACCCATCGGCATCCTGCTCTTGCTGTGGCCGACCTTGATCGCGCTATGGCTGGCAACAGGCGGCGTACCCGACTGGCGCATCCTGGTGATCTACATCGTAGGTACGGTGCTGATGCGTTCCGCCGGCTGCGCCATCAATGACTATGCCGACCGCGACTTCGACCGCCATGTGAAGCGCACCGAACAGCGGCCCCTGACCTCGGGCAAGATCAAGTCGTGGGAAGCCCTGATGGTGGCGGGTGTGCTGGCGCTGGTATCGTTCCTGCTGATCCTGCCGCTCAATGCGCTCACCTTGCAGCTGTCGGTGGCGGCCGTCATCATTGCCGGCACCTATCCGTATTTCAAGCGCTTCTTCGCCATTCCCCAGGCCTACCTGGGCATTGCCTTCGGCTTTGGCATCCCGATGGGCTTTGCCAGCGTGACCGGCACGGTACCGCTGGCGGCCTGGGTGCTGCTGGTGGCCAACATCTTCTGGGCGGTGGCCTATGACACCGAGTACGCCATGGTGGACCGCGACGACGACCTCAAGATCGGCATCAAGACCTCCGCCATCACCTTCGGCCGCTACGACGTGGCCGCCGTCATGCTGTGCTATGCGGTGGCGCTGGCGCTGATCTGGATGGTCGGCCTGCAATACGGGCTGGGACTGTGGTTCTCGGTCGGCATGCTGGTGGCCTGCGGCTTTGCCGTGTACCACTACACCCTGATCCGCGAGCGCGACCGCATGCGCTGCTTCGCGGCCTTCAACAACAACAACTGGCTGGGCGCGGCGATCTTCGCCGGCGTCGCGCTGGATTACCTGATGCGCTGAGACGCTAAGGCTCACACGCACGGATACGGGAGACGAGATGGAAGCGGAATTCTGGCTGGAACGCTGGCGCGACGGGCGCACCCATTTTCACCAGTCGCGGGTGACGCCGCTGCTGCAGAAGTATTGGCCGCAACTGGCGCTGCCAGCCGCAAGCACCGTGCTGGTCCCGCTGTGCGGCAAGTCGCTGGACATGCTGTGGCTGGCCGAACAGGGCCATCGCGTGCTGGGTGTGGAGTTGTCTGAACTGGCCATCACCCAGTTCTTCAGCGAGCACCAGTTAACCCCGGCGGTGCATGAGAGCGCGCAAGGCCGTCATTACGTGGCCGGCAACATCGAACTGATCTGCGGCGACATCTTCGCGCTGGAAGATGCGACCCTGGCCGCCTGCGCCGGCGCCTACGACCGCGCCGCCCTGATCGCCCTGCCCCCGGCCATGCGTACGCGTTACGTGACCGAGATCTATGGCAGGCTGCCCGCCCAGGCGCGCAGCCTGCTCATTACCTTGGAGTACGACCAGCAGAAGATGGACGGCCCGCCGTTTTCGGTGACCGAGGAAGAAGTGCTGCGCCTGTATGCCCCCCACAGCGAAGCCGAGGCCATCGACCGGCGCGACATCCTGGACAAGGAACCCAAGTTCCTGGAACGTGGATTGAGCGCCCTGGAGACGGTGGTCTATCGCTTGCAGCGGCGGGAATGAACCGAAGGCGGCCAGCGCATCAGCCAGGCTGCCAGGGCCATTGGGAGCTCATGCGACGTGACGCTGCAGATCATCGAGTTTGATTTCCACCGTGTGCTTGCCGCCTTGCTGGACGCTCTTGTCGCTGGCATTGGCCACGGCGCTCAGAATCGCCTTGATCTCCGCATCGGCGAAGCGCCGCAGGGCTTCGCGCATTAGCGGCTGGTAACCGATATTGTGGATGCGGGCGATCTGCTTGAAGGTCTCGATCAGGTCGCGATCAAGGCGGATGGAGATCGCTTGCATGCCTTGGGCCTCATCAATTTCCCGCTCCAACTCTGCCGATGCACGCTTGACGTAGCGTGCATCCCGGCCCAAGGCGCCAGATTCCCAGTTTTCAACACTGCCTTTGATCTTCTTCGGAGCTGTCATTCGCTTCTCCTCAAATAGCGACGCCAAACGACGCGCCTCATTTTCCATACTTCTCGTAGATCGCAATTTCGATCTCGTTTGGGTCGTAAGCCGTCTTGAGGTGACGCGTCCCATTCTTGAACACATAAACGATCTTCAACAGCCGACCGGCGTGCGTCTCGGCAATAAACCACAGCGTCGGCGGATCGGTCTGATTATCTTCGCGCTCATCCAGAAGATTGACGCCGCATTTGTTGACGAAGCACTCAGCAATCTCCTCTTCGCTGACCGGCGGCACTTTCTTGTTCAGCTTGGCGCGCACCCCAAGGGAGATAGACAAAGCCCCCATCTTTCACCTCATCATGTATATACATAACAATCGCTCGAACATCAAGACCATTTCACTCAACCCTCTTAAAAGCCATGCCTCATGCCATTTTGCGAGGAAAGAAGATGTTCAGAATTCTATTTGTATATACAAAATTTCCGACCAAAAGGACGAAGCTAGGGCGAATGCCTCGCATGAATACGAGGCATGAACTCAGTGAGATCGCTTAACGGGATCGGATCGAGTGAGCAGGCAGGCTATGTGCTCAGAAAAATGCGTTGGAGCCCGCGTTGATGAACAGGCCCTAGACCTCAGCCGTGGTCCGCACCACCGTCACCCGGCTGATGAAGAACTCATCCTCCACCACCACACGAAACGGCACGGCGGCGACGTTGAAGCCGGGGCCGCCTTCGTCGTCCCATACCTGGGCCAGTGCGTCGAACTCGCGCGGGCTCATCTGCAGCATCTGGGCGCTGATCACGAAGGTCGCGCCTGGCTTCTGTTTCCTGACGATGTCTTCCAGCTTGGCCATCGGATGTCCTGACTCTCTTCTCTGTTGCGCCGGTAGCACCAGCCTCAACGCGCCGGCAGCACGGCCATCACGTTGATCGGCTTGCCATTGCGGCGGATCTCGAAATACAGCTTGACCTTGTTGGTGTCGCTGTTGCCCATGGTAGCGATCTGCTGGCCACGGGTGACGGTCTGGCCTTCCTTGACCAGGATGGTCTTGTTGTGCGCATAGACCGACAGCAGCTGCGGTGTGTGCTTGATGATGACCATGTTGCCGTAACCACGGATGCCATGGCCGGCGTACGTCACCTTGCCGGCAGCGGCAGCCACCACCGACTGTCCTTCGCTGCCGATGATGTCGATGCCCTTCTTGTAGCTGTCCGCACTCGGGGCGGACTTGCCTGCGGTCGGCCAGCTCCAGTCCACCTTGGCCTCGGCGCCGGCGGGCGCATCGTCATCCTGGGGCTTGGCCGCCGGCTTGGCGGCCGGACGGCTGGGCACCGGTTTGCGCGCCCCCGAGCCCGATGCCGATGGCGAGGAAGACGCCGCCGGACGCGGACTCTGCCCCGCGCCGGTGCGCGCCACCACACCCACCGGCGGGCGCACCAGGATACGCTGGCCGACTTCCAGGTCGTCCGGATTGCGCAGGCGGTTCCAGGTGCGCAGGTTGGCCGGGCTCTGATCGAAGTCGCGGCCGATGCTGTAGAGGGTATCGCCGCGCTTGACGGTGTAGTAGCCATCGCTGTCGGCGGTGGAGGCACAGCCCGCCAGCAACAGGACCAGGGCCAGCGGCAACGCCGCTGCCAGCGCGGTGGTTCGGTGGAACTGTCCCATCAGGCCTTGCCGTATTCGTCGCCCAGCTCCTTGCTGCGCACGGCGGCTGCCTGCAAGGCCTTGACGATGGCGTCTTTCACGCCCGATTGCTCCAGGCTGGTGAGGGCCGCGTAGGTGGTGCCGCCCTTGGAGGTGACGCGCTCGCGCAGGGTCGCCACCGATTCCTCGGAGCGGCGCGCCAGTTCGGTGGCGCCCTCGAAGGTGGCCTTGGCCAGTTCCAGGCCCTCGGCGGGCGACAGGCCCAGCTGCGCAGCGGCCTGCTCCATCGCTTCCAGGAAGTAGAACACATAGGCCGGACCACTGCCCGAGACTGCCGTCACCGCATCGATCTGCGCTTCATCGGACAGCCACAGGGTCTGGCCGACCGCCTTGAGGATGGAATCGGCCTGCGCGCGCTGCAAGGTCGAGACCTTCTCATGCGGCACCAGGCCGGTGATGCCCTTGCCGATCAGGGCCGGGGTGTTGGGCATGGCGCGCACGATGGCTTCATGGCCATCCAGCCAGCGCGACAGGTCGACCATGCGGATGCCCGCGGCAATCGACACCACCAGTTGCGCGCCGATGAAGGGCTTGAGGCTGCCCACCACGTCGCGCATCTGCTGCGGCTTGACCGCCAGCACCACCACGTCGGCGCTGGCGAGCGCGCCATCCATGGTTTGCGCCACCGAGACGCCGAACCGGTCCTTGAGCGAGGCCAGCGCCTGGGCATTGAGATCGACCACGTGGATGTCCTGCGCAGCCGCGACCTTGCCGACCAGTCCGCCGATCAAGGCCGCTGCCATGTTGCCGCCGCCGATAAACGCTATCTTCACTTCTGCTCCTTGTGTGTGCTTGCGCTGCTGCTATGTGATTGAAAAATTCAGGCGTAGTGCCGCGCGCCAAAGATGGCGCTGCCGATGCGCACGATGCTGGCCCCTTCGGCCACAGCCGCGTCCAGATCGGCCGACATGCCCATGGAAAGAGTATCGAGCGCCAGCCCCTGGGCCTGCAATTGCGCCAACAGGCTACGCACCGCGGCAAAGGCGGCGCGCTGCTGCGCCACGTCCTCGGTGGGCGCGGGGATGGCCATGAGGCCGCGCAGCTTCAGGCCCGGCAATTGCGCCACCTGGGCGGCCACGGCGGGCAGTTCTGCGGGATCGAGGCCGCTCTTGCTGTCTTCGCCGCTGATGTTGACCTGCAGGCAGACATTGAGCGCGCCCAGCGCCGCTGGCCGCTGCTCCGAGAGCCGCTGGGCGATCTTGAGTCTATCCACCGAATGCACCCAGTCGAAGTGCTCGGCGATGGGCCGCGTCTTGTTGCTCTGGATGGGGCCGATGAAGTGCCATTGCAGAGGCACATCCGGCGCCAGCAGCGGCAGGGCCGCGATCTTCTCCAGCGCTTCCTGCAGGTAGTTCTCGCCAAAGGCGTGCTGCCCTGCCCGCACCGCCTCCAGCACCGCCTGCGGGCCGAAGGTCTTGGAGACGGCCAGCAGCTGCACCGCGCCAGCGGGCCGTCCGGCGCGCTCGGCGGCGGCGGCGATCTGCTGTTGTACGTGTTGTAAGTTCTGTGCGATTGACGACATAATCCGGGGCCGGGAGGGCAAGCCTGCGGGGAAATAAACAGATTGACGATGATTGACGCTGTAATCCTCGCAAGGATTATAAATGGACATTGCCGTGCTACTGGCATTTGCCGTCAGAAATCAGGCCTCCGACCTGCATCTATGCGCCGGCATGCCGCCCCTGCTGCGGGTCCACGGGGTGCTGCGCCGGGTCAACCTGCAAGCCCCCACGGGACCGCAGCTGCAACAATGGCTGCAGGCGCTCATGCCTGCGGCCCTGCATCCGCGCTACGCCCAGGGGCGTGAATGCGACTTCGCCATCGAACTGGCCGCGCTGGGGCGCTTTCGCGTCCATGCCTTCCTGCGCCAGGGTGGACCTGCCGCCGCCATCCGCCACCTGGGCCGCGAACCGCCGACACTGGCGCAGCTGGGCGCACCGCCCCTCTGCGCTGAGCTGGCCGAGCGCGCACGCGGGCTGGTGCTGGTGACCGGACCGACCGGCGCGGGCAAGAGCAGCACGCTGGCGGCCATGATCCGCCACCTCAATGAAACCCGCGCCCTGCACATCCTGACCATCGAAGACCCGATCGAGTTCATCCACACGCCGCAACGCGCCCTGATCAGCCAGCGCGAACTGGGCACCCACACCGCGGATCTGCCCGCCGCGCTACGGGCCGCCTTGCGCGCCGATCCCGACGTATTGCTGGTGGGCGAACTGCGCGACGCCGACACCATCCGCTTAGCGCTCACCGCCGCCGAAACCGGCCATCTGGTGCTGGGAACCCTGCACGCCGCCTCGGCGGCACGCACCGTGGAGCGCATGCTCGATGTCTTCCCGGCGGGCGAGAAGGAGCCAGCGCGGGCCATGCTGGCCGAGTCGCTGCAAGGGGTGATCGCACAAACCCTGCTGCCTACCGCCGATGGCCGCGCCCGGGTGGCGGCGCATGAGCTGCTGGTGGCCACGCCGGCCGTGCGCAATCTCATCCGCGAAGGTCGCAGCGCGCAATTGCTGTCGCTGATGCAGGCCGGCGCGGCGCAAGGCATGCAGACGCTGGAAGCCGCGCTGCAGCGCCTGCATCAGCAAGGCCGTATCAGCGCGCAGACACTGCGCCAGCACCTGGGGCAGGAGCATCAAGCAGGCCCTGGCATGGCGGTTTAGAATGGCGGCCATCCAGATTCCATTACGGAACAGCAAGGAGGACTCCGCATGACCACCATCTACGATTTCCAGCCCCGCCTGGCCAATGAACAAGCGCTGCCGCTGGAACAGTTACGCGGCAAGGTGCTGCTCATCGTCAATACCGCCAGCAAGTGCGGCTTCACCCCGCAATACAACGGGCTCGAAGCCATCCATCGCCAGTTCCATGCACGCGGACTGGAAGTGCTGGCCTTCCCCTGCAACCAGTTCGGCGGGCAGGAACCCGGCAATGCCGAGGAGATCGGCGCCTTCTGCGAAAAGAACTATGGCGTGAGCTTCCCGCTGTTTGCCAAGATCGATGTCAATGGCGACCAGGCCGATCCCCTGTTCCAGTACCTGAAGAAGGAAGCTCCGGGCCTCTTGGGCAGCAAGGCCATCAAGTGGAATTTCACCAAGTTCCTGGTGGGCCGGGACGGCAAGGTCTTCAAGCGTTATGCGCCGCAGACCCGCCCGGAAGAAATCGTCGCCGACATCGAAACGCTGCTGGCCCAGTAAGACCGTAACAAGTCCGCAAGAAGCCCGTTCAGGGCAGCACGCGGATGATCTGGTAATCCGCGTCGGAGGCCGGCACGAACCGGGTGGCGCGCAGATTGGCCAGGGTCAGCTTCACGCGCAACGCATCGTGGTCGAGGAAGACCGCGCGGATGGTATGGCGGATATCGGCGCACAGTTGCCCGCGATAGACAAAGGGATCGAAGGGAATCGGCGGCGAGCGCCACAGCACCCGCAGATCGCGCTTGGCGAGCTTGCCCTCACTGATCATGCGCGAGAGGTTGGTGCTGGCCACGAAGGCGGCGTCGGCATGACGGTTCAGCACCGCCAGCACCGATTGCTCATGGTTGCCCGCGTAGCCGATGCGGGAGAAATAACGCTCCAGCTGCAACTGGTACTGGCGCGCAAACAGATGGCGGGGAATCAGCGCCGCCGAGGTGCTGTCCGGGTCCGCCAGCGCCAGCACCTTGCCGGCCAGCTTGGGGATGCTGTCATACGGCCCCTGCTGGCGCGTCACCAGCAAGGAGTAATACACCGATGACTCCCCGCCCTGCGCGGCGAAGTTGGGCTCGCTCTGCTGCAGCGTGGCGAAGGGCGTGATCCGCGTGTCGCCCTTGCGCGCCGTCACATAGGCTGCCGGCCCCAGCCGCGCCACATCCACCGCCCCGGCCAGCAAGCCCTCGATGACCGCGCCATAGGAAGTCGGCGCGACCACGTCCACCGGCATCTTCAGGCGCGCCCGCAATTCTTCCAGCAAGGGATTCATGGCGCTGAGCTGCTCGCCGTCACTGCCCTGCGGCACAAAGGAAAAGCGCAGCCGCTCCGGCCGCTCGCAGGGCCCCTTGCCCGCCGCCCAGGCCAGCGGTGTGCAGCACAGGGCCACCACCATCAACAGTACCGCGCCAGCTGTAGTCTTCATGCGAACTCGAACCTGCCTTTCTGCAGCAGTGCTTCCAGCTGCGCCGCCGGCACGGGACGCTGCACGTAGAAGCCCTGCACTTCATCGCAGCCCATCAGCTTGAGATGCATCAGCTGTTCCCTTGTCTCCACGCCCTCGGCCACCACCTTCAAGCCCAGGTTGCGCGCCAGCGTCACGGTCGAGGCCACGATCATGCCGTCGCTATTGTCGTTGCGGATATCGCGTATGAAGGAGCGGTCTATCTTGAGCGCATACACCGGCAGCGCCTTGATGTGGCTCAGGCTGGAGTAACCGGTGCCGTAATCGTCGAGATAGATCCGCAGCCCCTCGTCGCGCAGTTTCTCCAGCGTCTGGCGGGCCTGTTCCAGATCGGCGATGAAACAGCTTTCGGTCACTTCGATTTCCAGCAGGCCGGCGTCGAGTCGATAGCGCTGCAAGGCATCGCGCACGGTGGCGATGAGGCGCTCATCATTCAACTGCTTGGCCGACACATTGATGGCCACCGGCACCAGTGGCACGCCCTGCTCACGCCAACGCGCCTGCTGCCGGCAGACCGCCTCGATGATCCAGTGGCACAGCGGCTGCACCAGATCATGGGTCTCGGCCAGGCCGATGAATTCACCGGGATAGATCAGGCCATGCTCCGGATGCTGCCAGCGGATCAGCGCCTCCATGCCCACCACCCGATAGTCCTGCAAGGCCGCCTTGGGCTGGTAATGCAGGCAGAACTCATCGTCCTTGAGCGCCTGGCGGAAGCGCCCCAGCAGTTCCAGGCCGCGCACGGCGATGGCATTGAGCGAAGCGTCATAGAAGCGATAGAGCCCAGTGCCGGCGCTCTTGGCCATGTACATGGCCGCGTCGGCATTGGCCATCAGGGCGTCGATGCCCTGCCCGTCACGCGGATAGAGGGCGATGCCGATGCTGGGGGCGGTTTCGACATGGCAGCCCAGCAGGTCGGGATACGGCGCGCGCAGCGTCTCGACGAGCTTGTCGGCGATCTCGGCGACGACTTCCTCGCTGCGGATCTCGGAAACCAGCACCACGAATTCATCGCCGCCCAGGCGCGCCACCAGATCGTATTCGCGCACGGCAGCGCGCAGGCGGCGCGCCACCTCCTGCAACAAGGCGTCGCCCACGGCGTGGCCCTGGGTGTCGTTGATGAGCTTGAACTTGTCCAGGTCCAGGAAGAACAGCGCATACAGGTTGCGGCTGCGGCGCGCCCGCGAGAGTTCGGTGGCCGCCAGTTCGTAGAACAGCATGCGGTTGGGAATGCCGGTGAGGTAGTCGTGCGAGGCCAACTGGTAGGCGCGGCTCTTTTCCTGTTCCAGCTGGTGGATCAGGCCGCTCTTCTCCCGCTCGGAGAACAGCAGTTGATCGTAGAGATAGCGGCGCCGATGCGCCAGGCTGATCAGGCCGCCCGCCAGCAGCAGGACCACCAGCGAGATCAGCATGGCCTGCAGATAGTATTGCCGGTGCGCCGGCCAAAGCTTGCCGAGCAATACCTCCGGATCGCGGCTGACCACCACGGCCAGCGGATAATGCGCCAGCCGGCGCTGCACGCCCACCAACGCCACCTGGTCGCCAGGCCGGGGCGCGTGGATCAGCCCGTCGCCCTTGCCGGCCAGCAGGAAGGTGGCATAGGGCTGGCCGGCATAGTTGGAGCCGCCCGAGAGGATGCCGCCGGCCAGTTCGGCCAGTTGCAACCCGGCGGCGTTGAGGATCTCGATGCGGCTGGACCCGGCCACGCTGACTTCCTGATACGTCTTCAGGAAATAGCCCAGGTCGAGGATGGCCGCAAAGAAGCCCTGCAATTCACCCTTGCCGTCCTGCAGCGGAATCAGCAGCGGCACACGCCAGCTTCCGCCATCGCGATTGCTGGGTGGGCTGATGATCATCGAGACCGCCTGTTCAGGCTGGCCTGTGAGCGATTGCATGTAGCCGGCATTGATGAGCCGGCTCAGTTCGGGTTCGCTCTTTTGCCGCGCCGAGGAATAGACCAGCCGCGCACGGGCGTCGAAGACCGCCACGCGCAGATAGGCGGCATCACCATTGAAGAGCGGATTGAAATAGGCGCTGGAGGCTTGCTCGCCATTGAGCATGGACTGGCCGATGCGGGCATACAGCAAGGTCTTGCCCAGCACCTCATCCAGATTGGCCGAGACGATGGCGGCCACATTGCGGCTGTCGGCAATGGAGCCTTCGATGGCCAGTTGCTTTTCGTTGTCGATGCGGATCACCGTGAAGTACCACACCACGGCCAGCACGCACAGCGACAGCAGCACGAGCCCGGCTGACACGCCCCGGCCCGCCAGCAGCCTGGTCAGCAGCCCCTTGGGCTCGAACGATAACGGCTTGCGCACTCCTCACCCGCTTGATGATGCGCCGGTCAGGCCGGCGCTGAGACTGTCCCTGTAGTTGTCCGGTGAGGGTAATGCGGCAATGTGTCAAGTTGATGACAAGAGCACCGATGGGGGTGACAGAATGACAAGGCGGCAAGGAAATGCAAAACGCCACGGAAATGATTTCCGTGGCGTCTTCCCTGCAGCTCAACTCCTGATCAGTTCTTGCTCTGATCGACCAGCTTGTTGGCCTTGATCCAGGGCATCATGGCGCGCAGCTTCTCGCCCACGATTTCGATCTGGTGTTCGGCGTTGATACGACGACGCGACATCAGAGTCGGTGCACCGGCCTTGTTTTCCAGGATGAAGCTCTTGGCGTATTCGCCGGTCTGGATGTCTTCCAGCACCTTCTTCATGGCGGCCTTGCTCTCGGCGTTGATCACGCGCGGGCCGGTCACGTACTCGCCGTATTCGGCATTGTTGGAGATCGAGTAGTTCATGTTGGCGATGCCGCCTTCATAGATCAGGTCCACGATCAGCTTGAGTTCGTGCAGGCACTCGAAGTAGGCCATTTCCGGCGCGTAGCCGGCTTCGACCAGGGTTTCGAAACCGGCCTTGATCAGTTCCACGGTACCGCCACACAGCACGGCCTGTTCGCCGAACAGGTCGGTTTCGGTTTCTTCGCGGAAGTTGGTTTCGATGATGCCGGCACGGCCGCCGCCGTTGGCGGTGGCGTACGACAGGGCCAGGTCACGGGCGCTGCCGGACTTGTCCTGGTGCACGGCGATCAGGTGCGGCACGCCGCCACCCTGGCTGTAGGTCGAACGCACGGTGTGGCCGGGGGCCTTGGGGGCGATCATGATGATGTCCAGGTCAGCGCGCGGCACGACTTGGCCATAGTGGATGTTGAAGCCGTGGGCGAAAGCGACGGTGGCGCCTTGCTTGGCGAACGGGGCGACGTTGTCGGCATAGACCTGGCCGATGTTTTCGTCCGGTAGCAGGATCATGATGACGTCGGCATCCTTGACCGCGTCGTTGACTTCGGCGACCTTCAGGCCGGCCTTTTCAGCCTTGTTCCAAGAAGCGCCACCCTTGCGCAGGCCGACGGTGACCTTCACGCCCGAATCCTTCAGGTTCAGGGCGTGGGCGTGACCTTGCGAACCGTAACCGATGATGGTCACGTTCTTGTTCTTGATCAGCGAGAGATCGGCATCCTTGTCGTAGAAGACTTTCATGAATTTCCTGGAATAAATAATTTATATGATTAATACGATTTGAATATGCTCAGGCCACGGCATAGGCCGGATACGCAGGCATGGCCTGGTCGCGCACATGCGGGATATCCAGCTGCCGCAGCTTGCGGTACAGCGATGCGCGGCACATCCCCAGTTGCCGCGAGGCGGCGGAGATGTTCCAGCGGCTGCCATTCAAGGCATCGATGACGCGTGTACGCTCATCCCGGTATGGATCGCCGGAAGAACGCTCGCGCCCTGCTTCCCCCTCGGCTCGTGACGCGAAGGGACGGATCTGGGCTGTGCGGGTGATCGGATGCACCTCGGCCAGCGTAGCAGGCTGGAACTGCATCAATTCCTCGGGCAGGTCGCGCACTTCGATGCGCCCGCCATTCATCACCGCACAGCTGTAGCGGATCACCGCATGCATCTGGCGCAGGTTGCCCGGCCAGGGATAGGCCAGCAGCCGTTGCAGCGCGGCCGCATCGATGACGCTGTCATCGGCCGGGCGGCCAAGTTCCTCGGTGATCATCTGCATCACCAGGCGGCGGCGGTCGCTGCGTTCGCGCAGCGCCGGCAGACGCAGCACGCCGCCGGCGACACGGTAGTAGAGGTCTTCGCGGAAGCGGCCTTCGGCGATCAGGGTCTTGAGATCCTGGTGGGTGGCGCAGATCAGTTGCACATCCACCGGCACTGGATGCCGCGCGCCCAGCGGAATCACTTCACGCTCGGACAGTACGCGCAAGAGGCGCGTCTGCAAGGCCAAGGGCATGTCGCCGATTTCGTCGAGGAAGAGCGTGCCGCCATCGGCCTGCTGCACCTTGCCCTTCATGCCGCCGGGCAGCGCGCCCGAGAACGCGCCCTTGCAGTAGCCGAACAGTTCGCTCTCGGCCAGGCTCTCGGGAATGGAGGCGCAATTGACGGCGATCCAGCTGGCCCGGCGGCGCGCGCTGTAGTCATGCAGGGCGCGCGAGAGATATTCCTTGCCGGTCCCGGTCTCCCCCAGGATCAGCACGGGGATGCCCCGATCGATCAGGCGCTTGCCGCGCTCGACCAGGTCGTGCATGCACGCGTCGCCAGCGGCGAGCTGGTCGATGTCGCGATAACGCGGCGTATTGCGGGAAGAAGCGGAACGGGCAGCAGTGCTGGTGCGAACGTCACTGTCCGCCTCAGCCTCGGCCAAGGGCTGCTCTACCGGGGTGGTCGGCATGATGGTCTCCTGTCTTGGACTGCTCTTTTGTCGAGCCGGCTTCCCTCGGGGCGGGCTCTTTATACGCGGGATCGCGCTGTGGGCGGCCCGGAGACGTGTCGCAATGGCACGTCTGCGGCAAAGAATAGCCAGACAATCCCATGACTTCCAATACAATGTACAGACAGAATCAATACCTTGAAGGTATCAAATGATCGAGTTGAGACACCTCACCTATTTCCGCACCGTAGCAGAAACCCTGCATTTCGGGCGCGCGGCGGAACTGCTGCATATCTCGCAACCGCCGCTGACGCGCCAGATTGCGGCGCTGGAGAAGGAGTTGGGCGCGCAATTGTTCGACCGCAGCAAACGCGCCATCCAGCTGACCGCAGCCGGCAAATATTTTTATCGCGACACCACAGAAATTTTCAAGGCGCTGGAGCGGGCCAAACGCAATGTATCCTCGTCGAGTACCGGCAAGAGCGGTGCGCTCAAGGTCGGATTCATGATGTCCACGGCCTATAACATCCTGCCTTCGGTGACGCGCCACTATTCGGCGGCCTATCCCGAAGTGGACATGCGCCTGACCGAATACGTCCCCAACCTGCTGGCCACCGACATCGAGGACGAGAAGATCGATGTGGGCATCATGTATCGCCCCGAAGACTGCCGGCGGCTGGACAGCCACACCATCTATGCCGAACCGCTGCTGGCCGTGCTGCCGCGCGATCACCGCCTGGCCGGCCGGCAATCCATCTCGGCCGCCGAACTGGCCGAGGACGCCTTCATCAGCATCCCGCGCACGATTGCGCCAGTGGTCTTCGACCTCATCCTGCAGCATTGCCAGCTGCACGGATTCCGTCCGCGCATCGTGCTGGAAACCAATCTCCAGCAGACCATCGTCAACCTGGTCGGCGAAGGCCTGGGCGTGGCCCTGGTGCCGACCTCGATGCAGGCCATGCACCTGGACACCACGGTGTTCAAGCCCCTCATCGGCGCACCGATGGTGGAGGTGGCGGTGATCTGGAACAAGGACAACACCAATCCCTGCATCCGCACCTTTGCCGATACGGCGGTGGAGGTCTGGCGCAAGTTGCAACCTATGCCCGCACCCGCGTGAGCACGAAAAAAAGCCCGGACGCTCTTGGACGCCCGGGCATCAAACCGCAGCAGGTCGGCTTCCACGCCCGCCTGGCTGCGATCAACAAACAACTTTCAATGCAGCGGCATCATCCCGCACAGCGCAGCGACAGACCGCCATCGACGATCATGTCCAGCCCCGTGATGTAGCGCGCATGGTCGGAGGCCAGGAACAGCGAGGCATGCGCCACATCCCAGGCATCGCCCATGAAACCCATCGGACATTGGGCATTGCGCTTGGCGCGCATCTGTTCGATGTCGCCGCCGTAGGAAGCCTTCAGCGGCTCGCGGATCATCGGCGTATCCATCATGCCGGGCAAGACGCAATTGGCGCGGATGCCCATGGGCGCGTACTGCATCGCCACGTTCTTGGTGAAGGCCAGGATGGCTGCCTTGGTCGCGGTATAGCCCAGGTAGGGAAAACCGATCCAGCGCAGCGCCGCCAGCGAGGAGATGTTGACGATGGCGCCCTTCCGCTGCTTTTCCATGATGGGCAGCACGTGCTTGTGGGTCAGGAAGAGACTGGTCTGGTTCACCGCCACCAGCCTGTTCCAGCTCTCTTCGCTGGTCTCTACCGGGCCACCGACATCGGCGATGCCGACATTGTTGTGCAAGACATCGACGCGCCCGAAGTGATCCATGGCGGCCTCAGCGATGGCCTTGACCTCGGCGCTGCGCGAGACGTCGGCGGCCAGCACTTCGCAGACACCGCCTTCGCTGCGGATGATTTCCTGGGTCTGCAATGCGGCCTCGATGCTGCGGTCCACCGCCAGCACCCGGCCGCCCTCGCGGGCGTACAGCACGGCGGCGGCCTTGCCATTGCCCCAGCCCTCGCCCACTGAACCGGCGCCAGTGACGATGATGGCCTTGCCTTGCATGAGCTTGTCCATGAATGTCCTCTCAGATTTCCAGCACGCCGCCGGCGACGAAGCCGCCATCGACCGGAATCACATGGCCGGTGATGTAGGCCGATTCTTCCGCCGCCAGATAGCAGACCGCCGAGGCGATCTCATCGGTGGTGCCGTAACGGCGCATGGGAACCAGGCGATAGTAGCTTTCGCGGGTCTGTTCCGAATGCATGGCCTGGGTCATGGGTGTATCGACCGGCCCGGGGGCGACGCTGTTGACGGTGATGCCGTACTGCGCCAGCTCGATGGCCATCTGCCGTGTCAGGCCAATGACGGCTGCCTTGGACGTGCCATAGGCCGTACGCCCAGCGCCGGCGCGGATGCCCGAGATGGAAGAGATATTGACGATGCGTCCCCACTGCTGTTTCACCATCAGCCGCGCCGCGTGCTGGCCGGCCAGCAGTACGCCGGTCACGTTCACGTTCATAGTCTGCAGCCAGTTCTCGAGTGGATAGTCGAGGAAGGCATAGGTCCGCGCCACGCCGGCATTGTTGACCAGCACGTCACAGCGGCCATAGTCCTTCTCGATGTGGGCGAAGGCCGCGGCAATCGACTCCGGGCTGCCCAGGTCCATCTGCAGCGCCGCTGCGCGATGGCCGGCGGCCACCAGGGCGTCGGCGGTCTTGCTGGCGGCGTCCAGGTTGATGTCGGCCACCAGGACCGTGTGGCCTTTGGCGGCCAGTTGCTGCGAAATGCTGGCGCCAATACCCATGGCTCCGCCCGTCACGAGCGCCACGCGGGCGCCGCTATCATTGCGATTCATATTGTCTCCGTGGATGTGGGCGGCCCCGGCAGGAAGTGGGGCCGCCGTTTTTAAGTCGTCGTTGGCAGGTCAATCATGGAAGCTCCCGATCGCTCGCTAGACTGGTGAGAGGATCAGAGGAAACCGATGGAAATCCAGGGCACGAAGGCCACCACCAAGAGCGCCACCACCAGCGCCGCCAGATAGCCCCAGACCCGGTTGAAGACACCGTCCGGCGACACCTTGCCGATGGCGCAGGCGGCATAGAAGCCCACGCCAAAGGGCGGTGCGAACAGGCCGATGCCCATGGCCAGGATCACCACCATCGCATAGTGCACGTCATGCACGCCCAGCGAACGCGCCACCGGGAACAGCAGCGGCCCGAACAGCACGATGGCGGGAATGCCTTCCAGCAAGCTGCCCAGCACGATGAAGATGACGATGGTGATCAAGAGGAAACCGACACCCCCGCCCGGCACGCCCTGCATCAGCGCCACCAGTTTGGCCGAGAAGCCCGACTGCGTGAGCGCCCAGGCCATGGCGGTGGCCATGCCGATGATGAGCAGGATCGCGCCCGACAGGGCGGCCGATTCGATCAGCATGGGGTAGAGACGCTTGAAGTTCAGGTGCCGCATGAACAGGTGCATGATCAGCCCGACCACTACCGTATAGGCCACGCCGATGGTGGCCACTTCGGTGGCCGTGGCGACGCCTTCGATGACCGCCACGCGGATCAGCATGGGGAGCGCCAGCGCGGGAATGGCGGCGATCAGGGTTTTCACGATCAGCGAGAGCGGCGCGCGCTTGACATCGGGCATCGGCTCGCGGCGTGCGCGCATCCAGCACACCACGGCAATGGCGATGGTGGCGATGGCCGCCGGCATGAGCCCGCCGATGAACAGGGCCGTGATCGAGACGCTGCAGACTGCGCCGATAGTGATCAACACCAGGCTGGGCGGAATGGTCTCGGTCATCGCGCCGGAAGAGGACAGCAGCGCCACCAGCTCTTCCGGCTTGGAGCCGCGCTTCTTCATCTCGGGAAACAGCGCCGGGGCAATGGCCGCCATGTCGGCCGCCTTGGAACCGGAGATGCCCGAGACCAGGAACATCGCACCCAGCAGCACGTATTGCAGACCGCCGCGCACGTGGCCCAGCAGCGCGGCCATGAAGTCGATCAGGGTCTTGGCCAGACCCGACATCTCCAACAGCGAACCGAGCAGCACGAACAGCGGCACCGACAACAGGATCAGGCTGGACATGCCCTCATCCATGCGGCTGACCACGATCATCAGCGGCGCCGTGGTGGCCAACGCCAGGTAGGCCATGGTGGCGGTGCCGAAGGCAAACGCGATGGGAATGCCGCCGGCCACGCACACGCCGATGAGCAGTACGAAGAAGACGATCAGGTTGTAGTTGCCCATGCCCAGCAGCATGGGCTTGGCCAGCCACAGCGCACCGCCGATCACGGCCACCACGGCGAGGGCCGACAGCAGCAGGCGCATCGTCGTCATCGCGGCCATGCGCGAGACCGCCGCCAGCAGCATCAGGATGGCGCCCACCGGCAAGGCGGCGGCGCGCAGGCCATCGGGGATTTCCAGGGCGGGCGTGGTGATGGGCATCTGCTCCACCGCATGATCCACGGCGGGATGGATCACCATCAGCACGAAGATGCAGACCACCAGCGCCGCCACCGTTTCCAGCCAGATGCGCCCCTTCTCGGAACACTTGTTGATGATGGCGGTGAGCCGCATGTGCTCGCCGCGATCCAGCGCCAGCACCGCACCCAGCATGGAGAGCCAGATGAAGAGGATGGAGGCCAGTTCATCGGACCACACCAGGGGATCGTGCAGCGCGTAGCGGTAGATCACACCAGTGAGCAGCACCACGGTCTCGGCCAGCACCAGGGCGGCCGCCACGGCGCCGACCACGTGCATCACCATGCGATTGAATGCGACCAGCGCGCGCGCAACCGGGTTCATGTTGACCGGGGCGCGGTAAGTCATTGCAGCTTCCATCATCAAGCTCCAGCGAAATGGATTCAGGGCGGGAGAAGCACCGGCGACCGATGCGGCGGCGACCTCTCCCGCTCATTGGCTCATGGACTCATGCACTCATGTACACATGCAATCGTGTACGCATGGGACCATGGCCCGGCAAAGAGGCCCCTCAGGCCAGCTTGCCGGTGTACTTCTCCAGCAGCGCCCAAGGCTCGTCACCGAACTTCTTCTTCCACTCGGCATAGAAACCGGCGGCGCGCAGCTTGGCGCGGAAGGAATCGGCATCGGCGTTGTTGAAGGCCAGACCCTTGCCCTTCATTTCATCGACCAGCGAATCGTTGAGCTTGCGCACGTCGGCGCGCTGGTTCACGCCGGCTTCGTTGATGATGCGGGTCATCAGCTCTTGCAGGTCCTTGGGCAGGCGCTCGAAGGACTTCTTGTTGCCCAGGAACCAGAAGCCGTCCCACATGTGATTGGTGATGGAACAGTACTTCTGCACCTCGTAGAGCTTGGCCGTGGAGATGATGGCCATGGGGTTTTCCTGGCCTTCCACGATCCTGGTCTGCAGGGCCGAATAGACTTCGGCGAAGTTGATCGAGGTCGGCGCCGCATCGAAGGCCTTGAACATCGAGGTCCACAGCGGGCTGGGCGGTACGCGCAGCTTCATGCCCTTGAGGTCTTCGGCGACCTTGATGGGCTTGGTGCTGTTGGTGATCTGGCGATAGCCGTTGTCCCAGATCTTTTCAAACGCGAACAGGGTGGACTTGGCTTCGATCTGCTTGCGCACGTGCGCGCCGAGTTCGCCATCCATGGCCGGCCAGACCTGGCTGTAATCCTTGAAGGCGAAGCCGATGCCGGAAATCTGCGCAGCCGGAACAAGGGTGCCCAGGATCAGCGGCGAGAGCGTGAAGAAATCGATGGCGCCGGCGCGCACCTGCGAGAGCATGTCGGTGTCGGTGCCCAGCTGGTTGTTGGGGTAGAGCTGCAACTCGATGCGGCCCTTGGATTGTTCTGCGATGGCGGCGGCCATTTCCTTGGCGCGCGCATTCATCGGGTGGGTGACCGGCAGATTGTTGGCGTACTTGAAGGTGAACTCGGCCGCATGGGCCGAGGTCGATACCAGGCCGGTCGCGGCAGCGGCCGAGGCTACCGAGGCGGTCTTCAGAAAATTGCGACGCGTGATCTTGCCAGTGGATTGTGCCATCTGCTTGTCTCCTGTTTATCTGTTTGTATTTGATGTTGCTGAATCCGGCGCTGCCAGGGCTTGCTGGATCGGGCGTGCAGCTCCCTGTCCCGGGTTGTCAACACTGCCTGTGCATCGATAGAGCAATTTGGATGCCAAGCCTCCGAAGCTCCCCGGCGGCATGGTCATGTCCCTCATCGTTATCGGCACTGCGCCTGTATTCTCTGCGATAAGGGCAGGCCTGTACAAGCGCGCAAAGAGGATGGCGGGGATTTATTTGCGTGCCGGCATGCTGCGACACCTGTCGCATGGACTGTCGCCGCACTGTCGCAGATGTCGACACCTGTCTGCGCTGCCCAAGGATGATGGACGGCAACAAAACCGTGTTGCGGTGCAATGATTTACGTTAACGTAAAGTACGTGCTATCTTCATGCCGTCGGTGGCCGCGCCCTGCCCTTTCCCGGTTTTTCCTGCATGCCGGGGCCGTCTACCGATCACATCAGCACGCATCAACATCAACAACAAAGCGAGACCCGGCGCGGCTTTGCGCCGGCCCTCTCAGGAGACGGGCAATATGCAGGCCGGGCTTGGCAGCGATTTCGCCATCTCCGGCTGCGCGATGCCAAGACAAGGGACCCACACGCCCCCCTGCATGGGGTGGTGAACGAGGTCCTGCGCGTGGCACCGATTTTGCATATTGCCCTTGTGTGAAACGGAGCGACCATGCTCCATCGACCTCGTCTAAGACGGACACAAGGACTCAAGGACACACCATGACTGCTTCTGCATCCTCACCCTGCATCACCGGCTGGCATCATTCCCAATTCGGCAAGCTCGACGGCATCGATCCGGAAGTGCTGATCGGCCAGGTCGCCAAGGCCGCCATCGAACACGCCGGGCTGCAACCGGAAGACATCGATTCGGTCCACGTCGGCACCTTCAATGCCGGCTTCCTGTACCAGGACTTCCCTTCTTCGCTGGTGCTCAACACCTTGCCGCAGCTGCGCTTCAAGCCCGCCACGCGGCTGGAGAATGCCTGCGCCACCGGTTCGGCGGCGATCCATTCGGGCTTGCAGGCGATCAAGGCCGGCGAGTCGAAACACGTACTGGTGATCGGCTTTGAAAAGATGACGGAGCTGGCCACGCCACAAGTGGGCGAGGTGCTGCTCAAGGCCTGCTATGCCAAGGAAGAGGCGGGCATCCCGGGCGGCTTTGCGGGTGTGTTCGGCAAGATCGCGCAGAGCTACTTCGATCGTTTCGGTGACCAGTCCGATGCGCTGGCGATGATCGCGGCCAAGAACCACAAGAACGGCATGGTCAATCCCTATGCCCACATGCGCAAGGATTTCGGTTTCGAGTTCTGCCGTAACGTCTCCGACAAGAATCCCTATGTGGCCGGCCCGCTCAAGCGTACCGACTGTTCGCTCATCTCCGATGGCGCCGCCGCGCTGGTCATCAGCGCTGCCGATGTGGCCAAGGCGATGCCGCGCGCCGTGCAGTTCCGCGCAGCCGTCCACGTCAATGATTTCCTGCCGCTGTCGCGCCGCGACCCGACCCGCTTCGAAGCGGCCGAGCTGGCCTGGAAGAAAGCGCTGGGCGACGCCAGCCTCACCCTGAATGATCTCTCCCTGGTGGAAACCCATGACTGCTTCACCGTGGCCGAGTTGCTCGAATACGAAGCCATGGGCCTGGCCCCGCACGGTCAGGGCGCGCGTGTGATCGCCGAAGGCATCACCGCCAAGGATGGCAAGCTGCCGGTCAATCCGTCCGGCGGGCTCAAGTCCAAGGGCCATCCGGTGGGCGCCACCGGCGTGTCGATGCACGTGATGGCGGCCATGCAGGCGGCCCATGATGCGGGCGACATGCAGATCGCCAATGCGCGCTATGCGGGCGTATTCAACATGGGCGGCGCGGCGGTGGCCAACTATGTGAGCATTCTGGAGCGGGTGAACTGATTGCCGCTGCGCTCAGTAAGCTGGCGCCTTACTTTCCGTTCGACCTGAGTAGGCCTTGCAGAGGTCTACTCGGTCCAAACGGGCTTGAGAAGATCAATAAGAAAAACATAAAGCAGCACGCCAATTTCCATTAGAAAAATCGGGACGAGTGAGACGATGTTAAGCAAAGTGATGAACCTGGGCCGCCTGCTCTCGGACGTGGCGCGCCGCTTTCCGGAGGAGCCGGGACTGATCCTGGCGCAAGGCGCTGCCGATGGCAGCGACCGCCTGATCCCCTGGCGCGAGATCAATGCCCGCGTCGATGCGCTGGCCCACGCGCTGACCCGGCGCGGCGTGAAGAAGGGCGACAAGATGCTGGTCCACTCGCGCAACAACCAGCAGATCTTCGAGAGCGCCTGGGCCGCCTTCAAGATGGGCGTGGTCTGGGTGCCGACCAATTTCCGCATCACGCCGCCCGAGGCCGCCTATCTCGGCCAGTCCAGCGGCGCTTGCGTGATGCTGTATGACCGTGGTTTCGCGCAGTATGTCGATGCCGTCAAGGCCGCTTCGCCCGCATTGGAACATGTGGTGGCGCTGGCCGATGCGCGCGCCGGAGAACTGGATTACGAAGCGCTGGTGACCGAAGGCGGCGACGCGTCCTTCCGCGAAGCCGAAGTCGATTACGACGATCCGCTCTGGTTCTTCTACACCTCCGGCACCACCGGCCATCCCAAGGCGGGCATGCTCTCGCACGGCCAGATGGCCTTCGTGGTCACCAATCACCTGGCCGACCTGATGCCGGGCCTGACGCATCAGTCGCGTTCGCTGGTGGTGGCGCCGCTCTCGCATGGCGCGGGCGTGCATGCAGTCATCAACACTGCGCGCGGCGCGGCCAGCATCCTGCTCTCTTCCGAGCGGCTGGTGGTGGAGGAAGCCTGGCAGCTGGTCGAGAAATACCGGGTGGACAACCTGTTCACCGTGCCCACCATCGTCAAGATCCTGGTCGAGGATGCTTCGGTGGATCGCTGCGACCACAGCTCGCTGAAACACGTCATCTACGCCGGTGCGCCCATGTATCGCGCCGACCAGGTGTATGCCTTGAAGAAGCTGGGCAAGGTGCTGGTGCAGTACTACGGCCTGGGCGAGGTGACCGGCAACATCACCTTCCTGCCGCCCTACTTGCACTTCGAGGATGACGCCCATCCGCAGGCGCGCGTGGGCACTTGCGGCATGCCGCGCACCGGCATGCAGATCGCCATCCTCAACGACGATGGCCAGGAACTGGCGCCCTTCGAGACCGGTGAGATCTGCGTGCGCGGACCGGCGGTGTTCATGGGTTATCACAACAATCCCGAGGCCAATGCCAAGGCCTTCAAGCATGACTGGTTCCACACCGGCGACCTCGGGCATGTGGACCAGGATGGCTTCCTCTACATCACGGGACGTTCCTCGGACATGTACATCTCGGGCGGCTCCAACGTCTATCCGCGCGAGATCGAGGAAGCCCTGCTGACGCACCCGGCGGTGTCGGAGGTGGCGGTGCTGGGCGTGCCCGATCCCAAGTGGGGCGAGAGCGGACTGGCGGTGATCGTCTGCAAGGCCGGTCAGCAGGTCGATGGCGAGGCATTGCTGGTGCATCTGGAGTCACGCATCGGCAAGTACAAGTGGCCGCGCCGCTTCATCTACTGGGACAGCATGCCCAAGTCGGGCTACGGCAAGATCGTCAAGAAACAGATCAAGGCGCTGCTGGAAGAGCAAGGCGAATATCGCCTATGAAACTCTCCAGCAAACCAGGCCCCTCCATGGCCAGCGCCGGCTTCCTCGCGGTGCGCAAATTCCTGCATGCAGGCCAGCCGAGCTATCCGCGCACGCTGGACCTGGAGGCCGATCCGGCCGAGGAATTGCGCATCACGCTGCAAGCCGGCACGCTGGTCGGCCCGGCCTTGCGGCGGGTACTGGCGCGCTATGGCCAGCGCGGCGGTGTGGGGCGCTTGTGTGGCGGGACTGCGCGGCGACTGCATTACCACCGCATCGAACAGACCGGCGACGCCAGCCGGCCCTATGACTATGGACCACCGCACGTGCTGGAAGGCGTCATCAGCTTCGTGACCGGCGCCATCACCATCGGCCAGAACGCCGATGGAAAAGTATTACTGCATTGCCACTCAGGTTTCATCGATGGCGATGGCACGCTGCATGGCGGCCATCTGCTGCTCGACACGGTGGAGGTGGGCGACGATCCGCTCATCCTGCGCCTGTGCCTGTTCTCCCGCAGCGCCTTCGTCGTCAACAGCGACGAAGAGACGCACTTCAGTCTATTGCATCCGACACCCATGGAATGATGATGACGCTCCCCGCCCATGACAGCGATTTCCTCGACGACCACATCCACGTAGAACAGGGCCAGCTCGGCAAGCTGGTGATGGCCCGGCTCAAACCCAACCAGGACCTCACCGAAAGCGTGGAAGCACTGTGCCGCCAGCACGGCATGGACAAGGCCATCGTGCGCGGCGCCATCGGCAGCCTCATCGACGCCCATCTGCAATACGCCACGCCGGCCGGGCTGCGTACGATGGAGATCAACGGACCGGGTGTGGAAATCCTCAACGTCTTCGGTGAAATCGGTTTTGCGGATGGATCGGGCAGCGCCCATCCGCTGCAGGGCGTGGTGGCCGATACCGAGGGCCGCATCTTTGCCGGGCGCTTCGTGCGCGGGGCCAATCTCTCCTTCATCACCATCGAGATCACCTTGCAGGAATGGATTGCGGTCAAGCAACCCGAAGCGCTGCCGGCCTGAAGCACTTTCCGTTCTCCCAATGAAAAATGCCGCCCGGCTCATCACCGGACGGCATTGTTCAATACTTGAACTAACTATCGAATCAGGCTTCCGTATGCAGCGTGGCTTCGGCTTCCTGTTCGATCTCGACTTCGGCGCGAGCCGCTTCTTCTTCGCTCAGCAAGCCGCCTTCCCACTTGGCCACTACGGCCGAAGCGATCGAGTTGCCCACCGCGTTGGTGGCCGAACGGCCCATGTCGAGGAAGGTATCGATGCCCAGGATCACCAGGAGACCGGCTTCCGGAATGTTGAACTGGTGCAGGGTCGCGGCGATCACCACCAGGGAAGCGCGCGGCACGCCGGCAATGCCCTTGGAGGTCAGCATCAGCACCAGCATCATGGTGATCTGGGTGGAGATGGGCATGTGGATGCCATAGGCCTGCGCGATGAACAGCGTAGCGAAGGTGCAGTAGATCATCGAACCGTCGAGGTTGAAGGAATACCCCATCGGCATGACGAAGCTGGAGATCTTGCGCTTGACGCCAAAGCGGTCCAGCGCATCGAGCAGCTTGGGATAGGCCGCTTCCGAGCTGGCCGTCGCAAAGGCCAGCAGGAAGGCTTCCTTGATCAGGGCCAGCAGGTGGAAGATGCGCTTCTTCAGGAAGACGAAGCCCACCGCGATCAGGATCACCCACAGCAGCACCAGCGAGAAGTAGAAGTCGCGCATGAACACGGCGAAGCTGACCAGGATCTCCAGGCCATTGACCGCAACCGTCGCGGCCATCGCGGCGAACACCGCCACCGGGGCAAACTTCATGACGTAGACGGTGATCTTCAGCATGGTGTGCGAGAGGTCATCGATGACCGCCAGCAGGTGCTTGCCGCGCTCGCCCAGCGAGGCCAGGGCGATGCCGAAGAACATGGAGAACACCACCACCTGCAGCACTTCATTCTGCGCCATGGCCTCGACGATGGACTTGGGCACCAGGTGGTTGAAGAATTCCTTGACCGTGAACTTGCTGGTGGCCAGCCCCGCACCGGCAGCGTCCGGCGAGGGCAGCGCCACGCCCGCACCCGGTTGCAGCAGGTTGGCCATGATCATGCCCAGCGCCAGCGAGACCAGCGAGGCGATGAAGAACCAGGCCAGCGACTTGCCGAAGATGCGGCCCACCGACTTGGCGTCCCCCATGTGGGCGATGCCGACCACCAGGGTCGAGAACACCAGCGGTGCGATGACCATCTTGATGAGGCGCAGGAACAGGTCCGAGGCGATCGAGATGTAGCCGGCCAGCTCCTTGGCCTGGGCCTTGTCGTTGTGGCTGAAAATGAGATAACCGACCAGGATGCCCAGCAGCATGGCTGCAAAGATGTAGGCGGCTTGTGGAATGCGTTTCTTCATGTGTTCTCCTGCCCTCGCTCGCCATCGGCGCATGCGCCGGTGAGAGGACGATGATGTGGCTTGCGGATGGCGTCGGCCGGTGCAAAAGACAGGGACGCCGGTGCTATGGATTATCGGTATTGGTCCGTTTCCGATGAGAAACCAGGACCGGTTTTTTCCCGTCAAGCGGAAAAAAGCACGAAGCTTATTGACTTATGCCCCCTGCCGTCAAGCCGCTTTGAAAAAATAGGGTCAAAATGCCCCTAGTGTGAACAAAATGCTCACAAAAAAGCCCCGCAAAGCGGGGCTGGTGTTGTGTTGCGAGAAACTTTGGCGCTCCGGCGGGAGCCGGATGCGGCCTCGGCAAATCGTCAGCGAATCGTCAGGAAGGCGCTTGCAGAGCGGCGTCCAGCAATTCGATCCAGTGCCGCACGGGAGTGTCGGTGCCAGATTGCAGATGAGTTACGCAACCGATGTTGCCGGTGACGATCATGTCGGGATCGGTGGCCTGCAGCTTGCTGATCTTGTTGTCGCGCAGGCGATAGGACAGCTCCGGTTGCAGGATCGAATAGGTGCCGGCCGACCCGCAGCAGAGGTGGCTGTCGGCGCACAGTTGCACATCCACGCCGGCCGCGCGCAGGATGCCCTCGACCTTGCCGCGGATCTTCTGGCCGTGCTGGAGGGTGCAGGGCGGGTGATAGGCCACGCGCTTGCCGTTGAAGTCCTTGAGCTTGTGCTTCAGCGCTTCTTCGAACTCGGGCAGGATTTCGCTGATGTCGCGGGTCATGTGCGAGATGCGGCGCGCCTTTTCGGCATAGACCGGATCGTGCTGCAGCAGATGGCCATACTCCTTGACGGTGGCACCACAGCCGGAGGCATTCATGACGATGGTATCGGCGCGGATGCCATCGCGTCCCTCGATGTAGGGCCACCAGGCGTCGATATTGCGGCGCATGTCTTCCAGCCCGCCCTCCTGGTCATTCATGTGATAGCGGATCGCACCACAGCAGCCGGCCTTGGGCGGAGCGAACAATTGCACGCCCAGCGCATCGAGCACGCGCGCGGTGGCGCTGTTGATGTTGGGGGACATCGAGGGCTGCACGCAGCCTTCCAGATACAGCATCTGGCGCGCATGCGTGCGCGCGGGCCAGACGCCGGCGTCCTGCGGCTGCGGCACCTTGTTCTGCAACAACTTGGGCAGCAGCGGACGCAACATCTGCCCGGCCTTCATGGCGGGGCGGAAGATCCACTTGCGCGGCACCAGCTCCTTCAAGGCCGTGCGCATCACGCGCTGCGACAGCGGTCGCGGCACCTGTTCTTCCACCACCTTGCGGCCGATATCGACCAGACGGCCATACTGCACGCCGGAGGGGCAAGTGGATTCGCAGTTGCGGCAGGTCAGGCAGCGGTCCAGGTGCGATTGCGTCGCGGCGGTGGCGGGCTTGCCTTCCAGCACCTGCTTGATGAGATAGATGCGGCCGCGCGGTCCGTCCAGCTCGTCGCCCAGCAACTGGTAGGTGGGACAGGTGGCGGTACAGAAGCCGCAATGCACGCAGGAGCGCAGGATGCTGTCGGCTTCCTGGCCGGCCTGGGTGTCGCGGATGAAATCGGCTAAGTTGGTCTGCATGATGATCGCTGGCTAGAGGAAGCGCTTACAGGCTGGCGTACAGGCGGCCGGGATTGAAGATGCCCTGGGGGTCGAACTGCTGCTTGAGGCGGCGATGGATGGTTTCCACCGCAGGCTGCAAGGGATGGAAGACGCCGATGGCCTTGTCGCCGCCGCGATGCAGGCTGGCGTGACCGCCCACGGCCAGCGCGGCGGCGCGAATAGTGACGGCGTCCACATTGCCCTCTGGCCGCAACCAGCGTTGCGCCCCGCCCCACTCGATCAGCTGGCGGCCCGGCAAGTCGATGGGCGCGGCCACCGAGGGCAGCGACAGACGCCACAACGGCGCTTCTGCATCGGCGAAGAAGGGATGGGTCTGCTCGCGCAGGTCGGTCCAGTAATCGTCAGGATTGCTTAACTCGGTGCCGCCCAGCTTTGCGATGGCTGAATCAACGGCAGCCTGCGCGCCCGACAGGCGGATCGTCAGTACATTGCAGACCCAGGCGCTGGCCACCAGCGGCAGCGGCTGGCCGGCGCTCTGGTTCAACAGGCGCAGTGCGCCTTCCTGGTTGATCTCGAAGACGCGGGTGCTGCTGGCGATGGGGCGCGGCAAGACCTTCAGCGACACCTGCAGGATCAGTCCCAGCGTACCCAGCGATCCCGCCAGCAGACGCGAGATGTCGTAGCCGGCGACGTTCTTCATGACCTGTCCGCCGAAGTGCAGTTGCTCGCCCTGCGCATCCATCAGCACGGCGCCCAGCACGAAGTCGCGCACCGCACCAGCGCTGGCGCGCGAAGGACCCGAGAGACCTGCCGCGACCATGCCACCGACCGTGGCGGCGCCGCCAAAGCGCGGAGGCTCCCAGGCCAGCATCTGGTTATGCTGAGCCAGTGCAGCGTCGATCTCGGCCAGTGTCGTGCCGCAGCGGGCGGTGATGACCAGCTCGGTCGGCTCGTAATCGATGATGCCGCTGTAAGCCCGCGTATCCAGCACCTCGCCGGACGGCGTCTGGCCATACCAGTCCTTGGTGCCGCCGCCACGGATCTGCAAGGGACGCCCGGCCAGGATACGTTCGCGGAAGGAGGCCAGCACGGCGTCCATGTCTTGTTGTGCTTGCATGGTCAGAATCTCGGCAGGTCGGGGAAGCGCAGCTGGCCGCGCTGCACGTGCATCTTGCCGTACTCGGCGCAGCGATGCAGGGTGGGAATGGCCTTGTCCGGGTTGAGCAGGAAGGCCGGGTCGAAGGCGCGCTTCAACTTGAAGAAGGTCTCGCGCTCGGCCGGTGAAAACTGCACGCACATGGAATTGATCTTCTCGATGCCCACGCCATGCTCGCCGGTGATGGTGCCGCCCACTTCCACGCACAGTTCCAGGATCTCGGCACCGAACAGTTCGGCGCGGTGGAATTCGTCGGCGATGTTGGCATCGAAGAGGATCAGTGGATGCAGGTTGCCGTCACCGGCATGGAAGACGTTGGCGCAGCGCAGGCCGTATTTCTTTTCCATCTCGGCGATGCCCAGCAGCACCTGCGCCAACTTCTTGCGCGGGATGGTGCCATCCATGCAGTAGTAGTCGGGCGAGATGCGGCCTGCCGCCGGGAAGGCGTTCTTGCGGCCGGACCAGAAGCGCAGGCGCTCGGCCTCCGACTGCGAGCAGGCAATGGCGGTGGCGCCGCTGGCATTGAGCACGGCAGTCATGCGGCCGATTTCTTCTTCCACTTCTTCCACGGTGCCGTCGGATTCGCACAGCAGGATGGCTTCGGCGTCGATGTCGTAGCCGGCCTTGACGAAGGGCTCGACCATGCGCGAGCTGGTCTTGTCCATCATCTCCAGGCCTGCGGGAATGATGCCGGCGGCGATCACGTTGGCCACTGCATTGCCACCCTTCACCACATCGTCGAAGGACGCCATGATCACGCGTGCGGCCTGCGGCTTGGGCACGAGCTTGACGGTCACTTCGGTGACCACGCCCAGCATGCCCTCGGAGCCGATGAAGACGGCCAGCAGGTCCAGGCCTGGAGCATCGAGCGCGCCGCTGCCCAGTTCCACCACCTCGCCTTCGATGGTGACCATGCGTACGCGCAGCACGTTATGCACGGTCAGGCCGTATTTCAGGCAGTGCACGCCGCCCGAGTTCTCGGCCACGTTGCCACCGATGGAACAGGCGATCTGCGAGGAGGGGTCCGGCGCGTAATAGAGGCCGTGCGGGGCCGCCGCTTCGGAAATGGCCAGGTTGCGCACGCCGGGCTGGACCACGGCGGTGCGCGAGTACTTGTCCATCTTGAGGATCTGGTTGAACTTGGCGGTGGAGACCACCACGCCATCGGCAATGGGCATGGCCCCGCCCGAGAGGCCGGTGCCGGCACCGCGCGGCACGATCTGCACCTGCAATGCGTGGCAGGTCTTCATGATGGCGATGACCTGCGCCTCGTTCTCGGGCAGCACCACCACCATGGGCAACTGGCGGTAGGCGGCCAGGCCGTCGCATTCGTAGGGACGGGTGTCTTCCTCGTCGAACAGCACGCAGTGCGCGGGGACGACCCGGCGCAGGGCATCGACGACTTCGCGCTGGCGGGCCGGCGCGAAGGACGGTTGGACTGGAGCATTCATGCTGGACCTCGGCGGTTGGCTAGGCAGGCGTGGGTGTGGACGTCCCTCTTTGCATCCGGTGACACGGCGCACGCTGTCTCGTTTGTTGTCAGCCCGCCTGGGACGGGCTTTTTCAGTCCGACAAGTGTAACGAATTTTGCCGCCCTGCACGGCGCCGTGTTGCCCGGCGGCCCACTGAAAAGAATTGCCGGCCGCCGTGAATTATTTTCAGGGCGGCCGGACGGGACGGGCGATGCAAAGCCGGGTCAGATGTTGCGGAAGGCGTTCTGCATCCAGCTGATGAAGGTGTCGACCTCGGGCCGCTCGCGCACGGCGCGCTCGTAGACCACGTAATAGGCGTGCGGCGGGGTACGCAGACGGATGTCGAACAGTTCCACGATCTCGCCGCGCGCCAGCAGTTCTTCGGCGAAATGCTGACGGGTCAGGCCCACGCCATAGCCATGGCGCACCGCTTCCAGCAACAGGCCCAGGTCATCCACGCGCAAGCCTGCCGAGGGTTCCACCCAGTCCTTGAGGCCGGCGGCCTCGAACCAGGGCTGCCAGGGCTCCAGCGCCGAGCGCAGCAGGGTGGCCTGCTTCAGGTCGGCGGGCGACTTCATCGGCGGGAGGCTCTTCAGGTAGGCCGGGCTGGCCACGGCGAAGGCAGGTTCCTCGAACAGCTTCTCGGTGATGATGTTGGGATAGTTGCCGGCGCCGAAGCGGATCTCGACATCGCTCTCCGACAAGGACAGGTCATACAGCGGCACCGAGAGGTAGAGCTCCACCACGATCTCCGGATGGCGCTGGGTAAAGTCGGCAATGCGCGGCATGAGCAGGTGGCGCGCAAAGGTCGGCGGCAGCATCACCTTGATCTTGGGCTGCACAGCGGCATTGCGGTGCGGCATGGGGAAATCGGTCAGCGTGCGCAAGGCGCTACGGACCACGTCGAGATAGCGGCGACCGAATTCGGACAGGCCGATAGAGCGGCCATCGCGATAGAACAGGCGCTCGCCGACGAATTCTTCCAGCAGGCGGATGCGGTGCGACAGCGCCGACGGGGTGATGCACAGCTCCTCGGCGGCAATCGCAAAGGAGTTGTGGCGGGCGGCCGCTTCGAAGGCGGACAGGGCGTGGACGGGAGGTAGGCGGGTGGCCATGGGTGGTGGATTCCTGCTGCTTGTTCAACCAACAAACTGATGAAAACTAACAAACGGGTGCTGCTTAACGGGAGAGGCTCCGTCAGAACACAAGAGCGACCGTTCGGACTGAGTAGGCCCCTTCGGGCCGTATCGAAGGCGCACAGACGGCGCGCCTTCGATACGCGGCCTTGCCGCTACTCAGTCCGAACGGGCAGTATTGATCTCAACGGCAAGCACGCTCTTCGGCCAACACTAACACTTACTGCTCCCAGCGCAAGATCTTGCCGGGATTCATGATGTTCTTGGGATCAAGTGCATGCTTGATGGCGCGCATGACGGCGATGGCGCCCTCGCCATGCTCCTGGATCAGGAAGTCCATCTTGTGCAAGCCCACGCCGTGCTCGCCGGTGCAGGTGCCATCCATGCCGATGGCGCGCGCCACCATGCGTTGGTTGACGCCTTCGGCGCGGGCGATGTCGGCGGGATCGTTGGGGTCCACCATCATCTGCACGTGGAAGTTGCCGTCGCCGACGTGGCCGATGATGGCGTGGGTCAGGCCCTGCTCTTCGCAGTCGGCCTTGGTAGCCAGCACACATTCGGCCAGGCGCGAGATCGGCACGCAGCAATCGGTGGAGATCGCCCGCGCACCGGGACGCAATTGCAGCAGCGCGAAGTAGGCGTTGTGACGGGCGGTCCAGAGACGGGTGCGGTCTTCGGGGCGGGTGGCCCATTCGAAACCGAGGGCGTGGAATTCCTTGGCGATGTCCTGCACCAGCTCGGCCTGTTCCTTGACGCCGTTCTCGCTGCCGTGGAATTCGAATAGCAGCAGCGGGTTGACCGGCAGGCTCAGCTTGTCGTGGGCATTGATGGCGCGCACGCCGTTTTCATCGAGCAGCTCCACGCGCGCCAGCGGCACGCCCATCTGGATGGTCTGGATGACGGTGTTGACGGCATCGGCCACGGTCGGGAAAGAGCAGATCGCCGCCGAGATCGCTTCAGGCTGCGGATACAGGCGCACGGTCACTTCGGTGATGATGCCCAGCGTGCCTTCGCTACCCACGTAGACGCGGGTCAGGTCGTAGCCGGCCGAGGACTTCTTGGCGCGGGTACCGGTCTTGATGATCTCGCCCTGCGCGGTGACCACGGTCAGGGTCAGGGTGTTTTCCTTCATCGTGCCGTAGCGTACGGCATTGGTGCCGGAGGCGCGGGTGGAGGCCATGCCGCCCAGCGAGGCATCGGCGCCGGGATCGATGGGGAAGAACAGGCCGGTATCCTTGATCTCTTGATTCAACTGCTTGCGGGTCACGCCCGCCTGGACGGTCGCAGTCAAGTCTTCGGCGTTGACCGCCAGCACCTGGTTCATCTGCGACAGATCCACCGTCACGCCGCCCTGCAGGGCCAGCACATGGCCTTCCAGCGAGGTGCCGGCGCCGTAGGGGATGATGGGGGTGTCGTACTGGCTGCACAGCTTGACGAAGGCCGCCACCTCCTCGGTGCTGTGGGCGAAGACCACGGCGTCGGGCAGCATGGGATCGTAGGAGGATTCGTCGCGGCCATGGTGCTCGCGCATGGCCAGGGTGGTGGAACAACGGTCGCCGAACAGGGCCTTGAGTGCGTCAAGCAGGGCCTGGGGTACGGGCCGTTTCAGTTTCCGGGCGTCAACTAGGTGATTCATGCGGTTTCTCTCAGGTGTCTCGTGTCTCGGTCGTTGTTCTCGGTCTTGTGTGGACAGATGCAGGGCCGGTGAAGCGGCATCCCCTGCCGCTCCAGTGGACTGACCACTGATCCAATCGATGAATTTTACTCTCTTGCGGGCTAGAGTTTGCGCAAATGTCCCTGCCCAAGCCAGCTCGCTGGGCAAATCAAGTGAATTGTTTACGCGATTTTCCGTCCCATGCGGTCACGCTCGCAGCGGGTGGGAAGCGCTTGCCTTGAATAGGGCTTGCCCTTAAGCTGCCCCGGTCAACAAGGAGCAATGATGGGCAACCGACTTTCCAAGATCGCCACCCGTACCGGGGACGATGGCAGCACCGGCCTGGGCGATGGCAGCCGGGTGGGCAAGGACAACCTGCGCATCCAGGCGCTGGGAGATGTGGACGAACTCAATTCGCAACTGGGCCTGCTGTTGTGCGAGAGCCTGCCGACCGCGCTGCGCGAGGAGCTGGTCTCGATCCAGCATGACCTCTTCGACCTGGGCGGGGAGTTGTGCATCCCCGGTTACACGGTGCTGGCCGATACCCACCTGGCGCGGCTCGACGGCCTGCTGGAGAAGTACAACGCCACCCTGCCCCCGCTGAAGGAATTCATCCTCCCCGGCGGCTCGCGTACGGCGGCGCTGGCCCATGTGTGCCGCACCGTGTGCCGCCGTGCCGAACGCAGCGTGGTGATGCTGGAGAAGACCGAGGGCGGCGTGAATGCACCGGCGCGGCAATATCTGAACCGGCTCTCGGACCTGTGCTTCGTGCTGGCGCGGGTGCTCAACCGTGAGGCGGGCGGGCAGGATGTGTTGTGGCAGAAGGGACGAGAGCGCTAGGCTTGCTTGTCGCCAGCCGGTTGGCTGCGCGCCAGGCGCCAGGCAATCACCGCTAATGCAGCCACGGCCAGGATCAAGGCCATCCACAGGATGATGCTGCGCGAACTGACTGTGGGTGCAGCCGCTGGCTGGTCTGCCGGAGTAGCCAGTCGCGCACCGAGGCTGGCCTGCCCGATCTGCGGCTGCGCTCCCAGCAGCAGGTCGTCTCTGGGCTGTGATACCGGCACCAGCGTCGCATTGCCTACCCCCAGCATGAACGGCGCCGATCCCCGCGCGACGAAGGTCAGCAGCGCTGGCCGCCACCCCAGCGTCACTTGCGGCATGCCATTGCCAAAGCCACCCGTGCGCATGTCCACCAATATCCTCCAGTGACGCTCAGGCGTGGCGTTGAAGCGTAGTGGCGCAGAGAGTTCCTCGCCGCTCTTGCCTTGCAACCGGAACACGCTCCCCCTGACGACATCCCGCCAGGGCGCCTTGACATCCGCACGGCTCTGCAGCGTCACTTTGGCGATGGTATTGGCCTGCGGCAGACCGATGCGCAGGCTTTCCACGGGGTAAACGCCGCCCGTGTCGAACTGGTACTCACCGGCCTGCGCGCCGGCCTGCACCTGCGCGGCTGCGCGCCAGAGCAAGGGGGCTGCGCCGGTCTCGGCCACGGGCTCCAAGACACTGGTCTCCACTTCGATGGCGCCGATCTCGGGTACGCCATCGGGCCAGCTCAGCCTGAGATAGCGCTGGTGCACGCCGTCGAGCGCCACACGGTCCTGAACCAGGCGCTTGCCCTCCGTGACGGCCTTCACCAGGGCGGCGTCAGCCACCTCTTGCCACTGCGTCAAGTCAGCGCTGGCGTCGACGTGGACGCGACCTACATACTGCTCGCCACGCAGGCGGATCCGCAAGGCGTCGACCGTACCCTCGCGCCCGAGATCGACCAGTACCGTATCGTCTTTGCGCTGGTTTCCGGCCCGCGAGCCGACCTCGGCGCGCAAGGTGCCATCGGCATCCAGCGATACGCCCAGACGCGCCTTGTCGCCGCCCTTTGTCGCCGCCGGCACGGAAAACCAGGACACCGGGGTCAGTACCACGCGCCGCGCAGGCGCTGGGACGGTGGTGACTTCCAGCGAGAACGGGACCGGCTCTCTTGCGCCATTGACGATGCGGACATCGCCCAGATCGCTGCGCTGGCTGGCCGCATACACCTCGGGCGGCAAGGACAAGCGGAAGTACGAGCCACTGCCATTCAGATCGAGCGCATACCATTGCGCCACCGACACTGGAGGCGCATCGCCAGCTTGTGCCACGAGCGCGACCAGGGCGGTGCAGACTGCCATCATCAAGCGTTTCATTGCGCGGCCTCCTGCGCAACAGCCGCCTTGGGCGGCAAGGGCGAGAAATACCCCACCAGCAACAGCAGCACGCCGACCCCGATGAAGGAAACGATCCGCTCCAGCCCCTGGATGCGCGAGAGGTCAAACAGGAACAGCTTGACCACCGTCACCGCCAGCAGCGCAGCGCCGACGAACCACAGCAGGCGCGTGCCGCGACGCGTGGC
This sequence comes from Herbaspirillum camelliae, assembly GCF_001929405.1. Lineage (NCBI taxonomy): Bacteria > Pseudomonadati > Pseudomonadota > Betaproteobacteria > Burkholderiales > Oxalobacteraceae > Herbaspirillum > Herbaspirillum camelliae. The sequence continues at coordinate 6,018,098 of NZ_KV880769.1, forward strand.
AATGACCTGCGTGGTCAGCGCACACACTGCCCAGAAGACAGTGAGCGCGGCCTGGGCCAGGGTGGAATACGCGATGTCTTCCAGGGTGTAGGGCAAATCGGTCCAATGGTGCAGGGTTCTGAGCAACATGGCGTTGAGCCAGAGGAAAGCCGTCGCGCCCGTCGCCCAGAGCAAGGGCGTGCGATAGGACGCGATCTGCCCATCCAGGCCGCCCAAACGGCTCAGGCGCACAAACCAGAACGCAATCAGGGCATAGATGGCCAGCAAGACGGCATCGAGCGGATTGAGCAGGGGCAGCCACATCCACTGACCACCGGCCTGCGTAAGATTGGCATAGAGCGTCCACAGCCAGAGCACCGCGACCAGCGGCATGGAAGCCATCACGCAGAGCTTCTTCAAGCGCTCGTTCTTTACCGCCCACAAGGCAGCAAAGGCGAAGGCCCCCCAGCCCAGCACGAACACCTGTTGCCAGCGGAAAGAGGCCAGCACTTCGCCGGGTTCGTAGGCAATGTCGAAGTAATGATGCAAGGTACGCAGCAGCAAGGCGTTGAACCACAGGAAGACCGTGGCAAAGGCCAGATAACTCACTTCAACAGGCGCTTGGGCTACGCCCACCTGGCGCAAACGACGCAGCCATGCAGCCACGGCGATGAAGGCCAGCAACTGCGCCACATCCAGCGGATTGAACAAAGGCAGCCAGAACAGCGGTGACGCATCGCCATCGAGCAAGGTACTGGCGACACTCCAGCCCCACAGCAACAGGGCCAGCGGGGCCGCACCCCACACCTGATACGACCAGACATGCGCCGCCACCGGCCAGCGCAGGCGGGTGCCCAGGGTGGAGATTCCCAGCAGGCAAAGTCCCAGCCCGTAGGCCCAGGCGCTCCAGCTCCACGCGCCCTCGGGGACGAACTCCCGCAGGCGCCAGTAGCCCTCGAAGGCCAGCAAGGCGCATGTCATCCAGAAACTCAAGATGTGCTGGAGCGCATAGGGCGGCCAGATGGGCTTGTGCTCGCCCGCATCCTGATCGGGCGGCAGATACCACAGGATGGCGAACGTCGACGCCAGCGCCAGCGGCCAGGCCACGATACCCCAGCCGCTCAGCGGCGCAGCTTGCGTCACGAAAAGACCCAGGGTCAGCAAGGCCAGTACCGGCGCCAGTGCCTGCTCCACCCGCAGCGCCAGCGGCCAGGCCAGCCCGCGCCTGGCGGCATGGGCCAGCCAGGTGGTCAGGATGGCCAACAGCAGCAAGGCGGGCAGGACGAAGGACAGCGCCTGCTCCGACGCCAGAGAAGCGGCGTGCCCCAGGATTTCACGTACACCCGCAGCAATCCACCAGCACAGTCCCCACACGGCGGCCACCAGGCCCACCTCAGGCAGCCACGCGTGCCAGTGACGCGCATCGCTGCGCACCTGCAGCCACCACCCGATGAACAAGCCGGCCAGCGCAATCATCAGCATGGCAAGGAATTGACCATTGACCACGGGCAGCGCAAGCGCACTGCCTTGCTCGCCCCAAGAGGCCAGGAAGGCCACTGCTGCTGCGCCCTGCATCAGCAGGCCAAACACCAGCGCCACCAGCCGGCGCTGGCGTACGGACAGCCAGACGATGGCCGCTCCTTCCAGTGCCCAGGCCGCCGCGGTGGTCTGCCCGGAGAACGCGAAGGGGATGGCCAGCGTGGCAAAGATCACGCCCAGCGCCAGCATGGAATCGAACAGCAGGCCCAGGCGCGCACGCCAGCGGACGAGACCTGCCGTCACCAGCAGATAGAAGGCCGACAAGGCCACCGCGCTCCAGGCCAGGCCGAGGGGCATGGACTTGACCAGCGCCGCTTGCAACAGCGTGGCCGCGATGGGGGTGCCGAAGACCAGCGAACCATCCACGTAATGCTTGAGCGCCAATTCGCGCTGCACCGCGTACAGGAGCGCGATACCCACATACATGAGGAAGAACAGCACCAGGAACGCCTCGGTACTGGCAAAGTGCTCCGGACGATAAGAGGTCAGGCCCCATACCGTGCCAATGACGAAGGTGAAGAAAAATCCCAGCAAGTTGAGCGCACGCCAGGCCTTGAACCAGGCGATGGCAAAGATGCCGGCATTGAGCAAGGCGTAATAGCCGAAGAGAGCAACATGGCTGCCGCCGCCGCTGCTGACCAGCACCGGCGCAAGAAAACCGCCTGCGCTGCCCATGAAGGCTAGCGGCGCGGCATCCTGGCGGATGGCCAGAAAGGCGCTCAAGGCGCAGATCACCACCATCAAGGGCAGGGCCATGGCCGATGGAATCAGCGCATACAGCTTGACGGCGGCAAACACGGTGAGATACAGCACCCCTATCCCGCCCCCTTGCAAGACCAGCCCATAGACTGCGCGACGCTCGCGCAAGCGCCAGCCAATGACCAGCAAGGCAGCAGCGCCCAGCGCCGTACCCGCCAGGCGGAACTCGATGGGCAGCAGGCTATTGCTGGCAGCGTACTTGAGCAGGAAGGCCACGCCGAAGAACAGCACGACGATGCCCACGCGCACCACGGTGTTGCCACCCAGGAGCCAGTCGCGCGCGGCATTGAAAGCACGGTCCAGCAAGTCGGGGGTTTGCGGCTGGGCGGCAACTGAGGACTGGTTCAGCTGGCTTTCCACGGCAGCCACCGATGCCGGTGGTTCGGGGTGGACAGACGCAAGCACGGGGGCAGGTTCAGGCTGGATTGCATCAATCTGGACCACCTCGGGCAGGATCGCCTGGGGCGGAGCCGGAACTGTGGCTGCGGCGATGGCACTTTCCGCGCTACGCAAGGGTTCTGGGTCCGGCGCAGCGGACGCAGCGGGCGCCGTGTCTGCTTCCAGGACTGAGAGGTAGTTCGGAGATTGCTGTCGGAGCCTCTCCAGTTCTTCACTGAGCGACTCGACCCGCACTTCCAGATATCGGACCCGTTCGGCCAGCGTCTTTGTCTGCGGCGTCTCACCCAGAGCAGACTGCTGCGGCTGTGCATCGGGACCGTCAGAGTCGGAAAGCACATTGCCCAGCCAGAAGCCCAGTCCCCCAACAATGACGGCGGTAGGGCCGGCCCACCAGTCATTGAACCATGCCAGCACAATACCAAATAGACCACCGGTCACCATCATCACCCATCTCATGGGGCTCTCCTCATTTGAATTCTTGTTGGAAGATTTGAGGGCGCCCGGATGAGTCGGCCGATTACCCCCCTTTTGAGAATATTTCCAAATAGAAATATTTTAATTGATGAGGTCTTTGACCGGGTCGATGGCGAGATGTTCAAACGAACAGGGCATCTGCCATCTTGGCAGGGCGCGCGCAAGCGGGCACTGCCCTAATGGACAGGGACCGCCAGGCCGGATGCGTAGGGGGAAGACCGAGCAATCAGCCGTTGTTGACCACCAGCTTGGGCTGATCCTTGCCAAACCGCTGCGCGATGGAGTCGACGATGCCACTGGCATCCAGACCGCACTGGGCCAGCAGTTGCGCCGCATCGCCGTGGTCGATGAAGCGGTCCGGCAGGCCCAGATGCAGAATCGGCTTGTTGATGCCGGCGGCAGCCAGCGCTTCGGAGACGGCCGCACCGGCGCCGCCCATGATGCAGCCCTCTTCCACCGTCACCAGCGCATCGTGCGAGGCAGCCAACTGCTTGACCAGTTCCACGTCCAGCGGCTTGATGAAGCGCATGTTGGCCACCGTGGCATTGAGCTTGTCGCCCGCGCCCAGGGCCGGGGCCAGCAGGCTGCCGAAGGCCAGGATGGCGACGTCCTTGCCCTGGCGGCGGATCTCGCCACGGCCCAGCGGCAGGGTCTCCAGCGTCTTGTCCACCACTGCGCCGACGCCCGCGCCGCGCGGATAGCGCACCGAGGCCGGACCCGGATATTGATAGGCGGTAGAGAGCATCTTGCGGCACTCGTTCTCGTCGGAGGCCGCCATCACCACCATGTTGGGAATACAGCGCAGGAAGGCCAGGTCGTAATTGCCGGCGTGGGTCGCGCCATCAGCGCCCACCAGGCCGGCGCGGTCCAGGGCGAAGGTCACGTCCAGGTTCTGCAGGGCCACGTCGTGGATCAGCTGGTCGTAGGCGCGTTGCAGGAAGGTCGAGTAGATCGCCACCACCGGCTTCATGCCCTCGCAGGCCATGCCGGCGGCGAAGGTGACGGCGTGCTGTTCGGCGATGCCGACGTCGTAATAACGATTCGGGAATTTCTTTTCGAAATCCACCATCCCCGAGCCTTCGCGCATGGCCGGGGTGATGCCGACCAGCTTGTCGTCGGCGGCGGCCATGTCGCACAGCCAGTCACCGAAGACCTTGGTATAGGTGAGCTTGCCACCGGCGCTGGGCTTGATGCCTTCGCTGGGGTTGAACTTGCCGGGGCCGTGGTAGAGCACCGGATCGGCCTCGGCCAGCTTGTAGCCCTGGCCCTTCTTGGTGACCACGTGCAGGAACTGCGGGCCCTTGAGGTGCTTCAGGTTCTGCAGCGTCGGCACCAGCGAGTCGAGGTCGTGGCCGTCGATGGGGCCGATGTAGTTGAAGCCGAATTCCTCGAACATGGTGGCCGGCACCACCATGCCCTTGGCATGCTCTTCCAGTCGCTTGGCCAGCTCCAGCACGGGACCGGGCAGCACCGACTTGCCCACGTCGCGCGCACGGGCGTAGAACTTGCCCGACATCAGGCGCGCCAGGTAACGGTTCAGCGCGCCCACCGGCGGCGAGATCGACATGTCATTGTCGTTGAGGATCACCAGCAGCTTGACGTCTTCATGCACGCCCGCATTGTTGAGCGCTTCGAAGGCCATGCCGGCGGTCATGGCGCCGTCGCCGATGACAGCGATGGCGTGGCGGTCCGAGCCTTGCGTACGGGCCGCCAGGGCCATGCCCAGGGCGGCCGAGATCGAGGTCGAGGAGTGCGCGGTGCCGAAGGTGTCGTACTGGCTCTCGATACGGCGCGGGAAGCCGGAAATGCCTTCCTGCTGGCGCAGCGTATCCATGCGCTCGCGCCGGCCGGTAAGGATCTTGTGCGGATAGGTCTGGTGACCCACGTCCCAGACCACGCGATCCTCGGGGGTGTTGAAGACGTAATGCAGGGCGATGGTCAGCTCCACCGTGCCCAGGTTGGACGAGAGGTGGCCGCCGGTCTTGGACACCGAGTCCAGCAGGAAACCGCGCAACTCTTCAGCCAGGGGCTTGAGCTGGTGGCGGGACAGGCGGCGCAGGTCGGCCGGGTCGTTGATGGTGTTGAGGAGCATCTTTGTTACCGTGTTGGGGTCTGAAGGCCGCGCTTGCCGGAAGCTGGCATGGGGCGCGGTCCGTCTTCATGCCTGGGGTTACGTCGCTTAAGTCTTTCTTTGTACGATCAGGTCGGCCAGTTCGCGCAGGCGGCGCGCCTTCCCGCCGAATGGGGCCAGCGCCTCATGCGCATCGGCCTGCAGCCTGCCGGCCAGGGCCTGCGATTCAGCAAGGCCGAGGATGGACACATAGGTCGGCTTGTTGTCGGCGGCGTCCTTGCCGGCGGTCTTGCCCAGCGTGGCCGAGTCGGCGGTGGCGTCGAGGATGTCGTCGACCACCTGGAAGGCCAGGCCGATGGCGCGGGCGTAATCGTCCAGCGCCGCGCTTTCGGCTGCCGTCAGCGCCTTGCCGCCCAGCGCGCCCAGCAGCACGGCGGCGCGCAACAGGGCGCCGGTCTTCAGGCGGTGCATCTGTTCCAGTTCAGCCAGCGACAGGGTCATGCCCACACTGGCCAGGTCGATGGCCTGACCGCCGCACATGCCCACCGAGCCGGCCGCCTCGGCCAGCAGCTTGACCATGCGCAGCTGGCGTGCCGGCAGGCCGGCGTCGGCGCTGCCCGGTTCGGTCTCCAGCGGTGCGGCCAGGGTGTCGAAGGCCTGCGCCTGCAGGGCGTCACCGACCAGCAGTGCGGTGGCCTCGTCGTATCTGATGTGCACGGTGGGCTTGCCACGGCGCAGCGCATCGTCATCCATGCAGGGCATGTCGTCATGCACCAGCGAATAGACGTGGATCATCTCGACTGCAGCGGCGGCACGCTCCAGCAGCGCACGCGGCGTATCGAACAGCTCGCCGGCGGCATACACCAGCAGCGGGCGCACGCGCTTGCCGCCGTCCATGGCGGTGTAGCGCATGGCTTCATGCAGCCGCGCCGGCACCACCGACGCGGACGGCAGGAAACGGTTCAACACCTCTTCCATGCCGCTCTGCACCTGGCCCATCCACTGGGCGAAGGCCGGCGCCGCTACGGCGCCGGGGGCAGCCATCGGTGCGCTCATCCTTCTTCCCCATCCATATCGGCGGCCTGGAAGGGCTTGAGCATGTCGCCTTCGAGCAGCTTGACCTGGGTATCGACCTTGTCCAGTTGGGCAGCGCAGAACTTGACCAGTTCCGAGCCGCGCTTGTAGGCGGCCACCGAGGCTTCCAGCGGCAGTTCGCCGGCTTCCATCTGGGCCACGAGCTGTTCGAGCTCCTGCATGGCCTGTTCGAAGGAGGCTGGCAGGGGGGCGGAAGCAGCGGAGGCGGTGGACGCGGTGGCAGAGGTTCTAGGCATATCGACCCATTCAAAAATCTAACCCGGTATTTTAGAACAAACCGGGGAATCCCAAGTCAATCGGGGGCGTGGATTTGACGCCGCATTGCACGAAACATTTCGGGCCCGGATCGTAAATTCGGCCAAAATGCTGGCATTTTGGCCACAAAACCCGGCCCCTTATGGGGTTTTTGTGGCATAATCCTCGGTTCTGTCCAAAATTTCCTCTTCATATTATTTGAACATAGGTTTTTGCGGATTTTCTTCCTTAGGTTGGTGCAAATTAATTTGGGGGCGGAAATGTCCGATCTTGCTACTTTTGCCAAATTGGCGCGTTCAAACGCGCAACTTCCAGTCCACGTCTACTTCGACGAACCGCTCCATCAGCGGGAACTGAAACAACTCTTCCAGCAAGGACCTCGTTACGTCGGCCATGAGCTGATGGTGCCCGAAGCGGGCGACTACTCCACTTTGCCGTGGGAAAACGAAGGCCGCATGCTGGTGCGCAATGCGCAGGGGATCGAGCTGGTCTCCAATGTCTGCCGTCATCGCCAGGCCAAGATGCTGGACGGTCGCGGCCATGCCAGCAACATCGTCTGTCCGTTGCATCGCTGGACCTATGATCTGAAGGGTGAACTGATCGGTGCGCCGCATTTCGGCCAGACACCGTGCATGAACTTGTCCAAGACGCCGCTGCAGAGCTGGAACGGCCTGCTGTTCGAAGCCAATGGCGTCAACATCGCCGACAAGCTCAAGAACCTGGGCGTGACACGCGACCTGGACTTCTCCGGCTATCTGTACGACCACACCGAAGTGCATGAGTGCGACTACAACTGGAAGACCTTCATCGAGGTCTACCTGGAGGATTACCACGTCGACCCCTTCCATCCGGGGCTGGGCAATTTCGTGAGCTGCTCCGACCTGAAGTGGGAGTTCGGCCGTGACTACAGCGTGCAGACCGTGGGCGTGAACCACGGTCTGATCAAGTCCGGTTCGCCCACCTATGCCAAGTGGCAGGAGAAGCTGCTGCAGTTCTCCAATGGCCAGCCGCCCAAATTCGGCGCGATCTGGCTCACGCTCTATCCCAACATCATGGTGGAGTGGTATCCGCATGTGCTGGTGGTCTCCACGCTGTGGCCGACCGGTCCGCAGAAGACCACCAATGTGGTGGAGTTCTACTATCCGGAAGAGATCGCCCTCTTCGAGCGTGAACTGGTGGAAGCCGAGCGCGCCGCCTACATGGAGACCTGCGTGGAAGACGACGAGATCGCCCTGCGCATGGATGCCGGCCGTCGTATACTCATGGATCGCGGCACCAGTGAAGTCGGGCCCTACCAGTCGCCCATGGAAGACGGCATGCAGCACTTCCACGAGTGGTACCGCAAGCAACTGGAGGTGCCGCCGGGCACCGCCACCACACCATAAAGAGGCCACGGGCCACCAGAGGAAAACAGATGCAGAGGCAGGCAAGGCGGCAGAACTATCACGCAAGCAACCTGCAAGAGCATCACGACGCCTCCCTGGCCGGCACGGCCCGCAGCGGGACAATGACGGCAGCAACGGTTCACTCCGTTGCTGCCGTTGTCGCTTGTGCTGCGGCCTGTCTCCCTCCTCCTGCCCTACTCTCCTGAATCGGACACCATGCAATCGCTCTGGATGCTTGTCGCATCATTCCTGTTTTCCATCATGGGCGTGTGCGTCAAGCTCGCCAGCGACTACTACAGTACTTCTGAAATCGTGCTGTGCCGGGGCATCATCGGCATCTCGGTGATCGCCGCCCTGGTGCGCGTGCGCGGCGGCACCTTCCGCACACCCTTCCCGCGCGACCACCTCATCCGTGGCGGCGTGGGCGTGATCTCGCTGTGGCTGTGGTTCTATTCCTTCAGCCTGCTGCCGGTGGCCACGGCCACGACGCTGAACTACATGTCCTCGATCTGGATTGCGGTGATGCTGTTCGCGGCCGCCTGGTGGCAGGGCAACAAGAAATTCGAGTGGGGCCTGGCGGCCACCGTGGTGCTGAGCTTCATCGGCGTGGCCCTGCTGATGCGTCCCTCGCTGGACGCCGACCAGTTGCTGGGCGGGGCGATCTCGCTGTTCTCGGGCGTGCTCTCGGCGCTGGTGTACCTGCAGGTGCGCAAGCTGGGGCTGCTGGGGGAACCGGAATACCGCGTGGTGTTCTACTTTTCACTGACCGGCGTACTGGCCGGCCTGGTGGGCAGCGTGGCCACTGGCCGCGTGCCGCTGTGGCACAGCCATTCCTGGCAGGGCGCGGCGCTGGTGATCATGATAGGCTTGACCGCCACGCTGGCGCAGATCGCCATGACCCGCGCCTACCGGCTGGGCAATACGCTGGTCACGGCCAACCTGCAATATACGGGCATCGTGTTTTCCAGCCTCTTTGGTGTGCTGGTCTGGAACGATGCACCAGGCTGGCTCGGCTGGCTGGGCATGGGCGTCATCCTGGCCAGCGGCCTGCTGGCGACCTATCACAACCATCGCAGCAACCAGATCGCCGCGCGCAACCTGCCCAAGGTCGATCCCATTGCCACCGAGGTATAGGAACTGCCAGACCTGCATCATCCATTGCCGCATCCAAGACAAGGAGAAAACATGATCTACCAAACCCTCATCAGCGCCAGCGAACTGAAGGCGCGTGCCGCCCACATCAATCTGGTGATCGTCGATTGCCGCCACGATCTGGCCAACCCCGACTTCGGCCGCCAGGCCTATGCCGCCGGCCATCTGCCGCAGGCGCGCTTTGCCCATCTGGATGAACTGCTCTCCGGTCCCAAGACCGACGCCGCTGGCCGCTTCCATGGCCGCCATCCGTTGCCGGACCGCCAGGAGTTCGTGCAGGCCATGCGCGCGCTGGGTATCAACAACGACACCCAGGTAGTGGCCTATGACGCCCACGGCGGCATGTTCGCCGCGCGCCTGTGGTGGCTGCTGCGCTGGATCGGCCACAGCGACGTGGCCGTGCTGGACGGCGGCATGGCGGCCTGGCAGGCCATCGGTGAACCGCTCAGCGCCGAGACACCGGCGCCGGCCACGCCAGGCCTGATCCAGGATCTCACATCGCTGGTGCAGACCGTCGATGCCCAGGCGCTGATGGAGAACATCAAGACCCAGGCACTGCAGGTGATCGATGCACGCGCACCGGATCGTTTCCGCGGCGAGAACGAGACGCTCGATGCGGTCGGCGGCCATATCCCGGGCGCGAAGAACCGCTTCTTCAAGGACAACCTGCAAGCCGATGGCCGCTTCAAGGGGGCGGCGCAACTGCGCGAGGAATGGCTGACGCTGCTGGGCGATCCGCAGGCGGCAGTGATGCAGTGCGGCTCGGGCGTGACGGCTTGCCACAACCTGCTGGCGCTGGAAGTGGCTGGACTGGCCGGTGCGCGCCTGTATCCGGGTTCGTGGAGCGAATGGAGCTCTGATCCGCAGCGTCCGGTCGCCACCGGAAGCTGATCGGCTCCCATCGGCCTCAGCCCGGGGCCGGTGCGGACAAACCCGCCTCGTGCAGGCGGGCCATGAAAGCCTCGACGAACTGGCCGACCATGGCGGGCGCATCGCGCCGGCGCAGCAAGGCCACTTCGGAATGGAAATCAGGATCCTTCAAGGCCGGGAAACTGACCCCGGCCGCCAGCGAAATGCTGGCCATGCTCTGCGGCACCACGGCGATGCCAAAGCCGGCGTTGACCAGGCTGAGCAGCGAATTCTTGCGCGAAGTGGCGCGCGCCACCCGGGGATAGAAGCCGTGCGCGATACAGCGCTCGGCCACCAGGTAGCTCAAACCGCCGCGATCACGATGCGGCACCGTCACGAAGAATTCATCCCGCAATTCGGCGATCTCCACTTCCTGCCGCTGCGCCAGCCTGTGCCCGGCCGGCACCGCCGCCACCAGGCGCTCGCGATAGAGCACCGTGCTCTCCAGGTTGGGATTGGCGCGCAGGATGGGTAGCCGGGCCAGGCCGATATCGGCGCTGCCCTCGACGATCTCGCGGGCCTGGTACTCGGACGGGGCCTGCGAGATTTCCAGTGAGATGCCAGGAAAGGCCTTGAGCGCTTCGTTCAACATCGGCCCCAGCGGCGCGGTCAACGGCACCGAGCTGGAATGCAGCAGCCGCAGGGCGCCATGCTCGCCCTTGCCGATGGTGCGGGCCTGGGCCACGGCGCGATCCAGGTCGAGCAGGATCTTGCGGCTGCGCTCATAGAAATCCTGGCCGGCCTGGGTCAGCTCGAAGGCCTTGGCCTCGCGTCTGAGCAGCACTACGTCCAGATCTCCCTCCAGCTCCTTGATCTGCCGGCTCAGCGCCGATTGCGCCACGAAGAGCCGCTCGGCGGCGCGGGTATAGCCGCGCGCCTCGACGATCTCGACGAAATAGCGTAACTGCCGGATGGAAATCATGCCTGCCCTCCTTGGTCGATGCTCTCGACCATATCGTTTTGAGATGGCGCGCCGCCCCATTTGATATTGGCCCCGGGCGCAGCGCCAGCCTACAGTAAAGCCATCCGCAGCGCCCATCCCGGGTGCGCCCTGATGAAAGGATGGCCTGTGCTCGACGACCTCGTCCTCTTCCTTGGCCTTGTTGGCTTCGTGTTCAGCATCGGCATGCGCTGGGTGCTGCGCCAGTCTGTCGATGAGCGCCGCCGCACACCGACCAGGACCGGCCAGGAAGAGCTCAGTGCGCGTGCGCCTGGTGCGTCAGCGCCAGCACGATCAGCACGCCTGCGGCGATCAGGATCACCTGGGGAATCGTCTCGCGCAGCGTGGCGCGGCGTTGCATCTGCGGCATCAGATCGGAAACGGCGATGTAGATGAAGCCCGACGAGGCAAAGACCAGCACGAAGGGAATCCACTGCATCCCGCGCTCCAGCATGAAATAGCCCAGCACGCCGCCGGCCACGGCCATGAGGCTGCAGATGAGGTTGTAGACGTAGGCGCGGGTGCGCGAGAAACCGGCATTGAGCAGCACGATGAAGTCGCCGATCTCCTGCGGGATTTCGTGGGCGATGATGGCCAGGCCGGTCACCAGGCCCAGGTGTGGATCGGCCAGGAAGGCAGCGGCGATCAGGATGCCGTCGGTGAAATTGTGCAGGCCGTCGCCCACCAGGATCATCCAGCCGGCCTTGCCGGCTTCCTTCTTGTCATGACCGTGATGATGGCCGTGGCCGTCATCTTCATGGTGGTGGGAGTGGCGCAGGATGGCGGTCTTTTCCAGCAGGAAGAAGGCCAGCAGGCCGCCCAGCAGCACCGCGAACAGGGTATGGGGCTCGGCCTGGGACTCGAAGGCTTCCGGCAGCGCATGCAGCAGCGAGGTGGACAGCATGATGCCCACCGACAGGCTGACCAGCCGCTCCACCATCTTCGACAGCAGGGCGAACGAAAACACCGCAGCCGCGGTGATGCTGATCACGCCGGCCAGGGTCGTGGCCAGCAGGATGGAAATGAGTGTGGAGTCGATGACAGGCCTCTCGGTCATGGCCGGGCGCTGCCGGCCTGCGCCCAAAGCCCGCTATTGTACGCCCGGCGCTACCGCCATGCCATCGGTGCGGCCGGCGCCGGCCAGCAAGAGCGGATTGATGATCAGCACGATCTGGCCATCGCCGAGCACGGTCGCGCCGACCACGCCGGCCAGGGTGGCCAGTTGCGGACCGACCGGCTTGACCACCACTTCGCGATTGCCGCTGACATGGTCGGCCAGCACGGCCATGAGTCCATCATCGCGCTTGATGAGCAGGACATAGGCCGAATCGCTGCCCTCCCCGGCGGGCTCAGGCGCTTCATCCAGCAGGCAATGCCAGGGATGCAGGGGCAGCCGGGCGCCCTGATGCTCCAGTGATTTTTCCGCCAGCGCCTGGCGGGCCTGCGGGCCGCGCAGTTGTACGATGCTGTCGACCAGCATGGAAGGAATGGCGAAATGCTGCTGCCCATGGCGCAGCAGGCAGACATGCTGGACCGCCAGCGACAACGGCAAGTAGAGCGTGAACTGCACGCCCTGTCCGGGCTGCGAATGCACCCGCATCCAGCCGCCCAGGGCAGCCACTTCCGAACGCACCACATCCATGCCGATGCCGCGACCAGCCAGTGCCGAGACCTGCGGCGAGGTGCTCAGGCCGGGCTGGAAGATCAGGTCGGCCAGACGCGCCTGGCTGGCCTCGGCGATGCCGGCAGCACCCAGTTCCAGGGCCTTCTGCCGGATCGCTTCCAGATCCAGTCCGCGTCCGTCGTCGCTGACGCGGATGACGGCCTCGTTGCCTTCGTGGGTGGCCTGTACGGTCAGCCGCCCCGCGGCAGGCTTGCCCTCGGCCAGCCGCTGCTCGGCGCTCTCGATGCCATGCACGGCGGCGTTGCGCAAGAGATGCTCGAGCGGCCCCATCAGCCGTTCCAGGATGGCGCGGTCGATCTGCAGGCGGCAATTGGACAGGTCCAGCGCCAGCGGCTTGCCGGTCTCGGCGGCGACCTGGCGCACCAGGTGCTGCATGCGCACTTCCATGCTGTTGAACTTGACCATGCGCGCATACATCAGCTCCTGCTGCAGCTCGCGCGTATGCGCGGCCTGCTGGCGCAAGCCCTCGCGGGTACTGCTGACGCCGTCCTGCAGCCGCCGCTGGTGCTGGCTGGCCTGCTCCAGGCGCGCGGCAACGCTGTGCGCCAGCGCCTGCATGATGGCCAGGGGAGCATCGGAATCCTCCGCCTGCGCCCCGCTCTGGCGCAGCCATTGGCGCACCTCGGCAGACAGCCGCATGAGCTGCTCGCCCAGCGCCTTGCTTTCCGATTGCAGGCTGCCCACCTCATTGTCCAGGCGGGATCGTGCGATGGAAACCTCGCCGACCTGGTTGAGCAGCTTGTCCAGCACCGTGGTGCGGATGCGGATCAGGGGCGCGGGCAGCACCGGCGCGCGTGCGCCGCCATCGGCCGAGAGCAGCAATGCGGCCTGGGTGAGCGCGGCGAAATGGTCCATTGCAAGGTCATGCAGCCCCAGCAGCGTTTCCAGCGCGGCCAGCGCTGCGCCGCTGCGGTCGGGAACGCCTTCGATGCTGGTCTGCACGCTGCGCAGCGCCGTCTCCATCTGGTGCAGGCAATGGCTCAGACGCCGCGCCCCGACCATGCGCGCACTACCCTTGAGCGTATGCAGCGGCCGCGCCAGCCCGGCCAGTTCGGCATCGGCTACGCCCTGGCGCAGGACTTCCAGGCCCTCGCCGATGCTGCTCATCAATTCCTGCGCCTCTTCCAGGAAAACCGGCAGCAGGGCCTGATCGAGCTCGTCCTGCAAGCCCTCCCATTGCTGCTCACGGGGCGCCAGCCATGGCGCCGGCGGGGTATCGCGGGCGGCGGGCGGGGTCATGTCCGGGGATGGCGAGGTGCGCATGCGCGGCGGCGGCAACAGCGCGGCCAGTTCTTCCTGCGCCACGCTATGGCAGCCGCGCTGGCCCAGGCCAGCGACCGCGCGCTCGATGATGTCCAGCGCCGAGATGTCCAGCCCCTGGCCGGGCGGTTGCGAACACTCCAGCACACGCAGGATGGCGCTGGCGCAGGCTTCCAGGTCAGCCGCGCCGGCGCTGCGGGTGCAGTCGCGCACTGCGGTGAGCGTGCGCAGGTACAGCGGCGGTGCGGGACAGACCAGGCCGCTGTCGACCCGGGCGCGCCAACTGCTGCCCTGCTGGCGCAGGATCTTCAGCAGCGGCTGCAAGGTCTCCTGCAAGGCGTCGCCAGCGGGAAGATCGGGGGGCGGATCGGATGGCAAAGCGCAGTGCATCGGCAAGAACAGCAGCTCAGGACACCGTCACGCGGAAGCGCGACACCGAATTTTCCAGCTGGCGCGCGGCGCCCCACAGCTCTTCATACAGCGCCGATACCTGCTCCCGGCTTTGCTCGATGATGTCATTTTCGGTCAGGATGCCCTGAATCTGCTGCGCCACGCCGTTGGCCGAGACTGCCTGTTCGCGGGTCGATCCGGCCATGCCCTGGATGAGCTCGGCGAGCTTCTCGGAGACGCTGCGGATATCGGCCAGGGCGCTGCCGGCCGCGTCCGAGAGCACGGCGCCTTCGGTCACGCCGGTGGTGGACTTGTCCATGGCCACCACGACGTCGCGGGTGTCGGCCTGGATCATGCGCACCAGCGCGCCGATCTCGCGGGTGGCGGCGCTGGAGCGCTCGGCCAGGTGCTGCACTTCCTCGGCCACCACCGAGAAGCCGCGACCGGCCTCGCCAGCCGAGGCCGCCTGGATGGCGGCGTTGAGCGCCAGCACGTTGGTGCGCTCGGTGATGTCGGAGATCAGTTCGGTGATCTCGCCAATCATCTGCGAAGACTCGCCCAGCCGGGTGATGCGGCCCGAGGTTTCCTGGATCTGTTCACGGATGCCGTTCATGGCCTTGATTGCATTCTCCACCGCCCGCTCGCCGCGTTCCGCGGCCAGCACCGCGTGACGGGCGACGTCGGCCGATTCGTCAGCCGACACCGAAATGCCGGTGATCTGCATCGACATCTCCAGCATGGCCTGGGCGATGCGCTGGATGCGGCGCGCCTGGGCGCGGGCTGCGGCGCCCAGTTCAGTGGTGGTGCCGCGTACCTGCTCCGAGCTCTGCGAGACCTTGGAGGCCATCTGGGTGACTTGCTCCACCAGCGCGCGCAGCGCCTCCACGGTGTGGTTGACCGAGTCGGCAATGGCGCCGGTGACGTCGTCGGAGACCGTGGTGCGTACGGTGAGGTCGCCGTCGGCCACCTTCTGCAGTTCGGTCATCAGGCGCAGGATCGCGGTCTGGGTCAGGTGGTTGGCGCGCATGGCCTTCTCTTCTTCCTGCTGGGCCAGCTGGCGCTGCAGTTCGGCCTGCTGGCGCCGGGCCTCGGCGGCGGCGGCGTTGTTGCGGCTGTTCTGCAATTGCACCAGGGCGATGCCGATGGCGCTCAACAGCGCCATGACCATCGCGACCAGCATGGCCCAGAAGGTCCAGGAACGCGACTTGAGGGCAATCCGGTAGGCATCCTGAAGCTCGGTGAGCTGGCGCTTCAGGGTCTCGTTCTCGACGAAGACCAGGCGCTCGGCCTGCTTGGCGGCGATGAAGTTCTGCAGATGGCCGAGGATGCCGGCGATCTGCGGCTGGTATTGGGCGAAGACGCGCTCAAGCTCGTCGAGTTTTTCGCGCAAATCGGGGTCGCTGGCCGGACGCAGGCGCAGCATCTCATTGCCATCGCGCAGGCTGGTCAGTTGGTCGCCGAAGGCCGTGATGTCCTTGCCGAGCATGAAGGCCGTCTCCGGATTGACGCCGTCGGAAGTCAGGAATTCGTTGGCGCTGCGGCCCAGGCGCAGGGTCAGCATCACCAGCTGGCTGGCCGCGTTCATCTCGCGCGGCGTGGGACGGCTTTGCGACTGCAGCATGGAAATCTGCTCGCTCAGGTCCAGCATCACCGGCAGCAATTGATTGAGCCGCTTGAGGGTGGCGCCAAAGCCGGTCAGTTCCTTTTGCAGGGCAAGAATGTTCTCGGCGGCCAGGTCGCTGCGCCGCCACAGTCGCGTGATGCTCTCCAGCGCCGGCTTCATGGCCGGCTCTGGCAGTCCGATGGTGTTGCCTTGGTAAGCGCCGCCGCTGGTGAGCAGCAACAGCCCGCGATTGAACTCAACCCGGCTCTGGGCCAGTTGCACGAAGGCCTCCGGATTGCCCTGGATGGCGTTGGGCACGGCCTTGCCAAGGCGCTGCGAGTGCATCACCAGGTCAGAGGCGATGTGGGTCTGCAAGGTGGCATGAATGTACAAGCGCGAACCCAGCCAAAGGAACAGGAACAGACCCGCCAAGGACAACGCCAGGATGCCAAGCAGGATGCGGGTCTGGGTGCGCAGCGCGAAGCGGTGCAGGTAAGGCAGGCGCATGCGCGGCCCGATCTCGATCCGGGCGTGCCCGGCAGAGGCGTTGGAAGAATTGGACGAGCTGGGAGAGGTGGCCGGAGCCCGCTCTTTCGATCGGGTGGGCAAGATCAGTTTCATGGCCGGTGCTCCAATCCTTCTTGTTTCCTGATGCTGTGGTGACGATGCTGGCATTGTTCGGTCGCGGCCTTGCAGAGAGCGCAACACTAGCGCCCCACTTGCAGAAATGCCTCATGCTTTGCCAGTGCCGCCAGATCCAGTTCATCCCAACAGGTGCCGCCCTTGTCTTTATAACGCCCGTTAACGGCTGGCAATTCGATTCGGCCCTCGTCATTTTTCGAGATTGGTGTCATTTCTGAGATATCGCGCAAACCCAGCACCGCAGAAATCAGCAATCCGCACTGTGCCGCCAGGGCCGGCGCCAGCACCAGAGCGTGACTGCCCGGGCCGGTGGCCTGGGCCGGCGCACCGGACAGGGCCGCCAGGTCGGCAATGCCGACCAGGTTACCGCGCAGGTTGAGCAGGCCAAGAAACCACGGCCGTGTGGCCGGCACCGGGGTCAGGGCCTGGTTGTCCAGGGGAACGATTTCACTGGTGTGCGACAAGGGGATCAGGCAGGCTTGCGCCCCGATGGCCACGGCCAGGCGGCGCGAGCTCTGGCTCTCGTGGTCGCAGGCTTGCATGCGTTCGATCAGGGAAGCCTGGAAGCTCTGCAGGCTTTCGCGGGATCGCATGGATGGAGACGACGCAGCGGCCTGCGTGTTGATGACGAAATCCTTGGTATGGGGCATGCCCGCCTCTCGGAACGGTAAGTCAAACCAGTCCCCCCACTTCGGCCTGGACCGTAGTGCTTCTTTGGACTGTGGATGCATGGCCCGTCGTATGCGACCGGAATGGCGCGATCGCGACGTGGCGATACGGCTCACCCGGGAATGCAGGCCTCGGTGTCGATAGGGGCAAGCTGGGAGAGGATCGGAGACGCCCCCGCGTCTGTGTTCCGGCACTGCCCAGCTTGTGCTGCTCGTGTTGAGATTCTACCCAGAAACACCCGCATCTTTGCTACATAGCAAAGAGATTGATACCTGCCAATATCAAAAATGATGAAAAAAAACGACGAGTTTCAAATTTGATATAAATCAAATTCGATAACTGAAGAAAAAAGGGGATAGGTGTGATGTTCCATCAGGCAGGAAGACACCACGAAGGACGGCACTTCCAGGCCGCTGCCGGGGCCGCGAAGGCAGCGCCGGCAGGGCCTGTATAGTCAGGCGGTCAGATCGCCACCATCTCGAAGTCTTCCTTGCGGGCGCCGCATTCCGGGCAGGTCCAGTTGATGGGCACGTCGTCCCAGCGCGTACCGGGGGCGATACCTTCGTCCGGCAGGCCTGCTTCTTCGTCGTAGATCCAACCACAGATCAGGCACATCCAGGTTTTGAATTCGGTTTGGCTATTGGTCACGGCTGACTATCCCTAAAATCAATCAAGTAAAATGCTAAGTCAGCTATCTTAATCTAGTCGCCGTGCAAAACCAAACTCCTCCCCTCATTCTGAGCTTCGGCGCTGCCGATCCGGTCGGCGCCACCGGCGTACAGGCTGACCTTGCCACCTATGCCGCCATGGGGTGCCACGGGCTGTCGGTGATCACTTCCCTGCTCATCGGTGACACCGCCCGCGTCGAAGACGTACAGGTCGTCGAAGTGGACTGGGTCGCCGACCAGGCCCGCGTCATCCTGGAAGACATGGCCGTGGCGGCCTTCAAGGTCGGCAACGTGGGCAGCATCGAGAACATCTCGGTGATTGCCGAGATCGTCTCCGACTACCCGGACGTGCCGCTGATCCTGGACCCGTTCACCAGCGCCCTGGCCAACCAGGAAGACGAGGATGACCGCCTCATCGCCATCCGCGAACTGCTCATCCCCCAGGCCACCCTGATGGTGGCCTCAGCCGGCGAGCTGACCCGCCTGGCCGAGACCTGGCGCGAGCCGGTGCCGGGCGATGCGCTCATGCTCGACGCCATGCGCATCATCGAGATGGGCTGCGAGTACCTGCTGGTGACCAATACCCAGACCGACCTGCAGGAAATCGCCAATTCCCTCTTCGACGAGTCCGGGCTGGTGCGCCAGGACGCCTGGCAGCGCCTGCCAGGCTCCTTCGTGGGCGCCGGCACGACGCTATCGGCGGCCATGGCGGCGATGCTGGCCAATGGGCTGGAAGTGCCGCTGGCGGCGGCTGAAGCACAGGAATTCACGCTTGCCGCGCTGGCCAACGCCCAGCGCATCGGCATGGGCAAGCTGGTGCCCGACCGTTATTTCTGGGCGCGCGAATCCGAAGATCCCACCGATCTGGACGCGCCCCCTTCCCTCAACTGAACCGAACCTGGACCCGTTTCCCGCAAGCTCATGACCAAGACCAATGCATCCCTCTTCGCCCGCGCCCAACAGAGCACGCCGGGCGGCGTCAATTCCCCGGTGCGCGCCTTCCGTTCGGTAGGCGGCACGCCGCGCTTCATCGAGCGCGCCGAAGGCCCCTGGTTCTGGGATGCCGAAGGCAAGCGCTACATCGACTACATCGGTTCCTGGGGCCCGGCCATCGTCGGCCACGCCCATCCGGAGGTGATCAAGGCCGTCCAGCAAGCCGCGGCACGCGGGCTGTCGTTCGGCGCGCCGACCGAGGCGGAAATCGAGATGGCCGAGGAAATCATCAAGCTGGTGCCCTCCATCGAGCAGATCCGCTTGGTCTCCTCCGGTACCGAGGCCACCATGAGCGCGCTGCGCCTGGCCCGCGGCGCGACCGGACGCGACAAGATCATTAAGTTCGAAGGCTGCTACCACGGCCATGCCGACTCCCTGCTGGTGAAGGCCGGCAGCGGCCTGCTGACCTTCGGCAACCCAACCTCGGCCGGCGTGCCGGAAGATTTCGCCAAGCACACGCTGGTGTTGGACTACAACGACGCCGCGCAACTGGAAGAAGCCTTCAAGACCGCCGGCAACGAGATCGCCTGCGTGATCGTGGAACCGGTGGCCGGCAACATGAACCTGGTGCGCGCCTCGGACGAGTTCCTGCGCACCATGCGCCGCCTGTGTACCGAATATGGCACCATCCTGATCTTCGATGAAGTGATGTCGGGCTTCCGCGTGGCGCGCGGCGGTGCGCAGGAATTGAACGGCATCGTCCCCGACCTGACGGCGCTGGGCAAGGTCATCGGTGGCGGTCTGCCGGTGGCGGCCTTTGGCGGCCGCGCCGAGGTCATGAAGCATCTGGCGCCGCTGGGCGGGGTTTATCAGGCCGGTACCCTGTCTGGCAATCCGGTCACGGTGGCCGCTGGGATGGCGACCCTGAAGATCATCCAGCAACCCGACTTCTACGCCAACCTGAGCACCCAGACCCGCAAGCTGGCCGATGGCCTGGCCGCCGCCGCCCAGGCCGCTGGCGTGACGTTTGCCGCCGACGCCATCGGCGGCATGTTCGGCCTGTACTTCGATGCCAAGGTGCCGACCAGCTACGCCGAGGTCATGCAGGGCGACAAGGAGCGCTTCAACCGCTTCTTCCACAAGATGCTGGACGCCGGCGTGTACTTTGCGCCCTCGGCCTTCGAAGCCGGCTTCGTCTCCGCGCAGCATAGCGACGCCATCATCGAAGAAACGGTCGCTGCCGCAGCACGCGCCTTCAGCGAGCTGGGCTGACCTGCAGGGAGAGCAATGCGGCACTGCGGCCCATGCTCTATGGGACGCAGGCATGAAAAAAGGACGCCCTGGCGTCCTTTTTCTTCATCCGGCCCCTACCTGTGCATCGGGCCGGAAAGGGGCTGCGCTTACACCGAGAACGACGAACCGCAACCGCAAGTGGTCGTGGCGTTGGGGTTCTTGATGACGAATTGCGCGCCTTCCAGGTCGTCCTTGTAGTCGATCTCGGCGCCCACCAGATACTGGTAGCTCATCGAGTCGATCAACAGCTGGACGCCGTTCTTGCTCATGGTGGTGTCATCTTCGTTGACGATTTCATCGAAGGTGAAACCATACTGGAAACCCGAGCAACCGCCGCCCTGCACGAACACACGCAGTTTCAGGTCGGGATTGCCTTCTTCCTCGATCAGTTGGGCCACCTTGGCGGCTGCGCTGTCGCTGAAGTTGATCGGGGCGGGCATGTCGGTTTGTTGCAGTTCGGCTACGGCATTCATTTCGGACTCCTGCTGGGCTTGAGGCGGATCAATACGGGATCGATAAAGCCATTATAAGCCCTTGCGGATTTTCATGCTTCCGACGATGCAGCCAGCTTCAGTACCGGGGCCTCCTCGGCCTGGTCGTGACTGAGCTTGCCCGACACCAGCGCACCGCCATGCATCTCCAGCGCCTTGTAATAGACATTGCCGGTAATGCGAGCCTTGGGTTGCAGCTCCAGCAGTTCGCTGGAATGGACGTCGCCGATGATCTCGCCATTGACGATCAGGTGCGCCGCATGCACCTGGCCGACCACCTTGGCATGCTCGGAAATGACCAGCACGCTGGGTTGCCCGGTCTCGGCGTTGATATTGCCGTTGATGTGGCCATCGATGCGCAGGCCGCCCTTGAAACCGACGTCGCCCTTGATGGATGTGGACATGCCAATCAGGCTGTCGATCGTGCTTTTGGTCTTGCGTGTAAACATGGAATCACCTCACAGATCTACCGACTGCTGGGCACGTACCTGGCCTCGGTCGAGAACTCGAACTGCAACCGACTTGATGGTCGCCCCTTCAGGAATATTCAGCAAACCTTCCACCCTCTGGTAATACTTGAATACGAGCCGATAACGCGCGAGGTCGGTCGAATTACTTTCAGGAAAGTTGATGATAGCACTCTTGCCGCCCTGCACAATATTGACACTTAGTTGTAGGTTTCCTGCAAATTGCTGTGTGCCGCCGCCACCCTGCATCACCAGCACCCGGTAACGCAACTGGTTGGGAGCCGCCTGCTCGGCCTTGAAGCGCTGGATGGTGATACCGGGCGCGCCCAGGTTGGTGGGCAGCAGGCTGTCGAAGAAGGCCAGGTCTTCCTTCTGCCGGTTGATCTCGGCTTCCAGGTTCTTGACCTGGGTAGCCAGCTGGGCCTGGGCCGACTGGGCGATCTTCAGTTCATTCTGCGACGCATTGGAGGCCGATTGCAAGCGTTCATTTTCGGCGCTGAGCTTTTTGACCTGCTCGCTCAGCTGCTCGACCTGCTCACTGGCGTCGCCCTGCAGTTGCAGGCCGGGCAAGTGATTGCGGCCCAGTTGGTAGGTCCACACCGCCGCCGCCGCGCCTACGGCGACTACCACGGCCCACAGCAAGGCCATCAGCGGCCAGGGCAGATGCCGCTTGATGGTCATCTTCGGCGCCGAGATCGTCATGCGCCGACGCAATAAGCGGTACTTCACGGCAGAACCGGGACTTGCTGCAAGCCAGTGGTCTCATCCAGCCCGAACATCAGGTTCATGCACTGCACGGCCTGGCCGGAAGCGCCC
Organism: Herbaspirillum camelliae; assembly: GCF_001929405.1. Taxonomy (NCBI): domain Bacteria; kingdom Pseudomonadati; phylum Pseudomonadota; class Betaproteobacteria; order Burkholderiales; family Oxalobacteraceae; genus Herbaspirillum; species Herbaspirillum camelliae. The sequence goes on from NZ_KV880769.1 coordinate 6,039,971, forward strand.
TTGACCAGATTGTCCTGGACCACCAGCACCACCACGGTATCGCCGTCGCCGGGACGATGCACGGCCAGGCGCAGCATGTTGGAGGCGCGCGTGGTGCGGGTCTCGGGGTGCGCACCGAAGGGCAGCACGTCGACGAAGGGTTCGTCCTTGTAGGCGTCTTCGAACAGCGCCTGCAGGGCGGCGTTGTCGATCTCCTTGGTCAGGCGCGCGTACAGGGTGGAATGCATGCCGCGGATCATCGGCACCAGGTGCGGCGTGAACAGCAGGCCGACCTTGTCGCTGGTGAGGTGCGACAGGCGCTCGATGGTTTCGGGCGAATGACGGTGGCCGGAGACACCGTAGGCCTTGAAGTTGTCGGAAGCCTCCGAAAACAGCAGGCTCAGCTCGGCCTTGCGGCCCGCCCCGGAGACGCCCGACTTGCAATCGGCGATCAGGTGCGAGGCGTCGATCACGCCGGCCTTGAGCAGCGGGGCGTAGCCCAGTTGCATGGTGGTCGGGTAGCAGCCCGGATTGCCCACCACGCGCGCCTTGCGGATGGCTTCGCGGTTCAGCTCGGGCAGGCCGTAGGCGGCTTCCTTCAACAGATCGGTGCAGCTGTGCGGGAGCTTGTACCACTTCTCGAAGGCGGCCACGTCCTGCATGCGGAAGTCGGCAGCCAGGTCGATCACCTTCACGCCCGCGGCCACCAGCTCAGGGGCCTGCGCCATGGCCACGCCGTGCGGTGTGGCGAAGAAGACCACATCGCATTCGGTCAGCTTGGCCTTGTCAGGCGAGGAGAAGGCCACGTCCACGCGGCCGCGCAGGGACGGATACATCTCGGCCACCGGCATGCCGTCTTCCTTGCGCGAGGTCACCGCCTGCACCCGGGCTTCCGGGTGGGTAGCGAAAATACGCAGCAATTCGACGCCGGTATACCCGGTTCCGCCAACGATACCTACTTTGATCATGTCTGGTCCTTGCGAAAAATGGCGAAGAAAATACGCCGTGGCGGCCTGCGCCTGACGCGCGTGCAAAATACACACTGGAAAGCTTTCAATTCTAGCAGGAGAATATTTCCCGCTGATTTCCCGCCAGGAAGTTATTCCAGTAAAAAGTGGAAATTATCGTAGCGATTGCCACCGGGCCGAGCTCGGCAGCAATGCGGCGAGAAAAGCAAAAAGCCGTCGGCATCGATGCCGACGGCTTTCCGTAATGCAAGAAACGATTAACGCTTCGAGAATTGCTTTGCGCGACGTGCCTTGCGCAGACCAACCTTCTTACGTTCGACTTCACGCGCGTCACGGGTGACGAAGCCTGCGTTGGACAGAGCCGACTTCAGGCCAGCGTCGTAGTCGATCAGGGCGCGGGTGATGCCGTGGCGAACAGCGCCGGCCTGGCCGGATTCGCCGCCACCGTGGACGTTCACCTTGATGTCGAAACGTTCGACGTTGCCGGTCAGTTCCAGCGGCTGACGGATCACCATCAGGCCGGTTTCGCGGGAGAAGTACTCAGCGGCGGGCTTGCCATTGACGATGATGTTGCCCGAACCTGCCTTGATGAAAACACGCGCCACTGCACTCTTGCGACGGCCGGTTCCGTAATTGTAGTTACCGATCATGTCTGTTCCTTAGAGGGCGAGGGGTTTCGGTTGCTGCGCGGCGTGCGGATGGTTGCCATCTGCATAGACCTTCAGCTTCTTGATCATGGCGTAGCCCAGCGGACCCTTGGGCAGCATGCCCTTGACGGCCTTCTCCAGCGCACGGCCGGGGAAACGCTGTTGCATCTTCAGGAAGTTGGTTTCGTAGATGCCGCCCGGATAACCGCTGTGGCGGAAATAGGTCTTTTCAGTGGCCTTGGTGCCGGTCACGCGCAGCTTGCCTGCGTTGACGACGACGATGAAGTCACCGGTATCGACGTGCGGAGTGAATTCGGGTTTGTGCTTGCCGCGCAGTCGGAGTGCCACTTCGCTGGCAACACGTCCGAGGACCAAGTCCGTCGCGTCAATCACGAACCACTCGCGCTGAACCTCATGGGCTTTAGCGGAAAAGGTCTTCATGTTTGACTTTCTCTATCAATGTATAAACGCTCAAATGGCGGTTCCGCTCATGCGGGCCAGCCGGCGGATGCCTGCTGTCCTTGGTGTTTCGCTTCGCGGACTCATCCTTTTATCTTCCCGAGCGCATGGGAAAGCCGGCAAGTATAGCCTTTTCAAGGACTTAGCGTCAAAAGGTTTCGCGGGATTTGTGGCGGGAAGGGCGCGCCTGGGCCGATTGCTTCCACCTTTTCGTTTCCTGCACGACAATTTTGCCGCCAGGAACCCGAAAAATGGACAAAAAAAACCCGGACACTGTGGTTCCGGGTTTAATCCACACCATTGAGGAGGGTGGAGGAGACATCGTTACGTGCTGCAAAAACTTCCGTTGAATTCAATATAGCAAAGCGCTTTGTGCGTTGCAATAAGATTGCAGCGTCTAAATTGTAACTGTCTGAAAGCGGCGTCACATTTGGGTTACAGACGGCCTAGCTGATGACAACATAGCAAAAAACGGATGTCTAATAGACAATTTTTCTGCAGCGCAAAAAGTTATCACCCACGCCAGCCCGCCCTTCTCTGCCCGCCGCCGCTGCGTCGCAGGCGATCAAAAGCTACAATACCGGCCTTCACTCAACCGATTGGGACGATACAGATGGAATGCACAGTGCGCTGGACCGGCTTGTCCGGCATGACCTTCACAGCTGAAACGGGCTCGGGCCACCTGTTGACCATGGATGGCGCACCCGACGGCGGCGGCCGCAACCTGGCGCCGCGTCCGATGGAAGTGGTGCTGGCCGGCACGGGCGGCTGCACCGCCTATGACGTGGTGGTGATCCTGCGCAAGAGCGGCCAGGACGTGCGCGGCTGCGACGTGACCCTCAAGTCCGAACGGGCCGACACCGACCCCAAGGTCTTCACCAAGATCCACTTCCACTTCACCGTGCGGGGCCGCAATCTCAAGCCCAACGTGGTGGAGCGCGCCATCAAACTGTCCCATGACAAGTATTGCTCGGCCTCGATCATGCTGGAGAAGACCGCCGAGATGACGCACTCCTTCGAGATCATCGACGACATCACCGATACTTCCTCGGCGGCCGCGCAACAACAGTAAGCGGCGCAGCGCCCACGAAAAAAGCGGCCGAGGCCGCTTTTTTCATGTCCCACCAGGCCCTGCCTCAGATGCGGTAAGCCACCGTGGTCATCACCTTGGCCATGGCCTTCATCAAGCCCTTGACGGGCGCCGGCATCTCGGCCGCGCCCAGGTCGCGCGCGGCCTGGCCATGCTCGATCTCGTCGATGCGCATCTGGTCGACAATGGCGCGGGAGCGGTTGTCCTGCGCCGGCAGCTTGTCCAGATGGCCCATGAGATGGTGCTCGACCTGGCGTTCGGTCTCGGAGACGAAGCCAAGGTTGCGCGCATCGCCCAGACGGGCGGCAATGCTGCCCAGCACATAGGCCCCCCCATACCACAGCGGATTGAGCAGGCTGGTGTGCGACCCCAGCTCGCGCAGGCGCTCAGCGGTCCAGGCCAGGTGATCCTCTTCCTCGATGCCGGCGCGGGCAAAGGCGTTCTTGATCTCGGCCTTCTGCGCGAAACGCCCCTGGGCGTCGTACAGCGCCTGGGCGCACACCTCGCCGACATTGTTGACCCGCATCAGCCCGGCCGCGTGGCGCTTCTCGGCCTCGCTCATGACACCGTCCGGCAGACCGCGTCCCGGATTGGGACGACTCTCGAACACCACGCCGTTGATCACGCGCAGGGCCTTGTCGAAATCGCTAATCAGTTCATCGACGAATTGCATACAGCTCGCCTTTCTCTTGCTAGTGAGGACATCCCGGCCAGCTCGCCGCCGGGGACGGAGGAACAGGGTCGATGCGCCTATGCGCTCAGACCATCTTCCAGTTCATCTGTTCACCGGCCGACAGCGGCACCACGGTTGCCTCGCCCATGGGCAGTTCAGCCGGGATGGACCAGGTCTCGCGCTTCAAGGTGACCGTGCCGGTATTGCGCGGCAGGTTGTAGAAGTCCGGGCCGTTGAAGCTGGCGAAGGCTTCGAACTTGTCCAGCGCACCCGCGCTGTCGAAGGCTTGCGCGTAGAGCTCCAGGGCATGCAGCGCGGTATAGCAGCCGGCACAGCCACAGGCGTGTTCCTTGGCGCCCTTGGCGTGCGGGGCCGAATCAGTGCCGAGGAAGAACTTGTTGTTGCCCGAGGTGGCCGCAGCCACCAGCGCCTTGCGGTGGGTCTCGCGCTTCAACACGGGCAGGCAGTAATAGTGCGGACGGATGCCGCCCTTGAAGATCTCGTTACGGTTGAACAGCAGGTGGTGCGCAGTGATCGTGGCGGCGGTAGGGCCTTCGCCGGCCAGCACGTAGTCGGCCGCTTCCTTGGTGGTGATGTGCTCGAACACCACCTTCAGTTCCGGCATGGCCTGGCGCAGCGGCTTCATGATGCGCTCGATGAACACGGCTTCGCGGTCGAACAGGTCGATCTCGGGATCGGTGACTTCGCCGTGGACCAGGAAGGGCATGCCCACCTCCTGCAGCACTTCCAGGGTCTTGTAGCACTTGGAAAGGTCGGTCACGCCGGCATCCGAATTGGTGGTGGCGCCGGCCGGATAGAGCTTGACCGCCTTGACGAAGCCGCTGTCCTTGGCGCGGCGGATCTCATCGGGCGGGGTATTGTCGGTCAGGTACAGCACCATCAGCGGCTCGAAGGACATGCCTTGCGGCAGCGCGGCCAGGATGCGCTCGCGATAGGCGCCAGCCTGGGCGGTGGTGGTCACCGGCGGCTTCAGGTTGGGCATGACGATGGCGCGGGCGAACTGGCGAGCGGTGTGCGGCAACACGTCCTGCATGGTGGCGCCGTCGCGCAGGTGCAGGTGCCAGTCGTCCGGGCGGGTGATGGTCAGTACATTGCTCATTGCGGATCTTTCGGTCTTGGTGTGGGTGTCGGTCTGAGGATGACGGATCAGGCGAGGCATCCCGGCGGATGCGGGCTGTGGAGAGCCAGCCGCGATGTCTTCAGGATCGACATTCTACCGTAGCCGTCAAGCACCCCGGAACGCCCGCCCTGCCGCCCTTTTGATATAGCCCAAACGACAAGGGCCGCCCCGTTGCCGGAGCGGCCCTTGCGGCAGGACAGGCTGGCGCGATCAGTGCGTGATGATCTTGGCAAGGAAGTCGCGTGCGCGTTCCGAACGCGGCGAAGCGAAGAACTCGTCCTTGGCGCAATCCTCGACGACCACGCCCTTGTCCATGAAGACCACGCGGTTGGCGACCTTGCGGGCAAAGCCCATTTCGTGGGTCACGACCATCATGGTCATGCCTTCCTGCGCCAGGCCGACCATGACGTCGAGCACTTCATTGATCATTTCCGGGTCCAGCGCCGAGGTCGGTTCGTCGAACAGCATGGCGATCGGGTCCATCGACAGTGCACGGGCAATGGCCACACGCTGCTGCTGGCCGCCGGAGAGCTGGCCGGGGAACTTGTCCTTGTGCGCCAACAGGCCCACGCGGTCCAGGTACTTCAGGCCCTTTTCGGTGGCCTCTTCCTTGGAACGGCCCAACACCTTGATCTGGCCGATGGTCAGGTTCTCGCGGATCGAGAGGTGCGGGAACAGCTCGAAGTTCTGGAACACCATGCCGATGCGCGCGCGCAGCTTGGACAGGTTGGTCTTGGGGTCACCGACCGAGACGCCATCGACGGTGATGGTGCCTTTCTGGAACGGCTCCAGGCCGTTGACGGTCTTGATCAGCGTGGACTTGCCGGAACCGGACGGGCCGCACACGACCACCACGTCGCCCTTCTTGACGGAGGTCGAGCAGTCGGTCAGGACCTGGAAGCTGCCGTACCACTTGCTGACATTGTTGAGTTCGATCATTTGATTCTCCTGGATTTCTGAATTCTGGATGCACTGGCCGCTCGCCTTCACCGGCGGCGGCGGTCAAAGGCGTTAGCGGATGATCGCGATCTTCTTCTGGAAGCGCTTGACCAACTGCGACAAGCTGAAGCTGAGAATGAAGTAGACCACGGCCACGAACAGGTACATTTCCACCAGGCGGCCATCACGCTGGGCGATCTTGGAGGCGCTGGTGACGAAGTCCGGCACCGAACCCAGCACGTAGACCAGCGAGACGTCCTGGAACAGCACGATGGTCTGCGTCAAGAGGATCGGGGTCATGTTGCGGAAGGCCTGCGGCAGCACCACGTTGCCCATCATCTGCCAGTAGTTCATGCCGATCGCATAGCCGGCGAACACCTGGCCACGCGGGATGGACTGGATGCCCGAACGCATGATCTCGCAGTAATACGCGGCTTCAAACAGGATGAAGGTGATCAGGGCCGATTCGAAGGCGCCGACCTGGATAGGTTCGGAGGCGCCAATCATCCAGGCGCCGATGAAGGGCACCAGGAAGTAGAACCAGAAGATCACCAGCACCAGCGGAATGGAGCGGATCAGGTTGACGTAGGTCGTCGCGATGAAGGACAGCGGCTTGTTGGACGACAGGCGCATCATCGCCAACAGCGTACCCAGGATGATGCCGCCGGCCATGGCCGAGAAGGTCAGGATCAGCGTGAACTTCAGACCGGTCGTGAACAGGTAGAACCAGGAACGCTGGATGACGTCGAAATCGAAATTGCTGAACATGGATCAATGCCCTCCTGCACTGGTGCTGCCGCCGGTGATGTAACCCGGTACGGCGGTGACCTTTTCCAGCAGACGCGCCATGAACAGCGCGATGACCGAAATGATCACGTAGATGATGGTGGCGCCGGTCAGGGCCTCGAAGGTCTGGAAGGTGAACTCGCGCATCGAATAGGTCGCAGCGGTCAGCTCGACCAAGCCGATGGTCAGCGCCACGGAGCTATTCTTGATGATGGCGGCGAATTCATTGGTCAGCGCCGGGATGATGATGCGGAAGGCCATCGGCAGCAGCACATAGCGATAGGTCTGCACCGGCGTCAAGCCCAGTGCGGCACCGGCCATGCGCTGGCCGCGCGGCAGCGCCTGGATGCCAGTGGTCACCTGTACCGCTACGCGGGAAGAGGTGAAGAAGCCCAGCGCCAGGGTCGCCGTCACGAAGGAGGCGTTGGGCAGGCTCTTGATCCAGTCGCCCATGGCCGCAGGCAGCAGCTCGGGCATCACGAAGTACCAGAGGAACATCTGCACCAGCAGCGGAATGTTGCGGAACAGTTCCACATAGCCATTGGCGATGCGCACGACCCAGGGCTTGGTGGTGGTACGCAGGGTACCGAAGATGGTGCCAAGGATCAGTGCCATGATCCAGGCGCAGGCCGCAGTGGCCAGGGTCCATTTCAGGCCCGCCAGCAGCGTGTCGATGTAGGGGATACCATCGGGAGACATCTCCCAGAAGATCCCCCAATTCCAGTTGTAATGCATAAATGGCCTCGTCTGTGTATCGAAGTCTGTGTTCTGTCGGGCGCGGTCACCAGGCAAATGCCGCGCCGCTTGTTGTGTGTTCGGTCGCCAGGCGCCGCCGACGATCTTGCCCCCAGGCAAGCGCAGCGGCGCTGGCTAAACAAAACGGGGGACAGGCCCCCGTTTCGTCAGATTGCACCAGGCAATACGCCGATTACTTCTTCTTGCCCATGTTCTTCTGGGCTTCCGGCACGACAGCATAGGCAGCCGGATCATAGGAGTCGGTCGGCTTGGCCAGCACGGCCTGCAGCTGCGGGCTCATCGGAACGTTCAGGTTCACACCCTTGGGCGGGATCGGCGACTGGAACCACTTGGCGTAGATCTTCTTGATGTCGTCGCCCTTGTAGACCACGGTCAGCGCATCGTCCACGACCGTCTTGAACTCCTTGTCACCCTTGGGCAGGATCAGGCCGTACGGCTCCACCGACAGGGCTTCCGAAGACACCTGGTAGTCGCCAGGGGCCTTGGAGTTGGCCGCCAGCGAGGACAGCAGGATGTCGTCCATCACGAAGGCGGCGGCACGGCCGGTTTCCACCATCAGGAAGGCTTCGGCGTGATTCTTGGCAGCTAGGATGTTCATGCCCAGGTTGCGTTCGGCGTTCAGCGCAGTGATCTGCTTGAGGTTGGAGGTGCCGGAGGTCGAGACCACGGTCTTGCCCTTCAGGTCTTCCAGCGTCTTCAGGTTGGCTGCCTTCTTGGACAGGAACTTGTTGGCGGTCACGAATTCGGTCACCGAGAAGGCCACCTGGTTCCAGCGCTCCTGGTTGTTGGTCGCGGAGTCGCAGGAGATATCGGTGGTGCCGTTGGCGATCAGGGGGATACGGGTGGCCGAGGTCACCGGAACCATCTTGATGTTCAGCGAGGTCAGGCCCAGCTTCTTCTGGATGGCAGTGGCGGCCTTCAGGCACAGGTCGATCGAGTAGCCCTGGTAGGACTGCTTGTCATCCAGATACGAGAACGGAATCGACGAATCGCGCACGCCCAGCGTCAGCGTGCCGGAGTCCTTGATCTTCTTCAGACGACCAGTGAATTCTTCAGCGTGAACCGAGCTCATCAGCACGCTTGCACCGACCAACACCCCTGCTAGCTTCAATAACTTCATTGTGTGACCTCCTGGAAAAATTTTTTACGTAGTGTATCAAAAGCCCTCTCCCCGAAACAGCGCAAACCGCCCGTGGACAAGGCCGCCGGCTCTATTGGCGAGCCTGTTGTTGTTCTCTGCCGTGATGCCTATTTTCTGCCTTAACTCTCTGCTTTACCAGCATTGTCTGCCCGCCCCTGGTCGTCCTCTTGCTAAAAACCACCCCCACGGCGAAGCCACTGCTGACACATTACTCATACGCAACTCGGCGGGCGCATTGTACGCCATCTGCCCCCGGGTCATGCAATCCGCAAAAACCCTCATCGGGATGAGGCGTCGCCGCGCGCCTCATCGACACCTTGGCCCGCACGTGCCGAGACAAACAATATCGCCATCCGGCAGCGATAACGGGATTCCTTCGAGCAATATCCATGCCAGAACACCCTCGCCCCACGCATGCGTGCAACGCATACCAGCCTGCGCCAGACGAGCAGGACATGCGCAAGCAAAGCAGCGGATGGAGAAATGCGGGGTCAATGGCAGGACTGCCGGAAAACCGCACTGCACGCAGGCTGGCGAGGCGGTCGGTAATGCGGGATGGAAGGCTGAAGAACAACGATCGGCAGCGATGGACACCACTACCAGGAAGACGCATGCGATCAGGCCGCTCGCATGCGCCAGACGCACATGCGGCAGCGCCCGGCATGCACATGCCGGGTCCGTCCTGAATCAGTGTGCGCCGCAAGGCCAGCCGGCCTGCGGTGCGCGTATGCACTGCAACCACGTCTCCTCCTTGACCTTCTCAATCGGCCGACGATCTTCTATCGGATCGTCTTGGGCCGGGTCACCCCGGTCGCCCGGGGGTGCTGCGTGATGGAATTACGGATACAGGCCGCGCATCTCACGCGCCTGCAGTACGCGGGTGCAAGCCACGATGAAGGCTGCGGTGCGCAGCGACACCTTCTTCTCGTCGGCCAGTTGCCAGACGGCGGCGAAGGCTTCGCGCATGATGCGGGTCAGGCGCAGGTTGATCTCGTCTTCGGTCCAGAAGAAGCTGGAGAAATCCTGCACCCACTCGAAGTAACTGACAGTCACGCCGCCGGCATTGGCGATGACGTCCGGCACGATCAGCACGCCCTTGTCGCGCAGGATGTCGTCGGCTGCCGGCGTGGTCGGGCCGTTGGCGCCTTCCAGGATGATCTTGGCCTTGATCTGGTTGGCGTTGGCCTCGGTGATTTGCTGTTCCAGTGCAGCAGGCACCAGAATGTCGCAATCGACCGACCAGAATTGGGCGCGATCAGTGATCTCGTCTGCGCCAGCGAAGCCCTTGACGCTGCCGTTCTTGGCGACGTAGGCCTGCAGCGCCGGCACATCCAGGCCACCGGCGTTGAACACCGTGGTCACGTGGTCCTGCACCGCCACCACCTTGGAGCCGGCCTCGGCGAACAGGCGTGCAGCGATGCCGCCGACGTTGCCGAAACCTTGCACCGCCACCTTGGCGTCCTTGATCTCCAGGCCGCGCTTGGCGGCGGCTTCGCAGCCCACCACGAAGACGCCGCGACCGGTGGCTTCATGACGGCCCAGGCTGCCGCCCAGCGAAATGGGCTTGCCGGTGACCACGCCGGAAGAGGTGCTGCCCTGGTTCATGGAGTAGGTATCCATCATCCAGGCCATGATCTGCGAATCGGTGTTCACGTCCGGCGCCGGGATGTCCTTGTTGGGGCCGATGATGATGCCGATCTCGCTGGTGTAGCGGCGCGTGACGCGCTGCAGTTCACCACGGGAGAGGGTCTTGGGATCGACGCGGATGCCGCCCTTGGCGCCGCCATAGGGCACGTTCACGGCTGCATTCTTGATGGTCATCCAGGCCGACAGCGCCATGACTTCCGACAGCGTCACGTCCTGGTGGAAACGCACGCCGCCCTTGCCGGGGCCGCGCGAGGTGTTGTGCTGAACACGGTAACCCTCGAAGTGGGCAATGGTGCCGTCGTCGCGCTCGATGGGCACATCGACCACCAGCATGCGCTTGGGACGCTTCAGGGTTTCGACCCAGCGCGCCAGCGAGCCCAGGTAGGGCGTGACGCGGTCGATCTGTTCGAGATAGACGCCCCACGGGCCAATGCCGTGCGGGACGAGATAGGAAGGCACTTCGTGATTAGGTACGTTCGACATGATGCAATCGCTCCTTTGGGTTGCCGCGCTGTGGTGGACAAATAAGGCTTCCAAATTCCGACGTTCGCCAGGGCATGTTACTCCGTGATCACCTGCGCGCAAATCCTGCCTTCAGGCAAGGCGGCGCATGGCACGGAGGCGCGCCATGCCAGCCCGACGCCTCCTGCGCCTGCTGGAAATTCGTGCCTGTCCGATTCAGCGCCGCCATCGTAGCCAGCCGGCCAATCCTAGGCTAATGCTTTGTGAGCATGTAACTATGCATGCTATGCATAACCATGCAAAACCCTTTTCCCATAAGGGATTACGGATGATCAACAAGGATTTTTTTGGCGTATTCAGCCCTTTTCGGCGGCACGCCCTGCCTTGCCACCCGAGGTGCGCGCACTCCCTTTGCCCCCCTCCTGACGCTGCGCATCGAGCTCCACCAGATACTCCCACAAGCGCGCCACCAGCGCCTTGCCAGCGCGCTGCGCAGTGGGGCGTTCGCGGTAGAGGCGAATCTCCATTTCCACTTCCCATTCCCCGGAGGGCACATCGGTGCGCGCCAACTGGCGGTTACGTACTTCGCGTACCACCGAGGATTCCGGCAGGAAGGCCACCCCATGGCCCTCCAACGCCATCATCTTGAGGCTCTCCGACATGTCGGTCTCGTAGTGCTTGTCCAGATGCAGCGGGCGTTTGGTATCGGCCATCATCAGCTCGACCATGCGCCCCAGATAGGCGTTGCTGGTGTAGGAGAGGAAGGGAACAGGAGCCTTGGCGCTGCCCGGGAAAACGTAGTCGGGCTTGCCGTTGCGGTCGCAGCGCGAATAGGGACGCAGGGTCTCCGTACCCATGGTAAGCATGTCATAGCGGCTGGCATCGAGCTGCACCGGCTGGCGCGGGTGGTGGTAGCAGAGCAGCAGGTCGCAGCCGCCTTCGACGATGGTCATGACGGCGTCGTGGACGTTCAAGGCGATCAGGCGCGTATTGATGGAGCCAAAGCCGGATTCCAGCGCGCTCAACCACTTCGGCATGTAGGTCAGCGACAGGGTATGCGGCACCGCAAAGTCGATGGTGGTCTGCGCGGTGGGACGCTTGCCGCGCAACAGCGCGCGCGTGTTGTTGATCTGGCCGAGCATGGCCACGGCCTGCTCGTAGAAGACTTCGCCGGCGGCCGTCAGGCGGGTGGGATAGGAGGTGCGGTCGATCAGGTCGGTGCCCAGCCAGGCCTCCAGCGACTGGATGCGTCGCGAAAAGGCCGGTTGCGTCACATGTCGCAGCTCCGCCGAGCGACTGAAACTGCGCGTTTCCGCCAGGGAGACGAAATCCTCAAGCCATTTGCTTTCCATTGCCCGCCCACTTCCCGTTCTAGGTCGAATGGCGAATTGTGCCGCTGCGCCCGCGCCGGCGCAAGCTGCCCGCGTTCAGCGCTGCTGGGCAGGCAGCATGACGCTGGGTTCGGCGCCCGGCTCGACTGGCGCTGCCGCCGCCTCCAGCTGCGGCGCAGTGGAGCCCCCCTCCTCGTCCGCACCGGCCTGTTGGCGCAGCCACATCTGCGCGTACAAACCGCCGGCCATCAACAGCCCCGCATGGGTGCCGCGCTCGACGATGCGGCCATGGTCCAGTACCAGGATCTGGTGGGCATTGACGATGGTCGAGAGACGGTGAGCGATGACCAGCGTGGTGCGCTCGCGCGCGATCTCTTCGAGCTGTTGCTGGATGGCTTGCTCGGCGCGCGAATCCAGGGCCGAGGTGGCCTCGTCGAAGATCAGGATGGCCGGGTCCTTGAGCAGCGTGCGGGCGATGGCCACGCGCTGCTTCTCGCCACCGGACAGCTTCAGGCCGCGCTCGCCGACCATGCTGGCGTAGCCGTCCGGCAGCGATTCGATGAAGTCGTGGATATAGGCCGCCTTGGCCGCAGCGACGATCTGTTCGCGGGTCGCACCGGGCTTGCCATAGGCGATGTTGTATTCGATGGTGTCGTTGAAGAGCACCGTATCCTGCGGCACGATGCCGATGGCCTGACGCAGCGAGGACTGCGTGACCGTGCGCAGGTCTTGCCCGTCGATGCGGATCGCACCAGCATCCACGTCATAGAAACGGTACAGCAGCCGCGACAGCGTGGACTTGCCCGAACCGCTATGTCCCACCACCGCCGTGGTGGTGCCGGCCTGCACCGTGAAATCGACATCGAAGAGGATCTGGCGATTACGTTCATAACTGAAATCCACGTGATCGAAATGCAAGTGCGCTCCTTGCGTCTTCAAGGGCTTTGCATCGGCGCTGTCGGCCACTTCGCGATGTTCTTCCAGCAGCGAGAACAGGCGCTCCATATCGGCCAGGCTCTGCTTGATCTCGCGATAGAGCACGCCCAGGAAGTTCAGCGGAATGTAGAGCTGGATCATGAAGGCATTGACCAGCACCATGTCGCCCAGGGTCATGCTGCCATCGATGACACCCACGGTCGCGCGCCACAGGATGAGCGTGACCGCGATGGCGATGATGGCCGACTGGCCAGTGTTGAGCAGTGACAGCGAACTCTGCGACTTCACCGCCGCGCGTTCATAGCGCTGCAGTCCTTCGTCATAGCGACGCGCCTCGAATTCCTCGTTGCCGAAATACTTGACCGTCTCGTAGTTGAGCAGGGAGTCGATGGCGCGACTATTGGCATGCGAATCCAGCTCGTTCATGGTGCGGCGGAAATGCGTGCGCCACTCGGTGACCGTGATGGTAAAGAGGATGTAGCACACCAGCGCGCCAGCGGTGATGACGGAGAACCAGACATCGTAATGCGTGATCAGATAGACCAGCACCAGGGTGATCTCGATCAAGGTCGGCAGGATGGAAAAGAGCGTGTACGACACCAGCGAAGAAACACCGCGCGTGCCCCGCTCGATGTCGCGTGTCATGCCGCCGGTCTGGCGATTGAGGTGGAAGCGCAGCGACAGCGCGTGCAGATGACGAAACACCTGCAGCGCGATAGTGCGCACGGCGCGTTGCGTGACCCGGGCAAACATCAGTTCGCGCAATTCGGTGAAGAGCGCAGTAGCCAGGCGCAAAGCGCCATACGCCACCAGCAGGCCCAGCGGCAGCACCAGCAGCGCCTGCGGATGGGTGGGTGTGATGGTCATGGCGTCGACCAGCCGCTTCAACACCAGCGGCACGCCCACATTGGCCAGCTTGGCCCCGACCAGGAAAGCCAGCGCCAGCAGCACGCGCCACTTGTAGGTCCACAGATAGGGCAGCAGCGTCCTGACCACTTCCCAGTCGCCGCGCTGGCGTTGGATGGGGGCTTGGGGCGAGGACGAGGAATTCGGATAGCGGCGCATGGGGCGGATGACTGGAAAGGAAGGTAGGCATCGCAAGACAGCAAGGGCGCAACATCCGATACACTAGCCCCTTGCCGCGCCTGCGGGCGCAAACCCGAATTATAAGAGCCATCCCGGCGCGCCGCCGGAGCTCAGCTACGAAGGAGCCTTCCATGTCATCCACCGTTCCCGAACTTCCACCGGGCAAGGCGCCGCAACTGCGCGTCATGCCCATGCCCTCCGACGCCAACGTCTATGGCGACGTCTTCGGCGGCTGGATCATGGCGCAGGTGGACATTGCCGGTTCGCTGCCGGCCACGCGCCGCGCCAATGGCCGGGTGGCGACCATTGCAGTCAATTCCTTCCTGTTCAAGAATCCGGTGTTCGTGGGCGACCTGCTGTCCTTCTACGCCGAGATCGTCAAGGTGGGCAATACCTCCATCACCGTCAATGTCGAGGTCTATGCCGAACGCAATCGCCTGCAGACCGAGATCGTCAAGGTCACCGAAGCCACGCTGACCTACGTGGCCACCGATGAAAACCGCAAGCCGCGCCCGCTGCCGCCGCTGGACCCCAGCCGTGAAGCCGGGCTGAACCCGGTGCTGTAACGGGCCTGCCTGCGGGATGAAAAATTTTCAGCCCGCAGGGCGGGCGTGCTGCGTATCGTGGCATATATGCGGCATATCGTTCCATCCCGCTCAGTCACCGCCACCGTTTCCCTTATCTGACCATGACCACCAACAACCGCCCCCACGTCCTCATCGTCGCCCGCCTGCCGCAGCATCTGCTGGACCTGCTGCAGCAGCACTACACCTGCCACAACCTGATCCTGCAACCCCACAGCGAAGCCGAACTGGCCGCCATCGCGCCGCAGATACGCGGCATCGCCGCCAATGGCGAGGCCAAGGTCAGCCGCGAGTTCATGGCGCGCTTCCCGGCGCTGGAGATCGTCTCCGTGTTCGGCGTGGGCTATGACGGCGTGGATGTGCCGGCCGCGCGCGAACGCGGCATCCACGTCACCCACACCCCTGACGTGCTCAACGATGATGTGGCGGACCTGGCCATCGCGCTGATGCTGGCCACCGCCCGCAACGTGGTGCGCGCCGACCGCTTCGCCCGCAGCGGCGAGTGGAAGAAAGGTCCCTTCCCCTTCACCACCAAGGTCAGCGGGGCCCGCCTGGGCATCGTCGGCCTGGGCCGCATCGGCCAGGCCATCGCCAAGCGCGCGGCGGCGTTCGACATGCAGATTTCCTATCACAACCGCTCGCGCAAGGACGTCCCCTACACCTACGTGGACAGCATCACGGCGCTGGCCCGGGAAGTCGATTTCCTGGTGATGATCACCCCGGGCGGCGCAGGCACGCGCGCGCTGGTCAATGCCGAGGTGCTGGAAGCGCTCGGGCCCAAGGGCTACCTGATCAATGTGGCGCGGGGCTCGGTGGTCGATGAAGCCGCCCTGATCGCCGCGCTCAAGACCGGCGCCATCGCCGGCGCGGGGCTGGATGTGTTTGCCGACGAGCCCAATGTGCCGGCCGAACTGGCGGCGCTGGACAACGTCGTACTCACCCCGCATATGGCCAGCGGTACCCTGGTCACGCGCACGGCCATGGCGGACCTGGCCTTCAACAACCTGCAGGCGCATTTCAGCGGCGCCGGCGTGATCTCGCCAGTGCCGGACTGAGCCTTCGTTTTCCCTCGCGTAAAGCAATAAAAAAGGCCGCTGCCGGATCACTCCGGCAGCGGCCTTGTCATTCCACGTACAGGTTCAGGTTCAGGCGGCCTGCTTCTGCTGCGCCTTGGCCGGCTCGTCGCGCAGTTCGCGCCGCAGGATCTTGCCCACATTGGTCTTGGGCAGTTCATCGCGGAACTCGATGTACTTGGGCTTCTTGTAACCGGTGAACTGCTCCTTGCAGTAGTCCATGAGCTGCGCGGCGCTCAGGGTCTTGTCCTTGCGCACCACGAAGAGTTTGACGGCTTCGCCGGTGTGCTCGTCCGGCACGCCCACGCAGGCGCATTCCAGCACGCCCGGGTGCTGCGCCACCACGCCTTCGACCTCATTGGGATAGACGTTGAAGCCAGAGACCAGGATCATGTCCTTCTTGCGATCCACGATCTTGGTATAGCCGCGCTCGTCCATCACGCCGATGTCGCCGGTCTTGAAGAAACCGTCCGGCGTCATGACCTTGGCGGTCTCGTCCGGACGCTGCCAGTAACCCGGCATCACCTGCGGTCCGCGGATGGCGATCTCACCGGGTTGGCCCAGCGGCACCGGCTGGCCATCATCGTCGAGGATGGCGAATTCGGTAGAGGGCAGCGGCAGGCCGATGGTGCCGGTGTACTCGTCGATGGTGCAGGGATTGGCGCTGGCGATGGGCGAGGTCTCCGACAGGCCGTAGCCTTCGATGATGGGACAGCCCGTCAGCTTCTTCCACTTGTCGGCCACGCTCTTCTGCACCGCCATGCCGCCGCCCACGCAGCAGCGGTAGCCGGAAAAATCGAGCCGGGCGAAATCGGCATTGTTGAGCAGCGCGTTGTAGAGCGTGTTGACGGCCGGGAAGGTGTTGACCTTGTACTTGGCCAGTTCCTTGACGAAGCCGGGGATGTCGCGCGGATTGGGGATCAGCAGGTTGAGCGCCCCTTCGCGCGTGCCCAGCATGTTGCACACCGTCAGCGCGAAGATGTGATACAGCGGCAGCGCGCAGACAAACACCAGCTGGTCGATGGGCTTGCCGGCCTTCAGCGCCGGGGTCAGCCATTCCTCGGCCTGCAGCACGTTGGCCACCAGGTTGCGATGGGTCAGCACCGCGCCCTTGGCCACGCCCGTGGTGCCGCCGGTGTATTGCAGGAAGGCGATATCGTCGTGGGTCAGCGCGACCGGCTGCAGGGTCTTGCCGCGCGCCTGCGACAGCGCCTGGCTGAAGGTGATGGCATTGGGCAGCGACCAGGCCGGCACCAGCTTCTTGACGTGGCGCACCACCAGGTTCACCAGCGTTCCCTTGAGCGCGCCCAGCAGCTCGCCCATGCTGGCCACGACGATGTGCTTGATGTTGGTGTGCGCCACCACCTTCTGCAGGGTGCAGGCAAAGTTTTCCAGCACGAAGATGGCTTCGGCGCCCGAGTCCTTCAACTGGTGTTCCAGCTCGCGCGCGGTATAGAGCGGATTGACGTTGACCACGGTGTAACCGGCGCGCAGGATGGCGGCAATGGCGATCGGATACTGCAGCACGTTGGGCATCATGATGGCCACACGCGCGCCCTTCTGCAGGCCCAGGCCTTGCAGCCAGCCGCCCAGTGCGCGTGAGAGGGTATCCAGTTCACGGTAGCTGAGGTACTTGCCCATGCAGACATAAGCCTGGCGGTCGGCATGCTTGACGAAGGCTTCGTCGATCATCTGCACCAGTGAACCATAGCGGCCAGGGTCGATCTCGGCAGGAACGCCTGCGGGATAGGAAGCAAGCCAGAATCTTTCCATAGTGTGTCCTCAGTCTCCGGATAACGTGCGCTGGGGCTGGGCGGGGAACGAGGCCTCCGCTTGGCGCGCACAGCAAAAAAAGCACGAGTGTTTTTTTATTTAACGCAGATGCTATCCAGCATTCGAGCGCGGGGCAAGCATTTTGCATCCCAAACTTGAGATTTTTTGCAAAATGGCGGCCACTGGCGCGATTCCACGCCCTGTGTACGGATACGGCGAAGTCGGGGAAATCGTGTGGTCAAGCTGAATTACCCGGAATGATACGCCGTGACGCCGCCCTTGGGCTGTCCATTCGTGCAAGAGGGAAAGTTTTCGCCCGCCTTGTCGGTGCTCAGGGGCGCATCGCCCAGTGCAGCATGACGCGCGGCCTGGTCCATGCGCGCCAGCTGGCGCACCTGCTCGTAGAAATCGGGGAAGCCGCTGCTGCGCTCGAACAATTGCCGGAACGCCGGCACCAGGTCGTGATACGCCCCCACCAGCGCCAGATGCGCGTTGGACAAGGGCATGGCGAACCAGCGATCGTAACCAGCGTAGCCATTCCAGCGGTCGGCCTTGATCTGCGCATATTCGGCGCGCAGGGCGGCGAAGATGTCGGCCTTGCGCTGGCGCTTGTCGGCATCGCTGTCGCAACTGTCGTAGTTGTCCTTCAGACGGGCGCGGTACTTGTCCAGCAGGGCCAGGAATTCGCGCTTGCGCGCGGCAAAGCGGTCATAGGCCTCGACCATGGCCGCATCATGCCGGGCCGCCAGCCAGCGCTCCACGCCCAGTTCTTCCACTGCCACGGCGAAACCTTCGTTGAAAGAAGTATCGCCCGGGGCATAGACGGTCTGGTGCGCCAGCTCATGGAAGATCAGCCGCGCCAGCTCACCATCGGGATAGCGGATGAAGGTGGAGATCACCGGATCATCGAACCAGCCCAGGGTGGAATAGGCCGGCACGCCCGCCACCTGCACGTCATAGCCTTGCTCCTTGAGCGTCTCGGCATAGGCCAGGGCGTCCTGCTGATGGTAGTAGCCACGATAGTCCACACAACCCGCAATCGGGAAGCACCATTGCCTGGGCTTGAGCGAAAGCGCGGGGGCCGCGACCACGTTCCAGAGCACGAAGGGCCGGTCGAGCTGGGCATAGCTGCGGTAGCTGCCATTGTCGGGCAAGGCCAGCTCGGTGACGGCGTAGCGACGGATCTCGCGCACGGTCTGCAGCTTGGTCTTGAGTGCGGGTGAGGTGGCCGGATCATCGAGCCAGTCCTCCAGGGGCTTCGCCTGGGCCAGCAACGTGAACTGGCCGTGCGCGGCCTGGGCGTAATACGAGACGGTCGAACAGGCCGGCAGCGTGCACAGCACCGCCAGTGCGGCCAAGCTCGCGCCCATGCGCGCACAACGGCGCAGCATGCAACGACCTCAGGCCACTGCGACCGGCTGCTGCAGTTTTTCCACCTGCACCAGCACATCATAGAAGGTCGGCGCGTTGCCCATGTCGGTCAGGCGCTGGCTGGTGACTTCGTTGGCGTTCTTGCCGTCGGCGGCGAACTTCTTCCACCAGATCGACAGGCCCACCACCAGCCCCACACGCGCCTTGTCGGTCACACGTACGCGCGCCTGCATGCTGCCGCGGTCGTTGAAGATGCGCACGATATCGCCCTGTGCGATGCCGCGTGCGGCGGCGTCCTGCGGGTGCATGTCCAGATGCGGTTCGCCTTCGGTGTCGCGCAGGCTCTGCACATTGACGAAGGAGGAATTGAGGAAGTTGCGCGCCGGCGGCGAGATCATCGCCAGCGGATACCTGGCCGCCAACTGCGGATTGCTGGCCACCGATTCGTAAGGCGGGATGTAGGCGGGCAAGGGGTCCAGTCCGGCCGCCTTCATCTGCTCGGAGTAGAACTCGCACTTGCCCGAGGGCGTGGCAAACCCGCCTTCGGCAAAGGGCGCGACCGGCACGGCCAGGCGCTGCCAACCCTTCTGCTTCAACTGTTCCCAGTCGTAGCCGGCGCTGCGCGGATCATCGCGCTTGAAGACCACGGCAGCCAGTTGGTCATCGCTGTCCTTGAAACAGTCCTCGGTAAAGCCCATAGCGGCCGCCAGCAAGCGGAAGATTTCAGTATTGGGCTTGGCCTCGCCCATGGGGGCGATGGCTGCGTTGTTGGCCATCATGTAGACGTGGCCATAGGAAGCATGCACGTCGATGTGTTCCAACTGCGTGGTGGCCGGCAGCAGGATGTCGGCATAGTCGGCAGTGTCGGTCTGGAAATGTTCCAGCACCACCGTGAACAGATCCTCGCGGGCAAAGCCCTGGGCCACCTTGGCCGATTCAGGCGCGACCGCCACCGGATTGGAGTTATAGACGATCAGCGCTTCCACCTTGGGACCGAACTCCGCCGACGCCGGATGGAGCAAGGCATCGCCGATGGTGCTCATGTTGATGACGCGGGCGGGCTTGCCATGGCGGGCGGCAAGGTCGGGCCGGCTCAATGCGGCCGCATCCTTGGGAAAACTGTCCGACACCGACATCTGCACACCGCCTGCGGGATGGCGCCACGCTCCCACCAGCGCCGGCAGGCAAGCCACATTGCGCGCGGCCATGCCGCCGCCACGCACGCGCTGCAATCCATAATTGGCGCGGATGAAGGCGCCCTCTCCGGCCAGCGCCACTCGGCCATATTCACGCGCCAGGTTCAGCACTTCCTCGGCGCTGATGCCGCACACCTCGGCGGTGCGCGCCGGCGTCCACTCGGCCACGCGCTCGCGCAACTGCTCAAAGCCCAGGGTATGGCGGACGATGTAGTCATGGTCCAGCAGGTCTTCGCTGATGAGCACATGCATCATCCCCAGCGCCAGCGCCGCATCGGTGCCGGGCAAGAGGGCGATGTGCTGATGGCACTTCTCGGCGGTCAACGAGCGATAGGGATCGATGGCGATCAGGCGGGCGCCATTGCGCTTGGCGGTTTGCACGCGGGTCCAGAAGTGCAGGTTGGAGGCGATAGGATTGCCACCCCAGATCAGGATCAGCTTGGCATGATCGACCTGTTCCAGGTCCGCCCCGATGCGTGCGCCGATGGTGTAGCGATAGCCCGCGCCGCCGGCCGAGGCGCAGATGGTGCGTTCCAGCTGCGAGGCGCCGAGGCGGTGGAAGAATCGTCCGGCCATCGATTCGCCCTGCACCTGGCCCATGGTGCCGGCATAGCTGTAGGGCAGGATGGCCTGCGGATCGCGCAGTGCGATCTGGCCCAGGCGCTGGGCGATGGTGGCGATGGCCTCGTCCCAGCTGATGCGCTCGAACTTGCCCTCGCCCTTCTTGCCCACGCGACGCATCGGGTGCAGCAGGCGATCCGGGTGGTAAGTACGTTCGGCGTATCGCGAGACCTTGGTGCAGAGCACGCCGGCAGTGGGCGGGTGCGCCGGATCGCCGCGCACCTCGGTGGCCACGCCGTCCTTGACGGTCACCAGCAAGGCGCAGGTATCGGGACAATCGTGAGGACAAGCGGCGCGGACGATGGTGGTGGTCATGGCAGGATCGGCGAGAGGAAAAGGATGAATGCGGGAATGCAGGACTACAGAACTAAAGGACTACAGGACAAAAAGACCGGAGGTCGGAGGTACAGAGGACCAGCGATACAAGCCGACAACGGCACAGCAGCTACTTTATCTTAAAATGCCTCATCACGACTCCCGCGCAGACCCACACCATGCCCGCCCTCCAGCACTTCTGGCGCGACCCCGCCCTGCCCTTTCTCGAAGGACGCCGCGCCACCGGCAGCCTGTCCTGCTATGCCCCGCATACGCATGACAGTTTTTCCATCGGCATCGTCGACGCCGGCCACAGCATCTTTGCGCTGGCCGAGCACAGCCAGCCCATCGCGCCCGGCGACGTGGTGCTGGTGCGCGCCGGCGACGTCCATTGCTGCAACCCGGCCGACCTGCAATGCTGGAGCTATCGCATGTTCCACATCGACCACGCCTGGCTGTCCGCGCTGCTGGCCGAAACCCCGGCCACCCGCGGCCTGCCCGAACGCATGCGCTCGCAGATACTGCGTTCGCCGCAGGCGGTGCAACTGCTCGACCGCATGACGCTGGCGCTGGATCACAAGGCCAGCGAACGTGTGGCCGAGGTCATCACCTGCCTGCAGGAAATCATGCTCTTGTGCGCCGAAGCCTGCGCACACGACGCCGCGCCCCTCAGCGAAGACGCCCACGGCCTCGGACGCGCCTACGCGCATCTGCAGCAGCATTGCCGTCGCAGCGTGAGCCTGGACGAACTGGCCGAGGTGGCCGGCATGGGCCGTTACCAGTTGATCCGCCAGTTCCGTCGCCGCTATGGCATGACCCCGCACGCCCTGCAATTGGACATGAAGATCCGTCAGGCCCGCACCCTCTTGCAACAGGGCGCCAGTGCGGCCGACGCCGCCTATGACACCGGCTTTGCCGATCAAAGCCATTTCCATCGCGCCTTCAAGTCACGGGTCGCAGCCACGCCGCTGCAATACACGCGCCGTTGAGCATTCAGGCGCTGCGCGTGACGGCCAGCGCCGCTGCCGCCACCATCAGCAGGAGCCCTGCCACGCGCTCCACCATCGGCAGAGCCCGCCCCAGCAGCGCCACCACCCGCGGCTGCGCCATCAGGCAGACCAGTCCCGCATCCCAGGCCAGCACCGCGCCGAACATCCACACCCCATAGAAGAGCTTGCGCGCGAGGCCGGTATGGGCCTCCACCATGAGCGTGAACAGGCCGAAATAGAACAGGCCATTCTTGGGATTGAGCAAGGCCGACAGGAAGCCCGCGCCGACACCACGCCAGGCCGCTGCGGCCTGACGCCCCGCCGACCCGGGCCATGGCGCTGGTTCGAGGCTGGCGCGCATGAACATCCATCCCAGCCAGGCCAGATAGAGACTGGCCAGCCATTGCATGGCCACCAGCAGGGCCGGGCTGTGCTGCAGCAGGCTGAAGCCGGCGATGGCCAGCGCGATATACAGCCCGTTGGCCGCAGCGATGCCAGCGCTGGCGGCCAGGCCATAGCCGCGTCCATGGCGCAGCGCGCCGCGCACCAGCAGCAGGAAATCGGGACCAGGACTGGCCAGCGCCAGCAGATGGGCGCTGGCAAGAAGCAGGAATTCGGAAGAAAACATGGAGGGGCCTCCTGTGCAGATGTGCGCTGTGAAAAAAGCGCATGCTAGACAGGCACAGGAACGCTGTATTGAACGAAATTGCACAGCGCGCAGTGGGCCGCGAAGTAAAGCCGCCATTGGCGCGGCTGGCGCTTTAGGGCATGATCCGGGGAGCACTGCGGCGCAAGGGGCGCCGGTCCCTGTGCGCAACGACGATACACAACGACAAAAAAGGAAGAAACCTTGCACACGCTCGCCACCCTCCTGATCCTGCTAGTAGCCCTGGAACACGTCTGGATCCTGATCCTGGAAATGTTCCTGTGGACCAAACCCCTGGGCCTGAAGGCCTTCGGCCAATCACGCCAAGCCGCCGAAAGCAGCCGTGTGCTGGCCGCCAACCAGGGGCTCTACAACGGCTTCCTGGCCGCCGGGCTGTTCTGGAGCCTGAGCACCGGCGACCGTTCGGTACAGTTGTTCTTCCTCGCTTGCGTGCTGGTGGCCGGCATCTATGGCGGCCTCACCGCCAAGCGCACCATTCTCTATGTCCAGGGCCTGCCCGCCCTGCTGGCGCTGCTGGCCGTCCTGGCGAGCTGATCAGGCATAAAGTTTCCCGGTCCGCACGCCGTTAACAAGTTTCCCGATGGCATCACGCATCGACCAGACAGCAGCATTCCGGCCATCCGATGCCGGAACGACAACATCGGCTACGGGCCGAGGGAAAGCCTCATGAAACAGATCAAACTCATCCTCAAGGACGAAATCTACGATTCGCTGGAGCGCGATTACCAGAACTTCGTCCGCTTCTCCACCAAGATCGACTCGGGCTTCGTGAAGCCCTCCTTCGACAACTACCTGCTGGCCAAGCTTTCCGAGAACAACAATTTCCTCACCGAAGAGGCCGTGCAGCACCTGATGCTCTCGGGCCAGTATGCCTGGGCGCGCCGGGCCATGGACAAGGACTTTCCGGACGTGGTTCAGATCCTCATCGAGCAGGCCGCCAACTACGGCTTCTGGATCGCAGTGCGTCACGACTGGGGCAACGATGAGCTGGTGGCCGCCTCAAAGGCCTGGGCCATGGCCATCATCAAGCAGGCCAAGGGGGACGAAAGCCAGATCGATGTGCTGGCCGCGCAGATCAAGGCCTCGGCCACCAGCATCGCGGTGGTGCAGGAACGCCTCAAGACGCCGGCCTCGCAACTGGCCCACGCCATGGTGCAGGAACTGCGCGAGACCCATATCGCCATCGAACACGCCTCGGGCATGGTGGCGCGCGAGAAACTGGGCGCGATGCGCACCCTGCTCAAACTGGGACGGGCCTACGGCAATGTGTCCGAAAAGGCCGAACAGGACATGATGGAAAAGCTCAAGCGCGAAAAACCCTGGCTCTTCGACGAAGGTCCCAGGGGCTTCTGGGGCCATGTGGCCGCCTGGTGGCGCGGAGTCTGATCGCTCGGCGCAACCGAAGGCTGCATGACTGCGAGACAACAAAGGCCTGCCGACATACGCTGTCGGCAGGCCTTTCAGCTTTTGCCTGTGGCTATTTCGTTGTCAGGCGGACATCACTGTGCCGGCATGCTGTGGTCGGGGTCGCGCATGAGGCGGATGTCGCCATACCAGGCTTCCATCTTCTGGCTGGTGTTGTCGGTATCGGTGAGCACGCCCACGCCGACGAGGCGGCCGGGCTTTTCGCCAAAGATGCGTTCGTAGTCCTCGGCGACGTTGCGCTGGTAGCGTCGCCACTGTCCCACATGGGCCGGGCCGCTTTCGGCCACCATCATCTGGATGCGGCCGGTGCGGCCATTGGCGATCACGGTGCCGACCTCGGCCTTGCTGTCCCAGACATACATCAGCGTAGCATAGGGCAATTCATGGCCGGTCAGCAGCTTGGCCGTGTCGAAGAGGATGGTGTCCATCAGCGAGAGCTTGTCATGGTCGCCATCGAAGGCCAGCACGATGCGTACCGGTGAATCATCGGTCTCGCGATAACGCAGGTCGGCCGTGGGGATCAGGCCGGCCGTCTTCCAGCTCCAGCTCAGCCAGGGTTTCTTGTTGATGTCGATATCGACCGGATGACGCAATCCCGAGGAGGCGCGATCCGCCCGGGCGTGCAGGACGCTGCGGCCATTGTCGTCGATCAACTGGTATTCGGTGGGGATCTTCTTGCGCGTGAAGGTCAGCGGCTCCCAGCCCGCTGGCAGGCCCCCGGCGGGATTGCTGGAGAACAGCGCCAAGGCCTGGTCCAGCCTAGCCTGCTTGGCCTGCTTGGCGCTGGCATCCAGCGGCGCCGGCTGCTGTGCCGAGCATCCCGCCAGCAAGGCTGCGCCGGCCAGGCAGGCCGCACCGAGGAGGCGACGCGAGAAGGGAAAAGCAGGAACAGGCAAGGCAGCGTGACGCACAAGGCCACGCGGGAAACGCAGAGTCATGAAGAGCAATCGGAGATAGCGCGGCCACCCCGACCGCAGACGAAGGCTAACAGGAAAACACCGCGCTACGACATCGGGGAAAACCCCAGACTGCAAAAAAACGTCAGGAAGCAACAGCTCAGCGCATGGCCATGCAAGGCAAGGCCCGCTCAGTTTTGCTGGCGCAGGATCTGGATGAACATCTTGGCCAGCGAAGACAGCGTGGTGTTCTTGCGGGTGACGATGCCGTAGTGCTCGATGCGGGTCTTCAGGTTCACCGGCAGGATGCCCAGCATCTGCTTGGCTGCGAAGAAGTGGGCGATGTCCAGCGGCATGACCGCCACCATGTTCGATTGCGCCAGCAGGGTGATGGTGACGAAGGGGGAGGCGGTCTCGATCACGTTGCCGGGCACCTTCACGCCCTCCAGCTTGAACTCGTGCTCGATCCAGATGCGCATGGGCATGTTGCTCGAATAGAGGATCCAGGAGGCCTCGGCCAGTTCCTGCAGGCGCACCTTCTGGGCGGTGGCCAGGGGATGGTCGATGCCGCTGACGATGCACATGGGCTCGCCGCGCAGCATTTCGTAATGATAGAGGTTGGGCTGGGAGCTGACCGAGGAACGCCCTATCATCAGGTCGATGCGGCCCTGGTCCAGCAGCAGCAGCTGGCGTGCGCTGGTGTCTTCGCTGATCTCGATGGAGACTTCCGGCTGGATCTCGCGCAGGCGCGAGAGCGCGCGGGTGACGAAGGGCGCTGCTCCCATGATGGTACCAATGGCCAGACGGCCACCGCGACCGCTGATCATGTTCTGCAATTCATCGCGCAGGTTGGCCACGTCGCTCTGGATCAGGCGCGCATAGCGGATCACGCAGCGCCCCAGCTCGGTGGCCTCGATCCCGCGCGGGGAGCGGTCGAACAGCGTGACCCCCAGCGCATCTTCCATTTCATGCAAGGCCTTGGTGGCCGCCGGCTGGGTCATGTGCATGACCTCGGCGGCCTTGTGCAGCGAGCCCTGCTCATCGAGCGCCGTCAGCAAGGCCACCTGGCGAAACCGCAGGCGGCTGACGATGGACCCCACCGAAGGCAGCTCGCTGGCGCCCTCGCCGAGTCGGTTATCACCCGATGAATTAAGCTCATTAGACATCGCTGCACTAGCCTCTTATAGTCAGTCCGGAAAAACCACAATGCTAGCGCATCTATCGACCTGCCAAGGCGATGCGTGAAAAAAGCTCAGGAGACATTGGCAGGATCGATGACAAGCGCGCACCGGCATTCCTGCCGCCTGCGAATGTCCATCGCCTGCTACCCGCCTGCCTGGCTGACCAGAACCGACATGGCGGACTGACAAGGAGACCCGGTGAGGCTGATTCAATACCGCGACCGCGCAGCAGAGCGCCGCGTAGGCATCGTCAACGGCGGCCAGATCCAGGCGCTGGATCAGGTGTCCACCATGCGCGAGCTGGCGCTGCTGGCATTGCAACGCAGCACTGGACTGGAACGCCAGGCGCAACTACTCAACACCGACCGCTGCGAGGACTACGCCGCCATCCTGGCCGAGGGCCGCGTCCTGGCGCCGCTGGACCATCCCGATCCGGCCCATTGCCGCATCTCCGGCGCCGGCACCACCCACCTGGACAGCGCCACCACGCGCGACAAGATGCATCGCCGGATCGAAGGCGACGAGCTCGACAAGACCGATACGCAACTGATGATCGAATGGGGCATCGCCGGCGGCCGCCCCGCTGCGGGCGAGACGGGCGTGCAGCCGGAATGGTTCTACAAGGGGGATGGCAGCAGCATCGTCGCCCCCGGCGCCGCCCTGCCGCGTCCGGACTTTGCGCTCGATGGCGGCGAGGAGCCGGAAATCGTCGGGCTCTACCTGATCGATGACGAAGGCTGTCCGCGCCGGCTCGGTTTTGCCATCGGCAACGAATTCTCGGACCACGTCATGGAGCGCCGCAATTACCTCTACCAGGGCCACTCCAAGCTGCGCCACTGTTCCTTCGGCCCGGAGCTGCTGGTGGGCCTGCCGCCGGCGCACCTGGTGGGCATGACCCGTATCCGCCGCAATGGCCGCGTGATCTGGGAACAGGAATTCCTGACCGGTCCCGACAACATGTGCCACAGCATCGAGAACCTCGAATACCACTACTTCAAGTATTCGCATCTGCTGCATGCCGGCGATGTGCATGTGCATTACATGGGCGCGGCCAACCTGTCCTTCGCCTACAGCGTGCGCACCGAGGATGGCGACAGCATCGAGATCAGCATTCCCGACTTCGGCGCGCCGCTGGTCAATGGCATCGCGCATGTGAAGTCGGCATTCCGGCCGGGTGGCGTCAAGCCGCTGTAACCCGACCCAGGCGCGCCGCAGGGCGCACACCACCCAGGCAATCATGCCAAGGCCCTGACCTCACGGTCGCTCAACAAGAGGCCGCCCCCAGGAAAACTGCAAAGGAGACCACCCTCATGCTGATGCACCACCCCTCCCCCTGCTCTGGATCACCGGAGCGCCGATGAATTACACCTTCGATTTCATGAGCGTGTTCGCCAACTGGGATCGCCTGCTGATGGGCGCCTGGCTGACGATACAGCTCTCGGCGCTGTCCATCGTGCTGGGCTTCGTGGTCGGTACGCTCTGTGCGATTGCCGGCAAGAGCCGGCTGGCGCTGGTGCGCGGCCTGGTGCTGGCCTATGTCGAGATCATCCGCAATACGCCGCTGCTGGTACAGGTGTTCCTGGTGTTCTTCGGCCTGGCCAGCATCGGCTGGAAGCTTTCGGCAGAGACCGCAGCGGTCATTGCGCTGACCGTCAACGTCGGCGCCTATACCACCGAGATCATGCGTGCCGGCATCAACTCCATCCATCCCGGCCAGATCGAGGCGGCGGAATGCCTGGGCATGTCGCGCTTCCACGTCTACTGGCATGTGGTGTTGCTGCCGGCGGTGGAGCGCGTCTATCCCTCGCTGACCAGCCAGTTCATCCTGCTCATGCTGGCCTCCAGCATCACCTCGCAGATTTCTGCCGAAGAGCTGACCGCCACCGCCAACCTGGTGCAGTCGGAAACCTTCCGCAGCTTCGAGGTGTATGCCGTCATCGCGGTGGCCTACCTGGTGCTGTCCTTCCTGTTCCGTGGCGCGTTCTGGGCAATCAGCCAGATCGCCTTCGTGCGCAAGCGCAAGCTTGGCACCAACCTGTAAGGAGCCGCGATGAATGCATTCAGTTTCCTGCATGTGGAGTACCTGCTGCAAGCAGCCGTCTGGACCGCGGTGCTGTCGCTGGTGGCCTTCGTCTTCGGCGGTGTGGCCGGCTTCGTGATCGCCTTGTGGCGGGTCTCGCCCAATGCCGTGCTGCGCGGCATTGCCAGCGGCTATATCCAGGTCGTGCAGGGCATTCCGCTGCTGGTGATCCTGTTCGTGGCCTACTTCGGACTGGCCATCGCCGGCTTCAAGCTCACCCCGCTGGTGGCGGCCGGCATTTCCTTTGCGATCTACTGCGCCGCCTTCCTCGGCGAGATCTGGCGCGGCTGCATCCAGGCGGTGCCCAAGACCCAGTGGGAAGCCTCGGAATGCCTGGGCTTCAACCGCTTCGAGCAGCTCACCAAGGTGATCCTCCCGCAGGCGGTCAAGATCGCCACGCCGCCTACCGTGGGTTTCATGGTGCAGATCGTCAAGAACACCTCGCTGGCCTCGGTGATCGGCTTCGTCGATCTCTCGCGCGCCGGCCAGATCATCAACAACTCGACCTTCCAGCCGTTCACCGTGTTCGGCTGTGTCGCACTCATCTATTTTTGCCTGTGCTTCCCGCTGTCGGCGCTGTCCAAGCACTTTGAAAGGAAATTGAATGTCAGCCATCGTTAAGATCAAGGATCTGCACAAGAGCTTCGGCAGCAACAAGGTGTTGAACGGCGTGTCGCTGGATGTGCAGAAGGGCCAGATGGTGGCCATCATCGGCAAGAGCGGCTCGGGCAAGAGCACGCTGCTGCGCTGCCTGAACGGTCTGGAGAAAGTCGATGGCGGCAACATCCATGTATGCGGCCATGACATCCATCATCCGGACAAGCTGAACCTGCGCGAATTGCGTAAGCAGGTCGGCATCGTCTTCCAAAGCTACAACCTGTTCCCGCACCTGACGGTGGAACGCAACATCACGCTGGCGCTGACCACCATCAAGAAGATGTCGAGCGAGGAAGCCAAGACCATCGCCCACAAGGTCTTGCAACTGGTCGGCCTGGAGAACAAGAAGGACGCCTATCCCGAGCAGCTGTCGGGGGGCCAGGCGCAGCGCGTGGCCATTGCCCGTTCGCTGGCAATGGCGCCGGAACTGATGCTCTTCGATGAAGTGACCTCGGCGCTGGACCCGGAACTGACCGCCGAAGTGCTGAAGGTCATGGAAGACCTGGCCCGTGGCGGCATGACCATGGTGCTGGTCACGCACGAGATGGCCTTTGCCCGCAAGCTGGCCGATGTGCTGGTGTTCATGCACCAGGGCCAGGTGTGGGAGATCGGGCCGCCGGATGAACTGTTCAGTCATCCGAAGACGGCCGAATTGCAGAAGTTCGTATCCAGCGATCTGTGAATCCGGTTCGCATGTCACTTGTTTTCAGCAGCACACAACCACTCAGGAGACTTCAATGAATAAACTGCTCAGCTTCACCAGAAAAGCCGCCGCTGTCGTGCTAGGCCTGGCTTGTTTCGCCCAGGCCGCGCATGCCGATGCACTGGCCGACATCAAGGCGCGCAAGAAGGTACTGGTCGCCATCGACCTGGGCGCGCCGCCCTTCGGCATGACCAACGCCAAGCTGGAACCGCAGGGCTCGGATGTGGAAACCGCGCGCCTGCTGGCCAAGGACCTGGGCGTGGAACTGGAGATCGTGCAGGTCACCGGCCCCAACCGCATCCCCTTCCTGATGACCGGCAAGGCCGACATGGTGATCTCGTCCTTCTCGATCACACCGGAACGCCAGAAGGTGGTGGCCTTCACCCAGCCGTATGGCGCATCGCAATTCGTGGTGGCCGCCCCCAAGGGTGAAAACATCAAGAGCCTCAACGACCTGGTCGGCAAGCGCGTCGCGGTGGTCCGCGGCAACATGCAGGATTCCCTGCTGACCCCGATCGCGCCCAAGGGAACCAACATCGTGCGCTTCGATGACGATGCCACCGTGACCGCGGCCATCATCTCGGGCCAGGTCGATGCATTGTGTACACCCAATTCGCTGGCCTCGGCCATTGCCAAGCAGAACCCGTCCAAGAACCTGGAAACCAAGTTCGCCATCAAGGACATTCCCTATGCCATCGGCCTGCGCAAGGGCGAGCCGGCACTGGAGAAGTGGCTCAACGAATGGATCACCGCCAACCTGAAGAACGGCAAGCTGCCCGGCATCTACCAGCAATGGGTCGGCAGCCCCATGCCTGACCTGGCGCAGTTCGCCGCCAAGTAATTTCCGGCATGCCGCGCCCCACCGGGTGCGGCATGCGCCCGCCGCGTCTGCGGCCAGCCCGTAGCACCCACGTTCTCACCGAGCTCAACATGAAAGCACACTCTCCCGTCATCCGCCTGAACCCGGTCGATGATGTCGTCATCGCCCGCCAGCAGCTCATTTCCGGCACCGTGCTGCAGGACGAAGGCGGCCTCAAGGTCCAGGGCCTCATCCCCGCCGGCCACAAGATGGCCACCCGCGCCATCACCGCTGGCGAGCCGGTCAAGCGCTATGGCCAGATCATCGGCACGGCCAGCCAGGACATCGCGCCGGGCCAGCACGTCCACACGCACAACCTGGCCATGGCCGAGTTCTCGCGTGAACACCATTTCGGCGCGGACGTGAAGCCGGTCGATTTCGTCGCCCAGCCGGCCACCTTCATGGGCATCGTGCGTCCGGATGGCCGCGTGGCCACGCGCAACTACATCGGTGTGCTGACCTCGGTGAACTGCTCGGCCACGGCCGCACGCGCCATCGCCGACTATTTCCGTCGTGACATCCATCCGGAAGTGCTGGCCGATTATCCCAACATCGACGGCGTGGTGGCGCTGACCCACGGCCAGGGCTGCGCGACGGATTCGCAGGGCGAGCCGCTGCAGATCCTGCGCCGCACCCTGGCCGGCTACGCCACCCATCCCAACTTCGCCGCCGTGCTGGTGGTGGGCCTGGGCTGCGAGACCAACCAGATCTCGGGCCTGATGGAAAGCCACAACCTGAAGGAAGGCGAATACTTCCACACCTTCACCATCCAGGGCACCGGCGGCACCGCCAAGACCGTGGCGCTGGGGATCGAAAAGATCAAGAAGATGCTGCCCAAGGCCAATGACATCAAGCGCGAACCGGTATCGGCCAAGCACCTGACCCTGGGCCTGCAGTGCGGCGGTTCCGATGGCTATTCGGGCATCACCGCCAACCCGGCGCTGGGCGCGGCGGTGGACTTGCTGGTGCGCCATGGCGGCACGGCCATCCTTTCCGAGACGCCCGAGATCTATGGCGCCGAACACCTGCTGACCCGCCGCGCGGTCTCGCCGGAAGTGGGCGAGAAGCTGCTGGCGCGCATCGCCTGGTGGGAAGAGTATTGCGCCAAGAACGACGCCGAGATGAACAACAACCCGTCCGCCGGCAACAAGGCTGGTGGCTTGACCACCATCCTGGAAAAGTCGCTGGGTGCGGTCGCCAAGGGCGGCACGACCAACCTGGTGGATGTCTACAAGTATGCCGAGGCGGTCACTGCGCGCGGCTTCGTCTTCATGGATACCCCGGGCTACGATCCGATCTCCGCCACCGGCCAGGTCGCGGGCGGCGCCAACATGATCTGCTTCACCACTGGCCGTGGTTCGGCCTATGGCTGCGCACCGGCGCCTTCGCTCAAGCTGGCGACCAATACGGCATTGTGGCAACGCCAGGAAGAAGACATGGACATCAACTGCGGCGAAATTGCCGACGGGAACGTCACGCCGCAGGAGATCGGCGAACGCTTCTTCCAGATGATCCTCGACACCGCCTCGGGCAAGAAGACCAAGAGCGAACTGCATGGCTATGGCCAGGACGAGTTCGTGCCGTGGCATATCGGTGTCTATACCTGAGCTGACCTGATCCAGATCATCGGGGCCCGGCTGCGGCTGGGCTACTGTTTATCCGCCTTATCCGTCTTATCCGTCTTCCCCCTGCAGAACAGAACCATCGTGGCGATACCCGCTTCCCGTGTAGTCCGGGCCGCCTCCCACATAAGGAATCTAGAACATGGCACATACCTTTTCGCTCCAGGCGCATCTGCCTGAAGACCACGCCCAGGCCACGCTGATCGGCCGCATCTGGCAACCGGGCGTGGGCCCGGTGCTGGTCAGGATCGATGCCGATGGCGCCTATGACCTCACCCTCATCGCCGCCACCTCCAGCGAATTGCTGGAGCTGGACAATCCTGCGGCCGCCGTGCGCGCAGCCACCAACATGACGCGCATTGCCACGCTGCAAGAGCTGCTGGACAATGCCGACGCCGTCCGCCGCGATACCTCGCGCCCCTGGCTGCTGGCGCCTATCGACCTGCAGGCGGTCAAGGCCAGCGGCGTGACCTTCGTGGCCAGCATGCTGGAACGCGTGATCGAGGAACAGGCGCGTGGCGACGCCGCCAAGGCCGAGTCGGTGCGCAAGGCCATCACCGCCGTCATCGGCGACAACCTCTCCAGCGTGGTGCCAGGCTCGCCCGAGGCCGCGCGCCTGAAGGAAGTGCTGCTGGAACAGGGCGTGTGGTCGCAATACCTGGAAGTGGGCATCGGCCCGGATGCGGAAATCTTTACCAAGGCGCAACCGATGTCCTCGGTGGGCCTGGGCGATGAAGTCGGCATCCATCCGAAGTCAGCCTGGAACAATCCGGAACCGGAAATCGTGCTGGCCATCAACAGCCGCGGCAAGGTGGTGGGCGCGACGCTGGGCAACGACGTCAACCTGCGCGACTTCGAAGGCCGCAGCGCCCTGCTGCTGGGCAAGGCCAAGGACAACAATGCGTCCTGCGCCGTCGGGCCTTTCATTCGCCTGTTCGACGCAAACTTTTCAATTGACGATGTGCGCCGCGCCGAACTTACAATGCGGGTCGATGGTACGGAAGGCTTCACGCTCAAGGGCAGCAGCTCCATGTCCATGATCAGCCGGGATCCGCTGCAACTGGTGGAACATGCGATCGGGCCCAACCACCAGTATCCGGATGGACTGGTGCTGTTTCTGGGCACCATGTTCGCACCGACCCAGGACCGTTTCGGTCCCGGCCAGGGCTTCACCCACCAGGTGGCGGACATTGTCACGATCTCCACGCCCAAGCTGGGCGCGCTGGTCAACACGGTGAACTTCAGCGATCAGACGGCGCCGTGGACTTTCGGCCTCACGGCGCTGTTCAAGAATCTGGCCAACCGCAAACTCGTTTAACCGCAAAGGAACAAGCATGTCAGCATCCACTGGCCGCCTCGCCGGCAAGACTGTCCTCATCACCGCTGCGGCCCAAGGCATTGGCCGCGCCTCCACCGAACTGTTTGCGCGCGAAGGTGCGCGCGTGATCGCTACCGACATCAGCAAGCCCCACCTGGACGAATTGGCTGGCATCGCCGGAGTGGAAACCCATCTGCTGGACGTCACCGATGACGCCGCCATCAAGGCGCTGGTGGCCAAGATCGGGACCATCGATGTGCTGTTCAACTGCGCCGGCTACGTGGCAGCGGGCAACATCCTGGAATGCGACGACAAGGCCTGGGACTTTTCCTTCAACCTCAATGCCAAGGCCATGTT
Source organism: Herbaspirillum camelliae (assembly GCF_001929405.1). Taxonomy (NCBI): domain Bacteria; kingdom Pseudomonadati; phylum Pseudomonadota; class Betaproteobacteria; order Burkholderiales; family Oxalobacteraceae; genus Herbaspirillum; species Herbaspirillum camelliae. Next base: position 6,073,699 of record NZ_KV880769.1, read on the forward strand.
CCACACCATCCGCGCGGTACTGCCGGGCATGCTGGCCAAGAAGGCGGGTTCCATCGTCAACATCGCTTCGGCGGCCTCGAGCGTGAAGGGCGTGGCCAATCGCTTTGCCTATGGCGCATCCAAGGCGGCGGTGGTCGGGCTGACCAAATCGGTGGCGGCGGACTTCGTGGCGCAAGGCATCCGTTGCAACGCCATCTGCCCGGGCACCATCGAATCGCCCTCGCTGAACCAGCGCATCAGCACCCAGGCCAAGGAAACCGGCAAGAGCGAAGAGGAAGTGCGCGCCGCCTTCGTCGGCCGTCAACCGATGGGGCGCATCGGCAAGGCCGAGGAAGTGGCGGCGCTGGCGCTTTACCTGGCCTCCGACGAGTCCAACTTCACCACGGGTTCCATCCACATGATCGACGGCGGCTGGTCCAACTAAGCTCATCGGCAGCCACAGTGGACGGCATGCTTCGGCATGCCGTCTTTGTTTGGCCGATATATCTGCGACAGGCTGCTCAGGTTTATCAATCAACGGGGGAGCGGCATAATAGGTGCTTTCCTTCCGACCAGGTTGCTGCCCATGTCCGTTCCCTCCCCTTCTGCCGCCGCTGTCACCGTCGCCTTCCCTGAACCGATGCTGCTGGGCGAATCTCCGCTATGGCATGCGCAAGAGGCTGCCTTGTACTGGATCGACATTCCCGGCAAGGCAGTGCATCGGCTCCATCCCGAGAGCGGCCAGCACAAGCGCTGGGATCTGCCGGAGGAACCTGGCAGCATCGTCCGCCACGCCCAAGGCGGGCTGGTGGTAGCGATCCGCACGGGGATGTTCCATCTCAATACCGATACCGGCGCGCTCACGCCGCTGCTGGCCGCCCCCTACGACAGCAGCCGCATCCGCTTCAACGATGGGCGCTGCGATGCCTCGGGCCGTTTCTGGTGCGGGACCATCTACGAACCGCGTGACCGCGACGGCGGCACGCTGTATTGCTTCGAACGCAATGCCTTGCGCGATGCCCATCATGCGGTGGTGACCTCCAACGGCTTGGCGTTCAGCCCCGACCAGCGGCTGATGTATCACGCCAATACGCCGGCGCACCGCATCAACCTCTACGATTACGACCTGGCCACGGGCGCGACCAGCAATTGCCGCCTGCTGCGCCAATTCGACAGTGACAAGAGTGCGCCCGACTATGGCGGTCGCCCCGATGGCGCTGCCGTAGACAGCGAAGGCGCGTACTGGTGTGCGATGTTCGAGGGCGGTCGGGTCTTGCGGCTGTCGGTGCAGGGCGAGATCCTCCAGGAAATCCGGCTGCCGGCGCGTTGTCCGACCATGGTGGCCTTTGGCGGTGATGACTTGCGCACGCTCTACATCACCACCGGTCGCAATGGCCGCAGCCCGGCCGAACTGGCGCAGTATCCCGAGTCGGGGTGCCTGCTGGCGGTACGGGTGGACGTGCCGGGACAGCTGGAATACAGCTATCGCCCATAACGGACCGGACCTTGTTGCAGGCAATGACTTCGATGACGCCAAAATCGGACACGCGAGTATGCATTCTGTACGATTGTGAGAAAATAGCGCGCTATCGCGGACATCAAGATTCGCACGGAATCCCTGCAAAGATATCCTTCAAAACTATTTACGCGTTGAAAGACAATCCATGACTAAACTGAAGAGCCTGGTCGCCAAGATCGCATTCGCTGGTGTGGCTGCCATTGCGATCCAATCCCCGAGCTACGCCATCGACGGCATGTCGCTGGAGTACGGCACTGGCAACAGCACCCAGCTGGTCCGTCTGGGCGCCCAGTTCAACTGGGGTCCGAACTGGAATTTCTGGCAATCCAACGGCACCCATATCGGCGGCTACTGGGATCTCTCGCTGGCCAACTGGCGCATGAACCACTACAACAACACCAATGACAGCGGCAACCTGGTCGACCTGGGCCTGACCCCGGTGCTGCGCTTCCAGCGCGATGACGGCAAGGGTTTCTACGGTGAAGCTGGCATCGGCGTGCACCTCTTCTCCAAGCTCTACCGCAATAACGACAAGGTGCTGTCCACCGCCTTCCAGTTCGGCGACCACATCGGTGCTGGCTATGTGTTCAGCAATGGCCTGGACCTGGGCATCCGCCTGCAACACTTCTCCAACGGCGGCATCAAGCAGCCTAACGGCGGCGTGAACTTTGCTGTGGCGCGTGTGGCCTACAAGTTCTGATGACAGAACCTTGAAGCAGCGAAAATGAAGAAGCCGGCTTTGCCGGCTTTTTTATTGTCTGGATTTTCCGCGGCATAGCTGACCGGTCGCTTTGATGAATTGGATTTTCGCCTGTGCATAAATTAAATGCTGGCGTGGGCGTGTCTCGGGGTTGTGTATAAGTCTAACTATTCGACTTCTAGAGACGCCTCGGGATAAGGGTTTCCGGCCGATCCGATGCGAAAACACTAATACCGATGCGAGTCACTGACATGCTTGGCGAATCGCAGTGGGAATCTCGCCTGTGCGTAAACTAAGGCAGTGAAATGCCAGCGATGCACAGAGATGGAAACAAAGACGCAAATGTCGGCTGATCTGCATCGACGAAATCGGACCGAACCTGGATTGAGTTTTTCGGCAAACTGTGCCTTAACGGAAAAGG
>NZ_MIJG01000009.1:0-1452 GCF_001929405.1 Herbaspirillum camelliae
GGCAGATTCAATCGGTGGTCGCAACACCTTTAATCAAAGAGGTGTTTATGGGACGACCAGTGGGATGGATGTACAAGTTGACGGGGCGAGGGGCGATGCGATCACCAGGTGCGCCGTCGCATCGCCGGGACACCGAGCGGCGATTCTGGGAGCAAATCGCAACAGGTATTACGAGTGAGAAGGCTGCTGAGGCGGTCGGTGTGTCACCGGCAGTAGGGACGCGTTGGTTCCGTCACAATGGTGGTATGCCACTTTCTATGTTAAGCCCGTTATCCGGGAGATACTTGTCGTTTTCAGAGCGAGAAGAGATCGGACTTCTTTCGTGCCAAGGCATCGGAGTAAGAGCGATTGCTCGCCGTATTGGGCGCAGCGCGTCGACGGTTTCCCGGGAGCTGAAACGCAACGTTGCAACTCGTGCTGGTCGACTTGAGTATCGAGCGTCGGTGGCGCAGTGGAAGACTGAACTCGTCGCAAAGAGACCCAAGCCTTCGAAGCTAGTAACTAATCCACGGTTGCACGATTACGTCCAAGACCGTCTGGAGGGCAAGGTTCGCGGTGCTGATGGCCGTGACGTTTCTGGTCCTCGGCAAGCGCCGTTCATAGGCAGAAACAAGCCGCATCGCGGTGACCGTAAATGGGTCAATGGTTGGTCGCCTGAGCAGATTTCCAACCGGCTGCAAATCGACTTTCCGAATGACAAGTCCATGCGAATCTCTCACGAAGCCATTTACCAAGCACTTTATATCCAGGGTCGAGGAGCTCTTAAGCGAGAGCTAGTTAGCTGTCTGCGCACTGGTCGGGCGTTGCGCGTGCCGAGGGCTAGAGCACAAGCCAAAGTTTGGGCGCACGTTAGCGAGGATGTAATGATCACTAACCGTCCTGCAGAAGCCCAAGATCGTGCCGTACCAGGGCATTGGGAAGGGGATCTGATCATTGGCCTGAACCGGTCTGCAATCGGGACGCTGGTCGAGCGATCAAGCCGATTCACTATGCTCGTCCACCTACCGCGCGAGGAAGGCTACGGATTGATACCAAGGACGAAAAATGGTCCTGCGCTGGCTGGCTACGGAGCTGTTACGATGGCTAATGCGCTCAGAAATGCAGTGGCTGACATGCCTGCTCTTTTGTGGCAATCATTGACCTGGGATCGTGGCAAAGAACTATCTGATCACGCCCGCTTCACGGTCGAATCCGGGGTAAAGGTATTTTTTGCCGACCCGTACAGTCCATGGCAGCGTGGCACAAACGAAAATACGAACGGTCTTTTGCGACAATACTTCCCAAAGGGTACCGACTTGTCTCGGTGGAGCGTTCGCGAGATCCAGGCCGTTGCTAATACACTCAACTCCAGACCTCGAAAAACGCTTGGTTGGAAGACACCGGCCGAAGCACTGGACGAGTATCTAAAATCTGTTCAACAATCTGGTGTTGCGACGACCGGTTGAATCTACC
>NZ_MIJG01000010.1:0-1237 GCF_001929405.1 Herbaspirillum camelliae
TGATCCGCTACGGAACGCCGGACCATTTTAAGAGTTAGTTTTCGGCGTTAAAATTTCTTGCTCCAGACCTGAATCCCTTACCCGACTTGCGAATTCGAGTGGTGTCATGTCATTGAGAGCAGAGTGAGGCCTGCTCTCATTGTAGTCCCTGCGCCAATCCTCAATGATCGCCTTGGCCTCTGCCAAGGAGCTGAACCAATGCACATTGAGGCATTCATCCCGGAATGATCCGTTAAACGTCTCGATATGGCAATTGTCGGTTGGCTTTCCAAGGCGGCTAAAGTCGATACGCACGCCGTAGTGGTAAGCCCATAGGTCCATCAAGCGCCCAGAGAATTCGCTTCCGTTATCTACAAATACATACTTCGGTGCACCGCGTTGCGCCACCAAGCGATTGAGCATCTCGACCACATGTTCGCCTCTGAGCTTTTGCCCTACCTCGATGGCCAATGATTCCTTGCTGAACACGTCAACGATCGTCAACGTTCTGAACTTCACCCCGTTTGATAGCTGATCGGCCACAAAGTCCATGCTCCAGGCCTCGTTGGGGCGTTTTGGCTGCACCTTGGCCTGGCGCGTCACCACCATCTTGCGTCGTTTGGGCAACTTCGAACGCAACTGCAATTGTTCTTCACGGTAGATCCGATAAGCTTGATGCCGCCCTAACTGCCAACCCTCTCGCCCCAACAATACATGGATGCGCCGATAACCGTAGCGCACACGGGTGCCGGCAATTTCATGCATGCGCCGGCGCAGCGCCAACTGCGGATCCCTGACGCTGCGGTAGTAATAGTTGCTGCGCAAATGTTGCATCAACCTGCAGGCCCGACGTATCTGAATGCCGTAGTGACTGACGATATAGTCCACTACTTCATTCTTCAACGCGGGCCGGGCCATTTTTTTGCAGCGACATCCTGCAAGATCGCTTTATCCAGACTCAGCTCCGCAACCAGCTTTTTGAGCCTTGCGTTTTCCTCTTGGAGTTGCTTGAACTCACGGACCTGATCCGACTGCAAGCCGGCGTATTGCTTCTTCCAGCGATAAAACGTCTGTTCCGAAATACCCACGTTGCGGATCACTTCGGCAACAGGCATTCCTAGTTCCGCCTGCTTCAGCACCGCCACGATCTGCTCCACTGAAAAACGCTTTTTCTTCATGGCAAACCTCCTTTTCCGTTAAGGCACAGTTTGCCGAAAAACTCAATCCAGGTTCGGTCCGATTTCGTCGATGCAGATCA
>NZ_MIJG01000011.1:0-815 GCF_001929405.1 Herbaspirillum camelliae
TGACCTTGGTCCAGCAGCTTGCGGAACATTTCCACGCCGGTGCAGGTGGTCTTCTGGGTGTCAGCGATACCGACGATTTCGATTTCTTCGCCGACCTTGATGATGCCGCGCTCAACGCGACCGGTCACCACGGTGCCACGGCCGGAGATCGAGAACACGTCTTCCACCGGCATCAGGAAGGTACCGTCAACGGCACGTTCCGGGGTCGGGATGTAGGTGTCCAGCGCTTCGGCCAGGGCCATGATCGCTTGCTCGCCCAGGGGACCGGTGTCGCCTTCCAGCGCCAGCTTGGCCGAACCCTTCACGATGGGCAGGTCGTCGCCAGGGAACTCGTACTTCGACAGCAGTTCGCGGACTTCCATTTCCACCAGTTCCAGCAGTTCAGCGTCGTCCACCATGTCAGCCTTGTTCAGGAAGACGATGATGTAAGGCACGCCAACCTGGCGCGACAGCAGGATGTGCTCGCGGGTCTGGGGCATCGGGCCGTCAGCGGCCGAGCACACCAGGATCGCGCCGTCCATCTGGGCTGCGCCGGTGATCATGTTCTTCACATAGTCGGCGTGGCCTGGGCAGTCAACGTGCGCGTAGTGACGGTTCGCGGTTTCGTATTCGACGTGCGCGGTGTTGATGGTGATGCCGCGGGCCTTTTCTTCAGGCGCTGCATCGATCTGGTCGTAGGCCTTCGCTTCGCCGCCGAACTTCTTCGACAGAACGGTTGCGATTGCAGCGGTCAGGGTGGTCTTGCCGTGGTCAACGTGACCGATGGTGCCGACGTTCACGTGCGGCTTGGTCCGTTCAAACTTGCCTTTTGCCAT